>CAYOEH010000037.1:0-1962 GCA_964403025.1 uncultured Acidobacteriaceae bacterium | reverse complement strand
CGAGTCCGGACGACAGGATCAGCATCATGGTTGCGATCAAAGCGGTTCGGTACATCTGCGAGAGCTTCATTTCTATCTCCTCATTAAACTAACTGTCGGGTCAGGCCAGAACAACCTTAGCCGCACAACCGGCGAACGCTTCGATCAAGACCACAGTGCTGGCTCGACACTGCAGCCCGGAAGGCCCCAAGCGAACATCCGCAACCGTCTAAATCCGCATCCCATCCGGGCCGAGCGCTAGCCGTACTTGAGTTCGGTGCTCTGTCCCACCTCGATAATGTAACCGTCGGGATCTCGAATGTAGCAGCGAATTTCGCCGTACTTGGGTATCGGCCCTGTGATGAACTCCGCTCCGCGACTTGTCCATAATTCATAGCACGCTTGAATATCCGCAACGCGGAAATTCATAAAGCTGTTGATGTGATTCGGGTCGGGGACACTCAGCGTTACAGTCGGCTTATCCGCGGTTGGGCCGCCTCCAACGTTCAGAATCATCCAGATATTCGCAAGCTGAAGGTACCCAGGCGCGTTGCCGTCACCCAAGCTCAGAATGCGAGCGCCGAAGACCTTTTCGTAGTAGCGAGCCGATCGCTCGATGTCGGCGACGGTGAGAAACTGCGCGATGCTGATCCCCTCTCGCGGGGGCATCTCGTAGCTCTTCTGTTCAACTTGTACGCTACCCGTTGATAACTGGGATTCTTTGCTCATTTCCGATTTTCCTTTCGTGTCCTCTGTTCGCAAAGTAATGTCAAGCGACTAGCAAGATCTTCCCGCCGACACCTTTTTCTGCCGCCGCTTGCGCCTCGGCCGCTTCACTGAGCGGTAGTTTCAAGCTAATAGGGATCAGCAGCTTGCCGTCTCGCACCGCTTCGGCCATGAACTCGAGCGTTGCCCTGTCGAATTTCGAGAATACTGCGACCACTCTTACAGATGGGTATTCCGCAGCGGTGTCCGGCGCCTTGAGAACTGTTGCATAGACTCCTCCCGGTTTGACCTTGGCGATCAACTTCTCGGCGGTTCGCCCACCGACGGTATCCGCCACCGCATCGAGTGGCGGAAGACTCGCAATTACGGTGTCATCGTCGGTTGCGACGACTTGATCTGCACCGATCGTTTTCGCGCCATCGATCTGCCTCCTCAAGACCCCGGCGATGACAGTCGCCCCACGCGTCTTCGCCGTGAATACCGCCGAACGTCCAACATTTCCAGCTGCACCTGCGACGAGAACCGTTTGGCCCACATCGACTTTCGTGGCTAAGAGGAGCTGGTTGCCAGTCGTCGTGGCCAGCGGCAACGCTGCCGCCTCTATCAAATCGAGCCCCTTGGGAACTTTCGCCAAGATCGCGGCTTTCACGACACAAAGTTCGGCATAAGTATCGTCCGCCATAGCGAACACCGGGTCGCCGATAGAGAAGCCTTCCACTCCCGGCCCAAGCCTGATCACGGTTCCCGCCACGTCGACCCCTATGAGCCCTGGGAACTTGAGGGGATAAAACTCCGTGGTTAATCCAGCGCGTCGCTTGTAGTCGACGGGATTCACGCTGGCGGCAGCCACTCGTACCAACACCTCGCCCGGCCCCGGCGCCGGATCCGGGTATTCTTCGTACCTGAGTACTTCAGGCGGGCCATATTGGTGGACAACAATCGCCTTCATCTTTTATCCCGTTTGTTGGGAGGTGCGCCTCAGCGTTTCTGGTACGGATGGAAGATGTAGTCTTTCGCCTTGACGGCGACATGGCAGGTCTGTCCGCAATCCTGAAGAGCGCTGGGGTCGGCGCTGAACTTGTTCGCCGCGGCGTCATAGTTGTACACAGCATATCCCCAGCCGCCGGTTTTCGGAAATCTCTTGTTGTCCTTTTCCATCACGAAAACCTGCTTAAAGGTATCGGGCACATCGACTACGAAAGGCGCTTCCGTGCTTTTCTTCGGCTTCCATTGGAGTTTCACGATCATTGAGCCCTG
>CAYOEH010000036.1:0-2419 GCA_964403025.1 uncultured Acidobacteriaceae bacterium | reverse complement strand
TGACGACGCCCGGGCGCGATTCATTCGCGCAATCATATTTCCGATTGCAATAGTTGCACTGAATGTTGCATGCGGGCGCTACGGCCACATGCATGCGCGCGTAGTGGTGATGCGCTTCCTCGCTGTAGCAAGGATGGTTCTTTACCTTTTCCCAAATATCAGTTGGCAGATCACCCTGACCTGCGGCCGATCCACAACTTGCCTTGCCGCTACCACCACTCGTACCGCAGCCTTTGTGCTCCGCAACCTTCTGCAACACTTCATCAACAGTGGCGATGGCCCCGACATTCAACCCTTCGTGCTGTGCTGGCGCTTGCATATCCGCTCTCCGCTTTTGGTCGGTATTCCAAATTCTGAGATACTTGTCAGCAACTCGCATGCCATTCCAAACTACGGCGTAATATTTTGAAAAATCAATAAGTTACACACAAAGCTGGACTGTCGTTTTGCAGACATGTACGCACTGACATTTCAACCATGTTGGAAAAGCGACAGGTATAAGCTTCTGGCGGAAAGCATGCCGAAATAACGCGGCGCAAAGCCGTTCGATCCTGGTGCTGACGGCCTTGAGCGCGTCCCCAGCAAATGGACTCATTTGATCGATAAGGACGCAGCTCAAAATCAAAGAGCTGGAGCATGTCAGAACCGAAAAAGTCGAGCAACTTTTCCGGGACATGCTCTTAAGTGACGATCAGAAATTCTCAGGCCGCTTCCTGCAAGATCTCGACAGCGCGAGCCAGCGGGACAGCAATGGGCGTCATGCCCTGAGTTGCAAAGAACCGGACCTCGTTCTTGGTGAGGCCATCCGGCTCGACGACCACATAACGCGTGGCCGCAGATCGCTTCGCGATTTGACGTCCATAGGTTCGCAGGAGCTGATCGTGAAACCTGCAGCCGATAAACAGAAAACTCCGCTCCGTGCGCCGGTTTTTCACCTGATCGGGAATCGGCGTTTGGATGTCGATTTCCGTGAGTACTTCGACATAGTCGGCATCGGAGATTATGAAATTCCGGGACGGAACGATGCTGCCGTGAGGTTTGTACAGAAGCGTCGTCCACGTCTCCGCCGCGGCGCGGTCTGTTTCACTCCCCGCCGCATCGTAATAGCGATACCAACGGCTTTCACCGATTCCCGCGCGTGTAATCCCTTGGATTTCCCCCCACTCGCCGTGTGAACGGAGCGCCTCACGCATGGCCCCGTCGTACCACGTGTCGACAATCATCGGCAGGCGGAGCGAAGCGAGATAGCGATGGAATGGCGTTGGCTCGACAGGTGGAGCGAAGGCATCTGCCATCAGGGCTGAAAGGGTCGAGCGATGCTTCATGCTCTCAATATGCTGGGCGGATGCCCAGGCATTGCCCTTGGCGCGGCGTGGCAGCGCAACCTTGGTGCCGAAGAACTCCGCGAGCGCCTCCGGCGTCATCGGGGCAGCTGGCTTCGACAACGAAGCAAGGGCCGGTCCGAGATACGGAACGATTGTTCCGGCGCGCAAGGGAGCGGCGAGAGCGACGAGCGCCGCTTCCGCGTCTACCTGCTGTAACATCTCAATCGGCGGGGGGAGGGGAGCATTCATCCGTCACGACTCCTCTTCGCCGCCACCGCACTTGCGCGCATTGACGGTTATCGGCAGCTGCGTATCGGGCGCCATTGCTGGAAGGTCAAGCACCCAGCCGTTTGCGATACGAATCCAACCACCCCATAGTGTTTCGTGCTCGGATTCGATGATCGGCTCCTCGAGATCCTTTTTCGGCACATAGATCGAAAGACCGGTCTCGGGAGAGCGACGAATCATTATTTTCATGGAATCCGTTCTTTTGAGTCAGAGGATCTTCGGTCGTGACCCGCAAACTGTCCTCATCTGGCGACAAGCTGCGGCACTCATTGGCAAGAGCGTGATGCTAGCCGAGGAAGCGCAATGCGCCGCACCCGCCAATCCCTAAAGCAGGCATAGCTTTCCGGCAAGAACACGGTTTCGGCATCGGCTTGTGGCGGTGAGCCGGGCAACGCACGAAACCGCCGTGCCCATCAGAAGCCTCGCTGACCTCATTCATCAACCATCCTAACTGACCCTGGAACGGCTGCCATAGTGCTAGGCCGGGACGCAGGTGTTGGGGACAGGACACACTTCATCGCATTTTGGCCGGTCGAAGGAACCTTCACATTCGGTGCACTTCTTTGGATCGATGACAAATGTGTCCCCCTTCATCGAAATCGCGGCATTGGGACATTCGAATTCGCAAATGCTGCAGCTCGTGCATTGTGAAGCGATGATTTTGTAGGCCATAGCCGTCTCCCTTAGGCGGGTTCGCCGCCACACTGGCTCCGCGAAGCTACCTCAAGCTTCTCCCGTGCCTTCGCACATGGCAAAAGCCTCGCACTTCCTAGAACCCGTGCGGCGAACCGGCGTGAAAGCGAAAA
>CAYOEH010000035.1:0-2817 GCA_964403025.1 uncultured Acidobacteriaceae bacterium | reverse complement strand
AACTCAAGGCCAAGTTGGAGGCAGAAGGACTGTTCGATTCGGCGCGGAAGAAACCGATTCCAGCGCTGCCGGCAAGAATTGGGATTGTGACTTCGCCGCAGGCGGCCGCGCTGCACGACATCTTGAACATTCTGCGGCGGCGGCACGATACGGCTAACGTTCTGATTTTCCCCGCGCAAGTGCAGGGCGAAGCTGCGGCGCTTGAAGTCACGGCCGGGATTCGCTACTTCAATAAGGCGCGCAGTGTGGATGTGATTATCGTGGCGCGCGGCGGAGGATCGGCGGAGGATCTGGCGGCGTTCAATCACGAAGGTCTGGCGCGAGCGGCTTTTGCTTCCGAAATTCCTCTCATTTCTGCGGTCGGACACGAGAGCGATTTCACCATCCTTGATTTTGTTGCCGACCTGCGCGCGCCTACGCCGTCGGCGGCGGCGGAGTTGGTTATACGCTCGCGGCAGGAAGTGGATGAGCAACTGGGAGGGCTGCATCGGCGGCTCGAAAAAGCCATGCGCTATCACTTGCTCATGGCTCGGCAGAATTTGACTGAGTTGGCGCAGCATGGCGCATTTGCTCGCATGATGGACCTGATCCATCGACGCGAGCAGCGGTTGGACGATCTGGTGAATCGGCTGGCCCATGCGCAGCGCGATGTCTTCGAGAAGCAGCGGCGGCGGTTCGAGGCCTTGTCCGCGGCGGTTCGGCATTATGATGTGCGGCGCGTGCTGGCTGGGATGAAAAAAGACCTCGCCGCGCGAACCACGGCGATTGTTTCGGCTGCCCGCAATTCGCTGCTCGAGTGCAGAGTTCGCCTCGAAAGAATGGACACGGCCCTGCAAGCGCTTTCTCCGCTGGCCATTCTTGAGCGCGGGTATGCGTTGGTTTTCGATGCCTCCGGCAAATTGTTGAAGGATGCTGCGAAAGCAAAGGCCGGGGATGAGATTTCGGCGCGATTGGCGAAGGGGACGGTGAGCGCGACGGTAAAGAAGTCGCAGGGTTGACGCTCCTTTTGTCGAGCTTCACGCGATTGCACAGCCGAGGGCGGCTTTCTCCACGCCTTGCTCCTACACTTGCACAGACAACGAAGCGGGCAGAAGTGTACGCTCTACACCAGCATGGACGGGCAGGGACACATGTCTCTACATTCATACGGTCGTTCGGACGAGCACACAGGATTGCCCGGAGCGGCTGAGCCCGGTACAATTAGCGTTGCATGTAGGCGCGTAGCTCAGTTGGTTAGAGCGCTACCTTGACACGGTAGAGGTCAGGAGTTCGAGTCTCCTCGTGCCTACCATTTCTTTCAACACAAGCCCGTTTCGCAACCCCGACAGGTTCCGGATTGTGCGCCAGCACTAGCGTCGTCCGGCCACGACCAACTCGGTGACCATACATCCGAACCTGTTCGCTCAGCTTAGAGACTCAGCAACGGCAGGGTTCGATACCGCTTGCCGGTCAAGCGAAACAACCCATTGACCACGGCGGGGGAAATGACCGGAACGGGTGGTTCGCCGCATCCTGAGGGGTTTTCCGTGCTCGGAAGGATGTGAACGTCGACGGCAACCGGTGCGTCGATTATGTACGGAGGAGTGTAGCCGTCGAAGTTGTTCTGCTCCGCATGGCCGTTCTTGAAAGTAATCGCCCCCTTCGCCACCAGCTGCGATACGCCGAAGCTCACACCAGCCTGAAACTGGCTCTCGATTGTCAACGGATTCACTGCGATGCCGCAGTCGAGCGCGATCGTTACGCGATGGATCTTCGGCCGCTTGTTCTCGATCGAGACATCCACAGCACAGGCAACATTAGTTCCGAAGCACTCATGACAGGCGACTCCGGCGGCGTGGCCCTCCGGCAGGTGATTCCGCCAAGAGGCGCTTTTTTCGTCCATCAGATCGAGCACTCCGCGAATTCTTTTTTCATCCGGTTTCAGCAGCTGCCGGCGATAGGCGATCGGGTCCGCTCCCGCACGACTCGCGAGCTCATCGACCAGCGTTTCCATTACGAAGGCAGTGTGGGTGTGCCCGACAGAACGCCACCACAGTACGGGGACGTTTGGCGTGGGGTGATGGGCTGTAACCGTGAAGTTCGGGATTTCGTAAGGATTGTCGGAGGCGCCCTCGACCGCAGTTTCGTCGACTCCATTCTTTATGAGCATGGCAGCAAACGGTGTGCCCGCTACAAGAGATTGTCCTACGATTACATGTCGCCATGCCAAAGGCATGCCGTCCGCTCCGACCCCAATCTCGACCCGGTGCGCGAACATGGGGCGATAGTAGCCACCTTGCACGTCGTCTTCGCGGGTCCAGATGAGTTTTACGGGAATACCTTTGCAACGTTTGGCGATGGAAGCCGCCTCGCGCTGCACATGAGAATCAGGCGTCGCTCTTCTCCCGAACCCGCCGCCCGCCATCTCGGTGTGAAAGGTCACCTGTTCCGGCTTCAGGCTGAGGGTTTCGGCGATAGCCATTTGATCAAAAGTTTGAAATTGAGAACCAGCCCAAACCTCAGCCCGATCGCCATCAAACCGGATAGTAGTGTTCAATGGCTCCATCGGAGTGTGCGCGAGGTAGGGAAATTCGTATTCGGCTTCGATCCGGCTGGCTGTGCTGGTGCCATTCAGCACGCTGAGGTCGCCGCGAGTCACTGCAACATTGCCCGGAGTGGCAGCCAGCTCTTTATATTTTGCCCGCAGCTGTTCCGTGTCCGCCGGTTCGACTCCGGAGAAATCCCAATCGATGGAAAGCCGATCGCGTGCCTGCTTGGCGGTCCAGAACTTGTCCGCTACAACGACTACTGCGGTTCCCTTACTGATGGTAGGGATTT
>CAYOEH010000034.1:0-2915 GCA_964403025.1 uncultured Acidobacteriaceae bacterium | reverse complement strand
GATGGTGAAGCGTGACCAATTTCGCAGCGATCTGTACTATCGCCTGAACGTATTTCCCATCACAGTGCCGCCCCTGCGGGAGCGGCTCGAAGACATCGGTGCTCTAGTGGAACACTACGTTGAAATCTTTTCCCGACGACTGGCGAGACCCATAGATACTATTCCAGACGACTTCGTTCGCGCCTTTAGGTCGTATTCGTGGCCGGGAAACATCCGAGAACTGCAGAACGTGATCGAGCGTGCGGTAATACTTTCGAATAACGGCGTGATTCCTAACCTTTTGCCAACTCGCAGTTCCTCGATCATTGGATTTCCTGTGACCACAAAGCTGAGCGACTCCGAGCGCACACTGATCTTGAGCGCATTAGAGGCATCTGGATGGGTCGTCGGAGGACCCTATGGCGCAGCCGCGAGGTTGGGTTTGAAGCGCACTACTCTAGTCGCCCGCATGAAAAAGCACGGGATCCTCCGACTGCCCGACGAGATTGATGTCGAACAGGCACTCAACAATAAACGGTCCAGCAACCGAGTCTGTTAGCACGTTTTGAGTTCCTCGGTCACCATCCACGGGCAGATGAGTTGCGCCACTCCACGAAAGGTGCAAGCATCCGCCACTGGCACAGTTTCCCTCCGCCTCATCATCTCTCTCCGTTTCGGTTACCCGTTTGAGTCAACCGCGGGCTGATTGGCGAACGTGCAAAAAACAAGTGCAGCGCCACGAGGCACAAACACTCTGACCTCTTCTGCGCCCCATAAGCGCAACCGTTCTTCAACTGACCGAAAACCTTAAGTGTCAGGATCCTGCCACTGTTCACGCTTGGTCACAGCTAGTGCGGGGGTGTGGACCACTTGCGCAGGAACGACCGTGGTTTAAAGCCTCAATTGTCTGGAAGAGGAATTGCATAAGTACGGTGCGACGGAGCTTTGGGAAGGATTGACGTGCCAAACAAAATCCTGGCGGAGTTAACGAAGTTGCGGAGCGGGCGACTATATGAGGCGGGGATTCTACGCCATCATTGCCCACCGGCCGTTTACGCCCTTCGTTTGAGCCCTACGTCTCGCGATGTTCTGATTCTCCTCGTAGCAACGGTATCTCTAGCCTCTGGTTGCGGGAGAACGAACGCTGCACCCGCAGTTCCGAGTCCTGAGGTGGAAGTCGCCAAGGTTGTGCAGGAGGACGTCCCTATTGTCAGCGAATGGGTGGCGACGCTCGACGGCTACGTCAACGCACAGATTCAAGCTCAAGTAGCGGGATACGTCGTCGCGCAAAACTACAAAGAAGGTTCTTTTGTGCGCAAGGGGCAAATTCTTTTTCAAATTGATCCGCGCCCTTTTCAAGCCCTACTCGACCAGGCAAATGCCCAGTTGGCACAGGCTCAGGCACAGCTTGGCAAAACCGAAATGGATGTTGGCCGAGATACTCCGCTGGCCAGAGAACGCGCGATCGCGCAGAGCCAGTTGGATAACGATATACAAGCGAACCACGCGGCCAAAGCGGCGGTCAAGGCCGCCGAAGCGCAAGTGGAAGAGGCCAGGCTGAACCTGGATTTCACCGCTGTTAAATCGCTGGTAGATGGCATCGCGGGAATCGCTCAGGTGCAGATCGGAAATCTGGTTAACCCGACGACAGTTCTGACGTCGGTTTCGCAGATGGACCCGATCAAAGTGTATTTCTCAATTAGCGAACAGGAATACCTGCACTTTGCCGAGAGAATTAATGCCCAGACGCAGAAGGAGGTTCCTTCCGGCGGGCCTTCGTTTGATTTGATTCTGGCTGACGGATCGACTTACCCGTACAAGGGTATCGGCCTGCTCACCAACCGCCAGGTGGATACAACCACCGGCAGTATTCAGCTCGTCTGCTCCTTTCCTAATCCCCATAACATTCTTCGTCCCGGACAGTTTGGGCGACTGCGGGCTGCTGCGGAAGTGAGGCACGGCGCGCTGCTTGTGCCCCAGAAAGCTGTGAGCGAATTGCAAGGAGCCTATCAGTTAGCGGTGGTAGGAAGTGACAACAAGGTGAGCATCCGGCCCGTGACCGTCGGGGAGCGCGTCGGCGAGGACTGGATCATCGAAAGCGGTGTCAAACCGAGCGAACTCGTGATTGTGGAAGGGTTGCAGAAAGTGCAAGGCGGCTCGACCGTGAAAATCAAACAGCTCGAGTCGGCGAAAGGCGAGTGAGCCGTGTCCAAGTTTTTCATCAACCGCCCCATCGTTGCCATGGTCATCGCGATCCTGATGGTCATCGTGGGAGCGGTCACGATCGCCATCCTTCCGGTCGCCCAGTTTCCCAATATTGTCCCGCCTGAGATTCAAGTGCTCGCCAACTACATAGGCGCGGATGCGCAGACCATCGAGCAGTCTGTCTCGACACCCATCGAGCAACAGATGAGCGGCGTGGACAACATGAATTACATGTACTCGCTGAACTCGACGGCCGATGGACTCTCACGCCTGATCGTGAACTACGACGTGAAAACCGATCCGAATACCGATCTGGTGTTGACACAAATGCGTCAGACGCAGGCGGCGTCTCAGCTTCCGGCTGATGTCACCAATTACGGCGTGACGGTCCAGAAAACGGTAACCGCTCCGCTAATGCTGATCACTCTCTACTCGCCGCATGGGACCTACGACGCGCGCTTCCTTGCCAACTACGCCTACATTAATCTGGCCGATCAGATCAATCGCTCTTACGGCGTCGGAAGTGTCCAGGTTTTCGGCGCAGGTCAATACGCGATGCGGCTATGGGTGAAGCCGGACCGGCTCGCGAAGCTTGCGATCACAGTTCCGGAGATCGTTTCAGCGATCCAAGCGCAAAACGCCGTGAACCCGGCGGGCCAGGTCGGCAGCGAACCGGTCCCAAAGGGGCAACAGTTCACCTATTCAGTGCGGGCGCAAGGCCGCCTGACCTC
>CAYOEH010000033.1:0-3097 GCA_964403025.1 uncultured Acidobacteriaceae bacterium | reverse complement strand
AACCCTCTGCCAGCTGTGATCCAATTTCACTGAGTTCGTCGTCTTTGCAAATATGCGTCTAATCCACGAAGTGGCCCACTCCTTGAAAACGGCATTGGCTTTGAAAGCCTGATCGAGAGCAGCGACGAAACAGCGCACGGCCGCTTCGTGATTTGCCGTCAAACAAGAATGCGAGCAGGTATGAGGAGTCTGTGCTAGTCACAAACGCATCGCAGAAATCGGCGCCAGTTGATAGCCGGTACTGAAGCATGACTCACCTCTGCTCGGCGATAACTTCCAAACGGGGTTCAGCTTCGAATGAATGCCAGAAGGTCCGCATTGATCACGTCGGCATGGGTGGTCATCATGCCGTGGGGGAAGCCAGGGTAAATCTTCAGCGTGCCATGCTTCAGCAACTTAGCCTGCAGCAATGAAGCGTCTTTGTAGGGAACAATCTGGTCGTCGTCGCCCTGCATCACGAGGGTCGGCACCGTAATCGCTTTCAGATCGTCCGTTTGGTCCGTCTCAGAGAAAGCCTTGATGCCTTCGTATTGGGCGAGCGCGCCGCCCATCATCCCCTGTCGCCACCAATTCTGGATGACTCCCTGCGAGACCTTTGCGCCCGTCCTGTTGAAGCCGTAAAACGGCCCGGAAGGAACATCGATATAAAACTGCGCCCGGTTGTCAGCCAGCGCCTTGCGGAAGCCATCGAACACTTCGATCGGAGTGCCGCCCGGGTTCTTTTCGGTCTTGACCATGAGTGGGGGAACGGCGGAGATAAGCACGGCCTTAGCTACGCGCCGCTGGGGCTCGCCGTACTTCGCAACATAGCGTGCCACCTCGCCGCCGCCCGTGGAGTGTCCGACATGGATCGCATTCTTCAGGTCGAGATGCTCGGCCACAGCCGATGCGTCGGACGCGTAATGGTCCATGTCGTGGCCAGTGCCCACCTGCGAGGAGCGACCGTGACCGCGCCTGTCATGCGCGACAACGCGATAGCCGTTGGCAAGGAAAAAAAGCATCTGCGTGTCCCAGTCGTCCGACGACAGAGGCCAGCCGTGATGAAACACGATGGGCTGTGCGTCCTTAGGACCCCAGTCCTTGTAGAAAATCTGCGTTCCGTCTTTGGTCGTGATTGTTGCCATGGATTTTTCTCCTTCGTTCAATTTGTCAGAGTTCGAATCAAGAGCATGGAGCCTGAGAGCCATTGCTGGCACCGGAAGCGCCGTTGCTAGCACTGCCATCCCGCCGATGAGTACGCTGCGCCGGCTGACTTCAACAGTCATAATGTTTCCTTTCTTGATTATTGCCTACTCAACAACGAATGGACCCGCTCCCAGTGAAGCCGCCGGTCCGGCACCAATGGCACCGAACCGCTGGGCCCGGAAAAAGTGGATCAATTCCGCTTCACTTATCGCCGCTCCCTGGGGTCTCTTACTAGCGTTTTCCGGACTCAGGTGGAAACTCTTTGAACATCTTTGCCACGCCCCTATCGAGGTTCTTTTCATTCTTCGCTGCACTATCCGAGAGCGTGCCTTCGGCGCTACCCCGCCAAATTAGCTGTTTCGATTTCGCGTCGAATATGTCGACAACCAGCGTTCCCTCTTTGTAGTCCTGCTCGGTTGTGGTTGAGTCCCCGAAGCTGTCGCCGTAACCGCCAAATCGTCGCCATCCCCAACCGCCACCGAAGCCGAAATTGTCGTAATACGTTTGGAGTGTCCTTTGCGTTGTAGTCATCTTGATCGCCACGATGGCAACATCGCCACCGTTGTCGACTTGTGTCCAACCCTTCGCCGATAATTGGGCATCGACAGCATTCTTTATGCGGGAGTCCCACAGCGAGTTAGCCGGTTTGATTTCCTGCCACGAATAGGTTTTGTATTGAGAGAAGTTGGCTTGATGATCAAAGTCCGTTTGGATGTGCTGGCCAAATGCAGATCCCAACAACACCATCAAGAACGCACCGTAAGTCGTTACTCGAGTTGTAGCTTTCATCTGATAAATCTCCTTTTCTGAAAATCGAAACGTACTTCAAGTTCGAAACATTCATCACATCTGGGATTACGAACCCTGCCCTTGCCCTTTGTTCACAAGTACCTTGATGTCAACGCGCCGGTTGAGCTCGCGGCCCTGTGGATCGCGGTTACTAGCGACCGGCTGCGTGCTGCCGAAACCAGCTGGCACGAGGATGCGCCGCAGCGGGATGTTTTTTTCGCGGAAATAGCGGGCGACGGTAGCCGCGCGTTCTTCGCTCAGCTTTCGATCCGCCTCCGTGTTGAGGGTGTTGGAAGAGTAGCCAGCGATCTCGATCATGTAACCGTTAAGCGATTTCGCAATATCAGCAAGATTGGCAAGGTCGCGTATCGCCGCTTCGTCTAGATCAGCTGAACCCTTGAGAAAGAAGACATCCACCTCAAACTCGTTCCTGTAGTCATCCAAGTCCGAGACGAGCCCATTCAACATGGCGGCAGCCGCCGCATCTTCATTCGCCAGTTCGTCGGCAGCTTGTGCGTGCAGGCTGGCCTGATTCGCTGAGTCCTGGGCTTGTGCCGCCGAGGCTTGAGCCAAGCTGGCAGCTGAGAAACCCAGATCCGCAGTCGATTGTGCGTTCTGCACGGCCGTCTTGTTTTCGAGGACTTGTTGCTCTTGAGCTACTTCGACGGCGAATGAGTCGGGAGTGAATACGATCTTGGCCGCATCAAGCTGCCCTTTCGAATTTCCCACACCTTCTGCGTGGATGGTCAATCCTGGGACCATGGCGGTGACATCCATGTCTGTATGGCGAAAAAACACAACGCGGTGTTGCTTGCGCTCAATCTTGGTGTCGTCGTTGATGTTGACTACAACAAAGTCGTTGGACTTCTTATCCAAAATCCGAATCAGGTCTCCATCGCGAGACAGAATCGCTCCCGTGACTGTCGCCTTCTCACCTGCTGCGAGCTGACGTGTTTCGTGCGCTGCGGCGAACGCCAGTGCAGCAAGCAGAAGTGCCGAGCCTGCGCACAAAAGTACATTGCGTTTCCACTTACGAATCTTAGGTTTCATTGCGATCCCTCCGCGCTAGTTAATCTTGACCGCTTAACCACAATGCACGAGTCGTGCCAATCTAATGAACTGC
>CAYOEH010000032.1:0-3260 GCA_964403025.1 uncultured Acidobacteriaceae bacterium | reverse complement strand
ATGATAGGAAGAATCAATCTTGATCGCCGCCGCTTTTTAAGCACCGCAGCCATGACTGTTGCCGCCGCCCAGCTCGGCATTGTCGGCTGCGCGAATGCGCGGACTACTGGAGCGATTCGATTGCCCTCCGAGGGCGGGTTTCCGTCTCTCCTTGGAGCGACAGGGTGGATTAACTCGCAGCCATTGACGCCTGCCAGCTTGCGCGGAAAGGTCGTACTCATCGATTTCTGGACCTACACCTGCGTCAATTGGCGACGCACTCTCCCCTATGTTCGTGCGTGGGCCGACAAATACAGGGACCGCGGGCTGGTGGTGATCGGCGTACACACGCCAGAGTTTTCGTTTGAGCACAACATCGATAACATTCGCTGGGCAATCAAGGACATGAAGATTGACTATCCGATTGCGATCGACAGCGACTATGCGATATGGAACGCCTTCAACAACGAGTATTGGCCGGCCCTCTATTTCATCGACGCGAAGGGGCATATTCGACATCATCAATTTGGCGAGGGCGAATACCAGCAGTCGGAAGCAGTGATTCAGCAACTGCTGGGCGAGGCCGGAAGCAGCGGATTCGACCGCGAACCGGTTTCGGTCGATCCCTGTGGCGCCGAAGTTGCCGCCGACTTGGGCAGCCTGAAGACTCCCGAGACCTACGTCGGCTATGGACAAACCGAAAACTTTGCATCTCCCGATGGTCCCGCATGGAATAAGTCTCGCGTCTACACTCCGCCTAAGCGGCTGAACCTAAACCACTGGGCACTTGCTGGCAATTGGACCGTCGGCAAGGAGGCCATCGCGCTGAATCAGTCCGCTGGGGGAATTGCGTTCCGCTTCCACGCACGCGACCTCAATCTTGTCATGGGGCCGTCAGCGCGAGGAACCTCCGTGCGATTTCGCGTGGGGATCGATGGACAACCACCGGGCAGCGCTCACGGATTTGATGTCGACGGCACGGGCAACGGCACGGTTGTCGTACAACGGCTTTACCAGCTCATCCGACAGCCGGGCCCGATCGCGGATCGACAGTTCGACATCGAGTTTTTTGATTCGGGCGCGCAGGCTTTTGACTTTACGTTCGGCTGATCGACAGCGCCGGTAATGAAGGGATGCAAGCACGTTAGAACTCAGCATGATCAGGCAAACAACCTGCAATTCAAAAGGAGACTTAACCATGAAGCACACAGAATTAAATGGAATATCACGGCGTCGTTTCGCAATGGCTGGGCTTACAGCCGGAGCGGCTCTGCTCACCCCGGGCGCACTCTTTTCGGAGGGCATTCAGCCCTTAACCAACAATTCGTTCCTGGCAGAACTGCCGACGGTCAAGCCGGGTACGAACACTTCGTTCGGACCTCTCAAGCAGATCGATGCAGGCCTTCTCAAAGTTGGATACGCGGAAGCCGGTCCCGCCGATGGCCCTGCCGTCCTCCTTTTGCACGGCTGGCCCTACGACATTTACAGCTTCGTCGACGCCGCGCCTCTGCTGGCGTCAGCGGGCTACAGGGTGATCATCCCGTATCTGCGCGGCTACGGCACGACATCCTTTCTTTCCAGCGCAACCATGCGCAACGCCCAGCAGTCGGCCGTTGGCCTCGACATCATCGCTCTCATGGATGCACTCAAAATTCAGCAAGCCATCGTCGCCGGCTTTGACTGGGGCGCGCGCACAGCGGACGTCATGGCAGTACTATGGCCGGAACGCTGCAAGGCAATCGTTTCCGTCAGCGGCTATCTGATTAGCAGCCCTGCGGGCAACCAGACACCGTTGCCGCCCCAGGCTGCATTCGCATTTTGGTACCAGTACTATTTCGCCACTGAAGTCGGCAAGGCCGGCTATGCGAAATACCTCGACGAGTTCAATAAGTTCATCTGGCACCAGGCTTCGCCGAAGTGGAATTTCGACGATGCCACGTACAACCGCACAGCAGCTTCCTTCAACAACCCGGACCATGTTGACATCGTGATGCACGATTATCGCTGGCGGCTCGGCCTAGCGGATGGTGAGCGGAAATATGACGACCTCGAAAAGCGGCTGGCCGCGCTTCCTGTCGTCACCGTGCCGGCCATCACCATGGAAGGCGACTCCAACGGGGCAATCCACGCGCCCAGCACAGCCTATCGCAACAAGTTCTCCGGCAAGTATGACTACCGGCTCATCACCGGCGGTGTCGGGCACAATCTTCCTCAGGAAGCTCCTCAGGCCTTTGCCCAAGCCATCGTCGACGTCGACCATTTCTGATTGGTGCGGCCTACAAGGTCCTGCGGACTGCCGTACACAGTCCGCAGGACGGCGATAACAATTGGAACCCCCATCAACGAAAAGGAATTTGCATAGGAGAGAGCCATGAATGCAATCAGTCTGTTGAACAAACCAGATATTCGGAAGGAAACCGACAGCCTCGGTGAGGTCGATGTGCCGAGCGACAAGCTGTGGGGAGCGCAAACGCAACGCTCGCTCGAACACTTCAGCATAGGGCACGATCTAATCCCGCGTGAGATGATCGCGGCGTTCGCCACTCTGAAGAAAGCCGCTGCGAATGCTAACTATGCCGGCAAGCGCCTCGATGACGAATGCCACACGTTGATCGTTCAGGTATGTGATGAAATCCTCGCCGGCCAGCATCACGACATGTTCCCGCTGCATGTGTGGATGACGGGCAGCGGCACGCAATTCAACATGAATGTGAACGAGGTGATCTCCAACCGCTGCTGCCAGATCGCAGGCACGCCACTAGGAAGCAAGGCACCAGTTCATCCCAACGATCATGTCAACATGTCTCAGTCGTCCAACGACACGTTTCCCTCCGCAATGAACATCGCCGCGGCGGTCAATGTGAAGGAACGCCTTATCCCTGCCTTGAAAGCGCTGCGCGATGCAATCGCGGCGAAAGTCGTCGAGTGGAGTGACATCGTCAAGATCGGACGCACGCACATGCAAGACGCCACACCTCTCACACTCGGGCAGGAATGGTCGGGCTATGAGGGCGTGGTCGCAGACGATCTGGATCGGCTCGAAGGTGCACTGAAGGGTGTCTATCGCCTCGCGCTCGGCGGTACCGCGGTGGGCACTGGTCTCAATTCGGCGCCTGGCTTCGGCGATGCTGCGGCGGCCGAGATCGCCAAGCTCACAGGTCTGCCCTTCATCAGTGCGTCGAACAAGTTCGCGGTGCAGGGCGCGCATGACGATCAGGTGCAGCTCTCCGGTACACTTCGCACTCTGGCCGTGTCACTCTACAAGATCGCCAACGACATCC
>CAYOEH010000031.1:0-3432 GCA_964403025.1 uncultured Acidobacteriaceae bacterium | reverse complement strand
TTTGGTGGCCATGGATGGACTCAAGGTGAAGTCATGACCGAACTGGTTGATTCGTCGATTGCACAATACGCGGTGATCGAGGCTCGTCGGACAGAAGGTCCTTCGGAATGCTTCGTGATTGCCTATCCTGATGAGGAATCCCTGCGCGATCTCATCGCCGGCCCCAGCATCATCGCGTGCGGCTTCGCCTCCCGTGAAGAGGCTCAAGCCAACATCGACGCTGACTTCTGGACGGCCGACGCTTGGGAACGAACTTGCAGAGGACTTACTGTCGTCGGAGCTGAGGAATATCCACGCGGAGCGTTTTCGGTAATGCGGCGCATAGGAGCCGCGTTCGATCTGACGCACACTGGGAGAATCGTTCATTGTTTTCTGCAGGCGGCTATTG
The DNA here is from genome assembly GCA_964403025.1 of uncultured Acidobacteriaceae bacterium. Lineage (GTDB taxonomy): Bacteria > Acidobacteriota > Terriglobia > Terriglobales > Acidobacteriaceae > Sulfotelmatobacter. The sequence continues at coordinate 3,044 of CAYOEH010000031.1, read as the reverse complement.
CAGCGGCCATTCTCATCTTTTATTCCAGAAACGCAGTGTCCACTGTGATCCGATCACTTGTCGCAGTTTGATTCTCAGTTCGGCATGATTCGGGTGTTCGCTGGGCGCCGTGCACCAGAACGACGTTTGGTTTTGTTGGCATAACGATCTCCTTTGTTCGGCATTACAGAGGATGCCGAAAAATGTTTAGTGTCGGGATTCAGCGAGGCTTCGCGGCGCTCTGCTGCTTTTCGAAACGCTCTAAAACTCTCTTGCGGCTGGCATGCATCAGATCGCGTGCCTTCTGTACGTGAGAACCGACCAGCTCATGGTTGCGCTTGAGAATATCTCCGCCAGCAAAGACAAATTCAACGTCTGCCGGATTGGCTCCGAGGACCAAAGAGGCGACTTGGTCGCCTATTCCGTCAAGGTGTGGTGAGCGCATATCAACGACTGCTATATCAGCCTGCTTGCCGGGCGTGAGGCTGCCAGTTTCCGAGTCGAGGTTCCAGACGCGTGCTCCGTCGATCGTGGCGAGGCGGAGCATGTCGCGCTGATGCAAGGCAACGGTGGGCACTCTTTCACCGCGCGCGAGCGCTTCAGCGTTAGCTCTGGAACGTTCCGCTGCCAAGGCAAGCCGCATCTCCGAAAACAGATCCGTTCCCACACTGCAGATCGTGTCTATGCCAAAGCCGCATGTGATGTTTCGTTCGAGGGCGCGTCCGGTACCTGGGTATGTTCCAAACTGCATGAGCATATCCGACGAAGGCGTGATCGATAACGTACCTTTGCTTTCCGCTAGGAGATCGAACTCCCGGTCGGTCAGCATATTCCCATGCGCATAATTCACGTCTGGACCCAGCAGTCCTCCGCGTTCTAGCTTCACGATGGCGTCAGCAGTACCTGCCATTCCAACGTGGATAGAAATGGGAAGTTGAAGTTCTCTGGCAAACGCAAAGTCGCGCGCATTTTGCTCTTCCGAAGTGAAGCACGGGCCTCGAAGAGCCATTCCCATACGCAGTCTTCCATTCATACCATTCGCGAAATGCTCATCGCGCATGCGGCGAGCATCTTGGGGATGCGGTGGATTTGGGTCATTTGTCTTAGGTCCGGGGCCCCCGTAAAGGAAATAGCCGCGAATTCCTGATGCCTGCAGGCCTTTCAAATTAGCATTAGCGTGATCAGCGGATTGAAGGTTGTGTGCCCAATCGGCAATTGTTGTGATGCCAGCGTCAAGAGCCTGCAACGCGCCCCACAGAGCGCCCGCGTAAATATCGTCCGGTTCATACTGAGGTGCGATGCCTGCCAGAACCATCGGATCATAGCCCGCTCCCGTTACTTGAGGAGTAAAGGCTAGAATCGCTCCTTGCCAGACATGCCTATGTGTATCGACGAGTCCCGGAAGGACAAGTCGTCCTGTCACGTCGATCACTTCAGCGTTTGGTTCGGATGTTGAAAGCCCTTGGCCAACTTCAACGATCTTGTCATCGCGAAGAAGTACATCGCCGCCGGCAATGTCGCCCCGTGAATCATCCATTGTGACTACATATCCGTTTCTCAAAAGTACTTCGTTGGGCATGGGGACAGGTTTCCTTTCATACTGCGAATGATTGTGGTGGTGAGACAAGCGCAGATTGCCTTGTCTCTGAACAGTTGCTTAGAGTCAATCATCTGCCGCACGATGGTTGCTGTCCTGCATATCACTTATGTCAGAATGGATAAATATGAGGACCGATGGAGTATTGCTTGATGGCCTAGAAGTTTTCATCGCAACCGCCAAAAAGCGTAGTTTTAGCGCGGCTGCAAAGGATCTTTCGATTTCACAGGCATGCGTCAGCCGCTCGATCGCAAGCCTTGAAAAGCGATTGGGATTGCGTCTCTTCGAACGCACTACAAGACAAGTCGTTCTCACAAATGAGGGCGCAAAATTCTATGCACGAGTCTCTCCTCTTTTGGAATCCCTTCAAGATGCCGTTACCAAAACGCTGGATGACAAGGGGGCGGCGCGCGGCGTCCTGCGGCTTGCCGTCGATACCGGGTTTCTTAGCGTGATCTCGCCTATGGCGCTGGGGCGCTTCCTTGCCGACAATCCCGAGTTGACGTTGGATCTGATTACGAAAGATAGGCGGAGCGATTTGCGGTCTGAGGCTGTCGACCTCGACATCCGATTTGGAGTTGTTGCGCAAGGAAGCTTTATACGCAGAAAGCTCGGTGAAACGAGAGTCCTTACTGTCGCGGCACCACGCTACATTGAGCGTTTCGGAAGCCTGCAGAGCCCGACCGAGATGCTCACGAAGAACCACGTCATCATTGATTTTTGTGATCCCATCACTGCTTGTCCGTTTGAGTGGATCTTCCGAAACAGCAAGAAAGAAGAAGTCAGTGTACCTACCGACGGAAGAATCATCGTGAATGACATCGCGAACATGCATGGGCTTTGCCTCGCAGGGCTCGGAATTGCTCAGGTACTTGAAGTAGCAGTCCGTGACTATCTTCGCGATGGACGGCTCGTCGCCCTCTTTCCCGAGTGGCAAGAAGAGGTTTTTCCTCTTATCGCGATCTTTCCATCTCGCCAGCACACGCCTCTCAAGACCAAGACTTTTCTGAATTTTATGGCGACCGAAGCCAAAACGGTACTGCACTAAAAACGTCGACGCTTGCGCTTAGCCAAAAATCTTGACTGTGAGCCAATTGCTAAATTGACGTGGAGTGAAGCGGTTCGAAAGAACAAGAAGTTTCGTATCGACCTTTTCCAGAATATTTGGGTATTTGGGGGGGTGCCTTGATAGAGGAGGATGAATGTCGCAAGTATGGCTGGTCACTGGTAGTTCTCGCGGTTTGGGTCGCGCAATTGTCGAAGCGGGCCTTTTGGCAGGCAATAAGGTGTTGGCGACAGCTCGGGACATTGGGTCACTGCGTGAACTATCGGAGCGCTACGGTGAGCAGGTGAAGCTCTTCGCGCTAGATGTGACCGACGAGTCGTCGGCAGCCGCTGCGGTCAGGGCAGCAATCGATGCGTTTAGCTCTCTGGATGTTGTTATCAACAACGCAGGATATGGCAATCT
>CAYOEH010000030.1:0-3569 GCA_964403025.1 uncultured Acidobacteriaceae bacterium | reverse complement strand
AAAACTTCAGGCAACCGCAAGCAGGTGCTATGGAACTCCCATGTCCCGTTCCGATGATCCTTTCGATAAAGCTGCCACGCGCTCTGCTCCAGGTCGTATTGGAGCAAAGCGACATCGATAATTCCGCCATCGGCGTCGATGTTCCGTGAGCAACACGGGCTTTCGATCCGATATCCGCCAGCCACCGCGAGCACCTTTGGCAGGACGTAGCGATAACGTTTTCGAGCCCGGAGCGCTCGTTCAATGCGCTTCAGGTCGAGATCATTCGGATGGGGGCACCGCCCCAATGAGAAATTCTTCGGAACTGCTGCTTCCATCGCGCCAATCGCCCGCTAGAGCGGCATGATTTCTTCCTCTAGGCAACCGACCACAAGACGTTCGGTAAACTCAACGAGATAGATTGGTGTGTTTGACTCGGTATGGCTCCCCACTTGGACGATCTCGCCTGCATCACCATTCTTGACCAGCAGCGCCGCCTCTGGGAAATCTGGATATGAGCCATCATTGTGAAGATCGAGTAGAGCCCGCACGCGCTGACCCCATTGATATTTTGGAAATCTTGGTTCGATCACGACGCCACCTCTGGTAATGGCAAATCCTCTTCTTCGGTACGCGGTTTCGCCGGCTCAAGTTCCTTGCGTTTCATTCCCACGCGATTGCCACTATCCGGGAATTCAACGCCATAAATATAGAACTGCTGCAAAAACGTCCCGATGCTGACGACGTACCCCATTTCCCCCTTCTTCGCCAAAATCTCGCCAATTTCCTTACCGGCATAGGTCCCGTCATTCCGGATGATACGCTTCGCCTTAACCTTTTCACCGAAGCTGAAATAAGGCGGCTCGCTGATCTCAACCACGTCACTGTCGCGAACGATATTGCTCATACCAACATACCCCTCTGCGGTTCTTGCTCACACACCAGGCGTGCCAGCACCATTTCCCGCACAAGCAGATCGTCGTCGTCCGCCAATTCAGCAACTTTGGACAGGGGGATCCGGCTCGCCACCTCATAACGCACGCGCCAGTCCGGGTCGTGGCTCAAGCGGGGAAGAAGATCCGGACTAAGACGTTGCGCAACTTCCAATCGAACAGCTGCGTCAGGATCTGCCGCCATTTGCAAGAGCCAATCGTGCTGAATGCGTTGCGCAACCACACGCCTGACTTCCGCTTCCTCATCAAAAATCATCCGCACCAGCAGCGCCGGTGTCACGCGCCGCGCAATCACCAAACGGACATAATAGTCAGAGTCCGACATCATCGGAATAAGTTCTGCATCTTCCAGAAGAGAAACAACGCGGATTCTGACCTCGCGATGGGGATCCGTTCGTAGCCGTAAGACGTAGCGCTTCGGCAAGCGCCGCGCCGCATTCCACCGCACAGCCTCTTCTGGATCATCAAGAAGCGGCGGCAGCTGAAATATGTCGGCATGTTTGGCTGCGATGGCACGCACCTCGAAATGCGGATGCGTAACATAGGAATTGGCGAGATCCGGATTCCAATTGAAGAAGCGATCAATGCGCCTTGCGTAGCGGTCGTTAACGCAGGAGTGTTTCAGCGCGCAACGTCCCGCCGCCAGCATTGGCTCGTGCGGGCATGAGGCGCAGTCGACCTCATTGCCTAACCAATCCAATGACTCGTCGATTTCATCCGTCATTGTCCTGCCCTATTCGTTCAATGACCTCGAGCAGCACTTTAGCTCCCACCTTGTCACTTGGATCGAGCTCCAACAGCTTTCGGACCGCGGCATGACCCTCTTCCAAATTGCCCAGGCGCATCTGCAGATAGGCATAGCCTTTGAGGGTAAATAGGAAAAACCGGGGGAGGATTTCCTCGTAGCGGCTGAATACGGCATCAGTGGCCTTCACATCCCGCCAATCCGCCGGCAGATTGTTGTCGCGTATCGCCTTGTCCAGACACGCTTTGGCAACATCAAGCGCTTCTCCCAAACGCCCCTTGTAGAAGTAAAACCGATATAGCCCAATCAACACCGCAGCATGCCCAGGGGCCAGAGCCTGCGCTTCGCGCAAATGGCTCTCTGCGACATCATCTAAATGATAGGACAACCCTGCCTGCCATAGATGCTGCTCGGCTTCGGGCGGCAACCCTCCTCCCAGCAGCGCATCGGCAAGCAAGGCATCCTCCACCGGAAGAGACTGCGCGCTCCTCTCTCCGGCCACACCGGTCATGCGCAATCCCCCATCAAATTATTGCACGGGCTTGCCGCCGCTTGAGCTGCACGATGATCCCTTCGGATCGCGAAACACGAGCCCCGTTTGCGAGGCCGTGTCAGCAAAATCGATAGTCACACCGTCAAGCAGAATACGGCTTTCCGCAGGCAGAAAAAGCTTCACACCATTGCGCTCGACAATCGCGTCTCCCGGCGACGGCTCCCGCAAGATGCTAATATCCGCGGATAGCCCAGAACACCCACCTGGGCTGACAGCCAGCCTGAAGCCGCTGCCCGGGCCACCATCAGCAAGTAGCATGAGGCGAATAAATTTTACCGCCGCCGGAGTTATTTCGAAGTTCATACATTAGCCCCCTATTCCGCAGCCTGATATCGAGGATATGAGTGGTCAATCACGCAGGTGTCATCAACCGGACAAACAGCCGCGCATTGCGGACTATCGAAATGCCCGATGCATTCGGTGCATTTCTTCGGATCAATGACGAAGGTTCCACCCTTTTCATAAATTGCGACGTTGGGACACTCGGCCTCGCAGGCCGAGCAACTGGTACATTGTGAGGCGACGATCTTCAAAGCCATGACTTGCTCCTATTACCTGATCATTGAGGGATCGAGGGCTTAGGCCTAGGCCGCCGCAGTCAGCGCTCCTTGACGAATTTCCGCATCGCCGCGCTGGACGTGCTCGATTTCGCCGCTGTTCACCTTGTCGAGATAATTCTTGAACCAAGTAATCGCTGACTTCTCGATGAACTCATGAGCAAATTGATCGACCGGCTCGATACCAGCCTTAATCAAATCGCTCTTCGGACAGCCGCCGATCTTGGCCACGAACACGGCATGACAATCATTGATGGCGCGGATAATCGTCTCGAGACTATCTTCCTCGCCATAGCCACCCTGGCAATAAAGATCGACACGGCGATGACCGACAAACTTTGCGCCAGCGGTCGATAGCTCCCAGACTTGGAATTCTTTGGCATGGCCAAAGTGCTCATTGATGAGTCCGGAACCCTTGGTCGCCACGGCGGTGAGAAGCTTGATGTCGCTCATTTCACCGGCAAGCGTCGCAAGCTCTTCTTGTTTCGCCGCGACCTTGGCGACCCGCTCCTCTTCGACCTTGGCCTGATAAGCCTTTCGCGAGTCGAGATCGTAGTTCACGTCCATTGCCATGATCTTGTCGGTCGTGAATTCCGCGCTGCGGTCTTCGCCCAGGAGGCCCACCGCATCAGCGCGGCACTGCCGGCAGTGGCGCATCATATTCATCTCGCCTTCACAGCTATCCTGGAGCGCCTTCAGCTCCTGAGCCGTGGGACCCCGCTGACCCGTAAGGCCAAACACCGTGCCATGCTCCGCCGCGGAGATAAGCGGCATGATATTGT
>CAYOEH010000029.1:0-4775 GCA_964403025.1 uncultured Acidobacteriaceae bacterium | reverse complement strand
AGGTCCCAAACGATCTCCTGAATGATCGCGCAAAATGGCTGACTGAAAGCCTACACTCCTCGGCAAGTGTTGCCAATTTTAACCCGCCGTCCAAGTGCTCGTGGAATAATTCCTCAACCCGGCGCTTTTGCCAAGGTGCCAGACCGCCCTTAAATTGCGGGATAGCTTCACGAATATGAGCATATCGCTCGACAAGGTGCGAACAAATCATCATGGTGAAAGAATCCATGAACAACTGAGAGAACATTTCCGGCCTATTTAGGCACGGCAGAATCAGTTGCGTTAGGTGATGGAGGACCGGGTCGGAAGTTCCATAAACGCAGTGAAGACGCTTAACCCTAGGCATTCTGGCATCGTCCGTCAGGGAATCCAAGGTTGCACGCGGAACATGGTAGTGTATCCAGTCGATCGGGCCCGGGTTTCGAATACTCGAATTTGACTCCAAGTCACACATTGCGACTCCGCCCTCGGGCCATGCCCCCGTCTTTGTGTACCTACCATCGGTCCAAAGTTCCCATTCCCCGGGATCCGCATGATTAAGATGAACCGAGACAACGTAAGCCCTTTCAGATGGGATGGACGCAGTTCGCTCCGGGATGCCGCTCCGTGCAACCAGCCGGGTAATCGCCAGTTGCGGCCGGACGACGGAAACCGCGGAATCGATTGCAACATTGGGCGGTTGGTTCATGGTGAAATACTTCGCCATCTGCGTGCCGTAGGCGCTTGCATGGGCTTCAGGCGAGTGCGCGGAATCCCGATTCTGTTCGCAGGCGTGAGTTTTATTCACAGCAATTTCCAACAGAAGACGACCGATCACCTTAATGAGGATCGAAGAATACCACCCTTACGGCAAATTTCTCGAAGAGCCTAAGAAAGATGGCGAGATTTTCAGCAGGAATCGTCAAATTCAGTGTTTTTCGACAAGCTGCCGACGGGTAATTGCCTGCCAGATTCGAAGATTGTCTCCGACGCAAGGCGAGATCTCCCAGCGAAAGTGCGATCCGCGCGAAATGCTCTCCGCTGGCCAACTATTTCAGAACGTCGGCTATGCCGAAGCGAGCATTTACCAAATCGCATCTGGAGTAAACGCGTCTAGGAGCAGTTTCTATAACCGCTCTTGCAGGATTTCGCCGATTTTGTTGATATTTGTCGAACATGGGCATATGGCCCTGCCCAGGTATGGAATCGGCAAATGAAGATCTAGCAAGTAAGCCGTTTCAGACAGCTGGAGGTTGAGCGCAAACTTCCACCGATTCGTGAGGGATCAGGCAGGGATCTTAGCTCTGATAGCTCTAGCAGCGATGAAGCGGCGCCAGTGCCCCGGGCTGATTCCCATTACTTGTCGGAAGGTGCGCGCGAAGGCGGTCTGATCGACGAAGCCAGACTGAATTGCTATGTCCGCAATCGGCGTGGTCGTCTGCTGAAGTAAATCTTTGGCGCGCTCGATGCGACGCGCTATCAACCACCGGTGAGGTGCCATACCGAAGGTCGCTTTGAATGAACGGGCAAAGTGACTCACGGAGAGCGAGCACTCACGCGCAACGTCCGTTAGCCGTATCCGACCATCCAAATTTTCCCGGAGTAGTTCCGCCGCGCGGCGCTTTTGCCAAGGAGCAAGGCCACCTTTGAAAACCTTGCCCATTTTTTGCAGTACACCGTAACGTTGGAGCAGATGCGCTCCCAGAATCAAGCTGAACTGATCGAGCGCAAGCAGCGAGGGACCATCGCGGCGCCCAATAAAGGGGAGAATGCTCCTCGTGATCTGGGCTAAAACCAAATCGTCTTCAACAACCGATAACCGGTAACTGCGTACACGGCCAAACCCAAGATCAGCCGCGATGTCGTCAAGCCCGACACGCGGCACGGTATAGTGAACGTAATCGAACGCCTTACCGGCCCAGCAGCTTGGTTCGGCATCGAAATCAATGACATTACTCCGAAACGGCGGAATGGTCGGTGTGGGTACGACTTTGTCTGCTACCCACACTTGGTAGCTATGCAAGGGCAAAGATTTAAGGGAAATCGACACGAGGAGAGCTGGCACACTTGATACCTTCGTGATGCGGTTAGGCAGTCCATCAGATGACTCAAGGCGCGTGACCGTAAAAGTGCCTGGAGTTCGAAACGGCGAGGGGACCGAGGAGGTCCGGTCCAATTTAATGTGAGTCGTAAACGGATCCTCGGACCAAGCTTCGGGCGAGAGAGTGGAATCCCGATTCTTCTCGCCGGTGTGAGCTTTATTCACCGCAACCTCCAAAAAGAAGACGACCGGTCACCTTATTATGGAAGATTACCACCTTTTTCTGCACATTCTTCGAAGACCCTAAAAAAGAGTGAGAAACTTTCGGCAGGAATCGACAAATTCAGTCCTTTTCGACAAGCCACGGACGGCTAATTGCCTGTCAAGATTGGGACAATGTCTCCGATTCAGGGCGAGGTCTCACATCGAGAGCACGACCCGCGCGAAATGCTTCTGCGCTCCGCTGGCAAACTATTTCAGGACATCGGCTATGTCCAAGCGAGCATTTACCGCATCGCATCTGCAGTAAACGCGCCTAAGGGCACTTTCTATAATTACTTCAGGAGCAAAGAGGACCTCGCATCGAGACTTTTGGACCGCCAATTCGAGGCTATTCATGAATCGCTTTCTCGATCAACGGGTCATAGCGCCAGCCATCAACTGAAAAGGCACTGCAGCTTTCTGGCCCTAGAACCACCGATGGTTGAAGTGGCCCCGCTTCAATTTCTGGCAACCCTCGCTGCGGAGGCACCGGCAATCCCCGTCGCCCTTGCGCAACGTATCGCTCGTGGCACAGACATCTGGATCACTCATGTAAGCGACTTGATCTCACTCGCTCACATAGAAAGCGGAACACCAACTGCGCAAGATCCCGAAAAACTGGCGTCAATGCTGGTCACTTGCTGGTACGGAGCGATCGTTCGTAGGAAATCGGACCCATCTTTGAAACTTCTTGATGAGTTTCTTCCGTTCTTCCTCCGCAGCGGTGACCTTTGACAATGGCCGCCATCGGCGTCTGCGCAATCGCGCCCTCCATCCAAACCGTCGCGTCCTCGTTGTCGCCCCTCGGGTCGGCTGCTTCAGAATCGCGCTCAGCACTTGTTTGGAGCCGCTGCTATTAAAGATTCAAGTTGATGAGATATTGTTGGACCTTGAGACGCTCAAAAAAGCAGGAAAACGCCAGCCTAATGTCGATGCCTGACGAACAGGTGAGTATCTACGATCATGAGGGGCTCGCGGCGACAGTCCCCCGCGGAACTGAATGTGATCGGTCCCGTTCTAACGCGTAGGGTTTACCGATTTCCCCTCGCGGGGTCGTGTAGTCGCTTAACCGCTCTTGTGACTTAAAGGTTGGCAGAGGTCAGTCTGACGGCCTGACAGCGTGTAGGCGAACTATCCTTCTAGGCTCTACGCCAAACAGCCGAATCCGATTGGCTGCCCTCTGGGCCATGCAGCGGGCGACTCCGATGGAGTGTCGGCTGTAATGAAGGAGAAGGCGCTCAAAACCCTCCAGCGAATCACCAGCCTTTTTGACGAGGCATTTCGGGATTTGGGAGACGCCCCTGGGATGGCGCGCGTGAAGGCAAATCTCTTCGTCAATACATGGCAGGGTGCCATAGTGGTCGCACGGGCTGGCGAAGGGTTGGAACATATTCGCAAAGTCTTCCGCGATCTCAAAGAAATGGTCGATCTCTCCAAATAATCCGAGTCAGTCTTGGTCCAAGTCCCGCGAATCGTCGATCGGCTATTCGGAAAATGGCGCATTTGCCACGAGGTCGGCAAAATTCGGAGGCGCGAACCCCTCGACGTAACGAATGCCGAAATCTCTGAGAATGTTGTCTATGGTGGTCATCGGCTTCTGGCGAACGACATTGCAGAGACACCCTTTGAACTGGGTCTTGAATGCCAAGCGCGGAAATTCACTCAGGATCGCACGCTGCTTGTCCTGCGGGATTCGATCAAGGCCCACTCCGAGAACGTCTACCGCGATGCCTGAGTGAACCATGACGACCTCGGGTTCTTTGTGGAGCGCGAGAGTAGGGGTGGTGTGGAGTGCAATCGCATCCCACACAAGCTGCATCTGGTGCGCTGAGATGCCCTGATCACTCAGAAACACGCGGGCCGCGTTTGCTCCATCCACTTCGAAGCGGTTCGCTCCCGTGTAGCGATCTGTCAAGCCCAGATCATGCAACACCGCAGCAACGGCCAACAGTTCCGCGTCCGGTGCATGTTGGGCGCCCTCTGAAAGCACGACCCCAAACAGCCATGAGCGCATGACATGGTTGAATAGGAACGGCTCTAAAAGACCGCGAGCTAACCCCATTGCGTCGCGGACGAGAGTTGTGTCGGGTACTTTAATTCCTGCGAAGACCATAGTCTCCTCCTTCGTTGTTAGCGTCGTTGTTCGTTGGGCGGAGGACGCTTCACTCGACCGCGGCCTCATTCAGAAGCTTCACAATCTTGTGGTCGAGATCGTGCGCGATCGTGAGCGCATCCTGGTTTGCGTAGGGACTCAGAAAGCTAACCATCTTGTCATATGACAAATGGACACCATCTTCCCTTTCATCAACCAAGACAGTCACCGGCGCATAGGACCCTGCGTCGGGCACATGCTTGGCCATTTCTTTCATCACTAAGGGATTGCCGATGACGAGCCGTACTATCTTCGGTTTGTTGAGTCCCGTCTCCTTTCGGAGAACGGCCCCATGATCAAATTCCAGGAACAACATCAAATGGGTTTTGCCCATGTCTCGAT
>CAYOEH010000028.1:0-6316 GCA_964403025.1 uncultured Acidobacteriaceae bacterium | reverse complement strand
ACATTCACCTGTTTATCGAAACCATGCCCTTTGGAGGGGTCGGATATTCCGGCATTGGTCACTACTACGGCAAGGCCGGGTTTGACGCCCTCACGCATGCGAAATCGGTTCTCATTTCGCCGCCCGACGTGGCCATCGAGCACCTGTTCCCGCCGTATACGGAGGAAAAGGTCAAAGCGCTCAGCCAGTGGTTTGAATACTAGGCCACAAAGATCTCCAACAAAGCGACCTCCGCGGAGCACAGAGATGAAGACGAATGCGAAAGACTACGTATCGATTGCCCAACAGTTCTTCACTGCCTACGATGCGCACGACGTTGATGGCATGCTCGCTCTTTGCGCGGATGGCGCACTTGGACGATATGCTCCGTACGGCCGCGAGAGCGTGGTGCCAATTCGTGGTGGCATCGATGTCATTTGGCGTGCGTTTCCGAATGCCGTTCCGAACTTCCGAGTCAAAGTGATCGAGCTGATCCCTGCCGAGGGGAACACAGTGGTGATCCAAGCCGAGATGAGCGGGCCCATACCTGCCGAAGTGCCTGGAGTTGCAAAGAAGGGCCAGGACGTACACATCCCTCACTGCTACATTCTGCGTTTCGACGCGGACGGCAAAATTACGCGCCTTGACGCGTATTGGGACAACACCGTCCTCAACAGTATCAAGGCGAGCGGTGTGTGACTGGGCGAGCCAATTGCAAGATCCCTGACTTGCGGCGGCATTGCTACTCGGACTATATGAAAGCGAGAGAGGTAGGGAATGGTTCTAGCAGGAATCAAAGTACCGGACACACTTCTGGTTCGCGATGCGATTGATTTGTCACGGAGCGCGTCAGAGCCATTTCTCTTCAACCATGTGATGCGCTCTTGGCTATTCAGCGTATTGCTGTCAGAAAGCGCTGAACGTGCTCCGGATGCCGAGTTGTTGGCAGTAGCCACGATTCTGCATGATCTGGGCTTGACTGACCGCTATACGGCGGAAAATCGTTTCGAGGTGGATGGCGCCAATGCGGCGCGCTCGTTTCTGAAGGGGCGAGGCATCTCGACGCAGCAGATGCAAGTTGTTTGGGATGCCATCGCGCTTCATACCACACGATCTATCGCTCTTTACAAAGAGCCCGAAGTGGCTATGACCCATTCGGGAATAGCGGCGGACGTTCTGGGGGCAGGTCTTGATCGAATTCCGCAGGAAAAACAAGGCGCGATCCTGGCCGAATTTCCGCGCCTGGCACTTAAAAACGGATTCAAAGAGTGCCTTTGCAACATCGCTCGTCGGAAGCCGGAGTCCACCTTTGACAACATCGTTCGGGATTTCGGCGTTCGATATGTCGAGGGGTACACATCCCCCAACTTTGCCGATGTCGTCGCGAATGCACCATTTTCCGAATAGACGACCTCCCGATCATCGAATTGCGCAAACGTATCAGCGCGGCTAACAAAGGAAACAACATGAACTACCAGATTCAAGGACTTTCCATCCATGCGGAGGTGCACGGGACTGCGGAGCCGGCTCTCGTATTTCTCCATTACTGGGGTGGAACTTCGCGCACCTGGCGCAAGGTTACCGCCGAACTTGAGGGACAGTTCAAGACAGTGGCCTATGACGCGCGTGGCTGGGGGAAGTCCGACAAGACCTTAGCCGGCTACAAATTGGCAGACCTTGCGGACGAAGCTCTCCCACTGGTCAAAGCGCTGGGAATCAAACAATATGTTCTGGTTGGACATTCGATGGGAGGCAAGGTCGCGCAGCTCGCCGCATCGCGGAGGCCGGAGGGGCTTTCAGGCCTCATTCTAGTGGCTCCTGCTCAGCCAACGCCTCGGCACAATCCTCCATAGATGCGTCAAGGGCAGCTTCATGCGTACGACAATCGTGACAACGTTCTTAAGACCATTGGCAGTGGCCGTCTGACTGCTCGTCCTCCTTCGCCAGAGATTCTAGAGCAAATTGTCGAAGACAGCATGTCGGGCTCTCACGAGGCGACGATGGCATACCCGTTGGAGTCAATACTTGAGGACATCTCGGCCGAGGTCGCGAATATCAACGTTCCAACGGTGCTGCTCGCGGGCGAACTCGATCAGGTTGATTCAATCGAACGACACAAGACCGAAGTCCTGGCTTACCTTTCGAACGCCGAGTTCAAGATCATCCAGGGGAGCGGCCACTTGATTCCGATTGATGAGCCTGTGCGGTTGGCGAAAAAGATTGCAAGTTTTACAACGCGGCTTGCGGGGTAAGGAAGAACTTCCTCATTGAACTTTGCCAGGAGGTCGGGATTGGTCCTCACAAACGCGTACGCATTGCGTGGCTTGGCCAAGTTCGGACTGGTCAGTTACGCGGAATCGACCAATATAACCACTGAAGTCGCGGCGCCTACCCGCGAGGAAATCGCATCGTCACTGTGGCAAAAGGATCTCTCGATAACGAACTTACCCCAGCAAGCAAGCGCACGTGGCGCTCAGATGGCGAAGTACTGTCGAGGAGTGCGGGCTTTCCGTTGGGCATTTTACACGATCTTTCCGAAATTCATTTGGAACCTCCGCGCATCGTTACCTGATTCAGCAGCGAATTCGGGTAGCAAAAGCGCTTCTATTGGAAACCTCCAGCCCGTTATCGCAGGTCGCAGTGCAGGCCGGATTTTCCGATCAGGCCGCGCTCTCTCGAACGTTTGAAAGAATGGTCGGTGTGCCTCCAGGAAGGTGGCGTCGAGAACGCTCCGGACGGAACTCTTCATCGCGTGATTTCCGTTCGGCTGTCATCCAGCGTGAGAATTACCTCGACGACTTGTGACGAGGTAGGGTTTCCTTAGAGCTGACGCCCAGAAACGAGCTTTTGCTGCATGTCTCGTCCTTGTTTGACGCGAAATTGACAAAAAAGGCTCCATTTTGCCAATACGGTCGAATTTGGCGTCGGTAGAATCTGGCGGCAAGTACCAATAAGGTTCCTTACGGTCATTCGCTTGATGTTGTGGTCCGAATCAATTCGATTGTCTGGAGTCGATCGTTTGATTTTTGCGAGGCAAAAGTCGTGAGTGCCATAGAGTCGCGCCGAGGAACGATATTTCAGGCCGATATTGGCAGTCCACCCGTTTGACTTGTTGATTGAGATTCTCTACCGACAAGACAGCGCTTCGAATGCGCCAAAGCTGGAACCTGAAGGAAAAAAGATGATTGACCCGCGGAAAACGCAATTGTGGCTTGTCGGTGGCGGCATCGCTTCGATGGCGGCGGCAGTGTTCGCGATCCGCGATGCTGCCGTTCCTGGCAAGAACGTGCACATTCTGGAACAGCTGGACATAGCTGGGGGATCGCTGGATGGCTCCCCGGCCGGCCCCTCTCATTGGGGCTACGTCACTCGAGGCGGCAGGGAGCTGGACGAGAACACCTATCAAACGCTCTGGAACCTACTGGAATCGATTCCATCGCTGGAAGATCCGAACGTCAGTGTCCGTCAGGAATTTCTCGCGTTCAACCAGCGCGTAAGGACCGATGCGCGCGCCCGCCTGATTGACAAGAATCACCGAATTCTCGACGCGAGCGCCTTTGGTTTTAATGCCAGGGACCGCATCGAACTGATGCGGGTTCTTACGTTGCCTGAGCACGCCCTAGGCACCCGCCGCATTGACGAGATGTTTTCGGAACACTTCTTACGGACCAATTTTTGGCAAATGTGGCGCACCATGTTCGCGTTCCAGAATTGGCACAGCACAATCGAGCTGAGACGCTACTTCCTGCGTTTAGTGCAGCAATTTCCCCAAATGGCTTCCATGTCCGGTGTACGCCGTACGAAATACAATCAATACGACTCGATCGTGCGTCCGCTCCAGAAGTGGTTGATGGACCGTGATGTCGAAGTTCGATTCGGCACGCGAGTGACGGATGTCGATTTCGATCAAAGCGATCCAGCGCGCCGCCGCGCCATTCGTCTCCATCTGCAAACCAGCCAAGGCTCCTCCTCCATTGAGCTCGGCGAACAGGACGTCACCATGCTCACGCTCGGTTCGATCACCGCCGACACCACCCTCGGGGGAAACGACACGGTGCCGGAGCTGATCCGCAATCGCCGCGGGGGCGATTGGTCACTTTGGGAGGCCTTTGCGGGCAAGGCCAAGGATTTCGGCCGCCCCGACGCATTTTTTAATGTGGACGAGAATAAATGGGAGTCCTTCACCTTGACCATGCATCGCGCTACGTTGCTGAAACGTATCGTCGAATACTCCAAGAACGAGCCGGGCACAGGCGCAATGATGAGTTTTGTAGATTCAAGCTGGCTGATGTCGATTGTCGTACCTTATCAACCCCATTTCGCGGAGATGAGCAAAGACACCTATACGTTGTGGGGCTATGGCCTGTTCATCGACAAGAAAGGAGACTACGTTGAAAAGCCCATGGCGCGATGTACTGGGAAGGACATCCTGATTGAGCTCATTCATCAGTTAGGATTTGAAGACATCATGGAGGAGGTGCTGGCCAGCACAGACGTCACGTCAGTGATGCTGCCCTACGCCTCGGCCATGTTTGCCTGCCGCGTCCCCGAAGATCGTCCCTGCGTGATCCCGAAAGGAGCGAAAAATTTTGCCTTCCTCGGCGAGTGGGTCGAATTGCCAGAGGACATTGTGTACACAGTTGAATATTCCGTACACACCGGGATGCACGCGGTATACAACCTTTTCGGTGTCGACAAGAGAATCCCTCTTCCAGCCTATCATGACCTCTTGGATCCGAAGGCTGGGTTTGGCGCGCTGGAATCGATATTTAAGTAAAACGAACAAGCGCACCGTGTGAGTGGCGGAAAGAGTAGGACACGTTCCGCGGCCAGCGGGTGCCGCCACAAAGCTGGGAATCCCTCGCCAGACTCTCGACTCAAAGATCAGGAAGCTGGGAATCAACCGTTGGCGCTTCAAAACCCCCGAACTCTCCTTCCCTCGTGGCGAACTCGTGCAGAAAGTGCACGAAAATTAGCGGCGGAGGTGGTCGCGGCGAGCTCCATGGAAGTGCCGTTTCTCGCCGAGTTGGAGCAGCCTCGCGGTTAGGGCGGAGAAGCACGCCGCTCGTCTTTAGTGAGCGCACGCTTCCTTGGACCTGTAACACTGCCGGTCATTTCCAGACGTTTCTGCCTGCCTTCACATCTGCGGCAGTCCATGGGAAGGCAATGAAGCAGGCGCGCTCGGCTTCTGGACCGCCAAGGAAGATGTCGAGCCGCTGGCCTCCTATGGGGCGGGCGAAGAACCCGGCAAGGTCGCTCGGCAGTACATGCCCAGCACAGAATTCGCTAATTCGCTGACGACATCAGAAACTTTAATGTTTCCGACATCGTTGGCGTTGAATCAACGATTCTCATACCTTAAACAAGTTCTCCGCTCAAGTGACGAGGAGAAAGAAAAAATAAATGGACACGAGAACAAGCTTACGACCTTTGGCCTCAAGTCCTTTCCTCAGCTGAACTTTGCCTAAGGTGCGAAAATTCTCCCAGCTCGCTCGCCTAATAGCACTCGCAACAGTACGAGCAGAGCACGAAAACGACGGTTTTCTGAACCCGTCTTCTGGGTTCCGTAAAATCAGTGGCTTACGGGGTTTTTTGGATAGTCTTCTTTGGTGCACAGTTGGTGCACAAGACTCTGCAAATGGGGTGTTTCTGTGCAACTGAGAGCATTCTAAGTGATTCAAAACAAGTGAAGCGTGGTGTGTACGAACAGGGCAGGGACAATTACAATTTCCCGTTTCCAATCGACGAACATAGTTGATCATTAGGCGTCGTTGAGCCTGGCTCCCGAATCTATCCGGATCGCCTCTCCCGCAGGAAGCTGCTCGGCCTCTACAACCAGAACTTACCCGGAGTTGAGCGGGGTCCTTTTTCAGGGGACACCGCTGCGGATGAAGAACGGAAGAAAGTCATCAAGAAGTTTCAAAGATGGGTCCGATTTCCTACGAACGATCGCTCCGTACCAGCAAGTGACCAGCAGTGACGCCAGCTTTTGGGGATCGTGGGCAATTGGTGTTCCGCTTTCTTTCTGTGCGAGTGAAATCAACTCGCTTACATGAGTGATCCAGATTTCCGTGCCACGAGCGATTCGTTGTGTAACGGCGACGGGGATAGCTGGTGCCTCCGCAGCGAGGGTCGCCAGAAGTTGAAGCGGGGCCACTTCAATCATCGGTGGTTCTATGGCCAGGAAGTTGCAGTGCTTTGTGAGTTGATGGATCGCGCTATGGCCCGTCGATTGAGAAAGCGATTCACGAAGAGCCTCGAATTGGCGATCTACAAGTCTCGATGCGAGGTCTTCTTTGCTCCTGAAGTAATTATAGAAAGTGCCCTTAGGCGCGTT
>CAYOEH010000027.1:0-8236 GCA_964403025.1 uncultured Acidobacteriaceae bacterium | reverse complement strand
GGACGACGTAAGGAGGCCCTGCGGCTGCTTGATGAGTTGAAACGACGGCAGCAGACAAGCTACGTTGCCGCCGCCCCCTTTGTGAATGCTTATTTGGGACTCGGTGACAACGAGCAGGCACTTGCCTGGCTAGAGCGGGCTTACCAGGAGCAGTCAAACATGCTGCAATTGATCAAGGTCCATCCGTACTTCGATCCCTTGCGCGGCGACCCGCGTTTTGCGGAGCTCCTCCACCGCGTCGGGCTTGACCAGCCTCGATAGGCAACTTTCTTCGTTTGGAGAGGCGTTGCTCGCGAATTTAGCCTTGTTCCTAGACGCTTCTTTTGATTATCTGGGAGTCATCTCATAAATACTCGGTGGGCTACATGTTCTTTCTCGCAATGTACCACGCACAGGCAATTACGCACTCCTTGGCCGATTTTCGGATATGATGCCGCACTACAGATCGCAGGTCCGCTTCGATCGAATCTGCTTGGGGTGTTTCGATGAGATTGCGACCCCGACGCTGCTTTTCAGCCTTTCTCCTGGCGATTTCCTTCGCAAATGGAGTGGGGGCGGCGCAGACCACGACCTCCGGCGCGGTGACCGGTGTCGTCACTGATCAGAGCGGTGCGGTTGTGCCGAATGCGGATGTCGAGATCAGGGACGTCAACAAGGGCACGACCGAGTCAACCGAAACAGATCGCGACGGCGTGTACCGTTTCTTCTTTCTTGCCCCCAGCCAATACACGCTAACCGTAGAGCACGACCGCTTTAGGAAGGAAAGCCGAAGTGTGACTGTATTGCTGGAGACGCCAGTCACCGTCAACATCACGCTGGAGATTGTAAAAGCAGCCACCCAACTCTTTGTGACCGCAGAGGCTCCGCTTGTTCAGGCAGACAACGGCGACGTTTCGATTACCATGAGCCAGACGCAGGTCTCGGAACTACCCAATCCTGGTAACGACCTCACCTACATCGCCCAGACCGCTCCCGGCGCAATCATGGCCACCGATAATGCGCGCACTGGAGGCGTGGGCGGGAACTTTTCAATCCTGGGAATGCCGGGCACCTCAAATCTCTTCACCTTGAATGGCATGAACGACAACTCGGGTCATCTTAATTTTACTGGCGCTACGGGTATGCTTCTGGGTCAAAACCAAATCCAAGAAGCCACTGTGGTGAGTAATGGCTACTCGGGACATTTTGGAGATGCCCCAGGCTCGTATGTGAACTACGTGACAAAATCTGGAGGGAATGAATTTCACGGAAACGCCAAGTACTTTTGGAATGGTAGCGTGTTGAACGCTACCGACTGGATCACGGAAGCATTCGGCAATCCTCGCCCGTTCGATATCGCCAATCAGTGGGCGGCTTCGGTGGGAGGGCCCATCCAGAAGAATAGGCTTTTTTTCTTTTTTGATACCGAAGGGTTGCGAGTCTTGCTGCCCTCTCCCGTTCAGGTGGTTCTGCCGAGCCCGCAGTTCGAGGCGGCAACCATCGCCATCGGTGAAGTAAGAATTCGTCGCGAAATCGTGCGGAAGGGGAGCCGGGGCCGGGCAGCAAAAGGCTGCGTCGTTTGTAGTGATAGGGTAAGAGTCCCACGGCGATCGCAATGCACTGTCTCGCGCGTAGGCTGCCGTGACGCTAAACAGAGCCAGAAGAATCCAGGTACAACGCGAAGGGCAGTTCATATTCCCCTCCGTAGGCTTTGGTTAATTTAGCACATAAGAGAGAGAAGGCACTCTTTTCCGAAACAGCCAAAACGGACCGGGCCAAGATGAGATGAGACGAGTTGAGCGCCTTTCCCGAGGACGCACACACTCAGACACAAGACCCGTAGCCATCCCCTGACGACCATTGAAGCATCCAACATCGCTCAGGAATCCGGAAGGTATCGAGGAAGGACCGAATGAGTTCTAAGGCGTCGGAAGAGATGATGGGTCTGTTGCAAGAGTTGGCGCTGCTGAAGCAGGAGGAGGCGGCGGATGAGGGACCAACGGTCCACTCCATGGAATCTCAAGAAAGACAAAACCGGCGCCGGGAGATAGCAGACCAAATCAAGGCTCTCGGTGAACCGGCAGGCTGAAATCTCAAGCTCTTGAAGCCCGACTCATTGCCGAGCGCAGGACGAAGCGAAAAAAGCGCACAAAATCACACTAGAGAGCTGACATCGAACGCCATAGCGTTTCCTTCCCGAAGGGCCCAAGATCCAGACTTCCAGACTATAAGGAGGTTTTAGTCCGTTGCGCAGGTAACTGTCGTAATCAGACATTCTCTCGCTGGTCTCCAAAGCTCAGGCTCAGCCTCTTGTCGATGAAATGCCATGCCCACTGGCGGCGCGCAGGCCGGCGAAGGAACAATTGTTCGTGAGCGAGGAAATTCGATTCTGGGTGCCGACATGTCAGGTCCTGGAACGTGATGATTGGCCGCTTCGCGACTGGCACGGTCCTTATTTGACGGATGACGAGCAAGCGGGAAGTAATCCCAAAGTAAGGCGTGCCGCCAACCAGGATTGATCGCCTTGCGTCTGACATTGAGATGCTGGATCTCGCCACTTCTACCTTGCTGTAGATTCGGATACATTGTCGCTACGCTCGGAAAGTCAAAGCCGGAATCGGCGATGATTCGAGGAGGAACAAACATGGCCCAATCGGGTCCGCGCCAAGAAGAACGTCTGACGATTCTCTCCCGGTTAATTGCTTGCGCGTTGTTTTTCACCGCCGCTTCTCCGCCCGCAACGGCACAGTTCAAGGCTTGGGTCATGGCCAAACTTCCCGATACTCCTGAGGGTCTCGGAGTCGATTCGCATGGCAACCTCTACGCAACCCTGATGCATATTGGAGAAGTCGTCATGCTCAAGGAGGACGGCAGCTACGATCACATCGCGTGGGTGCCATCGAAGGAAGAAAGCGGAAACGGAGACCTGATCGGACTCGATCTTGACCAAGCTGGCAACATCTACGTCGCCTACACGGGTACTCGAAACGTGACTTCAGGAAGGACCTGGGCGATCCGTTCCACCCCGCTTGCCGCGACGCCACGGTGACCAAGTCGGGCGCCTATAAGATCGACGCTCAGACCCGAAAGGTAGCGCCGCTCGCAACCAAAGCGGAGGGTTGGCCGTTCTGCTATCCGGATGACGTCGCGATCGACTCCAGCGGCAACGTGTACATGACGGACCTCACGTACTCCGGAATCTGGAAGATCTCTCCGGACGGGAAAAAAGTGGACCTGTGGTCGGCCCATCCTCTGCTCAATTGGTCCCCCAAGCCTTATTCGGGATTCCCACTGGGAGTCAATGATCTCGTGCTCGATAAGCAACAGAAAAACATCTATGCCGTTACCGACGGCGACCCCATGGTACTCAGGATCCCGATCAAGGAGGATGGGACGGCCGGTGAACCTTTACCGTTGCCATACGGGTTCTCTGCATTCGATGGGATCGAGTTGGACGGCAAAGGCAACATCTACGTGTCCGAGATTTTGCTCAACCAGATCTGGGTCCTTTCGCCCGATGGTTCGCAGCGCATCCTGATAGCCACCAAGCAGAACGCGCCGCTCGACAACAACACTAGTCTGGTTTTGAAAGGAGATGTTCTTTGTACAGCCAACCTCGGCTTCACCCACGCGAAACCCGAGGAGGCGGACCGCACGGTGGTCTGCATGAAGGGTTTCCCCCTTCCGAAATAGTTGGATTATGGAAGAATAGCCGACAACACGGCCCGAATCGTCGGCTCCGCGAACAACGTGCTGCACAGGCTATAATTGCGCGCACGGATGGCTCTCACTTCTGGTACGAAGCTCGGTCCCTATGAAATTCAATCCCCGCTAGGTGCGGGCGGCATGGGCGAGGTATATCGCGCACGCGATACTCGCCTCGACCGCATCCAACACGCGAATGAGCACACGAGTGTCAGCGTTTCCCCGCTTCCGAGTAGCCGGTTATTCGCCGTGAAGGTGCGAAGTGTCTCAGGTAGCCGATAGATTGAAACCGCTCATTGCGTATTGGCCAGTTGTCACTCACCGACCATCATCATGATTGACGTAGAAGACTAGGATTCAAGGAGTGCCCGTAACTTGTGAGCGTATCTGCGGCTCGACGTGACCACCGCTCCTCCAGCCAAGACGATGTCGTAAACCCCATCGAACATTGGACGAATCTCGCTAATGCAGGCACCGTTCACAATGGCCGACTTCCGCACGCGGATGAAGTGGTGTGGCGCGAGCTTCTCTTCCAGGTGCGCCATGGTTTCCCGCAACAGGTGACGGTCGCTGGCGGTGTGTACACAGGCATAGTTTCCCGTGGCTTCGATCCACAGCACGTTGGAAACGGGGACAAAGAAAATCCGCTTCTTGTCCTTTACCACAAAGCGTTCCAACGGGCGGAGACTACGGAGGGATTGGAGCAGTGGTTCGAGACCGCGATTTGCTTTCCTGCGCTGTTCGAGGACCTGGCGTGCGTGAACCAGGGCCTTGGCAAATCGCTCCTTATCATACGGTTTCAAGAGATAGTCAACAGCGTGCACTTCAAATGCACGAATGGCGTGCGCATCGTGAGCAGTGACGAAGACATAAACGGGAGCGGGGCCGGTCGATGGCTCCACATTTTCGATGACTCCAAAACCATCCAGATCAGGCATCTGCACATCGAGAAAAACGATGTCGGGATGAAGTTCATTGATCTGCTCCACCGCACTTATTCCGTTCGCCGCCTCGCCTACAAGTTCAATGCCGTCGTGTTCGGCCAGATAGCGACGGATACCGCGCCGGGCGATCGGTTCGTCATCGACGATGAGGACTCGCGTCTTCAATGCGAACTCCGCAGTGGAATGGTGATGATGGCCTCACAGCCTCGACCGTCGCCCCCGGTAAGTTCCAGCGACGACTCGTCGCCGTAGAGCTGTTTCAAGCGTGACTGGACATTGGTGAGCCCAACACCGAGTCGGAGGCGCGATCCCGGTGCCGGTGCCGGACCCGGCCCGTCATCGCGCACGCAGAGCCGGACTCTGCCGTTGTGGCGTTGCGCAGCGATCTCCAGTCGGCCTGCGGCGGAATCGACGCTGATGCCGTGCTTGATGGCATTCTCAACCAGTGGCTGAAGCGCCAGGCTCGGTACATAGACTCCGAGAAGGTCAGGTGGCACGTCCATGTGAACCTTCAAGCGATCGTGAAAGCGTGTCTGTTCGATCTCCAGATACTTGCCGACAAACTCGAGTTCGCTCTGCAAGGTGATCTCGTTCTCCCGCCGTTCGAGTGCCATGCGCAGCAAGTCGCCGAGACTGACCAGCAGATGGCTTGCAGCATCGACGTCTTCCTGCATCAGGACTCCAATGGTGTGAAGACTGTTGAACAAAAAGTGCGGATGTAGCTGGCTCTTAAGGTTCTCAAGTTCGGCTTGGGAGAGCTGCGTTTCCAGTTGCGCCGCTATGGTCTGGCGCTCCATCGCGGCCTGGTAAAAGTGGATCGACTGATACAGTCCCACAACTAACCAGTACGTAAGGACGCCGGTGAAGCTCATAGATAGAACACTGACTGTGAACGTCGGGAGAAGGCGCAGCGCAGCAGGATCGGTATTGCTAAAAAGTAACCGCAGAAGTCCACTGCTCAGAAAGTATTCGGTGACAGATGCCAGGGGAGCCATCAGGAGCGCCGTGATTGTGTGGATCGCTATATGAGTTACAAACCTCGGCCCCGTCAACGGGAACCGCTTGGCTAGACCAATCACAAGCGGTGTGTACGCCGCCCATACGTACCAGTAGACGAATTCGATCACAACGAACACCCAGTTGACCTGCCCGCCGTGAACTTTCGCCAGCACGATCTCCTGCACGGTGAACAACAGTCCTACCATCGTCCACGCACACAGGATCAAAATCCATTTCGCGCGTCCTATATCTGGTGTGGCCTGCAACAATGGGCTTGTCGACCTCTCCGGGACGGATTATAGCTGAGCCTTCGAAGGAGACATCACTGAGGACAGACCGCTTGTCTCACTTCGGATACCGCATGTCACTTTTCCTGCAAACACTCGTTCCTCGCGGCATATTGTCCCGTGAGCAGGACCATCGACAGGAGGAGTTCCACATGAAGAAGATTCTGACTCAGTACGGAGTGTTCGCGCTTGCGATCGCTCTGATGGTGCCGTTGGCACAGGCGCAGTCGGCACGAATGCAGGCCGCCTTCGGAGAAGATTCCGGAACGCTTTCCAAGAAATTCACCGGACTCGCGCAAGTTATGGCAGGCAAGTACGAGTGGAAGCCCGGCCAGGGCGTTCGCTCCGTCGCTGACGTCTTCAACCTGATCGTTGAGGAGAACGGCCTGCTCGCCGACGCGCTCACGGGTAAAACGAGTACGGGGGCAGAGCCCGCGCCCATTACCGATCCGGGGAAAATGCAAGACGCACTTAAGGCTTCTTACGCCAATTTACAAAAAGCTATCACGGGACTTCCCGACAACGACCTGCAGACACACGTGAAACTGTTCGGAGAAGACATGACCAAGCAGGACGCGCTGATGCTGATTCTCGAAGATCAACACGAGCATCTGGGGCAGTCGATCGCCTACGCGCGCAGCAACGGCGTCGTTCCGCCCTGGTCTAAGTAGGAGCGCCGCGTCGTGTGGGACACTCATTTCGCGTCGTCTAGAAAGGAATATCGATGACACTCAACTGCTGGAAACTCAAAGGCGGGAAATCCAGGGGATGCAGTCTTTGCGCCATTGCCCTGCTTTCTTTCGCCGCCGGATCGCTCATGACTGCGCGCCTCGCTCACATGGACCACGTGAGGGCCGCCAGCGATCGCGTCTTCGAGCTTCGTGTTTATCACGCCATGCCGGACAAACTGCCGGCGCTGGAGTCTAACTTTCGCAACACATGGTCCAAGCTGCTCGCCAAACACGATCTGAAGGTTGTAGGTTACTGGGTGCCCGAGGGGGCGCCCGCCTGGGACAACACATTCATCTACCTCGTGGCTCATTCAAGCCGGGAGGAAGCGAAAAAGAACTGGGATGCGATGCGGGCCGACCCCGCAACTCAAGAGCTGCTCAAATCTGAGCAGGCCGACAAGCTGCTTGAGAAAGTTGATTCGACTTACATGCGGCCGGAGGATTTTTCGCCGATGAAGTAGCGTCGCATTTCGCGAAAGGAAATGCCATATGAAGAAAAAGAGAATGAGCGCAGTATTCGTTGCACTTCTTATGTGGGCTTTGGCCTCTCAAGTGTCAGCGCAGGTCGCGGAACCCAAATTCAACTCCAATGCCGATGACCTCGCGAAGATTCGCGACGTATTGGAGGAGTACCGTCAGGATATTATTCGCAAAGACGGCTACGCGATAACCAAGCTCGTGCTGAACCATAATGTGCTCTTTCACCACATCAACACCCAGGAAGAGATTGATAGCGCCCGCAAACGTAACGCTCAATTCGATGGGATTGGCCCGAGCCATCTCGATGAACTTGTGGAAATCTTTGCTACGTCGAAGGACAAGCTCGAAGGGAAATTGCAGAACATCGAGATTCGCCAGGACGGTCCTCTGGGGATGGTGACATTTAACTACGATTTTTACGTCAACGACAAGCTTACCAATTCAGGCCTCGAGCACTGGCAGTTGTGCAAAATTGATGGGCAGTGGAAGATCTTGTCTGTTACCTGGACGAGCTATCGTCGCAGCTGACAGACAACGGCGCTCCAGAGAACAAGGCGAGCTTGTGCCTGGTGATTGCGGCGGACGGCTGCGGAAGGAAATGCGGAGAACGGCCTGCGACGCGCGTGATGGCAGGCAAGTACGACTGGAACCCCGGCCAGGGCGTTCGCTCCGTCAGCGACGTGTTCAACCTGATCGTTGAAGAGAATGGCCTGCTCGCCGATGCTCTCTCGGGCACACCGAATAAGGGGGCAGAGCCCGCGCCCATTACCGATCCGGGGAAAATGCAAGACGTTCTTAAGGCTTCTTACGCCAATCTACAAAAAGCGATCACGGGACTTTCCGACAACGACCTGCAGACACACGTGAAACTGTTCGGAGAAGACATGACGAAGCAGGACGCGCTGATGCTGATTCTCGAAGATCAGCACGAGCATTTGGGGCAGTCGATCGCGTACGCGCGGACCAACGGCGTGGTTCCGCCCTGGTCTAAGTAGAGCGCCGCGCGCGGTCTGGCCCGGTTCTTATCGCGTAGCGCACCGGTTGACTTAATAAAACCAAGGAGATGATCTCATGATTCGTAGCTGCAATCTTATATTGTGTTGTTTTCTTA
>CAYOEH010000026.1:0-9020 GCA_964403025.1 uncultured Acidobacteriaceae bacterium | reverse complement strand
GGCATCTCAAGAAAAAGGTCGCAGCCCAATTCCTTGAGTATTGTTGTCGCATCGTACCAGCGGACGCCGTGCGCAATGTTATTTACCAGGTCGCGCGCAATGATCTCCTTGGTGCGCATGGCTCGCGCGTTCACATTTCCGACGTAAGTCATTCGCGGCGTTGTCAGCTTCACGGAGGACATTCGCTTTCCCATGAGATCCGCAACAGGCTGGAGTAAAGGGCAATGCGACGGAACAGAAACATGCAGGCGCACTGCCTTGCTGGCGCCCAGAAGACGAGCTTCCTCCAAGACCTGATCCATTGCCACGTTCGAGCCGGCAATGACGATCTGGCGTGGCGCGTTGATGTTTCCAACGAAGACCGGGTCCTGCACTGTGGTCACAGCCTGCACGATTTTCGTGACTTGAGATTCATTCAGTCCCACGATCGCGGAGAGACCGTAGCCACTCGGGTAGAGTTTCATCATTTGCTCTGCCCGCAGCCTCACCAACTGAACCGCATCCCGCAACGACAGCACGCCAGCAGTAACAGCGGCGGCAAACGCGCCGACGGAAAGACCAGAAACCGCCGCGGGTTCGATGTCTTGCTCCATGAGCGCACGCGCAGTAGCGACTCCTGCCGCGAGTAGCGCGATCTGCACGTCCACGGTAAATTCGAGACCGCGTTCTGTGTCAATAGTGCGCACGTCAGACTGGAGATCTTCGCTGATCTCGTCGAGAGTCCGGACGACAGCGGGATGATCGAGCAATTGATGCAACATTCCGGGAAACTGAGACCCCTGCCCAGGAAAGATGAAGGCGACGCTCATGCGGCAGTCTCGCTGTCCGAAGAATGAACGTTTGACTGCCCGGCTGTCATCAGCAACCAAGGATCGTCGCCAAGCCGCAACCGGTCTGGGTACCGCAACAGTATTCGCGCTGATGATGCGTGAGCGTACTCGTCGAGCGAGAAACCGCATATCGGAGTCTCCACGCGAACGTCCACTTTAACCTGCAATCCAGCCAGACCATCCCATAGAAACAATGCCCGCTCAGTATCAATCCGGTTGGTCGCGCGGACAGCAAGATCGAGATCGCTCGCCTCGGTCGTGACTGGGTGTCCGGTTGCGAGCTCAAATCCAACGCTGCCCGTCGGTCCCCACGGCAAGCTGAGGCCTTGCCACCTTTCGATGACCTCCTCCAGAGCCTGCAATGCAGGGGTCCGACGAAGATGTGCTGAGGTCCGGCTTGGAACCAGCAACTCCGCCGGCCGAACTATCTTCTTTATCAGGGTCTCGCTGCAGCACCCAGCCCAGCGTTCGCTTCGCGCGGCGCCCCGAACTCCGACCGAGATCTGGCCAGCAGGAGCTTGACCGCGGCGAACGACCACCCACGGGCAGCAGATCAGTGTCTCTGTTACCCACTGTGGTCGAGAGACGCTATCCGCAGTGAGGGCATGGGCGTCGATCTGAAGCAGATCGTGCACCTGCGGAGCGCTGATTTCCGAGACTTTCATATGGCACTCAGTTGCGCTTACCACTCTTTATTCCTCTATCTCGCGCCTAATCCCGGTCGTCACCGAGGGAACAACTGGTCTACGGATTTCTGCATTCACGGCATGTTGGGGAGCATACCAACTGTCGCTTTCCTTCTCAGTCTCGACGTCAGAAGAAACCCTGCGGCCACTATTGCGACACATGGTACAAGGACATGCTCCATATGGAATCTGGTGTAGCCGGCTCCGAAGAACGCGCCTACAAGAAATGAGCAACAGACCAAACCCAGACTTATGGCCTTGCGACGGTTCTCCGCAGTCTCGCGACCCACGATCCATAAAACCAATCCGGACGTTGCCTCGCGAAGATTACCAGTGGTCATCGCCGAGTTGAAGGACAAGGGCCCGATCTTGTCAAAGCTGGTATTTTGCAGGGCTGCGACGAAGGAGATGATAGGAACGACGCTTGCATTTGGCATACGAGCTCCAACGAGAACAAGGACGCAGAGGATCGCAAGCTCGAAGGCTTGGCAATGCAGTGCGGCGCGAAATGGGTGCTGGCTTGAGTGCACATCAAGCAACTTGGCGATTGCCACTCCCAGCGCGAAGGCCACGATGGGCGGCAAGTGCCGTCCTGCCTGAGCCCACTGTCCTCCCGAGGCAAACACTGCGAAGAACACAAAATTTCCGGTCTGCGAGTTCGCGAAGACGTGACCATGAGCAAGGTAGGAGAAGGCATCCATATATCCACCTGCCGCGGTAAAGAGGCATGCCACGGTGAGCTGTCCAGAAACTTCGGAAAGTCTGCCTTGCAGCAGGCCTGTCCTTCCCGCTTTCGGCGGACTTTGCTCATCGTCTCGCACTGCTTCCATGGTTTTCTTCCTCTACAGTTTCGGCCGAGGTGCAAGATCGGCTCGGATATGCGGCATGTCGAGATTCAGAATCCCTCAAAGCACGGCCCCGCCGCGAGTCTGGCCGCTTTCGATTTGTACTTGAATGCGCGGGACATTGGCTGCGTCGATCTCACAAAAGCAATCCTTTTTTTACAAATCCTCCCGCTCACTTCAACCAATATGGTTCACAATCACAATCCATGCGGCGAGTGAGCCGACGCCGACCAGGTACGAAGCGATCAAGCCGGAGCTGGCGAGCTTCGGATTTGAGTCAAAGTCCCGGCCAAACACAACTCCGAAGAAACCACAGGGCATGGCGCTGATTAGCGTCACGTAACGCGTCTGTTCAATGTTGAGATGAATCAGCATGCAGATCCCAAGAGCGATCGCCGGCTGGAGAGCGTTCTTCAGAAGAACGGCAATTAATGTGTTTCCCCGAATTTCAAATTTCTGAGCAGAGACGACCAGACCGGTAAGCACAAGCGCCGAACCGTCAGCCGCCGATCCCATGACAGCCAGAGATCGATGTATGAAGGAAGGAAGAGTCAAGTCTGCACAAGAAAAGGCCAGCCCCAGCAGTGGCGCCCAAACAATGGGCCTCTTGCAGGAATGGATAAGCGACAGTGTGATTTGCCGCAGCGCCGAGCTCTTTCCGGAGAGCCCAGTTCCGGAGACCCCAGCGGAGCCCCTGCGACTTCGTTCAAGAATTGCCAGGGTAATCGGAGAAACAGTGATGGAGCCGATTGCGAGAGATGTGGCCACCGTGACCGTGGCTCGCGAACCGAAAACCGAAGCGAGCAATGGTAAGCCGACCGCTGCCGAGTTTGGAAATCCAAGAGTCAGTGCGACCACCGAGCTGTCTGAGGCGTTAAGGTTTTCTCGGGAGCGAGTCCAAACGAAACTGACCGCATACAAAACGGCATAGACAATGGCCAGGACAAGACCCGCCGCGGCCTGCTCACGCAATGCCGTCCGCGGTGTACTCGCGATCGCGAGGAAGAGCGAACAAGGGATGGCAAAGCTCATCACGAAGGTGATGAGAGTTCGCACGTTTTGATTGTCCATTCGGCGCCACAGCCCGGCGAAATAGCCAAGCAGCAGGCCGGCAAAGATCGGGACCAACGCGTCGCCAAGAACCTTTGTCATTCGAGTGTCCTCACGCCTTTATCCACTGCTCTTCGATGTGTGCACGTGCGGCCACACTTGCCTTACGCGTCTCACGCGCAGCCTTAGAAGTCAGCCGATTGCCGAGATCTGTAGATCCTGCTCGGGCATCTGCAACAGCATCGATCAACTCTTTTTGCACCTGAGTCACGGTGGCCTGCGCCGGCTTGTCGGGATCTTCCACATGCAGCAATTTATGAAGCAGGCCGAGTTTTGCGTAGTCGCGAACGTCGTACGACAAGGGAGCGATCTCATGTCCCAGGCGATCCAGTTCCGCAACGGTGCGAAGAGTGATTCGCGCCGCCGCTTCTTTATGCATGGCATGGATCACGACATCGCTGTCGTCGAAAGCGAGAATTCGGTTGGCCTGATAGCCGTGGGTCAGAAAGCCTCCAGAGATTGCTTGACCTACGACCAGCGTGATCACCGGATGTCCTTTCATGCGGGCGGCAGCATAAGCCTCCGCTGCTGTCGCACAGGCCAAAAAGATGGCGGCAGTCTCCTCGCGGCGTCCGTAGGCCTGGCTCTTCACGTCAACGATGGCAATGATGGGCCGAGCACTGATCGGTTGTTTGTCCGCACTCGTATTTTGCTCGATCACCTCGTTCACGCGCGCCGCCAGCGTATAAGCTTCTTCGAGACCAACCTCTCCACGCCTTGCACAGGGAAAACGCGCCTGTGGGTTCGGCACCACGCAGAGAAATCGCGCTGTGTCTTCACCGATCTTGACGTCTGCCGTGAGCACGGAGTCGGGATCCCCGGCCATGGGTGAATTCTTCCCCGTTAACGCTTCAAACCATGCTTTACCGCGAAGTCCGACTTGGATACTCATCGCGTGACTCCTTTTCTTGTCTTGCCGACCGTTGTCTTGCTGCCCCAGGTCTCTCTTAAAGTCAATGGATCGATCTGCCGCGATGTGTCGAGCGCTCGAATACGCTCGCGATAGAGGTCCACCTGCTGACTGCGATGTACCGCCGGCAGTCCAGCCTCGACGTGGCTACGGACAATCGCCGCGATTTTTTGTGCATCATCCAAAACGAGCTCATCGGCGACTCCCATGGCAACACGCTGTTCACCACCGTTGATTGCCCAGATCAGAGCACGGTCAGAAGAATCAAACTCGTCTATTCCGGACTCTTGTTCGATCACTTCAGGACCGTTCAAACCGAGTCGCGCTTCCGGCGTCATCACGATGTAGCTCGAAAGCCCCGCCGCCAAGGCCATGCCGCCGAAACATCCGACGGTGCCCGCGATTACCGTGATGACTGGAGCATGCTGCCGCAGTGCCAGGATGGACGCCATCACTTCGGCGATAGCATTGAGTCCCAGGTTGGCTTCCTGCAGGCGCACGCCGCCTGTTTCGAGCAACAAGACCGCGACCGTTTTTTTACCGTTTTGCGAATCTCTAGTTGCGAGATCGAGTGCGGCCGCCATCTTGGCGCCCGAGACCTCGCCCATGCTACCCGCCTGGAACCCTCCTTCAAGTGCAATGACGACGGCCGCCTTACCAACGATCGCGCCTTTGAGGACAACGCAGCCATCATCGAATTGTGGTGCGATGCCTTGCTCGGGCAACCAGGGAGATTCGATCCGGTCGAATGGGCCAACCAGTTCGCGCCAGGAACCAGGATCCATCAGGGTCTGCGCCCGCGATCTGGCATCCAGTTCGATAAAGCTCTGCCGCAGGACAAATTCTGGAATCACCGTTGCATAGCTCATGATTCGATCACCTCCACTGCCTGTTCGAGCCGCAGCATTACGCTGCCGGGCGTGGCACCGGCGTCGTTAATATCAATGCGTACGGCGCCGTCATACTTCGAGAAAAAGCGGTCCATCACCGCCTTCCAGCTGCTGCTGAAGCCGTTGACGCTGGTTTGAATCGAAACGTAGGCACTGCCTGTTTCGGTCGGTTGCATCAGAACCTCCATATCCCCAGAACCGACGACGCCTACGTGTGCCTTCTTTGTGACGTGCCGTTTTGCAGAGGGGTACTCGAACTTAAGCTGCTCCATCTCGCTCCTCCCATTCGCTTTGATCCTTGGCTATTTCGTTTTGCTCGCATTCGACCGCATCCAGAAAAATGGTTGCGGCCAATAGGTCGGCGCTTCCGCCGGGCGAAATATGTCTCGCGATCAACCGGCCATCGAGTTCGCGCATGAGTGTTTGTCCGTGGGCGCTGCCGTATCCACCTGCCATCAGAATGGCTTCCGCCCCCGACTTCACAAGAGACAAGGCTTCACTCCCGCCCCGATATAGAACGCACGTGTCGTCGACTTGGGACATCACGCTGAGCAACGCATCGAGGCGGCAGATCTCTTCGGAGCATTTTGCTGCTCGTCGCTCGCGCAGCATCGGAAGGCCGAACTCGACAACATGCGGGAAGCCATTCGAGGCTTCTCCACGTGCGCCGGTGGCTCCGTAACGGTTTCGCACCATATCGCCGTGCGTAATGAGCTCAGGCTGTGGGCGATCGGGAAGTCTGGCGATGGCGCCCGCCGCCGCTGCTATCTCTCGCACAGTTTGACTCTCCCTGCGGGCAGCTGCGGCGATTAGAAGGCCTAGATTCCAGATGGCACCCTTATGCGTGTTGATTCCGCACGTGACTTTGTACATCAAGCATTCCGCTTCGCGTCCGATTGCGGCAAGGTCCTGTCGTAAGACAGAATCCGCGTCCCGGCCCACTGACGTTGAACTCATAGCGACAAAGTACGGCTGCAGAACGGTTGCAGAGAGCCTCATCAGGTCGAGCGATAGATCGCTATGCGCTCCCGATCCACGCCGGTCAACGAGTCCAGGCTTCGGCGTCAGCTCCGCCTCAGCGATCAACGCCTGGGAGGCGAGACTGGCAAGCAGCCGCGATCGTTCTGCGGCGCGTGGCGAACAATGACGATTCTTCCTGACGGAATCGACCTCAAGAGGATCCATCCTCGCAAGATCTGTTCTGGACAGATCATCCGCAATAACTACACTCGTTCCCATTTACCAGCTCCTGAACTTCGCGGGTGGTTTGTAGAGCCCGCCGGACCATGCCACCAGGTCTTCCATACTTCGCGCCGCAAGTAGCGAACGAGTGGCCTGAAGGCGGTGCACTCCGATGTCCTCCGGATAAGCAACGATGCCTCGTTTTCGAAGCTCCGCTGTCTCCTGAGGTTTTGCGCGCAGGCCGATTGGACTGATTCCAGCTACCGCTGCAAGAGCACGGCGGCGCTCCTCGATGCCTTCGGCTTTGTAGAGGTATGCGATACCCTCCTCGGTTACGACATGACTCACATCGTCGCCGTAGATCATGACCGGTGCGATCGGCATCCCTGCCTTTTTCCCAACTTCAACCGCATCGAGGGTTTCGACGAAGGCGGGCACGTCGCCCTTTTGGAATGTCTCCACGGTTTGAACCACGAGTTTTCTTCCTCTGGCGGTCGGACTCGGGTCTGTCTTGAGATCGAGCCATGCGGGGCTCGCGTGGCGGCGACCATGGGGATCATGTCCCATGTTCGGTGCGCCACCGAAGCCGGCAATTCGACCTGTAGTAACTGTCGATGAATTAGCATCACCGTCGATCTGCAACGTCGATCCAATGAAGGCATCAACTGCGTACTGGCCTGCGAGCTGGCAGAGGACTCGGTTCGAACGCAGACTGCCGTCGCGCCCGGTGAAGAAAACGTCAGGACGGGCGCGCGTGTAGTCATCCATTCCCACCTCGCTTCCGAAGCAGTGAACAGTCTTGACCCATCCACTCTCGATCGCAGGAATCAAAGTCGGATGGGGGTTTAACGCCCAATGTTCACAGATCTTGCCCCGCAGTCCGAGCGACTCACCGTAGGTCGGAAGTAAAAGCTCAATCGCGGCAGTATCGAAACCAATGCCGTGATTGAGCGAGTGGACCTGGTGACGCTCGTAGATGCCGCGAATGATCATCATCCCCATGAGAATCTGAAGATCGGTGATTTGCCGCGGGTCCCGGGTGAAAAGCGGCTCGATGGCAAACGGACGATCCCCCTCGACGACTACGTCCACCCAGGACGACGGAATATCTACACGAGGAAGGTTTTCGACGATTTCGTTTACCTGCACGATGACGATCGCGTCGTGGAATGCCGCAGCCTCAACGATCACCGGCGTGTCTTCCGTACTGGGTCCTGTGTACAGGTTGCCGTCACGATCGGCTTGTTCCGCGCAAACCAACACAACGTTCGGCGCCAGGTCGACGAGCAGACGCGCGTAGAGCTCGACGTAGGTGTGAATGGCGCCGATTTCGAGGACACCGTCTTCAAGCAACTGAGATACCCGCAAGCTTTGCGGGCCTGCGAAGGCGAAATCGATCTTCTTCGCGATCCCCAACTCGAACAGCGTGAGTTGCTCCGGCCGGCTGATGCTGGAAATGATCAAATGCAGGTCATGCAATTTCTTTGGATCGACCTTGACCAAAGAACGTGACAGGAAGTCAGCCTGCTTCTGGTTGTCGCCTTCGAGCACGATCCGATCTCCCGGCGCAATCAGCACTTCCAGGGACTCGACCAACTTTTCTTTTGGAAGCAGCAGGCCAGTCATCCAGGATGAGATAAGTTGCAAACGTCTTCTTTTTTCGTCACGACGTGTCGTCCAGCAGCGAGGCGATCTTTGTTGCGTTTCGTTATTCATCAGGCTATTCCTCATTCACTCGTAACAACTCTTCGATCTTGCAAGACTTGTTTCACGCGGTTTCACCGTGCGTGCGTTGCCGCGTCTTCGATTAGAGCTGCAACCTCTTTTGGTCTGGAGGCGTATACGCAATGACTGGCTCCCTCGATTTCCACCGTGTGGCTATTCGCACGCTTCGCGTACCACCGTTCGAGATCGGGATTGATGGTTCTGTCCTTCGTCGCCACCGCCATCCAACTCGGTTTGCTTCTCCAGGCAGCCGTGGTGATCGTCGCTGAGAAATTGTCCGCATAGTTGAGCACCTGCGAGCGCGCCATGAACGCGGCCCGGTCGGCGGGGAGGTCGGCTGCGAACAATTCATGAAATCGTGTCGGGTCGATGTATGTGAAACCGTCCGGTGTTTTCTTTATGGCGCCTGACTTGGCCAGGTCGCTCGGAAAGCGATTTCCGTCCTCGGACTCTTTCTCACCGGAATCCGGCATGTGGGCCGCGATATACACCAAGCCAACGACCGATGGATCGTTGCCCGCTTCGGTTATGACAGATCCTCCATAGCTGTGAGCGACGAGAATGCAGGGTCCATCCTGCAGGGCTAAGACGCGCTTCGTCGCAGCCACATCGTCCTTAAAGGACGTTTCCGGCTCTTGCACGATGCTGACGTTGTAGCCGTCCTTGACAAGAATGTCGTAGACGCCCCGCCAGCCAGAACCATCCGCCCACGCTCCGTGTACCAGCACGATGTTCTTGATCGGAGTGCCCGATGTTTGGGCAACTGAGTTGTTGTACATTCCGAGGGCGCACAGACATATGAGCCCCGCCTTTAAGTAGTTCGCGATCATAAGCCTCCTTAA
>CAYOEH010000025.1:0-10580 GCA_964403025.1 uncultured Acidobacteriaceae bacterium | reverse complement strand
AGGTGGGAGAACTTCAGATGGACTGGCTTAGGTCAGAAGACCTGAAAGAGGAGAAAAACGTAACCGCCCCAGTGCTCATTGTAGCAGTCCACGCACTCTGTCGTTGCCAAAGGGTGGCGGGCGTACCATTAAGAGATGCACCGAATAAATCCCGAATACTTGGCACCCGACCCATCTGATCGCTCGCAACTCGCCGATATTCTCCTGAGGGAAGAGCCCGAAGACGAAGAAGAAGAGGACGATGAGGAACACCACGGCGGCGACGATGATGAAGATGGGGACGAAGGCTATTCGGAGTGATCCCGAGTGAGGAGAGTCCGATGGTAGAGCGGAGTGTCGGACCTACGTTCGAAAGTCCCAAATCGCTAGTAACAGGTTGAGTCCGGAACATGTAGCCCACATATTTTACAGTCGTCAGGACTGGAAACACGTGGTTCCATAGCTATGTCCAGCTTGGCGCTCTTCGCGAAGTCGACGATGAGTACCCATATCTCGGGACTGTTTATCCTAGCGCCTCGGAATGACCTTGCTCAGTTTCCGCTCCCGCTGTGTGGGTCGGCCGGCATTCATAGACTCAAGCGACCGGGGTATTAGCGTGAAACGTGCTCCCAATCTTCCGCTTGTAGACAAACCGGCGGTTTGCGCGCTCGCATGCAGGGAAGCGCCGACTGTCAGAAAATGCCGGGCGTTAATTACGGGGTTGGTTTGGAGGCGATAGGATAAGATACATTGACGCCCGAGACAGGCGCACTCCGCCTGTTCGATAATTCGTCAACTATGCTCTGCCCGGCATGTAAAACTCCGGTCCCTGGGTCGGCATGTCAATGCCCGGCCTGCGGCACAGCCACTCCCGTCGATGCAGATGCAACCCAGATGTTCGTTGAGGAGAATTTCGCCGAGGGCAGTGACGATCTCACGCAGGCGACCCCCGAGCCTCGGGGCTGGTCGAAGCCCTTTACCCCCTCCGATGCAATCGCATACCGAAAGGTCTCGCTGGCGCCCGGGTCTGTTCTTGGGGGCCGCTACGAAATTTTGAAAACGCTGGGCGAGGGCGGAATGGGCTCCGTGTTTAAAGCGCACGACAATGAGGTGGATCGCATCGTGGCGCTGAAAGTGATTCGCTCCGAACTGGCGGGGAGTGCGGAAATCCTGCAACGCTTCCGCCAGGAGCTAGTGCTCGCGCAGCAGATCACGCACCGCAACGCGGTCCGAATTTATGATCTCGCAGTCGCCGATGGCGTGCGTTTCATCAGCATGGAGTACATCGACGGCCAGGAACTCCGCGACGTCCTGGATAAACGTGGCAAGCTGCCCCCGAAAGAGGCCGCGGAGATCATGCTGCAGGTCTGTTATGGATTGGCGGCAGCTCATCGGCAGGGCATTGTTCATCGCGACCTCAAGCCGCAGAACATCATGATCGACAAGCAGGGCCGCGTGGCGGTGATGGATTTTGGGTTGGCAGGCTCCATGGAAACGGCGGCACTTCTCAAGCAAGCCGCGCCATCTCCGTCCGACGCCTCGCCATCCAACGTCGAACGATCCGCTCTTCTTACGCGAGTCGGTTCGCTGCTGGGTACACCCCGATACATGTCGCCCGAGCAGGCGCGAGCTGAAAAAATCGACCTGCGCTCGGATTTGTTTACGGTCGGGCTGATTCTGTACGAGCTCATAGTCGGCAAAATGCCGACAGGCCCAGAAGGGTTGCCAGAACTGCTGGGCGAGCGCGGCGCGAAGCAGATGCCGTCTCCGATCGAGGCCGATCCCCAGGTGCCTCGCGCTTTGAACGACATTATTACCCGCTGCATTCAACTGAGCCCGGCGGATCGCTACGAATCGATTGAAGCGCTGATCGGGGATCTGGAAACCTGGCTGGGCATCAGGAAGCCTTATGCCAGCAACTGGAACATGCTTTCTGCTCTGGCGGCATTGATTGTGCTGCTGGCCGGAGGGCTGGTTTACAGCCGACTTCATCCCAAGGCTACAGCGGGGGCGCACGCTCCTGTGAAGATTCTGATTTCCGATTTCACCAACCAGACGGGCAACCCACTGCTCGACGGCACGCTCGAGCCTGCGATGAGTACTGCGCTGGAAGGAGCTTCCTTCATCACCACGTACAATCGCGGCAACGCACGCAAAACACTTTCCAAGCTTTCGGGCTCTACGAAACTCGATGAAAACTCGGCGCGCCTGATCGCGCAACGCGAAGGCGTAGGAGTGGTGGTCTCCGGTTCGATCCGTCAGGATGGAAGCAAGTATGCGGTTTCGGCCCAGGCGATCGACGCCAGAACCAATAAGGTGATTGACAGCGCGAGTGCCACTGCATCTACGCCGAACGACTTGAATTATGCGGTTGCCCGGATTGCTGCAGGCTTCCGGAAGGCGCTGGGCGATGCAACTCCCAAATCGTCGCAGCTCGCGGCTGCCGAGACTTTTTCCTCGCAGTCGCTCGAGGCTTCGCAGCAATACGCGCTAGCGCAGGAGTTGCAGTGGCAGGGCAAGTGGGATGGGGCGCTGCAGGCCTACGAGCGCAGCACGGAGTTGGATCCCGGGCTGGGCCGCGCCTATGCCGGCATGGCGGTGATCCTTGCCAATATGGGCAGGAAGCAGGACGCGGAGAAAGATTTTAAGCTGGCGCTGTCGAAAATCGATCGCATGACCGATCGCGAGAAATACCGCACGCGCGGCGCTTACTACCTGATGGAACGCGACTATGACAAGGCCGTTGAGCAGTTCAAGGAGCTCGAGAAGCAGTTTCCGGCGGATTCGGCTGGCATCGGCAACCTGGCGCTCGCTGAGTTCTACGCCAGGAACATGACTGGCGCGGTGGAGGACGAGCGGCGCGTCGTCGCGATTTATCCGGACAACGTCCTTTACCTCAATAACTATGGTCTGTTCGCGATGTATGCCGGCGACT
The DNA here is from genome assembly GCA_964403025.1 of uncultured Acidobacteriaceae bacterium. Lineage (GTDB taxonomy): Bacteria > Acidobacteriota > Terriglobia > Terriglobales > Acidobacteriaceae > Sulfotelmatobacter. The sequence goes on along the minus strand of CAYOEH010000025.1, from coordinate 7,666 downwards.
TCGACACGGCTATTCGCGAGTCCGAGCGGCTGCTGGAGCTCAATCCCGGATTTGAGAAGGCGTATATCTGTTTGGGGATTTCCCAGCTTGCTCGAGGAGACGAAATGGCTGCGGCCGAGGCTTATAAGAAAGCGGCGCCGCTCAGCGCCTGGGGGGCTTCCGCGTCTGCGGTGGGACTTGCGGATATGGCCCTGCACCAGGGGCGCCCCGATGATGCGCTTGCGATCCTCGAACCAGCGGTGAAAGCGGATCTCGCGGCGAAAGATGTTTCGCGAGCCGCCGCCAAATATGTAATGCAGGCCCAGGCATGGCTCGTGAAGGGACAGAAGGCGAAAGCGATGGCCGCCGCCGAGAGCGCAGTAAGCGGCAGCACCGACGAGAGCCTGCTCTATCCGGCTGCGATGGTCTTTCTCGAAACTGGCGACAGCGACAAGGCCATGGAGCTAAGCCAGAAGTTGAGCCAGCGCCTGGAGCCCGACCCCGGCGCTTACGCCAAGCTTATTGAGGCCGAAGTCCAGATGAAGCGCAAGGATTATCGGGACGCGGTTCGAACCTTTCAAGATTCGCAGAAGATCGCCGATACCTGGCTGGGACGCCTCGGGCTGGGACGTGCATATTTGGAAGCGGGCGCATTTCCGGAAGCCGACACCGAACTCGATGCTTGCGTCAAGCGGCGGGGAGAGGCAGCGTCGGTGTTTCTGGATGACGAACCGAGCTGGCGTTATTTTGCGCCGGTTGATTATTACCTCGGTCGCACGCGCGAAGGCTTGCAGAGTCCCGGTGCAGCGGAAGCCTACCAAGATTACCTCAAGGCTCGCGAAAAGAGCGTGAACGATCCTCTGGCGAGCGACGCGAAAAAGCGCCTCCGCTCGCTAGAAGCAGGCGGAAGCGCCGTTCGCTAGGCTCTTCTCCACCCTCACTACCAGACGTCGACCACCCCGATGTATCGCGTGGCGGTCGGCTGCCCGTTCGCCCAATATGCCGAGGAATACAGGAAGCCGTAATCCTCGCCGAAATCGATCGCGATATAGTACCGGCCAGGCGTGTTGGGCACGTTGATGTTGACGCTAGCGCTACCAGAATTAAAAGATCCACCGTTGTATGCGTAGGTTTGTGGGGTCGCGTCCGTGTTCAAACCAACCTGAAGCTGATCGATACAACCTGGACAACCGGTGTTGTTGATTGTGTAGTTAAATGCCACGGTCACTGGATTCGGGTTTGTGCCGCCGGCTTCGATTTCAAGCACGTTGCCGGCAGCCGCGAACGCGTTCGAATTGCCGGAGTCGGATAGCACAAGGCTCGAGATAGTGGTGGCCCCGCCAAAGTACGTTGGGCTGGGCAATGTATCCACCGACTCGAAGACAATCGGGGCCGGAGTTGTCGGGAATGCCGTTACAGGGCACGCCTGGGTTGTGCCGTCGATTGCTATATCGAAGCGACCCGGCTGTGATGCGGCGGTAAGCGAATTCGGCACATTCTGGAAAGTGCCGCAGAGCTGCGGGGCGGTACCAGTAAATCCGAACAGCGCATTCCCGCTGAAGCCGGAATCCGCAGCATAAGTTCCGGGAAGGAAGGCGAAGCTCTGCCCGGTTATAACCACTCCCTGCTGATCGTAGCTTGGCGGCACATCAGCCCCAATGCCCTCGGAGTTGACGTTGACTGTGCCGTTATCCTGCGTGTCCGACGCTACGACCTGTAACGGCAGGGTGAACGTGGAGGTCCCCGCGGTGAACTGAAGCTGGTAGGAACCGCTGGTAATACCTTCTCCGCTCAAGCACCCCGTCAGCATGTTGCCGCCAGCCGGAAGAGTGTAAGAATAAGGAACATCGGTTTGCACGCCCGCCGATTGCGACAGGGTCAGAGTGGTTGCCGAATTGACAGAGGCCACGGGGTAAGTGACGTTGTTAATCACGATAGAAGAGGGGATGGGAGACAAGTAGAACTGATCGTTTTGACCCCCTTGGTTGCTGACCCAGGTAACAGTCGTGCCGTTGGTACTGACGTAGCCAGCAACTGTCGCCGTGACCGCGGAGAGGAATGTCATCTCTCCACCCAGAACCCCGTTGGTTACGCTCCACGGTCCAGCGGTGCCATTACTCGAATAATACATAGGCGTGGTTGGATAGGGCATGTAGCAATTGCCGCTACCGGCATAGCCCGTTGCCAAACCGACTGTGAGAGACAGAGTTGCGTTTGCGGTCAACGAAGTCGAATCCGTCACCGTGATCGGTATGGACCAGACGCCCGCCTGGGCAGGTGTTCCCGAGATGGTGCCCGACGGACTTAGAGTCATGCCCGCGGGCAAAACACCACCAGGTTGAACCGTCCAGGTATAAGGCGCGGTTCCGGAAGTTGCCGACAGGGTCAATGGCGTGTAGGGCGAGTTGTACTGGCCATTGGGCAGGGATGATGTGCCAATCGCCGGACCGGCGGCAATCACCGACAGCGTGTAAGGCGTGGAAGTCGTGACGTTATTCACGTCCGTGACACTGACCGTGAAGTTGACCGAGCCCGCGGCAGGCGGCGTACCGCTGAGGGTGGCGATCCCAGTATTGAACGTAAGCCAGGACGGAAGCGTTGAACTGCTCCAGGTAAACGGCGGCCCTGTTCCCGTTCCCGGGCTCACCGAGAATATCTGCGAATAGGACGCACCCTGCGTCGCCGCGGGCAAACTGGCTGGCGCCGGCGAGATGACGGGCGCCGGATTCACCAGCAGCGTGTAACTGGCCTGGTAATACGTGAAGCCGGCGGCCGAGTCCTTCACCTTGATCGTGAAGGAGTAAGTGCCCGCGACCGCCGTACCGCTGAGGGTGGCGCTCGTGGTGCTAGTTGACGGAGTGAACGTACCAAACGGAAGCGTTGAAATGCTCCAGGTGAACGGCGGCGTGCCCGTTCCCGGGCTTATCGAGAATGTCTGCGAATATGCCTCACCTGCGGTGGCCGCGGCTAAGGGTGGGGCTGGCGAGACTACGGGCATCCCATTCACCGTAATACTGTACGTTTGCGACGCCGCAGCGCCCAGGCTGTCCGTGACAGTCACACCGAACGTGTAGGGTGCCGGGGACGACGCCGTCGGAGTCCCCATGATGATGCCGGTGGTCGGGCCGAGCGACAAACCATTCGGCAGAGAACCGGACGTCACCGCCCACGTATATGGGCCGCCGCTAGGCACGCCGCCGCTGGCTACGAGTTGCTGGGACGGGTAAGTATCTCCCAGAGTGGTCGCGGGCAACGTTGCGCTCGCCAGGCTGATGTGCGGATCTACCGTCAGGGTAAGCCCTTTAGTAGCGGTGACGCCGAGGCTATCGGTTGCCGTCACGCTGACCGCGGGGGACCCGGCTGACGTGGGAGTGCCGGTGAAGTTGCCGGACGAATTCGACGAACTGAGGGTCACGCCGTCAACCGTTAGCGGAGTAAAGTTGAGAGTTCCTGTTCCTCCAGTGGCAGCGATTGTCGTCGTAAAGGGGACGCCCGCCTCGGCAGTCGGCAAAGATGTGGTGGTGATCATAGGCGGAGGATTCACCGTGATCGAAAGCGACTCCGTGGCCGATACCCCATTGGCGTCGGTGATCTTTACTGTGAAGGTAGACGTTGTCGCCGTCGGCGCGAGCGTGCCAGTGATGCTTGATCCGGCTAACGAGAGGTTGGCAGGAAGCGAGCCGGAGGAAATGCTAAAGGCGCTTAACGGTTGCGTCCCTCCGGTAGCCGACAGCGGCTGGGAGTATGCTGATCCCTGATCGCCAGGACTCAAGCTCGTGGTAGTAATCGTGGGCGTTGGATTCACGACAATCGTCAGCGGCTGCTGCGCGATATCGCCTACAGCATCCTTGACCTGCACGGTGAAAGGAAACGTTCCGGGTGTTCCGGTTGGCGTCCCAGAGAGCACGCCAGCAGCGCTCAGCGCAATGTTTGTAGGAAGTGTCCCGCCGAAGAGCGTCCACGTGTAGGCGCCGGAGCCGCCTGTGGCTTGCAGCGTCTGCGCCGGATAGGTTCCAGTGAGCGTGGCTTGCGGCAAGGCCTTGGTCAGAATCGTCAGCGTGGCCGGAGGAGTGGTGGTTCCGGTGTTCGCGCCTTGTGCTACGACGGCCGGCGTGACTGCCGTGATTGGGTTGTAATCGAGCAGAGCCTGGGCAGGATTATTGGTCGTCGGGTCATAGACGCGCACAGTAACGTATTTCGTCTCGCCCGGCTTGAGCGCCAGACCGGGTAAGGTGGGGTTGTTGGCTGCGGGTTGGAAAAGCTGGGACAGCGTGGCGAACGAGGGGCTGATGATATTCGCCACCGGAACAAAGTGCGATTCCGTGATCAGCGTGCATCCCGAGGCGGGCGTGACGAGAGGCGTCGTGTAGATCCCGTAGACGATCAACTGAAGGGCTATGCCCTGGGGTGGACTCTGACCAATCAAATTCACGGCGTATGCGCTGGATGTATTGCCCGTGTTGGTAATCGCCCAGGTGCCGTCGGTAATGGTGCCGTCCGAAAGATCAGTGTTGGCGATGTTGGGATTGGCGATATTTGGGTTTGCGATATTTGGATTCGCGATATTTGGATTGGCAATGTTGGGATTCGCGATATTTGGATTGGCGATGTTCGGGTTCGCGATGTTCGGGTTGGCGATGTTGGGGTTCGCAATGTTCGGATTGGCGATATTCGGGTTCGCGATGTTCGGAGTTGCGATGGTGGGAGTGTAGTTCTCAGCGGTCGAGATGTTTGTGTCCTGACTGGCGGGATTATTGGGGTCGCCATTGATGGTCACTGATGCAGTCTCTCCGCCGGGCACGATAGTGCCGCTCAGGGCGGTCAGTTGCGCGGCGTTAACCGTCACCGTCGCATTCGCAACCGTAGAAGTGACAAAGATGCCTCGGGACGTGCTCGACAGCGCGGGAACCTCAACCTGAATTTGAGTCAACGGAAACGGTTGGCCCGCAACAGCGAATTGAAGAAAAGATGCCGCGCCCCCGGTTGGCTGGGCTTCAACGGTGAGCTCGTAATATTGCGTCTGCGCTGTCGTGTTTGCGACAACAATGGCAAACTGGCGCTGGATCAACTGGCCGTTCGAGCCTGTTCCCAATTGCTTTGAATTCCCTGGCGAGCTGAGCACGAGACCCGGCGCAAGCTGCGCGGTGTAGATGTTCTGGTTCCGGTCGCCGGTGTCGGGGGTGGATGAGGTGCAAGCCGGGCGAGTTTGCGTCGGATCGAAGATGCTGGTCGTGGATCCGGGGTATGTGGGTGGAGTGTAGTTGGCCCAATCCCCGTCCGCGGGTGGAACCACGTCGCGATTGTCCGCCCATACGATGTGGGTGAAATCGGGATCAGTCGCCAGATTGTTGAAGCGCCAGGTGCCGTTCTCATTCGGAATAAACGTCGGCCCGGCCAGATCGATGTAATCTCCAAAAAATGGCAGCGTTCCACTCTGGAACATGGGCAGATTCGGCGGATCGACCTGCAGTTGTTGAATCTCCGAACTTGCCGGAAGCGACCCGTAAGAGTAATCGGAGACTTGTACGGAAGGAAAGAACACTGGAGGATTCCCGGGTGTTGCCTGCGCCGCGCGCACATCAAGCGTCTGCCTGCGCGCGTCCGACGGGTAGGGTAGTTCGGGATCCTGAATGTATGTGCCGAACATTGGGAAATTCGGCGCGCCACCGTCGTTTTCTTCCTGCTCCGAAAATTGCCCAGCGACTCCGAGAGCGGTGTAGATTGCGAGCTCATCGTCGTAGCGGAGGTCGTACCATGCAACCGTCAGCTTTCCCGCCGAAAACGCCATGCCGGGCATGAACTGATGTCCCCGGCTGGCCCAATTGTCAACTACTAGTGGAGCGCTCCACTGCAGGGGTGTGTTGTTAGGATTCGATGTCGGGATTCCAGTCGACACTACAATTCGGGCGTCGCCTCCGTTGGCACTGATATTCCCTACGTCACGCTGGCTCCATGCTAGGTAAACGTGGCTGGCCGCATCTACCGTGATCGTCGGATAGTCGTTTGTGCGAAAAGAAACGGAGGTATCGCCTTGATCGAAAGCGTTGATATCTGCCACCAGCGCGGGCTTAGTAAAAGTGCTTCCTCCATTGAAAGAGGCAACGTACATGATGGCGTCGGCCTGTGTAGGGTTCGTCGATGCAAAGACGCGCCACGCGATGTAAAGCGCGCCGGTATTGGGATCGATGGCGAGTGAGGCACCCTGGTTGGTCTTGGCGGTGCCGCTGATTTGCACTGGACGAGTCCAGGTGAGACCGCAGTCGATGGAGCGTGAAAACATGATTGCAGCAACGCCGTTCGATTCCGCGCCCGTGAACTGCGTCCACGCTGCGTAAACCGTTCCAGCCGGGAAAATTTGAGTGTTTTTCAGTGGCAACGCAGGGATGACGCAAAGCCCGGACCAAGACCGCGGAATATCGACCGCGATCGACGGCTTATCTTCGAAGAGATTCGATGTGCCGGTATCGACTGGTGTTGCCCAGAGATAACGAATGGAATTCCCACCCTCGAGATCGTTGTCATCCGTGTAGGTGGCTACGAATACTTTACTGGCGCCGCCCGCTTGACGATTAAATGCCAGGCCGCCGTAATAGAACATGCCGTTGGTCCCGGCTCGCACGGTCGGGTCAGCGCCTGCGCCCAGCCCGTGTATCGGAGAAAACAGCCCCTGGATCGACGTATCTTGCGGGTAGCCCGGGACTAAGTTGCTGGTCCAGGTCTGGCCTCCGTCAAACGAGGTGAAGAATCCTAGCCACGCATCGCCAGTGGGTGCGACCTCACCGGAAACGGCCGGAAGATCCACCGAGCGATAATCGTTATCACCGGCAACCATGTGCAGCGGATTGCGCGACGAGATCGCCATCGAAGGCTCGTTCTGGCGTTGCAAGAAGGGGTCGCCGCCAGGCCACTGGGTTCCCGTCACCATATTGACGTTGGTGCCTACTTGCTGCGCGTGGAGTGAGCCGATAGCCCACAGAGACAATGCCAACAGAGACAATCCGAATCGAGCGCCAGGCCGTAATGGCGTGACCAATCTCATCATGCCTGATCTCATAATTCCCCTCTTTAAGAATTCCTAGCGGCGTTCTGTTATTGTTGGCTAACGTTGTCGCGCTAAACTAAAAAGATAAAAATCGCTGCGGCTGCCAAAGCAGGCGGCTGACAAACCGTCCCCACATTCACATCGCTACGAAACGAATGACCCGAACCTGCGCGGCATTGTTCTGGTTTCGGCGTCCACTGGGATTTGGGGGAAGGCTGGAATCCTGGAAAAGAGTTTTGACAACCCTGATCGGCCCGCGGTAATGACCCTGCCGCTACCCCCGGGCCAAGGGAGTTTGCTACCTAAGCGCACTTCTGTCAAGGGAAAAACGTGGTAGGTAGCGTCCGATGTAGTCCGTCTGGTGTATCACCTTCCAAGATGCCGACAAAAGTCAACTCGCTGTGGCCGAATCCCCGGCTTCTGATCGCATTGCATTCGCCTTATCCCTGCTTGAAACCGGACTGCGCATGTGCCCGACGGAGAAAAGCCGGCACAGTGACCCCGTTCTCAGCTCAGCAGTCCGTTCTCTGCAGTCCGGCTTGCTAAGGAATTATCGCTAAAAATAGGCACCTTTCGGGTATTTCGAGGGAAAGAGCGGCGGAATTTCTCTGCAGTTAAGACTTGCTGGCGGAGAGAGTGGGATTC
>CAYOEH010000024.1:0-11307 GCA_964403025.1 uncultured Acidobacteriaceae bacterium | reverse complement strand
AAACAACAAAAGAATCCACTTGACTCCGACCGGCCTTCTCATGGAAGGCGTTAGCGCTCATTGACCCGACAATGAGTGTAACCGCGATGTTACAACAGTGATCGGCGCTACAATGCAAACCATGTGGCGAACAGGCGGATACGCAGCCGCTCTGGTCGGACTGACGCTAATTACAGCGGTCGCCGCTCAGAACGATACCCCAGCCTTCGCAAAGTTCAAAAGTGAGATGATGCCCAAGGTCGGCCAGAAGATCACGGTCGTGGGAACCCTGCACGACGGCAAACAAGGCTTTTGGCTCGCGTTCAACAATTGGGGCGCCTATATCTATGCGGCCAACAAATCAGGCACTGCAAAAGAAAACAGTCTCTATGCTCAATTTCGCACGAGCCAGACTGTAAAAGTTACTGGCACGCTGAGGCACTTTGCAGAGCCACCTGCAACGAAGAAAGAGGAGCAACACCCGCGCTCCGTGCAACGCCCGCCCGAGCATTTCTTCTTCGATGCCGCCGAGGTAGAAATGTCCGTTGATACCCAAGGCCACTAAAGAATCCGACAAGGAAGCGACGATAATAGGGCCATGACTGGCACCTGGATTCGAAAAGGGCTTGGATTCGACTCTGCCAGGTCAATGAGTGTAATTGCGATTTTTCACCAAACTTAACCTGAAGACGACGAATCGAGCGTTTTGTTTGCACAGGCATAGCGCTCCGATACAAACCAATACGAAGCCCCAAATACGCTCCCAGCCAACGCAAAGCAGATGCCTTGTCGTTTTACAGCGATGATGACTGCCCTCGAAGAATGTTTGATCTTCAATGAATAGAGGCTTTGGCATCAAGGAGGATATGAGGCAGCCAAGCACGAAAACAAGGATTGCTCCCACAAAAGTGAAATAGAGCCTGCCACTCCATCTCGCCTTTGGACGAGCACTCACGGCCACTGCCCACGGAAGTATCAACGCAAGAAACACGACTCCAAAGCCGCCGAATAAAGCGAACCATATCAAAACGCCCAACGTCCCCACGAATTGTTCGTGAGCGCCACGACCTGATAGCGAAAGTTCGCAAAATATCCAAGCGACGGAGAATAAAAACGCGAAAAGCGAGCTTACGACATACCCCAAAAATCGCGAGTTCATGGAAGAATTGTTGCAGGTAGATCGCCAGTTTGCACGATGATTTCTGTAATCAGGCGTTTACACTCAAAACCCCTCCTGCCAAATGACAATGAGTGAAATCGCGATGTTTCGCCAACCATCGCCCAGGTCAAGTCTCTAGGCATTCTCCATGGAAGTAACGCGGTAGTGTCGATGCGTAGTCGTTTTCATTATGTCAAGCGCGCTTGACATAATGACAAGTTTAATTTACTCTCTTAATTGTGCCTAAGACACTCCTTCCAACCTGGCGCTCTCGATTCACCCGTCCGGTGTTTCTCTGGGCGGTGTGCGCACTGCTTATCGATTTCGCAATACAGTCGCTAGGGAAGACGAGGTTGCTTCCTTCTTGGCTTGCCCTCCTACCGGTGATACCGGCAATCTTCTTTGTGGTGGCGCTGTTCCGTGCCGTGCAGAGAATGGATGAACTGCAGAAACGCATCTGCCTGGAATCAGTATTCATTACTTTCATGTTCACTTTGGTTTTGGCCTTCGTGGCCGCGGGCCTCGATCAGGCGGGCATTTACCACGCTAAATCTGACGCCCTGGGAACTCCCATGATGTTTTTCTGGGCCTGCGCTTACATCGTTTCAGTATGGAGGTACCGATGAACACCGGACTCAAAGAACAGCAGTGCAATGTTGTTGGTCTCGCGCTCTCTTGGATTGGCTACGCCGCTGGTCTCGGGTACTTTACGTATCAACGCCATTTGGGTGTCACCCTGCTGTGGATGGTGGGCGTGCCAATTCTGCGTTGGATGCTATATCGTTTCTTCCCCCATGTGTCCCGCTTTTTGGGTTACGGACGGATTCTCGACCGGTTGCCTCCCATCCCCCCACAACATGGCGATCCTCGCGCCGCTCCCGTCGCCGTGAATTTCTATACCTTCTTCAGTTGCCCGTTCTGTCCCATCGTTCTCGCGCGGCTGCAGGCCTTGCAAAAGGAGATGGGCTTTAGCTTGAAAATGTTTGATGTCACCCTCAACCCACAGACAATCATGATGAAAGGGATCAGATCGGTTCCGGTAGTTGAAGTGGGCGACCATCGCTTGGTGGGTAATTCCACGACGGAGCAGTTGGCTGGGCTGATCGCATTTGGCCAGGCTCCAGAGCGGTTACGAGCCAGATAGCTGGAAAGATGAAAAACCGACTTCGCGTTCTGCGCGCCGAGCGTAATTGGTCTCAAGCGGACCTCGCCTCGCACCTCGGAGTGTCGCGGCAAACCGTGAATTCCATTGAGGGCGGGAAGTACGATCCAAGCCTGCCACTCGCCTTCAACATTTCGCGATTGTTCCAGCAGCCAATCGAAGCCATTTTTTTGGCTGCACCGGAATCGCCCCGCAAGGATGCCTGAAGGTTTCCGCCCACCACAAGGACTTAAGCTGACTGACACTATTACGCGGGCGGGCGCGGATAGTTTACGTAACCAGGCGTTTACACTCATTGACGTCGCTTATGAGAGGAGTCCCGATTTTCGGCGCTTCCCCAACTGCTATGACACGAACGTAACTCGCGTTTACAACTATTTCCGTGGCACTGTAGAAAGAGTGTCGACACCCTATCAGAACGATCACATCGATTGGAATGAGGGGCGCGTGCGCGAGGGCTACGCTGATGTGCCGCTGAGGCCAACGTACGCGCCCGTCCATCAACCTGCCGAGCCTGTCGGCAAGCTTGCTGGCCGACGAGAACGACTCAGCATTCCCGCAGAAGAACGACTGGGAAGCCTGATCGCCGCGATAGGGACCGTATGGGCAACCTACGCTGCAACCGTAGATTATGCGGCACTGTGGCGCATGCAAATCTTGCCTCCAGGGCCGGTAGAGGTTTGTGCGCTGGGGATTCTTGTGTGGCTACACGCGAAGTGGCGGCGGTCCACAAGGGCAAACTGACTCGTGGGGGCTCCGACGTGGGAACCCGTCCCCGCGATTCGTGATCGATCCTTCTCTGAAAAAAAATAATAATTGCAGGGCGCGTGAACAGGAGGGAAGGCGTCTCCATCAGTCTAGGCACCCGCATCTGGACAACTCAGGACGTTTGATAGCGTTCTAAACAGGATTGACGGGGGGCATGAATATGGATGAAAAGCTGATTTAGTGATACCAAAAGAGGGACCTGAAGCTTGTCATGGTTTGTCGCCAACAGTTTTCACAGTGGTTGACAGTTTTGCCACGGGAGGCAAGAATTCGAGGGTTCGATGTTCTAGTGGGCTTCGCGGCTGCTGTCTCAATTCCAGGTTTAGCCTCACAGATGTTCTTCGCCTCAGATTACACTCATTGAAGTTTGCGGTCATTTCACCACAGAATGGGGAGAGCATCTTGGGCGCAAGAATTCTCATGGTTCTTAGTGCGAGCGTTATCTTTACGCTCGGAGTCGTCCACCTCGTCTATACGTTCGGGGGGCAAGAGCTCATGCCTCGTGATCCCGCGCTGCAAATCAGCATGAGCCAGATTTCACCTGTCATTACGAAAGAAACAACAATGTGGCGAGCTTGGGTGGGCTTCAATGCCAGCCACAGCATGGGACTTATCTTGTTCGGCTTGGTTTTCGGTTTTCTCGCATTGGCTCACGGTCAACTCCTCTTTCGGTCGCCATTCCTCCTCGCCCTCGGGCTAGCAATGCTTGTTGGTTTGGTTGTGCTCTGCAAGGTTTATTTTTTCAGTGCGCCTCTCACGGGCATCAGCATTTCCTTGGCCTGCTATGTCGTCAGCATTGCGCTATCGCGGGTCTAACTCAGAACCCGGCCAGTGAGCGTAATGGGGATGTTACGCCAATTGACTTAAGATGCCATTTGCCGATCAACTGTATATTGCCGAGGGCAGCGGAAAATGGAAATCCACAAACGAAAAATGCTCGAAGATTTTCCTAAGTTTGTCGTGACCGGGGTGCGTCCCGGCGCAACCTCCGAGGCCGGATATATTTCTTTCGAGCTTGAGGGTGGCTTCGAAGGAATCCCTCCAAGTAGTTTCGACCATGTTGTGGATGGCATTGGCCCACAGTGGTTTTGGCTCGTGTTCGGATTGCGCGGATACATTTGCGCGTCCGTGCAGTCGCATAATAAGGAAACAAACGCCACGGTTCTAACATTTGAGGTAAGGGGCGAACCAAACATTGCACCGGGACAGGGGCTTGCTTATCTGAGCTCCTACTGGCAGGGGTACCACGTGGGGATGGTGCTTGACCCCTAACTGGGGATGGGAACGAATGCAATTTCGCGGAACGGATGCCATCGCCGAAGATTACGAGGCCAAGGATCTATCCATCGTAGGCGGTCGCGAGGTAAAGGTATGGACGAAACTGGAACCAGCTGGAGAAACTACGGGGCACAGTCGACATTATCCTGCGCCCGACCAGAGCTTGCCTGTCCGCGCGGGAACGCGGCTCGTTCCCGCGGGCTGGGGTCACGAGCACTGCGAGCTATGCAACGAGCATATCGACGCTGGGATGTTCGGAGAGTGTGACCCGGGAGGGCGCTGGATGTGCGAGAAGTGCTATCAGCGATACGTAACGCCATGCGATCTGGCCTTCGTAGACGAGCTTTAAGACACAGGAACTGTTCCAAGCCGGACGAGCATTTGTCGAATTGTTGGCGTAAGCAGGCCATTACACCCATTGACCCTAGTACTAACCTGGCGGAGAATTCCATGCGTCCTGTGGCACTGGGTCGAAAAAACTGGATCCACATCGGCACCCCACTGGCAGGACGGAAGGTTGCAGCGACTCTCTCGGTTGTGGAAAGCTGCTGTCGGCTCCAAGTCCCGGTCCGCGATTACTTTTCTGCGATTCTCCCCGGGCTTTCCGATCTCCCGATCAGGTGCCTTCCAGACCTTACTCCCGCTGTGTGGGTCACCCGGCATTGCTAGACTCAAGCGACCTGAGTATTAGCGTGAAGTCATTTTGCGACCAAAAACATAGTTTCCTGTTTGCCGACAAACCGCCCGCAAACTGCCGGATTGACTGATACGTAATGGCAGGCGTTCCCGCAAGTCCTCGTCTGGTTTACTGGTTAGCGTTTCGGTTTCGCTTGGCTCTTGACTAGCGGTCCTCTCTTCACGTGCATTGCCTTCAGCGAGCTGGCACTCTGCTCCTGGAAGGTGCCCAGCCACTCGCTGTCGGCGTCCTCGTCGATCGAGAACACCAGCCCCGGACCGGCTTCGTACAGGACCACGGTGAAGTCGACGGTTGGACCGTGAGCGCCCCCGACGGGTCCGACGGCAAATGGAGTGGCCGGCCGGAAGGCGTATCGCCCCGCGGCGTCAGGTGCGGCCGCAGTCCCCGCGATCGGAACGGCAGTGTACTCATCCGGCGTGCCCGGTACGAAGGACGCGTAGGGATCGCTGAGATCTACCGGAGTGGGGGGCCCGCCGGTCCCGGTCGTGAAAGCAAGGGACGCAAACGTTCCTTCCCCGACGAAATCAAACTCCCAGCCCGGGCTCGCGGGAAAGCTGCCGTTGCCGGCGAAGGCCTGCGCCCCGAAGCCGTAGCTGTGGTTGAGGTCAGATCCGTCGGACGCTATGGTCCCTTGCGGAACGACGATTCCCGTGCCCTGGGCGAAATCATCCAGATCGAGGACAAGGGCGGCTCCCAGGTTGGCCGCGGTGGTGTTGTTGGGATCCAGAAGGTTGAGTTTTGGATCCGTCGCATACAGCCCGAGCGTGTGAATGGATCCTAACCCAGTGATATCCTTCATGCTGCCATAGCCGAGCACGGTGGTCGAAAAGGAGTAGTTGCCTGCGACTCCGCCCGGGGTACCCGTGGCCATGACGGTACCCACTTCGTCATCATCGCCTTCACCGGTGAATGTGGCGCTAAACGTTCCAACGGCGGTATTGGCGGCAACGAGCTGCCCCGCTGCGGCGAAGAGCTCGTCCTCCGTGTTGTCCAGGATGCCAAATACGTCCGTTGACAGCACCGTGCTGTCGAAGGAGGTGGCGCTGCCTTGGCCGTAGGCTGAACCCGCCATCGTATCGTCGGCGTCAACATCGATGATGCGTAATACTTCTGGACCGACGATGTAGTAGACGAGCGAGATGGGTTCGTTGCCGTTGTTGGGATCCGTGAAGCCGGTGATGCTGCCCCGTCCGTACACGTCCGCTCCGACGCCGTTGTCCGTCGCTGTGAGAGTATTCCCCACGAGCACCTTCCCGGAATCATTTTCGTCGTACGTGCCCTGGATGGTGCCGCCGGTGTTCGAGAACACGCCTCCATACGCAAACGGAAAGCCTGCGATGTCTATCCCGGAGAGGGTGAAGGCAAAATTGCCGCCGGCGCCACTCGTTGCCGTCTGCAGGTCGAAGCTTCCGCTGGAAGTTGCCGATCCATCAAACTGCGTGATCAGCGCATGACTTGCGTTTACGAACTGAACGGCGAAGGTCTCGATGCCCTTCACCCCAACATTAGGATTGCTGGCCGAAACATCAAGGACGAGTGTCCCGGTGCCGGTGGTTGGATTCACTGTCATCGAACTGCCGGTTGCCGTGATTGTGTCGACCGGTGACGTGAAGCCGTTTTGCCCGTCATTGTAGTCCTGTTCGCCGCCGAGGACGTTGCCGCTTAAGTCAAAGCCCACCGCGCCTGCGACGCCGTAGTAAACCGGTCCTTCGGAGACGCTATTTTCCAGCCCGTTCACATAAAACACGAACACGATGGGAGCCTTCTTCTGTGCTGTGTTGCTTTCGGTGAAGCTGGCCGTTGCTGTGGCTCCCGCCGCCGCGGCCGTTACTGCGTAGGCGCCGGGCGCCGAGTTTGCCGTGCATGTGATCGACGCGGTGCCATCGGAGGCGGTGGCAACAGTGGTGGCGGAGGGGGTACAGCTCTGACCGGCTGATCCCGCGACAGGCGTGAACGTAACCGTCACTCCGCTGGCCGCTGTTCCGTTGGATGTCACCGTGGCGACCAGCATGTTGGTAAAGGCCTCACCGACGGTTGCGGTTTGTCCCGATCCGCTGGTCTCCCTGATCGCGATGGCGGGAGGCGGAGGCGGCGTACTCGAACTGCTGCTGCAACCCGTCAGGAACCCGAAAACCAGGGAAACCAAAATCAATGCGAGAATGCTGGTGAAGTTGCGGTTCACAGCGTCACCCCTTTCTCGGCGGCGCGTTCACGGGCTACCGGCGATACCTCGATCCCATGCTCGTTGCGCATGGTAAAGGTTTTGCCGTTGGCTTTTACGCTGCGGACCACGAAGACTTCCTTGTCGCGAACTGTCTTCATGACGCCGGTGAGTTCAATCTGCTGGCCGGGGGTGACGGACAGCGCACCTTTGCCTTCCAAACCAAATCGGCCCAGACTGGCGTCTAACCTGCCGAAGGCAGTCTCGACCATGAGATGGGAGCCCCAAATCATTCTCGGGGCGGGTTTGTAGAGCACGCTCGATACAGTGCCGCTGAGTGTGACTTCCTCGCTGACGTCATACCTCGAATGCGAGTCGTCTGCGCTAAGTGGAACAACCAGGATCGCGAACAGGAGGCCGGTCAGCAGCCCCGCGATCAGTGCAGCCGAACTGATGAAACGACTATGCCTCATGGATTCGCTCCTCTCTCGAGTGATGAAAAATGTAGGGTGAGTGCTTTGCATAGATGCCGTCTTCGTTACTCAATTGTCCTTGACCAGGGTGCCTATGACAGCCGTGTCCGCGTCCGTCTCAAGGGCCAGCATTTCCTTCCCGCAGTCGACAATCACGAAGCTGAAATTCAATACGGACTCGCCTTTCGGCGTTATTGTAAGTGTGCCCTTGCAGTTCGCATCGACCGAGTAAGACCCTGTGACTGGTTCCTC
Source organism: uncultured Acidobacteriaceae bacterium (assembly GCA_964403025.1). Lineage (GTDB taxonomy): Bacteria > Acidobacteriota > Terriglobia > Terriglobales > Acidobacteriaceae > Sulfotelmatobacter. Next base: position 3,378 of record CAYOEH010000024.1, on the reverse strand, counting down.
AGCGAACGTGAGAATCGTGCCGTCCTCGCTACCCGCTATGTGTCCGTTTATCACTCCATCTCCAGAAGCGTTGACACTTAACGCCAACTCGCCGATGAGGATCACTGGACCCGTGAACGGCGCTCCTGCGAGGAAGCTCCCCCTCACTGCCAACCCAAACCTACCCCTAACTCCGGCGTTGGTGCAGGTCGGGGAACCTTGCGCCACCCAAAAACCTCCATTGGTAGCACCTGGGTTCCCGCTAACTGATTGCAACTCGGCGGAAGTGACCACAGCAGAGAAAGGGTGAGTGCTTCCGTCTTTGGTGGTCGTACCAGTGACCGCGCAGTTTGAAGCGACTTCATATGTTCCACTAACAGAAGCCCCGGTTTCATCCGTTCCCGTGAACGTGCCTGTGGATGGGTCAAATTTGAACTGGAAGAGGTTGGCCTCAGGCTGACCCTCGGGGTTCGTGCCCTCGCCCAAAGACCCGTAGGTGCCACTCAGGGAGGCGTTTGAACAAGTCGCCGCCCAGGCAGCGGAACTGAGCGCAAAGCTGGCAAGAACAAACATTCGAGCGATGCGAAGTGTTTTGGAAATCATGGTGCTCTCCTCTTCCTTGCGTTTGTTGCTTGCGTTCGTCTATCTAGGCCGGACTTTCCTTCTTAGCCCCAGAGACGGCTGTCATTGTCCGGTCAATCCCTGTTTGCGAACGTGCCTGCGGACGAGTCAAACGTGCTCTTCCCGAGGTTGGCGGTAGGGGCACCGTTGCTGTGGAGAAGTGTGCATCCAACTTAGTCAGCGCACCGTTAGTCCTTCTCCTCCTCCAGCCTTGTCCCCTCTCCCGTGACAACCTTGCCCGTCTGATTTAGCCCGCTGAGCACGGAGAATCTCTTGCCTCCGTCAAGGACGATGATGTTGGCTTTTGTACCATCCGCAGCTAAGAGCGAGCCGGTACAATCCGGATAGACCGTGTAGCTTCCGTTCGGCCACGAGTAATCGGTCCAGTCGTAGGATCCATCAAGGCTGCTTCCGGTCGCGCGAATGATGCCGCGCGTCCCGTCTCCGTTAAAGACGTCGAGTCCCATCTCGGCGACAGGGCCACCCAAGGCACTGTTCACACCCGTCCTGAGGTAGGCATAGGTCCCTTTGAGGCTGGCAACGCTACAGGTCTGATCGTGGGCATGAACGCTGATGACAGCGCCTGGAATGCGTGCAAGAGTCGCGAGCATCGCGAAACCTGTCACGAGAAGAAAATACTTTCCAAACTTGCTCATTTTTGATTCTCCTTATGTTTTTAGGGTCAAACTCGGTTCGTGTCTGGGGCATCGGGAGCGTAAGTACACCCGGCGATTTCGCTCAAGTGGCAGTCGCCGGGAATTTGAGCGTAATTAGGCTTTACCGTCATAGCCCATCACTCGTCGTCGTGCCTGCAACGCAAGTTATTTCTGTACACCTCGCGGCCGACAGCATGGCCCAGGTGTGCGCCTGCCCTTTGGTCGAATCGATAATGGATGCCCCCGTAAACACGCGCATCGGCGATGTCATCGGTGATCTGCTTGAACGACGTGTACTGCAAGACGATGGTGGGCACGGCAGGATTCGTCAACGTGATCGAATGTCCTGCTTCGCCATACAGGCGTCGCATCACCTCGGCCGCCCCGTTCGCGGCGCTGCCATGGTTTGAGGGATAGCTTGGAAAACAGGGAGTCGTGATGAAGGGCGCCCAACTTGTATTGCCACTCGCGTGAATTGCCGTCTCGGGACGCCAGAAGGTGTAGTGATACTTGTTGAGGAATGACGCCACCAGGCTGTCACTGATTGCCATGTTGATCAGGGCGAGAGCGCGCGCATTCTCCGACAGCGACCGGCCCTGTGCCACGGCAACCTGCTCCGCAGCCTGATTAAATACCTGAGTTGGCGAAGACGCTGCGTAGAACAAAGCTACATTCGCCAGGTAGGGAGGTCGTTGAGTACTGTTTATGCCGCCCACGGTCATGACTTCGTTGTAAGCCTTGGCATATTCGTCGCTCGTGAGCGCCGGCGGCGGATCGAGAAGAAAGTCGCTCGCACTGCGGATGCCGAACGGAGTTACGTCCTGCCATTCAAAGGCAATTCCAACCGCGACTCCATTTACAGACTGGCAACTCGGTGTTGCCTGCCATGCCCCGGGAGCCGGCGGGCCGGGTGTATAGAATTGCGCAGGCGACGAGCCGTCGTTCGCTCGAAGGGCGATGATGGCCGCGGCAGCGGCGTCCCCCACGGCGACGCCATCGGTCTTGCCTTGTCCGTCCGGTATGGCCTGCATGGAGTTGGTCCAGTCGGCACTGAGCGTCGACTGGCTGGCTGGGAAGTAGGCGATGAGCACCTGATACGCAGCCTCGATCGCTGCCGCATCTGGCGAGGCGCCCGCCGGTGCAGTGATGGTCCCAAGATATGGTTGGTACTTGTGTGTTATGGAATTGACCGCTTCAAACACTGCGAGTTGCGTAATCGCCGCGTAGCGTGCCTGGGCGAATGGATTCTGTTTATTGGCGACGGCGGTGTCTACCGCGATTGCATTCCAGTCCAGAACGGCATCCGCTCTGGCGGCTGCGGACCCGAACAGACTCGCGAGCGAGCAACAAAGGAGTACTAAGGTCTTTGTTGTTCTCCCCGATGAAGTGATTTTTCCTTTCATAGAAACCTCCAAATCTGAACTGCTGTACGGCATTGCCACCGCGACATTGGCGCGAAGTCGCTTGAGGGGCAATAGTCGGCGTATGGTTCGTGGGTGTTTTTGTTCTGATCGTGCAACTTGTTGAATGCAGGTGGCTTGTAGGCGCACCGGCATTTTCGTTAGTGGATAAGTAGGTAGTGATAAACTACTGGCCGTCTGGGGGACGTGCTGTGGAGGCGACCGACCGAACCCGCAGAACGCGCTTCGACGCCTTCGAGGTGGACATGCGTGCGGGTGAAGTGCGCAAGCACGGCATCCGGCTAAAGCTTCATCGCCAGCCCTTCCAGGTACTCTCGCTTTTGCTGGAGCATCCGGGGGACGTCGTTACGCGCGAGGAGCTTCGCCAGAAACTCTGGCCCGGCGACACTTTTGTTGACTTCGATACCGGTCTGAACAGCGCCGTTAAAAAGCTGCGCGACGCACTGTGCGACTCAGCCGAGGAACCCCGCTACATCGAGACTCTTCCTCGCCGGGGATACCGTTTCATCGCGCAGGTGCAAAACGGCGATTCGTCTACGGCAGTAGCGCCGGTTGAGTCGCTCGCTGTTATCCCTTTGCGGCCAAATCCGAATGAGACGGGGCTTAGGGCGGAACGTCCGGCGGATCGAGAAGTCGACGTCCGACCAACCGGGACTTCGCGGGCGCGTCCCTGGCTTGTTCTAGGCTGTGTGGCTGCACTC
>CAYOEH010000023.1:0-23678 GCA_964403025.1 uncultured Acidobacteriaceae bacterium | reverse complement strand
AGCAGTGGCCGGGAAAGCCGACGGGCGTTCCGACATTGACTCCCGGTGTCCAACGAGATTCGTCGGGCCCACTGCCGTCACCGCAGTCGATCACATAGAGACGGTCTACTCCCGACTTGACCTGCGGGTTGGGGGCGGCGGAAATTCGAACGCCGTGGACGGCGGCCGCCAGCACCAAGACCGCGACCGAGAAGCCGAGCGTAACGTTTGCTTTCATGAATTCCTCCATTCGAAACCTGATCGAAAGTGGGCAACGACGATCCAGTTCTCGTCTGCAGCTTAGAAGCAGCCCCGGGCGGTTGAGGCCGACTAAGGTTGGAACCCGTCCGCCATCCACTTGGCGAATAGTTCAATGCGAGATAGCTGCCAGGGACCTTCTCCTTTTGGTGGCGGGGGCGGCATTACAGCGCCGCCGATTCCACGAATGCGATCGTAGATGGCCCCAGCGTGCTTTTTGACGTCATCGTAACTCCCCAGGTTGAAGGCCTTGCTCATGCCTTGAATGTCTCGCTCCGTAAATAGCGGCCGAATGTCCGCTTGAAAGCTCGTCGTTTTCGTCATCGCGCCTCTCAGGTATTGGGTTCATTTGGCCACAACAAAATGGGCCGCGCAATTGGACGATGGTATTGCCCATACTTTCGTATCGACTGCAGTGTCCTCATCACTGAGGTGTCGGATACTGGATACGAGATGTCGTCGATACCAAGGTCCAATTGTATTAGTCCCGTCGCTCGTGGCCTAATAGTGATTCTTCGAGATGCATGTTGATCGAGTTTAGGATTGTTTGTGAAGGAGAACACACCGTGAGCAAGCGCCTCGAATCGCTGTACCGGAATCTTCTCAACAGCAAGCTGCCACATAACCTAAGTTGGGCCGAGGCCGTCGAACTGATCGAGCATCTTGGTGAGGTCCAACCGCATGGAGACGATGAATTCGTGTTCCGCGTCGGCGGCCAGCGCGTCTTTTTCAAGAAGCCGCACACCCACGATCTTGGCGTCGAGGAAGTTTCTCGACTGCGTAAATTCTTGAAGGAAGCCGGACCGGATGCGCATAAGTCAGGTGCGCAGGCGGAAGAACCGGACCAACCCGGCCGGATGATTGTCGTCATCGACCACCACGCCGCCCATGTTTACCAGGATTTCGGCGGAAGCCGTCCGGCGGACGAACGCAAGGTGCAACCTTACGATCCTTATCATTTCCATCATCATTTAATTCATCGAAAGGAAGCTCACTACCGTGGCGAGCGCGTACCCGAAGAGGATTCGTTTTATGAGGAGATCGCGAAAGATATCACTCCGGCGACTGAGATTGTCCTCATCGGTCACGCCACCGGAAAAAGCAACGCCGCCGACTTCTTGAATGAATACTTGAAGACCCATCATCCCGAAATTTCTCGACGGGTGATCGCCACCGAAAATGCAGACCTTTCGGCAGTGACTGAGCCTGAAATTGAGGCGCTAGCGAAGCGGCATATGATCGCAGCCGCCTAAGCAGTTGTTGGACTCACGTCTGTCACATCGGACGCCGCTGGTACTTAGGTATTGCCGATACTATCGTCCAATTGATTCGTTCCGATGCTTCTGCTTGAATCTCGCTCGTAACGTGGACTACTCGCATGGGCGAAAGGAGAGTTTTTGTTATGAGTCTAATCCTTAGCGCAGCGAAGAGTTCAGGCAGGGTGCAATGATTCGGCGCATCGCAATCGCGGTGGCCGCCTTGGCCTTCCTCGGGCTGCTGGTTTTTTCCTTGTTGTCCTGGCGTGCAGCTATTGCCCCGATTGAGCGCCCGACCCCGCAAGCTTCAGCGCCGAGTCAATCGCCAGGGGAGAAGTTCTGGCCGCGGAGGGGCACTGTCTGTCTTGCCACATCCGGCCAGGCGGTCAACCATTCGCGGGCGGGTACGGGGTGAACACGCCATTCGGGGTCATCTACGGAAGCAACATCACGCCCGACCCGAAAACTGGCATAGGTGCGTGGTCAATCGAAGCGTTTACCCGCGCCATCCGCGAGGGTGTTTCACGAGACGGCTCTCATCTTTTCGCTGCGTTCCCGTTCAACGCTTACACCGAACTGCAGGACGATGACGTCAAAGCGTTGTATGCCTATTTGATGACGCGGCCGGCGGTCAGCGCTACAGTCCCGCCCATGACGGTTCCGTTTCCTCTCAATGTCCGCTTCCTGCAGGAAGGATGGAAGATTCTATGCTTCCGAAGCGGACGCTACCGGCCAGATCCGGCAAGAGACGCCCAATGGAATCGCGGAGCTTATCTGGCTCAAGCGGTCAGCGATTGTGGGGGATGTCATACGCCGCGCAATGCGCTCGGCGGTGAAAAGCTGAGAGACGCCTACTCCGGCACGGTGGTCGATAACTGGATCGCACCGCCGCTTACCCAGGGCAATCCGTCGCCCGTCCCGTGGACGCAAGAACAGTTGTTCCGCTACCTGCGCACCGGAGTAGATCCACTGCACGGAGCAGTCGCAGCCACGATGACTCCGACTGTCCGCGACGCCCTGGACCTTCCAGTTGTCCCAGATAGTGATGTTCGAGCGATAGCGCTCTACATGAGCGATATCGACTACGCAGGCTCGCGTGACTCTAACGTCGAAACAATTACGAAGGAAGCGCTGCAGACTTCATTTCTTGGTAGCGGTCAAGATTATGACCCCGACGCCGACCTCTATGCCTCCGCCTGTCTTTCGTGCCACTACAACAGCGGCACAGTTCCACTTGCCGCCCGTCCGGAACTCGCGCTCAACAGTGCGCTCACCTTACCTGAACCGACCAATTTCATTCAGGCTGTGCTGAGAGGCATCGGCAGCACGGACGGTGCGTCGGGACTGGTCATGCCGGCCTACGCCTCGTCCCTCAGCGACGCCGAACTTGCCAGACTCGCGGCTTATCTGCGTCGCACGCGAACGACGCGACCTCCTTGGACGGACCTGGAACGCAAGGCATCTGCTGCCCGGCGAGAGTTGACGGTGTCGCGCTAAGAAAAAAGAGAAGAGAGAAAAAGAAGAGAACAGGAGCTACTCGATTATGACCACATTCAGCCTCAATGGCCGTACGGTTTCGGTGGATAGTCCGAGTGACGCTCCCTTGCTCTGGGTGATCCGTGACGAGCTTGGTTTCACCGGAACCAAATTCGGCTGCGGGATCGGCATGTGTGGCGCCTGCACTGTGCATGTGGAAGGCCGCGCCACTCGTTCCTGCATCACCGCGGTCGGCGCGGTCTCGGGCGCCAAGGTAACGACGATCGAGGGGCTCGACCCCGAGGGGAGGCACCCGCTGCAAATGGCATGGCTCGAGCTGCAAGTTCCGCAGTGCGGGTACTGTCAGTCAGGACAAATTATGCAGGCAGCCACGCTGCTGAAGGATTATCCCGACCCCAGTGACCAGGACATCAACGCCGTAATGGCCGGGAATGTCTGCCGCTGCATGACTTACATTCGAATCCGCAAAGCCATCAAGCTTGCAGCATCAAGAATGCGAGGAGCGACGCATGATTAGTCTGTCTGCCCACGGACTGAGAGGTTCGCCCGAGGTTTCGCGCCGGGGCTTCCTGATTGCGATGGCGGGAGCTGGCGTCATGCTGGGATACACACGCTCCGGCCTCGCCCTGGTCAGCGGGGCAACAGGGAGTGCGAGCGATTTGTTCGAGCCGACGATCTGGTACGGAATTGATCCGAGCGGTACGGTGACCGTCAACATTATTCGCGCCGAGATGGGCCAACATGTGGGAACAGCCCTGGCCCGCATAGTAGCTGACGAGTTGGAGGCCGGTTGGAACACCGTTAAGACTGTCACCGTCGACTCGGATCCAAAATGGGGGCTGATGATCACGGGCGGTAGCTGGTCCGTGTGGCAGAGCTTCCCGCTGCTGAGCAGGGCCGGCGCCGCCGGCCGCATCGCCTTGGTCGAAGAAGGCGCCAAACTTCTCGGCGTCAGTCCACAAGCTTGCACAGCACGCAATAGCGCTGTGCACGCCAACGGAAAATCGATTTCCTACGGCGACATCGTGGCCCGCGGAGATTTGCGCCGAACTTTCACGCCAGAACAGTTGCAAACGATGCCTATCAAGCGGCCGGCCGAACGCCGCCTGATCGGAAAAGATGTCATGGCGCTGGATGTTCCCTCGAAGGTCAACGGCAAAGCCCGCTACGGTCTCGACGCACTGGTCGACGGCATGATCTACGCGCGTCCGCTAATTCCTCCGACGCGCTACGGCTCAAAGGTAGTATCGATCGACGATTCTGCGGCGAGACACGTGGATGGCTATATTCGAAGCATCGCCCTGGATGATCCGTCAGATACAGCTCCTGGCTGGGTTATGGTTTACGCCTCCAGCTTCTCGGCAGCCAATCGTGCAGCCGACCTCGTCAAAGTGAAATGGCAGTCGGGCGAAACTGCAAATGTTTCCGAGCAGGATATACAGCAACGCGCAGCCGAACAGATCGCTGATCCAAACGGCGGTTCCTTGTTTGTTGACGAACCGGGTGTGGACACAGTGTTTGCGTCGGCAAAGAGAAAGATCGAGCGGACCTACACCACGTCCACTGTAATGCATTTCGCCCTGGAGCCGGTCAATGCCTTGGCGTTCGAAAAAGATGGCGTAGTGGAAATTCATACTGGGAATCAATGGCAGTCGTCGATCCTGCCGGTGCTGGCGAAAGCTTTGCGCCGTAGTCAGGAGAAAATCGTGATGCGCAGCTATCTGCTGGGTGGGGCATTCGGTCGTCGCCTGGACGGAGATTATGCCGTGCCGGCGGCGCTTGCGAGCCTCGCGATAGGCGGCAAGCCGGTGAAGATGGTCTGTACGCGATCCGATGACATGCGCTTCGACTGTCCCCGATCCGCATCGCGGCAGGTCCTGCGTTTGGCTTGGGGCGAAGGAAACAGGGTGGCGGCCATGGATCACCATGCGGCCGCCGGCTGACCCACGGCCACGATCGCTCCTTATTTTTTGGGTAAAGACGCTAAGGGCGCTCCGTTCGATCCCTTCGCCATCTCGGGAGCTGATCACTGGTACAACGTAGGCGCACACCGCGTCCGGGCACTTCGCAATGACTTGGCGGAGCGGACATTCCGCTCCGGCTATTTACGATCGGTGGGCGCGGGCTGGACCAGTTGGGCTGTTGAGAGCTTTATGGACGAGGTCGCCCACGAGGCCGGCATCGATGCGGTGGCGTTCCGGCTGAGCTTGCTTGACGGCGCGGGTGGCAATACCGGGTCGGCACCGAACTCCGTAGGCGGGGCGCATCGGCAGGCCGCGGTGCTCTCCCGCTGCGCGCAGAAAGCCGGGTGGGGCAGTACGATGCCGAAAGATGTCGGGCTCGGCATTGCCTCCACTTTCGGGCAGGAACGCTCAATGCCGACGTGGATCGCCTGTGCTGCTCGCGTGCGGGTGGACCGCTCAAACGGCCACGTCGCAGTAGAGAAGCTAACCTTAGTCGTCGATGCTGGAACCGTCATTCATCCGGATAGCGCCGCAGCCCAGGCGGAGGGGGCTGCTTTGTGGGGTCTTTCGACCGCTCTGTACGAGGGAACCGAGTTCGTCAAAGGCCAACCGAAGGACACCAATCTCGATAGCTACAGAGTGCTCCGAATGGGACAAATCCCGGAACTCGAAATCGAATTTATTCCCAGTGCAGAAATGCCAGTTGGACTGGGCGAGCCCGCGACTACCGCTGTTGCCCCGGCGATTGGGAACGCGATCTTTGCCGCTTCAGGTCTGCGTCTTCGAGATTTGCCAATTCGTCAAGAAGCCGTGCGACAAGCTCTCGCGCATCAGGCTTGACTCGTGGGGATGTTGGACTGGCTTCCCACTCATGTGCGGGCTGCGTTGATCTACACGACCGAGACCTTTGCAGCTGAACTCCTTCAGCGTCGCTCATTTCTAAGTCCGAAAGATTGGCGAAAAGGCCCATTCTTAATTATTTCCCGCCGTTAACGACGGGTTGCCTGGGCCCATCTAGACGAAATATCCCGCGATTGGCTTTGTTGGCGTCCCTGACAAAACCCTAGAGGACTGACAATTCTTCAAAGGCGAACGCCACCGCATTTCGGCAGTGGCGTTCATGGTTGCGGGGGCGGATTTGAACCGCCGACCTTTGGGTTATGCGATCTGACTCACCTTTCGATGAGAGTCGGACTGCACCTTCATCCACGATGGATGCTCGATCCAGTCTCTACGCCCTCCCCACCATTCCGGGGGCTTGGTTCGGTATTGCCCTATGGCTCACGCGACCTAGGTTCCACCGACTTTGACGAGTGATCTTCCGGGCATTGCTGCGCCGGACGCCCAATCGCAAAAGCTCCATAATAAGGATGCCGAGGGAACGCCAAGGAATCCTGAGGATCGTGAGGTTGTGAGTCCAAAACTATTAGTAATTTCAACAACGTACAAGACGAGGGTGGCCCTCGAAAAACCTTGTAAGAAGCGTTAAAGAATCGTTATTGGACAGCTACAGGACAGTGACAACTTGAATCGAAAATCTGCAATCTCGATGACATTGGCTGCTCGCAAATCAATGAGAATAGTTGAAAAGAAGCTGTCGCGATCGGGCTGGATTACTCAGAGTGCCCGCCGGAGAGGATGCGCGGCCTTCCGCTTTTGTCGCGGCGGTGTGCGAGGCGTCGATCTCCTCGTGTCTGGATCCTCTTCAGTCGGTTAGACGTTTCGGTTAATTTAGCGCTTGGCATTGAAGGAATTGGTAAGCTTCAGGATATCCATTCTCACCCGTTTTCAAACGATTCCTTCTCGTCGGGCCAAGGAAATATCCATTTATACCCGTTTCCAACCGCTCCTTTCCTTGCCCAAACTGGTTCCCAGCCGGGATCGGAGTTGTTCGTCGATGGCGGCTTGGCTCAATAACCGGCGGTATACCCGGAACGGAGAGCACGACGCAAAGTGTAGACGATCTCATAATAAGGAACACGGAGGCATTCGGCGAGCGCCACGCGGAAGCGGCGTACGGCCATATCGACAATATGGGAGACTTATATTGCATGAAGAAAATTGGCTTCCTCTCATTTGGTCATTGGACACCGTCACCGCAGTCACGAACACAGTCGGCGGCCGACGCGCTCCTGCAGTCCATTGACCTCGCCATGGAGGCCGAGCGCCTCGGAATGGACGGAGCCTATTTCCGGGTTCATCACTTTGCGCAGCAACTGGCATCACCGTTTCCGCTACTCGCGGCGGTGGGTGCTAAAACGCGAAAGATTGAAATTGGCACCGCAGTGATCGACATGCGGTATGAGAATCCCCATTACATGGCGGAGGACGCTGGGGCTGCGGATCTAATCTCTGGCGGTCGATTGCAGTTGGGAATCAGCCGTGGTTCCCCCGAGCAGGTCATCGATGGTTGGCGCTACTTTGGCTACCGCCCGATTGAAGGCGAGGACGATGCAGGTATGGGCCGGCGGCATGCCGAAGAATTTCTTGAGTTGCTGCGCGGCAAGGACTTCGCTGAGCCGAACCCGCGTCCAATGTTTACCAATCCTCCGGGACTGCTACGTCTTGAGCCGTACTCCTCAGGATTGCGTGATCGAATCTGGTGGGGATCTGCTTCCAACGCGACAGCTGTGTGGGCCGCAAAACTAAGAATGAACCTCCAATCCTCAACCCTCAAATTCGACGAGACCGGCGAACCGCTACATATCCAACAGGCCGCGCAGATTCGCGCCTTTCGCGCAGCCTGGAAGGAAGCTGGTCACAAGCGCACTCCGCGTACTTCAGTTAGCCGCAGTATTTTTCCGTTGCTCGATGACCGTGATCGACGCTATTTCGGACAAGGCTCTCGTGAAGAGGAGGACAAGATCGGGTTCCTTGACGAAAATACACGGGCGATCTTTGGCCGCAGCTACGCTGCTGAACCGGAGATTCTCATCGAGCAACTTAGGAAAGACGAGGCGATCGCGGAGGCCGACACGTTGCTGCTAACCATCCCAAATCAACTCGGTGTTGCCTACAATGCGCACGTCATGGAGGCAGTTCTGACTTCGATCGCCCCAGCCCTCGGTTGGCACTAAATCATCGCCACATTCATTGAGACAGTTGCTCGCGATATGCAGACGAAAATTCAGCAAGCGCCAGAAGCTGGTCTCTAGGTTTCGGCTGCGCTCCGCGAAAAGCCGCTGCAGCACCGCTACTGTGCGCAGGAATTACAACGTTCAACGCCCTGCGAAATGCACCCGCAAAGGCCGGCGACCTTGTCGCTGTGTTCGGTATCGGCGGCCTTGGTCATTTGGGTGTGCAATACGCCCGGCGCATGGGGTTCGAGGTCGCGGCGGTGGGTCGGGGCAACGAAACCGCAGAACTGGCCAAGAGGCTGGGTGCTCACCACTACATCGACAGTGCCGCTACTGATCCCAATGCGGCTCTTCAGGCCCTCGGCGGAGCCAAGGTCATTCTGATCACGGCTTCCGGAGGCAAGACGGTCGCCACGACCTTCAAGGGTCTGCGTCCGGGCGGCGTCTCCATTGACGTCGGGGTTGGACCCGATCCGATCGAGATCACGAGCATGGATCTCATATTTGGGGAGCGCAAGTTAGCAGGCTCCCTGACGGGGAACCCGGCGACTGGTGACGCGACGCTCCGATTCAGTGCGCTGAGCGGAGTCTCCGCCATGATCGAGACCGTGCCGCTGGAACAAGCGCCGGCTGCCTACGCGAAGATGATGGCTGGGAAGGCCCGGTTTCGAATGGTGCCGGTCATGAATAACGATGCTGGTCAGGTTACGCCGGCGAAGTGAAGTATTGCATTCACAACGGACGGAAGAGAACCAGATGGGTGATTTCGCGGGGATACCCGAACGTGTTCGGAGATGACACCGGCACGACCGCAAGGAGAAATATATGAATCCGTTAGCACAAACCGAGATGAGTCACGCTTCAAGAAAATCCACTCAGCCAACGGCAGAAGGAGTCCCTGTTCGAACCTTGTTCGAAAAACAGAGGGCATACTTCGCCACAGATGTCACCAAGACTTATGAATGGAGAATCGATCAACTGGATCGCCTTATCCGCATGCTCAAGGATCACTATCAACGTTTTGCCGACGGCTCGCGTAGGGACTTCAAGACTGCATCCCAGGAGAATGTCTTCGAGGTGTCAGGGTCTATCGCAACCGCCGAGTTTGCAAAGTCACAACTCAAAGAGTGGATGAGACCGGTCGAAGCACCTCTTCCAAAGTTCCTCGCTGCATCAGGGCATAAGGGAATGGTGTACCGCGAGCCTTATGGCGTTACGCTGATCATCTGTCCTTTCAATGGACCGCTTTTGTTGTCCCTGCGCCCCGCCGTGGCTGCCCTTTCAGCGGGAAATCCGTGCATGTTGAAGCTCTCTGAGGCGCTGCTGGCTACCGATGAGTTGCTCCTGGAATTGATCCCCAAGTATTTCGAACCGGAAACTCTGACCGCTGTGTTTGGTGCCCGCGAAGTAGTCACGAAGCTGTTGGAACTTCCTTTTGATTTCATGTTTCTCACTGGGAGCGTAGGTGCTGGAAAGGCAGTCATGCGAGCGGCGGCCGAGTACCTCACGCCAGTACTGCTCGAATTAGGAGGACAAAATCCCGCGATTGTCGATCAGACCGCGAACCTGCCGGATGCCGCGAAGAAAATCGCCTGGGGTGCGATGGCGTGGGGAGGACAGTGGTGCACTTCGCCGGGCTATGCCGTCGTTCACGAGTCCGTGGCAGAGGAGTTCGTAGCGGATTGCAAGAAAGCTGTCGTCGAACTTTACGGCACTGACCCCAAAAGCAAGCCGGACTACTCGCGGATCATCAGCCCTACCGCTGTGAATCGGCTTGCATCCATGATCGATCCCAAGAAGGTGGTTTACGGCGGAAAGTTCGATGCTCCGGCCCGTTACCTCGACCCGACCATTCTGTATCCCGTTTCGTGGTCCGACAAAATCATGGAAGATGAAATCTTCGGGCCGCTTTTGCCTATCCTCACCTATTCCGACCTCGGCGAGCTTCTCGCAAAGATCAAGTCGTTGCCCAAACCACTCGCCGGTTACGTGTTCAGCCGCGACCAGCAAGCAATCGACCGAGTGTTGCAATCGCTTTCGTTCGGCGGGGGTGCTGTGAATCAGACCAACGTATTCTTGTTCATCGAATCTATGCCTTACGGGGGAGTGGGAACGTCCGGCATCGGGAACTACTACGGGAAATATGGCTACGATTCTCTCACGCACGCCAAGTCGGTCCTGATATCTCCACCGGACGTGGCTATCGATCACCTGTTTCCACCATATACCCAAGAAAAGGTGCAAGCACTCAATCAGTGGTTCGATTTGTGTTGTGCTGTAGTTATACTATTGCGCTGTGCGTTTATTATCTTATTACGTTTACCATTGTTATCTTAGTTGTGTCGAGAGAGGACTAAGTCCTTTGGGGTTACAATGTTTACCGTCTTCGAACCCAAAGAAGGCACTCTCGGGTCAGATGAAGGGGGGCAATCATGCACCGGCGCGAATTCCTGAAGCTGGGAGCCATAGCAGGCGGAACGTTCCTAGTGGGCGGCACGGGCCGCTTCGGAAGTTTCCTTGATGCTCCGAAGGAAATTCCCACCACTGACCGCCTCGTTGTCACCAACCTGGTGGACAACATTTACGACGTCTTCGCCCGGGGCGGGAAAATCGGCAAGCTCACGATCACTCGGAATACTTTGCCTCATCCCTACGGCTCAGAGGTCTCGCTGTTGTCGGAACATGGGCTGGCCTTTCACTTGGAGTCCTTCCGAGGCGCAGAGGAAAAACAGATCCTGCTGGACTTCGCGCTCACGCCCCGCACGCTCACAAACAATTTCAAAGGGTTGAAAGTAGATCCCACCACGGCCGACGCCCTGATCATCAGCCACGGGCACGAGGATCATTACGGTGGCCTGCCCGACTTGGCGCAGGCCCTCCACGGACAGGCCAAACCAGGGCTCACTCTTTTTGCCGGAGGTCGCGATACGTTCTGCCATCGCTGGGTGATGCAGCCCGACGGCAATAAACTCGACTACGGTGAGCTCAAGCGGGATGAACTGGAAGCGCGAGGGTTGAAGGTCGTAATCGCGGAGGAGCCCACCGTAGTGGCGGGCCACGCCTTCACCTCAGGCCACATCGCGCGAATCACCGATTTCGAGATGTCTCCTCCGGCAGCTCGCCTCGAAGCCGGCGCGCCCGGCTCCGCATGCGACGCCACCTTCCACTTCCCTCCCGGCACAGTCAAGATGGAAGCCAAGCCGGGCGAGTTGGTGAAAGACATCTTCTGGGGCGAGCACGCCACCGCTTACAACGTGAAAGACCGGGGACTCGTCGTGATCTCATCGTGCGGCCACGCCGGCATCATCAACTCGGTCCGCCAGATCCAGAAATCCACTGGGATCGAGAAGGTCCACGCCGTTGTCGGCGGGTGGCACCTGGCCCCCTATCCTGATGAACTCATCACCAAGACCGTGGAAGCGATGAAGAAGATCAACCCGGACTACTTGATTCCCATGCACTGCACCGGCTTCCGCACCATAATGGCAATCCAGCGCGAGATGCCCGAAAAGCTCGTCATGCCTTCCACCGGCACACGCGTCGTCTTCGGCACCTAGCCCCGTTTCGTCTCTTCTTCGTCAGGTGAGCGTCGGCGAGGGAGTCCCTTTGCCGAGGCCTCGGACCCAGTTGGTTCACGGAACGGTTCCACAGGAATGCGCTCATAACGCACGTCCAGCACGGTCAGATATTCTGCGCCGCCCGGCAATTGAAGGACTACGCTGTCACCCGCTGCCGACTTCATCAACGCGCGCCCCAGAGGCGACACCCAACTGATGTGGTTGCGGTTGAGATCGACCTCGTCGGTGCCCACGATGCTCACCACTCGCTCCGCTCCCGCGGCATTGGCATAGCGCACGGTCGCTCCGAAGAATGCCCTCGTCGCCGCCTGCCCCGCTCTCGGAGCTTCCGGGTCCACCACTTCCGCGGCTTCGATTCGCTTCGTGAGAAAGCGAATCCGCCCATCGATCTGCCGCAGCCGCCGCTTGCCGTACTGATAGTCGGCGTTTTCACTGCGATCGCCGTTGCTGGCAGCCCACGCCACCACCTCCGTCACGGCCGGGCGTTCTCTGGTGAGCAGAAACCGGTGCTCATCTTTGAGGCGCTGCAGGCCGCTCCGCGTGATGTAGTTCTTGCCTGGCGTCGCGGGCTCGTCGGCTTGTGGTTTTCTTGTAAAGCCTTTTCGCATCTCGTAGTCTTTCCAGGGCGAATCCGGTTGGTGCCCCCAGTGAACGCGGATGAACGCCGATAAAAAAACCCCAGGTTATCCGAGTATGTGGGAGTTAATCTGCAGTTTCATGACTCAAAAATCCAGATAAATTTTTCCCACCAAGTCACTGGGCGAATAAAAATAACAAGTTCACCGGGCCCTGCTGAAGCGGTTCTTCTGCCGCAATCATTTCTGGCCACGAAGCCTGAAGCGACGATTGTAGAAACCGGATAGAGATGTTCATTTCCATATGTCCGCGTATCACGATCGTATAGCTTTTGCCGTGTGCACGTTGTCCAAACCCGATTCCTATTGCCCAATATGTCAAAAACCAAAACTCCATGAGCGTTCGGGTTCGCAATGTATGAATCGCCGTCCGCTGAGGCCTTCACAATCATTCGCCCGTTGAGATCAGCATGGGGCATCCCATCAGGATCGGTACGGTAATCCACAAACGCCAGATTCATTCCTGACAGGTTTTTTCCCGTTCGTCCGTCAAGTACCCGAACATGGATCGTGGCAGTCTGCGCGAGAAGTCCGATCGGGGCAACCGCAAACAAAATGAGCGAGAGTATAGCTTCTCTCAGCGCCACGATTTGTAGACGTTCACAATTCATATATTCCTCGGGGGCTGGCCCACCTTTGCCGTCACCATACTAACTGAGGCTGCCCCAGCTTTCCTTTTGTTGGAAAGCTGGGCACCACTGGCGTTTGCGCCACCGATTTTCTTTCTCCCAACTGAGCCGTGGAGGGGCGGGTGGCCCATCTTTGCATTGCACCATTCCGACGGAGGGTGCCCCATCCTTGCGTTTTTTGCAAGGGTGGGCGATTCTGCCGGCGCAACTCCTGTCCGTTCTACACCACCCGTTGTGTATGCCGTCGTCGTACCCGCCCTTCGCCTACGCGAAGGACGGGGCACCCGCATCTGTGGTGGCTTCTGCAGTTTGAAAGCCGGGCCACCCGCCCCGCCCACCCTTAGGTTTCCGGAACGGACCCGCGTTGCTTTATGTTCAGATCTCGCGCATGACAATCATCAAAACTCCAACTTCTTATTTCGCCTGCGCTAGCTTCGTAACAACTGCAGCAACTTTATCGAGTATCTGGTTCCAGCCCTCCAATTGACCGCTATCTTTTGCGCTCTCCATGGGTTCGTTTCCAATGAAGGTGAGTTTCGTCTGGCCGTCTCCAAAATCCTCAAAGATGGTCACGTCGTACGCACCGTCTATAGCCTCATGTTGTATTCCTAATTGCGTGGGCTCAACCTTGTTTCCCTTCGAGTCCGAAAAGTACATGGAGGAAACGATCTTCTCGTGCAGAACAATCTCGTGGTATTCACCCGCATTCCAGAACTCCTGCCCATCCGGCGTCCTCATGCAGCAGAGAAATTTTCCTCCCACGCGAAAATCCATCTTGCAAACCGGCGCAGTAAAGCCCTTCGGTCCCCACCACTGCATCACGTACTTCGGGTCTGTCCACGCCTTCCAAACCAATTCGCGTGGGGCATCAAAAACTCTTGTGACAACCATCCGCTCAATTTCGCTAACCGTGTTTTCTGTCATCTCTGACCTCCTCTTTCTTCATTTGATTTACAACTACATCCAGTTTGTCGAAGCTCTCTTCCCAGAATCGGCGATAGCTAATCGCCCAGTCGCTGACTGTCTTTATCGCCTCCGGCCTAAGCGTGCACACACTCTCTCGTCCACGCTTCGTCTTGATCACAATCCGCGCCCGCACCAGGTAGGCAATATGTTTTGAAATCATCTGCTGTGAGAGTGCAAACGGCTCCGTCAATCCATGGACAGAGGCAGGCCCATGCGAGAGTCGTTCGATCATTGCCCGCCGGGTCGGATCAGACAAAGCCGCAAACGTTGTACCTAATTTATCCACAACCATATGGTAGTGGATAATCTGTCAATGTCAAGTGTGGATTTTGCGATCCATGATTTCTGTTCACTGATCCCAGTCGGCTCGCTACGACAATCGCGACGAGTGCGAAATCGCCGCGTCACTCATCGACCCTGATTGGTAACGGGAAGTCGGCTTTCAGGCAGTAATCGATTCCTCTGAATCACGGGCAAACCTTCGATAATCCAAAGTGCCAGCGCTGGCCGGCAATTTTCTGTCCACGCTACACTGGAACAGGCGCGTACCGCGAGTTCCTCCTTCAAAATGATCTCTTTCTCAAACATCAATAAGCAGTATGGCAAGCAGTTGCTCTTCGTGGATGCTTCGTTTCAGTTGAATCCCGGCGAAAAAGTCGGACTGGTCGGTCCCAATGGGTCGGGCAAGACAACGCTATTCCGTATGGTGGTCGGCGAGGAAACTCCCGACGAGGGCGCGGTCTCTGTCCCCAAGAAGTTGACGATCGGCTACTTTCGCCAGGACGTCGAGGAAATGCAGGGCCGTTCGGTTCTGGATGAAGCGATCGCCGGGAGCGGACGCGTCGGCGAACTACACCACGAACTCGAAGCCTTGCAGCGGGAAATGTCCGACCCCGACAAGGCTGATGACATGGATCGCATCCTTGATCGCTTCGGTCAGGTTCAGGAGGAGTACGAGCATTTAGGCGGTTACGCGCTCGAATCGCAGGCCCGTGAAGTGCTCCACGGTCTGGGATTCAAAGACGATCAGATTGACGGCGACGTGGGCGCTCTCTCCGGGGGATGGAAAATGCGTGTTGCGCTGGCGCGCGTCCTGCTCGGAATGCCGGATGTATTGCTGATGGACGAACCGACGAACCACCTCGACATCGAATCCATCATCTGGCTGGAGCAGTTCCTCAAGTCATTTCCTGGCGCGCTGCTCATGACCTCACACGACCGCGAGTTCATGAATCGTCTGGTCTCAAAGATTGCAGAGATTGATAGCGGCGAAATCATCACGTACTCGGGTGACTACGACTTCTACGAGCGCGAGCGAGCGATCCGGGAGAGCAATCAGCAGGCAGCATTTGCCCGGCAGCAGTCCATGCTCGCCAAGGAGCAGCGCTTCATCGATCGTTTCAGGACGCACGCGGCCAAAGCGGCCCAGGTGCAGAGCCGGATTAAGGCCTTGGACAAGATCGAGAAGATCGAGTTGCCGAAAAAACGCCTGGTGGTGAAGTTTGAGTTTCGTCTTCCTCCGCGATCCGGCGAACAGGTGGCCGTCCTTGAGAATCTGCACAAGAGTTACGGCCCGCGTGTGATTTACGAAGGGTTCAATCTCACCATCCGCCGCGGAGAACGCTGGGCCGTCATGGGGAGAAACGGCGCTGGTAAGACTACGCTTCTTAAAATGATTGCCGGGGCCAGTGCTCCAGATGCCGGAAGCGTGCGGCTCGGCGCCAGCCTGTATATGGGCTACTTCGCGCAACAATCCCTGGACGTGCTCAATTCCGATCTCACCGTCATCGAACAGTTGCAACAGGATTTCCCCCAAGACGGTCTCGGGTCATTGCGGAACCTGGCGGGAGCATTCCAGTTCTCCGGCGACGACGTGGACAAGAAGATCCGCGCACTCTCCGGCGGCGAAAAATCGCGGCTGGCAATCGCGCGTATGCTCTACAACCCGCCGAACTTCCTGGTGCTCGACGAACCTACCAATCACCTGGATCTTGCGACCAAGGAAATGCTGGTGGACGCCCTGAAGGATTTTGAAGGCACCATGATCTTCGTATCGCATGACCGCATGTTCCTTCGCGGTCTGGGCTCACGTGTGCTGGAGCTGGGCGGTGAGAGCGGCACGGACCGCCATCCCACTGTTTATCCTGGGTCGTACGTTGAGTACGTGCAGAAGCTTGGACATGAGGCGCCTGGTATCTATTCGTAGGCCGGGCTGGTCTTTAGTGCAACGACTCGCCGGGTGGATATCAACCAGTTTTCCTGTCACTGTTTCAAGTAGCGAAGCGCAACACATCCTGATTTAAAAGTCTTGGACTCAACCAGTTTTAATCGTACTTTCTCTTGCAGGTTGATACCTTCAAACAACCGTCTCCCTTCTCCTACAACCATCGGGTGAACCACAAAATGATATTCATCAATCAGACCAAGTTCTACAAGTTGTGAAGGAATACTTACGCCACCGGTAAGAATATCTTTGCCTTGCTCTTGTTTTAATTTAACTATTTCGTCGTGAAGGCTCGTACGAACAATTCTCGTTTTTCCCCCTTCAGGGCTGGCTAATGATTGTGAGAAAACAATAATTTTGTTGGCGTCAAATGCCTTGGCAAATTCGTAATCTGCTTTTGTCTGCTCGGCAGGGTTTTTCGCCACATCGGGCCAATAAGGAACCATCAATTGATACGTTTTGCGCCCGTAGACGAATGTGTCAGCATCCTGCAGGAGGTGCGTAACATACTCAAACGTTTCTTCATCGGGATTGAATTTGGTGTGGTCGCAGCAGCCATCTAAGGTAATGTTGATTGCGTAGATTACATTTCTCATTTGATCGTCCTGACCCCTCTTCTGCAACCGCCCTTATGAGAGTTTGAGGCCTTGTGCTGGGTCGTTCATCCTATATTACAGGGACGGAAAGGGACTTGGTGAAAGTCGCCATCTTCAACATTAACAAGCGGCTCGACAACCTCTTGGCTTGGTTAGCGAAAGCTGAGCCGGACGTGGTGAGTCTCCAAGAGCTCAAGGCAGAGCAGCAGGCTTTTCCCGTGAATGCCCTTCGAACTCTCGGTTACGAAGCAGTCTGGCAAGGGGAGCGCTCTTGGAACGGCGTGGCCATTCTCGCGCGAAACCACGTTCCCGTGCTGACCTGCACAAGCTTGCCGGGAAATCCCGAAGATCATCAAGCTCGCTACATTGAAGCGGCCGTTCAGGGAGTCCTGATCACTTCCATCTACCTCCCCAATGGGAATCCGCAGCCTGGGCCGAAATTCAATTACAAATTGGCCTGGTTTGAGCGCCTCATTGCCCACGCCGCCGAACTCATGGCGAGCGGCGCACCCGGGGTGTTGGCCGGTGACTACAACGTCGTGCCGACACCGCAAGACATCTACCTGGTTCCTACAGGTCTGAAGCTGGGACTTGGCAGGATCGGGTTTCACACGTTCCGTCACACATATCGTGCGTGGCTGGACGAGACCGGAGCACCCGTGGGCGTACAGCAGAAACTCATGCGACACGCGCACGTCTCAACCACAATGGACCAGTACGGCAACGCCTCGGCCCTGGCCAAGCGCAAGGCCAATCGGCCCATCGTGCAACGCCTTTTGCAAAGGCCTGCCAATCAAAAGGTCTCCATTCAATAAATAAGGGGAACTGTGTGGCAGTTCCCCTTATTGGACAGTTTTGGACAGTCGCTGCGAGTGCCCCATTGCCCGTAACCTTATGATTGCGTTGGTTGCGGGGGGTGGATTTGAACCACCGACCTTTGGGTTATGAGCCCAACCGAGTAAACGACAGCACGACATTTCAACGACTTGACGCCGCCGGGAACGACACAAAGTCATTGAAAGGACACTAAAGCACAGTTATTGGACCACAGTCGGACTACAGTACCATACGCAACTCACGGGAGTGAATCGTGACGACGCACGCGAGCGAGAGCGGGAGCGGGAGACCGTCCCTCGTTAGCGTTTCGGTTTCGCTTGGCTCTTGAATAGCGGTCCTCGCTTCACGTGCATTGCCTTCAGCGAGCTGGCATTCTCCTCCTGGAAGGTGCCCAGCCATTGGCTCTCGGCGTCCTCGTCGATCGAGAACACCAGCCCCGGGCCAGCTTCGTACAGGACCACCGTGAAGTCGACGGTTGGACCCTGAGCGCCCCCGACGGGTCCGACGGCAAATGGAGTGGCCGGCCGGAAGGCGTATCGCCCTGCGGCGTCAGGTGCGGCCGCAGTCCCCGCGATCGGAACGGCAGTGTACTCACCCGGCGTGCCCGGTACGAAGGACGCGTAAGGATCGCTGAGATCTACCGGAGTAGGGGGTCCGCCGGTCCCGGTCGTGAAAACAAGCGACGCAAACGTTCCCTGCCCGACGAAGTCAAACTCCCAGCCCGGGTTCACGGGGAAGCTGCCGTTGTCGGCGAAGGCCTGCGCCCCGAAGCCGTAGCTATGGTTGAGATCAGATCCGTCGGACGCGATGGTCCCTTGCGGAACCACGATCCCCGTGCCCTGGGCGAAATCATCCAATTCAAGGACAAGAGCGGCTCCCAGGTTGGCTGCCGTGGTGTTGTTGGGATCCAGAAGGTTGAGTTTTGGGTCCGTCGCATACAGCCCGAGCGTGTGAATGGATCCTAACCCAGTGATATCCTTCATGCTGCCATAGCCGAGCACGGTGGTCGAAAAGGAGTAGTTGCCTGCGACTCCGCCCGGGGTACCCGTGGCCATGACGGTACCCACTTCGTCATCATCGCCTTCACCGGTGAATGTGGCGCTAAACGTTCCAACGGCGGTATTGGCGGCAACGAGCTGCCCCGCTGCGGCGAAGAGCTCGTCCTCCGTGTTGTCCAGGATGCCAAATACGTCCGTTGACAGCACCGTGCTGTCGAAGGAGGTGGCGCTGCCTTGGCCGTAGGCTGAACCCGCCATCGTATCGTCGGCGTCAACATCGATGATGCGTAATACTTCTGGACCGACGATGTAGTAGACGAGCGAGATGGGTTCGTTGCCGTTGTTGGGATCCGTGAAGCCGGTGATGCTGCCCCGTCCGTACACGTCCGCTCCGACGCCGTTGTCCGTCGCTGTGAGAGTATTCCCCACGAGCACCTTCCCGGAATCATTTTCGTCGTACGTGCCCTGGATGGTGCCGCCGGTGTTCGAGAACACGCCTCCATACGCAAACGGAAAGCCTGCGATGTCTATCCCGGAGAGGGTGAAGGCAAAATTGCCGCCGGCGCCACTCGTTGCCGTCTGCAGGTCGAAGCTTCCGCTGGAAGTTGCCGATCCATCAAACTGCGTGATCAGCGCATGACTTGCGTTTACGAACTGAACGGCGAAGGTCTCGATGCCCTTCACCCCAACATTAGGATTGCTGGCCGAAACATCAAGGACGAGTGTCCCGGTGCCGGTGGTTGGATTCACTGTCATCGAACTGCCGGTTGCCGTGATTGTGTCGACCGGTGACGTGAAGCCGTTTTGCCCGTCATTGTAGTCCTGTTCGCCGCCGAGGACGTTGCCGCTTAAGTCAAAGCCCACCGCGCCTGCGACGCCGTAGTAAACCGGTCCTTCGGAGGCGCTATTTTCCAGCCCGTTCACATAGAACACGAACACGATGGGAGCCTTCTGCTGTGCTGTGTTGCTTTCG
Organism: uncultured Acidobacteriaceae bacterium; assembly: GCA_964403025.1. GTDB lineage: Bacteria > Acidobacteriota > Terriglobia > Terriglobales > Acidobacteriaceae > Sulfotelmatobacter. Next base: position 4,211 of record CAYOEH010000023.1, on the reverse strand, counting down.
GTGAAACTGGCCGTTGCTGTGGCTCCCGTCGCCGCCGCCGTTACCGAGTAGCCCCCGGGCGTTGCGTTTGCCGTGCATGTGATCGACGCGGTGCCATCGGAGGCCGTGGCAACTGTGGTGGTGGAGGGGGTGCAGCTCTGACCGGCTGATCCCGGGACTGGCGTGAACGTAACCGTCACTCCGCTGGCCGCTGTTCCGTTGGAGGTCACGGTCGCTACCAGCTTGTTGGTAAAGGCCTCACGGACGGTTGCGGTTTGTCCCGATCCGCTGGTCGCCCTGATCGCGATGGTGGGTGGAGGCGGAGGCGGCGTACTCGAACTGCTGCTGCCGCAACCCGTCAGGAACCCAAAGGCCACGCAAACCATAATCGATGCGAGAATGCCGGTCAAATTGCGGTTCATGGCGTCACCCCTTTTTCCGCGGTGCGTTCACAGGCTTGTGGCGACACTTCGATCCCGTGGTCATTGCGCATAATCAGTGAGGTCGAACGAATGAAACGACTATGCCCCATGGATTCGCTCCTCTCTCGAGTGATGAAAAATGTAGGGTGAGTGCTTTGCATAGATGCCGTCTTCGTTACTCAATTGTCCTTGACCAGGGTGCCTATGACAGCCGTGTCCGCGTCCGTCTCAAGGGCCAGCATTTCCTTCCCGCAGTCGACAATCACGAAGCTGAAATTCAATACGGACTCGCCTTTCGGCGTTATTGTAAGTGTGCCCTTGCAGTTCGCATCGACCGAGTAAGACCCTGTGACTGGTTCCTCAGCGAACGTGAGAATCGTGCCGTCCTCGCTACCCGCTATGTGTCCGTTTATCACTCCATCTCCAGAAGCGTTGACACTTAACGCCAACTCGCCGATGAGGATCACTGGACCCGTGAACGGCGCTCCTGCGAGGAAGCTCCCCCTCACTGCCAACCCAAACCTACCCCTAACTCCGGCGTTGGTGCAGGTCGGGGAACCTTGCGCCACCCAAAAACCTCCATTGGTAGCACCTGGGTTCCCGCTAACTGATTGCAACTCGGCGGAAGTGACCACAGCAGAGAAAGGGTGAGTGCTTCCGTCTTTGGTGGTCGTACCAGTGACCGCGCAGTTTGAAGCGACTTCATATGTTCCACTAACAGAAGCCCCGGTTTCATCCGTTCCCGTGAACGTGCCTGTGGATGGGTCAAATTTGAACTGGAAGAGGTTGGCCTCAGGCTGACCCTCGGGGTTCGTGCCCTCGCCCAAAGACCCGTAGGTGCCACTCAGAGAGGCGTTTGAACAAGGCGCGTTTGAACCAGCCGCCCAGGCAGCAGAGTTGAGCGCAAAGCTGGCAAGAACAATCATTCGAGCGATGCGAAGTGTTTTGGAAATCATTGTGCTCTCCTCTTCTCTTTCCTGTTTTCTTGCTTCATAGTCGGCCCCTCATGTGCCTATTGTTCCAAAACCGTCAAGGCACCGGTGGCACCATCGATGGTGTACATCGAGACGTCGTTCGAGACGAAATTCGTTACATAGGCGAACTTTCCGGACGGATGGACTGCTATCGAGGTGGGAGATAGTCCGGCAGCTATCGTTCCTATGGGCGTCAGGGCCCCGGTGGTGCCGTTGATGGTGTACATCGAGACGTCGTTCGAACTGAAATTCACCACATAGGCGAACTTGCCCGCAGGATCCACGGCGACTGAGAAAGGGCCTGTTCCCGCAGCAATGTTCCCTATGGACGCTAAGGCCCCGGTCGTGGCGTCGATGATGTACATGGAGACTTCGTTCGAGCCGTAATTCGTTACATAGGCGAACTTGCCCGCAGGATCGACGGCCACGAAGTCGGGAACTGATCCGGCGGTGATTATCCCAATGGACGTCAAGGCCCCGGTAGTGCTGTCGATGGTGTACATCGAGACGCTGGATGAACCGCCGAAGCTGCCCTCGCATTGCGGGCAAGCTCCCCCGTCCGCCGCATAGGCGAACTTCCCGGATGGATCCACTGCCACCGAATTGAAAAATCCCGGAGTTCCGTTTATCCCGGTTGCGATTATCCCTCCAGTGGTGGGCGTTAAGGCCCCGGTCGTGGGATTGATGGTGTATGCTACGACGCTGCCAAAATCGATATCCCACACATCCCCCGAACTCGCAACGTAGGCGAACCTGCCAAAAGGATCTACGGTCACGGAGTCGGTAAATTCGTCATCCAAAGGCACCGGTGGTCCTATGGACGCTAAGACCCCAGTCGTCGCGTCGATGGTATACATGGAGGTCGAGCCGCCGGAATTCGCTACATAGGCGAACTTGCCCGCAGGATCGACGGCCAAGAAGTCGGGACCTGACCCTGGGGCGATCATCCCAATGGACGCCAGTGCTCCGGTTGTGGGATTGATCGTGTACATGGAAACGTCGCCACCAGAGTCGGGGCAGCCCGCATTCGCTACATAGGCGAACTTTCCGGCAGGGTCCACAGCGATTGATTGCGGAGCAACTGCTCCCATCGTGTTGGTGGCGGCGGTGAAGGTCAAGGAGTTCGAGGTACCGCCGCCGGGCGTGGGGTTGGTCACCGTCAAGGCTGGCGTGCCGGTTGAAGCGATGCTGGCAGCAGGGATGGCCGCAGTCAATTGCGTGGAGTTGACGAAGGTGGTGGCGGGCGCCGACCCGCCGAAGTTCACCATCGAAGATGCGACGAAGTTCGTCCCACTGATAATAAGCGTGAAAGCCCCACAACCAGCTGCGGTACTGTTTGGCGAAATGAAAGTAATCATGGGGGTCTGATTTGCGGGCGGCGGCGGCGGTGGCGGAGGCAATTGTTGTGTCGAGCTACTCCCGCCGCAGCTTGCAAAACCCGACATCGTCAACAACAAAAAGAGAGCGCACATCATATGAGAGAAAGCCTTGTCCTTCATGAACGACCTCCACATTTGAGATTGCTCCCCGTCCCACACAACCGCTTCAAGAGGGGAAGTGTGCATCCAAACTTAGTCAGCGCACCCTTAGTCCTTCTCCTCCTCCAGCCTCTTCGCCTCTCCCGTGACAACCTTGCCCGTCTGATTTAGCCCGCTGAGCACGGAGAATCTCTTGCCTCTGTCAAGGACTATGATGTTGGCTTTTGTACCATCCGCAGCGAGGAGCGAGCCGGTACAATCCGGATAGACCGTGTAGCTTCCGTTCGGCCACGAGGAATCGGTCCAGTCGTAGGACCCATCAAGGCTGCTTCCGGTGGCGCGAATGATGCCGCGCGTTCCGTCTCCGTTAAAGACGTCGAGGCCCATCTCGGCGACAGGGCCACCCAAGGCACTGTTCACGCCCGTCCTGAGATAGGCATAGGTCCCTTTGAGGTTGGCAACGCTACAGGCCTGATCGTGGGCATGAACGTTGATGCTGGCACCTGGAATGCGGGCAAAAGTCGAAAGGAGTACGAAACCTGTCGCGAGAAGAAAATACTTTCCGAACTTGCTCATTTTTGATTCTCCTTATTATCTTTTTCCGGCTCAAACTAGAGTTCGTGTCTCTGGGGTCCGCGAATTTGCATTGATTCCGTCAAAGTGCTCAGCCTGCGTCCGGCGACATTGGCGCGAACTCGCTTGAGGCGCAATGGTCGGCGTATGGTCTGTGGCTGTTTTTGTTCTGATCGTGCAAGTCGTTGAATGTAGGCTGGTTGTAGCGAACCACACATACTCCTTAGGTGATAACTAGTGGTGATAGACTACTGGGAATCTGGGGGGGTCTTGCCATGGAGGCGACCGAGCGAACCCGCAGGATCCGATTCGACGCCTTCGACGTGGACATGCGTGCGGGTGAGGTGCGCAAGCACGGCATCCGGCTAAAGCTTCATCGCCAACCCTTCCAGGTACTCTCGCTTTTGCTGGAGCATCCGGGGGACGTCGTTACGCGCGAGGAGCTTCGCCAGAAACTCTGGCCCGGCGACACTTTTGTCGACTTCGATACCGGTCTGAACAGCGCCGTCAAGAAGTTGCGCGACGCGCTGTGCGATTCAGCCGATGCCCCCCGCTACATCGAGACTCTGCCACGCCGGGGATACCGTTTCATCGCTCAGGTGCAAAATGGCGATTTGTCTGCCGGAGTGTCGCCGATCGAGTTGCCCGCTGTTGTTCCTCTGCGGTCAAATCCAAATGAGGACGGGCTTGGGGCGGAACGGCTGGCGGATGGAGAAGTCGACGTCCGACGAACCGGGACTTCGCGGGCGCGTCCCTGGCTTGTTCTAGGCTGTGTGGCTGCACTC
>CAYOEH010000022.1:0-26213 GCA_964403025.1 uncultured Acidobacteriaceae bacterium | reverse complement strand
CAGCGAGGCCCGCTTCAACAATTGCACGACCCAGACCACGAGAGCTGCCGGTGACCAACCATACCTGCGCCATTTATCCTCCTGTATCGAAGCCAACCACTCGGATATTCTGGAGAAGCTTCTCAAACTCAGGATTGGATGCGCAATGGGTATCCGAAAGGACTGACTCGCCAGTGAGACGGCATGGCAGAGCGACCGGCGTTCACCTGAACTTCAGGCTTCCACGACTACGGTTGGCTTCACCTCAATCATCGTGGCAACGTCGGCCACTCGTCGATACGACTCAATCCTGTCCGTATGCTCGTAGGTGTCAGTTACAACGATCACCTCGTCGGCGGCCGTATCTTCCACCAACTTCTCCAGCCCTGCCTTCACTGTCGCATCCGATCCCACAATCGCCGCGCGCAGCTTGCTCTCCACGGCCGCACGCTCATGGTCCTGCCATAGCGGCTTCATGGAATCGACTGGGGGCAACAGTTCGACTGGCTGGTTTCGAATTAGCCGCAGAAACCGCTGTTGCGGCGTGGTGAACAGCCGTCGGGCCGCCGCATCCGTCTCCGCCGCAATCACCTGTACCGCTACCATGAAGTAGGGCTTCCGCAGTACTTCGCTTGGCCGGAATTCTTCGCGGTATAGCTGAGCTGCTGCGTATAAGTGCTCGGGAGCAAAGTGCGCCGCGAATGCGAACGGGAGTCCGTGCATCCCCGCCAGTTGTGCGCTGAAGCCGCTCGACCCGAGCAACGTGATCGGCACATTGCTCCCCTGTCCGGGAATCGCTTTCACCACTTGCCCTGGCCGCTCCGGGCCCAGGTAGGTCTGCAATTCGGCGAGGAGTGCGGGAAAATCGTCGCCACTCTGCTGCAAATCTCTTCGCAAAGCCCGCATCGTTTGAAAGTCGCCGCCCGGAGCCCGTCCCAGCCCTAAATCAATTCGACCTGGGTACAGCGCCTCCAGCGTCCCGAACTGTTCCGCCACCACCAGAGGTGCGTGGTTTGGCAGCATCACTCCACCACTGCCCACTCGAATCGTCTTGGTCGCTGCCGCCACATGCCCAATCAGCACGGGCGTCGCCGAGCACGCCAGTCCAGGAATGGAGTGATGTTCTGCCAGCCAATAGCGCTGGTATCCCCACTGCTCCACGTGCTGCGCCAGGTTCACCGATCGGGCAATCGCGCTGCCTGCGGACTCACTGGCTCGCATGCTCACAAGATCAAGTACTGAAACAGCTAACCCCTTATCCATGGTTGCTTAGATGAATCAGCCGGGAAAGCGATGCGACCCCGACATCGGACGATAGCAACTTCGTAACGGGAATCGAATCGTTTGTCGACGGTGGTTTTGCCGAGGTCTAGAGCGCGTAGAATGCCCAGGTGCTGCTGTACTACACATTCATGGACAAGACGTCCTTGTCCCCAGCCCTCAAGCATGCGGGGTGCGCGACGCTTGTGTCGGGCATCCTGGCTCAATCGGGAGGTTTCCTTCTCCATATGGTCAAGGGGCAGCCAAACCGCGCTTCCATCGGCACCACCGTGACCACGATTGGCGCCATACTACTCACCTGCGCTATTGCCGTATGGGTGTATGGGCTGTTTACCGCACACTAATGGGCTTACGCTGACCGACCGGCGCCGCCGAGTACCACCCTAGCGTGGTCAAAAAGGCTGTAGCAGCCTATGAAACAGGGGAAGCGGACAAACATGTTGGAACAGATCAACTGAGCTGGAGAAGCACCTGTTTAGCAGGATAATCGTCCGCACAAATTCATCCACACATCCGGTTGATGTCGCGATTCTCAAGGACAGGTCTGGAAAAACCGCGCTTCGTTACGCTCAACATGGCGCGACCGAGGCATTCAGTCGTTGTCACGTAGTTCGGGAAAAGCATCTTCCATAACGGATAGAGGGGTCTCATCAAAGCGTAAGCCGCCCCGTACCACCTGGTCTTTGTGCGAATTCCATGAAGGGGCTGAATGTACGCAGGGCGAAACAGGAACACAGCCTTGAACGGCATCTGCAATAGCGCGTTTTCCGTTCTGCCCTTTACCCGCGCCCACATGCTTCGCCCGCGCTCGGTACTGTCGGTTCCTGCCCCAGATACGTAGATGAAGGTCATTGTCGGATTCAGCTTGGCTAAGGTTTTAGCCACCGAGACCGTCAGATCGTATGTCACGCGCTGATACGCCTCCTCCTTCATCCCTACTGACGAGACGCCGAGGCAGAAGAAACATGCGTCGTAGCCTGAGAGCCTGTCTTCAATCGCCGCGAGATCAGAAACATCTTGGTGTACGACTTCGCGCAGTTTGTCATGCTCCGGCAGGCTGGCGTTGCGGACAACCGCGAGGACGCTCTCGACATCAGGGTCGAGCAGACACTCTCGCAAGGCGCCCTGCCCGACCATTCCCGTCGCTCCGAAGAGAACCACTTTCACTTGACCGTCTCCTACTTCTCAGAAGGCGCATACCAGAGCGAGTTCGCCGACCATCGACTGCACGAGAGGCATTGGGTTTCACTCCACTGGTGCAGGCACAGTTCGTTCGTCCGGCCGAGACGTTTCAGAGTCGCTCTGGGGCACCGAAGTGTAGCTAAAGTGTAGCTTATGAGCGGTGGAGCGGTGGGTTAGAATGATCCCCTCTCCTCCAGTGGATTCGAAGACATTCCTCTCCTCCAGAGAGCTAAGAAAGCTACAAAGAAGCTACAAGAAAGCTACAGAGAGGCGTATATTTATTCCGCCATCAACGATGGCAAAATCGCTAGGTGCTCTAAGCAAGTCGATTGAAATCAGTGCCAAGTAGCTTTGGATTCAATACAAGAATCGAATCCCACTCTCTCCGCCAAGTCATTTATAATCAATAATTTACATGGATTTTATGGTCTACTCGTAACCCACTCTCGGCACTAGTTTTCATCTTTAGAATGAACGACATGCAGTTTCGCGCGGTCCGAAAACGTGCCGATAAGTCTGAAAGCGAGACAGCGACTGATTCAGAATCAGTGTCTGGTCGGACCAATAAGTGCCGACTGACTATTCATCAGTCGAAAACAGCCGCGAAGAACCAGCGGATAATAGTTGACTGTCCAGACGCTTATCTATATTATGGACTCATGTCGAGGCCGAAGAGCGATGAGAAGAGAAACGCGATTCTGGAGGCGGCGACGCGGATTATCGTTACGCAGGGCCTGAGCGGGCCGACAGCTGGCATCGCGAAAGAGGCTGGCGTTGCGAATGGATCGCTTTTCACTTACTTCGAAACCAAAACGGACCTCTTCAATCAGCTCTATCTTGAACTGAAAATTGAGATGGCGTCTGCCGCTACGAAGAACCTTCCCACAGGCGCAGAACCTCGCGAGCAGCTTTGGAACCTGTGGCAACACTGGATGAGCTGGGCAGTGTCCTACCCCGAGAAGAGACGAGCGCTGGCACAGCTCGGCGTCTCTGACGAGATCACGCCGGAGACCCGCGCGGCGGGCCATAAGACGATGGCAGGCGTCGCAGGATTGCTGGAACACATTCGCGCCAGCGGTCCGATGCGTAAGGCCCCAATGGGTTTCGTAGTCGCGATCATGAACTCTGTCGCGGAGGCGACGATAGATTTCATGACTCAGGATTCAGCCCATGCAAAGAAGCACTGCAAAGAGGGTTTCGAGGCTCTGTGGCGCGTGGTAGCGTGATTTTTTGATCTTGTGAATGACTGACTAGACAGACACTGTAAACAAGAATGGAGCGCACAATGTTGATGGAACCGAATGCAATTACCCCAAAGAAGATTGCGATTGTCACCGGTGGCAGTCGTGGTATTGGCCGCAGTACGGTTGAGAGCCTCGCGAAGCGCGGCGTCAACACGATCTTCACGTATCACACGCATGGCACGGACGCGGAGGCGGTCGTTGCCACGGTGAAAGACGCGGGAGCGAAGGCCATTGCTCTGCAACTGGACGCCGGCAATGCCGCGTCGTTCGATGCTTTCGTCGAGAGCGTTAACGACGCGCTCGCCGATTTCTCAACCACGCGCTTCGACTTCCTGGTGAACAATGCGGGTAACAGTCACCGCAACATGCCGTTTGCAACGGCCACCGAGGAAGAGCTCGACAGCATCTACAACGTCCACTTCAAAGGCGTTTTCTTCCTGACACAGAAGCTTCTCCCCCTGATCGCGGATGGCGGCCGCATCGTCAACATATCGACAGTGCGGACCCGCACTGCCTCACCCGGAGGGGCGGTCTATGCCTCGATGAAGGGAGCGGTCGAAGTGCTGTCGAGGCATCTGGCAAGGGAGTTGGGTCCGCGCAGGATCGCCGTCAATGTGGTTGCGCCGGGGCCGGTCGAAACCGATTTCAGCGGCGGCATCGTTCGCGACAATCCTGCTGTCAACAAAATGATTGCCGAAAATACGGCACTAGGCCGGGCAGGTCTGCCAGAAGATCTCGGCCCTATGATCGCGTCGCTTATCTCGGAAGAGAATCATTGGGTCAATGCGCAGCGGATCGAGGTCGCGGGTGGAGTCGCAATTTGACGTCCAGGATTCAGCCACTAGAGATGAGTGCGAGGCCGTCGGAGGCGCTCAGGTCCAGGACCCCGCGGTGTCAAATCGCAAGACAACTGAAAAAGGAGAGCAACATGCCAAGCGGAAGATTGATGAAGCACCTTTTATTTTTGCCTTTGTTGGGTTTTGGCGTGATAGCGGCGGCGACCGCCGCGTCAGCGCAAACCGCCCGCCAGCCTTTGTTTCTGGTATCGGCGAAACACCAACGTCGTATTTGTCGAAAACCATATAGTTATCGACATGCCTGCGAATGAGATATTTGATTTCGTCTCACCCCTGGGAACGTCTATAAATGGCTTACTAAGGCGAGTAATAAGTTCTTCAACCTTGATGGAGGTTCGAATTGGCACTCGCAAAGGTGACACACAAAAGCCATTGGGTTGGGGTCGCAAGCCACGACCATGTGCTCGGTGCCGTTCAAGGCGGCTTCTGCCAACTGGGCCACGGTAAGGAGGTTTTGGTGCGCCGATTGAAGGCCGGCGACCTCATCGTCTTCTACTCGCCACGCGAATTGATGGGAAGCGGACCTGTCCTTCAGGCTTTCACCGCTGCCGGACGCATCCTTGACGAATTTCCCTACGAAGCTGAGCAGTCTGCGGGCTTTCGTCCATATCGCCGCCGGACGAAGTTTTTCAAGAGTAGACAGGCGCCCGTCCGGCCGCTACTGAAAGAACTGACATTTACCCAAGGGAACAAGAATTGGGGCTTAGCGTTTCGCAGAGGAGCTTTCCGGATCACTGCGGACGACTTCAAGAGAATTGCAAAGGCCATGTCCATCAAATCTGAAGATCTATCGTCGACATTCGCCAGGAGTAAACAGAGCGATTGAGAACGGTCATTCCAATCAGTCCTCCTAAACGTTGGTCTGGCATTCATTCAGTTCCCCTTGTCACGAGATGTGAGAACCCGCCGTTAGAGGCTGGCTTCGGCTTTTTGAGTCCCATTTGCTTTGCGATAAAGTTGTCGAACATCCTCACAGGAAGGAGTCTGAGCAGGGTCCAGTTCTTGAAACGTTGCGGAATGATCGCGTAGCGTGCTTTAGGTTTTGCCGTGCTCAGTGCCAGATGGACGGCTTCGCCCAGACGCTCCGGGGGTAGGCCATTAGTGCGTGCTTCGTTGACGATCCACTTCTGGAAGTTCTGCACCGCCTCCCAATACTCGGTCTGCTTGAACTCACTCAGATCTTCTTTTTCGCCCTTGTCGTACATTGACGTGTTCACAGTGCCCGGTTCAATCATCACGACGTCGATGCCAAATAACATCAGTTCTATCCGCAGCGCGTCCGACATTCCTTCGAGACCACACTTGGACGAACTATAAGCACCGATAAGGGGGATAGGAATTTTTGCCCCGCTAGAGCTGATGTTCACGATGCGCCCGGCGGGCCCCTGGCGCTTCTTATCCGTTCCCAAAAGAGGAGCGAAGGCTTGGATTACGACAAGCGGGGAGATCATGTTGACTTCCAACTGCCGCTTGTAGTCGCTGGGCCTCAGATAAAGCAGTGGTCCACTCACCACAATTCCCGCATTGTTCACCAGGCCAACCAGATTCCTGTCGCCTATCATCGAGCCGACCTTCTGGGCAGCTTGATGTACGGCGTCGGCGTCCGTTATATCCATGACGAGAGGCACGAAGCTGTCGCCGAACTCTCTTTGCAAGCGATCGGCGTCTGCCTGTTTGCGTACAGAACCGAACACGCGAAATCCCTTTGAAACAAGCACCTTTGTGGTTCCCCAACCGATTCCGGTGGAGACCCCGGTCACCACGACATCCTTGCTGTTCGCCATCGCACTTCTCCTAATGTCGATCACTGTTCATCTTCAATATCTTCAGTGGCTTCCAAAGGCTCGACTGAAGCACGGCTCCCGTGAACTGGTCCTAAGTCCGAGTGTATGCACGGGTGGGCCCCCTGAACTGAGCCAAATGGCTCACACTCGGCGATTCTCCGCCGCGGGCGACAATATAGGGAGATTGTCGTGCGCTGCTTTTTCCCCGATCGGAACGTTGGTTCTGTGGAGACAGGCAAAAGACCGGACGATCCGTTGTCCAGCAGCTTGACCCAACTCTGTATGCGGAACTGATGGAGGGTGAAGGAAAATACGTCTTCTGGGATGGCAAATATCAGGTGACCTCTGAGGTCACAACATGGCAGGACGATCTGCGTCTGCTTATGCAGAACGCAGGACTGTGGATTGAGGGGAATACGACGCATCGCTTTCGTGACACGGCAGTCGATTTCTGGCTCGGAGAGGGCTGCGAGTTGGCTGAGGTTGCGGCGATGCTTGGGGATACATTAGCGGTAGCTCAGAGGCACTACGCTCGCTTCAAACGGATGCAAGAAAGGTTAAAGAACGTGCCAGTGCGGTCGTGGGCTAACTCACGGCGTGCTAGAATGTCGTGCTAAGTCATTTGTTTGCAATAGCGAGAGAGTTCGCTCCGAACCCCCAAATCTTGCGCGCAATAATCACAAAGTCTCTCCTTGTACTGACATCTCGTTATCGAGCGAAATCGTCAGACTTGCGATTTTCCGGGACAACGAGAGAAATCCACCAAGCTGTGCCGTAAGCGCCTCTTGCGACTTTCCCGAATCGTAGGTCTGAATTGTTTTTTCTAGATCCTCAACCGAGATTCTGAAACCATTGTGTCTATCCGAGGTTTTCCCCAACATCCGATTGGCCATACCGTCCAGCGCATCAGCGAGACGTTTATCGAACTCTTTTTGTGCTCTAGCCACCGGCGCAGGCATTTCAAAACCGGGAACCTGGAGGCGGTATCTCCACAAAGCAACTCGCGTTATGAAGAGCATCCGCAACCGCGGCTGCCAGCGCAGGATTCGACGGCGCAAAGTAAGGTCCTGCTGCCGGGAAACGCCGGTCTCCAATAGCACGGCATCGGCGAGCGCTCGCACTTCGTCAAAACTACTGTTGATCATGTCACGCAGCGAAAAGTTGCGTTCGGCGGCAACTCTCCGATTCTTCGAAAGGGGTTCTCGTGAAAGTTGAGCCAGTAATCGCAGGCTGGAAATAAACGCCATCTTCATCTCCACAGCCACGGGTGCACTCCAGAGCCGATCAAATGCAAGCCACATCATGCACAGTCCCAGGCCAACCCCAACGACTCGGTCTCTTGCCGCTGCAAGCGATGTCTGTCTCGCGAACTCCTGTAAATTCATGAGGCAGAAAATAACAAGGAGCTGAAATCCGAAATATGACAATCGCGGGCTTGATGTCATGAACCAAGCGGCGAGTGCTATGACCAGTGTGAAGAAAATCGTGAATCCAGGAATCGAATCGATGTGCGGCAGAATGAATATCTCCGAGCCTATCCCGATAAGAAACCCGCCCACCACGAAGGCAGCGAAGCGCACGATCTGCTTTTGACGAGACGCTCCGACCGTTGAAACGGCCGTCAGCAGGCACGTGGCCATCGCGGGCGCGCCGATGCCCGGCCAGGCAATGGAGTTGTAAATGATGTAACAGCCACTAGCTGCCAAGCACCCTCTCAGTGCGAACTTAAGGTGTTCGGTATTAACGAATGCGTCCTGATGCATAAGTTTCGATCGCGACATGTCGCGTGAAGCCGGCAGGTGCACTTTCATTGACTCAGAGTCCGTAAACGCTTGAGGAATCAAGGAAACTATATTCTGCATTTCGGTCAATAACGGAACATGGGAGAAGGCATGGTCAGAATCAAAGTGAATGGAGCTTGAAAGTCGCCGGTTCATTAGATCAGTGCGAATGATCGCGATGGTGGCTCCCAAAGCACGCAATTGCTTCTCATCGCTCTCGGTAGGCTCGAAGCTAAGTTCAGTCAGGGTGGCGGTAATGTCGACGAGCCTTCCAACCAGCGCAACAACACCACTCATTTGCACCCTGTATTGAGCCGAATAGTCAGAGCGCCGGAGGAGGCGCCGCAAGCTCGATGTTCCAAGCATCCCGAACCTGATGACCTTATTTTTGCTTGCGTTGTCTGGGGGACAGCCCTCGGCGTAGCAAGCTAACAAACTCTCTACCGCGGACAATCGTTCGGCGATAGGCAACACAATATCGTCGCCCGGATTTACACGGGCAAACGCCAGTTCTACTGCGACCGAAATCACGGCTCCTATTGATATCGCCAATGTGAGCCAAAGCGTATCTTCCACATTAGTTTCGGCAGATACATGGCGATCCCATATAGGAACGGCGACCGCGATCATGATGGCGAACGTCGAGGCTGCGCCGTAATTGATCATCGCACTGAGGGCATAAAAACTCAGAAAGAACGAACCAATGACCCAGAGAAAATGCAGGACTGGAACGCTGATAACAAACCCAGCCGAAATCAAGACATAGGCAGCGCCAATTCCCACAGAGAGGAGTGCTGCTCCAGCTGATTGCAGCGTGGCCCTGGGGCTCTCGCGCAAAACGATAAATGTATAAATCGCGCCTTCGAACGCATAGGGAATACGAAAGGTCACGCAAATAATCATGACCAGAGTCGCAGCCAGCACCATCCGCGCTATTGTTCCTGCTCGCCCCGGATATGGAGCTAACTCCTCCTTGAGAAATTCCAGGAACCAAGTCAGAGCGTGGGGTGATTCGTATAGGCTTTGTGCAGCAGTGGCCATTTTCAATCTCCGCGAATCGTGACGATGGCTGACTCACCAATTCGAAACAAATCAGAAGGTGGGTTGGATACGCGCACACGAACGGGGTATCTTGAGGCCAAATGGACCCAGTTCAGAGTTCTCGGGACGTCCGGGAGACCGGGTTGCAAGGTGCCAACAACGTCCGGGTCCGGTGTGACGCCGAAACCAACGCTGTCAACTACGCCTGAGAAATGCAAGTCGGGCCTCGACAGCACGTAAACCTCAGCGCGCATTCCAGGTGTGATGCGCTTGAGCTGGCCTTCACGAAAGTTGCCGATTGCCCACCAGGTGCGCGCGTCAATCAGTGTGAACAATTGCTGGCCCACGTGGGCATAGGCGCCTTCAGAAATTGTGAGATTCGTTACACGAGCATCGAATGGTGCGTAGACGCGACAGTTGCCCAGATCGTAACGAGCTTGCTTTACCGCCGCAGACTTTGCTCCACGCTGGTTGATGAGCGGCTCGAGCGTGGTGACGGCGTGCTGTGCTTGCTCGTGTTGCGCGAGAGCAGAGTTTAACTCGGCCCGCGACAGTTGCAGCCGTGACTCTGCCTGCCTCAGGGCCTCTGCCTGCGCAACTTCCGAGGTCTTTGCTCTATCCACTTGATCTACTGTGACAAATTGTTTGGTCAGCAGCGGCTCTAGCCGATGCAGATTGTTGCTTGCATATGTCCACTCGGCCCGCACCCTGTTGATACCCTGTTCCGAATTCGCGACGTCAGCCTCAGCGCTATGGATCTTTGCTTGCGAAACAGAAACCGCGCTGACCAATGCTGCTATCCTTCGCTGCTCGTCGACAATTTGACCTTCGAGCGCCTCCTGGTTGGAAATGGCTGTTTCAAGGGCATACTGGTACGGACGATCGTCGACCTCGTAGAGTAGTTCGCCCTTTTTAACGAACTGATTGTCACGCACGTTCAGGCGGATGACGGGTCCATCTACTTGGGGCGCAATCCCGATGAAATTTGCAAAAACTGCCGCATCATCTGTGCGTGGATAGTGATTCGTGCGATAAAGGACCACTGCGCCGAGCACCACTGCCGCCAGTGCGAAGCCGATACTCAGTCGGCGGCTGAGCAGCCTTTGGGGTTTCGTATTCGTGTCAACGGCCATAGTCGCTCTTCTTGACTAGTGAAAGAAGACTAGCCACAGTGCGAATGTGAAAAAGGCGGTAAAGCTCGGATAGAAGATGACGGGTAAAGCAACATTCATGTTGAATCGCAAAAGCACAAATCGGCCGACAGCGGTAAACAAGATCGCCACCACTAAACAAATGAGCCAAGCGGGAAAGAATGAACCCAGGATGTCCACGGCGGGCGCTCGTCCACAACCTGTAAGCAGCAAGGGAGCGAAGGCGATTGGATAGCGCATAAATCTTTGGTTACCGTCACCAGTCATGGTAGAGACCTCGCCTTGTTGGGCTGAATGGAATCCCCGGTGCGGAAAGCCAAGTCTGCGAGCGCGGTAAGCACCTGCGTGCGCGCCAGTACGTCGGCCGAGCGGGCTTGCGCAAGTGTCCGCTGGGCCGCGGTTACATCTAACAAGCTGCGTACACCATAGTTGTACGATTCCAGCGCGGCACTGTAAGACTGATCGGCCGCTTGCAAGAGAGCGAGCGCTGCCTGCCGCTGCCGAAATGCCGTGTTCAGATTCGAATAAGCGCTCCAAACCTCATCGGCGATTTGGTTGCGGGCAACAATCGCTTGTGCTTCTGACGCGTGAACGTTAGCCCGCGCTTGTGCCAGTCGGTTCCGTCTTGCGCCTCCGTCAAACACCGTCCATTGGAGATTCAAAGTCACTCCGCCGACCAAGTCTCCGGTGTGCGTCCACGGGTTTGGCTGTTGCAGCCCGTACACGGCTTGCGCCACTGGCGTGGCATTGACGCTCAGCGCAGGATAGTACGCGGCCCGCGCTTCCTGCACCTTTGCATTTGCGGACCTTATTGCAGCCACCTGTTGCATCAGGTCGGGGCGTTGTTCGAGTGCCCGGTTGATCGCCAGATCGACCGTATCGCCAATCGACTCGGGAGTCGGGACCTGATCGAGCGGTTGGGCGTGAATTACAGCAGGCGCCGAAGTTCCCACCGCAGTCGCCAGATCTCCGCGCGCGATCTCCTCAGCTCCGAGTACAGCTTGCAGATCATAGTCTGCCTGCGCCGTCGCACTCCGAGCTTCCAATGCGTCGGGCAAAGTTGCGAGGCCGTGTGCCAAGCGATCTTCCGCGGCTTGTTGCACTGCTTGCGCGTTGGCAAGGCTCGCTCGCGCAGCGTCTTCCTGCCCTACAGAACGTAACAGTCGGTAATAAGCTTGCTCTACTTGGTAAATGATGCTGCGATGTGTGTCGTTGAATGCAAAATTGGCCGCGAGAAGCTCCGCCTTCGCCGCACTGATTCGACCGGATCGGGCGCCGAAGTCGAAGACGGTGTAGTTGAGATCGAGCCCGACCTGAAAGTCTTGGATCGTCTGCGGGAAGAATTCATTTCCAAACAGAACATTCGAGCGGCTTGTCTCAGAGAGAGCAGCCGCCGCCACCGTGGGATACAACTCACCGCGTGCAACGCCTAAAGCTGCGGCTTGAGCACGGGCACGTTCCCATGCGACGCGAGTCTCGGGATTGTGCGCCTCAGCCAAATCTATCAACTCCGCTAGTGAATAAGTCCTCGTCGGATCGATGTTGAATCTGGAATCATGAAAATTGCGCGCATCGACTTCAAATCTTTGCTCCTCTGCTGAATGCCACGGCTGGCTAGGCAAACTAGGCGCACTCTGAGCGAGAGCGCAGTTCGCGAACGCCAGAAGAAAGAACGAAATCGCCGTACCCGCTCGAATTCCCACCATAAGTCCTCGAAAGAGTGACGCTAGCGTTGGGTTCCATTCGACACCTTTGCGACATCGAGCACGCTGATTTCCCTTGTACTCAGCGCCCGAGATTTGTTTCGGCCAGATCAGTGAGTGTTGAACTCAAACTCCCGGGCGTGAAACGGTCCCAGTTCAATCGCGAACGCCTGCTATTCCATCGGATCGGCTGGAGGCGGTAGAAATGGGACCGTTGCAACCTATCATGCGATCGGATTTTCCTCGAACAGCCGGGCGACCATCGCCGAGTCGAGGTACGCACGAACCCGCACAATGACTCCGTCGCGGAAATAGACTACCCAGCAGTAGCGATTGTCGAAGCGCAAGCCGTTCTTCGCCGTTGCTAAAGAGTGAAGTTCGACTACCGCCTCGTTGTCCTTTACGAGCAAATCCTCCACATGGAGCTGCGCGCCATTTGGGAGAACCTGGCTCAACTTGGTGAAGGTGCCCTCTATGAATGCCTTCTTGCTCAAGTAGTGACCAGCGAGTGGGTGGGTCCCTTCCACAATCCAGTCCACGTTGTCAGCCACGTGCTCGAAGAAGGCAGCTCCGTCGCCATTTTCAAGTCCCTTGAAGATTTCGCGAACACTGTCGGTTGTAATTTCCATTTGAATCTCTCCTTGTCGGTTTGTGATCTGTCTCTGTGGTTTTATTAGGCTACTTTCTGTGAGGATGACGTCCCTTGGCCCGCCTTGACGGAGCCGAGCAGTTTCATCAAGTCCCTCACCTGGATGTTTTCCACCGAACGAGCGGCATCCTTGATCTCGCCGGATAGCCCCTTGTCGACGCGACCGGCCACGAGTGCGTCGAACTTCTGGACGGCGTCTTCCCAAGTGAACGGATGAGAGGCGAGGCCTGGGTAGTCCTGGACCTCATGCTCAATCACTTTCCCGTCCTGCAGCCGCACGATGATTTTGGCAGGCATTTTCTTGGGATACACTTCCGTGAATTCATGATTCGGCCGGACCGAAACCTTCTTCAGCAGGTTCTGGACATCAGGCTTGACGATGCGCTCCGGGTTAAATTGCGCCGGCATCACGTTACCGTCAAGCAGGGCCACCGCAAGCAGATACGGCAGGCTGTGATCCGCCTGCTCCTTGATACGGATGACTTTGTCCACGCCGTAGAGACCACCGCCGGCGAAGTCGTATGCAAGTTGGAACACATCTGCCTCAATCGAGACAACCTTGTTGGGGTCGATTTTGTTCTGCCCGGCGAGTTCGACCATGCAGTGGACCGCGGACTGCGTATGGATCATAGAGTTGTATTTTTTGATCGTGCTCTCCACGACGCCCTCATATCCCTGCTTGTCCCAGTCGATGTTGATCTGCATTCTCAGGAGGTGATCAATGCCCAGCGGGCCCTCGACGACCTGGAGCGGCCCTTGCACTCCGCGACGAGCCAGGAACAAAGTGTTCATGGCACCGAGCGCGGACTGCGCCGAAGCAAGACCCTTCCATTGCGACAGCGGCTTCGCCCGAACAACGGCGAAGGACGCATCGCTGACCGCAGCCATCGCGATAGCGTTCGCGATCTGCTGCTCGCTCAGACCGAGCAGCCGGCCGGCGGCGGCGTTGAGCGAGAAGGCCAGTTGTGAGGTGTGGTCGAAGCCGCTGCTCATGAAGTTGGCATGATCAACCAAACGGGATTGCACCGTGTAGCCTAATGCGACTGCGAGCATTAAATCGCGTCCGCTACCGCCCACGTAGTCGGCGATGGTCAGCGCCACCCCGAAATTGTCCGCCGTGTGGCAGGTTTCGGTTGGGGCCAGGAAATTGTCCATGAAATCGACGTAGCGCACGAGTGCGGTGTGCCAGAACGCAGCGTAGATAGGGTTTGCTTGTCCCCCGCCGATCAGCGTACTGGGTCCGGTACCGCCGAACTCCGTGACCTGGGCGCGACACGCGTCGACCGGGCCCGCGCCCAGTGCAGCGATGCTGCAAGCCAGCGAGTCTAGAATATGAATTGGTAACTGCCTGCGCGATTCGGCCGAAAGGTCGGCGAAGGAAGCGCGGGCGGCATACTTGGCGAGAGATTCAACTTGAGTCATGATTTGTATCCTCCGTTTCTAGTTGGTGAGTTCATTTGTTTAGTGGGTTAGGGCGATGAAAACCCCCATCGTGACCACCGAGCCCATCACGCTGAGGAACACGGCGGAGGCTGCCTCCGCTTGTGCGGTGCGGTACTGCAGAGCCAACATAATCACAATCGGCATGGTCGGAATGGCCGTCGTCAGAACCGCCTCGCTGGCAATGGGATTGCCATAGCCGATCCATCGCAAACCACCCAGGACCAGGGCCGGTTGCATGATGTTTTTCAGGAATACAAATAACAAGATGTACCGGTTGACTTTGATTTTGCCGGATGCAAGCACAATCCCGCAGGCAAACAGGGCGACGCCCCCAGATGCTTGTCCTAACAGCGAAAACGCGTGGACGATGAGTTGAGGAATGTGAAAGCCGCACAGCACGATAATGAAAGCGAGAATGGGTGCCCAAACCATAGGTTCTTTGACCGTTTCCACGAGCTTGGCAGCGAAAACCGAGGCGTAAGACTTGGCGGATGATGGCGAATGCGGGCCGTCCTGCGCGACGGGAGTGTTTTCCGGTTGGTCTTTTGCCGTCGAACCCAAAGCGAGAAGCAGAATCGTCACTGGCACGACTGTGAGGTTGATGACGAGACTGCCTATGGCGACTGGGATAGCGCTGAGCCCTCCGAACAGATCGCCAAGGACGGCCGGACCTACGAAAGGCACTGCTGGCGCGGAAGCCGTCAGCGCGGCCAGAGCGCAGTTGCTGAGTTGCATGCGGAAAACAAGACGGCACAATAGAAACACGACACCGTAGAAGCCGATGATGGCGCTGCACAAGGCAACGACCAGCGGGATGTCCCGACCGAGTGCCGCACGCGACGTGGTAACCGTTCCGGCAAAAAGCGCCAGCGGCACGGCGTAAAGCAGCACCATCCGATTCAGGGTTGGGGCATCCTTTGACCCAAAATCGTGTCGCCACGCCGCCATAAAACCGAGCAGGAAGGTGACGACCATTGGTAGGAGTGCGCTCAAAATCGTATCTAGCAACATTTCACTCTCCTCTCCCGGCCAGAACAAGATCGACCATCGCGCCGGAGTTTCCGAGATAGTTGGTTGGCTCGATGAGCCTTTCGATAGCCGTATGGTCAAGGAACTTGGCAATTTCAGGATCGTTCGACAGAAGATCGATCAGCTGTCCCTTGCCCTGTGAAACAGCGATGGAAATGGTCGTAAGCCTATCGTGCGCCTTACCGCGGCCCATCTTCGGAGCCAAAGCCATCATGACGGCCTCGGTATTTACCAGGCCGTTGGTCAGTTGCAGGTCCTTTTTCATATTGTCGGGATGAACGACCAGCCCACTGAGCATGTAGTTAGCCTGGGCCAGAGCTCCGGCGCTCAGACAAAAAATCTCAGGTAGCACGAGCCACTCGATCTCCCACGTGCCCGTGGCACGCTCGAAGTCTGCGTTCATCGCATTCAGAAGACTCGCAGTATGCTGGCGCACAACACTGCTACAGGCCGTGATGTAAGCGCAGGAAATGGGGTTGCGCTTCTGCGGCATCGTGCTCGACGCTCCGCGACCTCCGCCCCCGGCCGGCTCCTGCACCTCATTTAGCTCCGTCATCATCATGACCTTGACATCGGAGGCGATCTTATCCAGCAAGCCGCACAGTATGCCGAGGAAGCAGCCAACCTCAGCAATGGTGTCGCGCACGGTATGCCATGCGATCGGCGGCTGTGTAAGGCCAAGCGTCTCCATGACACCCTGCTGAACCGGCAGGCCCTGTTTGCCGAGAGAAGCAAGCGTTCCTACTGCGCCTCCGAATTCACCCATGAGGACACGTCTCTTCATCTGATCGAGGCGCTCAAGATGACGGTCGAGGCCGGCAAGCCACACCGCCGCTTTATATCCAAAGGTAAGAGGCACAGCCTGCTGCAGATTGCTCCGGCCGATCATCGGAGTGTCGCGATGTTCTTTGGCGAGGTGAGCTAGCGATGCGGAGATCGCCTTCATTTCGTCTTCGACAAGCTGGAGTGCGGAGCGGATCTGCAGAATCGTGGCGGTGTCCGTTATATCCTGGGTCGTTGCACCCCAATGGCACCACTGCCCGAGATCATCTTTGCAAAGCGCAGTTAACTGCTGAACGACTGGTAGCACAGGGTAGCCGATGTGCTCGGTTGCATCCTTCAACTTCCCGAAGTCCATCTCGCACACGTTGGAGTGCAGCGAGATCTCTTCAGCCGCTTCTTTTGGGATGACGCCCAGATGCGCCTGCGTTAAAGCCAGAGCTTTCTCGAAATCCAGGTAGTACTGTATTCGCGATCGGTCCGACCACACTTCTCGCATGGCACTCGTGGCGAAGATCTCGCTATAGACATCAGAATCGATAGCGGTTGCGTTCGGATGCATGCATCGGTTATTCATATTCGTCTCTCCGTTGTTCCAATTACTCAGACTCACGGGTGCATCTCCTTGGCCGTTGCCCTGAGCCCGTCTTGGACCACGCCGGAAAGCGGCCGCGCTTGTCTTTTTCGTTTCTCTTGCCATTGCTCTAGCGCTCCATCTGCCGTTTCCCCGTCGGGAACTTAAATGTGGCACCGGCGAAAACCTGCCACTTGGGCGATCCAACACCGCTTTGGAACACGGAGTATTGGGGCTCGATGTAGAGGTTCGCTATGTCGCCATTTGACCCCTTCCATACCTTTCCGACGCCGAATCCAAGCGGGATGTCCTGCACATGGTGAAAGGTGTCAAACGTCCAGGCTCCCGAAGATCGGACGTAGAAGCCGCGATGCAAATTGCGGATAACGAACGGTTGCACAGACGTGAGCTGGCCAACCGGGCTTGAACTGTTTCCAGAGAAGGAGTGTTGATAGGTAGCGACTAGAGCCAATAATCCCCAGTTGTGAGGCGCAACCACGAGTCCGGCTGCACCAGCCTGCCATTTTCCAGAACCGTAGACCTCTCCTCTGGCTGTTGGCACGGCGATAAGCGGCCCGACTCCGACTGTGGTCCCATGCTCTTTAAAAAGCACCCAGTCGTAGATCGTCAGATCCCCGACTCCAGTATTCGGGCCGCCCTGCACGCTGGCAGCTGTGTTGATCGGCAGGATTGTGCGTAGGAACTGATGAAAGCCGAATGCGTCTATCGGCACAGAAACTCGCAGTAACCCCTGGTTACCGATTCTGCCCGGAAGTCCTTCTGGCGAAGGCACGAAGTAGTTTTGCAGATCGACTGAAATCAGAGGGTGAGCCGGATTATTCGCCGCGTTCGTGTCGTTCGCCTCGCCAGGGCCGGAACTGGTGGCGACAGACTGAGACTGGACTGCGTTATTTTCTTGAGTCCACGCATTTCCTGCAAAGAAAACAAGAGCTGCCACCAAGACTACCGTCTGTTTTGAACGCTTTCGCGACCGGTCCGACCATACTTCTCGGGTGGCACTCGTGCCGACAGCTTTGCTATGGAAAGCAGAGTGGCTAGTGCTTGCGTTCGGATGTATGCATCGGTCCTTCATAATTGGTCTCTCCGGTTTCAAATTCTTCAGACTCACAGCAGGTGATTCTCCTTGGCCGCTGCCGTGAGCCCGTCCTGGAACGCGGGGTGCGCCAGTGCGATCAAAGCCTGTGCTCTCTCCGTAAAGGAGAGCCCCTACAGATTTGCAACGCTGTTTTCGGTACCCGGGGGCCGCGAGATCCGTCCACCGAGGCTTTTCCGCATAAGGAATCTGAGTTTCGTGCGTGCTCGGGCGAGCTGGGCCTTCACCGTGCCTTCAGCGACTCCGAGAACATTCGCGGTTTCGCGAATGGTGAGGCCGTCCAGTTCGCGCAGTTGAAATGCTCTCCGCAGCGTAGGTGAGAGCTGTCGCAACAACCGATGAACGTGCTCTGCAAGTTCGGCCCCGCGACATGCCTCCTCTGGCGTCTGCCCACGGTCCGCCAGCCGATCGCACAACGCATGACTTTCCTGCTCTGGACTCTGCTCGTCTAGCGGAACGTGTGGTTGACGGGACCGTCTGCGTAACTGCATCCGCGCGGAATTAATCACGATTGCCGACAGCCAAGTCGATATCCGTGCCTGCCCCCTGAATTTGCTTAGGTGCTTGTAAGCGGACAACAGCGCGTCCTGGACTGCATCCTCCGCGTCGGCGGCATTGCCGAGGTATCGAAAAGCGCTTCGGCAAAAACGAGACCGGTAACGCAACAGAGCATCGTCCATTTCCCGCCCTAGTTTGTCGCGGGAACCGCGATCAGTTATGAGTGTGCTGTCGATTATTGCTGCCGTCGTTCCCATGACTTTTATTCCCGCCTCCCACGTTTTACTCGGCAATGTGCCAGTTCGAATTCCTCTTCCTGTCCATTGCATGCGGGTCTCCAAACTTGATGGGCGTTCCGCAGGTCCGCTTTTCCCAATGATCTGACCAGTTCGTTCAACAGAGCGCCAACGGAAGTGTTCATCAACGTGAACGCTTCGTCGGCATGTGGACGTTCGCGAATGGAAGGCTGCTGATGGAGTTGTGAGCGCCTGGACACAACCTCTTGCAATAACGAGATTCTTTGACGGTTCTACTCGCGGCAGCGGTTGGAATTGCAAATGCTCTTATCGACTAAGCAAGAAAGCAGGAATGAAGTAACGCTAGTCGTGCCGGCTTTCGTGGATGTGCGTATGCCGCCCTGCTTCGACCATCACACACCTTGCCTAGTTTGTGGTTGAGACTTATTGGTGTTGGAGATCTTAAGAGCGTGATTGTTGACAACGGGTGGCATCGGGATCGCCAGGAACCAAAAGTGAGCCTGGCGAGAGGCAAAGCGACTCTGGAACGACTGGTTGAGTGGTTTCTTAACTAGCAGCAGAGCTGCAGCAACGTGCTACCCCTCTGACTTGGGAGTCGGAGCCACAGCGCTGTGTTCTTCGGGAGGAGATTATGATCGCAAGACACATTTTAAGAGCGATACATCAGATGGAGTTGATGGCGGCAATCTCGATTATTTGGACCGCAAATGTAGATTGTCAGTCCATTCATCCACCCATCGGCACGCCATTGCCCGACCCTCCGCAGGTTGTGACTTCGTTCGAGCTTCAAGCTATCAACGATCCGGCAACAGGTAAGGGAGCGTTTGTTTTTGAAGGGCATGAGGATCCTCCCGTAATACGGGCGGTGCCTGGCGGAACGATTCAGTTGGATTATCTCAACCAGATGTCCAAGAGTTCTTCCGAGGTCTGCGTGGAGGGGCCTTGCATGAACATGACGAACCTTCATTTTCATGGTTTGCATGTATCGCCAAATGCTCCTGGGGATGATGTTTTGACGATGATTGCCATGCCGGGTGAATCGTTGCACTACACCGTGGATATTCCTGCGGATCAGCCTCCCGGATTGTACTGGTATCACACGCATCCTCATGGAGAGAGTTATCAGCAGGACCTCGATGGCATGTCGGGCGCAATCGTGATCGATGGGATAAATCGGTACTTTCCCGAGATCAAGAATATGAAGGAGAAGATCCTGATCCTTCGAGACGCTGAACTTGAACAGGGTGACCCTTCATCGGCGCTCCTGAGAGACGCTGTGGAACTTGCACCCTATGGGTGCGGCGCAGCAACCGGTGAAGCGACTCGAGTGTTTACCGTCAATGGCGTTGTGCGACCAAAAATCGCTATAGCTTCCGGGGAGAAGCAGTTTTGGCGCATCGTGAACGCATCCCCGGATCTTTACGCGGACTTGGAGGTCGACTCTGGATCGATGACTATCGTGGCAGTCGACGGCATGCCTCTCACGTATCACGACCCCAGGCGGCATGCAGAAAAGCTCCGCCATGTGCTGCTTGCCCCGGCTGGTCGGGTTGAGGTTATCGTCAAAGGGCCAAAGCCGGGCCGGACAACATCGCTGCGTAGCTTATGTGTCAATACCGGCCCTGATGGAGATCCGAACCCGAACATGGTCCTAGTCGATCTCGATACAAATGCTAAGGAATCCTCTCCTATCCGTCCCATCGAAGCAGGACTCTACGACAAAGCTATATACAAGCCACTACCAAATCGTGTCCGAGATCAGTTGAAGAGGAGT
This sequence comes from uncultured Acidobacteriaceae bacterium, assembly GCA_964403025.1. Lineage (GTDB taxonomy): Bacteria > Acidobacteriota > Terriglobia > Terriglobales > Acidobacteriaceae > Sulfotelmatobacter. The sequence goes on along the minus strand of CAYOEH010000022.1, from coordinate 6,092 downwards.
GCCCCCGACTTTGTGGTGAAGTTTAGCGAAGACAAGAAAGGTTTCTACATCAACGACCGGAAGTTCGCCGCGGATGAGGAGCCCATGACTCGGGTTAAGGTAGGGGCCTACGCTCATTGGCGTGTTACGAACTCAACAAACGAGATTCATCCGTTTCACATCCATCAGGTTCATTTTCTTGTCCACGAGCGGGCGGGAGCGCCCCTCCGCAGGCCTGAATGGATGGATACGGTCAATCTCGCACCCAATGAATCGCTCGATCTCATCATGGATTTCACGGACCCGATCATTCGCGGCGTCTCGGTATTCCACTGTCACCTCCTGAAGCACGAGGACAAAGGGATGATGGCCAAGATTATTTTCGAATGACTCACCTGGCCGAAGATGAATCGACCGGAAGCCGCACTTGAATGCACGCGGTGTGATGGGACATCCGTCGGCAATTGGATCCGAGGAAACAATCCAGCATGAAGGTCATCGCTTGGAACCAGAATCTGACATCAAGCCCCACAGCAGAGGGCCTCGTCTCGTTTCCGAAGAAGACCAACGCAAGCGTCGGACGGTAAGCGGACTGCATGGATCAAGAGGTTTTGTTGGAGCGCGAGATCCCAAGTTTCCGCATGCGGGCATATAAGGTAGTGCGCTTGATTCCCAAGCGAGCTGCGGCACCGTGCGGACCCATGATTACGCCGCGTGTCTGTTGCAGTGTCCTGCAAATGTGCTCACGATTCAAATCCTCAAGAGTGACGGGCTCTCCCGGCGAGTTGACCTCTGCGCCCGATCCCAGTCTAGCCAGGGGGCAACAAAGAGTGCTACCGGATGTCAGTATTACGCTGCACTCGATGAAGTTCTGCAGCTCTCGGATATTTCCCGGCCACGAATAGGAGGTAAGGGTGTCCATCACTTCCGCTCGAATCCCTTCGATTACTTTCTGCATTCGTGCAGCATATTTGGCGACAAAGTGGCTCACCAGCAAAGGGATGTCTTCTGCGCGGTCTCGTAGTGGCGGCACCGATATCGGAAATACGTTGAGGCGGTAGTAGAGATCGCTGCGAAACAACTTTTCTGAAATCAGCCTTCCCAGGTCCCCATTGGTAGCTGCCACCAAACGCACGTTTACGCGCTGCGTTTGCGTACTCCCCAACCTCTCGAATTCTCCCTCTTGCAATACGCGCAGCAGTTTTGGCTGCAGTTCTAGCGGGATATCACCAATCTCGTCGAGAAAAAGTGTGCCCCCGTGGGCGGCCTCGAAACGACCGATCTTTCGTGCTACGGCACCGGTAAAAGCTCCCCTTTCATGGCCGAAGAGTTCGCTCTCCAGAAGTCCCACCGGAATCGCGGTGCAGTTCAGCTTTATGAAGGCTCGATCTCGGCGTTTACTGCACGCATGAATGGCGCTCGCGATGACTTCCTTGCCCGTTCCTGTTTCGCCCTCGATGAGAACCGTGGAGTCCGTGGGCGCCACTGTGCGAACCAGGTCCAGCGTTTCCATCAGAGCCGTGCTGCACCCGACGATTCCTTCAAATGCCTGCTGCTTGGAGAGGTTTTCGTTGGCAAAGCTCATGCCTACAAAGCTTTGTGCGTCCGGAAAAGCAATACCTGGGCTTCCCATACTTCATCCTCCTAGGCCATCTCTACATTCTGTCCTCACGACATCCACGCGATTAGTGAAACTCTGTTCGTTCTTGAGCTGGAGTATGGAACGAACTCCGCCATGCGGACAACCCTAGATGGAGCCATTGTGCCCACTACATCGGGAAGCCTGGCGACTCCTTTGGGACGCTCCGTATGACCCTTTTGGACCAGAGGGAATACCACCTTAAGGTATATGGGAGCTAACGCTTTCGATCTCGAATGTCGATGCGCTTCCATCCGAAGAGGCGAGCGTCGACCGACCAGGCGCCAGGTCCGAGCAGTGCCAGGGCGGCACCAAGGGTTGCTAACAGGATACGAGTCCATGGATCTCCAGGATGCGAGAGAGCTTTCCACACCTCAATGACTACGAGAAGCAGCCCGGCGATGGGGGTCCATAAACCCACGATCAGAAGTACTCCTGCACCAGTCGCGATCACGCATAATATGGTTGGTCCAAACGGAGGCCCACCCCACAGTTTCGTGACTCCAGCGTCAATTAACGCAATACCGGTTACGAGGCGCATGAGCAACAGGCCTACACCGGGCCAACCACGGGCGAACGTTGAGAATAGTCTTCGCAAGGAACGGTCTTCTAGCCGTCTCTAGAGTAGGAAATGTCCGACGCGAGCGGAACCCCCAAAAGGTTCGTGCTAACTACTCTTTCGAGTGAGCTAAGATTCGATGATTCCGCGCTTCAGCCCGATCATCGCGGCGTGGGTTCGGTCGTTGGCGCCCAATTTGGAGAGGATGTTCCTGACTTGACCCTTGACGGTCTCTTCGCTGATCGAGAGCTGAGCCGCAATTACCTTGTTGGCATTGCCCGCGGCAATCAGATTAAGGACGCGGATTTCCGCCGGGGTCAGAGCGTCATCGGTGGCGTGTTCGGCGAGTTGGAAGGATGCCTCCGGGGACATTGTCTTCTTCCCGGAATGGACAGCCCGGATCGTATCGAGCAGTTCCTTGTGCAAGCTATTCTTTAGTAGGTAAGCGCGAGCGCCAGCTTTGAGGGCACGCAAAACCTGGGCATCACCGGTGTAGGTAGTGAGCACGATAATTCGCGCCTCAGGAAACTCGTCGCGAATCGCGACCATCGCATCGACGCCGTTCATTTCCGGCATTTGCACGTCCATCAGAGTGACGTCTGGACGGTGAGTGCGAAACTGCTGGATTGCTTCGCGCCCGTTTGAGGCTTCGGCGACCATCTTCATGTCTGATTGATCAGCGACGAGGCCAACAATCCCTTGACGAAGGAGGGGGTGGTCGTCGACCGCCATAATCCGAATCGGGCTGGGATCGCCGCTCATGACTTGATCTCACTCCCTTTCCCAGACCACCAGGAACGTCGGGTAGACGGAGTCGCGTAAGCCCTGGACGCAGGGATGCTTAGCTCAACCTCCGTACCAGAATCGAGCTCACTCCAGACATCCAGCTGCCCGCCCACAATTTTGGCACGCTCCCGCATGCCATGCAATCCAAAGTGCCCTGGGCGCGGATCCTCGCCAAGAATCTCCGGGTCAATCCCCTTTCCGTCGTCCCGGACCCGCAACCGAAACTGTCGTGCGTCATAGTGGATTTCCACTTCGATTTGTCGCGCCTGTGCGTGGCGGAATGCGTTGCGCAGGGTCTCGCCTGCAATCCGGTAGACTTCATCCCGCAAAATCGGATGGAGGTTTCGCGGCGTGCCTTCTACTGCCATACGGAAAAGGGCGGAATCCGCGATCGTTCCATCGGCCGCGAGTTCTTCTCCTAGAGCGCTTATGGCCATGGCAAGGTCGTTGGTCTCGACCGTGGAGGAGCGCAACCCCTGCACAGCATCCCGGCCCTCGGTGACCGCTTGGGCCGCCTGATCGATAGCGCTCTCGAATCTTTGTTTGGCTTCGGCCGGGCGCTCCGGGAGCAGGTTCGTAGCAGCTTGAAAGCGGAGAATCAGTCCCTGAAAGCTTTGCAGCAGAGTATCGTGCAGTTCCCGTGCGATTCGTGTCCGCTCGTTGACGCGTGCTTCCAGCCCTATCGCGAACTGGTGCTGTAATTGCTGAACACGGAGTCGATAGATCCCCCAGAGCAATATCAGAAAAACGACCACGCACGACGCACGGAACCAATTCGTTTGATACCAGGCAGCCGCGACACTAAAGTCCAACGTCGCTCCTTCTTCGTTCCAGAGGCCGTCGTTATTGCAAGCGATCACGCGAAAGCGGTATTTCATCGGACGAAGATCGCTGTAGAAAGCCTGACGCCGCGTTCCCGGTTCCTGCCAAGTCGTATCGCGCCCTTCCAGTTTGTAACGAAAACGCACTTTCTGCGGCACCACGAAGCTCAGCGCGGTGTAGTCGATCTCGAGATCACGCGTGAGAGGAGGAAGACGAAGGCCGACGCCGGGTAGATAGTTCTTTCTGTCGGCAATAACCCCTTCAATAAACACGGGCGGCGGAATCACGTTGGTGTAGGTGCGGCTGGGGTCGATCATTTGTACTATGTTGCTGCTCGCGAACCAGAGCCGCCCATCGGCGGATTTCGACACTTCCGGCTGGCCGGGTTCGTAACCTGGTTGGCTTCCGTCAAGCGCGTCGAATGTCTTTACCGACAATGCAGCCTCGGGGGATTTCAGCCAAGTCTCATAGTCTGATGCGGGAACCCTCAGAAGCCCGCACCTTCCGTAGAGCCAGAAAGAGCCGTAGTTATCTTTGATCGCGGAGACAACTGCAGAACAGGGCAGGCGGTTCCGGGAGTCCATCACGCTCATGCGGCCATCCTTCCACCGATAAAATCCTTTAACGGTGACTGCCGAGATGGCATTGTCGGAATCAACAAAGAAACTCCTGATCCCAATCTCCTCGTTCGACAAGGAAATAACAGCTTCCGCCTTGCCATCGCGATAGTGAACGAATTTGCCACCTTTAGAGCCCAACCAGATTCCTGCATCCCGATCTGCCGCAAGAAAGTAGGCATCGATAATGTTGTCGACCCGGATGTCCTCTTCTACTCGTGCGCCCTTGATGCGAAACAGATGGATCTGGTCAGGTACATGGATATGAGTCAGTGCCCAGATATTGCCTTCAGCATCCTCGGCGAGACCCTTAACAGTCCCGAAACGCCCCACGTGACGGACGTCTGAATTTTTGATCGCTGAAAAGCGGCCGAGTTTGTAAGTCACTATTGTGTTATCGATTCCGAGCCAGATTTGTCCAGAATGGTCTTGAAAAATCACTTCCACGTTTTGTCCCGGAAGTCCGTGGCCGGCAGCAATCGCTGAGACGCTCCCTGCGCGAATAATGTTCACCGCTCCGACATCGCCAACCCACACGGAACCGTTACTTAACGCAAGCACGGAGTGGACCTCCGAGCCGATGAACCCCTCGGTCGTCGCGAAAGTCACAACCGGCAGATCTCGAAACATATCTACTCCCCTGTCGGTTGTGACCCAAAGGTTGCCCTCCTTATCTTCGTAGATGTACTCCACGTTATCGCCGGACAGGCCGTTCGCCCTTCCGTAATGGTCGGCAACACCATCATGGATGCGGTACAGGCCCTGAGATTGCGTTCCGACCCACAGGGAATGGTTGCGATCCAGGTACAGAGTTGGGGATGCAACCGTGGCGCCATCGAACCCCGGAACCACATAGCTCACCCATTTTCCTTCGGAATAGTACTGCACCCCCTGCTTGGGCCCAGTTCCGCCAAAACCGGCCCAGACCGACCCAGATGGTCCGGCCGCAACATTCGTTACCCCGTTGTCGCCCGCCGGATTTTTCAATTGATCTTCGAAATAGAAGCTGGAAGAGCTTGGCGCCCAGCGGCAAAGCATTTTGCACCCAAACCAGATATTTCCGGCGGTGTCCTCGGCCAGGCCTATGGCATACTTACCTGGATTTCCGTCTTTTTCGCCGTAGCATCGCAGTTTATCGGCTTCAACTTGGCAAAGCGAACCTTTGCCATCATTCACGCGATAGCGAGTGACCCAGATTGTTCCTGCATGGTCTTCGATGATGTGGTTGATCCCTGGGCTGTTTGGTGTAGTTGTGTAATTGAACAACTTACCATCCTTTAACCGGCTCAAACCGCCGTAGGTTCCGATCCACAGACTTCCATCGCGCCCAGCTAGAAGATAACTAATGCCACTGCCAGCCAGAGACTGACCATTCGGAGCCGCCCAGGGAGTAAACTTCACGCCGTCAAATCGCACCAAGCCGCCTAGCACTCCGATCCAGATGTAGCCGTCCGTCGTCTGGGCGATCGCCCCCGGATTAGACAGGAAGCCATCTTGGATTCTCCAGGCAGTGTGGCCATACTGAGAGATCAGTGTGTGAGGATCAACCGCCCACGCAGTTGAAGCCAGGACGAACAGTAAAAACAAACCACGCGACAGTGAAAGGTTCAACAGCCGGGCCTTCTGAATTGATTCAGGAAGAACCACGCAATTCCCTCGTTCGGGAATTGTATTAGTTGTTCGGACCGTA
>CAYOEH010000021.1:0-27860 GCA_964403025.1 uncultured Acidobacteriaceae bacterium | reverse complement strand
TGAAACTTGAATTCCTTGGGATTTACGCGGCCACAGTGGATGGCACGGATGTAGCGCATCGCCGAGACCGTAAGCGCAGTATCGAACGAGACCAAGTCTTGTTCAGACGGCTCTTGCCCCAGTTTGAGGAGGCGGCCCTGCCATCGCGGGCCGTCGTAATCTTCGGGGTCGAGTCCTTTAGCGTCCGCATTCTGTAAGAGCTCTATCACAGCAAGCCCTTGGGGACGTATGCGGCCGTTCTGAATCCAAAGCAGAGAGTAACCGTTCGTCTGGTAAAGTTTGGCGACCTCTGTTTTGTAAGGAGTAAAGTCGGACCAGCGAAGATCGGCATTACGACCTGAATCCACAATGCCGTGGAGCGCGGGAACACCCGAGGCAGACAACGTCTGGCCTGCAAGAGCAGGGTGGAAGGTCTCGCCGCTCGCAACAGACATTCCGGCAACGACTACGCTCGTTAGAACGATCATCCACTGAGGCCGATAAACAGGATTCCTCACAGCAAACCTCCGCTTGATGTTCTATTGGAGTATCGAAAGCAATTCCAGGTTCCTCTTAATTGGAAAGGATTTCTTGCGCCAGTATCGTCGCGATCGAACGCTTGAGCCTTGGACTGGCCTCCGCCAATGCGCCCTTCTAGCACCGTGAATATCAAGAAGCTGCAGAGTGCAGAAGCAGGACGCGCCGACTTGGGTCGCCGAGTTTCCTGGGCGAATTGCCTATAGAAAAATCCAGGGCAAAAACCAGTGCATTTGAGGTGGTCACAAAATCCAATTCCGTTCATTCTGGCTGCTGAACAGAACCAGGAGGAATGGATAGATGACCGTATCACTGAGAGTCACGCATCACACCGCCCTCCTCAACGGGATCACTCAGCACTGGGTGACTGCCGGAGGCGGCCCGGCCCGATGGGCACATCGGGTATTCCGATGGTTCGAACGAGCGTCAGCGGAGCCGGACTTTGAGCTGGCGCCGACGTAAGCAGAGACAAAAGAGCAATGTGCAGGAGGAATTTGTTCAAAGGGCTTCCTTATATTTCTCGAACGGGTGGGCTCCGCGATTTCAGGACGGTACAGAGCGTCACCATCGGATGGTGACGCTCTGCCGAAACAAACGATGGCACGAAATCAGGGCGCCGGATAGTAAAGGGACGGGTTCTTTTCAATATCGACTTCGACCCATTGTTCGTCCCAGTGTTCCAGAGTGAGCGCCCAGCGGGCCCGCTCTCCCTTCACGTATTCATCCAGATCAGGGAAAAGGCTGCGAATCAACTCACCACGCGTTTTCTCCGCCTTCGGTTTCTTATCCGCAGGAGGCGCGATAATCATGATGGCGATGTCCCACGACGGACTGATGTGATGCTCCGCCCGCGTATAAACCGTTTCGCTGATGACCTGACCATGCTCTTTTTGATATTGCATGATCGGATAATGCCATTTTTTATAAAGGGCGAGCCACTCGTCCTGGCGGCCCGGCGGCAATTTGTAGTAAGAAACCGAGACCACGGGTTTTCCGACTCCGGCGCCATTCGTGGCTTGTCCGAAAACGTTGGTGTTGGCAAATGCTAGCATCGCCAGCATCAGATAGAGGGGGAACGAAGACTTTCTTAGCATAGTTTTCATCCTGATTCGCTTCTTTCTTGGTTCTGGATTTTTGTTAGACCTCTACCAGAGGATTTTCAAGCCGAACTGAATTTGCCGCGAGGAAGTCTGAGTGCGGTCGATGGTGCCAAATGCCGGATCGGTAATCGCGAAGTGATCCAGCGGTGGTGCAAAGTTCACGCGGTTAAATATATTGAAAAACTCACCCGAAATTGAACGTTCGCAGTTTCCGAGATCCATTTGAGCGAGTTGTTCTTGAAAATAGAAAAATCCGTATTGATCAATCCAGGACCGTTCAATGGTCGCGGGAGCGATCGGGGCCATCGCGGTGGGTGCAATGGCCATCGGGCGTTTGCGAATTCTGGAGGCTCGCATCGAAAAGCTCTCCATTGGCACACTCACAGTGGATCATCTGAACGTGCGCTCCCGATAGTCATTGCGCGCCTGCCGCAGTCTGATTCATGAGGGGAGGATCACGGGCAAGCAGGAAGTAATCCCAAGGTAAGGTTAGCCGACCAACCGTCCACAACCATGCCCTTGACTAGGGGACGCATCTGCTGCTGGATACTGCTTGTAAGCAGAGCCGGGGCGGCGGGCGCGAAAGTTGGACTTCATTGACCGAGACTTTCCGAAAGAGTAATCTCTGCCCGATCAGCGGTTTGCCAAGAGAGTTCGTGCATCGAGGGAGGCAGCCATGCGGCATCTGGGTCGCTTCGGAATAGTGTTGTTCGTTCTGTCTTCGACAGCATTGGCGACACCCGCTGAAAATTCGTTGCTGCCGTCGGCGATGGCGAACGACAACCAGACGCCTGCTGGGCAGCTCAAGAATGGGGTTCTGAACCTGCAGCTTGACCTACGTCAGGGCCGTTGGTATCCGGAGGATGAGGGCGGCGGGTATCGGGATGTCTATGCATTCGCGGAGGAAGGTCATGGACCTCAGATTTCAGGGCCACTGATCCGGGTGCCACATGGGACAAAAATTCACGCCACGATTCACAACGCACTCTCGTTGCCCGCCAAGATCTACGGATTACACACGCATCCCGGAGATGCGAAGGATGCGCTGAGTCTCGGGCCTGGCGAGACACGCGAGTTGCAATTCCTCGCGGGTGAACCAGGCACCTACATCTACTGGGCCACTACGTCCGACAAAACCCTCGAGCTCCACGAGGATGCAGAAACCATGCTTTCACGTCGCCACACATTGGACATTTAACGTCGATCTTGTCGCGGCACTCCGGGCAAGAGGCGTAATAATATCCTATTTTGGGATAGTGGGGCACGGCTGGCCATAATCCAGGGGTCTTGAAGGACGCCAGCTACCGCCATCGTTATACGCGATTCCTCGGGAGACTAAAGCAGGCCAGGGTTAGGCCGGGCTGACCCAAGTCGACGTTGCTAAGAGCATTAAACGTCCACAATCCTTTGTCTCTAAGATTGAATCAGGGGAGCGACGGGTAGACGTGGTGGAGCTCGGTGAGCTGGCGAAGGTCGATCGGAGACCTCTAGATTTCTTCCTGCCTTAGAAATCATGCGACGGACGGATGTTCGCCTCCAATCGAGGTGGCACGCGACCGCTTCTTGCCATTCGGGAACTCCTGCCTGGGATACTCTCTTGGCCCGAGTGTTCCCCAAACCTACTGGATGCGGCGCCAATTCTGACCATTGAACTCCGAAGAGTGCCAAACTTGAACCAAGAGTGCCAATAAACAGTCATGGCCATGTTCGTGAAAGGTGGTCCCCTTCGCGGCGGACGAATTCATCGCTTTGCAGATTTCTTCCTGCGCAACTTTTGCTTCAGTCGGCGGCGACTCTTTCGCTTCTTTGCCCCTGTTTTCGCCCAGTATTGCCTCTGACGGTATTGTTGAGAGCACTCGTGTCTGCAATAGTTTTGGCCCTCTCGCTTACTCTCAAAGAACTGGCGGCATTGATCGTTGCGACACACTTGTGCGCCTGCGCGCCCGAGGTACATGTGTTTGAGAATTTGGTACAAGGCCGGTCGTATCCCAAACCGAAGCGAGTCGAAGGGTAGCGCTTCCACAGCGCGATCGTTGAAATACCGCACTTCTGTGGCGAATGCATTGATCAGGCGGCAAAGGACCAGATGTCCGGCATGGAAAGGTCTAGTCATCATGGCGGACTCGAGAGTACCTGTCGGGTATTCTGGGGCGAACATGTGGTTCTTGAGCCTAAAGATGGAGCCGTGACGATTAGAGTCAAAGTGCCATGCCACAGGCACGGAATTCTGCGAAGCGCGCCACTGTCTTTCGGCTTCCCATTGCTCGGGCCAGTACCAAACTCCCTCGGCAATACCGGCGACGTGTTGTTGCATAGCCGTGACACTTGCTTTATTTTCACCCTGCATAAGTTCTCCGAGCAATCCAAGTGCTGACGCATACGTCCGTCGTTCACGTCGAAGCGTCACCAAATCCTGAACGGCGGCTATTGGCGTCCTCAGGTCAGCTTTAAGCATATCTTCCAGCGACATTGCTTCTGTTTGTGGTCGGTCACCTTCTGCGACTGCCTTCGCTGCTACTGGTCCAAACTCCCTCACAAACTCGACTAAAGCATCATCACTAACTGCATTAGCAAAGCTTACGTGGGATGAACGCAAGCCGGTACGCGCCGCTGAAGATAGCGGTGACAGACCGAACGTGACGCATATCAAATTCGCGTTAACTGTTAAAACAGCGAGTCGTTCGTCCCACTCGACCCGCGGCAGCTACCAAGCCGACCGACGGCTGTGGCTAATGGAACAATTTCGCGACGAACTCCCGCCACGCTTTGTATACCCCAAAGACAATCAGGAAAATTAGCGTCAGCGTTCCGCCGACTTCTGCAATCACAACTCGGACGTTGAAACAGAATTCAACGAAGCGCTTCATACAGGGCTTCTCCTGCCTTAGTTAGAGAGCACGAAGGCGTTGTTAACCTATTCAAACTGGAAAGGCTCGACATTGGCCAAGGGACCGCAATACCCCTGCCGTTCGTTTTTGATGTCGTTGGGGCGGCTATAAATGGAACAAAAAATACGTGGGGTTGCCCGCTGTACTTCTTGCGCGTCTAGAGCGATACGAGGATCATCTATCGCTCACGCCGCGCCGTTGCTCCGTCCCGCGGTGATCTCGTCCCAGGCTGTCGTGCTGCCTGATCAATTACCCGCGAGCGTGCCTGCTCTGCCAAACCCTTGAGCCGCGGGCAGGCCGTTGAGCCTGGGCGAACGGCGAGCGGAAGGGGAAACGTCATCGAATTCGGGCACCAAACAGCGCGAGCGTCCACACGGAGAAATCGGGCAGACTCCTGAGCGCACATGGAATAAACGAAGAGCGAGCTGGGAGCGAGGGAGATCGAGTTGTCTACAATATACTGAGTAGGAGTATAGCGTGAGCCTTCGCCTATGATTCGCTGTAGCCACGCCACGGCTCGATTGGTCGTGACACGGTCTTTAGTTACTAAAAGTAACCGCTACGTGGTAGCATTTCCCACTTCAGGCCGCGGGTCGAGCCCAGCCAGCCACTCGAGTGGGCCGCACAATACAACGAATTGTGCGGATAAGGTCGAATTGCTAGCATAATCAATCACATAGCGTCGTAACCAGTACTCCAGAGTAAACATTTAATGCCCCGCTTCGCCGCATATTCGCTTTTGCGGTAACCTGGACCGATGGCCCAATCTGCTCGAGTTCCCACTTTACCCTCTCCAATGCTACATTTTCGGTCTGCTTTCGCCACCGCGAATGTGCCCGAATCCAAAGGAGTTATCCAATTCGACGTTCGTTCGCTTGACCAAAGCTCGACAACCAGCAACTCATTGATTCCAAAGGGGAAATAGGGTGTCACGACTACCTCTTGAAAGAGGTAGTACGCCCAACCCCACACGGGTCGCTCGCCAGCCGCGGAGCGCGGCCACCTCAAAGCGTACCGCCCTACCTCCCGTTTTCATCTTCCGTTCGTACCGACATTCGCGGGTCCCTCCGCTTGGGTCCTCCTGGGCGGAATCCTCCTCTTGGCGTTTGAATCGGCTTTCTTGATTTCGTCTGGCAATCTCTTATCGCCTTCGAAGAACGCTATCGTTAGAGGCTTTCCGCCGCCGAATGAAAATGGAATCGACGGATATACTCGAACAGAGAACCACACAGAGTAAGCAAGAGCCGTCATGAGCAGGAATGACATGTAGAAAGGCGCTGCGTGGCTGCGATTGCACCACCACGTTTCGGTCTTATCGTCGGTCCTCGCGGACATCCAAAAGAGTTGAGCACACATCAGCCCAACCCAAAGAAAGAAACCCGAACGAAGAGCCGTTGGCCAGGATACCTCCTCGGCAAACTTCGGGATCATGGCGAGCAATCCCAGAAACACAAGAGAAGGTAGTCCCGACATTGTCGACGACACGATGAAAGGATGCCAATTGAATCTTCCGCTGGTCTCAGGTGCCGCTCTCTCATTAAATCGGCGTGATACTTGCATGAGGGCTGTGCCAATCACAGGTGGTCCGAGAACCCAAATTCCAGCAATCAGGTACTGAAGCTGTAATAGAGAAAAGCTAGAGACTCCGTATCGGGAAAGATGACAGGTAACGACGATGAAACCGAATAAGTATGAGATGCCAAGGTACGGCGAACATCTTCGAAAGCGACTCGACGGAGGTAAATTCAGGTAGTTGGCTCGGCGTCATCGGATTCAGTATCCTTCCTTGAGCTAGAGTCCCGTTGAACTTTTTCTTTTTCTTGTACCATTACGTCGAACAGGTGACCGATTCGAAGCAGGTCTCAATCAGTCCAAAAGACCTGCCGCTTCTGCATAAGTGATTCGCCACCCTTACAGCGCGTTCGCCATGACGCAGCCAGCGTTGTAGCTCAGAGCTTCGCTTTTAATGCTGCGGGGTCTTTGAGGTCATGCCCGTCTATGAGTCTTACGCTATTTGCGTGCGCCAGAGCACGGGCGGATGCGGTAAACGTGCTGGTGGTAACGACCAAGCCTTCGTCTGCCCCGTAAAACCTTAGCGCGCCAACTATCTCCTGCACGGCTCCGTTTCCGACGGTGCCGCTGTAGCGCTTTGCTTGAATGGCTATCGTTCTGCCGTTCCTTCGCGCAATCAGATCGGCTCCCTGATCCCCGCTAGCGGGAGTACCGACCACGTCATACCCGACTTCCTTTAGCAGTTTCGCCACGTAGACTTCGAAATCGACCCCGCTGAGCATGCTGATATCTTGCGCTGCAGCCGAGAACTTCTTTCGCGCTTCGTGATGTGCGCGAAATCTTGACTCCAAACCTTCCGCCAAGTTGCGGACAAGGGACTCGTCGTACCCTGGAAGGAACCTCATCGCGCTCGGAGGAACTTGCGACTTCTGGCTAATCCTAGTTACATCGACCGACTGCTCTCTCTTGCCGATCTTGCTCAAGCACTTATCGATCTGCTCCGACAATATCCCCCAATTTTCATCGCCGTAGTCGTCTAGTACCGAAACCTTGCGTTCGGCGATTTCCAAGAACTTGTCTACGAGATCACTATTCTTGGTCAGAACTGCGTCAGCTTGCCTCTTGCACTCGGCTGCAAGTTCCTCGGCCTGCCTTTGAACTTCCCGCTCCATTCGCAGCCGAGGCAGGAGATCGTGATCGTCGCCTCCCGTCCCGAAGCGGGGCGTGTCCACATGCTTGCTTTCTGATGTTCCTGGCTTGAGTGCGCGATCTAGAAAGTTTCTAAGGGACATTGGGCTAATATACGCCACTGAATCACCTACCTTAAGCAACCACAACTAGCTTTCACCAGACGATGAAGACGCACGCCCCAAGTCACGTCGTACGTCACGCCGCTCCTCGGGTCGCTCGTAGGCCGTTCATCGCTGTCAATCGCGCCGTCGCGAACGCCCTGCCGCAATCACCAAAGCGATACCCAGAACGACGGCACTAACGACCATAGATGCCCTTTGGAAATTCGTGTCGGCCTCCACAGATGGTAATCGGCAGGGTCGAGGATGACCGGCATGCGGTCGTGAACGGCTGAGGTCACAGCATTCGTGGTCGTGGTCAGAATCGAACAGGAGTTGACCCATTGTCCTCTCGGATCTTTCCAGCGGTCCCAGAGTCCCGCGAACGCGAACAACTCGCCGTCATTGACTTCAAAGCAGTAAGGCTGTCTCGCCTTGCCACTCCGCTGCCACTCGTAAAATCCGTCCGCCGGGACAAGGCACCTACGACCGGTCAGCGGGTCGCGGAACGCGGGTTTGGTCGCGGCCGTTTCGGATCGGGCGTTAATCATCATGCCAGCGCCGGACGTGTCTTTCGACCACGACGGGATCAAACCCCAACGCATCAATGACAATTCTCGGCGAGGTTCCTTCGGATTCTGGCGGATGACCGGGACAGGCTGGGTCGGTGCGACGTTGTAGCGCGGCGTCCAATCTTCTTCCCCCGGAAGGGCACCGAAGTAGTCCTCGACTAGCTGCTTTCGCCGCGAAAAAGAATCTGGGACCACGCCGTGTTGCCATTGCTGGAAGAATATTTCTACAACCGGCGCGATCGCGAGGCGCTGTTGGCCGAGTTTGGGTTGGAGAAATCGCTCGCTACAAAGCCCGCCCAGGAAACATGACAGAGATTCTCAAAACGTCTGAATACACCCCCTGGGTCGGAGGCCTAGACGATCAAGATTGGAGCTTCGTCAAAGGAGAGCTCTCCCAGCACATAAACGCAAGGCGCGAGATAAGAAGTGGAAAAGAAGTCTGTGTGCTTGATCCCGGCCAGTACGTTGGTATCGTCGTTCTCCCTTCCGGCAATCACTTCGAAATTGTCCCCAAGGTACCTGTCGAAAACCTGTTCTGCGCACGAAGCTCGGCACCGAATACCGCTCTGAGTTCGATACGTCTTTTTCCGGAGCTCTTTTGCGTGAGTCAACAAAGTCTCTGAGATAGGCGAGTGCTGGAAACCACGCGCCGGTTAATCATGTTCTAGAATCCCCGACCCCAAAGGCATGTGTTTTATATCCCTTCTCTGCTCCTGTCGGTCCTCCAACCCGATCAATACTTGACGTAACCAATATTTGAATCCGGCATATTACACAATTAACTCTATCGAAATACTTGCAATTAGGAAGGTTCGACTGCTAGTCTGCCTCGTGCGGTATGGACAACTTCTTTTTACGGGAACGAGAACGACATGGATCTCTTGGGGCGGTGGGTTAGACGGGTGGCATTTTTTGCGTTGTTCCTCGGAGTTTTCAGCGGCATATTTCAGCGGGTCGAGGCCCAAGTAGCGGGAGCTACGATCTCTGGCAGTGTCAAAGATCCTTCGGGCGCGGCCGTTTCGGGCGCGCAAGTCTCCATCACAGATGCAGCCACGGGCATTCTGCACGCGGCCACGACGGATTCCTCCGGGTTCTACAGCGTGCCCAACCTTCTGCCGGGCAAGTATGACGTCAAGGTTTTGAAAGACGGATTCGCGCCGGCGTTGGTGGAAGGCATAACACTCTCCGTGGGAGCCCAGCAAAGCGTGAATCTGGCTCTAGCAGTCGGGACTGCTACGGAAAGAGTGCAGGTGGACTCCGCCGCTCCCACAGTGGAGCTCAATACCTCCGCAATGACCTCCGAGGTGGACGGCAACGAGATTCGCGAACTTCCTCTCAATGGCCGCGACTGGGCGCAGTTGGCCACTCTGGAGCCCGGAGTGAATGCCGTTCGCAATCAGTCTCCGGTGGGCGGAGTGAGCACGGGCGATGTCGTCCGCGCGCTTCGGGGCTTCGGCGACCAGCTCAGTATTTCCGGAGCCCGCCCGCAACAGAATAATTATCGGTTGGATGGAATCAGCATCAACGACTACACCAACGGGGCTCCGGGCGGCGTGCTGGGCAGCCTATCGGGGGTCGATGGCATTCAGGAGTTTTCGGTCATCACCACGAATTATTCGGCGGAATACGGCAGAACCTCGGGCGGCGTGATCAATGCCATCAGCCGCTCCGGGACCAACCAATTTCACGGCAGCGCTTACGAGTTTATCCGCAACAGCGCGCTGGACGCGCGCAACTACTTCGACATCGGTCCGACGGGCGCCCCGGATAAGCCGCCGTTTCGCCGAAACCAGTTTGGTGGATCAGTGGGCGGCCCCATCGTAAAGGACAAGACTTTCTGGTTTTTCAACTATGAGGGCTTGCGGCAATCCTTAACAGCGACCCAGTTGGACGAAGTTCCATCGGCAAGCGCCCGCAGCACTGCCGATGCCAGCATTACTCCATATTTAGCGTTCTGGCCTTCGCCGAATGGCGCGTTGAACGGGCAAACCGGGCAGTACTTTGTGGCCACCTTGCAACAAGGAAACGAAAACTTCTTTACCGGCCGGATCGATCACAAGCTGTCAGATCAGGATAGTCTTGCCGGGAATTTCGGATACGACAAGACCCGGCTGGAGGAACCGGACCCGCTCAACAATCTGCACTTTCTTGACGGCAACTCACGTCCATTTTTTGCCATTGAGGAAACTCACACCTTCAATTCCAGTCTGGTGAATGCCCTGCGCTTTGGGTTCAACCGAAATCGGGCGCTCAGCACAACCGCGGATCCAATCAATCCCCTAGCTTCCAGCCTGAGTTTGGGCGTCGTTCCGGGTAGTCCGGCCCCTGAAATTCAGGTTGGCGACGGCAGCATTACCAATTTCGACGGTGGGATCGGCGGCTTTCCGAACTTCGAATTCGGATGGAATTCCTTCCAGCTTTACAATGACGCTTTCCTGACCCACGGAGCACACTCGATTAAATTCGGGTTTGCTCTGGAGAGGATGCAGTCGAACAATTTTCTTCACTTCAGTGACAACGGGGGATATGTTTTCAGTTCGCTATCGGCTTTCCTTGCGGACACTCCCCAGGTCTTCTTCAGCACGGTTCCTGGTACCGCCACGGAGCGCGGTATCCGCGAGACGCTGTTCGGAGGCTATGTGCAGGACGACTGGCGCGCGCGATCCAATGTGACGGTGAATCTGGGGCTCCGCTATGAGGCGACCAACGTTCCAACTGAAGTAAATGGCAAGCTTGCCGTACTGCGCAACCCGACGGACTCCTTTGTACACACCGGGAACCCTTACTTCAACAACCCGACGCTGCGGAATTTCGAGCCGCGAGTGGGCCTTGCCTGGGATCCGTTTCACAACGGGAAAACCGCGGTTCGTAGTGGCTTTGGCTTCTATGATGTGCTTCCGCTGCCCTATGAATTTGTCATCCTCTCTTCCGCCTCGGCTCCGTTTGCAGCCAATGTCGCGGCAGTAAATCCTGGACCATTGCCGACCTCGGCGAGTACGGTGCTTGGGACTTATTCTCCCGGAAGCCTGGCGAACCAGCGGGTAAGCTACATCCAGCCGAATCCCGCGCGCAGCTATGTCATGCAATGGAATCTCAATCTGCAGCAGGAATTCACTCCCAGCGTGATTGGTACGATCGCCTATGTCGGCTCACGCGGCGTGCATCTGCCCTTTCGTACCGACGATTCTAATATCGTGATTCCTACATTGACCTCGGCGGGATATATCTGGCCGAGGCCGGTGGGCAGCGGCACGCTGCTCAATCCGAATGTGGGACAGGAAGACCGGCTGGTGACCCAGGGAGATTCCTACTACGACGCCTTACAGACAGGCTTGAAGGTTAAGTCGTATCACGGACTGCAACTGCAATCTTCTTTCACCTGGGGCAAGACGATCGATGATGGTTCTTCGACGATTGCGGGCGATCAGTTTTCTAATTCCCCATCGAGCCTGCCGCTTTGGTTCGATCCGAAAACCAGGCGAGCCCAGGCGGATTTCAACCTCGGGAAAAACCTGATGATCAGCGGCGACTGGCAGGTTCCCCATTCCGACTCTCTTACTGGACCCGCCGGTTGGGCGTTGCGAGGATGGGAGCTTGGCGGAATCTTCGAAGCGAGCACGGGCGCGCCGTTCACGGTTGTGACGGGCGGAGATCCGTTGGGGATGAACAGTACCGACCCCTGGGATTACCCGAGCCGCGTAAATGCGGCGGGGTGCGGGAACCCGATCAATGTGGGCAACCCCAATGCGTACGTCAAGTCGCAATGCTTCTCCTTTGCAACAGCACCCTCGCCGGCATACTACAGTCAATATTGCGACCCGAGCCAACCGTATCCAACTTGCATCAACCTGCTGGGAAACTCGGGGCGCAACCCATTGAACGGCCCTGGACTGATCAATACGGATTTTTCTATTTTCAAGAACAACTCGTTCAAATGGATCTCCGAAACTGCGAACGTTCAATTTCGCGCAGAGTTTTTCAACATATTTAACCGCGTGAATTTTGCACCGCCGCTGGATCACTTCGCCATTACCGATCCGGCATTTGGCACCATCGACCGCACTCAGACCTCCTCGCGCCAAATACAGTTCGGCTTGAAAATCCTTTGGTAGAGGTCTAACAAAAATCCAGAACTAAGAAAGAAGCAAATCGAGAAGATGAAAACCATACTAAGAAAGTCTTCGTTCCCCCTCTATCTGCTGCTGGCGATGCTGGCCTTCGCCAACACCAGCGTTTTCGGACAGGCCACGAACGGCGCCGGAGTCGGCAAACCCGTGGTCTCGGTTTCTTATTACAAGCTGCCGCCGGGCCGCCAGGACGAGTGGCTCGCCCTTTATAAAAAATGGCACTACCCGATCATGCAGTATCAGAAAGAGCATGGCCAAGTCATCAGCGAAACGGTGTATACGCGGGCGGAGCATCACATCAGCCCGTCGTGGGACATCGCTATCATAATCATCGCGCCGCCTGCGGAAAAGAGGCCGAAGGCCGAGAAGACGCGCGGCGAACTGATTCGCAGCCTTTTCCCTGATCTGGATGAATACGTGAAGGGAGAGCGGGCCCGCTGGGCGCTCACTCTGGAACACTGGGACGAACAATGGGTCGAAGTCGATATTGAAAAGAACCCGTCCCTTTACTATCCGGCGCCCTGATTTCGTGCCATCGTTTGTTTCGGCAGAGCGTCACCATCCGATGGTGACGCTCTGTACCGTCCTGAAATCGCGGAGCCCACCCGTTCGAGAAATATAAGGAAGCCCTTTGAACAAATTCCTCCTGCACATTGCTCTTTTGTCTCTGCTTACGTCGGCGCCAGCCCAAAGTCCGGCTCCGCTGACGCTCGTTCGAACCATCGAAATGCCCGATGTGCCCATCGGGCCGTACTCCGATCATCTCGCTGTCGATCTCAAAGGGAATCGTCTTTTCGCCACGCCGCAGGCGCGCAAGAGTGTACAGGTGTTCGATCTCACCAGCGGCAAGCTTCTGCAAAATATCTCGGGATTTGAAAATCCCCACTCAGTGCTGTACCGCTCCGATCTCGACCGGATTTATGTGACCGACGGAGGCGCGGGGCAACTTAAGATCTTTAGCGGCCGCGACTACCACCTCATCCAATCGGTCAAGTTGCTGCCAGATGCGGATTCCATCGGATATGATCCGGCGACAAAGTTTGTTTACGTAACGAACGGGGGAGAGGGCGCAAAGCTAGACTACTCACTGCTGAGCGCCATTGACACAGAAGACGGCAAGCTGGTGGGCGAACTCAAGGTTCCTGCCGGAAGTCTGGAAGCCATGACATTGGAGGCTGCAAGCCCAAGAATTTATATCGATGTGACCGACAAGAATGAAGTCGCAGTAATCGACCGCCGTAACTTCACTGTGCTCGCAACCTGGCCGGTCACCAAAGGGAAGAGGAACATAGCGATGGCCTTGGACGAATCCCACCATCGTCTCTTCGTAGGCTGTCGTAACACCGAAAGCAGCGGCGCGATCGTAGTTTTTGACACTCTTACAGGTAAGGAACTGCAGGCGATGCCCATCGCTGGTTGGGTAGACTACCTCTCCTACGACCCCGCCAGCAGGCGCCTCTACGCCACTTGCGGCCAAGGGCCGGAAGGAAACGGATGGGCTTTTGTGTACCAGCAAGTTGCCGCGGATTCCTATCATTTGCTAGGCAAAGTAGCCACCGCGCCCAAAGGAAAAGCTGGACTCTTTGTTCCGGAACTAGAACTGCTTTTCGTATCGATTCCGCACTTCGCAAACACTCCGGCAGAGGTTTTGGTTTTTCGGAATGGCAACAAGCAGCCAGCCGACTAGCCGAGGCACGATCAAGGTTGAAGCTGTCGTGATCGCCAGAGAGAAACACTACTGCTTCCGGAGGAAACACCGGATGTGTGTGCCCTAGGTGCTCAGCGAACATGCTACCTCTGGATGAATTCTCAGAGACGCGGGACCAATCGAGGGGCCATTCAGTTTTTCCTCTCCCGGTCCAGAAACGGGCTTCGGGGAAGTTGACGATCAACAAGTCGGCTTGTAGGAGGTAATCGGACCGGAGTAGGGCGTTAGGTTGATGGGCATGGCTCGGGGGGCCAGATGCTCTCATTCGGCAGTGATTGGGCGCTGGTGTCATCGCACATCCGAACAAAAGGATTCAGTGAACAGTGATCGGAAGCTCGATACTCGAAGGGAGTTTCTTCGAGCAATAGATTCGCTGTGTCGCTTTCTGGTAGTCCGCCGCTGCCGCTTCAAAAATATTAGGTGCATACTTCTGCGGATTGCGGTCGATGATCGGGAACCACGTGCTCTGCACCTGCACCATGATCCGATGTCCTTTCAGGAAGACATGGTCGTTCGTGTGAAGGTCATTCCCTTCGAGTGACCGGCATCCCGGAAGGGATCTATGGGCTAAAGTACACAAGTGGCCTTGATTGGCAGGCCGACGCTCAGGAATTTCGCTGGCTGCCATCTTACGATCGGTTCGATCGTCAGTTTGTTTATTCCGAGGAACGGATAGGGGACGATATTCAGTACCACGAGATCACGCTCCAACCCGTAATCGGAGGGAACATCCGGACTGTATCAATCACGCGAGACGAATTTCTTAGAGGCGAACATGATGCGTCTGTTCAGAGGTAGCACCCTCCGCAATCAGCCACGAACAGGTAACCGAGGGCTAGAAAGTCAAAATGAAGCCCTTCTCTGATTCGGGAACCGCCGAGAAGTATCGCCAAATAGGATTTTCCCCTGCTGACTTGTCTTTGAAAGTGATCATTGGCGATGTATCCATCTACGCGGTCGAACAACAGAATGAATCCAGAGTACCCCGACTCGCGCCCTTCTGATCGGTTGCCTGCCGATGTCCTCCTGCGAGAAGAGCCAGGCCGAAGCGAAACTGGGAGGGATGTAAGAATCTTTTTCTGATGCTTCCCCCAAGCCCATTTCTGGACCGCTTCTTCAGCCAGAGGCATGGAAAGAGGTCAGAGGCCATTCAATCCGCCCGACGACACGTCAGCTACTAGCCTTGAACTTCGCAACGATCGCTGTGATGTCGTCGTGTTGTTCCTGAAAACTGAATCGCTGAACACCATCAATGATTGCGGTCAGCAAAGCCTGGCACGGCAGGTCCCGATGTTGCTGAAGTGACTCAATCAGGCACTGCTCGCCAAATTCCTCTCCTCGCTCGTTGCTGGCTTCGGTGATGCCATCCGTGTAAAGCGCAAGCACATCCCCGGGAGAAAGGCGCTGCTCCCGCATCGAGCAATTCCAATCCCTGAACAGCCCGAGCAGCGGGCTGGTGGACTCGAGCCGATCCACTTTGCCATCGCATCTTACTAACAGACCCGACAAATGGCCGCAATTCACGTAGCGCAGTCGCCCCGCCGCCTCGTCGTAATCGGCAAAGAAAAGCGAGGCATAGGCACTGTCGCCGGTGTTGTCGTAGAACAGGCGGTTCACAGACCGGAGCAACGTCTCGGGCTCATCGAAAGCCAGCGCCGACTGGCTCCGCAGGCTGGCCTGCAGATTTGCCATCAGCAGAGCTGCGGCAATCCCCTTGCCGGAAACGTCGCCGATGATCCACCCCAGCCGCTGCGGCCCAAGATTCAGGAAGTCGAAATAATCCCCTCCTACCTGTCGCGCCTGTACGCAGATACCCGCGTATTCGACCGTTTTCAACTCCGGCTGAATCTGCGGAAACAAGCGCGCCTGCACCTGTCGCGCTATTTCCAGTTCCTGGGCGGTGCGGCGTTCGGATTCTAGTTTCTGGGCGTGCGCCTGCCGGCGTAACTCCAGGCTTTGCCTCACCTCATCGAACCCTTCCAGGCCAAACGCATTCCCGTCCGGATCTTCGAAACGCGCATAGGTGCCGCCCCACCCCGGCGTCTCCGGAGCAGTTGTGAAACGGACGCCGCGTTCGCTCCATTCTTTGTACTTGGCGTCGACATCTTCGGTCATGAATAGGACCCAGCGGTAGCCACCAATCAGTTTGTATTCCGGCGAGTCGGGCTTTGGTTCAACCAGCGCGAGATTCGCGCTACCGTCGGGAGGCGCCACTTCGATCCAGCGTTCGCCAGTGGGAAGGCGTTGTTCTGTGATGAGTTCGAAGCCCAGTTGTTGCAAGTAGAATCGCTTACTCACTTCTAGATCGCGGACGAAAACGACGATGTCCTGGATCGACAGGTAGGGCTCTTCGCGGCCCGGGCGAAGCACGGTCCGATTCGCCCACGAGAGAAAGGCGTCGCTGGCCATCGGCGTGATTATAACGGGCCCGACAAGTGTCGAAATCAGGCGCTCACACTCACAACCCGGACTGGCTACCTTTACAGCTAGAAGTCCTCTTCCAGGAGATTGCCGTTGATCTCCTCCAAGCCCGTTTGTAGATAACTTCCGATTAGCCGACTACACGCCCGGAATCGTGCTGGTGGCAAGCTGGCAATACCCAACTGGGTGCACCTATCGAATTCCGACCTGTCCTCGCACGCTGTCAATCAACTTCTTGGAATCGTAGCCGACCCCTGCCTTAAACACCGTCTCGACGTTCTCGATCTCGTCAATTCGTTTTGAGGGATCACCTTTGATCAAAACGAGGTCTGCCTGTTTGCCAGAGGCGAGGGTTCCGATTCGATCTTGCTGGCCGAGATATAAGGCGCCATTCTCCGTGGCGATGTGAATGGCTTCCACTGGTGTGAAGCCCGCTTCCACGAGCAGCTCTATCTCGCGCTGATCGCCGAAACCCGGCAGGACACCACCATTTCCAGTTGGATCAGGACCGGCGAGCAGCAAGCCCCCCGCCTTGACGAAGGCAATCTCAAAATCCATCTCCTTGCGCAACAGCGCCATCATCGGCGAGTCCAAAGCCACTCTTGCACGATCGGTGAGGTAACTTTGCGCCGATTCTGCGGACATCGCATCCAACGTGCGCGGTTGCAACGCCGGGCGCCCTGGCGCATGGGCTTCAAACACCGGCAGCGTCGAGGTCACCGCGACATGATGCGACACGAGATCGCGGATCATCTCCTGCACCTGCGCACCGTTCACGTCCTGTTTGGCCCAGCTGCTTCTGCCACCACCTGCTGGGCACACGTCGGGCTTCTTGTCCGCGACGAATTCAGTGTCGGTAAAAACGGGTCCGTGCTCCAAATCATCGATTCCCAAAGCTACCGCTTCCGGCCAGGTCACGGAGCACAGATGCCTTGTCAGTTTCAGCTTGTGCGCATGTGCCTGCTGGATCGCCACCCCCAGCTCTTCGCGCGTGATGTTCATGTACGCTTTGTACGAGGTCATGCCTTCCGCCGCCCAGTATTCGACCATGCGTTTCGCATCGTCCGGTCCGGTAAGTTCATGCATCTGCGCAAATCGGGTCGGCGCACCTTCCAGGTACGGTGCCGTGGCGTCAATGCTGGGTCCCGGCATCAGGTTTGCATCGATCCGACTCTTGACTTTCAAGTCGGTGTAAGGCTCTAGGCTCCCCGTCGTACGCATTGTGGTCACCCCAGCCGCCAGATAGAGTCGAGGTGCCGTGTAAGGGATCTCCGCAATGAATAATCCCGGCTCGCCAATCTTTCCGCCGACAACTTGCACTGTGTACGAATCGGTGTAATACAGATGGTTGTGCATTCCAACCAGGCCAGAGATGACCGTGTAGCCAGAGCGCCCCATTCGTTGCGCACCCGGAGGGATTTGGGCGGACTCCTCCGGGCCGATGAATTGTATTTTGCCGTTCGCGATCACGACTGCCTGATCCTCCTTCGCCGGCGTACCCGTACCATCGATGACTCGGACATGCTCAAGAACGAAGACTGGAGTATCGACGCTGACGAAGTCCGCTACGCCACTCGCCTTCTGTGTTTGCGCAACGGTGATCGCGGCAAGGAGTAATGAAGCAATTAGAAACAGGAGACGCATCGCAGACCTCGCAAGATTCCGCCATTGAGAATTTGGCAGGAAGGCCGCAATTTTACACCAGCGTTTCTCCAACGTGATTAGCCGGGCTTGGCAGAGATGGCGGCCTTCAGTTTTGGATTACTTCCTGTTGGCCGACAATTCGGGCGTTGATGACGACAAGCGCGTTTCTCGGTACTAACCCAACGGGCGAGCTGATAACTGCCGGTTCGCCCGTCAACCGGGAGCCGACGTATGAGGATATTAGGGATATAGGCACCGAAAAGGGGGATAGCAACTTTTGCGCCGCTAGAGCTGAAGTTCACGATTGTGGTTGGACTTCGTACTCACCCTTCTGCGACTTTACCTGTCGCGGCAGACCCATCATCCGGAAGGTGATCGCATCCATCCAACGGTCGGGAAGGTTACGCTTCATGAACGCGGCGACGTTCGCGGCCGCCCCGATCAGGTAATGGGCTCGGGGACGGGATGCCGTCACCGCCCGGAGGATCGTCAGAGATGCCTTCTCCGGGGAGATTGAAAATCTGTCGGCCGTGACAGTCGCCTTCGCAAACGCCCGGAGGGCATCCGCATAGAAGGGCTGAAGGCCTTTCGGCAGGGCATCCGCGATCCTATTGAGCTGCTCGGAGGACCGCTTGAGCATCGGCGTGGAAATGGACGCGGGAGCTATGGCGGAGACGTGAACGCCGAATGGGGAGAACTCAATCCGCATTGAGTCGCTCACCGCCTCCAACGCGGCCTTCGCCGCCTGGTAGGCGGCAATCATCGGACCGGGCATTATCCCGCCGATTGAGGTCACGTTGATCACTCGTCCGCGCGAGGAGCGAAGTTGCGGGAGAAACTGCTGGGTAAGAGCAATCGGGCCGAAGAAAATCAGGTCGAACTGCAGCCGCCAGTCAGTCAGCGGCAGAGTCTCGATCGGCCCGGGCCATTGTGCACCCGCATTGTTAACGATTGCGTGGAGTCTGCCTCCGGCCGCGATTTTGGCCCTGACAATTTCCACTGCCGCCGCGATCTGACCGGCATCCGTCACATCCAGAATGATCGGCTCGACGGCTCCCACAACTCGGCGCGTACCAAAGCCGTGGGCGGCCACGATCGAGCACCACGCGCTTACTTGATGTCAGCTTCCCTGGCCTCACGTGCGGTCGGTATCTTCACTTCTGTGATGTGAATTAAATCGATGTCCGGGTAGACGTAGCCTTCCACGTGCACGTAGTGTCCTTCGTGACCCTTAAGGGTCTCCGGATTGTCCACCTTCCAGGCCCTCTGCTCGGTTACCAACCTCAATTTCTCGCCATTTTCCTGAACTATACCCATGATGGTTGTCAGCCGAGCCCCTATGTCCGCCGGACTCTTCGGTGCCTGATTCGGCGCGTCCTGCGAGAGAGCGACGACGACGCTTAGGGCAAAGCACAGAGATAAAATAGCAAACCAAAGAGTTTTCAAGGAAAGGGACCTCCGTTCCAAGCGATTAGTACCTCGGCGCTTTGTTAAAGTGGGAAGGCGGGCTGGCCGCCTTCCCGTGCGAACTTACAAACCTTTACGCTGCTACGGCAACTTTATGGAAGGTCGAGGCGACAGCCTCAAACGTCTGAACCTTGGGCGTTCCATCGATCATTCTTGCAAAGGTTTTCAACACTTCTGGGTAGGTATTGGTGTTGTAAGCTTCTGCATTGGCTTTGCTCTCCCACAGATCGTCAGCCGAACCGACTTGGCCTTAGTCACGGGATCGTCGCAGCTTTCCGCAATTGCCGACGATTCGCCGGAGCCACGCTGTCTTCAACAGCTCCGTTGTCCGATGCGCCTGGGCGACGGGATGGCGGCGTGAGTGCCGCCATCCGCTCCTGCAAGGTTTGCACAACCTCGAAGCTGGCGCGCATCAATCGCGATCAGTTTCCGACGCTTCTTTTCCCGCCAGCTTAACTCCAGGCGTGGGGTATGATTTGTCGTCTCCCATAATTCCCCGCCATAGAATGCGATTGAACAAGTCGGCATTCACCATGTCAGGGTGATTGAAGTTGAAGCCTTTGGTTGCTTGCGCCCACCACTTGCCGTCGTGCAGCGATTTGACGGCGGCGGTGACGGGCCGGCTTCCCGGGTTGTGGCATTCGGGGACCAGCGTCGGATCCACCGGAGGCTCGCACAGGATGCCCGGAATGGGCGCGACATATGGCTGCAGATTGGGCTCCTTGACGAACACGTCGGACATGGGAAGGGCATTCGCGTCATTGAGACCAAGGTAATTCACTCCCAGAATGTCCTCGATGGTCCGAACCACGTTGGTGGAGTTATACATGGTGTGAACGACCGCGCCGCTATTGGTGTAGGGGGAAGCCACAAACACTGTCGAGCGATGCGCATCCACATGGTCGGGCCCGTTCTGCGCGTCGTCTTCCACAACAAAGATCGCCGTATCCTTCCAATAGGGCGAGTTGCTGACGGCCTCAACTAAACGGCCGACAGCGTAGTCGTTGCTAGCCATCTGGGCCAGTGGATT
This sequence comes from uncultured Acidobacteriaceae bacterium, assembly GCA_964403025.1. Lineage (GTDB taxonomy): Bacteria > Acidobacteriota > Terriglobia > Terriglobales > Acidobacteriaceae > Sulfotelmatobacter. The sequence continues at coordinate 7,586 of CAYOEH010000021.1, read as the reverse complement.
TTCCAAGCTGGCGGCGTTCGATGAGAAGTTGCCGAAATGGTCCTCCATAAAATCCACCATCTCGAAGCTGGGTAGATCGCCTTTTGTCACATACTCGTTGAACTCACGATTCCACTCTTCGAAGCGGTATTGATCGGGAGTGTTGAGGTCCCAGCCGCGATAGTAAAGATCGGTGCGGCCGATGAGAGACTTGCGCACCGGAACCGCCTGCACCACCTTCTGCGCGAAGGCGTCGCGGACGATTGGTATATACAACGGCGGCCCCGCCGACGGAACGACATAGTAATTCTCATCGGCGTAAAGTCCGTAATGGCGGACCGTCAGGCCGGCGCGTAGCACACTGTCCCAGATATATCCGCCCAGCGCGTCTGGATCCAGATCATCGGCGCCTTCGGAGGCGGTGATGTCCTTCGATCCAGGCTCAATGGAGGAGTTCCCTGTGGGATCGAACAGGGTGGTAATGCGTACCGTACTCGGACTAGGTGTCCCGCTGGTCGTATCGGGCACGGCGATGCCGATGTTGCGTGGATTCCCGTTCCAGTCGAAGGGAATATTGAAGTTCGCATTGCCATAGCCGACGAGCACGTTCTTGACCGTGGCGTCATTGGTGTGACCCTGCGTATCCCAATTCCAGCCGTCGCCGCTCACATCACCCGCGTCGTAATAATTGTCGAGCAGCGCAAACCTTTGCGCGAGCAGGTGCTCGTTGGGCGAGATGGGTTGCGGAAACTGCACCCGCTTGGGATCGCCGTTGCCTTGCGGAAGATCGCCCAGCACCTGGTCATAGGTACGGTTCTCCTTCTGAATATAGATCACATGTTTGATGTGCTGGTGCAGGAACGCCATCATCGGATCATGCTGGGGATTATTGAAGCCGTTGTTGGCATCCACCAGGCTCGATAGATAAACAAGCGTGTCTGCATCTGGAATGGGAATGGTGAGAAAATCAGCCTTCAACAGAGCCAGAATGTACTCGTTGCGGGAGGTCGGATTTGGTGGCGGGCAAAGAAGCTGCGAAAACTGCGGCGGTATTCCCGTCCCGGGGCAGTCGACGCGGTATTCCAGGTTCGGACCGGCATTGGACTTCATATTCACGACGAACAGGCGAGTACCGTCGGCGCTGACCGTCACCGAACTCGGGTACCATCCGGTGGGGATGCGGCCGAGCAGCTTTTGCGACGCTACATCGATGGCAGCCACCGCATTCTCCCCGCCCAAAGTTACATAGAGCGTTTTGCCGTCAGGGCTTAGCGCAAGAGAATTTGGGTTGGAGCCTTTGTAGTTGTATCCGGGGCGCGCCACCGAGATTCGGCTTGTCACCACATCTTTAGTGGTGTCGATCACCTCAATCTCGTCAAGATCGCCATTGGCAACGTATAGCCGAAGCTGATCAGCGGAGAGCAGCATGCGGTTGGGTTCGCCATGGACAAGGATTAGCTTGATCGTCCCGGAAGGACTTATCGACAGCACCTGGCCGTCGCGCTGACTGCTGACGTAGGTCTTCACCGTTCCGCCCTGCGCATTCGAGAGCACTACCGGCCAGTAAGGCATTTCGCCAATCGCCGTCAGTTGTCCCGGAACGAAGAAGTGAATCTCGTTCGTCACCGTGCGGGTTGCCGTATTCAAGATCGACAGCGAATCGTTCTGGTAATTGGCCACGTACAGCGTGCTGCCATCAGGAGTAATCGCCAATCCAGCGGCGAGGGCGCTGAAGGGCATGAACATGTCCAGTGCAATGGGGTTCGTGTCGATTGGCGTAGTGACGAAAAGACCGCCCGTCGGGAACTCCTGTATCGGCACGTCGGCCGGCTGGTTGTGATTCAGGAGCACGAACGGAGCATCCGGCACATAGGTCCCATCGGCACTGGCTCCGCTATTGGAGTTCTTAAACACCTCGACTCGATCATCGATGCCTCCGGCCACGTAGAACCGAGTACCCGAGGGATCCCATACCAAGCCGGCATAGGTGTTGGGAATGTTAATCAGCTGCTTCTGCACGGGGTGCGTCCCGCGAACGTCGAAAACGAACACCCACTCTGCGTTCGGCGTGGTAGTGGATGTCGGCAGGCCTGTAATAGGGTCGAGCGCATTCCACAAAATAGGAGTGCCGCTGGAGTCCTGCGTGTCGAAGCCTGTGTTATAGCCCGTGGTTAAGATGAGCAACGCTGTGCCGTCGGGACTAAGCGCGGTATTGACCGCACCATCGGCGTCGGCAGAGCCGTCTGGACGCAATCCAGTTCGCAGTCGAAGGAATATGGAGCCGGGCGCTGCCGTTGGTGTGATGTAAAAGCCGTCGGGTAGAAGGTTGCCACCTACCTGAGCTGGCGGCTTTTGCGCACTTACCAACGCGGTCACGGACAGGTAGAAACAAACCGCCAAAATCGAGCAAATGGCAGAGCTGCTGTTTTTTCGCATATGCCCCCTTTATGTCTTTCTTGTGGTTGAAGTGTTCTGCCCTGAAAACCCGTGGATTCTTTCTTGGCTTCCGAAATGGCAGCCATTTTACACCCGCGCGTCCGTGTTGAGAGCCTTATTGTAGAAATCCGAGTCGACGATTCGGCAGCGGGGGAGGAAAGAAAATTTGTGAACCCTGAGCGGCGTGAAGGCAGCTCGCGCACACCAATCCACTGGGTTTCGGCCTCCGCTCGCCAAAAGCCGAGCGACTGGTTCTTCCCTGATACCGGCTTAGGGCCATTCCAGTCTGGACACTAGAAGTTGTTCGAGCCAACTGGTAAGGCAATCTCTCAATTGGCGTCATATCCCGATTACACTCATTGACCCAGACGGAGAGTGGAGATTCTCAACGAGCGTAATCGCCTGGGCTCACCCAAGGAGAAGCGTATTTCTTGTAACTAGGCCAGTGGGGTTCCAGCTACCGCGATAGAAAATAGTGCTGGGCGGCGAGTACCGTGATTCCGACGATTATCTGCAGCGCGGTAGAACTCGCAATCCTGAACAGGACCTTGCCGGACAGACGTTTGAACACCAAAGGTACATTTGTGAATGCGCTTGCCATGGACGCGATTACCACCGCAGTTCCCGCCAGTTCTGGCGTGATCTTTGCGCTGGTACTGAGGTTTGCGGCTGCCACGGTGGCACTCGCACTGCTTGCCACGCCGCTAATGGCGTTCGCGAGCATAAAGCCGACGTTACCGAATAGCCTCTCAGCGAGGGTGCCGACGACTTCAATCGCGATAAACAGCATTCCGTATCCCAACACTCTTCTCAAGGAGATGGGAGAACCCAGAGTCAGCTCCTGACCGGGCTCCTCGTCTGGCTTGCCGCCCCGCAGCAACAGGGCGACACACGCCATCGCGAAGAGCGGGCCGACCGCAGTGAGCAGCGCTCTGGGTGCGAACAGTGCCAGCAGGACGATGTTCCGGATGAACATGGCAACGGTCACGAGCAGAACTACCACCACCGTGGTTCTAGAGTCGGTGACGACAGTCATAAGTTCGGCGACTGCGGCGCGGCTGTTCACCAATCCGCCAAGGATGGCCGTCCAGTACAACCCCCGCGTGCTGTACAACCGTAGCAACACATAATTGACAAAAGCGATGCTGGCGATCACGACGACCGAGACCCATGCCTGCCGCAGGTTCACGAGTTCCCAACGGTCAATGAACCGGTCCGGCAGGACTGGGTAGATGACCAACCCGATTAAGCCGAGGAGCACGGCTCCGCGCAGTTCTTCCATGCTCACGCCCCCGGCGAACTTGCGCAATTCCGCCTTCCACGCGAGCAAAAGCGTCATCAGAATCGCTGCCGCGACCGGCGTGAAAGTGTGGCCAAGTCCGACCAGTATGCCCAAGGCATAGGTGACCAACAGCGCAGCAGAAGTGGTCAGTTCCAAAGAGCCATTGCTGATCATGCTGCGGGCGTTGAGAAATGCGATCAACACGATCACGCCGATCATGGCGGCAATGCCGTATGCGGGTGCAATCATCACATTCACAGCCCCGAGTAGCGCCGTCAATCCAAACGTGCGTATCCCGACATCTTTGCTGGCAGACTCTCGCTCAAACCCAACGAGCATGCCGACAGCAAGAGCCATAGCGATCTTGATCGCGACAGTGTTAGGCGGAAACCGCGCGACCTCCTGAAAAGTAGAGGGCATAAAACTCACCCGACCAATCTCACCTGCCCACTGTGCGGTGTATCGGCGCTGAATTGGTTATAACGCAACTGGGCAAGCGGTGAACGATGTTTCTTCAGTCTCATTGCTGAAGAAAGACGATGGCTTTTACGATGAAAGCCAAGACGCAAGTCCTAGAAACGCGACGCCACCTCGATAACTGGTGAAAAATCGCCATCTCTAACAATGTCGGCGGTGTCAAGCGTTTTTCGAGGACACGACGGCATGCACTCGAAGAAGAGCGCCATTTCTCTCGTGGGTGGTTTGCGCTTTCCAACCTGGGCTCGCTTCTAATCGTTGGGGTCAGGAACTCAGTCCGACCCATCCATCTCTTCGATCCCAACTGCGATCATGATTACTACTTCGAACTCCCCTGCGAAGGGCAGCGGGATGCCCGATCATTACGGCGGTGACTTACTGCACACCATGGCGATTTCCGGGCTCTCCCGCGTGCGAACCAAGCTTTTCACACTGACCAAAATCCCGACCCAGGCGCCACATCCAGTACAGGTGAACCGCCAGCTTTCGGGCCATCGCGACCTTCGCGATTTTCCGTCCTCGGCGCATGGCCAGGTGGAAGAACTTGCTGCGCCACTGCGGTTGACTGCGCACCGTGACCTGCGCCGCTTCCACCAGCAAGAACCGCAACAGCGCGTTGCCTTGTTTGCTGATGTGTCCCAGGCGTCGCCGATCCCCGCTGGATTCCTCCGTAGGAACCAGACCCACATTGCTGGCGATTTGCTTGCCACAACCGAAGCGTGCTGGAGTGCCAATCACCAACTCGAAGGCCAACGCCGTCAGTACCCCGACTCCGGGATGAGTCATCAGTCGCCGTGCGATTGGCCGCTTCTCCACTTCCTCCTCGAGCGCTCGCGTCAAGTCGTGGATCTTCGGAGTCAGTTGGTCGAATAAGTCGAGCAGGTCTCGACGACGTCGGAGTGCCCATGGAGCGAGCACTAACGATTCCAGTTCACTGCGACCAGCCGGTCGCCATAGCGCTTTCTTGCGCCGGACCCCCTCGTTCAGAGCCACCACATGCAGTTGATTCATGATGCGCGTGCGCATCTGGACCAATCGATGCCGATGCCACAGCAGTTGCCGCAGATCCCGATTCTCTGCGTCCGGCACCCAGATCCGCGGAAAGCGCTCTTCGATCATCAGCCTCAACAACAGCTGCGCATCCTGCCGATCAGTCTTCTGCTTGCGCACTCGTTTGGTGCGAATCTCGGCTGCATCACCGATCCACAACTCAAACTGCAACTCGATCAGCAAACGCTCAAACCAGCGTGCGTGTCCGCTGGCTTCCATCCCGATACGCACCCTTCGTGTCTTGAGCGTCCTGTAAAACTGCTCGGCTTCCTCGCGGTGAGTCAGTCGCCGTTCGTCGGCCTCGCCGGTTTCTGTGTCCACCAATGCAATTTGCTGAAAGCCCGGATGATAGTCACAACCTATAATCAGCATGTTCGGCTCCTTTCCTCCGAGCCCTTTGGTTGGTTTGCGCCTCCAAAGTTTACTCGGGCCTGGGAGCCGACATTGTTATGGAATCATTTCACTCATCATGGCTTGGGGCCGGGCACTTGAGTGTAATCGCCTGCTTACGACAGTGAGCCAACAACGGGCTCCTTTTTGGCGTGGTGCCTCTGCGTTGCCAGCAAATACACGACCGGCCAACTCAGGACGAGAAGGGGGACGAGCCTTTCGGGCCAAGACGTACCTCCGGGGCTCCACTTTCCTTCGCTCCACTTTTCCAATGCAGCCCGTTGCCAGCCCTGCATCCATGTCAAGAGGACTGTTGCAGCGGCGACAGATGCAGAAAGGAGTAGAGCGTAAGGTCGAGCGATATTCGAGCCTCTTTGGGCACGCCGCATTCCTAATAGGGCGGGAATTAAGAAGAGCAGCGTCGCTAGTGAAAGGGGAAACGCCGCGAAGAATACCAGCGCTGAGAAACTAGGAGCGTGTGGCAGCGCCACCAGGTCCAGCGCATTGAGAACAAGCCGCGCGAAATACAGCAATAATCCCAGCGGACCACAAAGACAGAACTAAGCCAAACAGAACAGACTTCTGTTGATGAGAGCAGTCTTGCCCGATAATTCCGACAGCGTGAATCCGGCGATCCAAGACCAACACACAACTGCGAATGACGTGCAAACCACGACTTCAATCTCTTGAGCGCCAGTCAAACCGCTGTTGTATCGCACTCCGTATTGCCAATAAATGAGAGCGTGCCTCGCAACATCGCTGGCAACTCCAAGGCAAACGTTGCTGAGCAGCCAGCCAATAGCGCCCACAATTCCGAACAGGGCCAACCACGGTCTCCACGTCCTCCAGAGTTGGGCCTCCTGCTTCAAAATCAAACCGAGGAGTTCGTAGATTGTCCTTGTGTAGGAGGCGCGTAATTCAGTCAGGTCGCCCAATACGGCTTCACGAACGTGGGGCTCCAGTGCGGAGGCGATCGCAGCGACAAACCGACTTGACAGTTTCGTCACGGCTTTCCTCCGACACTAGTCGTTTCCCAGGGTACTCCGCTGCTCGACCGTCTAACAGCTCTATAAAAATCGGTCGCCTCTCTCACGCCGCTGGCCTAATGCGAACCATTCGCTTTGCACGCCCGCCACGTTGAGGCGTAGCGTTTCCCATCCATGTCTCGATCAGGCCTTTTTCTTCCAAGCGATTTAATGTGGTGTAGAGCGCTCCAACCGAGCACGTTCGCTTCGTACAGTCCTCGATCTGCAATCGAATTGCAGTGCTGGAGCGCGTGAGTGCCGCCAGTTTAATGTCACACCGCGCTGTGATCTTTATCACAGACCCTGCTCTCTTGGGGCATCAGACTCCCGAGATGGCCGAAAGGACGCTGAAGGACGTGACTTACAGCGAAGCCATTCCCACGTCTGGACGGTGCAGCGAATGCGGGCGGCCCTTCAGTACCCCGCGCGACGCAATGGCCGATCCTGGGAGAGCAACGAAGGACTTCTATAGTGCCTTTGTTACCCACGAATGCTCCTCAGTACCAAATTGATTTGTTCGCTCACGGCCCGCTCGTGCCACCAGAGCATTTCACCCATTGACCAGGATTCTGACGGGGTATGATCGTCCCGAGCGAGGAAAGAGCCTTCAATGCGGCGCAACCCAAGAAGCTCGAACTGGGCCAGCGGAAGGCCGCCTAAGAATCGGCCAGCAGAGCCCAGTGGGTTTGAAGAGCAGGTCCGAGCCCTCGAATTGAATGAGCAGACGTGCGAAGCCTCACACGAGCTGAGGGAATGGTGCGAGCGGAACAAGGACCGATGCTATGTCCCGGAATGGCTATTGAAGCGGTGGAAGATGTTCGTCGATCCATATTCTAGTGGTTGAACCGAAAACATCACCATTGCACTCATTGACCCGTCATCCCCGATTCTCAATGAGTGAAATCGCCTGGTTTCGACAGTTGATTTCGACAGTTGACCGTCTCCAA
>CAYOEH010000020.1:0-28239 GCA_964403025.1 uncultured Acidobacteriaceae bacterium | reverse complement strand
GACAGATTTCTTTTGCTCTCTGGCTAGCACTAACCTGGTGCACTCCTGTTCTAGTATCGATTTATCTTAGTGACAGTAGCGAGGTTATCATGCGGGAATGGAGGGTGTAAAGGCGCGTTCCTCAACGGCCGTGCCTCGTCAACGTTCCCTGATCCCATCCCCAAGGGCACTCCCGCAGTTAGTCCCCTGAAACCCTGGTCTACGACCTGAAGGCTGCATTCACCGCTCTTCGTCCGCCCTTTCTAAGGAATCTCTACATAAAGTTGGCCCCGAATCTGCCGAAGAAAAGGAGTACGAACCGCGGGTTCGTCCGGAAATGACGGAGAACGCCATCAGGAAAAATATGAAAAATTCCTTATCCATATCCACGAACAAGGTGCTTAGCCTTCTCGCCCTGGCCTTCTGCCTGGCTATTGTAATTCCCTCACGGGCACAGCAGTCGCCCGCCCCGCCCGTGAATCAGGACGAGGTGAATAAACAGCTGATGCAGCGCTTGCAGGAACTGGAGGCTGAGGTCAAGCAGCTGAAAGCCCAGCCGGCCGTGGTAACGGCCACTCCCCCGCCCGAGCCTCCTCCTGCCGTCGAAGCGCCGGAGGTGAACGAGGTCGCGCCGCGGCTGAAGTTCAACGTCTTCGGCGATGTGGGCTGGCAGATCTATAACGGCTCCGACAGCACATTCTTTTTCGGCTCGTTCGACATGTTCATGACCGCCCGCCTGTCGGACAAAGTCTCCGCGCTGGGAGAAGTCCTATTCCTGCCGGATATCACGGACAACAGCATTGGGGTGGATATCACGAGGCTGTTGTTGAAGTACCACCCAAACGACTACCTCACGGCATCGGTGGGCCGATACAACACCTGGGTCGGGTATTACAACACAGCCTTTAATAAGGGCGAATTTCTGGAAACCACCATCGATCGTCCATTCATTTTCTCTTTCGATGACTACGGCGGCGTTCTCCCTATGCAGGACGTGGGCATAAATCTGACGGGCAAGATACCGTCCGGAAAGCTGGGCCTGAACTACGTGGTCGAGGCGGGCAACGGCAGAGCTTGGGGACTGAATGTAGAGCCCGCGCAGAACCGCCAGGATGAAAATACCAGCAAGTCGATCAACGGCGGCCTGTTCATCCGGCCCGAGAAGTTCCCGGGCCTGCAGATCGGGTTTTCCGTCCGTCACGACAATCTTTCGATTCCTGGGCCCGCAGTGCACGAGACCGTGGCTACCGCGCATGCCGTCTTCATCAATAACAACTACGAAATCCTCAATGAGGTTGCGCTTGACAGGCACTCAGAAACCGGCGTATCTGGCACCCCCGCTTTCAACACCAGCGGCTGCTACACCCAGTTCTCGCGACGGTTCGGCGCCTACCGGCCCTATTTCCGCTATCAGTATTTCAACGCTAACGGCAACGATCCGGTTTTTGCCTATGCCCCGCAGAACGATCTTGCCCCGTCCAGCTTCGCGGGATTCGTGGGAAGAGTCAACGGTCCTTCGGTTGGGATTCGATGGGACTTCACCGAACACTCGGCGTTCAAGATGCAGTACGACCGGTTCGATTTGAGAAGTCTGCCGAGCGAGAATGGCTTGACTACTCAGCTTGCATTTACGTTCTAAGGGAGACCGCCATGAAAAAAAAGAACAGTCTCGAACTCGTGCTTTCTGCGGCCGCGATCCTGGGTGCCGCGACCGCCCTCTGGCTGGCGGTTCCGATCACTCCGCTGCAAGCCGCCGGCGAACCGATTGTCGTAATCGTAAACGCCGCGAATCCTGTGGACAATCTCAGCTTGGGTGAACTGAAGAAGCTGTTTATGTCCGATCGCAGCAAATGGGACACGGGCAAATCGGTGGCCCCGGTGATGGTTGCGGCGGGAGCGCCGGAGCGAACCGCGTTTCTCAAGATTGTTTGCGGCATGAACGACGGCGATTTCAGCAAGTACTTTTTGCAGGCAGCGTTTACCGGGAAGTCGGCGACGCCTCCCAAGGAAGTGGGGGCACCTCTGCGGCGAAGAGTTTCGTCGCCAATTCCGCGGGGGCCATTGGCTTTGTGAAAGCCGGCGACTTTCATGGCGAAGGCAGCGATGGCGGCGTGAAATCCGTGAAGGTCGACGGCGTTGCTGCGGCCGACGCCGGTTACAAACTTAGAATGTAGGCCCAGCCGAATGGTCGCGGGGTGAAAGATATCTTTCATGAACTTGACAATTAAGATGCGCCTGCTTGGGCTGACCATCAGCGGGTTGCTCTTCGTGGCCTGTGTCAGTGCAACCGGCTACTGGGGTATTACGATGGTAGAAAAGACGACCGCCGAGGTGGCCTCCACCGGATCCGCAATCCGAAACCACATTGAAGCGGGAGTATACAACGACCTTACCCGGGCCGACCTTTCTGCTGTGTTCACTCAAAAGGGTGAGGACCAGCAGAACAAGGTCGAGGAGTTCCAGCAGCACTGCAAGCTTCTCCAGGATCGCGTAGCCAAAGCGCACGAGCTAGCGGTCGATCCGGCCAGCCGTACGCTGCTCGATGCCGAACAGCAGATGGTGGGAGATTACTTGAAAGCCGGCGATTCGCTGGTGAATGCTATCGTGCACGATCCCCGCTCGGCTCCCTCTCTGCTGGGACCGTACATGCAGCTTTACAAGGATCTGCAAGGCAAGATCGAGGAGACCAGCGATCGGCTGTCAAAAAGCGCGAAAGATGCAGAGGCCGGCGCAGCGCTCAAAGCCAGGCGCGCCACACGCGCCATGTTTATGATGTGCGGACTTTCTTTACTGCTTCTTCTGGTTGTGGCCACGCGGATCACGTTGAGCATCACCCGTCCTCTCGATGCCTTCTCCTCCCAGTTCAAGGCCATGGGGAAGGCCAATGACCTCACCTCCCGCGTCGATCAAAGCCGCAAGGATGAGATCGGGCAACTCGGCGCTTGCCTGAATTCATTTGTCGAAAAAGTGCACGATATTCTCGCGCAAATCGCAGGTAGCGCTCGCCACGTCGCCCAAGCCAGCGATTCTCTGTCCGAGACCAGCCAGCAGATCACGGCGAACTCCGAGGAGACCTCCACCCAAGCCAACGTCGTTTCGAACGCCGCTCAACAAGTCAGCCAGAACCTTCACACCGTCGCCACTGGCGCCGAAGAAATGGGTACCAGCATCAAGGAAATCGCCAAGAACGCCAGCGAAGCCGCCAAGATCGCGACCTCAGCGGTTCGCCTTGCCGGGAGCACCACGGCAACCGTAACCAAACTGGGCGAGTCTTCGAACGAAATCGGGCAAGTGATCAAGGTCATTACCTCCATCGCGCAGCAGACCAACCTGCTCGCCTTAAACGCCACCATTGAAGCGGCTCGCGCCGGAGAAGCCGGCAAAGGTTTTGCCGTTGTGGCCAACGAAGTAAAGGAATTGGCCAAGGAAACTGCAAAGGCCACCGAGGACATCAGCCGGAAGATCGAAGCCATCCAGACGGACACCAAGGCGGCGGTCGAGGCCATCGCCTCCATCAGCGAAGTCATCAATCAGGTGAACGGAATTTCGAACACCATCGCCACAGCAGTGGAAGAACAGAACGCAACCACCAACGAGATGGCGCGCAACGTCAGCGAGGCGGCGCGCGGCAGCGGCGAAATCACCAGCAATATCGCAGGCGTCGCGCAGGCGGCCGAGAGCACCTCGCGCGGGGCCGGAGACACCCAGAAAGCAGCGCAAGAACTCGTGGAGACCTCGGCGGAGCTTCGCCGTCTGGTCGAGCAATTCAGGATCAGCGCCCCCGAGAACGAAGACGGAAGAGACGGGATCGGCGCCTTCCATCCTCCGTTGCACAGCGCGGCCGCGCATGCTGGATCTTAAGACCTGACTCGCTCAGTGTGGCACCGGAGGACGGTAGATAAGGCCGATGACTAGACCGGTGGCGGTCCACTCGATGAAGTAGGCGGCGGCTTGCTGCAAGGTTAGCGTCAATCCGATGTTCAGGTTGACGTAGTTGTGAATCACAAAAGAACCAACCGCGAAGACTCCGACGAGTGCACCGAAGATGGCGCCGAGGCGTGCCCCTTCAGCAAGGCTCGAGCCTCCTTGGTAGAGCATGGCGTAAATCACGCCCAGCGCCAGTATCGACAGAAACATTGCGGCCATTCCTGCCGGCATGTGGCTCATCTGGCCTTGCTGGGATCGATACACGGCGGGGTATTTGAGGAACTCATTCTTCAGTGAGCGAAACAGGCCGAAGGCGAGACCGCCGAGGACGAAATATGCCGCAAAGCCGCCAAGGGCTGCGAGAGCGATGCGTGAGAGGCTCATTTGGCCATCCTTTCCAAAGCACAATGGGTCGGCAAATCTTCCCCTGATTTTGAGATCGCCATCTTACATTGGGGGCGTTCCGTCCGGCGCGGGTTTTCGACCACCACCGGCTTTGGAATCAGATTTGAAAGTCCAGGGGCATGAACTCGGGGGATTCCACCTGGAGAAGACGGTAGGCTTCGTCCATGGTGCGGACCACATGCAAGTCGGGACGCGTCTTTTCGCTCAGGATCTGAAACATGCGGGCCAGGCCGTAGATGAAATCCTTATCAATCACCAGGACGCGCGCGTATCCGGGAGGAAATGCAGGGGCTGCGGCGGCGAGTTGGCGGATGGCGTGGCTGGAAACTTCGAACTCGGTGGCCTGGGAGAAGTCAAAGATGCCGCGACAGGGTGGGTGGGACTCCATGTACTTTGCCGTGGCTGCATAGAACTCCAGCAGAAGCGCGCCCGACATGCGGCCTTGCACAGTTGCGCGCAGAATATTGTTCTTTACGTCGAAATCCACAACAATCGCCACGCGAAGCCTCGTGACGGCATTCTACCAGCCGTTTGAAGTGGGCGATTCGTTGCCTCTCTCCTAGTCGGGAGTGCAGCCGAGAAAATCCTCGTGGCCTTCGAAGATCTCTTCGAGGAGAGTTCGACGTTTCGGGCGCAGCGGCGTCGGCGGCTTGGGCACAGAGATTTTCGCGGTCTCCTTTTCGACCTCGGTCTCCACTTCCGGATCGAGCACTGGACTGGTCGTCATAGGATTTCTCCTTTCCGCAGGAACCTCAGATTCAAGGTAATCGGTTGGGATCGGTTGTCCAATGACGGGAGTCACGCTGCGATGTGATCGAGGAGCGCCGGCGGAGTGATCCAGGCTGGACGTGATCGAGGCGAGATGATCGCGACCCGTCGGTGGTCACTATAATCGTACCGCTCAGAAGGAGAGGCTATGGCTGCGAAGAATGATCCGCCAACGAATGCGGCTTACGTGGTTGATCCGCGGGTGCGAATCGGACATGTGCACTTGAAAGTTGCCGACTTGCGCAGGGCGCTGGCTTTTTACGCGGGAGTGCTGGGACTGGAAGTGACGCAGCGGTACGGCGAGGGAGCGGTATTTTTGTCGGCCGGCGGATACCACCATCACATCGCGTTGAATACATGGGAAAGTTTGGGAGGTGCGCCGCCTGCGGCGGGCGCGACCGGGCTTTATCACACGGCGATTGTTTATCCGACGCGTGCGGCGCTGGCTACGGCGTTGCGGAGAGTGCTGGCCGCGAAGATTCCCTTGCAGGGCGCGGCCGACCACGGAGTGAGCGAATCAATTTATCTAAACGATCCCGATGAGAATGGAGTGGAACTCTATTGCGATAAGCCGAAAGAACGCTGGCCGCGTAATCCGGACGGCGGATTGGCAATGTACACGCGGCCACTGGACTTGCATGAATTATTGAAAGAGGCGCCCGAAGGTAGCGAAATGGAGGGTGGACCGCGGGATTTATAGGCTGATTTGTAAGACACTGTCTTGCAGGATTTAGAGGTCGAGGAAGCGGCTGCGATCCTTAGCGCTCGGCAGCGCGCAGCTTTCGTACTTGCCGAAGATGCCGTAACGCCGACGGGCTATGGCATTGTAGGCAGCGTCCCGGACGAATTTCGGAAGGAGTTGGAGCAGGAACGCCACGGCAAGCCAGATCGCGCCGAGTTGCTTGAGGACGAACAGCACGGCATCCGAGCGCGAGAGGAGCAATTCTGGCGACCCTTGAGAATCAGAGTTGACGACGACATAGACCGTGTCGAGGTCAGCGGGACTGATGTTGTGGCGGGTAAGGATGCGAGCGGCGAGAGCGCTTTGCAGTGAGGCGAAGCGGAAGATGCCATCACGATCGCGACGGAGGATGAATCGAACGAAGCGGTTGCACAGGCCGCAGACTCCGTCGTAGAGAAGGATGGGGTGAGGCATGAGTGGGCGATACCGAAGACTTTAGCGTTTGCGGAGGCGACGGGCCGCGCTAGAACACGCTGAAGTGCTCTGGTTCACCCAGAATTGTAACCTCCCTTAGTGGCGCTTGATGCAGGAGGAAAGCATGTGGTCGCTGACGGCGACGAAACCGGTTTCGCCTTGCGGAGTTTCGCCGTTGGTTACTCCCTCGGTTCCGGAGCAGTGGTTGATTCGAGTGAGGGAATAAGAGGCAGTTTGCCGGGTACTGGTGAACTGCTGGTAGAAAAATTCTCCCTGGGCAGCAGAATTGTTCTGGACCGAATCGACATTGCTGCACAGGTAGCCGGCCAGGGCGGTTTGGGGATAGGTGAAACTGGGGTCCTCGGTGCCGTCAACGATGCTCATTTCCTTCCAGAGCGCGTTGACGGAGGCGCTCGTGGTTTTCCCCGCATTGCAGCTCGGCTGATTGGACCAATTTCTGATTAGATTCTGGTCACCATCTACATAAGCAGGACTATCGGGCCACTCGGCACCATCGCAGCCAAACTGTCCCGTGGCGCAAACGTTGACCGTGGGCGCGTCGGGGACTTCGCAGCCCTGCTTGATATCGCCAAAGACGGGACCTGAAAGTAATTCGACGCTATCCAGAAAACTCGAGCTTCCGTACCACGCCAAAGCGTATCCCAAGGCCCCGGAACCGGCGCTGGAGCCTTGAGCGCACATTCCGCCCCGGCTATAAATATTCTCGTAGATGTAGTTCAGAAGAGTAGCCGGGCGGCAAGCGGCATATTTGATGCTGGGAGCGGCTCCGGTCAGCTCCCAATCGCTGTCCCACGTCGCGTACACAACCTGAAAGCCGTTCTGTAAATACTTCTGCGCGTACGTAGGATGGTCGTAAGGCGTCGTGCCACCTCCACCTTCGAGGAACATAACGGTTCCAACTGGCTCACCCTGGGGGTCTTCATATCCGTATGTGAAACTGAGACTGGTTGCGTTCGCGCAGTTATCCACCTGTCCCCGAAAACAAGTCATGCCGGGATAATATCCGGCGGGACAAGATTTCAGTTTGATGACGTCTCCCTTGTTAATGGTGCCGAGCGTTAGAGGCGTGCGCTGCGCGACGGCCGGAACTGCGGTTACCGTGATCGCCACAAAAGCCGCACCCAGCACGGCACACAGGTGGTTTATTATCTTGGACATAACCTCCCCATAATAACCGTGCATCGGGTCGGAAGGCACCTCACAAAGGTTCATCGGTCTTTCTTCTCCTGCTGCCGTGACCAATATGCGGATTGGAATAATTTGGAGTAATGGGGATAGGTGTGGCACACAATTGAGAGTTAGTGCAGTGCTAAGTCAGTGAGAACCTAGGCGCAATAACTCCCGGCGCAGACGCGGGTGATGCCGGGTCTGGCGGAGATAGGACATTTCGTTAGGAGCGGATTTGGCGCGAATGATTTTGACCAGTTGAATCTTTTCATCGGCCGTCCAGCGATTTAGGTCGGGGATTAGAGCCAGCAGCAGCGACCAGTCATCGAGAGCCTGCTGCTGGGCGGGCGTCCAGCGGAATTTGTTCATGCTGAGGGCTCGGGCAACGGCCGTGGTCGAGGCTGGACGGATCTTCTGGGCGTTGCCGCCGAAGTCAAGCGACATGCGGCGGTTGATTCGCAAGGCGAGGTTACGAGTGGAGAACGTGTCCCAATCCCCGCTCCGTCCCTTCGTATCGGAAGGTTGAAGCTCGTAGAACATGTGAGCTTCCGCCAGGCGCTTAAGAATGCGAGCAGGCGTTTTGTATTCACGATGGGCGGAGATTCTTTCTTCTTCCCTTCCGCAAAGCTTCTGCAAATCCGCACGGCCCGGACGAAAACCTAGCTTGCGGTAGAACCAGAAAGCGCCGGAGTCGATGGCTTCGTCGTTATTCTGGCCGATCTGATAGGGATAAATCGAAATAAATTTTGCGGCCGTGAGGGCACGGAGACAACGCAGGGCCTGGGCGTAGATCCAGGCAGTCTCTCCTTGACGATAAGTGTAGAAAGTATTGAAGCCAACCTCGATCCACTCGCATAGACCGATGGCTTCGATGTAGTTGACGGGGACGCCGTTCTTCAGTGTGTAACCGGCGAGATAAGCGCGGAGCGGCAGACGGCGAGTGGGCGGGAGTCCCCAGAAATGCATGACGACACCACGGCCGAGATTCGCACGGACCACGGTCCGCGGATCGCCGAGAGTAGTGCCGTAGAGTTCGCGGTAGCGGACGACCATGACCTCGCGGATGGCGCGCATGGTGGATTCGCCAGCGGCGACGGAGAGCTTCTCGAACCTGGGTCCGGGCTGGGCTAGTTCGTGCGCAAGGGAAACTTCGCTGCGCTGAATCAATGGGGCGTTGTGAAAGTAGAAGCGGCGAGGGCTCGTCCAGTTGCGGGTGCGGGAAATTTGCAGGTTTTCCAGTTTCCAGCGAAGAGGAAGACGCAGTGAGTCGTAGAGTTCGGCACGCTGGTGGTCAGGAAGCGGAAGCTGCTCGAAGCGACGGATGAGCCAGGAGAGCGGCTTCTCACGGCCGCGCGCGGCATCGAGCCAACGCTGCCAGGGGACGTTGGCTTCGACGTCGGCGTCTTCCTGGAGGAGCGGAATGAAGCGCGGCCAGATCGAACCGCGGGCACGCTCGGATTGGTAGTCGTCCCAATAATCATCCCAGGCGATTTCGACATTGCGCGGAATGCGGCGCACAAGCCATTGGGCGACATCGAAGGAGAGAATGTCCTGCATGGTGGTACCGGCGATCCCGGAGGTGTCGAAGTCGTCGAACAGGGACATGTCAGCATTCAGCGCGCGGAGTTTCTCGATGCGTACGTGAAATGTGTTGAGGAGACGTTCGACGCGCGGGATGTGCGATGGCGCGTGCGGAAAGGCGCGCAGGAATAACAGGCACTCGTGGAAGCGGATGAGGTGATGGGGATCGCTGAATTCAAACTTTGCGAGGCGTGCCAGGAGCTTCGCGATGAGGGCGGCATGGCCAGGGTTGAAGCGGTTCTTGGCGGCTTCGAGTTGGGTCAGGAGCGGATTGGGATCGTGAGAAGAGGCTGACATGAGCGGCGAGATAGTTTAACGTAAGAGCCCATGCGCGGCTTCGGATTCTTGTTTTCGACATCATTGCTTGTATCTTTGTTTGTTTTTTCCCGGCCCGCATACCCGCAGAGCGCGCCAGCGCAGAATCGAGATTGGGATGTGAGCGTGTGGGTGGCTGGGGAAACCGGGGAAGAACTCACCAACAGCTTTTCGGAGGCGCAGATTCTGACGGCGGGAGTTACTGCCGGGAGGATTCTTACCGACGAAATCGGCCACGGCTGGAGGCGCGGGCGGTTCGAATACGCATTCGATATCATTCCCGTCTTTCGGCAGTTTCGGCCGCAGTATCTATATGGGGGTGGTTTTGAGCCGGTCATTTTGCGGTGGAATTCGAGTTTGCATGCGAGACGCGTCGCCCCCTACATCGAATTGGCCGGGGGCGGGCTGCGAACCAACACCAATCTCCCAGCGGGTAATACTTCCGACTTCAACTTTACGGCGCGGGGCGGCGGCGGGATTCAGGTCTTCCGATCACCGCGGAACTCAATCGATGTTGGCGTCCGCTGGTCGCACATCTCCAACGCGAATCTGGGAGTGAATAATCAGGAGTTCAACGGAATCCAGGTGAGCCTGGGCTATCACTGGTTCCGATAAGCCGGGTACAGTGGCGGACAAGAGTGTCGCCCGACGCGAGCAGATCAGCGGTAACCCTTCTTCTTCCAGACCTCCCAGTCCGAGCGCACGGCTTGCAGCATGACTTCAGCAGCTTGGTGCAGCCACTTCTTTTCCTGTTTATCGAGATGACGGAGGATCGCTTTGCGCGCGGATGGGGTACCGAGATGGATGTTAGCGGTTTCCCATCCCATGGCGTGGAGCAAGCGTAGTTCAGTGTCGGAGCCGCGCAACGAAGCCAGTTCGATGCGGGAGCAGTGCGGGCCGAGGCGGCGAACGATCCATCGGCCGCGCAGTTGGACGAACGGATCAGGACAGCGGACGGCGCGGTTGATGATGGTCTGGTAAAGAATTTCGGCGGGGCCTCTCTGCTCGTGAGCTTCGACGCTTTCTGCCCAGCAGGCAGAAGACTGCACCAACGCCTTCGCTTCGCGAGCAATGCGGCCGCCGTGCCAATCGGCGATGGCGACGTAGCGGGCGTGACCGAGACTCCCGAGTCCGGCAACCCGATGGGCGAGACGGTAGGAGATGCCGGGCGCGGGCATGAGATGTTCGATGGCATCGACAGCGCTGACCGGGGCTTCGGTTTTGAGCGTGGGGAGCGCATCCATTTTTTGCCAGAAGCGGACGGGATCGCGCAGCTCGCCTTCGGCGATAAGGCGCAACCACTCATGCTGCCCACCCAGAACGAAGGCGCGACCTTGTTCGCGCAGACTTTCGCGATAACCTTCGAGCAGTGTGCCGCAGATATCTTCGCGTTTGAGGGGAAGGCTGCCGGCTTCGACGGCGAGATGGGCGCTGACCGCGAGACGAACCAAGTCGATGGTGTAAGCCATGGGCCAGGCTTCGTCAAAATCGTTGACGCCCCAGATGAGGCGGCCTTCGATATCGCGCCAGGTGCCGAAATTTTCGACGTGGAGATCGCCGACGGCGAGAACGTGCGGAGCCTTGGCGAGATCGGGCCAAATCTGTGGCCAGAGCTGCACCCAGCGGTAGTAAGTGGCGCGAAAGAACGGGAAAAGCTCCGCCTTCATGCGAGCGTGTTTAAGGCGGAGGTCTTTCTCATCGATACGAGTGCGCAAGGCCAGCCATGCTTCAAAAAAGCGCGTGGCTTTGACGACGTTCATGCGGGCAACGATAGCGATGGGAAGAAGGAGAAGTCAAATGAGGAGAAAACCTTTTCACCACAGAGACACAGAGCCGCAGAGAAATTCGGGGGAAACAATTAACTATCAGGGATTTTCTCTGTGACTCTGTGGTGAAGATTTCATGCCGCAATGGAGAAAAGACGCGGGCGTGGAATCGACTCCACGGTGTCGATTCCACGCTCGGCGCCGGTTCGAACCCCAAGGAGGACAGGAGGAGCTCAGTGCTTGAAATGAGCGGCGTTGGTTTCGACGAATTGCTTCTTGTCCTCGGGAATGTCGTCGGCGGCAAGAATCGAATCCGAAGTGCAAGCCGGAACGCAGGCGCCGCAGTCAATGCATTCTGCCGGATCGACAAATAGCTGCTTCGCTTCTTCGAACCCGGGCTCGTCCTGCTTGGGATGGATGCAGTCGGTGGGGCAGACATCGACGCAGAGGGAATCCTTGATGCAGGAATCGGTAATTACATAGGCCATGATGAATCTCTCCGAAAGAAAGTGGTAACGAAAGCTCGATTGTCAGTGTAGAGGGGGAAAGAGGGCTGGGCCGTGACGCTCATCACAGTGCGGTGTGCGCAAGCGGAAAAAAGATAAGGAAGGTGCGCGTGACCAAAGTTTGCCAAGATGATGGGAATCACGCAGAAGCGTGACGACGGTCACGGACATGAAAAAATCAGAGTGGCAGAATGCTGACATTGAACTAGGCCTTCTAGTTGAGATCGCCCGGCCCTAACCCACAGAACCCCACAGAGCCGTTACCCCAGACGGCAGGGGCCGGGCGCCTTAAATCCTTAAAGATTAGAGACGAGTGAGGTGGCCCTCCCCCGCCTTCCCTCTCTCATACGTCGCTTCTTTCCGTTTTCCCACTCCGAAAATTTCGATTCAGCAACCGCTTAAAGAGGTTTGAGCGACGTGTTCATCCTGACACAGTGTTGTCCGCAAGCCACCTTTCCAGTCTTACGCTCCTCCGTTAACTCATTTGCATTCAATGACATAAAGTTTGGATTCTGCCCTGCCCTGTGTCTAAGTGCGAGGGATGGGCCATGAAACTGGGCAATATAGCGACACGCAGACAGACAGTGAAATGGATGATTGCCGTTCTTTTTCTGGGGACAGTGATTCCCTCTTTGGCCCAGAGTTCTCCACGTCGAGCGCCGCGCGTGGTGCTGGTGAGCATTCCTGACCGCAAGCTGGCGGTGCTGGAAACCGGGAAAGTGCTGGCTTACTTCCCGATTGCAGTGGGAGCGGCAGTGAGTCCGAGTCCGACGGGCGAGTTTGTAATCGTGAGCCGGGTCGCCAATCCAACTTATTACCACGAAGGAACTGTGATGGCGGCGGGCAAGGACAATCCGGTCGGCACGCGCTGGATAGGGTTGAACGTGAAGGGATATGGGATACACGGAACGAATGCGCCGAGATCGGTAGGACATGCGACGTCGCACGGATGCATCCGGCTGAGAAATCGCGACGTGGAGAAGCTCTACGCCATGCTGCGTCTGGGCGACGCTGTGGCGATTCGCGGTGAACGGGATGAGGAAATCGCGGAGGTATTCGGAGACGCGGTGGATGTGGCTACGGCACGCGTGACGAGTGGCACCTTCGGGCAATAGTAGGGCGAGTACCTAGTCCCGAGCACATGGTACCGAGTACCAAGTTTCGAATTCGAAATCTGAGCAGGGCCTTAAGGAGGAATTATGCAGATGGTGATCACATTCATGGCGGTGGTGGGAGGCATGATTTTTTCGTTGGCGGTCGCGTTGCTGGCGGAGGAGCTGATTTTCGGGCAAGTGTTCCGGCTGTTTTTTGTCCGGCAGACGGTACCGGTGAAATCAGGACAGAAGCGCTGAGGCGCAAAGGAGAACGACAATGCTGGCGTTGAAGTACTTGCTGATCACGTGCGGCCTGGGAATGATCTTCGCGGCCGTGTGCATTCTCACCTACGATCTGTATCGCGAAATGTTGTACCGGCGCGCTCTGGAAACGCCGGGAGGAGCCGTGACCGCGGCGCCAGTGGTGGTGCGCTGGCGGACTTCGCTCGCGCTGGCCATGCTGGCGTGGGGTCCGCTGCTGGTGGCCTTCAGCATTGTAGTCGTGCCCAGCGGAATGGCCGGAGTGCGAGTGAGCCAGATGAACGGGACGGTGCCGGGAACGCTTTATCCGGGAGCACACATGGTAACGCCGCTCGTAGAAGACGTTGCGCTGTTTGACACACGCGATCAGATTTTTACCACCGGCTTGTCGGAGGATGGAAAGAGCGCGGCAGCGAATGTTTCCGGGAAGAACCAGCTTCTCGATGTACAGGCAAAGGAAGGTCTGACGCTGGGACTGGCAATCACGGTGCGTTACCGGCTGGACGCGAAGCGGCTGGACTATATCCAGGGAAATCTGCCGCATCCGGTGGAAAAAGAGATCGTACCGCCGACGGTGGCAAGCGTCTGGCGGGAGATCGTTCCTAACTACACGGTGCGGGAGGTTTTTTCGGCAAAGCGCGAAGAGGTGCGTCAGCGGGCGGCAGGGATGATCACACAGAAGCTAGCGGCGGATGGGATTGTGGTGAAAGAGGTAATGCTGCGCGACATCCAGTTGCCGACGGAATATGCGAAAGGACTGGAGGAGCTTCTGTTGAAGGAGCAGGAGAACGATCGCATGGGCGTTGAGACGGAATTGAAGGGTAAAGAAGTGCGGATCGCCGAATTGGAAGCTGAGGCCACGAAGGTGCAGCAGATCAAGCAGGCGGAAGGGGAAGCGCAGGTGCATGTATTGCAAGCCAAGGGTGAGGCGGACTCGATGCAGTACACGCTTCCGCTGAAGGAGAAGCAGATCCAGCAGAGCCGGCTGGAGGCGCAGGCGCGCAAGGAAGCGACTATTCAGAATGCGGAAGCGGAGGCGCAGGCGAAGGTGATTGATAGCAAAGCTGAGGGCGAACGGCGGAAGTTGCTGGCGGACGCCGAGGCAGATCGCATTCGGGTAACGGCGGTAGCGGATGCGGACCGGCTGAAGAGCGAAGCGGCGATTTTGAAAGACAATCCGCTGCTGATTAACAAAATCGTGGCCGAGCGACTTTCAGACAAGCTGCAGATCATGATGGTGCCGGCGGATGGGAAATTCTTTTTCGCGAACGACGTGCTGCGCAGCATGAACGTGGCGAACCAGAGCGGGCAGGCGGAGCAGCAAAGGTAGTGGATCGTGATGAGTGGCCAACGGTCAGTATCTCTCTGATCATTGGCCACTTCGCGCGACTCCAGAATAATGAGGGCTACGGGTAACGTTATGCGCCTCGCGATTTGCAATTCGCTCGCACGGTTGAAGGCCATTCTGGTAGTGATCTTGTGCTGTGGTCTTGCGAGTGCTGCAGCGGGAAATTGGAACGAGCCCATGCAACAACTGGCGCGGAAGATTGTCGCGATCACCGGGCCTGGCGCGGTTGCGATCACGGTGGAAAACCGGTCCTCTCTCGGAAAAAAAGACTTCGATTCGATTAGCGGTGCGTTGCGCGCGGAACTCGATGCACTGGGTGCGCGCGCTGCCAAGCCGGAGCAGGCGGCCGCGACCGTGGCAGTGTGGCTCTCGGAGAACCCTCAATCCTATGTGTGGGTCGCGCAGATTCAACAGGGGACGGGAGAATCGGCGGTGGCCATGGTGTCGGTGCCGCGCGGAGACGAAGCTGGGTGGGCGCACGAATCCATGCCAATGAGTCTTCGAAAGATTCCGCTATGGGCGCAGGAGGAGCGCATCCTGGATGCCGTGGTTCTGGAGGAAGACAGCGCACCGAAACAGATCGCTGTGCTGGATGGAGAGAAGGTTGCGATCTACCGCTTAAAAAGTGGCAAGTGGCAGCAGGAGCAGACGCTGACCATCACGCATGCGCGGCCGTGGCCGAGGGATTTGCGCGGGCGAATCATGGCGGCGAAGGATCACTTGCTGGATGTTTATCTTCCCGGCGTATTTTGCCGGAGCACGGCAACCCTGCCTCTCACGCTCAATTGCCGAGAGAGTGATGATCCGTGGCCACTGGTGGCGACGGCGGTGGCGAGTTTCCCGTCGTTAAGTGCCGGGTCCCCACCGGTGCGGCCGTTGGGCGCTTTTTATTCGGCATCGCGAAATTTCTTTACTGGAGCTTTGACGCCGGGAGTGGGAAGGCTAATGACGGTGGGCAAGTTTTATTCGGCGGCCGCGCTGCCTCGCGAGAGATATGTGTTGTGGCTTTTTGCCGGAACAGATGGACAGATTCATATGGTAGATGGAGTGACAGATCAGACAGCGAAGCTGGGATGGGGCAGCGATATCGCGAGCGTGAAAACGGCGTGCGGAGCGGGCGGTCAGTTGATGGCGACGAGTTCGGGGGAGAATGGGCCGGGGAATGGTGTGGATTCAGTAAGGCTTTATGAGATTGCGGACCGCGATCCGGTACCGGTGAGTGCGGCGCTGGATTTTCCCGGCGAGATCACGGCGTTGTGGACGGAGGCCAAGGGCGACAGTGCTATGGCGGTGGTTCGGAACCACGAGACAGGAGACTATGAAGCGTTTCGGCTGGCAGTGGCTTGTAGTCAGTAGCCTGTCGCTCGGGGCATTGCTCATAAATGTCAGCTCGGCGGAGTCTCGTCCGCAATATGGTGGAACGGTGCATGTTGCCATGCGGGAAGCGCCAATGTCGCTGGATCCGAGCGACACGACGCAAGCGGATTCTTTCGCTCGACGCAATTTGCTGGCGCTGATTTTCGATACGCTGGTCACAGTGGATGATCGCAGCAGAGTCCATCCAGGATTGGCCGTGGATTGGCAGGCCGCGCCGGGCAACCAGAGATGGCAATTCCATCTGCGGCAAGGCGTGAAGTTTCACGATGGGTCGCCGCTGACGACGGAGATTGCGGCGTCTTCTTTGCGAACGGCGAATCCGTCGTGGAAAATTTTTGCCGAAGGTGACTCCCTGATCGTGGAACGCGATCAGGCCGATGCCGATTTGCCGGCGGAGCTTGCGCTCGCGCGCAATAGCATTGTCAAGAAGAATGGCGGGGGGAAGTTAAGCGGGACAGGTCCATTTCACATTGAGGATTGGCAACCTGGGAAGAGGTTGACGTTGGCCGCGGAGGAGAATCATTGGCGCGGCCGGGTATTCGTGGATGCGATTGAAGTAGAGATGGGAAGAAATTTCCGCGAGCAACTGAATGAACTGGAACTGGGGCGAGCGGACCTGGTGGAGGTAGCGCCGGAACAAGGGCATCGAGTGGCCATGGAGGATGGCCGGGTGAGTAGTTCGCAACCGATGGAACTGGTGGCACTGGCTTTCAGTGGCGCTCCGAAAACGGCGGACGAAAAGCTGTTGCGGTCTGCGCTGGCTCATAGCATCGATCGGGGTTCGATGAAGAGCGTGCTTCTGCAGGGCGCGGGACAACCAACCGCGAGTCTTTTGCCGAACTGGATGAGCGGATACGGGTTCGTATTCCCAACCGATGCGGATCTGAAACTGGCGCGTCAGGAGCACGAGCAGGTTCGCGACCAGATTCACACGGCGGCGAACTGGACGGTGGGATATGATGCCAACGATTCCGTGGCGCGGGTGCTGGTGGAGCGAGTGGCGCTGAACGCCAAGGATGCCGGACTGGGATTGCAGCTGACGACCGCGGCGACGGCGGATTTGCGGTTGGTAAGAATCCCATTGGCTTCGGCTGATCCGTGGATCGCTTTGGCCAACGTAGCGGAGACTTTGGGAATGGCGATGCCGAAGGCGAGTGGAGAGTCGGTAGAAGATCTTTATGCTGCCGAAGCGGCGCTGCTCGCGGGACAGCGAGTAATTCCGCTGTTTCATCTTCCAGCAGAGTATGCGACGTCTCCGGCGCTGAACGATTGGAGGCCAGCGGCGGATGGAAGCTGGCGGCTGGACGAGGTCTGGGTGGAAAAAGATCGACCATGATGTTTCGCCGCAAACTGCTGGCTGTCTTCGCGCTGACCGTCTTTCTGTCAGTGGCGGGCGTGGCCTGGTTGGTGTCAGAGGTGACGAGGCGCGCCTTCGTACACAGCGATGACGAGAGAACCACCGCACTGCTGACTCAGTTCCGGCGTGAGTTCAACCGGCAGGGCGATGATATCGAACGAAGGGTGGAGGCGATTGCCGGATCGGAAGCGGTCAATCGCATGGCACTGGCGTTGAGCCACGCACCGGTCGATTCCGGGCCCTATTTCGAGTTGGCGAAATCGACAGCAGAGAACAATCAGCTGGATTTTCTCGAATTCGTGGAAAGCGATGGAACCATCGTTTCTTCGGCGCAATGGTCGGCCAAGTTTGGATATCCAGATGAGGCCTCCGGAAGTTTTTCTGGGGCTAGCGGGCAGGGAGCATTCTTGAAACAGGAGCCGCTCCAGGAAGGAAACGCGCTGGGCCTGTTTGCCGTGCGTGCCACGCGGGTGGGAGATCGGCCGGTTTATGTAATTGGAGGGCGACGCCTGGATAAGAACTTCCTCTCTGCACTGGACTTGCCTGCGGGAATGAGAGCTCTGCTGTATCAGAACCGTGGCGATCATTTCTCTGCCGATCTGCTGGTCGACCCTTCCACTTCAGCTGACAAGATGTATTCACCGGAACAACTGGAACCGCTGATTGACGCCGTGCGCCAGTATGGGCAGGAAATGACGGCTGTGGTGGCGTGGTCTGGAAATCAAGCCGATGACGAAGCGTTCCATGCGATTCCTTTGTGGGGCGTGGGCACCGGGAAAGACCGTCCCCTGCTGGCAATCTTGTTGATCGGGAATTCGCGGCGAACTTATGTCGAGTTGAAGCGGCATATTCGCTCGGCGGCGTTGCTGGTGGGAGCGGGCGGAATTGTACTGGCTATTCTTCTGAGCAGTTGGGCCGCGGCGCGGGTGACGCGTCCGGTGGAGCAACTGGCGCGGGCTGCGCAGGAAGTGGCGGCGGGAAATTGGAATACACGAGTAACGGTATCCGGGGAGGATGAACTGGCGCAACTGGCTGACTCCTTCAATCAAATGACCGCCGAGTTGCTGGGGCAAAAGGAACGATTGGTGCAGGCCGAACGCGTGGCGGCGTGGCGGGAGCTGGCCAGACGGCTGGCGCATGAGCTGAAGAATCCGCTGTTTCCGCTACAGCTTACGGTGGAGAATCTGGTGCGGGCGCGGCAACAAAGCCCAGAGCAGTTCGACGAAGTTTTTCGGGAGAGTTCGAGAACACTCTTAGCGGAGATTTCAAATCTCAAGGGAATCATCGGAAGATTCAGCGAGTTTTCGAAGATGCCGCCGCCTCAGTTGCAGCCCGTACAGGTGAATGACGTTATGCGTGGCGCGGCGAGGCTGTTTCAGGCGCAGCTGGAGGCTCCCGGGCATGCGAAGATCAGTTGCGTGCTGCAACTGGATCCGCTTCTCGAGCCCGTAGCGGCGGATGCCGAGTTATTGCACCGGGCCATTTCAAATCTCGCGCTGAACGCCATGGATGCGATGCCGATGGGTGGTACGCTGACCTTGAGGACGCGCGGTGAAAACGGGAAGGTGTTGATCGAAGTTGCCGATACGGGTTCGGGGCTGACAACGGAAGAGTGTGAGCGAATCTTTACTCCTTATTATACGAGCAAGCAACACGGCACAGGACTGGGGCTCGCGATCGTGCAGTCGGTGGTGAGTGATCACGGAGGAAGAATCCGCGTGGAGAGTGAGCCGGGGCGGGGCACGATTTTTGTGATCGAGTTGCTGCGAGGGTGGGATTCCTCGCGGTCATAGTGAAGTGATTCAAAGACGGAGGACGGTTGCCTACGAAAGCGCATCTGCTGATTGTGGATGATGAAGCGAACACGCTGGCGTCGCTGTCGCGGGCGTTTCGGCTGGCCGGGCACGAGGCCACGGTGTGCGATAACTCGGCCAAAGCGCTAGAACTGGCCAAGGCGCAGAAGTTTGATGTGATTCTTTCCGATGTGGTCATGCCGGGAAAAGGCGGACTAGCTTTACTGGAAGAGTTGAAGGCGCAAGGAGTGACGGCGCCGGTGGTGATGATGTCAGGGCAGGCAGATATTGAAATGGCAGTGCGGGCCACGCGGCTGGGGGCACTGGATTTTCTGGAAAAGCCGATTTCGACCGAAAAACTCTTGCTGACGGTGGAGAATGCGCTGAAGTTGCAACGTTTGGAAAGTGAGAACCGGCAACTCAAGCAGCGGCTGGGCAAACACGAAATCGTGTGGCAGGGCACGGCGATGCAGCGCGTGATGGCGCAACTGGAGCGCGTGGCTGCGAGCGAGACGCGGGTTTGCATCTTGGGAGAAACGGGCACGGGAAAGGAGCTGGTGGCGCGGACGATCCACGAACGAAGTGCGCGCGCCAGCGGGGCGTTTGTGACGCTAAACTGCGCGGCGGTTCCAGCGGAGTTGATTGAGTCGGAACTTTTTGGGCATGAGAAGGGATCGTTCACCGGGGCGGCGGGGCGACATATTGGCAAGTTCGAGCAAGCGGATCACGGCACCATCTTTCTGGATGAGATCGGCGACATGCCGCTGGGCATGCAAGCCAAATTGCTGCGCGTGCTCGAAGAAGGAGAAGTGGAACGAATCGGCGGCGAGCGGCCGGTAGGAGTGGATGTGCGTGTGGTGGTGGCCACGCATCGCGATCTGGAAGCGCGAGTGCGCGAGGATAAATTTCGTCAGGACTTGTTTCACCGGATTTATGTTTTTCCTCTGGTGCTCCCGCCGTTGCGGGAGCGGCGGGAGGACATTCCGGCGCTGGTGGGGCATTTTGCGGCGCAGGTAAGCGCGCAGAATGGATGGAAAGCCATTCCGTTCACCGCAGAGGCGATGGCGGCGTTGCAGTCGCACCGCTGGCCGGGAAATGTGCGCGAATTGCGAAATATGGTAGAGCGGCTGATGCTGCTGGCCACCGACGGTCAGGTAGACCTTCCGACCGTGGAACTCGCCTTGCCGAAGGCCGTGAGTAGCGGAGTGGTGGCTTCTTCCGCGTTGACCTCGGGGCCGCTGGCGGATCGCGTCGACGCCTTCGAGCGCGACGAGATTCTGGCGGAGTTGAAGCGGAGCCATTCCAATGTGAGTCTGGCGGCGAAATCGCTGGGACTGGAGCGCAGTCATCTTTATAAGAAGGCAGAGCATCTGGGAATTGATCTGCGCGCGATGCGGCGCGAGCAAGATTCAGCGGCGGAATAATTTCTTCGTTCACCTCGGAGTTCAGGAGATTCGCTTGGTCACAACACCGTGTCGGTGGATAGCCTTGCGTCTTTACGCTGCGTCGATCATCTTTCTCGCTATTCTTCCCGCCGCTGTCGCCAGTGAGCCGCCTTCTCCCCCCTCGTATGGAGTTCGCATGGAACACGCGTGGATTCCGATGAAGGATGGAGTGCGGCTGGCGGCAACGCTTTACATGCCGGATGGAGCGAAGCCGGGAGAGAAGTTCCCTGCCCTGCTGGAATATTTGCCCTATAGAAAAGATGACGGCACTGCAGCGGGCGACTACCCCAAGCATGCTTATTTCGCGCGGCGCGGATACGTGAGCGTGCGAGTGGACATTCGCGGATTTGGCGCGAGCGAGGGCACGCCACCGGAGAGGGAATATTCCGAACAAGAACAAGTGGATGGAGAGCAGGTGATCGCGTGGCTGGCGCATCAGAGCTGGTCGAATGGAAACGTGGGAATGTTCGGCATCTCATGGGGCGGATTCACCGCGCTGCAGCTGGCGATGCGGCATGCGCCAGGATTGAAGGCGATTCTGGCAGTGGATGCGACGGCGGAATTGTTTCACGATGACGTGCATTACGTGGATGGCATCGCGCATGTCGATGAGTTCGAATTGAACATGGATATGGCGCAGGGATGGACGGGCGCACCGGACTACACGCTGGACGAACAAGTGCTCGGCCGGCGATTCGAGACTCCGCCGTGGTCGCTGCTTTATTTGAAGCATCAGCAGGATGGGCCTTTCTGGCGGGAGCGGGTGCGTCCGTTGAAGGAAATCACAATCCCCAGCTTCCTGATCGGCGGATTGCTCGATGGCTATCGCGACAACGTGCCCGACATGCTGATGCGGGCGAGCGGGACGGTTAAGGCGATCGTTGGACCCTGGAACCATACGTTCCCGAACGATGCCGTGCCGGGTCCGCAGATCGAGTGGCGCAATGAAGCGGTGCGCTGGTTTGATCATTGGCTGAAGGGACGCGATACCGGCGTGGAACAAGACCCGCGGCTGGTTATTTATATGCAGCATTGGCATCCTCCGGACCCGAATCTGGAAAACGTGCCGGGCGAGTGGAGACAGGAGGATATCTGGCCGCCGAAAGAGGCGCATGCCTCCACTTTCTTCTTGCAGTCTAATCACTCGCTCGCGAAGGCTGCTGGGCAGCCTGATACGCATCGGCTCAAGTATGTGCCGTCGGTGGGCGTGGAAGCGGGATTTTGGTGGGGCGAGTTGTTGAGCGACGTGCGGCCGGTGGACGCATTCAGTCTGGTTTACGATTCAGCGCCGCTGGAAGGGGACGTGGCCATCCTGGGACGTCCTCATGCTTTGCTGCGAGCCTCGGCGACTGCGCCGCTAGCGGATTGGTTTGCGCGGTTATCGGATGTGGCACCGGACGGGACCGTTACGCAGATTACCGGAGCCGGGATCAACGGGGCGCAACGGAATTCGATGAGCGAACCGCACGATCTGGAACCGGGCAAGTTATATCCACTCGACATTGAAATGCATTTGACCTCGTGGGTGTTTCCCAAAGGCCATCGCATTCGCGTGGCGATTTCGAATGCGCTGTGGCCGATGATGTTGCCTACGCCGTACTCCATGACCACTTCATTGCAGCTGGGTGGAAGCGATGGTTCGCGCGTAGTGTTGCCGGTTGTGCCGGGCCACGGAGTTGCTCCGCCTGCATTTTCACCGCCGGAACCTTCTGAAGAACGCACGGACGTGAAAACCGAAGGCTTTCCCTGGCCGGGCGAGTGGACTGTTGAGCGCGACGAGGCCCGGCATACGACGACCGTGCACTGGAAAGGAAAAGAAGGAGGCACATATCCATGGGGAACAGAAACGGACTACGAGAATCTGACGTATGAAGCCGATGACGCGCATCCGGAGACGAGCTCGGTGCGGGGCGAGGCAGAGACGGTATTCGCTCTGAAGGGCCGCACGCTGACCTGGCGCGGGCATTTGCTGGTCACGACGGATCGGAAGTATTTTTATTACAAATACACGCGAGAGCTGCTGCGGGATGGAGAGATGATTAAATCGAAGACGTGGCAGGAAACGATTGCCAGAGACCATCAATGAGCACGTCTCCCCTTTTAAGTTCTAATCGGCGGCGGCGGACGACAACTCAAAGCCGCGCCTGAGATCGGCGGCGAGGAGGCGGTGGAATAATTGTTCTCCGGCTTCGCGACGAACGGAGAGACGTCCGGCGCGATAGGATCGCGACTTCAAACCACGCTGCACGTCTTCGCAGATGCCAAGATCTTCTTCCTGCACGCGATTGCCAACGTTCACGGATTGTTCGTTATATTCGCGGCTCGCCTCGCCGATGTCGGCAAAATAGAAATCGAAAATCACGGTGCAGTGGTCCTCGTCAACCGGGATCACGAGATTTGTATCCATGTATCCGGCGTAGCAATTGATCATCAGGTTGGGATGCTGCCAGAAATACCAGGCCCGGTCACCTTTGCGCACCGCTCCGGTAGAGGCATCCTCGTCGGAGGCAACCATCGGGCTGGACTGCAGGCAGTAACGGTCTTCGTTCTCGATGGTGTATTGCTTGTAATCGAGAACCGAATTCAGGCCTTTGTGAAGATGCGGCACGTGGTAGCCGCCGTCAAGATAGTTATCGACAAAGACCTTCCAGTTGCAATTGATGTTGTAAGTGCGGCGGTCGAAGTAGTGAAGGTGGCTGATGCCGAGGGGCGCGACGCGCTTAACGAGGCCGCCGAGAAATTCGGCGAGCGGAGCGGCGTGACCGTCGAGATTGATGAAGACAAAGCACTCCCAGGTTTCAGCGCGAATCGGAACAAGACCGTTTTGCGCACGATCAAAATTCTCAACCCCCTCGAACTCGGGCATGCCTTTGAGCGAGCCATCAAGCCCGTAGTTCCAGCCGTGGTACGGGCAATGCAGGAGGGTGGCGTGGCCGCAGGGCTGAGTTACAACAGCAGCGGCGTGATGGCGGCAAACGTTATAGAAAGCTCGCAGGGCGCCGTCGTTGCCACGGACCACTACGATGGGTTCACCAGCAACGGTCGTGGCAATGAACTGTCCGGGGCTTTTCACCTGATCGGTGCGCGCGACCAGTTGCCAAGTCTTGCTGAACACGTTCAGGCGCTCAAGTTCCGCGATACGTGGGTCGACATACCAGGCAGCGGGAATGGTGGAAGCCTGGGAGAGCGGGGCGCGGTCATCGTAAATGGAAAGTATCTGCTCGATGGAAGATTGCATGGTCTCGATTTTTCTCACCTCGGCGTTTACATGTTCGTTCGTTTTTCGGTAGCCGAGCTATGACGATTTCGGCTTGGCGACAAGATCAAGAGCAGCCGCTCGACGCATTTCGCGGCCGCGGGCCGGAGTCGCAGAAACGGCGCCCACCGCGCGCTGCAGGATATCGAGGAACTGCCGAATGCGAGCTTCTTTTTTCTCCGGCATCTCACCCTGGCGGCGAAACAGGCCGGGATCAAGCTCGGCAGTGAGCAGCGCATCCTGGAATCGTTCCATGGTCCAATCCAGAATGGAAACAATCATTTCAACGTCCATGTCTTTGCGCAACTGGCCGCGCTCCAGGCCAAAGCGAACAAAAGCCACGGTGCCGTAGGGATCCTCCGCGATCAGGAAGCGATTGATCTCACGCTTCAGCACGAGGTCGGTGCCGTAGTTGCCCAGCAGAGAAATACGATAGGGAATCCAGTCTTCGCGCAGCAGGTGCTCGGTGCGGACCAGCCAGTAGTAGAGCACGTCGAAGAAGCCGGCGGCGCGCACTTCGGCGGGCGCGTCCAGGTATTTCGGGAACGAGCGCACTGCGCGTTTGTAGACTTCGAAGAACAGGCCGTCCTTGCTGCCGAAGTGCTGGAAAATCGAGCCCTTCGCAATGCCCAATGCGGCCGCCATGTCGCCGACGCGCGCCGCATGATAGCCGTTCTCCGCAAAATACTTCATGGCGGTGTCGACGATGCGGGAACGCTTGGCCTCAGACCGGGGCCGGTGGGTCTGGTGGGTTATGTAGCGCGGCGGTTCAAGAGGATTACTCGCAATTCCACTCATGAATGACTCCAAGTCACGGAAGCATATCGGAGAGTCCTCTAATTTTCAACTTCATTTTTAGAGTCTGATGCAGTAACGTATGGCGTTCGGCAATATGCGTCGTGACTTTGAGTCAGACAGAGTGAAATCAGTTTCCAATTCCATTTACGACGCCATCATTATTGGTGGCGGGCACAACGGGTTGACCGCCGCAGCGTATCTGGCGCGTGGCGGGCTTTCCACGCTGGTGCTGGAGCGCCGCGACATAGTCGGCGGGTGTTGTGTGACCGAAGACATCGCGCCTGGTTGCCGGGTTTCAACCACTTCCTATATTGCCAGCATGCTGCGGCCGGAGGTGATCGCGGAGTTGCGTCTCGCTGATCATGGATTGCGCATGGTTCCTTGCGATCCGGCAATTCAGGTTCCCTTCCCTGACGGCCACGTGGTTCCGTGGTGGGTGGATCGCGACCGGGCAAAGGCGGAATTCGGGAAGATCTCGGCAAAAGATGCAGCGCGCTTTGTCGAGATCGACGATCAATTGAAGAAGCTGGCGCGGTACCTGCAGCCGTTTTTTATGGAGCCGCCGCCGGAACTGGACACCTCGACCGTGGGAGGCTGGAGCGATTTGTTTCGCGTGGGCAAGCGATTTCGCCGGATTTCGAGTACCGAGATTGCCCAGTTGATTTCGTTTCTCACGGGCAGCCTGGGCGAGTTTCTCGATCACAACTACGAATCCGAGAAGATGAAAACGATGTTCCTGGCGAACAACGTGTATGGCAAACATGGCGGGCCGTACCAGCCGGGAACCGCGATTGGATTGCTCTTTCATTTGTTGAGCGGAGGTGAGCACGAACTGCAGGGCTTCTCCGGGCACGTGATGGGTGGAATGGGATCGATCACGCAGGCGTTGGCGGCGGCGGGACAAAAGCTTGGCGTGGAGATTCGCACGTCCGCTCCAGTGGCGAAAGTTGAGATGCGCAACGGTCGAGCGTACAGCGTGGTGTTGGAAGATGGCACTGAGTTACACGGGCGAATGATTCTTTCGAACGCCGATCCCAAGCGGACATTCTTGAAGATGGTTGAGGCACGCGAACTGCCGGAAGATTTTCTTTTTGCGGTGCGCGGCATCCGGATGGACGGACCATGCGCAAAGGTTAATTTTGTGCTGGCGGAAGAGCCCAGGTTCACGGGGACATCACCGCAAGCTACGCCGCTCGAGCGTACGTTTTACACACTGGTGCCGTCGCTGGAGTTTGCCGAACGATGTTATGACATTGCGAAATTCGGCGAGATTCCGGAAGAGTTGTGGGTGGATTGCGTGGTCTCCTCAAATGCAGACAGTTCGCTGGCGCCGCCGGGCAAACACATTCTGACCTGCTTCGTGCAATACGTCCCATACAGGCTTCGCGAAGGCAACTGGGATGAGAAGCGCGAAATGCTGGGGGATCGGGTTGTGAAGAAAATCTCCGAATACGCGCCCAATGTTCCGAGCGCCATTGTAGCGCGGCAGGTGCTCACGCCGCTCGATCTCGAGCAAACCTACGGTTTAACCGAGGGAAATATTTTCCACGGCGATTTGCGGCTGGAACAACTCTTCTTTATGCGTCCGGTACCGGGCTGGGCGCAGTATCGAACGCCGATTCACGGGCTTTATCTCTGCGGCGCAGGAGCGCATCCCGGCGGCGGCGTTACCGGCGCTCCTGGGCGGAATGCGGCAATGCAAGCCCTGCGCGACTGGAAGAAAGGACGATTCAAGGCGGCAGCGTGATCGAGGACTACGCGCGCGCAGTCATCCTGAGATGAATTCGTACCACGATGAGAGAAAGGATCGAGGCATGAAAAAGAAAAACATTCTGGAACGGTTGAAAGAAGGGCCGGTATTGGGAGATGGCGGATACCTGCTGGAACTCGAGAAGCGCGGCTGGGTGCGCGCGGGTCCGTTCACGCCGGAGGTGGTGCTTACTCATCCAGAGGCGTTGCGCGAGTTGCACGTGGAATTTCGCGAAGCCGGATCGGAAGTGCTACAGGCGCTGACCTTCTACGCGAGTCGCGACAAATTGGCGACCGTGGGACTGGAGAATCGTCTGGAGGATTTGAATCGGACGGCCGTCCGCATTGCGCGGGAGGTTGCGGGCGATCGTTGCCTGGTAGCGGGCAACCTGAGTCTGACGTGGATGTACGAACCGGGCAGCACATCGGCGGCCGACCGCGTACGCAAGACGTTCGATGAACAACTGGCAGTGCAGGTTGAAGAAGGCGTGGACTTCATCATTGGCGAAACCTTTTCCTGGCTGGGAGAAGCGCTGATTGCGGTCGAGCGCGGGAAGAAGACTGGTTTGCCGACGATGGTCACGATTTGCTTCGAGAACAAGAATGAAACCGCCGAGGGCAAGAGCGCAGCAGATGCGGCGAAGGCGCTGTTCGATGCCGGCGCCGATATCGTTGGCATGAACTGCCTGCGGCCGCCCGAGCACATCCTGGGCCCGATGGAAGAGATGCGCGAGGCGGTTTCGGGATATCTGGCATGTCAGCCGGTCGCCTACCGCACTCCGAAAGTGAAGCCGGACTTCACGAGCCTGCCAGAGTTTCCTTACGCGTTGGACCCGTTGCAACTCACTCGGAAGGAAATGGGAGAGTACGCGGTGCAGGCCCGCGATATCGGGATCAATTTCATCGGCGCGTGTTGCGGTACAGTTGCGATGCATATCCGCGAAATGGCCAAAGTATTGGGAAAATTGCCGGAGGACTCGCGCACATGGAAAAAGGGTGGCGAGAAGCCGATGTCGGCTTACGAATACTACGACCACGACAAGCTGCAGACCGGCAGCCGGATGTAGTGAACCCGAGGGCGTTACGTAGTAATAATGCAGTAATAATAATAAGGAGCAGGCTCCGCAAAGCAGCCTGCTCCCTATACCCGTTCCCAATTTCTAGCTTGCGCTGCGCAGCCGCGAATCTTCGGCGTGTACGAGTGGCTCCTCCACCAGGTGCTCGCTGAGAAACCATACTTGCAATTCATTGGTGCGGAGCACATCGCTGACCGCCAAGTCGTTGGTTCCGTCATCGCCCAGCTTGTCGGCACGTCGTGCCAATTCACGGCAATGGCCGATGATGATCTGATGGGCATCGAGCAGACGGGAAATCTGCACCGGCACTTCTTCCCTTCCCTTCGGCGGACGCTCGATGCGCGTGGTTTCGGCCACATCGGCAGCCATCGCAATCGAAATTCCCCCGAGAAGTTGAATCCGTTCGGCGATGGTATCCACGATCTCCGACTGTTCGCCGAAGTGCTTGTCGAACAAGAGGTGGAGCTGATAAAAAGTTGGCCCCGACACTTGCCAATGCGATTTCTTGTAGAGATCGCGCAGGGTAATGGTGTCAGCTAACAGAAGGTTGAGTTGCTCGGTCATTTCCAGGCGAACCGGCTCCTCCAGGTCAAGAGGCAACATGTGCGAGACGGTACCAAAGCGTTGAATTTCGGGGGCACGCTGATGAAGGCGAGGCTGAGCGCTCACCGTCCCTCGCTCGGCGGCGGGTGCTTTCGCATTGAGATCTTTCTTAGCCATAGATGATGTTCTCCTCACAGAACGGCAATCTGAGATTCGTAGTGCTTGAAAACTTGGGCGTTTGTTCGATGCTGGGATTGAGAGCTTGGATGCGCCATTCTGGCTAAACGCATAGATGCCATGGCCGGAGGCTCGAAATGAACGCGGCGGGATGGAATGAGATATTCCATTTCTTCATACGGTCACAATGTCCCACGGTCGGCGAAGTATTCGATGAGTTCTGCACGAACGTTTATGCCAGTTGGAAGATGACAGACGTTTGACGATGTCATGACCATTGATTATGATCAAAGTGCGGGGTGGAGCAGTCTGGTAGCTCGTTGGGCTCATAACCCAAAGGTCGGTGGTTCAAATCCACCCCCCGCAACCAACGC
>CAYOEH010000019.1:0-29085 GCA_964403025.1 uncultured Acidobacteriaceae bacterium | reverse complement strand
TCAGCCGCATGAAGGCGTCGATCTTCTTCGTAATTCGCGCCCGGTCGGGACCGAGATTCTGCTCTAGGCAAATTCCGCAAAAGAACGTGATGATTAGATCAGCCAGCGATTCATTGTCGTCGGTCCCTCCACGTGCTGCGGCTAGATTGTCGATCAGGAGCTGATGGGCTTTCGCTCTTCAGATTGGCGAGATCGAGTTCAATAAGTTCGAAACTTCCGCCAGTGGCTGCGCCGTCCCTTCGGACTTGTTCGGTTGCAGCCTTCGCCTTGATCAAATCCCGCGCCGCGCCTACAACCAGATCGCCGTGGGCGGCCAGGGCGCGCGGGCAGGGCTGGGATCAGGCGGTAGCTTTTGCCGAGGCGCTTGGCGCGCCTGTGTGGGCAGCGCCCGCTTCCGAACGCGCCCCCTTTCCAGAAAATCATCCTCTTTATTCCGGTGGCTTACCGTTTGCCATTCAGCCGCTCAGCAAAAAACTCGAAGGTCATGACGTAGCACTGGTCGTGGGCGCGCCGGTTTTTCGTTACTACCCCTACGTGCCCGGTCCTTACCTGCCAGCCGGATTGCGCCTGCTGCATATCTCCGATGATCCCGCAGAAACCGCGCGGGCCCCTATCGGAGACAGCTTGCTCGGAGATCCTGTCTTGTGTCTCGAAGCCCTCAAGCAGTTGCTCGGCGACTGCAGGCCCAAAACTACAAAGGCGCGCGAAACCGTACCGCACCGCATGGCGCCGCACGGATCAGGCGCAGCAAAAGCTCCCGGTGATGGCCGCCTGACAGCTGCGCAAGTCTTCGGCGCTCTGAACGAAATTCGGCCCGCAAACACGATCCTCGTCGAGGAAAGCCCATCGAATCTGGCCGATCTCCACGCGGCATGGCCAATAACCGAACCCGACACCTTCTATACGTTTGCCAGCGGAATCCTCGGCTGGAATCTTCCAGCGGCAGTGGGCATTGCCCTCGCCGAGCGCGATTCGGGACGCAACCGGCCTGTGATCACCATCATTGGCGACGGTTCATTCCAATACTCGATTCAATCTCTATGGACGGCTGCGCAGTTGCGTCTTCCGATTTTGATCGTCGTGCCTAAGAACGATGAATATTGCATTCTCAAATCGTTTGCCGTACTGGAGGAGACGCCGGGAGTTCCGGGCCTCGACATCCCTGGCTTTGACGTTGTCTCTATTGCGAAAGGGTATGGGTGCGATGCCGCCCGCCTCCACGACCTTGAGGCGATCAAGAAAGCTGCGGTCGCGGCCTGGAGCAAATCCAAGCCGACAGTACTTGAGATTCCGATATCTGCGCAAGTACCACCACTGATCTAACGGCAGGAGAGAGTGCGTGAAAGCATCGGAAAGGCTGCACTTGCGTGAGGCAGTGAAACTGAAGACCAATGTTCCGCAGGAAAGACGTTCGAGACTCATGGCCATCGTACTGTCAGTTCACCGGCGTCTCCAAAAAGGGCATACGCTGTTGGTATTTTGCGTTGATAACTCTTGTCATCGCGCTCTCGGCGTTGCCTGGCGAGGGCGCAGACACCAGATCCTCAGCCACCTGGTCCGGCTCCAGAGCCGGCGCGTCCCGCGTTGAATCCATTTCCTGCGGAACAAGAATTGGAGTTTTCTGGCAGACCCGTCGAAGCGCACCGACTTCTTCGACCCGGTCAAGTACATTCCATTCGATCACAACCCGCAAATGTACCTTTCGCTGGGCTTCGAATATCGCATTCAGTACGAGTACTACGATAACTGGATGTTTGGGGCCCCTCCTCAAGACCACGATGGATATGTGTTCAACCGGATGGTACTGGTCTGCGTCGCCCGCAGGGCTGGGTTTCGATGGGACGGAGGATCGCGCCGTCCGGTCGTCCGCTCATCTGTGAGCATCAGGGCAGGCGCTCGACATTCTTCTTACTCAGGACATAAATGACCCACGGGGCGACCGAGGTCTCGGTCAGCCACTCGTAGGGCTCATCCTCTCGCCCGAGTGGCGTGTAGTGAGCGATGGGGTCGAGTTCGGCTGAGGCGAACAGGTCCACGTAGTCTTGGTGGAACCAGACAAGGTCTACCACGGAGCGGTCGTCCTCGACGTCCTTCATGACGATCCGGACCGTATCTCCGCTCTTCGCATGCCGGTTTTCCGGGAAATCCTTCGTTGTGAACGACGCCCACTCGTGCGTGTAGATGTCAGGGGTGGAGCCGAGCAAGATGATGCGCCCTTCGTTTTTCAGCAAGCGCCCCAGGCCGCGTAACAAATCACCGCGCTCGGCAACACCGGGAATGTTGTCAAAGGCGAATGCAGACAGAACGAGGTCAAAGCGGGCGGGCTCGAAGGCGCTGAAGTCGCCGTCGGCGACCAGTCGATAGGTTCCGCTCGGATCGACGTTTCTAGCAAGCTGGATCATGCTGCTCGATATGTCAATTCCGATTGCACTGAAACCGAGGTCCTTCAGAAACCTCGTGGAGCGACCGGCACCGCAGCCGAAATCGAGAGCTACGCGGCCGGGGACGTACTTGGCGATGATCGCGGGCAAATCGCGGTATGCCAGATAGTAGGTGCCTGGGAACTTGAGAGTCGCATAGGCTTCCGCTCTCTCCCTATCGTCGTATACATTGGAAAATGACAAGATTGCCTCTCGTGTTAACGCGCAGCTGCGTCTGTTATGGCGCTCCTGAGGACCTTCATATCGCCTCCCTTTCGTTTCCATTGCACGCTATGCCCTTGCTGAGTCCGAATATTAGGTAGACAGTCGGGTTGTCGTCAAAAAATAATCGAACCGTCCGATGACCATCATAGTAAGCCACCGGTGAACACGGTAGGCTCGTCGACGAAACACAGTTTATTCCCGAAGGGATCGGTGCAGTAGAAACTGCGTTCACCCCAGGGCTGGGTTTCGATGGGACGGAGGATCGCGCCGTCCGGTCGTCCGCTCACGCGCTTGTAACAAGCTTCGAGATCGTCCACGGCGAAGTACACATGGTCCGGATTCGGCTTCGCGTCCCAGGGGTCGCCGTCAGCCCTCGGATCGACGCACGCGAGAATGGCGCTGCCACACCCGAAGTAATGCCGGCCGGGAGAGACCCGCTTTCCGGTTTGTTCCAGGACGGCAGAGTAAAAGGTTACGGCGTCCTCAATGTTTGATGCGGGAATGATGAAGCGGAATAGTCGAGTCGATCCCATGTTCCCTCCGGTCACAACAATGTATGTATGTTTGTTCGAGCACTTTGGCAATTGGGCTCTTTGAAAGTACCCCGTTCAATTGGTACCAAACATGAACAAACACGGTACCATCTACATCGAGCGAGACCAGTGCCCCGTTAGCTGCCCTTTGACAGGAGCAATTCTTCGCTTACTCTCCTGAATCCCGCCTGCGCCAAAGCCTCCTCGGCGCCGTTCACGGATATCGCTTTTGTTCCGAGGTACCTCGCCTTTCGGGAGCGAGATTGAGCAATGGCCGCGCCCAAACAAGAAACGAGTACGTCCGCAGCGGTAGGTTCCACGGCTACCGCAATCATCTCCGCGAAGCCGGTGTCTGACCGAATCGCGATACCCATGCAGGCGACGACCATGTCCCACCGTCTTGCTCTGATCGAGAAGTCGAAATCCACGGTTTGAAAATACTGCTCCCACATACTCAACTCTTGCGCAGGCAGACGATGCGCGGAGACTGCATGAAAATCATCCCAGGAAACTTGCGCTGAACACTCCACCTGAGATGTCACCCGAATCTGGGAAGGCGTGATGGTACGAAGATCCAAGACATAGATGGGGTCTTTTCGCTGTACGACGAATCCGTGTCGCTTGAAGAAGGAGACTTGATCGGTCCACTGCTCTCTGAAACGTTGCGCAAACCTCCTACCGTCATAGTCTGGGCCGGTGGCAAACCCGTAGACGGCATCATATAGTTCCTCTTGCAACTTGCCTTCATATCCTGGAAGCACCCACGGATAACCGAGCGAAACGAACTCTGCCTGCCCTGTGAAACTCATGTACCCGATCAGCCGATCTCCTTCGAAAGCAAAACATCGGCTTCGCGGATCGAATTGCTCCCCCTGCGAGTACAGGAGCGGCGAAATCGTTGGCTTCCAGCACCAAGGCAGATCCCGCGTGACCTGGACCCAGAAGGCGTTTTGCAGATGAATGTCTTCCGGGCCGCGATAGTTGCGCAAGCTTATAGTCATCGTCCCACGGCGAGGAGATTACGGTGGCGCATTGGTCGAGCCAAGATAATCTCAGGGAACGGCGTGGCTCATGCCGCCAGCGGCTTCGGCGTTTGCGAGTGTGGAGTGCCGACTCCCTTCGGTCATCAGTTTGACCGTTTTCATGAAACACCAGCATCGCATCGCGGTGAGCATTCAGCCGGCAAAGCGTCGAATCGCGGCCGCTACTTGCGCGCGCCGACGCCGACTGAGCGGCAGTTTCGCCCCATCTCGGAGTACGAGGGTGGCTTGTCCGATCAGGGGGGATCGGATTTCGCGTGCATGCGCGAGATTGACGAGCACCGACCGATGAATGCGAACAAATTGTGAGGGATCCAGCCGCGCTTCAAGCGAAGTCAAGGACTCGCGAATGAGATGCCGCCGCCGACCTATGTGGATGGCGGCATAGTAGTCCTCCGCTTCAATCCATTCGACCTCGCCGACATCGACAATCAGATGACCCCCATTGCTCGCTATCACCAGCCGCTGAACAATGTCAGGTTGAGCGAGGGGCTGCGGGGCACTGAAAGCGTCCGTTGACAGCAGTCCCGAGAGCTTGCGCGAAATCTCCAATGCCTGCTTAGACAGGAGGCGTTCTCGTGCTCTCTCCAGGGCGGTCTCAAACCGCTCCTCAAGGACTGGCTTTACAAGATAATCCAATGCGTGTGTTTCGAAAGCACGAACCGCGAACGTGTCGTAGGCGGTCACGAAGATCACAGCCGGTAGGTGCTCCCCATCTAACTGACGCAGCACCGCGAAGCCATCTAGTTCCGGCATCTGCACGTCGAGAAAAACGAGATCCACGGGAGCAAGTGCCGTCAGGAGGCGCACCGCTTCCTTACCGTTACGCGCCTCCGCCGCCACCTCAATATCCTGGTGCGGAGCCAACAGTTGCCTGATGCCACGACGTGCAAGCGGTTCATCATCGACGATCACCGCACGAATGGTTTTCATGGCGTTTTCGCTCGAAAGGGAATACTCAGAACCGCTTCTGTGCCTCCTTCCGCATTGGCCTTAATCGTCAGAGCGGCATCTTCTCCGTACAGAGTGCGCAATCGTTCTCTGGTATTCGACAGGCCCACGCCCTCGGCATAGCGCGAGCCTATGCCCACGCCGTCGTCTCGCACTGATAGCTCAAGGCGATCTTCCACCAGGCGTGCCGAGATGTCGATGCGGCCTGCATTGGCGCGCTTTGTAATCCCGTGTTTGATCGCATTTTCCGCGAGCGGCTGTAACAGAAAGCTCGGCACCATGGCGACACGCGCACGATCGTCGATCGACCAGTGTACGCGGAGCCTGTCGGAGAATCGGATCTGCTCGATGGCAAAGTATTGTTCCAGGAATTTCAGTTCTTCGGCCAGCAATACCTGAGGCCGCTGGTCGGCGGTCAACACCTGTCTGAGCACATCTGCAAGGAGCTCTAACATCCGCAAAGCATCAGGAATATTCTGTTCGCGCATGAGCACCGCGAGTGCGTTGAGGCTATTGAACAGGAAGTGCGGGTTCAGTTGCATCCGCAAGGCGCCCAGCCTGGCCTCGGCGAGTTGCGCCGTCAGCCGTGCTGCGTATGCCTCACGCTCCTGTGCGCGCGCAAAATAGGAAAAGGCATACACACAGCCTAGAACCGCGAAGTACATAAGAAACGAAAACGGAATAGTAATGAGTGTCCAGCTCAAGTATGCGTGCGCAAGAGGACCTACCGCGGGATACCGGTGGAGGAGCAATCCCAACAAAATGCCGAAGGAGGCCCACCCGATACAGAGCCCTATCGCTCCGGCAAGGTGCGCGCCGAGCTCGCGCATCCAGTGCTTGCGCCGGAGCGGGAAACGGGTCCCCAGATAGTAGGGAATGGGCGTCAATGCTCCGAGCACCAGCCAGTCGCCCGCCGCAAAGGCAAGGTCTTGCCATCTGGCAGCCCGGCCTCCGAGCTTTGCCTGCAGGAATTCCTGCAACACTGCAAGCATGGCGGGAACCACGCACCCTGCTGAAATCAGCAGCAGAATGCGCCGTTCTTTCGTGGAGTCGAGAGGAATTGCGCGGTCGCCGAAATCGTTGGACATTGATGTGGCAATACATTCGGACTACATGGCTTCTCAAGTCAACCCCATAGTATCCGCTAGTCTCCGCTCAACGCCATGTCGCACGGACCGCTGGCTGCAACGCACTCGCCGCCTGCTGAAGGGTTCTTGCCTGCGGCGCCGGCTGTTCGTAGTCTGTTTTTCGTCGATCGTGGAATCGCGTAGTTGCAGACAAGCGGAGCGCGACGAGAGTCCGATCGCGTTGGACTGGTCTATTGCAGGAGTGCATTCAAAACGGTGACTGCAACTACTGGGTTTTGTAAATAACTACAAAGGGAGATGCATATGTCGCGAATGATGCGTGGTGTGGTGGTATTACTTGTCGTAGCGGTAGCGATAGCTGTGTCGGCCGTCGCGCAACAATGGGATATTCCCCCGGTTTCTTCAGAGACACATGCCTTGGATTCTCTCTTGGGCAAGTGGACCTATGTAGAAGACCTCCATAACCCTCAGTATCCTCAGGTGAAGGGGGTGTGGACCTTTGATCGGAGTGCGGACGGTTTTATGGTTATCGACGAATTTCGCAACTTTAACGGTACGGGCGGGACGGCGGTGCTGGTCGAAACCTATCGCGCCTACAACCCCGATAAGAAAACATGGAGCTTCCAAACCGCGGGATACCAGTCTCGCATGATTGGCCTGAGAAACGGGGAGTGGGATGCCGGTGTAACCCGGATCCAAGATGGTCAAATCTTTGATGAAGTAACGAAGGGCTCCACGATTACCCGTGCGCGCTTTTACAACCTGAAGAAAGGCAGCTTTTCGTGCGTCTTTGAAACGTCGAACGACGGCGGAAAGACCTGGGTCAATCCTGTCGATGTTGAAGCGGTGCGCGCCCAGGACTGAGTGGGCCGTAGCTACAGCGAAAGTATCTGGCGATCACTTGCTCGTCTTGAGCCCTTTTTTCTTTTATCACGAAGGCCGTTGGCTGCAAAATACGTGCCGCCTGCTGAACGATCCTTGCCTCCAGTGCGCTTCCTTCGTAGCCTGCACACGTCGAGCCTGGAAGCGTGGAGCCGTACCTAATGGACCATGAGTATGCGATCTAGACAGCTCGTTGCGTGTTTCGGAGCGCTGTACCTGGTTGCAATGCTGGCGGTTTCGCTCGCGGGACAGGTTCCGCACCGGACGAATGAGCAGATCAAGGCGTCCTACGAAGCCCACAAGAGCGACTTCGACTATCTGCTCGGGGACTGGGAGTTCACGGCGGTGAACAAGCAGTACGGAAACATGCGGGGATACTGGAGCGCCGTGCGCCTTGCCGAAGGCGGAGAAATCGTCGATGAGTACCGCATCATTGGAGATAACGGGGAAACCTACTACTCCACAACAACGCTACGCGCGTTCAATGGAGCGCTTGACCAATGGGAGCTCGTATCCGTCGATAAAGGAAAAGGACTGCAGGACTTTGGAACTGGGCATCGAGAAGGCGGGGAAATGCTCATCGAGCAGAAGTTTGGCGTGATGACTCCTAATCCTTCCCTTTGGCGAATTCGGTACTACGACATCGGAGCAGATCGCTTTTCCTGGAGCGCCGATCGTTCTATGGACGGAGGAAAGACGTGGGAAAAGAATTTCCAGAATCTTGAGGCTCGGCGTATCGGTCCTCCGCGATCGATCGGACCGCTCGCGCCTGCTAGGAAGCCGACAGTCGCTCACTCACCATGACGATGTCCTCGCTGTTGTACCAGAATCGACTTTCCTTCAGAGTGGGTAGCGGGGAGGAACAACCCAGATGAATTGGATTCGCGCGGCATTGACGGTACTGGTCGGGGGTGTCACGACATCGCTGACCGATTGGCTGTTCATGGGTGATTTGATCTACAAACGATTCAACCAATACCCTGAGATTTGGCGGTTTCAGCATGGTCAGGGAGAAATGCAGGCTATCGTTTGGTCCGCCCCTCTGCCCTTCGTCACCTGCGCGGTCTTCACCCTGTTGTGCGCCCACCTGAATCTTCACTCGTACCGCGCGACTGTCGAACTGGCGCTCGCGATTTGGCTTATAGGGCCTCTACCGCTACTCATCGTGCACGGGATGTTCATCAAACTGCACCCCGCAATTATTGCGGCCTATTCCCTCGGATGGCTGGTGAAGTTAGTCGTGGCAGCGGTAGTTGTAACACTGATTCTGCACTAGGTT
Source organism: uncultured Acidobacteriaceae bacterium (assembly GCA_964403025.1). Lineage (GTDB taxonomy): Bacteria > Acidobacteriota > Terriglobia > Terriglobales > Acidobacteriaceae > Sulfotelmatobacter. The sequence goes on along the minus strand of CAYOEH010000019.1, from coordinate 20,667 downwards.
GGGGCATCTCGGGCTCGTTGATATTCGGAGTGGGACCCAGAGAGCTCGGGACCGATGACGCTTTACTCTGAAAGGTATGGATCATGTCTAACCGTGTCGCCGTTGTAACCGGCGCCAGTCGCGGCGTAGGGAAAGGGATCGCTATCGAACTCTGCGAGGCGCATTTCACCGTGTACATCACGGGGCGAAGCGTTAATGAGATGGCGTACCTAGCAGGCAGAGGCACAGCAATCCCTTGCGATCATCGCGAGGATCAACAGGTCTACCACGCATTTGACCGCATCGCCGAGGAGCAGGGACGCATCGATGTTCTCGTGAATAACGCCTGGGGCGGATATGAAAATATGATCGAGGAAGGCGAGTATACCTGGGAGCGTCCATTCTGGCAGCAGCCGCTCTGGCGTTGGGACGCGATGTTCCAAACTGGCGTCCGAGCCGCCTATGTGGCAAGTGGGCTGGCGGCACCAATAATGCTCGCCCAGCGTAGTGGCCTTATCGTAAACCTTTCGTATTGGGCAGCACAAAAGCATCTGGCCAACGTCTCGTACGGCGTTGCGAAGGCGGCGACGGATAAGCTGACGGTTGACATCGCCCATGAGCTTCGGGAGCACAATGTCGCGGTTGTTTCGCTTTATCCGGGACTGGTGAGAACGGAAAAAGTGATGGCTGCAGCCCAGTGGCTGGATCTAAGCAATTCGGAGTCCCCCAGGTTCATCGGCCGGGCTGTCGTGGCGCTCGCGAACGATAGCGACATCATGGACAAATCTGGAAGGGTGCTGGTGGCGGCCGCTCTTGCGCAAGAATATGGATTCACTGATCTCGACGGGAACACCCCGCAACCGCTCACCTTGGCTGAGGCTTAGAGCCGACAATGGCCCACCGCACTTACTGGTGAGGAGGTGAACCTGCCGCGAGGCGCAAACTGGCTGACCGGCGGCTCGGTCGGACCGGAAGGGCAGTTATCTGGTCTTTGGGGCGTCCTCGCTCTCGGAGCGCTGGGGATTCATTTTCTGTTCCCGCGCCCGTCGGCCGGATTCAATTCATTCAGGAGATTCTGATGAGCGGTCGGTACGTTTGAATCCCTCGTTGTCATGCGCTTGCATCGTGGAAGCCCACGTTCTCGGCGTCATTCCAAAAGTCCGCCGGAACAATTCGACGAAGGCGCTCGGCTGTCGATAACCTACCTCGGCGGCAGTTTCCTTTACGGAGCATCCTTCGACCAACAGCTCTATCCCTTTCATCAGCCGCGCCTGCCTCCGCCAAAACTTAAAAGTCGAGCCAATCTCTCTCTGAAAGGCTCTCTCGATCGTCCTGGCGCTCACGCCGGCCTTTTTGCAAAGTGCATGCAGCGACGGCGCATTTGCCTGGTTGGCCATAAATGCCTTAGCCACGGCAAGCGCTCTCGTGTCCCTGGGGAGCGTTAATAGCATGGGGACCGGTCGGGCATTCTGCAATTGGGACACGATCAAGTCTCGGAGGGAACAGTGGAGATGGTTCTTTACGCGCAGCTGTCCAGTCCGCACCGCCTCCACGATTAGTTCGCGGAGCAAGGGCGAGACGTGGAGTACTCCGCAACCGTCCGGCGGGCGGGTCACTAGCCCTCGCTTAAGATAGAGGGTTCGCATCGAAACGGCGCCTGACATGCGGATTTGATGCCGTGTGCGTGCTGGAACCCAAACGGCAAGATGAGGCGGCGTTAGCCAGAGGCTGTGACCCGCTGATATTTCCATGACTCCCCGCGTTGCGTAGATCACTTGATCGGAATCGTGAGAGTGTTCGGGCACAACGTAAGCAGCAGGATATTCGTAGGCGAGCGTGGAAATCGAAACACCGGGTTTCGGGTCGTATTCCTTGAGAATCCTGTGTCGCATCAGAGGTATATTATGGCGCAACCGCGGTCTAGCGCCAACACCGATTCGGTGGGATACTCACGTCATGCCAAGCGATCCAAGCTCAACAGCGAGGTGATTTCGTGAGCCAAAAGAAAAGCATTCTCGGTTCTCAAAAGCTCATGGCTTTCGTGGCCACAAGCGATCCGGCTCTCGCAAAGGCGTTCTATCGCGACACGCTGGGTCTTCCTCTGGTCAGCGAAGACCAATTCGCCCTGGTCTTCGATGTCGCTGGAACGATGCTGCGAGTTACAACGGTCCAAGAAGTCGGAGCAGCGAAGTACACGGTTTTGGGCTGGCAGGTCCCTGACATCATTCGGACGGCGAAAAGTCTTCATGAAGTGGGTATCACGCTCGAACAATATACAGGGATGCAGCAAGACGAGCTTGGGATTTGGAACTCGCCTGGCGGCGCAAAGGTCGCTTGGTTCAAAGACCCCGATGGAAATACGTTGGGCATCACGCAGTTTTAGGTGGAGGTATTTCGCCGCGATGAATCTTGCACACCGCTGGCTTGCCGGTCTGATTATTGGCGGAAGGCCGTCGAAACCTATATCTTTCCCTGGGTCCTTGACGGTCTCGACATCGGCCCGAGTGTTCTCGAAATTGGTCCGGGCCCCGGCGTGACGACGGATCTCCTGCGAACTCGGGTCGATCGTCTTACCTGCGTAGAAATCGATCAGCGATGCGCCGATTCCCTGCAGCGGCGCATGGCGCGCCAGAATGTCACAGTGCTCCACCAGGATGCTACGGCCATGCGTTTGCCGGAAGCGACATTCGATACCGCGTTGAGTTTCACGATGCTCCATCACGTTGCTTCGGAAGGTTTGCAGAATCGCCTGCTGGCCGAAGTATGTCGCGTTCTGCGTCCCGGCGGCGTCTTCGCAGGTACGGACAGCCTTTACAGCCGCACATTTCGATTGCTCCACCTGTTCGACACCATGGTGGTGGTGGACCCATGTGCATTCCCCGAACGCCTGAAAGTAGCAGGTTTTGATGAGGTACAAGTAGATATATTGCAGCCGTACGCGTTCCGGTTCCGAGCGCGGAAGCCCAGAGAACGTCGCGAGTAAGACCGTACTCAAAGGCTGGCTTTACGCGAAAGCCGCCAGGCTGCCCTTGTTGATCCGAACCTGAATATCGCTGTTCCGCACGCCCTTGAGATAGACCATCGTCGACGCGATATCGCGGTGCCCCATCCATTGCTGCAACGTCCGGATGTCGATGCCGTCCTGCAGGTGGCGCGTGGCGTAGGTGTGGCGGAACTTGTGAAGGAACCATCGTCCGCAGAAAGGTCCTTCCACGCAGCGGTTGATCCGGACTGCGCCGTCGTCGAGCTTGTGCGGCACAGCGCAGTGACCGCAGTTGAGTTTGCCGCGGTGCGCGACGGCCTTTAGTTTTTCCAGCATCGCGCCGTCAGGCCGGCCGGTCGTGCTTGGAAATAGCGGATCATCCGGGCTGGTATTTGCCGGGCGGAATTTCTGAAGCATCGTGATCAGCTTCTGCGGAACCGGGACTTCGCGCTCTTCCCAGTTCTTCGGATGAAATCCCCAGTGCGGTTTCGCCGTGACGCGCACGGCCATGTGCTTGAAGTCCACATCTCGCCAGGTGACGAAGCGCCCTTCGGCGTCGCGAAATCCCGACATGAGATAAAACTTGAACCGCATTTCCTCGTGCGGCGCGCAGGCCTTGAACAGTTTCTCCAGTTCGGCATTTTCGTAGATCGGGCGCATAGTTTCGACGAAGCTCGGCCAGTCCGCGGTGTTCAGGAGCTTGGCCTTGCCATGCTGCTTCATCACCTGCGAGATGACCACCAGCTTGTTGTAGACACTCTTGCCCTTCTGTCTCTTCTTGAGGCACTCAGTAGCGAAGTCGAGCAGGTCCTGGCGCTCCACGTCGTCAACATAGGTCTTCGCGCAGAAGGATTTGAAACTGGCAAGGATCGGCCGGTAGGTGCGGAAGGTCCGCAGCGAGCGGTGGTACTTGATGTATTCGGAATAGTGGTCGAGCGCCGCGGCGACAGTGATGCGTTCCGGTTCAGGCTCCGGCGCCGCTTGCGCCGGGATGATCCCGTTCCGGACGGCGGAAAGTTCGGCCTGTTTGCGGCGGGCGAGATCGGCGGCAACGAAAGCATCGGGACCGGCGGCCTGCTTGATGCGCTTACCATCCTCCCGCCACTCGATAAAATAGCCGCCCTCGGGATGGACTTCATCCCCGCCCTGGACACGGACGTGATCGCGGCGGACACGACCCTTGCTGTCGAACAAAGCGGGAGCGGGAATCCATCTGTCGTGGTGCTTGATCTGCTTGAGGAGGATGACGCGCGCCTGTCTTGGCATCTGGCGATTCCTTGAGACAGGGCCGTTGGCTGGCTCCCGTCCTAACGGCCTATAGAATCGCCTATACGGGCGCTAAACGCAAGATACTTATGGAATACCGTGACAGGGCAGCGTTCTAACCAACTGAACTACGTCCCCACTTTGTTTTCTTACCTTTATCGGAAACCCGCGTCTTTAGTGGCTTTCCTCAGGTTCAATCGATTCGCCGGCGTCGCCCGTTTCAACCTTCCAACCATCAGGTACCACATACTGTAGATTTAGGTACAAACGTCGCACGGCAGTTTGTGCGGCGTGAAGCAGCGTGTTTTCAACGCGGGGCGGAAGTGGATGAAGCGGAGGATTGTGGCACAGCGATCTCTGGTCAATAAGGTATGCTGGCTGACCAGCCGAAAAGTGAAAAGCCGGCGTTGACAACAAGAGGTTTTGGGGTGGCTGCGGGAGACCCCTTTTGAGCCACCTGGGCTAAGAGCCTATTTCCGCCCTGGTTGCTGCGGATAACTTCCGGTCAGCCCGTCATCCGCCCAGAAGACCAACCCAGCATTACGAGCAGAAACCTGAGCGATCCCCAAACGACCAAGAACAAGGCGAAAACTCCTGCCCTCTACAAGATTGTGACGATCCTGGGCATCATCATTTCTCGGCAGTTGGCTTATGGACGTAACGCAGCGGGGCCTATAATGCGTGAGTCCTATATCCAAATCAGGAATTCCGGTTCATTAGTGGGGTGCTTTAACATTGATTACAGCTCAATCGCCGAAAGTGTCTGGTGTCGCGCAGTTGCAGGCGCCACATCGATTTCGTTTTCTGAACCGCGCTCATTTGATGCAGTAGGACACAGGAGAACCACAGAATTTGAAACCCGAACTGGCTAACGTGAAGGCGCTGGTCTTCGATATATTCGGCACCGTAGTGGACTGGCGCGGTTCAGTAATTACCGAGGGCATGGCCTGGGGCAAGGGCAAAGACCTGAACATCGACTGGGCGGCCTTTGCCGACCGCTGGCGCCTCGGATACAAACCGACGATGGACAAGATACGTAAGGGCGAGATGCCCTGGACCAGACTGGATGATGTGCATCGAATGATCCTCGAAGAGCTGCTCAGTGAATTCAAAATTGACGGGCTCACCGAAGAAGAAAAAGTTTCTTGGACTCACGTCTGGCGCCGGCTCAAGCCTTGGCCTGACTCCGTCGAGGGGCTGACGCGAATAAAAAAGAAGTACGTGATCGCGCCGCTTTCGAACGGCAATCTCGCCCTAATGACGAACCTGGCCAAATTCGGCGGTTTGCCATGGGACGCCATCTTGGGAGCCGAATTGGTCCGGCACTATAAACCGGACCCGTGGAGCGTCGCACTGGCCGTTTCCACGGATTGCCACCTAAATGCAAGGATGCAACCATGCTGAGGGATAACCTGGTGGGCTCATCGAGACGATGATCGGCAGCGCGGAAATCAGTTTCTTGTGCTGCTTGCGAAACTCATCGGATCGAAAGACCCCACGCCTGGAAAATCCCCGCCCCGAAGGGGCGGAATCTACACTAACGGAAAATGTCGCTTCTCCATTTCAGGCTGAGCCAACACAGGGTGGGCATATCACACACTTTCAGATAGAAAGAGTCATCGGTCCCGAGCCTTCTCTTTTACACTCCAAGCATGAACAAACCCAAGGATGCCGGGGGCATGCTCTTGGGGTTTTAGTTGAAAAGCCCTCCCATCTATCCTCTGAATACGGTTGCCTCGTCCACAAAACAAATTAGATTGTTGAACGGGTCTTTCGCATAAAATAAGCGCTCGCCCCAGGGCATTGTTCTAATGGCTTTATCTATGCGCTTACATCTGAGATTCTTTGCTTTCTCAAAGGTGCTATCGAGATCCGCAACGGAGAAATAAATGTATTGCTTTGGATGCAGATTCCACCTACTGTGCAAAGAATCGCCATCAGCAACGGGGTCATAGCAGGCAAGGATTGTTTGGCCGCATTCAAAATATACTCTGCCGGGCGATACCTTCTTGCCCTTCAGATCAAGCAGCTTTGAATAAAAGATTGAAGCTTTCTTAATATCCTTCACCGGCAGGATAATACGATAAAGTTCAGGCGGTCTTTGGGCCTGTTTGCCCATAGCCACAGCTCCTTTGATTGACGATTCCCCAGTTAGCGGCTCGTCGCTTGCGTTGAACTCGACTGTCGGGACGAATCGAATTTTGCCAAATCCGGCGCTACTTTATCGGCGAAAAATCCGTCGGACGCATGTACGTCGAGTCTATTTTTTCCACCAGCTTGTTGGCCTGCTCGGATTTGATCACTTCTTGAAACTCCGGGTCGGCCATCATCGCATCCCAGTTCTTGTTCGCTTCCTCCCGGCTGGCATAGGCCGTAATATCGACGATTGTATTGTCCCAAGCGTGGGCATCCTCGGGTACCCAGTAGCCCACAACCTTCAGATCGTGTTTGGCGAGTAGCTTTGAAGTCGTGTCGCGAAAGCGTGACTCCAGCGCCGGCAGTTTGCCCGGCAACGCATGATAAACGCGAAGCTCGAAAACGCGATTGCTATCGGCCCTCACCTGATTCACGTGCATCAAGCGGGCAGTAATGAGCGATCCAGCGGCGAAGGCGACTAAACCGATACCGCAAGCGGTCCACCGTTTCGATTTCCAGAAGTTGAGTGTCATAGCTATTTTTCCTCGTAATTTGTGAGTATTGGCCATCCCAGGTCTTACTGCCTTAAGGTGGCAGATCCGTCAGCAAGTGGGTTTGAGCACCCCAAATACCGCCGGTGTGAGTAACACCGACAGAGGTCCTAGAGTAAGAAAGCCAAACTGATACCACCACGGTACCGGTATTGTGCAGACCTTTGCCGCGATCAAAACGGCAACCGTAATCATTACGATTAATGCGAGAAATATCGTTGCGCCGCGACGAATTCGCGCCGCGACGCAACCGCCGATTGAGGTGGTCGCGAGAAACACAATCGGCGCAAGAATGACGTATGTCGTTTGCTGCGGGGTAGCGAACTTCGAGATGGTCAAGTCGGCGGCAAACTTGAGCGTTCCCATGATGATGTACACGCCCATCGCGATGCTCATACTGATAAGCCAATCCCGGCTTCGCAGCGAGGACCAGACCATCGACGGGACAGAACGACAGGCTTGACTCCAAAACCATCGTGACGCAGCGACGGGCGAAGCAGATTCGGCGCGAAGAGTGTATTCTTCGATGAGGTCGCCTAGCATAGCCTCTCGATAGGGCGCGGGTACAACAGATGCGAGAAGCCAGCAAGCGAAAGCGGGCGGCGAATTGCGCCTCATATGCGCTCCCAGCGGCTCTTTAATCCAGCCGTCATGTTGCGAATGGTTTGTTCTGATACTTGCAGCGCTTGCTTGCCGGCAGCCTCGAAACGAAACAACCGTTTCGCCCGGCCTCCACGTTCCGGGGTGGGCTCGCCGGTGAATGAACTAATGTATCCCTTCGCTTCGAGCCGCTCCAGAGTCGCGTACACTGCACCGATGGAGATGTCGCGGCCGGTACGTTCTTCAATCTCGCGTCGCACGATCATTCCATGGGCGCTTCCGTCCAGACGCGCCAGCGCCAGCAGGATTATGTGCTCCAGCGATCCGAGAAGTTCGCCACGTTTCATTTGTTTTGCAATATAGAACAAATAAGCCGAGAAGGTCAAGGGGTCAAGGCTCGTTTCCTATCATTCGTTGCTCCGGATCGTTGGGTCCAAGTTAGGACATCGCCACCCTCCGGCAGGGCCTCGGCTCATGTCCCCAGCGGACCAGTTGCTACTTCGAATGATCCAGCGGCTGCGGGACTGCCTCGGGCCGATCAAGAAAAAAGGTTGTGACTCCTTCAAATGATTCCTTCCCGACGTTTACCGCACGGTGAACGCGATCGCTCGGTTCCGACCAATCTACTTCGCCAACACTGATTTCCCACGCTTGAGTTTCTCCTCCATCGCGGAACTCAATTTCGAGAAGGTCCCCGTTCAACACCACGGTCACCCGATGAAAGGGATCACGATGCCAAGGTGTCGCGTCCCCGGGCGCAAGACGTATTCGCCAGACCTGGTAATTTCCACGATGATGCAGTACCTGCTGATTCGCCGTCAGGGTCATAATTAACTTCTCAAGCTCAAAGCAAAATCTCTTGCGTCGCTTAACGTCTTTGTCGCGACACAAAAATTATCGGCACCGCTACAGCGCGTGCCGTTGCGTGCCGCTCCGGTTTTCTGCATTCCCTGAAAGGAACCAGGAAGCCCGGACTCCTAAATGTGTTAGGCGATAACATGGTACTCGGTCTTAACCAAGCCGCTCGGATAGTGCTGCGTCGCCACATGACGGAGCCGGACGTCGCGCGGCAGTGTGCCGAAGAGAGGAATCCCGTCTCCAATCAGCACAGGCACTTGCGTGATGATCAGCCGCTGAATGAGCCCTGCACGCAGGAACCCCTGAATCGTGATCCCTCCGTCAACGTAGAGGTGATGGACGCCGCGGGCAGCGAGTTTCGCAACGATCTCGGCGGGAGGCCCGGCCATCTGCTCCACAACGCCTCCGCGCACCGTGGACAAATCCACCGGTCGGCTGCTCAGGACTACGACACGCTTCTTACCATAGGGCCAGACCGGAAAAGCCAGAACCGTCTCGAAGGTTTTGCGGCCTATAACGAGCGCGTCGACGCTGGCTATGAACTCGTCGTAGCCGTGGGGTTCACCGCCGCCCGCCGGCAGAAAGTCGAGATCGCCGTTCGGTCGCGCAATGAAGCCGTCCACGCTTGTCCCGATAAAAACAGATACCGTCATCGTAAACTCCTCACCCGTGGCTGTCCGAAACCGAGGCGCGCTAGGAAGCCGTGATCCACCTTCCGTCGCAGCCAAGCTCATTATTGAACGGTCGTTCAGTAATGTCAAGTGGATAATAAACATGCATTCAGTTATTCTCATCTTACCGGCACCTGCATTCTCTTGCCGGAAAGGTGGACTCACAACAATGTCGCCCCGCCCCCGCGAAACTTCCGACGCAGAGATCCTCGCCGCCGCCGCCCGCGTCATGCAGCGTCGCAGTCCGGTTCAACTCACTCTTGCCGAGGTTGCCAAAGAGGCCGGAGTCGTGCCCGCTACGCTCATCCAGCGGTTCGGTACCAAGCGCCAGTTGCTCCTGGCCAACTGCAAAGCGTGGACCTCGGATGTGGCCGGTCAATTCGCCGCGGCCCGCACGAAGTACAACTCTCCGCTCAAGACGCTCATTGAGTTTCTTGTGGAGTGCAGCGGCTTCGCCGCAACTCCCGAGTCCATTGCGAACTTTCTCGCTTATCTTCAAATCGATCTTACTGACCCCGAATTCCACGTCGTCCTCCTGGCCCAGTCTGTGACCATGCACGAAGAGACCAAGAAGCTGCTAGACAACGCCATCGCACTGCGGGAATTAAGGGCATGTGACACCGCCGCGCTTGCCCGCCTCATCCAGCAAGTCAACAGCGGGTCGATGCTCGACTGGGCCGTCCATCGCAAAGGTCCCCTTGCCGCATGGATTCGCCGTTCTCTCGACGCCCTGCTCCGTCCCTATCGGCTTTCGCGCAATCCCAAGGAGGGACGAAGGAAGCGAAGACCGTAGGAAGAGGGCCAACCGGATTGTGTCTGGACGACGTTATGCAGACCGTTTCTATTCTTGTCGCTGCTGATTGCGGTCGTCTGCACGACAGCGTCGAAATAACCTGAAGGCTCTCGGGGTTAGAATAATCGTTCGACTTTGCCTCAAGAGTTGTGTTCCGTTGTACGGGTTAATGCTTGTTCGCAGAAACACACAGGGGAGAATGAACCTATGAAGACTCACCTCAAACTGGCGCTGGCAGTGCTGGCTGGGCTCTCGATCGGTGTTGCTGGCGCCGCGGCGGATTCACGCGCAGCGAACGAAGACGCCACCTGGCTATGTCATCGCGGAAGTCGAAGTAACGGACCCCACTACCTTACAAAAATATGGTGACAAGGCGCCGCAAATAGTGGCGTCTTTCAATGGACACTATGTCGTTCGGGGCGGCGATGTCCAGGCTCTCGAGGGCGAACCACCAAAGGGCTACATCGTGGTAATCGGTTTCGACAGCGTGCAGAAAGCGCGTGAGTGGTATGATTCGCCAGCCTATGCGGCGATCAGGCCGTTCAGGCAAAACTCAACCAAGAGCCGGCTATTTATTGTCGAAGGCGAGGCCCCCCAGTGACGAGGCTGACGAGGCAGGTCAGAGTGGCTTTCACTGTCGCTCAAAGATCGAAGTCCTGAGGTCGGATCATGAATACAGCGTACGTTCTCCTGCGGACCGGCTACGCCGATTAGGAAGCTGCTTCGGCTCTAGCCGAGTTGCGACGGATGTTTGGATTCGCTGTGAAGGCAGTTGGTCTGGCGGCAGAAACGGTCGTGACCATGGGTGGCCTCAAAGTGATGCCGGACCTCCCTCTGTCGGCCTTTGTGCCCGAATCAGCAGATATTCTCATTCTCCCCGGTGGTGAGTCCTGGACGGACGGAGAGGTACCTCAGGTTTCTGAAGTGGTGCGGGCCATGGTCGCTCTGAGCCGGCCTGTTGCCGCGATTTGTGCTGCGACTCTGGCCTGGCTCACGGCGGGCTGCTCGACGATCGTCTGCATACGAGCAACGGCAAGAACTTCATCGGGAAGTATGTCCACGAGTTATCGCGGGGAAGAATTCTATCGGGCGTCGCCAGCGGCGCGTGATCGATGTGTTATCACAGCAAATGGTCTGGCTCCTTTTGCATTCGCAGTTGAGACATTCCGGGCCTCGGCAACTGAACGAGAACGCGATATCGAGACCTACGGGAAACTCTACTCGCATGGGGTTGCTTGATTGACTGAGCTTTACGCTAGAGGCCTCATACGTGCGTGAGAGCTGGGCGCGACATGAGCGCTTTCGAACATTCCTGGCGGATGACGGGCAATCCGGGAGTTATCAGGTCGCCCGTCGGGTTAGTACCGAGAAACGCGCTTGTGGTCATTGACGAGTTGTTTGCGGACTATCGGAGAGCCCGAAAGACGGAGCAATTGGACATCATCTGGCCCACAACCGGCACACCGAATAGCACAGATGCCCCCGGAAGACCGCTGTTTTCGAATGATTGGCAGTCAGTCTACTTGGCTGGCACGAATCAACCTTCCTTCACCTCAAGAAGACATCGCACACCGGAGGCACACCAGTAACCACGAAAAGCCGTACCTTGCGGGCCTTTCCCGCTCACCGACAGTAAGCCGTAATGGCGGAACCGACCGCTGCCGTGACAGTCCACACATTTAGCGTGGCTTAGTTCACTCTTCCCGCTCGGCACCTGCTAAGTACTCGCGGCACCATTCAATTTGTCCCCCACGCAGAAAGAAATGACTACAGCATCGTTGGCGGCGCCATACGGAGGGCCTAAGACTGACTAACCCGTCGGGATGCTCTTGAACGGTCCAGCACGGACGGGCTTTCTTCAACAGGTTCAGTTCGATCACATCACCGCAGCTGCAGGGGCACAACATGGCGGCGGCCCAGAAGTAGCCATTTTCGCCCGCGATATAGAGCTTGTTAGCGTCCAGAGCATCCGGAAATTCCTCGACGTGCACATAGCGGTAAGGCTTGAGTTTGCGCCGTCCGAGGTGATGCCACCAGCGAGCAGGGAGTGCAACGATCTCTCGTAAACCGCCAACCTGGAGTCGACGCCCACCCACAGCCTGTCCGCGTGATCTTCGAACAAAGACGTTACATCGCGACCTGGTAGTCCATCCCGCGCGGTGAGTCTCGACAGGACGTTCTGCCGAATGAAATCCAACGCGCCTTCATTTCCAATCCAGACTGTGCCGTCCCGTGCCGCGAGCACCGAAGAGACAGCATCTGTTGTTAACCCTTCAGCTGCCGAAAAGCTCGCCACTACAACGTCATGAAAGCGATCGATTCCCTTCGAAGTAGCAACCCAGATGTTGCCTTCGATATCTTCATAAATATTCGAGACGACATCGCTCGAAAGGCCGTCCGCGCTGCGAAAATGTTCGGCTCTACCGTCGAAGACGCGATAGATGCCTTGGTTAACCGTTCCAACCCACAAGGCGTTGCTCCGGTCGATCAGCAGCGAATTGACCGCTACGGTAGCTCCGTCAAGTCCCGGCACTTTATAAGTTCTCCAGCTTCCATCCACAAATTGCTGAAGTCCAAGTTCCTTTCCCGCACGCGCTATCCCAGTCCAGAGAGAACTGCCCTTGGTGATGAGAGCCCCTACCCCCGTCAGTCCTTCAGTTTGTTTTAGTGCTTGCTGCAAGTAGGTTCGGGAAAAACTCGGCGTCCACCGGCAGATCGCCTCCGAACTTCCGACCCACAGGTTGCCACCGTCGTCGTTGGCCAATGTATTTCCGTACTTGCATGACAAACCGTCGGGGACGCCATAGCAGCGAAGCGCGCCGCCGGAGATCTTACAAATCGGCCCAACTGGTGGATCGATTCTTGTACGGGCAATCCAGATAGCACCCGACCTGTCTTCCAGGATGGCGTTAATTCGTCCAGCTGTGTCCGCATAGTTGGTGAGGGAGCCATCCTTCCATCGAGACAACCTGTGGCCGCTACCGATCCATAAGCTTCCATCGGTCGTGCCCAAAAGTGAGTAGATGTCCGAACCGAGCAGGGTCTTTTTGTCAGGCGTAGTCCACGGGACGAATCGAACGCCGTCGAAGCGAACGAGCCCGGCAAGTGTTCCGATCCACAGATACCCGTCTGCAGTCTGTGTAATCGCGTTAGGTGCACCGGCAAAAGCTCCATCCTGTATACGCCAGGCCGTATGGGTGTATTGGGAGATATGTTTGGTCGGATCGAGCGCAGCGAGCGGGCTGACCGCAAGTAAAAACCAGATTATGCAGCGCCGGATTGACCGTGGAATGTGCATGCGAATTTAGATCTCAAGCAAGCTGCGTCGTAAGGCAATGATTACGGCGTGTGTTCTATCGTTTGCACCTAACTTGTCGACGAGATTCTTGATGTGAAAATTCACTGTCGTTTCCGAGATTGCAAGTTCGCAGGCGATTTGCTTGTTACGATAGCCATCCCGAATGAGCCGCAACAGCTCGAGTTCCCGAGGCGTCAGATCGTTATCCAACAAGTGGGCGGCCAAACGAGATGCAACTTCCGCTGGAATGTGTCGCCGTCCCGATTTAACAGCGCGGATTACGGCCAGCATTTCAGCCTTAGGCATGCTTTTCAAGACATAACTCGCGGCTCCGGCGCGTAACGCACGATCGATCTCAGCATTGCCATCCGAACTGGTCAGCATGATCACGAGTGCATTTGGAAACTCTTTTCGAATCGCAATCAAGGCATCTGTGCCATTCATTCCGGGGAGGCGAATATCCATCAGCGTGATGTCGGGCTTATGAACACGGAACTCTGCGATAGCTTGGTCGGCGTTTACGGCCTGGGCGACAAGGACCATGTCCGGTTGTGAGCCAACAATCGTCACGAGTCCTTCACGAACGAGCGGATGATCCTCAACACTAAGAATGCGAATTGGATTGCCGAAAGGCATCGCCATCACCTGCGCGCGGAACGTCTATCGCTCTCGAACCATCCACTCTCGTATGTATCGTGAGCAGTGAACGATTTTCGCGCCCTGCGCCTTACATACGACGAGGAACCGAACCACCTCAACATCCACGATTGTCACTTCTCTTAAGTCCAAAGCTATCTGCGTGCTGCTCATCGAAATTTGCGTTTTCAATTCTTCAAGGTGCTCCGAATCAAATCGGCCAATCAGGAAAATCGTGGTCTTTCCTTTGCGGGAATCTCTTTCTATTTTCAACTTCAACTCATAAGACCAATGGTGTTGGCACTGACACCCGTGCATTTGGCTGGCCGTTCGAATTCATTGAATTTGCAGGATTTATAGTTCAGATTATTGCCGAGACTTCAGGAATTACTGAGTTATCAGGACGGAAGAGGGCGTACAGGCGCCGGTTTCACTTTGTTGCAGTTTGTTTCTTGCGTGGCCCCACGAAACGGCGTTTGTCGATGCCCAGCTTCGTAATCTTTGATTCGAGAGTCTGGTGCGGAATTCCAAGCTTCGCGGCCGCCCCTGATGGGCCCGAAACACGGCCACGACACGCGTCCAGTGCGGCCTCGATTACTTTTCTTTCACGATTAGAAAACTCGCGCTCATCTTCGGCGAGAACACCGGAGCGCAGAAGGACGCTGTCGCCGGTTCGGTCCGATTTGCTCCGCAACCAAGATTCATCGATAGAGAACGTATCTTCCTCGCAAAGAATCACGGCGCGTTCAATCACGTTCTGAAGTTCACGAACATTGCCTGGCCAGTCGTATCCCTGAAACAGATCAAGCGTCTTCTTTTTTACACGGCTGATTTTTTTCCCAATCCTTTTCGCGTAGCGTTCTACCAGATACTCCACAAGGAGGGGAATATCGCTCTTGCGCTCCCGCAAAGACGGCACGCGTAGTGGGAATACGTTAAGGCGGTAGAAGAGATCTTGGCGGAAAGTTCCCGCCGCGACCGCCGCTTCCAAGTCACGATTTGTTGCAGCGACCACGCGAACGTCTACAAAGATTGGCTTGCTACTGCCAGCTCGTTCGAATTCGCGCTCCTGCAACACCCGCAAGAGCGCAATCTGCGTCTCCGCGGGAAGATCACCGATCTCATCCAGAAAAATCGTTCCACCATCGGCCGATTCGAAGCGCCCCAAGCGCCTCTGAATGGCGCCGGTGAAGGCGCCTTTCTCGTGACCGAAAAGCTCGGATGCTATCAGCGAAGGCGGGATTGCAGCACAATTGACGCGAACAAACGGCCTTGACGACCGGTTCGATCGTTTGTGAATAGCGGCGGCAATTAATTCCTTTCCTGTTCCGGTCTCGCCCAGAATCAGGACAGTGGAATCTGTAGGCGCCACTTTGCTGACCTGCGAGAGTATCTTGCGTAACGGCTCAGAAGATCCCACAATCTCCTCAAACATCGAAGAATGGTCGATCTCCTCCCGCAGAGCCAGGTTTTCCTCGCGAAGTCTCTCCTCGTCCCGTTTGCGCTTATCGATGTCCGTTCCGGCGGCGCACCAACGAACGACATGCCCACGATCATCCACGAGCGGGCTGTAGCGGATTAGAAACCACCGATACTGGCCGTCCTTTCCCCGCACGCGTATTTCGTTCTCCCACGGAAGGCCCCGAGAAAATCCGAGTCGACGCGTTTCGCGTAACCTTTCCATGTCTTCTCGATGAAAAACCTTCGGTCGAAAGTCCGACCCCCTCAAGTCGTCCGGGGACAGCCCGGTGTAATCGAGCACCGTCCGATTGGCATACTCGATGCTACCGTCTGAACCCAGAACGACGATGGTCTGGGGAATCGCATCCACCGTTTGTTGAAGTTGTCGCTCCGATTTCTTAACTTCCTCGAACGCCCTTATGAGTTCCACCTGGGACCGCTCGCGCTCGATAGCGATTCCGGCAATGCTGCTGGCATGTTGAATCAGTTGAATGTCAGACGGTTCCGGGTAGCGCACTTCGCGGTAATACATTCCAAACGTCCCCAACACCTCGGACTCGTGCGACATGATCGGACTCGACCAAGCCGCACGCAAACCCGCCGCCGCGGCAGCATTCCTGAACTTCGCCCAGTTCGGGTCAGAAAGGATGTCTGAGGTGAAGACCGGCTGCCGCAGGAACGCCGCTCTTCCGCATGATCCGATGTTCGGGCCAATGACCATTCCGTCAGTCGCCGCTCGGTATGCCTCGGGTAAATTCGGGGCCGCTGCGTATCGCAAGTGAAGACCTTCTTCTTCTAGCAGGAAAATTGAACATAACGTGCCCGGACTTTGGCCTTCAATAAGGCGAGCAATGGACGTTAGAACTTCTCCCAGCGGGGCATCGGCGAGGATCAGCTTGAGAGAATCGAGGATGCTCTCACGCGATAGGGTCTGCGAAAGACTCGATGAGCTTTGAGATGCTTGCCCCGATGTGTTTGTGAGCATGCTGGGATCGTCCATAAGCACACATGCCACTGCGGCGAATGCACAAAGTATCGCATATCAGGTGGGACCCGTAAGTACTCGACAGCGGATCAGCACCGGGAAATCGTCTAATTGCTTACGGAAGGAGCGATGCGGGGGTTGCTGGTTCCGCCTGAGTCACGGTCGAACCCTGGAGCTATCCCCGGCTGTCTCTGTTCGCCGCTCAGGCGGGAATCGGCTCTTAGCCCCGGTGGTTCAAAAGGGGTCTCCCGCTGCGGCCGCAAGCCGTTTGCTGTCAATGCCGCTTTCTTGTTTTTTCGCTGGTCAGCCAGCATACCTTCTTGACCAGTGTGTCTGTACCACAATCCTCGGTTCCGCCAAAACTGTCTCGCGCTGAAAACACACTATTCGCGCCGCGCTGACTGCGGTCCGACGCTGTGCCGGAATTTGCACTTTCAGGTACACAGCGTAGCGGCTTAACCGGCGCCCAACGACTGGAGATTCTTACGCACCACCGCGAATCGTTGATCGGCTATTCGGAAAATGGCGCATTTGCCACGAGGTCGGCAAAATTCGGAGGCGCGAACCCCTCGACGTAACGAATGCCGAAATCTCTGAGAATGTTGTCTATGGTGGTCATCGGCTTCTGGCGAACGACATTGCAGAGACACCCTTTGAACTGGGTCTTGAATGCCAAGCGCGGAAATTCACTCAGGATCGCACGCTGCTTGTCCTGCGGGATTCGATCAAGGCCCACTCCGAGAACGTCTACCGCGATGCCTGAGTGAACCATGACGACCTCGGGTTCTTTGTGGAGCGCGAGAGTAGGGGTGGTGTGGAGTGCAATCGCATCCCACACAAGCTGCATCTGGTGCGCTGAGATGCCCTGATCACTCAGAAACACGCGGGCCGCGTTTGCTCCATCCACTTCGAAGCGGTTCGCTCCCGTGTAGCGATCTGTCAAGCCCAGATCATGCAACACCGCAGCAACGGCCAACAGTTCCGCGTCCGGTGCATGTTGGGCGCCCTCTGAAAGCACGACCCCAAACAGCCATGAGCGCATGACATGGTTGAATAGGAACGGCTCTAAAAGACCGCGAGCTAACCCCATTGCGTCGCGGACGAGAGTTGTGTCGGGTACTTTAATTCCTGCGAAGACCATAGTCTCCTCCTTCGTTGTTAGCGTCGTTGTTCGTTGGGCGGAGGACGCTTCACTCGACCGCGGCCTCATTCAGAAGCTTCACAATCTTGTGGTCGAGATCGTGCGCGATCGTGAGCGCATCCTGGTTTGCGTAGGGACTCAGAAAGCTAACCATCTTGTCATATGACAAATGGACACCATCTTCCCTTTCATCAACCAAGACAGTCACCGGCGCATAGGACCCTGCGTCGGGCACATGCTTGGCCATTTCTTTCATCACTAAGGGATTGCCGATGACGAGCCGCACCATCTTAGGTTTGTTCGATCCTGTCTCCTTGCGCAGAACCGCGCCATGATCGAACTCTAGAAACAACATCAGATGAGTCTTGCCCATGTCTCGGTTGATCACCTCTTCCAACTCGGCGAAGGTGCCCGGCGACTTGGATGCACTCGCAAACGCGGCAAGATCCAGTCGGCCGACACCAGCTTTCAATGAAGCTACGACTGCCTCGAATGATCGTGACGTTGTCAGGCTGAAGCGTTGTACTTCGATTGTTTGAATTGCCATTCCATTCTTCCTTTCGCGCGAATGTTTGGAGCGGGCTATACCTGTGCGAAACCGCCATCGACGAACAGCTCGGCCCCTGTGACATAGCTCGCATCATCGGAGGCGAGAAACACGACAGCTCTTGCGACCTCATCCGGGGCCCCGAGTCTGCCGAGCGGAACGATGTTCGAGATCATCTTCAAACGTTGCTGTCCCGTCTCTGAGGAACCCAGTAGTTCGCTAAGCCCCGGAGTATCGGTGGAACCTGGGCTCACGGCGTTCACGCGAATGCGGCGACTCCGCAGATCCGTCGCCCACGTGCGGGCGAATGAGCGCACGGCGGCCTTGGTAGCGCTGTAGACGCTATTCGACGGCAGTCCCTTGCTAGCAACCACAGACGCACAAAGGACAATGGAGGCACCGTCCTTGAGTAATGGCAATGCCTTTTGTACGGTAAAGAGCAGTCCTTTCACATTGACATCGAATATCGAGTCAAAGAACTCCTCGGTGATTTCTCCGAGGGGCGCATATTTTGCGATGCCTGCGTTGGCAAACACAATATCGAGACGACCCTTCTCCTGCGTAATCTGGGCGAAGAGTCGTTCGAGGTCACCGATTTGAGACACATCTCCTTGCACCCCGGTGACGCTTCCCCTTATGCTCTTGACCGCTGAAGCCAACTCCTTCTCGCGCCGACCGGTGATGAAGACGTAGGCTCCTTCCGCTGCGAAGCGTTTCGCGGTAGCAAGACCAATCCCGCTTGTCCCACCAGTGACAAGTGCGATTTTTCCTTCCAGCTTGCAGCCCGTTTTCTCGTCGGTCGTCATTCTTTGCCTCTTTCAACCACGTCGTCATCGCCAATCCGCTACCAATGCTACCGAAGTCTTCAGCTGATGCCTTCTGAATCGAGAAACAGCGAAACTTGCCGAACGAATGACTTGTGAAACTGGAACAACGATCCATGCCCAGCGTCGGGGTAGGTCAACAGCATGGCGTTTGGGAGATGCTCGCTCAGCATGTAGGAATTGCGGACTGGAATCATATTGTCGAAGACGCCGTTAACGACCAGGCACGGCTGCGTGATCTTGCCGAGCTTGGCGAAACGCTCGCCACTGTACTTTTCCCAGGCGCGAAAGGCCGTGATCTGAGCGATTGCGACATTTTGGCCGGCCAGAGGCTCGCCGTCTTGCTTTCTCAGGGCTAGCCGAACTGCGAATGCCTCTCCTGCCGCTTGACTCGATTCGCTTGGCGCAAAAAAGAGTTTCACTAGTTTCTCCAGCCCAGGCATATTCGGATCTTCCGTAATCTTCCTGAGTTCCGGTTTATCCATGTGCATAATGTCCTCGCCTCCCTCCGGAGCGGTGGCGACAAGCAGCATTTTGTGGACGAGCGAGGGACGTTCCAGCGCCACCTGCTGCGCCACCATTCCACCGAGGGAGTAGCCGAGGATATCCAGGCGCTTTAGGCCAAGTGCATCGACGAATGCGAGAACGTGTGCCGCCATCCCTGCCATGTTTTCGGGAACCTGGCCGGTCGAACGGCCAAGACCCGCACTCTCAAAAAGAATGACTTCGCGTCCTACAGCAAGCGGATCTGTGACGGCGGGGTCCCAATTGTCTAAAGTCCCGGTGAAGTGCTGAAGACACAACAGTGGTAGACCGTCACCTTTCCCAAAGCGACGATAGGCATATTTTTCGAGCTTGGTCTCGGCGAATTGCGTCGGAGTAGTAGTGTTGCTTGCGCTAGCCATGGCGTACCTTCCTTCCGTTGTACTAACTGTTGCGTTTCGTTCTCCCTGTCAGCAGGGTGCACTAGGCAGTGCACCGCCTCTGCAACATTCAACAACGCCGCCGCAAATCAGAGATCTTGCAATTGGCTCGCTCAGTCACACGCAGCTCGCCTTGATACTGTTGAGGACGGTGTTGTCCCAGTAAGCGTCGACCCGTGTGATTTTGGAGTCGGTGTCGAAGCGCAGAATGTAGCAGTGAGGGATGTGTACGTCCTGGCCCTTCTTTGCAACCCCATGCACTTCGGCAGGTATGGGCCCGCTCATCTCGGCTTGGATCACCACTATGTTCCCCTCGGCAGGGATCAGTTCGATCACTTTGACTCGGAAGTTCGGAACTGCATTCGGAAACGCGCGCCAAATAACATCGATGTCACCACGGATCGGCATGACGCTCTCGCGGCCGTACGGAGCATATCGTCCGAGTGCGCCATCTGCGCAGAGAGCGAGCATGCCATCAACGTCGTGGGCATCGTACGCAGCGAAGAACTGTTGGGCAGTCGATACGTAGTCTTTGGCATTTGTTTTCACCTCGGTGCTCCTTTGGACCGCTTTTCCGGGATCTTTGCGGCCTAGTATTCAAACCACTGGCTGAGCGCTTTGACCTTTTCTTCCGTGTACGGCGGGAAGAGGTGTTCGATGGCGACGTCGGGCGGAGAAATTAGAACCGATTTCGCGTGCGTGAGAGCATCAAACCCGGCCTTGCCGTAGTAGTGACCGATGCCGGAATATCCGACCCCGCCAAAGGGCATGGTTTCGATAAACAGGTGAATGTTTACCTGATTGATCGCGCCCCCGCCGAACGACAAGCTCGCGAGAAAGTGATCGATCGCCTTCTGATCTCGGCTGAAGAGGAAGCCGGAAAGAGGCTTCGGATGCTTCTTCACCTCGCGAATGGCCGCATCCATGTCCTTGTAGGTGAGGATTGGAAGAAGCGGCCCAAAGATCTCGTCCTCCATGATCGGGTCGTCCCATGTCACTGGGTAGATAACCGTGG
>CAYOEH010000018.1:0-41987 GCA_964403025.1 uncultured Acidobacteriaceae bacterium | reverse complement strand
TGGCGGAGAGGGTGGGATTTGAACCCACGATACCCGTTAAGGTATGTCCGCTTTCGAGGCGGATCGTTTCAACCGCTCACGCACCTCTCCGCATAAAAAGCTATTGGCCGTCAGCTCTCAGAGAAACCAATTTCCTTGCCTCGCCCGGAATGACCGGGCTCATTGGCAAGATCACGGCTAACGACGATTCTTAAAGAACGCTTGCAGCAATTCCGCGCAGCGGCCAGCCAGAACTCCGCTGCGAACTTCCACGTTATGGTTCAATTGCGGATGGTTCAGCACTCTCACCACGGACTGCACCGCGCCCGCCTTTGGATCGTCCGCGCCATAGACCAGGCGCTTGATCCGCGAATGCACCACAGCACCGGCGCACATCGCGCACGGCTCAATTGTAACAAACAGCTCGCAGTCCGATAGACGATGGTTACCAACGGTAGCACCAGCTTCGCGCAACGCGACGATCTCGGCGTGCGCCGTAGGATCGAAGTCACCAATGTTGCGATTCCATCCCCGGCCGACAATGCGCCCCTCGCACACGACCACGGCACCGACCGGGACTTCGCCCGCTTCCAGCGCACGCTGCGCCGAGCGCAGAGCCTCCTCCATCCACAGTTCGTCGTCGCTTGTCGTCACGGAAAATCCCACGCCGCAGGGTATCACTAACACGGACCGGTTCGGCGGGAGCACACGCAGCAGGACGGCCACCTCTCTCAGATCAGACTCAGCACCGACCGCACTACGTCAGGAACAATGGCTCGAATAATCGCCGGCACCAGAATCATCACCACCGGATACGCAATGGCGATGAGTGGAATGGCCAGTAGTATTTGCGCTTTCGGCGGCAACTTGGCGAGATAGGCTCGCATAGCATCCTCTTGGATTCAGATACGAAACCAGGGCCGCAAAAGTTCCCCATCGTGCATCGCAACGGGTCACTGGCAACCGCCCACTGCCGGGTGATATGCTTACCCCGATATGGGCATGCCGAGCCTGCTCCGCAAAGTTTTTCTCGTCGACCTTCTGCAGGGATTGAAGGTCACCTTCCGCTACCAGGATCCCAAGGAGATTTGCACTGAGCAATATCCCATGGAACGGCCGCAAGTGGCCGAGCGCTACCGCGGCGCACCCCGGCTCAACGTGAATCCGGATACCGACGAGACCATGTGCATTGCCTGCGACCTGTGCGCGCTGGCTTGCCCGGAGAATCTGATCGTCGTCTCGAGCGCGCGCAACGAGCAGACCCGCCGCAAGGAACTCACCAATTTCACCTATGACTTGAGCCGCTGTATGTTCTGCGGCCTCTGCGAGGACGCCTGTCCCGTGGACGCGCTCGAACTCACGCAGGATTTCGAACTCGCTGCCTACACGCGCGAGGGCGCCATCTGGGATCGCGAGATGCTCGAAAAAGGTCCGCAGCCTACGCAATACCGGAAATAGTTTTCTCCCAATCGATCCAGTTGCTTGAGCCATCGACCGCAAAACTATGGGTATTTTCGATTCTTTCCGCAAAGAAGAAGTGGCCGGCACCAGGGTTCTGGTCGGGCAGCTCTTGCCGAAATTCGAAGAGCACTTCAAGTCCGATCTCCGCGTCTACAAGCGCTTTTATCCGGCTGCAGGCGGCGCGACGTTTATGTCAGTGGCCGAACTGCGCGGTGCGGCTGGCCACAACTATGACGTCCTCCATTTGTTCTGCGATGTGGATGCGAGCGGCGTTATCACCGACGCTTCCGGAGACCGCATTACCGGCACCGAACTGCTCAAAGCGGCGGTTGATTCCGGGGTAAAGCTGTTGTGGATCGGCAATGACAATCCGCAGGAAGCTTATGACGCCGGCTTCAAGACCAAAGGGCCGAAGATCAACGTCGTGTTGACGCTGCGCCGCCTGGGCTCAAACACTTCGCTCTTCCTCGATAGTCTGTTGGCCAAGATGCAGGCTGGCGAGACCTTTGCGAAGGCGTGGAGTGTGGCGTCGCAACCTAAAGGCAAATCCGTACAACCCGACGTTCCTCATACCATTTCTTCACTCGGCAGGGGCTCGGTGGTTCTGAAGTAATCTTGTGCTGGCGGTACTCAGGCGATTTTCCCAAGCCCGGTAACAACCCGCACTTCCGCGCTCGCCACTCCTGCTACAGACTCCCTCGCCGCAACTTACGGCGTTCGCCGGATATTCGTCGGGCGGTTCTTCGCCCAGACTCGGCCTATGACTTCCGTACGCCGGCGCGTTCTTCGGCCACTGATCGGGATGCGCGGAAAATTCCAAGCTGGAGGACTCATCATGTCAGGCAGAAGA
Organism: uncultured Acidobacteriaceae bacterium; assembly: GCA_964403025.1. Classification (GTDB taxonomy): domain Bacteria; phylum Acidobacteriota; class Terriglobia; order Terriglobales; family Acidobacteriaceae; genus Sulfotelmatobacter. The sequence continues at coordinate 39,697 of CAYOEH010000018.1, read as the reverse complement.
CTTATGTTGTTGTCCGTACTTCTATTCTGCACCACCTGGGTGGTGGCGCAGCATGCGCCGGCCGGAGGAACCGCGCCGTCGGGCTCCGCAACGCCGGGTCAAACCTCGCCATCGGCGCCGCCGACCGGAAACACCGGTCAGCCACCAACCGGCAGCACGACCCCGCCGCCGACCGGCTCAACCGCGCCTTCCACTGCGCCCGGATCGAATCCGACCAATCCGAACGCGCCAGGCAAGCAACCTTCTACGACGGATCCGAATAATCCGAACGCGAACCCCGATAACCCGAGCACAAATCCAAATACTCCGGGGTCGCCCTCGAATCCGGGCTCGACAAATCCCGGTACTTCCAACCCAGGCTCCAATCCCGGCACTTCGAATCCGGGTTCCAATCCAGGTTCGAGCAACCCAGGTTCGAATAACCCAGGTTCGAATAACCCAGGTTCTACGAACCCAACTTCTCCGAATCCGCCGGCAGGGAATCCGCCTCCCAGCACGCCGCCGCCGAGTGGGAGTGGCACATCGCCGCAGTAAAAGACAAGGTGCACCTTTACAGAGGTTCCAAATCGCGGGCCCACGGGGCCCGCATTTTTTGTCTCTTCTACTACTAGGACTCCAATGCTGACGGCTGCTGTTGGGTCATGCAATGCATGGTGCCGAGTCCCCAGACGAGATCGCCGGAATAAATAGGGACGACTTCGCGGGTGGGGAACAGCGTAGCCAGCGTGTTCAGCGCTACGCGATCGTTGGGATCGTTGAAGACGGGCACCAGCACGATTCCGTTCGCGATATAGAAATTCGCGTAGCTGGCGGGCAGGCGTCGCTGCTCAAAGACGACCGGACCGGGCATGGGAAGCTCGACAACGTTCAGCTCTTTGCCGTCCTGATCACGCGCTGCATGGAGACGCCTGAGATTATCGCGCAGTGGTTTGTGATTCACGTCTTTGGGATTATTTTCGACCATGGTAACGACGGTGTCGCGAGCCACGAAGCGTGTGAGATCGTCGACATGGCCGTGGGTGTCGTCGCCGAAGATGCCGTAGCCAAGCCAGATCGTGTGTGGCGCGCCGAGATGGTCGGCGAAAACTTTCTCGTAATCTTTCCGCGACATGCCGGGATTGCGCTGTTGCACCTTGCTGAGCAGGCATTCCTCAGTGGTGAGAAGCGTGCCCTGGCCGTTGACGTCGAGGGAGCCACCTTCGAGGACGACTCGAGCATTGTGAGATAGCGGACGGATTTCTTGAGTGCCGGCGGTTTGCGCCATGAGGCTGCCGATCTTCTCGTCGTGGCACCAGTTGGAATACTTGGCCCATGCGTTGAACCGGAAGTTGATGGCGAGGCTGGCGCATGCCTCGGTCTCCCGCGGCTCATGTGGGAACAGCCGCCCTCGGCTGTCCTGCCCGGCGAAGCCCGGCGGGTGGCCCATCCTAGCCGCGTTCTTTGCGGCTAGGGTGGGGAACTTTGCCGCAGTCACGAAGATACATCCCGAATCACGCAGCCAGACGCGGTTTGTGGCCCAGCGGTGGAAGCGGACATTCGTCGTCAGCGCATTCGCTTTATCGAGCAGCTTGCGGACTTTGCGTTCGGCTGCAACGTCGTTGACGATCAGTTCCACCCGTTCGTGGCGCGCGAGATTTCGGACGATTTCCGTATAGGCCCACGGAATGGGTTCGAACTTCCCGGGCCAATCGCCGTGATGGTGCGGCCACGCGAGCCAGGTGGCGGCGTGCGGCTCCCACTCGGCGGGCATGCGGTAGGGGAAGGTTGCCGCTGAAACCATTAAAGTGTTACTTGAAGTATTGGATCGGAGCATGGAGTTAGTTTATTGCACGGGATGGTAAATTGCGCGATGTTGACGGACGGATCCTCGCTCAATGAGTTCTATAGCGATTTTGCAACAGTCGGCCAAATCCCTCGGTCCGCCGGGTGTTATCCTTCTTCGATTATGGAAGCCAAAGGTTTGACTCCGATATTGAATGTGTCCGACATCGCCGGCACGGTCGCATGGTTTGAGAAGTGGGGATGGAAGAAATTGTGGGACTGGGGAACGCCTCCGACGTTTGGCGCGGTCGGATCAGGTAAGGAAGCTTGCATCTTTCTTTGTCAGGGTGCGCAGGGAGGCCGCGGCCGCGGCGGAAACACCACCACGTTTCAGGAGGACGGAGACGAAGCGGGCGACAAGGGCGTCTGGATGTCGGTATGGGTGGACGACGTGGACGAGATGCACAAACACTGCGTCGCCGCCGGGCTGGAGGTCACATTTCCGCCCACCGATATGCCCTGGAACGTTCGCGAGATGCACCTTCGCCATCCCGATGGCCACGTGTTCCGGGTCGGCCGCGGATTCGAGCCCAAAAAGTAGGACTGATTTCCCCGAGCCGGGTTTTGAGCGTAATCGCGATGCGACGCCAGCTTATCGCTGCTTGTGGCACTATGAGAAACCATGTTGTTCAACGTACGTAAATTCATCCACGTCGAAATGATTCGCGATGGCGGCTCTTTTGATCTTAAGTTCAAAAGTAGCGATGCCAACCAATATATTTTGTTCACAAGGATTCGCTTTACCGACGTTAGTCCGCCGACTAAGGATCAGCATGGCTATCATCAAGAAAAAGAGATAGCAGGCTACGATGAGCCGCTCATCATTGACTGTGACCCAGCCAAGCGACCTCAGGATACAAAGACCCGTATTTATAGCGAATTGTCTGGACCTGCGAGCCGGGTTCCTTGGCCTCAAGCCCGCCAGATCATTAGCGAAGCAGGAACCCTTGCACAGGACCTAAGTCCCCTACATGCAGATTGGCTCAAGCGCATGACTGCCATTCTAGAGGGGGACGGCCATCCACCGTCCGGTTGGCCAACGCGCTCGACATGGCATAGACGGGACTAAAAAACTCCACGAAGCCGACGAGTGTGAAGATGACTGACGTAAACCGGCGCTTACACTCATTGCCTCGATTTCACCGTCCGTCAAGCAGACGGCTGGAGATCGGCGCATAGGCGTCAATTCTCCGGTCGCGAAGGAAAGGCCAGTTGCGGCGTATATCTTCGAGAGCCTTCAAATCAACGTCGCCCATCAGGATTTCTTCGCGATCATGCGAGGCTTCGGCGATGACGCGGCCAAAGGGATCACAGAAAAACGATGCGCCCCAGAATTCAAGCCCCTGGCCGGGCGTGGATTTGCCGCGGATGTTGCCGGTCTCGAACCCGACCCGATTGACGACCGCAACGTAGACGCCGTTGGCGATGGCGTGGGCACGCTGAATGGTGCGCCAGGCATCGTGCTGAACGACGCCGAACTCGGCTTTCTCAGCAGGATGCCAGCCGATGGCGGTGGGATAAAAGAGCACAGTCGCGCCCTGCAGCGCCGTGAGGCGCGCCCCTTCCGGAAACCACTGATCCCAGCAAACCAGCGTGCCCAGTCGGCCGGCACTGGTGTCCAAGGCACGAAATCCAAGATCGCCGGGCGTGAAATAAAACTTCTCGTAGTAAAGCGGGTCGTCCGGGATGTGCATCTTGCGGTAGAGACCGCTGAGGGAACCATCGGAATCAAAGATGGCGGCGGTGTTGTGATAAATGCCGGGAGCGCGTTTCTCAAACAACGATGCGACTATCACCACATGGTGCTGTCGCGCCGCGGCGGCGAGTTTTTCGCTGGCCGGCCCGGGAATTGGCTCGGCCAGGTCGAAGAGCGCATGATCTTCGCGCTGGCAGAAATATTGCGTCTGGAAGAGTTCGGGCAGACATACCACTTCGGCGCCGCGCCCAGCTGCGTCGGCAATGCGTTCGAGAGCTTTGGCGAGATTTCGTTCGGGCTCCGGTCCACAAGACATCTGCACCAGGGCTACGCGAAATTTGTCAGGGGGCACGCGGTTCATTCCTCTGTCGATCAATATAGCATTCGTGAAAAAGGAGTCCCACCAGGTCGTTCATGACCTCCGCCAACTGGTGCTTCGAGCGCGAGCCACGCAACTCTCAGTAATGCAACCCGAACCCAAAAGGAAAAAGCGGAGAGTCCGAATCGTGTGGCAGATCGCTCTTCTGTTTTTGCACTGCTTCGGACGAAGAGGGAAGTTCGAAAGGGAGGCGTCCCTCAGGAGATACCTTGCCGGTGACCAGAGCCATCAAAGCTTCGTCGGAGATACCGAAATCCCCAAGCAACGCCGTGGCGTGCGGGCGTACATTGGTCAGGATCAAGGGACGTTCGAGCGTTGTCACGAACAAAGTCGGAACAGTTGCGCTCACGCGAAGAAGTTCTGCATAGGCTGCATCGGTTTCGAGAAACGCAAGCCTTCCTTCATGCTGCCTCAATCCGAAGAAGTAGTTAGGATGTTCGCTCTGGTAGGGAGATGGCGCGCGAATAATCGCGAGGTCCGCTCGCGCCGGGTCGGTCACTACGTTAAATCCGGCGGCCTCCGCGGTTTTGGCCGCTATGCCATACAAGTAGATCTTCTTATTCTTTGGAGCAATTGGAAGCAGAGGCTTTCCGGTGGAAGCAGCCTGCTTGTTCTCTAGCAAGACAACTGCCCTGGCTTGCGCAGCTTCTCCCTCGCTGACAAACTCTTCGCTGCCGGCGACCGCGGCAGCTTGGCTCTCGTCTACATAGGGTTGTTCAAAAAGGCCTAGCTGAAACTTCTGCAGAAGAATCCGGCTTGCAGCCTCGCGGACGCGCGTTTCCGAAACGGAGCCGTTATGTACAGCCTCAACAATGGCGTCCGACCGTTCCGTGCCGCCCACCTGATCCACTCCCGCATTGATCGCCTTGGCAAAGCGCTGCGCAACCGTTAACTCCTCCACTCCCCAGGGCATGCCAATATCGTCAGGCGTGGGCTTCTTCCCATCGCTTGCGCCGTCGCGGCATGCAACGGGGCAATCGTTCGTAATTGCCCAGTCGCTGAGAATGACACCGCTAAATCCGTATTTTCCTCGCAGCAAATCGCTCAACAGCTGACGATTGAATCCTGCGCCAACCTGCTCGACCGGATTTCCATCGAGCACGAGATTTTGCAGAATCGAATAAGTTGGCATCACGGCTCCGACATGAGCTTCGAAAGCTCCGGTGAAGGGAATCAGATGTTGCTCAAAGCCGTGTTCAGAAAACTCGGCATAGCGGCCGTAGTAGTTATGGCTGTCCCAACCGTCTTTTGCCGCGCCATAGCCCGCCCAGTGCTTCACGACCGCCGCGACGCTGCCTGCGTTCAGACCATCGGGCCCTTTTTGTATGCCAGCGACATAGGCTTCGACCATGCGTTTTGCAATCTCGGAATCTTCTCCAAAGGTTCCGTTGATGCGAGCCCATCTCGGTTCTGTAGCTAGATCGGCCTGCGGTGCGAGGGACTCGCGAATGCCAACCGCTTCGTACTCCCGGCGCACAACATCGCCGAAACGACGCGTGAGCTTAGCATCGTTCAAGGCTGCAAAACCCAAAAGCTCCGGCCACTTGGAGAATGCCTTGTCCTGGGTGCCGGCTCCCAGGACTTGATTAAAGTGGTTGCGGGGATCCGAGGAAATGGTGATTGGAATGCCCCACCGTGAGGACTCCGCAATGGCCTGCACTTCGTTGTTCTGTTTGGCAAAGCCCGCAGCGCTTCCATTGAGTCGTGTGATGAAGGTGTTGACGTGATCTTCGTTGACGAACTCGCGCACTTTCACGAGGTCATATTCTGCCCCCACACCAAGCTGCGCCATCGATCCAACGCTGGGCAGAGTACCGTGGACCATGAGTCCCGCCAACTCCTCCAGGCTCATCCTTCGCACCAGGTCGGCGGTGCGCACCTCGGACGGCAATCGCCAGTCCTCGTAAGGATCCAGTTTTCCGTTTCGGTTGAGGTCTTTGAACGTGAGTCCGTCCACTTTTAGCAAAGGCGCGGAACGATGGCCGAGGATCGGTTGCTTTGGTGAATCTGCGCCAGAGGTTAAACCGACGAGCAGGATTAACAAGAGGATTTTCGAGGTATTAGGAAGCACCCGTTCATTCTCCTCAGGCCGCCACCGACCGTCAATACGCAGTGCATAGTATGCAAGAGGAGCAAGGGGAATCGATAGCCTCTGCATCGAGATGCGTGGCGTCCATTAACATTGATCCTGTAAAGTAATGGATTGCGAAGGTTGCGAAATTCGTGGGGAGGCGGTCATCTTGAAAAACGGCAATCATCACAATAAGGTCGGACATTCGGCGGAGAAGTCGCCTGCCACTGCGGGACATCAGGGCGAGGGGAAGGATCGTCGCCTGCACAATCCGATCGAGGACCGGTTGATTCCGCTGGAGCCGCTCGATCTGGCGAAGGTGAAGTCCATCGACGATCTGGTGCGTGCCATGTCGAAAACGGCGTTTACCGGCCGCCAGCTGGGCGAGGCTGCCGACGTGCTCGAAGCAATGGCGCGCGACGAAGATTGCTTCGTGGTGATGACCCTCTCAGGCGCGATGACCGTGGCCAAGCAGGGGCTGATCGTGACCGAGTTGATCGATCGCGGCATCGTGAACGCCGTAGTCTCGACCGGGGCGCTGATGGCGCACGGGCTGGTGGAGGCCACGGGCCGAGCACACTTCCGGGCCAATCCCGAGGTCTCTGATGAGGAACTCTACGAGCAGGGCTATAACCGCGTCTATGACACGCTCGAGCCTGAGCAGAATCTGGATGACGTGGAAGAAGTGATGTCGGCGGTGCTGGAGGGCTGGGATCACAACGAGGTGATGTGCTCCTACAAGCTGAATCATGCGATTGGAGCTTATCTCGCAAAGCACTCTGGGGATCAGCGTGGGATTTTGAAATCGGCGCACGGAAATGGCGTGCCGGTATTTGTGCCGGCATTCAGCGATTCGGAGATGGGCCTGGATACGGCGCTGAACAATCGTCTGCGAGAGTCGACGGGAAGGCACAAGATTCGCTTTGATCCCTTCCTGGACCTCGAGCACTTCGCGGCGACTCTGCTGCGCCAGAAGAAGCTGGGCATTTTGACCATCGGCGGCGGAGTCCCGCGGAACTGGTCGCAGCAGTTTGGTCCGTTCTGCGAACTGCGGCACCGGCGATTGGGCGAGAATGTTCCCCTCAAGCGTTATCACTATGGCTTGCGGATTTGTCCTGAGCCGGTCTATTGGGGCGGACTGTCGGGCAGTCCTTACAGCGAGGCAGTTTCTTGGGGCAAGTTCGTGCCTCCGGCGGAAGGCGGCAGGTTTGGGGAAGTGTTTGTCGACGCCACGGTTGGATTGCCGCTGATTGTAGCTGCCGTGCTCGAGCGGCTGGATAAGAAGGGTGGGAAGGCGAGCAAAGCGAAGACCGCGACGGCGAAGAAGTGAGGTTGATATAAGCCTGCAGAGGCCGGGCTTAGTTGGCTCCGGCCTCTGAGGCGGACGAATCGGGTGTTGCAAACTGCGCGTCGCTCGAATTCTTGAGTTCTTCGGCGGAGATTTCCGCGCGGCTTCTGCGATAGAGCGGCGCCAGAATGCTGCTTCCGAGCACTCGCGACTCTGCTTCCACCCAGTCTTGCAGGGCAAGGCCTTCCGTCTGACCGCGCTGATCGTAAAGATGCTGCGCGTGCAGCCGAATCTTCCTTTCCAGCAACTCAGTCATGAGTGCTTGCTGCTTTTTTCTGCGGGTATCGTTATCCACAACTACTCCTCTTGCCTGAATCAGTATTTGTTTACAAGTCCTATGATACGGGAAGACTGTTAACGGAAGATTACATCGGGGAGGGCTGAGGGGTTACTAAAGTGTTATTATAGCACGGCCTTCGAAGGATGAATCGAGAGCGGCCCGGGCCCTGGTTTTCGGCTAAAGTTGCGGCACGCTTAAAGCCTTCGTCCTCTTGAACTTAGGCGAGCTGTTATTCCCCTTTTAATCAAAAATCAGCACCGCCGAAGCAATCACGGTGGTCCATAACCCGCGCTTGTCCCCCACGGCGGACTGCGTCACATTGGCGGTGCGCACGATCTTGTTGGACAGGCGGTATATCTGCTTCTTCTCATCCCACGAGCGGTCGGGATCGAACTCCACGTTCAGCGTGGTGGCCAGCATTTCGGCGGCGAGCTCTTCGGCGTATTCCCCAGCAGCGTCTTCGGTCTCGCCAAAGGAGTGATGCTCACTTAGATACCCGTAAGTATTCTTGTCGGCAGGAATGGCCACACCGATGGACGAAGCCAGGAGGCGATGGGCTTCGTGAGTAGAGTTTTCTGCCACCACGGCGAAGACGACTTCGCCAGGACTGAGATATTTCACACCTTCTTTCCGAGCCAGCATTTTGCAGTTCGGGGGAAAGATGGAGGAGACGCGGACCAGGTTTTGAGCCGCGATGCCGGCGTCGCGTAAAGCCAACTCGAAGGATGTTAACCGCTCGCGGTGCTTCCCGACTCCCTTGGTGAAAAACATCCGCTTGGGAACCATGTCTTTGCCCAACTCTGTAGCCTCCGGCAACGCAAAATTATGAGAGTGAGAATGCACAATTTAACACAATGGTTTGTAAAGAAAGTGTGAATTTAGAGGGGGAACCAAAAAAAGCGGGACGCGCTGGCGCGCTCCCGCTCTTAAGCCCGGTCGCATTCGGGGGGAGGGCCCCGGGCAAAACGCGACTCAATGTATCACAAGTGTGGCGAAATTATGCAAGAGAGTTTGTTGTTTTCGGTTTTCCGAACAAGAACTCCCGGTCATAGAGCCGACCGGTTCGTCAGCAGGTTCGTCAAAAACACCGGCCTTACTTCGCAGCAACCGAGCTCACTTCGATGGTATCGCCGTCCAGAGTACCGCTGACCGTGGCAGTCTTGCCGGCCTGCTTGTCCAAGCTGGCCAGAGCGGTTTTGTCGCTGGTGTCCAGGGTATAGATTTTCTCGCCCACAACCAGCGCAAACTTGGAGCCATGCGCCACGCATGCCCGGGTACATTCCGCTGCCGTGGAGCCTTCCATGTGCTTTCTGCCGCACATGGCGTCCCCGACTTCGCCGGTGAAGGTGCGCTGTTTGCCGCCAGCCAGCGCGTAGACGTTAACCAGTGCAGTTGTCGAGAAGATGACTGCTGCCACTGCCGCGAACCACCTCGAACCACGATTCATTCAGATTCTCCTAATTTATTTTCTCGTTCGGTACTCACACCAGCCGCCGAGATGGCGCTCTACCATTCTAGTTTATGCCCAGAGGGGATGGGGCCCTCGAAGGACCACGGGGTGGCGACATTTCGGATTTTTCTCTACTTCGGCGCCTTGGCGGTATATTCCAGATCCACGTCGACCGTCTTGTCTTTTGCAATCGCGGTAACGTGCGGAGCAACATCCCAGTCGATCGTAGGAGGCAACAGCCTCCGGGCTTGCGGCAGGAATTCCTTGAGATACGTGGCATCGTAGACATCGCCGGGACGAATCTTCCAGGCCGCCCGCAATTTGGCGGTCAGGCTGTTATCGATGCCGCGAAATTCCAGTTCTCCCATGTGGTAGACGGAACCTTCGGTGACAACCAGCTCATACCTTACCGTGCTGGCACCTTCATCAAATTCAGCGTTGGCCTTAATGGTAGCCGTGACGTAGCCGCGCGAACTATACAACTGCTGCACCGCGCGCAAATCGTCCTCGAGTTGAACTGTATTGGCGCCCTCTCCGGACTTGACATGCAGGAGCGGCTGCAGATCCCCCGTCGGAACATTCTCATTCCCGGACCAGTTCCATCCTGTGGCCTTGAACTGAGCGCCAGGAGTGATGGCGATCGTCACATCCAAAAGCGTTACTGCCTGCTTATCGTCGGCGCTCTCCTGAATGGTTTCCGGGGCGGCGTCCTTGACTACCTTTGGTTGCTGCGGAGCGCATGACGCTTTCAGGTAGCCTCGCTCGTGATAGAGCGGCAGCACCACATGCTCGTCAAATCCATTCAGGAGCGCGCGGTAATAATCCCGCCCGGAGAGCTTCTCAGCGGCGGCCTCAAGCAGCGGCAACTCGCCGGCTCCGGCGCCGGTGAAACCGACGTGATGGATCCGGATCACAACGTTGTAGACGCCATACTCCACCGACGCGAGTTTGCCATTCGGACCTGGGCTCCGCAAATATTCCACGTGCCCGGGAATGCCGTTTTCCACCAGCAGCGCCTGAAGAATGTCAGAGACCTGATCGGGCAGGCGTCCGTTGATTGGCAACTCTCCCTTGAAAAGCGGAGCGTGTTCGTGCACCTTCTGGGTCAATTCCATGTCGGTGAACCATACGAAATCCAGAAAGTGCGCCGGAACAAACTTATCGGCATCGGTGACTTTGAAAACCAGTTTGGTGCCCGCCGACGAGTAGGAGTAGCTGTAGGAGATGTCATTGAACACGCCACTCTCACCCAGTTGGCGCGCCGCTTTGCGGAAGGCTTCGTCGTCCACGGTCGTTCCCAGGGGGAGCCCGCTGGCCGCGGCTACTTCTTCGGAGGTGAAGCGCTTGCTTCCCGTTATTTTCACCTCGACGAGCTTGGAATCGGAAGGTGGGATCGGCCGGGCGGCGCTACCGCCGGAGGACCGAACCTGCATCGCTGCAGCCGTGTAAGGCGATCCGAAGAAGAGAACTAGCAGGAGCAGCGTGAACAGAAATCCATCGAGCGGGAGTCTCGTCGGAAAAATCGGACGGAGCGTTTTCGTCTGCCGGGCGGAATGCATCGCTGCCTGTTATGTTACGGCAGTTGGCGGCGGGCAACCAGAGGCGACGCGCAGTCTACGGCTTCAACTGCTTTTCGATCGCTGCGACCACTTCTTTCGAATCCGGAGTAACTGCCGGCTCGAAGCGCTGCACGACGTTGCCGTTGCGGTCAATCAGAAACTTGGTGAAATTCCATTTAATGTCTCCGCGGATACCCGGCTCCGTATCCTTCGTCAGATATGCGTAGAGCGGAGCCTCGTCGGAGCCTTTCACCGAAATCTTGGCGTAGATAGGGAACGTCACGCTGTACTTGCGGGTGCAGAAGGTCTTGATCTCCTCGTTCGTTCCCGGTTCCTGCTGACCGAAATTGTTAGCAGGGAAGCCGAGGATGACGAACCCCTGGTCCTTGTACTTCTCGTAGATCGATTCCAATGCGCTGTATTGCGGAGTGTAGCCGCACTGGCTGGCCACATTGACCACCAGAATTACTTTGCCCTTGTAGTCAGCGAGAGGAGCGGGTCTACCGTCGATGGCGTTGAGCGTAAAGGTATAGAATCCCGACGCCGCCGCAAATATCGATCCGGCCATCACCAGCAAAGCTCCGGCCATGAGATAAGCGCGAACCGTGAAAAGAGATTGAAGATATGAAAATTGCATGGGCGTACACTCCTGTTTTGTGGCTGTCGTCGGGGCTCAGAATACCGGCATGGACGACGATAAGGCAATCGTACAATTGTAAAATCTATGTCTTTTGTCGGCGAAACAACGGAAAGGTCAAGATTGGCTTACATCGAACTGCTGAAAGCGGCAGACTTGCTGGATTGTTTGACTACTCTCTCGACAAGTTTGAATGCCTTGGCCGACTCCGGCCGGAACGCATCGTGGTTCGTGGCGTCGGTCAGGCCTTCTTCAATCGCATCCAGTGCCTGACACGATCGCCCCAGAACGAGAAGCAGGTACTTCTGGGCGATCGGACGATCCGCCGGGTGAATGAGTTCCCACCACCGCCGAATTGATTCCTGAACCTCGACTTCCGACTTTTCTCCTACCACGAGGGTGTCGATCAGCCGATATACCTTGCTCTTGATGGCTTGATAGGAAACCGATACTTCCTGTGGCATGGGGCTCCAGGGTTTCTAGTACTTAAACACTAGCAATCGGCCATCCAAACCCTAGATGGCTGAGATTGCAAGCTCTTGCAACGTTTGGGTCTCCAATCAATTCTATGAATGGAATAAATCCGAATACCGAATATGGATTCTGGAAGCGCTATGCGCCCAAACTCGCCCCAGCGCGCACCTCTTGCCAGCTGACTTACGGTCAGGGACAAATCTGCAAACTCCACACGGGCAACAGGTTACAATGTTCCGCTCCCGGTGGACCTGATTTGCTTGATCCATAGAAGTGTGACCGAGCTAGTCGTGGCGTCGATGAGAGCGATCAATTTCTTAAGGATGTACACACTTTTGGAGGTGGGATGAAAACGTTGACGTGGGTTCTTGTGTTTCCGCTACTGGCTTGCGCGTTTAGCCTGGCGCAGAGTTCGCCGTCCCCAACCGCTACTCAGGACTCCGGGATCAGTAGCTCCTCCCCCGAGGAAAGGATGTTCTTCCCGCGCGATATGTTCTGGGGATGGGCCCAGTTTGATCTGGCACCGCCGCACAATGAAATCGACCCGAACATTTGCGCTGGAAACGCCGGACAATACGGCGGGGTGAACGCGCCTTGCAGCATGTTTGCCCGCTATATGTTGTCAGGAATGCTGGAGGTCCGACCCTTCGGTCGCGGACAGTTGCGACGCTTCATGGTTTTTGGCGCGCCGTCCTTCCTCTTCGGCAAAACGATTCCCCAGACACTCTACACCTGGTCGCCGGATGCCATCGGCATCGAGCACTCCTGGGGAGTGGGGATCTTTATCGCCAGAGGATTCGAGTTTCGCGTGACCCAGCACTTCCTCTTCGACCGCCTGGGCGCGCGTGACACATACCTGGGCGTGGCCGATCTCGGCAATAACGGCCCCTGGGGACGATACGCGACGGTAGGTGTGCGCAAGTCGTTCGGCACGAGACGGTGGTGACGCAAATCACACAAGACTGTGACGCAAGAATTCGTTCCAGTGAACGCCAAAGAGGTATTCTGTATAAATTGACGATTTTGTTGCCGCGAAACTCTATGGGAGGCAGGAATGGCAGGTTCTTATAACGGTGTGAATGTTCCGTCGAATGGAAAGAAGATTGGCTACGCGAACGGCAAGTACGATGTGCCGGACAATCCGGTCGTTCCATTTATCGAAGGCGACGGTACGGGACGCGATATATGGAAAGCATCGCTGCGCGTATTCGATGCGGCGGTCGAGAAAGCCTACAAGGGCAAGCGTCGCGTCGCTTGGTACGAAGTCTTCGCCGGCGAAAAAGCCAAGGCTAAGTTCGATACCTGGCTGCCTGATGACACCGTGGACGCGATCCGCGAGTTCCGCGTCGCGATCAAGGGTCCACTGACCACCCCGGTCGGCGGCGGCATCCGTTCTCTCAACGTGGCGCTGCGCCAAACGCTCGATCTCTTTGGCTGCGTCCGCCCTGTGAAGTACTACAAAGGCGTGCCCTCGCCGGTGAAGCATCCCGAGCGCATGGACTTGGTCATCTTCCGCGAGAACACGGAGGACGTCTACATCGGCATCGAGTGGGAAGAGGGAACTGCAGAGTGCAAGAAGCTGATCGAGTTCCTCAACAAAGACATGCTGAAAGGTGGCAAGAAACAGATTCGTCTGGACTCCGGTGTTGGCATCAAACCGATTTCTATCACTGGAACCAGGCGCCTGGTGCGCATGGCAATTCAGCACGCGCTCGAGACCGGCCGCAAGAGTGTGACGCTGGTACACAAGGGAAATATTCAAAAGTTTACCGAGGGCGCCTTCCGCAAGTGGGGATACGAAGTGGCGACCGAAGAATTTCGTGACAAGGTTGTGACTGAGCGCGAGAGCTGGATCCTCGACAACAAAGACAGGAATCCAAATCTTACCGTGGCCCAAAACGCGGAGTTGGTTGAGCCGGGGATGGAGTTTGCTCAACCCGAGTTTCGTCAGGCTGTGGAGCAGGAAGTGAAAGAGGTGCTGGACCGCATTTACGCTACCCATGGCAAGGGCCAGTGGAAGAAGAAGATCATGATCAACGACCGCATCGCCGACTCAATTTTCCAGCAGGTGGTGACGCGCGCGGATGAATATTCGGTGCTGGCCACACCGAACTTGAACGGCGACTACATTTCCGACGCTTGCGCGGCCCAGGTGGGCGGACTCGGCATCGCTCCCGGAGCCAACATCGGGGACGGCTACGCAATTTTTGAGGCGACGCACGGCACCGCTCCGAAGTATGCGGATAAAGACGTGATCAATCCCGGTTCGGTCATGCTTTCTGGCGTAATGATGTTCCGCTTCCTGGGCTGGAACGAGGCTGCCGACCTCATCGAGCACAGCATCGAACACACTATCCTTCAGAAAAAAGTCACCTATGACTTTGAGCGGCTGATGGAAGGCGCGACCAAAGTGAAGACGAGTCAGTTCGCGGACTGCATCATTGAGAACATGGGCGCAGCCGTGCTGGTGTAGGACAGCGGCAGTTGGCAATCGGCACTCGGAGTCATTGCCCAACTGTTTGTCGTGCCGACTGTTTGTCATTCCGAGCGAAGCGAGGAACCTGGCTTTCTCTGACGCGCAGCAAGCTGCTGCGGAGCTAATTGCCAACTGCAAACTGCTCGTTGCTTAATTTCGAAAGGACTCATTCATGCGCAAGAAGGTAACCATCGTAGGTTCAGGAAACGTAGGCGCAACCGCCGCCCACTGGATTGCTTCAAAAGAGCTCGCCGATGTGGTGCTGATCGACATCATCGAAGGCGTCCCACAAGGCAAGGGCCTGGATCTGCTCGAAGCCATGCCCATCGAGAAGCGCGACTCCTACATCACCGGCACCAACGACTACAAAGACACGGCGAATTCCGACATCGTCGTCATTACCGCTGGCATTCCGCGCAAGCCCGGAATGAGCCGCGACGATCTGCTCAACACCAACTACGGCATCATGAAGGCCGTCGTGGGCGAAGTGGTTAAGTATTCGCCGAACTGCATCCTCATTATCGTTTCGAATCCGCTGGATGCCATGGCCCAGGCGGCGTACAAGCTCAGCGGATTTCCGCGCGAGCGCGTCGTGGGCATGGCTGGCGTGCTCGATTCGGCCCGCTTCCGCGCCTTCATTGCCGACGAATTAAAAGTCAGCGTGGAGAACGTCACCGCATTCGTTCTCGGCGGCCACGGCGACACCATGGTTCCGCTGCCTCGCTATTCGACCGTCGCCGGTATCCCGATTACGGAACTGATTGAGAAGTCCCGGCTTGAAGCCATCGTGCAGCGCACGCGCGACGGCGGCGCGGAAATTGTGAAATATCTGAAGACCGGTTCCGCCTATTACGCGCCGTCAGCCGCAGCTACCGAAATGGTCGAGGCGATCCTCAAGGACAAGAAAAAGATCCTGCCCTGCGCCGCGTACTTGCAAGGTGAGTACGGCATCAACGGCCTCTACGTCGGCGTGCCGGTAAAGTTGGGTGCGAAGGGAATCGAGCAGATCATCGAGATCAAACTGACGCCCGAAGAGAAAGCCGGCCTCGACAAGAGCGCGGCGGCGGTGAAGGAGTTGGTGGGAGTGATTGGAGTGTAGGCTCCTGGCCACGGCGAAGCCAACCGGTCAACTACGGGCGCGCAGAAAGCCGAAGAGAGTGCCGCTCGTAGCCTACTTCTAACCAGCAGCCGTCTACATTGCCCTTGGGAATCGTCGTCACATGGTCGTATGTGAGGTCGACACCGGCATCCTGCAGCGCCTTGAACAGGAAATCGGCGCCAGCAGGACGAGAAAGGTCGGACACGCCAACCCAGACTCCCACATCCCCGACTTCGCTGCACTCACCCATAGCTTCCCAGTTCGATTCTTTCAAAACTTCTACGAACTCATCGGCGTACACCCAAGTCTCCGGGGTGTCCTTCATACACACAACGGTTGCTTTGAACGAGCCCCTTCCGCTCAAACCTTTGAAAATGGCCTCTCTCTGGCAGGTGGTGAGATGACGCTCGTGCATTCGGCCGTCTTCGCCGGCGGATTCAATGGGAACCAAGGGTTTCACTCGGTCAGCTTATTGCAGCGCACTTGCGGCGTCTGTGATGTTTGTCACGCTACGCGAGCGGATCGCAACCAGCACCGACCCAATGACTCCCCTGTAACTTTGAGCCGCTTCTTCCTCATGATAGAAATAGAGTCTGAATAAAAGAAATTGGCATTTCCGAATTTAGGGCTAGATACTCCGCGATCGTTCAGCAGGTGAGCAAAACGCGCCAGCCGATTCGAGTGACCCACTTGGGCGAGGCCCTGGCTGAAATCGTTCCGCTGTCACCAGCGAAGAATGCCCCGAGGCAGCTGGGAAGTTTGGTCGGAACGGCCACCATTCTCGGCGATATAGTCGGTCCAACCGGCAGCCTTAGCGATTGGAATGCAGCGGCTGAAGACAGCGAGAAAGAACTCGGCGAGAAAGGGTCGCGGAGAAGCTCGCCGCGCAAATCAAAGGCTTACCTCAGGCGCTAAAGCGCGGATTCATCTTCAAAAATAAACGGCACGACTGAAGCCGTGCCCTTCCCGAAACCGCCCGAGTTGGACGATTCACTGCCCTACCGATCTCTCTCCGCCATAAAATCATCCCGGCACTTCTTCGCCGCCGAAAGCAGCTCCGCGAACTCTGGTGTCCCCCGCAGCTTCGTCCAGACGGAATCGTTTTGCAAGCCTGTGTAAGCACAAAAGTGATTGTCGACCGAACTCCTGAGCATCCGCAGAGCGAGGTCTTTCTGCCCGCAGAACAGGACATCCTCCGCAACCACGTAGCGGACCTCCGGGTCCGGATCGGCTATTACCGCAGTTGCCATTCCGTGGACGAGGTTTACTGTGTTCGGGGATGACGGGTCGGCCAGGCACCCTAGCATTGCCTGGTTATTCAATTTCTGCGCGGTTTCCTTCGCTTGCGCTAATTTTCCGTCGCGAATCTGATGCCGCATAAGGTTGTCGAGTGACCACTGCGATCCGGCATCCAGTTGGAGAAATTCCACGGCGCGCCCGTAGTTGCCCAGTTGGTCAAAAGTAAAAACGCACGAGCGGAACCCATAACTTCCCGGGTCCGTCGACAAGGCGGTGTCGCACTCGTGGGCAGATTCCTCGAGGGCGCCGCCGTACCGCAGTACATAAGAAAGCGCGAAGTGGACGTTGGCATTCTCCGGATGCCGCGCCAGCAGAGCTTTCCCGCTTTGATAGGCCTTGACCGTTTCCCCGCGTTCCACTTGCATGAGGATGAGTTCACCAGCGGGGCTGATGTAGTTCGGATCGAGGGTCAAGGCCCTGGAAAAAGCTGCCAGGGCCCGCTGAAACGCAGCAGCGCCACCGTCCGAATAGGCGGAATCGTAATGGTAGCGAACTCCCAGCGCGTCCCACGCCGGGGCGTAAGCTGAGTCGAGTCCCACAGCACGCTCCAGCATGGCAATCGCGTCTTTGTTGGGAAGCGGATCATGCGGCAGAGACAGGCTGCGAAGATAAAGATCGTAGGCTTCCTCGTTCTTGGGGCGAGTCGCGCCCTCCCCGGAATCCGCTCCGACACCCAGCGCCGGGACGAGTCCTTGGCGGACTTTCGCCGTGATCTGTTCGCGCATGGCGATCATGTCGAGCGCGGCGACGGTCATCGTGGCCCGCCACAGGGTGCGATAGTTCTCAACATCAATGGCTTCCAGCGTGATCTGAAGTTGCGAGCCTTCCTTCAGATAGTGTCCGGTGACGACGTCGGTCACGTGCATCGCCCGCCCGGCAACCTGCAAATCGAGTGTAGGAGAGTCGTATTTTCTGGTTGTCGCAAACGGACGGATAGTCAGCGAGCGAACATAACTGAGCGAAGTCGCGATTTCGTCGGCTAAAGCGAGCCGCAGAAAATCCAGGTCTTTATCTCCTCCCAGATTCTCCAGTGGAAGAACAGCGAGGGTCCTTGGCCCGCTGGAACTAGCCGCTGGTGCGGTCGGACGCCGTGTTTGCCAGAAAAGAATTCCGGCTACGAGGAGGGCAACAGCACCAACGGCAGCCGCGATCTTTCCGTAGGGACGCTTCGACGCAGCGATTACCGCAGCGCTACTCCCGCCCTGTGCGCCGCGCTGGCCGGAATTCGATGGGGCTGCCGCGCCACTGGCTGAGTTCCCAACCGCTGAATCCTGAGCCGACGACACGGGCAGTGGCATTCGCCCCGAGTCGGTGTCGCGCTTCAGACGCTGCAAGTCGCCACGCATCTCCGAGGCGTGCTGGTACCGCAGGTTGATGTCTTTCTCCAGAGCTTTGTTGATGATGTCTTCCAGCTTGGCCGGAACTTCGTGATTCAGCCGCACCGCAGGCACCGGCGCGCGATTCATGATGGCTTCGCAGATCACCGCCGAACTCTCTCCGTGGAAAGGAACGTCGCCGGTTGCCATCTCATAAAGAACAGCGCCAAACGAGAACAAATCGCTGCGTGCGTCCAGGTCGCGGCCGCGCACCTGTTCTGGCGACATATAGGCCACCGTGCCCAACATCGTGCCAGGACTGGTCAGGTGCGCCTCGTCCAACGTTTGCGCGTTGTCGGCTAACGTTTTGCGTGCTCCTCTCGCATCCCCCACTTTTGCCAGCCCAAAGTCGAGAATCTTGGCGTGGCCGCGTTTGGTCACAAAGATGTTCGCGGGCTTGATGTCGCGGTGCACAATGCCCTCGGCGTGGGCAGCATCGAGCGCGTCCGCAATCTCAATTGCCAAATTCACGAGGGTGTCATTCTCCATCGGCTTCGATCCGATGGCGTGCTTCAGTGTGAGGCCGTCCAGGAACTCCATGGCAATGAAGGCCTGGCCGTCGTGCTCGTCAATTTCGTAGATGGTGCAGATGTTGGGATGGTTCAACGCCGAAGCAGCCTGGGCCTCGCGTTGGAAACGAGCCAGAGCCTGCGGGTCTTTGGCAACTTCGTCGGGCAGAAATTTAAGGGCCACGAAGCGGCGCAGCTTGAGGTCCTCAGCCTTATAGACCACCCCCATGCCGCCGCCGCCGAGCTTTTCCACTGTGCGGTAATGCGAGATAGTTTGCCCAATCACTGGAAAAGAATCCTACGTGGGCGAGTTGGGCAAGTCAACGAAACCGGCGCCTTCGCGGCCCGATCATACCTTCTCAATCGTTACCTTCTTCACCATCACATCTTTGGCTGGACGATCCTGCCGGTTGCGTGGGACTTCGGAAATCTTCGTGACAATATCCTGGCCTTCGACAACCTCGCCGAAGATCGTGTGCTTGCCCGTCAGCCACGTCGTCGGCGCAACCGTGATAAAGAACTGCGAACCGTTAGTGTTGGGACCAGCATTGGCCATCGCCAGGATTCCCGGCTTGTCGAGCTTGTGCGGCGAACCTTTGGTTTCGTCCTCAAACTGGTAGCCGGGGCCTCCCATGCCAGTGCCCTGCGGATCGCCGCCCTGAATCATGAAATCCGGAATGACGCGATGAAAGATCGTCCCGTCGTAGAGCCGATCTTTCGATTTTTTGTGGGTCGAGGGATGCGTCCACTCGCGCTTGCCTTCGGCAAGTTCCATAAAGTTGGCTACAGTTTTCGGCGCGTCTTTTTCGAAGAGACGGCAGACGATACTGCCTTCACTGGTTTCAAATGTGGCGTAGAGTCCGGGTTGGCGAGTCATGAGATCCTTTCAGGTCGTTTGGTTGTTGCTCGTAATGGGTCGATGAGTATTGCTAGTTCGAACCAGCTGGCGGCTTGACGGCAGTGGATGCCGGCTTCTTCGCTGGAGCCGCAGCCGCATCGCCGTGAACAATCTTGATATGGATGATCTTCACCGGGCGAAATGGACGGTTGTTGCTGGGGTCGGTGGCCATGCGCGCAATCTGCTTGACCAGCACAACCGTTGCCTCGTCACACTGGCCGAAGATGGTATAGCCGCCGTTGAGGTGCGGTGTGGCCACCTCCGTAATAAAGAACTGCGAGCCGTTGGTATTTGGGCCGGCATTGGCATAAGCCATACGTCCAGGTTTATCGAACGTCAGGTCGGAAGAAACTTCGTTCTTGAATTTGTACCCAGGATCGCCCGTCCCATCGCCTGCCGGGTCGCCGCCCTGGATCATAAAATCAGGAATCACACGGTGAAAAATGGTTCCGTCGTAGAGCGGCACGCCATGCTTGGTAACCCCTTTGACCGTCTTCCAATCTTTTGTGCCCGTCGCGAGGCCAATAAAATTCTGCACACCAATCGGCGCTTTATCGGGAAATAGCGTGCAAGTCATATTCCCGACGCTGGTTTCAATGATGGCCGTCGCGTCACCCGTTGCCGGAGCATGGGCAGCAGGATGAGTTGCGGGCTTGACCGCAGGTTTGGCGGGAGCGGCTTGCTGGCTGGACGAATCCTGCGCCCAGCTCGCCATCGCTGCGAAGAAACACAAGGCCACAACCGCAAATATCTTACGCATAAGAACTCCTTACCCGGAAATCAAACTAGTTTGAATGCGACCCGATATTGTACGACAGGTGAAACTCAATTTGGGTGAGCCTGCAGTTCGCGGCTCACTGCCTCGACCTGGCGAAAAACTCGGAGCAGATTGCCGCCGAGAATTTTCTTGATATCGTCAGCGCTATAGCCGCGATCGAGCAGAGCCTGCGTGATCTTCGGCAGATCGGCGGCGGAGTCCATGCCTTGAGGCGTGGCGCCGCTTACGCCGTCGAAATCCGAGCCCAGGCCCACATGATCCACTCCCGCGACTTTGGCGATATGGTCGATGTGGTCGATCAGCGAGTTGAACGGCGGACGTGGAATTTTCGCCGTCCACTCACGCTCCATGCGATCAATTTCAATGTAGCTGACCGGCTTGCCCTGCGCCTTCAACGAGTCGACATACTTCTGAATCGCGGCCGCCTGCTCTTTTTCCTGAGCGAGCATCGCTTTGCGATAATCCTGATCCACAAAGCCCGAGAAGAAGTTTACCTGCACCACGCCGCCATTCTTCGCGATTGCGTGCAACATGTCGTCCGTCATATTTCTCGGCGCATCGACCAGAGCGCGGGCTGAGGAATGCGAAGCAATCACGGGAGCTTTCGTGTTGGCGATCGTGTCCCAGAAAGTCTTGTCGGCGACGTGGGAAATATCAACAATCATGCCGAGGCGGTTCATTTCCAGCACAACCTGCTTGCCGAAATCGGTGAGGCCGTTGTGATGCTGAATCTTGGGATCGTTGATATCGCCGGAGGAATCAGCCCACTCGTTCGTATTCGACCAGGAGAGCGTCATGTAGCGCACACCCAGGCGGTAGTAATCGCGCAGCAGATGCATGTCGTTTTCGATCGAGTGGCCGCCTTCGATGCCCATCAGCGCGGCCAGTTTGTGTTCATGGTGCGCGCGCTCGATATCCGCCACCGAAAAAGCCATCATCATCCGGTCCGGATGATGCGCCGCCTGCTCATACACGGAGTCGATCAGATCGAACGTATGCTGCGCAAAATGGCCCTGATTGGTTTCCGGATCCACCCAGATGGAAAAAAACTCCGCGCCAAGATTCCCGCGCCGGACTTTGTCGAGGCTGATGTGGCCAACGTCATTGGGGTCGGTTGAGCCAATGTCGAAGCCTTCGTCCAGAAATCGCTGCGGCGTGTCGGCATGCGTATCGACGACGATGGCCGATTCCTGAATCGCACGAGCCCGGGCGCTCACGGTAGGGCCGGATGGGCTCGACGACTGGGCGGTCGCCGAAACAGCGGCAAGTAATAAACAAGGGAGCAGGGAACGGCGGAAGCGAGTCATAGTTTCGTGTGTTGGAACAAGATCGATCGGATGCGAGCACGATTGTATAGGCGCGAGCGCCATGAAACCAAGCGACTCAACGAAGACCCGCAACCGCCTGCTCGACACAGGCTTCCAGCGGCTGGCTGGTGTCGATCACGGTCTTCAGCGAAGTAATGGCTTCAAATCGTGATTTCACCTCGAGATAAAGCCGGAAGTCGCGATTTCCTGCCGGATGCGAGCCCGAGACCGATTGATCCTCCAAACGCTGTCTGCAGATTTCTTCCGGGCAGACGCACTCGAAGATGCGCCAGCCTTGACGCAGGGTAGCCGCGGCGCTCAATACGCTCTCGATCTGGTACCGCCGCGAAAACGGTCTGCCGTCCAGAAAGATAATCCGATTGTGATTCCGTTCGAGCAACTGGCCCGCAGTTTGCAACATGACCCGCAAGCAAAAATCATCTTGCCGCGACGAGTACTCAATCTCGTCCGGCGTGAAGAGCGCATGGCGGATCTCGTCTTTGCTAAGCACGCGCCCGCCGGTGCGCGCCGCCAGTTCGCGGGCGAGTGTAGTTTTGCCGGTGCCGGGAAGGCCCGCCATGAGGACGATCATCCGCCTATTAAAACACTTCCAGCGTGAATCGCACTGAGCCAGAGATTCATCCATTCGGTAGAGACGCTTGACGTCTCAATCCCACGGAGGCAGGAATGCCGCTGGTTCGAATTTCTTTACGCGAAGGCAAGTCCGAAGAATACAAGAAGGCTCTGGCAGATGGAGTGCACCGCGCGATCGTGGAAGGTGCAGACGTGCCGGCCCAGGATCGCTTCCAGATTATTACCGAGCACCCCTCCGGTGGCCTAATCTACGATCCCACTTATCTCGGAATACAACGCTCGGACGACATTGTCATGGTTCAAATTACTTTATCGACCGGACGCAAGCTGGCGCAGAAGCGCAAGCTCATGAAGCGCATGGCGGAGATTCTGCAAGAAAATCCCGGGCTGCGGCCGCAAGACTTGATGATCAACCTGGTGGAAGTGGCGTGGGAGAACTGGTCGTTCGGCAACGGCGAAGCGCAATATACGGTGTGATTGATTACTCGGTGCTGCTAGCGGTGAGGGTGGCGGGCTCTGGCCGCTCCATGGGAACGATATCCTGTGTCTCGCGCCAATCCGCATAACGGCCCGAAACCATGATGTGGAAGACCCACTGCCGTCGCTCTTCCTCGGGTTCAACCAGACCGAGAGCCTTCATGTAGAAGAGATAGTGCTCCATCCAGTGAATCTGTTCCTGAGTCATGCCGCGACGTTGCAAGTCCACGGTGAGGCCAGCCAGATGAGAAGAGGCGGTATCGCCCTCAGCCGGAGCCGCATTGCGATTGTGCCGGCGAAGTTTCTTCTGAACCTTCACCGTGCGCACCGCTGAGTTCACCTGAATCTGTTGGTGAAAACGGTTGTAATAAGCCTGGGCAACATCCTGCACAAAGTCGCGAGTCCAAGGGCGGCAATACCTACGCGAAGGATCAAGCCGGGGATCGAAGCGCAGCGAATCACCTGCGATGATGGGCTGCAGCGCTCCGCTGGACTTCAGGGCTTCCAGTTCGTCGTCGTCCTGGATGCGCGGCAATTCCAGCCGGTCGACTTCCGCATTCTGCAGCAAAAGAGATTCGTGCGACGGACGGAACATCGGGTTCCACAGCGTCCAGTGCAGCCGATGCCGGCGCGCATGATGAACCGGCTTGTGCAGCGTCGTGGCAGTCGCCGCATAGAGCGGGCTGCACGCGCTGGCCAGAAACAAAATCACAATCAGGTGGCGCTGTAGTCTTGATCTCAAGAATCAGTCTCGTAGCCGGCCGCAGGAGTTCTCCTGCAACTGTCCCGACATTCTAAGCCATGCTGTCAAGTCGTCCAATCATCGACCGCGAAGTAACTGTTACCAGGGTTACAGGAGCTGCATTCCGGTGCGGTTACCTCTGGTTACTCTGCTCCGGTTGCGCAACGCTCCCTCATAAATAGGAGCACGCGGAACGCCATCTCCGGCGGCCCATTGCGGCCGGCTCATGTGCTCTGGCAGCAGCCAGTTAGCTCTAGTTAGATACAGAACGGCTATGCTCTGTTGTGGCAGGAGTGACAAAAATCAGCGCCGGAAAAGGTCACCGATGGCCTGTTTCATGACCGCGCCGCCTACCTCGGAAATCGAGCGGGTCAGCGGGATGTCCTTGGGGCAAACTTCCACGCAATTCTGCGCGTAGCCGCATTCCTGTATCCCGCCGTCGCCCATCAGCGCCGCCAGTCGCTCGTGCTCCAGCGCCTTCCCCGTGGGATGGGTGTTGAACAGCCGCACTTGCGCGATAGTGGCCGCTCCCACGAAGCCGGTATCTTCGTTGAACTGCGGGCAAGCCTCCATGCAGCAGGTACAGGAGATGCATCGCGAAATCGGATAGGCGATCTCTTGCTCTTCCGCAGTCATGCGCGGTCCGGGACCCAGGTCGTACGTACCGTCGATGGGGACCCATGCTTTCACGGCCTTGAGATTCTCGAAAATTACACTGCGATCGGTGGCCAGATCACGCACGATGGGAAACTTGGAAAATGGTTCGAGCTTGACCGGTTGTTTGAGATTGTCGATCAGAGCCGAGCACGCCATGCGTGCGCGTCCGTTGATCAGCATCGCGCAGGAGCCACAGACTTCCTCTAAACAATTGGAATCGTAGGTGATCGGCGTGGTCGCTTTGCCGTCGCGCGTGACGGGGTTGGCGGCGATCTCCATCAGCGAGGAGATCACGTTCATCCCCGGATGCCAGGCGAGTTCGAACTCCTCCCAATACGACTTGGAAGTCGGGTTGTTCTGCCGCTTGATCTTGAGGATGACGGATTTATTGGACATTCGGTTCTAGCTCTTAATTTCTACTTTTCGGCCTGCGGATCATTAGGTCCTAAATCTTTCCCAAAACGAAAACACTCAGACAAATAAATACCGGGAAGGGCACGAGTTCCACTCGTGCCAGTTTAAAGCCTGGAGAGATGTGCGGCTTTCAGCCGCTGAGGTCTCGCCATTCAATTCACTTCCTCACTTCGCGGCGTCATACTTCCTCGGCCGCGGCGGAATCAGCGACACATCCACCGCCTCGAACTCAAACTTCGGCTCGTCCGCATCCGGCGCAAAATATGCCTTCGTCGTCTTCAGGAAATTCTTGTCATCGCGATCGGGGAAGTCCGGCTTGTAATGCGCCCCGCGCGATTCGTCACGCAGCCGCGCTCCCTGCGCCACAACTCTCGCCAACTGCAGCATGTTGTAAAGCTGGCGTGTGAAAACCACGCTGGTGTTTGCCCACTGCGTGCGGTCGCTCAGGTTTACCTTGCGGAAACGCTCCAGCAGTTCCACCAGTTTCGCATCCGTCTGCTGCAAATTCTTGTTATACCGGATGACGGTGCAATCCTTGGTCATCAGCTCCCCGAGCTCTTGCCATAGCCGGAATGGATTCTCCGTGCCCGTATTGTTCATGAGCAGGGAATTGCTGTCTTCCTGCTTCTTCTTCTCGGCATCGAAAAATGCGTTGCCATCGGAGAGCGGCTGCAACCCGCGCGCGTACTTCACCGCATTGGGCCCGGCGATCCCTCCACCGTAAATGCAGGAGACGAGAGAGTTCGCACCCAGCCGGTTCGCGCCGTGATATTGATATTCGCACTCGCCCGCGGCGAAAACGCCCGGGATATTAGTCGCTTGCTTGAAGTCAACCCACAGTCCGCCCATGGTGTAATGCATACCGGGAAAAATCTTCATGGGCGTGTCCCGCGGATCGTCACCCACAAACTTCTCGTAGATTTCGAGAATGCCTTCCAGCTTGCGGTCGAGAATCTTGCGGTCGATGTGCGTCAGGTCGAGATAGACCATCGGCTTGCCATCGATGCCAAGGTTGTACTCAAAGACGACCTTAAAAATAGCCCGCGTCGCGATGTCCCGCGGAACCAGGTTGCCGTACTTGGGATACCACTCTTCGAGGAAGTACCAGCGCTCGCTCTCGGGAATCGATTTCGGATCGCGCTTGTCTCCGGCGGTCTTTGGAACCCACACGCGTCCGCCTTCGCCGCGCGCCGATTCCGACATGAGACGCAGCTTGTCATTGCCGGGGATGCAGGTGGGATGCACCTGTATGAATTCGCCGTTGGCGTAGTAGCAGCCTTGCTGGTAGAGCGCGGATTGCGCCGACCCGGTACAGACCACCGAGTTCGTCGACTTGCCAAAAATCGCGCCGTTGCCCCCGGTGGCAATCACAATTGCGTCGGCGGGGAAGGTGCGAACTTCCATGCTGCGCAAGTCCATGGCGCAAACGCCGCGGCAGACGCGGTTTCCATCAAGCACCGCCGAAAGAAATTCCCAGTGCTCGTACTTCTTGACCTTGCCCTCGGATTCGTATCGCCGCACCTGCTCATCCAGCGCGTAGAGTAGTTGCTGCCCCGTGGTCGCTCCTGCGAACGCAGTGCGGTTATATAAAGTGCCACCGAACCGGCGAAAGTCGAGCAATCCCTCGGGCGTGCGGTTAAACGGAACCCCCATGCGATCGAGCAGGTCGATGATGCCGGGCGCGGCATCGCACATATCCTTGACCGGCGGCTGGTTTGCCAGAAAATCGCCGCCATACACCGTGTCGTCAAAATGCTTCCACGTCGAATCGCCTTCGCCCTTCAAATTTTTCGCCGCGTTGATGCCGCCCTGCGCGCATACCGAGTGCGAACGCTTTACCGGCACGATCGAGAACAGATCGACGCTCGCGCCCATCTCCGCAATCTTGATGACTGCGGAGAGACCGGCGAGGCCGCCGCCTATAACAATAATTTTCGGAGCTGCCATCTTCACTCCACCGGCTTTCCGTCAGTTGCTTTATCGCTGGACCGAGTCGCAGGGATGGATTGCATCGCTGTCGTGCCGGGTTCCGCAATTTGCAGCGGCCGCGACCGGAATGCGATTAAGCTGGCCAATCCCGCAACGGTCAGGACAAAGAAGAACGCAATGCAGATCGCCAGAAACCGCTTCCTTGCCTTTTCTCCGGAAACGATGCCCCACTTCGCCGAGAACAGCCATATGCCGTAGGCAAAGTGCCACGACGCCGCGATCAGCCCCACCACATAGAACAGTAAGAACGGCGTCTGAAAAACTTCCCCCTGCACCTTCCCAAACGAAGCGTTGGGATAGGCGTGCAGATCGACTCCGGTAAAGCGCATCGTCCAGGTGTGCCACAGGATGTAGACGAAAGCGATGCCGCCGGTCCAGCGCTGCGCCGTGTACATCCAGTTTCCGGTCCAGGGATACTCGATCGTATTTCCTTCGCCCCGGTACCATATGTAAAAGCCATACAGCGCGTGGAAGGCAATCGGCAGCCATATCCCGAAGAACTCCAGCAGCGTAACCAGCGGAAGATTGGCGAGAAAGCTTACCTGTCGCGCGTAAGCGTCGGGACCGCTGATCGCGGTGGAGTTCGAAATCAGAATGTGCTCAAAAAGAAATGCACCCACGGGAATGATGCCCGTGAGCGAATGCAGCCGCCGCAAAAGAAACGACGTACCCTGCCCGGCGCGTAATGGAGCCACGCCGTGCACTGCGCCCTTCGCGATAACTGGAGCACTGGAACTGGCCGCTGAAGCCACGAATCGCTCCTTATGATTCCTTATTAGTCTACCGGTTGTGTACTGGTTCGGTCGGTGACGACAAAATAACTTTTCATTATCGGGCCGGGGAAGAAGCGAAGTCAAGAATGTAGGAGCCGGTGGTGGTGGCCAAGTCCGATTTCCGCAAGTTAAGAGATTCGTGCTCCCTAACTAAATCAGGAGATATTTCTCCATGAGGAGGGGTGGCGATGGAAAGGGCTTTGGATAAAGAATGCGTAAATTGCCACGGGACTGGAACGGACCCAGTGTCGCGCAGAACTTGTGCCGGATGCAGTGGATCAGGTAAGCAATTGGTTAATTATGAATCTGGACCAATGCCTTCCAAAACAGAGGATGATCCCGAAGTTTGAAACGGGTCACAGCCACGGCCCGGACTGGCATCCGGGCCCTTCTTATTTGTGATTAAATCAGGGCTGTCAAGAAAGGCGGAAATAAGAATGGCTGATGATGATGTTCTGCCGGGACTAGATAGATTACCAACCGCAATGATGGACCAATCGTGTCACCATTGTGGCCTGCGAATGAGGTGGGACGACGATGATAAGTGCTGGAAATGTTTTGGGCACGATCAGTCTGGACCACACCGAGAGTTTGAGAGAGGGACTAAGGAGATTTGCTACTGCCCACTTTGTTATCGTGAGAGGCAATCGAAAGACCAATTGCATTAGCAATCTGGATCAAATCAGTAACTACCGGTGCCGGTTATCAGTCCGCGATCCCGTCATACCAATTTAGAAACTGCCGGAACGCCGCGCCCCGATGGCTGTACTTTGATTTCTCTTCCGCCGTCAGCTCCGCGAATGTTTTCCCAATCTGCGGAAAATAAAACAGTGGATCGTAGCCGAACCCATTCGTGCCACGTGCCGCATCAAGAATGCTTCCCTCCGCCGTCCCGCAAAAAGTCGCCAGTGTTTTGCCGTCACGGGCTGCGGCCAGCACGCATACGAATCTGCCAGTGCGTTCGGCGGAAGAAACATTCTTCAGCTCTCGCAGAACGCGCGCATTATTGGCTTCGTCGTCGGTATTAGCGTCGGCCTCGTGCGGCTCTTTATTTTGCAGATCAGGTGCCGCATAGCGCGCGGAGTGCACGCCAGGCGCACCACTCAGCGCGTCAATCTCCAGTCCCGAGTCGTCGGCAACCACGATCTCTCCCGGAACATGTCGGCTATATTCTTCCGCCTTCTTCCGCGCATTCGCTTCGAACGTCTCGCCATCTTCCACCACCGTGGGCAGGGAAGAGAAGCCAGGCACTCCAGCGATCTCAACTCGATGTCGCACGGCCGCGCCCGCGAAGTCGCGCAGCTTGCCCCGATTCGAAGTTGCAATGAGTATTCTTCGCATTCTGAATTCAACAGCTCGATCAGGCGATCGGTGAAACTCCAGGTTTTCGCAACAGTAGCAAGACCGCCAGAATAATCGCCAGCAGCGAGATCCACGCACCAACCGTGCGATCCCAGGTACGCACGAAAACGATCTGCACCCGATTCTCCCCCATTTCCACCGGGATCAGCATCTGCCCCGTTCCCTCGCGCGAACCGGCCTGCACTTCTCGTCCATTCACCTCCACTCGCCACGCCGGATAATTAAATAAATGCAATGCCAGTTGATCCGGCGCGGACATCTCTGCGGTGAATTGCTTGCGTTCCGCTCCCCACTCCGAGACGCGAATTGCCGCGTGAGCAGGTCCATCCACGGTCACGCGGCGTGCGTCCTTATCCACCACGGAAGGATCGGCTCCGGCGGGCGTATATTCGTCGACGCCCTCGTACCCCGCGCCGTCTGTAGCCATGTTGTCCTGCATCTCGCGCAGATCGGCCTTGTTGTCCCACCAGGGCGCCTGAAAATGTTGCCAGCCGACCGCGATCACGGCCAGCATTGCGAAATAGAGCGCCGCGCGCGCCCACCATCGGCGCACTCCCATTGCCGTGAGCATGGTGAACGGAATCCCCAGGCAAAGCATCCAGCGCCAGGGAAACTGCATAAAGCGCAGCTTGGGCAGAACGTTCCATAGCGGATTGGAGATCGACAGCATCAGCAGCGCACACAGTCCGGCCCAGCCCGCCAGCAAATACCAGAGCTCTGAACTACGGCTTCGCCAGCGTCGCGCCGCCCACGCTGCCGCAATCGTCAGGGCAATCTCGGCAACCGCAACCCAGGAAATTAAGCGGTTGAAGGCGTCGTGATCCGCGTCGGTCGTGTGTATAAAAAGAAAGTTATCCAGCGGCCGCGATCCGGCGGAAACCGCCTGCGCAATGTTGACCCACTTCTGTTCGTAGACGGCCGGTAGCAAATAAAATGCCGCGAGCGCCGTGCCGAGAACCGCCGCGACCAATCCTTCCAATACAACCCTCGGTGAGCGCCGCAGCCACGCGATCACCACGATCAACAGAGCCAGAGAATAATGAACCATCACCGCGGCAGGCGCGTTGATCAGCCATGAGCCAGCCAGGAGAAAAGCCAGGAAGATGGTCGCGCGCCGGCCCTTTTCCTCAGTCCGCAACAGCAGTAACAGCAGCAGCGGCAACAGCGAACTGGCCAGCAATTCCGCGAAGGCGCTGCGCCAGTACACGATCACCAGATGATAAGGATTAACGGCATACAACACGGCGGCAAAAGTTGCGTCGCGCCGATCGAGCCACTGCCGCGCCAGCAGAAACATCGATGCGCCCGCAGCCACCAGCACGAGCCAGATATAAATGTCAGAAACCACAATCCAGGGAAAGATCGCGCTAAGCGCCGCTCCTAAAGTCCACGACGCCGGTGGATAGAAAATAAAGCGAGGCTCCCCGTAAGCGAAGTGCGCCAACGCTGCCCAGCGCGGATAGACGATCCCATGCTTCCACTGCGAGAGAACTTCCAGCCACGAGTACAAATGGAATTCCACATCGTGTCCAGAAGGCGTCCCGAGAAAAAAGAAGGGGAACTCAACCGCAAACGCCGCCGCCGCAATCGATGCTAACGGGCCCCACATCAGGCTCCCGCTCGCCACGCGGACCCTGCCAGTCTGCCCCGATTTCGTGATTGCCGACAGTTTCGTTCCCACCCGCCTCCGCGTCGCAACTTCCTTGTAACGATGTACATGTTCGCACAAAGACTATAACCACGCACGGCCGCGCGAGATCCCGATCCCGATGCCCGTCGCTCCGGGCAATCCTTAATTCATCCAGATTTAATATTCCTGAAACCACCGTGCAACAGCGATCGGCTACGGTAACTGCCATAGGGGTGGAACAGACCACGGAGAATTGAAGGATCCGTACCAGAGACGGGGTGTCGGATCCTTCGCCTCCGGAAAACGTTCCATCGCAGGCCTCTCGCGCACTCCGCTGTCCTCGCTGCCTGCTTCTGTCCTGCCTTCGCGTATTTCCTGCAACTCTGCCAGTCAATAGCCGCGAGAGGCTGTTGTTCGTTGAATGAATGGATTTCGGGAGGGACGGGATCAGGGAACTGGGAAACTACGCAACTAAAGGCCGCGACCGTAGCTAGGTGGCAACGCTCTCCCCGGAGCGCTGGCGGCGAAGTTCTTCGAGAAAGTCATCCTGCTGCATCGTGGTGGCGTGAAGCAACAGTTCGAGCAGGGGATCGTCCAGTTCTTCGTCCTGCGCAGCCTCGCCCGCCGCGTCTGGAGCGCAC
This sequence comes from uncultured Acidobacteriaceae bacterium, assembly GCA_964403025.1. GTDB lineage: Bacteria > Acidobacteriota > Terriglobia > Terriglobales > Acidobacteriaceae > Sulfotelmatobacter. The sequence goes on along the minus strand of CAYOEH010000018.1, from coordinate 8,961 downwards.
TCAAATTGGCTCAAATCCGCGGTCAGAGCCCGCGGAGAAACACTCATCTCCAACATCGATTCCGGACACCCGCGCAGGAAGCTAATGAGATTGCCCACCTGCGCCCGCTGCTCCGGCGTGCGGGAAGGGAACTCTACGCCCATGCCGTGACCCGGATGCGCAACTCGCACCATTCCTTCCGTATGCACCGCCATCTCATCGGTTTTGAGGCAAAGGTCCACCAGGGAATGTTCGGGAAACGGCGAGTCGGTTTCAATGTAGCATCCGCCCAGGCTTAAGTCGGTGAGCTTGCAATGAGGAACCGTTTCTTCCGGACCTGCACCCTGCCCGGCCGCGGCTGCCTGCAGCCAGGCTCGCATCTGCGTCTTAATCGACTCATCTAAATCGAGAAAGTGAACTCCGGTTTGTCCGTTCGGCTTCGCCCATGCCACCTGCCCGTGAGCTCGTATCTCAAGAGCGCCGTCCGGCAATTCGAAACGGAAATTGATCAGGGCTCCCGGAACCTGTGGCTCAGCCGTCAGAACATCCATTCCCGTCTCGCTGAGATCCAGAAGAATCCCCTCTGCCTTACGAGTATCGGGCAGACTAAGTTCAACTGGAGCTTGCACGGGCACGCGGTAAGCGCGGCGCCGTTCGCGATTCAACAGAGCGCTCACCGCGCGCAGACCGGCTCTGGCGCTTTCTTCGGAGAGCGGCTTATAGAGAACGAAGTGCGCTCCGCCACTCAGAACATTGCGGGCTTTGGCGCGCTCTGCCACCAAGGCCACGGTGACCGGAGCGCTTCCGGAATTCAGCCTGCGGCCCTCTTCGAAAATCTCCGCTGCTGCCGGTGCGTTCTCGTAGTCAAGCACCAGCGCGTCGAAGCGCTGCTGCTGAAGCCGGGCCATGGCAGTCGCAAGATCGCTGAAACGCTCCACCGCGATGCCTGAGGCCGGAAGCACCCGGCCCAGGATCTCGGCTGCGGAATCGTCTGTAGAAATCAGCAATGCCAGAAGGGTCATAACTGGAATCCCCGCCTAGTAGGCCAGACTATGGCCACCGCGGCGCCGAGGGTCGAGCTGCTTTGGAGCCCGCTCCCGAGCCTGCGGCGGCTGCCTTCGAGCTCGCAGCCTCAGTGCTGGACAAGGCTTCGTCGACCTCCATCAAGACCGCGTTATCGTCATCATCATTTTCTGCCAGCAAGGGAGCCACCTCGCGGAGTTTCTCCGCCGCCTGCTGGAGCATCTCAATCTGTTTCCCCAGTTGGGCATACTTGGTCTGCTTCTGCCGCAACACTTCATGGATATCTTTCATACGACCCCCTGTGGCGAATGTAAGGATGGGGTACGGTAGGCGTCAACGGTAATCCCCTCGGGCAGGTTACTGGGGTAATTTGAAAGATCCGCGAACGAATCACAAAAGCAAAAGCCCCGCAGCATGCGAGGCTTTCGAGAGGCGGATTCAGAAATGGCTCAGACTCTCAGTTTTCGGTGCAACGCTCCAGCCAGTCCAATTAAACCAGTCCCAAGCAAACCCAAAGTGCCAGGCTCAGGAACGGTGGTCACAATGTTGGAGTCGCCGCTGGAGATTCTCTTCCGTCCATTGAAGAAACCCTTGCCCGTGTTGATGGTCAATTGAACGGTGGCGCCATTCGCCGTCTTCCCGTTATACCAGGTGCCTGAGACAGATCCAGTCAAGGTGTAGTCGTGAGTACCATTGGCCAAGGTAATCATGGTCCAAGTCACCGGGCCGGTAAACGAACCCGTGAAAAGCGCGCCGCTCGGAAGACCAAAGCTGCCGTTGCTGCTGATATCAAAGGTGCCTCCGCCACTGAAGACAGCGCCCATTGCCAAGCTGCCGCTTGCCATGCTGCCTGTCGAAAAGCTCATGGTGCCCAAAGCACCGGTGACCAACCCCCCTCCACCGAAGCCATTAACCGCGATCAGCTCAGAACTGCCTAGCGTCAAACCTGCAGAACTGCCAGTAAGCATGCCACCGCTATTGGTGAAGTCCACCGAATTATCTGCAAACGCCGCTAAGGGCAAAGCCAGAGCAAGGAGAGCCATCAACACCATCCGCTTCATAACCATCCTCCTGAACCTGTTAAGAGACCCTGTGTTGAACTTAGAGGCCCGCGCCTCTGTTTGGGGGAGAGACCTAACTCTCCGGCCTCAAACAGTGCAACCCGTTTGCCAAACCCAGGCTAACTTTAAGCAATTGATTACGAAAGACTTGTTACCAACGCGCGTTTCAAGTTTCCATCTGAAGTTGCAAAGCACTGCACACTAAGTACTTCCTCTTGCGCGCTCGTCCTTGTACGACCAATCGGCCAGGACGGATGTCGATCGCTCAGGAATCAGCATGGTGCAGCCGAAACCTTAGGCGGATCGTGCCATTTCAATGGCGCTGCGGTGGAATTCACGATCGGACTTTACGCAGATATCGTGGCTGTGAGCAGCTCTTGGGGGAGGGCTGTTCGGGCGCTCCGCAACCCCAAACAGGTGCGGAGCGCTCTTAGTTGTTTTCTTGGGATCGAAGCGTCTTAGCGGATCGGGCTGGGCTCGATCATCTCCCGCAGACGGCGGGAAAGATTGGTCGCCAACGACCGGTAAAAGCGGGACGCAAGATGGGGAAAAAGTTCGAAAAGACTTTCGAGCGCTGGACGGTCCAGATGGTAGGCCTCTACATCCTCATGCGCGATTACGTTCGCGCTGGCGGGCATGTCTTCCAGAAACGACATCTCGCCGCATATCTCGCCTGGCCTGATTTCCGGAGACGTCGTACGCGGCGGAATCTGCACTCGGGCTGTTCCCTTGAGCAGCAGGTACACGCCATTTGATCTCTTACCCTTCTGAATCAGCGTCTGTCCTTTGCGGAAGCTGACCCGGGTAGCCTTGTCGGCTACCAGCGTCCAATCGTTGGGAGTGAGGTAAACCAGTCCGTTCTTCGACGCGGAAAGTACAGAGACTTCCTGTTCGATAACCTTGGGCATCGTTCGCTTGAACCCGAGCTCCGGAGATTCGCTCCGGCGGATGACTAAAACAGCTTCGACAGAAACAACAGGGTAGGATTCAGACTAGCAGAAAACGCGGTTCATAGAAATCCGTCCGGTTCTCCCCTGCACACCGAAGTACCCTAACCTGCGGCGGGTGCGGCTTCCGCGACGGAGCAGTAAGCGGGCCCGAGAGAACTAAATCTCAGCCCATACGAGCGACATAAACCCGGCCACCGCTTCAACTGGCACATGCCAGAATCCGCAGTGGCTGGGGTAGCAAAATTTCTTATCCACTATGCCGCCAAACGGGGAGCGTCGGAAAGCTCTTCATACTCCCCTTTTGTTAAACGCAACGACGCTCCCCCGATATTTTCCTCCAGATGCTCAACCGAGGACGTTCCCGGAATCGGCAACATGATGGGCGAGCGTTGCAGCAGCCAGGCGAGTGCAACTTGCAGCGGCTTTTTCTGTTCTGCTTTCGCCACCCGATTCAGAACCTCGCCGGCCGCTTTGCCCGCTCCCAGCGGAAACCATGGGATGAACACAATTCCGTTTCGCTCACAATAATCCACCACATAATCCCATTCGCGATCGGCAAAGCTGTAGCGGTTCTGCACCGAGACAATCGGCACAATCTTGCGCGCGCGCTCGATGTGTTCCTGCGTAACGTTCGAGAGCCCCACCAAATGAATCTTCCCCTCTCTCTGCAACTCAGCCAGCGTCTCCACCGACGCTTCGAAAGGCGTCACCGGGTCGGGCGCGTGCAGTTGGTAGACCCCGATGCGATCCACGCGCAGCCGCTTCAGACTGCCTTCAATCGCCTCACGCAGATGAGCCGGAGAGGCGTCGTGCGTCCATTGATTGGGCCCCGGACGGTTCCATCCACCTTTGGTGGCAATCACCAGATCCTTGGGATACGGAGACAACGCCTCCGCAATCAGTTCTTCGCTGACCGCGGGCCCGTACGAATCGGCCGTATCGATGAAGTTGACGCCGAGCTCAACCGCCCGCCGCAGCACCGCCAAGGCTGCCTTCTTATCTTTTGGTGGACCCCAGATTCCTTCGCCGGTGAGGCGCATGGCTCCAAAACCGAGGCGATGCACCGAAACCTTTCCGCCCAACGAAACATTTCCCGCTAAACTCGCAGAAACTTCTTGCTTGCTGCTCATAACGGACCTCCAGATTCCTCTCTTGGTTTGAGTTCAGTGTTTGAATTCATTTTGCGCCGATATTTATGGTGCTAAGCCCTCAATCGCCAACGCGCGCATTCCGTCGGCATTGACCACTTTGCCCCGGACGATTATGCCCGGGACTCCGATACGATCGAGAATATTTTCGGGAAGCCGTATGCCATTTCGTTCACTGATCACCAGGTAAATTCCCCCGCCCTGGTCGGGAATAAATACGATTGGCCCTCCGGCCGCAGCGCACACTTTCGCGCAAAAGGCATGGTCATAGGCGTGAATGTGACTGCCCAGAAAACAGTTTGCGTCGGTGATTTCGCCGCGCAGGCTCACCGTCTCTCCCGGCTCGTCTTGTCCGGCAAACAAATCAATATTCCCCTGCTTGGCCAACTTCCGCGCCTTTGTCAGATCGAGCGCCAAGGGTCGCACGTCGGTAAACGGCATTCTGTTCAACTCGTTCCGATCTCCGAATTGATACGCACACAATACCTAAGCCGCGATCGCGCTGAGCGCCGCTAACAGCCACTTCTTACTTGGATGTTCTCTTTCCGCCTTGCCCTCCATCGTTTTGCTCGCGCTCACGGTGACGGCTCTCGCTGCCCGTATAGCGAATCCGCCAGATGGAATTCGAACCATCATCGCTCACCAGCAGGGATCCATCTTCAGCCACCGTGATGCCCACCGGCCTTCCCCATACGTGTCCGTTATCGATCACAAAACCGGTCAGAAAATCCTCGTATTCCCCGGTGGCTCGCGTCGTCTGGCGCAAAGGCACACGAATCACTTCATATCCGGCGCGCACCGACCGGTTCCACGAACCGTGCTCCGACGCAAAAATGTCTCCCGAGTATTCGGCAGGGAATTGCGTGCCCTGGTAGAACGTCATCTCGAGCGAAGCGTCGTGCGGCTGCAATAGCACATCAGGAACCACCGCCTTCTCCCGCAACTCAGGATGCTTTCCCTCATGGCGCGGGTCTTGATGTCCGCCAATGTACCACCACGGCCAACCGTAGAAACCGCCTTCCTCAACGTGCGTAATGTAATCGGGCACCAGGTTGTCTCCCAATCCGTCACGTTCGTTCACCGAGCACCATAGCTCGCCGGTCTTCGGTTGGATCGCCAGCCCTCCGCCGGCATTGCGGATTCCATACGCATACACTCGCATCTCGGAACCATCGGGATTGAACTCCAGAATGTCGGCTCGATTCTTTTCATCCGGCGTCGTGTCAGGATCATCCACATTCGACGCTGACCCCACGGCGACGAACATCTTCTTGCCCTCGTTAGTGAATTGCACGTCGCGCGTCCAGTGTCCCGCGCCATGCGGTAAATCGACTACGTGCTGCGCCTCCGCGCTCGCCTTTAAGTCTCCGCTTCGGTAAGGAAACCGGACGACGGCATCCGTGTCTCCGATGTACAGCCATTGAGGATTATTTCCGGGTGGATAGAACGCGATGCCGTAAGGCTGATTAAGCCCCGTCGCAAAAATCTCCGCCTGCTGCGGCTTGCCATCGGCGGTGATCCCGCGGAACACTCGGATCTTTCCGCTGCTGCTTTCTGCCAGGAAAATATCGCCGTTCGGAGCGGTCCGGAGCAATCTCGGATTGTCGAGCCCCGTGGCATATTGCTGCACACTGAATCCAGTGGGAGCCTGCGGCCATGCACCCCGGGGACGAGCCGCCAGTTCCGGTCCATTGCTGGCGGATTCCGTGCGGTAAGGTGCCGGAAGATCCTGCACCGTGATCTGGCGAACCTTTCCCGGCTGTTCAAAACGAAAATCCGTGAACGGCGCCCGCGGAGGCGGCGCGTTGGTCTTAACTGGCTTCACGCTCTCCAGCGGAGCACTCGCCGTCCCAGCGCTCGACGCGCCCTTCAGCGACTTCAAGTAAGTCACGATCTGCCATCGATTCTGCTCCGGCATACTTGCCCAGGACGGCATCCCGTTATCCACCGATCCCGTCGTGACAAACCAGAACACCGCTCCGTCCGAAGCAACTTGCGTGGCCCCGTGCGCCAGGGCAGGAATATTCCCGGTTCCTAGTCCCTTGATCCCATGGCAGGAGCCGCAGTTCGTCGCATATAACTTTGCGCCGGCTGCAACGGCTGCTGCTTCGCCCGCGTACGGGTTCTTCAACTGACTGCTGGAGACAGGCGCGTTATGAAAGTGAGCATCTTGCGCTTTTAGCTCCGGAACTGAATCGATCAACGGAATGATGCCGATTACCAACGCAAGAAAATACCACTGGGAACTAAGCTTCAAGATTCTCCTCCCGCCCATGGCTGCCAATTTTTCTAAAATTGGTAGATGCACGATAGGGGTGAAAGGAGATCACCATTTTCCTTCGCCCTGCTGCGAACGGGCGGAACCCGCCGGAGGTCCAGACCGACAAAAATAGCTTGCAACCCCATGAAACGGTCCACGGAGTTACGACACCATCCATTGTGGATTCGCCCGACAAAGCGGGCACAAGGAGGACCACAGGATATGTCGAAAACTCAATTGCATTTGAAAGAAGTACCGTCGGTTCCTGGTCTCAAAACAGGAGAAATTACAACAGGGTCAGGCCACAAGTTCCATGTCTTCTCTGCCGATTCAAACAGCGTCCAGTTCGTTCCTGCCAACGGCAATCTGAAGACTCTCGGGGGCATCACGGTTGGCGGCCCTGGCGCCGTTGTGATGGACATTGACTGGGATAAGGTAATCGGCATAGGAATCGCCGTCGGAAAGGCCATCTTCGGCGGCGGCGGTGAAGTCGGAGGGGGCGGTCAGACGTGCAAGACCACTACGACGGTAACAACGGATGGCAAAGGGAACGTAACGTCTGTGAGCACAAGTATGAGCTGCACCCCAAATTAAGAAAGATGCTTGCTCCTGAAAGCCCCGATGAACGATTCGGGGCTTTCTTTGCTTGAGGGAGAACGCTAGAAAACACATCGCCAGTTGCCCCGCCGCAACCGGCGCAAACTCATCATGGGAACGGATTCTAGAATACTGCGCCCGGAGAGATTCGAACTTGAGGCGCTTTGCGGGCGTGAGCGAAGCGGGAGCCCGCAGCCGAAATCCTGAGCCGGTTTTGGGCGAAGGATCGGGAAGAATGGTGCGCCCTGAGAGATTCGAACTCCCGACCTTCTGGTTCGTAGCCAGACGCTCTATCCAGCTGAGCTAAGGGCGCAGATTTTCAACGATAAGAAAAATCAGGGAGACCGAACGAACTGGCGAACGCCCATCCCCCTCGCTCCGGCTAACTATGCGTATTCTAAGCGTGAATTCATCGCCAACCGAAAAATCATTGTAGCAAACTTCTTCTTGTCCGCGGACACCGGGGTCGATGAGTGAAATCGCGATTTATCGACAACTACCTGAACTTCCGCCTTCAGACGCTAGTTGTTGCTGAGCGATAGCCAAGTGGTGTCGGACCAATCTCCAGGTGAGGTTCTGGTTCAGCTCGCTGCCCGAGGGTAACTCTTTGAAATGTTGAGCTGACCACGTCAAACGTCTTAACGTAAGGACCCCCGTCCAAGAGTCTTCCCAGAATTTCCTCCACTTCTGGGCAGCCGCCTGTATTGCAAGCCTCAGCACTCGCTTGGTGATCCCAGAAGCTGATGGTCGCGACCTCTCTGCTATCCGTGACAGCCAGGGTAATTAAATCCAGGAACCCCTCTTGCTTTCGTAGCCAGGGAAGGATTTCGCGCTCCATAAGATTCGTGAATTCCGGAAGTGTGTCCGGCTTTAGGAGAACAGCAACCTTTCGGGCAAACATGTCAACCTCATCGATTCGTGCTGGTCTCCTTGCCTGCGATGGATATGGCCCGCACGACCCCGTCTATATAGGTAGTGCGTTTCAGCGCCCAAACGTTACATTTTGGAAGAGGCTGCTTGGTTTGAGGGAATCAGCCTTTTACTCCAGGGCACGGCTGGATGGGTTCAGTCAGGGACATGGGATTTTTCGCCAACTGACAGGAGTGTTTACTTCACCACGAAAGGGTCTTCTGATCAGTCCAGCCCGCCGACCCTTTTATGGAGTGAGCTGGTGACTCTGCAAATCGAGCAGGCGACTCATTGGCCGCCCTCACTGAACCCGTTCCGTAGCCGGCGCAACAGCCAGGCAGTTCTCTTGCTGCTGGTGGTGATCCGCGTTTCGCTTAGCCACATCGCCTCGCGAATGTCAGAATCCGAGTCCATGTTGGCCCTATTTTTCGACTCACCTAAGGTGTTTGCTGTACCGGAGGCCCGTTCACCGGCCCTTTTCAGCACGCCTTCGGGCGCACCGTCGCGCTTCATTCCCGCGCAAAAGTAAATCTTTCCACGCCCAGAGCAATTCCTACAATCCCTCCGCAGCGCGGCGCTTGTATTTTGAGTAGCTTACGGAACGGTACGAGATGTGCATATAACCGTAACAGACGAAGTGGCGCGCAACGGGGCGTTCCAAGGATGACTTCGGCCAGAGGTTCTCTTGGGCGCCCCTTGCATTACCAAGTAACAAAGAAGCGTTGGCCCTCCCCCCAATTTCTTAGGCTAGCGCCAGTTGTTCTCTCACGTCGACCCCGGCTTGGCGCAGCAGTCGCGCCACCCCGTCTGCCTTCAGTCGCGAGGCATCGTAACCCACCCGCACCGTGCGATCCGCTTGGTTGAAGCTCACCCCGCGAATTCCATACACCTCGCGCATCCCGTCGATCGCCCGCAATGCACTTTCGCCCGGCACCGCGCCGTAGCGGAAAACAACGTCCAGATACGTCATGAAAAGTCCTCTTCAGCGTAGGATAGTGACACCCAAGTCGTTAGGGCTGAATCCAATATAAAGC
>CAYOEH010000017.1:0-49940 GCA_964403025.1 uncultured Acidobacteriaceae bacterium | reverse complement strand
TACGCATTTCACCGCTACACCGGGAATTCCACGCACCTCTCCCATACTCCAGCACGACAGTTTCGCCTGCAGGCTCCAAGTTAAGCTTGGAGATTTCACAGGTGACTTGTCGCGCCGCCTACGCGCCCTTTACGCCCAATAATTCCGAACAACGCTTGCACCCTCTGTATTACCGCGGCTGCTGGCACAGAGTTAGCCGGTGCTTCTTCCACCAGTACCGTCATTATCGTCTTGGTCGAAAGGAGTTTACGCCCCAAGGGGCTTCATCCTCCACGCGGCGTTGCTGCGTCAGGGTTTCCCCCATTGCGCAAAATTCCCCACTGCTGCCTCCCGTAGGAGTCTGGACCGTGTTTCAGTTCCAGTGTGGCCGTGCGCCCTCTCAGGCCGGCTACCGATCTTCGCCTTGGTGGGCCGTTACCCCGCCAACTAGCTAATCAGCCGCGACCCCCTCCTCAAGCGGATTGCTCCTTTGATCTTGCGATGTTATGCGGTATTAGCATCGGTTTCCCGATGTTATTCCACACTCGAGGGTAGGTTAGTCACGTGTTACTCACCCGGTCGCCACTTTACTCATGGATTGCTCCACTTTCTCGTTCGACTTGCATGTGTTAGGCACGCCGCCAGCGTTGATTCTGAGCCAGGATCAAACTCTCGTTTGAAACCTGATGTCTGCCGACGGGTAGTTGGCAGACTGCCATCGCCGGGCTCGAAAGCCGGGATGGCGCCACCACTCAGCTTCTCCCTCTCTGGATCGAAACCCAAAAAATTTGAAGACCGTGGTGGTCTAACTTGTGAGATCGTTCGGACTTATGCCCGAACCGATTTCTCACGACTGGCACGTTCAACCTAGTTGTCAAAGACCGAATCGCGGTCCGCCGAGGCGGCGCGAATTCAGTCCAGGCGAATCTGCTCGAAAGCAAATCCGACTGTCCTCGAAACTTGATAAACATACAGGGCGGCGTATATCCCGTCAATCATCGCTTCCCACAGAATTTCCAGATGATTTCCACATCGGGAATCTTCCGTTGAAGGAGCGGAGCGGGAGAGCGAAACCTCAGGGGCTAAAGCCCGAATCAGTTTTTGGCTCGTTGCGGCGCGGCTAGAAGCCGCGCCCTTTCAAAACAGCACGCAACCGTATGGTCTTCCGATCGGAGATGAGGCCACTTTCGGCGCACGCCGACACGGAAGACAAAAAATTGAGAAAAGATCCCTTTGGAGGTCCTTGCTTTGAAGGTACCCTTCGGAAACGGTGTTGCTTTCCGAATGAAGTCCCGTGGCCGGGACAATTGAGAACTTCTTTACGACGCTCTCTAGAACTTAGATGCCGGACGAGACCGAGAGTTTCAAAAAAACGACCGGCTTAGCCACACGTCTGCTCTCGGTGAATTGTTTATAGCAGATGAATGGAAAGGAATGCAAGTGAAAGTTTTGAGATCTCGGGAGTTCATCAAATTGGTACGACCCGAAACCTGAAAGAAGTCCAATGTGACATCGATCACCGCGCCACGCGGCCCGAAGATGCGGAACTGGGAAGCCGCTAAGCGGCGAAAGAATACAGCCCACGGCGCAAGCCGTGGGTGAGTGCCGACTGGGGAAGATAGTCCCGGAGGGACGAAAGAGGCGTGGCTCACACATCCAGCAACGTATTGCTTCACTTCATCTTCTCCACATCCGGCCGTCGTCGCTGATCAAGCCGGAGTTTCGCGATGATTTGTTTGCTTATCTCGGGGGGATTGTTCGTGAAATGCGGGGAGTTGCACTGGGCATCAATGGCACGTGCGACCATGTTCATATGCTGTTGCGGGTTCGGTCTGTGCATTCATCTGCTGAGATTGCTCGCGTGGTGAAGGCTAATTCATCCCGGTGGGTGCGCGAGAACTGGTGCGCGGAGTTTGGTTGGCAAACCGGGTACGGCGTGTTCAGCGTCAGCGAATCGAGCGTAGCCGCGGTTACGAAATATATTGCTGGACAGCAAGAACATCACAAGACGCAGTCATTTCAGGAGGAATTTGTAGCGTTTCTGAAGAAGAATCGCGTGGAGTACGACGAAAGTTATATTTGGGATTAGGGGCGTTTCTTTCGCCCCTGCCGGGGCTGGTTGGGGTTGGGAGGCTGACCCACGGCTTGCGCCGTGGGCTGCATTCTTTCGCCGCTTCGCGGCTGCCGTCAGGCGCTTCTCGGGTTCGCCTCCTGCGGTATCGTTTCCATTTGGACAGTCTCAGAGTTCCTGCATCAGCAAATGCCAGGCTTCTTTGTACCGTGAGTATTTGGAATTTTGGCGGTGGGGGGTGAGGAGGATGTCGGGTTGGGAGTGGGTGGCGGCGAGGGGGAGGATGTACCAGACGTCGGCGGGGATGACGTAGGCGGCGAAGAGGTCGATTTGGGTAGGGGTGTAGGGGGAGCCGTTGTGGTCGAGGCAGCAGCGGTAGGAATTTTTCTCGCGGCGCTGGAGAGTGCACTTGACCTGGACACGGAGGAAGTGGCCGAGGTGGTCGACGGCGAAGTCGTAGGGGGCATTGTCTCCGCAGGGGCGGGTGAGTATGAGGCCGAGTTCGGCGGCGCGGAGCTGGAAACGGAGTTCGGCCCACTCTCCGCGGAGCTTGGCGTGTTGGATGTGCTGGCCTTGGGGCATGCTGTGATTCGCTTTTAGGGTCGGTGATGGTGATAGGGATTCCTCGCGATACGGCCGCTCGGAATGACAAAAATCTCTAGGTGCTCGGAATGACAAAAGTCTGTAGGCTGCTCGGAATGACAGGATCCCAATAAAAAACGCGGCCCGGTTGCGGGTCGCGTCTCTGTTTTCAGCTTATATTTCTATTATATCAATTGGCAATGGGAGAATGGGACAGGATAGCTATAATTATATCCGGTTTTGAATCAGACGGATGAGGTCGATCGTGTAATTTCTGGGTAAGTATCCCATCAGGACAAGTAGTACAATAAGCGAACCGTGACAGGGCAGTTTTAATCAAACAGGATGTACTGGGTTGCTAACCCCCCACAATAGATTGTGGATGCAGAAGTGTTCACTCCGCAGATAGATTCCACTTGCAATTAAGATTGAGAATGTGCAGGATGAAGGATGTCCTGAAAACACTTCAACCTTCCGCCGCAAACGGAAGGCTGAGGTCGCAGGACGCTAAAAACTTAAAGGGCGACTGCGAGTATAGCTGATCTCGTTTTCAGAGTATTCCTGTAGCGCCCCCATCAAGTCAAGAAAAAAATGAGGGAGAGGTGTGTATAAGCACAACTCCCGAGAAGAGGGGCCATGCCCATTACTCCGAAGTACATCGTAATGTGTGATGAAATTCGCCAAGAGATAAACGGGAAGTTCATCCTTCTGGGCGTCTATCTGCCGGATATGACAGTTCCACAATTGCCATTCGTCCTACCGTCGCTGACTTTTTTTATTGCCCTTGAGTCCGACCGTCCCGGAAATTATCAGGTGCGATTCTCGGTCGAAAGCTTAGAGTCCGGACAGAAGGTGTTTGAGGGGATGGGTGCTGCGGGATTTCCAAAGCCGGGAATTGGGGCCATGCCAGTTCAGGTGCGCAATCTCATGATTCAGACTGCCGGAACATACGTTTTCACTCTGAACTTGGAAGGTCAGAAGGACCCGATTACGCACTCGTTCAACATTCTTCTAGTGCCGCCACAGCAACCTGGATTTCCGGTACCGGGTTTTCCCGGCATGGTGCCACGGCAGTGACACAATTCATTTCGCGCAAGCAAGAACGAGCGCCTGCACGAAAGTCCCGGTTGGAATGCCGGAGCCGACGTTGACCGAAAATGACCCGGCAGCTTCGTGGGTGGGACGTAGTGAGTTGATGATGGTAAACGCAGTGCTGGCGGCGTCGTCGGCCTGAACATACAGAGCGAGAGATGATTTCAGCAAATCTTCATTTCGTCCGAAATCCGAGAACTCGGCGTAACGGCCCTCGAACTCGTTCAAGAACAACCTGTCTGCGTCCGCGAGACGGCTGTACTTATCTAGCCGCAGACCAACCATGTAATCACGGAACTGCTCTATGCTCGATTCACCCTTCAAGTATCTGGAAAATGCTTTCAATAATTCATTGCTGAGATTGATCATGGCAAACACTCCTCGAAAATCGGTGACGCAAGCATGGCTGAACCAGCAGTTCGACGATCCGGCGAACGGCTGGCAAAACACGCTGGCATCATACACGAGAGTCGAAATCCATAATAGCCTCACACCGCCCGATCACGGGCAGGACGAAGGGACCTTGACCATCGGTAATGAATATTATGACGCAGATGGCGTTCGGGTTGCGATAATTTTTCATTACAAGAAGGTTAACGGAACCCTCGGCGGCAGTGGCCAATACACCCCTAAGGGGCTTCTAATTGGCGGCGTTTGGTGCTATATCTAAACGCATGAGCAAGACAGGGGCAACGGACAGCGAGACGGCGAAACCGTTTACGCGGTATGATTTTCTGCGACTGTTGCGGAAGGCTTCGACGACACCTTTTCAGAAACCCGCGCCAAAATCGCCGGGAAAATCCGATTTCCCATCTCGCGACGGTTGTACCGAAAAGCATACTCGTTAAGATAGGTCTGCAAATACTTCTTTGAGACCGAGTGGTACACCCCGCGAATCCCATTCTGTACCAGCGACCAAAATCCTTCGATAGTCTGAGTGTGAACGTCTCCCTTCACGTAGACGCCAGCCGCGTGCTGAATCCGGTGGTGAGTGTAGGTTTTGTCCAGTCCCGTATATGACGGATGCTCATCGGTGAACACAGTGGACTCAGGCAGAATGAACTCATGCGCGAAGTCTTGCAGAGTTTTCTTGCTGGCATCTTCGACCACTCGCGCAATTACTCTGCCCTTGCCACTCTTGCGTTCTACCACTCCCGCGACAACCGACTTCTTGTTAGTCTCAAGCCATTTAGGACCACGGCGCTTGCCGCGTGGCCGACCACCATAATAAAGCTCATCCATTTCAACCGTTGATCCCTCCAGTTGCATGTCAGGTTCGGACAGCAACGAGCGAATCTGGCGAAACATCCGCCACGCGGTTTTATAGGTCACTCCAGTTTCTCGTTGAATCTGCTTCGCAGAGATGCCGCAACGAGTCGATCCCATCAAGTACATAGCCTGAAACCAGATTCGCAGCGGAGTGGTGGTTTTCTCGAATATGGTCCCGGCCAACGGATAGATGTGATTCCCGCAATGGTCACAGGCTAACGCAGTACGCCCAGTTACACGGTAATGCTTGCGATCCTGTCCGCATTTTTCGCAATGCGCCACGCCGCCGGGAAAACGTTGCGCTAGGATCGTTTCAAAGCAAACATCATCGGTCGGAAAATCAGCGTCAAACTGATTTCGAGTGTAGCGGAGATGGGCGGGAATGGTCTGTCTGCGGTTCATGGTTTTTCACCAGCACCCACAGTATGCCATTTGTTCTACTTGTTGTCAAGGGATAATTACCAATTTCTGCCTATTGACAAGAAATCCTAAGGGTTCGGGGCAGCGGGGTTTGAATAGGGATTCCTCGCGATGAGGCTGCTCGGAATGACAGGAGTTGTTTTCGGAGCTTGATCGAGCTTGCGCTCGATGGACAGCCGGGGGCGGCTGTCCCCACATTCGTATTTTGCGTAGGTGTAAGCTGGGGGATATGAAAAAGCAGGCGTCGGACCAGTCGTTTCACGATCGGCGGTATCAGGAGCGGAAGCGGGCGGAGGCGGCGAAGAAGGCCGCGCCCAAGAAAATTGTGGGCGATAAATCCTCGACGGATGGCGGGAAGGGTGGCGCGTCCTGAAGCGAGCGCGATCGCTGGGGCTAAAGCCCTGCTCCTTTTTCTTGTTTGTGACGCGGCGCTGAAGCGCCGCTCTTCCACGGTATTCCTGGCGCCGGTTCTGGCTCAGCGTCAAAGAGCGCATAGATTTGATCTGCGTTTCGGTTGACGTGGCGGGTTTGCGTTCTGTAGATTCTGTTTGAACTGAAAGTATCGATATGGCCGACCTGACTGGCGTGCAGAAGGCGTACATCTTGCACTGGGGCGAAATGGGGACGCGGTGGGGGATCAACCGGACGGTGGCGCAGATTCATGCGCTGCTGTATTTGTCGCCGCGGGCGCTGCCGGCGGAGGAGATTGCGGCGACGCTGAGCGTGGCGCGGTCGAATGTGAGCACGTCGATACGGGAGCTGGAGACCTGGGGGATTGTGCGGGCGGTGCATGTGCTGGGCGACCGGCGGGAGCATTATGAGTCGATGAAAGATGTGTGGGAGATGTTCCGGCTGGTGATTGAGCAGAGGAAGCGGAGGGAGATCGATCCGACGCGGGAGATGTTGAGGCGGAGTTTAGAGGGGCTGGATCCGAAGGAAGCGGGGGCGGATTTTACGCGGGAGCGGCTGGCGGCGATGGCGGGATTTTTTGATGCGGTGACGGAGTTGCATGATCAGATGAAGAGTCTGCCGACGGGGACGGTGCGGAAGTTGTTGAGGATGGGGGCGAAGGTGAGTGGGAAGAAGAAGTAGCGAGTTGCGAGTACCTGGTACGAGTTTCTGGTTTCTAGTTTCCAGTTTCCCGTGTGGGAGAGAAGCGGGTGCTGAGATTCCCATTCGGGCGGCGAATGAGAATCGGTGGTAGGGATGCTTCGAGTGCGCAATACTTCGCTTCGCGAGGGATTGCTGCGCTCAGCATGACAGTTAGAATTTATTTTTTTTGAGGTGCTTAAGAGGATGGCGCAGGACGAGCAGAAAAATATTTGGGTGACGTTGACGGGGCTGCCGTTGACGATTGAATTGGAGTGGCCGTTTCACCGGTCGACTTCGGGAGCGGATTTCTGGGTGTTGCATGGGGACATACGGCTGGAGAATTCGGAGGGGCTGCATGCGCCGGTGGCGGTGAATTTGTCGGCAACGGTGCGGGAGGTGCTGGCGTCGCTGGAGCCGAAGGATGCCGAGGCTCCGGTGATCAACGCGCTGCGCAAGGAAGTGGACCGGAGGCAGATCGAGTTTATGAAGTCGGGAAAGCTCGTGCCGCTGGCGTTTTCCAGCCGGTACTACGACTTCAAGCGGCAGAAGTGGGTGTTTGGGAAAGCGTCCGACGATGCGATTGCGACGTTCATCGAGCGGAAGGTTTATTGGGAAACGAAGGTGAAGTCAAATTCCCCATCCTCTCGCGCAGAACGCGAGAAGGATGGGGCACCCGCGGTCGGGAATAGAGTTTGGATTGGAGATCCGACAGAGGCGCAGTATTTGGAAACGACGCCAGCGCATTTGCTGGAAGTTGCGGGACGACTCGTGCCGGAAGATGGTCTGGTGCGGATGGACGGCGAGTGGGCAGAGGCGACTCCGGGATTGATGGAGCAGGCGGAGAGATTTGAGAGCGCGATGCGAACGGCGGTGGAGGAGTTGGAGAAGAAGCATGCGTTCGAGCGAGCGTAGGAAAGTACCGAGTGCGAGTACCGAGAGTAAGTTTCTGCAAACTTCAGATGCGAGTGTGGAAATCGACCTCAGCGGCTGAAGCCTGTTCGTCTTAAACCTTCGCATGTGGCACGACTGAAGTCGTGCCCTTCCCGGTCATGCTTCCCCGTAAGCACATCTGATGTCTACGACTCTTGAGACGATTTTAGGCGGGAGAACAATCCCCAGCAGAAGCTCGGGGCGATGGCGTAGTTCAGTTGCACCAGGACGATCGCGGCGATGGCGTAGTACGTGTTGAGGAAGCAGAGAACGGCTCCGCACGCATAGAGGGATTGCGCGATGACGATGCGGCGAACGACGGCGGGATGAATTTCGGGCGGTAGGTCGTCGGCGAGGAGGTGGGCGCGGGTGGCGTAGCTCCAACTCCAGTAAAGGGTGAGTCCGAGGAGGAGGATGTTGCTCCAATAGACGAGGAGCGCGGTGCGGTAGTGGATGAACTCGGCAAGCAGTGAAGTGGTGAAGGGCGTGAGACAGATGGCGCAGAGGAAGGCGATGTGGATCCAGGCGAGATTGCGGTCGGAGCGGGCGAAGTAGTTGAGCTGGGTTTGCTGGCCGACCCAGAAGATGCCGTTGGTCATGATGCTCATGAGAAAGACGAGCACGCGCGGCGAGAGCGCGATGAGCAGACGGCGGAGGTCGTGTTCGGAGTGGACGGCTTCGGCGGCGGGGACGCGCAGGTCGAGGACGAGGAGCGTCATGGCGACGGCGAAGATGCCATCGCTCAAGGCCGCGATGCGTTCCACACTTTGACCTGCAACGCGGTTGTACAGGGAATGCATCCAAGGGAGTTTAGCACTGGGATTGGTGTGCGGCGGGTAGGTCGAAGGCTTAGAACACGGAGAGCACAGGGTTTCACACGCGAAAGGCCGTGCGGTTCGCGGAGAGTACGTTGGCGGATGCGAAATAAGTCTGCGGGCGGACGAGGCTGGGCTTGCGGCGCGGTTGTGATGGCGTGTTTGCTGCTGGCCGGCCGGGGATTGGTATGGGCGCAGGTGACTGAGCCGGCGCAGAATCCTGCGCCGAACTCGGGACAGTCACAGGGGAAAGAGCTACCGAATGCGCCGGGAGAGAGCCAGAAAAAAGATCAGAGTGAAAATCCGGCGCAATTTGTGGGGAACAAGACGAAGCGGGAGCTGCTGCGGGCGCGGGACTGGGAATCGGGATGGATCGCGGGAGATTATTTGGGCCGGAATCGGACGCGGGTCACTCCGACTCGAGCGGAGCGGGAGGTGATTTATCTGCGAGAGACGCTGATCACTCCGGAAGCTTATATGAAGCGGATGTTTGCGGCTGGAGTTGACCAGGTGCGCGGCGTGCCTTACCAGTGGGACGACGGATGGGGAGGATATGCCGAGCGGTTCGCATCGCGGGAGGGTCAGTTTATTGCGGCGAATTCGCTGGCGGCGCTGGGCAATGCGAAGCTGGGATATGAAGTTCGCTACGACCAGTGCAAGTGCCAGGGGCTGTGGCGGCGGACGCGGCATGCGTTTATCCGGAACTTAGTGACTTATGATCGCAGCGAGGAACATCTGCGTCCGCAGTGGGCGCTGTATGGAGGAGCGTTTGGCGGGGGGATGATTGCGACGGCGTGGAAGCCGAGTCCGAAGAACGCGTTTGTCAACGGCGGGCGGGCGGCGGCGGAGCAGGTGGGGTGGGGGACGCTGCTGAATTTTGTTACGGAATTTTCGTGGGAGATTAATCGGAAGCAGGGAGTGAAGTAGGGGACAAGATGGTCGTTCGGTCGAAGCAAGAATTAACCGTCTCCCAACGTCTCCCGTCTGCAAGAAAGTTTTTTGCCAGACTATTCACCGATGGTTAATCGCCAGTTCGACATTGTGATAGCTTGAACCCGATCGCGGGGAACGGGCCGAAATCTCATTAGAGACTTTGAGTGTAATCGGGATGTTACGACAACTGACACTCATTGACCCGATCGTGGACGGCCCGTCGATCAACATTCTGTTTAATCCGTTGCTACCGGCGCAGAGCGGGAACGAATTGGCGCACTTCGGTTTGCGCCTCGATCTGTCCGCCGGTATAAGTTACGCCGCCGGTGGCCGGATCGAAGACGTAGATCGAGTAAGTTGACGGATTGAGGACTTGCTGGTCCTGCGTATAGACAAGAACATCATCCGGGCTGAAGCCGACTACGAAGCCGTTGACGTAATTTCCCGTTTCGACGACTTTCTGCTGCGCCAACTCAATCTTTGCGATCAGAGTGTTGTCGGGCGATACCTGAAAGAAAACGTATCTGCCTGACGGATCGGGCGTTTCCCAGGTTGCATAGCCGCAGGCTTCGAGCATTGTCGCGGTGCAGTTAAAGAGTGGCGTTCCGCTCGGCGAAGCAACGCCCAGTTCGCTTTGCCCGTACGAATTTTGGATGGGAACGTCGAAATAAAGAATAGACGACGGAGTGATGTTGACAAGATTGGTGCTGGTGGTCTCTCCATTGGTCCAGTACGCGATCTGGGTTTCTGAGCCGAGCGCACCGGTCTTCTGGTTTACCGGCCTCGAATAGTAGAAACCTTGTTCGCCGTAGAAGTAGGGGCAATACCAGGAATCGTACATCTTGGTGCCGCTGGGGTTGAACCCTACGAGGATGAAACTGGCATAGTCGGCTCCAGATGAGCACGGACCATTCGCGGGATATGTCGCGACCTTTGTGCCTTCCTTCACCTTTCCCGTCGTCGGATTGATCCCAAATGAATAAATCAAAGCAAAGACTTGTTGGTTCTCCGTATTCTGAGTTATTCGGGTCGCGTAGGCGACGGTTCCATCCGGGTCAATCGAGAGAGGGGAAAAACCGTTTCCCAGCAGGATCAGGGTCTGAACCGCGGGAAGCTGCGGCACTCCGGTCGAATCTGTTGCATAAACCCATAGATATTGTTGGTTGTTGGCGAATGCGGTCACGTAGAGGAAGTGATCGTTTTGGGAGGGAACTATGGTGGCAGGGCCTGAAGTGAAATCGAGCGTGACGCCCTGGCCTTGTTGCGCGGGAAATCCGGTCTGGCGGTCGATGTTGTAAGTTTGGACGATAGACCCGTACTGGTTGTAAACGACTTCGATGGAATTGCCGGCAGGCGTCTGTGCGAAGAGCGACGCACAGAAGACCAGCGGACACACCGCTGCGACGAAAATGTGAGTGAAGCGGCTTCGCATGGAAAGAGACTCCGCGAGACCACAGTGAACCCGCAGTCTGCGCGAGCATTAGGCGTCGTTGGTCTAGAGAAGGTTGCTTTCTGACAAGATTGCTAGGTGTTGAGAACAGGCGATTTCACTCAAAATCTCCACCGATGGGTCTCGCTCTCGGTCCGACAGCCTATGTGAAACATCAAGTCTTGGCTGTCACAGTTTCCTGGATTCCACGGCTGCGAGGGCTGCGGAGAAAGTATCTCCAAGGCACCCGCAGGGGCTAAAGCCCGGTTGGAAGAAAGCAGCGCTTACCGCAGCGCTGAAAGCGCTGCGCCACCCAAAGGCCGGCCTTGGCGCGGCTGAAGCCGCGCCCTTTCAAGGTCGGCTCGTTCCTGATTCGTCTCCGCGAGTGAACGCAGGGACCCCCTTCGACTTCGCTCAGGGCAGGCTTTCGGCTGCGGGAGATCGTCCTGCGGACGATCTCACTTCGCTCAGGATGACAAGCGGGTCGGGGTGACAGAGGTGATTTCAGGATGACCGGCAAGGTCAGGATGACAAACAGCGAACGCTATTGGAGTAGCGTGCCTCCGTTGCCGTTCGGCTCTTCTTCTGGCGCTAAGACTACGGCGGCGGCGACGCGGTCGCCGGGCTCCATGTGGAGGAGGCGGACGCCTTGGGCGTTGCGGCCGGACTCGCGAATGGTTTTCGAATCCATGCGGATGATTTTTCCGTAGTGGCTGATGAGCATCACCTGAGAAGTTTCGTCCACCAGGGCGATGGCGACAACTTTGCCCACGCGCTCGGTGGTCTTGATATTGATGACGCCTTTCCCGGCCCGGTTCGTGAGGCGATATTCGTCGGCGGGGGTGCGCTTGCCGTAGCCATTTTCGGTGACGGAGAGAATCAGCGTGCCTTTTTGCGTGAGGTCGACGGCTTCGGCTGCCGGAATCTCTCCCTCGGATGCTAACGCATCCTGCACGGCCGAGGCGGCCGTCCCCAAACTCTCCGCTCCTGGCTTGGGAGTTACCGTCATTCCTACCACGTAATCGCCTTCGTCCCGATTGATGCCATTGACGCCGTAGGCGGCGCGGCCCATGGGACGGACATGATCCTCGTCAAAGCGAATAGCCATGCCTTCGTGGGAAGCGATGAACACGATCTGATTGCCGTTGGTGATGCGGGCGGCGACCAGTTCGTCTCCATCTTCAATGTTGATGGCATTGATGCCGTTGGAGCGGACGTGCATGAACTCGCGCAACTCGGATTTTTTTACCAAGCCGTTGCGCGTGGCGAAGAAGATGTATTTGTTTTCTTCTTCGAGATTGCGCACGGCGAGCATGGTGCGAACGGTCTCGCCGGGTTGCAGGCCGATGAGGTTGCCGATATGTTTACCGCGGCCGGCGGCGCTGACATCGGGAATCTCGTAGACCTTGAGCCAGTAGACACGGCCTTTGTTGGTGAAGATGAGAATGTAGGCGTGCGTAGAGGCGATGAAGAGGTGCTCGACGAAATCTTCTTCGCGCGTCTTCATGCCGGTGCGTCCCGTGCCACCGCGGCGCTGCATGCGGTAGGTGGAGATCGGCGTGCGCTTCATGTAGCCGGAGTGGCTGAAGGTGACGGCGACTTGCTCATCGGCGATTAAGTCTTCGAGAACGATTTCGGCGGCTTCGTCTTCGATGCGGGTGCGGCGCTCGTCGCCGTAGGCTTCTTTTACTTCTTCGAGTTCCTTGACGATGACTTTGCGGAGCTTGGTCTCGGAGGCGAGGATGGATTCGTACTCTTCGATGCGGCCACGGACTTCTTTCAGCTCGTTGGAAATCTCATCGATGGAAAGCTTGGTGAGGCGGTGCAGTTGCAGTTCGAGGATGGCCTCGGCCTGGCGCGCGGTGAAAGGCTTTTCGGGATCGAGCTTGGGGGCGCGGCCGGTGGTGTTGATATCGATTTTCTTACCGCCGAAGTAGGCAACTAAATTTTCGCGGGCCTCGGCGCGGTTGGCGCTGGCGCGAATGATGGTGATGACGTTGTCGAGGTGATCGAGGGCGGTGAGATAGCCTTCGAGGATGTGCTCGCGGTCCTTCGCTTTTTGCAGAAGGAAGGCGGTGCGGCGGCGGACGACTTCGACGCGGTGATTGATGAAGTGCTTGATGGCGGGGATGATGCCCATTTCGCGGGGCTGGTTGTTGACCACCGCGAGCAGGATCATGGAAAAGCCTTCCTGCATGGCGGTGTGTTTGTAGAGCTGGTTGAGAACGATCTGCGGCTCGGCGCCGCGCTTGAGTTCGACGACGATGCGCATGCCGTCGCGATCGCTTTCGTCGCGCACGTCGGAGATGTCTTCAATTTCTTTGTCGTTGACGAGCTGGGCGATGCGCTTGATAAGGACGGACTTGTTCACCTGATAAGGGATTTCGGTGACGATGATGGCTTCGCGATCTTTGCTGAACGTCTCAATCGACGCCTTGGCGCGCATCATAAAGCGGCCGCGGCCGGTGCGGTAGGCTTCAAAGACTCCGGCGCGGCCGTGGATGATGCCGGCGGTGGGGAAATCGGGACCCTGCACGAACTTTAGAATCTCGGCCAGCTGCGCGTTCGGATTGTTGACCAGCGTGATGGTGGCGTCGACGATTTCGGTGAGATTGTGCGGAGGAATTTTCGTGGCCATGCCGACGGCGATTCCGTCGGAGCCATTGACGAGAAGATTCGGAATACGCGCGGGAAGAACATCGGGTTCGACTTCGCTGCCATCGTAGTTGGGGCGGAAGTCGACGGTTTCTTTATCCAGATCTTCAAGCAGCGCCGTAGCAACTTGCGCGAGCTTGGCTTCGGTGTAGCGATCGGCTGCGGGAGGATCGCCATCGACCGAGCCGAAATTTCCTTGACCGAAAATCAGCGGGTAGCGCAGGCTCCAATCCTGAGCGAGGCGCACGAGAGCGTCATACACGGCGAGGTTGCCGTGGGGATGGTATTTGCCCATGACCTCCCCCACGATGCGGGCGCACTTGCGGGTGGCGCGATTGGGCTGGAGGCCCATCTGCTGCATGGTGTAGAGAATGCGGCGGTGCACGGGCTTGAGTCCGTCGCGGACATCGGGCAGAGCGCGGCCGATGATGACCGACATGGAATAGTCGAGATACGACTTGCGCATCTCGTCTTCAATGTTGACGGGCTGAATGTGCAGGGCGCCGGGACCTTCGCCGCCGGGCGGTGGGGTCAGGGGGAGTTCGGGATTTTGATCGTCAGGCATGGTTTAGGTCTTAGGTGATCGGTCTTAGGTCTTAGGTCTTAGAATTTCTTCTCTGATATTGCCGCTTCCGCGACGCGTCGAAGCTGTGCTAAACGGTTGCATTTACAGTAAGTTAGTAGGATTGCTGCTGAACAATATTGTAGCACGGCAAAGGCCTGTTGTGGGCTCCGATCAGGAGGCTTGTTGCCTATGGCGGTTCTGATTGTGTTGCTGGTTTCGTGGGGCGTGTTTCGTGGAATTGGATGCCTGGGAGTTTCGTCGTTTGGCCACGTGGCGGGCTTCGGCGGATTACGCGCTGGCGGTGATGTTTGGGATGAAGAGCAGCGCGCACTTCACCAGCATGAAGCATGATCTGGAGCGCATGGTTCCGCGAGTCTTTCCGCGGCCGATGTGGATTATTTATGGAACCGGGGTGCTGGAATTTCTGGGGGCTGCGGCACTGTTGGTGGCAAAGGTGCACAGTCTGGCGGGGACGTGCCTGATGGTTTTGCTGGTGGTGATGTTTCCAGCGAATGTCAGAGCGGCGCGAGAGCGTACCGCTGCGCGGGAAGCCGGCCACAACGCTGTGGTTGCGACTTCCCATGCAGATGTTTTTTATTGGGCTGATCTGGTGGTTCAGCCGCTAGCGAACCTTACTACTTCACGTAAACAAACGACGGAAACGATGGAATACCGTTGGTGACGACTTCGAGTTTGCTGAATCCCTTCTCTTGGACGGCGGGAACATCGAAATGGGTGGACACAAGATCATTCGATGCGACTGCCATGCTGCTGTGATTGTAGGTGCGGCTGAAGAACACATGGCCGCTGCCGAGATTGGTGATGCGCACCAACGGATAGTTGGTGGCGGCTTGCACATCGTCTCCGTAAAAAGCTCCCTGAGACATGCCGTTGAAGCGGAAACCGAAGATCTGGTACGAGCCGCCAGGTTGAACGACTGACGGATAGGCGAGAACGAACGGCGCCCATTCGGGATTGTAGCTTCCCTCGGGGTTGTACAGTTCGATGTCGTCGGAGAAATCTGTCAGCAATATCTGTCCACTCGGAAGCATCAGCATGTTTCCAAAATAGGAGCCATCGATGGATGCGTTCGGAGTGCCGGGAACCACGTACAAATTCTTGCCGTCCCACTCGAAAAAGGTCGAAGGCGGGTCGCCATAACCTGGGCTTGCCATCATGAGCACTTTCCCGTTGATTTCGAGCGAAGCGGGACCGTCGGCGATGTTATTTCCGCCGGTGAAAGGCGGATCAGGCGTCCACGTCCCGGTATAGGAGTTATAGATCGCCGTGTTGCCGTTGGCGAAGACCGGCGGCGGGCCGGCAGAAAGCTGGCAAGTGTCCGATCCGGCGTAGAAGACAGTGCCGTCGGGACGCAGCACGGCGGGTCCAAGTTCGAACGTCGCGTTGTTCTCTCCTCCACAATCGATGGCGGAATCCCAAAGCTGCACGATCGTGCTGCCGGCGCTCGACCACTTGCCGGTCCGGGGATCATAAAGTTCCGAGTTGGTCCCGGTTGGAATGTACGGAAAAGGAGGGATGGTGACGTAGGCATCGACGGCCAGGACTTTGTGATTTGGCAGCAAATTCCATCCCTCTTCGTCGTTGGGGTCGTACTTTCCCCTGCCCGTCGAAGTCCAGGTTAAGGTCTTGGCGTCAAGCAGGGCGGATTGCTTGGTGCAGCAATCGGCCTGCATGTATGTGCCATCAGCGAGAACGACGCTCTGCGCATCACCAATGGTCGGTGGATTCGCGCCGAAAAAACTGGGAGGGGCGACAGAAGTCCAGGTATTGGCCAGGGGATCGTAGATGGCGCCCAGAGCAGTCCAGACCGGATTAAAGAAGTTGTATTCTCCGCCCATAATGATGACGCGGCCATCGGGCAAAACGGCGGAAGAGTGATAGAGGGGGCTGTAGTCCGATGGCAACGAGGCGAGTTGCGTCCATGTTCCATTCACATAATTGCCCTTGTTGTCGGGGGTCAATCGCCACCAATCCTGGCAGCCGCCTTCTTGCAGGAGAACGGTTCCATCCGTAAGCAGCAGGGGGTTGGCAGCGCCAGCGCAGTTCACGGTGTCTAGAAACGTAGGTTGGTTGGTCAGGGGAGTCCACGGCGAGGCACCACTGGAGTTGGGGCGAGCCTGAGGCTGCGCGCGCGCCGCGTCCCTCGGCGGGATTGGTGTAAGGCGCTGTGCGCCCGCAGGCTTGGCCAAGCCAACAAGACGACCATTGCGACCGCAAGCGACCGCAAAATTTTGATCTCATTCCCCAGCATGTGTCCTCCCTAACGAAGTCCTCGCTGAATCAAGACGGGCGGACAGCTTACACCGGATTCGGCCTGGGTTGCAAACGCTGAGAAGCTATGGGCGGGTGATGACTTCGTTGGGGGATGAAGGCAGAACAAACTTTACACTGCGGTCGGCGTTGGCTTGCAGAGTCTGAGGTACGTTGAGAGCCGCGAGATCGATCTTCTTGTTCCAGTATCCGTCGGTGTAGTAATCGCCGCGAGCGTAGAGCATGCCGTCGGCGATGGTGTAGTCGCGGACTTCTTCGCTGTGCCCGTCGCGAAAGATGAGAACCGCGGGCGGCAGGGATTGCGATGCGGTGGCGATCTGCGGCGGCTGGGCGGAATTCGGTTCGGAGTGGTTGGGCGTCACATTCAGCAATCGGGAGGCGTTATTGGTCGGGGTGCTGGTGACGCGAACATAGCGGCCGTTTTGAAGTTCGATCAGCAACGAATCGCTCGACGAAGGCTGACCGTTGTTCAACGAATTCATGGCTGGTCCCATGGAATTGGCTCCGGGACCGGCCATTTGGCTGAGTGCCTGCAGCAGGTATGGAGGCGGCTGGGAAGCGACGGGATAGCCGGTGGAATAAATGTCGCCGGCATCGAAGGCGTCACCGAAGAAGGGGAACGGCAGAGAAGCGTAGGGAGAATACGGAGAAGAGCGGCGGAATGCGGCTCCAGATCCACGGCCGTTGCGTCCGAAGGCGAAATTGCCGGCGGGCGCGCGGAAGTGCGGCGTGGTAGCGTGCGCCGGTGCGGCGGCGGGGTGACCTCCGGATGCGGCTCGCTGGGCTTCGGTGCACGGCACGAGAGCGGCGAGGACGATGATGGCTGCGAGGATGAGGTGTAGATTTCCTGCCAAAGCAGACTTGCCGTATGAATTTCGCGGACAAGAGTGTCCGCGCCACACGGTCTCGTCGATTGCCGGGATTCGCATAGTCAGTTAGCCTGGGCCGACGGCGGCAATTGGAAGACGACGCCGTGATCGTCATTCTGTTTTTGGGTCGCCGGGAGATCGAGATCCGCGAGAGCGATCTTGCGGGGATGACCTGGCGTTAGATCGTAAAGAGTCTGGCTGACGATGGCGTAATTGTTCACCTCGAGTTGATGACCATCTTTGAAAACGAGAGTGGTCGGAGGCTGCGGCGGTTCGGGATCAGGGTCGGCCTCAGCGGTCTCTTCCGATCCAGTCGACGACGGGGGCACGTAAGAGTCCGGGCCCGATCCGCGGCGATCAAAAACGGTAGGGCCACCTTGATACTCTGCGTCATCGTCGTCGCCGGGAGTGTCGGCGTCGCTGACATCGACGGCGTAGGGCACGGGCACCGCGTACACATACGGATAGTAGGCTGTGCCGTTTGCGATGTGATGAGAGGGATGCTGCCCGTTGTGCGAGGTGCCGGGTGAATGCGGAACGGGATGATTGGCGTTCGAGCCGGCCGGGGTAAATCCGTTATGCACGACCGTTGCACCCGTTGGAGGCGGCACGCCGAAAGCCGTGGGAGGCGCTACTCTCGCAGCAGTGGGAGGAGCTACGCTTGCGGAATGCGCGAAACCTGAAGAGCCGTTGGCTTGCGCGAAGCTGCTGGAGGCCACAAGAAGCGCGAGCAGAAAAGTCGCGAAGACAGCCAGCGAAGCCGGAATCGATCGTCGCGACAGGCAATTCACGACATTATGATACCCCAAAGGGAACGTCATGGCACACCTCCTCAGAGGATCCCTCACAAGTTTAGATCGCAATAGTCCAGCAGAGATGCGTGGGAAATGTAGAGAATTGTTAGCGTTCAGTACATCTGCGAACTCATCCGCGGGGAACCTGGACCAGGGCTGAAAGACTCCAGAGAATATAGGCGCCGACCAACGCCCAGACGCAGGCGGTGACGAGGGTGCGAGCGGGAGTTTCCATGAGGTCGGCGAGCACGCCGGAGACGAAGATAAACAGAAAAGGCACGGAAGCGAGCAGGAAGCCCGCGCCGGCAACGCGGGGGTGAGCGACGCCGAGCGCGAGGAAGAGAAGCGCCAGCAGCAGCGGTGCGGTGTTGCCGAAATAGCGGGTGCGCGGCCACGCCAGATAGGTCGCAATCGCGGCTGGAAGCAGAAGAGCGAATGCCGGACAAGCGCGCAGGATGAGCGACGCGACCCGCCGATAGACGGCGAGCACAGTGAAGCTGCGCCAGGTCGCTCCCCAAAAAGAGGCGTGCTGCATTCCCTGTACGAAGGCTTTTGGCTGGAAGAAATATGCGGCGAAAAGTAGAAGCAGAGCCACGAGGCAGGCAGCGATCCAGATGGTGATGGCGGCTCCGCGGCGGATGGGCGCGAGGTAGAGCAGGAAAGCAAGGGCGATGGGGACGACGATGATCATGGAGAACTGGGAGCCCACCGCGATCGCGAGAGAGATGCCGAGCAACACGATGCGGCGCCAGTTCCAGAGAATGACTTCCCGCGGCGCATAGAGTGTGTGGGCCACGGCGATGGCGGTGAAGATAGCTCCGAAGGATCCCCAGGCGGCGAGGATTTCCGGCTCGACGTGCCAGACGGCGGTGGCTTGCAGCACGGCAGGAGAAAAACAGTAGAGGGTGAGGGCGAGAAATCCGCCGGAGTTGCCGCAGAGGCGGCGGGAGACGTACCACAGCGACGCGCCGAGGAAGACGCCGAAAGCAAGGAACGGTATGCGGGGAAGCCAGCGCCAGTACTCGGAAGATTCGGAACCGGCGAGGGCTTGAGGCCACACAAGCAGAGGCGCGGCGGTTACCAGTGAAAGCAGCGGGGAGTGTTCGGTGTCGAAGCCCGCGTCGTCGCGGGAGACTTCGAGGGGCAGCGAGCCTGACGCGTCAGGGAACGGAGCGCCGGCGATACCTCCACCGTGGATTTGTCGCCAGCCAGCGGCAATGCGGACTTGCTCGGACGCGCTCACGCCCAAAGGTCCAGTAGATTCGGAAACGTGCAGTTCGGAATGCACGAGCCACACCGCTTGCGCCAAAAACAAGAGGAGCAAGACTCCGGCCAGAAATTGAGGTCTGCCAAAACGTTCGCGGGTGAAAAATCGGGTCATTAGGCGGGACGAAGTGTTTTACCATGAGCGGGGTGGTTTGAGGAAACAGGTGTGAGCGATTCCAGAATCGACAACGGGATCAACGCGGCTGATGGAGAGGGAACGCCAGTGAACCCGGAAACGCTGCGGCCGGCCGGTGCTCCGGATTTTGCGGTGCAGCCCTCGTATGTACGGACGGTGTTTCTTGGGCCGGACGGATTGCGGGCGGGGTGGGGATTTGCGTTCTACGTGGCGATGTTTTATCCGCTGCAGTTTGTGGTGATCCGGTGGATTGGGTCGCTGGAGTTGGGCGCGGGCGGGCTATGGTCGATGATGCTGGAGGAGTTCGGATTGGTTGTGGCGGCGATGCTTCCGGCAGTGGTACTGGCAAGAATCGAGCGGCGGAAGTGGGGAGCGTACGGCCTTCCGGGGCGGCTGGCGTTTGGAAAGTTGTTCTGGGTGGGAGCGGGGTGGGGATTTGCCAGCATCACCCTGCTGATGGCGACCATGTACGGCTTACGAGTTTTTGACTTGGGACATTTGGCGATCCATGGCGGGCGAATTGTAAGGTTTGCAGTGTTCTGGGCAGGGTTTTTCCTGCTCGTAGGATTCTTTGAAGAATTTCTGTTGCGCGGATATTCCCAATTTACGCTGACTCGATTGATTGGCTTTTGGCCGGCTGCGGTATTGCTCTCGTGCACCTTCGGTCTGATTCACCTGCAAAATGCGGGCGAGCAGTGGACTGGATTGGCAGCAGCGGCGGCGATCGGTTTCTTCTTTTGTCTCACGTTGCGGCGAACGGGGAGTTTGTGGTTCGCGGTGGGCTTTCACATGGCGTGGGATTGGGGAGAGACATTTTTTTATTCCGTGCCGGATAGCGGAACGCTCTTTCCGGGACATTTGCTGAAGTCGTCGTTTCACGGGCCGCGATGGCTCACGGGCGGGATGGTTGGGCCAGAGGGTAGCGTGCTTTGCTTTGCGGTGATCGCGGCGGTGTGGGCGGCATTTGCGCGGGCGTATCCGGAAGTGAAGTACGGGTGGAAAAATCTTTGACCCAGAGGACACAAGGGATCACAGTTTAATTCCCGCTTTGATGGCTTCTGCTAAGAAATTCCGACAAAGCGTTTCTCCTAATCTTCGCCTCAGCCTATACTCGTTTGGATGATCCCGGAAACCGATTTGCTCGCGCCGCTGCGCAGGTACTGGGGATACAGCACGTTCCGCCCGCTGCAAGAGCGGATTGTGCGCAGCCTGCTGGCGGGGCGCGACACGTGCGTGGTGATGCCGACGGGCGGAGGCAAATCGCTGTGCTACCAGCTGCCGGCGGTGGTCTCGGGCGGGACAGCGGTGGTGATTTCGCCGCTGATCGCGCTGATGCAGGATCAGGAGACGCAACTGGCGCAGATGGGCATTCCGGCGGCCGTGCTCAACAGCACGATGAATGAAGCCGAACAGAATAAGGTGATGTCGAAGGCGCGAGACGGGGCTTACCGGCTTTTATATGTTTCGCCGGAGCGAGTGGCGCGCGGGGACACCATGGGTTGGATGCAGCAGGTGCCGGTGACTTTCTTCGCGATCGATGAGGCGCACTGCATCTCGGAGTGGGGACATGAATTCCGCCCTGAGTATCGGCAGTTGAACCGGTTGCGAACGAAGTTCCCGGATCGTCCGATTGCGGCGTTCACGGCGAGCGCGACGCGGCACGTGCGGCATGACATTCTGGCGCAACTACAGTTGCGCAATCCCGACAAATACATTGCCAGCTTTTACCGGTCCAACTTGCGCTACCTGGTGCGCGAGTGCGAAGGGCGGGAACAGATGGAGATGCTCCTGAAGGCGCTGGAAAGCTATGCGGGCAGCAACGTGATCGTTTATTCGCCGACGATCAATCGCGTGGAAGAGACGGTGGATTTTCTGGAAGATCACGACATTGCGGCGGTGGGATATCACGGCAAAATGGATGGCGCGGACCGGAGGCGTGCGCAGGAGCGGTGGATGTCAGACGATGTGCGCGTGCTGGTAGGGACGATTGCTTTCGGGCTGGGAATTAATAAAGCCGCGGTGCGGGCGGTGATTCACTTGTCGCTGCCGAAATCGATTGAGCAGTACTACCAGGAGGCGGGACGGGCCGGACGCGATGGAGCAAGTGCGGACTGCGTTTTGCTGTGGCAGAAAAAGGATGCGGGGCTGCTGGGATTTTTTGCCAATCAGATTACCGACGCGGAAGAGCGCAATCGGGCGTGGGAGCGGTATCGGATCATCCGCGAGTTTGTGGAATCGAAGTGCTGCCGGCATCGGCAGATTTGCACGCACTTTGGCGAGACTCCGAAGTGGGCAGGTTGCGGGTCGTGTGATGTGTGCGGGAGCGTGGCGGAGTGGATGGCGCAGCCGGCGACGCCGGGGAAGAACGCGGTGAGAGGCAAAAAACGGATGACTGTGCGGCCGGTTGTGGCTGCGGGCGCGGGCGCGGAAGAACCTTTTCTGGACGAGCTGCGCGAGTATTTGCGGGAGTGGCGGCGAGTGGTGGCGAAGGAGACGAGCGTTCCGGCCTATATTGTGCTGCACGATTCGTCTCTCGAAGAAATTTGCCGGCGGCAGCCGAAGGTGCTGGCGGAGCTTCTGGAGATTCCGGGAATCGGCGAGCGAAAGGCGGAGGTGTATGGGCAGGAAATCCTGAAGGCACTGGAAAAATTCCGGCAAGGAGAGCGGGTTGGCGCTTCTGAGCGGGCCGCCAAGCCTGGGGATGAAACGTTGCGCTTGTTGAACGAGGGGCGAACGTTGGAGGAAATTGCGCAGGCGCGAGGACGGCAGGTGTCAACCATCGTGAGCGCGGTAGCGAATTTGGTGGAGACGGGGCAGGTGGAGTTTCGGTCTGAATGGGTGAGCAAGGAGAAGCAGTCGGTGATTGAAGCGGCGTGCGTGAAGGCGGGGATGGAGCGGCTCAAAGCGCTGAAAGATATCTTGCCGCCGGAAATTACTTACGACGAGATCAAGTTGGTGGTGGGAAAGATGCGGCGGGAGGAAGCGTTGAGAAAGGCGATCCCGGCGTAGGGGTTAGGCGGGACCTCAGGGGCTAAAGCCCCATCAACAAAGAAGCGGGATCGCGGTGCTCAAGCGCTGCGCCACCCAAAATCACAAACTGGGCTAAAGCCAGTTTGATTTTGGAACGCTCAACGCGGCGCTAAAGCGCCGCTCTTCCACGGTTGTATCTGCGGTGTAGTGCCTCCGACTGCCCTGACTATGCGGAAAAAACAGCGAGGAGTCCGGAACTCGGATGAGATTGCAGGAATCCCCTTCGGCTTCGCTCAGGGCAGGCTTCGATTACGCATCCGGATTCATGAGGCGAATCCGCGTGCTCCGCTCGGGATGACAGCGACTCCACGAAAGTTTCTAGGGAGTAAGGACTTGCGCGGCGGCTTGCTGGCCGGAGCGGACGCAATCGGGGACACCGATCCCGCGGTAGCCGTTGCCGGCAAGCGCGAGTCTGGGCAACTGCTGGCGCAGACGTTCGATGCGTTCGAGGCGGTCGAGGTGGCCGACGCCGTACTGGGCCATGGCGGACTTCCATTTATAAACGCGGGCGAAGAGCGGAGTGGCGCGGAGGCCGACGATCTGCTGCAATTCGGTGCGAACGATGGCGATGATGGCGTCGTCGGAAAGCTGCCAAACGTTTTCGGCGCTGGATCCGGCGAAAAAGCAACGGAGAAGAGCGCGGTCCGCAGGGGCGCGGTGAGGGAATTTGTTGTGGACGAACGTGGCGGCCAGCAGGCGTTTGCCTTCACTGCGCGGGACGAGAAATCCGAAACCGGGCGGGAGCGACTGGCGGACGTCGCGATCGTAGCCGAGACCAACGGTGATGGAAGAGCTGTAGCCGATGCCGGCGAGTTCGGCGGAGAGCTCGGGACTGCAAGTTGAAAGAAGCGTGGCTGCGGCGAGCCCGGGCAGGGCGAGAATGACGGCGTCGAAGTGATCTGGCTTCGGTCCTGTGAAGACGTTCCAGCCTCCAGTTTCGTGCTGAATGGATTGCACGGGAGCATTGGTAACGAGGGAGGATGGGTTGAGGCGCGGCACGAGCACCTCAACCAGCTGCTGCATGCCGTTTTCCAGCGAGGTGAAAAGCGGCGCGGCAGGCTTGTTTGCGGGTCGCGGCATTTTCTTTCGAGCGGCGAGCATGGCGCGACCGAGACTGCCGTGAGTGCGCTCCATCTCGGCGAAGCGGGGAAGCACGGCGCGCACGCTTAGGCTGGCGGCTTCTCCGCCATAGACTCCCGATAGAAGAGGGTCAGCGAGACGGTCGACCATTTCCGCGCCGTAATGGCGCTCGACTAAAGAGGCTACGCTTTCATCGCCGTTCGCGGCGCGCGGCGGGTGAAGGAGTTCCTGCGCCATGCGGAGCTTGGTGGTCCAGGAAAAAAGCGGAGAGAATCCGGTGGGCAGGATTTTGGTTGGGACCATGAACATGAGGCCGTCGGGCATGGGAATAAGGCGGCCGCGGACGAGGATGTAAGTTTTGCGATCGGCGTCGTTTGAGCCGATGAGCTGATCGCTGAGGCCGAGGGTGCGGCAAAGGTCGGCGGCCCAGGGCTTTTCGGTGATGAAGGAATCCGGTCCGGCTTCGACGATGCAGTTGTCGATATGCTCGGTGCGGAGGACGCCGCCAAGCTGTGGGGAGGATTCATAGAGCATGTACTCGATTGCGCCAGCGCGGCGGGATGGTTCGAGGGCGAAGGCGGCGGAGAGTCCGGAGATGCCGCCGCCGATGATTGCGATGCGGGTCATGAATGTGGGGTGCTGACCTCAGCGGCTAAAGCCGCTTTCCTAAAAAAGCCGACTTATCGCGGCGCTGAAGCGCCGCTCTTCCACGGAACTACAAGCGTTCGTGGTCGCCACAAGAATAAGTAACCGCGTGGGTTCACGTTCACTCTTGCTGTCTACCGAGCCCCGGTTGCGCGGTATTCCTGTACGAACCGCGCGAGGTTCTTCACGTTCTCAACCGGAGTCTCGGGCAGGATGCCGTGGCCGAGATTGAAGATGTGGCCAGGACGCCCGGCGGCGAGTCGAAGAATATTCTCGGCGCGAGACTTTAATTCTTTCCAATCCGCGAAAAGAAGAACGGGATCGAGATTGCCTTGCACGGCGCAGCGATGGTTGAGATCGCTCCAGCCTTGGTCGAGCGGGATGCGCCAGTCGAGGCCAATGACTTCGGCTCCGGTTTCATTCATCGCGGGAAGCAAGGTGGAGCTGTCGGTGCCGAAATAAATGATGGGCGCGCCGGTTTTCTGCAAGCGCTTCACGAGAACGGTGACGTGCGGCAGAACGTAGCGGCGATAATCTTCCACGCTGAGGCAGCCGACCCAGCTATCGAAAATCTGAATAACATCGGCACCGGCTCGCACCTGGGAGGCGGAGTACTCGGCGGTGACATCGACCAGCTTGCGCATCAGCGCATCCCAGTTGGCTGGCGAGTTGTACATCATCTTCTTGGCGTGGAGATAGTGGCGGGAGCCGCCGCCTTCGATCATGTAGCTGGCGAGGGTGAAGGGCGCTCCGCAGAAACCGATGACGGGAATTTTTCCTGCAAAATGTTTCGCTACCAAACCCACGGCCTCGGAGACATAGCCAAGTTCGGCGGCGCGGTCGGTGCGGAGTTGTGCGACGTCTTCGGTAGTGCGGACAGGCTTCTCGATGACCGGGCCTTCTCCCGCGGAAAAATGAAAGGGCAGGCCCATGACTTCGAGCGGGAGCAGGAGGTCGGCGAAGATGATGGCTGCATCGACGCCGAGAAACTCGGCGGCGGTGATGGTGACTTCGGCGGCGAGGGCGGGCATCTTGCAGATTTCGAGGAGGGAATGCTGCTTGCGAACGGCGCGATATTCGGGCATGTAGCGTCCAGCCTGACGCATGAACCAGACGGGAGTGTGGTCGGCGGGCTGCGATTTGCAGGCGCGAAGGAAGCTGGAATTGGGAGCGGACATGGTCGATACGATGGACCGACTACTTTAGCATTTTTGCAGGGAGGCGTGCGCGCCGCTCGCGGGGTTTGTGCGAGACTGTGGATATGAGGGAGTCGTCAATATGAGCGGCGCAGCGATCACAAAAGAAAAGGTTGAACTCACCGTTGGGGATGGAACACTGATGGGCGCGTATGTAGCGCGTCCTAACGATAGCGGGACACATCCGGGATTACTCGTCTTCCAGGAAGCGTTTGGGGTGAACCATCACATACGCGATGTCACGGAGAGGTTTGCGGCGGAGGGATACGTGGCGATCGCTCCGGAGCTGTTTCATCGCACGGCGCCGCCGGGATTTGAGGTCAGTTATACAGATTTTCCATCCGTGATGCCGCACATGCAGGCAGTGACGACGGAGACAGCTGAGGCGGATGTGCGGGCGGCGCACGACTGGCTGGGGTCGAGCGGGGCGGTAAAGGCGGGCGAGATTTTGTGCGTGGGATTCTGCATGGGCGGGAAAGTTTCGTTTATTGCAAACAGCTCGGTCCGGCTGCGCGCGGCGGTTTCGTTCTATGGAGGAGGAATCGCACCTGGATTGCTCGACCGGGCGTCGAAGCTGCAGGCCCCATCCTTATTTATATGGGGCGGATTGGACAAGCACATTACGCCGGAACATCGGCGAGCAGTGACTGAGGCCTTGAGCGCACACAAGAAAATTTACGTGAATGCAGAGTTTTCCCGCGCGGATCATGGATTCTTCTGCGACGAGCGGGCGACGTATGAACCGCACTCGGCGCGGCAGGCCTGGGCGTTGACGCTGGAGTTTCTGCGGTCGTGAAGAAGGCCGCGACGCTCTTCGCAGCGGTAGCCTCTCTGGTGGTGATGGGAGCGGTGTCACAGACGGGTTCCGTTCCGGCCGCGCAAGGGAGCAAGTCTCAAGCTGGCGCGCCTACCTTTTATAGGGACGTTCTCCCGATCCTGCAGGACAAATGCCAGAGTTGCCACCGCAGCGGCGAAGCTGCGCCGATGCCGCTGGTGACGTATGAGCAAGTTCGACCTTGGGCGGGTAAAATTGCGGCGGCGGTGGATATGAAAATGATGCCGCCGTGGTTCGCCGATCCACGGTATGGAAGGTTTTCTAATGATCCGTCGTTGAGCGCGGAGCAGATCAAGACGATTGGGGCGTGGGCCGATGCTGGAGCGCCTGCGGGGAATATGATCGACGCGCCCGCGCCACCGAAATGGAGTGAAGGCTGGAATATTCCGCAGCCGGACGTGGTAGTGAAGATGCCGAAGCCGGTGCCAATTCCAGCGCATGGCGAGGTGGAATATACCTACGAAATTGTGCCCACGCATTTTGCCGAAGACAAGTGGGTGCAGATGGTGGAGGTGCGGCCTTCGAGCCCGGCGCATGTGCACCACGCGGTGGT
Source organism: uncultured Acidobacteriaceae bacterium (assembly GCA_964403025.1). Taxonomy (GTDB): domain Bacteria; phylum Acidobacteriota; class Terriglobia; order Terriglobales; family Acidobacteriaceae; genus Sulfotelmatobacter. The sequence continues at coordinate 23,412 of CAYOEH010000017.1, read as the reverse complement.
GTATATACGGCCTCCGGATTCGCCGTGGCTGCGGCATGCGCCGGTGGGCGAGGCTTTCAGGGCATCGATGTTGAGCGATCCGGAGGAGCGGCGGCAGGCGCACGAGACCACCAGCGATCTTCTGCTGGTGTACGCGCCGGGAAGCGCGCCGGACCGGTGGACGGATGGCATGGCGAAATTTGTTCCGGGGGGATCGGACCTGGTGTTTCAGATGCACTACACCACGAATGGCGAGGCCGCGAGCGATGAGACGAGCGTGGGACTGGTGTTCGCGAAGAGTCCGCCGAAGCAGAGGGTAGTCACGCTGCAGCTGAATAATCATGCGCTGATGATTCCGCCGGGAGCCGATGACTTTCGCGTGGAAGTGCAGGGAACCCTGCCGAACGATGCGACGTTGCTGAGCCTGTTTCCACACATGCACCTGCGCGGAAAGCGCTTTGAATATGACATTGTGCACGACAATGGCAGCGTGGAACCGTTGCTGCGGGTGAATTATCACTTTCACTGGCAGTTGAGTTACAGGCTGGCAGAGCCGCGGGAGCTGAAGGCTGGGACGAAGCTGCGGGCGGTGGCTTGGTACGACAATTCGAAGAACAATCCGCATAATCCAGATCCGGACAAACTGGTGACGTGGGGCGACCAGACGTCGCAGGAAATGATGGTGGGATTTTTCGATGTGGCGATTCCGGCGGGGATGGACAAGTGGCAGTTCTTTTTACAGCGTAAGAGAAATTGAGCGATCGGGAGATTGGGTCATTGGGCGATTGAAAAACCCGGAACTTTTCGCTAGAGGTGCGCGAGGGTTTGCGACGCAAGTTTTCGTAGACTTCCGAGATTCCAACTGAGGCTAGAAACAATTATGAATGAAAAAGGACGCATCGAGGTGCGCTCGAATGGACAGCCGAGGGCGGCTGTCCATTCATTTTTTGTTTGGCTCGCGGTAGTCTTCGTAATTTGCGGCGTGGTGATCGGCGGCGCGAAGGCGCAATCCGGCGCAGGTTCGCAGGCGGCGGCTCCGGCAGCGAAAACGGCGGTGCTAGAGTTCAAGAATATTCAGGTGCTGAAAGACATCCCGGGGGATCAGTTGATTCCGGCGATGCAGTTCATTACCGCGTCGCTGGGGGTGGAGTGCGAGTTCTGCCACGTGCAGGGGGCGTTCGAAAAGGACGACAAGAAGCCGAAGGTGACTGCACGGAAGATGATGGAGATGATGATCACCATCAACCAGGAGAATTTCGACGGGAAGCGCGAAGTCACTTGCTACTCGTGCCATCGGGGCAGCACGAATCCGGTGGCGACGCCAGTGGTGATGACGGCCGATTCGAAGCCGGCCATGGCGGAGGCGAAGGAGATCGACGAAGCGCAGGCGAAGGAAACTGGCGGACCGAGCGCCGAACAGTTGTTTGATAAATACGTCAAGGTGGTGGGCGGGAGCGCCGCGATCGACAAAATTAGCAGCCGGGTGATGAAGGGGACGATTACGTTCGGCGACAGAAATGTTCCGATCGAAATTTACTCGAAGGAGCCGGACAAGCGGATGTCCGTGACTCATACGCCGAATGGCGACAGTATCACCGCATTCGATGGACATGAAGGCTGGCTGGGCATTCTGGGACACCCACTGCACGATATGCACGGGCCGGATATCGATGGAGCTTCGATGGATGCGGACCTGCAGTTTGCGACGCATTTGAACGCGATGTTCAGCGAGGCGAAGGTGCAGGGAAGGGAGAAGATCGACGGCCATGACGCCTATGTAGTGGTGGGACCTCGGCCGGGGAAGACGCCGCTGCGACTTTATTTTGACGAGCAATCGGGGCTGCTGGTGCGGCTGGTGCGGTTGGGAGAAACGCCGCTGGGAGAGTTGCCAACGCAGATCGACTATGCGGATTACCGGGAAGCGGCCGGAGTGAAAATTCCGTTTCGCTGGACGCTGGCGCGACCGACTGGCAGGTTCACCATTCAGGTAAGCGATGTGAAGGAGAATGTTCCGGTGGATGACGCAAAATTCGCCAAGCCAGCGCAGCCTCCGGAGGAACAGAAAGGGCCGGCGAAGTGAGTGCGGTTGGCGGTTACGTTGGTGAGATGCTGCCGGCGAACCTTCGATAGGCCCTGAGCGAGAGAAAAAGAAAAGATACGGGTTAAGATTCAGCAGGGAGATCGACGTGCGAATCATGCTGCGGGTGGCAGGTGTTTTGATCATTGGAGTTGCGGTGCTTTCGGCGGCACAAGCGCAAACCGGCAGTGCCGAACAGGAATTGTTTGCTTCGGTGAACCGGGCACGGCGGGCGCAGGGAGTGCCGGCGCTGAAGTGGAACGAGGCCCTCGCGGTGGCGGCGCACCGTCATGCGGCGCTGATGGCGCAGCATGGCGCAGCGGAACATGGATTTCCGGGCGAGCCTGCGCTGGCTTCGCGAGTTACGCAGGCAGGAGCGCATTTTGTATGGCTCTCGGAAAACGTAGTTCAGGGTTCCGACGTCGAAGCCATTCAGGCTGAGTTTCTGCGATCGGCGAACCATCGCGCGAATATGATGGACGCGGATATGGATTCCGTTGGAGTGGGAGTGGTGGAGCGTGGCGGTCAGTTGTTTGCGGTGGAAGATTTTTCCAAGGCGAAGTAAAGGTGCGGGGAATAGGAGTGCGGCCACAGGGGCTAAAGCCCCAGGAAAATCGGGGTGCTTACGCGGCGCTGAAAGCGCCGCTCTTCCACGGGACTATAAGGGTTCGACGTGATCTAGAGGCTTCTGGGGTCGCGCTGCCGGCTCTGGTGCCGGTGGAGTCTACAAATTGGGTACGCTTTACGCGGCGCTGAAAGCGCCGCTCTTCCACGGGAGTATTAGGCGTCCGAAGATAGCGCCGGCGGCCGCGCCAGCGATTGAGGATCTTTGCTCCCGCAGTGTATTCAAGTAGGGCTGCTTCGCGGTAGTTTCCGGCTTTCCGAAGTGTTAGCATCCCTCACATCATGACTAAGTCGCAACTGTTGCGGTCATTGTTATTGTTGGCTTTTGCGTGCTTCGCACTGCTCTGTACGGCGCAAACTCAAAGTACTCCCGCTCATCCAATCGTGCTGCACGCGGCGCGTCTGCTCGACGTGAAGAATGGGCGCATCGTGAAGCCGGGCGAAGTGCTGGTCGAGGGCGAGAAGATTGTGGAAGTGGGCTCGGCGGTGAAGCGTCCTGCTGGGGCCGAGGTAATCGATCTTGGAGACCGGACGCTGCTGCCGGGGTTGATCGACGCGCATGTGCATCTGTTTTTGCATCCGGGGGCGGAGGATTTGCAGACGGTGCAGGAATCTGTGCCGCAGCGCACGATCCAGGCGCTGCTGGCGGCGCGCGATGACCTGATGGCGGGCTTCACGGCGGAGCGCGATATGGGGACGGAGGGCGCGGGGTCGGCCGACACGGCGGTGCGCAATGCGATCGACGATGGGCTGGCGCCGGGACCGCGGATGCGGATGAGCGGGAACGCCATCAACATCCTCGGCGGACATGAAGACGCGATCGGCTTCAACCCCGCGCAGCATGTGCTGGCGAACGCCGACTACGCGAACAATAGCGCGGAGTTGGTCGCGGTGATGCGCCAGCAATATAAGGAGGGCGCGGACTTCACCAAGATTTATGAAACCGGGCAGGACACGGTGAAGGACGGCAAGTTTTCGACGGTGTATCAGTACACGGAAGCGGAGTTGAGCGCTGCGGTCGCGGAAGCGGCGCGAGTCGGCAAGCGCGTGGCAGTGCATGCCACGGGGGAGCCGGGAACGCTGTTTGCGGCGCAGGCGGGAGTGGTTTCGATTGACCATGCCAATCAACTGAGCGATGAAACCATGCGGCTGATGCGGGAGAAGCAAATCTACGCGGTGCCGACTTTCACCATTTTTGAATATTTTGCTGAACATGCGGAGACGCCGGCGCGGGCTGCGCACGAGCACGAGATGCTGGATACGAAGGTGCAGGATTTCCGCCACCAGATTGCGGCGGGAGTGCCAATGGCGGTGGGATCGGATGTGGGGCCGTTTCCTCATGGGACGCAGGCGCGGGAGTTTGTGCTGATGGTGAAATACGGGATGCCGCCACTGGCAGTGATGCAGGCGGATTTACTGCATGGAGCGAAGTTGCTGGGCTGGGAAGGTCAGATTGGGGCGCTCGAGCCGGGGTATTTTGCCGATGTGGTCGCGGTTGCGGGGGATCCGCTGGAGGATATCAGCGTGCTGGGGAAGGTGTCGTTCGTCATGAAGGGCGGGGTGGTTTACAAGAAGTGATCGCGGGGCTAAAGCCCGACCTTCATTGGGGCGCTTGACGCGGCGCTGAAGCGCCGCTCTTCCACGGTACTGCCGGCATTCATGCCACGCCGGCATTCGCAACCACAGGGCTGAGGCTCGCGCGAGTTCTGCGCCTTGACGCGGCCCATTCGACTTCGCTCAGGGCAGGCCGCTGAAGCGCCACTCTTCCACGGTGGTTACTGGCATCGCGGTGAGTCGCAGACTTACGGAGACTTTGGGAGGGATCGACGTTTTCGGTGGGGGTAAGCGTAGAGGTGCAGGAGGTCCTTCGCTCCGCTCAGGATGACAAAGCTGTTTGTGTTCTACCAGGCTTTGTCTGAATCTTTCTCGCCGGTCTTCCAGTCGCGGTCGGATTCGTCGACATCGTCTTTCATGGTCTGATTGCGTTTGCGGTAGCAGACGAAGATGACGCCGACGGACATCACCGTCGGGGGAGCGATCAGGATGAGGATGCCGCTCTTCAGGGCTTGGATCATGCGAGAGCCAGAGGACGCGGCTTGGGTGTAGCAGAGCGCACAACTTTGGGCCGAGGCGGAGGTGGTTAACAGGAAAAGCGCGCCGATTGCAAGGACCAGTATCGAGATGGATTTCCAATTCATATTCAACTTCTTCGGCGGCCGCCCTCCGGGGCTAAAGCCCTTTCATTGATCCAGAACCTTATCGGCACGACTAAAGTCGTGCCCTTCCCGATTTCTTCGGCACGACTGAAGTCGTGCCCTTCCCACACTAATGTTAGTGCGACCACCTTACGCCATCCAGCAGACGGAAGCTGTCGGTCCAGCCATACTGCATACCGAGGAGTACGGCAACCGTGAAAATCACGACAAACCACATGAGGCCGCGATTCTTCGACAAGTGCATAAAGAACAGCAGCGCAAGCCCGGCTTCGATAATGGCGACGGACAACATTCGCACGAACATCTGCGACGCGGTGATGTCCTGGTAGGCGATGATGAACTGGATCCCGGCCAAAATCAGCAGGAGAACGTAGATCGCTACGTCTTTCCCGATTCCACCGGTGTTGTGCGTTTCGGCTACAGCCATAGTTCCTCCTGCCTCTTTCGTTCTTTAATCCTAGTGACTCAGATTCATCAGATAGATCAGCGGAACCACGAACATCCAAACCAGATCGACGAAGTGCCAGTAGAGACCGGTCACTTCGATATCATCGGCTCCGTAGCGGCCACCCTGGTAGCGAATCGCAACGGCAATTAGAGCAATCACGCCGCCGGTCACGTGCAGCAGGTGCAAGCCAGTAATACTGAAGAAGGCCGAACTGAAGAGCGGCGTTCCCCAGGGATTGTGGAAGAGCGTCGCGCCGTCGCCGATCATTCCCAGCCATTCACGAATGTGCAGCACGGCAAAGAGGATTCCGAGAACGGCCGTGATCATCATCCAGCGGAAGGCGCCGGCCTTGTCTTCCTTCTCGGCGGACCTTATTCCGATCAGCATGGTCAAGCTGCTGGTCAGCAGGATGAAGGTCATGATGGCGACGTTGGTGATGCTGTGGAAGGGCCGCGGCCAGTCGGGCGTGGCGTTGCGGATGAATCCGTAAGCCACCAGACAACCGGCAAACGTGGCGGTGTCTGCGATGATAAACAGCCACATCGCCATCTTTTTGGCGGGGACGGAAAATGTGGGCGCAGTCATTATCTCCGTCGCGCCCGTTCGCGACACCTGCCCGTGAATCGAGAGATCAGCTTGGCTCACTTTGCCTCCTACCTTTCACTGGTTAGAGCTTCATCCAAAGCAGCAAAAGCAAATACAGCCATAGCGCACCCATAAAGTGCCAATAGAGCGACGTCGCGTTCAAGGTGCTCCGTCGCAGAACAGAATGGTTCAGCTTCCCGATCACGCGGACCAGGCCGCCGAGCCCACCCAGCAGATGGATGGCGTGAGCGACCGTCAGCACATAGAAGAAGGAGTAGCTGATGTTGGTGGCGAGCCCGAATCCCTGGGATCGGAGCTGCAGCCAGGCAATCGTCTGCCCGGCGACAAAGAGAAGTCCTAAACCAAGCGTCACGTAAAGCCAGCGCGACGGAGCCGGTCCTTGAACAGCTTCGCGGCCCATGAACGCGGCAATCTGGCGGCGCGACATTTCCAGCGTGACGCTGCTGGCGATAATGATCAGCGAGTTGAGATAAAGGATGGAAGGTAGTGTGAAGTGCTGCCAATCGGGACTCGCCCCTTGACGAACGATCAAGGCACTGGTGAAGGCGGCGAAGGTCATGGTGATGGCGGCCAAGCCGACCCAGATGCCGGTGCTCGCGGGAGGTGGAGAGGAAGGCTTGACGCGCCGCAGGTCTCCGCCGGCGGGACCTAGATTGCGCCAGCCGCCGTTGCCGGAGCCTTGGCTCGGTACGCGGTCGAGATCGATTTTCGGCGGTTCGTGAACTGTGGTTGCCATACTGCTAAGGCCCTCAGGGGCTATAGCCCCAATTTTTCTTTGCTGTTAATGGCACGGCTAAAGCCGTGCCCTACCCAAAATCGCGCGTGCCCGAAATCTATTACCAATGCTTTCGTTCGGCAGGGGCTAAAGCCCCAGTCTTTTCTTGCTGCTAGCGGCGCGTCTAAAGACGCGCCCTTTCAAATCCCTCTGGCGGGACGGCTGAAGCCGCACCCTTCCCAAACCCATCTGCTTACTTCTCTTCTTACTTCTCCTCGTCCGGGCTCGAAATTTTTTCCGGCGAGGTCTGCATGATGAAGTCCGCGCTCGCACCCTCAACGCTGTACTGATAAGGATCGTGATAAACCACCGGCATCTTGTCGCCGAAGTTGTTGTGCGGAGGTGGCGTGGCCGTGCTCCACTCGAGCGACGTGCCTTCCCACGGATTATCGTTGGGAGCGAGAGGACCTTTGAAACGGCTGTAGATCAGGTTGTAGATGAAGATCAGCTGGGCAAATCCGGTGAAGAGCGCAGAAATCGTAATGAACTTGTGCACCGGGATCAGCGGGATCAGGTAATCGTCCGTGAAAGCCTGGTAGCGGCGTACGTTACCGGCCATGCCGAGATAGTGGAATGGCATAAAGATGCAGTAGGCGCCGATGAAGCTGAGGATGAAGTGGGCCTTGCCCAAGGTCTCATTCATCATGCGGCCGGTCATCTTGGGAAACCAGAAATAAGTTCCGGAGAAGATGCCGAACATCGCCGCGACGCCCATCACCAGATGGAAGTGGCCGACCACGAAATAGGTGGCATGCAACATGATGTCCAGCGAAGGCTGGGCCAGGAAGAATCCGCTGACGCCGCCGCTGATGAACATCGAGACAAAGCCCAGCGCGAACAACGAGGCCGAGTTGATTCGCAACTTCGAGCCATACAGGCTGCCCAGCCAGATCAAAACGATGATGGTGGAAGGGATGGTAATGACCAGCGTGGGGAAGGAAAAGGCGATCGAGGAAACCGGATTCATCCCGCTGACGAACATGTGATGGCCGTACACCATGTAGCTGAGAACGGCCAGGGCACCCATCGAATAAATGAGCACTCGGTGGCTGAGCATGGGCCGCCGCATGTTGGTGACCAGAACGTGGGAGACGATGCCCATGCCGGGGACGATCGCGATGTAAACCTCGGGGTGTCCGAAGAACCAGAAAAGATGCTGCCAAAGCAGAGTCGATCCGCCGGAGTGCGGCAGGATTTGGCCGTTGATCACAAGATTCGATGGAACGAAGAAGCTGGTGCCGGCGACGTGATCGAGAATGAGGAGAATGCATGCGGGCATCAGAACCGCGAATGCGGTCAAGCCCATGATCGAGGTGATGAACCATCCCCAGGCGCTGAGCGGAAGCCGCATCAGGGACATTCCCTTGCAGCGCATGTCGAGCGTAGTGGTGATGAAGTTCAGCGAGCCGAGTAGCTGGCCAATGCAGAAAATTCCAATCGAAGTTGCCCAGAGAACCACGCCAAGACCTTGGCCGGGGCCACCGACCGCACCCACAGCGCTCAGCGGGGCATATTGCGTCCAGCCACCAAGGGTGGGACCGTCGGCGACGAGAAATGACGTGACCATCACCACGAAGGCGACGAACGTGACCCAGAACGACATCATGTTGAAATGCGGGAAGGGCATATCTTCGGCGCCAGTTTGAATGGGCAGGAAGAAGTTGCCGAAGGCCGCGAAGGGTGCGGTGGTGAGCACAAAGAAGACCATGATGGTTCCATGCATGGTCATCAGTTGCAGATAATACTCAGGGGTCATCACGTCGCCGGGAGCACCGTTGCTGGAGAGCAGGTGCAAGCCCGGGATCGCGAAATTTCCCCAGCCGAGGTGAATACGCATGAGCCAGGAGAGGAACATTCCCACCACCGCGGCGACCAGAGCCAGCGCATAATACTGCTTGCCGATCACTTTGTGGTCAATGCTGAAGACGTGCGTCCGAATGAAGCTGGTCGGGGCTCCGTGCTGCGTCGGGTGGGCTGACATATCGTGCATTGTGTTCACCTCAAACCAGATGTTTTCTTGATCCGCTCAAATCGTAGTGCAGCTAAAGCTACTGCAATGCCGCCTGCTGTTTGATCCAGGCGTCGTAGTCGTCCTGAGACTTCACTTCGAGATAAGCCTTCATGTTGTAGTGTCCGAGGCCACACAGCTGCGTACAGACGATTTCATATTTACCGACCTTGGTCGCGGTGAAATGAACCGAGACATCGAGTCCGGGAACAAAATCCTGCTGGATCCGCAACTCTGGAACATAGAAGGAGTGTCCAACATCCTTGGAGTGCATCAACAGGTGAATTTCCTTGTTCACCGGGATGGCCATTTCCGCCGTCACGATATCGTCTTTTGAGTCCTGATCGTGCGTGGTATCGATACCGAAAAAGTTCGCATTCGCCTCATTGATCTGGTCGGGATGAATGGGGCCGAACTTGCCATCCGGGCCGGGATAGCGGAAATAGAAAGCAAACTGTCCCGACTGCACCTGGACCGGCACGGCATCGGCGGCCGGCGGAGTGAGGTATACGCTGGCCCACGCCTTTACCCCGAACACACCCAAAGCCAGGCACTCGGTGCCTACCAGCAGGAAGGCCGCAATCACCAGTCCCGAAGCGCCGCCGGGAAAGCTCTTAACTTTGTCGCCGGGCTTGGGATTGGAAAATTTGAAGATGAAGAAGGCGAGGAGAATTTGGGAGGCGAGGAATGAAATTCCCGCCTCGGCCATCGTGTCGCTAAACTGCTCATCGATGAGATGCCCGTGGACGGAGATATCCTGTGGCAACGGCCACGTGTGCATGATAATGGGAATTGCCGAAGCAATTGCAATCAGCACAATGACTACCGCGAAGATTTTCGCCATGCTCCCCGCCTTTGCCGGTTGAATCCGGCCTATGTCGGAATCGCCGCAGTTTTACCTGCGGCGATTCGCTGATTTGTGCAACAACTCCAGGTTGAAGCGCCCAGAATTCGGAAGTTCTTACTTGGCCTTGAAGGTGAAATTCGCAGATCCGGCCGCGCCCGCGGCAACGGTCGCCTTAGCCGTCTGCGTTCCTAAATCTTCCTGCCACGCGGTCACGGTATAGCTTCCCGGCGGAACATTGTTGATGGTGTAGTTCCCGCTGTCATCGGTGGTTGCGTACGGACCTTTTACCACTGCAAACCAACCGTGCATCCAGGGATGAATGTTGCACTGCACCGGAATCCATTCCGTTGCCTTCCAGCTCTTTTCAACCGGCGAGGCCCCGGGCGGTTGCGACTGGTTCCAGGGAATGTTCCCGGTCATTGGATTGGGATTGGGGTGGATGTTGTGCGTAGTCTGGTCGCTAGTCGTTACCTTGAATTTCTGATTCGCATCCATGGCCAGCACGTGTGGCGTGTACATGCAATTCTTCTGATCGAATACGGGCTCGTCGGAGGGCACCGCGGTCAGCGCGCCACCGGTCAGGCCGTCGGAGATGTAGAGCACAACATGCTCCAGACCACCGCCGGAGCCGACAACGACATTTTCCAGGTGAACCGGGGTCGCGTTTGCCTTGACGCAGTAAGGATCCTTCGACATGTCGATGCCCTTCATGTGAGGAGCGGTGCCGTCGAGTTTCACTGTGCCCGTAATTTTGCCTTCCCCAGCGGCGCTAACCTTCGGGTTCAGAAGCAGTGCGCCAGAACATAGCAGAACTACTGCCGATAGTACAGCGGCGAATTTGTATCGACTTCTCATAGGTCTTTCTCCTTGAAGCAAACTGAAAACCGTTCCTGCGATGCCAATTCTAGTCTTACTGTTGGCCCGACGGTGGCGGCGCATTGGGATCGACTGGCTTCAAATTGAGCTGCTTCGCCATCTGCTTTTCCTTGCTGGGCTGGTGCATGAAGGTTCGCAGATAGAAGACCAGGTCCCAGGCCTCTTCCGGCTTGATGTTGTCGGCAAAGGACGGCATGGGAGTGCCATCCAGGCCGGTCATGAAGATGCGGTAGATATCCTGATCCGTATCTCCGCACTTGGGCCGAGAGCCTTCGGTAAAGTTGAATGCCGCAATCGGCGCACCAAGGTCGTCAGTGAGAGTGGAAGCAGAAGGACCGTTGGCCATACCCTGCACGCCGTGGCACTTCCAGCACTGCACGCGGGCGAATACGTCACGGCCCGCCTTGATGCGCTCGGGCGTCACTTCTGGCTCGGGAGGAATCTTGATGGGATCTCCCGGCTTTTCGTTCGCCCAGCGCGGAGAGAAATGCTTCACCCAGGCCACCAAGTCGACCCGTTCCTGCTTGGTGAAGGTGCTCCATTGCGGCATGGCAGAGCGGTCCATGCCGCGGGCGATGGTATCGAAAAGATCTTCATCGGTGGGCAAAGTCCCGCTGGGGGTGGAACGGCACTTAAAGATGCCCAACTGGAAGTTGCGGGGCTTGGGCCACGTCGGCGGGTTCAGCCACTGTGCCACTTCGCCGTTGCCATCGCCCAATTCGCCATGGCAGCCGACGCAATAGCGGCGATAGTCCGCGGCGGCATCTTTCGCATGCCCAGTCACGTTGCCGACGTGACTGACCGCACTCGGCGCACTCTCCCAGGCCTTAAGCTGATCGGTCGAGAGCTGCGCCCACGAAGCCAGCGGGAGCGCCAAAAATGCAGCCGCACCCAACCAAAGCGACCACTTTTGCAATCCTGTCCGCATATCGATCCCTCGCAAAATTACAGCTTAGAAATCAAAGTCGAATCCGAGCAGCAGTTCGCTGGTGTTGATGTTGGCGGCATTGAGCCCCAAAGTTGGACCCGTACCGTCCTGATGCAACCAGTTGTACTCGTTGTGCCAGGCAAAACCAGCGCGGCTGGTCATGAATGGGTTGTAGCGGTAACCGATGGTATAGGTGGAGATGTTGCCCAAGGTCGAAGCCGTTCCCGGAGTGGACTGCTGCGACATCCGGATGGTTTCGTATCGCCCGATGAAGATCAGTTGCGGGCTGTAAACGTAGTGAGGCTCGAACAGGACGCCGTTCCAGGTTGGGTTGCGGGCGCCGGTGGGAAGAACCGTGCCAGTCACATTGTTCAGAGTGGTAGTTCCGCCGATAAGATCGCCGTACCCCTGACCAAACCAGGCATTGTCCTCGCCATGCTGGGTGACAACCTGAAGGTCGACGTGCTGGCCAAAGTAGAATTGTCCGACAAATCCTTCTCGACTGAAGGACTTGTTACCGATTCCAGAACCAGGAATGACGGTTGCGCCTCCACCGGTGGTGGCCCAAGTGGTGGGTGCAAGACCCACAAAGGCGTAAGCGCCAATGCGCTGTACCCCGGCCTTGCCAGTATCAAAGGCCTGACTGGCAGTGAAGAATCCAGAATAGGAGTTGGCTCCGTCGACCAGTTCCACAGTGCCGTCATTTGAGCTAAGGAGGGCGGCGGAATAACGAGTACGATCGTTCCAGCTGTGGCCCAGCACCTCAAGGCCCAGCTGATTGTCACCCATCTGCCCGAAGATGTTGCCGTCTCCAACAGGCCGGAAGTGGTAGAGCTGGTAGATGCCGCCATTTCCGGTGAGGGTCAGGATGCGTTTTTCAGAAAGCAGATTGTCGAGTTCGAACTTGCCCAGCTTTACGTTGAGCCACGGGCTGCCCCACAAGTTATCGAGCCGCGCCATGACAGTTTCAAAGTGGAAGGAGGCGGTCGGATCCGAAGAGGGAAGAACGTAGAACGAGAAGTTCTTTTCCAGGGTTCCACCGGTGTGGAAGTCGAGGCCGCTCAGGTCAAAGCCGGAAGTGGTGATGCGCTGGACTGCCTGTCCGGTAAGCGCTCCGCCCGCATACGTATCCACCAGCACCTTGCCCGTGCTGAGCCTGTGCCAGATGGGCGTGATGCGGAAGGTGACCGGCCAATAGCCGGGATTCTGCCAGATGGGAGCGTCCCGGTCGTTCATCAGCTGATAGCCGTTATCTTTGAACTTCTGTCCAAAGTAGTTCAGCATCGGCCACGACTCGTGGCACGCGGAGCAGCGCAGGCCGTACTTACGGGCGAAGGCGGGAAGCGCGTTCGCAGGCTGGCTGCAGGTGGCAACGAGAAAAACGAGAACCAGGGAAACAGCGAAGAAAGATGTGGCAAAGTGAGCGAGGTTTCGAATCTGCAAACGCCTCGTAACGCGCATGGCCGGACTCCTCGGCATCAAATCGAGATCAGTTTTTTTGAACCGCATTCCCACAAAAAGCGATAAGGCGCAGATAAATACGAGATGCAAAAAGGCGCGAACAAGAAACCCCTTTCTTGTTTCCGCCTGCGAAGCAATACAAAAATTTACGGTCCTACCATCGTACCGGGGATGAATCCTACTACGGCCTTAATAAAAATTTCAAGTAGCTTCCATCTTTTTTTTTACATTTTTTTTACAATGTCAAATCCACTTTGCCTGTGAGGCCAAATCGCTCGGCCGAGTTGACAGGTTTGTGCCGCTCGTACGAGACTCGGTGCAGGAACCGGAGACCAGGTGGCTTGTGGATGGGTTTTCGAAGGCGCCGGTTGATTTTTTCGCCCATGCAGTGTGAGAGTGTTCATGACCGTGTCGCTCGACACGATTGCCTTGTATTTGTGTGGCTTGGCTCGGTCGCGCCAGCTTTGGTAGCCCTGCTGCTCTTCTTGTCGGCAGCCACCATTCCTCTCGCGGCGCGGAGCAAAGAAAAAATTACATATGGCGAAGGCCTCATCATCAACATCCCCATGCCGGAAAGCGAAGTCGAGCAAGTAGTCGAAGACGTCGCGGGAAACGGCCTGATCCGGGGAACCAGAGAATACAACAAGGATGAATTCATCGCGGGGGCAAAGCCCGCCGATTCCTCGCATGTGTTTCCACCCTGGGACCAGGGCGGAAAGGTTTTCTACAAGGTCCGCATGGGAGCGATCGACCCGCGCAACTTCAAAGAGAGCAGTGACGTGGGCACGCTCGCCGTTCGATATGTGGTGCAGCCTCAGGGCGAGAAGAACACGGTGTTGCGCATCGATGCCCTTTTTGAAGAAGATTTCCGCAAAACCGTGCACCAGTCCGACGGCTCGGTGGAAAGCGCCGAGTACAAGGACATTCGGGAGCACCTCGACACCATCGAGGTCATGAAGGCCCAGAATGCCGAGGCCGCGGAAGAGCGCCTGGAACGATTGCGGAAGAAGCAGAATATGGCGATGCAAAATAGTCAAGCGCCGCCGCCCGAGATCACGGGGCGGTCGTCGTCCCAACCGACTCCCTCGGCCGTGCTGAATGAGCCGGATCCGGCCCCGGCCCCGGCGCCGCAAGAACCGGCCTTATCGAGCGTAGCGCCCGCGGGACAGACACTGGAAGAACGCGTCAGGGATTTACGCAAGCAGGTCGAACGTTTGGTGAAATCGCCGGGCGCCCCGTTGAAATCGGCGCCGTTTCATACGGCCAGCACGCTGCAATTGTTGAGCACGGGCACGGAAATCTTGATCGTGATCTCCACGCCTTACTGGTACGGGGTGGAGACCCACGAAGGGCAGCACGGATGGATGCAACGCGATCAATTGGAGCAACTGCCATGAGGCGGGTCACTCCAGTATTTCGGCGCGCGTCGAGCCGGCGGGCGTGGTTGCCAGTGCTGTTGGGCGTGGCGATTTCTTGCTGCGCTATTGGCAGTGAGGCGCAAGCGACTGCATCCGAGCGTACCTTCCCGCAATCGAGAGCCACGATCGAAAAAATTCTGAATGAGATGCAGGCTGCGGCCGCGGGACGCCTTCCGGTGCTCGCCGGCTTTGCCAGTGCGACTTCGGCGGATCATCCCCTGGACCGCTATCGACGAGGCTATTACCAGTCCAAGTTCCAGCTAAGCGCCGCGCCCTCGGGAGGAACGGTGGTGCGCGTGAGCGTCCAGGTTACGGCTTGGTATGCCGATCCGGTAGCGGCGAAATCAGGATATCAATTGCTCACCTCGAATGGCCGTCTCGAAGCGGACCTGCTCGATCAACTTTCCGATCAACTGGCCGCGACTGCTCCCCATGCGAGCCCGAGCGCTCCAGTAACGGCGGAGGCAAAACAGCCCAAGGCACCAGCACCAGCACCCGAGGAAGCAGCGATCTCCGCTCCGGTCCCCAGGCTTCCGGAGGTCAACGGCAGTTACTCCTCGTCATTGGCCCAGAGCCTGGCGGCGCAGGAACAAGCCACATCGCAAAGCGGCGCGAAAAAAATTCAGGAAAAGGACGGCGGTCCGCTGCAAACCGAAGCCGAAAGCCTGGAGGAGATTCTCAAGAACCAGGCTCATCCCAAGAATCTTGTGGCCGTGAAGAAGTCCGGCACTCCGGTAGTTGCGAAGGCGAGTTTGACCGCCAAGGTTCTGTTTCTAGCCAGCGTGCATGATGAGTTCGAGATGCTGGATTTCAACCGGGATTGGGTGCACGTGCGGATTTCCGGCTTGTCGCGGGGCTGGATCTGGCGCGATAACCTCGAATTGCCGGACAGCGTTCCAGACAGCGATGCTCCCCCGAATGCGGCGGCTGTGCCCACCGCCGCGGAGGTGTTTCATGTCTCCCGGGAAGAGATCGCGCCTTTCCCAGGAGATTGGGCTCCGCTTCGAGGGCAGAGGGTAAAAATCGTTTCGGTGGAACAGACCGACGAGAACGCCAAGGATTCTGGTCCGCGGCTCAGGCTGGAATTCGTCAAGTCGGTGCTCGATAAAGACTATGCTGAGATCGCGCAGAAATCCCAGGAGCTCGCGGGAATCGTGGTAATCTTTGACTCCGCCGACGGAGGCATGATCGCCGCCACGCTTCCAACCCTGCAACAGTGGAAGGCAGGTACGTTGTCGGACGCGGCTCTGTGGCATCAATGTTTTTTTGATCCGCCGGAAACCTTCACGGAATCCGGGGCTGCGGGCGGCCAATAACGCGGGTTTTAGTAAGTAGAGTGAATGCCGCCTCGCGGTTTCGGCCGGAGTTTGGGCTTGACTTTCGAAAGCTGAAAGAGTACCTATGCAGTTCTTGGGTGGTCTTGTGGGTCCACCCTTTTGCTCGTCTCGCAAAGCCTTTCTCAATCGTGCACAGGAATGCCGAGAGAGCGCCTGCAGGAGCGGTACGACAACCACACCACTGATAGCCATGAGCGCGATGACCCAACCCCTATTGCTACTTCGCAGGCAGGCCAGTTCGCTGCTGCGCGATTATGCCGAATTGATGAAAGCCCGCGTCACCACTCTGATTGTGATGACCGCGTGGTGTGGCTATTATTTCGGCGCGCAGAAAGCCGGCGTCTCGTCGCTGTCGTGGGGACTTTTTCACGCGCTGCTGGGAATTGGACTGGTCTCCAGCGGAACCGCCGCTCTGAATGAAGTGATGGAATACAAAGTGGACGGGCACATGCGGCGCACCGCGCAACGTCCGCTGCCCACTGGCCGCATGAGTTTGCTTCATGCCACCATCGCGGGCCTGCTTGCGACACTGGGCGGATCCGTTTATTTGGCGATTTTTACCAATCCCTTGACCGGGCTGCTGACCTTCCTCACTTCGGTCGTCTATCTTGCCGCATACACGCCGCTGAAACGCGTCTCGCCGATCTGCACTTTCGTCGGCGCTTTTCCGGGAGCTATGCCCGGGGTTTTGGGCTGGACAGCGGCGCGCGGCCGGTTGGAATGGAGCACGTTAATCCTGTTCGGCATCCTGTTCGTATGGCAGTTCCCTCACTTCTTTTCCATCGCATGGCTCTACCGCGAAGACTACGCAGCGGGCGGGATTCGCATGTTGCCGGTGGTCGAAGAAGATGGGCAATCCACGGCACGGCGTATCGTCGCTTACTCTGTGATCCTGATTCCGCTCAGCGTTTTGCCCAGTGTTTTCGGCATGGCGGGAAAGATTTATATGGTGGGAGCAATCGTACTGGGAGTCGCTCTTTTCTACTTCGGCGCGCGTCTCGCGTTTCTGAAACTGCCGCCCAACAGCCCTCGATCCAAGATGTTGGCTCGCCATGTTCTACAAGCCACGGTCATTTACCTTCCTCTCCTGTTTGCCTTGATGATGAGCAACTCCCTAAAGCCCTGAACCCGTAGCCTGAAGACTTCTGCGGCGTCTGGCGGGGCATGTCTAAAAACTTCATTTGCCCAGAGCTATTGCAAAGAAATAGGCCCGCAAGAAATGCGGGCCTCAGGATGACACGCGCGAGAAAATTGTGGATTTTAAGATCGCAGCTCCTGCGCGTTCAGGCGGAGCAGTTCTCAACTACTGAATCGAGCTGCCAACGTTCGAGAACACGTTGTTGGCGTTCGATCCGATCAACCGGACCGTGCCGACTACGATCACAAGGATCACTGCGAGCATCACGGAATACTCAGCGATGTCCTGACCCTCTTCGTCTGCCCAAAGCTTTTTCAAAAAGTTATTCATAATTCCCCCTTGACTTACGCCGCCCCAGAGACCGCCGAGGCCTGCGCACCCGGCTGCATGTCGGCGTGACTCACGCCCAGTCCCCACGGATCGCTTTCCTGCGCCACCAGCTCCAGGCCAACCTGATGCTCGCCACGCTCATCCAGCAGCCTGGTCCACACCACACTGAACTCAACGCGGCGTTGCCGGAAGAGAACGACGAGGGTGTCCAGAGTTTTCAGTTGGTGACGAATCGCGCCCAGCCGCGCCCCCGTTGCCGTGAGGTCGAGCGTGTGCGCCAGTTCTTCAAACAGCGCGCCGGACGCGTCTCTTCCACGCACGCGCACCGGCAACACTCCTTGAATGCGATTCTGTTGACGCCTGTTGATTTTTACTTGCGGTCGCATGGAATTTTGCTCAAGGACA
Source organism: uncultured Acidobacteriaceae bacterium (assembly GCA_964403025.1). Taxonomy (GTDB): domain Bacteria; phylum Acidobacteriota; class Terriglobia; order Terriglobales; family Acidobacteriaceae; genus Sulfotelmatobacter. Next base: position 5,939 of record CAYOEH010000017.1, on the reverse strand, counting down.
GTGTGGCGCAAGCGCGACCAAACTGGAATGGCCCCGATGTGCGGTGTTCGCGGCACTGATGTTCGAGGCACGAAGGTAACCAGCCGCTCTAGGCGTTGACGAGATGGCGCTATGTGATCACTGCGCGGGCGCGGCGGCGGAGGCCTTTACCAAGGCGGAGTGCATCGCCTTCAGCAGAGGCTGGCTGTGGCCGTTGTAGTCCTGGGAAAGCTCCCACATAAAAACACCACCGAGGTGATGTTTACTCAGGGCATAGTTAACCTTGGCGGAAGTCGACGAAGGATTGTCATAGGTCATAAAGCCAAACATCGGTCCATCCGCATTCAGCAGGTAGGGCGCGGCGGCCAAATCATCGAAATTCTCGGTCCACTCTCCAGCCTGAAGGAGCGGCTCGACCTGAGAGTAGAGCACAGTGGGAGCGCCTCCATTGCCGCAGAGATTATCGTGCGCGCAGAACGACCACAGGCCGTAGACATCGAAGGCGTAACCATAGAAAGCTGTGCCGAGATTAATTTGCTCGGCGGGCACGTGAAAGACGGAGAGAAAATTCGTGGTCGAAGTGTCGAGGCTGCCTTCCTGGCCGGGATCAAGCGGGCTGAGGTACAGCGGCGAGTTGTGGCCGGAGTGATTCGTCCACGCGCCGTGGAAGTCATAGGTCATGACGTTGTAAAAATCGAGCAGCGGAGTCATTCCGGCAAAATCGTAGTCGCCGTAGGAACCGGGGCTGGAGGAAACGGCAGCCGAGATCAGGTATTGACTGGCGGGCATGAGATCGCGCAAATCCTGGATGAGCGCGGTGAACTCGATGGCCTGCTTATTGGTGTTGGGGACTTCGTAATCGAAGTCGACGCCATCGTAGCCGTTGGCAATGGCGAAGTTGGCGATGTTTTGCGCAAAAGTGGCGCGCAGCGCAGAATCGGCGTCGATGTAAACAAATAGTCCTGCATTGCCGCTGACGCAAAGTTCCACCTTGACGCCTGCCGCGTGGGCGCGCGAGATCAGCGTGGGCTCGAGGAATCCATTGGGGATCAATAGAGAACCATCCAATTTCCACGACGGCGCGATGTTTGAGTGCACGATGTGCGTGAGCTCGTCGTACGGAATCGTGGAGGAATCGTAGGGAGGAACGTTGAACTTGTCGCTGTATTCGTAATAGGCGAGCAGCCGGGAGTCCGAGGCGTGCAGAGCGGGGGCCAGAATAAAGGCAAGAGTCAGAGCGGCGATATACATCTTCCGAGTGAGGGTCATGTTGGCGGGTCCTGTGGCCTGCCAGTTTAGGATAGGCGCACGGGCCGGTCAAGCTTGTATGGCGCGGCGTTTGAGGAAGCGTATAGTCGGTCCGTTATGAATAGACGCCGCTTCATTTCAAGCGCGATGGGCGCTGCGGTCGCGGGATCACTCGCTGCCAAGGCATCTGTAGTTTCGAACCAGTTGGATCTCGAAGCGATGCGAGCAATGAGAATCGCTGCTTCGCATTCCGCTCCGCCGACGCGGAGTCTGGCACTGGATCGGCATCGTTTCGGCGTGAACTATACACCATCGAAGAATTGGTGGTTCTGCTGGAATGAATGGGACGCTGACCCGATCAAGCGAGACCTGGATGCGATCGCGGCGTTGGGCGCGGATCATTTGCGCATTCTTTTGATCTGGCCTTATTTTCAACCGAATCCAAAGTGGGTGAGTCCGCTCCATCTGGAGCGGCTGAATCAATTGCTCACACTCATGGGTGAGCGCAATCTGGATGCGGTGGTGACCGCGTTCACCGGGCAGTTGAGTGGATGGTTCTTTCTTCCTCCATTCAACAAAGCTGGATCGGCCTTCTATTCGGACGACGCAATCTGGAGCGCGCAGGAAATTTTCATTCGAGCGTTGGCCGGTGTGATGAATGGGAAGAGCAACATCATCGGCTTCGACTTTGGGAACGAGATCAACACCTGCTGGAGCGCGGAGCCCAGCGTGGGCGATGCGTGGATGAAGAAAATGTTCTCGCTGATGGAGAGCGTTTCGCCCGGTCACATTCACGTGAATGGAGTGGACGAAATGCCGTGGTTTGAGTCGACCACATTTTCTCCGCAGGCGCTGGCGGCGCGGCCGATGCCGACCATGCATTGTTATCCCTACTGGTCGGGGTCGCTGAAATTTGGTGGGGCGATGGATCCGCCCAGCATCAAGCTGATGGCGGCCAACGCAACCCTGATCCGGTCATATGCGGGCGATCCGCGAAAGCCGGTGTGGGCGGAGGAGTTCAACACCTGCATCGAAGCGCTGAACGAAAAGCAGCAGGCGGAGTGGCTGGAGAAAGCTGTGTTGGCCGCGATCGATTCAGGAGTGAGTTGGTTCACGTATTGGGACAGCCACGACGTGGACCGCAAGTTCGAATTCAACTCGCTCGAGTACAGCCTCGGGCTGCTGACGAATGATGGCAAGGTCAAGGAGCAGGGCCGGGTATTCAGGCAACTCGCCGAGACGTATCGAGGGAAGGCTGTGACGTTTCCTACGCAGCCTTTGCCGGCGCCGCCGGTGCATCGAGATCATGACATTACTTGGAGATGGATGCTGGATTGGATGGGGTGGAAGGGGAGCGGGGGCTAGCATCGGAAACAAAACCAGGGTCAAAGGCAGCGGACAAGGCCAGCCCTGAGCTTGTCGAAGGGAGTATCCGCTCCACACATGCACTGGTGTATAAAAGATAAAGTTATGTCGCAGGCAGCGCCAGCAATTACGCGGAGCCCCGCGGATGTGGTCCGGATGACGCCGGTTTCGCAGGCGCCGAACGGGGTGTGCTACGCCGCGGCGGGCGAGAGTTCCATGAGCTCGTTTGACCTTGAGCGCATGATTGCGGCGGTGCCGACCAAGGCTGCGGCTGCGCTCAAGCGCAAAGCTTATTATTTTGTCCCGCTGACGGTCACGCAGGGCGACGAGATCCTGATTGCGGACCGCTACGATGTGGCGCTGAGCGATAACGCAGTCTGCCACCGCAACCTGAACCTGGGCGATTCGCTGTGCGTGTTTATCTCCACGCGATTGATGGATGACAAATTCTCTGTGGCCTTCGAGTTCTATATCAATGTGGGGCACGCGCTGGTCGAAGAGGCAGGCGTTTCCAAGGAGTTCAGCGAGTTGGCGTGGAAGCAGGTGGAGGCGGGGACGCGCGGGGAAACCTCGCTGGATGCCTGGGAGGCGCGCAAGCTGGCTTTGGCCGGAGGTCCGGATGCGGAGCGCTTCAAGAACGAATATTTCGAAGCCACGTTTGCCGATACGATTTCGATTTACTTGCTGTCTTTATATCTAGACGTGGATTACTACGATCTGCGGGAGCGGGATTATCCGTTGCTGGCGCCTTCTGCGTTGGCCGAGCGGTTGCGGAAAGTGGCGGAGCTTTTTCCGGCAAATGCGGGGTATGAGTTTGCGGTGCTGTACAAGCGGCCCAGCTAGGGGATTGTGTGGCGCGGGCACTCTTGCCCGCGAATCTAACCACGAACAGATTCTTTTAGCCAATCCCACACTTACCAGATCGTCGGCTATGTAGGGCACCCCCAGCCCCTCATCCTGCCCGCAGTTGTCGGACAAGAATTTCCGACCCACCCTTATTTATTTCTAATCGCGAAGTTAACCGTCGTCGGTTCATTGGGGCTCACGGTGACAGCTCGCTCCCAGGTTTTCGGTTCGGTGAAGATGGGACGCTGCACGGTGCGCTCGGTGAGGACGTCGTAGGCCTGTTCCTTGCCAGCCAGTCCCCAGCCTTCATGCCAGGCGACAATCTGATAAGTGCCGGGCGGGACGCCGGTGAATTCGAAGCGTCCACTCTCGTCGGTGACGGCGTAATACGGATGTTGCACCACCATCATTTCCGCGTTCATCCAGACGTGGCCGCCATTGCAGCGCAGGTTGACCAGGCCGGGCGTTCCCATGTTGCGGGAGTTGATTTGATTAGGGAAGGGGAAGGGCAGGTTATAGCTGGCCGCGCCGTCCATGTGGATGGTGTGCAGGGTGGCATCGGAGCTTTGCATCTGGAGTTCGGCGTTCTGCGGCACCAGAAGAATATGAGGAATGTAGTGGCAGTGCCTCTGGTCGAGGTGCCGTCTCTGCTCTGGTAAGTCCATCGCTTTCCCGGCGGAGATGTTCTTCAAATAGACAACGGTATTTGCGACTCCGCCCTCAGGGCCGACAATCAGGCGCTCAAGGCTGACGCTTTTCTTGCCCTCCGGGTCGCAAATCTGGGGATCTTTTGTGACCGGGAAATCCAGTTGGCGAGGAAGTGTACCGGACCATTTGATGGTCCCGGAGATGGATCCACCGTCAGGGACGGGGATAACTTTGTAGCTGCTGCTTTGAGCCGCGGCCAGGGTTGTAGCCACAACCAAAGCCGGCAAAAGGGAACAGATTGAACTGCGCATTCAAATCCCTCATGGCCCACCGCCAGTTACGGCGGCCCAATGACGCTCGACGTGGAACGTGGGCCGAAATTTGGGTCGATCTCCGCAGGCAACGGCTTTCTCCCAACTTGCGGGACAGTGCTCTCAGGGATCCCCCTGGCCAGGGAGAGCACTCGTGTTTGCGGTCGTGCGCGATTCCAACATGGGGAGGACCGTGGTTAGACGGTTCGTGTGATTGGAATCACAAATTCACCAAATTAAGGTGCTCTAATCGAAACTGAGTGTCGAGATTACCAAGGTGGTGGACCGTGCGGGTAGGCTGCATCAATTCGAACTTGAGCCAGCTCCCAAAGACAACTGGAAGCGCGACGCTTCCGGCGCGAGATGGCTTACAATCTTCCTTCCATGGCCATACAGGTGCGATCGTTCGCCAAGATCAATCTTGGGCTGCGCATTGGCGCGGCGCGCCCGGACGGCTTTCATGAACTGCTCACGGTCTACCAGACGATTGGGCTGCACGATCTGATTCGCGTGAGTCTGAGCCGCGGCAACGGGATTGAGATACGGTGCTCCGACCCGAGAGTTCCCAAGAACGAATCGAATACCTGCTATCGCATCGTCGAGAAAGCCATGCGGGCGCTGAAGGCCAGGGGACGGGTTCTGATCGAGATTGAGAAGCGGTTGCCGGTGCAGGGCGGCATGGGAGGAGCGTCGGCAAACGCGGTAGCCACGTTGCTGGCATTAGAGAAGGTAGTGAAGAAAAGTTTGTCTTCGCAGGAGCGACTGCGGATTGCGGCGGCAGTGGGCTCCGACTTGCCGCTGTTCTTAGTGGGCGGTGCGGTGTTGGGTGTGGGCCGCGGGGAGCAGGTCTATCCGCTGGAAGACTTGCCGGAGACGGCATGCGTGGTGGTGACGCCGGCAGTCGGAGTCTCAACGCCCAACGCTTTTGGGGAGTGGGATCGAAGAACGCAGGGTGCGGGAACCTCCGCGTTGGTAAGACTGTCTGCCGCCGCAGCCAAAGGCAAGCTGCGACAATTGACGCTCCCGGAGCCATCCGATAGAATGGTTGAGCTTGGCCGTGAGTTTTCCGCGTGGCTGAGTGAAAGTTACTCCGGTGCTCCTTTTCGAAGGGGCCGGGCCGAGAATCCGCTTCTCGCGCTTGTCCGGGCCGGGATCAAGAACGACTTTGAAGAAGTCGTCTTTCCTGAGTATCCCGAGCTGAGTGATGGTAAGCGTGCGCTGGAGCGCGCAGGCGCGAAGTACGCGTCGTTGTCGGGCTCCGGCTCAACGTTATACGGGTTGTTCGCTTCGAACGCGGCGGCGCGGACGGCGGCGATAAAGCTCCGCAGGCAGGGGTGGGCGGCACAGGCCACGGTTACCCTGACGCGGCAGAAATATTGGGCAAAGTTTCTTGTTCCCAGTTTCTAGTTTCTGGTTGTTTAATAGGGTGATCACTTTCACCCGACCCGGTTTGCGGGAAACTGGAAACCGGAAACTTGAAGCAGCGGTACTGGGCCGTCGACTAATGGTAGGTCAAGTGCCTTTGGAGCACTTTGTCTAGGT
>CAYOEH010000016.1:0-64521 GCA_964403025.1 uncultured Acidobacteriaceae bacterium | reverse complement strand
CTGCTAACAATAGTCGATTTCGGGAATTGCCCAACCGGGAGCAGGTCGCGATTACTTCCCATAGGCCGACTTGTCGGTACTGATCCTTCGGTATTATGCTGGCGCTCAGTTGTCCAGGTTGAAACTCTGTACGAACTAAGGAGAAATCATGTTCAAAGTCAGTGCGCTTGCTTTCGCAGCTCTCATCGCTGGCCTTTTATGCTGTGCACCCGTGGCGCAAGCCCAGGTTGCCATCGGCGTAAACATCGGACCGGCTCCCGTGTGCCCTTACGGGTACTTCGACTATACCCCCTATGACTGTGCTCCTTACGGCTACTATGGGCCCGATTGGTTTGTTGGCGGGGTGTTTCTTGGAGCTGGCCCCTGGTTTCACGGCCCTCACGGCTTTTTCGGCCATGTCGACAACCGCTTTGATCCTCATCACGGTTACGCAGGACCGTTGCCGGAGCACGGGGCGCAGCGCTTCAACCACTTCCAGGCAAACGAGGCGCGGGATGGGCGAGGCAACGTAGGCGACGCTGGCCATGAAGGGAAGGCTGAACACGCGCTCCCCGGATATCGGGGTGGTGCGCATGGCGGGGGGCACCGCTAGAGCGCGTTCTGGTTTAAACGAGAGACGAGATAAGGCGCGGGTGGCGTCTTATCTCGCTTGGACTCTGCTCCACAGCTATTAAGACAGGCCTTGGCTAGGCAGTTGCCGCAGAGACACCGGACGTGGCTGACCGTGACCTCCCGAAGTGAAACAAGGGTCACGTCACTCGAACTCGAAAACTTCCTGCTCCACCGGATTGCTCCACACCGGAGCGAACGACTGCCGGTGCAGCGGCGTCGGACCGTATTCCAGCAGCGCGGCCAGATGTTGCGGGGTGCTGTAACCCTTGTGCGAAGCCAGGCCGTACTCGGGGAAGACCGCATCCCACTCGCACATCATGCGGTCGCGCTCGACCTTGGCCAGAATGGAAGCTGCGGCAATCGAGATGGAAAGCGCGTCCCCGTGGATGATGGCCTTTTGCGGCAGATCGCAATCCAGGCGCACGGCATCGATGAGTAAATGATCGGCCGCAGGCTGAAGACGCAGCACCGCTTCGCGCATGGCGAGACGCGACGCATGATAGATGTTGATCTGGTCGATGCGTGCCGCATCGACCGCCGCAACCGCCCAGGCGACGGCATGTTCGCGAATCCGCGGCGCCAGCTGTTCGCGACGCTCGGGCAGCAGCAGCTTGGAATCGCGCAGCCCGCGAAGGCGGTAGCCGCGATCGAGAATCACCGCCGCGGCCACCACCGACCCAAACAACGAGCCGCGCCCAACTTCATCGACGCCAGCGACCATTAGGGCCCCGGCGTCCCACGCTTTTTTTTCGTAGCGCAACGTGCAGCGCAGCTTTTTCAGCAAACGCAATTTTGCCGCGGAAGGAGAGAGAGAAAATTCAGGGGCGATCTTCGCAATGCCTGCCATTAGGAAAAGTGTTGTCCACTATCTTCACTTGCCAGCAGAGATTTCCGCAAGCGGGAAAAATCGGCCGGTTTCCTTAGAGGCTAAAGCCCTCGTCTCTATTGGCTTTGGGCGCACCCTTCGGCGCGCTTCGCTTGCTCAGGACAGGCTAAAAACTGAAGTCCTGCTCTTCCCAAAACCATTTACGGGACGCATCCCGCCGCATGGTAATGCCGCAAAGTAACCATTACTTCGATTACGGCGGTACATTGTCCGGTCGGACATGTACTGCTATGTTCGCAACAGATCGCAAGCACACGAGGACTGTTGTGAACCACGAAGTAACCCAGCCGCCACAGGATGTTGCGCCGGTCGAGAAGTTAGTCCACCTGGCGCTGCCGGTTCGGCTCACGCACATGCAGAACGGCAAGCGCGGCGAATTGGAGATGGCTTGCACCTATGACATCCATCCGCACGGCGCGCGCCTGCTCAGCTTTCGCGAAGTGAAGGTTGGGGATTTGATCACCGTGGAACGGGGACGTAATAAATCGGTGTGCCAGGTGGTCTGGGCTGCCGATCCGAACTCTCCGCTGCGCGGCCAGTTCACGGTGGAATGCGTGGAAGGCAACAGAATTCCCTGGGAAGAAGAGCTGCGGCTAATGCAGGAGCAGTATCTGCCGATCATTCCGGACGGACCGAAGAAGCGGCCGGTGATGAACACGTTCAGGCGAGGCGATCAAAATAGGCGACGAAGTCCGCGATTCCAGGTTGAGGGAGAAGCCGACCTGCTGCGAATTGCGGGACCATCGGGCGGAGGGTCATCGAGCGTCGAAGGCCGCGTGGAGCAGATTTCAGAGTATGGCTGTCTGGTGAGCGCGAGCGATCTGCTGGTTCCTGGCACAGGGCTGAGACTGGCTCTGAATATTTACGACGTGAGCGTTGCCTTGAAAGGCAACGTGAAATATACAGCCGAGAACCGGGCCATGGGCGTGGAGTTTCAGGAGATCCGCCAGGGTGACCGTCCGCTGCTCGATTACGTGTTGAAGCAGGTAAAGAAGATTCGCCAGCAGGACTTCGCCGACCTGGAAGTTGTCACCGAGCCTTTGGCAGCCGTTGCGGGATAGAAGTGTCAGACTCGCGACGTGTCCTTTGCCGATACGCACCAGCAAAGGACACGCGAATCTTATTCGGCGTCGCGCAGGCGCGCCGCTTTGCCCTTGAGGCCGCGCAGATAATACAGCTTGGCGCGGCGAACCTTGGAGGATCGGAGCAGATCGACTTTGTCGATCACTTTGGAGTGCACCGGAAAAATGCGCTCCACGCCCTGGCCAAAGCTGATCTTGCGCACGGTGAAGCTCGCCTGAGGTCCGTTGTCGCGCTTGATGACCACGCCTTCAAAGGCCTGCAAGCGCTCCTTGTCGCCTTCTTTGATCTTCACATGAACGCGGACGGTGTCGCCGGGGTGAAATGCGGGAATGTCGGTGCGTTGGGTTTTCGCCAGCAGTTTTTCAATGATGAGGTTCGACATAATCGTTAGCCCTTCTGAACTCCGGAATCCTACTTGATGAAATTCCAGGTCTCTTGATTTCTGTTGTTTATCTTTTATCGTTTATCGTTTATCTTGCGATCTCGCCTCGCTTGATTCCGGCGAGATATTTCTTGTCGTCTTCGCTTAACGCCGCGCCTTCCAGCAAGTCGGGGCGATTGCGAAAAGTTTTTTCGAGCGCCCGCTGACGCCGCCATCTGCGGATTTCTTCGTGGTTGCCGGACATCAATGCCTCAGGTACCGCAATCCCGCGAAATTCAGCAGGCCGCGTGTAGTGCGGATAATCCAACAAGCCATTCGATCCGCAGGTCGAGTCCGCGCCGCCTGAGTTTTTTACCTTCCCGTCAACGGTAAATGACTCCTGCTGGGTTGACGCTTCGTTTCCCACCGCTCCGGGCAGCAACCGCGTGACGGCTTCCACGATCACGGCCGCGGCTATTTCGCCGCCACTCAGAACATAATCACCGATCGAAATTTCCCGGTCAGCGAGAAAATCTGCCACGCGCTCATCGACGCCTTCATACCGTCCGCAAAGTAAAACGATGCGGTCCAGCAGCGCCAGATCCGCAGCAAGTTTCTGGCTGAACCTTTGTCCCTGCGCCGAGAGCAACACTACCGACTGCTTTGTGCGTCCTGCAATGCGCTCTTCGCGCGGCGCAAGGTCCATCGATTCCAAACATTCAAAGAGCGGTTCCGGCTTCAGCACCATGCCTTCACCGCCGCCGAAAGGGCGGTCGTCCACGGTGCGGTGACGATCGTGGGTAAACTCCCGCAGATCGTGGACTTGAATTTTCGCCAGGCCCATCTCTTGAGCCCGGCGGGTGATGCCATAATCCAGTGGTCCGCGAAAGAAGTCCGGGAAAATTGTGACGATATCGGCCTTCATCGCGGATCAAAACCTTTTCACAAAGGGCACAGGGCTACACAGAGTCTCACCCATGGTCTCTGGGTTAATGCTTTTTTCTCGTTCCCTGCGCCTGTTCTTGCTTCTCTTCTGCCGTGAGCGGAGCGTTCACTTTCAGCAGGCCTTCGGGCAGGTTCATGCGCACCTGCCTGCGCTCCACATCTACGCTGTCGAGATACGCCTCAGCGAAGGGAACTTCCAGCAGCCGGGTTGCGGCGTCGCGCACGACGAACAACGGCGCTTCACCCGCTCCGAACTGGACATCTTCAATGCGTCCAATCTCGCGGCCGTGGTCAAGCACCGCACAACCTACAAGGTCGCTCACGTAATTCCAGCCGGCTTCCAATGGCGAGCGCTGGCTGCGCGGCACTTGCAATTCGCATCCAATCAGCGCTTCGGCCTCGGAGATCGAATTCACTCCGGCAAACTTCAGCACCAGCAGACCTTTGTGCGGCCAGAGTTCTTCGACTTCCAGTTCGCGCCGAGACTGCTTCGACTCCCGCGGCAGCGCCAGCAACTTCATACCTGCGGCAAATCGATCCGGAACGTTGCTGTAGATCTCGCTCGCAACCTCACCGCGGCGGCCCTGCGTTTTCACGACGCGGGCCAGCGTAATGAACTCACCACTTGTTTCAGGATCGCGAATGGTCCGGTTCCCTGCCCCGGCGCTGGCTCTTCGCCGCTTCCTCGGCTTGCTGGCCTGCTCGTCGCGACTTCCTAGTCGATGACTTCCAGCGTGTACCGCTTTCGCGGGCGCACTCCGGCGGCGCTCAAGAGCGTGCGCAGGGCCCGCACATTGCGGCCTTGCCGGCCGATGATTTTGCCCACGTCACCTTCCGCCACTTCCAGTTCGATCACGTCGTCATCCAGATGATCCACGTAAACTTCATCGGGAGCATCGACGATCCACTTCGCAATCCGCTCGACGAGAAGGCGAACATCTCCAGTGGGTTCAGTCATGACGGGTGTTTAGACCACAGAAACCGCGGGAGCAGCCGCGGGCTTGGAGTAAAGCTTGCCGACTCGCTCTGACATTTGCGCGCCCTTGGAAACCCAGTATTCGACGCGGTCGCGCTTGAAGTCGATGCTGGTGGGGTTGGTGCGAGGATTGTATGTCCCCACCACTTCCACCGGCCGGCCATTGCGCGCACGCGCCTTCTCAATCACCACAATGCGGTAATACGGTTGTTTGCGCGCACCCATGCGCGACAGTCGAATCATTAACACAGATGTGTATCCTTGTTCCGGAAGAGTCCGGCGAGGTCCAGCCAAACCATCATTATGCCGGAGGTTAGGAGATTTTGGCAAGGGATTGACTCCGCGTCAACTACCTCGCACACTGAAATAGTGTACACTATTCTCGCATGAAAAATATTACTCTCAGCGCGGATGAAAGCCTCATCGAGCAGGCGCGGCTGGTGGCAAGGGCACAGCGCAAGACGCTGAACGCTGCCTTCCGCGAGTGGCTGGAACAGTATGCGGCGCAGGCGGGCGGAGGCCCGGCCGTGGATGCGCTGATGCGACGTCTTCGGCATGTGCGCTCGAGCGGCCCCTACAACCGAGACGAGATGAATGAGCGATAGATTTTTCCTCGACACCAACCTGTTCGTGTACACCTTCGATGCGAAGGCACTTGCCAAGGCGAAAAAGGCCGCGCAGCTCATCCGACGCGCCGCAGACACCGGCGAGGGAATCATCAGTTATCAGGTCGTGCAGGAATTCTTTAGTGTGGCGTTCCGACGGTTTGCCCAACCCATGAGCGTGGCTGAGGCAGAACAATACTTGATCACTGTGCTCCGTCCGCTGCTGGCGGTGCATTCCTCGCCCGCCATTTATTTCGAAGCTTTGCGAATCGCGGAAAAATACCGCATGTCCTGGTATGACTCGCTCATCGTCGCGGCTGCGATCGAAGGGAAGTGCAGGAAACTCTACAGCGAAGACTTCCAGCACGGGCAGAAGGTTGAAGAATTGCAGATCGAGAATCCATTCTCCTGAGGTGTGGAGATTCAATAAGGCAGTTTCGCCGAACTGAACGGCATGCAGCATCTTTCCTCGCCCTGCTAGACTCAAACGTTTGGAGGTAGCATTTGCAAGCCGTCTATATTCTCTCCGCGGTGCGCACGCCGATTGGGAAATTCGGCGGATCGCTGGCTTCGCTGACCGCGGCTGACTTGGGCGTAGTTGCAGCCAAGGCTGCGATCGAGCGTGCTGGAATCGAACCCGCGCAAATAGAAGAAGCCATTTTCGGCAACGCGCGGCAGGCGGGGGGCGGGCCAAATCCAGCACGGCAGATTTCCATACGCAGCGGCGTGCCGCAGGAAGTGCCGGCATTCACGGTGAACAAGGCTTGTGCTTCTGGGATGAAGTCCATTGCTCTCGCGTACCAGGCGATTCTGCTCGGCGATGCGAACTGCATTCTGGCAGGCGGCACGGAATCCATGTCGCGGCTTCCTTATTATCTGGAAGCGCGCTGGGGATTTCGGCTGGGCAATCAGGAATTGGTGGACGGCATGTATCGCGACGGATTCTTCTGTCCGATGGCGAAGATGGTGATGGGCGAGACTGCCGAAGTGCTCGCTGAGCACTACAAGATCTCTCGCGAGGAACAGGATGAGTACGCGCTGATGTCGCAAACCCGCGCTGCGCGGGCAATTGCCGCGGGGCGATTCGACGCCGAGCTAGTTCCGGTAACGATCGAAAGCAAGAAAGGTGCGACCATCGTTAGTCGCGACGAACATCCGTTTCCAGGCGCGAGTCTGGAAAAGCTGGGCAAACTGGCTCCGGTGTTTTCGAAAACGGGGACGGTGACGGCGGGAAATTCTTCAGGAATCACCGACGGCGCGGCCGCAGTGATTGTGGCGAACGAGCACTTCGTGAAGACGAACAACCTGAAGCCACTGGCGCGAATCTCGGCGGCGACCTCGGCTGGGGTTGATCCGCGCACGATGGGGATGGGCCCTGTCCCGGCTTTGCGCAAGCTCGGGGAGAAACACAACCTAAGGCTCCACGACTTCGGATTAGTCGAACTCAACGAAGCCTTTGCCGGCCAGGTGCTCGCCTGCGATCGGGAATTGAATTTCAATCGTGACAAGCTCAACGTCAACGGTGGCGCGATCGCGCTCGGACATCCGATCGGCTGTACCGGGACACGCATCACGGTCACGTTACTGCACGAGATGCTGAAGCGGAACACGCGGCGCGGCGTGGCCACTCTCTGCATTAGCGGTGGAATGGGTATGGCGCTGGCGCTGGAAACTGTGACGTAAAGGACCGCGCAAGAAACATTTACTCTGGGTGCAATCGAATCTTGGGTGCTGTGAATAGCCCGGCGGCTTCTGCTATTCTGCGATCGCTCTTAATCAAAGCGCACACTAAGCGCTGACGCTCATCCCCGAAAACGATGGTAAGGAGAGTCGCATGCCTCGATGCATCGCCCGTATTTCCGGTTTTATCGTTCTAATGTTCGCCGCCGGCTTTGTACTCGCCCAGACGGAATTTTCCGCCGATATTGTAGACCTGCAAAAACCGGGCACGCCGACCCAGGCCAAGATCTACTTCGCCAAAGATAAAATGCGGATCGAATCGCAAGTCTCCAGTCCACATGGCGGAGGCGCGGTCATCGTGAATTTCGCAACTCAGACCTCGATCGTCCTGATGGCCCAGCAGCATATGTATATGGAGATGCCGGCGCAAGCGCAAAGCCAGCGAATGGGTTATGCCAATGCTTTCTTCCGCGCCGGCGATGTAGAGAATGCCTGCGGTGACTGGCAGAAGGTCTCGCATGCTCAAAGTGGAAGTTGCCACAAGGTAGGCGACGAGACCATCAACGGACGCAGCACCGTAAAGTACGAAGGAACGAATGGGAACGGCGACGTCAGCCAATTCTGGCTTGATCCCAAATTGCGATTTCCCGTGAAATGGCAGGGCAAGAACAACAGCGGCGAATTGCGTAACATCCAGGAAGGTTCGCAACCGGCCAGCCTGTTCGAGGCGCCCGCCGGCTTCACGAAAATGGAGATGCCCGGCGGCATGATCCAGCCGCCCCACTAAAGTTCGGATTCTCCCGCTTACAGCCGGAATCGAATGATTGAGCACACACCGCGTTGACTCCCGCAAAACGCGGTCGCTATACTTTTCATTAGAGTCTGCCCACTCTCAGGAGACGGAATGACCCTTTCCGTATTAATCGTGGACGATGAGCAACTCGCCCGTGATGAACTTGCCTTTCTGCTGAAAAGCGCTGGCGATGTAAACGTTGTAGCCCAGGGGAAGAATGGCCTTGAGGCCATCAGCCTGATCAAGGAACATAATCCTGACCTTGTTTTCCTCGACGTCCAAATGCCGGGCCTCGACGGTTTCGGTGTCATCAAGAAACTGCTCGACAAGAAAATTCCATTGCCCAAAATCGTCTTCGCGACTGCGTTTGACCAGTACGCGGTAAGGGCGTTTGAGGTTAATGCTGTCGACTATCTGCTAAAGCCCTTCGACAAGAAGCGCGTGGCGCAGTCGCTACAGAAGGCGCGCACACAACAAGAAGCGCAGGAGTTGCCGGGAGAAAAAATCGACACCCTGGTACGGATGCTGCAAGCGCCAAAAACTCAAAGTTCGAAAATACTACTCAAGGCTGTGGGGCGGATGTTTCTGGTGGACCAGAAGGAAATCTGCTACGCCTCGATTGAGGATGGGGTGATCACGGTGGTAACGGCCGGGGCATCCGGCATGGAGGGACACTCCAACTGCCGCACTCTGGAGGAGCTACTCGCGAGCCTAGATCAAGGCTTGTTCTGGCGGGCTCACCGCTCCTATCTGGTGAACATCAATCGAATCCGCGAAGTTGTGCCCTGGTTCAAGAGCTCGTATCAGTTGCGCATGGATGACAAGAAGCAGAGCGAGATTCCAGTCAGCCGCGCTCAAACCAAGCGGCTGCGGGAGCTTTTCGGTCTCTGAGTTCCCCTCTGCCCCGCGGGTTTCTCTACGGATTGGCTCCGTGTTGACCGCCGATGTAACTTCGAGGGTCGACGGGCTACCCAGCCTCAGCGCAGCAGCTTGTTCTACTCTTTCCACCGAACGAAGAAGATCCTGAATCAGCGTGCCGGTGTACAAATCCACTCATTTCTGCACGACCTCGAACTGGCCAGATCGGTCGGGCATGAAATTTGGAAGGCCGGCCGAGTTTCCAGCCGGCCTCCGGGGGGAGGGTTAGACCACCAAAGCTTCTAACCCGGTCCGGTCTCGAATGACGAGTGTTGCCCCTTCGAGCCGAATCAGCCTCTTTTTCTTGAGATGACTGAGCAATCTCGTGACCGTCTCTCGCGATGAACCAATCCTCTGGGCCATCTCCTCATGGGTCATCGCCGAACGGATCCGCTGCCCGTCCGATTGCTGGGCGCCCACAGGAGCGCACGACAAGAGTAGTTTGGCAAGTTTTCCCGAAGACGAACGAGCCAGCACCAGGTCGTGTATGTCGCGATAGGCGCCTTGGAATTCACGGCTCAGCGACTGGGCGGCGTGCACCGCTACTTCGCTCTCGTTCTGCATGAGCGCCATCAACTCCTGGCGGCTGATGAAATTCAACTGGCACGGGGTATTGGTCTCAGCGGTCATTTCGTAGTTTGTACCCGAAATGGCGGCGCTCAGCCCTAGCACTTCCCCCGCCTCAGCCTGCTTCAGGATGAGCACCTTGCCTTCCTTTGAGGTCGTCGAAAGCTTCACCTTGCCCGAGCAAAGGACGTACATACCGCGCGGCGTCTGCCCCTCCACAAAAAGCAGCGCCTCTGAAGGCATCACGCTGTGGTGGCTGATGCTATCCATCGCTCGCTGCACCCCAGGCGAAAAGCGGCAGAAACAGCTTTCCTGGACAGCCTTGCAACCCATGCAACTCTCGATGATGTCGAAGCCGTAGGGAGTCCTCATGCCTGCCTCCTTCAAGAAACCAGAGTGCTCGTGGTACGCCGGGTCGCCGTCTTCCGGACGGTGGGGCCGCGGTTGCGGCGAGCGTTCCAGCAGGGACCGGGCGTGAGCCCTTGTGTCCTGGTTGGAGCTACGAGCTCCAGAAATGACTTCCCAAGCCGCGCTAGGATCTCCCCTCTGTTCCCACTCCACTTCGCAGGCAAACAAGTACAGAGGATCGATCTCGTCCGAAGCAACCTGGTTGGGAGTTAGATCAGCGCCGGAGTCAGCACCGGCGGCAGCTCCGAGGTTGGATGCAAGGGCCACCCAATCTTCCTGGTGTTCGAACGGCTGTCCGCGCCAAACCTCGTTACGGGAAATCAGCTCGCGCTTGACTGCATGGCTGGCACACTTCGGCAACGACCGAACCAAATTGTTCGGCCCAAAGTTCCCTGCTACTAACACGGTTCACGCCCCAATGCGAGTCCGTTATCGACAAGGCCGCGGCTCGTCCGTCCGCCTTCGGGAAAACTACTTAAGCTCTCCCGATTAGACCGATGTCATTGCATTTGTGATTCCAGAATGGCACCTGGTGAGAAGGTTCTAACCCACAGAAAAAACACAGCCCTACCGAGGAGGATCTCGCTTTTCCTCCGCTTCCCTGCCGACCGGGCGGCAATCCACAATCAATCGGCACGTCGAATGGCAGTCCATGATCTCGGTCTTACTCCGATGACGAGCCGGAATAATCACGTCGAGTAATTCTTAGCCGCTCAATCTTCGACTGCAGCGTGGTGCGTTTGACCCCCAGGCGACGGGCCGCCCCTTTGGGCCCCGAGACTACGCCTCCGGCCTCCCGCAGAATCTGGATAATGTGTTCTCTTTCGGCGTTTTCAAGCGAAGCATCGACGGAGCCGGGACCTTTTGCTTGCAGTTCGGACAACGGTACTCGCAAGGCGGTCCCTTCCGTCAGGATGACCGACCGCTCGATAAAGTTTTCCAGCTCCCGTACGTTGCCCGGCCAATCCCAGTTGATCAAAGCATCCATGGTCTCGTGGGGCACGGTCTCAATCGTACGTTCCATCCGGGCGGCAAATTTTCTAACGAAGTATCGGACCAATACGGGAATATCCTCGCGCCTCTCGCGAAGAGGAGGCAGGTGAATTGGAAATACGTTCAAACGATAGAATAAGTCGCTGCGAAACCTCTGTTCCGCCACGCTTTTGGTTAAATCCCTGTTGGTAGCCGCGATCAGGCGAAGACCCACCTTGATCGTCGCAGTGCCTCCCAGCCTCTCGAACTCATGGTCCTGCAAAACACGAAGCAGCTTGGGCTGCAACTCCAACTGGATATCGCCGATCTCATCCAAGAAAAGAGTACCCTTGTCCGCCAATTCCAGCCGTCCGACCTTCTGTTGAACCGCTCCGGTAAATGCGCCCTTTTCGTGGCCGAACAGTTCGCTCTCCAACAGTCCGGTGGGAATGGCAGCACAATTCAAAGAGACAAACGCTTTGTCCTTGCGTTTGCTGACATGATGGAGAGCCCGCGCAATCAGGCCCTTGCCGGTTCCCGTTTCTCCCAGCAGCAGTACGGTGGCATCACTGGTGGCAACAATCGCTACTTGCTCCAATACTTTCTGCAAAGCCGGACTCTCCCCGATGATTCCTGCAAAATGAGCGGCAGTTTGGGTCTCGCCTTCCAGATATTTTTTCTCCTGACCCAAGCGAATCTTGAGTCGTTCGACTTCGCGAGCCGTTGCGGCGTTTTCCAAGGCGATTGCCAACTGGGCCGCAACCTGGTTCAGAAGAGTCAGGTCGTCAACTTTGAAGGCTTCGACGCGAGTGCTGCCGAGCACTAAAACTCCCACCGGACCTTTTGGCCGGATCAATGGGACGCAACATAGCGATTGCAGCCCTTCCTTCAAAAGATGGTCCGTAATGTCGGACCTGAAGTTCTGCATATCCTTTTTGCTGAAAATTAGAGAAGCTCGCTCCCGGAAGGCTTTCCCTCCCGGACCTTTCGTCACATCGACTTCGGCGGCGTGGCTCCCACCTTTCCGGAAGGGAAAGTCGATGGATTGCCGCACCAACTGTCCACTGTTTTCGTCGCGCAAAGAGAGCGCCGCGTATTCCTGCCGCAAGACGCGGCGCAAACGGGCAGAGACTTGGGGAAAGACCTGCCGCACGTCCCATTTCGATTCCAGGAGCCGGCCGACCTCCGTCATCACCTGTCCACGTTTCTTCTGATCCTTCAAATTCTCCGAGACACTTCGGAACGACTCTTCGAGTTTCTTTTGCTTGGTAATCTCCACCACGATGACGCCGATTCTTGTGACTCGGCCGTCAGAGTCCTTGATGGGGACATGGTGACCGATCCAATGGCCGGGGGTGGACCTCGTTGGAAGGATCGAACTGATTTCCCGATTGAGTACCGCCTGCCCGGTTGCTTTCACGCGTTCGTAGTAAGGTTCCAGCAACTCCGCGAAGTCCCCCAAAATTTCGCGAATGGTCTTTCCTAAATGTGCTTCCGCGGGTATGCCATGCATCTCCGCGAGATTTTTGTTGATTGCGAGAAAGCGAAAGTCAGTGTCCAAAATAGAAAGGCCCGCTGTGAAGGGAATGGATTCATCTCCTAGGAGCTGCTCCCATTCGGCGAGCGACTCAGGGATGGCGAGTGCGCCTTCGTGGGTTATTTTGGTATTCGCGCCGCGGGTCATCATCCCACGGCTCCATTGCTCCGATAGTCTTTGGGACCTTGGCTTGGCAGATGAAGCTTGAGAAGGTAGAAAGGAATAATCCAAATTCTCCGTTGCGGCGCAATGAGTTTCCGGAATGATTTGTCTGGCGGGAGAGGGAGGGGCACGATCTCTGCGGGCATGAACGACAGTACATGGCGTCGCAGCTCAAACCTAGCTCCCGGAGTGTTAAAGGGGCGCATTAAGGAAAATAAACTCTCCTGCGACTCTGCCCCCTCGTGTAGGGTCGCCCACCCTCCGCAAAATTTCTGTTCGAATTATAGACAGAAGTTACTCATGAGTAATCAATAAATTAACTGATTTCGTGTTTCGTAACAGAATTACGGAAATGGGATTTGTCCGTGCCACCCCTCGTGCATGCTTCGAAGCCTTGTCCGAAATGCAGACACCCGCGACGGCTATAATCGGAAGCATGGCTCGCGGCTGGGAGAGCAAGTCGATCGAGGCACAACAGGAAGAAGCCGCCACCGCGGTAAGGCCGGGAAAGCGCCTGACAGGCGAAGAGGCTGCACGTCTGCGCGAACAAGAGAACCTGCGTCTCTCACTCCGGAGAGTCTCGGAACAACTTGAAAGCTGCCGCGACCCTCGCCGTCGCAGCATGTTGGAGCATGCCAAGATCGATTTGGAGCACAAGATCGGACAACTCAATCAATAAGGTTGAGCCATCAGACCAGTCAGTCCGCTAGACCATTGGGCTGGACGGTTGGGTTCTTCGACTTCATCAACGTATTCCCGCTCCGGAACATACAGTGTTTGTCTTACCTGCCGCCAAGTCATACCCCTCTGGAGCCCTGACGTATAATGACAGCTCCAATGAAAGCCTACGTTTACGTCTCGCTTAAGAAAAGTGTTCTCGATCCTCAAGGCAAAACCATCCAGGGCGCACTCAAGAAGATGGGCTATAAAGGTCTGGAAGAAGTCCGCCAGGGCAAGTATTTCGAGCTTACGCTGGATGGCGGGCTGAACCGCCAGGAGGCGCAAGCCGAGGTCGAACGCATCGCGCGAGAGGTTCTCACCAACCCGGTCATTGAAGAGTTTCGCTGCTCCCTCGCAGACTGAATTTCTGGAGCGTCCGCATGTGTGGCATTGTTGGTTATGTCGGCAAGAAGCAGGTGGTCCCGATCATCATCGAAGGCCTGCGGCGCCTCGAATACCGAGGCTATGACTCGGCCGGCATCGCGGTTGCCGGCAATGGCGACAAGCTGCAGATTCGCCGCGCCGAAGGCAAGCTGCGTAATCTGGAAGAGGCGATCCGACTCAAGCCGCTCGATGGCAGTTACGGCATCGGCCACACCCGCTGGGCAACCCACGGACGACCTACCGAAGAGAATGCCCATCCCCATCGCGACTGCACCGGCAAAATCGTTGTCGTGCACAACGGCATCGTCGAGAACTATCTCAGTCTGAAGAAAAGGCTGATCGAAGAGGGCCACAAGTTCTCGACCGAAACCGATACTGAAGTCATCGCTCACCTGGTGGAGAAACATCTTTTCAAGACTGGCAACGGTCACCGTCCTACTCTCGAAGATGCGGTTCGCCGCACGGTGAAAGAACTCAGCGGCGTCTTCGCTCTGGCTGTCATCTCCGTAGACGATCCCAATAAAATTGTGGCCGCGCGCAATGGACCGCCTCTAGTGGTAGGTCTGGGCAACGATGAATACTTTGTAGCCTCCGACGTTCCCGCAATTCTCTATCACACGCGCGACATCTTTTTTCTCGCCGATGGTGACCTCGCCGTGGTCACGCCTGCTGGCGTGGAGCTGACGGATTTTGAGGGAAGGCCGATCCAGCGGCAGGTGCAGCACGTGACCTGGGACCCGATCATGGCGGAAAAGGGCGGCTTCAAGCACTTCATGCTCAAGGAAATTTACGAGCAGCCGCGCGCCGTCCGTGACACGACATTAGGACGCGTTTCCCTCGATACCGGTCACATCTTCCTCGACGAAATGCAAATCGGCGAGTCGGAATTCCGCGCCGCGAAAAAAATCAACATTGTGGCCTGCGGCACCAGTTGGCATGCCGGGCAAGCGGGCAAGTTCATGATTGAAAGTTTCGCCCGCGTGCCGGTCGAGGTTGATTACGCCAGCGAATGGCGCTACCGCGATCCTATCGTCGATCCCAATACGATCACGCTCGTCATCTCGCAATCCGGCGAGACCGCCGATACCATCGCGGCCCAGCGCGAGGCCAAAGCGAAAGGCTCGCATACTCTAGCGATCTGCAACGTCGTGGGTTCCATGATCACTCGCGAGGCCGCCGGAACGATCTACACTCACGCTGGCCCCGAGATTGGCGTAGCTTCCACCAAGGCCTTTACCTGCCAGCTCACCGCGCTTTATCTCTTCGCTCTTTATCTTGCGCAGGTGCGCGGTGCCAAGACCGCCGACCAAATTCGCACCGCCGCTGAAGAACTTACTCTGATTCCCGGGAAGCTCGAAAATATTCTCACGCACGATGAAGCCTGTGAGGATCTCGCCAAACGTTTCCAGCGCGCTCAGGATTTTCTCTTTCTTGGCCGCGGCATTCACTATCCTATCGCCCTCGAAGGTGCGTTGAAGCTGAAGGAAATCTCCTACATCCACGCGGAAGGATACCCGGCTGGAGAGATGAAACACGGCCCCAACGCCCTGATCGACGAGAATCTTCCCGTCGTTATCGTCGCGACTCGAGACATCAGCGATGCCGACTCGATGGTGCGCTACGAGAAGACAATGTCCAATCTGAAGGAAGTGAAGGCGCGCTCCGGGGTTGTCATCGCGCTCGCCACCGACGGCGACGAAGAGATCAAGGAAGCGGCCGATCACGTCCTCTACGTTCCCGCCGCGCCGGAAGAACTCTCGCCGATTCTGGAAATCGTTCCCCTGCAGTTGCTCGCCTATCACATCGCCGTGCGCCGCGGCTGCGACGTGGATCAGCCCAGGAATTTAGCCAAGTCAGTCACCGTGGAGTAGGCGCGCTCGTGCGTGAGCGTCGTTCCTTCCGCTTCTTTGCGCGAGCCGATCTCATCTATATGAATTGATGTCTCCATTCCAGAGCCTTGCTGCGTGCCTTGTCCGCTCTGTTTCGTTATCTGAGTTCACTAAGCACCTTGAATTCGAGATTCTCGGAGAAAGGCGCTTTGGCTTCGTGCCCGGACAGTGGCTCTCATTCCGGCAGCTGAAAACGGACGGAGAAGAAATCACTCGCGCCTATTCCATCTGCTCGCCTCCAGGTGATGACAATCGTTTTGCACTTTGTCTCAACCGCGTGCAGGACGGGTTCATGTCGAACTTCCTGTGCGATATGAAGGAAGGTGAGCAGGTTTCGCTTCAAGGGCCATTCGGGGATTTCATCCTCCGGCCGCCGATCGACGATGCCATCTTCGTCGCGACTGGAACGGGTATTGCTCCGTTCCGCGCGATGCTGCAGTGGCTGTTCGCGGATCGCGTGCGTCATCAGGAGAAGCAGTTCTGGCTGTTATTTGGCAATCGATTCGAAAAAGACATTTATTACCACGATGAATTTCTGGACCTTGCTGATCAGCACCCCAACTTTCACTACTTACCGACGCTCAGTCGCCCAGACGAAACATGGCCCGGCCTGCGCGGCTATGTGCAGCAGCACGTTCCGGACATTGCGCAAGGCCGGTCCGACATGCAGGCCTATATCTGTGGATTGGACAAAATGGTCAAAGCCAATCGCGGATTGCTCAAGTCGCTGGGCTGGGACAAAAAGCGCATTCGCTACGAGAAGTATGACTGAGTTTCTGCCTCCTCGAATCGAGAAGATAGTGACGTCAGCAATCAGATTGCTGCTGACTGCGTTTATTCAGTGAGTTCGCGGATCAGGGTTTGTGATCCGAATGGTCTTTCGCAGTAGAAGCAACACCCAACTCAAGGCCACGATCGCCGCTCCCCATATGCCGAACGCCATATCCACCACCCAAATCGGCACCGCTCCTACTCTCCGCAATAAGAAAGGCAGAAAATTCCACGTGGTGATGTGAACGTAGTCCCATGCATCCCAGTGCATGGCTTCAGTGTCTAGTCCCCAGGCATCCATCTTGCCTAACGCGAATGCCACGATGTTCTTGAAGCGCAGCGCGATCACGAATGTGGGATGCCCCAGCGTCTCCATCTGGTAAATCTCCAGCGGCAACCAGAAGGCAAGCGAAGCAAGCTGAATGATCAGGCTGACCGCGATCAGCACCATTCCGCCGCGCCAGATCCACACGCTCAGGTTGGCTCGATAACGCACCAACAGCGGCACGGCAAGCAATGCCGCCATCTCCACCGCAGTGGAAACATAACGATCGCCCCAGGCGAAGTCTCCCGCCCAGTAGGTGTACCGCGCATAGAAGCTGATGTAGACGAGCAGAAGCAGCAACGACGCGAGCCCATACGCGCGAACTTCGGGCGACAAACGACTCCACAACAAAACCAGCAGCAGAATGGCCAACAGCAGCAGAGGATCGAAAAGAAAAATCGATTTCTCCGGCTTAAACAGCGCGCCGAAAAAGCCCTCGTGAAATGGCGATGTCCAAGGATAATTGGCGGGCAGCGTTGGGTCCTGCAACCGATGCTCCTTGGCAAACAGCGAAACGTAGGTGTTGGTGAACGATCCGAACCGGTAGAACTGGTACAGCCGGTCGATCAGCAAGAAGAAGCCATACACCGGAGCGGCGACCTTGCAGTACGCGACGAACCGCTGCCAGAGTTCGCGTCGTCGCTGTCCTTCAAACCAAAGAACCAGCAAGAGAAAGACGCCACCCACCATAAGATCCAAGCCGGTCGTGAGCCGCGTGAGCAAGTTCAGTCCAAGTGCGCCGCTGCCCACCAACAGCGCACGCCGGCTTCCCGTCCGCAGCCACTCATATTGAAACGAGAATCCAGCGAGCGTCAGCAGCATGATGTAGTTGTTTTCCGCCATGTTCTGCGTGTAGTGGAGGTGGGTCGTGCAGAACATCAGCGCCAGCAAGCCGAGCACGGATTCCCTTACGCTGAATTGCAATTGGCGAAGCAGACGAAAGCCCACCAGCGCTGTGAGCACGTTCACCAGAATGCCGGTGAGATAGCTGACCACAATGGCGCGCACCTGGGGGTCGTCTTCGTAGTCAGAAAAAATGCTCCAGCGCGAGACCCACGTCGCCACAAGATCGGCGGGCAGCATCAGCAACGACTGACCGATTCCATACCAGGCGTAGAGTTGACCGCCGCGGCCGTGCAGGCCGAACTCGGGATAGTCGTTGGGAAAAACCTGCGGCTCGGAAGTCCAGAGCCAGTGCGCAGCCTGTAACCGATGCATGGTGTCAGCGGTGCCAAGTTCGCCGGACTGCACCACAGCCGCCAGCAGACCCGCTGCCAGACACAACAAGACCAAAGGATCACCCATCCAACGGCGGAGGCGGGAGCTCATCGTTAGGATGGTAATACAGAGCGGCTTCCGGTTTTCCGCGGTACGCTTGAGTTGCGCGACCGGTTTGGTTCCGACGCGGTAGACTGTATCGGGAAAAATCATGCGCGCCTGTTCATCCTGCGGTACCGATGTTCCATCCACTGGACGCTTCTGTTCGGCCTGTGGAGCGCCCGCCGGCAACTCGGACCATCTCGCCACTCTCGACTTCCCAACGGCAACCTCGCCTTTGCCGCCTCGGCCCGCGTCGTCATCCTCGTCACGGCCCTCCAGTTCCGCCGAGTACCAGAGCGAGGGTCGCTTCCTTCCCGGCCGATTACTGGCCGGGCGTTACCGCATCATTGCACTGCTGGGAAGAGGTGGTATGGGCGAGGTATATCGCGCCGACGATCTCACGCTCGGCCAGCCCGTAGCCCTCAAGTTCTTGCCGGACGAAGCCGCGCGTGAACAAGGTCTAGTCGAGCGCTTCAAGAATGAAGTGCGGATCGCAAGGCGGGTTTCTCATCCCAACGTTTGCCGCGTTTACGACGTAGGCGAAGTTGAGGGTCACACTTTTTTCACCATGGAATATGTCGACGGAGAAGACCTGGCTTCTCTCCTTCGGCGCATCGGCCGCCTGCCCGAAGACAAGGCTCTCGACATTGCCCGCCAGCTCTGCGCTGGACTGGCCGCCGCCCACATCAAGGGAGTTCTTCATCGCGATCTGAAGCCCGCCAATATCATGCTGGATGGCCGCGGGCAAGTGGTCATCACCGATTTCGGACTGGCGGGCGTCGCGGATCAGATTCAGGGAGCCGAGGTGCGCAGCGGAACTCCGGCCTATATGGCACCCGAGCAGTTGGCGGGGAAAGAAGTCAGCACCCGCAGTGACATCTTTTCTCTGGGCCTGGTGTTGTACGAAGTCTTCACTGGCAAGCGAGCCTTCTCGGCGAAATCCGACAAGAAGGTACGCGCGGGGGACGACAGAACTGTGAGCCGTCCTTCGTCTGTGGTGAAGGATCTCAATCCGGTGATTGAGCGCGTGATCCTCCGCTGCCTCGAAACCGAGCCATCGGCGCGTCCAGCAACGGTGCTCAGTGTGGCCGCAGCCCTGCCGGGGGGTGATCCACTGGCGGCGGCGCTGGCGGCGGGCGAGACACCTTCGCCGCAGATGGTGGCGGCATCCGGGGAAACGGCTGGGCTGCGTCCAAGGATCGCGGTTGCGTGTTTCGCCTCGGTACTGATCGCTTTGGGCTTGGTAACGTTTCTCGGCATTCATTACAGCGGGCTCGGGAAGATGCGCCTGGAGTTGACGCCGGAGGTGCTCACGCAGAAGGCGAGAGAGATCGTTGAACGGCTGGGATATCCAGAGCGGCCGCTGGATCGTGCGGCTGATCTCTACCAGGACAGTGACTTCCAGGAATATGTGGAGAAGAACGATAAGCCGCATCCGGACTGGGATGCCGTGCTCGCGGCGCGGCCCTCGCTGCTGCAGTTCTGGTACCGGCAAAGTCCCGATGACATGATGGCGCAAGGCTTCCGGGATCAGCTGTTGAACCCCGGGATTGTGATGCGCGACGATCCTCCGACAACTCTTTCGGGGATGATCAACCTGGAACTCGATCCGCAAGGGCGGTTGACATATTTTCAGGCGATTCCCCCGCAGAAAGATGGTACGGCTGCGCAATCCGGCGTGTTTGACTGGAATATTCTCTTCGCCGCGGCGGGACTGGATGTGGCGCAGTTTCAGAACGCGGAGCCGGCGTGGAACTCGCTGGCCTCCTCCGATACGCGCGTAGCCTGGACGGGAACGTGGCCGGGAACGACGCGGCCGCTGCGGGTGGAAGCGGCTTCGTGGCATGGCAAGCCGGTTTTCTTTTCCCTGATCGGCGACTGGACCAAACCGGATCGCATGAAGAGTCCAGCGGACTCGACGGGAAAGAAGGCGCAGCAGGTGCTGGCAATCGTAATGTTCCTGTCGCTCTTGCTGGGGGCCGTTCTTTGGGCGCGACGAAATTACCGGCAAGGGCGCGGCGATCGCGAGGGTGCGTTTCGCCTGGCGTCGGTAATGTTTGCGCTCGAGATACTGTTGTGGCTGTGCCGGGGGCATCTTGTTCCCAGGATCGAAACCCTGGGAGTCTTCATCCTCGCCATGAGCACCGCATTATTCCTCTCTGGACTGACCTGGATGCTGTATTTGGCGTTGGAACCATGGGTGCGGCGGCGCTGGCCGCAGACCATTATTTCGTGGAGCCGGCTCATGTCGGGGCAATTCCGCGATCCGCTGGTTGGGCGCGACATTTTGTTCGGCGTGATGCTCGGCGTAGTCTGGATTCTCATCTTTCAGATTCGTTCTATCCCGATGATGCACATGGGAGCGCCGCCAGGAATTGCGCAGACCGAATATCTGGCGGGTGGGCGCGAGGCGCTGGGCGCGTGGCTGATGCAGATCCCGGCTTCTATTCTGGGGACCTTGCAGTTCTTCTTTCTACTACTCGGATTGAAAGTCTTGCTGCGAAAAGATTGGATCGCCGTCATCGCGTTCGTTGCTCTGTTCGCGTTGCTCCAGGGACTTACCTCGTCTTACGTCTCGGTTGAGTTGCCCGCATGGATTCTGATCTACGCCATCGCGGCTCTGATCGTCTATCGTTTCGGACTAATCCCGCTGGCCTGCGCGATCTTCACCATCGACATGCTCTTGAATGTCCCGTTCACTTCCGACTTCTCAGCCTGGTACATGACGACTTCCGCTCTCGCGCTGCTCAGCGTGGTGGCGCTGGCAGGCTGGGGCTTTTATCACTCTCTCGGCGGAGAGCCGCTGTGGCGAGCGGAGATCGAGTAGAGTACAAGTCACACGATCGCTCGAAACACCGGGTGTCGCGCGGCGGGTTATCGCGGAATTTTCTCAGTCCGGAGAGCGCGGTGCTACAATTTGCGCGTCCAACCGACAGCCCAACACGCGGGCGTGAAATGATCGGGGCCGAACCTTCCTGCTGGGCTGCCAAAAATCTCACTGAAGGGGTGTCTTATGAAAAGACTGCTGTTAGCTGCGGTGCTATTGGCGTCTGCGACCCTCTGTGCCCAAAGCCCATTCGACGGAACCTGGATGACCAAACTGGACACAGCGAAGTTTCCCACCAAGCCCGACAAGTATTCGTTGAGCAATAACATGTATGAGTGTCTGACCTGCGTTCCAAAGATCGCGGTGAAGGCCGACGGCAACGATCAGAAGGTTACGGGACATCCTTACTACGACACCATCGCGGTTAAAGTCGTAAATGCCAGCGCGATTGAGATCATCGAAAAGAAGGATGGGAAGGTGATGTATACCGACACGGCAACCGTCTCGGACGATGGGAACACTCTGCACGACAAATTCACCGACAGCACCGAAGCCAAACCGGTGACGGGAGAGGTTACATCCACGCGAGTAAGCCCGGGCGCTACGGGTTCGCACGCGCTATCGGGAGCGTGGCGGACTTCGAAGGTTGATAGCGTCTCCAACAATGGGCTGACTGTGACCTATCAAAGCACGGCGGACGGGCTGAAAATGGCAGACCCGAACGGCGAAAGCTACGACGCGAAGTTCGATGGCAAAGACTACCCGGTTGAGGGAGATCCAGGGCACACCCTGGTTTCGCTGAAGCGAATTTCTGCGAACACCATTGAGGAGATCGACAAGCGCGACGGGAAGGTAGTGGGAATTAACCGCATGTCGGTTTCGAAGGACGGCAAGTCGATCCACGTGGATTACACCGATAAACTGCACGGGACGACGACTTCGTTCGAAATGGAGAAACAATCATAAGGACCGTGGCGTTCTCGACAATGGCACGGAGTAGCCATTTACCGATGTGCGGCTTCCGATTAGTCTCCTGATTGAGCAGCACTTGGGGGAGGGCTGATCGACATACGCTCCCGACTCGAAAGAGTCTGGGGCGTTTTGTTTTGTGGGAGTGAAAGGCCCTTTCGAGAGTGTGACCAGAAATAAATCATACCTTTCAGCTAATATCCTTGCTTTGTTGAGCTTGCGCTGGGGCGATCTGTGGCCGGCCAGATAAAATCTTTGGAACCAATAACCTGCGGGTAAAATATTGGGAAATAAGGAGTTAGCGGCGGGGCGGAGGCTGGGCTTGAGGCTAGATGATTCGTATATCGTACAGCTAATCACGACAGAGCCATTATAACACAGGTGCTGCGTTTTGGGTGTGGCTGATTCGCCGCATGGAGTTCAGGCGCAAGGGGTTAGAAATATTATTGAGAGGCTTGACACCGCCTGCCGAAAACGCGGACCACCCGCCAGTTTTACAAAGATTTGAGGATGCCTCCGCGTTTTCCTGATGCCTATCCCAGTCGTGGTGCTGTGCGGCTCGCCAGTGTAGAATGCGGCGGCTTCGGATTACATCGAAAACTGCGATGGAAAAAGGAGAATCAGATGAAGCGAACACTAGTCGTTGTGGGAGTGGCGGCGGCGGTCATGGTCGCGTGGTCTGTGGGGCGGGTGCAGGGACAGAACGAAATGAAGGAAGTCGTTTATGTCTCTTCGGATCAGGCTAATTACATGACAAGGGTCAAGGGCGTAGCCATGGCCAAAATCTGGGGCGACGCCGATAAGGGAGCGCACGCCACTTTTACCAAGTTCGATCCGGGACAGGATAGCGGAATGCACATCCACACCAACGATGTGTGGATCGTCGTAATCAAGGGCGCTTACTTGTACAAGGACGATGCCGGCGAAAAGCGCGTCGGTCCGGGTGACTTCTTGAGGGTTCCGGGAGGACACAAGCACTGGAGCGGCGGCGACGCAAAAGAAGGCGCGGTGTTCTACGAAGAGTCGTCAGGGAAGTTCGACTTGATTCCGGTGAAGTAATGGGCGTGGTCGGGCCCCCGGCTCTCTCATCCTGAGCGGAGATGGCATTCGCGAAGCGGGCAGGGGTCCTTCGACTGCGCGGCTGCTTCGCGTTCGCGAAGCAGTCGCTTCGCTCAGGATGACCAGGGGAATCAATAAAACCCCAGAGGGATGGGACCGTGGAATCCCACGCTTCGCAAAGAGCGCGAAGCATGGGGCGGTCCGCGGACATGGACAGGAAGTCAAAAAGCCCCACCCTAGCGCAGAGAACGCGTTAGGGTGGGGCACCCTCAAGTTTCGAAACGGAAACCAGGACTGGAAATTTCAGGTGGCCACCACCCGCCCCAGTCGAGAACGGCCGTTACCACCTGTTCTTCTCCTGCATCTCTATCCTTTGGATATGCCGCAACTTCCTCCCACCACGCCGCATCTAAACCTTGACAGCATTCCACTCAGGTCTTAGCATGGAACTGTTGGCAATCATAAGCACATTGATTACAAGGCACTTATTTGTATCAGGAAAGATAACAGGAGACGATTATGGCCAAGATTATTGGAATTGACCTTGGGACGACCAATTCTTGCGTGGCGGTGATGGAGGGCGGCGAGCCCAAAGTTATCCCTAATGAAGAAGGAGGGCGAACCACGCCTTCCGTGGTTGGTTTTACCAAGACTGGGGAACGGTTGGTGGGGCAGGTCGCGAAGCGGCAGGCGATTACCAATCCGGAGAACACGGTTTATTCGATCAAGCGCTTTATGGGTCGGCGCTACAACGAAGTGACAGAAGAGATCAAGATGGTGCCCTATAAGGTGGTGCAGTCGGGCGACCACGTAGCAGTGTTGGCGCAGGGCAAGGAGTACACGCCTCCGCAGATTTCAGCGCTGATTTTGCAGAAGCTGAAGAAGGCGGCGGAAGATTACCTCGGCGAGAAGGTAAACGAAGCGGTCATCACCGTGCCCGCGTACTTTAACGACGCGCAGCGGCAGGCCACCAAAGATGCCGGGCAGATTGCCGGGCTGGAAGTGAAGCGCATTATCAATGAGCCGACGGCGGCGGCGCTGGCCTACGGTCTCGACAAGACGAAGGACGAGATGATCGCCGTGTACGACTTCGGCGGCGGAACGTTTGATATCTCGGTTCTGGAAGTGGGCGAGGGCGTGATTGAGGTGAAGGCCACCAATGGCGACACGCACCTGGGCGGAGACAACCTGGATCAGCGGATTGTTGACTGGCTGATTGACGAATTCAAGAAAGATGAAGGTCTGGACCTGCGGGGCAAGGGCAACGAGATGGCGCTGCAGAGGCTGCGTGACGCGGCCGAGCGGGCCAAGATTGAGCTCTCGACCACGATGGAGACGGAAATCAATCTGCCGTTCATTACGGCGGATGCCGGCGGGCCGAAGCATCTGGTGAAGAAGCTGACGCGAGCCAAGCTGGAAGGAATGGTGGAAGACATCATTCAGCGGTCAGTGGGGCCGTGCAAGCAGTGTTTGAAAGATGCGGGCGTGGACGCCAGCAAGATCAACGAAGTCGTGCTGGTCGGCGGACAGACGCGTATGCCGCGGATTCAGGCGCTGGTGAAAGAGCTGTTTGGCAAGGAAGGCCACAAGGGAGTGAATCCTGATGAAGTGGTCGCGATTGGAGCGGCGATTCAGGGTGGTGTGCTCGGTGGCGAAGTGAAAGATTTGTTGCTGCTGGACGTGACTCCGTTGTCGCTCTCGATTGAGACGCTGGGCGGGGTGGCAACTCCGATGATTCCGCGGAACACGACGATTCCGACCAAGAAGACCGAGACGTTCTCGACCGCGGCGGACAATCAGACCTCGGTTGAGGTGCATGTTCTGCAGGGCGAGCGTCCAATGGCGGCGCAGAACCGGACTCTGGGCAAGTTCCACTTGACCGGGATTCCGACGGCTCCGCGCGGCGTGCCGCAGATTGAGGTGACGTTCGACATCGACGCCAACGGCATCCTGAACGTGACCGCGAAAGACACGGCCACTGGGAAGGACCAGAAGATTACGATCACGTCGTCTTCGGGACTGTCGAAGGAAGAGGTCGAACGCATGGCCAAGGAAGCCGACGCGCACGCGGCGGAAGACAAGTCAGCGCGAGAGTCGATTGAGGCTAAGAACCAGCTCGACAGCATGGTCTATAGCGTCGAAAAGATGCTGCGAGACTCGGGAGACAAGATCTCGGGCTCGGACCGCGGCGACGTGGAGAATGCGTTGGCTGACGCCAAGAAGGCGCTGGAGTCGAATGACAAGGCGCAGATGGATAAGGCTCGCGAGACGCTGACCAAGGCTTCGCACAAGCTGGCCGAGGAGATGTACAAGGCGGCGCAGGCGAAAGGTCCGGCGGACGGTGGGCCAACTCCCGGCGCGGCGGCGGGCGGCGACCACAGCGGCAACGGTCAAGCCAAGAAAGATGAAGGCGTGATCGATGCTGAGTACGTGGACGTCGAGGACAAGAAATAGGCTGTCAGCTCTCAGCGGTCAGCTTTCAGTTTGAACCGTGTGGCGCGGGCAGGTTTGCTCGCGCCATACATTTTGACGGGTCGGGCGAAGGATCCCAGGGGAGAGTGAAATGGATTTTCAGGTGAATGACCAGACTTATTTCTTGAGTCTGGCAGAGGATGAGAGACGGTGGCGGGTACTTGTTTCCACGCCAACGGGAGCGTGGCGAATTCCGGTGTATGAGGATGCGGCGGAATCCGAGCCACTGATCGTGTTACAAGAGGAGCATCGATCGCCGAACTAGTCATGACCATCTCAGAATTGTCATCCTGAGCGGAGTGGCCGCTTCGCGAAACCAAGCGGTCACGGAGTCGAAGGCCCCCTTGCTAGCGTGCAGCGAGATGGACATGGCTAGGAGTTCTCACGATGCTCAGTTCGGGTTGAGAACTTTCTGATAAGTTCGTGATGAGATTAAGAAGCATGGGGTCCTTCGACTACGTTTCCGTTCGCTTCGCGAACGGAAACTCCGCTCAGGATGACAGGTCCGTGGGGTTCGCATGAAGGATCACGAGTATTTCGTCTATATCGTGTGCAGCGGCTCTGGAACGCTTTACATCGGCATGACGAACAGCATCTATCGGCGAGCTTTGGAACATAAGCGGGGCGAGGTCGAAGGGTTTGCTGGCAAGTATCATTGCGACCGGCTGGTATATTACGAGAGCTTCGATGATGTGCATAAGGCCATCGGCGGTGAGAAGCAATTAAAAGGGTGGATTCGGGTGAAGAAGGTCGCGCTCATTGAGTCGAAGAATCTGCGATGGGAAGATTTGGCGGAGACGTGGGGAGCGCAGATGGCGTTTGCTGGAGAGGCGATCAAGGACTTATGAGAGAACTCCTGAACTCGTCGTTGCGGGGATTCACGGGCATGGGGTCCTTCGACTGCGGTTCCCTGCGCTTCGCGCAGAGAAACTTCGCTCAGGATGACAGAACTTAGAAATGGCGACGCCTACTAAGAAAGACTATTACGAGATCTTAGGAGTAAAGAAGTCCGCGTCGGCGGAGGAGATTCGCAAGGCGTTTCGCAAGCTGGCGCGGAAATACCATCCTGACGTGAATCCGGGGGACAAGTCTGCCGAGGAGAAGTTTAAAGCGCTCTCCGATGCAAACGACGTTCTCAGCGATCCCAAGAAGCGCAAGATCTACGACCAGGTCGGATTCTATTCGGACAATATTGATCCGGCGACGGCGGAGGCCTACGCGCGCGGCGGAGGGACGAGCGGATTTTCCGGAGGGGCGCCGGGAGGATTCTCCGGCGGCGGAGCCGGCGGGCAAGGTGTTCCCTTTGATTTCGGAGGATTCGATTTCTCCGATCTGGCGGACAGCGCGGGGCGAGGCCGGCGAACCGGCGGAGGCGGCGGATTCCGAGACATTTTCTCTGGAATCTTCGGCGGCGGACATGGGGCGGCGACAGCGGAGACTGGACCAGAGCCGGGCTCGGACCTGGAATATCAGGTAAACGTGCCGTTCTGGACGGCGATCCGCGGCGGGGTGATGCGGCTCAACATTACGCGCCAGGATGTTTGTTCGAATTGCCACGGGCAGGGCTACATCGAAGCGCCGGGAAAATGCCCGGAGTGTAACGGGACTGGTCAGATCACGCAGACCGGCGGGCGGATGAAGTTCAACGTGCAGTGCCCGCGCTGCCAGGGGACGGGGAAGAATATTTCTACGTGCCCGACCTGCCACGGCGAAGGCACGGTGAGCCGGACTGAGCCGCTGGAGGTAAGGATCAAGGCGGGGACCCGCGATGGGCAGCGCATCCGGCTGGCGGGAAAAGGCAATGCCGGGGCGCATGGCGGCGCGGCGGGCGACCTTTATGTAATCATTCGCACCGAAGAGCATCCGGTCTTTCGGCGCGATGCGGATGACATTTATCTCACCGTCCCGGTAAGCGCTACGGAGGCTGCGTTGGGAGCGAAAATCGAGGTTCCGACCATCGATGGGCGGGCACTGCTGAAGATTCCTCCTGGGACGCAGTCGGGGCAGAAGTTGCGGCTGCGCGAAAAAGGCGTGCCTTCGGCCACGAAGGACGGCGTGCGTGGGGACGAAATTGTCGAGATCACGGTAACGGTGCCGATGCCGCGCGACGAGCGCACCAAAGAGTTGCTGCGAGAGCTGGCGAAGCTGAATCCGGAAGACCCGCGGGAAGAATTGTGGAAGCAGGTCTAGAAAAGCCTTCACCACAGAGGGGACAATAAGGGCCCGGCGAAAAGCCGGGCCCTTGCTGGTTTGCCTACTTCTTCATGCTCGGATCGTCGGCCGGGTTGATGTAGTTGAACTTGACCGGCGACATGCCGTGGATCTGGATGACCGTTTCCCCGGAAGCCGCGGCGTAGTGGTGCATGGTGGGATCGAGGTAGGCGAAGCTGCCT
The DNA here is from genome assembly GCA_964403025.1 of uncultured Acidobacteriaceae bacterium. Lineage (GTDB taxonomy): Bacteria > Acidobacteriota > Terriglobia > Terriglobales > Acidobacteriaceae > Sulfotelmatobacter. The sequence continues at coordinate 36,887 of CAYOEH010000016.1, read as the reverse complement.
GCCCCGAAACTCATCATCTTGCTGGCCTCGAACTGATCCCCCATCCCGACTTTGAGAGTCCCCGACAGCACCGTGACATTCTCCCGGTGGGGATGAGTGTGAGGGGCGACTTTGTAACCATCCGGCATTTTAAGGCGGATGGTGAAATCGCCAGAGTCAGCCATTGGATTGCCCTCCAGAACGGCGAGTTGCGCTCCTGGAGGCAAGAACGGCGGCGCTGGACCGTACTTGACCTGATCGGGCGTGAAGGCGTTTTGCGCCTTGGATGGCTGCGCCGTGAAAAGCGCAGCAGCGGAAAGCGCGACAGCGAGAAACGGCAGTTTCATAGAACCCCTCCTGACAACGCTGAATGATAGCCAGTGCCGGGTTGTCCCCGCAACAAGTTCCTGTTTCACCGCAGGTGAGAGGGCGAATCGTGAGCTTAGCTCGGCTTGATTTGGATCGCCGTTACCTCCGTACCCACCCGGCGTAACAAAATTTTTCAAGAATTTTCTTGCATCGTGGGGAAAATGCCGTAATCTCTAACACTGCGAACTAACTCCGGCGTGATTTCTGGAATCTAACCAAACCAGAAAGCTCGAGCCAGACCAGCCGCTGCGGAGTAGCTGAGAGTGAGTCGCCTGAGGAGGAAGACATAGAAATTGGCAACAGCTAGCGCCCCGCGCCAACAATCCGAGAACCCCCAACCTCTCGCCGTCATCCCCAACCGGAAAAAATTCGTTCGCCTCACCCTGTGGCCTCTGGTCGCCGCTACCTTCTTTATGGTGTCGGGCGGAACTTATGGCACGGAAGACATCGTGCACGGCGCCGGATATGGACGAGCAATTCTGATCCTGCTGCTCACGCCGCTGCTTTGGAGCCTGCCAACGGCCTTCATGATCGGCGAGCTTTCGAGCGCGCTGCCCTATGAAGGCGGTTACTACGCCTGGGTTCGGCGGGCCATGGGAAATTTCTGGGGATTTCAGGAAGCGTGGCTCTCGCTGGTCGCGTCCGTTTTCGATATGGCGATTTATCCCACGCTGTTCGTGGCTTACCTGACGCGAATGTTCCCGTGGTTCCAGGAAGGAAATCGCGGATGGTGGGTTGCGCTGGCGGTGGTGATTGCCTGCGCGGTGTTGAATATTGCCGGCGTGAAGGTGGTTTCGCTCACGTCGCTGTGGCTGTTTTTCGCGCTGTCGGCGCCGTTTGTCGCGATCGTGCTCTTGGCCCCGTTCAAGCTGGGAGCGCTGGCGAACGCCGTGACAAAACCGACTACGTCGACGGTCGATATTCTGGGCGGGCTACTCATCTGCATGTGGAACTACATGGGATGGGACAACGCCTCGACCATCGCAACGGAAGTGGAGAAGCCGCAGCGGACTTATCCGCGGGCGATGCTGGTTGCGGTGGCGATTGTGGCCTTGAGCTACGTGCTGCCCTTCGCGGCCATGTGGATGACTGGGCTGAAAGCGACGGCGTGGGAGACTGGCTCGTGGGCCGACATTGCCGGACTGCTGGGCGGACCGCTGCTTCGGATTGGGGTAGTGCTGGGCGGAGTGATCAGCGCGTTTGGGATGTTTAATGCGCTGGTGATGAGCTATTCCCGCCTGCCGCTGGCGATGGCGCAGGATGGCATGCTGCCCGGCATTTTTGCCAAGCTGCATCCGAAATCGCGGGCGCCTTGGGTTGCGATTGTCGCGCTGGCGATGGGATGGGCGATGTGCCTCGGGTTGGGCTTTGCCCGGCTGGTGACGCTCGACATCCTGCTTTACGGTTTCAGCCTGCTGCTGGAATTCGTGGCGCTGGCCGTGTTGCGCTTCCGCGAGCCGGAGCTGGCGCGTCCGTTCCGCGTCCCGGGCGGATTGTTCGGGGCGATCGCGATCGGCATCCCGCCCATGCTGCTGCTGGGATTCTCTATTATTCGCAGCGAGCATGAGCAGGTCTGGAATATGAGCTCGTTCGAGTTCGGCATGATCCTGATCGCGGCGGGCTTTGCGGCTTACGCTGTCAATCATTCGCTGAAGCCTCAGGGATGGGCTATGCGGGGCCAACAGAAGGCTGAACCGGCGGCGTAGACAGAATTTCGGCCACGGATTTGCGCGGATGAACACGGATTTGGCTTTTTTGATCCGTGAGAATCGGTGATAATCCGTGGCCGAGTTGTTTTTGTTATAAATTGAGCTGTAGAGTGGGCGTCTAAACCTGCTAGCGAAATCCTGAGCGTAGCGAAGGATCCCTCAAAACGATGACCAAGCGTAAATCCAAGGGCGCGTACATGATTTCTGCGGTAGCCGAGATGTATGGCATTCATCCGCAGACCCTGCGGCTTTACGAGCGCGAGGGGCTGTTGAAGCCGTCGCGGACCGAGGGTAATACTCGCCTTTATACCGACGAAGATCTGCAGCGGTTAGAGTTCATTTTGTCGTTGGCCCGCGATTTGGGCGTGAACATCAGCGGGATGGCGATCATCCTGCAAATGCGCGAGCGCATGGAAGAGATGCAACGGCAGATCCAGGAATTTGTGCAATACATCCAGCAGGAAGTGTTGACTCGCGCTAACGCCGCGGCTGATCCGGCGAAGGGCGCGATTGTGCCAGTGCGGAGGTCGATGCTGGCCACGACGATTCATCCCCCGAAGAAGCGGTAGCAAAAACAAGCAGTTAGGCAGTTAGCAATTCGCAGTTGGCAATTAGCAGCCTCAAATTCCCAACCGAGTATCTGCCAATTGCTAAATGCTAATTGCTGCCTTCCCGCGTATTATATGGAGTCCTTCAGCAGCCGCTTGGCCGGCGCTGAATCTGAGCGCGGAATGCTTCCCTTCAAGCTGATCTACAGCGACGGCTACTACCTTCCCATCGGCGAACACGTTTTTCCTGCGGAGAAATACCGCCGCATCCACGACCGGCTGCTGGCGGGCGGGGTGGCGGAAGCGAGCGACTTCCTGGAACCGCTACCGGCCAGTGACGAGGACATCCTGCTGGTGCACACGCCGGAGTATGTGGACAAGCTGGAGACGGGCACGCTGAGCTCGCGAGAGGAATTGGAGCTTGAGGTTCCTTACTCGCGGGAACTGGTGGAGGCGTTCTGGCTGGCAGCGGGAGGATCGATGCTGGCGGCGCGACAGGCCTTGGCCGACCGGGTTGCAGTCAGCATTGGCGGCGGATTTCATCATGCGTTTCCGGACCACGGCGAGGGATTTTGCATGATCCATGACGTGGCGGTCGCCATCCGGCGATTGCAGCGCGATGGCGCGATTCGCACGGCGATGACGGTCGATTGCGACGTGCACCAGGGCAACGGCACGGCCGTGATTTTCGCCGGGAAGCGTGCGCTGGGCGAAGCTCTGCCCTCGGCCTCGGGGTCACCGGTCGCAACGCAAGGAATCCGGCGGCGTAATCCGAATGCAGGGGACGTCTTCACCATCTCGCTTCACCAGCACAACAACTATCCCATGTGGAAGCCGCCCTCCTCGATCGACGTGGACCTGCCCGACGGGATGGGAGACGACGATTATCTGGCGTGGCTCGACAACGCATTGAGTTCGGGTCTGCGGCAGTGTGAGCCGGATTTGCTGTGCTATCTGGCAGGCGCGGATCCATACAAAGAGGATCAACTGGGTGGGCTTTCACTCACGATTGAGGGATTGAAGAAGCGCGACGAACTCGTGTTTCGCGTAGCGCATGCCCGAAATATCCCCGTGATGGTGACCTACGCTGGCGGCTACGCGCAAAATGTGGAGGATACAGTGACGATTCACTGCAACACGGTGATCGCGGCAAAGGAAGTGTTCGCCGTAACGAAGTGAACGCGTGAAAAGTTATACTCGATAGAATGATCGTCAGCCCATCAGACATTTCCCACAGTGAGATTTACAATGTTCTGCTCAATTCCGTGGCGCCGCGCCCGATTGCGTGGGTCTCGACCGTAAGCGCCTCGGGACAGCTTAACCTGGCGCCGTTTTCCTTTTTCAACGCGGTCTGCGTAGATCCTCCATTATTGGCTTTCGCGCCTGGACTTCGGCCATCCAAGCAGGCGGGAGCTCACCATGGCGAGGCGAAAGATACGCTGCGGAACGTTCGCGAGACGCGGGAATTCGTGGTCAACATCGTCACCTACGAACTTCGCGAGGCGATGAATTTAACCAGCGGCGAATACGACGCGTCGGTCAACGAATTCGAATTGGCGAAAATCACGCCAGCTGCGTCCAAGGTCGTCCGACCGCCGAGAGTAGCCGAGTCTCCGGTCAGTTTTGAGTGCAAGCTGCATCAGATTCTCGATTTTTCCCCAGCTCCTACCAGCAGTAGCCTGGTGATCGGGCAGATTGTCTCGATTCACGTGAATGACGCGCATCTCAAAGAAGGCAAGCTGGATCGAAATTCGCTGGACCTGATTGGAAGAATGGGCGGGATTCAATACACCAGAACGACACAGAGATTTGAGATGATAAGGCCGAAGGTGGGGTAACCAGTGCCGCAGGCACGGGATGGGAAAGCCCGGCAGGGCAGTGCCGGGGCGAAAGACGAGTTAGAACGAGTCCCAAAGGGACGGCACGCTACCCGAACGCGTCATTTGGATCAAACGGCATCCCTGACTTCCGCAACATAGCCTCAAACTCGTTTTCGTATGATCGTTGCTGATGATGCTCCGGCTGATGCTCGATGTAGTCCTTCACGACGCTTCTATTCGAACTGCTCACACTGAAGGCTCCGTATCCCTCCTGCCAGGCAAAATCCAATCCATGTTCATGGAGCCAGCGCGATGAATTTGCTTTCAGGACTTGAATAGCCTTCGAAACAGGCACGTCCGGCGGGAGTGCAATCAGCAAATGCGAGTGGTTTGAAATGCCTCCCGCAGCGAGCACTGGGATTCCGTGATTCCGGCCAATGCCTGCAAAGTATTTCCAGAGTCTGGGCAGCAGTTCCTGAGGAATGAGATCCTGCCGCTCCTTAGTGCTGAAGACGCAATGGATAAGAATATTGGGATACCGGTGGGCCATGCGCCGACTGTCCACAGTTTTGTGGAGATACGTCTATGCTGGATGTCACACCGCGGGCTGCGCAGAAGGCGTGCCGTCCCTAAAAGGGACTTGCTGCCCAAGGCTTCGCTTACCCGGTACTGCCGTGCCGGGCTTTCGCATGCCGTGCCTTCGGCACTAGACCCTTTCAGACCTAAGCCACTTTTCGAAGTACTCTTCTTGCTCGGCCACCGTCGCGGGGCTAACATCCGGGCCCACCTCGAAAATTCCAACGAGGTCACTTATAACTGGCTTCCGTCCGATCTTCATCCGGTATGCCTTCAGCCCTGAGCCCTTGTCCCGGCTCATTCCTGAGGGGCGAACATCCAGACTCGCGCCGTAGCAGAACAGGTTGAGGCCCTCTTTTTCGAGTCGGAGGCGCGCCTGGCATAGGGCCTTGAAGTAATCTGATGCCGACTCCTCGATCGCCTTTTCTCCAAAGCAAATAGTCAGATGGCAGAGTCGGCCCCGAACCTCACCCGTGATACGGGCGGTCCCACTTTACTCTCCCCCAATTAGACTTATGGTGTATTCGAACATCCTTCGGGCCGACCCTCGCTCGGCGACCGCTGGTAATATACATTCTAGAGGCTTATGTTCGAGAATCTTCAGGAAAAACTGCAGCGCGCGTTTAAGTCCCTGCGCGGCCAGGCCCGGCTGAGCGAAGAGAATATTGCGGAGGCGCTGCGCGAGATTCGGCTGGCGCTGCTCGAAGCCGACGTCAACTTCAAAGTGGTCAAAGAACTGATTGACCGCATACAGGCCAAGGCCGTGGGGCAAGAAGTGCTGACCGCGCTTTCTCCGGGCGAGCAGGTCATCAAGATCGTGCGCGACGAACTGGTCGAGACGCTTGGCAAGGACACGGCGCGCATGAAGTTTGCATCGCAACCGCCTACTGTGGTGCTGATGGCGGGACTGCAGGGGTCCGGCAAGACGACCACTTCGGGCAAGCTGGCGAATTGGTTCAAGATTGGCGGGCATCGCCCGCTGCTGGTTTCGGTGGACGTGTACCGCCCCGCGGCGCGCGAGCAGTTGAAAGTGGTGGCGCAGGCCGTCAAGGCGCAGATTTATGAAGGCGAAGTGGGCGAGGCGAACACGCCCGCACAGCTCACACAAGCAGTCGAGCGGCTGGTAAAAGAGGCCCGCCGTGAGGCCATCGTTTCCGGCTGCGACGTGCTGATCGTCGATACTGCCGGGCGTCTGCATATCGACGACGATCTCATGAACGAGATGCAGTCGCTGAAGAAGCTGCTCAATCCCTCGGAGATTCTGTTCGTCGCCGACGCCATGACCGGGCAGGATGCGGTCCGCTCCGCCGACGAGTTCCACAAAAAGCTTTCGCTTACCGGCGTCATCCTCACCAAGATGGATGGCGACGCCCGCGGCGGTGCTGCTCTTTCCATTCGCCAGGTCACGGGCCAGCCCATCAAGTTCATCGGTGTCGGCGAGAAGTACGACGCGCTGGAGCCGTTTCATCCGGACCGCATCGTGTCGCGGATTCTTGGCATGGGCGACATTCTTTCGCTGATCGAGCGCGCCGAGCAGCAGATCGACAAGAAGAAGGCCGCGGAGATGGCCAGCAAGGCGCTCAGCGGTGACGGCTTCTCGCTCGAAGATTTTCGCGACCAGTTGCGGCAGGTGAAGAAGATGGGGTCGATCAAGAACCTGATTGGCATGATGCCGTCGATCGGGCCGTTCTCCGGATTGCAGAAGGCCGCTGACAATGTGGACGAAAAACAGATCAACCGGGTTGAGGCCATCATCAATTCGATGACCGCGCACGAGCGCAACCATCATGAAGTGATCAATGGCAGCCGCCGCAAGCGCATCTCCCGCGGCTCCGGCACCAGCGTGCAGGAAGTGAATAACCTGCTCCGCCAGTACGCGCAGATGAAGAAGATGTTCAAGCAGATGGGCAAGCCCAGCTTCGCGCGGAGGATGGCGGGGATGAAGTTGCCGGGAATGTAGGCAGTGGTCAGTAGCTGGTGATCAGTGGCCAGCACTGGCTTTTTACCCTTCTGATCACCGAACACTGGCCACTGCTCATTATGAAATGGCGATCGCTCGAAGAATCCAGTCCGGACACTGACATCCGTCCTCTGCGCGAGATTTTTGCCGAGCGCAAGGAACTGATCGCGAAGTACGTTCCGGCGGAGACGCAGGCGGTTCATGCCCGCGCCGTCGCCGAACTAAAGCAACAACGGTTAGCCGCGAACGTCTTGCCCGTCGGCGCGAAGATTCCGGAATTCCAGCTTCAAGATCACGACGGCAAGAGTATTTCTTCCTCCGACCTGCTGGCAAAGGGACGGCTCGTACTCTGCTTCATACGCGGGCGTTGGTGTCCGTTCTGCGTCGGTCAGATGGAAGCGATGAATCTCGTCTTGCCGGAGATTGAGCAGGCGTGCGCAACGCTGGTGGCGGTTTCTCCGCAGACTGTGAAGCAAGCGTTCTTCATGCACGATCAGCACAAGCTTAGATTTCTCTTGCTCTCCGATGCCGGAAGCAACGTTGCGCGGCAATTCGAGCTGACCTATCGCGTTCCCGAAGAGCAGCAAGCGATCTACCAGCGGGCATTCGTCAACCTGCCGTTCGTGAACGGCGATGACAGTTGGGAGTTGCCGATTCCTGCGACTTACATTATCGACCGCGACGGCACGGTGCTCTACGCTTTTGCGAACGAGGATTATACGGAGCGGCCGGAGCCGAGCGAAGTCGTGCGACTTCTTAGTGCGACCCTCAGGGGCTAAAGCCCGCGTGAGTTATGGCCTTACGCGGCGCTAAAACGCCGCTCTTCCACGGTCATGCGGGCTTTGGGGCGCCTGCGGCGCGCTTCGCCTGCTAAGGCAGTCTCAGAACCGAAGCCGTGCCCTTCCCGAACCTTGGCAGGCGAACATGCCGGGCGCTGTCTGAATTCGTGGCTTTCGGTACACTGAATATTCATGAACTATATCTACGGCATCAATGCAGTCACCGAAGCGCTGAAGGCCCGGGGACGGGCTTTCCAATGGGTGGGCATGGCGAAGGAGCGACATGACATCCGTTTGCAGCGGATGATTGAAGACTGCCGCAAGCTGGGCGTGCCCGTGCGTTTTCTCACTCGCGTGGAGCTCGACCACATGGCCGGCAACGCCGCGCACCAGGGTGTAGTAGCGGTCACTTCGGCCAAACAATACAGCGATCTGGACGATGTGGTTGGCGCAAAACGAGGGCGCTACTCGCTGGTGGTCGTGCTTGATGGCGTGGAGGATCCACACAATCTGGGCGCGGTGTTGCGCACGGCCGATGCTGCGGGAGCGGATGGAGTGATTATCCCGGAGCGCCGCGCCGCGCCGGTAACCGGGACGGTGACGAAAGCTTCCGCCGGGGCCAGCGAATACTTGCCGATCGCAAAGGTGACCAACATCGCGCGCACGATAGAAGATTTGAAGGAGCGCAATATATGGACGGTCGGCCTCGACGAGCGCGGCAAGCAGACGTATGACGCCCTTGACTACAACATGGATTGCGCGCTGGTTCTGGGCGCGGAAGGCAAGGGACTGCACGATCTGGTGAAGAAGAAATGCGATTTTCTGGTGTCGATTCCGATGCTGGGGAAGGTTCCTTCGCTGAACGTGTCGGTGGCGGGAGCGGTTGTGATGTACGAAATTGTGCGGCAGAGGCGCGCGAAAAATAACGAGGCGTCCGCGGGTGCGAAATGAAGCTGTGCAGTCTACGGCTTTGCTTGCTCTGTGTCCTCTGTACCTCTGTGGTGAACGCCCTTTCTCTCGATCGCGAAGCTTTTACTTTCACCAGCTACGATCTGAACGTCCGCGTGGAACCGGAGCAGCAGCGTCTGGGAGTTCGGGGCAAGATCATTCTTCGTAACGATTCGCAAACGCCGCAGAAGATCGCGGTGCTGCAGATTTCGTCATCTCTAAACTGGCGTTCCATCAACGCCGGTGGCAAACCTCTGCAGTTTGTCGCGCAGCCCTACACTTCTGATATCGATCATACTGGCGAGCTTTCCGAAGCCATCGTGACTTTACCGCAAGCAGTCGCGCCCAAGGCCACGATTGAGTTGGAGATTGGTTACGAAGGAGTGATCGTGCTGGACGCGACGCGGCTCACGCGGATCGGAGCGCCCGAAGATGCCGCACGCAGCGCGGACTGGGACCAGATCAGTACGAAATTCACGGCGGTCCGAGGAGCGGGCAACGTGGCGTGGTATCCGATCGCTACCGAAGCAGGGAATCTTTCCGAAGGCAACAGCGAATTCGAGGCGATGGGAAGGTGGAAGACCCGGGAGACAACCTCCACCATGCATCTGCAGATTGCGGTGCCGAGCGATGATGAAAACGAGAAGCCAGAGCTTCTGGTGAATGCCACGACATGCCCGTCGGCGCTTGGGGTTAGGCACCAGTTCGTCGCGGATTGCTCGTACCGAACTCTTGGATCGGTTGCACCAACGTTCGTGATGGCTGACTATGAAGTCGCAGAGCGGGCGGATATCGCGGTCCATTACCTGCATGGGCACGACGTGGCGGCGGCTGCGTACGCGGATGCGGCGGAAAAGGTGACTCCGCTCATTACCGACTGGTTTGGATCGCCGCGAAACAAAGCGCAAACAGCTGATCTCGACGACCCGAACGCCGCTCCCTTTGAGAGTGGCTCTCTTCTCCTAATTCCGTTGGCGAATGCGGATTCCAAAGCAGCAGGATTGATGGCCGCGCACCAGCTTACGCACGCAGCGCTCTCCTCGCCGCGGCCCTGGATCAACGAGGGGCTGGCCCACTTTGCGCAGGCGCTGTTTGTGGAGCATCAGAGCGGGCGCCAGGCTGCGCTGGATTACATGACAACGCACCGGGTCGCATTTAGCGCGGCGGAGAACGAGAAAGGGAGACCAACGACCGCTCCACGATCCGAAGATGAGGTGAACCGGTCGCTGGTGAACACCGCTGACGAAGAACTTTACCGCAGCAAAGCGATGTGTGCGTGGTGGATGCTGCGCGACATGGTCGGCGATCAAGCATTGAAGAAAGCTCTGGCGTCGTACCATCCGGAGCAGGATAGAGAACCTTCGTACATGCAGAAATTAATTCAGGCGCAGAGCCAGAAAGATCTGGAATGGTTTTTCGACGATTGGGTCTACCGCGACCGCGGACTGCCGGACTTTAAAGTGGAGTCGGCATTTTCGCGCAAGTCCATGAATGATGTTTACCTGTTGACGGTCACCGTAGACAACCTGGGACAGGCGGGGGCCGAGGTTCCAATCACGGTAAAATTCGCTGGCGGTGAAGTTATGAAGCGGGTTGAGGTGCGTGGCAACAGCAAGGGAGTGATTCGCGTGGAGACCGCGAAAGCGCCGGAGGAAATCGTCGTGAACGATGGCAGCGTGCCGGAGAGCGACACAACGAACAATGCCTTCAAGATTGAGGCTGGCGAGACTGGCGACCCGGACAAATAACTAATCGGGGATCAAGAACATCTCAGATGCAAGCATCTCTATTGTTCCATGGGGACTTGATCGGTTGCTCCGGAGTGTGCCGGATAGCGCGAAACGATCAGGCCGATTCGCAACTCGCCCAGGAGCGATAGGAGTTGATGAGGAAAGGCATCGCGCTGGAACACCAGATCGCGATCTTCCACGGGAAATTCAAGATCCATGCGATCCAGGCCGGGGAAATCCCGCAGGCGCCTCAACTCCCGGTCATTCTCCCGCAGAAATCCAACTGCATCGTCTACCAGACCATTTAAATCGGAAAATTCTCTGGTGCTCACGCTCACGTTCACTCCAGAATAATCACTTCTGCGGGTCACGCTCGAAGTGTGAAATTGCACGGCGCCGCGATGGAACGCCGTCAGAGCATCCAGCGAAGAAATTTTCAAGAATTCATCGACGTCAAAATTGGCACCGCTCGCTCTCAGCACGCAAGACATGGCGATTTACTTCCCTTCTCCTCTGGTGAAGCTTACCAAGGCTGCAAGTTTGGAGACCGCCGCGCCGGAGTCAATCGATTCTGCAGCCATGGGGAGTGCCTCGGCCAGATGATCGGCACGGCGAGCGGCCACCAGCGCGGCCGCTGAGTTCAGCAGGACAACGTCGCGCCGGGGAGATTTCTTCCCGCTCAGCACCTCGCGAACGATAACCGCATTTTCGGCGGCGTCGCCGCCAGAGATGTCTTCGAGCCTGGAACGCTCCAGGCCGAATTCTTCGGGAACGACTTCATAGGTGCGAACAATTCCATCGCGGGCCTCGGCAATGCGAGTTGGGCCGGTGATCGTGATCTCGTCGAGGCCGTCGAGGCCGTGTACTACGAGCGCGCGATGCAGTCCGAGCATACTCAGCGCTTCGGCAAGCTTCTCGACCATATCCAGCGCGTAGACACCCACCACCTGTCCTGAAGCATGCGCCGGATTGGTGAGCGGGCCGAGCAGGTTGAACATGGTCCGCAGGCGGAGCTCTCGGCGCACCTTTTGCACCTGTTTCATGGAGGAGTGCAGATCGGGCGCATAGAGAAAACAGATTCCGACTTTGCGCAGGCATTGAGCGGCACGCTCGGGAGACAACTGGATGTTGACTCCGAGGGCTTCCATCACGTCGGCCGATCCGCACTTCGAGGTGAGGCTGCGATTGCCGTGCTTGGCCACATGCACTCCCGCACCCGCAGTTACGAATGCAGCTGCGGTTGAAATGTTGAAGGTGCCGCTTGCATCGCCTCCAGTGCCGCAAGTATCGACCAGCGCATCACGACCGGTGCCGCTGACGTAGAGGGCATTGGCGTCGGAGCTTTCTTCGGACTCGGCAAATGAGAATGGCAACGGCGTGGCAGCAGCGCGGATTGCTTCGGCGAAGCCGACGATCTCTTCGACGGTTTCACCTTTCATATGCAAAGCCAGGAGCAGCGCCGCGATCTGAGAGTCGGTGGAATTTCCCGCAAGGACTTCCGCCATGACTTCGCGCGATTCCGTCCGGTCCAGGGATTGGCCGTGATTGGCGATGCGATGGAGAGCGTCGAGGATCATCTCACTCGGAATTGTAAGGGATAACCGGCGACCGCGATGTGAGTGATCTAACGGGAAGCCTGAACCCCGGGCCCGATTAGTCTGGGCAAGAAGTATTCGCGCCAGTCTTCGGGCAAAGCAGTAGTGGCGATCGCCTTTTGCAGCAGATTGCGATTGTATTTCTCGCGAAAGAAAAGACGGTTCATTTCGGAGATGGTAATTCCTTCGCGATCTTGCGAAATCAGTTCAAACGAATCTCCCTCTCCGGCCTCGCCTCCCTGCTCCACGGAAAAATAGAGTCCACTGCGTCCACTATGCAAGAATCGCTCAATCATGTCGTCACGCTGAAACTTGGCCGCAAGCTTGTAACACGGCATGCGCGGCTGGCGGACCATCACAATGGATGAGCCGATGCGAAGCCGGTCGCCAACGTGAAGCTCGTCTTCCGTGAGACCCTCGGTCGTAAAATTCTCGCCGAACATGCCCCAAGGCAAATCCGTACCGGGCAACTCTCTCCGCCAAAAGTCATAGTGCTCCGAGGGGTAAGCGTAGACCGCCTTGTAGGGACCCCCGTGAACGCTCAGATCCGCCTGCTGATCGCCCTCGAGGTTCAAGGTGCGGACCGCTACGCGGCCGGTCACAGGTTTCTTGAAGATCCCAGTGTTGATGGTCGCGCCTTTATAGACCATCAAACGCGGCCTCGCCACATTCAGTGAAACCAGTTTCACGATTTGATCCTCTCAGCCTTCTGAGCGTTTCCTTCGCAGTCCAGTGTCCACTCCCGATTTAGGCTTAGATGAACGGCGCGCTAAAAAGAAGCGGGGGAGGGTTTGCCCTAAACGGTTCCTCTCTATAAAATTAAGAGTTTGCTGCCCTCATTTGAAAGCCGCAAGCAGGTTCCTTCCGATTCTTAGTTGACGAGTGTCATTATGAAAATCCATGAGTACCAGGCAAAAGGGATTCTTAAGAAGTATGGTGTGACGGTGCCGCGCGGGACGATGGCGACCTCGCGTGAAGAGGCTGACTCCGTTGCCAAGGAATTATTCAGCGCCGGCGCGACCGGAGTGGTGGTCAAGGCGCAGATTCACGCCGGCGGACGCGGTAAGGGCGGGGGCGTAAAGATCGCCAAGTCTGCCGATGAGGCGGGGGAGCTCGCCGGAAAAATGCTGGGCATGAAGTTGGTCACGCATCAGACCGGGCCGGAAGGCCGCATCGTACGGCGATTGCTGATCGAAGAGACGCTGCCGATCGAGAAAGAATTGTATCTGGGGATTCTGGTCGACCGCGCGGAAGGCAAGCCGGTGTTCATGGCGTCGGCTGCCGGAGGAATGGAAATCGAGCAAGTCGCGGCGGAAAATCCCGGCGCAATTTTGAAGCAGCATATCGACCCCGGCATGGGACTGGAAGGCTTTCAGGCGCGCAAGATGGCTTTCAAGCTTGGGCTGAATGCGAAGCAGATCAATCCCGCGGTGCAATTCCTCTCTAACCTCTACAAGGCGTTCCTTGACACGGATGCTTCGCTGGTCGAGATCAATCCATTTATCACAACGACCGATGGACGGCTATTCGCGCTCGATGCCAAGTTGACGTTTGACGACAATGCGCTGTTCCGCCATCCCGATATTCGCGAACTGCGTGACATCACGGAAGAAGATCCGCTCGAGGTTGAAGCTTCGAAATACAGCCTGAACTACATCAAGCTCGACGGCAACGTGGGCTGCATGGTGAACGGCGCGGGCTTGGCCATGGCCACAATGGACATCATCAAGTACGCGGGCGGGATGCCGGCGAACTTTCTCGACGTCGGCGGCGGGGCAAGCGCGGACCAGGTGGCTCACGCGTTTGAAATCCTGCTGAGCGACAAGAACGTGAAGGCAGTGCTGATCAACATTTTTGGCGGCATTTTGCGCGTGGATACGCTGGCAACGGGCGTGGTGGAAGCGGCCAAGAAAACCAATATCAAGCTTCCCGTGGTGCTGCGGCTGGAAGGAACGAACGTGGATGAAGGCAAGAAGATTCTAATGAATTCGGGATTGAATTTTGTGGTAAGCGACACCATGAAAGACGCAGCCGACAAAGTAGTGGCGGCGGCGCGGGGAGTTTAGGAAGAAAACACCCGCTTCGGGATAAGAACGGTCGTGGTAGACGCAACGAGGAATCATACTTATGGCAATCCTGGTTAATAAGAACACGCGCTTGATCGTGCAGGGCCTGACGGGACGTGAGGGTACATTTCACGCCAAGGCCTGTGCGGCGTATGGAACGCAGGTGGTGGGCGGAGTAACACCGGGCAAGGGCGGTACGACGCACGAAGGCTGGCCGATTTTCAACACCGTGCTTGAAGCCGTGGAGAAGACAGGTGCCGACACAACGGTGATTTTTGTTCCTCCGCCGTTCGCGGCTGACGCGATCATGGAAGCGGCCGACGCTGAAGTCGAACTCATCGTGTGCATCACTGAGGGCATTCCTACGCTCGACATGGTAAAGGCCTGGGAGTTCCTGCAGAATCGGCGCTCGCGGCTGATCGGACCGAATTGCCCCGGCATTATTTCGCCGGGCAAATGCAAGATCGGCATTATGCCGGGATCGATTCATAAAGAAGGGCCGGTCGGCATCGTGTCGCGCTCGGGGACGCTGACTTATGAGGCGGTGCATCAACTCACGCAGCGCAGCATTGGGCAGTCGACCGCCATTGGGATTGGTGGTGACCCGATTATTGGAACCAACTTCCTGGACGCGCTCGACCTGTTCAATCGCGATCCGGAAACAGAAGCTGTGGTCATGATTGGCGAAATCGGCGGCGATGCCGAGGAGCGAGCAGCAGAATTTGTAAGGAGCCACATGAAGAAGCCGGTGGTTGGCTTTATCGCCGGGCAGACAGCTCCTCCCGGACGCCGCATGGGCCATGCTGGTGCGATCATCTCCGGCGGTAAAGGAACGGCGGCGGAGAAGATCAAGGCCATGGAAGCGGCTGGGATCCGCGTGGCGAAGTCTCCGGCGGATATTGGAGAGACGCTGGTGGCGGCGCTGGGAGTAAAAGTCTAGCTGCTAGTACCGAGCAAGGACAGCAATTCCACTACGAAGGACTGACTACTAACGATCACTTATGAAGACTCTGCAACGGACTCTTACTATCGTGAAACCGGACGCCGTCGCCAAGAATGCGGTCGGCGACATCATTGAACAATTCGAGAAGAATGGATTCCGCATTCTCGCCATGAAGATGCTGGAAATTTCCAAGCATCAGGCGGAGCAGTTCTACGCCGTGCATGCGAGCCGGCCGTTCTATGGCTCGCTCACCGATTTCATGTCGAGCGGACCGATCGTTGCGCTGGCTCTGGAAAAAGAAAATGCCATCGCCGATCTGCGCAACCTGATGGGAGCCACCAACCCGGCCAACGCCGAGGAAGGCACGATCCGCAAGAAGTGGGCGTCGAGCATTGAGCACAATGCGATTCACGGCTCTGATGCCGAGGATACAGCGCGCTTTGAACTGAGTTTCTTCTTCGCAGGCTACGAACTAGCGAAATAGGACTATCACTGCCAGAGGGCGAGAAGCCAGAACGAGTGACGGGACCCGCCGGCGAGGGGCGCGCGCCACAGCTCTACCCGAGCGGCTCGAAGAGATGGCCTTCCACGCGGTCTGCAATTCTGGGCAGGTCTTTGCGGGCGTACTGCAAGAAATGTGGGGCGTTCCGGTGGGCTTCGAGTGAGGCGTCGTCCTTGTACTGCTCGTAGATGAAGAATCGTCGCGCTTCTGTCTTGTGCCGGTGGACTTGATACATGGCGCAGCCGGGCTCCTTGCGCGATTCTTCAGTGAGCTTCGCAAACACTGCAGTGACCTCGCCTTCACGGCCAACCTTCGCCATCCACGTTACCGCCAAAACCACCATCGTGCGCTCCTTGCTCAGTCTTGGTGTCTTACAAATGGGTAGCTAATTCTAGACTTTTCGGGATGAAGTTGTCTGCAACTCATTCGCGAATTCGTCCATGAAGATGGTGTGATCCCGGTCGGGGCCGGTTGAGACAAGGCCGATCTTGGTTCCCGTTGCCTTCTCGACGAAAGCCAGGTAGTCTCGAGCGGCTTTCGGCAGCTGGTCGAATTTCGTAATACCTTGCGTGGATGTCCGCCAGCCTGGCAGCTTCTGATAAACGCACTCCAGCTTGTCGTAACCGCTGGCTTGCGCCGGGATCTCCATCGTCTTCTTTCCATCGACGATGTAACCGACGCAGACAGGAATTTCCGCAAGCTCATCCAGCACATCAAGCTTCGTCACCACCAGCCAGGAGATGCCGTTGATCATGCCAGCGTAACGTAACAGCGGCAAGTCGAGCCAACCGGTGCGGCGCGGACGTCCGGTGACCGCGCCGAACTCGTTACCGCGCTTGCGCAACTGTTCGCCGGCAGCGCCTTTTTCCTCGCTGGGAAACGGACCTTCGCCGACTCGCGTGCAGTATGCTTTGGTGAGTCCGATGACTGACTCGATCGCATTCGGCGCAACGCCAGTTCCAGTCGCAGCGCCGCCGGAAGTCGCGCTGGAAGAAGTGACGAACGGATAGGTGCCATGGTCGATATCGAGCATGGTACCCTGCGCGCCTTCGAACAGAATGGACTCACCCGCGGCCAAAGCCTGGTTCAGCAGGACTGCGGTATCACATACGAACGGCGCGATTTTCTCGGCAGCCGCGGCGTATTCCGTGTACATTTTGTCAGCATCCAGTGGCTCAGAATTGAACAGCGCATGCGCGATCATATTCTTCTCACGCACCGCATTCTCGATGTGTTTCTTTAGAAGTTGCAGATCGAGCAGATCGGCTACACGGAGGCCGCGCCGGCCCATCTTGTCTTCATACGCCGGACCGATCCCCCGAGAAGTGGTGCCGATTTTCACGCGGCCGGGGGCGTTTTCCGCGGCCAATTCGATCATGCGATGGTAGGGCATGATTACTTGAGCGCGATTGGAGACAAAAAGATTTCCGTCGACCCGGACGCCTGCCTCGCGAAGCGCGCCCACTTCCTTCAGAAAAGCCATGGGGTCCAGAACCACGCCGTTACCGATGACGCTACGGCACGCTGTGCGCAGCACTCCGCAGGGCACCAATTGCAGAACGAACTTCTTGCCGTTGATGATGACGGTGTGGCCGGCATTGTGGCCGCCAGCATAGCGGGCGACGACGGAGAAGTTCTCCGATAAAACGTCGACGATTTTTCCCTTGCCCTCGTCGCCCCACTGGGCGCCGACAATTACCGCGGTCTTGCCTCGTTTCACTGCCCACTCCGTCACAGGGATTCACAGACGCGCAAGAGCGTCGTGCGTACGTATGAACACCGGGGTCGCACACGCCTTGCCGCGGCAAAAATTCTAAAAGCTTGCTGGGATGAAAAGCGGAGAAGATGTGTACGAAGTATCTTATCGCGCCCGTGAGGCGGATAGCAACGCGAACGGGGAGTGGAGAGTTTGAATCCGAGTCGTTCGGGTTAAGATGGAATTCATGCCCAAGTTTGAAAAACACATTTTCGTGTGTGGCAATCAGCGGCCCGCGGGAAATCCGCGAGGATGTTGCGATCCCAGCGGTCAGGCAAGACTGCAAAAATTATTCAAGCAGAAACTGGCGGAGCGGGGCCTGAAAGGCAGAGTGCGCGCCAACCAATCGGGCTGTCTCGATCAATGTGAGCACGGCCCCAATGTTGTCGTCTATCCCGAGGCGGTATGGTATGGACACGTCACCGAGGCCGATGTCGATGAGATCGTCGAATCGCACATCATCGGAGGCAAGCCGGTGCAGCGCCTGATGCTGGCCGACTCCTGCCTGAATACCGCGGAATGTGAACACCGGAAAAGCAGTGGTTAGTGGGCAGTGGCCAGTGGACAGTCAATCAAAGCATGGCGGCGAGGAATACGTAGGTGACAACTGCTCACTGGTCACTGGTTTATGGTAGGCGCGGCAGGAATCGAACCTGCAACCACCGGATTAGAAATCCGGTGCTCTATCCGTTTGAGCTACGCGCCCCTGGAAAAAATCTATCATAATCTGCTGGATTATCGACTCTTCCTAGTTTCGGCACACAGCTCTCTAAGTTTTCTTGCCTCGTGGACGGGACGGTGTAGCCAAAAGGACCCGGCATGCATCTAATGCTTAATGCAGTCTGTTGAGCCCCGTCCCAGTCTTACTCCCCGCGATCTTGCCCGTGCAGGATGGCGAGTTTTGAGCGGCAGCGTTCCGCTGCTCTCCATTGAGATCACGCGCGAATGTCCATTGAGCTGTCCGGGATGTTACGCCTACGGCGAAAGCCACCTGGGCGGCGGACTCACGCTGCGTGAGCTTCGCGATTTTCGCGGAGACGCGCTCGTCGGCGGAGTTCTTGATCTAGTGCGCCGGCACCGTCCCATGCATGTTTCTCTGGTGGGCGGGGAGCCCATGATGCGTCATCGTGAATTGGATCGCATTCTTCCCGCGCTCAGCGAGATGGGAATCTTCAGTATGGTCGTGACCAGCGGAGTGATTCCAATTCCTGCGCAGTGGATGGAGATTCCTCGCATGCGCGTCGCAGTTTCGGTGGACGGACTGCCGGAGCATCACGACATCCGGCGGCAGCCGGCAACTTATGAACGCATCTTGACGAATATTGCAGGGCGGAAGATTAATGTTCACTGGGTAATCACGCGGCCGATGCTCGAGCGCTCCGGCTATCTTGAGGAATACGCCGCATTCTGGAACGCTCGGCCTGAGGTCGATCACATCTGGATCAGCCTTTACAGCCCACAGATGGACGAAGAAAGTGCGGAGCGATTGTCTCCGGAGGAGCGCGAACGCGTGGCGCGCGAATTGCCGCCATTAGGGGCAAAGTATCCGAAGCTGCTGATTCCCGAGGGCATGGCTCGCGCCTTTGTGAGCCCGCCGTCGAATCCGCAGAGTTGCGTGTTTTCGAAAATGTCGGTGAATTACTCCGCCGATCTGGAAAGCCGTGTGGAACCTTGCGTCTTCGGGGGAAATCCGGATTGCAGCCAATGCGGCTGCAGCATCAGCAGCGCGCTTCATTGGATTCAGAACGAAAGAATTGCCGGACCCCTCCGTGTCGGGCATCTGGTGAATGCTTCATTGAGTATCGGGTCGGCGGTGAACCGGCTGCGCAGTCGCGAGCGGCCTCCGGATCGCTGGCAGCCGGGAGCACGCTCCTCCGGGCCTCGCACTCCCCTGGTGCAGATTGAATCCACAGAGTGAGCCGGATGTTTGAACTGGAACGCACACCTCGCGATTCATCCGTTAAGGGCCTGCAGTCTCCTTGATTCTATTCGTCGTGCCGTATACTGCCACGTTGAGCTTGGGCAGGAAGCATGGCTGCGGCGAATTCATCCCGATTAGCGTACATCGACTGGATGCGTGGTTTGGCGTGTATCCTGATGTTCCAGACCCATTGCTACGACTCATGGCTGAGCGCGAACGCGCGGCAGAGCAAGTTCTTCATGTACTCGCAACTGGGAGGAACATTTCCGGCTCCGCTGTTTCTGTTTTTGGCGGGAATTTCGTTTGCGCTGGTGACCGAGAAGCTGTGGAAGAACAATCTGCGGCCCGCGCAGATTGCCCGCATAACGATTCGACGTGGAGCGGAGATATTTGCATTCGGCTTGCTCTTTCGAGTGCAGGAATATTTGATTGCCTGGGGCTGGGCACCGCTTAGCGACTTGCTGCGCGTGGATATCCTCAACACCATTGGCCTCTCGATGATGCTGATGGGACTGTTCTGCTGGCTGGTGCTTTCGATTCACCGCGGGGAGCGGGCGAGGCTTGCGCTGGTTTTCGCGTCGGCAGCAACGGCGTTGCTGATTTCCTTGCTCACCCCTCTTATGTGGACGACATGGCGTCCGCGTTGGCTGCCGTGGCCGCTGGAGTCTTATTTTGACGGCGTCCACAATCTGGGCACACCGCAGGCCTGGCTGTTCCCGATGTTTCCCTGGAGTGCATTCGCCTTCGCCGGACTGGCTGCCGGACTTGTCTTGCAGAGCCAATGGGCGCGCAGGCGCGAGGCAATGATCTTTTCTTTGGCTGCGGTCGCAGGTGTTGTACTGGTGGAGATTGCCCACTGGCTCGATGCACAGCCTCGTCAGATATACGCGGCCTACGATTTCTGGCATACGAGCCCGAATTTTTTTCTGATGCGCGTCGGAATGCTGCTGGTAATTTTGGGGGCAAGCTTTGGCTGGTGCCGTTGGGGTGCAGGAGGCGGGGGATTCAGCCCTCTGATTCAGCTGGGTCAGGCTTCCCTGCTCGTCTACTGGGTACACATCGAATTCGTATACGGACGATTATCGATTCTGCCTAAGCACAGCCAGACCATCAGGACGGCGTCTTTCGGCTTGCTGGTTATTTTCCTTGCGATGCTTCTCCTCGCCTTCCTGCGGACGCGGCTGAAGGGGCGAGGGGCGGAAGTTCTAGCTTGGTTCCGGCGCCCAGCAACGGCGCAATAAAGTGGTCCGAGGAGCACGCACTCGGGCTGAAACTGGCTACTGGAACTGCTTGGCGAATTCCACGACTTCGCGCTCCGCCCAGCGGCCATCGTAGGTCGAATCGCCGTCACCCTGGCCGACAAACGCGCAGTGACCTCCATCCTCAGTTTCGACGTAGGTGATATTGCGATTGGCGAGGAGCGCCTGGCGAGTTTCCGGCAGAATTCGGACGAAGGGATCATTGGCCGCGTGGATCACCAGCGCGGGACGCGCGATGCGGTCGATGACGTTGGCGGCAGCGGCCCGCGCGTAGTAGTCGTCCGCTCCTGTGAAGCCACAGTAAAAGGCGGTTACGCGATCGTCGAATTCTCTCAAGGTCTTCACTCCGCGCAGGCGCGCCGCATCGAACGTCGTGGGAAACAGGCGAACCTTACGGCGAAAGCGCCGGAACAGTTGCAGTAGAAAATAGTATTCGTAAATCCGGTTGGCGGGCTCATGCAATGCGTCGGCCCCGGCCGCCAAATTTATTGCCGGACACACAGCCGCCACTCCACGGAATTCCGGGGGGCTGTCGCTTCCCCACTCCCCGGCCAGTTTTAGAACCAGATTACCGCCCATGGAAAACCCGATGAGCACGAAACCAGGAATTCGATCGTGTTCGATCAGGTTCCGGGCTACGGCAGCCACGTCCGCGGAACGGCTGGAGTTGTAAAGCGTGGGCGCGCAATGGTCCATGCCCCCGCAGTTGCGCTGGTTCATTCGAACAACGTTCATCCCCGCGGCTAACCCGCTGCGAGCGATTCCTAACATGTATTGCGATTCGCTCGATCCCTCCAAACCGTGTACCACGATCAGCGTCAGCGCGTTTCGATCCGTCTGCCAGTGACAGTGGCAGAGCACGGGAACGCCAGGCTCCACTTCGATCAGGCGCTTTTCCGAGATGGGAAGCCCGACGTGACGCGAGAGAAAAAATGCGGCGAGAGTCTGGATGTGTCCGCCGCGCAACCAGCGGTGCGGACGAAAAGTGCGCTGGGCGGCAACTGGCGGCTTCGCGATCAAGCCGTCCTCACACTTGCGCAGATGAAAATGGCAAGCGTCATCGTTCCAGTTTGCCAAGTTCGCACGAATTGATTCTAATAGCAGAAGTCCGCTGCACGGGAGTGATCGAGATGCCGATTTTTGAATATGTCTGCCAGCAATGTCAGCACGAGTTTGAGACCCTGGTGTTTGGCAGCGACAAAGCGAAATGTCCCAAATGCCAAAGTGTGAAGCTGACTCCACAGCTGAGCGTCTTCGCCGTATCCGCGAAAGGCTCATCTGGCGCGCCTGCTCCCACGGGTGGTTGCGGATCCTGCGGTGATCCTCGCGGACCGGGCGCCTGCTCGCTTGGAGACCTGGACTAAGCGTTCCCAGTGTCGCGTCACACCACTGGTAATCAAACTTTCGGCATAGCCTCGCCTGTGACTGCAGTTACCTTTGTTTGCTCGTCAACCCCGCCTACCATCCCCTGAACTCGCTTTGAGCCAAGGAGATTGCAATGGACAGGCGCCAGCAGTCGCGTGTGTTCGTGGACCTTCCCGTACAAATATGGGGCATGGACAGCAATTCCCGCCCGTTCATGCAGCCTGCGAGCCTGCGCACGATCAGTGGCCGAGGCGCGACTCTGCAATGCGTGGACGCTCGGCTGAAGCCGGGAGACGTGGTCGACGTGTTGTATGAAGGAACAAAGGCTCAATTTCGCATCGTGTGGTGCGGCAAGCCGGGCACCGAAATGGCTGGCGAAGTAGGAGTCGAGAATTTATCGACCGATGTCACGCTTTGGGATTTCGATCCGAAGCGCTGCGCGGCAGCCGTGGGTCAAGGGTAAGAGCTATGAGCTCTTTGTTCTCCAGACTGATGGACGGCGGCGTCGAATCCCACTTCAGGAGGGATCAGGGCGGACGGCTGGTCTTTATTCCTTTTACTCTCAAGGGGAAGTGCTACTTCGTTGATTCGAAATCCGATGAAGAAAAGATAAGAGCCTTCGTCAAGATGTATCGCAGCGCCTCAACGCTGCTTTCGTGGATGACACTTCCCAGCAGTTTTGTTCCGGTTGTAATCCTGGACGATTACGCTGGAATGACTCCCCCGCACCATAGATTGGCGATTGTGATTGGGATCTCTTTATTTTTCTGGCTGGTCCTGGTCGCGCTGCAGTTGATGCTGTGGGCCGTATACAAGAAAACGGTTCCGAGTTTAAGTGCGTCGTTGAGCGAAGTGGGACCTGATTTTAAGAGTCAACTTATAGTCTCTCCTGAACAACGGCGGGTACATCGCGTGGCATTGGGCATTGCTCTAGCCTGTGTTGGGCTCATGATTTTGATTCTTTTTGCGGTTTCGGCCCGGCCTCATTCTCGCGTGATACGCCGCGATCCCTCAGCCGTGTGCTCTCAAAGCGAAGGTGGAGACGGTCACCGCTCGGAACGCCAGCCAGGAATATAAAAAGGGGAGGGTGGAGGAGGGCGACCCCCGCATCGCGCGGGTCTTGTGCAGTATGCGGCTGGACCGGTGTGAACGCAAGTATAAAAGGTAGCGCGGGCACAAAGTCTACCCAATGTTACAGAGAATTTCATTCTCAGTACAACCAGTTTGTGAAAAGGTTGCAAGTTCCGTCATCCGAGTTCCCTGGTGGGGAAGGGGCTTCGCAACGAGCGGAAGAATCGGCCGCAGGTTCTCGCGCAATTACTTCCCGCAATGCCGCAAGGCTGTAAACTCGCAGAGATGGAAGTAAAGATTCTGGGTTCAGCGGCCGGGGGAGCGTTTCCGCAATGGAATTGCGCTTGTGCGAACTGTCGCCGTGTCAGGGCTGGCACCTTCTCCGGAAAACCGCGCAGCCAGACGCAGGTTGCGGTTTCGCAAGATGGTCGTTCCTGGTTTCTGCTCGGTGCATCTCCGGATTTACGAACGCAAATTGAAGCCACGCCCGAGTTGCATCCGCACGAGGGTTTGCGTCAGTCGCCGATTGCGGGCGTAGCGCTGGCGAACGCGGATCTGGACCACGTACTCGGTCTGCTCCTGCTGCGGGAACTTCAACCGCTGCGCGTCCATGCCACGGCTTCCGTTCGCCGCATTCTTCGTGAGGATAACTCGATGTTCGCCATGCTACAGCGCGTCACGAACCAGATCGTGTGGACCGACTTTGCAACTGGAAAAGAATTTTATCTGTGCAATGCTGAAGACGAGGAGTCCGGTCTGCGTTGCTGTGCGTGGTCGTTGAGCACGCATTATCCAGCCTATGTCGCGGCTGAGCGACGAGAACGGCTCGCGGCCGGCGAAGCCTCGCTAGGTTTCATTCTTGACTCTGACAACGAGGAGTCGAGGAGCAAAGATTCGCATTCCAGCCTACGCTTAGCCTACATGCCGGCCGTCCCTCAAATCGATGATGCGCTGCTCGAGCAACTTGATCGATGCGACGTCCTCCTTTTCGATGGAACATTCTGGAGCGACGACGAACTGATTCGCGTGCAGGGCAGCGGACAGACCGCGCTGCAGATGGGACATGTTCCCGTCGAAAGCACTCTAGTGAAGTTGGCGGGAGTGCGCTGCCCGCGTAAAATATTTCTACACATTAACAATACGAACCCCATGCTGGATGAGGCGAGTCCTCAACATCGCCAGGTGCGGAGTGCGGGGTGGGAGATCGCGGAGGATGGATGGCAGTTCAACCTGTAGAAAACGAAACCGTATCACAATCCACCCCCCTGCTTTCGCCTGAGGAGTTGCGCGCGCAATTACACGCCACGGGCGAGCAGCGCTACCATCACAAGCACCCTTTTCATTTGTTGATGCACGAAGGCAAGCTGAGCCGTGGACAATTGCAGGCCTGGGCGCTAAACCGCTATTACTATCAGAGCATCATCCCGATTAAGGATTCGATTATCCTGTCGCGCGGTCCGGACCCGGTCTTTCGAAGGGCCTGGCGCAAGCGCGTAGTTGACCACGATGGCGACGCTACCAGCGAAGGCGGCATCAAGCGCTGGATAAAGTTGGCGGAGGCCACGGGTCTTGATGCTGCGCAGGTTCGCGCGGGGAAGGGGATTCTTCCGGCAACGCGCTTTGCGGTGAATGAATATCTGAATATCGTTCGCAGCCGCTCTCTGCTGGAAGCGGTCGCTTCTTCGCTGACGGAATTGTTTTCTCCCAAGCTGATCACCTTGCGCGTAGACAAATTGCGGCAACATTATCCGTGGCTGGCGGGAGGTCTGGATTACTTCGAGGCCAGGCTGTATCAAGCACCGGAAGATTCGCAGTTCGCCGTGAACTATGTGTCCGACAACGCGAAGACGCGAGCCGAGCAGGAGTTGGCGCTCCAGGCGTTGCGCGACAAGTGCGACATTCTATGGGCGCAGCTCGATGCGCTCTACTTTGCCTACGTGCAGCCGGGATGGCCGCCGCCCGGCGCGTTCCGCATCGAGGGCAGCTAGCGTGGCGCC
The DNA here is from genome assembly GCA_964403025.1 of uncultured Acidobacteriaceae bacterium. GTDB lineage: Bacteria > Acidobacteriota > Terriglobia > Terriglobales > Acidobacteriaceae > Sulfotelmatobacter. The sequence continues at coordinate 11,994 of CAYOEH010000016.1, read as the reverse complement.
TCCGGAGGATTCCAGCCAGCCGCGCCTGGCGACCGGCTGCCGCTGGGGGGCGGAGAATAAGACCGGAGCCGAACGGGAGCGCGTGATTCTGTATCCTGAAGGCGCGCTTCGCCTGCGGGACACGGGCCTGCAAATATTGGAGCGCTGTGACGGCCAGCGCACCTTCGCCCAGATCATCGCAGAATTGCAAGCTCAGTTCAGCGTCGCCGATCCGGTGAAGATTCGCGCAGACATCTGCCAATTTCTCGAGCAACTGCGGCACAAGCGGATTGTCGACTATTGAATGATTCAGCATCACACATGATTCCCAATCCGCTGGCCCTCATCGCCGAAGTTACGCATCGTTGCCCGCTGCACTGCGTCTACTGCTCGAACCCTCTGGAATTGGCCGCGGTGAGTTCGGAGCTATCCACTCGTGAGTGGATAGACGTTTTTCAGCAGGCCGGAAAGTTGGGAATGTTGCATGCTCACTTCACCGGCGGCGAACCTCTCGCGCGTGCGGATCTCACGGAACTCATCGCGGGTGCGCGCGCGGCAGGTCTCTACACCAACCTCATCACCTCTGGCATTGGGCTCGCCGAAACACGGCTGCAGGGGCTGGTTGAGGCCGGACTCGATCACATCCAGATCAGCTTTCAGGATTCGCGCGAAGAGGCGGCAAACTGGATTGCAGGAGCCAAGGCGCACGCGCACAAGATTGAATTGTCGCGCATGGTCCGGCAGCACAAAATTGCGTTTACTGTGAATCTTGTCATTCACCGGCAAAACATCGATCACCTTGAGGAGATGATCGCTTTCATCGAGCAGCTTGCGCCTGAGCGCATGGAAATCGCGCACACGCAGTACTACGGCTGGGCGTTGAAGAACCGTGCCGCGCTGATTCCTACTCGGGCGCAGTTGGAGAAAGCGGTGGAAATCGTGACGGCTGCCGAGAAGCGCCTTGCGGGACGCATCCGCATCGATTCGGTGGTACCCGATTACTACGCGCGCTTTCCCAAGGCCTGCATGGGCGGATGGGGACGTAGATTGATGCTCATCCAACCATCCGGCAAGGTTCTTCCCTGCCACGCCGCGGAGGTGATTCCTGGCCTTGAGTTTGAAAATGTGCGGGAGAAGAGCCTGGAATCGATCTGGCAGGAGTCGTCGTCATTTCAGCGCTTTCGGGGAGAAGCATGGATGCCGGAGCCGTGCCGGAGTTGCGATCGGCGGTCGGAGGATTTTGGTGGATGCCGCTGCCAGGCGCTGTTGCTCACCGGTGACGCGACTGCGACCGATCCTGTCTGCTCGCTGGCGCCTGCACATCCCATCATTGAAGCAGCGCTGCTGGAAGCGAACTCCGATGCCGCCGTCTCGCAGCCAGTAACGGCGGGCTCCTTCACTCAGTTGCAGCAGCGTGCTGGCAATCTTTGGAGCTACCGCACGAATCCCGAGTAGCGGCCTCAGTAAGAAACATAATCATCAACACAGGTGGTAGAGAGGTTCATAGAGTAAACCGGGCGTCCTACCAGCGCACACCAATCGTGATCGGACGTACGTCGGTCGTGGTGCCGTTCCCCGATCCGTGTGTGAGGCGGTACTCGGCGTAGATCTCCACGCCACTGGGCATCTTGCGCGTAATTCCCCCGCCAAAGTTGTATCCAAAGTGATTCTGGCTGGAATTGACGAAGTTGCCACTGAGCGGGAGGCTGACGTTCGGGCACGTGCCGACCCACCATTCGTAGAACGCATTGCATGCCGAACCGGGAACAGCCGTGTCAGAACTCAAGGCGCCGAAGCGATGATAGTAGCCGGGCCCGAAGAGGACATACCCGCCGTAGAGCTTGGTCACAGGGATGTTGATGACGGGGTCCAGCGTAAGAGCGAAAAGATAACTGTAGGCGCTTCCGGCCTGCGCCAATTGCAGAGTGGAATCGCGCAGCGGAAGATCGGCAAAAATAAAGTCTGCGCGAAGGCCAAAGTATTTGTTCGCATTGCGAGCTACGCCAGCCGTGGCGACCCCGCCTCCCTCCCTGACGAATGTGCGAGTCGTGCCGCTATCCAAATTCGCGCCGAGACCGACGTTATAGCTCCAGTTCTTGTAGTCGCGGGGCTTGGCCTTTCGTCGCGAACTGGATTCTTCCTCAGCGGGCTCTTGATCGCTGGCGGGTTGCTGGGCGGCGGGTTGCTGGGCGGCGGGTTCTTGCGGAGCGGGGGCTGCGGGTGAGGGAGACTGTCCGGACGGCGTCGCCTGGGCGAATCCTTGTCCTCCCAGCAGAATTGTAAGAATCAGCAGCGACAGCACACTCGCGAACTTTCCAATCATCCATTCTCCTCCCCGAACCGGGCGTGGTGGCGGACCGTAGCGCTCGGCATGGAAAGGCGCCATTGAAAAAGGTTCCGCTGTGATTCCTCGCAGGAAGGCATTGCCTTATTTGCGGCGGGATCGCATTATATTACCAACTTTGATGCTGATTCTGCCTGGCAAGCCGCCTGACCGGCCATGCCATCGTGCTGCGCCTGAGGCTGACCGTTTCTTTCTCGTGGATTCGGCACTGATATTGCTTTCTGCTTCGTGCCAACACAAGTCACACGTATTATGGACATGATCTTCTACTTTTGAGAATAGCCTTGCATAAAACTCCTTCAGACAGGCCGTCGGGCCGCATTGCTTTTTCCGAGGCGGAAGCATCTGCGCCGCGCATCGCACTCGTAGGCTTCGGAACCGTTGGCAGCGCTGTCGCCAAAATTCTGTGTGAGCGCGGCGATGGCTCACTCCGCCTTACTCACATCTGCAATCGGAACATCGAGCGAAAGAAGCAGTCTTGGGTGCCGAGTGATGTGGTCTGGACCGAAGATTTCCATGCGATTCTCGACTCCGACGCTGACATTATCGTGGAGCTGATCGGCGGGTTGACGCCGGCGGAAGAACTGGTGCGAAGCGCTCTGAAAGCGGGCAAGTCGGTGGTTACGGCAAATAAGCAGCTCATCGCCCGGCATGGTCCGGACTTGCTGCAGCTGGCGAGCGCGAACGGCAGCCAGCTCGAGTTCGGGGCATCCGTCGCCGGCGGCGTCCCGGTGCTTCCAGCCCTGCGAACTGGGTTGAGCGGCGACCGACTGCACGGCGTCGCGGGCATTCTGAACGGGACGTGCAACTACATTCTCAGCCGGATTGAGACCGATCGCATCCCCTTTAGCGAGGCACTTGAAGAGGCACAGGCGCGTGGTTATGCGGAAGCAGACGCGAGCGAAGATCTCGATGGCGGGGATGCTCGCGCCAAACTTTCCATCCTGGCATTGGCTGGGTTGCAAGTCCGGGTTTCTCCGCAGGATATTCGGGCTCGCACGATTCGTGGTATCGACGCGATCGATTTCGATTATGCCGCCGAGTTGGGCTGCACCATTCGGCAAATTTCGCGCGCCGACCTGAAAGAAACCACGCTATTTGCAGAGGTTGGTCCCAGCCTGGTTCCAGCATCTTCGCCGTTCGGACGCGTGCAGCGGAATTTGAATCTGGTTTTGACTTCGGGAGAATACGGCGGCGACGTAGCTTTTCTGGGCGCAGGCGCGGGGGGAAATCCTACGGCTGTTGCTGTAGTTTCGGACCTAAAGTTTGTCGCGGAAAATCTTTCGGCGGGACCGCGTGCACAGCGTCCGCTGCAGTTGACCTCGCCGAAAGTGAGTTGTGATTTTGAGACGCCTTGGTACCTGCGCTTTGTGGTGAAAGACCAACCAGGGATTATTGCGGGACTGGCGGCGATCCTCTCAGCGCATCAACTGAACATTGACGCGGTGCTGCAGAAGCCGGGCTTCGACAAGGCCGCGCTGCCATTCGTGATCACGCTGGAACCTTGCCGCGACGCCCAACTCCATCCTGCACTGCAGGAAATGTCTGCGCTGGCGTTCGCTCTCCGTCCATGCCTCTGCCTGCCGATTTTGCGCTAGCGAGCGCGTTACTACTTCCAGAATGGATTCTTCAATCCAGCGGGAGCGAATGCACTATCGACCTTCGCCTCGGTGCCGGAATCGTCAGAGATTTTCTCATCGAGCAGGCGAGATGAAGGAGCCTTCAACTCTTCTGCAGAGTAGGGCGACATCGGTGGAGTAGGACATTCTGATTTCATAGGGAACCTCCTTAAATCTTAATCATCTACGTTCATTGAAACACCGGAAGGGCGATCGCTGGGCCGCAAAATCACGATACTTTGCATCGAAAATTAAGCATACGGATGTTTTCCATTTTTGCTGGGACCGCAAGCTGTAGCGGCGCTCGGATTCGTCTTGGCACGACCGCCCAGCTTCCCAACGATCTCTGGTAGTATCTCGCGCTCCGGGCTAGTCTCGGTTCTGTCCCGGAAACATGAAGATAGATCTGCGGCAGAGCGCGTTGGCGTCAACTCTATTCAGCATCCTGCTTACAGCCAGCCTCCATGCCCAGAACCCGCGCGGATCGTTGCGCGGCACGGTGCAGGATGCCGGTGGCGCCCGGGTTGTGTCCGCCAAGATCGTCGCGCAATTGTCGGGATTATCCGTGAAACGTGAGGCTACCAGCGAGGATCGAGGTGAGTTTCGAATTGATGACCTTCTCCCCGGTAACTACCACGTCACTGTGAGTGCCGCTGGCTTCGCTCCGGCTCGGGCGGAGGTCGTGGTTGCGGTGGCCACGGTTCGGGATATTAGCGTCACGATGAAACCCGCGGCGGCCTCGGAAACCGTCAACATACGAGGAGATTCTTCCTCGATCACGACGGAAGTGATTGACACATCGAGCGCGGTACGCGGAGGGGTGGTTGGCAGCCAGGACCTGGAAACTCTGCCGCTTCCGGCGCGGAGTTTCGCCAATATTGCTTATCTCGTGCCAGGAACAGAACCCGTCGAGCCCTCCGATCCCACGAAGGCGCGCATTACCGCGGTTTCGACCGGTGGAAGTTCCGGATTGAACAACGAGCTATCGGTCGATGGGGCGGAGAACTCCGACGACTGGATCGGCGGCTTCCTGCAAAATTTCTCGCCGGATGGCATTCAGGAATTTGCCATGCGCACATCGAACGAAGACGCCGACACGGGTTGGACCACGGCGGGTTCGGTCGTGATTACCACCAAGCGCGGGACCAATGAATGGCATGGGAGCGGGGTGTTCTATGACCGGCAGGCCGCACTGAATGCACGCTTTCCCATCGAGAACCCGGCCCCGAATCCGAAGCAGCCGTTCTCCCGCCAGAACTATGTGGGAACGTTCGGCGGTCCCCTCGCGAAGAACAAGGTCTGGTTCTTCACTTCATTCGAAGGCGTGCATGAAGACGCCAGCATCGCCTACAGCCCGGCCAGCATTACGCAATTTGACGCGCTGGCGCAATTGGCATCAGAGGCATTGATCACCGGCGTTCCTTCGATCGCCGTTCCCGCAACTGTTCCCATTCCCTTTCGCGACTACCTCGGTTCGATGCGCTTTGACTGGGCGCAATCGTCGCAATCGAATTGGTTCTTGCGCATATCGGAAGACAGCTACCTCACGCACGACGCCCTGGTCGAGCAGGGCACGTTGCCATCGACTGGGCTGACCACGCATAACAATTACTGGAACGTGGCGCTCAGCAACACCTATACCTTCAGTCCAACCTGGCTTGGCAATCTGGTTCTCGATGCCAGCTTGTTGCACGTCACGCAGACTCGGAACTCAGATCTGGGCTTCGCGCTTGCCTTCCCCTTCAGTTCCACAGCGCTGACCATCTCCGGTTTCGAAACCTTCGGCGATAACCAATTCGCTACTCCGATTACTCTGTTCCCCGACCTGCGCAATCAGGAAAAATACCAATTCCGCTACGATCTGAGCCATGTTGTGCGTGACCATGCGCTCAAGTTCGGAGTCGACTTCATTCATGAACCGGTGCTCAGCGGGGCGTTTGCCTCCACCGCAGAGACTCTTGCAAAGTACGCGAATGATCCGACCTACTACGTGCAGAACCCGGGAGTGTTCGGGACATTCGCCCCACAGTGTTTAGGCATTGCCGCTTCTGACGGCTCAACCTGCACTTACGCTCCTGCCAGCAACGGCGCGTTTTCGCAGGACGTTCAGCGTCTCGGACTCTATGCCGAGGACTCCTGGCGAGTTTCACACCAGCTTACGTTCAACTACGGCTTGCGTTATCAGACGACATGGGGACTATTCCAGGGCTCCGGCCGAAGCGAAGCGGATAACGCCGCGTACGTGACGCTGCAGGCGTTGCAGATTCCGATTGTTCCCGGCTTACCGAGCGACTATCGCAAGCAGATTGCGCCTCGCCTTGGGGTCGCTTACTCTCCCGGCAAAAGCGGGAAGACCGTAATTCGCGCCGGCTTCGGCATCTACTACGACGATCTCGCACAGAACGGATGGGCGACTGCATTCCAGGGCGTCAACAACTCGAACTACACCACTGGAACTTGCAGCCTCACTGGTGGCCCAGGCACTTATGCTCTCACCGGGTCCGGCTGCCTGAGTGGCGGCAGCGGAGCCACTGGTAATCTGGTCGGCTCCCCTTACAAAACGCCCTATGCCATTCATACTACTGGCGGCTTGCAGCATGCTTTCAACCAACATTGGTTGATGAGCGCTGACTATGTACACGAGCAGGGTAGTCACGGATACCGCGCCTTCCCCTACAGCAGGGGCACGAACCTATTCACTCCGCTCATTTCCACGGAGGACCCGAACTACGCCACCGATCAGACGGGCGTAGTGCCGAATGTGAATGTGTTCGAGTCGGACAACCGTTCCAGTTACAACGGGCTGATGCTGCATCTGCAAGGAAATGCGCGCCGCTTTAATCTCGTCGCAAACTACCAACTCTCCAAGGCGCAGACCTGGGGATGCTTGCTGGGCGAGCTGTTTGATTATGTGGATGGCGTCTGCAAACAACAACCTGGCCAGCCGAATGCCGGATTCCTGAATGCTTTCGGGCAGGGCGACTACGGCCCGTCTGGCGAGGATGTTCGCCATCGCTTCGTGCTGGCCGGGACGGTGCACCTTCCCGGCGGATTCGAGTTGAGCACAGTCAGCCAGGTCGAGAGTGCCCGTCCTATCACGATCACGAACGCAGACAACACAGGCCGCATCTATGTAAATGGAGCGTACACCAGCCTCGACGAATTCCGTGGCACGCCTTACATCCAGTCAGACCTGCGCGTGACGCGTCCTTTCAAAATCAAGGAGCGCTGGCAGATCGACCCGTTCATCGAATTCTTCAATCTTTTCAACCGCAATAATCCGGGGGCAAACTTCGCCGTCAACGTCGTCCAGCTTCCGGTTCCCGCGGCCCAGATGGTGCCAAATGCCGAAGGCATCACCAATGTGACCAGTATCTGCACCAATGCGGCTTGCTCCCAAACCGCGCCCATCACCAACCTGAAGCAGTTGGAGATCCCCGAGGGCGCGTTAGGAGATTTCTTCGGCCCCGGCACCACGGTGGGCATTCCGTTCGCAGCGCAGTTGGGCGTGCGGTTCACGTTCTAAGATGTCGGTTTAAGCAAAGCGTTCGAATGCGCGCACTCTGCTTTACCGCACCAGCCACTCGGTGGCCGCGTGTACCTGTACGAGAAGTTGGCTGTAAGTTACGGCCATAGCGGCCAGCATCAGTGTGGTTGCGCACAGCGCGCAGGCGACCGAATATTCATTCGTCGGATTCTGCCGGCGTTGCGTCCAGGAAATTAAGCGCTCCACGCGCGCGTTCACGGACTCTGCCGGACTGTGAACCAAAGCCGTTGTCAGTTCGGCGGGGAGTTCCAACGGAGCCAGCCGCGAGAGCTTGATTACAGCCGCAGCCAAGTCCAAAGCCTCGGAGACGTTTGAGACTGCGGCATCGTCGGCGGCCATTTCAGTCGCTTCGCGCCAGGCCCTTTCAAGCTGCGCTATTCCGGGGACGGGCGTCAGGCACAGCAGCAGCTTTCTCAGGTTGTCGCGCCGCCGGATGTGTGCAACTTCGTGGCGCAACGCGCCGTCTAGTTCCCGCTCGGTCAATACAAACTCCGCGGCGCCGGATAACCAAACCGTAGGCCGCAGAATGCCCGCCACGGTCAGCGGGGGCGCAGGTGCCGGAGTGCGCAGCACCGAAAGTGACTTGCCCGAATCGGCGGGGCCGTAATCAATGACACTCGCTTCGCTCGACCAGCGTGCGACGGTTCTTGAGGCCCGGATCAATGCCTTTGTGGCATTCCATATCCCCGCCAGCATCAGAACAATTCCGCAGAGACCCAAGACGAGAGGCACAATGCCTATGGGTTCCTCAACCGCGCGAGGTTCGAGCAACAGGAACGAGGGCACCGCCAGGACCGCAGTCACACCGGTGGCCACGACAAAAGGAACGAGGCGAAGAGCGAACAGCAGATCGGCGCAGCGTCTGGCAGAACACTGCCGGCCGTACACCCACACTCGCCTCCATGCGAGGCAAACTGCGAGGGAGAGAGCGCTATATAGGATGAAGAAGACGGAAAAACAAACAGCCAAGCCGCGCACCGCGAACATTACTCTCTCTCCTTCCGGCCCGCTTGCCGTTGCGCCAGCTCGCGGCGCTTGCGTTCCACCAGCTTTCCCAAATTATCGAGTAATTGCGTATCCCGTTCGCTCAGAATCTCCACCAGAAAGGACAATGGCAACGAGGAGGCTGGACTCACATCCAGTAATTGCTGGAAGGCGTGGCCCGCAGCTTCGAGATGCAACTCCTCGCTGCTAAGGCGCGCAGCGTAGCGGAATGCTCGCCCTTCCTCCGTCCGCTTCAGGAGACCCTTCTTGAAAAGCCGATCGAGCGTAGTCATCACGGTGGTATAGGCGAGGTCCTGGCAAAGGTCTTCGACCAACTCACGGACGGTGGCGTTGCCTCGCGCCCACAATGCCTCCAGCATGCGTTGCTCGAGCGGGCCCAGTTGTCCCGAAGCTCTTCGAAATGGATGGAAAATCCGTTTCATCCGCTTGCGCTTGCCGTTGAATTCAGCATTCTATCGCGAGTTGGTGCTAAGGGAGGGAGGGAATTTCTGGGGTGGGAAACGGGAATCGAACCCGCAACCGTCGGAGCCACAGTCCGGTGCTCTGCCAGTTGAGCTATTCCCACCGCCTTGCTGATTATAGCAACTGCGGTTGGCGGATGTCAGAAAGGTCCCCTTAGGACGCATCGGTTTCCTTCCCTTGGATAGCTGATCAGTCTTCAGCCACGAGACGGTACCAAATGGCATGGAGCACATGGGTGAGAGATGAGAAGGACAAATAGAACAGGGCAAAAGAAAAGCTATCGAGAATTCCAGAGAGGAGAAGAGAAAAACGAGAGTACGAGGATGTGCTCTCGAATTGCGTGCCGGAAGAGCTCATCCCCTGCCCACGCCCACGTATTCAAACCCCATGGCGCGCAGCCGGGTAGAATCCAACAGATTCTTCGTGTCCACGATGATGGGGTTCTTGAGCAGGTGCTTGATGCGGTCAAAATCGAGGGCGCGGAATTCAGGCCAGCCGGTGCCGACAACGAGAGCATCCATGCCTTCCGCAGCTGCGTAGGCTGATTCGCAGTAGCGCACCGATCCATTCAACCGGGTCTTGGCATCGGAAAGAGCCACTGGATCGTAAGCTCGCACGCGCGCACCCTTCGCGACCAAGGTTTCGGCCAAGCGTATGGCGGAGGATCCTGCCACGGAATTCGTATTCGGCTTGAAGGCCAGGCCGAGAATTCCCACGTCTTTGTTCTCAACTGAATTCAAAGTCGCCGCGATCTTTTCGACCAGGCGATCTGCCAGCGTATGGTTGACATCGCGAGCGGCGCTCAACACTTTCAGCGGAACGCCATTGGCCAGAGCCAACTGCGCCAGTGAATCCATGTCAGACTCGGCAAAGACGCCGCCCATGCCGGCGCCAGGCTGCAGGCAGCGGGGAGCGATTTTCTTATCGAGACCCAAGGCCAGCGCCAGGTTTACGGCGTCCGCGCCCACGCGCTCGCATAGCGCTGCCACTTCATTGATGAAAGAAATCTTGGTGGCTACGAACGCCGTAGCCGATTCCCGCACCAGTTCGGCCGTGGCCTGATTGGTCACGATCACCGGAACTCCGCGCATCACCAGCGGATGGAAAATCTGTTTGAGGATGTGCACCGCTTCGTTGGAAGTGGATCCCAGAATCAGGCGGTCCGGCCAGTTGAAATCCTCCACGGCGCAACCGTCGGTGAAAAACATGGGCTGGGAGACGATGGTTCCTTGCAGGCCTGCATCTTTCAGGCTCTTCTCTAAAGCGGATGCCGTGCCCACAGCGACGGGGGTGACAATCGTCAAGATTGGTGGCTTAGGGGCCAGGCGCGCGATACGCATCACCACGTCAGTCAGGCCCTTTGCGCCATCTTCCGCCAGAAAAATGACTTGCGCCTTGCGCGCAAAAGATTCGATATCGGTAGAGTAAGCCAGCCGCCCGGCGCGCACATTTCGCCGGATGATCTCCTTCAGATTCTTTTCAAAAAACGGGACATTGCCCTGCGCCATCTCGACCATGCGGGACCGGTCGGGATGACAGCAGGAAACTGGAGTGCCAAAATCTGCCAGACACGCCGAAATGACTGTTCCTAGAAAACCCGAGCCGTAGACCCCAATCTGCATTCATTGCCCCCGGGGCGTTCCTGAAACCCGCGCCTGAAGCGGCTGCCGGCGCGGATGTCGCACTTCCCTGTCTTCATTGTTTACACTGCACCCGCACCGCGCAACGCACGGGAGGGAAATGTACCTGGGGCCATGCTCGCCGGACGGGGGTAACGTAAGGCCAGGTAACTAGGCCGTGGTTACGGGTGAATTGAATGCGTGAAATCTAAGAATGGCTCGCAGCCCTGTGTGGGGTAGGTCCGTCAATGCACGGTTACATTTTGAAGATTTTCTCGGCGGACCTTGTCAGGCCTCGCCAAAGGCTACCGCGGCCTCTTCGACGGTCGGGGTCCAGGTAACAAGTTTGTCGATACTGGCGAGTTTCAAAACCTGTTCGACATGTTTGTTGGGACCTGCCAGCCGCAGCTCTCCTCCTGCTTCCTTCATCTGGCCGGCGGACATCACGATGATGCCGACCCCGGTGCTGTCGATGTGGGTCACGCCGGTCAGGTCGAAGATAACCTTTTTCTCCTGTTTCTCGCGGACCAGGTTCTCGGTGGCCCATTCCAGTTGTTTACACTCCCGACCGATCGTGATTCTTCCTGTGATTTCCAGGACAACAATGCCGGGCTGCAGGTGCTTGGTCTGAATTTCCAGCATAAGCAAGTCCTTTCCGATCGGTAAGGCTGTGCGCAAGCCAATGGGTTGCGCAACCCGAGTTAGCGCGAAACCAGGGTGCCCCCGAGCGGTACCGGGGCCAGGTCGACCCAGCAGTTCTGAGCGTCCTCGCGCACAAAAGTCAGCCGGTCGAGCAGGATGCGCCGGGTCCCCGAATACTGTCGCCAACGTTCACGAGCAATTTCCAAAGCCTGTTTTGCCTCATATTCGGTCGGCATTTTCACGATCGTCAAATGCGGCGTGTAGGGCCACTCTTCCGCAAAGGCCAGCGTTTGCGCATTCAACTGGTCGTGCAACTCTCGCAGGCGTGACGCGTCATGAGCCACGCGGACATAGACTGTAGGCGTAGTGGGAACAAAGCTTTCCATGCCGTCCAAGGTCACTTCAAAGGGCTCAGTTCGACCGCAAATTCCGGCCAGCATCTGCAGCGCCGCGTTCTCGGTTCCTTGTATAGGTCGTGGCGGGAGAATCGTGAGGTGAGCCGCCAGATGGGGCAATGCGGGATGCAACTCCCGTCGGAGGTTCTCCACGAACTCTCCTACCGGACTTTTCACGTACGCAACTAACGCATACCGCGGACTCGCCATATACAGGGGGGAATTATAGCGCGTTCCACCGATTGTCGACGGTACGGTCGAGGCGGCAACTCAGAGTGGGGTGGTAATAAAGTTGGACGGTGCTTTAGAATCAATTCTGCTAATCATGTCGGGGCGTAGCGCAGCCTGGTAGCGCACCTGCCTTGGGCGCAGGGGGTCCGCG
>CAYOEH010000015.1:0-88297 GCA_964403025.1 uncultured Acidobacteriaceae bacterium | reverse complement strand
GCGTACAGCATCCCGTCGGAGACCGGCCTTCTCATCCCATCTGTTACCGACAGTTGAGCTCTTCCAAATCGTCTACGCTGGAGATTCCGGCGCGACATCGCCGTTTTGACTCACCGCGTTGCCTTCGTTGAACCATCGAGAGACTGAGGAAACCAATGCTCCAACGAGCAAGCCGATGCCCAGAGACGAAACATGAATCGCCCCACCCAAATGTCTTGGGAGGTAATGGACGATCGCAAAAAGAGTGAGCGCGACGCTTGATATTGAGGCTATGCCGAGCACGACTTTCTTCGGAAGAACGATCGAGAGCAGCATCGCTATAGAAATCCCGCCCAAGAAGTGCCACGCAAAATAAAAGGCAGCGGTTGGCCAAGATCGGATCACGCCGATGTACAAACGCCAGGACAGGTCCATCGCGACGTATGGCAACCCGAGCATTCCTGTCACGGGAGATAGTCGCCGCTTCCATTTTTGAAGGTCCAGCCTTAGAGAGTGAATCAGAAGCATCAAGCTTCCAAAAAGTATTATCGAAAGGGTGATCCCGTTAGTCGTAGCGAGGTTTTTCATCGCGGCACAGACAATTATGCTCCAAAGACCGAAGATTGTTGAAATATCCCCATTACACTCATTAACCCCGATGGCCAATTCTCAATTAGTGTAATCGCCTGATTACGTCAGTTATCGTGGCAGGCACACCAGAGCGAGAGATAATTTTCGGAGTCGCAGGAGGAAACCATGATCGTCTACAGTTCGATCAGTGGTCACATCAATGGCCCGGTCACTTGGCGAGAAGTCGCCGTACTAGCGATCGTGGTTGTAGTGCTTTACTACTGCAAGCGCCGCTACAGGTACTAGCTATAAGCATCCCCGATGCTCACGAAACGCCGGGTGAACGTTATGGCCTGTTCACAACAATTGATCACAACAATTGAACGCGATTAGTTCGCGGCGTACATTGGAGGCTGTGAAAACCGGAGCTTTCGCGGTAGCGCTTTTGCTGTCGAGCGTCTGCTTTGCTCAACAAGTCAGCATTCGTGTAGTGAATAGCAGCAATGGGCAGCCGCTACCGGGGTGGAAGGTCGATGTTTACTTTGTGAATCCTACACAGGGAAAGGATGCCGTGAAGGGGTCTCAGCATTTCCAGACAGATTCAGATGGCATGGCGCGGTTTACGTTGCCACAGCCCATTCCAGAAGTTCTCAATGTGTACGTGTTTCCGCACACAGAGAAGTGGTACGTTGGTAGCGTCAAGGCCAACACAACAGCGGTTTTGCAGAAAGGGAGTCAGTCCAAAGGCATCAAGATGCACGGTAAAGTCATGGCCGACCCCGGCCAAATCCTCATTCTTGCTAAGCCAATAACGCTTTGGGACAAGATAGTTCACACAATACTCCACATACTCGACCCTTTGGAACGGGAGTAGCCCTACTTCTGCACGACATCACGCAACAAGGTTTTCAGATCAACCTGTTGATTGATGTTAAATCGCCATCTCTAACAATGTCGGCGGTGTCAAGCGTTTTTCGAGGACACGACGGCATGCACTCGAAGAAGAGCGCCATTTCTCTCGTGGGTGGTTTGCGCTTTCCAACCTGGGCTCGCTTCTAATCGTTGGGGTCAGGAACTCAGTCCGACCCATCCATCTCTTCGATCCCAACTGCGATCATGATTACTACTTCGAACTCCCCTGCGAAGGGCAGCGGGATGCCCGATCATTACGGCGGTGACTTACTGCACACCATGGCGATTTCCGGGCTCTCCCGCGTGCGAACCAAGCTTTTCACACTGACCAAAATCCCGACCCAGGCGCCACATCCAGTACAGGTGAACCGCCAGCTTCCTCGCGGTGAGTCAGTCGCCGTTCGTCGGCCTCGCCGGTTTCTGTGTCCACCAATGCAATTTGCTGAAAGCCCGGATGATAGTCACAACCTATAATCAGCATGTTCGGCTCCTTTCCTCCGAGCCCTTTGGTTGGTTTGCGCCTCCAAAGTTTACTCGGGCCTGGGAGCCGACATTGTTATGGAATCATTTCACTCATTGTCATTTGGCAGGAGGGGTTTTGAGTGTAAACGCCTGGTTACGACAATCATCTTGGATGCTTGATCAAAAATGCATACACTCGGCCAAATGGTTTCATTTGCCGATGAAGGTAGCCGTGCGCTGCGGCAGCTTCTGTTGGTGGCTGCACTGATAGCATTGGGTTACGTGTGCATACGCACGCTCCGTTTCACAAGCGATGGGCTGAACGTGGCTTTTGTTTGCGCCTTTCTTCTGATCCCCTTCTTGGCGATCCGGCCTGTCCTCCGGTTCCGTCGTTGGGCCAAAGTGTTGACCACGGTCCTCCTCGCCCCGTTCTGGGCACTCTCACTGTTCCTGCTTCTGTTTACAGCGACCTGCGATATTCCAGCCGTCGTAACGCACAGGGAGCTGAGCCGAGAACTAGGCGGCGTTCGACAGGGCACTATTCCGTTCATCTCGTGTGGCAGGAAACCGCAGGGGGCGCAGTGGGACCGCACGGCGTAGGTTTGGAACAGCGCATGTTCATTGTTCCCGGCCTTTATGCAGTGAGGCACTTGGACTATTTCGAGGGAGTACGCGAAGGTAGCCTTGCAGCGGATGGCGCAGACAAAGTTAGGGTGCATATCCCCAAGAGTGACATGCATCAGGAGGTTGACCGAGTTTACTCGCTCAAGCCTAGAGTGTACTTTTGATCGCCGCAAAACTGGGTTAGGTTGTTGAAAAATCCCGATTACGCTCATCGAGGGGTTTTGAGCGTTAAGGCCTGATTTCAACACTTAGCGACTCCGGAGTCGGAAGAAGTCAGCCGCAGAGAAAGTAATTCCTATACCACACTGCTTCGAAACGCCCCTTCTCGATGCTTCCGTCGCGGAAGCGCAACTCGTAGTCCCCGGAGGCACCCACGCCTCTGCTGAACTTCGATACGTGTAAGAATCCGGAACTTACAGGCTCACAGGCCCCCGGCCTGAGGCAGCGCTGTGCAAGCACATCCCATTTGCCTGACTCTACTGGGTAACTCTGCAGTGCGGACATCGGCGGACCCTTGTTCACCTCAATCTGCAGAAACGGTTCTTCGTACTTTCCACCTTGACCTTGCTTCGCTGTGAAATAGAACTCCATGGCAACGCCGTCCGTAGGACCACAGTCCTCCTGCATATAGGCGAAGGGAAAATGAGGCCTGGCGTTTGCTGCAGATGAATGCCTGCAACTCATTGCCAAACAAAGCAAGGCTATTGTCAGAACAGGAATTGGTAGCGCTTTGCTCAAGAGGGATCGCATCGCTCAATCCAAAGCACGATTCTAGTCCAACGATGAAACGTACCCGACCGATAGTGCAATATGAGGAGAGTGGCGACCACCGCGAACCGTGCGAGAAGAACTTCTCAACTCACTGGCTGCTCGGTATCCCGGAGCAACCCCTCACTTGGCGAGACATCCCCATTACACTCATTGACCCAGGGCAGCCCAACCCTCAATTGAGCGTAAGCCTGTTTGCGACAGTTAAGAGTTCTTGCGCTGCGGGCGAACCGAACAATACTCGGCGCGGGATAGCCCGCCCTATTACTGCAGCTTGGCGTACTCGGCTTTGATTTGCTTCATGGTGGGGAGGTCCGGGTCAGCGTCTTTCCAGTACCCGAGAACATCCTGATACGACGATTTGGCTTTTGCACTGTCGCCCTGCAAGGCATAGGCATGCGCCATGCCCAGTCGCGCAAACGTGAGGAGAATGTCCGTTGGAGCATAATTGGACAGCACGAGAATCTTCTGGAATTCCCCGGCGGCGTCTGCTCCTTGTCCTGCCTTCAAATAGGCCATGCCACGGATATATAGAGAAATCGTCGTGGCCTTGTCATAGGACAACGCGGGCTTCATCAGTTCGAGGGCTTTTTTGGCCTCGCCGGTGTTGAGCGCGACTGTAGCCTGCTTAACCGGCACGTAGATCGCCTGGATCAAGGTGTCGTCAGGACGTTCTCGCGCCTCTAGAGCGGTCAGTTCGAGCACCTTTTTGTTCTCGCCCGCAAACCCGAGCACCTGGGCGACATAACCCCTCGCGCCGTAACTGGGAGCGAGCGCGAGTGCGACATTGCAAGTTTCGACTGCCTGTTTTGAATCTCCGAACATGACGAGCGCGTATGCCTCGGAGCCCAAAAAGACAGCTTCCGAGTCCTTCAGTTGCAAGCGGTGCGCGATCTGGCGCGCCTTCCCGTAGAATTCGCGCGCTTTCTGAATCTGGCCGTGGGACGCAGCAATGTCCCCATGACGGCTATTGAGATTCATTTCTAGGTCGGGCTGATCATGGAGCAAGGCTTCCTGCTTTTCCATCTCGGCAGGGTCACCTTGGGCATAAGCGACATTCGCCAGAAGGTCATGCAGAAAGGTAAAGCCCGGGTTCCGTTGCAATCCCGCGCGGAGCACGGCCTTGGCTTCCTCGGGCCGATTCTGGCCCAGGTACGCAATCGCGGCATTCCCGTAACCACGGGACTCGTCCGGCTCGACGCGAATCGCCTCCTGCGAGATCGCCAGCGTTTTATCAAACTCCCCAAGAGAGTAATAAGTTACGGCCAGGTTTATGTCAGGGGTGATGTCCCGCGGGTAAGTTTGTTTGAAAAGCTCGTAGGCGGCTATGCCTTTCTCCAGTTGTCCGGTATCGGCGTAATAGTGGGCCGTGATGTAAAGCCGTTCCGGTTCGCTGGCGCGGTCTTTCAACTCGAACGCCTTGTCGAGGTACCCTCTTGACACGTTCATCTGTCCGAAGTTGCTGTAGACCACGGCGAGACGTGCATAGGCCATGGCGAAGTTCGGATCCAGTTCGATGGCGCGCTTGTAGAAAGGAGCGGCATTCAGATCGTCGCCAGCGGCGTGCCTCTGGTCGCCGAGGGTGTAGCTCTTCAGGGCTTCGAGCGATGAAGTGGTCGCCTCCTGTAGAGGCGTGGCGAACTTCTGGACCGAGGCGAGCGATTCTCCCAGCTTCTGGCGCATTTGGCTGGCGGTCGAATCGAGGGCCTTCAGTACGGAATCTTTGCTCTCGGAAAATAAGGAAATGCTGCCCTTAACGAGGTTGCCGCAGAACAGTGGAAGTCCGAGCGGTGATGAAAGGCATACGGCCAGCTTCAACGCGAGTCGGCGGAGGCCTTGGCGGCGTTATCCGGCAGAAATCCGATCTTGTCCAACATGGGTCGAATCTCGGGATTCGACATAAACAATTTCCAGATCAATCCGGTACGATAATTTTCCACCATCACCACGATGGGTGCCTGGTCGAGCCCCATGTAGACGGGCGAGAACCAGTTGCGCGTCAGGTTGAAGGCATCCCGCGGGCCATAGACTCCCCAGAGCCGATCGCCCACCTCTCGATAAAAGAACTTGAGGGCAGCCATTGATGCCTTCGGCGTGTAGGGTAACGATGCGAGAGCACCGGTCGGTGTGATCGTGCCATTGTCAGTCGCACGGTCCGGAGCGTGGGCTAAATAACCTAACTGATCGTCGCTTGCGGTCAGTCCCCAATCATCCTCACCGTATCCTTTAAACTGGCCGGGATTGGACTCGCAGTAAGCCTGATCGATGAGCACAAGATTGCGGTTGTTGTCGAAATAATCGGTGTAGCGATCATGAATGCCGCGCGGATCGAAACCCATGAACGAATATTGGGTGAAAAATAACGGACCGCCGGTACCGACGCCGACGTCGAGCTTGATGCCAAAATAACTGTGGCCATTGATATAACGATCCCCTTCATTGGAACCAGACCAGCCGCTGCGGTATGCGATGGCGGCCTCCGACTGCCCTGCCCAGCCGCTGTAATAAAGGCTAGCCGGAACGCCATGCGTGGGCGAGGCGATAGCCAGGAGATACGTGATCATGGTCTCGTTGAATCCCGTCAGCCGGTGATCGATGAACCAGGACCATTGCGGAGACCAGTGCCACAACAGCGCGTCATTCATAGGCGAGCGACGGTACCAATCCCACTCAACCGTTTCCCAAAGCTTGGTAATCCTCTGATAGATGCTTTGGCCGGCCTCACCGTCGTCCTTAAAATACTGGCGCGCGGCGAGCAATCCTTCCATCAGAAACGAGGTCTCCACCAAATCGCCGCCATTATCGAACATGCCGAACACCAACATGGATTGCGCGGTGTCGCCATTCAGGAAGTGCGCCCAGGCGCCGTGATAGCGAGGAACCTTCTCCAGGAAATCCAGAATCTTCGTGAGACGCTCAATGCCCTGCTCCCGCGTGATGAAGCCCCGATCCACTCCCACGATGAGCGCCATAATGCCGAATCCGCTGGCGCCGGTGGACACGATGCGTTCGTCTCCAGGAATATTTTCCAGCGTCGCGCCCGCGACGGGATGAGCTCCTTCCCAGTAATAACGAAAGCAAGCTTCCTGCAACATGGTGAGCAATTCATCGTCGGATAACTCTTTGGTCGCTGCCGTCGCCGGTCCCGAAAGGGCGGACTGCCGGTAGGATCGGTCGACGGCCTTGACCCGGTAAGTCGCGGTCACTCCCGAGCGCCCAATGAAATCCGTATAGCGATTGATGTCCGCGCTCTGAATCCCGATCGGTTGGAACTTGTGCTTTCCGATGGAGCGATAGATGGCGTAGCTTTGCAGATCGCTGGCGTCTGTAACCGGATCCCAACTGACGTCAATGTGACGATCGTAGCCTTTGGCTTGCACATTCTTTGGCAATCGAGGAGGACTCCTCACCTCGGGAGCCACGGGCGTTGCAGCCGTTCGATTGTCGATCTTGATCTCGTCGATGATCAGAGTGTGAGGCGTGTCGTCCGCGGCTCCCTGGCTGAAGTAGATGCTGTGAAGCTCACGCGCCTGAAAGGGGTGGATCGAAGCAGTTTCAAACTCGCTAAGGGGCAGCCGGAGCTGAAACCAGCGCTTCGCAGGCACGTCGCCTTCAATGCCATCCAGTTTGACGGGAGCTGTGAAATTATGTTCTTCGTCTTCGAGTTGTATGAAGGGCAGATCGTCCGCCGGAAATGCTTCCGGCGAATAGCACCAAATGTACAGCGTGTCACCGCGAAAATCCGTGGGCCGGTTGCGCATGCTGACCACTCGCAACTCTGTCTCCCAACTTCCGCCTGCAACCGATTGCCACTGGAGGCGCAACGCATTCGGTGCGGTGAAGAAATTTTTCTTTTCGACGGGCAGAGACCCTGACAGCAGCTCAATCGTGCTGGGAAACACAGCTCTCCCGCTGCTGTAGTAGTAGTAGTCCGGCGTGATGCTGTTATCGAAAACCACGTGGTTGTAATAGTCCGTGGGCGCAGCTGCGCCACAACGAAGGACAATCAGGATTAAAAAGCAAAAAAGGCAGAAAGACGAACGCACCGCACGCTCCCGCTCTTGGCAGATGAGAGAGTTTATTGCCCCCAGATTCGCAGTCTAACATAGGGAAATAGGGCATCGGAAAAGGATGGCCCTTCTGCCGGAAACCACCGGCTGGGTGATAAATTCAGACATGGCGATTTGCGTAACAGTGTTAGCCCAATAATGTTGGCGTTGGATTCGAGGACTCTCTCCCGTTGACAACAAGAAACCCTGCCTCCAGCTCCACACTTCCAGCGCGGTCTACGTGGACTTTCAAGGCTCAGATCGTTGGCGTATTGGCCCTATTCGCGGTTGTGTATATAGGATCGCTCTTTTCTCCCGGACTACAGGACGACGCCGATTCAACCCATGCGGAAGCGGCGCGCGAAATGCTGGTTGCGCACGACTTCGTGACGCTGAAGATCAATGGGAACCGCTATCTGGAAAAAGCACCGTTGATGTACTGGATGGTCTCTTCGTGCTACCTCTTCTTTGGCACGAATGAATTCGCCGCACACTTGCCAGTTGCATTGTCCATGCTGTTGCTTATGCTGCTTGCCATGCGCTGGGGACGCCGGGCCTTTGGTGATCGCGCGTCGATTTATGCGGGGTTGTTTATTACGACCGCAGCGGGATGTTACCTGTTCACGCGAATTCTGATTCCGGAGTCGATCCTGAGTTTCTTCATCGCGGGGTCGTTTTACTTTTTTGTTACGGCGCTGGAGGACAGCGACGCATGGCGTTGGTATGGCGGATACGCCTGCATCGCGCTGGCCGTGCTCACCAAGGGTCTGCTCGCCATCGCGGTGGTTGGACTGGCCTTGCTCCTCTACATTGCGATCAGTGGCGAGTGGAGACGCTGGCGTGAGTTCCGTCTCTTCAGTGGCACACTGCTCTTCTTAGCGATTGCCGCGCCCTGGCATATTCTCGCGGGTATGCGCAATCCGCACTTCTTTTGGTTCTACTTCGTCAACGAACACTTTATGCGCTTCCTGGGCAAGCGCATTCCCAAGGACTACAATAAACAGACCAACTCCCTCTATTGGACGCTGCACCTGGTGTGGCTTTTTCCCTGGAGTTTGTATCTGCCGGTGGCGCTGCGGCGTCCGATTTCGCAGTGGATGGCGCGCCGCAAGCTGGGCGCAGCAAGACCGCCGCGGCCGCCGCTGAACTTCCGCTCCCGGACCGAATTACTATGCTTAGCCTGGGCCGGGGTTACGCTCGTCTTTTTTTCGGTCTCGACCAATCAGGAGTACTACACATTCCCGGCGTACTTCCCGATCCTGTTGTTGATTGCGGCGAGGCTTGCAGACGAAGAAGAGTCGGGTCCGCGCCGTTGGCTGGTGTGGTGTTCTGGAGCGCTGACGTTAGTCTGTGTGTCAATTTCGGCAGTGCTGGCGGCAGGACTGTGGAACTCGCGCAGCATCCCCTTCGTGCCGGACATTGGCACCGTGCTCGCGAAGCCGAACCTCGAAGCCGAAACGCTTTCCTTGGGACACATGCTCAATCTAACGGGGGAATCGTTCGCCGCGCTGCGACTCCCGGCCATCTTGGCCGCGATCGTTTTGCTGATTGGACCAGCATTCGCATTCTGGCTGCGGCGACGCGGCGCGCAACTCGCTGCAACCTGGGCAACTGCCATCACTATGGCGATATTCCTGATCGCCGCCCACATCGCTCTGGTGCGCTTCGATCCGTTCCTCGGCTCAGAAATCATGGCCAGGGAAATTGCTTCCGAACTAAAGCCTACCGACCGCGTGATGATTTACGGAGATCAGTCGTTCGGCTCGTCGCTATTGTTCTACTTGAGGCGGCCGATTGAACTGGTCAATGGGAACACGACTTCCATGTGGTGGGGATCTACGTATCCCGATGCGCCGCATATTTTTCTGGATGATCAGGAACTGCTGCAGGCGTGGAATTCGAACGAACGAGTTTTCCTTTTTGTGCCGCAGTACGAACGCGAGAAAGTGGAAGCACTGCTGCCGAGACCACTCAACATCGCCAGCGAAGCGTCAGGCAAAGCAATCTTTACGAACCATCCTTAGCGGCGCGCGATGACTGGAACTGCCCGCTTTGCCGTGGGCAGAGAATAGCCTGACTTCACGGCATCTCGCCGGAACATCTGCACCGTCTCCTGCGAGAACTCATGCAGGTCTTTCCCTACGAGGGGAAGCTTCTTCAGAATGTCAGTGGTAGCTGTGATCACGTGACATCCAATCTCATCCGCCTGGAAAACATTGAGAAGTTCGCGCGGACTGGCCCACATGAGTTGTGCGTTCGCGTCGTTCACCATGGTCACGGCTTCGCGCATCAGCGGCACCGGATCGCGGCCAGTGTCGGCGATGCGGCCGGCAAAGACGGAAACGTAGGCTGGAGCGTCCCCCTCCAATGCTGCACAGACTTTTCGCACCTGCTCCAGCGTGAGCAGCGCGGTCACGTTTAACTGAATTCCTTCGCCAGAAAGAGAGCGGACAAGGTCGTAGGTCGGTTTTCCTTTGGTGTTCATCACTGGGACTTTGACGAATACGTTTTTGCCCCAGTCCGCAATGTGTCGAGCTTGCTCCTCCATCTCCTCTTCTTCGTCGGCGAATACTTCGAACGAAATGGGCCGGTCCTGAATTGTTTCCAGAAGATCCAGAGCAAATCCGCGATAGTCCGTCACGCCCGTGGCCCGCATGAGCGTGGGATTGGTGGTGAAACCTTTGATGAAGGGTTGGCGATATAGCTCAAGAATGCTGGCCTTGTCGGCCCCGTCCGCGAAGATTTGTATGCGCAGGTCGGACACAGACTTCATGCGGGATGCGCTCCTTTGGGCGTGGAACGGATGATCCAGTCAGCCGCTTCGCGGAGTGATCCTACGCGCAAGTCGGGAACACGGTCTGGAGGCCTCTCCGAATAGCCGTAATCGATAAGAATAGTCTTACATCCAGCATTATAACCGGCCTCGATGTCGCGCCAGCGGTCGCCGACCATGAAACTGGCCGAGAGATCGATATTGTGCTTGCGCGCCGCTTCCAAAAGCATTCCTGGCAAAGGTTTACGGCAATCACATTTGTCCTGATCGGTGTGGCAACAAACAAGAATATCGTCGAGTGGAAGGCTTTTTAATAGCGACTGATGGATCGCGTCCAGCGCCTGCCGAGATTGTTTCCCCCGGCCAACGTCGGGCTGGTTGGTCACCACCAGGAGCTCATAGCCGTGTGATTTCAGGTTATGCAACGCTTCGGGAACGCCGGGAAGTATTTCCAATTCCTGCGGCGTTGGCGGCGGAAATGGCTTGCCATCGCGAACAAAAGCCCGGTTGATAACGCCGTCGCGGTCAAGGAAAACGGCGCGCCGTTTTCCACCCGACGCCATCGATTCCCATTTGGTTGCTTCCATCTTTACCGCCGGATGTGACACCAGCAGATGCCAGACTACCGCCTGGAAGGCTTCCGTGTGCGGCGTGATGTGGGCTGGGTTCACCGTGGGAATCAGAATGCAAGCATCGGCAACCGTAGCCGTGTAACCGCCATCGCGGCCTACGACACCGACGATTTTCGCGCCAACCGACTTCGCATATTTCAGCGCCGCGACCAGGTTTGGGCTAACGTTCTGCTCAAGGTTGCCACCGCCAACCGAGAAAATCAGTAGCAGATCTTCAGCGCGCAAGCGACTCGTGCGCAGCCAACTATCGAAGATCGAACTCCAACCCTCATCGTTGGCGCGCGCTGTAAGTTCCGATACATTGTCGGTGGGCGCGTAAGCCTCAATGCAGGCGATCTTGCGAAAGTCGTTGACGGCATGCGAAGCATTGGCGGCACTTCCACCCACCCCAAGAATGAACAATCGCCCACCTGCGGCGCGAGTGCCGGCGATCAGAGTGGCAGCTTTTTCAATGCTGGCCAAATCCAGCTTGGCGATGACCTCGGTTGCCTCAGCGAGAAAACCATGCGCAAAGCCTTCTTTATGAGAGCCGAGGCCGCTCATTTCCGCGAGACTCCTCTCTGATTCAAGAAGTTTGTCATCTCCTTCAAACCGGCGGGCGAACCGATTTCGTAAAACCGCTCGTGCACCTCTACGGCGGCCAATTCTCTGCGACCGAGAAGCTCTGAATACACGTCGGCCAGGTCCTTTGCTCGTGTTCTGGCAAAAGCTTCTGCGCGGAAAACTCCCAGGCCGTAATCGATGTAGTTCATGCGCGCTGTGCGATTCTTCTTGCTGTAGGCCAATATGTGCCCCGCTTCAAATTCCACGTTGCTAAGGTCCCACTGCCCATCATTACGAAATACCGTCATCATCCCCAACTTACCGCACCGCAAGAATTCGTGTTCGATCGCGCCGTAATCGCAAGGCAGGTAGGAGTCGCCATAGAGAACAAAAAAACGTTCTCCAAGCTTTGGTAAAGCAGAGCGAATTGCTCCACCCGTGCCCAAGCGTACGGCCCCATCATAGGAGTACTCGACCTTGACTCCATAAGCGCTGCCATCGCCGATCGCGTCCTCAATCATCTCACCCAGATGACCGACGCACAGGATTACTTGTTGGATGCCGCTGGTTTGCAGGAGCCGCAGTTGATGCGCCACGAAGGGTTCGCCGGCAATTTGGATCAGTGATTTCGGGACTTTTTCCGCGAGCGCTCCCAGACGCGTTGCCAAACCACCGGCAAGTATGGCCACAGGTAGCATGGGTCCCCTAGGAATGCGCCAGAACGGAAGTTCCGCTGAAGTCGAACTGCAAGCGGACCTCGCGCAGTCCGGCGTGCCGCATGACAGAGCGCAGACGAGTTTTGTCTTCCGTGTAGAGCAACAGAAAGCCGCCGCCCCCGGCGCCAATGAGTTTGCCGCCGAGCGCTCCGTGCGAGCGCGCCAACTCGTACATCTCGTCAATGAAGCCGCTGCTCATTCCCGGCGAGCGTTTTTTCTTGTGCTCCCAATGAACATGCATGAGGTCGGCAAACTTGCGCAGATCGCCGGCCAGTAGCGCGTCCCGGCTTTCGTGTCCCAGTTGTTTAGTGAAGTGCAGATTCTCCAGCATCTCGGGAGCATTTTCGCGAGTCCGCGTATCTTGATCGCGCAGAACTTCTCCCGCAGAGCGCGACGCCCCGGTAAAGAACATGAGCAGACTGTCTTCAAGATTGGCCAGAGTCTCGGGAGCAATTTTCAGGGGTTCTGCGATGACGTGGTCATCGGGCATAAATTCGAAACAAGTGATTCCGCCGAATGCCGAAATATACTGGTCTTGCTTGCCGACCGGTTCCTTTAATAAGTCGATTTCGATGTGGCAGGCCTGTTCGGCCAGTTCCTGGGGAGGCACGAAATTTCTCTTCACGGTGTGCAGTGCCCGCAGCAGCGCGGTCGTAAAACTCCCGGACGAACCCAAGCCCGTGCCTGCAGGGATGTCAGATAGACTGACGATCTCTAGGTACGGGCCCAATACCCCGGTCAACTGCAGCGCCTCCCGAATGATGGGATGTTGAATGTCCTCCCACTTTTCTACATCTTCCAGCCTCGAGTACTTCAAGATGATCCGCGGACGAAACGCTTCGTTGATAGTGATGTAAACATATCGATTAATCGCAGCGGATAATACGAAGCCACCGTGCTTGCGGTAGTACGACGGAAGATCGGTACCTCCTCCACCCAATGAAATTCTCAGCGGACTTCGAGTGATGATCAAACGATAGGTTCCTCAACAGGCGGGTAAGTATAACGCACCTAAAACTGGGCGCTCATAGTTCAGTTCTCACGACCGCGGCGTCTGCACTGACGAATTTGATCGTGGCTAAAACTGCCTCTTTTATCGTGAGTCGCGGCCGCCAACCCAGTGTACGGATGCGCGAGCAGTCCAGGAGAATGAATGGACTATCCCCGACCCAGCCCCGTTCTCCGCCTGAGTAAGTCAGCTTTGGGTGCAGGCCGAGATGTTCACAAATCCATCCGATGGAATCGTTGACCTCGCAATATTCGTCCGTGCCAAGATTGAAAATATTTACTTTATTGTCCGCTTTGTCGATGACCGTGAGGATCGCGTCGATGCAATCCTGCACGTACAAATACGACTTTTTCTGATGGCCGTTGCCCAGCACGTAGAGATGTTCAGGATGATCCACCAGTTGGTGATAAAAATCGAAGACGTGTCCATGGGTGTAGCGCTCGCCCAGGATCGATACGAATCGAAAAATGTAGCCTTGCATCCCGAAGCCTTCGCAATAGGCTTGAATTAAGCCTTCGGCTGCCAACTTCGAAGCACCGTAGAGTGAAGTCTGAATCGGAAAAGGACAAGTCTCTGGAGTCGGGAAAATGTCTGGCTCACCATAGACTGATCCCGTGGAGGAGAACACGATCCGCTTGCAGCCTTGCTCACGCATGGCCTCCAATACATTCCAGGTCGCGATCGTATTTTGATCGAGATCCTTGCGGGGATGATCGGTGCCAAAGCGAACATCAGCATTGGCTGCGAAATGGATCACAAGCTCCGCGCCCGCCATTGCTTGCGCCAGCATTTTGCGGTCAAGCACGTCGGCCTGATGAAAGGTAAATTCGGAATGAAGCAGGGCACCATGCAGAAAGCGCTGCTGTCCCGTAGACATATTGTCGAACCCAACGACACTGTGCCCCGCGGAAAGGAGTCGATCGACCATATTGCTGCCGATAAACCCAGCCGCGCCCGTAACCAATGCACGCAATCAAAACCTCCACTAAGTGATTCTCTTGAAAAATCTGCTAGCTTCGGTCCGAAGATGACTGACGAAGCGCAATTCGGGTTCCTCTCAATTCGAAACGGCTGTCGCGCCACACGTAGCGAAGCTTCAAATAACTGGCGAACCACACAGCAGAGCCGAGCAAATCTCGCAACGGATAAAGCCACGGCGCGTGGCGTATCACCGGATCTCGAACCACGGTCCAGCCCACAAGCCAAGCCTCGGCCAGGCGGTTTAGTAGCGCCACCCCGAGGAGCATCGCGCCGATTTCCCAGTGTCCCAGGAACCCCGCAGCGAACAAGCCCAGCAGGCCGTAGGGGATCGCGAAGACCAGCCCACTTCCCAGGTGGCCCCAGGGGCGCGAATAGCGGGTCGTTTGCGCCCAGCGCAATTGGTTCTGCCACATGTGATGGAACGATTTCTGGTTCACCACATGATCGATGATGTGGCGCGACAACACAACCTGATACCCCGCCTTTGCGATCAGGTTGCCAATGGCGAAATCGTAAGCGATGTAGTCCCGCAGGGCAGTGTAGCCGCCGATGCTTGCGAGCGAATCTTTGCGTACGACGGTCGAGGGACCTAGTCCAAACTTCATTCCCTCGAGAAGATTCGCCACCAGCACTCCCGCTGTCATTTCCACCGACATGCCAATGGCGGTGAGTCCGGAGAAAAATCCAGCAGCATTCTTGCCGCGATAGACACACGTTACCATCCCCACTCGCGGGTCGAGCAAGGGCGGAACGATTTCCCGTAGATAACGTGGACCAACCTCCACATCGCTATCGGTGGTCACTAGAATTTCGTGCGTGGCCGCTTCGGCCATGCTGTGAAACGCATAAACTACGGGGTTCGGCCACGGCGTGCCGGTCACCAGAACGCGGGTCCGGATATGCGGGTAGCGCGCGCATACTTCCCTTACCACTTCCAGCGCCGGGTCGTCCGCTTCGTCGGCGGCAAACAGAATTTCGTAGTCAGGATAGTCCTGCCGGAAAAAACTTTCGATATTCTCTTTTAGCCGCGATTCCAGACCATGCACCGGCTTCAGCACAGAGACTGGAGGGAACTGCGCATCGGGGGGAGTAGAGTGTAGTTGCCGGCGAGCCTCCCTGTGAAATCGAAGAACTCCGAACAGAACAAGACCAAGAAATACCGTGGAAGACAATACACCAGCTACACCGATAGCCAAAATCAGATATAAAATCGGCCACATCAGGTTTGCATTGTCCTCACTGGATCGCCCGCGCCTAAGAGCGCAATCTTCTATTTCAACATTTACTTCGACAGCCCGGCAAGAGCCTCCCGGAACAAGGCGTCGAACGATCCGCGATTGCCGTTCTTGACGATAGGTGCCAGCGCTTTTTCGGCGGCTGCCCGTTGATAGCCAAGGTTCACGAGCGCAGACAGTACATCTTCTTCCACGGCGCTGATCACGGGCATACGAGACACGGAAACATCCACGGTCTCGGGTAATTTGTCGCGCAGTTCCAACACCATGCGCTCGGCTGTCTTCTTGCCGATGCCCGGAATTTTAGTGAGCCGCGCCAGATCGTTGCCGCGGATCGCCCCCGCCATCTCGCTCGCCGCCATGCCACTCAAAATAGTGATGGCGAGTTTCGGCCCTATGCCGCTGACGGTGATCAACTTCTCAAACAATTGCTTCTCGGCGGGGCGGAGAAATCCATAAAGTGCGATCAAGTCCTCCCGCACATGGGTATGGATGTGGAGCGCTACTACTGTCCCGTTCGCAGGGAGTTCCGAGAACGTGGGCACGCTGATGTTGATTTCGTAGCCAACGCCGGCCGTTTCCACTACAACTTGATTCGGATGCCTGGACAACAATGTTCCGCGCAGATGGGCAATCATGTTCAAGCCATTGTAGCCGCCTGGGTTTCGTTTCCAGTGGACAGGAAAAACGGCAGGGCCGACCCCCTGCCGTTTCCGTAACAAATTTCTCCGTCTTACTTTTTGTTAACGGCTTTTTTCAGCTCGGCCCCAGGGGAAAACTTCGCGACCTTACGGGCAGCGATTTTAATAGTGGCGCCAGTCTGCGGATTGCGCCCGTTCCGCGCCTTTCTCTGCGATATCGAGAAAGTGCCGAAACCTATAAGAGCTACCCGATCCCCTTTCCGCAAAGCACCCGTAATGCTGCTCACGGCAGTGTCAATCGCAGTTGTAGCCTGCGCTTTGCTGATTTCGCAAGCGCCCGCGATCTTGTCAACCAGATCGGCTTTATTCATAGTTTCTCCTCGCAGGTCTCGTTCATACCCAGCACAATACCGGGAGGACAAAAAGCTCGTGTCTGAGTTGGGAAACCTGACGGGAGGTATTCTCCTCTCTCCGTAGAGAATGTCAACTGTGAAAATCCGCGCCCGAAGCCTGTTTCGCACCCCCTCGTCCCGGATTGTGGCCGGAGTAGCGGGTTTTGGGGACAGTGGCCGGCAGTCAGTGGCCAGTAACGCGCACAGCCCTGGATCTTTGACTGACCACCGTCCGCTGGCCACGGATCACGAGTTTTCCTCATGCCTCCACAGAGGCGGGCGCACCTTCACAGGTTGTGCACAGGAGCCTTGCCTTTGACCCTTGCCGGAAGCAAGCGTTTGGGTGCAAAGTCAGACAGACACTTTTTCGGAGAAAGGGCTGGAAGGTTGAACGTGATCAAAACCGCGGCGGAGGTTTGCCCTCTTTGCGAGGGGACGGGGTGGAAGGCGCTTCCAGCCAGCTCTGGCGCACCGCGAGATCGCCGGGTTACGCGCTGTGATTGCCAGTTGCGTGCCAGGAACCAGACGTTGCTCGCGGCGGCGCGCATTCCGAAGCGCTACGAACATTGCGAACTCGCCAGCTACACCACAGATTTCCCGGGCGCCCATGCGTCGCTGGCGTTGGCTCATCTTTCCGCTGCCAAGTTCGCCCAGGAATACGATCCGCGCGATGGTACCGGACTTCTAATTATCGGCAAGATTGGTACCGGCAAGACTCATCTGGCGGTTGCGATCACAAAGGAACTCGTCCTCAACAAGGGCATCTCCTGCTTGTTTTACGACTATCGCGAGCTACTAAAGGAAATTCAGAATTCCTATAACAGCACGGTTCAAACCACCGAATTGGACGTGCTTCGTCCCGTGTTTGAGACCGATGTCCTGGTGCTCGATGAGCTAGGCGCGGTAAAACCAACCGAATGGGTTTGGGA
This sequence comes from uncultured Acidobacteriaceae bacterium, assembly GCA_964403025.1. Taxonomy (GTDB): domain Bacteria; phylum Acidobacteriota; class Terriglobia; order Terriglobales; family Acidobacteriaceae; genus Sulfotelmatobacter. The sequence goes on along the minus strand of CAYOEH010000015.1, from coordinate 71,082 downwards.
CACAGTAAGCCTTATTCTGAACAGCCGCTACAACGAGAGCCGAACGACGATCATCACCACAAACTTTGAGGATCAGCCCGCCGCGGGCGCAAATGGCGGAGGTTCGGCCGTACGAGCCGCAGCGCGCACGGAGAGCTTGGGAGATCGCATCGGGGAGCGCATGCGTTCGCGGTTGCATGAGATGTGCCGCGTCATCAAGATGGAAGGCGAGGATTTCCGCCAGAAGTTTCGCAGCGCCAGCTTCCGGTAAGTCCAGATTCAAAGAGAGTGATACGTTTGCGTTGAGATCTCCGGAATGTATGTGTCCTGACGGGCCAAGGCTCGACGAAGGCTGCGAATCTCGCTACTTCTTCTGGAATCCAGTGATTTCCTCGGCCAGAGCAGCCTGCGGATCTTGAACAGCAAGCTGGCGCTCCTTTGTTAGTTCCTCTGACTCCACGCTGGGTTTCATATCTTCGAGGGCAAGCTTGTAGGCCGCGACTAATACGTCACTTGCAGTCGCGGCGACGTCGGGTTCGACGCCTGTCCCTTCCCAGTTGGTGTGGGTGATCGGGCTCTTAGTCTGACCGTTGGGAATCAACGCAGAGAAACCGTAGCCCAATGCGATCTCACCCGTGCTTGAATTTGCGTCCCCTGCAGTGCGCTCGCCGACGAGGGTGGCGCGATGCGTGTTCTTGAGATCATAGGCACATAGCTCCGCGGCAGAGTGGGTGCGACGGCTGGTCAGGACAAATACGGGTTTGCCGAGGTAACGCGGCCCAGCGACGTAGGGCATGGTCCACTTCTGCCGCTCCAGCAGTTGACCATTCTTGCGTTCCACAATTGACGACAGCTGAATCGGTTCCTCGAAGAAGTAGCTCAGTAATGCCGTAGCGGTCTCGCCGCTGCCGCCGCCGTTGCGCCGCAAATCCACGATCAGGGCGTCGGCGCCGCTGACCAGTTGCATAGCGGCGGCAAGGGCCGTTCCGGCCTCTGAATCAGGCGAGAAATAAGCCAGATCAACGTAGCCAACATTTCCCGGCAAGCGGCGGCCGCTCCGAACGCCGTGCCCATTCGCAAGATCAAAAGCATGCGCGTGCTGTTTCTCCGCGGGAGTGGGCTCCTTTTGCACGCCGAGCTCCTCGCCAAATGAGACTTCAAGATGATGGTCGAGCCCTACGGCCCGCAGGTCTTCGGTCAGTCTGGCGGCAAGAGCTTTGGAGTCACTTAGGGCACGATACTCAGATCGATGCATTCGTATCTGGCTCTGCAATTTTTCCGAGACTTCTGGAAATACATAGTCTCCGAGACCGCTAAGGAGACGGTCCACGATCTGGTCAACTTGCTGCGGCGTAAGCGCAGCGGGACGCTGCTCCGCTCGGCAGTAGAGCGCTAAGAGCAGAATAACTGTGAAATTGCAGAGTTTAATCATGCGATGTCCTTGCTACACTACGAATATACCTGTTGGGACGAGAGAACCGCCTAGGAACCGATGTCCTATTCATGCCATCTCTGCGGTGAGGACTTGCTTACAATAGCTTCGTGCTGACTGAGAGCCTGGAGTTCGCGCCTGAACGCGACGCGGAGATTTTTTCCGCGGTCCCGGCTGCGCCGGCCGTGTTTTCACTTCGCGGAGAAGATGCGCAGGCCGAGCCTTACGTCAGCAAGACCGCGAATCTCCGCCGCCGGCTCCAGCGGTTGCTGGGTCCGGTAGAAGAGCGAACCAAGAAGCTGAACCTGCGCAATCGCGTTCGTTCCATCGAGTACGCGCCGACTGGCTCCGACTTCGAATCCGGATTCTTGCTTTATCGAGCCCTTCGCTCCACTTTCCCGAAGACTTACTCCGACCGATTGCGCTTCCGTTTCGCGTCCCTGGTGAAGTTGCACCTTGAGAATGAGTATCCCCGCGCTTCCATTACCACGCGCATGGGGCGCCTCAAGGGCCGCAACGTTTACTACGGGCCGTTTGCCTCCCGCACGTCTGCCGAGAAGTTTATGAATGATTCGCTCGATTTCTTCAAGATGCGGCGCTGCGTGGACGATCTGCATCCCGATCCCGCGTTTCCTGGCTGCATCTATTCCGAGATGAAGATGTGCCTTGCCCCATGTTTCAAGGGCTGCAGCGACGAAGGATATTCGGGCGAAACAGCACGGGTGCAAGCCTACTTTGATACCCAGGGGGATTCTCTGGCTCGGGAATTTTCGGCGCAGCGCGAGGCTGCGTCAGCCAACCTTGCCTTCGAGGAGGCTGCCGCGATTCATGTACGACTCGAAAAATTGAAGCCGATCCTATCCCAGATTCCTGAGATCGTCCGCCGCCTCGACCGCCTGTCCGGATTGATCGTCCAGCCTTGCCATCTCGGGGACTCGGTCGCTTTTTTTCGGGTCGACTGTGGTGTGATCTCCGGTCCAATGACATTCTGCATCCAAACCGCGGAGCACACGAAGTCGCAGTCGATGGAATCGCGGGTGCAACAAGCTCTTGATTCATTCGCAATTGTGAAAGCACATTCCGCGCTCACGACCATGGAACACCTTGCACTGCTCAAGCGCTGGTACTACCGCGGCCATCGCATCGGCGAAATATTCCTTGTGGATGAGAAAGGCGCCTGCCCGATGCGCCGCATCGTGCGTGGCATTGGGCGCATCTTGCGGGGTGAGGGGCCAGAACAAGATCTCCGCACACAGAATGAGAGTCGAATGGGAACATCGGAAATCTCAAGCTAAAGGAAGATAATGACGAAAATGGCGACCGAAACATCGCAAGACAAACTGCTTCGCGAGCATGTTATCTACCTGCTCGCCGGCGGTGGCGCTCATGCCACTTTTGATGATGCGGTGAAGAGCCTGCCCGAGAAGTTGCGCGGGGTGAAACCCGAGGGGCTTCCGCACTCCGCGTGGATGCTGCTCGAGCACCTGCGCCTGGCACAGTGGGACATTCTCGAATTCAGTCGCAATCCAAAGTACGAGGCTCGCAAGTGGCCGGAGGATTACTGGCCCAAGAAAGAGGCGCCAGCGAGCGCAGCCGCATGGAATAAGAGCGTTCAGCAATTTCGCGAAGATATGAAAACGATCCAGGAACTCGTCGAGAATCCAAAGACCGATTTGTATGCTCCCATCCCTTGGGGCGATGGCCAGACCATTCTGCGTGAGGCGCTGCTGGTGGCCGACCACAATGCCTACCACGTGGCGCAATTAATCGATGTGCGCCGCCTGCTGGGAGTTTGGAAGGATTGATAGTGGTTCGCGCGGTTTACCGAGCTCAGCTGGCAGCACGCCCAGTCGATTCGCGTCCGCCCCTTGCGCTTCGGTTGGCTCGTTTCCGGAACACGACTTTTACTCCCTCCCGCCAGCGCTCGTCAATGCCTACGAATTCCCACTCGATCTCAGGTGAGAGATAGCAGAGCAGAGTATCGGTAGTGGGGTGCACGTGCAGGGCGGGAGCCACCAGAAACAGAAGCGGCTTTTCGGGCGAAAGTTCCTTGCTGCAGAAATATCCGAAGCGAGGAAACTCTCCGCGCGCGTGATGCCATTCCACGCGCGACCAGTAGTCGACCCCTTGCAGGGGCAGATGGATATCTTCGTCGGCCTTCAGCTCCACAACGGCCAGCTGTCCCGCGTGCGTGGTGGTTAATACATCGATCATGGCACGGTCGGCGGCAGAGAAAGCCGGGACTTGCGAATACTGGCCCGAGGCATCCAGACGGTCATCGACCACGCTGACATCGCCGACAACCAGCGACTCGAGCCATCTCTCCGGACGCAACCGCCACAACGGATGTTGACGCGGACCATAGGGATGGCGCGTATCCCGCAAACAGTGCGCGAGTTCGGCGAATTCAGCTTCGTTGTTCTTCTCCAGAACCCTTTCCTCAGCCCCGACCCCGAAAACAATTTCCTCCGTGCTGCGAAACGATCCGGGAACAGTTCCCAGCCGGGCGCGGGCAAACTCCAGCCCACGCCATCGGAAAGCAACTTCCGCCGCCGACAGCACGCTGGCTTCGCAATTCGGCAGGATTTCCTGCACTCTCGCGATCGAATCGCTAAAGCGTGAGCGCGCTTGTTCCTGATCGGAGGCATGGACCAACCGCGTTGATACATTTCCGCGATCCGCGCAATCGATCTCTACCAGCGCATCGTGACGTTCGTCCAGTTCAAACAGCGACCACTTCGCGGCATCGCGGCTCAAGTTTGCCATGCGCTCCCGCACAAGTCCGGAAGTTCCAGTTGGAACAAACAGTTTGAGCCCTTCCACCAATACATTTGGGCCCTGCGCCTGCCGGCAGACATCGAGCCACAGAATTCCGAATGTGAGCGCTGCATCGATCGACGATTGCGTTTCCTGAGCGTTTATTCCTAGTAGTGCAAAGGCCGTCCGCCCGCGGCGGATCAAACCTCGGGCGTAGATCGGCCCAAACGACTTCTCCAGATCCATTCCACTCGTTAGCTTTGCGAGTTTGAACTCCGGGAAATTTCGTTCCAGGGTTCTCTGAAGCTTCTGCTCGTAGGCGGCACGGCAGACGCGCCGAGTGGAGGGGGACCGGCGATCGCGTTCGCGGCAGATTTCCAGCTTCGAAGGTCGCGCCTGTCCCAGCCTTTGAACGGCCAGTCGCAGCGTGCCATTCTTGACTTCAGCCTCCAGTACGCGGCGCACGGAGTTTCGCTCCGCCGACCACAAATGCAGCAGGCACCGGTTGCATTCCCCGGAGATGGAATACTTGGATCGCGCAAGGTCAAAGGCGACCGCGCCGTTTTCCAACACGACGGCTCCTGCCGCCTCGCTGAGAAAATCCTGCACTGTGCGTGTAAGGGCCTGCGGCGTCACCGTTGGCATTTGGGGTCGACCATGGCAGATTGTCCAGTGCGGACATGTCCGCCCTCTGTGACAAGTAACCATCGTTACCCAGCGCCTGTGGATGATTCACCAGCTAGTGCGAATCTGCCTGTGGGATAATGGACAGATCCGCAGAACTGAGTCCGGGTCCAGCACGGCGGCATCTAACTTTCGTGGGTAAAAGCTTGGATAAACAACATCTCGCAGATAAACAACGCTTCTTTTTTGATCACTACGGCGTCACGGAAAACGACCTCGAACATTACCTGGCGGCCGCGCTATCGGCTGGCGGCGACTACGCCGACCTTTATTTTGAATACCTCTCTTCGACCTCGCTGATGGTGGACGAGTCCATGGTGAAGTCCGCTTCGCAAGGGATTTCGGCCGGTTGCGGAGTGCGCGTGGTCTCTGGCGAGCGCACTGGTTATGCTTATACCGATGACCTTTCCGCCAGCCGCATTTTGCACGCGGCGCGTACCGCGGCCTTGATTGCCAGCGCTCCGGCTAAGACTTCCGTGGCTGGTTTTCAGCACGCCGCCGCTCGCAGCCTCTATCCCGTGACCTTGCCTTCGGTCGATGCCGAGATCACCGCCAAGGTTGAGCTGGTGATGCGGGCCGACAAGGCGGCGCGCGCTTACGATCCGCGCATTCAGGAAGTCCGCGCCAGCTACTCCGACGAACTGCGGAATATTCTCGTCGTCGCCTCCGATGGGACGTTCGCCGAGGATTCCCAACCGCTGGCCCGCATGAACGTTTCCTGTATCGCTAAGACCGAAAACAATTCAGCTCGCGGTGGCTCCGGCGGCGGTGGACGCGTGGCTCTCGACTTTTTCTTTGGCGACAAGAATCCCGAATACTTCGCCAAGGAAGCTGCGCGGCAGGCGATCTTGCAGCTTGATGCTCGCGAGGCTCCCGCCGGCGACATGGAAGTCGTACTCGGCCCGGGATGGCCTGGCGTTCTGCTTCACGAAGCGGTCGGACATGGCCTGGAAGCCGATTTCAATCGCAAGAAGACTTCGGCGTTTGCCGGGTTGATTGGAAAGCGCGTGGCCAGTGAAGGGTGTACTGTCATCGATAACGGGACCATGCCGTGGCGGCGGGGTTCGCTGAACGTGGACGACGAAGGCGAGCCCACACAGGAAACTGTGCTGATCGAGAAGGGAATTCTGAAGGGTTACCTGAGCGACAAGCTCTCCGCTCGACTGATGGGCATCTCCGACACCGGCAACGGACGCCGCGAGAGCTACGAGCATATTCCCATGCCGCGCATGACGAACACTTATATGCTGGCGGGTCAGGACAATCCGGAAGACATCATCCGCTCGGTGAAACGCGGCATTTACGCCGTAAACTTCGGTGGCGGCCAGGTCGATATCACCAACGGCAAGTTCGTTTTTGGAGCTTCCGAAGCGTACATGATTGAAGACGGGCAGATCACGGCGCCTATCAAAGGTGCAACCTTGATCGGCAACGGGCCAGATGTTCTGACGCGGGTCTCCATGGTGGGCAACGATTTGAAGCTGGATGAAGGTGTCGGCACTTGCGGCAAGGATGGGCAGGCCGTGCCCGTGGGCGTCGGCATTCCGACGATCAAGATTGATCGCCTGACCGTCGGCGGCACCGCCAAGAAGGATCCTGGCGGCTTCATGCAGTAAACTGCGTTTTCACAACAGAGGCACAGAGACACAGAGAAATTCGTTGGCGGGCTGTATTGGATCGCAAGTCGGACGAGATTGCGACGTGACGATTTGACATGTTGTTGGGCAGTTTCGATTTTTGCTTTTCTCATCAGGCGCTGCCGATTTGTGGCGCAGTGGTCTGTCCCCGAGGAATGGCGAACCGAAAAGTCGCCATGGTCGTGGGCTGCGTGTCTCTGGTGCGGTATTGCTCTCTGCGGTCGTGATTTATTTTGTTGGGTTCGGGCTTGGGCTCTACGGGTCGAATTGAAAGCAGCCCCATTTTCCAGACCCTAGTTCTTGATCTACTCCGTGTCTCTGTGGCTCCGTGGTAAGAAATTTCTTATGTCTTCTACTCAACTAGAAACCGGAAACCCGAAGCTAGAAACTGACTTCCGCTCCGTCGCCCAGGACATCGTCCGCCGCGCCATGAACGGCGGCGCCACCGCAGCCGAATGTGTGGTGCGCGAAGGCGACGAATTCTCCACGCTGGTCCGCCTCGGCCAGGTCGAAACGCTGAAGGAATCGGGATCGAGATCAATCGGCGTGCGTGTCTTCTCCGGCCAGCGCGCGGCCAGCACCTATTCCAGCGATTTCTCGCGCGACAGCCTCGACCGCATGGTGAAATCTGCCCTCGAACTTTCGAAGATCACCTCGGAAGATCCCTTCGGAGGCATCCCCGAACCCGCGCAACTTGGCTCGCTAACCGGCGACCTCGATCTTTACCACGAAGACGTTTATTCCCTACCCGGTCCCTATCGTATCGACTACGCCCGCCGCGCCGAAAAAGCCGCGCTCGATTTCGATCCGCGCATCAAGAATTCTGAAGGCGGATCATTTGACGCCGCAACCGGTCACAAGGTTCTGGCCAACTCGCATGGCTTCGTCGGCGAATACCGAAGATCTTATTGCTCCGTGGCAGCTGTGCCCATCGCGCAAACCGAGAGCGGCGCGATGCAACGCGACTATTGGTTCTCCGTCGCGCGAACCCTGAGCAAGCTTGAGTCGCCCGAGCAGGTCGGCAAGGTCGCGGCTCAACGCACGCTGCGCCGCTTGGGGGCGCGCAAGGCGAAAACCGCCCAAGTGCCAATCATCTTTGACCCCATGGTCGCGACGTCGATCCTCGAACATATTTTCGAGGGAATCAACGGTGACTCGGTCTATCGCGGCGCCTCGTTTCTCGCCGGCAAGTTGGGACAGAAAATCGCCGGCGACAACGTCACCATCATCGACGACGGCACCATCCCGGGAGGCTTTGGCACCAGCCCGTTCGATGGCGAAGGCGTTCCGACGCGGCGAACTGTGGTCATCGAGAAAGGCGTCCTCAGTTCCTACTTGTTGAATACATACACCGCGAAAAAATTGGGGCTCAAGACTACCGGAAATGCTTCCCGCGGACTGGCCGGCACGCCGGGCATCGGACCGGGGAACTACTTCCTGCAACCGGGAACAAGAACACCGAAAGAATTGATTTCTGAGATCAAAGAAGGGCTTTACGTGACTGAGTTCCTCGGCCACGGCGCGAACCTTGTGACTGGCGATTATTCCCGTGGCGCCTCCGGCTTGTGGATTTCGGGCGGAGAGTTTGTCTACCCCGTCGAAGAAATCACCGTGGCCGGAAACTTGAAGGAAATGTTCTTCAACATCTCGGAGATCGCCAGCGATCTCGAGTTCCGCGGCTCGGTGGCAGCTCCTACATTGCGGATCGATGGCCTCACGGTAGGCGGAGAATAGCGGAGCGTTCCATGAAGTTCGCCAAGATTGTATTTTGGATTGCGGCGATCTGGGGCGTGCTGGTTCTCACGCCGCTGTATTTCATCTTCGATCTGATCGGGCAAAAGGATCCGCCGCCGATCACGCATCCCGCGTTTTACTACGGCTTCATCAGCGTGGGATTGGCCTTTCAGGTGGCATTCTTCGTGATTGCCACAGATCCATTACGCCTGCGCCCGATGATGATTCCCTCAGTGCTCGAGAAATTTGGCTACGGCGCTTCCCTCATTGTGCTGTATCTGCAACATCGGTTGCATCCCCAGGATTTGGCACTCGGCTGCGTCGATCTGCTGTTCGGCCTGCTATTCATAGCCGCATTCGTCAAGACCAGCAACTGACCTCCAGAGTACAATCGAGTGGCATGGGCGGATTGATCCAGCCAACTCCAGTAACCGAAGAACCCGATTCGAGTGGGCGTACGATCGCGATAGCCGTTGCGGTCGTCATCATCATCGCCGTGGTGGCTGCGTTTCTCCTCCGAGGTAAGCCGAAGGGCCCGTCCGGACCACCGCCGTACGCGACAAATCTCAAGCTCTCCGATCTACGGCTCAGCGCCGAGCAAAATTTTGTCGGAGCAACCATCAGCTACATTGACGGAATTGTAACCAATGCGGGGGACAAAACGATCACGAGCGTGGTTGTCGAAGTGGATTTCAAAGATGAAATGGGACAAGTCGCCCAGCGGGAGGAGCTTCCGCTGCAAGTCTTAAAAACCAGCGGCCCCTATCCAGAAGCCGTTGCGTTCGGCACTTCGCCGCTTGGGCCGGGGCAGACCGAACCTTTTCGACTTACCTTTGAGAGTATTTCCGCGCAGTGGAATCGCCAGAATCCAGATATTCGGGTCACCAATGTCGCGGTAAAGTAGGAAGCCGCAGACCTCCCATCAAGCACTTATTGATAATCGGTACAATGACTCCATGTCGGATGCGAAGCCATTTCGCTTGACGGAGTCGGTAAAAGCTGCGGGTTGAGCGTCCAAGCTGAGTCCAGCGGCGCTGGACACGGTGCTTGGGAAATTAGCCCGGCAACACGACCCGAATGTTCTAGTCGGCTTCGACCACGCCGACGACGCCGGAGTGTATCAAATCGCGCCCGATCAGGCGCTGGTGCAAACTGTCGATTTCTTCACTCCCATCGTCGACGACCCTTACACTTTCGGCCAGATCGCCGCAACCAACGCGCTGAGCGACGTCTACGCAATGGGCGGCAAGCCGCTCACATCTCTGGCGTTGGTCTGTTTCCCGGAGAAAGCCGAACTGGAAATTCTCGAGCGCATACTCGCTGGCGGCCTCTCGAAAATGATCGAGGCCGGATGCACCGTAATCGGCGGACACAGCATTCGCGACGAAGAAACCAAATTCGGCTATTCGGTTACCGGGCTCATCCATCCGAAGAAGATTCTCGCCAATGCTGGGGCGAAGCCAGGTGACGCTCTCATCTTCACCAAGGCGTTAGGCACCGGAGTCATTTCCACTGCAATCAAGAGAGGCAAAGCCGAGCCGGCATGGATCGACGCAGCCGTGCAGTCGATGACTACGCTGAACAAGCGCGCTGCGGACGTAATTCAGCAGGGAGATTTTCATATCCATTCCATGACTGATGTAACAGGGTTCGGCCTGATCGGACATGCCCGCGAAATGGCGCTGGCCAGCCACGTGGCGCTGCAATTCTTTTCGAAGGAGATCACAGTCTTGCCAGGAGCTTTGGAGTGCATTCGCGCGGGATACGTGCCCGGCGGCCTCAAGAACAACCGCGACTTTGCCGAATGCCTGGTCAGTTACGAAGCCCCGCTCAGCGACGGGTTCAAGACAGTGCTTTTTGATCCTCAGACCGCCGGCGGACTTCTCATCTGCGTCGCCGGGGAACACCGCGAGCAATTGCTCCTCGAACTGCAGACTGCTGGCGTTCCGGCACGTCACGTGGGCAATGTCACTGAATCCCAGAAGCCGCTCATCCGCATCTATTAGCTTTGATCTATTAGCTGGCGACCTTCATAAATTCCAGCAGGTTGTTCAGAAAGGAAATCATCATGCGAATTCGCGAACTTGGACGTTGCGGGCTCAAAGTTTCCGCCCTTGGTCTCGGCTGCATGGGCATGTCGGAGTTTTATAGTGGACGCGACGACGACGAATCCATCGCCACAATTCATCGTGCCCTCGAACTCGGCATCAATTTTCTCGATACGGCAGATGTGTATGGGCCGTACAAAAACGAAGAACTGGTTGGTCGGGCCATCAAAGGTAAACGTGACGAGATCGTGCTGGCTACGAAATTTGGCATCGTTCGCGATCCCGCCAATCCGTCAGTCCGCGGCGTGAATGGTAAGCCCGACTACATCCAGCGCTCCTGTGAAGCAAGTTTGAAACGGCTGGGGGTTGAAACGATCGATCTTTACTACCAGCATCGCGTCGACCCTGCTACGCCGATCGAAGAGACGATGGGGGCGCTGGGCAAGCTTGTGCAAGATGGGAAAATTCGGCACATCGGCCTCTCGGAAGCATCGCCACGAACTCTGCGGCGCGCGGTGAAAATACATCCCGTTGCTGCTTTGCAAACTGAATATTCGCTGTGGAGCCGCGAACCTGAGGACGAGATTCTCGCCACTTGCCGCGAACTGGGCATCGGCTTCGTGGCTTACAGTCCGCTCGGACGCGGTTTTCTTACCGGCCAGTTCACGAGATTCGAGGATTTCCCCGAGGACGACTACCGCAGATTTTCTCCTCGATTTCAGGGTGAGAACTTTCAGAGGAACCTTGACCTCGTGCACCGGGTCGAGGAAATCGCAAAGGAAAAAGGTTGCAAGCCCGCACAGTTAGCTCTGGCATGGGTGCTCGCTCAGGATGAAAACATCGTGCCCATCCCGGGCACCAAGCGCCGCAAGTATCTGGAAGAGAACGTTGCCGCGCTCGACGTGAAGCTCAGCAAGGAAGACCTGCGCCGTATCGACGAAATCTTTCCCACTGGAGCGGCGGCTGGGGATCGCTATCCCGAACACATGATGAGCATCGTGAACGGCTAAAAAGCTCGCCCCATCCCTTCCAGCATTGGAAAAGATGGGGCGCGGCAACTACTTGCTGGTCATGTAGCGGAGACGAACGAGGAAGTCTCGATGTCCTTCGCGCTCCGTCAATGCCCGAATAGCGTCGCCGATCGCGGGATTGCTGAAGGCATCTTCGAATGCCTTGTTCGCCTTATCCAAGGACGCGGCGTCGGGGACCGTGATGTAGTCGTAGACGGTTCCCAATTTTCCCGTGTGGTAGTCCTCGGTGAGCTGCCCGTACGACGTGATCGCACCTTCTGCCAGCAGCTTCTCCAGAATCGGAACAAACGCGCTCTTCGTCAATTCGTTGTAGGCGTGCATCTGGCCCGGCTTCACATCCCATTTCGACCAAGTCAGATAACCCGTGGACGCTCCCGCCTTGGAGTTGTAGATGTCCCCGGTCAGGATCTGGTCCCAATGCTTGGACGCGCCCTGCACCGCCGCGCCAATCGACGCGGGCTGGGCATAAATCGCTTCCAAAGCCTTCAGCAGGTTGCCCTCGGAAGTTGCGGTGAACCAGCTGCCATGCGTGGGTTCGCCTTCCTGGTGAATCAGGTTGTAATAAGCGCCGTAGCCGATAAGAGTGCCATCGGCGACCAGTTTGTCGAGCAGGGGCTTGTCCTGCTCATCGAGCTTGGCCATATCGCCCCATTGCGCACGAGGAACATCCCATGTCGCAACGTAGGTGTACACAGGCGGCTTGGATTTGGCCGCCGTTTGCGCCTGCGTCGGCCCTACAGTGGCCAAGGCAAGGCAAAGAGTGAGCAAACAAACGCCCCAGATTGTTCGCTTTCGCATAGTTCTCCTTATTGTGTTTGGAATTCCGGCGAGGATCGGTTCTCTCCGGTATGATGCCCGATTCGAACAGAGCCCGGTGGGCTTAATTCTTAAGCGAGGATTAAATCGAATGTCCGTCTTTGGAATGTAAGCGGCCGCAATTGTACACGCCTCGAAGCGCCCTTGTCTTTTCTGACCATAAAAATTAGGGGCGGCTGTTTAAGCCGCCCCTAAACTGAAAGATTAATTGCTGAGAACTGTTCTAAGCTCGCGCTGGGCTTTCCCCGCCCTTCACGATTCCACGTCCCGGCTCGGGCTTCAATACCTGCTGGACACCGTCATCGGGCTTCGAAGGAGACTTCATCGGAGGCAGTTCCTTGCCGTCCACCAGCAGCAGCACTTCGGAGGCATCCAGCACTTCCCGCTCCAGCAAAGCCGCCGCTATCTTCTGCAGCGTATCGCGATTCCCCTCTAGAATATTCTTCGCCGTTTCGTAACCGTGGTTCACCAGCTTGCGGACCTCATTGTCAATCTTGATGGCCGTGTCTTCGCTGTAATCGCGGTGCTGGCTGATCTCGCGGCCCAGGAAAATCTGCTCTTCTTTCTTACCGAAAGTCAGAGGCCCAAGATCGCTCATGCCCCACTCACAAACCATCTTGCGAGCCATTTCAGTGGCCCGCTCGATGTCGTTTCCCGCGCCGGTGCTCATCTGGTTGAGGAACAATTCCTCGGCCAGACGTCCGCCCATCAGTATCGCCAGGTCGGTCTTCAAATATTCCCGCGTGTAGTTGTGCCGGTCGTCCACCGGTAACTGCATGGTCACACCCAACGCCATGCCGCGCGGGATAATCGTGACTTTGTGTACCGGATCCGAACCGGGAAGCTTCGCCGCCACCAGTGCGTGCCCCGCTTCGTGATACGCCGTGACTTTCTTTTCCTCATCGGAAAGAATCAGCGACTTGCGCTCCACGCCCATCAGAACTTTGTCTTTAGCGACTTCGAAGTCGAACATCAGCACGGCCTTGCGATTCTGCCGCGCCGCCGCCAAAGCCGCTTCGTTAACCATGTTGGCAAGGTCCGCGCCGGAGAATCCAGGAGTTCCGCGCGCCAGCACCGTGAGATCGACATCCTCGGCAAGAGGAATCTTGCGAGTGTGCACGCGCAGAATTTCTTCACGGCCCCGGACATCCGGGCGGCTGACCACAACGCGCCGGTCAAAGCGCCCAGGCCTCAGCAGTGCCGGGTCGAGCACATCGGGCCGATTCGTCGCCGCCATGAGAATGACGCCTTCATTCGATTCGAAGCCGTCCATCTCCACCAGCAACTGGTTCAATGTCTGTTCACGCTCGTCGTGGCCACCGCCTAAACCGGCACCACGATGGCGCCCAACAGCGTCAATCTCGTCGATGAAAATAATGCACGGCGCATTCTTCTTGCCCTGTTCGAACAGGTCGCGCACGCGGCTGGCGCCGACGCCCACAAACATTTCCACGAAGTCCGAACCGGAGATGGAAAAGAACGGCACATTCGCTTCGCCAGCAACCGCCCGAGCCAAAAGCGTCTTGCCGGTTCCCGGAGGTCCAACCAGAAGCACGCCTTTAGGAATCCTGCCGCCAAGTTTCTGGAACTTCTGGGCCTCGCGCAGAAACTCGATAATCTCGCGCAGTTCCTCCTTTGCCTCTTCCACGCCCGCCACGTCCTTGAACGTGACTTTCTTCTGCTGCATAGAAAGCAGGCGCGCACGGCTCTTTCCGAACGACAGCGCCTTGTTGCCGCCCGTCTGCATCTGGCGGATCATGAAGAACCACAGCGCTCCCAGCAAGATGAGCGGAGCCCACGTTCCCAGCAACTGCAAGGGCCAACTTCCGCTATTGGCGTCCCGGAAGGTCATCGAGACACCCTTGTCATGCAGTTCCTTGATCATCTCGGGATAATTTGCCGGAACCGTAGTATGGAAGGCGGAGCCGTCGGTATATTTCCCGTGCAACTGCATGCCATCGACCAGGACGTCGTGCACTTTGCCCTGATCCACGTCACTCGTGAACTGGGAGAAATTGACTTCCTTGTCCTTTTGCCCGCTGCGGCCAGCTTGAATTACCTGCCACAGTAATAGCGCGGACAAACCGATCACGAGCCAAAAAGCTACGGTTTTGACTGTTGAATTCACCAAGAACTCCTAAAAGAGACCGGGGGCCGATCAAACATATGCGGCCGAGGCTCCTGACACTAAATTAGATGCGCTTCAACCAATTTGGATAGGGGAAATTCCCTTAGCCTTTTATTCTACCTTGTCCCTCCAAAAAAGGCGCGCCGCTCTCTCCATGACTTAAGTCACGATTATTCCTTTGACGCAAGGGGGTGTCTGTGCTTAGATACCCCTTTGAATTGGAGCCAATCCCAGATGATGAGGATTTTGAGGCTCACGTTGGAGGAACACGCATGACGCTTTGCATTGCAGCCGGATGTATTGAGAAGAAAAAGTCCCGCATTGTCACGTGTATTGACTGGAAAGCCACGACCGCATTGGGTAGCACGCAAACATTTGACAAGTTTCAACGACTAAATAAGGGTTGGATTGCGTTGATGGCTGGTAAGGCGTCGCGGTCGAAGGAGTTGACAAGTGCAATTTCCAAAGTGCTTTCGTCGCAAGAGATCACCGCTTCAAATCTCAGGGACTTGGTGACCATCGGCGCAGCAACACATGGCAGAAATCTGAAAGAGGAATACTGCTTGATGAAGCTCGGAATGAACTACGACAAGTTTCTCGAATGGACAAAGGACAACCAAACACTAGCCGAACCTTACATGGACCAAATTGCTAGCTTGAAACTGGGAGCATCAGTTTTGGTTGCTGGCTTTGTGAAAGATGACGACGGCGACGATGTTCCAGCGATTTGTAAAGTTAGCCAGCAATCGGGAGAAATTACGATAGAAAATCATTTTGGGGCCATCGGAGAGGGCGCATCTATAGCTGTACCGCCTCTATATCGAAGGGAATACGACTGGGAAGAAACTCAACTAAGTAAGGCGATCTACTATCTCTACGAGGCCAAGACTTTGGCAGAAATTCTCGACTCCGTGGGTCCGGCGACTTCGATAGATGTGCTCTACCCTGATGGCGAATTGAAATCTCTTACGAATACTGGATACAAATATTACGACGAGCTACTCAAGCAGTTTGGGCCGAAGCCTAAGGTTACAGGGGTTGAGTGGAAGGATGATTATCTAGGGGAATTCGAGGATAAACCTACAATTAAGCAGCCGACTCCTCAGCCGTCAAGTTCTCAAAAGTCAGAACGGGTGCAGTAACCATATGGCGCAGCGTCTCGGTAAACAAGTGCGGATTCTTCCGGCGATTGAAGCGGAAAGTCATTTCGTCCAGGTAGGCCGCGAGATGTTTCGCGCTGATCTTGTGCCATGTTCCCATGATGCCGCGTTTCAAGAGCGAGAAGGCGGATTCCACGGTGTTCGTATGGACCTCGCCATCAACGTAAACTTTCGCTTTATGTCTGATCGTCTTATGGTGGTCGGTCATGGAAGTCTCACGCATTGCGGCGGGGTAGGACATGTATTCGTCGGTCACGATTACCTCAACATCTGCGCTCACGTTCTCGCGCACGTACTTCGCCAGTGTGCCGCTCTTTACGTCTTGTGCGTGAAAGAAACGAAGCTCCCCGCCGCGCTGCCGAATACCGACAACAATCTGCTTGGTGCTCAATCCATGCCCTGCTTTACTCTGGTGCCCTTTCTGGATTCCGCCCACAAAGGTCTCGTCCATCTCGACCGTACCGTCCAGCATCGGGCGCTCGGCTTCTTTCATGGCCGCCCGGATGCGGTGGCAGAGATACCATGCGGTTTTGTAGCTTCCGCCGATCATCCGTTTGATTTGGTTAGCACTCATTCCTTTGCGAGATTCACAGATCAAGTAGGTGACCAGAAACCATTTCGACAGGGGCAGGTGGGAGTCATTGAAGATCGTCCCTGCCTTGACGGAGAACTGATAGCGGCAATCGTTACAATCGTACTGACTGCGCTTTACTATTTTAGAAATCGAGGGGTTCTTGCAACGTGGGCATGTCGGACCTTCGGGCCAACGCAGCGTTTCGAGGTATTCCCGACATTTGTCCTCAGTCCCAAACTTTTCCATTACATCCAAGAGAGTGGCAGTCAACATGGCATCTCCTAAAAAGAAACCGAAGTCGCACAAGACGAAGCGCAACCCGAAACCGCTACCAGACCCAGAAGTGTTGCGGAAGTTGTTTCCGAAAGAAGTAGTTGAGTACGTTGAGACCCAACTGAAAGACGCGGACGAAGGCGAGAAATGACGATCACAAACACAGGGTAGCAGAATCGTTACCTTGTGTCAAGGGAATAATCATGACTTAAGTCATCGGGGGCATCGGCGCCGCGGCCAGATAAGGGATATTGCGGTTGGTTTGCTCCACCGCGCCCAAACCGTAGCCCACGAGGAAAATATCATCCACCAGGAACCCGAAATAATCAGGCTGTAAAGCCACCCGGCGAGCTGATTGGCGGTCGAGCAGCGTCACTAATTTCACGGAAGCCGCTCCTCGCGCGCGCAAATCGTTCATCAGGAATTCGCTGGTGACTCCGGAATGCACCAATCCCTCGACCAGCAAAACATGCTGTCCGCGAATATCGGGCTCGTGGCTGAAGAAGATCTCCGTAATCTCTCCCGCGTCGCTCCCCGCCTGTTTGCTGGGCTGCCTGCTGTACTTGGGTTTGATGAACTGGCAGACCACGGGCACATCCAATGCCCGCACCAGATCCGCCATGAACATGAATGCATTCTCCAGAACCGCCAGAGCTTGGATTGTCTGTCCCTTGTAGTCATCGGAAATATGGCGGCCTAGTTCCTTCACCCGCTTTTGGATTTGGGCGGCCGCGATGACCTGGCGAAGTGGCTCGACTCTTGCTGCGTTCATCAAACCGTGGGCCTCCTCCCGCCTGGCTCTGAACTGCTTTCAGACTAACCCGTTAAACCCTGGAGTCATCGGCTGCCAGCTCTCGGATCAGCACAGCTTCCTGATCGCGCTTGGCACACCATCTGGCCGGAACTGGCCACCCTCGCATCCACACGATCTCTTCTCCGCTCACCGCGACTGGCCAAAGCCGGCGCCCGGGTTGTGGCACATGCCGCTCTTGCAGTAATTCCTTGATTTTCTTCGGCGACTTCGTATGGGCTGGCCAAAACCGGTCTCCCGCACGCCAGTTGCGCACGATCAATGATCGAGGCAATATATCCGCACGAAGAAGTTGCTGCGGATTATACTCCGCGATCCGCGCCTCAGGAGTAACCCGCAACGCCTCGATTACTCCCCCCAGTTCCAGCACCGCCGCTCTCCCGGGCACGGGCAGCAAGTATTCATAGTCCGGCAGACGCTCGTGCCGGCGCAGATCGGGCGTGACGAACACCATCTCCTCGGGCTCGCGAACAATCTTCCATCCGAGGGCGAGCGATAGCTCTTTACCAGACGCGCCGTTTTCGGCTGCGAAGCGCAGGATTTCTTCGATGTGCTTGAATTCCAGCGGAATCCCCGCCTGCTCGCCAATCGCCTTCAGCACCCGCCTCTGCACGGCCCTGGGCTCGGTCAGCAGCCACGGGCGGCTTACGGAAGCATTCATCACAGCGGGACCCGACTCTTCCAGCCGAGCCAACAATTCTGGATCAGGAACCGGCGGCTGTGACGGCAGAATCTGCACCAATGACGCGGAATCCCCGAAACCCGGCAGCCCGCGCGCCCATTCGGGTTGCGACCACTGCACTACCGTCCCCAGCCAGCCGGACACCTCGTTCTCCCAGTAATCCTCCTCATCGCGGGCAATCTCCGCTAGTTCCGCAAGACTTTCAACAACGGCGGGATTGAACTCCCGCTCGAGCAATGGAAGCACAAGCTTGCGCACACGATTGCGCGTGAACTTGGCATCGGTGTTGCTGGAGTCTTCCCGCCAGGGCTGATTAAGGTCGGCAAGATACTGCTCCAGTTCGCGCCGCCGGATCCCCAGCAGCGGACGAATGATTTCGCCGTGGCCGTCCTCATCTTCTTGCTCCACCACGATGCGCGGATAGATCCCGCCCAGCCCCCTCAGTCCGGTGCCGCGAATCAACCGCATCAGGACGGTCTCGGCCTGATCATCGAGCGTGTGTCCGGTAGCGATCTTGATCAGAAGACTTGCCGGGACTGACCCGGCGGATGTTGCCTGCGAAGCCGGGGGTGCAATTGGGTTCGGGAAGGGCACGGCTTCAGGAGCCTGCCCTGAGCGAAGTCGAAGGGTGCCGTCAAGCTCCACCGATGATGAGGGCTTCAGCCCCTGAGGGACCTCTGGTTCGATCTCAGGACCTTCAGCCGATCCCAGCAGCCGGCGAAAGAATTCATACCGCAACTCACGCGCGGCGGCCTCGACACCAGTGTTCCGCTCGGCAGCGAGCCGCTCCACATCGCCAATATCGGCGTGAAACTCCAGCCCATGCTCTCGTGCCAGCTTCGCAGCAAACTTCTGGTCCGCGTCAGATTCCGCACCACGCAGCTGGTGGTTGAAATGAACTACAGAAAGAACGACGCCAAGTTCGCTCCTCAGTTCGAGCAACAACCGCAATAACGCGACCGAATCGATCCCGCCCGATACAGCAACTCCGACGCGGTCTCCGGCCCGCAGCAGTTCTTCCCGCCGGATATGGGTAAGCAAGTGCTCCGCTAGTTCATGCACGGGAACATGTTACAGCCCGACAGCCCGAAAACGTATGGGAGGAGTCGCTCTTATGTAAGGGGAACGCGCAGGTAACGATCAATCGGATACTCAGGCTTAAAAATGTCATGCAAGGACGGCACCCCACCGACAGCGAGCGAATAGGGATAAGCACCAGCGACTATTACTATTTCGTCACTGTTGCCCGCCCTCAGAATCACACCAGATTCGGCACTCCTACGCGACTCATGAATGATGAGCTTGGACACTACGATTTCGCCTTGAAATGGCAGCGCTACCTCTGCAGTCATTTCGTGAGGTCGCGGCGCGGAGACCTCCTCGAAAGTCCGTACCCCAACTTCTTTCCGTTCCGCCACGTCATGCATTTCTGTATAGGGTCTCAATCCCGTTTTGTCTGATCGCCACAGCGTTACAAATCTTGGCCCATTATGGGGGACTACCAAGTCTACGGAAACCTGCCTGATCGGCTTACTCAGTTCGGCCGCAAGGGGAGTGGCTTCAGCCCATACAAACGGGAGACTGTTCATCGCTGCTCCTGCGGCCTTCTCCGTGACTCTGTGTCTCCGTGGTGAAAGGCCTTACAAACCTGGACTCTTCTCCGCGATCAGCTTCTTAATCTTCTCGACGAACGCCGCCGCTGCCATGTCCTCCGTCTTCTCTTTCCCGCGCGTGCGGACATTCACCTTTCCCGCCTCGGACTCCTTATCGCCGACGACCAGCAGGAATGGCACCTTTTGCATGGCATGCTCGCGGATCTTGGCATTCATCTTTTCGTTGCGCGCATCCACTTCTACGCGCACACCGACGGCTTTGAGCTGATCCGCGACTTTGTTGGCATAATCCGCGTGGCGCTCGCTGATGGGGATCATCACTGCCTGCACCGGCGACAGCCACACCGGGAACGCGCCCGCGTAGTGTTCGATCAGCACTCCGAAGAAACGCTCGACCGAGCCGTAGAGTGCACGGTGCACCATAACTGGCTGCTTGCGCGAACCATCCTCCGCCACGTATTCGAGACCGAAGCGCTGCGGCAGGTTGAAGTCGAACTGCACCGTCGAGAGCTGCCATAGCCGCCCAATGGCGTCCACCAGCTTGATGTCGATCTTCGGTCCATAGAATGCCGCCTCGCCGGGGATCGTCTTGTACTCAATGTTTCTCCCCTTCAATACCTTCTCCAGCGATTGCGTAGCATGGACCCACTGTTCCTCGCTGCCTACAAAATTCTTGCGGTCTGCCGGATTCCACGTCGAAAGCTCGGTCTGGAACTTATCGAAGCCGAAATCTTTCAACACATCAAGAGCGAAGTCCAGGCAGCTTGCTATCTCGTCCTCGATCTGCTCCGGCATGCAGAAGATGTGTGCGTCATCCTGCGTAAACCCGCGCACGCGCAACAGCCCGTGCATTACGCCCGAACGCTCGTAGCGATAAACCGTTCCCAGCTCGCCGAGCCGCACCGGCAGATCGCGATACGACTTCAGAGAGTCTTTATAAATCAGAATGTGGCCGGGACAATTCATCGGCTTCAGCCGGTATTCGGCGTCATCCAGTTCCATGGCATCGAACATGTTCTGCGCGTAATAGCCCTCGTGTCCCGACGTAAAGAACAGCTGCCGCCGCGCTACGTGCGGGGTGTAGACCAGCGCGTAGCCGCGCTTCAGGTACTCTTCGCGCATCCAGTCTTCCATCTCTTTGCGGATGATGCCACCCTTGGGATGCCAGAAAATCAGCCCCGGCCCCGCCAGTTCCTGGATCGAGAACAGATCGAGTTGCTGCCCCAGCACGCGATGGTCGCGCTTCTTCGCTTCTTCGACCTGCTGCAGGTGGGCGTCGAGATCCTTCTTCGAGAAGAACGACGTGCCATAAATCCGCTGCAGTTGCGGGTTTTTCTCATCGCCCAACCAATACGCACCCGCGATGTTGAACAGCTTGAACGCCTTGATTTTGCCGGTCGACGGAATGTGCGGGCCGCGGCAGAAATCGGTGAACTTTCCGGTGCGATAGATCGAAATCTTTTCATCAGGCTTGGTGAATTGCTCGATGAAATGGCACTTCATGAAGTCCCCTTCTTTTTTAAATTCGGCCAGCCCTTGATCCCGAGGCAGAAACTCGCGCGCGTAAGGAAGATTCTGCTGCACCAGTTCCTGCATCTTTTTCTCGATCTTTTCCAGATCCTCGGGAGTAAACGGAGTGGGCCGGTAGAAATCGTAAAAGAATCCGCTCTCGGTGGCCGGACCGTGGCCCAGCTTGGTCTCGGGAAAAAGCTCCAGCACGGCCGCCGCAAGCAAGTGTGCGGAGGAATGCCGGTAAATCTCCAGCGACTCTGGATCCTTTTCCATCAAAAGGCGCAGGTCGGTATCTTTTTCGAGCGGCCGCGTGAGGTCAATGAGATCGCCGTTGGTTTTCGCGGCCAAAGCCGCATCCGCCAGCCGCGAGCTGATTGACTTCGCAATCTCCAGAGGGGTGGTGCCTTTAGGAACGTCCTTCACGGTTCCATCCGGAAGCTTCACATGAATGCTATCTGCCATAAGTTGGGACCTACAGACGTACTGAATCTTTCAGTTTATTGGAGGGATTCGGGAGGGTCAAACCTGAAGCTGGCGGAGAAAGCACGGAAGGCGGAATGTTTCACCCGCCCTCCGTCCTGTAACGAAGAGTTCCTACATCGTTACGTCTTTGACATGCGTCGCGAAATACCACGTGTTCCCGAACGGATCCGTCACCGCCGAGTTGCGGTCGCCGTAAGGCTGGTCTGTCGGCTCATGGAGCGACTTCGCGCCCGCCGCCAGGGCGCGCCGGTAAAGCGTATCGCTATCCGGCACGTAGAGGTAGAACATCGCTGGCATCGGCTCGTACTTGTCATGAGCCTCGCCCATCTCCACCACGGAATCGCCAACGCGAATTTCAGCGTGATGGACCACGCCGTCCGGCGATGCGTACTTGGCAATCTCCTGCGCCCCGAACGCGCGCTTCATGAAGCCGATCAGAGGCTCAGCTCGCCGTGGATGCAGATATACATTTACAGTATTGAGGCCCTTCGGAATGTAGCTCTCGCCCTTGTGCGTGGCGATATACCAGAAGTTGCCCGCCGCATCTTTCACCGTGGCCGAGCGCTCACCGTAATCCTGGTCGCGGGGTTCGTCGAGTGACGTGGCTCCGGCCGCCAGTGCGCTCTTGTAGGCGGTATCCGCATCCTTCACATAAACATGCAGTGCGTTGGGATGCAGCGTAGCGGGGAATTTTTTCTGCGCGACGCCGCCGCCAATCATCATCATCGAATCGCCGATTCGGACCTCGCCATGCACGCCAGTCGGAGTCGGAATTCGCAAAGCCTCCTCTGCGCCAAAGGCCTTCACGACAAAGTCGATCAGCGCATTGCCATCTTCAGCCACCAGATACGGCGTCACCATGCGGAAGCCGCGCGGAACGGGATCCACGCCTGTCTTCTGCTGCGGCATTCGTCCGCCTTCAGGGCCAGTGGTGAGCTTCTTCATCCGCCGATGCATCTCCTCCACCGGCATCTCTTCCGTCAGCGTGGACACACTCCACGAGTATCCAAAGGGATCGCGAACCGTTCCTTCGCGGCGTCCGTAAAACTGATCGGCGATGGGAGTCACGGTCGTGGCTCCTGCTTCAATTGCACGCGCGACAAACTTGTCCACATCCGGAACACTCAGTGACATCAAAACCGGTGAATTTCCCAGTGTCTCCGGACTAAACCTTCCTCCCTCCGGCCACTCTTCCGCCAGGATGATGGTCGAGTCGCCAATCGTGATCTCAGCATGCGGGATCCCGCTTTCGAGTTGGAACCGGAACCTTTCCTTCGCGCCAAATGCCTGCTGGTAGAACTCAATTGCCTTCGCGGCATCCTTGAACGTCAATCGCGGCACGGCCGTTGGCCGAACGGCAGCAGCTACGGGCACGGAGGGCGTAGATACAGTAAGAGTTGCCATATTCTTTTTCCCTTCTAGTTGTGATTTCAATCGTGCCTTGAAACTTGCGCTCGGCAGATTGCGCAATTCTGCCGCAATGCGCACCAGTGGCTCGATTTCTTCCTCAACTTTCGAAGCCCGTCCGTCCGTTCGAGCCAGCATGGCTTCGACGGCCTTGTTCACTCGCTCGATCTTCTTTGTATCGCCACTTCCCGGATTCAGAGAGCGCTTAGGCATCGGCACCCTCCATGCGCGCCCGCAGACTGCTCAACGCGCGGAACTGCAACTGCTTCACCGCGCCTTCCGTCTTGCGGATCTCCCGCGCCACTTCCTTGATACTTTTCTGCTCCACAAACCGCAGCACCACCACTCGCTGCTGCTCCGCCGGCAACGTCTCCACCAGGCGAAACAACGTTGCTCTCCGTTCGACCTCTTCGAATTCCACGGTCCGCGCCGGCACTAACTCGATCTGTTCCGGCTGGTCGGCCACTTTCTCCCGGTTCGACCGCTGCCAGCGGTCCGAAATCAGGTTGCCCGCGATCCTGAACAGCCAAGCCGCAAACGGAATCCCTCGCCACTCGAAGCGGCGCAAGTTCGCCAGCGCTTGGTGAAACACCTCGGAGGTAATGTCCTCAGTTTCCGCTCGATCTCCCACCCGCCGCACGACGTAAGCATAAACGCGCTCGAAATTGTTCTCATAAAGCTCCGCGAAGCGCGCAGGATCCTTCTGCGCCTCCTCAATCAGAAGCCGCTCGTCCACTTCTTTCTTCAGAGCCTTCAACGAATTCTCCGCGCGGAGTTGACGTACACAGGGATAACGGTAGGGAACGAGAAAAAGTTACGGCTGAAAAAAATTACGCGGTTGCCGGACTTTGTGGGTAATACAAATCTTCGACGGCTTTGTGCACCTTCGCCGACACCGCTTCCAAGTCCCGCATCGTCAGCCCTGTCGTCGAGATCGGCTGCCCCACCCTCATCTCTAGGGGGCGGCACTTGATGTGGTAAGTATCCATCGGCAACAGTTCATACGTGCCGACCAAAGCCACGGGAACAATATCGACCTGCGCCTTGATGGCAAGAAAAAAAGCTCCCGGCAGAAACGGTTTGATTTCGCCATCCGGAGTGCGGCCGCCTTCCGGATAAATAACCAACGGCATCCCGGCCTTCAAACTTTTCACTGCGGAGCGGATCGCGGCAATCGAATTGGTCGGCTTTTGCTGATCAATGCACACTTGCCCCGACCGCTTCAACTGCCAGCCCACCACCGGATAGACCAACAATTCTTTCTTGAAAACGATGCGGAATTGAAACGGCAGGTAAACGTAGAGAACCGGAATGTCCATGGCAGAGGCGTGATTCACCGCGTAGACATGGGGTCTTGTCGTATCAATCTTATCGAGACCGATGACTTTCACCGGCGACAAGATCGTTTTCATGATGAGCCACGACCACGCCCGCGAGAACCAGTGCAGGCGGCGCCCCTCCCGGTCAAAGAGTCCTCCGGGGAGCGCAAGAAGGCCCAGCACCAGCGTGTACAGCCAAATCAGCGGATCAAGAATGAAATAGGAGCGAAGGCGGCTCAACCAACCGTAGTTCTTCCCGGGAATCGCGTGCGGACTTTTCCGCGCCGCAACCGGCGTGCCGGCCTGCGCGCCACTTTCTACTTCCACCGATGAGTTCACTTCCTGCACTTTTCCATTTTAGGGGAAACCCCTCGCCAACGCCGCTTCAGAGTTCAGTTCCCACGATGCTCATCACTTCGCCGACCAGATAAATCGACCCAGTGATCACCACCACAGTCCCCGCCTTCGCGAGCAATCTGGCCAGCTCCACTGCGCCCTCCACATCTTCAACCGCGTCGATGTCAACGCCCGTCCGCGCCCCAGCCTGCTGGATTTCTTCCGGTGATGCCGCGCGCGGGTTTCCAGGCCTTGTGGCAATCACTCGATCCGCCAGCGGAAACAGGATTTCTGTCATCTCGGAGATTGCCTTATCCCGCATCGCTCCAAAAACAAAAATCAGCGGACGGTCCTCATACCGCTCCGAAAGGGCTGAACGCAGAGCCCATGCCCCCGCCGGATTGTGCGCCACATCGATCACGATCTCAGGCCATCCCGGCCGCGCTGCGATCACTTGAAAACGTCCCGGCCAATGTGTCTCGCGGATGCCGCTCTCGATGCTCTTCGCTTTGATGCTGCTGAATCCCTGGCGGTTCAACTCTTCTGCCGCCGCGATGGCCAGCGCAACGTTGCGTAACTGGTGCCGCCCCACCAGCGGCGTTTCCACTAGAATCTGTTCTCCCATCACCTGAACGGGGTATCGATAGAGGTGCCTGGAGCCGTTCTGCTCGGTACTCGGGACCAGGTACTCGAAACTTCCCGGAGAAACCGGCGGCACAAACGGCACCGCGTTCACGGCTCGCGCCTCCATTTCCAGGATCGCGTTGCCAATCACATCGTTCGCCTCCGGCTGTTGCGGCAACGTGACCACCGGGCCGCCGCGACGAATAATTCCTGCTTTCTCGCGGGCAATCTCGCTCACCGTGTTCCCTAGAAATTTTTGATGATCGAGCGAGATGTCGGTAATCACGCTTACTCGCGGCTCTACCACATTCGTGGCATCGAGCCGCCCGCCCATACCCACTTCCAACACCGCTAGATCCACCTGCTCGCGGGAAAAATATTCGAAGGCAATCGCTGTCATCATCTCGAAAAAACTGGGGTGCCACGGCAGTTCCTTCTTCTCTACAAGCGTTTCCGCTGCGCGATCAATCTTGCCGTGCAGTTCCGCGAAATCGTCGTCACCGATCTCCTTACCGTTGATGCGAATCCGCTCGTTGATCCGTACCAGATGCGGCGAAGTATATAAACCGGTTTTCACTCCCGACGCTCTCAGGATGGAGGCCAGTGTCGCGGCCGTTGAGCCCTTGCCATTCGTGCCTGCGATCAGTACGCTCGGAAACCGTCGCTCCGGATGATCCATGGCTTGTAGCAGCAAGCGCATATGCTCCAGATCGAATTTGTGCGATGGCGTCTGCGCCAGCTCGTGCCCGAGCGCAAACATGCGCGACACCGCGGTTTCGTAAGACATGGAGAAGCTCTCAGCCGTCACCTTTCAGCTTGTATTTCAGATTATCAACTGGCGAGACAAGATTCGAAGTGCTGCAGAAAGTCGGTATCGCTACATCGGCCCAAACTGATCGCTGAAGGCTGATAGCTGTCTTCACGCCGCCATAAAATCGAGTGCTCGCGCGATGTAAGGCTTGAGTTCCTTGCGAGGCACCACCGCATCCAGCATCCCGTGCTCCAGCAGAAATTCGCTGCGCTGGAATCCCGCCGGCAGCTTCTGCCGAATTGTTTGCTCAATCACCCGGGGCCCGGCAAAGCCAATCAGAGCGCCTGGTTCGGCAATATTCAAATCACCTAACATGGCGAATGATGCCGTCACGCCGCCCGTCGTAGGGTCGGTCAGAACAGAAATATACGGAACCTTCGCCTTATCCAGCCGAGCCAGCGCCGCCGAAATCTTCGCCAGTTGCATCAGGCTGACCACGCCCTCCATCATCCGCGCTCCGCCAGAGGCCGACACGATGATGAGAGGCGCCTTCGAGTCCAGCGCGCGCTCCACCGCCCGGGTGATCATCTCGCCCACCACCGCGCCCATGCTGCCGCCAATGAAGGCATACTCCATTACGCTGGCCACCACGGGCCGGCCCAGCAGTTTGCCTTGCGCGTTGATTACCGCATCTTTCAGCCCTGTATCGTGTTGCGCCTGCCGCAGGCGCGTCGAGTATGGCTTCAAATCCACAAACTTCAAGGGATCGGTCGACGACAGATTGCCGTCCAGGCTCTCATACTGATTTTCGTCCAGCAGCAACGCCAATCTCGTTCGGGCGTCGATGCGGAAATGCTTTCCGCACTTTGGACACACGTTCAGATTCTCTTCCAGATCTTTTTTCCAGATGATCTGCCGGCAGTTCTCACACTTCACCCACAACCCTTCGGTGCGAACCGTCTTCTTGCCCGAATTATCGAGATCGCCGGATTCCCGCTTAAACCAAGCCATAAGTCAGTTGCTAGTACCGAGTACCTAGTCCCTGGTTAGCTCGTGTTCTCGGTACCAGGTACTCGGTACTCAGTACTCAATCCCTCTCTGCGCCATGACGCCCTTTTCGTAAGCGTGTTTCACCTGCCGCATTTCTGTGACCGTGTCGGCGACCTCAACGATTGTGGGGTGTGCGTTCCTTCCCGTCAAGATGACATGCACCATCTCGGGTTTCTTTTTGAGGCTCTCGACCACCTTTGCCGCCTCCAGCATGCCGTAACTGATGGCATAGTTGATCTCGTCCAGCACCACCAAATCCCAATCACCCGACTGGATCGCCTTTTCGGCCTCGGCCCATGCCTCCTCCACCATCTTGACGTCTTCCGGGTCAGGCTTCTCCGCGCCCACCTTCACAAATCCGCGCCCCATCTGCTTCATCACAAACTTGTCGCCAAAGGCCTGCACGGCATCCAGTTCCCCGTAGTGCCAGGAACCTTTCAGAAACTGCAGCATCAGCACTCGCATGCCCTGGCCTACGGCGCGCAACGCCGTGCCCATTGCCGCGGTCGTCTTCCCCTTGCCCGGGCCGGTGTTTACCATAATGAGACCGCGGCGTACGTCAGTCATAGTGGGACACTCGATTCTACTAGAAGGCCTCTCCCAGCGCGGACGGGGACACTGCTAACGGCAAATATCGACCTCTTTACTCTTCGGTTTCAACGTGTCGTGTACTTTTGACGGTAAATGAATTTTCCACGGAACTCCTGCATCCAATCTGGCGTATTGGTGTGCGAGCAGATCTCTCCCCTGGCAGACTGCGGAGGTCTCGTCGTGATCAACAATTGTTGGGTGTTATTATGTTGCCTGTTTGTGGCCTTGCCTGCATTTTCCGCTCAGCACGTTGCGGTTCATCCCAGACCCGGCTTCAGTGCCGCAGAGCAGGAGATCATTCGCCAGATCGTCGATATGGAACGCCAATCGAAGGAGGCCAGCCTCCGTCGTGATTCGGACTTTTCGCTGCACAGCCTTGCCGACGACTATGTAGCGATAACCCCACTCGGACAAGTCACCACGAAACAGGAGACAATCTCCGCTCGCCGGAGCGGACAACTCCGCTATGAAGCCATGAATATTACGGACATGGTGGTGCGGGTGTATGGCGATACCGCCGTGGTCACGGCTCGCGCCGACGTGAAAGGCCACCAGCTTGGCGAGGATTTCAGCGGACCCTACCGTTACACCCGGGTCTGGGTTCGCCGCAACGGTCAATGGCAAATTGTGAGCTATCAGGCGACCGTCACGCAGTAGAGTAGGGATGAGTCGCATGGAGCAAAGGCCTCCGAACGAGATCAGCCAGCGTCCATGACGCAATGCCGTGACGGAGGTGCAGCTTCAACCCAGATTCCCGGTTCCTTTGCTACCTGGCACAAGACTAGTGGGCCTATTCGCGGGATGGTTCGGATCCTCATCACTCAACAACGGCAACGCGACCCGCAAAGCTTCCACTTGCCGCCTCACTTTCAATAATTCCTGTTCCTTGGCCCGCAGCAGTTCCATCACATCTTTCATGAATGCTCTCCGAAAATCGACTCCGTCTTCTCTATCATTGCGTCACTGGAGGTTAGGGCTATCCTACCTCGAAACTGTAGGTGGCCCTGCGCTCAAGAACAACTCACGAAGGTACACGCTGCGTTCGCGGCGGCTCAGTGTCCCGAATGATACGGATGACCTTTCAGAATCGTGAACGCCCGGTACACCTGCTCCAGCAAAACCACGCGAGCCAGCTCATGTGCCAGCGTCATCCTGCCGAATGAGATTGTGTGCTGCGCCGCAGAGCGTGTCGGATCAGAGAATCCATCGGCTGGTCCCACCGCGAAGACCAGCGGTATCGGATTGCGATCCTGATACTCGCCCAGGAAATACGCGAACTCCTCGGAAGACAATTGCTTCCCGCGAGAGTCCATCAGAACGAGGGTCGATTTGCCCCCGGTTGGCCTGCGAGCTTTTGCCGACGTAGCGCGTCCGCATAGTTGCAAGAGTGCGGCTTCGTCGCGCAGCGCAACTCCTTCCACCAGCACGAAACGCGCGATCCGCTTCAGATATTCGTCCGTCAGCGCCTGGATCGCCGCCTCTTTCGTCTTCCCCACCCAAGCAATCTTGATCTTCACGGCGACAATTGACCCTACTTGATTCCAGACGCCACCACGACCTGCGCTCCGAACTCAATATTCTCCCCACGCACATATTGTCCGATGGCCGCCTGCACTTTCTCATGAATCTGCGGCCACATGTCCGCGGGTACACGATCCAGCATTGGCCGAAAAGGCACGGCCACACCTTGGGCCTGCTCCCACAATTCCTCGGCCGTCCCAGGCCAGCTCCAGGGCAACGTTTTCGTTTCCTCCTCGACCTCCCGAAATCCGGCGCTGCGCAGAACGACCGCGAGACTACCCGGCTCCGCAAAGCGGAATGGATCCGGACCGCCCGCCGGCAACAATGGCCCTCCTACGTGAGAGTGAACCACGCCCATCGTGCTCTGCCAATACGGCTGCTCAAACAGTCCCCATGCCAGAAAGCAACCACGAGAATTCCTTCGGAGCACCCGATGCAGCTCTCGCAAGGCGAGCACGGCGTCGGGAAAGAACATGACTCCAAAGCGGCAAGTGGCTAGATCAAAACTCTCGTCTCCAAAGGGCAGAGCCTGCGCATCCGCCTGTCGGATGGAAAAATTGTTCAGACCCCGCTCCTGCGCCCGTCTGCTCGCGATCTCAAGAAGGTCGGCGCTCAGGTCCAGAGCCGTAACCCGCCCCTGCGCTCCAACCCTCATCGCAATGCTGATGGCGGGCTCGCCCGTGCCACTCGCCAAATCCAGAACGCGCATTCCCGGCTTCGGCTGCGCATATTCCACCAGCGCCTCCGTCACCGCCTTGCCCATCACCGCCGACTTCGCCTTCCACCTGTCGGACGCGATGAGACGGTAGGAATTTCCCCACCCCTCTTCTATTTTGGATTCCGGCTTGGAAGAACTCTTCATAAGACGCAGAACGCCAGGGCGCGTCGCCCATCCCAGGAGGAGGCGCTACGCTTTGCTTCGGCGAGGAGCAACGGCGTGCTTCTTCGGCGACTTCGGGCTCTTTGCCTTCGTCTTCGTCGCGGGTGCAGCCTTCCGCCTCGGCTCCGGCTTCAATTCCGAAGGTTCGAGGCGTCTGGCCGTCTTCCAAAGCCGCTCCAGATCGTAGAACTTGCGCGCCTTCTCGGAAAAAACATGCACGACGAAGTCCAGATAGTCCACCAGGATCCACTCGCCCTGCTTATATCCCTCGACGTGTGTCGGGCGCAAATTCGCCGCTTTCAGGCGCAGTTCCACCTCGTCCGCAATGGCCTGCACCTGTCGCGGATTCGTGCCGCTACACAACACGAAGTAGTCGGTAAATGCCCCCGAGCCCTTCTCCATTTCCAGGATGGAAAGTTCTTCTGCTTTTTTGTCAAGGCAGGCCTGAATGGCTGCCGCTACCTGTAGTTTCAGCTCGTTTTTTTTCATGCAGAGAGTGTCGGTCGTTGGTCGTTCGTCATGGGTGATGGTTGGCTCAACTCGGATCGAGTTCCCATTGTAAATGACGGACGGTCTCCGCGACCTCTTCCGTCGCAATCGCCGTCCCCAGGTAAGACAGTCGGCGATCGACCATCGCGGCGACTAGCGACTTTTGTATAGCTCCATTTTCTTGATGTAGTCGGCAACTGCCGGTTCCAGGAAGCGGCCAAGTGGCTTACCGGCAGCCACGGCCTCGCGGATTGCCGTCGACGAAATCGGTTGGTAAACGTCATCCAGCAGATGGATGTTAACCCCAGTAAGCACCAAGTCCCCTTTGGCCGCCTGCTTATGAAACGGCCGCGTCGCCTCTTCGCGCGGTCGCAGCCGTGCCGGCAGCGCGTTTGCTACGTCTGCCAGAGAGTAACCCGGCCTGCTCGCAACCACGAACTCGCACTCTCGAAACAGATCCTCGGACCGGTGCCACTTGGCGATGTCCGCGAATGCATCGATACCGATCAGCAAGAAGAGCCGGTCCGCTTTCTTGAGCGACTGCTTGACGCGCTCGACGGTATCGATGGTGTAGTTCGGCTTTGCCTCACGTTCTTTTTCTTTCTTCCGGCCCGGGATATCTGTCTCCAGCTCTTCCGGCGCCTCCAGCAGAGAAGGCACGAAATCTTTGTCTTGTGACGCGGCCAGAGCAATCATGGCATAGCGGTGAGGATAGCCCGATAAAGGTTGGCGCTGTTTGTGCGGAGGAACATTTGCTGGAACAAACAGAATCCGGTTCAGCTTGTAGCGTTCCCGCGCCGCACGCGCCATGGCGAGGTGCCCGCGATGGATCGGATCGAATGTTCCGCCAAATAGTCCTACATTCATGAGCCGCTAGTGTCTTCGTTTCCAGCCTCAGTTGGCAAGTTCAACCTATCCGGCAGAATCTGGCCACTGGCTTTGGCCGGAAGTCGGCCGATGGGGGCATTGTCCGAATGGCCCGGAGTCATCTTCCAAGCAAACATCGTCTCCTGCGAATTTAGGATGAACTCCTGTAATCTCGTGCATCTAAAAATGTGCAGTTAGTATCCGTTACATGCGAGTAACCCTCCCCCTACTGCGCATTCAACCGGCCCGTGCGCCGATTTTGCGTTACGGCGTAGCTGTCCTCAGCACCACGCTGGCGCTCATCCCAGCGGTGCTGCTTCCCAACATCTCGGAGAGCCGACTGGCGGTCTTCGCAGTCGCCGTGATGGTGAGTGCTTGGTATGGCGGCTGGAAGCCGGGTCTGGTCGCTACCTCGTTCGCTCTCACCGTGAGCGCCTACTTCTCATTCTCCGGTGAACGGACTCCAGCTCAATTTCGTTCAACCATGATGCGCCTGGCCCTGTTCGTGGTGCTGGCGGCTCTCATCTGCTGGTTCAACGCGGCACTGCGAGCCACTCAGGAAGGATTGCGGCGCTCCGAGATGAATTTTCGTTCTTTGGTGACCAACGCTCCCTATGGCATCTGCCGCTGCGATTCCGCTGGCCAATTATTGGATGTGAATCCCGCGCTGCTGACCATGCTGGGATATTCCTCCGCACGAGATCTTGTAGGACAGCATCTCGGAGGCCTCTACCTGGATACGCATCAGTGGTTCGAGTTGGCCGATTACCTGCGCTCGGCCGCCGCCTTCAACGGACTGATCGCCGAGTGGAAGAGAAAAGATGGAATTGGCACCGTGGTTCGGGTTTCCGGCCGCGCCGTCTCGGATGGCGACACGGGCACCGCCTTCGAGCTGTTTGCCGAGGATGTGACCGAGCGCCGCGCTCTGGAACAACAACTCCGGCAGTCGCAAAAAATGGAGGCCGTAGGAAGACTCGCAGGCGGCATTGCCCACGATTTCAACAACCTGCTCATGGTAATTTCAGGCTACTCCGAGTTCCTGCTCGATCGCCTTGGCCCAGACCCGGCTCTTCGTGGTCCGGCGCAGGAGATTGCCGGGGCTGCACAGCGCGCCTCTTCACTCACCCGCCAACTGCTCGCCTTCAGTCGCAAGCAGATGATGGCGCCGAAGATTCTTGATCTCAACGAAGTCATCACGGAAAATCTGAAGATGCTCACGCGCGTGATCGGCGAGGATATCGATCTTGTGATGGTTCCTGCGGCCACGCTTGGGGCCGTCCGTGCCGACGCTGGACAGATTGATCAAGTGATCATGAATCTTGCCGTGAACGCCCGGGACGCGATGCCCTCCGGGGGCAAGCTCACCATCGAGACCTCAAACGTTTCGCTCGACGAAGAGTATTCCCGTTTCCACGCCCCTCTCAGGCCGGGAGACTACGTGATGCTCACCATCAGCGACACCGGCATGGGCATGGATTCCGAGACTCAGTCCCATATCTTCGAGCCTTTTTTCACCACCAAAGGACCAAAAGGAACCGGCCTGGGGTTATCCACGGTTTACGGCATCATCAAGCAGAGCGGCGGCTACATATGGGTTTACAGTGAGTCCGGCAAAGGCACTACCTTCAAAATCTATTTGCCCCGCGTCCCGGAAAGAGCCGAGAGTCCCGCTGCGGTATCGACAGCGGAGTCTGTTGCGACCGAGCCGGGAACCGAGACCATCCTGCTGGTGGAGGACGAGACCAACCTGCGCTATCTGGCCCGCCAGTTCCTGGAGAAGCAAGGCTACCGCGTCATCGAGGCCGCGGACGGGGCGGTGGCCATGCAGATCGCGGTCGCCCATGAGGGCATGATTCACCTTCTGCTCACCGATGTCATCATGCCCGGTATGAACGGGCGCGAACTTGCGCAGCGGATTTCGGAAATTCGGCCCAATACGAAAGTGCTTTACATGTCGGGCTACACGGAGAATGTGATCGGTCACAACGGCACGCTGGACGCCGGTGTACGTCTGCTGCAGAAGCCCTTCACCCTTCGTGAGTTGAAAAGCAAAGTTCGCGAAGTCCTGGATTCCACTCCGATCGGCAGTGAGGTTGATATGTCGGTTCGAACCGCTCAAGCTTCGCCGGCGAAGGGGCCGGAACAGCCCCTGTCGCGCGCTCCACGTTTTCAACTGCACTTACCATTGAAATATCGGCGCCTGGATGAGGAGAAATGGCACGACGGCGAAACCAGAAATATCAGCCGCTCCGGATTGCTGTTCCAGGCGGAAGATTCTCTCCAACCCAATGTGCAACTGGAAATCAATCTGGTGTTGCCGGCTGAAATCGCGGGCCTTTCGCCTACAGAAGTAGTTTGCCGAGGACAAATCGTGCGGACGGTGAAGTCTGCTGGAGAAGAAATGCATCCCGCCCTGGCGGCTAAGATTCTTCAGTATCACTTTCAGCACGGGTCGCAGATTCCGCGGGCATGAAGCGAGATTCGCCGCACTTCGATTACCCGGCTCGGCCTTCTACGCTTTCGGCCTTCTGCAATGCTTGCTCGCGTAGCTCATCCACTTCCTTAGCCATCGCGTACTTTAATTCTTCGATCCCTTTGCCGGTCACCGCCGAGATTTCGTAGAGTTTCAACTTGCGTTTCTTGCAATACTTTTTCAGCGCGGCCAGTTTGTCTTTATTGGCCACATCGATCTTCGACGCGACCATGATCATGGGTTTTTCTTCAAGGTGAGCGCCGAAGCTCGCCAGTTCGCCGAGAATCACTTCCACGTCCTTCACAACGTCAGGCCGCCCGCTTGCGTCCGAAACATCCACCAGATGAACCAGCAAGCGCGTGCGCTCGATGTGCCGCAGGAACTGTGTGCCCAGCCCTGAGCCCGCGTGTGCGCCCTCAATTAAGCCAGGAATATCCGCCACCACAAAACTGACTTCGTTCTTAGGGTCACCGACCGCTACCACGCCGAGATTTGGCTCGAGGGTAGTGAATGGATAGTCCGCAATCTTAGGCCGCGCCGCCGAAATACGAGAGATCAACGTCGACTTGCCCACGTTCGGAAAGCCCACGAGCCCCACGTCGGCTAGCAGTTTCAGCTCCAACCGGTAGTTATGTTCTTCTCCCGGACGTCCCGGCTCGTGTTCCCGCGGAGCTTGATGCACCGAAGTGGCAAAGCGCGCATTGCCGCGTCCGCCCCGGCCGCCACGTGCAATCGCCATGCGTTGATCCGGCCCGGAAAAATCAAACACCTTCTCGCCGGTTTCTTCGTCATACACGATCGTTCCCACTGGAACTTTCAGAACTACATCTTCTCCTTCGCGTCCGGTTTTGTTCGAGCCTTCGCCGTGGCGTCCGCGCTCGGCCTTGTATTCCGGATTGAAGCGGAAATGCACCAGCGTGTTGTGCCGTTCGCTGGACTCCATGATCACATCGCCGCCCTTGCCGCCGTCGCCACCCGAGGGACCGCCGCGGGGAACAAATTTCTCGCGACGAAAGGCCATACAGCCATTGCCACCGTCCCCTGCCTTCACCCGAATTTTTGCCTCATCGATAAACATTGGTTAGATCAATACGGTCACATCAATATGTTCAGATCAACAGGCTCAGATAAGTTCGACAAAACAAAAAGCCTCGTCCCGAAGGCGAGGCCCAGGCCGCGTCGCAGAGTTCGCCGTGGCCGCCGAAGCGCAATGCCAATCCAGCCGACGGACGAAAACTACTCCGCCACTTCCATCGGCTCGACCATCACGAATTTGCCCATCGAGCCCTTGTTCAGGAACTTGATCCGTCCCGTGATCTTGGCGAAAAGCGTATCGTCCTTGCCACGGCCGACATTGAGTCCCGGCTTCACCCGCGTTCCGCGCTGCCGCACGATGATCGTTCCGCCGGGGACGATCTGCCCGCCGAAGGCTTTGAATCCAAGCCGCTGCGCGTTTGAGTCGCGGCCGTTTCGTGATGTTCCTTGTCCCTTTTTATGTGCCATGGATAAACTCTCTCAACTCTCAGTCGATTTTCAACTTCGTTTTACTTCTTTTTCTTGGCTGCGGATTTCTTCGCAGCCTTCTTCGGAGCGGCTTTCTTGGCTGCGAGCCCCTTCGTCTGCGCTTTGGCGGTCTTCACTTCAGCGTGAGACTCATGCTCTTCCGCAGGCGCGGCCTTCTTCACTTTCGGTTCCTTCTTCGCCAACGCCGGAGCCTTGAAGCTCTGCCCATCAAAAGCAATCTCAGTGATGCGCACGGCGGTGTACGACTGCCGGTGGCCGCGCAGCTTCTTGTACTGCTTCTTCCGCTTGTAATGAAAAACCAGGATTTTCGGGCTGCGGCCTTCTTCTACCACTTCGCCGACCACGCGCGCTTCCGCTTCCGGTTTGCCAATCTTTCCCTCGCCACCTGACACCGCCAACACGTCAGAGAAGTCCACGTGGCCGTCGGTACCCGTAGCCAGCTTCTCCACTCGAATCACATCTCCGGGCGCCACCCGGTACTGCTTTCCACCGGCGCGGATGACCGCGTACATACGTCTGCCTCCGTCAAAATGTCGTGAAGTCAGTTCATCAAGCGCGCTTCCCGCGCACACGGATGCAATGGCACCCGGTGAACTTTCTCTGCTTGCTGTGTTTCCGCCACGGCGTTCAGCAGCCAAGGCAGGCGTCCCCAGAACGGGTCGGCGAGTACAGGCAAACTCAACCATTCTAGCGTGTGCTGTGGAAATCGGTCAATGCATGGTTTGCAGATCGCCGCTCCCTGTGCGAGAATTCCGCCCACCTTCGCGTCAAGCATGAAACGAAGCAAGGAGAACTTCAACAAATGAAGCGCCTTTTCGCCGTTTCGTTGTTTCTGCTCGCTCTGACATTATCCAGCTTCGCCGCGCCACCCAAAACCGCCTCGAAGAAATCCTCCGCCGGTCCTGCCCCCGGCAGCGCCTACATGCAGAAAATCTGGGACGGCTGGGCCACACTGGATACTGCCAACGTGGCCAAATTCTATGCCAGCGGTCCACACACCTTCTTTGATATCGCCCCTTTGAAATACGATAGTTGGGACGCCTATGAAAAAGGAGTCCAGGACGTTGTCTCCGGCTACAAAAGCGCGAAGTTCACGGTTAACGATGATGCCGCGATTCATCCGCACGGCGACCTGGTCTGGGGCACCGCGACGGTGAAAGAAGAGATGACGACGAAAGCCGGCAAGGTGGAGATGGGCAATTTTCGCTGGACCGTGGTTTGGGAGAACCAGGGCGGCAAGTGGCTGATCGTCCACGAACACGTGTCTGCCCCGTTGCAATAGGATGGTTGCTTGTCCAGAAACTTGCTTGTCGCGCTCGCCGCATTCGTGGCGCTAACCCTCTCCGCTGCCGCCACCGGATCGGCGTTCACGGCGCCATCTGTTCGTACCTGGTATCCCACACTTCGCAAGCCGCCGGGAAATCCGCCAGCCTCCTACTTCGGCGCTGTATGGACTGTCCTTTATTTTCTGATGACGATCGCTGCCTGGAACGTATGGCGCGTGGCCGACGGCTGGACGGGTGCCTCACCGGCGATTACAGTCTTCCTCATTCAGTTGGCGCTGAATGCGGCTTGGTCGGCCATCTTCTTCGGATTGCGCTCCCCCGCGTGGGCTTTGCTGGAAATCATCCTACTGTGGGCTGCAATTCTTGCCAGCGTCATTTTGTTTTGGCGAATTTCAACGTTCTCCGGCGCGCTTCTTCTCCCGTACCTCGCGTGGGTTACTTATGCAACGTACTTGAATGCCGGAATCTGGTGCTTGAATCGAGAGGCCTTGGAGTAAGCGGTAATTACCTCTGTAATCCCAGGTAACCACGAAAAACTTGCAGAAACAACCAAGCTGCGACAGGGTTGATACATATTGAGAATGTGGGGGAGATTTACTATGCGGGACCGAGTCCTCTTTTTGATTTCGCTTTTCTCGCTGGCGAGCGTGGCCTGGGGCCAGCAGCAACCAGCCGGCGGCAACACCCAGCCCAGCGCGCAGCAGAGCATGCCGGGCATGGATATGTCTGGCCATGACATGTCGAATATGAAGGGCATGTCCATGGACGCGGATAAGGACGACAAAGATACTGACGCCAGCATGCACGCCATGCATTCCATGGAAGGCCATATGGACATGGGGCCGCACATGAAGATGACCGCGCTGCGCCCGGTGAAGCCGGGAGATGCCGAGCGCGCGCAGGATGTAGTGGAGGCCGCTCGCAAAGCTTCCTCAAAGTACGTGGACTATCACGCCGCGCTGGACGATGGCTTCAAGATTTTCCATCCTGAAATTTCCCAGAAGGTCTATCACTTCACCAGTCGGGCTTACGCCATAGAAGCCGAGCTACGCTTCAACCCCGAGCATCCCACTTCACTGCTCTATGAAAAACATGGCGACGGCTACAAGCTCATTGGCGTGATGTACACTGCGCCCAAGCGCTTCACCGAAGACGAACTCGAGCAGCGCATACCGCTCAGCGTTGCGCAGTGGCACGAACATGTGAACTTCTGTATTCCTCCACTTGGTCGATGGAAAGAACTGCGGTCGCAGAATCCGCAATTCGGATTGCGGGGATCGATCACCACTCAGGAAGCCTGCGACGCGGCCGGGGGAATTTTCCGTCCAGTAGTCTTCAACTGGATGGTGCACGTCTATCCGTTCGAAAAGGATCAGGCGAGCGTCTGGTCCGTCGAGCGTCAACACGGCGACGCAGACTAACTCCGTATCGGGACGGGCCGCGCTCGGCCGTCCAGCAAACCCAGCACGCACGATTTTCTGCGCGTCGTCTGTAGTTTGCGATTCATGCTAGACAGAACACCTCTCCTCTGTACACACTTTCCTAAAACAACTTCATCGCGGTTTCCTGCTACCGGAAGTCTGCGCTCGCCGTCCAAAGATGCATGATGGGAAGCTGCCCCAAACGTCGATCTAAAACCATGGAACTTTCGGCGAGGCACATTCGTAGTAGTAGACGTGGGTAGCAGCAGCGCAGAGGTTAGGTTGCGCGGGGATCTTTCGAAGTAGGCATATCTAGAGGGGTTTAGGGGATTCTCTCACTGTCGGTTTGGCGGCCCAGGTGAGAAAACCCCCGTGCACAGCGAGACAAGACTCGCGCCTTGTCGGCTGAACCCCAGCGGTTGCATTGTAGGCGATTCGCGGCAAAACACCAATGTTTTCTCGCGTACGTCGTGAGCCGGGCCGCCCTAACCGTTTCCCGACGCGATTTCGGGAAAGAAAAAGGAGCAGTCATGACGTTCGCAAAAGTTTCCAAGAGTCTGGTACTGAGTTTGGCATTACTGATGGCATCCAGCGCTTTCGCCTCAAGCAAAGCCAATCTGGAACTGATTAATCCCGTGACGGTCAACGGAACAACCTTGAAACCAGGCGACTACAAGGTCCAGTGGGAGGGCACCGGCCCGAACGTGGAACTAAGCATCCTGAAAGGCAAGGAGGTAGTCGCAAAAGTCCCGGCGCACGTGGTCGAACTGCAAACGCCTTCCTCTAACGATGCTGCCGTAACCCGTCAGAACCCCGGCGGACCAAACTCGCTCGCTGGCATCCGCTTCCAGGGAAAGAAATTCTCGTTGGAACTGGGAGACAGCAGCGACAACATGCAGGCCAACGGTTCCAGCAAGTAACTTCGTGGGTGGGAGCTTCGTCCAGCCGCGACAACGGGAGCACACATCGTGCTCCCGTTCTTACTTCACGGCAGAAAGCTCGCGTGGGATAAACACCCTAAACCCGATCAATTCTTGACCGTCATGGCATCCGAGTCCACAGCCTTCTTGCCAGTGACGCCTTCGAGTCCCGCGAGCACCCCTCGGTAGTCATTCTTGTCGCATTGCATGGCGAACCCGCCCTTCTTGTCACCATCAACCCACGTCAAACCGACAAAATGCTTCTTCGACTTTGTGAGCGCCATGAGCGCACCGATACCGAGAGAAACCACAGCGAGTCCGATCGCTGCTCCAACCCTGCGATGGACATCCTGCCCATAGCTGATCTCCGTAACTGCAGACGCAGGAATTGTTACGACGCCGGCTTTGTCTTTTACAAGGCGGACTTGATTCTGCTCGATGAACAGCTTCATGCCAGTTCCCGCTTTTGTATCGGGTATCGATCCTCCGTCATAAATGACCTTGTAGCCGTTGTCACCAGCGAAAACCATTAAGGGTACCGCTAAACACAGGGCGACCACGAGAAGTCTTTTCATAAGCCTTCCTTAATTGGGTTCTACTGAGAACCCGCTCATACTGTCGATCGATTTGGCTGCGTTTCAGGGCCCGGCACGGCCCTCCTCGGAGGGAAGATCAAATTTCGCGAAAGGCTGCGCAAAAAGATTGTTGCGCCAAGATACCCCTCCGTCAGTAACGGCGGTCACCCTGTTCTGTGATTCTGTCGTATCAAGTTCTCAGCCACACCAGGCAAACAAAAAGGGAGCGCTCCGCGCGCTCCCTTTTTGAAACTGTTAACTAATCAATGTCCTTCAGTACTTCGGCACCTTCGGATCCACTCTCTCCGACCATGCGGTGATCCCGCCCACCAGGTTGTGCACCTTGGTGAATCCAGCCTGCTGCAGGAACGCGACGGCCTTCGCGCTGCGTCCGCCCATCTTGCAATGGACGACAATTTCCCGGCTCGAATCCAATTCATTCACGCGCTTCGGCAAATCGTTCAGCGGAATCAGATGTCCGCCAATGTTGCAGATCTGATACTCGTGCGGCTCGCGCACATCGAGGACAAAGAGATCCTCTTTCGCATCCAGACGCCGCTTCAACTCTTCGACTTGAATTTCCGGAACTCCATTCGACACCGGCTTTTCCTCCCCGCGAATTCCGCAAAACTCGTTGTAGTCTATCAGCTTGGTCACCGTGGGATGCGTCCCGCAGACCGGACAATCTGGATTCTTGCGCAACTTGAGCTCGCGGAACTTCATGCCCAGCGCGTCAATCAGCAGCAGTCGCCCGATCAACGGGTCACCGATTCCCAGGATTAATTTGATCACTTCCGTGGCCTGCATCACGCCCACCAGCCCGGGCAGAATGCCCAACACTCCGCCCTCCGCGCAGGACGGAACCAGTCCCGGCGGCGGCGGTTCTGGATACAGGCAGCGGTAGCACGGTCCATCTTCGGTGGCAAACACGCTGGCCTGGCCTTCGAATCGGAAAATCGATCCATAAACATTCGGTTTTCCCGTGAGTACGCAGGCGTCATTCACAAGGTAACGGGTAGGAAAATTATCCGTTCCGTCGGCAATGATGTCGAAATCCCGAAACAATTCCAGAGCGTTCTCGCTGCTCAGCCGCGTATCGAACTTCCGCAGATTCAGGAATGGATTGATTCCCGTCAATTTATCCGCCGCCGAATCCAGTTTCTTCCGCCCCACATCGGCAGTCGAGTGGATGATCTGCCGCTGCAGATTGGTGTAATCGACCACATCGAAATCCACCAGGCCCAGCGTTCCCACTCCCGCCGCAGCAAGATACAGCGCCAGCGGTGATCCCAGCCCTCCCGTGCCAATGCACAGCACCCGCGCGGCCTTCAGCTTCTGCTGACCCTCCATGCCGACCTCCGGCATGATCAAATGCCGCGAGTAGCGCAGGATTTCATCCTTGCTCAGAGTCACTGGAATTTCGGTTGTAGTTGTAGCCATAAAATCCTCGATTGAAAGTTGCGGATGTTCGGGAACGTCAAAAACTAACCGCTAGCAGCACGAAGGACGACAACAACAGCGGCGGCTTGTGAGGGAAGGGTTCAATTCTCTAATTCCTGAATTCGGCGGATCCTTGGTCACAGAGCGCCTCCGGCGATGGAGGGCACAATGGAAATGTTATCACCTTCCTTCACCGCGGTCGCTTCTTTCTGCAAGTAGCGAATGTCCTCGTCGTTCACGTACAAGTTGACGAACGCGCGCAGCCTTCCGTCGTCCGCATAAAGATGCCGGCGCAGATCGGGATGTTGCGCCAGCAGGTCGCTCATGGCTTCGCTCACGGTCGCGCCCTTCACTTCCACGGTTGATTGTTTTCCAACATATTGCCTTAAAGGAGTAGGGATGTGAATCTTGCTCATAGTCTAAGCATAGAAGATGCGGCACGATTACGGGAAGATTCATGCCTCTATGAGTTAAGCCCCCAGGCAGTCACTTACATGCCCCGTGGCGAACCCCTAGAATCACACCGAGGAGAACCATGATGACGATCTTTGATCCAGCCCATGGCAGAATCGTTGACGGTGGTGGAGGGAGTTTCGGACTTCTGCGCCTGATCGGAATCGGGATCGCCGCATTTTTGCTGGTCATCCTTCTATTCAGTGCCGTCACGCGCGTCGGTACCGGTCATGTCGGTGTGCTCACACTCTTCGGAAAGGTTACGGGCGAGACCCTCGGCGAAGGCATCCATCTCATCAATCCACTGAAGACCAACAACGAACTTTCCATTCAGACGCAGACGTTAAAAGAATCGGCCAGCGTTCCTTCCAGCGAAGGCCTCATGATGAGTCTGGACACGTCGCTGATTTATCACCTCAATCCCGACCGGGCCTCCGAGGTTTTCCAGAAGATTGGCGCTGACTACGAAAACGTCGTCGTCGAACCGACTCTCCGCTCCGCCATCCGCGAGGCCACGGCGTCGCATACCGCCAATGCTCTTTACACCGGCGAACGCGAGATGGTCGGCAAACAGATCTACGATCAGGTCAGCGCCCAGCTCAATCAGCGCGGCCTAACGGTGGAGAA
This sequence comes from uncultured Acidobacteriaceae bacterium, assembly GCA_964403025.1. Lineage (GTDB taxonomy): Bacteria > Acidobacteriota > Terriglobia > Terriglobales > Acidobacteriaceae > Sulfotelmatobacter. Next base: position 29,174 of record CAYOEH010000015.1, on the reverse strand, counting down.
CGTTCTGCTACGAGATATCCAGCTACCCGCCACGCTGAAAGCCGCCATCGAAGCCAAACAACAAGCCGAGCAGGAATCTCTGGCCATGAATTTCCGCTTGCAAAAAGAAACGCAGGAAGCTCAGCGTAAGCGCATCGAAGCCGCCGGCGTCCGTGACTTCCAGCAGATCGTTGCCCAAGGCATCACTCCGTCCTTGCTCGAATGGAAAGGCATAGAAGCCACGGAGAATCTAGCAAAAAGTCCCAACTCGAAAGTCGTCGTAATCGGCAACAACAAGAACGGTCTGCCCTTGATTCTCGGCCAATAGAGCAGGCCGCTAGCTTCGAGCCCCAAATTTAAGGATTTCCCAGCCCTGCCGATGGATAGACTACGGACGTCCCTGCCGCGGGAGGGAGGAGGCTGCCGATGGACCTTGATTTCACCAAAGCTCGACTCCAGCACCATTCCTGGCGCCTGCGCTTGCGGCGATATCTGGAGGCGGATGAGGAGATCAACCGGGATGAGGCGGTTTCACCCCATGAATGTGCGCTCGGTAAATGGCTCTACTCGGACGGTCTGCGGAAGTACGGCGACTGGCCCGAAATAAGGGATCTGGAATCGGTTCATGCCCGGATGCATGGAGTGGTCGAACAGGTCGTGCAGCTGAAGAAATCAGGCAAGGACACCGAAGCAGACATCGAATACCAAAAGGTGTTGCCTCTCAGCCGGGAAGTCGTGGGGCTGCTGGAGCAGCTCGAAAAGCAGGTGAATTCGCAGCCGCCAGCCTGAATTCGCCGACCCGCCGCGTCGCCGGTAGCAACTCGCCTCGCGCGGCTGCTAGCATGGCTGCGTGCCCAGCTTGCTCGACGTCCGCCACTTGAACATAGAATTCTCGTGTGCACAGCCCGGGGCGGTTGTCCCCGCACGAACCTTGCCTGCCGTCCGTGATCTCAATTTCTCTATCGCATCCGGCGAGGTTCTGGGTCTGGTCGGCGAATCCGGCTCCGGCAAATCGATCACATCCCTCGCCATCATGCGCCTGCTCCCGGCTCAGGCACAGGTCTCTGGCGAGATCCACTTCGCCGAGAATTGCGTGGCTAGTAATCTCGCCAATCTTCCTGATGACTCCATGCGCCAACTCCGCGGCTCGCGCATCGCGATGATTTTCCAGGAGCCTATGACGGCGCTCAATCCCGTTATGCGGGTCGGCGATCAGATCGCGGAGGCCGTGTTGGCGCACAACCATGTGCCGAAGAGCCAGGCGTGGCAGCGTGCGGTCGATGCCATGAATGATGTCGCCATCCCCGATCCTACCCGACGGGCCCGCGACTATCCTCATCAACTCTCCGGTGGCATGCGCCAACGCATCATGATCGCCATGGCGATCGTGAACCACCCGCAGTTGCTCATCGCCGACGAGCCCACCACCGCCCTCGACGTCACGATCCAGGCGCAGATCCTTGCCTTGCTCGCCGAACTCCGCTCCAAGTTTGGCCTCGCGATGCTTTTCATCTCGCACGATCTCGCCGTTGTTTCGCAGGTCGCCGACCGCGTCGCCGTAATGTATGCCGGAAGCATCGTCGAACTAGGGTCCAAACATGAGATCTTCCACGCTCCAGCCCATCCATATACCCGCGGACTTTTGCACTCCGTGCCCGACCTCAAAACGAATCGCAGTCAGCCACTCGGCACGATCGAAGGCACGGTTCCGCCCCTCCACAGCCTGCCCCCAGGCTGTGCCTTCGAGCCTCGATGCGGGTTTCGCGTTGCCGAGTGCGCCAGAGTCTTTCCTGCGCTAGAAGAGGTAGCACCGGCGCATTGGGCGCGCTGCCCGGTAGTCAATCCGAAATACAAATAGTGGTTTGTCATCCTGAACAGGCGTTTCTTGCGCAGTGAAGGACCTGGGCGAGCCGAGCGACTCGCCCGCTTCTTTGCGGTGAATAGAATTGCGCGTTTGGCTCGCATCCTTATGTACATGTATCCTCTTCCGGCTCGCTGTTCTATAATCGCCATCCGTCTGGTGTTTATTGCGAATACTGCTGCTTAGCGACATTCACGCCAATTTGGAAGCCCTGGAGGCCTGCCTCGCCGCAGCTCCACCATTCGATTTTGTCGCGAACCTCGGCGACGTGGTCGGCTATGGCGCCTCTCCCAACGAAGTGATCGAGCGCTCTCGCGACTTGGGAAAAATCTTCGTCCGCGGTAATCACGACAAAGCCGCCACCGGCCTGCTTGAACTCGACGACTTCAATCCGATGGCCGCGGCCGCTGCTGTTTGGACCCGCGATCAACTTACGGCCGAACATCTTGAATGGCTGCGCTCCTTGCCCCAAGGCCCGCGCCCCTTGGACGATTTCCCCCACGTGCAGCTCGTGCATGGCTCGCCAGAAGATGAAGACGCCTACGTGGTTTCCATCGGCGATGCGCTGGTCCCGCTCATCACCATCGCCACGCCCATCACCTTCTTCGGCCACACTCACCTGCAGGGCGGATTCTTTGCCAACGGTTCAAGCGCCGACGGCTTCCGTCCCGAATATCGCACGGTAGGCAAAGCCGAGTCCGTTTCTTTGCAACTGAAATCCGCCACGCGTTACATGATCAATCCCGGCTCCGTCGGACAGCCCCGGGACGGAGACTGGCGCGCCGCTTTCGCTGTCTTCGACACGGACGCCCAGATCGTTCACTTTCACCGAACGCCCTACAACCTGAAGGCCGCGCAAGATCGTATTTTCGCCGCGAATCTCCCATCGCGCCTTGCAACTCGCCTCGCCGCCGGCCGCTGATACCATCTCTCCTCGCCTCGTCCCTCGTTGTAAACTCAATCGCATGCCCTACCCGCGCAGCACCGCAACCAAGTCGCTGTTCCCACAGCGCGATAGTTCCTCCCGCGAGAATCCTCCCGAGCACTACCTGATCGCGCACAGCGACGGCGGCGCTCGGGGTAATCCCGGTCCCGCCGGCTACGGCGTTGTCATCCAGGATCAGTCCGGCCACAAAGTCGCCCATCTTAGCGAGTATCTCGGCCACCAGACCAACAATTTCGCCGAGTACCAAGGCCTCATCGCGGCTCTCGAATACGCTCTCCAGAACGGCCCCAAAGCCCTCAAGCTGATCAGCGATTCCGAGTTGCTGGTCCGCCAGATCAAAGGCATTTACAAAGTCAAGAACGCAATGCTTCAGGATCTTCACGGACGCGCCAAGGAATTGATCGCCCAACTCGACTGGTTCTCCATCGGCCACGCCCTCCGCGAACAAAACACCGATGCGGACCGCCTGGCCAACGAAGCTATGGACAAAGGCATGGGCCGAAGTGTGACGCGAGCACCCGCACCCGCGAGCACCGCAGGCAGCCCAGCGCAGGAACTGGAAGGCATCATCCGGAACGGCGTGGTGGAGCTAACGAACGGTAAACTCCCAGAAGGTACCCGAGTACAAGTCCGGGAGAAGAGGTAAGGGTGAGCTAGGAGCAAGAAGCCAGAAGCGTTTTATTCCGCTGAAGTATGGTCGTGCACAATCTTCCAGCCCTCGGGAAACTTGCGGAAAACGAGCGTGAATAGCCCGTGCGGAGTCTTCCCGTCGGACATCGTCAACTGCCACGAGCCGCGCGCGAAGGCCGCATCTGCACCGAGCATCTCAATGCGCAAGCCGGAAAATTCCAGCTTCCCCATCTCATGCCCCGGACTGGCATACACCACGCGGTAACGCTCGATCGTGGCCTGCCATCCATGATTCTCTTTCGTGCCCGAAAAAAATGTCTGCTCTGGAGAATGCCAGTAGCCCGCCATGAAGCCTTCCAGATCATGCCGGTTCCACGCTTCTTGCTGCACCCACAACACGTGCTCGACCTCAGATCTTCCATTGCCGTTCACGTCGGGCATGGTCTGTGCGCCGGCACGACCAGCGGCGGCGCACAGCATAGTCGAACAAAGGAAGAAGGAGAAGAAGGATTGGAACAGGATGATGCGCAAGCAAGCCTCCGCCTCTGGCGAACCAGAGCGGACCAGTTTCGCACGAGGCAAGAGTTGATGGGAGGATTTCGGACGCGACCCGACGAAAAGACTTACGCGCGGCCCTTCTTGGCAGCAACGGCCTTAACCGCTTTCCCGGCAACTTCCCAGGGACGCTTGGGCCGATCCACCGGTGCTTTATCGTCGTCCTTAAGCCGATCGTAGTGGTAGGAGTCGCTCACCGTCCCCAGCGACTCGTTGTAGAGACTCGGCAGCCCAAGCCCAACTTTCAGCTCTTCCGCAAACATTTGCAGGGCTTTCAGATGGTCGGCCGTCGCCGGTACTTCCGTCTTCGAGTTCTTCAGAAACTGCTGGTACCCGCGGTTGACCAGCTTCGAGATCTCGCTGCCGATCAGGTAACCGGGATACGCAAAAATCTTCACACCATCTTCGTCCGTCTTTTGAATGGCGGCCGACACATTGTATTTTCTGAGGAACACCCGCCCGTTCGTTCCTGGCGCTTCCGTCACATCGAAACCGTGGTCGCGCAACCAGGCCAGTGCTTCCTCGTAGGTTCGTGCTTCAATCGCTTTCGACATTATCCCCGCTTCCGCTCTTTCGCTTAGATGCAGCTCCGCGCAAATTGCTGCGTAGCTATTTACCGCTGCATCGACTTGCAATTCGAATCATCTAAGGACACCATACTACATAGCGTGTTTCCGTCGTCCTTGCATATTACGATAGTCACGAGGAAATGGTTCAGTCATGGGTGAGGGCTCTACCGAGTGGGCGGCGACTTTTCCGGCATATCAGGCGCCGGACCGCGAGATCGCGCGCCCAGGGCAGAGTTTGCTGCAGCGCATCGGCAACACTCCGCTGTTGCGCTTTGACCGGCTCACCGCGAATCTGCCTGGCGTGACACTTTTGGGCAAGGCCGAATGGCACAATCCCGGCGGCTCCGTGAAAGATCGCGCCGCTTCCAACATCGTTGCCGAAGGCCGGCGCAGCAGCCAGTTCACTTCCGGCAAGATTTTGCTCGACGCCACCAGCGGCAACACCGGCATTGCCTATGCCATGCTGGGCGCGGCTGAGGGATTTCCCGTCACTCTCTGCATGCCGAGTAATGTCTCCGCCGAGCGAAAGAAGATCCTGAGCGCCTATGGTGCGAACATTCTCTACACCGATCCTGGCGACGGATCGGATGGCGCGATTCGCATGGCGCGATCCCTGGCCGCAAAGCATCCCGATTTGTACTTCTACGCTGATCAATACTCCAACGATGCCAACTGGCTGGCGCATTACCACGGCACGGCCAACGAAATCTGGCAGCAGACCGAAGGCCGCATCACTCACTTTGTCGCCATGCTCGGGACGAGCGGCACTTTCATGGGCACCACTCGCCGTCTCAAGGAACTGAATCCCGCCATCCGCTGTGTCTCGCTGCAACCTGACTCTTCTTTTCACGGCATCGAAGGCGCTAAGCACATGGCCACCGCCATCGTGCCCAAGATTTATGATCCGAAGCTGGCGGATGACAACGTCGAGATCGCAACCGAAGACGCTTACGCTATGGCGCGTCGCATGGCCCGCGAAAACGGACTGCTCCTGGGAATCTCTGCCGCAGCCGGTATCGCTGCTAGTCTCACAATTTCCCAACAGCTCCAACTGAGAAAAGATCAGCAGGCGGTGGTGGTCACGATCCTCTGCGACTCCGGCGATAAATATTTGAGTGAGAGATTCTGGACGGAAGGATAAGTCCTTTCACCACAGAGTCACAGAGACACGGAGAAAACTCTAATTAGTGGAATATCGCGGCGAACCGGATTGATTCGCCTTCAAGGGTTTATCTTTTTAAATGTTTTTCTCTGTGACTCTGTGGTGAATGCCTTTTTCATGTTAAAACTTAGCCGACAAGACCATGAATCCCTCCGCCGCCACGGCGAGGAAACCTACCCGCACGAATGCTGCGGCGTGTTACTCGGCCGCATGGACGACGATGGCACGCGCATCGTAACTTCCACCGCGCGCTGCGGCAACACCCGCACCGATTCGCCCCAGAACCGCTACAACATCGATCCCCGCGAATTGGTGCGCATCCAGCGCGAAGGCCGCGAGCGCGGTGAAGACATCGTCGGCTTCTACCATTCCCACCCCGACCATCCCGCCCGCTGGTCTCAGACCGATCTTGCTGAAGCTCACTGGCTTGGCTGCTCCTACGTCATCACCAGCGTAGAAAAGGGGAAGGCGGCGATCACCAACTCGTTTGAACTCACCGGCTCCGACGAGGCGGATAAGCAACTCGTCGACGAAACTGTCGAAATCGGTTAGCCGTTCCTGCACGAAATATCTGGAAACATCTGGAATCCCTTGCCCAGCTTAGGTTCTGCGTGATTTTCACAACCGCGAAACCGTCAGCAAGGACTCCGAAGTTTCATCCTACCGAGTCCGCGGCTGCAAGAAGCCATGTCTGGTTTGACTCTGCTGGAAGAAACTGGGCCCATTGCACCAATTCCGGTCACCCGCCTGTGGACGGCCTGCACTCGGCTGAAAATACGCCGGTTACAACTGCAAACTTTTTGTTGACTCCAAGAATAGAAGGAGTAGAAACATAATCGTTCTTTGACAGCTTCTAGAGTTTTTCCGGTTGGTGCGGCGTCCGGGACCCAAGCGCAGTCACCCTCTTCATGAAAATGAAGCAGGGAGGGCAAGCAAGGGTCTATAGCAAAGCGCTGGTCGAGGAGAACAGGAAGAAATGTCGAAGGCAGGATAGAGTTCCGAGGCGTTGGGTAGGTTTTTCCGGTTGGCGGTAAGCCCGGAGCCCGAGCGAAGATCGCGCACAGCATCCCGCGAGGGAAGCAGCGTAGCAGGTCAAGCGAGGGTCTAAAAGCGAGCTACTGGCCGAGACGAATGGACCCAACATCACCTCGGAACTCTTATTTTTTGCCGCTGAAGTTTTGCCCTTTGATTAGCCGCAAGCGCCGTTCTTGGTCCTGTCAAGTTGCCTCAATCTCCCACCCTCTCTAGAATAAAGATTCATCCCCATCGCTTGGGAGGATTTCCGAGAAACTTATGATTCATTTTCCCGTGCCCGAAGCTCTCACCTTCGACGATGTTCTTCTTTTACCCGCACATTCCGATGTGATTCCTGCCACCGCCAATACCCAAACCCAGCTTACTCGCAATATCCGTCTGAATATTCCCATCGTCAGTGCTGCCATGGACACCGTCACCGAATCGCACATGGCCATCGCGCTCGCCCAGCAGGGCGGACTCGGCATCATTCATCGCAACCTGAGCATCGAGCAGCAGGCCAATGAAGTCGACAAAGTGAAGCGTTCGGAAAGCGGCATGATCGTCGATCCGGTCACCATGTCGCCGACCGACAAAGTCAGCGACGCGCTCGAGATCATGCGCAAGTACAAAATCTCAGGCGTGCCCATCACCGAGCATGGCCGACTCGTCGGCATTCTCACCAATCGCGACCTGCGCTTCGAGACCCGCTTCGACATTCCCATCGATCGAGTGATGACCAAGAAAAATCTCATCACCGTCCCGGTCGGCACAACGCTCGAAGACGCCGAAGAGATTCTCCACGAGCATCGCGTCGAAAAGCTTCTGGTCGTCGACGACAAGTACAACCTCAAAGGACTGATTACAGTAAAAGACATTCAGAAGAAACTGAAATATCCCAATGCCGCCAAGGATTCTCAAGGACGCCTCCGGGTTGGAGCGGCCATTGGTGCAACTGGCGACTTTCTGGAGCGCGCCCAGGAATTGGCCGAAGCCAAAGTGGACGTGCTCGCCATTGATAGCGCCCATGGTCACTCCACACGAGTGCTCGACGCTGTAAAGCTGGTGAAGTCGAAACTGCCCGAGATGGAATTATTGGCCGGAAATGTCGCTACTTTCGACGGTGCTTGCGAACTGGCTCGCGCCGGAGCGGACGGCATCAAGGTTGGCATCGGCCCTGGTTCCATCTGCACCACTCGCGTTGTGACCGGCGCCGGCGTCCCGCAAATTACCGCCATCGCCGAAGCCTACCGCGCCACCAAAGATGCCGGCGTTCCCATCATCGCGGACGGCGGCATTAAGTACTCCGGCGACGTTACCAAGGCGCTGGCCGCGGGCGCTAGCGCCGTAATGATCGGTTCGCTTTTTGCCGGCACCGATGAAAGCCCCGGCGAACTGATCCTGTATCAAGGACGCTCCTTCAAATCCTATCGCGGCATGGGCTCGATTGGCGCCATGGCACAAGGTTCCAGCGAGCGCTATTTCCAAAGCACGGAAGGGGATTCATCCGCTGCGGTTTCCGCGAATGATGGCGATTCCAACCGCTTGGGCAAACTGGTTCCCGAAGGCATTGAGGGACGCGTGCCCTATCGCGGTTCGGTCGCGATGATTGTCCACCAGATGGTGGGTGGACTGAAATCAGGCATGGGTTATTGCGGCTGCGGCACCATCGGCGAACTGCTGCAGAAGACGCGCTTTGTGCGCATCAGTGGCGCTGGACTCCGCGAGAGCCACGTCCACGATGTCATGATCACCCGCGAGGCACCCAACTATGCCATCGAGTAACGCGCACGTTTGAACCCTCACCGGCACAATCTTCTCAAGGCGTGGATCGCCGCGATTCTCTGGCTCATCGTCATTGCCATTGAATCCACCGCTATGCTCTCTTCCCACAACACCAGCCGGATTCTCTATCCGCTGCTGCATTTCCTGTTCGGCATGGACTGGGATCACTTTGAGGTCTGGCACTTTTTCATCCGCAAAGGCGGACACGTTGTCGGCTACGCCATCTTGAGCATCTTGGCCTTTCGCGCCTGGCGCGAAACCTTCCCGGCGGCGGCAACCGTTTTGTGGAGCTTGCGCTGGGCCGGCATCGCCGTGTTAATGACGGTTTTCGTCGCGAGCCTCGACGAATGGCACCAAAGCTTTATCCCATCGCGCACCGGCCGCTGGCAGGATGTTGTTCTCGATTCGTGCGCCGGCATCGCAGCTCAATTGCTTCTCTTCTTCTGGCTGAAGAGTTTTAGAAGAAGCACGGTTTCCAGTTCTTGACCTAAGCCAAAGGCAGCTGAAGCTTCGGGCCTGGAAAGAAGATGTTCGCCCGCTTTAGAAGACGAACGCCCCGTCCGCACTGGTCGGGAGCGAAAACCGGCCCCTCAGCGCCGTGGAAGAGCGGCGCTTTAGCGTCGCGTAGAGGTCTCTAACTAATTGGGGGCTTTAGCCCCCGCCGCCCTGGCTCCCTGCAAGAGTAACGCCGCAAGTACCGCCATCGCCGCCGAGAAATAAAACGGAATCCCGGCCCCGTAATGCTTCCACAGCTCACCTGTGATCAAACTCGCCGCTAACGTCGCAACGCTGGTCACAAAAAAATAAATGCCCAGAGCACGGCCACGCACCCTTTCGCCGACCGTCTCGACTACAAGCGCCTTCAGCACCGGCTGCGTCAGTGCGTAGTAAAAGCCATACACTGCCATGGCAATCCAGATCGCCAGCGTCGACGGCGCTCGCCCGAAAACAAAATAGACTGCAGCGAAAATCACGTAGCCCACTGAGCCCACCAGACGGCGAGATACATGATCGCTGAACCATCCCGCCGGCCAGGATGCCAACGTATAAGTAATGTTGAAAACCAAGCCCAGCAAGGGTGCGAGCGCCACGCGGATCCCAACATTCTGCGCACGTAGAACAAGAAACATGTCGCTCGAGTTGCCGAGAGAAAAAAGTGTTACGGCGACGAGAACGAAGTAAAAAGACGTTGGCAAGGTGATCCGTTCCCCCGCAGACAAGGACGCACTCGGCTGGCGCTCATTCGGTGTGGGGACAGCCGCCACCGGCTGTCCGCCGCGCACGGCCCGACTCGTTTCGCGTATTCCCAGCAGCGCGACCAGTACGCACAATGCTCCGGGGATTGCAGCTGCCCAGAACACGCTGCGAATTCCAAAGCGCGAAAGCAGGACCAGCGCGGCCAGGGGCCCGGCAATGGCCCCGGCGGAGTCCATCGACTGGATCAGACCGTAGGCCGAACCCAGCCGATTCTTGGGCACTGACTCGGCGACCATCACATCGCGCGGCGCTCCGCGCACACCCTTGGCGAAACGATCCGTAAACCGAATCAGCAGTATCTGCGGCCAGGCGTTGACGATCGCCAGCAGTGGCTTGACTGCGTTTGCGACAAAGTATCCCGCAACCACGACCGGCTTGCGACGATGGATGTGGTCGGTAAGATATCCGGAGAAAAGCTTGGCCAACGAGGCCACACTTTCCGCCACGCCTTCGATCACTCCCAACTGCGCTGGCCCCGCCCCCAGCGTCGCCAGAAACGCCGGCAGCACCCAATACGCCATCTCCGTGGCAGTGTCGTTCAGGAAAGATGTGAGGCCGAAGGCGTAGATATTGCGAGCAGCGGAAGGCTCACGCTCGGCAGGCGAGGGCATTGCTAGTTTTTACCATGAACAGGAAGGGACATGCAGAGCTTGGGGAAACGGGGTCACGACTATCAACCAAGGCTTGCCCTCAGTACATCGCGTCGTACTTCGTCACCACCCACACGCCATCCTTGTTCTCGGTTGTCACGGTGAACAGTTCCTGATACGTACCGGGCTGGCCTGCATGGTTCAGTCGCTGGCCGCGGTAGTGCAGGATGGTCAGGGGTCGTGCGCTCTCCCACTCTGCCAGTTCCCAGGAAAGCAGCGGATGCTGCGCCTCGGAATCGCAGATGAAGTGGGCATACTTCTTGCGATAGTCGTGCTCCCATTCGGAGAGCAATTGGTCGCAGTGACCGTCGCGCAACTCGTGCAGAAATTTGTTGGCGCTGTGCTCGATAGTGCGATCGCGAAGCGGATTCATCCGGATGCTGACGGGCAAGCCAGTAAGAGGATCGTGGTCCTCGGACCGCGCCAGCACTGGTCCCTGATTGCTCAGCCACCAGATGTAGCCCAGAAATCCAAACACCATCAGCGCGCCAACGCCGACAGCAATGCCGATCTGTGTGCGAGTGAATCCCATCCTGAGAGGAATTTTATCTGGATGGCAACTTACGGCAAGATTACCAGCGGGGGCAGCGGGAGGACATGTACAAGTGGGGCTCGTGTGGGGCGGGCACTCTTGCCCGCCGCTTTTGATCTGCTGCAAGCAAGCGGGCAAGAGTGCCCGCTCCACATGGATAGCTACTCTTTCTTATCTTCTTCCTTCACTGGCTCGACGCCGCCATCGTGCTGCGCTTGCGCCTCAGCATCTTCCATCGCCTTCCTGGTTTCAGCGGCTTTCTTGGCGCGGGCTTCGGCGCGCTTCTCGCGCTTCTCGTCCAACACCTTCTCGCTGCCCAGCAACTCGAGGAACGCCTTGTCCGCACCGTCACCTTTATTCCAGCCCGTGCGCACGATGCGCAGGTAGCCACCGTTGCGGTCGCCAAAGCGCGGACCGATGGTATCGAACAGCTTCACCACCGCGGCATCGGTCATCAGGTAAGCTGCGGCCAAGCGGCGCGCCGACAGATCGCCGCGCTTGCCGAGCGTGATCATCTTCTCGACCAGCGGCTTGGCGGCCTTGGCCTTGGGAACGGTCGTTTCGACCCGTTCCTCCAGGATCACCGACGTGACCAGGTTGCGCAGCAGCGACCGCCGGTGCGATGTGTTCCTTCCAAGCTTGTAGCCTGCTACTTTGTGGCGCATTACGAACCTCTTCAGTTTCAGGTGTCTAGTTTCCAGTTTCTAGTTCCACTCGCGACCCGCAAGGCTGGAAACCAGAAACCGGAAACTAGAAACTCGTTCTTACAGCTGATCGTCCGGACCGTAAGCGGATGCCGGCAGAACCAGGTTTGATGTCGGTCCGGGCACGGCGTTCCCGTGCTCGTCGATCTTCATGCCGAGGCTGAGACCCATCGTGGAGAGAATCTCCTTGATTTCGTTCAGCGACTTGCGGCCGAAGTTCTTGGTCTTGAGCATCTCCGATTCCGTCTTCTGCACCAGCTCGCCGATGGTCTGAATGTTGGCGTTCTTCAGGCAGTTGTAGCTGCGCACGGAAAGCTCAAGCTCCTCGACGGAACGGTTCAGATTTTCGTTGTGGATCTCGGGCTTGCGATCATCCGAGGACGATGTACCGGTTTCGATTTCTTCCTCGAAGTTGATGAAGATGTTCATGTGATCCTTCATCAGCTTGGCCGATAAACCGACGGCATCGGCAGGAGTGATCGAGCCGTTGGTCCACACTTCAAGCGTCAGCTTGTCGTAGTCAGTGATCTGACCGAGACGCGCCGCTTCCACGGTGTAGTTGCACTTGCGCACCGGCGAGTGCACGGAATCGATCGGAATGAATCCGATGCCGAGATCCTCGTCGAAGTTCTTGTCGGCGGAGGTGTAACCGCGGCCACGCTTCAGCCGCATTTCCATATCGAGCTTGCCACCTTCACTGACCGTGGCAATGTAAACATCCTTATCGAGCACTTCCACGTCGCCGTCGGCCTCGATCATTCCACTCGTCACCACGCCCGGCTGATCGGCGCGCAGATAAATCGCCTTCGGAGCGTCGCCGCTGAGCTTAAATGGAATCTGTTTCAGGTTGAGGATGATGTCAGTCGCATCTTCCACCACGCCGGGGATCGACTGGAATTCGTGCAGCACGCCTTCCATCTTCACCGCGGTAACGGCTGCGCCTTCAATCGAGCTCAGCAGCACGCGCCGCAGAGCATTGCCCACGGTCGTGCCAAAGCCGCGCTCAAAAGGCTGCGCCCAGAAAATGCCGTATTTGTCGGTGAGGGTGGAAGTATCGACTGCGAGACGTTTCGGTTTTTGAAAACCTTTCCAAAGCATTTGTTTCTCCTTCGGCCGTTTGGCTCAGTTCTGGCTCCCTGAATCGGTCCGGACTCAGGTCAAGCGCCAGCACAGGCTGATCTGGCTCGAAATGTGGACCCAGAATTGAGCGATTTAGTGATCGGGAGATTGAGTGATTTCAAATCGCTCAATGGCCCGGTGGCACAATCGCTCAATTTCTTACTTGCTATAAAGTTCAACGATCAACTGCTCATTCACTGGCAACTGAATATCTTCGCGCTTGGGCAATGAAAGCACCTTCGCGGTGTAATTGTCGCGATTCACTTCCAGCCAGTTGGGCAGCGTCCCGTGGCTGGCGAATTCCTTGGCTAGCTCCAGCACGGTGAGCTTCTTGCTTTTCTCTCGGATCGAGATCTCTTCGCCCGCACTCACTTCATAAGAAGGAATGTTGACCTTGCGATTATTCACCGCGACGTGTCCATGGCGCACCAATTGCCGCGCTTGGCGCCGCGACTGCGCGAAGCCCAGGCGAAAGACCACATTGTCCAGACGTCGCTCGAGCTGCTGCAAGAGCAACTCACCGGTTACGCCCCGGGTGCGCGCCGCCTTCTCGAAATAGTTACGAAACTGGCCTTCCAGCGTGAAGTAGATGCGCTTGGCTTTCTGCTTCTCGCGCAACTGCAACCCGTAGCCAACAATCTTGGCCTTGCGGTCTTTCCCATGTTGTCCGGGAGCGAAGTTGCGCTTCTCGATGGGGCACTTATCGCTGAAACACTTTGCGCCTTTGAGGAACAGCTTCATGCCCTCGCGGCGGCATAGACGGCAGACTGCATCGGTGTAACGGGCCAAGTTATTCTCCTTTTAGATGACCGGTTTACGGGTTTGGCTTCACCCTTCGTCCCGGACGGTAAAACACAGTTTCTAGCTTCCAGTTTCTAGTTCTATGCTTCCAGACCTACTGGAAACTGGAAACCAGAAACAGGAAACTTCCTCTTACACTCTTCTCCGCTTCGGCGGACGGCATCCGTTGTGCGGAATGGGCGTCACGTCGCGGATGGAACGCACTTCAATACCGGATGAGGCTAGAGCGCGCACTGCGGACTCGCGGCCGGAACCGGGGCCGCTCACGCGAACATCGACGCTGCGCACACCGTGGTCGCGTGCCATGTTGGCCGCATTCGAAGCCGCCTGCTGCGCGGCAAACGGCGTACCTTTGCGCGATCCCCGGAAGCCCAGCGATCCCGAACTCTTCCACGACAGAACGTTCCCGTTCATGTCGGTAATGGTCACGATAGTGTTGTTGAAGGACGCTTGCACATAGCACAATCCATGCGGAACGTGCTTGCGCTCTTTCTTCTTGAACGTCTTCTTCTTGCCTTTTTTGTCCGGTGCGGCTGGGCCGCCCGCTGCTGCTGGTTTTGCCATAAATTCGGTCTCAGGTGTTAGGTTCTAGGTCTCAAGCCTTCGGGCCTAGAATCAGGAGCGTACTCCCAACCCCTAAGACCCAAGACCTGACACCGCCTTACGTTTTTGACGTCGCCTTCTTCTTGGTCGATACCGTTCCCTTACGCGGACCTTTACGGGTGCGCGCATTGGTGTGCGTTCGCTGCCCGCGAACCGGCAAGTTGCGGCGGTGACGGAAGCCGCGATAGGAACCGATTTCGATGAGCCGCTTGATGTTCATCGAAACTTCCTTACGCAGATCACCCTCCACCATTCCCTGCTGCTCAATCACGGTGCGGATGCGGTTCACTTCTTCTTCGCTAAGGTCCTGAACCTTCTTCATGGGGTCAACCTTCGCCTCATCAAGAATGGCTCCGGCGCGCGGATGCCCGATGCCGTAGATGTACGTCAGCGCGATGTTGATGTGCTTCTGGCGTGGTAAATCAACGCCTGCGATACGTGCCATAAGTCTTTATGCCTCCGACCAGCGTTCCGGCTTTTTAGCTCCTGGCTGCTGGCTCCTAGCAAGTCAGAGTTCAGCTAGTGGCTAGAAGCTCCTACCCCTGGCGCTGTTTATGTTTCGAGTTGACGCAGATCACCCGCACCACACCCTTGCGGTGAATGACCTTGCACTTGTCACAGATTTTCTTTACCGACGCTCGTACTTTCATAACAATTCTCAGTTCCCGATTCTCAGTTCTCATGAACTGCCGAGCTTTGCTCGGTTCAAAATACAATCATTCATTTATAGCGATAAACAATTCGGCCGCGATTCAGATCGTAGGGTGAAAGCTCCACCGCAACTTTATCGCCCGGCAGAATGCGTATAAAATTCTTCCTCATCTTCCCGGACACATGCGCCAGCACTTGGTGCTTGTTCTCCAGTTCCACCTTGAACATGGCATTGGGCAGCGGTTCCAGGACCACGGCCATCACTTCAATCGCGTCTTCTTTACTCATTCGCTCCTATGTTCTAGCTTCTGGCTCCTGGCCAACCTGCTCACCCGGCTGGAAGCGTCTACTTCGTCAAAATCATCGGTCCGTCTTTCGTGACTGCGACGCAGTGTTCGAAGTGCGCGCTGAAACTGCCGTCAGCTGTCACAGCAGTCCACTTGTCGCCCAGCACTCGCGTTTCGGGCTTCCCGAAATTCACCATCGGCTCGATGGCGATGACCATGCCTTCCCGCAGCTTCGCGCCGTGACCCCGTGCTCCATAGTTGGGCACTTGCGGCTCTTCGTGCAGGTGCATCCCAATCCCGTGTCCTACAAATTCACGGACCACGCTAAAGCCCGCGGCCTCCACATGTTCCTGGACCGCCGCTCCCACGTCGCCCACGGTATGGCCAATCACCGCCTGATCAATGCCGCGGTAGAGCGACTCTTCCGTCACCGTCAGCAGCTTGCGGAGTTCCGGCTTCACCGTTTCGCTCACCGGAACCGTGATCGCGGCATCGCCATAATACCCGTCCAGCACCACTCCGCAGTCAATCGAAACAATATCGCCTTCCTTCAGCATCCGTTTTTCCGACGGAATGCCGTGCACAATCTCTTCATTGACCGAGGTGCACAAAACGCAGGGATAGTCATAATACCCCTTGAATGCCGGCTTAGCTCCGAGTTCCGCAATCTTCTTCTCGGCGGAACGCTCCAGGTCCATGGTGCTCAGTCCGGGCGCCACGATCGAACGCACATGGTCGAGAACCTGACGTACGATGTGGCCGCTTTGCCGCATCCGCTCAATCTCCGACGCCGATTTGCAAACAATTGCCATGCTTCATCAAGAAAACGCTATGCCTGACGGTCCTCAAGGATCCGGAAAATCTGCTTCGTAACTTCGTCCATCGGCTGATCCCCATTCACCGAGATCAACCTTCCAGTCCGCTCATAGTAGTCGGCCACAGGACGAGTCTGCTCCTGATAAGCCGCCAAACGGGGCTGAATCACTTCCAACCGATCGTCATTGCGGGTTACCAGCTTCGACCCGTCACAGTCGCAAAGTTCATCGACTTGGGGCGGCTGGAAGTGGACGTTGTAGATCCGTCCACAGGTGGGACAAGAACGGCGTCCAGTAATCCGGAGCAACAATTGATTATAATCCACGTCCAGCCGGATCACAATTGGCCAAGCCCGGGTAGGCCACGAGTTGTCAAAGAGCGTGTCATCCAGCAAGGCATCAAGCCATCCGGCCTGCGCCGCGGTCCGCGGAAAACCGTCAAGAATATAACCGCGTTTGCAATCCGGCTGAATCAGCCTCTGCCGGACCATCTCGCAAACCAGATCATCGGATACCAACTCCCCTCGAGCCATGACTGCCTTGGCCGCCTGCCCGAGTTCTGTACCCTGCGCCACGTTGTACCGCAGAATGTCTCCCGTAGAGACCTGTGGTACCAGGTACCGTTCCATGATGCGCTTGGCCTGAGTGCCCTTTCCGGCGCCCGGCGGGCCAAGCAATACCACCGGACCTACGTCACGTGAGGTTTCCTGCGCCATCGAGTTGGCCAAAGCCTCCCGAACAGTGTTCCCGGAACCTCCGACAAGGCGGTCCAGGTGCAGCAACCCCAAAACAAATTTGTAATTTGGTAATCGGGTAATTTTGTAATTTGAAGAACTTTTCCGCCGGACCTCAAATTACCAAATTACCCGATTACTCAATTGCCAAATCCTCAAGACCAGTTGCGGCGGCCGCGAATCCGTCCACTGCGCGGCGTGAATCCATCGTAATGCCGCATGATGAGTTGCGCCTCAATCTGCGTCACAGTATCCATGGCCACGCCCACCACGATCAGCAGCGAGGTTCCACCAAAATAAAAATTCACTCCCAAACCGTTCGTCACCCAGACCGGAAGCCGCTCAAATAGCGACCCTCCCAGCCAGAACGGCAAATGGTTCAAGTGAATACCGGTGATCATCCACTCCGGAATGAACGAAATGATGATCAGATACAGCGCTCCCACCAGCGTGATGCGAGTCAAAACTTCATTGATGTAATCGGCGGTGCGCTTGCCGGGACGGATGCCCGGGATGAAGCCGCCATACTTCCGCATATTGTCGGCCACTTCGCTGGGATTGAAGACGATCGACACGTAGAAATATGCAAAGAAAATAATGCCCACGGCATAGAGCACTGTGTAAAGCGGCTCGCCCCATCCCAGCATGCGCATCAGATCGCCAATGTAGCGGCTGTTCCGCAGACCGTAGCCGACGGTTTGCGGCAAGGTAAGAATCGAAGACGCGAAGATGACCGGCATCACGCCGCCCGCGTTGACGCGCAAGGGAAGGTGGGTAGACTGCCCACCCATCACCTTCCGTCCTACCACGCGCTTGGCATACTGCACCGGGATGCGCCGCTCGCAGCGTTCGACGTACACGATGAACGCCACCACCGCGATCATGAACACGACCAGGCCGGCCATCAGCACCGGCGTAATTGCTCCCCAGGTTCCGTTCTTGGCTTTTTCCAGAAGATCCTGCACACCGCGAGGAAGCCCAACCACAATGCCGGCAAAGATCAGCAGCGACATGCCATTTCCGATGCCGCGATCGGTGATCTGCTCGCCCAGCCACATGATGAATGCGCTGCCCGTGGTGAGCGTCAGCATCGTCATCAGGATGAACCCGGGACCAGGGTGCAGCACGAAGTCTCCGGCCTTCTCCAGGCCAATGGCGATGCCGAACGACTGCACCGCACTGAGAATCACGGTGATGTAGCGAGTCCACTGGGTAATCTTCTTCCGTCCCAGTTCGCCTTCTTTTTGCAGCTTGGCCAGCGGCTCATACACTACGGTCAAAAGCTGCAGGATGATCGACGCCGTGATGTACGGCATGATGCCCAAAGCAAAAATAGTCATGCGGCGCAGATTGCCGCCGGAAAACAGATCCACAAAACCCAGCAGCGATCCCGCATTGTGGCTGAAGGCATCTTCCAGCTTGAGGAAGTTCACGCCCGGGGTGGGAAGATGGCCGCCCAGCCGGTAGACGGCGAGCATGGCCAGCGTAAACAGAACCCGCTTGCGCAGGTCGGGAATACGGAAGATGTTCGCCAGCTTCTCAAACATTACTGCAAGACCTCAACCTTGCCGCCTGCCTTGGTGATTTTTTCCTGCGCCGATTTGGAGAACTTGTGCGCGTGTACCGTGATGGCAATGGTAAGTTCACCATCGCCAAGAACCTTAACCGGATGCTTGGTCTTGATCACGCCTGCCTTGCGCAACACGTCGGGGGTGATCGGAGAAGCATGGAGATCCGCGCCCAGCGCGACCAGCCGCTCCAGACTGACGATGTTGAATTCCTTGCGGAAGATGTTGGTGAAGCCGCGCTTCGGCATCCGGCGATGCAGCGGCATCTGGCCGCCTTCAAAGCCTCGGATCAGCCGCATACCAGTGCGGGAACGCTGCCCTTTGTGTCCACGGGTAGAGGTTTTGCCCATGCCGGAGCCCATCCCGCGCCCCACGCGCTTGCGCTTCTCCGCTGCCTTCTTTGGTGCTCGAATGTTGGATAAATTCATAAATAAGCTCTCAGCCATCAGCTCTTAGCCAACAGCGGTTTGCGCTGAAGGCTGAAAGCTGACAGCGCTACTCAACGATCTCAACCAGATGCGGAATCTTGGCCACCATGCCACGAATCGCCGCATTGTCCGGACGCTCGATCACCTGGTTCAACCGGGTAAATCCCAGTCCCTTCACCACCAGCTTGTGTTTCACTGGAGTGCAAATCGCGGAGCGCACCCACTTCAGGTGAATCTTTCCGCTGCCCGTTGTCGCCTTCTTTGCCGTCATCGCTAATCCTTCAGTTCCGTACTCGCTACTCAGCACTCGGTACTCAGGACTAAATCTCTTGCATCGACTTGCCGCGCATGGCCGCCACGCTCTCGCGGCTCTTCAATGCTCGCAGCGCCGCGAACGTTGCCTTGATCACGTTGTGCGGATTCGTCGTGCCAATCGATTTGGTCAGCACGTTCTGCACACCTACCGAAGTCATTACCGCGCGAACCGCGCCGCCCGCAATCACGCCCGTGCCTTCGGGGGCGGGCTTGAGCAAAACTTTTCCGGCGCCATAGCGCCCCAACACCAGGTGCGGAATGCTGGTCTGCGTCAGATTCACCTTGATCAAATTCTTTTTCGCCGCCTCGATCGCTTTGCGAATTGCTTGCGGAACTTCCTTGGCCTTGCCTGAACCGTGACCCACCACTGCGGCCGAGGGATCGCCCACCACCACCAGCGCGGCAAACGAAAGGTTCTTGCCGCCTTTCACCACTTTGGTGACGCGGTTGATGGCGACGACCTGGTCTTTCAGTTGAAACGAATTCGCATCGAGCTTCTTAATTACAGTTGGCATTCTTTTCCTGGCTTCTAGCTCCTGGCTTCAAGTCTCCAGCCACCCAGGTCGAAACGGGTTGGCTAGTAGCTAGTAGCTAGAAGCTGTTCTTCAGAATTGCAATCCCGCTTCGCGCGCAGCATCCGCCAGCGCTTTTACGCGTCCGTGGTAGATGTAGCCGCCGCGGTCAAACACAACCTTGGTCACGCCCTTGGCCTTGGCGCGCTCGGCAATCACCTTGCCCACGTTCTTCGCAGCCGTTACGTTGCCGCCCGTACGTCGCTCTTCCTTCTTGCCTTCGGCGGAACTTGCCGAAACCAGCGTGGCGCCGTGCAGATCATCAATCACCTGCACATAAATGTGATTCAGCGAACGGTACACATTCAAGCGCGGGCGCTCCGCCGTCCCCTGCATCTTCTTGCGGATGCGGTCGTGAATGTGTCCGCGCTTCTGATTCTTCGATTTCTTCGTAAACATAGAATCTGTCCTTGGCAGCTAAACACGTCTTAGGTGATAGGTCTTAGGTGTTGGGTTTTCCTGTGACCCAAGACCTGATACCCAAGACCTTACTTACTTCGCTCCGGTCTTACCAACCTTCTTCTTCAACCTCTCGCCGGCGTACCGCACTCCCTTGTTTTTATAAGGGTCGGGCGGACGCAGCGACCGCATTTCAGCCGCAACTTGACCCACCTGCTGGCGGTCGATTCCGGTAAGTGCGATCTTGGTTTGCTTGGGATCGACGGTTGCGTCCACTCCAGTCGGCAACGGATATTCGATGGGATGCGAGTAGCCCAGATTGAACACGATCATCCCCTTGCCCTTCATCTCGGCACGATAGCCGATGCCGACGATTTCCAGTTCGCGTGTCCAGCCCTTGGTAACGCCTTCGACCGCATTGTTGACCAAGGCACGCGCCAGTCCATGCACCGCGGCCTGCGAATCGTTCTCGCGCAGGGCAACAATGTGTCCGTCCTTCTGCTCGACCTTGATACCGGCCGGCAGAGCCGTGTCCAGCTTGCCCTTCGGCCCCTGCACCAGCACGGTGTTGCCTTCAATCTTGACCGTCACCCCTTTGGGGATCGGGATCGGCTTTTTTCCAATTCGTGACATAAGATCAGCTCTTAAGCTTCTAGCTCCTGGCTTCTAGCTTGTTCGATTCGATCAAATCCGCGCCTTTAGCTAGTAGCCAGAAGCTAGTAGCTAGAAGCTGCCCTACCAAATCTCGCACAACAGCTCGCCGCCCACGCCTTCCTTGCGCGCCTGGCGGCCGGTCATCACTCCGCGCGGCGTCGTGAGAATGTTGATCCCCATACCGCCCAGCACGCGAGGGATCTCGCTGCGGCGCACGTAGACGCGGCAGCCAGGGCGCGACACACGCTCCGCCTTCGAAATCGCGGCTTCGTTGTGCGCGCCGTATTTCAAGTAAATCCGGATGACCTTGTGTCCTTCCTCTTCCGTGGCCTTAAAATTCGAGACGTAACCCTCTTCTTTCAAAATACGGGCAATCTCGAGCTTCAGCCGGGAGGCCGGAATGTCCACCTTCTGGTGCCGCGCCTGCAGCGCGTTGCGCACCCTCGTCAGCATATCTGCGACCGGATCGGTCAACCTCATCGTTTGCTTCTCCTCTAGCCACCCGTTCGCTCCGCGTTTTGCGGAGAACCTGCGGCAGCTCGCTTTACCTCTCACATCTTTGCAACTGTCATCCTGAGCGACGCTTTTGTCTCGACTCTGTCATCCTCAGCGAGATGCCTTTTGTCTCGCGAAGGATTCCTTGTCTCACAGAATCGACGCTTCTACCACGACGACTTCGAAACTCCGGGAATTTCCCCGCGCAGCGCCAGCCCACGGAAGCACAGACGGCACAAGCCGAACTTGCGCAGGTAAGCGCGCGGACGCCCGCACAGCTTGCAGCGGTTGTGCCGGCGCGTGGAGAACTTTGGCCTCTTCTCCTTCTTGTCGCGCGCCAGTTCAAACTTCTTTTCGATCTTCGCGTCTTTAACTCGTTTTGCTGTAGTCATGCATTCCTTAGAAAGAATCTGTCTGGCAAACCTAAAATCTCAACGCCCACTTACTGCGCTCGAAACGGCATTCCCAAATGCTTCAACAGCGTGCGCGCCTGATTGTCATTCGCCGCCGTCGTCACGATGGTGACGTTCATACCCTTCATCTTGTCGACCTTCTCGTAGGAAATCTCCGGGAAGATCAACTGGTCATGCAAACCGATTGTGTAGTTGCCGCGGCCATCAAACGACTTCGTCGATACTCCCTTGAAGTCACGCACCCGAGGCAGAACGATGTTCAGCAGCCGGTCAAGAAATTCGTACATGCGATCGCCGCGTAGAGTCACCATGGTTCCGATGGCCTGTCCTTCGCGCACCTTGAAAGCCGCAATCGACTTCTTGGCCTTGGTGACAATCGGTTTCTGGCCTGTAATCTGACCCAATTCATTCACCGCAGGATCGAGAATCTTCGAGTTCTGCGTTGCCTCGCCCATGCCCATGTTGACGACGATCTTGTTCAGACGCGGGACAGCCATCGCATTTTTCAGTTCCAGCTCTTTCAACAAGGCCGGCGCGACTTCCTTCTCGAACTTCGATCGCAGCCGCGGACGCTCCTTGGCGCTGTGATGCGCCTGGGCCGGAGCTTTCTGCTCCTGCGATGAGTCTCTCGATGTTTTCTTCTCTTTTTCTTTGGCCATTTTCGCTTTCAACTTCCTCTCACGGTTTCGGAGTGGTTACCGGTTCGTAAGAATTGATGACGCAATCCGTCGCTACTTATCGAGCGTGGTTCCGCACTTTTTGCACACCCGAACTTTTCGATCGCCGCGCACTTCGTGGCCAATCCGCACCGGACCGCAGGAGGGGCAAACCAGTTGCACGTTGGAATAGGCAATCCGGCTCTCTTGTTCCGCGATTCCGCCCTTGATATTGCGCTGCGGGTTTGGCCGCACGTGCTTTTTTACCATCATCACGTGCTCGACCAGAAGCTTGTTATCGTTAGGAAACACGCGTAGCACGCGCCCTTCCTTGCCCTTATCCCGCCCCGTGATGACCTTCACGTTGTCGTTGCGGCGGATATCCACTTGTTTTTGTACTGTGCTTACGGTTCTCATAAAGTCAAAGTTTCAAGGTTTCACGTTTCAAGGTTTCTACGCAAAATCACCCGCTCCAGGATTTCCAATCATTCAAGGCAACTTGAAACCTTGAAACTTTGAAACCCTGAAACGTACTTCAAATCACTTCCGGCGCCAGCGAGACAATCTTCAAAAACTTCTTCTCGCGCAACTCGCGCGCTACCGGACCAAAGACGCGGGTTCCTACTGGCTCGCCCGCATCATTAATCAGCACTGCGGCATTTTGATCAAAACGGATGTAGGTGCCGTCGCGTCGCCGGTGTTCCTTGCGCGTCCGCACAATCACCGCCTTCACCACTTTGCCCTTCTGCACCTGGCCGTCCGGAGCCGCTTCCTTCACGGCGGCGGTGATTATGTCGCCCAGACCGGCATTCAGCCCGGTCGAACCGCCCAGCGGCAGAATCATTTGCAGCTTGCGGGCGCCGGAATTATCGGCGACCTCCAGCATGCTTCTCATCATCACAGCCATGTCTTCAATCTCCCTCTACGCCCGATGCGCCTACTTGCTCTCGAGCTCAACCGCGATTTCCGGAACCAGCGCCGCCTTCCGCACGATGTCTTTCAGCTTCCAGCGCTTCAGTTTGGAGAGCGGACGCGTCTCTTCAATCCGCACCACGTCACCCACATGCGCCTCGTTTTTCTCGTCATGCGCATAAAACTTTTTGTTGCGTGCCACCACGCGGCCGTAGAAGGGATGCGCTTTCTTGCGCGTCACTTTGACCACGATCGTCTTCTGCATCCGGTTGGCAACCACTTCTCCCACCACTTCCTTGCGCCGGCCCTGGACGTGCTCGGCCTGCGGTGTAGCCTTTGCGGTTTCCGCCATTATCGTTTCTCCGTCTCAGCAGTGCGCGTGCGTTCGCCCTGGATCGTCTTGACGCGCGCAATATCCTTGCGCAGCCCGCGAATCTTCTTCAAGCTCTCCGTCTGACCCATGTTCAGCTGAAACTTCAACTTGAACAGCTGGTCCGCGAGGTCCCGCCCCTGGTGCTGCAGTTCGTCGTCAGTTAAGTTGCGAATCTTGTCGGATTTCATAATCAGTTTCCAGTTTCTAGTGCGCCGTTTCGCGCTTGACCAAAGTCGTGCGCAGCGGCAGTTTGTGCGAGGCCAGCCGCATCGCCTCAGTCGCATCCGCGATCGTGACCCCTTCCATCTCAAACAGGATCTTCCCCGGGCGAACTACCGCGACCCAGTGATCAGGCGCGCCTTTGCCCTTACCCATACGGGTTTCGGCCGGCTTCTTCGTGACTGGCTTGTCGGGAAACACGCGGATCCAAA
Source organism: uncultured Acidobacteriaceae bacterium (assembly GCA_964403025.1). GTDB lineage: Bacteria > Acidobacteriota > Terriglobia > Terriglobales > Acidobacteriaceae > Sulfotelmatobacter. The sequence goes on along the minus strand of CAYOEH010000015.1, from coordinate 5,304 downwards.
TCTTGCCGCCGCGCTTCACGAAGCGCGTCATGGCCACGCGGCTGGCCTCGATCTGCCGGTCGGTGATCCAGCCGGGCTCCAGCACTTTTAGCCCGAAGTCGCCGAACGCCAGCGTGCTTCCGCGCCACGCCTTGCCGGTCATGCGCCCGCGCTGCTGCTTGCGGTACTTCACTTTCTTTGGCATCAACATAAGTCAGCTCTTAGCTTCTAGCTCTTGGCTCTTAGCCAAATCTTTCCTGCCCTACTGCAAGCTCCCAAGTTCTACTTCTGCATTCTTACCTCTGACTTCTGCATTTCTCAGAATGCGCCCACACCCTGCTGCTGGTCCTTCTTCTTGGTCGGCAAAATTTCGCCCTTGTACACCCAGCACTTCACGCCAATCACTCCATACGTGGTCCTGGCTTCCGAGAATCCGTATTCGATGTCCGCGCGCAGCGTGTGCAGCGGCAAACGTCCCTGCAGATACCATTCCGAGCGCGCGATTTCGTTCCCGTTCAACCGTCCACTTACCCGAACCTTGATGCCCTTGCAACCAAAGCGCAGCGCCGAATCCACCGCCTTGCGCATCGCCCGCCGGAATCCGACACGCTTTTCCAGTTGCAGCGCGATCGCCTCCGACACCAGCTGTGCATCGAGTTCCGGCTTGTGCACTTCCTGGATATCGACAAACATTTCTCGCGAAGTGCGCTTCTGCAGATCTGCCTTCAGCTTGTCGATTTCCGCGCCCTTGCGCCCGATGATGATTCCGGGACGCGCCGTCTTGATAATGATCCGCAGCTTATTACCCGGACGCTCGATCTCGATCGAGCTCACGCCCGCCGACTTGAGCTTTTCCTTCAGCTCATTCTTCAGCTTGACGTCTTCGAGCAATAGCTTGTCGTAGTCTCGCTCCACAAACCAGCGCGACTTCCACGGCTTGGTGTAGCCGAGCCGAAAACCGTAAGGATGGACTTTTTGTCCCATTGCTTCTCCTAAACCAACCCTAACCTTTTGTCATTCCCAACCCGCGCCAAGCGCGGGTCAGGAACCTGATGTTTCTGCCGATCCTTCGCAAAAAACGCTCAGGATGACCTCTGCGGGCTAACTCCCGCAAAATGCGGTCACTTCGCAGCCAACTTTTTCTTGCCGGTCTTGCCGGCTGCCTTCTTCGCCACTGGAGCCCGCCGCTTCGCTGGAGCCGCAGCGGATGCCGTTCGCGCCTCTCCGGAAGCACGCGCCGCCCCATTTCCGCGCTCCGCCAGCACCAGCGTGATATGCGAAATGCGCCGCTGGTAGCGGAAGGCGCGTCCCTGGGGCGCCGGGCGGATACGCTTCATGCGCGGTCCGTCATTCGCGATCGCGCTCTTCACGTACAAATTGTCGAGCTCGATATCCAGATTCTTCTCGGCGCTGAGAAAGTTCGCGTTATCCAGCGCCGACTGCAGCAGCTTGCCCACATGCGCCGCCACCCGCTTCTTGGTGAACAGCAGCGTGTTGCGCGCCTCTTCCACCTTGCGCCCCTTGATCAGTTCCAGCACCAGGCGCGCCTTCTGCGGCGAGACTCGCAAGTAACGCATTTCCGCTCGAAATTCCATATTAGCCACTAGCTCCTAGCGCTTAGCTCCTAGCTAAAACCAGGAGCTAAGAACGTGCTGATGTCAGCTCACTTCAAATCGTCCTAGCTAGTAGCTAGAAGCTAGTAGCCAGAAGCTGCCCGTCTATGCCTTCGGCGCCGCCGGCGCTGCCGCCGGAGTAATCGCACCCGGACCACCCGGGATTCCCGCCGGCTTCGCTGCCACTTCGGTCGCCGCCCGCATCGAGTGGCCCTTGAAGTTGCGCGTGAAGCTGAACTCGCCCAGTTTGTGCCCCACCATGTTCTCGGTGACGTACACCGGGATAAACTTCTTGCCGTTGTGCACCGCGATGGTGTGACCCACCATCTCCGGAACCACGGTGGAACGCCGCGACCAGGTCCGCAAAACTTTCTTTTCGTTGCGCGAATTCATGCCCTCGACCCGCGACATCAGGAAGGCATCCACGAACGCGCCCTTTTTCGTTGAACGTGCCATAAATTCTTAGCCTCTACTTACTGCGCCGGTTCACAATAAACTTATCCGTACGCTTGTTATTCCGCGTCTTGTACCCACGCGTCGGCTGCCCCCACGGCGTCACCGGATGCCGTCCGCCCGAAGTCTTACCTTCACCACCGCCATGTGGATGATCCACTGGATTCATCGAAACACCGCGGTTGTGAGGACGCTTTCCCAACCAGCGGGAGCGCCCCGCTTTGCCGATGGTGATGTTCTCGTGGTCTAGGTTACCCACCTGGCCGATCGTGGCCATGCAATCCTGTGAAATCTTGCGGGTTTCCCCGGAAGGCAACTTGACCAGAGCGTACTCTTCTTCTTTAGCGACCAACTGCGCCGCTCCGCCCGCCGAGCGCACCATTTGACCGCCCTTCCCAGGCTTCAGTTCCAAATTGTGGATCTGCGTGCCGGGAGGAATATTGCGCAGTGGTAACGCGTTGCCGACGAGAATATCCGCATCCGGCCCGCTCACCACCTTCTGCCCGACCTTCAGCCCTTCGGGCTGAAGGATGTAACGCTTCTCCCCATCGGCATACGCCAGCAGGGCAATGCGCGGGGAACGGTTAGGATCATATTCAATGCTGAGCACGGTCGCCGGAATCCCCGTCTTGTCGCGCTTGAAATCAATGATCCGCAGCTTGCGCTTATGCCCGCCACCGATGAACCGCATCGTCATATCGCCGGAGTTGCGGCGTCCACCCGTCCGCGGCTTAGGTTCGATCAGCGGCTTGTGCGGATGCCTGGTCGTGATGTCGTCGTTGACGATCGTCGTGCGGTAGCGCAACGTTTGCGTCGTCGGTCTATATGTCTTGATTGGCATAATTGCTCTCAGCTTTCAGCTTCACACCGTCGATTTAGCTTATCGCCGACGGCTGATAGCTGCCTTAAAGATTCTGCGCGTACTCCGGCATCTTCTCGCCCGCCCGCAGCCGTACATACGCTTTCTTCCAGTCCGGACGGTAGCCGGCAAACTTCCCTCGCCGCCGTTCTTTTCCCGGATACATCGCCGTGCGGACGGAAAGAACCTTAACTTTGAAAATCGTCTGCACCGCCTGCTTCACTTCCGTCTTCGTCGCCCCCGGAGCCACCTGGAAGACCAGCGTGTTCTGGTTTTCCTTGATCGCCAAACCTTTTTCAGTAATCACCGGACGGCGAATGATCTGGTATGCGGATTTCATCAGGCTACCTCCGCCGCTTTTTCATGGCGCACGCGCTTTCGCGGAGAAGCCGACGCCTTCTTCGCACCCTCGTCTTCTTTCGCCGCCTTGCGCTGCCGCTTGGGCAAAGTATCTTTCAACGTGAGCTGCAACTTCTCGATCGCGGGATGAGAAAAAATCACGCGATCATAACGCAGCAGATGATAAGGATGAACCTCGTTGCCGGAAATCAACTCAAGCCCCTCGATGTTGCGCGCGCTCAACTCCAGGTTGCGATTTGCCGCGTTCGGCGCCTCCACAATCAGCACCGTCGATTCCACCTTCAACGCTTCCAGCGCCGCCCGGAATTCCTTGGTCTTCGGCTCCTTCACGTCGAACGCGTTCACCACCGTCAGCTTGCCATCCGCGAATTTCGACGCCAGCGCCGAGCGCAACGCGCCCAGAAGCTTTTTGCGCGGAAACGCGTAGTCGTAGGAGCGTGGGACCGGACCGTGTACCGTGCCGCCATGTCGCCACAGTGGCGACCGGATCGAGCCGATACGCGCCCGCCCCGTGCCCTTCTGCTTCCACAGCTTCTTGCCCGAACCGGAAACCTGCCAGCGGGCCTTGGTCGCATGCGTGCCGCGGTGCTGCCCGGCGCGGTAATGTTTCACCGCTTCCCAGAGCAGGTCTTCGTTGACCGCGCCAAAAATCTCATCGGCGAGATCGAACGTCCCGACCTTGGCGCCGCTTAAATTGTAGATATCAATCGTTGCCATATTGCTTTCGCTTTGACCACTGGCCACTAACCACTGACCACTGGGTTATGCCTTCTTCGCTGCCCTCTTCGCCGCCTTCAACGGATCGACCGTAGCCGAACCCGCAAATCCGCGGCGCTCTCTGGGAGGCTTTTTCGCCTTGGTGATCACAATGTACCCGCCCTGCGGCCCCGGCACACTGCCTTCCACCACCAGCAGATTCTCGTCTTTGTCCACACCCAAAACTCTCAGATTGCGCTGCGTTACGCGCTCATGGCCCATGTGTCCCGACATGCGCATTCCCTTGAATACGCGCGAAGGAAACGCCGACGAGCCAATCGATCCCGTGATTTGGAACATCGAACCGTGCGACTTAGGACCGCCGCCGAAATGATGCCGCTTTACCACGCCCTGGAAGCCTTTCCCCTTGCTGACTCCGACGATGTCGACAAATTTCTCGCCTTCAAAAATCTCAACCAGCACCCGGTCGCCAACTTTCACCGCTCCGTCGCCGTCGCCATCGCTCTCGAGTGGCACTTCGCGCATGAACTTCACCGGTGGAAGATTGTTCTTCGCCAGATGTCCGCGCGCCGGCTTGGTCAGCCGCGACTCTTTCACGAATTCGACCAGGCCGATCTGGGCCGCTTCGTACCCATCCTTCACTGCCAGCTTGTGCTGCGTCACCACGCAAGGGCCAGCCTGCAGCACTGTGACCGGACGAACATCGCCCTTCGAGTCAAACAGCTGCGTCATGCCGACCTTCTTGCCCAGAATGCCTGTAACTCTTATCGCCATCTCTATCTCCACTCAGCTTGGCTCGTCACAACGACGGCTATTGGCTGAGAGCTCGGGCTGCAGCGAGAAGCTGGCAGCCAGGAGCTAGAAGCTATTTGTGTTCTTTCCCGAATGCCTTGATCTCCACATCTACGCCCGCGGGCAAATCGAGCTTCATCAGCGCGTCCACCGTCTGCTGCGTGGGCTCGAGAATATCGAGCAAGCGCTTATGGGTGCGGATCTCGAACTGTTCCCGCGATTTCTTATCCACGTGCGGCGAACGCAGCACGCAGTATTTGTTTTTCATCGTGGGCAATGGAATCGGCCCCGCAATCTGTGCTCCGGTACGGCGCGCGGTTTCCACGATCTCGCCCGTCGACTGGTCCAGGATGCGGTAGTCGTATGCCTTCAACCGGATGCGAATTCTTTCTTTTCCAATCACGTTTCATCTCTCTAACCCCTCCCGGCGTCTCCGGAAGGAAAGAACTGGCGGCAAGCTGCAAGCCGCTTTGTCAAATGCAGAAGTCAGATTTCAGAAGTATGTGTCTTAGCTTTTACTTCTGCATTCTT
>CAYOEH010000014.1:0-91968 GCA_964403025.1 uncultured Acidobacteriaceae bacterium | reverse complement strand
AAGAGCGGCGGAATTTCTCTGCAGTTAAGACTTGCTGGCGGAGAGAGTGGGATTCTAAAAGGCTCTTTCGGACAGACTCTTTGCGTTCAATGAGATGCCGAAAACCGACGTCTTTGTCGGAATGGGTCATCATTACCGATGTTTACCTTTTATCACATCTGGAACATGGGTCACACAAGAAACGGTGATTCACTCCAACTGCCTAATTACGGTATGGACGGTATGGATTCGATTCTGCGCTTACGCTACGAGAGTTCCTCCTTGGACGCAATGCAATCCTTTTTCAACCGTCGACCCAAATCATAAAGGTCTTGGCGACTCGCGCATCAGAAGCCAAACCGCCTTCGCAGTGAAACGATTCGTTTGTCGGAGGCAGGACTGCAACCGCGGTTCGAGTTCCTATGCATTGTTATCTCGCTCTGTGATGCTGCGGCTCGGGGTCGGTTGCGTTTTTCCGCCAAAAGAAAGGCTCTGAATCCAAACTCTATCAACTCACAATAAACCAATAAAACATAGGCCCGACGAACCACGCCACCGCTGGTTCGGCAGGACCGCTTGGCTCACGACCGCATATACGACGGAACGCTGATGACAATTATGCGCCCCGTGCCTTTTGCATACAGAAGCACTCTCAGGGCAGTCGCACGCTGATTGTGAAGAAAATAGTAGTACCAGCGCCACTCCACGAACTCCGGAACAAGCACGGCGATCGGCGGTCAGGGTGCATGCGCTCCATCCCCAGCACGTATCGAAAAATCGGGGGCTGTGACCAACCGATACGGAGAGTGCAGGATCACCAATTCGGGCGGCTTGAAACCAGCTTCCCGCGCGGGTTTTTCGGTTAGCTCAATCTCGATGACGATTCGGTGGTCTAATCACTGGATGCGAATCGTTCCGCGAATCGCGCTAGTCACGGTTGTCTCAGTGCTAGTGGTGCGAGCGTTAATCCGATTGACTGGAAAATGCGTCCAGATTCTCATTCGAATTCTATTCGGTTGCGTCCCTTGTGCTTCGCCGCATACAGAGCTGTATCGGCACGAGTCACGAGGGTATTCCAGTCAGGCGGCTTCGTCCCGTGAAATTCTGCAATTCCGAAGCTGGCGGTCGCCGTAATGGTCTTATCTCCAAAGCTGACACTTGTGTTTTCAAATTGCTTGCGTATCCGTCCAACCGAAGTCTTCATACCTTCCTTGTCGGAATGGGTCATCATTAGGAGAAATTCTTCTCCTCCTAAGCGGGCGCAGATGTCGGACTCGCGAGAGTGGGTCTTGAGAATATCCGCGAAGGTCTTGAGGACAGTGTCGCCTGCATCGTGTCCGTAAGTATCGTTGACCTTCTTGAAAAGATCCAAATCAGTCATCACTGCCCAAAGAGAGAAGTCATGCCGGGCGGCAGCACTCAGTTGGCGTGAAGCCCAAATATCAACCGCACGACGATTTGGCAAACCTGTGAGGGAGTCCGTCAATGCCATCTCTTCCAATAAGCGATTCTTTGTTTGGACTTCTCGATGAAGTTCAACAATCCTGCGGCCCACCTCGACCCGCGCCACGAGTTCACCGGAATGAAAGGGCTTCGTTAGGTAGTCGTCGGCTCCGGCCGCAAGCCCCTCAATGACCTGCGCTTTGTCGGTATTGCCTGTTAGCAGGATAACGTGAGAGTGAATTCCTCGGAAGTCGCGACGTATGCGCCCGCATAGTTCCAGTCCGCCGATATCCGGCATATCCCAATCGGTGATAACCACAGCAGGCTGGTGCTCTGCGAACAGATCGAGGGCTGCGCGTCCGTTCTTCGCAAACACCACAGTATATCGCTCCCCCGAAAGGGAATGCTCTACCAGCTTGCGATATAAAGTTGAATCGTCAACCGCTAGAACGGTGAGTGGCCGTGTGGAAGGCTGGATCTTCTCGCTCAAGGTTGTCTCTCAGAGCAGGGCCCTGCCTTTCGGAATTGTTCTGCAACGAATTCCGGGAGAGTCTCTTCCAGTTTTTGGGATAGCCAGACTTGTAGTTCGGATTTGTGCTCGTCCGAAATTGATACGAAGCGAACACCCAAATGGCCCGCTTTCGACCAGCAGAGCGTTGATTCAGCTAAGAATGGTGCTTCGTGATCCGGCAAGGTGAACTGAACCCGGACGCTTTCTCCGAGAACCAGCGGAACCTGCGTGCTCAAAGCCATACCTCCTGCGCTGATATTTACAGTGTTGCACCGAATTTCCTGCCTGCTTTCCCTCTGCATGATCACGGGCATCGAAACCGGGTAACGAAAGTAGCGTCTCCGTTCTCTCAGGATGAGCCCATATGCAGGCTTGAGGGTTTTGTGGATTGACTGCGCAGAAAGCGGTCTCTCGAAGACAAACTGCGATTTCTTGCGGAAAGCTGTTGTTCCCGCCCCGTCGTTGTCGCCGATGCCAAAAGTCACCGCCGTCCGGTTCGACGATGAGAGATGCACTTCGTCCAGAATCAGTCCAGACTGCTCTCCCAATTGGAGATCAACGATAACGGCATCGAATTTTCGACTCTTCAGGAGAATACCTGCGCTTGCCGCGTCCTGACAGGCATCCGGCGAAATAGACAATTCTCGCAGGGCGAGGCTGAACTGCTGAATTGTAACTGGATCGGCGGACACCAAAAGTGCGAGTCCTATTGACATAAGTGAAATGCTCACCTCATAAGGTTTGTTTTCACGATTATCTTCTGCTCGCCCGCTCTCGGATTGCGGTTTGGGAGAATCGGCTCGCAGCTTGTCAGCTACTTTCTCGACCGCCAAAGGCTTGCTGAAATAATAGCCTTGAATCTCATCACACCGATGGGACCGCAGGAATGACATTTGTGCTTCGTCTTCGACGCCTTCAGCGATGACCCTGAGATTCAAGCTTTTCGCCATGCTGATGATGGCGGCTGTGATCGCCGCGTCGTCAGGATTCGTAGCAACGTCTCTGATAAACGAACGGTCGATTTTGATCTTACTCACCCGAAACTGTCTTATGTAGTTGAAGCTGGAATAGCCAGTGCCAAAGTCGTCAATTGCCAGCGTCACCCCCGTAGACTTCAGCTCTCTCAGGACCGAGAGCGTCACATCTGCATCAGCTAGGAGTAGGCTTTCCGTTAGTTCCAGTTCAAGATATTGCGCGGCGAGGCCAGTTTCATGAAGCACTTTTCTGAGGAGTTCGCAGAAGCCCAACTGGCGAAATTGGACCGCTGATACGTTGACCGCTACGGAAACGGCGGGAAGACCATCGTCTTGCCATTTCCTCGCCTGACGGCAGGCTGTACGGAGCACCCATTCACCAATTGGTACAATCAGTCCGCTGTTTTCAGCAATTCGTATGAACCTATCCGGTGGCACAAGACCCAATTTCGGATGCTGCCAACGAAGCAGCGCCTCCAACCCGGTGACCCTTCCCGTGGCCACATCCATCTGGGGCTGATACATAAGAAAAAGTTGTTCTTTCGCGAGCGCCAACCGCAAATTGCTTTCTAAGGTCAGCCGCTCGACGACCTGCACGTTCATGTCCTCACTGAAGAAACGAAAGTTGTTACGTCCACTGTCCTTGGCGCTATACATGGCTGCATCGGCATTCTTGATCAGCGCTTCGCCCTCCGCACCGTGTTCCGGAAAGACGCTGATGCCGATGCTGCAGCCAATACTGAGTGGGTGGCCTTGAACAACAAATTCAGCGGTCATGGCATCCATAAGCCGTTCGGCGGCAACTGCCGCGTCCTGTGCGTCCTTTACGCCTGTCACCGTGATCAGGAATTCGTCGCCACCTATCCGGGCGACGGTATCCTGTTCACGCCCCCATGTCTTAAGCCGCTCCGCAACTCCTTGCAGGAGGAGATCGCCGACAGAGTGCCCGAGCGAATCGTTGATGTCTTTAAACCTGTCGAGATCGAGGAACAGGAGCGCGACCTTATGCTCTTGCCGACGGGCGGCGGCGAGTGCTTTGGCGAGACGGTCCTGAAGAAGCGTCCGATTGGGTAGTCCCGTGAGGGCATCGTAGTGGGCTAGGTATCGGATCCGTTCCTCGGCCGCTTTGCGGTCGGTAATGTCGCGCACCGTGGCCAACAGCCTCGGCTGCCCGCTGAGCGTCAGTGCAGTCAGGCATACCTCGGCGGGAAAAACACTGCGGTTTTTGCGCTGGTGCAACCACTCGAAACGTTCGGTGCCGTTGCGAAACGCAGCGGCAATCTTCTCTTCGGCCGCCACTCGGGAGGACGTGCCGTCAGGTTGCTTCGGGGGGGAAATATCGGACGGATGAATCATCTCGGCCGAGGCTGAGTACCCAAACATCCGGAGCGCAGCAGAATTACAATCCAGAAAACCCTTTTCGTCCATCAGCCAGTTCGCATCCGCCGAGTCTTCGAACAGCACGCGATACTTATTCTCGCTGTTATGCAGCATCTCCTCGGACCGATTCCGTTCGCTGATATCGCGAGCTGCTATCAACACTGCTTCGATTCCACGAAAATATAGATCATGACCGACAATCTCGACATCTATGGTTTCACCGTTCTTCTTCCGATGTCGCCAAATGGTTGCTTCCTGAAGTCCGTGGATTGGTTTTGCGATGGCCTCCGATAGAGTAGAAAGGTCATCCCCGGATCTAATCTCCGCAAATGTCATCGTCAGAAACTCCCGACTTGAAAAACCATACTGTCGAGATGCCGCCTCGTTCACTGCCAGCAACTTAAGATTCTGGCGTTCAAAGACCCACATCGGAAGCGGATTACTGTCGAATAGAAGCCGATATTCTGCCTCCGACCGTTGGTCGCTCTTTCGAGCATTCCGTGTCGTGAATACCGCGATCCCGACAGCAACCGCCGCTGCTAGCAAGAATAGTAAAGAGCCAAGGCGACGGGCCCTGGCATAGTCAGCCCCAGCCTGCTTGGCAGCCATGTCTAGTTGGGTGTTCTGAAAGTCCACGAACTCGTCCCAGGCAGCGTGATATTTGAGTAGTGCCGGAAGTGTTTCTTTGACCATTACTGCTACTGCCGCGTCCTGTTTCCCTTCATCCACAAGCAAATGCATGGCTCGCAGGTAGCTATCGATATATGGTTGTCTCATCCCTTCCACCGCAAATAGCCGCTCTTTCTCATTCTCTGAGTCACAGCGGCTCGCGATCTTCGCCACCAATCTGGAAATCCTCTGGGTATTCTCAGACCTCTCAGCCAACAGCGCCCCAGTCAGAGCCCTATCTTGCACGAGAAATATTTCCATCGTGATACGGTTGTTGCGATTGGACAAAGTCAAGCCTTCTCGTGCCAGTTGTAGTTTGTCTGATCGCACACCAGTGATCCCGCTAAGCGTGTCATTGATTTGGTGCATCCGACGCAGTCCTAACTGCCCGATGCCTCCCAAGAGGCCAATTAGGACAGCAAATGTTGCGCCCAATCTCAGCCCTACGTGTTTGTTTTTCAGCTTGAACTCCTAAGCGACAGCGACCTTGGCCGGGGCAAAGAGTAGAAAGAAGACCCCGTGGATTGCCGCAAGAAATAGCGCAATCGGTGCGTAGCGAAGTGGTCGAAAAAAGGCGTACCGCTTGGACATGATTCACCACACGGCAGGCTATGGGTATTATGAGCGTTGGTCACATATACCAGTGTGATCCAAATCGATTTCGGAGTTACTTAAGGTTGGACTGTGAAGGCAATGCAAAAACAGTAGACAATAGCGATGTCGACGCTAGGCCATCCCCGAGTGTTCTCGTTGGCATCGGCGATGCAGAGGGACGCATCCGAGGGGGGACAAATCCGGTTTTATGAGAGCGGAGTACTAAGGGTCCCGACTCATGCAGCTAGCGAATATCGGCTGTTGGCATACGCCAGAATAGCCCTGATCTCGTCGCTCGAAGCAATGTGGAACTCTGCGATTGATCTGGCACGTTTTAGTTTGTTCTGGACTGCCGTGGAGGGATGGAACAGCAGGAACCGGATATTGTGTTCCCGCGCCCATCGTTGCAGAAACACGAGCATGCCAAGGCCGCCTCCACCGATGGCGCGCACCTCTGAGAGTTCAAGGACAACAATTCGTGCGTCTGTTTGCGAGGTTACGGCTTCCCGCAACTTATAGGCGGATTCTCTCTGTACAATTCTGCCCTCGCAACTAACGACGGCTAACTCACCTATGTTTGCACCGGTCACATTCAGCATGACTACCTCCGAGCGTTGGCTTTACTGAGTACTAGTGCACGGGCCGTACCATTCCTTTATTTTGCTTAAGTTGAGGCGTTGCTTTGTGGGCGGCACCGGAATTCCTAAAGGAAACGAGCACATTTAGCCTACAGCAACGGTAAAATCTCCTCTAGAATGAGTTTGCAAGCATTCCTCAAACGCTGCTGTCGTAGCAGACTAGTTCGACTTGATTTTCCTCGGAATCGGTCACATAGAGAGAGCGCCAGTGTATCGATGCATGTTCGGCGGTTTCGACTTCGAGTCCCAACCCCTTAAACCTCTTTGAAACGAGCCTTCCCGGAGTCTTCGCGGTCGGGGACATCCGATCTGAGAGCGTGAAGCGTGTCGCGTCGGCCTTTGGCGAAGGATCCATGGTTGTTCAATTTGTGCACAAAGTGTTAGCTGAATAGATCCTTGTCCGAGATTCGCAACTCCTAATTCTTGCTCTTACGCGGCGCGCGGAGCAGTGACTGTGTCCCCCTTGCTTCCTTCGGGGTCGTGCCAGCCGCCCACATCGTCAGCCAGACGGACCGCCTCACGAGGTCCCCATGATCCTGGCTGGTATTCCTCCAGGGGTGTTGTATTCCCGAGAATGGGGTCAACAATGGCCCAGGCAGCTTCCACCGCATCTTCGCGAACGAACAGCAAGGCATCTCCACGTATCGCGTCTCCCAGAAGACGTTCATATGCGTCAACCTCGTCCGCAGTGTGGTCCTCGACCACTGAAAGATGCGTGGGCTTGGAGACGAGTTCTTCGCCGGGACGTTTCACGCGGGCGCTGAGGCTAATCGAAATCTCACCCGGACCGAGACGAAAGCGGAAATGATTGGTCGATTCGCCAGCCAAATTGTCGAGCGGAGGTTTTCTAAGTTTGACAAGCACTTCGGTGGTCGTGACTGGGAGGCACTTTCCAGCACGAATCAGAAATGGCACGCCGGACCAGCGCCATGACTGAATTTCCAAGCGCAATGCCGCAAACGTTTCCACCGCAGAATCCGATGGTACCCCTTTTTCGGTCTTGTAGCCCTTGAACTGTCCGCGAACCAGGTTTTTGGGGTCGAGCGGCAAAATCGTGCGGAATATCTTAACCTGTTCATCCCGAATAGCATCGCAGTATAAGCCGGTGGGCGCCTCCATCGCCAGAAACGCTACAACCTGGAGCATGTGATTTTCGACCACATCGCGGATCGCCCCAGTATCGTCGTAGAACTTCCCCCGGCCCTCGATCCCGAACTTCTCCGCCATTGTGATCTGCACACTCTCGATGTAATTCCGGTTCCAGATCGGCTCCAGGAAGCTGTTGGCGAAGCGAAAGAACAGAAGATTGAGAACAGCCTCTTTACCAAGGTAGTGGTCGATACGAAAGATTCTCGATTCCGGAAGCCGGGAATGAAGAGCGGCATTCAACTCCTGCGCCGAGGCGAGATCGTGCCCGAAGGGCTTCTCGACAATCACTCGAGCATTTTTCATGCAGTTCGACTTTGCGAGAGACTCAATAACACTCATAAAAAGACTTGGCGGAATAGCCAGATAGTGCGCTGGGCGGCTCGCCGAGCCAAGCGTTTTCTTCAATAGGTCGAAGGTGCCAGGTTTTTCATAATCGCCGCCGACATAGCGAAGCAACTTCAACAGCTTGGCCAAGGCTTCCTGATCGAGCTCGCCCCCTTGCTGCTGGACACTGTCGCGCACCCGCTCTTTGAGATGTTCGTCGGTCCGCGCGGCCCTGGCAATGCCAATCACAGGTACATTCAGGCGACCATGCCGGACCATGTGATAAAGAGCGGGAAAGATTTTCTTATGGGCTAAGTCTCCCATTGCCCCGAATAGAACCAGAGCATCGGCTGGCATTGTCTCTTCTGTATTCTTTCCTGTCGAGCATCCTTGTCTAAGATCTGGCATGAATTCCTCCTCGGTCCTTTACGGACAAAATCGCATTGTTCAAACTTGGCTGCCCAACGTTCGATCCAGATTGAATGCGGCGCTGATCAACGCTAGATGTGTAAACGCCTGCGGGAAATTGCCCAGGGCCTCGCCTTGCGGCCCTGTCTGTTCCGAATAAAGCCCGAGGTGGTTGGCGTAGCCCAACACACGTTCAAACAGCAACCTGGCTTCGTCCAACTTTTCCGGGATTCCTACACTCGCGCGAGTGAGCGCCTCTACGAGCCAAAAAGAACACATGTTGAAAGTACCCTCCGCACCCGGAAGCCCGTCAACGCGTGCGTGAGGCGGATAACGATAGACGAGGCTGTCACTGACAAGACCTCCATCCCTCGGATTCTCGCGGATCGCGTTTATGGTGCTGATCATCCGCGGATCGGTGGGAGCCATAAAGAAGACCAGCGACATAATAAGGAGCGACGCGTCCAGGTCTTCGCTGCCGTAAAACTGCGTAAATGCGTGGCGTTTCTCGTTCCAGCCTTTAGTCATCACTTCTTCATAGATTCTGTCCCGCTCCCTCAGCCACTTAGCGCGGTCGGCTGGAAGCGCTCGCTTGTCGGCCAAGCGAAGACCACGATCCAGAGCAACCCAGTTCATGACTTTTGAGTAAACAAAATGTTCCTGCCGATTGCGCATCTCCCAAATGCCGGCGTCTGGAAGCTGCCAGTTCTCGCAGATCCATTCAAGGCGAGCGCGGACCTTTACCCAAACGTCATATGAGGTGGGGCTTACGTACTTGTTGGACAAGTAAAGCGCGTCCATGAGCTCGCCGTAGATGTCTCCCTGGAACTGCGCAACAGCTGCGTTGCCAATGCGCACGGGTCCGGACTCTCGATACCCTTCCCAGTGATCCAGCGTCTGCTCGGGAAGTTCGTTGTCACCTGCGATGGTGAAGACGACCGCGCCGGGGTCTTTTGGATGAGCGTGCTTCGACGCGTACTCTTCGATCCAGTGCATGAAGGCGGCGGCCTCATCTTTGAAGCCCAGGCGCAAAAAGGCGTAAACCGTGAAGGCAGCGTCGCGCATCCAGGTGTACCGGTAATCCCAGTTGCGAGAGCCTCCGATGACTTCGGGCAAGCTGGCGGTGGGGGCTGCGATGATCGCTCCGGTGGGCTCAAAAGTAAGAAGCTTCAGCGCCAAAGCTGACCGATGTACCTGCTCCTGCCAGCGCCCATGGTAAGTACAGGCAGAGAGCCAGTTTTGCCAGAATTTCACAGTGCCCCGTAGCAACTCCTCCGTCTTTTTTTCGCACGGCGGACACGGCACGGCAACCTCGCCGCAGTCGTCCCTAAGAACGAAAACTTGTGATTCTCCTTCCGAGAGCACGAACTCGGCAGACACCCCGCCGCGCCCGTCATTCCTGAGTGGCACCGCAGCCAAAAGAGCCAAGGTCAAACTGCCCGACTTGAAGGTTGCCCCGTTAGTTCCGATCTGCGCCTCGTGCGTCTGTCGTCCGTAATCGAAGGCTGGACGGCAAGTGAGCGAAATGCGCACCGTTCCCCTGACGCAGCGAATGCGACGGTATACATGGCGATACTCAGACGATTCGGAGGGTAGCCCCACCGGCATGAAATCTTCCAATTCCGCAATTCCATCAGCCAGTAAGAAACGCGTAACCAACACATTCGTGGAAGGCCAATAAAACTGCTTGTGCCGCACGCCATCAGAGTCGGCGGAAATTTGGAAGCGCCCTCCTTTTTTATCATCCAAGAGAGCCCCGAAGATGCTGGGCGAATCAAAGTGCGGGTAGCAGTACCAATCGATCGAACCGTTCATGCCTACCAGGGCAACCGTGCGCATATTGCCGATGATTCCGTAGTTTTCGATAGGTTGATACGCCATTGCTCTGTGTCTCCCTCAGCGATATCGGCCGCTTGTGCTGACGTCCTCCAGCCTGACGATCTCTCCGCCGTGGCGGGCAAGCGCTTTTTTGACGACATCCAAGTCGTCGACCGCGAGCGGACCCCACACGTGGCGAACGGACTCTAGCGGCTCGGCAGTGCCGGCTGCACACAAAATCACCGATAGCAACGATCTCAAGTCATCGTGTTCATGGAAAAGGTAGCGTCTAGCTCTCGTCCTGTAAGATCGCGCAAGAACTTTAGTCCTTTCTGGATCATTAATTCCTCTCTAACTCCTCTTGTCCCGTTCGGGACGCACAACCAAACAATTCTTACGGCTGCGGGCTCCCTAACGAAATCTTCCGGAACTTAAGTTCATTTCACTTTCGCGCGAAGTACGACGCAAGCGCCATTCCAAGAGCTCTTGCCGGAAGATGCGGGCGCGGTATCATTCAGCGGCATCAGTCCGATGTTCCTGGCGCTGAGATGGAAGTGCTCCTCAAGGTAGTGCGCGACCAGTATCGAACGAGATCTCGATGCAACCATTTCATCGGCATCCAAAGCCTGATTCGAATAGCCTTCAACGATGATTGGTTGGTCGATGACCGAATTCTTGACGGTGCCGATGATCTGATCGATTTGCTGCTCGCCTGCGGGGGAAAGAACTTCATTGCCCTTGGCGTCCGTCGCGAACGCGTCCGCCGCATTCAGCCAGGCGCGTTGGCTTCTTTGGCTTTCGAAGTAAGAGTTGCTGCGATATTGATCGGGAGTCAGCTCTTGCAGACTATAAAAGCCTCTCTTTTTGAAAAATCCTCGGAAGAAAAACTCGTGTTTGAGGGCCTCGGTATCTTCCGCCATGTTGGCGGTTGTGAGATTTACATTCGCCAGGGATTCCCTGATATTCTCCGCGGCGTTACCACCGGCACGGGCAGGACCCAGTGCCTCGTTCAAGGCTACATTCAGTTGCCGGGAGGTTTGATCGAGATTCCGGGAGGCGTCCTTTGCGTTGTTTAGGGTGTCCTCAGCTTTCTGGGAAAGGTCTCGCGACTGGAAGTCTGTCATTACCTGCTTCGCCTGAACGGATACCTGATCCAAATTGGCGGTGGCCTGCTGCGCATTCCCCACCGCCGCTTTTACCGAGTTCGACATTTGCTGGTCAGTGAGCAGCATGCCTACCGTGCCCTTTCCACTCCGGATGCCGTCCACGATTCCGTTCGCGTTGTTGACCGTTGCGCTAATTGCATCGAGCGTGCCATCGGCTTTGGTCCTTATATCTCCCATGGTGACATTTGCCTGATCCATGACGCCCGTCATCTTTGCAATCACGGCGGAGAGTTCGATCGGTTCCTGGCCGCGCAGCGTCGCTCCGCCGGGTGCCTGCTGAGCTTGGTCGCTGCCATCATGGATCAGCAAGAACTTGTCTCCGACAAGGCCGTCGGATTCCACCGTTACGAACGAATCCTCGCGAACGAGCCTATGAAGTTTGTCATCGACATGCAGCTTCAACCTGAATTTGCCAGATGGACGATCCGGTATCTGAATTGCGCTGACTTGGCCCGCGTTAAAACCGGAGACCTTTACCTTAGACCCTGGCGAGATTCCATTCGTGTTGGTCAGTTCAGTGAAGAAATCCACATGATGGCTAAAGGCTTCGTGGCTGTTTCCGATCAGGAACAGGCCGACACTGAACAGCACCACAGCAGACAGAACGAATACGCCGATGGCCGCATAATTGATTTTCATATACAAGACTCCGAGACAAGTTGTCGCACGACTTCGTTGTCGCTTTTCTCTAATTCAGAAGCCGTGCCAAAGCCGACCAGGCGCCCTTGGTCGAGTATGGCGATGTGGTCGGCAACTCTCCGCGCGCTCCGCACATCATGGGTGACGATGACGAGCGTCGTATGAAGCTCTTTTTTCACTTTGATCAGAAGGTTGTCTATCTCTGAAGCGGTGATCTGGTCAAGCCCGCTGGTGGGTTCGTCGGCCAATAGCAGCTTCGGATTCAGGACCAGAGCGCGTGCCAGACCCGCCCGTTTGCTCATGCCTCCCGAAAGCTCGGCCGGCATCTTGTCCTTGTCGTGATCGAGCCCAACGCGTTTGAGCGTTTCGTCTATGACCTGCTTGATCTCGGGTAAAGACTTCGTCTTGTCCAGGCGGTGGAGCGGCAAAGCAAGATTCTCTCCCACCGTGAACGAGTCGAACAGGGCACCGCTTTGAAAAAGAAAGCCGATGTGGCGCCGAACACGAGAGAGATCTTTCTCGCCAACTTGAGCGATGTCTTCCGACTCGATGCAAACTTTCCCGCTGTCTGGCTTGAGCAGGCCATCCATTAATTTAAGTGTGACGGTTTTGCCCGTGCCGCTGCGTCCAAGGATGCAAAGCGCCTCACCCTCACCCAGCTTGAACGATACGTCGACGAGGACGTTTCTATTCCCGAAGGTCTTCGATACGTGCTGGAACTCAACCGCCAGCGGATCGCTCATATGGCTTGTCCGGGAAAGAAAAAGAAGATGACCTTCACCAGGATGACATCCACCACGATGATCAGAAGCGAGGATAGGACCACGCTGTTCGTGGCAGCCCGCTGCACTCCTTGGGATCCTTCGTTGGTCGTGTATCCGAAATAACCCGACACGGTACCGATGATGAAGCCGAAGACGGAGGTCTTGACTGTGGGCGGAATAAAGTTAGCCCATTCGACGGTCTTGAAAGCACTGGTCATATAGAGCTGCAGGGAGATGTGGGAAGTGAAGTGTTCCGAGAAAAATCCTCCGGCCAAACTGGCGAAGTCCATGAATACAGTCAACAGCGGTAAAACGAAAATGCAGGCGACGATCCGCGTCACCACAAGCATCTTGAAGGAGTCCACCGACAAAGATTCGATGGCGTCGATCTGCTCGGTAACACGCATATTGGTTAAGCCAGCGCCAATGGCCGCGCCTACTCGTCCCGCCACCAGCAGTGCAGTGACCAGCGGCCCCAGTTCATTGAAAAACGCGCCCGATTGCAAAGTCGGAATCATGGCTTCTGCCCCGAACTGCACCAGCGTGCCTCGGGTATGCATCGACATCACAACACCGAGAGCGAAGCCCGCGGCTAATATGAGCGGGAGCGAACGCCAGCCAGTCTCCTCAATCTGACCCAGGAAGAACTCCCATTCAAGCGGAGGCTGAAATGCACCCACCAACGCCTTTAGGCCAAAACAGCTCACTTTTCCGATGAACGTGAAGAAGTCTCCTAACATCAAAACTGCTGACTTCGCGAATTCACGATTTGATGCCCAGAATGCGAAATATTCGTTTTCCATCCAAAATTCCCCTGCCATCAATTTGCCGCGACCACATCCGTCGAGCCCAAGGTTCATCTTGATTAAGGATTGAAGACTCAGTGAATCCGAGTTTCTGCGCGCTGGGCTGGCCTTGATCCGTCTACTCTACGACAACTCAAAGCGGCGATACACACGCTCGCACCTGATTTCACGGACGATGACAAGCACTATTTCAAAAGACCTCTACACGTCCGGAGTAAAAATCATCCTGCTGCCGATCCTAGTGGGAGCTTTAGGACTAGATTCGAACAGGGCGCACTCAAGTACGTGGGGAATATCCCGCTGCAAAGTAAATTTGGCATTGCGACCACATTCGCGACACTCCGGAAAGATCTCTCCGGCCACACACGTTACATCTAGAGCTGTGCTGTGACCGCGTGCATGGAAAACCCGGTAATGTCCTGAAACCTCAACAATGGCTCCCGCACGGAAAGTCGGCGAAATGTAATTAGCCATTTTGCTAGATGCTCTCCTTTAAATGTTATTGAGGCGCAAAATTGGTTGGGAGTACGAACTGACCGGCTTTTGGAGCTGTTAATCTGTTAGATTCGATCTCACTTGTGAACAAATCGCGTGTCAAAGTGGAGTCGCCCAGACTGCCATCCAGCAGAAATCCCCTCAGCGCGACGCTGCTTATCCAGGCATGTTCGAGAGCCTCGATGTAGTCTGTTTCATTCTCGTAAAGCATCCTTTGCAGGTTGAGAACGCGAATGAACGACGCCGTCATTTCACCATACTGCGTGGTCATCAGATCATAAGCTCGCTGCAGGCGAGGGAGGATCTCGGTACGATATCGGTCGGCAGTTAAGCGTGCGCTACGATAGTCTTCGGTGTAGATTGCGGAACGCTTGCGAAGTGTGAGGTCGACACGGGTTAGCTCGTCCTGTGTGATTTCGAGGTCGGCGCGAGCAGCCGCGATGCCACCCTGGTTGCGGTCCCAAACATGGAGATGTAAGCCAACCTCCGCAAAGCCTTGCAGACCAACCACGCGGTTGGGAGACGCGTTGAGCAATTCGTAATTCTGTTGAAAGCCGCCCTTGAAAGTAATATCAGGGACCACCTCATGTTGCGCCCGGCGCAGCGCAGCTTCAGCACGCTCGACGCCCGCTTGCGCAGATTTTCTGGCGGGGCTAGACGTGAGCAGCGAAGCTAACAATTGGCCTTCGTCTAGCGAAGGCATCTCAGTGTCGATTGCTCCGGCGACGCTGCCCTCAGGGAGGGACGGCACACCCACCACTGAAATAAGCGCCTCCCACTCACGCCGCAGCACGTGCTGGCTGACCCCGACAGCGATCTCTATGCTCTGCTCTTCCGCCTCGGCCTCCAGGACCTCAGTTTCGTCAGCTTCACCGACATTATCGAGCTGACGCACAACTCGCACCGTGGTCTGGGCGATGGTAACCAAATCACGGTCGATCGCGAGTCTCTCCTGTGCTGCGAGCGTATGGTAATAGGCCATGCGTACGTCATTTTCCACCCGGTAGCTTTGCGCTTCAGCCTCCGCCTGGCGCTCCTTTACTTCGCCGCCACCCACCTTGCGATTAAGCTCAAGCTTACCGCCAAGAATGATCGGCTGTTCGACAAAGAATCCCTGCTCACCACCGCCATAGGCCCCACCCCGGATTTCGTCGCCCTCGTAGCCGATCGTCGGGTTTGGATATAACCCGCTTTGCCACTGCCTGCTGCGCGCCGCCTCAACTGCCCGTTGTGCCTGCGCGAGAGTAGGATTGTGGGCAGCCGCCATGTGTTCCAGATCTTCGAGTTGATAGATTGGGCCGGGCACGATGCGCTGCGAGTCGCCCAGGTGCGGGAACTGCGGCATCACTTCAGGAATCGAGCCGTGATGGTGCATCTCCATTTCGGGCTGCTCGGCCATGGGAAAGAATACTTTGGGCTCCGGCAAAGGTCGCTGCTCAGGGTTCTTCTGACCTGTATTCTGGGACCCATTCCCGGGCCGAGAATTAGGGGCTGGCTCTTGTGAGAATACCGGTGATGATAACAGCACGCAACACGCGAAGAGGAGCGCGAATACTGCGAATTGCCGCCTCAATCTCCACCTCCCTCATGGTGAGGGTTTGAGTGGTCCGTTGGCGAAGAGGCTGGGCTGATATCCCCGTTGCGAATATCTCGCATGACATCATCGTAGAGATCGGGTGGTAGCACTCGTACCAGGCTCATCATCCCCATCATCATGGCACTCCAGTTCCGCGGCAAACCGTTGTTTTGCGGCTTGGCTACGGCTTCATCCATGCCCATGTCCATGAACGCATCTTGGGGAAAACCAGGAACTTGATTCGCGCCCGCCGCGATGGGCGCGTGATGCACATGTTCGAAGCCGACGTCGTCAGCAAGGGTCTGCATCTGGCGAACCGCCCGGTCGTCCTCGGTGTCAGCAGTCATCATCATGCGATCGCCGAGCAGATCGCTCATCGCATTCATATTGTGGTGAGGCATATGGCAGTGGAGCATCCACTCACCCGGATTGTTGGCGACGAATTCGATGTCGCGCGCTTGTGCAACGCCCACGAGTACGGTATTCATCGGCCCCCACATTGTTTCGGGCTGTCGCCCAGCTTCCGTGCCCGTTACAACGAAGGTGTGGCCGTGTAGATGGATGGGGTGGTGATCCATGCCGATGTTGACAAATCGAATCCGCACGCGACTACCTAGCCGCACGATCAGTGGAGTTGTCATCGGGCTCACTGCACCGTTAAACGTCAGCCAGTTCCATTCCATGCTGGCGGTGTTCGGTACTGTGTTATTCGGCAGCACGGCCCACTCTTGCAGCACGACTCCAAAATCGTGATCTACCGCAGGAGTGTGCGCTTGCTGGGGATGAAGAATAAACAAACCGACCATTCCCATCATCTGCTGCATGGGCGAATGCGAGTGATAGAAGAAAGTGCCGTTCTGATGAACTGTGAATTCGTATGCGAACCTTGATCCGGGCGCGATGGGTTTCTGGGAAAGGTATGGCATTCCATCCATGGCGTAAGGGATTTCCAGGCCATGCCAATGGATTGCGGTCGATTCCGGCAGATGATTTTCCAGAATAAGGCGGACACGATCGCCCTGGTTCACCTGGATTGTGGGGCCCGGGCATGAGCCGTTAAAGCCCCAGCAATCGATCGTCTTCCAGGGCGCGATTTTTCGCTTCACCGGTTCTGCTGTGAGTTGGAACACCTTGACTCCATTGTCGATTGTGAAAGATAGGGCCTGCAGGTCAGGGCTAATCACGGTCAATGGAGTCGGGTTATTGGCACGATCCGATGCCCGCTTTCGATTCATTCCAAGCACCCGCGAGGCGCCGCCGAGAACCGTCGCTGCAGCCATTGCACTTTGGATAAACGTACGCCGTGAACTCATGGTCCCTCGTGGTGCGTTCTGCGATCGGAGATCGAAGGCTCAACGCAATTTTTTCCCTTATCGGACTGACAAAACCCGGTCACCCCGTTATGTCAGCTCCAGCCGCAACCCGCCGATCAAGGCTGACCGAAGCATGGGAACCCCTTTCTACATGCACAGCACCATTGTCCTTTCTACAAGCCGCGACGTGCCCCTTACAGGAAACCCGTGCCGCCAGGAATGGAGGTCACTCGACTAGAACCTGATCACCGAGCCGCCAAAGAAGATTGAAACGATTCCAAGAAAGGCGGGGGCAACCCTGCTAGACACACGGTCCTTCTCACTTGACGATCTGGTTTTTGCAATTCAGCCCCGTTCGGAAAAAAGGTGCGTTCATTGCAACACTTCGTTTAGTACATTGTGGTCAAACGCAAACCGCACCAGGCTGGAAGTCCCGATGAGCACCGCCGTGCAACGTTGATTTGAAGACATTGCACCTGGAGGAATGAATTCATCCCTCCAGAACGGGAATCAGCCTATCCAGATCGTCCACAGTGGCATCTGGCATGACACCCAGTTCATCTTCAGGAAGACTCCACCGGTTGACCCAGCACGTCCAGAACCCAAAGCTCTTGGCCCCGGCGATATCCCAGAAATTCGACGATACAAACGCAATCGCACTGTCAGGCACGCCCAAATGCTGCGAAACCAACCCGTAGACGCGCGGATTTGACTTATAGATCTTTACTTCGTCGGCGCTGATCACGTCACTAAATATTCCTCTCAGCCCCGCGTGCTTCACTGCGGCAGCGAGCATCTTCGGCGAGCCATTCGACAAGATGGCAAGCTTATATTGCGATAATTTGCTCAATGTCGCCTGCACCTCCGGGAATGTTTCAAGGTGCAGATAAGATTCCATCAACTCTTGGCGCGTCTCGGGAGGGCACTCAAGGCTCAGACTACGGCACGCAAATGTCAGGGCCGATTCCGTCACACTCCAAAAGTCCTCGTACCGCCCAACGAGGCTGCGCAGCCAGGTGTACTCCAGTTGCTTCGTGCGCCATAGCTTGCTCAGCTCAGCGCCCTGGCCGGGGAACTTGCGGTCGCAAAGTGCGATCACCGAATGCACATCGAACAACGTACCGTAAGCGTCGAAAACTAGAGCTTGTGTGCAGAGTTTCACCGTGGCCCGCTCCTCATCGATTCAAACAGATGCGATTGCCAATCGATCAGCGCTGCGAATCAGGTAGCGAGGGCCGACTTCTCAAGAAGGGTCTGCGGCCTCGGGGCTCTCCTCCTCCACAAATAGCCAATTGCATAATCGACAGAGATTTTTCCCGGGCCAAAGGTGAGAATAAGAACGGAGGCAAAGAGGAATGTATACGCGTCGGAGGCATAGAACTTGCCGGGATCCGAGAAGATGGAAAATAACGCCCCGCGGTCGGCTGTGATGTAGGCCACCAGCATATCGATCGTGAGCGGTAGTGCGATGATTCTAGACCCAAGGCCCAGAAACAGTAAGGCTCCGCCCACAAGTTCAAGCGAACTGACGAAGTATGCGTTGAACGCCGGTAGCGGTATCCCCAAACTGGTGAAAAACCCCACGACCTTGGGAATGTGCATTAGCTTGCCGAGTCCAGTCTGAAAGAATTGCCAGCCCCAGTAGAGGCGAACAGCAAGGAGCAGCGGGGACTGCAAAGAAGAGAATGCCCGTTCAAAAAGCGAATATGCTCGCGCACCAGCATCGATGGCCTTGTTCATGATTGTCTTCCTGACGCGGAAATAAACCCCTGGTCTGTAGAGTAGGGGGCGCAAAACCAGCCCAGGCTCGACCAGTTCTCGAACCAACCTTGCACTGTAGTGAGCAGCTTATTCTCTTGAATGTCTTGTCCCTCGAAAGCCTGCGTCACTGCGATCGAGAGGCTCTTACCCTCTCGCAGAGCCTTGAGAAACTTGAAAGCTTCAGGCTCGATTCGTTTGAAGTAGATTGAATCGTCGACGCGGTGCACGACCAAGAAAATCGCTTGGGGCTTTTGACGCGCGACTTTGCGCAGGTGGGCTCGCTTTGCGCGCTCCGAAACCGCGTTACTGGCCATCTCGCTGTCAGAGTCATCCTTCCTGATAGCAACCAGCAAATCATCTACTGCGTAATGAAAGCTAAGCAGTTGAAGGTATGGTTGGAGTCTGAAACGCGGATCCGGATCCGAAGCCAGAACATCTCCAGGGACCAAGGCCGGTTCGGCCGCACCGTCGAAAGCTTCGATTTCAGCCCATTCTAAGCGAACCATATCCAGTGCCAAGCCTGCGCGTGGTTGAAGGTGTTCCGGATGGCTTCGTAACCACCACTCCAAGCGAGAGCCCAGGTTTCGAAGAGTAAATGACTCAGAAGGACACTCGATAAGGTAGGCCTTGCACAATGCTTCAAATCGCCGTGGGCCGATGATCGCCCGAAGACCTCGGAAGTCCTCGTCCAAGGAGGCGAGTACGCGAAACCAGTATTGGCGATTGTAGATCTCAAGACGCTCAAATGAGCTCAGGCGATCATTCGGTTTGATGAACTCTGCGGCCACGTCGTGCAGGGACCTGCCGTCACGAGTATGCGGCTGCATCTGCTCGTCGTTAGTGAGGGGTTGCATGACCGCGTCTAGCATGCGGTGTTGGATTTCGAGCAGATTCATGATGTGACCGCCATCTCTGCGACGAACTGATTCGCTTTAAGTGCTTCGTTGTGAACCTCTTCAAAGGAGGGAATTTTGTCGTCCCACTCGAGAAGCGTCGCCGTGCGGCCTGTGCGTTCGATGGCGCGAGAATAGAGATTCCACACCGGATCAATCACCGGATGATCGTGCGTATCCAGAATGTATTTTTCGAACTTCGAGTGTCCTGCGATATGAATCTGCGCCACTCGCTCCGGTGGAACCCCGTTCACGTAATCCAAGGGATTGAAATTGTGGTTTCTCGAAGAGACGTAAATGTTGTTTACATCCAAGAGAATTCCGCAATCGGCCAGTTCTACCACTTCAGTGAGAAACTGCCACTCCGTCATCTCCGACGCATGGAATTCGGCATAACTGCTCACGTTCTCAACTGCGATCGGAATCTCAAGGAAGTCCCGTACTTCGCGAATTTTCTGCGCGGTATGGCGAGCAGCCTCGAACGTGTACGGCATGGGTAACAGGTCATGGCTGTACGTGCCGTCTACACTGCCCCAGCAAAGGTGGTCTGTGAGCCAGGGGGTCTGGGTCCGCTTGACCAGAGTCTTGAGCTTTTTCAGGTGCTCCCGATTCGGCGGTTCTGGGGAACCAAAATACATGGAAACCCCATGCTGTACGACCCGGTAACGATCGAGAATCTGATCGAGGACATGCAGCGGGCGCCCGCCATCAATCATGTAATTCTCTGAGATGATCTCGAACCAACTCACAACCGGTTTCTCAGCGAGAATATGCCGATAGTGAGGCACGCGAAGACCTATCCCAACTCCAAAATCGGTGAATCCGTTGAAAGGATTTGCTGGCATGTCATTTTTCCCAAGAAAAAATAGGGCCGGGACACTCAACCCCGACCCATTGGGGCTGAAGTGCGTTAGTTCTGCTGCGGCTTGGGTTGATCATCCGTTGGTGGTTTCGAACCATCGGTTGCGCAGCCGCCCTTGCCCTTGCAATCGTTCTTGCCAGCATGCTTCTTGTCGCCGCCGCCCTGACCCTTACAGTCGTTCTTCCCCTTACAAGCATGCTTTGGAAGTTTGTCTTTGTCCGTCTTCGCGTCAGTGCCGCCATTATCTTGCATGCTCACGGCCCGGATTCCGGCATTGTCTTGGTTCGTCGTTTGTGCTTGAAGCTTCGCGCTGCTGCCAGTTAACAAGCCGGCAAGCGCCGCCCCAGCCAACATGGCCTTCATGGAAGTACTCATCTTGTTGCTCCTTTTGCGAACTGATTTTGCATCTCGGTACAGCAACACTCGTTCTCAGGAGAAGCCCAAATCCCCTGTTTGGGAGGATTAAAGTAAATTGTCGCAAGTCATCCCCAGGTTGGAGGAAATCTCGCTGTTTTGCTCCCGATCAGCTGAGTATCACTTTCTGGCCATACGATGTGGGATCGGACAAGAAAGTTACAACCGGGAAAAGAATGTGAGCCCGGGGGATTTGACCTTGATTTCGACCTGCACTCTCAACTCGACAGAGCGGCGAAAAAACCTAATCCGGGTCTACATCGGACTTCGGTTGATTGGACGAATTACCCTGAAAAATGACTCCTCTGAAGCATCGCTCGTGACCAGTTTGTGCTGATGTAACTTCTGACGATCTGTGAACATCGAACCGTTGAGTTCCTGGGACACGTTCACGAATGCAATGCTCTGCTGATTTCTCAGGCTGGCAAGAGTCGCGCTGCACGGGCGCCTCCGAATCGTGGAAGAAAGAATGAACGTCCCATGAATGACTTTCACGTGACTGAGAACGCCATGGCGGAAAGTGGGAAAACCACCAACGCCGGAGACATTGATCTCCCGTACGCCCAATCGGCTGACCAACCTGCAACCAGGGTGGATCGTGATGAAGACTCAGGCATTCGGAAGTTCCGTACCGGAGGGGGGCGCTGGAAGACCGGGAATCAACGAACCGTTCTCTATGTAGATGACAACCCAAAGGCCGTAAGAATGCTGAAGTTCGTGATTGAAGGGAGCGGATATAAGGTTGTAGCCGCCCGTGACGCAGGTGAGGCGTTGGAACGGATGCAGCAAAGCGGGTGTGACCTGGTCCTGGTGAACTATCGAATGCTAAAGATGATTGGATCCGACCCGATACTGGCCATTAAGCGCTTCAGTCCTGGTACTCCTATCGTCCTAATTTCTGGTTATGCTCTTCTGCCGCCGCAGGAATTGAGCCAGGTAGACGCTCATGTAGGCAAAGGCGCGACCCTGGACATCTTGCTGGACAAAATACGAGCACTCGTTGTAGCACATGAGTCGAGCCCCGCTCCTGCAAGCGGCTCACTCGAAAAGCGAAATGAGACCAAACTTTCAGCTTAGCGATTAGGCACGACGCTCTGTTGTCCTCCCCGACCGCATGTTACTGCATGTTTTTATAAAACAGAAACCTGGAGTTAGGAATGAGGGGAAGTATAGGCTCGTCTTCGCTGTTAATGATCAGCGCGCTTTCGAAAGTTGCGCTTCTGACCTACGTGCTCGCATTTTCTAGAAGTACCGGCAGCAAACCCACAACGATCATGGCCCCTGGTGGTCGCATCGATGTGTTTGTCTCCGGCGAGGGAGGCGCCGTTACCCAAGAAGACTTGATTGGCTGGGTCAGCGCTGCTTCCAAGTCCGTCTCCACCTATTTTGGTCGCTACCCTGTACCTCACGTGGAGGTACGAATCACTACAACCGAGGGCAGGGGCGTTCGCCATGGCACAACCTTTGGTTCGCCAGCTCGAATCACCATTTCAGTCGGCCGCGACACGACTGTGGCTGATCTCAAGCGGGATTGGACTATGACCCACGAAATGGTCCACTTGGCGTTCCCATCGGTGCCTGAGAGACATCACTGGATTGAGGAAGGAACTGCCACATACGTGGAACCGATAGCTCGAGTACAGGCGGGGATTCTGGCACCTTCGAAGATGTGGAGCGACCTGATCCGCGATCTCCCTCAAGGACTGCCGGGCCGAGGAGATCAAGGGCTCGATCGCACCCACACGTGGGGACGCACCTACTGGGGAGGAGCCCTATTTTGCTTTCTTGCAGACGTGCAGATCCATCAGAAAACTCAGAATCGAAAAGGTTTCGAAAGTGCTTTACGAGGGATTCTCGCTGCCGGCGGTAACATTTCCGAGGACTGGCCACTGGAGCATGCGCTCAGAGCCGGAGACGAAGCTAGTGGAACGCGTGTACTCGAGGACCTCTACAAGGGGATGGCAGACAAACCTGTAACAGTTGATCTGCCAAATCTGTGGAGAGAGTTGGGAATTCAACGATCTCAGGACGGCGGCGTTTCTTTCGTCGATGATGCCCCACTGGCTTCGGTCCGCAAGTCTATTACTGCCGGTCCCGATTCACAGTGAGGTTCCGGTTAGGTGGGTGTTAAGCGGGAGTCTGTTGCGTAGGCTCTTGTCCCCTCAAATGGAATCCGTTATCCCGACTTCTCAATTGTGGAGGCGACACTTATTTATTCGCGGTTCACCGCGGCAAACGCCTTCTGATCCACGGACAGGCTATTGTAGCGAAGGGCGGCGATTAGCGCTGCATACACAGCCGAGTAGAGGAGTTGAACCCCGGCAACATCCCAGTCCTGACGAAGCGCAGTACCGAAGGTCAATGCCAACATTAGAAGGCCACCGGCGACCAGAGCCTCTCGGGTACGAAAGCCAACGATGATGAGAAGGCCGAGCGCCGCTTCTAGCCAAGGCAAAGCATATCCGAATGGCACAACAACGGCCGTCGGAAGGACAGTGTTTTGAAACATTTTGATCAACCCGCTGACGAAATTGCCAATGCCACCCAGCAGACGGCTGGTACCGTGCAGGAAAATGTTGAGTCCGAAGGTAACACGCAGCAATGCGTAGGCAAGCGACGAATCGTCGAGGCGCCGTGGTGTCACAACCATGAGGTTTCAATCTCCAAAGAACACCCTGTTTGTAGAGTGCAAGGTCTAAGTGATTGCTCTTCTTACGCAAGCGTACGCCGATGGCCGTCTGGACAGGCGCGTAAGTAAGAGCCATTCTCGCGAAGTGGGCACTTCGGATAGGTGTCCACTTGCAGCGGTGGGTGTTGAAAAAGTGGCTTCTGATTCGATTGAAACCGCACCGGTGCGCGCGGTCCAGACCGCGCGCGTTGGCGTGTTGTCAAAAAGGTGATCACGTGGCTGTGGGATTCAGAAGTGTGAAGAAGGTTTCAGATCAGCTGCAAACAAGAGAGGATCGACCTGTGTCACTTTCAGGACGCCGCAGCATCTAGTCAACGAGTCCATTGAGCCGCCAAACCAGCATCATTACTGTTGCCGTTGGTTGGGTCCCAGCACCGAGGAGGCGTGGTTCGATAAGACTCATTACTTCGCATTGCGGAAGGAACGTTTCGTGTCACTTCCATCCGGTTCCGGAATCACATCGCCCGTGCCCGTGGACGACACCGAGCAAAACTCAGCGGTCGAGACTCCGATCCTGGCGATCGAGCAAAGACCGACTCAAATTGAGCGTCCCCTGCCACCCAAACGGGGGCCTTTGGCATCTTTGAGGAGTCATTGGCCGGAATATTTGATGGAGGCCGGACTGCTGGCCGCCTTCATGGTTTTAATTTGCATTTTCGGCGCACTTTATGAATTCCCGAATTCCCCCGCGCATCGAGCGATCATGTCTGGTTTCCTGCGGCGCCTTCTAAGGGGAACGTCCATGGGATTAACCGTAATTGCCATCATTTATTCACCTTGGGGCAAGCAGTCGGGGGCACACATTAATCCTTCCGTGACACTCACCTTTTTTCGTCTTGGGAAGATCAGCGGATGGGACGCCGTCTTCTATATAGCTGCGCAGTTCGCGGGTTCGGCGTTGGGGGTGTTCCTCGCAGCGTTTTTCTTAGGACGAGCGCTTGCCGATCCTGCGGTTCGTTACGTTGTAACTGTGCCTGGACCCACAGGACCGTGGGTGGCACTTCTATCCGAGTTCACGATAGCGTTCGGTCTGATGTCACTTATCCTCTACTTTTCCAATCATCACCGTCTCGATCGCTACACTGGCCTCTTTGTCGGTCTTCTGATCGCGATCTACGTTACCGTGGAGGCGCCGTTCTCCGGAATGAGCATGAATCCGGCCAGGACGGTTGGTTCCGCGTTCCCTCCCTTGATCTGGGATGGACTCTGGATTTACCTGACGGCTCCGCCGCTCGGGATGTTGACCGCGGCGGAGTTGTACCTCTGGCGGAGCGGACGGACGGCGGTGAAATGCTGCAAGCTGCACCATAATAATGATAAGCGTTGCATTTTTTGTGGATTGAATGGGGGATTCGCGTCCTGAAGGTAATCGCTGCTGGCGGCGGGAAACTCGCCTAGCATCAGTTCCCATCCGGGAAACGACTTGAGACAAGCGCGGAACGTTTATGACGCAAGAAGAGATTCGGCTGTCGGAATCTGGGACACGCAAGAAGCACTGGAAACGCTGGGGTCCCTACCTAAGCGAGCGTGCTTGGGGCACGGTGCGGGAAGACTACAGCCCATATGGCAGCGCCTGGGAATATCTTCCACACGACCATGCCCGTTCGCGCGCCTACCGCTGGAATGAGGATGGCTTGGCGGGCATCTGCGACCGTCACCAGTTAATGTGCTTTGCATTATCTTTCTGGAACGAACATGATCCCATCCTGAAGGAGCGTCTGTTCGGGCTGACGGGCAATGAGGGGAATCACGGCGAGGACGTCAAGGAATACTACTTCTATCTCGATAGCACACCTACGCACTCCTACATGAAGTATTTGTACAAGTATCCGCATGCCCCGTTTCCGTATTCGCAACTATTGGACGAGAATCGCCACCGCCGTAAGGACCAGCCAGAATTCGAACTGCTCGACACAGGCGTGTTCGACGAAGATCGCTATTTCGACATATTCGTCGAATACGCGAAAGGCGATGTAGAAGACATCTTGATAAAGATCAGTGTTTCTAATCGTGGACCTGAAACCGCGCGTTTGCGCGTGTTGCCAACCATCTGGTTTCGCAACACCTGGGGTGGGGACTCAACTCGACCCGTGATGAACCAGATTGCCGGCGCGATTGAACTAGACCATCCGAGCTTGGGCAAACGCTGGCTCTATTCCGAGGACTCGCCCGAACTGCTATTTACGGAAAATGAAACCAATTTCAAGCGGTTATTCGGAGTGGGAAACCGTTCCAAATGCGTGAAGGACGGCATCAACGACTACATCGTTCACGGCGTCAAAGAAGCCGTCGCTGCCGAATCGAGCGGCACCAAGGCCGCCGCGCATTATCAGCTCGAAATCGGCGTTGGTGAAACGGCGATTGTGCGACTTCGCCTCAGCGACATCGACTTCTCGGGCGTGGCCGAAGCTGCGTTCGAGGGCTTTGATGATCTCTTATCGACCCGAAAGACTGAAGCCGATGCGTTCTACGCTACCGTGATACCTCAAGAACTCTCCTCCGACGCGCAAAATGTCATGCGCCAGGGATTTGCCGGCATGCTGTGGTCCAAACAGTTCTATCACTATGTGATTAAGGATTGGCTCGAAGGCGATCCGGGCAATCCTCCCCCTCCCGCCGAGCGCCTAGGCGGCCGCAACAAAGAATGGTCGCACTTGTACAACGCCGATGTAATTTCGATGCCCGACAAATGGGAGTATCCCTGGTACGCGGCGTGGGACTTGGCGTTCCACTGCGTAGCGTTGGCCCTGGTTGACTCTGATTTCGCGAAGGAACAACTCGTTCTCTTATTGCGCGAATGGTACATGCACCCGAGCGGACAACTGCCTGCGTATGAGTGGGGCTTAGGGGACGTGAATCCTCCGGTTCATGCCTGGGCCGCTTGGCGTGTTTACAAGATCGACAAGAAGCGAACCGGGAAAGGCGATCGCGTGTTCCTGGAGCGCATTTTCCACAAGCTGCTTCTGAATTTCACCTGGTGGGTAAATCGCAAAGATGCGGACGGCATGAATATCTTTCAGGGCGGATTCCTCGGACTTGACAACATCGGCATATTTGACCGCGGCGCACCACTGCCAACCGGCGGTTTTATCGAACAGTCTGATGGTACGAGTTGGATGGCGATGTACACCCTAAACCTCCTCGCCATCGCGCTGGAACTGGCTAGCGAAGATCCGGCCTACGAGGATGTCGCAAGTAAGTTCTGGGAGCACTTCATCTACATCGCCAATGCGATGAATCATCGTGGCGATGACGGTGTAGGGCTGTGGGATGAAACGGATGGTTTCTTCTATGACGTGCTGAAGTTCCCGGACGGTAGGAAGTACCCGATGCGCGTTCGCTCCATGGTGGGCCTCATCCCGCTTTTTGCCGTCGAGACGCTGGAACCGGAAATGCTGGACCGGTTACCCGGTTTCAAGCGACGGCTCGAGTGGTTCATTGACAACAGGCCGGACTTGGTGAAAAACCTAGCCTGCATGCGCACTCCCGGAATGAGGGAAAGGCGGTTGCTCTCTACAGTCTCTCCTGAACAGTTGAGGCGGGTGTTGCAAATCATGCTAAACGATCGGGAATTCCTGTGTCCGTACGGGATCCGCTCGATGTCGCAATATCACCGCGATCATCCCTACGTGCTATCAGTGAATGGGATGGAATACCGGGTTGACTATCAACCGGCGGAGTCGACAACTGGCCTATTCGGGGGAAACTCGAACTGGCGCGGACCGATCTGGTTCCCGGTGAACTACCTGCTGATCGAATCGCTGCAAAAGCTCCATCACTACTTCGGCGATGACTTCAAGGTCGAGTTACCGTCAGGTTCGGGCAACATGCTCACGCTCTGGGAAGTGGCTGCGGAATTGTCCCGGCGGCTGACGACAATTTTCTTACGCGACGAACAGGGCCGACGGCCATTGTATGGTGACCTGAAGAACTTTCAAAATGACCCCAACTGGCGCGACCTGCTGCTTTTCTACGAATACTTCAATGGGGACACTGGCGCGGGGCTTGGAGCCAGTCATCAAACAGGTTGGACCGGTCTCGTCACCAAACTGCTGCAGCAGAGCGGCGAGTCTCCCAAACTCACAAGGCGTTCAATGTTGGCTCCCGTTGCGTTCACCAAATAAAGATCGAAAATGCGCGCACGGAAAATAGGGAGAGAAAGTATGATCCGTTTTGGACGAGACGTTTGCGACAATTTAAATGAGGCCTTGCGTCGCGAATGGCTGGAAACGAATGGCTTGGGCGGATTCGCTTCCTCTACCATTATTGGCTTGAATACGCGACGGTACCACGGCTTGCTTGTGGCAGCCACGAAACCTCCGGTCGGCCGCTACCTACTTCTGTCCAAGCTGGAAGAGACTCTTCTGTTCGACGGACGTGCATTCGATCTCTCTACGAATCACTACCCAGGGCTCGTGCATCCCCAGGGGTTTCGCTATCTCAAGGAATTTCGCCTTGATCCCTTCCCTGTATTTACCTATGAGATCGAAGGCATCGAGATCGAGAAGACGGTCTTCATGGTGCACGGCGAGAACTCGACGATCATTCAATATCAACTCGGGAACGTGAGCAGTTCCAAATCCCTCCCCGAAAAGATCGCGCTCGAACTTAGGCCCCTCATCGCCTTTCGCGATTACCACAGTACAACTCACGAGAACACTGCTCTGAATGCCGTGGTTGCGTCTTTGCCTGGAGTGGCGAGTATCACTCCCTATATTGGCCTGCCGTCTCTGCACCTGGCACATAATGCCGGGCAACTTGAAAGCGGCAATGCAAGTTGGTACCGCAATTTCGAATATGAGGCCGAGCGCGCACGAGGACTCGATTTCACAGAAGACCTTTTCAACCCTTGCCTCCTGCGCTTTGATCTGCGTCCCGGAGCAGGTGCGATGATCATCGCTTCGACGCAGCCGCACGATGCCGCAAGTGTGGACGAGTATCGCCGAGCAGAAATCTGCCGTCGAGTTTCAATCGTCAGGCACGCACCGATGAAAGACGCTTTCGTCGAGTCGCTCACTACCGCAGCCGACCAGTTCATCGTCGCGCGAGGCAAGGAGAAGACGGTCATCGCGGGTTATCACTGGTTTACCGATTGGGGCCGAGACACCATGATTGCCCTGCCCGGCCTGGCCCTAACGACGGGCCGTTACGACGTCGCGCGCAGCATTCTGCGCAGCTTTGCCCGCCATGTCGATCGAGGCATGTTGCCAAACCGTTTCCCCGATGCCGACGAAGCACCCGAGTACAACACGGTCGATGCAACGCTGTGGTTCTTCGAGGCCGTTCGCTCCTATCTGGGCTACACCGATGACATGGACTTCGTGGACAACGAGCTTTATGGCGTTTTGACCGAGATCATTTCGTGGCATGTAGGAGGCACGCGCTTCGGAATCAAGGTTGATTCGAACGGACTGCTCAGCTCAGGCGAGCTTGGCGTTCAACTGACGTGGATGGATGCGAAGGTGGGTGATTGGGTCGTTACGCCCCGCCGCGGGAAGCCTGTCGAAATTCAGGCCCTTTGGTACAACGCGCTGTGCGTCATGCAGGATATAGCGCGGCGGCTTGGAGACGAAGTCAGCAATCACCGTTATGGGGCCATGGCGGCTCTAACTAGCGAGACCTTCAATCGACTTTTCTGGAACGAAAAGACTGGGTGTCTCTTCGATGTCGTGAATGGCGGCCCGCCGGACGCCAGCATCCGGCCGAACCAGATCTTCGCCGTGAGTCTTCCTTACACGATGCTCAATCCGACGCACGCGAATCGCGTGTTAGACGTCGTCCAAGAGCATCTGCTCACACCCTTCGGCCTGCGAACCCTCACCCCAAGCGATCCTCAATATCGCGGCCGCTACACGGGGGACCAGGCCAGCCGGGATGGCGCTTATCATCAAGGCACGGTTTGGCCGTGGTTGATGGGTCCATTCCTCACTGCATACATAAAGGTGCATGGTAGAAGTGAGCCGGCGCGGCGACAGGCGGAATCTTGGCTCTCGGCCTTCAAAGATCGGCTGTCAGACTCCGGACTTGGCCAAGTCTCTGAAATCTTCGAAGGCGATGAACCCCATCGTCCGGTCGGCTGCATTGCGCAGGCATGGAGCGTGGCAGAACTACTGCGTGCCACGGTGGAAGATGTTTATGGTGTCCGCCCGGAAGCGCGAAACTCGTCGGTTCTGGAGGCTTTGCCGGTCTGATGGCGTGAAATCCCGGGATGAAGCGGAGACAAATTCGACAAAGGAATGTGGCTTAGGCGATGTGAGATGCATCTCTTCATCCGGGGCTTAGCGAAGGAATGAAAGGATCACAATGTCTAATCCCGTATATGTATCCAAGGTTCAAATTGAACGGCGCTCAGGACCTCTCCGAATAGCGCACCTGCCAGGCGAGTCGCAGCCAGTAGTCTTCAGCGTTCATGGAGCCATTGCCGAGCATTATGGACTGGATCCAGCAAAACTGCGCGAATCGCACGCAGCGACGCTCGATTATGTTGTGGCCGCCCTGGGCGGTTGAATGATCGGAACCTTCGGGGGCGCGCTGGATGCGCGCAAAATAGATGCGAGCAACGGCCGGTTGCGTGCTGAGGTAAGAGGGGAGATCGAAATCGATCAGGGAGTTCTGGTAATTCGCAGAGTTCACGTTCATTACTTCCTTGATGAAACCGAACTCGTCAGAGAGATCGTTGAGCGCGTCCACCGCGTGTACGCGGATAAGTGTCCAGTCTACAAGACGCTGCGACCTGCGTTTGAAATTACGTCGGAATTTGAACTTACAAGGAGCAACGCGACGGAAGGTACTCAATGACTCTTCAGCAAAAGCTGGATGACTTTAAAGCACAGTTCGAATCCGGAGGTCCGCCTCGCAATACTCTCAAGTCCATAATCGAAATCTTTCATCGGGCCACGGAAGAGCTGCGCCAGTCCGGATTGGCCGAACGCGCTTTGAAAACCGGCGATCGGGCGCCGGCATTCACTCTCAACAACCAGGACGGAACCCCGATCTCTTCAGTGGAACTCCTTGCCAAAGGCCCACTGGCAATCACTTTTTTTCGTGGTCACTGGTGACCCTACTGCGTCATGGAGCTGGAGGCTCTACAAGCTGCTTTGCCCGAAATACAGCGCCTGGGAGCCAGCCTAGTGGCAATCTCCCCGCAATTGGAGAGGTTCGGACGCTCGATCCACCGTCGCCTCAATCTGGGCTTCGATGTACTGACGGACCGTGGGTTGCGAGTAGCGAGTCAATTTGGCTTGGTATTCGTACTTCCCGATTACCTCAAGACGGTTTATCTGCAGTTCGGAAACAAGCTGGATGAGTTCCACGGCGAAAACGCCTTCCGCTTGCCCATGCCCGCACGATACGTCGTTGACCAACAGAGCGTGATTCGTACCGCCAATGTGAGCCCGGATTACACCAGACGTCCCGAACCCGGTGAAACCGTCAGCGCGCTGGAGGAACTCACGAAGGCCGGAGGCTGACGCGAGACGGCGAGGCCCGGACTTCGGCTTCGAAAGGTAGGTTGTCCCGTAAGCTAGGGGACAAGCGGCTTCGCGGTCCTAATCATGCTCCAGAGATGAAGCGAACGGCGTGTAACTTTGCTCGCCGAAACACATCTCACGTCATAGTTGTTAATACGTCGAAGCAATTTACGGAGAAGAATAATGGCGCGCATCGCAACAATTGATCCTCAAAGCTCCACGGGTAAAGCGAAGACTTTGCTTGACGCAGTTCAGTCCAAGATGAAAATGGTTCCGAACCTCATGCGCGTACTCGCCAGTTCCCCCGCCGCATTAGAGGGATACCTCAACTTCAACGAGGCGCTGAGCCGCGGCTTGCTTAGCGGCAAACTGCGCGAACTTATTTCTGTCGTAGTGGCTGAGGCAAATGGCTGTGAATATTGCCTCTCTGCCCACACGGCAATTGGGAAAATGGTGGGATGGAAGGAAGAAGACATTCTGGCCGGCAGGAAGTTCAATTCTGGCGATCCGAAGATCGATGCAGCGCTGCGTTTTTCCCGTAATCTCGTGTCGCGCCGCCGGCAGCTTGACCAGGCGGAGATTGAAGCACTGCGAACGGCTGGCTACAGCGACGGCGAAATCGCAGAGATCATCACGAATGTCGGGCTCAACACGTTCACAAACTATTTTAATAATGCCGTTCAAACCGAAATCGACTTCCCAAAGATTGATTTGAAGAAGGCCGCCTAGCGTATACATCGATCAAAGAATCCCTGAAAGCCGAAGCGCTTCGCTTTGCAAGCATCGGCTGAATGAAAAAACTGAGCGCCTGGAGAGAATATGGATAAGTTGGCCATTCTTGTACAACTAGAAGCAAAGCCCGGCAAGGAGCATGAAGTTGAACAGTTCCTAAAGTCGGCACTACCATTGGTTCAAGCTGAAACCGGAACCACAACCTGGTACGCGCTGAAGATGGGTCCATCGAAGTTCGGTATCTTCGACACGTTCGCCGATGAAAAGGGACGCAATGCACACCTTGGTGGCGAAGTCGCGAAAGCCCTCTTCGCAAAGGCCGAGGACCTGTTCGCGAAACCGCCCCTGATCGACCAGCCGGAAATACTGGCTGCAAAAGCGCCGCGAGCCTAGGAGAAAATGATGGGCTCACGTCTAGATGTGAGCCCATCGTTAATTAAGTGCGCACTCTTCGAACCGTTCCTGGCGTGACTCGCGTAAGGAGACGGAACTGTCGTTGCCGCTCATTTTGCCGCTTTTTCCTTCTTCCATTTTAGCGCGCTCGCGCGAACCGGGGCGGAACGAGCCCTTCGCTTTGAGTGGGACTTGTAACTTCTTTTGCACGGCTGAATCTGATCGGCATGGGCAAGAATATGTTTCTGCTAACGCTGGTCTTGGCAGGTACAGTGGCTGCCAGTCAGGCGCATGGTAACTCCAATCACCTGAGCGGGCAGACTTCACCCTACCTGAAGCGGGCAGTTTCCCAGCCCGTGGACTGGTATGCCTGGGGTGCCGGCGCTTTTCAACGGGCAAAACAGCTCAACCGCCCGATTCTATTGGATGTAGGGGCCGTTTGGTGTCCGTGGTGCACCCTCATGGATCGCGAGACGTACACCAACGCCTCGGCCGCCGATTACATCAATCAGCATTTCGTCGCGGTAAAGGTTGACTTCGATTCGGCTCCAGAACTGGTGGCGCAATTACAACGCGCACAGGCTGTGCTAAACCTTCCTGCAGGGTTGCCTCTCACCTCTTTCATCACTCCAGACGGAAAGCTGTACTTTGGCGGGGGATACCTGCCCTCCGAGCGCAGGGGTGACAAACCACCATTCAGAGAAGCAGCGGACGAAGCTCTGACGCGTTATGCCGATCAAGGCAAAATCGAAAAAGAATCATTTCAATTGGAGATTCCGAAGTGACCATAAAAAAGATTGTCCTGCTCCTCGGTGTGTTTCTGCTGGTGGTGCCTGCTGCGTTCTCCATCGACAACCTGAAGCTCAATGAGCACCTCGATTACGGAAGTGACAGCCTCGACGGTCCACTCATTACTGGATCGGACGCTCAATCAGGATTTGTTCCGGGCAAACCAAACTATGTGATCATGTACGGCGAAGGATGCTTTAACTCAAAGAGGCAGGCACGCCGGACGGTTGAACTGTACAACAAGTACCGCTCCCGGGTGCACTTTGTTGTCATCGATCTTGACGTTCAACGCTCGCCTGAACAGCAACAATTGGTCAAGCTGTACTACAAGGGCTACATCCCTCACGTGCTCGTCTTGAATGGACGTGGCGAACCCGTCTACAACCAATCTGGCGAGGTAGATTCGCGAGTGATTGAAGACCTCTTCAACAGGACCGGCAGCCAGTGAGAAGCGAGATTTCCGTGCATTCGAGTGATGGGAGACCGCTCAGGAACGTGCGACTGGAATTTGTTGGCAAACCCGGTTCCACTGTCGGCGGATCTAGCGGATCGGGAAAGCCGTAGGAAGACTTCTGCTTGAAAAAGCGGAGGCGATCGTTATTGTGGGCAAGAACAAAAGCAAACTCTTTGTGTGCCGAAGCGGAATTGGGTTCATTCGGACCAGTGATCACAAACATACGGACGTCGCAGACACAGCACAGTTGGATCTTCTTCTCGCAGAACTCGACAGCAATGTCGCCGCCGTCAATCTGTTGATTAACAGTGCCGGAGTTTTCGTTCCCAAAACCTTTGTTGGAAAATCAATTGCCACAAATCAGGATGCAGAAAGCTCCAGCTGCTAAACTCGCCCTCATTGAGCTTCTGAGTGCCGGCAAGTACCCGTCATCGCTCCGATAGCCGCTTACTCTTTCGCTCCGAACAGCGACGTGCGCACGACTTGTTCTGATTTCGTGTCGAACGTGAACACATCGGGTCGAGCATAATGCCCGGAAGCATCGAAGGTCATGAGCTCCTGGTCAATTTCGTTCAGGTTGAGATCGGCAACGATTAGCTCTTCGCGATCAAATACGGGTTCGACAACATAG
The DNA here is from genome assembly GCA_964403025.1 of uncultured Acidobacteriaceae bacterium. Classification (GTDB taxonomy): domain Bacteria; phylum Acidobacteriota; class Terriglobia; order Terriglobales; family Acidobacteriaceae; genus Sulfotelmatobacter. The sequence continues at coordinate 58,235 of CAYOEH010000014.1, read as the reverse complement.
TGAGTGTCGGGCCCGATTATCGCGCTGCCTCCACGCTCCAGCCAATCTCCGATTTCACTCTGTGTCTCGCTGGCACTCTTCAACTCCGGCGGGAGATCCCGAGCGGGCATCATCAAGCCAACGGCCAAAACGAAGCAACGCCCTTCAAAGGCATAGTGGCGGCTGCATAATTGATGAAGGTCGTGCGCGGTGGGCCACACTGCGACGTGAATGTGTTCGCCGGAATTGTGCATGGCCATCCGGGCGAGCGGCATCCAGTGCTCCCAGCAGATCAATCCTCCGATGCGGGCGCTTTTCGTCTTCACCGCGCTCAGTCCACGGCCGTCGCCATGACCCCATACCAGGCGTTCCGTATAGGTGGGCACCAGCTTGCGATGATGATTCGCCAACTTTGCCTCGGATGAGATCGTCAGCAAACTGTTGTAGAGTGTTCCATTTCCCGGACCCGCTTCAACCCGCTCGTTTACTCCCATCACGATGTCAATTTTCAGGTCGCCGGCTGCTTCACACAAAGCTGCGATTTCGGGTCCGGGAACAGTTACGCTGTTCTGCCTTAAGCGCGCGAACACCTGCTTGGTGGCCGGATGCTCCCATAACGCAATGTTTGGACATACATCGAGCCACGCGGGATAGCCTGGCAGCCACGTCTCTCCGAATGCTACCAGTTCGGCCCCTCGCTTCTTCGCATCTTGAATGATTTGAATTGCCCGAACCATGCTGGCGGCTTTGTCCAGATAAACTGGAGCGAAGTGCGCAATTGCAACCCTGAAAACTCGTGTCTCGATCCGGTCGCTCTGACTTCCCTCCTTGGCTTTGAGCTTGCGGGGTTTTGTCATCTTTGGATTCTCCAGGAAACTAGAGGCAGCCTTAGCCACTTACGTTTTGTCCCTTAAGACACCACTTCCAAAACTTCAGCCAAGGGCTTCTTTGTAATTCGAGGCACCGCAGCATCGGCGGACGGGTACCCGGCAGGAATCAATAGGTACGGCTTCTCATTCTTGGGTCGGTTCAGAATCTTGCCCAGAAATCCCATGGGGCTGGGCGTGTGAGTTAATGTGGCCAGGCCAGCCATGTGTAAAGCAGTAAGCAGTATGCCCGCTGCAATTCCCACCGACTCCATCACGTAATAATGCTTAGTCTTGATCTCCTGCCCCTCTGCACCTCGACTCAAACCATAATCAAGCCGAAAAATGACAATCAGGTACGGCGCGATCTCGAGAAACGGCTTGTGCCAGTCTGTGCCTAGTGGCTGCAGTGCCTCAAGCCACTCGCGAGGAGCGCGCCGGTGATAAAACTCTTTTTCTTCGGCTTCTGCCGCTTTCCGGATCTGACGCTTCACCTCTGGATTCGAGACTACAACAAATCGCCAAGGCTGCTGATTGGCGCCGGAGGGTGCGGTAGCCGCCGCCTTAATCGCCGTCTCAATTAACTCGAACGGCACGGGCTCGGGGGAGAACGACCGTACGGTGCGCCTGGTGCTCATGGTTTGGAAGAAGCCCGAGGCCTGCCGCAATTGTTCCCCTGCAGCAAGACGCGCAAATCGTAACGGTTCCATTTGGGGAGAGTGAGTCCAATCTTTTTGTGTTCTCATCACGATGAATGCTCTTCGCCGATTTTGACGCGTTGCTCGGAATGAAAAAACGGGTGCGTTCCCAGATGGGCCGCCGAAAGAGCCAACTGGAAATTGACCTGATCGGAGCATCGCCAACATCCAGGAAATGTCTCTCCGCGTAGGGCCAGGACATAGTGGGCTTCACTGTGCCGTCCCGAATGGACGACCTTGTAAACGCCTGAAAACGGCACGCTCCCCCCAGCTTGAAGTATGTTTGCCACCCGCCACTCTGTTGTCTGTCAAAGTGTGCCGGGCACCAGATCAGGTTCAACCCTCGGCGCGCCGCCGGTGGTTCTTACTTATGCTGAATCGGTTCCGGAGAACGCTCCCGATCGAGCGGTATTACTCGCACATCCCAAGAGAGTTCAGATTTCTGGGGTAAATAGCATTTCACGCTGTCGCAGGCCTGATAGAAGAATATACCCCTCAAAGTGACTGCCTTTGGCTGTGCGATAGAGCCGATAAACGCACGGTCGGCCGAAACCACCACGTCCTGTTGAACGCGAAATTTGCCTTCATATACCGACACCGACTCATTGATTACCGGAAGAAACAGCACTCTTGGATCGGGGTAGCGGGGCGGCAGCAACTTGAAATCTGGCGAGGCCTCCATTGTTAGTTGGATCGGCTTGTAGCCATGAACTCCAGGAGCGTAAACGTGGGTTCCTGGAGGGAGGGAGATTTCGGCCGCTACGGTGAAACGGCTGCCAGGACCTACGATGTCGTCGGATTGCAAGAGCGCGAGTTTGATATTAGGTGCCGCCACCTCACGACCGTTGCCTTCTACCAGGTCAGGAAACAATTTGAGGAGCAGGCTGGTTCCGGTTTCGCGGTCGGTGTACGCCGCCTCGAAGAACTTCTCCTTGATAATCCCATTTGGCGTTACGTAAAAGTATCCTGGGTATGCCATATTTTTGGTAAATCCGGGCGCGTTTGCGTTCAAGACCCCATAACGCCGAATGATCTCGGACTTCGGATCTGCGATTAACGAATACCCAATGCTGTGCCGTTGAGTAAAATCTTCCAAGATCGCCTCCGAGTCGTAGCTGAGTGCCGCCAGCCCGAGGCCCTGCCGCTGGAACTTTTCTCGTGCATTCTGCAACTGGACCAGTTGCTGCTTGCAGAAGGGTCACCAATCCGCCGAGCGAAAGAAAACCAGCACCAGACCGTTGCGCCCCATTAGAGACGAAATGGTTTGCTGTTTGCCAAACTGATCTCGCGCCTGAAATGTCGGAGCGGACTTGCCCACCGCAACGCCCGGCATGTCCTGAGCTGTAGCACTGAATCCGATTCCAAGAGAGATGATGACGCCTACCAGGAGTAATCGCATAGTCCCCAAGACTGTCTCGATTCCGTTCGCCGCTAGAGAAGAACTGCGAATCCACGCGGCGCATTTAAGTCTGGTAGATGCAAAGCGCCATCAAAAGTTACGAGTCAATCTTTTGATCGGTACAGCCTGACACTGGGTCGCCCATGATTTCATCGGACCAACGCGCCAAAGGCCAGCAGACTCATCGTTCAGAATTGCAGAAAGTCCGAAGTGTTCATCTATCACGAGTTGAGTTGTAAAGCTTTACTCCAGCCGTTGAACAATCGGACAATTGATGGAGAATTCAGAGGTTGTGAATGGAGGTCCGGCTGGACGGCCTGTAAACAGGCCATCGAGCACGAAGGTGAGAACGGTGCAGTTGTCCGCGAAAACTGCTCGCGATTGCTTATCGGTCCCGAGATCGGTGCGGTTTCTACCCAAGTAGGACAGGCAAGAGTACTCCCAGGACCAGAGCGAAAAACCACAACGCTGGCGCCGGCGTCCCTACCGGACGGATCCGGCGCAGTTCTCGGGCCGCAAATTTCGGATCGAGGACAAGCCAGCGGGTGTATCGGCGCTCCAGCAAAAGAAAGGTCAAGGCAGTCACAGCGCCATAAATCAAGTGGCCCACGAGGGACGGTAAAAGCGCCGAAGCTGCATCGGTGCTCCAGTCGCAGACACCGGTAAGCATAAGAGGCAAAAAGGTCATGGGTCCGAGATACCACCAGATCAGACCAAACAGCCAGCCCCACCCCAAGCCCAGACCGAGACTCGAAGCCTCATTTCGAAAGAGCAGTCCATAACTCATGCCGATCAAGGCGCTGATGAACAGATGGATCAACAGACCCCCAAAAAGGGAAAAGCCGCTGCCTAGTCCTGCAATTTTCGGCAGTATCCCGGTCGCAAGCATCACCGGACTCGAGATCAAACCACCGACGAGGCCAGCCAGAGCTCCCCAGCCGACCGAATGCAGGATATGAATGCCGGGTCCTTCGGCTTCCCGATTAAGCGGATCGCTCTGAATGAACAGCCGAACCCACACGCGGTCCAAGGTGGCGTAGGCGACGCCGAGGATCAACCCATAGAGGATATGCCCAACGAGCGAACCGAAGAGTTCACTGCCGTGTTCCGCCGACCAGTCGAGCGGTACTCTGGCGGCAATGGGTAGAAGAGTTAGCGGCCCGAGAAACCAACAGAAGATCCCGTAGCCGAGCCCCCAACCCATCGAAGAGCCGTACCCGCGGATGTCACGCTGGAAGAGCATCCCGAAGGTAGCGCCGATGAATAGCGCGACGACGAACTGCAGGGTTATATTCTCGGTACGGGAGTGAAGTTCCCCGACCCCGGCAAGCAGCGGGAAGAAATCGCCCTCGGACATCCAGCGACCGAAAATCAAGCCCCCAAAGGTGCCAGCAAGCCCACCGGCAACGATGGCGCGACCCATACGGAACGATGTCTGCCCGGCTCTTGAGCGAAGTCCGCCCCGAATGCCCAGGCCAACGCCCACGGGCATCCCCAGGCAGAGCAAATAGGCTACAAGCTCCGGAAACTGCGCTCGGGCATCGCTCAACATGCCCATGGAACGCTCGTTTCCCTTCAACATAGGCAAAATCCCGGCAGGGATCAGCATCCACAGAAGCAGCGCGGAGGCCACACCCCAGATCAATCCAGCACCGGCGCTGGTTGCGCGCTTGGCGAAGAACAGCCCAAAAGCGAGCCCAAAAAGACCGCCAAGCAACACGCCATGCGTAAGCGGGGTTGTCAGGATTGCGCTCCGCAGAGCTCCGCCCGCCGCACCCACTCCCAGTCCTATCAGAGTCTCAATCCAAACCTGGCCGGCAACCCCGCCCCCGCTTGTGACTTCCGCTCGAATCGAAGACTCTAAGGTTGCCATGATTAAGATCTCCTACCGGAGGACGTCTATCGCAGATCAATGGTCTGGACAATATCTCGGGGAAAGAAAAGCTCCGCGGTCCAATCCATCAGCACACGAATTTTTCGCTCGATACCCGGAAGTTTCGATAAGTAGATGCCGCGCCACATAAGCCAGGCGAGCAACCCTGAAAAACGCAGGGATTTGGTGCGGACAAAAGGAATGGTCAACTCGGCACATGCCGTCTGGTGGCCGACAACGCACAGCGCTCCCAGAGAATTGAAGTGGAAAGTCCGGGGTTGGCGCCCTTCCAATTGGGCGTGGATATTCTTAGCCAACACTTCCGCCTGGCGAATTGCAAATTGGGCCGTCGGTGGGCACATTTTACCGGTCTTCCCGTTGCTTGCCGATGCACAGTCGCCGAGCGCCCAGAGACCTTTGTGATTCTTCACGGCAAGTGTGTCATCCACGATGATGGCGCCGCGTTTGTCTGTGTCCACGGGTAATAACTTCAGCAACGGATTCGGCGTCGTGCCGGCGGTCCATACGAGAGTCATTGCGCGAATCTCGCTGTCGCTAAGAATGACCACGCCAAGTTGTGCATCTGTGAGACGAGTATCCAAGCGAAAGCGGACGCCGCGGGCTTCCATCTTTTGCTGAGCATACCGGGCCAGGGATTCGCTCAACTCTGGCAGGATACGGTCGCCCGCATGCACCAGCACGATGCTCAGCTCCTCGGAATGCAGGTTCGGATAATCGGCAAGAATGCCGTGGGCGAAGTCATTGAGGGCCCCTGCGAGTTCTACGCCGGCGAAACCTCCTCCCGCGATTACAAACGTGAGAAGCTCCTGGCGATGTGAGGGATCCGACTCGCGGTCGGCCAGTTCGAACATTTCAATTACATGGTTGCGAATGCGGATGGCGTCAAGCAACGTCTTGAAGCCGAAGGCGAACCTCTGAACGTTCGCCATTCCAAAGTAATTTGAAATCGAGCCGAGTGCCAGGACCAGATGGTCGAACTGGATTTCCCGTGGCGGATCTGTGCCGTGATCAGTGCGCAGAATCACCCGGCGCTGCTCGATGTCAATCGCCGCGGCGGATCCGCGAATGAATTCCGTCCGATGCAGGCTGCTTCGCAATGGTGCGCTTATATGGCTGGGTTCGAGGCTGCTCCCCGCCACTTCCGCGAGCATCGGAGTAAAAAGAAGAGCGTTTGTGTCGCTCACCAGGGTGATGAAGACGGAGCGGTCCGCACGGAGTCGTTCTTCCAAACACTCCGCCGTCCGCATGCCGCCGAAACCCCCGCCCAGAATCACGATCCGTTTTGTTACAGGCGGCACCTGCAACCGGGATTCGGGCTCCGGGCCGAGCACATGCTCTGCGATATCACTGAAGCCTTGGGTGATGAGGCCGAGCGAGGCGCTGTACAGCACCCACCCAACCAGGGCTGGAAAGTGTGCTCGCATCTGCTCTGCACTCCACTGCGGCATCTGCCCGGAAACCAATGGGAACGCGATCACGCTAATCAAGCCCCACAGTGGCACACCCAGTGCACCCGCAGCCATTAGGTTGTCCACATAGGCGCCGCGGGTAGGACGCGAAATGGCGGCATAGGCTGCACCCACGCCGATGCCCAAGATAACGCTCCACCGAGGATGGCCGAGGGTGGCCACTAGTGGCACGCTAGCCACAGCTCCAGCCAGCATTCCCAGAAAGCTTCGCCGGATAAACTGGTTCATTCGTCTTTCGTGACAAAGTGCTGGCTGGGATCGCCAATAGGGTGGCGGCCATGATCCACGGCAGAAACGCAGCATGGATCGACTAGGGTGAAACTCACGATCGCGTTAGTCAACATGATTTCAACGATTCTCCACCTGAGTTCAGTAACACAGTCAAACGAGGCTTGAAACTTGAGAGCAACGAGACGTGCATGTGATGGCTTTTTGAAAGAAAAAGTTACAGCGCATGTGGCTGCTCTCTGACCGCTTATCGCTGTGTCACCGGGCAAAAGGTCATTGGATCGGCATGGCTGCGTCCGGCATCATGGGGGCTACGTCCACGTTGTCAATGTAGAGATTGATCTTCCATTCTCCGCTGGAGCTTTTCTGCCAAGTCTCGAAATATCTCTTTCGGGTGGTCGTCGACTCGCCACCTTCCCTCGGAGTCAAAGTGAGGCTATGCCAGCCGTAATCAAAAGCCGCATTAGCAAATACACGAATAGCGATGATGGTGACGATAAGAGTGGCTTGATGCTGCTCAAAAAGGTTCGTCATGCGCATTCGAAATACAGACTTCGCATCGGCGCCAAAGAAGCTTGGTTTTCCGAAACTCATGTCTGTAAACTCGTCCGCGAACGCCGTCAACAGGAGATCGACGTCCCCCGCGTTGTAGGCCTCCCTAAGCCTCGCCTTAGCGACATTTATCTCGTAGACGTCGTTCATAGGGTTACCAATCTTCCCCCTTCACAACCGGCCGTCTTTCGACAGTTTGCGCTCAAGTTTCTGATATAAACGATCGCTAAACCCTGCAGGCAACACAAACGCCTTGGCGTCGCCAACCAACTGCACTACATTACGAGTCCCATCCAGTACTGCCGTACAATGTTTGCAGCCTTTGAAATGTTCCCGCATCCTGGCGCGTAATTGCGGAGTGATCTCGCCGTCCAAGTAGTTTGAAACTTCTCGCCAGACTTCTTCGCAACTGATTTCTATCACCATGGTCTCACCTGTTTGTATTCCCTCCGGCCGGCGCTCCAACTCCCATCCATACCTGGTGCAAGGGCGTCGCGCATCTGAAGGCGGGCACGCAGGAGGCGTGTTTTCACCGCGCTTTTTCCGATGCCGAGCCGCGTGGCGGTTTCTTCTATTGTGAAGTGTTGCACATCTCTCAGCACCAACACCTCCCTGTGCTTGGGCGTCAGGGAGGCTAGTGCCCAGGTTAGCGCTTGCCGCAGCTCTTTTGTTTGCAATGCCTCAGAGGGTATCTCGCGCCAGTCGGCGAAGTCTCGTGGAACATAATTCCCTTTGTCATCCTTGCGCCCGTCGTCCAATGAATCATGCAGTTTATGGCGGCGTTCCTTTCTCAACTTCATGAGGGCTTCGTTAGTAGCGATACGCACCAACCAGGTGCTAAATTTCGAGTCACCACGAAACTTGGCAAGATTGGTAAATGCCTTGAGAATGGCATCCTGGGCCGCCTCCTCTGCATCGGCCTCATTCTTCAGAATGGCTTGAGTAGCCATGAATACTGCATGTTCGCAAGGACGCACGAGTTCGCGAAAGGCTTCGTGCTGGCCCCTGAGCACGCGCTCGATCAGTTCCGATTCGAGTGGGTCAACCTGAGATTTGGTGAAAGCCAATATTTCTCCACCGGCTCGAAGACTGGGCGCGAGAAGGGCTGTTCGCCTGAGAGCGACAGACATCATCTCGCTGCCTCTTGCTGCCTCAACCGTCCCGAAACTCTGCAGACATGCTCCGCAGCCCATGTGCGTGGGATGCTATTTGGCCTTAAAAGTGACATATTCTCCCGTAGCTTAAGGATTAACGATCGATTAGTTGAGATTCGATGTCATGCCGTCCGCAGTGCGTAGTAACCCACGAGACTCTGGTCATCGGAAGTTGGATAGTCCTCGCTGAAAGCCTCTAGCGCCGAGAGCAAAACTTGACCGACCGTGTTAGTGAATTGACAGTTTGCACGGGCAAATTCCTGCCAAACGCATTAATCCTTCATACCCGAGTTCCTCGCCAGCTTCGTTTGTCGACTCACCGACTCCCTCGGTATGGAGGATCAAGAGATCCCATGTCTGAGGGGCACCGCTTTCGGCACGTACTGGGTGCCGGGGATCAGCCCAAGCGGGATGCCTTCCACAGTCGCCTGTCGGCAGGGCGTTTTTTGATCTAGCCAATCCTAACCCGTAGGATTCCGCAGACCAGCAAAAGTTACGGGTCTAGAAAAGGTAAGGGTCTAGAAGTGAGACGCTGCACAACTCGCCCTCGGCCTGAAGTGGGCAGGATCCGTTTGCCACTTTTCTTGGAATCTCGAATCACACTGTCACCGGGGCGTTGTAAGTATCAGAACCACACCCCTTGCACCAATGTGTGGGATAATTTCGTGTGGCTGCCCTAACTGAAACCAAGACTCAAAGAGCATGAGCTTCCCAAGAACACCGGCGACCAGGTCCAGTTCGCCGCGACAGAACCCTGAACTCCCAGCTGCTGCGTCCAACGATGAGCAAGAACCTCTTCATGCAGCGCAGTTGGAGCTTCAGCGCGCAAAGACCGAACTGGACCGGATGGCGGCGGAACAGCAACTTGCTTCAGAGTCCTTACGCGCCAGTGAGGAGTTTAGGAGTCGGCTGATCACTGGTAGCCGGGACTGCATCAAGGTCCTCGATCTCGAAGGCCGAATACTCTTTATGAACAAGGCGGGCATGCAGGCGCTAGAAATCTGCGATGCGGACTTGTCTCCGGACAGTTCCTGGATTGATTTCTGGGAAGGGGATGACAGAGAAGCGGCAAGAGCCGCTGTAAAGGAAGCGGTAGCTGGGGGAACGGGACACTGTGCCGGCTATTTCGCGACCCGAATAACCGGCCAGCCGCGATGGTGGGACGTTGTGGTCAGTCCCATTCTTGATGCGGATGGAAGACCAGAGCGCCTCCTCGCGCTCTCGCGAGACATTACCGAGCACAAGAAAAATGAAAGTGATCTGCGTCAGGCGATCCAGTTCAATCAGGAAATCATGGATGGCGCCGCGGAAGGCATTATCGTCTACGACCCAGAGTTGCGTTATCAATTGTGGAATCCGTTTATGGAGCGCCTCACGGGTAGGCGCGCAGAGGAAGTCTTGGGTAAGGTTGCCACCGACGTTTTCCCTCGCCTTATTCCTAGCGGCATTGAAGCGGCTTTGAAACGAGCGTTGCAGGGAGAAGTCGTTCAAGTTCCTGATGCTCTGATTCCAAAGCATTCGGCGGAAGGCCAAGATGTTTGGGAATCTTGTACCTTTGCTCCCCACCGTGACGCACAAGACCGCATTGTCGGGATCATTGGTCTGGTGCGCAATGTCACCGAGCGCCACAGCGCCGAAGAGACTTTCAGATCGATTGTGGTGGGCACCGCGGCAGCAACTGGAGTTGATTTCTTCGCGTCGCTGGTGCGCCACATGGCAGCGGCATTTCGCTTTCGTTATGCCTTTATTGCATCGTGCGACGACCAAAAGCGCGCAAAGACGCTTGCCTTCTGGGATGCCGATCAGTTGGGGAAGAACTTTGAGTTTGATATCGCGGACACGCCCTGCATGAACGTTCTGCAAGGAGAAGTGTGTCAGTACGAGAAAGGAGTCCAGGTTCTGTTTCCTCTGGCTAAAGCTTTGGAGAGCTGGAACGCCGAGAGCTACCTCGGAGTGCCGATGCTAGATGCAATGGGAAGTGTGATAGGGCACATCGCCGCTCTTGATGATAAGCCGATGAAACGCGATCCCCGCGGCATCGACGTGCTCAAGATTTTTGCGGCGAGGGCTGCGGCTGAACTGAAGCGGCAGCGTGCGGAAGCGCAGCTGCAGGCTGCGCTGGTGCAGGTGAAAGAATTGCAGCATAAGCTCGAAGCGGAAAATGTCTATCTCCAAGAAGAAATCAGCAAAGAGCACAATTTTGAAGAGGTCGTGGGGAACAGTCGAGCCCTTATTAAAGTGCTGCAACAGGTTGAGACTGTTGCCCCCACTGACTCGACGGTTCTTATATTAGGCGAGACCGGTTGTGGCAAGGAGTTGTTTGCCCGCGCCATACACAGCCACAGCAAGCGCAAGGGACGCCCGCTCGTGAAACTGAATTGCGGAGCCATCCCCACCGGCCTTGTCGAGAGTGAACTATTTGGACACATGAAGGGCGCCTTCACCGGTGCCTTGGAACGCCGGATGGGTAGATTCGAGCTCGCGGATCGAGGGACTCTGTTCTTGGACGAGGTCAGCGAGTTGCCCCTTGATACGCAGGTCAAGCTGTTACGAGTCCTACAAGAGCATGAGTTCGAGCCGCTGGGAAGCAGCCGAACCCTCTTGGTAGACGTCAGGATCATTGCGGCGAGCAACCGCGACTTGGAGAAGGCCGTCCAGGAAGGACGGTTCCGTGCCGACCTATACTATCGTCTCAATGTTCTTCCCGTGTCGGTCCCACCTTTGCGACAACGCCGTTCCGACATTCCTCTCTTGACCAGCTTTTTTGTCGAACGGTTCGCCAGGCAACTAGGCAAGCAGGGCATTGCCATTGCACAGGAGACTATCGACGTGCTGACGCAGTACGATTGGCCGGGTAACGTTCGCGAGCTGCAGAACGTTATCGAACGTGCGGTTGTGCTGTCACAAGGACCCATTCTGCGTCTGGGCCGCGACCTCTTGCCTTTTGCCAACGAGGATCCAGAAGCCGCAAATGAAGTTGGGGATGGAACTTCTTCTCATAAGCCAAAGTCAGAGGGAGATCTGAATGCCTCGTTCTCATTGCAACAGGTGGAAAAGCGGCATATCCTTGAAGTGCTAGCAAGAACAGAAGGGGTGATCGAAGGCTCTCGCGGAGCTGCCAAGCTTCTAGGCCTGCACCCCAATACTCTCCGCAGCCGGATGAAGCGGCTTGGTATCGGGCGTTCTTTGTCACGGCGCCCCCACGAAATATCGCAGCCACGAACCGCCAACTAGCCGCTCCCACGAGGGTTCGTGGATTCTCCGAGCGCTAGCTCAAGCTTGTCTCTCTCCAATCCTTGCCTAATCAATCACATAGCCTTTTCTTCTTGCGCTGTTGCCTGTGGCGTCTCGCTTGCCCTACCAAAGGAGTCCTCGGAGGAAATATCCCCAGTGCTCAGAATTTCGGTCACCAGCGACTCAGACGTCTCGATCCAATTCCAATTGGAAGGTAAGCTCATCGGCCCCTGGGTAGAAGAACTGCGGCAATTGAGCAATACCGCTCTCTTAAGGAACAAGACTATAACTCTGGACCTCAAAAAGCTTTGGTTTACCGACCTGGAGGGGGCCGGTCTGCTACGCGACCTCTACCAGAGAAAAGTCTTCCAAATCAACTGCTCTCAATTCATCGGCCAACAATTGCTCGCCGTTCTTCAGCCAACAATTGAAGCAGAGGCACCAGCAATGACCAAAACCTCCGAGAAAGCTCTGCCGCTCGAGAATCAAACCTGGTCCCGGAACGCTCGTGGAGCCAACATTACTAAAACGAATTCCGCGGAATCATTCCTGATCCATCGCGTGATAAACGGAGAGATCGAGTGCTTCTACGAACTTGTGCGACCTTACGAACGCGCCATATTTCTCGCTGCCTTGTCGCTGGTCAGGAACGAGGCCGACGCCGAAGATATCGTTCAGGAGGCAGTCCTCAAGGCATTTAAGGGGCTTCGCAGTTTTCGACAGGAAGCGAAGTTCAGCACATGGTTGATCCAGATCACTCTCAACGAAGCGAAGATGAGGTTGCGAAAGGATCGCCGCCATCTTTATGAATCGTTGGACGATGGCCAGCGTTCCGAGGATGGCGACTATGTTCCGAAAGACCTCGCCGACTGGCGAGAAATACCATCAGAAGCGTTAGAACAGAAAGAGCTTCGCGAGGCACTTATTAAAGCTCTGAATTCACTCCCTGAAAAATATCGTACCGTGTTCGTATTGCGGGACGTGCAGAAACTCAGTATCGCCGAAACAGTACAGGCGCTCGGCATTAGCGAAGCCAGTGTGAAGACGAGGCTCTCCCGCGCCCGCCTGAAGATGAGGGATGCATTGGCGCCTTCTTTAGGTGTCTTTCGGCCTAATTCTTAATTCGGAGCAGATCCAGCCAAGTTTCGGAGCGATCGATTGAAAACAATCGAGGAGATGAATCAAACAAACACCACCTTGATCAATTCGAGTGGCGCGCGAAAGAGGCGCGATTTTGATCCGAGGGTCTTCCTTGCGACGATCGGGGAAGGGCGGAGACTTTTGACCTTCCGAGCGGGCAAGCGCATCTTCACCCAAGGCGATCCAAGTGACGCGGTATTTTATTTAAAGAACGGTAAGGTCAAGCTCACGGTCGTGTCGAACAATGGAAAGGAAGCAACCATCGGTATTTTGGATCAAGGCAACTTCTTCGGCGAGGGTAGCCTCGCCGGCCAGCCTTTGCGCATGGGTTTTGCCAGTGCCTTTTCGGATTCGACGGTTCTGCGAATTGAGAAGAAAACCATGATGCAGGTACTGCACCGTGAACGAGGGCTCTCCGAAATGTTCGTAACTCATTTATTGGCGCGGAACATTCGCTACGAAGCGGATCTAATCGATCAGCTCTTTAACTCCAGTGAAAAACGATTGGCCCGGGTTTTGCTGCTGCTGGCTAATTTCGGCAAAGAAGGTCAAAAGCAAAAAGTGATTCCAAGAATCAGCCAAGAGACGCTGGCCGAGATGGTAGGCGCGAGCCGTTCACGAGTGAACGAGTTCCTGAACAAGTTTAGACGCCTGGGCTTTATTAAATACAACGGCGAACTCGAAGTCCACAGTTCGCTACTCAATGTTGTGTTGCACGATTGATGGGATTTAACGGTTGCCGTTTGCCACACAAACTATTCCGTGAATGCAGCGCATGCCGATTGCTCGTCAGCGTGAAGATCTGTATATTTCGTCATGCCGACCATGGTAAAAACCTTCGTAAAATGATCGGATAGACCGAAAGTTTGAACCGACCGCCCGGTGTTGCGTGCCTGCATCAGCACCTGAATGATCAGCGCGATCCCACTCGAATTAATGTACTCCACCTTCGAGAGATCCAACAGGATACGCTTCACCTCGGGTGGCAGACCCTGATAGGTGCCAAGCACTGTCTCTTTCGACGTGCTGGTAATATCTCCTGAAAAGCGCAAAACCGTTATGGGTTTTCCGGAAGGTCCTGCTGTCTCGCTCACTCTGACGCTGGTTGTCCTATTCTGCATTTACTCCCCCTCCGGCTTCTTCAAATGGATCACCAAGCGCGCGCAACTGCCAGTCGGCTGAGAGTTGATCCACTCCACTTCATCCATCAACGCTTGGATCAGAAACTTTCCCATGCCGCGAGGGTTCTCCTCACCACCCATCTTTGAATCAATGTCCGGGGAGGAAGTCTTCGCACCTAGACCGCTCCCCTGATCGCAGACCCTGATTTCAAGCGACGTCGCAGTCATCGAAAGGATTATTCCCACTTTCAGAGACTCATCCATCCGGTTACCGTGCTCTATCGAGTTAATGCAGGCTTCCGCGACAGCGGTCTTCAGATCCTCAATTCGGTCCTCTGAGAATCCCATTAGCTTAGCTACGCTCGCTGCCGTGCTCATAGCCACCTTTTCGTGACCGAGTTTCGACGGCAGGCTCAACACGAAAACCTCGAGCACGTCCTTGTCCATATGTTCGTCTCATCCATTCCGCAGAAGCACCAGCGCAGTCATATCGTCTCTCTGCTCGGGCTCTGTCGTGAATGCTGCAAGTGTAGTCCAGATGTGGTCGAGTGCGGCCTCTGCGTCCAACGGGCCAGCACGAAATGTATCGATCAAGCGGTCTAAACCAAACTCCTCGTCACCCCTGAACACCTCCGTCAGCCCGTCTGTGTAGGCAAGCAGCCGGGCCCCCCTTTCTAGTTCATATTTTTCGCTCGCATACTGAGCCGAAGGCTGCACACCGATTGGAGCCCCGCTGGCTCCTAGCAATGCCGGACCGTGCGCCGGTGTAGTCCATAACATGGCTGGATTGTGACCAGCATTCACAACTTCCAGTGAGTTGGCTTCTGGGTCCAGACGAAAAAGTACCGCCGTCACATACCGGCTTCGTGCTTCCGGTCCTTCCGCATAAGACAACGCATTCAACTGCTGGGCGACTTCGACGAGCGGTAGTCCTGCCATAATCATTGCGCGAAAGGCCGCCCGGAATGAACTCGCTATCATCGCGGACGTCAGCCCTTTACCAGCCACATCGGCCACAATCATAATCTGCTCACCTGACGGAGCCCGAAACGAATCGAGATAATCTCCACCGACCTCGTAGGATGAAATCGAACGGATCGCAGTCTTATAGCCGGCTACTGCATGCACCGACGACGGCAGCAGACTGCGTTGAATGGCTCTTGCACTGGCCAAGTCCTGCTCAACCCGTTGCAAATGTATGATCCGCTCGTGATTTCGAGCATTCTCAATGGCAATTGCGATTTGCAGAGTGAGCTGCTCAAGGAAATCTGCCTCTTCAAGCGTCAGTGGCATACCTTCGCGCGGGATTACGACCAACTCCGTCAACAGCTCGCCGGCTTTGTCCCGAAGTGCAAAACGAAAACTTCCGCCGCCCAGTTCGGGCCCGTTCGGATTCAGGAGACTATGCGGCGGAATACGGCCTTCAGAAAACGGAAAGGAGGTGAAATATGCGCCCTCCATCTCCAGTTCAAGCACTACGGTCTCCAGAGCAACACGCAACACCTCGTCGAGTTGTATGGTGGCGTGGATGCGCCGGCTCACTTCGAGAAGTGCTTGCAGGCGTGCGACTTTCTGTTGAAGATCAAGCGTCTCGTTAACATCCATGACTTTCACCGCAAATCGATAGAGAAAATCCGTGCTGCTGCATGGTAGCGGACGATCCTGCGAGACTGCCCCCAATGCCGACTTTCTAAATCAAAGTTGGCAGCGGTTGTAATTCCACGCTTAGCACGGTAATGTCGTCTTCCTGCCCGAAGCGTTGCGCCGCCATAGCAATCAAGTCGGCAGGTTCGATGCTGATGGCGCCAAAGCGCTTGAAACCATAGAGTTCGCCGGACTTGCTGCGCGCTTCGACGACACCGTCGGAGAGGAATACTACGCGATCACCGGGCCTGAGACTAAAGTCAACCTGGTCGTAGGTGGTGTCGGGTGCTATACCCAAGGGTAATCCACCCGGGGTCTCCAGTTCGCGTCCATGGCAGTACGGGGAAAGATGGCCCGCATTCGCGATCCGCAAATGACCGTCCGGCCCCATCAAGGCGCAGCAACAGGTCGCAAACGAGCCACCAGTGTGCCCAGAGAGCGAAGTGTTCAAGTCGCTAAGGATGCCGCTAGGCTCGCGCGTGATCTCAACGATCTTCTGCAGCAGCCCGACTATGAGGCTTACGAGCATAGCGGCCTTGACGCCCTTGCCGCTGACGTCACCGATGACGACAAGAAGAGATTCATCGGCGCCCGGGAACAGCCGGAAGAAATCGCCGCCAACTTCCTGTGCCGGTATGTAGACAGCCTCAATTGCGAAGCCAGGTGTCGAACCGATTTGTTGGGGCAGCATCACCTCTTGCATGTTGCGGGCGGCCTCCAACTCCGCTTGAGCCCGCTCCTGCTCACGGCTGGTTTTGTGGAAGCGATGCAAGAGCACAGCGGCGATGCTCAGAACGAACAGCAGGCCATCAATTTGGCCAATATTGATGGGAATTGGGCCTAATTGGAAAGTAGGAACGAAATCCGCGTCGGTGTCCCGTAGCCTGAGTTCATAAAGCAGCCACGCCAGACTATTCAAGATTCCGTTCAGATTAACGAGAAGGAGAGGAATAACAAGGAATCCGGCTTCTTTAAGTCCGCGAATATACCGCCAAAACAGGAGAACAGGAATTACAAGGGCATAAGGTAGCCCCCAGAGCAACACAGTCACGTCAGAGGCACTCAGACTAATTAAACCGGCGAAATACGCCGCAACCACCAGCGGGAGCCCCAACAGCGATAGCTGATAGGTGCGTAACCAGAGTGGAATAGACTGACGTAGAAATGCAAAAACGAACTGTAGCAGCAATACTTCACTAATAGCCATCAAGCCAACGTCGAGATACTTTATGGCTTGAATCGAGATGGGGGATATCGACTGGAAATCGTTGACGAAGATCCAACCGGTTATCGAGGCGAAGTAGGCCGTTATCCAGAGGTACTCGCTCTGCTTACGCTGAGTTCGATAGAGAAGGAGCAAGCCGGCTGCCAGCAGAATCGATAGGAACCCTACGCTAAAATCCGGCAACCACTCATAGCGCCTTTGGCTTTGCCAGGAACGGTATTCGTCTTTGACGGCACGCGTAGTGCCCAGCACCAAGCCGCGCTCCCCAACAATTCCGCCCCAGATATAACGCGACTCCCATCGCCACCAACACAGGAAGCGGATAGCAATGGTGATGTCGCCGCTGGCAGCCGAAGGAGGAATTTCGAAAACGCGGACCAAAGCTCCATCCACTCTCTCGTCAGGCGGTAACCGGCCGAAACGTCCAACTAACTGGCCATTGACGTAAACTTCGTATGGAAAGGCCGAATAGCCGAACAAGAAACTCAAGGGAGCATGCTGAAGCGGTAATCTCACATGCAGGCGGTACCAGAAGAAGTCGCGAGGCCGGCTTACTCCTTGGTCTTGCCACGACTGTTGCGTGGAAATGATGCGCCAATGTGAGTCATCGAAATCCGGGCGGGACCACCGGGAGTCGTCGCCTGGTTGAAAGGCCCAATCGCCCGAGAGGTTGATTGAGTCTCCCAGATCTGCGGCATCCACATAGGCTCTCGGATGCACGCCACTGGCGACTTGCCCCTGGCTTGCCAACGATACCAGCAACATCAGCGCCGTCGAAGCGAAAAGCCGCGAACCTACTCGCATATTGATCTGGAAGCGGAACCATCCACCTAGGCTGGATGTTCAGGAATTTCCTTTTCTCGCTCAGACGTTAGAGTCGAGGGTGCGAAATAAGTTACACGATGAAGGGCCCCGACACTCTCATCGATCGAGATGGCCGATCGCTCCGCATGTAACTTCCTACGACCTGCGAACATCGAATCGCTGATTTGTAAACAATGACGTCGCCTGTAGGCATTTCGTCTTGCGCTACAAACCAAATGTGAGAGGGGAAGAACGGAACATGAAAGCGAAGAACTTGGCTGCGGATCCCGGTAAGGAATCAACAAGCGAGTCGAATTCGGACGTGCAGGGAAAGCAGGTTACAAGAACTCCAACCGCCGAGGAGATTCAGTTACGAGCATACGAGATGTATGTCGAGCGGGGTGGAAGTCATGGACTTGACACGGACGATTGGCTGCAGGCGGAGCGAGAGTTGTCGGCTCGCAACACCTAAGAGAAAAGCTAAAGCAGCCGAACACGCGAGTTCAGCGAAGAAGGGATCATCCCAAAAGCACCACGCGCAACATTTCTCACAGTCCTCTGTTCGCGTGTTCCTTTTGTAACAGACAGGGATAACGCACTCGCGGAAAATGCCTGCCGGGTGCCAGGCATGAGTCTATTGAAATCCAAGTTCTTTGATAGCGCTGCCGCAGAAGACACGAAACCGTTCTGGCAGTTGATCCATCAATGCGAACGGATGGTCTACCGCGTTGCGCTCCGTATCGTGCGCAATGAGGCGGACGCCGAAGAAGTAGTACAGGAAGCAATGCTCAAGGCGTGCTGCAGTTTTTCCGGTTTTCGGCGGGAGTGCAAGTTCAGCACTTGGCTGGTCCATATCGTTATCAACGAAGCGAGGTTGAAGTTGCGTAACAATCGCCGCCATATTCGCACGTCGTTGGAGGAAGGATGGCGCATAGACGATGGAGATCACCTCCTAGCGCAGTTTCCCGATCGGAGAGAAATGCCCTTGGAAGCCCTTGAGAGAAAAGAACTCCGCGACACGCTCGCCAAAGCGGTGATCTCTTTGCCACGGAAGTATCGCTCGGTACTTGTCTTACGTGACGTAGAACAATACACAATCAAAGAGACGGCAGATGCGCTCGGGGTTTCTCATTCTTGCGTGAAGATACGGTTGCTGCGTGCACGAATTCGAATGCGCAGTATGTTGCCTCCCGAGTTCGGCGTGGTCTTGAGTCGTCCAGCTTTGTGAGATCAACGCCGTTGATGTGATCCACCGTCTTTCGAATTTGTTTACTCAACTGTTTCATGAGAATCGCTATCGCCTACCAGGAAAGAAACGAGGTTCTATTATGAGTTTGACAATCAATGTTCGTGAAGCCACAAATGCAACGATCTTGCAGCTAGCGGGCCGCTTAACCTTAGGGGCTTCCGGACCATCCCTTCGAGACACCGTCCGCGGACTGCTCGAAAGCCTGCGTAAGAATATCGTTCTCGACCTTAGCGGAGTAACGTACTTCGACAGCTTTGGTCTCGGCCAGCTGATTGCGAGCAACGTCGAAGCCACTTCTCAGGGCGGTGCGATCAAGTTATTGAACTTGAACAAACAAACACAGGATCTGATGTTGCTTACGAAACTCTACACTGTGTTTGCGATTTATACGGATGAATCGACGGCGCTCATGAGCTTCAACGTCGTCGCACCAGCTCACAGTTAGGTTTCGAATCGAACGGTATTCGCAATCTATGACAGGCGATGAATAGAACAGACGAGAATTCTTGGCCGGCAACGCGATTGCTCGCTGCGTGTTCGGACGAAAGGAAAAGATTCGGAGATCCCCGCCAATTTAGCGCACGGCTGAGCGCTGCGGATTCGTGATGGCTGTTAATCACAAGAGCATAAGCGGCCCAGCTGAAAGCGCAAAGAAAGGCCCGGAAGAGTGGAAGGGGTTTTGCAACAATGCGCACACTTCACCTAAAGTTTTGGGTCGTCACTCGAGAGAGCGCAGACCGCGCTCCGGAAGCTGAACCCGGGGGGACTTGCCGGGATGAGGCTTCATAATGACAGCCAATCATCTTCGGCGTTGAGCTCCCGCGCGCTGAAAGCTCTTGAGTACTGCCTCGGCGGGCGAGAGAATCGGAATCACTTTCGAATTCCCATAGAGCATTCGAATGGAGAAGGCGCCATCGATGACGCTAAGTATCGCCGCGGCCGCCGCCCTTTTGTCGATCGCGAAGGGCTTTAGCAGATCGATTAGATAGTCAAGAATCTTGTTTTGGTGTTCGATCGCCAGGCGATGGTACGGGTGGGCAGTATCCGGGTATTCGGATGCGATACGAAGGAACGGGCAGCCGATTATTTCGGGCCAGTTCGCCATTTGTTCGAATTTGGTCAGAGCCTCACGCAGATCCTTTGGGGGAGTGGGATGAGAGAGATAGTCCCAAAGAGCTCGATCGCGGTTTTCGAGGTATGCGAGCACGAGGGCATCCTTGCTTTCGAAATGCCGATAAAACGTCGCCTTTGCGACTTCGGCGATGGACATGATCTTCTCGGTGCCGGTCGCGCGGACCCCCTCTGCGTAGAAGAGGCGGTCGGCAACCTTCAGTATTCTTGTGCGCGGATCGGTCTTCTGGCTCGCTTTCACAAGTTCAATTTTGACAGAGATAGAGATGTCTGCGTAGACTTAAATGGACGAGACAGACATGTCTGTCTCGTAATCAGTTGCATGAAAAGGTCCAAATGGCTAAGTTCGCGTTACTTGTTGAGTTGAAGGCTAAACCAGGAAAGGAATCGGAAATCGAGGCGTTTCTAAAGAAGGAGGCCGCGCTGGCAAGTGGAGAGCCTGGAACGGTGTCGTGGTGCGCGGCGAAAGACGAAGGTGAGCCTGGAGTATATGTAATCTTCGACACCTTTAATGATGAAGCTGGCCGCGACGCCCATATGAAAGGCGAGGCTGCAAAGGAGCTTGCGGCGAATGCGGAGAAGCTATTTTCCGTGGCTCCTAAGGTTCATCGGGTTCAGGTGGTCGCCGAGAAGTAAGGCCTTGGGGCTGCGCTTCGTTGTGAGACAAATGCCATTGGATCGCGAATCTCGATAGGCTCTTGCCTTCAGCGGTGGTCTCGGACGAGCGCTGCCCAAGTTCTTTGAGGAACACCATTGACAGAGAAGATCCACGACGTCCCAGTGATGGTCTTGCTGCTGGGTAATCGGACGATGCTTGCGCAGACCAATAAGCGCGTCGCGCGCCAACACAAAGGCGCAAGGGAGATTGTTTATGCAACTCGAACGAACGCTTGCCGAACTACGGGACAAGTTCGCAAAGATTATTCCGGACAGCGCTAGCGCCGTTATGGAAGGTCATATCAAATCCCTCCGCAAAAACGGAGCGGTTGACCATATCCTCAAGCCTGGCGCGAAAGCGCCGGCATTCACGCTGAAGAACCAGCACGGCGAGGACATATCGGCTGTTGACTTGATCAAGCACGGTCCGCTTGTCGTAAGCTTCACGCGCGGTAGCTGGTGCCCATTCTGCTCGGCGGAGGTACGCGCTCTTAACGAAGTGTATGACCAGTTTCGGCAGGCTGGCATAGAGCTCCTCGTGCTTTCTCCGCAAAGCCCTGACAGAACTCGAAAGCAGGCGACGGCCGAGAAGCTGAAATTCAATTTGCTCGTGGACAAGGATAACGAGATCGCCAAGGCCTTTGGGTTGGTCTACACATTCCCTGAGGATCTGAAGAACGTGTACCGGAACGTATTCAAGTTGGACATTCAGGCCATAAATGAGGCGAGTGGCTGGCAACTCCCGATCCCTGCCCGTTTCGTCATCGACGGCAGCGGTGTTATTCGCGATGTGAAGGCGGACCCGGATTATCGTTATCGTCCTGAGCCTTCGGAAGTGTTCGACATCGCAAAGAAAATCATTACAGAACAAACAGACATGTCTGTCCGTTAATCAGCTTCATGAAAGGGAGCCGGATAATGATCAAACTTTGCGGTTCGCGCGGAAATGACTTCGCGCGTGGGGTCGACGATGAATAACGTCACTATTTTCTGGTTGCAGCTTCTGACGAGTGTTTTCGTCTTCGGCATCATCGTGGCATGGTACGTTTGGCCGTACCTAACCAAACTTACTCGTGATTCTGCTCTTATTCCGCTGCTCTGGGTGCATGTGCCCCGCTATGTGGGAATGATTTTGTTGGTTACGGGTATGGTCGATCCGAAACTGCCCAGAGAAGTCCTTTCCGGTGGTGCTTACGGTGATCTGTTAGAAGCGGCGCTGGCCCTCGCTTCCATCTATGCTCTGCGGAGCAATTGGCGTATTGCCGTTCCTCTCGTGTGGGTGGCCAACACGTGGGGATTCTTGGACGCGCTAAACGTATTACGCACCGTCTTGCGGGTGAATTTGCCGAGCTTCAACCTAGGTACCACTTGGTATATCTATACGTTTTACGCTCCCTTGGTAGTCGTTTCACATTTGATGATCTTTTGGATTTTGATCAAGTGGAAGAATAAAGGTTTCGGGTCTGCAGGTTCAGGAGCAATGTTATGAGCAGTTCGGCCACCCAAATTTCAGTGTCCCTTAATATTCCGAGGAAAAACATAGGATGAAACCCACTTTGCATACTACTCTGGCGTCTGTGGCCCTTGCCGCGATGTTCGGAGTCGTCTTGCCCGTCCAGGCACAGGATTCCGATCATCGGGCTGCCAAACCGCCCGCAATCAGCACTGCGATCGAACAGAGGGAAGTCATGCGCGACCTCTGGGTAGAACACGTTTTCTGGATTCGCAACGTCGTCATCGAAACTCTCGCCAACAACCCTGCTGCTGCGAAAGTCGCAGATGGCGAGGTCATCGCCAACGCGAAGCGGGTCGCTGAGGTGATTGAACCCTTCAGCGGCAAGGCAGCGTCAGACGAATTCTTCGGACTGATCGTTGGACACTACGAGCCGATCAAGCAGTATCTTGA
Source organism: uncultured Acidobacteriaceae bacterium (assembly GCA_964403025.1). Taxonomy (GTDB): domain Bacteria; phylum Acidobacteriota; class Terriglobia; order Terriglobales; family Acidobacteriaceae; genus Sulfotelmatobacter. The sequence goes on along the minus strand of CAYOEH010000014.1, from coordinate 35,885 downwards.
TGCAACGGTCGCCGGCAGCCCGGCGAAGCAGGACGCGGCTTTGAAAGATGCTGTCGCCAACGGGAATGCGCTTGCCGTTTTTCTAAGTGGAGCTACCGGTCTGCCCGTCGACGCGGCACGAGGAATGCTTCTCGCGCACGTCGGCCACCACGTGCAGCAGATCGAGCAGTTGCATGACCACCAATACGGGGCAGAAGCTCAGACCTGGACCGCCATGAGGCAGCACATGTACGTGATTGCAGACGGCCTGTCTAGCGCCATCGAGAAGCAGTTTCCGGCCAAGTTCAACACCTCGCCAACGCCTCGTTGATGAGCCAGTTGCGGTTGTGTCCGTTAGTTCGTGGTTCCAACGAAACCACGAGGGTGAGGAGGACGCTCAGGTCAAGATTGACCTGCTCTCAATGATACCAGCGCCGCGTCGAAGGCACATTCGCTGATCCGATGGCGGGGTGTCTCAGAATAGCCTTTTGAAGGAGATCATGCGATGACACAGAAAGACGAGCACGAGACGACGCCTCCCTGGGATGCTGCGTCGGTAAACCTCATCTCGAAAGAGATGGCGCCCGGCGTGTTTGCTGTAATGCCTGACGACGTATTCGCCAAGGATCACGTCGCTACGACCGGGGGCTTTGTAATCGGCGAACGAAGCGTTTTGGTTGTCGAGGCAATGCTGAACGGCGATCTCGCTTCCCAGCACATCGGCCTTGTCCGCAGGGAGACCTCGAAGCCGATTCGCTTCCTCGTCAACACGAGCTATCACGGTGACCACGCTTATGGGAACTACGTGTTTCCGGACAGCACCGTGGTGATCCAGCACCCCGCAACGAAGCGCTACATGGACGAGAAGTTTGAAGATGATCGCCGCTTCATGCTCGGCCTCATGGGCAAGGGCAAAGGTATTGAGCGCGTGCAGCCGCGCAGCGCCGATATCACTGTCTCGGACATGATCAGCGTCGATCTCGGTGGTCGCACGGTCGAGATTCGTCACTTTGGATTTGCGCAGACGCCAGGTGACTTGGTGATTTGGACGCCGGACGCGAAGGTTCTGTGGGTCGGCAACATGATCCAGGCTCCTTCTCCGGCGCTCCCGTGGCTTCTGGAAGGACGTCACCGGGAGACCATTGAAACGCTGACGAAGGTGCGCGATTTCCTCCCGAAAGACGCGACGATCATTCCGGGACACGGGCGCCCGATGCGGCCAGCTGATATCGACTTTCCGATTCGGTATCTGCGTGAGCTTGATACCGCGGTTAGCGCAGCAATCGCAGAGGGTCGATCTCTCGAGGCCACTATCGAGGCGGTCGGTATGCCCGACTATAGCGAATACAGCCTGTTCGAGTGGGCGCATAACTCTGTCAACGTCCCTGCGGCCTACCAGCTCCTACGAGATTTGCGCGACCGGGAGGCGTAGGAGGGACACGCATGGCGGCACGCGAGACAGCGAATCGTCTTCGAGGTCGGACCAGGGCTGGGATGGGCTCTGGCAAAGCGCCTTATGACCGAGAACATACAGGCGGCGCGGTTGCTCGCGACAAAGCGAAGCTGAATTCCCCGATCAAGTCTGAAGGCAGCCTCGACGTTCGGACTTATGCCGCCGACGTCTCGAATAGCGAAGATGTTCGCCGTGTTTCGATAGTGTCTCCTGGAACACCGTCGATCCGATTGTGTACGCAGGCTTCGGGGAGTTCATGTTCGACGAAACACACCGTCATCTCTAACCTGTACACACCCGACGAACCGGTCACGCCTCTAAACACGGTGACCGTCAAAACCCCGGAACGCTGGGGAAGCGTGCCACGCACTTATATGCACACATTACGAGGCCAGGGGCTGTTCCCTTCTCTCGAGCAACATGGATCAGCGAGGCGGACAAGTTTGCTCAACGAAACAGGACCGTCGTGCATAACATTGACGCGGGGCATTTGGCGTACATCACCCAGCCAGACCGGGTCGCGAAAGGTTTTTCGGACATCGCCAACGGTGTCGAAGGCGGCGAGTAGTTGTTGCCTTATTGTGGGGAGTACTCGCGCTGGGAAGTCGGAGAATTTCGAAAGTGGAGAAAGAGAATGTCTCGTCGCCTGAGCAAGGCTTTGTCGCTGTTCCTGGGAGTTCTGATGTTCATGTTCGGATTCCTTAAATTCTTCCAGCCATTCCGTGGATGGTTTGATATCCAGATTCAACAGAGTCATCTTCCCCATGAGGCGATTCTCGCGGGCAAACTGATGGAAATGGTTACCGGGAGCCTGTTCTTACTGCCATGGCTTCGGAGGTCGTTGACCGCAAAAAGCAGAGATCAACTCCTCCTGATCGCGTGTTCGATCCTCGTTGCTCAGATGGGCACGGCAATCTATGTCCACCTGCAGCCTCAGGTACCTGCTAGCGTTCTTCCTCTCGGTATCAAGCCACCTGTAATTCCCGTTGTTGTTCTCCTCCTCGGATTGTTCACTGCTTTTGGTGTTTGGAAGGATCTGCGAGGAGAGGCTAATGCTAGTAAGCGGATTCCAGATTCGCATATACCTTGGCCTGCGGAGCACGCACCCGCAACGGCGAGAGTCTTTGCACAGAATATCGTTGATGTTGCCGCCTCGCCTCAAGCTGTCTGGTCACAACTGATCGATTGCGTTGCGTGGCCGCAGTGGTACAAGCATTGTTCGGATGTGTCCATCCTTCGTGGCGGTTGGTGCTTGAGTTCCGATTCGAAGTTTCGATTTAAAACATTAGGCTTTTACTTCGAGCCCGAAGTCGTAACGTTCGAACCGCACCATACTCTTGTTTGGTCGGCCAGGGGGCCCGCAGGAACGAGCGGCTCTCACGCTTGGTATATAGAAGCGACACCCGGGGGCTGTCGCGTCATCACGGAAGAGTCGCAAAGCGGTCTGCTTCTTTTCTTCTTAGGAGCGCGCACGCGCGACCGGCTCTTGGTATCGCACGAAGAGTGGCTTCGTGCCCTCAAGGAACGTGCGGAAGAGATCAGAAACTAAATCGATCCGATGCGCGACTGCGATGCTCAGCGGCAGTTCGAGCCCAACCATTTTCGGTCAGAGCGCGGAGCAGGAATGTCGAACCTGATAGGAGTTCTTCACCGCCGGCTCATCACAAGCAGCCCACTGCATCGTTGAGCAACAGGAGCACAAAAATGGCGAATCTGTTCGAATCTGTTCAGCTTGGATCTTTGGTCCTGGCAAATCGCGTCTTCATGGCGCCCCTCACACGCAACCGCGCAGACGCAGATGGCGTGCCGGGCGAACTCGCGGCGACTCATTACTCACAGCGCGCTTCGGCTGGACTCATCGTGACCGAGGCGACGCAGATCTCACCCATGGGCAAAAGGCTACATCAATACTCCAGGGATTCATTCCCCCGAACAGGTGCGACGGTGCGGCCGAAGCAAGGAACGGGTAAGTAAGGACAGAAGGCTGAGAGGCGGAGATATGGGCGTGAAACCGCTCACAAACACGGATCACGCTGCATAGTGGTCCGCAACTGAGTGAAGGGGAACTTCAAGAACATGCGAAACGACAACGTGCGTGGCAGGAGGGCCGCAAGGAACTGTTCTACCCATACGGCAAGACCTACGCCCAGACGATCCACAAGCAGGATTGATATCGCTCGGCGGTTCTCTTTACCTCGTCGGCTACTACGGTAGGAAGGCGATCGGCGGAAACGAAAACCAACGGGTAGGTTGGGCTTTCGCGCCTACCTCCAGCGGGCAAACCGCAACGGATCAATACAACGGAGAACAACTCATCATGGACACTGAAAGACAAATCGAAAATAACGACTCTCCTAACTCGGGGAGTGGTCAATCGCTCAAGCCCACTATCGTGCTTGTGCACGGGGCCCTCGAAGACTCGTCGATCTGGACTCATGGAGTGATCCAGGGACTCCAGCGCGACGCCTACCCGGTCAAGGTCTTCTCCAATCCCTTGCTGGGCGTAGCGGTCGACGCTGCCTACCTGCGTAGCGTGCTGGAAGATCGAGGGCCCCGTGATCCTTGTTTCCCACGCCTACGGCGGGGCCGTCATCACCCAGGCCGGAGACGACCCCAAGGTCAAGGCCCTTATCTACGCGGGCTCCCCTATGCCCGGGGTAGGAGAATCTGCAAACGATTGTCTCGTACGGTTTCCCGGCGGCGACTTTGCCTCGTCCGTCGAGCTGACCCCATACACCCTGCCCGACGGAACCAGCGGCACGAATGTCCACGTCAAAGCCGACAAGTACCGCTACCTCGTCGCCGCCGATGTGCCTGAGAGCGTGGTCGCCCTGATGATCGCCACCCAACGCCCCATCAGCCTGGCAGCCCTCAACGAACCACTGACATCGGCTGCATGGACGAGCAAGCCGAGCTGGCAAATCAGGCCCCTGCTGGATCCCGTCATTCCCCAGGAAGAATTTAAGTTCGAAGCCGATCGTGCCCACTCTCACGTCATTGAGCTGAACTCTTCGCACGCCATCCCCATCACTTACCCGGACGTGGTGGTCGATGTGATCGAACAGACTGCCCGCGCAACCAAGAAGTAACGGCGGTCTGTTGGGTGGCGGTTCCTACGCCGCGTTGGCTGCGGCGCAGGAACCGAGTTTAGGGACCACAGGTGGCAGCACGCGAAAGCAGCCAGCGCCTTATCACCAGCAGCTTACGACGTCGGTGAACTACAGGAGCACCAAAATGGCGAATCTGTTCGAATCTGTTCAGCTTGGATCTTTGGTCCTGGCAAATCGCGTCTTCATGGCGCCCCTTACGCGCAACCGCGCAGACGCAGATGGCGTGCCGGGCGAACTCGCGGCGACTTATTACTCACAGCGCGCTTCGGCTGGACTCATCGTGACCGAGGCGACGCAAATCTCGCCCATGGGCAAAGGGTACTTCAATACTCCAGGGATTCATTCCCCCGAACAGGTGCGAGCGTGGAGCCGAATCGTGGAATCCGTTCATCAGAGTGGAGGCCGAATCTTCCTTCAGTTGTGGCATGTCGGCCGAATCTCTCATTCGTCCTTGTTGCCGAACAATGCACAGCCGGTAGCTCCCTCCGCAATCCGTGCCAATAGCCAGACGCTAATTGCTACGGGTCTGGCACAGGTTTCGGAGCCGGTTGCCTTGACGGCTAGCGGGATCAAAGAGACCTTGGACGATTATCGGCGGGCAGCCAGCAACGCAAAAGAAGCCGGATTTGACGGGGTCGAGATTCATGCAGCAAATGGATACTTGATCGATCAATTTCTCCGAACAGGATCGAATCGGCGAACCGATGAATATGGAGGTGTTGCATCGAATCGAGTCCGCTTTCTCACGGAGACGGTTGAACGCATCCTGGAAGTCTGGGATAGCAGGCATGTCGGTGTGCGAATCTCTCCGACGGGTGGTTTTAACGATATGTCTGACGAGAACCCGCGCGGAACCTTCTCTGTCACGGTTGAAAAACTGAACGGCTATAAGCTCGGCTACCTCCACATCGTTGAGACGGCGCAGAACAGCAAAGGAAGCAGCGAGGAAGATCTCGCCATGTCGGCTCACCTGAGAACGCTTTGGAAGGGTTTCTACATTGTTAATGGTGGGTATGACAGGCAAAGAGGAGAAGAAGCAATACGGACCGGGCACGCCGACGCTATCGCCTACGGACGCGCCTTTCTAGCCAATCCAGATCTCCCAAGGAGGCTGCAACTCGGAGCCGCTCTGAATGAACCGGACTCAACGACTTTCTACGGAGGAGGCGCTGCCGGCTACACGAGCTATCCCGCGCTCTCCTGAACCGTGCAGCATCAGGATGCTCCAAAGGTCTCGGCGCTTCGGAAGAGTGAACCACTTGTACTCGCCAGAAGTGTTCCAGAACAGGAACAGGATTGGGAGAGGCAGGGATCTATGAAGCATCTCCCACGCCATAGGCGCGGTTGGGTTTGGCTTTTCAGTGTCATCCCACCCCAGGCTGCTCATTCTTCGCCGTGCTGGCATTGAGCGGGTGGCCAGAGGATTCGCGAATCCATTTCCCCATAACGCTTCTGTGGGCCGGAGGGGCCTGGCGGGCGGATACGGGTTTTCTCCTCGCGAGCGATACAGGCACCCTGATCGGGGCCACAGCCATTCCGGTGTGGTCCGAGAATGGCGAGATGCTGCCGGCGCATTTCCTGACATCGGGCCTCGGCGGCTTTGCGGCGATTCTCGAGTTGTGCAGCTTCTTGATACCGGCGGCTCAAGTGTTCGGCTTCGCCGCGTCCGGGATTAAGAGGATCATCGGGATCTTCTTGGAGCTTCGCAAAAGGCCGGTCGATGCACCGCTCACCGCGCACGATTGGGCCACATTCTCCGAATCGCGGGACTGCTACAGGGCAGAGGCTAAGGGAAGCCTGATAAAGGTTCGAGGATCGTGTTCCGCATAACCTCCTCTTGATCTCCGGCGGCAAGTGTGGTCGTCGGAGGCCAAAGTTTTGGCGGATGCGCTGTACGAATTTCTTGGCTGCCATGAAACTTTTCAGGAGAGTCTTGTATCACACCGCTGTCGAGCTCAGTCCGGTCGTGGTGACGAGAGTGAGAGCCTAAGCGGGATCGTAGCCTGGAGTAAGAATTCAAGTACCCACCACGACACTTGCAAAAGGGGAACTAATGTAGACGGAAGATATCCCGGCATCGACGACTCGCCGATTGCCGCCGAGGCACGACGCGTTCGGTAGCTATGAGGAAGTACTTGAAATTAAAAAAAAGAGAGAAGACGGGGATATTCAGGTTATGCACAGGATCACGAGATGGGCGTTGATTAATTTCTTATGGATGACCGCAGCTTCAGCAGCGGTAACCTCAGCGTCCGCGCAAACCGAGAGCGTTTCTGAAAAAGAGCATGGCATATCGATGTCTCATGCCGTGGTTCAGTATTCCAGCATCAAAGTTGATGGACTAAATATCGCTTACCGGGAGGCCGGCGATCCATCGAGGCCCAAACTCGTTCTATTGCACGGATTTCCCGCGTCCTCGCACCAGTACCGCAATTTGCTGCCGGCCCTAGCAGACGAGTTTCACGTCATCGCGCCCGACTATCCTGGGTTTGGCAATAGCGACATGCCCGACCCCGCGACCTATTCCTACACGTTCGACAAGTTCTCGGAAGTGATCGAAAGCTTTCTCAAAATAAAGGGCTTCGATCACTACGGTCTCTTTGTCCAAGACTACGGCGGCCCGGTGGGCTTTAGAATCGTGGGCCGCCACCCCGAAGCCCTGGACTGGCTCATCATTCAGAACACTAACGCCTACGAGGTTGGCTTCACCCCGGCTTGGGCAGGGTTGCGGAACGCGCTGTGGGTAAACCGAACGCCAGAGGCCGAACAGGGTGTCGCCGGATTGTTGGCACTGGACACGATAAAAGCCGTGTACCTGACGGGTGCCAAGCGGCCCGAGCTCATCAGTCCCGACAATTGGAATTCTGATTTCGCATTCCTGCAGCGGCCCAACGCGCAACGCGTACAGCTCGATCTGTTCTACGACTACCGCACCAACGTTGCGCTGTATCCGAGATGGCAAGCCTTTCTGCGGAACCAGCAGCCCAAAACGATTATCTTCTGGGGCGAGGGCGATATTTTTTTCACTCCCGCGGGCGGAGAAGCGTATCTGAAGGATCTTCCCAAAGCCGAAATTCATCGGCTGGACGCTGGCCACTTCGCGGCCGAGGATAATCTCGACTTCATTTCTGAGCACATGCACAGTTTCTATCGCGACGTAGTGGCGAAGGCTCGACATTAGCATCGTCGTTAGCAGTCCGCGCAAGATATGAACAGTTGTAGGCTGAGGATGATCTGACACTTCGTGCATGAAGGTGCGGCTCAAACTCCATGGGGGCACAGGAGGTTTTCATGAACGGCCAGACGACGCACGCCCTGGGATTGCAGAATCAACCACTCGCTGCGGCGCCACATTCTCCCTTGTCCCATTTACGGGTGAAACTGCGAGCTTGAGAGTTCGGCTCGCAGAAGATGGTTGGAATTCGCGCGATCCAGAGAAGGTCGCGTTGGCCTACACGACTGTTTCTCTGGGGCGAGGCCCGAAAGTTTTTGACGGGACCTGTCGGGCCTCATTTGTATGACTCAATCGGCCCAACTCGCAAGCTCGCCCGATCCCACAATCCAGGACTCGGGAGATCGGCGCGTGCTGAGGCACTCTGCTCTGGTTCGTGCGACGCACTGGATCCATGCCGCCAGTTTTATCGCCCTGGTATTAAGCGGCATCGCCATTCTGCTGGCTTACCCACGCATGCATTGGGGGAAAACCGGGACGGTTGGAATGCCTTCGCTCTTTGACCTGCCACTGCCGTTCGTGCTCGATCTGGGCATTCGCGGCCCCGGTCGCTACCTGCATTTTCTGGCCGCATGGGCGACCTTATTTACCGGGTCGGTTTATGTGATCTCCGGACTCCACACCCGGCACTTTCGCAAAGATTTGCTGCCCAGGAGATCCGATCTCGGCTTACAGTCGATTCGAAAGTTAGTTCTCAATCATCTGCGTTTTAGGCGTCCCACCGAAGAAGAAGCCCGGAACTATAATCTCCTCCAGCGGCTTTCCTACCTGGGGGTGGTGTTTGTGTTGCTCCCTTTCATGTTCGTCAGCGGCTTCGCCATGTCCCCCGCCATCGTTTCGGTCTTTCCGATAGTGGAAACGATGTTCGGTGGCCGCCAAACTGCCCGCACGCTCCATTTTTTCGCCGCCGACCTTCTCGTTTTGTTTCTCGTGGTTCACGTCGCCATGGTCATCCTGTCCGGTTTCGTCAAGCGCTGCCGCGCGATGATCACCGGTTACGCCACGCCCCGAAAGGCGCGCTCATGAATAACAAAGTCTCCCGCCGAAAGATCATTACGACTGGGCTGGCAGCCCTCGCCGGGGTCTCTGGTCTGGGTGTTGCCGCAAAAATTGCCGATCGTTACGGCCTGCTCGCGCCCGACCATCAAGGTGCGTTCGGAGTCGGTGAAGCGCTAACTTATGGGACCCAGCGCCTGCTGATGGCCAGTCATTCGCTGGCCCGCGAATTCAGCCGTAGCGAAATTTCAAAAGTGCATCCTGTTAACCATGAGCATCCCGGCTATGACCCGTACAAGCGCCTGCTTTACGGAAAGTTTGCGGACTGGCGCCTTTACGTGGATGGCATGGTCGCCCACCCAGCCGCCTTCTCTCTCGACGGGCTGAAGCGCATGCCTTTCCGCAGCCAGATCACCGAGCTGGCCTGCGAAGAAGGCTGGTCCTACATTGGCGAATGGACTGGGGTTCAGCTTTCTTACATTCTGAATCTGGTCGGCGCCAGCCCGAAAGCCAAATGGGTTGTGCTTTACCCATTCAATGATTTTTGGGGCAGCATTGACATGCCCGAGGCATTGCATCCGCAAACCTTGCTAGCCTTCGGAATGAATGGTGAAGACCTGACCGCCGATCATGGCGCTCCAGTCCGATTGCGCATTCCGCGTCAACTTGGCTACAAGAACCTGAAATTCCTTGCGCGTATCTCCGTCGTCGACTCATTGAAGAATGTCGGCGACGGCAACGGCTCAGCCGCGCCGGAAATCGGTTATTCGTGGTATGGCGGCATCTGACGCCCTGCCACGAGCGAATTTCCAGCAGTCGTTTACGACGCGAACCAGCGTCGGACGCCGCAACATTGGTGGGCTGGTTGGCTTGGTGAGGCGGTCGAAAAGCAGGCACAAATCATGAGCAGAGAGATGAGCCCGATCTCAGAACGCGAAACTGGCGCCCGGGGTGACTTTTGCGCCGCATCTGGGATTGTCGTCGAGATTTCCCGGCCCTTCAGCTATTCCGGCGTGCGCTGGCTGTTTCTGCTGTTGGTCTTGTCCGCGCGTTGTTCCTTCGCTCAAACTCCCTCACAAGCCATCGTCTGGCATCCCTGGTCGGATGAAGTGTTTTCCCAGGCAGCACGCGAACACAAGTTCGTTTTGCTCGATCTGCAAGCCTTTTGGTGTCATTGGTGTCATGTGATGGATCAGGAAACCTACAGCGATCCAGCGGTGCGTGGGCTGATGAAACAAAGCTATATCGCAGTCAAGATCGACCAGGACTCGCGTCCCGACCTCTCTAACCGCTATGAGGATTACGGCTGGCCGGCGACGATCCTGTTCCAAGCCGACGGCAGCGAGATCGTTAGGGAAAAGGGTTTTATTCCGCCGAGGCGGATGGCGTCGCTGCTTCAGGCGGTCATAGATGACCCTTCGCCCGGTCCCTCCGTCACACCGGAAACCGCGATCACCTATGCCACCACTCCTTCCTTTTCGACGGAATTGCTGGCTGAGCTACATAAGGAGTTTGGATCGCAATACGATCTGCCCGACAAAGGATGGGACTTCGGCGTTAAGTACCTTGACGCGGACTCCATGGAGTACGCCAGCGAACTGGCGCAACACGGCGAAAGACTGGAGGAGCGGCGCGTCCGAGATGAATTACGGGCGGGACAGAAACTGCTGGATCCGGTCTGGGGGGGCGCATATCAATCGCTCGTGGTCCTTCTGGTGCTCGACGTTAATCCTCCGGTCGCCCAGTATGAACGCATTCAAATAGCCGGAGGGCTCGATTCCGGCGGCGATAGCTGGAACGATTCACACTTTGAGAAGCCGCTATCAGTTCAGGCTCAGATGATTCGTATGTACGCGCAGTCCTACGGCCAATGGCATACTCCGGAGTATCTGACCACTGCGGAAAGCGTGCACCGCTACGTGCGCCAGGTTCTTACCAGTCCGGAAGGCGCCGTCTATGCCGGCCAGGATGGCGATGCTGCAGGAGACACCGGCGCTGCCTATTTCGCATTGGATGATGCAAAACGACGCGCCCTTGGTGTTCCCCGGGTCGACCAGCACCTATATGCCCGGGAAAACGGATGGATGATCCATGCTCTATGCGCGCTTTATGCCGTTACTGGAGATGCGCCGACGCTGCAGGAGGCAGAACGTTCCGCCCAGTGGGTCATCACTCATCGTAGTCTGGCGAACGGAGGATTTTCTCACGGTGAGCACGACTCCGCTGGCCCATATCTTGGCGACACCTTAACAATGGGACAGGGCTTTCTGGCTTTGTACGAGGTGACGGGGAACCGTGTGTGGCTGCAACGCGCCAAAGCTGCCGAACATTTCCTAGCCAGAAATTTCGCCGCCAGCTCCGGCGCTGGCTTCGTCACCTCAAAGACTTCCACCAACCGGGCCTATAAGCCGCACGCTGAGCGTGGTGAGAATGCGCAGGTCGCACGTTTCGCTAACTTGCTTCATTACTATACCGGCGATGAGGCTGACAAGGAGACAGCAAAGCAAGCCATGCTCTATCTGGCGACGCCTGAAATCGCGAAAGCCGGGCTTTCCGCACCTGCGCTGCTGGCAGCGGCCGAGTTCAACGCTTCCCCTCTTCACATTACTATCGTCGGTGGCAAGAAGGACGCAGCTGCAGCGGCGCTGTTCAAGGCGGCTCTGAAGGGAGGCGTTGCCTACAAAAGAGTCGAGTGGTGGGACCGGACGGAAGGTCCATTGCCGCAGAGCGACGTTTCCTATCCATTCTTGAACTATGCAGCTGCGTTTGTCTGCAACGGCTCTAGCTGTTCTTCAGCCATCGTCGACCCACGGGATCTTGAGTCTCGTTTCGCAAAAGCAGTTGAATGAGAGTGGCGATCTGCGTTAAAACCTGTTTAGTCGACAGTGATCCGCTCGTGGCCCCGGACGAAGTTGGGCCTAGCGAATACACAATTGAACGGTCCCTGGGCGCCGGTACACTTGGTCTCATCTGGAGCTTTGTTACTTTCGACCTTCATGGCGCTTGCGAAATGCGGCAACCCTCAGTTTGTTACCGCAGATATCCATGCTGCACCAAGTCCTTGTACCGCTTTTGCTGGTATCGAGGAAGAAGAGCACACAATCGGGATTCTGGCACTTGCGAATGCGGCTTAAGTCGCGATCGGCGAGCAGGCGCGCGAAGGCAAGTGCTATCGGTCTTAAGACATCCTCGGCCTGTCCGACCGTCCATTTCTGCTGCAGTTGTGTACCTCGCTCCGTATGAGAGAGCGCAAAGGTCATCCGGGGTTCCCGCAGAAATCGATTCGTCTCTTCAAGCGCGTGTCTTCTTCCCACAACTCCGCGCTTAACGATGTGCTGAAGCGCCGTCCTCAATGTCTCTCGGTAATCTCTCGCGCAAGCGAGCGCGTGCTCCAACTGCGAAGCACCAAAACGGCGCTTAATATCTCTCAGAGATTGTTCACTCAGCGACTCTGACTCACGCAACCAATGCAGCAGATCTCCAGGCTGTGCCAGCAGATCGACTTCCATCCCCTCCTGGACGATCAGGGTGTTTACAAAGTCAATCGCGGGATCATTCCCCACCCACAAGAACTTTTCGCTTTTGGTTGAAACCTTCATTCCCATTGCGCATCTCACGGCTGTAACGGTCACAACTAAAATATATCGTTACACAACAAAACCCAACCGAGGAGACATAAAATGGCACGTTTAGATGTGATCGACCCGGCAAAAGCAACCGGCAAGGCCAAGCAGTTATTGGACGCAGTACAAGCCAAGCTGAAGATTACCCCGAACATGACACGGGTGATGGCCAACTCCGCCGCGGTGCTGGAAGGCTTTCTTTCCTTTAGCGGCGCCCTTTCCGGTGGCTCATTAGACGCGAAGCTGCGCGAGCAGATCGCTCTCGAAGTGGCTGAATTGAATTCCTGCCAATACTGCCTATCGGCCCACACGGCGATTGGGAAGATGGTAGGGCTGACGGACTCGGAAATTGGGGCCGGGCGAGATGGCAAATCTGACTCCCCAAAGACCGCGGCGGCGCTGCAGTTCGTCCGCCAGGTGGTAACCAACAAGGGCCGCCTGAGCGAAGGCGATGTCGAGGCGGTCCGCGGGGCCGGATTCAACGACGGCGAAATCGCAGAACTGGTCGCCAACGCAGCGCTGAACATCTTCACGAACTACTTCAACAACGTCACGGCCGTGGAAGTCGATTTTCCAAAAATCGACCTTCGCAAAGCTGCATGAGATACAGAGCGAGATGGCGGTCTTCGGCTAATGAGGATGATCGTGTCGCTAGCGGCGAGTGCCGGTTCGCGGAGACGCTGTCCGGTACTCGCCGCAACGCAGAGATGCACCGTTTTGAACCGGGCCACTTCGCTGTCGAAGACAACTTGCCGACCATTTCGGCACAAATGCACCTCTTGTATGCCGAAAAGGTCGCCAACTGCGACTGCAAGCGAACCGCACACGCAATAAGCGGGAACGCGGCAGCCTTCCCCAACCTGGCGGCGCCGATCCGCCGTCAGGCATTTTCATTGGATCATACGGCGATTCGTAATATAGGGACGGCCATCTGTGCATATCGCTGAGATTTGGCGTTATTCCGTCAAAAGCCTGGCTGGGGAACACCTCCCGGCCGCGGAAATATCGCGCCTTGGGGTGCCGCATGATCGCGAGATCGTTATCGTACGAGGCGATCATGTTGTAACCGCTCGAATCTATCCGAAGCTCCTGGGGTTGCGTGGCTCGCTCGATCCACAGGGTGCTCCCACTATCAACGGTCATTGCTGGGACACAGCGGAAGCCCAATCCCTGGTCGAGGAAGCTGTGGGTGGCCCCGTACATCTGGTTCAAGCAGACGGTCCCGAGCGATTCGACGTGCTTCCTCTGCTGGTAGCGACGGATGGCGCCATCGCCCGGCTTGGGGTTGACGGTCGTCGTCTTCGGCCCAACATCGTGATCGGCGGCGTGACGGATTTGCAGGAGCGCGATTGGCCGGGAAAGAAGATTCGAGTGGGTCCCGTCCTGATTGGCGCGGCACAGCTTCGCCAACGCTGTGTGATGACGACTTATGATCCTGATACGCAGATGCAGGATATGAAAGTCCTGAAACGAATCATTGCGGAATTCGGCGGGACAATGGCACTGGATTGTGCGGTGATTGCCCCCGGTCCGATCCACGTGGGAGATGCGGTAGAAATCATTTAGGAGAAATCAGCTATGAGCCAAATTCTTGTTCCTCCGTTTGACGAATCAAGCGCCAAAGCCAAAGTCCAGCTCGCCGAGGATGTCTGGAATACTCGCGACCCGGAACGAGTAGTTTTGGCGTACACGGAAGACACCGAATGGCGAAACCGCACCGAGTTTCTGCACGGCCGCGAACAGGTCAAACAGTTCTTGAAGCGAAAATGGCAGAAGGAACTCGACTATCGGCTGAAGAAGGAACTGTGGGGATTCCGCGAAAATCGCATGGCCGTGCGCTTTGAGTACGAGTGGCACGATGCAGATGGCCAGTGGTTCCGATCCTACGGCAACGAGTTGTGGGAGTTTGCGGATAATGGGCTGATGCGGAGGCGCTATGCCAGCATTAACGATGCTCCCATTCGGGAAGAAGAGCGGCGCATTACGTGACAATTTCGTGCCGCATAGTGCCAAGAAAGGCAAGAGAAGGTGTGACACGTTGCCGGTCCTGCTTCCGGACGCCGTCGAAATCGTCAAAGTCCAAGGCTGGTCAGGAATAGATCGATCTGTTGTTCGAATTGAGTCCGGTCGTAGGACACCAGGGCCATTCGCCACAGGCCCTGCAAGTAGGTGACGATGACGGGCACAACGAGCTGGGGGTCAAACTTTGCCGGTAGGAGCCCCGCTTCCTTTTCCGCGCTCAGGCGTCCGGCCATCCGTTCGGCCAACATTGTCATCTGCTCCTGCACGTACTTGCGCAGAACGGGTTCAGCCAATACCTCGCCATCGACGCTGCCTGCCATCAGGCAAAGTCGCGAGGGGGTGTGAGGGTCGTCCAGACAGTCGAGTACAGTCTTAAACAGCGCCCGCAACCCCAACGCAGCCGTAGGCGCTGAGAAAAAAGCCTCTCCGCGATGGCGGTTCACGGTCGCGTTGTAGTGCTTCAAACACTCGAGGTAGGCGTTCTTCTTGCTCTTGAGCGTGTTGTAGAAGGAGCCTTCGCCTATCCGCATCTTCTTGAGCAGGTCGCGCAGGGACGTGCTGGCGTAGCCGCTCTTCCAGAAGACTCGGGTTCCTCGTTCGAGAGCCGTCGTGTAGTCGAATTCTAAAGTCCGCGCCATAACCGCACAATAACATATTTGTAGCGTGCGTTAAAGATTGTTCTTGACATGGAGGACAGGCTGTAATAGGTTTTGTAGCACATGATACAGAATATCGACAGGAGACCTGCATGAACGCTCTGAAGAACAAAATTGCGCTAATTACAGGCGGAACGAGCGGCATGGGAGCCGCCACCGCCAAACGCTTCCATGAAGAGGGAGCGACCGTCATTGTGACAGGCTCAAGCAAAGCCAGCGTTGAAGCCGCGCGCAAGACAATGCCCTACGTCGAGGCAATCGCCTCGGATGCTGGTGACCCCAAGGCCGCCAAAGCACTGGTTGATCACATAAAGGAAAAGTATGGCCGCCTCAACATCCTTTTCGTCAACGCCGGGATCGCCAGAGTTGCTCCGCTCCCTGCCGTTGACGAAGCTCAGTTCGATGAACTTTTCCGTGTAAACGTACGAGGGCCCTACTTCCTACTCAAGTTTGCAGTTCCGGTGATATTGGATGGTGGCTCGATCATTCTCACTTCCTCCCTTGGAGCGGTTAAGGGTATGCCGGGGCTTAGCGTCTATAGTGCAACCAAAGCGGCCCTCCGCTCGCTTGGACTCACCTTGGCTGCGGAACTAGCTCCGCGCCTCATCCGGGTCAATACGATCACTCCTGGTCCCATCAACACACCCATTGCCGGCAAAATGGGCTTAAGTCCGGAACAGATCGCCGGATTCGGCCAAATGGTGGCGAGTGGGCCCTTCCACCGCCCGGGAGAACCGGAAGAAATCGCGGCGGCCGCCCTGTATTACGCCTCGGACGAGTCGAAATTTACGACTGGAACAGAACTGCGTGTCGACGGCGGCATCTCGGCGGTGTGACTCAGGGCATGGAGAGCTTTCTGCATTTTGGGGGAACAGCCAAGGAATTGTCCGAGGTGCTATTACATCTGACGGTTTACTGCGGTTTCCCCGCTGTGTTCTCCGGCTTCCGTGTTCTCCAGGGAATTAAAGCCGAGATCAGTTCCGTGAAATAGCAAGGCAAGCAATCAACCTAATACAAGTTATAACGAGAAACTCTGATGAGCATAAAGCAAGCGTTGGTAGAGCAGAAGGCAAGAGTTCAGGCGAGGCTGGGGGAGAAGTTCAATGTCATCTCCGGGGAAGTGGAACGCATCCGGGGGTTGGGCTTTCTTGACCCCTCGTTGAAGGCCGGACAGGCTGCACCCGGATTCACGCTGCCGGATGCGTATGGCAGGGAGGTCTCGCTCAAAAAGCTGCTGGCCAAGGGGCCGGTCGTGGTCAGCTTCTATCGTGGCGAATGGTGTCCGTACTGCAACATCGAACTGCATGGCTTGCAGGAAGCGCTGCCGAGGATGCAGGAGCTTGGTGCGACCCTGGTCGCAATCTCACCAGAAAAGCCCGATCATGGCGTCGTTGCGACCGAGAAGAACAAGCTGACCTTTCCGGTGCTAAGCGACTTTGGCAACAAGGTGGCGCGGCAGTTCGGGATCGTGTTTCAGCTTGGTGCGCAGCTGAAAGAGTTTTCGAAGAACGTTTTCAAGAACGACGTTGCCCTCCGCAACGGAGAGGATTCGTACGAGCTTCCTGTTCCGGCAACCTATGTCGTCGATACGAAGGGCATCATCCGCTTCGCGCATGCCGACGTGGACTATATGACAGGTCGCGCGGAACCCGAAGCGGTCGTCGCCGCGCTGGAGGCGATTGTGCGTCCGGTCGCTCACTAAGAGTTTCCCATGGTATGCGGGCGGTGCGCTTCCCCCCCGATCAGCCTGTCCGCTAGCTCAGGCTAGTGGATGGCAAAACTGCCCGCAGGAAGGGGCCGTTGTCTCTTGCAGAGACGAAGGCCCCTCCCTTCCCGGTGGCGACGGCTGAATATCAACAAGCAGTTATAGGCGTCCCTGAATCTGGGCTCTTGAACAACGCACATGAAGATCGTGATAATCTCCGCCTTGCACGGCAACTTTGATGCATTAGAAGCATTGCCGTAAACGTACAACGAACTATGGGTCTTGGGAGACTTGGTCAACTACCGTCCCGAGCCGGCGGCCGTTGTCGATTTTGTCAAGGCAAGCGGCTCAATTCTTGTGCGGGGAAACCACGCTCATTCCATCGGATATGACGAAGATCCCCATTGTAGCCCTCGCTTCAGAAAGATGGCCGATGTAACGCGCCGGTACACAGCTTCGGTGCTTAATCAAGACCAGAAGCAATTCTTGAAGGCCCTGCCTCTTCACAAGGAGTTGCGACGGCAAAACACGCGATTTTATCTCTGCCACGCAACGCCATCCGATCCCCTCTACGGGTATTGCCCGGCAGATTCTCCCGACTGGATCGGTGAAGTCCAGGCGGTATCCGCGGATGCCCTGCTGGTTGGCGATACCCATGCGCCTTTTATGTGTCGCAAACTTCAACACAAACGGTGCTCCTCGAATAGATGTGTTGCTCAAACGCTTACGATGAACAGTAGTCGAGACGCCCGGCGATTTGTGCGCGATTTTACGGAGGCCGAGTCGCCTCTTATTGCGTCGGGCTTGTCAGCATCCGCTGATAAGCGGACAAGGTGCTCTGCCGAAGTTCGCTATAGCGGGCGCGAGACTAAATACGGTTTGGACTGGCGGCGGCAGCATGGACCCCGTAGTCCTGGAGCTTCGTCACGGCTCGTTGGGAGCCAGCCGCCAGCGCGGCCAAAGCTATAGCCATCGACGCTAATCGAAAATAGCTCAAACGTGATTCCATCCTGCACGTCGGGGCCATTGCCCACTCTTTCTGTCCGATGCATATTGAGAACAACCAAACAGAGCATTAAGGCCTTGCCTTCGAATCCAAGTCCGATATGGATTCGCGATGGGAGAGAAACCATGTGGACGAGATCGTGTGCCGTATGCAAAGCACTTCTGGAAAAGCCGCGATTGTGGGACTCCGTTAATTGCAAATGCGGGTGGGAGTGGCAGAGTGCCGGAGCGGTTCGCGAGAAACTTATCGTGTTTCCCGAGGCAACGAAAAAGTCTGCTTGAGGGTAGGCGAGGCCTCTCGCCCGTTCTGTGAGGGAAGGCTTACCTCCTACGGACACATATCTGTGCAATGAGGGTGACGACAGCGGCGGCCGAGGTCAATTGCTAGGTCGCCCGAGTTCCTGGAGGAATTCGCCCTCGACTCAGAGATTCGCGAATCTTGTGAGCCAAATCCTCGGGTTCAAACGGCTTTTGCAGCAAGATCATACTGCCCTCGGAGAGCAAGTGATTCTCGAGCAACGCGTCCTCGGAATAGCCGGAGATGAGGACGATGGACATTTCGGGACGAAGATCGGTGAGCAATTTCGCCAACTCAGTTCCGCGAACGTGAGGCAGGATCACGTCCGCCACAAGAACGTCAATCGGTTCGTCATAATCCTTTGCAATTTCACGCGCTTCGTTACCGTTTTGCGCTTCGATCACCTTGTACCCGCAGGATTCCAGGAACTCGCGCAATACCATTCGGATGGCAGGTTGATCTTCTGCCAGGAGAACGGTTTCTGACCCTCTTAAAGAGGACATCGACCGTTCGCGAATCTTCCGAGGAGGCACGGTTTCATCGACCAGCGGCAGGTAAACACGAAACGTGCTCCCCTTTCCGGGCGAGCTTTCAACCTCGATTGAGCCTCCACTTTGCTTCACGATCCCGTAGGCGGTTGAGAGTCCAAGTCCTGTCCCTTTGCCGAACGGTTTGGTTGTGAAAAAAGGTTCGAAAAGACGAGCTTTGGTTTCGGCATCCATACCGTAGCCGGTGTCAGTCACCTCCAGCATCGCGAAGGGGTTTGGATTCTCAAATTCCCCGGTTTCGGACGCAGGTCCGGGTACACGAGCGGTCCTTATTATTATGTCTCCTCCCGAGGGCATGGCGTCGCAAGCGTTTACCGCCAGATTCATAAGGACTTGCTCAATCTTTCCGGGGTCGACCTTCACGGGTAGCGGCTCTGCACTCAGCTTGATTGTCAACCGCACCTGCTCCGTCGGAAGGGTAGCCAGCATGTCCTTAACTTCCTCCAGAAGTTCGTCCAGATCGAGCACCTGAAGCACCAATACTTGTTTGCGTCCAAAAGCGAGCAGTTGCTTGGTAAGTAAAGCAGCCTTTTCCGCGGCCGTTCTAATCGCATCCGAGTGCTCCAGCACTTGCGGCCCGCGGGGCAAGGACCGTAGTTTTGCAACCTGCGTGAGAATCACCATCAACAGGTTATTGAAATCGTGAGCTATGCCGCCTGCCAATCTGCCAACGACCTCCATTTTTTGGGCCTGCCGCACTTCCTCTTCTAACCTCTGGCGGCCGGTGATGTCGCGAAAAATTCCCTGAACGAGTTTTTTTCCTTCGAATTCTGTCAGGCTGGTGTTGACTTCGACGGTTATTGAGTGCCCATCGGAATGACTCAGGTGCAGTTGCTTGCCGGCGACCGCCTTCCCCATCAAGGTCCCGTCCAACAGCCGGCGGTACCGATCCCGGTCGCTCTCTATCACAATCTGCTCGCATGGAAGGCCCAAAATCTCGCGCAGTGGTAGCCCGAGGAAATTGCTACTGCGTTCGTTGGCGTCCAGGATGACTCCTGTCTCTGCGTCCAGCACAAGAATTACGTCATTGGCGGTATTGATGAGATGTTTGTATCGTTCTTCCGTCTGGTGAATGTGCCGCAACATAAAGAAGGTGAACAACAGTCCAACGACTACAGACATGGCGGCCGCGGTGAATGTAACCAGGAGAAACGAGCGTTTTGCCTGACGTGCTCCTGCTCCCAACGCGTAAGAGAACCTGTCCTCGAGTGGGGTAAGTTGATTCCCAAGGTTGTCCACGTGACGAGCAATTTCTGCGATCTTCTGAGGATCGGGTCTACCGGAAGAGATCTCGGCGTGCAAGTTATCGCCCAACTTCTCCAGTCGCTCGATGAGAACATCGCCCTGCGCCCAGATATCGACGGCTTCGGACATGTATCTGGAATGACGAAACCGTCGAAACAGCTTCGCCATTCCCTCCACGTCTTGTGGACTATTGCGGCCCTGAATAAAACCGCGGCCAACAATAGCCATATCGGAAACAGGCTTCTGTACAACATGGCAGTCTTGGACTCCATGTTCGACCTGGACGTGCGGAATGGATTTGGAAAAAGAACTGCTCGACGCGTTTGACCGGGTACTGCACGAAGACTTTCCCAATCCTCAGCGCATCGACTGTCCAGAGCGCCAGGTCCTGCTCAAGCTCGCACAACACCCGCGGACGCTCAACTCTCCCACCTGGTGGATCACGTTCGACGGTGCGCTCCGTGTTTTGATGAGCTGAAAGAGCTTCGACGCGAAGCAAAAAATCGATGATCCATGAAATCCGCATTAAGCGGAGCGCGTATTCCATATTTCTTTCACTGGCCGACAGCTTTGGCTCATAGCGTGGCCCTTCTAGATCCATAGCTGTGGCTTGCTTTTGACTCTTTCCTCGAATGAACTGCATCAAAGGGCAAATGGGCTAAATTGCTGATTTGATTAGTTGTATTTTTGTCTGTTTTGTCTGAGTTGCGGTTGCCGAGATTTGCTTTGCGAAGCGCATAAACAACTGGCATAATGATCATGGGAGAGTTCCAGAATGAGCGAAAAAGACCTTCGCGACTTACTCCAAGCGCTGAAAGATGTCACCGCGGAACATGCCTCAAGCAAGGAGAAGGCGCAGGAGTTTCTTCAAAATGAGGGTGTGCTCACGCCCAACGGCGAACTCACCGAACCCTACCGCTAGACCCAACCTCTAAAAATTGCATCGGCTCTCCACGGCGTTTGTGTTGGGCTATCACGGCTGCGACCGCGACGTTGCCGAGAAGCTGATTGCGGGTGAGCCTTTCGAGCCGAGCGACAACGACTACGATTGGCTTGGACACGGAATCTACTTCTGGGAATCCAACCCTCTGCGCGGGTACGAGTTCGCGGCTGAACTCAAGAGCAGACGCCAGAGGATTGATCGGCCTTATGTTGTCGGTGCCGCCATCGACCTGGGATATTGTTTGGATCTGTTGTCGACCAGCGGCATTCAGGCCGTCCAGGCGGGGTACGACTCATTCTGCCAGGTCGTCGCGGCGTCCGGAGCGAAGTTGCCTGTCAATGCGGGCGGCAAGGATCTCCTGCTTCGAAAGCTGGATTGCGCGGTTGTCAACCATATTCATGGCTCGATGAAGCAGGGAGGGCTCCAGGCATTTGACAGCGTGCGTGGCGTATTCATCGAAGGCGATCGGCTGTACGAGAATTCAGGCTTCTACCGCAAAACTCACATCCAGATTTGTGTCTGCAATCCGCTCTGCATAAAGGGTGTCTTTCGTTTACCCCGGGAACAGCTCACCGAATTTGGAATTGACTGAGCTATCGGCTCGACTCTATCCGCATCCAGGCCCACACGGCCGCGTTTACTGGCAACGCAACGGTTCGCCCGTCCCGCGGGTACGACATTGACCCGGACATGCCCGTCTTTGAGAGCTGCCACTGTGATGGTTATGGCTCGCTTTTCGATGAGTGGCATCAGTTCGATGAACATGGACTTCCCTTTCTTTACTGCATGAGCCCGGTCAACGATTGAGCGGGGCGAAGTCAGTCGATGGGCGAGAACAACTTGGAGTGTCTCGCAAACACCGGAGTAAACCCCTCTGGACCGACGTCTCCGAATTCTGAAGAGCAACGCAACGAAGAAACCCCACTCCTCGCCAAGGACGCGAGAAATGGGGGCTCAGATCAAATGGACCGAAAACCGAAGCAGCCGGAGTGTCATCCTGTACTGTTAGAAAGCTGCCATTCCCTCCAGGCCAACATCTTCGGAGAGCCCGCCTGCATCGCCCAGGCTGGAAAGGGTTCCGTCCTGATTGATAGCAAAAATGCTGACGGTGCCGGTACCTGAATCCAGCGTGTAAAGATACTTGCCGTCTGAACTAATGACAATCTCCAGGTTGATGCTTCCGCTCGGGTTCGTCCCCACCACGGTTCCGGAGACAGGTGTCAACGAACCGGCTGCGCTGAGAACGAAACCAGAGATAGTGGAAGACGCGGAATTAGAGGTATACACAAACTGGCCGTTGGGAGTGACCACCAGCCAGCATGTTGCCGCCCCTAGAGTTGGAACGCTGGCGCTGATGGAAGTGAGCGTTCCGTTGCTAACAACCGCATAGGAAGAGATCGCAGATGCATTGGTACCGCCGGTTGGTCCGGTCTCGGCCACCAGAGCCGTTCCATTGGGTGCGAATGATACCGCAAATGCACCTGGACCAGCACTCGGATTCACCACGATTGGGCCCAGCGTGCCGTTGCTTTGAATGTGGAAGGCGTCGATGTTGTTGGTTAGCTTCTCCGTGACCAGGAGGAACTCGCCGTCCGGACTAAATGACAACGACCCAGGTCCGGAGGTTCCGGTGCTCAGATAAGTGGTTGAACCCTCGATTTGCTTCAGGTGTCCATCTGCGGCGAGGCGGAAACCCACAAGGTCGCTTGCGCCGCCGGCATTTACCACGTAGACCAAACTTCCGTGCTGGGCAACCGCAACTGGTTCGCTGCCGCCGCAGGGAACGGTCTCCAGCAAAGTGAGGTTCGCACCTCTGACTTGAAATACGGAAATATTCCCGCTGCCGGCATTCACCGCGAATAATAGGCTGTGCTTTTCATTCAGCGTTAGAGCACCTTGCGATCCCAACGGGTCGGTCACTCCACCGCTGCCCCGGCCTCCAGTTGGAAATGTTTGTCCTTCCTCTAGCGAACCATCCGAATTGCGCTTGTAGGCGACGATCTGATTGTTGTTGGCTGCATTGGTCATGACGAATACTGCTCCGCCGGCGGCACTGCTTGTTTGAGCCTTACTGCGGGCTGGCAACACTGCGCTCATTGCCAAAACCGTGGTCAACAGGACATGGGACATCTTCAACATGGAATGCTCCTTAGAGTTCGACAGATTATGCGGGCCTCGGATTTTGGAACCACACTTCCGGATATGGCAGTCCCTGGATAACGGGCCGCGCTTTCGTGAGAGTAATGAGAATGACGGAAGTTACAACTTCTCGAGAGATCGTTAAAGATGGTTGTGGATTCTTGGAACTGAAATGAAACATGGAGAATGCGAATTTGTTTTCGTCCGATCTCCATGGTTCCTGCCTTCTCAACTCACAGAGAGCCTGAAGAATTGCAATCTAAGAAATTGTCGGACTAAGACTCCCAGCCTGTAACTTTTCCTCAGAGGCGGCATCAAGGAGGAGAACGAAGGACCATGGTCCAAGGGGAGGGGTCTGTGACTTCGAGCGCCGTCGGCAGCGAGGCCCTGGCAGCAGTCTTGAGGGAACGCTCCAACTCCCTTCCGGTACCTACGGGCGCTCCGAAATCTCGAAATGATACCAGTCTTCGATCAGGAAACTATCTTGCATGCATGTCTTGATCTCATCGAGATAGAGCGTGAGTGTATGACGCTCGACGTCTCTCGACACTACTCGCGACCTGACCTTTTTCGCTTCAGCGTTGCTGAGGAAAGAAGAGAATAGAAGATGTCAGTTCCTTATTTGCGCGAAGCTGTAAAAGATGGCGACTCGGAAAAGCTCATTCGCTTCGTGCGCCTGCACCTTGGCGATGGCAACGAAAACGGTGGCAGGAAAGAGATCGACAAGTCCTGGATCGAAGCTCTGAAGACTCTTCTGCATGATCAGGAGCCAGATCGCGACTTCATTGAGCAAACCATGCAGAAGGATTCATCCACACTGGCGTTGCTTTACTTTCGTCTGCACTTTTATTTCATTCGCAATTCAGGGGAATGGATTCACGATGGCAGCCGCTAATTTGCACCCCTCGAAGACAACGGAGTCGCCTGTCGACCCCCGGGAGAGCGGAACTCAACTCCGCCCCGGCCTGTGGCAGACCATCAACGAGCGTTACCCCGGCTCGATGATCACCAAGAGCGAGTTTATACCTCTGGCGCGACTTGCCAAGCCGCTGAAGGACAGCACAGTCTGCCTCATCAGTTCTTGCGGTGTACACCTCAAGCGGGACCGTCCGATGGAGGTTGCGCATCCTTTGGGTGACTTCAGCTTCCGTCGCGTGCCCTCCGATGCCCGGCAACCTGATCTAATCATTCATCAACTCAAATATCCGCATGACGATGCTGACGTGGACATTAACGTCATCTTCCCTATCGAACGATTACAGGATTTAGCGGCTGAAGGAGTCATTGGCGGGCTCACAAGAAATTTCTTCAGCTTTATCGGTTACAACATGGATCCGGAGCGGTTCGAGGCTACGGTAGCCGAGGGCATTGCCCGCGCAGTCGATGAAGAAGAGCGGGCGGACGTTGCGCTGCTCGCTCCGGCATGACCAATTTGTCATCAGTCGGTCGGACTGATTCAGAGAAAGATCGAAGAACGCGGAATTCCGACTGTCTCGATCACGGTGGCCAAAGACGTGACCCGGGCCATCAAAGCTCCGCGGGCGGTTTTCGTTCCCTGGCCAATGGGCCATCACTTTGGTGCGCCTTTCTGTACCCGTGTCCAGCGACAGGTGATTCTCGCTGCCTTCGAAGCTGTTCAGACGATTAAGCAAAGCGGGACGGTCGTCGATCTCCCCATCCCTTGGGCACAAGTGCGGCAGGAATCAAGATCTCTTACCGAGCAAGGGAGAAAATTATAGGCTTTTCATTTCTTCGCGAGTCGAAGGTTTTGTGGCACTCAGGTAGATGTGCTCCCAAAGTCCGCGTCTGCTGCCTCGACTGTACCTTTCGTAACGATCCGAATCTCCAAGAGAAAGAGGTTTTCATGAACGCCGCACCGTACTTTCACCCGCAAGCTGCAAGGCTCGCAAGAAACCGCTACGCTCTCTTAAGCACAGCAGCTCTAGCATTGGGGTAATCATCGGCGCGATTGGTATCACCTCCGATCCGCGAGCACTCAGGACGGCGGCACGTCGGACCGATCCCTCAAGGCAGCAACCAACCCAAGCCGTTTACCGCGGAGATTAAGACTGATAAAGCGGTATAGTTCAAGCCCTGCTTGCTTTGCCTTACAAATACTTGCTCAAGCACCTCGTGCAGGGACTAAGGCCCTGCGCGAGGGCTACGCTCGCTGTCATGTGCCGAATTGTTTCCCGGTTAATAATGAAAGGACATGCCGCTAGATGAAAAAGTCTCCCTTTCTCTGAGACTACTACCTGCATATCCGGAGGGATTGGTTTTGCCAAATGTTGAGAGTGTTTAGAGATTGAGTCAGGGACTTGGTGCGAAGCGCGGCTCAACTCGATTCCTCCTACAGCTAGCACTGATCCAGCCAACGCGACCGCCCAGCCGAAGAAATTGCGCCGCGTGGTGGGCATGTTTGCCTCGAGACGGCGATGCAGTCGTCGGGAAAATCCAGATGGGAGTTCGGCCATGCGTTCGTCGCCGTACAGCGTGACGATGTTTTGCAAACCGGCAAGCACCGACGCACAAGCCTGGCAGGCCTTGATGTGCTCATCGATGGACTGCTGCAAATCGGGGCTTAGAGTTCCATCTATGTAGTTGGAACTTTCGCGCCATATGGTTTCGCAGGTTATTCCCATGGCTTGTTCCCTTTCGCAAACGCCGGCGTCGCACTCCATTGTCCGTTTAAGCCTGGACTCAGGAAATCGCGCAACATCAGTCGCGCTCTCAGCAGCCGTGTTTTTACCGAGCCGGGGGAAATTTCGAGGACCCGGGCTGTTTCCTCAATGCTCAAATGTTGAATGTCGCGCAGCACAAATACTGAACGATACTTTTCACCGAGCGACGACAACGCTTCGACTAATGCGGTGCGGATTTCCTTTCGCTCAAGGCTCTCCGATGGAATCTCGCGCCAGTCGGCGAATTCGCGGGGCATGTAGTCTCCCTCGTCGTTTTGCTGATCGCTGATGGATTCCATGGCACGGAGCGTCATGCGGCGCTTTCTCATACGCGCCTCATTGATGGTGATCTGAAGAAGCCAGTGCTGAACCTGGCCTCGCCGCGAAACTGCGAAAGGTGGCGGAAGGCCTTGAGGATCGAGTCCTGTGCGATATCTTCGGCATCGGCTTCATTTCTTACAATCGAAAGCGCGGTCGCATACACGCGTCTCTCGTACGGTTGAATCAGGCGATAGAACAAATCATGTTCGCCGCTCTTGATGCGCTGTATCAGCTCCGCTTCGTAGGCGGTTTCGGCTGGATTCTCCTGCAAGAGCGTCATCCCCTCACTAAAGTTGCGGCTGCAACTGCTTTACTCGGAAAGATATTCCGGATCTTTCTTCCACCCGGTAAGCATGGAAACGAAATTCTGCCAGCCGTGTAGCGCGACCATCACCAGGTGGCCGAGGATGAACAGGGCTATCGCAATCATGATTAAGAAGTGCCACAGCCTCGCCCAATGGAAACCGCCCATCACCCATGCCAGCCCGGAGAGTTGCACCGGTTTCCAGATAGCGAAACCGGTGAGCACGGAAAGCACTCCTAGAATCACGACTGCGGTGTATGCCTGTTTCTGTAAGGCGTTATAGGCTTCGCGCTGCTGCGGCTTCGGACCGAAGAAAAAATACCGGCGCACCATCGGCCACACGCCCGCGAAGTCGCGGTGAGTGAACAGTACCTGGCGATAGTGGCCGGAGAACAACTGGTATCCGAGATAAATAACGCCGGTGGCAAGATAGATCCACATAAAGGTCAGGTGCCATTGCAGAGCACCGCCGAGCCAGCCGCCTATGGCGAGTGACCTGGGCCAGTCGATCAGATTTGTCTGCGGCACCTTGCTGCCAAAGCTGGGGAAGGCACGAAAGATCTGCAAACCACTGCCGATCAATACAAAGAGCGAGATCGTGTTGGCCCAATGACAGAGACGCACGATGTATGGGTGTTCATAAACAGCAGTCGTCGTGCCACTTTTTTCGTCTTCGATTCGAATGGTTTTGGTTTTCAAAGCGGCCTCATCTTCAAATCGAATAGAACTCGGAGTATCCCTGATCTTCCCAGTAGCCTACTTTCGACAAAACATTGGTGACTGTGAGCGTCGTAAGATATTTCGCTTGCTTGTAGCCAATTTTGGTCGGCATGCGCAGCCGTAAGGGTGCACCATGCTTCCGCGTTAACGGCTGGTCATACATCTCGTAGCACATGAGCGACTGCGGATGCAGCGCGGTGGCCATGTCCACCGATTCGTAGTAGCTGTCGGCACACTCAACCGTGATGAAGCGGGCGTGCGGATCAGCGCCCACCATGGCCAGAAAATCTGCGAGCCTGGCGCCGCCGAAACGGCCGATGACATCCCAACCTTCCACGCAGATGTGCCGCGTATTCTGAGCAAATTTCGGCAGGGCCTTTATGGCTGCCAGATTGTAAGTACCTGGCTTCTGGACTTCTCCGCTGACCGCGAGGGACCAGCGGTCGAGGTCCACTTCGGGGTCGTCCACGTCAAATGTGTTGACGTAAAACTTGTCCAGGGGTGTGAGGTCACTCGCCTTAAACGTGGGCGCAAGGTGATGCGAACGGAAAAACTTGTCCGACATCCAGTCGCTAAACGCCAGTCCTTTTTTCAGCAGCGGTTCTTGAAACTTAGGCACGGCAAAAGCGCCGAGGGCCGCCAACGGCAGCAGCTTGAGCAATTCGCGGCGGCTGGCAGCTTTAAACTTTCGATTGTCTGCGGGCAATGACATTCGATTTATCGAAGTGTTTGGTGAATTTTAATAGCGGATGACTCGCAGGCGATCCGCTTCCATCTTAATAGCAATATGCTACTTCTTCATCATCGCGTCCGGCACGGCGCATTGCTCGGACGCCATGTTCATGCTCGTAACTTTGAATCCAGACGCCGCCATGCTGTCTTTCGATATCCTGTCCTTTGACATACTTCTGTGTATCGTCTGTGTATCGCGGGCTTGTTCCAGCCCACCGGTCTGGGCTGATGGAAGTCCTTCGCCTTTCGGCGTAGCTCAGCCACCTCAAACTGGTGTGCGGCTTCCTTCTTGTTTTCACGCACCGCAGCCTCCCTCTGCTGCTTCTTTAATGAGGCGTCGGGCGATCCGCCAACCCTTATCGGTGCGCCGAAGCGTTTGCGTCACCGACGCTTGCGCAACAGGAGTTGACACTCCCTGCGTGACGATGACGAGAGTCGAGTCGGCAACGACGCCGGGAGGGAAATTAAGGACAGTGAAGAACTGTCCTGTGGTGTTAAGCCCTGGTCCCCCAAACCATCCGAACGGTTTTTGCGTGCCATGCGCCGCCAGAGTGAGTCCCACAGTCAATCACAGAGCAAAAGCCAGATATTCGTAAAATCTTCTCCGTAGTCAGTATTTTTATAAATCAATGGCTCAACCAGAGGATCGTCGGTACTGTTACCACCAAAGCGAGCGTTGAGACCAGAAGCATAGACGCCGCTTCTGACTCCACTGCTTTGTACCTGGCCGCAAAGAGCACGACCACGGTAGCCAGGGGAAAGCTACAGCAAACCAGCGCCTCGCGCGCAAACGGACTAACAACATGCAACAAATGCAGTATTGCGAAGAGAACCGCCGATTGCACGGTTACACGAGCAAGGGAACCGACCAACACCGCACGTGAAAAACGAACCGGATGAGCTGCCAAAACGAGGCCTACCGCAAAAACCGCTACGCCGGATGTGGCTGAGCCAATCAACTCGAAACAGCTGGCCACCACAGCTGGCAAGTGAACGCTCAAAAGGACAACAGCGATTCCCAGGATTGGCGCCCACAGGAGTGGCGATTTCAAACCAGCATTCAGGCCGGTTACGATCGCGCTTGGCTTCGAAGAATTGGTGGCGACTCTTAGATTTTTCGCCGCTGCATCCATTTCCAGAAGGATCACTGCCGGAGGTACTGTTAGGTTAATTGCCAGGGCCACGAGTCCCACGGCACCCCCGCTGGTTCGACCCAAGAGTGGTTCGAGAACGGCGAGGCCAAAGACCGGGGTCGCGGAGGTAGCGAGCATAAGCGCATAGATGATGGAAGGCGTCCCACTGAGCGACTTCACCCTTCGCAAGAGCACCCACGCAACGACGAAAAGCCCGGCGTGGGACAGAATCAGTGCCAGGACAAGAAGACCCTGCTGCAGGAGAAGATCTTTGGGAATGTCGGTCATGCTGACGAACAGAGAGGCCGGCAGGGCAAAGGTTAGCGCCAGTTTGCTCAAACCCGCGGACTGGTCCGCATCGAAGACATTGCGCTTCCCAGCCAGGTAACCAAGCGCGAGGACAAAAAAGACAGGAGTTAACGCTCCGAATAATCCACCGATGTTCATGAAGGATCTCCTTTAAAGCAATGCCAAAACATCTCTAAAACTCCACCTTGGTCCTGAATCCGAAAACCACGGAGCGCTGCGCTCGTCCACCCACGTTCGCGTAGTACTGAATGACCGGCTGCACAAGGAGCATGGGCAGGGGGTCGAGAAGCGTGTTGAATTCAACGGCATTCTCCGTCTTCCAAGCAGGCGTGGCTCGCGGGAGGAACTGCGAGCTCAAGCTGTTACGCACATAGCCCAGGGACATGGTGTTGTGAATGTGCAGAGGCAGCGGCTCGTTGAATCGCACTCCAGCCGTGAGCTGCGTGTTGTTCCGGTTGATGTCCGCGGGGCTCCAGTCGTAGGCAAGCGTCGCGTCCAAGCCTTTTGCTTCTTTCGGATCCACGCGCCAAAGGGCCTGGCTCGCCATCCAATACAAAAGGTAGTTGCCCGCCCGGGGTGTCAGACTCGTCGGTGACGTGAACTTTGCGGGATTGTAGGAGGCGCCGAACTGATAGAGGCCCGAGTATCCTTTTCGGCTTTCGACATTGTCGAAGGCTCGAACGGACGACGCCTTCTTGCCCGGACTAAACCCAATCTCCGACACGCTTACCGGAGTTCCATTGAACGTCGGAACCAGGCCGGTTGGATTCTGTGAAAAAGGCGAGCGGACCGCAGCCGCCACCATTGATTTCACATAGAGGTTGTGAATCGGCACGAAACGCAATTCAAACGCGGGAGTAGAAGGAGGATCGAAGGACTCGGAGTCTGTGAATAGATTGCCTAATGCATATCCCATCGGCTCAAAAATGAAGGAAGCCGCATCGTGCTGGGCTCCGTAAAAATCCTGACCCGCGAACTGACCAATGCGCGCAGTGATCCGTTCATCCAGCCATCTCTTCTCAATCCACCAGGAATCGAGGCGACATGTGTTCGCGCTCGACAGTCCGCTAGGACTGGTGAGCAGGCCAAGATAAGCGCCAAGATTGCCGCCGCCTTGCCATAGCGCTGTCGCGTGGAAATACAATCCTTGCTCGCCGACCAGCGCGCCGAAATCGAAGTCCACCGTACCTCGGAACCGATTAAAACTTGCGAGTCGGTCCTGCTGTTCGCTCTCAATGTTCCAGAGAGAATCACTGACGTACTGGAAGTCGAATCGCACACCGCGTTCGAGCAGCCGGGAACATTCGCCATCCCAGTCTCCAAAGAGATGTCGGTGGTGGCCCTGACCCGTCTCATCGCTGTCCGGGCCGCTAAGCGTTTCTCCTAGACCTGTCTGAGAATATCCGTAGGCCGCCGAAATGCATAACATGATGCACACTAGAAGCACGAGCTTGGGAAACTCTCGCTTGATCAAGATTGCACCTCGCACAGCGCGAGTGGGATCAAAAGCAGCGCGGCTCCTAGCATCCCGAGTGCGCCAAAATGAAGGACCATCGCTGCTCCCGTCCCAGCGCCCACCACGAAGGCTATCCAGATTACGCAGAGAAGTTCTATCTTTGGATCGTGAGGTCTTACGTCGTGAGGAACCTCTTCGGAAGTGTATTGTTCGGCTTCTGTCGAGATAAGGCTTGTAATCATCCCTGTCAGATATGTCGTGTGAACGCTGATGCCACCAACACGACGAAACGCTCCGTTTTGTAGGCCCAGAGCTAGAGACAGAAAGATCACGAATATTCCGACTCCTTGAGCCAGACCTGATGAGAGCGCAAGAGACGCTGCTACTATCAGGATCACTTCTATTCCCATGACCGTAGGAAGCAACGGCCACGATGACCACGTCTTGAGGGGCCGTACGATCAGCACGCTCAAAACAATTCCAATTAAGAAAGTGACAATGGCGGAAAGAGGCGCAAGCGTTGCCCGCCAATCATGAGCCGCTACAGCGATGGTGGCGAGAACCAAATTACCGGTGACGTGTCCAGTGAACGTCTTTGCCAGGACAAAGCTGGCCGCGTCGCCATACCCACCAACAAAGGCAAGGCCGAGCGAAAGCCACATGCCAGTCTGGTTGATGTTCGAAGGCACAATTCTCCATTGCCGCTTGCGCGGCCTAGTAATTCGAACGCGTTCCCTGTGTTGGGAATGAGGCAGTAGAGGTCGTGCCTACTGCCTCACCATCCATTTGCGCATTCCGTCAGGCTACTGCGGCCACGGGCTCTAGTTGCGTCTTGTATTCCGGCTTGTAAATGTGCTCACGAATGAACGCAACCATGTCGGCGGGGCGCTTGACGCGAGCGAGCCCCAAATCGAAGATCAGCTTTGCCACCCGCGCGGCAGTCTGAATCTCGGTCTCAAGAATGTTCGACTGCAATGGATATAGAAGGCCTTGTTTCAACAGGTCGGACGGCACCTGATCCGCCACCGCCTGCCCGGCCTCGATGAACATTTCGTCGGTAACGCGCTTCGCCTGCGTGGCGAAGATCGCCATACCCACCGCCGGGAATATGTAGAAGTTGTTCGCTTGTCCCGGCAGAAATGTCTGTTCGTTGTAGTGGACCGGTTCGAACTGCACGCCGGCCGCATAGATCGCTTTGCCCTTCGACCAGGTATAAGCTTGTTCTGGCGTGCACTCCGCATGCTCGGTTGGGTTGGAGAGCGCAAGGATTACAGGGCGCTCGTTGACACGTGACATTGCCTCCACGACCTTTTGCGTGAACGCGCCGCCGATCGTGCTCACCCCAATGATCGTCGTTGGCTTGATGCTCTCGATGGCAGCGACGAAATCCCGAGTTGGCGCGTGCTTGTGTGCATAGGGTTTTTGGAAGTCGATCAGGTCTTTGCGAGTATCTTCCAGAAGACCGTTGACGTCGAACATGTAGACCCGCGACTGCGCTTCTTTGAGCGTGAGGCCTTGTGCCACCAGTGCAGAACAAAGCAAGTTGGCCAGGCCAATCCCGGCCGAGCCCGCGCCGAGGAAGAGGTACTTTTCGTCCTTTAGGTTCGTGCCCTTGAGCTTGGCCGCATTAATCATCCCAGCAAGAGTGATCCCAGCTGTGCCTTGCACATCATCGTTATAGACGCAATACTTATCGCGGTAGCGTTGGAGCAAGTGCACGGCATCTGCTCCAGTCCAATCCTCGAAGTGGATGCAACACTTGGGGAATACTTCCTGCACCGCCTCTACAAATTCGTCGACGAAAGAATAAAGATCCTCGGTGGAAGGGCGGGTCTTGCGCAAGCCCAAGTACAGGGGATCGTGCAGGTACTGCTCATTGTTAGTGCCCGCATCGAGGTACATCGGAAGCAGATACTGCGGCGGTACACCGGCGCAGGCGGTGTACAACTGCAGCTTGCCAATGGGGATGCCCGCTCCGTTGGCGCCAAGATCTCCAAGGCCAAGGATGCGGCCACCGTCCGTGACGCAGATAAACCGGACATCTTTCTGGGGCCAGTTTCTCAAAATCTCCTTCACCTTGCCGCGGCGTGTCATCGACAAATACATGCCGCGAGGTTGGCGGTAAATATGGCCGAACTTCAGGCAAGCTTCCCCAATGGTTGGGTCGTAAACGATCGGCAGAAAGCGAGCGGGGTCAGACATGACAGTCCGATAAAAAAGGGTTTCGTCGTGATCGAGCAGGTTGACCAGGTAAATGTAGCGATCAAGGTCCGTATTCTTATGGCCCAGTTGCAGCATCACCCGGCTTAACTGCAGGTCTTCGGTCTCGGTCACATCGGGTACCAAGCCAACGATTCCGAAGGCCTGTTTTTCGGCCTCCGTAAAGGCTGTGGACTTATTGAGGGATGGATCGTGAAGCAATTCAATTCCGCGCTTATTCGTCGTCATGTTCTCTCCTTCGTGTTTCTTCAGTGCCGTATCGACAGAAATTAAAGTTGTTTCTCAGCTGGCTTTTGCCACGTACGGGTGGACCATCTTCGCCGGATCCACCACGCGGTCGAACTCGTCTTCCGTGACAAATCCCAGCTTCAGTGCGGCTTGCTTGAGCGTGAGGTCGTTATCTAGCGCATAGTGCGCAATCTTCGACGACTTGTCGTAGCCAATGACGGGCGAGAGAGCAGTCACCAGCATCAAAGAGCGATCCACATATTCTTTGATCTTCTTCAAGTTTGGTTTTGTCCCTTCGATGAGGAATTTCCGGAAGTTAGTGCATCCGTCGGTCATGATCGTGACCGAGTGAGTTACGTTGAAAATGATGAGAGGCTTATAGACGTTCATCTCCAGGTATCCGCCCGCTCCGCCGAAGCCCACGGCCACATCATTGGCCATAACCTGGACCGCAATCATGGTTAGCGCCTCGGCCTGGGTCGGGTTCACTTTGCCCGGCATGATCGACGAGCCGGGTTCGTTCGCAGGAATCACCAACTCGGCGAAGCCTGCGCGCGGGCCACAGGACATCAGCCGAATGTCATTGGCAATTTTGTAGAGCGAGACCGCGAGGGTGCGAAGTGTGCCGGAGAGCTGGACGAGAGCATCATGAGCGCCCTGCACCGTGAATTTGTTGGGAGCGCTGATGAAAGGCAGGTTCGTAAGCTTTTCAATTTCGGCAGCGGCCGCCTCGCCGAAATCCGGGGCTGCATTGATGCCGGTTCCCACGGCGGTTCCGCCAAGCGCCAGCCGATACACGCCGTGCAGTGCATCCTCGATACGCTCGAGATTGTCGCTAAGCATGCCTGAGTAGCCAGACCATTCCTCGCCGAGTGTGATCGGCGTAGCGTCCTGCATGTGGGTTCTGCCGATCTTGACAACGTCCTTCCACTCCTCGACTTTCGCTGCGATTGAATCACGCAGGTTCTTAACCGCCGGTATGAGTCGCTCTTTCACGTTTACAGCTGCCGCAATGTTCATCGCAGTGGGGAACGAATCGTTGGAAGACTGCGACATGTTGACGTGATCATTAGGATGAACTGGCGTTTTGCTACCGACCGGCGTGCCTGCAAGCTGGCAGCAGCGGTTTGAAATTACCTCATTCACATTCATGTTGAATTGGGTGCCGCTTCCCGTCATCCAGACGTGCAGAGGAAACATGTCCTCATGCTGGCCCGCGAGGATCTCGTCACAGACTTGAACAATCAGTTTGTGACGCTGGTCGTCAAGCCGCCCGCCTGTGTGGTTTGCATTCGTGGCAGCTTTTTTCAGAGTTGCGTACGCCGCGATCATTTCGCGCGGGATTAGATCCTTCCCGATGTTGAAGTGTTCGAGGGACCGTTGTGTTTGCGCTCCCCACAGTTTGCTGCTCGGCACGTCGACTTCACCGAGACTGTCAGTTTCCTTGCGGACACTCATTGCCTTCACATTGCTGATGGCACTCATTGGTTTTCTCCCTCCAATTTGCCTTTTCCGTTGCACTCTGGGTGATGACGGTCTGCGCCAGCAAGCGCCAGCTAATCCCGTTCCTCGCCGTTCCGCTCCTTGACATCCAATCGCGCATGTACGGCGAACAATTCACCGGTTCGACACCCTCCGCGCTCGTTAATCTTGACCGCTTAACCACAATGCACGAGTCGTGCCAATCTAATGAACTGCTCAAGAGCGAAGAAAGTCCTTGGATTTACGGAATACAGTTGCGACGTGTAGACCGGATGGGCAGAATTCGCGTTGTTATGTGGACGCTGCGACCACCAGTTGTCGCTCGCTTGAGGTGGTCGCTAGATGTGGAGCATCAACCAGCGGAACGTCTGAGAAAGAATCATTTCCAAACCCGCAGAGGTTGGCATCGGTTGTGCTGCTCATGTCGCGAGCGTAATGAAAGCCCATCAGCTGCTCATCGACAATCTAGCTGCAGCGCGTGGATCTCGTGACGATAATGATTCCCTCGCTGGCTTGATCGTCACGTTCTTTAGCGGAATTTGCCTGGAGCAGAACCTCGGTCCCGACCGGGCGCGAATTACGAAGAAGATCGACGCCTTCATGCGGCTGATTCGCGCAATCTGATCGTCAAGTAAGACGAAGAAGGAAAGAATCCAGTCCAAGTCGAACCATTGGCTACCTTGGCGCGGTTCGGATTCTCCTGCTTAATATTTGCTGCTTCTTCACTTCGTCTCAAAATCGGTGGAGACGCTGAGTTTCTTCCAAATTCGTGCTTCCTCTAATCGCGCAAGATCATTCTTCTCCGCGGCGGCGTACGCATCGCTGCCGAGCAAGAGTCGCAGCGGAGGGTTTCGTTCTTGCGTCAACTGGACGATCGCCTGAGCTGCCTTCTTGGGGTCACCAGGCTGCTTGCCGTTGTAGTTCCGCTGAAATCTTGCGGTAGCTCCAACCGTCGAATCGTATTCAGGATGACCTTCGCTAAGTTCGGTGGAACTGCCCGCGAAGTCTGTGCGAAAGCCACCGGGTTCAACGATGGTGACCTTGATGCCGAGCGGTGCCACTTCGCGCGAAAGCACCTCGGAGAAGCCTTCGACACCCCACTTCGCCGCCGAATAAGGCCCACGTCCCGGAGGACCAATCCTTCCGCCCACCGATGAAAACTGAATGAAATAGCCCGCCTTCCTTTCGCGAAAGTACGGGAGAGCTGCCTTCGTCACGATGATTGTCCCGAACAGATTCGTTTCGATCTGGGCGCGGAAATCCGACATAGGCGTATCTTCGACGGACGAGAGATTGCCATATCCTGCGTTGTTGATAACAACATCCAGAGAGCTAAACGCATCGA
>CAYOEH010000013.1:95199-105887 GCA_964403025.1 uncultured Acidobacteriaceae bacterium | reverse complement strand
CCGTCTCTATCTCCTTTTCATGATGGCCGTCGCCCGCTAAACCTCCTCTGGCGCGCGGGTGCCCCGTCCTTGTCTCTCCGTTTTTTGGAGAGACAGGGCGGGGTTTTTGATTTCGTATCCGCCGACGACCCGCCCCGAGCCTTTCGAAGAGACCTATGCAACTTGGCTCGTTGCACAAGCTTCTCCCACTACGCATTCCGCGCCAAAACGACTAAACTAATGAGTTCCGATATTCACTGCAGCCCGCCATGCGGCGCCAGCCGTCTCGCGGCATCTTTCATCAGGAAGGCATCATGTCGTTAAACAGCTTCAAAGCCCGCTCCGCTCTTAACGTTGGCAACAAGGAATACGAAATCTACCGCCTCGACGCCCTCGACCAGCAAGGCATCTCCACCAAACATCTTCCTTACTCCTTGCGCATCCTCCTCGAGAACCTTCTGCGTACCGAAGACGGCCGCAACGTCAAGCAAGAGGACATCGGCGCCTTCGCTGCCTGGAACAAGCATTCCAAGCCCGAAAAAGAGATCGCCTTCACTCCCAGCCGCGTCCTCCTTCAGGATTTCACCGGCGTTCCCTGCGTCGTCGACCTCGCTGCCATGCGCGACGCTATGCAACAACTCGGTGGCGATCCCTCCCTCATCAATCCACTGCAACCCGTCGAATTAGTAATCGATCACTCCGTTCAGGTCGACGAATTCGGCACCGCCAGCGCGTTTGACATGAATGCGCTATTAGAATTTCAGCGCAACAAAGAGCGCTACTCTTTTCTCCGCTGGGGACAAACCGGATTCCGCAACCTCGCCATCGTCCCTCCCGACACCGGCATCGTCCACCAGGTCAACCTCGAATACCTCGCCCGCGTAGTTTTCGTAAACGAATCGAAGGGCGCCCGCGTAGCCTATCCCGACACCCTGGTCGGCACCGACAGTCACACAACGATGATTAATGGGCTCGGGGTTCTGGGATGGGGCGTGGGCGGGATCGAGGCCGAAGCTGCGATGCTCGGGCAGCCTGTCTCCATGCTGATTCCGCTTGTCGTCGGTGTGAAGCTTACGGGACGTTTGCGCGAGGGGGCTACGGCTACTGATCTTGTTCTCACCATCACCGAGATGTTGCGCAAGCACGGCGTCGTCGGGAAATTTGTCGAATACTTTGGTCCCGGGCTGCGCGAACTACCGCTCGCCGATCGCGCCACGATCGCGAACATGTCACCTGAATACGGCGCCACCTGCGGCATCTTCCCCGTCGATAAAGAGAGCTTGAAGTATTTGAAACTCAGCGGCCGCAGCGCCGAACAAATCGCGCTGGTTGAAGCCTATTGCCGCGAGCAAGGAATGTTCCACGACGACAAAACTCCCGAAGCCGAATACTCCGAACTGCTCGCGCTCGATCTTGCCACCGTCGAGCCGAGCATTGCCGGGCCCAAGCGCCCGCAGGATCGCGTCGTACTCTCGCAAGCCGGAGATTCATTTCAGAAAGCATTGCCATCGCTGATCAAGCCAAAGGCCGCCGCGAAAACCGTGCCAGCCGCCAACTCCCAGCGATGGGAGCAAGAAGGTGGCAGCCCCATCGCCATCGGCGTTGAAGATCCCAACGTCCACGAGCACGTTCCCGCGACGGTGAAGAATTCACTCAAGCACGGCAGCGTCGTCATCGCCGCCATCACCTCGTGCACGAATACTTCGAATCCGTCCGTGATGATCGGCGCCGGCCTGCTCGCGAAGAAGGCGGTTGAAAAAGGTCTACAGGTTCCACCCTGGGTAAAAACCTCGCTGGCCCCCGGCTCCAAAGTGGTCCGCGACTATCTCGAGAATGCCGGCCTCATGCCCTATCTCGAGAAACTAAAATTCCATATCGTCGGCTACGGCTGCACTACCTGCATCGGCAACTCCGGGCCGTTGCCTACCGAAGTTTCGCAAGCCATCGACGAAAAAGATCTCGTGGTCGCCAGCGTTCTCTCCGGCAATCGTAACTTCGAAGGGCGCATCAACTCCGAGGTTCGCGCCAACTATTTGATGTCGCCTCCGCTGGTCGTCGCCTTCGCCCTCGCCGGCCGCATCGACACCGATCTCCGCAAGGACGCCATCGGCAAAGACAAAGAAGGCAAGCCTGTCTACCTCGCGGACATATGGCCCACGCAGCGTGAGGTCGAAGAGGCCGTCGAGCACTCGGTCACCGCAGAAATGTTTTCAAAAAATTATGCCGAAGTTTTCGCCGGTGACGAGCGCTGGCGCGGGCTCTCCATTCCCAAAGGCCAGACCTATGCCTGGGAAAAAGATTCCACCTACATCCGCCGCGCTCCCTACTTTGACGACATGAAGCTCAAGCCTTCGCCCGTCGAAGAAATTCGCTCTGCCCGCGTGCTAGCGGTATTGGGAGACAGCGTTACTACCGACCACATCTCTCCCGCCGGTTCGATCAAG
The DNA here is from genome assembly GCA_964403025.1 of uncultured Acidobacteriaceae bacterium. Taxonomy (GTDB): domain Bacteria; phylum Acidobacteriota; class Terriglobia; order Terriglobales; family Acidobacteriaceae; genus Sulfotelmatobacter. The sequence goes on along the minus strand of CAYOEH010000013.1, from coordinate 103,464 downwards.
AAAGACGGCCCTGCCGGAAAATATCTCCAAGAGCATAGCGTCAAGCCCGCCGACTTCAACTCCTACGGCTCGCGCCGCGGCAATCACGAAGTCATGGTCCGCGGCACTTTTGCGAACGTCCGCCTGCGCAACAAACTGGTGAACGTGGAAGGCGGATTCACTCGCCACCTCCCCACCAATCAGGAAATGTCGATCTTCGACGCTTCGCAGAAGTATCAGTCTGAGCGCACTCCGCTCATCATCCTCGCCGGCAAGGAATACGGCTCCGGGTCATCTCGCGACTGGGCCGCGAAAGGCCCGCGGCTGCTGGGCGTCCACGCCGTCATCGCAGAAAGCTACGAGCGCATCCACCGCTCCAATCTTGTAGGCATGGGAATCCTGCCGCTGCAATTCGAGCCAGGACAAAACGCCGAATCGCTCAAGCTGACCGGCGAAGAGGTTTTCGAAATCACCGGCATCCGCAAACTGATCGATCACTACGCCGCCGGACAGAAAGTCAAAGTCCGCGCGACGCCGGCGGGAAGCAGCGGCGGAGGCGGGAAAGATAAGCCAATCGAGTTCAACGCCCTGGTTCGCATCGACACTCCGCAAGAAGCCCTCTACTACGCCAACGGCGGGATTCTGCAATATGTGTTGAGGCAGTTGTTGGCGGCGAAGCCGAGTGAGCAGACGGTGGGGGTGTAGGCTGACCCAGGGCTTACGCCCTGGGCTGAATTATGCCGCCGCTCCGCGGCTGGAATTTTCTGCGGCCGATTCGATTTCGCTCAGGGTCCGGCTCCGGTCGGAACGACAAATGGTGAGGTGATGACTCGGCCACGGAGTACTCGCCGGGGGCTGAAGCCCAGGTCCTTTTCTTTGGGCTTAACGCGGCGCTGAAGCGCCGCTCTTCCACGGTTGCTCAGACAGTCGATCTGTTTCCTTGATGCGCAGGCAAAAACGCAAGGTCAAGGTCAAAAGCAGCGGACAGGAGTGTCCGCTCCACATGGTCCGTCTCGAACAGAGGACTTCTCCACTCCGGGATGACACGGATATGAGAGATCACCATGACCTCGAAATCCCACTTCTCGCAAAGGACGCGAGAAATGGGGCACCCACGCGTCCGGTCCACATGGGCTATTTGTTTCGTTTCGGCTGGCGCGGGGTCAGGAGGGGCCAGGCTTCGCGGTAGCTCTCGTAGCGGTAGCGATTTTTCTTGAGGGGCTGCATGGGGGAAGAGCATGAGGCCTTGTTTGCGTTCGCGGCCGAGGAGGATGTGGGCGGGGATGAGATACCAGGCGTCCTGCATGATGACGTAGGCGGCGAAGAAATCGAGTTGCTTGAGGGTGTAGGGCGGGCCGAGGTAGTTGGGCTTGAACTGGCAGAAGTATCCGGTGCCGACGCGGCAGGAAGTGGATTTGACCTGGACGCGCACGATGCGGGTGCCGAAGTGGATGGCGACGTCGAAGGGGCCGCGCCTCATTTTCTTAAAGTTTTAGTCTACATTTCTATTATATCAGCTTGGGAAGGGTGACTGGGACATTTTCCCAGAATTATTTTCTCTTTGGTGTGAGCCACTTGAATGCCATGACGCGGTTTCCGCCTATTGACAACTTTTCTGGGTCGTCAAGGTCCGGCGCGGCAGGAGGTGGAGTCCTCGGGTAAGGGCGACAGCGAGGCAGACTATCCGGTCACGTCCAGGGGACCGGAAAACAATTATTCTTCCAGCCCCCCTCCCGGGCATACTGGAAGTCATGACGCAAGAAGGCTCGCCGCTTTCCGGGATCCACATCCGCCTTGAACCCCTCGCGCACGATCACGTTGATGGCCTGGTATCCGCCGCCGCCGCCGATCCCTCTCTCTACCAATGGAGCCCGGTTCCGCAAGGCAAAGCCCAAGCCGCCGCCTATGTCGCGACCGCGCTTGGGTGGCGCGATACCGGCACTGCCGTGCCTTTCGCCATCGTCCGCCCGAATGACGGCACCGTTATCGGCTCCACGCGCTTCTGGAATCTGGAACGCTGGTCGTGGCCGCAAGGGCACGCGCGGCATGGCCGGCCGGACCCCGACGCTTGCGAGATCGGCTACACCTGGTTTGCCCGCTCCGCCACCCGCAGCGCGGCCAACACTGAAGCCAAACTGCTCATGCTGGCGCACGCCTTCGAGACCTGGCGGGTACTGCGAGTGTGCTTTCATACTGACGCGCGCAACCAGCGCTCGCGTGCCGCGCTCGAACGCATCGGCGCAAAGTTTGAAGGCGTTCTTCGCGCCCACCGCATGGCCGCAGACTTCATCCCTCGGGACTCGGTGCGCTATTCCATCGTTGGCGCCGAGTGGCCCGAGGTGAAAGCACGGCTGAAGCAACTTTTGGATCGCAGGGGCTGAGATGGCGTCACGTCCACCCACGAATCTGAAACAAAAAGCGCGGCCCTGTGGCCGCGCCTCATCTCACAAGTGTCGCGAACACAGCCACCGAGGGCGGCTGTTGCATGGGCGCCAGGGTTTTCCCGCTGCTATAATGAGGGATTGCGCTCATGTCCACGAAACGTCTGATTCGATCCACTACAGTTTTATCCATTCGCCGCAACGGCAGCGTAGTCCTTGCCGGAGACGGGCAGGTCACGCTCGGCGAGTCTGTCATTAAACATACGGCGAAAAAAATACGCCGTCTCTACAACGACAAAATCCTCGCCGGCTTTGCCGGTTCCACCGCCGACGCCTTCACGCTGTTCAGCCGGTTCGAATCGAAGCTCGAGCAATATCACGGCAACCTCGGGCGCGGCGCCGTCGAGCTCGCCAAAGATTGGCGGACCGATAAATTTCTGCGGCACCTGGAAGCGCTGCTGCTGGTGTGCGACAAGGAGCAAACCTTCCTGCTCAGCGGACAAGGCGACGTGATCGAGCCCGACGGCGGGGTCGCGGCCATCGGCAGCGGTGGTCCCTATGCCCAGGCCGCGGCCGAAGCGCTGGCGCGGCATACCGAACTCTCCGCCCGCAGGATCGCCGAAGAAGCGATGAAGATTGCCGGCAAAATGTGCATCTATACGAATGACGCGGTAACAATTGAAGAACTGTAAGAAAGTGGTCAGTGATTAGTGTCCGGGAAAGCCGACACAGGATACTGACCACTGTCTACTAGCCACTGACCACTAATTTTATGGCCATTTACTTACCCAGCAGCGCCGAAGAAGAACAACTCGCCCTCGACGAACTCACGCCGCGTGAGATCGTCGCCGAACTCGACAAACACGTCATCGGCCAGAAGGACGCGAAACGCGCGGTCGCGATCGCCCTGCGCAACCGCACCCGCCGACAAAAGCTAACCCCAGACCTAGCCGAAGAAATCATCCCCAAAAACATAATCATGATTGGGCCGACGGGGGTGGGAAAGACGGAAATTGCGCGGAGGCTGGCGAAGCTGGCGAACTCTCCGTTCTTGAAAGTGGAGGCTTCGAAGTTTACGGAAGTGGGATATGTGGGGCGCGATGTGGAGTCGATGGTGCGCGATCTGGTGGAGATTGCGATCGATAATGTGCGCGAGGAAAAATTGGAGGACGTGGCCGACAAGGCGGAGCTGAATGCGGAGGAGCGGCTGCTGGATATTTTATTGCCGCCATCGCCGCCGGCGCGGCCGGCGGAAGCGACAACTGCGGGCGGAGTGGTGATCGATGGCAATACGGCGTTGACGGAATCTTCTTCGCGGACACGAGAGAAATTGCGGCAGCAACTGCGCGAGGGCAAGCTGGACGAGCGGCAGGTTGAGATTGATGTGCGGGAGCGGAATTTTCCGTCCTTTGAAATCATGACCAACCAGGGCGTCGAAGAGATGGACATCAACATCAAGGACATGCTGCCCAACATCTTCGGCGCGCGGACGAAGAAGCGGAAGATGAAGGTGAACGAGGCGTTCGAATATCTGATCCAGGAAGAAGAGCAGCGGCTGATCGACATGGATCAGGTGACGCGGGTGGCGATTGATCGGGTGGAGAATTCGGGGATTGTGTTTCTGGATGAGATCGACAAGATTGCGGGGCGCGAAGGCGGGCATGGTCCGGATGTTTCGCGCGAGGGCGTGCAGCGCGACATTCTGCCCATTGTCGAAGGGACGACGGTGAACACGCGCTACGGGATGGTACGCACGGATCATATTTTATTTATCGCTGCGGGCGCGTTTCACGTTTCGAAGCCGAGCGATTTGATTCCCGAGTTGCAGGGGCGGTTTCCGATTCGGGTGGAGTTGCAGTCGCTCACGATGGAAGATTTCGTGCGGATTTTGACGGAGCCGAAATCTTCGTTGGTGAAGCAGTACACGGCGTTGCTGGAGACCGAAGGGGTGAAGCTGGAATTTACGCCGGAGGCGCTGCAGGAGATTGCGCACTTTGCGTTTCGGGTGAATGAGAGTACGGAGAACATTGGGGCGCGGCGGCTGCATACGATTATGGAGCGTGTGCTGGACGAATTGAGCTTTGAGGCTCCGGAGCGTAAGGGCGAGCACGTGACCGTGGATGCGGATTATGTGCGCAAGATGTTGACCGATATTGTGAAGGATCAGGATTTGTCGAGATATATTCTGTAGCTGCCGCAGAGGCTGAAGCCCGCATGTGTTTAGGGGCTGTACGCGGCGCTGAAGCGCCGCTCTTCCACGATGCTGCCGGGGCCAGTGGTGGTGATTGGGGTTGAACGGATTCTGTGTTTCGTGAAGCTTCATGCAAACGACAGGTTCCCCTTCGGCCTCGCTCAGGGCAGACTCTCCACTCCGCCGTCGCTGACACTCCGGCTAAGGTTGGAATGATGAGGGGGTCGGGAGATTGACGCAGGCAGGTCAGAACCAGCGGACAGGAGTGTCCGCTCCAAACGGGCGGTGATGCTGTCACAAGGATCTGATGTACTCTGTTCTTCCTGCATGAAAATCATTCGCGGGGTGTTGCTGCTGAGCGCGCTGGTGGGGATGAGCGGGTGCGCGTCGATTGGGCCACCGGAGGCGCCTTCGCTGGAGCTGCCGAAACCGCCTACGGACCTACGTGCGGCGAGGAAGGGCGACAAGGTGACGCTGACGTGGACGATCCCGCCCCGGACTACGGACCGGCAGAGAACGCGCTATCTGGGAAAAACCCTCATATGCCGGAGCGCTGCGGGGGCGCTGAAGCAATGTGGACCGCCGGCGGGAGAAGCGGCGCCACCAGCGGATTTCGAGCAGACGGCAAAGAAGGCGTCCGGGAAAAAATTGAGTGGGACGTTTACCGACGCTTTGCCGGCGACGCTTGAGCAGGAACATCCGACCGAGTTTGCCACGTACGCGGTGGAAGTGCTGAACAAGGCGGGGCGGGGAGCGGGGATTTCGAATCAGACGCGCGTGCCGTTGGTGCCAACGCTGGCGCCGTTCAGCGATTTCGCTGCGCAAGCCACAGCGCCCGGAGTGCTGATTTCGTGGAAGTGTCCGGAGACGCCGGGTGGAATCAGCGATATTCAATATCTCTTCCGGATTTACCGGCGTGCGGAATCGAGCTCAAGCGAAAGCAAGATTGCGGACGTGGCGGCGACGGAGTGCGCGCTGGGCAGGGCTTCGAGCAACGTTGTCACTTCTTTCCTTGACCAGACCTTCGAGTGGGAGAAGACATATTTCTATCGAGGCACGGTGGTGAGTGCCATCGAGAAGGCGGGAAAGGCAGCGATTGAGATAGAAGGCGAGGACACCCCGGAGGTGAAGGTATTCGCGCACGATGTCTTCCCACCGGCGGTGCCCGCGGGATTGCAGGCGGTATTTTCGGGACCGGGGCAGCAGGCGTTCATCGATTTGATATGGAATCCGGTGGCGGATGCGGATCTGGACGGATACAACGTTTACCGGCATGAAGAGGGATCGGCGGCGGTGAAGATAAACTCCGAAGTGGTGAAGACGCCGGCGTTTCGCGATACGCGGGTTGTGGCGGGGAAGACTTATTTTTATTCGGTGTCGGCGGTCGATCACCGGGGGAATGAGAGTGGGGGGTCAGAGGAGACCAGCGAGAGCGTGCCGTAGGCAGGCCTTTCGCAAGACAGCCGGAGGGCGCTGGTACAAACGCCTTGCAGAGACGTCGGTAGCGGGGAGCCGCCAGGGATCCTTCGACTGCGCGAGACGGTTCGCTTCGCTCACCGGCTTGCTCCGCTCAGGATGACAAAGTTTCCAGGATGGATGTTGGAGATTAAAAACTTTCTGCGGATTTCCGTTACTCGTGGTTAGATAGAAGACGATGAAATATTGCCGCTTTCAACTGAACGGAGAGGCTCATTATGGGCTGGTCGAATCGGTGGCGGGACGCGATTCGATTTTGAGGATCCTGCTGACGGCGCCGGAGGAATCCGATGGCGATGTGGAGGGTCTGCGAACCCGACGGATCGAACCGATTGCGCTGGACGAGGCGACGCTGCTGCCGCCGGTGCGGCCGTCGAAGATTGTGTGCGTGGGCCGAAATTATCGGGAGCATGCGGCGGAGTTAGGAAGTGATGTGCCGACGGAGCCGCTCTTGTTTTTCAAGCCGAACTCGGCGCTGCTGGCGCCGGGCGGGGTGGTGAAGCGGCCGAAGATTTCCGAGCGCGTCGACTATGAGGGCGAGCTTTGCGTGGTGATGGGGAAGAAATGCCATCTGCTGGCGGATAGCGAAGATGTGCGGCCGTACATTCTCGGTTATACGTGCCTGAACGACGTCACGATGCGCGACATCCAGCGAAAAGAGGATCAGTGGGCGCGGGCGAAGGGGTTTGATACGTCGTGTCCGGTGGGGCCGGTGGTGGCGGATGGGATGGATCCGTGGGCGGGGGTGGGAGTAGAGACGAGGGTGAATGGCGCGGTGCGGCAGGCGGGAAATACGAAGGATTTTATATTTCCGCTGGATGTGGTGATTCGTTTTATATCGCAGGCGATGACGCTGCTGCCAGGGGATCTGATTGCGACGGGAACGCCCGCGGGCGTGGGACCGGTGGTGGCGGGAGACGTGATGGAGATCAGCGTGGAGGGAGTGGGGACGCTGCGGAATGTGGTGGTGGATGAGTAGGGACGACAGGGGCTAAAGCCCAAATCATTTCAACGCTTAACGCGGCGCTGAAGCGCCGCTCTTCCACGGTACTGAGAGGGTCCGTAGTACTTTCCAGGTTTCTAGTGATAAGGAATGAGTGAGCGAGAGGGGTCGATTCGCTCACCGGCTTGCTTCGCTCAGGATGACAACTAAGCAGTGATAGGCGGCTTATTGCAGGCGGAAGCGTTCGCGCATGAGGCGCTGCAGGCGGGGTTTGTAGAGGAGATCGTAGGCGAGTTCTTTGTCGGGAAACATGGCGAGGGCGGCGCGCTTGGCGCCGGCGGCGAGTTCCGAGGCCTCTTCCACGGTAAGGCTGGAATCCTGGCTGATGACGGAAGAGACCATGCTGATCATCAGTTGGAGACGGCGGATTCTTCGGGCTTCGTCCTCGGCCGTATTTTGATCGGATTGGGCCCCATTTAGAGATAGATTTTCTTCACGATCGGATTGCTCCCCAGAATTCATAGATCCTTTTTGACCAACACCTTTTGCGAAACCCACAGATTGGATGATACGACGGAGTTGGATTTTGCGCTGCTCTCGGAAGCATCTTGCACCTATCGAGGTCGAAAGGAAACGGCCCGAAAGTGCTGGGTTCTTCGGGGATGCCGAGCAAAGGGGTGGTGGCGATCCTCTAGAGGGTCCTCGATCCAGCTGAAAAACAGTTGCGCTCGGAATGATGGCAAGCGGGCCAGCGTGCGGAGAGCGGGAAATGCAACCTCGGAAGAAGAGGTAGAATCTGAGGAATGCGGAGTCCGAGCCTGCTGGTTGCGGGCTGAATCCGGAAATGGAGATCACCATGGCAGAGCAGTCGAATGCAACGGCGGAAGAACAGCGGCCTGATCCGAATGAGAAGCTGGTGAAGGTGTTTGGCAGCGAACAGGAGTCGGAGGCGATGGTGGTGAAAGGGTTGCTGGATTCGGCGGGAATTGACAATGATCTGCAGTCGGCCAGCCTTTTGCAGGACGCGTTTCCCGGGCTCGGGGGAATGATTATTCTGGTGCGGGAAGAGGATGCGGAGAAGGCGCGCGGATTGATCGAGGAATTCCGGCAATCGGGTGCGGCGGCGGATGATGACGAGACGCAGAGTTGAGGGCCTCAGGGGCTAAAGCCCACATCCTCCTCGACGCTTTTACGCGGCGCTAAAGCGCCGCTCTTCCACGGTCGCGCCGGCATTTGAGGACTACTCCGGCATTCGAAGATCTGCCCCGGCATTTGAGGGCTACTCCGGCATTCGA
>CAYOEH010000013.1:0-95099 GCA_964403025.1 uncultured Acidobacteriaceae bacterium | reverse complement strand
CTACTCCGGCATTCGAAGATCTGCCCCGGCATTTGAGGGCTACTCCGGCATTCGAGGATCTACCCCGGCATTTGAGGACTACTCCGGCATTCGAGGATCTACCCCGTCATTCGAGGACTACCTCGGCGTTCCAGAATTTCGACGCGTGTCTCGCCGAACAACACGGCGGGGACGGCGATCGGGTCCGCTAAGTCAGCCTGGAGATTCGATCCCATCTCGCCGGGCTTCCTTCTTGGCAGTACTCATTCAAGACGGAAATCCTTCTAATTGTTCGAGGGCAGGGACGGGGTGACGGAGTGGCCGTCGAGATAGAAGGTGACGGCGCCGTTGAGATCGGTGCGGTAGACGCGGACTCCGGCGGCTTGGAGGCGTGCGAGAACGTCGGCTTTGGGAAGACCGAAGGAAGTGTGGAAGCCGACTGAGATGACGGCGAAGGCGGGTTTGACCGCCGCTAATATTTCCGGTGTGGTGGACGTGGCGCTGCCGTGATGGCCTACCTTTAACAGATCCGAATGCAGCGGGTGAAGACTGGCAATGCGGCGTTCGACGGCCTTTTCGGCGTCGCCCTCAAGCAGTACAGAAGTTGAACCGTAAGTGACGCGCAGGACCATAGAGTCGTTGTTCTTGGGCTCGAGGCCGACGGGCCAATCTTGCGGCGGAAAAAGAACATCGACTTTCGCGCCGCCTGAATCGAATTCATCTCCTTCCCAATGGCGCACAACCTTGATTCCGAGAGTGTGAGCTTCGGCGATTAAGCTATCGAGAGCGCGACTGGGCGGAAGCAGACCAACCCATAATTCCTTGGGGCGAAAATCTTTCAGTACGGCGGACATGCCTCCGATGTGATCGGAGTGGCCATGGGAAATCGCGACGGCGTCGAGGCGGGAGATACGGCGCGTCCAGAGGTAAGGGGCGACCACGTCTTCGCCGAAATCGAGTTGTGAAGCACCGCCCCAGATGGGACCTCCGGCATCGATGAGCAAGGTACGGCCCTGGGGCATGACCAGCAGGATGGCGTCGCCTTCGCCGACGTCGATCGAAGTTACTTCGAGAATTCCAGCTTGCGTGTGGGGACGAGGTGGCAGGAGGGCGAGAGCTAAGGATGCTGCCAGTAACGCAACTACTCCTGAGACAGCCCACAGGGCGCGACGGCGCACGAGAAACATCGCCAGGATCAACGCCGCAGAGGCGGCAGCGATCATCCCGAGCGATGGAGTGGCGACGCGAAGATCGGCGAGGCGAAGGCTCCCGAGTCCATGTACGGTGCCAGTGATGGCTTGGAGAGCAAGGGAGGTGAGCAGGGCGGGAAGTCTTGCGAGCAAGGGAGAGATATAGCCCATCGAAATCGCCAGGATAGCGGCGGGCATAAGGAGTTGGGTGAGAGGAACGACCGCGGCGTTGGCGGGAAGGCCGATGGTGGTGGCGCGGTGAAAATAATAGGCCATCGGCAAAGCGAGCCCCATCTGCATCACGGCGGAGACGAGTAGGAGTTCATATGCGCGCAGGGAAAAAATGCTCACGCTACGCACTAGACGCAACGACCATGGTTTGCCCAGGAAACGCCCGAGGCGACCGGCAATGAGCCGGAGGTCGGCGCGAAACTGGGCGACGCGCGGAGGCAGCGATCCGCCGTAATCTTCGGCGTCCCAGTGGGCCAGGGCGCGACGGTAGAGCCGGGAGGTAGGCTCTACGAGAGGCAGGCCGATGGCGGCTACGATGAGGACGCAAAGAAAGGTCATCTGGAAGCTGGCGGTGAAGAGCTGGCGGGGATCGAATGCGAGCAGGCCGAGAGCGGCGACTCCGAGCGCGTTGATCATGCTGCGGTCGCGATATACGAGGCGCGTGCTCAGAAAGATGGCGCACATCAGCGTGGCTCTCCATACGAGGGCGCCGACTTCGGTGAGGAACGCATAGCTAACGCAGGCGAGGATCGTCAGCACAGTTGCGGGAATCTCGCTGAGGCGCAGGCGGCGAAGAGTCCAGAAAACGACGAAAGCGAGAATGGTGACGTTCATGCCGGAAACTACCAGAATGTGATAAGTACCGGAGCGCTGGAAATCGACGCGGGTATCGCGGTCGATGAAGGCCTCTTCACCGATAACCATGGCGTCGATGAGAGCGGCCTGAGGCGCGGGCCAGAGAGCGTGCACTTTGGCGATGATGCTGGCGTGAATGCGAGTGCGCCAAAGTTCGAGACGGTTTCCGGCGAAACCGGGGAGCGGTTGAACGTCTTCGGCTTTGGCGGACGCGAGCGCGGCGATGCTGTTGGCGGCCAGGTAGCTTTGATAATCGAAAGCACCGGGGTTGCGGAAGTTGCGCGGGAGTTTCAGCTTGACGGGAAGGCGGATGCGCTCGCCGTAGCGGAAAAGGCGCATCGGGGGCGTAGGGACGCTTTCGGACGACGAGTTTGCGCGTGCGCCGTAGAGGCCGAGGCGGACACCAGCATGCACGGAGAATTTCGAACCGTCATCGGTGACGATTTCTTCGGTTTCGACGTCGAGGGTCTGTGCAAGTTCGCCGACAGATGCTTCCCGAAGTCTGCCGTCGCGAATGACGTGCGCCGTCATCTGGACCTCTGGGCCGTAGGCAAAGGGATCCAGAGCGTGGTCGAGGGGGCTCGGGGCCCCTTTGAGTTGGAGATGGAGGGCGCCTGCGAGGAAAAGCGCACCCAGAGCCAGAGACAGGGCGAGCCATTTTCGTTTGTGCGTGAAGTACAGGGCAGCGACGACAAATGCTAGTCCGGCCAGGGCCCACCGTGAGGGTGGGCGAGAGACATACATAGCGACGGCGACTCCGGCGGCGTAGGAGACGGCGGCCCAAAACATCGGTTGGCGAGCGGGCTTGCATTGGATTTCAAATGGAGTCGGCGAAGCGGGAGGCGGCGTGAGTGGGTGTAACGGCGGCATCGTGGAGTTGAGTCCTTGTTCTTCGCGGTTCACACCGTGAATATCGCGGGGAAGCAAACTTGACCACAGGGGCTGAAGCCCGCTAATTTTTCCGCCCTCAACGCGGCGCTAAAGCGCCGCTCTTCCACGGTTGCACAGGGGTTCGCGGGTTGCGCGGGTTGCGCAGGTTGCGCGGGTTGCGCAGGTTGCGCGGTTTGCGCAGGCGTTCGCGGTCGGCGCACGCGTTGCGCGGTTGCGCAGGCGTTTGCGGGTTGCGCACGCGTGTCGCGGGTTGCGCAGGCGTTCGCGGGTTGCGCGGGCGTTCGCGGGTTGCGCGGGCGTTCGCGGGTTGCGCGGGCGTTCGCGGGTTGCGCAGGCGTTCGCGGGTTGCGCAGGCGTTCGCATCTGCTCGCACCTACGATTAGAAAGCCTCGCTTCGCTTGGCTGGACAGCCGAGGCGGCTGTCCCCACATGAGCAAATCAGCAGCTTTCAAGCAGCATCCGGGACTAGCGCACCAAGTGCAGGACGGTTTCGAGGTGGTAGGTTTGGGGGAACAGGTCGACGAGGTGCACCTCCTCAACGCGATAACCGGCGGCCTGCAGCGGCAGCAGATCGCGAGACAGCGTCGCGGGATCGCAGGAGACATAGGTCACGCGAGGCGCGCCCACTCCGGTGAGGAGACGCGCCACGCGGTCGCCCAAGCCGCCTCGCGGCGGATCCACGACCACCAGATCAGGCCTATGGAGCAACTGGGGGAGGACTGCACCATTCCCGGCCCGACTGTTATCACCGCACTGAGCCAAGTACTGGTCGGTCGTGGTATGAAAAACCTCCGCATTCAAGGGCAAATTGTATTTAAGATCGCCGACGGCTGTCTGTGACGACTCAACAGAAACGACGTGACGGATGCTACCGGCCAGGGCTGTGGAAAACAGTCCAACGCCGGCATAGAGGTCGAGCGCGAGTTCGCCAGAGCGGGCGCTCGTAACGACGTTGACGAGTTCGTCGATCAGAAAACGATTGCTCTGGAAGAATGCCCCGGCGCTCACGCGGTAAGCGGCCGTTTTTGTCTGATTGGTCAATTCCGAGGCGCCAACCGCGACCAGAGGTTCCTGAACACCTTTTTGCGGCTCGCGGAACGCAGCGACGCCGACGATCTCAGGCATAGAGGCGCATAGCTCTTCGGCCCAGGCGCGCACGGCCGCACGGCGAGCCTCTGGAGCGCATAAGAACTCGACCAGGATTTGGGAATCGTCGCTGTTGGCGAAGAACTCGATTTCGCGTACGCCTTCGACGGCTTTACCGGCGCGTCCGGCTTGCCACAGGGCGGCCAGGGCGCGGTTGATGAGAGGAGAGCTGATGGGACATTCTTCGACCGGGAGCAACTCGTGCGAAGAGAACTTGAAATATCCGGCGGCGAAGTCGGGTCGGGCTCGCAGCTGGAAACGCGAACGATTGCGATAGTTCCACGGCGGAGAGGGATGGACCTGGATTTCCCGCTGCAGTTCGAGCTTGGCGATGCGGCGCAGGTTCTCGCACAGAATTTCTTTCTTGATTTCGAGTTGCTGCTCGTAGGAGGTGTGCTGGTAGTGGCATCCGCCGCAGCGGGAGAAATGGGGACAGGGCGGCGGCACGCGATGGGGCGATGGCTCGATGATTGCCGTGGCTTGGGCGCGGGCGAAACCGGGCTTTTCTTCGGTGAGAGCGGCTTCGATTTTCTCTCCGGCGAGAACGAAGGGAACGAAGACGGCCTTGCCGCGTCCGTGAGAGTCGGCAGGAAGACGAGCGAGTCCGTCACCGCCATAGATGAGCTTTTCAATGTTGAGGAGCAAGAGTTGATTCTACGGCATGCAGAGCAGTATCGCTCAGCACGCCGATGAGCAGACGGGGAGCGGATTCGGCCACATAGCTACTTTTTGAAGTACATCCAGGCGGCCAACGCCACCAAGACGATTACGAAGACCCAGAGGGACGAACTGCTCATTTCCGTTTTCTTGGACATGAACGGCATTTTAACCCGACCTCAGCGTTATGCAAGGGCTGGAATTGTGGATTGTTTTGTCGCGGTGCCCAGGTAATTACTTCCGCTATGCAGCGTACCCTACAGCGTGCGGCCAGCGGCGGCGCCTGAGGACCAGGCCCACTGGAAATTGAAGCCGCCGAGATGGCCGGTGACGTCGACGACTTCGCCGATGAAAAACAGGCCGGAAACTTTGCGGCTCTCCATGGTTTTGGCAGAGAGCTCGTCGGTGTCGACACCGCCGGCGGTGACTTCGGCTTTCTCGTAGCCTTCGGTTCCTGAAGGTGAGATTTCCCAGGAGTGCGCTTGATTTTCCAAGTCGGCGAGGGCTTGATTCGTCCAGGAATTCGGTGTGTGGAGATCGAGCCAGCGGTCGGCGAGGCGATGGGGAAGGAAGTTTCGCAACTCGGTTCGTAATGTTTGCCGGGTTCTTGGTGTTTTCGGATCGCGGAATGCGGCGGTGAGTTCGCGTCCGGGCGCGAGATCGATCAGGATGGGCTGACGCTTTTTCCAGTAGGAAGAAATTTGCAGGATCGCGGGGCCGCTCAGGCCGCGATGGGTGATCAGCATCTTCTCGCGAAATTGCTGGGCGCCATGCGGAGTCATCGTCGACGCAATGATTTCGGTGGAGACGCCGGCTAGATCACAGTAGCGGGAACAATCTTCTGGGCCCAGAGTGAGCGGCACCAGTGCAGGCCAGGGGTCGCGGATGGTGATACCAAACTGGCGGGCGAGGTCGTAGCCAAAGGAGGTGGCGCCGATTTTCGGAATGGAGAGGCCCCCGGTGGCAACGACGAGGGCGGGGGCGCGGAAGGCTGCGTTTTCGGAGCCAGCGATTTTGGAATGAACAACGAAGTCGGCGGTTCGCTCGACTTGCTGAATCTTCGTTTGCAGAAAGATAGTGACGTTGGCATCGCGGCATTCGGTTTCGAGCATGGCGAGGATGTCGGTGGCAGAGCGGTCGCAGAAAAGTTGGCCGAGCGTTTTCTCGTGGTATGGGATGCGATGCTTTTCTACAAGCGCGATGAAATCGGTGGGAGTATAGCGGGCTAGCGCTGACTTGGTGAAGTGCGGATTTGAGGAGAGAAAGTTTTCCGGCCGGCAATGAAGGTTGGTGAAGTTGCAGCGCCCGCCGCCGGAGATCAGGATTTTCTTCCCCAGGCGATCGGCATGTTCGAGGACGGCGACGCGGCGGCCACGCTTGCCGGCTTCGATGGCACACATCAATCCTGCGGCACCGCCGCCGAGAATGAGTGCGTCGAAGGAGTGGGTCATGAGTTGGAGGTTCCCTCAGGGGCTAAAGCCCAAATCAGTTGCAAGCGCTTTACGCAGCGCTCAAGCGCCGCTCTTCCACGGTGCTGCCCGTCCTCCACGATACGGTAAATGTCTGTGAGTTCTCCCAGGCGGAGAGGTCGTGCTTTCCCGACCCCTTGCGCGACCTGGACCACAAGGAATGTCATCATCGTGAGTCGGAACCGTCACATGTAGAAGAGGCTCAAACGTGGCAGGGCGTATTTTTCCAGAAGGCGTTTGTGGACGTATTGTTTTTGTAGTTGCTCGATTTGCGGAGCTGCCATCTTGCGGCGGTAGGGGGAGAGTTCACGATCGGCCTGGGCGCGCACGTTCACGATGTCTTCATCCGGGGTGGCGGCGAGCAAGGCGGCAAAAAGCTTTTCCTCGAGAACGGTGAGATGGCGCTCCAGATCTTCCAGCCTGGACGGCGCTTGCATGCGCTCGGAGTCGTCCGCCAATTTGCGGAGCGTGACGGCTGAGTGCTGGGCGACGGCGTGGACTGAAACTCCCGCAGTGAGCGGCAACTTTGCGGTGTCGAGAAGATCGGCGTTACGGCGCAGGAAGGCAGCGATGGTTCCAGGCTCAAAACCTTGTCCCGAGCCCGGCTTCGCGGATGGCGACTCGGCGGCGGAGGCGCCGACGGCGGCCTCTTTCATGTCTTCCGCGGCGGCGAGCACTTCCTGGGAGCAATAGGTGAGGCTGTTCACCTTCTTGATTTTCGACGGACGGGCATCATAGCGATCGAAGGCGGCATCGATTCCACGCAGTGCGGCCTCGAGAGGAATGCCGGCGTCTTTCCAGGTTTCGATGAGAGCCCAGTCGAGAGTGGTGAGGAGCAGGCCACCGCCGCGGCGGCGCAAGAACTGTTCCTCAATCTCGGTGAAGTAGTTGAAGTAGTTAAATTGATCCTTCACTGCGGGTCAGCGGGTAGCCGGCTTAGAAATCTTTGGTTGGGCCTTGGGAGCGGGGCGGGCAGCGACATTGCGCTCCCAGATAATGCGCAGGCCTTCGAGGGTCAGGAAATCGTCTACCTGTTTAATGTATTTCGATCCGGTGCCGATCATGGGGCCGAGGCCTCCGGTAGCAATCACCTTCGTTTCCTTGCCGAGTTCCTCGAGCAAGAGTTCGAGAATGCCGTCGACCAGGCCGAGATAACCGTAGTAAAGGCCGGATTGCAGGCTGCCAACCGTGTTGGTTCCGATCACGCGAGCGGGCTTGCGAATTTCGACGCGGGGCAGGCGCGCCGTGCGCTGAAAAAGGGCGTCGGCCGAAATGCCAATGCCGGGGCAGATGATTCCGCCCAGATATTCGCCTTTCGCGGAAACGCAGTCGAAGGTGGTGGCGGTACCGAAGTCGACGACGACGCAGGGGCCACCGTATTTTTCAAATGCGGCCACAGAATTAACGATGCGATCGGCGCCAACTTCCGCGGGATTGTCGTAGTGGACGGGCATACCGGTCTTGACGCCGGGCTCGATCAAGAGCGGCTTGGAGTTGAAATAGCGCTCGCAGACCTGGCGGAGCACGGGATCAAGCGGCGGCACTACGGAGGAAATCACGATGCCGCGAATGCCGGAGGCCTCAAGGCTGGCCATGGAAAATAAATTGCGGAACAGGACGCCGTATTCATCCACGGTGCTGCCCTGTCTGGTGGCGACGCGCCAGTTTGCGACCAGACGCTCGTAGCGCGGAGGATCGTTGGCGTCTCCATCGGAATGAGCTTTCGCAAGCCGAGCGAAGACTCCGAGGACCGTGTTGGTGTTGCCGACATCGAGGACGAAAAGCATGGTTGACTCTGCAGAGCAATTCGCAATTGGCAATTGGCAATTGGCGTTTAGGTTACGCGGACTTGCCTATTCAATGCTAAAGGCTAATTGCTGGTTGTCGATTGCTAATTCCCGATTGCTTATGTCTTCTCTCTCACAGTACCGCTCAAAATCGTTTGAATGCCTTGTGCTGTTCTTACCTGCAGGAAGCCGCGAGTGTCGAGGCCTTCCGTGGTTCCTTCGATTCTCGAACCATTCTCCTCGACGCGAACTCGTTTTCCCCGAACCCAAGAAGATTGCTCGGCGAAACGCTGAAGGATGGACTGGCGCGCGTCGGTGGATCGAGTCAGCAGACGATATTCCTGATCGAGCGATTTTAGCAAAGCTGCGGCGAGTTCCACACGGGACCATTCGCTGCCGGTTATGAGGCGCAAGGAGGTGGCTTGGTTCTCCAAGTCTTGGGGAAAGCTCGAATGGTTGACGTTAATGCCGATGCCTACGACGACGTAGCGAACGCGCGTGACTTCGGCATTCATCTCGGTGAGGATGCCGCAAACTTTCTTGCCATCGATCAGGACATCGTTGGGCCACTTCAAGTCGGGACTGACGCGCGAGTTGACTTGTTCGATGGCGGCGCGTACGGCCAATCCGGCGGCGAGCGCGAGGACCAGCACGTCGGAGGGCGGCAGCTCCGGCCGCAACACGACCGAGCAGTAGATTCCGGCGGAGCGTGCCGAGTCCCAAGTGTTCGCGCCGCGGCCGCGGCCAGCAGTCTGCTCCTCGGCGAGAAACACGCTGCCCTCGGGCGCACCTTCTGCCGCAGCCGCCATGGCCGTCGTGTTGGTGGATCCGATTTTGTAGAAATGGTGAAGCTTCGCATCAAAGATGGTGCCCCGAAGAAGAGGACCAAGGATTTCGGGGAGCAGGAGATCGGGGACAGATTTCAGTTGATATCCCGTGGCGGGATGGCCGGCGACATCGACGCCGAGGCCGCGCAATTGCTGAATCAGACGCCAGACTTCGGAACGATTGGAGGAAATTTCCTGCGCGATCTTCGTTCCGCTAACAACGACCGTGGCGTGCTCCATCAGGAGACGCACGATGCGGCCGAGGCGAAGATCGGTGGCCTGCTCGTGAGGCGCGGAGGCCAATGCCCGCGAAAGCCTGCTTCGGATTGGTGCAGTCTTGGTAATGTCGGAATTATGAGGGAATTCCGGCAAAACGACAAACCTGCGAACGAGCGGTAGCGGCTCAGTTTGACTCCCAAAACGGCTGTGTGGTTCGGGAGATCCCTCGTCCCGCTGCTGAAGACACGGGACTTCGGGATGACGCCCGACGACTAACACCGCTCATTTTAATGGCCTCACTACCGTGAGCATGCTGCTCACCGACGTCAAAGCTCGCGGGCCGGCTACTGCGCGGTCTCGGTGAACGTAACCTCCGGATGCCCTAACGCGTATTGTCCTTCCGCAGTGACGTGCACGGCGCCGGGGCTCGCGGGCAGCGTCAATACGACAGCGGCCACGCCAGAGGAATTTGTGACCACGGTGCGACTGGATAGCGAACCCGTGCTGGTGGTGAACAGAATCGTTCCGCCGACTGCGCTGCCACCGGATTGGCCAGGATTGAGCGTGACGGAGAGATTCAGCTGGGTTCCGACTGCGCCCTTCTGCTTGTCGCCAGTTTTGGTCAGCGATGCGGGAGGATTGCCGACCAGAATCCAGCCACTCTGCACTTGCGCCACACCGGTACTGTCGTCCCCGGAGAGGGTGTAGGAATAAAAGCCGGGAGTCTGGCCGGCGGTCACGGTGATGCTGCCCTCCTTGCCGTGGCTCAAAGTCGGCTGCGTTACCTCCATGGTGATGCCGCTTTCTGGTTGAGGCGTACCCAGAGTCACGGTTGCGGATCCGGAGACGAGTTTGGGATGGAGAACAACTTTGCCGCCCGCCGCGACCATGGTGGTATCGGGGTTCAGATCCCACTCAGCGCCAGGCAGCTGCGATGTGCCAGTCACAACCAGCAATGTGGCGGAGTATGGAGCAAAGGTCATGGTTGGCGTCCAGGATTGGGCGGAGGTTGCCACAATCTGGGTCGGATTCGCGGAGGAAAGCGTGTAGGTGGTCACCTGCTGAGGCGTGAATCCGTTTACCGCAAACTGAACTTGCGCGTTGTTGCCGGGATCTTTGTTGAGAACCATTACGGTGAGAGTGGTTCCCGTGGAATTGAGCGCGGCGTAACTGCTGAACAGATCGGGATCGCCATTATTCGTGGCCGAGACGGAGGTGTTGGCAAATGTGCTGTGCTTTCCGTCGTAATTCCGGTAGAGCTTCAGCGCCAGATAATTCGGGTTGGTGGGAAGAGGAGCTACCCAGCGGGAAGCCAGGTAGGCGCGCTCGCGGCCCAGAATGCCGTAAGCGTCGGCATCGGCGAGAGCCGTGGAGAAATCGGATTCGCCAGCAAAGGCCGCGCTCCACTCCGTGACGCTAAGCGGGGTTGCGGGATAGATCATGTTGACGATCGCGCGCATGCGCGGCAGGCGGAACGGAATCGTTTTGTTGGGCTGGAGAAAAGTGGTCCAGATTTGATTGATGTCGCCCGACTCACTCACGTAGGTCGGATCCCAGTAGTCGCGATAGATTCGGGCGGAGAGAGCCTGTAGCTGCGCCTGCGTCCAACCGGAGGTGTCGGGGCCGTCGGGATAGGCGTGAATGTCGAAGACGTCGAGGGAGCGCGTCTTGGAGATTTTGTCCTGCCAGTAGACTTCATTCAGCCACCAGGGCAGGAAGTCGACGCCGGCGTGCGCGGCCTTGTCATTGTTATTGGCGCCATTCCAGTAAAACCACCAGCAGCAACTCACCGGACCGAAGCGGATCGCTTTCGGGTCCCAGCCCTTGAGAGCCTGCGCTTCCGCGAGATAGGTGGTGCTCAACTCGTCATAACCGGAAGGATTGGGATGGACGTCGCGATGAGTGCTGCCCCAGATGTCGATCTCGTTATCCATGTCGTAGAAATGGGGTGCGCTGCCAAAGGCCGTGGCCAGCGCGGCCGCCCACTGATTGCGATAGACGCTGCCGGGAGGATCGTTGGTGCCGGGTTGGTCGAGAAGCGGCCAGTAGGCATCGTTGGGATTGGCGGTGAGATCGGTGACGCAATCGGACTTCACGCCGTTGCCAGCGTCGGTATTGTAGGGATCGACGCTGCACTGCGCGCCATACTTGGCGACGGAAAAACTCCAGTGGCCGTTGTTGTCTTCGGCGGTTTTCGCCACCCAGGGCAGCATGACCATGGTCATGAGGGGATTGCTGCCTGCGGCTTTTGCATCCGAAATGTATTTGGCCGAATCGCCATCACCGATTTCTGTGTAGTTGAAGTCTTCGAAGTACCAATCGGCTGCGGCGTTATCGGTGAAGAGTTGCCAGTTGTAAGTTGAGGTCGCATCACCGCCCCAGCGCACGGTTGTGAGGCCACTATCAGTGATGGTGGGCGCGTCCTGCGGGTAAGCGCCGCCGTAAACGTACTGGCTGATGGCATGCCGGTTGGTGAGAACGTCGAGCGTGACGCTGACGCTGGTGGTGCCGGGAGTGGAGGCTTCCGAGGAAGAAGCCGTGGTGGGGATTGCGCTGCCCGCAGCGCCCGATTTCAGTTGGGAATCGCTTCCGGCACCGGATGAATTGCTAACGACAGAGAATGCCAGGAACAGAAGCGCGGCTGGCCGTAGGAGCGAAGTCATGGGGAGGGCCTCCATCCCCCATAATCTAAGGCCTCCAGCGAAAATCCGCCTCACACAGAAGTGCAACGTGAGGCAATTCTCCGACAGGCGGTTGATGTGTACGGATGGCCAAGCTGCGGCGTCCGAGCGGACAATACAATGCCAGGCGGAAAAATGATTGGGGTGAGATCAGGCTGGGGAGACGCGCAGGCTCAGATCTGCGGCGCGCAGGGAGTGAGTGAGCAGGCCGATCGAAATGAAATCGACGCCGGTCTCGGCGTAGGTGCGGACGTTTTCCAGACGAATCCCACCAGAACACTCGAGCGGAATGCGGCGCTCAAGCTTGGCGCAGCGCTGGACGGCGCGGCCGACATCCTCGGGAGACATGTTGTCGAGCAGAATGGCTTCGGCGCCGTGAGAGAGTGCGGTTTCGAGTTCCTCCATTGAACGTACTTCGATTTCGACAGGCTGTGAGCCGCGGCGGTTGCGGACGGCACGCTCCAACGCCGGCGAGATTCCGCCAGCAAGAGCGATGTGGTTGTTCTTGATGAGGACTCCGTCGGAAAGATCGAGGCGGTGATTCTGTCCGCCGCCGCAGCGGACGGCGTACTTGTCGATCACGCGCAGGCCGGGAGCAGTCTTGCGGGTATCGAGAATGCGCGCTTTCGTGCCGGAGACAGCCTCGACGAACTTGCGGGTGAGAGTGGCGATGCCACTCATGCGCTGCAGAAAGTTAAGAATGACGCGCTCACAAGAGAGGACCACGCGCGCATTGTGGCGGATTACGGCGACAGACTGGCCTTTGTGGAGGCGGACGCCATCGAAAATTTCGGGATGGGTGGTGACTTCGTAGTGGGAGGTGACGGCGCCATCGAGGGCAGCGTAGACATCGAGGATGCGGGCAATCACACCGATGCCGGCCAGAATGCAATCTTCCTTGGCGAGGATGGTGGCCGAGGCGCGCTGATTGGAATCGATGCAGGCGTAGCTGGTGGCGTCGCGCGTGGCTCGGTCTTCGAGCAGCGCGTTTTCGATGATTGCGGTGATGCGTCGACTGTTAAAGTCCATGGGGCAGTTGCCGGTAATCAGTTTCCAGTTGCTAGTTTCCGGTTTCTAGATTTTGGAACCGGCGCCGTTCAGGCTGTCCAACTGACGGTTCAATTTTTCGCGCAGGGCGACCAATTCTCCTTCTCGACGGCGCAAACCACCGACCACTTTCTCCGGGGCTTTTGCCAGGAATTGTTCGTTGCTTAATTGCCGCTGATTGTTCGCGTACTCTTTTTCCAGCTTCTCGAGTTCTTTGTTCAGGCGCTCGCGTTCGGCGGCGACGTCAATCTTTCGTTCGTAGATCACGTGGACGTCGAAGCGCGCGGTGCTGCGCGCGCCGGCTTGTTTGGCGAGAGAGGCGTCGACGAAGGTGAGCTTCGCCACGTTGGCCAGACGCTCGACCGCGCCGCGATTTTGCTCGATCATGGCGCGAATCGCGGGCTCATGAGCGAAGACTTCGGCCTCAACCTTCACCTTAGGCTCGACTTTTAGTTCCGCCCGGACATTTCTTATATTGACGATCAGGTCCTGTAAAATCGCCATTTCCGTTTCGGCGGCGAGATGGAACTGAGTCTCGTCGGCCTGCGGATAGGCTGCGAGCGCGATCGATTTCAGTGGAGGTTGGCCTTCATAAATCGCCTGCCAGATTTCCTCCGTGATGAAGGGCATCACGGGATGCAGCAGGCGCAGCGATGCGTCGAACAAGTTGACCAGATTGGCGCAAGCGGCACGCGCTTGTGTTTGGTCCGCGCCGTCTTCGAAGTTCAGACGAGGCTTGATGAGTTCCAGATACCAGTCGCAGAATTCTCCCCAGAAAAAATCGTAGATACGATTGGCGGCTTCGTGGAAGCGGTAGGTTTCAAGGGCATCGTTCACTTCGGCGGTGACGCGATTGAAGCGAGAGAGGATCCAGCGGTCCTCAAGGGTATCGAGAGTGAAAGCGGATATGCCGGTTGGTGTGGGCGAGATTTCGCGGACAAGAGTGCCCGCGCCACATTCCAGGCGGTCTACATTCATGAACATGAATCTAGCGGCGTTCCAGATTTTGTTGGCGAAGGCGCGGTAACCTTCGGTACGGCTTTCGCTGAAGGCGATGTCGGTGCCGGGCGCGGCCATGGCGGCCAGGGTGAAGCGGGTCGCGTCGGTGCCGAAGCGCTCGATAATTTCGAGCGGATCGATCACGTTGCCTTTGGTCTTCGACATTTTCTGGCGCTCGGCGTCACGAACCAGCGCGTGAATGTAAACCTGACGGAAGGGAACGCTGTCATTTTTCTTGCCCGCCCAGCCGCTGGCTTTCTTGATAGCGGGATCCTGCTCGTGTCCTTGCATGAAGTGACACCCAAACATGACCATGCGCGCGACCCAGAAAAAAAGAATTTCGTAGGCGGTGATGAGCAGCGTTGTGGGATAGAAAACTGCCTGATCGCGCGTCTTCTCCGGCCAGCCCAGCGTGGTGAACGGAAGCAGTCCCGATGAGAACCAGGTGTCAAGCACGTCGGAGACTTGCTCCAGGTTCGTGCTATCGCACTTCAGACAGTTTGTGGGCGACTCGCGCGCAACGATGATTTCACCGCAACCCTCGCAGGTCCACGCTGGAATGCGATGGCCCCACCACAACTGGCGGGAGATGCACCAGTCGTAGATGTTGCGCATCCAGTTCAGATAAATCTGTTTGTAATTCTCGGGGACGATGGTGATCTCGCCGGACTCCACAGCCTCGATGGCTTTCTGCGCGAGCGGCTGAATCTTGATGAACCACTGCTCGGAGAGACGAGGCTCGACCACTGTGCCGCAGCGGTCGCACTTGCCGAGAGAGAGCGCGTAGTCCTTTTCGGCAACGAGGAATCCTTGCTCCTGCAAATCGGCGAGGACGCGCTTGCGGGCTTCATATCGGTCTAACCCCGCATAGCGGCCCGCGTTCTGGTTCATGTGGGCGTGCTCGTCCATGATGTCGATCTGCGGCAGGTTGTGGCGCTTGCCGGCGGCGAAATCGTTGGGATCGTGGGCGGGCGTGACTTTCACGGCGCCGGTGCCGAACTCGGGCTGCGCGAGTTCATCGGTGATGATGGGGATCTCGCGATTCATCAGCGGCAGCAGAGCATGCTTGCCGTGGAGATGCGTGTAGCGCCCGTCTTTTTCGTTTACAGCAATCGCCGTGTCACCCAGCATGGTCTCGGGACGAGTCGTGGCAACGGTAATAAATTCGGGCTTTTCTGAGGAAGAGGCGCCGATGACCGGATAACGTATCTCCCAGAGTTTGCCGGCAACGTCTTCGTGCTTCACTTCGAGGTCGGAGATGGCGGTCTCGCAGCGTGGGCACCAATTGACGATGTATTTGCCGCGATAGATCAGACCCTCTTCATAGAGGCGGACGAAGACTTCGCGCACGGCGCGGGAAAGATTTTCGTCCATGGTGAAGTATTCGCGGTCCCAATCGACAGAGGCGCCGAGGCGTTTCATCTGGTCGAGGATGGCGCCGCCATAGTGGCGCTTCCACTCCCAGACGCGCTCGATGAACTTTTCGCGGCCGAGGTCGCGGCGCTTCTTGCCTTCCTTGGCGAGGTCGCGCTCGACCATCATTTGGGTGGCAATGCCGGCGTGATCGGTGCCGGGCAGCCAGAGGGTGATGAAGCCGCGCATGCGATGCCAGCGAACGATGATGTCCATTTGCGTCTGGTTGAGCATGTGGCCCATGTGCAGACGGCCGGTGACATTCGGCGGCGGCAACAGCAGCGTGAAAACGGGACGGGTCTCGCCTGCGGGGGGCGTGGGGACGGAGAAAAGCTTCTCTTTGATCCAATAGTCGGCCCAGCGGGTTTCGATCGCGCCAGGTTCGTAAGATTTGGGCAGTTCGTGGGGCATGAGTTCGCAGTCAGCAGTTCGCGATCGGCTAAACCTTCAAAGGGAGCACAGAGGGATCACAGGGTGGACCTTCTGCTTTCTATGCGCTTTGTATACTCCGGACGCCAGCCATCGAAATACTGATGAAGTTTGATCTTACAGGCGCGAGAAAAGAAGGGTCAAACGAGCGAAGGGGTGGTATATACGGACGGCAAAATGCCCCCTCTCCGCCCGGTGGAAACCCCTCCGGTTTTGACATTGGCCGGGGCCCACCCGCATCGCTCAACAGCTAGAGCGTTCGAGTGGGAAGTAAGCGAAGCATTCGCTGAGCGTTACGCACGAAGTGCAGATGTTGCGGCCCTTAGATGGAGACCCTGCTTGGCGAGCCGGGGTGCAATGCCGTACAGGGGACTGCCCAACATGGGCCACTGGTCTGCGACATTTCGAGCTCACGTGTCCGATGGGATGGAAAACTCATGAATCTTACCAGCGAAAAGAGCGTAGCGAAACGAAGCGCTCGCCCCTCTAACGCTCCGGCAAAACCTGCGGCGAGGATTTGCCGACCATTAGGATAATGTCATGCCTCATCGGGTTAGCCATCTCCTGAAGAGCTTGTTGAAGAGTGGAAGAATCACGCACATGAGGCAAGTGACAAGCAACGTTGCGGAGACCATGTCTCTGATGGCGAACACTGTCAGAGATGGAACAAAGTGCGAAAGCCAGGTGAGTGTGATTGGAATCGCAACGGTCAGTGGATAGACTCCTGCCAAAGTAATGCAGAACTGCTTCCAGCGCTTCGGGGTTTTGGGTGGTCTTGCGACCGGCTCTCGGTCATATCCTGTTACTGCTCTTCCTTCTTCGACTGCCATCCTGAGTCCCTCTTCAAATCGTCCGTAGGGCCGATGGCGTCCTGGTCGGTCGTGCCGGGAACACCATCCTCCGACTGCTTTGCTGAGGTCAGCGGCGCGATTCACTGGAGCCGTACGCTGACAGTAGCGCTGTTCAGAGCTGCCGATCGCACTCCCTCTGGGCTTCGACTCCTTGTGATCCGTCAGATAAAGGGAAAAAGGTGCGCATCTCCTCGCTGTTGACTTCGACGGGATTGGCATCGATCAGGATGAATGCAATGACCGCCGGACCGGGCAAGGTCGCCATGGTATTTTTCCTTTTTGCCAGCGCGTGACAACGCTAAGTGACTAGCGCGGGGGTTCAACCCTCACGAGCTGGGCTGGTCGAGCTCCGCCGGCTGGTGGTGCGCCTCTGCTTCAGTCCGAAATAGGTCCAAAGAGCCGCGACTGCGTGTCTTTCTCGTAAGGCATATTGGGGGGACGATGGAGTATTTCCATTGCCATTCCCCAGGGCGTCGTGAAGTAACGGATCTCCTGCCCTGCCTTGGGCCCGCGGTCACTTTTGAAAGGTCCCTCCAGCTGTCGGCATCCGCGCTTGCGGAGATACTTAGCGGCGACCTCCATGTCATCCACCCAGAATGCGATATGCGCTACATCGACGTCGCTGGTTTTCGGAATCGAACGATTCTGCCCGGGAGTCCGATAGTCCATAAGCTCGAGATTAAGGTTGGGGCCGAGGCGCATCATGGCGATGTTCAGCTTACTGTTGGGGTCGACACCTAAGGTCTTTTGAAGGTCCGCAGGATTCTCGGTGCCGGGACCTTCTTCGAAGCGGAAAAGAAGCTCCGCGCCAAGCACATCACGAAAAAAAGAGACTGCCTGATCGAGATCCGGCACCGAGACGCCAACATGATCTACGTTGCGAGCGCCGGGAATTCCGAGGCGAGCTTGTCGGCTCATGGTATTACCTCCTAGTAATTTATTCTCAAGACGTCAGAGCACATAATTAAGAATCAAACCTTCTGCGAGCTTGCGGCTGAAACTAACGTAACCATCAATCGGGAATCATGCTTCCCGATTGGCAATCCCCTCTCGATGAAGTAGACCGAATCCTCCACCCCTTCGAAAAACCATAAAGGAGCGGCCATAAGGAAATTCAAACCCGCCCGAGGGCTGTGCCACCCGCCGAAAGCTGATGGCACGCACTCTCTCTAAACTTCTGCCGTCTGCGATCCGTCATGTGACTGGAAAAAGGTGCGCATCTCCTTGCCGTTGACTTCGACCGGCTTAGCATCGATCAGGATGAATGCTATGACCGCCGGAACCGAGCCCCTGTTGACCCAGGTGTGAATCGTGCCGCGCTGGATCATGACATCGCCGGGCTTCAAATGCACGACCTCACCGTTTTCGAGTTCGCAGTCAATCTCACCTGACAAATGGAGGACGTAGTCCATAGTTTCGGTGCGGTGTGTGAATCTCATGCTGCCGGGAGCGAATTCGTTGATTCGGAATGTTGTGCCGCCACCGTCGCCCACAAAATTAGCGTGCTTAACGAAACCTGCTCGTTGGGCGACTTCAGCAGCAGCCGAGTTGTCGATAGGCATTTGATCAGTCGACCAGATCTCGCAGCCTGAGATATCTTCCTGCAGAATCACGTGCCGCTAAACAGATATCAAATGGTGGATCATTTCCAGACAGCGGTGAGTCTCATCAAAGCTCATATGGGAATTGCTTTCTTCCCATCTTCTGTAAAGGATTTTGTTCCCGAGGGAGTTGTTTTACGTCCGCCGAGCTTTTCAATCGTGCCAATGGAAACATTTGCCCTATGGTCGACTGGAAACCTCGACCCACTTGTTTTGCGCGTAGTTAATCTTCTCAAGGAAATCAGGAAGGATTTGTAAGATGATGTTCTTCGTTTGGTTGCACGTAGTCGTACTGGATCGGTTGAGTCGGAATGGAGGATGAAGCGAATCGAACACGGAAGCGGTCGAGTGCAGGCCCGGGAATGTCACTCGCTATCGAGCAGGCCGCCGCGTTCAATCTCGACAAAACCGTTGGTGCCGATCCACGATTCGGCAAGAAGATGTAGATTTTTTTTGTAAGTACGAGTGACTATATATTTCTTGCCTCCCCTTACGCGCAGAATGTACTTCCCTGTCGACAAGGGCTGGATCTCTTCAACGAAGGCAGCATTCACTAGAGATGATCGATGGATTCTGACAAATCCAAACAGACTCAACTTCTCAGCCATCGTTGAAATCGACGCGCGCAGCAGGTACCCGCTCGATTTGTGTTGCAACAGGACATAGTTACCTTCGGCTTCCACAGCGATGATGTCCGCAGAGTCGATAAATAGAATCTTATTTCCTGCCTTGATCGCGATCCGAGAAGCCGAGCCTTTCGTAGCAATGTGTAGTTGCGGTGACGGTTCCATCACAATTGCAACTCCTTTTTCCCCTTCCATGAATGCAGCACCTCATGGATCGGGAAGCTACTTACTCACCAAACCCGGCACGGTGCGGGCTTATCCGTATTGCGCGACAACAAGCACAGAGCCGGCTCATGCAATTATCGCGAGTGTCCTTCAACCCATCACTTACACCTTCGGCGCGGGCGATCCGACTCTTATGATGCGGCCATTCCATTTGCGAGTTGCATCCATCATACCGACCAGTATGTATGTTATGGCAACAAGAGTCAACGCTGGGGAGGGGTACTGCCAGGAAGGGGGCGGCTATTCGAGGCCTGCCACTCGCCGCAGGCCTCGTGCCGGGCGCAGCGACTCGATGTGGCCGCTCACGCTTCTTTGGCCTGATTCCATCATGCGAGGATCCTGCGAATTCTTTCCTAAAACGACGTACCCCTCCCACGCTGCGATCAGGAACGTAGCCGTTTCATTCGCGTTAATATCATTCCGCACGATCCCGCGTTTCTGTCCTTGGCGCAGTGCCTCCGCCATGGCGTCGTGCCAGTCCCTATAAACTCTTGCTGTCCTTCTGCGGAATCCCTCATCAAGACCTGACATCTCTTGAGACAAGTTAAGCAAGGGGCAACCACGCTGAACGTCTTCTCTTTTCAGCGATTCGGACTGAATAATGCGGATCAGAACGTCGATGGGGTTCTTGGCGTTCTGTAAAGGCTGCACCCACTTCTGGTGAAGGTTGCTCGCGATGATTTCGTCCACCACCGCGTAGCCGAGGGCGTCTTTGTTGTCAAAGTGGTAGTACAGGGCGCCTTTGGTGACGCCCGCTGCGGCCAGAATGGCATCCAGGTCAGCGCTCCGAAAGCCAGAGCGGTACATCTCTTGGAAGGCAGCCTGCAGGAGAAGCCCTCGTGTGCGCTCTGGATTCCGCGACGTCGCCCGCCCGCGTCGCAATCGTTTTCTAACAGCGGACATACCAATCAGTATGCATGTTCACACGGGGAGGTGTCGAGCCGAACCTTTTCACGCTCTGCCGGAGTCTTTAAGGTTTTCTCTGCCACCCGGCATCTCAACGCATTCCCAATTCAACCCCCGGCTGGGGATAGCTATTTTTCCCTCAATGCGTAATACCCCGTCAAACGAGCGAAGGGGTGGAAGGATTACTTCTTCTCCGACATCTTCCTGGAGATTTCTGCCATGAGCCTGGGGCGGAGGTCGGCGAGCACGCTGTCGACGATGCCGGCGACGTCGGATGGATTTTCGGATGCGGGAGCGGGAGTATCTTGCGCGGTATGTTCGGCGCCTGCTGCAACGGCCATCGCCGCAGACTCCGTGGAAACGGGTACGGATTCCTGGGATTCCTGGCGAGATTCCGCTGCGACATCCTTGGTTTCACCGGCGTCACGAATCTGACGCCAACTCGCCCAGGCGGCTGCGGTGCTCTTCACGGCTTCGGATTCTTCTTTGTATTCTTCTTTGCGATCCTCATCTTCGCGTTCCCCGGTGTGGGGAGCGGGAGTGAAGGAAGTAAAGGCGTGGCTCGACGCTACGGCTTCGTCTCGGGCAGCTTCGGCTTCCGGAGCGGAGTGTGATTCTTCAGGAGTGCGGTTGGCAAAATTGGCGACCGCAGTCTCCACGATAGATGAGACCAAGTCGGCGACGGGCTGACTACTGGCGGGAGCGGGCTCGGCCATTGGCGGAGCATCAGAATGTGCGGATTCGCCAGGTGCGGCCTCGCCGTTCGTGGCTTCGGTGTGTGTGGCGCTCTGTACATCGAGGGATGCAACCGGTTCGGTGACAGAGGCAGCAACTTCGGCTTCGGTCTGCTGTAAGGATGCGCTGGCGGCCTCAGGAAGGCTCGCAGTCTCGGCAGACGGAGATGAGGGCACGGCTGCGACGGCGGGTGGTGCGGCTGGCAGTGATTCAGTTTGGCCAGCATCAGCGCTTGCTGCAGATTGCGATTGGGGTACGGGCTCAGGCTCTGGATTCGAAACGACAGCAACCGGGAATTCCGGTTCCGCAGGTGCGGTAGAGATCCCGGACGGCGCGGCTTCTGGCAAGGCAGCTACGGGCGTGGAGGCCGCCTCCTCAGTCACAAAGGCGGCGTACGCCTTCCGCATTTCCTGGTCGAGCGAGATCATGGCCTCGTCGCCTTCGAGCGCAACCGGGACGGCGCTCCATCGCGAACCACTCTGGCTTCCAGAGCTGGGGACTTCGGTAGCGGCTGCCATGGTTACGGGCACGTCTTGCGGCTCTTCTCGCGACCCTTCAGGCTTGTCCTTCTCGTTCTGCGTGCTCTCTGGTTTCTTGTTTTCCTGAGTGGCTTCCGGGTCGGTCGCGGGAGCGGAAGCGACCACATGGTCTGCGGCGGGTTCGGAAGCGGGCTTGGGCTCGTCCTTGACGACGGCACCGATCATTTGTATCTGGGCGGCGGCAGCGGCAATCGCGGCCACCTCTTCCGGTGTGACGTCCTGAGGCAGGCCAGGGGGAACCAAGGCAGCCACATCCACACTGGGTTCGGGCGATTTCTGAGCCTGATGAAGCTTGTGTTCCTGTTCGGCGGCCTTCTCCGCGGCCAGTTCAGCAGGGGTTTCGACAACCGTTCGTAGGTCGCGATTGATGGGATTAAAGAAAGCGGCGGCGTCCGTGTCTTTTTCTTTCTCTTTTTCTTCCGACTCCGTTTTCTGGTGAGGAAACGAAATCCGGTTCTTCCATCCGTCGTCATCGCCGGCGGCATCGTTTCTACCACCGCGACCGGCTTCTTCCGCGGCGGCGATGGCGCGCGCAAAGCGGCCAGGCTTGGAGGATTCAGCCCGAGGCACGACTTTATCTTCCAACTTGGATAAGGCGCTGAGCAACTCGCTAGCCTCAAACGGCTTGACGATGAAACCTTCGGCGCGGACGCGTTGCGCCTCTTCCGGCTTGAAAGGCTCCAGCTTGCCAACGGTGAGCAGAACGGGAATGCGGGCCGAGTCCTGGGATTCCTTGAGACGCTGGCAGACCTCAAGGCCACTGTAGCCGGGCATATAAACATCGAGGATGACGAGATCCGGCTTGAGTTCTGCGATCTTTTTCAACGCGGCGGAGCCGTTATTGACGGTGATGACCTCATACCCTGCGTCCGCAAGAATCTTGCGCCCCATGTTCTGGGCGGTCACGCTGTCGTCGGCGAGCAGTATCTTCCGGGCCAAGGAAATTTTTCCTCTTATGAGGGGAGATATCGCGAAGGTAACCTGAGCGACAACGTAAGTCAATGATCCGACGGGATGTTACCTGGTTACTAGGGGTCAGCGTCTAGTGAGCGGGCAGTAACACATTCGGCGTTGGCCAATAGGAGACCGCGAACCTGGTGGCCATGAAATCGGGTTAGAAGGATATGATCTTCTTTAAGCCCTTCTTTTTCTTCTTCTTGCTGCTCGAAACATCCTGATCACTGGCCAGGGAGGAGCTGGAGGCAGCATTTGCAGTGGCGGAACTGCTGGATGGCTGGCCTTGCTGAAGCTCGTTCACCTGCACGGGAGGCGGTAAAGGCTGATTGCTCGCCGCAGCGGTTTGGGCATCGGCGGCGGGGGTTAGATCGTTGGGGTCAGGCTTGGATGCAACGGGAGGCGGGGCGGGCGTCAGTTCGTTCGGGTCGGGCGCATTAGCAGTGGCCGCATGGGCAAAAGGATCTGCGGGTGGCGGAGGCGGCGCATCGGAGCGTGGGGCCGGCTCATTGGCGGCGGGCGTTCCGGAATTCACAGTTTCCACGCTCACACCGTTGTTGCCGCCGCGGGAAATTCCCATCGCCCTCATGGCGGTTGCTCCGGCATCTTGATTGGCGGCGACCGGCGTTGGATCTACCAGAGTCGGGTCCCCTACTTTCGCGGCCTGCGCGACATCGGGGCCCTTCTTTACCACACTTATCAGGCGATTGTAAGTGCTCGCTTCCTGGCGGCTTTCTTCCTCTCGGCGGTTCTGCGCGACTGCGGCCTTGGTGGGCCGAGGGATGGGCTGATGCAGCAGCGCCAAGCGCTTCTTGGCGTCATCCTCGCGATCCATGAGCGGATATCTTGTAATGATTTGCGAATAGGCCGCGGATGCTTCTTTAGTTAGTTCTTCAATCATGTTGGCTTTTACCTGCTCGGGCACGCATCCCGGATGAGGGCTGGTTTTGACGCAGGTCAGGCGGGCGCGCATCTGCGCGATCTGGCCTTCGTAATTCTGGCCCAGCAGGAAAAGGGCTTCATCGGCCTTGCTGTAGAGCGGGTATTTTTCCACCAACGTCTTGAGACGGGCAATGGACGCGGGATAGGATTGGCGAAAGAAGTAGAACCTTCCAATGCTGAACTCGCGCTCGGCGAGAACTTCCTGCACTTCGAGGAGACGTTCCTTCCCTTCTTTTACCAGCTTTGGATTATCGGGATACTGCATGATGAGATTGCGGTACTCATCCTCGGCCCGCTTGGCATGGGTATAGTCGCGATCGGCTTTCTCCATCTGCTGATACTGAATGTTGGCGATCTTCAACTGCGCTTCGGCGGCTTCGGGCATGTTGGGGAAGAAGGTCTCAAAGTCGCGGTACTCCTGCTCGGCCTGGGCGAGCGAAGCGGTGCCACCCTCGGCATACCAGGAATCACCAACCGCCAGTTTGGCGCGGGCGATAAATTCGGAATCCGGGTAAGTGTTGATGAGAGTTTGCAGCGTCATGCGAGCCACATCGAAGCGGTTGTGCTTCATCGCGTCCATGGCCTTATCGAACAGAACCTTATCCGGTTGCTTCGATCCCACGTTGGCCAGCGGGTTGACGGCTTTTTTGTTGCTGCAAGCCGCCGTAATCATCAGCAGCACTGCAAGCACCGACAGCAATGAAACGCGATGTGACATAAGACCTCGGATCAGGATTGCAATTTGCTCATTTACCTGGGACGGGCGTCATCAATTCTTGTGAGTCCCAAGATACAAGGCTCACGGACTAAAGCCCGAATCTTTTAGGGATCCCGCAGCGGCACGACTGAAAATCGTGCCCAACCCATTCCTGCAACAATTCGAGCTCTAGACTTTCAGCAACGCGGCTTCGGTTGCTGCCTTGAGCAACGCTTCAGCATTCTGCGTTGGATTACCGTTGCCGAAGACGGCCTTGCCCGCCACCAGAATTTCTGCCCCAGCCCGGACCACGTCGACCACGGTAGCGAGGGCGACGCCGCCATCTACTTCGATGCGGTAGGCCAGGCGGCGTTGGCTGCGAATCTCCGCCAAACGGCGTATTTTATGCAGCGCACCGGGAATAAACTTCTGACCGCCGAAACCGGGATTAACCGACATCACCAGAACATAGTCGACGATATCGAGCACCTCACTGAGCGTATCCACCGGGGTAGCCGGATTAATCACGACGCCTGCCATGCAATTATGGCTTTTGATCAGGTGCAGCGTGCGATTCAAATGGCGGACGGCTTCCTGATGCACTGAAATCCAATCCGCGCCGGCTTCGGCAAATGCGGGAATGAATTCGTCGGGATTCTCAATCATCAGGTGGCAATCAAGAGGCAACTTGGTGACCTTGCGCAACGATTGGACCACCGGCGGACCGATGGTGAGATTGGGAACAAAGTGGCCATCCATGATGTCCACATGGATGACACTGGCCCCGCCTTCGCACGCGGCACGCACTTGCTCGCCGAGACGGGCAAAGTCCGCCGAAAGAATCGAGGGTGCTAGCTCAATCAAGCGTTGTCTCTAAAAGCGTTGCCTTTTGAAACCTGGGCTCTCGTGGTCGGAAACCTTCTAAGGAGTTTACCATCCCCGAGGGCGCGACTGACAGTGATTGTAGGCGAACTGTGAAGACAGTTCTGGGCAGATGCACGGGAGCCGCAGGGATCAAAAAACGACGCGTGTTAACCTCGTCGGACATGGCTGCCGCGCCCCAGGTCGCAAGTGCCGTTTATGGGCTGGCTGCTGTATTGGCTTGGGGCACCAGCGATTTTCTGGGTGGCTACGCCACCCGGCGCGCCAACGCATTTTTATTTACAACGGTGGTAAATATCGGCGGGCTCATTCTGGTTGGGGCTCTCGCTGCGGCCAGTCATGCCGCTTTTCCTACGGGACGAAGCGCCGCATGGGTGCTGGCGGGAGGTCTCTCTGCGGGAGCCTCGCTGGCAGTTTTCTATCGCGCGCTTTCCTCGGGAAGAATGGGATTGACCGCGCCGGTGGCTGCCGTGGTTAGCGCGGCGATCCCGACGGTTTTTTCGATGTTTACGGAGGGCATGCCGGGAAGAATTTCGATCCTCGGTTTTTTCTTCGCCGCGATCGGGCTTTGGCTGATCACGCGCGCGGAAGACGGCAACACTCCGGAGGGCATTGGGCTGGCGTTATTCGCGGGCACGGGATTCGCGGGATTTTATCTTTGCGTGCGCCAGGCGGGCGACGCGTCACCGTTTTGGATTGCGACCTTGACCCGAACCGGGGCCCTGGTGATTACTGGCTTGATTGTTTTGCTGCAACGAGAATTCAGCGACATCACTGCCGCGGGCGTGCGCTGGGGCATCCTAACGGGGTGTGTGGATTCGATCGGCACGATACTGTTCGTGCGCGCGAGCCAGACCGGTCGTCTCGACGAAGCTGTGGTGATCTCGTCACTGTATCCGGCGGTGACGGTACTGCTTGCCCGCCTGTTGCTAAAAGAACATTTCACCCGCTGGAGATTTGTGGGGCTTTTAGCGGCGCTGGCGGCGGTGCCGATGATTGCGGCGGGATAGGGCTTTACGTTCTTTATTCTTGAATGAAGAATTATAAATAACTTATTCTTGTATATCATTGTTAGGAAGTGATATTCTCTATTCTCGAATAGAGAATAAATGGACCTTCGACCCCAAGATATCGTTGTTGTCCTAAAGCTGTTGGCGAGCAACGGCAATCCCTGGAGCTACTCCAAGCTTGGAGAAGAGCTGGCGATGAGTGCTTCCCACGTGTTTGCGTCGGTAGGCCGAGCCGAAACGGCTCATCTCCTGGCGGCCTTCAACATTTCATCATCGCCTGCCCGGCGAGGGCCAGGCATACTTCCCGAATTCCCTAAGACCAACCGGAACAACCTCAAAGAGTTCCTGATCCACGGAGTGAAGTACGCTTTCCCGGTTGAGCGTGGAGGACCGACTCGAGGGATTCCGACCGCCGAAGCGGCGCCCCCGCTCAAAAAGCACTTTCCCCAGGATTTCCCGCTTCCGCCGGTCTGGCCATATGCAGAAGGCCCGCTGCGCGGCATCGCTTTTTCACCGCTCTACAAGAATGTTCCGCAAGCTGCGTCGCGAGACTCCAAACTGTATGAACTTCTTGCGCTTGTGGATGCGATTCGCGAAGGGCGCGCACGAGAGCGGGAGATCGCGATCCGTGAACTGACAGCGAGAATTGACTCCCAGTGAGCACTCCTCCTCAGAATCCGAATCTCAATCAACTCATTCTCGCCGCCACCAGACTTGAGCCCCTGCTAGATTGGATCGCTTTTGTCGGTGGGTGCGTCACGGGCTTGCTCGTCACCGACACAGGAGCTGCCCCGGTCCGCGGAACTATCGATGTGGACGTGATTGTAGAGGCAGCATCCTACGCCCAGTTTACTGTTCTCGAAGAGCACCTGCGGAGACTTGGCTTTCATGAATATCGAGCGGAGGGCGCGCCGATTTGCCGGTGGGCGCACGGAGACTTAATTCTTGACTTCATGCCAACCGATCCTTCGATCCTGGGTTTTAGCAACCGCTGGTACGGGCCCGCGCTCGCGACTGCGCAGAAAGTCTTGGCAGACAAGTATGAAATTCGCGTGATCACAGCGCCCTATTTTCTGGCGACGAAGCTGGAAGCATTTCGCGGGCGTGGCAAGAACGACTTCCGTATGAGCCACGATCTGGAAGATATTGTGACCGTCATCGACGGTCGGGCAGAACTCATGGAGGAGGTTCGTCACGCTCGTGCGGATGTGCAGAAATATCTCAGCGATGAGTTCGGGGATTTATTATCGAATCGCGACTTTCTGGAGGCGTTGCCCGGTCACCTCTTGCCCGATGCCGCCAGCCAGCAGCGACTGGAACTGGTGCGGAGACGAATGAGCCAACTGATTTTAGAAGGTTAACCATGGCGCTGGTCGAAGTCCGAAATCTGACCAAGATTTATTCGCAGGGGGAATCGCTGCTGGGTGGAAAGCTCAGCGGCAGCCATGAAGTTCGCGCGGTCGATGACGTTTCGCTCGACATTCATGCGGGTGAAACGCTTGGACTGGTGGGCGAATCGGGTTCAGGCAAGAGCACGGTGGGACGCCTGATTTTGCGGCTGATCGAGCCGACTTCGGGGAGCATTTGCTTTGAAGGAAACGATCTGGGTGCGGCCAGTGGCGGCGAAATGCGCCGGTTGCGCAGCGACATGCAGATTATTTTTCAGGATCCTTTTGCATCGCTCGATCCCCGCTTTCGGGTTGAGGAGATTATCGCGGAGCCGCTGATCATTCACCGGCACCGAAGCTCCAACGGCGACAAGAATACGAAGAATGGGATTCGTGGTCGCGTGGCGGAACTGGTGCGCGCGGTTGGCCTGGATGAGTCGATCCTGCGGCGGTTTCCGCACGAGTTCAGCGGAGGACAGCGGCAGCGGATTGGCATTGCGCGGGCGCTGGCTCTGCGGCCGAAGTTCATTGTGGCCGACGAGCCGGTATCGGCGCTTGACGTCAGCGTGGGCGCGCAGATTGTGAATCTATTGGCGCAATTGCAGCGTGACTTCGGGCTGACCTATTTGTTTATTTCGCACTCGATGCCGGTGGTGCGCTATCTTTCAACGCGGATCGCGGTCATGTATCGCGGCAAGATTGTGGAAGTCGGACCCGCCGAGCAAATCACGGAAAGGCCGCAGCATCCGTATACGCGCAGTCTTTTGGAGGCAACGCCGGAGGTGGGAGTCTAATGCCACGGGCCTATTCCGGCAGGACGCGCGATCTGATTGAGCTGATCCTGGGCTATGGGTTGATCGTGGGCATCATCTGGACGCCGGAGAACCTGCAACGCATCCTTTCGCCACTTGCTCTGGTGCTGACGCTGGCGGTGGTCCTGGCGCAGCGAAAGAACCGCGACGAATTGGGAGTGGGCCGGCGCGGCTTGGTGGGGTCACTTTGGATTTTGCCAGCCGCCGTTGTGCTCTCCGGAGTGAGCATTTTTGTAGCTGCGAAACTTGGCACGCTGCATCCGCTTTATAAAGGGGATTTCAAGCACATCGCCGGTTACGTGCTGTGGACCATCTACCAGCAATTTCTTCTACAGGACTATTTCATGGACCGGTTGCTGCGCCTGGTCTCGAACGAATCCGTTGCGGTGACTCTTGCAGGCACTCTCTTTGCCGCGGCGCATCTGCCCAACCTGGTGCTCACCGTGGCTACGCTGGTGTGGGGCATCGCTTCGTGCGCGCTGTTCCGGCGCTATCGCAATCTGTGGGCGCTTGGCTTAGCCCAGGGAGTGCTTGGGCTGTGCTTCGCAGTGTGCGTGCCGGATGCGTTGCATCATCATCTGCGGGTTGGGTTGGGATATTTGCGGTATTACGGCGGGCGGTAAGTCGTCAGTGGGTCGAGGTCAACGGAAATGCCTAGAACCACAGCCCCCACAGCCAATCCACCGTGGCATGCGTAATCGTTGAGGCGGGCACGCGGCGATTCTCGCGCCAGGCACGGCCGTAGAAAATTCCGGCGATGGTGGCCAGCAACACGTAGGGCCAGTTGAAGTGGACAGAGCGTTTGTTGAAATGCGACAGGCCGAACAGAATCGATGCGATCACAAGCGCAGCGCGGCGGCCTACACGGCGCTCCAGCAAGTTCTGCACCCAGGCGCGGAAGAAAAGCTCTTCGGGGACGGCGGTAAAGAAAAATATCAGGACCCAGCGCAGCAGGGCGCTGCCGATCCCGGGCAGGTTGCGATGGGGATGGATGAAGCCCAACACCAGTCCCAGGACGATTACAACGGGTGCGAAGAAAACAAGCTCGCGCAGACCGGTTTTCCAGTCGCTCCATTTCAGACGGAAATCGAATCCGGCGCCACTGAGTTGGCGAATCGCCAGAAATCCATACAAGCCTGCGTCCACCAAGAGTAATTCGTTCAACGCCCGCAGACCGCTGGGCCATGCGCTCTCAAACCAGCGGAGATCGACGGCCAGACCCAGCACCAGCAAGATGAAGGCATCGCGCCAGTCGCCGTGCTGCTGGGGATCGGACCTTGCGGCGCGCATCAGCAGCCATGCGATGGCCACCGGAAGCACTGCATAGAGCGCGAACCATGTCCACTGGAAGATGTGGGCGGAGATGGAAACCATAACATAGGGCAAGACGAACAGCGCAGGGAGGCCCACGCGCAACGCCAAGGGCCAGCGCCCCACGGCGCGCGCAACTCGCTCGGCGGCGCAGCCGAACAGAACCGCCGGGGCGAGTTCCAGGGCGAGGGCTGCCATCGCTGCCGGGGTCACGTTCTGCATAGGCCCATCTTAAACTCGCTTGTGTCTTACTGTTTTGTCTAGCTGAATTGCTCAGGACACTTGTATCGCCGCGGCCTCGCGGCTAGAATTCCTTGGCATCCCGCAGGAGGAATCAAGATGGCTGCCGCTCCGCTACCGCCTCTGACTTCATCTGCGAACACGCCGGAAGCTGCACCGCTTTCGGAAGGCGCGCGCAGCGTTAACACGTTCATTGCACCTTCGAAAACTTTCACCGACTTGCGCCGGAATGCGAGCTGGTGGGGACCGTGGCTGTTGATCTCCATCGTCTCGCCTGGGAGCGGCGGTGCCGGCGGCACGGTCTCAGCACGATGGCATCGAATCGGTATGCATTATTTAAGATCAGGCAGGTCGAGGAGATTTCAATGAATCGTATTGTGCTCACGTTTTTCTTCGCATGTTTCTGTGTTAGTTCGGGATGGGCGCAAGGAGCAATGGCTCCTGCTACCGCGCCACCCGCCGCGCAAGCTGCGGTGCCAGTGAAGGACCCAGTAGCTACGTCGCTTCGCATGCTGCTGCCGCGCTCGCGCAATAATATTCTCGGCGCTATTGGCGCGATGCCCGCCGACAAATTCAATTACAAGCCCACGCCCGACCAGATGACCTTTGCGCATCTGGTGGTGCACATTGTTGGGTCGAACAACGGCGGGTGCGCCAAGGCAGCGGACGTTGCAGAACCCAAGGTCGAAGAATTGAAGGAGACGGATTCCAAGGATAAGATGTTGGCCGCGGCGACGGCTTCGTTCGACTTCTGCGCGGACGCGCTGGGGAAGATGGATGACTCCAAGCTCGGCGACACCGTAGAGTTGTTCGGCGGGCGCAAGTTTCCCCGTGCCATGGCCGCGCTCGGCTTGGCCAGCGGATGGGCTGACCATTACGCCGCAGCGGCCATGTATCTGCGTTTGAATGGAATTTTGCCGCCGTCGGCGCAGCCGAAAAAATGATGCGGGCGGGGGGAAGGCTCACCCCAGGCGCTGAAGCGCATCAAATTTACGCCACTGATCGGCACGAGTAAAACTCGTGCCCTTCCCGAGGCTACTTGATTTGAACTAGTTCGCCCGCGGAGACGGCTGCGGGAGTAGACGGAGCCAGGTGCTGCGGGGCGCGCCAACTGTCGAAGATCGATACCTGATGTACGCAGGAAACCGTGCAGTGCGGCGCACAGGATTTTTCCGTCAAGTATTCGCGGCGCATGTCATCGTGCGTGTAGGTTGCGAGCGGCACGCCGGGATAGCCGCGCTGCTGCGAGCAATAGTGGACTAATCCATCTTCGCAGATGTAGAGATAGCGAGCTCCGGCACGACAGCGCCAGTCATTGGGCAGACCTTGCGCGATGTTGTCCTGGAAAGCGTTGATGCGGGTGAAGCTGCGTTTCTCCCACGATTTCATTTCGTCGTAGATGCGGCGCTCTTCCTCGCCCAGCGGCTGCGACTGGCCGCCGCCGTCGTGGATGATACCGATGGTCGAGGTGAATCCAAGTTCGAGGGCGCGCTTGCCGATGGTGAGCGCGTCCTGGGGATGATGAATGCCGCTGCCCACCACGGAATTGATGTTCACGTGAAAGTCCGCGTGCTCGGCGAGGAGTTGCAATTTCTTGTCGAGAACCCTCAGACTCTTCTTCGAAACCTCGTCAGGATTCACGTTGTCGATGGAGATCTGCAGCCACTCGAGGCCAGAGCGGTTGAGGCGCCGAATGCGATCCGCAACGAGGAGATAGCCGTTGGTGATGAGACCGGCGATCATGCCGTTGGAACGAATGCGGCGGATCACCTCGTCGAGTTCAGGATGGAGCAGCGGCTCGCCCCCGGAAATTGTGACTACGGCCGTGCCGAGGGAACCCAGCTTATCGATACGGCGAAACATTTCGTCGGTCGCGACGGGCTTCGAGAAATCATCGAACTCGTTGCAATAGGTGCAGGCCAGGTTGCAACGACGGACCGGAATGATGTGCGCCAATAGAGGGTGCTCGGTCGAAGTAAGAGCTCGCGCGGCCATGGCGGCTCCGCGAAGATTGCGGTGCAGGGCTTTGGCGCGACGGCGCAGGGATGTAAGGGCTGATGGCATGGATTAATTACTTCTATTACAGCATGGATGCAGGGTTAGTGTCAGGTTCGGCAACAGCGTTTGGGGAGATTCGCGGGGTGAATGGCGGGTATTGCGTTTGTGGCGGCGCGTCTATTTCGCCACCTTCGGGGCTTGTTTCTCTTCGCCAATTCTACCCACGGCTTGCGCCCCTTCGACAAGCTCAGGGCAGGCCGTGGGCTGCATTCTAGCGCCGCTCCGCGGCTTAGCGCGGGACTCCTGACTCATTACTCTCATTTCTCATTGCAAATCGTGGCCGCCGGAGTGAAGAGCTCTGAGTGCCGCATCCTGAAAATCCTCCTGCACGAGAACATAATCCGTATCGTAGGTAGAAATCGCGAAGATGGGGATGGCGTTATTCGACAGCGGCGCGATGAAGGAGAGCAGAACTCCGGTTTGTGAGAAGGGGAACGGGCCCTCAAGCTTGAGGCAAATCCAGCGCGGACCCTTATCGATCTCTGTATCTGTAGGAATGCTTTCCATTGGACAGACGACAGAGAGTTCTTCGGCGGTGCGAGTGATGGAGGTGAACGCTCCTTTCGTTGCCCAGTCGGGGATGGGCGCGTTCGGAGCAAGGCGGATGATTGCGTAGGGGCCGGGGAGTTGGCGGAATTTCAGCATGGGATGATGCGAGTCTAATACTTCCTCTTCGTGGATAGAGTTCGCGGGCAAGAGTGCCCGCGCCACACAATCACCGAATTCTGCTCGGCGGACAGCCGACGGCGGCTGTCCCCACATAAAGCTACTTAGTCCTCGACCGCTTTGCGCACAGCGGCTTTCGCCAGGAGGCGGGTGGAATCCAGCGTCGGGAGCGGCGAAGCTTCTGGCGCAACCAGCAGTGGAATCTCGGTGCAGCCGAGGACAACCGCGTCACAACCTTCGTCCTGAAACGAGCGGATTACCTCCACGTAATACGCCAGGGAGCGCGGCAGGAACTGGGCGTTGACCAGCTCGTCGAAGATGATGCGGTCAAGACGCTCGCGCTGCTCCGCGCCGGGAATGCGGTACTCGATGGCGGCGGCCTTCAGCGCCTCGCGGTAGACCGGACCCTCCATCAGATAACGGGTGCCGAGGACGGCGAGGCGCTTGAACTGGCGGCGCTGCGCCTCTTTCGCAACTTCTCGGGCGATATGCAGCCAGGGGCGGGGCGAACGGTGCTCGATCAAGTCGAAGGCCTGGTGGATCGTGTTGTCGGGGCAAATGAGAAAGTCGGCGCCGGCGCGGGCCAGCTTGTCCGCAGAAGAGAGCATGAGTTCGGCGACGCCTGTCCAGTCGTTGACGCGGATGTATTGCATGTACTTCGCGAGCGAATGGGAGTGCAGCGAAACTTCGGGATGATCGTGCGGGCCCAGCATCTGGGAGCCTTCGAGCGAGACCGAGCGGTAGCAGAGCGCGGCTCCTTCGGTGCTGCAAGCGACGATGCCAATGTGGAGGGGCATGCAGTTGTCAGTTTCTAGTTTCTAGTTTCCAGTGTCTCAGGTCTCAGGTCTCAGGTCTCAGTAAATGCGATGCGCGATTCCAATTTTTGAGAGGCGATTTTACAACAATGGTGGTGGCGAACTGCCGGGCTTCGCCCGACTGGACAGCCGAGAGCGGCTGTCCCTGCATGCCCGATCATCTTGCGGCGGCGGCGTCGAACAGGTTCAGGAAGTCCAGCTTCTTTTCTGCCGGCAGGAACGAGGCTTCGAAGGAGTTGCGGGCAAGTTCGCGGAGATGCTCGTCGGTGAAGGCGAAGCATTGCTGGGCGATCTGGTATTCGCGGGATAGCGTCGTGCCGAAAATCGCGGGGTCGTCGCTGTTCAGCGTGATCATCACGCCGTGATCGAAATAACTTTTCGCAGGATGATCATTGAGGTTGGGGCAGAGACCGGTACGGAGGTTGCTGGTCAGGCAGATTTCGACGGGAACCTGGCGCTGGGCAAGCTCTTCGACAAGATCGGGATCGTGGAAGGCGGTAAGGCCGTGGCCGATGCGCTCGGCGCGCAGGTTGAGCGCTCCCCAAATGGATTCCGGAGTGCCAGTCTCGCCGGCATGGGCGGTGAGGCGCATACCGTGATCGGCGGCCCAGGTGTAGGGGTCGCGGAAAAGTTCGGGCGGCGCTTTTTGCTCGTCGCCGCCGATGCCGACGCCGACTACTTCGCGGTCGTGATAACGAACCGCGAGTTCGAAGACTTTCTGGGCAGGCTCGGCGCCGAATTGGCGCACGGCGTCGAAGATCCAAAGGAGGGAGACGCCGAATTCACGTGCGCCACGGGCGCGGCCGCGATCCAGACCCTCGAAGATGGCTGCGAAATCCTGCTGCCGCCAGAGGCAGACCCCGACCGAAACGTAAACTTCGGCGTGCAGGACATTTTCTTCTTTCAAGCGCTGCATCAGGCGATAAGTGATTAATTCGTAGTCTTCCGGAGTACGGAGGTGCTCGGTGATGTTCTTGAAAGCGAGCAGGAAGCCGGGGAAATCTTCGTAGCGATAGAGGGCATCGACTTCGGCCTGAGTGACGCGTTCGCCGTGGCGCTGGCGGAGCTCGAGCAGCGTAGAGGGCTCGATTGCGCCTTCGAGGTGCAGATGCAACTCGGCTTTAGGAAGCTGACGAAGGAAACTGCTCGGCGGCCGGTCAGATGTGGACATCACTTCCTGATTGTAGATTCTTGGGGGAAGATTTGCGAGGGAGAGAATTCGCTACGGAGACACGGAGTCACGGGAGAAGCGCGGTAGTCAACATGGGCAACGAGCCGGAGAGAAACCTAATGAGGCTCCGGCGGAAGTATGAATGCATAGGTCCTTCGCTCCGCTGAGGATGACAGGGCGCTTTTGCTGACGGCTGAAAGCTGATGGCTGATAGCTATCGCTCTATTTTTTTGCAAACTCGCTTCTGTGGCGGCTGTAGAAGATGTAGATCAGCAGGCCGAGGCCAAGCCAGACCACGAAGCGCAGCCAGGTGATGACGGTGAGACCGGTCATCAGGCCGCCGCAGAGGATAATCGAGATCAGGGGGAACCACGGCACAAAAGGTACTTTGAAGATGCGCGGGCGGTTGGGCTGAGTGCGGCGCAGGATGATCACTCCGAGCGAAACCAAAACGAAGGCGAAAAGGGTGCCGATGTTCGAGAGATCGGCGGCGTCGCTGATGGCGAAAATTCCGGCAGGGATGCCGACGGCGAAGCCAGCAATCCAGGTGGAGTAATGCGGCGTCTTGAACTTGGCGTGAACTTTGGAGAAGAGCGCCGGGAACAGGCGATCGCGCGACATGGCGTACCAGATGCGCGCCTGGCCGTATTGAAAGACCAGCAGAGACGAGATCATTCCGGTGAGGGCGCCGATGACGATGACGGAGCGCGACCAGCGGCTGGCGCCGAGGACTTTCAATGCGTAGGCGACAGGGGCATCAGCGGCTTCGCCGGTGACGAAGGTGGTGTATTTCATCATGCCAAGCAGGACGATGGAGACGCCGACGTAGAGAATCGTACAGACGATGAGCGAGGCGATGATGCCGAAGGGTAGGTCCTTCTGCGGATCGCGGGCTTCTTCGGCGGCGGTGGAGACGGAATCGAATCCGATGTAGGTGAAGAAGACGATGGCGCCGCCGGTGACCACGCCGCCGAATCCAGAGGGCGCGAAGGGATGCCAGTTGGCGGGATTCACCAGCGCGCCGCCGATGACGAGGAAGACGAGAATGGCGCCAATCTTGATGGCGACCATGATGTTGTTGGCTTTGGCGGATTCGCGCACGCCGCGGACCAGCAGCACAGTAAGGATGAAGATGATGAGAAATGCGGGGAAGTTGAAATAGGAGCCGGTCCAGTGGCCGGACTCCCAGACGGGCGTCGACCATCGGTCGGGTAATCGCACGCCGAAGGATTCCAATTGCGCTTTCGTGTAAGCGGCAAAGCCAATCGCGACCACGACGTTGCTGACGACGTATTCGAGGATGAGGTCCCAGCCGATGATCCAGGCGAAGATTTCACCGAGCGTGGCGTAGGAGTAGGTGTAGGCGCTGCCGGCGATGGGAATCATCGAGGCCAGTTCGGCGTAGCAGAGGCCGGCAAAGCTGCAGGCCATCGCGACCAGGAAAAACGAAATGGCGATGGAGGGGCCAGCGGCCGGGCGTCCATGCATGAGGACCGCGCCCATGCCGCCGCCGCGGAAGAAGTTCACAATGATGTCGAGAACCTGGGCGTGAAGAATGGACGGGGCTTGGAAATATTCTCCGGCGGCGGCGGTTCCGGTGAGCACGAAGATACCCGAGCCGATGATGGCGCCGATGCCCAGCGCGGTCAGAGACCAGGGGCCGAGCGTTTTTTGCAAGCGCTGTCCGGGAGCCTCGGACTCGGCGATTAGCTTGTCGATCGACTTGCAGCAGAAGAGCTGATTGTCGGAGGTGCGAACCGTGCCGGTGGGTTCCGTGGATGATTGTGACAAGTGGTAGTTGTCTCCTCAGACACCGTTGGCTATTAGCACTGGACTCGGTCGGGAAATCCCACCTTTCCCAAAAGAAGGGAAAGGTGGGGCACCCACTATCTCTTCGACTGGCCGCGAGCCAACTTCTTCACCTTGCGTTTCTTCGATCCGCGGGCGTAGTCGCGTGGCTTCTTCGGCTTCTCCGCTTTTGATTTCTTGCGAGCAGCGCGTTTTGATTTCTTGCGTTCTTCTTTGGTTAATTCTGCTGTGTTTGCCATGAATGCTTTCTTCTGTCCGTATTTGTAATTTGGTAATTGGGCAATTTTGTAAGTTTGGGGCCGAGAGGCCTTGAATTACCAAATTATCCGATTACAAAATTACCAAATCGTGATCAGGCGCGTTCCAGTTGGGCGTATTTTTCCACCAGCTTCTTCAAGCCGAAGCGAGGAAATTGTACAGTAATCTTGGCTTCTTCGCCTTCTCCTTCTCGCTGGTAGACCGTTCCCTCGCCATATTTTGGATGGCGAACCTTCTGGCCGGGGCGGAATCCGCGTTTGCCGGTGGGCG
The DNA here is from genome assembly GCA_964403025.1 of uncultured Acidobacteriaceae bacterium. Lineage (GTDB taxonomy): Bacteria > Acidobacteriota > Terriglobia > Terriglobales > Acidobacteriaceae > Sulfotelmatobacter. Next base: position 58,732 of record CAYOEH010000013.1, on the reverse strand, counting down.
CTTCGAGAGGGACTTTCGGAACGGCAAACTTCTTGCCGCGAGTGGCGAAAAACTCGGCGATGTTTTCGATGGAATTGTAGGGCTTGGCCGGGACCGAGCTGCGAGGCTTAGCCCCGCCGGATAGCGGAGGGCGGCTGTCCCCACGTGAAGCTTGCCAGTTTGCACTCTGGTCTTCGTCTTCGTAGGAGTAGTGGACATCGGAGTCAAAGGCTGCGGGGCTTCGCCCCGCTGGACGGCCGAGGGCGGCCGTCCCCACATGACCTGTGATGGACCGCCGGTTGCCTAGCTCTTCGATCAACTGGATTGGAACTTCTTCCAGAAAGCGTGAGGGGACGCTGGCTTCGGGCAGATCGGTTCCGTAGCGGCGGCGGTAGACGGCACGGGTCAGGATAAGCTGGTCCATGGCGCGGGTCATCCCGACGTAGCAGAGACGGCGCTCTTCTTCGACGTCGTCGGGCTGCAACATGGTGCGCGAGTGGGGGAATAATCCTTCTTCAAGGCCGCTGAGAAAAACGAGCGGAAACTCCAGGCCCTTGGCGGCATGGAGGCTCATGAGCGTGATCTGGGAGCGCTCGTCGTAGTCGTCGGCGTCGCTGATAAGGGCGGCGTGGTCGAGGAACTGGTCGAGCGATTCGCCGCGGTCGCGCGAGTCCATGGCGGCGTTCACCAACTCGCGCAGGTTTTCGATGCGGGAGAAGGCTTCGGGCGTGTCTTCGGCTTCGAGAAGTTTGATGTATCCGGTACGGTCAATTAGGAATTTGAGAATGTCGGCGGTGCTCACGGTTGGGGCGGGAAAGGCGCCGGCGGTCGCAGAGTCGTCGGCCCGTGACTGAACTGCATTCGACAGACTTGCGGACGAAGCATGAGAGACCGAATCTGCTTCAACACTTTCATCGTCGACGCCCACGTAGGCTCCGCCGAAATCGAAGGCCGTGTTCTCGAACTCAGCGGGGTCGAAAGCGGCGGCATCATCGGCGCTCAGATTTTTGTTGGCGTCAGCTATGTCGGTGCCGTCCCTGAAGGGACTCTCTCCATCTTTGTCGCTTGCCCCGGACTTACGTCCGGGGCTAATGAATGCCGCCCCTTCGGGACTTGCAACGCCATTCTCTTCTAAACTTGTGTCAAGTTGCTCGACGAAGGTTCCTGCGAGCATGGCTCGGGCGTCGATGATGAGTTGCCGGAAGCTTTTCAGCGCGGACAGAGCGCGTTGAGGAAGTAATTGACGCCGGATGGCTTCGCCGAGGGCTCCCCAGAGCGACAGGCCGGTTTCCAGAGCGAGGTGCTCGATGGTGTCGATCGTACTTTTGCCAATGCCGCGGGTCGGGGTATTGATCACGCGCAACAGCGAAATCGAGTCATCGGGATTCTGGATGACTTTGAGGTACGAGACCATGTCCTTGATCTCGGCGCGCTCATAGAAAGAGAATCCGCCGACCACTTTGTATTTCAGGCCATAGCGGCGCATGGCTTCTTCAAACAAGCGCGATTGAGAGTTGGTGCGGTAGAGAACCGCGGCGCGAGGAGTTTCGCCACCTGAGTTTTCAGCACGACCGGCTTCGCGGAGATATTTGGCGACGTGATCGGCGGCGAAGAGGGCTTCGTTTTCACCGTCCGGAGCTTCGTAGTAGCCGATCTTTGTCCCGCCCTGACGCGAGGTCCAGAGGTTCTTGCCTTTTCGACGAATGTTGTTGGCAACCACCGCAGAGGCGGCCTGCAGAATGTTTTGTGTAGAGCGGTAATTCTGTTCGAGGCGGATGATCTTGGCCTCGGGAAAATCTTTCTCGAATTCAAGAATGTTGCGGATGTCGGCGCCGCGCCAGGAATAAATCGACTGGTCTTCGTCACCGACGGCGCAGACATTGTGACGGTCGCCCGCGAGCATGCGCATGAGCTCATATTGCGGACGGTTAGTGTCCTGGTATTCGTCGATAAGGAGATATTGGAAGCGGCGGTTGTAATACTCGCGCACGTGCGCTGCGGTTTTCAGCAGGCGCGTGGCTTCGAGTAGCAGGTCGTCGAAGTCGAGGGCGTTGGCTTTGCGCAACTCCTTGCGGTACTCCTCAAACAGGTGGGCGATCTTTTCGTTCTTGGGATCGGCCGATTGCAGGTAGAGTTCCTGGGGATCGAGCATGTGATTCTTTGCCCACGAAATACGAGAGAGCACGGTGCGCGGCGTCAGTTGTTTGTCGTCGACACCGAGGCGCTTCATGATGCCTTTGACCACCGATTGCTGATCGCTCTCGTCGTAGATGACGAATTTTTTCGTGTGGCCGATGGGCAGCTGGCCGGGCGTGGCCGAAGGAATCTGCAGGGCTTCAATGTCGCGGCGAAGAACGCGCACGCAAAAAGAATGAAATGTGGAGATGACGGGCTTGGCGATACTGAGACGGCCGACAAGTTTCTCGACGCGCTCGCTCATTTCGGCGGCGGCCTTGTTGGTGAAGGTCATGGCCAGGATGGATTCCGGCATCACGCCCTTGTGCTCGATCAGATAGGCGATGCGGTAGGTGATGACGCGGGTTTTGCCGCTGCCCGCGCCGGCGAGGATGAGCACCGGGCCCTCAGTGGTTTCGACGGCCTCGCGCTGCTGCGGGTTGAGTTGATCGAGAAAAGACAATGCGGAAGTGGCTCCGGAGGTGATGACTCGATTTTACAGGATTGGGACGTGAGATCGTTTCTCGAGGGTAAGAACTGCCGGTGTCGTCGGCAGAGGTCTGGATTGCCGCTTCCCGTTTTGGAATATGACAAGTTCACATATGACGTCCCGCTGAGATTGTGCTAACACATTGCGCATAGACTTCTGGCAGGGCCGTGGTGTAACGGCAACACAGCAGCCTGCGACGGTAGCAGATGCGGGTTCGAATCCCGTCGGGTCCACGCTCCAGTTCGGAGCGCGGGTTCTGTGGGGAGCGAAGCAGGGATAGCTTCCCTGCAAAAGTAACTTGACTGACGATTTGGGCGGAATATACTGAAATTGTCGCAGGGTGCTGTAGATGCCCAGATTTGATTGGCCCCGAGGAATCGGGGCCTTCGTCTTTTCGGGAGCTTTCACACCCACGCAGCCATGAGATGTCCGAGGCCTCCACGGACAAGAAGGCCGTCAGTGCGGTCTTTGAAGTAACGAGTGTTCAGCTCCTTGCCTTGCAAAAATTCGGTGTGATGGAATCCCAGACTTTTAAGTTCGTACTGCAATTTCTCGGGATCGAAGAATAACTGAAAGGGCTCTCCGTACCTGGCCACGCGTTCAGACAGTGCGCCAAGCGCCTGCCTCTGGCCCTCATTGAGGAGCGCGGGATCGACCGCAAAATCGAAGACTACGCCTGACCCTGCAGGCATTCGAGCGATCAAGGAAAGCGTAATCATGCACGCTGCGTGGGTGAGGTAAGGCGTCACTCCGAGCCAAGAGAAGAACGTTGGCGCGATTGCATTGAATCCGCAAAGGTTCAGGCCTGATTCGAGGGTTTGTTGTTCGAAGTCGAGGGGAACGAAGGTTAAGGACGGGGGGATTGCAATCGCTGCCGCCTGCAGTTGTTCGCGCTTCCAGGCTTGTGTCGCGGGGTGATCCACTTCGAAAACCCGCAAGCCTGAATGAGGATTGCGGTAAGCGAAAGTATCGAGTCCGGCGCCGAGAATAACGTATTGAGTGACGCCCTGTGCGACGGCGCGGGCGAGTTCGTCTTCGGCGTAGCGGCTGCGCGCCGCCATGAAGGCACGGAAGGCGCGGGAAAAAGCGTGGTGCTCTTTGGGGTTGGATCGAAGCTCCTGCGCGGTTTCGGAGCCGATAATAAGCAGCGCTAAAGGATCGTCAAGGACCCTGGGCTGGTCAAGAAGCTGGTGCGCGGCCCGGCGAATGGCGACTCGGTGCGCAGTTCGGCTGAAATTGCCCTCTTGCATTTTCCGACTCGGACAGCTCCAGCGCAGGAAAAATCGGCGCTGGAAAGCTATTTCTCTGCTACAGGTTTGCGACCTTGCATTCGTTGCACGGACAGACTTCGCGCAGGAACTTCCAGGAATAGATGCCAAGATCGTGGTTGTCATTCCAGGCAAAGCGGATGGCGTACTTACCGATTGCCTCGGCGGAAACTGGCCTAGCGGCAGCTTTGAACATGGGAAGCATGCCAGGAGCGAGTTTGGCAGGCTCACCCGGCTTGCGCCTGGTCTTGTCGCGCTCTTCGTTGCACATGGCGCAGGGGCAGGCGTCACGCAGGTAGACAAAATCGTAGTGCGAAATGTGGCCGTCTCTCCACTCGATGTCCATGCCGGAGCCGGTGGTGAGGTTCACTTTGACCGACTTCGGATCTGTGGCCGAAGTGGGCGACTGAAGCGGGGACTGCATGTTTTCAGTATCGCATATGGAAAGTGAAGGAAGGCGTGATACGGTTTGCGTTATTTACTGCTGGCGGCAGAAGCAGCGGCACTCTGAGCCTTGGGGCTAGTGACGACACCGACCGCTAACCCACCAACGGCCCCGGCCACAATGCCCATCAGGGCCAGAACCAAAACGCTTTCCACCAAAGTCGACTTGCCGCGGCTTGACATCTGGATACCTCCGCCCTTCCTCTACCGGAAGAGAGATGCCAGTTTACATGGCCGGTGCGCGCGGTACAAATTGTCGGCGAGGGCCTGAATCCGTTACAATGTGAGGTTCAAGCAAAGTTCTGAAAGGATCCAGGCAGTCATGGCACAACAGTGTGATATCTGCGGCAAGAAGCCGCAATTCGGAAACCGCATCAGCCACGCCCATAACGTCACCAAGCGGCGGTGGAACGTGAATCTGCGACCGGTGCACGCCCGCGTGGGCGCGACCACCAAGCGCATGCGAGTATGCACGGCTTGCATCCGCAGCGGCAAAGTGGTCAAGGCGTAAGAGGCAAGGAAGAATTACCGCCGAGTCGCGGAGCCCGCCGAGAAATCCATTCCAGTCTGCGGTTTTTTATGAGGAATTCGCTCGGTGCTCTCTGCACACTCGGCGGTGGACGTCCTACTGCACGCCCAGCAGCTGCACATCGAAAATGAGGGTTGCGTTGGGCGGAATCGGGCCGCCGGGAGTGCCTTCGGCGCCGTAACCGAGATCGGGTGGAATCCGCAACTGGCGCTTGCCGCCGACCCTCATTCCAGCAACGCCTTCTTCCCATCCCTTGATTACCTCACCGTTGCCGATAGTGAAATCGAACGGTTTGCCGGCGTCGACCGAGCTATCGAATTTCTTGCCGTTGGTAAGCCAGCCAGTATAGTGCACACGAACGCGGTTGCCTTCCTTGGCAACTTCGCCATTGCCAACCCGAATCTCCCAATAGATGAGTCCGGAGGGAGTTTTCACACCGTCGCCGGTGACTTTGGTGGGAGCGCTGGTACTGGCGGTAGAAGATTTCCGGGTGGCGCTTTGTGCGACAACCGAGACAACAGTCAACGCGAGAATAATTGCGACCGCTGCAACGTACTTGATCATTCTGAGCTCCTTCACATCAGCACAATCTTTAGCATAACGGCACGGAGACGCACAGAGGTTTTCGCACCTTGGCGATTTGCCATGTCTTTGATGGTTAAGATATTTCCTACTGTATCGCGATCACGTCGATTTCCACCAGCACGTCCTTGGGCAGGCGTGCCACTTCTACGGTGGAACGAGCCGGCGGCGCGGTGCTGAAATATTTTCCGTAGATCTGGTTCATGGCGGCGAAGTCATCCATGTTCTTGAGGAAGACGGTAGCGCGGACAACCTTGCCGAGCCCGCTGCCGGCGGCTTCCAGAATCTCAGAGAGGTTGCGCAGCACGCGATCGGTCTGCGCGGCCACATCACCTGTAACCACCTGCTGCGTGGCGGGATCAATGGCGATTTGGCCGGAAGCAAACACGAATCCGTTGGCTTTGATGGCTTGCGAGTAGGGGCCGATGGCCTGGGGAGCGTCTTTGGTGGAAATGATTTCGCGCATGAAACCTCCGTTGCGTTGAAGACAATAAAGTGAATCTATCACGCGGACGCGGCACTTTAATCGTCAGCGTCTGAGTGTCTCTTCCTCAGCCCATACTAGCGTCTACCGCACACTGCTTTCTAAATTTTCTGCAGCCGCTGTACTTCGTGCACGCCGGGGATTTTGCGCAGGCCGACCATGATTTGCTCGAGATGTTTGAGGTCGGAGATGTCGAGGACGATTTCGACGCTGGCCTGGCTGTTGGCGGTGTGGGCACCGATGTTGCGGATGTTGCTTTGCGCGTCGCCGATGACGCTGGTGATGTTTTTCAGCATCCCGAAGCGGTCGTCGCAATAGACGGTGAGCTTGACGGGATAAGCCGTTGGGGTGCTGTCATCGCGGGCCCATTCCACGTCGATGCGGCGTTCGGGCTCGTACATCAAGTTCGTAACGTTGGGACAACTCACCGCGTGGACCGCGACGCCCTTACCGCGGGTGATGTAGCCAACGATGCTTTCGCCGCGGATGGGGTTACAACAGCGGGCGCGGTAGACCAGCATGTCGCCCTGGCCTTTGACCATGATGGCATTGTGGTCGCCGAAGACGCGGCGGACCACGCTGGCAATGGCACCGGGCTTGTTGGAGAGGCCCTCGGCTTCGATATCGCCGGCCATTGAAGGCGTGGCGCCCGAGGGAAGAAGGCGTGCCAGAACCTGCCGCGCGGAGTATTTTCCGTAGCCGATGCCGGACATGAGGTCGTCGACTTTGCCAAGGCCGTAACCGGATGCCACTTTCAGCAGCTCTTCGTCTTTGATCTCCTTCAGCGCGATGCGATACTTGCGCGCTTCTTTCTCGATCACCTTGCGGCCGATTTCGATAGAACGCTCGCGCTGGTGGACGTTCAGCCAATGCTTGATCTTGTTGCGCGAGCGGGAAGACTTGACCAGGCCAAGCCAGTCTCGGCTGGGCTTGTGTCCAGCCTGGGTAAGAATCTCGACAATGTCGCCGGAATGCAGTTTGTGGCGCAGCGGCACCATGCGGCCGTTGACTTTGGCGCCCACGCAGGTGTGGCCGACTTCGGTGTGGATGGTGTAAGCAAAGTCGACCGGGGTGGCATCGCGGGGAAGCACTACAACTTTGCCTTTCGGTGTGAAGGTGTAAACCTCTTCGGGATAGAGATCGACCTTCAGGGCGGTAAGAAATTCATTGGGATCACTGACGTCGCGTTGCCACTCGACCACCTGCCGGAGCCAGGCGAGACGCTGCTCATCCTGCGCGGAGACGGGGCCGTCCTTGTATTTCCAGTGGGCGGCGATTCCCTCCTCGGCCATCTTGTGCATCTCTTCGGTGCGAATCTGGATTTCGAAAGGCGTGCCGTCTTCGGTGATGACCGAGGTGTGCAGGGACTGGTAGAAGTTGGGCCGCGGCATGGCGATGAAATCCTTAATACGCCCCGGTACAGGCCGCCAGATGTTGTGAATGATGCCGAGCACGGCGTAGCAATCCTGTAAGGAGCGCGTGATCACGCGCATGGCAAAAAGGTCGTAGACCTGGTCGACGGAGATGCGCTGCCGCTGCAGTTTCTTGTGAATGCTGAACAGGCGCTTGATGCGGCTTTCTACCTTAGCCTGGATGCCCGCTTCTTTCAGCTTGTCGTTGAGAATCGACTGCATCTTCGCGAGAAACGCTTCACCCTCTTTACGGCGAGCGTTAACGGATTTTTCCACCTGCTCAAAGCCAGCGGGATCGAGGAAGCGGAAGCCGAGATCCTCGAGCTCACCGCGAATTTTTCCCATCCCAAGGCGGTGGGCGATGGGGGCATAGATTTCCAGCGTCTCTTCGGCGATTTTGCGCTGGCGGTCTGGTTGCAGGTGCTCGAGCGTGCGCATATTGTGCAGGCGGTCGGCGAGTTTGATGAGCACCACGCGGATGTCGTCGACCATGGCGAGCATCATCTTGCGGAGATTTTCGGCCTGGGCTTCCTCACGGGTGGCGAAGTCGATTTTGCTGATCTTGGTGACGCCCTCGACAATGTGCGCAACCTGCTCGCCGAATTCCTTGCGGATGTCGACGATGGTGACGGAGGTGTCTTCGACCGAGTCGTGAAGCAGGCCGGCAGAGATGGCAACGGGGTCCATCTTCATCTCAGCGAGCACCAGAGCGACTTCCAGGGGATGCACGAGATAGGGCTCACCGGAGGCGCGGGTCTGGCCTTCGTGGTTTTTCAGGGAGTAGTCGTAGGCTTTCTTGACGATGGAGAGGTCGTCCTGGGGACGGTTTTCCTGGATCCGCTTCATCAGCTCGCGGAACTTGGTGAGCGTAAGAGCAGTGGTCGCGATCTGTTGGCGCAAGCTCGCCATGTGGGATTATAGCCCTTGATGGCCGGGCGAGGCGGGCAGGCCCTCGTCAAGCTGGCGGCAAGCTGCGCTGGAAAGCTGCCGTCGACAAAGGCATAGAAGCTTCGAGCAGACGTGGAGATGGTAAGACGCGGACAGGAGTGTCCGCGCCACACGGGGGATTATCAGGCCGTCGCTTCGCTCCGGGGACAGCCGAGGGCGGCTGTCCGCACACGCGTGCGGATTATTTTCGGCTCGCGAGCACCTCCGCGTGCGCCTGATTGACCACATGCGCCAAGCCATCGCTGGAGAAAACTTCTTCATAAGCGTGCTCGCCGTGGATGGATTCGTCGAGGCCAATTTCTTCCGTCATCTCGCTGACCTTGACCGTGGTGAACATATCGATGACTCGCAACATGCCGTATGTGAAGACGAAGGCCCATACTGATGAGAAGGTCACGGCCACGACTTGCTTCAGCAGGAAGACAGGATCGCCATAGAGCAGCCCGTTCGCGCCTTCGGGATTGAATTGTTTATTGGCGAAGACGCCCAGCATGACGATGCCAAGAAAGCCCCCGACGCCGTGGACTCCCCAAACGTCGAGTGCATCATCCCAGTGGAGTTTGTTCTTCATCTCCACCGCGTAGTAACAAACCACGCCGGCGACTAATCCGATGATGACGGCGGTGGTGGGAGAAACATAGCCGGCGGCGGGGGTGACGGTTGCCAATCCGGCAACGGCTCCGGTCAGCAGGCCGAGGAACTTTGGCTTTTTTTCGTTGAACCACGCCACGAGTAGCCACGCAACGGCCGCGAATGAGGCCGCGACATCGGTGTTCAGAAATGCAGTGGCGGTTACCGAATCCACGCGCATTTCACTGCCGGCGTTGAAGCCGTACCAGCCAAACCAGAGGAGACCAGTTCCCAGGGCAACCAGCGGGATGCTGTGCGGGCCGCGATCCGCGGTCCGGCGCCTGCCTACATACAGCACGGATGCCAGCGCGGCGATTCCTGCGATGTTGTGCACCACGATGCCGCCGGCAAAATCCTTTACGCCCCACTGCTGCAGGAAGCCTCCGCCCCAGACCATGTGGACGAATGGGAAATAAACGAAGGTCAGCCAGCCGGTGAGGAACAACATATAGGCTTTGAAAGTGACCCGGTTGGTGAACGCGCCCGAGATCAGGGCTGGGGTAATGATGGCAAACATCATCTGATAAGCGATGAAGACGAATGCCGGGATGGTTTCATTGGGCGATGGCGTGTTTAGGCCGATGCCACGCAGACAAACGTTGTGAAGGTTGCCAATGACTCCGTGCCAGTCGCCGCTGAAGCACAGGGAGTATCCGTAGAGGTACCAGATGACGGTCGTCCAGCCCATGGAGACGAAGCTCTGAATCATGATGGCGAGGACGTTTTTGCGTCCGACCAGGCCGCCGTAGAAAAAGGCAAGGCCGGGCGTCATCAGCATGACCAGGCTGGTGCATAAAATCATGAAACCTGTATTGCCAGTATCGAGATGCAACATGGAATCTCTCCTGGAACGAAAAGGTTAGAACTGATTGCTTTGGACTTGGAAAAGCAGGAAGGTTGAGAAGGAACTGGTCGCTGGGCCGCGGAACTGGGCTACGGGAACAGGATGTGAACGCACAGCACAGCCTTCCGACGCTGGGCCGGATCAAGGGAGACCTTCTGGTCCTCCTCCATGGGAAGGTCAGGCCTTAGCTGGGAACGAAATCTGTGAGGGGCGTCACGGCTATGGGTGCGGGAGCACACCTAGGGAGTTAGGGTGCGTTCGGGTCAATGAGTGTAATCGGGATGTTACAACAATGGCCGACGGAGGCGGGCTGCCGGAATGTTGATTCCTAAAGCAGTTGCTTAGTTCGTGGAAATTCCTGCTCTGAGAAGGCTGCGTTCAGCTCCTGCAAGCGAGGTCGCAATAAAGTCGCTGCGCCAGCCAGATCATTCACGATGTCTCGTTCCGAGAAATGCCGTCGCTCTAGCGCGGCGATCAGGGGGCCAAGTTCGTAGCTGTCTCCCGGCGCGTGACGCGATGCGACACACACCGTTGTATCTCCCCGACCCCTTGTGATTGTTACCAGCAGGTTCTCCCAAGGAATTGTGAGGGAAGCGTAGTCGAATGGGTGAATCGTAGTGGGACCTGAAAGGTCTATCTGCGGCTGTGAGGTGAGGAAATAAAAGTTCGCCTGCACGTCGTTCCACAGAGCGCGGTTCGCTTTACGTTGCAGCCATGGATCGAGCCACCACGCAAAAGCGATGTTGTAAACCAACTTGACCAGAAACCCAAGGCCCAAGAAGAGCGGCGTTAGAAACTTCAATACGCGACGCTTGGCGATCCGATCCACACTCAAATATTACCCCCATGAGCCGTAGCTGACGTAACCAGGCGATTACACCCATGACCGGGCTTTGCGCCGGAAAAATGCCCCACTTCACGGCGACTAAGCACAGCAAACCAGCGGACGGAGCTTCAGGCGGCTAGCTCATCCATTTCCCGGATGATGCCTTCGGCTGGGTTGACGGGATTGCTTTTTGCGATGGACCATCGCGCCGATTGCTCGATTTCTTTTCTGTATCGCGAGGGTATTGCTTCCCACGGGATGTGATTGGCCCATGGGTTGGCCTTGCGCCACTGAGCGAGGGAGGCTTTCAGATATTGTGCCCCGAGAGATGTCTCCACCATTGGTAATCCCCTTGCAGATTACGGTAGTCTGAATGGCCGAATCCGCGCAGTGAGCGCTATCACAGCCGTAACTCAAGTGCTTTGAAGCGGCTGCGGAGGAAGCCAATCTGCCGGTTCGCTGGCTTCAAACATTTCAAATCTTTCCGCAGTTTGTTGGGACGCTTGGCGAACTGGTAGAGTGACGGTCGGTACTCATGAATTCCAGAATTCTTGTCAGCGGAGTTTCCGGGCCGATTGGGGCTGCGCTTCTTCCGTCCCTGCGAACGAATGGATGTTCCGTGGTCCGGCTGGTGCGGGGCGCGGCCGTGGGCGATGAGCAGATCTCGTGGGATCCTGCTGTCCCGCTTGCTCCTGAGGCGGTTTCTGGGTTCGACGCTGTGATTCATCTCGCGGGCGAAGGCATTTTTGGACGATGGACGGCGGCCAAGAAATCGAAGATCCGCGACAGCCGCGTGGTCGGGACGTTCAACCTGGCGTCGGCCTTGGCGCAGGCAAAAGACAAGCCAAACGTCTTCGTTTGCGGATCCGCGATTGGCTACTATGGGAATCGCGGTGATGAAGTCTTGAGCGAAGAGAGCGCGCCGGGCGCGGGATTTCTGGCGGAGGTTTGCCAGGATTGGGAAGAAGCCACGACGCCGGCGGTCCAGGCCGACATTCGCACCGCACATATTCGAACTGGGGTTGTGCTTAGCCCCAAGGGCGGGGCGCTGGGAGCGATGCTGCTTCCCTTCCAGCTAGGTCTAGGCGGCCGCACCGGAAGCGGCCAGCAATGGATGAGTTGGATTGATGTGCGGGATATGGTGGGCGCGATCCACCATGTTTTAAAAAATGACCTGATCCAGGGACCGGTGAACCTGGTCGCTCCCAAGCCGGTGAGGAACGCGGAGTTCGCAAAGACGCTGGCCGGCGTGCTGTCGCGTCCGGCAATCTTTCCCCTGCCCGCATTCGCCGTGAAGCTGGCGTTTGGAGAGATGGGCGAAGAAGTGCTGCTCGGCAGCCAGAGAGTCGAAGCCAGCAAATTGATTGCGAGCGGATATCCCTTTCGTTATCGCGAGCTGAGAGGGTCGCTGGAGAGCATTTTGAAGGGGTAAAGGACGGCCGACCTTGGCCTGTGATTGCCGTCACTGATCCTTTGCCGATGTTCTGCCAAGCTGTTTGAGTGTTGACGGGCTCGGCAATCTCGAAGAAGTTGTGCGCGGCGATCGTAATGCTCTCCTTATCCGGCGGAGCTACACTGCCGGCAAGTGCGACTGCGGCGCAACCGGCCTCGATTGATCGCTCGCATGCCAGTCAGCCAGTTCGCCCCATGCAGGACCACTCGTGCTGCCCGCGGGTTCATACCGCTCTAACGCCGCCAATCGTGGCGGAGTTTCCGGCGGAGAGTGTTCCCTGTCGTGAGCGTCCCTGCTGCGTAAGCCAGGGAACGGATGCGCCTGCCGGTTTGCCGGCAGCATCCGGGGCGCGGGGACCGAAGATTCGAGAGACGTTCCGCGAGAAGACCGACCCAGGATTCCAGCTTCGCTTAACCCACGATAGTTTCAGCACCGCCCTTCAGCCTTACTTTTCGTCGAGCATGGTTCTTCGCATCTGAGGGCCGGCCTCGCCTTGGTGCGTACCGCACCCCTAAGTCCAGCACATGGTCGCACGTTCGTGCCGAGCGCGGACACTGGGTGTGAACCCCAAAACAAGATCGCATACAAGATTCTTAATGGAGATTGAATCATGAGATTTAAAATTATCGCTCTAATTTTGGCCCTTACGGTTATGTCATGGGCCCAGACCGCAACCCCAAGCGCACCTTCCACTCCACAGCAAAGCACCGTTCCCGCCGAGGCAAAAGCGTGTCCATGCTGCGGCAAGGCATCGGCTGAGACGAAGGAGGGCCAGGCTTGCTGCGCGCATCACGCCGCGGCTGCCAAGGACGCGAAAGAGCCGGCCTGCTGCGCCGGGAAGGATAAGGCCGCGTGCTGCAGCGCCAAGGATGCGAAGTCCTGCAAACGTAACAGCTCCGACCAGACGACCGCTGCGTGCTGCGGCGGAGAGAAGTGCGTCAAGGATTGTGAGAAAGGCTGCTGCGCCTCGCACAAGAAGGACGACAAGACCGCTATGAATTACTGCAGTGACAAGCGGTGCGGCAAGCATTGTGCGGCGCGTGCTTCGGTTGAGCCACAGGCCTCGCTTGAGCCATATATGTTCGGAAGCACCGGCAAATAACGGACGCTTCACAAACAAAGCCCCAGTCGCGAGGCTGGGGCTTTTCTTCTAAATCTTCTGCCTCGCCAGCAAACAGGATGAAAAACGGCAGCAAATCAGTTGGGTTCGCAGCGGTTGATCTCTTCCTGCAGTTTTTGCAGAAGTTCGGCGCGCTGTTCGGTGCTTAACTCGCGGCGCAATTCCTCCAACGCGAGGGCTACGATGTGGTAATGGTGCGCTCCGGCATACTTGGGATCGGTGGTGATGTCGAGCCAGAGTTTGTGCATCAGCTCTACGTCCTGCGGGCGCAGGCGTGGATTGTGCGGTCCAAGGGCGTACTCGCGCACGGTTCCATCGGGCGCACAGACTTCCAAGGTCAGGCGCGGGCGCGGTTCGGGCATGCGCTCCCAGGCATCGCCGGTGAGCTTGGCCTGCTCGTCGGAGGTTAATTTGTTCGAGAGCCCGCAGATGACACGAGTGGAATCCAGGCGCTGCGCGGTCACCATGATGGCTTCGAAGACATCTGTCGCCGGGACTACCAGGAGAGAAATCGGTTTGCCTTCTTTCTCGGCAACGGCCACGGCGGCGGTGAAGAGCTCCTGCTCGTAGTGGTCAAAAACCTGGCTGGCTTCGAGGACTGAGCTGCCGCCGAAGGTAGGCTCTCGATGGTACAGACGCGCGCTCATCACGATCACATCCTGCTTGGCGGTATTGGTGAAGGCCAGCACCTGGCGAAGGTAGTAGAGATTGCGCGGATCGCGCACCGCGACCAGAATGTTTCCCGGCCGCACTCCCATGGCGCCGCTGCCCAGTTCCTGATTGCCATAAACGCGGAACTGATCGAGCTGTTCGGGCTTGCCGACGCGCTCCCTCGCAACGTGGCGCTCGGAAATCGAAAAGATGGTGAAAAATACCGCGCTGAAAATGAGTCCGGCGATGGTGGCTTCGTACTTGGTGAACAGATTGACCACAGCGGTGATCAACAGAACGGCGGAGATGAGGATCAACCCTACCGGAATCTCGGTCTTGCCGATGTGCAGGTTGCCTGGAACTTTCCATGCGCGGTTCCCTGGCTCGGTAAAGCGCAGAACGAGCACGGCGATGGACTTCATGGCGAAGCTCCAGATCACGCCGAAAGCGTAGAGAGCGGCCAGCACATACACGTTCCCCAGACTGAGGAAGATGACGAGCAGCTGCATACCCACGATCAGGTTGATGATGCGGTAGCTGGTTCCGAAGCGGTGATGCGGCTTCTGGAACCAACTGGTGAGCACTCCATCTTCCGCCACGCGATTCAGAACTCCGTTTGCGCCGACAATCGACGTGTTCTGCGCTCCTGCGAGAATGAGCACCCCGACCAAGACCACGAATGCGTGGAAGAGCAGCTTCAGACTCTCGGGCCCGGCCAGATACATGGCGATTCCGCCGATGAGGTTCGCGAAGTAATCGGGGCGAACCTTGTCCGGAACGATCATCACCGCGAAGAACGAAACCAGAGAAGTGAACAGCAGGCTGTAAATGAAGATAACCAGCCCTGTCTTTTCCAGGTTCTTGAGCTTGGGATGTTCGATCTCGCGGTTGACTTGTGCCAAAGTCTCTTCGCCGCTCATCGCCAGAACAGAGTGCCCAAAGCCGACGAAAAGAATGATCCAGGTGATGTGGCTGAACCAGGTTCCGTTCAGCCAGCCCAGCGATTCCTTATTAAGCGGCACCACTCCCGCATGCAGAGGACTTGGGGGCAACTGGATGGGCGCGCGCAAAACCGTGATGGTGCACCAGATCAGCAGAATCACCACCATCACGGTGGTGATCACCATGATCTGCAGGGCCTTCTGGCTGGATTCATGCATGCCTTGCGTGTTCTTCCACCAGAAGTAACCGACTACGATGACAGCCAGACCGGCGGCGAAATGATCGTCAGAGAAGTGCAAGGGACGATGCAGGTAGACGCCCATGTCCTTGATAAAGCCCGCCAGGTATTGCCCGGCGGACACCGCGCTAATTGGCCCGGTCAGCACGTAGTCAAAGAGCAGAGCCGATACCGAAAACTTGGCCAGGGTGCCACCCATGGCTTCCTTGACGACGCGGTAGACGCCGCCCCGGACGAACATGCTGCTGGACTCGATATAAAGAGCCCGCACGGCGTAGCTGAACAGCATGACCGCGAGGATGAACCAGGGAGCGCTCTTGCCGATGACTTTTTCGGCGTCGCCGCCGGCGTAGTAGGCGGACGATGCGAGATCGGAGAGAACGATGGCGGAAGCTCGCCAGAAGGAGATGAAGGTCAACATCACCGTGGTGGCGACGAAGACCTTTATGGCCGGTTTTGAACCTTCGACGGATGTAGCCATGCTTCGGAGGAATGCCAGGTCGCAGATACGAACAAACTTTGAAGATAGCACAGCACGGGAAGATCGGGAGCGTTCCTGCGGCTCAAGCTAAACGCGTGGGTGGCGGCTAGCTAGGCAGATTCTCGATAGCTTCTTGCTTTTGCCGCTTTCTTTGCAAGGCTACGGGCGACAGATAGGTGTGAGTGATGCGGTCGTGCCAGCATAGCGAGTCTTCGTCGAGAAAAACCCAGCCGTATCCCATGCCGAGAGAGATGGCCGAGAGATAGGACGCCAGCACGCGCCAGCGCCGAAGCCTCCGGCCAGCCGGACTTCCATCAAAGCGGGTGAGTTCCAGGCGCGCCAGGCGCAGCCCGGGTGTAGTCCCGGCGTAGACCATCAGCAGGTATTGATAGGCCGCCCAGAACAGGCTGACGAATCCTGCGACAAGTCCAACCATCTGGAATCGGGGAGGCTGGATCGCGGTCAATTTCCAAAAAATGAAGCCGAAGAGAGCGCAGGCTGCCGCCAAGATGACATCGTCAATGAGGGCGGAGAGGATTCGGCGCGCCAGAGGCGCGCCCTGCAGTGGAATGTCGATGCCCGGGCGCTTTTCGAATTCCGGCTTCGGAGCAGGCTCAATGGTGATTCCGCCGAGAGCCGGCGGCGGCGGGACGAATTCTGGAGCTTCAAGGATCCGGGGACGCGTGAATACGGGCTCGGCCAACTCGTCGAGCGGAACTGGAGGCGGAGTCCAGGAGCGAGGAAACTCGATAATCTTTGCCGTAACCGTGGCGGCTGTGGGGGGCGCAGAATCAGGGATCTCCTCCACGTGAGGAAATGCTGGCGTCTCGGAGGCAGCCTGCGTCCCGCGTGGCGTTAACGGTTCCGCCAGTGGAGCACCCGCAGTGAAGTGCTCCAGCGCCAGGGCTTGGTTGGAGATCAGCACCTGGGGAAAAATTGAGGACTCGGACGAAACACCATTGTCGGCACGAGCGGAGTATTCCCCCTCGAAGCGCAGACGCAGCGATGGATAGCGAGGTGGACGCGGCTTGCGCCGCGAGTGATAGCGATTCAGCCGCGCGGCGAGTTCCTGACGCCACGCCGAGCCATCTTCAGCTGAATCTCCGCCTTCGCTAGAGGATAAGGCAGGGTCGACGGCGGATTGCGGGCTCGACTCACATGCTTCCTGCAGTTCGTGTGTTGCCGATGACGGTTCAGAACCCGAAACTTGCCCGGTCTGGCGACGCGGAGAAGCGGCAGGATCCTCTGGAGAAGAGCAGCGGCAAATGTCACCACAAAGCGAACAAGGCATGAATAAAACTTTATGAGAACGCTAGAAGTCTGAGGCAACCGGATAACCGCGAAGACCTAGCCGGAATCCAATCCATCGAACGGCTTTGCCTCGCGAGGCACAGGCGTGCTAAGTTCACGACGACTGCTGCCGCTGGAAGCATCCGAGCGCTTCTTTCGTGCGTTCGGACGATTATGTTCCAATGATCTTCTTCCGATGACTCTTCGCAACAGATTTGTTATCACGGCGGCGCTGCTTTGTCATCTGCTTCTCGTCCCCCCGCTAGTTACCAGCCAGTTGCCGCCTGTGAATCCTTCTTCCACAACCCAGACCGGCGCTGCTCAGGAAAAATCGGCGGAGGCCCCAACTACGCCTTGTGGGCGGGCGTTTGCAGAACAATCCAATAACCGGCCAACGGTGTGCGCGATCCAGCAAGAGAGAGATGGCGACATTTATAAGTTGCACGGCGCGGTTGAAATCTATTACGAGACTTACGTATTGAAGTCCGATGAAGCGACTTTCGACTCCGATACCAATGAAGCGACCGCCAGCGGACATTTCGCCCTGGATGGCGGTCCCAACGACGACCACATTCGCGCGTCGCACGGCACCTACAACTTCGCCCTGGAAACCGGGAAATTTTACGATGTCATCGGAACCACTGGCCTGCGCTTTCGCGCCAATCGAGTGGTCCTCACCTCGACCGCTCCCTTCGCTTTCACCGGCAAAGTTGTCGACAAGATCAGTCCGGATCACTACCTGGTGTATGACGGCACCATTACCACTTGCGAACTGCCGCATCCCAAGTGGCAATTTGACGCGCGCAAGATCGATGTGGATGTGGGCGGTAACGCCAAGATCTACCACAGTGCATTCGAGCTTCACGGGATTCCGATGCTGTTTTTTCCCTATGCCACGCATCCGGTGGAAAAGGAGTCGCGCCAGTCCGGCTTTCTGATGCCGTCGGTGGGGCACTCTTCCACTAACGGGTACATGGTGGGCGATGCTTACTACTGGGCCATCAACCGGATGATGGATGCCACGGTGGGAGCCGAATATTTTTCTCTGCGCGGAGGGTCGCAGCGGGGCGAGTTCCGGATCCGGCCGAGCGATACTTCCTATGTCGACCTGAATTACTTCGGAGTAATTGACCGCGGCATCGGCACGCCTCCGCTCAAAGAAGGTGGCGAGAATGTTCGCCTGAACGCTGCCGGAAACCTCGACGGTTTCCGGGGCGTCGCCAACATCGACTACTTGAGTTCATTTCTATTCCGGCTGGCCTTCAACGAAGTTTTCACCCAGGCGGTCTTTTCAGAAGTGAAATCGCAGGCCTTTCTATCCAAGTCCACCAACGGTTTTAGCCTCAATGGGTTCACCGAGCGTTACCAGAACTTCCTGAGCACTACGCCGGGCCAGGTGATCACCATATTGCACGCTCCGAGTTTTGATTTTTCCGGGGTGGACCGGAAGATGTGGAACACGCCACTGTACTGGTCCTTCGACGCCTCAAGTGCAGGCCTGTCACGAAGCGAACCGGCGCAATGTTCAACGGTGGGGTCGGTCCAGGCGTGCACGTCGGCTTTTCGCACGGCAAATCTGCTCGGAAGATTCGACCTCGTGCCGGAAATTTCACTCCCGCTCTTGTTCCGAGGGTGGTCGCTGCGTCCCGAGCTGACGTTGCATGAAACCTATTACACGCAAAGACTGGTGGGCGCGAGTGGTGAAAATCCGGGACAGGCCGTTGACGATCCCATCGATCGGCACGCTCTGGAGACGTCGGTGGAATTGCGTCCGCCGGCGATCGAGCGCGTGTTTGACAAAGAATTTCTGGGCCGGAAGTGGAAACACGTGATTGAGCCGCGGGCTGTGTACCGCTTTGTAACTGGGGTAAACAATTTCGGCAACGTTGTCAAATTCGACGAGCGAGACATCCTCACTGACACTCACGAAGTCGAGTATGGGTTTGTGACCCGGCTCTATGCCAAGCGAAGGTCGGATCAGACGGAGGATTGCAGCAAAATTATGTCGGCAATCACCGTGGGCGGCCCAGCGCCGGAAGCAACTGTTCCCTGGCAGCACGCCAACCCGCTGGCGGGTCCCGGGTGTCAGCCCGGGCCGCCGGTGCGCGAGCTTGTAACCTGGGAACTGGCTCAGAAATACTTCCTCGATCCCACCTTCGGCGGAGCGCTAATTCCCGGTCAGCGTAACGTGTTCACCACCACTGCGGACCTGACGGGGATCGCGTTTCTCACCGAGCAGCGCCACCTTTCTCCTCTCGTCTCGCGACTTCGCGTGGAGACCAGCACGCGCACGGACGCGGAGTGGGACATGGACTACGATTTCCAGGGCAATCGCTTCAATGCCAGCACCCTGCTGCTGAACTACCACATCGGGCAGGTAACGGTTGGCGGAGGCGATGCGATTCTGCAGATACCTGGGCAAACCGCAACCACGTCTTCAGGTTCGGTCGAGCCGGCGCGTTTCAACCAGTTTCGCGCCGCCCTGGGATACGGTAGCGCCATCAAGCGTGGCTTCAGCGCCGCCGGGAGTTTTGGCTTTGACGCCTATGTCAGCCAGTTGCAGTTTGTCAGCGCGCAGGCCACCTACAATTGGGATTGCTGCGGCATGACGCTGGAGTATCGTAGTTACACGGTTGCCAATGTGCGCAACGAGAATCTGTTTCTCTTCAACTTCACGCTGGCCAACATTGGGGGCTTTGGCAGTTTGCGGCAGCAGGGACGGCTGTATTAAGAATTTTCGTGACGCCGGAATAAGCCGCCGACGCATCTAAGCCTGCTAACATGACGCCTGTGTTCACCGTGACCGATCTTGAGACTAAGAGATCGCTTCTACAAGCGAAGCTGAGTAACCTTGGGCGCGTCCTCGTCGCGTATTCCGGTGGCGTCGATTCCGCCTACCTGGCTTGGGCTGCCCACCAGGCCCTGAGAGACAAAATGCTGGCGATTATCGCCGACTCTCCCAGTCTCGCCCGTACACAACTCTCCGACGCCATCGCTTTCGCTCGGGAGCAATCCATCCCGCTGGAGGTAGTCGCGACCTCGGAGTTGGACCGTCCGGAGTACATTCGTAACGACTCGCAGCGCTGTTTCTTCTGCAAAGATGAACTTTTCACGCTAATGGAAGACTTGCGGAAAGCCCGTGGCTTCGACGTTATCGCTTACGGTGTGAACTTGAACGATCAGGGCGACTTCCGTCCAGGCCAGAAGGCTGCGGCCAATCATCGCGTCGTAGCGCCTCTTCTCGATGCCGGTTTGACCAAGGAAGACATTCGCGCTCTCGCTCGCCAGGCTGGCCTGCGCATCTGGGACAAGCCCGCTTCGGCTTGCCTTTCGTCTCGCATCGAATACGGGCGTCCGGTTACGCGCGAGGCTCTAGCCGTCGTGGAGAAAGGTGAAGATGCTTTGCGTGCCCTCGGTTTTCGCCAGTTCCGCGTCCGTCATCACGGCGAGATCGTTCGCATCGAAATCTCTCGCGAGGAACTGCCGCGTGCTCTCGATCCGGCCATGGCGGCCCAATTCGCCGGCATTTTCAAATCGCTGGGCTTCAAGTTCGTCACCCTCGATCTGGAAGGTTTCCGGTCCGGATCCATGAACGCTTTGCTCAGTACGGAAGACTTGCTTCGCCAAACCGGTTGAAGACGGCAGTTCATAAGTCAGGCGTGGATACCCTTCGTTCCATGCGGCCTACCTTTCCGCGCCTGCCCTTCCGTTGTGAGATAATCGACGTCTATCTTGCAATGTTCAGGCGGTTTTTAGTGATTCTATTTCGGCGCTCTTTTGTACTGCTGCTGGTCGTTTGCCTCGGCTGTGCTGCCCAATCCGTTTCCCCCGAGTTAGCCCAAAAAATCGAGCGCCAAGTCCGTTCCTACTACAAGGTTCCGGCGGAGCTAAAAGTGCTTGTGGGGCCAGCCTCGCCCAGCCCGGATTTTCCCAACTATGAATCCGTCGTGGTGACCATCGACAGCGGAGATAAGAAACAGGATCTCAAGTTTCTGATCTCCAAAGATCATACGTCGATGATGCGCATGGTTAAGTTTGACCTGAATAAAGATCCGTACGCCGAAACCATGAGTAAGATCGATACCAGTGGCCGGCCCACGCGAGGAGCGAAAGCATCCAAGGTGGTGGTGGTGAACTTCGACGACCTCGAGTGCCCATTCTGCTCACGCATGCACCAGGAGCTATTTCCGGAAATTCTCAAGGAGTATGGCGACCGCGTCACATTCGTCTATAAGGATTATCCGCTGGTCGAAATCCATCCCTGGGCGACGCATGCTGCCGTGGACGCGAACTGTCTGGCTGCACAGAACGGCGATGCCTACTGGGATTTCGCCGACTACATTCACTCCAACCAGCACGATGTGAGCAACGAGAAAACGGCGGCGGCGCGGCTCGAAGCTCTCGACCGGCTTACCATGCTGCAAGGCCAGAAGCACAATATCGACACTGTGAAGTTGCAGTCTTGCATCAAGGCGCAGGATGACAGCGCGGTGAAGGCGTCCATGAAAGAGGCAGAAGCGATTGGAGTGGAAGCCACACCCACGTTATTCGTGAATGGCGAAAAAATTGATGGTGCGGTGCCGCCCAGCGAATTGCGCGCCGCTCTTGATCGCGCTTTGAAAGACGCTAACCTGCCCATCCCGGATCACGCGGCCGCGTCGGCGGCGCCAGTCGCAAAGTGATCGCTTGCAAGCGGGGAAGAATCTGTCGGCAACGCAATAGTTTGAGGAGAGAAACTCTTTTGAAAAATAATCCGGAATTTGTCCGCTTGGCGGCACTCCTGATGGCTGCCGTTTTGCTGACAACGCTGCTGGGGTGCAACTCGCAGGTAAGCGGGGACGTTATGGCCACAGTGGATGGCCGCAAGATTTTCCGCTCCGACGTCGACAAGTATTACGACAACCAGGTGGCGAGCGCGCAGCAAGTACCCGCCGGCGAACAAGCTACCATCCTCCGGCTCAATATTCTGCGCCAGTTGATTGACGACGAGATGGTCATGCGCCGGGCCGAGAAACTCGGTTTGCTGGCCACCCAGGAAGAGGTCGACCGTAAGCTCAACGAGATCAAGTCTCCTTACACGCAAGAGGAATTCGATCAGCGTCTGAAAGAAAAAAAGATCACCCTGGAAGACTTCAAGCGCGATATTCGCCGTTCGATTACCGTCGAGAAAGTAATGAACAAAGAAGTGTCCTCGAAGATCAACGTCACCGACCAGGACATCAACGACTATTTTGCCGCCCACAAGTCCGAATTCAACCTCATCGAGCCGCAATACCACCTGGCTCAGATCTTCGTGACGCCCACACCCAATCCGCAGGTGCACAACCAAAACAACAAAGCGCAGAATGAGGCCGAGGCTCGCAAGAAGATTCAGATGATTGCCAACCGTCTGGACAGCGGTGACGACTTCGCCACTTTGGCGATGAATTATTCCGAAGATCCCGAAACTTCCGGCAACGGCGGCGATCTGGGAACCGTACCCGAATCCTCGCTGCGCAACACCGATCCCAACACACGTGACACGGTGATGAAACTGAAGCCTGGGCAGTACAGCCCGATCATCACCGTATCGAACCCTGCGAACAAGCAGGATGTAGGCTTTCGCATTGTGAAGCTGGTGGCGAAGGAACCGGCGGGCCAGCGCGACCTGTCCGATCCTCGCGTGCAGCAAGCCATCCGTTCGCAACTTCATGATCGGCGCGAGCAGTTGCTGAAAGCCGCTTACTACGAGCTGTTGCGCGACTCCGCCAAAGTGGAAAACTACTATGCGAAGAGAATCCTAGATAGCAACGGGCTGACGAAGTAGGAGACAGCGCGAGCAGTCGACTGGGTGGACGACGAGATTATTCTACGATCGCGAGCACATCGCCCGCGTTCACAGCCGCCCCTTCAATTACCAGGACCTTCTGCACGGTGCCTTTCTTTGGCGATTTGATTTCGTTCTGCATCTTCATCGCCTCCACAACAGCGACACCTGTGCCTGATTCCACCTGATCTCCGTTGCGCACAAGCAGCCGCACAACCTTGCCGGGCATCGGAGCGACAATCTTCTTTGGTCCCTGCTCGTCCCCAGCCCGCGTGCGACCGCGCAGGGAGCGGGGGTCGCGAACTTCGGCGGCGAAACGAGTACTGCCTACCCATAAATGTAAATCGTTGGCGACGCGCTCGGACTTCACCTCGAACGCCATGTTTCCGATGCGCAGCGAAAGCACATCGGGACGAGCCAGAATGGCATCCACTTCCAACTCTCGCCCGTCAAGACGGCAAGACCAGCGTCCTTCGGCGCGGTTGAGGTCGAGCCGGTAATTTTTCCCGTCAATGGTTACGTCGTAGAGCATGAAGGTGCACTTGAATCCATGTTCGCGCTCACTGCAAGACTTCGCGGCGACTCGCGTTCTTCCAGTTGGAGGCAGGCTGGCCGGCTCGGTGCGCGGGCCCGCTGCCCCCGCCTACTTCGGGCACTGCTGCGCCAAGCTCGGCAAACATGCCCGCGGCAATTGCGGCCACCTCGGCAGTCTTCGAATCGACCGCCTTGTCCTCAGTTCGCCTCAACATTCGATCGAGGAATCCGGTGTCGAGTTTGGCGGCACGAAAATCCGCGTCGCGCAGGATGCGGCGAAACAGTGAAATGTTCGTCTTGATCCCGCCCACAAAATACTCGCTGAGGGCTCGCGTGAGCCGGGAGATGGCCTGATCGCGGTCGGTACCGTACCCGATGAGCTTGGCAAGCAGCGGATCGTAGTCAATCGGCACGTTCCAGCCCTCGTACATTCCGCTGTCGCGCCGGATGCCGGGCCCCGACGGCGCCAGAAGGAGAGTGATCCTGCCAGGGCTGGGGAAATAATTGTTATCGGGATCTTCTGCGTAGATGCGGCACTCGATGGCATGGCCGCGGATGCGTACATCGTCCTGCGTAAACGGCAGCTTCTCTCCCGCCGCAATGCGAATCTGCAGGTGAACCAGGTCCAGTCCTGTGATCAATTCGGTCACCGGATGCTCCACCTGCAACCGGGTGTTCATCTCCAGAAAATAAAAATTCTTCTGCTGATCGACCAGAAATTCTACGGTGCCCGCGTTAGTGTAGGCCGCCGCCTGCGCCACCCGAACGGCGACGTCGCCCATTCTGCGCCGCATGTCGGGGTCGACGATCGGCGAAGGCGCTTCCTCCATCACTTTCTGATGACGCCGCTGCAGCGAACATTCGCGTTCGCCGAGATAAACCGTACTTCCGTGCTCGTCGGCCAGCACCTGCATCTCGATGTGCCGCGGATTGATGATCGCCTTCTCGATGTAAACTTCGCTGTCGCCGAAGGATCGTTCCGCCTCACTGCGCGCCGCTTCCAGTGACGATTTCAGTTGGTCGGGCGCGTGTACCAGGCGCATGCCTTTACCGCCGCCGCCTGCGGCAGCCTTCAACATCACCGGATAACCGATCCTCTCAGCCACTTGACGGGCTTCGTCAAACGACTCCAAGCCGCGCGAGGTGCCGGGCACGAACGGTACCCCCGCTTTTTCCATGGCTTGCCGCGCGCGCGTCTTCGATCCCATCGCATTCATCGCGGCCGCAGTGGGCCCTATGAATTTCACCCCTACATCAACGCATGCCTGCGCGAAGTTCGCGTTTTCGGAGAGGAATCCATAGCCGGGATGGATGGCATCGGCGCCCGAGCGACGGGCTACGTCGAGAATTTTGGGAATGTTGAGATAGGATTCAGAAGCGGCGGCAGGGCCAATCGGGTATGCCTCATCCGCTTTACGGACGTGCAGTGCGGCGCGGTCCACATCGGAGTAAACCACCACCGCGGCAATCCCCATCTCGTGGCAAGCGCGCAGGACGCGCACCGCGATCTCTCCCCGGTTGGCGATGAGAATTTTCTTGAACATTCGCGGGGCCCGATGGACCATTCGACGAACAAACGATTCTACCGGAGATTCCGCGCCCGCGACGCGCCTTCTTTTCTATCTGGCCGGACCACATCGCAAGGTGACCAGAATCCTATGCGGAAAGGGAACAGCTCAATTGGTTATCAGCGGCGCAGAAGAAAGCACGCTTCAACGCTCGGGGAGAGCCGCTGCATCGGCTGATTGAGTGCCAGATTGCTTCCCGACTTGCAACAGTAGAAATACCGCCAGTATCAACAGCTCCGGCTCGATGGGATGACGGTACCGTGCATGCGGGAAAACAAAATAATAAGTGGTTGGGTAAGTCAGAATCAGTCCCGCGAAAAGCCATGCACCGCGCACCTTCTGCCGCACCGCGCGAACTGCGCCCCAGAGAGCAAGCACGGACCATGCCAGAAATAATGAGTTGCGAAAGTCCCACGGAGCATGGCTGTCACTCGGCTTGGGCACGCCGTTCCAGTAATAGAAAAATCTCTTCAGGCTGACCACCGCGAAGCGGTTAGGATTTTCCCGGACCCATTCGAAAGCCAACCGCTTGCAATCTTGCCCGTAACCCAGTTCGCCCATGCGTTGGAACTTTTCGAACTCAAGTTTGTTGAGATTGGGTTGAAGGTACGCCATGAGCATACCCTCCGCTCCTTTCCAGTTGCCCAGGCGAAATTGAAGACCGAAATCGTCGCGCAGAAAGACGAACCGTCCAAACACTTCGTAGTTCCGGACAAGCCACGGGGCGAGCACGAGAAAGAAAATTGTGGACGACAGCACAATCCCGACGACCGAAGGTAGGCCGTTCTTATATCTCTGACGCCAGATCCACAGCCCGCAGAACGGCAGGAACGCGAGCATCGACGGATTCGCCAATGCACCTATGCCCCACAGGCCCGCGAATAGCACCCAGCCTTTTTGGCCGCGCGACTCCTGCAGGTTCAGAGCCACCAGGAAGATCAGACTCAGAATCAACGGCGTAAACGTCGTGTCCCAAATCCAGTGGATCGACCAGTACCAGATGTAAGGATTGAACGCCCATCCCCAGGCCGACCAGATGGCGACGCGCTCGCCGAATGTTCTGCGGGCGATCAGAAAAATCGGGATGGTCGTGAGCGCGGCCGCGAGGCTGTTGGTCGTAAGCAGAACCCAAGCGGAAGCATAGCTATAAATGCCAAGGAGTTTGAAGACCCCGGCCATCAAGTAAGGGTAGAGCGGAGGCTCCCACGCCGTGGGACCAGTATTGCCGCCGTAAGGACTGCTGAAGCCTTGTCCCAGCGCGATGGAGCGAGCCACCCGCCCCATCTCCCAACCAAAAGCGAAATGATCTTCCTGCGGTCGCGTGCGATATTCGTGGAAGACGCCAATCATCGCGACCTGGAGAACAAACGACCACACGACCAGCCAGAATACGGACCGGGGAATCGGTGACTGGGATGGCTTTTCCATCGAGCGGAAGTGTATCAGCAGGAGCGAAGGGAGTGGATGCGACTCACGGCCGTCATTATTCAGACAGACGCACGAAACTCACTGGAAACGGCGAGGGCTGTTTGACTTCGTCGGCGATGCCTTTCTCCCACTGCATGCTACGGCCGAAGCGGTAGCGCAGGAGCGTCCAGATGGCGAGCCAACCGTCCGAATGGCGAATCTTCTTGCCTTCTCCAGCTGAACGCGGAGCGTAACGAATGGGCACTTCCGCGATCCTCTCGCCCATTCTGCAAAGCTTCGCCGTTACCTCGGGGCAAAACTCAAAGCGGCGGCATTGCAAACGAACCTGCGCGATCAACGACCGGCGAAAGACTTTGTAACAGGTTGCCTCGTCGTGGATGCCCGCACCGTAAAGCAAGTTCGCGAGATGGGTCAACAGCTTTGCGCCCAAAAAAAATCGCAGCCCGCGTTCGGGACGGTCTGGACGCACGCCATAGACTACGTTCGCCTGGCCCAGTTCCAAGGGCCGCAGGAGCGCGGGATAGTCCTGCGGGTCATACTCGAGATCGGAATCCTGGATCAGTATGTATTCGCCGCGAGCATGTTCCAGGGCAGTGCGTATGGCCGCGCCCTTGCCGCAGTTTTTCTCGTGAAACACCACGATCACATTCGGTGCGAGCGGCATGGCCTGGAGTTTTTCTCGCGTTCCGTCGGTGGAACCATCGTCGACGATGATGATTTCCTTCTTCACCGGCGAGGCGTGGATGGCGCGCAGCAGTTCGCCCACGTGCGCGGCTTCGTTATAGACCGGCACGATCACGGACACGCATCCCGACCACCGGTCACCGGCGGTGTCGGCGATGGTATGCGGTAATGCCTCCAATGACACCACGCTCATCATGCGAAAAAGTTATATAGAACGCCGGCTCTGCCTGGGCGTCTGATATACCTGCTTAACTGAGGGCCAGTCTTAGCATAATATCATTTGGATTCCACGCCTTTGCTTCAAGATCCAGCATGCCGCCTACGAAAATCCCTGTGAATACCGAGAGCCAGGACGGCGGTAGTTGGCAGCTCGATTCTGCGGAGCCACTCTGGACGCGCGTTTCGGGGCTCGCACTGGCCGTGATAGGTGTGGCCGCCGCGGTGTTGCGATTCCTCTCCCTCACGAGAAAACCGTTTTGGTTTGATGAATGCTTCAGCGTAGAGGTCGCCCGACTGAGTTGGCATGACATGGCGCGGCTGTTATGGCGGCGGGAAGCCAACATGTCGTTGTATTACCTGCTACTGCGCGGGTGGCTGCACTTTGGATCCAGTCCATTCTTCATTCGCAGTTTATCGGTGATCTTCTCTCTCGCGACTTTGCTTGCGATTTTCTGGCTCGCCGGCAGGCTCTTTGACCGCCGCGTGGCCCTGGTTGCGGTCGCGCTGATGAGTTTCAATGCCTATCACATTCGTTACGCGCAGGAGGCGCGCAGCTACTCGTTGTTTGTGCTGCTGGCCACCCTCTCGAGCGGATTCTTTGTCGCCACTTTGCGCGAGCCCTCGCGCCGCAACCGGGCGGGATACGTTCTTGCCAGCGTGTTGGCAGTCTACGCTCATCTGTATGCCTTGCTGCTGCTGGCGGCCCAATGGCTATCCGTGCGAGGAAAGCACCAAACACGCATGTGCTCGCACGCGCTGCGGCGCGCATGGATATGGATAGAGGTTGCATCGTTGCCCATGGTGATCTTCGCGGCTAAGACTGGCGCGGGACCGATTCGATGGATTCAGCGGCCGGGCTTTCATGACCTGCTGGAATTCGCGGAGCACCTCACGGGCAACGATGGTCTGCCTCTGTTGCTGCTCTATGCCGTGGCTTGCTTCGCAGCGCTCATGCCAGTACAGAAAATGGTGGGACTTTTTCGCCCGGAAGCTGAAGTGCCTGAAGGCATCTGGGACATCTGGCGGCGTCGCTTCCTATTCATCTGGCTGGTCGTTCCAGTCGGGGTGACTCTTCTGCTCTCGTTGGCCCGTCCGATTTTTCTGGCACGCTATTT
Source organism: uncultured Acidobacteriaceae bacterium (assembly GCA_964403025.1). GTDB lineage: Bacteria > Acidobacteriota > Terriglobia > Terriglobales > Acidobacteriaceae > Sulfotelmatobacter. Next base: position 30,592 of record CAYOEH010000013.1, on the reverse strand, counting down.
CATCTTCTGCCTCCCGGCGCTGGTGATTCTGGCGGCGGCAGGTCTTGCGAAGCTGCGTTCACCTTTGCTGCTTGCCGCCTCGCTTGCGGCGATCCTTCTGCTGTCGCTGCAGGGAACACTTTCGTACTACGATCACGACTTCGATCTCGACCGGGATGACTCGGAGGGTGCCGTGAACTACATTCTTGACCACGCACAGCCGGGCGATGCCATTCTGTTTCACATTGCGGAAGCGCGCGTGCCTTATGAATTTTTTAAATCATTCCGGATCGCGACCCAGCAGCCGGGCAGGGCCGGGGCAGGCCCGGAGATCGTCTATCCCCGTCACAGCGATCGGCTCGACTATCGCGATTTCACGGGCAAGCCGACCAGCGACTTCGTGCAATCCCTGGCGAACCACTATCCTCGGGTATGGCTGGTTCTTATGAGCAACGGAAATCCCGGCCACCCTGACGCCACTACGCTGATGCTCAACCAGGCTCTGGGCGCGTCCTTTCCGCGCATCGAGATGAAGCAGTTTCCGGGAGTCGATGTGCGAGTCTACAGCGGGCCTTGATCCAGGCTTTGACCTGAGAACTTCAACTTGAAACAAAATTCCTGCGCCTTTGGCGCAAGTCTTTGCACCTATCGGGTCGCTCGCTTAACTCCAAATGCCAGGAAACAGCCGGAAAACCGAGGGATATCCGCGTCAGAGTGGGAAAGAGGTGGTGGCAGGTCACCTGCTCCTAGTAGGGGTATCTAAGTTTCGCGGGAGGTTTGTATGCCTAGGTTTGCGGTACTGTGTTCGATTCTTCTGCTGTCCGTTCTAAGTTACGGGCAGAATGAGCGGGGCATTCCGGGGTATTGTCCCTATGGCTGCGGGCCGTATATTCCACTGATCACAACGCCGAGCGTGTCGTTCTCGACCGTTTCGCCGAATCCGGTCGGGGCTACGAATGCCACGGGCGGGCTAGTTGCGGGAGCCACCAATTCGACGCTTTCCGAGGTCGCCCGCAATACCGACGCGGTCTACACGATGCCGGTTTGGTATTCCGGCGGCCAGACACCACGGATTTCGCCGATCGCAGCGGGTTCGCCCAGGCCCCAAGGACCACCACCGGTGGCGGCTCCCGTCCATGAGCGGGAGATGCGGCATCTTGAGAGGGCGGAAAGGGCAGAGGAAGTGCGCGCTGAACCAGCTACACAGGTGGCGTGGATCTATTTCAGCTCAGGGCGACCGACCTCCGGCTCCGGAGAGGCAGCAACAGAGCAGCATGCGGCGCGGAGTTTTTCGAACGACGACGTGACGCGCCAAAATCAGAAGAACGGCCAGGTCAAGTACGACAGCAAGACGGAGAAGATCCAGTAGCCTGCCGCGCCGTTTGTTGGCAGATTCGAGGACGAATCCGCGGGAAACACAATGCCCCACCCGAGAGACGATGACGGGTGGGGCAGCTTTTTTCTTTGGGAATCGCTGATCCTATTTCGGCTGATCCTATTTCGGCTGATCCATGGTGATGCCCTGGTTGCCGGGCTGCTTCTCGGCTTTGGCCTTCTTGGTGAGCAGCGTCTGGTCCACCCAGTGGTCGGCAGTTTTCAGATCTTCCTGACGGGCGGCGAGGTCATCGCATTCCACATCGGCCTTTTCGCGGTACATCAGGTTGAGATAAGCCATGGCATCGTCGTAATCAGGACGAAGCTGAATCGCCTTGTTCAGGCTTTCGATGCCCTCGGAGATGAGTGGCCCGTTCTTCTCTTTCAATTCGGCGCAGACTTTTTTCTCATCCTTGTTCTTGGGGTTCAGATTCTCGTCCGGCTTCATGCCAAGTTTGGCGCGCTCTTCCATGCGGGGTTGATAGCAGGCGGTCCAGTCGATGACGCCGACCGAGTAGTAGGGCTCAGGATCGTTGGGATCGATGTCAGCGGCCATGCGGTAATACTTCTTGGCATCGTCAAACTTCTTCATGTTCAGGTAAAGATAGGCGATACCCTTGGCGGAGTTAACTTTTTGATCACGAGCCGGGTTCATGTCGAGCACGGACTGGTATTGCTTAATGGCCTCTTCCGCCATTTTGTTGTTGTCCGGGGTATCGGCTCCGGGAATATATTGCTGCGCATAAGCGGTAGCCAGATACATTTTGGCGTTGATCAGAGAAGGATCCAAGGCCACGCTTTGTTGGAAGTGGTCGATGGCCTCTTCGTACTTGGCGTTCTTGTATGCAGTAACGCCCTTGTTCAGTTGGTCGCGGGCACGCAGCTTACCGCAGCCCACGGAAGAAAGGATCGCCAGCGCAGCAGCCGCCAGCGTAAACAGTCGAATGGATTTATTCATTGCGGTATAAGTCTCCCTTGCCACACAGCATCCTAGGCCCAGAGACAGCAGTTTGACAAGCGCAGGCCGCATGTTCATTGGCGGACGCAGCACGGGGGCAGGGACTCCCGTGCGCGGCGGAGTGCGATGCGCGACCTTCCGGGCGCTTACTGATAAAACGGACGAGCGGTTTAGCCGCCGGCTTCGATCTTCGCCGTGATCAGACCGACCTTATCGACTCCCGCGGCGTGCGCGATGTCGATCACGTTAGCCACGTCGGCGAAGGGGATAGGATCGTCGCCCTTCACGAACATGACTTTCTCAGCGCGCGTCTTGTAGATATCCGCGAGACGGCCTTGCAGATTGTCCCAGGTAGCATCTTCCTGATTGATTTTCAGGCCGGGATCCTGGCCGGGGCCGCGATCAATAAGTTGCACCACGATGGTTCGGTCGGGCGTGTTGTTTTTGGGCGCGTTAGGCGGAGGCGGCTGAGGCACCAGCGCATCCAAACCCTTCGGGGTCAGTGGCGTGATCACCATAAAAATGATGAGCAGCACCAGTAGCACGTCAATGAGCGGGGTGACGTTGATATTTGCACTTTGGCCTCCGCCGCTCCCCATTGCCATACTCATAGTCGATCTCCTCTTAGGTCGCTCACTGCCCGGGCGCCGGAGCGGCGGGTGGAGCGTTTGGAGTGCTCTTCCTCTGGTCGGTGAGCAAGCCCAGATCATCCACACCGGCGGCGCGAACGCTGTCCACTACCTGGACCACGTTGCCGAAGTGGGCACGGGCATCTGCCTTCACATAGACGCGCTTGTCGGTGCGATTGCTCAAACGGTCTTTCACTTTGCCCGTCAAGCTGTCTACCGCGACCTTGTCGGAGCCAAAGTAGACAGTTCCATCGCGCATCACAGAAACCAGCAGAGCGTCTTCCTTGTCCGCATCGGCCATCGGCGTGGGATTATTCACTTTGGCCATATCCACGCTGATACCCTTCTGCAACATGGGCGTGATCACCATGAAGATAATCAGCAGCACCAGCATCACGTCCACCATCGGAGTTACATTGATGTCGGAGTTGACCTTGGCGCCTTCGTTTCGTTTTGCCATTGACATAGCGTGAATCTCCAGTACTTCCAAAGTTTCCGCGAGAGTCGGGAAGGCCGGCGCCAGGAACGATCCCGGCGCCGGACAAAAGCAACTCACAGCGGAGGTCCAGCCCTAAACTGGGACGGACCTAGGAACGGCGAACGTCACGCCGCTTCAGGAAGTAGTCGATCAGTTCGCTGGACGAATTGTCCATTTCCACATCGAACGCTTCGACGCGACCGGTGAGGTAGTTGAACATCATGACGGCCGGGATGGCCACGAGCAACCCGAAAGCCGTGGTCACCAGCGCTTCGGAAATGCCGCCTGCGACTGCGCCCAGACCGGTTGCCTTCTGCTCGGAAATACCTTTGAAGGCGTTCAGGATGCCCATCACGGTGCCGAACAAGCCCACGAAAGGAGCCGTCGAACCGATGGTGGCCAGACCGCCGAGTCCGCGCTTGAGTTCGGCGTGGACGATGGCTTCAGTGCGCTCCAGAGCGCGCTTGGAGGCTTCAATGGTCTCGCCAGGGATGGCGCCCGGGCTATCCTGGTGGGCCTTGAACTCCATCAAGCCAGCGGTAACAACCTTGGCCAGATGGCTCTTCTTGTTGCGCTCGGCAACCTTGATGGCCTCGTCGATGCGGCCATCGCGCAGGGCTCCGGCGACTGCGGGAGCGAAGGCGCGAGACTGTTTGCGAGCCGCGTTGTATGCCATGGCGCGATCGATCATGACGCCGATCGACCAGCCTGACATGATGAACAGGATGATGACCACGATCTTCGCAATGATACCCATCTGCTTCCAGAGCGAAATCGGGTCCCAACCCACTGCGCCACCTTCCTGCACAATCCAGGCGGCTACTCGGGGAACGTGATGAAATGCTGCTATGGCAAAGTTAGCTAACATGAGTTGCTTTTCCCTCCTCGGAACTTCTTAAACTTTGATGCGAGATTTATACACCTTGCAGAGCCTGACCGCAGAAATCGCGGTTGCGCACATCGGCGTTGAAAAGGTACGGCGGATGGGCCGATTGAAGGGTGCTCCCGGCCACCGCATTTCGGGTGGGAACGGGGAGGGCCATTCCGCTGGCGCTTCCAAACGTCGTCGCGCACAACAATTGCATTTCAAATTACGGCTTACTGCCTCACTCCCGCCGGGGACTAGCCTCCGGCCAGGGTGAAGTTGACCTGAACTTCCGTATCCACTTCGACCGGTTCGCCGTTGAGCAGATAGGGCTTGTACTTCCATTGCTTTACGGCGTCAATCGCCGCCGGAGCCAGCATTGGATGCCCGCTCACCAGAGAGAGGTTTTCGATGGAACCATCCTTGCTGATCACGGCGCGCAGTACGACTGTTCCGGAAATGCGAGCCTGACGCGCCAGAGGCGGATAGACCGGGTTGACCTTGCGAACCAGAAGGCCTTGTGAGACGCCCTGGGAAACCCGCACGCGCTGGGGAGCAGCGACTTTAGGAACAGCGACGGGCGTGGAACTGATAATGCCGCCGATCACACCACCCATCTGACCTCCGGGAATACCACCCGGAACACCGCCGACGACTCCGCTGGAGGCCATCGAGGGCGGAGCTTCGTCTTCCTTAATCATTTGTATTTTTTGAGGAATCTTGGTGGGCGTGCGCAGAGCGCCATTCACAATGTCAGTCTGAATCTGGTGCACAATTTTTACGGGTGCGGCAGCCGGGGGTGGCGGCGGTGGAGGTGGCGGAGGGGCCACCAGAAAGGTCATGAGCTGTTGCTTAGGCAGGGCTTCGGTGAAGATCAGGGGCATCAGAACCATAATGCCGATCAGCCCGATCTCCAGAATGATCGCGAAGGTGGTCGTCCGCCCCCGCTTCGTCTTCAGCCTGCCACCGGATTCCAGAAGGCTATCTTCAAACATAATTGTTTCTCCCCACTTAGAGCCTACGTAAACTTAGACACCGACAGATTCCCCTTTGCTCCCAAAATCGACTCCATTGCCAAGACCAGCCATTTAGGCCCTTCCTGGCACTCCAAAGCCTTACAAACCATACCTCTTACGAACAAAGGCGTATCACAAAATGGCCTGCAACGCTATCAGGCAATTACTTGGTCCGGACGGGCATGGCCGCGGGACGCTTACCCTTGCTAAGCCGCCAATCCTGATAAGCCACCAGAATCGGAGCCGCAATGGCGATCGACGAATAAGTTCCGATCAAGATGCCGATGACCAGCGCGAGACTGAAGCCGCGAAGCACCTCGCCGCCGAACAAATAGAGTGCGAGTACGGTAAGGAAGGTTAGCCCGGCTGTCAAGATGGTTCTGCTTAGAGTTTGGTTGATGCTGCGATTAACGATTTCCGACAGCTTCTCGCGCCGCATGAGTTTAATGTTTTCCCGGATGCGGTCAAATACCACGATCGTGTCGTTATTAGAGTAACCAATCAAGGTTAGAATGGCAGCGATCACGGTGAGAGAGATGTCTTTGTTGAGGAGCGAAAAGGCTCCTACAGTGATCAGGGTATCGTGAAAAACCGTGACCACGGCGGCTACTCCGTAGATCCACTCGAAACGGAAACCGAGGTAAATCAGCATTCCGGCGAGCGAATACGCCGTGGCCAGCAGGGCCTGACGCCGCAACTGAGCGCCCACCTGCGGACCGACAATCTCAACATTTCGCACGCTGAAATCGGAGAGGAAGAAGCCATCCGGCAGCGAAGCGACCACGGACGCATCGACCGACCCTTTTAGCTGGTCGAACGAGGTCAACACGCCGCCCTGGCCTTTATCGCGAGCATCCACGATGGCTTGCGCTTGCTGGGTATATTTCTGATCGGCATCTGAGCCCAGGTGCATGGGGTCTTTGTCCATCAGATAATTCTTGACGGCCAGGGAACTCGAGTTGTTCAGGTCCACCTTGCCCGCGGGGGCGTTCGTCTCCAGCGTGCTGATGATCTTAACCTTGCCGTTGTCGAGCGCTTGTTCGCTGGTTTCCTGCACGTCGAGGTCAATCAGCACTTCATTGTTGGACGGCTGGTCATAGCGCTGGATCTTCGCGTTGTGCAGACCGGCACGGTCCATGGCCGCACGCAGGGCATTGTCGTTGGGCGTGTGCGAGAACTTTACGTAGACCAGAGTGCCGCCGCGGAAGTCCACACCGTACGGGATGCCGTGCCAGAACAACATGGAGAGTATGCCGGCCACGCTGAAGACCAGCGAGAAGGCGAGAAAATACCACTTTTTGCCGAGAAAATCTATGTTGGTATTGCGAAAGAACTCCACCGGTTGTTGCCCCTTAAAGTTTCTAGTTTCGGGTTTCCAGTTTCCTGTCCCAGGCTTACCGCACCGGAAACCAGAAACTGAATTTCCCTAAATGCTGAGCGCTTCACCACGCTCTTTGCGGCTTAGTATCCAATCGAAAATCACGCGCGAAACGAATACGGCGGTGAACAAGTTTGCCAGCAGACCAAAGGTGAGCGTCACTGCAAATCCTTTGACTGGGCCGGTTCCGAACAGGAACAAAATCGCCGCCGAAACGATCGTGGTGACGTGGGTATCGACGATCGTAATCCAGGCATGGCTGAAACCCTGATCCACTGCGGATGGCGGCGTTTTTCCGTTGCGTAATTCCTCCCGGATACGCTCGAAAATCAGCACATTCGAGTCCACGCCCATACCGACGGTGAGAATCACTCCGGCGATTCCGGGCAAGGTCAACACGGCTTCGAAATAGCCCATGAATCCCAGCAGGATGATGAGGTTGAGTAAGAGGGCGACGTCGGCGTTGATTCCAGCAGCGCGGTAGTAGATCAGCATGAAGATCAGCACAGCCAGCATGCCGACGACAGCCGCTCGAACGCCGGCGCGGATCGAATCCGTGCCGAGCGACGGTCCAACCGTCCGCTCCTCCAGATACTTGATGCCCGCCGGCAGAGCGCCCGAGCGCAGGATCATAGACAGATCCTTGGCCTGCTGTTGGTTCATGCTGCCACCGCTGATCTCACCGGTATCGCGGATGGCCTCTTTAATGTTGGCGACTTCCTGAACCTTGTTGTCCAGAACCACGCCCAGACTGTCGCCAACGTGCGCCGAGGTGAAATTGTAGAACCGCTGCCCGCCCTCGCCCGTCAATTGAAAACGCACATTCGGCTGGCCATTCTGATCGGTGCTGGGCTGGGCATCGCGAAGGTCTTTTCCACGGACCGCGGAAACGCGCGAGACCAGATACCACGCCTGTTCGTCTGCAGGAGCGCCTGGAACGCCATGACCCGGGAGCAAAATCGCATCCGCCGGCAAAATTCCGCCCTTATCCTGCAGCGCGGCCTGCTCGCTCGGAAACGGCCCACCCATGACCTGCTTGATCTCCAGCATGGCGGTGGACTGCATGATGTCCTTCACGCGAGCCGGATCGTCAACGCCGGGCAACTGCACCAGAATCTGGTATTGACCGAGACCGTGCTCCTGAATGGTTGGCTCGCTCACGCCCAGCGAATCGATACGATTGCGGATGGTCTCGATCGCCTGAGTCACGGCCTTGTTCTTCAGATCGGTGAGGATCTGCGGCTTCATGGCGAGCGACCAGGAATTGTCCGCTCCCGAAGTCAGGTTGTATTCCGGCAGGCGATCGTTCGCGATATCCAGCAAGTCTTTGCGCGACTCCGTGGGAACACCCTTCAGGACGATTTTATCGGGATTATTCTGCGGATCGGGCTTGGAGATATCTGCGAAAGAAATCTTGCGCTTGTTGAGTTGCTCTTTGAGAATTTCGATAGCGTTGTCGGAATCCACGTTGATGGCGTCGTTGACCTGCACCTGCAGGATCAAGTGAGTTCCACCGCGCAAATCCAGACCCAGATGAATGCGGTTGGTCATGGCCGTGAGCAAGCCCTGGCCGGAAAAGCTCTGAGGAATGCCGAAGATCCCGAACAAAAAGACGAGCAGGACTCCGACGATGAGGACCAGCTGCCAAAGAAGATTCTTATTCATGGAAAACTAAAGTCCGAAAATTAGGTTATGCCGCAATTACTTGGTCTTAGCCTCTTCATCCGCCGTTGTGACCTGGGTTACGGAGGCTTTGGTTACTTCTAATAGCAGATTATTCGGAGGCACCCGGAGATGAACCGAATCATCTTTCAGAGCCATGATCGTTCCCCGTAAGCCGCCGCTGGTGACTACCTTGTCGCCGGTCTTGAGCGAATCCAGCATGGCCGTCCACTTCTTCTGACGGCGCTGCTGGGGAAGGATCAGGAGAAAATAAAAGATCGCAAAAATGAAAATCAGCGGGGCAACACTAAGCCACCCCATTCCGCCGCCAGCCTGCATTGCCAAGAGAAAATGCGTATTCATCTAATCTCGTTCACCAAAGGTCGTTCACAAAAGATCGTTCACCAAATTCACTCAAACCTGCTTAACCAGACTCCCGCACCCGTATCCGCGAACAACCGCCTACGCCTGCTAGCGCCACGGGCCTGTCATTTCACGACGGGGGTGACAATCGATTCCGGCCGGGTTCCTCACTCTTTAACCCGAGTGCAGAGGCTTGAATCCGGGAAGGTCTGTCCAGGGAGGTCTACGGCTTCGCTCGAGACCAAGCGCTAGAAAAAACGGGACTCTTCCCCAAGTCGAATAGAATGACGCACCCGCCGCATAGTGTCAAGGTAGAAACTCAGGTTGTGGAGCGTATTTAAGACTTGAGCCAGCACTTCATTGGACGCATAAAGATGCCGCAGATACGCGCGGGAATAGCGCCGGCACACGCGGCAGGCGCAATTGGGGTCGAGCGGTCCGGCGTCCTGAGCGTAGCGCGCCTGTTTGATAGAAATTTTTCCCTCGGAAGTGAACAGCAGGCCATGGCGTGCCGCACGGGTCGGCAAAACGCAATCCATCATATCGACGCCGAGGCGGGCGTATTCGACGATCTCCTCGGGCGTGCCCACTCCCATTACATACCGCGGCTTGTCGGCAGGAAGGTATTCGAGCGTGGCTTCGATGATCTCACGCGTGCGCTCCCGAGGCTCGCCGACGCTGAGTCCGCCGATGGCATAGCCGGGGAAACCGATCTCAATCGTGCGCTCGGCAGATTCCTTGCGGAGGGCAATATCCATGCCCCCTTGGACGATGCCGAAGAGAGCTTGGTTTGAATTGCAGTTTCCAGTGTCCGGTGTCCAGTTTCCAGTGTTCTCGGCGCTGGTAACTGGCAACTGGCAACTGGCGACTTTCTTCCACGGCACTTCGTGCTTGTGATCTTCGAAATACTTCTTGCTGCGTTCTGCCCAACGCAAGGTCAATTCCATCGAAGCTTGGGTGCGGGAGCGATCGGCGGGATATTCCGTGCACTCGTCGAACGCCATGACGATATCGGCGCCTAGCCCGATCTGAGCAGCCATGGAACTCTCCGGACTGAAGAAGTGCGAGGAGCCATCGAGGTGCGAGCGAAACGTCACGCCCTCGTCGGTAACCTTGCGCAGGTCGTTCAGGCTGAAGACCTGGAAGCCTCCGGAATCGGTGAGGATCGCTCGCGGCCACGCCATAAAACCGTGCAGGCCGCCGAACTGGCGGACGGTCTCGACTCCCGGACGCAGATAGAGGTGATACGTGTTGCCAAGAAGAATCTGCACGCCGAGTTCTTCGAGAACATCCTGCGGGACCGCTTTCACCGTCCCGACCGTGCCCACGGGCATGAACACAGGAGTCTCGATCTCGCCATGCGGCGTGAGCAGGCGTCCGGCCCGGGCCCCGCCTGCGCGGGTATCGACATGGAATTCAATGGACATTCTTGCGATTGTAGCAACGGCACAGTGGTCAGAGGCTAGTGGTCCGTGGCCAGCAAAGTGATCAGCTCGCCCCGCACGTTGCCGTCTTCGACGCGGAGTTTGCCGACGCTCACAGGAAGCTTGAATCGTCGCGGGCCCGCGCTTCCTGGGTTGAAATAAAGCACTCCGTCGCGGCTTTCCTGTTTTGGAATGTGACTATGGCCGCTGATTACAGCGCCGAATCCCGCGGCCTTCGGCTTGAGATCCAATCGGGCTAGATCGTGCAAGAGATAGATTGAAATGCCGCCGAGTTCGAGGACTTCGGTTTCGAGCAGGCGTCTAGCCCATGCTGCTTTATCGACGTTGCCGCGAACGGCGGTGATTGGAGCAATTGCTGCAAGGCTTTCGAGGATCTCAGGCACGCCTACATCCCCGGCATGGATAATGTGATCCGATCCGCGCAACGTCTCGACTGCCTCGGGACGAAGCAGTCCATGGGTATCGGAGATGACGCCAATCAGGATAGGCAGTTCTCAGTTCTCGCTATTCAGTACTCGGTACTCACTTCTTCATCTTCTCAACAAAGTTCCCAATGCTTACGACGGCGCGGCCCACAGTACCACGGCCAATTTCCTGGACCTCGTCGCGCGCAGCCACGCGAAGGGTGTAGAAACGACCGTCAAATGACTCCAGCGCGGCTTCCGCGTGGATGCGCGCGCCGATGCCACTCGCGGCGCGGTGCTGGATGTTGATGGAAGTTCCGACGGTAATTTCGTCGCCTTCGCAGTAGGGCTGCAGCGCGAGAAACGCCGCAGTTTCCATCAGGCGGATCATGTCGGGCGTGGAGTAAACCGGTGGCAACTCGGGATGGTGCGCGGTCAGAGTATGTTTGAACTCGACGGTTTCCTGCGCCTCGCCGCGTGCCCCGATCGGAATCTCTCTCGCCATGCTCGTTTTCGTTCTCCCTTTCGGTCCTCAGAAGCCAAAGAGCCAATGATCGCGGGAATCCCGCATCGATCATTGGCTCACTATATTGTTTAAGACCGCCGGCTTACACCGCGTACGTCATGCGCGCGGTTTCAATCCCGTCCAGGGCTTGCCACAACATTCGGGCCGCATTCTCGCCCGCATCCAACGCGCCGTCCGCCTTCTCTGGGTCGGCTGCAATGCGCTTCGCCAGTTGCTCGCGCCAGATATTCGAGTGGTAAATATCGGCCGTGGCGTGCACCGCAAAGTAGCCGCAGGTTTTGTCATCGGCGCCGTACATTTCGCGCAGCCCACGCTCTTTTTCCTGGGCTATCCGCGGCACCTGGGATTCGTAAACGTAAAATGCCGCCAGCGCCTGTTCCGGAGTGCCGTCACTGGCCACGCTGTGGAAATAGCGCATCAGTTCCCCGACCTGCTTGACCGGCAAATGCCAGTGCATATCCCGCCTTGCCCCCATGCCCTCGGCAAAGTCAAGCCAGAGCTCGGCGTGCGGCACGGCATCTTTCCCCGATTTTCCCGCAGTGCCCTTCTCGTCAACCATGTTGGCCAGCACGGCCCGCCTCAGTTCGCCCTCGTCCAGGCGCAGAGCAAACTCGGCCAGGTAGCAGGGAAATGCCTGGACGTGATGGTAGTAATGCCGCGCATACTCGCGCAGATCTTCGCGCGACAGTCCGCCCGCCGACCACGCCCGGTAGAATGGATGGCATAGCAGATCGTATCTGCCGATGGTAGCCTCCAGTCGCTCGAAGAACTGAGTGGTAATCATGATGGCCCCCTGGGGTTTCTGGTATGAAACCCTACTATACGGGCGAGGCCGCACGGCAGCAAGTGATGGGAATCACGATGGCAGGCAACTTGTTAGAATGAAAGCAGAAAGCCACGACGAGATATTGCGGCAATCGTAGGAGTCTGGAGTTTCATCCTCTCGAAGATGCAGTTTACTGAACAATTCGACGTAGTCGTCGTCGGCGCAGGCCATGCCGGGTGCGAAGCGGCAATGGCCGCGGCGCGCATGGGGTTGAAGACCGCGCTTTACACGCTCAACGTCGACCTGATTGCGCAGATGTCATGCAATCCGGCGATCGGCGGCATCGCCAAGGGACACCTGGTCCGTGAAGTCGATGCGCTCGGCGGGATCATGGGCGAGATTACCGATGCGGTCGGCATCCAGTTCCGCCTGTTGAACACTTCGCGCGGCCCGGCTGTGTGGTCGCCGCGCGCGCAATGTGACAAGCAGGCTTATCGCCTCAAGATGCGCGAAGTGCTGGAGTCGCAACCGAATCTAAAGATCAAGCAGGCGGAGGTGGCAAGCCTGATCGTTGAAGACGACCAGCCTTGCCATCCTGAGCGGAGCGAAGGATCTCCCGATCTCCGGAAGGTACGGGGAGTCAGGCTGCGCGATGGCCGCACGGTCGGAGCACAAGCTGTAATTATCACCACCGGCACTTTTCTCAACGGGTTGATCCACTGCGGCGAACAGCAATATCCTGCCGGACGCTCCGGAGAACCGAACGCAGTTTTGCTGGGCGAGTCGCTGAAGAAGCTCAGCCTGCGCGGATGCCGTCTGAAGACGGGGACGCCGCCGCGGCTAGATGGACGCTCGATCGACTGGACGCGGTTCACGCTTCAGCCGGGCGACGCCGACCCGACGCCCTTCAGCTTCCGGACGAAGCGAGTGGCGCATCACGACTCACAAATTCCCTGCTACATTGCATGGACCTCGCCCGAGACGCACCGCATCATCCGCGAGAATGTGCACCGATCGCCCATGTATAGCGGGCAGATCCAGTCGATCGGGCCGCGCTATTGCCCGTCGATCGAAGACAAGATCGTCAAGTTTCCTGACAAGGAGATGCATCAGCTTTATCTCGAGCCCGAGGGCCTGAATACGCACGAAATCTATGTCAACGGCATGAGCACGTCGTTGCCGGTGGAAGTGCAGCTTGCGATTCTGAAGTCGATTCCCGGGCTCGAAACCGCCGAGATGCTGCGGCCGGGATACGCCATCGAATACGACTCGATTGATCCCACGGAACTGCACCGCACTTTGGAGACGAAGAAGATTGCGGGCTTGTTCCTCGCTGGCCAGATCAACGGCACGTCCGGCTATGAGGAAGCCGCGTGCCAAGGCCTAATGGCAGGCATCAATGCGGCTTTGCAGGTGAAAGCTGAAGCTCCGCTGATCCTCGACCGCACCGAGGCTTATACCGCGATCCTGATCGACGACCTTATTTCCAAGGGAACGAACGAGCCCTACCGAATGTTTACCTCGCGGGCGGAGTTCCGCTTGCACCTGCGGATTGACAACGCCGATCGCCGGCTCACGCCGCATGGCCGCCGCGTGGGATTGATCTCGGATGGAGCGTGGGATGATTTTCGAGCGAAGCAGCAGCGGCTGGAAAAGCTGAAGCAACTTCTCGAGAAGACAAGAATTACTGGCCTCGCGCTGGATGAGCAACTTCCTGGCAACGGCTGGAGTTCGGCGCTCGGTCAAACTTACGCGCAACTGCTCAAGCGGCCGGAGATCACGATCGAGCAACTCGCGCCTGTTTTGCGGAAGCTGGACCCTGTCTTCTTTGCAAGAGGAAATGAAGAAATCGGCGAAGCTCCGAATGGATCCGTGGCTACGATTTCTTCCGAAGTTCGCAACGAACTCAAGTCTGTGGAAACGGAGATCAAGTACGAAGGCTATCTGCGGCAACAGCAGCGTGCCATGGATCAAATGAAGAAGTCAGAGCAGCGCTCCATTCCAGATTGGTTTAATTACCGTTCGGTCAGCGGGCTGTCGCGCGAGATGCAGGAAAAGCTTTCCCATGTACAGCCGCGCACGCTGGCCCAAGCCTCGCGCATCCCAGGAGTCACGCCGGCGGCGGTGTCGCTGGTCAATGTCTACATCGAGATTCAGGCTCGACGTCGCGAGCAAGCTGCGACGATCTAGGGCGGTTTCTAGTTTCTAGTTTTCCGGTTTCGCGTTTCTGGTTGCCAGGGTCAATATCGGCAATACCGGGAGAATCAAAACCGGAGACTAGAGACCGTTTCCCGGAAATTAACACCCCGTTAACAATCAGAGCTTACCTAGCAGTTAATATCTCCCGCATGCCGCAAGATTTTCTACACATTGATGACCAGCCCGGAAGCCAGCCAGGACAGCGCGTTTTGCGCCTGGAGGGCGGGCTCGTAATGACCACGATGTTTCAATTTCAAGCCATGGTTCGAGCCGACACTTCGCGCTCTTTGATCATTGATTTCACCAAGGTCCCGTATGTGGATTCCGCCGGCATCGGGGCGCTCGTGGGCGCCTACGTAACACGGCAACACGGGGGGCGAAATCTGGCTCTGGTCGGCGTAAGCGAACGCATCCACAACGCCCTCAAGGTCACCCACGTAGAGCAGTTCTTCCGCTTTTTCGATTCGGTCAGCGCGGCGGAACAGGCTTGAACAGTAGGCAGTGGCTAGTGTTCAGTGGCCAGAAAATGCTCAGGGCTTACCAGTCACCGATCACCAGCCACTGGGCGCTGATGTTTGACTGCTTTTGCTATCCCTCCTAAGATGAATCTCCTCACTCCATCCCCCTAATGATTGGCCAGACCATTTCGCATTACCGCATCACCGGCCAGATAGGAAGCGGGGGAATGGGAGTGGTCTACGAGGCGCAAGATCTTGATCTGGGCCGCCGTGTCGCGCTGAAATTTCTGCCGCCACAACTCTCCCGCGATCAAAATGCGCTGGACCGCTTTCTGCTTGAGGCCCGCACCGCATCGGCGCTTAATCATCCCAACATCTGTACGATCTACGCCGTGGAAAAAGCTGGTGAGCAGTCGTTTATTGCCATGGAACTGCTGGAAGGCGAAGCTCTGGATCGTCGCTTGCTTGCCGGCCCAGTACCACTGGATCGCCTGCTGGAGTGGTGTATCCAAATGGCGGATGCGCTGGACGCAGCGCACGCGAAAGGAATCATCCATCGAGACATCAAGCCCGCGAACATATTTATCACGCAGCGTGGACAAGTGAAGGTGCTGGACTTCGGCCTGGCGAAGTTGGCGCGTCCCGAGATGGAGATGACAACAATCGGGGCAACCTCAGATTCGCCGGGACAGAACCTCACCAACCCGGGTGCGACCGTGGGCACCATCGCCTTCATGTCGCCAGAGCAGGCGCGCGGCGAAGCATTGGATCCGCGCTCTGATCTTTTTTCTCTCGGCGTGGTGATGTATCAGATGGCGACGGGGCGCCTGCCATTTTCCGGTGCGACGTCGGCCGTGGTCTTCCACGCCATCCTTGAACTGGATCCGGTTCCGGCCCTGCAACTGAATGTCACGCTTCCGCCAAGACTCGATGAAATTATCGGAAAGGCTTTGGAGAAAGACCGCGACCTGCGCTACCACTCGGCAGGAGACCTGCGCGGAGACCTGAAGCGGTTGAAGCGAGACACGGAATCCGGACGTAAGACAGCGCAGGCCGCGTCTATCAGCGCGCCAGTGGAGGCGGTTGCTTCGTCCTCCACGAGGGATGCCGCTGGAGTTCCCTCTGGTCAACACTCTTCCGGAAGTTCGGCAGTGATCTCGGTGGCAGGGCAGCATAAAGTGAGTACCGGGGTTACGGCGGGAGTCGCATTGGTGCTGCTGGCGGCGGCGGCTTACGGAATCTATGCCTACTTCACCCGTACCCGCCCAGTTCCGTTCCAGGACGTTTCTGTCACCAAGGTGACCGAGGGTGGCAAGTCGTTGCTGGCGGCCCTTTCTCCCGACGGCAAGTACATCCTGAACCTGGTGCGCGACAACGGCCTGGCCAGTCTCTCGTTACGCAACGTGCCCACGAACAGCGACGCTCAGGTTCAACCTCCAGCCGATGTTTATTACAACGGTCTGCGCTTTTCTACAGACGGAAATTACTTCTATTTTGTACGCAGCGATCCGGGCAATCCGGAGCTGAAGTTCTTGTACCGGGCTCCGTTGCTCGGCGGAACTGCCCAGAAACTCGCCGAGGACGTCGATTCAAATGTTACGTTTTCCTCCGATGGGAAGAAGTTGGCGTTCATGCGCTATGACAATCCGGAACATGGCAAGTACCAGCTCATTATCAGGGCAATAGAAGGCGGAGACGAGCGGGTGCTGACCAGTGGGCCTACCAGCGATGGTCTGTATCAGCCCACATGGTCACCTGACGGGAAGATTATTGTTTGCCAAATGCTCGATGTGACGAATGGATTGATCAGGTTGGTGGCCGTGGATGTAACCAGCACTAAGAGAAAGGCCTTTTTTAGCGGCAACCAGCGAATTTTCGACAAGCCTTCCTGGCTGCCCGATGGCAGCGGCTTGCTGGTCCTGGGGAAAGAGCAAAGCTCAAATTTCGCCCGCACGCAAATCGGTTTCGTTTCTTATCCCGGTGGCGTTTATTCTCCGATCACGCGCGATACGAACAGTTACTCGGATCTTAGTGTGGCGAACAGCGGACACCTTCTCGCCACCGTGCAGAATGAAAACCGCTGGAATTTGCAGGTGCTGCCCGCCGGGGAACCATCGGCGACGGCACGACAAATCGCCTCTGCGGATGCTGATACGAACTTTACCTGGACGCCGGAAAACCAGTTGATTTCCGATCAGGCGAACGTGCTCAATCGAATCGATCCGGCAACGGGTAACAAGACAGTGATTCCGGGCCAGGCAGTGAGTGGCGCCCCCTGGGCTTGCGGCGAAGGCGGCTCTGTGGTTTTTGTGAGATTTCAGAGCGGTGCGCAAAACGTCTGGCGCATGGACGGAACGGGGAGCAATTTCAGGCAGATTTCGAGCGGCAAGCTGGATGTGAATCCCTTGTGCTCGCAGGACGGCAAGTGGGTGTACTTCATGGAGCGGGGCGGCGAGCAGAAACTTGTCAGAGTGCCGATCGACGGCGGAACTCCGCAAGTGATTTCTGAGTCGCCAATGTCTGGCGCCTTCGACCTCTCGCCCGACGGGAAGCTCGCGGCATTTCCTACCATAAAGCACTCGGGAGAGCACAAAGAAATGCTGGCCGTGGTCGAGACGGAAGGCAGTAAGGCCGCGAGGCAGGTTGAGTTCGAACGTTCGCGTTTTGGCTTGCTGCATTTTTCGCGCGACGGCAAGGCAGTGGTTTATCCCGTGCGCGAGAACGGCGTCGACAACCTGTGGCTGCAGCCGGTGGACGGCTCCAAGGGCAAACAGATCACGAATTTCACAGCCGAACACATCTTCGATTTCCACTGGTCATTTGATGGCAAGCAGTTGGCTTTGGTTCGCGGACACACGGACTCGGATGTGGTGCTGATCCGGCAGAACAAGTGAGCAATTAGGTGATTGGGCGATCGGGTCATCGCGCGATTGAAAATTCCAAAGCCTTGCCGATGATTCTCGAGCACGAATTGGCTTTCAATCGAGAAATGGCGGGATCACCCAATCAAGCTTAAATGTTCAATGTTCAATGAACTCATAGGAGGGAAGGCGTGCGTCATGAAGCGAAGTGTTTCGTTCTGGCAGTGGGAGTGATGCTTATGGTCGCTAGCGCCGCCGGACAGCAATTTCAGCTCATGGAAGCTTCCATCAACGAAATTCATCGCGGCTTGCAGAGCGGCAAGCTGACTTGCCACAGCCTGGTGCAGCAGTACCTGGACCGCATCAAGGCGTACGACCAGCAGGGGCCGACCCTCAATGCCATGCTGTACGTGAACCCCAAGGTGCTGGAGCAGGCCGATGCCATGGACAAGCAGGTCAAACGCGGCACTAAGCTCAAGCCGCTGCAGTGCATTCCGGTGGTGCTGAAGGACAACTTCGACACCGCCGATATGCCGACGACCGGCGCATCGCTGGCACTCAAGGGTATGCAGCCGGCCGAGGATGCGTTCTCCGTTGTGCGCTTGCGCCAAGCCGGAGCCCTGATTATAGGGAAAACTAATCTGCACGAGCTGGCGATCACCGGCATAACGGTGAGCTCGCTGGGTGGGCAGACGAAGAACCCCTACGAGCTGACGCGCACGCCGGGCGGGTCTTCCGGCGGCACCGGCGCTGCCTTGGCCGCCAACTTCGCTGCCGTGGGCACCGGTTCGGACACGGTAAACTCAATCCGCTCGCCATCCTCAGCCAACAGCCTCGTGGGCATTCGTCCAACGCGTGGGTTGATCAGCCGCGCGGGGGTGATCCCTTGCTCGTTTACTCAGGACGCAGTTGGGCCGATAACGCGAACCGTAGCCGATGCGGCGGTCATGCTCGATGTGATGGCCGGCTACGATCCCGATGATCCCGTAACCGCGCTGAGTATCGGCAGGATTCCCGCGACCTATACCGCCTCGCTCGACCGCAATGGCCTGAAGGGTGCGCGCATTGGGGTGCTGCGTACCCTATTCGGAAGCGGCCCCGACCACCTGGAGGTCAACCGGGTGATGGCCAATGCCCTCGAAGTGCTGAAGCAGCAGGGCGCAATTCTGGTGGATATCGATGACGCGGCCTTCGACACCGGCAAACTGGTCACCGACCTCGACGTGCAGAAGTATGAATACAAGTTCGTTCTCAACAATTACCTCAAAGCCCAGCCTAACCCTCCCGTGCATTCGCTTGCCGAGCTCATCGCCACGGGCAATTATCACAAGCCTTCGCTGGAGAAGTTCCTCGCTTCGGCGAAAAGTACGAGAATGGCCTGAACGAGCCGGACTACAAGGACCGGCGCGTCAAGCTCGATGACCTGCGGGTGCGGCTGGCGAACGCCATGACGAAGAACAACCTGGTGGCGTTGGCGTACCCGCATCAGAAACGCCTGCCAGTGATGATTGGCGACATGAACCAGGCCGCGCGCAACGGCATCCTCGCCTCAATCACGGGATTTCCGGCCATTACGGTTCCGGCAGGGTTTTCCACGCCGACGGAGAGCGCGCCGATCGGGGTGCCGGTCGGGATCGAATTCCTCGGTCCACCGTTTAGCGAGCCGCAGTTATTGCAGATCACCTACGGCCTCGAGCAGGCGACGCACGCACGCAAACCACCGCAATCTACGCCGCCGCTAAATGGCCGTTGAACTGAGGAAATGGGGTTTCAACGTCCTTTCCAATGAAGCTAAAACAGCCGATAAAATCGAGATAGGTGTTAAGGGCCTCTGCAGAAAGATCCAGCAAATGATGGCTTAACATGTTCGAGGAATTGCTCTCGCTGTGGCAGCCTCATCGCGGGCTTGTAGGTTTTAATCCTTCTGGGAGCATTCAAGGGATCCCAATTAAAAAGGCGGCCATGGCTGGCCGCCCTTTTTCGAATTGTTAACTGCGAAGCGGTTTAGGCACCCTTCACGTTCTCGGCCTGCCAGCCCTTGGGGCCTTTGACCACGTCAAACTGCACCTGCTGACCCTCCTGGAGGCTGCGGAAGCCGCTCGCCTGAATGGCCGAGAAGTGCACAAATACATCTTCACCGTTCTGGCGGCTGATGAAGCCGTAGCCTTTGGCGTCGTTAAACCACTTCACTGTTCCTGTTTCCATGGTGTTGCAATGTTCCTTTGTTGTGATATAGCGCTGAAACTTTGGAAGGGTTCTTCTGCAGGCAGGTCACGCGCTGATAAGCGGAGAAACTGAGTACTGCGAAAAACTCTAAAGTCAAACGCAACCAAATTGTATTGCAAGTGCCTCAAAATAGCTACAAGATTTCTTTTACTTCGCCCACAAGTAACTTATATTAAACAGCTTACGAGGGGGTCGTCGGATCGGTCGACTCTCGGCCGCCGTAGCTTCTGGAGAGGGAAAAGACGTCCTCGAAGACTGTATTATCTAAAGTATGCGTTTCCCCAAGGTTCTAGTCTTGATTGCTCTGCTCAGCCCGGCGTGGGCGGGAGTGGTGGAAGATGTCCGCGGCGCGCTGGCTCAAAACAGCTTCCCAGCCGCCGAGACCGAACTGAATTCTTACCGGGCCCAGAACGGCGTTACGCCCGAATACATCGAAGCCTACTCCTGGATGGCACGCGCAGCGCTCGTCCATGGCGATTACGACCAAGCCGCCGCATACGCCAAACAAACCAGGGCTTTGGCCCTGGAGCAACTCAAACAGCGTCCGCTCGACGCCGAACCACGCCTGGCGACGGGGCTGGGCGCGGCGATCGAAGTACAGTCTCAGGCGCTGGCGGCTCGCGGGCAGCGAGTCCAAGCCGTTGCAGTTTTGCAGACCGCGTTGCGGACTTATGGCAGCACTTCGATCCGGGCACGTTTGCAGAAGAATCTGAATCTGCTTTCGTTCGAAGGCCGGCCCGCGCCGGCGCTGCGAGCTGAGCAATTCCTAGGATCGAAACCGCCTGTACTGACCGAGCTTAAGGGTTCACCGGTGCTGCTGTTTTTCTGGGCGCACTGGTGCGGGGACTGCAAAGCGGAAGCTCCTATCCTCACGCAACTGCGCTCCGAATTTGCGCCCAAAGGATTGACCGTGCTCGGTCCGACCCGGCTCTACGGTTATACCGCGCAGGTGGAACACGCCTCGCCCAGCGATGAACTCGCCTACATCGATGCGGTGCGCCATCGCTTTTACGGCGGGTTGCTGGACATGCCGGTTCCCATCAGCAAGTACAACTTCGACGTGTACGGCGCCTCGACCACGCCCACTCTCGTGCTGCTCGACCGGACTGGCAAGGTGGCGATGTATCATCCCGGGGCGCTGCCGTATGACCAGTTGAAGGCGGAGATTGAGAAAGTGGTGGCGCGGTGAGAGTGAGCGGTTACAGGAGCCGAGGGCAGGTCATTTCTTTTGCTGCGAGATGCTGAGTGCCGAGGATGCCACAAGGAGTCTGCCCTCGTCTTCGTTCACGAGGTCCAAATCGATGGAAGCTCCAGCCCCAGCTTTCCCACTGGTCGGACTGGCGCTGGTTCGCGCCCGAAGGTAATAGACCTCGCCCGACTCCGCGTTGAAGCTGGTCAGCGAGACGAGGCGGCCGCTGGGTACGAAACCGGAGATCCAGTCGGTGCACAAATGGTGCTTACCTGGCTCAAGTGAAAAAGAAAAATACGAATTTCCACGGTTGGCTCCCACCCACGTGCCATCAACCCCGACCCTTGTGGTCACATCATTCACCACCTTGAACTTTTGATCTTCTACAACATAGACCAAAGCTTTCCCCGGATCAGGTTGCAGCATCGGCTGCTGACCCTCGTTAGCCTTCGTCGTTAGGCTGAATCGGGTGTTTGTGGGGCCGCAGGCGGATTCGGCGGCGACGACGGATAAATCCTGGGCGAATGCTGAAATCGAGAAGAGAAATAGCACGGCAACGGTTTTCATAACTTTTCTCCGGGTCGAATCGTGCATCGCAGAGATTCTTGATTCCTGACGCGAATTCAGACGCTAATCATCATAGTCGGAAAGTGGTCAACGAACGTATGAGTTTAATCAAGTTTTGCAATGCTCGGAGTTCCGCGCCGTATTACTAATCGCCGCGCGGTGGCCAAGCCATCACTTTTTCTCTTCCACTTCCCTCAACTCTCCCGTCTTCACATCGTAAATAAATCCACGTACCGGAATGTGTTTCGGAATCCAAGGATGCGATTTCACGCGAATCACCTGCTGGCGCAGATTCGCTTCGAGGTCGTCGAAGCCGTAGAAATGGGAAGGCTCACTGGCGATGGCGCCCATTTTGCTGGTCAGGTGCGCCCTCAACTCGTATTCTCGCACCTTCAATAAGCCGCAATCCGTATGGTTGATGATGATGAATTCCTGCGTATCGAGCAGGTGATGCGAAACAATTAAAGACCGCAAGGCGTCTTCGGTGGCAATCCCGCCTGCGTTACGAATCATGTGCGCGTCCCCTGGCTGCAAGCCCAGGCAGCGCTCAAAAAGAATTCTGGAATCCATGCAGGCCAGGACAGCAACGCGACGGCGTGGCTGGACGGCAAGATTTCCGAGGTTGAAGTTCTTTACAAAGCGCTCGTTGGCTTTTAGCAGTTCGTCGGCGACTGACAATTCCTGGTCCTCGCTTTTAATTGTCCAGCCCGCGACGAGTTGTTTCGCCGCAGCGCTGGCCGTTGGTCGTACTCCAGTTTACCGTCTACAATCGCCCGGTGAATCTCGATGACACTATTGTCGCAATCGCTACCCCGCCCGGGCGGGGTGGCATTGGGGTGGTGCGCCTCGCCGGACCAAGAGCACGGGAGATCGTTTTGCCGATGCTGCGGCTGAGACATGAGATGGAGCCGGGCCGGGCGGTTTTTGGAGAACTGATCGAAACCAGCGGAGAAGGAGTTTCCAGTGTTCAGTTTCCGGTTTCTAGTACGGCAAACCCAGAAAACTGGAAACTGGAAACTGGAAACTCGACTCGCATCGACGAAGTCGTGGTCACTTATTTCGCTACGCCTCATTCCTATACTACTGACGACATCATCGAAATCGCCGCCCACGGTTCACCGGTCGTGCTGCGGCATATCGTCGAGATGTGTATGTCTGGTGGGGCTCGCCTCGCTGAACCCGGGGAGTTCACCATGCGCGCTTTCCTCAACGGGCGCATTGATCTCACCCAGGCGGAAGCAGTGCGCGACCTGATCGACTCACAGACGCTCTACCAGGCGAAGGTGGCAGCGCAACAACTGGAGGGTGCTCTCTCGAAACGGTTGCAGCCGATCAAACAAAAGTTGGTCGAGTTGATTGCGGTGCTCGAGGCTGGCATCGATTTTGCCGAAGACGATGTCTCTGTCCTTCCCGATCCCGTCATACTGGAGCGCATCTCTGTGGTGCGCAAGCCGCTCGAGCAGCTAGCAGCTAGTTTCGCTTACGGCAAGGTCGTGCATGAAGGATTGACGCTCGCCATCGTTGGCCGCCCCAACGTAGGCAAATCAAGTTTGTTCAACCGGCTGGTCGAGCGGGAACGCGCCATCGTCACGGCGACTCCCGGAACCACGCGCGATCTTGTGAGCGAGACCGTCTCGATTGGTGGCATTCCGATCCGGCTGGTCGACACCGCCGGCATCCGACAGGCGCTGGACGAAGCCGAGTCCATCGGAATACAGAAATCCATGGAAGCATTGGCAGACTCGGATTTGGTTCTGGTTGTTCTGGACGTTTCGCAACCGGCCTCGGGGGAAGACGAAGGACTGCTCCGGCAAACACAGAATCGACCGGTAATCGTCGTGGGCAATAAATGCGATCTGGAATCGAGTGGCCGGGGGCCAGCGATTCGGGGCCAACTTCCCATTGTTAAGGCGTCCGCGCTGACGGGCGAAGGCATCGCCGGACTACGCAGCGAGATTCTGCGTCACATCGGCGGCGAAACCGGAGCGCAAGCCGAGGCCGGCTTCCTCACGAATGTTCGCCACCAGGGACTGGTGAGAGACGCGCTGACTTCGCTCGATGCTGCTATCGCCGCAGTGACAGGGAAAGTTCCTCACGAGATGTTGCTGCTGGATCTATATGGCGGTCTCCGCGCTCTCGATGCAATTACAGGAGCCACCACGACGGACGACATCGTCAACTTGATTTTCAGCACGTTCTGCATCGGAAAATAGAGTTAGATCCAAGAGCGTCCATTGAAATCTAAAAATATGTTCTAAGCGATTGTAATACAAGCGTAATTCGTCCTACAATGTCCAGCGGAGTACACAGACAACCGATCGAATGCGCGTACTCCGCGGTGTATTCTGCAGAGTTGTGTGTTTAAATCTACGGTCGGAGTACACGGAAAGAGGGACATGGCACTCACCGACACGGCGATAAAGGCTTTGCGACCCAGGCAATCCCGATATTTGGTAACAGACGGTAGGGGTCTTTGCCTCGAAGTCTTGCCGACCGGAAGACTCTCATGGCTCTATCGCTATCGGTTCAACGGCAAGCCCGAGAAGGTGGCGATCGGGCATTACCCCGAGTTAAGCCTAAAGGCCGCCCGCGCCGAGAGAGACAAATTGGCCACTCTGGCGGCGCATGGTCAATCCCCTTCGCGAGAGAAACAACTGGCAAAGACAGCTCGGGCAAGTGACAGCACGATGCGAGATTTTGCTGAGCGCTACTACAAGGATGTCGTCGTGCGCGATCGTAAAGATCCCCGCAATATGAGGCGGTATTTGGACAACGAAATTCTTCCTGCTCTTGGCGGCAAGGCGATTCGCGAAGTGACCGCAGCAGACGTTCAGGCTCTGGTTTTCCGCAAACGCGATAATGGCCAGGAGACTGCAGCCGCCGAGATGCGCAATCTAATAAAGCGCATCTTCGATTACGCAGTGGTTTGCGGTGTTGCACCAGCGAATCCTGCGCTGGCACTTCCTGTTAGATTTATAACTAAGGCGAGAACACGGACCCGGACGCTTTCTCCCGACGAGATCCGAATCTATCTGCACACGCTGTATCGAGCCAACATACGACGGCAATTCAAACTGGCGCTACATCTGATTCTGCTTACCCTGGTTCGGAAGTCCGAGATGCTCTTGGCTCAATGGAAAGATGTGGATCTCGATGCAGGCGAATGGCAGGTACCGACGGAAAACTCTAAAACGGGCCAACCTCACATAATCTATCTGTCAAAGCAGGCTGTTTGCTTATTTCGAGAACTCAGGACCCTCGCCGGAAACTCGCAGTGGGTGATGCCCGGGCGCAGTGGTCTGGCGAAGCCATTCGCACATAATGCTATGAATCAGGCGATGGGAAGCATCAGCTTTAATATTTCTCCATTTACGATTCATGATTTGCGCCGCACAGGTTCAACTTTGTTGCACGAGAAAGGATTTCCCTCCGACGTGGTGGAGAAGGCACTCAATCACACAATAGGGGGTGTTCGTGGAGTCTACAACCGCGCCGAGTACTCAGATCAAAGGCGCCAGATGCTTGAGTTCTGGGGTGACTATGTTGAAGAACTGGCGACTGAAAAGAAGGCTCTGATGGGAAACTTCAATCACGGCGCAGCATGAGAATCACAAATAACCGCGGCTCAACTGGTCGACCCTTCACAACTCCTCCTGGACGCCTCCCGGCCGGAGATCTCCAAGGAGGGGCGCGGCCCGAGAACGCCAGGAGTCTTCCTTTTGATTTGCCCAACTCGATAGATCTAAAGATTTGGAGGCAGCTTAATCCGCATTCTAACCGCCTGACCAGACTCAAGGTCGAAACCGCTCGAAAGAGATTTCGACGAGAGGTGGAGAGCGAAACCAATAGGCTCTACATTAGCAAGCGTGGCGACGCCAACGGTAAGGCTATTCCCAATACACGCTTGAACATTACCCTCCAGAAGACAAATGAATTTCTTGAGCAGCAATATTCAATTTTTCGCGATGTTTGGCTGAAACTAGGTGGTAGCGAATCGGCCGCTTTCATCAGAACCATCTCAGCAATGGTGATCCAGCACCCGTTCGGCGCGAGAACGAGTTCCTTTGTCCATGCAGAGCGAAGGCGATTCCGTGGAGGCGGGGGTTTGCGGCCGATGCTGCCCGAGGAGCACGTCCGCAAGCGCTTTGAAAATCTAAGGACCGAATGGCGCGATAAGCTGGAGATCAAGGCGTTGGAGTGGGAAGCGGAGGCTCAGGGCAGCCGGTTGATGTCTGCATCGCAAATCTCCTCGCCGCCCAAAGGCAAGTCTCCCAAGCGGCGGCCAACTCGTGCCAAGCCGCTATGCTTTGCATTGGCTGTGGATCTAGTCAGCATTAATCCTGAGTTAACGCTTGTTGAATTCTGCCGGATCATGGACCGCAAGGCCGCACAGTTTCCACGCTCACAGAAATATCTTCCGCCAAAGAGTTGGAAGGTTGCGAGTTTCATGGACCAATATAGAAATCGGAGCAATACTGTTTCCCGGTTTCTCTTCGACGTTCGAAAAGTGCGGAAGTCCTTGGGCAGTTGACATCGACGCCGTTACGCGAACATTACGAATCGTTACTGGTAATTTTTTGCAGCGATAGCTGATTCTAATATCCTCAATATCTTACAGTTTATTCAGTTGCGGTAATCGCCCCGCATCCGTGACACCCTCCCCGGAATCTGGGAACCTTCCGAAGAGGCCCAGACATGGCGATTACAATCCTTAGACTTCCGATGGTCAGAGCTCGCACAGGGCTCTCTCGCAGCACAATCTATCTCCGCATTTCTGACGGTTCCTTTCCCCTTCCGGTATCCCTTGGGGCGCGGGCTGTCGGTTGGCTCGAATCAGATATTGAAGACTGGATTACGCGGAGAATCTTGGAGAGCCGCGGCAGCAAAAGCTCCTCCTAGTAAGGGCCGCGCGGTACCGGCTGCAGACTCCCTATAAAGCGAGCTATGCCGATTGGAGAGGCACCATGTGGGTTCCGCCCGAGAAAAACTGAGAGTCCATCGCGCGTTACATGAAATGGAATGAATCTTCAGTTCGAAGATTATGGATATATCACAGGCTATCGCATTGAATTCGACGCCCAGTGCCGTTGGCGAGTTGCGTCGGCAGGGTGAGCGAACTGTTTTGCGCCTTCCAGCAGAATTGCGGCTGCACCCGATACTGGACGAGTTCAATTTCCTGACCGCAGAAGAGCTAAACATCTCCGCCGAATTGAAAGAATTGGCGATTCCCGAGCCCATTATCATCACATCCGACGGCACGATTCTTGCTGGATTTGGAGCCTGGACGTTGGCCAAATCCGCACAAAATGCGGTGGTGCAATGCGTTGAATATGCAATCGGAGAAGAAGAAATCCTGCCGTTCATCCTCCACTATCATCAGCCCCGGCGCACGTGGAATGCATTTATACGTATTTCTATTGCACTCAGGCTCAAGTTCGACCTTCATCAACGAGCCCTCGACTACATGCGGATCGGAGGAAAGTGCAAGGGTTTGACAAATTTGTCCAAAGCAGACCGTGTGAATGTCCGCTATAAGATCGCCAAGATTGCAGGTACGGGGACGGGCAATGTAAGTAAGGTTGAAATTATCCTAGACCGTGCTCACCCAAATATCATCTTCGCCTTGCAAAACGGTCTGCTGAGCATCCATCAGGCTTGGAAATGGTGCGAGCTCGGCAAAACAGAACAGAAAGAGGAGTTTGCGCGACACGAACCTTTCGATTGGAAAATCAGGAATGTCGCTCGATCCGCTCCGAGTGATCGAAGCCTTGCAGCATCGGGAGAATCAGCAGCCAGGCTCCATCACAGTCCGCGCGAGTCGCAACAGTGGCACGACAGTCATTCTCGGAGAAGACTTGCTTGAGGCAATAGCTGCACGAAAGGAGATTCTGTTTGGTCAAACGAGCCAAGATTCCAATTTCTCGTCGTAGCCCTTTACAGGAGATTCTTGTCCTGGGACGTGACCATTGGGATCACGACAATTACGACCCCGATTCGCGCCGCGCATTCCAGCGCGCATCGCGATGTAAAACACCCGCGATGGGCGGCCGAATTTTTGCTTCGGAACGTGAAGAAACGCTCTTTTACAACACTTGCAAGTCGCCGGCTTGTCCTAGTTGTGGTCATTGGGCCACAATCCAATGGCAGCGCGAGCGCTGGTCTGCGCTTCCGGATGGACCCTACGTCGAGATCACTTTAACCATGCCCGATACGCTCTGGGGCATCTTTGCTCGCAACGCCTCGCTTTGCCGCAAACTTCCAGAGATCGCTGCCCGAGTAATCCGGAGCTATGCCAGAGTGCACTACGGAGTTGAAGTAGGCGTGATGCCGGTTCTACACACCTTCAACGGGGAGTTGCTGTTTAAGCCGCACGTCCATTCTCTGGTCACAGCCGGAGGTTTACAAGCGGCGGGGGCACGATGGACTCCTCGGATCTTCTTCGATCGAGATGCGATCATGCGCAGTTGGCAGCGGCTGATAATTGCACTTCTTCGGGAGGCGTCGGAGACAGCCCCACTTGAATCTCAACTAACTCGCGATCAGCTTGAAAGTTTGCTCCGGTTTGAGGAGACGCGCGGGTGGATAGCCCACGTGCGACGATTCAAGGGCAAGGAGCATTTTCTTCGATATTGCGGGCGCTACGTCAGGCGTCCACCAATCGCGCAGTGGCGCATTCTTTCCATCAAAAATGGACTTGTGAGGTTCTGGCATAAGGATAAGCGCCTTAACAGATGGATCACGGTGCAGTGCACCCTCGAGGTGTTCATTGACCGATGGTCACGGCACATCCCCAAACTCTACCGGCACGCGGTACGGCATTTCGGATTGTTTGCTCCGCGCAGATGGCCTCGAGTCGCGCCGGCAGTTTTCACCATTCTCAGCCAAAAGCAGCGACCACGGCCAAAGCGGCTTCCATGGGCACTTGCAGTCCAAGGATTCCGCGGAAATCCGCTCCTCGACCAAAACGGACAGCTCATGAAGTTTGCGAGACATCTCCCCGCCTTTTCCGCTTAATTTCCAGCTTGTCTAACAGACATCCCCTTTCGAAGACAGCGTCACCCATTCGCCTAGGGGAGGAACCCGTTGGCACTGGGCGGCGCAATCACCTCAAAACAATCTCGCAGCGGAGTGTCCAGGTGCGAACGTTGCTCGCTCGCCTATGGTTTGAATGATCCGCAGATCCGTAAAAGTAGATCGCGAACCCGATTCTTATCCTCGGAGTTTGTATACATCGAGAATTGCGATTTTGATTTTCCTATTGATCCAGCCACGAGCGTGGTTGCGCCGCTCGTGGTGTAGGTGCAGCCGGAAGCGCAAGCCGAGAAGTTGAAGTCTGGGGTGACGGTTACGACTTCTGCCTGGTTGTCGGTATTGACTTGACCGAAGTTGACGCCGCTGACTGCGGTCGGGTTGTAACTGTGTCCCAGCGCTCCACCGAAAATCCCGCCGTTGTTGTATTGCATGGCGTTGAAGGCGCCGCCGGGACTGGTTGCTCCTCCGCCTCCACCCGCCCCAGCTCCACCATTCACCGCGCAATACCCAGACTGCGCTACCGCAAAGCTGAAGGTAACCACAAAACTGGTATTCACCGAGACGTTGCTGGGCAAGATCGCGTTTGCTGGAGTGTTCGCGTCCCAGCAGTCCCACACCAGATTCGTTGTGCCGTAGGTGGTAGCGAGGGTTGCGGAAGTGACGTTATTGAAAACTACCGACTCGTTCGACTGCCCAATCACTGAAATCGTGGTGCTGCCGTTTGAGTTGACGAGACTGACGCCGGCGCCTGCCACCAGGTTCAGGAGCGACTGATTCGAGTTCGTTGCGCCATTGGTCTGCAGGACGATACTCGAACCCCCGCCGCTGGTCCCGAATGCGCAACTCCACTGACCGCCCTGATAAACCGCCAGCGAGCCTGTTCCTCCACCCGTGCAAGGGTTTGAGCCGGGATTGCCATCGCTTGTTTGAATCAGGGTGGTAAGTCCTGTGAGTGTCGGCAAAGTGGCAACCGTCACTGGAGTCAGGAAGATGCCCTGGTTGAAAACGAATGACCCGTTTAAGGTCATATTCGTTCCCAATGGTTGTGTGATGTGCTGGTTCTGGATCGGGTTTTGGAAGACTACGAAGAAGCCGGGCGGCGGAGCTGGATCCGAGCAGGGCTGCGCGGTGGCTGGATTAAACGTTGTGCCGCTCGTTAGGCAGTAGTACTGCGGTGTGCCGCTTACGATGCCAACTTGCTTGTATTGTGTTACCAGCCAATGAGTTGAAGCTACGTTTCGGGTTGTGGCCGATGAAAAACTCCTCGCCGCAACCGTCACATCTGAGCGTTCCCATCTCTTGGAAGCCTATTGTTGTCTCACGGCTACTCTTTTTTATCGCCATTGCCCGCATGCTTTTAATTTTAGATTAGTTGCCAATTCTTTTGGCAGGTATCTCCATTTCACTGGCGATCCGCTTCCTCAACTGGCGTAACATCCCCATTTCACTCATCGACCAGCGGTCAAAACGTGTAATCGCCTGGTTACATCAGTTATCAGCTAAAGCGTCGTCCGGCGTGTACTATTTCTCATTTGACAGCCCCGCAAGTGTAGGCCGTTGCGCGAGCGACCATGCAAATAATCTACGCTGCTCCCTTTATCCTGCTGTCATTAGCCGCTTTCGTACTGTCGCTTGCCATTCCTCGATTGCGGCCGTACGCATTTCGTGCTCTTGTAGCTCCGGTCGCCTTCGGATTCTGTTCAATAGTGGCCATGGTGCTTATTTTGGTCGCATCACATGGATTAAACCTTCAATTCGCAAATGCTCCGCTCTCTGGAGCGAGGGGACTTTTTGAGGGGTTTGCAATTTACTTTATTCCGGGTTTAGTCGGGGCTTGGATCGCGGTTGAGATTGTTAGGCAGGTCGAAGTCAGAGCCCTGAAGACGCGAGCCAGACGAGAGTTTGCAACTCGAACCATTGTCGCGCTGATCGTTTTCGGCCCCGTCTTCATTGGTTGTACGGGCGTTCAGTTCAATATTTTTTCCAAAGCAGATGCGTGGTGGCCTGCATTTTTGGCGGTTTCATTCACTGCTGCCGTGTTCGCTTCGGCATTGACTTATCTCCTCGTACGCACCTTACAGCAGCGCACTCATGGCGAACCGCGCTGAATGGCACCTCAATTGGCGAAACATCGCGATTTCACTCATTGTCATTTGGCAGGAGGGGTTTTGAGTGTAAACGCCTTCCATGAGAAGGCCGGTCGGAGTCAAGTGGATT
>CAYOEH010000012.1:0-136352 GCA_964403025.1 uncultured Acidobacteriaceae bacterium | reverse complement strand
AACCCGGGTTTGAAGATTGAGAATCTTCCGTCCTAACCCCTAGACGATAGCGCCATCCGGAGAGCTTCCATTATAGCAAAGCGGCCACTTCCAATTTCTTCCCCCGAAATCAACTTTCCACAGCCTCAACAGGTTTATACTGGCTTTAAACGTTACCAACACTGGCCTCTCATACTAGAAAATTGGGCAAGGTGTATGTGGTTCGCTCAACAATTCAATTCATTCCTAAATTTAGGTATCTGTAAGGAGTATCCGAATATGGCGAGAACAAGATCTACCTCAGGCGGCAAGTCCAATCGTACGAGTAAAGAGCAAACTGGCGTCAGCAATCCCACCAGCGTTCCCGAGGTAAAGGCAGTCGCAGCACCGGAGGTAGCACCCGTAGGAACCACGCCGGAATCCAAAGTTACTCCACAATCCAGAGTCGCGGCGGAGCCCAAGAAGTTCGAACTCCGGAAGACCGAACCGCGCAAGAATGTGGTTCCGATCAACCTGGAGGACGAGATCCGCCGCCGCGCCTACGAACTGTACCAGCAGCGCGAAGCCGGCTCAGGCAGCGAAGCCGAGGATTGGCTCGCCGCGGAACGCGAAGTGATGCAGCGCTACCATCAGCAGAGCGCTTAGTTGCTCTTTGAACTTGCCTGTGCCGGGGCGACCAAACCGTGGCTAGGCCCCCGATTCTGGGTCTGTGGCTGGATATCGTAGGTTGGAGATCGCACCTACCGTCGATCCGATCCTGGGGCTGCCTGCGCTGTTTTCCTGATGCCTTGCCACGGACGGATTGCATCTAGTGAATGGCCCTTGACGGTTGCCTCGCCGGGGCGTTTCTGAAAAAATAGGCCGGGGTTCCCGCACATGGCGGAAATAGGCAGTTTTGCACTTCTTCTCGCTTTGGCGTTGAGCGTTTACTCGTTCGTCGCCGGGATCATCGCGCTAGCTTTCCAGAACCGGGGTTCCTTGCAACCAGCGGGCGCAACCGCCGGTCGCGCCGGCTTGCCCGCGTCTTGGGCAGATAGCCCACTGCTCACTGCTCTCCGCCAAGGCTCGGAGCGCATCGGCGAAACCGCGCGTCGCGCCGGCATAGTCACTTTTGCAGCTGTTCTTCTCGCTTCTGTGGTCCTGGTCATCTGCGCCTTCCGCGACGATTTCTCCATCGCCTACATTCTTCACCACAGCAATCGCGATCTGCCCGGTCCTTATAAGTTTGCCGTGCTTTGGTCCGGCCAGGAAGGTTCGCTGCTGTTCTGGTCACTTCTCTTAGCAGCCTACGGATTCGTCCTGCGTTTGCGTTATAAAACGGACCCGCGCCTCTTCGCCTACGCCTCGGTGGTTCTTTCCGGCGTGCAGATATTTTTTCTTTTGCTGCTCAATTTCGCAGCGCATCCTTTCGCCATCGTGCAAGGCACCATTCCCGCCGACGGTAACGGCTTGAACCCTCTGCTCCAGTATCCCGAGATGGTGATCCATCCGCCCATGCTCTATCTGGGCTATGTCGGATTCACCATCCCGTTTGCCTTCGCACTGGGCGCGCTCATCATGAAGTATCCCGGCGAAAAGTGGATCCACATCACCCGCCGCTGGACCATGGTGACCTGGGCATTCCTCACCTGTGGAGTTTTTCTCGGCGCGCACTGGGCCTACTCCGTTCTCGGCTGGGGCGGCTACTGGGGATGGGACCCCGTTGAAAATGCGTCGCTTATGCCGTGGCTCACTGGCACTGCCTTCCTGCATTCGGTGATGATGCAGGAAAAACGCGGCATGCTGAAAATGTGGAACATGTGGCTGGTCTTCGCTACTTTCTGGCTAGCCATCCTCGGAACCTTCCTCACACGCAGCGGCATCATAAGCTCCGTTCACGCCTTCGCCCAATCTTCCATCGGAGACTGGTTTGCCTGGTTCCTGGCCATCACTCTGATCGTGTTCCTGTTTTTCTTTTTCAAGAACAAATCACATCTGCGCAGCGAGCACAAACTCGAATCGCTGGTCTCGCGCGAATCGAGCTTCCTCTTCAACAATCTGCTTTTCGTTCTGCTCTGCTTCACCGTGCTCTGGGGAACCTGGTTCCCGAAGATTTCTGAACTGGTGCAAGGCAACAAAGTCACAGTCGGCGCGCCGTTCTACAACCGTGTCGCCATCCCGGTGGCTTTACTGCTCCTGATCCTCACTGCCGTGGGCCCGCTTCTGGCGTGGCGCAAGACTTCTCTCGAAAGCCTGAAGCGCAACTTCATGTGGCCGGCCATCGGCGCCATTGTGGTCGCAATCTTCCTGATGGTCACGCCGCAGAGTTGGGGATCGGCATTCGGCTTGAAGCCCTGGAAAGATATTTCCTACTTCTATTCCCTAATGGCGATCGCGCTCTCGGTGCTCGTGACCCTCACCGTGGCCAGCGAGTTCTACCGCGGCGGCCGCGTCATCTCCAAGCACACCGGGCAAGGCATGTTCGCCTCCATGGTGCAACTCACGCACCGCAACACGCGCCGCTATGGCGGATACATCGTCCATTTCGGCGTCGTGGTGGTGATCATCGGCTTCGCGGGAGCCGCTTTCAATCTGGATAAAGAGATGGAGATGAAGAACGGCGACAAGATGACCATCGGCCCCTACACGCTGATCTGCCGCTCCTCCACCGAAGACGACAACCCGAACTATTACAGCCAGTGGGCGATGCTCGATGTTTTCAAAAGTGGCAAGCAGATCGATACCATGACGCCGGTGCGCCGTTTTTACCATGCCAGCCAGCAGACCTCCACCATGCCCGACATTCGTTCCGGTCTGAATGAAGATCTCTACGTGGTATTCGAGGGCGTCAATCCGGATAACGGTCGCCCCATTCTTCGGGCACATTTGAATGCGCTGGTCATGTGGATATGGATGGGCGTTTGGATCATGCTGATTGGAACTGTGCTCGCGCTGATTCCGAATGCGCCCGCCCCGGTCCGCGCCCCAGCCGCCGCCCGCATAGCGCGAACCCATGCCGAGCCCGCGGTCACAGGAGACTGATGCCCAGTCGTCTAAATTCGCTCTTCAGTCCGGGTGCCCCGCTTCTCGCATCTTTTGCGAGAAGTGGGAATCTGCGCCGCAAGTTAATACAAGCCCTGGTCCTCTCCGCCGCAGTATTCGCCTTGCTCGGCGCCGGAGATCCCGCCACTCGCTTCACCGAACTCGGCCACCAGTTGATGTGCATCTGTGGATGCAACCAGATTCTGTTGGAATGCAACCACGTCGGCTGTCCCGCTTCCGATGGCATGCGCAACGAGCTGATGGCGTCGCTTACCCGCGGAGACAGCGACAGCCTGGTCGAGCAGGGCTTCGTGCAAAAATACGGACCCACGGTGCTCGCCGCCCCCACCATGCAAGGTTTCGATCGCGCAGCCTACATCATCCCGCCGGTCGTTCTGATTCTCGGCTTCGGCTTGATCGTGCTGGTGATTCGCGCCTGGAAAAATCGTCCCGCTCCGGCGATCGCCGATGGCCTTCGTCCTGTCCGCGGTGCCGAACTGGAACAATTCCGTGACCAGGCCCGCAAGGAGACTGATCTATGACCTGGATTCCTCTCTGCCTGATGCTCTTCGTCGCTTCTGTTTATTATGTTTTCTATCTTCCCGGAAGACTTTTTCTTGGCCCGGAAAAAACCCGCGCCGGTTATCTGCGCGAGCGCAAGGATGCCGTCTACGAAAACCTGCGCGATCTCAACTTCGAGTACAAAGCCGGCAAGGTGCCCGATGTCGACTACGCTTCGCTGAAATCCTCCTTGCAGGATGAAGCCGCCACCATCCTGGCCGAGATCGACCGCCTGGAAAAAACTCCCGCGCCGCAAAAAGGAAAAAGATCTTGAAATCTTCAATTGTCATCCTGAGCGAAGTGATTGCTTCGCGAAGCGAAGCAGTCACGCAGCCGACGGATCCCATAATGAATGTCATCCTGAGTGAGGCGATTCTTGCCGAGCGAAGGATCTGTGGGAGCCCCCGCGCCGTGACGCGCTTGTTGCGTCGCAATAAGCGCGAGGCGACCTTCCTTGTTGGCCTCGTTCTCCTCCTCGCCGCCTTCGCCTCCGCCCAAACTCTCACCGGCACGGTGAAAAACTCTACCACCGGCAAGCCCGCTGCTGGCGACGATGTAGTCATGTTCAAGCTCGGCCAGGGCATGGAAGAATCCGGCCGCACCAAAACCGGCGCCAAGGGCCAATTCAGTTTCAAGCTCGACGATGCGCAAGCTCCGCACTTAATTCGCGCCATCCATCAGGATGTCACCTATCACCGCATGGCGCCTCCGGGAACCACGTCGGTAGCGATCGAAGTGTATGACGTCGCGAAAAAAGTCGACGGCATCCAGGTGGTCGCCGACATCATGCGCGTCCAGGCCGGTCAGGGCCAGATCGCCGTCACCCGCGAATTCGGAGTGCAGAACACCTCCAGCCCGCCGCGCACTCAGATGAACGAACGCAATCTCGAGTTCTACGTTCCTGACGGGGCGCAAGTCATCGACGATTCCGCCACGGCCACAACCGAAGGCGGTAATCCGCTGAAGTCCGCTCCCGTGCCCGAAGGCGAGAAGAATCGCTACTCGTTCATCTTTCCCCTGCGGCCCGGATTGACGCGCTTCGAGGTCACCTATCAGCTTCCCTATAGCGGCAGCGCCAATATCGATCCCAAGTCGATTTATCCCCTGGAGCACTTCGTCGTCATGCTCCCCAAGGCGATGCAATTCACCGCGGCCGCGAGTTCG
Organism: uncultured Acidobacteriaceae bacterium; assembly: GCA_964403025.1. Lineage (GTDB taxonomy): Bacteria > Acidobacteriota > Terriglobia > Terriglobales > Acidobacteriaceae > Sulfotelmatobacter. The sequence continues at coordinate 131,627 of CAYOEH010000012.1, read as the reverse complement.
GCGGGATTCAAACTGATCAATTATCCAAATGAGCCCGATGCCGGCGTGCAAGTCGCCTCCAACACGGCGCCCGGCCAAAACCTTGCGTTCAAAATCTCGGGCGAAGGGACGCTGGAAGCCGGCCAGGAGAGCGGCGCTCAAGGCTCTGGCGAAGGCGGACAAAGTTCCGCCGGCGCTCCTGGCGCGCAGTCCAGCAACCGTCCCGGTGGAGGACTCGGTCCGCCGATCGATGCTCCCGATCCGCTGCAGAAATATCGCTGGCAAATCCTCGGAGGCTTCGCTGCAGTCCTGATCATCGGCGGCGTGTACGTAGGCTCCCGGCAACAGGCTGCGGCGCGCGCTTTGAAGCGCCAACCGGCCGGCTCTTCCATGCCAGTCGCAATGCAGGAAGAAGATGATTACGCGCCCGCTGAAGTCGCCGCAACCAGCGCTGGTCGCAGCTCAGTCGCCCGTCCCACCTCCATGCTGATGGAGGGAATCAAAGAAGAACTCTTCCAGCTTGAAGTCGAGCGCAAGCAGGGGCTGATCTCGCAAGCGGAATACGAGAAAGCGAAGTCCGCTCTCGATCAAACTTTGGACCGCGCGCTAAAACGCGAAGCCCAGAAAGCCTAGCCTTCGCAGTCACAGTCGCGAGTACCTAGTACCGTGGGAATGTTTGCTAGATACTAGATACTAGGTACTCTCTCCAATGGCCTACTCCTGGTTCATCCTGCTGCTTGCGATTGCGGGGACGGCTTTCTTTTTGTTGCTGCTGCAAGGCACCCCATTCGGCGCCGTTCTCCATGACCGCATTCCGGACCGGCCCCGGCGTCGTCTGTTCGTGGCTTCTGTCAGTTTCTTTCTGACCTTCGCCGGAGTCCGCGCCGTGGTTTACGCCATTGAACACCACATACCGCCGTTCCATTTCATCATTGAGCCGAGTGGACGGCACATTCACCATCTAGTCTTCGGAATTCTCATCCTCCTTTTGGTCGGTTACGGATGGCTTTGCGATATCGGCACCGGGGAAGACGATTCATCGATTCTGTTGAGCCGGCTCATGTCGGTCCTCTACGGCGTGGGCGCTGCCCTCACGCTCGATGAATTTGCTCTCTGGCTGAACCTGCGCGACGTTTACTGGTCGGCCGAAGGACGGTCCAGTATCGACGCCGTCATTCTGTTTGGGGCTCTGTTAGCCGCGAGCGCCTGGGGCACTCCGCTGCTGCGATCGCGGAATAAAAACAAAAGCTAGTTGAGATCTTCTGCCGCATGGAGTTCGCCCATTCCTACCGGGTTCGCGGGCAGACTCTGCCTATCTGGATTCATCACTGCCTGACCTTTGGGCGCCCGGTTGCCGCGGATTCGTTTGGCGGGCGGAAGACGCGGCGGTGTGGCAACCGGCTGGTCGGCGGGTGCGCTGGCAATGGCGGGTGGTTCCGGAGGCGTTTCGAATTCGGGAGACTGACGGATCATGTGTGACGTGTCCCAGTTGAAGGCGACACGGCGGGAATTTTTCACGGCGATGTGGAGGGCCTTGAGGATCAAGTCGGCGCGGCGCAGGTCGATTTGATTGCGCACGATGGCATTGATGGTTTCCATGAGAGCAACCTGAATGGATTCCTCCGTCTCGATGAGAGCCATGGGATGAATGCGCGCGTTCTTCGGTGTAGGAACGCCACGGATCATGCGCTGATGGAAGTAGCAGAATTCCTTCTCGCGCAGAGCGGGAGAGCCGCACTGGATTCCGGTGACCCTGATGTGGGCACAGATTTTGACATGGGGATTGATGGACATAAGATTGACACCTGGTAAAAAAGCATACCTTCCGGTTAAGATCCCTGTTTTGTGAGAGTTGCGGGAGCCAAGCCCAAGGGTGCCGAAGCAAAATCTTTGGATCCAAGGGTTTGCGGCCAAAATATCGGAAAGAATGGGGTTAGCGATGCGATCGAATTCGGCAGCGGGGTCGGGCGAGCTGTATTGCTTTTGGCTAATCACTGTAAATACATTATAGCAATGGCGACGAGGTTCTCGGGGTCGGGCTGCGGTCTAGGAGGTTGCGGGGGAAGGGGTTAAATAAATTGGTTGACGGAAGATTTGCACCGGGCGGATGGGGTTGGATGTCACGCAAGCGCGGGGATCAGGGGCTAAAGCCCGTCGTGATTTTGGGCGGCTTACGCGGCCCTGAAGAGCCGCTCTTCCACGGTGCTGCATAAGTTCTCGGCGGTTTGACGGCTTCTCGGCGGCTCCCTGGAAGAGCAGGGCGACTGTCCCCGAACGGCGAAAGGCAGCGGACAGGAGTGTCCGCTCCACACGGGAAGTGCCGGGCGAGGGCGGCTGTCCCCACATAACACCTGCACAACACCAGGTTTGGCGGCAGGCCGGGGTACGTGCATCTCCTTAGGGGGCGTAACATCTAATTGGGTGAGAACGATTATGGGAAATACATTTAAGACCGCGTTTTTGCTGACGGCGTTGACGCTGCTGCTGATGATGATTGGGCGGGCGTTTGGCGGGCAGAATGGGATGCTCCTGGCGCTGGGGATCGCGGTGGTGATGAACTTCGTCTCCTACTTCTATTCCGACAAGATTGCTCTGGCCGTGTACCGGGCGCAGCCGGTAACGCGCGACGAACTGCCGCGGGCCTACGGGATTGTGGAGCGGCTGACGCAGAAGATTGGGATTCCGATGCCGAAGATTTACGTGATCCCGACCGAGTCGCCAAATGCTTTTGCCACGGGGAGAAATCCGAAGCACGCATCGGTGGCGGTGACGCATGGAATTCTCGGCCTGCTCAACGATGAAGAGTTGGAAGGCGTGCTGGCGCACGAATTGGGGCACGTGAACAATCGCGATATTCTGATCAGTTCTGTCGCGGCAACGATTGCGGGCGCGATTACCATGCTGGCCAGCATGGGCCGCTGGGCGATGATTTTTGGCGGGTTCGGGCGTGGCGAGCGCGAGGACCGCGGAGGCGGAGGGCTGGCGGGACTATTGATGCTGATTGTGGCTCCGATTGCGGCGAGCTTGATTCAGCTGGCGGTGTCGCGGTCGCGGGAGTATCAGGCGGACGCGACGGGAGCGCATTTTACGGGGAATCCGTATGCGCTGGCGAGCGCGTTGCAGAAGCTGGATGCTTACTCGCGGCGGGTGCCGATGGCGGCATCGCCTTCGACGGCGCACCTGTTTATTATTCAGCCGCTGCTGGGGATGAATTTTGGGAGCCTGTTTTCGACGCATCCTCCGATTGCGAAGAGGATTGAGCGGCTGACGGGGCGGCCGGCGGAGTTTATGCAGTAAAACCGCTGCTAGCTTCTAGCTCCTGGCTTCTAGCTAAAACCTCATGCAAGACGCAGCAGTGACGTCGTTCTGATTTCATGGTTGCGCTGACACGGAATTTCGGCGCCTATTGGGCTGAAGCTAGTAGCTAGAAGCCAGTAGCTTAAGAGCTGAAGTCCTATGACATCGGTAACTCCGCCGGTTGCGTGGCCGATAGTAGAATCCATCTAATGCCGCCTGAGACTGCGATTGCCGTATCCCACAAAGCCGCCGAGTTGGAAAAATCCCTTCGCCGCGTGATTCGGGGAAAAGACGATGTGGTGCGGCTGGCGCTGGTTTGCATTTTTGCCCGGGGACATCTGCTGATTGAAGGTGTACCGGGCGTTGGCAAAACCACGCTGGGACAGGCGCTGGCCCGGGCCATCGATTGCACCTTCCAGCGGGTACAGTTCACCAGCGACATGCTGCCCTCCGACGTGCTGGGAATCTCGGTGTATTCGGCGATGGAGCAGGAGTTCGAGTTCAAGCGTGGGCCGGTGTTCACCAACGTTTTGCTGGCGGATGAGATTAATCGCACGACGCCGAAGACGCAGTCGTCGCTGCTGGAGGCGATGAACGAAGGCCAGGTTACGGTGGATGCGCATTCTTACGAGTTGCCGCAGCCGTTTCTGGTGATCGCGACACAGAATCCGGTGGAGCATCATGGGACGTATCCGCTGCCGGAGTCGCAACTGGATCGATTCCTGATGCGGGTGAGGATGGGATATCCGGATGCGGCGGCGGAGCGAGTGATTTTGCGCTCGGAGGCAGGAGCGGCGCACTTGCAGGATTTGCGGCCGGTTCTTACCGGCGCGGACGTGCTCGAAATGCAAGAGGCCGTGAAGGCGATTCGCGTAGATGAATCGCTGGTGACCTACGCGCTGGAGATTGTGCGGCGGACGCGGCAATCGGAATATTTATCGCTGGGAGTTTCGCCGCGCGGGGCGCAGGCGCTTTACCGTGCGGCGCAGGCCATGGCGTTCCTTGACGGCCGGAGCTTCTGCACTCCGGAAGATTTCAAGCCGCTGGCGGTGCCCGTGTTCGCGCATCGTGTAGTGGTCGACGGGCAATACGCCTCGACCGTGAAGAGGTCGGAGCAGGCCGACCAGGTGTTGCGCGAGATTGTGGAGAATGTGGCCGTGCCGGTGTAGTGAGGCAGTGGCCAGTGATCAGTTGCCAGTTGCCGGTCCCAGTTTCCAGCCTTTGGTTTCTCGGCACGGGACTATAATTCTTCGCTATGTCTTTCCTGCGGTTTCTCATGCTGTTGTCACTGGTCTGCTGGATTGGCGGGCTGATCTTTTTTGCGTTCGTGCTGGCGCCGACGGCGTTCTCTGTTTTGCCGACATCTCACCTCGCTGGCAATGTCGTGGGACGCGCTTTAGGGAAGTTGCACTGGATCGCGATCCTCTCTGGAATTGTTTTTCTCGGCAGTTCCCTGTTTTACAGCCGTCTCACTGACGGAACTGCGCATGTGTTTGCGGGACGTCACGTGCTTTTGTGCTTGATGCTGGCGCTCACGTTGGTGTCGCAGTTCGGGATAATTTCGCGCATGGATGTGTTGCGGGCGTCGTTGGGTGAGGTGAGGTCCGTTCCGATCGATAACCCTGAGCGGGTGCAGTTCGATGCGCTGCATGTGTGGTCGACGCGAGTGGAAGGCGCGGTGTTGCTGCTGGGGCTCGTGGTTGTGTATTTAACAGCTCGGAGCTTCTAGCTCCTGGCTTCTAGCTTCTAGCTCAGCCCTCCACCCCTGCATCGTTGGGCATTTGCGTCTCCGATCATTTATCCTGAAATGTTGTTCGACGATGGCTGGAGCGCACTGTGCGTAGCCCCTCTGTTCTCGTCCGTTTCGCTAAAAGCTAGGAGCTAGAAGCTAGAAGCTTTCTTATGAAAACTGGAATCATTGGCCTGCCGCAGGTGGGCAAAACGTCGTTGTTTCGGATTCTGACCAAGGCACATCTTTCAGACCAGGCGTGGGCGAATCCGCGGGAGGCGCATATTGGAGTGGCCAAGGTTCCGGATGATCGACTGGACCGGCTGGCGGCGCTTTACAACCCGAAGAAGCTCACGCATACATCGGTGGAATATGTGGACGTCGGCGCGATTGGGCAGGAAGCGTTGAAAGACAGCGCTTACGCGGCGCATTTGCGCAATGTGGACGCACTGGCGCACGTGGTGCGCGTGTTTGATGATCCGTCGGTGCCGCATGCCGGGGAAATCGATCCGCTGAAAGACATCAAAAACGTGGAATTTGATCTGCTGGTGAGCGATCTGGGGCAGATCGAAAAGCGGCTGGAACGGCTGGAAAAAGATCTGAAGAAGATGAAGACAGCGGAGCTCGAAAAGGAATTCGAGCTGCTGAAGCGCGCGAAGGCGCAGGTGGAATCGGATAAACCACTTCGTGAAATGGAGATGACTCCCGAGGACAAGAAGCGGATTAAGGGCTTTATGTTCCTCAGTGAAAAGCCGATTTTCTATGTGCTGAATATTGGTGAGTCGACCGAGTTAGGCAAGGAGTTGGAAGAAGCGGTGAGCAAGTACAAGCTGACCGACATTGCGGCGAGGCCGAATGCCGCGGCCACGGCGATCTGCGGCAAGGTGGAAGCAGAGCTGGCGGAGATGAGCGACGCGGATGCGGCGGAATTTCTTTCCAGCTATGGGCTGACGGAGAGCGGGTTGGTGCGGCTGATTCGGACAACCTATAAACTGCTCGGACTGATTTCGTTTTTTACCGCGGGCGAAGACGAGTGCCGAGCCTGGCAGGTTCCGGCGCATTCGCGGGCGCAGGAAGCGGCGGGCGCGATCCATTCCGATCTGGAAAAGCATTTCATTCGCGCAGAGACGATTCGCTGGGATCAGCTGCTGGATGCCGGCTCCGAAGCCAACGCTCGGGCCAAGGGGACACTGCGACTGGAAGGTAAAGACTACATCGTGCAGGATGGGGACGTGATGCACATAAGGCATTCGGGATAATCTCACCACAGAGACACAGAGAAAAGCAAGAATTGGCTTTCCTCCGCGTCTCTGTGCCTCTGTGGTGAATCCCCTCTGGTATGATCCTCGCCAACTGCACATGAGCGCCATTCTCATCAGCATACTGCTTGGGCTTACCGCGGCCGCCGCCAATGTTTTTGGCGGGGCGATTATTGTGCAGCGAAATTGGGAGCGGCGGTACCTACGGTACTTTGTCGCGCTGGGGGCGGGATTCATGCTGGCGACGGCGCTGGTGGAGATGGTTCCGGAAAGTCTGGAGCTGCGAGGGCGGAGCGCGGCGTCCCTGATTCTGCTGGGTTACCTGATCGTTCATTTCTTTGAGCACACCGTTACGCCTCACTTTCATTTTGGCGAAGAGACGCATAAAGACGAGTTCATGCACGCGCACAAGGGATACTCGGTGCTGCTCGGGCTGATCATTCATACATTTTTTGACGGGATCGCGATCGCGTCGGGATTTCTGGTTTCGAACGCTCTCGGGTGGCTTATTTTTTTCGCGATCTTCCTGCACAAGATTCCGGAAGGCTTCACGGTGAGTTCGGTGATGCTGGCCAGCGGGCGCAGCCGTGGGACCGCTTGGTTCGCATCCGTGATTCTGGGCGGAGCGACGTTGGCGGGGGTTCTGACGATGGCGGTATTTCGACATCATGTGAGCGCGGGGCTGCCGCTTGCGGCAGGGGTCACCATTTATGTGGCCGCTTCGGATTTAGTGCCTGAGGTGAATAAGGAACCGGCGATGAAGATGGCGCTGCTGGTCTTTGTGGGAGCGGGAATGTTCTTCTTGCTGGAGACTGTGTTTCACGCGCACTAAGGGCAGGTCTCGGGTCTCAGCAAAGGCAGACTCGACTCGATCGTTCGGTCAAGGTGATTCTTATTTTGTGCTCCGGGACGGCGACCCGGAAAAATCCTTCTGGCGTTTTTGCGTGTGACAAGAAAAGGCGCGGGCAGGAGTGCCCGCGCCACACGGAACGTTGGGATCTACGCGTTGGCCAGGACGGGCTCGACGCTATAGATCGAATGCCAGGAAGTTGCGGCCTTGAGTTTGCCGTTGACGTTGTTGATGTTCTTCACGCCTTCGGTCTCCAGCCATTTGCGGAATGCGGCTGCGCCTTGCTTGGCATAAATCGGAATGCCGTCTTTCCAGGTGGCGCGGCCACAGAGCACGCCGTTGAACTTCACTCCCGATTCGCCAGCCAGTTCCAGGGTCTCGCTGAATTCGGCGTTGCTGACGCCAGCAGAAAGATAGATGAACGGCTTGGTTGCGACGTTCGCGGCCGTGTGGAAGAGGTCGATGGCCTCTTTCTTGGTGTAGGCTTTCTGGCCGCCGAATGACTTCGTGCCTTCGACGAACTTCATGTTGACCGGCACTTCGACTTTCAGCACATCCACGCCATAGCGGTCTTTGCTGAACTCGCGCATGCTCTCGGTGACGATGTGGGGCTTCTTCTTGGCGTAGTCCAAGGCTTTTTCGTCAGCACCCTCGTCGTAGCCCACGAACTCCAAGAAGTATGGGATATCGTTGGCGCGGCATTCGTCGCCGATGCGCTCGACCCAGGCGTGCTTCTTGTCATTCACTTCCTTGGGATCGAACGGGGTGTAGTAGAGGAGAATCTTGACGCAATCCGCGCCAGCTTCCTTCAAGCGGCGTGCAGACCAGTGGTCGAGCAGATCGCCCAGGCGTCCAGGACCGGTCTTATCATAACCAGTTTTTTCATAGGCCAGAAGCAGGCCGGCGTTCTTGGCGCGTCGTTTGGAGGCGGGCAGTCCCCACTCGGGATCGAGCAGGATGGCGCTGGCGTGTGGCGTCAGCACCTCGGTGACCAGGGTTTTAAATTCCTCCATCATGGCGTCGCTGACTTCTCCGCCTTTTTCTTTGCCCAGCGATTTTTGCAGCGAGCCGCGTTGATCCATGGCCGCAGCTGCGATCACACCGTGCTCGTTTGAAACTTTTCTGAGACCGGCAAGTTTTCCAGGGGTAAGCTTCATAGATTCCTCCAGGACTGCATGAATGAAGATAAGTGCGCGGAACACCCTATTGTAAACCCTAAGGAGGGGGCACTCCGAGCCTTGATCAACCACAAAAATTAAAAATAGGGATCGCCGTCGGCTACTTCTTTCCCAGATCGACTCTGTATCTACGTTTGAATTCTGCCCGCGGGTGCAGATACGTAATGTCGTTCGGTAACTCGAACGCTAGTTCCCCTGATCCTGCAGGAAACGACCGTAGGAATTCGGCTTTCACCTCGTCCGCTGGTAGATGCATCAAATCTTCCTTTGGTCGACGAAACGTAGTCACACATCACACAGCCCAGTTCTGTACTTTCAGTCCACGCACCCGGCGGAACTCCTTCTCATTATTGGTGACCAGCGTCAATCCAGCTGCGAGGGCGTGGGCGGCGATCCAAAGATCATTGTTGCCGATCATTTCGCCTTTCGCTTCCAGGTAGGCCCGCGTCGCACCGTAGGTCTGAGTCGCGCTTTCTGGCAAAGCAAGGGCGGGCAGCACATGGACTAACTCCCACAGTCTCTCCAGCGCCTCTGAGCGATGCGCGCTTTGGGCTGCTCTATACAAAAGTTCGCCATTAGGTGATGACCGAAAGGGCGGCTTCTCCTGGGCGGAGTTTGCGGAATCGCCGCAAAACCTGCTCGAGCCGTTTCTGACGGATGTAAATACCGATGTTCGTGTCCAGGAGATAACGAGCTTCCATCACAGGCCTTTGCGCTTCTGCGGCCAATCCTTTTCGCGACCGGCCAGTTCGACATCCTCAGGCAAGCCCGCCAGAAGATCGAATGCTCGAACCATGGTTCCGTCTTTTTCGCGCAGAACAATCTCATCGCCACGCCGAAAAATCTCAACCTCTTCGCTTTTCAGGCGAAACTGCTTCGGCAATCGAACCGCCTGGCTGTTTCCCGACCGGAATACACGCGCTGTGCCCATGGATCCTCCACGTATATACGTCAGGTATATACGACCGGCAGGGATTCCATCGACAAAATTTTGCTCGTTAGTCCACCGAGTGCTTGGCGGTGTAGCCGTCGCGGGAGACGACGTCGATTTTCTGTTCCTTACCTTTTTGGTCTTTCACTTTGAGCGGTCCGCCATCGGGGGCCACGACCTGCACTTTGAGCTTGCGATAGGTGCCGTCGAGCTTGTCGTTGGTGGGACGGTAGGTGATCGAATATTGATTGCGGATGTCGTTGGAGATGTCGTGGAACAACTCCGGCATCTCGCCCTCGAAGCGGGGGAAGTAGGCGCGGCCGCCGGTCATGGCGGCGAAGGTACGCATTTCGTTGTCGGCTTGCAGGTAATCCATGTTGCTGACGGGAATACCCATGCCGTGCGGTGCGGCGCGGCCGTGGGCTTCGTACATTTCGCGGATGATCCATCCCACGCTGACCGGGAAGATGGTTACATCTTTCGTATCCTTGATCTTCTTCATGATCTTATCCAGCGTGAGCTTGCTGAAGGTGTCGACTCCGGTGGTCACGAGAATGACGTACTTCTTGCCTTCAATCCGGTCGAGGCGGTCGAGCGTGTCATACAAGGCGTCAAACAAGTTGGTCTCGGCGAAGCCGGGAATGCGCAACTGGTTCAAGGCTCCGTAGACCGCTCTCTTGTCCTGGGTGAAATCGACGAGGATGTGCGGCTGCATGTCATAGTAGGCGACCGCAATCCAGTCGTCCTTTTGCAGGGTGTTGGCAAAGGAGTAGGAAGCCTGCAGCGCCTGGATCATGAACCCATAGTTGGTGGAGGCGTATTCGACCAGCAGCACGGCTGTGATGGGGGCCTTCGAAACATTGAAGGTGTTGATAGCCTGGGCGGCACCGTCTTCAAACAGACGGAAATTTTCCTTCTTCAAGCCGGGGACGAACTCTCCGGCCTTGGTGGTGACCAGTACGTCGACATTCACCAGGGGCGAGTTCACCTTGATGGAATAGTCCGGCAGGCCCTCGACCTTCTTCGGCGTCGGCGGCGGAGGCGGGGGGGGCGCTTCGTCGGGATTCTTTTTAGGAATCGCGTAGGGACCGATGTCGCCGCTTGGGCCACCAGCCTCAGCAGGGGCGTCCTGCTTGGGCTTACCGTTGTCGTTGGTTTGCGGCGGGGTCTGGGTCTGATCCTGGGCGGATGCGGGAGAGTCTGCGAAAAAAAGACTGAGCGAGAAGGCCATTGCCAGCATCCACATGGTGTGGCCAAACTGGCCTGAGCGGCGGTTGATAGCTAAGAAATCGGCGAACATAGAAACCCCGAGGAGGAAAATACACCATTGGGGGCGAAATGCCCCTGTGCTAGTATAGACGCAGGGATTCGCGATTGGGATGTTTTGCCCGGCTCCCTTGTTCCCTCCTGGCAACGACTTACAATCCGGCGAAGTCTAACGTAATAGAGCAGGGCTCACACGGTCCTGCCGGGCTCAGTTCATGAAAAATTCAGTTCTCGCTTTCCTCATTGCTTGCCTGTCTTTCTCCTCATTGGTTGCGGCGCAGAAGTCTGATCCGGCGCCAAATCCGCCTACGATTCCTGTCAGCCAGATTCATGCGGGCATGCGCGGCGTGGCCTACACGGTTTTTGAGGGGGTCAAGCCGGAGGCCATGGAAGTGGAAGTTCTGGGCGTCCTGCATAACGTGAACGGGCCGAAGGGCGACGTGATCCTGGTCCGTTTGCACGGGCAGAAGGTGGAGTATACGGGCGTGGTCGCGGGCATGAGCGGAAGTCCGGTCTATTTGGATGGCAAGCTGGCTGGGGCGCTCGCGTTTCGGATCGGAGAATTTTCGAAAGAGCCGATTGCGGGAGTTACGCCGATCGCTGACATGCTGGAGATCAATGCGCTTGATCGTTCTCCGGCGGAACAAAGCGCTGCGGTTAAGCCTGCTCTGAACAATGTCGCCGGAAAAACTGGGACGCCGGGTGAAATTTCCACGCTGCCGGGTTTGGCGCAAGATGCAAGCGGGAGCGGTTTCGCGAATTATCTGAAGCCGATTGAAACCCCGCTGGTGTTCAACGGATTCTCCGAACAAGCCATTCAGCTCTTTGCCGGACAGCTGGGATCGGCTGGAATTGTGCCGGTGATGGGCGCGGGATCGGTGAGCGACGATAAACAGCCGGAGCCAGTCGTACCGGGATCGGCGATCAGCGCGATCCTAGTGCGCGGCGACATGGACATCGAAGCCACCTGCACCGTGACCTACGTGGATCCGCAGCGATTGCTGGCGTGCGGCCATCCGCTGCTGCAGTTTGGCTCGGTCGATCTGCCGATGAACAAGGCGGAGGTTCTGGCTACGCTGGCCTCGCCGCTGAACGCGTTCAAGATCATCAACACCACCGAGCCGGTGGGAACGTTTGTGCAGGATCGGCATACCGGCATCATGGGCGTGTTCAACCGGCAACCGGAGATGATTCCAGTCGCATTGAGCATCCACAGCAGCACGGGCGTGAAGCAGTTTCATTACGAGGTGCTGAACAACCCGAAGCTGACGCCGGTGGCGCTGATGGTGACGGTGTTCAACGCGCTGCACGGAGTGAACGAGTTCGGCGAAGAGATCACGTACCGGTTAGCTGGGAGCATTGGGGTCAAGGGATTTCCCGAGGTCACGATGCGCAACATGTTCGCACCGGGCGAGAGTGCGCAACCTGCGGCAATGCAGGCAGCGATTTCTCTGGGTGAACGCTTCGAGCGAATCTATGACAATCCTTATAGCGCGGCGGCGGTGGCAGGAGTGAAGCTGGATTTCGACCTGGTCCGCGAGCGGCGCTGGGCGCGGCTGGAGAGCGCTCGCACCGATGTGACGGAAGCGCGTCCGGGCGAAGAAATCATGCTGGAAACCGTGCTGGCACCTTACCGCGGAGAGCGCATTGTGCAGCAGATTCCAGTGAAGATTCCGACTTCCGCCAGCAAGGGAACTTTAAGGATTCTGGTGAGTGACGGCGATACGCTCGATCATCTTGGGCGCTCAAACGCGGCCTTCGGACGCAAACTTGATCTGGCGTCTACGATTTCGCTGCTCAACAAGGAGCATTCCAACAACCGGGTTTACGTCTCGCTGCTGGAGGCCGACCCGGAAGCGCGCGTCGCCGACAAAGTGATGCCGACCCTACCGATCTCGATCATGAACGTGATGGACGGCATGCGAGGCAATCAGGAGATGATTGTGAGCGGAGAGTCGAACGTGGATGAGACCGCGACGGCTCCGCTAGACTATGTGGTATCGGGAGCGCAGTTGCTGACAGTCACCGTGAAGTGATGGGCGTCAGTGCACGACGCCGGACGGCTCGGGGGCAGGTTTTACCTGCAGATCACGGGACTGGTACTTCGTCAGATCGGGCTTGTCTGCCGAGTCGGTCGCGAACAGCATGTAGTGATCGAAACTGTGGCGGCGATAGTAACGGTGGCGACGAAAGTCGATATAGATTTCAGCGCTCTTGGGAAGCCAGAGTTCGACATTTTTCCTAGGAAACACTACCGGTCCATATTCGGCAATCTGATGTTCGGTTCGAAGCCGTATTTGGGGCACGGGGCTCACCAATTCGGATTCGATCCGCACAATTTGAAAGTTGTCAGCAGTAATCCACGCACGTCCCTTAAGCGGAATCGGGTACACCTGCCCGCCGATTTTATAGCTCTCAATTCGACTCGGCCGATCGTCACGTTGCCGGAAATGGACTAACCAGGTTGCTTGCCCGCGCCACTCGCCTAGCCCTTCGCAGGTCATCTGGAAGTTTTCGCGCATTTCCGGATGGAAAACGAGCGCGAGTGCCACGAGACCTTGAGTGGCAATACCATCCGGCAGATCAGCGGTCCCATACCTCTGACCGCGATACTCGTTAACTTCCAGGAAGCCCGGCCGAGCGTTGGAGATCGCTGCGACATAGTCAAATTTTCGAGTTTCCTTGCTGACCGGATTGCCCGTGACATCAAGCTGTTCGTGCACCAGATCTTCGATCGCCGCGAAGCGGGCCACATCGTCCACCAGTTGCTTGACGCGTTCCCCTGACATCTCGATTACGTGGTCATGGGGGCAGACCAAGCCGGCCGCGACCGCCGGCTTCGCGTCATCAATTCCCGCTGGTTGCCAGAGATTGTCTGGCAGGGATGGTTGCGAATCGTCAAAGGCGAGGTCTTCGCTCGCCGTGGAAGAGAGTGGAAGCTGCGTCGCGTCTGGATGCTCGCTGCGCTCGGAGGCGCGCTTCTCCAGTTCACGGATTAAGGCGCGCACTTGTGGAGCAGCCGGACTCTCTGGCGTAGCTTCAAGAAAAGCTTTGAGCGGCTGGATTCCCTCCTGATCGCGCCCGAGATTCGCGAGCGCCTGGCCTAGCACGAGCAACACAGCACTTCGTTCCCCTTTGCCATTGTCGAGAGCGAACTGAGCTTCCTTTAGAGCTTTTTCGTACTCCTTCAGTTTCAAGTAGACCTCGGCCAGGAGATTGTGCGCCGGCCAAGAGCTGGGGCGGGCCACGAGCGCTTGTTCCAAGCTCTTTTGTGCGCCCACAAAATCAGAGCGCCGGAACTGAACTCGCCCTAGCAGGATGAGCGCCTGAATATTGGGGGGATCGCTAGTAGATGCGCGCTGTAGATAAGGCTCCGCCTGCTCGAACTGCCCGCGCTGGAAGTTCAAATATCCGAAGAGGAAATTTGTTTCGGAACTGGAAGGAGATGCCGCGTAGGCGTTGTCGAGGTGCTTTTGCGCATCCTTAAGGTTTCCGGACTTGAGCGCGACCACCGCACGCTTGGCCTCTTTGCGAGCCTTCTGCGGCAAATCCTCGAAGGGCGGGTTCAGGTCGACCGCCGAGGGGTCTGGATGAAGGACGATATCCAATTCAATGTTTTGCTGTGAATAGACGATCTCCACCTTTTTCTCGCTGGTGAGGTACCCCACTGCGCTCACCAGAACGTCATACTGCCCGAGGCCCAGACCGACAAAGACCGCTTCCGAGTTTTCGGTTGAAGTTTGCCAGGTAGCGGCATTCTTGGGATGGCTGTAGAGCCTTGTGACGGACTGGCGATCGAGGCTGGCTTTGTTCTCTCCGCGCACCTTCAGCCGAATGATTCCGCCTTCACCGGTGGAGGTTGTGGTTACCGGCGTTTGATCGGACATGGTGTTCTTCTGCTGCGCTCCGGCGTTTGGTTCTAAGCATGCAAAAATCGCAATCGAGGCGGCGAGGAGCCAGACTCGCGCAGATAATTCTTTCCCATGGGTACGGATCAAAGGAAGGTCTCCTTACTGAAGCCGGGACCGCCCGGATTCTACCTTGTCCGCTGCCGGACGATGTCACCCTGGGGTTTAGACGAATCGAGGCGCGAGGGGTTATGGATGTTCACGCAAAATTCGCGGAAAGACTAGACAATTCGGAGGGAACGAGGGAGAGTATCTTCGTAATTCGAACCAGGTCTTTCGAGCCTGCGGCCGCTACGAAGATGGTCAGTCTTCCGCCTCTCTCTCTATTCTTCCTCGTGCTCGCCCACTTGTTGCGCGAGGTAGCGTTCGTAGCCGAGTTCCTTGATCTGGTGCATCTGGGCTTCGAGGAAGTCGACGTGCTCTTCTTCGTCCTTGAGCAGGGTCACCAGCAGGTCGCGGGAGCCGTTATCGCCTTCGCGGGTGGCGATGGCGACCGCGTCGTTGTACTGCTTGACGGCGCCGACCTCGAGGGCCAAATCGCTTTCGAGCATTCCCTTCACCGTCCCGCCAACCTTCAATTCCAGCGGCATCATGGAGGGGCTGCCATCGAGAAACAGGATCCTTTCGATCAGCACTTCGGCGTGCTTCATTTCGCCGATGGATTGTTTCTTGATGAAATCGGAGAGCTTGTGATATCCCCAGTTTTCGCACATCTCGGCATGCAGAAAATACTGGTTGATCGCGGTGAGTTCTTCACGGAGCGCCTTATTTAATTCAGCGAGGACTTTAGAGTTACCTTTCATGGCGAAGCGAGTATAAACCAATACCCCACAGAAATGTGGCGCGGGCAGTCCCTTCGGCTTCGCTCAGGGCAGGCTCTGCCCGCGAGAGCTAACCAAGAGCAAGGCTGATAAGTCCATTTCGGAACTGTGTTCCGGAAAAAAGTTCAGCACACCTCTGCGATATCCGTCTTCTGGCGCTACGATGAAAAAAGAGTAGTCGCTCTCATGCTCAATGCAACTTTCCGCCGATACGAATACCGTCGTCGTCTGCCTCATTATCAAGAGACGACCGACCTGTTTTTGTCACTTTCCGTACGCGGCTTGCACTTGATCTCTCCCCAAAGGCGCGGACTCTAACCCTGCAGCACTGCCTCCATGACAACGGCAGGACAATCCGGATTCACGCGGTCGTAATCATGCCCGATCATGTCCATTTGCTGTTTACAGCTCTGCGAGATACCGACGGCTGGACCTTTGCTCTTCCGGAAATCCTAAGAGCGATCAAGGGATCGTCCGCGCGGAGCATCAATCGGCTTGGCGAAAGAACTGGTCCTGTGTGGCAGGATGAATCGTTCGATCATGTATTGCGAGGAGGGGAGAGTCTGCGGCGGACCGTTGAGTACATCCGGCAAAATCCAGTGAGAACAGGGTTGGTGGAGAAGCCTGAGGATTATCAGTGGTTTTGGGTTGAATGCGGCACAGGCGCTCTCGCCCCCGAAATGCGGCCAGCTAGAGGAATGTGGTCGAGGCCATGATCTCTTGGGATCGGAACAAGGATTTGAGGTTTGTCTCGTGGTTGGATTTCGCGGGCGGGAGCGCCCGCGCCACACAATCAAAACAAGACAATACCGACTTTTTCCATGTGACGGAAGCCGTCGGTGGCGACCGCGGCCAGCACCATGAGAGTTCCGTTGTAGCCGACGTGCGCAAGAAAGCTCGAGGCCACAGACTTGGTCACGGCGCGGATTGTGGTAAGCACGACGCCGACCATAATAATGATCAGCACGGCCGACCAGGAACGATATTGCGCGTAGTGCATGAGGCCAAAGGGCAGCGCGGTGAGAATGATTCCCCAGACGGCGCCCATGCGCCGGGCAATCACGGGATACAGGAAGCCGCGGAAGAAAAGTTCCTCCATCAGTGGGCCGAGGGTGACGGCGAAAGCTACGGTGAGATAAGCGTCCATGGGACGCTCGAAAAACTGATCGAAGGGCGTGGTCTTGGGCATGGGTAAAAATCGGCCCAGCGCGTCGAAACCTAGCATCAGAACGCCCACACCGAAGATACTAAGTCCGGCCACGCCCGGCCAGTTCCAGCGAATCGCTTGCCAGAAGCGTGCGTGATATTTGCCCTCGACCAGTAGAAACATATAGAGCGCAACGGCGATGTAGGCCACCAACTCCGCGAGCAGCGCGAGTACGGGCTTCTGCGCGACTTCAAGCCAACTCCGATGAGGATAGGCGAACTGGCGTGCGGCAAGGACGGTGACGAGTTGGACGACGAAGAGAATGCCGAGCGTGAGGATGGCAATGACCAGGACATCCCAGCCGCTCCAGACGGGATTTTCGCCGGCTTTGGGGGCAGGAGCGGGCGGCGTGGGCGCGGCCGGAAACGTGTAGGTAATCGGCTGCGCCGATAGCTGCGGCTCGCTGGGTAGAGGCTGCGGGTCGGGCGGCGGGTTGTCGGGTGATGACAGAAAAGAACCTTTCTTCAATTGCGCCCACAAGGCAGAGTCCCTCAGGGGCTAAAGCCCGCACTCATTTTGCAGATTAACAGCACGGCTCAAGCCGTGCCCTTTCAAAGCGAGTTGGTGAGGCGATTCTTGCGCAAGTGTGAGGCATCTGTTTTCGGACACGATACGAATCACGCACTCCGCTTCCCGTTCCCCGCAAAATATCCCGTCAACGCTTGCCCGGTGTACGACTTCTTCACGCGTGCGACCTGCTCCGGTGTGCCTTGGGCTACGATGCGGCCACCTTCTTCGCCGCCTTCGGGGCCGAGGTCGATGATCCAGTCAGCGTTGCGGATCACGTCCAGATTGTGTTCGATGATGATGATCGAATTGCCCAGGTCGGTCAACCGGTGCAGGACGTCGAGCAATTTTTTTACGTCGTCGAAGTGGAGGCCGGTGGTGGGTTCGTCCAAGAGATAAAGAGTTTTGCCGGTTTGGCGCTTGCTCAACTCGCGGGCCAGCTTGATGCGCTGGGCCTCGCCGCCGGAGAGCGTCACGGCAGATTGACCGAGATGAATGTAGCCGAGGCCCACATCGACCAGGGTTTGCAGCTTCTGTCTTACCTGTGGAATGTTTTCGAGAATGGGCAACGCGTCGGAGACGGGCATCTCGAGCAGGTCGGCGATGGAGTTGCGGTTGTACTTTACGGCCAGGGTTTCGTGGTTGTAGCGGCGTCCGCCGCAAACCTCGCAGAGGACGTAGACGTCGGGCAAAAAATTCATTTCGATGCGGCGCTGGCCTTCGCCCTGGCAGGCCTCGCAACGTCCTCCGGAAACGTTGAAGGAAAAGCGTCCGGCTTTGTAGCCACGCTCGCGCGATTCGGGCAGCATGGCGTAGAGGTCGCGGATCGCGGTGAATACGCCGGTATAGGTTGCGGGATTCGAGCGCGGAGTGCGGCCGATCGGGGATTGGTCGATACGAATGACTTTATCGATATTCTCCGCGCCGACGATTGCTTTGTGCTCGCCGGATTTTTCGCGAGAGCGGTAAAGCTGGCGCGCGAGGGCGCGATAAAGAATGTCGTTGACCAGCGTGGATTTGCCGGATCCGGAGACTCCGGTGACGACCGTCATCACGCCGAGGGGGAAAGTTACGTCGAGATTCTTGAGATTGTTTTCTTTCGCTCCGAGAATCGTAAGCGCGGCTCCGTTTTTCTCGCGACGTTCGGAGCGCATCTCGATCTGGACTCTGCCGGAGATGTAAGCGCCGGTCAGCGAGTTGGGCTCGCGCATGATGTCTTCGGGCGTTCCATGAGCGACAAGACTTCCGCCGTGGCGTCCGGCGCCGGGACCGAGATCGATGACGTAGTCGGCGCGGCGAATGGTTTCTTCGTCGTGCTCGACGACCAGCACGGTGTTGCCGAGGTCACGGAGATTTTCGAGCGCAGTGAGCAGGCGCGTGTTGTCGCGATGATGAAGGCCGATGGAAGGCTCGTCGAGCACGTAGAGAACACCGCGCAGCTTGGAGCCGATCTGCGTGGCAAGACGGATGCGCTGGCCTTCGCCGCCAGAAAGCGTGGCGGCGGAGCGGTCGAGCGAGATGTAATTCAGTCCGACGGCATTCAGAAATTGCAGGCGCTCGACAACTTCATGCATGACGCGGCCGGCAATCTTTTCTTCGCGGCCAGCAAGTTTGATGCCCTGGGCGACTTCGAGCGCACGGGAAATCGGAAGCGCGGTGAAATCGGCGATGGACATGCCATTTACTTTCACGGCGAGGCTCTCCGGGCGCAGGCGCTTGCCGTGGCACGCGGGGCATTCGGTCGCGGACATGTGATCCATCAGCCAGTCGCGATAGCCTTCGGAAGTGGATTCTTCGAGATTCTGCTTGAGGTATCCAAAAATTCCGCGGAAGCCAGTTTTGCCGCGGCCTGACTCGCCGTTCAACAGCAAGTCCTGAATCTTCTCGGGAAACTTTTCGAAGGGCGTATTGAGATTGATGCCGTGGGCCGCGGCCGCAATCTGCAAAGCGTGGATCAGGCCCTGCGAGGCGGAACCGGGACCAAGACCGCCATCGAGCAGGGGCTTCGACCAATCAGTGATGACTTTCGCGGGATCGAAATCGTAGCGGCTGCCGAGGCCGTGGCACTCAGGGCAGGCTCCGTACATGCTGTTGAAGGAAAAGGAGCGCGGTTCGAGTTGCGGGACGCTGATGCCGCAATCCGGGCAGGCCAGCTTTTCGGAATAGAGTTGCTCGTCGCCTCCGACCACGGCCACTTGCACCAGGCCACCGGCCAATTTCATGGCCAGACCGACCGACATTTCCAGACGGTGCTCGATGCCCGGCTTTACCAGCAGGCGATCAACCAGCACTTCGATGGTGTGGTTTTTGCGTTTATCGAGATTGAGGTCGTCTTCCAGATTCACCAATTCGCCATCGACGCGGGCGCGCGTATACCCGTGCTTGAGCAGGGTCTCCATCTCTTTCTTGAATTCGCCCTTGCGGCCGCGCACGATGGGCGCGAGGACCATGACGCGATCTTCGGGAGTGAGGGCCATCACTCGCTGGACGATCTGCTCTGCCGATTGGCGGCTGATGGGCCGTCCGCACTTGGGGCAATGCGGGACGCCGATGGAGGCGAACAAGAGACGAAGATAATCGTAGATCTCGGTGATGGTGCCGACGGTCGAGCGCGGGCTGCGGCTGGTGGTCTTCTGCTCGATGGAGATGGAAGGGCTAAGTCCATCAATTGCATCAACATCCGGGCGCTCCATCTGGTCCAGGAACTGGCGGGCGTAGGTGGAGAGGGTTTCTACATAGCGGCGCTGGCCCTCGGCATAGATTGTGTCGAAAGCGAGCGAGGACTTGCCGGAGCCGCTGAGTCCGGTCACGACGGTGAGGGTGTTGCGGGGAATCTCCACGTCGATGTTTTTGAGGTTGTGCTGGCGCGCTCCGCGCACCGAAATCTTGGTGATGGCCATTGGTTTGGGCTGGATAGCCCTTCCGTAATCTCGACAGGCTTACTGGATTGTTCGAGATTAGGAGTGCGCAGCTCTACTCCGTATCTTAGTCGTCAATAGCGGCGGGCGTCAACGCAGGTAGATTGAAGATGCCGCATAGACGAACCTCGATACGACGGCATCTGAATACTGCGATTTCGAACTGCAAACAGACAGGGTGGTTGACCGTGATTTCGCTTTTCATGCCTTTGATTCTCTGCGTTACCGTGGTAGCTTCGGTCGGGATTGGCGTCATTGCGGCTTACGGCGCGGTCATCGGCATCTTGCAGGCTTGCGGCCGAGCGTCGCAGCAACGGCCCGCGGAGGCGCGAGCGCGGCTGGTTCTGGTGCCTACGCAGAACCATGCCAGCGGCGACTAAGACTTAAATAGCTTCGTTTCGCCCGCAATTCATTTCCCCAGTCTTCATCCGCCATCCGCCAACTGATTTCTAGTGTTTCGTATTCGTCCCATCACCATTCCGCGGCGATCATCCCATCACCACCCCAGCCTTCATCACCATTTGTCGACTTTGATCATCTAACAGGGTGCGGAAAAACCTCGATTTCAACGGCCAGTGCGAACGCGATTCGGTTATCAAGGCTAAGGATGGTGGCCTGCTACCGCGGCATCCTCTGCCGCATAATCGAACTGCGACAGTAACGCCTCGGCAGGCGGATTCTTCCGCTCCCAACTTATGGTCTGTCGGATCGCATCCTCTATCGCCACTGGCTCCTCGTACCCAAGCTCGTGGCGAATACGCGCCGAACTCGCTGTCCAGTGCTGCGCAGCGTTGCCGAGTTTTAGCAAATGAGGCGGCGCGCGCTCCGCCGGCAGGACGACGAACTCCCCTTTCCAGCGCATCTCGCTGGCAATCTTTCGTGCCCATTCCAGTTCGCTGAACGATGGTTCCTCGCACACATTATAGATACGTCGCTCTGCGCGATCATCTGTGGCAGCCAGCGCAATGGCCGCCGCCACGTTTTCCACGTAGCCCCGCGGCGAGCGCCAGCCGGCCAGCGCGTCGGAAAAAATGATGTGGTCCCGTCCGTCGGCGACGCGCTTCACCACGGGATAAAAACGATGCAGCCGATCGCCGGGTCCATACACCATGGGCAGCCGGAGCACCGTGCCCGGAAGTTCAGCTTGGTTCATCACGATGCGCTCCGCCGGGATTTTGTCGTAATCGTCCGTCACCCAAGGGAAAGTCTTGCGCATGAGTTGCATGCTCTCTGCCGGGTAGGGATGCAGATTGCGCCGCAGCTCCGACTCTTCCGTAAGAGGTACCGCCTGCAGTGGACCACTTTCCGAGCCGTGCGAAACGCCGATCGCGCGGTACACGTCGATACTGCTCAACATGACCACGCGTCGAGCCACCCCACGAAAGATGTTCATCAACTCTTTCGCCTGCGGACCCGAACTGATGACTAGGTCGATCACGACATCGGGAGCAAAGCGCCGCAGTTCCTGAGCACTGGCGTTGAGTTGATGACGGTCGCCCCGAATCTCGTCCACGCCTGAGGGCGCGGCCGTCGTGCCACGGTGAAACACGGCCAAGGTGTGCCCTTGCTGCTTCAGTGCGGCCATGGCGAACTGTCCGATGAAGCCATTCCCGCCGATAAGAAGAATGCGCATAGGACAGTCAAATAATCACAGGAAAACGCTTGCTGTACCAGAACATTCTCTTGTTTCCAAAACCACAGCTGGTGAGAAAAGGAACGCCGCGGCGTCCGACCCTTCCGCATTGTTCGACATCGAACATACACGCGTAGTGGAAGTTCGTAATACTCCGGTCTCACGATGAACAAGGCAGAGAATGACCACATTCACGAGTTGTGTGCGCGCATTGCCGTGGAGCAGGATCGACAAAAGTTCCTCGAGTTGGTGAAGGAATTGAATCGCATCCTCAGCGCCAAGGAACAACGACTCCCAGGCGCGACGCCAGACGACCCTGGCGACTGCTAGTTCGCAAGTGGATACTGACTCGTCCTGCCGTTTTGATTTGTCGGATTCCGTTGTAAAGAAAAAAGAAGACACGAAGCGTAAAGCCACGCTGCAGTGGAAAACTGAAAGGGCATTTTCTCCGTATATTCGCCTCTCAGGTTTCCCCAGAAATACATTAGATCACCGTCAGGATTACAGGGTCTCAGACGCAAACGGAAGCGGCCTGTTGCATCTAAGACGACGATGCGCATGGTGACGGAAAACATAATTACCAGAAAGCTGACAAGACGGGCCGAGCTAGCTCCACTGCAGGCTGGAGCTCGTTCCGACACAGCCGGGAAAGCGGTGAGCAATGTCATTCTGTTGTCACTCCCGGACGACGAGTATGACTTGCTGCGGCCTCATCTGGAGCCCGCGGAATTGCCGCAACACCTCATTCTGCATGAGCCGGGAGAGAGGCTTGAGTTCACATATTTCCCGAATGAAGGAATGACCTCGCTCGTGGCTCTCAGCGGAGACGGGAGAAGTGTCGAAGTTGGCATCGTCGGTAAGGAAGGCATGGTGGGGATGTCGTTGACGGTGGGGCTGCGGCGGGAAATGTTTCAGGCCATCATGCAAATGGCAGGCAGCGGAGTCAGGATTCGGTCACGGGTATTTCAAGCCGTCTTGCCGTGTACTCCCGTCCTGCGATCCGAATTGAGCCGGTTTGCGTTGATGCAAGGAATGCAGGTTGCGCAACTTGCCGCATGCAACCGGCTGCACGAGACGGAGCAACGACTGGTGCGCTGGCTGCTGATGTGCCAAGACCGCGTCGACTCCAAATTGCTTCCTCTGACTCACGACTTTCTGGCGCAAATGCTGGGTACTGGGCGGCCCAGCGTGAGCCTGGCGGCGGCCGTTCTGGAGGACGCCGGACTGATCGAAAACCTGCGTGGAACGGTGAAGATATTAAACCGCAAGAATCTGGAGGCCGCGGCCTGCGAATGCTACGGAGTGATTCAGCACTTCAACGGCGGGCTGGGCTTGAAGTAGGCATGGTCTCACACAGACCCCAAGCGGTTTAATTGCGCTGCACAAAAATGTTCAGCGGGCGTGTTGCAGAGTAATGGAAACGAGATTGTGGACCCAGCGCGCCGGACGCTTGTCATCTGAGACGATCAACTGGAACGGGCCGTAGTTTCCGAGCGGCTGTCCGTCGCGCGTGTCGACTACCAGCACCTGACCCTCATGAAAGCTGGGGTCAACCTCTGCGAGAGATAGAACCACCGAATATCCGTCCGAGCCTGCCGCGACGAGGTAGCTCGTCATCGCTTCCCCGTGAAGTTCTTTGCCGAGGGGCGCGTTAATCCTGGCCAGCAGCGTGGCAAGTGGAACTCCGGAATAAGTTTCGGAAGCGTTGGTGTGGCCGTTGTGCACGGTGATAGCGACGTGCGGCAAGGTGTGAAATTCCGCCGGCATGAACGCCACGGGCGCGTGGGAGGAATCGGCAGAGAACAGCAATCGACTGCCTTCGACTGCGGGAGTGGATGTCGTCTGCTGGGCCAGTAAGGCGGGAACGCACAACAGCACGAAAAGGAGGGCGTCTTTCAAGCTTCGTTTGCGCATGGTAGAAGCATAACGCGGCGTGTGGTTGGTGTCAGCAAGCAGCGGGATGATTGAACGCGGCGCTTCCCGGGCGACCGTGTTAGCATTTCGATAATGTCCGCGCCCTGCCGGCAGCGCATGGTCCGCACCCGTTCCATCCCGATTACTTGCTTTACCGCGATGCTTCTCGGCGTCCTTCTATCTTCATCCGCGCCTGCGGCGGAGCCTTCTCCATGGCTGGAGATTCATTCCACGCACTTCACGGTGATTACCGACGCCGGGGAAAAAAAGGGAAAGGAAGTGGCGCTGCGATTTGAGCAGATGAGGGCGGTGTTCGCCATCCTGCTGATGAAGGATCGACTGAACGAACCGCTGCCATTGACGATTCTCGCTTTCAAGAACGACAAGAATTATTATCAGAGTGCGCCGCTAAAGCAGGGGCAGCCCATCGACGTTCCGGGCTTCTTCGTCCCGGGCGAGGACCAGAATTTTATCGTGCTGAACTTGTTTGAAGTGGAACCTTGGCGCGCCGCTGCCCATGATTTTGCGCACCTGCTGATGAATTACAACTATCCTCCAGTCGAGGGATGGTTCGACGAAGGCCTGGCGGAATATTTTAGTTCCCTCCGCGTCGATAACCAGGAGGTGGAGATTGGCGGGGATCCGGAACTAAGTTCCATCTTCACCGAGGACCTGGTAGGCAATCAACGCGAGATTAGCAATCCGCCGAAGTCCCTCGCGGAACTCCTCGGCGCCCAGGTATGGATTGCGCTGCCCGACCTCCTCACCATGAAGCATGACACTTCCGCGTATATAGAAGGCACGCATCACACGCTGTATTACGCGCAGTCGTGGATCACGGTGCACTACCTGCTGCACGAGAAGAAACTACCCGAGACTGGCACGTACTTTGATCTGGTCGAGAACCAGCGCCTGCCGGTAGAAGAAGCGATTCAGAAGGCCTATGGGGTTACGCCGGATCAATTCGAGAAGGCGGTGAAAGACTACTTTCACTCGCTGACGCCGCTGTTCGTGGCGCTCGACTCATCGAAGCAGCAAGATTCCGTGGCCGATCCGCGGCAGGTCTACCACTTTCCTGCGCCGGTGGGGCCGAATGACAGCGCAATCATCTCCAAACCCATGCGCGAGAACGATGCCAAGGCCTTGGTTGCTGAAGTAATGACAAGAATTCCGGAACGCCGCAACCTCGGGCTGCAGGAGTTGCAAGCACTGGCCACGATCCCCGAAAGCACTGCTTCCGGGAAGCCCGTCGAGCGGAAAGCCGCGAGGGAGAGTATTGAAGACGCTCCGCTAGTGGCGGCCGTAGGCAATGAGATTGCCCATCGAGCGCTGGCTTGGGATCACCTGCAACATGGGGAGTTCGATGCAGCCGCGGAAGAGCTGAGCGACGCGGCCATCCTCGACCAGCACGACATGTGGATCCGCTACTATCTCGCCGTGCTGAAATACCGCATCGCGAAGGCCAAGCATGCCGACATTCAGGGACTGCCCAACATGATGCAGGATCTGCGGGCGGTGCTGGACTGGTATCCGGAGTTCGCCGACGCGTACGACCTGATGGCAATGGCGCGTAAGGAGGGCGGTGGTTCAATCGCGGCCATGCAGGCGGAGCGGGCGGCGATGCAACTCAGTCCGCGCAATCAGGAGTATGTCTACCATCTAGCGGAAATTTATATTGAGGGGAAGAAGTGGGAAGCGGCGCGGGCGCTGCTGGATCGCTTGAAGACGAGCAGCAATTCGATCGTAGCCGCGGAGGCTCGCGAGCAGTTAACCCGGCTGACCAACGAACAGAAGTATGGTCTGTCGACGGCCTCGACCGCTCCGAAACTGTCTCCGCAGAGTTCTCCTTTTGACGTGCTGGAGCAGGACGCTGCCAAGCGTGCGGCGGCGGAACAATCGTCACAAAACGCCGGAGTGGGAGATAGGCGCGCAGCCAAATTTCTGGAGGGACGGCTGGTCAGAGTGGATTGCTCTCAGTCTCCGGCCGCCGTTCTCACGGTGGCTACCGGGGGAACGACTCTGAAGCTGCGCACGGCGGACTACAAGTCCCTGCTGTTGATCGGCACCGATACGTTCTCGTGCACCTGGAGTGATCGCTCGGTGTCGGTAAACTATAAGCCCGGCGGCCTGTCGGATGGGGATTTGGTGTCGTTGGAAGTGCGGTGAGGTGTCTGCTGGATGCGTAAAGCAAAATTGAAAAACCCTCCCGATGGGGCGGGAGGGTCAGCCATCCACAATGATCGCGGCTAGGCGCGGACGACGTTGCCCGCCTGAAAGCCTTTGGGACCTTTCAGCAGATCGAACTCCACGGTCTCGCCCTCGTTGAGCGAGCGGTAGCCGTTCTCCTGAATTGCGGAGAAATGTACGAAAACGTCCTCCCCCGTGGAGCGCTGGATAAATCCATATCCTTTCGCCCCGTTGAACCACTTCACTGTTCCCTTCTCTCTCACGGAAAAACTCCTTTCACTATCGTAAAGAATTGTTCCCCGAATCTCCAGTATTGTTGCCCCGGCAAACCGGGACTCCCCCTCAAGAAAGACGGTGGAACTCGGCCGCGCCCGGCAGTGCTGAAGAAATCGCCCCAAAGCAAAAGACTCCTCGGGTTAACGCCGCGTGAAGACATTGCGGCGCGAACTTTCGGAGCCCTGGACCATCGACGCTGTTTCTACGGCCCTACGCAAGACGTCAACCTGCCTAACACACTCGTCGCCCGGTACGCACCGGACAATGAGCACACGATAATAAGCACTACTAAATCGTTTGACAAGAAGAATTAGAGGGTGAGGGGTAAAGATAACCTGCGGTCACATCCAAAACTTTAACGAGGTATAAGAAAAGACTCGTCGGGCGACGGAAACTTTGGTTTTTCCGGGAGCCGCCGACAAGCGGGCAAACCCTTGGTAGGATTAGGCTAACACCTGTGGCAGATCAGATAACAACTACGGTTGCTGCACCCAAGGGAAGCGGTCCAAGCCGGCAGCCCGGCCCGCGCCGCACGCGACCCGCCGGGGTGGTGGTTTCCACGGTGAATTACCTGCTGCGCACCGATGTGCACACTTTTGCCTTTTCCGTCGCCGCCAATTCGATCTTGTCGTTTTTTCCTTTCGTCGTTCTACTGATGACGCTCATCCGGCGCGTTTTCCATTCCCAGGTGATGTACAACGTAGTAGTGGAGTTGCTTCGTGACTACCTGCCCGCCGGGCAGGAGTTCGTCATCCGCAATCTGAACGCGATGGTGAACAGCCGCCACAGCGTGCAAGTGGCTTCCCTGATCATCTTGCTGGTGACATCTTCCGGCGTGTTCATGCCTCTGGAAGTGGCGCTCAACCGGATCTGGCGCTTTCCGAGTAACCGTTCGTACTTCGGCAATCAATTGATCTCGCTGGGGCTGGCTTTTGGTTGCGGCGTGCTGGCATTGCTATCCATCGCCATGACCGCGGGCAATGTTGCTTTGCTGGAGTTTTTACTGCGTGGTCACGGCAGTGGATTTATTCGCCTGGTAGGTTTCATGGTGATGAAGCTGTTCGCCATCGCCGCCAGCATTGCCATCTTCTTTCTGATTTACTGGTTGTTGCCCAACGGAAAGGTCCCGGCGCGTGCGGTGCTGCCAACAGCGGTGATCATGGGGTTGCTGTCGGAGGCTTTGAAGTATGGCTATATTCTGGCGCTGCCCTGGTTGAATTTTGCGGAAGTTTATGGGCCGTTTGCACTGTCGGTGAGCCTGATGTTCTGGGCATTTCTCTCAGGGTTGCTGCTACTGGCGGGGGCGAATCTCAGCGCGGAAGAGCACGCCCGGCGCGGCCTGTAGGGAAAGTTTTTTTGCTTCCCGTTCTATGGCCGAGAGCTGCCTCATCAGCGGACGCAGTTTTTCACTTGTCATGAAGTGGAACGTCGCTGAAAGCGACCCCGCGTTTACGGTTGATGCGGCAGATCAGATTCTCCAGTATTTTAGGCAACACATTCACTCCCGGCGCCAGCATCAGGGAATTCTTCTCTACGTAATCCTCGGCGCCGGCTTCAATCAGTTTTTGCCGGTTCTTTTCGGTGAGACTACTGAGCACGATCACCGGGATGTCGGCGGTTGCGGCGTCCTTCTTTAAGCAAGCCAGCACCTCGGGGCCGCTGATCTTGGGCAAGATCATATCCAGCAAGATCAGATCCGGCTGGCGCTCCCGCGCCAGTTTCAGTGCGGATTCGCCGTCTTCGGCGCAGACCACCTCGTACCCAGCCTTATGCAGCACCCGTTCGTTTTCATGCAGAATCGGTTTGCTGTCCTCCACTAAGAGAATCTTCACGCAGTCTGCCGTCCTTATGTTATTAGCACTATCGGCGGCGCGCCCCAATGAGATTAGAGGGCCGGGCTCTTCGCGACTCGGCAATCGGTCGGGAGTTACCGGTGGTTACCGGTTGATCGCTTTGGTTGCTCTCTTAATTTTTCGCCGCGCTCAAAGCCGCGAGTTCGCGGCGCGCTTCCTGAGCGGGGATGAAGTCAGGATCGGCGTTTTTCCAAAGGTCGAGCAATTGCTGGTAGGTGCGGGTCGCTGCCGCATGGTCAAACTCCGCCTGGGCGCGGGCCGTTCCCAGCAGGCAGAGAATATAGTCGGGAGCCTGAGCAGTGCCGGTACCTTCCTGGAAAGAAAGACCGCGATAGCGAACCCCCGGTTCGAAGTCGGTGACGGCCTGCTGTCCGTGTTTCACCTCCAAGGACGCGCGGCCGAGCAGTTGAGGAATCTTCGTCACCAGCACGTAAGGAACGGCGGACGTCAGCAACGCCGCAACCTGTTCGGGATGGTGCGCCGCCAAGGCTGCGGCGGCCTTTACCTCGGGCAAGTAAATGTCATTGACCAGCGTATTCGTGGGTGATTCCGCAGCCACGCGTTCGATTTCCTTGAGGGCGAAACCTTCCTCACCACACAGCGCAAGAGCCAAAGCAGCGTCGGGGACGGTGGCCATCGAATGATCCAGAGTCAGCCCATGGTGGGCGTCTTCGCGGGCGGCTGGACAATTGGATACCAGCGCGTCGTGGAGCGCTTTGATCGCGTAAAGTCCACCGGCTGCATCCGTCAGGTGCTGCTGCTCAGCTTTTTGTGCCCCTTGCGTCCACTGCCGATCTGCGTCGTGCATTTTCCCCAGATAGAGATAAATTGCGGCTGCGCTTGTCTGCACGATAAAGCCGTCGGGGCGACCGGTCGCCCATTGCGCATGCTTCTCCCAGTCCGGCCGGCCCGACACGAAATCGTCGAGCATAGCGTTGCTGTGATACGAGGTGTTGTCAGCGCCGCCCTGGTCCAGCGCTTCTTTTAAGTAGCGCTCTCCCTCCGGCATCCGATCAATTCCCATCAACGTGCCTGCGGCGTTGTCGGCTGCGACATCATCCCAGCGAGCGATCTCCCAGGTCTTCTCGAAATCCGTTGCGGCCTGCTCGTAGTCGCCAATGGTTTGATACGCCGACGCCAGATTGTTCCATGCCGCGGCGTCGCGTGGATAGGTCGCCACGAACAGCTTGTAAGATTCCAGCGCTTTGGGCAGATCGGACTGCTGCAAGGCGTATTGCGACTCGATGTACATGCGCTCGCGCTCGGTAACTCGCTCGCGCAGTTCGTAGGCCCTCTTCAAATTCTCAATCGCCTTGGCGACAGCGCCTTGGTTTCCATAGGCCACACCGAGCCGTGCGTACGCCATCGCGAAGCCCGGGTCCATACGGATCGCTTCCTGGTAAAAGGAAGCCGCCTGGGGAAAATCGCGTCCGACGCGATGCTCATCTTCCCCCAACGAAAATGCGTGGAAGGCCTGAAGCGAGGCCGTGGTGACGTTGGTATAGGGCGTCGTCAGCTTCTGGATCGAGCTCATCGACTCGCCCAGCCGCGCCCGCATGGCCGTAGCTGCATTCGACACTGCCTGCAGCACTCCGGTTTTGTCGTTGGCCGTCACTTGCTCACGCGCAAAGATCTCTCCAGTGCCGCAGTTCACAGCGTTAATCTGAATTACATACGATGATCCGAGACTGGCGATACTCCCCGCCAAATACGCCTTCACCCCGAGACGCTGGCCTAACTGCTGCGCCAGCTCCGGCGTAATTCTCTGGTCGCGCGCCTGTCCCAGATATTGCAGGTTATTGTGCAGTTCGGCATCGCTGACCAACTGCAGCAAAGGCGACTGCTCCAGCTGAATCGCCAGCGCCTCTTTCAAGGTCGAGTCAAATACAGCGTCGCCGGTTTGATTGGTGAAGTCGGCGAGGATGAGTTGATCTTTGTCTGTCAACTTTGGCGCTTGATGCTTGCGCCAGTAAAATCCTCCGGCAACCAGCGCAATGGCCAAAATTATGACTGTGGGGACTGCGAACTTCCAACGCGCCTTCGCGGGAGGTGAAACGGGGACGGCCAGGACGCTGCCTGAACCAGAAGAAGAGGAAGAAACCGCCGCAGCTCGCCCGCTTGTTTTTGCCGGAGGCGGCGCCTGCGATTTCCCAGCTGCAACCGGCGCGGAAGGCGAAGATCCCTCAGCCGATGATCGCCCTGACTCAAGATCGCGCTTGAGGCGCAGCAACTCCGACTTGATATCTACGGCGTGTTGATAACGAAGATCGCGATCTTTTTCGAGGGCGCGGTTAATCACGTCCTCCAGCTTGACCGGGAGTTCGGGATTCAGCCGGACCGGCGCCACCGGCGTGCGGTTCATGATCGCGTCGAAGATGACTCCGGAAGTTTCTCCGCGAAACGGCACCGCGCCGGTCGCCATTTCATACAGCACGATGCCAAAGGAGAATAGATCGGTGCGTGAATCCAGAGGCTTGCCCCGCACTTGCTCGGGCGACATGTAGGCGACCGTTCCCAGCGCCGAGCCCGGGCTGGTCAAGTGCTGAGCGTTGGTTCCTTCAGTCTTGGTGGCTTCGGACGGGTCCAGCACACGGTTGCTATCCTGCGTTACCTTGGCCAGGCCAAAATCGAGGATCTTGGCCGTTCCTCGCGCGGTCACGAAGATATTTGCCGGCTTGATGTCGCGGTGGACGATGCCCTTGGAATGGGCCGCGTCCAGCGCATCCGCCACATCGATTGAGATGGCAAGTAGCTTCTCCATCTCCAGAGGGCTATCGCCGATCAGGTGTTTCAGCGTCTCGCCCTCCAGATATTCCATGACGATGAAAGCGAGGCCTGACTCTTCACCGATGTCGTAGATCGTGCAGATGTTGGGATGATTGAGAGCGGAAGCGGCCTGGGCTTCGCGGCGAAAACGGCTGAGCGCGGCTGCGTCGCGGGTGACGTCTTCAGGCAGAAATTTCAGCGCGACGAAGCGGTGCAGGCGCGTGTCCTCGGCCTTGTAGACCACGCCCATCCCGCCACCGCCGAGCTTCTCGATCACCTTGTAGTGAGAGATGCTTTGCCCAATCATATTTTCGGGGACGTTGCCCGCAACGTCTGGGCCAGAAATCTGGTGAGCCATCTTAGGGGTGGGACGGAAGCAAAGTCAACGGAAACGCGGCAATCCTTCCCACCCCCGCGGAATATCCACAGGCCGGCTGTGACATCGGTCACCGCGCCATTCGCACACCGGCGAATTAGGATGTGCGTGGTTTCCCAAACCCTCTGAGCAGACATTCGTTCCCAGGTGATTTCTATGACCGGGAGTTGCTGGCGTCTGCTCGCCGCTTTGCTGTTGATTTTCGTAGTCGAGCTTTCGGCGGCGCAAGATGTAACTCAGGATCGCACCGCAGCCTTCGTTTCAGGTTCGACGGCCTCGCAATATTCGCCGCTCACTGATGCGGGTCAGCTTCCCAAGCTTCCGAGGATGCCCCTGCAATATCCCCTGATCCCGGTTAGGATCGCGCTCCCGCAAATCGTTCGCGCGTCAGGAATCATTTTTTCCGGCCGCGTCACGTTTGTGGGGCGAACTGCCCCGGGGAGTGCCCCGGCCTTCGGACACGACGCCGGCTTCACGACGATTACGTTCCAGGTGGAGCACGGCATTCGTGGCGCGTCGACGGGCCAAACTCTGACCATCCACGAATGGGCTGGCCTGTGGGCGCGAGGCGAACGCTACCACGTTGGCGAACGCTTGCTGCTGTTCCTCTATTCCCCGAGCCGCTTCGGCCTTACCAGTTCAGTAGGCGGAGAAAGCGCCAGATTCGAGATTGATCCGGTGGGAAGGGTCGTAGTGACGGCGCGGAATGTCGCGACGGTGGCCTCAGATCCCTTGATCCGCGGAAGAACCAGCATCCCGTATGCCGATTTCGCCGAGGCGGTTCGGCGTGCCGGCGGAGAGGAATGAACCAAACGTGACGATAAAGAAGTTCGCGGCCTTCACCGAACACGCATTGTTTCACCAGATTGCCGTCCTGGCCCTGGTTCTGTCTTTCCTCGGGATAACCCGCGCCGGCGGGCCTGAATACGTTGCGGGCTCCAGCTACTTCAATCTTTCAAATATGGGGCAGCCACTTACCTGGTCGCAGGGGCAGGTGAACTACTACACCGATCAGGGAGATCTCAGCCCCATCCTGCCGAACTCGGCAGCCAACGCCCTCGTGGCCAATGCCTTCCTGCAGTGGACCTCGGTTCCCACTGCGGCCGTGGTGGTAAACGCTGCTGGCCAGCTCGCCGAAGACGTTAATGGAAGTAACATTGTTGTCGACTCCAACGGAATCATCACCGCTCCCTCCGACATTGCTTCGTCCGCCACGCAAACGCCGGTGGGAATCGTTTACGACTACGATGGCTCGGTAACGGACGCGCTGCTCGGCGCCGGCGCGGGCGCGCCTTCGCAGTGTTTCGGAAACGCAGTCTATGGAGGCGTGGATAACTTTGGAGCGGGTGCGAACTTCCTGCACGCGCTGATCGTGATCAATGGACAGTGCGCTTTGCAATCCTCGCAACTCACAGATGTGGAATACCGGCTGGTGCGGGTGCTGGGCAGTGTGCTGGGCCTGGGTTGGTCGCAGCTGAATCTGAATGTAATCACGGGCAAGCCTCCAGCCACGCCCGATGACTTCGCCGGGTTTCCCGTGATGCATTACATGGACTCGGCGAATTGCGTTCCGATTACGCTTTGTTATGCAAACCCGTACCAACTCGCGCCCGATGATGTGGCTTCGCTCTCGCGCTTGTATCCCGCCGCCGGTAAGCCGACCGCGACTGCCCGCATTTACGGCTCCGTGTATTTCGAAAACCATTTTCGCGCCCCGGGCCAGCCCATGCAGGGCGTGAACGTGTTTGCGCGCTGGATCGACCCTTCCACCAGTCAGCCCTCCCACCGATACGCGGCGTCGTCGGTCTCCGGATTCCTCTTTACCGGCAACGCGGGCAATCCGATCACCGGCTTAGCTGATCCTTTGGGAAATCTTTACAGCGAGTTCGGCTCGACGGATCAAGCGCTCGAGGGATTCTTCGATCTTGGCGGCTTGCCCATTCCCAACGGAGCCAGTACCGCGCTATATCAGCTTTCGGTCGAGGCTTTGGATCCTTTGTGGTCGGGTGGCGTTTGCCTCTACGATTTTTCTCAAGTCGCTCCTTCGGGAACTTTTGCGCCGATCGTGGTCACCGTGAGTGCAGGCGGCGAGTTTGAGCAGGATATTCCCATGTCCGGCAGTGGGCAGGCTGTGCCTCTGTGGTCCGCAGCGGAGACATGGAGTGCGCCTGCTACGATTCCTCCGCCGGGTGACTGGATCGGCTCGCTGAGCGGATACGGCGACACTGCCTACTTTCTGATCACTGCGCAAGCCAACCGTACTTGGTCAGCAGCCGTCACCGCGTTGGACGAGGCGGGGGTGCCGACCGAGTCAAAAGCCGCGCCGGTTATCGGCATTTGGACCCTGGGCGATCCACAGGGCACAGCACCGCCAGTGCTCACTGCCGCTCCGTTCAATGCTGGGACCTTCGGCATGAGCCGTGTCGATGCGCAGGTGCTGAACGCGAACAGCTTTATCATCGGCATCGCTGACCTGCGTGGCGACGGCCGTCCCGATTACTCTTATCACGCGCACGTACCGTACGGGGACTCGGTCAACCCTGCACGCATCCCGGTGACTGGCGGCCCCGTCACCCTGCAGGGCATCGGGTTTGCGCCCGGCCTCACCGTCGCCGTGGGGAATAACAACGTTCCTCTGCTGGCTAGCAACGCGAGCCAGATTCTGGTTCCCGCTCCGGCGCAGGGCGACGGGCCTCAAACCATCACGATCAGCGACCCGGTCAGTGGCGCATTCTCCATAATGACCGGCGCCCTCACCTTCGGAGCCGCAGCCACTGACGAGATTCTGCTGCTGCGAGGCGGAAATCCGCTGACGGCGGTGGGAACTCAGGCGGCTAACCCGGTGATGGTGCAGGTCGTTGGTTCGAATGGCGTCTCCGCGGTCAGCGGCGCAACTATCGGCTGGACTACCACTAACGGCGCAACCCTCTCCGTCTGCGGCGGCATTTCTTCGTGCGCGGCGGTCACGGATGAAAGCGGATTCGCCTCAACCTGGGTTACGCCCACCATGGCGGGACTTGCAAACATCACTGCAACGCTCGCGCCTGCCGTCTATAATCCCGCGCAATCTGTGACTGCCAACCTGTCGGCCACGTCTTCGGCTACGGCGATTGCAGTGACCACCCCCTATCTTTGGATCGCCCAGGGCGCAAGAGTGAGCGTTCCAATAACGGCGCGAGTGCTAAGCTCCGGCGCGCCACAAGCGGGGGTGACGGTGAACTTCGTGGTCGCACAGGGATCGGGCTCACTCAGCTCTCCGAGCGCGGTAACGAACAGCAACGGATACGCTTCGGTCACACTTACGGTAACGAACTTCGCCGTCAATGTGCAGCTCAGCGCTTGCGTGGCGCCGGGAAATAGTCCTTGCCAAACTGTTTCCGGGAACGCCGTGGCCGCCGCGCTGCTGAATCTGCAGCCCGTAGGCGGAGCCGCTCAAATTGTCACTGGACAGGGATTTCAGCCGCTCACCGTCCGCGTAACGGATTCGTCTACGCCGCCCAATCCCGTCCTCGGAGCGAGCGTGCTGTTTCAATCCATCGTGCTGCGTCCGCCCGGGAACGATCTAACGCTGGTGACAGGCGATACCACCAGCACACAAACGGGGATGCCCGTCATCTTAAGTGCAAGCCAGAGCAGCGTGACCAGCGACGCGAATGGCTTGGCGAGTTTCGTCCCAAGCGTCGGACCATTTAGCGGGCTGTTGGAGGTCGAGATTCAGATCTCGGCAGGGGCGTCTGCGGCGCTAGCGGAGGTGATGGAAAGCTTTCCCTAAGGCTCATGCTCGACGCGGACGCTGCTTCGCTGAGATAGCTCGGATGAGGAGGAACCCTGCTTCGTGCGGGCGCGGGCAAGGAGCAGATTCCTCCCTTCGGTCGGGATGACAAAACTCTAAACACTCCATTCTGCCGAAGCGACAGCCGAGGCCCGAAAGCAGGAGCCCGAAGCCGAGACTCACTTGTTCGTCCCCTGATCTTTCACCTGGTCTTTCACCCACTGATCGACCCAGTCGTTCACCGTCTTGTACCAGAGCTGCGAATTCTGCGGCTTCAGCACCCAGTGGCCCTCGTCCGGAAAATACAGCATCTTCGACGGCACACCTTCCATCTGCAGCGTGGTGAAAAGCTGTAAGCCTTCGCTCACGTCGAGGCGGTAGTCGAGCTGGCCGTGAATGACCAGCGTCGGCGTCTTGAAATTTTTGGCGTACTGGTGCGGCGACCACTTCTCATACAGCGCGCGGTTGTCGTAGGGAGTGCCTTTGAACTCCCAGTCGTTGAACCAGAGTTCTTCGGTGGTGCCCCAGGCGGATTCGGCGTTGAACATGCCATCGTGCGACACCAGGCACTTGAAGCGGTCGGTGTGTCCGAGGATCCAGTTGATGGCGTATCCGCCATAGCTGGCGCCCAGCGCGCACTCCCGGCCTTTATCGATGAACGGATAAGTCTTCTCCGCATAGTCGAGGCCCTTCATCAGGTCTTCAAACGGAGCCCCGCCCCAGTCGCCGTTGATGGCGTCGATAAACTTCTGCCCGTAGCCGGTCGAGCCGTGGAAGTTGATCATGATGACAACGTATCCTGGGCCTGATGAGGTTGGTGCGGCAAAGAGTTCGGGATTCCAGCGATAGCTCCAGTCGTCTCCCCAGGCGCCCTCGGGGCCGCCGTGGATGAGGAATTTCACGGGATACTTCTTCGCGGCATCGAAGTTCGGTGGCTTGACCAGGAAGCCTTGGACTTTGTCGCCATGAGCGCCGGTGAACCAGAAGGATTCGAGCGGGGACATGGCGATTTGCGAAAGAACAGCGCTGTTGATGGACTCAACTGGCGGTTTTATTACGAATTGCACGTCCCCGCATTTTGTAGGGTCGGAAGCCTGGCAGATCTGTCCCGGTCCGAGGTGCTTAATGGTCGTTGGGGCCGTGACCGCCATTTCAGTGAACCAGATGTTCCCATCCTTGGAAACGGCGACATCGTCACTGTACCCCCCGGCCCACCCCAGCTTGTGAAGCTCGGGGCCGCACAGCTCACATTGGCCGTATGCCCCGATTGGAAAATTTTTTCGAACAACATCGAGCACGTAAATAGACTGCCTGCCCATCTCCTCCGCCGTGAAGAGGATCCGAAGCGAGTCGGGCGTCCATGCAAAGGATCCAACCCAACGATCGAACTCGTTTTCCTCCGTCAGGTCCCGCTTCTCTCCCGTCTTGCGGTCGTACAGCATCAGCCGGAAGCGGTCGCTCTCGTATCCCGGACGCTGCTGGGCGAGGTAGGCGATGTAGCGGCCATCGGGGGAATAGAGCGGCGTCGAGTCGCTGGCGGGATTGTCGGCGGTGATGTTCCTGGTCTGTGCCAAAACCTGGATCGCCGAGGCGGCTGTCCCCACATGGTCCGTAGCAACATTGACCGGGACGATCCATAGATCGTTGTTGGTGGAGGCAGCCGGATTCTTGTCGTGATTCGAGGTGTAGCAAATCTCCTGCCCGTCGGGCGAGAAGGCGTAGTTGTCCTGCCCACCGAGCGAGAAGACGGGCGCATCGTAGTCGCCGGGGGTGAGGTCGTGATACACGTGAACCTGGGTAAGAACCGGAACCAGGAAGATATGGCTTCTCTTGCCTTCTTTGTAGGCGTTCCAATGCCGGTAAAGCAGGTGAGTGAAAATCTGAGCCTTGACTTTAGATTTGTTGGCCTCGTCGAGTTTCTTGGCATTGCAGGCGACTTCGTCGGGTTGCCCGTCGCATTCCGGATAAACATCCGAAGTAAAAAGGACATTCTTCCCATCGGGCGACCAAAGTTCGCCGCCAGCTTCCGTGGGCAACGAGGTTAGCTTATAGACTCTCTCGACTGTACCTGCCGCACCATCGAAATCCGCGATCCAAACCTGTGATCCCTGCTCTTTCGTAGAGAGAAACGCAAATCGCTTCCCATCCGGCGCCCAGCGCGGGCGGTCGGCGTCTTGGTCGGCTACGAGTTCGCGTTCCGTGCCTCCCATGCCTCGCAAATTCGGCGAGATATGGGGCACCCCACTCTTCTGATCGTCACTTTTTTCTTCGCTGCCTGAAAGAGGCACGATCCAGATGTGCGGCGTCTTCGTGTTCGCAGCGAGATCGACATCGACCACACTGAAGATCACCCACTTGCCGTCGGGCGAAACCTCCGGCTCGCCGACGCGCTTGAGCTTCATCATGTCTTCGAAGGTGAAGGGATGCTTGGCCTGGGAAAAAGCGGGAAAGGCTAAGGCAACAACCAGAAATGTAAGAAAAAGACGATGCATGAAGGGACCTCCTCGGCAAACCGATGAGTGTAACAGGGGAGCGCTTATGGCTTCTAGCCGCCGGCTTGGTTTGTCAGATTGCGGCTGCTGTCTCGCTCGCAAGCCAGTTGCACAGGTCCTTCGTTTCGCTTTGGATGACAATCACGGGCAGAACCGACACACGGATACACGTCTCACAATCTTTCCGACGGCAACCCCCTGATTGATATGGCATCCAAGGTAACGGCAGAACTGCAGCGCCCTACCCCCGGCCTCACTGAGCGGAGAGGGGTCGGGGGAGGGTCGCCGCGGTCGCGGTTCGCAGAGGCACTCGGCAAAGGCGCACGAAGTTGGGGAACTTGCCTCCTCGCAAGCCCATCGATCCGTTGTTCGACAAGATCAGTTATTCGATAAAATAGGTTCATGAACCGGCCGCCCCGCATTCTTCTGTCTTTTGCCGTCTTCGCTGTATGCGCCTTCCTTGCTGCCCCCGCGACTGCGCAGGAAGGGCCCCTGGAAAATACCGCGCCGAAGGGCGTCACGCCCGACGAAATCATCACACACTTTGCGGCGAAGGAAAAACTGTTTAAGGAAGCCCGCGATCAGTACACCTACCGACAAGACATCAAGGTGCAGACGCGCGACGGCGACACGGTTACCGGGGAATATCACGAAGTGTTCGACGTGCTTTACGACGACAAGGGACATCGCATCGAGAACGTCGTGTTCGCGCCGCAGTCGTCACTGGAACAGGGAGGGTTGTCGCTCGACGAAGGCGACGTTCAGGATTTCCGCAACCGCCTGCCTTTCGTGCTCACGAGCGACGAGATTCCGGAATACAACATTCTTTATGTGGGCCAGCAGCAGGAAGACACGTTGCACTGTTACGTCTTCGATATTGCCCCGAAAGCGATTGTGGGCAAGAAGCGCTATTTCCAGGGCCGCATCTGGGTCGATGACCAGGATTTCCAGATCGTGAAGACCTATGGGCAGGCTGTCCCGGAGATTAAGGATACGAAGAAGAAGGGAAAGCAAGAACATCTTTACCCGAAGTTCACCACTTGGCGGCAGCAGATCGACAACAAATACTGGTTTCCCACCTACACGCGAGCCGATGATACCTTGCAATTCAACACCGGCGATATTCACATTCGCGAAATTGTGAAATACGAGGACTACAAACGGTTTGGATCGAATGTGAGGATTCTGTACAACGGCCAGGAAGTTCCGAAGGCGGATCAGAAGGATCAGAAGGCGCCGCCGGATCAGAATCCGAGTCCGGATCAGAAGAAGCCGCAGTAACAAAGTTTCATAGTTTCAAGGTTTCAAATCCAACTGGCTTCTGCCCTTGCGCAGGGACTCGATTAGGCGATTTAGAAGGCCCAGGACCTGGTAGATCTCACGATCCAAGATTTCGTATTGCTCGGGTTTCAGGTACGCCAAGTCCAGCGCTATGGCCACTTGGGCGTCGAGTTCCAGCAGGGAACCACGCGCTTTGTCCTAGAAAATGCTGGAACTCCCCGAGAGTTAATCTGCCTTGGCCTTCCGCGATGTTGGAAGCTACCGAAACAGCGGCCCGTCTGATTTGTGAGGCAAGCCGTAAATCTCAGTCCGCGGGAAAATTTCGGTAGCCCGATAGATCCCGACAGTGAGGGCCTTGGCCTTCTGCCAAACGAGAAGTTCACGATAAGAGCGGGCCATAAGGCTTCTGTCTCGGAGCTTAAAGGCATTCCGCCTTTTCTCTGAAACCTTGAAACTCTGAAACCTTGCAACCTCAATAGAACAGATACTTTCTCCACTTGTCATCCGACCGGCCCATCAGGCGCATGATGTGGCGGCTGGTGTGGAGGTTGAAGGCGCGCGGTTCGCGCATCAGCTTCATGCCGGCTTCGGCGAGAAACTGATTGCCCTTGCGGCGATTGCAGGTGTGGCAGCAGGCCACAAGATTCTCCCAGGTAGAGGAACCTCCACGGGAGCGAGGAATAACGTGGTCGAGGGTCAGCTCCCCGGAAGGCAGCACGGTGGCGCAATACTGGCAGGTGTTGCGGTCGCGCAGCAGGATATTTTTTCGCGAGAGAGCACGGCTCTGGTGCGGGATGCGGCGATACTCCAGGAGTCGAATGACCGACGGCACACGCATGGCGATGCGCGCGGCGTGCAGAAAGTGTCCATTCTCTTCTTCCGTCATGGCCACGCCCTTCAACACCAGGACCAGGGCGCGGCGCGCGGCGCAAACATTGATAGGCTCGTAAGAAGCGTTCAGGACGAGCACGGGAGCATGCAGCGCGTGACCGTTGCTGTCGCGCTGCACCGCCGTCCCGGCGAACAGTCCGGCGGCGTGCCTGCCTATCAGTCCTCCGTCGGCTTCAATTCTTGCTGACATGACGCTCGTTTGTCTCCTCGACACCGCGCTTGTCTTCTCTCTCGCTGTTACAGCGACTCGTACTTAGATGCCGACCGCGCGAGCCACGCGAATATCTTGCGCCTCCGATGATGCCTCGTCACTTGCTGCGTCCCCGGACAACCGAACCTCCACATGCTGATCGGAAGCCTTCAGTGTGCGGGCGACGGTTGCAACCCATACTTTGGTCGCTCCGACACGGCGCAGAACACGGGCGCATTCTGAAACAGTGGCCCCGGTGGTAAGAACGTCATCCACAAGCAGGACTTCGCGTCCTTGCACGCTTTCGGCCTGGGTAACGCCGAACGCGCCACGCACGTTCTCGCGGCGCTGGTGGCGTGTGAGGCCGGTCTGGGAAGGCGTTCCGCGCTTTCTCTCGAGCGCGCCTGCAAGCAGATTCAAACGTCCCGAGGCCGGCCTGAGTTTCAGCGCCGCGCGCGCGATCAACTCCGCATGATTGAACTCGCGCTGCCGAAGCTTACTGCGATGCAGCGGCACCGGAATGACGAAGAGTTGATCGGCGGCAAACCCGGGTGAGAGTTCCTCGACTACTTCCGCCAGCATACGTCCCAAAACATTCGCCGCCGGATAGACTCCGGAGTACTTCAGCAAATGAATCAGCTCGCGAAGTCCACCCTCATAGCTGCCGTAGGCCACCGCGCGCTCGAAGACGGGGGCGATTCGCCGGCACAAACCGCATCGAGGCTCGCCGTCAGACACGGAGAGCGCGTAGGACGAAAACAGGCGCTCGCCGCAAACGAAGCAGACTCCACCTGCGGTGAAATGCATAGCGGCAAGACATTCCCGGCAGACGGGAAGACGGGATATCTGTACTAGAGGCTCGCCGCAGATACGGCAATCGGAGGGAAAGAGAACGGAGAAAAGACTCTGAGCAATTTGAACAGAAACTCGACCGGGAAAAGTTCGGTCAAACCAGGATCGACTGCCTTCGAAAGCAATAGAAGGCCCTGCCACTGCGGCTTTGGCCTGGATAGCCCGAATTCGGTCTCCACTACTGCTGAAGACGGCCTCCGTGATGCCCACGAAAATGGGGCGCTTCCGCGTTGCCCGCTTATCGCCAGTATAGCGGCGTCCGGTCCGCTAGGCAACGTTACGAGTGTCGCCACCTGAAACGGATGAGACCGGATGGTTCCTGGTCACGTCCGAAAGCCGCTCGCGCACCGGCATGAAAATCAGACGATAGTCCCTCCGGAAACACTCCGAGCAGCGTACCGGCTGCAGCAGAAAGATCGGAAGAAGATAGCGTTCGGAAAACGTGCGGCGCCGGGAACGAAAGCCGGTTTCGCAGCCACAATCGCTGCAGTGAAATTCGAAATACTTCTGAAACCAGAGCTGGCCGGAGGAGTGATGTGTCACACTGCACCTCGGAAGAACAACACAACGAAGGGGTGAACGACCAATTGTTGCTATTTTACCCTAAGTCGGGTTTGCGCGGATAACGTCGGATCCGCCCCGGGCGTTACCATTCCGCAAGGAGCGCCGCACTTGTAAAGCAGCCCGCCCGCGTGCTAACGTGCGCCGTTCCGGTGTTTCGCATATAAAGCTGGAGTATCGGGACTTATCCCATTCTGCGAGGATCTCGCTCATGAGCACGGTGGCCCCACCAATCCGGAAGAAGCACGTTCCATACGTTCCCGAAAATATGGAAATGAAAGAGTTCACCTTCCGTGCATTGCTGATTGGGCTGGTGATGACGGCGATTCTCGGGTCGGCCAATGCCTATCTCGGTCTGAAAGCCGGAATGACGATTGCGGCAACGTACCCGGCGGCGGTGATCGGGATGGCGCTGTTGCGGCTGATGAAAGGCTCCTTGCTCGAAGAGAACATCGCGCGAACCGTAGGCTCGATCGGCGAATCGGTGGCGGCGGGAGCCGTGTTCACCATTCCAGCATTCGTGATGGCCGGACTGTGGCCGGGTTTGACACGAGAAAAGTATTGGAACTCGGTAGCGCTGATGGTGATTGGTGGAACGCTCGGGATACTTTTTGTGACGCTTCTGCGGCGCGTAATGGTGGAGGATCCCGACCTTCCCTATCCGGAATCGGTGGCCGCCTCGGAGATTCACAAAGCA
The DNA here is from genome assembly GCA_964403025.1 of uncultured Acidobacteriaceae bacterium. Classification (GTDB taxonomy): domain Bacteria; phylum Acidobacteriota; class Terriglobia; order Terriglobales; family Acidobacteriaceae; genus Sulfotelmatobacter. The sequence continues at coordinate 90,036 of CAYOEH010000012.1, read as the reverse complement.
GGACAGCAAGGCGCGAAGGCTGCAAAGATTCTATTTGCCAACATGGGCTTTGGCGGATTCATGTACCTGCTGGGCGCGGTCAATGTTTTCTCGGCGAACAATACGTTTCCGGTCACCATCAGTGCTTTGGGCAAGAAGTTGCTGCTGCGCACGGGTACAAATCCAAATGTGGCGACCACGATCACGGGCGGCGCAACGCTGCTGACCGCGCCCGATATCAGCCCAGCTTATCTGGGTGTTGGCTACATCATTGGCCCGCGGCTGGCGGCGCTCAATTTTGCCGGAGGCGTGCTGGCCTGGGGCTTGCTGGTCCCGCTTCTAACCTTCACGATTGGCCCGTACATTCAGGCGGCGCAGCCTGCGGGACAAACGCTGGCATGGCCTCTGCTGGCGGGAGCCATCTACTACTCGATCGTACGTCCGATTGCGGTGGGCGGGATGCTGGTGGGAGCCTCCTACACCTTGTTCAAGATGCGGAAACAATTGGGCGCGGGCATGGCACGCGCGGTTTCTGATCTGAAGAAGTCTGCCGCCGCGCACGAGGCTACAAATCGAACTGATCGCGATCTACCGTCGAAGGCGATTTTTGCCGGCGTGGGAGTCGTGTTCCTGGCCATGATCGCCCTTTACTACTACTTCATTGGCGGGGCGGGAAATCTGTCGAGCTCGCGGGTTATTACGGCTTCGGTGGTGGCCGCGCTGGTAATGATTGTTCTGGGTTTCTTTTTTGCCGCTGTGTCGGGAAATCTGGTGGGCCTGATTGGCTCGTCGAATAATCCTGTGTCGGGGCTCACGCTGTGCACGCTGGTGATTGCCGCGCTGTTGATGGTGGCACTCGGCGTTTCCGGAACCGGCGGCGTGGCGGCGGTGCTCGGAGTCGCGGCCGTGGTTTGCGTATCGTCTGCCGTTGCCGGTGAGATGCTGCAGGATTTGAAGGTTGGGCACATCCTGGGAGGGACGCCTTCAAAAATGCAGATCGGCGATCTGTTCGGCGTCGTAGTGGCATCGCTGGTGTTGTTTTTCCCGTTGGCTGTGCTCGACAAGGCATACCACTTCGGCAGTGCGGCACTCCCGGCTCCGCAGGCGGGACTGATGGCGATGCTTTCCAAGGGAATTGTGGGCGGGGACATGGCGTGGCCATTGGTGATTGTGGGAATTCTGTTGGGCCTTGCCATGATCATGATCGAAGTGAAGAGCGTGATGCTGTTCGCGGTGGGAATGTATTTGCCGCTGGGAACGACGTTCGCTATTTTCGTAGGCGGCGTGATCCGCTGGGTCACCGACAAACTCCGCGACCGGCGTGGCTACAACGATGCGCAGAAGGCGCGGGTCGAAAACTCCGGCGTGCTGACCGCCTCCGGACTGATCGCAGGCGAGGCGTTGTGCGGATTGGTGATCGCCGGGCTGGTTGGGTCCGGCAAAGATGTGACGCTCGTTCACTGGACGCCTTCGTTCTGGGTAGCCCTGGCCGCGCTGGCAGTGCTGATACTGGTGATGATACGAGTGCCACTGGCCAATGCCGGCAGTCCCGACGAACCGGCACCACCGACGGCCATCATGTAAGCATCAAGCAAAAACTGAGGCCTGCCATGATGGGCTCCGAGTGTTCCTCTGTGTTTAAATCAAATCAGTGTCGATTGCTGAAAATATTGCTTATATCCGCGAGCGCATCGCAGCCGCAGCGCTCCGTACTGGGCGCTCTCCGGATGAAATCACTTTGATGGCCGTCAGCAAGACGCAGCCGCCGGAGAAGATCCGCGAAGCTTACGGCGCGGGCCTTCGGGTATTCGGAGAAAATCGAGTGCAGGAGTTTGCCGGCAAGGTCGCGGCGCTTGGGGATTTGCAGGACGGTGAGTGGCACATGATCGGACATCTGCAAACCAATAAGGCGGCAAGAACAGTGGAATTTTTTCGCGCCGTTGATTCGGTCGATTCGTTGAAGCTGGCTGAAAAACTGGACGCAGCGGCAAGGTCGCTCGGCAAGAGGCTGGACGTGCTGGTCGAAATCAACGTTGGCGGCGAAGTTGCGAAAAGTGGCGTAGCGCCTGATTCTCGTGAACTGGAAGAACTGTTGCTGGCCGCGCCGCACCTGGACGGCCTGATATTCCACGGATTGATGACGGTGCCTCCATTCACGGAAAATCCCGGAGATGCGCGCCCCTATTTTCGCAAGGTCCGCGAGTTGCGCGATACGATTGCGTCGCGCAAGCTTCCGGCCGTTGGGATGGATCAGCTTTCCATGGGGATGTCTCACGATTTCGAGATAGCGATTGAAGAAGGATCGACTTGCGTGCGCGTGGGGACAGCGATCTTCGGAGAGCGGACAAAACCTTAGCCAGAGAGGACGAAGAGGACCAATGAAGCTTCTCGACTGGCTTTGTGCGGGAATCCTCTTTGTTTTGGCCATTGTGAGTTCCCTGCTTGTGCCGAGAACCTACACCGGCAGGATCTGGATATTCGGGACGTGCCTGGCTTTGTTGTTTGCCTCGATGCTGAACTTACTGCGTATTCGCAATGGCCCTGGAGTGAGAGGCCTCAAGCTGTTTTGCATCGCAGCGAATGTCGCAATGCTGGCGTTCGGGATTGCCCTGATGGCGAGCATTGGAAGGTCGCGCACTTTGCACAACCCGCAAGTGCCCCTGCTGACGGCCTTGTTGTTGGTCGAGACCGCATTCTCGCTGGGGAAAAACGCTTGATTGCCATTCGGGAGTCGGGCGGAGGCGTGACGTTTGCGGTCAAGGTCCATCCCCGCGCGAAGAAAAACGCAATCAGCGGCGAGCTTGGCGATGCACTCAAACTTTCACTCACCGCGCCGCCCATCGATGGCAAAGCTAACCAGGCTTGCGTCGAATTCCTCGCAAAGCTTTTGAAGGTACCGCGCGATTCCGTTACCATTGCCTCCGGCCAGACCGGTCGTAACAAGGTGATTCGTGTGTCCGGGCTCTCAGCCGAGGAAGTCAGGACACGCATTCAGATGTAGACGTGAGAGGTGCCGAAGTTAGCAAACAAGCATGGGCGAGAGCCAGCGCCAGACTCACCATCAGGGAGTCCCACTTGAGCTTTTCCGAACGTTTGCAGGAGATTCGCACCGGGTTTGAACAGCCATTCTGGATCGCGAATCTCAGCGAGATCTTTGAGCGCCTCTCTTACTACGGAGCCTTCGCTTCGCTCGCTCTCTATCTGCAGGAAAAACTCAATTTCTCCACGGAACAGACTGGAACGCTGACGGGAATATTCGGCGGAATGGTGTGGTTTCTTGCCATCTTCGGCGGGGCTGCTGCCGACCGACTGGGCTTCCGGCGCGCGCTTTCGATCGCGTATCTGATTCTAGCCGCCGCGTATTTTCTGATTGGCTCGATCGGAGCATCCTGGCTGGCTCCGATACGCGACGCGGTACCGCTCGAACTGTTTGTTGGCTGCATCCTGATTCTGCCCGCACTCGGGATCTCGCTGGTGAAACCATGCGTGGTCGGCACCACGGCCCGCGCGTCCAAGCCGAATGTTCGCTCGATTGGCTACTCGATTTACTACACCATGGTCAACATCGGTGGTGCGTTTGGGCCGTACTACGCCTCATGGGCCCATCGCCATCTGGGCGTCGAGAGTGTGTATCGGGTGGCCGCGCTCAGTGTATTTGCAATGTTTTTCGTGGTCCTGTTCTTCTTCCGCGAGCCGCGCAAGGCCGGAGATGCGCCTCCGCCTTCGATTGCCACCGTCGCGCGGAATTTTTGCGTGGTCGTCGGCAACTACCGGCTGGTTCTTCCAGTGCTCATGGTCGCTCTACTACTCCGCATTGGCCTCTGGATATACCCCGCGTACAAAGTGCCCTGGTGGATTTGGGCTGCACTTCTCGCGCTGACGCTGGCTGGAATCAGCCGGTTTATGTGGTTCCTCGTGCTGTTCACGGGTTACTGGGTCGTGTTCTGGCAGCAGTACATCAGCTTGCCGGGATATATCCATGGCTACATCAATCCGCACGCAGATGTCGAGATCATTCTGGTAACCGACGGCCTAACCGTGATCTGCCTCACCCTTGTGGTCAACCTTCTGACGCGCAAGATTCCGGCGTTTCAGGCGGTAATTCTCGGCACTCTGATCACGTCAGTTTCCTGGTTGATTCTCGCGATCCGGCCGACGCTCTGGGGAGCGGTGCTTTCTCTGTTCGTTCTCGCTTTAGGGGAAATCATTCAGCAGCCACGCTACTACGAATATATTGCGCTGCTCGCGCCTCCAGGACAGCAAGGCACGTACATGGGCTTCGCATTCTTGCCGATCGGAATTGGATCGCTGATCGGCGGATGGTTCGGTGGCACTCTCATGCATCACTTCGGAGAAGTCACGCACCAGCCGGCGCGAATTTGGTGGGCTGTGACCACTGTCGGTGTGGTCACCACTGCGATGCTTTGGGTTTATGACAGATATTTCAGAGTCACTAACGCGGCAAAGTAAAACGCGAAGCCATGCCGAAGCGTTCGAAAGCTCGATCTGGGCCAGTGGAATCAAAGCACACAGCAGCAGAGATGGCTGCTCAGATTCGCCTTGCGCTGAGAGAGGGCGGCTCCGCCGGGCATGCGTCGGGCGTGCAGTGGTTCTTCAAAGACGAGATCAAATCGCACGGGTGGTATACGGCAGACTTGCGGCGAGCAGCGGTGCATTTTCGTCGCGATGTAAGAAAGGATCATGGGCTCGAATTCCTGATCGATGTTGCCGATCGCCTTTTCGACGGCTCAGTGTTGGAGGAGAAGGTTGCCGCAGTATTTCTGCTGGAGAAACTCGATGGCGAGTTTGGCGAGAAAGAATTCAAGCTGTTCGACTCCTGGCTCGACCGCATCCGCAGCTGGGCAGATCACGATGCACTGGCACATGACCTCATCGCTCCGATGATGGCTTCCAAACCTCAGCGTGCAAGGGTCGTTTTCCGGTGGGCGAGGTCGCCGAAACGCTGGCGCCGGCGGGCGGCCTGCGTGGCGCTGATTCGCGGCGCCCGCGCAAAGATGTTCTTCCCTGAAATCACAAAGCTTTCGGATTCGCTTCTTTCCGACGAAGATGACATGGTGCAGAAGGGACTGGGCTGGCTGCTGCGCGAGACGGCAAAGTTCGACGCAAAGCAAACAGTTCCATATCTGATAAAGATTCGCGGACGAGCTCCGCGCCTGGTTTTGCGCACCGCATGCGAGACCCTGCCGCGAGCGACGAGGAAACGGATCCTTGCCGGCTGAGTTATCCCGGATTCGCTCAAATCAATTCCATTGTTTACAATAGAGGTTTGCTCATGGACCTGGCCGCGATCCAATCTGCGCTGCGCGAACGCAACATCGACGCGTGGTTGTTTTACGATCACCACCATCGCGATCCCATTGCTTATCGTGTGCTGGGCTTGCCCGCAAACCTGATGGTCACGCGACGCTGGTTTTACCTGATCCCGGCGCAGGGCGAGCCTGTGAAGCTGGTGCACAAGATCGAAGCCGGACACCTCGATTCCTTGCCCGGCAGCAAGCGGCAGTATTCCGGATGGCAGGAATTATTCGACAGCCTAAAGTCGATACTCGGACCGTATCGCGACATCGCGATGCAGTATTCGCCCAACAATATTGTCTTCACCATTTCTCTGGTCGATGGTGGGACAATCGAAATGCTGCGTGGTTTGGGAAAGAACGTGGTCAGTGCCGCTGATTTGGTCGCGCAGTTTGAAGCCACGTGGAGCGAGGAGCAAATCAAGACGCACTTTGCAGCGCGCGATAGTGTGGATTCGATTGTGGCGGCGGCTTTCAAGGAAATCGGGAAGCGGGCGCGCAATGGTGGAACCACCGAACATGAAATCCAGCAGTGGTTCATGGAGGCGTTTCGGCGCGAGAATTTGCTCACGGACGATCCACCGATTGTCGCAGTCAACGCGAACGCCGGGAATCCGCACTACGAGCCGCGCGCCGATCATCCGGTTCCTATTCGCGAGGGCGATCTGGTCTTGCTTGACGTGTGGGGAAAGAAAGATGTTCCCGATGCGGTTTACTATGACATCACCTGGATGGGCTTTGTCGGCTCCGCGCCGTCCGGACGCATGCGTGAGGTTTTCGAGATTGTCCGCGACGCACGTGATGCCGGAGTAAAGACCGTGACCGACGCGATCGCCGCCGGACACCGGATCGCAGGATGGGAAGTGGACCGCGCCACGCGCAACCACATCAAGCAAAAAGGATACGGCGAATATTTTATTCATCGCACCGGACATTCCATTGGCACCGACGTCCATTCCAATGGAGCCAATATGGACGATCTGGAAATTCACGATGAGCGCCAGCTTCTTCCCAACTCTTGCTTCTCGATCGAGCCCGGGATTTACCTGCCGGAGTTTGGAGTGCGCAGCGAAGTCAATATGCTGGTTCGACCGAAGTCGGCGGAAGTGACCGGCAAGATTCAACGCGAGATCGTAATCATCTGATGGCAAATTCAACTACAGCTAAAACCAAAGCAGTTGAACCGGCGCAGCCCGCCAGCATGATGTCCGTCATCGCTCCGGCGGTGGGATGGCTCATACCGGGCGCGGGCCACCTTATCCAAAAGCGCTGGATTCGCGGCCTATTGCTACTGGTCTCGATCGGAGCCTTGTTCGTGCTCGGATTGCTGATGCAAGGCCACATCTACAAGGCCAACGGCGGCGACATTCTCGACATTCTCGGATTCATTGGCGACTTGGGCGCCGGAGGGATGTATATCACGACCCTCGCCATGAACGGAGGCCAGGGAGCGATTGCTTTCGCGATTGCGGATTACGGAACCAAGTTTATGATCGTGGCCGGCTTGCTGAACTTCATTGCCGTCGCAGACGCCTACCATATCGCCATCGGGAAAAAGCAATGACCGTCCAACTCACTCACTTCAGCGCGGCGTTTGTGTTTGCGCTTTTCGCGTCCATCGTCTTCGGCATCACGCATCGCGAAACCACTCGCGACATGGTTCGCTACGGCCTCTACTGTTTTGTGATGTTCCTCGGTGGCCTTCTGGTGGCGGGCTGGGCCATGTGGCTGGTTCGAAGGTAGCCGTTAGCACTTAGCTCGTCTTCTTCACCCTTCCCAGACGAAAGCATCAAATATTCTCTTCGTCTCGAAATTCAACCGACGGTAGAGTGCGACCGCGCGGGCATTCGCTTCGGTTACGGTGAGCGACAGCATGGAAAAGCCGCGTTTGCGAAGACTGCCCACGGTCGCGGCCAGAAGCGACTCACCAATCCCGCGCGAACGATATTCGGGAAGGACGCACACCTGGGTCACGTGACCCACATCGCCGCGCACGCGGGAACAGAGAATCAGTCCGATCAGGTTTTTGGCCTTGCGATCCAGAACAGCGAATGAGGACTCCGCGTCGAACAATCCGCATCCCGGAAAACGCACAATATTATTCAGGAAGCGCAGCGATCCGCCGAGGGTGTGGTACTGGTCGTTGATCTGGGCGTCGACATGGCCGCGATAGGCTGCGGTAATTACGGCGGCGGCAGGCTGGTAATCGGCTTCGGTCCAGCGTCGGATTTCAATCTCGGGATGGGTTGGGGGGACGACTGGCGATATCTTGCCGAGATCGAGAACCATAAACAGGCGCGGATGGCGCTGAAATCCCTGATCGAGGAACGGCCGGGCAACACTTCCCGATTCGTGCGCCAGCAGTTGCGCCTCCACGCGGTGAATTCCAGGAGATTGCTGCAGGGTTTCGATCACATGCGTCAGCAGCTTGAGTTCTACCTCGCGCGGGTTTGGCAGACGGCTACCGTTCGCGACGAACAGATCGCCGACAACTCCCTTGCTGCCTTCATATACAAAAAAGGTGTAGCCGAAGATGCGTCCGCGTTCGATAGCGGCGTAGCCGGGAAGAATTTTGGCGTCCACATAGCGCAGGATCATCTCCGCCGAACCGCTGTAATCCCATGAAAGAAGGCTGGCCCAGACTCGACCCTCATCATCGAGCAGGGGACGCAAATCCACGGAGGAAAAATGTCTGAGGTCGAGAATCTCCACAGGGCTCCTGCAAAGTCAGCCCAGCATTCCGGCTTCGTTCGCCACGGCAGAACTCCGAGTTTAGTGGGTTCGAAGACGCGAGGCAAACCGGCGAACACAAGGCGGCAATACCGACTGCCGCGAGTTAGCGCGGAGAATTTGTGCCGGCGGCGGCAACCCAGTAATAATCCACACGCTGCGGAGCATAATGGCCAAGATAAGAGACTTTCCGCCCCGCAACCAGTTTTGCAATTTCCACCTGCAAATTCTCCGGAGCCACTAGTAAATGCTCTACCGATGGAACACTTCCCCAGTCGTAGTTGAAGGTTAGGTGGTTGCGATAAAACGTGAGGCCGTACTCGAGTTCGCGGGAAACATGATAAACGGCGAGTGGCAGCGGATGGGTTTCGATATCGGCGATCTCCTGGGCGAGCGGCCGTGCCGACAGCGTTTGGTCGATCGCCACGGAACCAAGCTTCAGCACGGCACCGACCGTGAGCACGACGGGGATCAGAGTGACGAAGCGCAGCATGCGCAGACCACTCTTGCGCACGAGGGTGAGCGCAATTCCGCCACAGAGCACAAATGCGATGGCAAGAGCGATGAGTATGGGCTGGCCGCCGGGCAGACGATGCTGCGTGATCAAGTATGCAATCAACAGCGCTGGAACAATTGGAGCCGCGGCGCACAGCGAATGCAAAATTACGAGCCAGACGGGCGTTCGATCGTCGTCACGGTTTTGCAGACGCTTCCTCAGGTAATCCGAGAGTAGTAGGGCTCCGGCAGGAATCGCGGGAAGAACATAGCCAGGAAGTTTCGATTGAGAGATGGAAAAAAATGCTAAAGGTACAGCCAGCCAGCAGCACACGAAAACACCGAATTGGGTTTCGAGACTATTTCGCGAGTCTTTAATCGATTTTCGCGAGACCCGCCATTTCCTTATCGACTGCACGAAAGCCGTGATCGCGAAAACCGTCCACGGAAGCAGCGCCAAAGCCGTTACGGGCAGGTAATACCAGAATGGCTCGGTATGGTGATAAAGGTTCTTTGAGAATCGGCCGAGATTGTGCTCAACAATAAACTCGCGAAAAAATTCGGGATTGCGCGCCTGTACTGCGACATACCACGGCAGGGCGACGACGCAGAACAAAACAATCCCCGGTAGCCACAGCGTTTTCAGTACCAGTCGCAGTTCGCCCGCAGCGACTGCGTAGAAGACGATGACCGTTATGGCGAGAAAGGGAGCTACTGGACCTTTCGCCAAAGTCCCTAGCGCCATGAAGACATAAAAGATCGCGAGGTAACTTCTCTTTCCACTTTCGCGCCATGCCCACCAGGCGAGCATGCCAATCGTGAAGGCCGCAGCCAGTGGCATGTCGGTGGACGCGGCGCGAGCGTAGCCGACGATACCTGCGCATGATGCTGCAACCAATGCGCCGTCAAGTTCAGAGCCGCACCGAAAGCGGCGCAGGAAGAAGTAGACTGCCAGAACCAGAAGAGTGGCATCGAGCGCCGAAGGCAGTCGCGCAGCCCAATCGCTGACGCCGAAGATGCGGTAAGCGAGCATAGCTTGCCAGTAATAGAGTGGCGGCTTTTCCAGCCACGGCCGGCCTCCCAGGACGGGCGTAATCCAGTCGTGACGTTCCAGCATTTCGCGCGCCACCTGCGCGTATCGCGGCTCGTCGGCTCCGATGAGCCCGAACTGTCCCAAACCGTAGAGAAACAAAAACGCACAGAATCCCGCGAGCAACAGCGAGTCGGTACGTGTTCGAGTGGTCATGGGAGGGTTCCGAGACCTGTGGACATCAATGGGAAAAGAAAAATCGTAACTTTATTGTATGAAAGAACCGGAGCGCAGTGATTCCAGAACCAGGTGGACCGCGTGGGCCAGCGGACCATCGATGGAACAACCGCTGGCGCATTCATGGCCGCCGCCTCCGAAACCCTCGGCCACTCTCGCTACATCGAGTTTTCCCTTGCTGCGAAGACTCAAGCGAAACCGCCCGTCGGGAAGTTCGCGGAAGAAAGCTGCCACTTCAACTTCTCCGATAGAGAGGACGTAATTGACCAGACCCTCGCAATCTTCTTCCTTCGCTCCACAGCGCTCCATCTGTTCCTGCGTTACCCAAGTCCAGCCCACATGGCCTTCGGTGTTCAGATTACGCAGCGCTTCTCCAAGCAGCCTTATCTTGGCCACGGAATGGGCAAAATAAATATTGCGCGCGCAATGAGAGGGATCAGCGCCGGCGAGCACCAGTTCGCGTGCCAGCGCGAAGGTATGTTCGTTTGTCCCTTGAAACATGAAGGACCCGGTATCGGTCATCAACGCGGTGTAAAGGCAAGTCGCCATCTCCGGAGAAAACGGAGTCCCAGCTTCGCGAGCCAAGCGAAAAACCATTTCTCCTGTGGCAACGGCATGGGGATCGATCCAGTTCACGTGCGCGAAGGGGCGTCCGCTGACGTGATGATCAATGCTGATCAGGAAGCGATCCTCCAGACCCTCGAGACGCGTGCGGTTGACGCTGTCACACTCCAGGATAATTGCAGCTTCATAATTTCCGGTCACGCGATTCGCCTGCAGCACCTGATCCGCAAAAGGTAGAGTTCGATAGATTCGCGGGACTCCGTCGCGCAGCATAACATCGGCTTGCTTGCCCATGGCTCGCAGAATCTGGCAGCACGCCAGCGCCGATCCGATGGCGTCGCCATCGGGCCGGGCATGCGAAGTAAGCACGAACCGGTCACGTTGCTCGATTTGATGAAGAACGTCCCGCAACATTGCTACGCCTTTCCCGCACCGGGCTTGGCATGCGATTTCATTCTCTTTTTTGCCCGCGCCAACAGTTCTTCGACTCGCGCTTTTTCCCGCTCCGAGCGGTCGAGCCGAAAATATAATTCGGGCGCACGCCGCAGCCGCAAACGCTCAACCAATTCATGCCGGATGTATTCTTTGGCCGCAAGCAAGCCCTCGAGACTGCGCTCAGCTTCCTGATCATCGCCATCTACATCCACTAGAACCTGCGCGGACCGGCCATCGTCGGCGACATGGACGGCGGTCACACCCACGAGTCCGATGCGCGGATCCGCCAGTTCTCCTTCCACCAGCGTTTCGATTTCCTCGCGCAAGGCTTCGCCTAACCGCCCGCGATGATATTTCAGCCCCCGCTTCTCCACTGCTCACCTCGAAGTAAAACGCATGAGAATATCAGAAATTTGGCCGCCGGTGTTGGCTCCCTCGTGCTATCGTCCCGCACAAAAGAGTGGTTGGGGTAAGTACAGAGGTAACAATGCGATAGCGACAGCCACCGCTTCCAGGATTTTGGGCGGTTTTTTTGGAAAAGAGTTCTACAGATATTCCACGAACGAGTCGGCAACCTCCGCGCCGTGGTTATTCGCGATGCGCGTGGCCTGTCGCTCCACGTTTTTCATCAGTCCATCGAGATAGTCGCGCGAATCGGAGATGCTGACGACGCCGATGGTGGCTCGATTCCACAGGCTACTGGGATCGAGTTCGGCAACGGAGATGTTAAAGCTGGAGCGCAAACGATCTTTCAGACTGCGCAACACCTGCCGCTTGTCTTTGAGCGATTGCGCTGCTTCGATGTGCAGTTCGAGGGTGAGAAAGGCGATCAAGAGCAGTTTCCAGTATCCAGCTTCTAGTTTCCAGTCTCACGCGGAGCCGCCGGAAACTGGACACCAGAAACTGGAAACCGCTTTCAAGCAATTACTTCCGCCGCAATTCGCTCCGTGACGAAGGCTTCAATCACGTCGCCGACTTTGATGTCGCCGTAGTTGGAGATCGAGATGCCGCACTCCATGCCGTTTGTGACCTGGCTGGCATCATCTTTGAAGCGCCGTAGTGATCCCACCTTGCCTTTGAAGACCTGCACATTGTCCCGCAGCAAGCGGACTTCGGAGTCGCGTTTGATCAGGCCGTCGCTCACGCGGCAACCGGCGACAGTACCAACTTTCGGAATGCGGAAGACGTTGAGTACTTCGGCGCGGCCCTGATAATGCTCTTTGTAGGTGGGCTCGAGCAAACCGCTCATCGCACGTTTGATCTCGTCCTGCAGTTCGTAGATGATCGAGTGCAGACGGATATCGACTTTTTCCTGCTCGGCAATTTCCTGTGCTTTCCGCTCCGGCCGGACATTGAAGCCGATGATGATTGCGTTTGATGCGGAGGCAAGCAGAACATCGGTCTCGGTAATTGCTCCTACGCCTGAGCGCAGCAGTTTCAGGCGAACTTTGTCGTTCGAAAGTTTCGTGAGCAAATCGGTGATGACTTCCACCGAGCCTTGTACGTCGCCCTTCAGAATGACGTTCAATTCTTTGGTGCCCGCAGCCTTGATCTGCTCCGCTAGTCCTTCCAGCGATACGCGGGAACTCTTGGCCAGGGCAGCTTCACGGGACTTTTGTTCGCGATATTCGGAGATGCCGCGCGCTTTATCGCGATCGGCCACTACGACGAATTGATCGCCGGCCTGCGGCAGCGATTCCATTCCGATAATTTCCACCGGGGTGGAAGGTGGAGCGGTCTTCAACTGCGCGCCGCGATCGTCAAACATGGCGCGCACTTTGCCATAGACGTTCCCGACAACAAAATTGTCGCCGGCATTCAGCGTTCCGTTCTGTACCAACACGGTGGCGACGGGACCACGTCCGCGATCCAGTTTGGCTTCAAGCACCACGCCGGTTGCGGCGCGTTCCGGGGTCGCTTTCAGTTCACCCAGATCGGCCACCAGGCAAATCATCTCCATCAGCAGATTCAGGTTCGTCTTCTTCTTTGCGGAGACGTCGACGAACACCGTCTTGCCGCCCCACTCTTCCGGAACCAAACCACGGTCCGCAAGCTGTTTCTTCACGCGATCGGGCAAGGCATCCGGTTTGTCGATCTTGTTTACGGCGACGATGATGGGCACTTCGGCCGCGTGCGCGTGGTCGATGGCTTCGAGAGTCTGCGGCATGACGCCGTCGTCAGCGGCCACGACGAGCACGACGATGTCGGTCGCCTTCGCGCCGCGAGAACGCATGCGAGTGAAAGCTTCGTGGCCTGGAGTATCGAGGAATACAATCTCGCGTCCGAATGCGGGTGATTCCTTGTCGGTGATCCGCACCTTGTAGGCGCCGATATGCTGCGTAATTCCTCCCGCTTCGCCTTCCGCTACATTTGTCAGGCGAATCGAGTCGAGCAACGTGGTCTTGCCATGATCGACGTGGCCCATGATTGTGACCACGGGCGGACGAATTCCCGTCTCAGGCGCGGATTCTTCCCCGGCAGCTGCCGCGTCAATTTCTTTCGCGGTCTGCTCTTCGAATGTGATGACGTTCGTATCTGCGCCGAAGAAGCGTGCCATTTCGCTGGCCAGTTCGGCGTCGAGCGTCTGATTGATGGTGGCGAAAACGCCTTTTGACAGGAGGCGCGAAATCAGATCCTTGGCGCGGATGTCGAGCTTCTCCGCGAGATCTTTTACGCTGATGCCTTCCGTGATCGTAATGCTGCGTGTGATCGGCTGGGGCTCATTCGACACCACCATGCGCGGTGGTGGCGTGTAGCCCTTCATCGGGCCTTCCTTTACGCCGCGCGGAACATAACGCTGGCCGGGACGGCGCGCTGGACCGCCGGGACGGCTGCCGGGCCGGGTGGTGCCGGGAGGTGGAAGAGCTGGACCCACGCCGAGCGGACGCGCACCCGCGGGAGCTTGTCGCGTAGGATGCATGGGCCGACGTTCACCGGGACGAAGCGGGGGACGCGGCGGACCTCCGCCGGGCCCGTGCATGGGTGGACGCCGCTGGAAAATTGGCTGGCCGGGCACGGGACGTCCCGGCGCGGCACGCATTGCGCCGCCGATGGGAACTCCAGGTTGCACCGGCGGCGGAGCCGGACGAACGGGAGCCTTGTACACAGGTCGCGGGCCGGTTTGCGGAACAATCATGCGCGGCGCTGGCGGAGCCAGGGGCTTTGCCGCCACTGGAGCCGCAGGCGGAGCGCTCGCGGAAACTGTCGGAGGCGCCGGCGCAGGAGGAGTCACTACAGGCGGTGCGCCCGGACGCGCGACCACCGGCGAAGACGCGACCGGCGCTGATTCGACCGAAGACTGTGCTACCGGTCTCGAAGGAACAACTGGAGCCGACGGAGTTGCAGTCACGGGAACTGCCGGGGGCTCTGTCGCTGGTTTTACTACCGGAGGGGCAACGGTTGTGGGCCGGCTTACTGCGGCCGGAGGCGCGACCACTGGTTTTTCTACAGGAGGCGCGACCGGTGCATGACTCACCGGCGGACGAGGCGCAACCGGAGCCACGGCCTCTTTCTTCTGAGTGATTGCCTTCAGCACATCTCCGGGACGCGAGATGTGCGACAAATCAATTTTCGTTTTTATTTCTTCTTCGCCGCGGGCGGGGCGCGAACTGGACTTGCCCGCTGAGGACGAGCCTTCCGCGGCGGAACGGACATACACACGCACCTTTTCCGCTTCATGCTCTTCCAGAGAACTGGAATGCGTCTTCTTCTCGGTCACCCCGACTAGCGGTAGCGTATCCAGAATAGCTTTACTCTTGACTTCCAGCTCTCTAGCAAGATCGTTGATTCGAACCTTACTCATCCGGCCTTTCATCTCTCCGCGTTGTAGTTAGGTCTTCATTGCGACCTCACGGAGTCAATTTCTTCGGACCCACGCCTGCGAACATATTGCAGCGTGTCATCATCATTCCCTGGTTTCGGAAGCGGAATCCGCTTCCGGAGCAGACGGCTCTTCCGAATTCCCGGCTTGCCCTTGGTTCTCGTCTGGGGCAGCTTCGCTACCGGCTTCCACCGTGGATTCGCCGGAAGCCGCTTCTTCGCTCACCGGGATTTCCTCGGTAATTTCCTCGCCGACTGCGGCAGAGGACTCCGCCGCGAGTTCACCCTCGGGAGCCGCTTCACCCTCAACCGCCGCACCCGACTCCAGGCTGGCAAAGTAATTATTCACCGCCAGACTGATTTTTTCTACTGTCTTCGGGCCGATCCCCTCAATTGCTTCGAGCTGCTCGGGAGTCATGTCGGCCAATGCCTCGACCGAGGTTACACCCGCAGCGCCTAACTTCTCCACCAGGCCATCGCCCAAGCCGGGCACGCTTTCCAGCGGCGTGGCCGTCTGCGGGACCATGGCCGACATCTGCTGCTCAACTTCCTGGCGCTTCTCTTCTTCACTCTTGATGTCGATCTTCCAACCCAGCAGCTTCGCGGCAAGGCGGACGTTCTGCCCCTTCTTGCCGATGGCAAGCGAAAGCTGGCTGTCGTCGACCACCACCTCCAAGTGCTTGCCGCCGGAATCCACCACCGTGACCTTGCTGACTTTTGCCGGCTGCAAAGCCTTCTCGGCGAAAGTGACCGCATCTTCGTGATACTCGATGATGTCGATCTTCTCTCCGTGCAGTTCGCGGATGATCGATTGCACCCGCATTCCCTTCATGCCGACGCAGGCGCCCACGGCGTCGACGTCTTTGTCCTTGGACATGACGGCGATCTTCGTGCGCTCGCCAGCCTCGCGCGCGATGGCACGGATCACCACGGTGCCGTCATAAATCTCCGGCACCTCGGTTTGGAACAGATGCTGCACCAGATCCGGCACGGCGCGAGATACCACCACGCCAGGACCTTTTGAGGCCCTTTCCACGCGCGCAATCACCACTCGCACCCGCTCACCGATAGCGAATGATTCCAGACGCGACTGCTCCTTGCGCGGCATGCGCGCTTCCGCCTTGCCGATGTCGAAAATTACATCCGGGCCTTCCACGCGCTTCACCGTCGCGTTCACCACTTCGCCCACGCGTCCGATGTACTCGTTGTAAACCGTGTCGCGTTCGGCTTCGCGCACTTTTTGAAAAATCACCTGCTTGGCGAGTTGCGCCGCAATGCGTCCGAGGATGCCTTCCGTGACCTTCGGAATGCGCAACTCTCCGCCGACTTCCAGGCTGGGATCGGCCTTGCGCGCGTCTTCCAGCGTAATTTGCAGCTGCGGATCTTCCACTTGCTCCGGCGTCTCGACGACCGTCTTCACCGCGTAAGCATTGATCTTGCCGGTTTCTTTGTCCAACTCGGCGTGCAGATTTTCCTGCGACTTGTAGTACTTGCGGGTGGCCATGACAATGGCGTCTTCCACCGCAGTCACCACAATCCGCGGATCAATTCCCTTTTCGCGGCTCAACGCGTCGATCGTGTTGTAAAGCTCACTCGCCATAAAAACTTTCCGTTATAAGTGCTGCCGCTCTGCTCGGGTCTCAGGTTTTAGGTGTTAGGTCTTAGGCAAACCCCAAGACCTAACACCTAAGACCTGCTCTTCAGATCTCCGGCACCAGATTCGCCTTCTCCACATTGGCGAACTCAATCCCGATTTTCTGTCCGTGCGCGGCCGTCGCTTCTTTCTGTTTCTTCCGCGACTTCTTGCTCGCGATGCTCAGGTCCAGTGTCAGCAGCCCTTCGCGAAAACTTTCCAGCCGTCCCTCGAAATGCCGGTTGTTGTTCAGCGGCTGCCTTGTCGTCAGTTTCACCCGGCTGCCGACGAAGCGCTCAAAATCAGAAGCCTTCGTAAGCTTCCGGTCCAATCCCGGCGACGATACCTCCAGCGTATAGCTGCCGGGCATCACATCCTCGACATCGAGGATGGTGCCAAATTCGCGACTGAAGTTGGCGCAGTCTCCGTGCGTTACTCCCGCCAGCGGATCACCAGCGGCAGCTCCGGGCTTGTCCAGATACACGCGCAACGTGCGGGCGTTGCCACTGCCGTGAAGCTCAACTTCCACTACCTCCAGCCCGCTGGAGGCGGCTACCCGTTCCGCAATCCCTCGTACGCGATCAAGCTCAAGTGCCATGCATCCAATAACTTAGAATCAAGCGCGCGCGGGCGTATTTCCCCGCAACGAAAAAGTGGGCTTGCGCCCACTGGTGTGCTTCGCCAAATGCCGGTACTACACAACAGTTCTCAGTTTTCTAATATACGCCCGAGAGGATTAAAAGACAAACGCCGGCTGGGTGAGAGATATCGAGATCATCGCTTCTCTGTCCGAGCAGAGAACGGGTGCGGTAATCCGCACCTTGAGGCTCTTAAGTTTTGCTGCCTAGGCTGTGAGATGGACCAGGGGACTGCCCCGAAAAGCCTGCTGGAACGAAGTCAGAATATCGCGCGCGTGCGCCACACAGCTCGCGCGATCAGGGATTCTTGAAACCACTCGCGCGGGATACTCATCGTAGGTTCGGCCTTCGAGTAGCCTGCCATTTTTTGCCTTCCGTACGCCGCCCCACTGTTTGAAGAAAAATGGAACGCGAGATTCCCGGCATTGATCGCGCACAGAAACAACCCACTCTTTCTTCATCGGCCTCGCCCCTGGGCCGCTCTCGCCACCGACAATCGCCCAACTGACGCCGGAGAGATTGAAGACGCCCAACTCTTCCAGCAGTGGCTCGACCGAGAGGAAGCGGACTCTGGCGGGCGTCTGCTGAAGGTCTCCGATTCGCGGCAGACCGTACTGCCGGTCCTCGACGCTCACTCCCCACCAAATGTGTTCTTGCTCGGCAGCGAATCGCAACCGTCCGCTCAACAGCTCTTTCAGCCTGGCCGATCTTTTCGTGAGGACCTGGAATGTATGCCAGTTGGCCTTGACCATGACCCTGCAGACCGCCTCAATGTAGTCGTCCGGAACGCCGTCCTGGAAAAGATCGCTCATCGAGTTCACGAACACGAGCTTCGGCGAACGCCAATTGAACGGCTCCGTCAGCTTTTCCGGGACCAGGCGCAGATCGAATCCCTGTTCGTATGGATGCCCCTTCACTCCGCGAAACCTCTCCGCGAACGTCTCGGCATAGCAATGCTTGCAGCCAGGACTAATCTTCGTGCAACCGCGTACCGGATTCCAGGTCGCGTCGGTCCATTCGATGTGAGAGTTGAGCGACATTACCGATTCTGACCTCGTTCTCTGAACTTTGCGAAAATATCACTCACGATGTCCTCTGCTACTCCCACCTGAGATGCAAAAAACAGGTAATAGATGGTCGCACCGGCCGAATTACGCATTGGTATCGGGCTAGGCACTCTCTTAAATCCCGCGACTCTCAGCAACCGCTGCCGAAACGCCTCCACCACAGAATCGTTGGACTCCTTTTCAGGAAAACCAAATAGGTTGCGGGTTGTTGAGTAAGCGGCTTGCGTCCATGATTCATCGCCCCAAAACGCAGTCATTCGGGAACGCTGTTCAGGGGAGACTCCGTCGGGATTACGCCAGAGAACGCCTCGATTCATGCCCATCACCGGAAAGTTGAGGAACATATCAATCGTTTGAAGCTGGCCTGCCTGGAACATCACCTGCCAATTCAAATCGAGACCATAAGGGTCCAGCAAACAAAGCGCCCGGCGATAACTTTCATAATTAAGCGTCGGGAAAATCTTCTGGATTAGCACTTCATTGCAATCGCCTTCGTAGATGTGAACGTCCCTTCTTCCACCAACTAGGCTTTGCAGGTGCTCGATCTTGGCCGCGTTCAGGTCTATGAAATGGTACTCGCGAAAAGGCGGTTGAATATTCAAAGCGTTGAGCGGACTACCCTGAACAAATCCGCCAGTGCCCCTCGAAATGTGCTGCCCGGGTCCGGCAAACGCATCGACGTAGATATGCGGTAGCTTGTTCGCGTTTAATATCCTGGAGTATGCTGAAGCATAATCGCGGACGATCTCAAGCTTGATCTCTGACCAGTAGCCAATTTCGTCGAACTCAGCAAACGCCGACATCATATTTGCCTTTTGTTCGCCTCCGCCAATTCCCTGAATTATGCCATGCCGGCTATCGCCCGGCAATAGCTACCCAGCTTCACAGCGGGATATTTCCATGCTTTTTGGGCGGGTTCTTGTCGCGTTTGGTTTCCAGCATCGTCAAGGCTTGAATCAGTTTCTTGCGCGTTTCGCGGGGCTGGATGATGGCGTCGACGAAACCGCGATCGGCGGCGACATAGGGGCTGGCGAAGCGGTCGCGGAACTCTTCGATCTTTTTCTGCCGAGCCGCTTCCCGATTCTCCGCGCCATCGAGTTCGCGCTTGAAGACGATATCCACCGCGCCCTCCGGACCCATGACGGCGATTTCCGCAGTGGGCCAGGCATAATTCACGTCCGTGCGGATGTGCTTGGAGGCCATGACGCAATAGGCGCCACCATAGGCTTTGCGCGTGATGACGGTCACCTTGGGAACCGTGGCTTCGGCGAAGGCGTAGAGCAGTTTCGCGCCGTGTTTGATGATGCCTCCATATTCCTGCGCGGTGCCGGGGAGGAATCCGGGAACATCTTCGAAGGTGACCAGAGGAATATTGAAGCAGTCACAGAAGCGAACGAAGCGAGCGCCCTTGACCGACGCGTTGATATCGAGCGTGCCGGCGAGCATGGCCGGCTGGTTGGCGACGATGCCGATGGAGCGGCCGTCGAGACGTGCGAATCCGACGACGATGTTTTTCGCGTAATGCTCCTGCACTTCGAAGAAGTACGCGTCATCGACCACGGCGTGGATTACATCTTTCATGTCATACGGGAGATTCGATTGCGCGGGAACAATTTTGTCGAGTGCCGCATCAGCGCGGTCGATCGGATCATGGCACGGCTTGCGCGGAGGATCGTCCAGGTTGTTGGAGGGCATGAAGCTCAACAGTTCGCGCACCATGGAAAGGCATTCGGCATCATCGTGCGCGAGAAAATGCGCCACGCCGGAGGTTTCGTTGTGAGTCATCGCGCCACCGAGCTGATCTTTGGTGACATCTTCATGCGTCACCGTTTTGATCACCTCCGGGCCGGTGATAAACATGTAGGAAGTCTTGTCGACCATGAGGACGAAGTCGGTAATCGCCGGTGAATACACCGCGCCGCCCGCGCAGGGGCCCATGATGGCGGAAATCTGCGGGACCACCCCGCTGTATAAAGTGTTGCGCAGAAAAATGTCGGCATATCCCGCGAGCGACATCACGCCTTCCTGAATGCGTGCGCCGCCGGAGTCGTTCAACCCAATCACGGGCGCGCCCATCTTCGCGGCGAGATCCATGATCTTCACGATCTTCCCGGCGTTCGTCTCGGAGAGCGAACCGCCGAAGACGGTGAAATCCTGCGCGAAGACGTAGACCAGGCGGCCTTCGATGCGGCCGTAGCCGGTGACGAAACCGTCGCCGTAAGGTTTTTGCTCGGCCATGCCGAATTCGTTGCAGCGGTGCGTAACCAGCTTGTCGGTTTCTTCGAAGGTGCCTTCGTCGAGCAGAAACTCGATGCGCTCCCGCGCCGACATCTTGCCCTCTTTGTGCTGGCGCTCGCGGCGCTTCGCGCCTCCACCCTCTTCGGCAAGTTGATTGCGCTTTTTCAGCTCGGCAATTTTTTCTTCAATATTCATGGCGGGAAGGATTATAGCGGGTGGATGGGCAGGCAGGTGTGAGGTAGGTCACGTCGGATCCGGTCGCCCTAATACGGCGACCACGGGTTAGCGGGCTGGAGGTTAGAGCCGCCGTAGACACGGCCGAGCGAGGCGCTCCCTAAATCGAGCTACTCCATATCCGAGCCCAGGATCTGATAGCGATACTTTTTCCCGTCCCAAAAGACGACCGAAGAGGTCGACTCGCCTTCACCTTTTTCTTCCATGTAAATCCCGAGCACCGTCTTCTTTTTGAGCGCCAGTCTTTTCACGGTCAGAGTCTTGAAAGGAAGGTTGATCAGCAGAAACTTAGGCTTTTCTTTGTCGGAGCGCCAGGCATCTGGACCAACGCCGTGCACGATCAGCAGACTGACACCCTTACGCTCCGGCTCATCCGAAGCAAATGTGGAAGTGACTTTGACTTCGCCAAAGCCGAGAAAGCTGTTATAGGGGTCGGTCACGTGGAAGCCGTATTCCGCCTGGTCGGCCATAGGGTTCTTACAGCGGGCAGCAATCACCAGGTCGTCTATGCCGTCGCCGTCGAGGTCGCCGACAAATTGCGGCGGTCCGCCGAGTAAGGAGCAGTTCTCGCCAAACTCCTTGTGGACATAGTCATCCGTGACCGCGGGCACGGGAATCCTGGCATGAGCCGGGGGCGGTGGTAGCGGTTTTTTTTCCGCGGAGAGTTTGGCGGAAGCTGCAGCGATCGCCAGCACGGCGAGCAAGACACGAAGGGAAACAACTTGGGAGTACGACATGTCCCTACTCTAGTACCGTTCTTCTCTGGAGGGTATAGACAGTAATGATGACCCGGTAACTAAGGTACCCACTACTTGTGGAAGTGTTCCCAACCCTGGGGCTTGAGTTCGCGGCCGATTTCACCACGGTTCATCAGGAATATCTTCTTGAATCGCGTGATGTGTCCAATCTGCATTATGGGCACTCCAGCGATTTGGGTTGGTACGCGCTTGCTGCGCGGAGCCGTGAACAGCAACTCATAGTCCTCTCCACCATGGAGGGCAAGATCGAGGTCGACTTCCCGAGGCGGCTTGCCGATGCTGGCACGGGGGACGGCATCCGCCAGAATTTCCGCTCCGACGCCGCTTTCTTCGCAGATGTGGGCGAGATCGGTGGAGAGGCCGTCGCTGGTATCGATCATCGCGGACGCCAGAGCCTTCTGGCGCAGAACCCGGCCTAGCGCGATCCGCGGCTCGGGGAAAAAATGGCGAGGGTAATCGCGCGGATTGAGCCTGGCCTTCTTCCTCTGGTTTTTTTGCATCAGCCGGACCGCGCCTGCGGATCCGCCCAGCTCTCCGCTGACATAAATTTGGTCGCCGGGCCGTGCCCCCGAGCGCAATATTGCTCTTCCTTTGGGCACGGCACCCACAACAATAATGTCCGCGAGAATTCCGTCGGGCGACTCCGCCGTGTCCCCGCCAGCCAGGGGCACACCGTATTTCTCCCCCAGATTCATCAAACCGCGGGTGAAGCGGCTTACCCAACTCTGCGGCAAGTCGCGGGGCAGGGCCAGCGAAAGAAATGCCGCGACTGGCTGACCGCCCATGGCTGCAATATCACTCAACCCTCGAGTAAGGCAGCGGTGACCGACCGATTCCGGAGAATGCCAGGCGCGCCGGAAGTGTATCCCTTCAAGGGAGAAGTCGGTCGTGACCAGGGTGTCCTGTTGCTGGCCGTGGACATTCGGCAGGCGCAGGATGGCGCAGTCGTCCCCCATTCCAATCCGGACTGCCGGATTGATCTTGACCCCGGCCCGGCGACGGATCTGCGCAATCAACGCTTTTTCGGCAATCACCACTGCAACCAATATAAGGGACGCGTGCGCAGCGCTGACCAAATACATGAATCGCCCTAGGGTCAATGTCGGATATTGCGTTCGGCCTTTGCGTAACTCGTCCCTGGATGACCTATGATTACCCCCCTTAGGTAACAATTAATACAGCCCAGTCCCGTTGACAGGGGGAACCCGGTTTGTTACCTTTTACCAGTCATTCATAAAGATCTGTGGCCGAGCTAAGTTCTGCAATCCATTAGGAATTGCAGCAAGTACAGTATTTGTAGCTTTGGTCGTTGGTTCCGGTAGGCGGGCAGGACACGTTAATTCCATTCCCAAGATGGGAACGCGTGAAGCCGGAACAGTCAGGTTGTCCGAACAGGCTCTTTGCGACCTCAGAACTTTGCCTGGAGTTCCGGCCCTGATCACTCAAAACGGAAGAAGGACGGGATTTGCAAAAACGCTTCTACATACTTTTCGTGGCCCGGGGAGACGACGGCCAGTTACGTAAGATTTCCATCCCAGTCCATTATTTGTATGTATTCGTAGTTGGCGCGGCGATCGGTTTCCTCAGCCTGACGGGTATCGCCAGCTCCTACACCCGCATGCTCATGAAGGTTTCGCGCTATAACGAGCTGCGCACCGAAAAAGAGCAGCTAAAGGATCGTTATTCGAAGCTGGAAGAAGTTGCCAAAGAGCGCGACGTTCAGGTCGCCTCCCTGGGCTCGATTGCGAGCGAGGTCTCGGCTCTTTACGGATTGAAATCGCAGCCGACGCTGGTTACGGCTTCCCAGCAACAGATTCAAGATGCCGATGTCAGCTCTTCGCTGGATCAACTGAGCGCTCTGCGCTCTTCCGCTCTCACGGGCGATGCGACCGTAGGCATCAGCCTGGGGATGACTCGCAACGCCACCACGGCCGACTGGTATCGCGCCAACGCTGCTCCGAATCTTTGGCCAGTCGAAGGCCAGGTGACGGGCAGCTTCGGTGAGCGTATCGATCCGTTCAACGGTGAAGGGGCATTTCACAGCGGCGTGGATATCAGCAGCAATTACGGCCACCCGATCATCGCCCCCGCCGATGGCGTGGTCACATTCGCGGATTTCATGGGCGGCTACGGTAAGGCCCTCATGATCGATCACGGCCACGGCATTTCCACCCGTTACGGCCATCTTTCCGGCTTCGCCGTTACACCGGGTCAGCACGTACATCGCGGCGATACCATTGGATATGTCGGCCTCAGCGGACGTTCCACCGGGCCGCATCTCCACTACGAAGTTCGCATTAACGACACGCCGGTTAATCCCTATAAATATCTTCGTCTTACCGTCGCCCAAAGCGGCGGTTTCCAGACCGGCAGCTAGAGGACCCCAGTTCTCGCTTGCGCTGTTTGCCCCTGCTAGTCTACGTTCATCGATGACATGGTCAGCTTCTTCTACTCCGTGCGCGAGGACGTTGCGGCGGTATTCGAGTCAGACCCGGCCGCCCGCTCCTACTTCGAAGTGCTGATCTGTTATCCCGGTCTCCATGCGGTGTGGGCGCATCACCTGAGCCGCTGGCTGTGGCGCCATGGCCTGCGCTTCCTGGCAAGATTCGTTTCCCAGCTAGCCCGCTTCTTCACCGGGATCGAGATTCATCCCGGCGCGGAGATTGGACGGCGTTTATTTATCGACCACGGCATGGGCACGGTGATCGGTGAGACCGCCATCGTGGGCGACGATGTGACGCTGTATCAGGGAGTAACGCTGGGAGGGACTGGCAAAGAGAAGGGCAAGCGCCATCCCACGCTGGGAAACAACATTTCGATTGGCTCGGGTGCAAAGCTCCTCGGCAACATCACCATCGGGGACAACTGCCGGGTAGGCGCAGGCTCGGTCGTTTTGCGCAATGTGCCGCCAAATTCAACGATCGTCGGAGTGCCCGGGCATATCGTTCTCCGCGACGGCAAGCGTGTAGTTATCACCGATCCCAAGGATATCCGCGATCCGTTGTCGGACGTGATTATCAAGTTAGCCACGGAAGTTCACGAATTGCGGGAGCGTTTCCAGCAACACACCCACGAAATGTTGGGGGCCGAGCCTTGCCTCGCCATCGATGAAGAGACATCGACCCCGAACATCTCTCCCCAAGAGCTTTTCCAGGACGACTATCAGATCTGAAAAACAATGGCCACTGCCCTACTGCCTTAGCCCCATCCAGCTCTCTGAGACGACAAGAGAATTGCCCGGATTGTGAGGATCGTATTTCACCGACGTGGGTAGCCCCAGCCGGCAGGAATGCAGATTGATCCACTGGCGCAAATACGTGACGTCCTGAGAACACTCGTAGGACACGCCGGCAACGTCGTATTTGTAGATAAGAAACACGGCGTTGTGATGGCCTTCGTTCGGGGTCAATTCGTGTACATCGATGACCGTGCCATCCGTAATGCGGCCAATGCCGTCCAGCCAGGAACGGCGTTCGCGTTCTAGATCAACCTCGCTCTTCGGCTTGCGCCGCAAGAACGAGTAGGCACCGAAAGCAACGGCGCTGCCCACAACCACCAATGAATAAAGACGAAGTGAATCCATACCGAGGGAGTAAAGCGGCTGTTGCCAGCTGCGTATTCGCTATCAGAATATGCCGGAAGCGCCTCGCGTGGAAGTGGTTGCGAGGTTACTGAGGTGCCAGATGGAAGGGCCAGGCTGTGGAAATCTCCACCCGAGAGGCGGGGAGACGATTATTTCTGCTTACAAACGTAGTCTCTCGCGATCTCACCGAAGTCGCCTTCCGCAACTTGACCGAATTGATCATCGCGGCGGGTCTTCTTGCTCACAATCAGTTTTCCGCTGTGGTCGCGGGAGTAGAACCATTCGGAATTCGGCACCGCGCTACCGCTGGCGCAATTGAAGTGAACCCGCGCCCGCAGTTCGACGAAGGGACCGCCTTGTGGCAGCTTCGCCGGCTCTCTATATTCGACACGAATCCAGGCAGTCCGCAGGCCGTTCTTCTGCGCGGTCACCGAACTGACCGAAACCTGATCGCCTCCAGGAGTGGCCCCGATCTGGCGCCAGTCCCCTGCGGCGAAAACCACAACTCCCACCAGAAGAACCGGCGCCAATACCACGGCCCCGGCAACCAGCAAACCTTTCTTCATGGGAGACAGGGATAGAACCATAAGCACGCCGCACACACTGTGGGCGAAAACTCGATTTCTGTCAACTCGGCGGCTGACCTTGTATCTGAAATCAGGTTCTAGACGCTATCGGCTATGGACTCGGAGAACGAGCCGCAAACGGCGAACGGTCTGATATTGTTGTGTGCTGCCGGAGGTTTCATTCTCATGGAAACTCTTCACTGCACGAACGTGGAATCAGCGATTGGGCCGTTGTTTCTGGCGGCTTCCGGCCGGGGACTCGTCGCTCTGGAATTCGACGCCCGGCTGCCGGGACAGCAGACGATTCGTCCCAACCCACGCCACCTGCGGGAAGAAAAAAATGCCTTCGCGTTCGAGGATTCCGCTCGCGCCCTGCGGCCCTACATCCGCGAGTTGGAAGAATACCTTGCGGGCAATCGGCGTGAGTTCAGCTTTCCACTCGATCTGCGTGGCACAGATTTCCAGCTTGCCTGCTGGCGCGCGTTGCTGGCGATTCCCTACGGAGAGACGCGCAGCTATGCGGACATCGCCCGTGCCGTCGGCAAGCCGAACGCATTTCGTGCCGTGGGCATGGCCAACAATCGCAATCCGATCGCGATTGCCGTCCCGTGCCATCGGGTGATTGCATCGGACGGAAGTCTGTGCGGCTACGGCGGAGGTCTCGACCTGAAGCGAAAGCTGCTGGAGCTGGAAGGCGCGCTGACGGGAATATTGGCGGCATAGTCGGGATTAACAACTCTTGACCACCTCGAACAACACCGGATCCACTCTCCGGAAAGCCGGACTCTTCTATCTCGTCTTCGTGATGTTTTCCTATACGACGGGCGGGCCATTCGGGCTTGAGGACATGGTGACCACCTCAGGTCCGGGCATGACGCTGATCTATCTTCTGGTGCTGCCATTTTTCTGGTGCATTCCGGTCTCGCTGGTTTCGGCGGAACTCACCACGGCCATGCCCGTCGAGGGCGGCTTCTATCGCTGGACGCGCGCAGCCTTCGGTGATTTCTGGGGATTTCTCGCTGGATGGTGGAACTGGTCGGCCTCGTTCTTATTGGGCGGAGCCTATGCGGTTCTCTTCACCGATTATCTGGTCTACTACTTCCCTTCCATCACTGGATGGAAACACTACCTCGTCTCGGTGGCTCTGATCGCCGTAGTTACTTGGATCAACGTGCGCGGGATTCAAATGGTCGGCAAGGTCGCGACCGCGCTCGAAATATTTATCTTTGTACCCGTGATGACGATGATTGTGATCGCGCTGCTGAACTGGCATCACAATCCGTTTATTCCCTTGGTCCCGCCGCATCAGCCAACTTTCAAAATCTTCGGCGTGGGATTGGCTCTCGGCCTGTGGCTGTATTCGGGGTACGAACAACTTTCGACCGTCGCAGAAGAAGTTGAAAATCCGCAGCGGAACTATCCGCGCGCCCTTGCGCTGGTGGTACCGCTTTCGATTGCCGCGTACTTTCTGCCCACGTTCGCCGGGCTGGCTTCCGCGGGAGAGTGGCAGAATTGGCACACCGGCTTTTTTTCAGACGCGGCAAGATTGATTGGCGGACCGTGGCTGGGTACATGGATGACGCTGGCGGCGATGGTCGGCAACGTCGCGCTTCTAAACAGCACCGTGCTAACGACAACGCGCATGCCCTTCGCGATGGCGGAAGATGGATATCTTCCCGCCGCCCTCACGCGCAGGCATTCGAGGTATGGCACGCCTTGGCCGGCCATTGTCGTGTCGGCGGTCATTTACGCTGCGCTTGCATGGCAGAGCCTTGGTCAGCTCATCTCGGTATATATCTGGCTGCGTTCCGCGACGACGGTGCTCACGGTGCTGTCGGCGTGGAAGCTGCGCCGAACGCAACCTGAAATGCCACGCGCCTTTGCTATTCCCGGCGGGCGAGCGGGATTGCTTTATGTGGTGGCTGCGCCGGTGGTCATGGCGTTGGTGGCCCTGTTGGGAAGCGACCGCTTCGCTTTGATCGGGGGCGTGATCGCGATGGCGCTGGGACCGATAGTCTACGGGATTGTTGTTTTTGTCGTCCGCTAGATATACAATTCTATATGTATATCCAAGGAGCACTATGCAAGTTTCGAAGTGGGGAAATAGTCTGGCAGTTCGCTTGCCCGCCGCGGTCGTCGAAGCGCTTGAGCTGAGAGAAGGCGACAGGATCGAGATTCGCATCGCTGGCGGCCGGGTGTTCGAAGTGGGACGCGATCAGAGCCGGGAACGCGCTTTGGCTCGCCTGCGCAAACTCCGGCGTCCTTTCCCCCCCGGATTTGTCTTCGACCGCGAGGAAGCAAGTGAGCGGTAGAGCTTTCTTCGATACCAACGTCCTGATTTACGCCGTCGCCCAGAACGATCCCCGCGGGACTCGGGCCGAGCAGTTACTTGCTGGCGGTGGCGTAGTCAGTGTTCAGGTCTTGAACGAGTTCGTATCTGTTGCGCGGCGAAAACTCGGCATGCCATGGGAAGGTGTGACCGACGCGCTCGATGCGATTCAAATCCTCTGCCCGTCGCCAGTACCGATCACAGTTGCGATTCACGAACTGGCCTTGAAGATTGCGCAGCAGTACGGCTATGGGATCTATGATGCGCTGGTTGCTGCGGCCGCGCTCGAAGCGAAGTGCTCCACGCTTTACACGGAAGACTTGCAAACCGGCCAAATCGTCGGTAAGAAATTGACCATTCGAAACCCATTCCAGTGATTTCCCCCTGTGCGGGCGGATCCCGGCTCCACTTTAGCTGGCTTTTCGAAACAAGTAGTTGTTGCGGGTATTGGGGTGATCATGTTGCCAGTAGCGCACAAACGCAAGGCCTGCGTCCTGCGCCATGGCGATGAACTCGGATGGATCGGAAAAGAAAGAGATCGCGGTGCCGGGGCGTAGGACAGCCGGCTGTCCACGAAGCGCCCACCAGACCATTCTCCGCAGCATTCCGAACCACGTTCTCAAGCCGTGTTCACGGTATAGATAAGCGAGCGTTTCCCGCCGAGTAGTGAACCGCGGAGTCGGATCGGGCTGTTGCGCGGCAGGAATTTCTCCGATGAATATACGCGCGCCGGGCTTGGCGATGCGGTAGATTTCGCGCAAACTCGCGGGAATGTTTTCCCTGGGCACTATCAGCAGCACGTTGTTGCAAACAATCACAGAGGCGCATTCATCAGCAAGAGGAAGTTGATGAGTGAACCCTTGTTTGGCTTCCAGGCCAAACCGGCGCAGCACGGCTACTTCTTCCTCGGTCGCGAGCAAGCCAACGGCGGTCCTGGTGCCAATACGTTCCGCGATTCGAAGCAGCGTGCCGTCGCCGCAGCCTATATCTACGAGATCGTCGGCCGGTCTGAGTTCCACCACCTCGGCGATCCGTTCATAGATGAGCCGCGTAATTTCCTTTTTGTCCCTCCCGCGAAGAGCCAGGTCGTGCGCGTCGCTAGCGTGCTTCGCGGTCTCGCGGCAATATTCTACGTAGTCATCGGAGCGGGAGATCATTGAGTAGTTTTCAAATGCGCGGATGTGCGGATTTTAGCTCACCCAATCCAGGAACTTGTACCACATTCCCGCGAATGGCAGGAACCAGGGCTTCCCGCTGTAGAGGCCGAGCGGCGCCCCCGGGAACGGAATGCCGACAAACGGGTTCTCGGGTTTGTCGCCCGAGATTAGTTCCGCAATCTTTTGGCCTTGATAGGTAGCCATAGCGACGCCATGTCCGGCGTATCCGACCGCGTAATAGATGCCATCGATCTGACCGGCATGCGGCATGATGTCGAAAGCGAAATCGAGCGTACCGCCCCATATGTATTCAACTTTGGCATCGCGCAGTTGAGGGTAGACGTCGATCATGCCGCTGCGCAGAATCTCGGCACTGCTGCGAATGGTCTGGTCGTTTTCGGGAAAGAATGCGGCGCGTCCGCCAAACAACATGCGGCGGTCGGGAGTAAGCCGGTAATAGTAAAGATAATTCTTCGAGTCGTAGATCATACGATTGCGCGGGCTGAGTTCGCGGGCCAGCGCTTCCGGCAGAACCTCGGTTGTAATGATGAACGAACCGATAGGAATAAGTTTCTTTTGCAGAGCTGGAGTGGCTCGACCCGTGTACCCGCTCGTGCCGACGAAGACTTCGCGCGCCCACAGGGGACCGCGTGAGGTGACGACCTTCCATCCAGCCTCGCCCTGCCGGGATTCGCGTTGCAGGCCTTCCACACGCGTGTGTTCAAAGATTCCCGCACCCGCGCTCAGAGCGGCCCGGCCCAATCCCGCCACATACTGCGCCGGGTTCACGCCGGCACTGACTTCATCGACCATGCCGCCGTGGTAAATCGTCGATCCAATCTCAGCACTCAATTCATTTCTCTGTACGACCCGCAACTGGTGGTTGAACTCGCGCGCAATCACTTCAGCCTGCCGCGCGTAGTCGTCAAAATGCTTCTGCTTGCAGGCGACTTCCAGATGGCCACACCGCGAGAATTCGCACTCAATGGCTTCTTCGCGGACAATCTGCTCCACACAATCGATGGTTGCCAGCGATGCTGCGTACATGCGTTGCGTGAGTTCGCGTCCATACATGGCGATGAGCTTGTTCACCCCAAGCTTCATCCCGGTCAAGACCATGCCGCCATTGCGCGAACTGGCTCCCCATCCGATAGTTTCACTTTCCAGTACGGCTACTTTTGCACCGCGCTTCGCCAGCGTGCGGGCGGCAGAAAGTCCTGTGAAACCTGCGCCGATAACGGCGACGTCCACGCGCTGGGGCGGACGGGTGACTTCCATCTTTGGAAATTTGGCAGTCGTGAGCCAGTAGTTGTGTTCCTGCAATGCCATGTTTATCTCAAATGTTTAATTCTTTCTTACAGTACCGCCGTTTCGTGAATCAGACGGCCTTCCGCAAAGCGGGTAAGACTTAATAACGACGCATCGATCAACTCCGTCCTCCCCGTGAGAATGAGATCGCTGAGAATCTTCCCGGTCGCCGGAGCGTGCATCACGCCGTGTCCGCTAAAACCGTTGGCGAGGAAAAAACCACGCATATCGGGCGCCTCACCCAAAATTGGGTGATGATCGGGTGTCATCTCGTAAAGGCCCGCCCAAGCACGCTTCGGATTCACTGGAAGATTCGCGAAACAAGGCACGCGGTCGGCGGCGCGGGTAAGTATCTTCTCAACAAAGCCCGGGTCAAAGTCCATTTTGAAGCCGGGAGTCTCTTCGGGATCGTTCCAGGCAAGAAGAAAGCCGCGAGCCTCGGGGCGAAAATGAAATCCATTCGACATGTCGACGATCATGGGCGCGGTGTGAGGAAATTCGTCAAAAGGTTCACTGGGAACGAGCATCCGGCGCAACGGTTCAACGGGCAAATCCATCCCTGCGAGTTTCGCCACGCCCGCAGCCCAAGCTCCGGCGCAATTTACAACGCCACGCGTGGCCACGGAGCCGCGCGTGGTCTCGACGGACGTAATGCCGGCCGCGTCCCGTGTGAATCCGGTCACGGACGTGTTCTTCCACAATGTTGCGCCGTCATCGGCTGCCCAAGTCATGAATCCGTTCATCGCGCTATACGGATCAACGAAGCCGTCGGTCGAGCAGAAACTCCCGCCAATAATGTCATCCGCTCGCAGCTGCGGAAACATCTGCCGGATCTCCTCACCAGTAATTAGCCGAACATCCTTCAAACCCAACTTCACTTGCTGGGTGTAGTTCGTCCGCAGATAAGCCATCTGTTTATCCGACGTGGCACAAAACAGATAGCCTTGCGGCCGGTAGTCACAGGGATAGCCCACGCGCTCTTCGAACTCGGCGTAAAAAGGAATCGAGTAGAGCGACATCTGAATGCTGACTGGAGTGGAAAACTGAGCACGCACCCCACCCATGCTCTTGCCAGTGGATCCTTTGCCTTGGTTGGATTCGCGCTCGATGACCAGAACACTGCGGCAGCCGTTCGCCGTAAGGTGATAGGCAATGCTGGAGCCGACGATTCCTCCCCCGACGATGACAACATCAGCGGTTTGCATGTGATCTGTCGATCCGGAACGACCCAGCATTCTAGCGCACCAGCTGCGTTCTCCTGCATTCCTTTCAGATAGATAGACAGCCTGAGGCTCTCTCATCCCCGGTTGGACATGTACTGCGAGCGAATTCACCAGCGATTATCGACCACCTCGGTAACTTGCCGAGGTTACCGGGCCTGCCTAGTCTGGATTAGGATGCCCTTACGCTGTCTCTTATTTTCGTCCAACGAGGAGATGATCCAGCCGATCTGGCAGGTTCTGACTGATCTCGGCATTGAGGGAGAGTACTGCCAGAACGCTGTGGACGCTGTCGAAAGAGTCACGACTCAGTTGTTCCAAATCGTGATCACCGATTGGCAAGATCAGCCGGAAGCGACGTTCCTGCTGAAGACGGCGAGGGACCAGAGAGCAGCGCAGCGTCCGCTGACTTTGGCCATCGTGAACGATGATGCCAGGCCGGAGGCGCTACAGGCGGGAGCCAATTCGGTTTTATTGAAACCGATTCGCGCAGAGCAGGTCCGGGACACGTTGAGCACGGCGTGCGAGTTGCTTCGCGCAAAGATGCCTGCCTTCGCGCCGCCTCCAGCCGAGACTTCAAGTGCACCGCAAGTGCCGGCAGCCACGGCGATGGCTGCGTCCGCCGGGGCGGCACCCGCCTCGTCGCCAGCGTCTTCTTCGCCAGCATCGGTGAGCCAGGCGCCTGAGAAAGCGTTTCGAGCGGGAGAATTCCTGCAAACGGCAACCACAGCTCCCGGGACACAATTCGACACAGAATGTGATGTTCAGAAGTCGCTGGACCAAGCCGCAGCCGCGGAAGTAGACGCGCTCACCGAGCTTGAACCAATGGCCTCTGCCGTGGTGGAATCTCCGGTGGCGCAGCCAGCCGACCCTCAGGCGGCACTCACGGGCTGGGCTTCACTGCAGGAGCGGCTCACGAGGTCCGCGCCACCCCCGCCTGCGGATGCTCCTCCGAAAAGCGAGTTGCTGTCGTACGGAGAAACTTCCTCCTTCGGAGGGCCGTCAGCGTCCCCGCCAGAGGACAAAAATCCGCCGACGGAGCAAGCGCAAAGGGAAGCGCGTCACGAAGCTGCACTTTTCGCCTACATTGCGGGCGAAACCGACGAGCAAGAGACCGAACCTGTTCATGAGGCCAACCCGAGGCTAGCCAAACTTCTTTTGGTAGGCCTGGTGGCGGCCGTGTGTGTGGGCGTGGTGGCTGTGCCTCGAACGCGCCAAGGATTGCGAATCGTCTATCGCAGTGCTGTACGTGCAGGGGGGAGCTGGCTGAATCCCCCGCCTGCACCGGTGCCGCAGGCAGCACCGCAGCACGAAAGCTTTGGTGGGGCGGGAGACGAGTACAAGCTTCCAAACGCGGCGAACATACCGGACGCGACCACGGATCCCTCGCAGATTCGTGTGCTTCCTGTGATTGACCCGACTGCGAAGCCGGCGAAGACGAACGATTCAAGTAATACGCAAGTAGTTTCAGGCGAGAACGCGAACGCCCCCACGGATCAAGCTCAGGTTGGACCCGCCGAGAGCGGGCAGGTGCAGGCTGTGGAAAGCCCGATCCAAGGACAGACGGCGAGCACTGAAACCGCGGCGGGGAGTGCGACAGTTGCACCGCCCAGCAGCGTCGCTCCGGCGGTGCAGTCGCAACCAAATTCCGCCCCGGTCCTCCCGACAACCTCTGAACCGAACCTGCACATCAGCCCGCCGCCCGCGCCGATTTCCGCGCCACCGCATCCCGTTTCCCCGGCGAGTAATTCAGCGATTCCGTCAAGTCTACGGTCGCAAATCGCTTCCATGACGCCGGAAGCCAGCGGGGCAAAGCCGGTCGAGGCGGCAATGTCATCGATTGAGCCGGTGAACCTGCCGGAATCCGCAGCGTGGGATCTCCTGGCACAGAAGGTTGACCCCGAATATCCAGAGGCGGCGAAGTCGGGCAAGCAGCTTGGTAGCGTGGTTTTGCAGGTGCTCATCGGACGTGACGGCACGGTACAGGATGCGAAATTTCTGCAAGGATCGCTCGTGTTCGCGAAGGCCGCCATCGATGCCGTGAAACAATGGCACTTCAAACCTTATTCCTTGAATGGCCGAGCCGTTTCAGTGCAGAGTTCGATCACGCTGAATTTCAAGCCGCCAGCGTAGGGCGCTGGTAACAAACGCGTGGCTGGATCGTCTTATCCTTAGAGGGGCTGGTTTCCGCGAAGGTACGGCGACAACAGGAATATGGGCAGCCAGGGGTCGAAAAACGGCATCTACCAGATATAATGAGAGCAGGTTGGTCAGGAAGTAACTCCTTTTCCAGAAACGAAAAAAAACGATGTCCATGAAAACTAAAGCTGCGATTCTGCTGTCGTCGTTTACCGTGTTGTTGTTTGTAGTCGTAGGTTCCCTGGGCGGCGTGCATGCCTCCTCGAATGACGGTTCTTACCGGCAGATGCAGGTCTACAGCGAGGTCCTCTCCCGCGTTCAGAGCGAGTACGTAGAAGATCCGAACATTCCCAAAGTGACGGACGGCGCTTTGCATGGGCTGGTCGAATCGCTGGATGCGAACTCCAGCTATCTGACGCCCGAGGCCTACAAAGCTTTGAAGGCTCACAAGGCGGAGGCCAAGGGGGAGATCGGGGCGACGGTCTCGAAGCGATTCGGCTACGCAGATGTGGTTTCCGTGCTGCCTGGGTCGCCCGCGGATAAGGCAGGGATCGAAGCAACGGACATCTTCGAATCGATCGAAGGCCAGAGCACGCGCGACATGTCGCTGCCGGAGATTCGCGATGCGCTTGCCGGCACGCCGGGCTCGACCGTGAATCTGTCAGTAGTACGGGCTCGCAAAGCGGAGCCACAGAAGATGGTGATCACGCGCGACGTGGTCAGCATTCCTCCGGTCTCAGACAAGATGCTGGAAGATGGCATCGGCTACGTGAAAGTGGACGCCTTGACCAAAGGCAAAGCGCAGGAGATCGCGGCGAGGATTAAGACCCTGGAAAAATCCGGTGCGAAGAAGCTGATCCTGGATTTACGGAACACTTCTGAAGGAGAAGAGAGCGAGGGCGTTGCCACCGCGAATCTTTTTCTGAACCATGGCACTATTACCTATCTGCAGGGCCAGAAGTTTCCGCGAGAGGCATTCAATGCGGATCCGGCCAAAGCTGTGACTTCGCTTCCCGTTGCCGTATTGGTAAACAAAGGGACCGCCGGGGCGGCTGAGATTGTGGCGGCGGCCGTTCTGGAGAATGCTCGGGGCGACGTGGTCGGTGATAAGACCTTTGGCGACGGGTCGGTGCAGAAAACGATTGATCTTCCGGATGGAGGAGCTCTGATTCTCTCCGTGGCGAAATACTATTCGCCCAGTGGAAAGGCGATTCAGGACAGTTCGGTGACGCCCAACGTGCTGGTGGCCGACGATACGGATAACGTGATCTCAGACGACGAGGATCAGGAGCCGGCGGCTACGGAGCCTGATGACAAACCTAAGAATTTGCCGGATGATCAACTCCACAAGGCTGTCGAAGTGTTGAAGAGCCGATCGAGCTAGCTGCTAAGGATTCTTACGTTCATCGCGCACCGCAAGGTGCGCGATTCCTTTTTGCGCCGCGGTACTCTTGCCGCGCAAGCCATCTTTTTCTCCGCAGGAGCAATCAATTCCGTCTCGCCCTTGCGACTACCGGGGCAATTGACGCCCTGCTATCCTGAACCTATCTCGCCATGAAGTCTCTTTACGAAGATCTTCCGCCAGTTGAAATTGCCGGACGGAAGTTTGTGGGCCGCGTATTGTTTGGCCTGCTGGTGCTGGTTTCCGCTCTGGTGGGAGCGACCGCCGGACTGCTGCTGGTCTACACCACGGACTTGCCTCAAGTTGAAGCACTCGAGGCATACCGGCCAAGTTCGATCACGGAGTTGTATGACGACCACGGCCGCGTGATTGGATCGTTTGCGCTGCAACGGAGAGTCGTAGTTGGATACGAGGATTTTCCGCCGGTCTTACGAGAAGCACTGGTGTCCATCGAAGACAAAGATTTCTACCGCCATTCGGGAATTAACTTCTGGCGCATTATCGGAGCGGCATACCGCGATATCGAATCCGGCGGCAGAGTTCAGGGCGCCTCAACCCTGACCATGCAATTGGCGCGCAACCTTTTTC
Organism: uncultured Acidobacteriaceae bacterium; assembly: GCA_964403025.1. Classification (GTDB taxonomy): domain Bacteria; phylum Acidobacteriota; class Terriglobia; order Terriglobales; family Acidobacteriaceae; genus Sulfotelmatobacter. The sequence goes on along the minus strand of CAYOEH010000012.1, from coordinate 54,572 downwards.
TTTCCCCCGACCGATCGTTCCATCGCAAGGTGCAGGAGGCGATGCTCGCCGTTCAGATTGAGCGGCGCTTCACCAAGCCGCAAATTTTCACCCTTTACGCTAATCAGATTTTTCTAGGCCACGGCGTATACGGCTTTGAGGCAGCATCGGAGTTTTACTTCAGCAAGCCAGCCAGGAAGCTTACCCTCACAGAAGCAGCGCTGCTGGCGGGTTTACCCAAGGGACCGGGAATCTATTCGCCAATCAACCATCCCGATCGCGCGATGAAGCGCCGAAACCTGGTAATCAACGCCATGCTCGAAGACGGAAAGGTTACTGCCGCGCAGGCGGCAGACGCCCGTTCAGCGCCAGTGGCTCTGCATCTGCTGCACGATCCCAACTCGCTGGCGCCATATTTCGTCGAAGAGATCCGGCGATACCTGGAAAACAAATACGGCGCTGACCAGGTGCACGAGGGCGGATTAAAAGTTTATACCTCGTTAGATGTCGACATGCAGAAGTCGGCAAACCGGGCGATGCTGGACGGTCTGGCCGCCTACGAACGCCGCCATGGATGGAAGGGGCATCTGGAGAACGTTGTCGTCGAGGGAAACGAGATCGACAAGTACGAGCATCCCGATTGGGAGGACGAACCGGAAGCGAATGGATATATTCACGCGCTCGTAACTTCCTCCGGAGTCGGGATCGCGACGTTGAAGTTTGGGCGCTACTCCGCCGCAATGGGACAAGCCGACGTAGCCTGGACTCAGGGCAAGATCCAGGACGTGTTGCGAACCGGCGATATCTGCTACGTGCGGATCCTTTCGCTGAGTCCCAACGGCGCGGCGCGCGTGAGTTTGGAACAGGATTCCGGCGCCCAGGGAGGTTTAGTAGCGATTGACAATACTACGGGCGGAATCAAAGCCATGGTCGGCGGGCGGGATTTCAGCGAATCGAAATTCGACCGCGTGACTCAAGCCTTGCGGCAAGTGGGATCGTCATTCAAACCCTACGTTTACACCACTGTGATCGACAAGGGTGGAAGTCCAGACGATACAATTTTGGATGAGCCGGTCACGTTCGACACTGGATCCGGGCCTTACTCGCCGCATAATTATGACGAAAAGTTCGAAGGCATCATCACGCTGCGACGCGCTCTGGCGCAGTCGCGGAATATCCCAGCGCTGAAGCTGGCCAACAAGGTAGGCATCAAGAGCGTAATTGAATACGCGGAGCGGTTCGGAATCACCGCGAAGCTTCCGCCTTACTTGCCGGTCGCGCTGGGTTCGGCGGAAATCACGCTGATAGAGCAGACCTCGGCATATAGCGTTTTTCCGAACGATGGCGTGCGGGTAACGCCGCGCTACATCACCAAGGTGACTGACTATGAAGGCCGAGTGATGGAAGAGGACTATCCGGAGGTGAAAGATGTGATCAGCGCGCGGACCGCACGAATCATGACCGCGATGCTGCGCGAGGTGGTGCTGCATGGAACCGGAGTTGCGGCAGCGAAGATGCCTTTTCCGGTTGCCGGGAAAACGGGCACAACCAACGACTTCACGGACGCTTGGTTCGTGGGATTTTCACCGATCATGACTTGCGGTGTCTGGGTCGGCTTCGACGAAAAGAAAACGTTAGGAGCCAAGGAAACGGGAGCGCATGCGGCCCTGCCGATTTGGATGAACTTCATGACCGATGCCATGTCCGGAAAAGATCCTGGCCAGTTCCAACCACCGCCGGAGATGACAGGCGGCGGCGCGCCAAAAGTGGATACGCCGGATACTGTGCCAGGGGCAGATGAGACGCACTAAGCGAATTCCAGCATTGGAGCCTGCTATCAGGATATTGCGATGAAGCCTTTTTTTCGCTTTGCGATTCTGGCGTTGACCCTCGTGTTAGTAGCATTGGGGTCGGCGCTGACGGCAATGCGGTTTGCAATTCACGGACAAGAAGTGGAAGTGCCGGCGCTCGTTGGGCTTTCGCCGGTTGACGCCGGGCGTTTGGTTTCGGGCCTCGGACTGCAGCTGGAAGTTGAGCGCCAATACTATAGCCCGCAAATTGCCGAGGGACGGATCATGTCACAACTGCCTCTGCCGGGAGCAAAGGTGCGCCGGGGATGGCAGGTGCGCGTGGCGCAGAGCCTGGGACCGCAGCGGGTCGCAATTCCGGACGTTACAAAACAAAGCGAGCGAGCGGCCGAATGGAACATTCGGCGGCGGGGCTTAGACTTGGCCTCGACTGCGGAGATGCAGTTGCCGGGAATACCTGCTGATCAAGTGCTGGCGCAAAGTCCTCCGCCGAATGCCAGTCAAGTGGCCGCGCCCAAGACCAGCTTGCTGGTGACGGTGGCGCCCGATCCGCCGGCGTATGTGATGCCGACTTTTGTCGGCCAACCCTTGGGTACCGCGAGCCGCACGCTTCAGGACGCAGGCTTCAAACTGGGAAATGTCGCCGTTGCTCCGCCGCCGGCGATCACTACAGCGGACAATCCAGCGCCGTCCACCTTTAACGCTCCGCCTCAACCAACGCCTGCCAGCATCATCGTCGTACAGAATCCTCCCGCAGGACAGAAAGTAATGGCAGGCGCGGTGGTGACCTTTGAAGTGCGCTAACGCCGATTCACTTCCGAGCAGATGATCGAGCACACTCAGATCTTTTCCAAGATCGCGGCAAAGAATCCATCGCACGGATGAACCCCAGGCAATGTCCGGAGATACGGACCACGCGTGAGCGAGGGGATGTTGTTCCAAACGAGCTCTCCACTTTGCTGAAGACGCTGAAGCTCGACACCGCAGTCAACGACGCGAAATCCTGAATTCCCTTCTAGAGTGCGGTCGATGACCTCTTCGTTCTCTTCCCGCTCCAGTGAACAGGTGGAATAAATCATGCGCCCTCCAGCAACGACTTGAAGCATAGACGCACGAAGAATGGCGCACTGGCGAACCTGCAGGTCAGCGAGATCTTCAGCCACGAGCCGCCATTTGATTTCAGGATTTCGGGATAGAGTGCCGGTGCCCGAGCAAGGCACATCGGCGAGCACGCGATCGAATGTTCCAGCGAAGGGCAGATTCCGTGCGTCCGAGGCGATCACGTTGATCCTGCTTACCCCGGCCGCAAGGCTCGCGTCATGCACGCGTACCAGTCTCCGCAGGAGCCGAGCACGATGCAGGTGAAGCTCGACGGCCACGACGTCGGCGTCGAGATTACGATCAGCCAGCGCCAGAGTTTTGCCGCCAGGCGCCGCGCAACAATCGAGCATACGTGTGCCTTGCCCCACAAGAGCTGCGACGAGTTGCGAAGCTTCGTCCTGAATAACACACAGGCCTTCTCGGAAAGCCGCTGTTCTCGTAATGTCTCCGCGTCGAACCTGGCGGGCAGACGCGAGAAGCGCTCCGGGAGCCAACTCGATTCCTTCGCTGTGGAGTCGCTCTTCTGCTTCAGGCTGGCGAAGCCGAATCGCCGTCACCGGCACGGATTGATCGTGTCTACAAATATCGCGCGCGGCTTCGAGTCCGTAGGCCCGCGTCCAGCGTTCCACCAGCCACAGCGGATGCGCGCTGCTGGCGGCGAGCATCTCGGCAGAGTCGCCGTCGATGGCAGGGGGAGCCGCGTCAGCGCCGGGAGAGAGTCCGGCTACCAGTTTGCGCAAAACGGCATTGACGAAGGGCGCAGCAGAACGTTTGCGGGCGCGCTTGACGAGTTCGACGCTCTCGTTGATCGCGGCACGGGCTGGTACGCGGCTAAGCCAGCGCAACTGGTAAACAGCCAACCGCAGTGCGATCACAATTTCTAAATCGAGTTTAGCCAGGGGCTGCGCAGAGGCTTCGGCGATCTTGGAATCGAGCAGGGATCTCCAGCGCAGGACGCCCATAACCAATTCAGTGGCGAGGGAGTGATCGATCGTAGTGAGTGAAGAGTAAGTTCGCGAATGAAGCAATTCCGATGCGTAGGAAGACTCGCGCTCGACGCGAAGCAGGATGTCGAAAGCGGCGGCACGGGCGGGAGACACTGCGGATCGCGCATGTTGAGTCTTCGATTTCACTGTGGCCAGTATGACGGAAGCGGCACGCGCGGAGTAGAAATTCGTCGGGCTTACGAGCCGAGCCTCTCTCCCGGTGACGGACGATAACCGCGAATAAAGTCAGCGCCGGATGTCCGCTTCTTGCCCTCTAGTTGCAGTTCGAGGAGTTCGATCGCTGTTCCTTCGCCGCACCCAATCAACAGCTGATTGCCTTCCACTTTCAATTCAGAGGATGGCAATGCCTGATCAAATAAAGCTGCTTGCCATACTTGCAGATTCTTCCCGCGAAATTTTGAGTGCGCCCCCGGCCAGGGTTGAAAACCGCGCAGTCGGTTCAGAATCTCGATTGCAGGGCGAAAGAAATCGATCAGCCCATTTTCTTTCTTCAGGATGGGCGCGAGCGTGGCTTTGGAGTGATCTTGCGGATGCGGATGAACCGTGCCAGTCTGCAATCCCCGCAGCGTTGTGATCATCAAATCTGCTCCCACAGCCGCCAACTTCGGCGCCAGTGTTTCCGCTGTATCCGCGGGAGCAATTGGGATTTCCTGCTGCAAAAGAATGTTCCCCGTGTCCAGTCCCGCATCGATCTTCATGGTAGTGACGCCAGTGATGGCTTCCCCCTGCGCAATCGCCCACTGTATGGGCGCCGCGCCCCGGTATTTTGGTAAGAGCGAAGCGTGCAGGTTGATGTTGCCGAGCGGAGGGAGATCGAGCATCCACTGTGGAATGATGCGGCCGTAGCCGACCACGATGATGGCATCGGGTTCCAGACCAGTGAGCTGACTGCGAAAGTCGTCATTGTTCTTAATTTTTTCAGGCTGCGTGATCGGTAGTCCCAGTTGCACTGCGCGCTGCTTCACGGGAGAAGCGACCAGCTCGAGCCCGCGTCCTTTGGGCCGATCAGGCTGGGTAACCACGAGGGAGACTTGGAATCCTGCATCGACCAGTCGATCGAGCGCGGGCACGGCAAAACGAGGCGTACCGCAAAAGACAAGCTTGAGGGATTGAATCATTGACACATCGAGTATTGACTGAATCTCTCAATAACTCAATTGTCTACCATTCTCCCGCCTTGACCAGCTTGCGAATCTTACGCTTGATCAGGTCGCGTTTGAGGGCGCTAATGTGGCTGATATAAAGCTTGCCATTGAGATGATCGGTCTCGTGTTGGAAGGCTCGAGCTAATAAATCATCCGCGGTCTTCTCGAAAAGGTTTCCCGTTAAATCCTGGGCGCGGATCGTGGCCACTTTAGCGCGGCTCACGTTCTCGCGGAAATCGGGAATACTCAAGCATCCTTCGCTCTGTGCGTGGCGGCCCTCTTTATGGATGATTTCCGGATTGATCAGCACGAGTTTGGCTTCCGGATCTTCCTTGAAGGTCACATCCACCACGGCGATACGCCGAGAGATTCCGATTTGCGGCGCTGCCAGGCCCACACCCCGGGCCGCATACATCGACTCGAACATGTCCTCGACCAACTGCTTCAATTCTTCGTCGAAGACAGTAACTTTTTCGGCCGGCTTCTCGAGAACAGCATTTCCGAATTTCACGATGGGATAAATCATCAGTAACTTTCCAGTTGCTGGCGGTAACCCTGGAAGTTGCGCAAGGTTTCTCCCATGGAATCGCCGCCGAATTTCTCGAGCGCGCAGCGTGCCAGCGTAAGTGCAACCATAGCTTCGGCTGCGACTCCAGCGGCCGGCACAACACAAACGTCAGAGCGCTCGTACGCAGCACGTACCGGTTCGCGAGTGGCGAAATCGACCGACTGGAGCGGACGCCGCAGAGTCGAGATAGGCTTCAAGTATCCACGCACGCGGATCTCTTCTCCGTTGGAAACGCCGCCCTCAATTCCGCCAGCATTGTTGCGCGTGCGGGTAAACGCGGTAAAAGCCGCAGGCTTTCCGTAACCGATTTCGTCGTGCACGGCGGACCCGGGAGAAGCCGCAGCCGCCACGCCCGCGCCAATTTCAACCGCCTTCACCGCTTGCAGCGACATGACTGCGGCAGCCAGCAAAGCATCCAGGCGTTCGTCCCACTGCGCGTAAGTGCCAAGCCCTGGCGGAACACTTTGGGCCACTACCTCGAAGACTCCTCCCAACGAATCCCCGGTCTTGAGTATTTTGTCGACTTCCTCTTTCATGCGCTGCTCAATGTCCCGGTCAGCACAATTCAGCAGGATTTCTTCCTGCTTGTAAAGCGCGTTAATCTGCTCCCAAGGAACCTCTTTTTGAATGGTGACATTACCCACGGCGACCACGTGACTGAGAACGTCCATGCCAAGCTCACGCAAGAAAGCCTTGGCGATTGCTCCAATCGCAACGCGAGCCGCCGACTCCCGGGCTGAGGCGCGCTCCAGGACATAGCGAGCTTCGGGAAAATTGTATTTGAGAGCGCCCGCCAGGTCGGCGTGTCCGGGCCGGGGAGACGCTACGCGCTTGTGACGAGCGGGATCGCCTTCGCCTACGGGCAAGGACTCCTGCCAGTTTTTCCAATCTTTATTTTCAAGTTGGATAGAAATCGGCGAGCCAATCGTCATCCCGTGCCGCACTCCGGAGAGGATGTGCGCAGTATCCCGTTCAATCTTCATGCGCCCGCCACGCCCGTAACCCTGCTGGCGTCGCCAGAGTTCACGATCGAGAGATGCCTGGTCCACCTTGAGCCCGGCCGGCACGCCCGAAAGGAATGCAACCAGAGCTTCGCCGTGAGATTCTCCGGCTGTAAAGTAGCGCAGCATAAGTGGTCGATTCTACCTGATACCGCGCCCCTCTGTTGTCCGTGCTGAAAGAAGTGGCGGCTGTGCGGGCCGGGATGTAGCGAAGTTTCATTTTCATGTGCACAACTGGAGAAATGATTGCTACAATCACTGTTCGGTATCTGAGCGTTCCGCTTGTAACGCGATTTTCCGCGGTCCGTGTCACTTCGCAGGTTCTCTGGCCAAAATAAATAAGGAGGAACTGTGTGCCCCCCGCACAGATGCTAGACCACATCTCGGGTAGAAAAATTCGCTGTCTGCTCGCGCATGACCATGTTCTGTTGCGGCAAGGTCTGAGGCGTTTGCTCGAAGACGAGCCTGATTTCGAAGTTACGGGCGAGGCCGGCGACGCGGCCGAATGCCTGCGAAAGATTTTTGAGAGCCGGCCGGATGTGGTTATCGCAGAGATCAACACTTTCGGACTTTCTACCTCTGAAGCGGAACTGCTGGTGGCGCGCGAATCTCCCCATACCAAACTGGTGCTCTTGAACGAGCAGGAACAGCCTGGTTCCGCATTCGATGAGGCGAAAATCGTTATCGAATGTCCGGCGCCCCGCCAAACCTCCGTGGAACAGCTGGTCAAGATGGTTCGGAACGTCTGCCATCGGGAAGATTCGGAACCACAACTCCGGCGCGCGGTCGAATCGGCCTCTCCGCAGGAAGGCGCCCTGACGACTCGGGAACGACAAGTCCTAAAGTTGTTAGCGGAAGGGAAAACAGTACGCGGAGCGGCAACAGATTTGGGCTTGAGCAGTAAGACGGTGGATGCGCACAAATTCAATCTGATGCGGAAGCTGGGCATCCACAACAAAGCCGAACTGGTGATGTGGGCAATTCAGAAGCGGGTCGTAAAGGTTCCTGCCTAAAACTCCTCCGTTTAGTCTCATCAAGACCGGGGCTGTGCGGAAGCCTCAGCCAGTTCCGAGAGACTTCGAACCTCCAAGTCTGGAACTGCTTCGGCTATCTTGACCGCGCCTACGCCTTTTCTCGCCGATGGCCGGTTCACCCAAACCGTTGCCAACCCGAGCGATTGAGCCGGAACTACATCGTGGTAGAGACTCTGTCCCACGTGCAAGACCTGGTGCGCAGGAACACCGACACGACTTAACGCGAGCTCGAAAATCTTAAGTGATGGCTTGTAGGCTCGCGCCTGCTCCGCGGTGATGACCTGACTGAACTCCATTTCCAGGTTAGGCCGAGTGGTAGCGAAAAGATCGTCATCCACGTTGGAAATGATAGCCAGCCGGAAGCGACTCCGCAGTTCACGAAGCGCGTCGACGGTATCAGGCCAAGGCCTCCACTCTTTCAGTGATTCAGGAAGTGAATGGCATTCCCGGTCCGTGGGCGGGAAGCCAAGGTGTTCTCCAAATTGCCGCACGACTGACTCGAGTACTTCACGATAGCTGCGATACTCACCTTGTTCAGCACTCGCTTCAAAGTCTCCATAAAGCTTGAGGATCGTCGCATCGTCGATGTCCTTGCCGTGTTTCGCAAGAATCGAGTGCAGGCAGCCAAGAATTCCCTCTTCCCAGTTGACGAGAGTTCCGTAGCAATCGAAGGTGAGCATTTCGAATCGGCTGAACTCGAGCATAAGTGTGATCGCAACCTTCGGGCACGGAGGCTAAGATTCAAACCCGGGCAGCGTGGGAGCTTTCTCGCGGGATTCACTGATCGGTTCCGCTTCCGGCTCGGGAGCAGAAGAAGATTCTTCTGACGAAGTAGTGGCCTTGGGCGCAAGAAATTTCGCGCTGTTCAGAAGCGGGCGCCCGAGAGAAGCGTTGTAGCTGGTCCACGGGCTCTCAAGATCGGCTTCACGCTCAAACTGCGCGCGCATCGCCTCCATCTTCGAATCCAGGTCGTCCATGTAGTGAAGAAGGAGCGCCTCCGGAAACATGGGTAGCTTGGGCGAGCCAAATTCGTATTCCCCATGGTGGCTGATGATGAGGTGCTCGAGCAGAATCTTCAGTTCGTTGGGGAAATCCGGAACCAGCGCAAGCTTGGCCTGCAACATCTCCAGTTCGATGATCATGTGCCCGAGCAACTGCCCGCGCGTGGTGTAGGAAAACGACCGGTTGTAGGTAAGCTCGTGAATCTTCCCGATGTCATGCAGAAAGACGCCAGTCAGCACCAAGTCGCGATTCACCTGCGGATAGTTGCGGCAAACCAGATCACAGGAGCGAAATAGGGAGACCACATGGTCGAGCAATCCGCCAATAAAGGCGTGATGCAAGGTCTTCGCTGCGGGAGCGTTGCGGTACGCAGCGGCGATCTCTGGATCTGCCATGAAAGCTTGCACCAGCGCCTTCAGATGAGGATTCTGAAAGGTGCCGACAAAGTCGGTTAGCGTCTGCCAGAGTTCGTCGATGTTTCTGGTGGTCTTGGGAAGATAATCCGCGAATTCGATCTCTGAGTCGCCCAGCTTTCGCAGCTTGTGGATGGTCAGCTGGAAGCGGTTCTTGTATTTGTTGACCAAGCCTTTGATCTTGAGGAAATCGTCCTGCTCGAAGATGTTGAGCACTTCTTCCACGTTGTCCCACATCTTGGCTTCAAGCTGCCCGCTGCGGTCGCCGAGAGTCAATGCGAGGTACGGCTCGCCGGTTTTCTTAGGCTTAATTTGCTTGGAAACCACGACAAAGCTGGAAGTGATAATTTTGTTTTCGTGGCGGGTACACTCGCTGATGTAGAAGTCCTTCATTCTCTCCATGAGTGTAAACCAGAAACGGTTGTGAACCAGAAGTCGCGCCAGCGCTGAAGCCGGAACAGCAGCCCCAGCGTGTCATTCTTAGAGCGTACCCACTTACAGGACGCCCATGAATTTCTTTTTCTTCTTCTTCAGATTCTTGGCGTCCGTCTCCTTGGCAGCGGCGGTTTCAACGGGCTTGGTCTCATTAGGACTGGCGCCGGAGTCCGTGTATCCCTCTTTCACATCGATGTACGCTTCTTCGCGCAACTTAGTCAGGTACGCTCGCAGCGCCGGCTGCAGTTTCTCGTAGTAGAGAGCATCCATGATCTTGGGCTCGATGTCTTTCATGGGAGGAATGCCCGCCATCTGATGTTCGGTGACCTTCAAGATTACGTAGCCCTGCTTGGTGCGGATCACGTCCGTGACCTCGCCAGCCTTCATGGCGAACGTCCTGTCCTCAAGTTCCTTGGCGAGTGTCCCACGCTTGAACACGCCAAGATCTCCACCTTGCCCCGCCGAAGGACCCGCGGAATTCTTCTTGGCTACGTCATCAAAAGCTGCGCCGCCACGGATCTGTTTGAGCACGTCGTTGGCCTTGGCTTCGGCCGCAGCTAGAGCCGCAGCCTCCGCCGCCTGCTTGGCGGCGGCATCATTGGTAGCGTCCTGACTCTTGGCGCTGTCGCCCGCGGCTGCGGCGGGATCGGCGACATTATTTCCCGGCGCGCTAGAAACGGGCTTGTCTACCGGTTTCTCGGGAGCGATCAGAATCTCGCTCAACCGGATCGCCTCGGGTTGCGCCATTTCATTCTTGTGCTCGTCGTAGAATTTCTGCTGCTCATCGGTGGTGATGCTCAGGTGGGAGCCAACCTGGTCGCCAATTACCTTCTGGGTAATGATCTGGGTGCGCATGTTTTGCTTGAAATCTTCGTAGGAAATACCCTGGGCGGTCGCGGCCTTTTCCAGGTCCTCCATGCTCTCCAGCTTCATGTCCTTTCGCATCTGGTCAAGGCGTTTGATCAACTCGGTATCGCCGGTAAATCCCAGGTCCTTGCCTTTTTCCAGAAGGAGTTGCTGATCGATAAGATCGCGCAGGATGTCTTTTTCACGCTCGCTGAACACTTTATCCGCGTTAGCCGGATCCTGCTGTTTCACATCATCTTTGAGCTGGTCCTTGCTGCGCAGGAACTCTGACCGAGTAATGATCTGGCTGTTTACGCGCGCGACAATTTCTTCAACCACTTGCCCTGCCGCGAAAGCCGGCATAAGGGACATACCAATGAGGATCAGAAGCGTTCTTTTCATAGGATTTTTCGGTGGGCCGCCACGCTGCCTGGGCTTGCGGGCGAATGGGTTACGGCCGTTTGGGTATTTTACTACTTCCAACCATTTTGAAGCTGCCCAACCCTAGGTTTCGATGCGTGACCATTTTGCCCAGTTGCCGCGGTCCGGCTAAGGATTGCGCACAAACGCCAGAACGCTCATATCTTCTGCAACCAACGGTTCGCTCGTGAACTCGCCCACCGCCTTCAAAATGGACCCGCACCAGACTTGGGCACTTTGCGTAGTCTGGGCCTGAAGGCACTCCTTCACGCGTTCCAAGCCAAACTCCTCATTCTTGTCGGTTTTGCAGTGGCCTTCCACCACTCCACGCGAAACCACAAGCAGAACTGCGCCCTTCGCCAAGCCGACGGTGGGAGCCTCGCAGGTGGCGTGGGAGAACAATCCAAGTGGCAAATTTGTAGAGCCGAGTTCCACGGCGCCGTTACTATCGCGCAGCAGAGCCGGTGTGTGTCCGGCGTTGGTGTAGCAGAGCGTACCGAATTTTTCGTAATAGCAGCCGATAAATGCCGGGCATGAGCAGACGCCCCTGGCTGCTTCCATCAAGTCGCGATTGAGACGAAGACACAGTTCAGTCATGGCGTCAGCTTCATTGAAGTCGGGCCGCGAGAAAAGTTCGGCGCCGAGAGTACGAAACGCGTTTTGAGCCGCCGAAAGGATTGCCTGGTTGCTTGTGCGGCGCCCAGCCACGTCGAGCAATCCAAATAGGACGCGTTCCGGGCTGACTCGCAAAGAATCGTAGAAATCTCCGGCGACTCGCTTACCGTAACTGGAGGCGGCAATCTCCGCGCCCTGAATCTTCGGAAACTGGTTCGCAGCAGGCTCCAGGGATGGCGGAGGATCGGGCACCCGAGGCTGGAATAGAGCGCACATTCAAGGCGAAAGGCAAAGCTGAAGCTAGCACAAGAGTGGACGGCGGGCAAACGAGTCTTGCTTACACATTGAAAAGCCCTTATCTAGTCGCCGTATTTATCGCCAAGGTATTTGGCCAGATCGGACTCGAGCTGGCCGTAATCGGAGTGCACGGTGGCGCGCAGTGCCGCTTCGGTGGAACTACCTTCGCTCAGGCGTTGCAGAATCCTCTGGATGTCGCCCATCCCATACGAATCGTTGATGTAGGAGACTGCTGCCAGCGATTCCGCATAAGCCACATAGGCCTCAACGCCAGAGAAGCGCATGAAGCTGCCTTCCAGAACATTCAGCGGGATATTTTGCTGTGCCTTGAAAAGCCGCGCCAACTGGCGTCCATCGCTGCCCAAGGACTTCGGCTCCAGAAGCTGCGCGATTCCTTCGTGCAGCCAGGGAGGACATCTGCCAGCGGAAAGCTGGTTGATGAACGAGTGAGCCAGTTCATGCTTCAGAACCCGGGCCAACTCGGGAGTCATCGAACTCAGACCGCTGACAGGAATGCGGAGTTTGCCATCGTTGAGCGCTCCCGACCATGACGGAGCGCGGGTAACGTCAAAGAAGGCTTGTTCGGTGTAGAGCGTAACCAGAATATTGTCGTGCGGTGGCGTGCCTAGATCGCGGGACAGGTCGTCGTAGTCCGACTCGAGCGCAGTCAGGATTTGTCCACGGAACGCTTCCGAAGTCTGCTTGCCCTCGTAGTGCAGGACAAAATGGCTGCTTTCACGCTGGGTAAAGTCGGTCTCGACATTCTGTTCGCGCTGCGCTTTATCCAGATATTGCTGAACCGTCGGATCGGGCCGAAGTTCAAGGGAATGCTTCCATGAAGCGACAGCGTCTTTGGTACGGTCGGAAGCCTGCTGCGCATAGCCGAGTACAGTGTAGGCATCAGGCGAATCGGGCGCCGCGTTCACCGCTCGCTGGGCATACGGCAGAGCCTGCGAAGGATTCCCGGTGCGCACCAGCAGGGCTGCGTAGTAAATAAGGACGGTAGAATTCTCCGGCTGAAAGCGGAGGGCACTATCGAAATAGCGGCGGGCTTGATCGATGTTGCCGTGGTCGAATTCAAACTTGCCGGCAATAAAGTCCGCTGTCGCGCTCAGCTCGGCATTCCCCTTGCCTTCAAGTTTCGTAAGAGCGTCGGTATCAACCTTGCCATCCTTAACGATGACTTTTGGAAGATCGCCCTCATTCGCGAGGCTGTCGACGGGGGTGAAAGTGATCAGTGCTCCGGCGCTCTTGCCGCCGCCTGAGGGAGCGGCGCTGGCAGGCATGCCACCGGCCTCAACTCGTTCCACGGAACTCTTGGGAATGGCATAGGTGTCATCCCCGATGTCGTATTCGTAGCGGCTGCCATTCTCCCGCACGTGGTCGGCGAGGATGGTGCGGCCGTTCTTTAGATGGATCGTGTCCGCCGATGCCGCAACGGGGATCAACGCCAGGCAAACGATTGCGAATGTAGTGACACGAAGCCCCATTCAAGCGCATTCTAGCAACTGTGGGCGCTCACCCCTACGTAACCAAGGTACTGTCCGTGCCGTGCCGGATTGGCATTCCGCTGGTTATAGCCATAGGCGTGGCTGTTTTGCCGTGCGCTCGCGCAGACACGGCTCAGTCACCCTCCACACAGACGCATGCGCCCGGAGCGGCAGAGTCGGTCTACCTGCAACTCAGTAGTGTCGGCCTCGATCCGGCACGAGTTTTTCGGGTGCGCGACGGTTCGCTGGATCGGCCTTCGATCCATATCACGCTGGAAGATGGCACCATCGCCTTCACGCGAGACGTGCTGGGCAGGATTACAGGAGCGTTTTTTGAGGGTGACGGAGAAGTCCTGCTGGTTCCACCCAACGAGGTGGAACGAAAATCCATGAGCCTCTTTACCGGGATGGCAATCCTGGAAGAGCGCTTTTCCACCGCCTATTTTCGCTTCAACGACGACACGGGCGCAGAGCTGCATTCCGGCCTGAGGGCGCCCGAAGACGCCGAGGGCTTCGTCACTCGGTGGGATGAAACCGCGCGCAGCCTGGCGCAAGTGGATGCCATGAGATTGCTGGCAAGCTTCAGCGATGCTCTTCCCGAGACCGGGCCCGGCTCCAAGGATTCGCCACACCCGACCCCATCAAATCCCGCGGATCGCATGCTGCACGCCCGGCTACAAGGAAACACACTCGGCGTGTTTGACGTTCTCTACGATTCAGCCGCCGGAGAACAGGTAGAGGCGGGCCAGACCAAGACCGCCGGGGATGGAACGATCTACTACGATGTCTGGACCTCGTTTTCAACCGACGATGCCGGCTCGGGACATTCGGCCCTCCGGCAGACTCAAGGGGCAGTGCCAGCAGAAACAGTCACCCGTGAAGATCCGATCTTCGTGCGCAGTTACACCATCGACGCCCAGGTAAAACCGCCCAAGGAACTCGATGCAGACGTTGAACTCGATCTCGAAGTCTTGCACGACGGCTCGCGTTTCGTGGTGTTCGAATTGTCGCGCTTCCTGAAGATCCAAAGCGTGGAAGCGGACGGACGCGCCGTGGAGTTTATTCAGAATCCAGCGGTCGAGGGCACGCGGCTGGCCCGCAGCGGCAACGACATGGTCGCGTTGATTCTGCCTCAGCCCGTACGAAAAGGACAAAAGATCAGACTCGGTTTTGTATACGGCGGAGAGGTGTTGGCCGAGGCTGGCAAAGGTTTGCTCTACGTTGGTGCGCGCGGGAACTGGTATCCCAATCGTGGGCTGGCGATGTCTGATTTCGATCTTACCTTTCATTATCCTTCTGGGTGGACGCTGGTCGCGACGGGCAAGCCTGAGCCGATAGCAAAAGCTCCGTTCAGATCGGCGATGGACGGTGCGCCTGGCACCAACGATTTCCAGGTGGCGCGCTGGATTTCAGAAAGACCACTCCCCGTCGCCGGATTCGATCTGGGTAAGTATGTCCGAGCCACTGCGAAAGATGGCGACATCGACATCGATACCTACGCCACAATTGGCGTGGAACGCGACTTCCCTAATCCTCCTCCGTCAGAGGATCAGCCTGCGATGGGGCGATCGCCGCGCAAGATCCCTCTGCCATCGATGGTTGCGCCCACACCTTCTCCGGCGAGAAACGCGATGGCCGTGGCAGAGTCCACCGCTCAGGCGATTCATTACTACGCCAAGCGCTTCGGTCCGTTCCCATATAGCAAGCTGGCTTTGACCCAGCTACCGGGGCGGGAGAGTCAAGGCTGGCCGGGATTGATTTTCCTTTCTTCCTACGCTTTCCTGACGCAAGAAGAGCGCCAGACGCTCCACATGGGCGCCTCGCATGAATTAATGGATCAACAAGTTCCCGCGCACGAAGCAGCGCACCAGTGGTGGGGGGACTTGGTCACGTGGGCGACGTATCGCGACCAATGGTTTTCCGAGGGTCTGGCGAATTACTGCGCCTTGATGATACTGCAGGAGAAGAATCCGGCAGGCTTCCGGCGGGTGATGGAAAAATATCGGGAAGACCTGATGCAGAAAGACAAAGATGGCAACGTGCGCAAAGATGCTGGACCCGTAACTCTGGGGAGCCGGCTGCTGTCGTCTCATTTTCCCGGAGGCTATGAAGCCATCAGTTACGGTCGAGGCACTTGGCTCTTCCACATGCTGCGTTCGATGATGCAGGACGGCGCAACCGAAGCTGGACGAAACGATCCAAACCACAATGCCGAGGCGGATCCCTTCGTGCGCTCTCTGCGCAAACTTCGCGAGCGCTATGAAGGGAAAACGATCACCACCCGCGAACTGCTGGAAGTTTTTGCGGAAGATTTATCTCCGTCATTGCGCTATGAAGGGAAAGCTTCGCTGGATTGGTTCCTGGATGGTTGGGTGAACGGCACATCACTGCCCAGGCTGGAATTGCAGAGCGTCAAGTTCACCCCGAAAGCAAACGGCGTCGCCGTGACCGGCATCCTACGGCAAAAAGATGTCGAAGATAATCTGGTGACCTCGGTTCCGATCTACGCAGTCTCCGGCAGAACTCAAGTCCTGCTAGGCCGAGTATTCGCCGACGGCGAGGAAACTTCGTTTCACTTGTCTGCACCGCCGGGAACCCACAAGCTGCTTCTCGACCCCTACGGAACAATCCTTACCGCTCCCAAATAATCGATCGATCAAGGCTGAGAGAGAGAACGATTCACGCGATCCCGTCTCCCGAATTGGAACCAGATCGCCTCAAGCGTCCCGGAAACGGCGGTGTCGTTCCGAGAAGTAGCCTGCGACCACGGCATTGCACAGAGTCAAATGACTACTTCTCTATTACTTGCAGTTCATTGCGCGACCAATTCAAAGATGGCAGCTGATTTGCTGTAGAAGGCATGCGGTACTGGAGTGAATCGTTTCGGATTCTGATTCCACGGTCGTAGATCCGATCCATCTTGATGGCAAGCGGCAAGTTTTTTCGACCGAGAGTCGTTGATCTCTTCAGGAACATTCATCAACTCTTCCTCAACGATTACCTGCCCGCGCGACCGGAAGGAGACGATTCTTCTGGTCGAAGACGAAGCGTTCGTTCGGAAGGCGACCGGCGAGGCCCGCGAGTCGGCCGGCTATCGAGTACTCACGGCGGAAAACGCTGCACAGGCGTTGCAGGTTCTCGGCGAATACGCCGGACCGGTAAACTTGCTCCTTGCCGACATCGTGATGCCCGGGAGTAACGGCCGCGAACTGGCAAGAGATTTCTCGGCTTTGTGTCCGCAGACACGAATCTTGCTGATGAGCGGGTACGAGGAGCAACTCACGTCGCCTGAACGATCTCTTCACCGCCAGGAATACTTGGCCAAACCGTTTTCGATCCCGATGCTGTTGAGGAGAGTTCGCGAAGTGTTAGACAGAAATCCTCTTGACTTTAAAGCATCCGCCTAGCTGGCGCTACTCTTGCGGTAATGCGTAGCCTGCAGGATCTCATGGGGAATCTGCGAGAGCGGCACAACTCGATCGATGCTCCCCATTTCCGCGCAAGCGCGAGGCATCCCATACACTGCACAACTTCCTTCATCCTGACCCAGCGTGAAACCACCCTCGTGATGAATTGCATTCATGCCTTGGGCTCCATCTGCCCCCATTCCCGTCATGATGACGCCCATGGCGAGAGAGTGGAAGCTCGAGGCAACCGATTGCATGGTGATGTCGACCGAGGGCACGTGCAACTGATTGTCGGGTTTGTCGGAGAGACAAATCAACGTCCGCGAACTTGTGCGGTCCACCGTCAGATGAGATCCGGCAGGCGCAATGTACACGACTCCCGGCTGAACGGCCTCTCCGTGCGCCGCCTCGCAAACTGAAACTGCGCATAGGCTATTCAACCTCTTGGCAAATGGAGCCGTAAACCCTGACGGCATGTGCTGCACAATCAGAATTGGAACGGAGAGATCTCCCGGGAGCATGGGGAGAATCTCTTGCAAAGCCTTCGGACCTCCGGTCGAGGTGCCGATCGCAACGATCGACGGAGCGGAATGTAAAACCTCTCGCGTGGCAATAGACACGGACTGGGGTCGTTTCCGCGGGATGATGTGAGGCTCCTGCAAACATCGCGAATCCGCCGCCGCCTTAATTTTCGCGATTAAATCGTCTCGAAGATGAAGTACGTCCAGAGATGTGGAGGAGAGTTGTTTGGGCACATAGTCGAAGGCTCCGGCATCCAACGCGCTGAAAGTGGTCTCGGCATCTTTCAGCGTGAGCGAACTGACCATGATGACCGGCCGAGGAAACTCAGCCATGATGCGACGAAGAGTCTCCAATCCATCCAGTCCTGGCATCTGCACATCGAGGGTGATCACTTCCGGATCAAGTGTAGGTATACGTTGCAGAGCTTCGTTGCCACTGGCCGCCGTGCCCACCACCGCTAAATCGGAATCGGAGGCCACCATGCGAGAAAGTGCCGTGCGCATAAAGGCGCTATCATCCACGATGAGCACACGTACCGGCGACTCTCTGCCGAGGTTTTTCATGTTCGATAAATCGCCCGTACTAGGCTGTGGACTTCGTCCATGTAGGAATCGAGTTCGAAGGTAAGGCGCGCCCAGTCAAACTCTTTGATCGTGGTTGAATGTTGGGAGAGCAGAGCGAAACCGGATTCCTCCCGCAGATTCACCGCTCGCTCCTCCACATAGCCGTAATTCAGACTGCTCATCCGGCAAAGCAAATCGGCGAGCTGCACCAGTGAAACCAATCCGGTGTGTTCGACCGATTTCTCCGGCGCGTGGTGATAATTCACCACCTCGATGAGTTCAGGCGCGAGCTTCCAACGCTCCGCAAGCAAGCGTCCGCTGTCACAGTGGGTAAATCCCATGCACTGTTGTTCCGCCTCGTGCAGAGCAATGCCGGGCCGCTTTGGCAGTCTCCCAGGCGGTACGGAATTCCTTCGGCAAAACCCAAAGGTTGACGATGATTCCCAGGTCGTGGAGCAATCCGGCAAGATAGGCTTTGGTGGGATCACTAAAGTTGATCTTGCTGGCCAGATGCCGACAGATTAAGGCGCATCCCAATGAGTGCTCCCAGAAGACCACCGGATCCAGGCCGGTTTTGTCGCGCGGGAGCATGTTCAGCACGCCGCATGACATGGCAATGTCGCTGACCCGATGGAATCCCAGGCTGACTACTGCCCCGCGCAGCGACTGCGAACTCTGAGCCCTGCCGAAGAGCGGGGAATTCGCCATCTGGAGACACTGCGCCGCCAATGATTTGTCTTGAGAAAGCAGATCGGTGACCTTTTGTACGTCGAGGTGCTCCACCGGCTGTTGCAGGTAGCGAAGTAAAGGAGCGAGCACGGCCGGGATGGTGGGAATTTGCCGCATTCCCTCCAGCCGCTGCAGTAAAACCTGTTTGGTTGCGGTTGCGTGAGTCATCGGGACTTCCCTCCCGCGAGCACGCGTTCACCCTTTACATAGGCGGTGGCTCCGGGCAAATGGACCAGGCGAAAGTCATCATTCACTCCGTAAAGCGACTCCGAGTGGCCGAGAAACAGATATCCATGAGGCAGCAGATTGTTAAAAAAGTGCTGGATGACGCGGCGCTTGGATGCCAGATCAAAGTAGATCAGAACATTGCAGCAAAGGATGACGTCCATGCTCTTCATGAAAGTCATGCGGGAGTCGTCCGACAGATTCAGCCTGCTGAAGCTGATGTTCGAGCGAGCCATCGCATTCACCTGCAGCTTGTCTTCCAGAGGAACAAAATATTTACTGCGGTAGCTGGGAGCCAGGTGACGCGTGCTGTAATCGCCGTAGACACCTTGTTGGGCGTGAGCCAGGGAGCGCTCGTTGAGATCCGTTGCCAGAATTTCGGTGGACCAGTCTTTGAGCTGGCCGCCAGCCTCCTCCAGCGTCAGCATGCGAAGCGTGTAAGGCTCTTCCCCCGTGGAACAGCCGGCGCTCCAGATGCGGAGACGGCGCAATGGAAGATTGGATTTGGCCTGCAGGATATTTGGAATTACGACGTGGCGGAGCGCGTCCAATTGCGGCTGATTGCGAAAAAAGCAGGTTTCACCAATCGTGATCTCGTTCAGCAAAGCCACGAGTTCGGCCTGCCGTTGGGGGTGAGTGGTAAGACACTCCGAATATTGCCGCAGGTTTTGTAACTTCAATTCTTTCATCCGCCGGCCGCAACGATCCTGCAACAGACGAAGCTTGTTGTCGGGATGAAAAATTCCCGCCGCGCGGTAAATCACGTCACGGATGTGGACAAGCTCAGGTTCGGGAGGACCGTCCATCTTGGGCATTGGGCCGAGCGAGGCTGCGGTGGTCACGCGGACGCCTTTCGGACCAACGGGCGCGCAGCCTGCAAGTTGGCGAGGAGGCCCGTGGGATCGAGAACGATGCGCACCTGACCGTCGCCGCTGATGGTGGCTCCAGCTACGCTCGAGCACCCGTGCAGATAGTTTCCTAAAGGTTTTACAACGGTGGATTCCTGTCCGAGTAGTTGGTCGACCCGAAGCGCGAAGCGCCTGTCCGCCACTTCGAGAATCACCACCTTTTGGCTCGAAGTCTCCCCATGTCCCCGGTCATCGGACGACGAGGGATTCGTAAGAAGAGCAGGCGCATGGATGGTCGGATCACAACCGGGCTGCGCGGGAAAAATCTGATCCAGGCGCAGCAAGGGCACGGTCTCACCTCGCAGGCAGAGAACTTCGCTTCCCTCCACACAGTGCAGGTGTTTGGAGTCGATCTGCGCCGTCTCGGCCACCGAGCGCAAGGGCAGAGCATAGATTTCCCGGCGCATTCGCACCAGGAGCACCGGCAGGATCGCAAGCGTAAGAGGCAAACGAAGTATGATGGTCGAGCCCTTCGCAACCTGACTGTCGATCTCGATCGAGCCATTTAACTTCTTGAGATTCGTTCGCACCACATCCATACCTACGCCACGTCCGGAAAGGTCGGTTGCCTTCTCGACCGTGCTGAAGCCGGGAAGAAAAATAAAATCCAGAATCTCGCGGGTGCTTAGCCCGCGTAGCCGTTCCGCTGGAATCAATCCCTTCTCCACCGCTTTGCGGCCAATCCGCTCCGGATCCATTCCGGCGCCGTCGTCGCCAATGATGATTGCGATCTGGTCGCCTTCTTGCCGGGCCTCCAGGCGAATCGTCCCGCGACGCGGTTTGCCCGCTCGTTCCCGGACCTCTGGCACCTCAATGCCGTGATCCAGAGAATTGCGGACCAGGTGGACCAACGGATCGCCGATAAGTTCGACCATCGTCTTGTCCAGTTCGGTCTCTTCTCCCACGAGCACGAGTTCCACTTCTTTTTTCAGGCCGCCGGCGATGTCGCGAACCAAACGGGGGAACTTTCGAAACACTGCCTCGATCGGAACCATGCGTGTCTTCAGGCCTGCCGCTTGCAGCTCTTCGGTGATGAAACTCAAGCGGGAGGAGAACTGATTAAGCGACGAGCTCAATTCGTTTGCCGCCAGCCTGCCCGAAGACAAGTCGCGGCTGAGCTGAAGCAAACGGTTGCGCTCGAGCACCAGCTCACCGATGAGATTGATCAAGTCATCCAGCTTGGCAGCTTCCACACGCATGGTGGAGGCGGCCGCATCGCGCGGCTTGGCAATCTCTTTCTGCCGGACCAGCGCGTCCCCAACTTCCGCAGGGGACGCCAGCCCCTTTTGCACCAGCATCTCGCCCAATCTGTGGGGCTCTGCGGCGGAGGATTGCTCTTCCAGAACTGCGTTCAGCGTGGCCGAGGAAATCACTTCCTGTTTGACCAGCAACTCTCCGAGAGCGGGAGGCTGCTGTCGGGAGTTTTGTGCGGCTTCTAGCTCCTTCAGGAGAGATCCCATCTCATACTGCTGAAGCCCTCCCTCTCGGACATCCTGGAGCATTTTGCCCAAGTAGTCGCGCGCGGCCAGAAGCGCATCGATGATCGGCCGACTGAGTTGCGCTTCGCCCTTGCGCAAGGCATTGAGAACATCTTCTGCGCGATGACTCAGGCGGACGATCGGCTCCAAGCCAAGAAAACCGGAGGTTCCCTTAATTGTGTGCAGGGCGCGAAAGATGCGATTCAACAACTCGGCATCATGCGGAGCGGCTTCAAGCGCAACCATGTCCTGGTCCATGCGCTGGTGGAACTCCTCCGATTCCGCCAGGAACTCCTGAATCAGCGAAGGATCGTTTAGAAGATCGTCACTCACGAAGGTTCTGCTCCTCGATTGCGCCGCTGCTTACACACTGGCTGCGGCGGCGAGAGCCTGTTCGGGACCATCCATCAGACGGTCGGCATCCAGCAGGATGAGTAAGCGGTCGCCGAGTTTGCCTACCCCGGAAACATATTCGCGTTCGACCGGGCCAAGGCGCGGAGGGGGCTCGATCGTATCCGCTGGAATGCGGAGAACTTCCGAGACGGCGTCGACTACGAAACCGAGTACCGTTCCCTGGATTTCCACGACGACGATGCGGTTCTGTTTGTCCGGAGGCGCCTCTTCCAGACCAAAGCGTTTCCGCAGCGCAATGACTGGGATGATCTTTCCCCGCAGGTTCATCACTCCTTCGAGGAATTCGGGAGAATTCGGGACGCGGGTCAGCTGCTGCGCGCGGATGATCTCCTGCACGCGCAAAATGTTGATTCCGAACTCCTCGGCACCCACTTGAAATCCCACCAACTGCAGCACTTCCTCGTGCGCCGCCTTGGGTTCGCGGGCAAGTGAGTTCTCCCCCAACTTGTCGTGGTTCGATTTCATCGCGCCTCGATCCCTCGAACTCTCCTCCGGTCGCGCCCACTTGGTTCGCAGTTGGCAACCCGCAATGCATCGCGGAAGCCGGCTCGCTGCGTTCCCTTGACGTTTCATCGGCATTGGAATTGCAGGACTTTAACCGGAATCGGGGCGCGGGGGGCACTCTGTGCAATGGGAGTTCTGGTGTGAGTTGTTGAGTCGAACCGCACATCTAGGGCAGAGGCGCAGATGGATTTCCAACCGGCATTTTGCCCTGAGCCGAAGTTTCCTTGGTACCGTGTTCGGCCACGATCACGATGTCGACGCGACGATTCTGCGCCCGCCCTTCGGCGGTGAGATTACTGGCGACAGGGTAATACTCTGCATAACCTGCGGCGGACAGTCTTTCTGGCGAGAAGCGGTGGCGGACGATCAGCAGACGGATCAGTTCGGTGGCCCGCGCCGTCGACAACTCCCAGTTCGAGGGCATCTGCGCCGTGTGAATCGGGATGTTGTCCGTGTGGCCTTCGATGCGCAGCCGGCACGTGCGGATTGCCAGAATCGAGGCGATCCGATCCAGGGCTGGCAGAGCTTGTGGCTTGATGCTGGCTGACCCGCTAGCGAAGAAGCCGAACTCTCTCAGACTTATCACCAAGCCATCGGTCTCGCGGCGCAGCGACACTTGCCGCATCGCGATTTCGCCATGCAGCGCCTGCTCCAACTCGCCGCGCAGAGTGGTCAAATCGGTCTCATCAGAGGAACCGGCCAGGGAATTCGTCGGAGAAGAGGAAACACGCCCGAGCTCCGCAGTTCGTTCCACGTTCTGAATGGCCTGCACCGTGCTAAACGGCATGGGGGCATTGAGGTCCAGTGGAATTTGCGTGGTGGAGGCCGGAAAGACGCCCATTTCCTGAAATGCCACCTGGATGGCCAGAGCAAGTTTGCCGACCTTTCTCTTATCGACCTGGGACGAAGCGTAATTAATGTAGACGTCCACCACGTTTGTTGCAGTGTCGAAAGTCAGGTTCCAGACGTGTTCGATGATCATGGCGCGGGAGACTTGGCGGCCGGCATTTCGCATCAGATATTCGAGCAGGGAAAACTCTTTGGAGGTGAGTTCGATCCTGCGCCCGGCGCGCTCGGCGCGGTGTTCCACGCGATCCAGTTTCAGATCTTCCACCATCAGCACGGACTCTGAGGGCAAGTGGCTGCGGCGCAACAGGGCACGGATGCGGGCGGATAGTTCACTGAACGAAAACGGCTTCGGCAGATAATCGTCGGCTCCCGTGTCCAGACACTGCACCCGGTCTTCGATCTTGCTCCGCTGCGTCAGCACCAGCACAGGAAGACTTGGCCGCCGCAGCCGCAAATGGCGCAACACGGCCACACCATCGATGCGAGGCAAGTTCAGATCGAGGACCACCAGATCGTAGTCCGCTTCACTCCCCATCACCCGCGCCTGCTCTCCATCCTCAGCCACGTCCACCGAGTAGTGTTCCGCCAGCAACCCCTGCCGCACAAAAGCGGCCAGAGCCGCGTCGTCTTCCGCAATCAGAATTCTCATAAGGAGGCCTTAATCACAGCCCGATTCTAATTAGAACGAGCTCAAACGCGACCGAAACCATCGCGCACGAAAGGGAGTGTTTCCAGAAACGGAGCGCAGATTCAAAAAGGGAAGCACACCGCTCGCCCCGTCATCTCTCACGATTGCCCGCATCACAAAAAATATTTGCGCTCCGCGCTGGCAGGTATAATCTCGCAACGGAGAAGACGCCTATGTGTTTTTCGGCCACAGCGAACTTTGTTGGCAGCGGCGTGCTGGGCGCCGTCGGTGTGGTCACCTTGACAAGGGTGAAGCACCGCCGTGAAGTGCTTTTCGCCGCTCTGCCCACGCTCTTCGCCATTCATCAGTTCATCGAAGGCTTTGTATGGCTGGGATTGGACGGCATTCTCTCGCCCACCGTCGCGCACGACATGGGCGCGGCATTCATGCTCTATGCCCAAGGACTTCTTCCGCTCCTGCTTCCGCTAAGCGTTTTTCTGTTTGAGCCCGACAAAGAGAGCCGCCAACGAATGCTGCCGTTCCTCGTGGTTGGGGGAGCGACAACGCTCTATATCCTGTGGGCGCTGACCGCGTATCCTTTGCAGCTTTACATACGGGGAAACAGCATCGTCTACATCAATCAGGCGACCAACAACACAGCGGTTGGGGTACTTTACGTGATTGCAACTTGCGGGTCGTTATTTTTTTCGAAGATCAGGATCATGGTCGTCTTCGGCGCGGCCAACCTCGTGATTCTCCTGGCGGTAATGGAGGTCAAGCGCTATGCGTTCACCTCGTTGTGGTGCGCCTACGCCGCCGTCGCCAGCGTGACCATCCTCGCCTACTTCTGGAGGAGCCACAAAGACCGCCCGTTCCTCTATGCGCAAGCCCGAGCGATTTGAAGCTCCATAGAATTAAGGAGACGCACATGAGAACCAGACTCGCTGTAATCCTGCTGTGCATTGTGTCGGTGCCGAGCGTCATTGCGCAGGCAACCAAAGACGGATTTTTCAAGACTTCCGACGGCGTCCGGATTCACTACGTCGAGGCAGGCAGCGGCAGGGCAATCGTTTTCATTCCCGGCTGGACCATGCCGGCGTGGATTTGGCAAAAGCAAATTGACGAGTTCTCGAAGCACTACCACGTCATCGCCGTCGATCCGCGTTCGCAGGGCGAGAGCGACAAGCCGCCTTACGGCCACCTGCCCGAAACCCGCTCCCGCGACTACAAAGAGCTCGTCGATCAACTTGCCCTGAAGAAGCCCGTCCTCGTTGGCTGGTCGATGGCGTGCGGCGAGCTCATCAAGTACGCCGAACAATTCGGCAGCGATAACGTTGCCGGGTTCGTCTTGGTAGACGGTTTTGTAACGGACAAGCCCAGCGATCTGTTCATCCCCATCTCGGGATGGATGAACCAACTCCAGGAGGATCGTCAGAAACAAGCCGACGGCTTCGTCCGCAGCATGTACAAGAAACCGCAATCCGAGGATTACCTGACGCGCGTCATCAACGCGTCCACCCAGGTTCCCGCCGACACCGCGGTTCTCCTGATTTACGACATGATCGCAGTAAAGGATTTCTCACCCGGACTTGCCCGGATGAATCGCCCGGTGCTGTTCACTTATCAACCGGAATCGCAACAGAGCGCCGACTACTTGAAATTAAAACTCGGTGACAAACTCCGGCTGGAGCTCTTCGGCGGCGACGGCCACGCCCTGTTCGTGGATGAGCCGGAGAAGTTCAACCGCGTGGTGGAAGATTTTATCCAGAGCCTTCCGAAGTGATGGTCCAAGCATTCCCCTCGGGACGGCGCGGGAAAAACCGACAGACTCGGCATCACGCCGCAACCGCCAAGGTCAAGATCCCCGCCCTGTCTCTGCAAGAGACGCAGAGACAAGGACGGGGCACCCTCGGTTGGGTTTGAACCCTCCCGGTCAATTACTCTCAGACCTGCGGTCCAGAGATAATCGAATGATCGCGGAAACAACGGTCGCGGGAACGATGATCTTCTGGACCCAACTTCGATGAAGTCGCTGCTCATTCCGGCCATCTGGATTGTGGCTGTCGCGATCCTGTTGCACACCGGACTGGTCACGCCAAGCGCCGCGCTCATCACGTTCGCCTTGTACGCGGCGTTGATCGCAGGACTTCTGTTCGCGTGGCGATTCCACTCCAGCCGAATCTTTTTTGCGCTCCTGCTTCTGTTCCTCGCTGAACGCGCACTCTCCTACTTTTCTTCCGGTCACGCCGCCAGCAGCGGACCGGGAAACATCGCTGTGGCGGCGGTGGGATTGTTGTTGCCGCTGAACTTTGTGCTGCTCTCCGTCACGCAAGAAAAGGGATTCACCTTCTCGAACATCGCGCCACCCGCCTTGTTGCTGTTCGTCGAGTCGATAGTGGTTGCTGTACTCTGCCGGCCTGATGCGCTGGCAACTACGGCGCGTCACGTGTTGCACCATGCTTCGGTGGCTCAGCCTTTGCCGTTCGCCACCGTGATGGCTTTCGCACTCTCTGGAATCGTGCTTCTCATTCGATTTCTGCTTTTCCGGAAGCCCGCTGAGAGCGGATTGCTGTGGGCATTGGTCGCTTCATTCCTGGCGCTCCGCTTCGGAGGCGCGGGACGCATTCCCTCCGCTTACTTCGCCACTGCAGCTTTCATCCTGGCAGTCTCGATGGTTGAGACTTCGTACCTGCTGGCTTACCACGACGAGCTGACCACTCTACCTTCGCGGCGCGCTTTTCACGAGGCTCTGCTGCGCCTCCAACCGCCTTATTCGATTGCGATGGTCGACATCGATCACTTCAAGCGATGCAATGACACTTACGGTCATGACACTGGAGATCAGGTGCTGCGGATGGTCGCGTCACGCCTGGCGCGCGTAACGGGCGGAGGACAAGCCTACCGTTGCGGTGGCGAAGAATTTGCCATCGTCTTCCCCGGCAAAACCACTGCAGACGTATTGGATCATCTGGAACAGCTACGCGCCAACATTGAAGCCAGCAGCTTTCGACTTCGTGGGACAGACCGCAGACAGGAGGCGCGCGGTGCAGATCGTCGTAATCCGCGGGCCCGTGGCCGCACACAAGCCGGCCTCGCCATCCGGCAGTTGGCACGCGGCGAGGCGCCCACCGACCTTTCGGTGACGGCGAGCATCGGAGTGGCCAGCCCCAGCCAGGAGGGTTTGTCGACTGATGAAGTGGTACAGGCCGCGGACAAAGCGCTCTACCGTGCGAAAGCGGGAGGCCGCAACCGGATCGAAACGGCTTCCTCTTCGCGGCGGCGAAGCCGCAGCAAAGCTGTCGGCGGGTAACGGCCCACGAGTGTTTGATCGGGATAGAACGTCGAACCCGGACCATCCCTTCAGGGCGGGAAAGATGATGGTGCCGGGCTCGTACGTTTTCGCAAGCACCACAGGCCGTGCGGTCAGCCCGTAGTAGTAGGTGGAATTGAGTTTTTCCGTCCGCTCCCCGCGCAGGCCGGACACTTCAATCGGATAAACGCGATGCCCTCGGACCCGCCACTGCTGTCCACGGGCTTGGCAACATATCCGGTACCGCCGCAGCGCGGGCAGTCCTTCGGATCCACTTATCCCCCTCAGTTGCCGTTCAGTTTTTCACCAAATTTGTTTAGCGGCGCGGAAAAGTGAATTGTGTTACGAAAGCCGAACAGGCTTGGGGTTGAACGCCTTCTAAGCGCCCGCGATGAGTTCCACGCCCAGCGTAGCAAGAGCGATGTCTTCATTCGACGACAAGCCGCTTACCGCGACGGCTCCGACGACTTCGCCATCTTTCCAGACGGGAATCCCGCCGCCCCAGCCGACATAGTTCGGATCTCCGTAGTAGGCAATGTCGTGGCCTTTTTCCGGGTGCTTGACCTTCTCTCCGATTTCCTTGGTCGGCTTGCGCTCGCGGGCGGCAGTGTAGGCCTTATTGGTGGCGATACGGATCGAGGAGACGGGAGCACCGTCCATGCGGGCGAGACAGATGAGGTCACCGTGAGAATCAGCAATGGCGACAACCACAGCCTTTTGCATCTGAGAGGCTTTTTCGGTAATGAGATCAGCGGCGCGGCGGGCTTCGGAATAGTCGAGGGTGTGGAGGGTTCGCATGGCACAGAAAGAATAACAACGGCGCGGCGAGGTGGAATCGAAAAAAATAATGCTGGCCTGAAGGGCCAGCACTTTGGAGAGAATGTTCCGGGCCAGGAACAGCGTCCTGGCCCGAAGAGTTTTAGAACACAAATTTCAGCGCGAATTGGACCAACCGTTCCGAGGAGGCAACGCCAGCTTGAATCGTACTCGTAATTGCGCCGAAACCGTTCCCTGTCGGAGTTCCGTTGTAACCGTTTCCTGGCACATTGAAATACGGGTGATTGAATAGGTTGAAGAACTCCGTCCGGAACTCGATGCCGAGTCTTTCTGTAACCTTGGTTCTCTTGAAAATAGCGAAGTCGAAGTTGTCGATGCCAGGTCCGCGGAGGATCGGATCCACACGAGCCTCGGTTCCGAACCCCCACTGCGGAGGAGGTGCAAAGCAATTGGTGTTGAACCAGTTGGTGATGTGGCCGCCGCCAGCTTTGAGGTCGCAACCGGGAATGACGTCAGGCCGGACATTGGCGACGCCCAGACCGGCACCTTCCAAAGCGGTTGAAGGACCAGCCCAGTTGATTTTGAGTGGGAAGCCGCGTTGGAAAGTGGTAATGCCATCGACGCCCCAGCCGGAAACGGCGCCGTTCGCAATTCCATTGAGGCTGTTCGCGTAGGCTTTTCCGCGGCCAAAGGGAAGATCGAGGACGTAGCTGACAACCAGCCTTTGGGAGATGTCTTGCGAGGAGAGTGACCGTTCTCCAGCCAGGTTGTTCCAATCCTGAACTGATCCGACACCGCCAGTGTTGCCTTCGAGCCAACTGGTCAAGGTGTCAGTATTGCTCATCAGCTTAGCATTGGTGTAGGCCACGAGTAGGGTACCACCGCCCTGGAATCTCCGGGTTACGCTAGCCTGCAGGGAATTGTAATTGCTGCTGCAGCAGCCATAACCGTTCAAGTTCAGCCCGTTGTACTCAGGGTACGGCCGGTCGTACTGTCCCTCGTGAATCAGCGGGGTTGCGGTGGGGTTTAGCGCGGTATTAGGTGAGGTTAGATTGTTCGTAACGAGAGTATCGATTGTGGGCGTGGCGCCTGCAGCTGCTTGCGTGGCAGCCTGCGCTACGAAGGAATCGGCAATTTGGTTGATATTCGTCTGATATTGCTGCAGATGAACACCGTGGGAACCGGCATACGCGACATCCGCGAAGAAACCAGCCGGAAGTTGGCGCTGTATGTCGAAGTTCCATTGCTCGACGTATCCGTATTTCGGCCCCTCGTTCCCATATCCGTAGTAAGGAGCAAGCCCGGGACTGCCGTTTGCGGCTACGAAGCTTGACAGAGTCGGGGATGCATTACGTCCCGGCGGCAGCAGAATTCCGCCATTGCCAAATGGACCTGATTGGGTGCAGATAAACCCGTTAGGCCCGCGCGGCGTGAACACCGACGTTCCGGTTGGCCCGGTAAACCCATTTGTGGTGAACCCGCAGGTGGCACCGTCCAAATTGGACGCCGGAGTGATATAGCCGTTGGTCGAGGCCGTGAAGTCGGTGGCGGCGAGATTAATCACGTCGTTGTCCGGATTGAGGGCGAACGAGACGTAGTTTGGAATGAAGAAAACACCGTAACCGGCGCGAACAACCGTCTTTTGGTCAGGGGAGAAGACAAAGCCAATTCGTGGAGAAAATGCCTTTTTGTCGAGCGGCAAATTGTTATCCGTCGAATTGGGTCCTGTCCCCACATACATCGCGTCTCCGGGACAGGGCGATCCTGCCGTTCCGGAACAACCGGTCACAGTTGCGTTGGTCGTTTTGGGATCCCAGTAGGTCAGCCGGTTGTAGGCTTCCGACCACGTTCCGGGCAATTCGTAGCGCAGGCCCAAGCTCGCCGTGAACCTCGGCGTCACGTGCCAGGTATCCTCGACGTACAAAGCGCGGTATGTCTGCTTGCCTTTGGTTTGCGCAGGCACCTGTGCTATGCCTTCGCTCTGGTTCCCGGCGAACGTACCCTGGTTCAATGCCAAGCCGAGCAGGAAGTCGGCGAACGCAAATCCCGAGCCGTCCGTAGCGGTGGGAGTAGAGGATGTCCAGTTTCCTTGAAATCCGAACGCACCGCTGGCGATGTTGGTTTGGAAGTAATTGTCCAATCCAAGTTCGTATTGGCCGCCAACCTGGATGTTGTGCTTGCCACGGATCATCGTGAGTTGGGGACTTATGTTGTACTGCGTGTTGTGATCTCCGATGGCACTGTTGCCTTGCGTGTGGCCAACATCATTCGGCAAGTTTGTTTCCGGGGTTGGCGGAGTCCGCATAGTACTGGGAGGAGTGTTATACGTTGACGGCCAGCCAAGGGTGGTTAGATCGAAACCATTTAAAAGGGGAGTCCGGCCGTAGACAAACCGGCTACCCGCAAGATTCACGTCGAGGATGGTGGTTGGTGTAAAGGCATGATTCACACCGATAGCAAGCGCCTTGGTGTGATAAAGCTCGGCGCAGCGATCCAGGCACAGACCAGTGCCTAGCGGATTTACAGCCAAGTCAGTTAATCCAAAATAGGCAAATCTGCCGAATACGTGGGTGTTGCTGCCGACATTCTGATCGCCGCGAGCGACAAATTCGTTGGTGTTCCCGCCGGCGGGCGCGGCACTCAGGTAATTATTGACTGTACCGGAGAGATTGGCTGCGGGGTAGTATTTGGCCAGCAATATGCCGGCCGCCTTGCTGAATTCGGAGGTGGGAATAACGTTCCCCGCATAAGGCACTCGATTTCCAAGAGCGTCGGTACTGTAGGGATCGTAAATCTGACCTGCGGCCGCTCCGCAAGTAGCGATTCCATCTACAACTGGCCCAGTAAAACCGCCCGGACATAGCGCCGAGAAATTACCGGTCGTCATCCCTGCTGCTGGAACGCTTGTAGTGAAAGGCGATCCTGTTCTTTGGCGGTATTGCTCCCAGCTGACATAAAAGAAAGTTTTATTCTTAATAACCGGTCCGCCCAGCTGGAACCCATACTGGTTCTGGGTCCACGGTGGAGGGGTGTTCGATTTGCCGGCAGCTATCTCCGTCCCCTTGTTAAAGTATTCGTTCGCATTCAGCACTGCGTTGCGGAAATACTCATAGGCAGAGCCGTGCCAGCTATTGGTTCCGGATTTAGTGCTCAGGTTTACCACGCCACCTGAGAACTTACCCCACTCGGCACCCTGATCGTTATATTGCACTTTGAATTCGCCGATGGAATCCTGGGTCGGAATGATGATGGGCAGATTGATGTAGCCGATGTTGAGGGGTTGACCATCCAGATATTCTGCACCCTGATTGGCGAAGGAACCGCCTACCTGGTAGTTGCCCCAACTGAACGGGTTCTGGCCGACTGGAGATCCGCCCGAGCCGCCCTGTGCAACGGCGGCGGGAGAGACTGTGATCAAGTTGAAAATATTGCGGCCGTTCAAAGGCAGTTCGTCGGCCTTGCGCTGCTCGACGACCTGACCGAGTGCCGAGGATTCAGTTTGCAAGAGCGGTGTCTCGCCCGTCACTTCGACGACCTGGCTGACTTCGCCGACTTGAAGGGCGGCGGCGATGTGGGTGTCCTGCTGCACCTGCACCGTCACGTCAGAGCGTACGAAGTGCTTGAATCCCTGCTTTTCCACGTCAATGCGGTACTGGCCGGGGAACAGATTCACGAACGTGAAGAGACCGTCACTGCCGCTCGATTGGGTGCGCTTTTCCGACGTGCCCAGGTTGGTCAAGGTCACGTTGGCATCGGTAACGATGGCGCCTGAGGTGTCGGCGACCGATCCAGAGACCGAACCGTAGGTGCTTTGGCCGTAGAGAGGGAGCGAGACGGAAAAAATCAAACCTATCGAAACTAAAAGGATCGAGAGCCTGCGCAACGACATAGTTGCCTCTTTCGGATACAGGAATTCCTTAAATGTGATTGCGCCCGGATTCTT
Organism: uncultured Acidobacteriaceae bacterium; assembly: GCA_964403025.1. Classification (GTDB taxonomy): domain Bacteria; phylum Acidobacteriota; class Terriglobia; order Terriglobales; family Acidobacteriaceae; genus Sulfotelmatobacter. Next base: position 23,154 of record CAYOEH010000012.1, on the reverse strand, counting down.
GAACACACGAACAACCGTTGTCAAGAATAAAATGCATGATTCCCATTTGAATAATCGTTAACCCTCCGAATTGGTGGTATGCTTCCCGGTCATGCCCGCGACCATGATGGACATCGCGAGAGACCTCAAGGTCTCAGTGGTGACGGTCTCGAAAGTCCTAAGAAACCAGGGCCGAATCAGCGAGGCGACGCGCAAGCGAGTCCTGCGGCGCGCCAAAGAACTCCATTATCAGATGAATTGGGTGGCGCGCAGCCTGGTGACCCGGCGTACCTACACCATCGGATTGCTGCTCCCGGAATTCGCACATCCTTTCTTCGCCGAGATTGCGCGCGCGGTAGCCCGGACCGTGCGGCCACACGGCTATCATGTTGTAATTTCATCATTTGAGGAGAATCCTGAGTTGGAGGCGAGCGAAGCCGAGTCCTTGCTGGCTCGCCAGGTGGACGGATTAATCATCGCGTCCTCACAGCCCCCGCGACACTTGGCGATGTTCCGGAAGGTGCAAGAGAGGAACACGCCTTATGTTCTGATCGACCGTCCTATCAGTGGTTTGCGGGCGTGCTTTGTGGGAGTAGACAACCGGGCGATCGGCAAGTTGGCGACAGAGCATTTGATCGAGCGCGGCTGCAGCCGCATAGGGCATCTGCGCGGTCCCGAAGTAGGAATCGGCAACGAAAGATTCGAGGGCTATCGCCGCGCGATATTGAAAGGCGGACTTCGCTGCGACGCACGTTACGTTGTCGCGGGTGGCCACGGCGACGATACAGGATACGAGGGCATGCGGAGTTTGCTCGAGGTCCGCCCACTGCTGGACGGCGTCTTCTGCTACAACGATCCGGTCGCGATAGGCGCGATGAAGGCGATTCTGCAAGCGGGACTGAAACTGCCCGGCGACGTTGCCGTGGTTGGCGCCGGCAATGTCCACTACTCCGACGTACTGGCGGTGCCGCTGACTACGATCGACCAGGGAACCTGCAGAATCGGAATCATGGCTGCGGAACTTCTGATCGCGCGCATTGGATCGAAGCGCACGATGCGACCTCAGACCATATTGATTCCGCCCAAACTCGTGGAACGGGAATCGACGCGGCGGCAGGCATAGGGCTCGTCCGAAAGAACCGGTTTACTACAATGGTTCGCGTCGGCGGAAACGCAGGCAAGGGGAATAACGCTGGGGCGATTGTGCAGAGCGCAAGCGGACGCGATATCCTGCTCGATTGAAGGAACTCTAAGTTGCTGACCACTTGGTTGCGCTTATCTTGTATTTTGACCCTGGTGCTGGCGGGCGAAGGCCCCGCGTCCCCGGTTTTCGATGTCATACTGCCTCGCGGTATAGATTTCACGCTGCAGAATTCTCCCACTCCCCAAAAATATCTGATCGAGACCATGCCCGGCGGAGTGGCTCTGCTCGATTACAACAATGATGGGTTGCTGGACATTTTTTTCGTGAACGGCGGACATGTGGGCAGCCCGATCCAAACGCCGGAGAATTTCGATCGTCACAATCCGAAGTATTGGAATCGCCTGTACCGCCAGAATAAAGATGGGAGTTTTACCGACGTGACGGAGCAAGCGGGACTGGCGAAGGTCGCCGATGGGAATTACGGCATGGGAGTGGCCGTCGGCGACTACGATAACGATGGCTACCCTGATCTCTATGTCACGAATTATGGAAAGAACATCCTGTATCACAACAATGGGGACGGAACGTTCACCGATGTGACGGAGAAAGCAGGAGTTGCCGGGGGCGGCTGGTCGGAATCAGCGGGATTTTTTGACTACGATAACGACGGGAAGCTGGATCTTTTTGTAACCCGGTACATGGAGTGGGACACGAAACATAACAAGGATTGCGGCGGCAACTACCATACTTATTGTCCGCCGGAAGAGTTCCCTGCTACGACCAACATCCTTTATCACAATAACGGCGACGGAACATTCACCGATGTGAGCCAGCGCTCCGGCATTGCGGCGAAGAAAGGTCGCGCGTTGGGAGTAGGATTCGCCGACTACGATGGCGACGGATTCACCGACATATTTGTATCGAACGATGGAATGCAGCAATACCTGTATCACAACAATGGCAACGGCACTTTCAGCGAAGTTGGGCTCGAAGCCGGCGCGGCGCTTTCCGAAGATGGACGGCGAATGTCCGGCATGGGCGTAGTTTTTCAAGATTACGATAACGATAGCCGGCCCGACATTATGGTGACTTTGCTGCCGCGGGAGATTTACGGCGTCTACCACAACGATGGCGATGGATCGTTCACCTATCGCAGTCTCGAAACTGGGCTGGGGGCGCTCACGAGTGGAAGTTCAGGCTGGAGTTTTGGCCTGGAGGACTTCGACAATGATGGATGGAAAGATCTGTTCGTCGCGCAAGCCCATGTCTTGGATAACGTGGAGGAAATCGATCCTTCGCTTCACTACCTGCAGTTGCCGCTGCTGGCAATGAATCACAATGGACGGTTTGAGAGCGTCAATTCAGGAAGTAAAGTGCCCGTGGCCGCGCGTGGAGCCGCGTTCGGAGACTTGAATAACGACGGATGGCAGGACGTGGTGGTAACCACGCTGGGCGGCCATCCCCAGGTGTTCATGAATCGCGGCGGCAAGGCACACTGGCTGACCATTACCCTCCGCGGCACTCGCAGCAACCGGGATGGATTCGGCGCGAAGGTGCAGGTGAATGGCCAGACGCGATTTGCAACGTCAACCTGCGGGTACCTTTCAGCCAGCGACAAGCGCCTGCATTTCGGGCTGGGCACGGCGGAGAAAGCAAAAGTGGAAATCGCCTGGCCCTCGGGCATACACCAAACTTTGAATGATGTTCACGCAGACCAGTTCCTAGAGGTGCGTGAACCGGAGAAGCCGTGATCCGCGTAACCTTAATTATATGGCTGGCCTGGCAGATTGCTGCGCCGCCAGCCGCTGAGCACATGCAGGCTGGAATTGCGGCTGATAAAGAACGGAAGTTCGACGTGGCTATCACGGAGTTTAAGAAGGTGACGGAACTGGATCCGTCATTTGCCGATGGCTTCATCAGTCTCGGCCAGGCTCACATGGAGAACGGGGACTACGGGTCTGCGATCGAGCCGCTCAAGCATGCATTGGAAATAAACTCGGGTTCCATCCCAGCTCACCAGTTGCTGGGCTACGCCCTGCTCTCGCAGGGTTATGCCAGCGAGGCGATTCCACACTTGCAGCGCGCGCCGGATAAGACCGCGTTGGGCATCGCGCAGATTCAGACCGGACAATTCCCGGAGGCGGTGAAGAATCTGCAAGATTCGCTGGCCGCACGACCGAACGACCCTGATCTTCTTTATTACCTTGGCCGCGCCAGCGGTTTGCTGGCCAAACAATCGGTTGATACTTTGCTCGCCGCGTATCCTGACTCGGCGCGCGCGCACCAGGCCATGGCGGAAAACTACTTCGTGCTGCGCCGGATGCAAGATGCTGAGAAGGAATACCAGGAAGCATTGCGGGTGCGCCCGGCTCTGCCTGAAGCGCATCTTGCGCTCGGTGAGGTGTATGCTGGCGCGTTCCAATGGCCCAAGGCCGAAGAAGAATTTCGAATCCAAGTGAAACTGCAACCAGGAAACGCCGAAGCGGCTTATCGACTGGGGGACGCGTTACTGGAACAGGGGAAAGCGCACGAAGCGCGGGCGGAACTGTTGCGCGCCGATCGCTTGCTGCCCGATATGCCGGAGACGCTCTATGCACTCGGGAAAGCGGCTTCCCTGGAGGGTGACCCCGCTGCCGCCGAGAAAACCTGGACCAAACTTCTTTCAATCGAGAAGCAGAGTGCGCTGGCGGCGCAAGCGCACTTCGGACTGGCGGGAATCTATCGCAAACAGGGAAAAACCGCGGAGGCAAAGCGCGAGATGCAGGAGTTCGAAAAGCTACAGAACACTTCCGCTCAGCCGCAACCTGCTGGACAACAAGATTCACCGCACTAAGATTTTTGCTCACAACTTGAGACAGGAGCACCTTACTATGAAACTCTCGTGGTTCCTTCGCAATCTGTCTGCAACTTTTTTCTGTTCTCTTAGCTGCCTGCTTTTAATTTCTATGACCGTAGTGCCGCTGCGAGCAGCAGAGCCTTCTTCGCGAACCATCGATTCCGGATGGCAGTTCCGAGCCGTCGCCAACACCGATCGTTCGGACGTGAAGGAGTGGCATCCCGCGCAGGTCCCGGGAGTGGTTCAAACCGACCTGCTGAATAGCAAGCTCATTCCCGACCCGTTCGATCGCGACAACGAATTTCGTCTGCAGTGGATCGGCCTGGCGGACTGGGAATATCAAACTACCTTTCAAGTCGATGCGGGCGCTCTCAGCCGTGAGCACGTCGACCTGGTTTTCGACGGGTTGGACACATTTGCTGACGTCTACCTGAATGACCAGCCAATATTGCAAGCGGACAATATGTTCAGGCGCTGGCGCATTCCCGCAAAGACGATGTTGAAGTCCGGGCCGAACACTCTCCGGATCGTATTTCATTCGGCCGTCGAGAAAATGATTCCGTACGCTAAGGCGCAGCCGTTTATTTTGCCTTCAATCTCAACCCACAATTACGGAAACGAAGAGAACATCGCCACGGCTCCGTATACACGCAAAGCTCCTTATAACTATGGATGGGATTGGGGACCGCGATTTATGACGGAAGGCATTTGGCAACCGGTGCAGCTTGAAGCCTGGGACGCGCTGCGCATCGAGAACTTCCATATCCACCAGCACAGCATTACCACGGACCTGGCCAACGTTGCGGCAGAGCTTGATATCGATGCGACCAAGCCCACGACTGCAACTCTCACGTTGGCCCACGATGAAATGTCTGGACCGCAAACATCCGACGGCGCCCAGACGCTGCAACTCAATACCGGCATCAATCATGTTTCGTTTTCTTTGCGCATTGTTTCGCCGAAGCTCTGGTACCCGGTGGGATACGGCGCGCAGAACCGGTACAAGTTTTCTGCTGTGATCCGTATCGGCAAGGAAGCTGCGGCCCATGCTGAAACTAAAACCGGACTGCGTTCCGTAGAACTACACCGCGTTCCTGATCAGTGGGGCAAGAGCTTCGAGTTCGTGGTCAACGGCATTACTGTTTTCGGAAAAGGCGCGGACGTGATTCCGTTCGATAGCTTTCCGAACCGCGTGACTCCAGAAATTCATCGCAACATTCTGCAAGCCGCGCGTGATGCTCATATGAATATGGTTCGCGAATGGGGCGGCGGTTATTACGAGTCCGATGATTTCTACGATATCTGCGACGAACTCGGCATTATGGTTTGGCAGGAGTTTATGTTCGGCGGCGACATGGTTCCCGGCGATGTTGCCTTTCAGGAAAACGTTCGGCAAGAAGCCATCGATCAGATCAAGCGACTGCGCGATCATCCCAGCATCGTGATCTGGTGCGGTAATAATGAAGTTGAAACCGGCTGGTACCACTGGGGCGACCGCCAGGAATTCAAAGAGTCGATCTCTCCCGAAGCGCGCGACCGAGTTTGGCAGGATTACGTGATCCTGTTTTCCGACGTCCTGCGGAGCACAGTCACACAGTACGCCGATCCGGTTCCCTACACGCCCAGTTCTCCCAGCGCCAATTTCGAAGAGATCCCCGACAATCAGCACAACGGCGACATGCACTACTGGGCCGTGTGGCATCAGCAGGCGCCGGCGCAAGATTACACCAAACAATTTCCGCGCTTCATGACGGAGTACGGATTTCAATCGTTCCCCGAGATGCGCACGATCCACGCCTTTGCTAACAAGCCCGAGGACTTCGACATTCGGTCTACCGTCATGCAGGCACACCAGAAAAACAAGGGTGGAAACGAACGCATCCTTACTTATATGCTGCGCGAATACCGCGAGCCCAAAGACTTCTCTTCGTTCGTGTATTTGAGCCAGGTGCAGCAGGCGGAGATCATCAGGATCGGCGCTGAGCATTTGCGCAGGCAGAGGCCGCGCACCATGGGCTCGCTCTACTGGCAGCTGAATGATTGCTGGCCGGTGGCTTCGTGGGCGAGCATCGATTACTACGGCCGCTGGAAAGCGCTACATTATTATGCTCGCCGCTTCTACGACGATGTGTTGATCTCACCTTTCTTGCATGACGACAAGGTGGATGTGTACGTGGTCTCGGACAAACTGCAGCCGCTTTCCGGCACGATCCACATGCGCCTGCTGGATTTCTCGGGAAATTCTCTGCTCGATCAAACGAAGGATGTTCAAGTACCAGCGCAATCGAATGCAGTCTATTTCACCCTCGACAAGGCCTCTTTAGCGGAAAAAGCCGACTTGCATCGAAGCTTCCTTGTATTCGACTTCGAAGTCGCCGGGAAAAGAGTATCGCGCAACTCGATTTTCTTTAATGTGACACACGATCTGGAGTTGCCGGTCGCGCCCAAGATCGAAACAACCGTGAACAAAACTGGAGAGGATTACACGGTTACGGTTCAATCCCCAAAATTAGCTCGCAGCGTGTATTTATCTTTCGGGGATCTCGACGTTCAAAGCTCGGATAATTACTTTGATCTGCTTCCGGCCGAACCAGTCACGTTACATCTCAAGTCCTCTGCAACGCTGGAGCAAATTAAAGGTGCGCTGAAAATAATGTCGTTGACGGACGCTTTCAGCTCGAACTGAGGCGCTGCATTCGCCAAGACTGCGACCAACTCGACGGCGACTAGCAACGGTAGTCTGTAGGAGCGAAAATTCTTGCGTAGGCGGTCGACTGAGGCCGCGGGTATGACGTGGTAAAATGAAATTCCGCACGCCCGGAGAGGTGGCAGAGTGGCCGAATGCGGCGGTTTGCTAAACCGTTGTACGGGCTAACACCTGTACCGAGGGTTCGAATCCCTCCCTCTCCGCCAGCTCACTCATAGGTAGGCATTTAGCTATTTCTACTGCACTGAGCCCTTAACCTGAACGTCTCCATCTGGAGCACAAGTGGAGCACAATAAGGCTGAGAACTGCTTCATTGCTGCGATCGCATCGGGTGATGCGGTCTTGATGTAGTGGTTCTGCGTCGTCGCCACATTGCTGTGCCGCAGAATTCGCTGAATCACCGAATCATCGACGCCTAGACGATTCAGATTCGATGCCAACCCTCTGCGGAAGCCGTGCCAACCATGCCAGCAAATGCCAGCACGTTTCAGCACATCTTTCATGTCCCGCTGATAGCAAGCGTTTAAATCAAGCGGATGTCTAGCCGAGTTGGCGAACATTGGACCGACTGATGGATTCCCACACTTCGCGCGATGTGCGGAAAGCCTCTGAGCTAGTTGTGGAATAACCGGAACCGGAGCTTTCGACTTCGCTGTCTTGGGATCACCGACGGTGTTCCGCCACACGGATCGAGTCACGTTCAGCCAGCCGAGAGAGTCCTCGTCCAGTGCTGGTTCGTAAGCTTGCCAAGTCAGGCCACGCAGTTCTCCTAGCCGCAGCCCAGTGAAAGCGGCAGTTGCAACAGCCGTCGCAGACGGTTCGGAAAGGACCTTCAGCATCGCCCCAATTTCTTCAAGCGAGTAGGGTTTCGTCTCAGCACCGTTTGTTGCAAAAGCAGGGATCTCTGCGAGCTTTACTGGATTCGCCCCATCGAAATAGCCCTGCTGCGCCGCGTGCCGGAACACCCCGCTTAGGAAGTTCTTCACGTGCTTTAACGTGGTCCTAGAGATCTGATACTCCCTCCCAATGTCCTCCAGCCACGATTGCACATGATGAGTTTTGATTTCCCGCAGCCATTCGCCTTCGCATCGAGTCTTTAGGTACCTCGACCACATTTGGTCGTAACCCCTCGATGTGGATGGTCGCTTCTGCTGCTTTGCGAACGGCAGATAGATGCGATCCACGAAGTCACTCAGTTTTGTGATACTGAGCGGCTCTGCGGCGTTTCGGTTTAGCGGTTCCAGTTCTCGTTTGGCGAGATCTCGAACGCTTGCCTTCGTCTTGTGCTCTGCGTCGATGAGCACAAGGCGTTTGGCCCGTTGCACTGTTTCCACTTTCCCGCCTACACCAACGCGCTCGCGGTATCTAAGCACCCACCAACCGCGATGCCGCATGACGTAGCCGGCCTGATTCGTTTTTCTCATGGTTGCTCCTTTCGTTTCGTCTTAGGGATCCCTGCCGATGCCTTGCCGCCCAGGCCAGCGATGCGCTTGCGTTCCTCGGGACTGAGCTTCTGACTTCGCGCGAGCCCGGCCTTTCGGGCAATCTCGGTGCGTTGAGCCGGGCTCAGTTTCTTGGACCTAGCTGCCCCTCCGAGTTTGCCGAGTGCCGAAGCGTGCGGGTTTGGGATCCTCTTTTTCACGTGAGCAACTCTAGCTAAACGTCATGTTAGAGTCAAGCGAGATTTGTTGAATTGCCGACGACCCCACCACTGAGTCAACTCTGGGCTGCCCCAGCTAAAACGGACATATCGTCCCAGGCGCGCATGGGGAATCGGGTCGGAGCAACGACTTCTGCACTGGTCCCTCACCCAACTCGGCGGAACCCGCCACCTCTCTGCTAGTTCCTCGGCGGTTAAAACCTCAAAGAAAGGGTACTGGGCCGGCGTGTATTGTGCTCCGAGTTGTGCTCCAGCATTTTTCATGCCCTTCCTATCAATAAGTTCCGGCGTACAACGGTTCTGAAAGCCGCTATTTTCGATGACGTGCTCCGCGCTGCGGACTTTGAATCCTCTGCGTCTGGACTCCGTTTCAATACTTTTGCTCACTTAGCTGTGTATAGCGGTTAACCTAACCGCGATTCCAATACCCTTGCCTTTGACGGGCGTACCGAAATCGGACGCCCGCCCCTCGGGTGTGTGCTGGAGTGATACACGCCCTCGACCCCGGCTCGGGCCGAAGCCTAGGGTATGGCCCCATACTTCACTGCCTCTAAAGGGCTGCCGGGGGGCTTCAATGGCCAGCCCCCCGGACCCCCTGGCTCCCCCCAAGCCCAAATTCTTTGCCATCGAATTCCCGCAAGTCATTCATCTCCTGTCCCTTCCCGCTGCCGTCCTTGACTGTGTGACTTGCTGACTGAGTGACCCGATTTGCCAGTGTCCCAGCGCAGGATCTCTTTCACAACGGAATAGGGTACGGGGCCTTTCTCCGTGTCCCCCACTTCCACACGCGCAATCCGATGCGCAAACACTCGGGGCGAGAGGCGGTCCCGTCGGGCAGGAGGCGTGCCGTTGGCCTCTACCCATTCTTTGAGGTATTTGCCCCGCCTTGACGCTCGCGGTCTTTCTCCCTTGCCGAGAGGCAGCCACATCGGAATGCGCGCAACGACATCTATCTGGTTTTTGTGGAGCACATCGAAGCGGAGGAGGCAAGTCCAGCGTTTGAACGCCCGGTCGTAGTACTTTTTGGCCCAGGCGCAGAACGCTGAATACTCGCCGGGAGGGATGCGCGGGTAATCGGTCCATTCGATTGGGGCGTGCTCGCCCCGCCGTTTCCCCGTCATCGGGTCTTCCCGCGTTCGAGGTGCGTTGCAATCTTGCCAAGTGGGAGCGAAAGGTCGCGGATTCCGGTCGCAAGGGAGCGTAGCCGGTCTCGATGGAAGCGGTCTGGCGACAGCCGAGAGGCACCGTCTAGCTCTCTGCTAGCGCGACCGAGCAGGTAAATCACATGGGTTACACGGCGACTTGCACGGCGAGGAGAACTGATGTCTAATGTGTGATAGTTCAAGGTTTTTTCGTTTCCGAAAACGTTCGGCCTTCCTAGCCAAAGGCAGCCGGACGTTTTCTATTTGATGTCTGCCTTAATTTGTATGCTCGGGGACGTGGTTGGAAGTGGTGCAATAGAGGGGTATTTGGAGCGCAATCGGGTAGGTTAGGTCTAATCTGTGGAAAAGACTTGTTCTATGAAAGGTTCAGCTTATACATATCCTTCGTTCGCGGTACTTTGACAATCAGCGTTTTCCAGAGCCGAGGGCCATCGCCGCTCCTGAATGAGTCCCGAAGGCGGCTGGCCGGAGTGCCCAGCCTATCGGACAGGGTTGTGCTGCTTGCGCCAGATATTTCTTCTTTAAGCGCCTCATGGAGTACTTGCACGACGAGGGATTGATTTGGAGTCAGCACATAGTCCGTCCCTTTGAACTTGATGGCACGGTAGTCTGCTGAATGGTGGAATATGCTTCGAGTCGGGAGCCCTTCATCTATTCCCGGAACACCCGCTTCTCTGGAATTGTGCGATGCAGTCATTAAAGCCTTAGCCGGTGCTTGGGCTTCCCACTCCAGCGCCTTTATCTCCAGTTTGGTGCGCCACTCAGTTTTCAGGTGCTCAAACTCTTTTCGTATTGTTTCTGCGGGTAATCCTGGACCCAAGCCTCCTGAGGCACGAAAGCGCCTTTGCGACTCAGAAGCCAGTGCGCTAGCTCGCGGGCCGAACGAGCGCTGAATCGCCATAAAAGACACGGTCCTGATGAATCCGGCCGACTCGACCCCACCAAGACGAGTCCAAGCGTCGAGGAAAATGGAATATTGCTGCTCCGAAAACTCGTCCGCTTTCTTCAACCGCATCTGTAACAAGGCGGAGGGAACCACCATACTGTTTGCGTTATTCCGGTTGGTAAAGCGCAGTTGCCTAGTCTCAGCCTCCACCTGCTCGCGATATTTGTTACGAGCCTTCCGCAATTTGAGGCTCGTCAGGCGGTTTCTGTGCGGGTCGAGGCGTTTCCAAATCTTCAGATCGATGGAGTTAGGCAGACCAAAATGGAGCGCTTTGACCTCTTCGGGGCGAACTCGCTCTAACGGGTCGAGCCGTCGCTTAAATTGAGCGAGTGGATTTGCGGCGCCTTTTCGATCACGCTCGGCGAGTTGACCAGTCACTTCGCGGCGGCTAATCGCTCTTCGGATCTCCGCCGCATCGATTTCTTCGTTGATGACTTGATTGAGTCGAACGCAAAGATGCCGCGAGTGTTCTCTGAGTAGGGAATCTCTTTGTTCGTCGCCACGTGCCAACCAGCCAGGTGCTGTCCACGGCTGCAAAGGGAGTAAGTTAACATCGGTGTTCCCCTCAGAAGCCACTGCGAACCAAAACACCGTCGTGCGGCTGATGAAATCAGAGTTTTTTGCTTCGTCGCATTTCGCTCGACGGATGCCGCACTGTTTTTCAACCATTTCCCAGACTTTGTCCTTTGCCCACTGCAACGCATCGCCCTGAAGAGCTTCGTCATAGGCCGTGGCCAGATCCGCAAACTTTGAAAACCACTCTCTGATAGCTTTGACGCTGTCCTCCCTCCATTGTTGGGCCTTTTCATTGAGGATCCTGGTTTTCCTCTCTGCGGTTCTAGCCGGTTTGATTTCCGACCAAGCTGCGCTACAGGATCTCAGCTTTGCATCCCCTAATGCACCCGCAAACAGGGCTTTCAGTTTCTTGAGAGCCGACTCGAACTCAGGTGGGAGTACTTCACCTGGCGCATCGATGTCGGACATTAGTCACCCTTCCGTGACCTTCCCTGTTGCGGATGACCTGGAAAGTGGGACGGGAAGGCGTCCCACCTTGTCACGGCCGATGATCAGTCAGCCGCTATCCGGTTTCTGAGCGGATTGTAACCCTTTCTCGTCGCAGGTTCGAGCAACTATCCGCGTAGCCGAACCTGAGCGGTGTGGCCGGCTGGCTGAACAAAACGTGTAGACCGCTCCTGTCGCTGAGTGGTTTTAAACAAATGACTGGAGCGCTGAAAATGCTCTACTTATTGGCTTCGTTTTACACTTGGCCGGTTGCGGCGCCGCCATGGCCGGGAAGGGATCCCACCGTTTTTCTTCGCTCCTGGGCCTCCAGGAGTCTCTGCACTGCCCAATCTATCTGGCGGTGCATTCTCTCTTCGTAGCGGAGAACTCTTTCCATATCACATTCCGGTAGGAGGGCGTTGTAGTCGAACCGAGCATCAGATCGCTTTCCTTCGACGTTGGCGAGACCCTTGCACATGGAGTCGACGAACTCTTTCCGATATGTGATAAAGGTCAAGAAAAGTTCGTGATCAATTTCTGCTTTAATGGGCTCGTCGTCCTGTTCAGATTGAATGCTTTTGCGCCTTTCCTCTTCCACGAGCGGCGCGACCTCGCGGTAGGTTTTTTGCGAAAGTGTTCCAGAATCTCGAAGCTGCCTCTCCGCCTGGTCTAGGATGCACATCTCCCTTGTAAACGCTTCTATAACCTGATCGCTGTCGTAACGATCGGCGTTCCAGGTCGCCGCCTCTTGGACGGATCCGCTCTCGCACCGCGTGGCACGTCGAAGCCTCCACATGCACTCCGCAATCTTCACAACTAGCCACTCTTCGTATAGCCCAACCGGCTGAAACTCCTGATGCAATCCATCCAGGAGTGCCTGGAACTCCTTTTCGGGTTTGTACCCATCGCAAATAGGAATGACAACATGCTTTGCGAACAGCCCTAGCGTCACCGCATTAAACTTAGCGATTGATTTGCCGCGTTCAGTACGCGGCCCGGTTGAACGCTTGGCGTTCTTCCGGTTGGCATCGATTTTTATCGGAGTCACGGTCTTGGCGCATCGCATGCGTTGGGAAGCCCCTTTGGCTGATTGTGTCCAGCCCCCTGTCGCAATACTAGCGTGAAGACCTAGCATTTTGAAGCTGCCGCGAATCGCGTCAGGCGGCCGCACAACCGACCCCTTGGGCCGACTCTGTCTAGGGAAGAAAGAAGTGCAACGGCCTTCGATACAACTTTGCCAGTTCACATAGTTCGACCACGTCAACCCGACGCTCACCAGATTCAATCTTTGAGACAAACGATTGGGGTGGGGTATGGGGTTCCACAGAACGACCTGGAGGCGACAAACTGGTGGCGGAAGGCCGCGGACTTGGGTAGCGTCGGAGCCCAATCCCTCCTCGCCGGGTGTTACGAAAATGGCTTCGGTGTTCCAAAGGACTTCGAGCAAGAGGCCCATTGGTATCGAAAGGCTGCTGATCAGGGCGACGGAGCAAGCCAGGAAGCCCTCGACCGCATACTCTGCAAAGCAGCGCGCGGCGCGCGCTAGACTTCAATCGCGGACGGTCGAGTTCTGGTCACGCCACATCTCCTTCTTGTTCTTCAGCCCATTGCAGACACGAGGCGGATATAGAATCCGCCGGGTCTTCAAAAAGCTCAATGAAAGAATCAGAGATCAATTCCGCTCTCACCATGACAACCCGAGCGTGAACGCTCCTTTAGATTCCGTGAAATGGAACGGAAACTCTCTCAGTTCCATCCCACTGGTTCCGATGTGGCTGCGCAGAGTTTTTCGCGCTGGATCTGACGTGACCAATTCGTGACCATTCGATCCAGACACACCATCACCGAACCTCACCGACCAAACTCGTCCGATTGCAGCAAGGCTCCTAAACACGCGGTTTTGTTGAACATAAGGAGATGGGAGGGGGGACTCAAAATCCGCCGGGTGCGTATCGCGGTTTGTGAAACCGTCTTACGCCGCAAGTCGTTGAACGTAAGGCCTCAAAAGTCAGTGGAGCACAAGTGGAGAACATATACCCGCAAATTCTCGATGAGTGTAATCGCCTGATTTCGTAAACCGCTGACGCAAATACTCACCGCTTTTGGGAAACAGCCTTAACAGCTTCGAGAAACTGGGACAGAGAATTGAGGCGTTCTCCTCGCTTCATCTGCTGATGATCCGCCGAGAGGTGAAAAGGTCGATTCATGTTTGGAAAAACGCGCATTTCGTGAATGGCCTCATTTTTCATATTCAGGAGGACGAGCAACGTCACCCATCGGCGCTCATAGGCGAGGGGATTAACTCTCCAAATGAAATGCTGGCTTTTCTTGCCGATCGACCGACAAACGATGACGCTGACGAAACGACCGTTTTTCAGGCGAAGCCGCGACCGCCATCTCCCTCCTCGCCGCACCATCGAGACCTCGGTCGGGAACATGACTTGAATCTTGTTAATCAATTCTTCCCGGATTGCTCGCGTTCGGCGGCGCATATCAATCTGGCCAAAGTCTTCGGCACGTCCGTATCCGATTAATTCATATGCCCGCCGTAAACTGCCAAAACGTCCTCGGTAGGTGGAGGGCGACGGCGTTTCGGGGTCTTCTTTAACAAGTTGCAAAGAGAGTCGGCCCTTCCGGGCGAGCAATGAACGCAACGCTTCTAACACTTCCTCGTTGGATTTATTGATCGTCCTTCCGCGCAACAGGCGTTGGGCTTTTTGAAATGTCCCCTCGTCTACCAACGGAGCAAAAGCGTTTGGTGTACGGATCCATTCGGATTCGGGGATGCGAATTGCGGCGGTATAGAGCTTTTGAGATGTCCGGCCAAAGACGTTGTAGCCAGTGTATTTCGGGTGCGACAGGATCCTCAGGACCGCGGTTTGATCCCATTTGGAGTCCCCGATATATTTCGTGTTTCGTCGATTGAGTTCCTGAGCGATTCCATGTACTGTTCGCTTTCCTTCGAGAAACAATCGATATATTTCTCTGACGCAATCCACTTCCTCAACAGGTCCAGGAACCAAGACCACCCGGTCCGTTGCGATGCTCTTATGCTCTCCTTGGGCAAGAATCTGCTTCGCCTTACCTTCGGCAGAAATTAGCATCCGCCTTAGTCCGTATCCCGGAAGTCCGCCCTGTTTGAAACCGAGCTTTGCCAGTCGCTTCAGTCCTGCAAAAACCTTAACGCCAAGCTCACGGCTGTACTCGCCCGCCATTGTTCTCTTGAGAGCCTTCAACAGCGCATTCGGCACGCTGCCGTCATTGGCAAAGACTTCTGCGCAGTAGTGAACTGGGATTCCCGCTGACTTACAAAGGAACTCGTAATGGGCCGATTCGTCAGCATCTTGAAACCGACCCCAGCGACTGACGTCATAGACCAGAATCGCTTTGTATCCCGGATTACCACTTACAACGTCCTGCAGGAGCTGCTGGAGACCGCTTCTCCGTTTGAGAACGACTCCGGTCTTGGCACCGTCGGTATAGGTTTGCACGACGCTCAAACCGTGCAGGTCCGCGTAGGCTTGGATCGCCAATTGCTGATTATCGAGCGAGTACCGCTGATGCTCGGTGGACATCCGCAGATACTGGGCGACCGGCGTTGGGCGCTGTTCCATATTGGGCTTTCATTTTACTTTCATCGGGCTGCCCTTAGTCCTCGAATCAGACCCGCCTGTCGAAATATCGGAAGGTGCCGAACATGGCGGCACTGTGCCGATATAACGGCAAGTCTCACTCCTTCAATAGTTCTCTTCCCTTCAATTTCAATCACTTGCGATCGGTCAAGCCCTGGACCGTCAACTGCTTATCAGAGAGTTAGGACCAGTCAGATGAAGCAAGTGAAAACGCGATCAGAGTCTCTGAGTTGTCGGGAGGATGAGGGCTACGTCAACCTGCAGTTGCGGGAACGCCATCAAGATTTGGTGTCGCTAGAGTCCGAATACGAATCGAGCGGCATGAGCCTCTCCGAGTACTCGAGCTGTCGCCGCTCACTGTTCCAGGCCATAGTTGAACTTGAGACCTTGCTTAAGGAGCGAGACGCAAGCTCGATGGTTCTTTTGTCACCAGTCGGTGATTCGAATCAAATCAGCAGTCGGTCACGTGTAACAAAGTCGATACGGCTCTAGCGAGGCAGAAGGGATCCGGTATTGCATATGCAGTCAACAGGGGGCAACGATTCTCTGTGCAGGTTGGCCCACGACCTAAACAACAAACTATCCGTAATTCTAGGTTGCTGCGAACTGCTGGAGGATGTGGCAGAAGCAGGATCGGAGTGCGCGAAGCGGCTGGGAACCATTCGTGACGCGGCTCACGCCATGTCGCGAGAACTACAAAGGAGGCACTGCCGACCACCGGAGAAGGAAGCGATCAGGACAGGTCCATGGATCAGAAGTCCAGCGATACTGGGTCGCCGCCAGCGTGTTATCGGGTATTACCGTGATCTCCGCTAGGGATTGCTCAGCCATGGGAGTTGAAGAGATTATGCACTTCTGACCGCAGGCTTCCAAGCGGTGAACGAGGCACGTCTTCGAAATTTCCAAGGGTTTCCCCTGAATCAGGTGCGCTTGCGTCTATTGCGCGATGGCGAACGGCGTGCGTCATGCGCGGTCACAAACTTGTGAGCCATGCCGAGCAAGTCCCGCGGGACATCAGGGGTGACGCGGGACAGGCTAAGCAGCACGGAGGTGTAGTTGAGATAGTGGTCGGTCACGTAGTAAACGTCCAGGTCTGCGGCGAGCAATTCGGCGCGGTTGTCGAAGTCAACGCGAACCACAAGTGAACCCGGCTCAGCCGAGCGATGAGAAGGCACACATGCCAATAATGGTTGAGGGGGGAAGGAAGGCATGGCAAAACTGCCACACCGCTTCCAGCTACCACATAGGCCTGTGGCCGTGACTTTGACCGGGGCCCGCTCGCGCGTTGGGTTCGCTACCTGCGCGGCGAGCTTGCGCGGGACGGGGAGTCCTCGTGCAGCCTGCGGAAATCACTTTGTCGAATTACAACATCGGCCATTCGTTGGACACCAATTTGATCTCGCGAATTGACGTTGACATCCTCCTCGTATGTGTATCCAACCCCTTTGACCCTTACTATACGGCTTTGGAACTGCCTAAGTTTCTTACGGAGCACGTAAATATGGTACGTCAGATGTTTGTCTAGATGATGAGATGACTTGGGTTTTTGCTGTGCCCCTACGAGTATTGCTTCTGCCAACGTGGCTCGTGAAACTACAACTCCGGCGTTGTTCACAAGCACCTTGAAAATCACGGCTGCGCTACCAGGCAAGAAAACTTCGCATCCCCCTACAGTAACCGTCGCCGTTTGCGCATTAAACACTACATCGCCTTTGACAGTAATATCGTTCTCGGGTTTCCATTTCGCGGCTATTTCCTTAACAACCCCGTAGAACTCGCATAGCGACTGCAATCGTCGCCCCGATTTCAGCAACGGATGACATTCTCCAATTATCTTGCAACCTTCAATGAGGTCTCCAAGGTTTGGTACAACATAGAAACACGTGATCCGATCTAGACGTTCATCACAACCGCAGATCAATGCTGCGAGCCCCTTCTCTTTGGGCTGGCTTAACAGCACCCATCTGGGCTCACCTGTCATAGTGGACTCAGACGGACGGCAAAGATGGATGGCGACATATGCATTGTGATCTAACTCGACGACTTGGCGCTGAACCTGACCGGGAAGCCGGACCACTCTCAACTGGGCTGGGAATAATTTCTTTAACTCAAGAAGCAGGTTTGAGCGGAGTTGTTTTATTTTCTTATCTCGTTCGATTCCCCGGAGAATGCGGTCAGATGTACGGTAACCGAGCATCTCGTATGCACTGATCACTGATCCAAACTGGCTGACGTATCGGCGATACCCGAAATGGCCATGCTTCTGGAGTAGCCGCTCCGTGAGCCTTCCCTCTTTGCGTAAAACCTCCTTCATCTCCTTGATCAGCACCTCATCCGGTCTTCTTGGCCAGTTGTTCCGCGTCTGTATCGCTCTCTGAACCTTCGCAAACTGGTCGGGAGTTACCAAAGGAAAAAACGCTTTAGTTTTTCTGATCCAGTTCTCTGGCGGGCAAACTCTTAATTTGTGGGTTTTCCCCCACGCCTGCGCTCCCATATATTTTTCGTTCTTTAGAATGCGATAGATGTTCGACTCAGTCCAGGGCCTACCGTCGACAAATTTCAGCCCCCTGCGATTAAGTTCTTTGGCTACTCGTAACGGTGTGTTTCGTTTGTCCCCAGCGAGAGCAAAAATGTCGCGAATGGACTCAACCTCGTGCCGAGGTCCTGGAACGAGAACAACGTGGTCCGAACTGAAGCTTTTTCGTTCATCGGACTTGAGGATCTGTTTCTTACGGCCATCCGCAGAGATCACCATTCTCCTCAAGCCATAACCGGGAGTTCCCCCGACGCGAAAGCCGTTGGCAGCAATTCGCCGCTGAGCAGCGATAACCTTAACTCCCAGTTCACGACTAAACTCAGCGGCCATTGTTCGCCTCAAAGCCTTCGCGATTGTGTTGGACATCGTGAAATCATTTGCAAACTGTTCAGCGCAATAGTGAATCGGCACGCCCGCTTTGCGGCACAGAAACTCGTAGCAGGCTGCCTCGTCTGAGTCTTGGAATCTACCCCATCGGCTTACGTCATAAACGATAATCGCCCTAAATCTAACTTTCCCTCCGACTACGTCCTGAATCAGTTGTTGGAGTCCTGGACGGTGCTTGATTTCGACGCCGCTCCTTCCAGGGTCCGAGTACGTAGCAACCACTTCAAATCCATGCTTCGCGGCGTAGCGTCTTATCGCCTCGGTCTGGAAAGGAATCGAATTTGGTTGATCGTCTGTCGACATTCTTACGTACTCAGCAGCCGGAGTCAGGGCTTGTACGGGCATGTCGTTTTCCACCTTTCTATTCCCGAGCAGGTCGGGTGAGAGTCCACCCTGGCTGGCGTCAACTTGAGGCGGGCAATCTAAGCTTCAATACTATCCCCGCTGGCATGTTGCGGCATGTCGGCCCCACGTGCTAGTTTTAGGGCGAGATTGATGACACGAGTTCTCAATTTCAAGAAGTCAATCGTCTAATTGCCGCCGCAGATGTAGGCGATCCTATCAGCTCCCAATCCCGTCACGACAGCCGACGTAGTGCTGGCTTCGACCATCTTCGAACCGTTGACTGCCGTTGTGGTGTCGCTGGTTGTGCAGATGAAACTTGTGTTCGAAAATGGCAGATCCGTTACAGTCGCTTTTCCC
This sequence comes from uncultured Acidobacteriaceae bacterium, assembly GCA_964403025.1. Classification (GTDB taxonomy): domain Bacteria; phylum Acidobacteriota; class Terriglobia; order Terriglobales; family Acidobacteriaceae; genus Sulfotelmatobacter. The sequence continues at coordinate 4,460 of CAYOEH010000012.1, read as the reverse complement.
GAGTTGAGGGCAACCGAGCCGATGACCACGGTGCCATTCAACAATGTCGTGTTTGCGCAGGCAGCCGATGTGCCGCAAAACTTGAGAACCGGATTCCCGCCCGTAGTTAGATTCGGTACAGGCGTGCGGCTAATCACATCAAAGGGGGGAGTTCCGTCGGGCAATCGGGAGATGATCTGCCTATTCGTTGTCACCGGCACCTTAAACGTCTTTGCCGCAGCCGTCAGCCGCTCCAGATAACTTGCGTTGTCTCCCTTGTTGCCTATGTAGTTCGAGATTGCAGCGGGAGAACCAAAAGCAAGTCCCTGGCTTCCCGCTGCCGCAGTCTTGTCGAGGCCGATGAATGTATCGCTGTTACTTGCCGGCGGGCGGTATCCGGGCGTAGCAAGAGCCAGATTTGGCTGTGAGTTAACCAGTGTGATTAAGTGCTGCGCGGGGATGTTGTAGCCGGGGATTGGCGTCTCTGGGATAAAGTTAAAACGGCCTTGAATAACGGCAGACGTGGGGTCACTAAAATCAAGGATCGTCGCACCCGCGCCAGCGAAGTTGGTCCCATACGCTTGGATCTGCTTCCAAATTCCACCGTTGTTGGTTTGGTCGGCAAAGTTAGACTGCTGAACGATGAGCCCAGGAGCATTTGTGCCGGCTACTGAAACCGCGTCGGGAATGTCTTGGGATGAAATGACTGGCTGGTTAGGGCTTACTCCTCCATTGCCGCCTGCAACTAAAAGATTGGCGGGCCAGAACGGGAGCAGCGGCGTCCATGTGGTGTTGTGGATCGCGTAACTGGAAGTGCTCGCCGACGCCGTATCTGTATAGGTACAGACCAGCCCTCCGGCACAAGCCGTCGCGTCAGAAAGGCTAGTGATTACCGACCCGCACGCCGTGGGGCTACCACCCGTACACGCTCCCGGAACCGGGAACGTTGGAGTGTCGGCTGCCAAGGTTCCAGCCACTATGCGGATAATGTCATACGTTACGGTATCGCCTGCGGTTTGCGGGGGAACGTGGGGCCACTGGACCGTTACGGTGCCCGTCCCGCTGGTCGAGGAGTGGCCAGCAAACAGGGGGAAAGTGTAGTTTCCGTTGGTCGTGTCGTGTCCAACGATGTAATAGGAATAAAGAGTTGACCCCCCGCTGCTGTAGAGGAAGCTGGCTACGTGGGAGGCCGGTTGCTCCCCGCCGCTAATTACAAGCGGGTTGTTGCCGCCATTGTAAATAATTCCAGCGGAACTGAAGACGCTTCCGCCGCCTGGATTGTAAGGATGGACGCAAGGGCCATTCCCCTCTTCCATGTACACATTGTCGGAGGTCGTTCCACCGTAATTGCCGAGGATTGTCTGGGTATTTTCTGCCCACATGCCCCAACCTTGGATGACGCTGTCGGTGATCTTTACCGTGTTGTTATTCAACACAGTAATGCCGTTTCCGCCGCACTGGGGGCTGATGTTAGACTTGTCCAGCCAGATGACCGGAGCACCCAAGTTCGCTGAGTAGATATACGAACCGCAGTGGTTCCCGTCGCAGAGCAATCCTTGAGTACCATCGGCATCAAGATTGCGAATCGTGGCGGCTTCGTCGTCATCCTCAACGATGAACTCATTAAACCGTCCTCCGCCGGTCAATGACGATTTGATGTCTTCAATTGTTCCCGGCATCGTGTTGTCTTCAATCGCCGCGTTTTCGATCGCCACGACTCCAGGGGTGCTGGCCAAAGCGATGTTTGCGCCGGTGTAAGCGTAGGTGATGCTCGTCCCAGACACTGTCACAGGGCCGTGTATCCCCCAGTAGGCTGGGTTGTCTGTGAAATCAACGACGATGGTATCGCCAGTCTGGATCGTTGAGCAGGCCGATGCGGTTGTGATTGTGACTACGTTGGACGTGCGGCGCGTGCTGGCAATCTGACAACCATCGGCCCTAACCGTCGAAGTGAAATTGATACCGCGGACGGTCAGGCCTCCATAATAATTCGAATTGATCTGGTTGCCCAAAAACATGCAGCGGTCCCGGGTCGAGCAAGACAGGAGCGTTCCGTTACCTTCGATTAGGGATCGGCTGCAATGCGCGAAAATCGTTCCGTGCACCGGCAAAGCCCCGGACGTGGCGCCAGTTGCCGGCAGAACGATGTGTGCGTTGGGATTAGCCGCGTAGCCCGAACCTGGCAGTCCGCAGGCGTCATTGATTGCTTCCTGAATCCCAGAGGAAGCGCTGCCAATGGACGCGCGGGCGTAAGTCGCCTTCGGTGTGAATTGAATCGTTCCACCTGCGGCGGCGGTATAAGTTCCGCCCGTCACCAGCTGAATCTCGGACTTTCCTTCTTGAAAAATGCGTATGTAGTACATCGACCGATTTGATACGTCGATGCCGCGCATTCCGGCAGGCAGCGCTACGGTGCATGTCGGTAAACAACTACTCGTCGAGAATCCCGATTGCCCCCAATTGTCAGAGTCTGTGACGTGGCGAATGCTATTGGGGTTATTAATTGAGACCGGCATTGCCGCGGATTGATCGGGTTTTCGGTTGTCTTTCGGATCAGAGTCTTGTGTCAACAGGAAGCTGGGAAGCAAAAGATAGATCAAGAACGCTGTTTTCCTCAAGTCGGACCCCCATGGAAAATAACTGCGATCGCTGCTGGCCCTAGAACCTGTCAGCTAAATCACGCAGGGAGTATAAACGGAGATGCGACTTCAGCTCACGGCCCGGAACACGCAACATCTTTCTGTTGATCACGTTCACCATTTGCTTGGGGTCGTGGAAAATGGGTGCTCATCTATTCCCTGATCTTCTGATAAAACCCCACAAGTGGAACGAAGAAAGCGTGGGACTTGCGCTTGAGATGTGGGAAAAAGACCCGATCAGCATGTTCTGCGGATTCCCCGTGATACTCGCCACGCTGCCAATATTCGATGCCGTCGGGAATTCGATGTAGGGTTGCCCAAGTCCGTGTAGAGAATGCACCGATACCCACAGTCGCGAAGATGTGTCGACAGCGCATGAACGCAGGCTGCCGCGTAGCCGTGCTTTCGCTTCTCGGGTGGCGTATAGACCCCAGACAAGCGAACTACGCCTTGCGCCGGTTCGCGGTCAACAGCCATAGAAGTTGTCTCTCCGTTTTGATCCCACAGCCAGATCTGTCCAGCGGCCAACGCCCGATCTACACGACGCTCGGTGTCGTTTGCAGACTCGCCAATTTCATCCTGAAATGCACGGGTCCAGAGAATCATCAAACTGCGATCTCTCGGACCTGCTTGCCGTAAGTGACCCGCGGTGCGGGGAACATCTCCCAGTTCCAAGAGTTCGTAGAGCCGCGTTCCCTGGAACGGAGTGGCCGCCGACTTACATCGTTCACTCCATTGCCCAGCGAAGTTGGCTGCCGTCGCCGCGTCCCCATTGACACCGGCTAGAATCACTCCGGCTTCCACAATTGCATCCACTATGGCCAGCACTGCTAGCGGTTCCATGGGCGTCAGGGTCGCTGGATATTCCAGAGGTGACTGAACGACCACGCCCATGGCTTCCTCTCCATGCAATGCGATCCAATATCGACCTGGGTCGCCCTGAGCGACGCGGGAGTGCAGAATCGACAGAATCAGATTATGCAGAACTGGTTGCGACGAAAGGAACTTGTCAGCCCTCCTTATGACAAATGCGGGGTCTTCGCTAAACAGGACCTTGAGTTCCATGCTTGGAGATCTTATCGGATCGGAGCACGTCAGGAATGCCTCAAATGCGAGGCGTGCAAATTTGGGAGCGAGTCACGAGCAAACCGGGCGTAACTGTCGCAACCAGGCGATTACACTCAAAACCCCTCAATGAGCGTTATCGGGATTTATCGACACCCATTCGCCATCGTTAGTGAACCAATCTCACTCATCTTCCTCCCTCGGAGGGAAGCTTCCGGTCGGAAGGTGCGAGCGTTTACGCTAGCGCTTTCGGGCGGCGCCAGTCAACGCAACCGAAGCCTTAAGCAATAGATATATTCCCAGGAAGAGCGCGAGGGAGAAGAAAGACCATGCATTGGCATCCCATCCGTAAAAATGCGGTCCGGTGAACCGATGTAAAGCAAAAGCGAAGAATACAATTGCCGCGAAAGTCAAAAGCGCGACCGACTTGCTTTTCTTCCACAAATCGCGCGCGTCCAAGGCTACCCTCGTGATCGCCGGATAAAGCCACGTGATCAGTCCCAGGCCAATGAGTGACTCGGCAACCCAGAGAGGTCCTAGGGGGGAGCTCATATGGGCAAGCGAATGCCAGCCAATAAGCAGGAACAAGAGAATGCCAGAAGCAAGCAGGCCGAGGGCCCCGTACCTCCAATATCGACTCGGCTGACTCATCAGGGGGAGCTCCGCATCGAGGATAGCAGGATCATGTGGATTGGGTGTACTGAATACCTGACAGATGGCGCTATCAGATGGGATGAGAAGGCCGGTCTCCGACGGGATGCTGTACGCTCCCAAGTT
>CAYOEH010000011.1:0-147741 GCA_964403025.1 uncultured Acidobacteriaceae bacterium | reverse complement strand
CGCACCTGCCTTGGGCGCAGGGGGTCCGCGGTTCAAATCCGCGCGCCCCGACCAACAACTTCTTCTGCAGCAATGCGTTCTGGGAGCGCGAATTGTAGCCAATTGAAATTCGGGTCCGACTCGGGTCCAGATACATGCGCTTCCAATTTCTCCGCCGCCACACGCCGATTCTCCGTTAGCGGATGCAGGTACACCTGGCGCGTGATCTCACTCGATGAGTGCCCCGGTAGAGGCTGCACCGTTCCGAGTGGCGTCCCGGGCGAATCATGCAAAGTAGCGCTGTCTACGCGTGTCCGCAAGCATCGGAACCGCACGCGGTCCCAACGGAATCAGGCACACACTCCAAAACGTCTCGCTGGAGCATTCCGCACTCGAAATTGAGGTATGACTTAAAAGCACCAATGAAGATTGGCCCGAACAGAGCAGTCCTCACCAGGATAAGTGCGTCGTCTTCTTGGCCTTTGCGCCTATGGACAAACGCCCCGATTACGATTCTAGGATGGAACGAAAAGGCGAATAAGTCTGCGTTCACCATCGGGTAACTCCGGGATAACGCGCTCAGAATCCTGGAAGGTTAGCCGACCATGTGATGCGGATGCGGGAAAGGTGTTGAAGGAAACCGGGCCCCTCAGAGCCTCGCCTGCATCGATCTGTCGCTCAGGCGATCAATGGCCATCTTCGGAACGATGAGACCTAGGCTCATGGCCAAAATGACGGCGATGGCGGTCGCTCCATCGGAGATTGTCGCGCTGATCAACTCCAACGTCGTGTGCGAGCCATCGGCAAGTTGTACGAGGCCGCTTGCCATCCTAAATAGGAAGACGCCCGGAATCATCGAAACGACGGACGCGAAGCCGATGGCCGCGAAAGGCATGTGCCAACGGCGTGCGACGGGAGTGAGGATCAGCGCGACGACGAGACAAGCCACCAAGGCGCCGATTGCGGCGCTAGCACCAAGCGCAGTAAGTAACCACCACCTCAGAGCGTGGGCCAGCATGCCGACCGCAACCGGCCAGGCAAGCATGTGCAGCGGTGTGGAAAAGAAGACGCCGTAGGCGGCGACAGCGATGCCAGCGGCGATCGTATCGAGCCACAGGGGCACGGCTCTGCTGGCCTGATCTACCGGTAGAGAAACACCCAAAAGCGTGAGTCCGAGCAGTAGCCCGGTCGAGATCGCTATAACGACGAGCCCCGCAAAGACTATGCGGGCGGCACCGAGATGGATACGGCCATTGACGAGATCCAACGCGCCACTGAGGACGGGTGGTCCGGGCACCAGGACCATGCATGGGCAGACTGCGACCAGGCGCAGTGAGGAGCTCAACTGGTATCGAACCGCCAACGCCCCGATAACGCCCGCAAGCAAGGCCGCGCCGAATGGTTGTACGAAGACGTTTGCGCTGTAGTGAGCCAAGCCGCGTCGCAGAACGGCGCCGGCCGCCGCACTCACGAATATGAGAGCCACTGCCGGTAGATGCCGGACACCGAAAATCTCCGCTAACGCCGCAGCCCCCGCCCCCGCTGCCAGCGTGAACAGCCAGGTCGGCGCCAGAGGTGCTTGTGAGGCCGCGCGAATCGCCCCCGGTGCGGCGGCGGGCGAAAGTCGACCGCCGGCAAGGTCGTCAATTGTGCGCATCGCGGAAGCCACGCGATTCATGGCCACGCCGGTGGGGTCGGCCGCGACTGCGGAGATCAGTCTGGTGCCGTTGGCGCGGTCTTGGGCCTCAAGTTGCAGTTCTCCCCAGCGCGGCATGATCTTAGCGCGCAACCCGAGAGTGTGGCCCGTGCGCTCCGCCGAAGCCAAAACCTGGTCCGTAGATTGGCCGTTGACGTATAGAACTCGGGCCACAGCGAGAACAATGTCAGCACGTTCCTCCAGGGTCATAAGGCAAGTGTCGTTATTCCAAGACTGATCCGTAGGCACCTTCATTTTGGATCCGTCTCCATCTTCAGGCTCGGATCAGGTTCTTTCAGAATCACCGCCAGCGTAGCACTCATGATCCCCCCACCGACAAGAACGACATCAGGATGGCTTGTCGAGGTAACGGTTGCCATACTATTTCTCCTTTTGTCAGGCGTTGAAATTGCCCAAAAATTGCTGTTTACACGGGCCAATGATGCGTAAGCCACAGGATGATTGGGACCGTAATTGCCAAAGAAAGTGTCGAAAACAAGAGCATGGATGCCGTTTCAGATTCGGAGGACTTATATCGCGCTGCGAAGAGCACAACAACGGTGGCCAAGGGGAAGCTGCAGCATATCAACGCCTCGCGCGCGAATGGACTGTTGACGTGCAGCAAACGCAGGAGAGCGAGCAGCACTACATTCTGTACTGTGAGGCGGCCGAGTGTACCGAGCAATACAACACGGGAAAGTTGAAACGCGTGAGCCGCCAGAACCAGGCCTACAGCAAAGACAGCAACACCGGAAGTCGTCGACCCTATCAACTGAAAGCATGCGGCGATCACTCGCGGCAGGGGTACTTTGGCGAGGACGATTGCAATTCCGACAATTGGCGCCCAGAGGAGAGGTGATTTCAAACCTGACGCCAATCCAGTGAGGACAGGACTCGACGTCGAACTGTCCTTGGCGGTACCCCGACGCTTCGCAGCATCCACCTCTAATAAAACGACAGTTGCAGGCACCACGAGATTAATAGATAAGGCGACGAGTCCCACCGCCCCGGTTGCGGTAGGACCCAGGATCGGCTGGAGAACGGCCAAACCAAAGACCGGGGTAGCGGATGTCGACAGCATAAGAGCGTAAAGGATCGCCGGTGTTCCGCGCATGCTTTGTATGAGTCCCAATGCGGCCCAAGCAACGAAAAAAAGGCCGACATGAGCCAGAATTAGCGCCAGAACGAGGCGGCCTTGCTGCAGGAGCAGATCCCTGGGTATCTCGGTCATGCCGACAAATAGAGACGCGGGCAACGCGAACGAAACCGCAAGTTTGCTCAGTCCCGCAGCTTGGTTGGCATCGAAAGCGTTTCGCTTGCCCGCAATGTAGCCGAGCGCGAGAACAAAGAATACCGGCAGTAGCGCTCCTACAAGTCCGCCCAGGTTCATGAATGATTTCCTTTCCTAGTGTGCTGCGACAGCAAATGACGCCGAATGCTTTCTAAAACTCGACCTTGGTTCTGAATCCGAAAACAACCGCGCGCTGCGCGGCCCCTCCCACGTTCGCGTAATACTGAACGACTGGCTGTAAAAGGAGCATCGGTAAGGGGTCCAGAAGTGTGTTGAATTCAACCCCCTCCTCCGTCTTCCATGCACGCACGCCGGGCGGAAGGAACTGCGAGCTCAAGCTGTTTCGCACATAACCCAGAGACATGGTGTTGTGAATAGGTAGAGGCAGCGGCCCGTTGAACCGCACTCCTGCCGTGAGCATCGTGTTGTTGCGGTTGATGTCCGACGGGCTCCAGTCATAGGCGAACGTAGCGTCCAAACCTTTTCCCGCCTTCGGGTCCACGCGCCAGAGAGCCTGGCTTGCCATCCAATACAAAAGATAGTTGCCCGACCGCGGCGTCACACTCGTCGGCGACGTGAACTTTCCTGGATTGTAGGAGGCGCCGAACTGATAGAGGCCGGAGTATCCCTTTCGGTTCTCGACGTTGTCGAAGGCACGCATGGATGACGCCTTCCTGCCCGGAGTGAATCCAATTTCCGAGGTGCTGACTGGAGTTCCATTGAACTGCGCAACCAAGCCCGTGGGATTTTGCGAAAAGGGCGAGCGCACTGCAGCCGCCACCATCGATTTCACATAGAGGTTGCGGATCGGTGCAACGCGGACTTCCAGGGCTGGCGTCGAGGGAGGATCGAAGGATTCGAGGGTCGTGAACAAATTTCCCAACGCATAGCCCATCGGCTCGAAAATGAAAGAAGCCGCATAGTGCTGAGCCCCGTAGAAATCTTGACCGGCAAATTGACCCACGCGTGCGGTGATGCGCTCATCCAGCCATCGCTTCTCGATCCACCAGGAATCGAGGCGACAAGTGTTCGCGCTGGACATCCCGCTCGGGCTGGTCAGAAGCCCGAGATATGTTCCCAGATTGCCGCCGCCCTGCCACAGCCCGGTCGCATGAAAATACAGCCCTTGCTCACCGGCCAGCGTGCCGAGATCAATGTCTACCGTTCCCCGGAGGCGATTCCAACTTGCAAGTCGCTCCTGCTGTTCGCTCTTGATGTTCCAAAGCGAATCACTGACGTACTGAAAATCGAATTTCACTCCACGCTCTTCCAAACGCGTTCGCTCGCCGCCCCACTCTCCGAACAGGTGCCCGTGCGGCCCCTGACCAGTTTCGTGGCTGTCGGGCCCGGGAAGCGGTTCCTCTTGCGCAGCCTGGGAATAAGCGCGGGCCGCAAAGAGGCACACCGCCAGACAAACGAGTTTGCTGGTTAACTTTCGCATATTTCGTCTCGGCCTTTTCTGGCCCCTGTGCTCCTGAAGTGGCGTAACTTCAGACTGATCCACGCGTCAACCACTCCAACGGCGGCCCCAACAATCGTGTCCACCACGCGTAGGATGGGCTGTCTCCAGCCATAACCCAGGCTTATGGCCTCTCGTTCTGTTGTGTCGTCGTCAAGCCTGCACCTCGAGCCGGTACGAGCGTGATCAAAGGCAGCGCAGCTCCGAGCATCCCAAACGCCCCAAAATGAAGGACCATCGCCGCTCCTGTTCCTGCGCCTAGGACAAAGGCGATCCAGATTCCGCAGAGAAGGCTTATTTTTGGATCGTGAGCGCTTACAGGCGGAGGAACCACTTGAGAAGCGTATTGTTCAGCTTCTGTAGAGATTAGACTCGTAATCATCCCTGTCAGATAAGTGGTGTGAACGCTGATGCCACCGGCACGACGAAATGCTCCATTTTGTAGCCCCAGCGCTAGAGACACAAAGATCACGAATATTTCAACTCCATGGGCCACACCTGATGCCAACGCCAAAGAAGCAGCCAGTATCAGAATTATTTCTATCCCCATGATCGTGGGAAGCAACGGCCACGATGACCATGCCTTGAGGGGGCGCACGAGCAGCACACTCAGCACAATCCCTATCAGGAAAGTGACAATGGCCGAGAGATGCCCAAGCATTGCCCGCCAATCGTGTGCCGCTGCAGCAATCGCCCCTAAGACTAAATTGCCGGTCAGGTGTCCCGTGAACGTCCTCGCGAGTACGAAGCCGGCCGCATCGCCGTACCCTCCAACAAAGGCAAGACCGAGGGAAAGCCACATGTCAGTCTGGCTAAAGTTCGAAAGCACAATTCTCCTTTGCCACTTGCGCAGCCTGAGGAAAAAAGAAGGGCCGCGAAGGTGTACCAGGCGGCCCACTCTAGAAAAGCAAATTTGCCAGCTAGCTCTGACAGTGCTCGCAGCCGGGCGGGCTTTCAGGCCACTCTGCTCAACTGTGTCGCCTCCAGCTTGTATTCCGGCTTATAGACATGTTCACGAATGAACGCAACCATGTCGGCGGGACGCTCGACGCGAGCGAGTCCCGCATCGAAGACCAACTTCGCCACCCGGGCAGCAGTCTGAATCTCGGTCTCCAGAATGTTTGACTGCAGCGGGTAAAGGAGCCCTTGCTTCAGTAAGTCGGATGGCACCTGATCCGCTACTGCCTGACCGGCCTCGATAAACATTTCGTCTGTGACACGTTTCGCCTGCGTGGCGAAGATCGCCATACCGACTGCCGGGAATATGTAGAAGTTGTTCGCTTGTCCCGGCAGAAATGTCTGGCCGTTGTAGTGGACCGGTTCAAACTGCACTCCGGCAGCGTAGATCGCTTTGCCCTTCGACCAGGCATAGGCTTGTTCCGGAGTGCACTCCGCATGCTCGGTCGGGTTGGATAGAGCAAGGATTACAGGGCGGTCGTTAATCTTCGCCATACTTTCAACAACTTTCTGGTTGAACGCTCCGCCAATCGTGCTCACGCCGATGATCGTCGTCGGTTTGACGCTCTCGATGGCAGCCACGAAATCCCGCGTCGGCGCGTGCTGGTGTGCGTATGGCTTCTGGAAGTCGACAAGGTCTTTGCGTGTCGATTCCAACAGGCCGTTGATGTCGAACATGTAGACTCGTGACTGCGCTTCCTTGAGCGTCATGCCTTGTCCAACAAGCGCAGAACAGAGCAGGTTCGCAAGGCCAATTCCGGCCGAACCCGCTCCGAGGAACAGGTACTTTTCTTCCTTCAGCTTCGTGCCCTTGAGCTTGGCCGCATTAATCATCCCCGCAAGAGTGATCCCAGCCGTACCCTGCACGTCGTCGTTATAGACGCAGTACTTGTCGCGGTAGCGCTGGAGCAAGTGCACGGCGTCCGTGCCCGTCCAATCCTCAAAGTGAATGCAGCACTTCGGGAATACTTCCTGCACCGCCTCGACGAATTCGTCGACGAAAGAATAAAGGTCCGCAGTTGCTGGGCGGGTCTTGCGCATACCCAAGTACAAGGGATCGCGCAGGTACTGCTCGTTGTTAGTGCCCGCGTCGAGGTACATCGGAAGCAGGTATTGCGGCGGCACACCGGCGCAAGCGGTGTAGAGCTGCAGCTTGCCAATGGGGATGCCGGCGCCGTTTGCACCAAGATCTCCGAGACCGAGGATGCGTCCGGCATCTGTGACGCAGATGAAGCGTACATCTTTCTGCGGCCAGTTTTTCAAAATCTCCTTCACTTTGCCGCGGCGCGTGATTGAGAGATACATGCCGCGCGCCTGGCGATAAATATGGCCAAACTTGAGGCAGGCTTCCCCGATGGTCGGGTCGTACACGATCGGGAGAAAGCGGGCCGGGTCGGACATTACAGTCCGATAGAAGAGTGTTTCGTTGTGGTCGAGCAAATTGGTCAGATAAATGTAGCGGTCGAGGTCCGTGGTCTTGTGGCCGAGTTGCATCATCACCCGGCTTAACTGCAGGTCTTCGGTCTCGGTGACATCGGGCACCAGGCCAACAATTCCGAGGGCCTGTTTTTCGGCCTCGGTAAAGGCGGTTGACTTGTTGAGGGATGGGTCGTGAAGCAATTCGATTCCGCGCTTATCGGTCGTCACAATTTCTTACTCCTTTTCATCCACTTCATTTAGCGCTCGTGTCTTCGTACTGCTTTAGAACTGCGGGTTCCTTAGCTGGCTTTTGCAACGTACGGGTGGACCATCTTCGCCGGATCGACGACGCGGTCGAACTCGTCTTCTGTTACAAATCCCAGCTTTAGTGCGGCTTGTTTGAGAGTCAGGTCGTTATCCAGCGCGTAATGCGCAATCTTCGACGATTTGTCGTAGCCAATGACGGGCGAAAGAGCGGTTACCAGCATCAGGGAACGGTCCACGTACTCCTTGATCTTCTTCAAATTCGGCTTTGTCCCTTCGATCAGGAATTTGCGGAAGTTGGTGCATCCGTCGGTCATGATCGTGATGGAGTGAGTCACATTGAAGATGATGAGAGGCTTGTAGACGTTCATCTCCAGGTAGCCGCCGGCGCCGCCGAAGCCGACAGCCACATCGTTGGCCATCACCTGCACCGCGATCATCGTGAGCGCCTCGGCCTGGGTGGGATTCACTTTGCCAGGCATGATCGATGAGCCCGGCTCGTTCGCCGGAATCACCAACTCGGCGAAACCCGCGCGTGGCCCGCAGGACATCAGCCGAATGTCATTGGCGATTTTGTAGAGCGAAACCGCGAGAGTGCGAAGTGTGCCCGAGAGCTGTACCTGAGCATCATGGGCGCCTTGCACAGTGAATTTGTTCGGCGCACTAACAAAAGGCAGGTTCGTGAGTTTCGCAATTTCTGCAGCGGCCGCCTCGCCGAATCCGGGAGCTGCATTGATGCCGGTTCCCACGGCGGTGCCGCCGAGCGCCAGCTGGTACACGCCTTTCAACGCATCCTCGATGCGCCCGATATTGTCACTGAGCATGCCCGCGTATCCCGACCATTCCTCGCCGAGCGTGATCGGCGTGGCGTCCTGCATGTGGGTCCGGCCGATCTTCACAACGTCCTTCCACTCCTCGACCTTCGCTGCGATTGAATCACGCAGGCTCTTGACCGCCGGTAGCAGTCGCTCTTTCACGTTCACTGCCGCCGCTATGTTCATCGCCGTGGGGAAAGAGTCGTTGGAGGACTGCGACATGTTGACGTGATCGTTAGGATGAACTGGCGCTTTACTGCCGAGCGGAGTGCCTGCGAGTTGGCAACAGCGGTTCGAAATCACCTCATTCACATTCATGTTGAATTGCGTGCCGCTGCCAGTCATCCAGACATGCAGAGGAAACATATCCTCGTGTTGGCCCGGAAGGATCTCGTCGCACGTCTGAACAATTAGTCTGTGCCGCTCGTCGTCGAGCCGACCACCGGCATGATTGGCATTCGCGGCGGCTTTCTTCAGAGTCGCATACGCTGCAATCATCTCGCGCGGGATCAGATCGTGTCCTATGCTGAAATGTTCAAGCGACCGTTGCGTTTGTGCTCCCCACAGCTTGGCGCTCGGCACATCGACTTCGCCAAGGCTGTCGGTCTCTTTCCGTATGCCCATTACCGTCACATTGCTGATTGCATTCATTGCGCTCACTGTCTTCTCCTCCTTGTCTTTTCCTCCTTGAGACTTTTTTGCATCAACCTTCCCGCTCCGTAGCTACCCGCCCGGTCAAGACTGAGACCGTTAACAATATCCAAAATGTGAGAAGGGGCACATCACGAGATACAGGGCTTTTTTGCTACCACTGAAGGCTGGGCATGAAGTACCTCGTTTGTGGTAGCCGAAAGTTTTCAGGGAACGATGGCTCGAGTAGAACGTCGCCGTCGTATGCCGTGGTGGCCACTGTTGCTACTTGTTTTGATCGCTCCCGGGTGACCTCCCAACCGGAAGTGATCGAAAAACGACTCATCCGCGGTCAGTCGTCCGAATTTACGGACCTGATTGTGGTTTCATCCCAACTCTGCTTTGCCGTCTCCCTGCGTGGGCGCAGGAAGCGTCGCCGTCCGGAGGTCGCCGGCACTCAGAGATTTCTAGTGGGCGAGCGGGAAGTATTGATTGCTTCTGTGTTTACGAACTGCACTAAGACAGAAAAAGGCCCCGCGGTTCAAATCCGCGCACCCCGCGACCAATGATAGAGTCAATTCCTGTCTCGGGGTCTTCTCGGCTGAATACGCCCGATTGGAGTCAGTCTCCGTTCCTTGTCATTGCGCCGCCTTTCCCGGCGCCGCTATTTGTTGCAGATGGACGCCAGAGCGACACTGTTGGCACAGACGCCACGACCGCTGCCGACGGTTTGGATATCCCCGCATAGAGCTGTTAGGGCGCTTAGATTCTGCGCACTTAACGCCGTGGCCTGGGAGTCACCATCGGTGACAACAAAACCGCTTTCCCCAGTCTGAATGTGCGTAGCCCACGCCTTGAGGGCCGGCGTCGGCGTCATTGCGGTCGGAATCGGGCACACTCCCCCTATGGTCGCGGCTGGGACGATCGCAATCACTCCTGTGGAAAGCAGGGTGCCGTTGGCCGGATTGCCCGTCACATCGGTATTCACTGACAGGGTTAGCAAACCATCGGGCGTGGTGAGACAACTGCAACACTCCGACAGTTCTTCGTTGGCATCAAAGACGAAAATGTCGGCACAGAGATTGCCCCCCGACACCCCCGGGTTGTCGATGCGTAGGGTTCCGTCTGGCGCACCAGGCGTGTTGGCATTGGAGAAGTAGTCGGCCAGAGCCGGCGCGAGGACCGTCACAGTGGCCGAGGCCTTGTTCCCGGTACCACCATCCAAGGAAGTAACGGCACCGGTCGTATTGACCTGCTTCCCGGCAGTTATGCCGGTGACGTTCACCGAGAAGGTGCAAGACGCGCCATCGCCCAAGGTTGCACCGGACAGGCTAACGCTCTTTGATCCCGAAGCGGCCGTAATGGTTCCACCGCCGCAGCTTCCGGTGAGGCCATTCGGCGTCGATACCACCAGGCCGGAGGGCAAAGTGTCCGTAAAGCCGACGGCGGTCAGGGAGACCGTAGCGTTCGGATTGATGATGTCGAAGCTCAAGGCCGTGGAGCCGCCGATCAGGATCGTGGACGCGGCGAATGCCTTGCTGATGACAGGCGGCGCAACCACCGTAATGGTGGCGGAAGCCGTCCCGCCATTTCCACCCTGAGTGGAGGTCACGACACTGGTTGTATTGTTCTGAATCCCGGCAACCGTGCCAGTAACGTTCACCGTGAAAGCGCAACTCCCACCGGCGCCCAGTGTGGCGCCCGACAAGCTGATGCTACTTGATCCCGCGGCAGCCGTAATGGTGCCACCTCCGCAGGTTCCGCTCAGACCATTGGGAGTCGCTACGATCAAGCCGGAAGGCAGTGTGTCAGTGAATCCCACGCCGCTCAGAGAAACCGTCGCATTCGGATTGGTGAGGGCGAAGGTCAAAGACGTAGTTTGGTTCAGAGGGACGGTGGGCCCAGCAAACGATTTGGCGATCGTGGGCGGCGCAATGACGGTGATAGTGGCAGTAGCAGAGGTTCCGAAGGCTCCCCCGGCCGAAGCGATTAGCGAAGTGACGTTAGCCTTGACGCCGCCGCTGATCGCAGTAACGTTCACGGCGAAGCTGCAGAACGCACTCGCTGCCAAGGTCGCGCCCGACAGGCTGATACTCGTTGATCCAGCTGTAGCCGTAATGATGCCACCGCCGCAGCCTCCGGCGAGACCGCTAGGCGTCGACACGACCAAGCCGGCCGGCAACACATCGGTAAAGCCGATGCCGCCCACAGAGAACGAAGTATTCGGATTGGCGATAGTGAACGTCAGACTGGTGCTCGAGTTCAACCGGATGGCGCTGGCTCCGAACGTCTTGCTTATCATCGGCGAAAGGCCGGCCATCACGATGCCCGTGCCGACCGTCCGGGGAAGAAAGTTCGAAACGGGCAGCGACGTCGAATACAGGATGCTCTTGACTTGCGCCGGCGTGAGCGCCGGATTGTTCGACATGAGAAGAGCCGCAATCGACGCGGCGTGCGGGGCCGCGGCGGAAGTACCACAGAAGCCGCCGGTGAAATCCGGTGCACCCGAGGGGACGCAGTCAGCGGCGGTGAAGTCCACTTTGGGTAAAGTAGTTCCGCCATTGGTGCCAAACAAGAAATTCCCCGGTGTAATAGGATTGCCGCTGGGGTCGTAGAAAATCTTGCGGGGACCGTCTGAACTGTAGGACTCCGGCGGATTCGTGGTTCCGCCAACGAATAGACCCCCGCCGGCGCTGGCCGCGGCTGCTGCGGCGACGGTGAGCGCGCTGGCGGCGGCGTTGTGGCCGAAAGTAGCGCCCGACGTTCCGATATTCAGCCGGCCGCGCTCCGTATCCACGTGGAAGGCACGAGTTGCCGCATTGTTGACATTCACGATGACGAGGCGGCTATTGACCGCAAAAAGCCCGTGGGGATCTGAGATGAACTCGATCGGATCCTGGGTGCAGGTCTGAGGGTTCGTAGAGGCCCCTTCGACGAAGGTGCCAGTCGGATCAAGAATGAAAAGGTCGTAGTCGTTACAGGATGCGCCGAAGGCATCGGACCATTGAAGCAGATACTCACCAAAACCGCTTAAGGACGTAATTACGTCATAGTCGGTAGGGCCGAAACTGTGAACGGTCCCGGTCTCGGTAATTGGAGGAGCGGCCCCATCAGCGTTGAAGTCACCCTCCCAAGTTCCCGATGTGCCACTGTCAAGATTGCCCGAGTTCGCGGCTGAGGAAAAATAGAGTACGCCCAAAGCGGTCACTGAGTTCACAGCGGCGGATACAGTACCATCTTGAAATACCGATTCGCCAGGGTAAGTAACGTCGTCCACGATGATGTCGCAGCCGGCGGCTTGCAGCGCCAGAATATTGGCGGCAAATTGCGCCTCGCTGGGATTGGCCGTCGCAAAGTAAAGGGTTGCGCCAGGAGCCATCGAGTAGACGATCTCAAGCATCGCTGTCCCCTCATCGGGGCAAGTACTGGTACCCGGTGCGGAGGGGCACGGTCCCGGACCATCCCCGCTCTGTCCCGAAATCACATTCACCACCGCTGGCAACCGGCCTGCGGCCTGTTCGGCAGCCAGGGCGGTTACGCCGTCCGACAAAACACCTATCTTCAAGCCGGTGCCAGTTATGCCTGCGGCCTGCACGATGTTCGCCCCGTGCGCAATGACACCGGTGGTGTCGGAGCCAACGTTGGCATGAGCGTGCTCTGCCGGCTTGATAAAGCGTACATCGGCGCGTCCGGCCAGAGTCTCGGCGGCAGACAGGCGAATCCACGCACGGATGGTTTTGAATGGCGGGAACGACAACTCGACGCGTCCGCCGACCGCGCTGATGGCGCTCAGCAACGAGGCGGTCACATCCGCCGAGATATCCACATGAATCAGGGCGTCGCTTGACTTCTCAAGAGCAGCCGGCGTGAACGAGGAAGGGATCCCAGGAACGGCTGACTGCCCCAAGGCAATTCTGGAGTTGTAGATTATCTGGGAATCCAGCTTCAGTTGTGCCGGCGTTCTGTTCGCCTTATCCAGCAGGAATGCTCGAATTTGGGCGGTGCCAGCCGCCGGAATTTGTTCCTGGGCGAACGCTGGCGCGATACCCACGACCATGAGCGCTAAAAAGAGGTAGCCGATTCTGTTTCGCATCTGTCTGAGATTTGTGCAGATTTTCCGCATTTGAATTCCCCTTCTTGGAAAAGGGCCCAGTTCTGTTCACTTATGAGAGACAGGAAGCACTTCGTTGGCGTGGCGAGGTGGGGGGGACAGGTCCTTTCCGCGCGTCCACGGAACTATACTGGCGGCTTTGGTTTCTACAACTACTCAGATGTAGTAACCCGTATGATCTACGCTGCAGGGGTCATGGCGTGTCACTAACAGGATGACTTGGCCTGAGCCGGCAAGAGGGGTTCTTGGCTCCCGGTTCCTAACGGGCATGGAAGGGCGATGAGAAACTATGACTAAGGATCCGGCAAGGACCTCTTGATCTTCGTGCTGCAAGTACGATTGGGATTCTGTCCGGTCGTGCAGCGGCAAATCCCCTCCGACCCCGATGGCAACACACCGGCCAACGGGCGTTGCGGGTTTCGTGGCCACAAGTGCGTTTTCTCATTACCTATCCGATGAAACCTCCTGCAAGCTGACTTTTGACCCTTCTTACCTTCTGGGTCGTCGTCGATCAAATTTGGCGACAGTAGGGATTGTGGAAATCCGATCTTCGCTTGCTCCCGTACTCATCGTGTTGGTGGGTTCGCGGCATAGGCAGCGGCAGTGGCCGCCGTCTCGGAACCAGAGCGTTCCTATTGTCTGTCTTTAATATCTGCAACCTAGCGAGGCTGGAATGACCAAGTGGCTACTTGTGGTTCAGCTCTTTTGTGCCGCATCGGCATGGTCCCAGATTCCGACTCTTGGTTCAGTCGAGCTGAAACGCCTCGGCGCTATCTCGGAAACCGACCAGCAGATTCGGACATTGCAGGATCATATGAAGCAAGCTCCGGGTGATTTTGCGGAATATGACAGGCTAGGGTTCGCCTTCTTTCAGAAGGCCAGGGAGACCGGAGACATTGCTTATTACGATCTGGCTGAGCAGACGCTCGACAAGGCTCTCGCGTTGACGCCGCAAGACTTTCGGGCCGCAGATCCTTTGCTTCACATGGCATTGGTGTATATGGGCGAGCATCGCTTCTCGGACGCACTTAAGTATGCCCAAAAGGCGATCGGCACGGGGTCGGGAAATCTATCGGCATTTGCCATCGAAGGAGATGCCTACACCGATATCGGCGATTACGAGGAGGCCGGCGCGGCCTACAACACTGCGCAGTCTCTTGGGCAGGCGACCTCGTCCCCCTTGGCGGTGGCATACACGAACGACAGCCGCATGGCATATCTGCGCTTCCTGCACGGAGATTCCACCGAAGCGATCCGGCTGATGAAGACTGCCATCGCAGCGGCGCTGCAAGCTAATATTCCCCGAGAAAATCTGGCCTGGCTGTATTTCGAATTGGGCGAGCGCTATTTTCAAACTGGAGACTTGGGCAATGCCGATTTGTCGTATCGGTCAGGCATCGTAGCTGACCCCAATCACTATCGTTCCATCGCCGGTCTGGCGAAAGTTCGGGCAGCGCAAGGGAAGCTTAACGAATCCATTCAGCTCTATCAGCGCTCGATTGCCATCATTCCGTTTCCGGCGTACGTCGCTGAGTTGGGCGACGTTTACCAGCAAGCCGGACGAACCCAGGAAGCTGAGCAGCAGTATGACCTGGTCGAATACATCGGACACCTCGGCAAGTTAAATCGAGTGCTGGCCAATCGGGAACTGGCCCTGTTCTATGCGGATCGAGGAATCAAGCTGCCTGAGGCCCTGGAGCTTGCTCGAAATGAATTAGAAGTGCGGCACGACATTTACACGTGGGACACCCTGGCATGGGTCCTCTACAAGAATGGCAAATGCCGGGAAGCAGTTGAGGCAATCGAGCAGGCGCTTGCTCTGCATACCAACGATCCGCTGCTGCTGTTTCATGCCGGCATGATCTACCACAGCCTGGGCGAGGATTCCGACGCAATAGATTTTCTGAGTCGTGCTTTGAAAACGAATCCGCATTTTCACGTTCTTCAGGCTCAAGTTGCAAGCCGCACATTAGAAGATATCGCCCCGTCGCATAACCAGGATTTGAGGTCAAACAATGAACAAGCGCAAAGATAGGGACCACGATCGGTGGGTGCGGACGATCTTGTTTCTGTTTGTGCTGCTTTTGAGCGGCGCGCCGTCGTTCGCCCATCCCATGGGGAATTTCAGCGTCAATCACTATTCGAAAGTCACCATCAAACAAGACTCAGTAGAAGTGCTTTATCTGATCGATATGGCCGAAATTCCCACTTTTCAGGAGACTCGGCAGTTCGACATTTCTCGTGCAGTTGACGATCCGCAAGACTCCCGTTACCTGGATAAGCAAGAGCAACTCTTGAAGGAGGGGCTCTCCTTACTGAGCGACGGTCAACCTGTCCGGTTAGATACGCAGTCGCGCCAACTGACTTTCGCGGATGGCGCTGGCGGCCTGCCTACGATGAAGCTCGGGTTCGTGTTCCGGGGCAAACTCGAGCTCGCCACTGGTTCTCACAAGCTCTCTTATTCCGATAACAACTTTCCCGGGCGGTCAGGCTGGAAAGAGATCGTTGTGGTTGGCGATGGAGTTGTGATTGTGGACAGTTCCGCTCCGAATACCGACCGCAGTCATGAACTGACCGATTACTCCAGCGATGCGTTGAACAGCCCGCCGCAGCAACTAACCGCACTGGCCGGCTTCAGGACTTCAATGAAAGAAGCGGAGAGCCATGCTTCAACTCAGACATCTTCCCAAGGCACGGTTTCTCAGGGAGGGGACTTAGCATATCTCGCGTCTGCATCCCCGCCTCCTCGTCAGAAACAGCGCCCAACCTTGCCTGCGGTTCATCCTGCCGCGAATGCAGGCGCTGCTAATTCAGTTGCCAGCACATCGTCTTACTTGATCAACGCTCAGTCCGTTCCTGTCTTCGTCGTGACGTCCAGCGTTCTTCCGGTGTCAGCTCCCGCCCACGAACGCAATACGCCGCGCAGTCGCTTCACCGAACTTATCTCAACCCAGGGGACGCTGAGCCTGTGGGTTCTGCTTTCGGCGGCGTTCATCGCTGCGGGTCTGGGCGCGCTGCATGCGCTCGAACCGGGACACGGCAAGACTATCGTCGCAGCCTATCTTGTCGGTTCGCGTGGAACAGCAAGGCATGCTGTGCTGCTTGGCATCGTGGTTACGGCCGCGCACACCGCAGGCGTGTTCCTGTTAGGTGCTGTAACGCTCTATGCCTCAAGGTACATCGTTCCCGAGCAGCTCTATCCCTGGCTTGGAGTGATCTCCGGCCTGAGCGTTGCCGGACTCGGTATCTTCATTTTTCTAAGACGCTGGACGGGAGAGACCGGAGAGCATTCGCACGCCACCGGGGAGGGACATTCGCACTGGCTTCTCTCGATGTTCAAGCGACCCACTCGCGTGGAGGCGGCGAACGGCAATGGGGCCTGCGGCGGACCGGCGCCAACCGAGCGCGCTCTTTCGTTACGAGAACTGTGCACGCTGGGAATCACGGGTGGCATTGTGCCTTGTCCGGCGGCGCTGGTGGTGCTCTTGAGTGCGTTCTCCCTGCATCGCATCGGTTTCGGGCTGTTCTTAATCACCGCGTTTAGTTTTGGCCTGGCGGCGGTACTGGTCATTGTTGGGTTGGGCATGGTCTATGCCAAGCGCTTTATGTCCACGCGTGTGAGCAGTGGCAGCCGGGCCCTGCGATATCTTCCCTTGCTGTCATCTGCATTCATGGTGGTGCTGGGTTTGGCCATTACCGCGTCGGCGGTCGGATCCATGCATCTTGGGCCCGATCTTCTATCTCGAAACAAACTGGTTCCCTTCGCGACGGTTGTTCTATTGGGCTTGTTCCTTGGAATGCGCCATTCCACCGATGCCGATCATGTGGTCGCGGTATCGACCATTGTAAGCCGTCAAGGTTCGGTCAGAAGCTCGGCGACGATTGGATTACTTTGGGGCTTGGGACACACGCTGACAATTTTCTTCGTGGGATCGGCAATTATTATTTTCGGCGTGGTTATCCCGCCGCGGCTGGGGTTATCCATGGAATTCTGTGTGGCGTTGATGCTCATCCTGCTGGGAGTGTTGAATTTGACGGGGATGATGAGTTGGGTTACGGATCGCCTGACTCCCGCAAAACGCGAGCTCGCGGCAAGCTCGCAACTGCAGGATTCCTCTCGTCACACCGAACCCACGGGCAGGAAAGAAGCGAAGGTGTTCGCCCGAGTTCAATTTGTTATCCACAGCACGGTCGGCAGGTTTGGTCTTTATCAGACCATGCGGCCCCTGGTTGTAGGCCTGGTGCACGGCTTGGCCGGTTCGGCTGCCGTCGCCCTCTTAGTGCTTTCCACCATCAAGAGTCCACTCTGGTCAACGGCGTATCTCCTGGTTTTTGGTTTCGGCACCATGGTGGGGATGATGCTGATGACTGCCGCGATTTCGGTTCCTGTGATCTACGCGGGGAACAAATTTTTCAAAATGACCCGGCATCTGACCTTCCTTTCAGGTCTGGCCAGTGTGGCTTTCGGCATGTTCCTGGTGTATCAGATCGGCTTTGTGCACGGACTGTTCACTGCGCACGTCAACTGGATCCCACAGTAGCCGCCGCGTAATCTACCTTCACCTCGCGCTGAGGACGCGCGCGAGGATATTCCCTGCTTCCAATAAGGTTGAGGATCCCATCGTAATTTCAACCAATCGCGATCATCCTTTCTGCGGCGAATAAGTTAGACAGAGTCAATCCAATTGGAAGTTACGACCGTACCTGAGTCACGTAGATGGATCTCGTCGTCCGCCTCTACGGTAGCCCCTGCACCGCTACTGGATTCTGATTTGCGACGGGAAACGTCCACGAATTCTTGAACCGGGAAAGAACCCATGAAAAAGCTAAGGCCAATTTTGGCGCTTGCGATATCGCTGTTCATGCTGGCACCTAGCAGCCTGTCCGCATCGAGTCATCGGGAAGCGCCCATTACGGCATTGGACCGTTCCGCGGATGTCACGGACTGGTACGCCTTTGTCAGCTACGACAACCCTAACAATGTCACCTTCATCTTGAACGTTGACCCGCTCCTTGAACCGGCCAACGGACCAAACTATTTCCCCTTCGATCCCAACGTGCTTTACGAGATGCTGATTGACAACAACCAGGATGGAATTCCAGACGTCGTCTTCCAGTTCCGATTCACAACCCAGATCCTCCAGCCCAACTTGTTTACTGGATTCGCTGGCGGCGTAGCCGGAATTCCGCCGATTACTTCGCTGAGGGGTCCCGGCGCCGAGGGGTTGAGCCTGGTGCAGACTTACACCGTGACCATGGTCAAGGATGGCAAATCCACCCTTCTCAACAACGGACAGGCCCTTTTCGCAGTTCCCTCGAACGTTGGTCCGAAGACCATGCCAGACTATCAAACGCTGTTCAACCAGGGAATTCAGACGCTGGGTGACGGCATCAGAGTATGGGCGGGAACCGCAGACGACCCATTCTTTATCGATCTCGGAGCCTTCTTTGACTCGGTTAATTTCCGCAGCGGAGTCGGTCCGATCCTTTCGCCGGCCATCGATGCCGACAATACTCACAACTACGCACCTGACGCCGTGGGCGGCTACAACGTCAACTCCATCGTGTTGGAGGTTCCCATCAGGATGCTGACGGTGGACGGCAAGATCCACCCGGCCTCTGACAAGCAAGCGGTTATCGGAACCTATGGCAGCACGTCGCGCAGTCACATCACGGTGCGGCGCTCGCCCAATCCAGACCAGAACTACGGTGCATTCCAGCAGGTCAATCGCGAAGGCAATTCGTTGATTAACGAGGCGATCATCGGCACCGGCTTTAAGGATCGCTTCAGCATGGATTTTCCGGTTAACGACTCGCAGTTCGCGAACTTCGTTTTGGATCCGGTGGCGGCGGGTGTGCTCAGTTCCTTGGGCGTTCCAGTTCCACCCAATCCACGCACGGACCTGCTGATTCTGGCACAGTACCAGCCGCCTATCTGTCCGGGGTGCGGGCCCAGTGATGCGGGACCAGTGGCCGATCTTCTGCGGCTCAATACCGGTATCCCTCCAACTCCGGTGGGCAAGCAACTGCGGCTCGGCTTCATCGCCGGCGACGTAGCTGGCTATCCCAACGGACGCAGACCGATCGACGATGTGTTTGACATCTCTCTCCGTGCCATCGAGGGAATCCTGGTGGATTCCACGAAGTTCGGCTTGGCGCTGGGAGACGGAGTAAACACGAAGACCGAAGGCTTCAATAATTCCTTCCCTTACGTAATGCCCGCCAACAGTGGCCGCAACAGCGCGCACACTGGACCGGGACAGGCAGGCTGCACCGGACAACCCGGCGGCATCTGCCCTGTGGAGTAGCGAACCTTGTGGCCGCCGTGGTCAGAACGGCGGCCATGATTTTGTTTTCAGACTTCGAACCGAAATTGAAATGAGGCATGCCATGAAAAAAAAAGGTCCGGTGCTGTGTTCAGTGATAGTGATGATGGCCGGCTCGCTCGCCGCCGTGGCTCAGATAACAAGTGCGGCTAGCAACAAGGATCTCTCACCCACGGAACAGAGCATCTTAGGAGCCCGCCAGGCGATCGCGGAAAAGCCCCTTCAATCTGCGGGTTACAACCTTCTCGCGACCGCGCTGGTTCGCCGCGCGCAGGAGACCTCCGATGCGGGGTTTTACACTCAAGCAGAGGACGCCGTAAAGAAATCTTTGGAATTGGCTCCAGACAGTTTCGACACAGAGAAAATACGAGTTTCGATTCTCCTCGGCGAACATGAGTATCCTGTCGCGCTGGAGGCTGCCAAAGCACTGAACAAGCGAGTTCCCGACGACGTCATGGTCTACGGCTTGCTAACCGACGCGAACGTGGAACTCGGCAACTATAAGGATGCGGAAGTATCCGCGCAGTGGATGCTTAATCTTCGTCCCGGAAATCTGCCTGCCCTGACCCGGGCGGCCCGTTTGCGCGAGCTCTTCGGCGATGGCGAAGGCGCGCTCGAACTACTCGACTTGGCGTATCAGTCGACCCCACCAACCGAAACCGGGGAACGCGCGGGGATACTCACGCAGATGGGCCGTCTTCGATCGGCTTCCGGCAATACTGAGGTGGCGGAAAGATTCTTCCGACAAGCGTTGACTTTGTCTCCCAACTACCCCTCCGCACTGGGAAATCTTGCCCAGGTTCGTATCGCGCAGAAGCGTTACGCAGAGGCGGTAGTCCTCTTGGAGCAACGCTATCAGTCGGCACCAAGAGCCGCAAACCTGTATGACTTGGCCGAGGCGCTGCAACTGGCGGGACGCGATGGCGAAGCGAAGAAGGCATTTGGTGAATTCGAAGAAAAAGCACTGGCGGAGTCGAGCGGGATGAATAACTCCAACCGCGAACTCATCTTCTACTATGCCGACCACGCACATCGGCCAGCCAAGGCGATGGAAGTGGCACAGCGCGAGTACGCCTGGCGTCACGACGTATACACGCTGGACGCTTACGCGTGGGCTTTGCACGTCAACGGTCAGGACGCGGAAGCTCGCAAACGGATCGAGACCGCATTAGCCGTCGGCGTTCGGGACGAAAGGCTCCTTAGCCACGCCCGAGATATCACCTTATCGATGAGAACCATCGCCGGGGGGCCTCACCTTGAGCGATCAGGCGCACATTGAGGTGTGACCCAAATCACCGCCCCGAAAATAGCCCGCAGGCATTATGAAAATGAAATTCAATTTCAGTTGGACCGGAGGTCGGCGTTCTTCTTCGCTCCTCATACAGAGCAACCGCTTCCGGAACAAGGGCAAGGTCATATGTACAGGATAAATATCATTTTCTTTCTGCTTCTGAGCGTCGCGGCGAGCGTAATTCTGGTCGGTTCGCCAGCCGCGGCATGGGCGGCAGCCGACGGCAGCATCTCGGGAACGCTGAAGGATCCCAGTGGTGCAGTTGTCCCTGGGGCGAAGCTCATCTTAACCAACACCGCGCTTAAGTCGGAATACAAAGCGATTTCGGACGGGCAGGGATTCTATTCTTTCCCGATTCTTCCGGTCGGTCACTACGAACTGACGATTGAAGCCGCCGGGTTTCAGGTCCAGACCAAAACCAACTTGGCGGTCGATACCGATGCGGCCTTCACAGTGGACGCCGTGCTCGCATTGGAACAGCGATCAGATAGCGTGACGGTGGAAGCCAACCCAGCGGGCACAGAGGCGCAGGTTGAGACCGTGGCAACTCATCTGGGTGAACTCTTAACCGGCTCGCAAATGACGGCGCTCCCCCTGAACGGACGGAGCTATACCGATCTCTTGCCGATTCAACCTGGAGTCGCCCCGGCATCAACGTTATTGCCCAACTCGGTCATCATGGCGGGAGTGACGGGAGGTCTTTCTCCCTCAGGCGATTTGAATCCAGGAAATTTGTCAATCGACGGGCAGCGAGAATCATCGAACGGTTTCTTAGTGGACGGAATTGATGTGCAGGAGCACATGAATGGCGGAACATCGATCGTCGCGAACCTGGATTCGATCGACGAATTCCGCGTTCTGACCAACAATTTCGATCCCGAGTATGGCAACTATAACGGCGGCATGGTGACTGTCATCACCAAGTCGGGAAGCGATTCATTCCACGGCAACGTCTTCGAATTTTTGCGCAACACGCTTTTAGATGCCCGCGGCTACTTCGATCCGAGTCGGCCCGTGTTCCGGCAGAATCAGTTTGGCGGTACGCTCGGCGGTCCGGTGAAGCACCAGAAGGTTTATTTCTTTGGAGATTATCAAGGCACGCGGACCGACGAAGGCGTCGAAACGGGAGATATCTCCGTTCCGTCGATTCAGGATCGCTCGGGCAATCTCTCAGACATAGCTGATTCTTTGACAGGCAAGGTGAGCGGGAACAACATCGCGAACCTGCTCTCGGCCAAGCTGGGTTATGCAGTCACGGCTGGAGAGCTCTATTCGCAAGTGTTTCCGGACGCAATCATTCCCATGAGCGCATGGTCGGCACCAGCCCACGCCCTCCTGCAATACATTCCCTCACCGAACTTTGGCACCAATCAATTTTCCACTTCTGCTTATGCACAGACGGTGCGTGACGATAAGTCTTCGCTTCGACTCGACGCCAACGGCGGTCGATTGGGCCGGCTCTCCGCATACTATTTCTTTGACGACTACCGGCTCGACAATCCTTACCCGGGACAGCAGGGTGGGGCCAGCATACGTGGCTTTGACGCGCTGACATTCGGACGTGCTCAGCTCCTTAGCCTGGGGGACACGAAGGTTTTCGGCACTGGCACCGTCAACGAATTCCACAGCGGCTATCTCCGCAATGCCAATGTGATTGGGCAACCCCATGGCGGGCTTGGAGTGAGCTTGGCATCTCAGGGCTTCGCAAGCAACGGAGTTCCCGGCTTCACGGTACAGGCGCCGCAGTTTGAAGGTGTGGAAAACATTGTTTTTCCTTCGTTCGTCATGGGGGTTCCGATCACCAATGAAACGCAGATCAACAACACGCTCTATTTGAGCGACACACTCTCAAAGGTGGTTGGGGCGCACACCCTAAAATTCGGCACGCAATTTCATTGGGATCAAGTAAACGAGCATCCCAACGCGACGTTCAACGGGACTTTCAATATTGACGGAACTGAAACTGGCTCCGCCTTTGCCGATTTCCTCATCGGCGTGCCGAGCAATTTCACTCAATCCTCAGGCCAGCCCTTTTACCTGCGAAACCGATATGCGGGCCTGTTTGCCCAAGACAGTTGGCGGGCGCGAACTGATTTGACGATCAACGTCGGTCTACGCTGGGATTACATCATGCCGTTCTGGGAGAAGTACGATAACATTCAGACCATCATCCCGGGGAGGCAGTCGGTCCTCTTCCCGGGATTGCCCGGCGACCTGGTGGTTCCCGGCGATCCGGGAATCCCGAGTACGATTTCGCCGTCGAAGCCAGACAACTTTGCTCCGCGAATCGGCTTCGCCTATGCCCCGAGATTTGATGACGGAATTCTGAAAGGAATTTTCGGAGACAGCGGCAGGAGCAGTATTCGCGCGAGCTATGGGGTCTTCTACACCGCTTTTCCAGGACTGTCGACCGGGGTCATGTATGGCGTTCCTCCCTTTGGTTACAACTACCTCAGTCCCGAGCCCCCGTTGTTTGCGACGCCCTTCATCGATGCTGCCGATGGCGGCCAGAACACCAATCCGTTTCCACTAACGTTCCCTCCGCACAACGTCTCAGCGAAGAATCCGGACACGCAAAGTTTTGCCAGTGTAATCCCTATCTCCGCCGACGTTTCCTTTTACTATCGCAATGCCGTTCCCTACACCGAGAATTACATGCTTTCCTTCGAGCGGCAGCTTACGACAAGCACCTTGCTCACCATGAGTTATGTGGGAAATGAGGGGCACCACATTCTCGCGGTAGTCTCTAACAACCCCAGTAACCAGGCTCTTTGCCTCAGCCTCAGTCAAGCCAGTGAGGTGGCGCCCGGCAGCCCCACCTGTGGCCCTTTCAGCGAAGATGCCGTTATTACCAGCGCGAGTGGCCACGTGTATCACGGAACGCGAGATGGCATCGGCTCAAACTACCAAGAGAATACTTGGCAGAAAACAATTGAGAATTCGAGTTACAACGCGCTGGAGACGAATCTGCGCTACGTTGGACACCGATCCAATTTCCTGCTTGGGTACACCTATAGCAAATCCATCGATCAAGGTTCGAACCTTGGCGAACAGCTCAATCCATTGAACTACGCGGCGACGCGAGCGATTTCCGCCTGGGATATGAGACACAACTTTGTGGCAAGCTATAGGGTAACCGTGCCCTTTGATCTTCTTTTTAAGCGATCCGGTCGCTTGACTGATGATTGGAGCATCGCAGGCACCACCCGCTTCAGCACTGGTTTTCCCGTCACCTTGTACGATGACTCGGATAATTCGCTGCTGGGAACGCTGGGGAATGGCATCAACAACTATCTTCTGGATACGCCCGAATACCACGGGGCACCGCTCGATATCAACACCAATCCGAGGAACGGACGGCCTGCGTTCAATAATTCACCGGCCGCCTTCACCACAGAAGCGCCTGGGCAACTAGGAAACGTGTCCCGACGATTTTTCCATGGTCCCGGAATTAATAACTTTGACATGACGTTGACCAAACGGCTGCGAGTAACCGAGTCGAAATCGTTTGAGTTCCGGGTTGAGGCATTTAACGTATTCAATCATGCACAGTTTTATGGCCCCGCGTCGGTGGACGGTGAAGTGAATAATGATCCCCATTTCGGACAAGTCGTAAGCGCAGCCGCTCCACGTCTGGTCCAGATCGCCACGAAATTCGAGTTCTAGAAAGAGGTTCTCAGCGGCGAGCAAGACCATTCGCAAGAGAGATTCTAAATTCAGTTTATGTTTTGCTGGCGAGAGAGCGTTTCGCAGGGGCTCAAGGTGGACTACGACGGGCTTATGCCGCCTGTAGGACGCTAACGGGCAGCGACAAAGTTATAACAGCGCCACCTCCCGGACGGTCCGAGACCCTCGTATTACCACGGTGCGCCTGGGCAACTGCATCGACGAATGCCAGTCCGAGACCGTGACCGGGGGAGTATTTTCCCTTCACAAACCGTTTGAAAACCTGGCTGCCAATATCGGGCGGGAAACCCGGACCGTTGTCTTCAACCACAAGAACTACTGATCCTTGATGCGAATAGAGCCGGACGTTCACTCGGCATCCCGCCGGAAGATGAGTCAATTCGTTTTCAAGCAAATTGCTTACTACACGATTTAGCAGGGTGACGTCAGCATCCACAACCACATGTTCTTCGAGCTCAGTCGTCACATCGTGCTGCCGCTCGGCCATTGCCGGCTGGTATATATCAACCAGTTGTCTCACGACATCCGAGAAGTCGACAGGGGAGCGCTCGATGTGAAGAGCACCCGCCTCCGCCTCCGCCAGGTCCAACGTTGTGTTCAACAACTGCAAGAGCCTGTCCAGGTCTTCGATTGCCTCTCCCACAGAATCTCGCCACTTCTCATTTCCTTCATTGCATAATGCGGACTCCAACGTTCCACGAATCAAAGTTACCGGGCTTTTGAGGTCGTGCGCGATACCGCCAGTAACCGTCCGGAGCTGATTCACCGAAGCCTGAAGCCGGTCTAGCATGTTATTAAAGGTCTTCGCCAATCGTGAAATCTCATCCGCATTCACAGGTTCAGGCAGTCGTTCATTTAGGTCTTCGGTTCCAATTCGCGCGACAGTTTCCGTGATTCGTTCAACCCGATGCAGGGTACGACGGGCGCTCCAGTAAGAGATGGCAAAGCCGAGCAGGAACATGCCACCCCAAAGCATGAGAAAACGACGAGCCAATGTGTGCAGCAGATGCTTGGCGCCACGATCCGAGAGTCCCAGGTAAACAGTTCTACCGTTTTGCGCCTTCACCACGACTCGAAACGCTTGTCGGTATCCTTCAACCGTTATGGACTTCGGAGGTCCGGGAACCAGCCTTGCCTGTTGCATCGCCTTAACGAAAGCATCCTTCGAGCCGGGGCCAACCCACAACGGACCTTCAGTGTTGTTGGGGTTTGTTGCCAGGAAGAACACGGAATTGAGCCTCTCGCCCCGAGCATTACGTTCATCCGGTACTTCCTGAGTTGCAAGCTCGGCCACCTCTCGCACGATTCGCTTATAGAGGTGATCGCTCGGCGTATCCGCCGAGACTTGAGCAAGAACCTCAGCTTCGCCGCTAAGCCAAGTGTCGCTCCGTTCCCGGAGGCCCTGTGCCACAAGAAAATAGACGATGGTAAATGCCCCGGCGGTTCCCAGCGCGAACGCCAAGGTCGTCCAAATCGAAATCCGCCATGCGGCGGTGGTGCGCAAGTTCTTAGGCATGCTTAAGAACGTAGCCGACGCCGCGAATTGTGTGAATCAGCGGTCGCGGAGTGTCGTGATCTACTTTGCTACGCAAGCGATAAATATGAACATCAACCACATTGGTCGCGGGGTCAATCCTCATCTTCCAGACATGATCCAGAATCATGGTCCGGGTTACGACGCGACCTTCATTCCGACAAAGATATTCCAGCAACGAAAACTCCTGTGGCGTCAATTGCAGCAAGTTTTCGCCTCGTCGCGCTTCACGGCGTACCAAATCAAGCTGCAGGTCGGCGGCTTGCAGTCGTACCGATTCGGTCTGTGGAAGCGCGGACCTGCGCAGGAGATTCCTTAGTCTTGCGAGCAGTTCTGGAAGAGCGAATGGCTTCGTCAGATAGTCGTCACCGCCCCGCTCCAGTCCCTTGACCCTTTCATCCACTGAACGCCGGGCAGACAGAATTAAAACCGGAGCCGAACTACCTTGGGCGCGGCAGCGGGAAATCAGGTCTAATCCATCCAGGTCTGGAAGGCCAAGATCGATAATGAAGGCGTCGTGGATACCCTCCAGAGCAATGGTTTCGCCGGCCTTTGCCGTGCTGGCCGTATCCACTTGAAATCCTGCCTCCGTCAGCGCCCTTTTAAGGAACTGCTGAATGGAGATGTCGTCCTCGACCACCAACAATCGCATGGGAGATTTCCGCCCGTCCAAGACTGTACACCTCCAGGTGGGATGCACGAAACAAGGTCTTGGAAACTTCCTGAGCCAACAGGTGCCGCATCACTGCTGATGCCAAGTCAGGTCCACACGCACCGGCATTTCGTTCTTGACGGGCATCGTCAACAGCGATGGCGGGTCGATCTTAAAATCCGCCAGCGTAGCCGGAATTGTTCCCGTGAGATGAATCTGGTTCCCTTGCTTCTCTAGTTTGAAAGGAACCTGCTTGAACTGGGCTGTTTGGCCCGCAAACTGGATTTCGAGATCGGCTTCGATGGTCGACGCTGCAGCGTCCGATTCGGGCAGGTGAGTGCGCACGGTGACCAGCGGAAACTCCGCGCCACGCGTGACCTGGAGCATGTGAAGGTCGCGGTTGCTGTCTCCGGAATCAAACGACTTGACCGGCACGGCGATCAGAAAGTCGCATTGCCCGGCATGGCAGACGCCCTTGCCCTTAGCCGCATGACTTACGCCCTCGCTCTGATGAAGTGGATGCGATACGCGATACGTGAGAGTGCTTTCTTGAAGGAGCCATTGGCTGTCGCCTCCAGCTAAGGCGGGCATTGCTACCAGTAAAAAGACGATCAGGATTTTCTGATTCATAAACTGTGTTCAGAACTTTACTGAAACCGAAAGTAGGGCAGCCCCAAATGCACCTGCGGTGACTATCGCTACTGGTCCGTGCGCGGAGGCGATCCCGTGGACCTTTTCGCCGTTGTTCTTCTGACTGAATGCCATTGCCCCAAGAATGGGAGTCAAAATCATGCCGGGGCCGTGAATCCAAGCCATCGCCTCGTGAAATTTTATCGGACCGCGCTTTTTGGTTCCGGGAATTCTGGGTGCGCGAATAGCATAGTAAGCAGTGATGCCGTACAGATCTCCCGTCAGGCTGCCCAGCGCCACGTGCAAATCGCGAGTGGCCGTACCTTCACTTTTGCCGCCAGCGCCAGGACCGAGGATCACCGTCGCAACGAGCGGTATCGTCGTAATCAAACCCATGCGTTGGTGGATCTTCAGCATATGTGTCCGTTTATCCAGCAGTGCTTGCTCACGGGCATTTCCCTGAGTCTGCTCCGGCGAAAGACCCAGATCCGACAGCGAAGGAGCCGTCGAACTGCTGGAAGGGGCGTTGGGCAAGTTGTCCTCTGGTGCCGGTGTCGGTTTGCCGGTGCCTTGTTCCCCCACGTCGAGCTTTTCGTCCAAGACCGCCGTCTCAGTCCCACTAACCGTTACGGAAGGTATCTCCAAGGTCTTGAAACCAACGGCATCAAACTTCACCCGGTAATTTCCGGGAGCCACGTCAAGTTTGTAAGTGCCATCCGGCCCCGCGGTCGCGCTTTGCGTTTGTCCAGTCTCCACGTTCGTCGCTGTCACGGCGGCATTCGCGACCACGCTGCCAGACCCGTCAGTAACCTTGCCCGTCAATCCTCCGCTTCCAGTCTGAGCCGCGAGAGACGGACCGAACCCAACGCACAGGCAGAGCAAATACACAAGGTCCGGCACGGCATTAAGCCGTTTGCGGAAGACGTTCCTGAACATCTTTCACCTCATTCCTCTTGTGATCGGACCTTAACTCCGCATGCCAAGAACACGCGCACAGCTAAGAATATGTCCGGAACATGACCGCCCCTTTTCCTGAAGATGACAATTTGTTCATCAACGAAAAATTAAACTCTCCTTAACCTTCGGGTGAAACGGCGTTGATAGATTGTTGCCGGAGGTCACGATGAAAAGGACAATTGCTTTACTCTCCCTCGCGGCTGCCTGTTTGATGGGCACTGCCATCGCCCAAACCAATAACAACTTCCTAAAAGGCAATATCAAGCGTGTTCTCCTGATCAGCGTCGACGGTATGCACGCAGTCGATTTCCTGAACTGCTCCAACGGCATCAGCGCCATCAATAATGGCCAACCCTTTTGCCCGGCGCTGGCTGCCCTGGGCAAGACCGGCATCAACTACGTCGCCGCTAGCACCTCAAAAACCTCGGATTCTTTTCCCGGCCTGACCGCGATCATCACCGGCGGAAGCCCGGCCTACACCGGCGTCTACTACGACGTGGCTTATTCGCGGAATTATGACGCGCCCGCGAAAACCACCGGCAACGGCCTGGGGGCTGGCCCCTGCACTCCCTTCGCGGCGCCGACCGGGACCACGAGCGAGTACGAAGAAGGCATCGACATCGACCAGACCAAGTTGAACGGCGGCGCCCCGGGCGCATCGCTGACCGACGGCGGCATTGCCTCGATCGACTCGAAAAGATTGATCCGTGACCCAAATAATGGCTGCAACCCGGTTTGGCCGTGGGATTTCGTCCGGGCCAACAGCATCTTCAGCGTCATTCACCAGGCTGGCGGATACGCGGCATGGTCCGACAAGCACCCCGCGTATTCCTCGGTAGCCTCTGGTCTTGGGCCCATTGCCCTCGATGACTTCTACGGGCCTGAAATCAACTCCACCGTGATCGGCCTTCCTCACGTGGTAACGCCCCTCGGCGTATCCTGCAACCCCATCCGCGATCCCGGGTCGGACCTTACGGCCTGGACCAACAGCTTCCAGAACATTCAGTGCTACGACACCTTGAAGGTCAATGCGATCCTCAACGAGATCGATGGGAAGAACCACCTCGGCACCACGCCGACCCAGGTCCCCACCATCTTCGGCATGAACTTCCAGGCGCTCAGCGTGGGCCAGAAGCTCATCGAGGCAAGCAACAGCACGACCGGCGGATATCTGGATGCAGCTGCAACTCCCACCGCGGCGCTGCTGAGCGAATTCCAGTTCGTAGACGCCTCGATCGGGGCATTCGTCAACGAACTGAAGGCACAAGGTCTATACGATTC
This sequence comes from uncultured Acidobacteriaceae bacterium, assembly GCA_964403025.1. Taxonomy (GTDB): domain Bacteria; phylum Acidobacteriota; class Terriglobia; order Terriglobales; family Acidobacteriaceae; genus Sulfotelmatobacter. Next base: position 118,762 of record CAYOEH010000011.1, on the reverse strand, counting down.
GACTCTGATCGTGATCACTGCCAAGCACGGCCAGTCGCCCATCGATCCCAGCCGTTACGTCTCTCAGCTCATCAACGGCACTTCGCCCGTGACCCTGCTCTCCAACGCCGGCTATATTCCATTCTCGGAATCCACCAACAACCCCACCGGCATTGGACCGACGGAAGATGACGTGTCACTGGTCTGGCTGTCGAACTCCGCCGATACTTTAGCCGCGGTTCAAATCCTCGAAGCGAATGCCTCCCCTGCCGGAATCGAGCTTGGGCAAATCTACTACGGCCCTTCGCTCGCGCTTAACTACAACGACCCAACCGCAGACCCGCGCACGCCGGACATCATCGTGACCCCGAACGTCGGAGTGACCTATTCCGGAAGCACCGCGAAACTGGCCGAGCACGGCGGCTTCGCCCATGACGATACGAATGTGATTCTTCTGCTGTCGAATCCGTCCTACCATCCCCAAACGGTTCGCGCCGCAGTGGGCACCGTCCAGGTCGCGCCTACCATCCTCCAGACCTTGGGACTCAGTCCTTCGGCCCTTACCGCCGTGGTTGCAGAGGGAACGAGCGTTCTTCCCAAGTAACCACTCAGTCGTGCGAAAACGGGTTTAACCAACCGCGGACGCTCTTTCGGGAGCGTCCGCTTTTTTGGCTTGAGAACTCTCATTAAAAATCCCTCCGAATGCGGAGCGCGTCAACGAGTATGAATCCTAGGGGACGATGACAGCCGCTCCGTCGACAGCGTCACCTTTGACGGCAGCCAGCGCTTCGTTGGCATGTTCCAGAGAAAACACGGTCACTTTAGGCTGCAGGTGAATATCGGCAGCGATTTTGAGAAAGTCGCGCGCGTCGGATCGCGTCATGTTTGCCACGCTGCGGATTTGGCGTTCGCCCCAGAGAAGGCTGTCGTAATCGAACGCAGGAATGCGGTCGAGATGGATCGCGTTGATCGCAACCACGCCACCTTTACGCAGGCTGGCGAGCGCGGTGATCACCACGTCGCCGCTGGGAGCAAAAGTGACGGCGCGGTCCAGTGCCACGGGTGGCTTGTCGGTTTCAGAGCCGACCCACTTCGCGCCCAGAGATTCCGCCAGCTTGCGGTGCGATGCGCCGCGGGTTGAGACATACACTTCGCAGTTCCATGAGCGCAGAACGGCAATCGCCAGATGCGCGGACGAGCCAAACCCGAATAATCCAACTCGGTCGCCTGGTTCCACCCCAGCCACGCGCAAGCTGCGAAAGCCGATGATGCCGGCGCACAACAGGGGCGCGGCGTGCAGGTCATCGAGTTGTGGTGGGAGCTCAAAAACAAAATCGCTGCGAGCCGCCGCGTATTCCGCATAGCCGCCATCGACGGTGTATCCAGTGAAGACCGGCGAATCGCAAAGGTTTTCCATGCCTCGACGGCAGTACGGGCAGTTTCCGTCGATTCCGCCAATCCAGGAGACGCCGACGCGCGTGCCGAGCGGCAAATCGGATGAAGCGCTCTCGACGATGTCTCCAACGATTTGGTGCCCGGGGATGAGTGGTTGTTTCCGAGGCGGTAATTCGCCCTCGACAATGTGAAGATCGGTCCGGCAGACGCCGCACGCACGAACCCGAAGGAGAACCTGACCGGCGGCACGATTAGGCTTGGGAGTCTCCTCAATCTGAAGAGGGTGTTTTGCGTTTCTTAGGATGGCGGCTTTCAAAGCTTTGGCCTACTAAACGAGTTTCTGCAACCCCGAGGTGGCGTCAACCACAGGATACCGCCCAAGATTCATCGCACTCAACAACTTCTTATGTCTTATATGGAGTTACGTGGACAAGGAAAACAGCGCGGTCACGGTAACCATTTTTCAGGTTCGCGGACCGCTTCTGCCAGATCGTTTAGAAACATCGCGGCTCGCGCGCCGTCAGCCACGCGATGATCGGAGGAGAGTGTCAACGTGATCATCGGTCGAACGGCCGGCTTGCCTTCTACGACGACCACGCGATCGGCGATGCGGCTCACAGCAAGAATTGCCGCTTGGGGCGGAGTAATGATCGCGGTGAACTGGTCCACTTGATACATGCCGAGGTTACTAATGGTGAAGGTGGCATCGGCGATGTCGGCGGGGCGCAGCTTCCCTGCCCGGGCGCGCTCGGCCACATCGCGGCGCTGCATGGCAATCTCCGCCAGTGTCGCGCTGTGTGCGTTTGGGATAACGGCGGCGACCACGCCGTCATTCACGGCGATGGCCACGCCCATGTTTACGTAGTCGTGAAGGCGAATTCCTTCCGCGGTCCAACTTGAATTCAAACGCGGATGTTTGAGCAACACGCGCGCGACCAACGCGACCAGAAGGTCCGTATGCGTGATGCGGACATTGTGAGTCTTCTCGACCTCGGCAAGTATTTTCCCTCGATATTCGTTAAGCGCGCTGGCCTCGATTTCTCGCGTAAGAAAGAAGTGAGGAACTGTGGTCCAGCTCTGCGTGGTGCGCTCCGCCATCAGTCGCCCGAGAGTGCTGGGAACTTCGAGGTCGACGGATTTCTTCTCGGCTACGGTGCCGGACGCGGAGCCTGCCGCTGCGGCTTGCACATCCGACGATAGAATCTCACCGCCGGGGCCAGTACCGCGCACGGTCGCAATATCAACACCCAGCTCTTTCGCGAGACGACGGGCCTTCGGCGAAATTCTCGCGCTCTGTATCGGAGACGGTTCGGAAGCAGTGGCAGCAACTGGTAGTGGCGGCGCTTCGGTCTTACTTTGCGATCCGGCCCGCGCCGACGGCGTGCTCGTTGCGGAGTCATTGTCAGAAGGAGGCTTCTCGCCTGGAGCCACAATCCAAGCAATCGTCTTCCCAACCTGAATATCGGTTCCGACCTGGCCGGTGATTCCGGCGAGGATGCCGTCGGCAGGCGCTTCTACTTCCATCACAGCTTTATCGGTTTCGATTTCGAGAAGCGGTTCGCCCTTGGTGACGCGGTCGCCTTCCTGCTTCCGCCATGCAATGAGCTTGCCGGTTTCCTGCGCCATCTCAAGGGCGGGCATCACCACGCTGAAGGCCATAGTTTTATCTGGGGAAGGCTTGCAATATGGCCTTCAGTCCGAAACTCCTACGCGCTCAGTTTTCGCGCTGGCTTCGATCATGTCCAGCACTCGAGCGCTGGGCGGAGCTTCAGTCTCGCGAGTGGTAGGCAGCGGTCCATTCACAGTGAAATAATGCGCGCCCGCCACCAGAAGTTCTTCCGCCGGGAAGCGCGTGATCACTTCGTGTCCCGTCGGCGTGACCACAATTTCTTCCTCAATCCGCGCCGCGCTCCAGCCATCGGTCGAGGGCCAGAAGGTTTCCAGCGCAAAGACCATGCCGGGCTCAAGCGTCTGCGGATGATCGAGCGAAACCAGCCGCGAGATTACGGGCTTCTCCCAAATCGCAAGTCCTATGCCGTGTCCATATTGCAGGGCGAAGGCGGCTTCTTCGTTCGGGAAACCAAAATCCTGCGCCTTGGGCCACACCGCTGCGATTTCCGCGGTATTGCGTCCAGGACGAATCAGCTCGATGGCTGCATCCAGGTAATCGCGGCAGCGTTTATAGGCATCCACCATGGCGTGCGAACCGTAACCGACGGTGAAGCAGCGGTAGTAGCAGGTGCGGTATCCCATGTAGGAATGCAGAATGTCGTAGTAAACGGGGTCGCCGGGCCGCAGGACGCGGTCGGAGAACACATGCGGGTGCGGATTGCATCGCTCGCCGGAAATTGCATTCACCGCTTCCACGTATTCGGAACCGAGATCGTAGAGAACTTTACTCACCAATCCAACCGCTTCGTTCTCGCGCATCCCCGGTTTCATGGCGCGATAGAGTTCGTCATAAGCGGCATCAACCATCATCGCGGAAGTGTTGAGCAGCGAGATTTCATCCTGCGTCTTAATGACGCGCGCGTTGGACATGAGTTCCTGGCCATCAACCACCTGAATGCCTTCGCGTTGCAGCGCAAAAAGTACGGGAAGCTCAATGATGTCGATGCCGACCGGCTCCTTGTGCAGACTGCGCATTTCGAGCTCGATGCGAATTTTCTTGGCCACGTCTTCGGCGCGTCCATGCTCCGGCGACATGGTGCCGCGCAACATGGAAATTCCTGGGCGCGAGCGCTCGCCGAGCCATGGACAATTCAATTGATGATGCTTGGCGGCAGAGCCGAAGTCCCAAAGGATGGGTTCGTCATTCTGCGGCAACAACGTGAAGCGGTTAGCCTTGTCCTGCGCCCATGTGCCGATATGCGTCGAGGTCAGGTAGCGCACGTTATTCATGTCGAAGCAGAGCAGAGCGCCCATCTCAGACTTGGCCAGCAGAGCCTTGGCCTTCGCCAGACGCTCGCGGCGCAAGCGGTCAAAGTCGATTCGGTTTTCCCAATCGACCGCCATGGTTCCATGAGTTTTCAATCCCATAATTCAGCTCCTAGCTATTAGCTTCTAGCTTCAACCCTAATCCATTGCTCACACACTTCAAGACGGCTTGCACATCGATCTCGCTGCATCAAATACCGTCTGTTCCGTAGGCACCGTCACATCTTCCAATGGCGGAGAGAACGGAATCGGCACGTGCATTGCGCCCATTCGTTTCACGGGCGCGTCCAGATCGTAGAATGCGCCTTCGGCGATGACGGCGGCAAGCTCTGCAGTCACGCCATATCGCCCGTAGCCTTCATCCAGCACGATCACTCGCGAAGTTTTCTTCGCCGAATCGATCAACGTCTTTTCATCGAGCGGCCATGTGGTCCGCGGATCGACGACTTCCGCGCTGATGCCTTCCTTCTCGAGCATGATCGCAGCGCCCAGCGCGACCTGCACCATGCTGCTGGTCGCGACCAGAGTGATGTCGTCGCCGGCCCGCTTCACATCGGCGACGCCCAGAGGAATCGTGTAATCGTCTTCCGGAACCGGGCCCTTGAGCTTGTACATCATCTTGTCTTCGAAGAAGACTACGGGGTTCTCGTCGCGAATAGCCGCTTTCAGCAAGCCTTTCGCGTCATAGGGCGTCGAGGGCAAAACCACTTTCAATCCCGGCACGTGGCTGAACCATGCATGCAGCGACTGTGAGTGCTGCGCGGCCGAGCGCCGCGTTGCTCCCAGCGTGGTGCGCATCACCATCGGCACTTTCCAATGGCCGCCCGACATATAGTGAGCTTTCGCGGCCTGGTTGACCATTTGATCCATGGTCAAAGTGATGAAGTCGCCAAACATAATGTCGACCACGGGACGCAGGCCAGTCATCGCTGCGCCTACAGCGACTCCGGTGAAACCCGCTTCGGAGATCGGCGTATCCACCACGCGCTTCGCTCCAAATTCTTCCACCAAGCCAGAGAGAACTTTGAAGGGCGTGCCCGCCTCCGCGACATCTTCGCCAATGATGCAGACGCGCGAGTCGCGGCGCATTTCCTCGGCCAGCGCCTCGCGTACTGCCTGCGCAAATGTAATTTCGCGATCAGGCATAGACGTGCATCTCCACTTCGTCGACGCTCGGATACGGTGCGGCGATGGCGAACTTCACGGCCGCTTCCATGATGGCCCGAATCTCATTTCTAATTCCTTCAAGGGATGCCGCGTCCGCATATCCACGTTCGATCAGCCACCTGGCCAATACGAGAATGGGATCGCGCTCCGTCTTCCATTGCTGCTCTTCCTGCTTGGAGCGGTAGTATTCGCGATTGATATCGCCGACGTGGTGGCCGCTGTAACGGTAGGTATCGCATTGCAGGAATGCAGGTCCGCCGCCGGTGCGGGCGCGATTGACCAGGCGGGCCGCAACTTCGTTGACGGCGCGCACATCCTGTCCGTCCACGCTCGCAGTCTCGATGCCGAAAGCGGCGGCGCGGCCTAGGATCGTGCCGGCCGTGGTTTCGGTGTAATGGGTGTACTCGTTGTATAGATTATTTTCGCAAACGTAGATGACGGGCAGTTTCCACAACTGCGCCAGGTTCATCACTTCGTAGAGCGATCCTTGGCCGAGCGCGCCTTCTCCGAAGAAGCAGATTGCGACACGATCCGTCCCCAGATTCTTGGCAGCAAAGGCCGCACCGGTGGCGATACCGACGCTGCCGCCAACGATTGCGTTGGCGCCGAGGTTGCCGGTTGCGGGATCGGCGATGTGCATCGATCCGCCCTTGCCGCGGCAGTAGCCGGCTTCTTTACCCAACAGTTCGGCAAACATGCGATCGGGTGACGCGCCTTTGGCCAGGCAGTGTCCGTGGCCGCGGTGAGTACTGGTGATGTAGTCGTCGATGCGCAGGGCTTCGCAAATTCCAACCGCAACCGCTTCTTCACCGCTATACAAGTGCGCAAGTCCCGGCATGAGCGCGCGCGTGTAGACTTCATTCACCTGTTCTTCGAAGAGGCGGATGCTCACCATCTGACGGTAGGCGTGCAGCCACTTTTCTTTTTCTTTGGAAGTTTCGTGTCCAGCCTCGGGCTTGGAGGTCGCAGTTGTCATATTTTCTTACCTCCCTTCGTTACGGGCGTTGTCACCCCCGACATCGCGGCCAGCACGTCGAACATGCAGGCGAAATCGTACTTCGTCCAACCCATGCCCCGAGCCGCGGTCAAAATTTCATTGCTCACCGCGGTTGAGGGAAGAGGGACATCCAACTGGCGTCCCAAATCCATGGCGAGGACCATATCCTTTTGCATCATGTTGACGTCGAACCAGGCCTCCTCCGGCTGTTGCAGCACGAACGGGCCGCGGTACTGAATCATGGGCGAAGCCACGGCGCTGTGAGTAAGGACTTCGACGGCAGTTTCGCGCGCGATGCCGCTTTTCTCGGCCAGCAACACGCCTTCAGAAAACGCGAGCATCTGAACTGCGAGACTCAAGTTGATGGCAATCTTCATCGACAGAGCCAATCCGTTATCACCCACATGAGTCACTTTTGGTCCGATATCGAGAAGCAGCGGTTTCACTTTCTCAAAGGTTTCGCCGCGTCCGCCGACCATCACCGAAAGCTTCCCTTCCTGCAGGGTTATCACGCTGCCGGAAACGGGCGAGTCGACCATGTCCGCGCCCTTTTCGCGCACTTTCGCGGCCAATGCGCGGCTCACACTGGGAGCCACGGTGCTCATATCGATGAAAATCTTGCCCGCGCTTAGGCCCGCCAGAAGGCCATTCGGGCCTTCGGTGACAGCCTGAATGGCGGCGGAGTTCGTCACCATCGCGAAAACAAAATCGGAAGAGTTGGCGACCTCACGTGGCGAGTCCGCCCATTTCATCCCTTTTTCAACCAGCCACTGCCCCTTGGCACGCGTGCGGTTGTAGCCGGTGACGCTGTGACCCTTGCTCAGCAGCCGGTTGACCATCTGGCTGCCCATGACTCCCAGACCGATGAACCCGAGTTTCGCCATCCGCCCCGAACCTCCGAAGTCTAATCCAACGATTCTCCGACCAAAATTTACGAAGTGATTTTGGAACCTGCCGGCGCGTGCTTTCTGTGTGACGAAGAAGACGGGATGCCGGCGGGTGCTTTCGAATCTTCGCGCACCTGCTCGAGATGGGAGCGCATCGCGCTCCGAGCCATCTCGGGATCGCGCCGCTCGACCGCCTCGAGAATGCGCTTGTGATGAATCTGTCCGCGCTGCGGTCCGCCTTCCACATTGAAAATTTTCATGCGCTGCTCGCGCAGCAATCCGACAATGGAATCGATCAGAGAAAGAATAAGCGGATTCGCCACCGCCTCCGCCAGGGCCAAATGAAAATCAAGATCGGCTTCGATGTAGGCTTCGGGATCTTTCTGTGCGCGGTCCATCACCACCACCGCCTCGCGCATGGCTGCGACGTCTTCTTCTTTGGCTCGTACCGCGGCCAGTGCAGCAATGCCGGGCTCGAGAATCAGCCGGAGCTCCGCGAGATGCGGTGAGCCTTCCGGCTGCCCGATTTTCACCATGAGATCGAAAGATTGGCGCGCAGCTTGCGAAGTTCCGTCGGTGATAAATGTTCCGCGGCCGGAGTAGGCTTCGACCAGACCTTTTTCCCGCAGCGTTTTCACCGCCTCCCGCACGGCGGTGCGGCTGACTCCAAGACGCTGCGCCAACTCGCGTTCCGCAGGAAGCTGATCGCCCGGCTTCAGGGTTCCGTTAAGAACCGACTCTTCGATTTGCTGCACGATCTGTTCATACAGTCGAGAGGTGCGAACAACTTTGTACACAGGAATCTCTCCCGCACGAACCAGTTGGGGGGAACTGGCGATGGTCCGGCTACTATACCGCAGGTCCAACGGCTGTGGCGGCGATTCTGGGGCGTTGGAGGATGACGTAATCATAAGCGGTTCTTAGGTATGGTGGTATGACCATGAAGCATAGCACTGCTTGGGAAGGAAACGCAAGCCTTTCCTGAATTCCAGTTCTTCTAGACAATGTAGAAGAAATTGCACCAAGCTGGCCTTAATCAACCAGGCTCATCGGCAGCAGTTCGAGGCACCTGCGAAGCGAATTTCCTTGACTTCATTCGCCGGGCAGTGGTATGGCTGTCGGACCAGAATTCGGAGGCTTCGATGAAATTCCGATGCACCGCCATGTCCGCGGGTCAGGTTGCCAGTGTAGCCAGCGGGATGCTTCTCGTCGTACTCACGATTTGCGCTCTGGGCGTGCCCGGTCTAGCTCAGTCGACCACCGGTCGCATCCTGGGCACCGTTTCCGACCAGAGCGGCGCAGCGGTTACGGGCGCGACCGTCTTAGTCACCAGCGTGGAGCGTGGCACCTCCCGCGCGCTCACTACAGACGAAGCCGGCGCCTACGCTGCCCCCGACCTTGCACCGGGTACTTACAAGATTCACGTGGAAGCCAGGGGGTTCAAGTCCATCGAGCGGCCGAATGTGGTCATCGAGGTCGCAACTGACGTCCGCGCTGATTTCGCACTGCAGCCCGGACAAGTCACGGAGACCGTGATCGTGCAAGAAGAAGTGCCCCTGGTAAACACGACCTCCGCCACCCTCGGAGGAACGCTGAGCAACCAGGAAATCAATGACCTGCCGCTAAACGGCCGCAACTACGAGAATTTGCTGCAGCTTCGCCCGGGCGTGATGCGCTATCCCGGCGGCGGCTTCTCCACCACCAGCACCGACGGATTGCGCGCCGAAGACAATGCCTACTTCGTCGAAGGCTTATTCAACAGCGAGCCTTTTTCCGGTCAAGGCATTATCAACGGCGCAGGCATCGCGGGAGACTCCGCGACCATTCTGCCGATCGATGCGATTCAGGAATTCAACGTTCAGGAGAATCCTCCGGCCGAGTACGGATGGAAGCCGGGCGCGGTGATCAACGTTGGATTGAAGTCGGGAACGAATTCGATTCACGGTTCCGCCTTCGCGTTCGGCCGTGATGGCGTGTTGGACGCGCGCAATTATTTCAACGCTACCCCGGCGGCGAAAACTTCCCGGACATTGGAACAGTTTGGTGGGAGTTTTGGCGGCGCGATTATCAAGGACAAGCTTTTCTTCTTTGGAGCTTATGAAGGCCAGCGCTACGATGTGGGAAACTCTTATAGCGTTACGACTCCATCCATGGTGGCTGTACCCCTTGCCGCCGGGTCGGCCCCGACCTGTACGTCTCCTGCTCTCGCCGCGGTTGATTGCAGCGCGAGCATTCCCAATGCCATCGCGGATCTTCTCGCCAACGGCTTCACGCCCTCAATGATCAGCCACGCCAGCCAGTTGATCTCGGGTTGCACGGTCTCGGCAAGTGGCGCGGTGACTTGCAATGGCGCGGGATTTCCGACCAATAACACTCCCAGCATCAGCGTGGTGCAGGGCTTCCCCAATAATGTTGGCGTCGACAACGCGATTGGCAAAGTGGACTACAACATCAACCAGCGCAACAGCATCAGCGGTATGTACTTTTTCGGTAATAACTCGGGAACAGTCGAAGATTTTCCGGAGCTGCAAGCCAAATGGGAGTCCGACATCCATACCCGTGCACAAGTGGTTGGAGGAAATTGGCTTTGGACTCCGAATGCGAACTGGGTGAATGAAGCGCGAGTCGGCTATAACCGCCTCTACCAACCTACGCTCCCGGGTGATTTGAATACTCCGGCCTCGGCCTACGGTCTCGACACTGGGGTGAGCGGACCGTTCACTGGTGGACTACCTCGCATCGGTTTCGCGGGAGCGTTTGTCCCGGGCCTCGGCGGCTTCAAGTGGCCGAAGTTCCAGGGTCCGGACTCGATCACTCAATTCATCGATCACGCCTCCTACACGGTAGGAAAGCATTCTTTCAAGTTCGGAGGCGAGCTACACCGAAACGACGTCAACGGCGGCGCTTTTGGCAATGCCCGAGGCAGCATCACGTTCCTGGGCGGCGTGGCTTTACCCGCATCCACCGCGCTGGAAGATTTTTTCGCGGGAGATCCTTTCAAGGCGTCCGTTCAAGTTGGCGATCCCAACCGGCAGATCCACAACTGGGCCTACGGATTATTCGCGCAGGATGATTGGCGCGCCACCAAGAACCTGACGCTGAATGCCGGGGTGCGGTACGAATTTAGCTCCGTAATCAAGGAAGCCCACAACCTGCTGGGCAATTTCGATCCCAATTCGCCGACCGGATTGATCCAGGAAGGAGTGAACGGCGTCAGCGGTCCCTATAACCCCGATCATACAAACTTCGCTCCACGCCTGGGCTTTGCCTGGGACGTAACCGGCAGAGGAGACACGGTGCTGAGAGGCGGAGTCGGGTTGGTGTACGAAACTATAAACTGGGAAGCACTACTCGCCTTCAACAATGCCTTTGGTTTATCGAACGTTCCCACCGGCGGAATCATAGACGCCGCGGGCGACACCGCAGGCGGCACCATCACGGCTGGCAATGTATCGGTTCCACCCATCCTTCCTCAATGGGATAGCGGAACTCCTCTCTACGGAAGCGCCACGATCAATTGCTTCGCCAGTCCTTGCCCCATCATGAGCGTGAACCGCAACATCACTACTCCCTACGTCTGGAACTGGACTTTGAATGTCCAGCACGCGTTCTCGCCGAATCTCTCTCTGGAAGTCGCCTACGTGGGCAATCATGGAACGAACCTGACGGGCATTCGGGATATCAACCAGCCGCCGGTGGGATCGGGCTGGACGACCGCCGGTACTGGCGTCGGCTCCCTTACCGCATGTCTCGCCAGCGCTCCGAAGTACAACAATTGCAACGTCGACTCGGGGAACGAGGCAGCAGCCGAGACGTACGCGACAAAGTTCCCTTACTTGAGCAACATTTTCAACATGGCCAACGTCTACCGGTCGAACTATGACGGGTTACAAGTCACGTTGAACTCGCGAAACTACCACGGCCTGAGCATGGTGGCTGGTTACACGTTCGCTCACGCACTCGATGACGTTGGGGCGAACTGGGACTTTGGCTACGGCGCGGGTCTGCCTGAAGATTCGTACAACGTTGGACGCGAATACGCGAACAGCGACTTCGACATGCGACAGCGCTTCACGTTGTCACTCACCTACGCCATCCCCGGACGCGGCGGCTTTGGGCAGATGCTGGAAGGCTGGGAACTCAACTCCATCGTGACCCTGCAAAGCTCGCAACCCTGGGGCCCGATTGATCTGGGAACCGATGCTGCGGGCGTCGGTCCGCTTCCCGTCAGCCCCCCGGCCAACGAGCCAATTCGGTGGAGCTTTTATGGTAAGCCCTCCGACTTCAAGTCAGGTCCGAATCCGATTCCGTATTTTCCCGGAGCCAGCAACTCGGCTTGCGCCAGCCAGGCTCTGACCGTCGACGGAGGCACAGCTGGCCCATCGACGGCGTCGCTGAACCTGTTTGGCTGTTATGCCCAGGCCGGCTCGATCATGATTCCGCCGCCGCTCGGTCAGTTCGGCAATATGTCGCGGAACACATTCCCGGACTCTGGCTTCAGGGACTTCGATCTCTCAGTCGCGAAGAACTGGCACCTCGGAGAGCGTTTGCATGCGCAGTTCCGCGCTGAGTTCTTCAATATTTTCAACCATCCGAATTTCGCAAATCCTTACGGCGGTCAGAATGGTTTCGGTTTGAACGACCCCTCGGCCCGCCCGTTTGGTTGTGGATGCGCCACGCCGGACGTTGCCGCAGCCAACCCTGTGATCGGGTCGGGCGGCAGCCGCGCGGTGCAACTCGGATTGAAGTTCATCTTTTAATTGTGGTCAGGTCAGGGATTGAAAGAAGGCCGGACGCAATTCCGTCCGGCCTTCTTTCTTAGACTGCTCGCCGGATCGCGAGCAAGAAAAAAAGGGCCGAGGCATGAAAATAGAAGGTAAGTTCTATTCCGCATCTCTCTTGTTTGTGCTGCTCGCATTCATTTCAATCAGCGCTTTCGGGCAAAAAGAAGAACGTCGCGAACGCACGATCGACGAAATTAGAGTCGAGGCTATTCATCGCGCCGAAGTCGGCCAGTACCCCCTGATTGGTCTGGATCCCGGCGATGTGAAAGAGGCTTTCGAAAGCATCCACACCGCCGACAAAGACGAATGGGCCGCTGGATTCATGCATGTGGCCGATCGTTACTTCAATGAAGCGAAGTCGCTGGAGAAAACGGATCCCACGAAAGCGAATACGGATTACATCCGGGCATGGCGGCTCTATTCGTTCGGGCGTTGGCCGATTCCCGCGTCTCCCGGCAAACAACGTTCGTACGAGAAAGCTCTCGAGGCGTTTCTGGCGCACGCGCGCTTCATGGATCCACCGCTCGAGGTCGTGCGTATTCCCTTCGAAGGAAAAGAGATCATCGGTTACCTGCGCCTGCCGAAGAATGCAAAAGGCCCGGTACCGCTGGTGATTGCGGTGAACGGTTTGGACAGCCGTAAGGAAGACCTGACGGAAAGTTTCGGCGCGATTTTTCCTTTCGGAATCGGCTATCTCGCGGTCGATGGCCCGGGAACAGGTCAGAATCCGATCAAAGTGAGTGAGACTGCGGATCGCATGTTGTCTCGCGTGATTGATTACGTGCAGTCACGGCCGGAGATCGACAAGAACCGCATTGCGATGCACGGCGTGAGTTGGGGAGCGTATTGGGCGACGAAGATGGCGATTGTTGAGCGCGGGCGGTTGCGCGGCTGCAGTGCGCAATCTCCGCCAGTGGACAAGTTTTTTCAGAAAGATTTTCTGATGAACTCGTTGCTGGGCAATCGCGAGTATTTATTCGACCAGGTGCCGGCCCTGATGAGCATTCTCGAAGGCGTACACACGCTGGATGAAATGGGCGACTTTCTGCCCAAGTTGTCACTCGTGCATGAGGGCTTGCTGGGCAAGCCGATGGCGCCGATGCTCATTCTTGCCGGAGTTCTCGACACGCAGGTGCCGATCGATGATGAATACCTGCTATTGAGCAAAGGCGATGTGCCGAAAGAAGCCTGGATCAATCCGCGCGGTGGACACCTGGGTCGGCAAGTTGGAGTGTGGCCCGATCCCCTGATCTTCAAGCAGGTAATTATTCCGTGGCTGGTGAAGACGCTGGAGGCTCCAGCGAACTAACTTGGCCGAACAAGCCTTGTCAAAGAAGAGTTCGCGTGCCAGCCAATGTCTACTCTAATCGAGACATCGCCAACCGAGTCCACTGAGCCGCGGCGAAAGCCATTCTACTCGTCTCTTTGGGTGCAGGTTCTCATCGCCATGGTGATCGCCGTGGTGCTGGGATATGTGAGCCCCGCCCGCGCCGTCGCGATGAAGCCGTTGGGCGACGCCTTCATTCGCATGATCACCATGATCATCACCGTGCTCATCTTCTGCACGGTGGTCACCGGCATCGCCGGCATGCAGGACTTGAAGAAAGTCGGGCGGGTCGGCGGCAAGGCGCTGCTCTACTTTGAAATCGTTTCTACAATTGCGCTGATGGTTGGACTCGTTGTCGGCAACGTGGTGCATCCCGGCAGCGGCTTCAATGTGAACGCGGCCTCGCTCGATGCAAAAGCCGTCGCAGACTACGCGGGGCAGGCCAAGGCGCAAAGCGTCACCGAGTTCCTGATGCACATCATCCCCACCACGGTGACGGATGCGTTTGCCAAGGGCGATATCTTGCAAGTGGTTTTCGTCTCGATTTTGTTCGGCTTTGGCTTGTCATCGGCGGGGCCGCGAGCGAAGCCAATTGTGGCACTGCTGGAGTCGCTGACCCACGTCGTGTTTCGCGTAGTGAACATTCTGATGATTTTTGCGCCAATCGGCGCTTTTGGCGCCATGGCCTTCACCATCGGCAAGTACGGACTCGCCTCGCTGGGGCCACTGGTCAAGCTCATCGCCACGTTTTACGTGACTTCAATTCTTTTCGTGCTCATCGTGCTAGGAGCGATTTGCCGGGTCGCGGGATTCAGCATCGTGAAATTCCTGCTCCATATCAAAGAGGAAATCCTGCTGGTGCTGGCCACCAGTTCGTCGGAAACCGCGATCCCCACGCTGATGGAGAAACTGGAGAATCTGGGCTGCTCGCGATCTCTGGTGGGTCTGGTCGTTCCCACCGGATACACCTTCAACACCGACGGCAGCGGCCTCTATATGACGCTGGCCGCGCTATTTGTTGCCCAGGCCACCAACACGCATTTAACCCTGCTGGAACAGCTCACGATTTTCTCAGTCGCCACGCTAACATCAAAAGGCGCGAGTGGCGTGCAGGGAGCGTCTTTCATTGCTCTGGTCGCTACTTTGTCGGTGATTCCCACGATCCCGGTGGCGGGGATGGCGCTCATCCTGGGCATCGACCGCTTCATGAGCATGTTCCGTGGGCTGGTGAACATGATCGGCAACGGTGTCGCGACGCTCGTTGTGGCGCGCTGGGAAAATGAATTGGACAGGAAGACGCTGCAGAGCAAACTTGCCTAGGCTGCGTCTCCGAACCGCCATACGGGCGCGGACTTTAGAGATTGGTGTCCCATTTTGGTAACTACAGTAACCACCCTACCTGCACAATTTTCGTTGCACGTTAACATTACTGAAACGTCCTGCATCTAGGATTAGAGCAGGAGGGCGCCCCATGGCTTCGCCACGCGTTTCAAAATCGCTGCCACTGCAGGTGGCCGCAGTCTGCTTCCGCAGGCGGAACGCAACTGTGGAGTTCCTGCTGGTGAACACCAACGGCGGAAACAAGTGGACCTTCCCCAAGGGATCACCCGAGGCGCGCCTCTCGCATAGCCAGGCCGCGGAGCGCGAAGCTTCGGAAGAGGCCGGTGCTCTGGGAACAATCGAGCCGCGCCACTTCCATCTTTACATCCATTCCAAAGGTGTGTTCTGGCAGCCCGGCGGGGTGCAGGAATTTGTGGTCAAGGCGTTTTTGATGGAAATCCACGAGTTGCGCCGTCCTGACGAAGCGATGCGTCATCCCACCTGGTTCAGTCCGGAAGAGGCGCGACGGCGGCTGGCCAAAGGGCGCGAAGTGAAGTACGCGCGCGAAATGGAAGCCGTGATTGATCGCGCGCTGGAGCGCATTCAGTTCCACAGTGAGCTGTGGGGCGCGTATCCCGGATCGCGCAACGGCCGCGCTGTCGCGCATTCCTGATTCTCAAGGACTGCTGTCATCCTGAGGAAGTGGAGTCCTTCGCTTTAGCGAAGGAGTCCCGACGAAGGATCTGCGCATTGTTGGGCTGATAACGATGCCGAATATACCAGCCCTCGCTCAGATCTTTCCAATCCGGATTCATGGAAACAACCAGCGCCATCTTATTGATTCGCAGCAAGCCTTTAATTTGCTTCTCTCGAGCGATCGCATAGTGGATGTCACCAAACCTTTCGAAGTAGACCAAGCGATTGATCTTGTAACGCGAGGTAAATCCCGGATGGGTGCCGTTCTTGTGCTCAAACACACGCTTCTCGATATCGCCGGTAATGCCCGTGTATGGCGTCTGGGAGCGGTTCGTCATGACGTAAACGTAGTAGACATGGGAGTGAGAATGCAAAGATCCTTCGCTTGCTTCCATCCGGCTTTGCCGGCCGGAAGGCTGCGCTCAGGATGACAGCAGAGACGATCGTTGGTCTGTGACATGTGAACGTTACTCGTCTTTTGTGAGACGATGAATCCAGCCCATGATTCAGCTTTCTGGCGCCGGAAAACGGTTCGGCCACAAACTTCTTTTTGAAAACACCGATTGGCTCATCACGCCGCGCGACCGCGTCGGCCTGGTGGGCGCCAACGGCACCGGCAAATCCACATTGATGAAGATTCTCGCCGGGTTGGACACGCTCGACTACGGCTCTCTGATCGTCGCAAAGGGAACCACAGCGGGCTATCTTCCGCAGGATGGACTCTCGCTCTCCGGTCGTACGGTGTTTGCAGAGTGCATGGCCGTGTTCACCGAACTGCACGCCATGGAGCGAGAATTGGAAACGCTGACTCACCGCATCTCCGAGCTCGATCACACAAGCTTGGAGTATGCCGACGTTGCCGACCGTTATCACAGCCTGGAGCACGAATTTCGCACCCGCGATGGCTACTCGATCGAAGCGGACGTTGGACGAGTCCTGATGGGGCTGGGGTTCCGTAAAGAAGACTGGGAGCGGCAAACGGATGAGTTTTCGGGCGGCTGGCAGATGCGGCTGGCGCTGGCCAAACTCCTGCTGCAGAAACCAAACCTGCTGCTGCTCGACGAGCCTACCAACCATCTTGACCTGGAAGCTCGTAACTGGCTGGAAGAATATCTGCACGATTATCCGCATGCCTTCGTGCTGATTTCGCACGACCGTTATTTTCTCGATGTGACGGTCAACAAGATTGCGGAAATCTGGAACAAGCGCTTCTGGTTTTATACCGGAAATTACGACAAGTTCCTGACGCAGAAGACGCAGCGCAACGAACAATTGCAGGCGGCTTACCGCAATCAACGCGACCGGATCGAGCAACTGGAAGTATTCATCAACCGCTTCCGCTACCAGGCGACGAAGGCGAAGCAGGTGCAGAGCCGGATTAAGGAACTCGAAAAAATCGAGCGCATCGAGGTTCCACCAGAAGAGAAGACAATTCACTTCACTTTCCCCCAGCCCAAGCCCAGCGGCCGCATCGTGGCTGAGTTCCAGGAAGTGGCCAAGACTTACCCGGGAAAGAATTCCGCAGGAGCGCAGGGTGGTGAGAAAGAAGTTTTCCGTGATGTGAACTTCCTGATCGAAAAGGGCGACCGCATCGCGCTGGTCGGCGTGAACGGGGCGGGCAAGTCCACGTTGATCAAGTTGCTTGCAGGCGCAGAGCTGCCCACGCAAGGAGAATTTCGCCTTGGCCACAACGTGCAGGCTGATTACTTCGCGCAGGATCAATACAAGGAACTCGATCCGGACGCCCGCATGATCGACGATCTCGGCGCAGCATCTCCTCGCTCAACGCAGACAGAGCTCCGCAGCCTGCTTGGATGTTTTCTGTTTTCCGAAGACGACGTGTTCAAGAAGATCGGAGTGCTCTCTGGCGGCGAGCGCGGCCGCTATGCGTTGCTGCGTCTTCTATTGCATCCGGCGAATTTTCTGCTGCTCGACGAACCCACCAACCATCTCGACTTGCGCGCTAAAGATGTCCTGCTGGATGCTCTTATGGATTACTCCGGCACCGTCGTCTTCGTGTCCCATGACCGGTACTTTATCGACAAACTGGCCACACGAGTTTTCGAAATTGGAGACGGGAAAGTCGAAGTCTATCCCGGCAATTATGAAGATTATCTCTGGCGGAAGCAGGGCGGGAGCGCGAAACAAGATGAGACCATCCGCCAGCAATTGAAGGCGGTCGAGCCCGCTCCAGAGGCGCCAGCAAACGGCAATCATGCCGCGGTCGACGCCCCTCCACCAGCCGCCAAGGCGAAGCGCTTGAATCCCATCAAGCGCAAGAAGATGGAAGATCGCATCCGCGAACTGGAAGCGGAGATCAATCGCGCTGAGGTTGCGATCGCGCAATGCGAAACGGCGCTGCAGAATTTCGTTAGCGCGGAAGCGAGTCAGACCCAGTCCGAAGAACTCGAGCGGCGTAAAGCCGCTCACGGCGCCTTCCTCACGGAATGGGAAGAGCTCAGCCAATCTCTCCAGGAATCCGACTAGGGCCTTTTTCCCTTCCTTCTGCGCGGTCGTACACTCTCTTCCGTAATCTCGGAGGATGACTTACCTCTGTGCGATAGTCAGGATGGCCAAAGGGACACGAACCAACCGAAGGCCCAAGATTCCCAGACCGCCCGTATGGATCGGCGCCGCCATAGCCTGCCCTGAGATTGGCGAAGGAACGCGCCGCGCGGGATAGCGGGATAAAGGAAGGTCGCATGCTCCAGTCCTCAGAGAACTCGTACGGCGTGAGGTCCACCTCACCCGCCTCCAACCCTAACTCTTACAACCCGGTCAAAACCACCACAGCGCCCATTGAGCAAGCCACCATTGGCCGGACGCTTGTCATCAAGGGCGAAATCACCGGCTCGGAAGCGCTTTACATTGACGGCCGAATCGAAGGCAAGATCACTCTCATGGAGAATCGCGTCACCATCGGCCGCAACGGCACCGTGCAGGCCGACATCACTGCTCGCGAAGTTGTCGTGATGGGCAAAGTAACCGGCAACATCGAATGCAGCGACCGCGTGGATATTCGTAGTGAAGGCGTGGTCAACGGCAACGTTTCCACCATCCGGATCAGCGTGGAAGATGGTGCCGTGCTGAAGGGCGGTATCCAAGTCAAGAGCGGCGAGCAGAAGCAGCAGAACCAGGCGCAGCCCCAGGCAAAAGCCGCGGAAGCGACCAAGCCCTCCGTTGCGGAACCACCAAAAGCTCTGGCGGCTACTGCCGGAGCATAAGGCTCGTCAAAGTCTCCAAGCATAGGAAGGGGCACACCCGAGTGTGCCCCTTTTTTTCTTTGACTTCCTTCGATTGAAGCTTTATTTGTTTTCTTTGGGCTTGAGGTCCAGCGCCGCTGAGTTCATGCAATACCGCAGCCCGGTGGGTGTGGGACCGTCTTCAAAAACATGCCCCAGATGTGCGCCACAACGGCCACAGCGAGCCTCGGTGCGCACCATTCCGTAACTCCGGTCTTTGTGCTCCTCAACCTTGCCCTCGCCCGCTGGCTTGAAGAAGCTCGGCCAGCCCGTCCCAGAATCGAACTTCGTCGAGGAATCGAACAACGGCTCCCCGCAGCAGACGCAGTGATAGGTTCCCGCGTCCTTAGTCTTCCAGTACTTACCGGTAAAGGCCGGTTCCGTGCCCGCCTCGCGGGTCACGTGATATTGCTCCGGAGTGAGCTTCTGCTTCCACTCCGACTCGCTCTTTGCAATCTTTTCTGCCATGAATGTATGCCCCCAATCGGTATACCTGCTAAAGACTTACCTGGAAGATTAGATGTTCGCCAGAACGAAAAGTGGCGGCTCTCGGTTTTGCACAGGCCGCTTGTGACATCTGACCTTGCCCTCAAGGCGGTCCAGCGATAAACATAGCAAAACGTCTGCGAGTCCCTCCGGCCCGGCGTCCCCCCTAGAGGTGCCGGGCCTTTTTAGCCTCTACTCCGAGACTTCTTTTCCGATTTGGTGATACTCGCCGCAGAAAAAGAGCAGTGGTTCGCCTTCGCGCACCACGACGTCTTCCACTTCAGCAATGAAGATCGTGTGGTCGCCGGCGTCTTGCGCCGACTTCAGCCGGCATTCCAGATAGGCCAACGCACCTTGTAAGACCGGGGTACCGTGCGCGGTTCGATCAAAGCGTACGCCAGCCTCTCTTTCGGCTTGCTCGTGAGAGCGCTCTGGCCGCGCGTAATATTCAGAAATCACGCGCTGATGCTCGGCCAGAATGTTGACGCCGAAGCGTCTCTTGGCGTGAAGGTGGGCGTGGGTGCTCGCGCTGTGATCCACGCATACCAGCAGCAAGAACGGAGCCAGCGACACCGACGCAAGCGCGTTGGCCGTCATGCCATGAACCTCGCCATCGAGATCCACGGTGATGATGGTCACGCCGGTGGCAAAGGCTCCCATCGCTCTGCGGAATTCGAGTGCACTGAGGGTCATGCTGTGCCTGGGGTTTTGGTGTCGCGACTGCCTACATTAGCATGGCAGTGGCTCGCCGGGTCAACGAGCGAAATCGCCTGATTTCGACGGTTGACCAGATGCCGAAAACAGCTATTGTAGAATTCGCGCGATGCTCCGCTATCTAAAATTCGTGGGCTCCTTGCTGATTAACCTAGCTGCAGCAGTAATCGGAACGGCCATTTTAGATACCGAGGTGCGAAGGCTGATTCCAACCCATACGGTCGCCGCGATCGTATGGAAGGAAATCATTTTGAGCGTTGTCTGCGCCGCTTTCATTGGCTTCTTCATGTGGCGAACGTGGCGGAGTTCTGCCGCAAAGTGGACTTGGGTTCTCGCTGCACTATGGTTTATTTTCGGCTACTTGGCTATCGCTCGAAGTGCGAATATCTGGGGGCGACTCTCCGGCTTCAGCTCTGGAAGCGTCCTGAGCGGACCTGACGTAATGACTTTCTTCGCCTTTACAGTTCCGCTCATTCGAGCCACCTCCTACTCCCTGGCAGCATATATTTCATCGCTGATATATCACGCCAGAGCCGAGCTGTCCGACGGCTGTTGATAAATTCCCCATTACACTCGAATCCCCCAATGAGCGGAGGCCTCTGCCCGAGCGGGTGGTCAGTGTTCAACTGACGGGCAGGTCTGTATTGACTGGCACCGACCGCTGGCCGCTGACCCCTGTTGTATGATTCAGTGCGTCAGCAGGCTTGCGGAATCCAGGATGGTCACTCAGATCGCTATCAGGACGGCTGTTCCAGAACGGGGTTTATCGTGTGCGGTAGATTTAAAAAACCTGCGCCCCGATGAGCCCATCTCTCGCGACCTCGCCCTGCGCCTGATGCGCTGCAGGGACGATGATCTCCCGGCCCTACTCGCCGCTGCCCGTGCCGCCAAAGAAAACTTCAAACCCGGCGTGATTACCTATTCCCGTAAGGTTTTTCTGCCGCTCACCAATCTCTGTCGTGACTACTGCGGATACTGCACCTTCCGCCGCGATGCCGGAGAGGCCGGCGCGCATACGATGACCCCCGACGAAGTTCTCGCCATTGCCCGCGCCGGAGAAAAGCTGGGATGCACTGAAGCTCTTTTTAGCCTGGGCGACAAGCCGGAGCTGATCTTCCCCGAAATGCGCGAAACTCTGCATCATTTGGGATATAAATCCACGCTGCACTATCTCGAAGCCATGTGCGAGCTGGTGCTGCGCGAGACCAGTTTGCTGCCCCATCCCAATCCCGGGCTGCTCAGCGCTGAATGGATCGCCCGCCTGGCTGCGGTCTCACCCAGCATGGGACTTATGCTCGAAACTACAAACAATGCGCTGCTGGCACCCGGCGCAGCCCACGACAATGCTCCCGACAAAGTCCCGGCCAAACGTTTGCGGACCATCGAAGAGGCTGGGAAGCAGCGAGTTCCTTTCACCACAGGCCTGTTGATCGGCATTGGTGAATTCCTTGAAGACCGCGTCGACACAGTGCTCGCGATTCGCGATCTGCATGAGCGCTACGGCCATATTCAGGAAGTTATCGTCCAGAACTTCCGCGCCAAGCCAAACATCCCAATGGCCAACGTGCCCGAGCCCAGCCAAGGCGAAATGCTGCGCACCGTGGCAGTAACCCGATTGCTAATGCCCAACGTCAATATTCAGGCGCCTCCCAACCTGAATGCGCCGTATTATGAGGAGTTGCTGGATGCTGGCATCAACGACTGGGGAGGAATTTCGCCGCTGACGCCCGACTATATCAATCCCGAGAAGCCCTGGCCTCATCTGGAGCAACTGCGCCTGCGCACCGAGAGCAAGGGATTCCAGCTGCGGCAGCGCTTTCCCGTGTATCCCGAGTTTCTACCAACCGTCATGTCGAGACCGGGATTGGTTGCGCAAAAACTTGAAGCCGGGCGCGACCGGGAAGGCCTGTCTAAAGAAGAGAGGGCCGCATGATCTGTGTACTCACCGGCGGCACGGGAGGCGCGAAATTTGTCGACGGTTTGCGCCAGGTGGTCCCGCCCGAAGAAATCACGTTGATCGTCAACACCGGCGATGACTTGCTGTGGTGGGGACTGTACGTTTCGCCGGATATTGATTCCATCACTTATGTGCTCTCCGGCTTGCTGAGCCGCGAACGGGGCTGGGGCGTGAAAGGCGATACTTTTCTTTGCCTGCAGGCCATGGGGCAACTTGGCGAGCCCACGTGGTTCCACACCGGCGACCGCGATCTCGCAGTTCACCTTTTGCGTTCCCGACTATTGGCGGAGGGTAAAACGCTCTCCGAGGCCACAACGACGATTTGCGATAAGCTCGGTGTAAAAGCGCACATTCTGCCGATGAGCGATTCCCGTGTCGAGACTCGTGTGGATACGCCCTCGGGCGAACTGAGTTTCGAAGAATACTTCGTGCAGCGCTGGTATCAGGATCCCGTGAAGTCGGTGCGATTCGCTGGCGCCTCGGACGCCGAGCCTGCCCCGGGAGTCATCGAAGCCATTACCTCCGCCGACGCCGTACTCATCGCTCCCAGCAATCCCATCACCAGCATCGGGCCGATTCTCGCCGTGCCGGGAGTCCGCGATGCGCTGGTTCGTGCTCGTGGCAAAGTCGCCGCCGTGAGCCCGATCGTGGGTAACGCTCCGGTTGCCGGACCCGCAGGAATTCTGATGACCGCGCATGGCCTCCCTTGTTCGATTGCAGGGATCGCCAAGGCCTACGAGGATTTTCTGGATCTCCTCATTTGCGACACCCGCGATGCCCGTGCCGCGGAAGTTCTTCGCGGAAATGGCTTGCGGGTACAGTGCACGCAATCCATTTTGCGCAGTGCCGAAGACAAAATTGCACTCGCGAGAGCCGTCCTCTCCCACACGATAAGCGGGTTGCTTGCTGACAAACCCGTTTCTGGCGAGGCAGCGGCCCGCGCTGGCTCCGATCAGCCGTGATCCTGATCCCGGTAAAGAATCTATCGGCGGCCAAGCAGCGGCTTGCGGCCGTGCTGGAGCAGTCCGCGCGAACCGAATTGGCCCAGGCGATGCTGCATGACGTTGTGGAAGCACTCGCCGCTTGGCCTGGCCGACCAGCCTGCGCGCTGGTGACCAGTGACCCGTTCGCGCTCGAACTGGCGCGGAAGTACGATTTCGAAATTATTCCTGACCTCGCGAATCCAGGCGAAACCGGCGCCATCGAAATGGCAACGCAGCTTTGCGTATCGCGCGGCGTCGAGAGCACGCTCGTCATCCCGGCGGATATCCCGCTGATTCAGGCCAGCGAGATCGAGCAGATCTTGGCGCATGCTCCTGCCGAAGGCTCAGTGCTGGCTCCTGCCGCCGACGGACGTGGAACCAACGCTGCGTTCCGGCGACCCGCGAATTTATTCCCTCTACGCTTCGGCAACGACAGCTTCAAGCCCCATCTCGCCGCGGCCAAGGCCACAGGCAAATCTTGTATCGTGCTGCAACTCCCGGGCATCGCGGTTGATGTCGACAATCCCGCGGACTTGCACCCGCTTCTCGCGCATCCCGGCGAAACCCGCACGCAAGCACTGCTTCGCCGGTGGGGGCTCGACCGGAGTTTTCCGGCCACGGGTACAGAGGGTCTGTGAGCAGGGCTCGCCGCGTTGCTCCTGAGCCAGCCACAGCGCACCGGAAAAGAATTGTCTCCAGCAGCGCTGAAATCCGTTTGATCCCGATTGTTCTAGCTGAGGAGATCAAAGCTGGTGATTCGCTGGCAGAAAGTTTGCTGCAAGCAGTGCACAAACAAGAGCTCGTGTTCGAGCCCGGCGACATCCTTGTGGTCAAACACAAGATTGTCTCCAAATCGGAAGGGTGCGTTGTAGATCTACCGACGATCAAACCGTCTGCCGAATCCGTCGCGTGGGCCAAGGAATATAACCTCGATGCCCGCGTCATCGAGCTTGCCCTGCGCGAAAGCCGCACCGTCATTCGGCGTAAGAACGGCGTGCTCATCACCAAGACTCATCACGGGTTCATCTGCGCCAACAGCGGCGTGGATGTCTCCAACGTCGATGGCGGATATCACGCTGTGCTCCTGCCAACCGACCCCGACCGGTCCGCCCGCAGGCTTCATCTCGCATTGAAGAAACGCACCAAACTTGCCATTCCGGTTTTGATCACGGATTCATTCGGCCGTCCCTGGCGAGAAGGGCTCGTCGATTTCTGCATTGGCATCGCCGGGATCAACCCGCTGCGCGATGATCGTGGACTGCGCGATCCGCATGGCTACAGGCTGCACGCCAGCCTGGAAGCCGTCGCCGACGAGCTTGCAGCCGCCGCTGGGCTGGTTTGTGGCAAGCTCAACCGCACGCCAGCCTGCATCATTCGCGGATACTCGTACGAAACAGCCCGCGGACGCGTGAGAGACCTGCTTCGCCCCGCCGCCAACGACTTATTCCGCTAGGCCCTCGCCAAAGGGGAGCCTCTGGTAGTAATTTGGAATACCAGCAGATTTGGAGGCATCCTTGGCCCGCCGACTTTCGCCCGTGGAACTGGAAAATTTTCCTGCACTCGATTGGTCTGACATCGCGTCTCAAGTCGCGCCGGGTATTCGCTCTACGCTGGAGAAAATTCTCGAGACTCAAAACGGCGATGCCATCGAGCGGGGGGAGGCTTACGACCTGGCTCGGGCTGAAGGCGACGATCTGCTCGGCATGCTTGCGGCAGCCAACCTGCTGCGGGCCGAACTCTCCGGCAATCTCGTCACCTACGTCGTGAATCGTAACATCAACTTCACCAACATCTGTTTCGTGGGATGCAAATTCTGCGCCTTCAGCCGTGGCCCCCGCGAGTCCGACACATACTTTTTAAGCCCGGAAGAAGTCGCGCAAAAAGCCATCGAGGCCTCGCAACTCGGCGCCACGGAAGTCTGCATTCAGGGAGGCCTACCCCACGGCCTGCCTCCCTTTTACTATCGCGACATTTTGCGCGCGGTGAAAAGCGCAATCCCAGGAATGCACATCCACGCCTTCTCGCCGATGGAAATCGTCTATGGCGTCGAACTCACCGGCATGCCGCTGGCGGACTATCTTTCGATGCTGCGCGATAACGGCCTGGGCACGCTTCCCGGCACCGCCGCCGAAATTCTCGATGACGAAATCAGACATATTCTTTCGGCCAACAAGCTCACCACCGCGCAGTGGATCGAGGTCATTCGTACCGCCCACCGCTGCGGCATCCGATCCACTTCGACGATGATGTACGGGCACACGGAAACGCCTGAACACTGGGTACGGCAGATGCTTTTGCTGCGCGACATTCAACGGGAGACTGGTGGCTTTACCGAATTCGTTCCCCTGGGATTTGTTCATCAGAACACGTTGCTGTTTCATCAGGGTCTGGCTCGCAGTGGGCCCACACTGGCCGAGCATCTGAAAGTTCACGCCCTCGCACGATTGTTCCTTGCCGGCTCTATCAACAATATCCAGGTTTCGTGGGTGAAGTTGAATCGCCATCTTTCGCAGCTCTGCCTGCACGCGGGAGCGAATGATTACGGCGGCACGCTGATGGAAGAAAATATTTCGCGCGAAGCGGGAGCCACCGCCGGCCAATACGCCAGCCCGGAAGACTTCCAGTCACTCATTCTGGAGACTGGCCGCATACCAGCCGAGCGCAACACAACGTACACGCGCATCAACATCAAGCTACCTTTGGAAGAGTTCACCGCGGAAGAAACACTGGAGCCGGAATTTGCATGAGTGAGGCCTCGCGACCTATCGCCATCCTGGGCGGAACGGGGCCCGCGGGCATGGGTCTCGCTCTGCGTTGGGCGCGCTCCGGAGAAACAATCCTCATCGGATCGCGCGACGCTCAGCGTGCCCAGGAAGCGGCCGACAAAATCAGGCAGAAAGCTGGAAGCCAGGCGCGGGTTTCAGGCGTGGAGAATAGCGCCGCCTGCGCGGCTGCGGAGATCCTTGTCCTCACGGTGCCGTTTGAAGGCCAGGCCGCGCTGCTCAAACAACTCAAGCCGGCGATTCGCCCGGGCAGCATTCTGATCGATGCCACGGTCGCGCTTGCCGCCTCAGTCGGCGGACGCGCCTCACGCACGCTTGGCGTCTGGCAAGGATCCGCCGCCCAACAAGCCGCGGAGCTGGTACCGAAAGGAGTCAGCGTCGCGGCAGCGTTTCACAATCTTTCCGCAGATATGCTCAACGGAGACGAGCCGCTCGAGTGCGATGTTCTGGTCTGCAGCGATGATCCGAACGCGCTGCAACTCACGCGCGCACTCGCCGCCAGGATTCCCGGCGTGCGAACTCTTGATGCCGGCAAACTGGAGAACGCGCGAATCCTCGAGCAGATCACCGCATTGCTCATCGGCTTGAACATCCGTCACAAAGGCCACGGCGGTATCCGCATTACCGGATTGCCGCCGCAAGCCTACGAGTAACTCACCCGGCTTCAACCTAGAACGAATACTTCAGCGAGAACTGAATCAGGCGCGGCGTTCCGTTGGTTTGGGTGATCTCGCCGATCGCGCTGGTTCCATTTGGATTCGTGGCTTCAACGTTCGCATTCCCGGTAAATTGCGGATTTTGGAATGACGGATGATTGAAAAGGTTGAAGAACTCGGCGCGGAATCGCAGATTTTGCTTTTCGCCCAGCTTGAACGTCTTGCCGATCGTGAAGTCGACGTTCACCTGATTCGGGCCATAGATGCAATTGCGGGGAGAGTTCCCGAAGCCGGTGGTACCATCCGGACCGATTACGGGATCCGGTGTATAGGCAGCGGGGTTAACCCAATTTGCAATCTTGGTGGCCATGCTGCCCGAATTCAGAGCGCTGCTGCAATTAAAGCCCGGAGCGAAATTGGCCGTCGCAACCGGGTAGCTGGCCAGATTATAGTTCGTCCCCCCAGCCCCATCCGCAATCGTGATTGGCGAACCCGACTCTGCAACGATCACGCTATCGACTTCCCAGCCGCCCAGCGCATATCCCATGCCATCGTGCCGGTCGGCAAGGAACGGCAATGCGTAGTTCAAGCTGGTGACAAAGCGCTGGCGATGATCGAAGTCGGAAAGTCCCCGCGAGTCGGCCGCATTGTTCTGGTCGTTGACGCGTGTGAGGAAGGCTACGCTGGCGGTGGAGACGTCGTCGATCGACTTCGACCACGTATACGCGCTCTGGAAGTACAGTCCTTTCGTGAAGCGGTGCGAAACGGTAGCTTGCAAAGCGCTGTAGTGGGAATCGGAGTTGGGATAGAACGCCTCAAACGCAGAGGGATTAATCCCGAGGAACGGCACCCGCGCTGTGGAATTGGCCGCCGTGTTTTGAGTGATCGTGTACTTGGTTCCATTGGGAGCCCCATTTGCGCAGTTGCTGGGACAAGTCACGACGATCGGGTTGGACGGGCTAGCCAAGGCGGGTTGATCAGGATCAAAGGTCGAGCGCAGATGGGTGCCCTTGGTGCCCACGTATCCGAGTTCGAGAACCCAATTTCCGCCAAGCTGCTTTTGCAATGTCAGATTCCACTGCTGCGTGGTGGGTACGATCCAGCGCAGGGGAGTAGCCAGACCAAAGTAGGTGGCGGCGGTGCCGGAGAAGGCGGGCCCCGCGTTCGTGGCAACTCCGCTTGTGCCTCCAGCAAAACCTTGGAAAAACGAGGGCGTCGGCACATCCGCGGTGGGCACTACCCCGAGGGGCGGCAGGCTGGCGAGGAGGCTGCCGAATTTCCCTGGCGCATTGCCGACCACAAATATCGGGTAAAACGGGGGCGAAAACGACAGGTTGTCGACAGCGCCAATATCTTCGCGAACGCTGTAGATACCGTAGCCGGTGCGAATCACCGTATCATGCCTGCCCGCCACATCGTAGGCCAGGCCGATGCGTGGCTCCGCAACCGTTGAGTATTCATTATTAAGAGCGGCACTGTTCAGCGTGCCGGTGAAGCCTGAAATTCCGTACTTACTCACACAGCTCGGATACACGAATGCATTGCCGATTGTATTGGCGTTATTGGGAATCGTATTGCCCAAATGGCAGAGATTGTCTTCCGCAGCACCCACCCACTCCGTACGAAGCCCCAGGTTCAGGGTCAAAGTGGGCCTGATGCGGTAATCGTCCTGCACGAAGGCGCCAAAGGCGGGAATGTGGTAATCGTGATTGGCGGCGCCGCCGGCTCCTTCGCCAAAAGTTGGCTCCCCTAACAGGAAGTTCTGCCAATAATTTTTGGAGGTGTCGGCCCCGGGGACGAAGAACACCAGACCATTGTCCAGCACGGGGAGGTTGCGGCGAATCGAAGTGCGGTCGACTTCACCGCCGAAACGCAGAGAGTGTTTCCCGTGCGTCCAACTGACCGTATCGAGATACACGAGGGCGTCAGCCAACGCCGATTGGAGTTGGTTGGGGAAAGGTCCAATTTGCAATCCGCTGCTGAACTGAAGCCGGTACATGTCGGGCGCTCCCGATCCGTTGTCGATGCCCAAGGCGGCCGGCGAGGCACTGGGAATGGGAACGTTCTGCAGGGAATCGCTGATAACGTTCACGCCAAAACGAAACTCGTTGATCAGGTTATTGCTGAAGGAGTGGGTCTCTGCGACGCTGCCGAAGCGTCCACGCAGCGGGACGTTGAGGGGGAAATTCAGGTTGCTGGCATAAGCCGGGTAGCCCGTCTGGACCTGTAAGTTATCGGCACCGAACGGTTCGTAGGTTTCGGAATCAGACCAGAAGAACCGTTCGGAGAAGCGATCCTTCCCGCTGTTGAAATCGCGATCCCAATTGGCCGTAAACTGATCATCCCTATAGCGGCCCGGAGTGCTTAGGGTCAACGGACCGGTGTTGACACCGCCGGTGGGGGTGAGACCAGGCGTTCCCGCCACGGTGGGTATCAGGTAGCCACCAGGACCGAATTGATTGCCCGTAGCGTTCAGTAGATTGTAGGCCACCGGATCCAATCCGCAGTCGATCGCAGTATTGGCATAGGAAGGCACCCCGGTCGGAAAGAAGGTACTCACCAGGCTCGCGCAGGAACGGTTCGCCGGCAGCACTGGCACTGAGGCGCCGCTGAGATAGGTTCCCAGAGAATCTCCGCTGCGCTGGCGGGTACCCTGGTAGTTCACGTAGAAGTACCCCAGCTTGGCCTTCGGAGCAACCGGACCGCCGAAATCCCCGCCGAAAATATTCTGCTGGAGCCTGAAGGGCCCTAAGAAATAGTCTCCGGCATCCAGCTTGGAATTGCGGAAGTACTCCCAAAGATCTCCATGGAAGTTGGCAGTACCGCTTTTCAGGATAGCGTTGATGTTACCGCCGCCGTTACGGCCCTGAGTGGCATCATAAAGACTGGTGCTGACTTTGAATTCCTGGATGTCATCTGGGTTGGGGACCGGGGTATATGTGAGTTCTCCAAATGAATAGTCAGACGCCGAAACTCCCTCGATCAGATAGTTGTTGTTGTCTTCTCTTCCACCGTTGACGTCGATACGCACATCGCCACGGCCTAGCGCGGCAGCGTTGTTCAGGTTGGCAGAAGCGCCTGCCGAAAGGTCGAGCAACTGCTGAAAATTCCGTGTGGCGAGTGGCAGATCGGCGATCGTCTGCGCTCCCAGCGACTGGCCTGTCGTTGCATCGGTGGTATTGACCTGCTCCACTTGTGACTGCACTTCCACCACCGACGTCACCACACCCACTTTCATGACCGCCGTCATGCGCGTCGTTTCCGTGATGCGCACTACGAGGCCGGCAAACTTAGTGTCAGGAAAGCCCGCCACCTTCACTTCCACCGTGTAAGTGCCCACGGGCAACAGTGCCGCCTCGAACGAACCGGAGGCATCGGTCCTCTGCAGCCGCAGCACTTCACCCGTGGCTTCGTTTCGGACAGTGACCTGAGCATTTGCGATGATGGCGCCCGATGCGTCTTGCACCACTCCACCGATGGCGCCCGTGGCTCCGCCTTGCGCAAACATCGTTCCAGTGAAAACCGCCATGAAAAGACCCGATGCCATCATCTTCCGAAATGAACTCATCTTGTCCTCCAATTGAACGATTGTCTGTGGCTCACTCGCCCATCGAAATGGGTAGACCGATATGCGGCACGAACGCCGTGAGATAGTACGCGGATATATCACGATTCTCCGCGGTTGTTCAAGAAATATACGCGTGGAGTGTAGAGCTCGTCGGCATGAATGCGGAAGATGAAAATTTTGAATGGATGGACTTAGTCTTCGACAGCCTGCGCGGTCATCTCTGACGGCTCGCCGCCGGCAATGGCCTGGGCCACAATCAAGCGCCGCGCTTCCACGCGAATCTTCGGAAGTTGCACCCAGAACCAACAGGCGCCCGCCACTGATGCCATACCGCCGATCGCCACGGTGACCTGAGCGCCCAGGCGGTCGGCGAGCACACCGCCAAACAGCGCACCAATCGGAGCCATCCCCATGAACATCATGGAATACACGGCCATCACCCGCCCGCGCAGTGCGTCCGGCACCATTACCTGAATCAGCGTGTTCGAACAAGCCATCTGCAGCATGATTGTGTAGCCCACGGGCAATAGGAGAATTACAGAAACCCAGAAGCTATGCGACAGCGAAAACATGACCAGGCTTAATCCAAAGCCTGCGCAGCACAGCGCGACCCAACGGCCCAGACCTTTCACGCCTTCGCGGAACGCGAGAGTAAGGGCTCCCAACAATGCTCCCACTCCGGTCGCGCCCATGAGGATGCCCAATCCTCGCGCCCCGCCGTGCAAAATCTTGTCGGCAAAAATCGGCATCAATACCGCATAGGGCATACCTACGAGACTCACCAGACCGAGCAGCATCAGGAGCGCCCGAATCGGCGCAGTGCGGTTCACAAAGCGGAATCCCTCCATCATGTGTTCCAGCGGCGATGCCATCGATGCCCTGCCCGGGCTGTGGACCCTCATCAGCAGCAATCCGATGATGACAGCGATGTAGCTCACAGCGTTGGCGAAAAAGCACCAGCCTTCACCGATTTTCGCCACTAAAATCCCCGCAATTGCCGGACCGACGACACGCGCGCCATTAAACATCGAAGAGTTCAGGGCGATGGCGTTCATCAAGTCGTCCTTCCCGACCATATCCACAAGAAACGATTGCCGCCCAGGAATGTCGAATGCATTCACCACACCCAGCAGACTCGCCAGCACAAATATTTGCCAGACCTGGACCCGGTGCAGCAGAGTAAGCGCCGCCAGCACGAAGGCAAGCAGCATCGACGCCACTTGAGTTCCTATGACGACGTGGCGCCGGTTCGAGCGATCGGCCGTGATTCCTCCTATGGGCGCGAACAAAAACACAGGAATCTGGCTGGCGAATCCCACCGACCCCAGCAGCAATGCCGAACCCGTCAAGCGATAGACCAGCCATGATTGCGCGACACTCTGCATCCACGTGCCGATGAGCGAAATGAGTTGTCCACTGAAGAACAGCTGAAAATTGCGATGACGCAAGGCGCGAAGGGCGACTTGCCACCGCGAGCCTCGCGCGGCAGCCGCCTCGCCCGCGCTTGCGGCAGCGATCGTTTCGGTTGGATTCCTTGACTCAGACACTTTGATTTTCTTGGATGACGATTGCCACCCTTTAGACCAAATATAACTTGAACACCGCTTCGGGTTCTTTGATCGAGTAAATACGGACCACGGGGCAAGGTTTTCTTGCAGTCATTCCCGATGTCACTTTGGACTACTTCGATTGTCCCGGGCGGTCGCTCGTTTTTGACTTCCCAGAGCGTCCGGACTGCGCTACAGTGGCACTTGCTTTCTTCTCGGCGATTCCCTAAGGAAGGCACACGGCCATGACGAATCCCCCGGTTGGTGTTGAACGCCGCATTGGACAACGTTTCGCGTTTAACCTCCCCGTCTCGTTGCTTGACGTCGCAACTTCCGCGGAAGGCCTGGGATTCACTCAGGATCTCAGCTCCAGGGGAGCATTTTTGTTCACGGACATGGCGTTGAACGAAGGTGCGGACGTGCAACTCACATTAAGAATGCCCAGTGAAATCACGCTGGGCGAAAATATGCGGGTTCGCTGCCGGGGACGAGTTCTGCGCGTCGTGAAGCCCTCGGATAAGAAATGGAAAGCCGCACTGGGCGAAGTCAAATCGGCAGAAACCAAGATCGGCGTGGCAGTCTGCTTGAAAGACTATGAATATCTTCCTGAAATGGAAGACAATTCAGCCGACTTCCGGCGGATATCGGCCCTCCACAATCCGGTTGAGCCGGAACGGAGCGCCTCGTCAGCCCCGCCCAGTCCGCGGGACGCGACCCATGAGGTGGTGCCGTAACTCAAGCGAGAAAATGGAGCGAAACAGCTATTCCGCTCGCTATGACAGGCATACTTTAGTTCTTTGCACGCGTTTCAGTCCTTTCCAATCCTCCCGCCTTGGCTTAGAATAACTGCCACGAGTGCGGATTGGGTTTGGGAGTCAGTCATCCAGCTGTACGCCTGTCGTGTTTTCTTCTGCGTTGCGGATCGCTGCCCTTCCATCTCTGCGCAGTCTTGGACACACACTCTCAGCTAGTTACCTAGGTCACTTGGCGGAGAGTACTTTCTCTTTCTAACATGCAGACACCAAGAGAAATCAGCGAGAACCGCGCCATGCATGGGATCGCCGTAGCGCTCCTGACCGAAGACCGCGAACACTTATCGGAACTGCAGCGCAGGGTGGAGTCTACAAGTCTGGGGCGGGCCGTGTTCGGCAACGTCGGCTTCCCTACCGGACCAACGGACCCCGTCCTCCGCCAGATTCAGGATTTAAGCGTCGAGGTCGTGGTCGTCGATATCTCCGCGGAGAACCCTCAACCCGCCATCCGCGCGATCGAACTTCTTCAAGCCAATACCCTCCAGCTCGCAATTTTTGCGAACGGCAGCATGAAGCAGCCCACAACGATTGTGGCCAGCATGCGCGCCGGGGCGGGCGAATATCTGGACGACAGCGCCGGCGCCGAGGCCCTTCTCGAAGCTCTGACGCGTTTCAGTTCCAATCGAACTCGCACGCGCGGCGGCGCGGGCCGGGCCCGCATCTTCACATTTCTCAGTGCCAAGGGCGGTGCCGGAGCCACCACAGCTGCGGTGAATACCGCGGTCGCGCTACAACAGGCTTACGGCGATGTGGTTCTGGTGGATTTTGCGCCCGTCGGTAATGCCCAACTTCATCTCAATTTGCGGCCCAGCTTTGGAGTACCGGACGCGCTGGAAAATCTGCATCGCCTCGACGCTTCCCTGCTCGAGGGGCTCATGACCACCGCCAAAGACGGCTTGCATCTTCTCGCTGGCCCACAGCAGCCCTATCCTTCCGTACCCACTCCGGCGGAATTGGCTCGGCTCTTCGACCTGCTGGCAAGTCACTATCGGTACGTGGTCGTTGATGCCTCGAGCCGCCTCGATTCCACCACGCGCCTGCTCTCCGATCTTTCGAATGCCGTGCTGATGGTCGCGCAAACGGATGTAGTGTCTTTGTGGAGTGCGGGCCGGATCCACGCTTTCCTTGAGGAAGGCGCGGGCCGCAACCGGCTGCGGATTGTTCTCAATCGCCACAAGAAAATTCCGGGCTTTACCGATGAGGACGTCGAACACTCCACTCGTTGCAAGGTTCTTTGGAAGATTCCCAACGCGTATCAGGCGATCTCACCCGCCATTGATCATGGCACTCCGGTGGTGCTGCAGGAAGGTCAGGAAGTCAGCCGCTCGTTCCGCGCCCTGGCTGCAGCTTTGGCCGATGCCTCCGCCACTGCCGAGGGGGGGCTGGATCTGGTTTATGCTCAGGAAAAACCGGACAGCACCAAGAAGAAATCTCCAGGGGGGCTTCTAATCTCACCTGCCCGCGCCGGCCAGTAGCCAAAGCCGGTCCCCAGTACCGAGTCGCGGGTATCAGGATCAAAACATCTGCTATTGGCAGCGGCTTGAGTGCTCTGAAACTAATCCGACTCCTTGACGGTTTTACTCGGTACTCGGAGCCCGGTACTCGGTACTAGTTTCTTGCGGACGGCACTGGCGAGGCTTCCGCCGGAAACATCTTGAACACGACGTCGTGCGAATGCGCCGTAATTTTCTTTTGCGCATCGCTGGTATTATCCGTGAGCGTTCCCGTCAAAATGTAGTAGGCCTCGTCTCCGGGATTCTTGCCTTCGCCTCGTTCCACGGTGCCCTTGAACTCGAACCACACCGCGTGCACTGTTTCGGTGGTAAAGATCAGCGAAGTACCGTCCAGCTTCGCGCTGCGGAAATATTGATCGAGAAACGCGCCCTTGTCGCTTTCGCCTTCGCCGTAGCGGGAAACAAATCCCGTAACCCGTCCTTCATCTTCCACGGTGATTTGAACAAACTCTCCGTCCTTGAGAAAGCTGTACATCCCTGAATATTCATGGCCTTTTGAGGCTTGCTGCGCGGGAGTTGTTTGGGCCTTTTCCGGAGCGGCTGGTTTGGAGTCCTGCGCCGATGACGAGGCCACTGCGAGAGCGCAGAAAACTAAGGCCGCGAAAATGGCGCGAGCATGGGTCATGAGAAATCTCCTACCTTCATTCATCGTACTACCCCCGCCGCGATGCCGGCCTCGTGCCCTTCCCACTTATGCCGAATTCCGAGCGATCTTTCCCCCTCGAACCCTGATTCATCTAAGATAGAACGATGCGCCCAACGGCGGGACAAGTGCTGGAAGAGGTGGAATCGCCGGCCCCGGAGTTGCGCCTATTGATAACCGCCGAACCCTGGCCTCGCGTTTTTGTTCAGAATGTTCTCGACCTGTTTGAGCGCGCGGCGACTCCGCTGGACATCCAGTCTGCGCCCGCGGATTTCTGGCCGGATGTTTTCGTCGAGCGAAGTCTTCCGTGGGGACGATTCTTCCAGTCAGGCGGATACCACATTCTCGCGCTGATGTTGGTTTGGGCAGGCGCACGATTTCTCGCCCTCCAACCCCATGCAACGCTGCAACCCGCGTTCACCCACGCCGACGTCATCTACTACACGCCGTCGGAGTATCTGCCCCCGCTGGACACGCGCCAGCCAACATCGGAGCATGCGCGGAAAGCTGATCCGGAATTGTCTGCGCAGCCCATCATTTCTGTGCCGCCGGAGGCTGACAACCATTCGCAGACCATCGTCACCGCACCCAACATCCGCTTGAAGCACGATGTGCCTTTACCCAACACCGTGGCGTGGTCGAACACGCCGCGGATGCCGATTGCGCCGGCTCCTCTGGTGCCAGCATCGGAGATTTCACGGCTTGCGCCGCAGATGGAACGGTCGGTGATCGCGCCGCCGCCGATTTTTCAAGACAACCAGTCACAAAAAACTTTGCAAGCTCCCGAGGCGTCCGTCATCGCGCCACCGCCCGCGCTGGAGGCCGCTTCCCGGCTCCGCACCGGCGAGCTGAATATCGGCCACAGCACCGTGATTGCGCCCGCTCCTCAGCTCTCCGTCGACGAACAGCGTACGGTGCCCCGGCGCTCGGCAGCTCTGCGCGGACATTCTGCGCAAGTCATCGCTCCGCCTCCCTCGGTGGGAGCGGCGGGAGGATCGCGCGCCAGTGGCGGAATGATCGCGCTTAGCGTGCGTCCGGCTGTGGGCGCGCCGCCCGCACCTGTAGCGGGTAATTGCCGCGGCAGTTTCGCTGCTACGCCGGAAGGTCACCGAGGAGCAGCCGGCACGGCGGGGACTTTAGCCGGCAACACCGGCGCGGAGAATGGAAGCGGAACCGGCAGCAAAACTGCCGGTAAGCTGCCCTCGGGCCTCTACGTCGGCAAGACTTCGAATGCCACGTCTGCCGTAGCGGGTGAGCCTTCGCCGACCAGATCGAGCGGCAATTTAGTCAATCCGAATCTGATTGCCAATGCGCGCCCACCGCGAATTTCGCGCACTGCATCCGACAGCGACCCTAAAATCTCCGAAGCCGAACGTGCGGTTTTTGGCGGACGCAAGGTGTATTCCCTCAGCCTCAACATGCCGAACCTGAACTCGGGCGGAGGCAGCTGGATCATCCACTTTGCGGCGCTGAAAGCGGATTCGACTCCTTCCAATCCCTCCGGCGAAGCGCCCGACATCTCATCGCCGGTGGCCACGCGCAAGGTTGACCCGGCCTATCCTCTGGAACTGATGAAGCAAAATGTTTCCGGCACCGTCATCCTTCATGCCGTCATCCTGGCCGATGGCACGGTAGGCACGGTGCGCGTGCTGCGCAGCATCGATGATCGGCTGGACCAGTTCGCCAGCGACGCGATCGCCAAGTGGCAATTTCAGCCCGCCATGAAAGACGGATCTCCTGTTGCGGTGGAGGCCACGTTTTGGATTCCCTTCCGGCCGGCAAAGATGAAATCGGATTTCTAAGGGCAACGCTATCGGCTGGCGCCTGTCGATCCGGGTCAAGAAAAAAACTCAGACGTCGCCGGCAAAATCCTTGTTTTGAATGAGTTCCGCACTACCGATCGAACCGAAGGCTGGCAAAATATTGAGCAACAAAGACTTGCCCGTAAAATATTATGGATAGAGGACTTAACCGGGCGGTGTGTTGCAGCGGCATTATCGGTCAAAGCGTTGCCCGTTATTGGGTTGGGTGAATTCAATTGGTTAGCCTCGACTATGATGGGCTGATTTTTGATCGAGGGCAAGGTTGTGGGCGACCATTGCGTCAGTCCCATCCTTTCGCAAAGAACGCTGAAAGGACGGGCACCAGCCAATTTCAAAATCGGAGTCTGAGCGTTCGAGGCGTAGAGGGGCCTTTCGACTCCAAATCGAGGTTTCGCCTTGCAACAGACCCCCGAAACTGTACAATTCGTCCGAGCTTGTGCCGCAACCGGAGAATCCAGCGCGACACTGCCATGAACGTCGATCGCGGGTACAACGTGCGAATTCCCCTGCTACTCGGCATCTCAGGACTTCTGTTCATCCAGACAGCTGGCGCGCTTTCCTTTCAAGATTTCGTCCAATGCGTCGGCGCAAGCGGCCAAGGAGCCGTGTGCCAGCTCGACCCCGGCATCTACCCGGTCAGCGAGACGATCGGCATCGGCAGGTCACACATACCGTCGGAAAGGCGGCGACCATGAAGCAGCTCAACTTCCGTGCCCGTGTTCTGTGTTCCACCACACTGATTCTCTTGCCGTTTTGCCGGCCTGCAGCGGCGGCAAACTCCATTTGCGGCGGCTGTGCAGCTGCTATCGTGGGAACGGCTATCGCCGTTGGGGCCGGGATCGGCGTCGGCATTTACTTGATAAACCGGGGCCACACCTCGCTAACGGGATGTGTCCAGCAAACCGACGGTGGTCTCAGTCTGATTGCGAAGGATAGCAACATTTATGAATTAGTGAATGCACCGAGCGAAGTGAAGGCTCGTGAACGTCTATCCCTGCGCGGCCATAAAATCAAATCGCATTCCGGGCATGCTTTTCGGGTGGACCACGTCTCCCGAGATTACGGTGCGTGCAGCCCATGAACCAAAGCTCAATGTAACTAACGACCGGTCCTAAAGACGTTGAGGGGTAGCCCCGCACCCTGAAGGTAGCTGTATGCGTCCAAGATCGGAGTGCCTACCAAGTAAGAGCCTGCCATCACTGGAGATGTCCTACTCACCTAACTCCGAAACTGGGGGCTGGCCCATCTTTGCTGGTTTTGCAAAGCTGGGCACCACGGGCCTTGCCTCCATGTTCATTCGCCACATACCCGACCTTGGGTGGTGTGCTACATCTCGCGGCTGACCAACAAGCTCCGTCGCTACTATGGCGCGGGATATCTCCACTTCATCACCACGAGCTGTTATCGCCGGCTGCCGCTGGTGCAAAGGCCGCAGCATCGCGATCTGCTGCTAAAAGTGCTCGAGAGCGTGCGCCGGCGGTATCACTTTGCGGTATCACTTTGTGGTGGTGGGCTACGTGATCATGCCGAGCACCTGCACCGGCTGATGAGCGTGCCGGAACGCGGAGATCCGTCGAAGGCGATGCAGGCGATCAAGCAGGGGTTCGCGCGTCGGCTTTTGCGCAGGCAACGGGTGGCGAGTGATCCGCGGCAGGGCGGGTTGTGGGACACGGCTTTCGACAGCGGGCATATCTGGCAGGCGCGTTTCTACGACTTTGTCGTCTTCACAGCGAAAAAGCGGGTGGAGAAGCTGCGCTACATGCATCGCAATCCGGTGAAACGGGGACTGGTGCTGGAGCCGCAGCAGTGGGACTGGAGCAGCTACCGTCATTACGCGGACGGCGAGCGCGGGATCGTGCGGGTGAATGAGGAGCGGAGGGCGGAGCTGAAGGTCTGGAAGATCGCGTGAGAGAGGACGGCAGGGTCGGGGCCTGTGGTGCCCAGCTTTGCAAAACCAGCAAAGCTGGGGCAGCCGTTCTAGTGGTGACGCAAGCAGGAACATTTAGGGGTGGGCCAGCCCCCACGACTCGGTGGTTGCGGCGATCACACCTTGGCAGCTTTTTTCTTTTCCAGCGCGGCGTAGATGGCAGGGTCGGTGCAGATTTCGTAATACGTGCGGTCGGTCCATCCCTGAACTGAAAACTCTTCCAGGTTGATCCGCGGCACGCGGCTTTCGCGAACGACGATTTTGCGGAAGATGTCGCGATCGACGGGGACGGTTGCGATGGAGAGGTTGTACTCGCCTTTATCCGACGCCAGCGAGGGCGGAAGCTTTACGGTGAGCGGCACCAAGGAAATTTCCTGCTCCAGTTTGCGGAAGGCGGCCTGGTTCAAGCGAATGCCACCCAGGTTATAGCTAAGGATGGAATCCTCCGAATTTTTCGGCCCTCCCTCCGAAGTTGCGCTTACATCCGCAGCCTCGAATACATAGACGTGAAACGGTCCCGCCTGCGACTCCATTTTCTTTCGGACCCGCTTGTTGCAGGAAGAAAGGCGATCGCTCTCGTTGAGCGCTTCGGAGATCATGATCTGGCGTTCGCCATCCATCAGGTAGAGCGGGGCAGCTTCCTGCAGCGTGATACCCACGCCCAGTTCGAGTTCCGGCATGCCGGAGCGCAGCATCAGTTCGTTATAGCCGCGCACGATCTCGATGATCTCGCGGGCCAGCACGCAAGCACGGCTCACCGCGAGTTCAGGCTCGCCAGCGCGCTCGAGGATGGCCAGAATGATGGCATCGCCTTCGAGAAACACTTTTTGCGCTCCGTACTTCGCGAGCAGTTTGTTGACGGGATCGTAAAAATTGAGGCTGAAGTACGAAGCGGGATTGAGACCTTTCTCCATCAGCGTGCGGGTGAGCCGGGTGGAGTCACGCACGTCGGCCTTTAGGACAACATGGCGCAGGACGCGTTCTTCCTCGGGCTGCTGAGGTTGCTCATCGGGCAGGAGAAATTCGTAGAGCGTCCCGTTCATGCGCGAAAGCTCGCGCAGCTTTTCAGTGGCGACCACGTTGACCGAGTCGAGCGCCGCATTCAGAGTTTCCAGCCGCCGCAGATCGCGATGATAGTGAGAGAAGTCTTGAAGGAATCTGGCTGCGACTTTGGCGCGCTCCACGCCACGGCAACCGGCAACTTTGGCCACCGCCGTATACAGGCTGGCCGGCGAAAGCTTGCCGTGATCCTGAATCATGCGCTCGACGCGGTCGCATTCGGGACGCGAGATCAGGGCGTTCTTTAGTTGCTGCGGGTTGATGCGCGGCGCGTACTCGCTGAGCAGCGGCACGGCGTGGTAGGAGGCGATCACGCATTCCATCACCTGCTCGTCTTCGAGCAGGCGAACCCATGCCGTCAAGCGCTCTTGTTGGGCCACGCCTTCCGGCGTGGATTCATCGGGAGTTCCCGTGCCTACGAGGGCGCGAGCGTTTTCCGGCGCACAAAGCCAGGAATCGATGGTCTCGCTCGTAGTTTCCTCGCCGTAAAGCGAGCGCATGAAGCCCCACACGAGATCTTGCAGACGAGGGTAACGGTCGGGATCGCGATCCCAGTTGCCCAGCATGACGTAATGCTCGGCGCAGAGATAGTCGTCACGGCCATCTTCGGAGAACGCCAGGCGATTGATGAAAAGGCCATGGCTGCTGAGGACCGCACCGCCGGGTTCGGCGGCCTTCGGCTCTCCAAAAAACGAGCGCCGGGTACGGGCCAGAGTCTCTTTCTCGATGGCGCGTAGAGTCTCGAACAGTTCCTGCCCAGTTTTTCGAAGAATGATCTTCTTGCGCACCTGGAAAGCGGCGACGCGCTCGCGATATTCCACCGCTTTGCCCTGCCGCATGCCCTCGTAGCTCTTGAGCAGAAGCCGGCAGCGCTCCAGCAACTGGGCGAACTGCTGGGACATCTCCGTACGCAGAAACTTGGTTACCGCCAAGCGTGCGAGGAGGTCGATGGAGATTTTTTCTTCCTTCTTGGCGCGATTCAGGGCGGCGAGATGCAGTTCCGCGAGCAACGGCTTCCAGTCGGAAGGTTCGCCCCCGACGCGTGCGGCGGCGCGAGTGGGCGCGGCGGCAGCGCTTCGCATCCATGACGGTGCTTGGGTCCGCTGAGGCGCCTCGGCCGCCAGTAAACCCTCCAGCTCACCGTGGCGGATAATCTGGCGCATGATCTGCGCCCGGGCCGCCTCTACGAATCGGGGACTCAGGGCAACATCATGCCGCAGGTTGTCGACACCGACGGCCAATCCTTCGAGCGCGATTGCGGGTGTCGCAGCAACCATCTTCGGCAGCGCCAGTTTCTCTGGCTCCTTGCCGAGGCGGAAGATGGGAAATCGAGGCATCCGTTAATTTCTTGGAATTGTTGGAACTTACTGATTACACATGTACATATGGAGGCTAGCATGGCTGGACCGGAGGCTAAAGTTACCGAGGTTATCGGGTTTGGACTGTGGACACCGCGTTGGCAGGCGTGGAGAACAGGCGTTGAGAACTTCGAAATTTTTCGCTACTCGGTATTGCTACTGGCTCTTGATTCGCGTCGCCTCGAACTCGTCGCCCTTCTGCCAGCCAATGAGATGCGAGAAACTTGCAGCTTCCCAACCTAGAGCGAAGCCGAAGCGCGCCATGGCTGAATCCCCGGTGAAATCCATCTCGGGACGGTACTCATCACTGGGCTGGTGATAACGCTTCTGCGTGTATTCCTTGTCCTGCGCCAGACCCCAGGCCTCGTCGTGACCTTTGAACTTCATGCCTTCGTTGATTGAGAACGATGGAATACCAACCCGCGCCAGACTGAAATGGTCGGAGCGGTAGAAGTGTCCGGCCTCGGGGCGGGCATCGGGACGGATCGCCAGCCGGAATTCTTTTGCCATCGCCTGCACCCAGGGATAGAAAGTGGTTCGTTCGGCACCTGAGACTTCCACTTCTTCTGGCGCTCCGCGAGGCTGCACGTCGTCGTAATTTAAATCCAGGGCAATCTTGCCGGCGGGGATCGGCGGATGCTTGCCCAGATATTCCGAGCCCAGCAAGCCCTGTTCTTCCGCCGTAACCGATGCGAAGATTATCGAGCGCTCGGGACGTTCTTTGGCTACGCTGAAAGCCCGCGCCAACTCGATGAGAATGCCGCAGCCGGTGGCGTTGTCGGCCGCGCCATTGAAAATATTGTCGCCGGGCATGTCGGGACGAATGCCGAAGTGATCGTAGTGCGCCGTGTAGATTACCGCTTCGTCTTTGAGATTGCGGCTGGAGCCGGGCAGAATGGCCACCACGTTGTTCGATTCGAAATTTCGTAACTTGCTTACCATGTGCGCCTTCAACTTCGCGCCCAGGTTCACGGGACGAAACTCGCGGGTGCGCGCATCGGCCATCATCTTGTCGAGATCCATGCCGGAACCGGCGGCCAATTTTTTCGCCACATCCAACTGCACCCAGGACGCAACTTTCAGCGCAGGGCCTTCCAGCTTCAAGGCTGACTTCTCACCCGAGTTGGAGTTCCGCACTACCTCCCACGGATAGCTTGCCATGTCTTCGCGGTGAATGAGGATCACGCCCACCGCGCCTTTGCGTGCTGCTTCTTCGTATTTGTAGGTCCAGCGGCCGTAGTAGGTCAGCGCCTTGCCCTTGAAAAATCTGGGATCGTCCGACGGCGGCTCGTTGACCAGCATGAGCAGGACTTTGCCACGCACGTCTGCACCTTTGTAGTCGTCCCAGTTGTATTCCGGAGCTTCAATGCCGTACCCAACCCAAACAATGTCGGCATCCACATCGGACTGCGACTGCTGTGTCTGGTCGTAAGCAACGTACTCGTCAAGCGGCTTAAGATTCAGAGCCGCGCCCTGCTTCGGCAGCAGCGAGAACTGCGTCTCAGGAAGCGTGGTAATTCCTACGAGGGGTACCTTCTGCAGGTACGATCCGTTGTCTCCGGCAGGCTTTAGTCCATACTCGGCGAACTGTGTGGCGATGTATTCAGCTGCGATATCGCCGCCCCGCTGGCCGGTGCCGCGGCCTTCCAGAAGATCATGCGCGAGAAAACGCACATGCCAGCGAATGTGATCGGGACTGATCGTCTCCATGGCGGCGAATGCTGCGGAGGGCAGGCGCACCGAAACCGCCTCGCGCTTGGCTCCGATTGGCGCTGGATCCGGTGGAGCAGGTCCCTCCGCCCAGGCCACGAGGCTTACTGCCGCGATCACAGCGGCAAGAACACTTCTCCTAACGATTGCTTGCATAGATCGGTCTTCTCCCCCGGCGAAGTGGCGTTTCAACGCAGGAATGCTTTTGTTTTTAAGACTGAGTAAATTGTAACGGAGGGGAAGAGTTTGGTTGTAAGGAAGTGGCAGGGTTTGCAGCACGGCAGGTCAGTTGATAGTAGGACCTTCAGACCAACTGCGGAGTTGTACCTGTGGAGGAGTCTTCCGCGCTTAGCGCTGCGGTTTCTGTTGGTTGGACATCCCGCGACCGCGGGATCAGTTCTTTGAGCCTCAACCCGCGCGAAAATCACGCACATCTTCTCCGGGTTGGAATACCGCGGCTGGAGCCGTCTTTCCCGACTCGGCCATCCTGCGATTGATCTCTGCGAAGTCGGCCTTCACCCAGCCGACGCTGGAAAGTTCGATCTCGGCGTCGCCGGCAATCCAGAAGATGGTGGGAACGTTGGTCAGGCCATAGGCGTTGGACACGGGATACTTGTGGGTGTCATCGAGCAGCACCGGGAAGGTAATGCCAAATTCCTTTGTGAATGCTGCCGTCTCCTTGGGCTCATTCTGCGAAACGCCGATGATCCGCACACCCTGGTGCCCGTACGCTCGCTCCAACCGCTCGAGAAACGGAAACGCGTACTGGCAGGTGGGGCATGAAACCTTGAAAAACGCCAACACGAGCGGCCCATGTGCCAGTTCATCGCGCAGCACGAAGCGCCTGCCATCCATGGCTCTCAGTTCAAAATCGGGCGCCTTCGCGCCCGCGGGTAATGCTGCCATCAGTCGTCCTCCGGTTCGTTTTCAGGATGCTTCGCGCCAGAACTTGCGCGCATCCTTTAACCTAGCTCGTTATATTTTAGATGATGTGAGGTGTTGACGGCGATCAGCGGCTCAGGGCGAGAAATCCGTCACACTCGGGCCGGAGCCACGTAGTGAAGAATGGCGACGTAGTGGAAGACGCTTCCCGCCAGAACGAATCCGTGCCAGACGGCGTGACTGTAGCGCACCCGCGGCATGGCGAAGAAGATTACTCCTGCGCTATACGCGACACCGCCGGCCAGCAGCCACAACAACGCCGGCGTGGGTACAACGCGGAGCAGCGGCTTCAGCGCGATCACGACCGACCATCCCATCAAAAGATAGAAAATGGTCGAAGCGATGGGATAACGGTCGACGAACCAGAGTTTGAAGATGATCCCTCCGAGCGCCAGGGCCCACACCACGCCGAACAAAGTCCATCCCCAAGCTCCGCGCAGGGCGACCAGCGCGAACGGCGTGTAGGTGCCGGCGATGAGCAGGTAGATGCA
The DNA here is from genome assembly GCA_964403025.1 of uncultured Acidobacteriaceae bacterium. Classification (GTDB taxonomy): domain Bacteria; phylum Acidobacteriota; class Terriglobia; order Terriglobales; family Acidobacteriaceae; genus Sulfotelmatobacter. The sequence continues at coordinate 75,058 of CAYOEH010000011.1, read as the reverse complement.
ACTGTGATCGACGATCTTCAGAACGCGCTTCCAGCGCGGCGCGCAAACGGCGTGGTAGACCATTGATGCAGCGTAAAGGCAAACCAGGGTTGCGCCGTAGACACTGCAACTCACAATGCTGAGGACGCCGCCGTGCAGTGCGGCAACCACGATGAGCACCACGAGTCCGGCGAGACTTAGCGCCAGGCCGAGGCCATGCGTGAGGCTGTTGGCAATTTCCTCAGCAGACATCCGCATATTGCCCATACACTCATGCTAACAGTGCGTGCGATTGTTTTTCAGAGAATCGCCGCCTTGCGCAAAATCTTTCGTGCTAATCCCGTGAGAGCGACTTGTTTTAGCCGACTGACCGGAATCCATTTTCCATCGACGCACGGTAAAGTATCGCGCCACACGCGCACGGTGTAATCGGTCACGGTGATGGAATGCCGCAGGGTAAATTCCGGGTTCGCGGATCCGTTCCTTTCTGCGCGCTCAGGCAACTCCCACATTCCCGGCATCAGGGAGGCATCGCGAGAACGTTGGATGAGAAAAATTTCGCTGTCGCGGCAAAGCATTGAATAATTGATCTCGCGTTTCTTCTGCGACGCCACTTTCGTAGTCGCCGCTAACTCCCCGCGTGTGGCGCAGAGTTCGATCACCGGACACGTCAAACAGCCCGGTGCACGCGGCGTGCACACTACGGCGCCGAGCTCCATCATTGCCTGATTGAAGTCTCCGGGCCGCTTCGTATCCAGCATATGATTCGCGGTCCCCCACAATTCTTCGCCAGCCAACTGCCTACCGCTCACCCGCTGCAGCACGCGCTCGACGTTGCCATCGACCACGGCGACGGGTTCACCAAAGGCAATGCTGGCAATCGCGGCGGCGGTGTAGCGGCCGATTCCTGGCAGCTTCCGCAATCCTTCTTCCGTCACCGGAAACTTCCCACCGTGCTCGCGCACGATCACTTTGGCCGCCGCATGCATCATGCGCGCGCGGCGGTAATATCCCAGTCCGCTCCAGGCCGCCAGGACGCTGGCCTCTCTCGCGCGCGCCAGCTTTTCCACCGCAGGAAATCGCCGCAGGAATTCGTTGTAATGCTCGATCACTGCTGCCACGCGCGTCTGCTGCAGCATGATCTCGGAAAGCCACACGCGGTAAGGATCGCGGTTGGCGCGCCAGGGCAGGTCGCGCTGGTGCTGGCCATACCAGGCAAGCAACCGCCGGCGAAATTTTATCGTCTCATTGCGCATCCCTGTCTCGACTTGCAAACTTGTGGTTACCGCCTTCATCCAACTCCGGGATGCGATTCTAATAGATCGACGGATGCCCGCTGCCATTGACCTGCCATATGCCCCGCCATTGACCCGACCCTCCGGGCAGGAAATAATAGCGGAGCGTGGCATCCGCAACATTCGCGTGAAGTGTTTCACGCCCAGCAACAGCGAGGAGCATTATGAACGACTTCAACCGCAAGGTGGAAGACGCGTCGGCGCGCGTCAGCAAGACCGTCGCCGAGGCCGCCGAGAAGATCGAGAAAGAGATTCCGGAGTTCATCAAGTATTTGAACGACGAAGTGGTCCCTGCGGTGAGGCAGCGCTCGACGAAGGCGCTGCGCGTGGCCTCGGAGAAGCTTTCCGAATTCGCCGACTACATGGAAAAACATCCGCATCCTCCGAAGTAGCCTTCTTGAACTCAACCAGAAATTCTCGCAGGCAACGATGGCGCGATCGGCTTGTGCTGCGCGGCTCGTTTTTGACTCTGCCGCTTACACTCTGCTTCCTGGGCGGCTGTGGTCATCCCAAGCAAACTCGCACGAATGTTCCGCCACCGCCGTTGCCTGAGCCTTCGACTACGGAATCGACGTCACGGCCGGAGGGTGCCGCAAAGAACGACCATTTGCCGGCTTCCGCGGAGAACGAACTGGCCGAGCCTACCATTCCCGCCAACGCTACCCCGCTCGCTACTGAAATCGGTAATGCCAGCTGGTACGGTCCGCCGTATCACAATCACGTGGGATCGAATGGCGAAGTCTATAACATGCACGCCATGACGGCAGCGCACCGCACGCTGCCGCTGGGCACGATCGTGCGCGTCACCAATCTCAAGACGGGGCACACCGCGCTGGTGCGCATCACGGACCGGGGACCATTCATCCCGGGGCGCATTCTCGACTTGTCGCTCGCTGCGGCGCGCAAGCTCGATGTCTACCTGCCGGGAGTTGCGGAAGTGAAAGTCGAAGTGATGCAAACTCCGCTGCCGCTTGCGACTGGGGGAAAGTGGGCGGTGCAGATTGGAAGTTTTGCGCACGAGCGGGAAGCCACCAAGTTTGCAGACCATCTCACGCGCCGGTATCGCACGGCGAAGGTACAGCACTTTGGCAGTCCGATCGGAGACTGGTGGGTGCGGGTGCACGTGCTCGACGACGATCGCGAGCGCGCCCAGAAACTTGTCTCGGAAACCAAAACGCCCGAGGGTGCTGTGTTCCTGGTACGGCTGGACTAAATTTTCTGAGTTCCCTGTTTCGAGTTATTTGAGCGAACGTATCGGGAATGGAGGCCCAGTGCAATCCGTAAACGTGATTCCCGGACCGACGCGCCTCACGGACTTGGATAATCCCTTCGAAGGCACGTGGAATGTGGATTCCGCGCCCTTCGCCGAACTGATCACAAAGTTTCGCTAGAGTCTGCGCGAAAAAACTCCCATCCCGACTATCAGGGATGGGATTTCTCAACCGGTAAGTTGTTCGAGCTGGAAAGCGCCGTTACCTGACCGTGAAAGTGACCGAACTAGACGCGGTTTCGTCAAAGCTGTCGATCACCACGAACGACGCGGTGTGCGTCCCTTTGGTTAAGGCCGTGGTGACGTTCAGCTGGTCCTCAAGGTTCTGGCCGATCTTGGCACCGTCGATCCAGAGTTCCATGCGCTTGGCAAATCCGTTGAAGGCATTGCCAGCGCCTTTGAAGGTAAACGTCTCGTCCACCGTTTGCCCGCTCTTGGGAGTGCAAATGTTGGCGCTGAGCTTGTTCGCAGGAGGAGGATCACAGTTCCGCGTCGCACTATCATTGATCAGCACATCGCCGCCGCCGTTGTCGTCTTCCACATTTAACCAGGCCAGCGACACATCGTGGCGTGAATCCAGGTTCATGTCACGAATGATCGGGTAAGAGAAGGTGGTGCCCTGCTTGTCATAGGGAGCGTTCTGCGGCGCCTGGAAGCTGCCGTCGCCGTTCCCGATCATGTACTCGCTGTAGGGGCCTCCGTAATAACCGCCTCCGCTGATAAAGACATCATCGATGAAATCCCCGTTGAGGTCGCCGCCGTAAATATTAATCGGCCCCTCCGCCTCGGGCTGGGTGACCTGCGCCGATGGAGCTACTTGCAGTTTCCCATTCGAGTAACGCAGGGTCTCTACGTAGGTCGTGTCATTGCCATCGACTGGTCCGGTAGCATAGAGCACCGCCAAGCTTTGGATGCGGTCGTTGTAGAAATCGCCTACCGCCAACCCTGACGTGTAGTTGCCGGTAACTACGATAGGAGGATTGAGGGTTCCGTTGCCATTTCCGAGGAACATACCCACGGCGTTGCCGCCGCTCTCGTATCCGGAAGCGTAGGCTACATCCTGCTTTCCATCGGAGTTGAAATCGCCGGCAACCAGCGAATTTCCACCGTACTTCTGCGTATCCGCCAGTTTGAAGGTGCCGTCGCCATTGCCCAGATAGATCCAGGTATAGCCGTCAACTCCATCGGAGATTGCGATATCCGGCTTGTGATCGCCATTGAAGTCCGCCAGCGCGATAGCCGCAGCCTGTCCGGTTCCGGTTGCGGTGTTCACGGTTATGCTTTCCCCCTGGGTGAAGGTTCCGTCTCCATTTCCCAGCAGGATCGTGACCGGACCGAGTTGTCCGCAGCATACCGGTCCCGAGGCGATGGCCAGGTCGAGTTTGCCATCGCCGTTGAAGTCGGCGCCGAATGCGGGTCCGCCTATGCCGGTTTCATTGCTCACGTTGATCGGTGAGTTGACCGGGGTGGTCGAGAATTTTCCTCCGCCCAGCCCTTTGAAGAAGGAGGCCTCGGCCCCAGTCGGCGTCCCATCGATCGTCACCACATCGAGGATGCCGTCGTTGTTGAAATCGCCAGTGATGATCGAGGAACTGCTACCGTTGTTGTAGGGCGCGGTGCCGATGGGAAGATCGTGCTGAGTGAACTTTAATTGGGTGACTTCTGTGGAGTTCGTTTGCGCGGACGCAGCCGTCAGGCTGGCTAGGATGAACAAGATGGTTGACGAAGTAGCGAGACAGGAAGCGCGAGTGCTGGGGAACATAGGGACCTCATGACACGATTTGCAGCGGAGAGTGTCTGATGCCCGGTTTTCTGCGTTGGTTGGGAAGCCGAGGAGGCTACTTGTTAACCAGGGTGCTTTTCAGTCCCCCTAGGGTCTTTCACGACGTGCACTCAAGCTGGTCCCGTAGGCTCGATTTTACTTCCCCACTGCGCTGACAACCCTGCGGCGCAGATGCTATCGTTTGGCCGAGGTGCACTGTGGCAAACGACTCCGCCAGCAACTGCCTTTTCTGCCGCATTCTCCGCGGCGAGATTCCCGCCAAGAAGGTTTACGACGACGAATATGTCTTTGCCTTCGAAGATATCAACCCGCAAGCGCCCACGCATATCTTGATCATTCCGAAGGAACACATTGCGGGGCTAAAGGAAGCGCAGGCGGAAGAGGCTGAACTGATTGGCCGCTGTCATCTGGCGGCAGCGGAGATCGCGCGCCAGCGAAATATCGAGCACGGATATCGAACTGTGTTAAACGTGGGCCCGGGCGCGGGACAATCGGTGTTTCATCTCCACGTGCATCTGCTGGGAGGACGGACGTTGAGCTGGCCGCCGGGATAGGCGGCTCCAGCGCTTACTGTACTGTCGGATTCTCGTCTTCCGGCGCTCCATGCCGGCGCAACAACTGCGGCAGATTCTGCGAGAAGGCGGAACGCGGCAGCACCATGTCGCAGCCTACTTCGTGTGCTTTCTGCTTCAGATCACCCTGGACGTGAGAGAGGAATCCGATGATGGAAGTTCCCTTCTTCAGCTTCGACTTCAGCTTGGGAATGAGCGTGAGAGGCTTGGCGTTGGCGTTGTTGAGATCGAAGATGATGAGCGAGGGCTTTTCTTCGCCATTCTGCAGCATGCGCTCAGCCAGGTCTTTGTCGTTCTTGGCGAACTCGACTTTGACGTTCAGTTTGCGGGCGGTCTCCTGAATCTTGGCCGCAAAGAACAGATCGTCCACGAAGGCAAAGATGCGCGAGTTGGAATCTTCGCGCAAAGCGGGCAGCGGTTCGGGATCAGCGGGCGCGAAGGGCGCAGAAAAACCGGGACGCGGGCCGCGACGCGCGTTCTGGCCGTTGTTGCCATTGCCGGCTAATGCAGCACGGTAGCTGTGATCCATGGGAGCGGTGTAGATGCCGTCCTGATTGTGGCGAGACTGGCTGGGGCCGGCGGGGCGGGCTCCGCGTGCATTGTTGGGGCGTCGTCCGCGGCGGCGTCGGTTTCTGCCTCCGCCACCGGAGGGCCTTCCTGGTCCTGCGTTCATAGTCCTCTCAAAGCTGCTTGTGCCGGATCGTGGATCCGGTGCAGCGTTGCAAAGTTTTGCTGTTCAAGATTCCCCAAGTTCAGGTTTTACAATCTCAGGCTTCCCAATTGGTTGCGGCAGGCTTTGGCAATATTGGCGCACCAGCAACTTTTGACTCCAGCTCTTTTCGTTGGCTTAAGGACGCCCTTCACGCCGCACGTTCCACGCGGGACATACGATTACATGCGGTATGGCGAGTTGAGCTGGTGCAAATTCCTAAGCAAAATCGTGATCAACCGTTATCAGATGAAGCAAACTCGTATTGGCGACAAAATATAAATGTTTGCGTATCGGTTATCCGTTGTCGGATCCGTCGCGCCGCCGGGAACGGCCTGGGGCGCGGAAGGCCTACGCGGGAACGAGGCCAATGAGAACAAGCTAATGGTACTCGTCCGACTGCAGGCACGCAAGTGGCAAAACGGATAGGTTTTGCACAACAGGACATGACTGGCGGACTGCGGGCTCCAGGCAGTCCGAAAACCCGTCTTCACGCTCCGCTGGAGACTTCGCGGGCCCACTGCTGGGACTGCCAATAGAAAGCGGCAACCGCGTCGGGATCGATCTGGAGGCTGTCGCAGATTGCGTGAGCTGCGTCCCACTCGCCGCTCTCGTGGGCCAGCATCAACTGGTAAACGGAGCGCAGCGAACTGGGCTCGCCTCGCAGCACGGCCTTGGTTTCGGAATCCAGGGGAATTTTTTCCAATATTTCGGACATGGGCATTTCCAGCATGACATCGAGCATGGAGAGCAGTCCGAGCAGGAAAAGATCGGAGTCGCCGTGCCGCGCCAGCGGAGCCAGCAATTCCCCGAAGCGCGCGCGAACCAAAGCGCAGAGCACGAGATCGCTGGTTTTATCCTGACAAGCACCGACGGCCGCGATCAGGCGCACCCAGCGGCGCACCTCGCGATCGCCGAGAATGGCAAGCGCGTGACGCACGGAATGGATTTCATTCCTGAATCCAAACCTGGCCGAGTTCATGTAGCGCAGCAACCGGTAACAGATGGAAGCTTCGGTCTTGATCAGATTGTCGAGTTCGGGCACGTCCAACTCGGGTCGGGATACGGCCTGCAGCATTCTCATGTAATTGATCCGGTTGGCGGGCACGTGGTGCGTGGTCATCATTTCCGGGCGGCGCAGGAAGTAGCCCTGGAAATAGACGAAGCCTTGATCGCGGGCGGCAACAAACTCGGCGTGGTTCTCGACTTTTTCCGCCAGCATGCGGCAGCGCCAGGGGCCATGCTTTTTTACCAACGCGGCGCGCTGCTCGAGCGTGGTAAGTTTCAGGTCCACTTTGAGGATGTCGGCCATTTCGGCCAGCGGCTCGCGCGGATCGTCGCTGACGAAGTCATCGAGGGCAATCAGGTATCCGGCTTCCTTCAGACGCTGGCATGCATTCATTACCTCGGTATCGACGGGAACAGTTTCGAGAATTTCGACCACCGTCGAGTGCGAGGGTAGCAGCATAACCAGTCCACCAATCAAAGTGTCGCGGGTGCAATTCAGAAAAGCGCGATGGCCATCACAAAGCACATCCAGGCCCACCAGGAGCGAACTGTCGAGGGTAGAGCGCGAGGCGACGTCGGGATCGCCGCCGTGAAAGGCGTTCTCCATGTCATCGCGAAAAAGAAGTTCGTAACCGAATACTTTCTCCTCGCGGTCAAAGATTGGCTGGCGAGCCACGTAACGCAGCTTGATGCCCTGGGTATCATCGCGCGCGGACGCGGCAGAGGAGTTCGACACAATCCAATCATCGGCTCGGGGAGGAAAAACTCCAGCCTCGGGGGCAATAGCAGGTCGTGCACACGTGTAAGACGAATCTAATGCTCTCTCGCTTTAGGCAAAAAAGCGCTCCGCAGATGCGGAGCGCCTTTCGCCGTACCCCAGATCAATTCGTGACGTTGAGCGTGATCTTAAGTGGAGTGGCTGTGAGCGCGGTCGGGCCTGCCGTGGTGGCGTTCACGACGATGGTATAGCTTCCCGCCGGTGTTCCCGGATTCTTCTGGCCACCAGTGCTGCTATTACTGCTTCCGCAAGAGCCCAACCCCAGCGTGGAGAGGCCGAGAACCACGATCAGGCCAAGCAAGCGAACACCGCGGTTGCGCGATCTCGCTCCGAACACAATTCCGAACAGGCCGGGTAGCAGTAGAGCGTAGAAAATGCGGCTGCCACGCCCCAGTGGCGGATGCAGCTGCGACGAGGGAGCCCCGGTCGAGATGTTGAGTGTGAGAGAAGTTCCGCTGACCGCACTGCCGCCGTTCGGGCTGAAAGCGCAACTCGCCTCCGACGGAATGCTGCTTTGCAGGCAACTGTACGTTACCGGCAAGGCGGTGGTGTTGCTGCTGCTGTTGACGAAGCCGTTTGTACCTGTGACCGTCAGTTGAACCGCAGCGGTTGCTCCAGCGGCTATCGAATAAGTGGCAGTTCCATTCGTGGGCGCGACGCTAAAAGTCTGGTTGGTTGCGGCTAATGTGAAACTGACAGCAGCGGTGTGAGAATTGCCGCCGGTGCCGCTTTCCGTTCCTGTAACCGTGACAGTTTGAGCGACAGGAGGCATAGGCACTGTCATGTTTGCGGTAGTGCTGATGGTCAGCGTGGTAGTTCCGGTGGGCGAAACTCCTCCGAACTGGACCATTGCGGGGCTGAAGCTGCAGGTTGCACCTGTGAGAAGGCCGGAGCAGTTGCTGGGCGTGAAGGTTATCGTGCCAGCGCCGGTGACAGGGGTGATTGTTAGGACGGCGGTCGTCGACTGACCTGCAGGGACAGAAGCGGGCGTCAATACCGAGGCCGACATGCTGAAATCGGCTGGCGTGACGGTAACGGTCACGGAGTTCGAGGTTGAGCCCCCGTTATTCCCAAAGTATGAAGCGGTGATGTTGTCAGCGCCGTTGGGCAAGGCGGTCGTTAGGAGGGCAGCCGTTCCTGCGGACACGGTTGCTTTGCCGATCGGCGAGTTCGAGCCGGTCACGTAATAGTTCACATATCCGGCGGCAGTGGTGGGCGTGAGGTTCGCGGTGAGAGTGACACCGAGTCCACCGACACTCGTAGTGGTAGACGACGAAAGCGATGTAGCAGTAGTCGCAGCGGATGCCGCCCAGGCAAGGGCCAACTGGTTGACGTCCACGGATCCCAGGCCGTTGACCAGGTTATAGCCGGTGGCCGGGTCTGAATTCGCCGCGCTGTAGCCGATGACGCCGGAAGAGGGACAAACCACGTTGCTGGGGAAGCCCACGGGATCTCCCGCCTGGCAATAAACGTTATTATCCCCGGTAGTGACGTGGTGGAATGCGGGGTAGAAGTTGGCAGCGGCGATGTAGTAAAGCTTCGAATTGATGTTGCTGAGACCACCGCTGGCGGCGAGATACTGATTCAGCAGCGTTACGATACCGGCGAAAACTGGAGACGAAACAGAAGTGCCTCCGATGATGGACTGATTGGGGTCCACGGCGGTCGCGATTCCGCTGGCGCAAGTGCTGGTAGTAGTAGTTGGCGCGTTTACCGGCGTGCAGAAGATGTAACCGGGGAAGTTCGGCGAAGCCATCATGGAGACATCGGGAACGTAGCGGACGCCTGCTGGGGCGCTCGGAACCACCAAGGTTTGCTGATACGAGGGCTGAGCGAAGCCGCCTCCTGAGGCTAGGCAAATGCCGCTGGGGGAGTTTATACAGTTGCTCGCCCCGCCGCCACCGGCGGAAATCCAGATGTCCTCCTGCACCTGCTGCGCAGTCGCAGTGGAAGTAAGCGGAACCCAGCCGGTCACGGCTGGGCTGCCACCCTGTTCACAAAATAGATTCGTGCTATCGCCCTGGCAAAGCTGGGCGAGCTCTTCGTCATCGTTCCAGGGAATTTCAGGAATGTAGCTTAGCGCAGAGCCTTCATTGGTACCGTTGGTGGTGCCCCAGAAAGCGTTGGGAGGAGTAGCATCGTCTGCGACGGAGATCTCGGTGCCGCCGACTCCAGTGACCTCTGGGCTGCTTGCCGGATAACTCACAGCCAACCCGCCCACCGCTGCGCTGAACGGTGGGGTGTTGTTCGGCGGACTAAAGTCGCAACCCGCGGAACCGATATCGTCGGATGAGTTCAAAATGGTGACGCCTTCGGCGTTGCCCTGCGTCAGAACGGTTTCGAGGCTATCGGCCTCCAACTCGCAAATCCCGTAGCTCATGCTGACGACAGGAGCGGCTACTGGTCCGCTCGAAGGATCGACGGCCGTGGTCAGGGCGGCATTGACGCCGCCGCCGCTGACAATGTTGCAATTCGAGTCGTAAGTAAGAGGAGAGTTTACAAATATGATTTGCGCGTTCCGTGCAATCGCTCCCGACCACTCGATGTCGAGGTCTGCCTCGCCTAAATCGCCGCAGTTGTAGGTTGTGCCAGTATCGGCGCCCACCACGTTGTACCGGAAATAGGTGGAATTGCAGGCTGTAATGATTCCGGTCGTCGGATTGGTCGTACAGCCAGTGATCGGATTGAGCCCAAAACCGGAGCGGAAATCGTTGAGATCAGCAAGGTAAACATCAGTTTGGCCGATGATGGCCAGCTTTTGCCCAGCTCCGTCAATTGGCGTGGAAGCGGTGTAGAGCGGATTGATATCGTAAATCGTGGCAACATCGCCAGGAGCGAGGAAATTCGTGTTGAAGCCCGAGGAGTAATAGTCAGGGCGGGGATTGCGCACTCCTGCCTGGCCGCGAAATCGATTTGTAGGATGCGGACCAAAGTTATGCACGCCCATCACGCTGCTCACAATGCCGCTGAGCGCGGTGGGGATCATGAGCGGCGTGGAGTTGGCGATGTGTTCTTCCCCGTTAACATTGTAGCGATGGATCTCGCTATTAAAGGCATGCTGCACCTGGGCAGCCGTGCCGCTGAATGCGATGGAATTATGTCCGCCTCCCACGCTGATGATCTGGAATCCCTCCGACTTGAGCCAAGCGGTAACTTCGTTTAAATCGTTCTGACTGAGGCCGAACTGATCGGCGAACTGCTGCGGCGTGAGCCACTCGTGGTAGTTGGGGGATTTGGGGTTCTGCTGCTGGGCGAGAAGCTGATCCAGAGCCTTCTGCTGAGTCGGCGATGGCGCCATCAACATCGTGATATAGGTCAACTTCAGAGACGGATCTACGACGCCCTGATCGTATTCTGGCTTTGCCTTCGGATGCAGGCTTTTTGCCAGCGCCACCATCTGGCCGGAATTGATCCCTCCGGTGATGCGGTCGGGTTGGGCGGCGAAGCACAGAGATGTGGCTAGAAGCGGCAGAAGAAACTTCCAGGATCGCATTGAATACTCCGTCTGCAATTCAGGTTGAGTTGTTTGTGGTTTCCTTAAGCTTATACGGCTTTCTTGCACTCTGATCAAGTTACAAGCGGACCAGGTTGTATGTTTACAAGAACTTTACAAACCCGGCACAACGAAATTAGTCGCGGAATTACAAAAGTAATCACTTTCGAGATCACATCCCCAGCAGGTTGGGATGGAGCTTGGCGTATCCACGCTCTTCCGCCCAGAGATCGAGCGGGACGGCAAGACCGAGAGCCTGAAGATTTCGACGCCAGCGAAACGCGCAGCGATTGTCCGGGTGAGTTGCGGAGTCATGATTTGCGCGCTGGTCTGGCGAGACTTACACAATCCTAACGCCACGCAAGTGCATCCAAAGTTTCAGCAGTTTCAGCTAAAAACCTCACTTGTAAATAGATCTCGGAGAGGATTCATGCGCCCATTCGCCCTTCGCTACGCCCTTCTCGCGGCAGCAACTCTTCTACCCATCGCCCTGCTGTTCGCGCAGAATGTAGATGCGAACTTCCACAACGCACCGCCTTCGGCGCAAGCGATGAAGAATCCATACGAAGGCCAGGACGCGGCGGCGCAGGCTGGCAAGCAACTGTATGCACGCAATTGCCTCTCCTGCCACGGCAGGACGGGCCAAGGCACCGGCAATGTGCCCGCTCTGACCGGCGGTAAGCTCGATTCCGTTAAGCCTGGTGAAGTGTTCTGGTTCATCACCCGCGGCGACAAAGAAAACGGCATGCCCTCGTGGGCATCCTTGCCAGTAAAACAGCGATGGCAGATCGTTACCTATGTGAAGTCGATGGGGAAATCGCAGACTGCGCCGGAGGCAAGCGCGCCCGCGCCAGCTGACACGAGCACATCGAAGTTGAAGGCTCCGCCGCCGACGCCGCCATTCACCGACTTCCGCTACGAGAAGCCGGGAACGATTCACAAAATTACTGTAAATGATCTGCCGCGGCCGTATGCCACGCAATCGGCGGATAACGGCCCTGATTTAGTAGCGCGCCCGGCCGATGTATGGCCGGTCGCACCTGCTGGTTTCAAAGTGGAAATGTATGCCGCTAGTCTTGAGAATCCCCGGACGCTGCGTACCGCGCCGAACGGCGATATTTTTCTGGCGGAAAGCGACCCCGGACGCATTCGTGTATTTCGCGGACTCACCAGCGATGGCAAGCCTGAGCAATCCGCCATTTTTGCCGGCGGCTTGAAACGCCCGTATGGCCTGGCCTTCTATCCCCCGGGCCCTGATCCGCAGTGGTTCTATGTGGGCAGCGAGCGCGAAGTGGTTCGATTCCCGTATCACAACGGCGATTTGAAGGCGAGCGGAGCGCCGCAACACATCGCCGATCTGCCGGGGCCAGGGGGACACTGGACTCGCGCCGTGGTGTTCTCGCAGGACGGAAAGAAAATGTTTGTCGCGGTAGGCTCGGGATCGAACATTGATGATCCCGACTATTCGCTGCGAGAAAAAAACCGTGCCGACATTTTAGTCTGCAATCCTGAAAATTGCGTGTTAAGCGTGTATGCCTACGGGATTCGTAATGCGGGAGGCGGAATTGCGGTGAATCCGCAGACCGGTGAACTGTGGTGTTCGGTGAACGAGCGCGACGGACTGGGCGACAATCTGGTCCCCGACTACATCACGCACGTGCAGGAAGGGGGATTCTACGGCTGGCCGTGGTGGTATATGGGCGGATATCAGGATCCGCGGCACAAGGGCAAACATCCGGAGTTGAAAGATAAGGTGATTGTGCCGGATGTGCTGTTGCAGCCGCATAACGCGTCGCTGGAATTTGCGTTTTATCAAGGCCAGCAGTTCCCGGCGGAATATAAGGGAGACATTTTCGCGTCCGAACACGGCTCCTGGAACAAAGCGGTGCGCGTGGGCTATGAGGTAATTCGCGTGCCACTCCACCAGACAGGCGACGCCAGCGGCGAGTATGAGGATTTCCTGACCGGCTTTGTATTGCCCGATGGCAATGTATGGGGACGGCCGGTGGGCGTGACAGTGGCTCCGGATGGCTCCCTGCTGGTAAGCGACGATGGATCGAACTCGATCTGGAGAGTGAGTTATAGCGGGAAATAGCAGGGGTTTAGGCTTGTTCCCGGCACGATCAGGACTCTGCTTGACAATCTTCCCGGCCAGGCGCACAATTCTCAAAGGCGAATAAAAAGCGAAAACGCCTGCGGAGCCTTCCCGACTCCGGAGTTCCCTGAAATTTCCCCTGAGGAATTTATGTCTTCCGCAGTGTTTTCCACTTCGGCGGCCCAGGGCCGCCCTTTTGTCTTTGAAAGTAAGAATGAGGCCGAGGTTTGCCCGCAGGCAGAGCTTTTCACTGAGGCGCGGCCGCCCCAGCGAGTCGTCTCTGCAATTTTTCCCGGGGCCTTCCAAGACGCGAGGCTTGCCGGCGTAACTCCGGCCTCTCGGTTGGCGGTGCGTCCTGCGCCAGAAATGGTATCGAGCGGCATTGTCGCGATGGACGCGCTCACCGGAGGATTGCCCCGCGGTTGCCTGACAGAAATTTGCGGTCCCGCCTCTTCCGGCCGCAGCACCTTAATGCTGGCCGCTCTGTCTGCGGCAACCCGGCGTGGAGAATTTTGCGCGATCGTGGATGCCAGCGATGCTCTCGATCCGCTGTCACTCGCCGCTGCAGGGATTGAATTGGACCGGTTGCTATGGGTGCGTTGCGGAGAGAATTCGCATCAGGCCGAACATTGCCTGGAACAACTCCTGCGTACTACGGATTTGCTGCTCGAAAGTGGAGGCTTTGGAATGATCGTCCTCGATCTGGGCGATCTGCTGCCACAAGCGGCACGCCGTATTCCGCTGGCTACTTGGTTCCGCTTCCGCCGTGCGGTAGAACCCACGTCCACGGTGCTGCTGGCGGTAGAGCGGCAGTCCATTGCCGGAAGCTGCTCATCTTTATTGATCAAGCTGGGATCGATGAAACTGGGCACGTCAGAAAATCAGGCAAGCCCGACGCCCACCCATGCACAGTTGCTGACTGAAATGGAAATCACGGCGGAGCTAGTGCGCTCGCGCATGGATCGTAAACCAGTTCGCTCCGCTGAGATTACTTTCGCCAGTAAAACCGCATGGGCGGGATGAGAGCCCGGTTGTCAGTTGCCAGCGCCCAGTTGACAGAAAAATCCCACCGGCAACTGGCACTGACAACTGGCCACTGATTCATCATGCCTTTTGCCTGCATCTTCGTGCCGAATTTTCCCGTGGCCGCAGTGTCTCGCGCCGAACCGGAGTTGCGCGCGCTGGCCTTGGCCATTTTCGAGGGGAAGCCTCCCATGGAAAAAATTTTCGCCGTGAACGAGAGTGCAGCCCGCAGCGGCATCACACCCGGCATGACCAAAGCGCAGGCAGAACTTTGTTCGGAGTTGACGCTGCGTCCGCGTTCTCTGCTGCAGGAATCGGTGGCGCACGCCGTCCTGCTGGATTGCGCGCAATCGTTTTCGCCTTGCGTGGAGGATGCAGCCGCCGACACGGTAATTCTTGATCTGGCAGGCATGGAATCTCTTTTTGGCTCGCTGCCAGAAATTGCCCGCAATCTCTTGCGCTGCGCTGCAGAACTGGGACTGGATGGCAATGTTGCCGTGGCTTCGAATCCCGATGCCGCTGTGCTTGCCGCCCGCGGATTTTCCAGCATAACTGTAATTTTGCCAGGGAAAGAAAACGAGTCTTTGGGATCTTTGCCAGTGGAAGTTTTATTTGCCAATCGTTTATTTTTCAATCCGTGTGCGAGTAAAGAGAGTGCAGAAAAAGAACCCGATCAGGAAAAAGAAGTAGCCGGTCTGCTCGAAACGCTGGATCGCTGGGGCATACGAAATTTGCGAGCCTTGGCGGCGCTGCCCGAAATCGCGCTCAGTGAGCGTCTGGGCCAGGAAGGCCTGCGCCTGCAGCAACTGGCGCGGGGCGCGGCTTCGCGCACACTGGTTCCGGTGGAAGCGCCTGCGGTTTTTGAAGAAGCGATCGAGTTGGAATATCCCATTGTGCTGCTGGAGCCTCTAGCCTTTCTGATGAATCGTCTGCTCGAGCAGATTTGTGCGCGTTTGGCCTCACGTGCTCTGAACACTCAGGAATTGCGGCTCACGCTGGAACTGCAAAATTTGACGCGAGGTGATTCTCGGCTCGATGCTTCCGAAATTTCTTGTGAGGGCAATCCCTCTTGCATCTCACCGCAATCGCCAGCTCAGCATTTTGTTTCCGGCCAGCAAAATAAATTCTGCAGGACTCTTTGTCTTCCGCTTCCCATGCTGGATCCCAAACTTTTTCTCAAGCTGCTGCAACTGGATTTGAATGCGCATCCGCCGGGCGCGCCCATCCTGAAGATTCATCTTGTGGCGGAACCGGCGCGGCCGCGGTCGGCGCAAGCCGGGTTATTTCTGCCTCCGTCGCCAGAACCGGAAAAACTGGAACTCACGTTGGCGCGAATTGCCGGACTGGTCGGTGAATCGCGTGTGGGAGCTCTGGAGTTGCTGGATACGCACCGTGCCGAAGGCTTTCGCATGCGGCGCTTTTCGCCTGGAGGCACGCAGGAAAGCCTCGCGTCGAAAGAACTAGCATCGAAAGATCGGTCACGAAAAACTTTTGCGCCGGCAGGAGAAAAATCTGCCGTCGCGGCGCTTCGCAGATTCCGCCCGCCGCTGCGGGCCACAGTGACCCTGGAGAACGCAGAACTTGCACGCGTGGTGTGCGCGAAGAAAAAAGAAGTACAGGGTAGTGTGCTCTGGAAGGCCGGCCCCTGGCGCAGTTCCGGCGACTGGTGGGAGCGGGAAGCCTGGTCGCGCGATGAGTGGGACATCGCTTTGCAGAATGCGGAAGGAATCGCTCTCTACCGCCTCGTGCACGATCTACTCGGCGGAGGCTGGTTCGTGGAAGGGACGTATGACTGAATTTTTTTACCACAGAGGCACGGAGACGCAGAGAAGACAAAACATAAAACAGGTAGAAGATTTTCTCTGTGACTCTGTGTCTCTGTGGTGAAGGGTTTTAGCGAGATATGCCTTACATCGAACTTCATGCCCGCTCGGCTTTCAGCTTCCTCGAAGGATCTTCCTTGCCGGAGGATCTGGCAGGTGCCTGTGCCCGATTAAAAATGCCTGCCATGGCATTGCTCGATACCGATGGCGTCTACGGTGCGCCTCGCTTTCACATGGCCGCGAAAAAACTCAAAATCAAGGCACACATTGGCGCGGAAGTCACGGCATTTTTACCACGGAGTTACGGAGACACAGAGAAAAACAATCAACAATTTAAAATTAACAGTCACAAATTTAAGAATTCCTCCGTGTCTCCGTGTCTCCGTGGTGAGTTTCGTCTTCCCCTTCTGGTTTCCTCCCGCGCGGGCTATCAGAATCTATGCCGCATGATCACCAAAATGAAGTTGCGCGCGAAAAAAGGTGAGGGAGTGGTTCAGAAAGAGGAACTGGAAGAGCACGGCCATGGTCTGATTTGTCTAACCGGCGGCGCGGATGGGCCTCTGGCAACTGCCTTGCAGCATGGCGGCATGGAAGAAGCCCGCCGGCAGATCGAGCAGCTGATTTCATTATTTGGCCGCGGCAATGTGTATATCGAGTTGCAGCGCCATTTTCATCGGGAAGAAGAAGCTCGCAACCGCGCCGCGATCGCAATTGCACGCTCGCTGAATCTTCCCCTGCTCGCAACCAACGGCGTCTGCTATGCGACTGAAAAAAATCGCGAGCTTTGTGACGCATTCACCGCCATCCGGCATCACCGCACATTATCGACGGCCGGTCGTTTGCTGGCGCGCAACTCCGAACGTTATTTGAAATCGCCGCAGGAGATGCAGCAACTCTTCGCAGACTTGCCCGAGGCACTCGCCAACACTCTCGAACTATCTTCGCGTCTTGAATTCACACTTAACGATCTCGGCTATGAATTCCCCCGCTATCCCGTTACCGAAGGCGAGACGATGAATTCGTTCCTGCGCGACCGCGCCTGGGAAGGCTTTCGCCATCGCTATGGCCGCGCTAAAGCTGACGTGCAAAGCCGCGCCCGCAGCCAGATTGAGCGCGAGCTGGCGCTCATCGAAAAGCTTAAACTTGCCGGATATTTTCTGATCGTGTGGGATCTGGTTCGCTTCTGCCGCGAGCAAAATATTCTGGTGCAGGGCCGCGGATCGGCCGCTAACAGCGCTGTCTGTTACTCGCTGGGCATCACGGCCGTCGATCCCATCAGCATGGAGCTTCTCTTCGAACGTTTTCTTTCCGAAGAACGCGGCGAGTGGCCGGACATCGACCTCGACCTGCCCAGCGGCGACGAGCGCGAAAGAGTAATTCAGTATGTCTACCGGCGTTATGGCGAACGCGGCGCGGCCATGACCGCCAATGTCATCACCTACCGCAACCGCATGGCGGCGCGCGAAATGGGCAAGGCGCTGGGGTTCGATCCGGAAACGCTGGCCAAAATTTCGGCCGCCGTTGCTACCTGGGAATTTCGTGACGAGAATGATGCACTCGACCGCCGCTTCCGCGATGCCGGACTTGATCTGAAACATCCGCGCCTGCGCAAATATTACGAACTGTGCCTGGCGGTGCAGGACATGCCGCGTCATCTCGGCCAGCACTCCGGCGGCATGGTGATTTGCCAGGGGCAACTCGATTCGGTTGTTCCGCTCGAACCCGCGTCCATGCCCGGCCGCGTCGTAGTGCAGTGGGACAAGGAAGATTGCGCCGACATGGGCATCATCAAAGTCGATCTGCTCGGGCTCGGCATGATGGCCGTGCTCAAGGATTCGATCGAACTGATCCGCAACCACTACGAGGAAGAAGTCGATCTGGCGCATCTTCCAGTAGACGATTCTTCGGTCTATTCCACGTTGCAGAAGGCCGACACCATCGGCATGTTCCAGGTGGAAAGCCGCGCGCAAATGTCGTGCCTGCCGCGACTGCGGCCGAAACGTTTTTATGACATTGTGGTGCAGGTCGCAATCATCCGGCCGGGACCGATCGTCGGCCAGATGGTCAACCCATTTTTGCAACGCCGCCAGGGACGCGAAGAGGTTACGTATCCGCATCCTTCGCTGGAACCGGTTCTCAAACGCACGATGGGAGTGCCGCTATTTCAGGAGCAACTGCTGCGCATCGCCATGATCGCAGCCAGCTTTACCGGCGGCGAAGCGGAGGATCTGCGCCGCGCCATGGGCTTCAAGCGATCGCAGGCCCGCATGAAAGAAATCGAAGCCAAGCTGCGCACCGGCATGACGCGCAACGGAATCTCCCATGAGGCGCAGGAGCAAATTATTCTTTCCATCACTTCTTTCGCGCTCTACGGATTTCCCGAATCGCACGCTGCCAGCTTCGCGCTGATTGCTTATGCCAGCGCTTATTTGAAGTGCCACTATCTTGCTGCGTTTACCGCCGCCTTGCTCAACAACCAGCCCATGGGATTTTATTCTCCCGCCACGATCACGAAAGACGCGCAACGCCACGGATTGAAAATGCTGCCGGTGGATGTGACGCGTTCGGAATGGATGTGCACGCTGGAAACAGTTTCCAGTTCCCAGTTTCCGGTTTCCAGTCATTCGCAGGAATTGCCCATGGGTTTAATCGACAAGACAACTGGAAACCAGAAACTGGACACTGGAAACCAGATCGCCTTACGCCTGGGCTTACGTTATGTTCGCGGCCTGCGTGAAGAAGGCGCTCAGGCGTTGGTACGCGAACGCACACGCGCTCCGTTCGCTTCTATTCACGACCTCACCCGCCGCGTTCCAGAACTGCGCAAGGACGAACTCACTACGCTGGCGGAGATCGGGGCGCTGAATTCAGTTTCCAGTTTCCAGTTTCCAGTTTCTAGAAAATTGGATACTCGAGCGAGTTCTTTCTGGAAACCGGAAACGGGAAACCAGAAACTGCAACTTCATCGCCGCGACGCTCTCTGGCAGGTGGAACGCGCGGTGCGCGGCTCCGGTCCACTGCTGGAAAATCTGCCGGAACCTGATTTGCCTTCCCCACTCCAACCCATGAACCACGAAGAGCGCCTGGTGGCCGATTTTCACGGTACCGGCCTCACGGTGGGACCGCATCCCATGGCGTATCGTCGCGACTGGCTCAATGCCATGGGCATTCGCCGCGCCAGTGAACTGCGCGAGATTCCCAGCGGAAAACGTCTACGCATCGGAGGCTGCGTCATCACACGCCAGCGCCCGGGAACCGCAAAAGGTTTTGTGTTTCTCAGTCTGGAAGATGAAACGGGAGTAGCCAACGCGATCATCACGCCTGATCTGTTTCATCGCAACCGGCTGCTGCTGGCCTCGGAGCGATTTCTTGCGATTGAAGGGATCCTGCAGAATCAAGACAATGTGATTTCGGTGAAGGCGGAACGCGTACTACCG
Organism: uncultured Acidobacteriaceae bacterium; assembly: GCA_964403025.1. Taxonomy (GTDB): domain Bacteria; phylum Acidobacteriota; class Terriglobia; order Terriglobales; family Acidobacteriaceae; genus Sulfotelmatobacter. Next base: position 55,793 of record CAYOEH010000011.1, on the reverse strand, counting down.
CTGTTCGTTACCAAGGCTGAGACCGTGTCACACGATTTTCACTAAGACTAGAAATTGGAAACTTTCGGCGGCACGCCTGAACAATCTGCGGAAAGCGTACCTCAGGCGCTGAAGCGCGGGCTCATTTTTCAGCGACTTAACGACACGAATAAAATTCGTGTCCTTCCCAAAACGATTTACGGGATAACTTCCAGAGACCAGAAACTGCCTCACCGCTTCAACTGCAGTTATTCTTCTGGTCTGCCATTCTCGGGAGGAGCCAGCGGCAGCCGGGTGGCTCCGCGCATGATGTCGCGTTCCTCGGGCGAGAACATACCCCGGAAGCGGTTGGAATCGATAATCTGCTCGCGCTGGCCCGGTGGCATGGCGCGCAGGTCGCGGATGGCCGTGCCCACCATACGCCGGCGATCGGGAGGAAGCTGCTGCATCCTGCCAAACAATTGCCGTGCCTCTCCTTTCTGTCCAGGCGTCAAGTGCTCCCAGGTTTCCATGCGGTTCAGCATGCGCTGCTGCTGCTGCGGCGGAAGACTCGAGAAATGCTGCAGCCGCTGCCGCAGCAATTGCTGTCGCTCCGGCGACAAACGACGAAAGCCGGGATCGTTCTGCAGCGCTCGCTCCCGCTCGGCCGGTGGTAAACCCTGATAGCGCCGCAGCCAGTCGCCCGCGTGCCCCTGGCCCGGGGGATGATTTGGGGCCACTTGCCGCCCCTGCACTGGCCGGAAATTGTTGTGCTGAAAGTTGTTACGTTGCGCCAGGCAGGGAACGGCCATAACGGTCGCCACACACAGCGCCGCCGTCGCCATCCATCCCACCGTGCAATTTTTCAGCCGCATTCTCCCCGCCCCTCAGGGTCATCCATCCCACCACGTATGCTCTGCCGCAGACCTCACTTCGCTGCTTCGCTCTACGGATTCGCCACCACATTCTGCTGCACTTCAAGGTCATCCAGCAGGTCGAAATCAGCATACAAATCGTGATTCTTTTCCAAAGCCTGCAGATCGCTTACCGCGGTACCTGGTTCAGCTTGCACCTGAGAGTCCGCTACAATGTTGTTCCCCGAGTTGTAGACTCCGCCTCCTTTGGTAAAGAACAATCCCACGCCAATTCCCATCAGCACCGTGAGGGACGCAGCCAGCACCGGACGCCGGAACCAGGTCAACCAGCCCGCCTGAGGCTTGGCCATCTCTTCCCGCAAACGAGCTTGCAGACGCACATCAAAGTAGGGCGACGGCTCCGGCGCCTTCCATTCATCCAGCAACGCCATCGTCTGCCGAAATTCTTCCATCTTTCCGGCGCACGCACTACACTCCGCCAAATGCCCGCCCATCTCCGGCGTCGCATCCATCAAGCCGGAGGCCAGGTCCGGCATCACTTCACGAATTTCTTCGCACTTCATAACCATGTCCCCTTAGATTCTCTTCGCCCATGCTCACTCTTCCAAAAGTAACCTTCCTACAGAAATTCTTTTAACTGTTCCCGCAAAGTTTCATAGGCCCGAAACAACAACGATTTCGTCGCCGATTCGCTCAACTTCAATACTTCGGCAATCTGTTTGTAGTCCATCTGCTGGTACTTGTGCATGATCACGGCCAGCTTCTGCCGCTCCGGCAGGGCTTCCACCTTGGCCCGTATGGCCAGCGTCCGCTCGCGCCGCACCAAGGACTCTTCCGCCGTAACCGCGCCGTCGGCCACATCCAGCGTCGTGCCCGTCTCCTCGTCCGGTTCGTCCAGGCTCACCGTGACTTCGGGCCGCTCGTGCCGGGTATCGCGCGCGTGATTCACCGCCAGGTTGGTGGCGATGCGGTAGAGCCAGGTCGTAAACTTGGCGCTGGCTTCGTAGGTCTGGCGCGAGCGGTAGACCCGCAAGAAAACTTCCTGCGCCAGATCTTCAGCGGCCGCCGTGTTGCGCGCCATGCGGTACATAAAGCTCACCAGCGGACGGCGATACTTCTGCACCAGATAGTCGAAAGCGGATTGATCCCCCGCCTTCACCCGTAGCATCACTTCCGCGTCCGTGAAATTCTCGGCGCCGACAAATGCTGGCTGCAAACCATTCGCCGGACGAGGGCCCACCGTCGCCATCAGAACGCTCCGGTCAATGGCAGCTGCGCCCACACTTGATCGAACCCGGCTGGAGGCGGAAAGTTGCTCTTCTTCTTGTTCCGATGAATCCCCAGAAATCCCCTTGGATGAGGAGGATACGGCGGGTCGCAGGGGTCTGGTTTCATCCGGCATGGAGGTTACTTTGGGCATGCAGAGTACTGACGACCCGATGCCGCCAGTGCCCCTGCCGCCGATAGGCTACCACGCCCGCACCACTACTCCAAAACCCGCCTGCAGAGCCGAAGCACCGGGTTCATCGGCTTCGCGCTCGGCAAGCAGAGTTGCAGGAACTGCGCACTGATGTTTGAATAGAAAACGTTGGGCGCTTAACTCAGCGGTAGAGTGCCATCCTCACACGGTGGAAGTCATAGGTTCGAATCCTATAGCGCCCACCATTTTTCAATAGGTTAGACGGGCTTCCGTGCCGTTTCCGTGCCGTTGAGCGCAAGTCCCACTATCTTGCCGTGGGCTTCGCGCATGTCGGGGGTTGCGGCATCCCCGTAAATGTTCATCGTTGTGCGGATGTCAGCGTGACGCATTAGCTTTTGCTGTACACCCACCGGCGTACCCATCGAATCCAGCCACGTGCGGTACGTATGGCGGAAGGCGTGCGTTCGAAGATGCCCGAGGCTTGCGACATCGGCGGCGCGTTGTAATTCCTGCTTTACTCCCGTGTAGGAGTAGGGCAGCCTTCCAACCTGTACCGGCGAAGCAAAGATCCAATCCCCCGGCGCGGAGAACTGTGTCTTTTGCTTCCAGACCTTCAATACGTCCAACAGATCCGCCGCAATTGTCAGCGTCTTGCGTGAATCGTCCGTCTTCACATCATCCACGATCTGTTGCACGATGCCCCGCTCCACTCGCAACGTGCCGTTGAGCCAATCCACGTCGGACCACTTCAATGCAAGGGCTTCACTGATGCGTAAGCCAAAGCAAACGCACATCAGAGCTAGCGTATTGAAGGGTTCGTGAATGTGCGAGAGAAGCACCCGGAATTGGTCCACGGCTAGAATGCGCGGCTTGCGTATGCGCTTGGACGCGCCTTTGACCGTCACCAACTTGATAGGGTTTACCTGCATCGGTACGTCTTGCTTCCACATGGCGAAATTCCACAACGTGCTGAGAAGGCCGCGAATGTGGACCTTGCTCTTAGGTGCGAGGGACAGAGAATCGAGCCACAGCTCCACAGGACGCGCCTGTAGCCCCGTGATCGGGTGATCTGCCCACTTGGGGAGTATGTAAACGCGGAGCCAAGACTCATACCCTGCCCTTGTGTCTTTTCGCTTGGGCATCTTCTCTGCCCGGTATTGTTCTACTAGCGCGGCCACGGTGGGCACGCTGGAGGGTTTAGGTTGAGGCTGCCGGACTCGGAACTGTTGCGCCGCGTTCCATGCCGCCGTCTTAGTGGGTAAACGGCCTAACGTCTTACTATGACGGCGGCCATCGGCCCACCAAAAGAACTGCCAGATTTGACTACGCCGGTCCTTTACCACGCTGCCGGTTGTGCTTTTACTTTCCCGTCGCATTGAATGATTCTCCATTCTTTGCGGCAGATGGCGCGGCCATCATAGCATCATCCAGCTCATCGGCACGGAAACGCCATGTACAGCGGCGCGTCCCTGATAGCCGGTGAGCGGGGACCTTGCCGGTCTTTGCCCATTCCAGGATGGTGCGATGTGCCACGCGGAGGTATTGCGCGGCTTCGCGGGCGTTCATCCAAGGCGAATTAGCGGCGGTCTGACTCATAAATTTCGGGCTTTGAATGCCTGTTCCCAAGCATTAGAGCCGTTCTTAGAGGCTCCAGGTCGGAATAGGCACCGTGGGCGGGGTGTTCTTAGCGTCCAAGCATTTCCTCCAACGTGGGGCCATCGTTCGGAGGTGGAGCTGCCGTTGCACGGGTGCCAAGCGCCGTAAGGACCTTGATGTAGTCTCGCCGGAGTTCATTCAACGTCTTGGCTGCCGGGTGTACCTGGACCGCGCCGGTCTTCTTGTTCGTTACATACGTCCCTTCAATTTTGACCACTTCCCAAGCGTCCGCAATGTCCGCCGCAATCGTGGCCGCGAGCGATAACAAGGCGCGGTGAGACGTGGCAACTTGAATGTGCGCGTTTTCCAGCTCGCTTGTGAGCCGGTCCCATTCAATGGAGGCGCGGGCGGATAAGTTGCCCGACTTTACAGGCTTGCCGGGTTGTAGGTTGGCGTCTTTCTTTACTGTGCGTGGCATGGTGTTAGCTCCCAATGTCTACTGATTTGGTAGACTTAATTTCAAATGTATCGGCGTATGGCGTCCAAAAACGGATGCGGCGGGCGACAAGCAAACCACTGTCAAGATTTTCGCCCTTTGTTCGCCCAGCCTTAATCGTTCTTGTGTGCCTCCATGCCCGTCTGGATAGTCCAGGCACGATACTTGCGGCGTGCCTCATCGTGTGTAGCACCCACAGCTATTAGCTTCCCATCATGGTAGGCAGCCCACACGGTCCGACCATTGCGGCTGATGGACTCGCCAAACGGTACAGAATCGGCGGCCACCTTCACAATGGACAACTCCGGCCAACGTTCGCTATCTGGACGGTGAGGCCATGAGGCCCCGTTGCCGTGGCTTGTGTCTGTCATTGTTCTTTAATCCCGCGTAACCTTGATTGTGATCGGCCAATCACCAATCAAGAACATGGCTTTCCTCTCGCCCGCATCTGATTGAAAACACACAACACAAGACAAATACCCTACGATCATGTGTTGGTGGTGGGGGGAAATAAATATTCCCCTCATCACGCACTGTGGGCCGGGTCAGTTTGGCTTGCGCTCCACCGGCTGAGCAACGAAATACGAGCCACGGTTGAAAACCAAATCACCATCATGGACAGCTTGTTTTCTCCACCGATAAAACGTTGCCTCCGGCCCAAACTGCGGTGAGTAAATCACTTGGTCCCCCGGCTTGAACATGGCGAGCACAGCGCGGCCCATCCTGCCCGCTGCCGTGTTATCGTCCGTTTTCTCAAGCGGCTTATCCACAACCACCAAGCCGTTAGCGGACCAACCCATGTACAAATCTTCCACACGGCCATTGCGTGGAAACACGGTGTATCGGCGTGCGCTGTCTCCGTCATCCGCATCAGTCAGAGTAATTGTGACCACGGTTTCCACTTTGCGTGCGAATGCAGAGCTACCAAACAGCGCGTCACGTCCAAAATATTTGTCTTTGGGCTTCTGTTTTGGTGCGCCCATGCTGGCAACGATAGCCACGTTTCTCCGCGTGGCGAGACGTTGAAGGTCATCCAAGATAGGCGCGACTACTGACATCTCATTCTGTTTGGGAATCCACAGGTCCAGTCCTTCAATAAACCACGCATCCACGCCGGGATTGTGGTCAACCAGCGGTTCCAGAATTTCGGCGGGCTTGCATAATTGCTGTGCGCTGGATAACCGTATGATTCTTTCGCGTGCTTCAGGCGGCAGCCCCAAGGCTTTCATCGTGCGAAACATGGCCTTTGGGCTACGGTCATGTAGCAATACGCGATAGTCCCGCGCCTTAGCTTTGTGTCCCCACACATCACCGCCTTTATGGACTTTTCCCAAGAGCGTTATCATCCAATACGTTTTACCGGAGCCGGATGACCCGCCAATTAGTGACAGCTCGCCAAGAGGAAACCAACCCTCATGCGATTCTGACAATGCGTCCACAAGGTATTCCGTGGGGCCATCGTCCTCCATAGGCTCATCTTCGCTGAAGGTCACAGCATCCGCGCCTTTGATAACTTTCCAGATGGTGGACCATTTGTAATCCGGGCGCTCCCACTTCTCCCGATATAAGCCGGACTTGCAGAACTCCGCATCGATCTGGAAAGCGTTGTTATTGAATCTCCGTGCGAGAATGTTTACTAAGGCCATGTCCGCAACGCTGTGATTGTCCGCGTAATCGCTCATATCACCGGCCCACAGTTTTGCAAAACGGGCGGCCTCATCCGGTGCGGAGACTGACAGGGCTGTCTTGGTGACCGCCGCTACCTTCGCGCACAATGCATTCAATTGCGCCTGACGGGGCCTTAGGTCAGCCGGTGTTTTGCTGATATGCCTTCCGGTGTAAACGAAGTAAAATCCAGCGGACTTAACCTCAATCTGCCTGCATCCGGGAATGGCCTTCACAATCACCTTGCGCTTTTGCTTCCTGTACTTTTCGTCCAGGTCACCCAGGCCCAACATGTGACAGCCGTCTCCCGAGTAGCTGTATTCCGTGTAGGTGTCCAGCGCAATTACGATCTCGCGGGACTCCGGCGTAAATTTCCCGGTGACCGCATCGCAACACTCATCAATGTCCACGCCGAAAACGCCATCTCCGAGTACACAGCCAAGGCCGGAGAACTGTGACACCACGGCATTGCACTCCGCGTATGTGCTCCAGGTTGTGGGGTCATCGTTCTCAGCCTTGCGACCGTTCGGCATGTAAGGCACTTTCGTGGGCTTATCTCTGCCGGGGACCTTTGTCAGCTTCCAACACACCCACCGGCGTTGCTCTTGCAATTCCGTGATGGTCATCTTTGCGTGCCTTCCAGGATCTCCCGTGCAATCTCCAAAGCACACCAAACGCAAAAGTGCTGGCCTTCGATGACCACCGGCGCGGGCGGGTGGTTGGGGTTGTACGGTGAGCATGACGCGCACGGCTTCGGGTTGTCGGAAATCTTGAAGCCTCGAAACTCTGCCGCCGTTATGTGATTTTCCTTACTCATACTTGCTCCAGGTGGACCGGATAACCTTCCGGCTCCGCTTCCTCAACCTCCCGCGTCCCGATACGTGCCGGGAGAGGACTAGCCACTCTCGGCAAGCGCGAGGATGCGAGCACAATTTCCAAACTCTCTGCCGCAAATTGCTTGGGTGAGCAACTCCGCTCCCGGCAACTGTCAATCAACTCGCGGTACAGCTCATCCGGCAATGTAAGAGAAAAATTCAATTCCACGTCCTGCCTCCCCAAAAAATGTTGGTTAGTGATTCATCTTTCGTATGTGATTGCTTGCGTGCTCGGCAAACTGCTCCCCGTGCTTCTCAAGGACCGCCGATACCCCGTCACTGTCCAACGCCTGGACGTGGTAAGTAGCGTGATGGTGGACGTGTATCTCCTGAGCGCCGGAGCTGCCGCTTGGTTGCGAAAGCCTCTCAGTCATCCGCTTGGGTAACACGGCCTCCCCCGGCGTGAGCATGGCGGGCACGTTGTCCTTGTTACCCACTCCCGGAACAATGCCGCCTGTCTCAAAGGCCATGACGGAGGCAAAGGCCATAGCGCCAAGCGCCGGTCCCATTACCAAGTTGGCGGGGAAGGGAAACTGCATCCCGGCCAAGTACGCCTTGCGAGCAGCGGCGGCAGCGTCATGCGGCTTGGTCATGTCATCCGCAATGATGGCTTTAAGCGCGTTCTGAATTAGACCCTCTGCCACTTGGTCCCCAAGCCCACGCATGACTTGAGCAACACTCTTATGCGTGGTGAGGAGTTGCATGGCACTCCGGGTTATCTCATCGTCAAAGCGATTCTCGGCAGACAGGATGCGCCGGTTACGATCTTCCTCCGCCTTTTCCTTAATCGCGGTTATTTGGTTCTCATGCTCGCGGGTTTGCTCAAGCTGTTTGTCCTGGAGGGCCTTTAGCTTGTTCTCATATTCCTTTGAGCCTTTGTCCAGGGCCGCTATCTGTTGGGAATAGCTGGTCATCTGAATTGCGTATGTTTCGCTGGCAAGCTGTATTTCACTCGCACCGCGGGCTTGTTCGGAGTTCCGCAACGCACTCAGGCGGAGGGCCGCCGCGTCCTTGTCCGCCGCTACCTGCAACTCCCCCATTTTCGCCGTGTGCTCAGCCTCTTGCTTGCCTGCCTCCGCTGTGATCTTGGCTTGCTCCTCTGCCATCTGCCGGGTCAGCTCTACGCGGGACGTGAGGAGCGAGCGGTAAAAGCCCGTCTCCTGCAACCCCTTGCCGTCTTCCTCTTTGATAGCGGAGTCAATGGCGGCAAGCCGGGCCTGTGAGCCTTGCTTAGTCGCGTCAATCTTCTCGCGCTCATTCTCCTGGAGCCGCGCCACAGCCTCCCGATAGTTTTCCTCCCACAGCTTATCCGCGTCCTCTGCCGCCTTCCGCTGCTCTTGCGCTTGGTCCCGTGCTGCCTTGTCGCTGTCCTCATCTCCCCGGTTTTGCTCAGTCTGCCGGGCGTTGCCTTGATCGGCTTTCACAAGTGCCGCTCGTTTTGATTCCAAATCCACCAAGTCCTTTAGCGCGTTGACTTGTATTACTTGGGCGTCAATCTCTTTCTGCGAGTAACCCACGCCCAATTTTTGCAGCTCCAGGCGTGCCGCGTAGAACTTCATTGCGCCAGCTTCGCCAGAGTCACCGGGACCTGTGGATGTCTTACGGGAAGCCTCTTGCTGCAAGGCTAAGATGCGCTGCTCGCGCTCAATCTTCGCGTCCAACAGAGCCGTGCCGCCTTTGTCATCTTGTTTTGCCAAGAGCGCGTCATACGAAACCTTGAATTGCTCCAGGGAATTCTTGGCCCCGGCTGACCCGGCCCCGAACTGATACCAGCTCGTCTTTAGGTTAGCGAAGGTCACGTCCGCTGCCTTGGCTACGGTGTCAAAGGACTGGACGAGTTCCCGCATGGACTGGTGGTCAATTGATTGAAGCGTTTTTTCGAGCGCACCCAGATGGTTGCCGTTTAGCTCATCCGTCCTGATACCGGCCTGGAGGATTTTCTCGTCCCAAGAATTGAGGACGTTGGCCGCCACAGTTCCGAAGTTAGTCTGTGACTCCGAGAGGGCTTCACCCGCTTGCTTCAGCTTGGCAAGGTGCTGGAGCAACAGCGTTGCGCCCACGATGATAGCCAAGAAGGGGAAGGCTGCCTCCATTGCCGCGCCAATGGGTCCAATGCTGGCAATGAATGAAGTTAGAGCGCGGGGAAGGTGGACTCCGAATTCTTCACCAAGCAGCATGACGCCGTGCCGGGCTTCCATCATGGAGCCACCTGTGGCCCGGCTCATCTCATCCGCGCCGCTCTTAATCTCTGTGAAGCTGCCGCGTGCTGCCTTGGCAGCATCAGACATGCCGCTCTGAAAAGTTGCAGTCTTAGTCTGCAAGTCAACGCTCAAAACCCACACAGGTTGTGCCACGATGAAACCTCGAAAGATAATTTAAGGACTGCCCGCCCCTCTCCCCAGATAGAACAGGCAGTCTCTTTTTCTAGCGATTCTCGAAACGTCGGCACGCTAGAGGCCGCTGTTAGCTCACCCCGCATCCGGTGATGTCACCCTTTGCTAAAGGATGGCGCGGATTCCGTTTGCAAGCCCCGCTAACCGGGGAGAGAGAACAACCCCGCGCCAATCTGTTTAGCTTGCGGCCACGTTGTATTGCTGAATTGCTTCCTGGACCCACACGCGTGCGTCCGTGCGGCGGCTCAACAACCAATACAGCGTGCCGTTGACCCCGAACATTTGGTCAAGGATTTTCAGGCGCACAGCGGGGCCGCCCCTATCGGCCACGACGTAGCCCATTTTCCAATTGCCAAACAGCACCGGCGCGTTACCGCGTGCGGCGGCAGGCATACTTGCGCTGTAAGCCACTCTGTAGCCAAACAGGCGCTCCACTCCATCGGCACCCCGAGTCCACTCGAACGAGGCCCCGCTATATGCAAGAGCTGCGCGGACCACAATGGCCGTGCTTTGGGACATGAGCCAACTCGCATTGGATAGATACTTCGCCTTGACCGCTCCAATGAGTGCACTCAATCCCGCGAAGGATATGAGGTTGCCGTTGCCATCCGGTTCGGCGGTGATTCCAGCTCCGCAATTTCCGATAACCCCTTGAGGTTCGTTGGAGCCTGTGCCGGAAATAAACAACGCATCTTCTTGTTCGAGGAGCGCCGCTTCGACAACGGTACGCATATACGCCTCAAGTCCCGGTACGTCCTCCGTCAGTTCCAAACTGACAGGTGCGAGCAGAGCATTGAGGTAGGCTTGCAATTGCACTTGACCCAACGAGGGAACGGACTGTGCAAATGCTGAAAGTTCCGCAGTTTGGATAGTGGTGGGCAGACCTGTTGGTGCGGTAGTGGGCAACAAAAGGTTTTTGGTGGTTTCGATTACCGTGGCAATGGAGCGGATGTCACTCGCGGTGGGCGCGAGCGGCGCTATGAAATTATCTACCATGATAGGCACCGCATACCCGCCGCCGCTTGTCGAGCCTTCGTACAAAGCCGCGTTTACGGGGGCATTACCGCCCGACCGAACCGCCTGATCGTAAAAAGCCTCGTAGTACTCACGTGAGAATCGTTTCGGTATTAGACGCTCGCGATCTTCCGATTGTGTTACGTGCAATCGCTTGGCCGGATTTTCGGCAAGCATGGCTTTTACCTTGGCAACTTGAGCGTCTTCTGCCTTGGTGATTTCGTCTTTCAATCGGTTGGCCGTCAACATGTGTCCTTTGACAATGTCGTTCTCGGCGGTGGATAACGGGCGCTTCTGCCTTTCGATGGAGGCAATAAATCGCTCAGTGCCTGCCAGAGTTTCCGCGTGTTGTTTTTTCAGCTCCATTAGTTGGGACATAAAAGTTTCTCCTGTGATTTTTTGTGTGCTCGCGCCCGTCTTTACCGGCAGTGCGGGGAACTTCGCGTGAGCGGCCCAACTCTCTCCCCTTAGTTGGACAGTTCCTTATCTTGTTCGGGCGGCGGGATGGACTCGGCCCACCGCCCTTGCCGCTAGACACCCAAAGGTTCTAACGGCAAACTCATTTGCTAGCCTCTATTTCCCGCTTGGGTTCAATCAGCGCAAGCAGCTCCAGGCGGCTTACAACCGTGTGTTGTCCCGATTTGTAGCGGGTTAGGCGTTTCGTCTGAAGCCACCGTCTGATGGTCCAGTGCGTAAGACCCACAAGCCGGGCCGCTCCGTCCACAGTCAGAAAATCCGGGTTTTGATTGCCTTCCATACTTGGAAAATGCTAGCCACTTGCAACTTGCCAAGAGTAGCGCACGGATGGTACGATGTCACGTTACTATGATAAAACCATTACAGGCCGTTACACTACCCGTTCTCGTTGACGCCGAAAACCCCGACATGGCCGCCGGGGAAGTGACATGCTTTCCAGGTCCCACGCGAACGAGGTACGTGAAGGTCCGGGCGATAACAGCGGCGGAAATCAAGAAGCGGCTGGGACTAGAGATTTTTTCGTCACGAAGAGATTCTTCGACTAACGAGAAGTTTCTTTATCTTGGCGCGGGCCGCCTTCGTCCGGCGTATGACAAGAGGGACGAACGTGGGCTTCAAGACGCGCTAGAAATGGTGCGCCCTTGGATACCGACTTTCGGTACGATAACGCGCAATACCGGCGGTGGGGACAGGCGGGAAGGTGCTCGATGGGATTATTCCAAGCTAATGAGCAACGCGGTGCAAAGTGCCAGATTGGTAGCGTGGTGTCCCTACAAGGCAGAACGTCTACTATCGCCCGCTGTGTATTGCCCCAATTTGGAAACTGCGGCATTCGTGATGATGTTCATGGGAGATATTAGAGTGTGCCCAAAATGCCATGCGCCTTTCATTCCAAAAAGTGGGAATGTGGATTATTGCAAACCGGCGCACGGTGTAGCGCATCGGACGGCTCGGTCCCGGTCCCGGCGGAAGGCGAGCCAACGCGCGGGCGAAGAGAGGATGGCTAGGAAAGGGTGAGGTCTTCGACTTCGACTTTTAGTTCTTTGAGCACGCCTGAATCTCTTCCTGTCTCAATTGCTTCGTGGCGGCCCGCTGCAACTTCGGCGAATAGCGTTTTCGGCCACTTCTCCAGGAAAGCTCTGTTCGCACCGACCTCGATATACCTCGGATGCCGCTCAAAAAAATCGTGAAGCTCTCGCAGTTCATTCGCCGCGTTGAGCAGGCTTGTGGCCCCACGCACGTTTGTTCTTATTCGGAGCAGAGTGTGCGTATCATGCGTTAATCGGTCCGCCGCTTCCTGTCTCTTCAACTCCGCGTCGCGTTGGTCGGTACGTTGCTCTGCTCTGATTTTTCGTTCTTCATCTTTGTCCTTGCCCCGTTCCTGAATCCAAAGATCAATTAACGAGCGCGTGACCCCGGCAACCCACGTACCCGCACTTCCCAGAATTGCGCCTACCGATATTTGCGACCAATCCATATATGGCGGGAAAATCCTAGCATGGATTGCGCCGCATTACTTCCGTGATCTTTAGGAATCTCCTACGCCTGAGAAGATGCAGACAAGGAGTGTTACGCCTATGTTGCCCATAATTGCCGCCGCTGCCGCCGCTGTAAAACTAGCTAAGGCCGCAACTGAATCAAAGCCCAAACCTCAGCAATACTCTTCGGGCGCAAAAGCCCCGGCTTCGGGCATCTATCGCTGCATTGGCTGTGACGCGAAACGAACGGTTATGAAGGGCCGCAAACTACCGCCCTGTCATGGCGCGTGGATTGTTGTACAACAGACCACCTAGCTAACAGAGCTAGCCGCGTGTATCTTCCAGGCGGAACATGCGCTCCAACTCATCAATGCCCGTCCGTTCCTTGGCTTGCACTTTTGCCGTCTTCACAGCTTCAAGGTAAACAGGAGCGGCGTACTGAAGCAAAACATCGGCAGGGACCTTGGTCTCTTTGCCTTTCAGTGCCTTGCGTAGCTCACAGGCAATATTGAACTTTACTAAACTCATGGAATCGGACCTCCCCAGCCATGTAAGAATGGTAGCCGATTAATTTCCGCGTGTCAACGGCTAACGTGTTGATTACACACTACTAACTGGACTTTCTAAGCGGACTCGCTATTGGGATTTCTTGTCTTTACAGGGCGAATACAAGGCGAAACGTGATAGGCTTCTATCCAGGCGATGATAAGTAAGCAGAAAATCAACCGCGAGAAGGTCCAGGCCGCGCTCAACACCGTCTGCCCGAAGTGTGGCTACTCGATTCCGCCCGAGAAGATACGCCGGATAGACTCTTGTCTTGTGGAATGCCCGAGCTGTGGCGGGCGGTTTGCGCCGGGCGGCTCGTCAAAGTGAGCGGGAAGGGCGGAGGGAATTTATGCGGGAGATTGACGCGCGCTTTCCGCCAAAGAATGAACGACCACTGGGCTAGCCAGGCCGATATGCAATTCTCGGTGCACTCCAGGTGCGAGAGTGTAATGTAATGGGCTAGGAGACTGGCGTCGCCCTTATTATGGCACTCAACAATACAGACAAGGCGTGGATCACGCTGGAGATTCAGACTGCGCTAAAGCGAAAGGGTTGGGGAAGGTTCACAGGATTTATCAGAGACTGGAGCGGTACCAGCGCTGTCGTCGCTATCTTGATTTTGACCTTTGCAAAATGGGAGGGTTATGTCGAATTCCGCACAAAGACAAGCGATAGATTGGATGCGATAGAAAAGACCCTCTCGCAAATGTCCGCCAACTTGGAACTTCTTAGACCACGGGCAGGGGATACATTGCCTCAGGCAATAAAAAAGAACTTATCCCTCCAGCGAAATAGTGATCTGGGATTGAAAACAGTCGCGGCACTTGCAACCGAAGCAAAAGAACAAAATGTGACAGCCGATCCGCAACAAATCTCCGCAATCGGCACCGATTTAGCTTCTGAGTCCCAGTTATTCAAAGGTCCTCAAACCACAGACGCTTGGAGCGCCATAACGGGACTGCTTAACTACTCCTCGTTCCTCAGGCAGACAGGATTCTTCTCAGGCGAGCAACCGAAGCCACTGACGCTTCCACCTATTGAATATGATTTCGGGGGAACGGAGGGGAAGACGTTCGACGTTAGACTCTCTTCTTTAGGCGGAGAAGTCCCGATAGCCGAAGCTGCGCGCGCAGAGCATATAGTTAACCCAAAGCCCATTTCAGTATCCGAAGCACCAAAGACCGTTGTGGCTCAGGGGAAACTAGAAAACGTTATAAGCCTCGACGGTCATCGTTTGAAGAACATTGTCCTCGTCAATATGACCATTGAGTACCACGGCGGCCCCTTGATTCTGGAGAATGTTTCCTTCATCAACTGCGTATTCCGTCTCGCCCAACAACCGCAGTGCATTGATTTTGGCAAGTCCGTGTTTGCATCAACGACGACCACGTTTGTCTCTGCTGGCTAAATCAACGCACTAGAGAATCATCGCGACGGCGCGTTGACCGTGACGGCGGGCTTCCGCTCTCGCTCTTCCAGGTGAGCGATAATCTCTCTGATGGCTTCCAGCACATCCTCGCCTGTTGGCCCTGTGCGTTTGCCAGACCGCGCTTCCCGTTCCAATGCTCTTTTTGCTCTGTCCAAGTGGTTCATGCGGCCATCATACTCCGACATCTGACCAGAAATTTCCTCATCAAGAGTGCCACGCAATTGCGTTCTAAGGCTCGTACACCGAGGCACGGTGACGCTAGACTCCCTAGCGAGCCGAGCAGTCTGAATTCGCGCTTGTGAACTCGCTAGCAATTAGAAAGGGTGCGCGTTCTCCGCACACCCCTTTGTCCCTCAAGATTATTCAACGAACTCAGCGAGGCAGCATCACGGGGGAGGGCACGTCCTTGCGGAGCCGGAAACCCTGAGATCTTACTACTGATGATAGTCCTCTCACGGCGGGGCGCACCAACGGTTAAGTCGGAAAGGTATAAGGAAGTCGTAAAGAAAGCCGCCAACCCCGGCGCTTGACCAATGCGACCGTGTAACCCACGACTTGGCTTGACTACCACTGTTACCGGGAATCAAGATGCCGGGGCACGCCTGTGACCGGGCCTTGTGTCCGAGTTTGGGTGCCTTGGGGGAAGGCGCTAACCTCGTCTCATGGCCCGGTGCCTTTCGCGGGGTTATCCCAATGTCCATTCTTGCAGATCGCATCAACAGGATACTTGGCGAAAAAGACGAATGCCTGACGGCGGTTGAGATCACATTGCGCCTTAACGCAGAATTTAGCGAGAGCAAGAACCCCTACCGGATTTCTGAGATCGTAGGGTGTGCTGACAAGATGCCGAACCTTTCTAGATCAGGCAGGGAGTATTGCCGCAAGGTCTAATTCGTGTGGGGTACGAAGTCAACTGTACCAGACCGATCCGTGGCTTGATCGTTGCTTTGCTTTTTCGACAAACGTTCTAAGTTCTTCACGGATTGAAAGGACTCGAAACTCCCGCTTCTCATGCTCTTTATTCTCATCCGGTGAATGGCTTCTGTTAAGGCGGTAACGACGCTCCTCTAGCTGTATCCGTTCTATCTCACGACGGAGTTTTTCAGTCCGTCCCGCGATTGAACAATCGTCCATCTGTGAACTCTACGCCCATGCTGGAAAAACAGAAAGGCCCCAATCCTAAGAACGATTAGTCCTCTCTCCTTGTGAGGCCGTGCCCGGAAGTGTTTCAGTCGGGGGGAACAGATGTTCGAGCAAGTCCCGTGCATTTATGTCGCCATTCCAGGCGTGTCCGACTAGAAACTAAAGACGCCTGTTCAAAACTGAGGACTCTCAATTGTGGAGGGGAGTACGGTTTCTTAGGGACTTCCTTGAGGCGCACGGGCACACTTACACCTCTTCCGAATCACGCCCGCGAGGGAACATAGCACGAAGAGCTGAGTCTTGATGTTAGGATCTTTTCTTGTTACGAAATCAGAACAGAGCGCAAGATCCTCTGTCACATTTTGCTCAATGCGTGTAATCGCCTGATTTGTTCAACTAGAAATGATTTGTGTTCTGTTTTGAACAGTTTCTGAAGCGTCTAACCTGCAACACTACGTTGAGAGTGTGCCTGCATGAACGCGAGGTAGGGAATGACTGAGAAGCCAAAGAGCGTGGCGACCATACTGGAGCGAGAACTCGAACCTGCGATCACAGAATGGCTTAGGAAGGTAAATCTTCTCCCATCACTCACCTGCATTCCGCTCAACGATAACGACCGCGCGCTTCATCTGCCGAAGTTGTTCCATGACCTGATTAGCCGCCTCCGTCTTACCAAGGGTGCCCATCTGCGTGTGTCCACCGCCGCTGCTGCGCACGGAAAAGCGCGGCGACTTCTGGGTTACACCCCAGCCATGCTCGTTGAGGAGTCAAGGCTGTTCCAAGTCGTCACATTTCACACACTGCATCTTCACCGGAGCGAAATCGATCATCACCAAGTGCTGGCAGACATAGCGGTCATCGCGGACGAGGTGGATTTGCAGCTTATGCAAGCCGTGCGCTGCTGGGAAACGCGCGCAGCTTAAGCGCGACACTTAATCCGATGCGAGCAAGCGTCGGTCACGATGAGGCTCTGTCCGGGGCTGTCCCGTGGTGAGTTCGCACTTTTCGCCCGGTCCCGCGCCACAAATAGGGCAACGCACCGCATGTACTTTTCTGAGACTAGCTTTCTTAGGCTTCATGATCGTAAAGATTATGCTGCGCTTTGCAGAAGAAGATGGTCAGTTTTGCACAGAAAACTCGGATTGTTGACGTCATATCCCGTGGGTGTTGAAAAACTCTGTACCAGGAATGCTCTTTTGGTCGCGGGTCGGAGTGGGCACTGTGTGGACCTGTTCGATTCGCTCTCAACAGCAAAACCAACAGCGGGAGTCATCCTGATGCTTTTGGAACTCCGGGAACTGCTCGCCCTCAATTGGAATCTTCTGAGTGATTCAGAGATGGTGCACTTAGCGGATAAGGTGGCAATTCTGAAAAACACAGCGCAAGTGACGTTCGCCCAACAAGCCCAGACGCACACATCGTGGACAATCGGAGGGGAGAAAATCAGCGTTTACGTCGTTGCTCGCGAGACCATAAATGCTTGCGATGGAGTACTCGAACATTGTCGCAAGGCCCGCTTTTTCCTATTGAAGGGAGAGTTGTTACGAGATGTAAATCTGGAGGTCAATCAGGACAAGAAGGCGGTTGAATCGTTCTTGCAGCAATTGGGATTCAGTCAGACCCTCATCCAGAGTTTGAATGAATCTGACAAACTACAGCGTTCGTCTTCACTTTTTGATCTCAAGAGCAGCATGGGACACCTTCGGAGTTTCTTGGAGAACTTGCAGATTTATGCTAGTGCCAGAGTTGCCAAGAAATCCGGAGGCGCAGTTCCCAAAACGTGGGGCGCGGCTACCTCATTTCTACAGCAAAAGGCGATTTTGACGAAACCGGAAGAGGGCCTCGCCACGGGATTGTATACGTTCATCAGTGACGGAGCTGTGCATCCGCTGATCGCGGAGCGAGAGTACGCACGACTCTCAAGAAACGTTGTTATCGAGTACGGTTTGCTTCTTTTGCGAAAGCTAGAGAAGTTCGGGCTTCCTCAGTAGGACGCGCTCTATCTGCGCTGTGTTTGCGTGCTGATTTTACGCCCCGTGATACTCTGAGCGCTATGGATAATGCGCAACTGGACCGGTGGTTCAAGTCGATTAACGAAGCAATACAAGATGCTCGCACCAAAGCCGGTAACGAAGGGGGGTTGCGCTCACTTGTGGAAGCCGTGCAGCAACTAGCTGATGTCGTTCGGGAGGTTGGCAAAAACGGACGAGGGTGAAATGAGATAGGATCACCGATATTCGCTCGCCTTCCCCCGTGCCATTCCCGTGCCGTTAACACCGAACTTTGCCGAATTAGCCGCGTAAGATGCCATCTGCCGCGATCTAAGTTATTGAAACTACGTTCTCACACGGTTTCGAATCCTATAGCGCCCACCATCTTTTCAGTAGGTTAGCGGAACTCGCGCTCTGCTTGCGACGCGTCTCCCCTTTCACGTTGCGGCGGTAACGCCACTGGTAATCCCTCCGTGGTGCCGTTCCCTCACACAGGGATGATGCGTATCCTCTGGACCATGAAGACATTTTCGGGACCGGTCAGCCAACTGCCTAAGCCGCCTTCGTGCTATGCGGAGATCGCGGCCGCAAGCCGCGCAATGGGACTGGACATCGCGGACACCGATTACGAGCGGATAGATGCTCTCCTGGAAGGTTCGGGCTCACCGAAGACCACTCTCGAGAGTCATCAGTTCGCCAATCCGGGAGATGCGTTGGTAGCCGGCTTCCTGCCTCGCGAATACGAAGCGCCGTTGGAGAACTAGCGGCCCGGGTTTGCGCTTGGGTAACGTGGTATCTATTTGCCGGGGGCAAGATCTTCCCTAACGAGAACAACCTTCAATCCATCATCCGTGATTGCTTTTAAAAATTGCTTTCGGATTTGCATCTGATCCGCTTCCGTATCCACGTGCAGTTGTGGGTAATACATTTGCGTCTTAATATAATCAAGGCTCAGGTTGTAACCGACCGCTGCTCCCATGAGTTGATACATATCCACTCTCAGGTCGAGCAATCGATTGTCCCACGCTTTGGCTCCATCCTGGTCAGCATTCCAGTCAGGACGCTTTGTGTAAGCGTGCGAGATGACCTTTGACCAAGCGTCTCGCACCGGCTTGTCGGCATCCTTATGAAAAACCGTGTCGATTGAATTCAGCGCTCGGAGAGAATCTGGATGCAGCCACGCGGCAGGTGCTCGATAAGACATAGGCGGGCTGGCCCATCGTCAATGTCCTGCCCTGCGACACCACGAACGGGGGCTGCCCCAGCCTTCGTGATTTTCGAAGGCTGGGCTTTCCTGCTGCCAACAACCTAGATCGGCGTCCGTGGGCCCACCTTTGCAGAACCAGCAAAGGTGGGGCAGCCGCCTTTGTCAGGCTGTCCGCCACAATCAAAGCTGGGCCAGCCCGCTTCCTTCCCATTGCTTACCTTCGCACCGCGCCCCCGTCTAAGCCCAACAGCACAGCGGGTCAGGCTCGCATAGTTCCCAATTTTCTGTCCAGGTTGCGGCCGAAACAGCTGTTCGATTCCCACCAGAGAAGAGGAGTTTTCCATGCACAGAACTCGTCTGCTTGTTTTGTTATGTGGTTTCTTGTCGGTGGCAAGTTTTTGCCTCGGCCAAACCGTAATGCTCGATCTCCCGCTGCAAAGCCAGCATGCAGTAGTCACGCAGTGCATCGGCCTCACCGATATCACCATCAACTATCACCGGCCGCTGGTCAATGGCCGCCAAGTCTGGGGCAAGCTCGTTCCTTACGGGCAGGTATGGCGCGCGGGAGCGAATGAGAACACCACCATCACCTTCACCGATCCCGTCACCATCGAAGGCCAGGCGCTGGACAAGGGAGCTTACGGTCTGCACATGATTCCGGGAGAAAGTCAGTGGACGGTGATCTTCTCAAAAATGTCCACTGCCTGGGGAAGTTTCAGCTACAAGCAGGACGAAGATGCGCTGCGAGTCACGGTGAAGTCGCAACCTGCCGAATTCCACGATGCACTCACTTATGATTTTGATGACGTCAAACCCGACTCCGCGGTTGTGACTCTGAGTTGGGAAAAGATCGCCGTGCCTTTCAAAGTCGCAGTTAACGTCAGCGACGTCGTTGAAGCCAGCCTTCACCACCAGATGCGCGGGCTCAATCAATATTACTGGGACACCTGGGACGATGCCGCCGGTTACTTCCTCGCCGCCAAGACGAATCTGGACGAGGCGCTGAAGGATGAGGACCAGTCGATTCAGGTGGAAGAGCGCTTCGACAACCTGATGAACAAATCGCGCATTCTCGATGCCATGGGCCGCAAAGATGCGTCTACGGAATTCCGCAACAAGGCGCTGGAAAAGGCATCCGCGCTGCAACTCTATTTCTATGGCCGCCAGTTGCAGGGAGAGAAAAAGCAGGAAGAAGCATTCGCGGTTTATCGCTCCAACGCGAAGAAGTTTCCTGATTTTTGGACCTCGCACGTCGGTATGGCCCGCGTTTATAGCGCTCAGGGAGACTTCGACAAAGCCGTCAAAGAGATACAAGCCGCTCTCACCGGCGTACCAGATGATGCCAACCGATCTAACCTGGAAACCTACGTGAAGCGTTTGCAGTCGAAGGACGACATCAATCGCTAGAAACAGAACGGCAGAGGTTAAGAAAAAAAAGGGCCAGCCCGAAGCTGGCCCTTTTGCTTGCAGCCCCTGATCACCAAACCCGGCACGCGTTCGCTCGAACCATCTTCTGTCCCGGCTTACAACCAAAGGCGCGAGCAAACTCGGGCATGTTCGAAACCACATTGTCGGTACGGAAAATCGGCAACGAATGCGGGTTCGTGGTGACGATCAAACGAGCTACCTCAGGCCGCACATTCGAGCACCATGAGTACGCATTGGCAAGGTAGAAGCGCTGGAGATACGTCCAGCCGTCCGGACCTTTTTCATCGAGCGATTTCCCTTGCTTCTTCAGATCGGCTTCCAGAGCCATCAGCGCCAAATGGATGCCGCCGTTGTCCGCCGTGTCCTCGCCCTGCGTCAGCAAGCCATTTTGCTTGACTCCGGCGCCTGCATCCGGAACTTCCTGCGTGTACTCGTCAGAGATGCACTTGCCGCGCTCGTCATACTGTTTGGCATCCTCCGGCGTCCACCAGTCGCGCAGGTTGCCGTGAGCGTCGAATTTGCGCCCCTGATCGTCGAAGCCGTGAGTGAGTTCGTGGCCGATGACCATCCCGATGGCGCCGTAGTTGACGGAATCGTCCATGTTTTTTTCGAAAAACGGCGGTTGCAGAATTCCGGCAGGAAAGTTGATCGTATTCAATTGCGGATCGTAGTAGGCGTTGATAGTGGGCGGCGTCATCGTCCACTCGCTGCGGTCTACCGGCTTGCCGATCTTCGCAACCCAGCGCTCGAATTCGAACGACGAGGCCTGCTGCACGTTGCCCAGGTCGCTCTCGCGAGTGATTTTTACGCTGGAATAATCGCGCCAGTGCGAAGGATATCCAATCTTGTCTTCGATTCCCTTCAGCTTCACGATGGCCTGCTCCTTGGTGGCAGGCGTCATCCAACTCACACTTTCAATGTCGCTGTGCATTGCACTCTCGATGGCATGCACCATTTCAACCGTGCGCGCCTTGCTCTCGGGCGGAAAAGCCCGGTCCACGTAGGCTTGGCCGAGCGCCTCTCCTAAGTCGCGGTCGGCCCAGTGAGTGCAGCGCCGCCAGCGTGGAAGCTGTTGCTCCTGGCCGGCTAAGGTGCGGGAGAAAAAATTGAAATCTTCATCCGCCATCGCCTTTGTTAGATAGGGCGCAGCGCCGTGGATCACATGCCAGCGCATGTAAGTCTTCCAATGCTCCAGAGGATGTTCCGCCAGCAGCTTGTCCTCTGCGCGAAAGAAATCGGGCGAGGTGACGATGTAGTGCTCACTGACGGGAGTATTGACCGCCTTCAAGTAAGCGTCCCACTGGATGGATGGCGTCAGCTCGCGAAGCTGAGCCAGGCTCATTTTGTTGTTGATATTCTTGGGATCGCGGCGCTTGATGTTATCCATCTGCGCCTTGGCCAGCGCGGTTTCCAGTTCGACTACGGTCGCTGCATCGACGCTGGCTTGCGCTTCCGCCTCACCCGCGAGCACCAGCATCTTTTGCACATGGGCGCGATATTTCGTCAAAGTCTCCACTGACTTCTCATCGGTATTGATGTAGTAGTCACGATTGGGCAAGCTAAGGCCACCCTGATCGACCTGCGCTACAACCTTGGAAGCGTCGTCAAAGTCTTGCGCGCCGGTGAAGCCAAAAAATGGTGAGTTCGTTTGATTGTCGGATTGCTCCCATGCCCCGGGAAACAGATGGTGCAGATGGGCGATTTCAAGGGTAATTTCCTGCTTGGACTTGATCGCCGCAATGCGGTCGAGCTCCGGCTGGAGAGGCTTCAAGCCAGCCGCTTCAATGCCACTCTCGTCCATGCAGGCGGCCCAATAGTCGCCAATTTTCTGCTGCACGGCGCTGCGGCTTGAATCGCTCTTGCTTGCAGCTTCCAGAGTCTCGCGTAGGACGTTATCGTTCCATATTTCCAAACCACCGCCCGTGCTCCAGTACACCTGGTCGGCCGGAATGGGATTGGCGGCGATCCATTTGTTGCAAGCGTATTTGTAGAAATCGTCGCAAGGATTCAGCGACTTATCGACCAGATCCGGATCGAAGTGATCGAGTTTAGGGGTACCTTCCTGGTTGGCCGCGACGGCGCCCGAGGCAGCGGAATTAAATGCGGCTTTTTGTGCCAGCAGTGTCAGCGGCAAAATGAACAATACAAAACCTGCAATGATTCTGGAAATAGACATAGGGCCTCTTGGATGGAGCGGACGAATTTGGAGCAGGAATGGCAATGTCAACTGAGACGCAACCATAAGCTCGAGACATGCGCACGAAGAAAAGCAGCTTCCACAACGCGAAGGACCAGGAGAATAGTGCGCGCCTCCTTCCGTAGAACAACATACTACAGACGAACGGTGAACCGCATGGTTAGCGGCCACTGCCCACTTAAACCTATCCCGTGTTGTGCAGGCCGGCGGCGATGCCATTGATGGTCGCGCCCAGAGGATATTCCAGCTTCGCCAAATCTCCCCCTTGCTGCTTACGCCGTAGAAGTTCAACCTGGATCAGGCTCATGGGATCCACATAAGGATTGCGCAGATGAATGGAGCGCGCCAGCACCCGGTTGCGCGCCAACAATTCGCGCTGGCTGGTAATGCTGAGAATCATGCTGCGCGATCTCAGGAACTCTTCCTCCAGCATCGAGAAGACGCGCGTGCGTAGGGCGGCATTCTTCACCAGGCCGGAATAAAGCCGGGCAATGTGGAGATCGGCTTTGGCGATGCCGAGTTCGACGTTGCGTACCAAGTCGGAGAAGATGGCAAAGTGCTTCAACATTTCGCGCAGCAGCTTCTCGTGGCTTTTTCCCTTCTTGGCGAAGCTCTGTAATCCCTGGCCGACGCCGTACCATGCCGGTACGGCGTGGCGGCTTTGCATCCAGCCGAAGACCCACGGAATGGCGCGCAGATCCTCTAGTCGGCGGCCCTTGGTCCGGCGTGATGGCCGTGAACCGATGCGCGCCGCATCCAGTTCATGCACCGGCGTGGCCTGCTCGAAATATTCCAGCACGTCGGCATTCTCCGCGATATCGCGCCGATAGACGCGGTAAGCAGCCTCCGACATTTCATCCATCGCTTCCTCCCAGCGCGCCTGATCTTTGGCTGGCTGCGAACCCGGGCGCGTCAGCGCTTCCAGGCTGGCGGCAATCATCAGTTCCAGGTTCCACTCCGCAAGCACCGCGTCAGCATACTTCCAGTTGAGAACCTCTCCTTGCTCGGTGATGCGGATGCGCCCGGAAAAACAGCCTTCCGGCTGCGCCAGAATTGCCGAATGTGTCGGCCCGCCGCCGCGTCCTACCGTGCCCCCGCGGCCATGGAAGAGCCGCAACTTCACTCCACATTCTTGCGCAGCATGGTGCAGATCGCGATGCGCTTTATACAGCTCCCAGGTGCTGGTCAGCATCCCTCCATCTTTATTGGAGTCGGAATAACCGAGCATGACCTCCTGCCAGCGCCCCCAGGAGTCGAGCAGCGACTGATATTCCGGATTTCGCCAGAGCCGGCGCATCACCCCGCCCGCGGCCCGCAAAGAATCGATCGACTCAAATAGCGGCACCGGCATCAGTCCAGGATCATCATCAGAACCAGTCAGATTGATACCGCAAGCTTTTGCGAGTCCAACCACGTTGAGCACATCATCCTCAGACTCCGCCCCGCTGATGATGTACTGCCGGATGGACTCAGCAGGATAGGTTTGCTTGAGTTGCTGGATGGTGTGGAAGGTATCGATCAACTCCCGGGTCTGCAGAGAACCACGTTCGCCGCTATCCGGCAAAGCACCACCTGCTGCGAGCGCCGGCGCAGTCTCGCGTAATTCAGCCTTTCTTAATTTTGTCTTTCTTAGTTCGGGATTTCTGGGTTCAGTCTTTCTCGCGTCAATCTTCTGTGCCGCAATCTCCTCGAGAACTTCGGCGTGCACGCGAGCGTGCTGGCGGATATCAAGCACGTGCAAATGGAAGCCAAAAGTTCGGAGTTGGCGCAGCAGAGGATCAACAAAAGTTTCCGCCAGCCGCTGCCCGCGATTCGACATCAGGCTCTTTCGCAGCAGAATCAGATCGGCCTCAAACTCCGCCGCATCGTGATACGAATCCTGTGCGTTCGAGCCTTCCCGGCTACGCTGCAAGCGGTGAACCACGTAGGAGAGAAATCGCCGGTAATGCTCCTCCGTGTTGCCCGGCCCCCAAAGAATGAAAACGCCGGGCATCGACTGCCTATATTGCGCCAGGCGAGCGAGAATCTCCGGCGAAGCGGCGGTCTGCCGCGACGACGAACTCAGGCAATCACTCAGGAATTCGACCTGCCGAATGTATTCCCGGAGAATCATGGTTCGCGCCAGTTCGAGCGCATCCTTCATGCATTCCGGCTTCACCAGCGGATTGCCATCGCGATCACCGCCGATCCAGGATCCGAAACTCAGCAGGCTCGGCAACTCCGTCGCATCTAGGACGGTTCCGTAAACCTCGCGAATCGATTCCGCCACTTCGGCATAAATGCGAGGCAGCGTTTCAAATAACGCAAGCCGGAAATAGCGCAGGCCCATGCGAATTTCGTCGTCCACGGTGGGCTTGGTCTGTCGAACCTCGTCGGTCTGCCAAAGTGCGGAAATTTCCGCGTGGATGATCTGTTCGCATCTCAGGGCTTCGCCCGAAGTGAGGGGAAGACGATCCAGCCGCTCCAGTTGTTCGGCAATGCGGCGGCGCTTCAGCAACACTGTCTGACGCGCGACTTCCGTGGGATGGGCCGTGAATACTGGAGTCACGATGACTTCACGAAGAGCTTCAAGCGCCGCGTCAGACGGCATTCCCGCTTCCTTCATCCGCAGCAGGGTTCCGTGGAAAGATCCGGGCAGCGCATGTTGCCGGTGCAATTGCCGGGCACGGCGGCGGCGCTTGCGATGGTTGGTCTCGGCGAGGTTGGTCAGCTCAAAGTAAATTGCGAAGGCCTTCGTCACTTGATAGGCGCGGCTCACGTCCATCTCTGCAATCATCGCCTGGGCGCTCGCCATCAATTCGCCGTGAGACTTAGCCGCGGGACTGTGCGCGACTCGCTCGCGATGACGAATCATGAGCCGCCTCAGCGCTTCGACGGTATCGAACAACTCTTGCCCAACTTGCTCCACCAGGACGCGCCCGAGCAATGCTCCGAGCGAGCGTACGTCGCGGCGTAGCGAGTGATCCTTGGCGGAATCGTCTGACTGCGCCGTAAGTTCGAGCAAGCGGGCCTTTTGATCGTCCGCTTTCCACAGTGATTTGGATCGGGTCATGATGGGGCGAATCGAGATGCGTTAAGACGACAGGATAAATCAAAGCAGCCCGCGGCGCGGGAACTAGCAGAAACGGCAGCAGAAAGCCGGATGCGGATCAAGAAAGCGAAACCGTGGCTACTTCGGGGTCTCGAAGCGATAGCCGATGCCCCGCAAAGTTTTCAGATACCGCGGGTGGCGGGGATCGGTTTCTATTTTCTCGCGCAGCCGCCGCACGTAAACGTCGATGGAACGCGGCGTCACAAAGGGAGTTTCTTTCCACACCGCATCGAGCAACTGATCGCGCGTGAGTACGCGACCGACATGCATGGCCAGATACTCCAGCAACCGAAACTCGCGCACGGTCGTAAGAATCGCCCTTCCCTGCACCTGCACCGTCATTGAAGAGGCGTCGATTTCCAGATCTCCCACGCGAAGCACCTCCGGCGCGACCGCCGGCTGACGAACGCCCCGCAGCACACTGCGCACCCGGGCCACCAACTCGCGCGGACTAAAGGGCTTGGTGATGTAATCGTCCCCGCCCAGTTCAAGGCCCCTTACACGGTCGGCCTCGGCAGTTTTCGCAGTGAGAAAAATAATGGGTGTCGCCGAGAGGGTTGCCGTCTGGCGAATCTGACGGCAGAGGTCAAAACCGTCGGCGCCGGGCAACATCACATCCAAAAGAAAAAGCGAAGGCATTTCGCGTAAGGCTTCGGAGACCACCGATGCGCCACTGACGAAGCTTTGCACGTCAAAACCGGCCGCTTGCAAGTTATGAGAGATCAGCCGGGCGATGTCTTCTTCATCTTCGAGAACAAAGACCAGGCAGCGAGACACAGCGGTATTTCCCGCCTCACTTCGCGGTTCGTAAGATCCCGTGGGAAGTTGCATCGTCGGTTATTTCAGGTTCAAACGGCTCCAGACCGTGCACGTCCGGGTTCCTAGAATGTATGTTGGAAATGTTGCGAGAATGTTTCCCGCGTGTTAACGAATGATGAATTTCGGAAAGGCCGGTCGTTATTGAACTACCAGAGGCCGAGTTGGTTTTTTCCTAAAACGCCGACCTGCGCTAGGATTGTGAGGCTTAGGTTGGAGGTGCACCGTGGCGAAGCTCGGCATTCTCTCCTTTTTCGTTCTCTATGTGATCACTTTGGCCTCGCCCCTTGCCTGCGGACAAGAAGGCAGCAGTCCTATTTTTCTTGCCAATCAGGAAGTCCGCGTCGCGAACCTGCCATCCCTAACAGCGCCGTCGGCGCACCGATCCGCGGTGTTCGCAACGGCGCTGGAGACCGTACTCCACGACAAAGCCGTGTGCTGCGGAAAGGATTCAGCCCTGGAAGACGTCGCGCTTTACGCCAACCTGTCAGGGCCGCTGTCCTTGAAGGAACTCAGCACCAAGTTGCAGGGTAGACATCTCCTGAGCGACGGCCGGCCGGTCATGGTAAATGCGGATTATGTTCCGCGCGACTCCATTAATCCCTCGCTTATCGTCAACACTCTGACGGAACAGCACGCCCCGCTGATCGAGTGGAAATCGCACCTTTACGTGTTGTACGGAGCGCTTTTCGATGAAACACGCGACTCGTCGAGTGGGGTACGAGCCTATGCAATCCACAAACTCTTTCTACTGGATCTGCGATTTTCCGACCAGCGCCGAGAAGCCGTATTCGACCGCGAAACCGACGATTGGGGGCAGATGCAAGGATTGCTGATGGTCGGATTCGCAATCCCACCGTCCTCGTGGAAGTAGCCGCCGAGCCTAGGGACGTAAGACGAGGAGAGCGTCTTCGTTACGTGGCCGCGCGCTTCTTGGGAGCATGCCGCAGGCTGCGGCCTTCGATCAGGCTGTATAGATCCTCGGCGAGATTGGTGGTATGGTCCCCGGCACGCTCCAATGCCTGCGCCATCAGGAGCACTTCAAAGCTGGATGGGTTGCTCTGCGCGCCATGGCCGGTGAGGTGTTTCTGGAACAAAGCATGACAGACGCGGTCGATGTCCTTATCCATTTGCAGGACCTTGCGGGCGCACTCCAGGTCAAGATCAACAAATCCGCGATACACCAGATCGAGCATCTCGCGCAGGATCGTCGACATCTCCACCAACTGGCGCACATCGGAAGCCGCCGTCTTCGCCGTCCGCGCCTGCACTCGCAGGGACATGCTCATGACCAGATCGCCAATGCGTTCGAGGTCGGTGGTGCATTTCAGGCTGGTCAATAACTGGCGCGCTCGAGCTTCATTCACCCGCGTGATGGCCGCAGGAGTCCGCTCGTCGATGTAGCGCTCGATTACATCGAGTTCCTGCTCGCACTCCTTGATGGCAAGAAACGCCATGCGCGAGGATTGCGTGAACAAATCAGGCACATTGGCGGCAGCGTCGCGAGCGATGAGAAATGCTTTGAGCGCCGTCTGCGCCAGATCGTCGAGTGATCCCGTGCCTTTTTTCGCGCCTTTCTTCTCCGCCTCCGGATTCTCACGCGAGCTGCCAGACGCGTCCGTCTCTTCCAATGCCGTTCGGGATGGGGAAACTTTGCGGACCATATTCAGCGAACTTCCAACAGACAACACTCAGCCGCCTATTACTCAGAATAATTCATTTGACGAGTCAGCCAGCAGTCTAACCGAGAAGTGTGAACGGACCGTTAAAAAACCGGGTTGCAGTGCGTGCTGAGCGCCGACTAAATTACTTAAGGGTTTACTCGCGGCCTTGCGTCAACGGTTCGAACTCTTCGATCACGGAGTCTGCATCGTGGAATTACTGGAACATCTGCGGCGTCAGTTTCTCCACGATGCCTGGGCCAACCGTGAAGTTTTGGCAGCGATCAAGGGCGCTGGATCCGGACCACCGCCTGCGCGGCCTCTGCAGTTGCTGGCGCACATTCTTTCCGCCGAGCGGTTGTGGCTCGAGCGCATCCGGCGCCAACCGCAAGGTCTGCCCGTCTGGCCGGAGTTCAATCTCGACCAGTGCGAGGCGCAAACCAGCGAACTCGCCGAGCTCTGGGTCGAATATTTCGCCCAGCTTCCCTCCTCAGCTCTCTCGGAGAGAATCACTTACAAAAACAGCAAGGGCGAAGCATGGTCGAGCACTGTGCAGGATGTCCTGAGCCACGTTGTGCTGCATTCCGCGTACCATCGGGGGCAGATCGCCAGCCTGATGCGCGCGGGCGGACAAATTCCCGCCTACACCGATTTCATTCATGCTGTACGCCAAGGGTTGATCGAATAGTCAGCGAACCGGAAGGGAATCGATGGAAGAGCGACAGTTTTATGTGTTTACCGTAGTTCAGATTGTTGTGATTTGCGTGCTGCTCTGGTTCATCTTCACGATGCCCGGCCCGTGGGATTGGCAACGGAGCCTGGGAACAGCATTACTGGTGGCGGGGGTGGTGGGGATTGCGGTCGCTCGCTATCAACTGGGCAGATCGTTCGCCATCAAGGCGGAGGCCCATCAGTTGGTGACGCATGGAGTCTACTCGAAAATTCGCAACCCGATCTACGTCTTCGGAACGGTGCTGATCACCGGTTTTGTGCTACTCATCCACCGTCCCGTGTTATGGCTCCTCGTGCCGGCCGTCATCATCCTGCAAACGCTGCGCGCCCACCGCGAAGCCCGCGTCCTCGAAGCCGCATTTGGCGACGCCTACCGCGAGTACCGCCGCAAAACCTGGTTCTAACTCCGATCGTCAGCCTCACAACCTAAGGCGCAAGGTGAGTTAATATCTTTGCGATGAAAAAGATTTCGTTCCTCACCCTGCTGGCATTTTGCGTTGTGGTCCTTCTAGGCGCAGATGAGCCGAAGTTCCCGCCGATGCCCGCCGCCGTTTCCAGCAATGCCGTCGCGACGCTCAAAGGCGGCTTCCAATTGTTTTCCATGATGGGAGTAGGCCCGAAGAAAACTTGGGACGACGTTACGAACCAGGTGTATGTGATGACTTTCTCGCACGCCGGAAAATGGAGCCAGGGGCGCGCGGTTCCCGGGCCTGTAGGCCGTTTGAATGCTGCCGCCGGAGGAGTCAAGGGGGTGGTCGTTCTGATGGGCGGCTATGTAGTGGACAATCAGGGCGGTGAGCTCACCGTGCCCGACGTAAATGTTTATGAGCCCGGCGCGCGCCGCTGGTCTCGCGGCAAAGATATTCCTGTCCCAGTCGATAGCGCGGTCACTGGCGTCACCCATGATCGTTTCGTTTACTTGATCGGCGGCCGCTCGCCCAGTGGCCCGGTGAATAACGTGCAGGTTTACGACATTGATCGGGATGCGTGGAGCCAGGCTACGCCGTTTCCCGGCACTCCAGCCTTCGGCATGGCTGGTGGCCTGGCGGACGAAGAGATTGTTGTTGTGGATGGCGCGAAACCTGGGCCATCCGGCGGCCCGCGCTACGTCGCTTCGGACGAGTGTTGGCTGGGTAAGATCGATCGCAAAGATCCCAGCAAGATTGATTGGACCAAGCTGCCGCCGCATCCCGGAGCCGCCCGCTTTGGCATCTCCGGCGGAGGTGCTGAGCGGGAGCATAAGATTTATTTTTCCGGTGGCACCATTACTCCTCACGATTACAAGGGCGCCTCGTATGATGGCCAGCCCGAAAATGTTTCCAGCGTCACTTTTGACTACGACCTGCATACTCATCGATGGGAAACGATTGACGAGAATACCTATGACCCTCGAGCCGACGGCCGCGGACTGGTGGAGACGCCGCTCGGCCCCGTGGTTTTAGGAGGGATGGTGAAAAACCTGGCGGTTACGTCGCGAGTGACGCTGTTTGCGAAAAAGTAATCTGCGATCTGCCGAACGAAATCCGTTTGGCGGATCCCTCGGCTTCGCGATACAATCCATCTAATTCAATAGTTGGTTTGCACGTGGGCCTGCACTCCGTTTTACGATCTGCTGCAAGGAAATTACGATGTTTAACCCTCGATAGTTCGCCATCCTTCTGAGTCCGCAAGCCGGACCTCTTGTTTTGTCTCTGTTAATTTTGATCGCGCGGTCGTCAGATTTATTGGGGTGACTAGCGCCGAAAGTTCGAAGGTACTTATGGATACCTCAGCCTCCTCTGCCGGGAAGCAGCACACATTGTGGGCCTCACTGGTAGAAGCCGTTCGCGGCTCGCACCAGGACTACACCACCGGCAGCCTCAACCGCGCGATCTTGCTGCTCGCCGTCCCCATGGTTTTGGAGATGGTGCTGGAGTCGCTGTTCGCCGTGGTCGACGTTTTCTGGGTTGGCCGGCTGGGCGCGAACGCCGTAGCTACCGTCGGTCTTACCGAATCGATGCTGACTTTGGTTTTCTCCGTCGCCATGGGGCTCAGCTTATCCACCACCGCCATGGTGGCGCGCCGCATTGGTGAAAAAGATCCTGAAGGCGCAGCGGTTGCAGGCGTACAAGCGATCGCTCTAGGCTTGTTCGTCTCCCTGGCGATTGGTGTGCCTTGCTTCCTGTTTGCGCCGAACCTGCTGCGCATGATGGGCGCTTCCCCGGAAATCATCGCCACCGGCAGCGGCTACGCCAGAATTTGTCTGGGTGGAAGTTTTGCCGTGCTGCTGCTGTTTCTCAACAACGCGATCTTTCGCGGCGCCGGGGATGCGGCCATCGCGATGCGCCTACTCTGGGTGTCGAACATCATCAATCTGATCCTCGACCCCTGCCTCATCTTTGGCTGGGGACCGTTTCCGCGCCTAGGCGTGACCGGCGCGGCTTTGGCCACGCTGACCGGGCGCAGCATCGGAGTCCTATACCAGTTCTACCGCCTGATGCACGGCACCGAGCGGATTCGCATCCTCAGGAGCCAGGTACGCCTGAGTCTGGATGTGCTGCTGCGCCTGATCCGCGTTTCGCTAACTGGGATTCTGCAGTTCGCCATCGCCCACACCAGTTGGATCGGTCTGGTGCGCATCGTGAGCATCTTCGGCTCCGCGGCGCTCGCCGGATATACGATTGCCATTCGAATTGTAATTTTCGTGATTCTGCCGTCGTGGGGGTTGAGCAATGCGGCAGCGACGCTGGTCGGTCAAAACCTGGGCGCGGGCCATCCCGACCGCGCAGAAAAGGCGGTTTGGCGGACTGGCCTTTACAACGTGATTTTTCTCGGTGCGGTTGGCGTGATCTTTATATTTTTCTCTGAGCCGATCGTCCGCTTATTCACGCACGATCCGGCAGTCGTCCCGCTGGGCGCGGCTTGCCTGCGCATCGTGAGCTATGGAAATCTCGGCTACGCTTATTTCATGGTGATGATGCAGGCGTTCAATGGCGCGGGGGATACGATCACGCCAACCATCGTGAATTTCTTCGGCTTCTGGCTGTTCGAGATACCGCTGGCCTATTGGCTGGCGATTCCACTGCACATGCGCTCGAATGGAGTTTTCTTTTCCATTGCGATCGCCGAGAGCTCCATGGCCGCCGTCAGCGCGATCCTGTTCAAGCAAGGCCGCTGGAAGAAGAAGAAAATCTGACTATCGCGCCCGCGCCAGCACCAGCGTAATGTCGTCCGGCTGCTCGTTGTCGCCGATCCAGTCATCCACCGCGGATGTCACTGCCTGGCTGATCTGCAGCAGCGGCAGTTGGCGATTCGTGCCTACCAGATCGATCAGCCGCTCCTCGCCAAATTCTCCGAACTCGTTCTCCGGCTCCGTCACGCCGTCGCTATAGGCGATAAAGATTTCGCCGGGATGCATTTGCACCGATCCCTCGTCATACGTCATGTTGTCGAACAGGCCAACCACCGTCCCACCCGCCTCCAGTCGCCGTATCGCGCCGTTCTCACCAATCAGAATTGGAGGCAGATGTCCTCCATTGCTGTAGGTCAACTGATGCGACCGTCCGTCATAAATTCCTAGAAACAGCGTGGCGTATTTCTCCGGCGGAGTGCTTTCGTAGAGCTGATGATTGAGCAGGCCGAGCAATGCTCCCGGAGACACTTCGATGCCCTCCGGCCACGCCGCCATGATTCTGCCCGCTCCGGCAACGGCGCCCACGGCCACGGGCTCCCGCATCTGCGGCAGGCTCTCCACACTGTAGGCGCGCACCGCTGAGTGAATGGTCGCCATCAGGAGCGCGGCGGAAATTCCTTTCCCGCTAATATCGCCCACCGCCAAAATCAGCTTGTGGGAACTCGCCGTCAGGAAATCGTAGTAGTCGCCACTGACTGTTCGCGCAGGACGGCAGAAGCCGTGCACTTCGAGTGACTCCAGCTCCGAAACCTGCCGCGGAAATAGTTGCGCCTGCACCTCCTGCGCAATGGCGAGTTCACCCTCCAGCCGCTGTTTTTCTTTTTGCTCCTGAATCAGTTTCTCGATGGATTCCGTCATCGAGTTGAACGACAGTGACAGCTGCGCCAACTGATCTGAGGATTTCACCGGAATACGATGGCTGAAATCGCCGCGATCGACATTTCTGGTGGCGTTGTAAAGCTCGCCGACGGCTCGGGTCATCGTGCGCGTCATGCGCGTGCCAATGATCAGTGCAATCAATTCAATGACGGCAAAGAAAATGAGGATCCCCAGCAGAATGTACTCCACACCCCGTGCGATATCTCCCAGCGCGGCGAACAGATGGCTGTAGAGCACGGACGGCCTGGTGCGAACTCTTACCAACGCGCCGGCTCGCTCCCGTTCCCCCGTCTTCCAATCCACCACCGGCAGTGGCGTGCCAAAAGTGATCTCGCGGTCCATCGTGCCCGCAGGTGCGGCGAGCGAACCTACGGTGAACGTCGGACGGAAAACCCGTTGATCGCCTTCCGGGCTGGCACCCGTCTTCGCGTCACTGGTGCCGCTTTCGACCTTACCCTTGTTGGGGTCATCAAAAAGGCGCGTTTCAAAACCGCTTCCCTTTGCCGCACTCGGGTTCTGATTTTTCTTTTGCGCGTCGTCGAACTTGATCCCAGCCGCATAAAGCGTGATTTCGCCCAGGTTCGCCGCGATGTCGGCGATCATATCTTTATCCAGAGGTTCGCCGGTGACGACGGTAAGCTTTTCCGGTCCCACCACAAACACCGACGCCACGCGCAAGTACAACTCGTCGTTGTCGCGAATAATTTCTTTGAAGGGCTGGCCTTCGCGAATCACCTTGGCGAACTCGCTGTCGTCTTTATTGAAAAACTCGGGAAAGCTCATTGCCGACGAATTCTGCGCTCCGCCACTGAACAACAAAATCCGCGCACCGTGCCAGGCGCAGACTCGCCTTCTTCCCCAGGCACGATCCCTCTTTCTTAGTCCTTCCAGCGAATCCGCCGTGGGCGCTTCGCCTTTCTCGATGCGCGCCGCCAGTTCATTGCTCACCGCAGCATTCACCGCCTGCATACTGCGCAGTTGCGAGTTGATCTCCGAAGTCACTACGTAACTGGCGAACTGCCCGGCGAAAAGGTAGATCGTGATAAGCGCCATCACGATCAACAAAACGGCCGGAATGACGCCGATAAAAACATAAGTGACGATCAGCCGGTTGCGCAGCCGCCACAGAAGCTTTCGCTTCATCCCGCGAAAGGCCAGTATGGAAAACAGCAAAGCAGCATCGAAAAGAAGGAACTTGACCCAGCCTCCAAGGCTGTCGCTTGCCTTGGGCAGAAAGAGTCTCAGCAACATCTGAAGAACGAAGAGTCCGACCGCCAAACCCAGTGAATACCAGGCTCCGCGCGCGATCCAGCCCTGCGGCCACAAACCAGCAGCCGTCATTCTTGCGCGCAATTTCCAGTAAGCCTCTCGCATGATTTCGACTTGCTGCCTGCGGTTGGGTCTTCGGTAATAGGTCTTAGGTCATAGGAAAAATCGACATTTCAAGACCCAACACCGAAGACCTAACATCTAAGACCCGTTCCTGAGACCCCACTCGTCCCGAAAACACCTAGATCTCGGGATAGAGATCGAAGAATGCCTCCAGGCTGGTGCGCAACTGTTTTTCGATTTCTTCTTTGCTGCCTTCGAGCACGTGCATGGTGACGTGGGCCTCGCGTCCGTTGGTAAGCTTCACCGGAGCTTGCCCGACTTCGGCCACATCTTCCGAGGGCAGCAGCCGCATGCCATAAACCAGCGTAAGATTCGCCATCCTCGAATTCTAACCGTCTTCTTCTCCTGGGCAAAACCTTCCACACGCTTTGTGGTTTAAGGTTTTCCGCAGTCATCATTTAGAATTCCGCAGTGCTCCCAAAAATCATCCTTGTTGTCGCCGGCGTGCTGTTCGCCGTTCCCGCGTTTGCCCAGCAGTCTTCCGAGAGCCCTTCGACCCAACCACAGGTGAAGGTCAACGTGCTGAATGTGTGCACGCCTTCCGCCGAGGAGCAGAAGGAAATCTCCGCGGCCCTGGCACGCATTCCGAAGCAGCCATCGTTCAATCCTGACTTTGAGATTTCCCACGGCGTCTCCACCTTGACCGACGCGCCGAACTTCCTGCAGCCCGGACAAAGTACGCAGATTTCTGGCGAGCCTTCGGTGGCACACTACGTACGCATCCGCCGCGAGTTCCCTGCGCAGGCCTGGTTCTCGAGCGTGCAGTACTCGTTCAGCAATGATGGCCAGAACATGGTTGAGACCCTCGTGCTGCATGTCCGCGACCCCAAGGATTTGATTCAAGTCTCGATGGAAGACAGCGCTTCGGCCATCAGCAGCGTTGCAACCATGGTCGCGGCCGACACTCCTGCCAGCCGCATTCGCCTCGAAAGATTCGGAAAGTCTTCGGTGGCACTGGCCCGGTGCGCCGGAGCAGAGAACGGGCCGGCGCCGGATCAAAGCGCGTATGAACCGCTATTCCGTAGCGCCTCCGAGGTGCTCGCTAATTATCGCCGCCAGCTGGGAGTGAGACGCACCGTGCCCGCCGAACTGGCGCAGATTCCCAGCGCCGGACCGAAGACTGCCACAAAATCCAAGCCGGTAAAGCCTGCAGAAGAAAAGAAGTGAACCAACAATTCTTTCGTGTAGGTTAGTTGGTGGTTAAGTTTTACTCTTGCGGCACGAAGGTGCACAATGCATCGAAATCTGAAATCCGCAATCTAACGACTACATTTTGAAAATCATGAGTGAAACTCGGAACGTCGTAATTATTGGCTCGGGCTGCGCCGGACACACCGCGGCTCTCTACACTGCACGCGCCAACCTGAAACCTCTTGTGGTAGAGGGCCATGAACCCGGCGGGCAGCTCTCCATGACCACGCTGGTGGAAAACTTCCCCGGCTTTCCCGAAGGAATCATGGGACCACAACTGGTCGAGAACATGCGCAAGCAGGCGGAGCGCTTTGGCGCCGAATACCGCATGGCGCATCTCACCAGCGCCGACCTCAGCCAGCGTCCATTCCTCCTCCATCTCGGCAAACATCAGGTGCACACTGAATCACTGATCATCGCCAGCGGCGCTTCCGCGCGGTGGCTGGGATTGCCTAACGAACAGAAGTTAATCGGCCACGGCGTATCCTCCTGCGCCACCTGCGATGGCTTCTTTTTCTCTGGAAAAGAAATTGCGGTGATCGGCGGGGGCGATTCCGCAATGGAGGAGGCTCTGTTCCTCACTCGTTTTGCCTCCAAAGTCACGCTGATTCACAGGCGAGAGACTTTTCGGGCATCCAAGATCATGCTGGAGCGAGCTCAGCACAACCCTAAGATTCAGTTCCTCACCGACACAGTGGTCGAGGATGTTTACGATCCCGTCAAACACGAAGTCACCGCCCTCAAGCTGAAGAATCTGAAGACCGGCGTAGTTTCGGACTTCCCCGCGAGCGCGATGTTCCTCGGCATTGGCCATGAACCCAACGCCAAGATGTTCGGAGGCCAGCTCGAGACCGACGCGGATGGCTATCTCAAAACGCACAACTACGTGATGACTCGCGTCCACGGAGTCTTCGCCTGCGGTGATGTGCAGGACCGCCGTTATCGTCAAGCGGTTACCGCCGCTGGAAGTGGTTGTATGGCCGCTATCGAGGTTGAGAAGTTTTTGGAAGAGCACGGGAACTGAAGAGCGCGCGACGCCGGAGAGCCATCGAATCGGAGATTTTCCGCGGGTTCCGGCGCGATTTTCGACATTGGCTGCCCGTGATTACCGACGTAATCTTCACCGCCCATTAGATTCCTCTTACTCTGCAGTCAGTCCCATGAAACCCGTCCTCCGGCACACCTTAGCGCTTGTGGCTCTGGCGCTCGTACCAGCCCTCACAGCGGTTTCCGCCAATCTTTTTGCTCAGGACCATGCGGAAGGCGGTCGCAAGATTTTAGTGCGGGTAGCTCCGCAATATCCGCCCATGGCCCGCTCGATGAACATCCAGGGTGTCGTAAAAGCGGACGTGCTGGTTGCGCCAAACGGCACCGTGAAGTCGGTGGAAATAAAGGGAGGTCATCCCTTGTTTGTTCAATCCGCGCAGAACGCGCTGCACGAGTGGAAATGGGAACCCGCTCCTCACGAAAGCCACGAGATTATTGAATTGAAGTTCACGCTCTGACCTTCTGAATCGTCAAAGTCATCTTCCGCTCGCTTGTGACCGACGTCCTATCTAAGCCCTACCCGCCTTGTGATACAACTTTCTGTGATCTTCCTGCACCGATCTGGATCGGCCGCTTACCACTTGTCAGGTGAGGCATGTTAAGAGCGTTCTTCGTCCGTCTCTCTGAAAACCCATCCCTACGCAATTTTGCCGAGCGTTCTTCTCTGGGCCGCCGTGTCTCCGGCCGCTTCGTCGCCGGCACTGAAATTTCCGACGCTGTTCGCGCTACGCAAGCCATTAATCGCGCCGGAATGAGCGTCAGCATCGACAATCTCGGAGAGAATGTCACCAATCCCGACGAAGCCCGCCACAGCGCCCAGCTCTATCACCAAATTCTTGACGCCATCGCCGGCAACCAACTTAACGCCAATATCAGTCTCAAACTCACTCACATGGGCTTGGACGTGGATGAGAAATTGGCCCGGGAACTCGTCAGTGGACTCGTTGCCAAGTGCGCCGCCATGAACCCTCCCGGCTTTGTGCGCGTCGACATGGAAGGATCGCCCTACACGCAACGCACCCTTGATTTCGTCCACGAACTCCACCGCACGCCGGGCAACGCCAACTCCGTTGGCACGGTGATCCAGGCATATCTGAAGCGCTCCGAGAGCGACATTGAAAAGCTTCTGGCCGATGGGATTCGCATTCGTCTTTGCAAAGGTGCGTACAAGGAGCCCTCCGAGATCGCTTTTTCCGCCAAGCACGACGTCGACGCAAATTACCTCAAGCTGATGAAAATCCTGATGAAGAGCGGAATCTATCACGGCCTGGCTACGCACGACGAAAGCATCGTTCAGCAGGCCCAGGCCTTCGCCAATGCCGAGAAGCTCCCGCGCGACTGCTTCGAGTTCCAGATGCTTTACGGTATCCGCCGCGACCTGCAGCAGAGCCTGGTGCGCAACGGCTGGCGCGTGCGGATCTATATTCCATTCGGAACCGAGTGGTATCCGTATTTCATGCGGCGCCTGGGCGAGCGGCCCGCGAATGTCGTCTTTATCGCTCGTAATTTGCTGCGGGCGTGATGGCGACGAACTGTTCAGGAACCGCCCAGATGCCCCAGGGGTCGCTAGAGTCTCTAGTCTCCATCGCTACATTTTTCGGCTAAATCCATTAAGATGCTAAGGCCCCCCGAGCCGGGATGCGCCATGGATACTCCCTCCTCACCAAGAAAATTAGCAGGCCGCTACGAGGTTCGTCAGATCCTCGGCCAGGGCGGTATGGGCCTGGTTTACCGCGCCTACGATACGGTCGTCCGTCGCGATGTCGCGCTAAAAACCATTCTCGACATTCCCGATCCCGCTTCGCTTCAGTTGTTCTACAAAGAGTGCGACGTGCTCGCCTCCATGAGCCATCCCAACATCGTTGAGATCTTCGACATCGGAGAGTTCGAGGAGGAAGGCAAGAAGAAACCTTACTTCGTGATGCCGCTTCTTCCCGGCACTACGCTGGAATATTTCATCCGTAAAGCCAGCCATCGTCTCACCGTAGAGCGCACCATCGACATCATTTCCCAGACCTGCCGTGGTCTGCAGGCCGCGCATGAACGTGGTCTCATCCACCGTGATTTGAAGCCGAGCAACATCTTCGTGATGGAAGATGACTCGGTGAAGATTATCGATTTCGGTGTGGCCCACATGGCCGACGCCCACACCACGCGGGCACAGAAGGGGACGCTGCTCTACATGTCTCCCGAGCAGATCGAACTGAAGCCCTTATCGCCCGCGTCCGACATTTTTTCACTGAGCGTCGTCTGCTACGAGGCCATGACGGGGCGCAATCCTTTTCAACGCGCTCGCGCCGATGAAGTCGTCGACGCCATTCTTCGTCACATTCCGCCCCTGGCCGCGGAACTGAATTCCACCGTAAGCCAGCCCGTCAGCCGCGTGCTGCACAAAGCAATGGCGAAACAATCGTGGCATCGTTTTGCCAGCGCCCGCGATTTTGGCGACACGCTCAACAAGGCGCTGCGCAACGAGCCGATCGAGTTTTTCGATCCTGAGCGCACGCGTCCGCGTCTGCAGCGCGCCACCAAGGCGCTGGAAGAAGGCGATTTTCAATTCGCTGGAGAAATCCTTGGCGAACTCGAAGCCGAAGGCCACATGGATGAAGCCATAGGCTCTCTGCGCAGAAAGCTCGATGGTGCAGTCCGGCGCAAGACTCTCTCGCAATTGCTCGACGCCGCCCGTGCACGCTTCGAGGAGGAAGAAGATCCGCTTGCCTTGCAAAAATTGCAAGAGGCGCTGCAGATCGAACCAGATAACGCCACTGCATTAGCTCTGAAAAGCAGAATTGAAAATCGCCGCAGCGACCGCCAGATCGACAACTGGTATCGTCTGGCCCGCCAGCACATCGATAATCATGCCTACGGGCATGCCCGCGAGGCGCTGCAGAATGTTCTCCAACTCCGGCCGCAAGAAGTGCGTGCGCTGCTGTTGCTGGCCGAGGTCGATCGCCAGGAACAGGAATACAGAAAACTCCGGCAGGAGAAAGAGCAACTCCATCGTGCCGCCATGGAGGCCTGGCAGAAGGGCGAAGTGAGCAATGCACTCTCGAAGCTGGGTGTGGTATTGGACCTGGACCGGCGCGCCCCGGATTCCATCAACCGCGAGAGCGGCGCCAATTACCAGAGCTTCTACAACGAGGTCCGCTCCGAGCATGACGCGATGAACACCGCCTATGCCGAAGCTCGCAGGCAGCTCACCGAGCACAATTTCGCGAAGGCCATGGCTGCCTGCCAGGCATATCTAACAAAATATCCAAACAACGCGATCTTCCAGGCTCTCCGCTACGACATCGAGGAGCAGCAGCGACAGGAGCTCTCGGCCTTCATCGCGTCCGTCGATCGCCAAGTCGAAACGGAACCGGATTTGGATAAGCGCGTCAACATTCTGCGAGAAGCACTCGATCAGCATCCCGGAGAATCGCACTTTGAGCGCGCCTTGCGCCTGGTGCAGGACAAGCGCGACCTGGTCAACTCCATCGTCGCCCGCGCCCACCTGCATGAAGAGCAGGGCGCTTATAGCGATGCGCTGAACGACTGGGAAATCCTGCGCACGATCTACAGCCAGTATCCCGGATTGACTTTCGAGGTCGATCGTCTGCAGAAGCGGCGCGAGCAGCAGACTCGAATCGAATCGAAAACGCGCCTTGTCGAACAGATCGACACTTGCTTGCACTCCAGCGACTACGCTCGCGCACTCGATCTCCTGCAATCGGCGGCAGCGGAGTTCCCCAACGACGCAGAATTGACGGAACTCGAGAAGCTCGCCCAGGACGGCGTCAAGCGGAAGGCCGAGGCCCACCGCCTGATGACCGAAGGCCAAGCCTTGTTCGCACAGCAGAAGTCCGCCGACGGGATCAAATTCCTGCGTCAAGCCTACGAGCTCGATGAAAATAATTCCTTGTCGCGCGCAGTTCTGGCCAATGCGCTGGTCGAACTGGCGCACTCTGTTGTAGAAACCGACTGGCGCGAAGCCGAGAAGCTCGCCAAGGAAGCCCTCGACTTGAATCCAGCGCATCCGATGGCGAAGACCATCAAGACACTCATTCTCGACCACAAGAAGGAAACCTTCGTTGAAGAATGTGTCTCGCAAGCGCGCAAGTTGCAGGCTGCCGCTGATCCGGCCGCTGCTTTGTCGCGAATCGAGGAAGGATTGTCGGTTTATCCCCGGGAACCCCGGCTGATTCAGATTCAGGAAACCGTGCAGCGGGATCTGCAAACCCAGCGCCGCCAGCTTCGTCGTCGCGATGTGGAAGAACTGCGCCTCATGGAGACTGAAGTGGAGGCAGCCACGGATGAGGCTTCAAAGCAGGCGCTAGCGAATCATGTGCGCGCGGTGGCGGAAAAATATTCGAAAGATGGAGAAGTTCTCTCCATCGCAAATGGCCTGTTACACCGGCTGGGCATGCTGGAAGTGACCCGGATAATGACCACGGGATCACCCGACGGCGATAGCGCGACCAAAACTTACCACACTCCGCCCGCCCAATCGGCGGAGCCTTCTTTGGAGGGGATGAATGACGCAGCCTCATCCCATGTGTCCGAAGCTGCGCCAACTCAAGCTCCGCCGCCAGTTACACCACCACTGCCATTGCCGCCGGCGCCAGTCGCCGCGTCGGTCGCCAACCATCCTGCGCCCGCGCCCAAAACACCATCCTCTTCCCGTCCCAAGCAACCCGCGAAATCGCCGCAACGGTTCACCACGGCGATCCTGGCGTCCGCCGCCGTAATCATTTTAGTGCTGGCAGTTGTTCTGTCTGTGCGGAGACATCACGCCGCGCCGGTGGCTTCGGCGCCCGAACCCGCTGCTGCTCCTGCCACTCCTGTTGCGGTTTCTCCCGAGCCAGTGTCGCCACCTGTCGATGTACCTTCCGACACGAGCGCAGAAAAAGCAACCTCCAACGACCTGGGCTCGCTCGTTGTGATCGCCGGTCAAGACAAAGCGAAAGTTTTTCTCAACGGAAGGCTTCAGCCGCAACTCACCCAGAACGGCCAACTGCGCATCCCGAATCTCGAACTTAAGGACTACGTTGTCCGCGTCTCCAAGTCAGGATTTCAGGATCTTCCCGAGCAGAAGATCCGCATTCGCAAAGGCGAGCAAGGCAAACTGATTTTCGATCTGCAACCCATCCCGCATCTAGCCTCGCTGACCATCCAGGGTGGAGTGCCCGGTTCCACTGTGCTCATCGACCAAGCTGCAGTAGGAACCGTTCAGCCCGACGGCACCCTCACGGTTTCGCCGGTGAGCCCCGGGGACCACACTGTCGAGATCCGCAAAGATCGGTTCAAGCCAAAGCAGCTGAAGAGACATTTTGTGGTTGGCACGGCGGTTTCCCTGGCCGCTGCGGATTTGGCGTTGGAAGCCGCTCCCGGCGAGTTGAAAATTACCTTCACGCCCGCCGATGCTCAGGTAACCATCACCAAAGCGGGCGAGCCTCCCGCGAAAGTCAGCAGCGGCGGCGCGATGAGTCTCGCTGCCGGTTCCTACACGCTCACCGCGAAGACCTCGGACAATTTCACGCGTACGTCAACCGTGGACATTACCGCCGGCCAATCTCGGAACCTGGATTTATCTCTTGCGCCCGACGGCATGTCGAAGTGGGACGATCCCGCCGGCTGGAAGCAAGAGAAGGGCTCGTTCGTTCGCAAGGGCGGCGACTTCGTGATGTACAACTTCACTCCCACTTCGGGCACATTTGTTTTTTCTGCCTTGCTCGCAAAAGGACATCGCCTGCGGTGGGTGCTCAACTGCGTCGACGTCAACAACTACATCCTCTTCGAAATGGATGATAATAATTTCTACCGCACCGTCATCCGCAACGGTCAGAAGGGAGACGAAATTAAAATTCCCCACAAGACCGACAAGAAGAGCTTCCGCACTTTCCAGATTCGCGTGGAGCCCAGTGAGATCGTCCATCAGATCCGGCAGGGAGATAGCTGGGTAGTCCTCGACCGCTGGTCGGTACCCGGCAGCAATTTAAGTCTGGGCCGGTTTGGCTTCTACCTTCCTAACAACGACCAAGTCGCTCTCTCCAGCTTCGGCCACTATGTTGACTTGACCATTCGATAGTCTTACTCTGCGGGGAAAGAAAGAAAGGCAAAGAATGCATTCCTTGACGCGTCGCGATTTCATGCGCATTGGAACGGGCTCCGTAGCTGCAGGAGCCGCGGTAAAGTTCACCCTCCTGGAACCGGCCGCCGTGTGGGGCGCGGGCCGCGCCGTGGCGCCGAGCGATCGTGTTCGATTCGCATCGATCGGAACCGGCACCCGAGGATGCGAGTTATTGCAAGCCTCGCTCGCCGTTTCCGGCATCGAATGCGTCGCCGTCTGCGATCTCTACGACAGCCGGCACGAAGCCGCTCAGGAGGCTGTGCTGAAGCAAGTCCCGGCCACGCGTAACTACAAAGAAATCCTCGACCGCAAGGATGTGGACGCGGTGATTGTCGCCGTCCCTGATCATCAGCATCGCCGCGTTGTGGTGGACGCTTGCGCCGCCGGCAAAGATGTCTACTGCGAGAAACCCATGTCGCACACGGTGGAAGACGGCTTCGCCATGGTGGAGGCCGTGCACAAGGGAAATCGCATCATGCAGGTGGGCAGCCAGCGCGTGAGTTCCATCGTCTACGAGAAAGCCCGCGACCTCTACGCATCCGGCGCGCTCGGCGAGGTGTTCTTCATCGAAGGTTCATCCGATCGCAACTCGCCCAGCGGCGCCTGGGTCTATCCCATTCCGCCGGACGCGAGCGAACAGACTATCGACTGGAATGAGTTCCTTGTCGGTGCGCCGAAGCGCCCGTTTGACGCGGCACGCTTCTTCCGCTGGCGCTGCTTCTCCGACTACGGCGAGGGCCTGGCCGGCGATCTGTTCGTCCACCTGCTCTCCGGAATTCACTTCATCTCGGGAACGAATGAAGCCGCGCAGCGCGCGCAGTCGAGCGGCGGACTCTTTCGCTGGAAAGACGGGCGCGATTTTCCTGATCTAATCGAGACTCTTTATGACTATCCGAAATTTCGCGTGGTGTTGCGCTGCAACCTGAATAACGCCGGCGGCGAACCAATCAAATTTCACGGCACCAAAGGCACCATGGAAATCATTGGGCAAACGCTCACCTTCATCCCGCAAGATGTAACTCTTAAGCCGGAAGAATATTCCACGAAAGGCTGGCCAGCTCGGCTTCGCAAAGAATATCTGGCCCAGTGGACCGCCGAACATCCGCAGCCTGGTCCACTCGACTATCAACCAGTTGAGGCCGAAACTTTCACCGCGCCGCAAGGCTACAGCGATGTCTCAGCGCACCAGGCAATTTTTTTCGAGGCAGTTCGAACTCGCAAGCCCACGGTGGAGAACGAAGTGTTCGGTAACCATGCGGCCATCGGATGTCACCTCGCCAACTACGCTTATTTCAAGAATACGATTGCAACCTGGGATGAGCACGCGAAGACAATTCGTGGATAGCCGCGGCGTCGCGCTGTTTTATACGAGATGATTCAGAATTGAGGTCTTACTATGATTCGAATTTCGAGAAGAAGTTTTCTGAAGACCGCGTCTGCCTCTGCCGCTTGTGCAGCCCTATGGAACAGCACGCCCCGGCTGCTGGCCAATGCTTTCGGCCTTCCGCTCGCCTTGCAGTTGTACTCTGTTCGCGATGTGCTTCCCAAGGACTATGACGGAACGCTCCATCAACTCGCCGCGCTGGGCTATCGCGAAGTGGAAGCTGCCGGCTTCTTCGGTCACACACCAGCGGAAGTAAAGCAGTCGATGGATGGTGCTGGCCTGCACTGCGTAAGCGCCCACTATTCCCTGAAAGATTTGCTGCCCAAAGTCGATGAAACCATTCAATTCGGCAAAGATCTTGGGCTGAGCTACATCGTTTGCGCCTCGCCCATGCTTAAAGATCCTTCGCGCG
The DNA here is from genome assembly GCA_964403025.1 of uncultured Acidobacteriaceae bacterium. Lineage (GTDB taxonomy): Bacteria > Acidobacteriota > Terriglobia > Terriglobales > Acidobacteriaceae > Sulfotelmatobacter. The sequence continues at coordinate 11,716 of CAYOEH010000011.1, read as the reverse complement.
TGAAGGATGCAGGATCGCGCGCGGCCAGAGAATCGATGACGCTCGACGACTGGCGCTGGAATGCAGATCAGTTCAATCGCATCGGTGAGAAAGTAAATGCCGCCGGTATGCGCTTCGCATACCACAACCACACGCCGGAGTTCCGCTCGGAAAACGGCGTGGTCTTCTACGACGAACTCCTGCGCCAGACTGATCCGGCGACGGTCACCATGGAATTGGATTGCGGCTGGGCTGTGGTGGCCGGCCAGAAACCCGCGGATCTCTTGTCTCGCAATCCCACACGCTTTTCCATGCTGCATGTGAAGGACTTCAAGATGACCCCTACGTCCACGCCTTCAGACCATCCACCTTCAACGGAAATGGGACACGGCAACATCGACTATCGCCCCATCTTTGAAGCGGCGAAGAAGGCCGACATCAAGCACGCTTTCGTGGAGCAGGAGGAGTTTGATATGCCCCAGATGGAAGCGCTGAAGATCGACGCCGACTACATGCGAGCCACGACCGTGTGACAGGAGCCTAGCGCAACGCGCTCCGGATGGCCAGATCCAGGCCAACCATAAGTACGGCAGACGCGGGAATCACGAGCAGTGCTGTTTTCAAACGCCGCGGGTCGCCACCGGCGATCGCGCCGATGATGCGCGAGCTCACGGCAAGGCCCGTCCATCCGCAGGTAATCACGAAGCCAATCGCGGTCCCAGTCATGCGCGGGAAGGCATCGCCCACAATCGCGAGTGTGGTCGGAAAGACCGGCGCCATCGAAATCCCCGCAAGAAACACCAGCACCGATGCGGCAACCGTTCCCTTGGCCCGAAGCATTAGAAAAGTTGTAACCGCCATGGCAACGGATCCCACCAGCGTCACCGTGATCGCGGGCACGCGTGTGAGAATCGGCAGGATGGCCCCGCGGCCGATCAGCATGCCCAGTGCAAAGCCGAGAGAAAGAATATTGAGTGCCCGCGGTTCAGGAATGCCCTGTGCGATCAGGTGCCGCGGCAACCAGTTCCACATCCCAACTTCGCAGGTAATGTAAAGAAAAACAAAGAATCCGATCAGAAACAGCAGCGGACGTCCGAGCACCGGTGCCGCTTCCGCTAGCACGAATCGTCCGGATCCTGTAGGCCCGGGCATTTTAGTGACCGACTCCATCACCAGCGTGACCACCGTGAGTGACGCGATGGTGTAGCAAAGTCGTACCCAATTCCGTCCAAACAAATTCGCGGCGATCAAGGGTGTAGCCAGCGCGCCGAGTCCAAAGAAAAGATTGGCCAGGTTCAGCGCCGTAGCACGATGGGCCTCGCCCACATCGCTGGCCAGAGCATTCGCGCCCGTCACCATGATCCCACCGCCCACTCCAAGCAAGAACAGCAGCAGCACGATGCTGCGAAATCCCGGCGCGCGTGGCAGCAGGAACAGCGCGATCGCGATTAAGGCAAGTCCGAGAACGATGCCAAGTTTTTTCCCTTCGTTATCGAGAACCGGTCCAGCGGCCAGCGACGCGAGAATAAGACCGACCGCTTGCGCAAAAGCGATGGTGCCATTCTGACTGGGCGATAGATGGAAGCGATCCGACAGCTCGGGCAGGATGGTGCCCAACATGGCAGCGATCATCCCGTAGATAAAGATGGCAATAATGGCGGCGAGAATTAACACGCGTTCCTTTCACTTGCAGTTTCGGCTGTCGGAACATCAATCCACCCTCGCGTTCGATGGCTCTGGAGCTCAGCGCTGAGGATGGTCAACTGCCGCAGTCCATCGATGAACTGCGGATACTCGATCACTCCGCCCGAATTGTTGATCGAAGCATAAAAGCGCCGGAAGACCTGCTTGAACGTGTCGTCATAACCTTCACTGTGGCCGCCGGGAAGGTCAGCATAGCTGCGAGCTGCCGCCTTGAGCAGAGAAGGATCCTTCACAACAATCTCATTGCCCGCATCGCGATGCCCGATCCAGAGTTCGTCAGGCCGCTCCTGATTCCACGCTACGGAAGCTCGTGTGCCGCAAATCTCAATACCGAGCCGATTTTTTCTTCCCGCCGAAACCTGACTCGCGGTGACGCTGCCTCGCGCCCGCTCGCCCATGCGAAAAATCACGGAGCCGAAGTCTTCCGTATCGACCACCGTCTCCTCATAGTCTTTCGGGCCGAGCAGTTTATTGGAAAACGTTTCCACGGAATGTTTCGGGTTCTTCCGCGTTCGATGAAATGTCTGAAGATCGGTGCAAAGAGAAGTCACGCGCAGTCCGGCGACGTGCTCAGCCATATCGAACCAGTGCGAGCCGATATCGGCCATGCAGCGCGAAGGGCCGCCAGCCTTACCATCCACACGCCAATTCCAGTCGGTGTCATACAGCAGCCAATCCTGAAAATAAGTCCCTTGAACGACGAGAATTTCGCCCAGGTCTCCGTCCTCGCGCATGCGCCGCATCTGCTGCACCATCGGGTAATATCGCAAATTGTGACAGACACAATCGCGAACTCCCTGTCGCTTCGCGAGCGCGACGAGTTCTTCCCCTTCCTCCACGCTCGTCGCCAGCGGCTTTTCGCAGATCACATGCTTCCCTGCCTCGAGTGCTTCCTTTGCCATGGAGAAATGTTGCGCGTTCGGCGTGCAGATGTGGACCGCATCGATCACCGGGTCTCGCAGGAGTTCGCGATAGCTTCCCGTAATCGCTGGGATAGAAAATCCCGCACCCAACCTTTGAGCCGCGTCCGCGTTTCTGCCTGCGATCGCAGCTACCTCAACATATTCCAGCCGCCGCACCGCTTCCAGGTGCACACGCCCCATAAAGCCTGTACCGACGATCACCGTCTTGATTGTTCTCATTTCCATTCACTCTGCGTCAGACCCACCAGGCCGCGCCCGGCTGTTCGCGAATCACAATGCTGTTAAGAAAATTGGCCGCCTTGGTCAAGCCTTCTTCCGGCGAGAGCAAACTATCCTCATGTTCGATCGAGAGCACATGATCGTAACCAAACATACGCAGCGTCGAGATAAATTCGCTCCACCACTCCGCGCCGTGACCGTAGCCGCAGGTTCGAAAGATCCAGCTGCGTTCACGCTCATTGGTGTACAGCTTGGTATCGAGCACACCGGTGCGCGGCAAGTTTGCAGCGTAGATCTGCGTATCCTTGGCGTGAACGTGGAAGATCGCATCCTTGAGCACTCGGACGGCTACAATCGGATCGATGCTCTGCCAAAAAAGATGGCTGGGATCGAAGTTGCAACCCACGCTCGGCCCGGCAATCGAGCGCAACCTGAGCATCGTCTCCGGACTATAGACCACAAACCCCGGATGCATTTCGATTGCGACTTTGACGCCGTGATCAGCCGCGAACTTCGCGTGCTCGATCCAATAAAGCGCCACTACCTCGCTCCACTGCCATTCGAGCACTTTCAGATATTCCGGAGGCCAGGGACACGTCACCCAGTTCGGGGCAGTGGCATGCACCGAGTCGCCCGGGCAGCCGGAGAAGTCGATCACCACAGAGACGCCGAGTTTCTCCGCGAGCAGGATGGTTTTCCGGCTCACCTCGCGGTCGTGTTGTGCCCGCGCACGATCGGGATGCAACGCATTGCCGTGACAACTCAAAGCACTGATCGCGGCCCCATGCCCAGCCAAAATTTCTTTAAATTCGGCTAAAGCGGCCGCGTCTTCGAGCATCGACAACTTGCAATGCGCATCGCCGGGATAGTTGCCCGTGCCTAGCTCGACGGTGTCGATCTGCAGCGTCTTCAATTTCTTTAAAACTGCAGCCAGCGGGAGTTGCGAGAGCAGAGGCGTAAACACTCCAACACGCATAAGGATTTTTAGCTCCTAATTTTGTTCTTTGAAGATTCAACGAACGCCGAAGCTTCCTAACGAGCCCGCGGCGCTCACTTGATTGCAGCGTCTTCGGCGGTCAGCAATTCGTAGCTCACAAATGCAACTTTCGAACTATCCGGGGACCACGACGGAACATTCATCGTGCCTTGGCCACCGAACAGCGTGGCCAGAACGGCGATCGGGCCGTCGATCTTTCCTCCACTGACATTCAGGATGCGTAGTTGTACATCCTTATTAGGCGGGTGACCCACGACATCGCTCCCGTACGAGAGGAAAACCATCCACTTGCTGTCAGGAGAGATGTGGGGAAACCAATTGTTGTAGTCGTCGAACGTGATCTGTTCCTGCTCGCTTCCATTCGCGTGCATGCGCCAGATCTGCATATGCCCAGTGCGCTCCGAGTTGAAGTAAATATATTTGCCATCGGGCGAATATTCGGGCCCATCGTCCAGCCCCTTCGCCGTGGTCAATCGAGTTTCATCGCCACCACTGAAGGGGATGGTGTAGATGTCGAAGTCGCCATTCCTCTGTCCGACGAAAGCGAGCGTCTTGCGATCCGGCGACCAGCCGTGCCAGTACGACGGAGAATCCTTCGTGATAAGGCGAGGCGCACCCCCGCGAAGCGGCACGATGTACACGCTCGATTTGTGGTCAGGCTGCGAAGAATCGCTGATCGCCAACCATTGCGAATCCGGAGAAATTCCGTGATCGTTGTTGCAATGGATGGCCGTGCCGGTATCGATGGTCGTGGGCTCTCCGCCATCAACGGGCAAACGCAGAATCCGGCCCTCGCGGTTGAAGAGAAAGCTAGTCCCATCATGCGTCCAGTTGGGCGCCTCGAAGTGACCGGCATCGGTGTAGACGACGCGGCGATCGGCGGATTCAATCGCTATTGTCTCCAGGGTGCTGTAAAGCACCGGCGGACCGGCGCTGATGGCGGGCGCCGCGAGGCCAACATTCGTGAAGATCGCCCTCTCGACCACGTCCTTGTCATGCGAGCAAACGCCGATGCCCACATAAAACGGTCCCTGCAGCGGCAGCTTGATCGAAGCACCCGAGGGCCGCAACGGTTCGCCCGCGGCCGCGGCTAGAAACACATAGATGAAGCCGCCACGCTTCTCAATTCGCAAGCGAACCGGGGCAGAGATGTTCGAGTGAATCTCGTGCGTGGTTGCGCCTTTCGCGTCGCGATACTGCAGCGAGGTAAGACCGTCTCCGTGCAACACCACATCTGCGTAGGGCGAATCTGCAGCAAGGCTCTGGCGGATCATCAGTACCGCCTTACGATGTTCATTCCCGCCCTTTTGCGGAAGCGCAACGTCCGCCGTCAATGCGATATCGCCAGAAATCTGCTTCCAGGCAAACTGAAATGCGTCGGAGTTGGACCAGATGTTCTCGCCGCTGCCCGTGAGGGTGTAGGTGCGCTGCGCAAAATCGTACTGCGCAGACCCAGCGTGCAGCGTGATGCCAACGTCAGAATGATTCTGAAAGAGACCCAGTGAGGAAGGCACGTTCTGTGCCTGCATAACTCCGCCTACAAAGAGTACGACCAGGACGGCGCTGAAGGATAAGCACGAATGTCCAGAAATCATTTTGCGCATGTAACGACCCCTCCGTAGCGCCCCACGGAAAGGTAGGGCGATGGAGCCGAAATTGTCAATCCAGCGCCCGGTCGCCAACGTTTCAGTTTCAAATGCGATGGTTAGCGCCCGGCACAACTCCCTGCTCCCAGGACTGATGCGAAAATGTGATTAATCGAATCGAAATTTTGCATTCTGCTATTTTGAAGGTAATTTGACGCCTTCGCCAGCTTCACGCTAGTATCTTTGGAGCATGTCAAGTTTCAGCAATCTTCGCCAGGAGTGCATGTGTGCATGTTGTTGTTGTGCATGCGTGTGCTCTGGTGCGGGTAAATTGCTGACTTAAGACTTTCATAACATCAGCACTTATACCCACCGCCAGAGAGCATCTGGCGGTGGGTTTTTCTTTTTGGCGGCAAAACATGACCAATACAGCAACGGAAACCAAAGCACAAAAGTCCGAACGCCTCAAGCGCGCCATGAATCCGTGGGAGGGTCTTGCCGAGATTCGCCGCTTCGCGCGCGAAGGCTTCGACTCGATTCCTGCCGAATGGATCGGAACCTACTTCCGCTGGTGGGGAGTCTACACGCAGGGTGATGGCGCCGGCGTCGTAGGTGGCCAGGGCGGCGTAGGACGCGCCTTGCCCTTCTTCATGCTGCGCATTCGAATTCCCAACGGCCTTCTGCGCTCTGATCAGCTCCGAACCATCGCCAGTCTCGCCCGCCGCTATGCTCGTGGCACCGCCGATCTCACCGTGCGGCAGAACATTCAACTGCACTGGATCACCATCGAAGCCCTCCCCGAAGTGCTGGAAGAATTGTGGCGTGTTGGCCTGAATACGATCGGCGCCTGCGGCGACGTCACGCGCAACATCACCGGTTGCCCCGTTGCGGGTGTGGACGCGGATGAAATCTGCGACGCATCCTCGCTCGCGCTCGAAGCTGATCGCATGCTGGCTGGTAACGCCGAGTTCTACAACTTGCCCCGCAAGTTCAAGATCTCGATCACCGGATGCCGCGTCTGGTGCCCCTACCCGGAGATTAACGATGTCGGTCTCACGGCGCTCCAACGCGTTGCCCGTGGCGAGCCTGAGATAGGTTTTGCCTTGCGCGTGGGTGGCGGACTTTCCACCGAACCCTACCTCGGCGCGCCTTTGAACGCTTTCGTCCGCTGGAATCAGGTCCTGCCCGTGATCAAAGGGGTCGCTGAATTGTTTCGCGACTCCACTCAACTTCGCGAGCACCGCGAGCGCGCCCGACTGAAGTTTCTCTTCCTGCGCCATGGCTGGACTCCGGATGACTTCCAGAAAGATCTCGAGCGCCGTATCGGATTTCAACTCGATCCCGCCGAACCCGAGCAAGCACCCTCCGACGTTTACCGCGATCACGTCGGCATTCACCCACAGAAGCAGCCTGGCTACTGCTACGTAGGATCGGCGGTTCTTCGCGGCCGAATTACTCCCGAACAAATGGAAGCCGCAGCCGATCTCGCCGAGCGCTTCGCCAGCGGCGAACTGCGCACCACCAACATGCAGAACCTGCTGATCGTCAATGTCCCTCGCCTGCAGGCTGACGAACTCGCTAAAGAACTGGGCGAAATCGGACTGCCGGTGAGCGGCTCTCCGTTTTTCCGCGGAGCCATCGCCTGCAGCGGTAGCGAGTTTTGCAAGCTCGCCATCACCGAGACGAAGACCTTTTCCCGCTGGCTGGTTGAAGAATTGGAAGAGCGCCTGCCGGGCTTCGATCAGCACCTGAAGCTGCACGTCACTGGTTGCCCCAATAGTTGCGGACAACACTGGATCGCCGACATCGGAATTGAGGGCAAGAAATTAAAAGTCAACGGACAAATGTTGGACGCCTACTACTTCTGCCTGGGCGGCGCCGTCGGTCTCCATCAGTCGATTGCCCGGCCAGTCGGCTATCGCTGCCTCGCGACCGAAGTCCCGGAAGCCATCGAGCGCCTTCTGCGCCGCTATCTCGCCGATGGCAACCCCGGCGAAAATCTGCGGCAGTTTTTTTCTCGCCGCACCGATGCAGAGTTGCGCGATTACCTTGCAGGACAAACCATCGCTCCAGTTCCGCGCGATCTGCCCGAGGGACGCGTGCCTAGCGGAGTGGAAGGCTGAGGCAGCCATGAGCAACTTGTTCCCCATGTTCCTGAAGCTCGAAGGCAAACGCTGCCTCGTGGTTGGCGCTGGCAAAGTTGGCGAGCCCAAGATTGGCGGCCTTATCGACACCGGCGCTCGCCTCCATGTCGTCGCCCTGGAGGCCACGGCCGCGGTCCATGACTGGGCAAGAGCAGGCAAGATCACGCTCGAACTCCGCGCCTTCGCCACGGAGGATCTCGACGAAACATTCTTGGCCGTCGTAGCCACTGCCTCTTCCGCGCTCAACGAATCCATTTACCGCGACGCGCAGAGACGCGGAGTTCTGTGCAACGTGGTGGATGTTCCGGAATATTGCGACTTCTACTATCCCGCCGTGGTGCGCCGCGGTGATCTTCAAATCGCCGTCTCCACCAGCGGACAAAGCCCGTCCCTGGCGCAGAAGATTCGGCAACAGCTCGAACGCCAGTTTGGCCCAGCATACGCGCAATGGGTCGCGGAACTGGGAGCAACACGACGACTGGTACTGGCCAGCAATCTTGATCCACAGCGCAAACGTGAGTTGCTGCAGTCGCTGGCGAGCCGGGAAGCTTTCGAGGCAACACTGGCAGAAGAGTCTCAGAAAAATGCGTTCGCCGAAGACGACAGGAGAGTAACCGTATGAACGGCAAAGTGTACTTGGTGGGCGCGGGTCCGGGTGATCCCGAATTGCTCACCCTGAAAGCTCTTCGGTTGTTGCGAACCGCGGACGTGGTGCTGCACGACGACCTCGTCCCGCTCGAAATATTGCAATTGATTCCCCACACCGCCGAAGTCCGGAACGTAGGCAAGCGCTGCGGAGCCAAGACCATGCGGCAGGAGGAAATCAATTTTCTGCTGGTAACGCTGGCTGCCTCCGGACGGCAGGTGGTGCGGCTGAAAAGCGGTGACCCGCTCATCTTCGGCCGTGCTGGAGAAGAACTCGAAGCGCTGCGGCGATCGAACATCGCCTACGAGATTGTTCCCGGCGTTACTTCCGCCCTGGGAGCAGCAGCCGCAGCCGGGATTCCGCTTACCCATCGGCAAACATCTTCCACCCTCGTATTAATGGCCGGTCATCGCGCTTCTGAACACCCCGATGAAAATTGGAGCGACTTCGCTGGATCAGAGTCGACGCTTGTGATCTACATGCCCGGCCACGACTACGCCGCGATTTCCAGCCGGCTCACGACCTCTGGATTCGCCGCCGAGACTCCCTGCGCCATCATTTCGCGGGCAACTACTCCGCAACAGCAAGTGCACCGAACCACAATTTCGCATCTCCCTCGGGCTCCGAAACTCGCCGCGCCAACCCTGCTGGTGGTTGGCGACGTTGTGAAATTTGCCGACCGTCCCGCTTATCAGATCGAAGCCAACCTCCCCGATATGGAGACCGCGCTGGCGCAGAGTCTCACTTCCCTCGGGGAGTCGAATCAAGAGGAAACGCTGTCATGAAGAAGGAAGAAATCGCCCATCTACAGAATGCCGCTGAAACCTGGACACCGGAACGTGTTCTCCGCTGGGCCTTCGAAACTTTCGGCAACACCGTGGCAATCTCCTCCGCCTTCGGTGCGGAGGGTATGGTCCTCATCGACATCGCTTCCCGAACTCGCCAAAATTTTCGCCTCTTTACTCTGGATACCGAATTTCTTTTTCCCGAGACCTACAACCTGATGGACCAGGTGGAGCAAAAATACGGCATCACCATTGAAAGGGTCTATCCCCTTCTCTCCCCCGAGGAGCAGGAACGGGTTCACGGTCCCGCGCTCTGGCAACAGAATCCTGATCAGTGCTGCAACCTGAGAAAGGTCGAGCCGCTGCGGCGCAAGCTCGGCGAACTGCAGGCTTGGATGACCAGCATCCGCCGCGACCAGACCGCTGCCCGCGCCAGCGCCGGCAAGATTGAATGGGATGAGAAATTTGGCCTGGTGAAAATTAACCCCCTCGCCGACTGGAGTTCCAGGCAGGTGTGGCAATACATCCGGCAGCATGACACGCCTTACAACGTGCTGCATGACCGCGAATATCCCAGCATCGGTTGCACTCATTGCACCCGCGCCGTGCGTGTCGGCGAAGATTCCAGAGCAGGTCGATGGTCTGGGTCTACCAAGACCGAGTGTGGCCTTCACATCATCCAACCGCTGCCCCATCCTCCCGAGGCGGGCGCCTGAGCGAGCGCTCCCGGCAGATGCTCCCTCCAATGGATGCCCCTACCTGGCGCCTCGCCGGGCCCTCGGTTTTTCTGAAATCCCTCTAAGGTTTCGGATTTCGAGGGTCATGGCAATGGGCCCTGGCTTCTTTTCCACAAGTCCCCCTTGCATTGGGTGCGACAATCTAAGGATGTTTGCAAGATCGTTCACCGCGACCACGCTGTGAGGCGAAAGTCTCGGTCCACCCTACAAACGCACCTTCTTCGCCATTGACAACGGAAAACGACTGACGGATAAAGTTATCGGCACTTCGAGCACGGCCGCTCTCGTCAATCGTTGTGACCCAGGGAAGGGATATGTCCAATCCTAGCGAAAGCCCTCGCTCGACCACTTCGTGTGCCTTACTTCTGATTTCCTTTCTGCTGGTCTCCGGCGTATCGAATGCTGCGCCTTTGATCACGCTTTCGCAAAGACATGGCCCGCCAACCGGCCACATTCTGGTTTCGGGCCGCGGATTTGGGGCGAACGTGGGAGTGGATATCTTTTTCGACATCCTGGATGAGGCGCTGGTTGTTACCGATGGCAGTGGCGAATTCCATAATGTCGGAATCAGTGCGCCGCGCGCCGCTTACCCTGGCATCCATTGGATAACTGCGCTTCAGAGGAATAACTTCAAAGGCGCTCAGCAGCCCTTTCTTGTACAGACCAATTGGAGCCAGTTTCGCTTCGCACCTGAGCACGATGGCGTCAATGCTTTTGAGAACGTCCTGGCCCCCAATACGGTTGGAGGCATCGGCCTGAATTGGAGCTATTCCGCTAAGGACCTGGTTGAGTCCTCACCCGCCGTCGCCAACGGTGCGGTTTATATCGGCTCGGAGGACACCAACGTGTACGCGCTGAACGCCCGCACGGGCTCCTTATTGTGGAGCTACCCCGCTGGCGAATCGGTGATTTCCGCGCCAGCCGTCGCCAATGGGATCGTTTATGTCGGCTCCGGCTCTTTTGATTCCCTGAATCACAATCTTTACGCGCTCACAGCAAAGACCGGAGCCCTTCTATGGAGCTACCCCACAGGGAACGGTGTACAGTCCTCGCCCGCCGTTGAGAATGGCGTGGTTTACGTCGGCTCGGACGATGGCAACGTCTACGCCCTGAACGGCAGCACAGGCTCGCTATTGTGGAGCTACTCGACGGGCAATGGTGTGTATTCCTCGCCTGCGGTGGCAAACGGAGTGGTCTATGTCGGGTCGGAAGACAACAATGTGTACGCGCTGAACGCCGCCACCGGCGCCTTGCAGTGGAGCTATCCCACCGGAAGCACGATCACCTCCTCTCCCGCAGTCGCAAACGGGGTCGTCTATATCGGTTCGTGGGACAACAATGTGTACGCGCTAAACGCCAGTACCGGCGTTTTGCTCTGGAAATACGCTACCGGCAACGCCGTGGAGGCCTCGCCCGCAGTCTCGAACGGCGTGGTCTATATCGGCTCGGAGGATAATAACGTCTACGCGCTGAACGCCGCGACCGGGTCCTTGTTGTGGAGTTACCCCGCCGACACATCGGTGTCTTCTTCACCGGCGGTGGCGAATGGCGTGGTTTACATCGCTTCTTCCGACGCGATGTACGCTCTGAATGCGAAGACCGGCGCCCTCCTGTGGTTTAGCTACCCGGCGAATGGTTTCCTGGTTTCCTCACCCGCAGTGGCAAACGGGATGGTCTACATCGGCTCCCTCGATAGCGTCCTGGCATTCGGTCACAATCACTGGAGTCAGTTCGTGCCTTCCAAACGTCCAGCTTTGAAGACGCTTCAGCCTGATTTCAGCCTGGTACCTCAGCCCGCAGCCACGTCTGTCCCGCTAAGCCCAATACCAGAGTCAAGTCCTGCTGCGTCCTTGCGACACTAACGTCGCTGAAGGACGCAGTTGTATCAATCAGCTGCTTTGATGTGTTTGAGTGGTTCCCGCGCAAGGGACGCTGGGACACTTGGTAGCGCTACCGGGAATCGAACCCGGGTTTGAAGATTGAGAATCTTCCGTCC
>CAYOEH010000010.1:0-150105 GCA_964403025.1 uncultured Acidobacteriaceae bacterium | reverse complement strand
TTGAACTGGTGACCTCTCCCTTACCAAGGGAGTGCTCTACCAACTGAGCTACATCGGCCCAACCGCTACTCCCGCTCGCCGTCGCCATCCGGATGCAGCACATCTTTTCGTCGCACCCAGCTCTTGAAGGCAAACAACCCAAGAATCAGCAAGGTCAGCGACCGGATCCGGAAATCGCTCAACGTGGCAAACGCCAGCGCGCCCAAAACTAAATACGCAATCAACGCCATGGCGAAGCGACTCATAATTCCTGCCAGATACTGGTGCACAGGGAAGGATTCGAACCTTCGTACCTCGCTAGGAGGGACAGATTTACAGTCTGTTGGCTTTAACCACTCACCCACCTGTGCAAAAACTGCCGGGCGATGCAGTCGTCGCTTCCGTCCAGCCAGCAGCCGAGGCAACCCACTCGCAAGCTTTCGCCGCCAACCAGACTTTTGCAAACCAAGTTTTTACAAACTGGTTTTCGCAAATCAGGGAAACCAAGAATCGCGCTTACGGATTACCGCGCGAAGATCACTACACGCCGGAGTACGTTCCGAATGGAGTGCGTTGGAAAAACCTGTTGCGCCGCCACTTACTGAGTCCCGCTGCCTGCCGGAATTTTCCTGCTGAATTCGCTTCCGGACTTTCGTATCCTGGAGCTGGCGAAGGGATTTGAACCCCTGACCCTCTGATTACAAATCAGATGCTCTACCACCTGAGCTACGCCAGCATTTCGGGGAACCGCGCCTACAGGCACAAGTATACCCCTGATCCCTTCCAGATGTCCGGGACAATTAGTTAAGTTATCACAAGGGGTAAATCCAGCGCAACCCGCTCGGCTTGACCAATTGGGCCGCAGCGGGGGCCAACGACCGAACGCTAACGTCGACCATCGTGACATGGAACAAAAGCGCCGGACTGAACTGGATACTCCCGGCGATGGCACCGCTACTGGGAGTGAAACTTAAAACTTCGTGAACTGGGTCATTACGACCATATCCTTTTCCACCCGTTCCCCGTCGCAGGTGGCGGGCTCGAATCTCCACTGCCGCACCGCCTTTAGGGAGGCTTGATCGAAATCATGGTTCGGGGTAGAAATTACCCTCACATCATGAGGCTTACCTTCGGTACTGACAACGATGCTCATCATGACCCGAGTGGTTGAACCTTGAGGAGTCCCCGGGGGCACTGTGGGCTCGGGCGAGTAGACCGGCGCCGGCGGCTTGACCGGACCGAGGCAGTTCACCGATTCCTTTGCGCCGTCCGGCGCCGCGAAAAAGGCAGGGTCTGTCGCAGGCTCAGCAGCCAGCTCGACAACTCGTGCTTCGAACCTGAGGTGCTTGTCGTCATCGCAGTCATAGGACCTTGCGACGATGCGGTCGCCGAACTTTTGATAATCAGTGTAGCGGCATGCTCTTTCGGTCAGACTGCCCACCTGGAGTGGCCCGACTTCGGCGGTGAGTGCGCCGCTAATCTTGTCGAAACACAGCGCACTCCGGCCCTCCCAAGGGACCAGGTTCTTCTTGTCTATGCAGCGCGCGCTGCTTCCCCCGACTTCGCGGTCCTGCACTTCACGGTTCGACGTCCATAGTTTCGGGTTGAACTTGCTGCTTTCAGAGAAACTGAGAATGTCCTCCATATGCTCCGGCACAATCATAGTGCTGTCGAGAAGCCACAGTTTCCTGCCCGTCGCGACCTGAGTCCTCCGAAAATTTCCGAACACTGTTTCCCGGCGCCATTGTGCCTCGGAAACCCAGTCCTCCGTGTATGCGCCATCCAGCACTGAGCCGTCTTCGTTGATGATCTTGAAGCTGAGTTTCAGTCGAAACGCGGGCGCACCGTCTACGCGAATGTCAGAAAGTTGTTTAGCGCGCTGGATAAGGGCGGAGGCTTCCTCTTCCTTGCTTATTGCCGAAGGCAACGGATACAAGCAGGGTAAGTGTTAGCAAGAGAAGCAAACTATTACGAAAAATCATGCAAACTCCGTGCGGAACGGCACACGAACGTAGGACAGACCGCGATCGCTGTCCGGGCGCAATTATACGCAGGTCTGACACGCTCACCCCGCAGTGTTATCATATCATCCCTGACCGCATTCCATGCGAATTAGGCGCACTCTCCCCATCGTCCTGGTGGTCCTGTTGATCGCCGCGGCGTTGATTCTCGCCGTACAGCTCCGCAAGCGTGCTCCGCCCGAAGCCGCTCGTCTGTTGCCTGGGGGCGACGCTTTTGTCTACGTAAATCTCAGCTGGGTACGGCGAGCGAACTCGGGCAAAGAACTGCCCGCGGTCAGCCACGATCCGGAATACGAGCGTTTCATTCAGGCAACCGGTTTCCAGTTCGAGCGCGATCTTGAGGAAGCTGCCTTCGCCATCCACTATCCCGCCAGTTGGCCCGGAGGCGGTACGGGTGGCTCTGCTCCCGAGCCTCGGTTCTCGGAAGTGCTGGTGGGAAAGTTTCATGGTGAGCAACTCACCACGTATCTGCGGCAGATCGCACAGTCGGTCGAGAATTATCAGTCAGTCGATATTTTTACCATTCCACTGGAAGGCAGGTCGTTGCGCGTAGCGGTGGTGGGTGCGGATTCCGTGGCTGCGTCCAATCACGATGACCCAGCTGTCATTCGAGGAATGGTCGACCGCTCCAAGCGCCTGGCTTCGCCATTCGGAGGACCTGCGCTGCTGCGCCAGTACTACAAGCACGTTCAGTTTGCCAGCCTGGCCTGGGTGGTCGCTCGCATCGAACCTTCCGCCTCCGGAGCCGGCAGTTGGAGCGCATTGTTCAACTCGCCGGCAACCTTGGTGATCTCGGGAAGTTATCTCAGCCCGCTTCATCTCAGGGCCAACGCGATTCACCTCCACGCCGAAGCCTTCACCCGCGACCCCGACGAGGCGCGTGCCATGGTCGACAAAGTGAACGTCTTCGTGGCCCTGACGAACGCGGCCGAAACTTCGGTTGGAATGCATGGCACCGATCCCGACGTAAAGGCCTTCTTCGATAGCATCCAGTTAAAGCAGGAGGGGGATCGCGCCGTGCTGAACGCCGCCTTGCCCTTCGGCTTCATGCGGAAGATGCTGGCGGGCTCCGGGCCGGAGTTGGCTGAGCCGGCAACACCGCCGGCAAAGACGCCAGCAAAGAAGTCGCATTAAGCTCCGGCGCCAGCCGTGCAACTAAATGCCGCTCCGATCGTCTGATCTATTACGGAGGAGAACTCCGGCAGGTACAATAAAGACGCATGTCGAGCCTCCCACTACCGATCGCCGCTTTTTTCGCCGGGCTCATTTCGTTTCTCTCGCCCTGTGTCCTGCCGCTGGTCCCGGGTTACGTTTCTCTGATCTCCGGCGCGGGAGTGGATGAGCTGAAGTCCTCGCAAGGGCGTCTGATGCGCCGCGTCATGACGAATTCGGTCGGCTTCATTCTCGGCTTTAGCGTAGTGTTTATCACCCTGGGCGCGATCTCGACCGAAATCGGCCAGATCGCCGCGCAATATAAACACACGCTCGCCATCGTGGCCGGAGTCGTCATTATTTTGTTCGGCCTGCACCTCACCGGCATTCTGAAAATCAAGGCGCTGTACTCCGATACGCGGTTACACGAACTGAAAGGCGGCAGCACTCCCATCGGCGCTTTTGTGATCGGCTTCGCCTTCGCCTTCGGCTGGACGCCGTGCATTGGCCCGATTCTCGCTGGTATTCTTACTCTGGCCGCCGCGCAGGACACACTGTCGAAGGGTATGATTCTGCTCGCGATCTATTCTCTCGGCTTGGCCGTACCGTTCTTGCTGACGGCGCTTTTGATGGAGCGATTTTTAAAGTTTTATAGCCGCTTCCGCTCGCACATGCATGCCGTCGAAGTGGCTTGCGGGGCATTGATGATCGGGCTTGGAGTCTTACTCGTCCTTGGCCGTTTTACAATGATTTCGAACTGGCTCTCATTTTTGAACCGGTTTGCTTTGTAACATTGCTGTTGCTGAATGGAGTGTTCTCTTGAAACGCAGTCCTCTCGCGCTGTTCGTTGTGGCTTTCGTGGTCGCGCTGATGCTGTATTTCGGATATCACCACGCTCGCCGCTCCGGTCCAAATTTCGCGACCCACCTCACGCAATCCAGCCTTGCTCCCGATTTCACTCTGGAGTCGCTCGACGGTAAAACCATGCGCCTCTCCGACCTTCGCGGCAAAGCCGTTCTGCTCAATTTTTGGGCGACCTGGTGCGGCCCTTGCAAAATTGAGATGCCTTGGTTCGTCGAGTTGCAGAATCAGTACGCCTCGCAAGGATTGCAGATCGTCGGCGTCGCCATGGATGATGCCAGCAAGGAAGACATCGGCAAGTTTGCCAAGGATATGGGAGTGAACTATCCAATCCTGATCGGCAAAGAATCTGTCGGTGACGAGTACGGTGGCGTCCCGGCCCTGCCGGAAAGTTTCCTGATCAGCCGCGACGGAAAAATCGTCGACAAGATCATCGGACTGCGCGGTAAGGCGGAAATCGAAGACTCGGTCAAGAAGGCGCTCGACACGCACGCGGCCACCAATCAGGCATCGGCTTCAGGAAAGAACTTGGTTTCTCCATGACTTTTGATCAAACAATGACTCCGGATCAAAGAATGACTGTCGATCAAAGAAAGGTCAGTCCAGGACGTGTCAACTTGCTCACGCTGATTTTTCTCGCAGCCTCAGGCCTCGCATCCGCGCAACTGCCACCAAAAGCTCCCATCGTTACGATGAGTGCGGTGCCCCTGCTCACGGCCCAGCGTGCCAAAGAGACCATGGTGAACCTGAATTTTCGCGTGCCCGCCGGCTACCACATCAATTCGAACGCGCCCAAATCCGAGTACCTTCTTCCCACCGCCTTGAAGATGGATCTGCCGACCGACATCATCCTGGGAAAAATTGATTATCCCGCGGGCGAGGATACGAGTTTCCCGTTCTCGCCTGACGAAAAACTCAGTGTGTACACCGGAGACTTCACCATCGCTCTCGGAGTCCATCCCCTGCACTCAGTTGTCCCGGGAAAATATGTGATGCACGGTGTGCTGCGCTACCAGGGCTGCGACAACGCGCAATGTTTCCCCCCAAAAAATGTGCCCGTAAGTTTTGAAGTGAAAGTGGTGAAGGAACCACCCGAGCACCACGCCAACCCCGCGCAGAGCCCGCACATACACAATTAGAAACTGGTTCGCGATTAGCTCCCGAATTGGAATCAGGTCTGAAATATTTCCCGTGGACGCGTCGCAATCGGTTGTCGGGGGCCGTAACCTAGCCTTGGGGCCCGTGGTGTAACTGGTAGCATATCTGCCTGTCAAGCTCGAAGGTGCGGGTTCGAATCCCGTCGGGTCCACAGCATTCCCTGGTTTGGTAGGGGAATCTGACGAGGAGTCTCGGACAGGCGGGCTCCTCAAAGTAACCTTGACTTCTGCCTCGCACCTTTCGATAATCGTGTTGAGCTTGACAGGCTGATGTGCATGCCCCGAGTTGAATACCGCGCTCGGGGTTTTGCTCTTTGGTCAGCGACGCTCCGAAGGCGTGACTGACCGCCGTGGCCCCCTAGCGTTTGGTACCCTGCTTCTTCTCCACCTTCGCCCAGGTATCCTTCAGCGCCACCGTGCGGTTGAACACGAGCTTTCCGGCCTTCGACTCGGGATCGACACAAAAATATCCCAGTCGCTCAAACTGATACCGGCTACCAACCGCCGCATTGGCCAGCGATGGCTCGAGCTTTGCGCTCGCGATGACTTCCAGCGAGTTCGGATTGAGATTTGCAGTGAAGTCCTGCCCTTCTTCCACTTCGCTCGGATTTTCCTTGGTGAATAAATTTTCGTAAATCCGCACCTCGGCATCGACGGCATGCGCGGCCGACGCCCAGTGAATGGTCGACTTCACCTTCCGTCCGTCGGGTGCGTTTCCGCCATGCGTCGCCGGATCGTAGGTGCAATGCACCTCAACCACTTCGCCCTTTTCGTTTTTCACCACGCTCGTGCAGGTGATGAAGTAGCCGTAGCGCAGACGCACCTCGCGGCCCGGCGAAAGCCGGTAGTATCCCTTCGGCGGAACTTCGCGGAAGTCGTCCTGCTCGATATAAAGGACGCGCGAGAACGGCACTTTCCGAGTGCCCGCGCTCGCGTCTTCCGGATTGTTGACCGCATCCATCTCTTCCACCTGATTTTCCGGGTAATTATCGATCACAACCTTGAGCGGACGCAGCACCGCCATCACCCGCGCCGCCCGCTTGTTCAAGTCTTCGCGGACGAAGTGTTCCAGCATCGCGAGCTCGATGGAGCCCGTCGTTTTCGACACGCCGATGGATGCGACAAAATTACGAACCGCCTCCGGCGTGTATCCCCGGCGCCGCATCCCGCCCAGCGTGGGCATGCGCGGATCGTCCCACCCGCTCACCCGCCCCTCCTGCACCAACTGCAGCAGCTTGCGTTTGCTCAACAGCGTGTGGGTAAGGTTCAGCCGGTCGAACTCGATCTGCCGCGACGGAAAAATGCCCAGCTGCTGGATGAACCAGTTATAAAGCGGCCGATGCGATTCAAACTCAAGCGTGCAAATGGAATGCGTCACCCGCTCGATCGAATCCGACTGCCCGTGCGCGTAGTCATACATCGGATAGATGCACCACTTGTTGCCCGTGCGATGATGCTCGGCATGCAGAATGCGGTACATCACCGGATCGCGCAGGTTAAGGTTCGGCGAAGCCATATCAATCTTCGCCCGCAGCGTGCACGAGCCATCGGGAAATTCTCCCGCGCGCATGCGCTCGAATAAATTCAGATTCTCTTCCACCGACCGGCTGCGATACGGACTGTCCTTACCCGGCTCGGTCAACGTTCCGCGATACTCGCGAATTTCCTCGGCCGTGAGGTCGTCAACGTAAGCCTTGCCGTCCTTGATCAGCTTGATCGCCCATTCATAGAGCTGGTCAAAATAATCGGAAGCATAAAAAAGCCCGTCCCACTGATAGCCCAGCCAGTTGACGTCTGCCTTGATCGACTCGACGTACTCCGTCTCTTCCTTCTCGGGATTGGTATCGTCAAAGCGAAGATTCGTATGCCCGCCGAATTCGTCGGCCAGTCCGAAGTCGATGCAGATCGCCTTGGCGTGGCCGATATGCAGGTAGCCGTTGGGCTCGGGAGGGAAGCGCGTCTGCACGCGGCCATTGTGCTTGTTGCTCTTGAGATCCTCAAGAATGATGTCGCGGACAAAGTTTGACGGCGCAGGCAACGGCGAGGCAGCCACAGCTTTTTCTCCAGCTTCGGTAGGCGGATGCGATGGATTCATTACATCCTGATCTTATCGCAGCAGGGACCTTATCGCAGCAGGCCTTTCGCCGGGAGAACTTCACCCTACGACCACTCCCGCCTTCTGGAGGGCTTGTTCAATTCGGGCCAGCGTGGTTTCCCGCCCCAGCACCTCCAGCGTCTCAAACAACGGTGGCGCATTCTTTCTTCCGCAGACGGCGACGCGGATAGGCTGGAACATCTGTCCTGCCTTCACTCCGAGTTCCTGGGCAGCGGCGCGCAGAGCGTGATCTAGCCGGTCGTGTTTGAACTCGACATTCGCCAGCACTTCACGCGCCCGCGTCAGGACCTTAGACGCCATCGCCGCATCCCCCTTCTGCGGGATCAGTTCTGCCGGATCGTAGGGCGGCAACTGATCGACGAAGAAAAAATCGGCAGTGGTGAGAACATCGCGCAGCAGCTTGATCCGTTCGCGAATCAGCGGCGTGATCCGCAGCATCTTTTCCGGCGAAACGTCGAAGCCTTCGCCCTGCACGATAGGCAGCAGCCGTGCGCTCAACTCCTCCACCGGCAAGCCGCGAATGTGCTCCGCATTCAGCCACACTGCTTTCGGGTCGAAGGTTTCTTCTGGCGTTGTCGCAGGTTCCTTGAAGTTCACCACCGCATTCGAACGGTTAATGCCCTCGAGCGAGAAAAGGTCGGTCAGTTCCTGCAGCGACATATTCTCGCGGTCGTTCTTCGGTGACCAGCCCAGCAGGCATAGAAAATTAATGAAGGCCTCGGACAAAAATCCGGCATCGCGGTAGGTAGTAACGCTGACCACAGGACCGTGGCGGCGCTTCGAAAGCTTGGTGCCGTCGGGCGCCACCAGCAGCGGTAAGTGGGCGAACTGCGGCGGTGTAAAACCGGCCGCTTCGAAGATGAGCACATGCTTGAACGTATTCGTGAGATGGTCCTGCCCGCGGATGATATGCGAGATGCGCAGGTCGGCATCGTCCGCGCAGGAAGCCAGATGATAGGTCGGCATGCCATCTGACCGAAGCAGCGCGAAATCCTCAATGTCAGCGGCCGCTTTCATCTGCTCCCCATACACTGCGTCGGCAAAACGTATCAACTGCCCACCCTCCCGCGGCACGCGAAAACGCAGCGCAAAGGGTTCTCCCGCAGCGGCGCGGCGGTCACTCTCAGCGGCGGAAAGTTCGCGCGCCCCGGGATTGAATAACCATGTCCCTTGCGCCCCGGATTTTTCCGCCTCCCCGGTGTGGGCCGGTGTAAAGTCGCGGTAAGCCAAGCCTTTTTCGAAGATCGTCCAGGCGGTCTTGCGGTGCAATTCAATCCGTTCCGACTGCTTGTATTCCTCGTCCCAACCCAGGTTCAGCCACTTCAAGCCGTCGAAAATGGAATCGACCGACGCCTGGGTGTTGCGTTCGACATCGGTATCGTCGAGGCGCAGGATCATGCTCCCGCCATGGTGGCGGGCATAGAGCCAGTTGAAAATAAAAGTGCGGGCGCTGCCCACGTGCAGAAAACCGGTAGGCGACGGTGCGAAGCGAACCCGCGGCCGGGATAAGCCGTTAGCAAGAGATTCAGGCATAAGGGGTTAACTTCTGATGGTATGGGGGGTAGAAAAGTATCGTCAAGCGCACCGAAATAACCATTCCGAGGGTTACCCGGCTATTCTGGGCTTTTTTCGGGACAGTGTACTTAAATCCTGTTGTCTTTCCGCCCTCGGCTGTGAAAGCATTAGCCATTGCTCTCCATCAAATCGACCTGATTCAGCGGGTATCCTAGCCGGTCCTCATGAACAGCCTCTCCTCCAGCATCGTGATTATTCCTGGCGTTGTTGCACTGTTGTTGTGTTTACTGTTCAGCTTTCTTTACCAGCAGAGTCGTCAACTGTACTTTCGCGCCTGGCAGATCGCGTGGGCGTGTTATTCCATCCATTACGCGCTGGATGCTCTACGCTATTTCCGCCCTCCGGCGCCGGCTGCCTTCTTTGCCAGTTCTTTGTTTTCGGTCGCGATGGGAATCAGCATATTCGTCTCCACCCGCCTGACCCGCGCGTCATTCCACTTTCGCTGGTACGACTTGGCTTTGGCTTTGACCGGGACCGGACTGGCCTGCGTCGACTTGCGGAATCATCTCCTGTTCAGCCACCTCCCCATCGACCAGCGTCCGGTTAGCCTCACGGTGCTTTTTCTAAGCGCGGTGCTCTTGTATTGCTCCGCCGTTTTTTACCTGCACTCTCACCGCAAGGGCTCGCCTGCCTTCAAAGTCCTCGCGCTCTCTCTGGCGCTGTGGGCGGTGCTGATGGGAGCAATTCAGTCTGGCAGTCCGGTGATGGAGATGTTTGGCACCGTCGGCCACGTCCTCGGCCCCATACCGCAGATGTTGCTCGGCATCGCCATGGTCATGGTGCTGTTTGAGAACGAGCGCAACGCCGTACAGGAAAATACCCTGGCCCTCTCAACTTTGGGCGCGGACCCGCGGCGATTGCTCTCCGCCGATGATTTGCTCCCCAGCATGCAGTCAGCGTTGGAGCGCTTGGCCGGCGCCTTGTCCGCGGGACGTGCCATCATCTACGTCGCCGAACGCTGGCGTGGTTTGCTGCCTTCGGTACAGCGGGGATTCTCCGAGGAATTTCTGGAAGTGCTCACCAAAAGCGGCGCCGGCGAATACCTCTGCGACCTGGCCTTCCGGCAAGGAGGACTTTTCACCGTCCGCAACATTGGCCATATGACCGAGCCCCTACCCCTGGGATCTGCCGGCACTTTCGCGGACCTCAAGGCAGTCCTCGAAAAGGCGGACATCCGCAATCTGACCGCCGTGAGCCTGCAAACTCGCGAACACGCCTTCGGTGTAATTCTTTTTCCCCACGCGCAGCGCGAAGCCTTCGGAACGTCGGGGCCGCGTCTGATGGTTGGCTTGGCCCTGCAGCTTGGACTCACCGTCGAGAATTATCTGATCGCGCACGATGCCCATCGCCGCACGCAAGAGTATGAACTGCTCACCGAGATCGGCCAGGCGATCAGCTCGCGGCTGGATCAGGACGAAGTCCTGCGCACCATCCACGCCGAGCTAGGACAGATCTTCAACAACAGCAATTTCTACATCGCATTCCAAAACGGCGACGAAATCTGCTTCGAGTTAGAGGTCGAGGATGATCTCGTCCTGCCTAAGCGCCGGCGCAAACTTGAGAACGCCTTCACTGAATATGTGATTCGCTCCGGCCAGCCCCTCCTCATCCGTTCCGACCTGGAGAAGACGAGGGCTCGATTGGGCGTCACCTACCGCCCCGAACAGCCCGCCAAGTGCCTCTGCGCCGCTCCCATCCTGCTGGGCAGCAAGCCCGCTGGCGTAATGGTCGCCATGAGCACCGTGCGGGAGTACGTTTTCGAACAGCGCGACGTAGACGTCCTCATGACCGCGGCGGGCCAGGTCTCGGTTGCCGTGGAGAATGCTCGCCTGTTCGCCGAAGAACAGCGCCGCTCGCGGCAACTGGCGTTCCTCAACAACATTTCGCGTACCGCTATTTCGAGCGACGATCCGGTCCACATGCTGGACCAGATTGTGGGAGAGATCCAAAAAAACTTCAGCTTCGACCATATCGGCATCGGCTTGCTCGATTACGGTACGAAGGAAATCGAAATCAAGGCGGAAGCCGGCGCCACCGCCCAAGCCAAGGGCAGACGCATCCCTCTCGGCATTGGCATCCTGGGCCGCGTGGCCCGCACCGGAGAACGCGCGCTCGTGCAGAACGGCCTGGAAGGTCAGATTGGCGCGATTTTGCCCGAGTCGCGTTCCGTGCTCTGCATCCCCATCACCTACGGCGAAACCCTTCTCGGCGCGCTGAACATTGAAAGCCGCAAGGAGAGCGCCTTTTTTCCCCAGGACGTCCTGATCCTCAACACCCTGGCCGACCTGCTGGCCACCGCGCTGCACAATGCTTTCGTCTTCCAGAAGCTGCAGCAGCAGTCGATCACCGACGGTCTGACCGGAATCAAGACGCGGCGTTTCTTCTGGGAAGCATTATCTGCCGAATGGAAGCGCGCCTCGCGTTCGGGCCGGCCTTTCTCCGTGGTCCTCATCGACCTGGACAAGTTCAAAGAAGTAAATGACACCATGGGCCACTTCGAGGGTGACCTCGTCCTCGCTCGCGTGGGACGCCTGCTCGAGCAAAAGTCGCGCCAATCCAACGTCGTCGCCCGCTACGGTGGAGACGAGTTCATCATTCTGATGCCGGAAACCGGCCCGGAGCAGGCTGAAGTTCTGGCCGAACGCTTGCGCCTGTGGATTACCTCGGACCCCATGCTCAGCGAACACCACATCACCGGTAGCTTCGGTGTGGCCAGTTTCCCCATGCATGGCTTTTCTATCGAAGACATCATCCGCGTGGCCGACGCCGGCATGTACGTTTCCAAGCGTTCCGGCGGTAACCGCGTATCCGCGGCCGAAGAATTTGCCGGTGGCGAGGAATTCGCTCCGCAGCGGCAACAAATCTCTACCTATATCGAAGGCTTTCTGCAGCGCGAACACAATGGCCCAGAGCATCTCGAAGAGCTAGGTTCGATGCTGATCAAGTTTTGCGGCGGCGAAGAAGATTGCAATATCCCGTTGCTCAAGGAATCGATTGAAGTCCTCAGCCGCGCCGCGGAATCTCGCGAGCTGCGGACTGCTGGCCACGGAGATCTGGTGGCGCGCTACACGGAGATCATCGCGCGCGCCCTCCACTTGCCTTCCGAGGAAACCGCCGACCTGGTTTACGCCGCCCGCATCCACGATGTCGGCAAGATCTTCGTTCCGGAGCGCATTCTGAACAAGCCCGGCCCACTCACCGACGACGAGTTCTTCCTGGTCCGCATGCACGCCCGCGTGGGAGCGGAGATCGCCGCCATTCTGCCGCATAGCGCGATGATGCGCCAGGCCATTGAGCACCATCACCAGCGCTTCGACGGAACCGGCTACCCCGACGGCGCGAAGGGCGAACAGATCCCCCTGTGGGCGCGCATCATCGCCCTCGCCGACGCCTACGCCAACATGCTCACCGAGCAATCTATCGCCGCCGCGCGCACTCCCGAGCAGGCTCTCGACGAACTCTCCAAGATGAGTGGCACTGGCTTCGACGGTATGCTCGTCCGCCTGCTGTTGCGCGAGTTAAAGTCCGAACGCACCTCGTCATCGAAAGAAAGCTTCTAATTTCCGGTTTCCAGTTCCTGCAAACTGTTATGCAACTGGTTTGGGAAGGGCACGACTTTAGTCGTGCCGCCTGGGGGGTGTTAAGAGTGTGGGCTTTAGCCCCTGAGGAAATATCCATGTAATTGCCTCGGGTGTTCTCGTCTACGCCCCTCCCGACTTGCAACTGGAAACCAGAAACGGGAAACTAGAAACCATGTCTATCTCTCTTTCTCTCTCCGGTAAAGTTGCCTTGATCACTGGCGGCTCCCGCGGCATTGGCGCGGCCACAGTCCGACTGTTTACCGAAGCCGGCGCCAAGGTCGTGTTCAGTTATCAGAAGGCTCGCTCCGAAGCGGAAGCTCTGGCGAAAGAATGTGGCGAGGCAAACTGCCGTGCCATCTCCAGCAACCTTCATGATCCGGATTCCGCGCGCCTCCTGGTTGCGGAGGCTGCCAAGTATTTCGGCCGCATCGATATTCTCGTTGCCAATCACGGCGTTTGGCCCGCCGAAGACGTCGCCATCGAAAAAATGTCCGATGAGCAATGGCGCTCTACACTCTCCATCAACCTCGACGCCGTATTTGGCCTGGTCAAACACACGGTCACTCAGATGAAAGCGCAACCGCGCCACGGCGCCGCCGGACACATCGTCCTCATCAGCTCCACCAGCGGCCAGCGGGGTGAAGCCTTTCATTGCGATTACTCCGCCAGCAAAGGCGCCCTCATCAGCATGGTGAAAAGTCTTGCTGTCGAGCTCGCCTCCGCCGGAATCTATGTGAACTCCGTCGCACCGGGGTGGGTCGATACCGACATGTCCAGATCCGCCCTGGATGACCCGAAGAGCGGCGAAGAGATTCGCCGCACCATCCCCCTGGGACGCGTAGGCACGCCGGAGGAGATTGCCGCTCCGGTGCTGTTTCTATGCACCAAATACGCTGGCTTCATCACCGGCGAGATTTTCAACGTAAACGGCGGCGCCGTGCTGGTCGGCTAGCGGTCCTCCAGATATTCCGCCGGCGTGTGACACCGGCGGTTTTTTCTGCATCCAACTGATTGCCGAAACCAGTGCGGGGAAGTTCGTGTCACAGTCCGCAATTTTGCCGCAAGCGGCTACAATTCCTGTTCAGGGTTCACTGCTAACCGGTGGCATGAAATATTCTTTTCTCACAGTTGCGCTGGCGTTTGCACTGGCGATGTGTGCCTGGCGCACAGCTGCCGCCCAGTCCCCAGCCCCGCAAGCTTCGTCGGATTCCGCCGCAAAGGGCCCCTCAATTCCTCTCGATCAGCAGAACGCCCATCAGGCGCATGACTTGCTGGAGCAGGCCATCCAAGCTCTGGGTGGGGACGCATACTTGAACATTCACGACATGCAGGAGCAGGGCCGCACCTACAGCTTTTATCACGGCCGTCCTTCCGGCAACGGCGTTTTCTTCTGGCGATTTCTTGAATATCCCGGCAAGGAACGGATCGAGCTCACCCCGCAGCGCGACATCGCTTATGTCTACGCCGGCGACAAGGGTTACGAGGTCACTTACAAAGGCCCGCGCGCTATCGAGAAAAAGGATCTCGACGACTACCTGCGCCACCGCAAGTTTTCTCTGGAAACGATTCTGCGCTCCTGGGTGAACGATCCTAACGTGGCGCTATTCTTCGATGGCGCCGCCCTCGCCGGCAGCCTCGCCGCCCAGCGAGTCACATTGATCAACAAACAAAATGAGGCGATCAGCGTTTACTTCGACATCGATACCCATCTACCCATCAAGAAGAGCTATTCCTGGCGCGATCCGGTAGACAAGCAACGCAATGTCGAGGAAGAAACCTTCGACGGATACCGCCTGGTTGAGGGTGTGATGACCCCCTTCGGCTTTACCCGCTACTTCAACGGAGACATGCAAACCGAACGCTTCGTCACCTCAGCCAGTTACAATAAAGGCCTCGACCCGGCCATGTTCGACTGGAATTCCGGCTACAATCCCAATAAGGTCTCCGACAAGCACAAACGATAGATCTCGAAACTTACCTTCGCAACGCTCACTGCTCACGGTGCGTAAGAACCTACAATGATTTTGCGGGTAACGCGAGAGGCTCGATTTCTGCAAGCCTCTTTTTGTTGGCGGTTCTCGCTTCTTGAAGATCGTAGTTCGCTTGCAAATTCATCCAAAACAGTTCCGAAGTTCCGAATAGCTTGGCGAGAAGAACAGCCGTTTCGGGAGTAATGGCACGCTTCTGAAGCACAATTGGATTGATTCGTTGGGCGTCGACACGCATTCTCTTGGCAAGCTCGTACACACTCATGCCCAGAGGTCCCAGAAACTCCTCTTTCAGAATTTCGCCGGGATGTACGCTCCAATCAGGATTTACATCGCGCTCAAGACTCATTACTGTTCTCCCTCTAGTGATCGTCATCTAATCGGACGTTAAAAGCATTCCCATCGACCCATTCAAAGAAAAGCCGATATTGCTGGTTTATCCGAATGCTGTATTGGCCCTTCCGATGATCCTTATACTTCTCAAAATTGTTACCGGGCGTCGCCGCCAGATCGCCCAAACTTGTAGCGCTATCCAGTAAGGCAAATTTTCTCTTCGTAACGGCGGCCGGAGGATTCTGAGTTTTTCCAGTCCCGAAAACCTCTTTTGTCCTGGAGTCCGCAAAACTCTTAATCACGGACCCTATATTAACTTTATGGTTTATTAACGTAAAGCGTTATTATACTGTCGCGTTACTACCATGGCGGAGAAAAGACATGTAAGCCCCCTCCTCCAGGCCATAAAAGCTGTGATTTCATGGGTTTATTGGGTAAGACCGGGCTCCCCAGCTAATTCTTGGGCAAGGTAACTACTGTTGTGCAAAGCCACGTACTGTGGCTTTTTTACCACAGTCAACCTTCCGACCCCGGCTGTAATCTATTCATTCGCCGAAACATATCTCAGCCTATTTGATTCAAGAGCAGACAATCCGCTCGTCCGTCGAGTGCAATGGAATCGGACTGCACAGCGGCGCTCCCGTTTCTATGCACATTCTTCCGGCGCCTCCCGGCACTGGCATCGTATTTCGCCGCGTCGACCTCGATGGCTTCGAGATCGAGGCCAACAGCCGCAACGTCGCCCGCGTCAGCTACGCCACCAGCCTCATGAAAAAAGGCGTGCTGATCTCCACTACGGAGCACCTGCTCTCCGCTTTCATCGGCCTCGGCATCGACAACGCCATCGTTGAACTGGATAACCTCGAACTCCCCATCCTGGATGGCAGCGCTCAACCCTTTGTCGATCTCATCCAGAAAGCCGGCATCCGCAAACAGCGCCGCCCGCGCCGCTATATGAAGATTCTCCGCGAAGTGGAGATGCGCGAAGGCAACAAATTTATCTCGGTCTATCCCGCCGACAGCTATTCCGTCTCCTACTCCATCAATTTTCCTCACCCCCTCATCGGCAAGGAAACTTTTCAGGTGGAACTCTCGAACGGAAGCTACCTGCGAAACATCGCCGCCGCCCGCACCTTCGGCTCGCGCGAGGACGAGAAAGCCATGCGCAACATGGGATTGATCCGGGGCGCATCCAGCGACAACTGCATCGTGCTCACCCGCGATGGAGTGGAAAACGGCCCGCTCCGTTTCGCAGACGAGTTTGTCCGCCACAAGGTTCTGGATCTGGTAGGAGATCTCGCGCTATTGGGGAAGCCGATCCTGGGCAGGATCGTGGCTGACCGCGCCGGCCATGCCATGCATACCGCCCTGGTCTCCCGCATCCTCCGCGACAAAACCCTGTGGGAGGAAGTTACGCGGCCGGTGGAGCCTACTTCCGGCGCGGCGCCTTACGCAGCACAAGCCGTTGCTGCCTCTTCCGGTATGACGCGCTAAAACCTGGCCGCGCAACTTCAGCCTAGTCGGCAGGCTCGCAGGGAACTTCACCCGAAACTTCACTCGATTCGCAAGTCAGCTCGGGCTGTTCTTCCAGCAAGCGCTGCAATTCCGCACGGGTCTGATTGATGAGATCTGCGGCAAACTGCCGCGCCGATTGCTGCCCCTCGGGAGACAGATCCTTCACCCGCAGATTCAACAAAGGAATATCCCCTTCAAACCAGCGCAGCGTTTTCTGTATGCGATTCACCCGGTAGCTAGCAGGCAGCATGGAATGGCCCTCCCGTATCTCTCCAGATTGCCACGGGAGCGCCCGGCGGGAAGTTACCAACTGAATACCTACTGGATGGAGTCCGGGCCCGAACCTTCCATCTTGCTCTTGGATCCGGGAATTTCCTGCTCCAGCTGATCATTGAGCCAGTTTTCCAGTAGTTCTTGCGAGCTTGCCGGCAGGTTGAGGAAGCGCAGCCCCACGCATCCCTTGAGGTCGGCCCATGCGATTTCCGTTTCCACGTCCATCGAGAGCCGGCTTCCGGGCAAAGTGAATTGCAACCGCGGCATCGCATTCTTGGGTAGGGCTTGGTGTAAGAGCAGAGCGATACCGCCTTCGCTGATGTTGGTGCTGGTCGCCTGCAATTCTCTTTCACCCAGCATGATCTTCACGGGCATTTTCGCCACTTGCCGGAAGTAGCGGCGCCGCTCGCGCAACATGAAATTCAGCGCCGCGTTAAAGCAGCGATTCGCATTCAGAGCCGTCAGCGGCTTATGCAGAACGAAATTCACGCCCATGTCGAAAGCTTCCTGCGTGGTCGTTTTCTTCCCGTTGACGATGGCAAAGGTGACGGAATTCTTGTTGCTGGGCGTGCCGCGCAGACCTTCCAGAACCTCGACTCCGCCCGGCAAATCATCGCAGTCCACGATCACGGCGTCGAACTTGTCGGAAATCAGAATCTCGCTGGCCTTCTTGGCCTCCTGGCAGATTTCGACCTCAATCGACAATTTTTCCAGCATCGGACGCAGCACCCGGAAGACTTCCGTGTCCCGGCTGAGCAACAGAGACTCCAGCATGCTCTAATTCTAGAATTGAGCCGAAAGTCCGCGAAAGTGACCAAGGTATCGCATAAGCATGAACGCCGGGGAAATGAACGCCGGGGATAGCGCATCTACCATGCCGTCGCTGGTCTATCTTTCGCTGGGATCGAATGTGGGCGACCGCGCCACTCAACTGCTCAGCGCCCTGGCGCGGCTGGAAACAACCGGCCGGATCGTAGCCGTATCTTCTTTCTACGAAACCGAACCCATGGAGTTCACCCAGCAACCATGGTTTCTGAATTGTGCGGTCGCGCTCGAAACCAGCCAGACGCCGCAGCAACTGATGGCATCCATCCTGCACATCGAACAGGAGATGGGCCGGCAGCGCCTGCAGAAAAAAGGTCCTCGCACCATCGATATCGACATCCTGCTCTTCGATAACGCCGTGGTGAATTCCTCGGACCTTACCATTCCGCATCCCGCCCTGCACCAGCGCCGCTTCGTGTTGGAACCACTGGCGGAGATTGCGCCGGAAGTGTCACATCCGGCGTTGAAGAAAACAGTCCGTGAATTGCTCGGCGCGCTGCCGGAAGGACAAGCGGTGCGGAAGCTATAAAAACCGGCCACGGATTGAACGGATCAACACGGATCAAGAGGAGTGCGGTATGTTCCGTAGCGGCTAGTTTCGCCTTGGTTGGAAGTTCCGGTTTATCCTTCGGCATCCGCGGAAATCCGTGGCAAGCTTTTACGGAACAATGATCCGGCTGCCCGCGCTTTGCGGCCCCACCACCGCGGGCTCCTTCTCCGGAAATTGTGCGGAAAGAAAATCGATGAAGGCGCGGGATTTCGGCCGTCCCGAGGTTCGTCCATGCGCCAGACGAAGCAGGAAGACCAAAGCTTTCAGCACATCTCCGTCGCGCAAGTTCGAGTAGCCCAGTTGCTTCTGCTCGGCCCCCCGGTATTGTTTCACCATCTCTTCCACTTGCGCCGCAACGGCATGCTGCGCCGTGCTCGTCAACGGCTGCTCGTAGTGCAATCCCGAGTTCACCAGGCGCTCGTAACTCGTGCACATCGCCGAGAGCGCGGCAATCAGGTCGCGATCGTTCAGGCTGCGATCGGCATGCGCCGCCTTGACCAGGGAAAAGCTCAACCCCATCAGAAGGTGTTCGCGCTCGTAGGTGAACTGATCCGAAATCTCGACTTGCAAGAACAACGACGCCGCATCAAACTGCTCTGCCGAACGCGGCTTCTCATGCTCCCGCGCCTGCTGCAGATACGTGCAGTCGCTGGGACAGTCGAGCGTCACCTCGCGCTGCTCGCCGCAACACTGCGGGCAAATGCGTCCATGGACCGCGGGACAAAAGCGCTTCTCCTTGCGAACGTCACAAATGGCGCAACTCAAATCGTAGTTCTCCTCTTTCTACATTATGGCACCCGGCGCCCGAGCAGTAGCAATTAGCAATTGACAGTTAGCAGTCAGCTCCCGCCGGGCGCGTCGCTAATTGCTAACTGCCAATTGCTCGCCGCGGCAAGCCGTACGCTCGTAACGGCCCTGCCAGCATGCGTGTTTGGGCCATTCTGGGATGCTGATCTGCAAATGAGCTTGTAAAAATGGCCTCTTTCGCGTGTTATATTCGCGGAACCCGCGTAGAATAAGGGTGTTTTCCACAGGGCAGTGGTATAACATCAAGCCCGCTGGAATTAAATTTCGATTCTTTTTCGAGGAGGCAACATGGCTTCAGGTTTGACCAAGACTCAACTCGTCCGTCATCTGGCGGAGAAAACTGAACTTCCCAACAAGACTGCGGCGCTGTTTTTGGAGCAGCTCGCTGATGTCGCTGTGAAAGAAACCAAGAAGAACGGCGTCTTCGTTGTGCCCGGCCTCGGCCGTTTGGTGAAAGCGCATCGCAAGGCCCGCATCGGACGGAATCCGCAGACCGGCGAACCCATCCAGATCAAGGCGAAGACCGTGGTGAAGTTCCGCGTCGCCAAGGCCGCCAAGGACGCGATCGCTCCCAAGAAGTAACTTGTGTTTCTTAAAATTTGATGGCGAAGGCCGGCTCATGGCCGGCCTTTCGTTTTGTGCAACAATTGAATTCCCGCACTTATGCTGAACTGGATCGTAATCGGAATCGGCGACATCTCCACCCGGCGCGTCATCCCCGCCATTCAGTCCGAGCCCCGAAGCAGCTTATACGGCCTGGTCACGGGCGATCCCGCAAAAGCAGCGCCCTACAACACGCGCGTTTGGCCCACCCTCGACGCGGCTCTCACCGATCCCGGAGTCCAGGCCGTCTATGTTGCTACTCCAGTTTTTCTGCACGCGCCCCAGACCATTCAATCTCTCCGCGCGGGAAAACATGTGCTGTGCGAGAAGCCGATGGCGATGAACGAAGCAGAAGCTCGCTCCATGGTTCAGACGGCAGAAGAAACTGGACGCACCTTCGGTGTCGCCTATTATCGCCGCGCCTATCCCAAAGTTCTGCGCGCCAAGCAATTGCTCGAGGCCGGCGCCATCGGCAAACCTGTCCTTGCCGAGCTCACCTGCCACGAATGGCGCGGGGATATGCCGGGCGAGGACAAGCCCGGTCATCGCAGTTGGCTGCTCGATCCAGCTCTAGCCGGAGGCGGCCCGCTCTACGACATCGCCTCGCACCGCATCGACGTGCTGAATTTTTTCTTCGGTCAACCGCTGCGCGCCAGCGGCCATCTTTCGAATGTGGTTCATCACTACCCTGTGGAAGACAACGCGACCGTGGTGATCGACTACGCTGGCGGCGTGCGCGGCCTCGTGGATGTTCGCTGGCATTCCAAGGTCCGCCGGGACGAATGTCGCATCCGCGGCACCGAAGGCGAAATGGATCTAACTCCGCTGAACGGCCCCGAACTGGTTTATCCCGGAGGCCGCGAGAACATTCCGAACCACGCCAACGTACACGCTGCCATCATCGAAAACTTTGTGGATGCCGTTCTCGGCAAAGCTCCTCTGCTCTCGAGCGGAGCCTCCGCCTTCTGGACCGACTGGATCACCCAGCAGGCGCGCAAAATTTAGCTGGGTGCCCCATTCTAAATTTCGCCGGATTTTCGTCGCGGCTTGGGCTTGGGCTTTGTCTGGCTCTTGCCCTTGAGATTGAGCGCCACCGCAGCGCGGATGAGCTCCTTCAAGGCCGCCTCATCGATCTTGTCGCCTTCGTGGATGTCGATGGCGCGCCTGACATTCCCCTCGAGCCTGGAGTTGAATAGACCTTTAGGGTCCTTCAACGCAGCTCCCTTGGCAAATGTCATCTTGACCACGTTCTTGTACGTCTCTCCCGTGCAGACGATGCCGCCGTGGGAAAAGATGGGAATCCCCGGCGATGTCGGCTTCACCCACTTCCGCTCTTCGACGATCTCAGGGTCCGCCTCGTGTATGATTCCGCGCACTTTCGCGAGCATCGTCCCGCGCCAGTCCCCTAGCTCCTTGATCTTCTCATCGATGAATGCAGAAGCAGTTTCCACGGGGACGCTCCTCTCCATGTCCAGCTCCAACTCTCGCCCTAATTTAGCTCCGCTCCGCGTAGCCTGCAACCTCCGCAGATAAGAACGGGTGGAGGGTGCCCCGTCCTTGTCCCTGCGTTCTTTGCAGGGACAGGGCGGGGAACTTGACTTGGCATCCTCGTCTGCTTTAACTGCTCAGTGGAACGTACTCGACTGCCCCCGTGTCGCCGTCCAGAATCTCTTCTGCCGGGAACCAGTAGATTTCTTCGTTCCCGTCATCATCGATGTAGGAATAACCGATTTCCACCGTGCCCAAGTCCGTGTCTTGAGGTAAAGCAAACGAAGCGTAGGTGAGGTGCGAACCTGTTGCCTGCACCATTTTTTTGTTGGTCTTGTATTTCTTGACGGGAATCGCTCCCTTGGTGTCATGAACCACGTGGAACGCGGCAATCTTTCCGCCCTTGCTTTCGACCGATGCGCTGTAATGTCCTCTCTTGTCGATGTCATGGTGCCCGTCAGTTTTGAGCTTTGCAGCGACCAGACGGTGGCCGTCGAGATGGTTTTGCTTTTTAGCCGCTGCTGCAAAGGCAACGCTGCCAATCGCTAACAGACCAAACGTAATAACGATGGCCGCGCGAACACGGTTCATGTTCATGATCAGTCTCCAGTTGACTACGATTTGAAACCCGAGCGGAAGATGGATGCCCCTCAGTCAGATGGGGTTGGCTGAGAACGGGAGCCCAGAGGGTGCCCCATCCTTGTCCCTGCGTTCTTTGCAGGGACAGGGCGGGGTTTTTGATTTTCCCAGAAGCGATTCGTCTGCCCCGCTCAAGCCCGGTTTTGGAGGCTGGCCCACGCCAGCTCCATCCCCAGAATCAACTCCCGAGGGTGCCCCGTCCTTGTCCCTGCGTTTTCTGCAGGGACAGGGCGGGGGTTTTTGATTTCCCCAGAAGCAATCGTCTGCCCCGCTCAAGCCCGGTTTTGACTTGAGTGGACCACCCAGTTTGTTTTCTCCGCCATCGTGTCAAGTTGGGCGGTTATACTTTTCGCGGAGATCTGGGTCACTCTCCAGCTGCAGTGGCGGGTGGCCCACCTTCTGTAGACTGCGCCATCTATGCTGAGGGTGCCCCGTCCTTGCGCGCTTTGCAAGGGCGGGTATGATGCAGCCGACACAACCGTTTGTCCGCTCCACAGAAACCGCGTTGACGATGGGTTCGTGGGGGCTGCCCAACATAAGCGCTAACTTAAGGTTTGGGATTCAAGGGGAGGGAATCCTGTGGTTATGAGCCAACCGCGATTCATGCCTTCTCCGAACGCTTGCGATTTATCTAAAGTTAAGTGACGCGATGTGACGCGACAACGGACTCCCCTTGGAGTTTTATATGGATCAACTTGATCAACTTTGATCAACTTCGTCGAGCGAGCCAGCACCCTGTCCCGGGTCTTTCTGTACCCGCGCTATGTTGGCGGGACCCGGTGTGTACTGCTCGCGGTCGCTCATCTCTTTTCCTTTTATGACCAGCGCTTCAACTGCGTGAGCTGAATCAGGTTGCCGCAGGTGTCGTTCAGCATCGCAATGGTTGAGCCGGTCACCTCGGTGGGCGGCATCGTGAACTCGGCGCCGCGAGCCTTGATCCGCTCGTAGTCGCCCTTGATGTCGTCGGTAAAGAAATTGGCCGCGGGCTGGCTCTGTTGAAAGATCGCCTGCTGATACGTTCTGGCCGCGGGGTTGTTGTTCAGCGCCAGCTGCAGCTCAGTGCCGTCCGGCTCCTCGGGCGAGGCCACGGTCAGCCAGCGAAATGGGCCCTGACTGAAATCGGTCTTCTTGGCAAAGCCCAGTACCTCCGTATAGAAGCGCAGGGCCTTGTCCTGGTCGTCCACGTATACGCTGGTCACTTTGATTTTCATTTCGTTTCTCCTTTGTCACGTTCGCGGTTTGGGCCGCGTCGTCTTCTCCTTCGTCTTCCTTTTCGTTGGTGTTGATGGGTTCCCGGATTGATCCATGCGGTCCTGATTCATGCGGTCGTGATCCATGCGGTCAAGGTGGCGTTCGAGAGCATCCACGTGAGCGGACCAGAAGCGGCGGAACTGAGCCAGCCAGGCATCGACTTCCTGAAACGGTTCGGGCTTCAGGCGGTAGAGACGGCGCTGTGCGTCCACGGTCGATTCCACGAAACCGGCATCGCGCAGTACTCGCAGGTGCTTTGACACGGTCGGCTGCGGCATACGAAGCTGACGCTCGATCTCTCCCACCGACTGTTGTGACAAGACCAGGAGGCTCAAGATCGCGCGGCGGTTCGGCTCGGCAATGATCTCGAACACAGATTCCATTCCCGTTATATACGTTACTGAGCATATACGTGTCACGGCATATTTAAACCGGGGGGTTCAGACATCGGTTTCAGTCGGCGTGCGGCGAAGCGGAAGGTGAAGCCCTGTTTTTTGCGAAATTCCAGACCAAGGGTCCGCGACGGATCCCACCGCCCACGGCAGGAAGAACCACAGAAGTTTATGAAGAATCGCAGGAAGAAGCGGAGCTGCTCTTAGTTCATGGATGAGCGGCATGGATAAGCGACCCGGAATTACCGCCGCTTCTCTGCCGCGCCGCTGGTAAAGGCCTAGCCTCCCGGCCCATCATTCGAGACGTACTGCTCCAGCGACTCCAGCTCCCGGCTAAGGTCGTCGACGCGCCACTCCAGCAGATTGCGGATAGAAAGGATCCCAAGCAGTTTGCCGTTGTCGTCGGCCACGGGCAGATGGCGGAAGTGACGCTCGAGCATAGTCGTCAGCGCCTCGCCCGCGCCCGTGCGGCGCGTTGCCATCTCCACCGGAGTGGTCATCAACTCGCGAACGGAGGTGGTTTGCGGATCGGTGCGGCTGAGCGACATCTTGCGGAGGACATCGCGTTCGGTAAAAATTCCGGCAACTCGAAACTCGGAGTCGACCACCGCTACCGCTCCCACATGATGGTCGAGCATTTTATTGATCGCGTCAGCTACGCTGGCTTCCAGCGGGACTGCGGCCACTTCCCGGTCACAAAGCTCAAGCACGCTCATAAGCACCCCCTCCCGGCTCCGCACGAATGAGAAAGGCAAGAACCCATCCAAACCAGAAATCGGGATTGATGAATTATGCTCACGGCGCAGCCGATGTCAAGGAAATTGAGCGGAATTACGTACTTTGACAAAACCCATTTCCGAACGGCAGGCGTCGAATTGCGGTTCACTGGCCGGCGAAGGGCCACTTCTGGTTGCCGCGGCGTCTATTCTTGAATATGCAGGCAATCGCACTGACCACACCGAGCAGGATCATCAGGCTGATTGCGATGTTCCCGCGAGCCGCCGAGTTCCCACTCCAAACCTCAGGCAGTAGCCCAATACCCAGGCCCGCCGCCATGAACGCGACGATCGTGACCAGGTTGAGCAGCTTCCCTTTCGCCCCT
The DNA here is from genome assembly GCA_964403025.1 of uncultured Acidobacteriaceae bacterium. Classification (GTDB taxonomy): domain Bacteria; phylum Acidobacteriota; class Terriglobia; order Terriglobales; family Acidobacteriaceae; genus Sulfotelmatobacter. Next base: position 125,897 of record CAYOEH010000010.1, on the reverse strand, counting down.
TCTGCGCTTGCGACAGCCCACACAGAAACCACAATCAGCCCCAATATCTGCGTCGAATGCGGGTTCATCGCATACTCCTTTTAAGATCTATCTTTTCCCTGATTCTACGCCCTTGAAAACCTTGCCGTCTTTCATCACGAACTGCACATTTTCCAGGGCCTTGATGTTCTGCAGCGGATCGTCGCCGACCGCGATAATGTCGGCATAAGCTCCGGGCGCAACCACGCCTAGTTTTCCATCCATCTCCAGCAACGCCGCTGCACGGGAGGTTGCGCTCTGAATGGCGTCCATCGGCGCCATGCCCAGATCCACCATGCGCGGAAACTCCTGCGCGATCGGCTCATCCCAAGGAATTCCGCCCATGTCTGTTCCGAACGCGATCTTCACTCCAGCCTTCATCGCCTTCTTGAACGACGGCTCATGCACAGCCACTCGCAGGCGATCACGCTGTCCGGCGGGAGTGTCCGCCGGAGCCCAATCGTGGTAGTAGGCGCTGATCGTCGGGACATACCATGTGCCCTGTTTCAGCATCTGGGAAATCGCCGCGTCATCCAGATCGAGCCCATGCTCGATCGAATCACATCCGCCGTCCAGCGCCCGATGCAGGCCGATGCCGCCATACGCGTGACACGCAACTTTCTTGCCCCAGCCGTGAGTCTCATCCACGATCGCCCGCAACTCCTCGACCGTGAGCGTAGGCTGCGAGACCAGTTCGCCATTCTTGCCCACCCAGGAGCGATGCGTCATGTAGACCTTGATCCAGTCGGCGCCGTGATCCAGTTGCTCGCGCGCGGCCTTGCGAGCCTCTACCGGCCCGTCAACAATCTGCGCGCCCTTCGGCATGTCAAGCTCGGGAGCATAACCTTCCAGCGGATAACCTCCTGTGGTCGAGATGGCGCGGGTTGAAACGAATAACCGCGGCCCCGGAATATAGCCTTGCTCGATGGCCTGCTTGATGCCCACATCGCCGTAACCGGCGCCTTCGGTTTCCACGTCGCGCAGCGTCGTGAAGCCTTGCTCCAGCGCTCGCCGCGCCGCAACGGTGGCCCGCGCCGCGCGCAAGGCCAGCGGCGCATTCAGAATGTTAACGTCGTATCCACCCTGAGTCGGATCTTCTCCCTGCAGGAAAATGTGGGTGTGACAATCGATCAGGCCGGGCAGGAGCGTGGCTTTCGACAAATCGATAACGGTCGCGCCGGCGGGAATTTTCGCGCTCGCCGAATCTGCTACACTCTCGATTCGATTGCCGCGGACAATGATCACCTGGTCGTGGCGCGGAGTATTCGACTTGCCGTCGATTAGAGCCCCGGCGCGAATTACCGTGACCGACTGCGGACTCGAGGGACCTGATTCCTGGGCGAAAGCACCAACGCAGACAGCAAGAATCAACATCCAACCGACGTTCTTCACATTGCTCTCCTAAAGATACTTAAGAAAAAAACTCTTCCAGTACCGCGCCGAAATCGGCGGATGACCTGGCGGGAAGGATTCTATACCCTTGAACAAACGGCGGGCGAGTTGGCTGAAATTCTGAACCGCGAGAGGAGGGGCATTGTGGTCGTGCGCATTGCGGCGCCGTCGGAGGCGAAGACCATCACCGACGTAATCAACGCGGCTTTCCGTCAGGCTGAGAGTTTTTTTATCGAACGCGACCGTATCACTGTGGAGCAAGTGCAGTCGTTGCTGCAGACGGGAGAGTTCCTCATCTCCGGCGAGGACGGCACAATCACAGGCTGCGTGTATGTGGAAATGAAGGGTGATCGGTCCTATCTCGGTTTGCTGGCCGTCGATCCCAGGGCGCAGAAATCAGGTCTGGGATCGAAGTTGATGACGGCGGCGGAGGATCATTGCCGGAAGGCAGGGAGCCAGTTCATGGATATCCAGATCGTCAATCTGCGGAAGGAATTGCCGGACTTCTATCGTCGCCGCGGTTATGTTGAGACCGGCATCGCGCCGTTTACCGCTGGAATAGACACGAAGCTGCCATGCCACTTCGTGAAAATGTCGAAGGCTCTGGCACAGAGCTGAGGTTTGGATAGCCTTACTCCGGTAATATCGCCTCCGCCTCGATCTCAACCAAGATCTCAGCAGAAATTAGAGCGCTCACCTGAACCATCGAGGTTGCGGGACGAATGTGAGCGAAGAATTCTCCATGCGCCTTGCCAACTTTCTCCCACTCCGCGATATTCATGACGTAGATTCGCGTTCGCACCACATCCTTCATGCTGGCTCCCGCTTTCTTCAGAGCGCTCTCGATATTCTTCAGCGCCTGCACCGCCTGCGCGTAGACATCTCCCATGCCTACAATCTTCCCGTCGGCACCCGTCGCCGTAGTGCCTGACACATGCACGTAGGGTCCTATCTTCACCGCGCGGGAATACCCCACGATCGGCTCCCACGCCGTCCCACTGGAGATGTTTGTTCGTGCCATTTTCTGTTATTCCTTTCTCGTCAATGTCATTTTATCCGTCGCCAACGAGATGGCGTTAGCAGCCATGAGGCGAGTGTGCCAACAAAAGTCGCGAAAAACCTTCTTCCTGACCAAACTCTCTAATCATCGGTAAAAATGATTCGCTCGATAAACAAAAGTCACTTGCTTTTGTCGAGTAGCTGCGGTAACTGTTACCCAGTAACATTGGAATCCCGTGTGCAACAGGGAATTCAGGGGGCCTAAACACAAATGATTCCGGAATCTCATCCACTGCGTCAGCTCTTCCAGGAATTGGTTGGTCGCCACTACGCCGAGGAGATCGGCATCCGCGATCCGCAGGTCGTCTCCTACGTGTCGCATCTGCTAACCGAATTCTGCGAGGCCGATCAGTTGTTCAAGATTCATGACGTTGCCGATCGCCCGCTGGCTGACTTGGGCGAGATGCTTCTGGAATCCGATCCCATCTACGGTCCCGCGCCCTCATTCGATCGTGAGCGCCAGGTGCGCAAGCACATTGGAGACTACGCGTTGTTCTTCGCTGGAATGTTTCCCGAGAGCATCAACCACTTCCGGCTGCGCCGCCATCGCCTGGAGAATTTTGTCGAATGGATGAAGGCTGGAAAAGAAAGCTACTACATCGTTTCGAAGTTCGAGCACTTCGAATACGCTAAAGTAGCTCCGCTGTTTGCGAATCTTTCCCGCGAGTTTGAAGGCTGCGTTTACGGCCTCAACATGGTAAAGAACGATCTGCAGGAGATGCAGCACCCCATCGCCCGGCTGGATAGCGAACTGCTCATGTAGTGCGCGCCGCCGCAACTGAATCTGGATTCATTGATTCAGATCAAGACTTCCCCCGATCCGGTAGAAACTGAGCGAGGCGTTTCCCTGCACCAGTTTGCGAACTCTTCGCAGCGATTCGAATTCATCGCCCGGATCGAATTTCTTTTCGTGCTCCGCAATCACCAGCGACATAGCCCACACCACCGGCGAATCGGCCAGTGCGGTTAGGGTCTGCTGATATGCCTCTTGCATCCGGTACGGGGGATCAAGAAAAACAACGTCCCCGGCGACGTGCTCCCGCTGCAGGCGCCATAAGATTCCCGGCAGATCATCGCTTAGAATTCTGTATCCTTCCTCGATCCCCAGACTTTGCAGGTTCCGTTCGATCAATTTCGCCGCCCGCGGCGCGGTCTCTACAAAGTACACTTGCTTGGCTCCTCGGCTCAGCGCCTCGATTCCCACCGCGCCGGTGCCGGCAAATAGATCCAGCCACACAGTACCCTCGAGTGCCGCCGGATTTCCCGCCGTGAGCACATTGAATAGCGTCTCCCGCAGCCGGTCCGATGTCGGCCGGATATCTGCCCCGCTCAAGGAGCGCAGAGGACGGCCGCGGAATTTGCCGGCGATCACGCGCATAGCGCTGTACCTTCGAGTACCGTGGCCAATATATCCGACCGTGTAAAATAACTGTAGTAGCCAAACTCATGCGAAGTTTCTCCATTCACGTCGGTCGGCTGTTCGGGGTTGACGTCCGCATCCACCTGACTTTCCTGCTTCTGCCCCTATTTGTTTTCTGGACCGAATACAACGTGCATGGCTCCGCCAACGGATCGCGGGATCTCGCGCTGGTAGGCATTGTGCTGGCCTGCGTTGCGGCGCATGAAATCGGGCACATGCTGGTAGCCCGGCGCGCCGGAATGATTCCCAAGGCCGTCATTCTTCTGCCGCTCAGCGGCGTCACCGTTTTTGATGAATCGCACGTGGAACCGCCCGTATCCGGCGCGGAAGCCTGGAAGCGCGACGTTCGCATCGCGCTTACCGGACCGCTGGTGAATCTGGTCTTCGCTCTGCTTGCGGCCGGCATCGTCTATGCCGTTATTCCGGAAGCGAATCTGTGGAAGTGGCCGTTCTTCCAGTCGGGAAACCTGCCGCGTAGCTTAGTCTGGGCGAACCTCTATTTAGCCGGCATCAATCTTCTGCCCGCCTATCCTCTGGATGGAGGCCGCGTCCTGCGCGCCTATTTCGCGCGCAGCATCGACCCAGCTGCGGCCACTCGCCGCGCGGTTTCGATCAGCCACGCCATCGCCATGCTCCTGATGGTCGCAGGCCTGTTCAGCGATACCTGGCTGACCATGGTCGGAGTGATTATCTTCTCGGCAGCGCAGCTCGAAGAACGCGCCGTCATCTTCCAGTCGGTCTTGGATAACGTCCGTCTGGAAGAAGTGATGCTGACCGACTTCGCGACTCTATCTCCGGCCGATACGCTCGAAGACGCCCTGGATAAAGCCGTGCATTCTCTGCAGGATGATTTTCCCGTCGTCCGGGGCAGTGACATGGTGGGCGTGATTTCCCGGCAGCGCATCCTGGAAGCGCTGCGCGTGGAAGGCAACGGCTATGTTCAGGCCGTGATGAACAAGCTCTTTGAGGTCTCGATTCGCCAGGAATCGCTGGCTTCCGCCTTCCGCAAACTCACGGCGCGCAACCTCAGCATCATTCCAGTGGTCGAAGAAGAGCGCCTGGTCGGCATCGTCACGTTGCAGAATTTAATGCACTCGATGGCGCTGCTGGCCGAGAGCCGCAAGCTCCGTCGGGATGAATCGAACTCATAGAAACAGTCCCTAGAACAGTCGTACCGCCTTCGCTTGCCGCACTGCGGGAATCTTCTCCAGTTTCCGTAGCACCTCGTCCGGCACGCTGCCATCCACGTGAACCACGGCGATCGCTTCGCGCGGCTCGGACGATACTTCTGCACTGCGTCTTCCCAACGAAAAGTCCGCGATGTTGATCTCGCTCTCGCCCAGGATCGTGCCCACTTTGCCAATCACGCCCGGCACATCGCGATTCCGCAGGTAGATCAGATTTCGTTCCAGCGGCGCCTCCACATCAATACCATCGATGTGCAGCAGCCGGGGCGCGGTCCCGTGCAGCACCGCGCCTTTCACCATGTGTTCTTCGGTGGAACTCTTCAAAAACACCGAGAGTACGCTGCCCGCACCGCCGGTTGAGGCCTTCGCCTTGTGCGACTCATGAATGCGAAGGCCGCGAAGGTCCGCCAGTGACGCCGCATTCACCAGATTCGCTTTTTCCTCGAGCGCCTGGTTGAGAATGCCCTTGATTGCCCCGTTGCGGATCAGCTCCGTTTTCCACTCCGCAATGTGCCCGCTGTAGCGCAGCGAAATCTCTTCCATCGATCCTTCGGAAATCTGCGCCAGAAATGCTCCCATGCGCTCTGCCAGCACGATGTAAGGCTGCATCTCGGCGTATTCTTCGGCGGAAACCGAAGGAACGTTCACCGCATTCTGAATGACTCCATGCTTCAGATATTCCCGCACCTGCTGCGCAATCTGCACGCCGACGGCCTCTTGCGCCTCATACGTAGATCCACCAATGTGCGGCGTAAGAATGAGATTCTCTACCGCCTGCAACGGCGAATTTTTCAAAGGCTCTTCGTTGAAAACATCGAGCGCCGCCGCCGCGACATGACCTTGTTTCAGCGCCTGCGCCAAATCGCTCTCGTTCACTAATTCTCCGCGCGCGCAATTCACCAGCCGCACGCCCTTTTTCATTTTTTTGATCGCGCCTTCGTTGATCATGCCCGCAGTCTGCGGCGTGAGTCCGACATGCAACGTGATGTAATCCGCCGCAGCGTAAAGTTCGTCCAGGCTCACCAGCCGGATGCCCTGTTCCTTCGCCACGGCCACCGAAACGAACGGATCATGCCCGACGATTTCCATTCCAAAAACGCGCGCTCGCCGCGCCACTTCCATGCCAATGCGGCCAAGCCCTGCAATGCCCAGCGTCTTGCCGCGCAACTCGGTGCCTTGCAGCGATTTCTTTTCCCATTTGCCGGCATGCATCAGCGCATCGGCGCGGCAAAGATGGCGAGCCATGGCCAGCATCATGCCCAGTGTCTGCTCGGCCACGGCTACCGCATTCGCGCCCGGCGTATTCATCACCGCGATGCCCTGCCGCGTCGCCGCATCCAGATCGATATTGTCCACGCCCACGCCGGCCCGGCCGATCACGCGCAGTTTCTTGGCGTGGGACAACAGCGCCGCATCCGCCTGCACCGCCGAACGCACGATCAACGCGTCTGCGGACTCCAGCTCCGCCTCCAGTTTGCCCGCAAGTTGATCCGCGGTCAGCACTACCCATCCCGGTTCTTTCAACTGCTCCACCGCGGAGGCGGAAATTTTTTCCGCTATGACAATTTTCACTGATGCACTCTTCCCTTTCTTAAGACCTTACCGGAGACCCTTGAAAGCTGGTAATCCCACGACAAAACCTTGACAATCATTTGACACACCACTGACACACTTGCTTCGCTTCGTTCCTAGACTTCACATGTGGGCAACCGCCCATGGAGGATCGTCCATGAAGAGATATTCAGCAGCATTGCTAGCCGTGCTGGCGGGCCTCACCCTGGCGTGCGGCTACAGCTCGAAATCCACCACTCCCGCGGTAGCCGGAACGATGCCAGCCATCGCCGAACTCGCCCCTAACGCGATGAATTCCGGTGGAGCGGCGTTCGTACTCACGGTCAATGGCAGCGACTTCTCGTCCAACGCAACCCTCAATTGGAATGGCACGGCGCAAACTACAACCTACGTGAGTGCCAGCCAATTGACTGCGACCATCGCAGCCGCGGATATCGAAACTCCCGCAACCGTCCCCGTCACCGTTACGAACCCGGCCATCGCTGGCATGGGTGCATATGGCAGCGGCGGCACGCAGGCGGAGACTTCGGCTCCGATGAACTTTACCGTCAACTAGGACGAGGACCGGTTCACCCGGTCCTCAGGCTTCCACCAGTTGCGAATTTCTGGACAGCCCGCGCGCATACACCTCCTGCGCTGCTCTCAGCGCCGAGCCATACTCGACAGTCTTTCCGGTCACGCGCGCCAGAACATGCTCGAGCGCGCCCAGAATACCAACCGTGTCCAGATAATCGTAGTAGCCGATGTGCGCGATGCGGAACAGTTGGCCCTTCATCTCGCCCTGCCCGTTGGCCACTACCGCATCGAACGACTCGCGGAATTCTTTCACGATCTTTCCGGAATCAAGCCCGTCCGGCGAGCAGATCGCCGTCAGTGCGGCTGCCGGTGAAGCGGCGTACAACTTTAGGCCTAGGGCCTGCGCCCCTGCCCGTGTCATCTCCGCGCAAAGTTCGGCATTATCCACCAGCGCTTCGCGTCCCTTGGCTAGGTCGCCATTTCCCATTTCGCGGATGAATTCCAACGCTGCGCCCAGGGCTGCAAACAGCGACGTCGCCGGCGTGTAAGCCGATTCGCCCTTCGCCGCCGACTTGCGCTCCTTGCGCAGATCAAAGTAGTAGCGCGGAGAAGTCGTCGCATCCATCCTCTTCCACGCCCGCTCGCTGACTGCGCAGTACGCGAGGCCGGGCGGCATCATCAGCGCCTTCTGCGAGCCGCCGATGATCACATCGACGCCCCAACCGTCTACGTCGAGATGGGTCGTGCCCAGCCCGGTGATGGCATCAACGATAAGCAATGTGTCATCCTGTTCGCGCACAATCTTCGCAATGCCGCGCACATCGTGCCGCGCGCCCGTCGAACTCTCCGTCGCCTGCACAAACACCGCGCGCACGTCCGAGGTCAGCTTCGCGCGAATGTCGTTCAGCGAAAAAGTCTCGCCATAAGGCGCGGATAACACTTCCACGTTGCAGCCGAAAGCCTTGGCCAGTCCCGTCCAGCGCTCGCCGAATTTTCCCGCCGTGAGCACCAGAATCTTATCTCCCGCCGATGTCAAGTTCGATACCGACGCCTCCATCACTCCGGTACCGGAACAAGCCAGCACCAGCACGTCGTTCTTCGTGCCCACAAATTCCTTCATGTCCACAAGCACGCGCTGGAACAATGCGCGAAAGTCGGCGGTGCGGTGATGCGCCGTAAACGACGCCATGGCCGTTTGCGCCGCCGGCAGCAGCGGCGTTGGCCCGGGAGTAAAAAGACGATTCTTGCGCAGCATAGGTGAAGTTCCTTATCAGTAGGATAGTTTATTAGTTTACTGGAAGCGGGCGACCTGTGTGGTGATTCCTGTCACAAACGAAAACAGATTAATTTGCCGTCTATAATTCCCCCATGAGCCTCATCGAACAGATTCAGCAAGACATCACCGCCGCCATGAAGGCGCGCGAGGAGCACCGCCTTTCCACCCTGCGCATGGTCAAGGCCGCGCTCAAGAATCGCGAGATCGAAAAAATGGCGCCGCTCGACGAGAAAGAATCGCAGGCCGTGCTCACCACGCTGATCAAACAGCGCAAGGAATCGGTGGAGCAATTCACCAAGGGCGGACGCCAGGAGATGGCCGACAAAGAAGCCGCTGAGATTATTGTGATCGAAAGCTATCTGCCCAAAGCCGCCGGCCAGGACGAAGTCGCCGCCGGAGTGAAAGCCACGATCGCCGAGATGGGCTCTCCCACCATGAAAGACATGGGCGCAGTCATGAAGAACGCCATGGCCCGCTTCAACGGCGCCGGGATGCGTGTGGACGGGAAGATGGTCAGCGAGATTGTGAAGCGGGAGCTGGCGGGGAAGTAGGAATGCTCGTGTGGGGACAGCCGCCCTCGGCTGTCCAATCGAGCAATCACATTGTCACTTGCTCCGCTGCAACTCCCGATACGCCTCGCTCTTCGAAATCCCCCGCTCCTTCGCTGCTTTCTTCAGCGCGGCCTTCTCATCGATCTTTTCCTCCGCCATGATCTGTCCAACCCGCTGGCGGACGGTCGGACGGTCGAGGGAGGCCGTCCCCAGATCACCTTCCTCGGCTTTCCCGATCAGCAGCGTGATCTCGCCCTTCACTCCGTCGCGCGACTTCAGCGTCTCCAGCACCTCGCCCGCGCGCCCGCGCAAAAACTCTTCATGCAGCTTGGTCACCTCGCGCGCGATTACCACATGCCGGGCGTCTCCCAAAACCTCGACCACGTCTGAGACTGCCTCCACTATTCGGTGCGGCGCTTCATAAAAAACCTGCGTACGCGGCGAAGTCTTGATCGCCTCCAGCACTGCCCTCCGCTCTCCGCTTTTCGCCGGAAGAAATCCGCTGAAGCGGAACGAATCCGTCGGCAGCCCGCTGGCCACCAAAGCCGCCAGAAATGCCGACGCTCCAGGAATCGGCACCACCGGCACATGATGTCGAATCGCCAGCGAAATCAGCCGAAAGCCCGGATCGGAAATCCCCGGCATGCCCGCATCGGTCACCAGCGCCACGCTTGCGCCTTCCTGCAAATCTTTCACCATTTCCGCCGCGCGTGTCATCTCGTTGTGCTCGTGATAGCTGACGGTGTGGGTCGTGATGCCGTAATGATTCAGCAGTTTCTGCGTCTGCCGCGTATCTTCGCAGGCAATCACGTCCACTTCCTTCAGCACGCGCAGCGCCCGCAGAGTAATGTCTTCCAGATTGCCGATCGGTGTTGCCACAAGATAAAGCGCTGGCCCCGGCCCGAGCGCCGACGACTTCCTTGCCTGAACAATTTCCGGCTCCGCCTCGTCTGCGCCGTCGACTTTTCTCCCGCCATCCGGCATGGCCGGAGTCTACCACCGTGCCACTGTAACTTCCTGCGCGCGGAAGCGGTTATGCTATTCGTGCAGCGACTTCCACACGGAGACTATGCAGTGACCGCCAACGATTTTCGCTGCCTCGCTCTCGCCTTACCGGAAGCGATCGAGAGCGCGCACATGGACCATCCGGATTTTCGCGTGCGCCGAAAGATCTTCGCCACCCTCGGCCATCCCGCCAACGGCTGGGGTATGGTCAAGCTCCATCCCGAGCAACAACACTCTTTTTTTAAAGCCGAGCCGGAAGTTTTCGTGCCCGTGAAAGGCGCCTGGGGCCGCCGCGGCGCAACCAGCGTGAATCTAAAGGCCGCCCGTAAAGTGTCGCTTGCGAAAGCGCTCCGCGCCGCTTGGCGCAATACCGCACCCAAGCGTCTCGCGGAGCAATTCCCGGACGATCAATGATCCGAAATGTCCACAATTGAACAATCGTTCCCCCCTGAGGGGAGGCGGCTTTTTCAACAGGGACTGTGAAAAAGCCGTCGGCAAGAGCCTTGAAACCGAGGGCCACCGAGCTCTAGAGCTGTTTGCACCGAAACTGATTCATGAATCCCGGAACCGTTCAATCGTGTACAGCTTGCCCCGGATTCTTCCCGCACAGAATCATTACTCGTGGAGAACAGCATCACTCGGGTCGCCTTGTTTGAAGAAAGCTTTATTTTTTGGATATTGCAGGATTGTTCTTCCCAATCCAGTTTGGGCGAGAAAAACCTTCGGATCAAATGTCCGTGCTTTGCCAGGCATGAAATGCTCCGCACGGGAAACCCCCGATTCGAAAATGATGGACTGGGCGCCTATAAAAAGCAATGAGGTTGACTGTGCGTTACGAAATCCGAACAAGCCGTTCCTTCTATGATGCCACTGTGCAATTTTGAACAGACAGAATTTGGAGGCGGTCGCTACCCTTTCGTTAGCGAAAGACCTAAGTTCTGTAGGGGGGCAGAAAGAAGTACTGGGATGCCAAAAATTCTACTAGCAGAAGACGATGATGCCGTCCGCGGCATGCTACAAGCAGCATTGGAACGCGATGGTTTCGAGGTGGTCGCTGCGGCAGGCGTGCGCGAAGCACTCAGCCGCATCGCTTCGGAAAATTTTGACGCGCTTCTCTCTGACCTGCACATGCCGCACGCCGGCGATGGGTTTACCGTCGTCAGCGCCATGCGACACACACACCCGGAAGCAGTAACGCTGGTTCTCAGCGGGTATCCCGAGCTCGACGAAGCGCTGTGCGCCATCCGTTTACAGGCGGATGAAATCCTGGTAAAGCCAATCGAAATGTCGGTGCTCCGGGAACGCATCCACCGGAAGCTGGCGAATCCCGCACCGTACCGGCGGCTGGCCACACAAAGTGTGGCGTCCATATTAGAGAATAATCTTGATGCCACGATTCAGGACTGGATGACACTGGTGCAGCACGATGAAGAGCTGACGTGTATTCCGTTGAGCTTCGAAGCCCGCACCGGTCATCTTCCCAATCTCATCGCTGATTTGATTTACCGCCTACGCCTCCCGCAAAGCGAGAAGGCAACCATCTCCGTTCCGGCACGTCAACATGGAGATTTACGCCGTCAACAGGGCTACACCGCCGCGATGGTGGTCGAGGAATCGCGAATCCTGCAGGTTAGTATCTTTAACACCCTGCAGAAGAACCTCGACAGGGTGGATTTCAGCAAGGTACTGCGCGACGTCATTACCATTGCGGACGAAGTGGATTCGCAATTGAAGCAGGCCGTGCTTAGCTATGTTGAACGCGATAAGGCCGCTATATCGGCGGCTTAGAGCATCGGAACTCCTCGCCTGAGTTGACGGGGGTGGTGTGAGGAGACGGCAAAATGCTCCCTCCCCCTGGCCAGGGGTCCTTCCGAAGCTTGCCGGCATCCATAAGCGGGCGACCCTCGTATTCATCATCGCCACCAACAACATTCGCCAGTTCGATCTGGCCATCCAGCGTCCTGGTCGATTCGACAGGGTTGTGCAAATCATGCCGCCGACCTACGACGAAAAAATGGTAAAGAAGAACTGGAGGGTGGATGAGAATGTAGACCTCGCAGGAAAACCCCAGCGCTACTCGTAGGACTCACGATCGAGCAGATCGCGGAGAAGCTGTTGATGGCTACATTGCTAACCCCAAGGGGTTAGCGGAGTTTTTGCGGATGTGTTGGAGGTCTCGCTGATGATCATTCACGGACCTACGCCGCAGCACATTACCTCAAGCTGAATGAGTTGCTCGTGAAAGGCTTCGAGCAGGGCAATTGAGTTGCCGTATATTTACAGTATTTAGTCCGTGGCTTTGTCCACCACTTGCTTCAGAGGCTTGGACTTGCTGCCGCCGAAGTTGAAATCACCGCCGTACACAGAAGTGACCGATGTTGTACCCACTTTGAGTGTCGAGGTCGTAAAGATGGCCGAACCGCCGCTCAGTGTTCCCGTACCCAATACTGTCTTGCCATTCATGAAGGTAACGGTCTCTCCATTCGGCGGCTCAGGGACGACCATCGCACTGAAGGTAACCGGTTCTAAATAAGTGGACGGATTCACAGAAGAGGTGAGGGTAGTCGTGGTCGGCGCTACTGAAGGATTCACCTCGTAGACGACGCCACCATTCTCAGGATAGCCGCTTGAGGTCATGCCATAAAGATTGCCCGTGGAGTCTAGGATCGGAGCGCCGTAAAGAGGATTCGCTCCGTCGTTACCTCCCTGAAATCGGTAGACGATGCTCTCCTTCCAGCCACCGCCCGAGTTGGGAGCTAACTTAAATACCGTCCCTCCGTTCTGCCCCCCATTTCCACCTACATTTGTTGTGCCATAGAGATTGCGCAGAACGTCGAAGGCCAATGTCGCATAGGGCTGGCACCCATCCCGGCTGTCACCGGTTGCGCCCGCGAACTTGTGAATCACCTTCAGCTTCCATTTCACTCCAGAGGACACTTTCGCCGTCGCTATACACTACCCCTCGCCTGAATTGACGCAATCGAACCTGCGCCCCTAGAATCAGATCGAAGGAAAGCTTTCCTCACAATCGTCTTAGAGCCCATGCCACTTTACGAATATCAGTGCGAGAAGTGCGGTCACCGCTTCGAAAAAATACAGAAATTTTCCGACAAGATGGTCAAGAAATGCCCGGAGTGCGGCGGCCGGGTGGAGCAAATGATTTCCGCTCCCGCGGTGCAGTTCAAGGGATCCGGCTGGTACGTCACCGACTACGCCAACAAGTCCCACGCCCCCGCGTCCGACGGCGGAAGTTCCGACGGCAAGAAGGAAGAAAAGTCCAAGTCGGACGATGCGTCGAAGTCCGATTCCTCCAAAGAGAGTTCCGCCAAGGAGACGTCATCCAAGGATAGCTCTTCGAAAGAAGACTCCAGAAAGACAACCTCGAACCGGGTGAGTTCGTCGCGAAAACCTGACAAGAAAAGATAACCAGTTCGGCGAATTGTCTTGCTCTGCCGCGCCGCTTCCTACCTCAACTCCCGATCGAAGTGATCTTCGATCATGTGGAACAGATGATCCCGCGCGTCGCTTCCCGCGATGCTATGGGTTTTATTGGGATAGATCATCAGCTCGAATTGTTTCCCTGCAATGATCAGCGCGTTAATCATCTGCACGCTGTTCTGGAAGTGCACGTTATCGTCACCGGTGCCGTGGGCGATTAACAATGCTCCATGCAGATTCGCTGCCGCACTCGTCACATCGGATTCGCGGTAGCCCGCCGCATCATCCTTCAGCTGGCCCATGTAGCGCTCCGTGTAAATGGTGTCGTAATTGATCTGGTCGGTCACCGGGGCCACCGCAACTCCGGCGCGAAAGCGCTCGGAATGCGTCATCGCATAAAGCGTCATTGATCCGCCATTCGACCATCCCCAGATCCCCATGCGCTCTTGATCGAGCTGCGGATACTGGGCGAGAAGCTGGTCCAGCGCGGCAAACTGATCTTTCAATTCGATCGCGCCAAACTCGTGGCGAATCGCCGTCTGGAATATGCGGTCGCGTCCCGGCGTGCCGCGATTGTCCACCGAGAAAATTGCGAAGCCTTTGCGCGCCATTACCTCATCAAACGGCGTCGTCGGTTCTTTCAAAACCATCTGCCCCGCCGGCCCGCCATAAATATTAACGATCAGCGGAATCTTGCCGCTGGTCGGCGGCTCCGGAGGAAGCAGCAGCCGTCCATAGAGCGTTGTGCCATCCTCCGCTTTGAACTCCAGAAACTTCGGAGCCCGCAGTCCATACTCGGCCACTTCATCGCGGGCCATCCACACCGGAGCACAACCTCCGCCCACGGTGCACAGGGAGATTTGTGGCGCGGTCAGCGGGCCCATAAATGTCTGCGCATAATATTTCGCATCCTCGGAAAAATCTCCGGAATACATTCCCTCTTCATGCGTGAGCTGCTGGAAGGCGCTTCCGTCCAGCTTCACCGAACAGATGTGGCTCTGTCGCGGGTCACCCGGGTTGGCTATGAAAAATACAGTGCCCGCGCCTTCGTCCACTCCCTCGATTCCCAGCACCTCAAAGTCCCCGTGTGTGAGTTGCTGCTCCAGTTTTGCGTTCGCGGCCATCGGGTTCTGCTGGTCGAAGCTGTAAAGGTAGAGGTGCATGTTTCCGTCGCGCCAGCTCGGCCATAGGAAAGCGCCCTTGGACTTCAGGAAACGAACCTCCACATGATCGAAGTCAATCCAGGCGTGGGGCGTAGTCTCGGTCAAAACGATGCGCGACTTCCCCGATTTCGCATCGACGAAATACAAATCCATTTTGTCCTGATCGCGATTCAATACCTCCGCCCACACCACGCCATCGCGCACCCAGCCAAAACGCGGAATATAAGCCTCCGGATCGTCCGTCAACGAAATCCAGCGCACCTTCCCCTTGTCCGCATCCACCACCCCGAGTTTCACCACGGGATTCGGATCCCCGACCTTGGGATATTTTTCGTTGTCCACCGTCGGATGCGTAGGAATCCAATTCGTGATGGGATAGGTCGGCACATTGGTTTCGTCCATGTGCAGGAAGACGATCTCTTTGCCGTCCGGCGACCAGAAATAATTGCTTCTCACCGCCAACTCTTCCGCATACACCCAATCGATATCGCCATTGAACAGATCGTCCTTCGTATCTTTCGTAAGCTGCTTCTCTTCCTTTCCAGTAACCGGCTGAACGTAAAGGTTGTGTTTGCGCACGTAGGAAACGCGGCTTCCATCGGGAGAAAATTTCGGGTCGATGGTGGGATCGGGCGCCGAAGTAAACTGCACCGCGGTGCTGGTCGCCAAATCGTACAACCACAGCTGCCCCTGGGAATCGAAAATCAGGTGCTTCGAATCCGGAGCCCAAAGGTAGGGCGCCACGTGATAGCGCGTCAGCCGTTCTCTCTCTCGCTCATCCTTCACTTTGTTGTAGTCGGGAGCGAGCGAGGCCAATTTGGCCGCGCTCACCAGAATCTTTTTCTCGCCGGTTGCCACGTCCACATACCAAAGCTCGGGGTGCTCCCCTTGATCGTCAAATTGCAGGAAAGACAGCTTGGACCCGTCCGGACTCCACTCCAACGTCTCGGGAGCGCGCCCAGTCAGGCCTCCCGGAGCGAAAATCGCCTCAATGGTCAGCGGCTTTAGTGGCGAAGATTGCGCCCAAAGGGACGTCTCCAGGTACGGTGTCAGAGACAGGGCAGCGCCCATCAGAGCAAGAGGGAGAAAATTCTTCACAATTAAGACCCCAGAAATCGGAAGTGAGAGCAGTGCAGAACGAAAGAGTTTACACCGAAATGCCCTCCCGTGGGCCTCGGGCTGCGCCTATCCATCCGGAACCCGCGTTTCCGCGTGCTAGAATCAAGGCTGAGTCCTCTCGGGATGCTTCCAGAAATAGAAAACCTGTTGCACCTGCAAGATGCGGATAAGGCAATCCGCCGACTGCAGGACGAAATCGCAGAACTACCCAAGCGCGTCGCCGCCATCGAACACAAGCTCGCCGATACCAAACTTCAACTGGAAAAAGCGCAGGCCGCTGTCAAGACCGACGAAGCCGCTCGCCGCAAGTACGAAACCGCCATCACCGACCTCCGCGGCAAGATTTCCAAGTATCGCGACCAGTCCCTCGCCGTAAAAACCAACGAGCAATATAAAGCCTTGTTGCAGGAAATCCAGTTTGCCGAGAAGGAAATCGCCGAGAACGAGGACAAGATTCTCGAGTTGATGGTGAATGCTGACACCCGCGATAAAGAAGTGAAAGCCGCACAGGCCCAACTGAAAGCCGAAGCCGCCGAGATCGAAAAAGAAAAGGAGGAAGCCCGCCAGCGCACCGCCGTGGACCAAGAACAGCTCACCGAATGGCGCGGCAAGCGCGACCAGATGCGGGCCGGCGTCACCGAAGACCTGCTGCGCCACTACGAGCGCGTCTCCAAATTCCGCGGCAGCGGCATCTCCGAAGTTCGCGATCATAAATGCATGGCTTGCCAAGTCATGCTGCGGCCCCAGATCTACAACGACGTCCGCACCGGCCAGCAAACCGTGGTCTGCGATTCCTGCCAGCGCATTCTGTACTTCAACCCCGCCAACGAAATGCAGGCGCTCGAGCCCGAACACAAACGTTCTCGCCGCCATCATCCCAAAATTGACGCGCCCCAGGCGTGGTACTACCGTCAGGAATACGCCGATGCGGGCGAAGTTTTTCTCTGCCTCAACAACGCTGGGGGCCAGTCCAGCCGCCGGGTCTTCGACATGGGCACCGGACGCCTCCTCGGCGACATCCTCATTCGTGAGGATGATTATCGCCATGCCTTCCCCGAGGACATCACCGGAGCCATCCGCCTCAACGGAAGCTGGCCGGATGCCGAGATCGAGGAGTGGGGCACCGAGATGCCCATGACCGCTCTCGATTCCCTGCACACCGATCTCGAAGCCGCCCGCTACGAAATGACTTCCCGCTCCTCTGCCAAGTCTGGAGTACCCGCACCCACTCCCACCGAACAAGCCGCCAGCTAGCAGGATCTATGTAAGGACAGCCGCCCTCGACTGTCCATCGAGCGAAGCTCGATACCGCGGTAGCCTCTGACATCGGGTGGCGCAGCGCTTCAGTGCCGCGATGTGAGCTACAGAAGCAATCCGGCTTTAGCCGCAAAGGTACTCGACACGGCACAGGATCCTGCCAAAGCTGCCGTCAGTTAATATCGTGCATGCCCCGAAAGCCCCCGGCTTCTGATTCCGCTTTCACCGTCAAAGTTTCTCCCCGCGGCGCATCTCGCCTGAAGGAAGGCCACGTCTGGGTTTATCGCTCCGATATCGTCTCCGCAGATGGTATCCCTCCCGGTTCCCTCGTAACCGTGACCGATCATCGCGGCCAGATTCTCGGCAGCGCGCTCTATTCCACTTCCTCCCAAATCGCCGTTCGCCTGATTTCCCGCGAGCCCGTTGCTGATTTTCCATCCTTGCTGCGCCAGCGCATCGCCGATGCCATTGCCTATCGCGAGCCGATCGTCCGCAACACGGATGCCTATCGCCTCATCTTTAGCGAGGGCGATTTCCTTCCCGGCCTCATCGTCGATCGCTACAATAACATTCTCTCCTTGCAGATTCTCACGCAGGCGATGGACGCGGAAATCGTACGCGCCACTCTAATTTCCGAGCTGACCGAGCGGCTTCATCCCGCGTCCATCGTCGAGCGCGTCGACCCGCGAGTCCGCCAACTCGAAGAATTACCGCCCCGCCCCTCTGGCCTGCTCGCCGGCGAAAAAAGTTCGACGATTTTTACCATGAACCAAATCCAGTTTCACTTCGACGCCCTCGAAGGTCAAAAGACTGGCGCCTTCCTCGATCAGCGCGAGAACTATGCCGCCGCCGCCCAATACGCCCACGGCGAGGCTCTCGATGTTTTCTGCTACCAGGGCGGCTTCGCCCTCCATCTCGCTTCGCGCTGTTCTCACGTCACGGGCGTTGACAGCTCCCGTCCCGCGCTCGAAGTCGCCGATCAGAATGCCGCCCTCAACCAGGCCCAGTTCCGTGACAAGGAGATCGAATGGGTCGAAGCCAACGCCTTCGACCTGCTCAAGGACTATTCCACCTCCGGCCAGCGTTATGACACGATCGTTCTCGATCCGCCCGCCTTCGCCAAGTCGAAGCGCGACCTTGATGCCGCCCTCCGCGGCTACAAGGAACTCAACCTCCGCGCCCTCAAAATGCTTCGCCCCGGTGGAATCCTCGTCACCTGCTCCTGTTCCTACCACGTTAGCCAGCCTGAGTTCCTGGAAATGCTCGCAGCAGCTGCCCGCGACGCCCACCGAACGCTACGCCTCCTGGAGCTTCGGGGGCAGTCCAAAGATCATCCAATTCTGCTGAATGTCCCGGAAACTGCCTACCTGAAGTGCATAATTGCTCATGTAACGTAAACAAAATAAAATGTTTACAATACTTGACAGTAATGCACTCATATTTTATGCTTCCTTCATAGTGATTACGGCATCGAATGGAGTGAGTGAAGCCCTTCACTATGAGTAGATGGGCTTCTCACCAAATTCCAAGCCCCATTTATGAAGGAGGATTTGCCATGACCGTATTAACCCGTTGGGAACCTTTTCGTGAGTTTTCCACTCTTCAGGACCGCATGAACCGCTTGTTCCGCGAGTCCCACAACGAAGGTGGCCGGGATGAGCCCCTCACCTCGTCCAGCTTTGCCCCAGCCGTTGACGTCTATGAAGACGAGCACAATGTGACTCTCAAGATCGAAGTGCCCGGAATCGACGAACAAGACATCGACGTTCGTCTGGAAAACAATACCCTCACCGTGCACGGCGAGCGCAAGATCGAAAAGGAAGAGAAAGAAGAGAATTATCGCCGTGTGGAGCGCCAGTACGGCAGCTTCACCCGCACCTTCACTCTGCCCACCACCGTGGATTCCGAGAAGGTTTCGGCAACCTACGACAAGGGCGTATTGAAGATCTCTCTGCCCAAGAAGGCCGAAGCCAAGCCCAAGCAGATCAAGGTCAACGTCGGCGGGGCCAAAGTAGAAACCGAGAAGACCCTGGAAGCCAAAGGCCCCAGCAAAGCCGCGTAGTTGTGGAAGAGCGGCGCTTTAGCGCCGCGTCAAGAAGCATGAACGGGAAGGGCACGACTTCAGTCGTGCCGCCCCGGTGCCAGGTATGACGCGGCTTTAGCCGCTGAGGGCGCCAAGTTTCAAAGGGAGGCGGCAGAAGCTGACCGCCTCCCGTATCGTTTTAATCCCAGTTAATTTTGCCATCCTGAGCGAAGCGAAAGCCTGCCCTGAGCTGGCCGAGGGGACCTCTGCATTTCTTGCCGCCGGCACGTTGCGTAGGTTCTTCACTTCGCTGAGAATGACAGAAGCAAAGTAGAGGATTTTGATCATGCCCATCCGTTGGGAAAAATTCACCGTAAAAGCGCAGGAAGCTATCCAGCGTGGAAATGAACTCGCGTCTGAGCACGGCAATCCGGAGTTAATGCCATTGCACCTGCTTGCGGCGCTGCTCGAAGACAAAGAAGGCATCGTACCGCCCGTGCTGGAAAAAATCGGCATCGGCCCGCAGGCCGTTCTCAGCGATATCTATCGCGAAATTGAAAAGCTTCCCAAAGTTTCCGGCGAGGCGGCGCAAGCCACGATGTCGAACGCCGCCAACAAGCTGCTCGAGCAAGCCTTCAAAGAAGCTTCCAACTTTAAGGACGAGTACGTCTCCACCGAGCACCTGCTGCTGGCCATCACGCATCTCAAGCAGGATTCTGCCCAGCAGGTCCTCGCCCGTCACGGCGCAACCTACGACGCGATTCTGAAAGCTCTGATTGCCGTCCGCGGCTCGCAGAAAGTCACCGACCAGAATCCCGAAGCCAAGTATCAGGCTCTCGAGCGCTACGCTCGCGATCTGACCGAGCAAGCCCGCCGCGGCAAGCTCGATCCCGTCATCGGACGGGACGAGGAAATCCGCCGCTTGGTCCAGGTTCTCTCCCGCCGCACGAAAAATAATCCCGTGCTCATCGGCGAACCCGGCGTCGGCAAGACCGCCATCGTCGAAGGCCTCGCCCAGCGGATCATTTCGGGCGACGTTCCCGAGGTCCTCAAGAACAAGCGCGTAGTCGCGCTTGATCTCGGCGCCATGCTGGCCGGCGCGAAGTACCGCGGCGAATTCGAAGATCGCCTCAAAGCCGTCCTGAAGGAAATCGAAGACTCTGCAGGACAAGTAATTCTTTTTATCGATGAGCTTCATACTCTGGTGGGCGCTGGCGCGGCCGAAGGCTCCATTGACGCTTCCAACATGCTCAAGCCCGCGCTGGCTCGCGGAGAACTGCGCGCCATCGGCGCCACCACGCTCAATGAGTACCGCAAGTACATCGAAAAAGATGCGGCACTCGAACGCCGCTTTCAGATTGTTTTTGTAGGCGAGCCCAACGTCGAAGACACTATTGCCATCCTTCGCGGCCTGAAAGAGAAGTACGAGGTTCATCACGGCGTCCGCATCAAAGATTCCGCCATCGTCGCCGCGGCTACGCTGTCGCATCGTTACATCTCCGACCGCTTCCTGCCCGATAAAGCGATCGACCTCGTCGACGAAGCCGCCGCCTCCATCCGCATCCAGATCGATTCGCTTCCCACCGATATCGATCAGCTCGAGCGCCGCGCCACGCAACTCGAAATCGAAAAACAGGCGCTGAAGAAGGAAGACGATGCCAACTCCCGGGAACGTCTCGCGGTCATCGAAAAAGAACTCGCCGGAATCCGCGAGAAATCCAACGCCCTCAAGGCCAACTGGAAAAAAGAAAAAGATCTGATCGCCCGCTCCCGCGAGCTGAAGGAAAAAATCGAGAAGCTCAAGATCGAAGAGCAGGCCGAAGAGCGCAAAGGCAACCTGCAGCGCGTCGCCGAAATCCGCTACGGCCTGTTGCGCCAGGCCGAAGAGGAATTAACCCAGCTATCTGCGAAGATCGACGGCAAATCCGGCGCTCCGCGCATGCTCAAAGAAGAAGTGGACGAAGAGGATATCGCCCGCATCGTTTCCAAGTGGACCGGCATCCCCGTCTCGAAGATGCTCGAAGGCGAAGTGAAGAAGCTGGTCACCATGGAAGAGCGCCTGCGCCAGCGTGTGGTTGGCCAGGATCAAGCTCTAGAGCGCGTGGCCAATGCAATCCGCCGTTCCCGCGCTGGGCTCAGCGATCCGAAGCGCCCGATCGGTTCGTTCATTTTTCTCGGCCCCACCGGCGTCGGCAAGACCGAACTGGCTCGCGCCCTCGCGGAATTTTTGTTTGACGACGAACGCGCGCTGCTCCGCATCGACATGTCCGAATACATGGAGAAGCATTCGGTGTCGCGCCTGATCGGCGCCCCTCCGGGATACGTCGGCTACGACGAAGGCGGTCAACTCACCGAGCAAGTTCGCCGCCGGCCTTATGCCGTCGTGCTGTTCGACGAAATCGAGAAGGCGCATCCTGATGTCTTCAACATCATGCTGCAGATCATGGACGATGGCCGCCTCACCGACGGCAAAGGCCGCGTGGTTGACTTCAAGAACACGATCATCATCATGACTTCGAACCTCGGCTCCAGCTATTTGCAAGCGGAAAATCTGCGCACGCCGGAAGAGTTTGAGAAGGCCAGCGAGCAGGTGATGAACGCGCTGCACGGCCACTTCCGCCCCGAGTTCCTCAACCGCGTCGACGACATCATCGTCTTCCGTCCCCTCGGCAAAGAGCAGTTGGTCAAGATCGTCGAGCTGCGCCTCGAAGATGTGCGTCGATTGCTCGCGGATCGTAAAATCTCGATTGAACTCACGGATGCCGCGAAAGAATTGCTCTTCACTCAGGGCTACGACGCCAACTTCGGTGCGCGTCCACTGAAGCGAGCGATTCAAAAGCTGGTGCAGGATCCGCTCGCGCTGAAGATTCTCGACGGAGAAATTCTGCACGGCGATCACATCGTGGTCGACGCCGACAAGAAGGCCGGCAAGATGAAGTTCGAAGTCAGCCAGCGTGTCGGCGAAAAAGAACCGGCGAAGGCGAAGCGGTAAAGTTATCAGAAAGTACTGTCATCCTGAGGCGCCGTTCTTTGGCGCCGAAGGATCTCTGCACTTTTTCGGCCCTCGTCCTACTTTCGTGCAAACGCCTCGATCAGCTCAGGTGACGCGGCCAGATACCACGCGATCACGACCCGCACCATGATTTGCGCGCCATACCAGAAGAATCGCCAGGTCAGGTCCCTCGCCGCCGCCGAAACCGCTGGCACCGATCCCGCAACTCCGACCACCATCAGGACTACCGCGCACCAGCGCGCCCAATTGCGCAGCCCGTAAAGCCCCCAGCCCACCAGCGCCCATCCCGCTCCGATCGATATAGCCGCTTTTGGTCCGTCGAGTTCTCTCCCGTACGTGATCCCTGCCGCTCGTGTCATGGAAAGCGTGCCCGGCGCCACGAACTCAACGATGCCGATCGTGACCAGACATGCCGCGACCAGAAAAAACAATGCTGCGATCACCGTGACACTGGCCGGTCGTTCCATACCGATGAGAGTATCGCAGTTTCGCAGAACGACGCCGGACGCCGCCTCGGGCTTCGGTCTGTGGCAAACTAGTCGCATGCCCAGCCTCACTCTCGGCGATTTCGAACTCAGCATTTTTTCCGACGGCACTTACCCGCTCGATGGCGGCGCGTTTTTCGGTGTCATTCCCAAGATCATGTGGTCGCGCAAAGCCGTGGCCGACGAAAGAAACCACGTCCAGGCCGGACTCAACTCTCTCCTCATTCGCATGGACCATCCACGCACTGGCAAGCAGAACGTGCTGGTCGAGACCGGCATGGGCAACAAACTCTCCGAGCGCATGATCAAGTTCTACGGCCAGCCCGCGCAGTTGCTAGCGAATCTTGCGGCAGCAGGACTCGCGCCCGAAGACATCGACATCGTCATCAACACCCACCTTCATTTCGATCACTGCGGCTGGAACACGGTGCGCGATAAAGATGGCAAGATTGTCCCAACCTTTCCGCGGGCGAAATACTACGCGCCGGAAGGCGAGTGGCAATACGCGCGTAAGCCTAGCGAGCGCGACTCTATCAGCTACCTTCCCGAGAACTACGACCCACTCGTCGCCAGCAGCCAGATGACTCTGCTCAAAGGCGGCGAAGAAATCGTCCCCGGCATCTCCGTGAAAACTTTCCCCGGCCACACCGCGCACATGCAAGCGGTGATCGTCGATGGACAGCCGGGCAAGGGCACGATCGGGAAGGGCATGGCTTCAGCCGTGCCGCCGCAGCGGAAAGATAGCGCGGCTTCAGCCCCTGAGGTGGCCTGCTACACCTCCGACCTCATTCCCACCACCGCGCACATCGACATCACGTGGGGCATGAGCTTCGATCTCTACCCGTTGCAGACAATCGAGAGCAAAAAGGACTACTACGCAGAGGCGCTTCCCCAGAAATGGCTGACGGTCTTCACCCACGACGCGAAGACGCCCTGGGCCTATGTGGAGAAAGATGAAACGGGAAAAATGGTGGCGAAGGCACCTTAGACAGTCTCGGGGGCCAGCGCCTGCTCTAAGCTTGTCGAAGGCGCGGTCTTGCCACACAGCCTCGCTTCGAAAAATTCTTCCACTCTCCCCAGAATCTCCACTGCACTCTTCGATTCATAGATGGCCTTCCGCAGCCCCGCTCCGCCCGGCACGCCGTGCGTGAACCATGAAGCGAATTGCTTCATCTTGCCCACGGCGTCCGGCAGCTCCTCTTCAATCAGCATCTGGAAATACGTGCGGATCATCTGGTAGCGATCGGCCTCGGTGGGGTGATCGTAGGGCTGACCCAACGATGGCCTGGATGAGGGCACGGACGGGAAGGGCACGGCTTCAGCCGTGCCATTGGAATCCAAAGAATGTTGGGCTTCAGCCCCTGAGGGAACGGTCGATTCCGAGTAGAAGCCGATCTCAGCGGCTGAAGCCGCCTCAGAATTTGCGCTGTTTCCGGCACGACTCAAGTCGTACCCTTCCCGATCCATCCCCGCGCAATATTGCTGAATCTGCCGGAAGATCCACGGATTCGAGGGCGCGCTCCGGCCAATCATCACCGCGTCGCATCCCGTCTGCGTAACCATGGCGCAGGCGTCCTCCGGCGTCCGGATGTCGCCATTCCCGATCACAGGAATCTTCACCGCATCCTTCACCGCCGCAATCCACTCCCAGCGCGCCTGGCCGCTGTAACCCATCTCGCGAGTTCGCGCGTGCAGCGCCACCGCCGCCAGCCCGCAGGCCTCCGCCATCCGAGCCAGCTCCACGCAAACAATTTCATCATCGTTCCATCCCGCGCGGAACTTCACGGTGAAGGGAATCTTCACGGCGGCGCGCACCGCTTCGAAGATGCGCCCAATCGCCGGTAGATCGCGCAGCAGTCCCGAGCCTCCGTTACACTTCACAACTTTCTTCGCGGGACATCCCAGGTTCAAATCCACCAGATCAAAGCCGAGCCCCTCGACCATGCGCGCAGCCTCGGCCATCACTTGCGGATCGCTGCCGAAAAGCTGCGCCGAAATGGGATGTTCGTCTTCGTAGAAATGGAGATACCGCTTGGCCTTCTGATCTTTTTTTCGGAGCACGCCGTCGGCTGAGGTGAACTCGGTCATAATCAGTCCGCAGCCATCGAGGTTCCGAATGAAGCGGCGGAAAACCGTGTCGGTAACCCCAGCCATGGGGGCAAGAACCGTAGCCGGAGTGATTGTCACACCGCCGATCGAAAGATTCGCGGGAACTGGCTTCGGCTGCGTCTCCCGAACGGAGCTTGCCCTGAGCTTGTCGAAGGGAGCACCCGTCTCAGTCGGCCCCGGATTGTCCCACATTTTTCTCACAGCCTTATTCTACTGTGCTCCGCAAAACAAAGCCCCCGCCACATGGGCGAGGGCTAAATTTGCTGTCAATCCGTGCAAATCCGTGGCAACTATTAGTTCTTCGATGCCTCGGGCTTGCCAGGAGCGGCGTTCTTCGCGTACTTCCGGCGGAAGCGCTCCACGCGGCCGGCGGTGTCCATCAACTTCTGCTTGCCGGTGAAAAATGGATGGCAGGCCGAGCAAATTTCAACGCTGATATCGCCCTTATGCGTCGACCGGGTGACAAAGGCATTTCCACACGCGCAATGCACGCGGACTTCGTTATAAGCGGGATGAATGGCTGCTTTCATGGCGTTTCAGACCTCGATTCGAATCATTAGATTCTACCGGAATCGCCCAGGATTCAGCAAACCGGCCCGCCCCGCCAACCTTCCTCAGAACCGGAATAAATACGACACTTTCACGAAAAATTGCCGGCTGTCGTTGATGAATCCCTTCGCCGTATACAGCCCTGCCGGACCCTCGGGGCCCGGCGTAAACTCATGGTCCAGATTCTGCAGGTCGCTGTTGTATCCGATATAAATCGCCGTGCCCGGATGCACGAGATACGTGAGCAGGAAATCCGCATTGAACTCCTTCTCCGTCGGCAGATAGGTGTACGGGTAAACCGCGTTGCCCGGCGTATTGGCCAGCAATCCGTTGTATTGCAGAATCACGCGCAGCGAGAGTTGCGGCGTAAACTGCCAGTTCCATTTACTGCGCACAATGTGGTCGTTGAAAATGCCCTGCCCAATGTGGGTGCCGGGCATCTGCGAGAGCGCCAGAGCGTAGGTGCTACCGGTGGTCCGCAGGCGCTCGAAGAGATACGTATTCTCAATCTTCAAAGGCTTCACAGGGCGAAGCGTCAATGTCCCGGTGGCCGTATCCTGGCGCGCGAGAAACGGCTGGTTCAAAGGCGCGGGAGCACTGGTCGATGCCACGAAGTTTGCCCCGTCTCCCCAGTGATAAGTTGCACCCACGGTAACCTTCGGCAAAATGCTGGTCTGCACCGACGCGCCGCTATTGTGTTCGTGGTAATCCTGGTTCGGAATCGGAGGCTGGCACGAGAACCCCAGAAAACAGAAATCCTGCGGCCGCAGACGCTCTCTCAATTCCTCGTAGGGAAACAGGTAGATAAAAGTTTGACCACGCCCCTGGATCGCGAGATACGGCTGGTAATCCGTGTCGAGGCGGTTGCCTTCGTGGTCGAAGACGTAGCGCTGGTTCAACGAAGGCCCCCAGTCGACGATCCAGCCTTTCTTCGGACGGAAGCGGTATCCGACCATCTGATAAAGTTCGCGAATGTCTACCCGGTTCACGAAGCCCGGCACGGTTACAAATCCCGGGCTGATGTCGTCGTAAATTCCCTCGTAGGAAAAGTGCAGCCCATCGCGCTTCAGGTCGAGCTTGTCCGCCGGACCAGCATAGTGGTTGTTGTCCCCGGCGTTGCCGGAGCTAAACGGATACAGGTTGTATTCGCAGGTAGTCTCTAGATTGCCCGTGTTCAGGCCCTGCAAGTTGCTCGAACTCGCCACCGCCTGCCCATCCAGGGACCAGTTGGCGCTGAACTTCAGCCGCGTGTCGATTCCGCCCACGCGGTTATACTCCCCAGTCGTCGGACACTCCCAGTCGGTGTAAACCGCGCCCAAGCTCGACTCCTTCGAGATGTCGCGGCTCACTCGCGCAATCGTGAAGTACGAACGAATGCCAGAAAGACTGTCCGAACAAATTGGCGACGTAGCCGGGCAATAGTCCGGCACCGCAAGTCCCGGTGCGCGGTCATCAGTGGCCATCAAGCCCACGGAATATGGTCCTTCTTTTCCCGTCAGGCGTATTCCCGCTGAGGGGTCCTGAATATTCCGCGTGAAAAACAAATCCAGCGGCGTGCGAAAGTAATCCTCGTTCTCCAGGAAGAATGGACGCTTCTCGGGAAAGTACACCTCGAAGCGCTGGTTCACCGTAATCTGCGGATCCTCCGATTCGACCTGGCTGAAGTCCGGATTGGCGGTCATATCCAAAACAAAGTGGTCGCGGATAACGAACTTCGCGTCCATGCCCGCTTGCCCCTGCGCCACCGCATCCTGAAAATACGGATTGTACGGATCGCGCTGGTCGAGCGCGCGGAAGCCGCGCATGATCCCGTAGGGAATCAGGTCGATGCTGCGCCCCGGCGAGATTCCTTCCAGCCCATACAGCGTTGCGGCCTGTCCCAGCCTGCCCGCTACTTTGTACGAAACTTGCGGCCAAAACGAGTCTTCGTTCTTGCGGACAATTCCACGGTACAGAATGATTCCCCACTGCTGCTCTTTCGTCGAAGGAAATCGCAGGCTCTTGAATGGAATCGCCATCCAGACTACGAAGCCGCGGCTGGTCACCTTGCCTTTGGAATCCCAAACCGTATCGAACGAGGTGTCAAAATTTCCCGCGATCTCTTCGCGTGTCGCCTCGCTCCAGATCGCATCCCACTGCACGCCCAATGGAGTGGTCTGGAAGGCGTAAGCCCTCCGGCGATCGTGAAACGTGTCGAGCATGATTTCGACGTTGTCATCGTCATAAATATCTTCGCGCCGCGACATGCGTGCCCGCACCTTCTTCGGGTCGTCGAAGCACACGAATACCACGTACAAATTCTTCTGGTCGTAGCCCAGATAAGCGGCGGTCTCTTCTGAAACTTTCTCGCCATCATGCGGATTGCGTTGCACAAAGCCGGTAACCTTCGCCATCTGCAACGCTGCGTCGCCCACCGGCTTCATGCTGAGAAAATCCTCCAGCACTGGCGCTCGGGACAATCGTGGAATGGTGAGCGCCGGAGGCGCAAGCGCGCCCTGCGGCGCGGGCCGAATCTCCGGATTCTTGACGCTGGGTTCCGGCTCCTGGGCCGATGGCGGAGGATTTTCTGCGGAGGGCGGAGGCTTCTGACCCGGCGGAGCCGGATTGGCCTCTGGAGGCGGAGGAGGATTCTGCGGCGTGGTCTGTGGATTCTGCCCGGCCGCATTCTGTGGCGCTGCTATCGCTCCACGAACCGATGCAGCTGCCTGCGATGGTGGCGCGCACCATCCACATTCCACCAAGGCCAACAGCATCAGCGCTGCCGCTAGCGGGAATCGTACGCACCATTGGACTGGAAAACCTGGAAATCGCCCCGACCGCAAAGTGCCCTCGCCTCTCTCGATGACCGCGCGAAGAGGAATCAAGCAAGATACACTATGAACGCGTCTCACAGAACAGGAAACGATTGTTGTAAGGTTTGGCGAACACGCGGGATTACTGGTGTGGATTTTTCAGACCCTGCGATTTTTCGAATGGCCCGCTAAGACCCGGCTAGAACAACGAACTCTGCCTGCGGCTCGGCGTGATCTTGAAGTGCTCGTATGCCAACTGGGTGGCCACGCGCCCGCGCGGCGTGCGGTTCAGAAATCCAATCTGCATCAGGAAAGGCTCGTAGACTTCTTCAATTGCGTCCGGTTCTTCCGCAAGAACCGCGGCCAATGTATTCAAGCCCACAGGCCCACCCTGATATTTCTCGATGATCGTGAGCAGCAGCTTGCGGTCCACTTCGTCAAAGCCGTATTTGTCGACTTCCAGCATCTGCAGCGCGGCCTGCGCGGTCGGCAAATCGATCTTGCCCGCCCCGCGCACCTGCGCGTAGTCGCGCACTCGGCGCAGCAATCGGTTCGCGATTCGTGGCGTGCCGCGCGATCGGCTCGCAATCTCGATTGCTCCCGCGTCGTCGACCTGCACCCCAAGAATTTCCGCCGACCGCTCCACGATCACCCGCAAATCCTCCGGAGTATAAAACTCCAGACGCAGCACAATTCCAAACCGCGAGCGCAACGGCGCTGAAATCAATCCCGCCCGCGTAGTCGCGCCGACAAAAGTAAACGGCTTTACCTCCAGCGTATGCGTACGCGCCGAGGGCCCTTGCCCAATAATGATGTCCAGCTTGTAATCTTCCAGCGCTGAGTAGAGCAACTCTTCCAGCACCGGCTGCAGCCGGTGAATCTCATCGATGAACAGGACTTGCCGGTCCTGCATGTTGGTAATGATCGCCGTCAGATCGCCCTTGATCTGCAATAGCGGCGCCGCAGTCGGCTGGAAGTGCACGCCCAGCTCGTTGGCAATGATGTTGGCCAACGTCGTCTTCCCCAGCCCCGGCGGCCCATACAGCAGCACGTGATCCATGGCCTCGCCACGCGACCGCGCCGCCTCAATCGCCACCGCCAGATTTTCTTTGACCTTGGCCTGACCGATGAACTCGCCCAGCCGTTGCGGCCGCAGCTTTAACTCAAACGAAGAATCGTCCTCCACCGGCGCGGCCGATACCAGCCGCTCGGGGTTGTAATTCAGGTTGTTCTTGGCGGTGGCCACTGGCCGGATGTTACCACGAACTATGTAGGGACAGCCGCCCTCGGCTGTCCGGCCCGGGCGAAGCCCGAGCGCGTGGATGACTGCGCCAGATGTGCTAGCCCTTTACTTCGGATACCAATCCAGCACCCGCACCTCAATTCCCGTACCTTCCAATCCTTTCTGAAATACGGCGAGATCCGATCCGCGATAGTGATAAGGGATGACAATCTTCGGATGAAAGGCCCTTACCGCGTCCGCAGCCTCTTCCGGAGGCATGGTGTAGGGCAGATTCATACACACAAACGCTACATCGATATTCTTCAGCGCCCGCATCTCCGGCACGCCTTCCGTGTCGCCGGAGAAATAAAACCGCTTGCCGCCATAGGTGAGGACGTAACCATTGCCGCGTCCCTTGTCGTGAAAAAATTTTCCCGGCGCCGGCCCGCGCTTCAGGTTGTATGCTGCAATCGCCTCAATCGTCCATCCCTGCCAGGTCTTCGTTTCTCCGTTGGCGATCGGTTTGGCACTGGTCACGGTCGCGACCACCGCCGGCGCCGCCAGAATTTCCGTGTCCGCCTTGCTGATTTGCTTGATCGAGTCCAGATCCATGTGATCGCCGTGAATGTCGGTGATCAGAATGAGGTCAGCTTTTGGCAATCCCGACAATTTCGCAGGCTTGGCCGGATCGAGATAAATCGTCTTCCCTCCCGCCTCAATCAACGTGCTCGCGTGATAGATCGGCGTCATCTTCACCGGCCCAGCGGATGTGGAAAACACCTGCGTCTCGGCGGCATTCCCCGCAAGTGTCAAAGCGAAAAGAGAGCAGACCGCAGCCACTATTAGCCTTATTACCTTCATCTTTGACCTCGCCTTATTTCCCCTGCATGTCATCGTGAGCGGAGCTTGATCGACTGGAGGGCTCGCGATTGTCCATATCGAGAAGCTTTTTAACTACGTCCTGATCGATCCGTGTGAACCAGAGACCAGCCCCAGCCTCAACTCGCCCTTGTCGTTCGGGGCTGCGCTCTACCTCCTCCAGATAATTCGCCAAGCCGACGCGGAATCCGTCGATGAGCTCGCGAATGTGCACCGCGACGTCGGTGCGACCGACAAGGTTAGCCGCCGCCGCTAGGTTGTCCGTCTTGGCGTCTCCCCAGGCGTAAATGACCTGCCGGGCGAGTCCCTTTCGCGACAGGTCAGACTCGGCGGTAAAGGTATGAACAACGCCGCATCGTGCGGCGTAAAGCTCCAATGCCGTGCAGGGGAGTGGACGCACCTCCAATAGGTTTTCGTCAACCCACCGCACAAACGCCGCCTTGGGTTTCTCGCCCGGCCTCCGCTCCAATGACGCGACGACGTCGATCCCAAAGTACAAAAGAGTAAGGCAGGGAAGCAACCGATGCTCCGCTAGGCAGTCCTCGATTGCGTCGAGAAGTTGGGTCATGTTCTGTAAAACCCCTGCATCTGATGCACTCGGTGCGAGAACGCTACTCTTCCTCTTCCTTCACCTCGCTCCGCTCCGCCTTGGCCTTTTCAATAATCTTTTCCTGTAGTTGTCCCGGTACGGTGTCGTAATGATGCATCTCCATATTGAACGAACCGCGGCCCTGCGTCATTGAAGTGAGATCCACGCCGTAAGTCAGCATCTCGGCCATGGGCACTTCAGCTTTCACCACGGTGTTGCCGGCTTTGTTGTCCATGCCCTGAATGCGTCCTCGCCGGCTGTTCAAGTCACCCATGATCGAACCCGCAAATTCGTCGGGCACCGTGATCTCAACGGTCATCACCGGCTCCAGGATTGTTGGCTTCGCCTGCTCCATGGCCTTTCTGAAGGCGATGCGCCCCGCCATCTGGAACGACATGTCGTTCGAATCCACATCGTGATACGAACCGTCGTACAGAATGACGCGGAAGTCCACGACGGGAAATCCCGCCAGATATCCGCGCGCCGCCGCATCTTTGATTCCCTTTTCGATGGCGGGAATATAGTTCTTCGGAATCGACCCGCCAAAGATGTCATTCACAAACTCAAACTGTCCGCCCCGCGGCATGGGTTCCATCTTGATCTTGCAATCCCCGTACTGCCCGTGCCCCCCGGTCTGCTTCTTGTGGCGGCCCTGCACATCAGCTTTGCCGCGGATCGTCTCCCGGTAAGGCACCTTGGGCGCTTTCAAAACTACTTCCGTGTGATATCGCTTTTTCAGCTTCGAAACAATTACTTCAATATGCTGCTGCCCCGTCCCGGCAATCAGAAACTCCTGTGTCTGCGGATCGCGGAAAAATCGAAGCATCGCATCCTCTTCTATCAGCTTGTGGATCCCCGGCCCCAGCTTGTCTTCATCGGCGCGGCTCTTGGGCTCGATGGCAAACGTAATCGCCGGCTCCGGTAACTTCACTCGCGGATACAGAATCGGCGCCGCCTTGTCTCCCAGCGTGTCGCCGGTGAGCGTGTCTTTCAATTTCGCCACCGCGCCAATATCTCCCGCGTGCAACTCCGTGACCGGCACCGCCGTCTTCCCCTGCAGGATGGAAACATGCGACAGCTTCTCCGCCGATCCGCGGGAAAAATTCTGCACCGTCGCTTCGTTCTTCAGCACGCCGGAGAAAACTTTGAAATAGGAAATTCTTCCCGCAAACGCATCTGAAATTGTCTTGAACACATACAGCGACACCGGTTCCGCATCGGTTTCATGCCGCTTCGGCGCGTCTCCGTTGCCTGATGCCGCTGGCTCGCCCTGCACCCACTCGTGCTCGGAAGGCGCCGGAGTGTAGTCCACAATGAAATCCATTACTCGGTCCGCGCCAATGTTGCCCAGTCCCGACGCAAACACCACCGGAAACAGTTTGTCTTCGCGAATTGCGTTGTGCAGCGCGGGAATCAGATCTTCCTCCGGCAGCGTCCCCGCCTCGAAAAATTTCTCCATCAACTTGTCATCGCCCTCGGCCACCAGTTCCACCAGTTGCTCGTGCGACTCCTGCACCCGCGCCCGAATGTTCGCCGGGATCTCCGTCTCTTTCCCTTTTCCATTTCCGCCTAACTCGTAGGTGTAGGCCTTCATCCGCACCAGGTCGACCACGCCCGTCAGATTCTTTTCGCTTCCAATCGGCAACTCGATTGGAATCACGTTCCGGCCAAACGCATTGATCAGCGACTCCAGCACCCGCTCCGCATTCGCCCGGTCGCGGTCCATGCGGTTCACCACAATCAGCCGCGGCGTCTTATATTCCTCGCAATCGTTCCACACCCGCTGCGTCACCACCTCCACGCCCGCCACTCCGTCCACCACCACAATCGCCGCGTCCACCACGGGCAGCACCATTCGCGCTTCGTGGACGAACATATTGAACCCCGGCGTATCGATCACGTTGATCTTCGTCTTGCCCCACTCCACATAAGCCGCCGAGGCCGCGATCGACATTTTGCGCGCGATCTCTTCTTCGTCGTGATCGGTGGTCGCCGACCCGTCGTCCACCCGCCCCAGCCGCGGCGTTGCCCCCGCGGTAAACAGCATGGCCGAGAGCAGCGAGGTTTTCCCCGCATGCCCGTGCCCCACAATCGCAACATTACGAATATTTTCTCCGGTATAAACTTTCACGAGTAGGCTCCTTCGCAGGCGTGCAGACAGAGAAGGCCCAGAAGAGATCAGTGCAGTAGACAGGCCAGCCCAACATCACCCGCCAAAACTTAGGATGCTACCACGCGGGAAGCGGAAGCCTCAACCTGCGAGAAGTCAATGTTGGGACAGCCGCCCTCGGCTGTCCAGTCGAGCGAAGCTCGACGCCTCCTTCGTCAAGCAGGCTTACTGAGACACCACTCCATCGCTAGAATCCAAGCAAACCAGAATCCGTGCAGAGAGCTTCCCGCCGTTGTATGATCCCTTCGCCATGTTAGGCAACCGCACCAGCGAACAGTGGATCGCCCAATACGCCTCCAGCCATCAGCATCCGGTGAACCGCGCCTGCCACACGCTTGGGATTCCGACCGTCCTGCTTTCCGTCCTGATATTTTTCGTGAGCATTTTTGTGCATGGCCTGTGGCCGTATGCACTCGCCCTGTTTGTCCTCGGATGGATTTTCCAATTCGTCGGCCATGCCTTCGAAGGCAAGCCACCAGAGTTTTTCAGCGACTGGCGATTCCTCTTCGTCGGCGTCCGCTGGTGGTGGGCCAAGATTCACGGCAAAGCCTGACCCTTCGATCGTAAGAACACCTTTGATGGCAGGAACAATGCGCCCGATGAAATGGACGCTGGGTCGTATGAAGCTGGGTCGTATGACGCTGAGTCGTATGACGCTGAGTCGTATGAAACGGAAGTCCGCACGACCGTGGAAGAGCGGCGCTTTAGCGCCGCGTAGACTATCAGAGGAATTCCGGGCTTTAGCCCCTGTGGTCGAGCTCGAAGCCCGAACTCCGATCCACCAACCTTAACCAAATCCGAATCATCGGAGAAACCCGCAATTTTCCCTCAACTCGCCCGCTTTACCGGTCTCGGCGTGGCCTTCGGAGTCTTGACTCAACTGGCCGCCTTCGGTCTCATCCTCATCATGTTCGGCGCGATCCAGAAAAAGATTTTCGCCAGGCTCACCGGCTTCTGGGGCGAGAAAGGCTCCGGCTGGCATTACGACCTGATGATTGTCCTGATGAACCTGGTCATCGCTTTCACCGATGGCGGCGCTTACGTTCTGATGCGATAGCCGTCTATCACCCGCCATTTGCTTGCGCCAGTTTGCGATTCTGTTCTATGCTAGCCGCACTTGGGGTTCGGATTCGCACAGAAAGTCATGCACCGCCTGACCGCCAGATTGCTGTTGCTGTTCGCG
The DNA here is from genome assembly GCA_964403025.1 of uncultured Acidobacteriaceae bacterium. Classification (GTDB taxonomy): domain Bacteria; phylum Acidobacteriota; class Terriglobia; order Terriglobales; family Acidobacteriaceae; genus Sulfotelmatobacter. Next base: position 91,910 of record CAYOEH010000010.1, on the reverse strand, counting down.
CTCCTGGGAAGCCTTGCGCCTATAGCTCTCGCGGCTACCGCTCCGCCGCCGCATGCGTGCTGCCTCCGCAAGGGGATTCACCACTGCAACGATTCACTGGCTTCGGAATCTGACCAACCCGTAATCCAGGACGCCAGTTGCTGTCACGGGGATTGCGCCCGCGCCGTCACCACCGCGCAGTGGGCCCACCCCCAACCGAAACTCGCATCCTTTTTCTTGCCAGCCAATAATGCGCGTCTCGCCGCGTCTCGACCGCACTCCCCGGCCACGGTCCGCGTCGAATTCCAATCCACCCGCGCCCCGCCCGCCTGCTGAACACTGTCTCCAGCTTCACTTGATCCATTTGGGTAACGCATGCGTACGTTCTTAGCTGAAACGTCTCGCTGCGCGTCGCGAAGTCTGGGGTAGCCACGAGCCTGCGGCACAGCCTCCCTCGGAGGCTGCGTCGGGAACCGTTCCACGGGGACATTATTTTTATGAGGCAAGTTATCTGCCGGACCGGCGTCATTCTCTTCTTGAGTGCCACCGCGTTTGCCACGATTTTTGGCTCCGTTCGCGGCATCATTCACGATCCGCAGCATCGACCCGTGCAAGGGGCCATGATCATGCTGAAGGCGCAAAACTCGGACTGGACACAGACCCAGGACTCGAACGATCGAGGAGAATTTGAATTCAGCTCCGTGCCCATCGGGAATTACACGGTCACCGTCTCAGCGCCGGGCTTCCGGCAAACGCAACAAAGCGCTATCGTTCAGTCTGACACCAGCCCGGTGCTGCATTTCCCGTTGGCGGTCGCAGGCGGGAAAGAAACTGTTGCCGTCTCCGGAACTCCCGTGGAAGCGACCACGGATAGTGTCACTCCCACAACGATGGTGAATCGTGAAGACATCCAGGAAACCCCCGGAGCCGACCGCACCAACGCCCTGCAGATGATCATCGATTACGTCCCGGCTGCCTACGTCACGCACGACATGCTGCACATGCGCGGAGGCCATCAGGTCGAGTGGTTGATTGACGGCGTCCCCATCCCCAACACCAACATTGCCACCAATCTGGGTCCGCAGATTGACCCGAAGGACATCGATTACCTCGAGGTTCAGCGTGGCAGTTACGGCGCCGATTACGGAGACCGCACCTACGGAATCTTCAACGTCGCGCCGCGCACCGGTTTTGAGCGCGACCGGGAATGCGACCTCATGATCAGCGCTGGAAATTTCTATCAAACCAATGACCAGATCAGTTGCGGAGGACATACACAGCGCTTCGCCTACTATGCCAGCGTGAACGGAAATCGCGGCAACTATGGGCTGGAGACTCCGATTGCTCAAGTTTTTCACGACGCGGCCAACGGTTACGGTGGATTTACCTCGTTCATCTTCAACCCCGATCCCAAGAACCAGCTTCGCCTGGTCGGTTCCTTGCGTCAGGATTACTACCAGATTCCCATCGACCCCAATCCCAACTCGATTGGAAATTCGGTCTACCCCAGTTACGGCCTGCGCGATGCCGAGCGTGAGCCTGATGGCTACGTCACTTTCTCCTGGGTGCACACATTCAATTCGAATTTGCTGCTCACGGTTTCTCCGTTCTATCACTACAACGGCGCCGACTATCAAGGCGGCGCGAACGACTTTCCCGTCATCTCCACTGTCAATCAGAACGCCAATTACGGCGGCGCGCAGGTGGTCTTCAACGCAACCTTCTGGAAGAACGATCTGCAAGCCGGCGTCTACGGATTCGGCCAGCACCAGCACAACTACTTCGAAAACATCTTCACCGACGGCAGCCAAAATTTCCCCGCCTCTTCCGTCGGCGTAAATGGCGGCGTCACCGCACTGTTTATCAACGACAAATTCAAAGTAACTCCGTGGCTAACCTTGATTGCCGGCCTTCGCCAAACCGAATTCGATTCCTCCTTTTCGGAAAGCGCGACCGATCCCCGCTTTGGCGTCGCTCTAAGAATTCCGCGCCTGAATTGGGTCTTCCGCGGCTTCTATGGATACTTCTACCAGGCCCCGCCGCTCGTCACCGCTACCGGCGCGCTTCTCGATTTGGCCAACAGCCAGAATTTCACCTTCGCTCCTCTGCACGGTGAGCGCGATGTCGAATGGCAGTTCGGCGTCACCATTCCGTACCACGGCTGGAACCTGAGCGCCGATAACTATCAGACCAAAGCCACGAACTGGCTGGACCACAACAACATCGGAGAATCAAATCTCTTCTGGCCCATCACCTGGGATGCCGCTCTGATTCAGGGTTGGGAGCTCACTCTGCGCTCCCCCAACCTCTGGCATCGCAGCCAGTTTCACCTTGCCTACGCGAATCAAATCGCGCAGGCCACTTCGCCGATCACCGGCGGCTTGATCTGCCCCACTCCCGTCACTTCGGCCTGCGGACTGGATATTCCGCCGGGATTTTCGCCGGTCGATCATGATCAGAGAAACACATTGAACGTGGGCCTCAACACCAATCTCCCCTGGCACGCCTACGCCTCAACGAATGTCTACTATGGCTCCGGTTTCACCAACGGCCAGCCCGGCCTGCAGTATCCCGGCAATTACCTTCCGGGACATACCACCGTCGATCTCGCTTTCGGCAAAACCTTCGCCGAAAAATACACTTTTTCCGTGGACGCGCTGAATGTCGCCAACCGCCGCGTGCAACTGGATAACAGTCTGACCTTTGGCGGATTTCACTGGAACGATCCTCGCCAGATTTATGCCGAGTTTCGCTACCGCTTTCACTACTAACTTGACGATGCGAAAAATGCGGAAAATATAGATGCGGAAAAAGATGAACCGTGAAGGACCACGAAATTGTCATGCTGAGCGAGCCGGATGTCCGAAGGACAATCCGGCGAAGTCGAAGCATCCCTATAATCATGTAGTTCTCTGTGTACCCATGCGATTTAGTAATGAAATGAATTCGTATTCGGGGTAAGGAATAAATTGATCATGTCGCGAACTCGCAAGGTATTTTCGTTGTACCTGGCCCTTCTCTCACTCTGCGCTCTGCTCGCATTCTCCACTTCCTGCAACCGCGGAAAATCGCAGCCTCAATCTACCGCTGCGTCATCCTCTGCCAAACGCTACGCCCTCAAGGGAAAGGTTATGTCGGTGGATAAAAATTCGGGCATGGCCAACATCGACAACGAACCCATCGCCGGCTTTATGGACCCCATGGTCATGCCCTACTCCTTCAAGCCGCCCGCCCAGATCAATCAGCTCCAGCCCGGCGACTCCATCTCCGCCGATGTCGTCGTCGATTCCGGCCAGTACTGGTTGGAGAACGTCAAAGTCACCGGCCATTCGCCACCTTCCGCCGACAGGCCCACCTCGACCCTGCACATTCCCGCTCCCGGCGACGACGTCCCCGACTTCAAACTCGTCAATCAAAGCGGCAAGCAAATCTCCCTGCATCAATATCGCGGCCAGACTCTGCTTCTCACTCTCATCTACACCCGCTGTCCCTTCCCAGATTTTTGCCCGCGCGTCAGCCACGAGTTCTCCGCGATCGATCAACAGATCCGCGCCGATCCCGCTCGCTACGGCAAAACTCACCTGCTCAGCATCAGCTTCGATCCCACTCACGACACGCCCAGGGTTCTGCGTGCCTATGGCTTCTCCTGCTCTGGAAGCAAGGATCCCGCACTCTTCACGCACTGGGAATTTTCCGCGATTCCCCAAGCCGAGCTCCCCGCCTTCGCCGATTATTTCGCTCTCACCTACAAGGAAGAAGGTGGCCTGATCACTCACACCCTCAGCACCGCCGTCATCTCTCCCGACGGAAAAATTTTCAAGTGGTATCACGGCGCCGATTGGCAAGCCTCCGACCTGCTGCAAGATCTCGCCGCCGCCGCGCACCCCGCCGCCTGAGATGATCGTGTGAGAATGTTGTGTCATAGACGAGAGGCATGTCTCGGAAATGGTCGGGAAGGGCACGGCTTTAGCCGTGCCGTAAGGAGCCCCAAAAATCGGGGCTTTAGCCCCTGACATGGGAAGTCGCTTCAAGGAATAGTCTGTAAATGAGGAAAAGCACATGCGGTACATCCTGATTCTTCTGTCGCTCCTGGGGATCGTCGTCTCCGCGCTCGCCCTGCGCGAGCATTACCGCACCGATACTTCCCCATGCAGCATCAACGAGCGCTGGGACTGCGGCATCGTCAATCACAGCCCCTACGCCATGCTCGCCGGAATTCCCGTCGCCATCCTCGGCATCGCCGGATATCTCCTCATGGCCGCCCTGGCCGCCCGGCGCGCCTGGCGCCTGCTGCTGGCAGCCGCCCTCGTGGGATTAGCCTTCTCTCTCTACCTCGCCCACATCGAGGCCCGCGTTCTCGGCGTCTGGTGCATCTACTGCGTCATCTCCCTCGGGGATATTTCACTCATGACGTTGCTGGCATTAGGAACCACAATCGTTTCGCTATTGCGCAAGCCATCAAAACAAGTCTCATAAGGTTTAGGAAGTCGACCGCTCCTGTAGGGACAGCCGCCTAAGCTTGCCCTGAGCGAAGCCGAAGGGGCTGTCCAGCGAGCGCAGCGAGCTAGACTTCAGGTAGCGGCACAGTTCTGAAATTTGAGCGGCGTCATTTTGTCGGTGTCATCCCGAAGTCCCGCGTTTTCACCAGCGGGACGAGGGATCTCCCGGACACACAGCCGTCTGGGGGTCAAACTGAGCCACTACCCTGGCACTGCACTCGTTGACGAACCCCCGCGATTCGCCTAAGATGGCTCGGATTTCGGTTCGTCCGTCGCTGGGGTTCGTCTTCCGCTCGCCATAACGAAACAAACATGATCGGCCAGACTGTCTCCCACTACCGCATCCTCGAACTTCTTGGTGGCGGAGGGATGGGTGTTGTCTACAAAGCCGAAGACACGCAACTCGGCCGCTTCGTCGCTCTCAAATTTCTTCCCGACGATTCTTCCCACGATCCCCAGGCTCTCGAGCGCTTCCGCCGCGAAGCTCGCGCCGCATCTTCGCTGAATCATGCCAACATCTGCACCATCCACGAAATCGGCCAGCACGACGGACATCTCTTCATCGTGATGGAGTGTCTCAGCGGCCAGACGTTGAAACACCTGATCAACGGCAAGCCGATGGAGTTCGATCGCCTCCTCACTCTGGCGATCGAAGTAGCCGACGCGCTCGATGCCGCGCACAGCAAGGGAATCGTTCACCGCGACATCAAGCCCGCCAACATTTTCGTCACCGACCGCGGCCACGCCAAGATTCTCGATTTCGGCCTGGCGAAAATCGCCCGCGCCGCCCGCCCCACCAGCGGCGATTCGCAAACCATGGCTGACGCCACCAGCCTGAATCTCACCAGTCTCGACCTCACCAGTCCCGGCACCGCTGTCGGCACCGTGGCTTACATGTCGCCCGAACAGTTGCGCGGCAAGGAGCTCGACGGGCGTACCGACCTTTTCTCTTTCGGCGTCGTTCTCTATGAAATGGCCACCGGCATTCTTCCCTTCCGCGGAGAAACATCCGCCGTGGTCACCGAAGCCATTCTCAATCGTCATCCCACCGCCGCTCATCAACTCGTTCCCCAGCTTCCTCCCAAGCTCGAGGAAATCATCAACAAGGCTCTCGAAAAAGATCGCGACATGCGCTGCCAGACCGCAGCCGAACTCCGTGCCGATCTCAAGCGCCTCAAGCGTTCCATCGATTCCTCCCGCACCTCCGTCGTCGCCGAGACCGCACCGTCTTCATCCTCGGCGACGAGCGTTCCTTCATCGCCAGCCTCGCCCGCGCCGCGAAAGAAGCTCATCCCTGTATTGATCTTCGCGCTTGGCTTGCTCGTAGCCGCGGCCGTCGGCCTCTACTCCGGGAAGTTATTCTTCGCCGCAGCACCCATCGAGCCCCCACTCTACCGGCAGCTCACTTTTCGCCGCGGTAGCATCCGCTCCGCGCGCTTCGCCCCGGACGGGCAAACCATTCTTTACAGCGCCGCCTGGCAAGGCGGGCCATTGGACGTGTTTACCGCTCGCCCCGAAGCACCGGAGGCGCGCTCCATGGGTCTCAGCCACACGCAGCTAATGTCGGTCTCGTCCGCGTCAGAGATGGCAGTCCTGCTCAATAGCAAAGCTCTTGGAACCTGGGTCAGCATGGGCACGCTGGCCCGGGCGCCGCTGGTCGGAGGTGCTCCACGCGAAGTGTTGGAGCAGGTGCAATGGGCCGACTGGTCCGCCGACGGAAATAGTCTGGCCGTGGTGCGCGACTTCGGCGGCCGCAATCGCCTGGAGTTTCCCATCGGCAAGCCGCTCTACGAAACTGGCGGCTGGATCGGGCATCCTCGCGTTTCTCCCAAGGGAGATCTGATCGCTTTCATCGACCATCCGGTGCAGGGCGATGACCGGGGCACGCTCGCCATCGTCGATGCGGCCGGGCACAAGAAGAATCTCTCCGACGAGTGGTACACGATTCAAGGCCTGGCTTGGTCCGCGAACGGCAAAGAGGTTTGGTTTACCGCCAGCAAGTCCGGCGTCGATCGCACCCTCTACGCAGTCACCCTCGATGGAAAAGAGCGCATGGTGTTGCGCTTGCCCGGCGCGCTCATGTTGTTCGACATCTGGAAAGATGGCCGCGTATTAATGATGCGCGCCAGCTGGCGCCGCGAATTGGTCGGCATGATCGCCGGCGAGACCAAGCAGCGCGATCTTTCCTGGCTCGATTATTCCTATCCCGCCGGTCTTTCTCCCGACGGCAAGACTCTGCTCTTTGATGAGGAAGGCGGCGGCGGTTCGCTCGCCTATTCGAAATCCGGAGGCCTTTCCTACGCGGTGTACATCCGCAAAACCGATGGCTCTCCTGCGGTTTTGCTGGGAGAAGGCGGCGCGCTTGCCTTGTCGCCCGACGGCAAGTCGGTGATTTCACAAACGCAGGATTCCCCTTCCCAGCTCCGGTTGCTCACCACCGGCGCCGGCGAAGCCAGAGACCTGACCAAGGACAACGTAAACCACACTTGGGCTCGCTGGTTTCCTGATGGCAAGCGCATCTTGTTTTCCGGGAACGAGCCCGGCCAGGGAGTCCGTCTTTACGTTCAGGACATCGCATCGAACAAGAGCCAGGCCATTACTCCGGAAGGTGTCGATGGCAACGCTTTCGTTGTCTCCCCCGATTCGCAGTGGATCGCCGGTATCGGCCCCGACCGCAAAGGATATCTTTATCCCGTAACCGGCGGTGACCCGCGCGTGATTCCCGGCCTCAACCCCGGCGAGCAGCCCATCACCTTCAGCTCCGACGGAAACTCTCTCTACATTTATCAACCCGGAGAGTTGCCCGCCAGCGTCAACCGTCTCGATATCCAGACCGGCAAACGCACCCTCTGGCGCCAGCTTCTGCCCTCCGATCCCGCCGGAGTCGAAACCATCGGCCCCATCCTCATGACCCCCGACGCCCAAACCTGCATCTTCGGCTACCACCGCATGCTGGCCGATCTATATCTGGTGGAGGGCCTGAAATAAAAAAAGGCGGCCCGAAGGCCGCCGTGATTAACTTCTCCTGTGATTTTGGGTGGCGCAGCGCTTCAGCGCTGCGATAAAGCGCCGTAAGTAATGGGGGCTTTAGCCCCTGAGGTCACGTAAAACACCGGATTCTTAGATATCCAGATTCTTTACATCCAGCGCGTTCTCTTCAATAAACTTCCGCCGCGCTTCCACGTCCTCGCCCATCAGCGTTGTGAAGATGGTCTCGCACTCGGCAATATCTTCCAGCTTCACCGAGAGCAGAGTCCGCCGCTCCGGATCCATGGTCGTCTCCCACAACTGCGGAGCCGTCATCTCTCCCAGTCCTTTGTAGCGCTGGATGATGTAGCCCTTCTTCCCCTGATCCAGGACGTAATCGAAAAGCTCCCGCAGGGAAGTATTGTCGAACACGTTCTCGGAATCGTTGAGCAGCTCTTTCGCAGCGGGCGCGTTCGTATCTTCGTCTTCGTCGGCCGCCGCTTCAGCCGCTCCCTTCTTGGCCTGCGGCTTCACCTCCACCACATACGGCGGCTCCAGGTATTGCTCGATCAGCTTGAACTTCGCCGTGAGCTGCCGGCATTCCGGAGTCGACGCCAGCTCCCAGTTGATGATGTGCTCGGCGCCCTGCGAGTCGACAAATCGCACTTCCCACAAATTGTGGTCTTCGTCGAACCGGCTCTCGACCTCTTTGAGCGGTCGCCGGGAATTGTGCTCGCCCTCCATCCGGTTCACCACCGCCGTGGACTTCTGCTCTTTCTGCAGCTTGGTCAGTTCTTTTTCCAGCTTTTCGATTTTTTTCGGGGGTGTTTCCTTGTCGCCCTCGAAGTCCGTATGCTTTGAGAAGTCGAGCCGCGGCAGCATCTCGGTAATTCTCTCGTCGCGCAGCCGCTTGTTCAGCTTGTCGAAGAAGCTCAGATACTCCTTCAGCACGCTCATAAAGCGCGTCAGGTTCGCGCCCTCCAGCTTCGCCGCGCCCTCGCCATACCGCACCACCAGCCCGTCCGCCGCGCGCTTCAGCATGACCTTGTCGAAGGCATCGTCGTCCTTGATGTACTGCATCGACTTGCCCTTCTTGATCGAATACAGCGGCGGCTGCGCAATATAAACGTTGTTGCGCTTGATCAATTCCTGCATATGCCGGAAGAAAAATGTCAGCAGCAGCGTGCGGATGTGCGATCCGTCCACGTCGGCGTCGGTCATCAGAATAATTTTTCCGTACCGCACCTTCGTCGGATCGAAATCATCCTTCGCGATGCCCGTGCCCAGCGCCGTGATCATGGCGCGAATTTCTTCGTGCGCCAGCATCTTGTCGTAGCGTGCTTTTTCGACGTTAAGAATTTTTCCCTTGAGCGGCAAAATTGCCTGGAAGCGACGGTCGCGCCCCTGCTTCGCCGTCCCACCGGCCGACTCGCCCTCCACCAGAAATAATTCGCAGCGGTTCGGATCGCGCTCCGAGCAATCCGCCAGCTTGCCCGGCAGACCGCCGGAATCGAGTGCACCTTTGCGCCGCGTTAAATCCCGCGCCTTGCGTGCAGCCTCGCGCGCCCGCGCCGCATCCACTGCTTTGTTGATAATCTTCCGCGCCACGGTCGAGTTTTGTTCGAAGAACGCGCCCAGCCGCTCGTTGATGAAGGCCTGCACAATTCCGGCGATATCAGAATTCAGCTTGCCCTTAGTCTGCCCTTCAAATTGCGGCTGCGACAGCTTCACGCTGATCACCGCCACCAACCCTTCGCGCACGTCGTCGCCCGTCAGATTTTCTTTCACGTCCTTGAACAGCCCCATCTGCTGCCCGGCGTAATTAATGGTGCGCGTCAGCGCCATGCGGAAGCCGGAAAGATGCGTGCCGCCGTCGACGGTATTAATATTGTTCGCAAAGCTGAACACCGACTCCGAATACCCGTCGTTGTACTGCAGCCCAATTTCCATGGCCACGCCACTGCGCTCCGCTTCCATGTAGATCGGCTTGTCGTGCAGCACCTGCTTGCCGCGGTTCAAATGCTTGATGAATTCCGCGATGCCGCCGTTGTACTTGAAATCCGCGTGCTTGGCCTCGCCCGTCTTCGCGTCGGTCGAGCGCTCATCGGTCAGCGTGATCAGCAATCCCTTGTTCAGGAACGCCAACTCGCGCAACCGCTGCGCCAGCGTGTCGTAGTTATATTCCGTCGCCGTGAAAATGCTGCGATCCGGCAGGAAGTGAACTTTCGTTCCGCGCCGCTTGGCCGCGCCTGCCTTCTTCATCTTGCTGGTGGGCTCGCCCTTCGAGTACGTCTGCTCCCAGGTCGCGCCATCCCGCCAGATTTCCAATTCCAGTTCTTCGCTCAGTGCGTTCACGCACGAAACGCCCACCCCGTGCAGTCCGCCCGAAACCTTGTACGTCGACGAATCAAATTTCCCGCCCGCATGCAGCGTGGTCATCACCACCTGTGCTGCGGAAACTTTCTCGCCATCGATATCCATGTCGTCGACAGGAATACCGCGTCCGTCATCGATCACCGTGATCGAGTTATCGATGTGAATCGTGACTTCAATCTTCGTTGCGAAACCCGCGAGCGCTTCGTCCACCGAATTGTCCACCACCTCATACACCAGGTGATGCAGTCCCAGATCGCCTGTCGATCCGATGTACATTGCGGGACGTTTGCGCACCGCTTCCATCCCGCCGAGCACTTTGATCGAGTCGGCGTTATAGTCGTTCTTCGCTCCACCGTTGTTGCCAACGATCGGCGTCACAACTCCGTTTTTTGTTTTGGTTTCTACGATGGGAGTATGGATCTCTTTGGTAGCCATTCAGCTCCGTCGAGCACGTCGATTTGTCACGCAAATTTCAATCGAGCGATCCTGCCAACCCACTCGTCGGGATCGCGTTTCAGCAGGCCCATCTTCCGCACCCGCCAAACCTACCTCAAGTGATTGAAATTCCGTGTACTTAGGTTCGTTTGCTGACTATCAAATTATACCACGAAATCGCCCCCGCGACGACCCTCCGTGCACCCCGAATCCCCTCGGTAAATGCTGGCTTTTTAATGAATTCTGCCGCCGATTTTCAGCCGGGTTCCGTTATCGCAAGCGCAGCCGCCGATATCTTGCTTCCACGGTTTCTTTTCCGGCACCTCTTCCCGCTTCCCCACCATCTAACCGATCGAGCCTGCTAAAATAAGCAACAGGAGTTCCCGACCCAGAATGGCCGTCCCCGTATCCCAGATGTGGACCGTATCGAGCTATGTTCTGAAGCAGAAGCTCGCCGGCCGCAAGCAGTACCCACTCGTGCTCATGCTCGAGCCCCTGTTCCGCTGCAACCTCGCCTGCGCCGGATGCGGCAAAATCCAGTATCCCGCCCACATCTTGAAAAAAGATCTTTCCCCGGAAGAATGTTTCCGCGCCGTGGACGAATGCGGCGCACCGATGGTCTCCATCCCCGGCGGCGAGCCGCTCATGCACCCGCAGATCGGCGAGATCGTGGAAGGCCTGGTCGCGCGCAAGAAATATATTTATCTCTGCACCAACGCCCTGCTGCTGAAAGAAAAGATTCATCTCTTCAAGCCCAGCAAGTACCTGACCTTCAGCGTCCACCTCGATGGCCAGCGCGAAGAGCACGACCTCGCCGTCTGTCGCGAAGGTGGGTACGATATCGCCGTCGACGCCATCAAGGAAGCCCTCCGCCTCGGCTTCCGCGTCACCACCAACACCACGCTGTTCGACGGCGCCGATCCCAAATCCGTCCGCGCCTTCTTCGACAGCATGATGGAGCTCGGCCTTGAAGGAATGATGCTCTCGCCCGGCTACTCCTACGACAAGGCTCCCGATCAAAAGCATTTCCTCGGCCGCGCCCGCACCCGCCGCATGTTCCGCGCAATTCTTTCGAACCGCAAGAAAAACTGGCGCTTCAATCTCTCGCCGCTGTTCTTAGAATTCCTGATGGGAAAGCGCACCTATCCCTGCACACCGTGGGGCATGCCCACCTACAACGTTTTCGGATGGCAGAAGCCGTGCTACCTGCTGCAGGATGGCTACGCCGAAACTTTCGCCGAACTTCTCTCGACCACGAACTGGGCCAACTACGGCACCGAATCCGGTAATCCTGCCTGCGCCAATTGCATGGTCCACAGCGGCTATGAAGCCTCCGCGGTCAATGCGACCTTTAGTTCTCTCGGCGGATTTTTGGCCACGGTGAAGGCCACGCTGTTTACGAGTTACCGGGATAAAGAAGCGCTCCGCCTGCTCGACGAGCCGCAAGCCCCGGTGCATCCGCTAGTTCAGATCGCGTCGACAACAGAACCCTTGCACGAAACTCGCGCATAAAAAGAACATGTGGGGACAGCCGGCCCGCTGTCCGCCCGGCGAAGCCCGGTAATTTCGCCGGATAAAAAGCGTCTAATGACTCGGCAGTTCACCAGCCGCGAAGCGGCGCAAGAATGCAGCCCACGGCGTAAGCCGTGGGTACGGTCGTAACCAGGAGCAAGCCCCGCAGGGGCGAAAAATATTTCTTAGTTTTGAGATAGAAGCTTATGACAGGCAAAGAATCCGGCCACATCGACCACGAAGCCGCGCAAGCCGTCCCTCACACCGCCGCCAATCCTGACGCCCTTGAACTCGCTCCCGGCACCGTCCACGAAAAACTCGAAGGCTGGATTCCCCAACTCGCCAGCGACGAGGAAATCCGCGTCGCTCTCGAAAAGGCTTTCGATTACCGCGGCGATGTCACCATCACCCGCAAAGACGGCACCAAAATCGAAGGCTACCTCTTCGACCGCCGCACCGCCGCCACACTAAAAGATTCCATCGTCCGCCTCTTCCCGAAAACTGCCGACGAAAAAGTCTCCATCTCCTACGCCGACATCGCCGCCCTCGCCTTCACCGGGCGCGACACCGCCGCCGGAAAAAGCTGGGAAGCCTGGATGAAAAAATACGCCCAGAAAAAAGCCGCCGGCGAAACCAACATCGCCCTCGAGCCCGAGCCCCTCGACTAAACCATTCTCATCCTGAGCGGAGCATGATCGTCCGAAGCATCATCATGCGTAGTCGAAGGATCCCTAACATCTGAACAAGCTTGGGGACTCGTCCTACGGCCCTTGAATCCTTTTCCCAAAACTCCCGCTCTTCCCATATAGGAGGAATCTTGAGCCCCACCATAACCGTCGCTGAGCTGCGCACTCCCGGGTCCACTCTCACCCTGCTGGTGGACGTGCGCTCCGCCTCCGAATTCGCTTCCGGCCACATTCCCGGAGCCGTCAATATCCCATGGATCAAATCGAGGCCCGTCTCGACGATCTCGCCGTCAATCTCCCCATCGTTCTCATCTGCCAGGCTGGCACGCGCGCCCGCATGACAGCGAACCTGCTGGAACCCTGCCAGCGGCAAATCACCGTTCTCGAGGGCGGCACCAAAGCATGGATCGACGCTGGTCTGCCGGTCGTGGCCAATGTGAAGACGCGTTGGTCCCTCGAGCGCCAGGTCCGTCTGGGCGCGGGTTTGCTCGTGCTGACCGGCGCCGTCATGGCTCTGGCTGACAATCCTCACTGGGTCTTTCTCTGCGGATTCATTGGTCTGGGCCTCACCTTCGCCGGGCTCACCGACCTCTGCCCGATGGCCTTGATGCTCGAGAAAATGCCGTGGAATCGACAGCCCCATTGCGGGATCGGAGTTCCTCATGCGGAACCATCTGCGCGGATTCGGTGACCGTATGTCGCACATCGGAGACTCCGCGGTGCCACAATGGATCCATGAACTTCGACACACTGGCGCGTCAGCACAAGGACGCCGTCTATCGGCAGATGATCCGCGTCTGCGGCAACCGCGAAGATGCCGAAGACGTTCTGATCGAGGCGCTACTCAAGGCCTACCGTCATCTCGATCAGTTGCGCGAGTCCGCCGCCTTTCGCGCCTGGCTCGCGCAGATCGCAAAACGTGTCTGCTGGCAGTTGAAGGAGCGCGAATCCCTGCTCCCGCTCCTGCAGCTTTCTGCGCTGGAGAACGAGGGCCGCGAAGTCGCCGGATCGGAGCCTCCTCCGGACGCGCAACTCGTGCAGCAAGAAATGAAGCAATTGTTGAAAGAAGCCACAGACGCCTTGCCCGCGGTCTATCGCCCGGTTTACGAGTTATGCGATGTCGAAGATCTGAGCGGCGAGGAGGTCGCTCAGAGATTAGACATCTCGCTCGCCGCTATGAAATCGCGGCTGCACCGCGCCCGCGATTTGGTGAGGAGCCACCTCGACGCAGCACTCACTCATCAAGCTTTGAGATAGGAGGTCATCGTATTTGTTTTGGGGGAGGGACAGACCTTCGGTTCGTTTGGCCAGCAGTATTGGTTCGGGAAGGGCACGGCTTCAGGCGTGCCACTATAGCTCCATAAAGGAAGGGCTTTTAGCCCCTGAGGTTCACTCATGATGGAAGTCACCGTGGAACATCTCGGAGCGATGCAGTTTGAGATCAAAGCGCGCCAGCACACCGTTTTAAGCGATCAGCCGCCGGAAAACGCCGGTCACGATGAAGGCATGACACCGCCGGAGCTCCTGCTTGCGTCCCTCGGCTCATGTGCCGGTTTCTACGCGGCGCAATATTTGCGCAAGCACAAATTAGCAACGGAAGGCACGCGCGTCCGCGTTACTGCCGAGAAGTTGAAGGACCCCGCTCGTGTCGATAATTTTCGTATCGCAATCGAAGCGCCCGCAGCCCTTACCGAACAACATCGCGCCGGGGTCGAGAACGCTGTGCATCATTGCCTGATTCACAACACGCTTCTGCATCCGCCCAGCATCGTGCTTGAAATCACGCATCCCGTGCCCGCGGAATCCTGAGCGGGACTTCGCCGATAGAAAACGCGATCGCCGTAAGAGCCGGGCCGCCAACTCATCTCCCCGAAGTTCTGCCCGCGCCGAAACTCAGCCCTTGCACCAACTCCTCCACCTCGTCTTCGTTGCCGCCGAGAAACGTCAACGACACCACATACCCGCGCTCTAAAATCACCAGCGTCGATTGCCACATCATTCGCGTCCCCACATCTCTCTGAAAATCCGACCGCACCACCGTCTTCGTGCCCACCACAAATTCATACGGCTCGTTGATCACCTCAAACCCTTGCTCCTTCGCGACCTCCGTCACCGGCCCAAAATATTGCGCCGCCTCTTTCAGTCCCGGATACGCCTCCGCGCTCTCCGCCGCAATCAAAATCGACGAATTCACATCCTCGCCCCGCGCCTCCGGAGGCCGCGAAAATGCCGCCAGCAGCACCCGCCCACAACTTCCCGTGTGGGGACAGCCGCCCTCGGCTGCCGGCGCCTCATTTCCATCCTGCCGCGCGTTCATTTCCTCCGTCCGCAACACCCACCCCGCGGGAATTTTGCACGCAAAGCCGAAACTCTGATTCCGGTAAACCCCATTGACGACGGATCCTGCGTCCAGACGAGCCGCAGCCGCCGCTTTCCGGGCATGCGGCGTGGAGGAGGACGAGTTGCTGGAAGAAGAACTACTGGAAGAAGTCGATTGCCCCTGCGCCGGCTGCTGCGCCCCGAGCGCGGGAAGCACCAGGAGCATCCAAGTCAGCGCGATGAGAAATACGAAATGAAGGCGGGAACCCATCGTCCCTCGATGTTACAGAAGCACTGTCGCGAAGTGGATGGCTTTCAGTGCAGTTACGGCAGCGTGCCCCGCGCGGATTTCCCGCCCGCTGGTTTGTAGTCTGCCGGATAGAGCACCACGCTCCGGTCGCGGCCTTCGCCATCGCTCTCCGTCCGCAGGTCAGCTTCGTCACGCAGCGCGAGGTGCACCATACGGCGCTCCCGTGACGACATCGGGGCAAAGTGAAACGGCGTTCCCGTTTGCCGGACTTTCTCCGCCGCTACGCTCGCCGCCATCCGCAGCTCTTGCAACCGCAGTGATCGCTGGTTCTTGCAATCGAAGGCCAGCTTCTCATGCTCACCCGAAGGCAGCCGCAAAATCTCGAACGCCAGCAACTCCAGCGCGCGCAGAAGTTCGCCGCCGCGATCCAGCAGCAGCGCCGAATCCGGCCCCGAGAAGTCCACAAAGATTTCCGGCTTCTCCCAGTCGCTCAACGCTGGCGGATCGACAACAATCCGGTATTTAAGGTGAAGGCCGCCGTGAGTGACGACAGCCTGCAAGAATTCGTTGACTCGATTCGCAGCCGCTACTTTATCCATAAAGAAAGCTCTTGGCTTTTAGCTCCTAGCCTTTAGCTTGAACCTGTCCTCTGCAGCGCTCCGCGCGCAGGGCCCGTATAGAATTCAATCCAAACGTGCCGCCGGGCGCGGGCGCGAGCCCTGAGCTCCAAGCTAACAGCTAAAAGCTAGGAGCTAATAGCTTCTTATTTCTCTTTCTTCCTCGCCCGCTTTTCCATCATCTCGCGCATCTCGCGGCCCAGCTTGGTGCGGTTCATGATGGCCTGTTGCGCAATCGAGATCAAATTGCTCTCGGTGTAGTACAGGTTCAACCCGGCGGCCAGATTGAAGAAGATGAAGCCCATCATCAGCGGCATCATCACCGTCATCATCCTCTGCTGCGCCGGATCCATCCCCGTTTGCGGCGTCATGCGCTGCATTAAGAACATGCTGACCACCATGATGATCGGCAGCAGGAAGTAAGGATCCCTCGCCGACAAATCGCTGATCCACAGCCAGTGCGCGTGCCGCAGATCCAGAGCGATGCCCAGCATCCGGTAATACGCGATCAGGAAGGGAAACTGAATCAGCAGCGGCAGGCAGCCGCCCGCCGGATTCACTCCTTCTTTTTTATACAGCGCGCTGATCTCTTCATTCATCGCCGCCTTGCGCGGGTCGCGCAGGCTGTACTTCTTATATTTTTCCTGGATCGACTTGATCTGCGGCGCGATGCGCTGCATCTTCAGCATCGACTTCATCTGCGTAATCCGCAGCGGCAGCAGCGCAATCGTGATAATCAGAGTCTGTATGACAATCGCCCATCCCCAGTTGGGATAGACATGTTTGTACGTCCACTTCAGCCACAGGAACAGCGGCCGCGAGATCAGTCCCCACCACCCGAAATCCACCGTGCCGCGCAAATCCGGATCGCCGTTCCGGATGGTCGGCACGCTCACCGCTTCCAGCGACGACAGCTCTTTCGGCCCTACGTACACCCGCTCACTGGTCGCGCCGCGCAGATCGCCCACCGCCGCGCCAAGGAGTTCAACGTTGGCAGTGTCTTTGGAGCCGGAGCCTACGGGACTGAAGCCCGGCTTCTGCGCAATCTCCATTGGGTTGCGCAGCGTGACCATGGCCGTTGTGTTCGGATCGTCCGGAATAAAAAGCGCCGTGAAGTATTGATCGCCCGGCCCAGCCCACTCGAACGGCCCTTTGATCGTGTTGCCGCCGCTAATGCTCTTGCCCGCCAGACGCAAAACGAAATTCGGGAAGACCAGCGCGGTGCGATCAGTGGAGACGTCGTTGTGGTAGTCGATGCGGGCTGCGGCGTAGGAAGGGGGCGCGACCTCGTCGCCGAAACCGGCTGGCCACGCCGGCGCTGCAAAAATTTCCGTGCCCTTATAGACAACGGATGTCTCCACATTCAGCACATACGTATGATCGAAGCGAAAACTCTTCCGAACCACAACATCCTGATCGGCATACTCGAACGTGATCGCCGCCGGCGCCGAGAGGTGCCCCTCATTCGAAGCAACATACAGCGCCGAGTTCAGCTTGTTACGCAGGGTCTCATCGCCGGGGGAAGAAGGGTACGTCCACAGCGACAGCGGATAGCCATATTTCTGCGCCGCGGCCTCATTCACCAGGTCCAGCGGCCCATTCTGCGCATCGTTATCGAACTTTTTCAGAACCCACGATTTCACCTGCGCGCCGCGGTTGGTGAACGTGATCTTATAGAGATCGTTCTCGATCACAATTTCCGCTTCGCTCGAGGCCTGCTTGTTCGCGATAGCGACCGGGGCCTTCGCCGATGGCGCCGACGGAGTCGATGCCGCCGACACCGCGGCCGCCCCAGCCGCAGGCGCAGTCGCCGCAGTTGGCTGTGGCGCGCTTTGCTTTTGCTGCGGTGCCGCTGGCGGCTGCGGCATGTACTTCGTCAGCAGCGGCTGGAAAATCACCAGGACGACGAACGTCAGAAGAAATACGAGAAGCAGCCGCTTCTCGGCGCCAGGTTCTTGTTGAGGATTTTGAAAGTCGGCCAAAGTTTGATTATCGCCTCAAATTCCGATAGCGCATGTCATCCCGAGCAAGCGTTCCTTGCCCAGCGAGGGATCTGGGCGAGCCGCGCGAAGCGGCGCGTCCTTCGCGGCGCAAAAAGCGCGCGTTTGGCTCGCTTCCTTAATCATTCTTGCCAAGTACGTTACTCAGTTCCGTCCGCACCGGGTCGTATCCACCCCCGGCAAAGGGATGACACCGCAGCACGCGCCCTAACGCCATCCATCCCCCGCGCAGCGCGCCGTAGCGCTCCACCGCTTCCATGGCATATTCCGAGCAGCTGGGCACGTAGCGGCAGGCCGGCGGGAACATGGGCGAGATCGCCCACTTGTATCCTCGCAGCAATTGCAGCGTGACGAATTTGGCGCTCAGCTTCAACTCTCGTATGGCACGGACACTCTTGTCCGCGTTCCCGATAACTTATGCTCGATCACCGCGAAGGCGCGTTGCACTTCGTTCAGCACATCCGCGAAATCGGCCGTCAGCAATGTCTTCTTCGGATTGATCACCACGTCCGCCTCGACCGGCACTGGGCTCGACAGGCGCACCGCCTCCCGCAAACGCCGCTTCATGCGGTTGCGTTCGACCGCTCCACCCAGTACACGTCCCACGGTGAATCCAATTCGCAGCCCGTGCGGCCGCATGTGTGGCGCGGACACTCTTGTCCGCGTTCTCTCCACCATCTCGGGCGTCGCATCGATCTCCGGCCTCGGCCAATAAAAAACCGTCATCGACGCGGAGAAATGCCGTCGCCCCTGTTTATAGACGCGCTCGAAATCGGCGTGGCGCAACAGCCGTGCCGTCCGCGGAAATCCTGCTGCCTTCTTCGCTGGCATGGTATACGGTCGAGTTCCCAGCGCGGCATTCGCCATCATGCCCTCATGTTGCAACACGTTGCCGAGGGTCTTACCTATGGAAGTGAGCGGCACCTGAAAAGCTACTCGCGGAATCCGGGCTTCACGGATACCCGCTTCCGCCCCTTGGCGCGGCGGCGGGATATTACCTTCTTGCCGCCCTGGGTCTTCATGCGCGTGCGAAATCCGTGCTTCTTGCTTCGCTTGCGCCGGTTAGGTTGGAATGTACGCTTGGGCATGAAAAATAGCTGCTCCTGATTCCGTCGACAGTGTTAGGGCAAACGATGAGTATAAATGACCAAGTGCCATGAGGGCAAAGGGCGATGCTCTCCGGTCGTGGTGTAGTTTGATAAATCTAGCGGTTCTATCTTTCCGGCGTCATCCCGAAGGACCGCGTTTTCACCAGCGGGCCGAGGGATATCCCCCAAGCTCACCGCCGTGCGGGCAAGACTGCGGCACTACCTGCTCTCCACCACTTGCATCCTCGCGCACAAATCGCAGAATTCTCACCGCGCGGCTGAACTCCTCGCTGCACCGCGCTTGTTGCAGTTACATCCTCGACACTTGACACGCGCCCTTCTTCGAGTTCTGAATGTGGTGGAGCAAAAAAAATTTCGCCAAGATTTCTGTGCGACGAAAAAAATTTCGTGCTACCATGCGGCACTGTTCAAGTTTAAGAAAATCTCTTTCACCATGACAACCGCGCAGGGTACAACAGGCGCATTCCGCAGTACACTAAGTGTTCCATCAGCGAGTCGGTAAAAAGTATTTCTAACAGGCGCCCTCAGCCAGCCGCCGGGACGCCGCGGCGGGTATTTCATATTATGTCAGTCACCAGCACAACCCTTTCCCCCAATCCGTGGATGCGCATTCTCGACGCGCTGGAAAAAAAGATCAACCGGCACTCCTACGACACCTGGCTGAAGCCCACACGCTACAGCCACTCCAGTGGCGGAATTTTATTCGTGAGCGTGCCCACCGCCGAGTTTCGCCACGCCGGCGACAAGTACGCCGACCTCATCCAGGAAGCCATCGACAACCTTGGCTTGGAGTTCAACGACGTGAAGTTCGTCACTCCCGAGGACGATCCCGCCGCCACCACGGTGCGCCACAACGGCGGACTCTCGGCAGCTCCGGCCGCCTCGGCTCCAGCCCAGGCCCGCTTCGATTGGGATGGCGCCGCGCAACTGAATCCGCGCTACACCTTCGACGCTTTCGTCATCGGCTCCGGCAACCAGTTCGCCCACGCCGCCTGCCAGGCCGTCGCCGAGCGTCCTTCCAAAGCCTACAACCCACTCTTCCTCTATGGCGGCGTCGGCATGGGTAAGACGCACCTCATGCAGGCCATCGGACACGAAGTCAAGCGTCGCCAGCCTCAAGCCGCCATCTGCTACGTCTCCAGCGAGAAGTTCACCAACGACATGATCAACTCGCTGCGCTATGACAAGATGACCAGCTTCCGCGACAAGTTCCGCGGTGTCGATGTCCTGCTCGTCGATGACATCCAGTTCCTCGCCGGCAAAGAACGCACCCAGGAAGAGTTCTTCCACACCTTCAACGCCCTGCACGACACCATGAAGCAGATCGTCATCGCCAGCGATCGTTCTCCCAAGGAGCTCGCCGAGATCGAAGACCGCCTGCGCAGCCGCTTCGAGTGGGGATTGATCGCCGACATTCAGCCTCCCGACCTGGAAACAAAAGTTGCCATTCTTCAAAAGAAAGCCGAGCAGGAAAAAGTAACTCTTCCCACGGATGTGGCTCTCTACGTCGCGCAGAATATTCGCTCGAACGTTCGCGAGCTCGAAGGCGCACTCATTCGCCTGGTCGCTCACTCATCCCTGATCGGCGCCGAGATCACCCTCCCCTACGCGCAGCAGGTGCTGAAAAATTTCATCGACTCGCAAGCCCGCAAGGTCACCATTGAGTCCATCCAGAAAATGGTCGCCGAGCAGTTTGGCCTGCGCCTGGTTGAAATCAAGGCCAAGGATAATTCGCGCGCCATCGTCTATCCGCGCCAGATCGCAATGTACCTGGCCAAGCACATGACCGAAGCTTCGCTGCCGGAAATCGGACGCCAGTTCGGCGGAAAACATCACACCACCGTTCTGCACTCCGTTGAAAAAATAGAACAGGCTCGCAAGAACGACAAGGATTTAAACAGGCTGCTCAATAAATTAACTGAGCAATTGGGCGGATAATCGCGGCGAGTTTTACGTTTTGCACGGTGCAGCGCAGTCTTCCTTTTACGAGTCTGTGAATACCATGTGCAATCTGTGCAAGGCCCGGGCGCAATCAGAAAAGCGGAAATCTTATGGTAGGGTCTCCGCCAGCTTCGGGACCGATTTCTCACACGAAGGGCTAGTCCGCAAAGTGTTGACAATAGGCCGGTTCGCAAAGTTTTCCACTTCTCCGACCCGCCTACTGTTACTGCTGGTTTTATAGGTTTTATATTTGATATAAGGGAAGTACTAAAAGTAGCAGTAACAGATTAGTTCTTAGGCGGTATGAGATTTTGGGTGGAGCAGTGCTTGGGTAGGGCACGGCTTTAGGAGCCTGCCCTGAGCGGAGCCGAAGGGTGCCGCTAAAGCGCCTTTAGCAAATGGGCTTTAGCCCCTGAGGCACGTGCGCGGGAGATAAATATGCCGGTGGAAGCGGCCGTTGCGGTAGGAACCATGGAGATCACGGTCAGCAAATCAGAGTTGCTGCGGGAATTGACCGCCACGCAGGGCGTGGTCGAGCGCAAGACCACCATTCCCATTCTTTCGAATTATTTATTCGAGGCCGCCGAAGGCAAGCTCTCGCTCACCGCGACCGACCTCGATCTCAGCCTGCGTACGTCGTGTAATGCCAAAGTTAAAAAAGAAGGTTCCTGCACCATTCCTGCCCGCAAACTTCACGACTACGTAAAACTTCTTCCCGACGCCGACATCACCATCAAGTTGCTCGACAATCACTGGGTCAGCATCCGCTGTGGCCGCTCCAACACCAAGATGGTCGGCATGGCGAAGTCAAACTTTCCCAGTCTTCCAGCTTTTCCCACCGCCGGAGTCGTCAAGATTCCCGGCCAGGTTTTGCGCGGCCTGATCGCCCGCACCGGCTTCGCCATCTCCAGCGAGGAATCGCGCTACACGCTGAACGGAGCGTTAATGCTGCTCAAGCCCGAGTCGATCACAATGGTCGCCACCGATGGTCACCGGCTGGCGCACTGTGAGCGCAGCGGCGAAAAATTCGAAGGCATCTCCGGCGAGATGAAAACCCTGGTCCCGAAAAAAGCGATGGACGAACTCAAGTCCCTGCTCGATTCCTCCGACGCCGAAACCGTCGAGTTCGCCAAGGACGACTCCACGCTTTTCTTCCGCATCGGTTCGCGCCTGCTCACCTCGCGCCAACTCACCGGACAATTCCCCAACTTCGAAGCCGTCCTGCCCAAGGACAACAACAAGAGCATCGCGCTGAACAGCTCGGATCTGAATTCTGCCATCCTCCGCGTGGCCCAGTTCGCCGACGAGCGCTCGCGCGCCGTCCGCCTGAAGCTCGAAAAAGGCGAGGTGAAAATTTCCGCCTCCTCCACCGAAGCCGGCGAGTCCGAGGATTCCATCGAAGCTCCCTACGACGGCGAAACTCTCACCATCGGCTTCAACGCCGTCTACCTCGTCGACTTCCTCAAAGCCGCCGGCACCGACGAAGTCCGCCTCGAACTGAAAGATTCTCAATCTGCCGGCCAGCTCCGCCCCGCCGAAGGCGACGACTACAAATACCGCTACATCGTCATGCCGATGAGAATCTGACGAGCTGCTGGCAGTGACGTGGAAGAGCGGCGCTTCAGCGCCGCGTTCAGCGATTCACGATTAATCCGGGGCTTTAGCCCCTGGAATTATCCCCCACCTTCCTGCGCTTCCTAACCGCAACTGCGTTTCTTGGATATCCCCCAATTGCGCTCTTTGGCTTGACCTGCCGCCCCTGCTGTCATAAATTGACGCAACTCGGTTTTGGAGGTTTTTTCGCATGCTCGACGGTTTTAAGAAGTTCATCCTGCGGGGCAACGTTGTAGATATGGCGGTCGGCGTCGTGATCGGTGCGGCTTTCGCTGGCGTGGTCAGCGGGCTTACCTCCGCTTTTCTCAATCCGCTAATCAAGCTGGCTTCAGGCGGCGGCGAAAAGTTTTCGACCTTGCAGTTCACGATTCACAATGTCCCGTTCCCTCTGGACAATTTCATCAATGCCTGCATTTCTTTTTTTCTGATCGCCGCGGCTGTCTACTTTTTCGTGGTCCTCCCCGTGAATGCTCTTATCGCTCGCATGCATCGCGCCGAGAAGCCCGCCGATCCCACCACCAAGAAATGTCCCGAATGCCTCAGCGAGATTCCGATTGACGCTCGCCGCTGCGCCCACTGTACCCAACCCGTCTTGGGACGCGCTGCCTAAACATCTTTCCCGCAATACAAAAGGGCGGCCACGCGGCCGCCCTTGATCGTTCCCACACTCTGTTACGACAATCCCTCATCCGCCGACGGCCCATACACCGAAGGCACCGGCACTCCATTCAGCCGCAGATAAACTCCCAGCTGCGCCCGATGATGGATCATGTGATTCATCATCATCCGCCGTATCGCCCCCAGCTTCGGACCGTCGTAAATCTTCTTATCGCCCGCCGAAAGCGTCCAGTTCTTCGCGAAATCCGCATCGCTCATCCCAGCAAGTGCAGCCCGCAACTCCGCCACCTTCCCATCAAAAACTTCCAGCGCATGCTTTTGCGACTCCGCCACCGTCGGCTTTTGCCCCGGTTGTCGGTTCGCCACATTGAACGAGTCCGTCTGCATCATCATCACCCCAAATCCCGGCAACTCCGCCAAATGCCCCGCCAGCCGACCCAGTGCCATCGACTTCTCATGCGGCTTCCAGGTCAGCTTGTCTTCCGGAATCCTTTCCAGCGTCCTCCGCGTGCTTGCCATCTCTAGATCAAGCTCCTTAACCAATCCTTCGCTCACTCCCATTTTCATAACCTCCTCAGGAATTTTATGTGCAGGGGTTTAAGACTGTGTACGGACCGCCGCCTAAGCTTGCCCTGAGCGAAGCCGAAGGGGCTGTCCAGCGGAGCGCAACTCCGCGCCTTTACTCAGCCCCTTGGATGTGCGCTAGCCCCATTTCGCTTCTCGAATGTTTCTTGACGAACACTCGGCTTACCGCCGTGTCCTCTGAATCGCCCTTCACGCCCACTTGACGCCGGTCAGCAGCCCCATCCGCGTTCCACCGCTTTCACAACATATCCACAGATCTGTTGACCGTTCCACTATTATCAACTCGATTCGCGCAGCATCGATCACGCTCCCGCGAACTAAATTCCCACTTTTCTGGAAGCGTACCCCTCCGCCGATCCTTGTCGACACCGTGCTGAACCGCGGTCTCCCACCCATTAACTCCCAAGATTCGTACTCACCAGGATTCACCCTCACCTCCCTGTGAATAAATTCTGCCCAAAAAGAAAGGCGGCCCGAAAGGCCGCCCATCCAAACCCTAAGACCTAAGACCTAAGACCTAAGACCTGAATCCAGAAACTAGAAACCAGAAACCGGAAACTCTCCCTACCGCCCTGCCGCCGCGGCCGCAGTCATCATTCCCGCGATCTGCATCCCTTCAATCCGCGCCAGCACGTTTTCCATGCTCGCCCCAGTATCTGTGCACGCATCCACATACGGATGCCGGCTTCCATCGGCGTGCATCACCAGGACTGCCGCAGCTGGTTGCGCCTTCTTCACCACGTAAGGCAGATGATGCCGGTCATTCCGGGTCAGGCTCGGACCCAGCACCACCAGGTCGAACGCGCCCTTGTTCAGCGCTTCCACCACGGCCTTGCGTCCCACGGCCTTTTCTACCGTATGGCCAGCCTTCTCAAATGCCGCCGCCGGAGCTACCTGCTCCTCCGCATCCCCTTCGCCATAAAGAATCTTTACCTTCGCTGCTTTCGCCATTGCTCCCCATCCTTGCGAGTACGAGATCCTCCCGACCCGCAAGCCAACGGTAGCAACCGCCCTACCCTCTGAGAACGTCACCGAAGACCAGCGACGATCGACATGATCTTTCGTTCAACTTCCCGGGTGTTCGATTTTGGGTGGCGCAGCGCTTCAGCGCTGTGAAAGCATTTCGCGTCGTGGACAGGCCTTAGCCCCTGAGGCGGACAGGCTCTCCCGATCCCTCCCAGCAAAAAATCAGCAATCTGAATCCTCTTCCCCTCTACCCATTTCGGCGCTACACTTTTGTACCCATAGGGGGTCTCCCATGCTCCGCGCGCAATTCGTCATCGCCGCTTTATTCGTGCTGGCCGCCACCAGCCTGGCGCAGCAAGCCGAGCCTTCGTCCACCGCCAGTTGTAACCTCGATGATGGACGCCAGGTTTACATTCGCTACAACGCCGTCACCGCCAAGAACGACAAGCTTTCCAATGGCAAGCCCTGGACTCCCGGTGGTATGCCGATGACTCTCTTCACCGAAGCCCAACTCACCTTCGGTGGTTCCACCATCCCCGTCGGCGCCTACACCGTCTACCCCATTCCCGCCAAGGACAAGTGGACTCTCGCCGTCAACAAGAACGTCACACCTGGCGCCGCCTACGATGAGAAGCAGGACATCGCCCGCGCTGCCATCGAAACCGATCAAGTCAGCCAGTCTGCCGATTCGCTCGAGGTCGCCTTCGCCCACGTCGGCGAAAAATGCACCCTCCGCATCTACATCGGCAAAAGCGCATCCTTCGCTCCCTTCACCGCGAGGTAGCTATTTCGCAGATCTTGTAGTTGAGGATTTAGAAAAAGCGGACTGTCATCCTGAGCGAAGCGAAGGACTCATGTACCTTGCCGCCGCTACTGCAGCTCGCCCGGCCATTGCATTCCGCCGTCAGAGATCCTAGACTTCCTCGCATGAAGACTCTGCCCTATGTCTTCTTCGCTCTTCTTCTCACTACCACCGCGCTCGCCCAGCCCGCGCGTCAAACTCAACTCTCCAACACCACGGAAAATCTTCGCGGCATCAGCGCCGTCTCCCAGCAGATCGCATGGGCCTCCGGTACCCACGGCACCTACCTTCGCACCACCGACGCCGGCCGCACCTGGATCCCCGCCCAGGTCCCCGACGCAGCCAATCTCGATTTCCGCGGCGTCGTCGCCTTCTCCGCCGACGAAGCTTTCCTCATGTCCGCCGGACCCGGCGACCAGTCGCGCATCTACCACACCATCGACGCCGGCCAGCACTGGAACCTCCAGTTCACCGGTACCAATCCCAAAGCCTTCTTCGACTCCATCGCCTTCTGGGATCGGACTCACGGCGTCGTCCTCGGTGATCCCGTCCCCGAAGATTCCGGCCAACTCAAATTCCAACTCCTCCTCACCACCGACGGCCAATCCTGGACTCCGATCCCGCCCTCGCAACTCCCTCCCGCCCTCGAAGGGGAAGGCGCCTTCGCCGCCAGCAACACCTGCCTCGCCATCCTTCGTAATTACTCTGTCATCCTGAGCGCAGATATGCACTTCGCAGAGCGGAGAGCGTATCGGCGTCGAAGGATCCCTGGCATCTCCCCGTCGGCTGCGGCCTCGCGGGGAATTCTCACCACAGTTGCGATGACGACGCCTCAGGGCTCGCCTGTTTCACCCCAGAGCGGCGCTTCAGCGCCGCGTAAGCCCGACGAAAAAACCGGGGCTTCAGCCCCTGGAGAGACAGACCCCAACATCTGGTTCGCCACCGGCGGCAAAGCCGCCCGCGTCTTCCACTCCGCCGATGGCGGCCACACCTGGCAGGTCTTCAACACTCCCATCACTCACGGCCCCGATTCCGCCGGCATCTTCTCCATCGCCTTCCGCGATCCCAACCACGGCGTCATCGCCGGCGGGGACTACAAACATCCCGACCAGGATGGCCCCAACCTCGCCTTCACCTCCGACGCCGGCAAAACCTGGATCGTCTCCAAGATTTTCCCGCAATCCTATTACTCCGCCGTGGCCTACGATCGCAAATCCTTAACTCCCGCCGCGAAAGACAAAGACGAAGATCAGGCTCATGTCCGCCTCTTTATCGCCGCGCCGAAATTCTTTTTTGATTTCCGCCCTCCCAGAGACCCCACCCGCGTCAGCCCGCCCAAGAAATCCGCCATCGAATTCAACGCCCTCAGCCCCTACCCCACCGGCGGCGCAATCTTCGTCGGTCCCAAAGGTTCCATCGCCACCATCCCCTAAATTCCTCTTGTTATCCTGAGCGCGCTCTTCGCGCGAGGGGCCTGCCCTGAGCTTAGTCGAAGGGACCATGTAGCCTGCCTGCCCCTCGAATTTCCCGTCCCCCCACTTTTCCCGCACCCTCCCCTCCCATTCCGACATCCAACCTTCCGACCATGCTCCAAAGTACCCCCATCTCGAAGCCCGCCATCCCAGGTTTTGGAGTACACTCCTAGGAACATTGCACCAGTTATGTTCAGTCCGCATCCCAACCTAGCCGACGACGTCAACCACGCCATCGTCCAGTCCGAAATCGAAGGCGGCGTTTTTCTTCACGATCTCCCGCCCTCCACCATCCTCGAAATCCAAACTCTTCACCACTGCTACACCGCCGTTCTTCTCGGCGGCAGCGATGCCCTCATCTCCGGTCATCCCGAATTCTGCCCCAGCCCCGTGCAGGTCGCCATTGCCGGTTCCACCTGGGGAGGCTCCATGCTCAAGCTGCAATACGTCGGCCGCGGCATGCACCTCGAATTCCGTCACCCCGAATACGACACTCCCATCGTCACTTCTCCCATCCAGGAAATCCGCGACTCCCAACCCATCCCCGCCACTCATTAGCCCTCGCCTCCGCCGCCCCGTCATCCTGAGCGAAGCGAAGGATCTCCTTCTTTCCGACTTTCCGAATGCCAACCTGGGCAACGCTTTCCAAATGGAGGCGGCAACCCTTTCTCCGTGCGTCCGTGGTAGATTGATTTAATTCCGAGTACAATCAATCGGCCCGATTCCCATGACCAACATCACTACCCGCGAAGTCAGCCACGTCACCATCGTCGACATTCACGGCCGCATCACTCTCGGCGACGAAACCGGCAACCTTCGCGACACCGTCCGCAAACTTATCTCTGAGGGCAAGAAAAAAATTGTTCTCAACCTCGCCCACGTCGATTACATCGACTCCTCCGGCGTCGGCGAACTAGTGAGCAGCTTCACCGCTGTCCGCAACTCCGGCGGCGAACTCAAACTCCTCAGCCTGACCAAAAAAGTGCAAGACATCCTCAACGTCACCAAGCTCTACACCGTCTTCGATATCAAAGAAGACGAATTCACCGCCGTAAAATCCTTCGACTACTTCTTCGCCAAGTAAACTCCAGTAATTCTTCTGTCATCAGTGCGAGGTTTGATGTAGGGACAGCCGCCTAAGCTTGCCCTGAGCGAAGCTGAAGGGGCTGTCCGCGGAGCGAAGCTCCGTTCTTGCTCTCTTGATTCATGTAGGGACAGCCGCCTAAGCTTGCCCTGAGCGAAGCCGAAGGGGCTGTCCACGGAGCGAAGCTCCGTCGCCGGGGCTCGCGTGAGAGGCGTTCGGCGACTCGCCTGTCGTTATTCCTGCCGAGAGGCCAATGAACAACAAAGATCGACAGACGAAACAGAGGCTGGCACGACCGTGGAAGAGCGGCGCTTCAGCGCCGCGTAAGATGTGAAAAAAGATTAGGGCTTCAGCCCCTGAGGCAGCCGAGTCAAAGCGCATGACCGGAGATGTCGGCGAGAAGACGCACGACCCACCCCTCACACTTTCGCTCAATCCCCTCCCGCTTCTCGCAACTCGCTACTTCCCATACTCCCGCACCTCTCCATCCACCGACACCGCCACATACCTGTTCATCTCCACATCCCGAAACTGCACCACCTGATGCTTCTCCCGCGCCAATTTCCCCCACCGGCTCGGCTTCTCGCGATTCTGCTCAATCGCGTCGATCACCCGCCCGTTCATCCGGAACTGCACCATCCGCAGCCGCCCGCTCCCCACACGCCGCACCTTGATCTTCTGATCCTCCACCACCACTTCTTCCCCATTCATCAACTGCGCTGCCACCGATCCCAGGATTTTCTCCGTCTCATCCACATGCATCTCCCACTATTCCCAGGAATTCACCGCAATGCGCCAATCATAGACGCAATTCTCCTCGCCGCCTCCCACCGATTTACTCTCTTGATTCATGTAGGGATAGCCGCCCTCGGCTGTCCACGGAGTGAAGCTCCGTTCTTGGTCTCTTGATTCATGTAGGGAAACAGCCGCCCAAGCTTGCCCTGAGCGAAGCTGATGGGGCCGTCCACGGAGCGAAGCTTCGTCATGCTCTTGCGTGGCAGTGGGGAATGCAACCTAGGGCCTACCCTCGACGTCGCCGAAGGCTCAAAAGAATTCTTTCGACGAACAGAGGCCAGGAGACAAACAAAGTCCCGGTTACAAACAAAGTCCGGTTACAAACAAAGTCTGGTTACAAACAAAGTCTGGTTACAAACAAGGTCCGGGCACAACCGTGGAAGAGCGGCGCTTCAGCGCCGCGTAAGATCCGAGAAAAGATTCGGGCTTTAGCCCCTGTGGCGAAAAAACTCGCTGCGCGCACGAATCAAGTTAGTTAACACAACGCCCGTTTCCCACTGGATCAACGATTCGCCCCCCTCGCCTCAGGCCATCGATCATTCCAGCCCCGCTGAAGCCTCACCTCTTCCCACAATTACTACAGTGATTCCCTCTCTCACCCGCACCACATCCCGAGGGTGCCCCAGTCTCGCGCATTTGCGAGACGTGGGATTCCACACAGAATCCCCTGCGCCAATATCGAGGAGGGACAGGAATCATTTGTCGCTTCAGGAAAGTAGTGTCCAACTGGACGAGCTGATTGCCTCGATACGGTCTGCCGCGTAGAAACTGGGAACTGACAACTGACAACTGACAACTGTTTTCCTACTTCCCCTTCAACATCTCCACCACCCGCTCATAATCGTCCACCGTGGCATACTCAATCACAATCTTCCCCTTGCCGTTGCGATCCTTAATTCTCACCCGCACCCCCAGAATCCGTTCCATGGCCAGCTGCGCGGCTCGCACATTCGGATCCATCCACCGCGCCGCCCTGCTTTTTTTCAACGGCGTCTCTCCCGGCATTGTCTGTCCCGGCAGCATGGCCAGGAATCCGTTCACCCGCGCCACCCGATCTTCAATCTCGTCCCACTTCAAATGCTTCGTCACCACTTCTCTCGCGATCTCGAGGATGTGCTCTTCTTTCTCCAGCGCCAGCAGCTCCCTGCAATCGCTGAAAGTCAGCCGCCCCGAGAGCAAATACTCCATCACTTCCCGCGGCAGCCGCAACAGCCGCATGTAATTCGATACCGTCTCCCGCGACACTCCAAGCCGCTCCGCAATCTGTACCTGGGTCAACTGGAATTCCTTGCTCAGCACGCGAAACGCCTCTGCCTGCTCCAGCGGATTCAGATCCTCGCGCTGCACGTTCTCGAGCACCGTCATCTCCGCCGCCTGCTGCGGCGAAAGCCGGCGCACGATCGCGGGAATCGTTCGCTGCCCCGCCATCTTCGACGCCCGCAGCCGCCGCTCACCCAGCACCAGAATGAATCGGCCTTCTTCCTCCGCCGGACGCACCACTACCGGCTGCACCACCCCATTTTCCTTGATCGAATCCGCCAACTCCTGCAGTTGCTCCTCATCAAACACATACCGCGTCTGGTAAGGATTCTTCTCGATCAGCTCCACCGCCAGCGGCGACACCATGTGGTGGTTCACCGCCTGCGCCTGAATCGAAATCACTTCGGGTGGCGGCTCCTCAAGTGAGGGTGCCCCATCCTTCGCGTCCTTTGCGAAGGGTGGGATCTCCTGCTCGGGGCTAGGTACTCGCGGCTCGGTACTGGCAACTACTCGCGGCCCCGGCAGCAGCGATGCCAACCCGCGCCCCAATGCCTTCCGCTTCTCGGGCTTTTCGTCATGCTTCTCTACCGCCACTGTCGTCATAAGTTCTTTCCCCTGACCAATCCTGTCATCCTGAGCGTAAGCGAAAGCCTGTCCTGAGCGCAGCCGAAGGGAACCTGTGCAACTGCCGCTAAATCTGCCCCATTCCCAAGTATATCCATATGAATCGATATATACATCGACCTACATCGATATGTAATTTTAGGCGCTCTTCGCCGGCTCCGCCTCGCCCACCGCCGTCATATGCCGCCCCAACAGCTCCTTTGCCAGCCGTATGTAACTCTCCGCCCCCTTCGATCGCGGATCGTACACCAGCGCTGGCTTTCCATGGCTGGGCGCCTCCGCCAGCCGTATGTTCCGCGGTATGGTCGCTGCGCACAGCTTCTCCCCAAAAAATTTCCTGAGCTCCGCGATCACTTGCTGAGCCAGGTTGGTGCGCTCATCCAGCATGGTGAGCACTACGCCTTCGATCTCAAGTTCCGGATTCAACTCCGCGCGAATCCGCTCGATTGTGTCCAGGAGCTCGCTGATGCCTTCCAGCGCAAAATATTCCGCCTGCATGGGAATCAAAACCGAGTCCGCTGCCACGAGAGCGTTCAGCGTGAGCAAGTCGAGTGCGGGAGGACAATCCAGAACAATGTACTGGAAGCGATCGCGCAGGGGCGCGATCGCTTCTTTCAATCGATACTCGCGGCGCTCTGCCTCGACCAGCTCAATGTTTGCGCCGATGAGATTTTTATGCGATGGGATGATCCAGAGCTGCTCGAGCTCTGTCACGGCGAGCGCCTCGTCGCCCGAGGCTGCCCCCATCAGCAGATGATACGTAGAAATGCGCTCCGGATCCTTTACCAGGCCAAGGCCACTGGAGGCATTCGATTGCGGATCGCAATCAATGAGTAGAGTATTCACTTCGGCAGCCGCGAAGGACGCGGCTAGATTGATAGCGGTCGTAGTCTTGCCCACGCCGCCCTTCTGATTGGCAACAGCGATGACGCGTCCCATATAAATTGTCGAGGAGCCAGAGCTTGTTCGCAGCATAGTGCGGTTCGTATTTCGAATGCAAGGTCAGATGTTGTGCATTACATGAAATGCTTGTGCAAAACCATACCTTAATGTTCCCAGCTGGAACATCGGCCCGCGTCTTCGCCTAGAGTTGATGTTCCGATTGGAACATTAGAGCGAGTTGCGCAAAGCGAATCGGGTGGATCAGGTTCCCTAGTGTTCCGACTGGAACATTGTGAACATGCCGTACGGGATGTTCGTAATGGAACATATTCTCTAATGTTCCGGTTGGAACACTACGCGATTGTTTCGGAATAAACTACCTTTGCCAAGTGTCTCATTGTGACACCATCCCACTATTGTGCTATACATGACAGCGGTGGCATTTAAAACGGCTTAAAATTGCAGTTTTGTCCCACTTATTTATAGTATTGGTCCCGCTGTGCCCATGAGGAGGATGCGGGATCGGGATTGGGGGACGGGAACGGGTGGTTGCCAGGCGAACTGAGGGAGGGTGGAGTGGGCCTCGTTCAACTGCGAGGAGCCGATCAGGAGAGACAGACGGCCTGTGGGAGTTATGAGGCGAGCGGCGACGCGGAGAGCATCGCCGAAGTGCTCGACGGCGCGGAGGGTGACCACGTCGTAAGTTTGGGTGATGGTCTCGGCACGGGTCTTTTGTATATCGACGTTCGTCAATGTAAGAGAGCGCACGACTTCGCGGAGGAAGGTGGCTTTCTTGTGGTTGGACTCGATGAGCGCGAGGGCGATGGCGGGAGCCCAGAGTTTGATGGGAATCCCGGGGAAGCCGGCTCCGGAGCCGAGGTCGGCGAGGTGGATGCGAACCTCAGGAGCTAGAGCCCCATTCCGTTGCGAACCTGCATTGGCACGACTGAAGTCGTGCCCTTCCCGGGTATGCCCTTGGAAAAAGTCTTCTTCGGGGAAAAGGTGGCGCGCAGCGAAGAGGGATTCGCCAAAGTGGCGGGTGATGATTTCTTCCGGATCGCGGATGGCGGTGAGGTTGATGCGGGAATTCCAGCGGATCAGTAGATCGATGTACGTCGATATACGATCGAGCTGCGCGGGCGACAGAACCGCAGGTTCCCTTCGACTGCGCTCAGGGCAGGCCTGACCGGGCCTCCGGCTCGATTCGGAATCACAAGAGTCCGACAAGAAGGGCTGAAGCAATTCGGCGATGCGTGCGGGGCGCATGGAGATTTCGATTGTACTGGCAGATACGACAGGCGCTAAAGCGAGCTGATTCGATTCATGCTCAAACGCGGCCCTGAAGGGCCGCTCTTCCACGGTAACGCATGGTCCGCGGTCACCGGTGAACGCCGCGGATGCCGAATCATGAAACTTCTGCAAACGACGCCCGAAGCGGGTGCGCACCCAAGAATAAAACTTCTGTAGACGCTGCTGAATCGGCGCAGCGCATTCGTCTCGCGGACGAGCCGTCCGCGACCACCTGAGCGTTGCTATCGCGAGAGTCAGATGGGAGCTAGGGCGGACTCGGCGTTTTGGCGCAGCGGGGCGAGGCGCGTCTTCTCCAGGTCATCGCGGTAAAAGAGGTTGTAGGTGTCGAAGGGGATGAGGCGGCCGTCGGGGTGGACGATGTGGACACAGGTTTTCTTGACGCTGCGGACGTCGAAGGAGTGGGCGTCGATGAATTGCATGATGATGATGCGGAATATGTTTTCGTAGGTGATGTTGTCGGGGACGAAGACTCTGGGAAGGCAGCAGAGAAGTTCGCGGAGCGTGCCGGCTCCGCTGCGCGGCGAGTGGTTGGTGGCGAAGAGTTTGAAGAGATTGGTGCGGACGGCGGCGTCTTGCTCGTAGAGGATGGTGTTGGCGGCGCCGTTGATGAGGACTTCGGGCGGGATCATACTGGTTAAGGGGATGACCTTTCCGTTTAGCTTTAAGGCATAGGCCATCGCGAGGGAGTCGGGATGGCAGGGGACGGGGATTACGTCCTCGGGGCGGAAGACGTTGGTTTGTTCGAGAATTTTGCGGCGGACTTCGGTGAGGGTGAGGCGGTCGGTGGCGGGATTGAAGTTGCGGACGAATTTGCCAGCACGGGCCCCCTTTTCGTTATCCGTGCCAATCGACGGGAAGTCAAAATCCCCACCCTGTCGCGAAGTGCGCGACAAGGGTGGGGCACCCGCGATATCTACATCCGCGTCAGGGATCCAGGACTCGAGACGGCCGGCGTCTTGAATGGGTTGGAAGGTGACGCCTCGAATGCAGGGCTGCTGTAAAGCGAAGTCGATCGTCTTGCCGACTTCGTGGTCGTTGAGACCTTTCTTCAAGGTGACTACTAAGTTGGTGGAGATGTTGTAGCGGTTCAGTTTTTCGAGCGCGTCTTCACGAACGCGGCGGAGATCAGCGCCGCGGAGTTGCATCAGCGGTTCGCGCTCGAAGGAATCGAACTGGAGATAGACTTCGAAATCTTCGCGGACGTCGGCGAGACGCTTCACGAAATCTTCTTCCTGCGCGATGCGAATTCCATTCGTGTTGACCATCAGATGTTTGATGGGGCGAGCCTTGGCCATCTCTACAATGGTGAAGAAGTCGGGATGCATTGTGGGCTCGCCGCCGGAGAGCTGGACTACGTCGGGATGGCCTTCGTTGCGGACGACAGCGTCTAGCATCTTCTCGATTTGCGGGAGGGTGCGGAACTGCTGGCGCTCGGGGCCACTGGCGGCGTAGCAGACGGGGCAGCGGAGATTGCAGTAATCGCAGATCTCGACGAGGGTGAGGCAGGAGTGCTGCTCGTGGTCGGTGCAGAGGCCGCAGTCGTAGGGGCATCCCCATTTCACGGGAGTGTTGTAGACCTGGGGCATCTCGGGCGGCTTGATGAAGACTTCGCGGCAGCGGCGATAGTAATCGATGTCGTCGGCGATGAGGACGCGCTCGGCGCCGTGCTGGGGGCAGCGTTTGAGGAGGTAGACGTTGTCGTCCTGGAAGACGGTTTTGGCTTCGACCTTGCGGTAGCAGGTGGAGCAGATGGAGAGGGCGACATCGTAGAAGAGGTAAGGGCGGGTTTTCGGCATGGGCAAAACCTTATCTTCGGGTGCTGGCGAGTGTAATGCTTGCAGGTAAGTTTGCCAACCAGCGCGCCGGAAGGGTTCAACGCCAGCCGCGGTAAAGGTATGGCATTGCGGAATAGCTAGCGAGGAAATAGAAAAACGAAACCGCGAAAGCGACGACCAGGTCCCAACCTTCGGGGCGAGTCTCATTTCGCCGAATGGCGCGGACGGCAAACGCAAGGATAACGATGTGCGCTGCCCAGGTTAGCAAACCCTCCGCAGTGTCCACGGGATGGCCGATATACAGGTGGAGGAATGGGAGATTGAAAAGCAGCAGCACTCCGGGCACAGCGACGGCGAAGGCGAGTGTGCGAGGGGTGAGCTTTCTGAGGAGAGCGCAGAACAGAACGGCGTAGGGGGCTTCGCGGGAGACCAGATAAACGAACAGGAACTGGCCCCAGCCGCGCGGGGGATTGGGACGGGAGCGCGGCCACAGCTGCAGGTAATCGAGGCAGGTTACGGCGGCCGTCAGCACAATTTGCACGCCGATCAAGTAAAGCAGAGTGTGCTGAGCGCGGAGTCCGCGGGCGCGTTGATTTTCGTGGTCATCTGTTGCAGCTCGCATGCCGCGGGCAATCCGAGCCGATGCGGCAACTCCGACGGCCAGCACCATTCCAACCACAATAAGGTACGGGCCTAGCCGCTGAGGATTTTTCCCTTCGAAGCCATTCGCGGAGCACATCCCAAGAAGCAGGAAGAGCAGACTGATCACAACCGTGAGTCCGGCAACCAAAGTGATGGCGACGGTGCGTAGCGTGATTGAGGCCCAGCGTTTCATCAGCAATCTTTTCGAGCCTGACAGTCGGGAACAGCAGATGTCCGGAGGATAGTACAGACGAGTCGCCAGCGCGGTTTGAGAGCTTTACCACAGAGGTACACCGTGGGGCACGGAAGAGCGCGAATCCCACTTCTCGCAAAAGAGGCGAGAAGCGGGGCACCCGGAAGACTGGGACTCAGCGATGGAAATAGTTCAGGATCAATACGAGAGCTGGGAGCAGGCTGGTGTAGAGGAAGATCACGATGGCGGCGACGATGAGGCGGGGAGGATCGGGCTGGATTCCGGTTTGGCGGATGGCTTTCCAGGCGAGATAGAGAATGAGTACGTCGAGAATCCACGGGATGATGGAGAGCAAGGGCGCGGCGATTTGGCCGGGACGGAGAACGAACGCGAGGAAAGCGGAGTGACCGATGAGACCGAAGAAAATATGGATCGAGGGAATGACCAGAGCGTAGGCGAAGGCTGTGCGTCCGGGCCGACGGGCCAGAGCGTATAGAAGAACAAGGTGAGGGGCAATTGCGGCCAGGCCCCATGCCATGAAACCGAACTGGTAGAGAGGGAATGGTGCCTTGGGCGAGCCGAGAGCTTCGTTCCATCCGACCAGGCCGAGCGCAACTTCGGCGGCAATTTTGGCAACGATGGCAACGGCAAGTTGCTGAATCGCGGCAGCGCTTGCGGGAGAGAGAGATGAGTGGCCACATCGGGGATGGCGCGGGCCTGCGGAGTGCGGGGGGTGATGATGTTTGTAAGCATCCCATGGGATGGAGTCGGCTGTAGCGGAGCGGTGCTGGGTACGAGGGGATAGGGCGCGACGAGAGCTTGAGCATTGCCGTCTTGGTTGCTGCGGATAAGGCTGCGCGTCATGGCTGCGATGCCGATGATGCCCCCGGTGACGAAGAAGGCGTCGAGGATGATGGCGGCGTAGAAAATCGCCATCCCGGAGGGATCGTAATGGGAAGGGCCTCCGGCATTGGCGAGCGCGCGAAAGCAGAGTCCAATGAAAAGCACAACCAGAGAACCAATGATGACGAAGACAGCTACGCCGATAATGGCGAGGGTGCGGAACGTGTTGGAGGCGAAACGGTCCATCAAGAATCTTTTCGAGCCTGACAGTCGGGAATAGCGGATGTCCGGAGGATAGTACAGACGAGTGGCCGGCGCTCTCTAAGAGCTTTACCACAGAGGCACACAGGGGAGCACGGGAAGAGCGCGAATCCCACTTCTCGCAAAAGAGGCGAGAAGTGGGGCACCCGGCAGTCAATTTCTGCACGCGGCCGCTCACGGCGGCACAGGTTCAGAATTTCCAGTAGCTCAGAAGTACGAGTAGAACCGGCAGCAGGGTGTAGTAGAAGACCACGACCACGGCGGCGACGAGAATCCGGGCGGGGTTGGGAAAAATTCCGGTGAGGCGGATCGCTTTCCAGGCGAGATAAAGAATGAGAGCGTGGAGAAGCCAAGGGATCAGCATCAGGAAGGACGCGGGAGAGTGGGTCATGCGGAGGACATAGAAAATGGTGACCGAGCTGCCGAAAATTCCGGAAAGAAGGAGGAGAGATGGAATCGCAAGGGAATAGGCAAAGGCGCGGCGTCCGGGTCGGCGAAGAAGGCTGACGAGAAGTGCGAGATAAGGAAGATTTGTAGACAAGACCATCAGGAACGTGGTCAACAAGGCTTGATGGTAGGCGGGCAGCGTGGTGCGGAGAGCCCAGCGCCAACCGAGGATGACAGGCACAACTTGGGTGGCGACTTGCACGACGATGGCGAGGATGAGGCGCTGAATGGCCGTGCGGCTGGCGGCAGAAAGATGCGTGACGACGTCGATGGTAGAGCGTGGCTGGAGCGTGGCTGAGGGAGATAGGGTTGGCGGGGTTTCTGCTGTTGGCGTTGGCGCGGGCGGGGGTTGCGGAATCGACGGTTGAGAGTCGGGCGCAGGAGGCGCGCCGACCGGAGCATGAGAGTGAGGATCATCGGGAAGGTTCCGGCGGAGCGGAGGAACGGCCGACTCGCGGATAATGCCCTTGGCTAGTCTTGCGACGCTGAAGACACCGAAGGTGATGAGAAGAGTGGCGGCGGCCAGTGCGACGATCACGAAGTTTATGACCTGAGGATCGTGATGGCGGCTGCCTCCGAGGTTGCTCAACATTCCGAAGCACAGGGCAAGGAGAATCAGCCCGAGGGAGCCGATGATGACGACAATCGAGATGGCAACGATGGCGAGGGTGCGGAGCGTGTTGGAGGCGTGACGATCCATGAAACGCTAAGTCTTTTTGTTCAGCTTGCCGATCGCAGTCATTGTGACGACGACAACGGCGAGCGCAATGACGGCGCAGATTAAGTACGACGGTTCTCTGTGGCCGGCTATGTCACCGTTAAATGCGCAAATCGTCGAAAGAACCAGAATCAACGAAGCAACGATCGCGATGAGGGAGAGAGCGATGGTCGCGAGGGTTTTCATGCTTGTGATGTCGTGGAGGCTGGGGCGGAGCGCAACCAGCGGACGATGTCGCGAGAATAGTACAGCAGGGTGAGGAGGCAGGCCCACTGAATTCCGCCGAGGCCGAGGAAGATGCGCGGGTAGGGCTTGATGAAGTCGCAGAGGAGGCGGAAAGATAGGTAGGCGACCATGAAGAACTTGAAGGCGTCACCGGGGAGGAAGCGAGGGAATGGCGGCGTCGGAGCTGGTAGAGCTCGGCTCGACCGGACAGCCCCTTCGGCTTCGCTCAGGGCAAGCTTAGGCGGCTCTCCCCACATGAGCTGTGGTAATTGGCGAGGCGCGGTGATGGTGACAATCCTGTAGAGGATCGGGGCTAAGGCGAGAAGAAAGATGATTTCGTAGAGTTGCGTGGGGTGGCGCGGGATGCCGTCGCCGAAGTTGACGGCCCAGGGGAGCGTGGTGGGAGCGCCGTAGGTATTGTCGGCGAGGCCGGTGAGGAAGCAACCGATGCGGCCGATGGCGATGCCGAGGGCGAGGGGGATGGCGTAGAGATCGCCGGTGGACTGGCGGAGTCCGATGTAGCGCTTGATGAGCTCGACGGAAATCAGGCCAAAGACGAGGGCGCCGACGATGGTTTTGCCACCCATGAGATATGCGGGGTTGTGCAGGTTCTGCCAGGTGAGTACCGGGTCTTCCAGCCAGAAGAGAAGCTTGGAGCCGAATGCTGCTCCGGCGACGGCGGCTGCGATCACGGCCCAACGGATGGGCGTGGAGATGGGATCGCCGAAGCGGCGGCGGAGCGAGAGATAGACGCGGAAGGCGATGAAGTAGGCGAGAGTTTCGAAGAAGATGTGAGGGTGGATGATGTAGCGGCCGAAGTGGAGATAGACGGGGAAGTTTGTGGGCGCGAGATGGAGTGCGGGGACGATGGGGAATTATAGCGGGGGCAGCGCGGGCCAATTGCCCTCGCCATGCTGCTCAGCTGGACAAAGCGGATTCCTCCTGTCTCGCTGGCGCTCGCGCGTCGGAATGACAAATCTGCTAGGGGAATTCCAAGGTTACGAATTTGGCGAGCTGGGTGCTTGTGTTGGTGATGGTGCGTGAGTAGTTGGCGGGCAGCCATTTGGAGTCGCCCGATTTGTAGAGGCCGGGCGTGGCACCCATGCCAACAACGTCGGTGCGGAGATCGATGTCGGTGACGGCGACCAGGAGGTACGGCCCGTTGTGGTGGTACGTGGGGACAATTCCGCCGGGCTGGACCTCAAACTCCGAGACGCGAATTCCATCTTTGACGAAGAGAATCTCCTGGGTACCACCCTGGAAAGTTTCGAGGCCCCGGTCCTCCTCCCAGTGGGCGGTGGAATGGCGGAGCGATTCGTCTTCGAGGATTTCGATGGTGACGTTGCGGAAGGTCTGATCGGTAAGATTGCGCGCGATGTGTGCGAAGGTGGCGGGCGAGAAGCGGGTTTCGCCGTCGCGAAGCTTGACGGTGACGGGAGGCTTGTCTTTGACGGCGTTGACGACTTCGGTGTCGCCGAGGGTGACGTAGATGTAGTCGTGGCGGTGCCAGTGCATGAGGGTGTCGGTGTGGGGAGGAACGCCAACGTTGAAGACGCGGACGGATTGGTTTTCAAGGACGAGGTGGTGATGCGGCTCGGCGGTGATTTCAACTTCAGGGGCGGCCGCCTGGACGGCGAGGATCGTGAGGCAGAGGAAGAAACAGCGGTGCATGCGGGGGATTGTAGCACTCGGGTCAGAAAGGGCAGGGGCTGAGGGCCCGGGGCGCCAACCTAGGGTTTTGGGATTGAAGACAGAGGACCTTTCGCTCAGGCTGGTCGAGTCAATGAGCGGGATAGGGTTTTTCGCCAATCATTACAGGCTCACCACTCGGTTTGATTTGTGCGTGGCCATCGTCTCATTCCTTTCTGCTCTAGTTTTCAGCATCAAGGTGCGTAACGAGTAAAGACAAGGTCGGTTGCTTTGGCCTTCTCATGGCAGGGGAAGCAGGATTTCATGAAAGCCGCGTCGCCAGGTTTGCCGTCTTGGAAGGAACCGAACCCCCAGCCTCCGGTTGCGGCGTACTTTACTGAATCCTTGACCATAAACTGAATGTTTGTGGGAGGGCCGGGAACGAAAGATTGGACACGGCCAAAGACTTTGTTGTTTTCGTCCGACGGGACGTTACGGTAATGCAAAGCAGCAATGATTGTGCCGTCCGGGAACGGGAGTTTCCCTTCGCGATAAGCTTTGATCGCTACATCGTTGCCCAAGACGGCACCTAAACTGTTGAGGGTGCCTGCTTCATGGGCCGAGGAAACCCACTGCCAGTCGCGGTATCCGTGAGGGATTTCGGTAACGAAGGGGGCAGGCTCTCCATCCGCGTGTCCTGGTGCAGGAGCAATGAGGGCGACAAGGCCGGCCATTGTTGCGACGGCAACCAAGAAGAATGTGACTTGTTTCATAAGGGTTCCTCCATCCAAAATGTTCGGGTAAACGGAAATCAGCAGTCCTATCGAATTTGCGCTAAGCGGCGACTACGCTGCTTTTGCTACGTCTGACCGCAGTGATCGGAAGCCCGCGCGAATCTCTTCTGAAAGAAGTTGGGGCTGCTCGAATGCCGCGAAGTGACCGCCTTTGTCGAGCTTGTTGTAATGGATCAGTTTGGGATACGCGCTCTCTGCCCAGCTCCGCGGAGCAGGATAGAGTTCGTCAGGGAAGACGCTCACGGCAACCGGGATGGAGACGCCTTTGGCATTGAAATACCCGAGTTTGCCCCAATTCTCCCAATAGAGACGGGCGCCAGAAAGCGCCGTGTTGGTCAACCAGGCGATCGTGATGTTGTCGAGGATATCGTCGCGCGTGAGGCCTTCGGATTTTCCCTCAAAGACGCGTGCGATCAGCTCGTAGCTGCGCGCGTCGTGATCGAGGAAATAAGCCGCCAGGCCGACAGGGGAGTCCGCGATTCCGCACAACGTCTGCGGTCGGAGACCCATCTGGAACCCGTAGGCGATTCCCTTTTGATATACGAACTGCAAACGCTCGTAAGCGACCTTCTCATCGGCGGACAGACCCGATGGCGCCGGCGCCCCGGAAAAAGCCGCCTTGTCAATGTCGAGCGGAAAGATGCCAGGCATG
The DNA here is from genome assembly GCA_964403025.1 of uncultured Acidobacteriaceae bacterium. GTDB lineage: Bacteria > Acidobacteriota > Terriglobia > Terriglobales > Acidobacteriaceae > Sulfotelmatobacter. The sequence continues at coordinate 51,028 of CAYOEH010000010.1, read as the reverse complement.
TTGGTGTGAATGCCGAGCAATTCCGGAGGCGCATCCAGGCCCATCTGATCGACGATGACGGCGCCCCAATCGCCGCCCTGCGCCACGAACTTCGTGTACCCGAGGCGCTTCATCAGCACGACCCAGGCACGCGCGATATGGGCAACATCCCACCCGGGGGTGGTCGGTTTGCCTGAGTATCCGTATCCCGGCATTGACGGGATCACCAGGTGGAACGCATCGGATGCGCTGCCGCCATGCGCCGTGGGATTGGTCAGCGGTTCGATGATCTTCATCTGTTCGATGATGGAGCCGGGCCATCCGTGGGTGACGATCAGCGGCAACGCAGTTTCGTGTTTGGAACGGACATGAATGAAATGAATGTCCAGTCCATCGATCTCGGTGATGAATTGCGGCAGGGCGTTGAGTTTTGCCTCGATCTTGCGCCAATCGTAGTCTGTGCCCCAATAGCGTGCGAGCGCTTGAGTCGTCGCGAGCTGCACGCCCTGCGTTGCATCCGCGACCGTTTCCCGTTCCGGCCACCTTGTGTTGTTGATGCGCCTGCGCAATTCGGTGAGTTCCGCTTCGGGAAAATTCACCTTCTGAAACGGACGAATCGTATTCTTGTCATCTGCCCGCTTGCTGCCCTGTTGTGTGGTACTGATTCGGGTCATGGTGGCCTCCTTTTGAGTAGTTTTGGTTTCTTAGTCCGCCAAACTTTCGCATAAGCGCTGCCGAGGAGGCATCACGAGATGGAGTGTTTTTTCCCTACCGCTAAAGGCTGGGCAGTAAGATACCCCGTTTGTGGTAGCCCAACTTCGTTGTGGGAAGGATGCTCGCGCAGGACGCCGCCATCGCGGCGGTGGTGGACTTAGCGATTGCTGGTTCAGCCTGAGTTACGGGCAAATCGGAAGTCGCTGTTGTAATCGGGCGCTTACCTTCATAACCCAGCCTCGGAAAACGCAATCCGGAAATTGTTCCTATCTTCGGAAGCGGCTGATCAGGTACAGCACAAGGGAAAGTACGGCGCTCAATAGCAGCGATGTGGCGAGGGGAAAGTAAACCGTTGTGTTCTTGCCGCGGTAGAAGATGTCGCCGGGCAAGCGGCCGAGAGGAACGTGGGTGCGGCCGAGCAGGACGAGGACAATGCCGGCCACGACGAGGATCATGCCCAGGAGCACCAGCAGTTTTCCGAAATCGGCCATGGGGGCTCTTGTCCTTCCAGATGTGGACTGGATGTACTAACGAGGTCTTTCCAACCGCGAGCGCGCTGCAATAATGGCAACACCCTGAGCGCGACAGGGAAGACTCGAAAAATATACATCTTCCCGCGATTGCGCTTACACCCGTTTCCGCAACTAACCACCACGCTTCACAACTTCGGCGCGTCCCGGCGCCGAAGAGGTCCTAGATCCCGAGGAGGTTTCGTCGTGACGTCCCCTAAAATTCCGGTACTCCGCTCTGTCCTGGCCGCGCTGTTCGCGGCGTGCTTGGTTCCAGCCGCATTCTCGCAGAACGTTCTCACCTACCATAACAATAACGCGCGTACCGGTCTGAATGCGGCGGAGACGACGCTGACGCTCAGCAACGTGAACTCGGCTTCGTTTGGGAAGCTGTTTACGGTGACGGTGGATGGGCTGGTGGATGGCGAACCCTTGTATTTGTCGGCAGTGCCAATCCCCGGCAGCGGCACGCACAACCTCCTGATTGTGGTGACGGAAAACGATTCGGTTTATGCGTTCGATGCCGACACCGGCGGGGCGATCTGGCACATCAGCACGCTCGGGGCTGGAGAAACGTCCTCGGACGATCGGGGCTGCAGCCAGGTCACGCCACAAATCGGGATCACGTCCACGCCTGTCATCCGGCGGCCAGCGGGATCGAATGGCGTGATTTATACGGTGGCCATGTCGAAAAATTCCTCGGGTGATTATTTTCAGCGGCTGCATGCTTTGGATGCGACGACCGGCAAGGAGCTGTACAACGGCCCAGTCACGATTACGGCAAAATATCCCGGCACCGGCGACAACAGTTCGGGAGGGGATGTCGTCTTCGATCCGGCGCAATATAAGGAGCGTTCCGGGCTGCTGCTGGCGGGCGAAACGGTTTATCTGACGTGGGCATCGCATTGCGACATCCGGCCGTACACGGGCTGGGTGATGGGCTATAACGCCACAACGCTGGCGCAGAAGACGGTCATCAATGTGACGCCTAACGGGAACGAGGGCGCGATCTGGGGATCGGGCGCGGGACTGACCGCAGACGGGAGCGGCAATATATTTTTCCTCGACGCGAACGGAGTGTTCGATACGACTTTGACTTCCGGCGGATTCCCCAGCAGCGGTGACTACGGCAACGCGTTTATACGGCTCACAACCTCGGGTGAATTGGCGGTCGCGGATTATTTTGAGATGGACAACGGAGTGCAGGAAAGTAACGGCGATGTGGACCTGGGATCAAGTGGAGCGTTATTGCTGCCGCCGATGAAGGATGCTTCGGGCAACACCTGGAATCTGGCGGTGGGCGCGGGTAAGGATTCCAACCTTTACATTGTGAATCGCGAATCCATGGGAAAGTTCAACCCGAACAGCAATGGCAATTATCAGGAACTTTCTGGCGCGCTGCCAGGGGGGATCTGGTCGATGCCGGCGTATGCCAATGGCCGGCTTTACTACGGACCGGTGGGGCAGCCGATTCTCGAATTTCAATTCCAGGATGCGAAGCTGTTGGCGACTCCGGTGGCGAAGACGAATAATTCGTTCGGATATCCGGGAGCCACTCCCAGCATTTCGTCCAACAAAGGTTCGAATGCGATCGTGTGGGCGGCGGAGAATACGAATCCGGCGGTTTTGCACGCCTACAATGCGAAGACCCTGGTGGAGCTCTACAACACGAACCAGGCCGCCAGCGGGCGTGATCATTTTGGCGCGGGGAATAAGTACATCACGCCGATGATCATCAATGGCAAAGTCTACGTGGGTACGACGACCGGAGTGGGAGTGTTCGGACTGCTGTCGGACGGGGCAGAAGGGGCGGATGCTGCGCCGGCCAGGGGCGGTGCGAATAAGGTAAAGGCAACGGCCGCAATCGAGGAGACAAATTCGGCTTTGCAAAGACGGGCGATTCCGTAGGAACGGGCGAGCGGCGCGGCTCCACGCCGCGCCGGTTCCGCTTCGGGGTGCGGGGCGAATAGATTCAAGCGAAGAGTCAAAGGCAGCGGACAAGAGTGTCCGCTCCACACGGGCTGTCTTCCATTAAGCATCTCACCGGTTCGAAATCTGTTCTAGACTCCTTGTATTCGATGGTGACCAGGGATCAGCTCGGCTTGAAGTTTCAGCCGCCGGAGCGGCGGGTGTGGACGGTGCGCGGGCTGGTCGCGGCGGTGCGCGCACACGTGGAGCGGGAGTATTCCGACGCGTGGGTGGAAGGTGAGATTTCGAATTTTCGCGCGCCCGATTCGGGGCATCTTTATTTCACGCTGAAAGATGGCAACGCGCAGATACGGGTGGTGATGTTCCGGTCGGCGGCGCGGCTGCTGCGTTTTCGTCCCGAGGACGGGATGCAGGTGGTGGTGCGCGGTCGCGTGACGATTTATGAAGATCGCGGCGAATTGCAGATTGCGGCGGAATATCTGGAGCCGAAGGGCGCGGGCGGATTGCAGGTTGCTTTCGAGCAACTGAAGGCAAAGCTGGAGGCGGAGGGATTATTTGCGGCGGAGCGGAAGAAAGCGATTCCGACATTGCCGGCGCGAATTGGGATTGTGACTTCGCCACAGGCGGCGGCGCTGCGCGACATCCTGAACATTCTGCAGCGGCGGCATCACACGGTGAACGCGGTGATTTATCCGGCGCAGGTGCAGGGCGATGCAGCGGCGGCGGAAGTGGCGGCGGGCGTGCGGTATTTCAACGAGTGCCGAAGCGACGAAGGCCGCAGTGTCGATGTGATTATCGTGGGGCGGGGCGGAGGGTCAGCAGAAGATCTGGCAGCCTTTAATGACGAAGCGTTGGCGCGCGCGGTAGCGGGGTCGGAAATTCCGGTGATTTCCGCGGTAGGCCACGAGACAGACTTCACCATTGTGGATTTTGTGGCTGATTTGCGGGCGCCTACACCTTCCGCGGCAGCGGAGTTGGTGATCCGGTCGCGGGTTGAAGTTGAGACGCAAGCGGAAGCGGTGCGGGAGCGGCTAGTGCGGGCGATGGAGCGCCGGTTGCTGGAAGCGCGTCATGCGCTGACGGAACGTGCACAGCATGGGGCGTTTGCGCGGATGATGGATTTAATCCGGCAGCGGCAACAGAAGTTAGACGATTTGACTTTCCGGCTGGAACGCGGCGAGCGTCAACTGCAGGAGCGGCAGCGGCGGCGATGGGAAGCGGTGGCGGCGGCGGTGCGGCATTACGACGCGCGGCGAGTGCTGGCGGGAATGCGTGGAGAGCTGGCTTCGCAGACGGCGGCATTGGCGGCGGGGATGCGCAATCTGCTGCTGCAGTATCGAGTGCGCGCCGAGCGCATGGGCAGGGCGCTGGAGATGCTTTCGCCACTGGCGATTCTGGAGCGGGGGTACGCGCTGGTGTTTGATGGCGAGGGAAACCTGGTGAAGGACGCGGAGCAGGTGAAGGCCGGTGGTGAAATCAGGGCGCGGGTGGCGCGAGGGGAGATTCGGGCTACGGTGAAAAACGCCGGTGGAGATGGAGAAATCGATAAGGGCAAGAGGCGACAAACCGCGAAAGGCACTAAGAATTACGAAAATGAATAGTGCCTCACGCTGGCGCTGAACGAAAAGAAGCAGTCGAGCTTTGCTCGACTGGACAGCCGAGGGCGGCTGTCCCCACATGAGCCGGTGGCAGAACAAAACGAACGTCGGGAAGGCGTGCATTAGAATGTAGGGTTCCAGGGTTCTAAATTCTGGGGATGGGGACAGAGCGGTGACGCAACTGACGGCGCCATGGTTGAGAGTGTCGTTTACGGTGCTCGACATTCTGCTGGTGGCGTTGATCATTTACGAATTACTGGTGATGATCCGGGGCACTCGCGCGGCGCCGATGTTGGCCGGGCTGGCCGCGGTGGCGGTGGCTTTTTACCTGGCGCGAATCGGCGAACTGGTCACGCTCAATTGGCTGGTGAGTCATTTAGTGCCTTACGTGGTGTTCGCGCTGATCGTGGTTTTTCAATCGGAGATTCGGCACGTGTTGTCGGACGTGGGAAGGCGCGTCAGCTTTCTGCGCGGGTCGACGGTGGAGGGAGATTCCTACGACGACATCGTGCTGGCGGCGAATTTATTTTCGCAGCATCAGACGGGCGCATTGATGGTGATTGAGCGCGAGATTGGATTGCGAACTTATATCGAGAGTGGCGTCGCGATGGATGCGAAGCTCTCTTACGATTTGCTGGCCACGATTTTCCGGCCGAGCGCGCCGTTGCACGATGGCGCGGTCATCATCCAGAAAGACCGGTTGGCGGCGGCGGCTTGTTTCCTGCCGCTGTCGATGAATCCGGTGCTCTCGACGCAGATGGGAACGCGGCACCGGGCAGGGATTGGAATCACGGAGGAGACGGACGCGATCGCGGTGATTGTGTCGGAAGAGACGGGCGCGATCAGCATGGCGGTGGGCGGGAAGATTGAGCGGGATCTGACGGTGGAGCAATTGCGGGAGCACTTGAGCAGCGAGCTGCGGCGGTATATGTCCCCGGTGACATTGCCGACGGTCGTGGCGCAAAACGAGGAATCGGATGGGGCAACGGAGACGCCGCTGCGGACGGGCGCGCCGATGAGCGCGGACGGAGAAGCGGATTCGGAATTGGAGCGGCCGCTGTGATGGACTTTTTGCGTCGCTGGGTGCTGCATAATTTCTGGCTGAAGATTCTGTCGCTGGTGATTGCGACGGGGCTGTGGCTGGCAATTTCGCCGGATCAGGAGTCAGCGGAAGTGGCGGTGAGGGTGCCGATTGAGTTCCAGCATGTCCCGCCGCATCTGGAAATCAATTCGATCACCATACCGGAGGCGCAGATTCGCGTGCGCGGGCCGGAGCGGGTAATCCGGCAACTGACTGCGGCGGATATCCAAGCGGAAATTGAACTGGGAGACGCCAAGCCAGGCGAACGCACTTTCGATTTAACGGCGCAACAGATTCGGCATCAACGGGAGTTGCATGTGGTGCAAGTGGTGCCGGGGCAGGTGCATCTGAGCTTCGACATGCGGCTGACGCGCGACGTGGAGATTCGCCCGCGGGTTACGGGAAACTTCCTGGCGGGAGAACAGATCGCCAAGGTGCTGGTCGATCCGGAGAGAATCACAATCACGGGGCCGCAGCATCACGTGGAGATGATGGATGCGGCGACCACCGACCCCATTGACGCTTCTGGAACCACAACCCAGGCGACCTTCGTGACGAATGTGTACGTTGCGGATCCGCTGGTGCAGGTGGTGCAGCCCACGCCGGTGCGGGTGACGGTGATCATGGGAAAAGCTGGGCCCGCGGGAAATGGGCGTTGATCTTGTAGTTTGGCGATTGTCGTTTATCATCCTCGGTTGAGATTCCGGTTCTTCGATTCGCAGTGCAACGCTTCTCAGGAATTCGCACAATCTATGAGTAATCAGGGCAGGCAGTTGTTCGGCACCGACGGAATCCGCGGAGTCGCGGGGGAATTTCCGTTGACGACGGAAAGTACGTATTTGATTGGGCGCGCGCTCGGGCACGATCTGGTGCGCAACACGTCGAAGGCAAAGGCGGTGATGGGCCAGGACACGCGTGAATCCAGCGGCTGGATTGCGGACCGTGTGGCGGCGGGCATGGCGGCGGTGGGCGTGGACGTGCACAGCGCAGGCGTGATCACAACGCCGGGAGTGGCGTATCTGGCGCGAACGCGCGGGTTTGCTGCCGGGGTGGTGATTTCCGCCTCGCATAATCCGTGGACCGATAACGGGATCAAAGTTTTTTCCGGGGATGGATTCAAGCTGACGGATGAGCGGGAGCTGGCCATTGAAAAAGAAATCTTCGCGCTGCTGGCAAAGCCAGGGGCCGCGGACGACACCGCACTTCGGATTGCCGGGCCTTCGCTGCCGGGCGAAACGGCGCTGCGCAAGGCGTATATCGAGTCGCTGGCAGTGAGCGTGGGGTCGGACCTGAGCGGGCTGCGCGTGCTGGTGGATTGCGCGAATGGGGCGGCCACGGCGGAGGCTCCGGAATTATTTGGCAGCTTGCGAATCCGGGCGACGTTCATGCACGTTACGCCGGACGGAAGAAATATTAATGACGGATGCGGAGCGCTGCATCCGGAAACTCTAGGGAAAGCTGTGGCGGAGTCTGGCGGGAAGTTTGATCTGGGCGTGACCTTTGATGGCGATGCGGACCGCGCTCTGTTTTGCGATGCCGCAGGCCGCGTAGTGAATGGAGACGGTGTGTTGCTGCTGACGGCGCGGGATCTGCAAGGTCGAGGAAAGTTGGCGGGATCGACCGTGGTGGCGACGACGATGTCGAATATGGGAGTCGAGATCGCGCTGAAGAAGTCGGGCATCCGCATGTTGCGGGCGAATGTGGGCGATAAATATGTGCTGGAAGAAATGCTGAAGACGGGTGCGACGCTGGGCGGAGAACAATCGGGACACATTATTTTTCGCGACGGCGACGCGACGACTGGGGATGGCCTGCTGACGGCGTTACGAGTGATGGATGTGATTGTGCGGTCGCGGAAGTCGTTGGCGGAGCTGGTTAGCGATCTGAAAGTGTTTCCGCAGAAAATTCAGAATGTGCGAGTGCGGGAGAAGATTCCCTTTGCGCAGGTGCCGGAGCTACAGCGGGCGATTGAGGCTGCGGAGCGCGAGCTAGGTGGGAACGGGCGTATCGTGGTGCGATATTCCGGGACCGAGGCGCTGGCGCGGGTGATGGTAGAGGCGGAGTCAGAGGAGAAGATGCGGGCGATCACGGCGGGGATTGCGGGGGAGATTCAGAAGAGGCTGGGGGTGTAGAACTGTGGCGTGCTGAGCTGGACAGAGAATAGACACTTGACTGAATCGCCTGTTACTCAAGCGCACGGCAAAGACCGGGTTTCACTCTCCGAGTTGGTACTCGTTTTTCTAAAGTTGGGGACAATCGCGTTCGGCGGCCCGGCGGCGCATATCGCGATGATGGAAGATGAGTTCGTCCGCAAACGGCGTTGGATTACGGAAGAAGATTTTCTGGATCGAGTGGCAGCCGCAAGTCTGATTCCTGGCCCAAGCTCAACCGAAGTGGGCATTTTCATTGGGCGTTCGCTACGGGGATGGAGCGGCCTGGTGATTGCGGGTGTTTGTTTCATTCTTCCCGCGGCAGTTCTGGTGTCTTTGATCGCGGCCGCGTATGTGCGTTTTGGTGCGCTGCCGCAGGCGGAAGGAATCCTGCGCGCGATCAAGCCGGCGGTGATTGCGGTGATTCTGCAAGGGCTCTGGAAGCTGGGGAAAACGGGCGCGAAAACGTGGGCACTGGGTTTAATGGGAGTCGCATCGGCGGCGCTGAATTTCGCAGGGGTGAGCCCGCTGGTAGTGCTGGCGTTCGCCGGTGCGATTTCCGGGATTGCGTGGTGGTGGCAGAAGAGTAATCACAATCCGGCCGCGCTCTGCGGGATCGGTTTGACGAAGATATTTTCGCCGGTGAGTATGACAGCGCTTGCGGTTGCCGCGGTGGCGCCAATCCGCCTGGGACGTTTGTTCCTTTCCTTTCTGAAAATTGGGTCGGTTGTATTTGGAAGCGGGTATGTTCTGCTGGCGTTCCTGCGATCAGAGTTTGTCGATCACCTGCATTGGTTGACGGAAAAACAACTTATCGATGCGGTGGCAGTGGGGCAATTCACCCCGGGACCGGTGTTCACGACAGCGACTTTTATCGGCTATCTGGTAAGCGGCTTGCCAGGCGCATTGGTTGCGACTCTCGGGATTTTCTTGCCGGGATTTGTCTTCGTCGCGATCAGCGGGCCCGTGATTCCGAAGATCCGGCGGTCGCCGGCAGCGGGAGCGGTGCTGGATGGGGTCGTGGTGGGGTCGCTCGCACTGATCGCGGTGGTTGCCTGGCAATTGGGAAAGGCTTCGATTACAGATTGGCTTACGGTTTCGATTCTGGTTGTTAGCGCGATTGCGATATTTCGGTTCAAGGTTAATTCGGCGTGGTTGATTTTGGGGGCGGGGGCAGTGGGGTGGATTGCCGGGAGTTAAGAGCTTCGCGTCTTTCATGCCGCCGGTAGGCTGAGAGTCAGAGTCAAAATCCCCGCCCTGTCTCTGCAAAGAACGCAGAGACAAGGACGGGGCACCCGCTTCCACATTAGCTTTGGCACCCTGTTAGTCCAGATCTCTCCAGTTCGGGCCCACTTCCATTTCTACGAGCAGCGGGACGGTGAGCGGGTGGGCTTTTTCCATTTGCTCGCGGACCAGGGATTTCATTTCTTCTATTTCTTCTTCCGGGACTTCGAAGACTAGTTCGTCGTGAACTTGCAGGGTCATTCGGGACTTTAGTTGGCGTTCCTGCAACGCGGCGTCGATGCGGATCATGGCCACTTTGATTAAGTCGGCGGCGGTGCCTTGCAGCGGGGTGTTGACGGCGGTGCGTTCTGCGAAACCGCGCTGGTTGGCATTCTTGCTGTTGATGTCGGGGATGGGGCGGATGCGTCCGTGGAGGGTTCTTACTTTTAGGTCGCGGCGGGCTTCTTCGAGAGTTTTGTCGATGAAGGCGCGGACGCCTTTGTATTTCTCGAAATAGTTGGCGATGAATTGTTTGGCTTCGGCAGGCTCGATGCCGAGATTTTGCGAGAGGCCGAAGGGCGAGAGGCCGTAGACGATGCCGAAGTTGACGACTTTGGCGGCGCGGCGATGCTCAGGCGTGACCATGAGCGGCGGCACGCCAAAGACTTGCGAGGCGGTGAGGGTGTGGATGTCGTCGCCGCGGCGGAAGGCTTCGACCAGCAGCGGATCGCGCGAGAAGTGCGCGAGCAGGCGGAGTTCGATCTGCGAATAATCGGCGGTGAGCAGTACGTGGCCGGGCTCGGCGATGAAGGCGGCGCGAATGCCGCGTCCGAGCTCGGTGCGGATGGGAATGTTTTGCAGATTCGGATTGGCGGACGAGAGGCGGCCAGTAGCAGTTCCGGTTTGGCCGAAAGTGGTATGCAGGCGTCCGGTGGAGCGATTGATGAGCGCGGGCAGGGTGTCGACGTACGTGGACTTTAATTTCGTGAGCTGGCGGTAGTCGAGGACCATGCGGGCGATGGGATGATCCTCGGCGAGAGTTTCGAGAACATCGACGGCAGTCGATATAACGCGGCCTTTGCCATATTTCACGGGCTTGGCCAGATTCATCTTGTTGAAGAGAACGTCACCGAGCTGCTTGGGCGAGCCGATGTTGAACTCCATGCCAGCGGCTTCGTAGATTTCCTTCGCCTTCACGCCGATTTCGCGTTCGAGTTCAGATGACATTTTAGCGAGCGCGGCGGTGTCGATTTTTACTCCGGCCCGCTCCATGCGGGCGAGAACTGGGACGAGCGGCAGATCGATGTTCTCGTACAGTTCGGTCAGTCCTGCTTGTTTGACTTCTTCGCCGAGAGCGGAGGCGAGCCGGCCGGTGACGTCGGCGGCCTCGGCAAGATCGTTCTTGGTTTGGAGCTGGCTGAGTTTGAGATTGAAGCGGCGGAGCGCGACATCGGCGAGACGATGCGAGGAATAAGTGGGATCGAGCAGATAGGAATACAGCATGGGATCGTGCTGCACGCCCTGCAGATGAATGCCGAGGGGATCGAGTGTGTGGATCGCGGCTTTGTAGTCGTGAACCGCTTTCGGTGTGGATTCCGTCGTCAAAATAGAACGGAGCTTGTCTGCAGCGTCGGAATCGAGTTTCACAATCGCGGCTGAACCTGCGACTGCGGAGATGGCGATGCGGCGGGAGGCGGGCTCAGGCGCCGATGTTGGCGAGCCATCGGTTAGCGGCAACATCGCGTCCTGCGGCTCGTCGTCGCCGGCTTCGTCCTCGTCTTCGGTGAGCGATTCGTTCTGATCCAGTTCCACGGCAATTGCGATCGCACTTTTCGGAGCAAGCGAACGAACGACGGTGTCGATCTCGGCCGCCGACTGAGCCTCGGTGTAGCGAGTTTCCGTCACCTGAACCTGGGGCAAGATTTCCTTCAGCAGAGAAGTGAATTCCAGTTCGGTGAAGAGCTGGCGGAGGAGGTCGAGATCGGGCTCGCCGGCACGCATAGCTTCGACGTTGAACTCAACGGGAACATTGGTGTCGATGGTGGCCATGCTCTTGCTAAAGAGAATGATGTCGCGATTGTTGAGAAGAGATTCGCGGTAGGTTTTCTTCTCGACTTCGGCGGCGCGGTCGAGGGCCTGTTCGACAGTGCCGAAGCGCTTGATGATTTCGACGGAGCCTTTATCGCCGATGCCGGGGGCGCCGGGAATATTGTCGATGGTGTCGCCGCGCAGGGCCATGATATCGATGACGCGCTCGGGAGGGACGCCGAGAATTTCTTCGACCTTGGCGGCGTCGCAGATCAGATTGTCTTTCGGAGGATTGAGAATCTGCACGTCATCGTTGACGAGCTGCATCATGTCCTTGTCGCTGGAGACGACGTAGACGCAGTACGAAGCGGCAGCAGCTTTGCGGGCGAGGGTGCCGATGACATCGTCGGCTTCGAAGCCGGCCAGTTCGAGAATGGGGATGCGATAGGCTTCGAGGGCGCGGCGGATGTAGGGAATCTGCTGTGCGAGATCCTCGGGCATGGCGGCGCGATTGGCTTTGTAACCTTTGTATTCGATCTCAGTGAAAGTTTGAGTCTTGATATCGAACTTGCGAACTTTCGTGATGGCTTCGGCCTGGGTGTCGCGAAAAGTTTTGGCGGCGACATCGAAGACCGCGGCGAGATAGGCGGGAGAGAAATCGTCGCGCAGCTTGCGCAGCATGTTGACGAAGACGTAGACCGCGGCAGTGGGAAGGCCGGATTTTGTGGACATGGAGCGCTGTCGTGCCATGGCGTGGTAGGCACGGAAGATGAACGACATGGTGTCGATCAGAAAGATGCGGTCTTTCGTTGATGATGGCGCGGACTTAAGTGCTGCTGCAGGCGCGACGGCGGTGGGTTCCGGAGATTTTGTGCGAGGCGGCAAGGCTGTAGTTTAGCAGCCGGAACGCCTCGCTGCGCTCGACTGGACAGCCCCTTCGGCGTCGCTCAGGGCAAGTTGAGGCGGCTGTCCCCACATGAGCACCGCTGCTAGAAATCGACGCGGAAGTCGGCTTGCACTACTCTTTTTCCGGCATGGCCGGAGCTATTGCGGAAGACGAGATAGTACTGGGCAGGCTTATCGAAAGTGGCGGGAAGGCCGAAGGCCACGTCCTGCTCATGGGAAGAGTCGACCGAGTAGACGACGTCGGCGGGATGGCCACCGGCGAAGTCCGCGTATTGTTCGGCGTTCATCAGGAGAAGATCGACGTCTGTGCTGTCGTCGCTGGACTGGCTTCCGGCCAGTTGCGTAAACGAGCGGTAACTTCCGTTCAGTTGCGGGCTGGCAGCGTGCGGCGGAACTTCGAAGGCAAATTTTGCGGCGGAAGTGATGGCGAAAGTTTTGTGCACAATGGCGCTACTGGTGCCCACAGGTGAGGAAGCGACATGGTCGCTGGAATGTGGCACGGGCGGCGGCACCGGCGCTGGCGTTTTGTGCCACGGGTTGAACCTGTCCATCCAGTTCGCGAGTGGCCCGTTGACTTTAACGTATTGGCTGGTGTCCGGAAGACCGGTCTGCTGACCATCCGGCGATTGCGATGCAATCTCCGACGAGGGCACGGCGGCGTGCGGTTTCGGCTGCATAAAGTGATTCTGATAATAAGATAGGCCACCCCAAAAAGCAGCAATCCCAAGCAGCGCGGCTAACACGTGTTTCATGCAAACCTCTCAACTCTGTAAATTACCGCTGGGAAGGACGAGGGACCAAGGGTCTTCTAGCGGAGCGGGTTACGTTCGTTTTCCGTATTGGGTGGTGTAGTGGAGCTCGATTTCGCCGCACGTGCCTTGCTCGGCGGAGTAGACGACGCAGGTGTCGAAGGGACGGGAGTAGACGTGCAGACTGACCGCGCGTTGATTGAATTCACGGGGATTAAAGACGCGGTGAACGGGTTCGAGGGGATCGACGGCACAGGGATGCGATGCATTCATCTCAACGATTTCCGCGGACTGGATGGTGCATTTGCCGAGCGCGATGTCCTGCTGTACGACGTGAAAGTTTTCCACCAGCAACCGACCGAGGGGTACGGCCATCCAGCAATTCTGATCGCGATGATTGTGCACGGAACTGGCCTGGCCGACTTCCCAGCAGATGGCCATCAATTCATAGAGAGGAGTTTTGTCGATGAGGTTGCGAGTGTAGTGCTGGCGGTCCCAGATCAGATAGGGAGCTAACGAGTCGGGATTGAGCGGGGTCTCCTGCAGGAATCTGCGGAGTTGCTCGGTTTGGTCGAATGCGGCCTCGGGAAACTTGCGGAGTTCGGCGACGAAGCCCCCGATGGAAATTTGTTTTACCGCAGTGGACATGTGCTGCTCCGGGAAGAGTATAGCGCAAGGGCGGGAGCAGACGACGGGCGGAAAGTCTTTAACAGAGGGGGCACAGAGGAACACAGGGTAGAGCTCGGCGAGCAGATAACTTGCGAACACTATTCGATGAACATGCAGTCTCCGTAGGAATAGAAACGATAACGTGCGGAGACCGCGTGTTGATAGGCGCGCAAAATGTTTTCCTTTCCGCCGAAGGCGCTGACCAGCATGAGCAAAGAAGACTGGGGCAGGTGGAAGTTCGTGAGCATGGCCTTGAGGACTTTGAATTCGAAGCCTGGATAGATGAACAGGTCTGCGGCAGCGCCGCCGGCGAGGATAGTTCCAGAGCCGGCGCGAACCGCATGTTCGAGGGTGCGGACGGTGGTGGTGCCGATGGCGATGATGCGCCGCGATTCGCCGAGAGCGTGGTTGATAGCGTTGGCAGCTGCTGCGGAGATGGAATACGGCTCGGAGTGGAGTTTGTGATCTTCGACGCGCCCGACGCGAATGGGTTGAAAAGTCCCGAGGCCGACGTGAAGAGTGATCTCGGTGGTTTCGATTCCACGTTGACGGATGCGCTCGAGAATTTCAGGGGTGAAGTGAAGGCCGGCGGTGGGAGCGGCGACGGAGCCGCGCGGATCGGCATAGACGGTTTGATAACGATCGCGGTCACAAGAAGAATCGGCGCGGGAGATGTAGGGAGGGAGCGGGACGTGGCCGATGCGATCGAGGGTGGCGAAGAAATCTGCGACCGGCTGGAAGCGGATGCGGCGCTCGCCAAATTCTGCGCGCGCCAGAACTTCGGCTTGCAGTTCGTCATGGTCGCCGAAGAAGAGGTGCTCGCCTACGCCGATTTTGCGGCCGGGACGGACGAGGCATTCCCAGTCATTGGGCTTGGCGGAGAGCTGGCGAGTGAGCAGCACTTCGATGCGGCCGTGAAGAAAATCGCGGGCAGCGGCATTATGAGGGCTGACCGGTTGAGCGCGAGCGCCTCGGCGGCGGCCGTAAAGCCGGGCGGGAAAGACGCGAGTGTTGTTGAACACGACCAGATCGCCAGGCCGCAATAAATCCGGGAAGTCGCGAAATTCACAGTCGGACCACCGGCCGCTATTGCGGTCGATGCGGAGCATGCGGGAGGCATCGCGAGCGGCAAGAGGTTCCTGGGCAATGAGATCGTCGGGAAGATGAAAATGGAAGTCAGAAACCAACACGGGTTAAGATTACAGGAGCAGCGGATGCTTCGAAGCCCGGGCCAACATATTCTGCCCGGTCTGGTAAATTTATTTGTCGGTTTCGCGCAAGGTGCGATACTATGCGGGGGTTGTAGCTTCTGCCCTTTCGCCGCTCCCCTGAAAAGAGTATTCCATGGCCACTGAACGGAAACACAGGGAAGAAATTGTTCGCTACGGCCGCATGCTGCACGAGCGCGGTTTTGTAGCGGCGATGGATGGAAATTTGTCCGTACGACTCGACAGCGGCCGAATTCTGGTAACCCCCACCTGCGTGAGCAAGGGGGCGATGCGGCCGGCGGACATGGTGGTGGTGGACCAGGAAGGCACGCGGGTGGCGGGCAAGCGGAATGTAACCAGCGAGATTGGGATGCATCTGTTGATCTATCGCACGCGGCCTGATGTGCAAGCGATCGTGCACGCGCATCCGCCCACAGCAACGGGATTTGCGGCGGCGGGAATGGCGTTGACGGAACCTCTGGTTTGCGAAGTGGTGATGGGATTGGGATGCATTCCGCTGGCGCGCTACGGGACGCCGGGAACCTCCGAGCTGGCGCAAACCCTGGAGCCTTATGTGCCGCATTATGATGCCATCCTGATGTCGAATCACGGCGTGGTCGCCTACGGCGATACCATCGAGCACGCCTACATGAAGATGGAAACGGTGGAACACTTCGCGCAGATTGCGCTGGTCACGCATTTGCTGGGACGGCAGCAGCCGTTGACCGGGGTCGACATCGAGAAATTGTTGCTGGCGCGGACGAAATACTTCGGCGGCAAGATGAATGCGGCTATGCCGATGTCGATGGCCAGACCTCCCGAGAAAGCAAGTTAAACAAAGGTCGTCCGGCGAGACGGGCGTACTTCAATTCAAAACAACAATTTGCGGCAGTTTGCAGAATGCGCTGGCAGGACAGCCGAGGGCGGCTGTCCCCACATAAGCTCAGAATCCAACTGAGTTTCTTCTCCAGCGATAATCATTCCCCTCCGATGCGGAAGCGTACTCCGGCGCGGAAGTTTGCGCGGAGCGCTGGATAGCCCGTCACTTCTTCGTAGAAGTGGTCGAGCACGTTTTCAGCGTTGGCGTAGAGGGTCACGCGGGAATTGACTTTGTACCAGCCGCCCGCGTCCAAGAGAAAATATCCCGGCGTGTGAGTGATGCCGAAACCGTCGAAATCGGAATCGGGGCGCGGGCCCACAAAACTGCCTCCAAGATTTCCGCCCCAGCGCGGGCCGAGGTAGGTAAGCAAGGTGGAAGCCGTGTGGCGAGGCCGGCGGAGAAGAGGATCTCCCTGGGCGTAGGGAGGAGAACTTCCCGGCGGGGCCAGCAGAATCTCGGTAGAAGTGTAAGTGTAGGAGGTGTTCCAGGAGAGCCGCTGCGTGATCCGGCTTTGCAGCTCGGCTTCCGCGCCCTGGGCGAAGGATTTTTCCAGATTGACGTACTCTCCTACGAAAGTATTCGGGTTGACGGTGATGAACTCGATTTGATCGTGGAACAGGTTATTGAAATAGTTGGCGACGAAGATAAACCGGGTCAACAGGTTTTGCTGAAAACCGGCTTCGAAGGCGCGGTTGCGCTCGGCCTTCAAATTGAGATTGGGAAGCTGAAACTGACTGCTGACGAAAGTTTCCTCGAAGCGGGGCTCCTTGATTCCGGTGGCGTAGGAAAAATTCAGCCGCGTTCCGGAAAACAGCTGGCCACCGTGGAAAGCCTTGAAACCGAGGGCGACACGCGGGACGCCGGTGTTGCCGAAGGTGGTGTTGTGAACGAAGCGTCCGCCTGCGATCACGGTGAGTCGCCCGAGGGTGAGCGCCTGTTGCGCGTAAGCGGCTTCGTTCAAGCGCAAGCCGTGGCCGCCGCTGGCAAAGTTGGCGGGGATCGGATCGTTGACCGAACCATTTTCGTCCTCGAACTCGTAACCGACTGTGGTTTCCGCCCAGTTGCGCTCAACATAATTGCCCTGGTAGTCGAAGCCGGCGCGGTTGACGTTGACCAGGGCCTCGAAGGGAGTGTTGAGCGTGCCGAAGGGAGTGTTCTCGGGCGAAATGCCGCTATCCAGGTTGGTGGTCTTCAGGTTGTATTCGAAGCCGGTGAAGTGGTGCGTCCAGTTCGATCCGGTTTTCACCGCGAGATCAAGGCTGGCGAGCAGATTGCTTTGCCGGGCACGCGCGCCGAGATCGGGAGAGAGGACATAGGTTGTGCCAAAGACATCAAACACGTTGTTTCCGTTGAAATTCCATGCACCAGGTGTTCCGGTCACGCTGTTATCGTGGCGAGCGCGCAGGCGCAGAGAAATCTTGTCGTTCAACAGGAAGCCCACATTCGCGCCTTCCAGAGAGTTGGAGTAATCGTCATTGGGGCCGGAGCCGCTGGTATTGAACTGATTGCCGAAGAGGTTGTAATCGAAGCGGCCGTGAGATCCGGCGAGGGACGCGTAGCCGCTTTCCGTGCCGTAGTTGCCGGCATCTGCTCCGAAGCGAAATTCCGGAACGGGCGTGTTGCCGGTGCGAGTCCAAACCTGGACCACGCTGGTCATCGCATCAGAACCGTAGAGCGTGCTCTGCGCCCCGCGCAGAAATTCCAGGCGATCGGCTTCGGCGAGGGAGAGTGTGCCGAAATCAATCGTTCCCCCGGGCTCGGTGACGCTTACGCCGTCGACGATCACTTTGTTGTAGTTGGAATCACCACCGCGCACGAAGAGCGATGACAATCCCCCGCGCTGGCCTGCCGTGTTCACCACGGCGCCGGGAAGAAAGCGAAGAGCATCATCGGCAGCAACCGGATTCATGACTTGTAACTGCTCGCTGCTCAGAGCTTCCACGTCGGCGCCGGCGGTGCTGGCCTCCACAGGTGTGCGGGTTGCGGTGACTACCACGGTTTGCGAAGTGGGAGCGAGGCGAAGCTGGATGGTGACGGAATCCACCTTGTCGGAAAGCGCCGTGCTATCGACTGCGAAGCCGGGAGCGAGGACGCGGATCTGGTGAGGGCCGGCTGCGACTTCGTGAAAGACAGCTACTCCCTCGGCGGAGGTCAGCTCCACCTGCGGATGCGAAGCAGTTTTATCTTCGAGTAGCAACACCTGAGCGCCGGAAACGGCGGCGGATTGAGGGTCGACGACTTTGACCTTGAGATCGGCAGCGGATGCTGCGGCGAGAAGAACGACAAGCAAAAGCGAAGCGCAAAGAGCGCGCATAACCATCCTCCTTTTCACGCGAAAGGGGTTAAGGTGGACGGTTTACGCCGGTCTCCTGGCTTGGCGAGTGAGGATGGGTGTGCCAGCAATTAGCAATTGGCAATTAGCAGCTAGCAATTAGCCATTGGCCAGAGCATCCGGATTCTGCAGACGGGCTTCCCGGGAGTTCTCCCAGTGACCGGCTGCGATTTTCTCGCTTACAGTTGCGCGGCAGCGCGGGAATTGCACCCGCTTCCCTGTCTTCGCCACAAGGCAAAGACGCGCAAACCGAAGGACATTTCAAAGAACGGAAATAAGTGGTGCGAGAAATTTACCGGGCGGGAGCGGTGGAAGTCAACCTGCCGAAACTGATTTGGAGGCAGGGTCAGCTTCCGGTTTGCCAACAATCCAGGACCACTTCGGAGAACCGAGTCGCAGGAATCGGATTCGGCATTCGGATGGGTATTTCCGCCAGAGGGGGTCCGTTTGAAATTCTCGACGACTACTTGTCCCTGAGCGGTGCCTTCCTTTGCAATTCGTCGATGAAGTTTTCGAGGAAGATGACGTGGCCTGAGTTCTGCTGGGTTGCTCCCCCCGCGTAAGTAGCGGCGACAAGGCGCTTTCCGTCGGGTGCAATGTCGTACTGAGTAGCCCCGGTGGAGGCGGCCAGCGCCGCCAAACTTACGTCTGACCACACCCGCGGTTTTCCCACCAGGAACGAGCCACCCTCGACCGAATAACTCGCCACCATGATCCGATCGTCAGTGAGGCTATAAAAAAACAGCTCTCGTCCGTTGCGACAGAAGATGGGTGCGGTTCCACCGGTGTTGGAGATTTGCCAGCGGCCGCCTTTGTCTGGAAACGCACGCACATAAACCTGGGGAATACCCGACTCGTTGGAGTCGTATCCCAGCCAGCGACCGTAGAGGAGAAGCTGGCGTCCCGCTCGGCAAAAGGCGTTCCCAGAAACAACTCGGGTGTTCCCGCCTTCAGTTCGTCTCCGTCGCGTTCTATCGATACTGTCCAAAGATCGAAGCCTTGTATCCCGTCTTGATGAAACGCCAGTCGCTTGCCATCGGGCGAGAAAGACGTGGGGAATTGAAGGTCCTTGCTCAGGGTCAGAGGCTGGGGCTTGCCGCCGCCGTCGGCTCGCGTCCCGGATATCCCCTGGGCCGAGCGATAGACAACAAACTTGCCATCCGGCGTCCACACCGGCTTATGGTCCGGCTCGCTCGTCAAGCGGGTTAGCGTGTCGCGCGGAAGGTCATAGATCCAAATGCCGAGATTGGTTAAATCCGCGCCGTCGACAGCCAGGCGCTGCCCGTTGGGTGAGAGGTGCGGATTCTGGAAGAGCCCAGGCTTGTCCATCAAGGGCTGTGTTTTGCCATCCGGCTCCAGCCATTCGATCGCCAGCCGTGTAGCGTCGATCTCGCTGCTGCGGTACACCAGCGCCCCAGTACGAGCGAAACTTAACTTCGCGGAGCCAAACCGCGGAGAATAAGAAACATGCTGTAAGACGGGCACAGGCGCGCCACTCGTCTCCAGCTTCACGGGGTCAAAAGCAACTGCGAACAGCGTTCCCCGGTTCACGTACATGAGATAGCCCTTGCCGCCGGAGGCTTCTAGATACTGCCCAAAGGTCCCGCCGCGCAACAGAGTTTTGCGGCGGTATTCCTTCTGCGTGACTATGTCGATGGAGGAGTCATCCACGCTTAAATTGGCATTTTGGACGGTGAAGAGCACTGCCTTGGCGCCGGGCAGTATTTGCGGATAGCGATGGGATCGTTCCTCTTCTTGAAGCTCGGTGAGGGGGACGGGCTTTCCTCCGCCGGCGGAAACCTGTGATAGTCCGGCGTGGGCGTTGAGCGTCATGACGATATTGCCGTCATCCCCCCAATCGCCGCCGGTGTAGGACGCGCCTGCATCGCACAAGGCAATCTCCGAACCGCCTTCAACCGAGATTTTTCTCAATTTTCCGTTTGCAGAAAAGCCAATCCATTGGCCATCTGGGGAAAAGAACGGGCTTGTCGCACCCTGCGTGATGGCGAGTTCTGTAGCGTTCGCTTGATCCAGCCGGCGCGTGAAGATACGGCCGCGAGAAAGGTAGGCAATGCGCCTGCCGTCGGGAGAGATGATAACGTCGGACCCGCCCACCGCGGTCAAATACACGTCGCGACCCAAGTCAACATCCAGCCGGACCAACGGCTTGAGTTCCGGAGTGCGCGTGGAGCGGTAGGCGATCCAGGAAGTGGCTGCTGCGACCAAGGCGAGCACTCCCACGGCTATCCAGGGTAGCCACGTAGGGCGTGTGGGGCCGGACACGGTGCTTCCCCCACTCGGAGCCTGTGCAATCCACTCCAACTCGGCTTTGAGGTCGCGAGCGCTCTGCCAGCGGTTATCGGGATCTTTCTCCAAGCAACGCTTAAGAATCCGGTCTAGCGCGGGAGGCGCGACGTCTGCAATGGACGGCGCTGGACGTTCCATGATGGCGGCGATCACGGTGGCTGGAGAAGCTCCGTCAAAGGCGCGCTTTCCCGTGAGCATTTCATACAGCACCAGGCCGAAGGAGAAGATGTCGCTGCGGGCGTCAACCTCCGCTCCGGTGCCCTGTGCCTGCAACTGCTCCGGTGACATGTAAAAGAGCGTGCCCACGATTTCGTTTTTCCCGGTGAGCGCCATGGAGAGAGTGGCGTCGATGGGCGGGTCGGCGGATTGCCCGGCCTTGCTGGCACTGGACTTCGTCAGGGCGATTTTTGTCGGGGCGATCTTAGCCAGGCTGAAGTCCAGCAGCTTGATGCCGCTCTTAGTGACCAGAATGTTCGCGGGCTTGAGATCGCGATGGACGATGCCCTTCTTGTGGGCAGCGTCAAGTGCATCGCAAATCTGCACCGCGTAGTTAAGAGCTTGGGTGACGGGCAAAGGCCCTCGGAGTACGGTGCCTTCCACGTACTCCATGACCAGGTAATTTGGCCCGATATCATGCAACGTGCAAACGTGAGGGTGATTCAGGGAGGCTACGGCATGGGCTTCGCGCTCGAAGCGTTCGGAGAACTGTTGCTTAGAAATCTTAACCGCGACGATGCGATCCAGGCGCGTATCGCGTGCCTTATAGACTTCGCCCATGCCGCCGGCGCCGAGAGGCGTGAGGATTTCGTACGGGCCCAACCGGGTTGCGCGTGCCAGCGGCATCGGAATCCCCCAATTGTACCTTTTGAGATGTGGAGAGCGGGCGGATTACGGGCAAACCGGAAACTGGCAGCCTCAGGTCTGGCGGTAATACGGAAACTCCGCCGTGCCGACCTTTTTCACGCTCTCTTCCGCGAATTCGCAGACGCGATCGAGAGCGGCTTGGAGTTCCGCGGTGTAGCGCTCGAGGTCTTCCTCACTTGCATCCGCCGGGACCGGGATCAGTTTGCCGAAGCGTACCAGCACGCGGGAAAAAGGTTTTGGAATGATGAGGCGGTCCCAGGTGTTGAGGACCCAGGCGCGCTCGACGGCCATGTGAAACATGCTGAGGGGAACGCCGGCGGAGCGCGCGAGGGTGACGGGGCCGGGCTTCACTTTGCGGCGCGGGCCGCGGGGGCCGTCGAGGGTGAAGGCGACGGTCCATCCGTCCTGAAGGGCGCGGCGCAGGCCGAGCAGGGCGCGCACGGCGTTGCGGCTGCTGGAGCCTTTGACGGCGACGAAGCCGAATTTGCGGATGATGCGTCCCATGTATTCGCCGTCGTAACTGTTGCTGCTCATCACGCGTACGCCGATATCGCGGCACACGTAGGTTGCCGGAATCTGACACGCGTGCCACAGGGAAACGATCAGCGGGCGCTGGTCGATGGTTTGCTGCGCACCTTCTTCGCGCGAGACGCACACGCGCAAGGTGGGACCGATGAGGCGGATGAACCAGTATCCGGCGGCGATGATGAGGCGGAGAACGATTCGTTGGCGGAGGGTGAAGCGGAGGGGGCTGGCCGTGACTTCGGTTGTGGCAACTTCGCGGGTACTGGCTTCGGGCACGGGGATATTGTAGCGGGAGTGGAAGCATGAACGGAGCTTCGCGCTGCGGACAGCCCCTTCGGCTTCGCTCAGGGCAAGCTTAGGCGGCTGTCCCTACATGGGCTGTCGCAGAAGCTACCCTTTCTAGCTTTCCAGGTAAGCGTCGATCCACTCTTTGACTTTTTGCCGTCGGTCGTCGGTGGGGTCGAAGTGCAGGCCGAAGGACTTGGTCTTGCGCCAGGTCACGACTCCGCGCAGGTTCACGCGCGGCAGCGTGAGCAGGGAAAAGGAGATTTCCACGTTGGTTCCGGCAGGCATATCCTCGGAGCTCTTCAGCGACATGCCACCAGAGCTGACATCGATGCTGGAGGCGCTGACGCGGTTACCATCGGAACTGACGATCGTGACTTCGGTCATGATGGGGATGCGCGCGTAGCGCCGGAATTCATGGCGAACCAGCATGTGGGTGGCGCGTACCAGTTTGAGGGCGGAAGGACGCTCCAGGGGCGCCTGGAAGACGGCGTTAATCCCATACTTGGAGTAGCGCATCGCTTCCTGCGCGTTGCCGCCGATTGCATAGAGGATGAGACGGCTGTTGGAAGGGGACGTTCGGGCAGCCTCCATAACGGCTTCAGCTGCGGGCCCCAGATGGGTGACACAGGCTTCAAACTTCTCCTGGTGCAGGCGCTGGGCTGCGATCAAAGATACGGGTTTGGTCTCGATTCCAAACTGCCGGAAACATTCGGTTAGCAAGGAGTTAGAAGGTTCGTCGAGGTCGATCAAGGCGGCTCGAGCGGCTGCCTTCTTGGCGGGTAGAACCGGTGCCAGGACAGTGCCAAAGGCTTTTTGCATAAGGGGTTAGGGATAATTTCCAGTATGAATGTTTATTGTGGCGTGCCGGGGAGGGAATTCAAAGAACCCTAAGGGGCAAGGCGGGAAGCATAAAAGGTTCATGACCTGGAAGTGGACTGGCGAGTGGGGAGCGAGTTATAGAGTACTGGAAATTCAGTGGTTTAATGCCCGGATCAGGAGACTGGCTACGATTCTGACCAGCGGCGAAACAGCAGCGCGCCATTGGTGCCGCCGAAGCCGAAGGAATTCGACATGGCATATTCGAGCTTGGCTTTGCGGGCGTGGTTGGGGACGAAATCCATGGCGTCAGTTTCTGGATCTTGATGGAGGAGGTTGATGGTGGGCGGAAGAATCTGGTCGCGTAGAGCAAGGACGGTGATTCCGGCTTCAAGGCCTCCAGCGCCGCCGAGGAGATGGCCGGTCATGGACTTGGTGGAGCTGACGGGAATCTTGCGCGGGCCAAAAAAGTTGCGGATGGCGTGCGCCTCAAGCGTGTCGCCGATGGGCGTGGACGTTCCGTGGGCGTTGACGTAGTCAACTTTGTCGGGGCTGATGCCGGCGTCGCGCACGGCGTTTCGCATAACGCGGAAGCCGCCTTCGTGCTCGGGCGCAGGCTGAGTCATGTGATAGGCATCGCCCGACATGCCGTAGCCCGCAACTTCGGCGAGGATCGTCGCGCCTCGCTTCTTGGCATGCTCAAGCTCTTCCAGCATCAGGATGCCGGCGCCTTCGCCCATCACAAAGCCGTCGCGATCCTGGTCCCAGGGACGGCTGGCCTTTTCCGGGTCGTCATTGCGGGTGGAAAGCGCGCGCATGGCGGCGAATCCCCCGACGCCCATCGCGGTGATGGCGGCCTCGGAACCGCCGGCGATCATCACATCGGCGTCATTGTGCTGAATGATGCGGAAAGAATCACCGATGGAGTGGGCGCTGGTGGTGCAGGCGGTGGCCGTGGCCTCGTTTGGTCCCTTGGCGCCGAAGCGCATGGAGACGTGGCCGGCGGCGAGATTGACGATGGCGGCGGGAATAAAGAAAGGAGAAATCTTGCGCGGTCCACCCTCGAGCAGAGCGGCATGTTCGCGTTCGATGATATCGAATCCGCCGATGCCGGAGCCGATGTGCACGCCGACGCGCTCGGCGTTTTCGGGAGTGATCTTCAAGCCGGACATCTTGAACGCTTCATCCGCGGCGGCCAGCGCCAGGTGGATGAAGCGTCCCATCTTCTTGACTTCCTTTTTTTCGATGAAGTTGAGTGGATCGAAGTTCTTGACCTCGGCGGCAATCTGGCAGGCGAAATTGCTGCAGTCGAATTGAGTGATGCGGGCCACGCCGCTCTTGCCAGCGAGCACGGCCTGCCACACTTCTCCGGTGGTGTTGCCCACGCCACAGATCAGGCCGATGCCGGTAACTACGACCCTGCGTCCCAAACTACTTGCCGCCTTTCGAATGCTTGGAGATGTAATCGATGGCGTCCTGCACGGTGCGGATTTTTTCGGCGTCTTCGTCCGGAATCTCGATGTCGAAGCCTTCTTCGAAAGCCATCACCAGTTCCACCGTATCCAATGAATCCGCGCCCAGGTCATCCACGAACGAAGCGCTGGAAGTGACCTCGCCTTCGTCCACACCCAACTGCTCCACGATAATCTGTTTTACCTTCTCGTCAACGGCTGCCATGTTTCTCCTCGCTTAAACTCGATTAGATTTGAAATTCGATATCCTGGACTCACGATCGCCCAAGCCAGATCGCCAAATTAAGGTCGCCGCCTTTTCTTTTCGGCCAGCGTGTCAGATGCCACTGCAACGGAAAAAGGCGAACGTGTAGTGTAACGGTCCCGGCAAATGGCTGTAAAGGAAGCGCCGGACTCATCAGGCCGAAGGCTGTGGTATACCTTCAGCATCCTAAACGCGGCCGCTCGTAGCGGTCAAACCACATGCGTGCAGTTGTGCAGCGAGTCAGTCGCGCCCGAGTTTCGGTGAACGCGGAGATTACAGGCGAGATCGGCCTCGGACTGCTGGTTTTGCTGGGCGTGGGCCGGGACGATACCGAAGCCGGCGCTACCTACCTGGCAGAAAAAATCTGTGGCTTACGAGTGTTTGAGGATGCCCAGGGAAAGATGAACCGCAGCGTGCAGGAGGTTGGCGGAAGCGTGCTGGCAGTTTCGCAGTTCACGTTGTACGGCGACGTGAGGCGAGGCAAGAGGCCTTCGTTCGATGACGCCGCGACGCCGGAAAAAGCGCGACAACTCTATGAGTTTTTCGTTGAGCAAGTTCGCGCGCACGGATTGCGCTGCGAGACGGGACGCTTTCAGGAAATGATGAAGGTGGAGTTGGTGAACGAGGGGCCAGTGACGATTCTGCTGGATTCGGGGAAAGGGTTTTAAGGACCTCAAAAAGCCGCGATTCAAGGCTGGGCGTAGTAGCCGGTGCGGGTGCGAGCTGTGATCCCGGGTTTATCGACATTGATTCCGATGGCGTGGTATTCGTTTGCCCGGTCGGCCCGAGCGGCTTTGAACGAGAGGACGTAAAAAGAAGTGGCATCGGCGGCGCAGTTTGCGATCTCGGTGGTGAGGTCATTGCTCGAGTTCAGCACGCGGCCGCCGGTTTGAACTGCCAGTACCTGCAGGCCCAGGTTGCCCAGGTTGAGCTTGGAAGGCGAAGTAACGCCTTTCAAGAATTCCTGATAATAGCCAATCCGGACTCCGCCTGCATCGGCCAAGCCAAGCGGATCGATGGCATAGACAGTAATGCGAGAGTCCCTAAGGCCTGTCGAAAGCCCCACGATCGTGTTGAACAACTGCTGAGATTCTTTATAGGTGAGCTGAACGTTTGGTCCGGAGAGCAGGGGCCATCCGGGACTGAACCAAACCATCAGCTTTCTGCCCGGCTGAGTGTGCTCGTATTCGATGAGTTGGTTCATGGTCTTGAGCGAGAGGTCAAACCGCTCGGTTGCGCCGTAGAAGCCCTGAGAACGATTGAGAATCCGCAGCCCGGTTTCGTATTGGTCGTAGAGCGCTGCCAGGGCGTTGCCATCGCGCGACGAACCCTGCTGCATCTTGGCCCCGGTGTCGGTGAAGATGACGAGCGACACGGGCTGGGCAAGTTTGCCGCCATTTTGCAGTAAGAATTTCTTGAGTTCGCCTCGCGCGTAAGAGATGGAGTTATAGCCGGTGTTGACGGCATCGACCACCAGAACGACTTGCACCGGCTCGGTGGTCGAATCGCCACCATTATCGACGGCGTGAAACGAAGCAATATTCTGCGGTCGCTTATCGTCAAGAACGGCGAAGTCTTGTTGCTGCAGACCTCGAACCGGCGCGCCAGATTTATCCGTGACCTGCACATCGAGTGAGATTTCGCGATCCGGGCCGCTCGGCTTCGCCGGCTCGGCGGTGCGGGGTTGAAGCTGGGGTTGCGGGTTGTCTTGCCCTGACGCGGCAGAGAGAAGCAGAAGCGGGACTAGAAGGGAACGAAGAAGTCGACGCATGGTAACTCACCTCAATATGGAACCTTCCCGGGCGACAGAAGGGCAGCGCCTGATGATCAATTCACAAGAGTTTAGGCGCATGTTGGCTGGAAATCAAACGCCGCGCGGCCTGCGTCGGTGATGTGGGGAGCGAGCGCTCAGGCCGAAGCGGTGGCGTGCCGCATCCGATATCGTAGGTGCGATTCGGCGAACGAATTCTCGGCAACCAAGTTCAATGAGAGGCGAGGATGGCATCAGTCACCCGCGCCGCTTCGACTGCAGCCTTCACATCGTGCGTGCGCAAGATGTGCGCACCTTTAAGAATCAGAACCGTATGAGCGGCGAGATTTCCGTAGAGCCGGTCGGCAGGGGCTGCGTCGTTCGCGTCCTTTGCCAGCATGCGGCCGATAAATGACTTTCTCGAAGTGCCTGCCAACAGGGGGAATCCCAACGACTGCAGTTCCTGAAAGCGCGCCAGAAGCGGGTAGTTCTGCTCGAAGTTTTTTCCGAAGCCGAAGCCGGGATCAAGCACGATTCTTTCCCGCCGCACCCCCGCTCGGATCGCGGCTTCCGCCCATTCGCGCAGTTCGCGTTTTACCTGGAGAACGATATCGATGGGCGGCGGCAGAGTGCGCCACTCCTCGGGACGCCCACGCATGTGCATCAGGATGGCGCCACACTTCAATTCGGCGAGGGTACTGGCCATTTGCGGATCCCAGCGCAGGCCGCTGACATCGTTGACGATTTCGGCGCCCGCGGCCACCGCGGCGCGCGCCACGCTGGCTTTATACGTATCGATGGAAAGGACCGCATCGGGGCGGAGTTTCTTGAGTTCGGCGATCACCGGCAGCACGCGGCCCAATTCTTCTTCCACGCTGACGGCGACCTTGGCCGTGCGACCTTCCTGCTTTTGTTTTGCCTCGTGATCTCGAGTTTCCGCTGATGGTGATGTGACCGCGACGCTGGCGCCGGGGCGGGTCGATTCTCCGCCAACGTCGATGATATCGGCGCCTTCCTCGAGCAACTGCAAGGCGTGGGCAGCGGCTTTTGCGGAGTCCAGATAATGGCCGCCATCGAAAAAAGAGTCAGGGGTCACATTGACGACGCCCATGATGAGCGTGCGCTTGCCCAGTTCGAGCGAGCGCTTACCCAGGCTCCATTGAAAGACGGTCCTCATGCGGCGATTCTAAATGAAGGTTCCGCCAGCGGTGGCAACGCCTACCGGCGTCGAACCGCAGCGCCACGCAGGCGCGCCGATCGGAGCGCGGCTGGCCCGGTGCCAGTGGGAGGCTTGCGCATTCCATCGAGCAGATCTTTGAGCACGGTTGCGTTGTTGTGGATTTCGTTCTTCGACGCAAACAGAAGCGTGAGACGCTTTCTTTTGTGGGCCAGGCGATAGAGCGTCAGCAAATCCTTTTCGGCTTCTGGACTCGCGAGTTCTTTCAGATAACGCTTACGAAAAAGTTGCCAATTGTCGGGCTGGGCGTGGAACCATTTGCGGAGTTCATTCGAGGGAGCGAGATTTCGCAGCCACTCGACGGCGGCGACGTCGGACTTGCGCAGACCGCGCGGCCACAACCGGTCTACCAGTACGCGGGCGCCGTCAGAGGGCGCTACTGCTTCGTAAACTCGCTTCACGGCGACTGGCATGGCTATGCTCTATCATTGTAAGTGGAGCGACGCCGCGATGCCTGTGGGAAAGCCGGGCGAAAATGGATATGAAAGCATGAGAACGATGAAATTGCGAAAGGCCGAAACGCGATGTGGGCGCAGGCTCAACGTGGTCGGGCTGTTCGTCGCGACTGTCGTCGCATTGCTGGCATTCGCATCGGTCACGGGCTGCGATATCGAGCGCCGTAAATCAGACGCCGAACTCGGCCTCAATCCGCAACAGGCCACGGGACGCAAGATTTACGACAACTACTGCGACCGCTGTCACCGGCCTTATTCCACGAAGGGCAAGAAGGGGCCCGGCCTGAAGGGGATATTCCAGCATCAATATCTTTCGCTCAGCGGACTGCCCGCGAACGACGACCGCGTCAGCGACATCATTCGCAACGGCCGCCCGGATATGCCGGGCTATAGCCAAACTCTCAGCCAGCAGGATATTCAAGATTTGCTCGCGTACCTGCATACGCTGTGATGAGGTGAATGATGATGCGTGGGCGATTCCCTCATGGGATAATCCTCCAGTGAAAAATGCCGCGCAATCAGAGCTTTTTCGCAAGCTGCCTTCGGTGGATGATGTGCTGCGCAGTCCCGCGCTCACGGCGCTTGCGGAGATCTACGGCCACGATGCCGCGGCGGACGCTGCGCGCGCCGTGCTGGCCAGCTTACGCCAAGAAATCACATCTGGATTACTGGACGACGATGCGCTGGAGCTTGCGCTTTCGGGTCTGATGGAAGCGGTGGAAAACCAACTGCGCAAGGCGATGGGCTACTCCTTGCGGACGGTGGTCAACGCTACCGGAGTGATCCTGCATACCAACCTTGGGCGCGCTCCGTTGGGGGATGCGGCCATCGAGCACATTCGCGAGACGGCGGCAAGTTATTCCAACCTGGAATTCGATCTTGCCGCAGGTGCGCGCGGAAAGCGGGATGTGCATGTGGATCGGTTATTGCGGCAGTTGCTGGGTAGCGACGGAATTGCAGCGAGGTCTCCGGCGAATGCCGCCGGGCTTCGCCCAAGCGGGACAGCCGAAGCGGCTGTCGCTACACCAGCTGAAATAGCGACCATCATCGTCAACAATAATGCGGCCGCGGTGCTGCTCGCGCTGAACACGTTGGCGGAGGGCGGAGAAGTTATCGTCTCGCGCGGGGAGCTGGTGGAGATTGGCGGGTCCTTCCGCATTCCGGATGTAATGGCGAAGTCGGGGGCGATCCTGCGCGAAGTTGGGACGACGAACCGGACCCGCATTTCTGACTACGAAAAGGCCATCACCGAACGGACGCGGGTGCTGCTGCGGGTACACCGCTCGAACTTCGAGATCACAGGATTTACCGAGCAGGCCTCGACGGCAGATCTGGTGGCGCTGGCCCACAAGCGTGGCGTTCCACTGATGGAGGATCTGGGCAGCGGCGCACTCTTTGACCTGCGTGCGGTCGGAATTGAAGGGGAGACGGGCGTGCTGGATAGTCTGCGCGCGGGCGTGGACATCGTCACCTATAGCGGCGACAAGCTGCTGGGCGGCCCGCAGGCGGGGCTGATCAGTGGCCGGACCGGGCTGATCGCGCGGATGCGGGCGAACTCGTTGTTTCGGGCCCTGCGCGTGGACAAGCTCATCTATGCCGCTTTGGAAGCAACGCTCTTAGACTATATCCGGCGCGATCATGATGCGATTCCCACGCTGCGCATGATGCGGCTCTCGAAAGAGGAGATCGGTAGACGGGCAGAAGCTCTGGCAGGGCAAGTTGCAGGCGCGAAGTTGAAGGTTGAAATCGTGGACGGTGAGTCGATCCTCGGCGGCGGTGCAGCTCCCTCTTCTGTTTTGCCTACGCGCTTGTTGGCGCTGACTTGCGAAGGGCTGAGTGCCGACGAACTTACCACGCGCCTGCGCACTTCAGAGCCTCCCATCATTGCCCGGGTTGACGAAGGCCGCGTGTTGCTCGACTTGCGAACGGTTTTTCCGGAGCAGGATTCCGCAATCGCCTCTGCATTGGCTCGCATCGCAGGGTGATGGTTTCGCATCGAAGCGGTGTTGGCTATCCTTTACACCGTCGGACATTCGACTCGCGCCCTCTCGGAATTGATCGAGACGCTTCAGGCGCACTCCATTCAAACTCTAGTAGATATTCGCGCGTTCCCCATGTCGCGGCGGCTGCCGCAATTCAATCGGGAAGCGCTGGAGAAGAGTCTGCCGGAGGCTGGAATTCGTTACGTATGGATGCCCGCGCTTGGCGGCTATCGCAAGAAAATTCGTGAGGACTCTCCTCACATTGCTTTGCGCAATGACAGCTTCCGCAACTACGCTGACTACATGCTGACCGGGGAATTTCAGAGTGCGATGGCGGAACTGGTGGCGCTGGCCGAGAGTTCGCGCACCGCGTATATGTGCGCTGAGCGCGTATACTTCCGCTGCCATCGCATGCTGGTTTCGGACTGGCTGGTGGCGCACGGTCATGAGGTGATGCATATTGACGGGATCGGCCCGGCGAAACCTCATCGCCTTACTACGGAGGCTCGCATGGTGAAGGGCGAAGTGATTTACCGCGGCGACCGGCTGTTGTAGAGGATCGATACTTTTCTTAGCGTTGGAGATTCTGAAGCAGAACCGAATTTCGGCTGCTCTCTATGCTCATCGTCTTTGGCGGACTACCGGGAGTGGGGAAGACGACGATCGCCAGGGAACTGGCACGTCAACTGGGGGTGGTTTACGTGCGCATCGACACGATTGAACAAGCTATCCGTGATTCCGGCAGGCTGACAGGTCCGCTCCACGACGATGGCTATCGAGTGGGCTATGCGGTTGCAGAAGATAATCTTCTCGCGGGTCGGACTGTTCTTGCAGATTCAGTAAATCCCCTTCGGCTTACTCGCGATGCATGGGTCGCCGTGGCAAATCGCGCAGGGGTGGACGCCGTTGAAGTCGAGATTACTTGTTCTGATCTTCAAGCCCATCGCAGGCGTGTGGAAGCACGTCGAGCGGATATCAGCGGCCTCCGTCTGCCTACGTGGGAAGACGTGGTCTCCCGAGAATATGAACCATGGAGCCGTAGACATATTGTGATCGACACGGCTGCAAAGAGCGTTGCGGAGACCGTGAAGGAACTTCAAGCATTGTTGGCGCAACGATAGCGTATAAACCCAGGAAGCTATGATCGTCGGCACAGGCATTGATATTGCGGAGGTTCCGCGCATACGGCGTTCGATCGAACGCTTCGGCGATCGCTTTCTGCAGCGCATCTATACGGCGGGGGAAATCCGGTATTGTGACTCCAAGGCCAATCGCGCGGAGCGCTACGCCGCACGTTTCGCTGCCAAAGAAGCGGCCATGAAGGCCTTGGGCACGGGTTGGAGCCACGGTGTTCGCTGGCGCGATTGCGAGGTGGTGCGCCTGCCGGGTGGACGACCGAGCATTTCATTTCATGGCAAGGCCGGGGAATTTGCCGCCAAGCTGGGCGTCAAGAATGCCGCCTTGTCACTTTCCCATACGGCGGAGCAGGCGATTGCGCAGGTTATTCTCGAGAGCTAGGTAGCTCAAAAGCTAAGGTCCGCCGGCAAAGCCTTCTGCTAGACTTTGTCTCTACCACTCAATTTATGTCTGCCACGATTCAGGCTGCTGCCCCACCTCTATCGAAGGAAGTTTCTGAACCAATTTTGCTTGCTGGCCTGGGTCTGACGAGTCTCGCTGCCCTGCTGCTGGAACTGGCGCTGACGCGGTTGTTTTCGGTCGTTCTGTTCTATCACTTCGCTTTTCTTGCCATCTCGATCGCGCTGCTAGGGCTGGGCGCGGGCGGGGTCTTCGCCTACATGAGGAAGGGCTGGCTTGGTCAATTCGAGACTCGCTCTCTGGCTGCCGGGCTTTGCATGGTGAACTCGGTGACGGTTCTTCTGGTGCTCGAGATCGTGCTGCATGTTCCCGTGGCGCTCGAAGTAAGCGGAATGAATTTTTTGCGGCTCACGATTCTTTATCTCGCCGCCGCTATACCTTTCTTTCTGACTGGCGTGTTGTTTTCCGTAGTCTTTGCGCGCGAAGCCCGCCGGATTCCGCTGCTTTACGGCGCCGACTTAGGCGGCGGTGCGCTGGCTTGCCTGGCGGTGGTGCCGCTTCTCAACTGGATTGGCGGGCCGAACACGATCCTGATGTCCAGTGTGGCGCTGACCGTGGCGGCCGCGGTTTGGGCGCCTACGCAAACTGGACGCAGGGTCGCCGGCGGTTTCCTGGCCGCTTTTCTCGTACTCATCGCCGGCAACCTTTCGGATCGCCTGATCGATGTGGTCTATGCGAAGGGAATCTTCCGCAACCCGGCCTTGGTGGAGTTCGCCCGTTGGAACGCTCTTTCCCGGGTAGAAGTAGATATATGGGGGCAGTCCAAGGCGGTGGTGATTGACGCCGATGCGTCCACCTACATCATGAATGTTGAGCCTGAGCACGTGTGGGGCACGCCGTGGGAGCGCATTCTCATGTCCAGACCGCCTGCCTTGGTGAATGTTCTGCGCCCTCGCGGAGACTTTGCCATCATCGGTCCGGGCGGCGGCATTGACGTGCTGAGCGCGCTGGCCAACGGCAGCCCCAGCGTGACCGGCATCGAGATCAATCCCATCATCGCCGACACCATCATGCGCGGCCGGTATGCAACCTACTCCAAACATCTTTACCAGCGCCCCGACGTCCATCTGCACGTGACCGATGGCCGATCTTATCTGCGCTCAAGCCAGCAGCAGTTCGATGTGGTGCAGATGACCCTGGTGGATACATGGGCTTCCACCGCCGCCGGAGCTTTCGCGCTCAGCGAAAATAATCTTTATACGGTGGAAGCTTTTCGCGAGTACTTCGAGCATCTGCGGCCAGATGGAATGATCGCAATCACGCGCTGGGAGTTTCACGAGCCGCGAGAAGCCTTGCGTGTGGTGGCCGTGGCTATGGACGCGCTGCACCGCCTGGGCGTCGCCAATCCCGCGCGCAATTTCATCGTCGCCTCCCAGGGAGCGCTCAACGAAGACGGTATCCCGGTGGTGGTGCTGGCGAAGAAAACGCCCTTCACGGCTGAGGAAGAAGCCGAAGTCACAACTCACTTTGCGCGCTACCCTCAACTACGCCCGCTGTACCTTCCTTCCCAGCCAGGTCCCAATCCTTTTAGCGATCTGATTGCCAGCAACGATCCTTATGCCTTTGCCCGGCAGTACGCCTATAACGTCGCCCCCGTCAACGACAACGCCCCATTTTTCTTCTTTACTTTGAAGCCCGACCAGATTCTCGGACAGCACAATCTGCGGGCAGGCGTGGACTGGAAGGTGAACCTTGGAGTGCTGGTTCTGCTGCTGGTGCTGGTCATCTCTCTGGTCGCGGTTACCGTGTTCCTGATCTTGCCACTAGCCTTGCACTCCGGCCGAATGCGCCACTCGGCTTTGCCCCTGCTCTATTTTGTTGCGGTTGGCCTCGGCTACATCCTGGTGGAGATCGCCTTCATTCAAAGGTTCGTGCTTTTCCTGGGACATCCCACCTATGCGCTGACGGTGGTTATTTTTCTGCTCATGCTTTCGAGCGGCGCGGGCAGCTTGCTTTCCCGGAGCTGGCTGCCTCGCACCGAGCTGGCCTGGATGCCCATCACGCTGGTAATCATGGCACTTCTGCTGGATGTAGTTTTTCTGCCTCATTGGCTGGCGGCCTGGGTGGGATTGGGCTTTTACTATCGGCTTCTGGTAAGCGCAGTATTGTTAGCTCCGCTCGGATTTGTGATGGGAATGCCGTTTCCCACGGGCTTGCGCGCCCTGGCGGCGGGCCCGGACCTGGGCATCTCTACCGCCGCAGCCAACGACGACAATGCCGTGGAGTGGGCTTGGGCGATGAACGCGTCCGCCAGCGTGCTGGGTTCCGTGCTGGCGATGGTCATCGCAATTCAGTTTGGCTTGACGGTGACCCTGGCCTGTGGCCTGGTCGCCTACCTGCTCGCTCTTGCGCTGCTGCCAGTTCTTCGTCCGCAGCGGCCCTAACCCGGCTCCGGTTTGTTATTATGCTGCGAGGGGCAGCGGGCAGCCGTGCTCAGGTCTGTTCCCGGAACCTCCGAGCAAATACTGGTTTGAGGGAGTCATTTGCCGAGTCAGAAGCAGCTCAAATGGTCGCAACTACGGGTTGGCCTGACGGTAATTTTCGCCAGCTTGATTCTGGCGCTGCTTCTGTTCCTGATGTCCGGGACGGGCGGCTTCTTCTCGCACCGTATCACCCTGGTCTCCTTCTTCGACAATGCCAGCGGATTGCGCGTGGGCGCGCCGGTGCGGCTGAGCGGCGTGGATATTGGCAACGTCGCGGCCATTCGCGTGGTGGCCGACAAGGATAAGCAGATCACGCCCGTCGAAGTGATCATGAAGGTGAGCACGAAGTACGGGTTTAATCTCCGGCGCGATTCAGTGACTTCGCTCGATACGGCCGGAGTGCTCGGCGAAACTTATCTGGACATAGACAGCTCGCAGGCCGTCGGTGCGCCAGCGAAAGATGGCGACGCTCTTCCCACACAGGTGCATCCTGATTTTAACGAGGTGGTGCGCTCGAGCCAGAGCACGCTGCAGAACATGGACGCGCTGCTCAAGCGCGCCGACCGCATCCTGGCCTTCGCCGAGAGCGGCAAGGGATCGATCGGAAAATTGATTTACGATCCCACGCTTTATAACCGCTTCTCGGATACGGTCGCCGATTTTCAGGCAATCGTAAATCAGATTGCCAAGGGCCAGGGCAGCCTGGGCGCGCTCATCAACAGCAACGACGCCTACAACAAGTTCCTCGCAACACTCGACAAGATCAACGGAGTAGTTGACGACATTCAAGCGGGTAAAGGTACGGCGGGAAAATTCCTGAAGGACCCGTCTCTCTACAACAATGCCAACGATACCATCGTGAACCTGAAGAAGGTGACAGAAGATATCAATGCCGGCAAGGGGACTCTGGGCAGACTGAGCAAGGACGAGGAACTGGCCGACAAGATCAACACGACGGTCACGAAGCTCGCAGCACTCACCAGCGATCTTGAGGCTGGGCGCGGAACTGCTGGGAAACTGTTCAAGGACGACACGCTGTATAACAACGCCAACCAGATGCTGGTCGAGACGCAAAACCTGGTGAAGGCAATCCGCCAGGATCCCAAGAAATATCTCAGCATCAAGCTGCACATCTTCTAGAATCTATCTGCACTGAATTGGAATCGGGAAGGGCACGACTTCGGTCGTGCCGCCCGGAGCCAATAGGAACGAGGGCTTTAGCCCCTGAGGGAGCCTGCTAGGAAACCACTCGCGGAGCCGCCGTGGACTCCGCCTGTTCGTGTGCGTGATAGCTCGACCGCACCATGGGGCCGGATTCAACGTGGCGGAAGCCGAAGCGCAACGCCTCATTCCGTAGTTCGCGGAATTCTTCCGGCGTATAGAAACGCGCAATGGGCAGATGATCGCGTGAGGGACGGAGATACTGGCCCACGGTAAGGATGTCCACGCCGCGGCTGCCGAGATCGCGGAAGACTTCGATAAGTTCGTCGCTGGATTCGCCCAGCCCCACCATCACTCCACTCTTGGTCACCATCCCCGGCGAAAACTTCTTGGCATTCTCCAGCAGCGTGAGCGTGCGCTGGTAGCGGGCTCCCGAACGCACGGCGCGATAAAGCCGCGGCACGGTTTCGGTATTGTGATTGAGAACGTCTGGCCGTGCTTCCAGCACAATCTTCAACGGTTCTTCCAGGCCTTGAAAATCCGGGATCAGCACCTCGATGCGGCAATCCGGAGTAAGCTCGCGAATCTCGCGAATGGTCTCGGCAAAAATTTTTGCGCCACCAACGTTGTCATCGTCGCGATTCACGCTAGTCACTACCGCGTGCTTCAGTCCCAGCGTGGCGACGGCCTCGGCTACGCGGCGCGGTTCATCCAAATCGATGGGTTCGGGGCGGCCTTTGGGCACGGCGCAGAAACCGCAGCGGCGGGTGCAGATGTTGCCCAAAAGCATGAACGTCGCGGTCTTGTGGTTCCAGCACTCGCCGATGTTCGGACACTGCGCTGACTCGCAGACAGTATGCAGTCCCAGCCCACGCGCCAGCTTCTTGAGATTATGAAAATTATCGCCGACGGGCGCTTTCGCCCGCAGCCACTCCGGCTTCAAAACCCGCACCGGCGGGGAGACTTCGATCTGAATCAGTTGGGAAGAACCGGCCATCTTTATCGATATCGTTTCTATCAGTTGATTCTACCAGTTCAGCCCACCTCGACCAGACCGTAGGTGTGCTGCCAGCGGGTGCGCAGGGCCACGAGGGCGCGGCTGATTTCCACCTGCGTCACTTCCGAATTCGGCCCTGCCATCACCGCCGCGGCCTCGCGTTTGGCGAGTTCCAGCAATTGCCGGTCGCGAATCAGGTTGGCCACGCGGAAGCTCGGCATCCCGGCTTGCCGAGTGCCGAAAAATTCACCCGGCCCACGCAGTTCAAGATCGAGTTCGGCGATCTGGAAGCCGTCATTGGTGCGGACCATGGCGTCGAGACGGCGCTCGCCCTCTTCCGTGGCCTTGCCGCCGGTCATCAAGATGCAAAAAGATTTGGCGGCTCCGCGTCCGATGCGCCCACGCAGCTGGTGCAGTTGCGCCAACCCGAAGCGTTCCGCGTGCTCAATCACCATCACGGTTGCATTGGGCACATCGACGCCAACTTCAATCACGGTTGTCGCGACCAGAATCTGCAACTCGCCTTTCTGGAACATGCGCATGACCTGATCTTTCAAGTCGGTGTCCAGCCGGCCATGCAGAAGGCCCACCTTCAGGTCGGCGAAGACTTTACCACTGAGCTCGCGGTACATCTTGATCGCAGCTTTGAGCTCGGTCTCCTCGCTTTCCGCGATAACGGGATAGACCACGTACGCCTGATGCCCCGCCGCGACCTGCTTGCGCACGAAGTCCCACACTTTTGACGATTCGTCATCGCTGATTCTGCGGGTAACGATCGGAGTGCGGCCGGGGGGAAGTTCGTCGAGCACGCTGATGTCGAGGTCGCCATACAGCGTAAGGGCGAGCGTGCGGGGGATCGGCGTGGCCGTCATGACCAGAACATCAGGCTCTGCGGAAGTGGACGGGAGATCAGCCGAGCTGTGCTCGGGCGGACAGCCGGGGGCGGCTGCCCCCACGTAAGCAGTGGCCGCACGAGCATCGGTGGTTTCCGCAGACTTCTTCATCAACTTGAGGCGCTGCAAGACACCGAAGCGGTGCTGCTCGTCGACGATCACCAGGCCCGGTTTCGCAAACTCGACTTTCTCTTCCAGCAGAGCATGCGTGCCGATAACGAGCTGCGCGTTGCCCTGCGCGATGTGGCGGCGGATTTCGCGCTTGCGGTCGGCTTCCAGCGATCCGGTCAGCAGAACGATGCGATAGCCGGCATTCTCCAGAATTCGGCGCGCGGAAAAGTAGTGCTGTTGCGCGAGAATTTCCGTGGGCGCCATGAGCGCGACCTGATATCCGTTTTCGATGGCGATGACCGCGGCTTGAAAGCTGATGATGGTTTTTCCAGAACCTACATCCCCCTGCAGCAAACGCCGCATGGGATAAGGCTTTTGCATGTCATCGGCAATCTCTTTCAAGACCCGCTTCTGCGCCGCCGTGGGGTGGAAGGGCAGAATTTTCTTGATCGCCTGACGCACGCGATCGTCCAGACTGAAAGCAACTCCGGTCTCCGCCTTTTGCTGGCGGCGCTTGAGTTCCAGTCCGAGCTCGATGAAGAACAATTCTTCAAAGATCAAGCGGATGTGCGCGGGCGTGCGCGATGACTGCAAGTCCTCGAAGCTTTCACCCGCCTCAGGCCAATGCACTTTCCACAACGCCTCGCGCGGTGAAAGCAATGCCAGACGCCCGCGCACGGCGGCGGGAATGGTTTCGGCGAGATCGGGAGTGAGATCGTCCAGAGCTTTGCGGATGACTCGCCGGAACCAGCGCGCTGTTACACGGCCTTGTCCCGCGGATTCGTAGATGGGTACGATGCGGCCTACTTCGAGCGACGCGGCGGCTTTATCATCCGCGTCCTCCGCGGCGGCATCGCCCAGCATTTCAAACTGTGGCTGAATAATCTGCAGCTCGCCACTCTTCGGATCCTGCTCTACCTTGCCGTAGAGTGCGATCAACTCGCCGGCCTTGAATTTATCCTGCAGGTAAGTAGCGTTGAACCACAGGCAGCGCAGGCGCGATCTGCCTTGCCCGACGGTGAGCTGGAATATAGGCATGCGGCGGGTGCGAAACAGCCCCGAGTTCCGAACTTCGGCTATCACCGTCGCCATTTCTCCGGCACGTAATTCCGCGATCCCGCGTGGATTCAGCCGGTCTTCATAACGAAAAGGCAGATAGCTGAGCAGGTCGCCAACCGTCGAGATGCCCTTGGTGGCAAGGATCTCCGCCAGCTTCGGACCGATTCCTTTGACGTACTGGACTGGAGTGGTTAGTTCGAGCATCGAGGGCTACGAAGGAATGGTAGCAGCAAGTTGTCTGGTAAACGGAGCGCATGCCGCTGAAGTCCGTGGACTGACCTATGACAATTTGAAAGTCATTGGGCCTTCGGGATCTCTGCCGGCGCAGTGTAGATCTTGAGCCCGATGCTGCGCCCGACACGTATCATTTCGTCGGCACCGGCCGAGGGCCCCCCTACGCGAAGCACAGCGTCACACTTCTCCAGAAGCCGAACCGCGATGGGATGGAAGATCTCGTTGAAGGCCTCGTCGCCAATTTTTCTGGAGCCGGCGAGTTCCGCGAGCGGGAGGGCCAGCCATTCCCCTAGAACGGGAATGTGCCCGGCGCGGAAGATGGGCACGGCGTAGGACTCCATATCTTGAACGTTCTTCCGGATCAAGGCCGGGTCGTCGTTGGTGCCTGATCGGTAAGGGCCGGCTATCAGGATCATCATTGGCTTTGCCACGTCTGCGGTCACCATTTCCTCTCGGTACTGGATAGGAAGTTATCTTATCCACCCGTGCATCGCTAGCTGGCTAGCCGCACAGCCCCAAACCGGCGTCTAATCTAGTTGTGTTGGTCAATTTCCTACAGGCTTTTTTCGCCGTCGTACTGGGAAACGTGGCCTACTTCCTTCTCGCTCCATCCCTGCACTTGCCGCGACACCGGCCC
The DNA here is from genome assembly GCA_964403025.1 of uncultured Acidobacteriaceae bacterium. Lineage (GTDB taxonomy): Bacteria > Acidobacteriota > Terriglobia > Terriglobales > Acidobacteriaceae > Sulfotelmatobacter. Next base: position 12,021 of record CAYOEH010000010.1, on the reverse strand, counting down.
TTTCAGCCGGATTGGGGGCTAATCGTGGACTTCTGGTTTTGCGCCGTGGCTTATGGATTGATCCGTACCGCCAGAAAGTGGAAGTAGAGCACAGGGGCTGAAGCCCGCGTTGATGAGAGGGATCTTACGCGGCCCATTCGGCTTCGCTCAGGGCAGGCTGCTGAAGCGCCGCTCTTCCACGGTGCTGCGGGGCCGCGCTGCAGGCTCGTTTAGTCTTCTTGCGGGGCTTAAAACCTGCCTTTCCAATCCAATTCCGCCGGAAGTTCCTGTTACTTTCGGAACCTGTGTAACCAGCGTCGCTCCATTACCATATCCCGTGAGTTATGAATAAAATCGCAGTCCTGTACGACGCCGGACAGGCGGTGCTCTCCACCTTTGATTTGGATGAGGTGTTGCAGCGCATCCTGGCGATCGCCCGAGACTATTTTCATCTGCGCAATGTGGCAATTGTGCTGCTCGACCAGCAGTCGAAGGAGTTGTACGTGCGCTCGCAGATTGGCTGGGACGAAGGCCAGGACAAAGTTCGACTGCCGCTCGGCCAGGGGATTACCGGAGTTGCAGCCCTGAAGAAGCAGCCCGTGTATGCGCCCGATGTCAGCAAAGACCCACGCTATTTCTGCTCCGCCAAATCCACGCGCTCTGAAATCGCCATTCCCTTGATGGTGCAGGATGGAGTGGTGGGCGTGCTCGATTGCCAAAGCGATTGCATTGACCATTTCGATGCGGAGACCATCGATCTGCTGACGCTGTTCTCCACGCAGGCTTCGATCGCATTGCAGAACGCGCGGCTCTACTCGCTGGAGCAGCAGCGCGCGCGGCAACTACAGGCGATCAACGCGATTGCCCAACAAACCACCGCGGTTCTGGATCTGGAACAGTTACTGGGCAGAGTGTGTGGGCTGATTCAGGACGCATTCCGGGTATCGCACGTGTCGCTTTTTCTGCGGGAAGATCACGACCTGGTGCTGCGGGCTCATCACGGTACACTCACGCCTTGCATTCCGGAAGGCGGCCGTTTTCCGGCTGACACCGAACCCTGGGCGAAGATTCTCGCCGACAGTTGTACCTCAACGGAATGCGATCTTTGCCAACAGCCCGCCGGCGTGAAGTTCTTCGCAGAGACGGCTTCGCGCATGTGCATTCCTCTGATCTCGTTCGGGCAAACGCTGGGAGTGCTCGCGCTGGACAGCGCCAAAGCCGATGCGTTTCGTGACGGCGACCAGCAGTCGTTGGAATCGGTGGCCGATATTTGCGCCACTGCCATCCAGAATGCGCATTATGTCGACCGCGTGAAGCAGTTGGCCTACGTCGACGGTCTCACGGGTATTTTTAACCGCAGATTTTTCGAGATGCGCATCCTGGAGGAGATCGAACGCGCCCGCCGTTACGGCGCCGGGATGGCGGTCATTATGGCGGATATCGATCAGTTCAAGCGCTTGAATGACGAGTTTGGGCACGTGCTGGGAGATGAAGTTCTCCGGCAAACTTCCTCGTTATTTAATCAGCAGGTGCGCAAGATAGACGTTGTGTGCCGCTACGGCGGCGAGGAATTCGGAATCCTGCTGACTCAAGTCAACGCCCAGCAGGCGATGGGCGTCGCAGAAAAGCTGCGGAAGATGGTGGAAGGCTGGCAGTTCCCGGGGGTGCCGCGGACCGTGACGATCAGCGCTGGGGCCGCCGCCCTGCCGGAACACGGCACCACGCGCGACGAATTGGTGAAGGCGGCAGATTCTGCCCTATACGTTGCGAAGCAGGCGGGACGCAATGCTGTTCGCCTGGCGCAATTAGGTCCAAAGCTCGCACGCGGCCACGCTGCGGGCTAGATATCGAGCCGACTTCCCTGCATCTGCTGGCGCAATCGTTCCATCTCCTGCTGGAGTTTCTCGCGGCATTTCTCCAGTTGCTGCTTAACTTGTTGCTGGTGCATCTGCTCGTTCATCTTCTGCGCTTGCTCCAACATCTGTTTGTGCTGGTCGCAAAGAGACTTCTGCATTTCCGTCGAGGCCTTGCGGACTTCTTGCTCTGCCAGCCACATCTGCGGCCGAAGCTTGGCAACCTCGTCGCGAATTTCAGTTAGTTCGTCCTGAGCCTCGGCGTCCAGCTCCGGCACGTCGAAGCTTTCCTCAATCATCTCGCCGGATTCCCTGCGGCTAGGCAAGGTAAGGGTAAGAGTCAGCTCTCTCCTGTCGCGGATCACGCGCACGCTCACCGATCCGGTACCGTGCGAATGCAACGCATGACTGAAGTCGCTGGTGTCATGGACCGGCTGATCAGCCACACGAGTAATTACGTCGCCGGCGCGCATCCCGGCCTTCTCCGCGCGGCTGCCTCGTTCCACAGACCGCACCAGCACACCGTTTCCATCCTTCGCGCCAAAAAATTCACCCAGCTGGGGCGTAAGATTCTCCACCATCAGGCCGCTTCGCGCCGAAGAATGCGCATAAACCACGCTGATATTGGGAACGTCAAAATCCGGCATGCTTGGAATCGGCGGAATGCTGGGGATGGGCGGAATTTGGACATGAGCACCCTTCTCCATCGGCCATTCCTTACTGCGATCAACCAACTGCACCTTGACGGTCACGGGCTGCCCATCGCGGCTTATACCGAACGTGACCACGCGTCCCGGCGGTGTTTCGTGGATCATCCGGTGCAACTGCGTCTTGCTTTCGACCGGGGTTCCGTTCATGGTCAGGATGACGTCGTGCTCTTTGATCCCGACTTTGCCGGCGGGAGCGTCCTGATCGACCATGGTCACTTCCACGCCTTTTTCTTCCTTCAGCTTCAGGACGGCCAGCCGGTCGGAGGTTATGTCCGCGATGTCGACGCCCAGATACGAACTCGCCCCGGAATCTTCACTGGGGATGCCGAATGGTTCCGAAGACTCAACCGTCCATCTTTGCAAACTTTGCGCGGCGTGCGACAAGCTGAGCAGCAGCGGCAGCAAGGAAATAGTGGTCAAAATCTGTCGGCGCATAGCCCCTCCTCGATCGATCAATTTGCGCGCTTGAACCAGATATTCCCGGTGGTCGTCCGAACCTTCAGCACCGGACCACCTCCATTCAAACTACCTTCAGCAGTAAGCGACCTCGGACCCCACTGATCGCCTTCACTGGCTACATGAATGTCAGGGAACTCGGAGGTAATGTGATGTCCATTGCCCAAATCGACGCTGGCGCGCACAGAAACGGCAACATCTGACGCGATGTAAACGGTAATGTCTCCGGCGGAAGTCTCAAGCCTGGAATCGACGGCCGGAGCGCCGGTTTTTACCAGCTTCACTATGATGCCGCCAGCACTTGTTTCCACCCGCGCCGAGGGAACCCCGTAGAGTTCGATGCCGCCGCCGCCAGTCTGGGCGTGTACATTGCCTTTAGCGGATGCGAGATGAATGCTGCCCCCGCCGGTGTCAATTTCAGCTGGACCGCCAATGTCTCCCAGATCGATGCTGCCGCCGCCGGTTTGCGCCTTCACCTTGCCGGTGCACTGACGGACCTCAATGCTGCCCCCACCGGTCTCGATGCTGGCTTCCTGCGTGGCCGACATAATTTCGACGCTGCCGCCGCCAGTTTCCGCAATGATTTTTCCGTTGGCATGGTGCACCTCGATGGAGCCTCCGCCGGTGTGCAAGCCAATGTCGCCGCTAATGGTTCCCACATCGATGGAGCCGCCGCCCGTATCCACGTGCGCGCCGCCGCCGATGTCGTCCAAGTGCATACAGCCACCACCGCTTTCGGCCTCCACGCGACCGGCAATTCCCGTGGTGTCAATGTTGCCACCGTCGGTTTCGATCTTCACCAGGTTAATCTCGCGCGGCACTTTAATCACAAACTCGCCGGAGAACCTGTGCCCCGAGCCCTTTTCAATCCTCACGTAAGCCCCGCCGACGTGAATACTGTGGCCCTGCCACTCCCCGACCACCCAGGCCGTGTCTCCCTTTACATAAGCACTCACTTTGTAACCTTCAAACTGGCGGCGCGCATCTTGTTCCGAGGACGCTTGTGAACGCATATGAAACGTATAATCAATGCCCGACTGCTGTGCGCCTCGTACCACCACAGAGCCCATGTCCAGCTTGACTCGCAGGTTCTTGACCCCGGCCAGCGATCCGTTGAGCACCTGGCCCCATGCCCCGCCTTCGCGCGATATCTGTGTTTCCTGAGCCAGCGCCAGGGGTGCAAGTAGGGCCAGCACGCCCAGCAGGCCGACGAATTGTAGCGAACGTTTCAAATCAACCACCTCAGTTTCTCTAGTTCTATCAATGCCTCTGGCTCAATCAATCTCGGGTAACTGCGCCAGCATGGTGCGAGCTTGCGACTTGATGTACTGGCTTTGATCTTTCGCGGCCAGCGCCATCAAGACGCCGCGCACGCTGCCATCAGCCTTGACCGGCTCGATCAGACGCATCGCCTCGGTGCGCACGCCCGGATTCGAATCGCTTACCAACGCCTGCAGCACGGCGTCGCGGACCTGCACATCGTCCTTCACGAAACTGCCGAGGCCATCGAGGGCCTTCAGCCGGACTCCGGGATTGGTGTCATATTGAAGAGCGTAGATCAGAGCATCGCGTACCTGCAAAACATCCGGCTTCTTGGTCAGCAAATCCACGGAGTCCATGCGCACGCCGGAATTGTAGTTGTTGCGGGCGGCAAATAGCAGCAGCTGCTGGATGCGCTGATCGTTCAATGATCCCTGCGTTTCCAGCGTGGAAACAGTGTTGTATTTGATGTCGATCTGATTGGTTCCCGGCTCTTGTGTGATGGACTGGATGCCGGTGATGGAAGCTTCGGCGGGAGCTGGAGTTTTTGCGGTGGAAGGTGCGCCCGGCTGATGATCGAATACTTTGTAGGATGTGCCCAGGCCGCCGGCGAAGCCGAGAATCAGAATCGCGGATGCCAGCGCGGGCGAAAAACGCACTTGCCGCAGCCAGTTTGCCGGATCGAAGGCCAGTCGCCGCCAGAAGCCGCCCTGCTCGGCCGTTTCCAGCGCTTCCTGCAGCTTCATGCGCGAGGCAGCCAGCAGATTCGGGGTCGGCTCGGTCTCCCGCTCCTGCGACAGGAGGGCGTGAAATTCCTGCTCCGCCTTCAGTTTCGCGGCACAGTCGGCACAGCGCGCCACGTGCTGCTCCAGTTCATGACGAGCGTCATCGGCCAGCTCACCATAAACGTGCAGCGTGATATTTTCTCGAACCCATTCGCACTTCATAGTTCCACCTTTAATCCCGGGTCTCAGGTCCTAGGTCTTGAGTCTTGGGCCTAAGACCTGATACCTAAGACCCAAGACCTGATTCCTTAAGACCTATCTCATATCCGCCAGCTGCCCTCGCAACTTCTGTGTAGCCCGAAACAACGTATTCTTGGCGGTCTCTTCCGTCGTATGCAAAATCTCGCCCACGGTGCGCAGCTTCAACCCGTGGTAATGCTTCAACTCAAACACCATGCGCTCGCGTGGCGTTAACTTCTCCAGCGCACCGGAGATCCTAGCTCCCAGTTGCCGCCGCATCAAATCACGCTCGGGATTGGCTCCGGCGCGCCCGTCCGGCACCTGATCGAGCAGGTCATATTCTCCGCCGTCGCCGTCCTTCACCACCGGCGCATCTTCCTTGCGCACATTCCGCTTGCGCAGGTGATCGAGGCAGAGATTGGTCACAATGCGATAAATCCAGGTATAGAACGAGCACTCAAAACGAAAACTTCCGATGTTCTTATAGGCCTTGAGGAAGGCGTCCTGATAAACATCCTGTGCGTCGTGCTCGGTGCCGGTAAGATGCAGCGCCAGCCGCAACACCGCCTGATCGTAGTGACGCACCAGTTCCTCGAAGGCGGCACGGTTACCGTGTTGCGCCTCGCGGATGAGGATCGTATCGTCGATGCGGCGTTCTTGCCCAGCCATGCGGTCCCGCGTGGGGTCCCGGTTCTCGCCGACTCTCCCCACTCTGTCGCGCTCTGTTCTCGAGTGGGCTCGTGCACCAACCGCAAGTGTGACTGCCCAAACATCGGCCGGCATGTTCGTGTCGTTTTCCTATACCGCCCGGTGTCAATGCCGTACCCGGGCTTGCACAGGAATAGACGGCGAATCGGTGGAACCGTGAGCAGAAATTATAGGCTGGATGGGAGAATTTATGGGGCCTAGGTGATTCTTTTGGAATGGGTTAGCGGGAGACAGAACAGCCGGTAACAAGGCACTCCCGCCAGTTTGGCAAGGGACATGCCCTGTTTCTAATGCAATTCAGCACACTACCCTTCGTGCATAGTGGTTCAAGAAGCAGGGACCCGTTCCTTTCTGATCACTGGGTTGGCCGTTCCGCGCCCAGTGCGTCTAAGCCGCATGAGGGCAGCCGCTTATCTACTAACCATCGCTGTTGGACTCGGTTCCGTTTCTGCCCAGGAAGTTCGTCCTCGAACGCTTGATCTTTCCGCGATTCGTCGCGAGATACAGGCCAACATCACAGGCGGAATAGTTCCCGGGATCTCAATCGCGGTAGCCAAGCACGGGAAGATCCTTTGGGAAGAGGGTTTCGGCCTCGCCGACGTCGAAAAGAAAACGCACGCAAACGCAAATACTCGTTACTACATTGCGTCGGTAACGAAAACCATCACTGCCACGGCAATTATGCAGTTGCAGGAGCGCGGCAAGCTCCGCCTCGACAATGCTGTAAACGACTATCTTGGTTCGGCGAAGGTCCACAGCCCGATATGGAACGCGTCCGACGCAACGGTTCGGCGTGTGCTTAGCCACACTGCCGGCCTGACTACATTTGCCCGCTCGTGCCTTACTGGCGAGTCTGGCTGCGCGATCGATGAAGAAATCGAACGTTACGGAATTTTGTTTTGGCGTCCAGGGGAGAGATTCGATTATTCCAACCTTGGCTATGGCATTTTAGGCGAGGTCATCGAACGGACTTCGGGAAGAGGTCTCGATTCCTATCTGCGGGGCGAATTGTTCGACCAGCTAGGGATGCACGATTGCGGATTCTCTGTCTCGCTCTCAGCCTCACGCACCGCAGCCAAGCAGTATGATGAGCATACGCACCAGCCGTCTCCACTGACAGTTTCTGGCCATCCTGGAGCATCCGCACTGCGTTGCAGCGCTCACGATCTGTTGCTGTTTGGCAGCTTCCATCTCAAGAACAAGCTAAATGCAGGCTCACCCCTATCCTCCGCAGCAATTGACGAGATGCACCGGGCGCAGGCCAACACAGATGAACGACAATACGGACTGGGCTGGTGGATCGGGGAACAATCGGGCTATCGAATCCTATCTGCGCAAGGAGGCACTACCGATTCTTACGCCCTTTTGCAGTTGGTCCCGTCAGAGGATCTGGCAATCGTGGTCATCGCCAACTCGTATTCAGATTTTGTAAGTGGTCTGGGAGACAGGATTCTATCCGTGTTGCTTTCCAAGTCTGTGACTCTACCGAAGTCGCCCACTAATGACCGGGTGCCCAACTCAACCAAGCCTGTTGGCCTGGCGGGCAAGTGGACGGGAGCCATTTTTACGTACAAGGGATCGATCCCCGCCACGCTTGAGATCAGCTGCGACGGCTTGGTTCGTGGCCAAGTCGGCAAGCAACCTATCGCAGATTTGGTAGATGCTTCGTTGGGGCCGTCCGAACTTTATGGCCGGCTAGTCGGAGACCCAACCATGGCAGACGCGCCGCTGCATAAGTATGTGTTGGAATTAGATTTGTTTCTTCGCGGCGATGATCTGCTAGGCGCGGCCACATCGCGTCCGCTTCCCGGGGAGGATGGAGATGAGTCGCCACACTGGGTCAAATTGACGCGCGTGAAATAAGTCGCAGCCCAGACACAGCCTAGGGCGTCGAGCCGCAACTCGTGGCCGACTCTGCTTACTCCGCGACAGCTTCCTTCTCGATAACCACCTTCAAGTGCGCGGTCACATCCTTGTGCAGCTTCACCGAGACGGTGAACTCGCCCAGGGTCTTCAGCGGCTCGTGGAGCTGGATCTGCTTCCGATCCAGATTGATTCCCTTTTTCACGACGGCATCCGCAATATCGCCGGAAGTGACCGATCCGAACAGCTGATCGTTCTCGCCGGAGCGGCGCGCGAAGGAAACTGCGAGCCCTTCAAACTGCTTGGCCAGCTCTTCGGCTTGCGACTTCTCCTTGGCCGAGCGGCGCACCGAGGCCGCCTTCATCTGCGCGACCACGGCTTTGTTGCCCGCATTGGCTTCAATGGCCAGCTTACGCGGCAAAAGAAAGTTGCGCCCATATCCTTCGGCAACCTTCACCACGTCGCCCCGCGCGCCCAGCTTGCTCACATCTTCTTTGAGAATGACTTCCATGATAGCTCCTAGCTCTTAGCTTCTGGCTCCTAGCCGATCCACACTCCACGCCCCGACTTAGCTAGAGGCTAGAAGCTAGTAGCTAGAAGCTGCTTTCTTACGATGCCCGCCCGGCGAACGGCAGCAGGGCGATGTTGCGGGCCTGCTTGATGGCCGAGGCCAGCCGGTGTTGGTGCGGCGAACATACTCCGGTCAAACGCCGGGGGACGATCTTGCCGCTCTCCGCCACGAACTGGCCGAGCAAGCGGTAATCCTTGTAATTGATGTCGGCGATTTTTTCCGTGCAGAACTTGCAAACTTTCTTGCGCCGGAAAAACTTGCGTCCACCTTCGCGCGGAGGACCACCGGGGCCGGAACGCCCGCCGCCACCACCGCCGAATCGCGGACGATCTCCTCCAGAACGCGGTCCGTCGCCGGAAGGCCGCGAGGGCCTCTCCGTCGTTGCTACAGGTGCTTTCGTCTCGTCAGCCATAACACTCCTTATCAGTATCAGTGGCCAGTGATTCTTGATCCGTGGCCAATCAAACCGTTTCTCTCTTGGAACTGGTCACTGACCACTGGCCACTGACCGTAGTTCTCTAAACCGTTGCTGCCGGGACATCGGCGGCAGGTGCTTCCGCTGCGGGTGCTTCTTCCGGAGCAACCGCAGCGGGCTGCGCGCTTACCTTCTTCTTCGCATCGCGAAGTTTCTTGATCTTCTCCAGGCGCTTGTGTTCCTCATCCACACGCACGGTGAGGAACTTGATCACCTGCTCGGTCACGCGAAGCCGCCGCTCGAGTTCGTGAATCACCGTTCCCGCGCCTTCGATGGTCATCAAAACGTAGATGCCTTCGCGGAACTTGCGCACCGTGTAGGCCAGACGCCGCTTGCCCATGCGGTCCACGCTTTTTACGGCACCGGCGGCCGAGGTCACCGTGGTCTCCAAATTCGAAACCAGCTTGTCCAAATCTTCATCCGCCATATCCGGCCGGACAATAAACATCAACTCATAGGTACGATTCATTTCAGTCTCCAAATCTTTGCCGCGGATCTTCACCGATCACCACGGATCAACCGTGAGATTCTCAGAGAATTTAATCCGTGAGAATCCGTGGCTAATCTTTCTCTTCCAGCTCTTTCCGGTTGAAGCGGTTCATCGCCGCCGCCGGACCTTCCATCAAAATCACTTTCACCGCTTCTTCCGCGGTATCGAGCACTTCATCCAGCACCGCAAGGTCTGCCTTGCGAAGCGGCGCCAGAAGGTAGCGCTGGCCGTCTTCGATCTTGTGCTCCGGAGCTACGCCAATCCGGATGCGCAAAAAATCCTGCGTGCCCAGCGCGCCGATGATCGACTCGATCCCGTTATGCCCCGCCGAACTTCGCCGCGTATGAATCCGCAACGTGCCCAGCGGAAAATCAAGCTCGTCCTGAATCACGATCAAATCTGATTCCGGCTTCGCGTCATACTCCGCCACCAACTCCCGCACCGACATGCCACTGAGGTTCATGTAGGTCTCAGGCTTGGCCAGCAGCACCGTCTGGCCGCCAATCACCGCCCGCGCCGTAAGCGCCCGGCACAGCCGGTTTCGGACTTCAACGCCCAGGTTGCTGGCGATGCGATCCACCGCAAGAAAGCCTGCGTTATGCGGCGAAAGCTGATACTCGTCACCAGGATTGCCAAGACCGACGATCAGTTTCACGCCGCCGCCCATGTGGGGACAGCCGCAATCGGCTGTCCGGCCGAGCGCAGCTCGGCTTCTCTCGCCACGAAGTTATTTCTTCTCCTTCTTCTCGGCCTTCTTTTCCGGCTTCTCGGCAGCAGCTTCTGCGCCTTCTTCCTCGGTCTCCGCCTTGCCCTTCTTGATGACTTCGGGCTCGGCCGGCGCAGCTCCCGCTTCTGCCGCCACCGCTTCGGGCGCAGCCACTACTTCTTCCTTCACGCTGGTTACGTGAGCCACCGGCTGGTTCGCGTCCGATAGAAATTTCAGCTTCTCGTTGTGCGGCAAATCCGAAACGCGCAGCACTTTACCGAACGTCAGATGGCTGACATCGACATCGATGTGGCCCGGAATGTCACCGGGCAAGCACTCGATCTCAACCTCGCGCAGCATTTGCTCGAGAATTCCGCCCTCGGTCTTCACACCTGCCGGCACGCCCTGCAGCACTACGGGAACGTTCACCCGCAACGCCTTATCCATGGCGATGCGCTTGAGATCGATATGCAGCAAGTGTCCCTTGATGGGTTCATATTGCCAATCCACGATCATGGCCTTGGCAGTCTCGGCCTTGGCGTTCTCGCCGCCGCTGAGAGCGAGATCAAAAATCGTGTTGTGGCCGCTCTCCGAGCGCAGAATGCGCAGCACATGCCGCGGATCGACGCTGACGGGCACGGCGTCCTTGCCCGCGCCATACACTACAGCGGGAATTTTACCTTCCCGCCGCACGCGCCGCGCCTGATTCTTGGTGCCCGCTTCCCGCGTCTGCGCTTCCAAAACGTTTTGTTCCAATGTAGTTGCCATAATTTCAATTCCTGCCTTACATGAATAATTTGCTGACTGAAGTCTCTTCGTGAATGGACTGAATCGCTCGGCCAATCAATCCCGCAATCGAAAGCACCATGATCTTGGACTCACCCTGCGCCTCCGCGGTCAGCGGGATCGTGTTGGTGATCACCACGTGCTCGATGGCGGAGTTGTGAATATTTTCCACTGCCGGACCCGAAAGCACGGCATGCGACGCGCACGCGTAAACCGAGGTAGCTCCATTTTCCAGGAGCGCCGCCGCCGTCTTCACCGTCGTTCCCGCCGTATCGATCAGATCGTCAATGATCAAACAGGAGCGCCCGTTCACGTCGCCGATCACGTGCATGATTTCGGCCACGTTCATTTCCACGCGCCGTTTATCAACGATGGCCAGAGCCGCGTCCACTTTCTTCGCAAAAAACCGCGCCCGCTCCACGCCGCCTGCATCCGGTGAAACCACGGTCAGATTCGGCAAGTTCAACTTCTTAAAGTGATCCACCAGCACCGGCGATGCGAACAGGTGATCCACCGGGATATTAAAAAATCCCTGTATCTGCGGCGTGTGTGGATCGACGATCAGCGCCCGATCCGCACCCGCCGTGGTGAGCAAATCCGCCACCAGTTTCGCAGAGATGGGCACCCGCGGCTTATCCTTGCGATCCTGGCGCGCATAGCCAAAGTAAGGCATCACCGCCGTGATGCGCCGCGCCGATGCGCGCTTGAACGCGTCGATCATCAGCAACAGCTCCATCAGGTTTTCGTCCACCGGCCGGCAAGTCGGCTGCATCACAAAGACATCGCAGCCGCGGACGTTTTCCTGGATCTGGATGTACACTTCACCGTCGGCAAAACGCTTCACCATCGCCTGGCCACGGGGCATACCGAGAAAATTGCAGACTTCATCAGCCAAAGGCGCATTCGCCGTGCCGCTGAAAATCTTGAACTTCTCGTCCACACGCGCGCGCGCCTTGCGTTCCGGTTTCTCCTCGGGCGTGGGAGGGGCCTGCTTCTCGGCTTTTTCCGTCTTTTCCGTCGGCGTCACCAAAGTAGCCATAGGTTTTTAGCTCTCGGCGCTTCAAAGCTTCTAGCTGCTGGCTACTAGCCAATGCATACGACGAACTTTATACGATTTGGCTAGTAGCTAGAAGCTAGCAGCTGTTTTCTGGCTGGGCCGCTAGGATTCGAACCTAGACAAAGTGCTCCAAAGGCACTTG
>CAYOEH010000009.1:0-169437 GCA_964403025.1 uncultured Acidobacteriaceae bacterium | reverse complement strand
CTTTCGGCGCCACCCCCTCAAGATGGTGTGTCTGCCAGTTCCACCACTTCCGCACGGATGCGAAACAACACCACAGGGGCGCTTCGATTATAACAGAGGATTTCCTGGCAACAGGCCGGAGCCGGGCCCATGCTCCGCCTTCGGTAGTTCCGAAAAGTCAGCGGAGCTATGCCATCGGCTCCGCTGCTTTGTATGACAATGGAAGAGTTCCTAGTCTCCCGAAGGAAGGAGCATCTCCTCAGATCGGCTGGGTTCAATCTGAACGGGTGGGTGAGGGCAATCGCCCAGGATCGGCTGGCAGGCCGCATCTGGGCCGCTCTTGGGTCGTACCAGTGCTTTCATCCCGCCGAACTGCTCGGTTTCGGTCGATCCGGTCAGTGCCATGGTTGATGCCAGGCCGCCGCTGATCACCTGCTGCACTTGATCGAAGTAGCCGGTTCCGACGAAGCGCTGGTGTTTGACCGCTTCGTAACCATACTGGGTTTCGCGGCTGAATTCTTTTTCCTGCAAGCGCGAATAGGCCGTCATCCCGGCAAGCTTGTAGCCCCGCGCCAGTTCGAACATGCTGAGGTTGAGGGCGTGGAAGCCGGCGAGCGTGACAAACTGGAACTTGTATCCCATGCGGGCGAGTTCCGGTTGGAAGCGCGCGATCGTTTCTTCGTTGAGCTTTTTGCGCCAATTGAAACTGGGCGAGCAGTTGTAGGCCAGCATTTTTTCGGGATACCTGGCGTGGATGGCGGCAGCAAATTGCCGAGCCTCCTCAAGATCGGGATGCGAAGTTTCGCACCAGATCAGATCTGCATAGGGTGCATAGGCTAAGCCGCGTGCGATTGCAGAATCGATCCCACCCTGAATGCGGAAGAAGCCCTCCGGCGTGCGTTCACCGGTGCAGAAGGCGCGGTCGCGCGCATCGATGTCGCTAGTCAGCAGCTGCGCGCTGTCGGCATCCGTACGAGCCATGACCAACGTGGGCACGCCCATGACGTCCGCGGCGAGCCGGGCGGCGACCAGTTTCTGAATCGCCTCAGAAGTCGGAACCAACACCTTGCCACCCAGATGCCCGCACTTCTTCGCCGACGATAGCTGATCCTCGAAGTGGACACAGGCTGCACCCGCCTCGATCATCCCCTTCATCAGTTCAAACGCGTTTAGAGTTCCGCCGAAGCCGGCTTCAGCATCGGCCACGAGCGGAGCGAACCAGGTTCGCCCGGGAGCAACTTTCCCCTCCGCATGATGAACCTGGTCGGCCCGTTGTAGAGCGCTGTTGATGCGGCGGCAAAGGTTCGGAACACTGTCTGCCGGATACAAGCTCTGGTCGGGATACATCTGGCCGGCGTTGTTGGCATCGGCCGCGACCTGCCATCCGCTTACATAAATCGCCTTCAGGCCAGCCTGCACCTGTTGTACCGCCTGGTTGCCCGTGACCGCGCCCAGAGCGTTGACGTACGTCTCGCTCTGCAGCAGATCCCACAACCGCTCCGCACCCAGGCGAGCCAGCGTGTGCTCAATATGAATCGAACCGCGCAATCGCAGCACATCGTCGGCTTTGTAGGGGCGCTCTACATCCTTCCATCGCGGGTTATTCGCCCACTCGTATTCCATGCACTCCTGGGCCAGCGCGTGCTGCATGGACATTTCTTCTTCGCTCATCAGTGGTGCGATGGTGCGCGGTTGGACGTTCTTCGTTCCGTTATCATTCGTGGGCATTGTATTTTCTCCTGTTAAGTCGGACGGAGTCTGGGGAGATTGGAGTGCGTTGACTCAAACGGGATCGAATTCTCCGTTTACGATCATCGCTTCGCTGAGCTCGCGGGCCCGGTGAAATCTCTCTCGTTCCTCATCGCCGGCGCCGGTTGGGAGTTCACGCAGTAAACGATCGAGTTCCTCATCAAAGAGCTGCGTGACAAATTCCGGCGTGTGTTTTACGTTCCGACCCTGGCTGTCTTCGATGCGGACTAGATCGCGATGCCGTACGCGCTGCGCAATCATCAAGCGGTAGATGCGATCGGTGGCCAGGTCCTCCATGTAACCATCGAGCAGGCTGGCGCCGTTCCCCCGCAGCACGCCGTCACGGTAACGGATCACAGTTCGCACCGCAGCGCGCGTTCCGTCGACTGTACGCTGACCTACGCCTTTTGGCATAGGCCGCAAGTCAGGATAGCGGCTCGCATTCTTCGGACGTGCATGAATCTGATTTGGGTAAGGGAATTGCGCCACCGCAATTGCGTTCTGATCGGGATGTCCCGTCCACGCTCCATCCATCAAGCAATCGGCTTCGTTCTTCTTGTCCTTCTCAAGAACCGCGAGAGCGCGAGCGTTCAACTCGGCATCTTCGCGGCTGGGAAACAACGCAGTCATCCCTCCGATGGCAAGAATCCCGCGATGATGACAAATCTCCGGCATGAGTTCGCGCAGGTTCTGGAAAAACGGCACATCATGCGGAATTGTGTTGCGATCGGGAAGCACCCAATCGGGATCGTCCAAATTGAAGTGGATCAGACTCGCCATGTAGTCCCAGCGCCCCAGATCCAGTCCGATCAAATGTTCGCGCAGATTGTAGGCGAACTCCTCCATCTGAAACGCGAGCGGATGGGATTCCACCAGAGCCATGCACTTGATTGAGTCATGCGCCATTCCGCGCGACTGAGCCAAGGTCTGGAATAGATCGCGCCACCAGAGTGCTTCTTCCGCCGATTCCGACTTCGGAATGTAAAAGCACAAGGGATGTTTCAGGGTTGCAGGATCGACGCCGAAGAAGACGCGCGCAACATCGAATAAGGACGCGGAGACCATTTCGTTCGAAATCAGTCCAGCCTGATTCATGTGAAGCCCGCGCGGACGGGTGAAAATCACTGTACCGCTGGGCTGGATTTCTACCGTCCTCTGGCGTTTCTTGTTGTAATACGTCAGTTCTCCGCGCAGGCAGGCCAAAATGTTGGCGACGCCGGTCTGGTGATGAGTCCACTCGTTTACGCAGGAATCTTCCAGATCCAGCATCACGCCGGGAGCGCCCGAGTTCAGCATCTTGATGCATAGTTCGGCATCGTCCGCCGGCCCGGTCATCTGGTTTCGCTGGTCCTGGCACCACGCCGGCAGTGTGATCTTCCAGCCATTGCGTACGGTGTCGGATGGGAAGCGATGCGAGGGCTTGTTGCCATCCAGAGCGGCTTGCAATATCTGGGCCCGATGGCGTGTCAGTTCTTGCTGTCGCGGGGTAAAGATCTGGTGCAGCGGCAGAAAGAAACTCCAAAAGCCGGCTGGCAAATCGTTCGTGCGATCGAAATCGGTTGGGGCGCTGTTGCTTGTGTTCAAAGGACCGCCAGTCTCAGTTAAGGCAACGGTTATCGGCATTCTAAAATTCCCCTGACGCAGAAGACGGGTTCAATCCCAATGTTCAATATGGTGAACATATATTCACTATACTGGCGAAGCGTAGGCGATCTCTACCTCGCGGTCAAGCGGCTCGTTCAATAGGATGAACTTACATTCATTTTCTTGGCCGACTACAGTTTGCTACCATGGCCCTTACTATGCTGGCCTCGACCGATTCCCCTTCCGCAGCCGTAGAACGCGCCCTTGCCATGCTGGAGGCGGTAGCCCAGGAGTCCGAAGGCCTGAGCAACGCGGAAATCAGCCGCAAACTGCAGATTCCAAAGAGTTCGGCGAGTTACATCCTGCGCACCCTGGAGAGCCGGAACTATTTGACGCGCGACGAGGAGTCAGGGAAATACCGGGTGGGACTGAAGATTCTGAGTTTAAGCCGTGGGGCGCTCAGCGGACTCGATGTTCGTGGCGTGGCCCTGCCCATCATGCGCCACCTTACCCACCAGACTGGGCTCACTTGCCATTTGGCAATTCTCGATGGGCCAGACGCCGTCTACATCGAGAAGGTTGAGCCGGAGGGATTCATCCGGATGGATACGTGGGTCGGTCGGCGAATGCGCGTGCATGCCACCAGCGTGGGGAAGGCGCTGGTCGCGCATATTACGGAAGATCGGCTGGAGCAGATCCTGCGTCAGAGTGGCATGGAAAAGCGGACGCCTAAGACCATCACCACGCTGCCGCGGCTGCTGAAAGAGCTGGAGAAGGTTCGCACCCAAGGTTATGCCGTTGATGACGAAGAAAACAATCTCGGCGCACGCTGCGTTGGAGCGCCCGTGTTCAATGATCGCGGCTTCATTGAAGCTGGCCTGGGTCTAAGCGGTACAGCTCAGCAAGTCAGTCCGCAAACCATGCCCCGCATTGTGGAGGCGCTCAAGGATGCCGCCCGCCATATCTCGATGGGGATGGGCTACCGTGCTCCGCACCGCCGCACAGGTTCGCACTAGAAACGAACCGTGATTTCGCTAGCCGCACGTAACATTGTTGCAAGATTTTTCCGGAAGTTCGCTCGCGGCCACCGCGGACTGAGCGAGCGGAACCAATGCAATGCCGCGCGTCCCATTTTGGATCAAGGTCCACACTGACGCGCACCGGTCACACAGCCAGAAGTGTTCCACCCTCTGGGGAGGCTTTCGATCCCTAGGACTAGACGTTGTACCTCCCCGCGTTGCCGCGTTCTGGGTTTCTACCAGAAATAACCGGCCCTCCCGCAGTCGCAGAAACGGCTTTAAGCACTGCGAGTTGGCGCAGTGGCTGAGCATAGTTTCCTCTCCCCGTTCCCACGTGTTCGACGACAGACGAACGCGTAACAGCAGGCTGGGTTTCATGGCCCGTGCACCCCAAGTGCCAATCTTTCTTAGCTGTCTTTAGTCCTCTCTTCGCAGCATTTTGCCTCGCTTCGGTCCGCTTGCGTGCCGATGCATCGGCACCCTGCCGACGCTGCGTCTCTCCTGTTCCTTGCTTCCTCAACCCCGCGTCGCTACCATCTCTACAAATGCCGATGCAAGTTCTCCTTTGTCCTCCTGCTTATTTCGATGTGGTTGACGAGAAGAATCCCTACATGTCACGAAAGTCTTCGATCAATCGTGACAACGCGCAGCAGCAATGGGACGCCCTTCGTTCTGCTTTGGAAGACGCCGGCTGCGAGGTTGAGACCATCGATCCTGTGCCGGGACACGAGGACATGGTCTTTGCCGCCAATCAGGTCTTCATCGGTTTTCACGCAGGTATCGGAAAGTTTATTGTGCCCAGCCGGATGGTGCACGCTTCACGCCAGCGCGAGGTTCCATATTATCTGGATTGGTACCGCCAACGCGGTTTCAAGGTCATCGACCTAGATTTGCACGACGATCACTTGGAAGGTCATGGCGACCTCCTTTGGCATCCGGGTGGGTCGCGCATCTACGCGGGATACGGCTTTCGCTCGACGCGGGGAGGCGTCGAAAAGTTCCGCGAGGCCATGGCTAAGCTGGAGATTCCGGCGGTTCCTCTACACCTCGTCGATCCCTACTGCTACCACCTTGATACCTGCTTCTGTCCGCTAAACGACGAGGCAGTTCTCATCTATCCGGCGGCCTACGCAGCGCAATCGCTGGGGGTCCTGCGTGCGTTCTGGAAGCGCATTTACGAACTCACTGCCGACGAGGCTCACAAATTCATGGGCAACGGCATCGTCATCAACGGACGCTATCTCACCCCTTACGTCACGCCACATCTGGAATCCATGCTCGGGCGGGAGGGCCTGGCTCCTGTTGTTATCGATACGTCGGAGTTCGAAAAATCCGGCGGGAGCCTTTTCTGCATGAAAGCATTTCTGCCCTGAAATCAAATGATCAGTGGATGGTCGCGCCGGTAACTGCGACCACTACTCCTAGCACGCTCAGAACAATCCCCAGATGCCAGAAGATTCGTCTGCCTGAGAGCAAGGTGATT
Source organism: uncultured Acidobacteriaceae bacterium (assembly GCA_964403025.1). Classification (GTDB taxonomy): domain Bacteria; phylum Acidobacteriota; class Terriglobia; order Terriglobales; family Acidobacteriaceae; genus Sulfotelmatobacter. The sequence goes on along the minus strand of CAYOEH010000009.1, from coordinate 163,623 downwards.
GAGGTGATTACCAGACCAATCTCCAGAAAAACTTCCGCCAAATCATAGCGGTCGGCGCGGTTTCGCTCCATGGCAACCTCGCCCTCTAACTTACGTGCCTCGTCCTGTATCTCGGCCTTCTCGTGCTTGTAGCGCTCCGCCTCCTGCGAGGATTTATCGCGAAATTTGTCCATCATCCCCGAATCTTTCAGGGCCACGGCTGTGCTGAAGTCGGCGAATAACTCGTCCTGATGCTCGCGAATATTCTTAGCCTGATAGTAGGCCCACTGATCGGATGACTTTGCCTGCAGCACGACTTCTTCGGTGTGCGCGCGATGTCCCAGAAGCGACACCACGGCTACCAGCACGGCCAGCACGGCCATGGTTAACGAGACTGGCGCCAAACTGGGATTCTCGCGGGCATGTTCCGCGTGCTCTTGCAATTCTTGCAGCTCTTCACTCATTCAATCCTCCGAGCGCGACTTGGCAAAGCTAGAGTCGCAGCCCTCGATAGTACGGATTCGTCCTCCCTCGGGCAAGCGGGGATTTGTTACGAGCGCCGAGAGCTCGGACTGACCATTGAGAACCGGCCAGCGGACTGGTCGTAACTTTACTCGCCCATGACTTTCACAATCACTCGCTTGTCCCGCTGGCCATCGAATTCGGCGTAGAAGATCCGTTGCCAGGTCCCTAAATCAAGTTTCCCGGCGGTGATCGGGACAATCACCTCATGGTGAATCAGGAGCGCCTTCAGGTGCGAATCGCCATTATCCTCGCCTGTTTCATGATGTTTGTAGTTCTTTCGGAAGGGTGCCAAGTGCTCCAGCCACTGATCGATGTCTTCGATCAGGCCACTCTCGTTGTCATTGACATACACGCCCGCGGTGATGTGCATGGCGGAGACCAACACCATTCCTTCTTTGACTCCGCTCTTGCGCACGATTTCTTCCACCTGAGGCGTCATGTGCACGTAGGTCCGGTGCGTCGTGGTATGGAATTTCAGGTATTCGGTAAACACTTTCATCGATCCACTCCTGAGATGCAGATTTTATCCGAGCAATTTGACCTTTCAGGCGATGCCTTTCGTAACCCCTTTTCTGCGCAGGATTACAGCCAAGCAGCCCATGCTGCGGCATACTGATATTTGGGGAGATTGTTGTGTTTATTAGACTTGATTTCTTATCCTGCATACTTACGATTGTTTCGACTATCTTAGTGGGCCGCCGTTGTTGGGAGGGTTGGATTCTTGCAGCGATCAATAGCGTTGTAATTTGCTTGATTGGGTTCCGCACCGCGCAGTTTGGCTTTATTCCTGCAAATCTTTTCTGCATTGGCCTATACGTTTTCAACGTTCGCCGCTGGCGCAAGTCTGAAGCGGGTTGAGCTTGTTCAACGGCCTTTCCTCGATCTCAGCTGAGCTCTGCATGGTCCCGTCTCTCACGCGGCAGGGATTTCCCCGGTAGAGGCATCACCGGAGTGGGCCGTTTGCTCACGGTGCTTTCTGGAGAAGCCCAATTGCTTTCACGGATGATAGGAGCACGCCGCTTTCTTTTTGGTGGGCGGCGGCTTCGCTTTTACAGGATTCACCGCACATAAGGCTCAGCGGCGCGGAGCATCTCACCTTCCATGTTGGCCAATCCTAGAAGCTGGATCCAAGAATTATGCAACCGAGCCATGGCCGTGACTGATCGAGATCAGGTGGAACCAATCCTTCCGGACTACGAAGCGCCCTGCATGAAGAAATTCAGAATGGGGAGACATGGATCGCCCTCTGTGAAGGGGCTGCGGTCGAGCGGGACCCCAAAAAGCTGTTGGAACTGGTGGGCGAAATCAATCGTCTCTTCGAATCGCGAGAGAAGCGATTGGCGGGACATGCCGAGCCAAAACCGCCAGATGGCACATCAAGAACGTCAAACATCTGACTCTGGCGGATCCCCTGGACATTGGTGCTCTGCAAACTGGAGCCTGAGGCTTTCCTGGGCGTCTACGACGCGCTTCAAATCCGTGAGCGGAACCCTGAACTCGCGATCGCATTCGGTGCAGATTGCTATTGCAGGAACGGTTCCAAGCCACTTGAGCACCCGGAGGTTACGTTTCGGCATGACGCTGTTTGTGCGCGGGTAGAACTAGCGCGTTGTCTCTTCAATCTCAGAAATCCAGTCGGGACGCTTCAACACCTCTCGTGGCTTGGGACCATCGGCTGCGCCCACGATGCCATCCTGTTCCATCAGATCGATAAGATGCGCGGCACGGCCGTATCCAATGCGCAACCTGCGTTGCAGCAGGGAAGTGGAGGCTTTCCCAAACTCAACCACTAACTTCACCGCATCTTGATAGAGAGGATCGTGTTCGCCAGCTTCTCCCGACCCTTCGCCGCCAGTCGATCCGCTTCCTGTTTCCCGTTCGTCTTTCGGCGCTTCGAGGAATTGCTGCTGATATTCTGCAGAGCCTTGCTGCTTCCAGAATTCAACCACCGCCGCGATTTCTTTTTCTGTTACCAGCGGCGCATGCAGGCGATGGACCCGCGCCGAGCCCGAAGGCAGGTAAAGCATGTCACCCTTGCCCAACAGCGCCTCGGCCCCGTTGGCGTCGAGAATGGTTCGCGAATCCACCTTGGTCGCTACACGGAAGGATATTCGCGCTGGGAAGTTCGCCTTGATCAATCCGGTGATCACGTCGACCGAAGGGCGCTGGGTGGCCAGCACCAGATGAATGCCTACGGCTCGCGCCATTTGCGCCAGGCGCGTGATCGACTCTTCAACATTACTCGAATCGAGCATCATCAGGTCGGCCAACTCGTCGATAATGATTACGATGTAGGGAATCGGTTTGTCGTCGGAATCTTCCTGGAACAGGCTTGGGGTGCCGCCGTTATCAAATAGCCGGTTGTACTGGTCGATATTCCGCACGCCCTTTGCCGCCAGCAGCTTTAATCGACGTTCCATTTCGCGCACGGCGTTGCGTAGCGCATTCGCTGCCAGCTTTGGCTCCGTGATGATTGGGGTATACAAGTGTGGCACGCCTTCGTAGTTGCCAAGTTCCAGCCGCTTGGGATCCACCAGAATCAAGCGCACCTGGTCCGGCGTCGCCTTGTAGAGAATCGACATGATGAAAGCGTTGATGGCCACGCTCTTGCCCGAACCGGTGGATCCGGCGATCAACAGGTGGGGCATGCCATTCAGGTCAGCAGTGACGATGCGGCCGTTGATATCTTTGCCCATCGCCATCGTGAGCTTCGACTTCGAACCCATGAATTCCTGCGATTCGATGTTCTCGCGGAGCCAGATGATCTCGCGTTCGCGGTTCGGCACCTGAATGCCCACGGTCGATTTTCCGGCCATGCGTTCGATCAGAATGCTCTCGGCTTTCAATGCTAAGCAAAGATCGTCAGTGAGATTGGTGATGCGACTGTACTTAATTCCGGCATCGGGCTTGAACTCGAAGGTGGTGACCACGGGACCAGGATTAATCTGCGTGATTTGCCCGTGCACTTCGAACTCGGCATATTTCTCCGTGAGGACCTGCGCCAGCAGCTTGAGTTCGTCGGCGTCCACGGCTTGCTGTTCATCAGGACGCTGCAGGAGGCTGCTGGATGGCAGTTTGTATCCTCCCGCGATTCGCGGCATGGTTGTCTTGGCTTTGTGATCGCTGTCGGCGCGCTGCATCACTTCCGGATCTACCTGGGATTCAACTTCCGCCAAAGACTCGTGCAGAATTCCGCCCGTCGTCCCAGGTGCATTTGCGGCGGCTTCTGCGGGCTCCGGATCAAGGGTGCGCTCGATGCCGGTGCGGCGTGGTTCGGGTGCAACTCGATTCTGCACGGTTGGCTCGGCGGCAGCGGTCTGGCGCGACGGAATTAACTGCGTTTTCACAACTGGCTTCGAAATCCGTCGCTTTTCCAGTTCTTTCTGCTGGCGTTTCTTGGCGCGTTCTTCCTGCCAATCGAGATAACGGTTCCACAGTGCGGTCACAAAGGCAAAGCGCGTCGGAACCCAAAGTTGGATCGAAGAAAACGAGAACGCCGTGCAAAGGTAAAGGGCGACCGCGAGCACGCTGGTGCAAACGATATAGGCGCCAGCCAGATTCAGGTAATGGATCAGCACATCGCCCACGACTCGGCCGAGAAGGCCTTCAATGGGCATCACATGCAGCCAGCGCGTATTGCCCGGCAGTAGCGCTAGCAGCGCCGGGACAAACATCATCAGCCAGATTCCTCCCATGGTCTTTGCTATCGGCGACTGAATTTTGCGGGAAGCGAACCAGCGCAGCCCAAGCATGGCAGGAAAGATGGGCAGCAAAAATGCTCCGATGCCGAAGAACTGCAGCGCCAGGTCTGAGATCAGAGCGCCGACCACGCCGATCCAGTTGCGGGCCGCGTGAGTCCCGGTCAGAACGGAGGCGCTGTTCAGCGAAGGATCGAGCGGCGAATACGACGCCAGCGCGAGGAAAAGGAGGAGCGCGGAGACGCACAACAGAAAACCGACCAGCTCATTGAGCCGCCGATTGCCCGTGGGGACAAAAATGCTTGCCAGAAAATGCATGTGGGCCGTTTCTCACACCGGACGCAAGACTGTCCCGTGGCGCAAATCGGCCAGAGCCCCATCATTATGCCAAGAAGCAGATGCTGCGGCAATGGCGGAATTTGCCGGGAGTGTACAGTTGGCTACCCGCCGGAAGGCTGTGCCGGAAGCTGTTTCCGGGGTAAGGTACGTAAGCCAGCGACCTTATTGGAGATGCCACAGATACGCCAAGGCGATCACGACGATGCCAATCACGATGCGGTAGACGATGAACACCCGCAAGCTATGGGACTGCAGGTATCGAATGAGCCACGCGATGGTCGCGTAACCAACGAGAGCGGAGACGACAATCCCAACCAGGAACGGGGCGTGCATCCCGGCGGGCAGGCCCTCCTTGTGAAGCTCGTGCGCCTTTAGCAGCGCGGCGCCGGCGATAATCGGAGTGGAGAGTAAAAAGCTGAAGCGGACTGCGGCTTCCCGCGTCATATTGCGGAATAAACCGGCGGTGATGGTTGAGCCGGATCGTGAAACGCCTGGAACCAAGGCAAATGCCTGCGCGATGCCCACGACCAGCGAATCGGCGAAAGAAATCCGAGTCAATGGTTTTTCCCGTTTGCCGACTATTTCTCCCAACCACATGAGAAGCGCAACTACGATCAACGCCGCCGCAATCAGGACAATGTGTTCGCGGAAATAATCTTCGGTGGAATGCTCGAGCAGTTTACCCGCAATGGCTCCCGGAATCGTCGCCAGAGCCAGAAACCACAGGAGCATACGTTCTTCCTTGCGCTCCTGAAGGGTCAGGTTCTCGTCTGAACCGCTGGCTTCGGAGAAGCGGACGACTTTCCCCCCGAGTGCCGCGCGGACAATCTGAAACCACGTGCGGCGAAAATAGAAGAGCACGGAGAGCAGGGTTCCGAAATGCAGCGCGACGTCGAATGTGAGCTCGTGCGCGGGCGACAATTCGTTCCATCCCAGCAAGCGTCGAACAATGATGAGATGTCCTGAACTCGAGACCGGGATGAACTCCGCCAGTCCCTGAATGATGGCAAGAACAACAGCTTGATAGATGGGCAAAATTAGTCCGCCGCGTTTCCGTAGGTTGGGATGCCCTGTTGAATGTAAAAGATCAGCCGCTCAGTGCGCAAGGCCCAATCCGTTTGGCCGTATTGGCTGGCGAGTTTTTGGGCCAGCGCCAGGGCGCGATCCTTCGATTCCCCAGACTTTTTCTGGTTGGGTTCGTTCTTGTAAATCTCGATCAGTGCAGCCCGGCGCCAGGCTGCGTTGTACAAGGCCTCCGCGGCTGCGGGAGATTGCGGATGATCTTTGACGTAGTTCTCATAGAGGTCGGCTTCCTTGTCAGGACATTTCGCAAAGCCTTCCCAATCGCCGCAGAGTTTATTTTCGATCAGTCGGAAGGAGGCGAGGTCTGACCATTTTGTCGCGGGATACTTTTTGATCACCAATTTCATCCAGTCTTCTTTCATTTGGGCGCGCATGTAGGATTCACGCGCGTGCGCGGAGGGGCGCGACATGACGTCGGCGCGCTCGATCTGCCAGCGGATATCGGCGGCGCGGTAGAGCGACTCGGCAGCGAGCGGCGAGGCGGGCATCAGATCGTAGATGCGATAGTAGAGCCGCATGGCGTCCTGGGCGGCGTCCCGACGGCCGCGGCGGCGGCTGGCCTGGTCTTCGGAGTCGGCGGCTTCGCCGAAGATGATCCGGTCACCGTCCTGGGTGGTGCTTCTGATCAAGCCTTGCGTGGGAACCCAGCCGGTGATGGCTTTGCCTTCCGACTCATCTTCGGTGGCGCCTTCTTCGTTGCTGGGAGCGCGCACGATCGCCTCAACGTTGGTCCAATCACGGCTGGTATCCAGAATGATAAGTTCGACTCCGCGAGTAGCTTCCCCTACTCTTGCAGCGTCCGCACTCGGAGCGACGCGGATGGTCTCTTCATGCACGAGCGTTCCGCGAAGGGCGTCGGCGAGGGCGGATGGAGCAAAGGCGATCGTCGCAATGAGGAGAGTAGTGGCAGCGAGGGTGTAACACCGATGCTTCATAAGATTTTGGATGCGTGCATGGTTAGAGCGAGGCGCGATCGAGTCTGAAAGCCAAGGCGCAGCTCAGAGTTGGCAGCGGCGAGAGTTCCTGTAAGTTATTAGCTACAAACGAGTTACTTAATAATAGAGCTGAACTCAGGAGCTCGCAGCGTCAATAAGGCTAGTGCTTGGAGAAGCCGCAGGTCAAGGGGAATCCGAGAGGAACAAGAGTTCGGCGCAAAACAAAACGCCCCAGACTCAAGTTTGAGTCCTGGGACGTCTGTTGATCAGCCCTCCCCCAAGTGCTGCTCACCTAGGAGCATAGGATAGGGCGCGAATTTGGTCTATGGCACGCTCGTGCCATAGACCCCCACTAGAGTGTAGTGAATCGATACACGTCGTTCTAGCTCAAGCGGTTGCCAGGCCTGGCTTTTGGGCCGTGCCTTCGAAGTGAGCTTCGATTTCTTCGAGCGTCTTGCCTTTGGTCTCGGGTAGAAAGAAAGCGGCGGTGACGAAGTAAACGATTGTGCAGGTGGCAAAGGCAAAGAACATGGTGGAGTAGCCATATTTGCCCACGGTGGGAAGGAAAGTGGCGGCGATACCAGTAGAAACGGCCTGGTTAATCAATAAGGCGATGCTCATGCCGTTGGAGCGTATGCGGGTTGGCATCAACTCGGAAAGAGCGAGCCATACGCAGACGCCGGGGCCGATGGCGAAAAATGCCATGAAGACGAAGAGCGCGATGGCCACCATCCAGCCGTTGTGTGCGCTCGGCACCGGACTGATGAGCGCATTATCGATTCTGAGCGGAGCCTGGCGCGAGGCTTCAAGGTTGCTGAACGGGTTGGAGAAAAAGGCGACCACTTTATTGGCGGGGAGGCAGTTTTCGCGCGTGATCTCGATGGGCTTGGCTGCCAGACCGTCGGAGCGCACCACTTTGGTGGCGGCGCGGAAGTCTCCGCAAGAGTAGATGATGATCAGCGAGGTGGGCCGGCTGGTAAGAAATTTGTCAGTCGGTCCGGTTGCCGCTCCTAATAGTTTGTCGGCGGTGTTCTCATTGTAGAGAAGAGAGAGCTTTTGGTCCGCGGTGACGAGGGATTGAACGGCGGCGCGGGAATCGACGCGGAGTTTTTCTGTGCGGCGAAACAAAAATCCCGTGCAGAGCAGTGACACGATGATGCCAGCGCTGCCGAGGGACAGGAGGAATTTGCGTCCCTTGCGATCGACCAGCATGATGCCGCCGATGGTCGTCAGGAAGTTCACAATGGTGAACAGAACATAACCCCAATGGGCCTGAACATCGGAGAGGCCGCTTTGCAGAAGAATGTTGGCGTTATAGCCAATGATGGAATTGACGCCGGTGGCCTGGTTGCACGCAAGGATCACGCAGGCCAGTACGAACGGGATCACGTATTTTCGGCGGAGCAGAGATTCCCTAATTTTCGTTCCGCCGGAGGTCTGCGCTTTCTCCGCCGCAGCCGCTTGCTCCATTTCGGCGAGTTCGAGGTCGGCCTGCTGCGCGGTGCGGGAACGAAGGAGCGCAGCGTGGGCTTCTTCGTGCTTGCCACGACGAAACAACCAGCGCGGAGACTCCGCGACCATGAGACTGCCGATCACGAACAAGATGCCAGGCGGCAGCGAGACCCAGAAGATGCTGCGCCAGGCAGTGTCTTTAAAGGCGAAGAGCCGCGCCGGATCGCCTAACTTGGCGACCTCTTCGACGCGAATGCTGAAGAACATTCCAACGATAGCGGCGGCGACAATGCCGAGGGTCAACAACCATTGGAAGATGCCCGTGCCTTTTCCGCGGTTCGTCGCTGCCAGGCACTCCGCCAGATAGAGCGGGACGACTACCCCGATGAGGCCGGCGCTGATGCCCTGCAGCAGGCGGCCGAGAACGAGGGGTTGATAGCCATGTGCCAGCGCGATCACGGGAATGCTGACGACGAACAGGATACCGCTGAGAGTCATCAAAAGCTTGCGACCCATCCAGTCGGCGAGTGTGCCGGCAAACAAAGTGGAGATGACGCTGCCGAGAAGTACGGCTGCAACGACAATGGAAAGCTGGCCTGCATTCAGGCCGGAAGTGGCTTCGAGGTAGGGAAGCGCTCCGGCGATGATGCCGACATCCACACCGTAGAGCAATCCGCCGAGGCCGGCAACCAGCAGTAGGAAACAGTTATAGCCGGCTTTTTCGTTCTGCTGCACGGTGCGCGATCCTTTCACCGATGTAAATGATGAGCAAATTCATTCCCCGCGAGAATACTACGGCAGACTAGCGGAAGCGCCGGATAAACAGAGTGTGGCGCTCGGAACGGTAATAGCCCACGCCGTAAATGGTGGCCTTGCCCTTGGTGGAGTAGATGACCTGGCGGATCCGCAGAAGGGCCGAGCCCTTGGGAAGAGCCAGCATCTCGGCGAGCTGAGCATCTGCGTGGGTGGCGTCGATCTCCTCGTCGGCATAGGCCAACTCCACCCCGTAGTCATGCTCCAAGGCACCGAACAGGGAACTCCTGCCCAACGGAGCAGCCACGAGCGCTGAAAATTCCGATGCGGGAAGATAGCAGGTCTCGAGGGCAAAAGGCTCCTCATCGGTGAGGCGCAGCCGGGCGATCTTGATCATTCGGCTGGTTGCGGGCAAGTTGAGACGAGCGGCAACTTCCTGCTCGTCTTCGATGATCTTGGCCACCAGCACGCGGGAACGCGGCGCCAGTCCGCGGCTGGACATATGTTCCGTGTAGCTCATGAGCTTGTTGAAGTGAATTTTGGGTGCAGCTACGAAGGTGCCAGCGCCGCGCCGTCTTTCGACAACGCCTTCGCGCTCGAGCCCCGCGAGCGCGTGGCGGGCAGTCATCAAGCTGACCTTGTGGGTCTTGGCTAGTTCGCGTTCGGAGGCGACTGAGTCCCCGGGCTTTAGTTCCGTCGCATCAATCCGCTCGCGGATCGCATTCTGGATGCGCTTGTAGGCAGGGGTTCCGTTGCGGTGATTTCCTGACATGTTCGATTTCCAGACTATCGGGCTAAGAACTGACTGGCAATTGGCATCGCGGGCACGGACTTGATCCCAAGAGCGAGGTTTTTCATATGTCTTGTGCTATATAGCGTATTCGGAGGCTAGTGTAAAGGAAAAACTTCGAAACCCGTGAGGGCAACGGCTTTAACAGAGTGCCGATTTCCAAAGAGCAGAGCACGCGGCGGCTCGTTCGCTTCCGACGGAGAATTACATGGAAGCCCTGCGGGCATAGGTTAACCGAACGCCACTCGCTATTCGGACAATCGACTCGGCCGGATAAGAAAGCTCACCCAGCTTCAGAAGTGGGACCACTCAAGGAGTAAGCGTGGGAGACATTGAGTGCTTTCGGGATCAAAGGGTAAAAGCGTCCCTAGGCCCTACGCTTTTTTGGGATTGACCGCTAGCCACAATGTGCTATATAGCATAATCCGACGAAATCAAGGTCTCGATCGGACCAACTGCCGTAGAAGTCAGATGGCAAACGGCGCTTCGCCATTTCTGGCGATCGGTGTCCAGATCGCCTCACGGGGACTATAATCTGGATATCATGACTCGCAATGTTGAATCCCCCTCTATTTCTGAAATGTGTGATCACGTGAAGCATCTCGGCTACACAACCTCGGGACGCATTCGGCTGTATGGCGAGGACTTCGAAGTGGTGTCGGAGCCGTTCCTGGAAGACGACGGCATTGCGGTTCGCGTCAAGAGCAAGAGGAATTCGACAGTTCGAGTTCTGCAGCTTCCCGCGACGGTGGTTCGGAGCGTGAAATCCAGAAGCGTTAAAGCTGCCTAGCTCCTAGCCTAGCTATGCGCCGAGGTATCTGTTTTCTTGGGATGAGTGGCGAATTGCCGTGACACCGTGATGAAGGCTTTGGCGGCGACGGAAAGAGTGCGGTCGCGCCGGTAGGCGAGACCTAATTCGCGCCAAAGTTCCGCCCCTTCCAGTTCAATCAGCTTGACTCGCCCGGCGGCCACTTCGTCGCGCGCGAACGATGCGCTGATGAGCGAGATGCCGAGATCGGCGGCGACGAAGCTCTTGATCATCCCGATACTCGGCAACTCCATGCGGACTTTCAGTTCGGAATTGTACTCGCGGAAAAGCTTATCCAGCAGCCTGCGGGTGTGACCGGTCTTGGGTAGAAGGAGTGGGTGCTTCACCACCTCGCTGATATGTGCTGATTTCAACTTCGCGAGCGGATTCTTGGGACTCACCATCAACATCAACCGGTCGCGGAAAATGGGCTGGAGCTTCAGGCTGGGCGATTGGACGGGCAGGCTGAGTACGCCCACGTCCAGAGAGCCATTCTCCAGCTTCTCGACGATCTTGTAGGTGAAATTACGGTAGATGCTAATCTGCACGTCAGGATAGTGGCGGCAGTATTCCCCAAAGACTTCGGGAAGAACGTAGAGGCAAGTGGCTTCATTGGCGCCGACCATCAAGGTGCCACGCGGAGTCTGGCCGTGATCGGCGACCGCGACGAGGGATTCGTCCCGCAGGCTTTTGAGCCGCAACGCGTATTCGTAGAAGATTTGACCCGCCGGCGTGAGTTTGACGGTTTTGCCGGAGCGGTCCAGGAGGCGGTCGCCGTATTCCTGCTCCAGTTGGCGGATCTGGGCGCTGACCGCCGATTGCGAGCGGAATACTTTTTCACCGGCGCGCGAGAAGCTGCGCTGGCGGGCAACTTCCAAGAATGTAATGAGCTGATCGAAGTCCATTGAATTTGGAAGACGAATTATATCGGAGTTTTCAGTCTGCACGCGTAGAAATACGGGACGCGCCTGGATACGGCTGTCTGGTAACGTGTGGGGTTACCGGTTATTCTAAAAATTATGTCTATCTCCTGCCCCAAGTGCGCCGCATCCATGCCCGATACCGCGGCGTTTTGTCCCGGCTGTGGTGTAGCGATGCGCCCCGTCGAACGAGTGCAAGGCAATGTTGGTGCTTTGCCGCAGGTGGTAGCTGGCGCGTTGGCCTACTGCACCTTTATCCCAGCGATCGTTTTTCTACTCGTCGAGCCCTACAACAAGAACCGGTTTGTGCGGTTTCATTCCTTCCAGTCCATCGGCTTGTGGCTGGCGTTGTCGGTGATAGGTGCGGCACTCAGGCTCGCAGGCTTCTTGCTCTTCTTTATTCCCGTGATTGGCCGGTTGCTAATGCTGCTTGTCTCGATGTTGGTGGGCCTCGGGTTCTTCGTGATCTGGCTGGTATTGGTGGTAAAAGCCTTGCAGGGCGAGCGCTTCAACTTGCCAGTGATTGGCGACTTTGCGGAACAGCAAGCGGACGCAGACTAGGCTGAGATCAGCAAGTTATTGATTGCTTCACAAGCTGCTTTCTGGTACTTTGCCGCGACGTCGTCCGGACGTGCTCGCGCGGTCATAGGTTAAGAACTCAAGGGGGTCTCCGATGGCGTTTTGCAATATGTGTGGAGCGCAGATCGCCGAAGGCGCAACGGTGTGTGCAGCCTGTGGCCGACGAGGCTCGGTGGCAGTTGCTCAGACGAAAACGACCTCGGGACTCGCCGATAATGTGGCCGGAATGCTGGCGTACGTGACCATTATCCCAGCGATTATCTTTCTCGTCCTGGAGCCGTACAACAGGAACCGGTTCGTCCGGTTTCACGCCTGGCAATGCGTGTTTTTCAACGTGGCCTGGTGGATTCTGTGGTTCGGGCTGCGTATCGTGGCACATCTTCCGTTACTTGGCTTCTTCACGGTCTTGATGTGGCCGCTGGTCGGGCTGGGTGGTTTGATTGTCTGGATTATTCTGCTGATCAAGGCGAACCAGGGTCAAATGTATAAGTTGCCGGTGATCGGGGATCTCGCGGAGAAGCAGGCGGGATAGGCGTATCTGACAATTTACAATTCGCCTCATGTGAAGATTTCACTGCTGCGGCCTTGACTTTCCTCCTCTAAGCTGTCATTCCTATTAGCTTTTACTTCGCAGCTGAATTGCGTCATTTTGTGGGTGGCGCGGGCGGCGGAAATTTTGGCGCAATTGGGGATCGGATTGAAAGTCAAGGTTTTCTACCATAACAAGTGTTTTGATGGGGCGTCTTCAGCTGCTCTTTTTTCCCGTTTCTACCGCGAGCGCATCCGCAGCGACGTGGATTTCGAATTCTCCGGCCTGCTGCATCGCGCCGGAGCGCTCTTCGACGAATCTGATTTTGACGGCGACGAAAATGCCATCGTCGATTTCAAGTATTCGAGTTCACCGAAGATCACGTGGTGGTTCGATCATCACGAGAGCGCGTTTCTTTCCGCGGCAGACGCCGCGCATTTTGAACGCGACGATAGCAACCGGAAATTCTACGATCCGGCCTTCAAGTCCTGCACCAGTTTTATTGCGATGATCGGACAGCAGCGTTTTGGCTTCGATCCCGCGCCGGTAGCAGACCTCGTCCATTGGACGGATGTGATTGACGGTGCTCTTTATTCCGACGCCAAAACCGCGGTTGAGATGCAAGAGCCGGCGATGAAGTTGACCATGGTCATCGAATCGGCGCCGGATCAAGGATTCGTTCCCCACCTGATTCCTCTGCTCGCATCGAAGCCGCTGGCGGCCATTCTGGAAGAGCCGTTTGTGGCTCCGCTTTTGCCGCCGTTGCTCAAGCGCCACGAAATCTCCATTGAAATCCTGAGGCAGCGCGCCGAGTGCACCGATGGCACGATCTTTTTCGATATCACCGACCAGGAACTGGAGGGCTACAACAAATTCGTTCCTTACTACCTGCATCCGGAGTCTATTTATAGCGTGGGACTCAGCAAGAGCAGTTTTCGCGTGAAAGTGTCGGTGGGATCGAATCCGTGGGCGCCGGAAGAGCCGGTGGTCAACCTGGCGAAAATTTGCGAGCGTTACGGCGGCGGCGGACACGCACGTGTGGGGGCGATCTCGTTCAACGTGAATCAGCACGCCGCGGCCATTCGGGCGTCCCGCGAGATCGTGAATGAGCTACGCGCTGCGGTGCGTTCGAGCAGACGCTGAGAAAGTTACTTGACGGGAGTGCCGTTGGCGAGGCAGGTGGCAGGATTGCCATCGACCGAGTAGCGGATTGCTCCTGATTGATCGGCGCAGAAGGCACGCCGTCCAAAGGTATTTCCTCCAGGCGTAGCCGCAAGCTGGAAACCAGTTGCCGGTCTCCCCGTGCATCCCGAGAGCGTAAATACGTAGCCGAATCTTTTTCCGCTGGCCAGGCCGCTGGGGATCAGCATGGCTTGATGTTCATTCGGCTCGCCGCCTCCGAATCCATCGAGATCAGAAAGAGTGCAAGTGTAGCCAACCGCGCGGTAGGTGGTGCTGTAGGCGATCTCGGCGGTCAGGATGGAGCGCATCGCCGTTTGTATCGAGCTGTCAAAGCCGTGGTTCTGCGTCCCTGGTTGCCATTGGACGGGTTGGTTCTGGATGGGCTGGCCTTGGATTGCTTGAGTCGGGATGGACGGGCTCTGGGTTAGCTTGATCTGTGGCTGCATCGCGGGCGTAGCAGTTCGTGACTTGATTCCGTCGGTAATGCTTTTGAGGAAGTCAGGATCGGCGAGCGGCAAGCGGATGCTGACGAGAATCTCGTTGAGCTTCCAGACGCCAGATTCCATTTTCATGGCAAAGGTAATGCGAGGCATGAAGGGAGTCCTCTGGAGCTGCTTGTCCTTGTAGGTTCGAAACGTGAGTACGATGTTGTCATCGTCCCCTTGCTGAGAGTCACTTTCGACAATGACCTCAACTTTCTGGCTGGTTTTCGGATCGACCGAAGTGAGCAAGACAGCTCCGGTTTCAAAAGTTTCGAGCTGATTTCCGTTCGAGTGGAATTGAGTTGTCAGCATGGAGTATTGCTGCAGAGTCTGCAGAGCGCCTGACTTTTCCAGGGCCGTGAGAGTGGCGACCGGCAAGTGCTTCACGAATGTTCCCTGGCTTTTGAGAGAGAACATCTCCATCAGCGCTTGCCGTGCGGTCTGCGGAGCTGGGATCGCGGAGGATTGTGCGCGTGCCAGCGGAGAAGCGAGCGCCGGGATTATCAGCAGAATTGCAAACTTTCTCATGATGCCTTCCTTTGCCACTCCACGATCTTGTCATCAGAGAGCGATCCACTCCAGTTACCGAGGTAAGGACAGAAAGAGCGAGCGCTCCGTGGTACTCTGAGAATTGTTAGCGGCATGTCCTCGCCTGCAACGAAAACCGGTCTCCGTCCCGCACAGCGGCGTCTCCTGCGGTTAGTTGCTTCCTTCGAATTCACCAAAGGCATTTTTGTTTTGCTGATCGGAATGAGCGCGATCCTGCTGGTGCACAAGGACGCGTGGGTGATCGCCGAAAGCCTACTCGCGCTTCTGCACATCAGTACCGACCGGCACTCGGCACAGCTTTTTCTCGATTTTGCGGACGATCTGACTGACGCGCGCTTATGGGCGGCGGCGCGGCTCGCCTTCGCTTATTCCGCTCTTCGCTTTGCCGAAGCCTACGGACTGTGGAAGCAACGCAGGTGGGCGGAATGGTTTGCCTTCGGCTCCGGAACTCTGCTGATACCCCTCGAAATTCATGAACTCTTACGGGGCGTTACTCTCCTCCGATCCGCCGTATTCGCGGGCAATCTGGTCATTGTTTTTTACATGCTTTATCTTTTGCGTGCAGGACGCCTGGGGGCTGGAGTTGCTGCAGCTAACTCGGAGTCCAGCGCGGGGGGGAAGTGAAGCGGAAGGGCTATCTCTGGCTGGGTAATCAACAAAAAGGAGGGTACCTAGTTAGGTTTTGAAGGGCTGATGGGATCATCGCTGAAGCATAAGAGAACGCATGCAACGCCCCCGGCGACAATCCCTATCCCGATATCCTTCGCCCAAGCGCTATCCAGGAAGGCTCCGCCAGCGCTCGTTCCCTGAGCAGGTCTGACTGGTACTCCGCAATGTTCGCTCCGAGTGGCTTGCTCGCCTTCCCGCACGATTGTGCTGGAGGATTCGCCTTTTGTTTTTCGCAGGGCTGACCCATGTAATTCGATCTTGACGTCGTTCTTGTACGCCACCACTTTGACTTTTCCATCGATGTCGGTCACATCGAATTGGGTGCGGTCGTACGTTATGGGAGTTACGGTGACGCAACCGATCAACACTTTCATTTCGCGCGCGGTATCGAGCTGCAGGTGGCCATGATCAAGTGCAAGTTCCAGACCTTGGAATTGCACCACGGTTTCGGGAGCTACCAGGACGGTGGATCCTTCCGCATCGATTCTGGCGCTGTAGCCTTTTTGCGTTTGGAGGAGGGAGTCGGGAAAAATCGCGGTGGATGGAGGCGCTAGACTCTCGTTCAGCCAGGTTCCCCCGTTGTTATGGAGCAGGGCACGGCCATTGTCCTGCGCCATGAGGGAGCTGGGCACAAGAACAATCATTAGGCCGTAAACCAAGTTGCGCCATTCCAGCAAACGAGATCCCGCCTTTTCTCCGCACAACTGCTTGCCTAAGGATAACGTGCGGAATTTCTCGGGGGTATTGGCTTGCGTGATGCCCTGGCGCGCGACTGGCAGGCTACGCCTTGGCGAAATCAATGAAGCCGTGTTGGACGTCGGTTCGAATCAGTTTGACGCGAAGCTGGTCTCCGACATCGAGGCCTTGAGCGCCTTGCGCCAATAATCCTTCGACATGCGGCTGCAGGGCGCGGACAAAAGTTCCATTCGGCGTCACGCCGGTGACAATGGCGTCGAAGATCGCACCGATCCGGTTTTGCATGGCGACGGCAGCGAGGCGCTTTGACATTTCGCGCTCGACTTTGCGAGCAGCATTTTCTTTCTCGGTACAGTTAGCGGCTATGGCGGTGAGCTCGTCATCCGAGTAAGGGTTGGCTTGGCCCGCAAGCATGGCTTTGATCAGGCGCTGAGTCACGATGTCTGGAAAGCGGCGGTTAGGGGCGGTTGAGTGAGTGTAATCCTGCACTGCGAGGCCGAAATGGCCTGGCGAGGGATCGCCAGGGCGCTCCAGGACATACTCTCCGGGGCCAATCAGTTTGATGACAGCAAGCGAGAGCTCGGCGAAATGGTCAGGGTCGGCGGCTTTGCGCTTCAACAGAAAATCGTTAAGGGCTTTGGAATCTGGATCGGGCGGAAGTTTCTCGCCGTGCGTTGCCGCGAGTTGAACAATGCGGTCCCAGCGCTCGGGCTGCTTCACGATGCGGCGCAGAGAGGAAACTTTCTCGAGCATGCGCGCGACCACGCCGTTGGCGGCGATCATGAAATCTTCGATCAGCTCGGTCGCGTGATTTTTCTGCTGTTTTACCATGTCGACTACCTGGCCATTGAAGAGCAGGGGTTGGAGTTCGTCGGTCTGGAGCGTAAGGGCTCCGTTTTCAAAGCGGTGGGTTTTCAACCTCTGCGCAACTTCATCTTGCAGGTGAAGTTGAGCCTGCAGATCTGCGGAGGCGGCGACTTTGGCTGGCGCCGGCGCCGCTGCCCCCAGCCACGCTCCCACGGAGTTGTACTGGAGTTGTGCGTGGTTTCGAACCAGAGCGCGATAGACGTTGCTGGAAGTGACGTGGCCGCCGGAGTCGACCACGAATTCGACGACTACGCTAAGGCAGTCCTGATTTTCCAGCAGCGAAGTCTTGCCCGTGGAAAGCTCCTCAGGAAGCATAGGGAAGTTGCGTACTCCAGCGTAGACCGTCGTCGTTTCTCTCGTAGCGTGCTGATCGATGGCAGTGAGTTTGGGGACGAAGGCGTCGACGTCAGCGATGCCGACGAACACTCTGACGTCGCCATTCGTCTGGCGCTCTGCAGCTTCGATCTGATCGAGATCGCGGGAAGTGTCGTTGTCGATGGACGACCAGAGAAGGTTTCGCAGGTCGCGGATATCTTTTCCAGCGGCAATTTGCGGAGGATGGGCGCGCAGATCTGAAAGTTGCTGTTGAATGGCGGGAGAGAAGTCGGGATCAAACCCGTGTTGTTGCATGACTTCTTTTGCGATGGCCTGGAGATCGACGTGTGGTGGATGGGCGTTGGGCATGGGGTTCGATTAGGACGGAAATCCAAAAGCACCACAGAGGCACAGAGACTCAGAGAAAAGTTTTTGGGGTCTAGTTTCCTCAGTTGTTGCGTTCTGTATTCTCTGTGGCTCTGTGGTGAAGAAGTTGTTTATTCGGTGACCACCGCCTTTACCAGGTTTCGCGGGTGGTCTACGTTGTAGCCTTTTTTCGTCGCCACGTGGTAGGCGAAGAGTTGCAGGGGAATCACTTCAACGATGGGTAGCAGCAATTCGGGAGCAGCGGGGACGAAGAAGACATCATCGGCGATGCTGGTGATTTCGCGATCACCCTCTGTGGCCACCGTCACCAGGCGGCCATGCCGCGATCGAACTTCCTTCATCACGTCGAGAGTCCGGCGATAACGTAAGACGGAATCGGGATCGTTATGGTCGCAAGTGGCCAGCACAACGACGGGAAGCTTTTCATCGACCAGCGCATTGGGACCGTGCTTCAGCTCACCGGCGGGATAGCCTTCGGCATGAGCGTAGGAAGTTTCCTTGAGTTTGAGCGCGCCCTCGCGAGCAATGGCGTAGTGAACGCCGCGGCCGAGGTATAGGAATTTTTCCGCCTGAAAGTGGTGGTCGCCGAATTTGTCGGCGAGATCGTCCCAGCCGCGGAGATTGCGATCAATCGCTTCGGGCAGCTGCAGGAGGCGCTGCAAATAAGAGCGCGTGACCTCGGAGGTCATGCGGCCGCGCTTGCGCGCAAGAAACAAGGCCATGAGATAAAGAACGGTTACTTGCGTGGTGAAACTCTTGGTGGCGGGAACGGCAAGCTCGGGGCCAGCTCCGGTAATCAAAGCGGCGCTGGCTTCACGCGGAATGGTGGCCTCGGCCACGTTGGAGACGGCGATGGTCTTAACTCCGCGGGTGAGCGCCTCGCGCTGCGCGGCGATGGTGTCGGCCGTTTCGCCGGATTGCGTGATGACCATCACGATCGGATCGACCGCAGCATGCGTGGAGCGATAGCAGTACTCGCTGGCGTATTCCACATCGACGGCAACGCCGGAAAGATCTTCGATCATGATTTCGCCGGCGAGTCCGGCGTGGCGACTGGATCCGCTGGCAGCGATGATCAACTTCTCGAAGGTAAGCAGCGCGCTCTCAATCGAGTGCAATGCCCCGGGGAAGAGGATGTCGTCTTTCAGATGCTGGTCTACGGTTTTGGCGATAGCCTGGGGCTGTTCGTAAATCTCCCGGCGCATGGCGTGGGAAAAGTGGTCGGTCACGGTGTTCGGTGCGGCACTAATTGGATTCATTATGACTGCGGCGAGGGTAAATCATTTGTAGCGTATGGGGCAAACGCGGATGGGGCGGGCTACGGTGTGCAACCAGAAGGCGGTCATTCAAGTTCCTGGGCCGCCACGGGAGCGGATATTCGCTTGAGTTTGGCGTGCGATAATGGGTTAACTCACAGCGGCCCCGTAGCTCAGTTGGATAGAGCAGCGGTTTCCTAAACCGTTGGTCGGCGGTTCGACTCCGCCCGGGGCCCCCATCCCAACGAAGACGAACTGATTAGCCGTGATGCCGGGACTGCCAGTTTCAGTTTTTCGATCTCTTACACTCTTGCGGAAGTTGAGAGCGGGCGGGCCGAAGCCCGCCCGCTCGCGATCCATCTAAGGACAGGTGGTGGCGGCGACGTTCACAATGGTGTTGGGCAAAAAGACGTCACTGCCCGCGTTGCTCTTGGAAACTCCGCAGTTCGCCTCGTTGATGGTGTTCCTGGTGATGGTGTTGCCACCGCCCGAGATGTCGTTCAAGGAAATGGCGGTGTTGGTGGTATTCACCAGCGAGTTAGTTTGCACAAGCACGCCGTTCGCAGAGCTGAGACTGACCGCGGTCTGCGTCGAGTTGATGTTATTGGAGGTGGCCTTCACGCTAGGGCCAGCGCTTTGGAAAGAAAGTCCTTCGTTGACCTGGGAGATGGTGTTGCTGCTAATGGTGCCGCCCTGGTTAGGACCAAAGCCGATGCCCTGGCCACTGAAGGAGTGAATACTGTTGCTCTCAACGGTAAGGGTTGAGGCCGACCCTGATCCATTCTCACCGTAAAACCCGATGGCTGGTGAGCTACATCCGCTCGCGATGTTACGGATCACCGAAGTGCTGACCTTACCGGAGGAAGCGGCAGCGGTACTGAGATACACGATGCCAGCGCTCGGGCCGCTGGGACAACTACTACCGCTGCCATCGACTGTTAGGCCCGAGATGTTTACTGGCCCTGCGTCCTGGACCAGCAACTGGGCGTAAATCGGGTAGCCGCTTACGGGGCCGGTGCCATTCTGAGTAAGGCCGGACAGCGGCAGAGTGACAAGAACAACCTGGTCCGGTTGGGTCGAAACTCCTTCCAAGGTGACTGGCGCGTTGATGGTGACCTGCTCCGGATACGTGCCAGGGCAGATTTGAATAATGGCTCCGGACGGAACCGCATTCACTGCGCTCTGAATCGAACTGTAGTTCTGTAAATTGGTCTTGCAGGCTCCGACCTGCACATTCTTGGCGGTCGTCTTCTGAGTACTCCACCAGAATTCAAAATCGACGGAGGTGTTAAACAGGGTGGTAGGGTTCCCTCCGTTGTTGTTGTTATAGAAATCCAGGACATCAGTTCCGTTGGCAATCCCCCCGCTCGTGCCATCCCACGTCTCGAATTCGAAAGTGGCTTGGTACGCACCACCGCTGGTGATCTGATACAGAGGATCGGTAGCTTCGCCGCTGACGCCGAGGGCGCCTTTGGTGGTGGTATCACCTACCAGAAAGCCCGAGCCTAGGAAGCCCGCCGGGGAACCAAAGGGCTGCAGCTGCACGACTAATTGAGTTTGCACGCTGACAGTCCCGCTGGTAAGAGTGTTGGTAAAGACCCAAGGTGCGGTAGAGACAAAGGCGATGATCCCGGTGCTCGGATTGTAGGAGGAAAATGTCATATTGCCGGGGGAAGCGACGTTGGATTGCGCGATGTTGGCGACAGTGTTGACGCCCCAATAGAGGCTAACGTAATCCACAGTATTGAAGCCGCTAAACGCGAAGGTCCCGCCGCCAGTGGAGACCGGGTTGCCGCTCTGACTCAGTGTTACGCCACCGGCCGGTGGATATCCCACGGTATAGGTCGTTCCCGCCCATGCCTGGCTCACTGCATACAACATCAGCAAAGCCCACAAAATGCACACGCTCTTCATGGTGTCCTCCTGCGAAATTGAATTGAGTTTTCTAAAACAGGGGCCCACAGATTGACAGATTGAGCTAACCCGACTAACGGGGCGTCAAGTCGGGGAGACACGCGGAAATACGAATCGAGAATCCGCCCGGCTCCGGTGTCACCCACATCCCGCCCAGAATGTGGGGTTCCCGAATGGGGCGCAAAAGCGACTCCCTTATACACCCGAAACCTTGGCTAGGCAACGTGGGCTTGAACTCCTCCGACGCAAATAATGCGTAGTCACCGGGATTGACGCTGTAGATGGTAAATTATGAGCGAGAATTGCTGAATACTTGCGGGTAAAGACGAGGTTGTCCTCTCACCAAGAAAAATGGCGTTCCGGTTTGGTCTCACCGGAACGCCACTTAGCGCTATCAATTGGCCTCATGCTCCTGCTCTTGCCGCTCGCGCCAGGGGTGAAGGCCGAACTACCTCCCCTTCCCGGCCAAAGTACAACCGGTAGGAATGGTGGATTCCATACATTACCGGGAAAACAACCAGGGCCGCTTGCCATCCGAATCGATGGCTAGCCAGGTTGAGCATGGAAGTCACTCCCGTGCTGAGCACGTAATAGGGGAATGACAGTTTCGCAATGCTCATCCAGACACTCCGCATCCCCGCGCCCTGAGTCAGTTTGATGATGCCCGCCACCGGAACCGTTTGTCCCAGAAAGAAAGCAGCGGTGGTTGCAGCCAGAACAAGAGGCAAGGATGCCCAACTTGATTTGGCCAGCCAACCAGCATTCCAGATGAGGTTCGCCATGCTGGTGGCGAACGCCATCATGCTGACGTTGAACAGTATCTGCTCCGGCCGCAATTTGGTGCTTGATTGTGGCCAGCACTGCACGACGGTAGAGACAGATGCAATCAAGACCGCTTCTACCGCGCTCAGACTCAACACTGCCATGAGCAGGAACGGAAGGTTGACCGACATGTTGCCTTCAATCCCTGGCAGTTTCACTCTCATGCGCGAGGTTGCTGCCGCGAGTGCGAGTATAGCCAGCGCGTAATACGAGTGCAGGGCGTGGCTTCCGATTCCGGCGTATACGGTGCCGGTAATCGCCGCAAGGACCATCAGTCCGATGAATGTTCTTGTTAGCCGTGTCTTGCGATCCATAATCTTCTCCTTTCTCTGGTTTTGTTGCTCACGGCTACTGTTCATCGTCTCCAGCATCGGAGAACGCACCATCGGTGGTCGAGACGGCCGCACCCCAAACCACGCTAGTGGCTTGCGTACCTGTGCCGGTGCTCGAGCCCCAAACTACGCTAAAGGCGCTAAGCAGGTTGCTGTTCCAGGGCAACGAGCTGCCCCAGACTACCGAACTGCCACTTACGTTTGCACCCCAAACCACTGAGGAACCCCACACCACCGATGAGCCCCAAACCACTGAGTTCACCGAAACGCTGCTGTTTCCGCTTACTAGCGAGACAGCACCGGTATTCGGGTTATAGACCACTGACGGAGACAATGCCGCGCCCACCGTGGCCGGTGCAAGATCGGTGTTGGTTACTGCAGTTTGTAAATTAAGCAGACCCGAACCGACCGAAAAGAGATCATAGGTACTGGTGAAGTTCTGCGAGAGATGCGGGACCCATGCAACGGTCGAGGTTGGCAAGAGCTTGTAGGTAGTCTTCATCAACCTCGCCTTTACCTGGTCCGGGGTCAGTGCGCTGTTCTGCTGCAAGAGCAACGCAATCGCGCCACTGACCGCCGGCGTCGCCATACTTGTGCCGCTCAGTGTGAAGTAATCGTTCTTACCGTCGTTGCCGGTGACCAGTTCCGCGGGATATACACTCTCCAACGTGGCGCCGGGGGCGGCCAACGAAACTACGTCGTTGCCGGGAGCAACGATGTCGGGTTTCACCACGTGATCATAAGTGGTGGGGCCCTTGGAGCTGTAGCTGGCCAGGGTCTCAGCCGATTGCGAAGTCGATCCGTTGCTCTTCATTGCGCCAACGGTGAGAACGTAAGGATCGTTGCCGGGAGCTGTTATGGTTCCGAATCCGTTACTGCCGTTGACGCTGACGCGTCCGTAATTTCCGGCGGCTACCACGACTACGATCCCAGCCTTCCAAGCCGACTCGACGGCCTGGCAGAGAGGATCCTGCGTGTAGCTGACGAATATTCCGCGTCCGAGCGACAGGTTGATCACACGGATGTTATAGGTGTTCTTCAGAGCGATGGCTTCCTGAATGGCTGCGATAACGGTGCTGTCGGTACCCATGCCGTAAAGGTCCAAAGCGCGAAGATCTACGAAGCTGACATTCGGCGCCATGCCGCTGTAATTCCCGCTGGACAGGTACCCATTGCCGCCGATGATTCCGGCAACGTGAGTGCCGTGACCGTAGAGGTCGTACTTCCCGCCATTCGAGTTCGTATTCGGAGTGCCAGTGAAATCCTGATGATAGAGCACGCGCGAATGAGACTCAGTGGAATCCAGGAGATCGGGATGGCTGTCGTTGATGCCGCTATCGATTACGGCGACAGTGATTCCCGTTCCGTTGAAGCCAGCGGTCCAGGCCGAGGGTGCACCTGTGACCACATCGGTGGTATCGTCCAAGCCCTTCATAGGATGGTCGACGCTTACGGAGAGAATTTCGGGATCGGCTTCCAAAGCTGGCAGGGCGCTCACCGGAATCGTGAGGGCGATACCTTTGACCATGCCGAGGCGGTGGTTCAGGCGGGCGCCAAGATGCTGGACTCGACCTTCCTGCGCCGACTGCGGAACCTGTTTGTACTGCACGATCACCTGTACAGTCTCATTTCCGGCCGTGCCTTGATGAGCTCGTTCAACTTGGGGCGCGAGGTCTGGGGCAAACTTCCCGACCGTCCTGCCGCCTCCGAAGCCTTGGCCGAATGTGGTCTGCGCCAGCAGGACGAGCAACAGCGTGCCCAAACGTTTTCCCCAGGCAGCGCTGTGACGCTCTCCGCGCCCAGAACTTTTAGGTTTCCGTGTCTGCAACATAAGTCTCACCCTTCCGTGGGACAAAATTCTGCTTCAACTCGGGTTGTCTGATGCACGGGCTGGGCCACTCGGGCCCTTGTAAGTTGTTGCAAATGTTAAGGATGAATAGGCTCTTGCGAGGAGATGTTGGGCCAGTCTGTCCCTTCCGGTGGGCGTGGGCCAGTTTGTCACATGTCTCTTGCTGGCTTTCTGGTTACCTTAGTTTCGAAATTTTCAGCAGGAGTGGAGGCGAATTCAGCGGGCAGCAGCTTTCGTTCTGCGGTGTGGTTCGGGATTGACGGGTTGCACCCGCGGCAAGGCTGCCATTAGACGCTTTGTGTATTCGTGCTGTGGCTGGGAAAAGATCTGCTCGGTGGCCCCGCTCTCTACAATCGCACCCTGATGGAGGATAGCGATGCGGTCGCAGATCCCGGCGACGGAAGCGAGGTCATGTGAGATGTAGAGAATGGCCGTTCCAGTGGAGCGGTTCAGTTCGCGAAAGAGCGCGAGAATCTCGGATTGCGTAATCACATCGAGTGCGCTGGTCGCCTCATCGGCAATCAGTAGCGCAGGACGATGCATGATTGCCATGGCGATCAGCACGCGTTGCGCCTGTCCCACGCTCATCTGCGAAGGATATTTGCACTGAAATTCTTCGTCCGCTGGAAGCGAGACACTTTGCAGAGACGCACTGATTGCTTTCGCACAATCGGCGCGTGTGCCCGACGCATGGGCCCGCCATGCTTCCTTAAGCTGGGTTCGGATTTTCAGGGCTGGATTCAGAGAAGAGAGCGGGCTTTGCAATACCAGCGAAACGGCGCGCCCACGCAGCGTTCGCAATTCTCGCTCCGAGAGTAGCAAGAGGTCGGAACCCTGAAACCGGATTGTACCCTCGGGCTGGGTGTTCTTCTTATCGAGTAACCCGAGAATCGCCATGGCCAGGGTGCTCTTGCCCGAGCCGCTTTGTCCGACCAGGCCGAGGACTTCGCCGCGCAAGATTTCGATTTGCAGGTCGCGCAGAACCGGTTCCTTGCCCGCATACCGCACCGACAGGTGGGCAGAGAGCAGAGGCTGGTCTTCCGAATTTGAAGATGACATCATTTTGCGTTGCTTGCTCTCGAGTTCCTAGCTTCGTGTCAATCGAGCCCAGAGGCTGAGTTACTTCGTCGATACCGTGAGCCGCTCCGCATTCCAGAAAGTTTGGGGCGACAGAATTACTGAAGCGGCGCCGTGTACCGCGGTGGAAGCCGCGGAGAGCGCATTCTTGTTGATCAGGAAGATGAATGGTTGTTCTTCAACGACGATTTCCTGTACGCGATCGAATGCTTCCTTGCGCCGCTTGAGATCGGTGGAAGATGCCTGGGCGCGCATCAGACGGTCGATCTCGGCCTCCCAGGAAGTCTCCGGAGTTTTCTGCTGCGGATTCCACTGATGATTTTCCGCAGAGCTTAGCCAGACGTTCATCTCGCCGTTGGGATCGAGATCGACATTGGTCAGGCCCAAAATAATCGCCTCGTAGTCGAAGCTTTGCGTCATCCGTTCGATCAGGGAGGGGAAGTCCAGAGTGACCACATTCACATGAATGCCGATCTTTTGCAGGTCGTCCTGGATCAGCACCGCCATGCGTTCGCGGGTTTTACTGCCGGCATTGGTGATAATCGAAAAGACCACTGCGTTGCCGTCTTTGTCTTTGAGGGCTCCGTTTTCCAATCGGAAGCCATCGCTCTGCAGCGCCTTGAGCGCCGTATCAGGGCTATAAGCCTGGGGTTTGAGTTTGCTATTGAACCAGAACCTATTCGCGGGGGAGAACGGTCCGGCGGCGGGCTGAGCGTGACCATGAAAGACAATGCGGCTCAAGTCTTCGCGGTTGATTGCTTCCGAAATTGCCTTCCGGAAATTTGCCGAACGGAACCAATTCTTCTTGTAGACCGGAATGGGTGCCTTCGCGACCTGGTTGAACCAAAGCTGCTCGCTATCGAGCGAGGGGCCGGCATCGTGCACCAGTTGAGGCGAGGTTGCTTCCAGCTTATCGAAGTACTCGCTATCGAGCGAGTTGATCAGGTCCAACTCTCCGCGCTTGAAGCGCAGCATCTCAACGTCACGATTGGGCTGGATGTCCACGCGAATCGAATCCAGGTAAGGCAGCTTGCGTCCTTGCTCGTCCGACTTCCAGTAGTTGGGATTTCGCTTCAGCAGCACCGTGGCGCCGGGTTTGTAATCCGCCAGCATGAAGGGTCCAAGCACAGCCGCTTCTTTTCGCGGCGAGCGTTCAGAAAGAATTGCGACTTGATCGAAGAGGCGATCCAATCCCGCCACCGGAGCGGGGAAGGTAATGGAAATCTGCGTCGGAGAAATCACTTTGCTTTCGACATTGCCGGTCCCCGAACGGAATGCGTCGCCCGTTGGCGAGTGCAGAGCCGGGTCCATTAATTGCTGAATCGTGTAGGCAACGTCTCCCGCGGAAAATGGAGTGCCATCGGAAAACGAAATGCCGCTACGCAAGCGGAACGTGATCTGGCGCCCATCCTTTGAAACTTTCCACGATTGTGCCAACGCCGGCTCGAGATCTTGTGTCTGGCGATTTACGCGGACCAGCACTCCGCCCGTCAAATAGCGGATTGAAGCCGAGGCTTCGTCCTCTACCTTCAGCGGGTCAAATGTCTTGGGCTCCATGCGTACACAAAACCTGAGTTCGCCGCCACCTTGGGCCAGCGCGCGCCCCAGCAGAGATCCCAAGCAGAGGATGGTGAGCACGAGCGCAATTGTGCGTTTCTTTTTCATTTCTCCCCGCATTTTCTCGTCGTGCTTCACGCCGGCACTTCCTGTTGCCTGGAAAGCAGAAGCTGAAACGACATCACGACCACCACCAGCAGAACCAGGGGCACAAACTTCCAAGGCTCTTCTCTCACCGAGACCAAGCCTTCCAACTCCCTCAGCAGACTTCCCCACGAAGGCATAGGCTCGGCCACGCCAAGTCCGAGAATGCCGAGGTTCGCTTCACTCAAGATGAAGACCGGGATCGAAATCCAGAACTGCGCATACAGGACCGGCTTCAAATTCGGCATCACATGGATCCAGAACAGCCTCAGTCCCGAGACCCCCGCGGCGCGCGCCTGGCGAACAAAATCTGCCGAGCGCAACGATGCTGCACTCGCGCACAACACCCGCGCGGCGGTGCTCCAACCCAACAGCCCGAGTAACAGAAAAGTCACCAACACGGAGATCAACGGAGAAACGTTCAGCGGCAGGAATGCTCGCGCAGTAATCAACAAAAACAACCATGGCAGCGACAAGCAGAGATCCGTAACCGCCATTGCCAAGCGCGCCCAGATCCCGCCGAGATATCCTGCGAGACCGCCAACGAATGCAGCCATCAGTGTGGAGAGCAGTGCTGCCGCAGGCGCCAACAATAGCGAGATGCGAGTTCCGTAGAGCACGCGGGCCAAGCGGTCCCGGCCAAGTTCGTCCGTTCCCAGCCAATGCGCGTGGGAAGGCGGAGCGTCCGTAGCTTCGCGGTACTGCTTTTCATACCCCGCTGGAGCCAGCCAGTTCGCTCCGAGAGAGGCGCACACGACTACCGCCAAGGCGACACACGCCAGCTTCCGCCAGAGATTCATGATTTCTGGCCCCGGACCATAAGACCGATTACATCTGCTCCAGAATTGGCCAGCAAGGTTACCAGCGTCACCAAGATCGTGATGTTCACCAGAAGCGGCAGATCGCGCGCCATCGCCGCTTGCCATGCGAGCTGTCCCACGCCCGGAAGACCGCACAGGGCTTCCACCGGAATCGCTGCCCCAACCGCCATGCTGACCGAGACGCCGGCGACCGCCAGCAGTTGCGGCGCTACTGCGGGAACGACGTGCCAGAAAAGAATGCGAGCTTCTCCCAAGCCTTTCGCTCTCGCCGTGATGATGTGGGGCAATGAGTAGGATTTCGCCAGAAGGTTTCGCGCATAGCGATAAATGTGCGGGAACACGATCAGAGCAATCGCCAATGAGCCCGGGACATTCCAAAGGACGGAAAACAATGCCAGAACGGCGGCCGGAATGCACAGGAATGTTCCGCTCACCATGGTAGTCAGCGCGTCATACGCGGAGATCCGCAACCAGGCGGCGGTCAGCGCGAAACTCAAGGCCGCCACCCATGCCAGACCAAGTCCTAAGGCCAGCAATCGCAGGGTGAGCGGCGCGCGGTCTCGCAAGAGAGTTCGCACGGGTTGCGCCAAGGCGAGAGAAGTGCCGAAGTCGCCATGCGCCGCACGATTCATGTAGGAGAAATAGAAGCGCCACACGTTGTGATCCTGTTGCCGAGTTGCCCGCAACGCCTGCACGCTCTCTGCGCTTAGATGGGGATCGAGTTCTTGCTCTTCCGCGTCGAATCCGGGCGCAAGCCTTACCAAGGTCGCCGAAAGAAAGCCTCCGAGCAGGATGGTGGCCACCAGAGCGAGGGCGTGCCCGGTAATTCTTGATTTCAGCATTTATTTTCCCGAAGCGCCCTGCGTCAGGGAGGATGCGGCCGCGGCTTGAGCGTAGTGGTTTTGTTTTACTGAGTACATTCGACGGTCGGCTTCCGCGAGGAGGGCCTCGACGTCATAACCGTCTTCCGGACAGAACGCCGTACCCACGCTCAACGTAGTCACCTCTCGCCCGCAGGTGTGGCGTCCCGCTTCGATGGCGGCATCGTTCAAGCGGCTTGCCTTCTCGGCGGCGGCTTCCGGAGTGAGTCCGGGTGCGGTGACCACAAACTCGTCGCCGCCCATGCGGGCCACGTAGTCGTATCCGCGGCAGGCTTCCTTCAATCGAATGCTGAACTCGCGCAGTAACTTGTCGCCCTCCAGATGTCCGAAGGAGTCGTTGATTTTCTTGAGCCCATCAATGTCGCAGACCATGACGGCGAGCGATGTCTTCATTCGACGGCAACGGGCCACTTCCTGCGCCAGATGGACGAACAAGGAGCGAGCATTGGGCAGGCCCGTCAGGAAGTCGGTGGTCGCTGAACTCTCAGCCTGTTGGTACTTCAGCGCATTCTCTACGGAGAGCGCCACTTTGGAAGCGACGGCGAGCAGAATTCGCAAGTCGTCGGGAGTAAAGGCATCCTGATTCGCGTGATACATAGCGAGCACGCCCACTACGCCGTTCAGCCCCTCCAAGGGAACCGCAAGCGCAGACGACAAGGCTGCAAATTTTTCGGGATCAGCGCTGTATCCGGCTTCCACCTGCGGGTTTCCATTAATGATGGGTTTGCAGTTTTCCGCGACCCATCCGCACAAGCCCTCGCCCATGCGTATTTTCAACGACGACAGCACGCGAAAATTCTCGCCACTTACCAGCTCTGGTAACAGCCAGCCATTGCGGTTTACAAACACGGCGATGGAGTCGTAATGAATCAGCTTGCGTAAGCGCATCGACAACACGGAGAGCGTTTCGCTGAGGCTGAGTGAGTTTCCCAGGTCCTGGCTCAGCTCGAACATGGCTTGCGCCTCTTGCCGCGCAGATGCGATCGAAGTAAGAAAATCGGATTCGGATTGAGTGTTTTCGGCCTGTTTCTCGAATCCGGTGGCCGGAGCCATGCCGCGCTCTACGCGGAGACCTTTGGAGAATCCGGATGGAATGAAACCGGCCTCATGGGTTTGCGCGATCCGTTCCAGGTCGACGTAACGATTATCGAGAAGGGCCACGATCGTGGGATCGAACCACGTGCCAGCCCGCTCTTTGACTTTGCTCATCGCCTGATCGAGCGGCATCGCTGGGCGATACTGGCGGTCGGAGGCGAGAGCATCGAGGCAATCGACTACCGCGAGAATTCGAGCCCCGATTGGTATCTCTGCTCCGGCAAGGCCTGCGGGATATCCCGAGCCATCCCACCGTTCGTGGTGCGAGCGCACTATGGGCGCCACCGGGTAAGGGAAGGCCACGCGATCGAGAATTTCGGCTCCCACCAAGGGATGAACTTTCATCTTCTCGAACTCTTCTGGAGTAAGCCTGCCAGGCTTGTTGATGATGTGTTCTGGAACCGCCAGCTTGCCAATGTCATGCAGAAGAGCGGCTGCGCGCAGGGCTTCGATTTCATCCGGCGACAGGCCGATTTCTTTCGCAATTTCTACGGCATAGGTCCGTACGCGCTGCAGATGCGTGTGCGTGGTGTGATCCTTGGCTTCGATGGCGAGTGCGAGCGCCTCGATGGTGCGCATATTCAGCGATGCGATTTCCTCGACGTGCCGCTTCTCGATTTCGACGCGGTCCTTCTCGGCCTCCAGTCGAGCCAGATAGAGACGATAGGAGCGGTATACCCAATAAATCAGCGGCAGAACCAGCAGGGATGTTTGCCATCCAGCGCGCCGGTTGATGACTCCCACCAGTCCGACGGCGGCTGCGCCAACCATGTAGTACGGGAACGACCAGAAATAACATTCGGACCAAATCTTGCGAGCTGATTTATTTTCCGTGAGGGCGATGATTACCGAGATTGGCAGAGTGTTCGCCAGGAAGAAAACCAGCGCCGCCACCATCAGGAGCACGGGCTTATTGGCGGCCATTCTGGCATCGAGCCGGTGGTAGGTGATGTAGCACAACGCGCTGGCATTCGCCATCATCCCGAAAACGTTGAAGATTACTTTGATTGGATCCAGCTTCTTTCGAGCTTGCCATACGCTCTGCACAAGGCTGGCGGTGCAGCCGATGACCAGTGTTTCCGGCAGAGTCAACTCCACTACGCCGAGCAGGATGAAGAGGAAGTTAACCGACATGGTGCCGTCGATGCCGGGCAATTGCACTTTCAGGCCAGATGCTAAGACGGCGACCGCCAGATAGCAGAGAAAGCGAGTGAGATCAGCGGACTGCCAATGCCAGACCGCGGAGCACAGCACCGCCAAACCGAGCGAGGCGGTGATTCCGACAAACAATTTTGTCTTCCCGGACATAAGATCGTTCGTTGCGGCGCCCCGCAAACACACCTCCCGCGTTGCCTGGAACGAGCTGTTCCACGCAACCTCGGGCTGAGGCTGATCATCACGATCCTATTGTCATCAAAGGGGGATAAGAAGCTTACCGTGGTAACGCTACAGAGATTGATTGCGCTTTTTGGCTAATCGCGTGACGGTGTTTTTGATCTGGATGGTCTGCGTGGCCCAGTAACCAATTACCTTCGTTACGCGCGCAGGCTGCATACTTCCTGCAACAGTTGTTCTCTGTGTCAAGATCAACTCCAAACGCACAGAGATGTCACTGTTGAGTCTCAATTCGCAGCAACCGCCGGAAGCGGCTGGCTCCGGGGATGGTCAGGCCTTCGGGGTGGCTCCGGTAAACGCCTCCGATTCCCAGTTTTCCGCGGCAATACCCGTGTTGTCCACCGATCTCAAGGGCACGATTACCGGGTATAACGCGGCTGCGCTGGCGCTCCTCGGCCGCACTCCCCAGGATATTCTCGGAAAAACACTGGGGGCTCTAGCGTCAACCGGGAGCAGTTTTGAGACTATCCTGGCGGCGGTTCTGGGCGGAAGCTCTTACCGCTGCCCGTGTCAGCATCAGGACAAATCCGGAAACGAGTTGACCGGAGATCTGTCGGTTACGTTGCTGCGAGACGGGAGATCCGCTGCGACTGGCATGATCGCTCTGTTCTTGCCAGCTTCACAGAACGCCCAGCCATCGGATACGCGCAAACAGCACGCGCCGGCAGATGGACAAGAAGAGGAGGAAGCGCCGCACACCGAGTCTCGCGAGATTGACGGCTCCTCTTTCGTTCTGGCCAGTCCCCTGATGCATAGATTCATGCGTATGGTGGATCGCGTGGCCGGCCACACTGAGACGGTTCTGATCACGGGAGAAACTGGGGTCGGCAAGGAACTGATCGCTCGTACGATTCATAAAGCTTCGCATCGCCGGAGCAGCCCGTGGGTTGACATTAACTGTGCCGCGCTTCCCGAGAATCTGGTGGAGAGCGAATTGTTCGGCTACGAAAAGGGCGCGTTTACCGGCGCCGATGTTTCCAAGCCTGGGTTGTTTGAGCTCGCGAACCGGGGCACGTTGTTTCTCGACGAAATTGGAGAGCTACAGCTTCACACGCAGGTTAAGTTGCTGCGAGTCTTGGACGGATATCCCTTTTACCGGCTAGGCGGGCATCACAAGATTAAAGTCGACGTTCGCATCGTCGCCGCCACGAATCAGGATTTGGAAGCGGCGGTCGCTGCCGGCCGTTTTCGCCAAGACCTTTTTCATCGCCTGGGACAGTTTCAACTCCGCGTGCCGCCGCTGCGTGAGCGCCCCGAGGATGTCGTGGCTCTGGCAGAGCACTTTCTTAAACTCAAAACGCCAGGTAGTTCGTTCGCGCCCGATGCTGTCACTGCATTACTCTCGCACTCCTGGCCGGGCAACGTTCGGGAATTACGGAACCTGGTGGCAAGAGTTGCTGTGCAAGCCAACCATCCGGAGATCCAAACTTCGCAGATCGCAGATGCGATGTCTGGCAACCCGGCGGCGCTCCGCCAGACTGCATCCATGCCGATTGGGAACCTCGACAGCATGGAAGAGCAGATGATCATCCGCGCCCTCGAAAGAAGCGGCGGCCATCGCGGACAGGCTGCAGATCAACTGGGTATTTCGCGTCGTACACTCAGCCGCAAACTCAAGGAGTACAACATCAGCGTCGCGCCGGGAGATGGCACGAATCCTCTGGGGTTCATCAGCCTCGATCAACAGAAGTTTTTCCGCGCCCGGATTCAGCTTAACGTTACGCTGAAAAACCAGCAGGGAGACGAGGCGTGTATTCAAGGCGTGAATCTGAGCACGGGCGGCATGGGACTCGACGGCCTGAAGGAACCGATGCGCTTCGCCGGACTCCTCGAAGTTAGTTTTCCCTTGCCCGATACCGAGCACGTCTTTCGGGCCAAGGCGCGCATCGTATGGATGGGCGACGAAGGGCGTGTAGGCCTTCGCTTCGCGGTCATCGATCCCGCGTTGTTCGAACAACTCCAGCAGTGGACGAACAAAAGGATGAAAGACGAAGGCTGGGATCTGCCCGCCTGAAACCCAGCCCTTGTTTGTCTCTAAGAGCGTCTAATGTACGGGCGCAGGCTGAGGAGTCGACTGCGGCGCCGTTGTCGCAGGACTTGAGAAGTTCACCTTCGGAGCTACGCGCGATCCTTCCGAAGCTTCGAAGTAAGCTTCATTGGGCTTGAATCCTGCGATGCCGGCAAAGAAGCTGTTGGGGAACTGTTGCACGTAGGTGTTGTAATCGCGCAGCGCGTCGTTATAGCGCTTGCGCTCGACCGCGATGCGATTCTCCGTGCCGGCGAGTTCATCCTGCAAACGCAGAAAATTCTCGTTGGACTTTAACTGAGGATAGTTCTCGACAATCAGCAGCAGGCGTCCGAGCGCTCCGTCGAGTTGTCCGTTTGCAGAAATCTTTTCCTGTGGCGAGCCTGCCGAGAGCAGAGCGGAACGCGCTTTTGCGATGTCGCCGAAAACCGTCTGCTCCTGCTGCGCGTAGCCTTTCACAGTCTCGACCAGATTTGGAATCAGGTCGGCGCGACGTTGCAGCACAATATCGACTTGCGACCACGCGGCTTTCACTACCTCATTCTTGCTGACCAGCGTATTCTTCACGCTGACGTACTGGCCAAAAGTGAACAGAACAATCAACAGAATAACTGCGATCACAACCACGACTGCGATGAGTCCCTTGCTCATGATGCTCTCCTGAAACGCACGAATCGACTTTACGAAGATTTTCCGGCTCCGGAATCCAGCATTTTATCAACAGCTGCCGTCACCTGCTCCAGGGCTGTCAGATATCGGGAGAAGACGTCGGCGACATCGAGCTTCTTGCGCTCTGCTTTTCGCTCTCTGACGTCGAGTACATGCAAAAAGCCGGAGGCATCAAAACCGATGTGCTGAGCTAGTGCTTCAACCGCTTCGCGTTTCCTGACTGGCGCATCGTGGCCAAGCACCATCAATGCGTGGCGGAACAGAGTGGCGAAGGAGGAGACCGATCGGGTCAGTAAGTCCCACATGCGTGAGTCGTTGCCGGACGCGAGAAGCAAATGCTGTCGCAGCAAGGCGAGTTTTTCCCTCAGTTCATATTCCACCTGCACGCGATGCAGATTTGGCGAGATTGAGAGTGCCTGCAGAAAGTCATCCCCAAAAAGAACGCGGTGGTGCTGCTGCATGTCGATCAGCTCGATCGTAAATACATCAACGGAGTGCACGATCTCGTCCCGGGTCATGAACAGGGGAGGCGGTTGCTTCTGCGCGTCCCACCATTTCGTGGCGGGCGCGAGGGCTTGCAAGGCAGAAAATGAGCAGTCGCAAAGCACGCAGAACAGATTTACATTCGAGAACTCGGGGTGAAATTCTCCTGCCACCGCCGATCCGAACAGGATGACACTTTCCAGGTTGGCTCCGCCAGCCTCTCGCAACCGGCTGACGAATTCGCTAATCTTTTTTTCAGGAACCATTCGCGTCCTCGCTGATTACCAACTACTGCTACCCCCGCCACCACCCGAACTACCGCCCCCGAATCCGCCAAAACCGCCCCCACCGCCGAATCCTCCGCCACCCCAACCTCCACCGCCTCGATAGCCGCCGCCACCGCCAAACATTCCAGAAAATAACATCCAAAATAGAATGCCCCGGAGTGGAGTGAACAGAATGATCAGGACAATGACAACCAGCAGTACAACGCCGCCCGCGGACATGCCCTTGCTCGGCGGTCGCACGCGTGGGGCTGGCGTGGGTTGCGAGGTTGTGAGTTGGATTCCTGCGTCTTGTGCGATCACGCCGGCAACGCGTTCTGTGACCAGCAGCAGCGCCTGGCTATAGGCGCCTGCCTGCATCAGCGGGATCGCCTCCCGCTGAAACGAAGTGACCTTCCCGTCGGTTAGGATTGGCTCCAGCCCATAGCCGACCTCGATACGGGCGCGATGGTCGTCGATCGCATACAGGATCAGCACTCCGCTGTCCTTGGACTTACTTCCGATTCCCCATTGATGAAAAAGATCTACCGCATAACTCTCGATATCACTTCCGTCGAGCGACTTGATGGTCACCACGGCGATCTGGGCGTGTGCCTTCTCGTCGATCTGACGACAGATCTCATCCATCTGGGCGATTGTGTTCTGATCCAGAACGTGTGCGAAGTCGTTGACGTAGTCGGTGGCTTTGAGTTGAGCGATCGGTTCGCCCTGCGCCGAAAAGGCCAGCGTAATCGCCACGGCTAGCGCGAAACACATTTTTGTCAACGACTTCATGAGAAGGAAAATTGTACAGGACTTGAAGAACGGGAACAGTGCATCTGTAGTGGTCGGGACGAGAGAAACGACGGCTTTCCGACCATCGTCTCTCTGTGACTCGATAAGTTCGCTAGTTCACGCGGAGCAGCAGCAAGGTACCGCTTTCCAGCTTCACGTTATTTTTCTCGGAAGTGACCACCGATCCCTGAGTGGTGTTCTGCGCCGCTGGGGTAAGAGTTAGATCGGAAATCCCCACCACGCCTTGCGTCTGCGCTGTAATCGGAGGGCGTGCTTTTGTTCCAGGCTGCGCATCGCTTGACATGTCGCCGCCCGCTGAAGACGATGGCGCGGAAGTGGGCGCGGACCCCGCCATACCGGGCCGCTGGCCCATCGGGCTTGCGCCGGAACTGGATGCGGTCGTGTCGGCGGTTCCGCCACCCGCATTGTTTTGGTTAGGGCCATTATTCTGCGGACTGATGATGGCCTGGATGGACATGGGTATCTGCATCTCGCTGCCATTCCTCAACACCGCGCGGTCGAACGCGATGCCCACCTGAGATTCTTTTTGTTCCTTATTCCGCGCCTGCGACTCGGTGACATGTCCCATCACCTTCGTATCCTTGGCGACGATGATTTCGCCGTTGGTGTTCTTCATGTCTTGCGTTACTTTCGCCACCACTTCGTCGCCGGTCTTCGCTTTCTTGGCGTCGATCGTCTTGGTCAGCGATACGGGAATGACGCTACCGGGAGCGATTCGCGAGACTGGGCTTGCCTGCGCAGGCGCCTGCGGTTCGGACGCAGGAGAACTGGGACTCGGCGTTGCAGTGTCCTGCGCAAGCGCAACTCCCACCATCAGAACGGCCGAGGAAATGCTGATCAGAACTGCTCTCATGAACAACCTCCTTCATCCATCACATTTGCAGCATAAGGACGCCGGCGGGCGATACCCTCTGGAATATTCGATGCACGCCGGAATGGGAGGGTAACGTTTGAAAGTCGTCAAACCAAAATTGCACCCAGAAGGGAAGGTTGCCACCAACCGCGAATGGCGGCATCGCATCTCAATTTCATGAAAGCTTCTTATCTCCGCTCCATGTGTTTCGCCCCACTAGCCTTGCTGCTCGCTTCTGCGTCGTCCTGCACCACCAACAAAGACAACCCTGACGAAATCCGCGAGCGCACGGCTCAGGCCACGGAAACCATGAGGCGTGATGCCAAGGCCGTGGCGGAGGGCGTGAAGGAAGGCATGAGCAGCGATAAGGCCATCAATATCAACAACGCGTCCCGCGAAGATCTGCTCAACCTGCCGGGCCTTACCGACCACGAAGTGGACCGCATCATCGCAGAGCGGCCTTTCAAGGACGCGCACGAGCTGGTAGCGCGGCGCATTATTCCGGAAGCGGAGTACGACAAGATAAGTGACCGGATCATTGCAGGCCATTAACGCCCTGTTTTTGTGACTTCTGGCGCACTCCTGCGATATGATCAAATGGATGCCTTCCTCGCGCCAGTATCATCCATTTCAAACTGACGATCCCAGGCTGGAGCCGATTCATGCCAAAGTGATGGCCGGCGAGCGCCTCGATTCCGCCGACGCCCTGACGCTCTACCGCACCGGCGATGTACTCGCCGTGGGCTGGATGGCTAACCACGTCCGCGAGCGCATGCATGGTGACAAGACCTACTTCAATGTCAATCGCCATATCAATCCTACGAACGTGTGCATCGCGGCATGCCGCCTCTGCGCTTTCGGCCGCAAGAAAGATGCTCCCGGTGCGTACACGATGGCGCTAGAAGAGGCCTTCGAAACGGCAGCCTCCGGATACAGCGAGGCAGTTACGGAATTTCATATCGTCGGAGGGTTGCATCCCGATCTGCCATTTCAGTATTTTCTCGACCTCTGCTCAGGATTGAAGCAGCGCTTCCCGCAAGTTCACCTGAAAGCTTTCACGATGGTCGAAGTCGCCTACCTGTCGAGGCGCGCCAAGCTTTCCATTCGCGAAACTCTGGAACAGCTGAAAGCTTCCGGCGTGGACTCGCTTCCGGGCGGCGGCGCCGAAATATTTGCCGACCGGATTCGCCACATCATCTGCGATCACAAGATCGATGGCGACCAATGGCTCGACACGGCCAGACTTGCACACCAGATCGGGCTGAAGTCCAATGCCACCATGCTCTACGGCCACGTCGAAAACGACGAAGATCGCGTGGACCATCTGGTGAAACTACGGGCCCTGCAGGACGAGACTGGCGGCTTTCAAACCTTTATCCCGCTGGCTTTCCATCCCGATAACACTCCGCTCCAGCATCTGCCGAAAACCACTGGCATGCTCGACATCAAGCAGATCGCGGTGAGCCGCCTGGTGCTCGACAACTTTCCTCATATCAAGTCGTATTGGCAGATGATGACGGCAAAGATTGCGCAAATCTCGTTGCGCTTCGGCGCCGACGATATGGATGGAACCGTGATCGAAGAGAAGATCTACCACGACGCAGGTGCGACTACGCCGCAAGGCATGCGCCGCGAAGAACTCGAACGCCTGATTCGCGCTGCCGGTCGCGAACCCGTCGAGCGGGATACTCTCTACCGGCCCGTCACCCGGACCGAGACGTCGGTTACAGTCGCGGTCTAATCAATGTTGCCGTTTCGTTGGGAACGCTACTGAAAGAACTCCGTCATATCCGGCGCAGTAGCTGCCGCTCCCGGTAAGTCCGTTACTCCTAACCCTTCCATCATCAGCCGCAAAGTACTCTGGTGCTGATAGAGCGTGGTCGATTGGTACCCAGCTTTTGCCGAAGGACTCACGATTACCGTCGGGACGTGACCGCCACCGTTTTCTGTATCGCTGTCCTCTGCCTCA
This sequence comes from uncultured Acidobacteriaceae bacterium, assembly GCA_964403025.1. Taxonomy (GTDB): domain Bacteria; phylum Acidobacteriota; class Terriglobia; order Terriglobales; family Acidobacteriaceae; genus Sulfotelmatobacter. The sequence goes on along the minus strand of CAYOEH010000009.1, from coordinate 125,864 downwards.
TCGAAAGTGACGATCAATAGAGAGTTCTTGAAAGCCGGGCTTGCCAGGAGCGGGCTGATATTGAGGGAAAGCCACTGGTCGGCGGCCGCCAACATTTGGTCAGACGTACATGTGCTCAGGCCAACAGGACAATTGTGCGCGTCATCATTTACGTTGGGGACGATGAATGCATAGTCCGGCAAACTGTTGCTTGCAAGGTCACTCGCCAACTGTGTAAAGGGAACGATATTGCTTGCCTGGGTTGAGATGCTCTGCACGTCGGAGAAATAAACAAAAGGATTGTGATGCTGAAGGTAGGCTCCGTCGTCTCCGCCTAAGTACCCAACAGATGGCAATGACTCGGCGTAACACTTCCAGGTCTTGCCCGCGGCCGTAAGCGCCCGTACGACGTTGTCCTGAGTGACGACGCCGTTGTAGGAATCTCCCTCACTTCCAGTGATCGCAGTCCCCGCACCGACCGTAAGCTCGAAATAATTTGGCAACGAAGGGTGGGCGTTCGCGTAATACTGCGTTGCCAGCCCGTTCGCCGAGACCAGGCCGTTCAGATAAGGCATGTTCGCGTTGCCGATGACATCGCTGTAGCTGTGATTTTCCTCGATAACGAGGAAAACATGCGCGAACTGCGGAACACTGCTGGCTGGTCCCGTGCCCCCACCTCCGCCACCACCACCACCTCCTCCTCCTCCACTGCCTCCTCCGCCGTTGCCGCTACTCCCCGACTGATTGGCCGCGGCGCTCCCGCCACCGCAGGCAGACTGCAGAACAATGATCGCGATTACGCCTAAGGCAAGAACTAAGGCCCCGCACTTCATAATAGAACCGACCACGATCCTGCATCGTTAGGCTGGCTAACTCGAGCAGCACTAGGATGGCCGGTTCCTGTGGGAAGTTGCTTGGATTTGGAGCTTAGCCAAAAACAGAAAGACCGGAGAAGGGAAGTCGATCCCTTTTCTCCGGCCGCTGAGACTTAAAGTACGCTTATAGCTTCTCGAAAAACTCGCATGCCGAACAGGATATGTAAATCCCGCCCGGCACGCCGCGTTCCCGATCCTTCATGCGTTTGACGATGCGCGTCGACTTGCCGCACTTGGGGCAATCCGTGCTCTTGCTGGTGTCCATCACTTTCTTACGGTCTGCTGTTTTTGCGATCTTCGCTCCAACTGCCATGATACGTTTCTCCTAATCTCAATTACGCAGCGTGATCCGCCTTAACTGCGCGCGAATGTTTGTGGATGGGATGTTTCAGAAATCTTGAGCCCGGCAATCCACTCAGGAAGACTCTGCGACTGCGTCTCGGTTCTCTTCCGTCGCACTCAATTTTACAGTAAGGACGTGGTGGTTGTCTTGCCGGCGCGTTGACCTCTCTCCCCCCTGCCTGCTACCGTCTTATGTTTGCCCTTCTGCGCACGCCGATTCTGCGGGCGGCAAACCTCTGGCTGTGCCGGTAGTCCCGACTAGAGATCCATTTCAGTTACGGAGATCATCATGTCTGCCATTAAATTTCGCGGTGTCGATTTCATACAGTTTGATTCATTGCTTACCGAAGAGGAACGCCTGGTTCGAGATACTACGCGCCAGTTTATCGAGGAGAATCTCGTCCCCATCATTGAAGAATGTAACCGTGCCGGCCGCTTTCCACGTGAACTGGTCAAGCCTATGGCCGATCTCGGCTTCTTTGGCGCCTCGCTCCAAGGCTATGGCTGCGCGGGCATGGGGAATGTCGAGTACGGACTGATGACGCAGGAGCTCGAACGGGGCGACTCCGGCGTCCGCAGTTTTGTCAGCGTGCAGTCGGGACTTTGTATGTATCCGATCTATGAATTTGGCAGCGAGGAGCAGAAGCAGACCTGGCTTCCGCCCATGCAGAAAGGAGAGAAGCTCGGTTGCTTCGGATTGACCGAGCCCGGCTTCGGTTCGAATCCCGGCGGCATGCTCACGCGCGCGCGCAAGGTGGGGAACGAATACATTCTCAACGGCGAGAAGATGTGGATCACATCGGGCACTATTGCTGACGTCGCCATCATCTGGGCCAAGGTGGAAAACGAACACAACAGAATTCGTGGCTTTCTGGTTGAAACCGACCGTCCCGGCTTCTCGGCCGACGACGTTCACGGCAAGTGGTCGCTGCGCGCCTCGGTTACTTCAGGATTGTCTCTGCAGGATGTGCATATCCCCGAGTCCAATCTCCTTCCGAAAAGCGACGGACTGAAATCTCCACTGATGTGCCTGAACCAGGCTCGCTACGGGATCGCATGGGGCGCGATCGGCGCGGCCATGTCGTGCTACGACTGCGCGCTGCAGTATGCGATTCTGCGAAAGCAGTGGCGCGATCAGCCCATCGCCTCGCATCAGCTGGTACAGGACAAGCTCACCTGGATGATCAGCGAAATCACGAAGGCTCAACTGCTGGTGCTGCAGGTCGGACGGTTGAAAGACGCAGGCAAGGTCGAGCACCAGCACATTTCGATGGCGAAGCGGAACAACGTCTGGATGGCTCTGGAGTGCGCCCGGCTCGCGCGCGATATCCTCGGGGCCAACGGCGTCGCCGACGACTACCCCATCATGCGCCACATGATGAACCTGGAATCAGTAAAGACGTATGAGGGCACGCACGACGTGCATTCGCTGATCATCGGGCAAAGCATTACGGGGATCGACGCGTTCTGATCTAGTGAATAAAGCGTCAGGCAGTTGGCTTTTCCCGCGGCGGTTCGACGGCGAGGAACTCTTGCACGAATCTCTGAGCGTAGCTTTCCAGGAGCGCTGGCACACGCTGCGGATCACTTGACCGCAGAATTAATCCCGCATGGTGGTGCCTCTTGATTCGCAAGAACACTTCGGGATCGTTGTAGTCCGAAGTATCCGGATCGTCCTGCCGAGCCAGCGAGAGAATCACGCCCGCATACTCCTCTTGGGTGGGCGGGAGCTTATAGGTACCGTCCCCTCCGGCGATCTCGATACGGGCCCACTCCCGCCAGAGATTGATGCCTGTGGCGGCCTCGACCATCTCGTTGATGTAAGCTCCGCCGACACGCGCAGCGCACTCGAGAAAGTAAAAATTTCCGTCCGCATGCGCCTGAATGAATTCGGCATGGGCCACGCCGCGCACCAGTCCGAGCGCAGCAATTAAATCGCGGTTGATCTGGCGCAAGCCGGCGTCGGCATCGCTCCCGCGGGGCACAGTGAACGTGGTGAAAACTCCGCCTCCCTGCGCTACATTCATGGGGGGCTTGCCGTACTTGCTGACGTTCGCGAAGACAATCTCATTCTCGGAGACGACTGAATCTACGTGATAAACCTCGCCGGGAACGAACTTCTCCAGCAGATAGCCTGACTGCTTTTCTCCTAATTGTTCGAGAATCGGCCAGAGTTCGTCCGCTACATGAATCTTCTTGATTCCGATTGCCGAGGCCTCCTGTCGCGGCTTCAGCACCCACGGCCCGGGGACATGGTCGAGGTAGTAACGAATGTCTTCGTGATGGAAGACGGGAACGAAATCCGGGACGCGCAGGCCGCGGTCCAGCGCGCGCATGCGCATGGCCAGCTTGTCGCGGAAATAGCGCATCGTAGTCAGTCCCATACCGGGCACGCGCAAGTGTTCCCTCAGAGTGGAAGCTGTTTCCATGTCGTATTCATCGAGTGCCACGATGCGATCGATTTTCTGTGTCCGGGCCAGATGCGTGACTGCCTTAACAATATCGGCGAGCGGAAGTTCAGGAGGAAGATAGAAGATCTCTTCCAGGCTTTCGCGAGGCCAGTCGGCATCGCGAAGCTTTTCCGCAGTCAGCAGAAAGACGCGACAGCCCGCACGCTTGCACTCGCGCATAAACTCCTGACCTTTTTCGTAGGTCGTGATGCAGAGCAAGGTCAGCGGGCGAGGTTCCGGCATGGGCTGGTTCCGATTCAGGGGTAAGAGAATACCACGGGCGGATTGCGATCCGTAGCGCGCATTTGGATTACAACAAGCGTTTTCTTTGCTCTTTAATCTCAAATCTCTCGATATGTCGGGTCGTTTTCTTAGGTCCACATCCGCCGAATCTGGAAAGCAACCCGGTGCAACCCTGCCCGTCCTACAGCATTGTTCTTCTTGACGGGGACTTCTCCGATGGAGCATTATGCGCGGTGCCGTTGTGGGGTGGCCATGGCGGTCATGGCTCTTGGGAGGCTCCTGTGGTTACGCAAACTCGACCAGAAAATAAGGCCCGCAGCTTTGGGCAAAACATTGAAAGTGACCTCGCGTCGCGATTCTTGCGCGTCGTCGAAGTGGCAGCCATCGCCTCGGCCCGCACCATGGGACAGGGCGAGCGCAAGCTCTCCGACCAAGTGGCGACCGAGGCCATGCGGCAAACCATGGATTGCATCCCGATGCGTGGAACTATCGTTATCGGAGAGGGTGAGCGCGACGAAGCTCCCATGCTCTATATCGGGGAAAAAGTTGGCGCCGAATTTCCCGATGGCCGCGAAGTGCCTGAGGTCGACATCGCCGTCGATCCGCTGGAAGGTACGAATCTGTGCGCTACCGGGGCGCCCGGATCGATCACGGTACTCGCTGCTTCAGAACGCGGAGGCCTGCTCAACGCTCCCGATTGTTATATGGAAAAGATTGTGGTTGGACCTTCCTGCAAGGATGCAGTCGAACTCGACGCGCCCGTGGCCGAAAATCTCAAGAATATTGCCAAAAGATTAGAGCGCGACGTGGAAGACTTGGTGGTGATTGTGCTCGATCGTCCACGCCACGAGAAGTTGATCGCCGATATTCGCATTGCCGGCGCCCGCATCCGTCTGATCGGTGATGGCGACCTTTCAGCGGGTATTGCCGCGGCTGTGATTGGCACGGGCGTGCATGCGGTCATGGGCTCTGGCGGCGCGCCGGAAGGCGTAATTACCGCCGCCGCGATTCGCTGCCTCAACGGATATATGCTAGGGCGCCTGGTGGTAAAGCCAGATCAGGAAGAGCGCCTGGCTCGCATGGGCATTAAAGATAAGAATCGCATTTACGAGGCTGAGGATCTCGCTCCGGGCAAGCAACTCATCTTCGCCGCCACTGGCGTTACTGACGGCGCATTGCTCAAAGGCGTCCGCTTCTTCGGCGAAGGCACGCGGACTTCTTCGGTGATCCTCACCCATCAGACCGGCAAGGTGCGCTTCATCGAAAGCATTCACCTGGAGAAGGGGCCGGATGTAAAGGTGAGGTTTGCGTAGCGACTGGCTATTTTAGATACTCCGAACCTTTCTTCAAATCTTTGGGGATTTCGGGGAACGGCGGGAACTCCCGCGAATATCCCTTGAACAGGCTCACCGTTGCTTCTGCCCGCAGATTGCCATCGTGGATAGCAATCTTGTGCGGATGGCCCTTCGAGTATCCCTCCCACAGGGAAACGCCGGCATAAGCACCATCCTTGCGCAGAATGTAATACGTCATGTCGAGGAAACGCAGCCTGTTCATGTCGCCGTTATAGTTGCGGACGATGCGCTTGAGCGCGTCCATGCCCGCTTCGTGAGGAGACATGCCGTGGCGCATGTTCTCGACGATCGTGTGTGCGCCGGAGACCCTGATGTTCTCTTCGCCACTGCCGGTCGCGCCGGCCGATCCCACATCTTGATCGGTATAACAGCCCGCACCGATGATGGGTGAATCGCCAAGGCGTCCGGGAAGTTTGAAGGCCAAGCCGCTGGTCGTCGTACATCCGGAGATCTCGCTTTTTTCGTTAAGAGCCGAGCAGTGGATGGTGCCAGTCGGTGGAAACAAAACTTTGCGGACAGCGGCCCATTGCTGTTCCGGCTCGATGCCGAGATCGGCGGCGCGTGCCTGCAAGTTCTGGATTCTCTCTCGCCACAGTTCGGACTGCGGCTTGTCTTTGATCGAGGGATCAGTTGCCGGCGGTTGCCAGTGCGGATCGGCGAGGCCAGGTCCCCACCAATCATCCGTCGAATGAAATTCCTTCCACAGCAACCAGATCTTGCGGGAGTGTTCGGTGAGCAGGTTTTCGCGGGGAAAGCCCACGGCCACGGCAAATCGTTCGGCACCTTCCCCGACCAGCATGACGTGTCCGGTGTGCTCCATCACGGCCTTCGATACCAGCGAAACGTTCTTAATGTTGCGCACGCCGCCGACCGATCCGGCGCGGCGCGTGGGTCCATGCATACAACAGGCGTCCAACTCAACCACGCCTTCCTCGTTTGGAATTCCGCCGAGGCCAACCGTATCGTCGTTGGGATCGTCTTCCGGACCTTTCACCACTTTGAGAGCGGCGTCGAGCGTGTCGCCACCGCTTTTCAGGAAAGCGAAAGCATTCTCAAGGTATGCATATCCGTTATTCGCGCAAACGATGATGGGCCGCTTGTACGATCCCGCTTGAGCGTCGTGTTCCTGCGAGGCAGCATTTGGCTCGGCGTTTGCGCGTTTGGCGGGGGTTCCTATTCCGGCGGCAACTGTTCCCAGCACTGAGGTCTTAACAAAATCGCGGCGAGAGAATGGCATGGTCCCCCTGCTTGTATGAAAGCGGGAAGCATATCACGCGGCTGCGCTGGGTTTCATCCAGGCTGGGTCTCTGGTGGGACCGCGAAAAAAATAGATCGAATCTGTAAATTATCTCGAATGATTGAGTTGCACAGTCTTGATCTCTGGCCAGCCGGGTAAAATATGGATTCTAAATGACTTATACGTAAAATATTGCGGACAAAAGAGTTAGCCATGTGATATTTCGCTGTCGATCGTAATTCTCTTTAAGGAATAGTATCAGCCGAATGGACCGGCCGAGTCAAGGAAAATCGAACTTCGATGCTTTGCGCGGCGAGGCGGGCTAACGGAGATTGCCATTTGGTTTCAGACTCCTCGCGCACCGCGGCGGGGCAAAGGCCACGATGCACTCGATTTCCCGCTTTTCGAGAGTGGAATTCACGATTCCGCGAACACGCTGCAATTCGCCGCCGCCGCCCTCGCACCACTTGTGATCTCCGGGACTTTGTTCCTGTCTTTGGCGGCTTACGGACTTACGTCCGGGGCTATTATATGCCGCTCCTTTTCGGGGCTCGGGTAGTGCTAGGCCTCCCACTTCTCGCGCAAAGAACGCGCAAGGATGGGGCGCCCGCTTTCAGCGAGGACTTCATCAACCGCGGGCCAGCCCTCGATAACGGCCCACTCGTCCAGCTTGGCGTCCCAGGGAAAGTTTGTCTCCGGCTTCAGCGATCGAGTGAACCTTATTGCTTTGCGCAGAGCGAAAGCGCAGGAGAGCGGCAATGTTTCCGACAGCGTCGAGCTCGGGATCGTCCTTTACGTAGAACATTTCGACATCGTGACGGATCACCCAAGGCAAGATCGCTTCGGCCACGTCAACGAGCTCACGAGTTTCCCGGCCGCAGACCGGGCAGAAGTTCACGAGGTGAGCGTCGAGATGGCCGCAGCCGGTGCACTCTACGGCTTGAGCAACATAGTGATCCCCAATCAGCAGGGTTTGTACCTCGCCCAACTCCAGGGAGCGCAGCACACGCCGCAATCCGGTGACGCCGCGGCTATTACTGCGAGCCTGGCTGATGGTTTCGCGAACCACTTCGCTACAGCGCTTCTTCTGCCAGGTGGCGAAGATATTTTCGGCTTGCGATCGGATTTCATCCCGCCCTACATGTGTGACTTCGGCAGAAAAGCGGCCCAGCAACCGCTGTGCAACGTCGGAATGCAAGAGTGGCTGGAATTGTGACCAGTGAGTTTCCTGGCAGCCCAGGATCCACTTTTCGAAGACATGTTTTTCCAGAGCGTCCTTCAGGACCTCCGCGATATTTTTGAAATGATGGCGAGCTTCGTCGGCGACACGGCGCTCGGCGTGGCCTCCGTCATACCCAGCGAAGCCGTCGCCGCGGCCGCGGCGGGGAAGCGGATGGAAGAAATCCAGTTGTTCGTTCAACTCGCCGAGACGCAGGTCGAACAGGCGTGCCCGCTGGCGATCGAGCAGCACGACCCCCAGGCTAGGGAATGCTCCGAGCAGGTGGGCCAGAGGTTTCAGGTGGAAGTGACGATTCACCAGAAGTTGCGTACCGTCGAGTTGTGGCGGAAGATCATACTCGCGCCAAAAGTCTTGTGCCGCACAGGCGAAGACCGCCCTGGCATGCGCGCCATTGCCCCGCAAGTCTTGTGACAAACGCAAAATGCGGTCGATATCGGCGCGGACCGATTCGGACCTCTCTTTCTCGTCTTTGTTTTTGCCCTTGCTTTGCACCCGCCGCAACGCCTCCCGGGCAAGATCCTTGGTCAAAATTGTTTCTTCCTTGTGAGCTTTATTGCGTGGCGCCGTGGGCTGAAAGTAGAAACTTAGAGCGCAGGCTCCATGATCTTCAAATTGCGCCAGTTCCTGAATTTGTTCGCGGGTGATCATTCGCTGTCCCACTTCCTTTCCAAATGAATTGGATCTACGCGGTCCCCGTGGGCGCGAACCGCCCCTTGAATTGGCTGACAAACTGGGGTGATTTGCGCAGGTGGTCGCGCGCGGCAGAAATCGAGTGCAATACGCGGTCCGGCGGGATGCCAGTGATGGCGGAGATCTCGTCGATCCCGAAGCCTTCTATGGCGTGCAAGATGAAAGCCTTGCGATGATTCGAAGGCACATCGCGCAGGGTGATTGCGATCAGGCGCATCATCTCGTCGGAGCCAACGATCTGTTCGGGCGTCGCCACACGATCGTCCGCGATGATGGTCTCTTCAGTAATCGCTTCGTCCGGCTGATGGAATTGCAGTTCGGGTTCGTCACTGGCCTTGACGTTGGGCTGCCGGGCGGATTCTTCCAGGCGAATGGCGCCCCCGTTCGTGCCTTCCGGGCGGGAGAGTTCGTCGAGCGCATCCAAGGCCAGTCGGTAGAGCCAGGGCTCCAAGGCCAGCCGCTCGGGTTTTTCGCGCCCACGCCTTTCCCCGTCACCGCCCAGCGCCGCTGCAATAGTTTCGTCGATCACCTCGTCTTTGCTGATCGAATCCCGAGCCACTTGATCGGCGGTTTCGCGGAAGTAAATCTCGCGTTCCACAAAACGCTCCAGGCGAGGGAGATTCACGTTGACATAAGACCGCACATCTTCGGCTGAGACGGTCGCGGGAAATACCACGGCCAGGGTTTCCTCGAAGGGCACAGAAAGAGTCCGCCGCGCTGAAGCGTCCTTTCCCCGTCGCGTCCATTTGTGGCTGGAACGGAGTTGTTGCTTATGTTTGTTCACCTGTTGCAGCAAATCTTCAAACGCGCTCTTCACGGCGGCCTCGGCAGTCGATGCCTTGGTCTGGGCGGCCATCTGTCCCGAGGGCAGGCGCAGATTCAGCGACACACTCGTGCCTTCGCGAGCGGAGACCTCCTCCACCACGCCTTTGAGATGGATCAGTTCCGGACGGAACACCTGAAGCCGTTTCCGCAGTTTTTCAATCTGATGTTGGATATCTTTCTCTACGGCGGGAGTTTTATGAAGCCGGTAACTGATGTGGACGTTCATTAGCACCTCGGGCCTATAACGAAGCGGCGCTTGCCAGTGCTTTCTACGGCGATTGTACACCCGGTCGCATAGTGGAAAAATGCGAATCGAAGGATGAAAGTTTCGCGTTCGTCGGATTTAGAACCCAGTGTAAAGCTGAGCGCTGATACAAGGTTATCTGCGGTCGCTCTACCGCCTGATAGGATTCGTGCGCTATCATCCGTGCACCATGAAACTGGCGAATCTCTTCGTTTTATTGTCTTTAGTGGCTTCCTCTCAGGCTCAAAACTCGGCATCGAAGGAAGTGGAGAAGGTTTATCCCGAGGCCCACGCCCTCTATCTGGATTTGCACGAGAACCCAGAGCTCTCAGCACACGAAACCCAAACCGCGGCTAAGCTGGCGAGCCGTTTGCGCAACCTCGGCTACGAAGTGACGGAGCACGTCGGAGGCACGGGGATTGTTGCCATCCTTAAGAACGGGGCGGGCCCGACGGTCATGCTGCGAACCGAACTCGATGCACTGCCCGTCGAAGAGAAGACTGGTCTTCCCTATGCAAGCAAGGTTCGTGCGAAAGATGATGCCGGTCGCGATGTCCCGGTGATGCATGCCTGCGGACACGATCTGCACGTGGCGGCGATTGTTGGTACGGCCGCGATCATGGTCCACAGCAAGGACACTTGGCATGGCACTCTCATGCTGATTGGGCAACCCGCGGAAGAGACGATCGGAGGCGCCAAGGCGATGCTTGCCGACGGTTTGCTGACGCGCTTTCCCAAGCCGGACGTGGCTGTAGCGATGCACGTGGGCAACACGCTTCCTGCTGGAACGGTGGGAATTACTCCTGGAGTCTACAACACGAATGCGGATTCGCTGCGGATCACAATTTACGGCAAAGGCGGCCATGGGTCGGCGCCGCAAACGGCGATTGATCCCATCGTGATTGCCGCGCGAACCATCCTGGCGTTGCAAACCATTACGTCGCGGGAAGTGAAGCCCGGCGAAATGGCGGTGGTGACTGTGGGCTACATACAGGCTGGAACGAAGAACAACATCATTCCGGATCAGGCGGAGCTGGGATTGACCGTGCGCACCAGGAACACGGAGGTGCGCAAGCAGGTGTTGGCGGCGATCTCGCGCATCACGAATGCCGAGGCAGAAGCGGGAAATGCGCCGCGGCAACCGCTGATCGATCACAATGAAGGGACCGACTTCGTGTACAACGATCCCGCGCTGGCGCAGCGGATGCGGAGCGTGCTCGAATCGACGCTGGGTAAGAGCAACGTTGTGATCGAGGAACCGATCACGCCGTCGGAGGACTTCTCCTTCTTCACCGCCCAGGGCATTCCGGGCTTCTACTTTAGCCTTGGCGGAGCGGACCCGGAAAAACTGATGCAAGCTAAAGCGGCTGGAACCATGCTGCCCTCGAATCACTCTCCCTTGTTCGCGCCGGATGTGGATCCGGCGCTGCACACGGGGATTGCGGCGGAGGTGGTGGTGCTGAGGAATCTTTTGCAGGGATCGGCGGAAGACTTACGCAAGACCACAGCGGCAGCTGCGCAATAGTCGGCAGGATACGGGGCTACGCACCCGCGCTACTCCGCCGGGTATGGTCCCTCTGCAAATGCCTCTTGGTGATAACCCTTTGAACCGACAGTGCGCGCGAGGGAACTGCGTGGGTCCGCGCCAGCTTTCAGTTTACCGAGAACGTACCTGAAGTCGTATCGAGGTTTCCAGCCAAGATCGTTCCGGGCGCGCTCGTTCACATAGACGCGGTCGATGCCGGGGAACATCCTCCAGCCACGGTGGATATATTCGGCTTCGTAATCTGGAATCCTGCGCTTGAGCACCGCGGGAGCGTTGGTGCGCAACTCGGGCAGATCGTCCCGCGTGAACGGCGTAGTCGCGCTGACAATGTATCGGCCGAAGCCGATGACAGGAGCTTTCTCGATCGCGAGCAGGTGAGCGCTCACCACATCCTCAAGATCGACGCGCCGGTAGAGGAATTCATTTGCCTTGACGTTGGCATCGTCGTACGCTTCCCGCGTTTCTTTGCGGTCATCCTCTTCGGGGAAAAAGCGCGAGGTTCTCAGGATCAGGCAGTTGAGTCGAAGCTTGCGGTGGAACAGTTCGCAAAGATCCTCGGCCGCAGTTTTGGTCACGCCATAAATGTTGCGGGGAACGGGTGGGACGTCCTCAGTCACCCAGGCTGCGGGGCTTCCATCAGGAGGAGTAAGGGCGCTGCCGAAGGCGCTGGTCGTGCTGGTGAAGACGAACGAGCGGACCCCGGCCAGCACGGCCTCTTCTAATAGATTCAGTGTGCCTGTGATATTGGTGTCGACGAAGCTCTGCCGGCTGTGAGTGATGACGTGGGGCTTGTGCAGGGTTGCCGTGTGGAGGACTGTGTTGACATCCTTCATACATCGCTTAACGATATTCCGGTCGACAATAGACCCGACTTCGTCGGTGAACTCCGAAGGAATAATGTCGAGGCCGACGACTTCGTGCTTGTTACCCTTGAGGGTGCGAACCAAGGCTTCGCCCAAATGACCGCTGCTACCAGTGACCAGGACCTTCATGCGGCTCAGGAATTGATCTCGGCGAGAATCGCACGGGCTGCCGCTGCCGGATCGGCGGCTCCGGTGATAGGTCGTCCCACCACGATGTGGCTTGCTCCAGCAGCAATCGCTTCCGCCGGGGTGACCACGCGAACCTGGTCTTCATGGCCCGAACCCGCGGGCCGCACGCCGGGAGTCACGAGGGCGAACTCATCTCCCAATTCCGTGCGCAGCCTCGAAGCCTCGCGAGCCGAAGTGACAACTCCCTGGCATCCGTTCGCCAGCGCGAGACTTGCCAGCCGCAGCACTTCCTCGGTAACGGTTCCGGGAACGCCGATCTTTTCCAGATCGTTTTCGTCCATGCTGGTGAGTACGGTAACAGCGAGCACACTCAAAGAGGGATTTACGGCTCGCGCGGCGTCCACCGCGGCGCGCAGCATCTTGGCGCTGCCGGAAGCGTGCACCGTCAGCATGCTCACACCCAGCTGCGCCGCCTCGTGTACTGCGGTCGCCACAGTATTCGGAATGTCGTGATACTTCAGGTCGAGAAAGACTCGGCGTCCTGAGGAGACCAAATCCCGCACTAGTTGCGGACCTTCCGCGGTATACAGCTGCATGCCAACTTTATAAGTCAGCGCCGAATCCCCGACCGCGGCCACGATTTTTTGTGCGGCCGCCGCCGTGGATACGTCCAGGGCAACGATCAGCCTCTGGCGCGGATCGATGCTTCGCGAATTGTCAGGGTTTGAATGGCTGCCAGGGACGAGGTGGGGCAGAGTTGCCTGCATCCCTAGCAGTGTAAAGGGTTCAGCGGATTTCCGCCAAGGGGTGATTGTAGGCCACGGTTTCGTAGATCTGCCGGTGTTGAGTACGGGGTTTTACCAGATCCAAACGAACCCGTTGCAGCCCTTTGTGTTCGAACTGTAGAGCTTGGGCAGCTCCGTAGGATAGGTCGATAATCCGGCCAGGCACGATCGGACCCCGGTCGTTGACCTTCACCACTACCGCCTTACCGTTGTGCAGGTTGGTGACCCGCACGTAACTTCCAAGGGGAAGCGTGGGGTGGGCAGCGGTCATGTCGTACATGTCATAATCTTCGCCGCTGGCGGTGGGCTTGCCTTCGAAATAGTCCCCATACCAGGAAGCGGTGCCAACTTGATACGGTTGACCCTTGCCGACCTGCTTGCGGATTTCGGGCTTGGTTTGCGGTGGGCTAGTTGGCGCGGAACTGGCCTCCGAGTTGTTCGGGCCCTGAGCCGCTCGCAGGCCGACGATCATTAGACCGATCATCAGTCCATGAGCTATACGTCTTCGCATTCAGTTCTCCTCGCATACTCAAAAAGTCGTCCTAGCTAGGTTTTCTCGTTAACGGTTTGTAAATGGTAGTGGGCTGTCTGGGTCTTGTCAACCCGAAAGTACGTGACCTATAGTTATATCGTAGTAATCGATATCTTACGTAACTTCTTGTTAATCATAAGGAATACGCATGATGTCTATCAAAACAATATAGTTAACTGTTTATCAATTAGTAACTCAGCGAGATCCCGCATCCGAGGAACTATTATCATCCCCAATGGATTCAGTTACTTAGAGTCATTTTCTTTATAAGTTGTTTATTGCCAGCATTTTAGGTACAAGGTTGCTAGGGCCAGTTATTATTTTTTTTTCGTTCGTTGGAGATACTGGTAACGGAAAAGCAATGGCTGAAACCCCTCCAGTTGTATTGACCATCGCGGGCTTTGACCCCTCCTCGGGGGCTGGGGTGACGGGTGACATCAAAACCATTGCCGCGCACGGGTGCTACGGCGTGGCGTGCATTACGGCCATCACTGTCCAGTCGACCAGCGGCGTTCGCCGGGTAGAGTCCGTCGACCCCGGTCTGATCACTCAAACTCTGGAGGAACTGGCTGCGGATATTTCCATCGCAGCCGTCCACATCGGGATGCTGGGAACCGCCAAGGTTGTCCTGGCAGTGGCTGAGTTCCTTGGCGAGCGTCGGGGGAAGGGGAAATTGGCCAACATCGTCCTCGACCCCATACTTAAATCCTCCTCCGGGGCCGACCTGTTGGATCGTGCGGGAACCAAGCTGCTCATCGAAAAATTGATCCCGCTGGCCACCGTTGTCACCCCGAACGTGGATGAGGCTGCCGTTCTCACTGGGCTAAAGGTTACCGACCTGGACGAAATGCGAGCGGCGGCTACCAAACTCCATGAGATGGGTGCGCCGGCGGTCGTTGTCACCGGGGGTCATTTGGAGAAAGCGATCGACCTACTGAGTTTCACCACCAAACGCGGTATCGAGCAGGAGGTCTTTCGAGCTGAGCGGCAGCGCTCGAATTCCACCCACGGAACGGGTTGCGCCTTCGCTACCGCCATGGCCTGCCACCTTGCTCTGGATCGCGGCCTGGCCGAAGCCGCTCTTCTTGCCAAGACGTATGTGACCGCCGCGATCGCAGCCGGACATCCCTTGGGTCGAGGAACCGGACCGGTCCACCATCTCTACCGCATGAACCAGCAGCGGCGAGCGGCAGGTTCGGGAAGCGAATCGTAAACTGCGATTTAGTTGTCGGAAGGTCTCTTCAGCAGGATTCCCGCGACGAAGGAAGCGGTCGCAGCCAGCAGCCACTCAATCCGCCACATCTGGATCGCCTGAAATTCTGCCAAATTGGATGCCTTGTAGAAGAGGCTGACCCCAATGGCTCCCACAACGCAGCCCAAGCCAATGAAGAAAGCGATCAGCGCTGCGGTAGGCAGGCCTACCCAGCGCTTGATCTCATGGAAGTGCAAATACTGCAGCCAATGGGGGAAGGGAATTTTGCGCCAGGTATCGACAGTCCAACTGACCCCGGTTTGTACCCACGCGACGTTCCTGGCCCAGAGACCAGCTATGACTTCCGCATCGGTTTTGACCAAAACGGGGGAGGTGGTCAATACCGCGCGGCGTAGTCCGCAGGTATGGCAAAATCTCGCGCCAATCATGAACTCGCTACCACAATTGGAGCAAGCATCCGCCATCCCGTCGCAGGCTACAGGGGGGAGTGCAGCCTGCGACGGAGGACCAACGACACTCGGTGGACTCCAAAATTCCTGCGGTGCATCGTGAACTACTTCAGTCATAACGAGAAAGCTCTTCGGGACGTTGCCTTGAACAAGGCAAATTAACAGCCAAAAGGCCTATACCACTAAGCGGTTTTCAACTCAGGCACTTGCAGACTCACCCCTGCGTCATTGGCGAGAATTCCGCGCAATTATTACTCGCAAGCTCGCGTAAAGATGCCCCAGTTACCCACGTCATCTCACTCCTGTCCGTATCCCCAAAATTATAGGATCCAGTCGCGGATTCCATGATCGAATTCTTGCGGGTCCTTCATAACACCGTTGGTTCGTCTTCGTTTCTGCGAGGAACTTTGTTTCGCACGGTCTGCCATCTAAAACTTCAGTTAAACTGAGAGTCAAGCCTAGAACTCTGGGGATGCAGTTGAGTCGAACATTCGCGCGACGCCTGCTTTGCTGCACACTGTTCTTGATCGCCAGCCTCTGCTCGCTGTCCCATCAAGCCCGCGCCCAAACACACGCTGTAACTGGAACCAGCGTGTCAACTCTCTCATCAATCGCCGCTGTCGTTCCAGCCACTCATGATCCTCTGCTCGACACGGCCTTCGATCACTTCTACAACATGGACCATGACCGCGCGATTCCGGAGTTCCAAAAGGTGCTGGATCGTCACCCCGACGACCCTGCCGCAGTGAATCATCTTCTGTCTGCGGTCCTGATACGCGAGCTCTATAGCATGGGAGCGATGAATACTGGCGAGTACGCTAGTGACAGCTTCATCGGCCAGGCCCACCGATCTGCCGACCCCAAGGTGAAGGAGCAAATTAAACAGTTAGTCGAGCACGCGGAGAACCTCGAAGAGCAGGAACTCAAAGCCGCTCCCAATAATGTGGACGCGCTATACGCCCGCGGCGTCACTCGGGCTCAGTTCTCCCTCTATACCGCGTTGGTCGAGAGGGCCTGGTTTTCCGCGCTGCGCAATGCAGTCGGCGCGCGTCACGATCACGAACGCGTGCTGGAACTGGATCCGAACTACATTGACGCCAAGCTGGTGGTGGGTACGCATAATTACGTAATGGGTAGTCTGCCGTGGAGCGTGAAAGCAGCTGTGGCTCTGGTAGGTCTGAGCGGAAGCAAGGAAAAAGGTCTGCAATACCTGCATGAGGTCGCCGATAGCAGCGGAGAAAATAGCGTCGACGCCAAAGTTGTTCTGGCCCTGTTCCTGCGCCGAGAACATCGATACGACGAGGCGCGCGTCTTCATGCGCGATCTCGCTGGTCGTTATCCCAGGAATTATTTGTTCCCGCTCGAAGAGGCCAATCTGCTGCGCGCCGCCGGCCATCCGAGTGAGGCCGCTGCGGCCTATCGCAGGGTCTGGCAGAGCGGCCACGAAGGCAAGTATGGCACTCTGCATTACGAGATTTCCGGGTGGGGTTTAGGCGAGCTACTGCGCAGCCAGAAGGACTATTCCGGGGCGGCCGCGGCATACGAATTGGTCGGTACAGCTTCGGACCCCGATCCCGAGACGCTGCAGAAGGCCAACCTCGCCGCCGGAGAAATGTACGACCTGCTGCTAAGGCGCGACTTGGCGATGAAGAAGTATGAGACCGTCCTCGCCGAGAACGCCAGCACTGCTTTCGCAGAGAAAGCCCGCGAATACATTAAAGAAGCGTATCGGGAGTGAAGTTCGTTGTAGCCCAGTTCCTGCGCACGGATTTGACTGATGCAAGTTAAGGGGAAACGCGCCTGCGAGGTGGCGGGAACTTTCGGCTTACAACTGCGTATTGTGTTGTACCACGGTCTCGCGAATGAGGCTTGTGAGAAGAGAGGTAGAGCATGTACTGCAACTATTGCGGCAAGGTGATTCAGGACGACGCGGCCGTTTGCGCTTATTGCGGCACACGTGTCGGCGCATCGGTGGCACGCAAGCGCCTGGTTCGTCCAAGGCAGGGACGAAAGATCGCCGGAGTCTGCCTCGGCGTTGCCGAATACTTTGACGTCGATGTGACCGTCGTTCGCGTAGTCTGGCTGATTGCCTCCTTCATGACCGGCATCGGCCTGATCTCTTATCCCATCGCCTGGATCGTCATGCCGGAAGAGCCGCTGCTGTTGACGGCTCCCGCGAGTGCGCAGCCGCATGTGACCCATTCGTAGGCTCTATCGGTGAATAGTCTTTCCAGGAGGGCCATCATGATGACTCCTCGCACCTGGTCCCTGGCAATTGGCCTGATACTGGGTATTGCAGGATTGTGGGCGACTCCGCCAGGGGACGGCCATTCGTCCTCAGACCTAAGCCGCATCCCAAGACTCATGCACACTTGTCTGATCACCGACAATGTAAACCAGCTTGTTCAGTTCTACGAGCCCATTCTCGGGCTCAAAGCACACAGGTCCGGTGAAGATTACGTCGAATTCCACACAGGCGCTGGAGTACTTGCGCTTTTTTCGGCGGCGGCCCAGGAAAGATATATTCCCGGCTCGACTGACGCAGGAAGGAACAAGAGCGCAATCCTGGAATTCGAGGTCGCAGATGTCGATGCGGAATACGCTCGATTGCAGAGTCTGGTGAAAACGTGGGTCAAGCCGCCCACCACGCAGCCCTGGGGGACTCGATCGATTTACTTTCGTGACCCGGACGGAAATCTTGTCGATTTTTATGAGAAGCGCAACGCCCGCTAGTGAATAAATTCGGTTACAGTGGCTGCATGCATTCCACTGCTTTGCAGGAAATCAGAAGCGATGGTGCAAAAATTGTTTACCGTGTGCTGGGTGAAGGCCCTCCCGTAATTCTCTTGCATCCGTTTCCTGTGAATCATGAATTTTGGCTGCCCGTGGCGGAAACTTTAGCCGCGCGCTACCGCGTCATCCTCCCTGATATGCGCGGCCACGGAGACTCAGAGCTCGGCGAAGGCCCAGCTACCATGGACAAACACGCGGCCGACATCGCACGCCTGATGGATGATGCCGAAGTCGGGCGGGCTCCGCTGATTGGTGTTTCAATTGGCGGATATGCGCTGTTCGAGTTCTGGAGAAAATATCGCGGGCGCGTCGCCGCGCTCGGTCTGTGCAACACGAAAGCGCCCGCCGATCCTCCGGAAGCCCGCGCCGCTCGCCTGCACGCTGCCAACGACGTCATTGAGCGCGGCACAGAACCCTTCTTCGAGAGTATGATTCCTCGGCTGTTAGGTAAGAGCACCCGAGAGGCGCGTCCTGATCTGATCGAAGGTGTACTCCGCATGATGCGGAAAATGTCGCCCGAAGATGTGGCGCAAGTACAACGCGGCATGGCCGAGCGTCCAGACTCCATGGATACATTGAAGACGATCAATGTACCCACGTTGGTTGTGACCGGAGACGAAGATGTCCTCACCGGAGTGAACGAGGCCGAACTGATGCGGCAGTGCATCCCCAACCCCCAGTTGCGCGTGATCGCGAAAGCCGGCCACTACTCAGCGTGGGAACAGCCGGCGGAGACCGGTACGTTACTGCATCAGTTTCTGGACGGAATTTAGGATCACGTGCGAGTTCCTCTCACGTAGAATCAAGGACGCCATGAAACAACTTTTCGCCGCGATTGCGCTCCTGGCATTCGTCTTACCGGCTTACTCGCAAACTCATCCCGCGAAGCGGCCGCATATTCTCGGGATCGATCACGTTTGCTTTTACACCACATCGCCGGATGGAGTGATGCAGCTCTACGGCGGGCTTCTGGGCCTGGCTTCCGCCAAGCCCGTCGAAGCCGATGGGATCGAGCGCTATATCGTTGGCAAGCAGTGGGTCGGATTCAGTCCTGCGCCCGATCCCAAAGCTACCGACCGGCTGAATCACATCGCTTTCGCCACCAACAATATCGGCAAGCTCCGAGAATATCTGATAGCGAACGGCGTGCAGTCGCAGGCCATTGAGGGACACTCTGACCATAGCTTGAGTTTTTATGTGATCGATCCGGAAGGTCATCGTATCGAGTTTGTCGAGCGGGGCAAAGCCAAAGAATCCGTCCCCCCGCCGGGAACTGCCGTTTCGCGGCACATGATTCATGCGGGATTTCTGGTGTACAACCGCGACGCCGAAGATCATTTCTATCGCGACCTGCTTGGTTTTCGTCTGTACTGGCACGGCGGAATGCAGCCTGGCCAGACCGACTGGGTCTCCATGCAGGTTCCCGACGGCACCGATTGGCTGGAATATATGCTGAACCAACCTCAGCATCCCGACTTGCAGGTGACGGGCGTGATGAATCATATCTCGCTGGGCGTAGTCGACATGAAGAAGGCGCAGGCCATGTTGGAATCGCATGGCTGGACGCCGCACGGAGAGGAGAAAGCGCAGATGGGTAAGGACGGCAAGTGGCAACTGAACTTGTTCGATCCTGATTTCACGCGAATCGAACTGATGGAATTCAAGCCCGTGGAAAAGCCATGTTGCTCCAATTTCACCGGGCCGCATCCGTCCGAGTGAACTGGCCGTCACACCTTCAGGAAAATCCGTTTCCGCCAGAGGAACCACAGCAAGATCCAACAGAAGAAAACTGCGGTGAGAGAATAAATCAGCGAGGCATTAGCTGCGCTCGCGCCCATAGATACCAGCTTGGCCTGTGCCGCGTCGTGCCACATTACCGGCCCATTGCCGCCCTTTACGGTGAAGGAGTAGCCCGGGCCGTAGACGAATGAGTCGGCAACGAAGCCGGCAATTGCGTTCATTCCAAACACAAGGATCGGCATGGTCCACACGCCGCGCCACCTCCTGATCTCCAGTATCCAGTAGAGAAGTGCGAGGAAGACTAGCGCGAAGCCGCCGCTGAAAAGCACGAACGAACTGGTCCACAGATTCTTGTTGATGGGGAACCAGAGATTCCACACCTCACCGGCGATCAGACCTAGAATGCCAGCACACACCATGCCGGCTGCTTTCGTAGCTGAACTCCTTTTTGAGCGCAGCCAGTAGCCTGTCAGTACTCCAATCAACGTGGTCGCAATGGCCGGAATCGTGCTGAGTATTCCTTCCGGATCGCGGGTTCCGTTGTAAAGATGTCCCATGAACAGTTTGCGGTCGAGCCACGCGACAAGGTTGCGATCAGGATCCATGAAGGGGATGCCGTTGCCCGGTCGTCCAAGGCCTGGCACGGGTAGGAACCGTAGCAAGGCCCAATAGCCGATTAAACAAGCGCATATAGTAATCAGCGTTCCGCGGCGGCCTGACCATAGGACGAGAATTGCCGCGGCAAAATAGCAGAGCGCAATGCGCTGGGTCACGCCTTCGAAGCGCCATGTGTGCAGGTCCAGACCAATGATGGGAGAGGCATTGACGAAAAGGCCGATGGCGATCAGGATTAGGCTGCGCTTGAAAGCGTGAGACAAGATACGCTTGCGGGACTCGCCGCGCTGAAGGCGTGCGGCAAAAGAGAACACCATCGAGACGCCAACCAGAAACAGGAAAGACGGAAAGATGAAGTCGGCTGGTGTCCAGCCGTTCCAATCCGCGTGCTTGATTGGCCAATAAGCGAGGTCGTCGCTGCCCGGGTTGTCGACCAGAATCATCCCCGCGACGGCGAGGCCGCGGAAAACATCGAGGCAAAGCAGCCGTTCTGAGGTTGGTTTAGCAGAGTCGCCCATCTGCTGCGTCGTAGTTCCGAGCGCTGGTGTGGCTGACATGTCGAAAACAAATATAGGCTCACGCAAAATTCCTGTCATTCATGAAACGTTGGCATCACGCTGGCTGCTGTCAGGATGCGATGCTATTGGAATCGGACACGATAGCTCCACGATTTGTTAGAATCCTCTCGCCATGATAGATACGGTTTTAGTCGACGACAAAACGGTAGTGAGTTCGAAAGGTGACGGTCCAGCTGTTGATATTGGCGGGGTGGCCGGTCGCGTGTTTTTGCTTACCCTGGAAATAACCAAGATCATTGAGCAGGAGTCGCTCGATCTCTGCATCCTCGGTTCCGTCGACGGAGCGACGTGGGGCGCGAAGCCGCTAGTCTCTTATCCGCAGAAGTTTTATTGCGGCCAGTCTCCTCTGCTACTCGACCTGACACCGCATTCCGACGTGAAATTTCTGCGGGCGCACTGGGAGCCGGCGCGCTGGGGCCGCGGCGTGGAAACTCCCATGTTCGAGTTCGGCGTGAGGCTGAAGGAAATTCCAGCAGAAGTTCTGCGCGAGGCTACAGCCGAGGCCAAGGCTCTAACCTAGGAAATTCGGCGCATTCTCCGATGAAAAGCGAATCACAAATAATTGTGCGCCCGGCGCGCAACGTGCGCGGAAGTGTCAGCCTCCCCGGCGACAAATCCATTTCGCACCGCTACGCGATGCTGGCGGCGATCGCCGAAGGGCCGTCGCGGCTGGCAAATTATTCCACGGGTGCGGATTGCGCCAGCACCCTGGGATGCCTGCGCACGCTGGGAGTGAAGTGGGAGCGCAAAGACGGCGCAGAGAATGCGATCGAAGTGCAGGGAAGCGGGCCGTCGTTGACTGCCCCAACCCGGCCGCTTGACTGTGGAAATTCCGGTTCGACCATCCGCATGTTGAGCGGCATTGTAGCGGGGCAGAAATTTGTCAGCGAAATGGCCGGCGACGATTCGCTCGCGCGACGCCCAATGGAGCGCGTGATTGCACCGCTGACGGCCATGGGTGCGGAAATCAGCTCGCAAAACGGTCGCCCTCCGCTGCGCATCCGCGGATGCAACCTTAAGGCGATCACCTATAAAATGCCGGTTGCTAGCGCGCAGGTGAAGACTTGCCTGCTGTTTGCCGGCCTTCTGGCGGATGGAGAAACGCGCCTTGAAGAACCCCTGCGTACGCGTGATCACGGCGAGGTGGCGCTGCAAGCATTTGGTGCACACCTCGAGCGAAAGGGCACCGACGTGAGCATTCGCGGGGGACAGCGCCTGCGCGGCATCAAGGCTAGAGTTCCCGGTGATCTCTCCAGCGCGGCGTTCTTTCTCTGTGCAGCGGCTCTCTTTCCGGACTCGCAACTTACGGTCGCGAACGTGCTCATGAATCCGACCCGCGCGCGGCTTCTCGATGTATTGATTCAGATGGGTCTGCGGATTTCTGTGACGCAACTGGAAGAGATTCACGGCGAGTTGGTGGGCTCTCTGCAGGTGGAAGGAGGCCGGCTGAAAGGTGCAACCATCGCCGGAGCCGACGCGGCGGCGCTGATCGACGAGATTCCCGTGCTGGCGGCGATCGCTCCGTACACGGAAGAGGGAATCGAAGTGCGAGATGCGAAGGAGTTGCGCGTAAAGGAATCGGACCGCATCGTATCTATCGCCACTAATCTTCGAGCCATGGGCGCGGAGGTGGAGGAGCGGGATCATGGCTTGAAAATTCCCGGTGCACAATCCCTTCACGGTGCTGAACTGGACTCTTTCGGCGATCACCGCATCGCGATGGCCTTTAGTATTGCGGCTCTGCGAGCACAGGGCGAGACCCTGATACGCGGCAGTGAGTGCGCAGCAATTTCCTACCCTGCATTCTTTTCGGTGCTGGAAGGCTTGGTCGAGCGCTGAGGACGTGCGGTCAAACACCTCCTGGCTCACGCTCTATTCGGTTACTCCCGCCCGGCACCGAAGTAATCTAACCACCGCCGCCAAAATTAGAAATAATTCATGTGGCCGATGTCGCACTTGAATGGCAATTGGCCGGTTCACCGAGACGTTCGAGCCGGTGTGCACACTCACGGGGGATTCCATGCATCGCAAATCATTAGTCCTGGCATTGATTTTGTTGGCGGCAACCGCTTACGCCAAGGAACTGAAGGCCTACCAGGATGGAAAGTTGCTCCAGATGGATTCGGTGCAGTGTGGCACTGACACGAAAGACGCCAAGAAAGGCAAGACTCACGAGTTGCTCTGCCAGGAATACGTAGTGCAGACCGACCAAGTGCTCTACCGCATTCGCCCCAAGGACGACAAGCATTCCACGCTGTTGCCGATCGGCCAGAATGCACAGTTCCGTCTCGAGAAGAACAGGATGTTACTGCGAGTGGAAGGTGCTGATGGCAAGGAACGCGAGTACCTGATTATGTCCATCAAGCCGCGCGGGGACAACAGCGCAGATGCGAGCCCGCTTCATCTGAATCACCTACAGTAAATCACCAAGTTCGGTAAGCGTGATCTCGCATGCAGGATTCACCAATTCCGTCGGACTTGGCACTGGCACGACGCGGTTCGCGGTTTATCCCGGCCGAGGTTTTGAAGCCTTTGCCGGTCCCATCGGACTGCGCGCCGAAGTTGGCGTGATATCTGCTTCCTGAATTGCGCTCCCAGGCTTACCCTCTGATTGTTGTGGGCGCAATTCCGTTTCTAACCCCAGCCTTCCGGTACAGGCTGGCGGCCCTCCAAGGCCGCCAGTTTTTTATGATGGAGCCGCACGAACCGTGAATGCTTGTGTGGTAAAGTAATCCCCGCCTGCGAATTGGCCGGGCCGTGGGGGCCCGAGTCGCCTCGTCTAGTCCTCGATTACGATTCCTAGGGAGGAGTTTATGCTGACACTCCGCGAACTTGTAAAAGACCGCAAAATGTATTCCATTGATGCTGCCAGCAGTGTGCTGGAGGCAGCGCGTTTCATGATGGAGCACAATATCGGCGCACTGCCGGTGCTTCGCAACGGCGAGCTAGCCGGCATCTTTTCCGAGCGCGACATCATGAATCGTGTTGTGGCCGCGGGCCGCACGCCCGGCCACACCGCCGTGTCCGAGGTGATGACTGCCAATCCCCGCGCGGTGAACGTGGACGAGAGCGTGGAAGAGTGCCTGTTCATCATGCACGAGTTCGGATTCCGGCACTTACCGATCGTGGAAGGCAAGCAACTGCGAGGATTGGTCTCGCTGCGCGACATCGTCATGCATCAGGCTGCCGAGATGGAGCGGCAAAACCGGCGCGCCGCTTCGTAGACCATGCGAGCTTGCAACTCAGGGCTGCGAAGGTTGGTCACTCCCGTTTTCGGAGCAGCAGTTCGCCCTTCTTGGGCGGAAGTTTGAAAGGGAACTCGAATACTTTTCCGTCCATCGGCAGGCGCAGAACAAATTCCTCTTGTGTTTTCCATCCTCCGATCCATTTGTTTGCCGTGTTGAAGAAGACCCACCCGCTCACTTCTTGTTTGCCGGGGTCCAGATGCGCGGTCGAGAGGCTGTTCTTCGTCATGAACTCGATCAGTTCACTCACGGATTTCTGATAGTCCTGCAATCGGGCCTCCCGCGCCTGCTTCTGGTCGGGATGTTTCTCGATGGCGCGTCTGGCCTCATCATCGAGGGCGTCTGCGTCGGCTTGAATCTTTTCGCTGTAGTCCTCAGGATCGAGTGAGGTCTGAATAATCTTGAAGTGCTTCATGAACTGCAGGGTGATCTCGTCCGGCTTCACGTCAAGACCGCCGCTTCCTCGGTAACGAACCGTCAGGAAGACTCCAAAGATGGGTTCAATGCGATGGCGAATGATTTGCACCTCGCGCGCGTCGACCGTCAGCACGATCCCGATATCGCCGGACCACAGGCCATAGTGATACTTGCCGTCTTCCGTTGTGGAGAATGTGCAGCCGGGCTGAGTCTCGCTCCAGCGGAGGGTGGGCGGAGCGGACTTGCTCTTACCGCCTCCGGCCGCCGCAGAGGAAAACGGACAAATGATGAGCGCCAACGCGAGCACGATCCACAACAGCTGCTGCCCGCGCGTGACTCCGTTGGTGCCAGACGACTCTATGCAGAGCTGCGAGGCCGTCCTCAGCATCTTGAAAGCCCGTCTCAGTTCACCGTGAGGCTGACGGTTGCAGCGGCGCTCGTACTGGTGATGTTGCTCGGCGACACGCCATTCTGGTCCACGCCCGTCAGCGTAACCGTGTAGGTGTTCTTGGGAGTGACCAAGTTGTTGGCATTATTGGAAGTGGTGGGTGTAGTGGAGGAGCCACAGGATGGCAGAAGCAGCAACCCGCTCGCCACCACCATGAGCAACAGCAATCCCGGCAGCTTTCTCCTGCGGCCGCCGCTAGCCCCGATTCCCGCGAGAGCCAAGCCTGGGATGGCGAGCCAGAGGGCATAAAAAGTCCGCGGGCCCGTCCGTTTTGTCTGATTCTGAACGACTCCGAAAGTTGAGACCGTCAGTACGGAGGTGGGAGTTCCGCTGCCGTTAACGTCTACCGTGGCAGGATTGAATGAGCAAAAAGGAGCGGCAGTGACTGGCGGCGTAATCGAGAGGCAGGAGAGCGTGACCATTCCCGTGTAGCTGGAGATGGGTGTCACCGTCACCGTCGCCTGCGCGCCAAATCCCGCACTCACCGTGCCCGGGCTGATCGCTTTCGACACGGTGAGCGTGTAATCCTGCGGAACCGATACGATGTTCAGAAACAGCGCTACTGTCTCAGTGTCGGAACCAGGACTGGTACCTGTCACCGTGATCGTATAGGTGCCTGGCGCCGCACCCACGGTCGTAACGGTGAGCGACGGGGTAGCGCTCGGAGTAGCGTCCGCAGGACTAATCAGGCAAACCGGAAGCGTGGTCGTACTTTCGCTTGAGGTGACCGCGCAGCTCAACGCCACCGACCCGGTGTAATTGTCCGCTGTGCTAAGGGTGATGTTGGCAGTCGCCGTTCCGCCCGGGTCCACTCCTGCCGGGGGAGAGAACGTAGAGGCAGAAAGAGTGAAGTTCTGCGTCTGCGCAGCAGCCAGCGGCACATGAGCCGCGGCGAATATGCATAACAATAGACCGAATAGGATGGTGCGGCTCACTTGCCTGGAATTCAACATGGGTGGATGAGAACTCACTACCTTCGATTCCTCCAACGGCGCAAACGCTGCCCGAGGCGGACAGGAAAGAATCCCGCCGTTCCCTGGGTAAAGGCAAAGCAATTTATCTGAGTACTCCTGCAGAATGCGCCAGACAAGAATCTTAGACTAGAGTGGCCCCTCACGCCAATCGCAGGTGCCGGAAAAAACAAGGCCGCCCCGGCCGAGGCGGCCTCAAATCGATGGACGAAATTAGTTAACCGTCAGCGTCACCGTGGTGGAGTGCGTCGTTGTGGCCGTATCAGTCCCAGTGCCGGTAACGGTGACCGTGTAGCTGCCGGCTGGCGTACAGCCCGTGCAACCACCTCCTCCGCCGCCGCTGCTGCTGCTGCCGCCGCAAGCCGGCAGCAGAAAGAGAGCGGTCATAACGATCGCAACCATCAGGAAGCCCAGCAACTTCTTCCGGCGAGAACGCGCGGAGCTGAAGCCCATACCGATCAGCGACATGCCTGCAACGGGTAGCCACAACGCGTAGAAGAACTTGTGCGGCAAGAACAGCGCACCGCTCGCACCTATCGTAGTAACCGTAAGAGCAGATGTTCCGCTGCCCGTGGTTGACGTGCCATTGAGCGCGCAGGTTGGTGCCGGGCTTCCTCCGCCCGACACCCTGCATGTCAGGTTGATCGTGCTGTTGTAAGCGTTGAGCGCAGTGATGGTGACAGTCGAAGTAGCATTGCTGCCCGGATTAACGCTGGCCGGGCTGAGTGCGCTTGCGGTAATGACGAAGTCCGGGGTCGTGGCTGGACCGTAGGCCGCGATGAAGGCGTCCGTGCAAGGCACATTACCGGTGTTAGTGCTGCTCACGCAGGTGCCGCCGCCATAGGTGCCGTCTAGAGCAGCCTTGGTCGGAAAGGCCGCGGTCGAGCCATTGCCCGAATCCGTGTCGCCGGTCACATAGATATTCTCCGAAGAATCCAGAGCGACGGCTCCGGCCAGTTGATCTTCGTCACCGCCGCCGCCAAGATAAGTAGAAAACAACGCCGTTTTCTGGCCAGGGCTCAAAACGCTCACGAACGCGTCCGTGGTGCCGCTCAATGCGGCCTGGGTTGGGTTCACTGTAGGGAAGTTAGAGGAGCTGGTTTGACCGGTAACGTAGATGTTTGCGGGAGTCGAACTATCCAAAGCGATTCCGAGGCCAAGATCAGTTCCGCTGCCGCCTAGGTATGTGCCGTAGATTGCCGCACTGCCCGTCGGGTTCAGTTCCACCGCGAAAGCGTTCTGCGTGCCAGCCAGGGAGCTTTGATAAGGTGTACCCGCTGTCGGGAAATCGGTGGGGGACTGGGTGAGACCGGTAATGAAGGCATCGCCGACGGAATCGGCCGCAATCGCGAGTGCGTAGTCGATATTGTTCCCACCATAGTAAGTCACATAGTTGTAGCCTGAGAGATTCGCGGCGATGGCAACCACGAAGGCGTCGGCCAGCGGTCCGTTGCTGCCCGTGTTGCATGTGCCGTCTGTGCCGCACTGACTTTGCACCACACCCGCTGTGACCGGTAGATCGGTGGATATGGTTTCGCCGGAAACATAAATGTTCCCGCTGCCATCGAGCGCCACGCCGGTTGCCAGATCGCCATTGCTGCCGCCGATGTAGCTCCCGAGATCGAACGCCGAGCCGGTAGAGTTGACCTTGACGATGTAACCGTCATCCGCCCCGCTTCCAGATCCCAAGTTGATTGCGCTTCCGTTAGGCAAGGTCTTGACCGTCACGCCGCTGAGATCGGGGGCAAACGTTTCTCCGACAACATAGACGTTCTGGCTGCTGTCGATTGCCACGGCCAATCCCGTGGTGCTATCCGAACCATTGATGAAGGTGGCCCATGTAATGGAACCGGCTAAAGTGAGCTTGGCGGCAAAAGCATCATTGCTGCCATTTGGGCCGCCACCCACGAAAGTTGTTTGCGCGGCGCCAAGCGTGACTGGGAAGTCGGACGAGTCGGTCGTTCCGCTGACATAGATGCCGGTAGTGTCTACGGCGATTCCGCCAGGGAACTCGTCGCTGCTTCCGCCGAACTCGGTCGTGAATTGAAGCACACCCGCGGGATTAAGTTTTGTGACGAAGACATCGAAACTTCCGTTGTCTGTGGGCGTGACAAATCCCGGGATCGAGTCCGAGTCGGTGGCTCCAGCGATAAGTTCGTTGCCGCTTGCATCCACCGTAATGGCAAGGCCGTAGTCGGCGAAGTCTCCACCAAAATAGGTGGAGTACGTTACCGTTGGATCGATAACCAGTTGGCGACTGGGATCGTAGGAGCCGACTGCGAACGTCACGCGATTGGCGCTCGCGACGAAACGGACGTCCACGGTCTGGCGCACCCCATCCTTTTCCTGATACGCGACGGGCCGATGCATCTCGATCGGGCCGGCCGGAGTTGTAAGGACGAGGTTTCCAGCCGTATCTGTGGTGATGTGCTCGGCGCCCGCGAATCCTAACGCGATCAATCCGGTTTTCGCGCCGGGGTTCACCAGGTAGTCGAACTCCAGTTGTTTACCGTTCCCATGAAAAGCGAGATCGATCCCAGGATAGAGATTCGGGTAATTCACCTGTCCAAACAACGGAACATCGGAATGCCATTTCCGGGGGTCGTTCCCGATAAAGTAGTTCACCCGACCAGACTGAGGCTTGTCGGCTTCGGGCTGTGCTGCGGGGTTGGCGCCCAGCATAGTCATACGCACGGTCGCCATCAGCTCTCTTGATTTGTGTTGGGCGCGGCGCCGCAACATGCTCCTGACACCCGACGGCCCGATGCGCCGGTTCATCATCATGCTCCGGACTTCCGAATCTCCACCTCGCTTATGGAGCTTGAAAATCGCTTCCGACGAAGTCAGAAAGAGTTTGTAGCCGTTGCCGCGGGCCATGTACTTAACCTGCGGATCGCTCTGGCCCACATTCTGTTCGAAAGCAAGAGGAAGGGTGGCGAACATAGCCTGCATACGATCTCGCGCGGAGGGCGAGATGTTCCGCGACTTGGACGTCAGAGATCGAGACGAAGCCTGATCAGCAGCGCGGCGATTTCCCGAGTAAGCCACTAGCAACGCGACCGCAACCGCTGCAATACCAGCCGTTATGCAAAAGGCACAAATTCGTCTTCTAAGCGGAGATGAAGTCGACACGAGGATCCTCCTGTGATGATGACGGTGAAACCAGCTCAGCGCGAAAACGCTCGGAGCGAGTGCGATTCAAGAAAGACGCACAAGTGCTGGACTGCGAACCGGCCAGATCGAAACCTGATGGTGCCTAGATCTCTCAGCCGCGAGTATGGTCTGGGGGACGCTCGCGCTGTTAACGCAGTCCAAGATAACGACTCAGATACTACCGGGCAAATGTTACAGCGATGTTAAATGGTCCTGTACCGCGCTGCGCTCTGAAGTATAGACCAGCTACCTAGAAATTACTCAAATACTACAAAGTACAAAGGAATACTCAACAAACAGATCAGCCGAAAACGCGCAGGGAGCTTTCCCAGAGAGCGGTCTATGGTTCGTCTTGCAGAAGTTCGGGCGACGGCACGATACCTGTTTCCACCTGCTTCTGGCGTGCGGCGCGGCGTTCGTTGTCGATCCGGACCGCAGTCTCCAGTTCCTTCTTGCCTTCTTCCTTGCGTCCCATGCGGAGCAGGATCTGCCCTCTCACGTAATGAATGTCGGTGCGGGCGGGATCGAGTTTGCCGGCTGAATCGATGGCGCTTAGGCCTTCCTGATATTTTTGCTCGCGCTGATAAATCTTCGCCAGTCCGATATAAGAATTCACCAGCCGTGGATCGCGGTGCAGCGCCTCGCGGTAATTCTTCTCGGCGTCGTTGTCTTGCTGCAGCAGGGAGTAAACATCTCCGAGTTCGTCATAGTTAAAGGCCAGGTCAGGTTCGACCGCAGCGTCTTTCAGAAACTCATCACGCGCGTGTTCATAGTCCTGCTTCTTCAAGTAGGCCAGGCCCATATTGAAGTGAACGAAAGTCAGCGCGGGATTGGCATGCGCCGCGGCTTGGAAATCAGCCAAAGCCAGGTCATATTGCTCGAGATTCAGATGCGCCTTCCCCATGAATAAATGAAATTCCGGTGAGCCTTCGCCAACCCGAACAAGTTGTGCCGTCGCCTTCTCGTCGAGATCTTTCATCCCCGCGCGATGAGCCGCGATCGAGAGTACGTAGAGGTAGCTCAACTGCGTGGATTCCTGCGTCCAGAGCGGCTCGAGCGTGTTCGCTGCGTCTGCCCAGCGCTCGCCGAAAAAGTAACAGAGGCCCAGCAGATGGCGGGGTTGCACAGCGTCGGGTTGATCGCGAACCACGGACTCGAAAAGAGGTATAGCTTTGCGAAATTCACTTTGACGGTAATAAGCCAAACCAATATTTAGCCGGACTCCGGCGACTTGCGGCATCAGATGGTTAGCCTGCTGGAGCGCTTCCAGCGCCTTTCCCCACTCCTTCCGACGCATGTATACCACGCCCAGATTGGCGTAAGCTCCGCCCACTTGCGGGTCTGCCGCCAGAACCTGACGGAAGTTGCGTTCCGCTTCGTCGAGCCGGTTTTGGTTCAGCGCGGCTTGGCCTGCCTGGAAAAGTTGTCTCACGTCGACAGCCGGAGAAGTGGCGCCTGGCGCTCTGCTTCGCGCTGTGGCAGGATCCGCCGGGGATGCGATCTGCGCCTGCAGTGACACCGCCGCGCTGGTGAGCAGCAGCCCTGCCAATAGTCCCGATCGCACGTGAGCGCTTGACACTGGATTTACTCTCTGCTGTAGTGTCCGCCATCCTCCGCGATGAATTCAAGCGAGAGGGACGTGGCGCAGGATTTTGCAGTGCGGCACTCCAAGGCAAGCCCCGATGGTTACGATTCGTGATGTCGCGAAAGAGAGCGGTTTCTCTTCCACCACAGTTTCGATTGTGCTGAATGACGCTCCGTTGGCGCGCTATATCCCGCCGGTCACCAAGAAGCGGATTGAGCGAGCAGCCGAAAAGCTGGGATATCGACCCAACCAGTTTGCCCGCGCCCTGCGCAGCAAACGCAGCCACACCGTGGGCGTCATGGTTTTTGACATGACCGATCCGTACTGCACGCTGGTGCTGCGGGGCATCGAGAATACGCTCTATCAAGCTTCTTACCTGCCGATTCTCACCGATGTGCACAACGAGCGCAGCCGCTTCGAGCGCTATCTCGAGATGTTGCTTGACCGCCGTATCGAAGGCTTGGTTGTCCTGGCCAACTGGCTTTTTCTCGATATCAATTTGCTCGCCGATTTGGAGAAGAGCAGCATCCCGACCGCGATCATCGGCTGCGAACTCAAGGGCGATTCCATGAGCTCGGTCATCGTCGACAATGAAGTCGGCGGATATCTCGCACTCGAGCATCTGATTTCCCTGGGTCATCGCAAAATTGCGTTTATCCGTGGTCCAAAAACCTTGGCTGACAGTGCTCCCCGGTGGCGGGGCATCCGCAATTGCGCCAAGGCCTCGGGCGTGGAGCTCGACGCGCGGCTCACCGTGGACTTGCCGGAATCGCGTGATCCTCTTTCGAGCTTTGAGGCGGGTCAGAAGTTAACCGAGGATCTGCTGAAGCAAAAGCGTCCCTTCACGGCGATTCTCGCTTTCGACGACATGACCGCCTTTGGAGCAATCCGCGCCCTGGGCAAGGCCGGTTTGCGCGTGCCGGACGATTGCTCGGTCATCGGTTTCGACGATGTTGCTCCCTCGGCACTTTGCACGCCGTCGCTGACCACGGTGCGCCAGCCCATGGAGGCTATGGGTTCGGGCGCGGTCGGTGTGGTGCTGGAGGGCATCAAGTGCGTGTTGGAAAAGCGGGAAGTGGGCGCCCACCATCGCAAGGTCGCGCCGGAGTTGGTGGTTCGGGAGTCCACCCGCAGCCTGCCGTAAGCTCAACGCAGCGGGAAATCCTATCGAGCCCATTCAAATTGTCCGCCGCCTGCGGCGTTTTTTTCTTGACAGAAGATGCCGCATAAAAGCACTATTCATACGTTTTAATAAACTGTTTTCGACAGGCGGAAACGGCCGGAAACCTAGGCGCAAGCAGGGTACTGGCGAAAACCGTGAAGTAATCGCCCATGAGGAGAAGGAATTGACCATGAAACGTCATTCAATGCTGCAGCGAACCGGACTTCTGGTCGTCATCGCGTTTTTGAGCGCAGCGGCGTGGGCACAGGATACGGCCTCCATCACCGGCACGATCACAGATTCCAGCGGCGCGGCGGTCCCTAATGCGCAGGTAGCGGTCAAGAACACGGAGCATGGCATCAATCGCAGTAGCACGAGTAACGGCAGTGGCGACTTTCTGTTTGCCTCGTTGCCGATCGGCTCCTACGATTTGACGGTCACCGCCGAAGGATTCAAGAAGTACGAAGCCCGGGGGATCATCCTGCGCGTCGCGGACAAAGCCCGGGTTAACGTGCCGCTGCAGGTCGGCACAATCACCACAGAGGTCATTGTGCAGGGCACGGAAGTAGCCCAGGTCGAGACCCAGTCCTCCGATCTCGGTGGCACAGTTACGGGCAAAGAGATTACTCAGCTGGAATTGAATGGCCGAAATTTTACCCAGCTCATCACATTGGTTCCCGGAGTCACCAATCAATCGGGACAGGATGAGGCGCAGGTTGGAGTCAACGGAAACGTCGCTTTCAGCGTGAATGGAGGCCGCACCGAGTACAACAACTGGGAGATGGATGGGGGCGATGCCCTCGACAACGGCAGCAACACATCACTGAACGTTTATCCCAGCATTGATGCCATCGCCGAATTCAAAGTGGAAACATCGAACTACGGAGCCCAGTATGGCCGCAACGGTTCCGGCACGGTAGAGATTGAAACGAAGTCCGGCACGAGCCACTTCCACGGCGATTTGTACGAGTTCGTTCGCAACGACGACTTCAATGCCACGCAGTATTTCCTTCCAAACGTACCGTCGTATAAGAAAAATGACTTCGGAGGCACCATCGGCGGCCCGATTTACATTCCAGGTCATTACAACAAGGACAGGCAGAAGACATTCTTTTTCTGGTCTGAAGAATGGCGTCGCGATATCGTTCCGAGCGGATTCTCAGTCACGACAGTGCCGTCGCTGGCCAATCGATCAGGGAACTTCAACGACATTTGCAACAGTTCGCCTGGTGATTGCCCGGTCGAGCCTCAGCTGATTAATGGAGTTGCCAATCCTCTGGCCGGGCAGGCCTTTCCTAACAATCAGGTTCCGATTAATCCCGGCGATGCGGTTACAGTGAATGCGCTCGAGAACCTCATCCCCACTCCTAACATTGGAAACAATCAATGGCTTCAGGATCCCTCGCTCCCCACTCACTGGCGTGAGGAACTGTTCCGGATAGATCACAACGTGAACGACAAAGTTCGCGCGTCGTTCCGCTACATCCACGATTCCTGGGCGCAAATTTATCCCACTCCGCTTTGGACCAGCGGCACCAGCTTTCCTACCGTCCAGACGAACTTTGTCGGACCTGGCGTCAGCATGGTCGCCCGCCTGACAGCCTCGGCGTCTCCGACGTTGCTGAACGAGTTTGTTGCCAGTTACACCACCGATCACATCACCCTGAACCTTGTGGGACCAAATTGGCAGCGCCCACAGGGTATGACGATCGGTGTGTTTCAGAATGGCTTTGGCGGCAAAGTGCCGGGGATCAGTTTGAATGGCGGCATATTCAATGGCATCAATGAGGACCCCGGGTACATACCAAATGGCCCGCTGAATTCCAACCCGACCTACACCTACAAAGACAACATTACGAAGATCATCGGTAAGCATAACCTGCAGTTCGGCGGCTACTTCGTGGCAGCGCAGAAGAATGAAATTCCACAGCCCGGAGTCAGTACGAATGGAATTCTGTCCTACAGCACCAACTCCACTGTCACCACCGGTAACGCGTTTGCGGATCTGCTTCTGGGAAATGTGCAGCAATACCAGCAGGAGCAATCGGCGATCAAGACCTACAATCGATACAAGATCTTCGAACCCTATTTTCAGGATGATTTTCACGCCACTTCACGGCTTACCCTCAATCTCGGCCTGCGCGTAAGCCTCTATGGCACCTATCGCGAGATCCACCATAACGCGTGGAACTTCGATCCGGCGCACTATATCCCGGGAGCCAGCTTCACCAATGCGTCCGACTTTGTGGAAGGGACGATCCCCAATCCTCAATACAACGGCTGGGTAGACTGCGGTGTCACGCCTGGAGTTCCTGTGGGCTGTATGAAGGGGCACTTGTTCAACCCCGCGCCACGACTGGGCTTCGCGTTCGACCCCAAAGGCGATGGGAAATGGGCCATCCGCGCCGGATACGGCATCTTCTACGAACACACCAACCAGGGTGAAGCCAACGCCGGCACTCTGGAACAATATAATCCGCTTACCCAGACGGCGACGATTCAAAACATATCTGGTTACGCTAATGTCAGTCCCGCAGCGCTCGGCACAACGACCACGCCTCTGACCTTCGTATCGATCCCGACCAAAGCGATCTGGCCATACATGCAGCAGTGGCATCTGGATATCGAGCATGACATCGCCAAGAACACCGTCGCGACCGTTTCTTATGTCGGTAGCGCCGGCGTCCACCTCACCCGTTCGTTTGAGCTGAACGAAGTCGTGCCGACCTCGCCTGCGCAGAATCCCTATGCACCAGGCCAGACGATCAACGGTGGCCCGTTGGCCGCTCAGCCTAATTTACTTTCGCCTTCGTGGGATTGCAGCTGGGGGCCCGGAAACGACCAGGCTGGCGTGACCCTGGATGCATACGGCGTTCCGACCAATGCCGTAACTTCCTACGGAACAAAGGTCCCATACACGCCCGGAGTGAACGGTGGACCGCCCTCGGGCCCGGCCGTCAATTTATTCGTTGCGTGCGGGGGCATTGCCGATCCTTTCCGTCCGTATAACGGAATTGGCAGCATCAATCGTAAGGAAGAAACCGCCAACTCGAACTACAATGCACTGGAAATAGCCGTCCGTCACAGCATAGGCGGGCTTCAGCTCAACGTGGCCTACACCTATAGCCATTCCATAGACAATTCTTCCGACGCCGGAGATGTCGGGGCGTTCGACTCCTATAATCTGAATTTATTCCGCGCCAGTTCCAACTTCGACCAGCGTCACGTTTTCAACATCGGTTACGTCTACGATCTGCCGCTCTTCAAGGGCAGCGGTATGACCCACAAACTTCTCGGAGGCTGGCAATGGTCCGGCATCACGATCGTTCAGTCTGGCACACCATTCAGTGTCTACAACGCAGGCGGCAGCAACTCTCTTGGAGGCAGCGTGCCGGGAGATAACGCTGGGGCAGGTAGCGGAGTCGCAACATCTGGATCCTCCTGGCCGGACCTGGTTGGCAATCCCAGGAAAGACGTTCCTTCCACTCTTGCGGGCAACGGGCTGGGCCCGTTCTATTTCAATCCGTCGACCTTTGTCGCCCCGCAGGGGCTGACGTTCGGGGATGCGGGAAGGAACATTCTGAACAATCCGTTCCGCACGAACTTCGATATGGCTCTGCTAAAACATTTCGCCATCAGTGAGAACAAGTATTTTGAATTCCGCGCGGAAGCTTTCAATGTGTTTAACCACACGGAATACTCATGGCTGGGAGGCGATGCAGGCTCTGCGGCGAATAATGCCGGCCTCGGGACCGCCAGCAGTTCAGCAGGCTGTTATGGTGGAACCAATAACAGCGCGGGTGACCCTTCTTGCATCTTTCCGGGAAGCGGCGTCGCTTTGGGACAGGCGACCTCCGCCCATCTTCCGCGCATTCTGCAATTCGCGCTGAAGTTCTTCTTCTAGCATTCAAGCGGAAGGAATTTATCGCTCCCGGCCGGAACACGGCCGGGATTGTTTTAGAATGAAACGGCTAGCCGACGTGTGCCGGTTGCGGCGCGGTTACGGCTTCCAGCGCATGCTCCAGATCGGCGATCAGGTCATCCGCATTCTCGATGCCCACGGAGAGCCGGATCATCTGCTCGGTCACTCCCATCTTGGCGCGCTCTGCGGCAGGAATCATGGCATGCGAGGTCAGCACAGGGATCGATACCAGCGACTCGACTCCGCCGAGGCTCGGCGCCAGCGAGAATAGCCGCAGCGCCTCGCTCACGCGACGCGCGTCCTCGCCGGAGCCTTCCACCTCAAAACTCACCATACCTCCGCCCCCGCTCATCTGCTTGCGCGCCAGGGCATACTGCGGATGGTTCCTGAGAAAGGGATAGTGCACACTCCGCACTTTGGCATGTTCCGCCAGGAATTCCGCGACACGCTGCGCGTTTGCATTCTGCCGCGCCACGCGCACCGCCAACGTCTTCAGCCCGCGGACGAGCAGCCACGAGGCGTGAGGGTCCATGCAGTTGCCCAGGGTCGTGCGAGTCTCCCAGATTCGTTCGATCAATTCGTGGCTTCCTGCGACGACCCCGCAAATCAGATCGGTATGCCCAGCCAGGTACTTTGTGCCCGAATGCATGATCAGGTCGATGCCGAACTGCGCGGGATGTTGATTGATGGGCGTGCCAAAAGTGGCGTCAATCATGCTGAGCACCTTGTGTTGTTTAGCGATCGCCGTCACTTTCTTGAAGTCGACCACGCGCAACGTGGGATTGGTCGGCGACTCCAGATAAAGCAGTTTTGTATTAGGACGTATCGCCCGCGCGTGTTGCTCATAGTCGACGGTATCCACGAACGTGGTATCGATCCCCATCTTCGGCAGCCATTGCGAGAGAAACTTATTCGCGCCGCCATAGATGTCGCGCTGTGCCACCACATGGTCGCCACTTTTGAGCAGGGCCATCAGCGTGGTTGTGATCGCGCCCATGCCCGAGGCGAACGTCAGCGCAGCATCCACGCCCTCCAGTTCTGCAATCGTCTTTTCCGCAACCGTATTCGTGGGATTTCCGTACCGCGTATAAAAATGATCGGTGTGAGTGGCACGCAGCTCCTCTTCATTGTCGGTGACTTCGAAGGTGGAAGTCTGGTAGATCGGTGTGGCCAGTGGACCGTTTTTCTTGTCCAGATCTGCCGCGCCGCGCACGGCTTTTGTCTCGGATTGATAGTGCCGTTTCATTGAGTCCTCGCTGCCTCCAGATTAATTGCGTGGCCGAACTCCGGCAAGCGGGCAATGTGCCGCATACCATTTATAATTCCTGATTCATGAATCTGGGCCTGAAAGATCGTGTCGCTCTGGTTGCGGCTTCCAGTCAGGGCATTGGCCGCGCTACCGCCGAAGCCTTTGCGGCTGAGGGTTGCCGCGTCGCCATGTGCGCTCGTAATCCACAAACCTTGCAAGCCGCCGCGGAACAGATCAGGAAGCAGCACAACGTCGAGGTTCTGGCGGAGGCCTTCGATGTTACCGACGCCGCGGCAGTTGGCCGCTTTGTAGCTTCTGTTGCACAGAAATTCGGCAGCGTAGATATCTGCGTTACCAATGCTGGTGGACCGCCTGCCAAAGGATTTCTCGCCGCCAGCCTGGAAGAATGGCAACGTGCGCTCGAACTAAACTTTCTGAGCACCGTCTACTTTGCGCGCGAAGTTATCCCGCACATGCAGCGAAAACACTGGGGACGCATCATCACGCTTACCTCGATCACGACGAAGCAGCCGGTGACGGATTTGGTGCTCTCGAATGCCGTGCGCGCCGCAGTCGTCGGTCTGGTCAAGAGTCTGGCGAATGAATTTGGCAAGGACGGAATTCTGGTGAATAACGTCGGCCCGGGTTTCACGGCGACCGACCGCCTCAGGGAACTAGCCACCGCGCGCTCCTCGGCCTCAGGAAAAAGCGAGCAGGAGATTTTCGATGGCTGGTCCGCCGATGCTCCGCTGAAGCGCTTGGGCGAGCCTCGCGAGGTAGCGGAAGCCATCGTCTGGCTTGCGTCCGAGCGCGCGTCTTACATCACCGGTCAAACCATCCTTGTAGATGGCGGCATGTATAAAGGCTTATAGATTTCTGGAGAGTGGCATGCGATCGATAGCATCCCGGATGTCGGTTATGAGCGGCGAAGGCGCGTTGTCCGTCTTCGCCCGAGCCAAGGAACTCGAAAGCCGTGGGCGTTCCATCATTCATCTCGAACTCGGCGAGCCTGATTTCCATCCCGGCCCGTCGGTGATCGAGTCTGCGGCCAAAGCGCTGGCGGATGGCAAAGATCGCTACTGCGCCGTGGCTGGACTTCCCGCGCTCCGCGAGGAGATCGCTGTCTACCTGCAACACTCGCGAAACATCAGCGTATCGGCCGCTAACATCGTGATTGCCCCGGGTTGTAAGGCTGCGCTGTTCTTCGCCATGATGGCGCTGCTTGAGCCGGGTGATGAAGTTCTCTATCCCGACCCTGGTTTTCCCGGCTATCCTTCGATCACGCTCGGTCTGGGTGCGGTGCCCGTGCCCTTCGAGCTGGCGTCACGCAACCATTTCCAGCCCGACCTCTCCGAAATCGCCGATAAAATTACGCGGCGCTCGCGCATCCTGATTACGAACTCGCCCGGCAATCCCACCGGCACTGTCTATACCAACGCAGTGCAGCGGGGACTGGCGGAACTCGCGGTTAAGCACGACCTCTGGGTTCTCTCCGATGAAATCTACGCCCGCATCATTTATGGCGGCGAGTATCTCTCCATGCTGCGTTACCCTGGCATGGCGGAACGCACGCTGATCATAGACGGCTTTTCCAAGAGTTTTGCGATGACTGGATGGCGCCTTGGATATACGGTTGCGCCGCCGGAGGTGGCGGCCGCGCTGTCGATGATGGCGATCAATAGCTACACCTGTGTCGCCGAATTCACGCAATACGCGGCCATCGATGCACTGCGCGATCGCGAAGAAAATACGCCACGCATGGTCGCTGAATTCGCTCGCCGGCGGGAACAATTTGTTCATGACCTGAACAAGGTCCCCGGATTTCGTTGCGAACCTCCCGAGGGGGCTTTCTACGCCTGGGTTGATATTCGCGGCACCGGCAGCAGCGCCGAAGAAGTGTGTCGCATTCTGCTGGAGGAAGCTGGCGTTGCAGCCATCCCCGGCGCCGCATTTGGCCCCTCCGGCAAGGACTTCGTGCGATTCTCTTTTGCTTCATCAGTGGCGAATCTGAAAGAGGCTGCTGCTCGCATTATGAAAGTTTCCGTGGCCTGGCAGGGAACTCTGGTCGGAAGATAGACGGTAGCGTCGCCGGGAAATGCCTTCGCCAGCGAGTGAGGAACCGTGCTCATGAGAAAACTTCTTTTGTCCGCCGTGTCGATAGTCAGCGCTCTGGGTTTGGGCACTTTCGCGAACGCCCAGGCCCGTCCTCTTCCGGGTCCAGACGTGCAGCAGATCTACCAACGTCTTGTGCCGCAGATCGAGAAGATTCCCGCCTTCGACCATCACGCCCACCCGGGTTTTTCTGATGATCCCGACGTCGACGCCATGGCCGCTCCACCCGACTTCAGCGAAGCGTTGCGGACACGCGATGATAATCCGGAGCTGATTGCCGCGGCCAAAGCTCTGTTCGGATATCCCTATGCCGATCTCTCGCCGGATCACGCCAAGTGGCTGGTTGCGAAAAAAGCAGAGCTAAAGAAACAGTACCCCGGCACGGCGTACTTCAACATGATTCTCGACAAAATCAATACCGAGAGTTCCGTCGCCAACCGCGCCATGATGGCCGACTACCTTGATCCCAAGCGCTTTCTCTGGGTGTTCTTCGCCGACTCTTTCATGTGGCCCTTCAACAACCAGCGCGAGACCGCGCGCAATCCCGACGAAGGAGTCTATATTCCGCTGCAGGAAAAAATGCTTCACCGCTGGATGCAGCAGGAAAACGTGACCAAGCTGCCTTCTGATTTCGACCTGTACTTGAAATTCATCAGCCAGGTTCTGGAAGACAATCGCAGCAGAGGTGGCATCGCCATGAAGTTTGAAGTTGCCTACTTCCGGCCGACAACCTTCGGCGATCCAACCCGCGACCAGGCAGCAGATCTTTATTCCCGCTACGCGACCGGAGGTATTCCCAGCGAAAAGGAATATCGTTCGTTTCAGGATTACATCTTCCGCTATCTTGTCCTGGAGGGCGGCCGCTTGCATCTTCCGGTACACATTCATACGGCCGTGGGCATCGGCGACTACTTCAACTTGTCCCAGAGCAACATCATGAATCTGGAGAGCGTGCTGCGCGATCCCCGTTACCGCAGTACAACGTTCGTTATGATTCACGGTGGATATCCCTTGGAGCGAGAAGCGGTCTGGCTCGCCGCTATGAAGAACGTTTATCTGGATTCCTCGTTCGGCGAACTTGCACAATATCCCTCCGCGTTCAAAGACACGCTCAAAATGTGGCTGGAAACTTTCCCCGATAAGATCACCTTCGGTACCGATTGTTTCCCGTACAATGATGTCCTGGGCGCCGAAGAAAGCTATTGGCTGGGGGCGGAATCGTCGCGCACGGCGCTGGCCGCGGCGCTGGCCGAAATGATCTCGGAGAACGAAATCAGTGAAGCCCGAGCGCTTGAACTTGCCCACGCTTATTTGCATGACAATGCCGTGAAGTTGTACGAGGGCAGGGTTCACTAATCTAAGTTGTGTATTTCAGAGGAACCATGAGTGCGAATCGAATGGCGACAAAAGTGAAATCCAAAACTGCAACCGGCAGAAAAAGCAAGAACACGAAGTCGCACTCGCGCGCGCAACGCGCCGTCACCAAACACGCGGCCAGCAAGACGCCGTTGCAATACGTCCCCTGGCGCACCATCCCGCTGGAAGATCTGAATCCGCTGTTGCAGCGGCAATTCGTCGTCGGCCAGGAAATTATGTTGGCGCGGGTGCTGCTGAAAAAGGGATGCATCGTCCCCGAGCACAGCCACCACAACGAACAACTGACCTACATCCTGGACGGCGCGCTGAAATTCTGGATTGACGGCAAAGAAATCGTTGTGCACGCGGGCGAGGTACTCTGCATTCCCGCGAACATGCCGCACAAAGCCGAGGCACTGGAAGACACGGTGGATCTTGACGTTTTTACTCCTCCGCGCGCCGACTGGATCAATAAGAGTGACCAATATTTGCGGGGCGCGAAATAACCCGCCACTCCATGCCGCTCTCCGCCGCCTCTGATCGCGACGCGCATCAA
Organism: uncultured Acidobacteriaceae bacterium; assembly: GCA_964403025.1. Classification (GTDB taxonomy): domain Bacteria; phylum Acidobacteriota; class Terriglobia; order Terriglobales; family Acidobacteriaceae; genus Sulfotelmatobacter. Next base: position 84,965 of record CAYOEH010000009.1, on the reverse strand, counting down.
CGGGATCCTCAGCCGGGCCTGCCGAAGGCCACGTTCAATTTCCGTTGCATCGGCTGCGGTTCGATGGCCTCAAACGCTGCTCAGGATTTCCGTTGCTCGCAGTGCAACAACCTCCTGGAAATCACGGATCCTTCCTGGAATTCATCCGGCCCAAGCGCTTCCGCGTTGAAATCGATGTGGCGGGAACGCCGTTCCTCCAACGCAACGCTTGACCTCAGCGGTGTTTGGAGATTCCGCGAGCTTCTGCCTATGCCGGAATCCGAGCAGCACGTGGTCAGCCTGCGCGAAGGGAATACTCCGCTCTACGAACTTCCTCAATCCTCGCGCAGCACTGGTGTTCCGCATCTCTACGCCAAACATCAAGGGATGAACCCCACCGGATCGTTCAAAGATACCGGCATGACGGTGGCCTCCACCTTCGCGCGGCAGGCTGGATACCGCTGGGTGGCGTGTGCCTCGACCGGAAACACGTCTGCATCCATGGCCGCCTATGCGGCGCGCGGAGGCATGCGCAGCGTAGTCCTCGTGCCGGAAGGAAAGATTTCCTGGAGCAAACTTTCGCAAGCGCTCGACTATGGCGCCCTCACCTGCCAACTTCGCACGGATTTCGACGGCTGCCTTCGCCTGCTCCAGGAACTTGTGCGGCGTGCTCCCGTCTATCAACTGAATTCGATCAACCCGTTTCGCCTCGAAGGACAGAAGACGCTTGCCTTCGAATTGCTGGAGCAACTCGACTGGCAACCGCCCGACCACATCATCGTGCCCGGCGGCAACCTGGGCAACAGTTCAGCCATCGGCAAAGCCTTGTTGGAAATGCGGGATGTCGGACTCGTTTCGCGTCTGCCGAGGTTATCGGTGATCCAGGCGGAAGGAGCCAACGCGTTGGTTCGCACGTTACGCGAAGCCGGAGGGAAACGGTTGGTCCGGGTACAGGCAGAGACTCGGGCCACGGCGATCCGCATCGGCAATCCGGCGTCCTGGGAAAAGGCTGTAAAGGTGATTCAAGCCACCGGCGGAGCCTGTGAGCAGGTTAGCGAAGTAGAGATCGCCCAGGCCAAGGCGGAAATCGGCGCGGAAGGAATCGGCTGCGAACCCGCATCAGCCGTCACGCTCGCGGGCTTGAAGAAATTTGTGCGCTCGGGATTTGTGAAGCCCGATGAATCTGTGGTGCTGGTTCTGACCGGAAACCTGCTCAAGGATCCAGACTTCACCATGGAATTCCATCGCGGCGATCTTTTTTCGGGCACCGGACACCAGAGGGACAGCGATTTCTTGAGCTCCTTGCGCCACCCCCCCGTCGTCCTCGATGCGACGTTGGAAGCCGTAATTCAAACCTTGGAACGGGCGGAAAAATCCGATCCCACGCACACGAATGCCTAGCAAGAAGAGAAAGCCTCCATCCGCATTGCATTTGGCTCTTCCAGCAACCTCGGCCAATCTGGGGCCGGCCTTTGATGCCGCCGCTCTGGCGATGGACCTCTACATCACGATCGATGCGCGGCCTGCAGCCGACTTTTCCATTCGCGCCACCGGGCGCGATCCTGAGATATGCCAGGACTTGGAGAATCATCTGATTCTCACAACCTACCGCGAGATCCTTCAAAGCCAAGCAGCTCAGGTCATTCCGCTATCGCTTCGCATCAAGAATGACATTCCAATCGGAAAAGGTTGCGGCTCCTCGGCCGCTGCGCGGTTAGCGGGAATTGCGTTGGCTAATCACTTCGGTCGAATGCGCTGGACCGACTCTCAGATCATCGGAGAGGCCTCACGGCGCGAGCAGCATCCCGACAATGCCTCAGCTTGTTGGATGGGAGGTCTTACCGTCGCGCGGATGTCGGGAGAAGCCGAGGCTCAAGTGGTCAGCATCCAGCCGAAAGGGAAGTGGCCGCTACTACTTGCTGTACCCGACCAGCCTCTTTCCACGAAAGAGGCCCGCCGCGCTCTTCCCGAGCAATACTCTCGTGCGGATGCGGTCGTCAACATTCAGAACTCGATGCTCCTCCTGGCCGCCTTTATGCAGGGGCGTCATGACTTGCTTGCGTCGGCGCTCGAAGATCGCATCCATCAGCCTTATCGCGCCCCGCTTTGCCCGCTGCTGCCTTGCCTGCGGGAGTTGACCGGGAAGCCGGGAATTCTCGGCGCGGCCCTGAGCGGAGCCGGTCCGTCAGTTGTGGTTTTTCTGGACCCACGCGTGCCAGCGCAAAAGACGAGAAGAGTTGTGGCCTCGCATGTTGCTGCCAGAGGATTCTCCGCAGAACTCCTTTTGACATCCATCACTCCGCGGGGCGCCCGCAGGTAAAATTCCCCCTCCACGCCTCAACTGACCAAACACACGGTATCCTAGCGGCTCGCCGGCGGCACGATGCCGTTCAGGCGGAGATACACCACCATCTGCCCGTAGTGGTCGAAACAGTGCGCCGCTACGCTGGTTGCCAGACTCAGTCGCGTTACGGATCCTTCACCGAACGGACTTTTCAGCGGTGTCACCAGATTCTTGTCGTTGACGGTCTGAATTGCCTTATGCACATAGGTGAATGAGTCCTTCAGGTAGGTAAGGATCTCGGCTTTCGTTTTGACCGACGCCGGCCCGGATTCGTCGCCAACATCTACGGGGGGTTTTTCGCTCAGTATGGCCGCGCCAAAAATATAGTTCACTGCCGCCACATGCTTTATTTGCTCACCGTAAGTGCGCACTCCTTTGAACTCTCCGTTCGCCGGTGCGAATCCGAATTTGTCTTCCGGCATAGCGTCCGCCGCCGGAACGAACTCATGCTCGACATTGGTTACGCTTCGGTCCAACACTTGGGTGACGGTCCTATGCTCGTCCTTCGCCTTCATCCCCTGGGCTAGACTGAGAACGGCCAGCGCCAGAATTAAAAATGCAAGACAGCTTAGCCTCTTCTTCATATTCATAATGATTCCTCTCGTATTGAATCCAAAGTAAACGGCCACTGCTGGCTTCTCCAGGCGCGAATCATGTAAATCGCCAAGCCAGCCAACAGTATCACCACCGCGTACCTTATTTCTTTCTGCCAGTTCGCTCGATTGAACAGAATAAAGATAAACCCCGCGATCGCGACGAGCGCCGGTACTGGATACAGCCACATGCGGAAGGGACGCACCACATCCGGCCGCGTCACTCGGAACACCATCAATCCGATCGCCTGTACCAGAAACTGCAGAATCAAGCGAATGACCACCAAAGCCGCGATCGCGTCCCTAAGCCGCAGGAAACAGAATGCCGCCGCCGCCACTCCGAGTGACAGTAGCGAAACATAAGGGAAGCGATACACGGGATGCACCTTGGCAAATGCCTTGAAATAGTTTCCATCCAGCGCCGCCGCATACGGAACCCTCGAATACCCCAGCATTAGCGAGAAGACCGATGCAAAGGCAGTCACCATCACAAGCCCCGTCACCAGACGCGCCGCCCACGGCCCATAAATCCTCTGCATAAACAATGACACAACGTACAATCCACTGTTGCTCTGTCCGGCCTGGAGCATCTCCCGCCAGGGAACCACGGCCAGAATGCACAAGTTCATCAGTAGATATAGACAGGCCACGATCAGAATGGAAAGCAGCAGAGCCCGCGGAATGTTCCGCGTCGGATCTTTTATTTCATCACCCAGATAGCAAACATTGTAGTAGCCCCAGTAGTCATAAGTAGCCACTAGAAGGGCTCCGCCCAACCCAGTAAAGAACCCGCGCGAAAGAGTGAAAGCGCCCGGCGGGAAATCAAACGCCCGAGCCGCGTTGAAGTGCGTCAGCCCAGCGAAAATTATCCATCCGATCGTTCCCATCACGCCCAGCCACAACACTTTCGAGAGGCGCCCGATCACCGTGATGCGCCGATAGAGCAGCAACACCGTGAAGAAGCAGATTACGACCGCCAGTGCAGTCCCCGGCGTCACCACCCAACTCACCTGCAGTGGTCCCGCCCAGGGGATTGGCAAAGCCGCCGTATGTGCGGCGTATACGGTCTCCAAGCCAGGCCAGTAATAAGCGGCGTAGCCTGCGAGGCCGATGCATCCAGTGGCGATCGAAAGTGGCGCACTGAAGGAAAGCTGCCAGATAAAGAGAAAAGAAATCAGCCGTCCCCATTTCTGGGGCCCATAAATCTCGTTCAGATAGCGATAGGGTCCGCCCGAACCCGGCAGCGCAGCGCCCAGTTCCGCAGACACCAGCCCATCGCACACCGCCAGCAACGCTCCCACCACCCAGCCCAACATCGCCTGTGGCCCGCCCATCGCGCTCAACACCAGCGGCATGGTGATGAACGGCCCCACGCCGATCATGTCGATCATGTTGAGCGCGGTCGCGCTCCCCAGGCCCATCCCGCGGATCAGGCCAGGCGAATTTGAATCGTTTTGAGAGGGAGACTGCATTTTTTCGGTAAGCCCTGTACCGTCACTGCAGCTATGGAAGAAGCAACAACCTGCCGCTGACCTGCCGTTTTTCAAACGCCGCATGTGCCTGCGCGGCGTCCGCCAGCGGATATTTGCCATCAATCCGGATGGAAAGTTTCCCCTGCTTGAGCCAGCCCACGAACTGCTCGAGGTAGCGAGGGTATTCCCTGAAATAAGGACTTCCGTTCGTGCGAGTAAGAAACAACGAACCCTTTTCCTGCAGGGTCATAAGGTCAAACGGAGGCACGTAACCGCTGGACTGGCCGTAGATCACGAGATATCCGCCGGGAGACAGGCTATTGAGGCTGGCCTCGAATGTATCTTTACCGACGCCGTCATAAACAACATTCACTCCGCGGCGCTCCGTGATACGCCTCGCTTCTTTCGCAACATCCATCTCTTTGGAAATGATGACCTCGTCGGCCCCAGCGTCTGTAACAAATTCGGCCTTCTCCTGAGACGAGGTGACTCCAATCACCTTGCCGCCGCGCATCTTCGCCATCTGACAAAGCAGGAGTCCGATTCCTCCAGCCGCCGCATGGATCAGGCACCAATCTCCTTGCTTTACTGGATAGGCGAAATGCGTGAACGCGTAGGCCAAGAATCCCTGATTCATTCCTGCAGCCGCTTGCTCGATCCCGATGCCGTCAGGAACTCGACTCAGCCATGCAGCCGGCGCAAGAGCATGGGTAGCATACGAATCTCCTACGAAGACGACGCGATCTCCTATTTTGACATTGTCAACTTCGGGACCAAGTTCCTCGATGACCCCAACTCCCTGGCTGCCTAGAGTCGCCGGCAGATCCGGTTCCCGATCGCGCCCACGCCGGTAGAACGCCTGTCCGACAAGTTCGCCACGCCGTTTCTGCACATCAAGAAAGTTAACGCTGGCCGCTTCCACTCGTACCAACACTTGCCCCGGACCGGGAGTTGGCAACGGAAGTTCTTCCCCCTGCATGACCTCGGGACCACCATAGGAATGAATGCGAATCGCGCGCATCATTTGCCGTTAGTCCTTCCCAAAGCTGCCACGGGTCGTTGGCGACACCTACTGGTTCTCATGTCCCGCGCTCAACAGGTTCACAAAAAGCCGTACCGCCCCCGGAACTCCCGCCGGCAACTGACGGAAGAAGGCGTATCCCGTGTAGATATATGTCCCCTTGCCATACTTTGCCTGCAGCAGGCCGCCCTTCTGAGCGTCCTCGCCGGGGTCATGGCAGGATAACAGTGGTTTGAAATGATCATCCCACTTATCCATGAAGTAAAGTCCGCGTTCCTGCACCCAGCCGTTAAAATCGCGTGCCGTGATCGCATTCGGAGAGTGAAAGACTTCATCGTCAGGCGCCAGAATCTCGACCGGAGCTTCCTCCACGGAAACCCGCGCCCGGCTCAGTTCCGCAGGATACGGCGTGAAATGTCCGCTATTAAAATCTCCAACGCCCGTGTTGTACTGGACCACCAGCGTGCCGCCCGCCGTAACAAAATCGAGCAGCTTTTTGTTATTGGCTACCACATCTTTCTGCGTATCGTAGGCGCGAATTCCCAGCACGATCGTTCCGTACCCGCTGAGATCGTCGTTTGCAAGCTTCTCCGGAGAAATTAAGGTTACGTTCATTCCCACCTGCTGCAGCACGGTGGGAATATCGTCGCCCGCGCCCATGATATAGCCGATCTTCAAATCATGCAGCGCCTTCACGTCGACGATACTCACCCTCTGCACCGCGGGCTGATAGTAGTAGAAGCTGCCGAGATCCTCGCGAGTCACCAGCGTGTAGCCTTCGCTGAACTTCTCGCCGTCTACCTCCAGCACGGCGCGCACTCGCGCTCGACTCTCCAGCAGACCAGCGGGGAACACCTTGAACTCAAAGTCCTGCTTTTCCCCACGCTGTTTGAACTCGACGGCCGCTTGCGCCGGCTCTGATCGCCAACCAGCGGGCAACTCCAACCGCAACGTGGCTCGAGTATCGCGCGTAAGATTAGCTGTCACGCCCACTCTTACGATCGAAGTGCTTCCGTTGTGGGTCGAGATCACCTGCGTTCCCGGCTCTAGAGCGACCGAAAATGCCGGAACCACCGCCAGCGGACGCGCGCGTTCCTTCCCTTCATCGTCCACGAATCGGGTTACAACGGTCGCACCAATGCCGTTCTTTCCCGGTGCTCCGCCCGCACTCGCCACCGAATACTCCACCCGCGCTCGCAGTGCAGGCGGAGGAAAGGGCAGCGTCGCGTGTGCTTCATTGTCGACGTGATTAATGCTGTCCACATCCGGATTGTCGCGATGCCAATAGGGCCGGGTATATTCCGCGTTTTTCGGCACGTGCAATCGAAAGACGGCGCTGATATCCTCTCCCGGTTTGATCGCGACTCGTCTGGTTTTGTCAGAAATCGTCCCCCACCCTTCGGGTACTTCCAACTTCACCCCATCAATGGAGACCGGTTGGTTCGATCCATTGTGAAAGTTCACCGCGACCAGGAATTCCTGCCCGGGCGAAACCGTGGTCAGCGCGTCGGATTCCTTTTTCGGCGACTCCTTCACAGGCTCACCATCCGGTCCTACTCGACTAACCACTGTTGCCGCGAGCGTTATTTGCAGAGCGTCGTTTAGCGCCGTTTCTGCCTGCTCGCGCTTCTCCTCAAGTCGCGTCAGCAGATCAGACTTAACACCAGAGTTCACATTGGATTTTTCGACCTCGTCGTAGACTTGCCTTAAACCGGCTACGACCTCCATAACCGGCTTCGCAGTCGCAGCGAGATCATTCGTTTTCGCACTTGCATCCGCTCTCGCAACATTGTTGGCAATTTGTGTCAGTTCGCGGTGCAACTGCGGGAGCTTCGATTCTTCCGTCCCTAACCTCGCAGCCAGCCCCGGCAAGGTTGTATCGAGCCCGTCGAAGAAATCTTTTTCATGCCCATCTTTATCCAGCTTCGCTGGATGCACGGAATCCACCAGCTTGTAGAAAGTAAACCGGTCTCCGGGCTCGACGTTCCAATTCGCTGCACCTTGCGAGAGCTGATGACGCAGGCCCTGCATGGCAAATTGCACATACGACATTCCCAAGTCAGGGCTGGGCTCGCCGGTATTCAGTCGTAAGGTCCAGTTCGCGTCGGGGCAGGTCATCGCCCCAAAGCCGCACACATTGCCGATATAGAGCTTCTGCGCCTGCCACGGTTGAAGCCCCTGCGCAATTTGTTCGGGAAAGCGTTTCGGATCAGCTGCGGCGCGAAACGCCTCCTGCGTCAGGATGCTCGAAGCCTGATGATGACCGTGTCCATCGCGCTCGGTGCCGGAAAACCGAGCCACCAGTACATCTGGACGGAAAGTCCGAATCACTCGCACCATATCCGCGAGCGCAACATCGTGTCCGCCCCACTTCGAAAAAGTCTCATCTGCACTCTTTGAAAAGCCGAAATCGGCCACGCGGGAAAATCGTTCCTGCACTCCGTAGTATTCGTCGGCTGCCAGCAGTTCCAGCGTTCGGAGCACGCCGAGCACATCCGATAAATTACTGCCCACCTTGTTTTGCCCGCCCTCACCACGGTTCAGCGTCATCAACAGAACGCTTGCGCCCCGGCCACGCGACTCCAATGTCAGCATTCCGCCATCCTCATCATCCGGATGCGCCACGGTCTGCATCAGGGCGGCTGTCGTGCCCAACCGCCGCAGCGTCATTCGCAGGCCGGGTAGTCCCTGATCTTGCGGAAGCTCGGCGGGGGTTCCCTGGTAAGGAAGTTGCTCGAAGTTCGTGATCTGGATTTCGCGAATCGTCGGGCGATTCTCCGCTTTATCTGCCATCGCGACCGGGCGTGCCGAGTTCTCTCCGGTTCGTCGCGGCGAAGCCAGCATCAGAACAGGAATCAAGAGCAAGAAGGCTATAAAGGACGCTCGGAGGACTGACGTTTGAACCGAGGGCTGCATTGGCCGCCGCCAGCGGCCCGAGAGATGGTTGCATTCCGGGAAGTTCACCCTACAAGGATGGGGCCTACCCCTGCTCCGACGCAAATTCTTTCCCCATCTGCCCGAAGCAGCCAACCTGGAAATCAGAACCTGGAAAACGATTCCTACTGCTCTCGCCCTTCCTTCAACGTCTCCTGGCAGGTGCTTGCCGCGGTCAACACTTCATTGAAAGCCGTTTCCTTCCGCAAACCCTTGAGCAGCGGATCTCCTAACAGGGCGGAATACGCGCAGTAATTCTGCTGCACGGCTGCCTTCAATAGGCGCAATGCAGCATCTTTCTGCCCGCAGTACGCCATCAGAGCTCCCACGTGATACCACGCCTCCGGATCGGCTTCCGTCATTACCGAGGCTTCTTCATCCCGCACAATCCTGTCCATATCGCCTGGCCGCTGAGGCTGCGTGCAAGCTACCAGCAATTCTCGGTGGTAAGTCGGAGATTTCGCCACATTCCTGGCCGCCTCCCGGGCCTGTGCCAAATTTCCAGCATCCAGATAGACATAAGGAGTTGCCCAGGCTGCCCACTCCGAGCCTGCGTCCAGGTGCACAAAGTCCATGGCGCGGTCTGTCTGGCCAAGTTCCATAAAGGCCCACGCACAGGATCGGAAAGTGAAGTTCCCGGGATCCAACGACCGTGCCGTGTTGCACTCCTGCGTGGCCTTCTCTTGCATGCCGGCATAACGCAGCACATAGCTGAGTGCGAAGTGCGCGTCCCCGCTTTGCGGCCTCCGGCGCACCAAATCCGTGGCCGCGTCGTAGGCGCGGCCCAGTTCGCCTCGTTCCACGCGGTTGACAATCAGATTGCTGGCTGCGGCCACCCGGTTCGGGTCCAACGCCAGCGCCCGTTCATAGGCGGCATTCGAGCGCTGGAACATCGACTCGCCGCCTCCGCCGTAGAGCGAATCGAAGTAATACCGCTGTCCCAGCGCTTCCCATCCGGGAGCATAGCTCCGGTCCTCTCCTACCACGTGTTCGAGTACTGCAATCGCATCCTTGTTCGGTCCAGGGTCATGTGGCAGAGCAAGACTGTGCAAGTAGAGGTCGTAGGCTTCCTGACTCTGGGGGCGCGAGGCCGCGCTCAATGCGCCCGCCGCTACTCCCAACGCTGGCAGCAGACCCTGCTGCACCTGCGTGCTCAACTGCGACTGCAGGGAGATCAGATCGTTCACCGACGCGGTGGCCGTTCCTTGCCACAGCAGCCGGTCGTTGCCTACGTCGATCGCCTCAAGTGTGACCGTCAGCTGTTCGCCTTGCCGCAGGAAATGTCCGGTCAGCAGGCGACCGACGCGCAGTTGCTGCCCCACTTTGTGCGGATCAAGATCCAATTCGACATACTTGCGCGTCACCGATGAAGGCCTCACCTCGAGTGACCGGGAATAGCTCAACACGCTGGTCAACTCGTCGGCCAGGGCAAAGCGCAGGTAGTCTACGCTGACGTCGCCATTCATGTTCTGCAGAGGAAGCACCGCGATCGCATCTTTCAATTCCGCATTGGCCACCTCCCGGTGTTTCAGCCAGTAGGCTACCACGGCCGCCAACACAGTGAAGAGCAAGGCCAGCGTTCCCAGCAAAAGCCAGAACTGCCAGCGGCTTCCCTTGTGGCCAAATGTCTTGCTGGTGACCCGCAGTTTCTTGGTGTGCAGGCCACTCTTCACCAGTCCGGACTCAGTCTGATGCTTGAGCACCTGCAGGTCGGCCTTCATCTGCGTGGCGCTCTGGTACCGCTCCTTGCGGTCCTTCTCCATCGCCTTGCCGATGATGCCTTCCAGTTCCACCGGCACTTTCGGATTTAATTCCGCAGGAGGAACTGGCTTCTCGTGCAACACGGCATCTAGCGTCATCAGGGAGTTCTTGCCAGTGAACGGCTTCTTCCCGGTCGCCATTTCATACATGACGACGCCAAAGGAAAACAGGTCGCTGCGGAAGTCGATTTCTTCGCTGCGCGCCTGCTCCGGCGACATGTAAACCGCCGTCCCGGGAATTACCCCGACGGCGGTTAACGAATTGTCCGCTGCCGCTCCGTCGCTGTCTGTTCCGACGTTGTGCACCAGCTTGGCCAGACCGAAATCCAATACCTTCACCTGACCAGTCGGGGTCAGGAAAATGTTTGCCGGCTTGATGTCCCGATGCACAATTCCCTTGGCATGCGACGCTGCCAGGGCATCTGCCACCTGAATACTGATGTCAAGCAGCTTTTCCGTCTCAATGGCATGGCCGGAGATGCACTGCTTCAGGCTTTCGCCCTCCAGCTTCTCCATCACAATAAAGGGATGCCCGCCGTTATCTTCGATACCGTGGATCGTGCAGATATTGGGATGATTTAGCAGCGAAGCCGCCCTCGCCTCCCGCCCGAATCGTTCCAGCGATTTGGGGTCGCCTACCAGATTTTCTGGAATGAACTTCAGCGCGACATGCCGCCCGAGCTTCAGGTCCTCGGCCTCGTAGACCACGCCCATACCACCGCCCCCAAGCTTGCCCAGGATGCGATAGTGGGACACTGTCTGACCGATCATGAAAACACGCCACTCCCGACCGCGGTAATGTTAGGCCCCGCCAGTGATCTGGGTCAACTGGAAGCGCGCCGAGATAGATTTGGATGCCGCTTTGTGCCAGTCAGGCAGCCAGTTCCAAATCGAGTTTGTTTCCCGAAGTGACAACTGCCGTGTCCTTCTGTGCGGGCGAATCGCGCTGGGCGGTCCCAACGACGACTACTATGAATCTAGCAACCCCGAAAAACCAGGGGGAGTTCTTATGGCGCGAGAATTCAGGACTTCTTCTCTCGAACTACAAAACGCAATCCGCGCCCGTGCCGAGGAACTCTACCGGCAAGGCGGAGGCGCGGAGGGTCATGACGTCGAAAACTGGTGCCGGGCGGAAGCCGAAATTATGCGCGAAACCGCCGCCGCCTTCACTCATCCTGCCGTCGTAATTAATGTGGAAGGAGTGGTTTACACCGGAGAGTACGATGTTGCCTCCGCTGGCGGCTACCTCCCTGGGGAATGGAAAGTCGGAGATCGCGTCCCTGTTCGGTTGGAGGGCGATAAGCTCTTTCTCCGCCGCCCCAACGGCCGGGAACTCGAAACCAGCGTGGTCAAACGAATCGGTTAGTGCCCCTTAACCGAGTTCCTGAGCGAAGCGAAGGACCTCTGCAATTCGCCCGCTCGGCCCTAACTATCCCTGATACAACCCCGCCGACGCCCCTACCCACTCCATATTCTTGTTGTGATCCACGCCCATCATCAACCCACGCCCCATGCGAATAATCGTCAGAACTGCCTGCAGTTCTTCCTGCCATACATACATCACCCGCACCTCCGCTTTAGTGCCGCCAAACGGAGTCTCAATGATCGGCTCAAAATGCAGCCGCTCCTGCAGGATATAGTCCGCACGCTTCGCCGCTGGAATCGCATCGATATCTTCCTTTTTCGGCGCAATCACAACGCCCAGGCCAGCGAAAGAATAGAGTGGCTTCAGCGCGTAGTTCTCCAGATCGTCAGGAGTCTGATCCAACTGATCAAGAAACCATGTTTTCGGCACCGACTCGTGCCGCAGGTAGGGTATGGAAAACTTGCTGATGCGAAAATACCAGTTCGGATGTCCCGCCCATTCCACGTCTAGATCGTCACGCCAATCGAACCCCAGCTTCACTCCCTTGCGCTGCAACTCGTCCACTATGGCCCGGTTATAGATACGCCGGATCGGCACCCGGCCTCCGTTTCTTTCGTAGTAGAGCTGCGATCCTTGTTTCTTGATGGCTTCGATGTCGACCGTTCTCACCCCCAACATCTTTTCCGTCAGCAGAAAATCCGGTAGCGTTTTCTGGGCCTGCGGATGAATCTCCATCAGGATCACGTTCTCCGGATCATGCGTCCCCACAATCGCCCGCCGCAAAAGTTCGCGGTAGGACTTCTCTTCCAGCCCACTCAAAAAGAACTTCAGTCGTTCGCTTCCCGCAGTCGGAGGCCGGGAACCCGAAGCCGCCGTCGCGCCTAGCCCATAGACATCGATGTAGCTTTGCGCCAGCGTCACCTGGTACGCGTAGAGGGAAGGGAAGGCCTGCAACTCCACCAGTTTCGGCTGCAACTCGCCGCAAGCGTCGCGCACCAGTCCAAAGTCCACTTGCACAAACAAAGGTCGCGGCGGCTCATTCGGGACCCGAAATTCCGCGGGAATGGATCCATCGGACTTCGCCCGATACTCTGGACTCTCGACCAGTTGCCGGATCAGTTCCTTCCCATCCTCCGCCATCCGGTCCAATAGGCTCTTGGGAAAGAAGCAAGGAGTTTCCGACAGCCGGAATTGGACCTGTACTCCGCACGCGTCCTCAATCCGCCGCAGAAAGGCCTGATATTTTTCGGGGGTAAATGCCGCGTTAAATTGCTTTCGGAAGGTGGGAATCATGGCCGGGAAGCCACAGGGCTTGAGCGTCTACTCACGAATTTCCATAGTGCGAATGAGTCCGCCTTCGATCGTATAAACATGCTCGACCATCCGGTCCACCAAGATTTCTCCGGAAAGATCGCGAGCCACCTGATGAACCTCCACGACCACCCGGCCCGCTTCATCCAGATCGAAGTTCACTGGATCTACATGTGGGTCGATTACGCCCCACTGCCGGGTCCAGTACTCACGAATGCCAGTGTGCCCATGAACGATACCGCCCTCCATTCCATTCGGCCACGCTACGTCGGGTTGCATCGTTGCCAAGGCTGAGTCAATGTCGCGGGCGTTGAATGCCGCATACGCCTTCCGGAGCAACGACACGTTAGACTCTTCGACCATTACTTCTCGGGGTGCGATCGTCTATACCTCGATCAGGAACTTCCCATCGCGCATGATCTGCTCGTCGTCCACCCAGACATTGAACTTCCGTCCCACGACATCAATATGAGTCGATGAATCCCATTCTGCACCCGTGTGCGCTCCATAAGGATTTCCGAATGCAATGTGGACTCCAGGATATTTTTCATCCTGCAGAATCTGCCCAATCACATCTTTCAAATCGATGTTGGTTCCGATGGCGAACTCGCCCACGCGGTCGCTGTTCTCGTCGGTGTGGGTGTACTTCCAGAAATCATCCTCCAGTTCGCGGTTTTCCGAGTGGGCTTCGGTCAGCCGGTTTTTCTTCATGTGAATCGTCAGCGGGTTTTTTTGCAGACTTCCAAATTTCGTGCACAGATAATCGCCCACCACGCCGTCGATCACAAACGTTCCATTCACCTCACCCGGCGTCGTAAAAATTTCTCCTCCGGGCAGATTCCCCCACTTTTCCGGGGAGATAATCCCGCTGGTCTTCAACCAGCGGTAGCTGGGATTCAAGTCCGCCGTCAGATCCGTGCCGGCGGCGGTCTTCGCCCGAATCCGCGTCGCCTTCCGCACCATCTCCACAACTTTTGTGCTGAGCCGGTCTACCTTTTTAAAATCCGCACGCATGCCTTCCAACATGATCTGACGGTTGATGTTGACCATGTGCGCGTGCCGGATTTTTCGCCGGTTCACTACATCCGTCATCTGCATACGCGACCGCAGTTCGTTTCTTTGCGCCCACACGGCAAAAATCGAAACCTGACTGGTCTCCAAATCCGCGATAATTTCCGCCGGCAAATTCTCGAGCGGCCGCTCCGCCAGATCCTCCAGCACCCAGACGCAGTAGCGCGAACCAAGGCTCTCCAGTTCGGCCACGATCGCCGCTGCAATCTCCAGCGTGGTCTCATCAGTGATCACGCATACCTTCTCTTCCGGTTGTACGCGCAAACAAACTCCCACAGCGTTGCGGGCGCCGGGGCTATATTCCGGATCGAAGGAAACATTGCGGCTGCCCCATCCTGGTCGCGTTTTGTGCGACAGAGCCTGCCCTGAGCCTGCCGAAGGGGTGGGGATTTTTACTTGCTCTGCAGGAATCGTCATTACCCTACTTTTCTAACGGAAGCTGGCTCATCTTCCGCCAAACCTGCTTCCGTCTCTTCGATGATGTAATCAACAACTTTCTTTAAATCGCCAGTTTCCTGATACACGCGCAACTGTCGGTCGGCTCCACTGCCCTCTTCCAGCATGGTGTGGATGTACTCCAGTTCCTGGCGCGAGTCCAGTTCATCCACCACATCGTCCACAAAGTCGAGGTACTCGCGGATTAAGTCCCGTGCTGGCACTTCGATCTGCTTGCCGAAATCAATCAGCTTTCCATCCATTCCGTACCGCGCCGCCCGCCACTTGTTTTCCATGAGCAGCGCCCGCCGGTACAAGCGAAACCCCTGGTTCGCTGTATGCAGTTTGTACAGTTTCGCCACCGTGGCCTGAATCAGCGCGGCCAGTGCGATCGTCTCATCGGCGCGCATCGGAATGTCGCAGACTCGAAACTCGATCGTGTTGAAGAACGGATGTGGCCGGATGTCCCACCAGATTTTCTTGGCGTTATCGATGCAATTGGTCTTGATCAGCAGCTTGATGAAGTTTTCGTACTCGCCCCAACTCGGAAAATAATCAGGAATGTTGGTGCGCGGAAACTTGTCAAATACTTTGCAACGGTAGGATTTTAGCCCGGTGTTCATCCCGAGCCAAAAGGGAGAATTGGTCGAGAGCGCGAGTAGATGCGGCAGAAAATACCGTGCGTGATTCATCATGTGGATCGCCGTTTCGCGATCCTCAATCCCGATGTGCACGTGCAACCCAAAAATCAAGTTGGCCCGCGCCACCAACTGCATGTCCTCAACAAGATTCTTATAACGATCGTCGGGATTGATGTCCTGCGTCCGCCAATCCGAAAACGGATGCGTGGCCACCGACGCCAGCCGCAGCCCGTTCTCCTTGGCCAGTCGGATAATATCGCGCCGCAGCATTTTCACTTCCGCCTTGGCTTCCTTGATGTTCCGGCAAATCCCGGTGCCCACCTCCACCACCGACTGGTGCATCTCCGCCTTCACCCGCTCCTGCAGCAGCAACTTGCCCTTTTCCAGGATTTCCGCGTGAATGTGCGACCGCAGATCCCGCGTCTCCGGATCGATCGTCTGATATTCCTCTTCAATCCCGATGGTGAAAGTAGGTGTCATCTGTTTCTTCTGTTCTTGTCATTCCGAGCCAGGCGTGGAATCTGTTTCTCCCGGCAGCGCCGCTGGCCCCGCCGGTCCCCATCCCTTCGCGTTCCGTGCGAAGAGTATGCAAAACAAGTCCTAACAGTATAACAATGGCGCGATGAATATTTGGTTAGAAGCTGTGGTGAGCCTGGAACCACGAGAGCCACAGAAAAAGGCCCAACAGAATGAGCATCAAGCCGCTCAGGCAAATGCTTAGTACGGAGAGCAAGCTGCGCATCCAATGCCCAGGCGAGAATGCCCGGGATAATAAGACGATCGCGGCTACTTGACCAATGAGCATCGCCGCAATACCCCACACGACGAACAGTTCGGTCACACCGCCGGCTACCGCGCCGATCCCAGTTGCCTTCTGTCTTGAAAGCGTGTGACCAAGGCCGATCAGAATGGGAAGCCACGGTGCCCACGCCAGCGCAACACCCCATAGAAAACGCCTTTTCTTTAGCTCGTCCTCCACCTACTTTGCCGCTTTCCCGCGCTTTCGCTCCGCGACCCACTTCGGCTCACCCTTGCGCGCGGATTTCTCTGCCGGAGGCTTACCCGCGAGGAACGCCGACCATCGCAGTTCACGCGCAGGATCCTCCCCGGTCACCGCCATCTTCAGCGCCATCTCCGCCACGGCATTCACAATCCAATTAAAATTCTCCTGTCCCACGGACGTAATCTCGGCGTCCGGCGCAGGATTCAGGAAGTCGATCGCATAGGGAACGCCGCCTTCTACCGCAAACTCCACCGTGTTCAAGTCGTACCCCAGCACTCGGCACAATGTCAGCGCGTCTTTCTCGATCCGCTCCTTCAGCGCGGCCGACGATGGCGGCGGATTCCCCTTCACATACCGCTCATGATGCGGCGCTCGCGGATCGTATTTCATGATATGTACCTTTTCCTGACCCACCACATAGCACCGGTAATACTCCTCAAACACCACGCCGTGCTGCAGCGTCATGCATAAATCGCCCGTCTGGTTGTAATGCTGAAAAAATTCTTCCGGAGAGTGCACGTGGTACACATGCTTCCATCCGCCTCCTGAATACGGCTTCAGGAAAGCAGGGAGGCCGACATAATCAAACAACTCCTGCCAGTTCAAGGGATACATCAAGTTCCGCATCGACCGGTCCGTCGTCCCCTCGGGATGCTTATTGTGCGGCAGAATCACCGTCGGCGGAATCGCCACGCCCAGCTTGTGCGCCAACGCGTAATTAAAGAACTTGTCGTCCGCCGTCCACCAGAAAGGATTGTTCACCACAATCGTCCCGTGCAGCGCCGCATTTTTCAGATAAGCCCGGTAGAACGGGATATCCTGCGAGATCCGGTCGATGATGACGTCATACTTCTTCGGTTCATCCATTCGAATCCCGCCGATCTTCACAAATTCCGCCGTGACGCCCTCGACCTTCATGGAGTTGATCTTTTCGACAACCGCCGGCGGAAACGTGTTTTCCATCCCAAACAAAATGCCAATCTTTTTCACAGATTCATCTCCCAACAAAATTTGTCATCCTGAGCGAAGTGCCTGGTTCGCGAAGCGAAACAGGCGCGCAGTCGAAGGACCCTGCACTCGTTACTGTGCGCGGATGCCTGCCCGCCCTCACCACTGCCTCAGAAATACTTCTCCGCCATCCTCAGCCACAGCGGCCAGTCATGCTTCGAATTATCCCCAAAAACATCCAGCCAGTGCGGCACGGCCTTTCCATTCAAAATCGCCGAAAACTTCACATTCTGGTCCAGACAAATATCCCAATCGGCCGATCCCAGCACAATCTTCATCTGCCGGTAGCGGCTCAAGAACCAATCATCATTCTGATTCGGCAGATAATCCGGCGGGCAATTGAAGTAGCAGTCATCGTCGTAATATCCGTCCAGAAACTGATGGATATCAAATGCTCCGCTCATGCTCACGCAGTGCGTCACCACATCTGGATGCTTCAGAGCAAAATTCACGGCGTGATACGCGCCGAAACTGCACCCGGTCATTGCCAGCCGGGGCGTCTGGTTCTTCCAGCGGATAAACGGCAAAAATTCATGCAGAATATAGCGCTCGTACTGCAAATGCCGCAACAATCGCACCTTCGGATGCACGCCCTTGTTGTACCAACTCTCGGTATCGACGGCGTCCGGGCAAAATACCTGCAACTCGCCGCGCTCGATTTTCGCCGCGAGCACACCGATCATCCCCCGATCTTCATACTCGAAAAACTTTCCCATGGACGTCGGAAACACGACAAGCGGAGTGCCGGCATGCCCGAAAACCAGCGCATCCATCTCTCGATTCAGTTCCTGACTGTATCCCTTGTGGTATTCGCGATTCATTTTTCGAAGGTCCCGCGGACACGTATCTTACCTGAACCGAAGGTGGGAAGGACCAACTTTGTGCTGAACCATCAGCCTCTCGAAGCCATCCAAATGATATCGTGATACGAGATATGTTGCGGCGTTTCCCCAAACTGGTTCCGCGTTCGGCGCCCGTCATCCTTGTTCTGCTCACTCTCGCTGCAGCCACTGGATTCGCGGCAGTGAGCCACCTCGTCGCCCGTTACACGGCGAATCAACAGGCACGGGGCCGCAAGTTGTACGAGCTAGGTCTGGCCGACGCCAAAGCCGCCCGTTACGACGATGCCATCGCTGCATTTCGCGCCGCGCTCACTTGCGATCCCACCAACTCCCAGTATCAGCTCAGTCTGGCTCGCGCCTTGCGCGACAGCAATGACCCGCGCCGCCTCGACGAGGCCGAGTCCTACCTTCTCGCCCTGTGGCAGCGTGCTCCGCAGGATGCGGCGGTCAATCTGGCTCTCGCCCGGGTTGCCGCTCACCGAGGGTCCATTGAGGACGCTACCCGTTACTACCACAATGCCATGTACGGCGTCTGGACCTCCGACTCTGACGCGAATCGCAACAAAGCTCGGCTCGAACTCATACAGTTCCTGCTTTCAAAGAATGCTCGCGCCCAGGCTGACTCAGAACTCATTGCTCTGTCGGCCGCATTGCCCGCCGATCCCGCAGCGCATCTTCAGGCCGCACAACTCTTCGAGCTGGCCCAGGACTTCTCCGGGGCACAGGCGCAGTATGAAGAAGTGCTGCGAGTCGATCCCAATAACTCGGCTGCCTTGGCCGGAGCTGGCGAAACCGCCTACCGTTCCGGGAACTACATCGTGGCTGAGCGTTATCTCCGGCTGGCGGTGAACGCCGATCCCAACGATGCCAACTCCCGTCAGCTTCTCGCCTCCACGAATATGGTTCTTGCGGCCAATCCTTTTCATAGTCACATCTCTGACGCAGAACGCAATCGGAGGATCACCGCCGCCTTTAGCCAAGCCGAAGACCGCCTCACCCAGTGCGCAGAGAAGCTGCACGTCGATCTAAAGGTCGCTGCCAATCTCCCAGCATCCGCACTTCCCGCATTGCAAGGTCGCTGGCTCCTCGCCAAACCCGAACTGGCGCTGCTCCGCTCTCCTGCCGAGACGGATCTCCCAGACGCGATCATGGACGTCGTCTTTCAAATCGAGCAACAGACTGCCGCTACGTGCGGTCCGCCGCAGGGGCTCGACTTGGCGCTTTTGCTGATTTCGAGGAAACGAGAGGCTGCCAGCCAATGAGCAACCCTGGTTCTCCTGGCGTGGATTCTTCTACGCCTTCGGAATCCGCAACCGCGGCGCGGGTCGGGCCTTCCCGACGCCTGTTTTCGACGCTCGACGGGGTCTTTCATGAGGAAGTATTCTTCCTCATTCTCTCGGTCTTCATCGGAATTTTCTCGGGTCTTGCGGTGGTTTGCTTCCGTCTTGCAATTGACTGGATCCATCTCGCTCTACTCGGTCCGCTTCCGCAAACCCACAGTTGGCGTCTGTTCGCCGTCCCGTCCATCGCCGGGCTGGTGGTCGCTATCCTCGTGCTGCACGTTTTTCCAGGGATCCGCGGCAGCGGAGTCAATCAGACGAAATCGGCGCTCTACATCTTCAATGGATTCATCCCGTTTCGCACCGCCGTTGGAAAGTTCATCTGTTCCGGCATCGCCATCGGCTCGGGACAATCCCTTGGCCCGGAAGACCCTTCGCTGCAAATCGGAGCGAGCATCGCATCCGCTCTTGGAAGACAGCTGGAAATCTCCCGCGAAAAACACCGGCTCATGGCTCCCGTCGGAGCCGCTGCCGGCCTTGCGGCCGCCTTCAACGCGCCCATTTCTGCCGTGCTCTTCGTCATCGAAGAAGTCATCGGACGCTGGAGCGCCGGCATTCTCGGCTCAGTCGTGCTTTCTGCGGTCGCCAGCGTTGTGATCGTGCGCTCATTTCTGGGCAGTGAGCCGCTGTTCCGAATTCCGGTCACTACCTTCAAGCGCCCCAGTGAACTCCTCGCCTACGCGGTCCTCGGAATTGTCGGCGGGCTGGCCTCGGTTGCATTCGCTAAATCGGTGGGTTACCTGCGTCCCCGCCTCAAAGCTCTGCCGCGCTGGACGCAATATTTTCAACCGGCAGTTGCCGGGCTGCTCATCGGCTTGATCGCCTTCCTGGGCTTTCCGCAGGTAATGGGCGCTGGCTACGACTCCATGGACCAGGCCATGCACGGCCAATACGCCTGGAAAGTCCTGGCCATCCTCGCGGTCCTTAAGATTCTTGCCACGACGGTCTCTTTCGTCAGCGGAACTCCCGGTGGAATGTTCGCGCCTACACTCTTTGTCGGCGCCATGCTGGGAGGCGCGGTGGGCGATATCGAGCGCCTCTTCTTCCCACAGCTCACCGGATCCACGGGCACATATGTCCTCGTCGGCATGGGCGTTCTCTTCGCCGGATTTCTCCGCGTTCCCATGACTTCGGTCTTCATGGTCCTCGAGGTCAGCGGAAACTACGAAATCATCGTCCCCGTCATTGTGGCCAATACCTTTTCCTACCTCGTCTCGCGAAGCCTGCAGACCATCCCAATTTTCGATATGCTCACCCGCCAGGACGGACTCATTTTGCCCTCGCTCGAAGAAGATCGGGAAGAAGCCATCCTGCGGGTCGAAGATGCGATGCTGGCCGTTCCCGCAACCATCCTGAGCGCGCAAGATTATGTGGATGCCAACTTCCACCGCGTGGAAAATTCGCCGGACTCCTCGTTCCTCGTGCGCATGCACCCCAGTGGCTGGAGTGCCATCAGCCGTGATCAGCTCCAGCGCCTGTATCGGGAAGGCAAAGGAGAACTCACGCTGGCCTCTGTGCTCCCCGCCGGCCAATCGCTACCCAGCCTCTACCCGGATCTTCCACTCGATTCCGCGCTGCGCTACGTAAACGACTACCCGCTCATTCCCGTGGTCAATCGCGCGGATTCCCGACGTCTGGAAGGCGTCATCTCACGCGATTCGGTCTTCAAGAAATATGGGAGCGGGCGTGCGATCGAAGTCTCCAGCGTAGTCTGACGTAACTCATTTCCCGTCGACGCGCTTGTAGCTTGTGTACTTTATGATCTCTCGGATGTGAACCCCTCCCGACCGAAACTGCAGCGTGTCATCCGATCGCGTGTACGCGGGAAACCAGTAATGGTCGTCCACCTGTTGGCGATAGGTCACGAACATCGGATGGAGCTCCGGCCGCTCGTGTTTCTTCACTTGCACTTTCTCCGGACCGCTCTTGCCACACACTTTCACGATCTGAAAATCCCGCGCATCCACCCAGATTCTTCCCTGAAAATATCGCCGGTCCTTTTCTTCCTTCTTCGGCTCCGCATGGAATACATACGTGTCAAGGTCGTCCACATGCTGCTGCCCGGAGTAGGTCAGGTTATACAGAGCTACATCGTCGGTTGCCAGCATGAGTGGCATGATGGAACGAATATCTTCCATGTCTTCCTGTGTAAGCTGAATCCCCCGCAAAGAAGGCTGTGCTGCGAACGTTACTTCCTCTTGCCGTCTTCCTTTGGCGTCATAAGAAATGTTGGTCACTTCGTGAAACTCGCCGGTCACGCTGGTGCCCACCAGAGTCTGCATCAGCACATCCTGCCTGTAGGCGTAGTGAAGGCGGGCTTCCTTCGTAGCCGCTTCGGCCGCACCAAACTTCTGGATCACGTCCTGCGAGCTCATGGTTTTTGGCGGAGCTGAATCCAGCTCGCCGTTGCCTGCTTCGCAGTTTGTCTGCCCCCGCGCCGTCACCTGCAGCAAGAGAACAAGAATAAGCAAGGCCGGGATGGCGGTTCTGGAACCCGATACGCGCGTTGCCCACTGGATCAAGTCAACCGCTTTCATACCTTTGTGACCTCTGGCGCCGAAACCATACACCTGCGCCCGAAAGCGTGCAAATCCTCCCCGGATATGCTCCGGCAGCTCGTTTTCCCAGCCTTTTCCATATTTTCCACATATATGCAAACCCTTGCTCTTCCGCGTGCTCTCAACCGTCCTAAGTTGAATCCCAGCCCCTCCGGTTTGGTATGGCGATTGCCCCTACCAACTCCGGAAGCCTTGCCATTCGCGGAGTTCCGCATCTTCCCCCGCGAGAGGACCAACTTATGAAGACCCTAATCATCGCATTTTGTTTGCTTTGCGCTACCGCTGCGGTCGGGCAGACTGCGACCGTTCTCAGCAACAATCCACAGCCCACGATCCTGCCGGACCATCCCCAGCACGCCGCCGAGCATGCCATGGCTACGGAAACCAGCCTCTTCGGAGCTAACTCTGCCTACACCTATGCCCAGGGAGAGCGTCCGCTCTGGGAGTTCGGATCATCCGACAAGCACGAAGTTCCTCTCGGCGATGTCGCCCGCGCCTACCGCCAGGGCCACATCATCGACCGGAAGGCCGTGAAAACCTTGAACAGCGACTAATCCACCGATTTGCAATTGTGTGGTGCGAGTCTGGCTTTGGTTTGTTGAAAAGCGCGCGAGCCGCGAGAGAGAAAAGATTATTCGCCGGCGCCCATCATCAGCACGGGCGTCGTTGGCGCTGGCGAACCTGCTTCATCCTCCACCGTAATCGCAAACGCCTTGGCCTCGGCTCCCGCAGGCAGTGGAGGATTCACCACCGTCGCGCTCCCGTGAGCGTCCGGCTTGAATACTCCAGCGGGAATTGGCGCTCCGCTGGTCGGAATCAACCACAACTCATAAGCCTTCTGCGGCGGCAGCGCTGGCATGTTGTTGGCGAGAAACACCAGGCTGTTCCGCTTCCTCAAATAAAAAGCTTTGCCCTGCGGCTGTGGCGGAGTTTTCGCCGCCACCAGCGTCACGCGCTGCGCCTCCGGCTCGATAATCGGAGCCGCAATTTTACGTAACTCTTCCAACTGCCTTGCGTTCTCAGCGGCCGTGGAGCTCGCTGAGGCCAGCGTCTCCTTTAACGCAAAATTCTCGCGCCACAACGACAGCGCGAAGACGAGCACCGCCGCCGTCGCGGCCCATCCTAACCATCCCCACCACGTGCGGCGCGCTCCGGACGGTGTCGCGACGATTCGCGGTTCCCGAGCGATTGCTTCCAGCAACCTCTTTCGCGCTCGTTGTGGCGGCCTCGGTCCCGCCGCCGATAAGGCCAGCAGAGCCGTATCGCCGCGCAGTTGTTCGAGTTCCAGCCGGCACGAGGCACAGTTGGCCAGATGCTGCTCGAGCTTCTCCCGATCCGCTCCCGTCAACGCGTGCAGCGCGTACAGGGCGAGGTCTTCGGCGTATTGTTCGTGCTCACTCATCCAGTTTGAAATGCCTTGCGCAGGGCGATTAATCCCGCGCGAATCCGTGTCTTGATCGTACCCAGAGGCTCTCCGGTTTTATTTGCGATCTCGGAATGGCTCATGCCCTCCCAGTACGCCATCTCCAAAGCGCTGCGCTGCGCCGGTACCATCGCGCCCATCACTCCGCGCACCTTCTCCGCAGCTCGCGCGCGTTCAGCCTCACCAGCCAAGTCCGGCGCTACCGACAGCACTACATTTTCGATATCAGTTTCTGGACGACGCTTTCTGAGGGAGTCGATGGCACGGTTGCGCGTGACCACTGCCAGCCAGCTTCCTAAATTTCCGCGAGCCGCATCGAACGCGCTGGGGTTGCGCCACAATTGCAGGAAGACTTCTTGCAGCACGTCTTCCGCGGCTCCCGTATCACCAAGCACTCGCAGAGCAACTGCATAGACCACGGAAGAGTAGCGGTCATAAAGCTCCGCCATCGCTCCCTGATCGCCGGTCTTCAGGCCGGTAACAATGGCCAGATCCGCCGGAGTACCTTGTCGTTGCTGGCTCGACAAACGCTATCGCTCTTCCTTGATAGATATACGTATCGGCAGCCCGGACGGATTGCCATCCCCGTAAGCATCTTCGGGACAATCGGATGAATCACCGTCGCAAAGGCTGTGGCCGAAAACATAGCAGCCCAACACTGCCTTGGGCAAGTTCGTGGCGAAGGGCCGGAATGGCGATGTGATTTCGCTACTCGTTTTCGCTACTGGCTGAGCTTGATGGCGAGCTGGCGCTCGGGCTGCGTCATCTGGCCCCAGAGTTTCTGCAGATCGTCCTGCAGCCCTTGATTGTCGGGCTGCTTGTGCAGGGCCCGCGCGAACCATAGATAGGCGGTCGGCAAATCGCGCGGGGTGCAGGTACCGGTGGAGTAGAGAACTCCCATCGAGATCATCGCTTTCAAATTGGATCCCGCCGCCGTCTTCAAAAGCCGCACTCCCCGCTCGCAGTCCTGGCGCACGCCGCGCGCATAGATATAGCGTTCCGCCTCGGCCGTAGCATCAACCGGCGTAGCCGGCGTCGGCTTGGGCTCGCGCACTCTTGGTTTACCGGGTACGGCGGGCGCGGGAATGTTCGCCGGAGCCTCGGCGTCCGGAGCTGGCGCCTGGGAGTTTTCCGTCGACCCCGAATCGCTCGGCTTTCCCGCGCTCGCATCTGGAGGGGGATTGACCGGAGCAGCGCTCTGCGCCGACGTCGTCGTCGCCGGAGTGCTAACCGGAGCAGTGCTTGACGGATCAGCATTCGGAGAAGCTGCACTCGGCGCAGTCGTTGGCTGCGTGCTCGCGTCCGTTCCGCTTGCAGGCGCCACACCCGCCGCCGGTGCGGCCCCCGCCCCGCTACTTGCGCTATCCGGCGTCGTAGCCGTGGGAGTCGCTCCAGTCGGCGTCGCGGGCGCACCGGAATCCGTGGCGCCCTGAGAAGGCTGCGCCGCTGCCGGCTTCCTATCGTTCGTCAGCCAATCGAATCCTCCCTGTTTCCAGCGCAGGTATCCGAATCCTCCCGCCAGTGCCAGGGCGATGACCACCGCAGCCAGCTTCCCCCAACCCCGCTTCGGCTCGTCTTCGTCATCATCGAGCAGATAGTCCACGTTGCGCGAGGATCGTCCCCAAGAATCGTTCCCACCACCGCGCCCGTGCGATCCTTGCTGGTCCTCGCGTCGCCCATCTGCCGGCTTGTTCAAGCCAAGAAAAGAAGGCCCAGTAATCACCGGGCTTGTGACGTGCGCCTCATGGCGCTCCGCCGGCGCGGGAGCCGCTTCGGTTGCAGGCCGCACTGCATTACTCGGAATGCGCGTCTCTGCGGATCGGCGAACCGGGGCTGCCTCTGCCTTTGTTTCCGCAGGTGTCGCCGGCGCCGCCGCACCAGAAGCCTGCGTGTTTGCCGCCAGCAGCGCTCCGCACATCCCGCAAAAGCGATTGTCCTTGGAATTCTCGTTCCCGCATCGTCCGCAGCGCACTTACCCTCCTTGACCTACTCCTTTAGATTAACTCCACACCCGCTGGTCTCGCGAGTACGATGCGAATTCCGGCCTTACCGTCTAGGATTCACTCCGACGCCCCTATCAAGTTCGGTTCGTCGCAAACCGGCAAATGACAACCGGTAACCGGCGGCCGATTTTCATGCTATGCTGCGCAAAACTTCACATCGCTATTCTAGGACGCTCCGTGCTGGTTGAACTGCGGTTGGAAAATTACGCGGTCATTGACAATGCCGCGATAGAGTTCGCCTCCGGGTTGAATCTTCTGACCGGAGAAACCGGCGCCGGCAAATCGATTCTGATCGATGCTCTCGCGTTGCTGCTGGGCGAGAAAGCTTCCGCAGAAGTTATCCGCACTGGTACCGAGCGAGCGGTAGTGTCGGCGGTGTTCGAGTCCCGGGACGGCAGTGAAGACTCGATCGCAAATGTTCTCGAACGCAACGGATTGGACGAATCCGAAGATGGTTCCCTTATTGTCCGACGCGAGATTGCCCCCGGCGGAAAAGGCCGCGTGTTCGTCAACAATCAAGCTGCCACCGTCGCCGTACTCCGGCAGCTTGCCCCGCGTTTGGCCATCATTCACGCGCAAAATGTATCGATCCTATCCTTCGATCCGCCTGCCCGGCTGGAATTGCTCGATGGATTTGCTGTTAGCCAGGTTGAGCCGGTGGCGGCGGCCTACGCGGTGTGGCATCAAATTCGCGCCCGCATCGCAGAATTGGAGCAGGGCGAACAAGACCGCTTGCGTTTGGTCGATCTCTGGCAATTTCAGAAGCGCGAGATCGAGGAAGCCAAGCCGCAAACTGGCGAGGACGAGCAACTGGAAACCGAGAAGCGCGTCCTCGCGAACGCCGAAAAAATCTATAACGCCGCTATGCAAGCCTTTGATCTGCTTTATGAGGGCGATGGTTCCACATCTGCATCCTTGCGCTCGGCCCAGAAGCAAATTGAAGAGCTAGCTCGCTACGAGCCCAAGTTTCAGGAAGCGCTTGCGGCTCTCGAAACGGCGCGCATCAGCGTGGAAGATGTCGGCGCAACGGTAAGGGATTACGCTGGCGGAATCCATGCCTCCCCGGAACATCTGGTAGAGGTAGAAGACCGCCTGGCCCTTCTCGACCGGCTGAAGCGCAAGTACGGTCCGGCGCTCGACGATGTGATCAATTTCGGCGCCGATGTAGCCCGCAAGCTTTCCGAGCTCGAAAACAAAGATGAAATTCTGCGCGACCTGCGCGCTGAACTCTCGAAGGCAGCCACCGAATACTTGCGCACCGCTCGGGCGCTATCGAAGAAACGCCAGGACGCAGCCCGCAAACTGGAGAAACTGGTCGAAGCCGAAATCAACGATCTGGCCATGAAGTCGACTTTTCGCATCGACCTCGCCACGTCCGACGAAGAAGGGAACTGGTCTGCAACCGGAACCGATCAAGTCATCTACATGATCGCGACCAACCCCGGCGAGCCCATGCGCCAGTTGGAACATATTGCGTCGGGAGGTGAACTCTCCCGCGTGATGCTCGCGTTGAAAGTGAGCGTGGAAGAAGGTGTGGCGAAGGGGCCCTCGTCCGCGAAACCGAAGAGCACCCGCGTCACCGCCCAACGCACCATGGTCTTCGACGAAATCGATACTGGCATCGGTGGCCGCGCCGCTGAAGCCGTCGGCAAGAAACTGAAGTTCCTGGCGAAATCGAATCAGGTTCTCTGCGTGACCCACCTGCCTCAAATCGCCACCTTCGCCGACCACCATTACGTCATCGAAAAGAGGGAGCGCAACGGACGTACCCGCACCACGATCCGCGCCGTTTCCGGCGAAGAGCGCACTGAGGAAGTCGCACGTATGCTCAGCGGCGCCAAACTCACCGATACCTCCCGCAAGCACGCCGAGCAGATGATTAAAGCCAACGGCTAGAACCCGAGCCTGCTTGCCGCACCGTTCGCTGCGCCCAATCCCCACCCGCTGCTAATCCCCGCTGTTTCTGTGGCTTACGTTGACCAGAAGGATGCTTTCCAGTATTTTATAAGTACCGGGAGAGTACGAATCGTGTAACCTGACCATTCCTGTCGCGCCCTATTTTGCATCGCAAAAGGTCTGGGGAAGATCATAGTTAGTGGGAGTGAAAGAGTGCCAAATAGCCAGGGAAAGACGTTGCTTTTATTGAAGCCGCGAGGCTTCTGCGCCGGCGTGGTCCGCGCCATTGATGTCGTCCGCATCGCGCTCGAGGCCTTCGGGCCGCCGATCTATGTCCGCAAGGAGATCGTCCACAACAGCTTTGTGGTGGACGAACTTCGCGGCAAAGGCGCCATCTTCGTCGATAGCGAGGACGAAGTTCCTAACGGCGAACGAGTCATCTATAGTGCGCACGGTGTCTCCCCCGAAGTGCGCGAGCACAGCGCCCGTCGCGGTCTCCGCGTCATCGATGCTACCTGCCCACTCGTCACCAAAGTCCACGTCGAAGCCGTAAAGTTCGCCAAAGAAGGCTATTCGCTCATCTTGATCGGACATCACGACCACGATGAAGTGATCGGAACTCTCGGCGAAGCTCCGCTCGTAACCCAGGTTGTCGGCAATCCTGAGCAGGTCAAGTCGCTGACCGTCCCCGATCCCGATCGCGTGGCCTATCTCACGCAGACCACTCTCAGCCTCGACGAAACCAAAGACATTATCGCCGCGCTCAAGAAAAAGTTCCCCAACATCAAGGGCCCCGCCGCACAGGATATTTGCTATGCCACGGAAAACCGGCAGGTCGCGGTTAAGCAGGTCGCGTCGGAATCCGATCTGCTACTGGTCGTCGGCTCGGAGAACAGTTCAAACTCCAATCGTCTGGTCGAGGTAGCGCGGAACTTGGGTACGAACGCTCATCTCATTGACAGCTATCGGGATATCGAGTCCCAGTGGCTGCATGACGTGAAAACGATCGCGCTGACGGCGGGTGCGTCCGCGCCTGAATGCTTGGTGGAGGAAACCATGAACTTTCTCGCCACCAAGGGTTTCGACAACGTGCAGGAACTCGAAGTGATGCCGGAAAACGTCCGCTTCGGGCTGCCGCCGGAGATTGTTGAAGCTATTGCCGCCGCTCCGGCGAGTGCCACCGCGGATTAACGGAGCCGCACATTCATGGATACAAACTCCCCCGACGCAAACTTAGCCTCCGCTCCACAACTGCGCTTTGGCAAAATTGACGGCTTGTTCAGCCGTGTCTCCGGCGCCGTCAATAATGCCCGCAAGTTTCTTTTCTCTCAGCAGCACGACGAGGGATACTGGTGCGGCGAACTCGAAGCCGACACCACCCTCGAGTCCGATTACATTCTGCTCCACACTCTGCTCGGCACAGGCGACGCTGACCGCTTCCAGCGTGCTGCGAACTGGATCGTCCGCCATCAAAATGAAGACGGGGGATGGAGTATTTATGCCGCCGGTCCATCGAACATCAGCGCCTCGGTGAAAGCCTACTTTGGACTGAAGTTGGCGGGATACTCCGCCGATCATCCAGTGCTGCAGCGCGCCCGTAAGAAAATCCTCGAACTCGGCGGAGTCACCGAGGTCAACACATTTACCAAGATCTATCTGTGCTTCTTCGGCCAATACGATTATGATGCGGTTCCTGCCATTCCGCCCGAGATCGTCCTGTTTCCCAACTGGTTCTGGTTCAATATCTACGAGATTTCCTCGTGGTCGCGCGCCATCCTGGTACCCCTTTCCATCTGCTATGCCAAGAAGCCATTCAAGAAGATTCCCCGCGAGATGGGCGTCGAAGAGTTATTCGTCGGCGGCATGCAGAAATCCCGCATGCACTTGCGGTGGTCGAAGAAGTTGGTCTCCTGGCGCAATTTCTTCCTCTTCCTCGACCGCATGACCCACTGGCTGGAGCGAGTCCATATTCGCCCGCTACGCTCAATCGCCCTGAAGGTTGCCGAAAAGTGGGTTCTCGAGCGCTTCGAGATGAGCGATGGCCTCGGCGCCATTTATCCCTCGATGATGAATGCCATCATTGCCCTGCGCTGCCAGGGATATTCTCTCGACGATCCGCAGGTGATCCGGGCTCTCGACGAGTTCGAGAAACTCGGCATCGAGGAAGGCGACACTTTCCGCATGCAGCCCTGTATGTCTCCCGTCTGGGATACGGCCTATGCCATGTTCGCGCTTGGCGACGCTGGAGTGCCCGCCAACGATCCGCGCATGGTGAAGTGCGCCGACTGGATTCTGCAGAAGCAAGTACGCAATCCCGGCGACTGGCAGGTGAAAAACAAGAAGGGCAAACCAGGCGGATGGTACTTTGAGTTTAACAATGAGTTTTATCCGGATGTCGATGATAGCGCAATGGTTTGCCTGGCACTAAGCCGTGTGGAGCATCCCAACGGGCGCTACCAGCGTGAGTCCGTGCAGCGCGCCATCGACTGGATTCTCTCCATGCAGTGCAAGAACGGCGGCTGGGCGTCGTTCGACAAAGACAACGATCGCATGGTCTTTCAATACGTCCCCTTCGCCGACCACAACGCCATGCTCGATCCTCCGACAGTCGATATCACGGGCCGCATTCTCGAAATGATGGCGACCTACGGTTACGATCAAACTCATCCCGCCGTGAAGCGGGCGCTTCAATTCATTCGCAAGGAACAAGAGCCCGACGGCAGTTGGTTCGGACGCTGGGGCGTGAACTATATTTACGGCACCGCTCTGGTTCTGCGCGGCCTCGAAGCCATCGGCATGGATAACCACGAACCCTGCGTCCAGCAGGGTGCCGAGTGGCTCCGCATGGTACAGAATCCGGATGGCGGCTGGGGTGAGAGCGTCGGATCATATGATGACCCGACCCAGCGCGGCGTGGGCGCGAGTACGCCCTCGCAAACTGCCTGGGCAATTCTGGGACTGCTTGCCGTTGGCGATACGCGCAGTGACTCGGTGGCCCGCGGAATTGCTTACCTCTTGGCTAGCCAGAAAGAAGACGGTTCCTGGGATGAGGAATATTTCACCGGCACAGGTTTTCCGCGCGTCTTTTATCTGAAGTATCACCTCTACCGGGAGTATTTTCCGCTGCTCGCGCTAACCACATATGCCAAGGTGATGGAGAAGAACGGCAATTAGCAGCAGACAACTAGCATTAGGCCGCCGATGGTTGCCTGTGGCAGGAGGAGGCCTGAGCGGCATCCGTTAATCGCCAACGGCCAGTTGCGAATTGCTACCGCATGAGAGCTTTCATCACAGGCGCAACCGGATTCCTCGGCTCCCATGTGGCCCGCGTCTTAGCTGGCCAAGGAGCAGACTTGCGCCTGCTCGTTCGCCCCACCAGCAATCTCAAGAATCTCGAAGGCTTGAATGCGGAGACCGCGACCGGCGACCTGCGCGAACCCGCATCTCTGGAGAAAGCCATGTCCGGATGTGAGGTTGTATTTCACGTTGCCGCCGACTACCGCCTCTGGGTGCGAGACCCGACGGAAATGTATCGGTCCAATGTGGAAGGTACGCGAGCCATTCTCGATGCTGCCCGTAAGAACGGCGTCCGCTGCGTCGTGTATACCTCGAGCGTCGCTACAGTCGGCTTTACTGGAAATGGTCGTCCCGCCGACGAAGATTCTCCCGTCTCTCTCGACGACATGATCGGCCACTACAAGCGCTCCAAGTTCATGGCCGAGCAGCTCGCTGTGGAGGCGGGCCGTAGCGGCCTGCGTGTCGTTACCGTCAATCCGACCACTCCGGTGGGCGAACAAGATATCAAGCCCACACCCACTGGACGAATCGTAGTCGACTTTCTGAAAGGGAAGTTTCCCGCCTACGTGGATACCGGCTTAAATCTGGTCGACGTCCACGAATGCGCGCGTGGGCACGTTTCGGCACTCGAAAAAGGCAAGACCGGCGAGCGCTACATTCTCGGGGGTGAGAACCTCACATTAAAGCAGATTCTCGATAAGCTCGGTGCGATCTCTGGCCTGCCCTCGCCGAAGGTGAAACTCCCATACTTCTTTGCCTTCGCTGCAGGATTCGTAGACCAGACCGTCTCCGGCCGCTTGCTCGGCCGCGAGCCGCGCGCTACCGTCGAAGCCGTTCGCATGGGAAAGAAAAAGATGTGGGCCAGTTCGGATAAAGCCACGCGCGAGTTAGGTTGGAAAATCATTCCGGCTCAGGACGCCCTGCGCCGTGCGGTAGAGTGGTTTCGGGCCAATGGCTATGTCTAGATTCGCCATCGTCGCCGCCCTGGAGCGCGAAGTTCACGCTCTGGTCAAGAAGTGGGCCAGCATCCAGCGCGAGCACCAAGGCCGTGACTTTACTTTTTTCGAGAAGGACGAGCTCATCGTCGTTTGTGGTGGCATCGGCGTGGAGTCCGCCCGCCGCGCCGCGGAAGCCGTCATCGCGTTGTACCAGCCCGCGCTCGTGCACTCCGTGGGTTTCGCCGGAGCGCTCGACTCTACCCTCCGCGTCGGCGATATCTTTGCACCATCGGTGGTCGTCGATGCCCGCGACGGAAGCCGCACCCAACTCGATTTTGGAGACGGAACGCTGGTAACCTTCATGGCGGTGGCCGCTCCCGGCCAGAAAGCGAAGCTCGCCCAAGCCTACGGAGCGCGCGCCGTGGATATGGAAGCCGCCGCCGTCGCGGCCGCCGCGCATGCTCACGGCATCGGTTTCGGCGTGACCAAAGTGATTTCAGATGAGTTAGATTTTGAAATGCCCGAGATGGCTCGCTTTATCGGTATGGACGGCCAGTTCAAGTCGGCAAGCTTTATCCGCTTCGCAGCCGTGCGTCCATGGCTCTGGAAGCGCGTGGCCATTCTGGCGCGCAACAGCAACCATGCCGCCCGCATGCTGGGTCAGCGGCTTGAACATTTTTCGATGGATCTAAGAAAATCGGAAACCTCGGCCGCAACGCGCCCCGCAGCCCCCATGGCTGCAGTGAACGGTTTACCTGCCGAGGGGCGGAAATGAAATCGTCACTCCTGCTTCCGATTGTCCTTTTCCTGACCTTCCGCCTACTCGCTCAGTCCGCGCCTACTACTCTCTATGCGGAAAGTTTTCGCCAGGGACCTACGCACATCATCGAAGAGAAATTTGACGTCAAGCTCACGCCACAAGATCGAACCTATCGCGAGCGGATCAAAGACCTGCACGGTGACGACCGCTATCTGCTCTCGTTCGTTCCCCAAGGACCCGAGGGCGATACGGAGATCACATCCTGGCAGGTCAAGCTGGCGGACCTACACCATAGCATGTACGAAAACGTGCTGATGTCCTCGCAGGGTCCTTCTTCGAATCCGAAAGACGCGTTGTGGCGCCTGGAGCCCTCAACCTTTGCGCGAGTGCCATTGACCGCAAAGCGGATTATCAAAGTGGATAGCTTCTACGTGGTATTGCAGGTCAAGGCTCATCACTTCACCCCGCCGGACTCGCCGTATCTGGATTCGATGACGGTTTCCGTGGAGTTCAGCGATACCGATCCGAGAACCTCCGGAGGTACCCAGAAGTAAAGCTTCCGACTTACACTGTTATGAAGCGAAGCGCCCAGGATTTCATCTAAAGAACGCCGATGGCAATTGTCGAACAATTCGCAATAGATCACCAAAAACAATCCATCCCTACAACCATGTTGGCCGCCGTTTACCGGGCAGTCAACGATGTCCGCCTGGAGACGGTTCCGGTGCCGCAAATTGGCGCCGGTGAACTCCTGCTCCGGGTCCATACCTGCGGGGTCTGCGGCACCGATCTCAAGAAAATCGCCACCGGATCCCACTCCGCCCCTCGGATCTTCGGCCACGAAACCTCCGGAGTGGTCGCGGCTGTTGGCCCGGGAGTCCGCCAATTCGCCCCGGGCGATCGCGTGGTCGTCTTCCACCACATCCCGTGCCGTCAGTGTTACTACTGTCTTCACCAAACCTTCGCCCAGTGCGCCACTTACAAAAAGGTCGGATGCACGGCCGGCTTTGAGCCCTCCGGCGGCGGATTCGCGGAATATGTCCGCGTCATGGATTGGATCGTCGAATACGGCACAGTCCGCATCCCGCAGGGCATCTCGTTCGAGCAAGCCTGCTTCGTCGAACCTGTCAACACCTGCATGAAGGGTATCGAAACTCTCCGCCTGCGGGCTGGCGAAACCGTTCTCGTGATCGGTCAGGGTCCCATCGGCATCATACTGAGCGTCCTGGCCCGCCGGGGAGGGGCCTCCGTTATTACTTCCGATTTGTACCCCGAGAGGCTTAAAATAGCTAAAAGCCTTGGATTGCAGAATACTGTCGACGCGTCGAAAGATGACGTGGTGAATGTAATTCGCGCACAAACCGAGGGACGCGGCGCCGACGCCGTTATCTTGGCTGTGGGTAGCAACAGTTTGATTCGCTCTGCCATGGAAGCAGCTCGCCCGGGAGGGCGGGTATTATTATTTGCGCAAACTCAGCGCGGAGAGGTCGTTATCGATCCGGCTGCGATTTGCGTAGACGAGAAGGCGCTGGTGGGGTCGTATAGTGCGTCTGTGGATTTACAGGATGATTCAGTTCAATTTGTGATGAACCGGGAGATGGAGCTGGAGCGTTTGATCAGCCACCGGTTCCCGCTGCAGGAAAGCGCGCAGGCCCTGGAACTCGCCGCTCATCCGCAGCCTTCGTCGATGAAAATCGTGATTCAGCCTGGGAATACCTGGAAACGCGAAACCTGGGAAGGAAACAAGCAGTGAACGGAAAAATGACGGCCGCCGTCTTGTACGGCAAAGAAGATCTCAAAATTGAAAGAGTTCCGATTCCCCGCGTCGAAAAGGGGGAAGTGTTGGTCAAAGTGCAGGTGGCTCTCACCTGCGGTACCGATCTCAAGGTCTATCAGCGCGGCTACCACGCGCGCATGATCGTTCCTCCTGCCCTCTTTGGCCATGAGTTGGCCGGCGTTATCGAAGAGGTCGGTGAAGGCGTCCACAGCTTCAAGAAGGGCATGCGCGTTGTGGCGCTCAATTCCGCGCCCTGCCAGATGTGCTTCTACTGCTCCAAGCACCAGGAAAATCTCTGCGAAGACTTGCTCTTCAACAATGGGGCCTACGCCGAATACATCCGTGTGCCTCGCCGCATTGTCGAAGCCAACATGCTGGTCATCCCGCCCAACGTCAGCTTTGAAGACGCGGCCATGACCGAGCCTTTGGCCTGCGTACTGCGCGGCCTGCACGAGACCGGCGTCGAAATCGGCGATACCGTCACCATCATCGGTGGCGGCCCGATCGGGCTCATGTTCGTTCAGGTCGCCCGAGCTATTGGGTGCAACGTGATCTCCGTGGTCAAGCGCGACGAACAGGTGGTCGCCGCCAAGCACATGGGCGCGCACGAAATTGTGCAGACCACGAAAGCTCAAAACGTCGTTGAGGCCGTACGCGCGCTGACTCCGCAGAAGCGTGGCTGTGATGTAGTCATCGAAGCCGTAGGCCGCCCCGAAGCCTGGGAGTGGACCGTTGAGATGGTCCGCAAAGGCGGCACAGTGAATTTCTTTGGCGGATGTGCCAGCGGATCCAAAGTACAGCTCGATACCAATCGTCTGCACTACTCCGAAATCACTCTGAAGGCAACGTTCCATCACACACCGGAAACCGTGCGGCGGGCCTTCGGTCTGATCGCGGCCAAGAAGATTCGCCCCACCGACTACATTACCGGCGAAGCTCCGCTCTCCAGTTTGCAGAAGGTACTGCGCCACATGCTAAACCGCGGAGGCGACATCAAGACCGCCATCATCCCTGGTCATTGAGAGTGGCGCTCCTGTATCGCGTCAGGGATCGAGCGCCGTCTGGAGTGTATCCCGTGCACGCGTGCGTACGTGGGCCAGCAAGGAGTTCTTATCCGACTCAGGATTTTGTTCGAACTTAAGGATGTTCTAGACGTATGAGTCCGATGGTCAGCAGTTCTCAACTTGCGCCGCATGCTTCCGCGGGCTGGTCTCGTCTGCCCGCCGCTTACGCGATTCCTGAGTTTGCCCCTTCCATCGAAGAAGCCCGGGACTACTGCCGCCAACTCGCGCGATCTCATTACGAAAATTTTTCCGTCGCCACCTGGTTCCTCCCGGAAAAGCTCCGCCAGGACTTCCTGAACATTTACGCTTATTGCCGCATCTCCGATGATCTCGGTGATGAAGTCGGCGACCCTGCGGCATCGCTTGCTCTCCTCGACGAGTGGCAGGCGCAGCTCGATGCCTGTTATGCCGGTACTCCCCGCCATCCGGTTTTTGTCGCTCTAGCCGAAACTGTCCGAAGGTTTCAAATCCCGAAGTACGAGTTTTCCGATCTCCTCATAGCCTTCCGCCAGGACCAGACGATCACTCGTTTCGAAACCTTCAACGACGTCCTCGCCTATTGCCGGTATTCCGCGAATCCCGTTGGACATCTCGTCCTCTACCTCTGTGGTTATCGCGATGCCGAGCGTCAACAGCTTTCCGACTACACTTGCACTGCTCTGCAGTTGGCGAACTTCTGGCAGGATGTCACGGTGGATTACTCCAAGGGACGCATCTATCTTCCCCTGGAGGATTTGCAGCGTTATTCCGTGACCGAGAAAGATCTTGCTCAAAACTGCAACACCGTCGCCTTTTGCGACATGATGAAATTCGAAGTCCGGCGCGCACGCGAATGGTTTGATCGCGGCTTGCCGCTGGTGAAAAAAGTAGATGCCGAACTAGCCGTCGACATCGCACTGTTCACCCGCGGCGGTCAAGAGATTCTCAATGCCATCGAGCGCCAGCGCTTCGCCGTTCTAGGAAAACGTCCGGTAATCTCCAAGCCACGCAAGCTCGGTCTGGTCGCGCGCGCAGCGCTCGGAAAACTAATGGGGAGCTTATCTTGAGCGCAGGAACTCAGCCTGTGCTGGCTCCATGGACTCCGGCTCCCGCGCAGCTCACCATGGCGTATTCCGTTTGTCGTGGGATCACGCGCGCGAACGCCCGGAATTTCTATTACGCATTTTTCGTGCTGCCCAAGCACAAACGCCAAGCGCTGAGCGCCGTGTATGCCTTCATGCGTCGCTGCGATGATATCGCCGACGACCCCGGTCTCAGCGTTCCGGAACGTCATTTCAGGTTGGATACCTGGTTGGATGCGTTGCACGGCGCTCAGCAAGGCCAGCCGACCGACGATCCCATCCTTCTGGCCCTTACCGATGCTCAACGCCGCTACACGATTCCCGCGGGGCTTCTCGACGATCTCGCCACCGGTACTGCGATGGATGTGGTCGATCCGGTTTTCGACAATTCAGGAACACCGCCTTCGTCGGAGGGATCGGCCGCCCAACTCACCGTTCAGTACAAGACGTTCGAAGATCTTAAGGTTTACTGTTACCGGGTCGCATCGGTCGTGGGATTGGTCTGCATTCACATTTTCGGCTATCGCGATCCCGCCG
The DNA here is from genome assembly GCA_964403025.1 of uncultured Acidobacteriaceae bacterium. Classification (GTDB taxonomy): domain Bacteria; phylum Acidobacteriota; class Terriglobia; order Terriglobales; family Acidobacteriaceae; genus Sulfotelmatobacter. The sequence continues at coordinate 48,531 of CAYOEH010000009.1, read as the reverse complement.
CCGAGCCGCTCGCCGAGCAGTGCGGCCTGGCTTTCCAGCTCACCAACATTATTCGCGATGTCAAGGAAGACGCCGCGATGGGCCGCGTTTACCTGCCAGAAGAGGACCTGGCAACATTCGGACTCTCTGCTGCGGATTTGCGCGCCACACCCGATGTCGCGCGCTTCCGACCCTTATTGGCTCTTGTAGCGGATCGCGCCCGTGAGGGCTACCAGGCCGGTGACGAACTCATTCCTTATGTTTCAGAAGACAGCCAGCCTGCGCTGTGGGTCCTGATCAACATCTATCGTAAGCTGCTGGAAAAAATCGCCGAACGCCAGTACGACGTCTTCAGCGGCAAGGTGAGTCTCACCGTCACCGAAAAGCTGCGCATCCTCGCGAAAGGTTTCCTGCAACGGATCACCTGATGATCCGCCGCGAAACCATCTCGCCAGCATGACTCAGACCCCCACCCAACCCACCGTGGCCGTCGCCGGAGGCGGCCTCGCCGGACTCGCTGCCGCCTGCGCTCTTGCCGACTCTGGTCTTCGCGTCACCCTCTTCGAGCGCCGCCCTTATCTCGGTGGACGCGCTTCTTCTTACGAGCATCCCGGCACTGGCGAAGTCGTCGACAACTGCCAGCATGTGCTGTTTCGCGTCTGCACCAATTTGGTCGAGTTCTACCGCCGCATCGGCGTTGAAGACAAGATTCGCTGGTACGACGAGATGACCTTCATCGAGCCCGGCGGCCGCTCCAGCGTGATGCGTGCCTCCTCGCTCCCCGCGCCGCTGCACACGGCCCCGTCGTTCCTACACCTTCCTTTTCTCTCAGTAACAGACAAGCTCTCGATTTCGCGCGCCATTGCCGCCCTCACCCTCACCATCCAACCCGACACCGGAAAGTCGTTTCTGCAATGGTGTCACGAGCACGGCCAAACCAAAACCGCCATTGACCGCTTCTGGAAACCCATCCTCGTCAGTGCCCTCAGCGAAGATCTCGACCTCATCTCGGTTTCCTACGCCGCGCAAGTCGTCCGCGAATCCATGAAGTCGCCCGCGGCCCGTCACATGGGCGTCCCCAGCATTCCTCTCACCGATCTCTACAACCGGGCCGGTGAATACATTCGCGCCCGCGGCGGCGAAATCCTGTTCCGCACTTCGCTAGAAGCTTTTGATCCGACCGCATCGCAGATCCAGATTCGCATCACCGATTCAGGGAAGAAAGAAAGAGAAGAGTCGTTCGACTATCTCATCCTCGCTCTCCCTTTCAACACGGTGGACCGAGTCCTGCCCGAAACTCCCGATGCCGCACCCCTGCGCGAGCAACTAGCGCACTTCGAATCCTGTCCCATCACCGGCATTCATCTGTGGTTCGATCGCCAAATTACTGACCTCGACCACGCCGTCCTTCTCGACCGCACCGTGCAGTGGATGTTCCACAAATCCCGCTTGCTTGTCACTCGCGCAGCGGCTGATCATTCGGAATGCTCCAGCGAAAGAGATCGGGAGGGGCATGACTTCAGTCGTGCCATCATCACGCCCCACAAAGCGCGGGCTTCAGCCCCTGAAATCCCGAGCTATATCGAACTAGTAGTCAGCGCTTCGAAGTCTCTTATCGACAAGTCACGCGCCGAAATCGTCGACCTCGCTCTGAAAGAGGTCCGCGAATTTTTCCCCGCGGCGCGCGAAGCGGCCCTGGTAAAGTCCACCGTTATCAAAGAAGTCCATGCCACGTATTCACCGCGCCCGGGCATCGACGCCTACCGTCCGCCGCAGTCCACCCTGTGGCCGCGCGTTTTTCTCGCTGGCGATTGGACTGCTACCGGCTGGCCCGCCACCATGGAAGGCGCCGTCCGCAGCGGATATCTCGCCGCCGAGGCGCTGCTTCACGCCGCAGGAATAGGAATGAAAGACAAGAAGTTTCTCGCTCCCGATCTCCCACCCTCTGGCCTCATGCGCCCGTTCTATCGCTGAGTTGCTTAGCACTTGGGCAGTTCCAACTCCTGACTTTCCTCACTCTGAGGCGTGTTCCGGCGCACAGACATTCGCCCTCGCGGATGGGAACATACACACTGGATCACTCCGCCGTCCGTCCCGATGGAGGTCTCCATGCTCCCCAACTCGCTTCTTACCGTCTTCTTGTTGCTTTCCCTGCTTCCAGTCTCGCCTGCCCAGAAGCCTCCGAGCAGTCCGTCTCATCGTCCTTCAGCGCATATCCCGCTCGACGGAGCCAGGATCTTTCAGACTCGCTGCGCCAGCTGTCACGGAGCCGACGGGCGCGGCCACGGCCCAGCCTCTGTCGCGCTTAAGGAATCACTCCAAGACTTGACGCTGATCTCGCAAAGAAATGGTCGGAGGTTTCCTGAGCAGCACGTCAAGGACATCATCGAAGGCAAACAATCTGCCCCACCCGCCCATGGCAGTCGCGAGATGCCCATCTGGGGACCAATTTTTCATGAGGTTGAAGCCGATCAGGACTGGGGAGAAGTCCGGCTCGACGCCGTCACAAAGTACTTGGAATCCATCCAACAGAAATAACTGAGGGGCTGGGTTCTGCGCTATTTCTGACCGATGCGCGCTTCGATTCTGGATACAAACTTCGGCGCGTGACTTTTCATCAGCTGTTCGATCCCGGGCCGGAATTCATGCCACACGTTCATGCCCGCGTCATTGCCCACGGTCGAACCAAAATCGCTGACCGAACCGGTCGGGGATCGTCTCCAATAGGGACGCGAGGCCGTGTCCGCAGCCACCGAAGTCAGCGCCCGCAGCAGATAGGAAGTGTTCAGCCTGCCCTTTCCAGATTCATCCCGCGTGACAAAAATACGCGAGGCTGCATAGGTGGCCCGGCCCATCAAGCTCCCACCGCTCGTAGAGCGATAACCCGATAGCCGCTTCGCCGACGGCGAGCTCAGGTATTTGTCAAAGATAGTCTTCGATTCTTTTTGACCGGATACCATCCGATCGGAAAAGGCGACGAGTGCCCCTTGCCGCATCATGCCCGTATTGCCGCCCATCATGCCCAATTTCAATGAGCGGTTTTCCTCAACGAACGCGTTGAATTTCTGCGTCTCAGTCGAACCCTGTACCGACGGGGTATCGGGGAGAGACTGGCCCGATGTCTGGCACACGGCGCCGCAAGCCACGAGCACAGCGAACGAAACGATTCCGACAGATTTAACAATCGGTTTCGCCATACCCCACTCCCGAAAGCGCCAAGCTCATGCCGTTCGCCTGGCGACTCGCCCGTAGTCTCACTCCGAAGCTAGCACTCCGCTTGCCATACGTCTGAGCAACAATGCTCACCTGAGAAGCAGGGATATGATTGAAGGAACCGCATTTGAGGTTGCTTTCCTGAACCAACCTTCCGACGCCGTTTTTGCGGTATCCCCCGATCTTCCATAGCCTTATCTAGGACTTGTCCGGAAAACTCTGGTTTTTTGCAAACTGCCCAAACCCCCATCGACGAACCTGTGCCACTTTTTGCAGCTGCTATCTCGGTTTTCGAGATGTCCTCCGACCGACGCACCGAGTGCACTTTCCCACGCGCTATGCACAAACTTTCATCCACGATTACACCATGAGCCGTTGGGAGGCGGTTTGGGTTCTTGGTGAGTTTTGCTGAGACGTACGCCCGAGGCCATCTTCGTTCCGAGCCTGGCGCGAATTCGGTGAGGAACCAGTTCTACCCTGCCAGCAGCGCCACTCCGGCGGCCACGAGCGAAGCCGCGATCCAGCGCCGCCGATCCACGCGTTCGTGCAAAAAGATTTTCGCCGCCACGGCGTTGCCAATGTAGGTGAGGGAAGCGGCGGCCGGACCGACCAGGCTCACGTCTCCCCAGGAGAGCGCAAACAGCAGGCTGAAGAAAGCCACCGCCATCGCCGTGACTCCAAAGAAAAAGTGAGGATTACCGAGCGTACGGCGAATGACGGCGATCAGGCCAGACTTCCGCCACAGCGCGCCCACATCCCCAACTTGCTTCATCGCGCGAGCTAAAAGCACATCGCCCACCACGGAAGCGAAGGTGATCGCCAGAATGCCGCCCCAGGTATACAAGCCCTTCATGACTTCACCTCGGTGGGTGCGCCATCTCTGGCGCTTTTCGCGAGAAGCCTGTCCTGAGCGGAGTCAAAGGATGAGGATGTCGCCCCGCGGCATTCCACATGTGGGTGTTCCGTCAGCGCTGGTCCTCCGGCAATAAATCCCACGCCTCCCGTGATCAACGCAATCCCCATCCAGCGCAGCGGACTCACATGCTCGTGCAACAAGAATCGCGCAACGAAGGCGAGCAGCACGTACCCCAGCGAAGTCGCCGGCAGCACGTAAGTGAGATCCGCCCAGGAGAGCGCAGTCATGTAGGTGGTGAAAAATGCGAGCAAGAGAAGAATTCCAATCGCGACCCAAGGATTAAGAATGGCGAAGATCACGCTTTGCAGATGATGGATTGAGATGTTGCCGGTTTGCTTCATCCCATGCGAGAGCATGGCGTCTCCGGCCGCGGCGAACACCGTGACCCCAGCCAGCACAAGATACTTGCGAAAGTTCACGGGAAGATTAGAAGTGGGTGCACGTATAGCATTTCACCACAGAGGCACGGAGCCAAGAAGAAAACAGAAGAACGAACAGTTAAGATTTTCTCTGCGTCTCTGTGCCTCTGTGGCGAAGGTTCTTTAGGCCTTAGCCAGCTCCGCAGCCGCGTCGTCGCTGTGTTTTTTCACCATCTTGTTGCGCGCCGAACGCAGCTTGAGGAAAGTCTTCGCCTCTTTGTAAAGCCGCTTGCGGTCGTTACTATCGAACGCGGCTTTTTTCAGAATGCGGAACACAGCCTTGGGCCGGAAATAATACTCATCGTAGAAACGATGCACCGCCGAAAGAATGTCATCCGCCGGCAGTCCGGGATACTGGATGTGCGCCAGTTGGTGCCCGCCTTCATCCACCATCTTGTTATCGCCGACCATGAAGCCGTTCTTCACCGCGTAGTCATAAAGCTCGGTGCCGGGATAAGCGTGGGCCACCGAAACCTGAATGGTTTCCACATCCAACTCTTTCGCGAAGGCGATAGTGTTGTTGATGGTCTCGTGCGTTTCGCCCGGAAGTCCCATGATGAAGTCGCCGTGAATCACCAGCCCCAACTTATGGCAGTCCTTGGTGAACTGCCTCGCCCGCTCGATGGTCGCGCCCTTCTTGATGTTCTTCAGAATCTGCTGATCGCCGGACTCGTAGCCGACGATGAGCAGGCGGCATCCCGCTTCCTTCATCGCCTTCAGCGTCTCGTAGTCAGTCGTTACGCGCGAAGTGCATGACCACGTAAGGCCGAGCGGCTTCAGCTTGGCGCACAACTCAATCGTGCGCGCCTTCTGAATGTTGAAGGTATCATCGTCAAAGAAGAATTCCTTCACTTCCGGCCAGTACGCTTTGACCTTCGCCATCTCAGCCGCAACGTCGTCGGTCGAGCGCTTGCGCCAGGGATGCCCGCTCAACGTCTGCGGCCACAAACAGAAGGTGCACTGCGCCGGACACCCGCGCGTGGAGTAAAGAGAAACATACGGGTTCAACAGGAAGGGCACGTTGTAACGGGTCACGTCGAGGTCGCGCTTGTAAACGTCCGTGACATGCGGTAGCGCATCCAGATCCTGAATCTGCGGCGCGTCGGGAGTGTGAACAATCTCCCCATCTTTCAAAAAGGAAATGCCGGCAATCTCTTCCAGCGGCTTGCCTTTCGCGTAGTCGACCACGGCGTAATCAAATTCCTTGCGCGCCACAAAATCGATCGCCGGACAATCGCGCAAAGACTTCTCCGGCAGCACGCTGACGTGCGGTCCCACAAAACAAATCTTGATCTTCGGGTTCGCCGCCTTGATCGCTTTCGCGAGCCCAATATCCCCCGGAAAGCCCGGCGTACTGGTAAACAGAACCAGAAACTCGTAATCCTTCGCAATTTCAATGGTCTGCTCCGCCGAAACATAATGCGGCGGCGCATCCAGCAGCCGTGCTCCCTCCAGCATCCCCGCCGGATAAGCCAGCCACACCGGATACCAGTATGACTCGATTTCGCGGGTCGCGGGCCAACGGGATCCGGCGCCGCCATCAAAGTTTTCAAACGAGGGTGGGTTCAGAAATAGTGTTTTAAGAGGCATAGTAGGTGAGTGTCTAGTTTACCATTCGCCTGCGGCCGATGCTGTCGAAAAGCAGTGTTTATGCAGGTTCGTCGCTGAATACCACCTTTGATGCAGCGAACTGCGGAAAAGGAGCATCGGCAAACGATTTAGTTTCTGCTACTTGGTTGCCTCTACTGTTCATTATTTCGTCCCCAGAGCCCAAGCCTCGAGATCCCCGGTAGCGCGGAGGAGCGCAACTTGAGAGCGTTCGAGTTCGAAGGAGACATCCTGTAGCGAAATCAATCTCTCGCTGGCTTGGGTGCGGGCATCATCGAGATCGTGCAAGGTAGCTGAGGAAGATTCCATGCGAGTTTGGACGGCTTCGACATTTTTCTGTGCGATCTCGTACTCGAGTTCGGCCACATCGCGGGCAGCTTGCATCTGCGTGACGGAGCGCTGCAGGCGCATGGTTTCTTCCGAGGCCTGATTGCGAGCCGCATCGGCCTGCTTCCTGGCCTTGAGAGCGTCCGCCTCGGCTTCCTGAATTCGAGAGTGCTGGGCGTAGTTGAAAAAAGGAAAGTGGAGGGCCACGCCAATGGTCACGTTGTTGGGCTGAAAGCTGTGAGGCTGATAAAACTTTTGATAGTTGTTGTAGGTAGCGAGGTTGGCATATTGCGCGGCGAAGTCCATGCTGGGCCACAAGGACCTTTTCTCGCCCTTTTCCCGCAAGTATTGTGCGCGCGCGTGTTCCACGGCGGCCTGCACCGCTGGATTGGCCTCTGTAGTTTTGCTCGACAAGTCAGCGTCTTCATTGACGGCTGGAGGAACGGGCACGGAGTCGGGATCGACTTGCATGGACAGGGCGGGCAGTCCCGTTAACTTGGAAAGACGCTCGCGAAGAACCTGCGCCGCGCCGCTGGCTTCCGTGAAGCGCAGATGGACGCGCGCCACCGACAGGCGAGCCTTGGTGTCTTCGACCGCGCTGTCGATGCCCTCCTGCACGCGCTGGGCAACGGCTGCCGCCATCTTCTCTTCGGCGGATTCGGCCTCGTGCAGTTGAGTCAGGCGGTGCTCCCATTTCACTAACTCGGCATAGCTCAACACGACATCTTGAATGACCTGATTGCGTTGGTCCTTGGCACGGAAGGCGCTGACCGCCGCGTCTGATTGCGCGGCGTGAATGAAATTCCCCAGCGCGGGATTGAGGAGCGCCGATTGCGCGGTTACATTGAATAACGAGGGAGCAGCTCCTTCAAGGCTGAGGGGGAAACCATCAGTCCAGCCGATGCCGGCTCCGGCAGTAAGCTGGGGGACGTAGCTATTGCGCAGTTCGCGGTAAGCGGCAGAGGCATGCTGCTCGTCGGCGGCAGAGATGGCGATGCCGTTAGCATGTTTCAGCGCGAGTTCAACGGCGTGACGGAGCGTGAGCGGCTCGGCCAGCGACGAGGCGGGCAGAAATAGAAGCATCGCCAATAAAAGCATAGGAATGCCAGAGCCACTCCGTAATCTGGTTCTCATTATTCTCACCTTTGTGAACGTTAAGAAGATTCTACGGACAATCTGATGCGAGAGAAATGATAAGGATGGGTCCCAGCCGGAGTCGAGGCGGAAGGTCGCAAGGAAACGGCGTGTTTAGTGTGTGCGCTTACTGGTTTCCTTCGCGCAGGAGAACGACATCGGCGACATCGTGCTCGCGGACCACGGCCAAGCTCTTTCCGTCCGGCGACCAGTGGAAGTCGGTAATTCTTTCGGACGGGAAGTGCGTTAACTGGTGTCCAGGCGAGCCGTCGAGGGGTTGGATCCAGAGATTATCCGCACCGTTTTCGCTGATCTTGTATGCCAAGGCGTTCGCATTGGGAACGAGTTGCGTGGAAGGGGCTAAAACCTGACTTCCAGCGAAGCGGGGATCGAGTTCGAGAAGACGTGGTCGAGAAGCACCATCCAGACCCGCGATGGCGAAACTGGCGCGAGCGTCATGCGTGACCGGATCGGCGACATCTACGACATAGCCGAGAGATTTTCCGTCCGCGGAAACAAAGCTAATGGCCTCGATGCCGAACTGGTCTGGGACAGCGGTACCGGGGACTGGCTCGGCTGTGCCTCCGTCCACGGGAACGCGCATCAGGCGGGAAGTTCCGGGGCGATCGATGTAGTACGCCCACTTGCCATCGGGGGAACAGACGGGATTGGTATCGAAGCCTCCGGTGGTCAATTGCTTGGGCGCGGCGCCGTCGGCGCTGGCACGCCAGATGGTGATTTTTGTGGAACCAGTGTGAAACCACCAGGCAAGGAGCAAGTAGCGGCTGGCGCAGGAGGAAAAGCCAAGAATAAAGGCATTCGGGTCGGCGATCAGCGCGGCGGCGTTATGCCCATCTGGATCCATGCGCGTGATGCTTGCCGCATCGGCAACGAGCAATTTCTCATCGAGAGTCCAGTCGAGTTCGCGGGGATCGGTGACCTGCGAAAGCGACTGCGGTTCCGGCGTACTCTTGGCGGAGACGCTGCCGTCGAGAATGGTTAGCGCGTGCGTGGTCTTCAGTTGCACGCTGGAGGCGCTCTTGCCGTCGGCGGAGACCGTCAAGGTGGAATAGCGGTTGGTGTCGCGGGTGACCGGCTGCATCACACCTTTGTCCGACACTACTCCGATCTGCGAGCGTTCGTAATTCGGTCCCTTGGCGCCAAAGACTGAAAGCAAGGAATGCCCGCTGGGCAGCCACTTCACTTCGAAGAGTTGTTCATTGGGGAGGGCGGCCAGAGTGGCGACCTGTTTCCTTCCGAGGTCGAAGTTCTCGATGTAGCTGAGTGCCTCGCCTGAAGATTGGAAGGAGTACGCGATCTGCTTGCCGTCGGGAGACCAACTGATGTGCTGAGGATCACCGCCGCGAGTAGATTGCGAAATACGCAGGATAGTCTCATCTCCGCCGTCGTCGTTGGCGGTAAGCAGGCGGTACTTCCCGGGCTCGGGGTCGTTGGCGCGAATGTAGGCGATGCGTTTTCCGTCGGGAGAGAAGGTGAGATCGCTGTCAACATCGTGGGCAACGATTTTCGGAGCGCCGCCCGAGAACTGGCGCGCGGAAGAAATCGAACTCGGTGCCCTGATGATTGACCGCCTTTTCAAAGTACACGTAGTTGCCGTCGGGAGAAAAGGCGAGGTTGCGATAAATGCCAGCTGCAGGCGGAACGGTCTGCGTGTCGCTGCCGGTGGGGATGTTGCGCAGCCAGAGGCTCTGCATCCCATTGTCATTCTGAACGTGGAGGATAAACTTGCCGTCTGGTGAAATCGCCGCTAACTCGGCTTTGCCAGTGTTGGTGACCTGGATGATCGTGAAGTTCTGAAAAGCGGCGGAGTGCGAACGGCCGAGAAAAGAATAGACTCCGAAGCCTGCGGCACCGAGAAGAGCGAGAACGATGACAACCGTGACTATAGTTCCGACACGATGATCACGGGCAACCGCAGTCACGCTCGAGCTGCTGGTGCTGGCTGGCGATGCTGGAACAGCCGGATTGCTGGCGGCCTTCGGAGTACCTGAACCAGTCACTGGCGGCGGCTCAGTCTCGCTGGCGGGGACGGATTCAGAGACAGCAGCGCTACGTCCGGAGCCACTGTCGCGCTGTAGCCGCTTCAGATCGCTGCGCATCTCGGAAGCGTGCTGATAACGCAGATCGCGATCTTTTTCAAGCGCTTTGCCGATGATCTCTTCCAGCCGCGCCGGGACGTGCGGATTAAGACGAACGACCGGAATCGGAGTTCGCCCCAAAATCCCTTCAAAAATTGTCGCTGAGGTATCACCGCGAAACGGAACCGAGCCGCTAGCCATTTCGTAGAGCACGGCGCCGAAGGAGAATAGGTCCGTGCGGGTATCCAACTCCTTGCCGCGAGCTTGTTCGGGCGACATGTAGGCGATGGTGCCAACAGCCGTGCCGGGGCTGGTGAGAAAAGCATCGCTGACGGCAGTAGGCCGGTTCATGGCGCCTTCGGGATCGGCGGTGGCGCGCGCGGGGACGAGCTTGGCAAGACCAAAGTCAAGGATCTTGGCGTGGCCCCGCCGGGTGATGAAGATGTTGGCGGGTTTGATATCGCGATGAATGATGCCCTCTACGTGGGCAGCATCGAGGGCATCGGCGATTTCGATGGCGAGTTGCAGCAAGAAGTCTGTCTCGAGCGGTTCGCCGGCAATACGGTGCTTGAGGGTCAGGCCATCGAGGTATTCCATCACGATAAAGGCCTGGCCGTTTTGCTCGTCGATTTCGTGGATGGTACAGATGTTGGGGTGGTTCAGTGCCGAAGCGGCCCGGGCTTCGCGCTGAAATCGCTCCAGAGCCTGGGCGTTCGAGGCAACTTCTTCAGGCAGGAACTTGAGAGCGACGAAACGTCCAAGCTTGATGTCTTCCGCTTTGTAGACGACGCCCATGCCGCCGCCGCCAAGCTTCTCGACGATGCGATAGTGAGAGATGACCTGATCGATCATTCGGCGGACGCCTGCCAGTAGAGTCGCTCCATATTACGGATGCAGCATGCGTGCGTCAACGGAAGGGCATACCGGCTCTTCCGCATAGTTCAAGGGCTCAGGCTCTGCCGCGGAACTGGATGATCCTGCGGCGATCGCGCTTGGATGGCCGGGCTGCGGGCAACTGCTCGAACTCTCTCATTGCCCTGCGCTCAGCGGCGACTTTCTCGCGGAGATCACGGCTGGCGTCGGATTCGCGGTAGAGGGTTTGCGCAACCGAAGCCGGGCCGCGTGTATCGCCAAGCAGCAGCACTTCGATCTCGAAGTCGCCGCCGTCGTTGGTCACGCGCAGCATGTCGCCGATATGAACTTCGCGTGCAGCTTTGGCGGGCTGGCGATTGGATTGAATTCTCCCGAGTTCACAGGCGCGTGCCGCGAGAGATCGAGTCTTAAAGAATCTGGCGGCCCAGAGCCATTTGTCGATGCGAACCGAGGTCATGATCTATTTTCTGCAGCTATTGGCGGAAGACTGGGTTGTTCATGCATTCGGAAGCAAAACTCATTCACTCGCGGCGACGCGATCCAAGCCCTTCTGCGCGCTGGTAAAGGTGCGGGCCATCGAAAGGGAAGTGCGATATTCCACGGCCGCAGATTGCGGGTCGCCTTGTTTCTCGAGCAACTCGCCGAGCAAATTATGTGCCTTGAAGGCGGGCCACTCCTCGACCGTACCGGAAGCGAGATAGCGCCGCACCAGGCGGATGGCCATGGGATAGGAGCGGCCTGAGCGAAACAACATATTGGCACCGTCCATCAACGCGGCCGGATGATCGAGCGGACGAGTTTCCATGGTGCGCAAAGCCTGCTCCATTTCGTCAAGACGATTGGCGCGGCGATAAAATCCGGCGAGATTGAGCCAGGCACGAGCACCGCCCTGAGAGGCGTCAATGGCTGCGCGATATTCCTGCTCTGCAGCGGCGCTGTCTTTATTTTTCTGCGCGATGCGAGCTCTCACCCAATGCGCCATGCAGGGATTCAGTGGCAGGAGAAGGTTGGCCTGATCGCGGGCCTTGTCTTCTCCACCTCCGACGATGCCGGGAGCTTCGAGATAAAACTCGGCGAGATCAGTACGGGCCTCCCAACTATTGGGCGCGAACTCAACGGCCCGCTCGAATTCCACACGGACCTTCTTGGCGAGGCCTGCGGCTTTCAGGAAGTTGGAGTGATCCGCCTTTTCGCCGTAGATTCGTCCCAGCCAGAGATGATAGAGGCCGTTGTCAGGCGCAAGCGAGACTGCTTTTTCGCAAGCGGGGATGCCGGCGTCCCAATCGTCAAGTTCGAATTGGGCGCGGCAAAGGAGATTGTAGGCCTGTGCGGTGGGGGAACTCTGGATTTGTTGCTCGAGGGTTTGGACGGCCTGGTCCACGCGGCCCGCGGCAAGAAGTTGCTGCGGCGCGTCGGCAGCGGCGGCGAGAGAGCAAGACAGCAGGGACAGGAAAACGACAAGGAAGCTAGCGAAGCGAGTGGTCATTCTATCGCCGCTGCGCTGTGCGGAGCCGACCCGCTTCTTGCAAACGATGCGAGAAACGGGGCATCCGACTTCACATTGTTCCATCCGCTTCATGGGCTACTGAACCACTTTCACGGGAGCGCCATCGGTCAAAGGCTTGGAGTCGGTCGAGGAAAGGGCTACGAGAGAATGCTCCGGAAGGCCGGAGGTGACCTCGACTTGGGTGAGGTTTTGCAGCGATATTTCCACGTCGCGGCGCTGGAGAAGCCCGTTTACCACTTGATAGACGTACGGCTTGGTGTCGTCCATGCGCACAGCTTCCCGAAGGAGGGTGAGCACGTTGCTATGTTCGGCGGTGATAACTGTGACGCCGACATTCACGTTCGGGAGCAGCCGAAGATCATGGTTGTCGACGGAGCACGTGACCTCACCCACATTGCGCGCGCCGTGAAGTTTCACGGTGGAGGGAATCGTGCTGACGGTGCCATTCCATATGCGCCCGGGCAAAGCGTCCCACGTGACTTCGATTTTTTGGCCGTTGGCGAGGCGACCGATGTCAGGCTCGTCGACGAAAGTACGGACGAGCATCTTGGAGAGATCGCCTTCCTGCAACAACAGGTCGCCGGTTTGCACGTAGGCACCCTGCTTGACGGGAAGGGTATAGACAATGCCGTCAAACGGCGCCCGCACACTAGATTTCCTGAGGGCATCTTCCGCCGCTTCATAGGCGGCTTGAGCCTCTGTACCCTGGGCTTGTACTCGTGCGACCTCCGGCTGTGAGTAGCGATCTTTTTTCTTCTGCTCGAGCAGAGTGGCATCGGCCTGCGCGCGCTGCAGAGCTTCTTGCGCTTGCTGCACTTCGCCGGCCGAGGCCGCGCCTTGCTGCTGCAGACGCCGGAAAGCGTCCAGATTGCGCTGCGCAGCATCGCGTGCGGCGCGGGCCTTGGTCAGCTGCGTATCGAGCGTGAGGAGCTCTTCGCGAGTACCTCCGGTGGTCAAGTCGGATTCGTCGGCCTGCGCTGCTTTTATCTGCGCTTGCGCGCGCGCGGCCTGGCTGCGCAAATCGTTGTCGTCGAGTTGCAACAGAAGCTGTCCTCTACGGACGTGATCCCCTTCTTTCACGAACAGGCGCTTCACGGTGGTGGCGATGGGTGCGTGAGCTTCGAAATTCTGGATCGGCTCAACTTTGCCATTGGTGGAAATGAGGCTGCGGATGGATCCGCGTTCCACCTCGGTGGCGCGAACCTTCAATGGGGGATGTCGAGTGAAAATCGGGATTGTCGCCAATGCCGCGAGTACTCCTATGGTAAGCCAGGTGCGGGTCTTGCGCGTGGCGGGCCGTCCATTCGAATTGTGGGTTGCTGCCAACCGGTTATCTTTCAGCGTGCGGCGGGGACAACTGTAAGCACTAATTTACCACTCTGGCGGCCGCGAAAAAACGTACGCCATCCCAAGCCGTTGCGTGTTTAGATGCGGGCTAAGGACGGTGGATGCTTAAGTGAGGGCGAGGCAATCCGCATTTCGAGAGGTGCGGCGACGGACCCTGGCCTCGGGGATCGCTTTCCAACCGTTACAATGACCTCATGCCAAAACCACGCCGCTATACGCCCGAGCACGCCGCCGCTGGGCTGGACGCCATGTTTCCGGAGATCGAAACCTGGCCGAATCAGTTTCCCGGATACGAGATTGTGATTGACGATCCCGAATTTACTTCGGTTTGTCCGAAGACGGGGCTGCCGGATTTTGGCGTGATCACGCTGCGTTACCAGCCCGATAAAGTGTGCCTGGAATTGAAGTCGTACAAGGAATATTTGCAGTCGTACCGCAACCTGGGGATTTTTCAGGAGAACGTTGTGAACCAGGTGCTGGAAGATGTAGTGCGATGGGCCAAGCCAGTGTGGGCTGAGGTGAAGGGCGACTTCCGGCCGCGGGGCGGGATCTCGACCACGGTGGTGGCGAAGTGGCCGAGGGCGAAAAGCTAGGGACGTGGCAATCGGCTAGACGTGGGCAGCGTGCTATATTCGCTCGACTGTGGCTAAGGCGAAACTCTATCCGCGCACGGCGCTGATTCTGTTGACCGCGCTGAACCTGCTGAATTATGTGGACCGCTCGGTGCTGTTCGCGGTGCAGCCGCTGGTGCAGAGCGAATTCCGGCTGAGCAATATCCAGGTCGGTTATCTTACCAGCGCGTTTCTGCTCTTCTACATGTGCGCGGCACCGTTCGTGGGGCCGCTCGCAGACCGCTACTCGCGCAAGAGAATTATCGTGGGAGGCGCGATCTTCTGGAGCGGGCTCACCCTGCTCACCGCGGTGACGCACACTTACACCGAATTGCTGATTCGGCACACGCTGGTCGGAATTGGCGAGGCGACGTTTGTCACCATTGCGCCGACATTTGTTGCCGATCTGTTTCCGGAAGAAAAGCGCGGGCGGGTTCTGGGGGTGTTCTATCTGGCAATCCCGGTGGGAACGGCTGCGGGATATTTGCTCGGGGGCAAACTGAGTCCGCACTATGGATGGAGATTTCCTTTCTACATTGCAGCGGTTCCCGGATTTCTATTGGCGATCGCGGTTCTGTTCCTTAACGAGCCGGAGCGGGGACAGTTCGACAGGGAGAAAGAAACGCCGGAGCGTGGAACTTTACTCGGGTTGGCACGCAACCCGGCGTTCTGGACTGCGACTCTAGGCATGGCGACGATGACGTTTGCTTTGGGCGGAATACAAGTATGGATGCCGACATTTTTGTCGCGGGCGCGTGGATACTCGCTGGAGTCGGCGAACTTTATGTTTGGAATCATCATTGTGGCCGACGGAATTCTGGCGTCCCTCGCGGGCGGATGGCTGGGAGATTATCTGCTGCCACGCATGAAAGGCTCTTACTACTTTGTTTCCGCGGTGAGCATGGCTTTGGGTGTGCCGTTCATGATTGCGGCATTGTTCATGCGCGGTCCGGTAATGCTGCCGGCTATCGCGATTGCAGCATTTTTCTTGCTGCTCAATACTTCGCCCTTGAACGCGGCGTTGATCAATTCTGTGGGCGCCCACATTCGCGCCACTGCATTGGCAGTGAATATTTTCGTTTTCCATCTGCTGGGCGATGTTCCTTCGCCGACTCTTATGGGTTATGTAGCCGATAAACGTACCCTGCAGGCTGCGTTCATTCTGCCGGTGCTCGCCATGATCGCTTCCTCTGCCATACTCTTCTATGGGATGAGATTTGCGCCCGCCCAGACCGCAGTTGGGCAAGCAGGGAAGACCTAGGCAGATGCATTACTTTCATTGGATCGCCGGCACCATCCTGGCGCTGGCGTGGCTCTCGCGCATCGTGGATGCTGCAATTGGGATGCCGAGTGTGGCTGATGTCTCCGAGCCCGAATGGGATCGCAATCCGGTCACAGCCTCCGGCAATCCGCGAGTTTCGATCATCGTACCGGCACGGAATGAAGAACGTGACATCGAGCAATCGCTGAACCGGTTGTTGGAGCTCGACTATGACAACTATGAAGTGATCGCGGTGAATGATCGATCGACGGATCGGACCGGGCAGGTGATCGAAAGGGTGGCGGCGAACGTTCGTTTACCAAATCCCCACTTCTCGCAAAAGACCCGAGAAATGGGGCCCCCGGTTTTGCGAGTGATTCACCATCAAGAGTTGCCGTCGGGGTGGTTGGGGAAAACTCATGCCATGTGGACTGCCACGAATGAGGCGAGTGGTGAGTGGCTACTGTTTACCGACGCTGATGTGCTATTCAAGGCGGATTCGGTGCGGCGCGCGCTGGCATATGCCGAGGCGGAGAAGGCGGACCACGTTGTCTTGTTTCCACGAATGATCATGAAGACGCCGGGCGAATACATGATGATTGCGTTCTTTCAAACCATGTTTGTGTTTGGCCACCGGCCGTGGAAGGTGGCGGATCCGAAGTCGAGGGATCACATGGGCGTCGGGGCTTTCAACTTGATCCGGCGCACGGTGTACGAATCGGTGGGCACTTACGAAGCGCTACGTATGGAGGTGCTGGACGACATGAAGCTCGGCAAAGTGGTGAAGAACGCTGGCTTCGCGCAGCGGAATGTTTTTGGCGGTGATCTGATTTCGATTCGCTGGGCGAATGGCGCGATCGGCGTGGTCAATAATCTGACGAAGAATTTTTTTGCAGTGTTGTCTTTTCAATGGCTGCGCACTTTGATCTCGGCCTTTGGACTGGCCTTCTTGAATCTCATGCCGTTTCTGGGGGTGTGGTTGGCGCATGGGTGGGAGCGCCTGCCTTACGGGATCGCGCTTGGGGCGATGTTTCTGATTTATTTCGGAATCTCGCGGCGATCGGGAGTTCCGGCTTATTACTTCCTGCTGCATCCCTTGAGCACCGCGCTGTTTATCTATACGTTGATGCGATCGATGTTTCATACACTGTGGAATGACGGGATCGTATGGCGTGGGACGAGGTATCCCCTGGAGGAGTTGAGGAAGGGAATGGTGTGAGCAGGCGGTTAAGTTTAGCCTTCACTGCGGCGGTTCGCCCTCCACGTCTGCTTCGTTGCCATAGGTTGCGCTGGGATTTGGCGTGGCCTTGGTTTTTGCTGGCTTCTTGGTAGGACGCATGCGGCCGGCGCTGTAGTGGCCTTGTTTTTCCACGTCGTAATTCTTCGGCATGGGCGGGATCAAGGTTGAGCCGCCGGTGAGTTGGCTGACGCGGTTCAGGATGATTTCGGCGCGGCCGTCGTAGAGCTTCACCGGGCCATGAATTTCGATCACGCGTCCCTGGAGGCGGCGCACGTCGCCTACATCTTTCAGGTCAGAGGCGAAGACCACCACCGAAAACGGGCAGGCTGCTTGCTCTTCGCAGAAACCGATGAAGTGAACTCCTTTGGAACCGACTTTCACATGGGTCACTCTGCCGGTGATGCATTTGGTCTCTCCAACATGCTGGCTGGCTTCGCCGATGGGCAGGCAGTCGGATGCGACCGCGAATGCTGCCGAAAGCACAAGAAAAAGTGATGCAACCACTCGCGCTACTGGACCAGACCTCGGCTGGCTTTGCCAGGCTGGACAGCTGAGGGCGGCTGTCCCTACGTGAGATGTCATGGACCGCATGTCACGATTCTACGAGGGGAAAATCTGCGCGACGGCATTGCAGCGAGAAAAAAGCGAGGCAGTTCCCGGAACGAAACAGCACACGCCAAGACTCTGGGCGGCACGGCGTGAGCCGTGCCCTTCCCATCCTTTTGGATACAGTTTCCCGGTCCGGAAGTTTACTTGAAGCCCTTGACGGCGGCGGTTTCGTCGTCCTTCACATCGAAGACAGTGTAGAGCTTGGTGATCTGGAGCAGGTCGTGCACCTTCTTGGTGAGGTGGAGCAGCTTGAGTTCGCCGCCCTGATTCTTGGTGGTGGTGAAGGCGCTGACCAGCTCGCCGATGCCGGAGCTATCGATGTAGTTCACTTCAGCCAGATTCAAGATGATCTTCTTGTTGCCCTTGGAAAGCAGATCGCGTACCGTGTCGCGCAGGGTGACACTGCCCTCGCCCAGAGTGATCCGCCCACTGCAATCCACAATGGTGACTCCGTCCACCTGCCGAGTGCTAAGTTTCATGCTCACTGAGACGCCTCCTTGTTGCCCACGGATGATCCGTGGACGTGCTTAATCAATTTCACTTCCGTGCCTGTCTGGGACGGGCGGATTTCCACCACGTCCATAAAAGAACGCATAAGAAAAATGCCACGACCTGAAGTCTTGAGCAGATTCTCCGGGGCCAGAGGATTAGGAATTCCGCTCAAATCAATGCCTTTGCCCTGGTCGCGAATGGTGATGACGAGGTCGTCACCGGTCCGCTCGAAGGCCAAGACTACTTTTTTGTCAGGCGCATATTTGTTTCCGTGCAGCACGGCGTTGACCGCGCCCTCGCGAACCGCCATGGAAATCTGCATAACTTCTTCCTCTCCAAAGCCCAACTCCGTGGCAATGCGGCTGGCGCTTTCTTCCGCATGGTCCACCGTTTCCAACGTGGAATCGAGCGTATAGGAGACCAGTTGCTCCATGGCTATAGATTACGGCTTAGGTCCGCACCCGTCCTGTTGAATTGGCCCGTAGGGGCTCGCCACTCGCCGCATGTAGCGAATGCGGTAGTTTGCCTGTGGAAAGCAGAATTGTCAACGAGAGCGTCGAACTGTGGGCGACCAACATTCAGATGTACCCCGGGATGAGCCGGCCAAAGCGGCATAGGCGGATATAATTGTACGCCGTGAGCCCAGTGCTGA
The DNA here is from genome assembly GCA_964403025.1 of uncultured Acidobacteriaceae bacterium. Taxonomy (GTDB): domain Bacteria; phylum Acidobacteriota; class Terriglobia; order Terriglobales; family Acidobacteriaceae; genus Sulfotelmatobacter. The sequence continues at coordinate 30,244 of CAYOEH010000009.1, read as the reverse complement.
GCCCGAGAATCCGCCGTTTTCTGCAGCGCTTGGCGGGCGTGACCATCTTATTAGCGACGGGATTGACGCTGATCGCTTATACCGTGGATTACGCCGTGTTCCGCTATCGTCTGGGCGCCAATCAAGCCTACGGACAAGTCACCGTCACCACCTATGATGCGGTGCAACAAAAAAACGGCAGGACCGAGTTTCTTTTCAACCCGCCGCAGCCGCAGACTTGCGTAAACTCACTGTTCCCGCGTGCCGGTTATCTTCCGTGCTGGTATCTGCAGCGGCACAGCGAGCAACGCACCGACATCTGATCTACTGGTTCATTTCAACCTCCCTGGTTCATTTCAACCATTCCTAACTCATGCGCGCTCAATAGCATGAACAGGCATCGTGAGCGTTTCTCTCATCATCTAACGGGTTAAGAGCAACAAGGAATTGGTAAGGAGAGTGAGTAACTTTATGAGGCTGTTACAGGGATTCGCAAGCTTATTCCTGGCAACGCTTCTATCTGTGCCCGCATGGGCAAGTAATAATGCGAGCTCAAATTCAGCAGTGCCGGGAACTCTAAATTATGTCGAGGGACAGGCGTATGTCGCAAACCAGCCCCTTGACCACAATTCAATTGGCAAAACAACACTCGAAGTTGGACAGTCCATCAATACCGATACGGGGAAAGCCGAAATTCTGCTGACTCCGGGAGTGTTTCTACGCGTCGGTGACAATTCTTCGGTGAAGATGGTTGCGGCCGGTTTGGCGGATACCGAGGTGAGAGTCGACCAGGGCCACGCTATCGTGGAAGTGGACCAGATTTATCCTCAGAACGATCTGCGGGTAACCATGGGTCAAGCAACGGCAAGACTCCTGAAGCCAGGGCTGTACGATTTTGATTTGCAGCAGAACCAACTGCGCGTATTCGATGGCAAGGCCATGGTGCAGGAAGGTGGCCGGCAGATCAGAATTAAAGGCGGACACGATCTTGCGGTTGCAGGCAATGCGCTCTACAAGGAAGCGAAGTTCGACAAGCAGGCGATGAACGGTGACGATCTGTATCGCTGGAGCAGCTTGAGATCGGACTACGTTGCCGAGGCGAACGTGGATGCCGCGCGGATCGTGGTCGCGGACGGTTGGGGTCCGGGATATTGGGGCGCCGGCTTCTGGGGTCCAGGCTGGGGCGGATGGTACTGGGATCCGTGGTTCTCGGCCTATACCTATATGCCTTGGGATGGAATTTTCTACAGCCCGTTTGGCTGGGGATTCTATTCGCCAGGGTTCGTGTACCGGGCTCCGTTCTACGGCGGACATTTCTACCACACATTTAATGCGGCCAATGTTCACGCGTGGGGACCGGGACCGCATTACGCAACCAGCAGCGCTTACTCTCATGGCGTCTACACGGGAGCTGGAGCTGAGCGCGGAGCTTTCCACTCCGGGCCGGCAATGGCTTCAGGAGGCGCGCGCGGTGGCTTAGCAGAAGGTGGATTCCACGGCGGTGAAGGCGGTGGATTCCATGGCGGTGAAGGCGGTGGATTCCATGGCGGAGGCGGTGGAGGCCACGGCGGAGGTCGCTAAGGCTAATCGCTGAAGTGAGATTACTACTGAAGCGGGGCGCGAAAGCGCTCCGCTTTCTTGTCTCTGGATTCGGATACAATGGCGATCTTGTGGAAGTCCGAAGCGGGAACCAGAGGGACGTCAATGTTCACGGATCGCACCGTTTTTTCTCTGCGCTATTTCGTCATCGTGTTTTTCATCGTGGCCGCAATACTTCCACTGCACGGGTTGGCGGCTGCGGCGAAAACTCCCGCGGCTGCGACTTCTGAAGCGCGTCTCGAAAAGAGTTATCGTTTCCAGCAGGGTGGTTGGACTTTCGTTCATCTGGAAGGATCTCCGTCCGAAATCGGCTATCAGCACGGCTATCTTTTGGCACCCGAGATTGCCGATGCTCTCGAAGCGATCAAGCTGATTGATACCCACCAGACCCAGCGTGATTGGGAGTTCTTTCGCAAGACCGCGCGTGAGATGCTCTGGCCGCACATTGACGCTGAATATCAGCAGGAACTGCAAGGCATTGCGGATGGTGTGAAAGCCCATGGCGTCGACCTGGACGTGTATGACATTGTCGCGCTCAACGCGTTTGAGGAAGTCCCCGACTACTACGTGCCGTGGCTGAACAAGCGGGAGAAGCAGGCTCGAGCGCCGAAGTTGAAAGCTCCGGGAAATTGCAGCGCCTTCATCGCGACCGGCGCTAACACCAAGGACCATCAGATCGTCATCGCGCACAATAACTGGACGAGTTATCTGGCGGGTGAGCGCTGGGTGGTGATCTTCGATATTCTGCCGCAACACGGCCAGCGCATTCTGATGGATGGTTTTCCCGGGGTGATTACCAGCGACGACGATTTTGGCGTGAATGCTGCCGGGATCATGATCACTGAAACGACCATCACGCAATTCGAAGGCTGGGATCCGCACGGCAAGCCGGAGTTCATGCGCTCCCGCAAGGCGTTGCAATATGCCGAGAGCATCGACGACTACGTTCGGATTATTAAGGAAGGAAACAACGGCGGATACGCCAACGATTGGCTGATCGGCGACCGGAAGACCGGAGAAATTGCTTATCTCGAACTCGGTTTGAAAAATACTCCGATATGGAGAACGAAGGATGGATACTTCGTCAGTTCGAACTTTGCGCGTGATCCCAAGTTGATTCGCGAGGAGACTGACGGATTTGATCCGAAGGATATGTCTTCGTCGATGAATGCGCGGCATGCGCGGGCGGACGACTTGGTACAGCATGCCAAAGGAACGATTGACGTGGAGATGGCGGAGGATTTTCTAGCCGATCACTTCGACAGCTTCGACAAAAGAAAGCAACCCAATGAGCGCTCGCTATGCGGGCATGTGGACGCGTCCTCGCGCGGCGTAAAGGAGTGGGGCTGGGAAGCGTACAACCCCGGAGGTGCCGTGCAGGGGAAAGCGACCGACAGCAAGATGGCGGCGAATATGAGTTTTGTGGCGCGGGCGGGGCATCCTTGTGGAGCGGATTTTGTAGCGACCGATTTTCTGCAGCAGCATCCAGAATATGCGTGGCAGAAACCCCTGCTGCACGATATGAAAGCAGGACCTTGGACGAAATTTCAGGCGGGGCAGAAACAATGAAAGAGACGGTGGAGCAGTACATTCAGGGGATGACTGGCTACACAGAAGGGAAGCAGCCGTTGGTGGTGCAAGCGGCTACGGCAAAGAAACTGGAGCGCCTGATCAAGGGCAAGTCTACAGCCAAACTGCGCAAGCGTCCGGCGCCCGATAAATGGTCAGTGAGCGAGATTCTGGCGCACCTTGCCGATGCGGAGACGGTCGGCAGTTTTCGGATGCGGCTGATTCTGGGCGCGCCGGGAACGCCTATCGCCGCGTTCGATCAGGATGCGTGGGTGATCAGCGGGCATTACGAGAAGCGCGACCCGCGCAAATCGCTCGAATTGTTTCGCGCGCTGCGGGAAGCCAATCTCACCTTGCTCAAATCGCTGACACCGGAGCAGTGGAAACATTATGGCATGCACGCCGAACGAGGACAGGAATCGGTTGAGAACATCGTTCGCATGTTTGCCGGGCATGACATCAACCACCTGCAGCAAATCGAGAGGATTCTAAAATAAATGAGCTGTGATTTGAGTCACCAAGAGTGATGCGGGCGGTCACGGTCACGTTAACCTGTTCGGCGTAACTCTCCTCTAGGGAAGTGATTATGGACACGGCAAAGCTCGATGCCATTGCGCGTGGGCTTTGCGAACTCCTTCAGGAGCAAATGGAAGCCATCGTAGGCCGAAAGTTCAATGATTTTAAACAGGAAGAACTGGAAGCTTACGAGACACGAAAGCACCGAATTTTCGAATTGCGTTCCGAGCTGGACGAGTTTGCGAGACCTACGTAGTCGACAGGCGTTCAACGCTATGGCTTAGAACGCTTGCGTCTGGAGCGCGGGGTTGGACTTTCTTCGCGCGCGGCGGCCTTCTCGTGTTCGCTCAGTAGCTGGTTCATCTCATCGATGAGCTTGGCGAGTTTCTCCGGGTCTTTTTCCCGTTGTGCCCGTTCCCACAGCAACCGCCACCCCTCGGGTTCCTCCAACGACACGGCACCATCCATATGTACGAGTCACTATACGCTTGATCGCCTTCCGGAGATCATTCCGAGTTTCTCGCCAGATGGAAGTTTCCCAAGCTGGGAACTGGAAGCGCGCCGCTGTGAATCAGGATGAGTTTCTGCCGAAAGGCCTTGAGAATTGTCCAGGGCCAACAGAGTTTTCTCCACAGCGCGCTCGCGACCGCAGAAACAAATTCGATAATCCAGTGCTGAAAATGCGCGTCCGGCGCGTGATCGAGCGTGCTACCGTCAAGCTAGACAGGAATTCGGTTGGGTAGCTGAGATGCCGGATTCACGAGGCGGTTAGAAATGATGACCAAGGCATGCACGAACAGCAAGTGCCCAGCCTACGCACACTTCGTTTATACCGTGGCCATGCGCTGCGTTCTTTGCCGGTGCGATCTGAAGGGGGCACAAAGGAATATCGACGATGTTGGATTAGGGCGCGCAACCACCTCTGACGCTGAATTGTCGAGGAAGCCGGGACGAGCGCACGCTGCCAGATAGGCGAGAGAACACCCACCGTCCGCACATTTGAACTCAGGTTGTGGCCCTTGAGAGATAGAACATCCTCAGCGGTTCTGAGTCACGCTCGCGATCCAAATTTGGTTACGCGCCGCCGTTGATTCAACGGTCTCTTACTTCCTCTACTTCTGCCACGGCCGCGTGCGCGGGAGCCACCGTCTTACATTGCGGCAGTATTCCTGGTACTCCTCCCCGAACATTTTGCGCAAAGTCGGCTCCTCATACAGCTGCACAAACAGAGCTACTCCAAGGACCACAGCAGCCGCGACTGCGATCGCCTGCCAACTTGCCCGCCCGAAGACCACCCACAGACCGATCCATCCAACGAAAAACCCGACATACATGGGGTTGCGCACGTAGCGATAGAAGCCGACGACCACCAGTTTCTTCGGAGGAACAATCGGTGCGGGCGTTCCGTGCCCGGTCTGTCCGAAATCCCATACGCAGCGCAGAGCGACTGCGAACCCAAGCACCGATGGCAGGGCAGCAATCCATCGCCACGGTGACGTATGCACCGGGTCCACCCGAAAGCCGAGCCAGGGCGGCAACAACCAGAACCACAGGGCAAAGAATGCGGTACCCACCGTTAACGATGCGATGGTGGTTGGCCACTGTGCGTCGCGATGCTCTGGCTGTAAGCTAGCGCTGGCTCTTGTCATAACCTCTGCACCATCAGGTCTAGAAGTGTCAGCTCGAGGGGAAATCTTTGCCAGTCATCTTACAACCCTGCCAGGGCTGGCGCATGCTCGTGCACAAACTTGTGAATCTTCATGTTTTTCTCTTCGCTCAGGGTGATTTTTGGCATTCATCGAGCACTACGAGACAGGGATACAATGCATCGCTCTTTGTGATTGCAAATCACCGAGTTCACTATCGCTATCCGATTTCACTCGCTCTCGTTCGCGACAGGCTGCCTCGCCGATCTGTCCTGATTTTTCACGATCTCATCCAGCAGAAACAAGTCGGTGAGCAACGCGCGCAGATGGATGGAAGCGTTCAGATTGTCGATCAACTGAGAGCTGATGCCAGGCTGGCTGAGCACCAGTTCAATGGCGGCGAGAGAATCGCGAGCGTCGCGGTCGAGCATGGCGAAGAAGGCGAGATATTTGTCGGTGGGTTGAATATCTTCTTCCTTGATCGCCGCCGCACAAGCCTCCGCCAGCCCGGTGAGGGCTTTTACCGCGCGCTGCAGGAACTCACGCACCTGTCCGCCGGATTTGCTTCCCTGATCGCTCGGCAAACCCTGGGCCGCGTAGGCCAACATAAACTCGTAGCATTCCTCCACGGCCGCGCAACGATCGGAGATGTCATCCAGCATCGGTGAGTCCTCGGCCTTCCGCTCTAGCGGATGTTGGCGCGGAAGAAGATGGCTCGACCACCCAGCGCGCCGGATCATGCTCCATCAAGACAAAGTCGCGATCCATCCAGCCGAAGATCATGGACTTCGTGATGGGAAGCTTTTCCGGCCGAAGGCCCATATACACGTGCATCATGACGAGCGCAATCAATCCCACGCCGGCCAAGCCGTGCAGAACATACATCAAGCCCCACGTCATGTCACTGAAGAGGTACGGATTCCGCGGGAAAAAGATGGTGCGCACGCGAAACATCATGAAGACGCCAGTAAGGATCGCGGCCAGGCCGCTCAACATAATGACCGCGTGGTAAAGCTTATTCTCCAGAGGATATTTTCCGAACTTTCGCGGCGGGGGCGCGGGCATTCCGAAGAATCGACGGACTCTCTTCCATGCATCTTCCAGATCCGTTCTGTCGGGCCAGATCGACCAGAAATCCAGCCAGAAGGAAGCGTGAAAGATGTGAAAAATGATTGAAACCGTCAACACCGTACCGGCGATCCAGTGATAGGTGACCCAGGGAAACTGAACCCCAACCTTCGGCAGAAAGGCCGTGAACAGAAGCGTGAGCATGGACGCTGCCATGATCCAGTGAAACAGCCGTGCCACTAGCGAATGGCGGGGAACGCGCTTGGGAATTGCGGCCACTGCCGCGGGGGCAGCATCGCCGGCAAACTTTTTTTCCCTGGCGAAATACATCACATAAAGCGCGTGGACAATCAGGAAGAGCAATCCTGCAATCGCTGCCACCCAAATCAGGAACCACGCAATGTGAATCGGAACTTTCTGTCCCCAAGGACTGATCGCCCATTCTAGGAAGTCCACGTCGCCTCCTCTACTCCGCCGATGGAGCGCTTTACTAGATTTCTCATGAGCGGGATCTTGTAGGCATTGAATTGCAACGGGATCGCACCTTGCACAGCCAGTTTTCCTGCCATCTCACCCGTTGCTGCGTTGCGCGGCTTACCACGAACGGCATCTTCCACTGCTTTCAGGCGTAGTGGACGTGCCGCGGCGCCGTTCACCGCGATTCGGATGCGGTCGATGTTATCGCCCGAGGTCACCGTGGCTGAGGCGACGTTCATCAGAGGGAAGTCCCAAACATTACGATCGCGTATTTTCTCGAAGTAGAATTGCGCGCCCGCCCACGTGGAAGGAATACGGATGGCGGTGAGCAGATCACCGGGCTGTAAGATGTGCAGCCGCGTGATGTCGATGGCAGGACCGATGAAATAATCTTCCGCATCCACCACGCGCTCACCCTTGGGCGTGCGCAGGACAAACTTGGCGTCCAGTGCTATGAGGGCCGGGGCCGTATCGGAAGGGTTCACCGCGACGCAGCGATCGGCTTGCAAAATGGCATGCTCGCGATTGCGGCCCTCGGGCGTATCGGCATAACAAATGTTGCCGCCAGCGCGGTAGCAGGGCCAACCGCCGCGGTAATACCAGCAGCGCGTATCTTGCGAAACATTTCCGCCGATCGTTCCCTGGTTCCGGATTTGCGGCGACGCCACCAGCTCCGCGGCCTGCGCCAGCAGATCGTACTTCTGCTTGATAATGGGATGATTGACCACTTCGGTGAGCGTAGTCATGGCGCCGATCTCGATGCCATCCGCAGTGGTGCGAACTTCCCGCAATTCGTCGATCCCGCTCAGATCGACAACGACCTTCGGCTTTCTGATCCGATCCTTGAGCCAGTCGAAGCTGTCGAGGCCTCCGGCCAGCACCCAGGCGTCATTGCCATGCTGGGCGAGAAGCTTCTGCGCATCGGCCACCGAACTCGGCTGGTAGAGCTCGAAGGCGGGCATTACGTCTCGTATGACAGCCATACCTCTCCTTCCAATTTCGTTCCCCAATCTCAAATATGGGCCATCAAGGGATGCTGCATCGGGCGGCCCGCTTCGAGCGAAGTGAGAATCGTGTCGGCGTTAACCGGGGCGCGCTGGAAAACTTCGTCGCCAAGCGCATCCGATAAAGCATTCAAAATGGCGCCGCAACCGCCGGCAACCGGCGGCTCACCCACGCCGCGCGCGCCCACCGGCGTCTCCGGATCGGGAATGTCGAGCGCCGTCCATTGCATATCAACGGGTACATCCAGAATCGTCGGCGGCTTGCTCTGGTAGAAGCGCTTGGAAACCATTTGGCCGTAGTGCGGATCGAAAACCCACTTCTGGCCAATCGCGTGGCCAATGCCCAGCGTCGAACGGCCGAGCATTTGACCACCCAGCGCGCGGGGATGAATCACCGTCCCAACGTCACCAGAGGCGAGGAAATCCACGACGTCGTACTTACCGGTTTCGACGTCGACTTCGATTTCGGCGAAGCTGGCCACGTAGGAAAACGTCGAGCCGTCGCGAGGATAATTATCTTTGGCCGCCGCTACCAGGCCCTGCCCAGCCAATGCTGCGACCGACGCCTTGGTTAGTTTGTGGACATCGGCTGGCGCCTCGTGGCCATCGTAGATTCCACCGAGTTGAATCGCGTACTTCGCGGCCTGCGCCAAAGTCATGCTGGCGCCTCCGCCTTTGCGAAAGACGCGCTCGTTCGCGACCTCGTATTGCTCCGGTTTGCCACCGAGTTTCTTGGCCGCTATTTCCTGGAGTTTCTTCTTGGCATCCATCGCCGTCGCATACGCGGCTCGCGTCATCGCGTGCGTAGTCTGGCTGCCGCCGGAGACACAGGTGAAGGGAAGATTCTTGGTCGTGTTCCCCCAAACCACTTCGCATTTCTCCCACGGAATGCCGAGAACTTCCGCGCCCGCGCGGTGAACATCGATCACCGATTCAGTTCCCAGGTTGCCGATTCCGGATTGGAAGGTGACGTGGCCATCTGGCTTGATGACGAGCAGTCCATCGAATCCAATGGTGCCGCCGACGTAACAGCTCAGCGACACGCCGACTCCGCGAACTTTCGTGCCTATTCTTTTCGGAGTGCGCGCCACCCGCTCGTTCCATTTGAATTGCTCGGCGCCGCGATCAAGTGCCTCTTTGAGAAACGCGCTGGTGGCGTACTGCCGTTTCCCCTGCACCAGCGGTCCGAATGGAGCCTTACCCTCGGGGCAGTTGATGCGGCGAATCGCCACCTGGTCCAGCCCCAGCCTTCGCGCGGCTTTCGCGATGATCGGCTCCATGATCACGATGCCCTGCAGTCCACCCGGAGAACTCTGCGCGCTGCGCGGAGGCGTATTCGTCAGCACGGTCAGGCCGCGCCAGCGCATGGCTTGCGGCTGGTACAAGAGCGACACGATGCGGCCCGAGGAAGGTGCGTCGCCCACAGCGTCGTAGGGACCGTTGTCGCAAACCACGAACATGTCGAGGGCCGAGATTCGCCCGTCTTTTCCGAAGCCGACTTTCATCCGCCCTTGAAAACCGGGACGCGCGCGTCCGATGAAGGTCTCTTCTTCGCGGCTGATGCGCATCATGACCGGCGTGTTCGTTTTCTTGGAGAGCAGAGCGGCGATGATCATCGACACGCCCCCGGTGATCTTGCTGCCGAAACCGCCGCCGGTGTATTCACTAATGAAAACAACATTATCCGGACTAATATTCAACCAACGCGCGATGGCAGGAAGGGTTTGCGCGGTGCTTTGCGTGCCGGTGTGAATGTAGACTTTGCCGTTTTGCCAGTAAGCCATCGCGCTGCGAGTCTCCAGAGTTTGATGGCTGGTGTCGGGCGTGACAAAAGTCTCATCGAGAACCAGTGCGGCATTCTTGAAGCCGGAATCGAGATCGCCGTACGTCCATTCGTCGGGCGTTTTGCCCATGGGAAGTCGGCCATGTTTTTCTTCCGCGAAGTCGGCGTGCGTCCACTTCAACTCCGTGACCACCGGCGTTCCCGGACCTTGTGAGCCCTGTGCCGGTGGCCTGGTCCAAATATTGCCATCCGTTCTCGGGTTCGGACCGCCGGGCCGGAGCGTATCGAGCGGATCGATGACGAAGGGAAGCGGTTCGAAATCGATTTCAATTTTCTCGATCGCCTCCGCTGCCGTGAGTTCGTCAACTGCAGCCACCGCAAGAATCGGTTCGCCTTGATAGACCGGCTCATTAGTGAGGCCGCGCTCGCCCCACTTGCTGGCCTTGATCACGGTGCCGTTGTCGGTGAGAGTGTCGGCCGGGGCGGGAAGATCGTTGGCCGTGAGAATGGCTTTCACGCCGGGCATGGCAAGCGCTGCTTTCGCGTCGATGTGCTTTACCCGCGCATGCGGCATGGGACTGAGCAGCAGCTTGCAGAACAACATTCCCTCGGCGCGAAAGTCTTCCGCATATTTCGCCTGGCCGGTTACCTTCGCATAAAGATCGGGCGTAGCATAGTTTTTCCCGATCAGCTTGTAACCGGCGCCATACTGGCGCTCGGCAGGCTTCGTGGTTTCACTGACCTTTTTGTTATCCAAGTTTCGTCCCCCGCATATTCTCGGCGCCGCGCATGAGCGCGGTCAGAATCTTGTCGTAGTCCTGGCAGCGGCAGAGGCACCCGGAAACTCCTTGTGCCATTTCCTGGCGGGTGGGGTTGGGATTGGTCTTCAGGTATCCCACCGCAGTCATAAGGAAGCCGGACATACAGAACGCGCACTGAAAGCCCTGCTCGTCGATCACGCCTTGCTGCACAGGATGCAGGGTTCCATCCGCGTTCGCCAAGCCTTCGATGGTTCGAACCTTCCGGCCACGCACGGTGTGGGTGAGGACGGAGCAAGAGTAGTGCGGAATGTCATCGATCAGGACGGTGCATGATCCGCATTCCGCGCGGTCACATCCTAGCTTGGTCCCGGTCAGGCCCAGCTTGTACCGCAAGGTCCAGGCCAACGTCTCCTGCTTCATGACGTCGACACGCCGTTGCTGGCCGTTGACGTTGAGAGTAAGCAGCCGCTCGCCTACGCCAGCCGCCACCTGTTGACCGTGGAGAAGAGTGGAGGCGCGAAACAGATACCCGACCGAGGATACTGCCACACCGCTGGTGATGACACCTTTAATGAAGTTCCGTCGGGAAACGGCATTGTCTGAGGCTTCAAGTGCGCTGGGAACTGGCTTCTCAGTCATGGGGGTGACCTCTTGCTGCGTTCAGCGACTTCCAGAGTGTGGCAGAAAGTCTATGGATTCTATTTATACGCTTTATAGGCTGTTCGATTACCGCAAAGAATGTCTAGATTCGTAAATTCCCGACTTCTTGAATTGACTAGACGCGCCTAGCGAAATATCTTGCTGCGTCCGGTCTACACAGGCCAGATGGAGCCGATCAGGCTGTACGCCAGGATGATCAGCACGATGGACGCCACGATTACATACATGCGGTCCTTCTCTTCCGCAAATCCAAAGATAGAGAACGCAACCCGCGCGACCGGAGTCGCGATGAGGAAGAGCAATCCGAGCTGAATGATGCCTCGGCCGCGCAGCGCGAGCGCTTCACGAAAGATAGCGCCCACGTGACGAAGGTTCGAAGGCTCGCTACGGAAAACACTGTAGTCAGCAGGGGAACGACCATGTCTTATCAGGTAAATAGCCGCACCCAATACCACGATGAAGGCCGAGAAGAACACTCCTGCGCGAAGGAGATTCCCGATCAGTGATTCCATTCGCCTGTCGGTCCAGCTTTGGTGATTAGCCATCAAATCCTTCCAGAAATCCCCTTGTAGAGCATCTCGGCTCCGAGGGCCACGATCACGATGCTGAATACGCGCCGCAACCACTTGGGATGTGCTTTGACGAGGACCTTTGTGCCCAGCAACGATCCGGCGAGAACTCCCAGCATCACTGGCATCGAAAGACCGGGATCAATGTATCCGCGCGAGAGATAGATTCCCGCACTAGCCGCGGCCGTGACCCCGATCATGAAGTTGCTGGTGGTGGTCGAGACCTTGAAAGGGATCTTCATGGCCTGGTCCATCGCCAGTACCTTCATCGCGCCGGAACCGATGCCGAGCAATCCTGAGAGTGTTCCTGCGCCGAACATCAGAGTCCATCCCAGCGGAACACGCTGCACGTTGTAGCTGCGAACGCCATCGCCCTCGGGATAGCTTCCGTTCAATCGCAATTTGGTGGCTAGTGAATCGGGCGCTGCGTTGCGATCATTTTTCGTTTGCGGCCTCCACGACAGAAAAGCGGACACGATCAGCACTAATCCAAAAACGATGGAGATTTTGCTGGAGGAGATGTGCGTCGCCAAGGTCGCCCCGGCGAGTGCGCCCAGGGTTGTCGCGACCTCCAGAAACATTCCAACCCTGATGTTGGAGATGCCCTCTTTCACGTAGGCCGCCGCCGCTCCCGAAGAAGTGGCGATCACCGATACCAACGACGCCCCAATCGCATAGCGGATATCTACTCCGAGGAGCAAGGTGAGCATCGGCACAAGAACCACGCCGCCACCCAGTCCAGTTAGCGCTCCCAGGAATCCAGCGACGAGAGAACCGGCCCCGACTATCAAACTGAATTCGAGGATCGTCATTCACTTTCCTTTGATCTTCTAGCAAATATGACAGTATCGGCTTATCGTTGCGTCAGCGAACCGTTGGAGCCACGTTACTCCCAGAACGTGTGGATTATTTCACAACGTTCGATCGTTCCAGCTGCGACAGAACTTGTTTTCGGCAACCTGGACTCATTGATCCCACTCTACCTTCCGAAAGGTAGGGCCGCTTTCTTATGGAGGTTCGTTCCTATGAAAACGACGGAGCCAGCAGGAGGAAATTCGCCGTGGTTGGGGATTGCTAGATTGCTTTTCGTGGTTGTCCTGGTGGTCCTATTTTTCCTGCTCGGCCAAAGCATGGTGCGTCACCGCTTCTTTCAAGGAGGGCAGTACCATCGAAATGGCTCGGTCGGACAGTAGGCAGAAAAGAGGGATGCAAAGCCACTAAGGCGCAGTAGCCCAATCACAACGTTGCTAATTTGCTGTTTCTGAAGTTCCTTTATATCTGCTATATCTGCTCGCCAAAGCAGGAGTTCTGCTAGGTTAGGAGCCATGCGCCCGCAGCCTCTCATCTTTGTCACGGATGTCGAAGCCAGCAGTCGGTGGTATCAACGCCTGCTGAGCTGCCGGGGGGCTCACGGCGGCACGCAATATGAGCAACTGGTGAAGGATGGCTGCCTCATCCTGCAATTGCACAGCTTTGAAGTCGAACATCATCACGGCCCCATCGGCAATCGCGCTGACAGACCCTACGGGAATGGTGTGCTGCTCTGGTTCGAGGTGGATGACTTCGACGCGGTAATGCAGCGCGCTGCCGAAATGGGCGTCGAGATCGTGCTGCCCCGCCATCGCAACCCTCCCGATGGCGAAGGCGGTCCCAACCACTGGGAATGTTGGATGCGCGACCCGGATGGCTACACCGTTGTGGTCGCCAGCCCTTATGGAACCGCCGACGGTGCCTGGCGCCCCGGCCCTGATCTAATCAGCTAGACCGCGGGTTCCAAGGTTTGTTTACATTTGTTCACCTTTCGAATGATACGGCTGGCGCTGGCGAACCCATTGAAGCGACGGCGGGCTACGATTGTATTGGCGGACGTAGCTGTGGATGGCGTGAGTCAGATCACGCACGCTGCAGAAGTATCCGCGCCGGACGAGCCTGGCGGGAAAATTCTGCCCCTGCGCACAACCTACGTTTACGCATGGTTATCTAAGTAAGTGCCGCGTAACTTCTCGCTTTGCTTGCGGTGAGCGATTTTTGTATGGTAAAAACGACCAGAGTTACTGACCGCTCCTGAGATGTTACGGCCAACACATTTCGGAGAACGACGGGGTGGGCCTTGGTGCGCCCTGATTGTGCTGGCGCTGGTGTGCTCACTCACAATCAGCGTAGCGACACGGTATAGCTCCTTCTGGAGCATTTCGTCGCACGGCGTAAGGGTCAGTCAGATCCATGCATCGTCGGATGCGAAAAGACAGCGGCTCACCAAGAATGCCGCCAACTGGACGCCTCCAGTTTTAAGTTTTGCGGTCTTACAGGCTCCTAGTTTCTGTCCGCGAATCGGACCTGTAGGTTCCCCCGTTCCCAATCTCCTTTTCGAAGAAAATCTTTTCTCTCGGCCGCCTCCCCTCATCTAACATCCCTGTCCAAATTGCGCGCGCAGGTAATTCACGCGTAGTCGTCCGCATCGATCTCGCAACCTCATCGCCCCATGCCGGCATCATTGGCTAAGGGCGAGACGATAGGTCCACTCTAAAAGCCCTGGGAGTAACGACTGCGTAGCTCAGTTCGATGAAAGGAAACGAACGTGGCCACTGAGTCTTTGCTGACCGAAGAAGATCTCGATGCTCTTCGCCGGTTTGACACCTGCATGGTCGCCAATGCGATCGAATCGTTTCGCGTGCGGCTATTTAATACCGGATTTGCCGATGCCAGCATTCGCTGCATGTTTCCCGACGCGCCTCCGATGGTGGGTTATGCCGTTACTGCCCGCCTTCGCAGCGGTGAGCCACCCATAGTCGGCAGATTTCGGGACCATGCGGAGTTCTGGAACAGCATTCTTGATCTCCCGGCCCCGCGAATCCTCGTGCTCGAAGACATCGATGATCCTCCAGGACGCGGAGCTTTTGTCGGCGACATGCAAGCCGCAATTCTGAAAGCTCTGGGCTGCATCGGCTATTTGACGAACGGCGCCGTGCGGGAATTGCCCTCCGTGCGCACCATGGGGGTTCAGCTGTTCGCCGGGAACATCGCTGTTTCTCACGCGTACGCCCACATTTTCGAAATCGGAGCCAAAGTCAACGTGGGTGGACTGGAAGTGCGTCCGGGAGATCTGTTACACGGGGACCGCCATGGGATTCTCACGGTTCCGCTAGAGGTTGCCGCTCGCATCCCCGCCGCTGCCGAAAGACTGCAGCAGGCGGAACAACAGGTAATCAATTTTTGCCGATCACCCGACTTCTCCGTGGAGAAGTTGCGTGAAGTACTGAATACGCTCAGATAGGAGGCAGCCGGGAAACTCTGCCAAGGTAAATTCGATGACTCGAGATTGCAATCGGCACAGTGAGACGCGCGCGTGGCAGCCAGGAAGGTTGCTCTACTGTATGCTCACCGCTCTCGCGGCAGTGCTGGCTCTTGGATTGTCAGCCTGTTCAGGAAAAAGTAACCAACCGGTAGAAGCCAGTGGACCTGCGGCCACCGTCGGCGTAACCAAGGTCGTGAAGAAATCGCTGGGCCGGCAAATCACTCTGTCTTCTGAGCTGGTGCCTTTCCAGGAGATTGATGTCTATGCCAAAGAAGCAGGCTACGTGAAGAAGCTGGACGTTGATTACGGAACCCACGTAAAAGCTGGCGAGGTGATGGCGATCCTGGAGATCCCGGAGCTTGAGGCGCAACTGGAGGAAGACCAGGCGGAGATCAAAAATGCAGCCAACCAAGTAAACCGGGAGCAACATGAGTTGAGTCGCTATCAAGCCCAGTACAACGCGCTTCACCTGCAATACACCCGCCTGAACGGAGTCTTTGAAAGCCAGCCGGGAATTGTCGCCCAGCAGGAAGTCGACGACGCACAGGGAAAAGATTTGGCGGCGTCATCTCAGGTGGACGCCGGGCAGGCGGCTCTCGAGGCGGCCCAGAGCCAGTTATCTGCCATGCGGGCAAAGCTAGCCCACGACCAGAGCCTCTTCGATTATTCGAGGATCACAGCGCCTTTTCCCGGAGTGGTGACGGAGCGATACGCAAACCTCGGCACACTGGTACAGGCGGGAACAGGCTCAAGTACGCAGGCGATGCCCATCGTCCGACTGTCGGAAGACGATCTGTTTCGGCTGGTGATTCCGGTTCCAGAGTCCTATGTTCGATACATCCATGTCGGCGATCACGTGGATGTTCGCGTGCCGTCGCTGGGCCGAACCTTCCCGGGAAAAGTCGCGCGCTTCTCCGTCGACGTGCGCGAAGACACGCGCACCATGCACACCGAAGTGGATGTTTCCAATCCGCAGCGAATATTGCTGCCGGGCCTCTATGCGGACGCAGAGCTTCACCTCGACCAAAAAGAAGATGTTCCGACAGTGCCGATCCAGGCTCTGAATCATGAAGGCGACAAGACTACCGTTCTAGTAGTCGGCGGGAACGGCGTAGTTCAAGAACGAACCGTGCAGGTTGGACTCCAGACCGCAAGTGATGCCGAAATTGCTTCGGGATTGAATGAAGGCGAAGAGGTCGTGGTCAGCGATCGCAGCGCCTTAAGGGCTGGCGAGAAGGTTCATGCCCAGGAAGTTCCCATGATGCAGTACCACGAGGAGAGCACGCAGTAAGACGGCAGATCGCATTGCCTGACAGGCCTGCGACGCCATCGGACAAATTTTATGCCAGGGTTTTCAATTCGCAATCCGTACTTCATCAGCGTGATCTGCTTGACGCTTCTGGTCATCGGAGTGACTAGTCTGGCGCGAATGCCGGTGGATTTATTCCCGCCGATCAATTTGCCCGAAGTTGTGGTGGCGACGTTCTACTCCGGGATGCCGCCGGAAGATATTGAAACCGACATCACCGATCCGCTCGAGAGATTCTTCACGCTGGCCTCCGGCGTGGACCATATGGAATCGCGGTCCATGTTGGGAGTCAGCATCATCCGCGTCTATTTTCAACCCGGAACCAATGCCGATGCTGACGTAAGCCAGTTGTCCAACTTAGCGCTCGCCGACCTGAAGCGGCTGCCCCCCGGAACCCTGCCTCCCGTGGTTCTGAAGTTCGACGCCTCCAGCCTGCCTGTGGCGTTGGTTACGGTAGAAGGCAAGGGACTCAGCGAAACGCAGCTGCACGACTACGCCCAGTTCCAGATTCGCAATCAGATCGCGGTGGTGCCGGGAGCGGAAATTCCCGGCGTCTTCGGTGGAATCTACCGCCAGATCATGGTGTACGTCGATCCCTACAAACTTGCTTCCCGGCAATTGAGCGTGATGGATGTGGTCGGCGCGGTCAATGATTCCAATCTCATCTTGCCCGCCGGCGATGTGAAGATGGGACCGTACGACTACTTCGTGTACTCCAACAGCCTGGTTGACAACATGAAGCAGTTGGGCGAGGTTCCTCTTAAAGTTAAGGGAAACTCATGGGTCACCGTGAATGACGTCGGGAAAGCCGAGGACGCGCACGGGATCCAAACCAACATCGTAAGAATTGACGGGCAGAAATCCGCCTACATTCCCATCATGAAGCAGGGCGGCGACACCAACACCATCGCGGTCGTCGATGGAGTTCGCCAACTCATCAAGCACCTCTACGACATTCCGCAGCAGATGAAGACCAGCATCGTCTTCGATCAGTCAGTGTATGTGAAGGAAGCTATTCACACGGTATTGCACGAAGGCGCGCTGGGATTGATTCTCACCAGCCTGATGATTCTTATTTTTCTCGGAAGTTTCCGCGCCACGTCGGCCGTGCTGCTTTCCATTCCGATCTCTGCGCTGGCCGCGTTTGTAGTTCTGGCAATGATGGGCGGCACGATCAACACCATGATCCTGGGCGGGATGGCGCTGGCGTTCTCGCGCGTGATTGATAATTCCGTCATATCGCTCGAGAACATTTACCGCCATCTGGAGATGGGAGCCGCGCCCATGATCGCCGCCGAGGTGGGCGGATCAGAAGTCAGCCTCGCCGTCTTGGCGGCAACTTTGGTGGACGTGGTCGATTTTTTCCCCGTGGTTTTTCTTTATGGAGTTGCCAAGTTTCTGTTCTCAGCGTTGGCGCTGGCATTCTGCTTGTCGCTGCTGGCTTCGTTCGTAGTGGCGATGACGGTCATCCCGTTATTCTGCTCGCGCTTCCTGAAAGCCGTGCACCACACTTCGGAGCCAAAAAAGGGAGACGGGTACGAGATTGCACCAACTTCGGCGGCAGGGCGCTCTTGGATGGATCGCTTCAATGCCCGCTTCAACCGGATGTTTAATAACGTCCTTGATTTCTATGAGCGCTCGGTTCGACGGGCGCTGCAACGTCCCGGGCTCACCGTGGTGCTGTTGAGCGGTTTGTTTTTTGTGAGTCTCGCGATTTATCCGCTCCTGGGGCTGGCGTTCTTTCCCAAGACCGACGCCGGGCAGTTCACCATCAACCTTAAGGTTCCCACCGGCACTCGCATCGAGATGACGGATCAGTATATGGCGAAAGTGGAAGACCTGATCCGGCATCAGGTAGAAGCGAAGGATCTCAAGCGCATCGTTACCAACATTGGCGTGGTGCCGGATTTTTCCTCGCTCTACACCACCAACTCCGGTCCTTATACCGCGACGCTGCAAGTTGCGCTGAATGAACCGCACGACCTCAGCAGTTTCGAATACATGGACCGGGTGCAGAAGGCGATGGCCAAGCAGTTTCCAGATATCCGAACATTTTTTTCGAGCGGTTCGATGGTCGATGCCATTCTCAACACGGGCATGCCGGCCCCCATTGACGTGCAGGTGAGCAGCCCTGATCTGGACCAGATCTATAGCATCGCGCAAAACCTGGCCAATCGCTTTAAGGAAGTCCACGGCGTCGGCCAGATTTATATTCCGCAAGATATGAACTACCCCGCCTTGCGTCTCGACGTAGACCGCGTGCACGCCGGCGAGTTGGGCCTGTCACAAAAAGATGTGGTCGATAACGTCATCACCGCGCTCAATTCCAACTACATGATCGCCCCGAATTACTGGGTCGACCGCAAGAGCGGCAACGACTATTACCTGACGGTGCAGTATTTCGAGCATGGCGACGCCTCTATTCACAACATGATGGACTTGGGACAGATTCCCCTGCGCGATCCTGGCAACGCCGCAGGAATGGCCTGTGGCCCCTCAGGCCCGCCGCAACCGGGCACAGGTCACGCTTCGTGGGCGTGCCTGGGAGGGGGCCGGCCGACTACGGTACTTAACAATGTAGTGGATGTAAAGCAGGTCCTGACCCCGACCGAAGTGGACCACTACCAGATTCAGCGCGCCGTCGATATTTATGTCACGCCTGCTTCGGAGGATCTGGGACGAGTGACCGACGCGGTGCGGAACATTCTTGCGAAGGAAAAGATTCCCGGCAACGTTCGCGTGAACTTGCGCGGAATGGTCCAGGGCATGGAAGCCTCATTCAAAAGCTTTGGTTTGGGCTTTCTGATTTCATTTATCTTGCTTTTCCTCATTCTGACGGCACAGTTCAAGTCATTCGTCGATCCGTTCCTCATCATGCTGGCGATCCCGATGGGATTTATCGGCGTGCTGATTATCCTGCCGCTCACCCATACCACGCTGAATGTGATGTCGCTGATGGGCGTGTTGATGCTGGTCGGCATCGCAGACTCGAACAGCATTCTGATCGTGGATTTTGCGCACAACCTGGAGAGGCAGGGATTGTCACCAGAGGACGCAGTGATCACTGCCTGCCGGGTACGTCTGCGGCCGATCCTGATGACTTCACTTGCCACCATCATTGGCATGATCCCCATGGCGCTGAGACTGGGAGCGGGAGCCGAGCAATATACGCCCATGGCGCGCGCCATCATTGGTGGTCTCACTTCGTCGGTTCTGTTGACCATCTTCATCGTTCCGGCTGCTTATCTGCTGGTATATGGCAAGCGCGGGGCAAAGAACGGAGCGATCGCGAAGCCGGAGGCAGCAGAATGACGCGGAAACAATTTGCGGCCTGGAATCGCACAAAGAGGCACACGGCACCTCATGAAGGAGATCGAGAGGCAGTTCGATGACGAGGGCCCAAACGTTGCTACTCAGCACGCTGCTTTCAGGCTTGTGTGGAATGCTGTCCCAACCCGGCTTGGCACAAAACGCCGAGACGTCGGGATCAGCCGAAGCGTTACCTTCCGCCCCGCAACCCCAATTTGCGCTTAGCTCGATGCCTGCGGCAAGGTCTCCGACCGCTCAAGTAGCTCTGACCGCTAGCTTCCCGCGCGGGACTGGATCTCCGGCAACTCCTTCGCTTGACCCACAAACGCCGCAGGCGGATCAAGCTCCTAACGGCACTCTCCGTCTAACCCGGACCCAGGCGGAACAGTTGGCCCTCAAGAATAATCCCCGGATCAGCGTGGGCCATCTGCTTGGACTGGCACAGCACCAGATCTATCGCGAGACCCGGGCGGCGGAACTCCCGAACTTGAATGGTGCAATCACGGCAGTCGACGCCAATGAAGGCAGCCGCATCGGCGCGGGCTCGCTTACCGCGTCTCGCCTGCTGGAACATGCGGGCGCAGGAGTAACACTCAGTCAACTCATTACTGACTTTGGACGGACCATCAACCTCGTATCCTCTTCGAAGCTTCTGGAGAAAGCTCAAAACGCCAATGCGCTGGCTACGGCCGAAGACGTCGTTCTGGCGACGGACCAGGCTTTCTACAACGCCCTGCAAGCCCAGGCGCTGCTCAAAGTAGCGCAGCAAACCGTAACCACTCGAGGGTCGGTGGAGCATCAAGTCGACGAACTGGCCAAGAACAAGCTGAAATCAAATCTGGATCTGGCCTTTGCCCAGGTCAATCTCTCACAGGCCAAACTGCTGCAACTCGACGCCCAGAATAACGTCGATTCGACCCTCGCCGCGCTCACAGCAGTCCTCGGCTTCGACAAGCAGGTCAACTACGAGTTGAGCGACGAGGAGACGGAACTTCCGCCTCCGCCACCGGATGTGGACGTGCTGATTAGTACCGCGATCCAGGAACGTCCCGATCTGCAATCGCTCACCTTCAATCAACAGGCGGCGGAAAAATTCCGCCGCGCCCAGCGTGACCAGCTCCTGCCTACCATCAGCGCGCTCGGCATCGCCGGAGCGACGCCCGTACGTCCGGACTGCTTCGGCGGCTGCTTTCCGAACTACTTCGTTTCCAGCTGGTATGGCGCGATTGGCGTGAATATGAATGTCCCGATCTTCAATGGCTTTCTTTTCGCTGCCGAAGCTTCCGAGGCGAATTACCGGGCAAAAGCGGCAACCGAAAATACTCGGGATCTGCGGGATCGGGTAGTGCGCGATGTTCGCACAGCGTGGCTGGCCGCCAATACAGCCTTTCAGCGAGTCGACGTTGAAGCGGAACTCGCCAAGGAAGCCGACCTTGGTTTGACTCTCGCCCAGGGCCGCTACCAGCTCGGCTTGGGCTCCATCGTTGAACTGAGTCAGGCACAGTTGCAACAAACCGACGCCGCCATCGGCTATGTCAACGCGCAATACCAGTATCGGCTGTCTCTCTCAACCTTGAATTTTGAGATCGGCACGCAGCCCTGACTGCCGGATGTGCCTGTGATGGTTCTGCCGATGGCGGCATTCATGAAGCGAAGGAAGAAGAAGCAGTCGTCATTTACTACCCTTCACGGAATCATTCTTTCGATCGCGATAGCAGCATTGGTTGGAACTATTTTTGTTCTGACCGCCCTCTTCTGGCACCCTCCCGTCGAGTAGGGAATGATCTTTGATGCGAGCATTGAGCCCGCAGGCCCTATTCGCGAGCGTTAGGCACTTCCCGCGGTATAATACCGGCCACGCGGGATAGTCTCCAGCAGCCGAAAAGAGGCCACATGGACGAGCGGGACACCTATCTACCTGAAATGATGCGAATGATGGGCTGGAAGAGTGTTTTCGACATGTTTGAAACCCGCGCCCTCGAAACAGAGGCTACTATTCTCCAGAACAGGGCGAAGCAGAAAAGGGTAACTCTTTCCGGGGACGTGGCGCTGTACCTCGCGCGGAATTTCCAGTCCAATGCGGACGCATTGGAAGATGCGCTCCGCCAGCTCATCGCCTTCTCCTTGCTGACTGGCACGGAAATGACCCTCCCGTATACGCAGCAACTGCTAAAGAGTTTCGTCGACTCGCAGGAGCACAGGGTTTCCATCGATTCTCTCCCAAGACTGTTCTCTGAATGCACTGGCAGGAAGGAAACCAAAACCAGAAGCCAGGCTTGGACCACCGCGGCTCGCGACACCATTCTCTGCGTGCTCAAAACAACCGACGGGAGAAAAATCAGGCACCAATTGGAAGTAAATCTTCGCAAGAGCGAACGTGAGCGCCTGGCACGCCGGGATGCATACGAGCGGGCGTCGGAAGTCCACGCTAAGAAGCGAAAATACAGCGTGTAAGTGCTGAAGTATGGCCGAGCGGGTGGGGATTTGAGAACGGATCTGCTGCGATTCAACGGCGCTGTCGAGCGGGATCCAGCCATCGATGCGTGGATGAAAGAGCGTGCAGGTGGATTGGGAGCCATCGCGCATCAGTGGTTTAAGGTGATGCGAAAATGCGGCGACGAAGTCCGGGAGCTTTTACATGACGGCTGTCCGGTTGCATGTTTGGGAGATGCGCCCTTCGGCTACGTCAATGTATTCACTTCGCATGTAAACGTGGGGTTCTTTCACGGCGCAGAGCTGCGGGACCCGGAACGCTTGCTGCAAGGCACCGGCAAGTTTATGCGCCATGTGAAGTTGAGACCGGGAACGGCCACAAACGCCGCAGAGCTCAACAGGCTCATCGAAGCGGCATACGCGGACATAAAGGCGCGCGTCGAAAACGGCTCGTTCAGAGAAAATGCCCAGAGAAACGCTTTGCGAGCCCCGACGCGGATGTGAACCGCCCGCGATGCTCGCGCTCCCTCGCAGGTACCAGGCACTGATTAGTACAGATCACGCGAGAAAAAAGCCCCACTTCTCGCCAAACGCTCGAGAAGTGAGGCTCCGTATGTGCCCCGCATCACGGGTGCACTCGCCCTGGGATAACCCATCCTCGTCCCCCCGGCCGAGGTATGGGCCGCCCGCAGCTACTTGAACCACTGAATCCCATTCTGCTCGTGGTCACGGCTTAAGAGTGGCCACGGTGTCGTACCAGATTGTATTGTTGGTCGCCTTTTTCCACGCGACAAAGTAACCAGGCCCGGAGAGTGGAAACACCACAGCCGGTGCAGCGTTAGTGGCAGCACTAGGGACGGTTGCAGGCTGAGACCATCCACAGGAAGTTTCAGTCTCGTAGGAATAGAAGATGGATGTACTCGAGCTGCTCGTCCAAAACACGGCATAGGGCGCTCCGTCGGGTGTGTTGTTGTAAGCTGCTGCGGGAGCGAAGCTGGTTTCGAAAATCCAACTTGGGTTCGTACTGCAGGTGACCTGTTTCTGCGTTTCCCAACCGGAGCCAGCGTTATATTCGCTCATCCAAATATCCGTTGATCCCCCCTTCCAAAACAGCACGTAGGGATCCCCGTTAATGTACGGCGAAATCCAGGATGGTGTGGTACTCGTTCCAGCGGTCCAACTGGAGCCCTTCACCGTTGCCTGGGGCCCCCATCCTGTTCCGTCCCACGCCGTGTTCCAGATATCGTCGTCTCCGCCCCCCTTCCACGCCAAGGTCATTCCCTCGCCTCCGCCCAGGGCCGGCGCCTCGCCGGTCTCTGGTGTCCCGTTCGTGCAAGACACCACTTGCTGGGCCTCCCACGAGGTTCCATTCCACACAGAAAACCAGATCCTGTCTGTTGGGGTTGATTGTCCCTTATAGGCAACCCATATTTGGTTGGATTGGGAATCAAAGGCCAATGCGGGAGAGGCGTTGGTCCCCGCCGTCCAATCCGTACCGCCCACAACCCCCGCACCCCCTTCGGATGTTCCAAGGAGCGTCCATGTGTTGCTGTTCGCAGGCGACGTGGCGACGATGATTTGGTTGCTGGCGTTTTGCCATGCTACGTACCTAATTCCGTTTTGATCTATCGCCACGGCCGGCGCTGTCGCTGTTATTGCCTTCCAGGTCTTGCCCGCTGCTGCGCCCTTCACTTGGTTTGCCGCCAGTCCTTGATTGGCGAAGCTGGTCAGCAACAAGGCCAACCCCACACCGAAACGTCTGATCGATTGCCTCATAGAATGCTCCTTATCTTGAAACTGTTCGTCGTGCGAGAAGATTTTGAGCGGCTGGACGCTTCTTGCCCGCCCGCGTTGGTTTTCAACTACGTTTCCTGCCTCCTTCGTGAACAGACGAAGTAGGTACCTGCGAAGTCGAAGCCTTCTGAAGACAAGCGATTAGCTGTTCCGCCTGTACAGGAGCTAGGTTTGTTCCGCAGAGCGGGCAGACGTCGAAGATCTCCGTGGCGCCCCCTACCACCACGGTCACGCCTTGCCGCTCCACGGTTACTTCCGTCCGAACGGTTCGACAGGTGTCGCGAACAGACGTGGCGGAACGGAAAAACCTTGCTCGCTCCGATAGCCACTGATAAATTCTGTCCACGTGCCCTCGTTCTTCAGGCTGCGAATGTTGTCGCAGTCGCCCCAAAAACGCCAGTGACGAGTTCTGACAGCTTCTGACAAGTTTTGAATTGCCGCTAACTCAATGAAACCAGAAGGTATATTTCAGTTCGGGAAGTTTCAGCTCGATACCTTGGCCCGCACCCTGCGGCGGGAAGAGGAAATTGTCGTACTGAATCGCCGGGCTTTTGACGTGCTGCTGTACCTGGTGCAAAACCCGGGAAAGGTTCTCACGCGGAAAGAACTGTTAAACAATGTCTGGGCGGACACCTTTGTGGACGAGAACAGCCTGGCGCAAAGTATCTCCGCCCTGCGGCGCGCACTCGAGGAGAAGCCTGGCGACAACAGCTACATCGCCACTTTGCCGGGACGGGGGTATCAGTTTATTGTGCCGGTGCAGGTCCCTGCCCCCGCGAGCGTAGCTGTCGTCAAGGATGCAGCACCCGTTGCCAGCCACAGCCCCAGCGGGCTGATTGTTCAGCAGCACACGATCCGGACCAGCATCATCACGGAAGAGAAAGCAAGCTCCGGCACGGCGGCGCTGCCTGAGTCTCCTGTGGCTCGTGTTCCGAAGCTGTGGAAGATCACGGTTGGCGTCCTTTCGGTCGCCCTGCTCACGGCGGGCGGGCTCTACTCTCGTTCCCATCAAGGTAAGCGCCTGACCGAGAAGGACACCGTCGTTCTCACCGATTTTGCCAACACCACGGGCGACGCAATCTTCGACGACACACTGAAGACGGCGCTGAACATTTCCCTGCGGCAATCGCCCTTTCTGAATGTGCTCCCCGACGGCCAAGTTTCGAAGACCTTGAAATTGATGATGCGCCCCGCGGACGCGAAAATCACGCCCGGGCTAGCTCGAGAGCTCTGCCAGCGGGCGGGCAGCAAGGCCTATGTTGCCGGTTTGATCGGTAGTTTGGGTACCGAATATGTGCTGGGGCTCAAGGCGGTAAATTGCCAAAGCGGAGATACCCTGGCCGAGGAGCAGGTGACGGCTGCATCCAAGGAGCAGGTGCTGGATGCACTGGGTAAAGCAGCATCCAAGCTGCGCGGGGAACTGGGCGAATCGCTGGCTACGTTGCAAAAGTTCGACGTTCCTTTCTACCAGGCCACCACATCTTCGCTCGAAGCTCTGCAAGCGTTCAATTTTGGCGTAAGAGCCACAAACGAGAAAGGCAGTGCGGCCGCCGTTCCTCATTTTCAACGTGCCATCGAGCTGGATCCGGATTTTGCCATGGCGTATTGGGCAATCGGCCTGGACTATTTCGGACTCAACGAGTTTGGGCGGGCAAGGGAGAACCTTACCAAGGCCTTCCAGCTACGGGAACATGTCAGCGAGTCGGAAAAGATGGAAATCGCTGCTGCCTACTACCTGGATGTAACTGGGGAAGTCGAAAAAGCCGCCCGGACTTATGAAGAGGAGATTGAGATCTACCCGCGAAGGTCGATCGCCTACCTGCATTTGGCGTTAGCGAATGGCATGCAGGGGAAGTACGAAAAGGCGGCAGAGTTCACCCGCCAGGGCGTGCGTCTCATGCCGGATCCTTCGCGTATTGCGAACGACAACCTCGTCAACGACGTCATCGGCCTGCAGCGCTTCGACGAAGCCCGACAGATCATTCGCGAGGCACAGGCACAAAATATGGATGACTACCAGCTCCACGAGGTTCTCTACACTCTTGCCTTTTTCGGCGCGGATTCCGCCGCAATGACAGAGCAGCAACAGTGGTTCGCGGCTCGGCCACAGTACGAAAACTTTGGGCTGGCGCTCGCCTCCGACACGGAAGCGTATAGCGGTCATCTTGCCAAAGCGCGGGAACTGACCAAGCGTGCACTGGACTCCGCCGTACGCGCGGACGCCAAGGAATCTGGCGCGATATGGCAGGCCATCTCTGCTCAGTGGGAAGCCGCTTACGGCAATCCCGGAGAAGCCCGGAAGTCGGCCGCAGAAACTCTGAAGCTGGCTCCCGCGAATCAGGGCGTCGAGTCCGAAGCCGCGCTGGCATTGGCCATGGCGGGCGATACCGCACGCGCCGAATCTCTGGCCCAGGACCTGGGGAAGCGCTTCCCGCTGGACACGCAAATGCAGTCGCTCTGGTTGCCTGCAATTCAGGCGCAATTGGCCCTCGACAAAGGGAATCCGGCTCAGGCCCTGAATTCCCTGCAAGCTGCTTCACCGATTGAGTTAGGCAACATTCAATTCGTCAACAATCTTTCCTGCCTCTATCATGTGTACATACGCGGAGAGGCATATCTTGCGGGCGGACAGGCCAACGCCGCCGCCGCCGAGTTTCAAAAGATTCTCGACCACGGCGGCATCGTCTGGAACTGCTGGACCGGAGCGTTGGCGCATTTGGAAGTGGCTCGCGCCAGGGCCTTGCAGTCAAGAACCTCGCAGGGACCGGATGGCGAGGCCGCCCGCGTCCAGGCGCTCGCGGCCTACCAGGATTTCCTCACGCTCTGGAAAGACGCCGATGCCGACACTCCCATCCTGAAGCAAGCCAAAGCGGAGTACGCGAAGCTGCAGCAGTAGTACGCTGTGATTCAATAGCATATCTCGACCTGGAGCCTCGCACTCATGATCGCACTCAGACCTTCGATCACCTTGCTCGTTTTCCTATCCACCGCATTCAACATGTCCGCCCAGGACCGCTCCTATGGACGCTCTGTTGTCGCCACGCAGTACGGTATGGTTGCCACCAGTCAGGTTTCGGCCTCACAAGCCGGGACGCTCATCCTTGAACGGGGTGGCTCCGCCATCGATGCGGCGATTGCAGCCAACGCTGTACTCAACGTCACTGAACCCACGTCCAACGGCATGGGCGGCGATCTCTTTGCCATTTATTGGGAGGCCAAGACCGGCAAAATCTATGGTCTGAACGCCAGCGGCTGGGCACCGAAGAATCTCACAGTTGAGCATCTCCACGAAAAAGGCGTCACGGCGATGCCCCAATTCGGTATCGATTCCGTCACCGTTCCGGGCGTGGTCGAGGGATGGACCAAGCTGCATGATCGCTGGGGAAAACTGCCATGGCGCGACCTATTCCAACCTGCAATCTTTTACGCCGGCCATGGTTTCCCAGTGGCAGAGATCATTCACGACTGGTGGGATGGCGATCACGATGGCTTGCTGACGAATGCAGAAAGCCGCCGCGTGTTCCTCCCCGGTGGCAAGGTCCCCGAGACTGGCGAGATGTATCGCAACCCCGATGTCGCCCACGCGCTTACGCTGGTTGCCGACCAGGGCGAGGCAGCGTTCTACAAGGGAGAAATCGCCAAGGCAATCCTCAAAACCTCCGACGAACTCGGAGGAACCATGACTGCCGACGATCTCGCATCTTATTCCGCGGAATGGGTCGAGCCGATTTCGACGAAATACCGCGATTGGGCCGTCTACGAGCTCCCGCCCAACGGCGACGGCATCGCAGCGCTTGAAATGCTCAATATTATGGAGCAGTTCAAGCCCGATCCTGCCGGTCCGCACAGTCCGGGTGAATTGCACACCCGAATTGAAGCCATGAAACTCGCCTATGCGGACGTGAAAGTCTACGACGGCGATCCGCGCTTCAGCAAGATTCCCGTTGATCAGCTTCTGTCAAAAGACTACGCGGCCAAACGCGCCTCACTCATCGACCCAGCAAAAGCCAACTGCACGGTTGCGCCCGGAGCGCTTGGCACCAGCGATACCACCTACTTCACCGTCATCGATCGTGAAGGCAATATCCTCTCCGTCATCCAAAGCAACTACAACAACTTTGGATCGAACGTAACCGTATTGGGGATGGGATTCGCCCTGCAGGATCGCGGAGGCCTTTTCTCGCTCGACCCCGCGTCTCCCAATGCGCTTGCCGGCCGCAAACGCCCCTTCCATACCATCATTCCAGCCTTCATGCAGCGAGGGGACGAACACATCGGCTTCGGCATTATGGGCGGGCTGAATCAACCGTTGGCTCACGCACAATTCGTGTCTAACGTGGTCGACTACCATATGAATATCCAGGCTGCGATGGAGGAACCGCGCTTTACCGATCGCCAGCAGCTTGGCTGCAGAATCGTGATCGAGTCACGCGTTATGCCTGCCACCCTCGACGCATTAAGCAAGATGGGACATGTGCTGCAAGTGCACAGCGGCTACACATCCCTGATGGGGCGCGGCCAGGCAATCCTTCACGACAGCAAAACCGGCATCAATTTCGGTGCCTCCGATCCACGCGCTGACGGCGCCGCGATCCCGGAGCAGCCGAACTTCTTTGACGCATCGGCCAAGCGCTAGCCGGCATTACCACGGGCCTATTTTGATTGGTAGGAGCCGAGGTCTATGTTTCCGGATTTGAGTCGAGGTGAGCCGTCAAGATCCAGTTCTCCCACCGGCACTCCGTCGGTCGTGCCAGCAGCAATCGCAGGCGAATCCGATCGCAGATGAAAATCCTTGGTGGCGTCTACAAAATACGGATCGAGAAATCGGGAATGACGATCATTCCCCGTTGACTGAACATAGTTGTCGAATCCTGTCACCGTGGCGGACGCTTCTCCCCAGGTGCTTGTCTTTGATCCGGACGCACAGTAATAAAGGTTGTGGTCGATCATGACGGGCGGGCGTTGTTTGTCGACCTGCGATTTGTTCACCGCGATAAGACAGCGAGGCCCCGCGTAAACGATGTTGTTCGCAAAAATATTGTCTGCCATGTTCCACTGCATCTGGAACTCACCAGACCCTGTTGCCGACGTATCGTCGTTGTAGAGCGTGTTGTTGACCACGATGCAATGCTCGGTGTGTCCCCGCTCAGGCGCATACCCCCCGATAGAAACACCCGCGGTGTGAGAGTGATAGATAAGGTTATTTCGTGCAGTGATGTAACTGGTCGCGCGGTCCTTGTGCTCGCTGGCCAGCTCGATTCCAAAGTCTACGTCGTGCATGACGTTTTGCTCGATCAGGATCCTGCTGCCGCCGTCCACGTAAATACCATCGGAATTTTCATCGTTGCCGTATGCCGGATTGCCGCGCGAAGTAATGTTGTAAACCAGATTGCCGCTTACCACTCCATCGCGCGCCTGGTCAACGGCAGGGTCGGGAGCCGTGCGCTCGAAACCGATGACGTCGATTCCAATGTTGTTGTTGTCGTGGACAATATTGTGCGTGATGCGGAAATTCGTGACGTTCCCGTTCACCACCAGCGACTCGCTCGAACCGGTTTGGAGGTGATGCACCTCATTGCCGTCAATCACTAGTTCGCTGATCGGAGTCTTGGCATCGGTGCCGTATACGGCAATGCCAAACCCGTTCCCGCCGCTTCCAGGTGCATCCCGGCCTTCAAAAGTTTGCTCGATATGATGAACGTTGTTCTTCAGCAGTTCTATATGGGAGCCGGCCCCCATAACGCTGATGCCCAATGGAGCGAGCCGATGTTCGGCGGTGTGGAAGTTGCGAATTTCAAAGCCCTCGATTCGCACGTAGCTCTGGTTGTGAATCGTCAGTACACCCTGTCTCCCAGAGGGAGTGAAATGCGCTGCGTCGATCACTGCCGTTTCGCCCGGATAGCTTCGAAAAGTGATGAATCCGTCCGTGGCGTTGCCGGATCTGCTGATGCTCACCAGTTCTTCGTAGATTCCACCCCGAACGTAGACCGTACTGCCCGCCCGCGCGGTGTCTGCAGCCTGTTGAACGGTGCGCCAGGGCGCCGCTTGCGTACCGGGATTCGCATCATTCCCAGTCGTCGCAACGTAGAAGGAGGAGTTTGTCTGGGCAACGGCTGCCGAGACGCAAGTAAGCCATATAAAGAGGATTGAAAACTTCATGCTCATAACTCCCAGGCCGCTCCGCGGTCCCTCACATTGGTAGAGCGCGACACCGGAGATAGTACATCAGAATCGAAATAACACGAAAGAGGAAGAAATCATTCGTAAATTGCCTCACCCCGGGGTCAAGGGCGTTCTAGCGGCGATCAAGGAGCACGCGGAGTTGAAGAATCATTCTGGCGGTGGACGAATTCCTGGTTTTCGCCAGTCGAGCTACTGCAGTGGAGGCAGGCAGAAGGCGGCGCACGTTCTTGTTAACTGGCGGAGAGGGTGGGATTTGAACCCACGATACCCGTTAAGGTATGTCCGCTTTC
>CAYOEH010000008.1:63849-191027 GCA_964403025.1 uncultured Acidobacteriaceae bacterium | reverse complement strand
TCTGGAGCGGGAGACGGGGGTCGAACCCGCGACATCGACCTTGGCAAGGTCGCGCTCTACCACTGAGCTACTCCCGCTCGACGAGCTTGATTATAACCAAGCAGGCAGCTCGCGGCAATGTTCTGCCACCGCTGTCACACCGGCTTTGACATTACGATGCAGTGGCATTCGACACCACCTTTCAGCGGCCGCGGCGGCTGAAATTCCTCGGTGCGGCAGGTTGTCTATGTTCTCGTATGTTCTCGGTCGGGATGATGCCGGTCTGATACAACCTCAGTGTGGCACCCATTGCGGATCTTCTTCCGGCCGTACAACATGCCCGTCGCGCATGTGAATGATGCGGTCTCCGAACTTGGCAGCTTCGGGATTATGAGTGATCATCAGCACGGTCTGGCCGAACTCCTGATTGGACTGGCGCAACATTTTCAAAACAATGTCCGAGTTCTCCGTGTCCAGATTTCCCGTGGGTTCGTCGGCGAGCACGACTGCCGGCTGGTTGACCAGCGCGCGAGCTAGGGCTACCCGCTGTTGCTCGCCGCCAGACAGCTCGGAGGGTCGATGGTTCAGGCGCTTGGTGATGCCCAACAAATCACAAATGCGAAGGAAGAATGTGGGGTCACGGTCGCCGTTGCCGGAAATCTCCTGAGCGATGGCGATGTTCGAACGGGCGTCGAGCGTGGGTAGCAGGTTGAACTTCTGAAACACGAAGCCGATCTTGCGCTTGCGCATGCGAGTGCGCTCCGCATCGGAGAGCGTTGCGAAGTCGTCACCGTCCATCACCACTTTGCCGGAATCTGCGCGGGTCAGGCCCCCGAGCAGGTAGAACAGAGTGGATTTGCCGCTGCCGGAAGGCCCGACCACCGTGACAAATTCACCTTTTTCTACG
The DNA here is from genome assembly GCA_964403025.1 of uncultured Acidobacteriaceae bacterium. GTDB lineage: Bacteria > Acidobacteriota > Terriglobia > Terriglobales > Acidobacteriaceae > Sulfotelmatobacter. Next base: position 190,141 of record CAYOEH010000008.1, on the reverse strand, counting down.
CCGAACGAAACGCCGCGGAGCGCGGGCACATCGATCTTCCCCACGCGATACGTTTTATGTAGATCAATGGCTTCAATGAATGCGCCCATGCCAGCCTTGATCTTACACGATAGGATTCAGTGAAGGGCTCGCCGAAAGAGCGTAGGAAGAATCAGGCGACTCCGACTTGGCGCGGAAGTGGAGCGGAGCGCTGTTGCATGCGCTTTGGGCCGCGCTTGCGCACCAGAAGGAGTCGGATCCGCTCCAGCAGATCGGCAGGCGCGTACATGCCTCTCGCGAGAAATACGTCGGCTTGCGAAGCGTGATCGTAGACGCGCACTTTGCTCGATATCAGGATCGCTGGCACATGTGGCGATAAAGTCTTGATCGCTGCAATCAGTTGTGGGCCGTCCATTCCCGGCATGGCCATGTCAGTAACTACAAGATCGATGCCGCCCTGCTTGAAGCGTTCCAGGGCATCTTCGCCCCGTGAATAACTGGCGACACGGTAGCCGCGGGTCTCGAGCATGATTTTGCGATAGGAAAGCGACTGTTCGTTGTCGTCAACACACAGGATCGTGCGCTTAGGTTTCATTCACCACTCGTCTCCGAAAGATGCCGATCGTAAGCCGCATCTCGCGGAAATTTCTCTGTTCGCGAAGGATTGAAGAGCGAAGTGATGCTAACGGTAAGTAACGCGCACTGTAAAGTACCGTGGAAGCAAATGGCATACTCTGGCCATTGAAAATTCCACGACGCTGTGAAAGGTATGATTCTGTGATGCTTGCGCCTGATCGATTAGAGGAAAACTTCGCCGCGCATAATTTCAATCGAGTGTCCGCCGACGCGTACGTTAACTACACGGTTATCGCTGAGGGAAGCACGCACAAAAATCCGGCTGGGGCGGTTCATTTCCACGCCTTGTTCAATCAGCACGCGCTCATCGGATTTCGCCACTCCGTGCCTCACCATCCACGCTGCGGAACAACCAGCGGCTGAGCCGGTCGCCGGATCTTCGCCGTTGTAGAAGAGCATGCGGGCATGCAGACGCGCCTCGCGGTCTACCGTTTCGCGCGTGACGAAATAAAAAAATTTGCCTGCGGTCTGGGCCAGGTACTCAGCGGCGCGGCTCTGATCGATCTTCAAGGAGTCGCGAATGATAGCAAGCGATTTCAGCGGCGTCACGGTGAAGGGAACGCCAGTCGAAACTGTTTCTATGGGCAAGGAGTCGTCGAAATCGTGCACGCTCAAGCCAATCGCTCGCGCGACGGCCTCGCGCTCGTGCTGCATTCCGAAATTTGGATCGAGTTGAGTCATCTCGCCGAACGGGGACTCCCCCGGAATATCCTCAAACTCCACCGGTACTCTGCCCGCGTTCAGTTCAAGCACAACGCGCTCTGCGCCGCTTTGGCTACGCAACGCAAATGCGGTGCCGAGAGTCGGATGACCGGCGAAGGGCAGCTCTTCCTGCACGGTGAAGATTCGCACGCGGATGCCCCGCTCCTGTTCAGTGGCGGGATCACGGGGCAGGATGAATGTGGTCTCGGAGAGGTTCATTTCCTTGGCGATCGACTGCATCTCTGCGTCTGTCAATCCGCGGCCATCGAGAAAGACCGCCAGCGAATTACCCTGCAGCGGACGGGAAGAAAAGACATTCCACTGAGCCATTGCCAGACGCCTTGGAGAGTGAGTCATCTACCGTCCTCGGAAACGAAAAGTTTGATTGTAGACGTGCAAGGACACAGATGCTCACCCCCGTTATCCGATGCAGAAAACTTGTAGTGATCGGCCGCCAGGGCCTGCCGCGGTTGACACCGTCCGTGCGGACTTTTATCCTACTTACATGTTGTGCCCACACACCACCGCCGCCATGTACTGTTGTACGTGTCCGCTGCCGTGTGGGTAGGGAGTGAACAAGATTTCTTCCAACCCACCCGGCGAATTGGGTGGGTTTCGTTTTTATCCGACGTCCTTCCAAACGCAGGTTGGCCAATTCCGAACCGCCGACCGATTGAACTAAACTCTCAGGAGAAAAAAGATGACCACGGAGACCGCAACCGAAACGCCAAGAATCCCTCGCATCAACGACATTGCGCCAAATTTTGTCGCCGAGACCACGCAAGGCCCGCTCAACTTCCATGAGTGGATCGGCGACGGATGGGCAGTTTTGTTTTCCCATCCCAAGGACTTCACGCCGGTGTGCACCACCGAACTGGGATATATGGCGCGGCTGCAACCTGAATTCGCCAAGCGCAACACAAAAATTGTCGGGCTAAGTGTCGATCCCATAAGCAGTCACGGAAAATGGGCAGCTGACATCGAGGAGACGCAAGGCGCCAAGGTGAATTATCCGATGATTGGCGACCCCGAACTCAAAATCGCGAAGCTCTATGGCATGCTGCCGGCGGAAAGCGGGAACACCTCTGAAGGCCGGACTGCGGCCGATAACGCCACCGTCCGCACCGTGTTCGTGGTTGGTCCCGACAAGAAGATTAAACTCCAACTCAGCTATCCCATGAGCACAGGCCGCAACTTCGACGAAATTCTCCGCGTGATCGATTCCATGCAGCTGACGGCAAAACACAAAGTTGCCACTCCCGTGAATTGGAAGCAGGGAGACGAAGTCATTATCCTGCCCTCGGTATCGAATGAGGAAGCGCAACAGAAGTATCCCGGCGGCTGGAAGTCACCCAAACCGTACTTGAGAATCGTGCCGCAGCCGAAGTAGGAGAGCGGACCGGCCTCGCGATCCAAGATCAATGCCGATTATCGGATTTCCGTATCTCCCTCCGGCATGCTAGGCTCTGTTCGGATTTGCGAGAATCCGCGACAGTCCTGTGGAAGCGCATGCGGTCCGGTGATCGTCCCGGTCTTCAAAACCGGCGGGCGGCGGGTCACCCCGTCACCGGTGGGTTCGACCCCCACTCGCTTCCGCCACTTCTAAAATGTGGAGCGGATGTCGCTTCCCAGCGCGTCAACCAACACACTAGAGCTGCCCTGGCTCAGTCTGTGCCACTTCTCCCGCGCCGGGGACGATGAAGGCGTCTACGCGCAAACCATCTGGTAGTTCCGCGCCAGGGTCAAGTTCGACCAGCGTTTCGAGAATTTTCGTGTCGACTCTTTCTGTCGGCTCGTCGGTGCGAATATTCTTTGGTCCCAATTGTTGGCCCACTCGTACGACATGTCCCCAGAACTTCTGTTTGCCGAAAGCGTCAGCGGCAACGTAGGCTTTTTGTCCGACGCGAACTTTGCTGACGTCGGTTTCATCGACATCGACACGCACGCGCAGGACTTTCCTATCGCCAATGGTCAAGACGGGGTCGGGGACGGTGGAAGAATTCGAAACACTCTCTCCACTCCGATGATGCTTCCGCAGCACGCCCCCATCGATGGGCGAGCGGATGAAAGTTTTCTGGTAGCGTGCTTGCGCTTCCTCGACCTGCGCTTTCGCCAGCTGCAAGTCGGCTTCCGCGAGTGAGCGGTCTTCCTCGCGAGCGTGGTCATCGACTAACGAGTGTTGCTCGACCGCGGCTTCATACTTTGCCTTGGCAACATCAGCTTCACTGGCGTAGCGATCCAATTCTTCACGCGAGACCACTCCTGCAGCGAAAAGTTCCTGCCGGCGGCGCGATTCCGATTGCGCGTTCTGCATCACCGCCTTGGCCTCGTCCACCGAAGACCAAGCCTCATTACGCTCCTGGCGCCGTGCGCCGTTGATCACCTTGCGCAGCGCTGCTTCTTTGGCCACTACGCTGGCCTTGGCTGACTCGACCTCAGCAAGGTAGTCTGCATTCTCGAGTTCCGCCAGAACCTGGCCGCGATGGATCATGTCTCCTTCCTCGACATAAACAGTTTTCAGCCGGCCGCTTAACTCGGAGCCGATCTTGATGTCTTCCGAGTTCGGTTCCACGCGCCCCGGACCGGCGATCAAGAGTGGACCCTGGCTGGTTGGCGTCAAACTGGCTGCGGCTGCGTTTTCATGAGCACGCCGCGACGCAAACACCAGCGACACTGTTAATAGGAAAACAGCCATGCCAATGAGGATTGCGGTTCTGTTCTTCGTGAGACTTTCAGTAGAAATATTTGCCATGACAACGACTCCACAGATTCGGTTGGGACCTGCGATCAGGCCACGTTTGTAGGTAATTGCGAGAAGCTGCGTGCGAGAATTCCCGCTGGCACCGGCTCCCGGCGCGGCGCGTCAGGTCCGGCAATTGCCCCATCTTCGATTTTCACGATGCGGTCGGCAAAACTCAGCACGCGCGAATCGTGCGTGACGATTACGACCGCGCGATTGCGCTTGTGCGCCAGTTGGCTCATCATTTCCATTACGTTCTTCCCAGTGTGCGAGTCGAGGGCGGCGGTTGGCTCATCGGCGAGGATGATTTCTGGATCTCCCGCCAGCGCGCGTGCAATCGCGATGCGCTGCTTCTGTCCTCCGCTCAAGTCAGCTGGAAAGCTCGCGTACTTGTCGGCCAGGCCAACCTGAGCTAGTAATTCGGCCGCGCGTTTTTTTGCAGGCTTTGCGGCCACGCCTTTCAGGTCGAGCATCAATTCCACGTTCTCGCCCGCGGTCAGTGTGGGGAACAGATTGAATCCCTGGAACACGAATCCGATGTGTTCGAGTCGGATGGCGGGTAATTGCTTTTCGCCCAGCTGTGTAATCTCTTTTCCTGCAATCCGCACGCTTCCTGAACTCGCGGTGAGGATGCAGCCCATGATCGAAAGCAGCGTGGTCTTGCCGCTTCCCGATGGCCCCATCAGCATGAGCAGTTCCCCGGCGTGAACCTCGAGATCAACTCCGCGCAGGGCGAGCGTTCCCGTATTCCCCTCCGCGTAAGTCTTGGTAAGCTGGCGAACTTCGATTGCAGGTTGCATTGCCATCCGACACGCTCCTTAGAAAATTGCGGTGCTCCTAGTTCGTTTGTGGCGGCCGCAACAATCCGACGCCGAGGCTGACAACTCCGACTGCCAGAACGACCGCGCCGGCATAAATCAGAAAGACAGCCCCGTTGGCTTGAGTGGCGCCCGGTTCGAGCACCGAGAAAAAGAAACCGGACGAAATCAGAATGGCCGCGAGCGGTACCGCGATTCTGACGAGCCAAAGCAAGGACGTGGGAAGAGCGGCTCCGTCCGCCAGCACTTGGCAAATCAGCGAAAGAATCACGATCACTCCAGCGTGAGCATGCCCGGCGCGAAAAAAGTTCTGGCGTAACGGGTTGTCCATATAGCCGCTGCCCTTGTTCATCAACGAGGTCAGGAGAAAATATCCACCGTACTGGATCGTCGGCACCGTAATGAGGATGATGCCTGACATCATTCTGGCTTCACGAGTCACATTCCCTCCTTCACGACGAAGAGTTAAACTTCCGAGGATCAGCCTTTAAACACCATCGCCGGATCGATGCGCGTTACCTTGTTGATCGAAACCAGCGCGGCTCCAATGCACATCGCCAGCGTCAGAAAAAACATTCCCACCGCCATCGGCATGGGCATCAGAATCGCGGCGCCGCCTTCCTGGCTGGCGCGTACCACGAAGACGCTGACGATCATCCCCAGGACGTATCCGATTACCGCGCTAATCGCGGCCTGCTTCATGATGACTTTGTAAACGTAGCTGTTGGGCGCGCCCATCGCCTTCAGCGTGCCGAACTCGCGGATGTGATCCATGGTCGTGGCATAGATGGTCTGGGCGACGACCACAAATCCAACCACCAGGCCGAGCACGGCGGCGATCAGCACGGCCACACCCGCGCCGGTCGTGAACATCCAGTAGAAGCGCGTCATGTGACTGAATTCGGTGGTGGTGAACACTTCGACATCTTTCACACCATCCAGAAGTTCGTGCCGCACTTGCTCAAGATTCGCGCCCGGCGCCAATTTCACGAGGATGAAATAGGTCTGGTCCTCGCGCAATCCGGTATAGGTCTGAGCGTTCTTAAATGTCGTGAAAACGTAAGGAGAGGTCGTGAACGACCGGATGCCGCGCGTGAACCCCACTACCCGCGCACGATGGCCGTTGATCTCAAAGACCTCACCCACCCGCGTGACGCCAAGTTTCTTCTTGTAGAGTTCGTCCAGGATGATCGCGTCCGGGGATTTCAAATCCTCCACGCGTCCCTCAACCAGGTTCCACGGGCGCTCCATTGGGTCATCCACATCGAAGCCGACAATCTGCACTGAGTCTTCGCCGCCGTCGTGTCGCTTCCATTGCGTCCAGTGGGCGACAAGTTTCTGCGCATCGGCGACGCCGGGCACGGCGCGAACCTGATTCAGTTTCCGCTCGCTGAAAGCGACTCCTTGCTCCACATAAGGCACGTTCTTCGACGTAATCCACAAGTCCGCGCCAGAGTGGTCAATCAGGCCTGACGTCGTCACCGTGAAGCCGACAAATAATCCCAGCTCCACCACGATCAGCACCACGGCGAAGACAATTCCGGTCACCGTAACCGCGAGTCTGACTTTGTCGTGAAACAGGTTCCGTTGGGCCAGAGGAGGCATGTCATTTCACCTCGTCCGGGTTACGCACCAGCCCGCGCAGAGTTACATCGAGCATCATCTCGGCCCGTTGCTCGAGCGGGCGCCAATCGACCCAGGGATCCGAACACTTCGCAATGTTCAGGGAAATCACGCCATGTACGGACGCCCAGAGTGTCTGCGAAATCAGCTCCGCATCCTGAAGTTCCTCGCGAAAACGCCCCGCATCGATCGCCTGCTGCACCGCCCACTTCAAGAAGGCGTAGGCGTCAACCTCCGGATTGCCCATGACCTCGCGGTCTTCCTCATACGGCTCGTGCGGGGGATGGGTTGTCATGAACATAAACTTGTAGTGATTGGGATAGTGCACGCCGAACTCGGTGTAAGTCCTGCCGGTTTGCCTGAGGCGCTCGATCGGATCCGTCGACATCTCCGAACTCTGAAAGACTTCCGCCAGGCGTGCGTAGTCCTGCTGACACAGCTCGTGGAACAGCTCTTGCTTGTCGGCAAAATAGACGTAGATGGCGGTGGGCGAGTACTCGATCTTCTCCGCCACCCTCCGCATCGAGACGCCTTCATAGCCCTCGGTCACGAACAGCTCACGCGCCGCATCGAGGATCTTGTCGCGGGTCTCCGACTTCTCGCGCTCGCGTCTTTCCTTGACTCCCATAACCTCGATCCCTTACTTAACGGCGTTCAGTTAACAGTGTTAAGTTACAGCTCGCAGTTCATTCTGTCAAGGAAATTCTGCGTGGAAAACTCAGAAGTTTACGATCCTAGCGGGTCATGAGGAAGAGGACTTCGTGTTCAATCTCCGAGATGGCGACTGGAGCGAGATTTGCTTGGCCCAGTTCCTGATTGAGCGGGGGCAATTTCGTTTGTTTGAACGATGTCCACTGTGCGATACCGACTTTGATGTGCTGGCTGGCCTCCTCATACACAGCAATCGCTTGCGAAGGCACGGCGCGATCCCCACCTTCGACGACATGCAGGGCCGAGGCCAAATCCGTATAAGCACCCTGCAGCCCGGCCTCGGCGTCAGTTTCCTTCTTCGCAAGAATCTCTGCCATCTCCGATTGAGCCGCTGCGAGAGCTCGCTTCAGCGCTGGATTCGTTTCGCCCAGCTTCTGCTCGAGGTCAGACAGTTGCTTCTGGACTGAACCGATCTCAGCCAGCGCGCGCCGCGCTTCAAGCGTCTCGGTGAACATCTTCTGTCCCAGTTCCATCTGCTGCTGAAGGATCTCGGACGTTGCGGGTGAGCGCGGATCCATCAGGACCTTCAGAGCCTGATCCTGCGTTTCTCCATCAACCGTGAGTCTGACTGTGTAAATTCCAGGCACGACCTTGGGACCGCTCGGACTGCGGTATTCGGATTCCTCATCCACGCTGGGTCCGCCGGAACTCCTCCAGGTAAGATTCCACACGAAGCGGTGAATCCCGGGAGTTTTCTCGAGGAGTTCGGGCTTGGGAAACCAACGCTCAGCGATGGGGAGCGAGGCATGTTTTTCGGCGTGACTGTCCTCCGACGAAAACTTCCGGACGACCTTCTGCTGTGCGTCGAAAATTTCCAGCGTCACGATGCGGGTTGGAGACTTGAGAAAGTAATCAATCGTGGCTCCCGCAGGAGGGTTTTCGGCCGTCGGCTCCTCCGGCGGAAGCGGCGTGCCCACGAACGAATCGTTATCAATGCGGTACGCCTCGGCGGGACGGTAAAGCCAGAATGGGTTGGCTTTCCCGGCCTCGGACGTCTGCCGTAGAGGCGTGATGTTATCGAGAATCCAGAAGGAACGGCCGTGGGTAGCAACAATCAGATCGTCGCCGTGAATGGTGAGATCGCGAACGGAAGTGACTGGAAGATTGAGCTGCAAGGATTGCCAGTGGTCGCCGTCGTCAAAGGATATGTAAACGCCCAGTTCGGTTCCGGCGAAGAGCAGATTCTTATCCTCAGTGTCCTCGCGAATGCTGCGCAAGAAAGAGTTCGCGGCAATGCCATCGGTAATCAGTTGCCAGCTCGACCCATAGTCGCGCGTGCGATACAGATAAGGGATGCGATCATCCAGCCGGCTGCGGTCCACGGCTGCATAAGCAACTGCCGGATCGAAGCGCGAAGCTTCGATGAACGAGATTTTGCTCCAGGCGGTCAGGCCTTTCGGCGTCACATTTTTCCATGTCTTCCCGCCATCACGCGTAATCTGGATTAGTCCCGTATCGCTTCCCGCCCAGATCAGATCACGGCTGAGAGCCGATGGTGCAATCGTGAACACCACGCCATAACCTCGTTGTTTCGCGTTCGCAACGGTCGCCGCCCCCTGCGTCTTCTCTCCCGGCTGTTGCGTGGATCCCGTGAGATCAGGGCTGATGGTCTCCCAGTGCAGACCGCCATCGATGGTCTTCAACACATATTGGCTTCCGAAATAGAGCGTGGTTGAATCGGCCGGGGAAAAAAGCAGTACCGGAGTCCAGGGATCTCTATATTTGCGCTGGTCGATCTCAGAACCGAATGCGATGGACGGCCACGGAGTAACATCCTGGCTCAAGCCCGTGCGTTTATCGAAGCGGTCCACGCTCCCGTAGGTTCCACTCAGATAGACAATGTTCGGATCATTGGGATCGGGTGCCATATACCCGCTCTCACTTCCGCCCGCGGGAAACCAGTCGCGTGCAGTGATTTGGCCATGGTCGGTGCGGCTTGGGACGGCAGCGCTTCCACTATCCTGTTGTGCGCCGTAGACGATGTAAGGGAACTGGTTGTCGGTAATCACGTGATAGAGCTGTGCCGTGGGCTGGTTGTACCACGTGCTCCAGGTTCGGCCGCGGTCCAGACTGATTGTTGTTCCCTGATCTGTTCCCAGAACCATGCTGGCAGAATTCCTGGGATCGATCCAAATCTGGTGATAATCGTCTCCACCCGGCGCACCGCGAACAATCGAGATGGTCTTCCCTCCATCCTCGGACCGGTAGAGAGCGACGTTCGGGATATAGATCACGTCAGGATTGTGTGCGTCGATAGTGATGCTGCTGAAATACCACGCGCGGCTCGTAAGACGAGGATCGGCGTTCTGCAGAGTCCAGTTATCGCCACCGTCGTCCGAGCGATACAGTCCCGATTTTTTCGCTTGAATCACCGCGTATACGCGCTTGCCATCCGGCGCGACGTCGACCCCAACGCGTCCCCAATCGCCGTCCGGCAGTCCATTGCCGCTCAGACGAGACCAGGTCTTGCCCGCGTCACGTGATCGATAGAGTTCACCGCCGGGTCCATCGATGGGCGCGTACGCGCTCCACGGAGGACGATGCGTATTCCACGTTCCGGCAAACAAAAGCTGAGAGTTTCCGGAGCAGATCGCCAGATCGGAAATGCCAATTTCGGCTCCCTGATCGAGTACCTTGATCCAATGCGCTCCGCCATCCACGGATTTGTAAACACCACGTTGTTCATTCGGGCCATAAGCATGGCCGAGCGCACCCACGTACACGATGCTCGCATCGTGCGGATCGATCACGATCCGGCTGATCTGGCGTGTATCTTCCAGGCCTATGTGCGTCCAGGTCCCGCTCCCATCATTCGATTTGTAAACTCCGGTGCCGGAAGATAAATTCGAGCGAATGTCGGACTCTCCGGTTCCGGCGTAAATCGTCTTGGGATCGGATGGCGCCACAGCAATCGCGCCGATTGAGGCTACAGGCTGGCTGTCGAAGATTGGCGTCCAAACAGTTCCTGCGTCGGTGGTCTTCCAGATGCCGCCATCGACCGCGCCAAAATAGAAAGTGGTGGAGTCGCCCGGAACACCAGCCACGGCCACGACCCGTCCACCACGGAATGGTCCAATCAAGCGCCATTTCAGACCATTCACCAAGTCGGCCGAAACCGTCTGCGCAATCGCCAACCCAACAAGTGAGCTCAAGAAAAATAGGAAGACAATACGTCCCAAAAACGTCCCGAATTTTGGCAAGAAAGGATTCCTCGTTGGCAAGCAGTTTACTGGAAGAGGCTGGTTTTGTTGAAGCGGGTTGGGAGGCCTACGCATGCATCTATAGAGGCTCGATTCGCGGCCTTCAGCGGCGCTTTAGCGCTTCCAGTTCTTCCAAAGTGCGAGGCCAGTCCGATCCCAATAGCCGGGACAAACTCCGATCCGCAAGGACTTTGCCGCCGGTCTGGCAGCGGGCGCAGTAGTTCGTTTCTTTGTCCGCATAACGAATCCGCAAAACATTGTCACCACATCGAGGACAGGGTTTGCCGTACCGTCCATGCACTGCCATCCCTTCGCGAAAGGCGGTGACCTTTTCGGGGAAGCAGTCCTTCACGTCGGCGCTGAGTTTGTCCATCCAGAATCCGAGGACGTGCCGCGTGGCGGCAAATAGTCTCTCCCAGTCCTCCAGACCCAGTTTCTGCGTGAGCGCGATCGGCGACAACTGTGCCGCGTGCAGGATCTCGTCGGAATATGCGTTGCCCACGCCGCTTACCAGCCGCGGATCGGTCAGCGCTCTCTTGAGGGTGTGGTTCTCGGCAGTAAGCTTCGCACGAAACGATTCGACATCGCCAGAAAAGATATCCATCCCTCCCGCGTCGAAAGCACGCAAGCTTTCCTCGTTCTTTAGTATGTGCAACGATGCGCGGCGCTTGGCGCCGGCCTCGGTGAGAATTAGAGAACCATTGGGAAAATCGAAGGCCGCCAGATTTTGACGACCGGCCAGCTTTGCTTCCGGCGCTCGCCAGTGCAACCGCCCCGCGATCATCAGGTGTAGAACCAGCCAGAGATCGTTGTCTAGTCCGATCGCGATGCGCTTGCCAACTCGCCGCAGTTCGCGGACGGTGTGACCCTCCACACTGGCGAGTGGCGGATCCACGGTTCGCAGCAGAAAGGCGCTGGCCAGCCGTACGTGAAGCAGCGGCTGGCCGATGACCCGTGATTCAAGCGCGCCGATGTAGGCGGTAATGTCTGGCAGTTCTGGCACAGATACCAGCTTGCACGCAGAACCCGCACTCTTGCAACGTCGCCTGGTCTAGTTTTCCCCGCCCGGAAAGCTTCCGCCCCAGAGCGCGTTTCCGCCCCAGAGTGCATTGCCACCCCACAACGCATTTCCGCCCCACAGGGCGTTTCCACCCCAGAGCGCGTTGCCGCCCCACAAGGCGTTGTTGCCCGAAACTGTAGACGTCGATGCTTCACTCGCCGTCACCGCCCCACTCCCCACCAAGAATTGCGAAGTTCCCCACACCGCTGCATTTGACCACGTGGCCGATGTGTTCCATACCGCCGAAGGATCGTCTTTCAAATACACGCTGTCCGAGCTCGTATTAAAGGTCGCGATGGGAGACATCGCCGTTCCCTTGGCCAGGTCCGTGTTGGCCAAGGCCGCTTCCAGATCCACATAACCCGCACCCACCGTGAAAACATCGTATTGCGAGCTGTATGTGATTCCCGAAACAGGGTCGGTATAGCTGCTATACAAAGGCAGCGACTTCCACGCTGTTTTCATCAGCCGCGCCTTCACCTGATCAGGTGTGAGGCTCGGACTCTTCTGCAGCATGTCGGCCACCGCTCCACTCACCACCCCCGCTGCCATGCTGGTTCCACTCAAAGTGAAATAGCTGGAGGACGACGCGCTGCTTCCTCCGTTCACGTAGTAGCCGTAGGGCACTTGATTGCCAGGGAACTCGTTGTACAGCGTCGAGTTTGGTGACTCGAGCGACACCAGTAGATTTCCCGGAGCGACTACGTCCGGTTTCACTACCGCGTCTCCGGCCGTCGGCCCTTTCGAGCTGTAGCTCGCAATCAGGTCGTCCAGCCGCGTTGGAGTTCCCATTGGCTTCATCGCGCCCACCGTGATCACGTAAGGATCGTTGCCCGGAGACGTGACCGTTCCATAGCCATCGCTCGCCAACGTTCGCCCGTTATTTCCCGCCGACACTACCACCACGATTCCGTTCTTCCACGCCGCTTCTACTGCCTGGCAAAGCGGGTCGAGCTTGTAAGTTTCGTACACCTCGCGACCCAGCGAGAGATTCATTACTCGGATGTTGAACAGCGGCTTCAGGGTGATCGCCGTGTTGATAGCAGCGATCACTGTGCTGTCGTTCCCTTCGCCATTCTGATCGAGAACGCGCAAATTCACCAGGTGCGCTTCGGGCGCGATGCCTTCAAACGTGCGCGAATACTTCGATCCAGTCGAACTCGCGCCATCCCCGGCGATCAACCCTGCGACGTGCGTGCCGTGTCCGTACTGATCGGCGGCGCTTGGGTTGCCAGAGACAAAGCTCTGGTTCCACACCACTCGGGACAATCCTAAGAATCCGCCATTCAGATCCGGATGGCTGCTGACTCCACTGTCGAGCAGCGCCACTCCAATGCCCGCTCCCGTGTAGCCGGATTGCCACGCCGCGAACGCGTTGATCGCTGGTGCTGCATTGCTTAGGTTTGGCGCCAGCACTCGATCGAGACTGATGTACTTCACGTCCGCCTGATTCGAGAGCGTGAGAACATTCGCCAGCGGCAAGTCGGCCACAATAGCATTCACCAGCGGCAAGGAGTTCAGAATCGATCCCAAGGCTCCCAACAAGTTCAGGTCGAGAAGTCCCGGGGCCTGGTTGTACTGCACCACAACCCTCACCGTCGATGCGGTGGATGACTTCAGATCAGGTGACAGTTTGGAGTCGTTGGCATAGCTTAGCGACCCCGCCAACAGCAGTAGAACAACAACCAATTTTTTCATTGGAACCCCACTCATCTGCACGCCCCCGCGCACAGTCCACAGGCTACGTGCCCCTAACGGTGCATCCGCAGGTCCAAAGTGGGCGATCTCGAATCCCTATCTATCAAGGGCTTAGCTGGTCAAGCGCTCGCTCGTGGATGACATCTTGTCCCACGCTCGCGCCCATGGGACACTCTGTCCCGAGCACGATGGTAACCAGGTAACTTCGCTTTTCGGATGATCCTCGCCCAACTTCCTAGCAGAATTGTAAGAACCTTCTTATGTCCTCGCCTCGCGAACTTAGCGCACGTGTGTTTATCGCCAGCATGGCCCTGGCGGCATTAGGTGCATTCGCTCTCGGCTTTACCCAATGGCACTCCAGCGACACGCTCAAGTTCGTTTGTTATATGATCGCCGCCCTTCTCGCGTCTCCGCTCAAAGTCAGTCTTCCCGGCGGAACGCTGTCAGTGAACTTTTTGTTCACGCTTCTGGGCATTCTGGAAATGAGTCTGCCGGAGACTCTGCTGATCGGCCTGGTCAGTACCATGGGCCAGTTTTTCTGGAAGCCAGCCAGACGTCTGCAACCGATCCAGTTGATATTCAATCTTTCCCAGGTCACGGTATCGGCCGCCACCGCCTACGCCGCCTATCATCTCGTCTGCATTCATGTGCTCCACGGCCCTGGGCCTTTGGCATTGGTTGTTGCCGCAGTCACGCACTTTGCTGTCAATACGCTGGCCACTTCCACCATCATCGGCTTGACTGAAGACAAGCCGTTCTCCAAGGTCTGGACCGAGTCCTATCTCTGGTCTTTTCCTTACTACATGGTGGGCGCCGCAGTAGCCGGACTGGTCAGCTTCCTCAACCACAACATCGGCTGGCAGTCATCTCTGCTAGTCTTGCCTCCCATCTACCTGATGTATCGCTCCTACCGCCTCTATCTGGGTAAGCTCGAAACCGAGAAGAAGCACGCCGAGCAGGTTTCGAATCTTCATCTGCGCACCATCGAGGCTCTGGCCCTGGCCATCGAGGCGAAAGATCAAACCACCGGCGAGCATCTCCAGCGCGTGCGCGTCTACGCCATGGAACTGGCAAAGGAACTACACCTGACCGAGGACGAAACCGAAGCCCTGCGCGCTGCTTCCGTCCTCCATGACATCGGCAAGCTCGCTGTTCCCGAGCACATCATCTCCAAGCCCGGCAAACTTACTCCGGAAGAATTCGAGAAGATGAAGATACATCCCATCGTTGGTGCGGAGATTCTCGAGCAGGTTGACTTTCCCTATCCCGTCGTGCCGATCGTGCGAGCGCACCATGAAAAATGGGACGGCAGTGGTTATCCCAACGGCCTCGCTGGAGAAGCCATTCCCATCGGCGCCCGCATTCTTTCCGCTGTCGACTGCCTCGACGCGCTGGCCTCCGATCGCCAGTACCGCAAAGCTCTGCCGCTTCATGAAGCCATGGCCAAGGTTGCTTCCGAAGCCAATGCGGCTTTCGATCCGCAAGTCGTTGCGATCCTGCAGCGCCGCTACGTCGAGTGGGAGAAACTCGCGCGCCTCCTGCCGCTGCAAGCTCCTCCCAAACTTTCCACCGATATTAAAGTCGAGCGCGGACTCGCCCCCGACGCCGGTTTTGCTCGCACCTCCGAATCACCACAGAGCGCGGTCCCTGCAGCCGAATCCACTGACCGTCTCGCAGCGGCTCGTCTACAGGCGCAGAGTCTCGCCGATTTAAACCGCACGCTGAACTCGTCGCTAACCCTCGATGACACTCTTTCTCTGCTCGCCGTGCGCCTGAAGCGGCTTGTACCTCACGACTCGATGGCCGTTTACCTTCGCAAGGGCAACGTCCTGCTGGCGGAGTTTGTCAGCGGCGAGAACTCTCGCGTGTTCTCCTCTTTACAAATTCCACTCGGCGAAGGTTTGTCGGGTTGGGTCGCCCAGAATCACAAACCGATTTTGAACGGCAATCCATCCGTTGAACCCGGTTATCTCCAACCGTCCACCGAAAATGCTTCGCTCCGTTCTGCCCTCGCCGTCCCGCTCGAAGGAACTTCTGGGGTCGCTGCCGTGCTAGCCCTTTACCGCGCCCGTCAGGACGCCTTTACCAAAGATGACCTTCAAGTCGTAGAGGCGATTACCTTCCGCCTGGGCACCCTGATCGAGCAGGCAGTTGCGCCTAAAGCCGCCGCAGCCACTGCTACCTCCTGACATCGCTCCGCTCAGATGCCGATTTTCTTTGCCTCCACCGCCATGATAGGCTACCAGAGAGGTAGACTTACTTTCCTTAGTCCGGACTGACAGCGAGGCCGCCGAGGAGGGCACGAAATCACTATGAAGATCGCGAAAGACATCATCGAACTGGTCGGCCACACTCCACTGGTGCGGCTCAACAAGGTAACGGAAGGTTGCGTGGCCGAGGTCGTGGCCAAGCTGGAAAGTCAGAATCCGGTGGGCAGCGTGAAGGACCGCATCGGCGCCAGCATGATCAGCGACGCCGAGCGCGCCGGAAAAATTCAGCCGGGGAAGACGGTCCTGATCGAGCCGACCAGCGGCAACACCGGGATCGGCCTGGCGTTTGTCGCTGCCGTCAAAGGTTACAAACTTATCCTCACCATGCCGGAGACGATGAGCCTGGAGCGCCGTGTTCTGCTGCTGGCTTTTGGCGCGGAACTCGTCCTCACCCCGGGTCCGCGCGGGATGAAGGGCGCCATCCTCAAAGCCGAGGAGTTGCTCGCCAAAACTCCGAACAGTTACATGCTGCAGCAGTTCGACAACCCGGCCAATCCCAAGATTCACTTCGAAACCACCGGCCCCGAGATTTGGGCCGACACCGACGGCCGCGTCGACTTTTTAGTTTCCGGCATCGGCACCGGCGGCACCATCACCGGCGTCTGCGAATTTATCAAGCCTAAGAAACCATCCTTCAAGGCGATTGCCGTAGAGCCGGCGGAAAGTCCGGTGCTCTCCGGCGGAAAGCCCGGCCCGCACAAGATTCAGGGCATTGGCGCTGGTTTTGTTCCCCGGATCCTCCGTACTGATTACATTGACGAAATTATTCAGGTCAGCAATGACGAGGCCATTCGCATGGCGCGCCGGCTGCCCCTGGAAGAGGGAATCTTCGTAGGGATTTCTTCCGGTGCGGCGGTGACCGCCGCGTTGCAAGTGGCGAAACGCCCGGAGAATAAGGGGAAACTGATCGTGGTGATCCTGCCGTCCTTCGGAGAACGCTACTTGAGCACCGTTTTGTTCGAAGAGCTTCGTACCCGCGCGCAGCAGATTCCTACATCGTCACTTCCAGACTGATGTGTGCCCCTTCGAGGGCAGAAGAAGATGATGATGATGCAGAGCGCACGACCCCTCGGCGTGCGCCCCGCTTTTTTTGCAAGTGGGGACGCCTGTGGAAATCTCTCTTTCCAGCAGCCCAATTTTCGAAGTCTGCTCCAAGCGCCCGGGTGTATGATGTTTTTCCAACCAGCCGACTGAATTTCTAGCGCACACGGGGTGAGAGTTTGGCGGTAACCGCTTTCAATCTGGCCGTGATTCGAGCCTTCAAATCAGGGAGCAAAATGAGAAGGAACCGGCAGCGTTCACTGGTGTTGGGTCTCGCAACTCCGGGTCTGGCAATTCCGGGTCTGGCAATTCCGGGTCTGGCAATTCTGGGTCTAGCAATTCTAGGAATGCTCACCTTGGCCCCACTTACGTTGGGCCAGAGTTCGTCGGCTCCGCCAGCAGGCATTCCCGTCCCGACCGACTGGAGCCATCGCCACGTAATTTTCTCCCGGCCTGCAACCACCGAACAGGCCGCCCAGATAGAAAAAGACCCTCGTTATTGGCAGCAACGCTATCGCAGCCAATTGCCGTTCATGCTGCCAGCGGCCGCGAATGGTGATGCCCTCGCTCATCCACTGCCGGTCGCCAGCAAACGCGAGCGCGAATCCAGGAACCGCAAGCTGCATCGGGACTGGGCGGTCACCCTGGGTAGCGCAGCCAGCTCCGGCGCCGACAATTTCCCGGCGACTTTCCAGACTGTTCGAAACACAGCCAGCTGCGGGAGCGCCGCGCAACCCGACTTCGTTATCTACAATACGGGCCTTGTCGGATCGAGTACTCAAGCCAGCATTGTGGCTTACGACAATCTTTATTCCGGTTGTAGCGACCTTAATCTGGCGACGGCCGCGAGCTTCGCAGTCCTCGGTTCTTCTACCGTGACGAACACGGGCAACAGCGTAGTCACGGGCGCCAATATCGGTGTCTCTCCAGGCACCAGCCTTACTGGCTTTCCGCCCGGCGTTCTTACCGCACCGGCGGTAGAGCACCTCGGAGACGCGGTCGCCAGCCAGGCCCAAGCGGACGCTAATACGGCATACACCCACTACCAAGGGCTGACGGGAGGAGTAGGCATTACGTCCCTCGACGGACAAACTCTCACACCCGGCTTATACAGCGCGGGGAGTTCCCTTGCCTTGAGTGCCGGGTCAACCGTGACCCTCAACGGCGCCGGAGACTACATCTTCCAGATCGGCAGCACTCTTAATATTGCCGGCACCGTGGTTCTGTCCGGTGGCGCGACGGCTGGTAACGTGATTTGGCTGGTGGGAAGCTCCGCCACCCTTCCGGGAACCGCTGTCGCGGCCGGCAATATCGTCGCGCAGGCCTCGATCACCCTGGACTCCGGCGCTTCGCTTACGGGTAGGGCTATTGCCTTGGCCGGGGCTGTGACCATGATCGACAACGCGGTGACAACCGTAGACACGATACCCTCGGTTTACTGGGCCTATAACACCGGCGGCCAGATCCTGACTTCTCCGGTGTATTCGCTCGACGGCAGCCAGGTCGCGTTCGTGCAAACGAATGGAGGCAACGAGGGCGCCATCGTCCTGCTGAAATGGGCGCCTTCTACCACGGAAAGCGTGGGCAGTCCGCAAACCCTTACCGCCGTGGGTCGAGGAGCGTATGAAAGGTGCGCCTCGCCACCCTGCATGACAGCCAGATTTCTTACGGGTTCCTCCGGGGTAATCAATAATGACACAACCTCATCCGTCTTTTACGACTACGGCAGCGATACCGCGTATGTAGGAGACGCCCTCGGTTGGCTTCATAAATTCACTCCGTTTTTTAACGCCGCTCCGGCTGAGATAAGAACCGGGGGATGGCCGGTTCATGTGAACGCCGATGCTCCTCTCGACAGTCCGGTTTATGACTTTATTTCAGGGAATGTGTTTGTCGGAGATGCGACTGGGTTCCTCTACCGCGTCAACTCGTCAACGGCGTCGGTGACCACTTCCGGCCAGCTGGATTTTGGCGCCGGACTCGTTGAGGGTCCTACCGTGAACCCCACGCTCGGGCTGGTATATGTGTTCGCCTCAAGCGACGGTGGCGCGGACTGTCCAATCAATGTTGGCGGCACTCCTTGTGCCGGGGTCTATCAGCTCGGTACCAGCTTCACGGGTGGTGACATTGGATCGGAAGCGGAAGTGGGCACCAGTGTGCCCTCTGGGACACCGAATCCCCTCTACGGCGGCGATTTCGACAACAACTATAGAACTTCGGTAAACGGCACGGGAAGCCTGTATGTCTGCGGAGATACTGGCCTGGCCCCGACTCTATACCGGGTTCCCATCACGGCTGGCACGATGGGAGAGGTGGTCCCCGGGCCAGCCTTGTCGACAGACGACACGGCGTGCTCTCCGGTGACGGATATATTTAACCCTAATGCCGCAGGCGGTGCTACGGAATGGATCTTCGCGAGCGTACAGACAGGCGGAGAGTCGTCCGCGTGCGCGGCTGCAGGGTGTGTCATGAATTTCAAGAACACGTCTTGGCTCCCCTCCAACCTATATTCGGTCGGCCAAGAAATTCTGGATACTGGTCTTCACATTGAGGTCGTGGAGAGCACAACCGGCCCGTCGGGCCTGACCGTCCCAACGTGGAACGGAGCGACGGGAGGGACGACGCCAGACGGCGGCGTAACCTGGCTGGATCAAGGTCCATCGACCGCTGTCACTCCGGGCGCCTGGGTAGCAGACCATACTTACACCACAGGGAACGAAGTCCTAGATAGCAACAACAATATCGAGCGGGCCACCGTGCACAATGGTATCTCAGGGGCGAGTCCTCCCACTTGGAACACAGCCGTAGGTGGTAGTACCACCGACGGCGCCCAGAAGTGGACGAATTTTGGTTCGATCGCGACCGCGGCGCTTCGTGCCAACGGCGGCACGAGCGGCATTGTCATCGACAACACGCTGGAAACGCTGACCGGGGCCTCTCAGGTATACTTCTCCACTCTGAGCAACCAGACCTGCAGTACATCAGGCACAAGCGGTGGTTGCGCGGTCCAGGCGTCACAGTCTGCTTTGCAGTAAACGAGGGATAGATGTTTATGGATACGAATCATTCGCCAGGCGGAGAGACGAACCCCGCAACGCTCAAGAAGCCGTACGAGAAGCCAGGCTTTCGCTTCGAACAGGTCTTCGTAACTTCGGCCCTTACTTGCGGCAAGATGACCGACGCCGACCATAATTGCCGAATCACAAGCCTCTCCGCTTCATGAAGCAAGCCTGGCACGCAGACTCCGACGCTCGAAGCGCACTGAAGCGCGAGCTTGCGACGGAAGTCCTGCGCTCCTTCGGCAGCCTTCGTTTCGCCGCGACTGGCTGGAGCATGCTGCCGGCGGTCTGGCCCGGAGATACGCTGGTGGTTGATCGCGTTGGCCAGGATCAAGTTCGCATCGGAGACGTCGTTCTCGTTGGGCGCGAAGGCAGGCTCTGTGCGCATCGCATTATCGGCACAGCCGGCGGCCGGGACAATCCGCAATGGATTACACAAGGGGATGCGTTGCCCAAGCCGGATCTTCCAGTGGCGGGGAACGAGTTGCTGGGCCGGGTCACATATCTGATCCGGGAAGGAAAGCTAATCCCGGTGCCCGCGGAGCTGACCGGAGTTGAGAGCTTGGTCGCAAGAGTGATTCGGCGCTCGGTTCCGGCAGCGCGCGCTCTCGTTTATCTGCATCGCATGCGGCAAACACCAGAGGAGCCAGTTCTCCCGTGCCAGGGCTAGCCACACAAGTCGAGCAGTACAGCGTAGTGATTGCGATTGGCGGCATTTCCGTTCAGCTGAACACCACCGACTCGGATTTTCTCGACCTGCTGCACAATCGCTATGCCGGATTCGTGAGCGCGGGGGAAGGCGCCGAATACGAATTCGACGTGCACCTGGGGCCTCTTGCATTTGCCGATCGGCACGCGGATGTTAGCGTGAAATACCGTTCCGGCCGGTGGTTTTTGGAGCGCGGCGATTTTCGCGCCGAGTGGGAGCCCGCCGCGGGCCGCGGCATCATTCGCCAGACCGCGAATCCCTACGCCATCGACTCGGTTCTGCGCATCGTTCACACGCTGGTTCTCGCGAAGCAGGGCGGCTTTCTTTTGCACTCGGCCAGCGCCATTCGCAACGGGAAGGCATTCCTGTTCGCTGGGGTTTCTGGCGCGGGCAAGACGACGATCTCGCGGCTTGCTCCACCAGACGCCACACTTCTAACCGACGAGATCTCGTACGTCCGCAAGCAGGCGGGCGGCTATGTCGCCTATGGAACGCCTTTCACCGGTGAACTGGCCAAACTCGGCGAGAACACTTCGGCGCCGGTAGCAGCTCTGTATTTGCTGGTGCAGGGCCCGGAGAATCGCATCGATCCAGTGGCTACCGCCGATGCCGGGCGCGAGTTGCTAGCCAACATGCTTTTCTTTGCCGAAGATCCGGAAATGGTTCATCGGGCATTTCAAGCGGCCTGCGATTTCGTCGGGCACGTACCGGTTCACCGGCTCACATTTGTGCCGGACGCGCGGGTTTGGGATTTGATCGGATAAACGAGTATTGAATGAAGAATAAAAGATGACTAAGAAAATGTACGTCGCGCGCAGTCCGCGCATCGCAGCTCGCATGCTGGGAGAAGAAATGCTGGTCATGTCGGGCCAGGGCTCGACGCTGTTTACCCTGAATCCGACCGCGACCATTCTCTGGCAGGCTGCCGACGGCGCCACCCCACTGGATGAAATTGTCGAGCGCCGCATCTGTTCCGAATTCGAGGTGAAGCCCGAAGAAGCCATGCGAGACGCCGAAGCCTTGGCCGAAGACTTGGCCAAGCATGGCATCCTGCTGATCTCCGAACAGCCGATTGCCAATCCGCAAACTCTACTTCAGGAGCAAGCACAGCAATGAGCGCCTTGATGCAGGAGATGAGCGAACGGGCTTTGCGGTTGGGCGTACCCTTCAGCGCGCAAATCGATCTCACCTACCGCTGCAACGAGCAGTGCGTTCACTGCTACCTCGACCACGACGATCACGGCGAGATGACCACGGTGGAGATCAAGCATCTCCTGCGGGAAATGTCCGAAGCTGGAGTTTTTATTCTGACCTTCAGCGGCGGCGAGATTTTCCTGCGCAGAGATTTTTTCGAAATCCTCGAGTACGCGCGGGCGCTTACCTTCTGCATCAAGTTGAAGACCAACGCCGTGCTGATCCGCGAAGCTCAGGCGGCACGCTTGCGTGATTTAGGAGTGGCGTCGATCCAGATCAGCATTTATTCCCACCGGCCCGAAGTGCACGACGCCATCACGAAGGTGAAAGGCTCGCTGCAGCGCTCCATCAACGCCATCCGCTTTCTCAAATCACAAGGGCTGAAAGTCATCATGGCGAACGTACTGATGACCGAGAACATGCAGGACTATCGCGGTGTCCGCGCGCTCGCCGATGAACTCGGCGCCGAATACACGCTGGATCCGACGATCACTCCCAAGATGGATGGCGACCGCTCGATTTTGGATTTGAATGCGGGCCAGTCCGCTCTGCATGAACTCTTCCGGGACGAGAGTTTCGTCGGCAATGCCGAGGAGTTCTGCGCGCCTCCTCCTCCGCCTGATGCCGACAGCATGGCATCCTTACCATGCAGCGCGGGCCACACCGCCTGCTACGTTTCTCCCTACGGTGAGTTTTATCCTTGCGTGCAATTTCCTTTGTCCTGCGGCAACGTGCGCCAGCAGCGCTTTATTGACATCTGGCGCAACTCCGAGCAGTTGAAAGAGGTTCGCTCGATCCGGCTCAAGGATCTGTCGGGTTGTTCGCAGTGTACGCATGGTTCGACCTGCACTCGCTGCCCAGGGTTGGCTTTCATGGAAGGAAATATGCGCGGCCCCTCTACGGCGGACTGTGAGAAATCCTTTGCTCGAACCGGTATCCCCTCGGTAAATCTACTGGCCAGGAAAGATAAAGCCTCCCCAGCCCGGTTGGTGCAGATCCAGATTGTGCCCGCCATCGCGGGCAATCGACTATCCAGCATGAGCAGTCAACCAGCGCTATAGCCGCCGGCAGAGGCAACCCATAACAATTCCCTGCAACCCTCGCGTGACGGGTGTGCATGGCCCGTTCGTAATGCTGGTTCGGCGGGTCTTTGCTTATAGCATTTATCTGGGCAAACCATCGATTTCGTCACGGTTTGCGAAGAGGGCTTCGCTATGGGCACACGATGCAGGAATCTCCTGCTTTTTGCGGCTATGGTTTCGCTGGCCGGCGGGATTGCCTACGCCCAGGATGCGCCGTCTCTGGGTGACCTCGCGCGTCAGCAGCGCCAGCAGAAGGAAAAATCAAAAACCGCTTCGAGCAAGGATGCGAGCTCGCCCAAGGTGATTACCAACGAACAAATTTCCGGGCATGCATCAGTGGCTTTGATACCGGTCGCAGCCAGTGGGGAAAAGACAGCTCCGCCTGCCTCCTCCGATAGTGCGAAGAAGTCCGCGGAAGATTGGAAGTCACAGATCCAGGACCAGAAGAGTCAGGTCGTGTCGCTGCAAAGTCAGGTTGACGCGCTCAGCGAGTCGATCCGCTTTGCCCCGGGCAACTGCGTGGCCAATTGCGTGGAGTGGAACGAACATCAGAAAGAAAAGCAACAGCAGGTGGAGCGGATGCAAGCTCAGCTGGAAGACCAGAAGAAGCAGCTGGAAGAAATGCAGGACTCCGCCCGCAAACAAGGCTATGGCAGCGCGGTTTACGATCCGTAGACGCGAAAATTACGTGCAGAAAACTAATGCCGCCGCTGCAACGAACTAAACAGCGGCGGCGTTTTTATTTCGCATTTGCCTACAGAAAAGCCGCGACGCAGCCTCTACTTGCTCTTCTGCTTCGTCGTGTACGGATTCGGATATCGCAACACCGTGGAGAGATCCGCACCGCGAATAATTCCGGCGGAATGATAAAACAATCCCCACGAGTCAATGGTGGAGTTATCGGGAAAGATGCAGGCCTCCAAAACTTCGTCGATCGTGTGGAATTCAACCCAGCCGCCGCCGGCGGCATTGATCCCCCCGAATAAGTCCGACCCGCCGAGTTGCGTGCAATAAAGCGACGCCGGATTTCCTTCTCCCAGTCCGTTCCATGCAGTTTCAGCATAATAAGCCAAGGCGGCCAGCGAAGGCTTTAGGGAGTAGAGCGTATCCAGTGAAACGTGAATGCGCGAGCCGTCGGAGGATGATGTGTACTGGCAGAAGTCCTGACTGCCCGCCAAACGGAGCCAGTCCTGAATCGGCCCATTTGTGCCGTAGACGGGAAGACGCGTTTCCAGCGTGCCGCCGGTGCTCGTGCAGTAGGCCTGCGGCGGCGTGGCGCTCGCGCTGTTTTTTTCTTTCGATGTTTGCGCAGTCGCGGTGAAAAGCGTTCCGCCGACTACCAGAGTTGCCAGGATTCCAATCATTTTTCGAGTCATACGCATTGTGTCTTCCCCCAAGGTTCCATCCTCCGCGATTTGCCAGAAACCGCGGAAGTCTACCACGCATCCATCAACCAAGCCAGAGTTTACTCAAGGCGATTCACCAGAAACCCTCATCCCGCAAGGCTTTTCGGGGAGTTAACAAGACTCGGAGTCATATCTTTTTGCTGGCGGTGGATTCGGCTGCGTTTTCTCCGGCATTTTTTTCGCCTTCCTACAAGGCTGCCAGTCATGCGAAATTAATGTATGGCATTAGTGGTCCGTCCCTCACGTATCCATGCAGCGGGTGTCTTTACCACAGCGCCCATCCGCAAAGGCGCTCGCGTCGTCGAATATTCCGGGCCACGCCTTACCGCCGAGGAGGCCAATCGTCTGTACGATGGCGCGCCCCGCACTTACCTCTATGGGCTGGAAGACGGCAAGACCGTGATCGACGGCGAAGGCATGGGCGCCTACCTGAATCATTCCTGCAACCCCAATTGCGAAATCGATGAGATCAAGAATCGTGTCTGGATCTTTGCTCTACGCGACATCGCGCCGGGTGAAGAACTGCTTTGGGATTACAACTTGTACGACGACGAAGATCCCGCGCCTTGCTGCTGCGGTTCACCTAAATGCCGCGGAACCATGTATTCGCGCGAGTGGATGGCCAAGATGCGGCGCAAGGCTCGCAAGAAAGCCGAAAAAATAGCAGCCGAACGGGAGGTGACGAGAACTCAGGGAGAGAAAGTTAAGAAAACCAAGACCCTCGACAAGGGCGCTGTCACTTCAATTCCGAAGCGTTCCGTCGCCTAACCCCTGCCTATTCCGCTGCAGCAGTTTTATGTCCGCGCTCCCGCCAGCCTTCGATAATCAAGTACAGCACCGGGATGAAGAAAAGATTCAGCACGGTCGACATGATCATGCCACCGAAAACCGTTGTGCCCACCGAGTGGCGGCCATTCTCGCCGGCTCCGGTGGCGAGCACCAAAGGCACGACGCCCAGGATGAACGCCAGCGAAGTCATCAGGATCGGCCTCAGGCGAATGGTCGCCGCTTGAACGGCAGCTTCCACGAGCGGTAGCCCGCGCTGGCGCAACTGTTCGGAAAATTCCACGATCAAAATCGCATTCTTGCTCGAAAGTCCAACCAGCATCACCAGTCCGACTTGGCAGAAGACGTCGTTCTGCAGGCCGCGAATCCATTGAGCGCCGAGCGCACCCAGCAAGGCCATTGGCACGGCCAAGAGCACGATAAACGGCAAAACAAAGCTTTCATACTGCGCCGAGAGCGTGAGATACACGACCAGCGTGCCCAGGCCAAATAGAATCAGCGACGTGCCGCCCGCCTGCAACTCTTCGAGCGAAAGCCCTGTCCAGCTGTAAGAGAAGCCCTGCGGCATCTTCTTGGCGAGTTCGTCCATGGCCGCGATCGCCTGCCCGGAGCTGAAACCAGGCGCGGCCGAACCATCAATTTCCGCCGACCGGAACAAGTTGTAATGGCTGATCACCTGTGGAGTTGAGGTTTGCGTCACATTGATCAAGTTGTCCAGCGGAATCATGGCGCCGCTATCAGAGCGTACGTAGAATTGCTTCATATCCTGCGCTGTAGAGCGGAACTGCTTGTCAGCCTGGACATAAACGCGATACGAACGATTATTGAAATCGAAATCGTTGACATAGGACGAACCCATGTAAACACCCAGAGTGTCGGTGATCTGCGAGAGCGGCACATGCAGGCTCTTGGCCTTCTCGCGGTCAATCGTCACCAAATATTGCGGATCGTTTGCCGTGAACGGTGTGTACAGTCCTACCAGATCTTTGCGCCCGCCCGCCCGCCGAATAAGGTCGTGCGTCGTGTTCGAGAGCTCCTCCAGCGTATGCGAGGCTTGGTCCTGGACCACGAATTGAAATCCGCCAAACTGGCCGAGGCCGTTGATGGCAGGGGGAAGCGTGGCAAACACAATCGCGCCAGACACGGAAAACATCCGCGGACGAACCCGGTTCAGAATCGCGGTCGCCGTGTGGTCCTGGCCCTTGCGTTGGGAATATGGTTTCAGAGGAACGAAGATCAGTCCTTGATTCGGGGCACTGCCGGCAAAACTGAAGCCCGCCACCGAAAACGTCCCCTCCGCCTCCGAGACATCACGCAGCAGATCCGAAACCTGTTTCCCAATTGCTTTCGTATATTCCAGCGAAGCTCCCGACGGCGCCTGAATAACGATGATGAAATATCCCTGGTCTTCGTCCGGCACAAACCCGGTCGGCACGCGCGTGAATACGAAATACGTCAGTCCCAGGCCGGCAAAAAACAGCACTGCCATCGCTACCTTGTATTCCAGCAGGTGATGCAGCAGGGCACGATAGCCGCGGGTGAGGACCACGATGCCATCGTCGAACTTTTGCAGCCACCACCACTTTTTCCGGTGGCCGCCGCTCAGGAAAATTGCTGCCAGCGCCGGAGCCAGGGTGAGCGCGTTGAAGGCGGAAATGGCGATGGAAAATGCGATGGTCAGCGCAAACTGGCGAAACAGAATGCCGGTCGTCCCAGGAAAGAACGCAACCGGCACAAAGACGGCAATTAGCACCAGGGAGGTGGCGATGACAGCGCTGGTAATCTCGCCGGTGGCTGCCGATGCCGCCTTGTGCGAGTCGTGTTCGCCAGCAGCGATGTGGCGCTCAATGTTTTCAATCACGACGATCGCGTCGTCGACAACCAGGCCGGTGGCGAGTGTGATGCCGAACAACGTCAGCGTGTTGATGGAGAAGCCGAGCAACTTGACAAAGACGAATGTTCCGATGAGTGAAACCGGTGTGGCGATGAAGTGAATCATCGTCGTCCTCCAGTCACCGAGGAAGATAAAGATCACCAGGATGACCAGCAGGATCGCGGAGCCTACCGTGAACACTACGTCGCGAATGGATTCGCCTACCGCGTCGGTAGTATCGAATGCCAGTTTGTAGTGCATTCCCGGAGGGAAATTTTTCGCCAGGCGGTTCAGTTCGGCGATGGCCCGCCGGTCGACATCGAGCGCGTTCGCCGTGGAAAGCTGCGTCACGCCAAGGCCAACCGCATCTTGCCCGTTAAACTGTAGATCGCTGCTGTAATCCTCGGCGCCCAACTCGGCGCGGCCCACATCTTTCAGCCGCACCAGAGTTCCGTCAGCATTGGTCTTGAGAATGATGTTGTCGAATTGGCTCGCTTCACTGAGACGTCCAACCGCCCGCACACTGATCTGATACTGCTGGCCTTCTTCGGCGGGCTGCTGGCCCACCTGTCCGGCTGCGACTTCGACGTTTTGCTCCGACAGCGCGTTGACCACATCTGGCGCAGTCAGTCCGCGTCCCGCCATGCGCAACGGATCCAGCCATAGTCGCATGGAGTACTTGCGTTCACCGAATATCAGCACGTCCGCCACACCGGGAATGCGCTTGAGCGAGTCCCTAACGTAGATGTCAAGGTAGTTGCTCATGAACAGCGTGGAATATTTGTTGTTATCGGATGTGACCGCAGCGCCAAAGACGAAGTTCTGCGAACTCTTGGCCGTTGTGATGCCAATCGCTTTCACGGCCGCCGGCAATCGTCCCTGAGCCGTGTTGACGCGGTTCTGTATGTCAACCGTCGCCAGGTCCGGATCGCGGTTCAAATCGAAGGTCGCCGTGATGTTGCTCGTGCCATCGTTGCCGCTGGTCGAGGTGACATACTTCATCCCCTCGGCGCCGTTGATCTGTTGCTCCAGCGGAATCGTAACTGCGCTTTCGACGGCTTGGGCGCTGGCTCCGATATAGGCGCTGGATACGCTGACCTGCGGCGGCGCCAGGTCGGGGAACTGTGAAATTGGCAGTGTGGGAATTACGGCAGTGCCCGCCAGAATAATTAGCAGCGCGCACACCGTGGCGAACACCGGACGTCGAACAAAAAAGTTAACGAACATAGACGATTAGGACTGCGGAAATGCGAGCAACGAGCACTGGCAATTGGCCGTTTGCAGTTAGCCGGTAATCTTGCAAGCCCGCCCTTGCGGCGCTTATGGCTAACCGCTAATTGCCAATTGCTTTTCTCAGCTTTGCGGAATCACCGGAGCTCCATCCAGCAGGAACTGAGTCCCAGACACGATTACCTTGTCGCCTGGCTTGATGCCATCCTGAACTTCGTAGTCGTTTCCCACCGTCTGCCCGATCTTGAGGGGCTTCTGCCGTGCTACGTACGACCCGCCATTCTGCGGTTCAGCAACAAAGGCGAAATACTGCCCCGCCAGTCGCGACACGGCAAGGATGGGAACCTCCGGGCTCTGGTGTGTGCCCCACACGACGCGAGCCCGTATGAATTGCGATTGCCGCAGTGCATCATTGCTATTGGCGATGCGCGCCTTCACCAGCACCGTCTGGGTTGTGTTGTCCACCTGCGGCGAAATGAAGCTCACGCGGCTATCGGCCAGCACCTTGCCATTGCTATCGAGCACTTGCACGGGCAGGTTCATTTTGAGTTGGGAAGAATGCTCGATCGGCACGTAGACATAGATCTCCAGGCTGCCGGGCTTGTCTACCGTCGTCAGTTGCGTAGCGCTCGTCACCCGATCGCCTACACGCACCGGAATATCTCCCACAATTCCGCTCCAGGGGGCCACCACTTTGTAATAGTGGAGTTGCACTTGCTGTTCCCGCACCTGCGCATCCAGCGAGTCCATCTGCGCCTGGGCCGCGTCCATGGCGGATTTCGCCTGGTCAAGATCCTGCTTGCTCACTACGCCCGCCGCATACAGTCCCTGGGCGCGTGCGTATTGCTGCTTGGTCCAATCCAAATTCGCCTGCTGCGCGGCGCGAGAGCTTTCCTGGCTCTTGACCGTGGCCTGCTGCTTGAGCGGATCGATCTCCATCAGCGGAGCGCCAGCGGCGACCGGCTCTCCTGAGTGGACGAAGATGTTTGTAATCTGCCCCTCCACCTGCGGCATGATCACGGCCGAATCGCGCGACTTCAGCGTGGCCACGTATTCCGTCGCGTCGTCCACGGGAGTTGCCTGCGCCACCTCCACTTTTACCGGCATAGCGGGCGGGCCTTGCGCCTCGGCACTCTGCGTCGCGCTG
This sequence comes from uncultured Acidobacteriaceae bacterium, assembly GCA_964403025.1. GTDB lineage: Bacteria > Acidobacteriota > Terriglobia > Terriglobales > Acidobacteriaceae > Sulfotelmatobacter. The sequence continues at coordinate 161,177 of CAYOEH010000008.1, read as the reverse complement.
CTCGAACACGCCGAAGTGGCCGCGCTCGCCGCCAATGCCGAGAGGAGAAAAGCTTGCGTCACATAACTATGAAATCTCAAAGACATGAATTTACCGTTCGGCGCTCTAGGGTTAGACGACGATCCAGCTCCGGCGTTATACGCCGCGCAAAATAATCACGCCCCCGCCGGTGAAGAAATAGGGAAAAGCAGATTTGCGCCAACCACTAAGAATACGCCAATTGCGGGCGGAATATATTGAATGAAGGACGCTTAAGTTGCCAATTGCGTCCTGTCTCCCGCCAAATGCTCTGCCAGCCGGTCCAGCGTCTGGTTCCCTCCTTCGATGGCTCCATACTTCCGGACGACATCTTCGCGTACCTCGACCGAGGGGAAGAACATTCGTAAGGTGAGCCTGGTCTTGTCTCCTTGTGCCTCGAAAGTCCACGTCGCCTCAAATTGGTGGGCAGGTTCGTCTTTCTTGCCTCCCAACATGGAGTAGACAATGCGCTCCGGTTTCACAACCTCAATGAATACGCTCTCGCCTGGGTAGTCAGTTCCATCAGGTCCGTGCATGGTCTGTACCCAGCGGCCGCCCGGTCGCACGTCCATTTCATGGATCGTGGTTGTGAAGCCGCGCGGTCCCCACCATCGCACAACCTGCTGGGGATCGGTCCAGGCATTCCATATGAGTTCGCGCGGCGCATCGAAGACCCGCGTAATCACAATCTCGCGCTCGGCCAGGTTTTCGGCTGTAACAGCTCTTGCGTTTGTCATAATTTCCCTTGCTTGGCGGCCTTCGCCACATAGGCCTCAAGACGTTCCAGGCTCTGCGTCCAGCCTGCGTCCATGCCCTGGATATACTGCATCGCTCCGACGCTTGATTTGACAACGCGCGCGTGCATCGTGAGGGTCGTCTTCCCACCTTTTTCGGAGAAGGTCACCGTGGTTTCCACTTCGAAAAGGGAATTGCCCGCTTCGTCCAATGCCGAACTGGTGAACACCAGCCGCTCCAGCTCGACGATTTCCTGAAATCTCCCCGTCATCGGATAGATCCTGCCGTCGGGCCCCCGCATATCGACGTGGATGGCGCCGCCGGTCCGCGCATCCCACTCACACCGCGGATTCGTAAATCCATGCGGCCCCCACCACTGCGCCACGTGCTTGGGATCAGTCCACACCTGGAAGACGAGCCGGCGCGGCGCATCGAAGACGCGCGTGAACTCCACTTCCACCCCCAAGCCGTTGGCTGCGGTTCTACTGCTTGCGTTGCTTTGCGCCATGTTTCTTCTCCCTGTTTTTCAAATCTCGGGTTTTCAATGCGCTGCCTTTCAACTCGCGAAGGTAATCGTCCAAACGATCGAAGCTCTCTTCCCAGAAATGGCGATAATGCTCCGCCCAGTCCGCGACATCCTTGAGCGGACCTGCCTCGATCCGGCACGGCCTCCATTGCGCCTCGCGCCCGCGCGCGATCAGTCCCGCGCGCCCCAGCACCTTCAGGTGTTTCGAGATAGCCGGCAGGCTCATCTCGAAGGGTTCGGCCAGCTCCGTTACCGAAGCCCCGCCGGAAACCAGTCGCGCCAGGATGGCCCGCCGCGTGGGATCGGCGAGAGCCGCGAAGGTCGTGCTGAGGCTATCCAAAGCCATCTTTTGTATTTAACCTATAGGTTAAATACAATATTGCAGTTGTCGTGTCAAGCGTTTTCGAGATATTTCGACAAACGGTATTTCGCTGGGGAGCGCTTCTCGGAGCGGGTCTAGCGCCCACCTTTCATCTCACTCTGCTAACCTGTTGCGCTATGGAGCAGACTTCTTTCCAGCCGACCCGCAGCTTCGCAAGTGACAATAACGCTGGTGTGCATCCTGAAATCATCGAGGCCATTGGCCGCGCCAATCGCGGCCATGTCGTCGCCTACGGGGACGATCCCTACACCCGTTCCGCGATCAAGAAGTTTGAAGAGCACGTCGGACCGGACATTGCAGTTTTCTTTACCTTCAATGGCACGGGAGCGAACGTCCTCGGCCTACAGGCGCTGACCCGCTCCTTCCAGTCGGTTCTCTGCAGCGACTACGCTCACATCTACACCGACGAATGCGGAGCGCCGGAGAAGCACATCGGCTGCAAACTGATTCCACTGCCGCAGCAGGACGGCAAAATTACGCTCGATTCCGTCCGCCATGCCTATCACGGCATTGGCGATGAACATCACTCGCAGCCGCGTGTGATTTCAATAACCCAATCGACCGAGATGGGAACGGTCTACCGTCCCGAAGAAATTCAGGCGCTTGCCCAATTCGCCCACGAGCACGGCATGTTTCTGCACATGGACGGCGCCCGCATCGCCAACGCCGCCGCATCCCTTGGCCAGAATCTTCGCGAGGCCACGCGTGATTTAGGCGTCGACGTGCTGTCGTTCGGCGGCACCAAGAACGGAATCCTGGGCGGCGAAGCCGTCGTGTTTTTCCAGCCGGAGCTCAGCCAGGACTTTCTCTACCTCCGCAAGCAGAGTATGCAGCTGGCATCGAAGATGCGCTTCATTGCCGCTCAATTTGAAGCTCTCCTGACCAATGATCTTTGGCGACGCAGCGCCGAGCACGCCAACCACATGGCTCGGCTCCTCGAAAAAGAAGTCAGCCGCATCCCCGGGATTAGGGTTGTGTGGAAGGTAGAAGCGAACGGCGTATTCGTCCAGATCCCGCGCCACTCCATCGAAAAAATCAAGCAACATTACTTCTTCTATATGTGGATCGAGGAGGAATCGATCGTGCGCTGGATGTGCTCGTTCGATACCACCGAGGAGGATATCCGGAAGTTTGTTCAGGTGGTCGCCGAGGCCGTGAAGGGGTGACCGTCGGTGCTCAACTTCGCGCTTAACGATTGCTTTTTGCCCGATTTTTGACTAAATTGGCCCATCCCCCAAAATGCGCGAGCATTCAGCCGGGTCGCTCAATCCCAGGAGTCGTTGATGAACCGGAAGTGGTTCAGCATTCTTACCCTTATCGCCGCGGCGACATTCTTTTTCTATCTGTCCAGCTGCGGCTACAATTCGCACTTGATATCGATTTCGATCGCGCCCTCCCAGGGAGCAACCTTTGGAGCCGTTGATCCCGCCCTGGTCGTGAACTTTACCGCTAGCGGTACCTATGAACACCCGCCGGAAACCAAAGATGTCACCAGCATAGTGACCTGGGTGTCGGATACTCCGCAAGTAGCGCAGGTCAGCAATACCGGAGCGGTCAGTCCAAACACCAACTGCGGCACAGCAAATGTTTACGCGACTTTCTATGACAGTCCCAATCAGGTCACCAGCAACTCTTCTCTTATCACCGTGGACGGGCCCCTTAGTAACGGTTGCCCCCAAGGCGGGGCTTTGAGCAATCTGGCCGTGACCATCGGTGGAGGGACCGGGACAGTTGCCAGCGCGCCTGCGGGTATTAACTGTGGAACAACGTGTGCGGCGCAGTTTACGACCGGTACTACCGTTACACTTACCGGCACGCCAACCAGTCCGTCGAGTTCCGTCACGTGGGCAAATTGCGACACGAGTTCCGGATCGACCTGCACGGTATTCTTACAAACCAACCGCACCGTGACGGCAACGTTCAACTAAGGGCGCGGTAATCATTCCGCCTCGCCGAGCAGCTTTCCCAGTGTGGCTTTGTGCTTAGCGGAGGTCTGTTTCTTATGAGGGACCACCTTGGCCGCCGGAGGTGAGCCCACTCGCTCCCGCGCCAACTCCTTCACGGCCTGCACCGCTCCGAACCGTTTAACCTTTCTCTTGCGCGCCATAACATTCATGTTGCCATAGCTTTGTCTACCGCAAAACTGCAATAATGATTCTTCGCGATTGGATCGCCTGGCCAAGCGTCTGCAGAATCGACGTTGGCCGGTCGACGACCAAGTCTAGCGACTGACAATCGACCATGGAAGAACGCGATTTTTTTGATGAGCGCACCGAGAAGAAGCCAGCTACCTTAAATTGTCCCCACTGCCATCAGCCCGCCGAGTATGAAGTGACCTGGGTAGTTCGGACCAAGAAACGCCAGCTTGCCGGCCGCGCCGACGAACGCGACCGCGCCCGCTTTGCCAAAGCTCGCTCCTACATGCTGCGCAAAGACGATCTAATGGCCTGCAAGAACCTACGCTGCCGGAAGCGCTTCGAAATCTCCGGCGTACAGTCGGTCGTCTTTACGGAATGAGGTTGGAACCGCCAGTGGAGCGGGCAGCATTTGGCCGCTCGCAATCAGCATCCAGCGGTCGTTATTCAGTCCTTTAGCGCCCAGGGGAAAGCACCGCTCCTGTTTTTTCTTATTTCTTCGCATCCCGAAAATCCCCTTGTCCAAATGCCCAGTGCTAATTGCGAATTGCTCGTTTATACTGACAAGTTTTCCCTGCGACTGCCAAAGCCGCAGGGATCAAGGAGTCAGGTTTGAAAATCCTGGTTTGCATGAAGCAGGTGCCACAGAAAGATGCGCCACTCAAGCTCAACGAAACTGCCGCGTGGATCCGCGAAGACGTCTCCTATGAAGTCAACGAGCCGGACGCCTACGCTTTAGAAGAAGCCCTGCGCCAGAAGGAAAAGCACACTGGAGAAGTAGTGGTGATCACCTTGGGCCCGGCTCGCGCCCAGCAGGTGCTGCGCGAGGCTTTGGCCAAGGGCGCCGACCGTGCCATCCATCTGGAAGACAACGCCTTTGTAGGACTCGACGCCTTCAATACGGCGAAGGCTTTCGCCGCAGCCATCAAAGACGAAAAATTCGATCTTATCTTCACCGGCTTGCAATCCGATGACTATGGCTACGCGCAGACCGGAGTGATCCTCGCTGAGCTGCTGGGCTGGCCGCACGCTACCATCATCATGCAGATCGAGAAAACCGATGCCGGCATCCGGGTGAAGCGTGAGCTAGAGGCGGGATTCTTCCAGTTCGTCGACATGCCGTTGCCCGCCGTGCTCACCATTCAATCCGGAATCAATAAGCTACGCTATGCCACGCTGATCGGCATCAAGCAGGCAAAGAATAAGCCGCTACGCAAGGTGACGCTTGCAGAAGTGCAGTCCGCCATCGGCGAGAATCTCCAGAAAATCGAGCGCCTGTACGTTCCGCAGAAAACCAAGAAGACGGAACACATCGAAGGCTCGCCATCGGAGATCGCGAAGAAACTAGTCGACAAACTGCGCAACGAACTGCGCGTGTTGTAAATGCTTATGTTGGCACAGCCGCCCAAAGCCTGCCCTGAGCGAAGTCGAAGGGGCTGTCCGCCGAGCGGAACTCGGCAACGTTTAGCTAGGAGCTAGCAGCTAGAAGCTGACTTTATGCCCGACACCATTCTCGTAGTCGTCGAACAACGCGAAGGCAAACTCAACCGCGTCTCCTGGGAGACCATCACCGCCGGTCAAGCCATCGCCGCCGCCACAGGCTGGACTCTAGAGGCCGCGATTGTAGGCGCTTCGTCGATCGCCGCGGAAGTGGCTACAAAGAAATTGGCGAAGGTATACGCCGTCGAATCGCCGAAGATCGAGCCGTATACGCCCGACGCGTTCGCCGCGGCCCTCAAACAATTATTGACCGCCAAACAGCCCAAGCTCGTGCTGATGCCGCACACCTATCAAGTGCGCGATTTTGTCCCCAAGCTGGCCACGGCCATGGGACGCGCCGTCATCAGCGACTGCATCGGCTTTAAGCACGAAAACGGTAAGCTGGTTTTCACCCGCCAGATGTTCCAAGGCAAGTTCGCCGCCGATGTCAGCTTTAACAGCGATGCTCCCTGGTTCGCAACTTTCCAGAACGGCGCTTTCCGCGGAGATAAGGCTGAAGCCGGTGCGGATGCAGCTCCGGTTGAAACCGTGAATGTTGAAATCGCGGACAGTGCAGTTCGCAACAAGCCGCTTGAAGTATTCAAAGAAGCCAAGCAAGCTGTCGATCTAACACAGGCTGAAATCATTGTCTCCGTCGGACGCGGCATCAAAGAACAGAAAAATATTGAGATCGCCAAACAACTCGCCGACGCTCTCGGTGGAGATCTCGCTGCCTCGCGTCCCATTTGCGACTCCGGCTGGCTGCCTATGGATCGCCAGATCGGGTCCTCTGGCCAGACCGTTGCGCCCAAACTTTATCTTGCCCTCGGCATCAGCGGTGCCATTCAGCACATCGTCGGCATGAAAGGCTCGCGCACGATCGTCGCGGTCAACAAGGATTCGGAAGCGCCGATTTTCGAGATCGCCGACTATGCGATCGTGGGAAATCTTTTCGACATCGTCCCGCCGCTGATCGAAGAAGTGAAGAAGGCGAAAGCGGGAGGTTGAATCGCTACGGATTCTCTCGGATATCCACGGATCAATAATGGTTTGTCCGTGGGAATCCGCGAAAATCCGTGGCAAGGTTTTGTATGCTGATTTTCCGCAAACCAATCGAAGGTGTGGAGCGTCCACAGATCCCGGCTGACGTTGTCATCGTCGGCGGCGGACCCGCTGGCATGGCTTGCGCCCTTCGCCTGTCGCAATTGATCGATCAGCACAACGCAACACATCCCGATTCGCAACTCAGCAAAGAGAACATTTACGTCCTCGAAAAAGCCCGCGAGATCGGCCAGCACTGCCTCTCCGGAGCTCTGCTCGATCCGCGATCCATGCGCGAACTGCTGCCGGGATTCGAGAAAGAAGCGCCGCTTGATGCCGAAGTCACCAAAGAAGCCGTTTACTTTCTCACCGAAAAGAGCAAATTCAAGCTGCCCATCACGCCGCCGCCGCTTCGCGATCACGGCAACTATGTGATCTCGCTAAATCGCTTCGTGAAGTGGCTCGGCGGCAAAGTGGAAGAGACCGGCATTACCATTTTTACCGGATTCGCGGGATCGCAATTAATCTTTGGCGAAGATCAGAAAGAAGCCCGCGTCACCGGCGTTCAGACCGACGACAAGGGAGTGGACAAAGAGGGCCATCAGAAATCCAACTTTGAGCCGGGCTACGATCTCAACGCGAAGATCACAATCCTCGCCGAAGGTCCGCGCGGATCGCTGACCAAGCAACTCATCTCGAAGTTCGATCTTGCGCGCGACACCAACCCGCAAACCTACGGCGCCGGTGTGAAGGAACTTTGGGAAGTTCCGTCAGGCCGCATCGCGCCGGGCGAAGTCATCTACACCCTGGGCTGGCCGCTCACCCCGAGAGAATACGGGGGGGCCTGGATATACGGCGGCAAAGATAACATCGTCTCGCTCGGCTTCGTCACCGGACTCGACTATCCTGACCCGCGCCTCGATCCGCAGCACGTGTTGCAGGATTTCAAACAGCATCCCATGGTCGCGAAGCTGCTTGAGGGTGGCAAGATGATTCGCTACGGTGCGAAGTCCATGCCCTACGGCGGCTGGTGGGCGATTCCGCCGGTCGCAGGCAACGGATGGATGATCCTTGGCGACTCCGCCGGATTCCTAAACTCCGCCCGCCTCAAAGGCATTCATCTCGCCATCAAGAGCGGTATGCTCGCTGCCGAAACTGCTTTCGAGGCGCTGAAGAAAGATGACACGTCAGCCGCCGCGCTGGGTGAATACCAGAAGAAAGTCGAATCCAGCTGGATCAAAGACGAGCTCTGGAAGGTTCGCAACATGCACCAGGGATTCGAGCAAGGCATGTACGCCGGCATTTTCCACACCGGATTGCAGATGATCACTGGCGGGCGCGGCCTGCGCAATCGTTATCCCGCGAAAGCCGGACACGAGCACATGCGCAGGCTAGCGGAATTGCCCGCCGATGGCGGCGCCGAAGCCCATCTGCTCGGCCCCGCCAAAGGTGACGGCAAACTCACTTTCGACAAGCTAACCGACCTCTACCACTCCGGCACGAAACACGAAGAAGATCAGCCCGCGCATCTGGTCATTCACGACACCAACATCTGCAACAAGCGCTGCGTGAAAGAATTCGGCAGCCCCTGCCAGAATTTCTGTCCCGCCAACGTCTACGAAATGGTCGACGACGCGACGCAGCCGAATGGCAAACGCATCAGCCTGAACCCCTCGAATTGCGTTCACTGCAAAACCTGCGACATCGCCGACCCCTATCAAATCATCACCTGGGTACCCCCGGAAGGCGGCGGTGGACCGAACTACGACGGGATGTGAAGTCTAAAATCGATTCAGGACGGTAAGCATGATGTCGCGACTATCAGCTGCGCGGTTCTTCTCGGTCGTCCTCCTAAGCATCTCTGCGCTCGCGCAGGAACCTGCTGCGCCAGCCATCCCCTCCACCGGCTTTGCCGGCCTCGATCAATACCGCGCCTCTCGCATCGCCGTCTTCACCGATGATTTCGGCCAACTCTCCCGCTATCGCGACGCCAACGCGGCCCTCAAACCGCCCGCCCCCGGAGAGAATCGCGTCGTCTTCTTCGGAGATTCCATCACCGACATCTGGCATCTCGACGCGTATTTCCCCAGCAAGCCCTACCTGAACCGCGGCATCGGCGGCCAGACTACGCCGCAGATGCTGGATCGCTTCCGCCAGGATGTCATCGATCTCCATCCAAAAGTCGTTGTCATCCTCGCAGGCACAAACGACATTGCGGGTAATACCGGGCCCATGCGGCTCGAGGATATTGAAGCGAACTATGCCTCCATGGCCGAACTTGCCCGCGCGCACGACATCATAGTGATCTACTCGTCGGTCCTGCCCGTCCACAACTACACGCCGCGTTCGCACGATTTGTTTGCGCAGCGCTCGCCGGAGAAGATTCTGGAACTCAATCGCTGGCTGAAGAGCTATTGCGCATCTTCGGGCTGCCTTTATCTCGACTACTTCAGCGCCATGGTCGACGACAAGGGCCTGCTGAAGCGCGATCTGGCCGACGATGGGCTGCATCCCAATGCGGCGGGATTCAAAATCATGGCGCCCCTGGCGGAGTCTGCAATCGAAAGATCGCTCGGGTCGGTAAAACCTTGAAACCTTTTCCTTCTGCTCAAGCTCTATAATGAGACGAGTTTCCGACCGTCCAGCCTTCGGGCATACCCGGGCTGTGGCGGCGAGGGAAAGAGTTGGCGGAAGGTAGTATCCGCGCGAAACTCTCCCTAGGGTGCTGGTGGAAACGCCAGCGCCTCCCGCGATCCGCGAGGATCGCATTGGAAAGGAAGCAGCCGCCGGGATGTTCCCGCCTGCCCGTTTTTCTTTCCTCACCGACTCTTAGCCGTTTCGCAGCTCCACCGGAGCCGGAGCGCGAGCGCAGTTGAGCTAAGAGCTAGAAGCTAGAAGCCTAAGAGCTTGAACTTGTTTCTCACCGACAAATTCGGCCGTCCCATCACTGACCTGCGGATCTCCATCACCGACCGCTGCAACTACAAGTGTGTTTACTGCCGCACGGGGAATGAAGGAGCGCTCTACGGCGATTTGCCGTTCGCGGATTACCTGCGCATGGCGCGGGTGCTAGTCGGAATGGGAGTAACAAAGATTCGTCTTACCGGCGGCGAACCACTCCTGCGCAACGGCGTAGTCGGCTTTGTTCGAGAGCTATCCGAACTCCGCTCTCCCAACAGCAGGAACGGCGGAGATCCGCTGGACATCGCGCTCACCACCAACGGCCATTTGCTCTCCGATCTCGCCCAGCCGCTGAAAGATGCCGGCCTGACTCGTGTGACTGTCTCGATGGATGCCGTCGATCCCGATCGCTTCGCCCGCATCACGCGAGTGCCCAACGGATATGACCACGTCCTCGCCGGCATCCGCGCCGCGCGCCGCGCCGGACTCTGGCCGCTGAAAGTGAACTGCGTGCTGATGCGCGGCTTCAATGAAGACCAGATCATTCCCTTCGGCATGTTCGCGCGCGAGGAAGGCGTGACCGTTCGCTTCATCGAATTCATGCCGCTGGAAGAAGGCCGTACCTGGTCGGCGGACACGGTGGTCACGCTCGACGAAATTCTGGCTCGCATGAGGGAATATCGGCCGCTGGTCGAAATTCCGCGCAGTCGTTCAGAAACCGCCCGCCGCTACCGCTTCGACGACGGCGTCGGCGAAATCGGCATCATCGCCCCTGTATCGCACCCCTTCTGCGGACACTGCAGCCGCATCCGCATCACCAGCGACGGGAAAATCCGTACCTGCCTGTTCTCGGCGTGGGATCACGATCTCCACGCGCAAATGCGCCGCGGCGCCAGCGACGAAGAGTTAGCCGATTTCATCCGTGGCGTGGTGCAGAAAAAAGAAGAGCGCCACCACATCGGCGAGCCCGATTTCGTGCCCGCATCGCGAACCATGGTGCATATCGGGGGGTAGCTGAGCCCTCGGGATGGGAATTTCACCGCCGAGATCGCAGAGTTCACCAAGGCCGGAACCGGGAAGGGCACGACTTCAGTCGTGCCAATAAGCCGCGTTATGGGGAAGCGGCTTAGCCACTGCGGTCCGTTCCATTTAAGATCAAATCCATGATCCCGCGGTGGCTCGTGGCTGCATTGATTTTCTTTTGCGCAATACTATCGGCGCAGACTCCATCCTACCTCGGCTTCGACCGCAACACCTATCCCGGCGACGCCAACCTGAAAGCCCTGCATCAGACGTTCTTCTACACCGGCTACTGGCTCAACCATCCTCCCGGCGAAAAAAACAATTCATGGACCGGCCACCGCGCCGCCGTCGAATCCGCCGGCTTCGGATTCCTCGTGCTCTTTAATGGCCGACTGTATGCCGAACTGAAATCCGTCGCCAACGCAAAGAAGCTCGGCAACTCCGATGCGCAAGCCGCTGTCGCCTCCGCGCACCGCGAAGGTTTTCCCGCGCACACCGTGATTTTTCTCGATCAGGAGCAAGGTGGACGCATGTTGCCCGAGCAGAAAGCCTACGTCTACGCCTGGGTCGACGCCGTCACCGCCGCCGGCTTTCACGCCGGCATCTACTGCTCCGGCATCCCCGCAAAAGACGATGGCAACATCGTAACCGCCGAAGATATCCGCGAAAACGCCGCCGGACGTCAGATTGTTTACTGGGCGATCAACGACGCCTGCCCTCCCGCGCCCGGCTGCACTTTTCCCGTGCTCCCGCCAAGCCCCGCCGAAAGCGGTGTCCGCTTTGCCGAGGTCTGGCAGTTTGCCCAATCACCGCAGCGCAAAGATGTGGCTGGGCAGTGCTCCAACTACGGTCGTGATGGCAACTGTTATTCGCCGGGAACTTCTGCCGCGCAGCAATTACATGTGGACGTGAACACCGCAACCTCGCCGGATCCATCGCATGGAAGAACGCGCTAACTGCGGGCCCATCCCATGCTGTAGAATGAGCCTACCGCCATGTCTGACCGCACTTTCACTCTTGACGAAGCCCTTTCCCTGCTACCGGTGCTGGAGTCTCTTTTGCGCACAGCGATCGCCGGCAAGAAACTCATGGAAGAAGTAGAAGGCGAGATGCAGGAACTCAGCCACCGCATCTTCCTCAACGGAGGCACGCACGTCGACGTCGTGGCCGTCGCGCGTCGCAAGGCCGAGCGCGCCAAAGCTGAACAGCGCGCCAAAGACGCCATCGCGGAAATTGATTCGATCGGTGTGCAGGTGAAAGACCTCGACATCGGCCTGCTCGATTTTCCCTGTGAGGTCGAAGGCCAGACCGTTCTGCTCTGCTGGAAGATGGGCGAAAAATCCATCACCCACTGGCACGGCACCGACGAAGGATTCGCCGGTCGTAAACTGATTGACGAGCGCATTGCGCGATCCAAGCGGGCGAACTAACCAGGCAGTTCTCGGTTCTTAGTAAATCCAAAAACTCCGCTCTGCCACATGCACGATCTCCCTGAAATCACCGGATAATCCCTGTATTTTGTCGATCTTCTTTCCTGAGAACTGCCAAAACTTATCCGGCCCCCAGATTCCAAACAACTTCTCGCCCAGCAACATATTCCAACCCGCCGTGTTTAAAGGTAAAGAAATATTCTTAAGGCCAAACGTCTGGTGGCGGACCATTCCGCGCCGGATTTTTTTGACTCAGATTCGCCCACCGTGGCGCTGCCGCTTTCGGCAAGCCCACCGGGCCAGAGGAAATACGATGAAACTTTCCCGCACAGTTCGCTTGTTAGCTTTCGGACTTCTACTGCTGATGATTCCAGCGGCCCTTTCGTCCCCAGCCGCGGCGCAAATCGGAATCGGAATCGGTATTTCGGTTCGCATCGGACCGCCGGCACTGCCCGTTTACGAGCAGCCTTTTTGCCCCGGCCCCGGCTATTTATGGACTCCCGGCTACTGGGCCTGGAGCGACGATGACGGCTACTACTGGGTGCCCGGAACCTGGGTTGAAGCTCCCGAACCCGGCTTCCTGTGGACGCCCGGCTACTGGGGTTGGAACGACGGCGTCTACGCGTGGAATGCCGGCTATTGGGGACCGCACATTGGTTTCTACGGCGGCATTAACTATGGCTTTGGCTACGGCGGCAACGGATTCTACGGCGGCGAGTGGCGCGGCGGAACGTTCTTCTACAACACCGCCGCCGTCCGTGTGAATACCACCGTAATTCGCAACATCTATGTGAATCGCACCGTGATTGTGAACAACGATTCGCACGTGGCCTTTAATGGCGGGCAGGGTGGGGTGAGCGTTCGTCCTACGCCAGAACAAGAATCCTTTGCCCACGAGAGGCACATCCCTCCAGTGGCGGCGCAGACGCAACAGGAACATGCCGCCAGCCAGAATCGCGCTCTGTTCGCGTCGACGAATCACGGCCGTCCGGCAGTTGCTGCTACGGCGAAGCCCGGCGAATTCAGCGGACGCGGTGTAGTCGCTGCCAAATCAGCTGGAGCGCCCTATCACGCTCCTGCCATGTCGCCGAAGGAAGCGCGCGCTTCAGCGCCGGCGGGGAATCATCCAGCTGAGAATCGACCGGCCGAAAACCGTCCAGCTGAGAATCGTCCGGCATCTCCAGGTGGCGCGAGGGCGGCCAATCATCCATTTGTTCCGCCGAACAAGAGCAACACGGCCAACCGGCCCGAGAACGGAAACACGGCTCGGGAGAATGCGCCTCGCGCGCCCGAGAGCCATATGGCGAAACCGGTCCCGCGCGAGAGCACTCGGCCAGCGACCGAATCGAAGGCTGAGAACAACCCGAGTCCGGCTCCCAAGGCTCGCGAGACCGCGCCTAAAGAGAGTGCGCCAAAGACGAGTCGCCCCGCTCCGAAGCCGCAGAAACCGGCGGCTCCGCCTAAGAAAGAGAGCGCTTCTCCCAAGAAAGAAAGCGCTCCTCCGAAAGAAGAGCGCAAGTAATGCGAGGCTGATTCGTGATGGACAATCGATTGCAGGGCCAGTGCCACCCACGGCGCTGGCCCTTTTTCCTTGCAAGCTTGCGCTTGCGCGGCGTTCTCACCGAAGCACGGCATTAGCCGCGCTGGTTCTATGTATGCACGGAAGTGCAGGTTACCGTTAGGCGGGAAATCTTCTTCTGCTACAATTTTTTACAGCCAGCGGGGCGTGAAGACAGTATTCTGGAAGCAAGCTAACTGCTTCTTCGGCGCACCGTCCGCGTGACGGAGATCGCGCGGAACCAAAGTAGATTTTAAGTCCGGAGAGTTCGAACGGAAGTGCAGGCGCGTCCAAGGAGTCTTAGATAACCATGGCATCCACGAAACACAAACTCCGCGTTGCCGGTACCTTCGCTGCGCTCATCACCCTCGCCCTGGCCATCAGCTGCAAGGGCTTCTTCGTCAATCCTACGATTAGCTCGCTCGCTGTCGGTCCCGCGTCGCCGACAATCGAGACCGGAACCACCGATAACACAGTGCAAATGACTGTGTTTGGCACTAACAGCGATGGCAGCACTACGAGCAACCCTTCAGTCTCTTGGTCCATTACCCCAACAACAGCGGCGACCATCTCTTCTACGGGTTTAGTGACGTCAGTCAGCACCGGAGCGGCGACAGTCACTGCAGCTTCCAATCAGAACCCTTCGATAACAGGGACGCAGACGGTGACGGTTACGGTGGGATGCATCCAATCAATTCAGGTAACGCCTACGAGCGCACCTCCGCTGACCGCCAATGTCACGGAAGATGACCTTTCGGCGGAAGCGCTGACGTGTAACGGTTCGTTTCCCGTTACCGATGTCGCGACTTGGACCTCGAACAATACGGGCCTGGCGACCGTAGCCGCCGGTGTGGTCCTTGAGGTGTCCGGCCTCACGGCGGGCGGAACGGTAACCATCACCGCCTCAATCGGCAATGTCACCAGCAACGCGGTAACTATATCTGTCACGCCGTAGAGGGATGACGAGCGGGTGCTCCATTTCTCGCGTCCCTTTCGAGAAGTGGAGATTTTGAGTAGTTCCCCTTACACCCTTCCGCCCCGTTGTCCACGTCCACTCGTAAGTTGTCATTCTCCCTGGCCTCGGTATCATCGTGAGGAACGGCCTTATTCCTTTCATCGGGCCTACGAACGACTCATTCCTATGTCCGACATACGCTGTATCGGGATTGCTACAGGAGGCGGAGACGCGCCGGGTCTCAACGCCGTCATTCGCGCCGCCACCAAAGCTGCCATTCTGAAATATGGATGGAAAGTCATCGGCATCCCCGATGGCTTCGATGGCCTGATCTGGCCGGAAAAATCCTTCGAGCTCACGCTGAAAGAAGTCAGCGGCATTCTACCGCGCGGCGGAACGATTCTCGGCACCACCAACCGCGGTGATCCCTTTCATTACCAGAAAGTCGAGCACGGCAAAGAAGCGATCCGCGACATTTCCGGCAAGGTGATCGCCAACGCTGCGAAGCTCGGCATCGATGCCATCATTACCATCGGCGGCGATGGTTCGCAAAAAATCGGCTACGAACTTTCGCAGAAGGGAATGAAGATCGTAGGCGTGCCCAAAACCATCGACAACGATTTGTCCGCGACCCAGGTTACTTTCGGATTCGACACCGCGCTGCACACCGTCTGCGACGCCATCGATAAGATCCACACCACTGCAGCCTCGCATCATCGAGTGATGGTGGTCGAAGTCATGGGCCGCGACTGTGGCTGGATCGCGCTCGAAGCCGGCCTGGCCGGAGGCGCTCACGTCATCCTGATCCCGGAGATTCCGTTCACCGTTGAACACGTCTGCCGCTACATCGCCGACCGTGAAAAAGTCGGCAAGGATTTCACGATTGTGGTGGTGGCCGAAGGAGTAAGGACTCCGCCAGAACTAAAAGAGAACCGCCGCGCCAGTTCCATCGGCAATCTATTGGGGAATGCTATCGCGCGTGGCACTAAGAAAGATGTGCGCGTGAGCGTCCTCGGGCACATTCAGCGCGGAGGCACTCCATCGCCCTTCGACCGCATCCTGGCCACCCGCTTCGGCGTGGCTGCCGTGGACCTGATCGCCTCCGGCGGCTTTGGCATGATGGTAGCGCTGCAGGGGGACTCGATTGTCGCCGTCGATGTGGCCCACGCCGTTGGCCACCTCAAGTCGGTGAATCCCAACGGAGAAGTCGTGCGCACCGCACGCGCCATCGGCATTGGCTTCGGGGACTGAAAGATTTTTTACCGGTTATTCGCGACCGACTACGGATTACCCTCGTCACTTCCCTGCAGCGCTTGTCGTGCGCTTAAATACAAAGACATTCCTTCGTGGAAATCCTAGCGATGAACGACGTCATGAATGATCTGGGACTTTGCCTGCTTGTCCAGTTGTGTCTTTCTTTCGGTATTGCCGGATTATTCTGGCCGGAGAAACTGATGCCGATCTTCGAGCTTTTGATGTTTCCATGGGCGGCGAGCTATCGCGGCCTTCGGGCCAATAGCATCGGCGCCATCGGATTGTCCGTGCTACTCTTCGCCCGGCTGTTCGTCAGCATTCGCTGAACCCAACTGCAGACGCCTTCCTCTGGGTTTCTCGTCAATCCTCTGTGATCCCGCGCACTGTCAACTCACAATCGCGCATGGGAGCATGGCTGCGCAGTATGATCGACACTAGGAGTGCACGTGTCCGGAACTCCAGCCGCCGTGTCCAGTCCGCCTGCCGCGCATCGTGATCGCGAAGAGCTGCGCGCGGCGCGCTTCGCCATGCGTTTGTCGCTGATGATTGGCGTCATGATGCTCGCGGGCAAGACGGCTGCGTATTTCATGACCGGCTCGGCGGCCATCCTTTCTGATTTCGCCGAATCCGTGGTTCACGTGGTCGCGGTAGCTTTCGCCGCGTTCAGCCTGCGGCTCAGCACGAAACCAGCCGCGCCCAACTTTCTCTACGGATACGAGCGCATCACGTTTTTCTCGGCAGGCTTTGAAGGCGCGATGATCATTCTCGCCGCCGTGTGGATTCTGGTGGCCACCATCGAGAAGTGGATGGCAGGACTGAAGCTCGAACACCTGGGCTCCGGCGCGCTGCTTCTTCTCGCGGCCGGTGTACTGAACGCGGCGCTGGGCTGGTACTTGCTGCGCGTGGGAAAGCGTAGCCACTCGCTCATCCTCGAAGCCGACGGTAAGCACGTCCTCACCGATAGCCTGACCAGCTTCGGCGTGGTAGCCGGCCTTGGACTGGTCATGCTTACGGGATGGAAGCCGTTCGATCCGCTGATCGCGATCGCCGTCGCCGCGAACATTCTCTGGTCGGGAGGGCGGTTGGCTTGGCGCTCCGCTGTTGGCCTGCTCGATTACTCTGACCCGGAAACGGGAAAGCACATCCGCGAAAAGCTCGACGCGATTTGCTCTGAACTCGATGTCCACTACCACGGCGTGCGCTTTCGCACCACTGGCTACCGGCAGATCATCGAAGTTCACTTGCTGTTTCCGCACGCCACGCCCGTAGGAGAAGCCCATCGCATTGCGACAGCATTGGAGGAACGCCTGCCGGTGGAGCTATCCTGCCCTGCCGAAGTGATCACTCACCTGGAATCGCTGGAAGACCACGAGGCCGTCCACTCGCAGGAACACTATACCGGCCGGCCAGAGTAGCCGAATCCGAAATTCACAATTACTGCTTCCCTAATCCTTCATCATCGAATCGATCAGCGCGTAAAGCTGGCTGCGATCGACGACCTCGACGAAGGGTTTGCCGGAGCGTTTGTTGCTCACCACATAAAGCGTGGGTGTGTGCTGCAGGTTGATGGATTTACCCAGTTCGCGGTCGGCGTTCACCAGGCCCGCGAGCTTGCCATCGGGATCCACCACGAAAGGCAGATCGACTTTGTGCGCGGTGGCGAATTTTTCGGCGTAGCCGCGCAGGTTCTGCGGAGTGATTTCCAGCTGGTTGGCAAAAATGTAGTCGCGGAATTCATTGCCCAGTTCCTTCGAGCGCGTGTCGAAATAGCGCGCCAGCACGGCCGCTTCGTAGGACCAATTGTGGAACGGCAGCGGAAAGTCGTGGAAGACCACGGGAATTTTATAGGTCCGGGCGGCCTCTTCCACCAACGGCGCGGCTCGGCGGCAATCCGGACATTGCAAATCTTCAAACACCACGATGGCTACCTGCGCCCCTTTGGGAGGCCGCAGGGCCGGACTTACATCCTGCTGCGCCGACGCGCAAATGGAGACCGCGAACAGCAATCCTCCCAGGAGAACTACAGAACCCAGCTGATTTTTTAATATTTTCATGGCTCGTTTTCGTTTTGGAAAGTTTGCGCGCCGCTTACAGATGCCCGATCCCGCGCCTTGTATTTATGGTAACCGAAGCGCCGCTCTGGCGTCAGGTTACGAGCGACAGCGCGGTGTTGCCGAGGTACATGCCTGTCAGCCCTCCGTGCGCCAAGGCGGTGCGGCACGCGCTATAGTGGGAAGTGAACCTCACTGCTGTGAACTTGCCAAAGTCTAGCCTCGCGAAGATTGTGAGACTCCCCTTCTTATCGCGTCCATCGAAGTATCCGCGCGTAGTGCCTTTCGCATTAGCCACGGTCTTCCTGTTTGCCTTTTCCGCCTGCAATCGTGGCCGCCACCGTGTTCTGGAAGTGAACTATGTCTCCGCTGTGCAGGCCACGCTGCGCGATCAGGTGGCCACCATCTACAACCGCGTGGGCACCGTGAAAAATGGCGAGAGAGTGGAAGTGCTGGAGCACGAAAAGCGCTTTGCCCGCGTGCGCACCGCGAGCGGCATTGAGGGCTGGATCGAGCAGCGCTACCTGGTAGATCAGCAAATCTACGACGGTCTTCAGAAGTTGACGAAAGATAATCTTAGCGATCCCGTACAGGCTCCGGGTGTTCTGCGTAATGACACGAACCTGCACCTCACCCCCGGCCGGGAGACCGAGCATCTGTATCAGCTTACGGCGGGAGCGAAAGTTTCTGTCCTCAAACGTGCCGCTGCGGAAAAGCAGCCCGGAGTAGCCGTCCAGCCGAAAGCCGGCGGGAAAGCGTCCGGCCCGGTGCTGGAAGACTGGTGGCTGGTGCGTGACGCCGAGAATCGTGTGGGCTGGGTACTGGCCCGCATGGTGGATATCGACGTCCCCCTCGATATCGCGCAGTATGCCGAAGGCCAGCGCTTTGTTGCTTTTTTCGCGCTGGACCAGGTCCAGGATCCGGGCAAAGAAGGCGCGGACAAGAGTGTTTCACAATATCTCTGCGTCTTGACCGAGCCGCATGACGGCCTTCCTTACGACTACGATCAGATCCGCGTTTTCACCTGGAACGTCCGAAAGCACCGCTACGAAACGGCCTACCGTGAGCACGGACTAAACGGCTTTCTCCCCGTCACCGTAACCAGTGAGAATTTCGACAAAGAAGGTACACTACCCGTCTTCAACCTGCACGTGAAAGACGACGCCGGCAACGTCCTCGAACGCAAGTACAAGATGAACTCGCCAATCGTGCGCAGGGTACTGGCTCCGGGGGAACAGAAAGAAACACCGAAAGGGGCGGGGAAGCGCCGGCGGCGCTAGCTTTTGATTTTCGTCGAGGCTGCGCCAAGAATCTGACGGCTCTTTTTCTCTTGGACGAAAACCGTCACATGCAGATTCTCAACATTCCAGTGAGAATCGAATTTCACCACGGGCTCCGCCGTGAAAGACGCTGAGGCTCCATTCGCGTCCGCGACCCCTATTTTGTGCAGGGATCGGAGCGTGGCTACGTGATGCAGCACGTGCCCGGCGTTTTCTCCCAGGCTCACCGACGAGTGCAAGCCGTCCTCGGTCACGGCCAGCCAGACTTCGGCCACATCGTCGGCTGTCTTTCGCTCCATCTTTCCCACCGATACGCTGAACTGTTGCGATCCCTTTGAGCCCTCACGACCGGAAGCGATCGTAACTTCCGTCTTCAAGCCGCCAACCGCGTTTTCGATTTCCAGTTTGGCCCGTTGCGCATTATTGCCGACGAAATGCCTGCGCCCGTTCACCACGACTTCCGGCGTATACGAGTCCTCTTTGAGCAGAGCCGCATAGGTCTGTTGCCGCTGCGTCCATTCCGGCGAGGAGAAGGGGTCGATCCACCCATCGTGATTCCAATAATCGACGTGCTCTTCGATCGCGATGATCTCGGCCCCAGGTACCGGTTGCTGCTGTTCCAATTGCTGCAGCAACGCATCCGCAGGCGGACAACTCGAACAGCCCTCTGAGGTGAATAGCTCAACCAGCACTGGCCTGCGAGCAGCTTCGACCGGGGAGCTTTGTGCTCTCGCTTCTGCCGACAAGATCAGGCAGGCCAGAAAAAGCACGAGAGAGAGTCCGAATGCTGCAACTGGGTAATTTCTCATGGCCTTCGCCTCTGAACTGTAAAGAGTTTGACGCATGTTCTGGCAGAAAGTTACATGGTTCTCCGGAGTCGAAACTAGCAGTAGAAGTCCGCGATGCTCTTGACCACCCAACACTGCTCGTCGTCGGTGAGTTCGGGAAACATCGGAAGCGCGAGCACTTCTTGCGCGGCGCGCTCGGCTTCCGGGAAATCGCCTTCGCGGTATCCGAGATACACAAAACACGGTTGCAGGTGCAGCGGGATGGGATAGTAAATTTCCGTCCCGATCTTGCGCGCGTTGAGAAACTCCCGCAGTTCGTCACGCCGATAGGCCCTGACAACGTACTGATGGAAAACGTGGTGCGCTTGTCTGGAGGTTTGCGGGAGCCGAATCGGCCCTGAGTCCTCTGCCGAGCTTCCAGCCGTGAGGCCGGCAGCGGCGAAAAGTCGGTCATAGCGGGCGGCGCGCTCGCGGCGGGCGTCGTTCCATTCGGTGATGTACTTCAACTTCACGCGCAGCACCGCAGCCTGAATCGCGTCGAGCCGGCTGTTCCATCCAAATTCTTCGTGGACGTAGCGGCGCGGACTGCCATGATTGCGCAACCGGCGCATGTGCGCCGCCATCTCCGGATCATTCGTGCTGACCAGGCCGGCATCGCCGTATGCACTGAGATTCTTGGTCGGATAAAAGCTGAATGCCGCTGAGACGCCCATCGATCCTGCATGCTGCTCGCCCCAGCGCGCGCCAATCGCCTGCGCCGCATCCTCGATCACTGTCAGACGAAATTCTCTCGCGAGTTCCTGCAGTCGGTCCATATCAGCGCATTGCCCGTACAGATGAACCGGTAACAGCGCGCGCAGTTTGTCATGCGGGCTGCTTCGCACGAAAGATTCCACCTGCGCTGGATCGAGATTGAACGTTGCCGGGTCGATGTCGGCGAACACAGGGCGCGCGCCCGTCCGCGCAATTGCGCTCGCCGAAGCGAAAAAGCTGAACGGCGTGGTTAGAACTTGATCCCCCGGCTGCACTCCGGCCGCACTCAGTGCCAGCCATAGCGCGTCGGTTCCTGAAGCGCATCCCACGGCTTCGCGCGCGCCGCAGAAGTCCGCGATCTCGCGCTCCAACGCTTCGACCTCGGCACCCAGAATGTAATGCTGCGACGCACACACGCCTTCAATCGCGGCCAGCACCTCTGCACGAATCTGCACATACTGCCGCTGCAGGTCGAGCATCGGGACAGCGCCGAGCGACCTCGCATCCGGCGCCCGCGATTCGCGCTTGCTGAAAGACGTTGTCACAGAAAGGCCGATTGTAGCAGGGACGGGAAAAACTGCTTGGATACCTTGACTGATACGGTCAAGAAAATCACATTCCAGCGATTTATGTGGTTTCGAGAGACCTCCCGCAGAATACCAAATTTAATAGATTACTCGTCCAGCGATTCACTTTTTGGGGAACTGAATTATGGTAGACACAACAAATTATTGATAACAAAGAGTGTTTCGAACTGTCAGTTTGGTGTGATAGTTGCACGAAAGTCTCTGCTCGGGGCGCAGCACTCATTCCCGTAAATGCTTCCAGGTGGCGCGCCGCGACAAGAGTCCCTCGGTCGGGCAGGCAACTTTCCAGGGTTCTCTTCAATAATTGAGTTCAGGAGAAGCGCGATGAAGCAACTTGCACGTTATCTTGCGGTTGTTTTTCTGGTATTGGGATTGGTGTTTAGTTTCGTCTGGGCACCCTCGGCGAGCGCCGACAACGTTTACGCGAGCATTCGCGGCATCGTCACGGACCCAACGGGTGCCGCTGTGGCGAATGCAACTATTACCGCGACCGACGCCGACACCGGTATTGTGACTCGCACGACTTCGTCCTCCGACGGGAACTATGTCTTCCCGCAGTTGGCGATCGGCACCTACAAGGTGACCGCCACCGGCTCCGGTTTCAAGACCTTTGAGACCAGTGCGTTTACCCTGACCGTCAACCAAGTCTATAGCCTGCCGGTAAGGCTCGAATTAGGATCGGCCTCGGAGACCATCGAGGTCCACGCCGACACCTCTCAGGTCGAGACGACCAACATCCAGCTTGAAACCTTGGTTGACCAGAAGAAAATTGTTGATTTGCCGCTCATCAGCCGGAACTGGACAGCGCTTGAGCAGTTGACGCCTGGAGTGGTGGCGGCGTCGGACCGGTTCGGCACCTACTCGGCCAATGGCAGCCAGTCGAATCAGAGCAGTTATTTGATCAATGGGATCGATTCCAACGATCTGCCACTAAACGCGCCTTCCATTATTCCGAGCGTGGATTCGCTGCAAGAGTTCAACATCATTACCAACACGATCAACCCGGAATACGGACGCAACTCAGGGGCGATCGTCAACGCGGTCACGAAGAGTGGAACCAACCAGTGGCATGGAGACGCATTTGAATTCTATCGCGACACTTTCCTGAATACCTCCAACTGGTTGACTCAGACGCCTCCGCAGTTCCACCAGAACGATTTTGGCGGCACCATCGGCGGCCCGATCTGGAAGAACCATACGTTTGCTTTTTTCTCGTTCGAGGGCATCAAGAACCGGCAGCCTCAGGCCGGAGCGCCCAGCCAGTCGGTCGTTTTTACCAAGCCCCAGCTGACCGGGGATTTTTCCAGCAGCCCCTCCTTTTACACGTCAGCGACGGGAGCAAATCCTGAGCCTGCAACCTCTCCTTGCGGTGCAAACTACACGGGACCTTTTGGTCCGGGCCCGTTGCCCTTTGCAGTCGGGACAGCAGCAGCTGGCACTCCATGGTGCGTTGCATTCCCAACCGGAAACCTTGGGGGGGCTACTGCTTTCAATTCCGTCTCTTCCGCTCTGGTCTCGAAATACATCCCGTTGCCAAACTCCGGCACCAACGAGTTCACCTTTAATCCACTCCAGACGGGATCGGGCAACTATCAGGAGATCCTCCGTATTGATCACACCATTAGTTCTACGGACTCTGTATGGGGCACGATGCTTTTGCAGACCAACCCGACGACTGGCGCAATTCCGCTTCCAGGTACCACGAGTCTTCCAGGCTTTGGTGAGGTGAATAAGCGCCACTACAAGCAATTTATCGTCGACTGGACCCACTCCTTCAATAGCACAACTCTTAACGAGTTTCGGGTCGGCTATACCCGGTTTAACTTCGATGCCGATGCGCCGGCGAATGTAGTTGCTCCTTCGTCCGTTGGCTTTAACATCATCCCTCAGCTGGCGTCGGGCGAAAGCATTCCGTTCATGAATATTGAGGGTGCGTATGGCTTCGCGATCGGGTTCACCACCAATGGTCCGCAGCCCCGCAAGGACGAGACCCGCGAGATTACTGACAACTTTTCCAAGGTCATCGGCAAGCACGCGATTAAGGCCGGCTTCGACGGCCGCCGCTTCGACGTGTGGAACCCATTTTCCGGGAACAATAACGGTGATTACACCTACAACGGTAAAGGTGCATTCAGCTCAGGAGATGCTGGGGCTGACTTCCTGCTCGGAATTCCCGATAGTTTCTCTCAAGGCTCAGGAGGCCTGATCATCGGCCGCGCCTACGAGGCTTACACGTATGTTCAGGATCAGTGGAAGGTGAAGTCGAACCTCACTCTGACTCTGGGGACGGGCTGGCAGGTTGATAGCCCGCTTGCGAACCACCAGTTTGGTGGCGAAGATGTAACTTGCTTCCGTCCGGGACAGCAATCAACCGCATTCCCCAACGCTCCCCAGGGCATGCTCTATCCCGGCGATCATGGCTGCGACAACACGGGTGGATTGAAAGTGCCATACACACACTTCGGTCCCCGCGTTGGATTTGCCTGGTCTCCTGACGCGGGCCGCATAAGCGGAGGCACCGGGAAACTCTCCGTCCGCGGAGGCTGGGGTTTCTACTACAACCGGGCGGAGGAAGAAGGAATTCTCCAGAACTTGAGCACTCCACCCTTCTCCATCACATCGCATGGCGTTAACGATCTAGGCGGCCAGTTTAGTCCAGGCTTTGCGAATCCCTATACCGATGTCGCGGGCCAGGCGGGCGGCCATGAAGCAAACCCGTTCCCGTTCGTACCTGCGTCGGGAGCTGCCGCCCCCGCTACAGACTGGAGTAATTTCTTCCCGCTGTCGCTCAATGTGTTTAGTCCCAACTACACGACGCCGGAAGCCATGAACTACAACTTGACGGTCCAGCGTGACTTGGGCGCCAATACTGTATTCAGCATTGGATACGTTGGAGCGCTTGGTCGCCACTTGATCCGGCCCGTCGAGGGTAACCCGATCACCTTGGCAGGACAGCAAGAGTGTCTTGCAGACCCCGCGTGCAATCCGGCGACAGGGACGGGTTTCCTGTTCCAGCATCAGCTCTATCCAACTCACTCCGTCTATAACGGAGGCATTTTCGGATCGGTAGGAACGCAAGCGACTGAGGGAAATTCGACGTACAACGCCTTGCAAACAAGTATTAACAAGAGTTTCAGTCACGGCTTCGGGATGCTCGCCAACTTCACCTGGAGTCACGCCATCGACGATGGCTCGGGGTTTGAAGACAGTGGCTTCCAGATCCGCGCCATCAATCCGTATCCGCAATTCGCCTACTTGAACAAAGGTGACTCCTCCTACGACGCGAGGAGACGTTTCGTGGCCGGGTTTACCTATCAGGCCCCGGGACTGCATGGCCATGACGCGCTGAATATGCTGGTTGGCGGCTGGCAATTGAGCGGCATTACAACCTTCCAGAGCGGATTCCCAGTGGACATCTCGGACTCCGGTTTCACCTCGGCTACCTGTGATGTATTTGAGTACTATGATTGCTGGGACGCTCCCAAACAGATAGCCCCGCTCGTGACAGGAAATCCACGGACGGATGCCTTCGGAACAGCGCCCAATGTCGTGAGCCACGTTCTTTTCAATGGCCCGGCTACGTTTGCGCCTGCGTTCCCCTCACTCGGTGGGCCGGCGTTATTCGGAGTAGCCCGCAATAGCTTCCATGGTCCAGGACTGAATAACTGGGACATGGCCATTGAGAAGCACATCTATTTCCGGCCCTCCCACGAATCCCAGTATCTGCAGCTGCGACTCGAAGGTTACAACACGTTCAATCACACGCAGTTCTGCAATACTGCGGGTCCTTACCCGTGCATCCAGAACAACGTACAGGCGACCACCTTTGGCCAAGTCCAGACGGTAAATCCCAGTCGGCTGGTCCAGCTCGGCGCGAAGTTCTACTTCTAGTCTAGTTTTGTCCCGAACCGGAGGGCTTAACGGCCCTCTGGTTTTTCTCGTCTCCCAGGACTTCGTGTGCCTATTCCAACTATCATAGAAAGCATCCGCAAACTCATGTTTGCCTGTGACAAGCAAGTCGTGTTTCCCGCGCATGTATCTGATATGTAATGACGTTACACCCATAGCTGCTTTGGAAGCTTAGCTGCTCCTCTTCACAAGCACAAGTGGGTCTCGCCCTGCCGGTCGCATTTGCAAAAGAGTTACAGACATAAGCTGCGGGTCTCCCCTTGGAGATCAGTTGCCTTAGGAGAAAGATCAATGGAATTCGCCTTTCGCCCGGTTCTGACCCGAGTCTTTCTTGCTTCGCTCACGCTGGCCCTTCTGCTGGCCTTGCCAACCACCTCAACCGCACAGGATGTGGCCTCTTTGACCGGCGTAGTCACCGATTCCAGCGGCGCGGTGGTCCAAGACGTAAACGTGACCCTGCTGGACACCAAGACCAACACCAGCTACGAAGCCAAGACAAATTCGGTGGGCGCCTATACGTTCCATGACCTCTTGCCAGGACCTGGCTACCAAGTAACCTTCGCCAAGGAAGGCTTCGATACGGTGGTCATTCCGAAGCTATACTTGGCGGTCAACACCACGCACACGCAAAACGCGGAATTGAAGATAGGCAAGAGCTCGACCACCATTGAGGTGAAGGGCGAGAGCAGCGCGATATCGCTGGACACCACGGATGCTAGCGTGGGGAACAGCTTTGACATGAACATGGTGCATGAGCTGCCCGTCCAGATTCGCGATAATCCCGCCGCACTCATGCGCTTGCAGCCGGGCGTAATTTCTGCCGCCAGTAGTGACGACCCCAATCAAAGCCGTGATGGCGCAACCGCAGGCGCGCGAACAGATCAAGGCAATGTCAGCCTCGACGGACTGGATATCAACGATTTTGCCGGTGGCTTCGCATTCACTACGGTTGCGAACGCGCCTGTGGATTCGGTCCAGGAATTTCGCGGAGAAGTGGCTAACCCACTGTCGGCCGAGGGCCGAGGTAGCGGCGCACAGATCAATCTCGTGACCAAGAGTGGCGGCAACCAGTTTCATGGGGCTTTGTATGAGTACAACCGCAACACCGACTTCGAAGCCAATAACTTCTTCAACAACTTTGCTAACCCGAAGGTTCCCAGGGAACAGCTCGTGCGCAACCAGTTCGGTGGCGACTTGGGCGGGCCAATTTGGAAAGACAAGCTGTTTTTCTTCTTTAACTATGAAGGCCGAAGAGACGCCCACCAAGCTAGCAACTCTCAGGTTGTGCCGTTGGATTCTTTCCGCAACGGCGACGTCTCATACATCAACTCCGGTGGCGGGGTTACAACCTTAACGTCGACGCAGGTAGCGGCGCTCGATCCCCAGGGGATTGGGTGGTCTCCCACGCTTATGAGCTTCATCCAAGGCCGTTATCCTCATTCGAACAGCACCGCCCTCGGGGACGGCATCAACACTGGCGGGTATGTATATGACGCTCCAAGCAACCAGACTCTGAACGACTATGTCGCCCGCATTGACGCAAATATCACTAGCAAAATGAAGATCTTTGTGAGGGGAAGCCTGGTGCGCGAAACGGACGATGGCTTCGTCGGCACCCCTTCTATCCAGTTCGCAGGCGACCCGCTAACAAAGGCGGTTATTGACCACAGCTATGCCTACGTTTTTGGCCACACCTGGACCATTAGCAACACAAAGATCAACCAGTTCATTTATGGGGAGACTCGCCAGGAACTCAGCTTCAACACTCTTTACAATCCTGTGGGAGTCAACCAGTATCAGATTTTCGATAACAACGGCGAAAACGGTAATCTCCTATCCGCGCCTTATCTCGATGGAAGCACTCAGGGGCGCACAGTACCGATTCCCGTGTTTCGCGACGATTTTACTTGGGTTCGCGGCAAGCACACGTTTCAATTCGGTGGAACGTTCAAGCCGATCAAGACCACCGACAAACTGCTTAATGATTTCAACGACTCAAGCTTTGGATTGGGCGGGGGTCTGAGCAGTTTAACTTCTAACCTTCGGCCGGCGGATCTTCAAGCAACTGCGGGCGCGGAGCTTGATTGGGATAGCGCCTTCACCTTTGCGTTGGGAAGACTTGGTTTTGTTGACACCAGCTACAACTACAATGCGCAGTTGCAAGCGTTGGCGCAGGGCACCGGGCACACTCGCCAGTATCGGTACTATGAAACCGAAACCTATTTGCAGGATTCGTGGAAAACAACGCCCAACCTTACGCTAACCTACGGTCTGCGCTATCAGTATTATGGAGTTCCGTACGAGGTGCACGGGCTTGAATCGACTCCCAATGTTGGGTTCGACCAGGTGATCGATCCACGGCTTGCAGCCGGCCAAGCCGGCGGATCGGGAGCAGACAACTTCTCCGTGGCCCCGGTGGTCGCCTATGGTTTGTCCGGTAAGGCGAATCATGGGCCCGGGCTCTATCACCCCGATTGGCATGATTTTGCGCCGAAGGTCAGTTTTTCGTACAGCCCGTCTTCGAAAGACGGATTTTGGGGAACCCTCCTGGGCGACCGGAAAACCGTTATACGCGGCGGGGCCGGGATCATCTTTGACCATCCGGTGACTAACGCTCTGAACTTCCTGCAAGACCAATACGCGTACATCTTCCAGAACTCGACCGCAGTGAACTATGGGTTCGGAGAATCGGCCACGCAAGCGCTGACCAACGATCCCAGGTTTACTCCGGTTGGCACGTTGCCCGCCGGCAGCGTTGCTCCTGCGCCGCCAGTGACCCTGCCTTATGCACCGTTTACGACAAATGGAGTACCTACCGGAGAGCTCACCGGGGCGGGATTGTTCAATTACGCCATTGACCCCCATTTGAAAGTGCCGTACTCAGAGATGATTAGCTTTGGAGTCCAGCGTGAACTTCCGGGACACTTTTTAGTGGAAGCGACTTACATCGGCCGCTTTGCGCATCGTCTGTTGACTCAGGCGGATGCCGGGCAGGTAGTGGATTTCACAGATACCGCATCTGGCCAACACTTGGCGGCGGCTTTTGCCAGTCTGTCGCAGCAAGTTAGACAGGGAAACGGCGGAGCGGTCACGCCCCAGCCGTTTTTCGAGAATCAAATGACCGCAGCCTCGGAAAACCACTATGGCACCGATTGCCCTGGCGTTTCCCTTCTGTTCGGGTTCCCGAGCCCGGAGCCGAATTGCTCCCAGTTTGTAACGGACATACTTAACGCGCTCGTGTTCCGTGGCGATCTCGGAGACACAGTGCAAGCTCTCGGAGGAGCGGGAGTTCTGCCGGCGGGGGTGGGCCTTGCGCCGCAATTCGGAACGCAGCTTTATATCACCAACAAGGGTTATTCAAACTACAACGGCCTGCTGGTGCAGCTGCATAAGAGGTTGTCACAGGGACTACAGTTTGACGTGAACTATACTTGGTCGCATTCTCTTGACAACATTTCTGCTCCCGCGAACCAGGCATTTGGATCGAATGGTGCCGGCGGCATCATGTGCGACTCGATCAATATCGGCGTCTGCTACGGCAACTCTGATTTTGACGTAACCCACGTGATCACATCCGATGTCTTGTATCAGATCCCCGTGGGTCGCGGGAGAGCTTTCGGGAGCACCATTCCGCGGTGGGCGGATGAGGTGCTGGGAGGCTGGCAGATTTCCGGAATAACCACATGGCAGACAGGTTTGGCCTTCCAGACCGTCGCCAACGCTTTTCCCATCAGCTTCGCCGACAACGCCCCTGCTGTTTTCGACGGCAACAACGCCGCGATCGCAACAAATCCGCATGTGGCCGTTAACCCGGCTTCGGGATTTCCGCAGATCCAGCTGTTTTCTAACCCCGACGCGGCGGTTGGGGCGTTCACAGGTCCGCTGGGTTTGCAGGCCGGCAGTCGTAATAACCTAAGGGGTCCACACTTTTTCGATGTGGATTTGGGACTCGCAAAGCACTTCCCCGTCACGGAGAAGGTCGGCGTCGAACTCCGTGGAGACGCGTTCAACGTTTTCAACCACACGAACCTTGGTTTGCCAGGCACAAACGCTACCGCGGACATCTCCAGCCCATTTTCCGCGGGAGGCAACTTCGGCGTAATTACCTCCACAGCAAACGATGCGCGTGTCCTGCAAGTCGCGTTACGAATCGACTTTTAGGGCAGAGTCTCCCCAAACGTCAGGCCAGCCGGAAGGCTGGCCCTTTTCTTGCGTCAATATTGTCTTCTCCAGCGGTTCACTTCCCAAACATCGGGTAATGACTCGCCGCTCCCATAAAGAACAGCATCACCACCGACAACCAGGCGTTGGCGCGGCTCGCCAGAAAGGCTTGCCGGGCCATGCTCTTGGCCTTATCCGGCATGGGCGTGCCGTTGGTGGCGTTGTCGCGGGTCCATTGGATCATCCGTTTCTGGATCCGCCAGATCACGCCCCACACGTTCAGCAGCATCACCCACCCGATACCGCCGCCGATTCCGATGGAAAGCAACCGGCTGCTCTCCCAGCCATGGCTGTTCAAGCTTAGGAAGAGCCAGGACGCCACCGCGACGACCACCGCATAAACGACTCCCACGAATGCGCCGTTGTCGAAGATTCCTTTGCCGGGGATCAGGCACGCGTAAAGCACTCCCCACACAATTGTCCAGATCAGAAAAAAGCTGCCCATCACCGCGCCATGCGACGGGTTTAGTCCCAGGGCCTGCGCATTGTGGACATCGGAGCTCACAATGATTTCCCAGTAGCTGATTCCGGCCAGCACCGTCAGCGCCGCTGACATGCGAAACCACATCAGAGCGCGCGTCATTAGCGCGGGCATCACCTTGCCTTTGGTTGTAGGGTCGAGTTCTTTCATCAGCGGAACGTTGACCAGATTGAAAAAATAGAGAAGTCCAATCCATGTGATCCCGGCCAGGAAGTGTACCCAGCGCAAAAGTATCTCGACGTTCGTCTTGACGTCGGAGGGGAAATTGATCTGCGGTCCTAAAAACGTTGCGAGAGCGGCGCCTGCCATAAGAATGCTGCCTCCTAAGATTTCACGCGGTGGAATCTGCCCACCGGGCCGATTGTACACAACGCGGCGTCTTCAACATTGAAACAAACCTGAAACAAATGGCGACCGCCGCAAGTTCCGGGTTGAAAAGAGCATCAGGACGCCGTATTGTACTCGCAGTTGCCTGCTCGGCGGCGCGGCCTCGGAAAATCGGAGCCGTGGCGCTAAGGCAGGTTGCCCCCCGTATTCCTTGGGCCGAAGGCCGCGAGGAAGCGCTGTTGGTTTTGAGCTGATCCTGAGGCAAATGCCGAAGGCGCAGCTGGATAGTTCGCAGGTCAAAATCTAAGGAGATCGGCTATGGATAGCAATAAGCCGGCGCAGAACATTCAGGATTCCTTCCTTAACACGGCCCGAAAAGAGAGACTGAGCATCACGATTTATCTGCTGAGCGGAGTAAAGCTGACGGGCCGCATTCGTTCCTTCGACAAATATTCGGTAGTGTTGGAGGCCAACGGACAAGAGCAACTGATTTTCAAACACGCCATCTCGACCGTGGTCATGGGCCGTCCGCTACCGCATGGCACGCACGCAGTGCATTCCGACGGGAAGACTGTGGCCGGAACCACCGCAACGGCCTCCGCATCGGTCCCGGCTACCGCGTCGGCGGCAAGCGCTTCCGGTACCGAAGGGTAAGGCGTTTTCGGTTTGCGCAAGGCACATCCCAAGAAGACTCGCGCACGCATGCCCGTTGCCGGACGTATGCCGCTCGGCACTCCGCCCGTACTCCCTGAGGATTCCCAGGAGCGCGCCTTCTTGGTTGGCCTCGACGTGCGCACGCGCTCCCGCGGTGGGGCAAAGGTCACGGCACAGGCGCAGGCCGCGCGCGATGCCGCCTCCATTCAGCCTGCTCCGAATGCGAAGGCTGCACTCCCGGCGCATGCCTCGGCAAAGCCCAGCACCAATAAACCAAGCATTCCGGAATTTGACGCGGAAGAATCTCTGGCCGAACTGCGCACGCTGGCGGGAAGTGCTGGCGCGAAAGTTGTCGGCGAAATTCTGCAGCGCCGCGACCGGCCAGATCCAGCCACGTTGATCGGCTCAGGCAAGCTGGAAGAAATTGCTGGCGCGGCCGCCTCGGTAAATGCCGACCTGCTCCTCTTCGATCACGATCTCACCGCCTCGCAGCAGCGCAACATCGAAAGAATCGTCAAGCGTCGTGTGATCGACCGGACGCAACTCATCCTCGACATCTTTGCCCGTCACGCCCGCACCCGGGAAGGCCAGTTGCAGGTGGAGTTGGCGCAGCTGCAATACCTGTTACCCCGGCTTGCCGGGCGCGGCATCGAAATGTCGCAGCTCGGCGGCGGCATCGGTACGCGCGGTCCCGGTGAAACCCAACTCGAAACTGACCGTCGAAAGATTTACCGCCGCATTCGTCACGTCGAGCAGCAACTGGAGAACGTACGCCGCATTCGTGCCCAGCAACGGCAGCGGCGAGAATCCGCGCCAGTGGCGACTGTCGCGCTGGTGGGCTATACCAATGCCGGAAAGTCCACGCTGTTCAACGCCCTCACGCAAGCCGCCGTGCTGGCTTCGCCGCGCATGTTCGCCACCCTCGATCCCACGATCCGCGCCGTCGTTCTCCCATCGAAGCGCAAAATTCTGCTCTCCGACACCGTAGGATTCATTCGCAGCCTGCCGCACACGCTGGTCTCGGCCTTCCGCGCCACGCTCGAGGAAGTGCAACGCGCCTCGCTGATTCTTCATGTTTCCGACGCCAGCAGCCGCCTTTCCGCCGAGCAGGACGCGCAGGTCGAGATTGTCTTGAAAGAACTGGAAGCGGAGAAGAAGCCGCGCCTGCGCGTGATGAATAAAGTTGATCTGCTGGATGTGGAAGTGGCTGAGAGCCTGGTGCATGACGCTCATCGCGACGATGCGAATACGGTCTATGTTTCCGCCGCCGAGGGCATAGGTCTGGACAAGTTGTTGGAACGCATCGATGCCATGATCGACGAAGACCGCGTCAGCCGCGTGCATCTACGCATTCCACAGAAGGAAGGCAAGACGCTGGCCCTGCTGGAAGCCAAGGCGCGCATTTATTCCCGGGAATACAAAGACGGTGCAGTGGAGTTGGATGTCGAGGCGCCGGAGTCGGTCGCAAGGCGAGTGAGAGAATGGGCGATCACGGATGCCCGATAATTTAAATGGGCCGGCAACCAAGAAGCGGTGACATTCCTTGGCTATCGGCCCATTCGATCCTGAATTGGATCGGAGGTGATAGTTCAATGCTAATCCTCTTTCCCGGGATGTCAAGCGTTAGTTGCAAGTTTCTGCACGGCGCCAAATAGTTAGGGCTTGACAAAGGAAAATTCTCCCACTTCGGCACTTCGGCCGCCCGGGGAATTGCCCGAAAATCCACCCCTCTGCGTTGACATAAACTCCTTCGGACGTTAGACTTAACAGTTTTCATAGCCCTCATTTCCCTGTATAGCGCACTCAATGGATGAAACGCTACGTCAACTAGGCGGATTACTGCTCGGATCCGTACCGACCATAATTCTGCTGGCGCTGCTCTACGCGCTTTACACGACTATCGTCCATAAACCTTTGCGACGTGTGCTCGAGGAGCGCCGCAGCAAAACCGAAGGCGCAGTGGAGAAATCGCGGGCTGACATTGCCGCCGCTGAGGCGCGCACCTCCGAGTACGAGCAGAGCCTGCGTGAGGCGCGCGCTGCATTATTCCGCGCGCAGGAAGCCCGCCGCAAGGCAGCGCTGGACGCGCGCGCCGCTGCCATGCACGAAGCCCGCATCCAAGCCCAGGCGCAGGTGCAGGCCGCGAAGAGCGATATCGAGAAAGATCGCGAAGCGGCCCAGGCTGGATTGCAGGGCCAGGTTCAAGCTCTGGCTACCGAAATCATGCGGCGCGTATTGCAGCCGGCTGGAGCCGCACGCTAATGTCAACCTGTGCGATCTCGAAGACGATGTCCTCCGGTAAGAAGGTGAATGGAATCTCCGGAACAATGCCCCGCCTGAGCCTGCTGGCGTTTCTCGCAGTAATTTTCTTCGTGACGTTCGCGCCGTTGTACGCGCAGCAGAAGCCTGCAACCGATCCGCAGCAGCACCAGGTCAGGCAGGCGCCGCCGGCGCGGAGCTTCGGTCAGCAACTGGTGCACGAGTCGCGGGAAGTTGCGGGTGAAGAAAAAGACGAAAATGGCGAATTCAAGCAGTCGTCCTCAGTGAGCCTGATCGCCAAGTGGACAGGTCTGAGTATGCGCCATGCCTACTGGGTGAGCGTGCTGCTGAATTTTGCCCTGATCGCGGGAGTGATTTTCTGGGCCAGCCGAAAGTATTTGCCCGGATTTTTCAACGCGCGCACGGCGGCCATCCAGAAGGCGATGCAGGAGGCGCAGAAAGCCAGCGAAGAAGCGCGCCGGAGGCTGGCTGAAATCGAATCACGGCTGATGAAGCTGGACGGGGAAATTGGCATGATGCGCGACGCCGCGGAAAAGGAAGCCGCCGCGGAGGAAGCGCGCATTCAAGCCGCCGCCCAGGAAGATAAGCGCAAGATCGTAGAATCGGCGCAGCAGGAAATTGCCGCCGCCGCCAAAGCGGCGCGGCGCGAGCTCACGGCCTATGCCGCGGATTTAGCAGTTGCCCTGGCGCAGAAGCAGATTCGCGTGGATGCCGCCACCGATCAGACGCTGGTGCGAAATTTTGCCAGCCAGTTGGGCGTAACGCCCTCAGGGGACGGCTCGGGAAAGGACGGGCACTAGCGCATGGCTTCGGTCGCCAGCACTTATTCCCGTGCCTTTGCTGACGTCGTCCTCAGTTCGCATCTCGACGTGAATCGCGCCCTCGCAGATTTGCGCGCCATCGCCAGTCTCATGGCCCAGAGCTCCGACCTACGCCGCGTGTGGGAGAATCCTGCGATTCCCGCCGACCAGAAACGCCGCGTGCTGGATGTGATTGCCGAGCGCGACGGAATTTCTAAGCAGGCAAGAAATCTGGTTGCCGTTCTGATCGATCATCGCCGAACTCATTTTCTTGAACCCGTGATCACGCAATTGGTGAAAGAACTCGACGCCCGGCTGGGTTTCGCCGAAGCCCAGATCATCACCGTCCGGGAATTAGTCGATACGGAGAAGCGCGAGTTTGAGACGCAGGTCGGTAAGCTGACCGGCAAAAAAGTCCGCGCCCACTACGCCCAGGATGCGTCCCTTCTGGGAGGCGCCGTAGTCCGCGTCGGCAGCACGATTTACGACGGTTCGGTAAAAGGCCAGTTGGAAAGAATTCGGGAACAGATCAGCGGCAATTAGCCATCAGCTGTTGGCCGGACCGCGAAGGATTGAGCTGAAGGCTGATCGCTGACAGCTGAGAGCTACTTATGGCACAGATCAAAGCAGACGAAATAACCAAACTGATCCGCGAGCAGATCGAGAACTACGAAACCAAGATCTCCGTGGACGAGACCGGCACCGTCATCACCCTGGGCGACGGCATTGCCCGCGTCTATGGACTCGACAAAGTCATGGCCGGCGAACTTCTTTCCTTCCCGCACGGCGTGGCCGGTATTGCCATGAACCTGGAAGAAGACCAGGTCGGCGTGGTGCTGCTCGGCGAATACACCGAGATTAAAGAAGGCGACGAAGTGAAGCGCACTGGACGCATCATGAGCGTACCCGTGGGCGATGCCATGATCGGCCGCGTCGTCGATTCCCTCGGCCGCCCCATTGATGACAAAGGCCCGATCACCACCGACAAATTTATCGCTCTCGAGCGTCTCGCGCCCGGCGTCATCGACCGCCAGCCGGTGCGCGAGCCCATGGCCACCGGGCTCAAGGCCATCGACAGCATGATCCCCATCGGTCGCGGTCAGCGCGAATTGATCATCGGCGACCGCCAGACCGGCAAGACCGCCGTTGCCCTCGATACCATCATCAACAGCAAGGGCAACGACCTGATCTGCATCTATAACGCGATCGGCCAAAAGCGCTCGTCGATCGCGCAAGTCGTGAAAATTCTCGAAGACGCCGGAGCGATGGAATACACCATCGTGGTGGCGGCGTCGGCCTCCGAACCCGCGCCTATGCAGTACATTTCCCCGTACGCGGCGTGCGCCATCGGAGAATATTTCCGCGACACCAAGCGCCATGCGCTCGTCATCTACGACGATCTGTCGAAGCACGCCGCCTCCTACCGCGAAATCTCGCTGCTGCTGCGCCGCCCGCCCGGCCGCGAGGCCTATCCCGGAGACGTCTTCTATCTCCACTCGCGCTTGCTCGAGCGCTCGGCCAAGCTCAGCGATAAAAACGGCGGCGGATCCCTCACCGCTCTCCCCGTCATCGAAACCCAGGCCGGGGACGTTTCCGCCTACATTCCGACCAACGTCATTTCCATCACCGACGGCCAGATTTATCTGGAAACGGATTTGTTCAATCAAGGTGTGCGTCCCGCGGTGAACGTAGGATTATCCGTGAGCCGCGTCGGCGGCAGCGCGCAGATCAAAGCCATGCGGCAAGTGGCCGGAACGCTCAAGCTGGAACTGGCGCAGTACCGCGAACTGGCCGCCTTCGCCTCCTTCGGCAGCGATCTCGATAAGGCCACGCAAGCTCAACTCAATCGCGGCCAGCGACTGGTCGAACTGCTGAAGCAAGACCAGTTTTCGCCGCTGCCATTCTCCAAACAGATTTTGATCATCTTTGCGGGTACCGGAGGATTTCTCGATGACCTCCCGGTGAATCAAGTCCGCGACTTCGAGAAAGAATTGTACAAGTACGTAGACGCAACCAACTCCGGCCTGCTGCGCACGATCATGGAGAAGAAAATCCTTGATGACGGCCTGAAGGCGCAGCTCACCGATGTGATCAAGCAGGCAAAGCAGCAATTCGTATCGGAGCGTGAAGCAGTAGCGAAATAATAGTCGGCAGTTCCCAGTTCTCAGTTCTCAGCAAGAACTCAGAGCCGAGCGGTTCTAACTGGCAACTAGGAACTGACAACTGATTTCCAATGGCAAACATACTCGACATTCGGCGTCGTATCCGCAGCGTGGTGAACACGCGGCAGATCACCAAGGCCATGAAGGTGGTCTCGGCAGCCAAGCTGCGCCGTGCGCAGGATCGCACCATGGCGGCGCGTCCCTATGCCCGCATGCTGACGAATGTGCTGAAGTCGCTTGTGTCGCGCGCTGAGATCTACGATCCCGAGACGGGCGAGCCCAAGCATCCTCTGCTGGCGCAGCGGGAAGAGAAGAATATCCTGCTGATCGTGATTACTGGCGACAAAGGCCTGGCGGGCGCCTTCAGCGCCAACGTTACCAAAGCCGCCACGCGTTTTCTCGAGTCGAAAGCCGGAAAGAACGTCGATATCGAAGCCATCGGCCGCAAAGGGCGCGACTTCCTGCGCAGACGCTATCCCGCTGCTCAAGTTCAGACCCACAGCCTGGCCGAGCCCGAAGAATCGCTGGAAACTCCGCCAGAAAAAGCCGAGCGTGCTGGTCCCATACAAATCACCGGAGAACATGTTGGCGTTCTCGGCAAGCTGGAATTTTCCCAGGCACGCTCGTTGGCGGAGAGCGTGATCAGCCGTTACCAGCGTGAAGAGATCGACGCGGTCTACGTTGTATTCAACGAATTCAAATCCGTAATTGCGCAGCGCCTGATCGTGGAACAGATTCTTCCCGTCGAGCAGATCGGCGAACAGACCGTCCGCCTCGCCGAGGAGATGACGGAGGAAGAAAAGAAGAGAGCTAAGGAAGCCGCAATCAGCGCGGGCGTGGGCCTGCGCAGCTCCCAATCAGAGGGCGAAGCGGCACCGTCGCAATTCGGTACGGCCCAAGTGGATTACATTTACGAGCAATCGCCCGAAGAATTATTCCGGGCGTTGTTGCCGAAGTATGTGGCGATCCAGATTTTCCGCGCCCTGCTCGAATCGGTGGCAGCCGAGCACGCCGCGCGCATGACTGCAATGGATTCTGCGACCAGCAACGCTACGGACATGATCGACTCGCTCACGCTCGCCATGAACCGCGCGCGCCAGGCGAAGATCACAAAAGAGATTATCGAGATTGTGAGCGGCGCCGCCGCGATGTAAGAAGCTTCTAGCTCCGGCTACTAGCTTCTAGCAAGACGGAATTTGTGATTGAGAAATTCGCGAGTTACTCCGCATGGGTGTAGATAGATTAAAACGATTAGCTAACAGCTAGGAGCTAGCAGCTAGAAGCTGAATTTATGCCACAAAATATCGGACATGTTATCCAAATCGCGGGGCCGGCCGTCGACGTGCAATTTCACGAAGGCCACCTTCCGCCTATTTATCAAGCCGTGAAAGTCGTGAGTGACGGCTTTACCGTGCCCACTCCCATCAACGTGATTCTCGAAGTGCAGCAGCATCTCGGCGAAGGCCGCGTGCGTTGCATCGCGATGGAAGCCACCGACGGCATGGTGCGCGGCATGAACGCCATCGATCAAGGCGGCCCGATTTCCGTCCCGGTGGGCCGCGGCACGCTGGGCCGCGTGATGAACGTGATCGGCGAGCCCGTCGATCAACTCGGCCCCATCGAGTACAAGGAACGGATGCCGATTCATCGTCTGGCACCTGCCTTCGACGAGCAGGCCACCACGGCGGAAATGTTTGAGACCGGCGTGAAAGTTGTCGATCTCATTCAACCGTTCCTGAAGGGCGGCAAGATCGGCTTGTTTGGCGGCGCCGGCGTCGGCAAGACCGTCGTCATCATGGAGCTGATCAACAACGTCGCCAAGAACCACGGCGGATTCTCCGTGTTTGCCGGCGTCGGCGAGCGCACCCGCGAAGGCAACGACCTCTGGCTCGAGATGACGGAGTCCGGCGTGATCAAGCCCGGCGATCCGGCGCACTCGAAAGCCGCTCTCATCTACGGACAAATGACCGAGCCTCCCGGTGCCCGCTTGCGCGTGGCGCTGACCGGCCTCACCGTCGCGGAGTATTTCCGTGACGCCGAGGGCGCGGACACGCTCCTCTTCATCGACAATATTTTCCGTTTCACCCAAGCCGGATCGGAAGTGTCGGCGCTGCTGGGCCGCATGCCCAGCGCCGTAGGCTACCAGCCCAACCTGGCAACGGAAATGGGCGAACTGCAGGAGCGCATCACCTCAACCAAGAAAGGTTCGGTCACTTCCGTGCAGGCGATTTACGTTCCCGCCGACGATTTGACCGATCCCGCCCCGGCCACAACTTTCGCTCACCTCGACGCGACCACCGTGCTCTCCCGCGCCTTAACCGAGATTGGAATCTATCCCGCCGTTGATCCGCTGGCCTCGACCTCGCGCATTCTCGATCCGCGCATCGTCGGCCAGGAGCATTACGACGTGGCGCAGTCGGTAAAGAGAACACTGCAGACGTATAAAGATTTGCAGGACATCATCGCGATTCTCGGTATCGACGAACTTAGCGAAGATCAGAAGCTCGCCGTGGCTCGCGCGCGAAAAATTCAACGCTTCCTTTCGCAGCCCTTCCACGTCGCCGAGCAGTTCACCGGAGCGGCAGGCCGTTACGTCAAGATCGCCGACACCGTGAAAGGCTTCAAGGCCATTGTCGAAGGCAAATACGACGACATTCCCGAGCAGGCCTTTTACATGAAAGGCCCAATCGAGGAAGTGCTGGAAGCGGCGGAGAAAATGAAGACAGCAGCGTAGAACAGCTTTCAGCGGTCAGCTCTTCCGTGAAGGGCACTGCTGCTGGAATAAAGTGATAGCTGAAGGCTGAAGCTGACAGCTGGTTTATGGCAGATACTTTCCAACTCGAGATCGTCACGCCGGAAAAGAAAGTGGTCGAGACGACGGCTGCGGAAGTTCAGATTCCCGGCAAAAACGGATATCTGGGCGTCCTGCCCGGACACGCCCCGCTGATCACCGAACTGGCCGTGGGCGAAATCACTTTTCGCGAGGGCGGACAGGACCAGCATCTCGCGGTCGCCTGGGGCTTTGCGGAAGTACTGCCAGATAAAGTAACGATCCTCGCCGAAACCGCCGAGCGCCCTTCCGAGATCGATGTGGAGCGCGCCCGCAAGGCCAAAGCCCGAGCCGAGCAGCGCCTCACCAGCGGCGATACGAATGTCGATGTCGAGCGCGCGCTCAACGCCATGCACAAGGCCGAGACGCGGTTGGAAGTTGCAGCGCAGAAACAATAATCATCATCTTTCCCTCCGTTACGGAGCACGCAATGCAACCTCACCCATTTCCGCGTATGTGTTCTTGCTTCTGTTTTGTCCGACGGGGTTTGCAGCAGCTCAACAAGTGAAACCTGCGCCGTCTCCGGCAACACTCCTCTCGCTGGTTTCTCCCGAGGTGCACTCTGACGGCAGTGTGACGTTCCGCTTCCGCGCGCCCAACGCAAAAGACGTGGAGCTCGACATCGAAGGCGCCGAGCCGCAAGCACTGCAGAAGGATGACCAAGGCGTCTGGAGTTTAACCACAACCTCTCTTGCTCCCGATTATTACGGTTATTCCTTCGTCGCCGACGGCGTGCGGCGGTATCCCCGAAGACTTCGCGAAAGATTTTCCATCGCTGGATGCGCAAGCCAACCAGCAACTTCATCTGCTATGGGTTGCCTGTGGCACCGAGGATCATTTGATCACGACCAACCGCAACCTGCGCGAATGGTTGAAGACCAAAGGCGTGAAAGCAACAGAAATCGAAACGCCGGGAATGCACACCTGGATGCTGTGGCGGCGGAATCTGGCGGAGTTTTCGCAGCTGCTGTTCCGGTAAATTAATGCGCGGAGTCGTCGCCGCTCTTACGGCACGTTGACCGACTCTCGATCCTCCGACGCCACCCGCTTCACGGCCGCCGTACGCTCCAATTTGTCCCACGCAAATTTCCTGCCTTCCAGGGCGCGCTTCAGCGTCTTGAACAGCACTACTGAAAATACCTGCCGGTAGGCGAAGCGTTGCAGCCACACCTGGCTCAATAGCCAAGGGTCTTCTTTGTCATCGGGCCGGCGTCGTTCGAGCGCGAACGCCAGCGCCGACGCCAGAAAGTCAATCACCAGGAAGGCGAAGAAAAACGCAACCAGTTTGTGAAAACTCGAGGGATCGGTGGAGTCTGGATGAAAATGTTTCTGAATGAAATACCAGAGAGCGCCGAAGGCGAACATGATGTCGATGAGCGGCGACACCAGGGGCAGCAGAATCTGGAAGATCACAATGTTCGGTAGCGCGACAAACCCCAGCGCTCCCTTGCGCCCGAAAACCCCGCTATGTTTGTAAACCGCCTGCAGAATTCCA
Source organism: uncultured Acidobacteriaceae bacterium (assembly GCA_964403025.1). Taxonomy (GTDB): domain Bacteria; phylum Acidobacteriota; class Terriglobia; order Terriglobales; family Acidobacteriaceae; genus Sulfotelmatobacter. Next base: position 121,122 of record CAYOEH010000008.1, on the reverse strand, counting down.
AAGGACCAGCGGAAACGCTGGCGCATCAGGCCATTCGCATTGGTGGGCGCCTCGGTATAGGCCAACGCCATGTCTTCGTATTCCACGCGGTAGCCCCGGCGCAATAAAGCCATCGTCAGATCGGCATCCTCGGCGACTGTATCAATCTGGTAGCCGCCCACCTCGCGCACCGCGGAAACACGCCACGCTCCAATCGCTCCCGGCACCACGCTGACAGCGCCCAGCACATCCAAGGCACGGCGCTCGAAGTTCTGGCTGGTGATGTATTCCAGCGCTTGCCAGCGCGTCCACAAATTCACTCGGTTCCCCACCTTGGCGTTGCCCGCAATCGCCCCAACCTTGGGATTGATGAAATGCGGCACCAGGCGCGAGATGGCGTCACTCGCGATGATCGTGTCGGCGTCGATGCCCACGAAAAGTTCCGCATCCTCGATATGCTCGATGCCATAATTGAGTGCTTCCGCCTTGCCAGAGTTCACCTTGGTAAGGATGAGGACCTTTCCAGCTTTTTCCTCGGGAACGAAGGCGGCCCGCGCGACGGCTAGCGTGCGATCTTTGGATCCGTCGTCTATCACGATCACGCGCAGGTTGGGATAATCGGAATTGAGCGCGGCGCGAACCGTGCGCACAATCACTTTCTCTTCGTTATAGGCGGGAATCAGCACCGCAACCTTCGGCTTGTACGAGGCCACTTCCGCCGGCTTGCCAAATATTTTTTCCTGCAGCCGATCATAGATCGCAAACGTTCCAATAAATAGCAAGCGCCCTGTCATGAGCAGATCGCCGAGGAAAAATATCCACGTGATCGAGATGATGCCTGCTTCGAAGAGCCAGAAGCCCAGCCCATCCAGGCGCGCCGCCCATCGTTCTCCAGCGCTTAGCGGAGCCATTACGTCCGCGCGAGTCTTGCCGAACAATTGAAAGACCGGCGCAATCAAATAACCGCGCGCCCGAATGCCGTCAATGATCATGGGCAATGCGCGAACTGTCTCAGCACGATTGCCGCCGCCGTCATGCAATAACACGATGTTGCCACAGCGAAGGTCGTTCGGCCCGCAAGGCGGCAGGTGTGCCAGCACGTACGACGAAATCTCTTCGGCCGTGTGCCGCCGCGGTTTGTCACTCCAATCATTGGGATCAATTCGGTTCCCGACGGTGATGTAGCCCATGTCTTGCGCGAACTCCAGCGGTTTCACCTGGTCGGCGGTGTCAGGCTCTTCGTCAATGGCATAGGGCGGCCGCAACAACTTGGCGCGAATGCCCATCAGACTGGCGAATAGCCGTTCCGTAAGATTCAACTCCACCTTCATGTAGGTTGAAGAAATATTGCTGACATCGGGGTGCGTGAAGGTGTGATTGCCGATGGTATGGCCTTCGTTGTAAATCCGTTTCGCGATTCCCGGAAATTTATCCGTCTGGATGCCGATCAGAAAAAATGTGGCTGTCGCGTTTTCACGCTTAAGCACGTCGAGAATTTTCGGCGTCCATTCCGGATCGGGGCCATCGTCGAAAGTGAGCACCACCTCATTGGGGCTGTACCCGTAGCGCCCCACGCGAAAAGGTTCCGGCAGGTTCTGGAAATTTTCGTCGGTGATCAGCTTTGTGTTTGCGTCGATGGTAAGGTCGCGAGTGCCGTGGGTTGGCCGGTCTTCGATACGGAGGATTTCGCCCTGCCCCTCCATGTCGACATCCTGGCCCGGTGCTACATCTCGCAGTTTGTCGGCGGCGCCGGGGTCGCCGGGAACGTCCCACACCCGCCATAACGATCGATCCTCGCCGCCCAGTCGCCATAAAGCAAAAGTCTGGATGCCCAAAGTCTGTGCAGCTCGCATGTGGTTCAACGCCGTCACCGCATCCAGAAACCACACGTCGTGGCGCAGGCTGCGCTCGTCCAGGTAACTGAAGTGCGGATTGAGCGCATCGTCATCGAAGGTTACATCTTCATCCGAATCGCGCGCCGCCAGCCACGCTTCCTGCACGCTGACGGAACTGTCATGTACCTCGGGCGGCAGCTTTCCTTTCTTCGGCCTGAGCACCCAGTCATATCCATAGTTGGCGATGGCGCAGATCAGCTTCTCCTTGGGAATCGCGCTTACCGCGAATTTCAGGTTCTCGACGAACCAGTCCTGGGAAGCGACCGGCCCCGATGCAGCTCCAGGATAGTGTTCGTCATAATTCATGACGACCACTCCATCCGCGGGCGCGGAAATTGCGGCGTAGTTGAATCCCTTGTTGTGCGGCGGCACGCTGACATACAGCTTCATGCCTCGCGCATGCAGGTCCGACGAAAGCTCGTTCAGCAGAGCCACATATCCCGGCTGTCCAGAATCGGGGAAGGCTTCGAAGTCCACCATGACGCCGCCAAAGCGGTCGGAGGAAAGAAACATTCCCACCTGTTTGCGAAATACCGCACGCGCCTCAGGATCATTCAGAAATCCCGTGATGTCTCCCACCCAGTTCGCACCGTCGAAGTTGTTAATCATTGGGAAGACCTCCATGTTGGAGGCTTCCGCTTTAACAAACGGCATTACGCGGTCGTCAACCGGGCGCACGGAGTTGTTCTGCACTACATCGAAAAATTTGTTCGTCTGGTCGTCCACGCCCTGCAGACGTCCGTCGGGAGTGAGCACGTGCAGCCAGTCGGGATAAAGCAAGTCAATCTGGCGTGCGAAGTCGCGCAGGGAAGAAAAGCTGGCCGCATCCCAGGGAACATAGAACGCCGCCCGAATGCCCTCTTCCTGATTTAACTTCACCTCGGATGCCGGCAACTTCGACTTCCGGTGGGAGCGGCTGGCCAGCTTTTTCTGACGCTCGCGCCCTTTATCCTTTTCGTTTTCTTTCAGCGCCTTGAAAGCCCGCTTCTGCGGAGAGAACAGCAACTCCGGCAGTCGTTCGTCCCGCAATGTCGTGTAGACGAAAAAGATGATGAGCGCGGAGAGCGCCGCGACAAATACGTCCACCAGTCGTCTCAGACGTTTCCAGCGCGCGCGTTGCGGGTCGTAAAAGACAGGTTCAGACATGGATCGCTAATCGATCATCGTATGCTGCAGTCGGCAGGTGGTCAATTCTTTGGAGAAGTCACAGGGGCAACCCGATAAGCACGAATTAATGAATAAGATGCGCTTTCCCGCCGCCAAGTTGACTCCGACGCGCTATATTCTCATCGTGCTGCAACTGCTGCGTAAGGATGCTCGATTCTTTCTGGCAGGAACTTTGGTGGCAGTCGCGCTGCGGCTAGTCTTTGTCCTTCATTTTCCCGGCATTGTCGACGATTCGCGCCTCTACGCCGATATCGCCATGAACTGGCTGCAGTATGGCGTTTACGGCATCACCAATTCCGGACATGTCGTCCCCACGCTCTCCCGGTTGCCCGGGTACCCGGCGTTTCTGGCAGCAGTTTTCGCCGTTTTCGGATGGAGCAACTTCCGCGCCGTCCTGCTGATTCAGGTTCTATTCGACCTGGGCTCCTGTTTTCTGGTAGCGGATCTGGCGCGGCGGCTGTTCGACGAGCCCGCGGCCAAAGCAGCGTTCATGCTCTCCGCGGTCTGTCCGTTCCTCGCCAACTATTCTGCCGCGGCTCTCACCGAAACGCTGGAAATCTTCTTCACCGTGCTGGCGCTGGATTTGGCCTGCAGCGGATTCACATCCTTTTCGCCGCAGGCCAACTCAAAATCGACCGCGGTTTGGATCGGCTGCGGTCTGTCCGTCGCAGCCTGCATCCTGTTGCGGCCCGACGGTGGAATTCTGCTGGCTGCCGTCGCAGGTTTTTTGTTTCTACTTTTTCTGAAGGCAATCCTCGGACAAAAATCGGAAACGCTCCGCCTGCTTCCCATTCTGCGCTCCGCAATTATTTTAGTCGTCAGCGCTCTCGCGCCGTTGGTCCCCTGGACGCTGCGCAACCTGCATACGTTGCATCGCTTCCAACCGCTCGCTCCTCGCTACGCCAACGATTCCGATGAACCTGTCATGGTGGGATTCAATCGCTGGACCAAGACCTGGATCGCCGACTATGTCTCGGTGGAAGAAATCTATTGGAACGTTCCCGGCTCCGAAATCAACGTGAAGCAACTCCCGCGCCGCGCCTTCGATTCGGAGCAACAGCGCCTGGAAACTGCGAGTCTTTTCGCAGACTACAACCGCGACCATGATGTATCTCCGGAACTCGATGCGCGGTTTGCCGAGCTTGCGTCAGCAAGGATTCACTCCGCCCCGTTCCGTTATTACTTGTGGCTTCCCGCTGTGCGCATTGCCGATATGTGGTTGCGCCCCCGCACCGAATTGCTGCCTTCCGACCCGCGCTGGTGGGAGTTCAATGACGCCCGCGGATGCCTTGCTGTTAGCATTCTCTTCGGCCTGGTGAATTTGGCCTATGGGGTTGCGGCGCTCGCGGGACTCCTGCGCTGGAGCGAAGGTTATCGCGTCGGCCTTCTGGCTCTGTTCCTCGCGATGCGCTCCTTGTTCCTCGGCACTCTGGAGAATCCTGAGCCTCGCTACACGCTGGAATGCTATCCCGTGGTCATAGTCGCGGCCGCCGCGCTCTTCATCGGTAAATCGCATCGCATGCATCGAAACCCCGCATAAACAGGCTTCCAAATCTGGAACGTGGTATGTGAAAAGCGGTATTCAAACGTTTCATACCGCCATAACCATTGAAGATTCAGCTTGAACTTTGTGGCCCCGGAGTTGCACAATAGCGCCCCATCAGTCTCCCAGGGTCTCGCGCACGTCCCTAACTTCCTGGGCAACACAATCGAAGTGCAACGCCCCCGTGGGTGGAGGAGTTCACAATGCGTTTCGGCTCACGTGTACTTATCCTGTCGGTCGGGTTCTTCCTCGCAATCAGCACTCTGGTCTGGGCCCAGACTGCCACCACATCGCTCCGCGGTACGGTCTATGACGCCAAAGGCGCGGTCGTTTCTGCCGCAACCGTGATCCTCAGCAACCCAGCGACGGGATTCATCCGCACGACCAAAAGCGACGGCCAGGGCAACTATCAATTTCTCGAATTGCCTCCCGCGAAGTACGACCTGACTGTCAACGCCGCCGGCTTCGCCGCCGTCAAGCAGAGCGGCTTGGAACTTCAAGTGGCTACTCCTGCCACTCTTAACGTCAATATGCAGGTCGCCGGTGGAACTGTAACCGTAGAAGTGAGCAGCACTGCCCCTCTCGTCAATACCCAGGATGCGACCATGGGTCATGCTTTCGGTGCCGACCAAATTGCCGACCTTCCCTTCGAGGGCCGCGATCCCGCTGGCATTCTCAGCCTGCAAACCGGAGTCGTCTTCACCGGCAACAGCAATCACATCTCCAGCGCATCGGACAGCCGAGCCGGTGCCGTCAATGGAGCCCGCAGCGACCAAAGCAACATCACCCTCGATGGTGTCGACAACAACGACGAACTCCTGGGCACGGCTTTCACAGGAGCTATCCGCGAGCCCCTCGACGCCGTGGAGGAACTCAAAGTCACTACCAGCAATTCTGACGCGGACACAGGCCGCTCTTCCGGTGGTCAGGTTTCTGAAGTCACCAAGAGCGGCACCAACCACGTTCATGGCTCGCTCTATGCCTACAACCGGCCCACCTTCACCACCGCGAATGACTGGTTCAACAAGGCCGCGCAGATCGGAACGAATGAGCCCAATACCGCCCCGTTCTTGCTCCGCAATACGTTCGGAGCGAACGTCGGCGGCCCGATCATCAAGGACCGCTTATTTTTCTTTGCCGCGTACGAGGGCCAGCGTAAGCGCGAAGATGCACAAGTGACGCGCGTCGTTCCCAGCGCAGCATTTCGGACCGGGTCTATAAGCTACCCTTCGAACGGCGCTATCGTGACTTTGACCCCGCAACAGATCCAGGCGATGGACCCTGTCTGCTTCACCAGTGCTCCACCGACTTGTCCTCTTGGTCCGGGCCCAAACCCGCTACTGGCCAACATTAACGGCGCCAACCCGAGCGCTCTTTTTACGCAGTATCCTATGCCCAACACCGTCACGGTAGGCGATGGCCTCGACTTCCAGGGCTACACCTTTCCATCTCCGTTGCCGTCGAGCCTGGACGACTACGTCGTGAAGTTCGATTACAACCTCACCCGAGACGGCAACCATCGCCTGTTCGTCAAAGGCATCATGGATAACGAAAGGGAGGCCGAGCGCAACTTTGTCGACTCCCCCAACACCGTCACCGGTGACGGAGGCGAAGAGTTTCCCGGACAATCTGCGGGCCAAACGGAGCACGATAACAACAAGGGCATAACGGTGGGCTATACCGCTACTTTCAGCAGTTCGCTGATCAACAATTTTCACTTCGGTTACATCAGCCAGCTCATCAACATCCAGGGCCTGGAGACCCAGCCCTATATCGATTTCCGCGGCATGGACAATATCAATGCCTTTACTCCCACCATCAACACCCACGTCCCGGTCAAAAACATCGTGGATGACTTTACCAAAGTGAGAGGTAGCCACACTCTTCAGTTTGGCGGAAACTATCGGCAAATCGACAACCTGCGCGAGTCGAACGCCCAGAACTTTTTTCAGGGCCAGACGAACGTGTATTGGCTGAATGTTTCTGCTATCGCGAATACGGGCAGCAGCCTGGACCCGGCTTCCATTAATCCCGCCACTCAGCAGCCGTTCTATCCCGCGGTCGATTCCGATTTCGGAGCCAACTACGACTTTGCCATGGCGGCTTTAGCCGGCCTCGTCACCCAGGTCAACGCCAACTACGAATTGAACAAGAACCTGAACGTGATTCCCCAGGGCGAATCCGTTCCGCGCCATTTCCGAAATCACGAATACGAGTTCTACGGCCAGGACCAATACAGAGTGAAGCCCAACTTTACTGTGACCTACGGTCTTCGCTACACGATCTTGCAGCCGCCCTATGAAACCACCGGAACCCAGGTATCACCCACCATCAGTCTTCATGATTGGTTCAATCAACGCGGGCTGGCTGCGTCGCAGGGGCAGGTCTACAATCCCCTGATCGGCTTTCAATTGTCCGGCCAGGCGAACGGAAAGGCCCCTTACTGGGGCTACGACTACAAAGACGTTGCTCCGCGTCTCGCCTTTGCTTTTTCTCCAAAGGCTGATGACGGCTTTTCGAAGCGTCTGTGGGGCGGCCCAGGAAAGACCTCCATTCGCGCCGGCTACGGCATCTATTTCGATCACTTCGGAGAGGGCATCACCAATACCTTCGATCGCCAAGGCTCGTTTGGCCTGACCACCGCCGAGGTGAACCCCGCCGGAATTCAGACCGTAGACGGCTCCGCGCGCTACTCGGGGCTTTTCAATATCCCCACCAGCAGTGGGTTAGGTCCGTTGATCGGGGCGCCACCCACCGGTCCATTTCCAGTCTTTTCGCCTTCGGGTGCGGCAACTCCGGGCGGCTTCGCCATTACTTGGGGCTTGGATGACAAGCTGAAAACTCCGTATTCGCATGTCGTCGATTTTTCAATCACCCGCGAATTACCTTCCAATTTTGTCTTCGAAGCCTCCTACATCCTCCGCATGGCGCATCGTCTCATGCAGGAGGAGGATTTGGCCGAGCCGACCAATCTCAGAGATCCCGCCAGCAACACAACTTATTTCCAGGCAGCGCAAGCCTTAGCCAGGAAATACTACGCCGGGACGCCGATTCAAAGCATTAGTGCGGCAAGCATTGGCACCAAATATTGGGAAAATGTCTTTCCTGGCGCCGCCGGCCTCTCTAGCAACCAACTGGGTGTGGCAACGAATAGTCCAGGAACGCCCTGCGGCCCCAGCAACGGCGCTGTGCCGCTCAACGTTACCGCGACTCAGGCAATGTATGACCTGTTCGCTTGTTTTCAGGGAAACGAAACTACGGCCCTCGAACTAGCTGACGCCTTTTGTCTTCCCAGTTGTTCCACGCTGGCTGGTCAAACCGCTCCCACCCCCTACAATTTTTACAGCCCACAGTTTTCTTCCATGGACGCATGGAGGAGCATCGGTAGTAGCAACTACAATGCCGGGCAGTTCAGTCTGCGGCACAAATCCGGAGGGCTGGAATTCGATTTGAACTACACATACTCCAAGTCCATCGACGATGGCTCCAACGCCGAACGAGTCAGTACATTTGAGGGTGGCGGCTTCGCCAGCCAAGTCATCAATTCCTGGATTCCGCAGCAGAATCGCGCCGTATCCGATTTCGACACCACTCACATCGTCAACGCGAACTGGGTCTACCAACTGCCCTTTGGCCGTGGCAAACATTTTGGTGGCGGCATGGGTGGAGTTGCCAACTCAGTTTTCGGTGGCTGGACCATATCCGGGCTATATCGCTGGTCCAGCGGATATCCCTTCACCTTGATCAGTCCAGCTTGGGCCACCAACTACGATCTTGAGACTCCAGCCGTGCCCGTGAGCAGCGCGCGTCCCAAGACAGGGCAGTTCATCGTAGCTCAGGCTGGAGGTGGCACTGGGCCGAATGTATTCCAAAACCCGGGAATCACCGCTGCATCGAGCAGCGATCCGGGCGCGGCCATCAATCTGTTCAGGCCGGCCTACCCTGGTGAAGGAGGAATGCGGAACGGCCTCCGGGGTCCTGGCACCTTTGATATTGATACAACGGTAGCAAAAAGCTGGGTTGTCCGAGAGGGCCAGTTGGTGAAATTCAGTTGGTCGATGTTCAACGTGACCAACTCCGCGCGCTTTGACGTCGGGACCATGCAGCTGAACGGAAACGACCAACTTTCCGCCAGCAGCAGCTTTGGAAACTTCAGCTCAACGCTTTCCAATCCGCGCGTGATGGAGTTCATGCTGCGCTACGTTTTCTGAAGTTGTAGAAGTGAGCGGGGATTAAGAAGCTCTACGACAGTGGTGAATCGCTCATGCGGAAGCGCGTGCGTACGTGCTCTGAAATCAACTCGATCGCCGGGCGATTGCTCACAGGGTCGCTCTGAGCCAGGTATCGCATGGCCTCGACCAGCAGCCGCTGCCCATCCACGTAGCGAGGATCAGGCGTACGTTCTCTTTTTGTAAAACGACCCAACTTCGGTGGAACCGGAATCGTGAACACTTTGGCCATGCGTGGACTCAACCCACTATTCTCAAGGCAGTATAGCGCCCGAGTGCATTTTCCTGAAACAACATTCTTGTGCTTCAAATTCAACCACTTAGCCACGAGGTGACACAATTTTTGTCTTGCTCGTGGTTTTCAGGCGAAATACGTCGTTGCCGATCTTGGCATGCAGATTCACCGCTGAGTACCTCGCCAGCCGGTAATCGCCCTGGCCCTGCATGAACTTCTGTTGAATCGAGACGCCGCGGCTCAAGTCGATCCAAAGATACGCCTCGCTAAAATAATTCCGCACCTTCTCGCTCTTCGGAATCAGTTGCAATTTTGCCGTCGCAATGTTGTCGATAGTTTCTTCGCCCTGAAAACTTACCTCGAATGACTTCTTCAAGTCCTGCCCGCTGCCTCCGAAACCGAGAACCAGATAGCTCTCGATCTCGCTATGGTTCGTACCCGTCGAATACTCAATCACCTGCTCAATCTTCGGCTGGTACACCTGAAGCTTGCCCTCTTTGTAGAGCACGTATTTTCGATCGGGTTCCTTGATGTCGGCCATCATCTCAATTTCCTGGCCCGACCGGCGGTAGTAAACCGTGCCTTTCTGGGTATCGGTTTCATCCACAACTTTCTGATACTGATCCCAAACGAAATCGGCTTGCGCAGTTTGGAAGTGAGCCGCCGTCGCGTCCATCGTTTCGACGACGCTCTCCAGAGTCACCGGCGCCTTATCCTGCGCGGCTGAGGACAAGCTCAACACCGCCACCCAGAGGAAGCCGACGAAGATCATTCCGGTTGCCCTCACTATTGTCGTTTCACCCAGACCCGGTAGCTCTGCACCTTCCCCTTTGGATTGGAAACCGCTTCATACTTCACGATCGTCACTGCGCCGGAAATCGGCTCGATAATGTGCAATAGCTCACCCCGGATCGCGCTATCTTCGCCGGGCGACACTGCGGCAGCCGAAATCTCATACAACAGCCCCCCTTGCGCGTCAGGCGTCACAACTACATCCGTCAGATGCGGATCGTAAGAGACTGGTTTATCGTTGAAGTTAATCCAGTAGGGCGAGGAGAAGATAAAAAGGAGAATCAGCGTGACCATGATGTCGTAGTGCAACGTGCCACGCTCATGCTGCCAGAAAATATAGCTTCGGATTGTAGGCCAAACGCCGCTCATCGGTAGAGCCGGCGCGCCCGTGCTGATTTCCACACGTTGCAAGTCTATTGACCGTGTCCTCTCTTGGCAATGATACAGCGAACAGCTTCCCAAATCTCTTTTATGAAATCGTTCGGGAAGGGCACGGCTTCAGCCGTGCCACTAAAAGCCAAGAAACTCCCGGGCTTTAGCCCCTGAGGTAACCGGTCTTGCGCCGAAAGCTTAGGATCAAACACCTAAAACTTCTTCGCGACGATCCGCTCCGCCCCAATGTAGGGCCGCAACACTTCCGGAATGATCACACTTCCGTCTGCCTGCTGGTAATTCTCTACGATCGCTACCCACGTCCGGCCAACGGCCAGCCCGCTTCCGTTCAGCGTATGCACGAACTCCGTCTTGTTCTTGCCTTCCGGACGGTACCGGATATTCGCACGCCGCGCCTGATACGACTCAAAATTCGAGCACGAGGAAATCTCGCGAAACAACTGCTGCCCCGGCAACCAGACCTCAATGTCATACGTCTTCGCCGAAGACGGCCCCATGTCGCCGGTGCACAACGTCACCGTACGATAGTGCAGACCCAGCTTCTGCAGCACCGTCTCGGCATTCCGCGTCAGCTTCTCGTGCTCTTCATACGAGTTCTCCGGCCGGGAAAACTTTACCAGCTCCACCTTCTGAAATTGATGTTGCCGGATGATGCCCCGTACGTCTTTCCCATACGATCCCGCCTCGCTGCGGAAGCATGGCGTGTACGCCGTAAGCGAGATGGGCAACCGCGCCGCATCGAGAACTTCATCGCGATAAAGATTGGTCACCGGCACTTCCGCCGTCGGAATCAGCCACAGGTCCTTGTCTCCATGCGGAACTCGAAACAAGTCTGCCGCAAACTTGGGCAGTTGCCCCGTGCCGTACATGGATTCGGAGTTCACCAGATAAGGCGGAAGAACCTCCGTGTATCCATGCTCGCGCGTATGCAGATCGAGCATGAAGTTTGCCAGCGCCCGTTCCAGCTTCGCTCCCAGATCCCAATAAACGGCAAACCGTGCCCCCGTGAGCTTGACCGCGCGTTCCAGGTCGAGCACTCCGAGTTGCGCTCCCAAATCCCAATGCGGCTTGGGCGTGAAGTCAAACTTCGGAGGCGTTCCCCAGCGCCGCACTTCCACATTCTCTTCCGTGCTGTGCCCCACCGGCACGCTTTCGTGCGGCAGGTTGGGAATTCCGGAAAGAATATCCTGCAGACGCGCATCGAGGTCGGCCGCGGCTTTTTCCCGCGCCTGAATCTTCTCCCGCAGATCCTTCGTCTCCGCGATCGCCGCCGCAGCGTCTTGCCCCGCTTTTTTCAACTTAGCGATATCTTCCGAAGCCTTGTTCCGCCGCGCCTTCATGGTCTCGGCCTCGGTAATGGCCTGCCGGCGCTGCGTATCGACTTCACGGAAATCCCTCAACACCGCAGCCGGGTCCGCACCGCGTTGCCGCAGCGTCTCTTCTACCCGAGGCAGGTTGTCACGTACGAAGTTCAGATCAAGCATGGGAACCCATTACTTTATCGGAAACAGGATAGAAAATGCACGTTGCTCGAGCCCTCGGGCTAACCTCGGGCAGTCTCGGTGGCAGGCAAGCGCCCGTACACGCTCATCGCACGCAGCAACACAATTCCGAGGAACAAGAGCGCCCAAACCTGATGCGGCATCGCGAAGGCATCCCACCACCAATGGCGGCTCAGCCCCGCCGGGATGCGTCCTCCAATTTCCATGGTCTCCAGCAGCGTCCCTCCCGGAATCAGGAACGGAATCATCAATAACCATGAGATCACGGCAAACTTGCGCTCTCTTCGAAAAGAATTCAACGCCCAGCACAACGGCAGCACCAGCAGCGTGGCGTCGTAGAACCGATGATAAACCGGTAGCAGACTGATAACGGCAATCGCGCTCAAGTCCAGCAATTCATCGTCGCGAGATTCTCTCCGTGCCACACTGACAATCCACACCCCAACCAAGATCGCTCCTACCGCCATGGCCACAGCATTCGTCACCCGCACACTGCCGAGAATCGGATACAAAGCTACTTGCAAATTAATCAGGCCAAACCGCGTAGGATTGATCGGGGTGAAGTTCCCCAGCACGCCAGTTTCCAGCAGAACGTGATTGTCACTTAGATAGTTTGCGAGCCAAGGAGTATGCCCAAGCTCCAATCGCAGTAAGCCAAACGCCGCGCCACACGCCAGCAGTGCTGCCGCAATCCCGCAGATTCGCCACCGCCGCCGCAAGAGATAGTAAAAAATAAAGCAGAGCCCGATCTGCGGTTTCAAGCCAGCGGCCACCGCGAGCAGGAGTCCGGCCGCAATCTCGTAACGCCGCCCTGCCGCCCAAATTGCGATAACACTCAATTCCACCCCAACCAGCGTGACGTTCGCGGTCACAATTCCGGTATGAAAAGGGGCGAGCGCCAACGTGCCCGCAACCAGCAAAATCGTAGCCGGCCAATAAAGATCACCAGAGGATCCCGCCAGCTCCACCAGCGCCCACAGCATGATTACGAAGAGGATCAGGTTCATCCCGAACCAAAGCGCATACGCCAGATTCCAGGGCAGCAAGCTGAAAGGTGCGATCAGCACCAGCGCGGTGATCGGATATGCCGTCGGTATCCCTCGATTCGCGACCAGCGAGCCGTTCGCCACTTCCTTGGGCAGGAAAAGAAAGTGCGAAGCCGTTGCCGGCCACAGACGCAGCAGAACCTGCGGGCTGTACGGGTCGAGACCATGTACGAATGCGTCCGCCTGCACGTATGGCGAAAGAAAATCGTTAAACCCGGTTGCTGTCTCAAGGGCTCGGACCGGGCCGCGTATCACAAACTCGATGCCCGCCATGAGAAGTAACGCCAGACACACCACCGTCCACTTGTCGCCCAGCTGTTGAGCGTGCGAGCGGTTGGCGACGCGAAAAGATTGCATGTCGCGGTTCAGACCGACGTAGTGGATCTCCGGAGCAGCACTCCGGAGGCGAGAGGAGTAGAAGCCGGGGCCGCAGTTGGCGCATCGGTTCTTTCTCGGGAAGCGAGGTCTACCAGCAAAAAAGCCGAGACCCAGAAGAACACGCAAACGTACGATCCCGCCGCAAATAGCCAGTCTTCGAAACCCGCATGGATCAGACCTGCCGCCGTGATCAGCGCGAACGGAACCGCATAATGCGACGGGCTTCCCGTTCTTCGCATCCAGGCAAACACTTGCATTGTTGATCGGACCACCAGAATCAACAGAACAATAAACGGCAGAATCCCCAACATCCCCATGTATTCGGCCATCGCCAGATAACTGCTGCCATGCTCACGATTCGACCCTTCCACAGTGTAGATCGAAGACCTTTGAATATCGGTCCCGTAGTTTTCCAGGTCGCTGGTACCGAATCCGGTGCCGAACCACGGATGCTGCTTGACTGCGGAAATGGTGTCATCCCATGGCCCTTGCCGTGATCCGAGAACGCCCGAGTGCGTTTGCCCCTCTTTATATACGAATTTTCCTGTCAACGTACCCGCTAACTCGGTCATGTGAGCTGGATTGGCGACGGCCATGAGTTCAAGCAACAAAACCCCGGCAAAGGCTGCCCTTAGGAGCAAGCCTGGGCGGCGTAGGCCGAGCGTGAGTCCGATGGTGAGTGCAGCATCCGTAACAATGGCCGCACGGCACACCGTAACGTAGAGCAGGATCGCGCACAGCGCCAAAGCAGTGTACCGGCGTTGTACTTCCGATCGCTCCTGAGCCACTAATGCCGCCCAAAGCAGAACCGGTGTGGCGATCACTCCGATGAAAGCGCCCAGGTTGTTTGGGTTCCCGAACAGGTTGTAGCCCACAAAATAGGAAGCGGCGATCAGGAAAACCGCAATCTCACAAGCTCGCACCAGTCCGCGAACGAAGGCCTCCTCCCGGCCCACCAATGCCACCCTCCCGCCGGTCGCAGCATACAAGAAAAGCAAAAACAGGCTTGCTGCCTTAAGCAACCCGGTCTGGCTTGAGGCCGAGGCGCTGGCCGACGCAAGTGCGGAAAACACGCAGAACAACGCGACCAGGTGGAAGGAGCCAAAGTGCCGGGCGCGGTTGGTCCTTAACCACAGATTGAAGCCAACCAGCGCGCCCACGGCCAGAAAAAGCCAGCGAACTGTAAAACTTTCTCCTGCACCCGGTAGCCCCGTGGCCGCCAGCAGAAAGCATCCCATCGTCACCGGGAAGAACACTTTTTCGAATTGCCACAGGCAAGCCAGAACAATTTCGAGGACAAGAATCGCGCCCAGATAAGTCGCATTGGCAAACGTTCCCGGCCGCCGCTCCAATTCAATGAAAAGAAAGCCGGCCCCAACCACTCCCAGCGCGAAAAAAATAAGAATTCGCAGTTGAAATTTCATCGCAATCGGAAGGCTATTGTAACGCTAGAAATGCGTTCTGCCGCTCAAATGCCAACCCCTTGGTAATAAACTGATTTAATGCCTATCCCTTTTCACGTATAGTACTAGGCACTCGAGCGACCGATCTTAACACTGTCGATCGCTACCGCACGAACGATGAGAGCAGCCACCGCGGTTCGTGAGATCCACCCGGAGCCGTCCCTCCCAGTTGGGCAAACGCGAATTCCGCAGTTGGATGGTTTGCGCGGAATCGCGGCCATGACGGTTGTTCTCTACCACTACGTGCTTTCTATCGCTCTTCCACCTGGGACCCTTCACCACATTCAGAACTGCTTTCGCCTGGGAGGGTATGGGGTTGACCTCTTCTTCGTCCTTTCGGGGTTCCTGATTGGCGGCATCCTCCTCGACTGCAAATCGTCTCCGCGCTATTTCCGCACATTCTACCTTCGCAGATTTCACCGCATATTCCCTCTTTATTATCTGTGGCTCGGTCTGTACGTTTCGCTGGCATTGAGCGTTTTCCGCTACCTACCCCTGTCTATCAGGAGTATTTGGCCCGGATGGAGACCGACCTTAGTTTATGCATTCTTCGTGCAAAATCTCGTCTCAAAACAGCTACAGGGAATAGCGGCCGCGTGGCTCGGCCCACTGTGGTCTCTCGCAGTCGAAGAGCAATTTTATTTGCTGATCCCGCTCGCCGTGTACTTTCTCTCCAAGCGCAGACTGGTGCAATTGCTCGTGGCAACACTGTTGGTGGTGCCCTTGCTGCGTGTTGCTTTTTCTAGATGGACGCATGGTGCGCAATACACGGCGACTCCCTTGCGGGCCGATGCACTGGCCATGGGGGTTTTGCTTGCCCTTGCTTTGCGCGAAGAAGGGTGGGCGGAGCGGATCAGGCAGAAGCTCAATTGGCTGTACGCAGCCATAGCCGTGCTTTTTGGCGGCGTTCTCTACCTTGCCGCTCGAACCCTCGCACCCATGGGAAGATGGGATCCCCCTTTGGGCTTTTCCTGCATGGGTCTGTTTTTTACTGCGTCTACTCTTCTTGCCCTGATGCATCCGGATGGCTGGTGGTCGCGGTTTTGTAAGCAGACCACCTTGCAAAATCTTGGCGGCCTCTCGTATTGCATCTACGTGGTGCACTTAGCGGTGAACACTATCTGCCAGGCTATCGCACGTTCTTTTTGCGGCACGAAGTCCGTCATCATGGATATGGCGTCCGTCTTGGTTGCTTGGGCCGTCACATTCACACTGGCGAAAGTCTCCTGGCGTCACCTGGAATCACCAATGATTCGCCGCGGACACGCATACAAGTACTATCCAGAGCGATAGGGATCCTCGTGACGATTCCTCGAAGCCTGGCTCCGCCACAGGCGTATTTTCAGTTCCGGTACAAGTAACGCCGGGCTAGGGCTCGTAAACGGTGCCCGAAACTGCTGCGTTGGAGAGTTAGCCTTGGTGCCGGGACGGGAAGTCGAACCCCCAAGGTACTAAGTGCCGGCGGATTTTGAGTCCGCTGCGTATTCAATTATATGTGGTTAACAAAATGCCTTACAGCGCACAAAGCGTGAAAGTAAGTAAAGGTTTCGACTGGTCAGGTCGCAAGCGCTGGATCACGCTGCATAGCCGTGGGCGCCCTTTGCGCCTCGGTTTGAATAGCCGGGCGAAACCTTTTAAATTCGTTTTCATCCTGAGTAAAATTGTTCTCGGAATGAGTACACGCAACGGTCTGTCCAGGCGCGATCCTCGGTTATGCCGAAGCGTGGCCCAGATCAGGTAGGCGGACACTAGCCGACTTCCCGTTGCCAATCCGACCAACTTCCCCGAAGCCCGTTTCTGGATACCTTCACCGTTTTCGACACTCTCCTTCCATCCGATCCGGGCGCCGATTTGTTGAGCTGTACTGTGAACTTGATTAGCGACAGCGGCCATAACTCGGGACAGGGATGTCGAATCGGCTTTCGACTCTTGATGCAGTCGTTTCGACCGTGTCAAACAGAACAGAGCTAATTCCTAAGCGAGCTGCCGCCTCGACGTTTTCGGCGCGATCATCCAGGTACAAGATGTCTTGCGGGGCCGCTTTGAGTAGTTCGAGACAGTTTCGATAGATCACCAGCTCCGGCTTTATGGACCCGTAGTCGCAGGAATAAATCAGGTATTCAAATGTAGACAGGCTCGGAAAGGACTTGGTCACATGGCGACTGAGTTCGAGCGGCATGTTTGAGAGAAGGGTTAAGGGGAAGCCTTCATGGTGCAGCAGCTTTGCCCATTGCACAGCGCCTTCATTTGGTCGAGTGATACTTTCGCTATCGAGCTTGATTAGCGTTGCTATCTGATCTCTGCTCAAACCCAGTTCTTGCTGGTCAACAACCGCCGTCCAGTAGGCAGGTCCATCGATATCACCCCGGTCGTAGGGTGGCCGTAGTTTCCAGTAAAGTTCCGAGAATCGCTCATGGGGAATGCCGCACACGAGCGCCATACCTTTCATATCCTCCAGCGTTTGCTCGAGGCAAAGGACGTTTCCGTAATCGAAGACGACTGCCCGAACCGAACGCTTTTGCGAAAGACCTTGTATGGCGCTACGTTTGGCAGTATCATGCATAAATCGGATAATACACGTATATACGTGCATAACCAAGTGTATTCGTGCAAAATCGGTAGAATGAGACCAGAAGCGCAAGCAGCCCAATTCGCCCTCAAGGAAGAGCGCCACCAGTACATCCTGGAGCTGCTTGGCAGTGAGGGCCGAGTCCTCGCCGCGGACCTTAGCAGTCGATACAGGGTCTCTGAAGACACGATTCGTCGAGATCTGCGCGAATTGGCGAGTTCGGGAAAGATCCAACGGGTACACGGCGGCGCCCTGCCTCGCCGTGCCGAGGCCGTTCCTTTCGTGTCTCGCCAACAAATCGACATGGAGAGCAAGATCGGAATTGCTCGAGCGGCGGCTGACATGATCCGCGACGGTCAGGTGGTGCTGATTGATGGAGGTACCACTAATCTAAGAATTGCTTCCTACCTTTCAAGAGAGCGTTCGGCGACGATTGTTACCAACAGCCCACCGCTTGCGCTGGCATTGGCGGATCATCCGAAGTTGAGCGTGCTGATGCTCGGAGGAAATCTTCTTAAAGAGGCGCGGGTCACGACAGGCATCGAGACCATTCGTCGAGTCGAATCCATTCGCGCTGATCTATGTTTTCTCGGAATGTGCAGTTTGCACCCGGAGGTCGGAATCACCGTCGGAGACCGGGAAGAAGCGTACGTGAAGCAAGCGATGATAGGGGTTTCCACGGAAGTGGTTGGCCTGATTTCATTTGGAAAAATGGGGACATCCCTGCCTTACCTGGTCGGTCCCGCTTCCCGACTGACACGTTTGATCACCGATGCATCAGACGAAGATGTCCTGAATCCCTACCGCTCCCAAGGCATAGAAGTCACAAGTACGTAAACCGAAGCGGTTCGGCACTTCTATCGGTACGCCGGGTCGACATAGGACGGAGCGGGACAGGGGTCTATGCGGCGCGATCAGAGGCTTCATGCACGCGATTGCATTCCGTCTTCACTCGAGGAAATTTTTCATGCGTAAATATCGCTGCGCAACGGAACCCGCAATAGCTCAAGCCTTTCATAAGGCCTTCCGACGGATAGAGAAGTATTTGCTGTTCGGACTGATGGTCGCAATCTCGCTTGAAGCGCAACAGAGTGTTCCGTCTGCGCCGGCCTGGGCTGGCGCCGTTCGCACGGCTGCCGGCGAACCTGTGGCCGGAGCGAAGGTAACGGTCTTCACACCCGGCGCCAAAAAGAATCTAACGGCAGTTACGGGAACCGACGGAAAGTTCGCGATTGCGGACCTTCGACTCGGGCCACATAACGTGAGCGTGCAACTGCCCGGGCGGCGCCCGACAGCGCCCGCGGCAGTGGACATATTAGGCCTAACAGTTGTGCTGACGGTATCCGATCGAAACCTGCTGTCGATTGCAGCCAATCCGCAAACTTCTGGAGGAGTCTCGAATGGGAACCCGAGCACAACTTCGAACGCAGCCAGCGGAACAAGCGGGGAGAAACTCTCCAGCCAAAAAGTAAATGAATTACCGTTGAATGGACGGGACTTCAGCGCGTTGTTGTTGTTAGCGGCGGGTACGATGACCGACGTGAACGGGCAGACGAATTTCACCCAGCAGTTTGCCATCAACGGACAGCGTGGCGTTGAGGCCGTGTTCGCGATGGACGATGCGGATGTGAGCGATCCAGAGATGGGCGGGAGCGCGTTCACGAATTTCGACGTGGACGCGATTCAGGAACTGCAATCAAGCTCAGGCTGGATGCCGGCGGACCTCGGGCGCGGCGCGGCTGGTTTTACCAATATCGTGACACGATCTGGGAAAAGCGGTTTTCACGGATCATTCTTCGAGTTCTTAAGGAACTCTGCCCTCGATGCGCGGAATTATTTCGATCACCCGTCGATTGCGGACCCGGGCCGAATCCCTCCGTTCCGCCGAAACGAGTTCGGATTTACCAATGGCGGGCCGGTCGTGTTGCCACATGTGTATGACGGACGCGACCGCACGTTCTATTTCGTGCAGTATCAGGGATTCAGGCAGGTGCTGGGAACGACCCAGGTTTTGGCTGTACCAACCGCAGCCGAGCGAGCGGGTCAGGACATCGTGAAGTACCCGGACGGCAGCACGGACACGCTGCAGGTACCGGTGAATCCGGCAATTGCTGCGGTCCTGGCCCGCTATCCACTCCCCAACAACCCAACCGGCGCGTATGGTGCGCGAACCTATGCTGCGCCTTCAAACGTGAACACGGATACGGATCAGTTTTCCATCCGCATCGATCAGAAAGTCGGCCCAAAGGGACAATTGTTTGGTCGATTCAATTACGACAATCTGACGGGACCGACAACAAATCCAGATCAGACGCTGCTCGATTCGAGCTTTGGCGTGCAGTACGTGGATCGGCAGCGGAACGGGGTCATCACCTACACGCGCACCGTGTCTCCGCACTTTCTCTGGTCGACGTCGGTGAGTTTCACGCGAACGACGCCTTCGTTTGTGACCCCGAACCACACCGATCCGGCCCTCAAGTTCATCGATGGTCTGTATGAGGCGTACAACAGCGCGGCGGGCTCGGTGATGTCGGCGTTCGGGAATTTGTCCCAGGGACAATTGAATTTTGCCTGGACGAGCCCGCGGCACGCGGTGAAGTGGGGTGTGGAAGCACGCCTTAACCGGGACACGACATACTTCGGTATAAGTCCCAATGGCGAGTACGATTTTGGTGGTGGAACAGTTTATTCTCCGGTGTTTGTTGCTTCCGCTAGCGGACAGCACAACGTGCAAGTCGGCGATCCGCTGCCAGACACGCTGAGCAGCCTGCTGATCGGATATCCCTATGGTTACACGATTGCAGTGGCCCCACCTTATTCGTCGAACGGCGCGCACATTGGGCCGGCGGCCATCAACCGGAACGATATGAACGCCTACCTCGAAGACACATGGAAAATCAATCCACAATGGACGCTCGACTATGGGCTGCGATATGAGATCTACACGCCGATTTCGGAGCGGGCCGACCGAACGTCGAGTTTTCTAAATTCGTTCCCACCCGCGGGCGTAGGACAGGAATACTTGATCAATCCGCAACCTACTTATCAAACCGATTGGAACGGCTGGGGGCCGCGTTTGCAACTGGACTGGAATGCGCCAAAGGCAGTGCATGTGCACATGGGCGGGGCGATCACCGTGATTCCACCCAATATCTGGCAGGACAATCTTCTTACGGGGTCAACGCCCTACGTTGTTTATCCGCGCGTCAATGCAGCGCAAAACGGGGAGATCGCCTACGGATTCCAAATCACACCGAACGAATTGCCGCAGGTCTATAACACCGCCGGCGTGAACGTGCTGGCCAGCGGCGATCCGAAAAAAGTGCCGGCGAATACGGCGATGGACGTAAATCGATACCAGCAGGATTTGGCGGCGCTGGCGCCGAGTCATCAGCTCTCGCTGCTGAGTCTGGCCGGGATCGACCGGCGCTTCGGCAATGGGTACTTGCAGACTTGGACGCTGGGGCTGGAACGGGCTTTCGGCGGCCTCACGGCCGATGTCGCGTATGTTGGAACATCGGCATTTCGACTTCCCAGAATGTCATATCCAAACGCATATCCCGGAGCGGATCCGGAATTTGCGCGGTTTACAAACTTCGACGGTAGTGGCGCGGTGACGGGTGGTTTCGGATTCGAGTCCGTGATGACGGCGACCTCGCACTCGTCGTACAACGCCTTGCAGACCTCATTGTCGGGAAATGTCGGGCACGGCGGTCCGTCATTGCAAGCAGGCTATACCTGGGGCAAATCGCTGGATGATGTCAGCGGCATCCTCGGAGGAACCGGATCCACCGGTGCCGTGACATTGTTCAGCCCACAAGACCCTTTCGATACACAAGCCGAGAGGGGGCCATCGAGCTTTGATGTGACGCAGGCGTTCACGTTGAGCGCGGCACAGGATTTGCATTTCGAGCATTTGAGACTTCAATCGGATCGAACCCAGTTGTTGACGAAGGGCTGGGAGTTGCTGAGCATCTCAACGATTACCAGCGGTTCGCCGTTTACGGTTTATTCGGGGATCCAGCAGACGGGTGCGGGAACGATTGGCGCGGACCGGCCCGACCAGATTGGCACTCCGGACCTCTCGAGCGCCGGCAGTTCAACGCGACCGCGCGATGATTATTTTGGGCGGGGCGCGAACAACGCAAGTTTCTTTTCCATTCCGGTCGGGATCGCGGGGGGGACCGGACCAAACTCCGGGCGCTTTGGAACGCTCGGCCGTAATACATTTCGCGGCCCCGCATATTATGATTTCGATTTTGCGCTCATCAAGACGACTCCGATTGGCCACCGAGAAAGCGGTTTGGAGCGAGCCGACCTGCAATTCCGCGCAGAGTTATTTAATTTGTTTAACATCGTCAACCTGGGGCTACCAGCGAACCTCATCGAGGGTACAGGGTTTGGCATGATCAGCAAGACCGCGGGAACCTCGCGGCAAATTCAGTTTTCGCTAAAGCTCATCTATTGAGGCGCGTCTTGCAGCGACCCAGGGTTGGGAGGAGGACAGAAACATGCGTTTCAAGAAGATTCTGCATTCGCCAGTGTCGACGAATCACAGCTTGAACGCACGATCTCCTCTGGGAAACGACGAGCGCAGTTTATGTGTCGCTCGTGTCCGTCAAAAAACTGCCAGATTATGCGGCTTTTGACAGAAACGTCGATCGAAAATCCCTTTGCGGATTCGTGTGAAGCCGACAGAGGGGCGCGAAATGATGCTGGTACGTACTGGTCCATCGAAGAGATCCGCTCCGCCCCATAGAATAGCTGGGGATGAGCAATGACCATTCCGTGCGCGATCCTAAGCCCGTGCGCCTGAGTCCATGAAAGCGAAAATCTACCCTGACCCTAAACCTTATCCCGAGAACGTGCGGCTCGTCATCTTGGACCTGGACGCCTTTCTCTACCCTTACGACAAGGCATATCGAAATGCCGTCCTGCGAGCCTGGCGGGCGATAAGAAAGGAATACGGCCTTCCCATCTTCCGAAGGAACGTAGCGCAAAAATTGATTGAACAGGCAAAAGAGGAAGCGAATAAGAATCCGGATGACGCTTTATGCCAGCATATCGGCAAGCTGGCGGGACGCCTGGAGAGCCAGGGCCTGCCCGGCGCCTCCGTGATCGGCCTGCTCGAAACCTACTATCGCAGGGCGAGGGCAGCGCGTTCGCAAGAAAACATTCAGCATGATCAGTCCCTTGATCCACCTTACAAAGACATGATCGCCATGGCCTTCAATCTGAGGCTGCTTCAGGACCAAAAGAGCAAGAAGAAGATCAGACTCACCCGCCGCGAACTGCAAGAAAAAATCCTGGCAGGTGAAAAGGGGATTACGCGGCTGTGGAATAGGCACATGGGCACAGGGTTCCTCCGCGCCGATGCCGCACTGGCGAACAAGATTCTGCGGCTAACGGAAGCTGGGGTTGTGGTCGCAGTCCTCACGCATTCGTTTAAGCAGGGAGAGGGGGAGGCGATGGAAAAGCTGGAAAAGCTCGGTCTCAAAGGGGTGATCCCCGAGCCCAATATTTTTGGGCTGGAAGAGATTTCTCCCTATAAAAAGGGAGAGCATCCGGAGGTTTTTGAGAAAGCGCTTGCGGCCATAAACAACATGCGCGAGCCGGCGGACCCGATTAGGCCCTTCGAAACGATCATGGCAGAAGATACGATCGGCAACCTGCGGGGTGCAAAGAAAGCTGGCATGCAAACCGTGTGGGTGCCGCGCAGGAACAAAGACATGCCGGAGCATCCGTCACAGAAGCTGCAGAAAAAGCTCGCTTCGGTCGATCATATCTACGCTACGCCCCATCAGTTTCTGGATGCGCTGGATGCTACGACCCGTGCTTGCAGAGAAAAACTCTAAGGCGCTGACATTCTAATTCCAGAGAGCGGCGTTTACCTGTTCCGCGACTGGACGTCCAGCTGGCTTTCGCCCTTTCGCAAACCGCCGGGCCACCAGTTCCAATCGCCTGCAATGCGAAGGAGCGCTGGACCGATCACCATACGGACGAGTGTGGCGTCAATCAACACGGCGACCGCCAACGTAAATCCGATCATCTTGACGACCAGGAAACTTCCGAAAGTGAATGCCGCAAACACCACGATCATGATCGCGGCGGCGCTCGTTATCAGGCCCGCGGTTCTGGCCATCCCCTCGGGGATCGCATCCATTTCACTCAGCCCGCTCCTCCTGGCTTCAAGAACGCGTGCAACCAGAAATACCTCGTAGTCCATGCTTAATCCGAAGACGATGGCAAAGGTGACGATCGGAACCAGGGGAAACACGCTGCCGGTTCCCTCAGGAACTCCGAGGAAGCTGCTCCCGTGTCCGTTTTGGAAAACGAAAACCAATGCTCCGAAAGATGCCGCGACTGAGACCAGGTTGAGGGCGATGGCCTTCAGGGCGGCGAAGATCGATCGGAACCCACAGAGTAGCGCAAGGAGCGTTCCCCCTACCACCAGCGCCGTTACCGGCAGAAAGTGGTCTCTGATAATCGTTTCGTAATCGGCGTTGAGGGCCGGGATGCCCCCAACCAGAAGCGTTGCGCCGGGCACTCCGGTTAGAGCTAGCGCGCCGGTCTTGCGGAGTTCCCGCACCCAGTTGACCTGGTCGCGCAGGGAGACCGAACTCGCGGGTAAAACCTCAAGCACGGCCGCTCGTCCGTCACTACTCAGGAACGTTCGGCGCGTCTCGCGCGACAGTTCAGGAAGGTTCGCAAGGTTACTCTCGGCAATCGAAGTAATAGAAATCACGCGGCTAGAGCGAGGGTCGCTCGCTAGGTGCTTAGTGAGACGATCCAGCACACTCCAGCCCGCCTCAGTTTGCGCGATGGAATCCGTTGGAAGGTCGACAATAATGCGCATCGATTCAACAACGCCCTCCCGATCCATCTGCCGAAGGGTGTGGAGCGCATGGACAGATTCCGCCGCCGGCGGAAGCCAGTCCCCTTGGGGGATACTGGTATCCAATCGTCTGACCTGCCAGGCCAGCAGAAGCAGAGGAGTGCCTGCCACGAAGAGGGCAAGCCAGGGATGTGCGACAATCGCCTTTCCCCATTGCCGCCAGCGATTTCCCGAACGCTCGGCCCGGTGCACATCCAACTTTGGAGTAAAAGGCATTCGGCCGATATCAATCCGTCGACCGAGCAACGCCAGCACTGCCGGAACCAAGGTGTTTGTAAGCAACACACTGATTCCCGCCACCAGGAACCCCGCGATACCGATGGAACGGATTTCGCTGATCGGAACCGTCAAGAGGGCCAGGAATCCGATGGCTACCGTCGAAGCTGAAATCAAGAGCGTGCGACCTGCCTGACGTGCCGCGATGACCGACGCCCCGGGTCCGTCGAACCCGGCGGAAATCGCTTCCCGGAAGCGACTGACCATGAGAAGCGCGTAGTCGACTCCTAAGCCCAGGCCCAGCATGGTGGCCAAATTCTGAACCAGAATTGATAAGTGCCAGCGCTGGGCCAGGAATCCCGCGATTGCCAGAGTGGTCGCGATCGCAAGCTGGCCAACCGCCAGTGGAATCACGGCAGCCATCAGGCTTCCGAAAGCCACCAGCAGAAGTACCAGAGTCGCGGGGATCACCAGAGTTTCGCCGCGTTGCACGTCGTCGGCACTCGCTTTTCGAATATCGAAATTCAGTGGTATCTCGCCGGTGAGTTCGAGGTTCGCCCTGGGATAGCGACTCCGGAGTTTATTTGCCAGCGAGTTTGCCAACTGGTGCAGCTTCGGAACCAGCGACTCCACGGGACCGTTGGCCGATGAGAGTCCCACGAGTACAAACGTTCCCCCTCCCCGTCCCAGAAAGATCGGATCGCGCAACTCGAGATAAGACACCACGCCCGAAACCCCGGGCTGCTCTCTCAGGGATCTTATGATGGGTTCTAACGCTTGCTCGCCTTCCTCGGAATCCACAGGCGGAAGTCCCTGGATCACCAGAACCACACGGTCCACGAACGGCGACCGAAAACGAGTGGCCAGTTCCTGCTGAACTGTTGCAGCCTGGCTCCCCTCGACGCGAGTGGCAGTCTCGAGGTATCGCTCGGCGTGAAAAGAGAATGGGAGAAGTGCGATAGTTGCTGCGAGGACGATTCCGGAGATCCAAAAGCGGCGCACATGCATCGCACTCATCATGTCATAACAAGAGCGTCGTCACGGAAACTTTCCGCGAGCATCCACTTGCGCAGGAATCACAAAAGGTAGCTATATAAATCTGCTAAACTTTTTCCATCGGCCTCGGAAGATCAACTCGCACACTGCTGTTTTTCGGACTGGCGCTCGCGCTGCTCGCCGTAGTCCCACCTGCCGCGACTCAATCTGGAGTGTCAGACCCGCGCGTTGGCCTCTGGACGCTCATCTCTGCGGACTCGAGCCTGAATCCTCCGAACCGGCTTTCCATTACACATTCGAATGACGGGCTGCACGTGGTCATGTCCGGCGAAACCCATGTCGATTTCACTGCGAATCGCAACGGACACGAAACGTCCGCGCCTGGCAATCTCGGTTTCAATCAAATTGAGCTGCACAGGATCGATAAGAGGCAATCCGAGGTCAAGCAGAAAAAGGACGGAACCGTTGTGGCGACGATTCGCGAAAAACTTTCAAAAGATGGAAACGAGCTCACGGCTGCGACGGCGACCGTGGGCCACCCCGATCGCATCACGGTGTGGACGCGAAGCGGAGGTGCGAAGATCGCCAATGACCTGTTCGCGGGCGAGTGGGCACAGGACGTCAGCAAGACTCGCTTGCGGCAAGGGTTAGTGCTCAAAATCGAGGCGGACGGAAGCGGCGGGGTACGCTTTCTCGGCGACTATAGCTACACCGCCCGTTTTGATGGAAAGCAATACGATCTAAAGAACTCGCGCAACGACACCGTGACGCTTCAACTTGTCGATCCGCACACCGTGGATGCGATTTACCGGCGGGACGAGCAAGTCACGCAAAACGACAGGTGGCAGGTCTCCGCGGACGGACAACAGATGACACTCTCAACCACGGGAACGTTGGAATCGGGACAACACCTAACCGAGAAACTCGTATTTAAGAAGTAGCCGGAGTTACATCTTAACGGTCTGAAAGCCGGATCGCTCTGAGGTCATCCGAGTGCGAGCGAGTTTTCGTCAGCTAGCCGGTTTGCCGAGGCGCATCAACTTTGTGCTGAGTGCGAATACGGCAAACTCAAGGGCCGCGAACCCAACCCGAAATCGGGATTACGAACGCTCAATTTCGCCGGGGACATTCGCCACAGGTAAATCGCGATGCCCAGCAGAGTGCAATGCAGAAGTACAAATCAAGGAAAGAATTTTCAATCCCGTTTCTGAGAAGAGCACGCTGGCTCCAGCAGGAATATACCTGCGGGAAAACAACAGGGAAACGCGAATCGGCACAAATCTGAAAACCTAGGCCACCAAGAACAGTAACTCAACAACACCGGGGTAAACGTTACACCAAGAACGATCCATAGCAAACGCGTCTGTTTTGCGGTCAGCGCTGGCCGTGGAGACCCCGCACCTCGTAGATTTAGCGGCTCTGCGCGCATCTGAACAGATACTCCATTTGCGCAAACTTCAATATCAGCTTAACGGTCAGGCCTTAACTTCGCTCAATGCCCCCTTTAGTCTCAGACCTGCTACGAGGCTTCGATCTTCCGAGTCACCTCAACGCACTCCGGATCTGCAGCCGCGGCCAGGCATTGTAGGCATTCGGGACCACAATCCATACTTCTTCGATGGATCTCTTTGTTCCGTTCATGCGCGTAGATCGGTGACCTCGCGCTGGTCTCACGAGCCGCGACCGAAATAATCCCCTTGCGGTACATGAATTTCAGAATGCCGTTGACTGTTTCTTCCAGAGACGGGTCCGCTTTGCCCCACACAGAGGCATCCCGCGCCATTTGATACGAAGAATTGTCGTAGCGTTTGAACTCCATCCCCGAGATGTTGTCGACCGAGCCCACCAGAAAGTCGAGCAGGGGAAACAGAAGGTCCTCCTTCCTGCATCTCCGGATCAACTCGGGAACGAACTCGGGAAGGCTGAAGCTTTCGAACTGCCGGCCGGTCGCTTTGGTAATGAGCCGGGTAATATCCGTCATGTTCGAATAGTCGTCGCGCACGACATGGTAAGTCTTATTACCTGTGCCGGGAGTGGTAGAGATCGCAACGATGTTGTTGGCGACGATGTCCGCCGGAACAAAGCTGACCTGGTTGAGCGTGTCGACGCCAATGCCGTGATTCACCATGAACGCAACCAGGCGGACGGCGATATCGAAGTTGTTGCCTCCGCCCGTGATCGAAGGACTCACCAGAGCCGGGCGGAAAATCCGCGTGGAAAGTCCCCGGCTGCGCGCGTCGACCACTAGCTGCTCCGCAACCCATTTCGATTGGCTGTAGCCAAAATCGAGAAGCTCCATTTTCTCGTTCAGGTCGGTCTCATACAAAACTGATTTGACCGCCCAGCCAAATACGAAGGTCGTCGAGACATAGTTGAACTCTTTGCGCCTTCCTTCGAACGCCAATCTCACGACCTCATTGGTTCCGAGCACGTTGGCATCGCGCATCAGGTCGTAGTTGAACAGGTAGTTCACGGTTGCACCGTTATGGAAAACGGTGTCGATTTCACTGGCAAGGAAATCCCACGTGTCCTGCATCAGGCCCAGCTTTGGCTGCCCTAGATCGCCGCAGATGGGGGTCACGCGCGTGTCGAACATCTCCATCAGCCCTGCCGCGCACGGTCCCATGGATTCCATCGCAGCCTTCAATCTTTGCTTGCCCTGCTTTTCGTCGGAAGACCGGACGAGAACATAGATCTTCGCCCGCGTCTGTTCCAGCAAGCTCTTAATGAGGAATGGCCCAATGAAACCGGTCCCACCCGTGAGCAGCACCTGATTGAGCGCAGGTATTTCCGGCGTGGGTGAAGGCACCGAGGGCCCGAAGATTAGCTTTTTGTCGTCGCTCATCATCTTTTTCTCAGCGGCGCACTGCTCCTCACGGAAAGCCGCAAGGGAATGATGGAGATGAACCAGTGCCTCTTCGGGCGCGCTCTGCAGTTGTTCGGCTAGCCCGAACAGTTCGGCTACGCTGACACGCTGAATGACGCCGATATCGACCTGCCTTGCCAGCATCTCGGCGCCTTGATCTTTCAGCAGTTCCTTAAGCTCGTGCATGAACACAACAAGATCCAGGGAATCCAGGCCGGCTTCGACGAGGTTGTACGATTCCGCGCCGGTCAGGTTGTACCTGGCCTTCAATTCGGCGAAAGTGGAATGCATGTCGGAATCGGACACGCAGCTCCCGGCGTCTTTCTCGCGGGAAAAGTCGGAGAGAATGGTGAACTGACCTTGCAGCCACATCTGCTTGGTCTTGTGACGCATGATCTTCCCCGAACTCGTTCTCGGGATCGCACGAGGAGCGATGAGGCACATCTTCGCCACTTCCACGTTCAGGTAATTCCGGACGGCGGCGGCGATCTTTCGTGCCTCGGGAGGCGCCTTAGGATTCTTGACCTCTGCGACGATCGCCAGGGCAGGTTCGCTCTCTTCCTGAACCTGGAACGCTGCGACGCAGTTGTGCCGGATCAGACTGGATGATTTCTCCACGACCTGCTCAATGTCCTGCGGGTAATAGTTCTGCCCGCGGAGA
Organism: uncultured Acidobacteriaceae bacterium; assembly: GCA_964403025.1. Classification (GTDB taxonomy): domain Bacteria; phylum Acidobacteriota; class Terriglobia; order Terriglobales; family Acidobacteriaceae; genus Sulfotelmatobacter. The sequence goes on along the minus strand of CAYOEH010000008.1, from coordinate 92,297 downwards.
ATAATCATGTCCTTGATGCGGCCGCAGACGTAGAGCTCGCCGTCGTGAAGGAATCCCATGTCGCCGGTCCGAAGATAGCCGTCGTCATAGGGAGTGTCATCCACAAGCCGCGCCCGAAACTGCTTCAGAGTCAATTCAGGATTGTTCCAGTAACCCGGGCACTTGCCGCTTCCGGCAACCCAGATTTCGCCGATCCGCTCTGGCTCAAGAGCGAAATGCCCTTCCGGATCTACGATCTTAAGGTCGAGACCCGGAAGTGGGGTTCCACAACTGACAATTTGCGTGGCCGCGCCGATTTCTGAGACCTCGGTCGTCATCCGTGCTTTCCCCAGCGCGAGGGCGCGCTTGTTGACGGAAACGATGTTGCGACCACCGAGTGAGACTGCCAGAGTATTCTCGGCCAGCCCGTAGGCGACGTAGAAACTCTCGGACTTGAGTCCATGAGGCTGAAACGCTTCCAGAAACCGGGTGTAGGTATCCGGCTTTACGGGTTCCGCTGCGCACATCAATACGCGGAGTGAGCTGAGATCACAAGCCTCCAGGCTTTCTTTGGAAAGCCTCCCCGCGCGCAAGCAATAGTCGTAGCCGAAGTTGGGCGCAGCCGTCGCAGTCGCGTGATAGGTGGTCATCGCATCGAACCACAGGATCGGCCTCTGAATGAAGTCCATGGGAGCGAACCCGTATGTTGCGCCACCCTTCAGCGCTGGATATAGGTAGCATCCAATCAGTCCCATATCGTGATACTGCGGAAGCCAGGAAACGACGACCGGCGCAGGATGGTCGATCACGAGCGCATAGGTAGTGAGGATATTTTCGTGCGTCACCATCACCCCCTTGGGCTCCATCGTCGAACCCGACGTGTACTGGAGAAACAAGATTTCCGACCGATCGACAGGTGGCCGGCCGGAAATCGTATCCACGAAATCTTCAGTAACGATCCACGGAAGACCGGAAATGTAATCTACGTCTACGCCGGATGCCGAAACTCCACTTCTGGCAAGGTTCGTCTTGAGGGATGCCTGGCAGTCTCTGCTTGTTAAGATCCCAGCGGCCTGGCAGTCCTTTGCGATGTGGACCATCTTGTATAGGGCGCTCTGGAAGCCGCGCGAACTTGGAGGATAGACCGGTACGGGGATCAATCCGGCGCGCACGCAGCCAAAGAATGCGCAGATCATCTCGAGCCCCGGCGGGTAGGCCAGGAGTAGCCGGTCGCCTGCCGCGAAACGGTCCCCCTTCCTCAAATGTCCGGCAATCGCTTGCGCCCGGTGGAGGAACGACGCGTAGGTGTAGCTTTCGGTTGGATCGCCGTTTACGTCGAGGTACGAATAGAGGAGTTTGTCCGGGTGCTCGTCTGCCAGCCTATCCAGCTGGTCTAAAATTGATGCCATCATCAATCAGCGATCCTCCAGTGTTGAATGGTGTAGACGAAACATTTCGCCCCAGCGAGCACGGAACCTGAAATGTCCGATTGGGAGAATGTACGTAATTTTTTCCCAGCATAAGTGTCGCCCAACCCGCGCGGGAACGGATGCTCTCCTTCATTGCCGCAGAGGGCGCGAAAAGAGACCTCGCAGATCGACGCCACGCTTCCATGGCTCGATGCAAGAAGGACCCGCTCGTTACGGTTCATTGGTATGGTTGTATGTTAACAAAGCATTCGGAAAATACCATGCCTCATCGCTACCACGAACCAGACGCAGCCTCGGCATTGGTCCTCGTTTACGAATTTTCTTGATAGCGCTTAAGGGCTCGCACTAGAATTTCACCTAAGGCTGTCGACGGCGCGGCGACGATTTTGCTGCGGGCCAGGGTCACGGATGCGCTATGCGGAACGCGCCGGACTCAATTACCATGATCGCGGAGGCGCCGGTGACGTTCGAGACCAAAGCAGTGGTTCCTCAAGAGCACGAGATAGCGGATCTTGTACCCTCGGAAACCTCAGCGCTGCCGATTATAGAGCCAGTCGGCGGTTCTTCTTCCTTCCCGAAAGTCTTACGTGGCCGCCTGGATCGGTTTTTTGCCGATCACAACATTTCCCCCAAAGCGGACCGTACGATGCGGGTCAAGATCGCTGCGGGTCTGGCAATCCTGGGGGGCAGCTGGATTGCTCTGTATGCGCTCAGCCTCGATTCATGGAAGTTTGTTGCCCTCTATCTCTTAGGCGGCCTCGCGCAGACATTCCTTTTGCTGAACATAGCCCATGACAGCAATCACAACGCCATATCGTCCCGGTCCGTTGTCAACAAAATCCTGAACTACGTCTTCGATCTGTGCGGAATCAGTTCGTACATGTGGCGGATCCTCCATCATCGAGGCCATCACTCCTGCATCAACCTCCATGGCGAAGACGACGCTCTTTCAGGACGCGGCATCTTTCGCTTTACACCCTATGAATCCCGGTTGCCCTGGCACCGGTTCCAGCACATCTACGCGTTGTTCATTTATGCGATGTTCTCTCTCGATTACGTGTTTTTCAGGGACTTCCAGTGCTTTTTCTTTCCGACCCACGACTATCTGAGACGTACCAAACATCCTCTGCGCGAATACGCGATTCTCTTTGCCGGCAAGGGCTTCTACCTCACTTACATGCTTGTTCTGCCGGTGATGGTGCTGGGAAAATCGCCTCGGCTGGTCGCTGGGTCGTTCCTCGTGGTCAATTTGATTGTCGGTTTAACCGTTACGCTCGTGTTCCAGTCGACGCACACCATCGACAGCACCTACTTTCCCTCGAACCGTGATGAGTTTGACAGCGGGGTGTATCACATCTTCGCAACCACGGCCGATTATGCGACGGAAACCCCACTCGTCGGTTGGCTCGTAGGCGGACTCAACCATCACGTCGTCCATCACCTGTGCCCCTATGTGTGCCATACTCACTATGCTCCATTGACCAGGATCGTGAAGCAGACCGCCGAAGAGTTCGGTGTTTCCTATCGGCAGAACTCCACCATGACGGCCGCGGTGCTGCATCATCTGATACTTTTGAAGCAACTGGGGAACGAAAACTGATTCTGTGCGTTATCTCTATAGGTATGACCCAGCTTCCACTTCCGACAAGTGACGTGAAATTCCTTGCGGATCGAGGCAAGTATCAGGACGCCTGGGTATGAGCTCATCAACGCCTGTCCCCGTTGTGTCCCGATTTCGCTGCTTTGCGGATTCTCGCGCAATGGCCCGCAATCCCGTGCAGATTTTATCCCGCTACAACGAAATCTACGGCGACACATTCTGGCTCCGAATCGGTGGTCTCAAGGATGCGATGGTTACCATCGATCCCGCGGTCATTCAACACGTGCTGAAGACCAACGCGGAGAACTACCAAAAATCCGAAATTCAAGTAAAGCGGATGGGCCACTTCCTGGGGAAAGGTCTGCTCACCACCCACGGAGAAGCCTGGCGCACACAGCGGCGTCTCATTCAGACGGGCTTCGAGCGAAAGCAACTCGATGCGCTGTCGTCCATCATGCAGGACTCTCTTACCGAGTCGCTCCTGGATTTCGACAGACAGGTCCGTCGTGGCCCCGTCGACATCTACACCCACCTGATGAAAATTACCTTCACCATGGTCGCCCGATCGCTATTTGGCGCACGGTTGAAGGATGAAGACATTGATCTGGTCAGCCACACCATTTGCACCGTCCAGGAGTTCATCGTCCGGCAAACGCTCCAGCCCTATCTCAATCTATGGTTCGCCGTCTCAGGCAAACTGCGCAAACACGAAGACATGCGAACCCGAGCGGATTCCGTTCTGCTCGAATACATCAAGAAGCGCCGCCATGAAGCGCCTGGCCACGATCTGCTGCAGACTTTGATGGATGCGCGTTACAGCGATGGCCAAGGCATGCCCGATGAACTCATTCTGAGCGAGAGCATGCAACTTCTGGTTGCTGGCCATGAAACATCGTCGAATGCACTGTCGTGGCTGCTTTATCTTTTGAGTACGCGTCCAGATTGTCTCGAAAGGGTCCGACAGGAGTTTGATTCCGTACTCGGCGATGCGCCGCTGACCTACAGCGACGTTCCTAAATTCGAATTTGTGACCCAGGTCATTTGCGAGGCGCTCCGCTTATACCCGCCATTTTGGATGGTCGACCGCATGGCGGTCGCCGACGACCGCGTGGGCGACGTCGCCATACCCCGCGGATCCATGGTCATTGTGTACGTGTACGGTGCGCACCATGCTCCGCGCTACTGGCCGAATCCGGAGAGTTTCGATACGGAGCGTTTCACAAAAGCAAACGACAAGCTGCGCACACCCTGCACTTTCCTTCCCTTCGGGGCCGGCCCGCGAGGCTGTATCGGCGGAAATTACGCGATGCTGCAGATCCTGATGATCTTGAGCGATCTGCTCCGAAAGTACGACTTCCAGTTGACTCCGGGCCAAACGATCGACGCTCGTCCCATGGTTATCCTACGGCCGAAGCACGGAATCCGCATGATGTTCACCAATGCCATCGCGCCTGCCCCATCCATCGCGTCAGCCGCGATCCGGTCTGGAACGAACTTGAGTTGTAAGGCTTAAACATTGAGACGTTATTCGTCGAAGAGCCCGGTTCCGGCGGGCAGATTGTCATGATGCGTTTCTTGATTCGGGATCGCAATTACAAGATTCGTCGCGCGGTAGAGGCGATCGATCAATCCCGTCCCGCATCCGAGCAGTCAACAAGCCATTCGGGTGATTCGGGAAGAGGTGGATCGAATGGAGTGGGCATTGACCGAGGTCATATCTCGGTAGAGGCGAGGTCGGCGTGAACAAGTCATCCTCCCACTCGTTGCTTGGCGCCACCCTTCCCGCAAAACGAGTGTCACACAAGGTCGACACCCTCTTGTCGTCGTGTGTTGGCGCAGGACGCATTGTGCGGACATCACCCTATGATCGCAGCTTGGATTGGCGCGTTGTCCACCTGTATATGGGTCTACTTGCTCGCCGCCAGGGGCCGATTTTGGCGAATGACGAGCGCCGCGACCGACATGAAACTGCCGTTCCCGTCAGCACCCCACGTTGCAGTCGTAGTGCCAGCGCGCAACGAGGCGGATGTCGTTGGACGGTCGATCCAGTCATTGCTCGAGCAGGATTATGTCGGGCGACTACATATCTTTGTGGTGGATGACCACAGTTCGGATGGGACGGCGAGTGTGGTGCGCAAGGCCGCGGCAGACAAGGACGAACGGCTCACGGTCACTTCGGCGATGCCTCTGCCAACGGGTTGGACGGGAAAGATGTGGGCGCTGGCGCAGGGAGTGGAGCAAGCGGCGGTGTTCAATCCCGCTTACTTTCTGTTCACAGATGCAGACATCGTCCATGCACCCGACAGCATTACATGTCTGGTTGCGCGCGCACAAGCGGGCAAACTTGACCTGGTGTCGATGATGGCGCTGTTACGGTGCTCGTCGCTGGCCGAGCACGCGCTCATCCCGGCATTCGTGTTCTTCTTTTTCATGCTCTATCCGCCGGAATGGGTGAGCGACCCCAAACACGAGACTGCGGCAGCTGCCGGTGGTGACATCCTCGTTCGCACCGACGCGCTTGCGAGGATCGGGGGAATCGCCGCCATTCGAAACGAATTGATCGACGATTGCGCATTGGCCCGGAAAATCAAGCAAAATGGCCGTGTGTGGCTAGGATTAACGCCGAACACCTGCAGTATCCGTGGCTACCAGACATTCGGCAGTGTTGGTCGCATGATTTCGCGCACGGCGTTCTACCAATTACGGCACTCAGTTTGGTTGCTGGTCGCAACAATTCTCGGACTCGCAATTACCTGCCTGGTGCCAGCGATTGTGGCGTTCTTCGGCGGATGGGCGACGCTTTGGGGTGGCGCGGCCTGGCTGCTGATGAGCACTGCATTCTGGCCGACCCTGCGGTTCTATTCGCGCTCGCTGTTGTGGGCACCTTTGCTGCCTCTCGTCGCGTTGTTTTATATGGGAGCTACAATCCATTCCGCGGTTCGATACTGGCTCGGTCGCGGTGGTGAGTGGAAAGGCCGCGCGCAGGATGTAAAGACCCACCTCGCTGCTTAGTCTGCCGTGACGACAATACATCAAAGATCCCGAAAATACGGTAGTGGTTCAGTTTGAATGTGCTGCCTTTAATGTTTCCAAAACTGAACTACTCCCGAAAATGTCGAAACACGTCTGGGCAGAACCGCCGGGATCAACCAGATGCAATCAGCAGTATGTGAGCTTTCGGCGGCGTACGGTGGAGGGACTGTCGGAGTTGAAGCTGTCTTTCCCCGCTTGTTGCGTCCAGTTGCCGTAGTCGTCGTATTGATAAGCGTAGCGGACTTCGGACTCCCTGGGCAGATCGGGTACCGTAGGTACTCCGGCGGCGGGGTTGCTGGGAGTGAGGGTGCCATCTTCATTGACGGAAAACGGAACGCCTATCGGTACAGCAGAGTTTGCAGTGAAACTTGTGTGCTCCTCGGCTCTGTCGCCCTGATCGTTGTAGATGATTGTCGTAGTTTTTTGGAAGACAAAGGTACTTTCGCGCACATTCGTGACACGGTTCTGAGCATCATATGTGTGGAGCGTTCCGCGTTGAGCTTTCCCACCCAAGAGCGTACTCAGCCCCCTCTTGATCGCTTGCACTTGCGCAGGGTTTAGTTGAGCCCATTCCTCAGCAGGGAGCCTGTCGAGGAACATTGAAGTGGGATCGTCCAACATCGGCCTTTCCTCACTGATTAGTCCAGCCGTGTTGTACGTGCGAAGGACGCGACTCACAAGGTGATCTTCGGCGTCGCGGATCTGCGCTTCTACCGGCCGGTCGTTCTCGTCGTAAATTGTAGTAACGCTGCCTCCAACAGGGACACCGAAGCCTGCGAAAGCGGCGTTCCAGGCGGAGCCCCCGTACGCGGAGTTTTGTGCTCGCTGCAGGGTTTTCGGATCGAACCTTTGGATCGCCCTTTTGGCGCCCTGTTCATCGTAGTGGAAGTCGGTTCGGTCGCCATTCTGACTATTCTTGATGCTCAGGCTCCTTCCTGCGTCGTCATAAGCGTAGAGTGTCTCAACACCGGACTCGCCCGACTTGCCTGAAGTGGTCTTTGCCAGGCGGCCCTCAGCATTGTAGGTGTGCGTGGTAACCCACCCCGAGCCGTCCGGGTTACCAAAGCGAACCGCAAGAAGCTTTCCATCGAGACTGTATTCTGTCGTGGTAGTCAAGACACTTTCCCGGTTAGGGAAAATGGTTTCCTGCACGCAAGTCCTGACCGGGCCGCGAAGCCCGGCTTCTTCACGATCTGACATGTGGATACTCCCGATGACCGCCGACCGTTCCTGTTTGTCTGTATGCGCAGAGACCGGCGTTTCTGGACCGCGCTGCGGCGGTAGAAAAAGTAGGAGCATAGCGGCGACCGATAGCTGAACGTTCATTGTCTACACGCTGCCCAGCACAAGTACCTCTTCCGCCTAAGCACACCGATTCCAACGCGAGTCAGAAGAGCCGCGCCTAATATCGCTGTTGCCTAGACCTTAGTTGACAAGGTACAACAATCTAGTTCCGGGTGGCAGATCCGTTGGCCGGTTTTGGAGCGATAATCGCTGGCCGCTTTTGAAGTGATCACTGAGGTTCTTGAATATATATACATTATGTCTCTCTCAGCATGACCTTCCTCGATTCGAAGCTGCGACAGCGTAGCCCATCTTCGTCCATTCAACATCCTCTGTAATATTTTCCCCGTTCCGATGGTCTAAATTAGTGTTGCAGGAATTCCAGCTTTCCGCACCTCCATGCTCGACCTTAAAGCTACCTAGTGAATCCTCTAGCGGGCTGCGGAAAAACTCGGCTGACGTGGTGCAAGAATGACTCTCAACAATTATGCACACAAGAAATTGAGCCACGCTAGTTCTATGTGTATGTAGCTTCATGCCGAGGGTAGGCTAATGTCGAACTCACGATCAGCATTCTCCTTGGTAGCGCTGGCCTTCCTGTGGATCTCTTGGGGCAATGCCGACGCTCAGAAGGCCGGCATCTCCTCGATGAGTGTTGAGCAACAGGTACTGTTCCTCAATTTGAGGAACAATGGACAACACTTGGCCGCCAACGTTGGTCAACAGATAGAGATAAGCCTCGGAGCGATGGCTCCGTGCGACCCGCAGGTCTCTTCCTCTTCGATCCGGCTCGAGAGCGTTGCGCTGCCCTGGCCGGCGAACCCGGGTCTCGCAACCCATGTCTACATTTTCCATGCGGCAGCCGAAGGAGAGGCGGAGGTCAAAATACCGATTACCGACTGTTCAAATCCAGACTTGCCCGAAGGACTTACTTTTACGGTAACGATTCGTGTGGGACCGGCTGGCGGCGGCCCGTCCACGCCGTACGCATCCAGAACGCTGGACCAGGCAAACACCGCGCCGTGGGACAGGGCAGCGACGAACCTGCTCAACAACGTGCGGCAGACCTTCACGCCGTCGTTGCCCAGGCTCACTGGCGTCGAAGTGGAACTCCTAGTGATCAACCCCGGACCAGCCAGTGCCGAGGTCACGATGACGCTGCTGAGTGCAGCCGGGAAACCGCTGGCGGTAGTATCAAAAGCCGTGCCGGTCGACGACTGCCGCCACGTTCTGTTCGTTTTTCCCAACGTCGGTTTGCCGGTTTCGCCCGGGCAGGTTTACAGCATCCAGCTGAGCGGCGGCACCGTCTTCGGATGGAAGTATGTCGTGGGCGGCTATGCGAGCGGGGCGGCGTCATTCAATGGCAAACCTCTTTTAGGAGATACCCGCAGCACGTTCCTCTTCCGCACGTTCGGAGCGAGTTGAACAACCTCCGCGTGGGCAGACCGTAAACAACCCCTGCTCAGGGGGCTTGAGTACCAGAAAACTCTCTTGTTTCCACAGCCCAACCTGATAAGAAGAAAGCATGCGTGGAAAAGACGAGCAGCAGTTGGATGTGTTTAGCTACGTAAGGCCAGGCAGCGAGTGCCCCAAGACCACCCCTTGCGTCTCTTCGTGTCATGACCGATGAGGCATTAAGAGAACTGCAACCACGATTCCGCAAGCTGTACGCCAAAACCGGGCGGCCGTCGATCGCGCCGGAGAAGTTGTTGCGAGCGCTCCTGCCGCAAGCGCTGTACTCGGTGCGCAGCGAACGGCTGTTGATGGAACAGCTCGACTATAACCTGCTGTTCCGCTGGTTCGTGGGCTTGAACATGGACGACGCCATCTGGGATGTGACCGTGTTCACCAAGAATCGGGAGCGTCTGCTCGATGGCAACATTGCCGAAGCCTTCTTCCAAGCCGTACTCCAGCAGGCACGCGAGCGGAGGCTGCTCTCGGATGAACACTTCAGTGTGGATGGAACGTTACTGGAAGCGTGGGCGAGTGTGAAGAGTTGTCAGCGCAAGGATGCTAAGAACGCCGTTCCGCCGGACGATCCTGGCAATGCGACGGTGGACTTCCACGGGGAGAAGCGGTCGAACCAGACGCACGCATCGAAGACGGACCCGGATGCGAAGATGGCCCGCAAAGGCAAGGGCAAAGAAGCGAAGCTGAGTTACAACGGGAATCTGCTGGTAGAGAACCGCCACGGGCTGATCGTGAACACCGAGGTGTTCGAGGCCAACGGGACCGCCGAACGCGATGCCGCGCAGGTGATGCTGGAACAGATTCCGGGCACGAAACAAGTAACCGTGGGAGGCGACAAGGCCTACGACACGGCGGATTTCGTGGCCGAGTGCAGAAACTTAAAGGTCACGCCGCACGTGGCCCAAAACCTGGAGCGGCCCGGCGGGAGTGCGATTGATGCTCGTACCACGCAGCACCCTGGATATGCCATCAGTCAGCGGAAAAGGAAGCGTATTGAAGAATGTTTCGGATGGCTGAAGACGATCGCGCTGATGCGGAAGGTTCGGCATCGTGGAATCTTCAAGGTGGGATGGGTCTTCACCTTTGCCGCGACTGCCTATAACCTAGTCCGCATGCGGAATCTGGCGATGCACGCGATGTAAGCCAACGCCAAGCTGTGCCGGCTGGGCTGGAAAAGGATCTACAAGCCGTAGCGGCAGAACCAAAACTCTCCCCTTAGTCACAAAAATCGCGAAACCTGGACAGCATTTTAAGTCGAGCCGTCGTTTTTCCGCAGCCTGCTAGAGGACCCGAAGACATTCTCGACCGAGAGGCTACAGCTAGGAGATGCTTCGCAAGAAACGTCAAGTAACCGCTGAAAACGACATCCCTATAAAGACGAATCACGAATTCCGCTGCGACATGTAATATCCGCCCCCTAGAACTTCGCGACGGGCATGGTTTCGGGCATAGTGAACCCAGCGAAGAAAATTCCGACGAAGCCACTAGTGTCTGATACTCGCTGAGTCTACAGCCTTTAGGCTGGTGCCGGGAGGGGGAGTCGAACCCCCAAGACCCGAAGGTCGGCGGATTTTGAGTCCGCTGCGTCTGCCAGTTCCGCCATCCCGGCTCGATTGCACCTGAAGAAGAAAAGTCTAGCTTAATCGACGCTTCCAGCCTTTGCAACCGCAGCGATGGCCTACTAACGAGCGACAGCAATTATACAAACCCGTGACAATCCTTCGACAACTTCCATGGCCGCGCCGCCTGGCATTGCCGTGTTGTCCCAATCGACTATCGCGCAGCGGGCCCGCCCGCACGGGCGGCCTTTTGCCTGTGGATAAACAGATCTTGATTGCAGCTGCAATCGCCGCGAAAATCGAATCTTCCCCGTTGCGCGCGAAACCTCCCGGTATTCGACGGCAACCCCGGTAGTCCCTTCGTCCTCCAAACTCATCATGCCTCCCGCTTCAGTTGCGTCACCCCACCCGATTCAGAAGTGGCACCAGGGAAGGCGCGGACGTTTCAGCAAGATTGTCATCCTCACCGTGATCGTGGGGGCGGCGGCAAGCTGTGCGATTGCGGCGGGGTTGAGCCGTTGGTGGCCCTTTGCGCAGACTCGTGTGATGCAAGATTTGCGAGAGGCCAGCGACAGCCAGGTGCAAATCCGTGCTTTTCATCAGACTTATTTTCCGGCTCCCGGTTGCATCCTGGAAGGAGTCGTCTTCCAGCGTGGCCCTGCCGCAGTAAAGCCCCTTATTACCATCGAGAAGCTGACGATTCGTGGCACCTACCCTGGCCTGCTCGCCCTGAGGGTGAGCCGGATCACCGCCGAGGGACTGCGCATATTGATTCCGCCGTTCGGCACGGCGGAACCGTTTCACACGACGCCTTCAAAAATCACCATTGACGAGATCGTCGCCAATGGCTCCGCCATCGAGTTTGCCGCACAGGATTCCGGCAAGAGATCTTTGCGCTTCGACGTTCACCAGGCATTTCTGCGCGACGTGGGATGGAAAGCTCCTCTGACGTACCAGGTGAAAGTCCACAACCCCGAACCGCCGGGAGAAGTCACAGCCGAAGGAAAGTTCGGGGTCTGGAATATGAACGATCCGGGAGAAACTCCGATTTCCGGCGAATATAAATTTGACCAGGCTGATCTCGCCATATACGAAGGCATCGCCGGCAGGCTCGCTTCGACGGGAAAGTTTGGTGGCAGATTGGCGCATATCGACATCTCAGGTGTCACCGACACGCCTGACTTTGAAGTGAAATCGGGCGGGCACCCCGTACGGTTGCGAACGGAATTCAGCGCCTACGTCGATGCAATCCATGGAGACACCTTCCTGAAGCGTGTGAGCGCCGATTTCTTGAAAACTCGCGTCGTGGCGCAGGGCAGCGTCGCTGGCTCATCGGATGGAAAGGGAAAAACTGCGCTGATCGATCTGAGTGCGAGCAACGCGCGTATCGAGGATCTTCTGCGACTGTTTGTAAGAGCCGACCGTGCTCCCATGTCGGGCGGCGTAACCTTGCAGACCCGGGTCGAGATTCCTCCCGGTGACCAGGAGTTCTTGAAGAAGGTTAAATTGCAAGGCGGCTTCGGCCTGGCGGGCGGAACTTTTTCGGATTCTTCCACTCAGCAAGGTGTCGACAAGCTTAGCGCCGGTGCGCGCGGAGAAAAGGATCAGGGCGATCCTGAGACCGTGCTCACCGGTCTAAAAGGACAAGTGAACCTGCTAGCCGGAACGGCAAGATTGTCCGATCTTTCTTTCGGTGTCCCAGGCGCAGCTGCTCGCCTGCATGGAACCTACAATCTGATTAGTTACAAGATTGACTTGCACGGTCAGATGCGCGTTGACTCCCAGATTTCAAATACCACCAGCGGGTCCAAAGCAGTCCTGCTGAAAATGATGAATCCATTCTTCAAAAAGAAGCGCAAGGGAGAAGTTGTTCCCGTGCGGATATCCGGGACCTACGAGCATCCCACATTTGGCCTTGATCTTGATGATAAGCATGCGAAGAATCGGCCATCGCAATGATGCTCAATAAAGATCGCGCTACTGCTTGAGTAGTTCGCCCCGCCTACTCCAGCGATTTCGCAGCCCTCATGATTCGTCGCCCGTCTTTGCCACGCCGGAAGCAGCCCAACACATGATCATCCACCATTCCTGTCGCCTGCATGAACGCGTAGCAAATGGTCGAGCCCACAAAATTGAAGCCGCGCTTCTTCAGATCCTTGCTCATCGTGTCTGACTCCGTCGTGCGTGCCGGAACCGGATTTCTGGCATTCCGCTGATTCACTTTCGGACGCCCATCCACAAATTGCCATACATAGCGATCGAAGCTGCCGAATTCCTCCCGCACCCGTAGCAACGCGCGGGCATTCTGCACCGCGGAGGCGATCTTCAACCGGTTGCGCACGATGCCCGGATTCCTCAGTAAACTAGCCATCTTCCGCCGATCATACCCCGCCACGCGCTGCGCCTCGAAACCGTCAAACGCAGCACGGTAATTTTCGCGCTTGTTGAGAATCGTCTCCCAGCTCAGCCCGGCCTGCGCGCCCTCCAGAATGAGAAACTCGAAAAGCCTGTCGTCGTCATGCACCGGCACGCCCCACTCCTCATCGTGGTAGCGAATCATCAATTCGCTCTGCGCCCACGCGCAACGCACCAGCGGTTGGCTGGCCTTCGGCTTTCTCGTCATAGAGCTTGGATGAACCTTGGGCTGGAAAAGCCGCAGGCGGCTCGGCGCTATCGCCTCGCGACCCGGACCGCCGAGCCTTCAGGCTGCGGCGATTTACTCCAGCGACTTGGGATCCGACTTGTCCTTCGGCGATTTTTCGTTCAGCAGCGATACCAGTTCCCGCGCGCAAGCCGGAACCGCTACCTTATGCTCCACGATGATTTCTTTCGCGCTCAACTTTCTCCCATACAAGTTTTCGTTGGCGCTGCCATCCGAGCGCAGGGTAGAACCCTCTAACGATATTCCCGCAAACAATCCCTTATTTCGCGAGTAGGAAAGGATCTCCGCCTCCATCACAATATCGGTCGCACCTTCCGCCGTCCGCCCCTTCGGACCCGCAGCCGCCGAAGCATCCGCTCCCAGCTTTACCTTGCTCGACAGCAGTGAGCGCGCTCCCTGGGGATTCATCACCAGCAGTACAAAATCGGTCGCCTGCCCACCCAACTGGAATCCGATGCTCACCCCTTCCAACGCATACAGCGCAGGAGGTCCCCAGGGCCCGCCATAGTGCGGGCCGCTGCGGCACACCATCACCCCGCGGCCGTAGCTGCCTCCCACTCCGAACGCGCCCTTCTTCACCGAGGGCAGAATCACCACACATTCCGCCTTATCCAGCAAGTCCTGCGGAATATTGTCCGGGATGTTCAGAATTTCCTTCAACACCTGCCCGGAATCCTCCACTCGCTCCTCTTCCCTCGCATCGGAGCCGAATCCAAGAGTTACGAACGTGCACAGAGTAACGAATACCGCCATCTTGCGTATGTTCTTTCGTATCAGCTTCATCGCTGCCGGTTCCCCCTCGGAATTCTCTTCGTTCCATCGCACTGGATACGACCAACCATCTTAACCCCTCGACGGACATAAACCGACCTCCCAGAAGCCTCAGCCCTATGACCAAATGGGTGCTCCTTTTGTAACTTGGCACTTGCTCGCGCCCCCTTCTACAGTCGATGGATAGGGCTGGGGAGATGAGATGGCGCCAGTCATTCGGCATTCAGCGTGCATCTAAGGAATGAGAAGTACATTTTGGCTGTGGGTGGAGTGAAAATTTTGGACTTTCTGGGCATGAAGTACACGCCGTCGGCCGGCCGAATTCTGGTGCTGCTGGCTGCATTGGCGCTCGTTTGCCCGGCTTTCGCTCAGTCCGATCCTTACGCCGCTTCTTCGTATGCCAGCGGCGCCGCCGCTTCCGCCGCCTATGGCAGCCCGTCCACTTCTTCCGACGATCCGCAGGCTGGCGCGATGCTCACCATTCGCACGCGCGTTGACGAAGTGAACGTATTGTTCATCGCCACCGACAAGCACGGCAAATTCGTCCGCGATCTGAGCCAGAAAGATTTTTCCATTCTCGACGATCACAAGCCGCCCCAATCCATTCTGAATTTTCGCCGTGAAACCGATCTGCCGCTTCACCTCGCCTTGCTCGTCGATGTCAGCGGATCCGTTCACAGCCGTTTTGAGTTTGAGCAGGATGCGGCCATCAGCTTTCTGCAGCACTCCATTCGCGCCGGCTTCGACAAAGCCTTCGTCGTCGGCTTCAACCAGCAAAGTGACATGACGCAGGACTTTACCGACAACGTGCAACTGCTTTCCGATGGCGTCCACCGGCTGCAGGACGGTGGAGGCACGGCGATTTACGATGCCATCTATCGCGCCTGCAAGGAGAAATTCCTGAAGGACCGTCCCGATCACCCCACGCGCAAGGCAATCGTCGTCGTGAGCGACGGCGAAGATAATCAGAGCGAATACTCGCGGGCGCAAGCCATCGAAATGGCGCAGCGCGCCGAAGTCATCATCTATGCCATCTCCACCGACGACAGCGGCCTCGTCCTTCGCGGCGACAAGGTTCTCGAGCAACTCTCCGAAGCTACCGGTGGCCGCGCTTTCTTCCCCTTCAAGATGAAGGACATCACGCACTCCTTCGCCGCCATCGAAGACGAACTCCGCAGCCAGTACGTCGTCTCCTACAAGCCCGCCGACTTCGATGCCGACGGCCGTTACCGCTCCATCGAAATCTCCGCCCTCAAGAAAGACCTGCAAGTCCGCGCCCGCAAAGGCTACTTCGCCCCGCAACAGTAAACAGCAAGAGGAATCCTCACCACAGAGACACAGAGAAAATCGCCAACGCTTTCGTTTTCCCTTTTGCTTTTCTCCGTGTCTCTGTGCCTCTGTGGTGAACGGCTTTCCTCCTCCGCCTCGTCGCAGCACGCGTGAATGTCGATCGGCCCGGCGGCTGCGCCCTTGCACGCTTCCAGCAGCAAATGCCACGCCTCCCGATACCTCTCATATTTCTGCTCCTCGCTGCCCGGCCTGAAAAACACATTCGCATCCCGATCTCCGATGACTTCATAGGGAAGGATGTACCAATCATCCGTCGGAATGATGTACACCGCGAAGAAGTCCACCGTTCCCCGCGCATACCCGCGCCGCCGCCCCGTCGACCCATCCTTCACATTGATGCTCATGCCGTAGCTGCCTTCGCGATACTCATACATCGTGCACTTCACCTGCACCCGCAGAATCGCTCCCGTGCTTTCCACGCCCACGTCGTACGATGCGAACCCTCCATACGGACTCGATACCCTCAGCCCCTGGCTCATCGCCAGCACCATGAAGTAGAGTTCCGCCCACGCTCCCCGTTCCTTGGTCCCCTTGATCATGCATCCCAGATTCTTTCGTTTCTTCACAATCACCTCTTGCCCCAAATAAAAATCGCGGCCCATGAGGCCGCTTCAGACGCACCACATCATTCTGTCATCCTGAGCGAAGTAGCGCTTCGCGAATGCGAAGCACTGCGCAGTCGAAGGATCCCTACCGCTAAAAGGAACCTCCGCCGTTAAAAGTATCCCTACCGCTGGAATTGTCCTCGAGATTCAAAACTGTCCTCGAAGATCACGATCTGTCATCCCTCCCGAAGGGACGGACCTGCCGTACCCGCCCAGCTTCTCAAGTTTTTTACTCTATACTTCTAGTATAACCGATAGCATATATCCGATGGGACATGTTAGCTGAATTTATATCTTCCTTTCTCCTCAACGACCTAAGGCAGTTCGCCCCCTTTTTGCCTCTTGACAACAAATCCCGGCCATTTTGTATGACTGAAAGCTAATTTCGCGATGATTTCGTCGAGCGGATGGCATAACCTTCGCGACTAAGCGCATTGAGGAGTTTTGAGTGTAATCGCCTGATTTCGTCAACTGTCCATAGCCGCTGTTAAACTCTCGCAATGGACGATTGGCGACCAGCAACGCTAGAAGAGGTCAACGAGATTGTTACAAAGGATTTGACGGCGTGCGGTGAGGAGCAACTTGCGGCGTTCAACAAATATCGCGTTGAGCCTTTTTCTGCGCCCCTCGTGCGATACGGACAAACGGAGAGCGTGGTCGTGGTCGCACGAAACGGTGATCAGGCTATCTACTGGGAAGATGTAGAAGATGGGTTCAACGTTTCCCCGATCAGTCCTGATGGCAGAGTCCTTGAGCATTGGTGCAATGATGACGAACTACGGTTTGCGCTGAACGCGTGGATCGAAGGTCGGGGCTTGCACGGCAAACTCGGACCAGCCGTTCGACTAAAGTAAGTATTGCAAAATTCGCCTCCACCAACTATGCCCCGAACACGCGAAGAAATTCTACAAGAGCGTTGGCAATTGAAAGCCGAATATGGGCAGTTGTTTGACTCGGTGTCGGCTCCCCTCTTTCGACACGATCCGATTGGCATCGCGTTCGACAATGAGAATACCGACGAATACGATCCTGAGACGGGCACCATCTTGCCCCGGCTCCGAAATTGCAAATGCGCTAGCGATGTGCTCCGTGTGGTTCACGAGGAGTTTGTTCGCTGGTTCGACGCCGGAACTGCTGGTTCAGTGGAGCGGTATGGAGATATTGCTTCCGAGGTTTGGCGGTTGTGGCAGTCCCATCGCCATTCCCCGCCGGATGAGGAGTCGCATAATTGACGTAACATCGCGATTACACTTACTGACCGGTTGAGTCCTCGTCATCGAGATTATCCGACGCGTTCTTCGCCACCATTCCAAAGATTCCAAACACGAAAGCCGAGCCGATGCCCACCATTTCAGCAGATACGCGATCCGTCTTCGTGAACTCGCTGATCACCCGTCCTCCGACAAAGAACAACAAGCCAGCAATCACAAATAGGACCTGACTAATTCCTCGGAGTACGGCTTTCATGGCGAAGCAATTCTAACGTCACTGCGGCAAGTTGGTGAAAAATCGCGATTACACTCATAACGCCCTCGCGGCGCGGGAAGCGGAAGATCCCCCACAACCCCCGTTTGCACCCGCGCCCTCCCTGTGCTACCGTCCCATTGATTTCCAGAATAAGATTTCCGGAATAAGATTTCGACATACGCCTTTACCACTCCCCTAGGAGACGCTCATGGTCGGCATCATCCTACTACTACTCCTCGTCGTCATCGCTGTCGTCCTCATCGGGATGTACAACAGCCTGGTGCAACTCCGTGTGCGTTGCGACTCGGCCTGGTCCGACATCGACGTCCAACTCAAGCGCCGTCACGATCTCATCCCCAACCTGGTCGAGACCGTCAAAGGCTACGCCGCGCACGAAAAAGGCACCTTCGAAAACATTGCCAAGTTCCGCTCCCTAGCCATGCAGGCCACCACGCCCGAAGGCAAGGCCGTTGCGGAGAATCAACTCACCGGCGCGCTGAAGAGCCTGTTCGCCGTGGCCGAAAATTATCCGGAGTTGAAGGCTTCGGAGGAGTTCACTCAACTGCAGGGCTCGCTGAGCCAGACCGAAGACTCGATCCAGAACGCGCGCCGCTATTACAACGCGGTGGTGCGCGATCTCAATACGAAGATCCAGGTTTTTCCCACCAACATCCTTGCCGGCATGTTCGGCTTCCAGGCGCGCCAGTTCTTCGAGACCACCGACGCCGACCGCGAGCCGGTTGCCGTGAAGTTCTGATCCCATGATCCGGGCGATGCATCGAGGATCGACGTCACCCATCTCCGGAGTGCGCGCAGTAGCAATGCGCGGAATAAAGGTAACGCAGGCCGCCAGGGGAACGCAGGCCGCAAGGGCGACGCAGGCGGCAAGAGGAACGCAGGCGGCAAGAGGAACGCAGGCCGCAAGGGGAACGCAGGCGGCAAGAGGAACGCAGGCGGCAAGAGGAACGCAGGCGGCAAGAGGAACGCGAGCGGCAAGAAGAACGCAGGCCGCAAGAGGAACGCAGGCCGCAAGAGGAACGCAGGCCGCAAGGGGAACGCGAGCGGCAAGGGGAACGCGAGCGGCAAGAGGAACGCAGGCCGCAAGGGGAACGCAGGCCGCAAGGGGAACGCAGGCGGCAAGAGGAACGCAGGCACAACCGTGGAAGAGCGGCGCTTCAGCGCCGCGTAAAGCCTCCAAAATCGATTCGGGCTTTAGCCCCTGTGGTCGCCCCTTTCATCCGTCCCTCATACTCTTTTTCGCTATCCTCGCCCTCGCCTCGCCGCTCTTCGCAAAATCCTGGCGCGTCTCGAACTTCGAGGACACCATCACCGTCAACCAGGACGGCAGCGCCCTGGTCAACGAAACCATCACTCTGGTTTTCGTCGGCGAGTTTCACGGCATTCACCGCACCATCCCCATCGAATATCCCGGACCGGACGGCACGAACTACCAGCTCTTCGTGAACGTCACCAGCGTCACCGACGAAACCGGCGCGAAGTTGAAATACGATTCCTCGACCTCAGGCGCCTTCCGAGATCTGAAAATCTACATTCCCGACGCGGTGAACGCCACGCGCACGGTCGAGATCGCCTACCGCGTGCGCAACGGCACGCGCTTCTTCGACCAGTACGACGAGTTCTACTGGAACGTGACCGGCAACGATTGGCCCGTACCCATCGACCGCGCCACCGCCAGCGTGCATTTCCCCGACGCCGCGAATGGATCTCTGCGCGCGCAGGCTTTCACCGGCGTCTACGGTTCGACCGAGCGCGATGCCACTGCCAAAGTGGAAGGCTCGACCGCGGAATTTGAAACCAACAATCCCCTGCCCATGCGCGGTGGCATGACCATCGATGTTTATATTCCGAAGGGCATTCTCAAACCACCCAGCTCGCTGACCAAACTGTTCTGGTTCATCGGCAGCAACCCCGTCGTCTTCTTGCCGCTGGTCACGCTCGCTGTCATGTTCACCCTGTGGTGGTACGCCGGCCGCGATCCCGATCCCGGCATGTCGGTGGCGCCCATGTATGAGCCACCGCCCGGCGTCACTCCCGCGGAAGCCGGCACTCTGCTCGATGACCACATTCATCCTCGGGACATTACATCGACTATTGTCGATCTAGCGGTACGTGGCTTCCTTAAGATTGAAGAGACGGACGAGAAGGGCTTGCTGTTTCATAACAAGGATTACATTTTCCATCTGCTGCAGAAACGCCAGGACTGGAGCGGGCTCGCTCCGCACGAGCGGGTCATGATGGAAAATATCTTCGTCGGCGACACGCCTGATGTTCGCTTGTCGAGCCTGAAGAACCGCTTCTACAGCGCCGTCCCCGCGATCCGCACCGACATCATGTCGGCGCTAAAGCAGAAAGGCATTTACACACTCGATCCGGAATCCGCCAACGGCTACAGCATCGGCGCAGCGGTTTGCATTCTGATTCCGTTCGCGATTTTCCAATACCTGGGATGGGCCGATTTCCTGAGCTCGATCCCGATGGTAGTGGGATGTGTGCTGATCAGCGCCGTGATCTGGTGGCTCTTCGCGCGGGTCATGACGGCAAAAACTCTCAAGGGCGCACGCATTCACATCGCCGTGCTGGGATTTCAGGAATTCATGAATCGCGTGGACGCGGATCGCCTGAAAACGATGCCGCCCAACACCTTCGAAAAATTTCTACCGTATGCGATGGCGTTGGGCGTGGAACACCATTGGGCCCAAGCCTTCGCCGGAATCATAAAAGATCCCCCCACTTGGTACGCCGGCCCGGTCGGATACGGCTACGGCATGGCCTTCAACCCAATCTTGTTTTCCTCTTCGATGCACGGCATGGCGACGGATATGCATCAGGTATTCGTCTCCGCCCCGCGGGCCAGCTCCGGCGGATCAGGTTTTGGCGGCGGAGGATTCGGTGGAGGCGGCGGCTTCTCCGGTGGAGGTTTCGGCGGCGGCGGCGGCGGCGCCTTCTAGAAAATTGGTGCGCCCGGAGAGACTCGAACTCCCAACCCTCTGCTCCGAAGGCAGATGCTCTATCCACTTGAGCTACGGGCGCATTGGGGAAGCGAGCGAAACGCGCGATTACTGCATCGCGAAGAACGCGATGCGGCGCGGCTCGCCCAGATCCTTCGTTCGCGCAAAGAACGCGCGCTCTCAGGATGACAATCGATCCGCGGATATTTTACTCCATCTCGAAACCTAGATACGACAGGCCATCGCTGCGTTCGACTTGCAGGACGACGGCGTCGCCGGTCTTCAGGCTCCGAATAGCGGCGCGCAGAGCGTCCATCGATGTGATGGGAGTTGTATTGACGGAGTGAATCACGTCGCCGGTCTGCAGGCCCGTGTCGGGCGTGATGAGGTCGGCGGCACGGCCGAGCACGACCACACCGCCGGGAATGCGCAGCGTTCCGATCTGGTTGCGAAGGTCGCCGGTGATATCGACGGCGAGAATGCCCAGCCGCGGGACCAGACTCTTCTCCGGATCGGCGGCGTCGAAAAGTTGATCCATGGGGTCGCGGGCTTCGATGGCAGGGACGTAGAGAGTTTTCCTTTGATCCCCGCGCAAGATTTCCAGCTCCAATACCTGGTCGAGCCGGTGCAGATAAAGCGCCGAAGAAAGCGCGGGAAGAGTTTCGATGCGGCGATCGTCGGCGCTGAGAACAATATCCTGAACCTGCAGGCCAGCGGCAGCGGCGGGACCGTCGGGTTTTACATCGGCGATGATGACGCCCCAGCGTTGCGAAAGATGGAGGCCATCGGCGATCGTGGGTGTGATTTCCTGGGCGACGGCGCCAATCTCCACGCGATGCACGTGACCGTATTTGCGAAGGCTGTGGTAGACAAAATCGACGATGCGGGCGGGGATGGCGAAACCGAGGCCCTCACTGCCGCCGCCGGTCGAGAGGATGAAAGTGTTGATGCCCACAACCGATCCGTTCATATCGACGAGCGGGCCGCCGCTGTTGCCGGGGTTGATGGGCGCGTCGGTCTGAATGTAAGTCAGGGCTTTCTCAGGATCGGGCTGGCGGGCCACGGCGCTGACCACTCCCATGGTTACGGAATTCTGCAGGCCTTCGGGGCTGCCGATGGCGAAGACGAGCTGGCCCACGCGAGGACGAGGCTGCACGAGCAGAGGCAAGGTGGGAAGGTCCTTCTCGTCGATCTTGAGCAGGGCGAGATCGGTGTCCTTGTGCACTCCGATCAAGCGCGCTTCGAGAATGTGGCGCTTGCCTACGGGTACGGCGCGGCCGGAATCGCCGGGCAGAGGCAGGGCCACGCGAATGCGTTGCGCGCCTTCGACCACGTGCGCGTTGGTCATGATGTATCCCGAGGAGTCTACGATGACCCCGGAGCCAACTGCATTTTGGCGAACGATGAGAGCGGTCTCAGAGCGGTTCTCCTGGTGCAAGGGGCCATAGCCGGTGACGAGGATCTGAACTACGGCCGGTGAAACTTTCGCGGCGAGACCTTCGAGAGCGTTGTTGAGCTGCATCAGAGCTGCCGCGGCGGGTGCGGATTCGTCCGGCTTGGGCTGCGATTTTTCTTCGGCGGCGTGGGCGGCCGTAGCTGGATTGGCCGGCTTCTGAGCCGGCGGCTGCTGCGCGATCAGGCTCGTGGTCAAGAGCAAAAAAATGCAGACAACCCGGCAGAGAAAAGTGTGCGCCGAACGAGTGGCGCGCACGTGGAAGAAAGATGGATCGAGCATGAATTGGCTCCCCTGAAAAAGAAGAAAGAATACCTATCTGACGGTACCACGGGTGGTTGGGTTGCAGAGATTAAGGCGGGGTCTACATAGGGCAGGAGACTCCAACTCCTCCGTCAGCAGATAAGCAGAGGATCGAAACCCCTGCCCTGTCTCTCCAAAAAGCGGAGAGCCCATCCTTTCGGATGAAAGGATGGGCTCACAGCAGAACTATCCTCTAGAACTGTGTCGCGACTCGTTAGAAAGGGTTCACGGTCACCGTGACTGTTTCCGTATCCGAGTTGCTGCCGGTATGGTTAAGGTCTCCTTCGTAAGTAGCGGTGATCGTCCGCGGCCCGGTAGTTGTGAACGTCAGCTTGCAGCTTCCGTCCCCAGTTGCAGCGCTTACACTCCCCGAACAGACCTCACCGGTGCTGGCAACCAATGAGACCGCGCCCGTGGGCTTGTAACCAGCCACACTGAAATCCACAATCGAAGTGGCAACGCCATTTCTGTTCATGGTGACGGTGGTGGAGCTCGCCGAAGTGATCGAGGTGGTAGTAGGCTGCGCGACGACCTGGAGCATTACGGTGTCAGACGTTGTTGTGTAATTGGTGCTGCTTGGGGTAAAGGTTACTTTCAGCGTACTCGTTCCAACGCTCTCGATCCTTCCAACGGCGGGTGAGTAGGTGAAATTGCCCGCTGTGCTCGCCGTTGCGTCGAGTTGAGCCGAGCCGAGAGCCATACCATAAGTGATAGGAGCCGGAGTTGCCCACGTGATCACCGACGCTAGCCTCGTTGCCGCGGTGGTTTGACTGAGGGTTGCGAAACTGTAGTCGGCATCTGCTGGCCACGACGCCGTAAACTTGCATGTGCCGGAACCCTTCAGGATCGTGACCGTTGCCGGCGAGGACGATCCCGAGAGAGCGCACGTGCTTGGATTCGTGGCTGTAATAATCACCGAGGCCGTGGAATTGGTGGTGGCCACCAGTGTGAACATGCTGCCATATTGTGCCGTGGCAGGCGCGCCGGTGAAGGTGACAGTGGGGGTCGCGGAGAGAACAGCGGTCGATTCGGACCTCGGCACCGCCGCAAGATAGTTGGAATTGCCCGGTTGCGAGGCGATCACCTTGCAGGTACCGCTGCCGCTGGTGATGGTGTAGGTCGCGCCGGAGTTCGTGCAGGATCCGGAGCTGGTGTAGTTGATCGCCAGACCAGAACTAGAGCTGGCGGCGACGGTGAACGACGTGTTGTACACGGCGGTCGCCGGAGCCGGAGTTGTGAACGAGATACTCTGGCCGGCCGGATTCACTTGTAGCGTGGCGCCGCCGGTGGAAGCAGCGTAGTTGGTGTTGCTGGGAGTGAAGGTGACGGACAGAGGATTGCTGCCTGCATTCAGTACCGCACCTACAGCTGGCGTATAGACAAAGCTTCCGGCATTAACTGGAGTGGCCGAGGCGTCCAGCTGCGTAGCACTCAACGCTGTGCCATACGTGATCGCTGTAGGGTTCGACCAGACCACGGTGGTTGGGGTAGGATTCACCACCAGCATTACGCTGCCGGTTGATGTTGCGTAGTTGCTGCCGCTGGGAGTGAACGTGACCGACAGAATTTGGGTGCCAGCGTTCAGCACAGTGGTCGCCGGTGGTGTGTAGGAGAAGTTACCTGCGACGCTAGCGGTGGCGTCGAGTTGAGTAGCGCTGAGCGGGGTTCCGTAGGGGATGGGCGCGGGGGTCAGCCAAGTTACAGACGTGGCTTCCCGGTTAACGATAATGGTGTCCTGAACCGAGGCAGCGGCGGTGTAGTCGGTGTTGCCGCTCTGGTCGGCCTGGACCACCACAGATCCTGCGCCTGTGATCGTGAGAACGTTGCCTAAAAGGGTAGCGGGACCCGAGACGAGGGTGTAAGCGATGGGCCAGCCTGAAGTGGCAGTGGCAGCCAGTGTGATCGGTCCGGCGCCATAGGTAAGCGGCCCCGGGTTAGGAAAGTTGATCGTCTGGGTCTGCCGCTGGGCACCGGGAGCAGGTGGAATGTAAGCGACTCCCCGATAGACTTCCTGGAATCCAGAAGTCTGCAGGGTGACGAATTGTTCATTGGCCGGAAGAGACGTCGCCGACAATGTGTCGGTAATGCCGACGAGAGAAGTGGGATCGGATTCACCACCGGAGACGGCGCTGAACTGGGCCGTGATGGCATAGATGGTAACCGTGCCGTCACCATTGACCTGACCTGTCATGTTGCGAAGTCCGTAGGTATAGGACTCGATCGGATTGCCGTCGATGTCGTTGTAGCCAGCGAACGTCTGGGGTTGATTGAAATTCAAACCAGCCTGGATGGTGTAATCCAGCGTCCAGGTGCCACCGATGAGGCTCCATTTTTCCAAGCCGGCGTAGGAATCGCTGCTGGGAACGTAGGTTCCATTCGTCGAATTGGAGAAACTGGGCGAGCTGCCACCCGTATAGCTCGGCGGATTTCCTTCATCCGCCACATAAAGAGTAGTTGGGTTGGCGAACCAGAAGCCGAAAGGAAGGATGGGAGTGGCAGCTTGGGTCGTTTGATTGGTTACGGGAAAGGCAAGCCCTGGCAATTCGGTGATCGTCATGCCAGCGTTACCGTTGGTGCCAAAGCCGGCGATTGACATTGCAGAGCAACCCGGCAGGCTGGTGCCAACCTGGAACAGGCCGTCGTCGCCGTTGCCGCCGCTGCCTTTGGAGACGTACAGCTGCTGATTTCCGTTGCCGTCGGTGTAGATGCCCACGCCGCGCCAGTTATTGTCCTTGATGTGCTTTTTCGCCGACTCGTCGGGACGGTCTGTGGCAAGATAAGTTCCGAACTGATAGGAAACGTTGTTCAACGGGGCGCCGCAGCGGGATCCGATGGTTAAGCCTGGGTTGTTGGGGCCGGTGCTGGGCGTCGCGGTGGTCGAGTCGGAGTTGCCAACAATGTAAAACTCGCTTCCATCAACGGTGATGGCGGCGCGCGGGTTATCGCCGCTATTCGTATTGTCGATCGGGGTCAAGTTGACCAGCCCGCTAGAGTTAATGAGCGCCACCTCGCGGTCATAGAGTGGGTACGGAGGATCATAGGTTGCAGTGCCGCCGCAGGCGGTGGTGCTGCTGCTGCAGCTGGCTAGACTGCCTGGTAGTCCGGTGAGCGTCAGCGTCGTACTATTCGAGGCTGCGGCCGGCGTGGCAAAGGTGCCGTTATAGCCCGAGGTGCTCATCCCGGCAATCGTGAAATACGCGCCGGAGGGGACAGTGACTGCCGATGAAAGCGTAATGGTGGCAACTCCCTTGCTTGTATCGCTCGCTGCCGTAATGCTGATCGGGCTGCCGACAGCTGGATCCGCGGTGTACGAATTCGGGAAGAGATCGTAGTTGGGATTCGGCGAGTACGAGTTGGAGACGTTATCCACCTGGTCGGCTCCCTCGTAACCCATGTAGGTCAAGTAAGAACCGTCAACCGACAACATCAACGCGCCTTCGGATTTCGAACTGAAGCTGGTCGTGATGTAGCTGCCCGGTTCGACGGTAGGGTAAGCCGCGGGTGGTCCATTGGAAGGCAGCGGAAGCGTATTCGCCGACGGGGTCGTTGGGACAGAGCTGAATTGATCGATGTAAATGCTGCCCTGGATGCCGGCGATATCCTGAATCTCATTTCCAGTGGTCAAACCGGCTGGATCATTGAAAATCTCCGGGAAAAGGTAAGGACTTGTATAGAAGATAGTTGTATAGGTGGGGCTGTTGCCATCGTACTGCACGCGGCTGACTTGAATGCTATTGGGTTGAAGCGGACCCTGTGCGAAGGCGCTTGTGACAAGGCCTGTGGCCAGAAGAGCGATGGGCACAAGGTAGACGAACATCCGCGCAATGGCTTTGGACATAGTGGCATTTCCTCTTAGGTTGGAATCTAGCGGCCCGGAATAAAGCGCGAGGATTATCGTTGACGGGTGAAAGTCTGAATGTGAACTGATTGTGAAAATTCGGTTAATTATGACGGCTTTTCCACATCGCGGGGGAATTTCGCCTTACTCTCCAAACCAGTCGGGGAAGACAAGCTCTATCAGGCCGGGGACCCAGTAGGAATAGAACTGGTCGTCGCAGATTTTGTATTTGCCGTATTTCTTGCGGGCGTAGTCGCCCCAGTGGGGCTGGGTGCCGTCGAGGTCGGTGAATCCATATTCGCGGGCGAGGTTCCAGGAGCTAAAGACGCGTCCGGTCTTCTTCATGACTTTGGGATCGGTGGCGAGGGCAACGACGGCGCGGCCGATATAGCGCGGCGATTCGGAGACCATGAAATCGCTGGGAGCGTCGTTCTGGTCGTAACTATTCTTATCTTTATTCTTATTCTTGATCCTCGTGCCGACGTCTTTCCAGTTGGCTTCGGTGGCTTTGAAGTGCTCGAGGACTCTCTCCGAACGTAAGAATCCGGGAGTCAGAGCGACGGAGGCGATGTGTCGCTTATGGAGTTCGCGGGACATGGCGAAGGCGAGGCGGATGACGGAAATCTTGACCAGGTCATAGAAGAGGTTGCCGCGGTAGTAGAAGGCGTCGCCATCGGTGATTTCGAAAATGATTCCGCCTTTGCGACCCAGCATCAGCGGCGCTGCGTAGTGAGCCGTGATGATATGAGAATGGATGGCCTGCTTCAGCATGCGGAGACCGTTCTCGAGATTGACGGTCCAGAAGGGTTTGCTCCATTCGGTGAGGGCGTCGCCACCCCAGACATCATTGACGAGGATGTCGAGACCTTTGTGGCGGCGTTTGATGAGCGCCACGAGTTTCCTTACCTCGGCGGGGACTTCGTGATCCACCTTGACCGCGATGCCGTGGCCTCCGGCGGCGGTGACGAGGTCGGCCGTCTCTTCAATGGTTTCGCGCTGGCCGGGTTTGAGGGAGCGTTTTGGCCGATCTTTTTGTGAGCTGCGGCCGGTGCAGTAGACGGTGGCTCCGGCCTCGCCCAGGGCGATGGCGATGCCGCGGCCAGCGCCTCGCGTGGCTCCGGCGACGAGGGCGATCTTGCCGCGCAATGATTTGCTGAGGGATTTTCTCGATGTTGGAGTCATATTTTTACTCGGCGGCACATGATAGCAAATGGGCAGGGATGGCAGGGTGCGGTGGGAGAGAGTCCTGCTCAATTTCAAAGCTAGGTCAAAGGCAGCGGACAGGAGTGTCCGCTCCACACGTGCAAGGGGGAATCTAGGTTCTACCCTTAACTAACTCGTAATCAGGCTTTTATCGGGTGAGCATCCGTGATATAACCGCCCCTGAGCAATAAAGTGGTCGATCCGCCTGCCAGGAGCGTATTTTGATGGTATTGGCCTCATTCGCGCAGAGAGAAGGATCAAGCCACGAAAGAGGAGGGACTGTGTCCGAAGAAGCACGGACCGGGAAAAGGTTTCCGCTGCATTTGCCGATCAAACTGCACAGCGATGAGACCAGCGGCGACGCCAAAGGAACGACAGGAAATTTGAGCGCGGCGGGAGTTTATATTCGCGCCGACGCGTCGCTGGAGATTGGTTCGCCGGTGGAGTTTGAGATCACCCTGCCGCCGGACGTAACCGGTGGGCAGGAGAATGTTGTGATTCAGTGCAAGGGGCGCGTGGTGCGCACCGATCCAACGGGAGCCAGCGAAGAGGGCAAGGGTGTTGCCTGCGTGATCGACTCCTACGAGTTTGTGAGGAACTCGTAATTTTTTGAACCGGAATTCTTGGAGTGAATTTTTGGAGCGCCAAATAACATGCTCAAACTGATTCTGGCCGATAACCAGGCAATTTTTCGAGCCGGCATTGCCAAAGTGCTGGCGGTGGAAGACGAGATGCGCATTGTGGCGCAGGCTCAAACGCCGGAGCAGATGTTCATGGCTCTGGATAAATTCCGCGCCGCGGTACTGGTGGTGGCAGCGGGCTTTCATAACGATTTTGCCGCCATCATGCAGGGAGCGAACAAGGCGAAGACTCGCGTGGTGGTGCTCGCCGATACGGGCGAAAGTGCACAGCGGCATATGGCGAATGGGGCGCATGGCGTGGTCTATCGCAATGTGACCAGTGCGGCGCTGGTGGACTGCGTCCGGAAGGTGGCGCGCGGAGAAACATGGGTGCAGGATGTTGCGGTGCCGAGCGAACTGACCGAAAACGATATGGTCGGATTGCGGGTGCGTGACCGCCTGACGGCGAAAGAGCTGCGCATTGTGGCGTTGATCGTACAGGGCTACAAGAATAAAGAGATTGCGACACAACTCGGTACGACGGAGCAAGTCATCAAGAATTATCTGCGCAACGTATATGACAAGATCGGAGTGTCGGACCGGCTGGAATTGGCGCTGTTCACTATCCACCACAGGATTTTGAATGAAGCAGCGGCCGCAACCACTACGGGTCCGGCACCACAAACGCCGGCGGGAGTGATGCCGTAATTACTTTCTAGCGAAAAATAGGGCCGCCTGCGGGCGGCCTTTTTGCTTCTGGTTCTGCATTGAGAGGCGGACCTCAGGGGCTAAAGCCTGCATTTTATTTGAGACTTTTACGCGGCGCTGAAGCGCCGCTCTTCCACGGTATTA
>CAYOEH010000008.1:0-63749 GCA_964403025.1 uncultured Acidobacteriaceae bacterium | reverse complement strand
CCCGCATTTTATTTGAGACTTTTACGCGGCGCTGAAGCGCCGCTCTTCCACGGTATTACCGGCGTTTACGGATTGGTTCGGCGAGCTGGGTAGTTGTGTTCTTCGCACTTCTGGTTCTGGGTCGGTGAGAGGCGGACGTTAGGGGCTAAAGCCCGCATTTTATTTGAGACTTTTACGCGGCGCTGAAGCGCCGCTCTTCCACGGTACTACCGGCGTTCACGAATTGGTTCGGCGAGCTGGGTAGTTGTGTTCTTCGCACTTCTGGTTCTGGGTCGGTGAGAGGCGGACGTTAGGGGCTAAAGCCCGCATTTTATTTGAGACTTTTACGCGGCGCTGAAGCGCCGCTCTTCCACGGTACTACCGGCGTTCACGAATTGGTTCGGCGAGCTGGGTAGTTGTGTTCTTGCTCACAGGTTCGCATGCAGGAATTTTAGAACGGTAGCGCATCATTCTCTTTGTGCGTAGCATCTAGTGGCTATGGAATTCCGAACGTTGGGACGCTCTGGTTTGAAGGTGCCTGTGCTGAGTTATGGCACGGGAACGTTTGGTGGAT
Organism: uncultured Acidobacteriaceae bacterium; assembly: GCA_964403025.1. Taxonomy (GTDB): domain Bacteria; phylum Acidobacteriota; class Terriglobia; order Terriglobales; family Acidobacteriaceae; genus Sulfotelmatobacter. The sequence goes on along the minus strand of CAYOEH010000008.1, from coordinate 63,196 downwards.
CAAACGAATTTTTCCGCGCCTGGGGCGCAACCAGTGATGTCGCCGAGGCCACGCGACTGGTGGATGTCTGCCTGGATGCGGGAGTGAATCTTTTTGATACCGCCGATGTTTATTCGGACGGGCTCTCCGAAACAATTTTGGGGAAGGCGATTGCCGGACGGCGCGACGACGTACTGATTTCGACGAAAACTACGTTTCGGATGGGAAATCAAGCCGGGCCGAACGATGTGGGATCGTCGCGCTATCACGTGATCCGGGCTTGCGAAGCCAGTTTGCGACGGCTGGGAACGGATTACATCGACGTCTATCATCTGCATGGATTTGATGCGCTTACTCCGGTGGAAGAAGTTCTGAACACGCTGAATCAGTTGGTGGTGAGCGGGAAAGTCCGATACATTGCGTGCTCGAACTTTTCCGGCTGGCACTTGATGAAGTCGCTGGACGTCGCGGATCGATACGGCTGGACGCGGTACGTGGGGCATCAGGTGTATTACTCGCTAATTGGCAGAGAATACGAGTGGGAGCTGATGCCGCTGGCGCTCGATCAGGGGGTGGGTGCGCTGGTGTGGAGTCCGCTGGGATGGGGGCGGTTGACGGGCAAAATCCGGCGCGGGAAGCCGTTGCCTGCGGAGAGCCGCTTGCATAAGACTGCGGCACAGGGGCCACAGATGGCGGATGAATATTTATACAAAGTGGTCGACGCTCTGGACGAGGTTGCCAAAGAGACGGGAAAGACGGTGCCACAGGTGGCTCTGAACTGGCTGTTGCAGCGGCCGTCGGTTTCAACGGTGATCCTGGGAGCGCGGAACGAGGAACAGTTGAAACAGAACCTGGCGGCGGAGGGATGGAATCTTTCTGGGGAGCAGGTGGCGAAGTTAGATGCGGCCAGCGATGTGACGGCGGTTTATCCCTACTGGCATCAGTGGCAGTTTACCGAGCGGAATCCACGGCCGGTTCCTGTGCCGGAGAAAGCTGCCGTCTGATCGTTCTCTTTTCTGATCGTTTTCTTTATGGAGCTGATTTCGCGTGGGCGTTCTGTCCGCTCGATCGGTCGCCATCCGTCTTTGAAACCTGTTGCTGGCTAAACCTTTCGAGCTCGAGGCGAAGGCCGGCGCGGATGATTTCCGTATTCCGGTCATGCTCGGACTTCAAATGCGAAAGGATCGCCTCCTCGGAGTCGGACGCCTTTCGAAAAGGGTCGGCATTGGCCCGGCGGTAGGCTTCATTCAGGCAGGGATATTCGCTGGCGAGAATGTTGTCCAAAGTCGCGTCGTCCCAGTGCGCCACTTCCAGGCTTCCATCTTCTGTGGGAGAGAACTGAACTGCGAAACCATCCAGAGGCCGCACAGCTACCACTTCTGCCGCTGCATCGTGACTAAGTCTCTTGGCGGTTTCGACAGCGCTGCGCTCGTCAGCGGCCATGGTTACGATGCAATCCCCATTGGCGAGGCGCAAGATATACAGCATGGGACCTCCGTTGCTTATGCAGTCGGACGTCGTACGGAACGCTTTCCAATGATTGGCCCAGTACATGTTGCCATGGATAATCCGGCTGGGGGATAAGCAACAAGATTCCCTAAGGACATTAGTTGCCGTTAGAGAACAAAAGGATTACCCGACTTTCTCGGCTACTGATTTCGCCTGGGTAAACAAATACAAATAGTCCGGGCCACCGGACTTGGAATCCGTGCCCGACATGTTGAATCCTCCGAAGGGATGAGCGCCCACCATGGCGCCCGTGCATTTGCGGTTGATGTAGAGATTGCCCACGTGGAAGTCACGAGTGGCGCGATCGATCTTGTCGCGGGATTTCGTGTAGATGGCGCCGGTGAGGCCGAACTCGGTGTCGTTGGCGATTTCGAGAGCGTGATCGAAGCCGCGCGCCTTGATCACGGCGAGAACCGGGCCAAAGATTTCTTCCTGCTCGAGTTTTGATTTGGCGGGAATGTCGGCGATCACGGTGGGGCGGATGAAGTAGCCTTCTCCGGCTTCGGGGACGCGGTTACCGCCGGTGAGGATGCGCCCGTCTTTCTTGCCTTGCTCGATGTATTCGAGAATCGTCTTCATCGAGCCTTCATTGATGACGGCGCCCATGTTGGCATTTTCCGCAGGGTCGCCGACGGTGATTTTTTCCACGCGGGCTTTGAGTTGTTCGAGGAACTTCTCGTAGATCCGTTCGTCAACGATGGCGCGGGAGCATGCCGAGCACTTCTGTCCCTGGAAACCGAATGCCGCCTGAGCAACGCCCTCAACGGCGGAGTCGATATCGGCATCGGCGTCGACGATGATGGCGTCCTTGCCGCCCATTTCGAGGATAGTGCGCTTGATCCAGAGCTGCCCGGGAGCTTGGGTGGCGGCAGCCTTGTTGATGTGGAGGCCGACCTCGCGGGAGCCGGTGAAGGCAATGTAGCGAGTTTTGGGATGTGCGACGATCGCATCGCCAAAGCTGGCGCCAGCGCCGGGACAGAAATTCACCACGCCTTCGGGCATGCCGACTTCTTCCAGGAGTTCGACGAATTTGGCGGCGATGGTAGGCGAATCGCTCGAGGGCTTCAGGATTACGGTGTTGCCGCTAACGATGGAGGCGACGGTCATTCCGGCCATGATGGCGCAAGGAAAATTCCACGGCGGAATCACCGCGCCGACGCCGAGGGGAATGTAGGTGAGCGTATCGTGCTCGCCCGGCATCTGGACCGGCGGTTCAGTCTTGGCAAAGCGCAGAGCTTCGCGCGCGTAGAATTCGCAGAAGTCGATGGCTTCGGAAATGTCGGCGTCGGCCTCGGCCCAGTTCTTGCTGACTTCGAAAACCAGCCAGGCCATGTAATCCATTTTGCGTTCGCGCATGCGGTCGGCGGCGCGGAACAGGAGGCTGGCGCGCTCTTCCACGGAGGTGCGGCTCCAGGTGGTGAAGGCTTTTAACGCCGCTTGCATGGCGGGTTCGACGTGCTCTTTGCCGGCCTTCTGGTGGATGCCGACGATTTCGGACGGCTTCGAGGGATTCAGCGACTTGATCTTGTCGGTGGTCTTGATGCGCTGGCCGCCGATGATGAGGTCATACTCGCGGCCGAGTTGGCCGCGGACGCGTTCGATGGCGGCGCGCATCTTGCGGGCATTGTCTTCGTGGCGAAAATCATAAAAAGGTTCGTTGATAAACGGGCCTTGATGGGAAGATTGCGAACGCGGCCGGACGGGGGCTTCTAGCGTTGCCATGGGGAATCCTTTCGAACTTTGAAGCTTAGGCAGCAGGGTGTATCCGCTATTTTACACCTTGGGCGAAGTCAATACTCTCTCGCGGTCCGCAGCCCAAGGACTGCGACCGGAGTAAAGTCAAAACCCCCACCCTAACGTCGCGAAAGGCGCGACGTTAAGGATGGGGCACCCGCACGGGTGATAGACTCGAACGTTTTCATCGAGGTAATCCTTATGCAGATTCAGAAAGTAGGAGTAGTCGGCGCGGGGACGATGGGCAATGGGATTGCGCATGTGTTTGCGCGCAGCGGTTTCAAGGTGATTTTGTGCGATGTGGAGCAGCGCTTTCTGGAGCGCGGGATTGCGACGATCACCAAGAATCTGGATCGCGAGGTTGCGAAGAATAAGATCACTGCGGAAGACAAGGCGTCGGCGTTGGCGAAGATCGAGCCCGTGACTGAGCGCGCCCGGCTGGCCGACTGCGATTTCCTTGTGGAGGCTGCGACCGAGAAGTTCGAAATCAAGACGGAGATTTTTCGCGATCTCGACCGGCTGGCGCGGCAGGAAGTCATCTTAGCTTCCAATACTTCCTCGATCTCCATCACCAAGCTGGGGGCGTTGACCAAGCGTCCCGACAAAGTAATTGGGATGCACTTCTTTACTCCCGTGCCGGTGATGAAGTTGGTGGAGGTGATTCGCGGGCTGGCCACGTCGCAGGAGACATTTACCACGGTGCGCGACCTGGCGGTGAAGCTCGAAAAGACGCCGGTTGAGGTGAACGATGCGCCGGGATTCGTTTCCAACCGCGTGCTGATGCCGCTGCTAAATGAAGCTATGTATGCGGTGATGGAGGGCGTGGCCACGCCGGAGGCGGTCGACGAAGTATTCAAATTGGGCATGGCGCATCCCATGGGGCCGCTGACGCTGGCCGATTTTATCGGACTCGACGTATGCCTCGACATTATGAGGGTGATGCTGGATGGGTTGGGCGATCCCAAGTACCGGCCGTGTCCGCTGCTGATCAAGATGGTGGATGCGGGGTGGCTGGGGAGGAAGAGCGGGAGAGGGTTTTATCAGTATTGATGCGAGTCCCGAGACCTAGTGGCGAGCGGATTGTTGATTTCGGATTGGCGATCGAGCCGAGGAAGGACGACCACAGGGGCTGAAGCCCGTTCTGATTTGATGAGGATCACGCGGCACTGAAGCGCCGCTCTTCCACGGTACTACCCGCGCCATCGGTACCGCACGCCTCATCGCAGCGCTGGGACTGAAATGATGAACGGAGCCGGCGTAGACCGCAATGCCGACTGACTTGGCGCAGACTGTAATACTGTAATGACGACTGGGGCAGCCTAGGCAGTAATGATGACGGAGATAACTTAAACCGAATGACGAGTGACACCGTTTCGTCTCGGACGAAGAGCGATTTGGTTTTCTACGTCCTCGCCGCTCTGGCGGGGTTGGGGACCGGGTGGGTAGACGTCGTTGTTAACGACTTGCTATTCACGGCTTTGCTGGTGCTGGCGGCGTGCATGTTGCTGGGATTGCTGCGGCCGCGCTGGCCATGGCGGTGGGTGGTGGCCGTGGTAGTGTTCATCCCGCTGACGGAATTTGCGGCATATGCCATCTTGGCTGTGAAGCCTACACGGGGACAGGTGTATGGATCGTTTCTGACCGCGCTGCCGGGAACGGCTGGCGCGTACGGAGGCGCCGTGATGCGTCGGGTGATGGATAATCTGCGGCAGGGGAAGTGAGAAAGTTTCCGGTTTCTAGTTTCTGGTTTCCAGTTTTCGGTTCTGATCCCAAGTTGACCTCCGAAAGCCAGAACTGGAAACTGGAAACTAGACACCAGCAACTGCTCTCAAAGGTATCGGATAACCAGGAAGTTACTCCCGGTTCCACAGGAGGGTCGCGTATGCTGCGAGGATGGGTGTGACTGTCTCGATGCTGGCCAGCGGGAGCCGGGGAAATTGTGCGTTTGTGGCCAGCGCGCGAACCAAGATTCTGGTCGATGCCGGGATCTCCTGCCGCGAGACTTTCAAGCGCATGAAGTCGCTGGGGGAAGAGCCACAGTCGCTTTCGGCCATCCTGATCACGCACGAACATTCTGATCACGTATATGGCTTAGCGATGCTGGCCAGGAAGTTGCGCATTCCGGTTTTTATGACCGAGAAGACGCACCGGGCGTGGGCTCGGGCTCTGCGCAACGAGAATGGCGAACGGCCGAAGCTCGAGAAGTTGGAGGAGTTTCGATCGGGATATTCGTTCCAGGTGGGCGACATCGCCGTAACGCCGTTCACCATCCCGCACGACGCGGAGGATCCGGTTGGGTTTACTTTTCGCACCGAAGGCATCAAGGTGGGATTCGCCACCGATCTCGGGCGCTTGCTGCCGAATGCGCGCGACCAGTTACGCGGCTCGGACATTCTGGTCATGGAATCGAATCACGGGGTTGAGATGTTGCGGGCGGGGCCCTATCCCTGGTCGGTGAAGCAGCGGGTGGGAAGTCCTACCGGGCACCTTTCGAACGAGAAACTCGCGGATTTTTTCGCGGGAGACTATGATAATAAGGCAGCTTTTGTCGTGCTGGCGCATCTCTCTGAGGAGAACAATCATCCAGAAATAGCGCGGAGAGAGGCGGAAAAGGCGTTGGCGCTGCGCGGTGGCTTATTTCACAACCGCGTGCTGGTGGCGATGCAATCGGAGGTTCTGGCGCCAATTCAGCTGTAGGTCGCTCCAACTGCAGTTACTTATGAGTCAGCAGTGCATTGATCCAATCGTGGGTAAGATTCTGGCGGGCTGGCGCTACGATATTTCCGGCCTCGCGCCGGAGATGCGTGGCGACTACGAAAGCCACTTTGCGGGATGCGAGCGGTGCCACAGCCGGCAACGCTTAAACCGCATCATCGACGTGGGTCTGATCGCGCTGGCCTCGATTTCGGGCGGCGTGTTTCTGCTGGCGTTTGGCGTGATCCGCCATTTCGGACCGCGGCACGCGTTCTGGCTGGAGATTGCGGCGCTGGCAGGGTTTGTCTTATCCGCGCTGATCTGGCTGGTGGTGGCAGTAGCCACGCCGGCGCCGGTTACGGTGCTGGATGCGGCCAAGCAAGGTGCTCGGCGGGTGCATGACCGCCTGCCTCCCGAGATCCGGGAACGGCTTCCCGAAGAGCTTCGGGTGAAGATTACCGGAACGTAACGGTCTGCTGATCGTGTCCAAGCTTTTCTCCCAACTCGTCGCGATGATGTTGTTGGGAGCAGTTGTCGCCGCGGGCGCAGGGGTGGTCTGCGTGGTATCGGCGTCAACTCATTCTTCTTCCTCGATGACCGGGTGTCATGGGAGCGAAAAGCCATCGCATCCGCACCCTGCGGATTATCGTTGCTGCCTCAGTCGTCATGCTGTGCCGCTAGTTACGAGCGTAGTCACGCCGCGTCCGGCGCTGCAAGGGTTGCGGGCTGACGTGACTCCCGTTCTCGCGGCGGCGAATGATCGCGCCGTATTTCTTCCAGCGATTGCGCCTTCCGGCGGACCGCCCGGCGTTGTAGTTCTTCGAATCTAACCAACAATCTCCCTCTCAACCCTCTGAATTCTTTTCTTGGCAGAATGCGCTTACCGGCGCGTTGCGCGATTGCATTCTTCTTTTGCGATGGGAGGTTGTTGTGGCGAGAAGTTTCTTATGTTTTTTTGTCATTTTCTTTATCGTCGGAGGTGGGCTGCCAAGTCGCGGATTCGCGCAGGATTCTTCCATGGGCGGAATGCAGATGCCGATGGAGCAGCACGAAGCCAGTCAGTTGCCCTCGCCGCACGATGGTTCCGGCACGGCATGGGAGCCGGCGTCTGTGCCGGAGCATGCGTGGATGCTGATGCATGGTGGCTGGGAACTGATGGCGCACGGCGTGATCTTTACTGACTACAACCAGCAAGGTGGTCCGCGCGGCGAGGGCAAGGCCGAGTCCGTGAATTGGGGGATGCTGATGGAGCAGCACAAGCTCTGGGGCGGGACGATTCTGTTGCGGCAGATGTTCTCGGCGGAGTCGCTGACCTCGCCGCATCCCGGCTTTCCGGAATTATTTCAGACGGGCGAGACCTATCACGGGGAGCCGCTGGTCGACCACCAGCATCCGCATAATGTTTTTGCCGAACTGTCGGCGCAATACACCCTGGCGCTCTCGAAAAAAATCTCGTGGGAGTTGTATGGAGGACCGTCCGCCGAGCCGGCGCTGGGACCGGTAACCTACATTCACCGGACGTCGGCTGCGGAGTTGCCGCTGGCGCCACTCAGCCATCACCTGCAGGATTCCACGCATACCAGCTTCGGCGTGGTCACGACGGGATTTGTGATCGACCGGTTCAAGCTGGAAGGCTCGGCCTTCAACGGACACGAGCCGAATGAAGAACGCTGGAGCATCCAGCCAGCCGCGCTGGATTCCTGGTCAGTGCGCGGCAGTGTTGCTCCCGACCGAAACTGGACAGCGCAATACAGTATTGGGCATCTCGACCACCCCGAAGCGCTGGAACCGTGGAACCAATGGCGGGAGACGGCGTCGCTGGAATACAACCGGCCGATAGCGGCGGGGAATTGGGCGACGACGGCGGTGTGGGGACGCGTGCACAAGATCGGCAGCGACACGACTCTCAATAGCTACCTGGTGGAATCCACGCTGAACTTTTTGCGGCGCGATTATGCGTTTACGCGGATGGAGTTGGTTGATAAGGACGAACTGTTTCCCCAGGCGGCGGTGCATCCGGTCTACCGCATCGGGGCGTACACGTTCGGCGGCGTGCGCGATCTGGTGCAGAATCACGCGTGGCAACTGGGGCTGGGCGCGGATGTAACGGTTTACTCGAAGCCAGCGGTACTGGATGCGGCTTATGGAAATTATCCCGTGTCATTCCAGATTTTTCTGCGGATGAGGCCTGGGCTGCACGCGCATGCACAAAATCGTTAGTTCGAGAAAACGATATTGCCAACGCGGATGCTGGACGAAAGATTTTTCGCTTGCCCGCGGGGAACTGCGCGAGAATATATGTAATGAGGGGGACAATCAGAACGCTGCGTGCGGTGCAGTGGACCATGCTGGGCAGCATTCTTCTATATGCTGGCGCGGGTGAACTTCTGGGAGCGCGCGTTCGAGGCGTGGATCCGTCGCTGAGCTATGTTTTCACCACCGCTGGTGTGGCCATTGTGGGAGTGATTTTCGTAGTGAGACGCACGCTGGTGTTGCGCTCCGCGCAAAGCCTGGCTTCCCATCCCGACGATTCACTTACTCTGAACCATTGGAGGAGCGGCTATATTGCGACCTACGCATTGTGCGAGGCGCTGGGATTGTTTGGCTTGATTCTGCGTTGCATGGGCTGCAGTTTTCAGCAGAGCCTGCCGTTCTACATTGGGGGCTTTGTTCTGCTTTTTTTCTTCGGACCCCGGGAACCGGTGGCTGCCTGAGCTGCAGCGGCCGGTGGTCAGTGATCAGTGATCAGTAAGCCATCGTTACGCAGCGTTTCCTGGCCACTAATCACAGCCCACTTTCCACTTTCGGTATCATGTCGGTGAGGTAAATCCATGTCCATCAATGGGCCGGAAGAGTTGGTCGGGATGCGCGCCGCCGGCGCCATCGTGTGCTTGATGTTGAGAGCCATGACGAGCGCGGTGCGCGTGGGAATCACGACGGGCGAACTCGACGAAGTTGGCGGTGACGTGATGATGCAGCACGGAGCGCGCTCCGCTCCGGCGCTGGTTTACAAATTTCCTGGCGTGAACTGTATCAGTGTCAACGAGGAAGCGGTGCATGGCATTCCTGGCAAGCGCGCGTTGCGGAGCGGCGATTTGGTGAAGCTGGATGTAACCATCGAGAAAGATGGATTCATGGCGGACGCCGCGGTAACGGTTCCGGTGGGCGAAGTGACGGAAGAGCGCCAACGCCTGATGGAGTGCGCGGAGCGAGCATTTGCCAAGGCTATGCTGGTGGCGCGAGCCAGCTTTCGCGTTTCCGACATTGGAAGGGCCGTGGAGCGCGAGGTGAGGCGCAGCGGATTTTCGGTGATTCGCGACTTGGGCGGGCACGGCATCGGACGTACGATTCATGAAGCGCCGCGAGTGCCAAACTTCGCTGATCCCGAGGCGAATCAAGTCTTGACCGAAGGCCTGGTGATTACGGTCGAGCCGATTATTGCGGCGGGATCGGGACGGGCATTTGTCGCGGCCGATCAATGGACCATGATCACAGCGGACCACAGGCCGTCGGCGCACTACGAGCACACGCTGGTAATTACAAAGGGCGCACCGATGTTGCTGACAGCAGCGTAAGGATGTCCTGCAGCAGATGCCATCGCGCGGTTATTCGGGAATCGCGATGTTGCTGGTGAGTTGAAGCGGAGGGAACCTATGCCAGTCCGGAACGCCTTGCACAGTCTTTTGGCTGGAGCGGTCATCGCCTGCGCAACGTCTGTACCCTTTGCGGCGCAGTCGAGTTCGCTTTTGTTGAACGTGACCGCTGCCCCGGCGTCTCCGATCGAGGGTGCATCTGGATATGATCAGCCGCCAAAAAACATTCTCGATGTGATGAATGCGCCCTCACCGCCAGTACCCAGGGTGAGCCCCACCCAAGACGCGATTCTGCTGGTGTCCTGGCAGGATTACCCGCCAATTTCGCGGGTGGCGACACCTTTCTTGCGCCTTGCCGGGGCGCGCGTAGAGCCCAAGAATCACAGCAAGCACGATACCCTGGGTGGTTATGGGATCACACCCTGCGCCCGGGACTTCGAGTTGGTACATATCGCCGATGGCGCGCAGATTCAAATCGCGCTCCCCGAGGGCGCATGCCCCGGCGCGCCCATCTGGTCCGCCGACGGAAAGCGATTTGCGTTTGTGAATCTCGCTCCCGAGGCGGTCGAACTCTGGATTGGCGATGCGAAGACGGGCGAAGTACATCAAGTGCCGCGAGCGCATCTCAACCCGATGTTTAACGACGAACTGCAATGGATGGCTGATCAGAAAACGCTGCTGGTCAAGCTGGTGCCGGATGGGATGGGTTCGCCACCGCCCGAACCAGCGGTGCCGAGTGGTCCGAGCATCCAGGAGACGGAAGGCGAAAAAGGACAGAGCAGCACCTACGAAAACCGGGACACGCTGGGCAACAAGCACGACGAGGATCTCTTCGACTACTATGCGGCCTCGCAACTGGCTTTGGTCGACGCGAACACCGCGGCGATCACGCCGGTGGGAAAGCCGGCGAATTACGAAACGCTCAGCCCGGCGCCGGATGGAAGGCACATTTTCGTCAGCGCGATCCACAAGCCTTACTCGTACGTTACGACGTACGATCGCTTTCCGCAGGAAGTCGAAGTCTGGGACGTATCGGATCGCGCACACTTACTGGTTCATACGATCGCGTCGCTTCCGCTGGCGGATCGCGTGCCGATCGCGGGTGTTCCGGTGGGTCCGCGCGATTTTTCGTGGCGAGCCACCGAGCCGGCAACGCTGGTGTGGGCGGAGGCGCTGGATGGCGGCGACTGGAAAGTTAAAGTTCCCGCGCGCGACAAGATTTTGATGGTGAAGGCGCCGTTCGACTCACCCGCCGTTGAAATCACGCGGACAGAACAGCGATATATCAGCTTCGCCTGGGGTGAAAAGCCGAGCTTTGCTCTCTTGAACGAGTACGATGAAAACCGGCACTGGAGGCGGAACTTCGTCATCAACGTGGACGATCAACCGGCGAAGCCTCGCTTGCTCTGGGATCTCTCTACGGACGAGAAGTATGCCAACCCGGGCCTTCCGGTGACACGCCAGCTGGCGAACGGGTTCTGGGTGGTTCGCCAGGAAGGGGATTCGATCTATTTGGCGGGTCTCGGCTCTTCGCCCGACGGGGATCGTCCGTTCCTCGATCGGCTCGATCTGAAGACGCTGAAATCCGAACGTTTGTTTCGCAGCGATAGGACTTCCTTCGAGCGATTTCTTTCGTTCACCGGGAAGGACACGCGAACGTTTGTGACCTGGCGTCAATCGCCGACCGACCCTCCAAATGCGTTTGCACGGACGCTGGGAAAATCTGCCGATGCCCCGGCGGGAGAAGCGGCTTTTGATTCGACGAGCGTCGCGATTACGCACATCCCCGATCCGACGCCAGCGGTGCGAGCGATCAAGAAGAGGTTGGTGAAGTACAAGCGCGCGGACGGGCTTGATTTGTCGTTCACGCTCTACACGCCGCCCGGCTATCAAGAGGGAACGCGCGTGCCGACCATTCTTTATGCCTATCCGCTCGACTACGCCGACGCTGCGAAAGCCGGCCAGGTTGCAGGCTCGCAGGAGACCTTTACGCAGCTGCGGCAATATCGACTGCTACTGCTGGCGGGCTACGCGATCATCGACAACGCTGCATTCCCGATTGTGGGGGATCCGAAAAAGGCCTACGACACGTATCTGGAACAGCTCGTCGCCGACGCGAAGGCCGCCGTCGATGAGGCGGTGCGGCTCGGCGTTGCCGACCCCGATCGCATCGGAGTCACCGGACACAGCCACGGCGCTTTAATGACTGCAAATCTGGTGGCCCATTCCGACCTGTTCCGGGCTGGCGTCGCTACCAGCGGCTCCTACAACAAGACGCTCACACCTTTCGGTTTCCAGAACGAGCGGCGATCGGTTTGGGAAGCGCCGGATATCTATATGAAAGTCTCGCCATTTTTCTTCGCCGACAAATTGAAGACTCCGCTCCTGATCGTGCACGGCGCGGAAGATGCGAATCCTGGTACCACGCCGCTGCAGGCACACAAGCTCTACGAAGCGATTCGAGGCAACGGCGGCACCACTCGCCTGGTGATGCTGCCGCACGAGCCGCACTGGTATGCAGCGATGGAATCGAACGAACAGCTGGTTTACGAGATGCTGCGGTGGTTTGACAAATACGTGAAGAACGCGCCGCCGCGTCCGGTGACCGGGACTCGTTAGGAGAGTGGTTAAAGCTCCGGCTCGATAGAGTGTTGATCACAGCGCCGAAGACGCCGCGCCCCAAACAGCCCGTCCTTTATACCCTCTATTCGTCCCCTAGGTCTTGATGTGGCAACTCGCCATGCCGCGCTTTTCCAGATACTGCTGGTGATAGTCTTCGGCAGGGAAGAAAGTTACCGCGGGAACGATCTGCGTGGCGATTGGTTTGGAGTAGCGGTGAGCTTTCTCGAGCGATTCTTTCGAGGCTTGCGCGGCGGCCTGCTGCTCGGGCGAATGGAAGAAAATGGCGGAGCGGTATTGCGTGCCCCAGTCGGGTCCCTGGCGATTGAGCTGGGTGGGGTCATGGTTCTCCCAGAAGACTTTCAGCAGATCTTCGTAGCGAATCTTGGCTGGATCGAACTCGACTTCTACGGCCTCGGCATGGCCGGTGCGGTCGGTGCAAACTTCTTTATAGGTGGGACTGTCGGTGTTTCCGCCGGTGTAGCCGACCCGAGTGCCGAGCACCCCGGGCAATTGCCGGAAGGTGGCTTCGACTCCCCAGAAACATCCCGCTGCGAATGTAGCTTTCTGCATCTTAGGATCGCTCCTGCGCTGGGAATTAATTTCCCGAATTTTTACACGATCGTAACAAGCCAACTATTAGATAGATATTAGATGATGGGTGGCAGGAAAAGTCACGCGGCGGAAGGCTCTTCTGGCCTTTTCGGGTAATTGACGCTATGGGAAGGTTCAGGGTAGAGTTCGGCAAGGTTGTCGCCGCAGCTTTCCAGGAGAAGTGTGTGGTTTTAACGTCCAGCCGAGCCAGGAGTATGCAAAAGTTTGCCATCTGGCTACTTTTGGCGATGGCTACTGCACAGGCCGCTCTGGCCGCTCCCGATTTTAGTCCGCAGCGCCGCGTCGGCTACACGACCGGCGATCAGTGGGAACCAGCTCTGGCCGCGGACGGACACGGACATATCTACATTTTGTTTCCTCAATATGGAGCGGTAAGCGACTGCCCGGCCTGTACCACGCCCACGATGGCTCTGCTGGTCAGCAACGACAATGGCATTTCCTGGGAGCCGCCGCAGCCGTTGGTGACCTCATCGTCCGGACAATTTGATGCGCAGATCAAGGTAGACCCGGTGGATCGGCAAACGCTTTATGCATCGTGGTTGCAGGGAAAGCATGACGTTATGGTGGCGCGGTCGCAGGATTTTGGCCGCTCCTGGTATTTGGCCGTCGCTGAACATTCTCCCGAGGTTGTCGTCGACAAACCGGTGCTGGCCGTTCGCGGTCCTAATATCTACGTGAGTTTTAACCACGATGAGACGCTTGCGGTAGCGGCGTCGCACGATTACGCACAGAATTTTTCCTCCACTGTACTGAATCCCGGCGCCGGGCCTGGCTGGTCCCTGGCTGCAGGGGCAACCGTGGATCCCGCCGGCAACGTCTATTTTTCCTGGACGGCCTATCCGCGAACAGATATTCTCACGCGACCGGTGGAGGTGTCTGTAAGCCGGTCCACGGACGGCGGCCGGAACTGGAGTACGGCGCCGATGGACGTTTCCAGCGCGGCGCCGGGTTGCCCGGCCCAGTTCTGTTCGGCTGGCTTTCTGGCCTCCCAAATGGCGTTGGCTTCCGACGATGCCGGAACGATTTATGCCTTGTGGAACTCGGGCTCGGTGGCAGGCGGACCGGAGCGCATTTACTTCTCCTCATCCACGAACGAAGGGGAAAGCTGGTCAGCCAAAGTTGACGTCTCTCAGGCTCCGATGGGCGTGGAGCACTGCTTCGCGGCCATCACCGCCGGAGCCGCAGGCGACGTCCGCATCGCGTGGATGGACGCTAGAAAAGTGGACGCGCAAAACCGTCCACTTTGGAATACCTTCTACCGGGGTTCCACCAACGGCGGGGCGACCTGGTCGCCGGAATCGCAACTGTCCGGCCCGGTGCGGGGATACGATTACATTCTGCCCAACGGTTTCCTGTTCCCCTTTGGCAACTTGTTTTCCATCGGCATCGATAACCTCTCCGCCACGCATGTGGTGTGGGGCGAAGGACGCAATTACAAATCGCCTGGATCGATCTGGTATACGCGCGGACGGTAACTGACCTAGTCCGCGGCCAGTTCATGCAATCGTCCATCATTCGACAATCAAGCCGCCAATGAGATCGGCGATGCGCGTGATTTCATGAGCCGTACACCAGCGCTGCAGGTCGTCGACGACCTTCTCGGTAGCACAGGGATCCCAATAGCTGGCGGTGCCAATCTGCACAGCGGTTGCTCCTGCCAGCATGAACTCGGCGACATCAGCCGCAGTTGAAATGCCGCCCATCCCGATCACGGGAATATTTACCGCGTGGGCCGCGTCGTAGACCATGCGCAGGGCAATCGGTTTGATGGCGGGACCGGAGAGTCCTGCGGTTACATTCGCGATGCGGGGCTTGCGGGTCTCGGGGTCGATGGCCATGGCTACGAAGGTATTGATCAGCGAGATGGCGTCGGCGCCGGCCTCCTGCGCGATGTGCGCCATCTGCGCGATGCTGGTGACGTTGGGGGAAAGCTTCACGATCAGAGGGCGTTGCGCGACGCGCTTCGCGGTGGTCACCACTTCGTCGAGCGAACGCGGATCGCTGCCGAACTGAAGTCCGCCGTAGGCGGTGTTGGGGCAGGAGACGTTCAGTTCGTAGGCAGCGATGCCTTCGCCGTCGTTGAGAATCTCGATGGTTCTTTCGTAATCCTCACGGGTGTAGCCAAAGATGTTGGCGAGAACCACGATGTTTTTGATCTGCCGGAGCCGGGGCATTTTTTCTTCCAGAAAAGCCGGAGCGCCGATGTTCTGCAGGCCGATGGCATTGAGCATGCCGGCTGCGGTTTCCCACAGGCGAGGCGGCGGGTTGCCGATCATCGGCTCGCGCGAAAGTCCTTTGACGACGAAGCCTCCCAGTTTGTCGAGGTGGACGACATCTTCAAACTCGACGCCATATCCAAAAGTTCCGCTGGCCGCAATGATTGGATTCTTAAGCTCGATGCCAGCGAAGCTCACCGTGAGATCGAGGGCAGGCTTGCCGCCGTTTTCGGGAGAAGAAGAGGAGGTCACTGGGGCGGCCTTTCCGCGCTCATCCCGCCGGCCTCTTCTGCGTGATGCAGAGGAGTCAGCGCCTCGGTCAACACGCGTCCCACAGAGTGCGTGGGAGCATTGATGCCAAGCAGCGATGCCAACGTAGCCGCCAGGTCAATTGGTTCGGCGTGGGTGCGATAAGTTCCCGCGCGAAAGGGCAATCCATAAAAAGCCAACGGCACATGCGTGTCGTAGGAGTAGGGAGACGCGTGGTCGGTGCCCTTTGCCGGGCCAACGCTGTAGGGCTCCGGAACCCCCATCACGTACCAGCTGCCTTCGGGAGAATAGCTATGCATGAATTTCCTGCCGAGCGCGGTATCGGGAACTTCGCCTGCCGCGAGCTGGGACTTGGTAAAGTAGCCGCGCAATCCAGCCTGTTCCATTGCTTGCCCGACTGCGGTCTCCGCTTCGGGCTCTTTTATGTGAGCGGCGGTGAAGGCGTCCTGATCGAGCCAGGCCACGGGATAGTCGAGTTTGATGTAAGAAGCCGCACGTCGCGGAGAAAACTTCGCGGTCAGCGCCTCGTTGATTTGCGCTTCGAGTTTGTGTGCGTCCAAGTTTGCGGCGGGGATGCGCAACTTCTTTGCTGCATCGGGCAGAGCGGAAACTCCATGGTCGGCGGAGAGCGCAATCCATATGTTGGCAAGGCCGACCTGGTGACCAAGAAAATTGAAGAAGTCGGAGAGTTCGCGGTCGAGCGCCAGCGCCATGGCGGCCATCTCAGGAGAATCCGGTCCGACCTGATGGCCGAGGATGTCGTTCGCAGATAGGCTGATGGCGAGCAGGTCTGTAGCCTGGCCATCGGTGAGATTTTCGTAGATAACTAGTTCCTTGGCGAATTCCAATTCGTACTCGTTGGCGAAGGGAGTGGAACCGATCACTTCGTAGAAACCGGCGTCGGAGCCATCTTTGCCATTGCGATGCGCGGTCGAGCGCAGGACCTCGCCGTTAGCATTTTTCCAATCGCGGTCCCAATACTTTGCGGCGCGATTGCTGGAGTTGAAATCCCGCGCCCATTTAGGCAGATCGGGACGATAGTAGGTGGAAGTAATCCACGTCCCGCTCTTCGGATCGATCCAATAAGCGGCGTCGGCGGCGAAACCGCCGGGCAGAACGGCGGCGCGGTCCTTTAGAGAAATGGAAAAGACTCGTGCCTTGCCTTGGGTGGCGAGCTTGAGTTCGTCGCCCAGCGTATCGGCAAGCAGGTTATGCGGGGACGCGCCTGCCTTGCTTCCGCTGCCGTCGCCGTCACTGTTGATGCCGACGAGCTTGGTATCGTCATCCTCCACCGAAGTCACGATGCGCTTCTTCTTCGGATCCCACCACTCATTCGCGGCGATGCCGTGGCCGTTGGTGTAGGCGCCGGTAAAGAGCGTGGCATGGCCGGGAGCGGTGCGGGTGTTGGCATAGTCGTAATTGCAGTCGGTAAAATTCGCGCCGTGGTCGATGAGCAGGCGGAATCCACCCTCGCCGAATTTATCGTGATAGCGCTCCAGATAGTCGCCGCGAAATTGATCAATGACGATCACCACGACCAGCTTGGGATGAGCGTTGTAGGCCGAGGCAGAACTTACTGGCGCGCTCACGCAAAAGAGCACGGAGAGCAGCGCGGCCAGCGCCGCAGGGAGAAACGGACGGCGCGCAGGCGTCGCTCGGGGGAGGGTTCTCATCGCGAAGTTAGTTTACACAGTCGAAGGTTCTACGCCAAAGACGTCAAGGGATCGGCGGAAGTCCAATTTTGGCGACCAGGTCGCGGAACTCCTGGTTCTGGTGGAGCGATTGAAACGCTTTATCGAGTGGTAGAGTCACGAGGGAGAGGTCGTGCCGTTGATAGGCGATCTCGAGGTATTTCATGGCATCGTCCGCCTGGCCCAAAGCGGCGTGACCCTGGGCGACATCAAAGGCGGAGCCGAGACCACGATCGAAAGATTCCTCAGCCATTCGGAGCCGCGCTTCAAGAAGTGCTGTCAGGCCACCGCCGTTGTAGGCTTTCTCTTCCGTGTCGACGATCTTCTCCGCATTCGCGTCATTCCGCAGATGGGCGAGCTTCCTCTTCTCCTGGAAGTAGCCGGAATAATTTCCTTCCTGAAAATAGATCTCTGCCAGATATTGATGAGGGTGGATAAATTCGGGCTGCGAAGCCGCGAGTTGCGTGAGCAGGGTCCTGGCCTCTTCTTTCTTCCCGGCTACCGCAAGAATGATCCCCTTATCGGCGAGGATGGGAGTGGAAGAGGGATTGAGCTGGCGGGCGCGTTCGATTTCAGCCAGGGCATCCGAATTGCGCCCAATCTCCATGAGGAAGGTGGCGTACCAATGATGAGCGCGGGATAAGGTCGGGTCCAGTTCGATGGCGCGCTTGAACTCGCGGTCGGCGGTGGCCGCGTCAAAGAATCCCCAAAAAGTGGCGAATGCGAGAGAGTTGTGGGCCTCGGCGGAATTGGGATCAAGTTCGACCGCTTTGCTGGCGGCCGCGCGAGCACGCGGATATGCCTCTTCTGGCCGCATCGCGCTGTACTCCCGCAGCAAATTGTAGGTATCGGCCAGCCCCACATACGGCGCGGGATAGGCGGGATCGTGGACGATTGCCTGCGTAAAGAGATCCACTGCCTTGTTCAGGTCGTCAGGCGTGCGCTTTTCAAAATAATAGCGGCCCTTTAGATAGAGATCCTGAGACTCAGCGTCGGCCACGTGGGGTGCGGCGAGTGCGTTCTTGAACCGGGGCTCGCGATGACCGAAGGAGAAGACGAGAAAAGTGGCGAGGATCAGGGCGAGAGGCAAAAGCCAGAGAAGCGACTTGGCTGCGGCCAGCTTTGAAACGCCAGGCGAGCGGCGATCGAAAGCAGGATCAGACGAGCGAACTGCGTCGTTAGGAGCAAACGGGATGGCCGGCAATTCCGCGGTGGGTGGGCGCCTTCGACCTTCCAGCGCGGCAGCATTCTCCGCGGCAAGTTGGTCGACTTCGGGAGCGTGATTCGGGGCCTGAAGCCACTCCACCAGTTCGTCCGAGTAAGCGAAGACACCGCCGCGAGCGCTTCCCGGTACGCGGTACACGGGCAATCCGCGCTCTTTTTCCCAACGTCTAACGGTGCGCTCGTCGCGGTCAAAGAAGGCGGCAATTTCCTTCCATGAGTCCAGACGTTTCTTCGGCGCGAGCGGCTCGCTATGAGCGGCCATAGTTTGCAATGCCTAAAATAGTGCTGAATTGTTCCTGCTCGGGGGAAGCGAGGCCTCCGTAGTATAGCGTGATTTCCGGGCGCAACGAACTGGCACCGACGGGCCCTTCAACCTCCCGATCGTGCCGGCGAAAGCCGGGAGAAGCCATGCCTTCGGGCAATCCTGCGGTCTGGAGACTTTTGTCTTTAGTTGACACTTTCCTGCCCAACGAGCAATACTTTTCGCGCTAGCGTTGCTCCGTGTGCCAGTCTCCCGCTCCAGGAGGGGCGATGGGCTCGGCTTTTGCCATATCTCCCAGGAGGATTTCGCATGCCCCCCACAGCCCGCTTGACCCGAACGATTCTTCCGCTGTTGCTTACGGTAATTCTAGTTCCTTTCGTATTTGCTTCCGGCCCTTATGTAATCGGTTCGTCGAATACGGTTACCGCGGATCCGTTGGTGCCCCGGCCTTCTACCACGCCTTGCGTGGTGCCGCTTTTCACAGGTGCGAGCTTTTTCGATTTCAACGTGGAAAATTTCAGTTATGCCCCGCCGTCCGGCTGTCCTGGTCCTTGGGCCAAGGTTGTACTGGAATCGGACATCAATCTGAACGCCGGTATTCAATACGACCGCACCGCCAATTTCTGGCTGGGTCCGGTGAACATTTATTTTGGAACCACCTCCGAGCCATCGCCCAGCCTAGGTCCTTCGTGGCACATTGAAAGCGACCTTACCGACTACAGTTCGATCTTCTATACAGCGCAATCGGGACAAGCCGACATCGGCAATACTTTGTGCTGCGGACTGACATCAACCATTTACGCATCAGCTTCGCTGGAGTTTTATCCGCTGGCGAAAGGACAAACCGCACCGGTAGCTGCGGACCAGGTGCTGGCGCTGTCAGCTGGCTCCTCGGGCGGAACGGTTGCGCTGAACACGGGTTCGAGCACGCTCTCCGGTACGTTTACTTTTCCCACAAATGTGCAGAGCGCTTATCTGGATGTTTACGCGCAAGGCCAATCGACCGATGAGTTCTGGTACGTCTGCTCGCCCAATGATGTGGAGGCCGAGTTGGAAACCGGTTGCGGCAACACCGGCTTCCGCGAGACGGAGATTACCATCGACGGTCAGCCGGCCGGCGTGGCGCCGGTATTTCCCTGGATCTTTACCGGTGGCATCGATCCGTTTTTGTGGTTTCCGATTCCGGGTGTGCAGACGCTCAATTTCACGCCATATCGGGTGAACCTCACGCCGTTCGCCGGATTGTTAAGCAACGGCCAGCAGCACACGGTTTCGCTCAGCGTCTACAACGCCGATAGCTATTTCTCGGCGACCGCATCGTTGTTGCTGTATCTGGATTCGGGCAGCACTCAGACGACGGGAGCGGTGACGCAAAATACGCTAACCGGGCCGTCTCCGGTGGTCACCGAAAATCTCAACGTGCAGCCAACCAACCTTCGGGGAACGGTGTACGTGACTTCGAACCGGAGCTTTGTGATTTCTGGTTACGTGAACACTTCAAAGGGGAAGGTGACGACGAAAGTGGCGCAGAGTGCCAACTTCTCCAGCCACCAGTATTTCAACATCAGCGCAACAAAATATGTCGAGAATGTCTCACAGAACACGACACTGAACTCCAATACGACAGTGACTCGCAAAGGGGTGCCGGCGGTCATCACCTCTCAGGATTTCACTTTTCCGCTGACGGTCGACATCTCGGAGGTCGTGCTCTCCAACGGAAACATCAACCAAACCACAAACGCGAATCAAACCTACCAGGACTCTACAACCACCACGCAGTCAGGCGCAGTGACCTATTCGAGTTTTCTCAAGAATGCCGGACAGCACGTAGACACTCTCGAATTCGATTCGGGATTCAACTTCCTGGGGAATACGGGACAATCGAGCGCACAGCAGTACAACTACTTTGACTCCACGGGTGCCGTCTACAACTGCGCCATCGCGGCCGCGAACAACGCGCTTACGGCGTTTGACCCGGGCTGCACACAGTAATCGGGTTGATCGGGTCACAGAAACCAAGGAGCGGCCAGGCCGCTTTCTTAAGTTGGCGGGCGCGTGATTGCGCCTTGCGAGGCGGATGAGACCAGCGCCGCATACTTGGCAAAGACGCCGGTGGAATAGCGGGGCTGAGGCGGCTTCCATTCCTGCATTCGTTGGCGAAGAACTTCGGCACTGATTTCAACTTCCAGAGTGCGAGTTTTTACGTCAAAGCGGATCATATCGCCGTCTCGGACCGCGCCAATCGGGCCGCCCAGCGCGGCTTCCGGTGAGACGTGGCCGGCCATCAGTCCGTGGGTGGCGCCGCTGAATCGGCCATCGGTTAACAGTGCGACGGAGGATCCTAATCCTTCGCCCACGATGGCACCGGTGACGCTCAACATTTCGCGCATGCCCGGGCCGCCCTTGGGACCTTCGTTGCGAATGACGACGACATCGCCGGAGTGAATGTTCTTGCTGGTCACCGCGGTCATGGCATCTTCTTCCGATTCGAAGACGCGCGCCGGTCCGCGATGTTCCAGCCGTTCGTGACCGCTGATCTTGGCCACACAGCCTTCGGGCGCGAGATTTCCCTTAAGGATGACAAGCCCTCCGGTTTTCTTCAGCGGCTTATCGAGCGGAGCGATCACTTCCTGATCGGGAGTTTCGATGGCGCTTTCGCTCTCGGCTCCGAGCGAAAGTCCGGTCACCGTTTTTGCGGTTGGGTGCAGATAGTTTCCGCGCAGCAGGCGGTGCGCCAGCAAACGGATCCCGCCGGCGCGGTGCATGTCGGCGGCTACAAAACGGCCGGAGGGCTTCAGGTCGGCAAGCAGCGGTGTACGCTCGCTGACCGTCTGGAAATCGTCAATCTGCAAATCGACGCCGGCTTCGCGCGCAATGGCCAGCAGATGCAGCACGGCATTCGTCGATCCGCCGCTTGCGGCAACCGAAGCAATCGCATTTTCAAAAGCATCATGAGTCAGAATATCGCGCGGGCGAATTCCCTTTTGCAGTAGGTTCAGCACAACCTTGCCGCAATCGAAAGCCACTTGATCTTTCTTCGCATCCATCGCGGGCACGCTGTTGAAGCCCATGGGAGAAAGACCGATCATCTCCATCACCGTGGACATGGTGTTCGCGGTGTACTGGCCGCCGCAGGCGCCAGCTCCGGGGCAGGCGACATCTTCGAGATCGTGCAGCTCCTTGTCAGTGATTTTTCCGGCGGCATTCGCGCCCACGGCTTCAAACACATCTTGAATGGTGACATCTTTGCCGCGATAGCTTCCGGCCGCGATGGTGCCGCCGTAAAGAACGAGTCCGGGAAGATCCATGCGGGCCAGAGCCATGGCCGCGGCGGGAATCGTTTTGTCACAACCCACCACGCACACGACTGCGTCGAACAATTGCCCGCGGCAGACCAGTTCAATGGAATCGGCGATGAGTTCGCGGCTTACGAGCGACGCGCGCATGCCTTCCGTGCCCATGGTCTCGCCGTCGGAAATGGCGATGGTATTGAATTCCATGGGCGTGCCGCCTGCGGCGCGAATGCCTTCTTTCACTTTGGCGGAGAGCCGCCGCAGGTGAAAGTTGCAAGGCATGGTTTCGATCCAGGTATTGGCCACACCGATCAGCGGCTTGCGCAGGTCGGCATCGGTGAAGCCGATGGCTTTGAACATGGCGCGCGCCGGAGCGCGGTCGCGCCCGTCGGTGATTCCGTGGCTACGATGTTTAAGGTCCATGGCGAAAGATTACAACAGAGAGAAAGATTCGTGGATAAAGATTCGGGCGGCCCGTTTTCAAGAGCAAAGAAAAACGGAGAACCCGCAATCAGTGACGTAAAAAGTCGCACCGCAGTGCAGGTTCCCCAACTCGCATGATGCTTACCCAGGAGGCATCACGCTTCTGACACGACCAAACTCAAACTCTATGCCAAGGCCGCGCGCGCCGACTGCTCCGAAATGCTGGCAGAGCTTGGCGGAAGCGGCGTCCATGCCGGATGTCCATGCTCGAGCGAGGCTACGCTGGAACGCACGTCGACCACGTCGACGATGCTGTACCATTCCCGGCAGAGCTGCCCAATCTGCTTATGCGTAACGTCGAGCAGGACGGTCACCGCGTGGTCTTGCCCGGCCACGTCCGCGTGCACCGATGTAAGATCGAGCCCCCGGCGAGAAATTGCATTCAAAATTCGCATCAATGCGCCTTGAGCGTTGCGATAGCGGATGTGAAAAATCTGCATGGTCGTTTTCCTTTCCAAATTTTGCGATTGAGTGATCGGGTGATTTTGCGATTCAAAGCCCCAGCACTCTGCGTTTGCTTCAAATTCTCAATGACCCGATCGCTCGATTACTCAATGCCGTTATCTTCGAACATCATCTCCGAAAGCGCCGCGCCCGCTGGAACCATGGGATAAACATTGGCCTCGGGATGGCAATCAAATACCAGCAGCTCCGGCTCTGGCGAACGCAAGAAATTCTCGATGAGATCTCCCGTCTTGGCCGATACCGGATACTCCGCCATAGCGGCCTCGTTCAGGCGCCACGCATGAATGCGGTAAGCCTTGGCAATTTCGACAAAATCCGGGTTATCGCTCAGGTCGGTCTCAGCATAGTTGCGCTCATAGAAGAGCTGCTGCCACTGCCGCACCATGCCCAGATACTTGTTATCGACGATCACCATTTTTATGGGCAGGCCAAGGCGGCGTACCGTGGCCAGTTCCTGGATGTTCATCTGAAAGCCGCCATCGCCAGAAACACAGAGCACGCAGGTCTGCGGCTTCGCCAGTTGCACGCCGACGGCGGCAGGCAGAGCGAAACCCATCGCTCCCAACCCGCCGGACGTGATAAATCCGCGTGGTGACGAAGAACGGTAACGCTGTGCCGCCCACATCTGGTGCTGGCCTACGTCGGCAATCACGACGTTGTCTTCGGGCAGCCGGCTGAACAGTTCATCGAGAAAACGCATGGTGGGTTGAGCCAGTCCTCGCGGATCAAGCTCGGCACGCTCGCCTCCGCAAGCTACCGCGCGCCAACCGCTCCAATCGGGCAGCGCAGCATGGCGTAGCTCCGAGTGGAATGCCGGAATCGTATCCGCGAGATTTCCGATCACCGGCAACTCGCAAGCGCGCACGCGATCCAGTTGCGCCGGATCAATCTCGAAGTGGATGATTCTGGCATGCGGCGCAAAACGAGTGGGATCACCGGTCACGCGATCGTCGAGACGCGCTCCGAAAACCAGCAGCAGATCGGCCTCATGCAAAGCCATATTCGCCGCGCGCGTTCCGTGCATACCCACCATGCCCAGGTAATACGGCGATTGTGGTGGAACGGCTCCGAGGCCGTGCACGGTGGCGAACGTCGGAATATTCAAATCATCGAGCAGGCGGCGCAGTTCCGGAATCGCGCCGGAAAGTTTTGCACCTGCGCCGACTAGCGCCACGGGCCGGGTTGCTCGTTGCAGCAGCGCAACAATCGTGTCGCTGAAAGCGCCTTCCGCATTTGCGTCGGCGGATCGCGCGTGCGGAGCGAACTTCACGGGAGCGGAGAATTCTTTCTTGGCCTTCAGCAGATCGGTAGGAATGTCGATGACCACCGGTCCCGGCCGTCCACTGCGCGCCCAGTGGAATCCTTCCGCGATCACTTCCGGGATCTCGTCGATGGTGCGCACCAGACGGCTCCATTTTGTAAGCGACAGGGTCACGCCGAAAACGTCGGTCTCCTGAAATGCATCGCTGCCGATCATCGCGCTGCGCACCTGGCCGGTGATGCAGACTAGCGGAACCGAATCCATCTTGGCGTCGGCGATGCCGGTGACCAGGTTGGTGGCTCCGGGACCGCTGGTAGCGATGGCCACGCCGACTTTTCCCGTGACGCGCGCGTAGCCTTCCGCCGCAAACACCGCGCCCTGCTCGTGCCGCGTCAAAACGTGCCGGATGCCGCTCCCCTCCAACGCGTCATACAACGGCATGATTGCGCCGCCGGGGTAGCCAAACGCGAGGTCGACCCCTTCGGCGCGCAAGCACTGCAAAACGATTTCGGCTCCCTTAGGCATTCACGACCTGTTGCGGCTCAGGCTTCGGCATCTCCACCGGCTTTTTCGATTGCCTGCCGGGCAGCCAACTCATCATGCCGCGCAATTGCGCTCCGACAATCTCAATCGGATGCTGCTGCTCTTGCTGGCGCAACTCGGTGAAGTTGTAGCCACCGTCTTTGTTTTCCTTGATCCATTCGCGAGCGAAGGTTCCATCCTGAATGTCGGCCAAAGTTTTCTTCATCGCTGCGCGGGTCGCATCGCCCACCACTCGCTCGCCGCGAGTCAGGTCGCCATACTCGGCGGTATTTGAAATCGAGTGCCGCATGCGGCTCAGGCCACCTTCGTAGATGAGGTCGACGATCAACTTCATCTCGTGCAGGCATTCGAAATAAGCGATCTCCGGCGCGTAGCCGGCCTCGACCAGGGTTTCGAATCCTTTCTTGATGAGAGAAGTTAAACCGCCGCAGAGCACGGCCTGCTCCCCGAAAAGATCGCTCTCGGTTTCTTCCTTGAAGGTGGTTTGGAGCACGCCGGCGCGAGTCGAGCCGATGCCATGCGCGTAGGCCAATGCATATTCGTGGGCGTGCTGGCTCGCATCCTGCTGGATTGCGATCAGCGATGGAACGCCGCGCCCCTCGGTGTATACGCGGCGCAACAGATGGCCGGGACTCTTGGGGGCGATCATCACCACATCTACATCGCTTGGCGGGACGATCGTCTGGAAATGGATGCTGAAGCCGTGCGAGAAGCCGAGAATTTTGCCGGGATGCAGATAGGGCTCGATGTATTGCTCATACACCGCAGCCTGGGTTTCGTCCGGGGTGAGCACATGAATCCAGTCGGCGCGCTTGGCGGCCTCATCCGGCGCCACCACGACCATGCCATCGGCGCGGGCCTGCTGGGCGCTGGGACGATTCGGTTCCAGCCCAACAATTACCTTGCAACCGCTGTCGCGCAAGTTCTGGGCCTGCGCGTGTCCCTGGCTGCCGTAGCCCAGGATGGCGATGGTTTTGCCCTTCAGGGCGCCAGGATTGGCGTCGTGTTCGTAGAAAATAGTAGCCACCAGTGTGCTCCTCTCACCGCAGTTGTCTCGTTCGAACCAAGGAAGGAAAGCTGCTCTTGCCTGGCCAGATGCATCGTGTCCAAACCGACCGGTCGGTCGGTATCTGGAGATGCTACCTTTGACCGAAATCCGTGTCAAGCGGGAAGTTGGAGTCCCGGCACTCGGTTCGTGGAGTCAAAATCCCCGCCCTGTCTCTGCAAAAGACGCAGAGACAAGGACGGGGCACCCGCGCGTAGGGAAATCCAGAACGCGTTGGCATTCCCTTGGGGAACTGTTTACCATGTCAGCCGATGGCCCGCGAGACTCTGGTCGACTCCCGGCAGGAGATCCTGCGCACCGCCGCACGGCTGTTCCAGCAGCGGGGGTACGATGCGACTTCCATGAACGATGTGGCGGCCGCGCTCAAGTTGAGCAAGGGCGGCCTTTACCATCACTTTCAGAGTAAAGACGAAATCCTTTTCGAGATCATGGACCATGCCATGGAGATCACGGAGGAACGGGTGCTCAACCCGGTGCGGGGCGTGGCCGATCCGGAAGAGCGGCTGCGGGCGCTGATCCGGCTGCATATCGAAGTGGTGCTCAGCCCGCGCGATCGCGAGATCACGGTGATGCTGCATGAAAATCATCCTCTGCCGCCGTCTTTGCGCAAACGCATCAACGCCCGCAAAAAAGATTACGTCCACTTTCTCGAAAATCTGATGGCGGAGGTGCAGCATAAGTCGCGGCACTCGCATCACGCAAAAGCGAAAGTCAGCCCGCGCGCCGCAGCCTTCGCTCTGCTCGGCATGATCAACTGGATTTATCAGTGGTACAAACCGGAAGGAGATCTGCAGGCGCAGAATCTGATCCCGCAGTTTACCGACCTGATTTTCGGAGGCATCTTCGCGTGAAAACGGTATTCGCCAGCCTGGCGGAAGTCGCCGAACAGCGCTTAGACAGCGGCAAGTCGTACCGCGAATTTCTGCGCGTGCCGGCGATGAGCGCCGGCCTCTACGTCCTGCCGGCGGGCGGACCGGACCGGCAGAAGCCGCACCGCGAAGACGAGATTTACTACGTGATCCGCGGACGCGCCCGCTTCAAAGCCGGCCCTGAAGACCGTGAAGTTTCCGCAGGCAGCGTGATTTTTGTCGCGGCGGAAGTTGGGCATCGCTTTTACGATATCGCGGAAGAGCTCGTAGTCCTGGTGATCTTCGCGCCCGCCGAGACCTAAGACGGTGCTACTTCGCTGGAATCCAATAAATCTCTTCCTTGATCGCGGTTCGATCGACGAAGCCGCGCCGCTTCAAGATAGCCTTGCTGTTCGCGATCATGTCGGGATGCCCGCACAAATATGCGGTGGTATTGGTGGCGTCGAGTTCCCAGTGGTCGGCGTACTTGCGCAAGACATCGTCGGCTCGACCGATCTCGCCCGGCCAGTCGGCGTGATCCCAAGGCCGGCTCACGGTGGGAACATATTTGAACCAGGGAAGTTCCGCATCGAAACGATTCAGTTCTTCTTTGTAGCCAAACTCCCAGGGACGGCTGGCGCCGTTGAGCAGATACAGTTGGTGGCTGCCGTCAAAGCGGCCTTCTTTCCAGTCCTTCGAAAGGGTACGCATAAAACTCACGAACGGAGCGACCCCGGTTACGGTTGAAACCAGCAGATGATGCTTGCGGCCGCTCTCGGTGTCCAGCGTGAATTTTCCCTTAGGTATTTTCCGCATCAGCAATTCGTCGCCCGGCTGCAGTTTGTAGAGGCGCGGGGTAAGCGCTCCCTCGGGTACCAGCTCAAAGAAGAACTCAATCTCTTTTTCAAAGGGCGCGGAAACAATGGAATATGGACGCTCCGTCCGCTTGCCATCGTGCTCGACCCCGAGCGTGGCATATTGTCCCGGAGCAAAGTTGAATTCTCCACCGGGCTGGATGCGAATCATCCACAGGTCTGGCGCGAATTCTTCGCGCCTGGTGACCCGAGCCCGGTAAAATTTCTCATCCCCAACCGTCATCTGCAAATCCTCGAAGACTCGGGCGCGGCCGGCCGTCGATTTTGAGCCAGCTTCGCGCGTCGTTAAAGTTTTGAGATGATACATGGAGGATTCAAGTTTGACAACCGAACGGTCGTTCTAGCCGTCGGCGGCAAGCAGAGGCAACGAAATGCCGAGCGCGAAATCGAAAGCGTATGTGTTTGTGTTTGATGGACTGGCGGATTGGGAGCCGGCTCTGGCTCTGTGCGAGCTCCGGAAATCCGGCAAGTACGAAGTGCTTGCCGCGGGACGTTCGCGCGACGCCGTGGTGACGATGGCGGGACTGAAGGTGCTGCCTGACGTTGCGATTGATGAGATCGAGCCGCGTGACACTGCGATTTTCATCTTGCCGGGTGGAGGCCGCTGGGAGGACGGACCGGACGAGAAGGTGGATGAACTTCTTCAGCGCCTCCATGCGCACAAGATTTTGATCGGCGCGCTGTGCGCAGCGACGCTGGAAATTGCCCGCGCAGGGCTGACCGCCGGGATACGCCACACCAGCAACTCGAAAAACTATTTGAAAAAGATGGTTCCACCGTATCGGGATGAAGATCTCTACGTGGACGAGCTAGCGGTGACCGATCACAAAATCATCACGGCGAGCGGACTGGGAAGCGTGGAGTTCGCGCGCGAGGTGATCCGCGAGTTAGGCATTTACGACGAAGCTGACACGCGGATGTGGTTCGATATGTTCAAAAAAGGCGTGATCCCCGCGAGCATGCGGTAGGGCCAACTTGCGGGCTGTCCGCGCCAGTCGCAGTTGGCGAAGGACTTGGGAGCGCATGAAGTTTCTCCAACTCGTCCTGTGTTTTCTGCCAGGCTGCCGGGTTTTTCTTGGTCGCGATGGGCGCGCTGGGATCGCTGTAGAAGGCCAGGATGTTCGCCCGCAGCCCTGGACTAATCTGGTCAAAGTTGTGGCCACCTAACTGGTCCAGCAGACGGGCGTAGGCGTCGTCCGTGAGCTTATATTCTCCCGCTCGCGTATCGCGGCCCGTATCAAAGTCAGTGTTCGGAAGCTGCAAATCTCCGGCTGCACTTTCATGGAGAAGCTTGGTGTAGTTCTCGATCGTTTTGTCCACGCTGGCGATGTAAAGGTCTTCAGTTTTCTGGGTCGGGACCTTGATATCGAGTGCCTTGAACGGCCCGATCTTGGGCGCGAATCTGAGGATAAATGCCAGCACACGCGTCCCAAAACCCGGACGCTTGTAGGTGCGTCCCCATTCCTTCTGATAACTCGCGCGCGATAAATAGTAGCGGAACTGGCGTGCTCGGAAGTTTGGCGTTTCGGCGACAATCTCCTTGCGGCGGGTAACCAAGGCCACGCGAGTCATCTCAGGGATTACGGTGCCGATGGCACGCCGGAAGGTTCCGATCGCCAGGTCTTCATTTGAAATTACATCGCTGAGCGGAATGCCGTACGTGTCCAGGAAAGCGCGCTCCAGCTCCGGCTTCGAAATTTCAAAGCCGATGAAGTCGTGATAACTATCGGAGGTGTAGCGATTCTTCGCGACCTGCGTGACATCGAAGCCAAATTCTATGCGGATGTGAGCCTTGGGATTGTCCTCGTAGGTCACCACTTTTCCGTACTTTTTTTGGAGCTTGGGAAATTCAATGCCGACGGCTTCATTCACCGTGGGATGTCCGCAGTTGTCGGCGGAATAATGCGCCAGGGCGCCCAGGGCGAACGCGTATTCATCGATGTCGGAAGATTCCTTGAGAAGGTTTCCGACAAAATCGCCGCTGCGAACGTAGTGCGTAAGGTCGCTGAAATATTTGTTGCCGAACGGGTAGTAGCCCATGTCCTGCATGACCGACCCACCGTAGGCAAAGGCATGCGCTTTCTTCAAATCATCATCCGTGGCGGCGGGAAATCGCTTCTTCAGCATAGGGAGAATCGTATCTTTCCATGCCAGATCAACGATCTCTTCGTGAGTCAGCACGGAGTAAGCGGCGCAGGTCTGCACGGCACAGAGCTGCGCCAGGACAATCGCCAACCCAAACCAAAGAGCGGCCCGCGAGGAATAAGAACCGTGCCTCATTTGGCCACGACAAGAACTACGAAGGTATCGGACAAAATGTTGTGGGCATGTGGATTCTCGGGCGTCGCCGGCGGAGGCGGGCCGAATTTCGCGGTGACCACATAAATATTGTGCGTCTTGGAATCCAGCGCCAGTGTTCGCGCGCCCTGCTGCGTTGGAACATTTTCCGCCACACTGAATTTCTCCGGCGACTCTTCCCGCACTACCGTCAATACACCTTCTCCGCACGAAGCGAACGCCAGTCCAGTTTCGTCATCGAAGGCGGTTGCGTCGACGCCATCGCCAATTGCAGGCGTGGCCAGAATCTTGCCCGTATCCGCATCCACGATGGCCATCATCTTGTTATCGCAGCCGACGAACAGGCGGCGATTCTTACGGTCCATCGACAAGCCTGACGGCGATTCGCAAGGTGCGAGCGGCC
Organism: uncultured Acidobacteriaceae bacterium; assembly: GCA_964403025.1. Classification (GTDB taxonomy): domain Bacteria; phylum Acidobacteriota; class Terriglobia; order Terriglobales; family Acidobacteriaceae; genus Sulfotelmatobacter. The sequence continues at coordinate 33,255 of CAYOEH010000008.1, read as the reverse complement.
ACCTCGATTTGACCTCAAGTTTGCCGGGATCGATCGCCACCAACTCGCTTTTGTCTTCAATATTGACGAAGATCTCTCCCTTGCCGTCGGTGACGGAAAACTCCGGCTTGCCGCCGAGCTTGATCGTGCCGAGCACAGTTCCTTTCTCGGCATCTACGGCGGTCGCATCCTGACTTCGGCCGTTAAAAGTAAAAACGCGCTTGGTTACCGGATCATAAAGGATGGCGTCTGGATTGTCTCCGACCTTCACCTTGCTGCTGGTGGCCAGAGTCTTCAAGTCAAAAATGCTGACGGTGCCTTCGCGACCGTTGCTGGTAAATCCGCGTCCCAGTTCCGGAGCGAGAGCGATGCCGTGCACTCCGGGAGTGCCGGCGATGTCGCCAACGCTTTTTCCCGAATCCAGGTCCAGCACGATGACATGAGTGGCTCGCGAAATATAAAGACGCCGCGTCGACGAGTCAGCGATCAGATAGTCCCATCCACCTGCGCCGCCTATTTTGTACCTCTTCACCACTTTGTATCCCGGGCTGGCCGCGGCGAGAGCCACAGCGGTGACCATCAGAAGCAGCGACGCTGACACCCAACTGCGCGACCAATTCTCTTTAGCAAGCATTCTTCCTCCGTAACTTTCCGGGCACGGCGTCCCTTTTGATGCGGACTTCCGCGCGCAAGTGGCCGCGCTCTTCGGTCGAGCTGGTGGGCGGGACCCCGAAGTAACTTTACCGTATTCCGGCCCCCTGCCTAAACTCAGGCTATGGGTGTGTTGCCAGGAAATCTGCAGGGGCAAGACGGGGACGGAGGGCTGCTCCATGCAGACCCGCGCCTGCAGCCGACGCCGGATTACGGCACGCTCGGTCCGGGTTCAGATCCTCCGCCAGCGGTTTGCGGACGCTTCGATTCCAGTCGTGCCCCAGCCTCCAGCCTGCGAGGCTTGCATATGGCAGCAATGGTGGCGGGCATCGGGCTTGCGCTCGCCGTGTCCTCAGCGGGAGGAACCGGCGCGGTGTGGGGAAGATTATCCAACGCGTTCTCGCTGCGGAAAAATCTCAGCGTCTCCCCGGCGCGGCCAATCGACTATCGCGATCTGGATCGTCAGAAGCCGCAAGAGCAAGCCGAAATCCTGCTGGAGCGCGCCGTGGCTCGCTCCGACGGAGCTACTGGACAGATCGAGTCACGCGTCGAAGGCTGGCGCGGAAAGCTCATGTGGAATGCGCGCCTCGGAGAGCTAACCACGGTCGCCCTCAATTCCAATGACATTAGCGTCCGGGGTTCCGCTATCGACGTGCAACTGGCGGCTTACGGGCTGCCCAAGAACGAGGCAAGCGTCGATGCATTGGTACTTCAGGCCAACTCTACGGATCACGCGCAAAAGATTTGGGCCTTCTGGGGTCTGGGCCTGCTGGCCAACCGCGGCATCGAGACAGATCGGGTCATTCAAGTGTTGAGCGCTCACCTTAAGGATTCTGGCCGCGAATCGGACAAGTCTTCCGCGGGCAAGGCTTCTTCAGGCAGTTTGTCAGAAGATGCACGACGTTGGGCAGTCGAGGCTCTGGCTGTGGTGGGAACCACTCCCACGATTGCCCCGCTCCTGGAAGCCATGCACGATGATCCGTCTCCGCAGGTGCGCGAGCGGGCAGCATGCAGCCTGGCGGAATCCGGCATGCTCAGTCATGAGCAGAGGCTCATCGCTGTTCCGCAACTCATCGAGTATTCGGACGATCCCGCGCTCGATGCGCAGACCCATGCCTGGGCCTTCCAGGCGCTGGGCGACATTACGCAGCAACGCTTGCCCAACGACGCGGCCGCTTGGCGAAATTGGTATCAGAACAACAGCGCAAACAACTAACTTCCACAGCCAAGCCTGGCGATACAAATCCAGCACTAAGAACGAAAAAGTGGCCCACCCTTGCAGCGAAAATTATGCTCGCAAGCGTCTAAGGAACTAGTAGCATCAATTAGGGTTTTCTCGTAGTCTCTCCTCTGCATGCGCGCCAGCAAACCGATCTCCGCTCCCGTGCAATCCGCAGTCTCCGAGTTGTTGCCGGATCTGCACGCCAAGAGCGGCTGCGAAAAAATCGGTCTCAGTCTGGAATCCTTCGGAGAGATTCTCGCCGACGTGGCCATGAAGTATTTGCCCGCGGAGGCCGGTCCAGCCGAGGCGCGTACTCTTCTGCTAAGCCTGCGAGTTGACGAACTCGCGCTTGCCAGGGCCTGCGCCGCAGGCCACAATTCCGCCTGGGAACTGTTCCTGATTCGTTATCGCGAAAAGCTGTATCAGTCCGCCCTGCGCATAGCCCGCGAGGACTCAGCCGCCCGCGATCTCGCCGACACGCTCTATGCCGAACTCTACGGTACCGTTACGCGAGACGGCGAGCGCGTTTCGAAGCTGGCATCGTTTACGGGCCGCGGGTCGCTTGAAGGCTGGCTGCGCACCGTGCTGGCGCAAGAGTTCGTGAATCGCTACCGCCGGACGCGACGCCTGGTCAGTCTCGATGAAGAAGGAGAAGAAGGCTCCCAGTTCGCAGCGCCCGAGCCGGAGCCGGTCTCGTCCCCAGACATGCGGCTGGAACGGGCCACCGACGCGGCCCTGGCTTCGCTTTCCAGCGAGGAGCGCATGGTGCTAGCTGCGTATTTTCTGGATGGCAGTACATTAGCGGAAATTGCCCGCCTGCTGGGGGTGCACGAATCCACCATCAGCCGCAAGGTGGACAAACTGGCCAAGGCTTTGCGCAAGAAAATCCTGGCTCATATGATCCAGCAGGGCATGGCTCGCCGCCAGGCCGAAGAAGCCCTGGAAGTGGACGTACGCGACCTTCGGCTGGATATTCGCCGTAGTTTGACGCAAGAATCGCCCGGACCAGCGTTCTCTGAGAAGAGAGAAGCGAGAGTCGAGGCGCGGACCCCGGGTGGTCCGCGGGAGATCGGAAACTAGAAGTCCGAAAAGAAGCAATGCAGAACGTACCCAAATCCGTCCTGAAGCGGCTGCAGGAAACTCGGCCAGGCGCCGGGCCGCATCCCGAGGCCGACCTTCTGGCCGCCTTCGCCGAGCAGTCTCTCGCGGAACGTGAGCGCTCCTTTGTGATGGAGCACCTTGCGGCTTGTGGCGATTGCCGGGAGGTAATTGTGCTGGCGTTGCCGGAGGGGGCCGCGGAAACAGGGAACGTTGCAGTGCCTTCCGCAGGCGCTGCTCGCGGCTGGCTGACTTGGCCGACGCTTCGTTGGGCGGCCCTGGCTGCGGGGATCCTTGTCGTTATCTCGGTTGGAGTTTCGCAATATTCGCATCGCAACCAGGATAAGACGATTGCCTCGAACTTCATGCTAAAGGACGCCGCGCAAGGGCCTTCGAATGAACCTCCGTCCAGCCAGGTTGCGACTCCGAAGGAGGAGACGCAAAGCGAACCCTTGTCGGCTCCGCGCTCTCAGATATTGCCAGCGCACGAGCCTGCTCAAAAAGCTGATGGGAAAGCCCAACTACGAGGCCGCGCAGCGTACTCCGGCGGGAGCGGCGGTGGCATGGCGCCTGTTGCAAGCGAAACCGAGTCGGCGGCGATCAGCCAGGACCAGCTCGCGCAGAATCGGTTTGGTCTTCCGATGCAAGACCGTAACGTTGGCAGTGCCGACGTGGTCAAAGCCAAAGATCCCGTTCCCGCCCAAACTGCATCCGGTTCCCCTGCGGCACCGGCGTTGGCGCCTCCCGGCCTACCTCTGCAGACTTCTCCGTCTCTTATGCTGCGCGTGTCACCGCGCTGGACCATCAGCCCCGCGGGCGCTCTTCAACGTTCCTTCGACGGAGGAAATACGTGGGAGACTGTAAATCTGAATATGAGTATCGTCTCCACTGCGGATCAGAATTCGGATTCAGGCGGAGCCGGGCCTGACAAGAAAAAAGAGGCTGCGTCCAATTTCTACCCCATTTTCCGCGCCGTGGCGGCAAGTGGACTCGAAGTTTGGGCCGGAACTCTCGCCGGGGGCCTCTACCACACCTCGGATGGCGGCAATCACTGGGCTCGCGTAGCCCCCTCGGAAGCTGGCACGACGATCACTGGCGACATTACCAGGATCCAGTTCTCTGACCCGCAGCAGGGAAAGGTTTCAACCTCGACCGGCGAACTCTGGACCACCTTTGACGGCGGCCAAACCTGGCACAAGCAGCCTTAATTCCTCACTGCTAAGAGCTCTGTTCTCATCTTTGTCTAACGCCGGCCGGCTAAACTTCATATTCCTGAATTTACTCGCCGCATAATCCGCCAAAAACTCCATTACCAAAGTGACGTTTACTTAAAAAGGGGAGAAACCTAGTATCGACTAGTGGTTTGGCAGTTCTGGGGGAGGGCTGCCGAGGCGTCTTGGGCTGAAAAGTCCGAGGCGCTTTTTTGTTTGCAGCCCAGAACCTGAAAGTTGTTTATTTGGAACACGCGGCGCAATATCCGCCGATTTCCAATCGCGATACCACGATGCGGAAGCGGCAGTCTTTCTCCACTTGCCCCTTGAGGGTCTCAAAAATATCGCTCACGAATTCCATGATCTTGCCACAGCGCAAACAAGCCATGTGGATGTGGTCCCGGTTCAGCTTGCGCTCGTAATAGTGACCTTCACCGTGGATGTGCATAAGGTCCAGTTCGTCAATCAGCCCGTGCCGCTTGAGCAGTTGGAGGGTGCGGTAGACCGTGCTGCGATCCACGCTGGCATCCAGCTTCTGGGCCTTGCGTAGAAGCTGGGCCGCATCCAGGTGTTTGGTCGCAGTTTCCATGACGCGCAGGATAGCGCGCCGCTGCTGCGTCATGCGAATTCCACGCTCCGCGAAGTGGGCCTGCAAGCGGCCCGGCATTTCGGTCTGAGGTAATGGCATAAGGCTTCTCCCAGCCGTCGCAACTGGTCGCAACGACGCTGCGACGGAATCTACTGCCGAGCCCTTGACGGTTTCTGAGAATATCCGTCAAGCTTATCTAGTTGCGACCAATTTGCAACTGGTGACAACCAGCAATCACCAAGCAGCACAATCATAAGTTTAGTTGCGACTGATTTGCAACTAAACCGCGAGATTCCTGAAACATGCGACGCTTTCTCCAATCGCCGTTGTTCCTCCTATGCCTGCCCTTCTGCTTGCTGGGGTTAGCTTGGGCAGGGGTGGGCGGCAGCATCGCGGGCACGATTAAGGATCCATCGGGTGCAGCCGTAGCACAAGCAACCATCAGCTTGGTCAATAAGGGTACCGGCGTCCAGCAATCTGCTACCAGCGACGGCCGGGGAACTTACACGTTCCCTGTGCTGCCTATCGGCGAGTACGTACTTGAAGTGAACCACGCGGGCTTCCAACCATATCGGCGCACCGGAATCGGGCTCGATGCCAACAGCGCGCTTCTCGTGGATGTGGTGTTGCAAGTCGGGCAAAGAAACGATGCCATCACGGTTACCGACAACGCGGCCCATGTGGAAACTTCCAGTTCTCAGATGGGTGAGGTGATTGCCGGCTCGACCATGACCGGCGTTCCTCTGAATGGCCGCAGCTATACCGATCTGCTCGCGCTTCAATCCGGCGTCGCCCCGGCTACCTCCATCACCTCCAGCACCGTTCAGGATGTGGGTGCCAGCGCCTTCTCACCCTCAGGCGACTTGAATTCAGGCAACATTTCCATTAACGGCCAGCGCGAGTTCGCCAACAGCTTCATGGTGAATGGCAGCGATGTCGAAGAGGACGTGAATATGGGCACCGCCATTATCCCCAATCTGGACTCGATCTCCGAGTTCAGGATTCTCACCAACAATTTCGATGCCGAATATGGCGAATACAGTGGCGGCCAGATCAACGTCATCACCAAGTCCGGCAGCAATGCATTTCACGGCGACGTTTTTGAATTTCTGCGTAATACCAACCTGGACGCCCGCAATTACTTTTCTCCCACCCGCGGATCTTTTGACCAGAACCAATTCGGTGGAACTCTCGGCGGGCCAGTCAGACGAAATAAAATTTTCTTCTACTCTGATTATCAAGGGACGCGGCAGACCGAAGGCGTTGACACCGGACTGATTTCCGTGCCGTCGGCACAAGACCGGTCAGGCAACCTCTCAGACTTGGCACGTTCCCTGGATACGGCGGTCAGCGGTCCCGCATGGGCAGGCGTACTCTCGAACAATCTTGGTAACCCAGTCTCCGTGGGTGAGCCGTACTATTTCTCTGGCTGCACGAATACAAATTATTCCGCCAGCAGTACCACCGCATGTGTTCTTCCCACATTGCAAATCCCCACCCGTAAGTGGTCGGCTCCGGCGCAGCAATTGTTGCAATACATTCCTTCGCCGAACCAGCCCGGCAATGTTTTTTCCACCTCGGCTTATAACGAGACGCTCCATGACAACAAGGGTGCTGCTCGCCTCGATGCCAATACACGATGGGGTCTCATCTCGACTTATTATTTTCTCGACAATTTTACGCAGAACAATCCTTATCCCACGGCGCAGGGCGGAGCCAATGTGCCGGGCTTCAACGCGCTGAATCTTGGCCGCGCTCAGTTGTTCAACCTGGGCGACACCAAGACTCTGAGCGCAACCGCGGTCAATGAATTCCGTTTCAGCTATCTGCGCGATTCCAACGACCTCGGCCGTCCCCAGGGCGGACTCGGGGTCAGCCTGGCGTCTCAGGGTTTCCAGGTCGGAGCGAACACTCTCGGCATCGTGCCCCTTTCGCCGCAAACCGAAGGAGTGGAGAACGTCGCCTTCAACAACTACTCCATCGGAACCAACACGAATCAGCTCCGGCAGAGTAACAACACCTTCCAATGGCTCGACAACTTTTCCAAAGTCGTGGGTACGCACACCATCAAGACCGGTGTCGAATTTCATTTCGACCAGGTCAATACTCATGCCATTGCTCAATTCAACGGTAGTTTCCTGTTCTATGGCAGCCAAACCGGATCTGATTTCGTTGACTTCCTGCTCGGGGCTCCCACGCAGTACAACCAGAGTCAGCTCCAGCCTTTTTATGGACGCAACAAATATCTCGGTCTCTACGCGCAGGATAGCTGGCGGCTGCGTCCTAACTTCACGCTCAATTACGGGTTGCGCTGGGATCGCATCGAGCCCTGGTACGAAAAATACAATCAGGTCGCGACCCTCGAGCCAGGCAAACAGTCCGTGGTCTTTCCCACCGCTCCCGCAGGAATTCTTTTTCCAACCGATCCCGGAGTTCCCCGAACGCTTGCTCCGCCGGGCAGCAAAGATTTCGCGCCACGCGTTGGCCTCGTTTACTCGCCCAGTGCCAGTTCGGATTCTCTTTTCGGCAAGATCCTTGGAGGGCCCGGCCAAACCAGCCTGCGCGCCGGCTTCGGCATGTTTTACACGGCCATCGAAGCTCTCACGGTTGGAGTTCTCAGCGCGAACGCGCCTTACGGCACTACCTATACCAGTCCCACGCCGCCGTTGTTCGCCACACCATTCGTCTCCGCGTCCACCGGCAAGGGCAGCCAGTATTTCCCGGTCCAACTGGCGCCGCTCGACTCCTCGGCGAGCCATCCTGACCCCAACGTTGATTGGTCACAGTACGAGCCCATCAGCGGTCTCCCGGCATATCCCACCACCAACCGGATCCCCTACACCGAGGAACACATGCTTTCGGTGGAGCGCCAACTGACCTCGAATACCGTACTCAGCACCAGTTACGTGGGCAGCCAGGGGCATCGACTGCTCGCGCTCGTGGAAGCGAATCCTGGCAATCCCGCGCTCTGCTTGCAGCTCATGAATCCGGCGAACCTGGCCTCTGGACAAACTCCTTGTGGCCCGTTTCTCGAAGGCAACACCTACATCACGGCCTCAGGACAGAAGATCAATGGAACCCGCGGGCCGTTGGGCGCTGATTTTGGCAGTGACACCAACCAGGCTACCGTCGGAAATTCCAATTACAACGCGCTCGAAGTCACCCTGCGCCACAGCAGCGGTCATCTGCAAATTCTTGGGGGTTACACCTACGGAAAATCGCTTGATCAGGCTTCCAATCTTGGCGAAGAAATCAATCCCATCCATCCAGCGCTCAGCAAAGCCTTGTCTGCCTTTGATGTGAAGCAGAATTTTGTAGTGAGTTACAACTATCAACTGCCTCTCGATCGCCTTTTTGGTGCGTCCAATCGATGGACACAAGGCTGGGCGATTTCCGGGATCACGCGCTTCAGCACAGGTTTCCCCGTCACGCTTTACAACTACGGCGACAATTCTTTGCTGGGAACCGAACCGAATGGCGTCAACAACTACGGGGTTGATGAGCCGCAGTACACACCCGGAGCGCTTGAACTGAACCACAATCCTCGCAATGGCCACCCCTTTTTCAATACCGGCCTTTTCAGTCTTCAGCCTCTCGGTCAGCCCGGCAATGCCAAGCGCCGTTTCTTCTACGGACCGGGCATCGATAACTTCGACATGGCGCTGATCAAGAGTCTGCCGCTCACCGAATCCAAGTCTCTTCAGTTCCGTTTCGAGGGATTCAATGCCTTCAACCACGCCCAGTTCTACGGACCGGCATCGGTGAACGGCAATATCAATAGCTCCACCTTCGGGCAGGTAGTCAGCGCTGCAGCGCCTCGTCTGATGCAGGCCGCTGTCAAGTTCATCTTCTAGGTGCGGTGCTTCAGGAGCCGATCTTGACCGCAGGTCGCTTTTGCGACTTTCGCGACTCCCCGGCATCAAAGGGAAGTGCGATAATGGATGCGCGCCCGAGAGGGCATGCACTTATTCGATATAGATCGCCGGACCGGCTAGACCGCTCGTTGTTTCCGAAACATGGGAGCGTCCGCCGACAGCGCGACGTTACAACGAGGAGAAACGAAAATGGCAGGCAATGGAATTGTCGAAGTCACCGATGCAAACTTCGACCAGGATGTTTTGAAGTCAGATACACCCGTGCTGGTGGATTTCTGGGCAACATGGTGCGGCCCCTGCCGCGCCCTCGCTCCCATCGTGGACGAGCTCGCCAAGGACTACCAGGGCAAACTGAAAGTCGGCAAGATGGATGTCGACGCCAACAGCTCCACCCCGATGCGCTACAAAGTGACCGGCATCCCTACGTTGCTGGTCTTCAAAGGCGGTCAGGTAGTAGAGCAGCTGGTTGGATATCGGCCGAAAGATGCCATCGCGCAAGCGATCGACCGGCACGTTGGGTAAGGCTGCTTCTAGCTTCTAGCTTAAAGTTCAAACGCACGCGGACTCTTCCGAGTCGCGTGCGTTTTATTTTTTCAGATATTCCCTTCAAGAACGCGCAAGCAGTCGTCATGATTGGTTCAGCTAGCGGGGGTCTGGCCCGGGCTAAGCTCTATCCCAGCACTCAAATCTCGAGGGGTACCCTCGGGTTCATCTTGCGGGATTCACACTCTAACCTCGGCCAGCCTGGCTAGCGCGCGCTCTAACTTCGCCCCAACTGAAATAACTCGAACTTGTGCAACGCGTCTTCCACCTGCTGCTGATGGGCGCGGGAGGCACCCCGGCCGATCCAGTTCCAGCGCTGCACCAGAAGTTTTTGCCGCGACCGGTCGGTTTTGAGGTCGAGGGCGGCAACGACCCGATCCCCGATCAGGACTGGGCAACAGAAATACCCAAATACCCGCTTGTGCTTGGGAACGTAAGCTTCGAAGCGATACTCGTAATCGAAAAAGAGCCGCAGTCGCTTGCGCTGGATGATCAGCGGGTCGAAGGGCGACAGGATATGAACCTGTTCCTGCGCGGCATCGGGAATGGCATCGAGGGTATCCGGACCGACCCAGTGCAGCGATTGGCCCGCTCCTTCCAGTTGCACAGGAATCAGCTCCTTTCGACGGACTCGCGACTCCACCAGACGCCTCATCGCTGGTTTGCGTGGAGCGTCCAGATGACAGATCGATTCCAGACTCACGATCCCCTGCGATTGCAGGGCGCGATCCAGCAGGTAGTTCAAAGTTTCCTTTTCTGTAGCTGCGCGGGGCAGACGGTCCCAACCGAAATGGCGAGTCATCAGCTCATAAGTCTTCAGCATTCCGGCCCGCTTACTAATCGTCACCAGACCCTTGTAGAAGGCCAGCTCCAGAACGCGCTTGGAAGGCTTGCGGCTGGCCCACGCGTAGTCTTTTTCCACCGGCTCGTCCTCGATGTCGCGGATGGTGAGTGCGCCATGCCTGCGGATGCGCGACAGCACCCGGCGCAGGTCAGCATCTGAAACCGTGCCGAACCAGCCGTTTCGACGCTGCCAATCCTGGTGTGCCTGGCGCATATCGCGCACGTAAAATCGCAGAGTCTCCGTGGGCACGTACGATAGGGCGTGCGTCCAATACTCGAACACGGTCTTGTCGATGCTCTGTGCCTGATGGAGATGCTCGCGCCGATACGTAGGGATGCGCGTGTAGAGGATGTGATGATGGCTGCGCTCGATGACGTAGATGGTGTCAATCTGCAAGTAGCCCAGGTGCGCCACCGCTGCCGGCGTGGCCTTCGGGCCGGAGCCGAAAGGTTCGGTTGTGTCCAGGCGCTGGGCATGCAGCCAGACTCGGCGAGCCTGGACGGAGGTGAGTTGAAGAAGCGGACTCATCAATCGGGGTCTTTGGTGACCGAGAGGCAGCGTGAGTTATGTTTTTTCGTCGAACAGCGTTGGGATCGAGCAAGAAGCTAGTAGCTAGAAGCGTTCCTAGTACTTCCTCAGCACCCCAATCACCCGCCCCTGCACTTCCACCGAACCTGCCGGCACGATGATCGGCTTCATCGTCACATTCGAAGGCTGCAGCCGGATGTTATCGCCTTCGCGGTAAAAACGTTTCAGCGTGGCGTCACTTTGCTCGACCAGGGCCACTACGATGTCTCCGTTGTGCGCCGTCTTCAGTTTCTCCACCAGCACGTAGTCGCCGTTGAGGATGGCCTCATCCTGCATGGAGTCGCCGCGCACCTCGAGCACAAACACTTCTTTCGAGCGGACGAAATCAGCGAGCGAAATCGTCTCATTGGTTTGCATCGCCTCGATCGGCTGGCCGGCGGCGATGCGCCCGAGCAGCGGCAGCACCAGGCCGGTATTCACGCTCATGGCCTGCTTCAGCCGTCCTTTGGGCGGCAGCAGATCGATCGAGCGGCTGCGGTTGTAGTCGCGGGTGAGCAATCCCTTTTTTTCGAGATTCGTGATGTGCTTGTGCACGGTTGCCAGCGACGTCAGCTCGAGCCCCGTGCCAATCTCCTCAAACGACGGAGAGTAGCCATGCTCGGCCACAAAGCGGGAGATGAAGTCATACACTTCGCGCTGCCTGCGTGTGATCGCCATGCCGCCATTGTTGGCGAATATAAAGCGAATGTCAAGAGGAATCAGCTTCGAGCCCACTAGCTCCTGGCTTCACTCGCCAACTAAGTGAATGAGTGCAGACGCGTGAATCCTGATTACACCAATTACTGAGGACGGCGCACTATCCCAAGATTCCGTGGGTGATCGCGCGCCACCAGGCAGGATCGATCCGCCACATGTATATCGCGAGGCTTTGACCAGCGATCAATGCGGGCAGCGCATAGCGATACACCTTGTGTACGCGCCCATCCACTACAAGATCGCGCACCACGCCGAGTCCGATCAGCAGGTCCAGGCAGATATAGAAGAGGTTATGGTTGAACAAAAAATCAAAGCGTCCAAGGGGAGCGTCCATGAGCGTGCAGGTTCCGACGAACAAAAGCCGGCGATGGAAATCAGGCGTTTTCCTCCAATAGATGGCAAGCGCAACGCTCACTCCAAAGACGATCATGTCGAAGAACGGGATCGACAGAAAAGCATCTGCGCCGCTCTGATGGAGTTGAACTGTGTCGAATCGCGCCATGATGATGGCGATGGCGACGCCCAGCGGGACCATCACCGTGGCCAACCCGGCTCCAAACCAGCCGAAGATGCGATGCCAGCTGACTTTTCGTATGCGGACCAATGTGGACTGAGCGATGAAGAAAGCTACCCAACCCGAGAATATGGCGCCGTGAATCCAGAGAAGCAAGGGCCGCGGCAGGGCGGCATGTAATAGATTGTCGTTGATCGTACGGCTGAAGCCCCACACCACAAGTGCGGCGAACAGCAGCGACATACAGAAGTAGAAATATTTGTTCACGAACCCTTTGATCTGGGTCGTCTTGATCCGGGTCGTCGTGCTCGTTTCTTTTTCCTGGACCACCGCAGTCCCGACATGTTCCGCTTTGACGAAGGGGATAGTCATAAAGATCCTTTCTCTGCGGGGCGGAATCACTGCTTGCCCCGCCTTTAATTCAAGCCGCGCGATCTCCGCCTGGCCAGCCTGGAGCTCGCGGGTAAGTCTTTCCTATGGTTCGTGACTTCGAAACGGCAGACGTAAGCGGTAAGGACCGGTACAAGAGCGCCCCCGACCGGCGCACAGTTTAGCCTAGATGGGTCGCCCGGTCGCGCAAAATCGCTGTCGCCGGGGGGTTGCCCCCTGTCTCGCGTTCTTTGCGCAACAGCCTTCCCTGCGCAAAAGCCGAAGGGTGGGATTCCACGCTGCCATCCCTACTTGGGTTTCGATATCCATACCCACCCCGTGACATCTAACCTTTCCTCCTGCATCGAATCAGCTCATCATGGTCAAGGCGAAGGCAGTATAGACAAATCCGGCGACCCACGGCCCTAACTTCTTTGATTTCTGGATTTTAACCTCTAAATCGTTTGCGCTCTGGATTTTGCAGACACCCTTTTGCGAACCCCGCCCCCAGCAGGATTTTTCGGTTGGGAGGGGGGAGGGGTACCCACCGACCAGGCGATTTTTTCCCCGCCTGTTGGCGCCCGCCGGGACGGATTCGAACTATTTTCACCCACAAGAATCCACAGCACCATTTCGACACTGGCATCTGCCGACATCCGAAACTTCCCTGAGACTCGTAACTCTAATGGGAAAGACAGCAGCGGAGGGCGCTGCGGAGGGTTTATGTCGAGAGCTTCGATGCGGGTGGTTGCGCTGATGTTGACGGTGCTGGCGGGCGCTGTGGCCTGCCGAGCCGGGAGTGGAACGAGTTCGGCGGTGCCGAGTCCGGTGGCGGATGAAGTAAGAGCCACGGCTCCGGCGCAAGAGACGGCGGTGGTAGCTGGCGGATGTTTCTGGGGGATCCAGGCCGTCTTTCAACATGTGAAAGGCGTGGTCAGCGCGACTTCGGGATACTCGGGCGGGACGGCGAAGAATCCAGATTACGAGGCGGTCAGTAGCGGCGAGACCGGTCATGCGGAGAGCGTGCAGATTGTTTACGATCCGTCGCAGGTGACCTACGGAGAGTTGCTGCGCGTGTTTTTCTCGGTGGCGCTCGATCCCACGGAAGTGAATCGTCAGGGGCCGGATGAAGGCACGCAATATAGGTCCGTGATTTTCTATGGGAACGACGAGCAGAAACATATTGCCGAGGCTTACATCGCGCAGCTCAACCAGGCAAAAATCTTTCGCAAGGCGATTGCGACGCAGGTGGTGCCACTGAAGGCATTTTATACGGCGGAAAATTATCACCAGAATTACGCAACGCTGCATCCGAATAATCCTTACATCGTTTATAACGATGCGCCCAAGGTGGCGAATTTGCGGCGGGAGTTTCCGGATTTGTACACGGGAAAATAAGGATCCGCGCGGCTCGCCCAGATCCTTCGCGAGACAAAAGCGTCTCGTTCAGGATGACAGTATCGAGGAGGAAATCGTGTTTGAATCGAATCGCGGTGAAGGGGAAGTCAACTTAGGACGACGCCTGTTTCTGGCGGGTGCAGGCGCGGCGCTGGGAGGGGCAGCTTTGTTTTCGCTGCGGCGGCCGCGTGTGATTGAGGCTGCGGCGAATACGGGGCCGACGGAAGTAACGATTGTGCAATTCTCCGACGCAGGCAAGCGCCTCGCGACCGTGAAGATTGCCCGCGTAGTGAAGACAGACGAGGAGTGGCGAAGACAACTTCCCTCCGGAGTGTTTGCGATTACGCGGCACGCGGATACGGAATTTGCCTACAGCGGGAAGTATTGGAATCTGCATGACAAGGGAATTTTCCGCTGTATCTGTTGCGACAATGCGCTGTTCAGTTCGGCGACGAAGTTTGACTCCGGCACGGGCTGGCCGAGCTTCTGGGAGCCGCTCGCGAAAGAAAATGTGCGCGAGATTACCGACAGCAGCATAGGCATGCAGCGTACAGCGGTTTCATGCACTGAGTGCGACGCACACCTGGGCCATGTCTTCGACGATGGACCGAAACCCACAGGACTTCGCTACTGCATGAATTCGGCATCGCTGCGGTTCGTGAAAGCGACATAAGGTGAAGTTCGACGAGCAGACTTCGACCAGAAAACAAGAATGGAGGACGGGCGATGAGCCCGTGCCTCCATCCTTGCGTAACGCAAAGCGTATGAGGGGTTGGTTGGCTTAGTGACTGTCGCCGTCGTGATCGACATCGCGCGTGCTTTTCAGCGTGACCGGATCCGAAGGTAGTGGAGTATTCGGTTTAGGCTGAGGCTTGGGCGCGGGCGGTTTCGCGGCTTCGGCGGTGTGGCTGACTTGGCTGCTGCTAATTGGGTTCACCATATAAAAGCAAAATCGGCAGCGGCGTTGGGGACTTTAGAAAATCAGATTGGGTTTGTGCTCTTTGGTAATGGTTACCGTCCGCTCCTCCCAAGCTGGAGTTTTCTCCTGCGCTCTCTCTCTCTCTGTCTATGCCCCGGTCACGAAGAACTCTTCGTCGGGCTTTTCGTCAGGCTTCTTGAGCACTGCGGCGGCGGTAACATCTTGCACGAACTCACGCCGGCGTTCCGGGCCCTTGCGTTCGATGACACGCACGCGACGGGCGGGCATGTTGCTGGGTTCTAGGCTGAGGATGCGTCCGTCGCGCACCTGTATGTGGGAACGGAACCAATCGGTGCGGAACATTCGTCCGGCGCAATAGAAGGTCAGGGAAGCCGCGATAGGACCTTCGAATTCCTTTCCGGTGCAGGCCAGGATGCGCTTGCCAATCGCCTGCGTCCAGGTCATGCCCCCGACCAGAGGATCGTTCAAGCGGCAACGCTCGAAAGGAACGGCATGGGTGAGTTTGCGCAGCTGCAACAATTGCAGCAGGACGGAGCTTTTGGCCAGGTTGGTGACGATGACGTTGGCTTCCGTGGCCGAGACGCGCTCGAGCTTGATGTGCAGATCCGGCGACCATTCGCGCTCGAAACCTTCGCGGGCAAGGGCTAAGCCCTTGTCGGTCGCTTCAACATAGCGCAGAGTCGCGCGCGCCAGAATCACACTAAACAGGCAAGTTACGACCGTGGCGATGAGCGGAATATAGCTGACAAGAGTCGTGAGCGAGATGCGGAACGAGTTGATCGCCTGCACGGGCATGCGGGAAAGTCTAGCGAGGGAGGGGTCGCGACCCTAGATGCGCATGGTGCTGCGCGACGAGAACTCAGGGTTCACGGACTTTCGTAACCGCGAAGGCGCTCTCACCACGGAGGCACAGAGACACAGAGTAAGCAAGAAGGGGAAAATCGGTTGAGGATTTTCTCCGTGTCTCGGTGACTCCGTGGTGAGCTCGGCTACTCGAGGACGCTGTCGTCGAGCTTCTTGCGTTCCCAGTCGGCTGCAGCTTGGACGAAGGCCAGGACGACGGGGTGAGGGTCCTTCTCTGTCGACGACAACTGGGGCTGGAAGAGTGTGGCGATGAAGAAGCGGTGGGTGGGAGACTCGATGGCGCGAACCTCGCCCTGCGCGCCGCGGGCGACTATGGGGAATCCTGCCTCCATGGTGGCCCATTCAAACTCGGGGTTGACCTCAAAGTTGCAGAAGAATTGTTCGCTGACGATTTCTTTGTCTTTTCCGTAGAAAGATTGCAGATAAGAGCCGGGACGGAGACGAATCTCCGGTACTGTGCCGGAAAGCTTGGGGGCGTCGCCTTTGCGATCGGGAACGGCGCAGGCTACCGGATAGATCACGACGTTCTTCGATCCGGAATTATTTTCCGCGCTGTCGGCGTCCGCGATGCCGAGGACGTTGCGGGCGAATTCGATGAGGGCGTACTGAAAGCCCGCGCAGGTGCCGAGAAAGGGCCAGTCGCGGCGGCGGGCGAACTCGATCCCCTTAAGCATGCCGTCAAAACTCTTGAAGGGACTGCCGGGCGAAGCCCAGAGGCCGTCAAAGCTCTCTAAAATCTTCTCCGCGCCGGGAGTGATTAACGATGGCGTCGGGATCCATTCGGATTCGACTTTCAAATCCAGTTTGTGGGCGGCGTGCTGCAGGGAGTCCGGAGTGGCGTGGTGGGAGCGGAATTCCGGATTGAAGTCGCCGAGGATTCCAATGCGAACGGCATTACTCACGGGAGCATTGTACTAGACCGTTCGGCGGGGACTGGGGGATGGAGTTGGGAAGTTGGTGCGGAGCGAGAAACTTACCGGAAATCTGACATGCTGAAGGAGCGGGAAGATTGAGCGGCTGACGCCGGACATTTGGCAGCCGTTGCGGCACGGCTCTCAGCCGTGCCCTTCCCAAACCATCTATAAAACTAGTTCTTTTTGGCGACTCTTAGATCATATCGGTGAGTGTGAGAAGGCCGTAAAGACTGAGCAGGGTGAGCACGGGACCGCCCCAGATCATGAGCGTGCACTTCCAGCCCAGCGAGCGGGCGACCTCGCGCTGGCTGCGCCAGGAGATCAGGAAGGTGGAATTGTTCTTTCCCTTCGTCAGTACGACGGGGGGATGTGGGTCGAAGCCGTCGGTTGGGTCGGGAGCGATTGCATTCGACGGGTGATCGAGGTTGACCTGGGGACTTACTCCGGCCGCGGACCAAGCGGCGGGATTTGCAATGCCGGCTTTCATAAGGGCGGCGGCGACTTTTTGCTGCTGGGTCATATCCCCCGCCTTGGTTGGGCTGGGGTCGGGGGAAAGGCGGACGACTCGCGCCGATGCCGCGGCCGTTGCCTGGTCGTAAATCGGATCGAAAGCTGGATCGTGCTGGAGCCCGCCGCTCAGAGAGAGGCTGCTGACGCCTTTGGTCACGAACGACATCGCGGTTTGTCCCATGGCAGTGCGGTTCAGGGAAAGAGATGCATTCCAAACATGGGGCGACGCGGCCTCATCATCTGGAATGGGCTGCGGGGCAAGCTCGAGACCGGGATTTTCGCCGAGCGTTCCGAGCACAAACAGGGCGTTCTTGGGCTTGATGCAGAACTCTTCGACTTTGATCCTGTTGGTGGTGCTGATGCCGTGGCGCGAGAGGATCATACGCACATTCGGCGGAACTTCCTCTTTCGTGGTGAAGAAGGAGTCGCAGAATTCCTGCTGAAAGTCGCGATGCAGGTCGAGATCGGCGCCGCGCGGGTCGACCATGACTTTGCCGGTATTGTCGTCGAGAAAGAAGGGCACGTGCGTGCACTCCGCAGCCACTTTCACCCATTGCTTGTTCTTGCCGCACTGCTTCAACTCCCAGACGAAGGTGCGGTGGTAGTAGCAAGGTTTTGCGGTGACCGGGGCGGTCAGAGTGTAAGGGCCCACGGCGAGACCGCTGAGCTCAACCATTCCGACCGAGGCGCTGCGAATTTTAGAAGCTGGGGTGTCGAGAATGAGGCGGCGCCGCTGCAAGAGACGGAAGCCTTGGTAGAACAGGTAAATCCCAACGCCGATGCCGATAACGCAAGCGGCGATCGGATGCGAGTTACCGGTGGAGCGAAGTAGTAGAGAGGCGATCATTGATTTGGTGCGGAGCACTGGTTCGATCCGGTGGGGGTTTATGTAGCAGACGCACCCCACGTTAAGGCTAGCGGAGGCGCACCCATCGGGGCAGCAGAAAAGGTCTGGGCTGGCTTACGTTGGTAATTCCGGCTGCGAGTTTCGGCGCCGGCGCCTTAGAAAAAAATAAGCGACGGTGAGCGCGGCAAAGAAGACTAATCCCCCAATTTCGTTGATGCGCGAGGAGCGAAGCGTCTGGATAACAGCGGCGGAGACCAGAACAAAGCCAAGCATCGATCCCCAGACGCCGAGGGGAGAGCGCATCGGCAGGGCAGCGACTTGTTGAGGAGTGAGCCGCCAGCGGAAGCTGACATGAGCGGCCAGAGAGACGACCCAGGAGAGGATCAGCCCGGAGAATGCGGCTCCCATGATGTAGAGGAAGGCTTGTTGTGGAGCCCAGTTTTCGATGATGAGCGCGGTAATGATTCCGTAGGAAGAAACAAGCAGAGCGAGATGCGGTGATCCGGCGGCATTCAATTTGCCGAGGCTGGCCGGAGCCCATCCGGTGCGGCCCATGGAAAACAGAAGGCGCGAGGCAACGTAGAGTTTGGCATTGGCTCCGGAGAGCGCGGCGGTGAGGACGACGAAATTCATGAGGAAGGCTGCGGCAGGAATTCTGGCTCGGCTTAGCACGCTGACGAACGGACTCTCCGAGGCGCCAGCGTGATTCCATGGCATCACTCCGGCAAGCACGGTGATGGCGCCGAGGTAGAGGGCTGCGAGCAGGAAGAAGGTGAGGCGCGCGGCGTGGGGGATGTCTTTCGAGGAGCGGGATTCGCCGGTGGTGACGGCGAGCATCTCCACACCGCCGAAGGTGTAGATGGCGATGAATACGGCGAGCAGCGGAGCGACGGGACCTTTGGGAAAGAATCCTCCATGAGCCGTATATTGCGAGGCTACCTGGCCGCTGAAAAGCAGGGCTGCTCCGGCCAGGATGAAGAGGACGATGGTGGCGAACTTGATCATGGAAAGCCAGAATTCGAAGCGTCCAAAAGAACCCACGCTGAGCAAGTTGACGAGCACGAGTGCCACGGAAAACAAGAACACCCATAATTCTCCGGATACAGCTGGAAACCAGTAAGTCATGTAAGTGGCGGAGGCGACGAGTTCGGCGCCGATGGAAAAGGCGATGGAGGCCCAGTATCCAGCTCGGCAGAGAAATCCCAGGTATGGGGTGAGATAGAGTTCGCCATAGATGCCGAAGGATCCGGCGGCCGGACGTGTGCTGGCCAGTTCGCCCAGAGCCATAGTGACGGTGTAGGCGATGAAAGCCGCGATGATGTAACTGAAGATGACGCTGGGTCCGGCAATCTGGAGAGATGCGGCGGAGCCCAGAAGAAGTCCGGTGCTGATCGAGCCGCCGAGAGCGACCATGGTCATTTGTCCCGCGGTGAGTTGATGGTGGAGGCCTTGTTCGTGAGGCTCTTCCTGGACGATCTCTGGATGAGATTCAGCGAGGGGCATGGGGAACGATAACAAATCGGCAAGAGTTCTCCCAAGTGCGGCTCGGGTCTTAGGGCATAGGTCCTAGGCAATACGTCTCAGGCGTTTGGGCTTCCTAAGACCCGAGACCCAACATCCAGCACCTGAAGATCTGTAAGTGACTTTCGTAATCGTCATCGGACCCTTGCGGATTGCTGGCACCGGGGGTGGCTCCTAGAATCGAAGCAGAGAGTAGTCTGCCCGAACCCAACCTATGTCTGAGACGACAACACGCCCGGACCGAGCCGAAATAACACGGAGGGTGGAGCGTGCCGAAAAACTTCTGCAGAAGGGCAAAGCTGCGGAAGCATTAGAAGAATACCTGCTGGTCCTGCGGGATGATCCGGAGAACGATAAGGTACGAGAGCTGTCGGCGGACCTATGTTTGTCGCAGAGCCGGGGGCACGATGCGGTCCGGTTGCTCGGGGAACTCTTTGAGCGCCAAGTGAATGCCGGGGATGCCACGCGGGCCAGCCTGACTTACAAGAAACTGGCACGGCACGGCAGTCCGACGTGGGAGCAGAAATTTCGCTTTGGACAACTGCTGGAAGGATCGAACAAGAAACTGGCGGTTGGCACTTATGAGTCGGCACTGAGCGACCTGGCGAAACTCCCAGATAAGAAACAGGATGCATTGCAGGTGCTGGCGCGGGTGGTGGCGCTGGAGCCGGTTCAGGCAAATTTTCTGCGGGCGGCGGAGTTGTCCTCTGAAATTGGGGACAGCAAGGCCGCGGCCGAAGGCTTCAAGCGAGTTGCCCAGCTCACGGCGGAAGCGGGCGGTGATCCGGCGCAGTGGTATGAACGCGCCTATCAGGAAGATTCGTCCGACGAAGAAATTGCGTTGGCCTACGGGAAGAGCCTGCTGGGGCAAGGACAGATTGGGGCTGCCATTTTTATTCTGGAACCGCAGGTGAATGCGGGGAAGACCTCACCCATCTTGCGGGATATTTATGCCGAGGCTCTTCTAGCGGCAGGACGTTTTGCGGACGCGGAGCCGCTGGTATGGCAACTGTTTGAACAGAATCCGAACCGGATGTCGCAGGTGACGGCGCTGATTGGACAGCTGGTGGATGCGGAGCAGGATGAGGCTGCCGTGTCATTGGCGCGCAAGCTGGGACAGTTCCAGGCCAAGCGTGGCGAACGGCGGCAATTTGTGACGGTGATGCAGGACATCGCGGCCACACGCCGCGCATCCCCGGGAATGCTTGAGTTCCTGAGCGAATTGTTCAATGCCTCCAACCGCGAGGCCGATTACAGCCAGACGCTGTTGAAACTTTTCGATCTGTATTGCAGCACGAGCGAGTTTACCAAGGCGGCCGAATGTCTGGACCGGGCGGCGGAAGTAGACCCGTATGAGGCCGGCCATACGAAGCGGCTCGAGCTGCTGAAGGGAAAGATTGACGAGAAGAAGTTCGACGCGATTGCTTCCCGATTCACGCCCGTAAGTAAGACCGCGGCGGAGCCAGCGACGGAACACGCTGCCACGCTGGGGGCTTCCACGCTGCAGGATCTGATGCTGCAAGCGGAGATTCTGGTGCAGTACGGCATGCGCAACAAGGCGGTGGAGCGGCTGCAGAGAATTCAGGAATTATTTCCGCGGGAGGAAGAGCGCAACGAAGATTTGCAGCGGCTGTATCTCTCCGCGGGAGTAACGCCGAGCTATGCGGGATCGGCCCCACTGGTATCCGCGGCGCCGGTTGCAGCTTCGACACCGGTGGCAGCGATTGCTCCCCCCGTGGTTGATCCAGCGGCGGAGATGCGCAACGTAACTCGGGTCGCGGAAATAACGCGCAAGCTCTATCACCAGGCGACGGCGGCTGCGGTATTGACCACAGCGGTGAACGAAATCGGCGGACACTGGGAAGTATCGCGATGTGTTGCGGCGATGCGCACGCCCGGTTCGGCGCCATCGGCGGTGCAGGAGTTCTGCGGCAAGGGAGCGAAGGCGGGTAGCAGCGCGGCCATCAAGGCCGTGATGTGCGCGCTGCAGGATTTGTCTTTAGCTTCATCTTCTGGCGAGGCCGTTATCCTCGCCGATGCGCAGAAGGCGCCGGAGTTGCAAGCGGTGCGCAATGCGTTGGTGGAGTTGGGAACTTCTGCGGTGATGGCCTTTCCGCTGAGCAACGGCGAGGATTCGGTGGGGGTGCTGGCGCTGTTGCACAACAAGCCGCGAGCGTGGCCCCAGACGGATGCGGTCGTACTCAAGACGTTGGCCGATCAGATGGTGATTGCGCTGAACAATGCCGGGCTGCGACGTCTGGTGAAAAATCTGTCGGTGACGGACGAAAAGTCTGGATTGCTGAAGCGGAGTTCCTATCTGGATTTGCTGCTGGCGGAGAGCAAGCGAGCGGCGCAGAACGCGTCACCGCTTTCGGTGCTGCTTTTGCAATTTGGGCGAAGTGCGGCGCTGCTCAAAGAATATGGCGAGGCTGCGATTGAGAGTGTGATGGAGAAAATCGGGCAACAGTTCGCCGCCAACATCCGCACCAATGATTTAGCGTTTCGTTACGATACGACGACCATTGCTCTGATCTTGGGGGATACGGCGGAAAAGGAAGCGCTACTGGCGGTCGAAAAGCTTCGCAAAGTGATCGCGGAGGTGCGACTGCCGAGCAAGGATGACTCCAAGAAGGGCCAGGCGCTTGAGTTTTCCGCAGGTCTGGCCGAGGCTGTGGTGCGGGAGAGCTATGATCCGGTGGACATTGTGACCGAAGTGATCAACCGCGCCGAATTCGCGTTAGCTGCTTCATTGGGCCAGGGTCCGGGGAAGGTTATGGCGTTGGGAGCGGCGCTAGCCGCCGGGGCCGTCGCGTAAAAAGAATCGATTCATTCCGAATTTACCGCTAGTCGGGAATTCGAAGGCTTCCATCTTCTGCGATCGGGAATGCTGGATTCCAGGCTACCTCCCATAGAAATCCGTCGGGGTCAGCGAAGTATCCCGAATAGCCGCCCCAGAAGGCTTCCTGAGCAGACTTGACCGGCGTTGCGCCTGCGGCTGAGGCTTCTTTGAGCACCGAATCCACTTCCGCACGATTGCGGGCGTTATAGGCGAGGGATATACAGTTGAAACCGTGGCCTTCGGGAGCGACATTTGCATCCTTGGCAAGTTCGTGCCGCGGGTAGAGGGCGAGAGCCATCCCTCCCACCTGGAAGAATACGATACCTTCTGCTTTGGCCATGGAACGGCGCCATCCGAGGCGTTCATAAAATTCTCTGCTGCGCTTTAGATCCGCAACTCCGAGCGTGACGATGCTGACGCGCTGTTCCATGGAGCTCCTCTTCGGTCGGAGAAGGTATCACAATATCGACGAGTCGTACCCGAAGCAAACGGCTCCTACTGATGAAATGAGTTCGTCTCGGGTCTCGGTGGTCAAATCTCCTCACGCGCTGCTACACTAACCAGTTTGATTATCACTTTTGATCCGCTCTGGAGCGGGGTCTGTACGGAAATTCTGCAAGGAAACCATGTTAAAACCGGGGGACATCGCGATTGTCAGCGGGGCGCGCACGCCCTTCGGCCGTTATTGCGGCAAGTTGAAGGACTTCACGGCGCAGGAATTGGGCGCGGTTGCGGCCAAAGGAGCGATCGAGCGGTCAGGGATCGATCCCAAGGAGTTTGACCATGCGGTGTTTGGCAACGCGCAACAAACCTCCGGCGATGCGCTGTATGGGGCGCGGCACGTAGGATTGCGGGCGGGATTGCCGATTGAGACTCCGGCGTTGACGGTGAACCGGCTGTGCGGAAGCGGGATGCAGGCGATCGTTTCGGCGGCGCAGATGATTCAGACCGACGAGGCGAAAATTGTGCTGGCGGGCGGGATGGAAGCCATGTCGCAGGCGCCGTTTAC
Source organism: uncultured Acidobacteriaceae bacterium (assembly GCA_964403025.1). GTDB lineage: Bacteria > Acidobacteriota > Terriglobia > Terriglobales > Acidobacteriaceae > Sulfotelmatobacter. The sequence continues at coordinate 10,234 of CAYOEH010000008.1, read as the reverse complement.
GATTCGCGGGCGCGATGGATTTACGCTGGCGCCGGGCGGCAAGATGGAAGATTCGCTGATGGTGGCGCTGCTCGATAGTTATTGCGGCCTGTACATGGCGAACACGGCGGAGTTGTATGGCGAGCAGCAGGGCATCACGCGGCAGGCGCAGGATGAGTTCGCGCTGCGCTCGCAGCAGAAAGCGGATGCGGCTTATAAAGAAGGACGCATTCAGGAAGAGCTGGTTTCCGTGCCGCTGCGAAATTCGAAGGGTGAAGCTACGGGAGAATCGCTGACCGAAGATGATCACCGGAGGCCGCAGACCACGATGGAGGGGCTGGCGAAACTGAAGGCGGCGTTCGGCCAAGGCTCAGGGAAGCCTGGCACAGTCACGGCCGGGAACGCGAGCGGCATTGTGGATGGTGGCGCGGCGGTGGTGGTGATGTCGCTGGAAGAGGTGCGCAAGCGGAACATGGAACCGCTGGGGCGAATTGTGAGCTGGGGCGTGGCCGGAGTTGAGCCGAAGTTGATGGGACGCGGTCCGGTGCCGGCGACGAAAGTGGCGCTGCAAAAGGCTGGGCTGAGTTTGGATTACATCGATTTGATCGAAGTGAATGAGGCGTTCGCGGCGCAGTATCTGGCGGTGGAGAAAGAATTGGGCCTGGATCGCGAGAAAGTGAATGTGAATGGCGGAGCGATTGCGTTGGGGCATCCGCTGGGCGCGACGGGGACGCGGCTGGTGATCACGCTGCTGTATGAACTGCGGCGGCGGAAGAAGAAGTATGGGCTGGCTACGGCCTGTATTGGGGGCGGGCAGGGGATTGCGATGATTGTGGAGAGTATGAATTGAGGGCTTTCACCACAGAGTCACAGAGACACGGAGAAAACCTTTTTAGGAGTTCATGAGGCAATCATGGCGGCCAGCGGAATCGTTCTTCAAAGAGTCATTCGCGGCATCGCGCTTGTCGGTTTCTATGGCATTGTTCTTTGGCGGATCGTCAGGCGAAACGCGGGGAACCGGGTGATCGAGTCAGGCGCTCTCGCCCTCCCAATCGTCATTGTCATGGTTGCAGTGATGAAGATACCGAGCGTGCCCGATTGGGTCGCGCCGGGTCTGGGTATCTTATTTCTGATTCTTGGATTTCTGATGATCTTTTTCTTGATGCAGCAGGGATATAACGCTATTCGACGCGGAAAACGAAATTCATAAGCGATAAGGAATTCAGATGGAAATCAAAAAAGTTGGTGTTCTCGGTTGTGGGCTGATGGGGTCCGGCATTGCGCAGGTTTGCGCGACCGCTGGGTTCGATGTGACCGTGCTCGAAGTGGAACAGAAATATCTCGACAAAGGCTTTGCCGGGATTGAGAAGTCTCTGGCGAAGTTTGCCGAGCGGCCGGTCGAGAAGGGCGGGATCACGGCGCAGCAGAAGGACGCGATCCGGGCGCGGCTCAAGGGGACGACGAACAAGGCGGACCTGGCCGATTGCGACATTATTATTGAGGCCATCATCGAGAACGTCGAAGAGAAGAAGAAGATGTACGCGTCGATTGATGGCGTGGTGAAGAAAGATGCGATCTTTGCTTCGAATACGTCTTCGATTTCGGTGACGGAGCTTTTGACTTCGGTGAAGCGGCCGGAACGGTTTATTGGGCTGCATTTTTTTAATCCGGTGCCGCTGATGAAGCTGGTGGAAGTGGTGCGGACGATCGCGACGGCGGACGACGTTTACGAGACGGCTTACGAGTTCGGAAAAAAGCTGGGCAAGGTTCCGGTGCGAACCTCCGACAAGACGGGATTCATCGTGAACCGGCTGCTGGTGCCGTATTTACTGGATGCCATCCGGGCGTACGAAGAGGGCGTGGGGTCGATTGAGGATATCGACAATGCGATGAAGCTGGGCTGCGGCTATCCGATGGGACCGTTTACGTTGCTGGATTTTGTCGGACTCGATACGACTTACTACATCACGCAGGTGATGTATGACGAGTTCAAGGAGCGACGGTTTGCTTCGCCTCCGCTGCTGAAGCGGCTGGTGATGGCAGGATGGTACGGGAAGAAGACGGGCAAAGGGTTTTATGATTATTCGGACCCGAATCAGCCGAAGGCGAATAAACTGTAGTATCGAAATCCTGAGATAGAAGCGCCATGTTTAAACGCCGAAAAACCGACCGGATGCCGGACGAAGGCAGCCCGCAGGACGTCGCAACCTACCGCCGAGCGTGGCACAGCTACGTGGCGCGACGGAATCTGGTGGTGGTGCTGTTCCTTAGTTTTATCTTTTTAGGCTTCATGATTGGGAAGCTCAAGCTGGGAGAACCCGCTGATTTCGCCATTTTAATGGGCTGGATCGGGGTGTACCTGGCGGGCGGGTGGTGGTTGACGGAGTGGAAGTGCCCGCGGTGCGGGAAAGTATTCGGGCACCGGATCTGGACACAGCGCTGCATCAGTTGCGAGCTGAGCAAGGATGACATTGCGGCGGTGGTGCAGGCGAAGTGAAGTGATCGCCACGGATTTTTGCGGATTCTAAAACTTTTCACCAAAGAGGCACGGAGTCACGGAGCAAATCCTCAATCGATTTTTTATTTTGTTCTCTGCGTGTCTCTGTGTCTCTGTGGTTAGAATGGCTTTGATTTTATGATTTTTGAAAACATACTTCTGGAAAAGAAAAACGCGATTGCCTATGTCACCGTGAACCGGCCGAAGGTGTTGAACGCGCTGAATATGGCCACGATGGAAGAGCTGCGGGCGGCGTTTCATGACATCAAAAATGACGCGTCGATCCGGGTGGTCATTTTTACCGGAGCGGGCGAGAAGGCGTTTATCGCGGGCGCGGACATTGCCGAGCTGGCCAAGCACGATGCGGTTAGCGGAAAGGAATACACGCACCGCGGGCAGAATGTTCTGAATCTGATCGAAAATCTCGGCAAGCCGGTGATTGCGTGCATCAATGGATTTGCCCTGGGCGGCGGCTGCGAGATCGCGATGGCTTGCACGATGCGGCTGGCCAGCGAGAACGCCAAACTGGGTCAGCCGGAGGTGAAGCTGGGGATTATTCCGGGCTATGGTGGGACACAGCGTTTGCCGCGGCTTGTGGGCAAAGGGGTCGCCATGCAGATGGTGCTGGCAGGCGAGATGATCTCGGCGCAGGACGCACACCGCATCGGGTTGGTAAATGAAGTGACCGTCGCTGCAGAGCTGATTCCGCGAGCGGAAGCAATTGCGGGAAAGATTATCGCCAATGCGCCGCTGGCTGTGCAGTATGCCATGGAGGCCGTGAACAAAGGCATGGAGATGACTCTGAGCGAGGGGTTATATCTGGAAGCGGTGTTGTTCGGCGTGGCCTGCGCGACAGAGGATAAGAAGGAAGGGACGTCGGCGTTTCTGGAGAAGCGGACGGCGGTGTTCAAGGGCAAATAAATTCTTCTGCCACGGATTTACACGGATCAAAGGCGAATTCACCACAGAGGCACAGAGTCACGGAGAAAAAACACAAGAAAGCTTTCGTTGTGGAGCGTCCGCCCGAGGCTGGTCTTCCAGCGCTGGAAGGTAGTCTGAACGCTACGGGGAGGCGTTTTGCGATTGTCGTTTCACGGTTCAACGCGTTCATTACGGAGAGGCTGCTGCTGAGCGCCATCGATGGACTGGTCCGCTCCGGAGCGAGGAGAAGCGATATCCATCTAGTTCGCGTGCCGGGGGCGTTTGAGATCCCACTCGCGGGGCGGAAGTTAGCGGAGACTGAAAAGTATGACGCGATCATTTGTCTTGGTTGTTTGCTGCGCGGCGACACAGCGCACTATGACGTGATTGTGAACGAAGTGACGCGTGGGATTGGGCAATCGGCGCAGGAGAGCGGTGTGCCGCATGCTTTCGGCGTGCTTACTTGCGAAACTCTGGAGCAGGCTATTGATCGTGCGGGACTGAAGATGGGTAACAAGGGGTTTGAGGCGGCGCTGGCGGCAGTGGAGATGGCCTCGCTGAAGCAAGCTATCAGCCATCAGCCCCTTCGCTTGGCGGCTCAGGGCAGGCTAAGAACAGCTGTCAGTAAGAAGCAGGTTCCTCCCTCCGGTCGGAATGACAAACCAAAAAAGCGGCGTGACAACAGTCCAGCTCGAAGTGTGAAGACCAAGCGCAAATAATCTCTTCTGTACAGTAAACTGACAACGAGCAACCGGAAACTGGCAACTCTTTCTCTATGGGGACACGTCGTAAATCGCGCGAACTGGTGCTGCAAATGCTGTTTCAGGCGGATATGGGCAAGCAGACTGTCGACCACGTGCGGCAGACATTTTGGGCGGAACATGCCGGGACCGGCGCCGACATACGCGGGTTCGCGGACGATCTGTTTCGTGTGGCAACCGACCGCGGCGCTGAGATCGACAAGCTGATCGAGCGCCACGCGGAGCATTGGCGCATGGAGCGCATGGCGGCGGTTGATCGCAATCTGCTGCGGGCGGGAGTCGCGGAGTTTTTGGCCTATCCGGAGACGCCGCGCGCCGTGGTCATTAATGAATCGCTCGAGATCGCGCGAAAATTTTCCAGCCTGGAATCGGTGCAGTTCGTCAACGGCGTGCTCGATAGCGTGGCGAAGGAATTGCAGAAGCCCGCGTAGGAATTTCGTGATTTTGCAATTGGGTAATTTTGCAATTTTGCCGCTTAATCTCTTTGTGCATCTGATTTTCCCATCGCACAATGACCCGATCTCCCAATCGCTAAATTTCCAATCCTTACGGCTTGATCGCCACCAGGTTCAGCGCGCAAGAGTAGGACGAGTAGCAGAAGTTGTTAGAAGAGTCGGACAGTTGCAAGAACTGAACATCCATTTGGTCGAGGGCCAGCAGCGTATTTAGTTCGTGCAGTAATCCATCGCTGCCGGCAACGTAAAGCAACGTTCCGTCGACGGTCATGTCTGCGGCGAGGGGAACCGCGTTTCCGCTGAGCGGGATCGCGCTTGTGGTCTGGGTGCTGAAGCTGTACGCCAGGACGCCTTGATCGCTGGTTACGACATAGGCCTTCGTGGCATCCGGTGAGAGAAAAAAGCTGAGCGGGTGGAAAGTCCCCCTTTGCAGATCGATGTGGATGGGCAAGGGGGGAGTATTCGTCGCCAGGACGATCTGCTGTTGAGGACAAAGACTCGTAGTCGGGGGTACGGTGAGAGAAGTGCTGGAAATAGTCGCAATCACGTCAATGCCGGTGTTATCGATGCCCAGGAAAATATCGAGACCTTGAGACTGCAGTGGTGTGGGGAAAATCGCATTGCCCATGGGAAAGTTGCCGGGGGGAACCATCTTCAGGAAGATGGGAGTCGCGGGTAATCCCGTGATCGACAAACCTGCCGGGGAGTTGTCGCAGGTGTTGCGGATCGAAACGTTGGAGCCTGCGAGTCCGCCGGCGATGAAGGCAAAGGCCCCGGTAGAAGAAAATGCGATAGCATCGGCGGGCGCGGTCAGGGGATAGCTTTGTAGCGCCTGCAGCGGCGAGTAGACATATAAAGTGTTGCCCGCGTTCCCCAGGATGAAGGCCTTCGAGTTATCCGGCGAAAATGCGGCAGTGGTTGCGCTGTTGATGTTCAGGAAGGTAGACGCCGACGAGGAAGCCGTATTGACGACGTAGACCTGATTGGGAGTCGAGATGGTGTCGGAGAAGACCGCGAGGTTTCCGTTCGGGGAAACGGCAAGGACTTTGCCGGTCACCAGACCGAGGGGCGTGGACGCCGCGGGCAGTAATGAAAAAGGGCTGGTTGAGGAAGATCCGATATTGGAGGTCGTGATGAGGAACGAACCATACTGGCTGCCGACGTAGGCCTTGTCTCCGGCTGGATCGAACATCAGCGAGTTGGGAGGCGTGGGCAATGAACTGGGAGTGCCCGCGACATTCGTGGCGGTCGAGACGTCATAGAGCGCGACGGAACAAGCAGAGTTGCTATAGCAATCCTGGCTGGATGCAAGAACACCGGCTGCGGTAGTGGCTCCGCTTACCAATCCGGAAATGGCTGTGACCGGAAAAATCGGTTGGGGGAAATAGAGCGCAGGCAGGCCGCCAGCGTTCTGCGGATTCAGTGGAAACCCTATGTTGCAAGTGGGCGGTGAACACGACGCTGTAATCGCCGCCGCCCCTGGCTGGGTGGTGGCAATGGCGCACGTTGTCCCTGCGGTGCATCCGGCGAGAGCGCTGCCTGCCGTGGCGGCAGCGGGCACGCTGGATGTCCACGTCAGAGGGGGCTTCGGAACGATGCATCCCTGGACATCCACAGCCGTCGCGGTGATGGTCTCCGACGTACCTTTGTTTGCGACGAAACTGGTCGTGCCGATATTTTGCGAACCGTTCGTGCCCAGTTGCAGCGAGATGCACTGGATGGGGCAAGTTTCGGCCACCTGGGGCGCGCTGGAGACTCCCGAAGCCGACGCGATGACCTGGGTCTCGCCTGGGGTGTTCGACACCACGGTAGCCTGGTTGGTGGGAACGTTGACCGAAGAACTGTTGGCAGAGGTTACGATCGGAGTAATCGTAACCACGTTCAAATTGGTTTGGCTCCAGGTGAAGGGTCCGACAGTGGCAGTGATATCGACGCCGTTGCTGTAGGCCGTGGCTTGCAAGGTTTGAACCTGGTTTTGAGAGACACAGTAGTTAGCGGCATTGCTGTTGAAGTCGATCTTGCACTCGGCCGGAAGTGCCGTCTGACCAGGGCAGGCAGGAGGCGGGGGATTGACGGGCGGAACGACGGTGACCGTTATTTCATCGATGGGTGGATGCACGAATACGACGGTAGGGGGACTGGTGGCCCCCAAAGCCGAGGCGGTGATCTCAGCCTGGCCAATGCCGGCCGGCGTGCAGACACTATAGTAGGGGGCGTTCCAGCTGCCGGCGCAGGCGGCACCGGCGGGAGAAATGTCAACCACGCCGGGGTTGCTCGAGGTGAAAGTGAAAGTTGGCGAGACAGCCGCGTTGGTCCCGTTTTGAGCAGTGGCGCTGAACACCATCGCGCTTCCGGCTTGCATGGAGGCGCTGGTAGTGGGGTTCAGAGTAATTTTTGCGGGAAAGGGATTCGAGCCGGGTGGCTTGTGTCCTCCACAGGCTGGCAGGAGCGAGAATAAAAAGATTGTGATGGCGATAAAGGCGTACCGAACCCAATGCAACCTTCCCATGCACCCTCGTGTGGCTCGCCCTGACATCCGCCGGGCGGAGCCGCTTATCTTGGATAATAAAATTGAATGGAAAACTTGTGTAGTGTAGAGGCTGGAAGCGGATTCAGCAAGCCGACGACGCATGCCTCCTCGCGATCCTGCCTCGTTTTCAGTGGGATGCAAAAACATGAGTTGACGATGTTTCGCCGGAGTTGCTATAGTAGTTTGGTTCCGCGAGTTAATCCAAGCTTGCTGTAGGCCGTGAGTTCTGCGGAGTATTGCGTGGACTTGTGGTTGAGCTTTTGAGAAATGCGTTTTCGGCTTGCGTCTGAGTTCGAAAACTTTCCTCGCTGAAATGTTCCTGCGCTGCCTTTCGCCCTCGGGCGTCCGCTACGACTGAATCACTCGTACCGGTAGTCTGCGAAAGGATATGCAGGACAGAGCTGGCGATACGGAGTACCCCCGTAGCTTAGGCCGGGTGCCACCGTCGACAGCGCAAATCTAGAACGGGAACCCAGAATCTCTCTCCGCGATTTGATGCGCGGCGAGAAGCATGGCTGGCCACTTGAGCCCGCCAGCCCGGATCGTGAGACTAGAAACCGGGAAAGCGGATGACGCTGTGCGCTGCCCGCCTGCGAGGGCAAACTGCGGTGCGCGACGTTGCTGAGTGACAGTGACTAAGGAGCGGCGAAGAGTGCCTACTTTTAATCAATTGGTGGCGAAAGGCCGCAAGCGGCCGCGGTACAAGACGGCGAGTCCGGCGCTGCAGGGATGCCCGCAGAAGCGCGGCGTTTGCACGCGCGTTTATACACAGACGCCGAAGAAGCCGAACTCGGCGCTGCGAAAAGTGGCGCGCGTGCGGCTGACCAATGGGATTGAGGTTACGACCTACATTCCCGGAGTTGGCCACAACCTGCAGGAGCACTCTATTGTGTTGATCCGCGGCGGCCGCGTGAAAGATCTGCCGGGTGTGCGTTATCACGTAATTCGCGGCACCCTGGATGCGGTGGGGGTTGCCGGACGTCAGCAGGGACGTTCGAAATATGGCGCCAAGAGAGCGAAGAAGGGTTAAGAAAACAAGTTTCAGGGTTTCGCAGGTTTCAAAGTTTCAAGGTGACATCGCCGAGAACTTTGAAACATTGAAACCTCGGAAACTTTGAAACTTTGGAGTTTAAATGCCTCGTAAAGGACATACAGCAAAGCGGACCGTGCCAGCCGATGCCGTGTATGGCTCGAATCTGGTGACGAAGTTCATCAACTCGATGATGTGGCAGGGCAAGCGGTCGACCGCCGAGGGCATTTTCTACGAGGCTCTCACCAAAGTGCAGGAAAAAGGCGGCGACGAAGCTTTGAAGCTATTCACGAAAGCCGTTGAGAACGCGAAGCCGTTGCTGGAAGTGAAAACCCGCCGAGTGGGTGGGGCCAACTATCAGGTGCCCGTGGAAGTGAATGCCGACCGGCGCACGTCGCTCGCGATCCGCTGGCTGCTGACTTACGCGCGCGGCCGCGCCGAACGAGGCATGGTCGACAAGTTGAGTAATGAATTGCTGGACGCCGCAGCTGGAAAAGGTGCGGCCATTAAGAAAAAAGAAGACGTTCACCGCATGGCCGAAGCCAATAAGGCATTCGCGCACTACCGGTGGTAGAAACGCAGCTACTAGCCTCTAGCGACTAGCTAGGAGCCAGTAGCTAGAAGCTGAATTTACGGAGCCCAGAAAGAGTTCATTGTCGTGCCCAGAACAGTCCCATTAGAACGCTGCAGGAACATCGGCATTATGGCCCACATCGATGCCGGCAAGACCACTACGACGGAGCGCATCCTGTTTTATACGGGAAAGACGCACCGCATCGGAGAGGTGCACGAAGGCACTGCGACCATGGACTGGATGGAGCAGGAGCAGGAGCGCGGCATTACGATTACGTCCGCAGCCACGACCTGCACCTGGCGCGACATTCGCATCAATATTATTGATACCCCCGGTCACGTGGATTTCACGGCGGAAGTGGAGCGCTCGCTGCGCGTGCTGGATGGCGCGGTCGCCGTGTTTGACGCAGTGCATGGGGTGCAGCCGCAGTCGGAAAAAGTTTGGCGCCAGGCCGACAAGTACGGCGTGCCGAGGATTTGCTTCATTAATAAGATCGACAAGATGGGTGCAGATTTTGAGCATGCCGTCGATACCATCCGCAAGCGCCTCAGTGCCAAGCCCGTCGCGATTCAGATTCCCATCGGCCAGGAAGATAAGTTCAAGGGCGTGATCGATCTGATCAATATGAAGGCGATCGTGTGGGTAGACGATACGATGGGCGCCGAGTATCTGACCGAGGAAATTCCCGCCGAGTTGAAGAAAAAAGCAGAAGCCTTTCACGCGCAGCTGGTCGAAAGCATTGCCGAGAACGACGACGAAATCCTGCACAAATTTTTGGAAGGCGAAGAGATTACCGCGGATGAACTGCGCGCGTCATTGCGGAAGTCGACCATTGCCCTGAAGGTATTTCCGGTCGTGGTGGGAACGGCGTTCAAGAATAAGGGTGTGCAGCCGCTGCTCGACGCGGTTGTCGACTATCTACCTTCGCCGCTCGACGTGCCGGAAACGCACGGAATCGATCCCGAAAACGGGGAGAAGATTTTCCGTCACGCGGATGACAAGGAGCCGTTTTCGGCGCTGGCGTTCAAGATCATGGCCGATCCGTTTGTCGGCCAGTTGACGTTCATTCGTGTTTATTCCGGCCAGCTGAAGACCGGAGACTCCGTTCTGAACACGGGCCGGCGCAGAACTGAGCGCATTGGGCGACTGCTCAAAATGCATGCCAACAAGCGTGAAGAAATCAGCGAAATTCTTGCAGGTGACATTTGCGCCGCAGTTGGCTTGAAGGGCGTGAGCACGGGCGACACGATTTGCAGCGAAGAGCATCCCATCGCGCTGGAAAATATTACGTTTGCGGTGCCGGTAATTTCGGTTGCGGTTGAGCCGAAGACGAAGGCCGATCAGGAAAAAATGGGCATGGCGCTCGGCCGCCTCGCCCAGGAAGATCCAACCTTTAAAGTTCACACTGATCCCGACAGCGGGCAGACGATCATCAGCGGCATGGGCGAGTTGCATCTGGAAATCATCGTCGACCGCATGATGCGCGA
>CAYOEH010000007.1:0-203608 GCA_964403025.1 uncultured Acidobacteriaceae bacterium | reverse complement strand
TTGGACGCCGCCGTCACCTGCTTCTGCGCCAGTGTGTCTCCGCTCTGACAATTCACCGCCTTCAACCCCAGCACATATTCGCTGCCCAGACTGCCAATTGATCCTGCGATGTAAGCTTTGCTGCCCGCCCGCTGGCAAAGCTCGCGGGTCACCTCGGGCGTAAGTTTCGTGCTGGCCGGACGGGTCATCTGTTGCAAATTCTTCGCGACTTCGCTGTCGGAGAGCACATTCAGGAAAGGCGATTGCCGCAGGGAAATGCTGAGGGCCGTCTTCAGCGTGTCGTCGAATACCACATCGCCCGTCGTGTTGGTAAAATCGGCGAGAACGATGGTGTCTTTGTCGGTGAGTGCTGTCGCGTGCTTAGCCTGGCGCGAGCGGAAATAGAACGCTCCCGCGATTGCCACCGCGACAAGCACGGCGGCGGGAACCAGGACCCTCCAGAGTTTCCTGCCCGCGACCGAAACTTCGGCCAGCTTCACCGCGCTCGATGACGGAGATGGAGCAGGGGAGGAACCGGATGTGGACGACAACGGTTGGGCGACCTGAGAGCCGCTTTCCTGTGCCACCGTGCCGGAACTCGCAGCTTTAGCTCGCCCCGTCTCGGTATCCCGCTTTAGCCGTTGCAGGTCTGTTCGCATTTCCGCCGCGCCCTGATAGCGGAGATTGCGGTCTTTCTCCAATGCCTTGTTGATGATGTCTTCCAGCTTGGGAGGAATATCGCGATTGAAGCGGATCGCAGGCGGCGGATCGGAATTCAAAATGGCATTGAAGATCAGCGCAGTGGTCTCGCCAGCGAAGGGCAACGCCCCCGTTGCCATCTCGTACAGAACCGTACCGAAGGAAAACAGATCGGTGCGGGCATCCAGTTCCTTGCCCCTGGCTTGTTCGGGTGACATGTATGCAATCGTGCCAAGGGTAGAACCGGGACTGGTGAGGTGATCCGCGTCTACCGTCTGTGTTTCAAGAGATGCAATGTTGCTCGAAGAACTGCCCCCCAGACTGACCTTTGCCAGCCCAAAGTCCAGAATCTTGGCATGGCCGCGCTTGGTCACAAAGATGTTGGCGGGCTTGATGTCGCGGTGTACGATCCCTTCGGCGTGTGCGGCGTCGAGGGCGTCGGCAATCTCGATGGCCAGCGACAGAATCGCCTCGGTTTCCATGGGACGGCCAGCAATACGGTGCCTCAGCGTTACGCCATCCAGAAACTCCATGGCAATAAACGCCCGCCCGTCTTGTTCACCGATGTCATGGATCGTGCAGATGTTGGGATGATTCAGGGCGGATGCCGCCTGCGCCTCACGTTGAAAGCGGGCCAGCGCCGGTGGGTCTCGGGCAACGTCATCAGGCAGGAACTTGAGGGCGACGAAGCGATGCAGCCGCGTGTCCTCGGCCTTGTAGACCACGCCCATGCCGCCGCCGCCGAGTTTTTCGACGATGCGGTAATGCGAGATGGTCTGGCCGAGCACAGGGGAAAGAACGCTCCGTGAGCAACCCATATTAGAGGCCAAGCTGAGGCTGGTCAATGCAGGCAGGCGAAGCTGGGGTCTGAACCCGCCACCCAATCGGCTCGCAGGAAGCGCCAGCAGAGAAGGAACGAACAAGAGATCCTTCGCAAAAAACGCTCAGGATTTCGGCAGGAGGCTCCCGCTCGGAAAGGACGCGCGCTCACGCCTTCTAGCGCCTCAAGTTGCCGGCATAAATAAAGGCCAGTCTGAGAGATCAGATTGGCCTTTTGCTTTTGCACACGCGATCAGTAACTTTCGATCTCTACAAACTCCGGGACGTGCTGCTGCTTGGAACTCCAACGAAAGCGCTAGACATCCTGATAGAATAATTCGCAAAAGCGCGAAAGGATGATATGCGCCTGAAAACCTTCGCCTCGATCGTCTTGTTGGTCTTGACCTGCGGCGCGTCCGCACAACGGTCTGGGACGCGCGCGGCTCCTTTCCCAGTATGGAATGACAATTTTCTTATCACGGTTCAGAAAAACGGTGGAGACCCGGCTCGCCCAGGCGATGTCAAGATCGAGTTCTATGGACACGATGCATTCAAGATCACATCTCCCGCCGGTTTGACGATTCTCACCGATCCTTGGCGGAATGATTCAACCGGCCTTTACCCAAAGTGGTTCCTGAATGAGTTTCCCGCCGTGCGGGTCGACATCGTTCTTTCGACGCACGCTCACTTCGATCACGATGCGGTCGAGCGGCCGAACAGCCTAGTGGTGCTCGAACGCCTGGTCGGGCAGTTTAAGCTTGGCGACATCGAAATCACTGGCCTTGCCGACAAGCACCAATGTGATCGCACCTCCACAGATTCAGTTGTAACGACCTGTCCGCCAAACAATGTGATCGGGTTCGACAACGCGATTCAGATCATTCAGACCGGAGGATTGCGGATCGGCATCTGGGGCGACAATCGTGCGGAGCCTGATCCGTCTATCGATCATTATTTGAAAAATGTTGACGTGCTTATTCTGCCGGTCGACACCGTGCTCACGGGCGCCGAGGTGGATCGAATCTTGCAGAAATATGATCCGAAAGCGGTAATTCCATCCCACTATTTTCTCAACGGTCTGACGACCTCCGTCTCGGGTCTGGAATCGGCCGATGGATGGGTCAATGACCAGGAAAAAGTTGACCATGCGAATGTCTGCCGCCTCGATCGCGCGGAGTTGACGCTGAATGCGACCGAGCTGAAAACAGCTCGTCACAGAATCTATTAATTCGACAGTCACTTTGAGAAGAAATAGAGAGTGGCTCAAGGTCGAGGCCGGGTGATGCCCAGCTTTGCAAAGCCAGCAAAGCTGGGGCAGCCTTTTTCGTAGTGGCGCAGGCGACAAATTGCTGATGCCGCTAGTCAGGACTTCACTTCGCTTCTGCTTACCGGGATCCTTTTGGGTGGACGACGAGCTGAGGCGTGGACGGGGCGCTGGAAGCCAGGAATGCCGTGGATGATAGAGACTGTGTCGTGCCGACTATAAAGTCGCCGCCTCCACCATCCTCCTGGGCCTCGCCGCTCGGGCCAAACACGGTGAAACCCGAAGTCCCCAAAGTGACCGTGACATAGCCATACTGGTCAGAAGTGACGCTAGTGACGCCGGGCGCATCGATATCGCCAACCTGAGTGATTGCAAAATTGCTTTTCTGCACCATGGCGGCCAGCTCGTCCTGATCGGTTCCAATGAAAAGGAATTTCGAGTTCGCCGCCATGGAACACAGCACAGTACTGCCGCCAGTTAGCGGCAGAGTGATGGTTCGCTCCAGGGTGACGGTGACGGAATCGGATTCGGAAGTGACGGTGTCGACTTTCTTGTAGACGTACAGCTTCACTGTGGTGCTGCCGGAATCCACAACGTAAATGTCGCGAGTAACTACGTCGCCTTTCACCGCCGCATCACTTTCCAGCATGGCGCCGACCCCGACGAAGGGTCCGAGACTTCCGGAGGCGTAACAACCGAAGGTCTCTTGCGTGGACCCACAGACGACCCAACTGACGTTGGTCTGGCCGCCCCCAGATAGCAGTCTATAGGTGGTGAAGAGAGTGGAATCGACTGCTGTTTTTTGCGCACTGGAATCTTGTGCGCTGAGTGGAACGACAGCAGCGAAAGCGAGCAGGCAGGTGGCTACCGTCAGGCGATAGCCAGAAATCTGGGACATTAGAGCTTCTCCTGTTTGCACTGGGTGAGTTGAGCTCGTGCTCTTGCGGCCTCAAAGGCGTGGCGGCTATTTTGTTCGCGGCGAGAGGGTTTGTCAATGTGCAGAAATTTGCGATGCGTCCCGCGCACAGACTCCGCAAAAAAGTCAGGCCTGTTTCGGGCGCGCCAGCGCAGCCACGGTGGCCCCCGTCGCGGTCAGATAGTCGGCCGGGGAGAGAAGGATTTGGGAGTCCGATCTTGGCGGCTACGCTTTCCGCCGCCAGGTCGTTCTCGTCGACTTCGTATTCGCGCAGCTCGTAACGGATTCCCAGCTGATCGAGCAGGCGAACTGCGTTGGTTTTATGCATCACGCGAGAAGTGTAATTTGGGCGCAGGATTTTGCTCGGCTACTTCGAGTTCTCGGCGTCGGCCTTTTCTGCCGCGGCGATGAAAGCTTTCAGCTCTTCGATATCTTCCGGAAGCATTTTGGTGAACTGGATTCCATTGCCGACTTGCGGGTCGCAGGTGACTACCTTGGCTTGCACCAGCAGCGTGCCATCTACCTGAAGCTTGAGATCGAGAATGGTGCCGATCGGAAAAGGAAAAACGCTCTCGATGTAGCAGCCGTGCAGCGCGATGTCGGAGGTAGCTCCGCGAAGAGGAGTGTCGTTGCCCTCGACATAGATCTCGACGGGAGCCTTGATCTTGACACGGGAATCGCTTCGTCGCTCCGGCGGTGGAGGCATCGCGCAAGTCTCCAGACAATCCCAGCTCGGACGGGCAAAAGTATAGCAGGCAAGTAAATGCGCCGCGCGGTTTTTATGCGGTTAGGAAAAGGCCACGTTCTGCATGAGCGTGGCCTTTTCTTTTTCGATCAGGCTGCGACTTGCTGTTGATAAGCGGGGACAAATGATTGGGCAACGAAAGTTTCGAAGGGAGTGGGCGTAGTGCTGCGGAGAGTGCGAGGTTCGAGCGCCCGCATGTGTCCTGAGTTGAGTGCCGCAGCCATTTCGAGGATGAGGCCTGCCATGTTGTCGGACATTCCCATCCGGACGAAGGCGGCGCGAATCTGATCGTCGGGCGCGTGGATGTAGCCGAGGTTCGGTTTGCCGATGGCCTTGCCGATGATGCTGGTGGCTTCGGTGTAGTCGAGGTCGCGCTGTCCGTGGAGTTCTTGCGTTTGCTTGCCTTGGAAGTCGAGGCGCAAGAGGGCGTCGGCCGCGGCGGCGCCGATGTCGTGAGTATCGATCATGGGAAGCTTGAGATCGGGACGAACGGGTCCGACGGCCGAGTCCATCATACGGATGGCAGCGGCTTGCCCGAGAGTGTTCTCCATGAAATATCCCGCGCGCAGGTGGAGAACGTTGGCGGAAGCGATCTGATTGAGCTTCTGCTCGAGATTGTGAAGGCCGACGACGGGACCAGTACCGGAGGATTTGTCAGCGCCGAAGCTGCTGAGCGAAACGACGTTCTGGACTCCGGCGTTTTGGACGGCGGCGGCGATGGCGTCGCTGGTGCGATCCTGAAGGGCGCGATAGTCGTTGCTGGTGTGGTTGGGTGGAATCATGACGTAGGCTGAATCTGCCTGCTGGAAAGCTCTGGTGAGGGCGGGTGCGTCGGTGAGATCGGCGATGAATACTTCGGCACCGTTGGCCGCGAGAGGTTGAAGGTGAGTCGCGTTTCTGCCGACGGCGCGAACTTTCTGGCCGCGGGCCAGGAGCGTCTTCGCCAAGATGTGTCCCGTATTGCCGCTTGCTCCAAGAATCACGTGCATAGGAACCTCCATTCGAGTGTTGGATGCAGGTGGGTGAGGTTTGGCTCCACGCCGGAAGGGCAGGGCAGCGGCTAAACCAAGGAGGAAAAGCAGGTTCCGCACCGGATTTGCGCTTGGTTCGGAATGACATGATTTATCCGAGACGGCGGCGAGGAGGCAGAGGCGAGCGACACAAGTGTTTGTCCCAGCCGGCGGCCGGTCATCCTTACTTGAGGGATGACCGGCCCCGTTTCGGAATTACTGCGCCGGGGTTTCAGTAGGTTGAGTATTGGTCTTGACCTCGGCGTTCACTTCGGGAGCGGTGATGGGATTGATCTTCACTGTGGCCAGAATTTTCTCGAGGCGCTGGAAGACTTCATCGCGGTTGACTGGTTTGGTGGCTGACTCCGTTGTCGGCGAAGAGCTGGATTCGATGGTCGCGACTTTCAGAGCGAACTCGTAGCAGGCTCCGTTCTGGAAGACGTGGTAGTACTTTGATGCTTCTTCTCGAGGACCGTTGGTAGTTTGGCCGCCGGAAGTGGTTTCGCTGGATTGGAGTTCCATGTCGCCGATCATTAGCTTGGAAATCGGAGGAGTCGCCAACTGCGCGGTGGCTTGGAGCGTCGGATCAGCCGGGGCTGCGGGGTTTGGCTGCGGGACGGAGAATTCACCGCACTGGTCAGCAGTAAGAGTTTTGTTCACGCTCACGTTGAAGAAGGCCGAAGCCAGGTCCGAGTTGGGATACGTCGATTCGGGCAGAGAGACGGTTGCGAGCGCAACTCCACCAGGCTGCACGAAGTCCATGGGGAGGGGACCGGAGGAAACGAGTTCGGTAGCGGCGTCGCCGGTCTTGAGCGCGTACTTACGAGGATACTGGAAAGAGACTCCGGAAGTTTTGTCGGCGTAGGTCAGAGTCGGCGGAGCTCTGTGGACAACTTTTTTGTGCATGGGCTTGGCGGCGGCTTGCTGCACGGGCATTACCGGGGTTGGCGTGGAACTGGTTGTAACGGGCGGCGTGGATTGAGCGATTGGAGTTTCGGGGGCGGAGCTTATGGGTTTGGGTTTATCGCTGGAGCATCCCACGGCGACTGAACAAACGATCAGAAGCGCGGCGAAGATCAGCGTGCTGGTGTTGTCGAAATTCTTCTTACCCCAACTCACAGAATTCAGAGTGGATGGGGTCGAGCGAAACGGGTTGATACGGTTCATGGTTGGTCACCTCCTGCTGCTGAGCAGCGCTTTAGAAGAGTGCATGGGACGGGCCAGCAGGCGAGGCATTGATTGTGCGGGGGTTAGAGCGAGGTGCGGTGGGCGCAGATGTGGCGACGGGGACACTGTGTGGGGCGCGGGACACGCGATGTTGACCCAGAATTGCGTCGGGCTACTTCCCTTGCCGCGCCTCGGCGTTGGCGAGCCAGCCGCGGCGCAGCTTTTCAGCCGGGATGCTGGATAGGTACGGCTTGATATCGAGGATCGGGGTTCCATTGAGCATGTCGACGCCGCGGACGTGGAGGTTGGTGCCATCGCGGCGAAGCAGTTCGACGACGGTCATGCCGATTGGATTTGGACGGCGGGGAGATCGCGTGGCGAAGACGCCGTGCGGACGATTGTCGGAGGGAGGAGTGCCGATCAAGTCGAAGCCCTGGGAGCGGTCGAACTCCCAAAGGATGATCAGATGCGAGAAGCCCTCGATGTCGGTGAGGCCGGGCTCGAACTCGGGCAGGATGTTGAGGGCGCCATCTGCCTCGTGCTTTGCGCCGAGGCCTTTGGGAATCTCGCCAGTGTTTTTGTAGGGGCTGGTTACATAGCCGATTGGTTGCGAGGTAAACATAGAAGAAGAGGTCTATCGGTATTTGATTCCGAAGAAACACCCTCAGGGGCTAAAGCCCTCATTATTTGTTGGTCACAACGGCGCGGCTAAAGCCGCGCCCTTTCAAAGCCATTACTCTCATCAAGGCCGCTAGTCTGCGCCTGCCTGTGAGACCGAGCTTTGCCCGGCGGACAGCCGAGGGCGGCTGTCCCCACACAAGTCTACGCGGCGGCGATGCGGCGGATCAGGTCTTCTTGCTCCGATTTGCTTTCGGCGCCAATGGTGAAGGCGTCGAGGATGCCAAGGGACAGAGCGTATTTGATGGCTTCATCCTGACGATGGGCGAGATCGCCCTGGCCGAGAATCTTCATGCCGACTACGGCTTTGCCGGCGGCTTTCATACTTCTCAAAACCCCAACGACGGTTTCGGGGTCGGCGTCCATGTGCGAGCCGACGGGATTGATGCGGGCGAAATCGACTTCGACCCACGGGGATTTCGCGGCGGCGCGCAGAGCCTCGATGCTGTGGCAGGAGCAGCCGTGGGCGCGAATGATTCCCTTCTGCTTGGCTTCTTCGAAGACGTCCATGACGCCGCGGTAGCGAGTGGTCCAATCGGCGTCGGCGAGGCAGTGCATGAGGCAGATATCGAGATAGTCGGTGCCGAGTTCGCGGCGGAAGCGGTCGAGATCGGCGCGGGCGGTGACGGGATCGCGAGCCCAGGTTTTCGTGAGCACGGTGACTTTGTCGCGAGGGATGTGCTTGAGCGCTTCGGCGACGTGAGGATGACTCCCGTAGGCATCGGCGGCGTCGAAGAAACGGAGGCCGTGATCGTAGCCGTTGAGGAGAAGATCGGAGAGTCCTTCGACGCCGAGCGCGGTTTGATTGGAATGATGGCCGGAGCCGACAGTACCGGTGCCCATGGCGAGGCGGCTGGTTTTGATGCCAGTGCTTCCCAGGGCAACGGTGTCGGTGGCGGAGAACTTTGTGGCGAGAGTTGTGTTGGCGAGAGCGGCCAGCAGATTTTTCGAAGTGAACCAACCGGCGCTGAGGCCAGTGGCGGAGCGAATGAGGAATTCGCGGCGGTGCATGTGAACCTCCGACGGGGGCTTCGGTAGTGCGCTTCCATTAGGCTACATCAACCAGCGGGCTGCGCGGGCGGGAATTTGGAGGCATTGGCCAAAAGCTGGAACACAGGGGGCGCGGAGTAGCACTGGGTAGATCGCGATCCGGAGTTATTCGAATTGTTTGCGGAAGGCAGAGAGTTGTTGATGGATTTCCGCGACTTCCCTTTTCAATTCCGCGACTTCGACTTCGAGATTCGAGAGGCGGTCGACGGCGAAGTTCGCGTGGTCGGACGAGGGTGAGGATGCCCGCGCCACATCTACATCTGTGGTTGCGGGCGCGTCGCCGGAGAACAGGTGCATGTAGCGCGATTCTTTCATTCCCGGTTGACGCGGAAGGAGGGCGGCGAGCGGGGGCTGGCGCTGGCTGAGGCGGTCGAGGGTGGGGACTATGTCGTCGAGGGCCTCGAAGTGATACATGCGTTCGGTGCGGCCGCGGAGTTCACCGGGAGTTTGCGGGCCGCGGAGGAGAAGCACGCAGAGAACGGCGATCTCGCGGCGATCGAAGTTGAAAACTTCCTGCAGGCGGTGCTCATATTTGGTGACGCGGCTATCGGCGCCACTAGCGGGGCCGGCGAGACGCTTTTCCTGCAACGTCGCAAGAGCGTCAGCAACCGAATCTTCTTCCAGGGTCATCACCGGGTCGCGGTTATTTTTTTGATTGCAGGCGTTGACCAGAGCGTTGAGGGACAGGGGATAGTAATCGGGAGTGGTGATGTCTTTTTCGATCAGAGAGCCGAGAACGCGGACTTCGATTTCGGTGAGGACGAAGAGCATAGACCAAGATTTTGGTGCGAGAACATCCGAAAGTCAAAGACCCCATCCTCTCGCCAAAACCGCGAGAAGGATGGGGCACCCGTAGTCTTCTAGAAAAGGGCGGTGGGGCGGCGCTTCCAGGGCTTGCCTTTTTCCTGGAAAACTTTCTCAACGTCATTGACGTAAGCACCGACCTGGGTGACGAGGTGATGCAGGTCGTTGCCGAGGCTGAAGAAGGTGAATCCTTTTTCAAGGAATTCGCCGACGCGTGGGGTACCGAACAAAAAGAGGCCGAGGATCACGTTGTTCTTGTGGGCGTGTTCGATTAATTTTTTCGTCGCGGCATCGAGTTCGGGCGAAGTGTACATGTGAGGGAACTCGTATTTGTTGTAGAGGCCCATGGACATGCAGAGATCGTTTTGACCGAGGAAGAGAATGTCGACGCCGGGGACGGCGGCGATCTCGGCAATGTTTTCGATGCAGGAGGCGGTTTCGACTTGCAGGCAGATGATGCCTTCTTTGTTGAAATTTCCGGCGTAGCCGAGGAGCCCGGCTTTGTTCATGCTGCGCTGCGGAAAATAAACCGAGCGCGTCCCGACGGTGGGGTACTTGGTGCAGCTGATGGCCTTGCGGGCTTCTTCGGCGGTGTTGATGTAGGGGATGAGGACGCCATCGGCGCCGAGATCGAGAGCTTGCTGGATGCCAGGGCGGTCGTCGTAGCCGCCAACGCGCACGATCGACTTCGCGCCGCCGCTGGCGATGGCGCAGAGCATGAATGAGAGTTTTTCGTGGTCCATGGGGCCGTGCTGGGTATCGACGAGCAGCCAGTCATAGCCGCTGTGGGCAATTTGTTCGGCGACAGTGGGACTGTGCGAGTTGAGGAACAGTCCAACCTTGGGCGTGCCTTGATGCAACTGCTTCTTGAATTCAGAACCGCTCAGTGCGGGTTCGGGCATGCGAAGTTTCTCCTGACAATCAAGTTGAATTGTGTAGTGTAACGCAATGGAGGCGCAAAGACGGCGAAGGCGAAGTGTGAATTTATCGTGAAGGTATGACCCGGGGACACGGGGTTGCGAATTGGTATAGTCTTGCGAGGAACATTCGTGGTCATGCGTGCAAGTGCAAGGAGCGACTATGCGGATGCTACTGAACTGGGTTTTAAGTGCACTGGCGGTGTGGATTGTGTCGCGAGTGGTGCCGGGGATCTATGTCAGCGGTCCGTTAGCCGCGCTGATTGCCGCGTTGGCGATCGGCTTTATCAATGCGACCATCGGTGTGGTACTGAAGATTCTAACGTTCCCGCTGACGCTGGTGACACTAGGATTGTTCTGGTGGGTGATTAATGCGCTGATGCTGAAGTTTGCGTCGGCGCTGGTGCCGGGATTTCAGGTGCGGGGATTCTTCGCGGCGTTTGTGGGTGCGATTGTGTTGAGCCTGGTGAATATGATTTTGAAGTGGCTGGTGTATCCGGTGGGAGAACGGCGCTAGTCAGGGATGCAGGGGCTGAAGCCCCATCATTGAGGGAGGTTCTACGCGGCCCTAAAGGGCCGCTCTTCCACGTCACTGCATGCATCCTCTTCCGCGTCGCTAGATTAGGCGTCCTCCGCGTTACTGCATGCTTTCTTTTTTGGCGAAGCTGTCCTGTGAACGTGCTTCTAAGCCTTCCCTTTGCGCGGTTTGAGCGATTGCCAATCTTCGTTGGTGAGGGCGCGGCCGAGGTTGCTGAACTCGCCGGCGCCTTGCAGGAATTCTCCGCCGTCCATGCGGATGACTTCTCCGTTGATGTAGCCGGAGCCGTCGCTGACCAGGAATGCGGCGAGATTCGCCAACTCTTCCGTGGTGCCAAAGCGGTGCAGCGGGTTGCGGTCAAGCGCGAGGGCCTCGAGTTCGGGGCGCGGCATCAGGCGGGAGAACGCACCTTGCGTGGGAATAGGTCCGGGGGCGATGGCGTTCATACGGATTCCGCGATTGCCCCATTCGACAGCGAGGCTGCGAGTCAGGGCTTCGACTCCGGCTTTCGAGATGGCGGAAGGAACAACGTAAGCGGAGCCGACCGGGGCGTAAGTTGCCGAGATGCTGAGCACGGTTCCAGGGCGGTTGGACTTGAGCCAGCGGCGTCCACAAGCCATGGTGGCGTGAAGCGTGCCGAGGAGCACGATGCCGATGACGGATTCGAAGGCGTGTGGGGAAAGCTCTTCGGTGCGGGCGATGAAATTTCCAGCAGCGTTGTTGACGAGAATGTCGAGCGGACCTTCTTCCCAGATGGAATCGACCATGGCTTCGACGGCGTCGAGATTGCGGACGTCGCAAGGGAGAGCGTGGATGGTGCCCTTGGTAGCGGCGGCAAGCTCGGCGGCGGTTTGCTCGATTACATCTTCGCGGCGGCCGCAGATGTGGAGGGTGGCGCCGAGTTCGAGGAAGCGATGAGCCATGGCCTTGCCGAGTCCGGTGCCGCCGCCCGTGATGAGGATGCGCTTGTCGCGGAGAAGATCTTTGCGGAACATAAGAGCTGGCCTCGAGTAAGGAATTGAGTGACTGGACGATCGGGCGATTTAGTGATTGAACGTGAAAGACCCGAACACGGATTCTAAATGAGTCAATTACAAAATTACGCAATCACTCAGTGCAGGCGACGCGGAAGCCGTAATCAGCATACTGAAAGTCGGGAGGAATGCTGGAGCGGGCGGAGCAGCGGGAGACTTTCACGTGGTGGCGCCATGATCCGCCGCGGGAGGCTTTACGCTGAGCGAGTTCTGGGTGAGGTTCGAAGCCGCGGGGATTGCGGTCCGGAGAGGTGGGGTAATAGTTCGGATCGTACCAGTCGCTGCACCACTCGTGGACGTTGTCGCACATGTTGTAAAGACCGAATGCGTTGGGCGCGAAGATGGCGACGGGCTCGGGTCCGTTTTGCCAGCGCGTGGCGTAGTCGGGGAGAGATTGCGGCGGATCGTTGCCCCAGGGAAAATCTTGTTGTTCGAGATCGCCACGGGCGGCGCGCTCCCATTCGGCCTCGCTGGGAAGACGGTAGGCGCGGGCGGTTTGTGAGGAGAGCCAGCGGCAGTAATGGTCTGCCTCGAACCAGGAAACTCCAGTGACTGGTTGCTGGGGATTGCTAAAATCTTGGTCGTTCCAGAATGGCGGAGGGTGCGATCCGGCGGAGCGCAGGAAATATGCGTACTCGGCATTGGTGACTTGAGTGGCGGCAAGTTCGAAGGCGTCAACCCACACGCGGTGGATGGGGCGTTCGCAATCCTGACCGGAGGCCGAGCCCATAAGGAACCAGGCTGCGGGAATCGAAATCAAATGGGGTCCGATGTAGGTCGCGGGGCCGGATTGGAAGTGCGAGTGAGCTGCTGACATTCTGTTCACGAAATTATTCTGGACTAGAGTCTAACAGCGGGGACGGAGGCTGGGCATGGCGAAACAACAACTGCGCTTCAAAGGAAAGATTGCGGGAAGAGAGATTGGCGCGGTGGCGGCGATTACGCCGCCGGTGGATGTGCCGGAGTTCTTTGGGACGCGGGCGCGAGTGCCGGTGCGCGGGACGATCAACGGTTTTCCGTTTCGCTCGTCGTTGATGCCGATGGGCGGTTGTCACAGGATGCCGGTGAATCAGACTTTGCGCGACGGTGCAGGAGTGCAGCCTGGAGACATCGTCGATGTGGTGATGGAGCGCGACGAGGAGCAGCGCACGGTGGAGGCGCCGGCGGTATTGAAGAAAGCGCTGACGAAAAACAAAGTGGCGACGGCGAACTGGGAAAAGATGAGTTTCACGCATAAGAAAGAGATTGCGCTTTGGATTGAGGCAGCGAAGAAAGAGGAAACGAGGGCGCGACGGGTGGCGAAAGCGATGGAGGTGTTGGAGAAGGGGACGAAGTGGACGGGGTGAGCGGTTGTGAGCGCGGGGGCTAAAGCCCAGGTCCAGTTAGGGTGCCAGTAATCGCAGCGCTGAAGCGCTGCGCCACCCAAAGGCGATACTCACCTCTACAAGCCCGTGGGGCGCGGGTTGCTAAAGCCCATGTCCAGTTAGGGTGCCAGTAATCGCAGCGCTGAAGCGCTGCGCCACCCGAAGGCGTTTACCAACCTCTACTACTCTCAACCAACTTCTAATGATCTCCGCGCAAGGTGCGGATGGTGGAGGCGATGTCGTTTTCCTGGAAGAGGCGGATGGCGGCGATGCCGGCAGCTCCGGCTTGCAGGCAGGATCCGGCGTTCTGCAAAGTGATTCCTCCGAGTGCGAGCACTGGGATTTTGGCGCGGCAGGCTTGGCGGAGAGCGGCAAGGCCTTTGGGGGTGGTTTCAGGGGCGTCTTTCTTTTCGAAGACGGGAGCGAAGAGGGCCAGGTTGGCGCCGTTGGCGGCGGCTTGGGCGACTTCTTCCGGGGAGTGACAGGAGATGGAGATCCGCGGATTTTCTGGTGAGATTTCGCAGGCAAGAGTGCCCGCGCCACACTTCCATATTTTTCGTACTTCTTCCGGTGAAACATCATTCGCAGGAAGGTGAACTCCGCCGGCAGCGGTGGCCAGGGCAACGTCGGTACGGGAATTGATCAGGAGGGCAGTTCCCAGTTTCGGGTTTCCAGGTTCCAGTTTACGGATGATTTGTAAGGCCTCGCGGGCTAACGACTCTAAGTCGCAGGTGGAGAGATTTTTTTCGCGGAGCTGGATGTAGTTGACTCCGGCGTTGGCGGCTTCGGCGATTTTGTCGAGGAGACGAAGGCGTCGAGCGCGTTCGTCGCCGGGGAAGGAGGTGCGGTCGGTGATGTAGTAGAGGAGGGTTCTTTCGGGCATCAGGCTCTAGTTTAGAGGAAAAGGATGGGGCAAGGACCTCAGGAGCTAAAGCCCGCAAAATTCCGGAGGCTTTACGCGGCGCTGAAGCGCCGCTCTTCCACGGTTGTGTATGCGGCGTTTTCGCGCGGCCTATAGGGCAAGCCGACTGAATTCCAGGCGCTCAAGGAGCGCTGATGCGCTGCGCCACCCAAAAGCAAAAAAACCTGGACCGGCCTTGAATCTAAATCCGGACGCCTATGACCAACAACTCGCGGTGCGGCGGATAGAAAGGCGTCGAGCTGCGCTCGATGGACAGCCGAGGGCGGCTGTCCCTGCATGCTACGGCCGCGTCTTGGCGATTTCGGGCAGGACTTCTTGTTCTTTTTCTTTCTTGGGCGGGCCGCCGAGGTGGTATTCAGTGAGGCCGTCGCGCAGGAAGTTGAAGGCGTCTTCCGGGGAGTCGACGAACTTGAACAGATTGAGGTCATTCGCGGAGACCGTGCCGGCGTCAACAAAGGCCTGGAAGTTCATGATGCGATGCCAGTATTCGCTCCCGTAGATGACGACGAGAATTTTCTTGGCGAGCTTGTCAGTCTGGGCGAGGGTGAGGATTTCGAAAAGTTCGTCGATGGTGCCGAAGCCACCGGGGAAAATTACCAGTGCTTTGGCGAGATAGGCGAACCAGAACTTGCGCATGAAGAAATAGTGGAATTCGAAGTTGAGCGAGGGCGTGATGTATTGGTTGGGATTCTGCTCGAAGGGCAGATTGATGTTGAGGCCGATGCTTTTCCCACCGGCTTCATGGGCGCCAAGATTGGCGGCTTCCATGATACCGGGACCACCGCCCGTGGTGACGACGAAGCGGCGGCGGCGGGCGGGGATTTGAATGGACCACTCGGTCAGAAGAAAAGCCAGGCGGCGCGCATCTTCGTAGTAGCGGGCCATGTCGACGGCGGCACGGGCGCGCTTGAGGCTGTCTAGTTGCTCTGCGCCACCGGCCTGCGTATCGCTTTTTTCCACGGCAGCCAGATTTTTCTTGGCGGCATCGTCTCCCTGGAAACGAGCAGATCCGAAAAAGACGACCGTATCCTGAATCTGCTCACGGCGGAAGCGCGAGAGCGGCTCCTGGTACTCCGCAAGAATGCGGAGAATGCGTCCGTCGGGACTGTTGATGAAAGGTTGATTCTCGTAGGCCAGCGGGGCGGATTTGAGCTTATCGACCATGTGGAAGACTCACGTTCCGAGCACTAGCATTCTTGGACCCCAGCCTTACGAAACCAAAGAGTCTTGGTTGCAGGCTACCACACAGAAGATGGTCTCATAGTGGAGAGGCTTACCACAGGGGCTAAAGCCCGCAAGTTCCGTTGGCTTCGAGCGGCACGGCTGAAGCCGTGCCCTTCCCCAATCATTTATGACCCGGCATTGAATTTATTGACGATCGTGATAGTGAAGGGCTTCCCAGAAGCCGATCCAAATATCGAGCAAACCCAAACCACTGCACAGGCCGCGAAAAAATCCGGTTGAGATCAAGGTACGAAGCCAGGGATAGGAAAGCAGAAGATAGTTGTCGGTCCACTCCGGAGTCCAGGGCAAGATTACGAGCAGGACTCCGGCGACGGCGCTGATGAGCACGAACAGGAAGACCGAGGTGCGATGCAGCCAGAGTTGCAACCCGGTGTGCGGGGCAGCGTCACGATCCAACGCTTTCGGCTCCAGGAACCCGGTAATGGTTTGCTGGGCCTCTCCGTGGACGGGTACGGGACCGCTTTCGATGGGTAGCTTGGGATCGGCGGTCACTGGAGACTCCGCTGCCGCGGGCATGGAATCGCGCGCAAAGGTCCGTCGGATGCCGGGCCAAAAAAGTGAGGGACAAAACCCATCGGGCTATTCTACGACTTCAAGGGCTTGATGCGCTCGGCGACGTCGCGATAGTCGATGTTGCGGCCGTAAACCTCCATGAAGTGCTTGAGGGCGGAAGGTTTATCGCCAGCGGCCTCATAGGCAGCCGCGACTTCGTAGTGGAGAGCGGTGCGCGTCTCTTCGTCGATGCCCTTGGAATCAAGAGCTTTTTGGTACCAGCGGATCGCGGCCTCGGGGACGCCTTTGTCGAGGAAGCACTGCGCCAGCCAGGTGTAAGTTTGCATGACTTGCGGGAAAGGATGTCCGCGGTCGACGGCCTGGCAGGTCTTTTGCAACTCGCCAATGGCTTCATCGAGCAGGCCCATTTCGCGGAAGGCGATGCCGAGGTTGTAATGGGTCTCGGGATCTTCTTCGGTGGTAGCGGTGCCGGATTCAAGATCTTGTTTCAACTCGCCGAACATCTCGGCCAGATCGACGCCGGCATCCTCACCGAAGGCAGAAGACTTGGCTGGGGCGGGCGCGCCGGAAACGATTGGAGAAATGTGCGGAGTGGCGGCAGCGGGAGCGGGAGCAGATTGTTTTGGCGGCGCAACGGATGTCTGGGAAGAAATTGTAGGAGCACCAGAGGACGCGGCTGCGGCAGCAGCGCTGGCGGCAGGGACTTGGACCGGCTTAACGGGCGCTGGCGCTGGCCACTGCTGCGCGGGCGCTGCTGCAACGGGCGGCTTGGTTTCCTGTACGGGCTGAGATGGCGCTGCGGGCGCGGGTTCCGCGACTGGAGCACCCTTGAGGAAATCGTCCCCCAAGGAGGCTTCAAGATCGGCCACAAACTCGCCCATGACTTCGGTTTGAGGTACGCCGAAGGTGGTGGGTTTAGCGTTGCCGACAGGTTCAAGTTCAGGCTGAGAGTGTTCGATTGCGGAAGCCGCGGATGCGTGCTCGACCGCCGGTTCGGCTTCATGCGAGACCGTGGCGGGAAGGAAATTGTCGCCGAGAGAAGACTCGAGATCCGAGACGAATTCCTGCAGGACACCGGGGGCCTCGACTGCAGGCTCAACCACGGGCGGCCTTGCAGGCTCAACGTGGCGCGCGGGAGGAGCTTCTATGTGCTTGGCTTCGACCTGTGCAGCAGGAGCTGGCGGCTCGACAGAAATCTCTGCGACCGCGACTGGCTCTTCGGGAGCGGCGGCTGGAATTTCATCGACGGTGATTTCGGCGACCGGCTCTTCAGAGGAAACGTCGACGGCGGGCGCTTCCTCCACAGCGGGATGCGAGGCGGTCTGGATTTCGGCTTCGAGCGCGGACAAAGTGGCTTCGTCTGTGGTGAGAGCCTGAAGCTTTTCAAAGGCCGCGACAGCCTGCTCGGGCATTCCATGCTCGAGGTAGAAACGGACTTCCTCGATGGTTTCGGCGACTTTTTCCGGACTGGACTCTGCGTCGTCGGGCTCTTCCGCCGGGGGCGTGCCGGGAACGGGATGGTCGCCAACGGCGTGGGCGACTTCGGTTTCTGCTGTTTCCGCAGATGGCTCCTCGGCTTCGATGGTGATGGCATCATCCCACTCAGAAGAAAGGTCAATCTCCGCGGGAGCAGCTTCTGGTTCGGCGGAGGGCTCGGCCGCGCTTACGGCCTGAGTGACTTCGTCAGTGGCTTGGCCTTGATCGTTGTCCTGCTCGGCGACTACGGAGAATTCAGCGTCTGCCGTGGGCTCGGTGTGAGCCGCGGGCCAGGGAGCCGAGGGCCCATCGCCGACTGTAATCTCTTCGGAAACAGCTTCTTCTGAGGCTGTGGAGAGCTCGACGATCGGATCCGTCGAAGCGGAAGCGGTCGAGCGTAACTCGTAACGATCCGCGAGTTCGCCGTAGCGAGTGGCTTCCTCGGGATATCCGGCTTCGGAGTAGACACTCTGCAAGGTGCGGCAGCATACGCCCGCTTCGGCGAAGCGCGTGGCACGGGTGTGCAGAGCGGCGAGGCGCTGATTCAGGCGGAGATCGTTCGGTGCCTGCGGTAGAGCGGCCATCAGCGGGCCCAGAGCCTTGGCCGGCATGTTATAGGAAATGAAAAGTTCCGCGTCCGTGAGCGCGGAGCGGACGGCGAGCGCGACTGCGTCGGAATAATGTTGGTGAACCGACGGAGAAGTGGCTTCCAGCTCGTCGACGATGACGGCGGCTTCTTCCGCGGAAATCAGCTTTTCGGCAGAGGGTCCCCCGAGCTGGCTGACCACCTGCTGGTAATTATTCATGTGCAGGGGATTGCCAGGCTCCATGGTAGCGAGCTTTTGATAAAGATCGCGAGCGCGGGGAAGATCGCCGGACTGGACGGAGGCGTGAGCCAGCAACTCAATGACTTCGGTGAGGTGGGTAGACTCTCCGGCCTTCTGGAAGAGTTCGAGAAGCTTCTCGAGCGAGGCGGGATTGTCGCGCACGTGCCCAATGATGGAATGAAGGTTCTTTAGAACTTTGTTGGAATCCTCGGCCAAGAGGCGGTCGGCATGCTGGTCGTACACCTGGAGCGCGTTCTCGTACTGGCCGGCCTGCATCAGGGCATCGGCAAAAGTGGAGATGGCAACGAGATCGTTGT
The DNA here is from genome assembly GCA_964403025.1 of uncultured Acidobacteriaceae bacterium. GTDB lineage: Bacteria > Acidobacteriota > Terriglobia > Terriglobales > Acidobacteriaceae > Sulfotelmatobacter. The sequence goes on along the minus strand of CAYOEH010000007.1, from coordinate 185,324 downwards.
GTACGGTAAGGAGCTTGCTGGCGAGCGTTCCGGCATCGGACAGGCGGCCGCTCTTCAAGTATGCCTTGAGTAGATCACGCAGGCCATCGGGATTAGAGTCGAGGTCCGAAACTTTCCGCAGAGATTCGATGGCGCCGTCGGAGTCTCCGGCTTCGAGCAGGTTACGGCCCTGCATGAGCAGTGCGTAACCATTGCCGGGATCGAGTGTGAGCATGCGCTGCAGAACTTCTTCGGCGGCGCTGAGTGAGCCCTTGGCGCGGAGAGTTTCGGCGGCTGCGGAAAAAATCTGCCATGCATCGTTCTTTTTGCCGAGGCGGATGTAGACTTCCGCCAGGCGGACGCGCATGCTGGTGTTTTCCGGATCCATTTCCAGAATCTTCTGGAAGATGCGGACGGCATTATCGAGCTCGTTGGATTTCAGGAACTCTTCGGCAACTTGCAGATATTGGGCGCGTGCGTCGTTGAAAAGTCCCTGCTGGGTGTAGAGTTCGGCCAGCTTCAGCACGCTTTCAAGAGAAGACTTGAGCTTGCTGATCTTCTTGTACATCGCGATGGCCTTGACCGTGAAACCTTGCGCGGCATAGGCATCGCCTACGGTCTTGAAGCATTCGGTGGCTTTATCGGCTTCGCCGAGACGGGAGTAAAGGTCGCCGATGGTGTTGGTGACAGTGAGATCTTTAGGATCGGCCTTGGTGACTTTCTCGTACTCAGCGATGGCATTTTGAATCTTGCCCTGCTGGACGTACTTCTCCGCAGCGCTGAGAACTTTTTGTTTGTTGAACCCGAAACCGAACGCCATAAGGTTACGAACTCCAGCCCCTGGTCTGCACCAAGACAGCCCGAACCGAGAACTTCTGTACCGCGAACCCGATGACGGCTCCTGGGAAGTGTTACCCGGGGAAACGTCACATGGCCAAACTCCATTTTTGGAGATGGCCAGTTGGACAAGAGCAATTGTACGGCTGGACGGGGTGAATCGCATGGTTACCAAGGGTTACCAAAAGGGAGTGTACGAAAGGGTTACGAAGGGAATCAGGGGCTGGAACTGCCGGCGAGGGCCGGAATCGCTCCATGACAGGGCCCGACTCTAGTACAAATGCGGTATGTGGCGGCCGTGAGCAAGCGTGTAATCTTCCCGCTGCGAAGTTAACGCGGAAGTTCTTGGGGAAGGGCAAGCGCATCTATGACCTGGATTAAAACCGTACCGCTATCAGAAGTGGATGAGAAGTTGCGGCAGGCGATGGAGGGGCAGCGGGCGTTGTATCCCGAGGAGTATTCCACGCCGGTGCATCCGGATGAGTCGGGCGGGTCGACGATTGTGGGGTCGCACACGCTGATTCCTGAGGCGCTCTATCACGCGTTTGGAACATTTGGGGCGCTGATGTCGCCGGAGTTGCCGCTGAGCCGGCGGCAGCATGAGATGATCGCGACCATGGTATCGGTGACGAACCGGTGCAAGTATTGAATCGAGTCGCACGCAGAGTTTCTGCGTAGAGTGACGCTGGATAAAGAACTGGTCGAGGCGCTGGAAAAGGACTACACCACAGCGCCCATTACGCCGCAGGAGCGGGTGATGGTGGACTATGTGGTCAAGCTGACCAAGGACGCTACGAGCGTTTGGAAGGATGATATTGAAGGGCTGCGGGCGGCAGGATTTGACGATCGCGGAATTTTGCAGATTACGCTGATCGCATCGTGGTTTAACTACATTAATCGGGTGGCGGATGCGCTGGGGGTGGGGCGGGAGTGAAATCTTCTTGCCGAAAATCGTTCCGAGTGCCGACATTTCGTCCAGCATTAACGCGGTGATGTTCAATTTTGAACATCTAGACGAGTTTGGCTCTTGGTGGGTACGATTGCCCTTGCCCGAATGGCAATTAAACGTACTCTCGCTTTGAGTTCCGCCGTTTTCCGCAAAAAGTTCCGTGCTGGAATGACTCTTCGCGAATACCGCGACAAAGAGATCGTTTTTTCTCAAGGGGAAACAGCGGATGCTGTTTTCTACATTCAGAGTGGGACTGTAAAGCTCACGGCGGTCTCCTCGCGTCACAAAAAAGCGATAGTCGCCTTCCTGCAGCGAGGTAGCTTTTTTGGTGAAGGCTGTCTGGCAGGGCAATCTCTGCGGATTTATACAGCGAGATCCATTGGGCCGTCCAATATCACCCGACTGCGAAAGGACAGCACGATTCGCACCCTCAAGCGGGATCCGCAATTTGCAGCGCTATTTGTGGAATATCTGCTTTCCCGGATTATTCGAATCGAGGAAGACCTGGTAGATCAATTCTTCAATTTCAGCGAAAGGCGACTGGCGCGGGTCCTTTTGCTGTTTGGCGAAATAACCAGGGAATCAAAGCCGGAGAACCCTCTGAAGGTAAGCCAATCAACTCTGGCGGAGATGGTTGGTACCACCCGCGCAAGGGTAAGCAAATTTATGGGCGGGTTCAGGAAGAAGGGCTTGGTCAGCTACAACGGCGGCTTGCAAATAAATAGCGGACTGATTATTAGCTTCCTGCAAAATCGACCCATGTCTGTTAAGAAGCAAACGTAGACCCGGCCTAATGGCCTCCGCTTTTGGTAGGAAAATCGTCATTCCTGTAGGCCATCCGCAACTCGGTACTTTCAGAGCGTTTTGAGTTTCTGTCAAGCGCGGAAATCCGGGGAATTCTTGTCGCAACCACCATCTCTCTGCTACTAAACTTGCCTAGAGGCCGGGCTTCTGTTTTATTTTTCTGCTGCCTGCGCTCCTCACTCCATGGCTGAATCTTTAGCAGAATTCTTCCTGACGAACTTCCAGGCGCACCACGATGAGCACGCTTACGGGCAGCGGCGTGGATACCGCATGGAGTGGTTCACTTACGGGCAGGTTTTGGAGATGGCGCTTCAGTTCTGCCGGGAACTGCAGACGCGAGGGATCGGCAAAGGCGAGCGGGTGATGTTGTGGAGTGAGAACTGTGCGGAGTGGGTTGCGGCATTCTTTGGGTGTGCGATGTGCGGTGTGGTCGTTGTTCCGATGGACGATGGGGCTGAGGGTGATTTTGCAGCGCGGGTTGCACGGCAGGTTGAGGCTAAGCTTTGGGTTTGTTCGCGGAGGCACGCGGCGGAGAACATTACTGGCGCAGTTCCGGTGATAGACCTTGAGGAGATCAAAGTCCCCGCCCTGCCGCAAAGAACGCGACTAGGACGGGGCACCCTGGGGCTATCCGTCGGGCGCGACGATACGCTGCAGATTGTTTTCACTTCGGGTACGACCGCCGAGCCCAAGGGCGTGGTGATCACGCATGGGAATGTGCTGGCCAACATCGCTCCGCTAGAACGGGAGATGCTGGGGTATTTGAAGTATGAGCGGTGGGTGCATCCGGTGCGGTTCTTGAATTTGCTGCCGCTGAGTCATGTGTTCGGACAATTTCTGGGAATGTTCTTGCCGCCGCTGCTGGGAGGGACGGTGATTTTTCAGGAGGAGCTGAAGCCATCGGAAATTGTGAGCACCATTCGCCGGGAGCGGGTATCAGTGTTGGTGAGTGTGCCGAGAGTTTTGCAGTCATTGAAACAGAAGATCGAACGCGATCTGGAGGATGGTGCAGATGGCAGGAAAAAGATCGAAGGCTTTCGACGGCGATTGCGTATGTCAGAAGGAAAACATTTTCTGCTGCGATGGTGGATATTCCGCGACATTCATCGGCAGTTTGGATGGAAGTTCTGGGCCTTCATTTCCGGAGGCGCGGCTCTGGGTGCGGAGACGGAAGAATTCTGGGGACGGCTGGGCTACGCCGCGATTCAGGGGTATGGGCTGACGGAGACGACATCGCTGATTAGCGTGAACCATCCATTCAAGTTGGGGAGGGGATCGATCGGAAAAGTGCTGCCGGGACGCGAGGTGAAACTCGCAGAAGACGGCGAGATTTTGATCCGCGGGGGCGGAGTGGCGGCGGGATATTGGGGAGCGAAGCATTCCGAGAGGCCCGCTGACGAGGTTACGGCCGCTGGCGAGGTTACGGATAAAGACGGTTGGTATCGCACCGGGGATGTGGGCGCGCTTGATGAGGCGGGGAATCTTTATTTCAAGGGGCGCAAGAAAGAAGTTATCGTCACGCCTGCGGGGCTGAATATTTATCCGGAGGATTTGGAAGCGGCGTTGCGGCGACAGCCGGAGGTAAGAGATTGCGTGGTGGTGGGGATCGAGCGAGGCGGAAATGCAGAGCCCTGTGCCGTGATGATTTTGCGGGATGATGCCCGCGCGCAGGAAGTGGTGGAGCGTGCGAATCAGGGGCTGGCGGAGTTTCAGCGGATGCGGATGTGGGTGCGGTGGCCGCAGGAAGATTTTCCGCGCACCAGCACGCAGAAGCCAAGGCGGAACGTAATTGCGGGATTTGCGGCGCGAGAAATTCTGCAACCGGGGGAGAAAGACGTTGCGAGTGATAGTCCCGTGATGGAGTTGATTGGGCGGATTACGGGACGGAAGGGGAAGAACGCTTCCTCGTGGCGCGATTCGGATCTTTCTTCCGATTTAGGGCTGAGTTCGCTGGATCGTGTGGAGTTGATCAGCGCGCTGGAAGATCGGTATCAAGTGGATTTGAGCGAGACTCGCTTCAGCGCGGCGCGCACAGTTGGCGATGTAGAAAGGATGTTAAGCGGTGAGGCGCGGCCGCGGGCGGAGTATCACTATCCAGACTGGGTGTTGCGCTGGCCGGTGACCTGGGTACGATGGCTGGCGCAGCACTTATTGATGATGCCGGCGGTAATGGTGCTGGGTTGGCCGTGGATTGAAGGCCGAGAAAATTTGCGGGGAGTGAACGGACCGCTGCTGGTGGTCTGCAATCATATTGACGATGTGGATGTGGGGTTCGTGCAGACGGCGCTGCCGGCGCGGTTGCGGAATCGCATTGCGACGGCGGCGGGCGGAGAGGCGTTGCAGAAGCTTCATTCCCCTGGAGTAGACCGAAATTTCTTTGGAAGAATCTATGACCGGATGCAGTGGGCGCTGGGCGTTTCGCTGCTGAATTTATTTCCGCTGCCGCGCGAAGCTGGGTTCCGGAAGAGCTTTGCTTACGCGGGCCGGGCGGTGGACCGCGGATACAGCGTGCTGGTGTTTCCCGAGGGGCGGCACACGGTGGATGGAAAAATGAATGCGTTTCGCGCGGGAATTGGACTGCTGGCGAAAAATCTGGACATACCCGTGCTGCCGATGAGGATAGTGGGGTTGTTTGAAATCAAGCAGGCGGGTAGAAAGTTTGCGCGGCCGTGGAAGATTGGCGTCCGGATTGGGCGGCCGATGCGGTTTACTTCGGAGAGCGACCCCGCCGAGATTGCACAAAAGTTGCAGAGCGCGGTGGAAGGCCTGTAGCGGTGCGAGAGACGACCTCAGGCTCTGAAGCGCGAGCATATCAGGCACGACTTACGGCACGACTAAAGTCGTGCCCTTCCCGAACGTGACGACTTAGGGCATGACTAAAGTCGGGCGCTTTCCGAACGTGACGACTTACGGCATGACTGAAGTCGGGCGCTTTCCGAGTCGGACACGGTGGGCAGTTTTATTCTTCGTCCGTATTCGTTTCTTGCTGATGAGGGTCCGAGTCGATTTTTACTTCTGGCAGATTTGCGCCACCGAGGGCGCGGTTGAGAGCGGAAAGATCCATAGTGCGGAGCGCCTCCCAGCGCTTCATCACATCGGACGCTTCGTGACCGATGGTCGCAGCGGCTTCTGATTGTGAAGCCGTCGGTTCGGCATCCACCTGCCACACCTGACCGTATAGGATCGCTACTTGCCCGTTGACGCGGGACAGGGTCATGTCGTTGGAAGGCGGCGCAGCGAAACTGGCTGGCGCCCCCAGAACTGCAACCAGCTTGTGCTGGAAGGCCTGAACAGAATCACGAACTGTTCCGCTCGATTGCTCATTCAGCTTTTGCAGCGGCTCGCGAATCGATCCTGCCTGCAGTACGGCTCGGGAGGTCTCGCTCAACCATGACGCCAGCCGGGTTTCGAGTTGGAACTTTTTCTCGAGACCGGCTGCGGATGTCTTTACGCGAGGATCCATCTTCACGGCAAACGAAGCGGTATAGCTTGTGCCGTCTGCGGTGAGCTTTACGGTGTACGTGCCGGGCAAAGCGGTTGGACCGAGCGGCAGGCGAGGCGTGTCGCCGGGGACCGCGGAGATCGGGTATTCATGGCGCGTGGCTTCCGGTTTGGGATAGTGGAGATCCCAAACCCAGCGGTGCATGCCGGCATCGGATGGCAAAGAACGGAATGGGCGCAGCCAGTAGAGAGGAATAAGTTGCTTCTTCAAGTCCTCTTCCGTGACCGGTGGCTTGTCGGCGCTGGAGAATTTGCGAACGAGTTGGCCGCGGGCGTCGAGGATTTCGATCGTGACGGGAGCAAAGCCGCTGCGTGCGAGATAGTAATCGATCACCACGCCATCGGGCGGATCGGCAGCAAAAGGCTCGTCTGGGGGAAGCGGCGTGTCAGTGTAGGTATCGCGCTGGATGCGGAAGGCAGGCGCGGGAGTGAAGAGATGCGCCTCGGCGGCAGGTAAGTTCGCGACTTCCCGTAGCGGAGCGATGTCGTCGAGTATCCAGAAGGAGCGGCCGTGCGTGGCGACGATAAGGTCATCGTCGTGAATCCAGAGATCGCGCATGGAGGTGTGCGGCAGATTCAGTTGCAGAGATTGCCAGTGATCGCCATCGTCAAACGAAACCCAAACGGAATTTTCGGTGCCAGCAAAGAGCAGGCCTTTGCGAACGGGATCTTCGCGCACCGTATCGACCGGGCCGAAGTCGGGAAGGCCGGCCGTGATCAGGCGCCACGTCTTGCCGCCATCGTGAGTGCGGTAGATATAAGGAAGCTGGTCGTTGATCCGAAAGCGGCTCACGGAGGCATAGGCCGTGTCGTCATCGAAGTGCGAGGCGCTGATCTGCGTGACTTTGCTCCAGGGCGTCAGCTCTTTGGGAGTGATGTCATTCCATTTCTTGCCGCCGTCGCGAGTCTGCCAGATGAGGCCGTCGTCGGTGCCAGCCCACAGCGTGTCGATGTTCTTGTACGAAGGCGCGAGAGCGTAAATCACGCCGCGTTGCCGCCCGGCGCCTTTGGGGACGAAAGTGCCGGCGCTGGTGGGAACTCCGGGATTTTCGCGAGTGAGATCTGGGCTGATGGTCTGCCAGGAGTTGCCCCCGTCGGTGGTTTTGAAGAGCACGTTGCTGGCGTAATAAAGAGTGTGCGGGTCGACTGGCGAGAACATCGTTGGCTCGCTGCGGTCGGTGCGGTATTTCGCGTCGCGAAGCGGGATCGGGGTTATGTTCTGGACCTGGCCGGTGGACCAGTGAAACTTCGAAACTTCGCTTCGGCCGCCGCCATAAATAATGTCAGGGTCAAGCGGATCGGGGGCGACGTAGCCGTATTCGATCACGCCGACGGGATGCCACTCGCGGTAGGTGATGGCGCCATCGTTGCCGCGGCTGGAGATGCAGACGGAGCCGCTCTCCTGCTGGCCACCGCAAACACGGTAAGGAAAAGTTGGCGCGATGGAGACGTGATAAATCTGCGCGGTGGGCTGGTTGTACCAGGAACTCCAGGAGCCGCCGCCGTTGACGGTGACGAGGGCGCCTTGATCGCTGACGAGAAGAATAATGTTGGGGTCGTTGGGATTGATCCAGAGATTCTGATAGTCGTCCCCGCCGGGAGCGCCGCGGAAGCCGAACCAGGTTTTACCGCCATCGGTGGACTTTGTGGTGACGGTGCTGGCGCTGTAGACGATATCGGGATTCCTGGGATCGACGCGGGGAATGGGAAGGTCTCCGCCGCCGATGCGGCCAGATGGGCGTGGATCGTCGGTTATCTTGGACCAGCTTTCTCCGGCGTCGTCAGAACGATAAACAGCGAGTGCGCCCGAGGCCATTCCGAGGGTGGCATAAAGGCGACGCGGATCACTGGGAGCAATCGCAACATAAATTTGCGACAGATCTTTCGGGAGGCCGTCGGTAAGAGGATGCCAGGTGTTTCCGCCGTCCGTGGACTTGAATAATCCACCGCCGGTGCCGTTGACCTCATTATTGTCTTCCCAAGGGCCCTCGCGGACTTCCCACATCGACGCGTAGATGACGTCGGGATTCGAAGGATCGATTTCTACGTCGGAGGCGCCGGTATTCGCGTCTTTGTAAATAATCTTCTGCCACGAATGGCCGCCGTCGGTCGAACGGAACAGACCGCGCTCTTCATTTGGGCCGTAGGGATGGCCGAGTACGGCGGCGAAGACTCGATTGGGATCGCGAGGGTCGACGGCAAGCGCTGGGATTTGCTGGCCGTCGCGCAGGCCGAGGTGAGTCCAAGTTTTCCCAGCGTCGACGGATTTGTAAATTCCGTTGCCGACCGAGAGGTCGGGGCGATGGAGGCCTTCGCCACTCGCTACATAAATAATGTTGGGACTGGAGGGAGCGATGGCGATTGCGCCAATCGATTGCGTGGATTCGTGATCGAAGATGGGATTCCAGGTGCGGCCGTAGTCATCGGATTTCCAGACTCCTCCGTTGACCTGGCCCATGTAGAACACATTCGGCTCGCTGGGAACACCGGTGGCAGCACGCGTCCGGCCCCCACGAAATGGGCCGATCATTCGCCAATGCAGCTCCTGATAAGTGTTCTCAGGAATCTGCTGCGCGCTGCTCGATGCGATCGGCACCAAAACCGAGACGCAAACCAGCAGACGAAGAAGTACTTGCGGCGTGGTCACTTGGGCCCCCTCAGACACCAAAAGCCAAACCTGACAGATTAAACTAAAAATTGCAGTGATGGGGAAAAACGAGCTGTTTATTTTCGGGAAAATTTTCGGCGCATCAATTTATTTTTATTGCGAATGTCTTAACAAATGCTGATGCGAAACAAATTGTTTCGTTATTAGCCGATCTCAGCAAGGCTTTGATTTAGGTCGCCAGCCTTTGGCGCCGGCGTTCCTCCGGGCTGGCTGGCGACCCAGGCACCGACGCGGTTTGCGGTTTCGTTGATTTGCACGAGCGAGGTGCCCCGAAGATATCCGTGCACCAAGGCCGCGGTGAATGCGTCCCCCGCGCCGACGGTATCCGCGACCTTGACTCTGAAACCGGGATGCTCCGAGCACTCGTTTGCGGATACAAGGAAGCTGCCGTTGGTGCCACGAGTGATGCAGACGAGCTTCAGATCATAAGAGGTGAGTAAGCGGCGCGCCGAATCTTCTTCTCCGCGATGTTCTAACTCAACTAATCGCATCACTCTGGGAAGTTCTTCGTGGTTCAGTTTGACGATGCTTGCCAGCTTCATCGATTCCGCTACGACCTGTGCGGTAAAGAAAGTCTGCCGAAGATTGATGTCGCAGATTCGCAGGGCGCTCGGACGAGTGCCGAGCAGAAAACTGCGCACTGTGGTGCAACTGTGCTCCGATCGTTGTGCCAGAGTGCCGAAGCAAACCGCATCGGTTCGTTGCGCCAACTGTTGCCACTGCAGAGTCCAATCAAAGAAATCCCACGCCACGGGCTTGGCGATTTCAAATCGTGCTTGCCCGGAAGAATCCACTTCCACCTTCACGGTCCCGGTAGGATGATCCGCGTCTTGCTGAATAAACTCGGTCGAGAGTCCAAGCTCTCCGAGACGATGAATTGCTTCATGGCCGAGAGGATCCTCGCCCAGTCGGCTGGCCGGGATTCCCTCATCACCGAGCAGAGAGGTGATGTAGGCGAAGTTGGCTGGAGCGCCACCCAATTGTTTTCCGGCGGGGAACAAGTCCCAAAGCAACTCCCCTAAACCGACGATCGTGTTTTTCGTGTTCGACATGGAAATTTCACCGTCGCGGGTGAAGGTTGCAGGAATGAGTCAACTGGCCGAGAATCGGTACGCACACATCGCAGTCGCGGCATAAGACTGATCTCGACGCAAAATCATTGGACGTCAAAGGGCACGATTATCATGATCCATCTAATTCCTATCAAAAGCTGGGCAAAGGTCCTGGCGCTGGTTCTGGCGCTGGCTTCACAGGATAGCGCAAGTTGGCCTTTTGGGGCGTGGCAGCGGGTTTCCGAAACGCCGGTGATTTCACCGCAGGGAGATGGGTGGGAGTCGGCAGGCACTTTCAATCCTTCGGTGGTTCTGCGCGACGGAAAAATCGTAATGCTTTACCGCGCGCAGGACAAGGGCGGCACGTCTCGGCTGGGATACGCGGAGAGTACAGATGGCGTGCACTTTTCGCGGCGCAGCGAGCCGGTATTTTCGCCGGAGAAAGACTATGAAAAAGATGGCGGCGTGGAAGACCCGAGGCTGGTTCAGTTCGGCGACACTTACTATCTGACCTATACGGGCTATAACAAAAAAGATGCGCAACTTTGCCTTGCGACTTCAAAAGACCTCATGCACTGGGAGCGAAGAGGCGTGATTCTCCCTGCTTACAAAGGGCGCTGGAACATTCGCTGGACGAAATCTGGAGCGATTGTGCCAGAAAAGATTGCCGGTAAGTACTGGATGTACTTTCTGGGAACGGCGAAGGACAACAATGACCAGGTTGGGCTGGCCTCCTCCACAGATTTGTTGCACTGGACGGAAGAGACCGATACGCCGGTACTTCCGGTGCGTGCAGGAATGTTTGACGCTCGCGTCGCGGAGCCTGGGCCGGCGCCAATCGTTACTCCGAAGGGAATCGTTCTTATCTACAACGGTGCCGACGACAAGCTTGTGTACCGCACCGGCGTTGCCATGTTCGACCGGAATGACCCGGGCAGGCTGATCGCGCGGACGGACAAGCCGGTTTTTGCTCCAGAGAAGCCGTGGGAACAGGTGGGACAGGTGCCGAACGTGGTGTTCGTCGAAGGCATGGTGCAGCGAGGAAAGCGGTATCTGTTTTACTATGGCGGCGCGGATACGAACGTGGGAGTGGCGGAGGCGCCAGTTATTCCGTAGCGGCTGTTACCGTTGAAAAGCTTTGGGGCGAGTTGTTGCGGCTACGCTGGTTTTGGAAAGGTCGGGCATGAGAAAAATTACACTGCGGCTGGTCGTGCTGCTGGTCGGAGCTTGCTTAGCAGCATCAATGGCTCTGGCGCAGACGTCCTCAGGTCCTACGGATCGAAGTCATCCCTGGTGGCAACACGCTGTCTTTTATGAGATTTACCCGCGGAGCTTTGCCGATAGCAATAATGACGGCGTCGGCGATCTTCGGGGGATCGCTTCGAAGCTGGATTACTTGAGAGATCTCGGCGTGGATGCGATCTGGATCTCGCCCTGCTTCCCTTCACCGCAGGTCGATTTCGGCTACGACGTTTCCGATTACGAAAATATCGATCCCATGTACGGAACGCTGGCCGACTTTGATTTCCTGGCGAGTGAGGCGAAGAAGCGGAACATCCACATCATTTTCGACTTTGTGGTGAATCACACATCCGATCAGCATAAGTGGTTTCTGGCGTCGAAGTCGTCGCGAACCTCGCCCTATCGCGATTGGTATATCTGGCGAGATGGAAAAGGGCCAGGAGAGCCTCCGAACAATTGGGTCTCGATTTTTGGAGGATCAGCGTGGAAGTTTGACTCGACCACGAGTCAGTACTACTACCATATTTTCTATCCGGAGCAGCCGGATTTGAACTGGCGCAATCCGGCGGTGAAGGACGCCATGTTCGATGTGACGCGCTGGTGGTATAAGCGCGGCGTGTCGGGCTTCCGGTTGGATGCGGTGGACACGCTGTTTGAAGATCCGAATCTGCGAGACAATCCGATCCTGAAGCCGGGCAAGAATGCTTTTGGAGATCCGTTCGAGGAGAGCAAATACAACGGGAAGCTGCCCGAGGTCCACGATGTGTTGCGCGGGTTGCGCCAGGTGGCGAATGAATATGACGCGGTATTGATCGGCGAGACCTGGACCGCGAATGTAGCGGAGCTCAACCAGTATTACGGCAAGGGGAATAACGAACTGCAGCTGCCCATGGATTTTCTTTTTACCATGGTCAACAAACTTTCCCCGGCGGAATTCCGCAAGCAGATTGCGGCTGTAGACGCGGCTTCCGGATGGCCCACGTTTGTGATCAGCAACCACGATATTGCGCGGTCCTATGATCGATATGGAGATGCCAAACACAACGACCAGATTGCGAAAGTCATGGCGGCTCTGTACCTGACTTTGCGTGGATCTCCGATCATGTATTACGGAGAAGAGATTGGAATGAAGACGACTCCTCCGACACGCCAGGAAGATGTGAAAGATCCGATCGGACGCAAAGGATGGCCGAAAGAAAAAGGGCGCGACGGCGAGCGAACTCCGATGCAATGGGACGACAGCGAGAACGCGGGCTTTACGAAGGGCACGCCGTGGCTCCCGGTTCCTCCGACGTACAAGACGCACAACGTGGCGGACGAATCGAAGGATTCAGATTCAGTGCTGGAGTTCTATAAGAGCGTCCTCAAGCTGCGGCACAGCAATCAAGCGCTACTCGATGGAAAATACAAAGCGATCAACGAAGGGGATACGAACGTGCTTTCCTACTTGCGCGTTGATGGAGATCGGGCGGTGGTGGTGGCTTTAAATATGTCGGACGCGCTGCGGAAAGTAACCGTGGACCTGAAGGGCAACGGCTTTACGGCCGTCAAAGAATTGCTTGCCACCGATAAGTCGGCGGCTCACGGAGAGGAAATCTCGCTGCAGCCCTTCGGAGTCTTCATCGGCGAGCTAAGCAAGTAGCCGAGGGCGGGGTGCTTGCTCGGCCTACATCGTGCTGATTTTAATGGAACGGCTCAGGCGCCCCAGGCTTTGGTCCGCGAAACGGCTTCGTTCCATCGCTCACGCAGTTTATTCACTTGGGAACGAGGCATGCGGGGTTCAAAGCGGCGCTCTTGCTGCGGCAAGCTGGAGATCGTCTGCGGGTCCTTCCAGAAACCAACGGCCAGACCAGCCAGGAATGCAGCGCCGAGCGCGGTGGTCTCGGTCATCGCGGGGCGGACCACGGGCACGCCCAGAACATCAGCCTGAAACTGCATGAGAGCGTCGTTCGCAGAGGCGCCGCCATCCACGCGCAATTCAACCAGCGGAGTGCTGGTGTCGGTCTGCACCGCGTCCATGAGATCGGCGACCTGATAGACAATACTTTCCACGGCAGCTCGCGCGATGTGAGCTGCGGTGGTGCCCCGAGTGAGACCGAAGATTGCGCCGCGAGCGTAGGAATCCCAATGCGGAGCGCCGAGGCCAACGAAGGCGGGGACGAAATACACGCCACCGTTATCGGAGACAGAGTTGGCCAGAGCCTCGACGCCGGATGACGCGCGAATAATCCCGAGACCGTCACGCAGCCACTGGACCACGGCTCCGCCCACGAACACGCTACCCTCGAGCGCGTAGTTTGTGCTGTCACCGATACGCCAGGCCACGGTCGAGACCAGGCGATTCTTCGATGCGACCGCGCGATTGCCCGTGCTCTGCAACATGAAGCAACCTGTGCCGTAAGTATTCTTGGTAAGGCCTGGAGTGATGCATCGTTGGCCGAAGAGCGCGGCCTGCTGATCGCCGGCGATTCCGGCGATCGGTATTCCGTTCAGCTCCGGGACGGAACTCACCTCGCAATAAATTTCACTGGAAGGCCGGACTACGGGCAGCATCGAGGCGGGGACTTGGAAAAGATCGAGCAATTCGTTGTCCCAAGTTCCAGAGTGAAGATTGAAGAGCATGGTGCGGGAGGCGTTGCTGGCGTCGGTAACGTGGACTCGGCCGCCGGTCAGTTTCCAGAGCAGCCAGGTATCGACCGTGCCAAAGGCCAAGCGACCTGCTTCGGCGAGTTGGCGCGCGTTCGGCACGTGTTCGAGAATCCAGGAAATTTTACTGCCGGAGAAGTAAGCATCGATTAACAGGCCGGTATGCTGCTGGATCAAATGTTCGTGACCGTGGGCTTTTAGTTCCTCACAAAATGAGGCCGTGCGGCGATCCTGCCAGACAATGGCATTGCAGATCGGCTTGCCGGTAGCGCGATCCCAGACGATCGTTGTTTCCCGCTGGTTGGTGATGCCGATCGCGGCAACGTCCTTGGCCTGCAAGTTGACTTTGGCTAGCGCTTCTAATGCGACCGCGATTTGCGACGCCGCGATTTCTTCGGGATCGTGCTCCACCCATCCGGGCTGGGGAAAGATTTGCGTCAACTCGCGCTGGGCGACCGATCGGACCACGCCATCGCGGTCAAACAAGAGGGCGCGAGAGCTGGTTGTGCCTTGATCGAGAGAGAGAATGTACAAAGAGCCTCCTGTTTTGCCGACGTTTCCGGCGCAAGATCAGGACGAGGGCGGGGCCGCGTGCAAGAAACGTCGAATACCGAAATCGTAGACGGCAGCGCCGACCAGCCCTCCCAGCAGCGGCGCAAACACTGGCACCCACCATACCCGAGCTCCGTCGGTGAGTCCGTTGTTCTTAAATCCAGCGGCGGCGGCGAAAAGCCGCGGGCCAAAATCGCGAGCGGGATTAATCGCGTATCCGTGCATCCCGCCAAAGCTCATGCCAATCGCAACGACGACCAACCCGATCATCAGAGGCGCGAGATTGGCTCCGGGAGGGACATTGAGTTCGTCCGTGATGGCCAACACCATGAGGAGCAGCAGAGCGGTGCCGATCACTTGGTCGAGAAATCCAGCTTGTGGAAGGGCCGGGAAAGCGGGGAAAGTTGTGAACACGCCCGCGGTTTTTTCCAGGAGCGGGTCGAACTGGCGAAAGGCGGGCAGATAGTTTCGGTAGACCAGCGCTGCGGCAAGGAAAGCTCCTGCAGTTTGCGCGATGGAGTAAGGCAGCACCTTACGCCAGGGAAAGCCGCGAAACACGGCCAGAGTGAGGGTGACCGCGGGGTTGAGATGGCCGCCAGAAACTTTTCCTGCAACGTAAATGCCCATGGTGACCGCCAATCCCCAACCCAGCGTGATGTTGGTATAGCCCCCGTGCGCGGTGGCGGGAGCGCTTGACGGAAACAGGACCACCATGGCGACCACGCCGGTTCCGAACAGCATCAAGACGAAGGTTCCAAGGAACTCGGCAATCAGCTCGGCCACGAGCGTCGGGCTCTTGTTCATGCGGCATTGCTCCCCGGCTTGACTCGCGTCGAGCTTCCAAGCCGCGAGTAGTCTAGCAAGGATTTCAGATCATGTTTCGCTTTCCGTCTGACAGAAGCGCGCATCGCACAGCGAACCGGGGTCACCAAGAGTGCAAGAGCCGGCAGAGGTTTTCCCTTGACAGGGCCGGCACGGACTGTAAGATAAGAGAATATTTATTCACAATGATGAATAAATATTCATAATGAATAAAGTGCTTCGTCAGAGAGCGGTTTTGGAGGCTTTGAAGCACGGGCCAGTAGCGAACCAGGAAGATCTGCAGCGGGCGTTGCGCAAGCGGGGGTTCAAAGTGGGGCAGGCAACGCTGTCGCGAGATATTCACGAGTTGAATCTCAGCAAGACGGGGTCGGGTTACACGCTGCCGCAAGGCGAGGGCGCGGCAGGCCAGGCTCTGCCGCCGGTGCAAAGGCTGGTTCGCGAGTTCGTGCTGGATGTGCGGATCGCGCAGAACCTGCTGGTGCTGAAAACCATTGTAGGCAGCGCGCAGCCCGTGGCGGCGGCGCTGGACGAACAGGAGTGGGAGGAAATGGTGGGGACGATTGCGGGGGACGACACCATTCTGATCGTTTGTCCCGACAAAGAAATCGCGAAGAAGGTAGCGCTGCGGATCGAGGAGATGCTGGGCTGATGGCGGCGAAGCTGAAAAGCGCGGTGCTAGGAGCGAGCGGTTATTCCGGGCTGGAATTGACGAGGCTTCTGGAGCGCCATCCGCGGCTGGAGGAGCCCGTGTTGCTGCGACGCGAGGGCGGCAGCGATGGCGCGACCGATCTGGCGGAGGTGTTTCCCGAGCTCTCGGGGAACGGAGGTTATCCGCTGCGGACGCTTTCCTGGCCTGAGTTGAAGCGGCAGGGAGTGCAGTTGCTATTTCTGGCGACGCCGCATGAAGCTTCGCGGTCTCTTGTGCCCGAGGCGATTGCGCAAGGATTGCGGGTGATTGACCTGAGCGGGGCGTGGCGGCTGAAACAGGAGCGGCATCGAGCCATCTACTCGTTCGAGGATGCGGACGCGGCGACGGCCGCGGAATTGACGGCGAAGGCGGCGTACGGACTACCGGAGTTGAACAGCGATCGCATTGCACCGGCACAGCTGGTGGCGAATCCAGGGTGCTATGCGACGTCGGTGATTCTGGCTTTGGCACCACTACTTAAGGCCGACCTGATCGACCGGACGCACGGGATTATTTCTGATTCGAAGTCAGGGGTGTCGGGAGCTGGGAAGGCGGCCACGGCGCGAACTCATTTTGTTTCGGTGGCAGACAATCTGTCTGCCTACGCGGTGTTCAATCACCGGCATCTGGGAGAGATTGTGGAGCAGTTGGGTCTGGACGATGCGGATCTGACACTTACGCCGCATTTGTTGCCGATTCCGCGCGGGATTTTGTCGACCATCTATGTGCGGCTGAAGCGGGTGATGAAGAGTGAGGAAGTGGAGTCGTGTCTGCGGGATTTCTATGCCGGCAAACATTGGGTGCGGGTGTTTGCCACACCGAAATTGCCGCAGTTGCAGTTTTCGCTGCACACGAATTACTGCGATCTTGGATTCTGCCTGGCGGAGGACGGCCGTCGGCTGGTGCTGGTTTCGTGTGTGGACAATCTGCTGAAAGGCGCGGCAGGACAGGCGGTGCAGAACATGAATCTGATGTACGAGTGGGAAGAGCGGGAGGGTTTGCAGTGACGATTGTGGTGAAAATTGGCGGAGCGGCGATCGAGGATGCTGCCATGTTGCGGCGCTGTGCGCAGGCGGTCGCGGAGTTGGCGCGGGATGGCCACCGGGTGGCGGTGGTTCATGGCGGAGGCGGCGTGTTGACGCGCATGCTGGAGCGGCTGGGGAAGAAGAGTGAGTTCGTAGATGGGTTGCGCGTGACCGATGCGGAGACCCGGGACGTCGCGCTGATGGTACTGGCAGGCATCGTCAATAAGAACTTGGTGGCGGCCATTCAGGCGACGGGCATGCCGGCGATTGGATTCTGCGGCGGCGATGGGATGACGTTTCGCGCGCGGAAGAAATATGTGCATGGGCGCGATCTGGGATTTGTGGGCGAGATTTGTTTCGCCGAGCCGTGCTGGATTGAAGCTCTCTGGCAGCAGGGAGGGATTCCGGTAATGGCTTCGCTGGCGTTGGGCGCCGATGGCGAGTACTACAACGTGAACGCCGACGAAATGGCTGCATCCTGCGCGGCGGCGTGCCATGCCGATACTCTGATATTTCTCACCGACGTGCCCGGCGTGAAAGATGCGTCAGGAAGCGTGATGCCGTGGCTGACCACGAAGCAGGCAGCGGAACTCGCGGCCCATTCTGTTATCAGCGGGGGCATGTTGCCGAAGTTGCAAGCTTGCGGGCTGGCGCTGAAGCACGGCGTGGGACGAGTAAGGATTTTGCCGGCGACCGAGGTAGAGGCGCTGCCGCAATTTTATATGACCAAGCTGTCGTGTGGCACGGAGGTTACGTATTCATGAGTCCGTCAATTGCTGCCGGTTACAGATTGCAGCCGGCAAGTGCGCAAGTGCAGAAGAAGGAGTCAAAGTTGAACAGTCAAGTGCAAGGCAGGGCTGCGGTTGCCGCAGCCAGAGCGCCGCAAGCGTTCTGGTGTCCGGATCTGGTCTCGACTCGCGATCTTGGACCGGCCGGCGTGAATGCAGTGTTAAATCTCGCTGGTATTATGAAGACACGCTCTGCGGATTTTCGAAAGGCGCTCAGCGGCAAGCAGATGGTCATGTTCTTCGAGAAGGCCTCCCTGCGAACCCGGGTGACGTTTGAGGCGGGCATGACGGCGCTCGGCGGTTCGGCCATGTTCGTCGACCAGAACCAAGAACGGCTTGGCGCCCGCGAGACGTTGAGCGACGTGGCGCATAACCTGGAGCGCTGGGTGGATGTGATTGTGCTGCGCACGTTTTCGCAAGAGACCATCGAGGGCATGGCGCAGCATGCGCGGATCCCGGTGATCAACGCGCTCAGTGATTTGGAGCATCCGTGCCAGGCGCTGGCGGACTATTTCACGCTGCTGGAGCGCTTCGGAGACTTGAAGAACCGCTCGCTGGCGTACGTAGGCGACGGAAATAATGTGGCGCACTCGCTGCTGCTTACGTGCGCGTGCCTGGGGTCGTCGATACGAATTGCGACTCCTGCAGGGTACGAACCGAATCCGCAGATTGTGGCTGCCGCGCGGGAAATTGGCGTCGAGACCGGGGCGGAGATTGAATTGCTGACCGATCCGCACGAAGCGGTAGCGGGAGTCGATGCGATTTACACCGATGCGTGGGTCAGTATGGGGCAAGAACGCGAGACAGACGAACGAACCAGAATTTTCCCGCCGTATCAAGTGAATGAGGAGCTCATGGCGGAAGCCGCGCCGCATGCGGTGTTCATGCACTGTCTGCCGGCGCATCGTGGATTGGAAGTGACGGACGCGGTCATGGATTCGGAGCAGTCTCTGATATTCGAACAGGCGGAAAATCGGCTGCACGTGCAGAAAGCGATTCTTTACTTATTAGTGGGCGGCGGCGATCGTCTGCCCGCAAGGAGTGCTCATGTCTGAAAAAATTGTTCTTGCCTACTCGGGAGGACTCGATACCTCCATCATTATTCCGTGGCTCAAGGAAAATTACTCGTACAGCGTGATCGCGATGGTTGGCGACGTGGGCCAGGGCGACGATATCGAAGCCGTGGTCGAGAAGGCCTACGCCACAGGCGCGAGCAAGGTGGTCGTGGAGGATCTGCGTGAAGAGTTCCTGACGGGATACGTTTTTCCTGCGCTGCAAGCGGGTGCGGTTTATGAGCACAAGTATTTGCTGGGCACGTCGCTGGCTCGTCCGGTGATCGCGAAGCGGCAGGTTGAAGTTGCTTTGCGCGAAGGTGCGACGGCCGTGGCGCATGGCTGCACAGGAAAAGGCAACGACCAGGTTCGCTTTGAGTTGACCTACCAGGCGCTGGCACCGGAGTTGAAAGTGGTTGCCCCCTGGCGCGAGTGGACGTTGAAGTCCCGCGAAGATTGCCTGGATTATGCCGAACAGCACGGCATTCCGGTGGAGGCGAGCCGGACGAAGATTCACAGTCGCGACCGGAATCTTTGGCACCTTAGTCATGAAGGCGGAGAGCTGGAGGACGCGGCGAATGCGCCGCTCGCGACAACGTGGCAGATGACGCGCTCGCCGCAAGAGGCGCCGGACAAGAACGAGCAAGTGACGATTGGTTTCGAAAAAGGCATCCCTGTCGCGGTGGACGGGATGAAGCTCGATCCCGTGTCGCTGGTCGAATTGCTGAACGAAGTCGGCGCGCGCAATGCTATCGGCCGCGTGGATCTGGTGGAGAACCGCTTTGTGGGAATGAAGTCACGCGGATGTTATGAAACGCCCGGCGGGACTTTGCTGATCGCGGCGCATCGCGAACTGGAAGCGCTGTGTCTGGAGCGCGAAGTGGCACATTTCAAACAGCACGTAGGACTGAAATATGCGGAAC
The DNA here is from genome assembly GCA_964403025.1 of uncultured Acidobacteriaceae bacterium. Taxonomy (GTDB): domain Bacteria; phylum Acidobacteriota; class Terriglobia; order Terriglobales; family Acidobacteriaceae; genus Sulfotelmatobacter. The sequence continues at coordinate 165,796 of CAYOEH010000007.1, read as the reverse complement.
TGGTTTATTTCGGCTTGTGGTTCACGCCACTGCGCGAGGCGCTGGATGCTTTCGTCTCCAGCACGCAGGCAGAGATGACGGGCAGCGTGACGTTATCGTTGTACAAGGGAAATGTCTCGGTGGTGAGCCGCCAGTCGGAGCACTCGCTCTACCGCACCGATCTTTCGTCCTTCACCATGGGCGACAGTTACGACCAGAAAGACGCGGCCGGCTTCATCCGAATCCTCGGACTGCCATCGCGGACACGTGCGCGTGCGCGTCAGGAGGTTGCACGATGAAGATGTGGTCGGGCCGGTTCCGGCAGCCTCTGGATCCGCAGTTCGAGCGTTGGCAGCGGTCGTTCGAGTTCGACCGCCGGCTGCTTAGCTACGAACTGGCGGCCAGCGGAGCGCATGCGCGCGCTCTGAAGAATGCCGGAGTTTTGTCCGCGGATGAACTGATCAGCATTCTCGAAGGATTGCAACAGATCGGCGAGATGGCCGCTGCCGCCCAAGGATTTGTCGAAGACGACGAAGCTGAGGACGTGCATCATTTCGTGGAGAAGCAGTTGGCCGCACGGATCGGAGAAGTGGGATACAAGCTGCACAGCGGTCGCAGCCGCAACGAGCAAATTGCCACGGACCTGCGTCTTTACGTGAGGGCTGCGATCGATGAGCTGCGAAAAGAAGTAGCAGAGGTCTGCGCCGCGTTCATTGATCGTGCCGAACAGGCCGGCAATGCCACGATGCCTGCTTATACCCATTTGCAGCATGCTGAGCCGGTGCTGCTGGCGCATTGGTTGCTGGCTTATGTCGAGATGTTTTTGCGCGATGCCGACCGGCTTGCAGATTGCCGCAAGCGGGTGAACGTATGTCCGCTGGGATCGGGTGCTGTGGCGGGCGCGACTCTGCCGCTTGACCGGGTTTTCATGGCCGAGGAACTCGATTTTGCAGCACCGACGGCGAACAGTATCGACGCTACCAGCGATCGCGATTTCATTCTTGAGTTCGTCAATGCGCTTTCGCTGTTGAGCCTGCACTTGAGCCGGTGGGCGGAGGAGATGATTCTTTTCTCTTCGCAGGAATTCGGTTTTGTGCAGTTGCCGGAGGCTTATTCCACGGGCAGCAGCGCCATGCCGCAGAAGAAGAACCCTGATCTTCTGGAACTGGTGCGCGGCAAAACCGGCCGCGTCATCGGAAGCGCAACGGCATTGACGGTGACCTTGAAAGGTTTGCCGCTGGCTTACAACAAAGACTTGCAGGAAACCCAGGAGCAACTGTTTGATGGCGCGGATACTGCGCTTGGCCTGTTGCCGCTGGTTGCCGGTTTTATGAAAGCGGTCGAGTTCGACCACGCGCGCATGAACGAAGCGGCGCAGTCGGGATTTATGAACGCATGGGCGGCCGCAACCTATCTGGTGAATCGCGGCGTTCCTTCGCGGTTGGCGCATGAGCAGATCGGAAAAGCGGTGAAGCTGTGTCTGGAGAAGAGTTGTGAGCTTCAGGATCTGACGTTGGATGACTTGCATAGTTTGCACCCGGCGTTCGACGAAAGCTTCTATGACTGCCTGAAACCGGCGGCGGTGTTGGCGATCCACGATGTGGTTGGCGGTACGGCGCCAGCCCGAGTGCGGCAAGGGATTGCGGCGGCGAAAGAGAAAATTGAGTCCCTGCGTGAGGAGATCAACTTTCATGCGCACGCGTAAAGCCATTTTGCCGGATGCTCAGCACATCCACGATCTGATCTCGTCCTATTCCGGGGACGGCACTTTGCTGCCGCGCACGCTGGCGGAGATCTGCGAGAACGTCAGAGATTTTGTCGTCCTGGAAGAGGAAGGAAGCATCATCGGGTGCGGCGCGCTGCATCTCTATGGCACGCACCTGGCTGAGATTCGTTCGATCACGGTTTCGCCGCGCACGCAGGGCAATGGCGGAGGCAGCCGGCTGATGAAGGCTTTGATGGCCGAAGCGAAGCGTCATCAAGTGGATTGCATCTGCCTGTTCACGCGAGCTCCCGAATTTTTTGCGCGGCAGGGATTCCAGATCGCGCAGCGCGAAGATCTTCCCGACAAAATCTACAAGGATTGTCACGTCTGTCCCAGATTTCATCAGTGCGATGAAGTCGCGATGGTGCGCGGTAAGCTTCCTACGTTCGCCATTCTGCCCGAGCCCCCGAACTGGCTGGTGAAGTTGCAGGACCTGAGCGGGAATACGGTGTGACTCTCTAGAGTCTGTCGACCACGAATTCGTGCGCAGGGAAATGCTTCGTCGCGTCTCGCGGTGCTATGATGCCGAGCGGAAGCTTTCACTATGTCAATCGCGACGCCGAGCCGTTCTACTGCAGTTTCTCCCGATGCGCCTTCGTCCTACGCGGGACCGCTGGCGGTGGTGACTACGTTGTTCTTCATGTGGGGCTTTCTCACTTGCCTGAATGACATTCTCGTCCCACATCTGAAATCGATCTTCGACCTGAACTACACAAAGGTCATGCTGATTCAGTTTGCCTTCTTTGGAGCATATTTTCTTTTCTCCATACCCTCGGCGAAAATCATTGACTGGATCGGCTACCAGCGCTCGATGGTGCTGGGCTTGCTAACAATGGGCGCGGGCGCATTTCTTTTCGTGCCGGCGGCCAGTGTTCCGTCGTACCCATTGTTCCTGATGGCGCTCATCGTGCTTGCGGCCGGGATTACGTGTTTGCAGGTCGCGGCCAATCCTTACGTGACGGTACTGGGCAAGCCTCAAACCGCTTCCAGCCGACTGAACTTGACCCAGGCATTCAATTCGCTGGGAACTTTTCTGGCGCCTTTTTTTGGCGGTCTGCTGATTCTGAGTTCAGCTCCGAAGGCCATGGACGAAATCCGCGCCATGGCCCCCGACGCTCTGCAGGCCTATCGGCTGCATGAAGCGGCGACGGTCAAGACGCCATACGTTGGTCTAGGCATCACGCTGGTGCTTCTGGCGATCGCCATCGGAAGCTTCAAGCTGCCGAAAATTCCCCAGGCTCAGCACAAGGTCGGCGAAAAAGTGGATGACTCGATCTGGAGACATCCCAACCTGGTTTTTGGCGCCATCGCTATCTTCGTCTATGTCGGGGCAGAGGTTGCGATTGGGAGTTTCCTCGTCAACTATTTCAGCCAACCCGACATTGGTGGATTGACCGAAAAAGTGGCGGCGAGTTTCGTCGCCTTCTACTGGGGCGGAGCGATGGTGGGGCGGTTTATCGGATCGGGGCTATTGCAAAAGATGAATACCGGGAGACTGCTCGGGATTTGCTCGGTATGCGCCGCAGCCCTCGTGACGATTTCCATGCTCAGCACGGGACACTTCGCCATGTGGAGCATTATCCTAGTGGGCTTCTTCAACTCCATCATGTTCCCCAGCATTTTCACGTTGGGCGTAGCGGAGCTGGGTCCGCTGACGGGCGACGGCTCGGGAATCATGATTATGGCGATTGTTGGGGGAGCGATTATTCCGCTTGTGCAGGGCGCGATCGCCGACCGGGTCGGAATTCACCACGCGTTCTTTCTTCCGGTAGTCTGCTACGTGTATATCTTGTTCTTCGCGCTGAGCGGTTCCAAGCCCAATAGCGAACGCCACGCTCATAGCTAGCCGGAGCCAACTTCAGGATAAGGTTCAGCAGTGTCGATTGGCGTTCGGAGCCGGCAAGCCAGCGTTACACCTGTACCGAGATCAGTTCCGGAGTGCAGCGGGAATTCTGCATCAGTTTGACGGCGTCTTCGGCGGTGAATCTTCCCATGGCCAGGGCCAGCTTTTTGTTGGTTGTGGTCTGAATGGGGCTGCGATCGATTCGCAGAACGTATTCAGCGGCACGCGCACCGCCGCGATTCACCTTTACGAGAAACTTTGTGTTTTTCATGGGCTCCCTTTGGCTCAGGTTGGTAACCACAGACCAAACAACGGGGATACGATCGAAAATATCCCAGGTTAAGGTCGAGCTAGCGTTCGTTCTCCTCAGAACTCGCTGAGTGCGATAAAGCTATGATTGACCGGTCTTACTTCTGAGTAGCCGAAAGAAAAGAAAATAAGAGGAGATTAAGAACTAGGTCGATTCTAGGCTTGCGGGGGGTGTTTGTCAAATAGTTAAGAGGTCATGGCTGCAGTGTCTGAATTACCTGGGGATGAACCTGTTGATCCTTGATCTGGCTGGCGTCCCAGCCGCCCCCGAGAGCCTTTACCAGGTAGACAGAGCTGACCATCTGCTGGCCGAGTAGCTGCGTTTCGAGGCGCTCGCTGGTCAGCAGCGTAGTCTGTGCGGTGATGACGTCAAGGTAACTAGTGACTCCTCCGATGTAGCGATTGTTGGCGATGGCGAGAGCCCGGCGCGCATCCTCGACGGCTGCGCCTTGCGTGGTGAGAGCCTGCGAAAGCGTGCTCAGATTGCTGATGCCATCTTCAACCTGCTGGAAGGCAGTGAGCACCGCCTGGCGGTAGTTCGCCACAGATTGGTCGTAGGCTGCACGCGCGGCCGCCAGATTGGCGCGATTGCGTCCGCCCTCGAGGATCGGCTCCAGCGCATCGACCCCAAGCGACCAGAAAAGGCTAGGCGCGTTCAATAGCGGCCCCAGTTCGGTACTCTGCCAGCCTCCGGAGCCACTGAGGGTAATGTTGGGATAGAAGGCCGTACGCGCGATGCCGACCTGGGCATTCTGGTAGGCCATTTGCCGTTCGGCAGTGGAAATATCCGGCCTGCGCTCGAGCACGTCCGAAGGAACTCCCAGCGGGACGGGTGGAGGCGTGGCCTGCAGCGGCGCAACCGGCACGGTGAGAGCGGAGGCCGATTGTCCCAGCAGCACGGCGATGGCGTGTTCATATTGCGCTCGCGTCTGCTGCACCAGGGCGAGCTGCGATAGAGTTGAATCGAGCAGAGCGGCCTGCTGCGCCACGTCGAGTCCGTTGGCGATGCCGCCATCGTGACGGTGGTTCACCAGATCCAGGCCCTTGCGCTGATAGCCCACGGATTCCTGCACCACATTGAACTCAGCATCCAACTCGCGCAAGCTGAAGTAGTCGGCCGCGAGTTCGGCAGTGAGCACCAACTGCACGTTTTGAAGATCGGCAGCCGTGGATTGAAGAGAAGCATTCGCCGCTTCCACGTTGCGCCGCACACGCCCGAAGAGATCGGGCTCATAGTTGATGGAGAACGGAATGGTGTAGACACTCTGGGTATACGGCGGCACTGCCTGCGTCACGCCCTTGAGAACAACCGGCTGCTCGCCATTCAGCGGACGATTGCCAGAACCGCGCTCCCGGAGCGCCGACGGATCTGTCGAGAGTTGAGGGAAAAAATCAGCAGTGGCTACACGCGCCAAGGAACGAGCCTGATTCAAGCGATCGCGAGCCGCCTCCAGGGATTGGTTCGCCTGCAGCAATTGTTGCTCGTAGGTGTTGAGTTCGGCGTCGTTGAAAACTTTCCACCACTCACCCTTGGGGATGGCGTCCTTGGGAGCAGCCTGCTGCCACGGTGGCTGCGTCTTCCACGCATCCGGCGCCGGAACTGGAGCCGCGGGACGGCTATAACGCGGACCGACGGTGCATCCCGCCGTGAACGCCGCCAGAACCAGAGCGGCCAGAAGTGCGGCTCGCTTCACGAGGCGCCGCCCTTCTGTTGAGCTGGCTGTGCTTGACCAGGCTGCGGCTGGGGTTGCGCCACGTTTACCGGCTGGCCATTCTCCAGCGAGTCCGCTGGATTGACCACGATCTGGTCCGTGGGGGAGACGCCCCCGAGAATCTCCAAAGTGGTGCCGTAGTCGCGTCCAATGTTGATGGGGCGCAGCTGCACCTTGTTGTCGGGACCGACCACCGCGACGCGCGGACCTTCGGCGCGGAACAACATTGCGTTCACCGGAACTGTCACCTTGTTCACGCCGTTTCCGACTGCGAAGTGTACCTCGCCGAATGAGCCTGGCAGCAACCGTCCCTCTTTGTTCGGTACATCCACTTCGGTGAGCAGTGTGCGAGTGGCGGGATCAATCGCCTCCGCGGTTCGCACTACGATTGCGACAAATCTCTGACCGGGAAATTCCTGCAGCGTGACAAAAGTCTTGGCGCCGACTTTAATGAAAGGAGCGTAGGCTTGCGGAACGCTGGTGTAAACCCTCAGAGGATCGACGCGTGCAATGTCGAACAGCTCGCGGCCTGTGGCCTGAGCGCCGGCATTGATCAGCGCGCCGGGATCGACATTGCGTTTGGTGAGCACACCGGTAAACGGCGCGTAGACCTCTTTGAATCCTTCCAGCTGTTCGAGGCGGCGCACGTTCGCGTCGGCCGCAGCCAGGTTTGCCTGCGCCTGCTTGTAGCCGCTTGTATTCTGATCCACTTCCTGAGCGGAGACGGAGTCAGTCTTGAGAAGGTTCTGCCAGCGGTCCGCGGTAATTTTCGCCAGCTCCATTTGAGCGACAATCTGCTGACGGGCGGCTCGGCTCTGGTTCAATTCCTGATCCACCTCAGGCGTGTCGATCTTGGCCAGCAATTCGCCTTTGGTTACGCGGCTGCCGATGTCTTTGTACCAGCGCACCAGGTAGCCGTTGGTGCGAGCATAAATGGGAGACTCTTCATAGGCCAACAGCGAGCCTGGGAGGATCAAATCTTCGTCGGGCTTTTCCGACACGGGATTTACGACCGCGACGGTAGGTACCGTCTCGCGCTCGGTTTCGTTGGCCAGAGCGCGCTCGTGACTCATCCGCGATAACATGGTAAAACCGCCAGCGGCCAGCAGCACCAGCAACGCGATTCCCACCAGGGTCAGGGCTTTGCGCGGCGGCGCGGGTGGAACCTCAGGCGGTTTCTGAATCCCGGGCGGCTGGTGCCGGGAATGCTGCCGGATCGCTTCGATCTCCTCATCGCGCTGAGCTTGAGGGCCTAGAGCATAATGCTCTTCACTTTGCTCTTGCGGCGATTGTGGAGCACTGGCGTCCGGTGAGGGCCGCTGTTCATCCGCCATAGAATTAGACTTGCCTTCTGCAGTCATGCTCGACTCCGATTCTTCCTGAAAACCTCATGCCTGTTCTCGTGCCCGCTTCGCTTCGCGGCGGCCATGGAAAATGGCGAATACGCTGGGCACGAAAAACAAAGTTGCAACCGTGGCAAACAGCAACCCCCCGATCACGGCTCGGCCCAGCGGGGCGTTCTGCTCACCACCTTCTCCAAAACCAAGCGCCATCGGCACCATGCCGATGATCATAGCCAGCGCCGTCATCAGCACTGGACGCATACGCGTGTATCCCGCAGACACAGCGGCCTTTACGGCGGGAATGCCTTCATCGAGCTGCTCTCGCGCAAAACTTACCATCAGGATGGAATTCGCCGTGGCCACGCCCATGCACATGACCGCCCCCGTCAGGGAGGGCACACTCAACGTAGTGCGCGTCAGCAACAGGAACCAGCAGATCCCCGCCAGCGCTCCCGGCAGCGCGGCGATGATGATGAAAGGATCGAGCCAGGACTGAAAGTTGATAACGATCAGCAAATAGACCAGAAGAATCGCGCCAACCAATCCTACGCCGAGACCGAAAAACGAAGAGCGCATGGTGGCGACCTGTCCCCGCACGACGATGCTCGTGCCTCGCGGCAAGTGACCATCGAATGTATGGAGTACCTTGTCTGTATCCGCAGCCACGGCGCCTAGATCGCGATCTTGGGTACTGGCGTAGACATCGATGACAGGCGCGACGTTCCAGTGATTTACCGTGGCTGCCCGCGATACTGGATACACCTGCACCAGATTGCTTAGCAATTGCGGCCCCTGCGGCGAGGTTACCGGGATTGTCATCAGGTCTTGCATGCTGGTCATGCGGTATTGCGGAGCCTGTACGGCCACTTGATAGGTAACTTCGTTTTTCGGGTTCAGCCAGAAGTTTGGCGCCGTCTGAAAACTGCCGCTCAACGAAACCAGAACGCTCTGCGCCACGTTGCCTGCTGTGATCCCCAGCTGCGTGGCGCGCGTGCGGTCAATATCCATGTGCAGCGTGGGCAGGGAGAGCAACTGCTGCACGTGGACATCGGCGGTGCCGGGGATGTGCCGCATCTTGTTGGCGATCTGCTGCGCGATTAGGTAACTGTTTCCCATGTCGGTGCCGATGACCTGCACGTCAATGGGCGCAGGGAGACCAAAGTTCAGAATCTGGGTGACGATATCGGCGGGCTGGAAAAAGAACTCCACTCCAGGGAAGTCCCGGGGCAACACCTCGCGCAGGTGCCTGGTAAGAGCAGCGGTGGGCGGATGATGCTCCGGGTCGAGTGCGATGAGGATCTCTGCATCGCTGGTGCCGATGGTTCCGCCTGAACTGTACGACTGATTGATTCCTGAGTTTGGCAGCCCGATGTTATCCAGGATCGTCTGCAATTGCCCCTTGGGAATCTCCTGCCGCAGCGTAGCTTCGATCTCGTCACACAGCCGCGCAGTTTCCTCCACCCGCAAGCCGGGACGAGCACGAACGTGCAGGCGCAAGAGGCCGGCATCCACTTGCGGGAAAAAGTCCTGTCCAAGGAAAAAAAACAGTCCAAGCGACAGCAGGCAGAAAGCCAGGAAGCAAAGCACGAAGATGCCGCGATGTTCGAGCGTGGTTTCCAGCAACTGCTCGTAGCCGCGGCGGAAATCTTCAAACTTCCGCTCGAAACCGCGCTGGAAGCGGCCCAGAGCGGACTTGGGCGCTTCGGCGCGATGCTCATGCCCGCGCATGATGTACATGACCAGAGTTGGAATCAGGGTTCGGGAGAGAAGATAACTAGCCAGCATGGCGAAGCTTACGGCCTCGGCCAGCGGGACAAATAAAAATCTTGCCACGCCCGTCAAAAAGAACATGGGCACGAAAACAATGCAGATGCTGAGCGTGGAAACAAAGGCGGGCACGGCGATTTGCTGCGCGCCGTCAAGAATCGCCTGCTTCATCTCCTTGCCCATGGCCAGGTTGCGCTCGATGTTTTCGATTTCCACAGTGGCGTCATCGACCAGGATGCCGACCGCGAGGGCTAATCCTCCCAGCGTCATGATGTTGATGGTCTGCCCAATCGCGCCCAGGAGGATGATCGACACGAAAATCGAAAGTGGAATCGAAATGGAAATGACGATGGTGGGACGCCAATCGCCGAGAAAGATGAGGATCATGACGGCGGTAAGAGCGGCAGCAATCAAGCCTTCCCGCAGCACGCCCTGAATCGATGCGCGCACAAATAGAGACTGGTCAAACAGCGACGTGACCTTTAGTTCCGGCGGCAACGCTTGCGCCGCCTGCTCAACAACCTTCTTGACCCCGGCGACTATTTGCAGCGTGGAGGCGTTTCCGTTCTTGTAGATGGACATCAGCGCGCCACGGTTGCCATCGGCGCGCACGATGTTGGTCTGTGGTGAAAAGCCATCGCGAATGTGCGCGACATCCCGCATGTAAAGCGTGGAACCGTTGACCGTCTTCACGGGCAGGTCGTTCAACTCCGCGATGGTCTGCGGCGTTCCATTCATCTCCACGTTGTATTCCAGTGGACCGAGCTTGATGGTGCCGCTCGGCAGAACAAGGTTCTGCGCGTTGACGGCATTGACGATGTCATTGGGCTGGAGGCCATAGGATTGCAACTTTGGCAAATCCAGGTCCACCTGAATCTGACGAACCTTGCCGCCGTAAGGGAAAGGAGTAGCGGCTCCCGGCACCGTGGCCAAATAGTTGCGCAGAAAGTTCTGGCCAAGATCGAAGAGTTGTTGCTCGGGCAGAGTCTTACTGCTCAATCCAAGCTGAATAATGGGCGTGGTAGAGGCGCTATAGGAAATGATTAACGGGGGCGTAGTGCCAATCGGCAAACTGCGCACCGTGGTTTGCCCGATGGCGGTGATTTGCGCGATGGCTCCCTGTACGTTGGTGCCCGGCCGAAAAAAAACCTTGATGACGCCCAGCCCATACACCGACTGCGATTCCATGTGCTCAATGTCGTTGACCGTTGTGGTGATGCCGCGCTCCGAGTTGGTCACAATGCGATCGGCCATGTCCTGTGGCGACATGCCCGTATAGAACCAAACCACGGAAACCACCGGAATATCGATGTCGGGGAAAATATCAGTAGGCGTTCGCAAAATCGTGATCGGCGTCAGAATGATAATGACGAGCGCCATCACGATAAAGGTGTAGGGACGTCTTAGAGCTAACGCAACAATCCACATCGGTTAGGCACCCGAGTTCAAATGCAAGTTTCGAATAAATTAAAGAAGAGGGGTCCCTGCATGGATGCGGAGCGAACCCATCGATTAGCTCTAGATTCGATACTGCCCGTATTGGATTCTAAAGCCACAGGAGGATTATATGATAGGGTGACACCATGCGCCAGAAGCCTACTGCTCTAAAGGGTGGTGACCCGGTGAGGAAAAAGCGCCCACCGGGCCGTCCTCGGAGTGAACAGGCTCGCCTGGCGATCCTGCGCAGCACGCTGAAACTCCTTGCGGACAAGGGCTTTTCGGATCTGACGATCGAATCCGTGGCGGACCACGCAGGCGTCGGCAAGGCCACCGTTTATCGCTGGTGGCCGGACAAGGCTGCTCTCATCGCCGACGCATTTGCCTGCAGCACGAAACGAAAACTTCACTTTCCCGATACCGGTTCTGTGCGTACTGACATGAGCCAGCAGATGCGCCAGCTCATCAAAATCTTTCGCAGCCGCCGCGGCCGCATTGTTTCCGCTATTCTTGCCGCCGGCCAGAGTGACAGAAATGTCATCGCGGCGTTTCGGGAACGTTTCATGATGCCACGCCGCCGGGAAGCGTACGCGACACTCCGGCGCGGTATTCTGCGCGGGCAGCTGCGCAAGAATATCGACATGGATCTGCTGCTGGATTCGCTCTACGGCCCAATCTACATGCGGTTTCTGATTCGCCACGATAGTTTGACGCCGGAATTCGTGGAAGGTCTTTGTGAACTGACATTATCTGGATCTCTTCCTCGAAAGGCGCGGCGCCTCCGGGGCGCTGCTCCTAAGAGTTCAAAAGCCTGACGGTCCTCCCATCGCTGGCAAACTTTGTTATAAGCTGCTCTTAGGAAACGAATCCGGCGGAGGGCATGGTTTCTCGCAAAGTTGTTTTCTGGGAAGTTGATACGCAGGCAGACTTCATGCTGCCCGGCGGAAATCTGTATGTGCCGGGAGCTGAACGGTTGCTGCCTAATATTCGAAAGCTTACGGATGCCGCGCGACAGGGCCGTGTCTTTCTTGTTTCGCATGGCTGTTACCACACCAAGGACGATCCTGAATTCCAGACGTTCCCGCCGCATTGCATCAAAGGTACCCCAGGCTCCACGTTTGTTCCAGAAGCATTGACCAACAAAGTTGTCACCGTGCCGAACGAAGCTTCAGCGACACTGCCGCACAATCTTTCACAATACCAACAGATTCTGTTGGAAAAACAAACACTCGACATCTTTGAAAGCCGGCATGCCGCAAAATTGCTGAAGCAATTCGGAGACGATATTGAATTCGTAGTTTTTGGCGTAGTGACGGAATATTGCGTTCGTTTCGCTGCCAAAGGGTTACTGGATCGTGGGCGCCGCGTCTCTGTGGTCGAGGATGCGATTGAAACGTTGAAGGCGGAAGACGGGCAACGGACGGTGGCTGAGCTGCAAGGGCTCGGAGCCAGATTCCTAACGACGGACGAAGCCCTCGCGCTGCTGGATCAATCGAAATAGCCCGCTGCAATTCTTGAGTAGTTTATAATCCGCCCCACCGATGAACCTGACCTCTGGCACGAAACTAGGGCCATACGAGATCGCCAGCCTGTTAGGCGCGGGAGGCATGGGCGAGGTGTATCGCGCCCGCGACTCCCGTCTGAAGCGGGATGTCGCGGTCAAAGTTTTGCCGCAAGCGCTCTCTCTCGACGCTGACCGGCTGCGCCGTTTTGAACAGGAGGCGCTGGCTACTGCGGCCCTGAACCATCCCAACATTCTGGCGGTATTCGATATCGGCACGCATGAAGGTGCGCCTTACGTAGTCTCCGAATTGCTTGAGGGTGAGACGCTGCGCGAGCGGCTGCGCAGCGGGGCAGTCACGGTGCGCAAAACTTTGGATTATGCGCTGCAAATTGCGCATGGACTGGGCGCGGCTCATGCCAAAGGAATCATCCATCGCGATCTGAAGCCGGAGAATATATTCCTCACGAAAGATGGGCGCGTCAAGATTCTGGACTTCGGTCTGGCGAAGCTGACTCAGCCCGATCTGATCAAAGATGGAACTGGTCTCCACACGTCACTGCCCACCATGACGCATGCCACGGAAGCGGGTGTAGTGATGGGGACCGCGGGGTATATGTCGCCGGAACAGGTGCGCGGCGTGGCCGTGGATGCGCGCTCCGACATTTTCAGCTTCGGGGCGATTCTCTACGAGATGATCTCTGGCAAACGCGCTTTCCACCGGGAGACGGCGGCGGATACGATGAGCGCGATCCTGAAGGAAGATCCCGCGGATTTGAGCGAGACGAATCGTAACGTCTCTCCAGCGCTGGAGCGCATCGTGCAGCACTGCCTGGAGAAGAATCCGGAGCAGCGTTTTCATTCGGCGAGCGATATCGCGTTCGACCTGGAACATCTCACGGGAATTTCCGGCACGAGCACGAGGGTGACGGCGGTGGCGAGCGCGCCGCCTCGGAGGAGGCTGTTGCTCCGGATCGCGGGAGCGGCAGCAATCGCGCTGGCGATGGTTGCTCTCGGTTGGTGGCTTGGCCGAGGTGGTGGCCAGGCGCCGTTGGCGGAGTACAAGCAGATCACTTTTCGTACCGGGACCATCGGAAAAGCACGCTTCACGCCCGACGGCAGCATCGTTTACAGCGCCGCGTGGGACGGCGGCGAAAGCGAGCTCTATTTGGCTAGAACGGACGATCCTGGCTCACGCGAGCTGGGGCTCAAAGATGCAGAACTGCTTTCGATCTCCAAGAACGGGGAGCTGGCAGTTCGGCTCAAAACGGTAATCTTCCCCGGGTACGCACGCAGTGGAACGCTGGCACGGGTTCCGCTGAGCGGAGGAACTCCGCGGGAAGTGTTGGACAATGTGCAGGACGCGGACTGGGACGCGAACGGCGACAGTATGGCGGTGGTTCGCTATGTTCCGGAGAATAGCCATTGGCGTCTGGAATATCCCATTGGCAAAGTGCTGCTCGACAGCATCACCTGGATCAGCCACCCGAAGATTTCTCCGGACGGCAAGTGGGTGGCGTTTGCCGACCATGAGAACACGGGAGGGGACGACGAGGGTTCGGTCGCGGTGATTGGCGCCGATGGCAAGGAAAAGGAGAGGAAGCTCTCTTCAGGGTGGGAATCTTTGCAAGGGATTCTATGGTCCGCGGCGGGCGACGAGGTGTGGTTCACATCCACGGGCAGCGGAAGTGGCGATAATCCGCGTGCGGTGACTCTGTCGGGCAAACTGCGCAACATTACAAACGTGCCGGGAGGCATGTGGCTGGAAGATCTGCATAACGGAACGACACTGACGGTGACACATCATTCACGGATTGGCATCCGCGGCATGGCGCCAGGCGAAAAAGAGGAGCGAGAGCTAGGGTGGTTTGGATGGTCGCTTCTTGCTGATTTGAGCCGGGAGGGGCACAAGATACTGTTCACGGAAGCGGGCGATGGGGGCGGACCGAACTATACCGTGTTTCTGCGGGACACCGATGGATCGCCGCCGGTGCGCATCGGCGAAGGTGATGCTCTGTGCATTTCGCCGGACGGAAAATGGGCCATCACGAAACCACCGAAGGGGGGACCGCTGAATCTGGTGCCAACCGGAGCGGGGGAGACAAAGAAAATCACGCACGACGCCATTACTTACGATGCAGTCTCCTGGCTTCCGGACGGTAAGCGGCTACTGGCGAGCGGGATTGAAAGCGGGCACGGAGCGCGGGATTACATCATTGACGTAGGGAGCGGAGACGCGAAAGCGATCACCCCCGATGGAGTTGCCGGCGTGCACCTGTCGCCGGATGGCAAAAGCACTGCGGTGTTGGGTGCCGATGGAAAGTGGGGAGTTTGGCCGCTGGAGGGTAGCGGCATTCGTCCAATTCCGGGGCTGGACTCGGTCTACCATGTGATCGGTTGGTCGGTGGATGGGGGATCGGTGTACACCGTCTCGAGTCGCGCGATTGAGAAAACGGCGAAGGTTTACAAAGTGAATGCCGTGACTGGAAAAATGGACTTGTGGAAGAGCTTCGGGGAGGGAACGTCCGCGGGGCTGAGAAATATTGGGGGGATTCGAGTTTCCGGCGACGGGACTGCATACGCGTACATCTACGCGATAACTTTGTCGCAGGCCTACGTGGTGACGGGATTGAAGTAAGACTTGCGACCCAGGTTAGCCTGAGAGAGTTTCGATCGCTTCTACGGCTTGGGGCGGGAGCGTCAGCCTGGAGCTCGCCAGGTCCTTCTTCATGTGCTCGGCGCTGGAAGTGCCGGTCAGGGGCAACATTCCTACGGAGCGAGCGAAGGCGAAAATAATCTGAGCCGGAGTAACGTTCTCGCGTGCGGCGAGGCCGGTAACGAGAGGATGGTGCAGTACTTCCAGGTTCGCAGTGAGGAGAGAAAATCCCTGATAGATGATCTTGTGCTCGCGACAGAATAAGCGCACATCGCGATCCCATCCCAAGCGGGCGTAACAGCGATTTTGCACGAAGGTGGGAACCTCTGAGTGGATGGCCACCATTTGCTCGAGATGCGCCAGGGAAACGTTGCTGACGCCCAGAAGCTGCGTCCGACCGGCATCGCGTTCTTTCACCATCGCTTCCCAGACTTCAGCGTCGGCGTCGGTCCAGCCGTATCCCGAGGAAGGCCCGTGCAGCACGAAGGTATCGACGTAGTCGGTGCCGAGATGTGCGAGCGAACTGGCCAGCGACTGCGCCACCTGATCTGAAAGGCTGGCGGCGGGATCACAGGGCAGGCGATGGTCCTGGCCCGGACGGTAGGTAAATTTCGTTTGCAGAAAAAGATCAGCACGCGTGACCACTTCGGCACGATAGGCGGCGGCTAATCCCTGGCCGACTCCTTCTTCGAAATAATGGCGCCGCTGGTTGGCCGTATCGATGCCGCGAAAACCCGCGCGCAGCGCCAGTTCGACGAGAGCCGGAGTGCGTTCTTCCTTCCAGGCGGTGCCGTAGAGAAATCCGGGAACGGACGGTTGCGGGGCGGACATAAAGCTATTTTGTCATGAGTTCGTCCGCGACCATCAGCCGCAAACGCAGGAACGACGGAAGCCAAAAAAACTGGGAACGGTCACCCGTCCCCAGTCTGACTTTCTTATTTGCTTCCGAGAGTTATTGCTGCTGTGCCTGAGCTTGCGTCTGTTCGTCCAGTTCCACTCCGTCGCCGGCGTGAACATCTTCCATAGCGAATACGATCATTCCGGTCGCTGTGGTTGCTGTGGTTCCGATGACGACAATCTCGCCTACGGCGCGCCGTGGCAGATCGCGGACGTGAATCACCGGGCCGTTCCCCTTGGTGAACATACGAGGATCGAACGAGGGTTGCTTCAGTTGCGTGTCTTCACTGATAGCAGCCTTGAAGGAGAGCGAGTCCACGGGATCGTTCAAATCGGTCACATACGAGCGCACTGCACGGAAGTAGTCGCCGACCTTCACGCCCTGGTTTGTGCCAACGTTCATATAAACTTTCTGGCCCGTCCCCAGCTCCGAGTCAAAGTCTCTTCCCATGACGATGCGTCCTGAGACTTTGCTGCCGGTGGGCAGAAAGCGATCGAAGCGCAGCGGCGGATGGAAGGCCACCATCGATTTCTCGGCAAAGGGAATTGCGGTGTCGCCGGGATTGACGGGGTCACAAGCGTATTCGATCTGGGCGACGGCAGTCCGGCTGCGGGTATCAAGGATGCGCACGCGGCCGATTTCGGCGTACGGCAGTCCAGTATCCTTCATCAGCTTGCGCTGCCCGGGAAACATTTCATATTCGTTGATGTCGCGAAGAGCGCGGATGATCTCATACTCCGCACCGGCCGTGTATCCTGAGCCTTCCAGGAAGACGACGTCGCCGCGAACAAACTTGGTGGTTCCGGGCGTCTCCAGTCCACCGGCCACGAAGTTAACATCGGGCAGGGTCTGGCGGCTGATGAAACCAGCGCAGTAAACATCGGCGTAAGTGGGCATTTGCACCCGCTGCACAGGAAAGTTGGCCGTGGTCACGACCACACCTTGCGGAGCGGTGGAGTCGGCTGCACCGGCGTCGGGGGCCGACTGAGCCCAGGTGGCCGTCGCGGCCAACAACAATAAAACTCCTATTTTCTTCATGTTACCTCCCAGAAGCGGCACCCGTCGGCACCCTTCCACAATCCCATCCCATTGAAAGCATTACTCCAGATGGAAGGTAACAAGGGGGTAAGAGGGGGTCAAGGTTACGAGGGTGTCAGACGGAATGTGAAAACAGTTTTTCGGGACAATTTTGCGAATCCCTGTTGCATCTGGAATTCGACCCCTGTAAGATTCGCGCCGACCCTATTGTTTTAATGCGAACCTGTTGATTCAAGATGATTTCTGCTCCTAGAAGCTACTCGCCCCGCCTCTTGCCCTTGCGGCTGCCGCGGGTTTGCGTTGCGGTATCGGCCTCCGACCCTGGCGAACTGGTGGAAAAGGCTGAGGGCTTGATTCGGGATAACCCCTTTCTGGAGTTTCGGTTAGACCACATTTCGAAGCCGGCGTTGGCGCTTCCGAAAATAAAGCATTTCCTAGAAACACACTCTGGTGTCACCCTGATCGCTACCTGCCGCCGGGTGGCCAGCGGGGGCAAGTTCCGCGGCTCCATTGCCTCGCAACTGGATATCCTGGGGAAAGCTGCAGCCGCTGGCTGTCAATTAGTCGACGTGGAATTGCAGACTGCCCAGAAGTGCAAGCCCGAGCAATTACAGAAACTTCGAGGCCGCGCGGCTTTGATTCTCTCCTTCCACGATTTTCGCGGGACGAAGAAGCTCGCCGAAACTTTGGAGAAGATGCGCCATTTCCCCGCTGACTTCTACAAAGTCGTCGGCACCGCGACCACGCTCGCCGACAACGTTTCCATGATCCAGTTCCTGGGACGCGAAAGCGACAACCATTCCATCATCGGCCTGTGCATGGGCGAACAAGGCATCATCAGTCGTGTGCTCGGAGTCCGCGCCGGCAGCGTGTTCACCTTTGCTGCGGTCAGTCCGGGAGAGGAGACCGCTCCCGGACAGGTTACGGCGCAGGAGTTGCGCAGCGTCTACCGCATTGAACAGGTGGATGTGGCCACGCGCGTCTATGGCGTGGCCGGAGATCCGGTAGCGCACTCGCTCTCGCCCGCCATCATGAATGCGGCCTTCCGGCGCGAGAACGTGAATGCCGTCTATCTCGCGCTGCACGCCAAGACTCTCAAAGATTTACTCAACTGCGTGCGCGAGATTCCTATCCACGGCTTGAGCATCACCATGCCGTATAAGGAAGCGATCCTTCCCTTCCTCGATAACACTGATTCGCACACCACGAAGATCGGCGCCTGCAACACCGTGGTCCGCGCGCAGGATGGAAAACTCTACGGCTTCAACACGGACACGTCAGGAGTGGTGCGGCCGCTGGAGCGCCGATTGAGCACGCTACAGGATGCGAAGATTTTGGTTCTCGGCGCGGGAGGCGCAGCTCGAGCCGCAGTTTTTGGTCTGAAGGAACGCGGAGCGGAAGTGTTCATTCTGAACCGCAGTGCGGCTCCTGCGCAGAAACTTGCCCGGAGGGCCCATGCGCGCTCGGTGAAACGGGCCGACCTGAAGAAGTACGCCTTTGACGTGATCATCAACGCCACGCCGGTCGGTATGGGCAACACGCGCGAAACTCCGCTGCAGGAGAAGGAAATCAACGCGCGCTATGTTTTCGACATGATTTACGATCCCGCCGAAACGCGCCTGCTGCAACTGGCAAAGGAACGCGGAGCCCAGGTCATCCCGGGCATAGAAATGTTCGTTCACCAGGCTGCCCGCCAGTTCGAAATCTGGACCGGGAAGCCCGCACCCCAGGACGACATGCTGCAGGTGGTGACGTTGGCATTGCAGGAGCGGGCTGCGAGAGCAGCGGCTGCGGTCGCGAAGAAGAAGTAGCGTGGTCTGTATCACCGGTTTTGTCGGGATTTCACCTTGGCAAAACCGGGTTAATCTCGCCAGACGCCACAAAGCCGGGCTGGTTGGCCCGGCTCTCTATCCGTGGAACTGGTTTGGTAAATCCTGTTTCGATTTACCGATCCAGAATGTCAAAAATTCTCGAAGCAGTTGCCGGCTCACTCGAGACTTTGCGCCCGCTGACTCTGCGAACTTTGACGCTTTCACTCGTCGTCCGCTCTGGAGCCTAAAGTCTCGATTCTGCGGGTTCACCGGCCCGCGGGAGCGGCCCTGTTACATGACCAGCGCCAGGTTTTCCAGTTCATATTGCAGCACGGGCATGGCGCACCCGGCCATCTCGACGCGGCCAGCCGCATCGAGCGCTGCTTTGGGCGAAACCCCGTATCCCCGGCCCATCAGGAACACCTGGAGCAATTCGGCGGCCTCGTAAGAATCGATCATGCCGCCCTGCATCAGATCGCTGCGCAAGGCTGCAAGCTCAGTTGCCGTAAATCTGTCTTTATCGTTGTTGACTCTGTCGTTGTTGACTTTCTGGTTCGTCACGTTTTCCAACATGGCCGTCATCACCTCCGATTCCGACCTACCTACCACTTTTAGCTATTAGACTCATCGGCAGCCATTGAAGTTGCATGCAATTCAACTGCCGCAGCTGCCCTCTAGTTCCAAATACGTAAGGCAACCCGATTTAGATTCATAAACCCCTCTGAATCTGAGAAGTTGCAGCGAACCTAACAGGGCCGCCGAACCCTCGTAAGGTGTCCTTGGTACCCTAAAACGTCTCAAAACTGACACGAAGTGTCATTTCGGTCGGGAATACGACAAGCTGCCTGAATTGCTCGCGTCGTCCGGAGCCAAGGAACGAAGATACCCGAGGGAATGTGTCCGGGATGTGAAAGGGATATAAAAATTGAAGGCGACGAAGCGGTCAAGCTCCTGGAGTGCGGAATTCGGGCAGGCGCTTGAAGATCTTCCGGGCGAGGAATCAGAATCAGGCGGTCTCGATCGTTGACTCGTCCACCAGCATGATGGGAATGTCGTCCTTCACTGCATATACCCGGTGGCACTGCGTACACTTCAAACTTTCTGGTTTTTCCCGGTATACGAGAGCCTGCTTGCACGCCGGACAAACCAGGATTTCCAGCAATTCCTTGGCAATCATGGATGGATTGTACCCCACGACAAAATCAATTCACCACAGAGAGACAGGAATACCGAGTACCAGGTACCGAGACTCGAGCTGCGGCATGTTTCTCTCGGTACGCGGTACTCGCAACTCTTTGGCTGGCGCGCATGCGATAGAATCTCAACGGAATCGAATATGCCTGCTCGAATTCTTGACGGCACGAGAATCGCCAGCGACATCCGCCACGAAGTGGCTGCGGAAGTGAAGAACATGGCTGCGGCCGGAATCCGTCCCGGCTTGGCTGTTGTCCTGGTCGGACGCAATCCAGCGTCCGAGATTTATGTTCGAGGGAAAGTCAAAGCTTGCGAACAGGTTGGAGTCTACGGCGAGCAGCATACTCCGCCCGAGACGGCGACGACCGGCGAACTTCTGGCCCTGATCGACAACTTGAACCACCGCGAGGAAATCGACGGTATTCTGGTGCAACTGCCGTTACCTGGACAGGTGGACGCGAAGCGGGTGCTGATGGCCGTCGATCCCGCGAAGGATGTTGACGGCTTTCATCCGGTAAACGTAGGGTTCCTGTCTACGCAACGTCCGGGGCTGGTTCCGTGCACGCCCGCTGGGGTTATCGAAATTCTGAAGCGAAGCCAGATTCCCGTTTCCGGTCAGGAAGCGGTGGTCGTGGGACGGAGCGACATCGTCGGCAAACCCGCCGCCATGCTGCTGATCAACGCGAATGCGACGGTTACCGTCTGCCATTCGAAGACGCATGACCTGCCAGGGGTTTGCCGCCGCGCCGATATTCTGGTGGCCGCGATCGGTCGCGCCGGGATGATCACGCGAGATTTCATAAAGCCGGGCGCCACCGTGATCGACGTGGGCATGAACAAGGTGACGGACGCCGCTGAATTTCAGCGCCTGTTCGCTGGCAATGCGCAGCGCGAACAAACTTTCCGCGCGAAAGGATCGACCTTGATTGGCGACGTGCATCCCGAAGTCGCCGAAGTGGCCGGAGCTTTGACGCCCGTCCCCGGCGGCGTCGGCCCGCTGACCATCGCCATGCTGATGTATAACACGGTCAAAGCCGCCAAAATGCGCCGCGGTAGCCAAGTGCCGGAGCTTAGCCGAGCCTGAAAAACAATTTCACCGCCGAGTTCGCAAGAATAAGGACTTCAATATCTCATGCACTCGGCGTTCTCTGCGGAGTCGGCGGTAAGTTGTTCTGAGAACCTATGCTGAAAGTCGGCCTCACCGGAGGCATCGCGTCGGGCAAGTCGGCGGTCGGCGAAATGTTTGTCGCGTTGGGCGCCCATCTGGTCCAGGCCGACCGGATTGCGCACGAACTGATGCGCCCGGGCCAGTCCGTCTATAACGAAGTGGTGCGGCATTTCGGCGGAGGCATTCTCAATCCCGACCTCAGCGTGAACCGGTCCAAGCTTGCCGAAGCTGCCTTTGGTTCAAGCACTTCACCCTCACCCGCGGTTGACCCTTCATCTGCATCTCACATCCCGTCCAGGGTTGAGGAGTTGAACCGCATCGTGCATCCCGCCGTGATTCGCAGCCAGGAAGAGTGGATGGAAGAGATGGGAAGCCAGGATCCAAATGCCGTGGCCATTGTGGAGGCTGCACTGATTCTCGAGGCAGGGGCTGCGAAACGCTTTGATCGCCTGGTCGTGGTGACCTGCAGCGACGAGCAACGCATCGCCCGCTTCGCCTCCCGCCAGAAGTTGTCGCTCGAAGCCGCCGGTAAAGAGGTGGCACGCCGCATGGCGGCGCAACTACCCGAAGCATACAAAATAAAAGCTGCGGACTTCGTGATCGACAACTCCGGCTCGCTCGACAAGACGCGAGAGCAAGTACAGCAGGTATGGCAACAGCTCAGCGCCGAAGCGACCACCAAGCGTTAGAGCTGCCACGGCGTGCCTCGCGGCGAAACATTGTTTAGAATCGAAAATGGATGATCGAGAGATCAGGATTGGTACGCTCTGCGTCCGATAGGGCTTGCAGTTATGAAACTCATACGACCCGCAATCTTTGCCTTGGTATTCGCTGGTGCGTTCTTCTACTTCACGACCTGGCGCTCGAACTCGCGATCGAGCCTTCTTCATCCCACGGATTGGTTAAAGAATCCCGCGCAGGTGGAGATCACGGAAGCGGCCGGCAACGAAAGCCTCGATAGCGAAGAGCAGAACAACGTTCTCGTCTACCGCAAGAATATTCCCTCAGTGGTAAATGTCACGTCGCGAGCCGTGAAGATCGATTTCTTTTATGGCGAGGTGCCGCAGGAGGGGCAAGGCTCTGGTTTTGTGATCGACAAGGATGGGCACATCCTCACTAACTATCACGTCATCGAAGGTGCGCAGCAGGTGGAAGTGACCCTGCATAACCGCAAGAAATACAAGGCGACGGTTGTGGGCACCGATCCCGCGCATGACCTGGCTGTGATTCAAATCAAGGCGACCGACCTGGTTCCGGCGGTGCTGGGGGACTCGCGCAATCTGCAGGTTGGGCAGAAAGTCTACGCGATTGGGAACCCGTTTGGTATGGCGGGAACTATGACGCGGGGGATCGTCAGTTCGATTCGCCCTGTGCGCGAGCCCAACGGGGCGACCATTGACGATGCCATTCAAACTGATGCGGCGATCAATCCAGGGAATTCAGGTGGACCCATGATGAATGGGCACGGAGAAGTGATTGGCATCAACACGATGATACTTTCGAGTTCGGGCCAGAACGCGGGTATCGGCTTCGCCATTCCGATAAATACAGCAAAAGCTGTGCTCAATGATTTGATGACCGTGGGGCGCGTGCGCCGTCCAGCTCTGGGAGTACGCACCATCCCGATCAGCGCCGAACTAGCCGATGAAATGGGCCTGCCCGCGGATTACGGTCTGCTCATTGTGCAAGTCATTCCCGGTAGCGCGGCGGATCAGGCTGGACTGCGGGCGGGAAATGAAAGAGCCTATCTGGGAAACATTCCAATCATGCTCGGAGGAGACTTGATCGTCGCGATCGACAGTGAAAAAATTGAGGACGAACAAACTCTGTCCGAAATTATGAACAATCACCGCGCTGGCGACACGGTGAAAGTGACGATCTACCGCAACAAGAAGAAGATGGATGTGAGCGTCGCTCTTGGCGAAGCTAGAGAACAGGTGTGAGAAGACAGATCATCTGCTTCGCCACGCGCAGCCAGAATTGAATTTAGGATTGCGCAGAGTCGCTGGACTCGATATGCTGATTCCCTGCCTATGACTGCCGTTCGCTAACTCCGCAAAATTGCAACTGGGAGCGAAAGAGCGCGGACGTGTGTTCGTTCCGCCCCTCGCCCACATCGTCGTTTCAATGTTTCAATCGCGACTGGTTCAATCCAGAGAGGATTCCTGACATGCAATTCGTGGATAAGGCGTTGGCACGCCGTCTTGAGGCTGCGGAGGAAATGCCGCAGGTGGAGTATGCACGGGCGTTTCAGAAGACACGTCCTAAGATAGGAGCCGCAGAGGAGGAGATCTGCGGCGGCCACATGATATTTGCGGGGCTGGGATCGCCTATCGGACGGGCAACTGGCTTGGGCCTCGACCAGACGTTCGCGGCGGGGGATTTGGATCGGGTCGAAGACTTCTATCGTTTACACAAGGCTCCATCGCAGGTAGATATTTGTCCGCTGCACGATCCGGCTGTGTTCGAGATCTTCAAGGAACGCAGGTATGGCATAGTCGAGTTGAACAATGTGCTCTACCGGCGGCTGGATCCGAAGGAGAAGTTTCCTGATACTCCCGCGGGTTGCGAGATTCGCCGCGGACGAGCTGAAGAGGCGCAAGAGTTAGGCGGCATCGTGGAGCGCGCATTTTTTCCAGAGGGCGCACCGGAGGCATTCCGGGATTTGCTGACGCCGCTCTACCAGATGGAAGGGGCTGTGACGTTTGCTGCGAGTGTCGAGGGCAAAAATGTGGCTTGCGGAGCTGGGCTGGTGATTCCGGAGCACGGAATATTCGCGGTGTGCGGAGCCGGAACGGCTGCCGAATTTCGTGGTCGCGGGCTGCAGACGGCGCTGCTTCGTGCGCGCCTGGCGGCTGCAGCGGAAGCCGGATGCGAGTTTGCCGTTGTGATCACGAATGGCGGTTCGGCTTCGCAGCGCAATTGTGAGCGGCTGGGATTCCGAGTGGCTTACAGCAAGGTGACGGTCATCAAGGATTTGGGGCAGGTCTAGGCGGGTTCACCACGGAGGCACAGAGACTCGCAGAAAGACTGCTTCCTCTGTGAGTGCGGGCCTCCGTGGCAAAAATCCTCTTTACTTCGCTTTACGCCGCTGTCTCGGCTAGGAAGTCTTCGATTTCGCCCACTTCTTTATCGTTGAGGCGCAGGTCGCCAGCGCGCATCACGCCATCAGCCTGCCTCGCATTGCGAGCCCCGACGATGGCGCCGGTCACGGCAGGATTGCGTAGCGTCCATGCAATGGCGACTTCGCCGACAGTGCGGTTGTGACGTTGGGCGATCTCCCGCAGGCGACCGACCAGCTCCAGATTGCGAGTAAGGTTCGGTTCCGTGAAGTCAGGATTGTTCTTGCGCCAGTCATCCTGAGGGAGTCTGGCCGCGCGCTCGCGAGTCATAGCGCCGGTCAGAAGACCAGAAGCCATCGGGGAATAAACAATCACTCCAATGTCTTCGCGCAGACAATAGGGCAGGAGGTCCTCTTCGACCTCGCGGTGCACCAGGGAGTAGGGAGGCTGAAGAGAAGTTACGGGGGCGATGGACTTGGCGCGTTTCAGCTGTTTGACGTTGAAGTTCGATACGCCGATCCAGCGCACTTTTCCCTCGCGTTTCAGGTCGGCCAGGGCGGACCAACCTTCTTCGAGCGCCGGAGAATCGGGATCAGGAGGCCAGTGGATCTGATAGAGATCAATCACATCAACGGAAAGACGACGAAGACTGTCGTCAACCTCGCCACGGATCGAAGCAGCGCCCAACACTTTTTGGACATTGCCCTGCGCATCCCAGCGCAGGCCGCACTTGGTAAAGACATAAGGCTTGGGGCCTTGCCAGCTCTTGAGGGCGCGGGCGACGACTTCCTCGGAGTGCCCGAGGCCGTAGACGGCGGCGGTGTCGATCCAATTGACACCGATTTCGAGAGCGCGGTGAATCGCGGCTATGGAGTCGTTATCGTCCTGCGATCCCCATGCGAACTGCCAGCCGGAACCACCGACGGCCCAGGCTCCGTAGCCTACGGGGGTAATATTCAGATCGGAGTTGCCAAGTTTGCGGGTTTGCATTTCAAATCTCCTTAATCAAGTTTGATTTACTGGCTAGATGATCCGATTCACAATCGAGAAGCTATGAAAGTGGATGCGATTCGCGAATTTTGCCTGGCCTTCCCCCACGCCACGGAGAACTTGCAGTGGGGCGACGATCTCTGTTTCAAAATCAGAGGGAAGATTTTTGTTATCGTCGGCCTGGACAATCCGCGGCTTTGCTTGAAATGCACTCCCGAGACTTTTGCGGAGTTGATTGAACGCGAGGATATTCGTCCGGCGCCATATGTCGGACGCTACAAGTGGGTGATGCTCGGTCGACTGGATGCAGTGCGCTGGGATGAATTGCGGGAACTGATTCGCGAGTCCTATGAGATGGTGGCGGCCAAGGCGCCCGGAAAGACGGTCAAAACAAGAACGGTCAAGAAAAACAAAAGCGTCTCTCCGCTGGCGCATCCGAAGAAAAAGAAGAGAGTCTGAGATTCTGCAGCGGGTGGTCAGGGGCGGGATTGCCCGCCCCGCATTGATCGCCTGTAATTTGACTCAGCTTGGCGAGGTCGGCTAGCCTCAAGAGTCCGCCCATTCCTGGACACGCTTAAGTCTTCATGGGATTCCGGTATAAATCATTGATTTTGCTGCTGATGGCGACTGCGGCGGCCTTCGGGATCATCCCGGCCTTTGGGTCCATGCAGCCGGTGCATGCACAGCATGCGATCGTGGTCAGCGCACACGAGCTGGCCTCGCGGGCGGGGGTCGAGATCATGCACGCCGGCGGAAATGCCGTGGACGCCGCGGTGGCTACGGGATTTGCGCTGGCGGTGGTGCATCCGGCCGCGGGAAATCTGGGCGGCGGCGGATTCATGCTGATTCGCCTGGCCGATGGCAAGACGCATTTCCTCGATTACCGGGAGAAGGCTCCAGCGGCGGCCACGCGCGACATGTATCTCGATGCACGGGGCGATGTGGTGGAAGGCGCCAGCGAGTATGGATACAAAGCGATCGGCGTGCCGGGCTCGGTCGCGGGCATGGTTTATGCGGAGCAGAAATTTGGGAAGCTGACGCTGAAGCAGGTGATGGCTCCGGCGATCCGGCTGGCTCGCGAGGGCTATGCGCTGAGCTGGGGCGAGGCGCGCGATCTGCATGATAAGCATTTGGCTGAGTTCGCCGAGTCTCGTCGAATCTTTCAGCGCGATGGCAACTATTATCAGCCGGCCGAGATTTTTCGCCAGCCGGATTTGGCTCACACCCTGGAGCGAATCGCTGCGAAGCCCGACGATTTCTATCATGGACGGCTGGCGCAAGAACTTGCTGCAGCGATGCAGAAAGGCGGAGGTCTGATCACTGTGAACGATCTGGCCCAATATGCAGTAAAGGAGCGCGAGCCAATTCGTGGAACGTATCGCGGGTATGAAGTGATCAGCGCCCCGCCGCCGTCCTCCGGCGGAACGGTTCTCCTGGAGTCGCTGAATATTCTGGAAGGATACGATCTGGCCAAATTTGGGAACCGGTCAGCGGAGTCGATTCACTTTACAACCGAAGCGTTCCGGCGGGCGTTCTTCGATCGCGCGGAATTCCTGGGGGATCCGGACTTTGCAAAAATTCCGGTGGCCCAGCTTATTGACAAGAAATATGGTGCGGCATGGCGGGACTCCATCGACAATGCCCGAGCCACTGCCAGCAAGGACTTAAAGCGGCCCGCGATTTTCAGCGAACTGGAGCAGTATGCGATGGCGCATCCGCAGCCGCTGGGATTTCATGAATCGCCGCACACGACGCACTATTCGGTGGTGGATGCGGAAGGGAATGCGGTCGCGGTGACGACCACGATCAATGACTGGTTCGGATCGCGGGTTACAGCGGACGGGTTGGGGTTCTTGATGAACGACGAGATGGATGATTTTTCCGCCAAGCCCGGAGTGCCGAACGCGGATGGCTTGATTCAGGGAGAGGCAAATGCCGTTGGGCCGGGAAAACGGCCTCTCTCGTCGATGACTCCGACCATTGTGGTGCATGATGGGAAGACGTTCCTCATCTTGGGGTCGCCCGGAAGTTCGAAGATTATTACGACCGTAGCGAATGTTCTGATGGGCGTTGTGGATTATGGAATGAACATTCAGGAAGCGGTGGACGCTCCGCGTTTCCACAACCAATGGTTGCCGGATGTGTTGAACGTAGAGCAGTGGTTTTCGCCGGATACCGTGGAGGTGTTGCAGAAGATGGGATATAACGTGGAGTTCGGCTTGCATGATGGTGAGGACGTTTCTCCCTATTGGAGTGAAGCGGAGTGCATCGCCGTCGAGGCGAAGACGGGCGAGCGGCTGGGCGCCAGCGATTACAGGACGAATGGAAGGGCAGTAGGTTACTAGAAGATTTGTTCCGCAATTCTTGATCAAGGACCGGGCATGGTAAAAGCCGTATCGACCTATTTATATGTGAAGGAGCGGCTGCATCCTGGAATTCTGGATGGGCTGGCGCGCAGCGGTGTGCAGGCGGTCGAGATTTTCGCGGCGCGGCAGCACCTCGACTATGCCAACCGCAAGGCCCACGTGAAAGAAATTGCGGAGTGGTTTCGCGGAAACGGCGTACCGTTGAACTCCGTGCACTCGCCGCTCTATGCCGACTACGAGTGGGGGCGCGCCGGAGCGCCACCGGTGAATATTGCATCCACCGATCGCGCCGGGCTGGTTGAGGCAATGGATGAAGTGAAGCGAGCGCTCGAGATCGCGGAACAGATTCCGTTTCGTTTCCTGGTGCAGCATCTTGGCGTACCCAACGAGACTTTCAGCGAAAAGAAGTTCGAATCGGCAATGACCGCGATTGAGCACTTGCGAGCGTTCGCTAAGCCGCTGGGCGTGCGTATTCTGCTGGAAAATATTCCGAACGAACTTTCCACACCGGACAAACTGGTGGAGATGATTCACGCTGCCCACTTTGACGACGTGGGAATTTGCTTTGATTTCGGGCACGCTCACATGATGGGCTCAGTAAGCGAGGCTTTCGAGATCGTGCGGAAGCTGATCTGCTCCACGCACGTTCACGATAATGCCAAGGTTCAGGATTCACATTTGTGGCCGGGACAAGGAACCATCGACTGGAAGGAATCGATGGAACTATTACGATCCGCGCCGCAAACGCCGGCTTTGCTGCTCGAGCTGGCAGAGGACCAGAAGGTGAATCCTTTGGAAAAGCTGAAGGAGGCGTTCGACAAGCTAGAGAACGCGTAAGAGCTTTCACCGCCGAGAGCGCGGAGAACGCCGAGTGAAAGCCGTCAAATTCTTCATTTTCTTGGCGGCCTCGGCGGTAAATGAGTTTTAAAACTATGTCATCCCCCGTCACTACGATTGCTGAGATTGGGAAGCACGAAGGGCAGTCTGTCACCCTACGCGGCTGGCTGTACAACTTGCGGGAGAGCGGCAAGCTGCTGTTTCCGCAGTTTCGCGACGGCTCAGGCGTGATTCAGGGCGTGGTGCCCAAGAACGCGGTCACGCCGGAAGTATTTGAGGCGATCAAGACGCTGACGCAGGAGTCGAGCGTGATCGTCGAAGGCAAAGTCCGCGCCGATAAGCGCGCGCCCGGCGGCTACGAGCTTGATGTGACGAACGTACAAGTGGTGCAACGGGTGCCGGAATCGGATCCGTATCCCATTACCCCGAAGGAGCACGGCACAGAATTTTTGATGGAGCACCGGCATCTGTGGGTGCGGTCGCAACGGCAAGCTTCGATTTTGCGGGTGCGGGCGGAGATCGTGAAAGCGGTGCGCGATTTCTTCGACGAGCGCGGCTTCACGCTCACCGATCCACCGATTCTCACTCCGGCGGCGTGCGAAGGCACGAGCACACTTTTTCCGGTCGATTATTTCGACGAGCAAGCCTATCTCACGCAATCCGGCCAGCTTTACATCGAGGCTACAGCGATGGCGCTGGGCAAGGTGTATTCGTTCGGTCCAACCTTTCGCGCGGAGAAATCGAAGACGCGGCGTCACCTCACCGAATTCTGGATGGTCGAGCCGGAGGTTGCCTACGCGGAACTCGATGATCTGATGGAACTCGCCGAGGGATTGATCAGTTTCGTGGTGCAACGCTGCGTGGAGCGACGGCGTGTCGACTTGCAGGCGATTGGCCGGGATCTTTCCAAGCTGGAGAAGATTGTGCCTCCTTTTCCCCGGATCAGTTATGACGACGCGGTGAAGAATCTTCAGGAAGGGCACGCCAAGGGCGCGCTGGAAGCGAAGTTTGAGTGGGGTGGCGATCTGGGCTCGCCCGATGAAACTTATCTTTCGGCGCAGTTCGACAAGCCGGTGATGGTGCATCGCTATCCGGCGAAGGTGAAGGCCTTCTATATGGAGCCCGACCCGCAGCGTCCGGAATTGGCTTTGTGTGTGGATGTGCTGGCACCGGAAGGTTATGGCGAAATCATCGGCGGGTCGCAGCGTATGGCGTCGTACGAATTGCTGGTGCAGCGCATTCATGAGCACGGATTGCCGGAAGAGGCGTTCAAGTGGTATCTGGATTTGCGCAAGTATGGCAGCGTGCCCCACGGTGGATTTGGTATGGGGATTGAGCGCGCAGTAGCGTGGATCTGCGGACTGGAACATGTGCGGGAGACGATTCCGTTCCCCCGGATGCTGCACCGGCTGTACCCGTAGAAATTTTCACCGCCGAGTACGCCGAGGGTGCCGAGTATGGACGAGAAAGACAGGCTCGATTCGACTACGCGGCGTATCATCGGGGCGGTCATCGGGGCGGCCATTGAGGTACATCGGCGGCTTGGTCCTGGACTGTTGGAGTCTGCCTACGAAATTTGCCTGGCATTCGAACTTCGTCAGATAGGCCTCAAGATTGAGGAGCAAAAGCCTTTGCCTGTGGTTTATCGCGACGTGAAACTTGATTGCGGGTACCGTCTCGATCTTGTAGTAGAAGATTCGGTAGTGGTGGAAATCAAGGCTATTGACCAACTAGCGCCGATCCATGTCGCGCAGTTGCTTTCGTATTTTCGTTTATCTGGCAAGCAAGTTGGCCTATTGATCAATTTCCATGTCCGCGTATTAAGAAACGGATTGAAGAGAATAGTGAATGACTTTCCTGACTCGGCGCACTCGGCGACCTCGGCGGTGAATGAAAACTTCAAGGACTGAGTCAGACTATGACGACAAACATCAGCACCACCAACATCGCTCCCAAGAAGATTCGTGTGATTGGCGTGCCGCTGGATCTGGGGCAGTCGCGCCGCGGCGTCGATATGGGGCCTTCGGCCGTCCGCGTGGCGGGGCTTGAAGCGCGACTGGAGGCGTTGGGACATGAAGTGGAAGATGGCGGCAATGTTGCGGTGGCCATCCCGGAGCAGAAAAAAGAAGGTGATACTCACGCCAAGTATTTGAAAGAGATCACGGCGACGTGTACCAAACATGCGGAACTGGTGGTCAAGACGCTCGAAGCGGGTAAGATTCCACTGGCGCTCGGCGGTGATCATTCGATGGCGGCGGGTACGGTTTCCGGCGTGGCAGAATTTTATCGCCGTCAAAATCAGCACATCGGGCTGATCTGGATCGATGCACACACCGACATCAATACGCCCGAGAGTTCGCCCAGCGGCAATGTGCATGGCATGCCGCTGGCGGCGCTGATGGGGCTGGGCCCCGAGGAACTGTCGCATATTTTCGATTTTTCTCCGAAGGTAAAGCCGGAGAACTGCGTGCTGGTCGGAGTGCGCGACATCGATTCGATTGAAAAAGAGAATGTGCGCCGAGCCGGCATCGGCGTTTTCACCATGCGCGACATTGATGAGCGCGGCATGCGTACCGTAATGGAGGAGGCTCTGCGCATGGCCGGGTGCGGGACGGCCGGCTATCACATCTCACTCGATATGGACTGGATCGATCCCGAGGATGCGCCGGGAGTGGGCACTCCGGTGCGTGGCGGCGCTACCTATCGTGAAGCGCATCTGGCGATGGAGATCATTGCGGATCACGGTCGCATGCTGAGCTTCGAGATTGTCGAGGTGAATCCCGTGATCGACGAGCACAACCGGACCGCAGACCTGGCAGTGGAGTTGGCTTTGTCGGCGTTTGGGAAAAAGATTTTGTGAACGATTATGAAAAAGCTTCGGGTCGGAATTCTTTTCGGCGGGCGCAGCGGGGAGCATGAAGTTTCGCTGCTCTCGGCGGCATCTGTTCTGCAGGCCATCAACAAAGATAAATATGAGGTTGTGCCCATCGGTATCACTAAAGATGGGCACTGGCTGACGGCGGGGGATGCCGAGAATTTGTTGCAAGGCAAACTGGTCATCGAGCCGCGCCATCTGCGCGCCGGCGATCCTGAAACTACGCAGCCAGCCGCGGTCCTGGCGCGGGGCGAAGCGGTGGTAGTCCCGCCGGAGCCGGTGCACCGGCAGAGTGGCCTCGTTCCTTTTCAGACCGATGCAGGGCTCACGCGGCGCGCCAGCGATCGCGCCATCAACGTCGATGTCATCTTTCCTGTCTTGCATGGCACGTTCGGCGAGGATGGAACCATTCAGGGTTTGCTCGAACTGGCTGACATTGCCTATGTAGGCGCGGGCGTGCTGGGCTCGGCCGCGGGCATGGACAAAGACATTATGAAGTCTTTGTTCATTGCAGCGGGGATTCCGATCGTGAAGCACGTAACGATTCTCCGCGGCGCGTGGGAGAAACGGCCGAAGAAAGTTCATAAGCTTGTAGAAAGCAAGCTCAAGTATCCAGTTTTTATAAAGCCGGCGAATCTCGGATCGTCGGTGGGAATCAGCAAGGCGCACGACCGCAAGGAACTTGGGCCTGCCATTGAGGAAGCGGCGAAATTCGACCGCAAGATCGTGATCGAGCAAGGGGTAGGGGGAAAGAAAAATAAGGCGCGTGAGATCGAATGTTCGGTTCTGGGCAACGATGAGCCGGTGGCGTCGCTTCCGGGCGAAATTGTTCCGGTCAAAGAATTCTACGATTACAACGCCAAGTATCTTGATGAAGGGTCCGAACTGATTATTCCCGCGAAGCTCACTAAAGCGGAAACGAAGAAAGTTCAAGAGCTCGCCGTGCGATCCTTCAAAGCCGTGGACTGCTCCGGGCTGGCGCGGGTCGATTTCTTGATGGATCCCCAAACGCGGAAGATCTATTTAAACGAGATCAACACCATGCCGGGTTTCACGGCCATCAGCATGTATCCCAAATTGTGGGCTGCTTCGGGGCTGGAGTATCCGGAGCTTATCAACAGACTGATCCAGTTCGGACTGGAGCGGCACGCAGACAAGAAACGGAATCAATACAGCCGGTAAGCCGCGCACCCGGCGTTCGCCAAGCGTCACCCATAGAACCAACCAGAAGTAACTGCACGACCCGGCTATTTTTTCCGATGGCAAAGGTATGTCGAGTAACCGCCTGCAATATCTGACTCAGAATGATTGGGTCTTAATACAGGCGAAAGCGTCCAGGCGCACCTTCAAGCTGGGAGAAGAGGTCATTCAGGAGGGTGGCTGGAGCGACACGATTTTCATTATTCGTCGCGGCCAGGCTTCCGTGGAGCTTGCCGGAACCGGTACCCGAACGATTGTGGCTTCGCTGGGGCCCGAGGACATTTGCGGCGAGATGGCTTTTCTGGAACAGGGCAGGGCTACTGCGGCGGTGATTGCGAGCGAGGAAGAAGTGGAAGTCGACGAAGTCGGGGCGCGGGAGTTGCGCGCAATCCTTAAAGCCTTTCCCGGCTTGGCCTCCCGCTTTTATCTGTCGCTGGCCGTGATCCTGGCACAACGGTTGCGAGTTACATCCAAGGAGTTGGCTCGCGAGATGACCCTGCGTGACCGTCGCGAAAAATAGAACCGCGCCACGCCAAACCTCCACTTCCCGATTACGGCGAAACCACCAGAGGTAGTTCGATAAAGCTCGCCTGGCCGGGAGAATGATAGATGCGCTGCGTGGCTTTGCGGTAGTCGTCCGGCTTCGCCCAGAAAATGTTCGGCACGAAGGTTTGCGGATTTCGATCATACAGCGGGAACCAGCTGGATTGGATTTGCACCATGATGCGGTGCCCGGGCAGAAAGACGTGGTTCGCCGTGGGCAGGTTGAAGCGATAAAGCAGCGGTTGGCCGGCCGCGATGGGCTTTGCGGTCTCGAGACTTTCGCGATAGCGTCCGCGGAAGATGTCGGCGGAAATCATTAACTGATAGCCGCCCATGCCCTCATCCCCGGCCACTTCATCAGGATATACGTCAATCAATTTAACCACCCAATCGGAGTCCGTGCCGCTGGTCGAAGCCACCAGGTTGGCGACCGGCAATCCGCTGATCTTCATCGGAGCCGTGAGGACGTCAGAGGTGAACACCGCAACATCGGGACGCCCGGAGCCCTCACGCTGGTCGTCGACCAGCCACTCAGGCCAGGTGAAGCGACCGCCGTATCCAACCGGTTGAATGGGGCGCGCGCGGAATGGCACTGGCTTGGCCGGGTCGGAGATATATTCGTCGAACGCCGCGTCGCCAGCTTTGGGAGCAGCCAAACTGAGCTTTAGACCGGAGTCGAGATAGAGCGGCGTCGGCTGAACCGAGCAGCCATTTGCACATCCGGCCGGCCATGTGGGCAGACGACGCCACGTGTTCGTTCCAGTTTCAAAAGCCGTGACCGGCGCGATGTCGGCCTGGGGTGCGCCGTCTTTGAGATATTTATCCAGGAAAGGCCGCAGAATTTCCTGCCGGAAATAACGACCAGTATCGCTGTTGAACTTTATTGCGCCGAGGGAGCTGCCATCGCCAATCTCCTGGCCGTGATGCCAGGGGCCGAGAACAAGGAATAATTTGCCATTGTTCGCATCCTTGGCTTTCAGCGCTTTGTAAGCGGCAGGCGCGCCGTAAATATCTTCCTGATCCCATAGGCTGTCGACCAGCATGGTAGGAACTTTCAGAGGCTGCGCGGCGAGAATGCGGTCCATCGCCTGTTCCTGCCACCAGGAATCATAACTTGGATGCGCGACAAGCTTGCGCCAAAAGCCGATTTGATCGAGGCCGTGGCGGCGTCCGAGTTCACCAGCCGAGCCTGCTTCCATGAACACGTCGTAGTCGTCGAAGTGGTCGGTCCACCATTTTTCGTCTGACGAGCGCGTGGCCTCCTGATCGTAGATGTAATTCATGTTCTGTTCGCGAAAGGCGCCGTTGTGGAACCAGTCGTCGCCCATCCAGCCATCCACCATAGGATTCATAGGCACAGCGACTTTCAGCGCGGGATGCGGATTGACCAGCGCCATGAGTGTGGTGAAACCGTCGTAGGAAATTCCGAGAATGCCGACTCGGCCGTTGCTCTCGGGAACATTTTTCACCAGCCAGTCAATGGTGTCATAGGTGTCGGTGGAGTGATCGACCGGAGTGGGATTCAGCGGGCCGTGCAGCGGGCGGGTCATTACATAGTCGCCCTCGGAGCCGTATTTGCCGCGAACATCCTGCACCACGCGGATGTAGCCGCCTTCGACGATCACGTCAGTAGCATTGTCATAGCCGCTCAAGATGGGGCCGAGATGCGAGCTCTCGGCGTGGCTCACTTGGGCCGTGGCGTTGTAGGGAGTACGAGTGAGCAGGATCGGCGCATTTTTCGCACCTTTGGGAAGAACGATGACGGTGTGCAGCCTTACGCCATCGCGCATCGGGATCATCACGTCGCGCTTGATGTAATCGAAGCTCGACGTGGCCGGGGTAACCGTGGTCGGCGTCTCGCTGGGTAGGTCAGCCGATGCACCGGACTGTGCAGAACACGGGATGACGAAAAAGAGGACGCCGATAATAGTGATCGGAACAAGTACACTGCGAAACCAGAAAATCTCAGACTGCGAACTTTTTGCGCCGAAACCCAAACTCATTTCCAGTTTCCCCATGCTCACCTCGCGAATGAAGAGTGTACCGTAAAGGCCGAAAAGACACCTTGTTCTGGGTGCCCCACCCTTGCCGCGCCCTTTGCGGCAGGGTGGGGATTTTGACTTCCTGTCCGCCATCGATGCCCCCACCTCTTGTCATTTCGACGCGCGAGCGATTGCGAGACAGGAGGAACCCCCTTTCGGCAGGGAACCTCCGCAGAACCAACCCACCATTCATGCCCTCGCTGAGGGGAATCCTTCACTTCGTATTGGTCGAGATCGATGTGGACAAGCTCGTTCCGCATCTCGTCCCACTTGTACAGCAGCAGGGACAACTCTGGCGGATTTCGGAAGAAGTCTCCATATCCGTGAATCTGAATTGTGGTTAGAGTGTTGTCAAGCTGCTCCGGTGTAAGTCGCAACATCAGGAGCATCGATAGCGGATTGGAGGTCCTGAGAGTGACAACTCCCTGCTTGACGAACCCCCTCCGGCCTGTGTAGAGTCGTGGAGACAAGTTTGCCTTTCGGGGCAGACCGGAATTTCATGCAGAGTGGCTGAGGGACGAGCCCTGTGACGCCACGGCAACCGGATCGGTATCATATATGCCGACCGCCAGGTGCCAACTCCCGCCCGGAAACGGGGAACATGAGATTCGGATGCGAAGCTTATTTCTATTTGCATTCCGATACCCTCTTTTCCTATTTCCTGGAGAAGGGGCCTTTTAGTTTTAGGGCGCTTTTTCCCGGCTCGTCCCCAGCTATTCGCTGCTGAATCAGAAAGCGAGTAGCCCGATGTCGAAATACGACGGTCAAGCTCACTACGAATTGCGCTGCCGGGAATGCGGACGAACCTGGGGAAACCAGCCCCGCTCCATCTGCGACGAGTGTTTCTCTCCTCTCGAAATCACTTACGACTATGACGCGATCCGGACTTCGATTGCCCAGGGAGAGTTCAGCCGTGAGCGGATTTCGCAGCGGCCGCCGAACATGTGGCGCTATTCCGAGTTGCTGCCGTTGCCTGCGGGCTTTGAGCCGCTTCTGCCGGTAGGATTCACTCCGCTCTTTCAGGCGCCGCGTCTGGCGGCGAGGCTCGCTGATAATAAAGGCGCCGCTGCCGCTGCCGCCCAGAATCTTTACATCAAGAATGACGCCGTCTGTCTGCCCACGCTGAGCTTTAAGGACCGCGTGGTGGCCGTGGCGTTGGCCCAGGCGCAAGCTTTTGGCTTTGATACGGTTGCGTGTTCTTCCACAGGAAATCTGGCCAATGCGGTGGCCGCACACGCGGCGCGACTTGGTCTGAAAGCGTGGATCTTCATCCCCTCCGATCTGGAGCCCGCGAAGATTCTTGGCACACAAGTCTTCGGAGCGAACGTGGTGCGGATCGCCGGCAACTACGATCAGGTGAATCGGCTCTGCTCGCAGATTGCTGAGGAGCGGCGCTGGGGCTTCGTGAACGTGAACCTGCGGCCCTACTACGCCGAGGGATCGAAAACCGTGGGCTTTGAGATTGCCGAGCAATTGGGTTGGCGGCTGCCGGACAACGTGGTGATTCCCATGGCCGGCGGATCGTTGATCACCAAGGTCAAGAAGGCATTCGACGAATTGATCAAGCTGGAGTTGGTCGAGGAGAAGCCGGTGAAGTTCTTTGGTGCGCAGGCGACTGGATGCTCTCCGATTTCGACTGCGGTGAAGACAGGCAGCGCGGAAATCGAGCCGCAGAAGCCGGCAACCATCGCGCGTTCGCTGGCCATCGGCAATCCCGCCGACGGGCACTATGCCATCAAGACCATCAAGCACAGTGGCGGATGGAGCGAGGATGTGAGCGATCCGGAAGTGATCGATTCGATTCGTTTGCTGGCGGAAACCGAAGGCATCTTCACGGAAACCGCCGGCGGAGTGACTGTGGGCACGGCGGGTAAGCTCTATCGCCAGGACCGCATTCTTCCAGAGGAAACGACCGTACTTTGCATCACCGGAAATGGCTTGAAGACGACCGACGTGCTGGCCGGCGTCTATGAGATCGAGAGACCGATCGCGCCGAAGCTTGCCGAATTCGAAAAGTATCTGAACGAAACGCTGGATACGGTCGAGGTTACGAACGAAGCGGCGGATTCAGTTAGCGCATAAGCGGAGGAAAAGATGGCGATCACCGTACAAATTCCGACTGCGCTGCGGCGGCACACGGCCGGCGTGGGCTCGATCGACTGTGCCGCCACGAACTTGGGAGAACTGTTCACCGTCCTCGATGAGAAGTTTCCCGACCTGAAGCCTCATCTGCGCGACGAGGCGGGACAGGTACGCCGCTTCCTCAATATTTATGTGAACGAAGAAGATATTCGTTTCCTGGGTGGGCCGGGTTACGCCTTCCAGGATGGGGACGAAATTCTCCTGGTACCGTCGATCGCTGGCGGAAGCAGATAGTTCTCGTAACACCCTGCCGTCTATTGCAAACCCTATCCAGTCTAGTATAATTAAATCTAACTAACCAGTTAATTAGTCAATGGATCACCTGTTACATCCTCGCCATCGCCCTCCCCGCATGGGCTCCCGCGGGCAGCCAGAGGAGAGCCGCGCCGCAATTCTGCGGGCAGCGGCGCAGGAGTTTGCCGAGCATGGCATTGCCGGCGCCAGAACGGATGCCATCGCGCGCGCCGCAAAAGTGAACAAGGCGCTGCTCTATTACTACTTCCAGGACAAGGAAACGCTCTACGGCGCGGTGCTGGACAACGCATTTACCGGAATGAGGGCCAGCGTGTTCCGGGTGCTCGACAGCGATTTGCCGCCACGCGAGAAGATCCTGGCCTATGTTGGTGCGTATTTCGATTTCATCGCCTCGAACCAGATTTATCCCAAGCTGATGCAGCGCGAGATGATGCGAGCACGCGAGGGAGATTCGGTTCATATCGACCGGCTCGTCAAGATTTACTTCAAGCCGATCTATCGGCGCGTGGGAGAGTTGTTGCACAAAGGAATCGCGGAGGGCGAATTTCGCAAAGTGGACCCGGCGCACTTTGTTCCCTCGATGATCTCGATGATTGTTTTCTATTTCAGCAGCGCACCGGTGATGCGGCGGATTGTGCACTTCGATCCGCTTACGCCGCAACGCATTGCCGAGCGACGAGCCGCGGTTCTGGATTTTATTTCAGCTGCGCTCTTTCTGCCTCGTATCAATACGACCCCGTCGTTTCGAAAACCAGGAGTACGTTCATGAGTGCTCGCAACAAATTCTCCATTCTTCTTGGCGTCATCTTCGTGATTGCCGCGGCTTACTATTATTTTTCCACCGACCACTCGAAAGACCTGGTGCTCATCGGTACGGTCGATTCGAATCAGGTCATCGTCAGCGCACAGGTGGAAGGCCGCATTCAAAGATTGCTGGTCGAGGAAGGCACTCCGGTAAAAGCCGGAGACTTGATCGCGGTGCTCGATCCCTCCGAATTGCAAACCCAGGAAGCCGCGGCGTCGGCGAATATCGCAAGCTTGCAGAACAAAGTAGCGGAGATGGAGCATACCGAACGTTCCACTTCGGGCTCGACCTCGAGCGATGTGACCAACGCGCGGGCGAAACTCGATTCGGCCAAGGCGCAACTTCTGCAGGCAAAGGCAGCCCTCGATCGCACGGAGAGCGACAGCCGGCGCATGATCGAACTGGCCAAGGCGGGCGTGCAGTCCGATCAAGACCGCGTTCAGGCGGAGACTAATTTGCAAGCGGCCCAGGCGACCGTACAGGCGCAGCAGGAATTGGTAAAAGCGGCGGAAGCAGACCTGACCTCCGCCATTGCGCGTACGCAGCAAGCCAATGCCGCGAAGAGTACGGTGCAATCGACGGAGGCCGATCTAAAGAATGCCATCGCACAAAAGAATCAGGCTGCGGTACGGCTCGGTTACACCAACGTGTACGCGCCGGTTACCGGCACGGTTTCGGTGCGCGCGGCGCGGCAGGGAGAAGTGGTCAATATTGGCGCTCCGATCGTGACCATTATCGATCTGACCGACACCTGGGCGCGGGTAGCGATTCCGGAAACTTATGCGGACCACATCGGCTACGGCGACGTGATGCGAGTTCGAATGCCGGGCGGAATGATCACCAGCGGCAAAGTTTTCTTCAAGGGAGTGGAAGGCGACTTCGCTACGCAACGGGACGTCAGCCGGATGAAACGGGATATCAGGACGATCGTTCTGAAAGTCCGGCTGGACAATCCGAAAGGCGCGTTTGTGCCGGGAATGACGGCCGAAGTGCTGGTTTCGCCGCAGCAGATGAAGGGTGAAAGCAATTCGCAGAGTGCGGCGGCGGCGGGACAGCAGTGATGTCTGACCTAAACGCAAAACCGAATGGTAGTAGCGCATCGACGAGCACGGCCGAAGCGCCCTACGCGATCGAGGTGCAGCACATCGTGAAGCAGTATGGCGACTTCACCGCCGTCGACAACGTTTCGTTCAATGTGAAGGAGGGTGAGATCTTCGGCCTGCTGGGTCCGAACGGCGCGGGAAAATCAACCTTGATCCGCATGATGACCACGCTGATTCCGATCACTTCAGGGAGAGCCTTGATCGCGGGACACGATGTCGCCAAGGAGCCAAATGCGGCGCGGCGGATGATTGGCGTGATTCCGCAGGCGCTGACCAGCGATCTTGATCTCACGGTGGAAGAAAACCTGAACATCTACGCCAAACTCTATGACGTGCCGGCGAAAGAGAGAAAACGGTCCATCGACGAATTGCTCGGGTTAGTGGATCTGACGAAGTGGCGCGACGCGCAGACCAAGACGCTCTCTGGCGGTATGCGACGGCGGCTGGAGATTGCGCGCGGGCTGGTGCATCATCCGAAAATCTTTTTCCTCGACGAACCCACCACTGGGTTGGATCCGGTATCGCGCGTCGCAGTATGGGAGATGCTCGGCAACATTAAAAGCCAGCGGCAACTCACGATCCTGATTACGACGCACTACATGGACGAGGCCGACCGTCTGTGCGATCGCATCGCCATCGTCGATCACGGCAAGCTGGTTGCTCTGGATGCGCCGATGGCTCTGAAGGCAAGCGTGCCGGGATCGAACGTGATTGAAGCGCAGTTCGAGAACCCTCCCGACGATTGGGAGCAGCGCCTGCACACGCTCGACGATGTCACCTCGGTGCAGCACGAAGGCGCGGGCATGTATCGAGTGCTCACTGGTAGCGGTTCGCGTACTACCACTGAATTGGTTGAAATGGCCGTTCAGGCCGGTGTTGCCGTGAAGTCGCTCTCGGTTCAGAACACGACACTGGATGATGTCTTCGTGCATTACACGGGCCGGCAGTTGCGCGACGAACTGCAGAAAGCCTATGCCTTCACCATGCCGCAGCGAGGGCTGGAGCCATGAAGAGGGCCGAGCTGAAGTTATGAATCGAATGATGGCGATTGTCGAGCGCGAAATGCGAAAGTTCTTTCGTTCGCCGGCGCTCATGATGGCGTCGATGATCATGCCACTGGTGCAGCTGATCATTTTGGGCAACGCGTTTGGGGGCAAGATTCGCGATGCCAAAATGGCCATCGTCGACCAGGATGGGGGCACGCAAGCGCTGCGGATTCGCGAAGCCTTCGACTCCGTGCGGGCCAATATTCGCACCTTCGTACCGATTTACTACGACAACGAAAAAAAGGCCATGGAGGATGTCCGCAACGGGAAGCTCGATGGCGCGGTGATCATTCCGCCGCAGTTTTCGCGCCGTGTTTATGAAGACAACCACCCGCAGGTCGCATTGGTCGTGGATAACAGCGACAACTTCATGAGCTCCGCGCTGGAGTCGGAGATGACCGACCTGGTCAACTCGCTGAATCAGCCCACAGTCGAGCCCCGCATCCTGCAACAGACCGCCCTGGATATTGTCGAACTCTATCCTTATATCGAGTACATGAAATATCTGCTGCCGGGCTCGCTCACGCTGGCAATGTTTGTCTCGGTAATGATCGGCGGCGGAATGTTGTATATCGACGATAAGGCCCGGGGCGTGCACGAAGGCTATCTGGTTACGCCGATTACCAAGCTCGAACTGGTGCTGGGCCTTAACCTGGCTGGCGCGATCAAGGCGGTGATGACGGGTGTGATCATCTGTGTGATTGGAGCGCTGATTTCAGGAGTGAGCACGATTTTCAATCCGGTCACGATGTTTGGACTGTTAATCATGATCGTGCTGACGTCACTGGCCTTCAATACCATGATGTTTCTGCTGATGGTACGCATCGAAGATCCGCTGGTGCCGCGCGCCATGTTCGGCATTCTGAATACGCTGCTGTTTTTCCCCAGCGGATCGATTTATCCCATCCAGGCGTTTCCGCCGTGGTTGCGGGCCATCGCCAAAGTGGATCCCTTCACCTACGCGGTGGATGGGTTCAAATGTCTGCTGTTGAAACAGACGAACCTGGCCGCAGTCGGGGGAGACATGCTGTTTCTGTCCATCTTCGCCGTCATCACTCTTGGGATCGCGATTCCGCTGTTCAAGCGCACGCTCTGAAAAAGATCGGGTCATCTGGTGATTGGGTCAGCCGAAAAATCACTCGATGAACCGATCGCAGATCGCCCGAATTCCAGGGGAACTTTTGATTTACCGTCCGCGTCCGTTATTCTAGACGGTGATGACTCTACTGGATGCCAAAGAATACCATCCGGAAAAAGAACGGAAGAAAAGGGCGCGGATCATTTCGATCATCGTCTTGGTTCTGATCCTGGCCTTTGTGGGCTGGTGGAATCGCTTCTGGCCGGAGGAGCGCGTTGCCGACAAGTTCTTTTCGGCGCTGCAAAAACAGGATTTCGAAACCGCCTACGGCATCTACTACTCCGATCCCGGATGGAAGCAGCATCCGCAGAATCACGCGCAGTATCCCTTCAACGAATTCTGGCAGGATTGGGGGCCGGGTGGACAGTGGGGAGTCGTGAAGAGCTTTAAGGTTTACGGCACCAGCAACTGTCCCGGTGGTGGAACTGGCG
Organism: uncultured Acidobacteriaceae bacterium; assembly: GCA_964403025.1. Taxonomy (GTDB): domain Bacteria; phylum Acidobacteriota; class Terriglobia; order Terriglobales; family Acidobacteriaceae; genus Sulfotelmatobacter. The sequence continues at coordinate 124,540 of CAYOEH010000007.1, read as the reverse complement.
TGGTGATCGATCTGATCGTGAACGACCGCGCACAGCACGCCCAGTTATACGTAGACAAAACGGATAAGACGATCAGCTCGCCGCCGTGCGATCTGGAATTTCACTAGGCGTTCGAGACCCAACGAAAGAGAGCCGCCTCGGACGTACATATCGCTAGCTTCCGAACTGCGCCTCGGTTTTGGTCAGCGATGCCTCGTCGCCAACGTTCAGACAGGTCTTCGACCGATCAATCTGTCGCATCAGACCACATAAGACTTTTCCCGGGCCGATCTCAATGAAGGTTTCTACTCCTTTTTCAATCAGCAGACGCATGCTTGGCTCCCACTTCACCGAGCCGGTCACTTGCGCCACCAGCGTTTCGCGCGTCCGCTCTTCATCGCAAACCAAAGATGCTTCGACATTGCAAACGACGGGGTACACGGGTTTCTGCATCTTGAGAGCATTCAGATCGACTTCCAGACGGTCTTGCGCTGGCTTCATCAGCGAACAATGGAAGGGTGCGCTTACGGGCAACAACTTCGCGCGTTTCGCGCCACGCTCGTCGGCGAGCTTGGTGCCACGCTCCACGGCTGCGGTGTTGCCGGAGATTACGATTTGCTCTGGAGAGTTAATATTCGCAGGAGAGCAGACCTCGCCTTGCGCCGCATCCGCGCAGATGGCGGAAACTTTTTCCAGTTCCATGCCCAGGATGGCAGCCATGGCTCCGACGCCGACCGGAACTGCCTCCTGCATATATTTACCGCGATTGCGCACGGTGCGTACGGCGTCTGCGAATGTCATCGTTCCCGAGGCGACATGCGCCGAATACTCGCCCAGGCTGTGCCCTGCGACAAAGCAGGGTTTGGGCACGCGTCCCTCAAGAACCCGGAGCGCGGCGATCGATACCGTGAGAATCGCCGGCTGGGTGATCTCGGTCAGACGCAACTGCTCTTCCGGTCCGTCGAAGCACAGCTGCGACAATTTATAGCCGAGCGCTTCGTCGGCCTCTTCAAAGGTCTGCCGCGCGATGGGATACTTCTCGGCGAGCTCTTTGCCCATGCCCACGGCTTGCGAGCCCTGGCCGGGAAAAATGAATGCGATCTTTGCTGCGGCGGTCTTTGCTGTGTTGGTCTGGGGAACGTCTTTCGATTCCGTCATGATGTGCTGGAAAATTTATTGAGTCGGAGCAGCTTCTGCTTCCGCTAGCGCGGGACGCAGCGCGGCTAATCCCTGCTCGATCGACTCGTTGATGCGCCGCGCAGAGAACTCGGCCGCAACCCTCACCGCATTCTTGATTGCATTCGTGTTCGAAGAGCCGTGCGTGATAATGCAAACACCTTTGAGTCCTAACAGCGGCGCGCCGCCGTATTCGGTGTGGTCGATGCGCTTCTTGAAATCGGAAAAAGCGCTGCGCGAAAGCAGATAGCCGACCTGCCGCGTGATCGTCGTTTTCAGCGACTCTTTCAAAACCGTTCGCACGAGATTCGCGACACCTTCGGAAATCTTGAGCGCCACGTTCCCCACGAAGCCGTCAGCAACAATCACGTCGACATGGCCGTTGAACAGGTCGCGTCCCTCCACATTGCCCACAAAGTTCAGAGGCAGGCGCTTCAACAACTGGAACGACTCGCGCGTGAGTTCGTTCCCCTTGGTTTCCTCTTCACCGATGGAAAGCAGCCCCACGCGCGGCGATCTGCCTGCGCCGAAGCCGGAACGGCCAAGCTTGGGGTTGCCAAACATGGCGCGGAAATAAATTTCGCCCATCACGGCAAACTGCTCAAGATTATGCGGCTTGCAATCCACATTGGCGCCGACGTCGAGCAGAATCGCGGCCGTACCCGGAACCGTAGGAAAAACCGCCGCCAGAGCCGGACGGTCCACGCCTTGCAACGCGCCGAGCACCATCTTCGCTGAAGCCATGGCAGCGCCGGTGTTGCCGGCTGTCACAAAGCCCGCCGCCTGTCCCTCGCGAACCAGCCGCAGTCCCACGTGCATGGAGGAATCGCGCTTGGAGCGTACCGCCTGCACCGCCTTATCTTCCATGGTAATGACTTCGCTGGCGTGGACGATTTCAAGGGGCAGCCGCAACGCGGAGGGATGACGGTCGAGCTCTGCTTTGATCGTGGCTTCCGGGCCGACGAGCAAGACGCGGACGCCGTAATTACGAGCGGCATGAATAGCGCCTTCGACTTCAGGCTTGGGGGCCCGATCCGAACCCATCGCATCCAGCGCGATCACGCTAGGCATGGTGGCAGGGATTAGCTGGCTTCCTCAACTTCCAGAACTTCGCGGCCTTTGTAGTAACCGCATTTGGCGCAGGCGCGATGCGGCATCTTCTTTTCGTGGCAGTTCGGACATTCGGAGAGCGAATGGCTCTTCAGGGCATCGTGGGCCCGCCGGGTCGAGGTGCGTTTCTGAGAATGTCTGCGTTTCGGATTCGGCATGGTCTAAAAAGTCCTCTCGAGATTCCAATCTTAATGCGCCAGCTTGCCGCGGATTTCCTTCAATGCAGCCCAGCGCGGTTCTTCCTGAGTCACTGCGCATGAACACTGTTCCTGGTTCAGGTTCTTACCGCAGTGCGGGCACAATCCCTTGCAATCCTCGCGGCACGTGACTTTCAACGGGACGGCCAGCAATATCTGCTCGCGGACAACATCGTCCAGAAGAATTCCCGCGCCTTCATAATAGCTGATCTCAGCCTCGGCATCGGTCACCGAGATCTCGTCACGCCCGGCATCCGCCCCTAGCGGACGATAAAGCAGATCGAACTCGCGCTTCACATCCTGGGTCAGCGGTTCCAGGCAACGCGCGCAATTCGACTCCAGGCTGGTCGTCAACCGGCCCCGAATGCGTATATCTTTGATGATCTTGTGCTTGCCGTGATGCTCTTCGACCAGATCCGCCCGCCCGCTGCTCTCGACCGGAGAGATCTGGCGGTAATCCGATCCCAGATCAATCGCGCCCGGCTCAAACTTCTCCGCAAATTCGATCGGATGAAGTTCCAAGTCTTTGATTTCGAAGAACATCGGAAACCTCCGCGACGCGTTCTGTGGCCGCATCAAGCCCGCGGAAGCACGCCAAGATGGCGCAAGTACCGCAAGGAACAAGCATTAAGGATAAAGGGAGGGAGAAAGAGGTGTCAAGGCGGGCACGTTCCAGAGCGCCGACTCCGCGCTCACCCGTAGAATGGCAAGGCGCATTGAATGACTGAGCAGGAAGATCAGTGACTTCACAAGAAAACAAGAATGAATGGTTCGAGAGTCACGCCCGCCCGGCCGTAGTCGCTGTCACGCTGCTCGGATTCCTCGCCCGGCTTTGGACCGCCTCCGGAACCTTCCTCAATCCTGATGAGGCGCTGCATTTTCGCCTGGCCAATCAGGCTTCACTGCGCCTGGCCTACGAACAAAGCCTTACCGCTTCGCATCCTCCGCTGCTCACCGTAGTGCTTTATTTTTGGCGCGCGCTCGGCACATCCGAACTCTGGCTGCGCTTGCCTTTGGTGCTTGCGAGCGTGGCTTTTTGTTGGATGTTCTACAAATGGTTAGCCAACGCTGCGGGTTCGTTAGCAGGCTTCATCGGACTTCTTTTCGTGGCGTTCCTTCCGCCGATCGTTCTGCTCTCCACGGAAATACGGCAATACCCTCTGCTGCTGGCATTTCTCGCGAGCGCTCTATACTTTATGGATGAAGCCTTCGCAAAAAACTCTTCCGCGCGGATGGCGGCTTTTGCCCTGTGCCTGTGCCTCGCGATGCTGTCGCATTACTCGGCCTTCTTGTTTGCCACCGCCCTAGGCATTTATGCGCTACTGCGATTCTTTACCGCCCGCTGTGGTTTCCGCCTTATTGCAGTTTGGGCTATCGGGCAGATCGGCGCATTGGTGCTCGCAATTGTTCTATACAAGACGCACATTTCAAAACTGGGCGTGGGCGAGTCAAGAACCGTGTTGCAGGGATGGATGAGCGAATTCTTTCTTCGCCGCTCCTATTTCGATTCCACTCGCGACAATCCAGTCCTGTTCGTGCTGGGACACTCCTTCGGAGTCTTTCAATATTTCTTTGGGCAACTTGCCGTGGGCGATGTAGCTGGGATTGCGTTTCTCGCGGGAGTGGTGCTGCTTCTGCGCCGGAAAGGCCTGCCGGAAGATCGAACGTCTTCGCGGCAGCTGGGGATACTCCTGCTACTGCCGTTTGCGATCGCTGGTGGCGCAAGCCTAGCGCACGTTTATCCCTACGGCGGCACGCGTCATATAGCGTTCTTGATCATGCCGGGCGCGGCCGGCGTCAGCGTGGCGATAGCGTGCCTGGCGGCCGGCCGATGGGTTCGCGCAGTGGCGATTGCATCCGTCGTACTCGTAGCCTGCATCGTCTTCGGCAAAACGCGGCCGCCGAAAATGGAGCGCGCCGATCAAAGCCGCACCAACATGGCGACTGCTATCGATTTTGTGCGACACAATGTTGATCCGTCCAGTCTCATCTTTGTCGATTACCAGACCGATCTAATTCTTGGTCACTATCTCTGCCAGCAACGCCCGATCATCCTCGATCCCGCTCCCGCGGATTTCGAACAGTTTTCCTGTGCCGGTTACCGCGTCGTTTCCACAGACTACAAAACTGAATGGCAATTCTGGGCGGACAATTTCTCCAGGCATTGGCTGCGGCTCGAGCAAGCCTACAAACTCAAGCCCGGAGATACGGTCTGGATTTTTCAGACAGGATGGGGAGTGGCGCTCCCCGAAGACTTACGCAAGCACTACGCGGAGTTTCAAGGTCTGCACTTCCAGTCGTTCGGCGACAACATCAAAATCTTCAAGCTGACGGTAGGCCAGCCGATGCCCGAAGCCGCTCAGGGAACACAAATCACTTCGACGCCGCAGGTTTCAGCCCCAGTGCGCGCAGAATAATTTCATCGGGGATACTCCGGCCATCTTTTTTCGTGACTACGCCGAAGCTGCCTGAGTAATCCCACATCGTCCATCCCATACCATGCTGCTCCAGCGCGGTGCGCAGGTCGTGAATCCAGGCCGCGCGATCTTGCGGGTCGGCGTATTCGCGGTAGACTCCGAACTCGTTGCACACCACTGGAACGCCGCGCTGGCGGGCCCATTCCGCGACTTGCATAATTTCAGCATCAATGCGCGCCGCGTCCCAATGATCCTGTCCGTAACGGATCACTGCCAGCCGATCGACCGCGTCAGGCATGGTGGCCGCAACCTTCGCCGCTGACTCCGGCGACGACGGATAACGCAGCCCCTTCACCCAATGCCATGAATATGTGCCCCAGGTCGCGCCCTGGTGGGTAAAGATGTGCGGCGCGTAGAAATGGAAGTTGTAAATCACGTTGGGATCGCGCAGTGGCTCGATGAAAACTAGTTCATCATCGTCAGACCAGCGCGCTCCTGCTGCGATGATGGTGTGCTGCGGAGCGCCTTCACGAATCGCCGTCGCGAGCTTCGCCTGCACACCGTACCAGCGATAACGGTCAGAAAACTCCGGCTCGTTCAGAATTTCAAAGAACACGCGCTCCGAATTCCAGGAGGAATAGTGCCGCGCCAGCGCGCGCCAGAAGTCCGAGAACTCCTGCACGAAGCTGTCATCCTTCGCGAGCATCGCCTTAAAGTCGCTCTCCGGATGCAGATCGATGACCACCGCCATCCCCTGATCCAGAATCATCCTTACGGCGGCATCGAGATAACCAAGATATTCCGCAGGAATCTCGTCGGGCCGGTGGCTCATCATCATCGGTTGCGGATTTACGCTCAACCGCACGTGATCGAATCCCATGGATTTGATCAGAGCGATGTCTTCTGCGGTGGTCCAGCCTTGAAAGTGTTCCTTCGTATAGCCGCGCTTGTCATAAACCTGGGCGAACCAGTTACTGGCGTTGATACCATGCCGCAGCCGCGCCGCCCGTGCGGCGGCAACGGGTGAGATTGTAGGCGTACTTCCGGAGGTTTGGGTTTGTAGAAAACTCGAACCGAGGAGTGCGACAACAATCAGAGATGCGACCGATCGCACGATCCTGGAACCTTTCATGTTGTCCTCAGATCAGAACCGGGCAGAGTGATCTCGGGCATAGCTTTTCCAAAATGCGACTGCGACTTGGACCATCATCCTACTCAACCAGCGAGAAAAGTGAAATGGGCCCGGAAGAAAACGCCACGCCTAAAGTTTCGATGCCGCGCCGCCGATAAGTGTCATTGAGGAGTGGAAACTTGGACGCTCAGAATCAGCCCGCAGAAGCTCCTCGCCTAGGCCTAGCCGACGCGCGGCGCGAGCCCCGCTTCCGGTTGGATGTTGATATAAGAATTGATTCCCGGACGTCCGGCGTGGTGATGGGACGGACCGTGGACATCAGCGGATCCGGAATCGCAGCCATGCTGAAGCTCGAGGTTCCTCTAGGCGAGTTTGTGGAGCTGCAGTTTACGCTTCCATTCGGCCCGGTGAAGGTGTACGCCACAGTTCGTCAGCGAAGCGCTTTTCGCTATGGCTTCCAGTTCGTTGAATCCCATTCCGCGCATGAGATCATTCAGGCCACCTGCCGACACCTTAAGCTTGAACAGTCGCTGCAACGTGCGCGGTGAACACTGACGTGTGCTGTTCGCTTCTTGCGGCAAAGCTTCGTAGAAATCCTGTTAGCGCCTGGCCTCTCGATTCATCTCTTCTACGATCCGTTCCCGAATCTGATCCGCAAAGGTTCGGAACGCCGGGAGTTCCAACAGCTTCGATCCTATTTCTTCCTGTGGCAAACTCTGTCCTTGGATCGTGCCCGCTCCATCCCGGAGCGCCGAACGTAGCCTGGTTGCGGTCGCCGGGTCAAAGCTTTCCGAGACGACAACGCTGTTATCCTTCCGGTGCTCTACGATCACCGGGCCCTCCTCGGTCTCAATCTGGACGATCGAAACCGGACAGTCCGTTCCTGAACATGCCGGCACGGCTTGCGCGGTCGCGCTGTGATAGCGCTCCGACACGGTACGCGCATAAAAGCCGGCAAACCACTCGGCTACTGCCGCAGTCTTCCATCGCGAAATGTACAGCAGCGCCAGATCTGCGGTGCCAGGAAGAACGTCCGCGACCGCCTTATCCTTCCGCCGGAAGGTTGCATAAGTTCCTCCTTGCCACTCCGAAGAGACCTCGTCAGAGACTTTGCGTTCGCCATACTGCTTCAACAGCGCGCGCACATCCAGTTCTCCGATTCCGCCGGAGTCGTAGGTGTCGTACTCGTTTTTCAGTACTTCCTCAAGGTCGGGAATGCGCAGAGGCGGCAGCTTTTCCCCGCGGATATAAGCCTCCGGCTGCAAGACCTCGTGTGAATTCCGCGGCGGACGCGCGAACGCCCCCGCAAATGCCATCTTCGTTCCGCCCTTGTGCAGCAGTTCGCCTTCAAAAATCAGGCCTCCGCGATACGCGAACGTCCCCATCTCGCGCAGGATCATCGGGGCATCGTGCATGAGCTGAGAATCGATCACCGCCTTTACTGCCGGGTCCTCCATCTGGTAGATCAGCTCAGGAGTGTCTTCCACGCTCCGCCCCAAGGGCTTGAGCAGGTAATCCATGTACACCACCATAGCCTGGCCTTCCACCACGGCCTTGCGAGCGATTTGGCTGTCGCCGTTAATTTTGAGCGTGCCGCTTGCCTGATTTCCCTCGGGCTTGGGCGCAGCCTTCATCCACTTCGCCAGGTCGTAGTTCTGATCCTGCAGCGCATGCGTCAATTCGTGCGCCAGAATCGGCTCCTGCTGGTCAAAAGGCACCCAGTTCAGCATGGAAATGGTTTTGGTTTCGTCGTCGTAATAAGCTGCGATTTCCTGGCCGGTGGACTTGACCAGAAATTCCTTCAAGTTGAAGTCGCGTGGCAGGAAACCCATTTTTTTCATGCTCAGCTCTTCCTGCGCGAAACTCTTGGCGAATTCTTCTCTTGCCAGTTGCCGGGTGGTATCGTTTTCCAGGTCAGCCTTGCTCACCAGACGGCGCTTCACTGCCGCATGCTTCGGCATGCCTGTGTCCTCGGCTGCGAAGGCGAAGATCCTGTCGACCGACGCGAATAGCTTCTTCGTATCTGCATCCGTCATCTTGACTTCGTTGGTAGTGTCTTTGCGGAGCTTGCGCGCCACATCGCCCAGGCTCTGCCCTGAATCCGCCTGCTGACAGAAGGCGGAGAGGATCAACCAAACGGGGAGAAAGCAGATTCCAAGAAAGACGCAGCGCCGCCAGGATATCTTCATCAGTCCTCGCTCAGAGACGGAGAATGCCTTCCATCAATTCTGCTTGAGCCGGGAAGGCAACTCACTGCAAAAGTCTGGATTGAACTTACGAAGGTAAGTGGACAAAAAGGGGAGGACGGATTGTTGATCTCTCTAGAAGGAGCTGATCCGGCTACTTCAGTTCTGCCAGCTTTTGTGTCGCCATCTGACCCGCTTCCGTGCTGGGGTTTTCTTTCTTGATCTGCTCGTAGAGGCGCTTGGCATCGAGGGGCTGATTGCTGCTCTGGTAAAGGTCGGCCAGTTGGAGCTGCGCCGTGACTTTACTCACCGTAGTGGTTGGCTTGTTAATTAGTTCCTGGTAGAGAGCGACTGCGTCCTTGGTGCGGTTGGTATTGCCGTACAGTGAAGCCAGCGCGAGTTTCGCGATGGCGGCCATGTCCTTACTACCAGCGGAGGCTGCGGCCTTGAAATCGGCTTCCGCAGTGGCGTTGTCTCCCTCAGTTGCCGTCGTTACTCCCAGGAAGTAGCGGGCCATATCCGCCGAGCGGGTGTGAGGATATTTGTCGATGATTGTCTGGAATTGCTTCTTGGCAGTTTCGGCCCGCTCTTTAGAGGAAGGGAAACTGGGAATGCCGGGCTGCGCGGGCGTTCCGGCAGGACGGAGCTGGGCTTCAAGAGTCCGGACGGCCTGCGTCATATCCAGGCTGGCCTTCTCATTCTGCGCGCTCAGGTAATACCATCCGCCCGCTACCACAGCGATGATCGCTGCAACCACGATGCCAGCGATGGTCAGAGTGTTCCTGTGTTCCACACTCCAGTGAGCAGTCTTCTCGGCAGCCCCGATGGTCACCCGGCTGAATGCGTCCTGTTTAAGCTGATGGCGTGTCTCTGCGCGCACGACTACCTTCCAATCTCGTTCTCGATGAGCTTCGGTCTCGGTGGGACGAACTCCTAGTTTATCAGCCGGAAAATGGGACCGTCAAAGGCGAATCGTCTCGACTTAGCGGGGAGCTTCCTCCAGCAATCCCTGTTCGAGCTTCTCCTGGCATTCGATGCAGTGGCGCGTCCAGGGCACAGCCTCAAGACGCTTGGCATTGATCTCTTTGCCGCAGTGGATACACTCGCCGAAGCTGCCTTCGCGGATGCGTGCCAGCGCCCTCTCCACCATTTGCAGGAGCTGCCGCTCGTTGTTGCTCTGGCTGAAGAGGAATTCCTTGGTGTAGGAACTCGCGGCGCGGTCGGCAATATCCTGTGCTGTGTCTTCGTCGGCCGAACGGCCGTCGGCCTGAGTGCGGGAGACGGTGCGGCGCAATTCCTGCTGCCGAGTCTCAAGCCGCTTTTTGAATGCTTCTAACTTCTTCTTATCCATAGTGTCACTTCTAAAGTCCTGCGGCAACGGAGCCGCTCGTAAGGTAAAGGCCAAACGACGATGATAAGCGTCAAAATTGAGATGCGTCAACAGGCCGGTCGGCTGTCCAAGTGTTGGCGGGCGCTTCCAAGGCAACCCTTTTTTTCGGGCGTAAGTCTAACGCTCGCCACTTCAGTCCTGCCCTGAAGTGTCTATCTAAAGTTCGCTGCACAAACTGGGAGCGTTGCGGTGCCGACGATTTTTGTCGACGTGAATCCATTGACTGGATTGGTCTGCACGGTGGACGATTTCGGGCGCGGATTTGTTTCACGTTATCTCGGAATAGAAAGGCAAGCGGGATGCGGGGAGGGCTTGTCACTTCGTGGGCCCATCTCGCGACCTGGAGAGGACGCTCGGGGGGGCGTCCTTTCCACGGCCTTCGCAAGGAGCAATGATGAAAAGACGCCGTACCTTCGGCGGAGATTGTTTAGCGCTCTAAACTTCTACTACGCGAAGCCGCGCCGGTTTTCCGGGTCTGCGAAAAAAAATCTCCGCCTGGGACAAGCGTGAGCGCCGGCCGGTTTTTCTAAAGCGCTTCTGCGGAAAACCGCGATCGGAAGTCGCGGTGAAAGCCGGAGAGGTGCGCCTCGAACTCGGACAAGCTCATATCCGCGGTCACGTGCACTCTGGGCAGCGCAAATCTCGGCAAGGCTGCGCCGAAGCCCCCTCCGATGTTCATGAAGGCAAACTGGAAGCCAGCTTGTTCGGCCATCTGCAGCTCTCTGGCGGTCACTGATGCCGGATCGCCAAATGGGTAAGCCAAAGCCCAAACTGGTTTTCCAATGGCGTTCTCGAGCAAGCTACGGCTCTCGGAAATCTCCCGCCACGCTAATTCGGAACTCTGTTGCGAGAGTATCGGGTGACTCATGGTGTGAGATCCGATGCTCATCCCCTGGTCTACGAGCTGGCGCAACTCTTCCACCTCGAGCAACGAGAATCGCCCGCGCTGTGCCTCATTGTTCCAGCGTTCTGTGTTCCACTCGTCGCTTAATCCGAATTGAACACGAAACGATTCGAGAAGACGGCCTCGTTGCGTCTGGTCGTACCCCGATAACTTCCGTACCAGACTCCACCAGGCGGATCTTCTCTGCGTCCGATCTCCCAACTCGACGCGCAGTTCCGGCGAATCGAAAGAATAGTTGCCTGCGGGCGCCGCCAGCAGCAAGAGATAGAGTTCTTCGAACCACAACATCCTAGAGTTTGCCAAGGCCGACTCGCCTAACACGAAAAAAAGACACGACAAGCCTTCTTCTCGAAGAATCGGCGCCATATCAGTAAAGGCATTCCGCAGTCCGTCGTCGCAGGTAAGCAGAACTGCACGCTCGGGCAATTCTTCCCCGCCAGATAGCCAGTCACGTACCTGGTCGGGAGATACGACGTGGTAGCACTCCTTCAGCAAGCGCAGTTGAGCACGAAGATTCTCCGCGCTCACGAGACAACCGTCCTGTTGGGGATCGTCGGAGTGATATCCGGCGGGAAGTACTCCATGGTAGGTGAGTATGCAAAAAGCCCCAGCGTTCGCACGTCGGCGAAGATATCCGGAGTTGGCCAACGCCGGATATACGACACGCTTCAAAATCGGACTGACAACGATCACCTTACGATCTCACCACAGAGGACCAGCGCCGGGGAGTATCTCTCTTGGTCTCCCGGGGCAGGGATCGCGGATCGGCGGATTCTAGCGACCCACGGAGCGGAGGCGGTGGTGAAATCCGCTGAGGTGAGCCGTTAACTCGGGGAGCGTCATATCGGAGGTCACGTGAGTGCGCGGGAGTGCATAGCGGTTCGAGCTTTGGCCCGGCCAGTATTCCACGTTGACGAATGCGCAGGAGAATCCGGCTTGCTCCGCAAGGCGAAATTCCCGCTGTCCCATGGTCGAAGGGTTGCCGAAGGGGTAAGCGAAGGCCCAGACCGTATGGCCCAGAGCGCTCTCGATCTCAGCTTTACAGTCCTGAATCTCGTGACGGGCTTCTTCATCGCCGCACAGCGATAGCACGGGATGTGTGCGGGGGTGCGCGCCGATGCTCATTCCCGCGTCGGATAGCTGCTTGAGCTCGCGGAGGTTCAAGAGGCGCCATCGCTTCTCAAAACGAGCGGGTGCCGTTCCACGCTCATGGCGAACACGATTCATCCACGCTGCTCGCGCTTCCGCGTGGAGTTGCGACGCTCTTCTTACCGTGCTCCACCAGAGAGAGTGAAAGTTATCCGAAGCGCGGAATCCGCCGCTGTTTTCTGGGGGAAGCTGCAAGGCCGCATCACGCAGCGGCTGGATGCGCATTAGATGGTAAAGCTCTTCGTGCCAAAGCATTCCTGGGTTATCGCTGCAAGAAGCTGCGGTCACAAAAAAAAGGCAGAGAACTTCCTCCTCCTGTAATATCGGCAGCATGTCCGTCAAGGTGTTGAGAAGTCCGTCGTCGCAGGTCAGCAGAAGGGCGCGCGGCGGGAGGGGTTCACGTTGCTCGATCCATGCCCGAAGATCCTCGGGAGCAACGATCTGGTAATGGGCCTTCAGGAACTGGAGCTGCTTTCGAAGGACCTGCGGTTGAACCAGGTCTCCATCGAGAAACCTTTCGCCGTTGGGATAGCCGGCAGGGAATACTCCGTGATAGTTGACGACTGCGAAACCGCCGGGCAGCATCATGCGGTCGAGCCATCCCGTGCGATGCAAGGCTGGATACACCACGCGCTTTAGTAGTGGACTGATGAAGCGCATCGTTTGAGAAGCTTGTATTGTAGCAATCCGGGGGCGGGGAGCAATGAGGCCATTTTGGAAGTAAAGGAATGGTCCAGCCGAAAAACCTATCAACCATGTCGACCGGACCGGTAGGATGCGATGACTAACCTGCCTCAGTGATGATCGTTATCCCAGTTCTGCTCGGTCTCCCAACGATGCTCTTTCCCATTCCACCATTGGTGGTGCTGATCCCAGCACCGTTGGCGTTCGGCGTTCAGATCCCGGCGGCGGCCCTCGGCCTGAGGGCTGTGATCGCCATGGTCATGGATGGCTCTGTCGAGGTTGGCCTCCGCCTTTTCAACGGCATGCTGGCAGTGCGACCTATCATCGGCGTGCGCTCGCGGTGCTGTTACGAAGAACAAAAGTGCCCATACCACTAATCCTGCGACTGCTGCTCTTCCGAATCGTGGATTCAAGACTATCTCCTTTCAGTTTCGGTGATTGCAAATGGCCGCCGACTTCTGAACTTCCTACTTAAGCTCGGAGCCTGCGGCCAGAACTTAGCGAATTTTATGGGCGTCAGCGCCAGGGCTCTATACAGTTCATGCTGTACTGAGCTCCGGTGAACAAATGCAGAGACGGGAGGGCGCCGTTCCGTTGGTACTGCAATTCTGATCTTTAGCGGGGCAGAGGATCTTTCATGTTGGCCAGAGCGTAGGCCAGAACTGCCATGGCTGCTGCGTTTTCGCGGAGCTCGGTGGGAACGACTTTGTCGAGGGTATCGGCGGCGGAGTGGTGATAGTAAAAATAAGTGCGGCCATCTTGCATGACGCCAAAGGCGGGGACTCCAGCGTCGGACATTTCCGCAATGTCGGCGCCCGGAGGATATGTGCTGGACTGGAAAACGGTGGCACCGATGCTGAGAAGAACGGACTGTACGGGACGTAGAGCCTCGATCGCAGAGGGAGTAACCTTGACGTCAAAGCCGAGAGGATGGGCGGCGCCCGAGTCACTTTCGATGGCGGCGACGTGATGGGCGAAGTCGGAGGAATACTCGGTGGAATAGGCTTTGCTGCCGGCGCCTCCTGTTTCTTCATCCATCCACGCGATCACGCGGAGGGTGCGTGAGGGGAGGAGGTGCAGGCGCTGGAGAATTTCAGCCGTCTCCATCGCAATGACGACTCCGGCTCCGTCGTCGATGGCTCCGGTGCCGAGGTCCCAGGAATCGAGATGGCCGGAGACAATCACGAGCTGCTCGGGATGTTCGGAGCCTTTGAGGTCAGCGATCACGTTGTAGCCGGTTTCATCGGGCAGCTTTTGCGGAGTAAGGGTGAGATGCATGCGAACCTTGCCTTGAGAGGCCAAGTGGACGATGAGATCAGCGTCTTCGGCGGTCACAGCGCCGGCGGGAATCCCAGCGGGGAAGCTGAAACCAGTGTGGGGAAGACGATAATCCGCGCTGCCGACCGAACGGACCAGGGCAGCGACTGCGCCAAGGTCGGCGGCAGCTTTAGGTCCAGCGCCGCGATAACGAACGGCATCGCCATACGCGGCGAACCCGAGTCCGGCCGCGGCCTTCTGTTTGTCGAACAGTTCGTTGAACAGGACGATCTTGCCGGCAACTTTATCGCGGCCGAGGGCCTGGAGCTCTTCGAAAGTGCTGACGGTTACGACGTCAGCGACTAGACCGTCGGCGGGAGTGGAGGAGCTGCCGCCGAGAGCGGTGAGCACGATTTTTTGCGTGGTGCCGGGAACCATTCCGGGATACTCGATGAGGGCGGCGCTTTCGGCTCCGCGGACCCAGTGGGGAACGGTCACGGGCTGGAGGCGAACGTCGAGGCCGAGTTGGCGAAGTTCGGCAGCAACGTATTCGGCGGCGGCATGGGCTTGGGGTGAGCCGCTGGGTCGTGGTCCAATGTTCTCAGTGAGGTGGGAAAGCTGGTGGTAGGCGTAGTCATCATTCAACGCGGCAGCCTTGATGGCGGAGAGCTGCTGCAGAAGCAGCGGCGGGAAGTTCTGCTGGTCGCCCCTGTTGGAGGCTTGCAGCGCAGCGGCCGAGGAAGGAATGGTCTGCGGCTGCTGTGGCGGGTTCTGAGCTCCGACCAGGGCGCATAGCAGGAAAAATATGATGCAGGATGAGATGGATAAGCGGAGGACCTTGGTCATAGATGCAGGCCAGTGTAACTGACGGGCCCTACCTGGGAAAGCCGATCTTAATTCTCGGGCCGCTGTGTTTTTCGCTCTACCGTGCTGACCTGATGTGTTCTTCTTCCCGAGCGGACTAGCGTGAGGTATGGACAAGAAACAGATTGACGATCCCAAGATGACCTTGAACTTCTTGATCTGGGTGGGCGGGGTGTTTATGCTGTCGCTGGCAGCGCTGCTGGCGCATTTTGTGTGGAGGGTTTTCTAGCTTGTTTTCGACGAAAAAATGGCCCCATTTCTGGGGCCACGTTTCAAAGAGGCAAGGTGGTAGGTGATTTCAGGAAAGGCTAAAGCAAGTTGTCGTCCCGCCAGTGGGAACGGCACTTCGGGAAATGTTTCGAAGAGAAGAGAGTGAGGGTCATTGTTAGTTGCGGCCTCTTAGTTACATGTGGAAGAAGCATTTGTGAAGCCAAAAACGAGGAGATTCGCCCCGCAATCATGATCCTCCGTAAACCATTGATCTGTAGCGAGTTATCGTAAGTCAGCGGAACACTTCCAAGGCTCGATGCCGACGTGGTTGGGACTGAGGAAAGTGCAGATGGCTGCACATTCATCGCAGCGCATGCCCTGAGAGGTTGCGCGAGGAACGCAAGCAGGGAAGGGCGGCAGCTGGCAGTCCATGGGCGGTCGGGCGGGTTGGTTGTGCGAAAGTCAACTGAAAATTCATTAGCATGTCTTCGAGTTCTGGACTATCCTCCGCACGGCCATAGAATCGCTCGCGGTTTTTCCCGGGTTGTGTCAGGCGCCAACCAAGAGCGACATCTCACGAATGGAGCAAGAGCTGAGCTGCGTTTCGATGGGGGCCTAATGAACCAATTTACGAAGTTTCGGGCCCCGATTCTCGGAGCACACCAGCGTGTGGTTGCTGCTGCGCTGGCCCTGGCGATCGTGTTCGTCTTCGCGACTGTGTCGGTACCGGCGCAGACCTATAGCTTCGGCTTGCTGCATTCCTTTTCTGGCGCGCCCGATGGCGAAAGTCTTCTCCTGGGAGTTGATTACAACGACGGCGGTTTAACGCCCGACGCGAAAGGAAACCTATACGGCACCACCAGAAGGGGCGGCGCTCACAACTTTGGAACGGTGTTCAAAATGGATAAAGCCGGAATCGAAACCGTGCTTTACAGCTTTTGCTCTCAGGCGAATTGCGCGGACGGTTCAAGTCCCTACGCTGCTCTAGCGCTGGATCCGCAAGGCAAGCTATACGGTACTACGCCTTCTGGCGGCGCCTACAACGCTGGAACAGTGTTCAGGTTGGACTCGAGTGGCACCGAGACCGTGCTCTACAATTTTTGCTCTCAAGCCGGTTGCATAGACGGCGCAAGTCCCTCGGGTGCCTTGATACTGGGCGCGCAGGGAAAGCTGTACGGGACAACTTTCGGGGGTGGTGCTTACGGCGCGGGGACGATATTTGAAGTGAGTTTGGTCGGCGACGAGATCGTGCTCCATAGCTTTTGCTCCAAGCCGATTTGCGCGGACGGCTCAAGTCCCAACGGAGCGGTAGTCGAGGACGCGCGGGGAAATTTGTATGGCACCACTATTATGGGCGGTGCCGATTCTGCGGGCGGAGGTCCTGGGCACGGGACCGTGTTCAAAGTGGACACGGCGGGTAACGAGAGCGTCCTCTACAACTTCGCAGGTATTGAACAGGGGGACGGAGAATATCCAAATGGAGGGCTCGCTCTGGACGCGCAAGGCAACCTATATGGGACCACTTACTGGGGCGGCTCCAACAAGGCTGGCAACGGAAATGGACTGGGAACGGTTTTCAAAATAGATTCCAGCGGCCATGAGACAGTGCTCCACTCTTTCGGTGGGAATCCAGACGGAGCAAATCCCCTTACAGGTTTGGCCAGAGATACACAGGGCAACCTGTATGGCACTACCTACAATGGCGGCGACGCTGGGGGCGGAACCATATTCGAACTGACTCCCAGTGGGAATGAGACTGTCATTTATAGCTTCGGTTCGAGACAGGGAGGTAATCACCCCTCAGCAGGGATTGTGTTGGATGCTCAGGGAAACTTATACGGCGTTGCCTACGGCGGTGCCCACAACTCGGGAGCGGTATATGAGCTGTGGAAGTTTACGGGGACGGCCACAGCTACGACACTTTCGACTTCGGCAAGTCCCTTCAGCAGCCGAACGTGCAGCACATCCACAAGACTAACCAGCTCGGAATCGCCCTCGCTCCTTGGAGGGGAGGTAACTTTTACTGCATACGTCACCGCGTCGTTGTTCTGCCACGGCATCGCCCAGAGCTGTGGCGGGTCGGTGGATTTCTACGACCAGGGCACCTACGTGGGATCCGGTAGCCTCAACGTCAATACGTGTGCGGCAATCTTCACCGACTACTCTCTTACGACGAAGTTGCACAGAATCAAGGGGGTTTATTCGGGTTGGGGCAGCGACCGGGGAAGCTCCGGCACAATTACGCAGATAGTGGATCCAGATGTGACGACCACAACGCTGAGTTCAAGCCTCAACCCATCGACCTATGGGCAGGCAGTGGCCTGGACCGCGAGCGTATCTACCGGGGGGAACGAAGCGCCGACAGGAAGGGTGCGCTTCCTGTCGAATGGTGTAAGTCTTGGAGCAGCCACGCTCAACGCCAGCAGTGTGGCCACATTAACCAAGTCGCGGGAAGACGTGAACAACTATTCGCTAACGGCTGTGTATCTGGGCGATCCCAACAATGCCGGCAGCACGTCCCCGATCCTGAACCAAGTGATTCAGCAAGCCAACAGCTCGGCCGCGCTCAGTTCATCCCCGAATCCGTCGACTCAAGGTCAGTCCGTGACCTTCACCGCCACCATTACAGCCCCGATGGTGGTTCCGACCGGTTCAGTGACCTTCACGGCAGGGACGACCGTGCTTGGAACAGTGGCACTCAGCGGGTCCGGCAGAGCGAAATTTACAACTTCCACGCTGGCCGTGGGCTCGACCTCAGTTACGGCAACCTACACTGGAAACTCAAACATCGTGGGGAGTTCGACATCGGTTACGCAGACGGTGGAACCGTAGTCGACGCGGGAGCCAGAGATCCCACCCTTCGCGAACAATGCGAAGGGTGAGAATCCGGAGTCAGTGTGAGATTGGATCTAGCTGTTTCCGGCTACGGTACGCAGCTTCCCGGGCAGGAAGTGGTACGGAGGCCATGGTCCGCTGATAGCTACCTGGCAGTTCTTTAGCTGCTTGGCGGCCGTGGTGTAACGGTTCTGGTATTTCTCCACCGACTTGGAATCGATGAGGTGCGCGATGTCGATGAGCATGCCTTGGGGAGCAACCTTCTTGCAGCTCACTTCTTCTTCCAGCGGGTTAAACAGCTTGTGGACCTGCACAGAAAGTGCGCGGGCCTTGGTCTGTCGCTCGCGCTCGCGGGACGCCTTGACGCGCAGCTTGGAGAGATAGTCTCCGCCGACGGTGTCGGGCAGGACGACGTCAATCATGGCCTCGCGCAGCGAGCCATCACTGACCGTCAGCTTAATGTGCATTTCGGACTTGCCTCGGAGTTTGGCCACGCTGACTCCGAAGGCTCGCCGGTTGACCCGGACAGCCTGACGGAGCGCGTCGTCGCTTTCAAAGATGGTTCCGAAGCGGAATGGCAAAACGGTGGAGTTGCGGAAGCAGCCGCTGACCACGCGGGCGTGGTCGATGGCCGCTTTCTGGTCAAGTTCTGCACTATTAGGATCGTATTCGCTCACAATCACAGCAAACTCGCCGCTGGGATAGCTGAGGACTGGGGCTCCGTTCACGCCCTGAACGTTTTCGATTACAAAAGGGCGTCGGGAACGGGTGCCGTTGGGAAGGGTCTGGTGCTCGGTAAGGCAGTAAGCGTACCAAGACATATTGAACTCTCCGAACCGGGACAGAGGCGGACCAGCCACCTCTTTTATGTTGTTTTGCAAAAGCTGAACTGCAAGTCTGGAAGTTTACTTAGCGGTACAGGGTCCGAAACACTGGGTAGCCAACAGTCAAGCCCCGTAAGTCATATTACTTCGGTTTGAAGGGAAAATGCAACTTTATTGTGGCAAGCGGCATCGCCGAGGATTTTGCCTCGTTGGAAGAGTCCTCGCTGAATACAGCGTCTAAGGTTGCCGGTGGTAGCGGTTTGGGGTATATTCGCTCGCTTAATCTGTTTCTCCCCCTTGAGTTGTCGGTCGATCCTGCGTCCCAGGAGAATTCATCATGAAGTTTCACATCGCTGTCGGAACCCTGATAACGGTGTTTTTGTTCGGCGCAAGATGCTTAGCCCAAACTGAGTCGATTCTCTATGCCTTTAGCGGAGGATCGGATGGTGGAACTCCCTATTCCACTCTGACTCTGGATAGCTCGGGAAATCTTTACGGCACGACGTTCAATGGCGGCGCGAGCGGAGCCGGGACCGTGTACGAGCTGTCGCCCGGTGCTGACGGGTGGAGAGAGACGGTGCTATTCAGCTTCGACGGGAAGGATGGAGACGGTCCATACAGCGGTGTCATCTTCGACGCAGAGGGCAATATTTACGGCACGACGGCTTTCGGTGGAGCACATGGATCGGGCACGGCGTATGAGTTGAAACTCTCTACCAAGGGCGTTTGGAAAGAGACGGTCCTGCACAATTTCGGCAGTGTCGGAAAAACTCCCCAGGGGAATATCGTCTTCGACAAAGATGGAAACTTATATGGAACGACGTTCTATGGCGGAAGGTACGGCAAGGGGACGGTTTGGGAACTCTCTCCAAATGGCAAAGGCGGGTGGGTCTCCAAAACGCTGCATACTTTCGGGGAAGGATCCGATGGGGCGAACCCGTATGCAGGAGTCATTGTTGACGCGGAGGGAAACGCTTACGGCACCACCTGGATCGGAGGCGCCAACAGCGCCGGAGTCGTGTTCGAGTTAGTCCCCAAGCCGAGCGGCCCGTGGAAGGAGCAAATCCTGTATAGCTTCAGCGGTGCGGGCTCGGTGGGTGGCCTGATTTTCGACGCGAAGGGCAATTTATACGGGAATATGTTCTACGGCATGGTTTTCGAACTGATACCCGGCTCCAATCACGAATGGACTGAGACCACTCTAGCGACGGTTGGAAGCGGCGCCGAATCGACTCTCGTCTTTGACTCTGGGGGCAATCTTTACGGTACAACGCTCGATGGCGGCAGTTCTCTCATGGGCTCGGTCTTCGAACTCTCTCCCGAGACCGGCGGGTTGTGGAACCAGACCACATTGCATTCCTTTACCGGCGGCGAGGATGGGAGCCGCGCCGATGTTGGTGTGACCTTGGACTCCAAGGGCAACATTTACGGGACCACCTACGCCGGCGGCGGCACCGGTTGCGGCGGTAGCGGCTGCGGGGCGGTGTTTCAGGTGAACTGAGCTCCGGTTATTTAGGACGGAGAATTACTCGTAGCGCAGGCTCTCCACGGGATCCAGGTGGGCGGCACGGGCGGCGGGAACAGTGCCAAAGATCACGCCCACGACGGAAGAGACCACGATGGCGATGATGGCCGACAAGCCCGAGATGGGTATGCGGTACTCGGTGAGGAAACGAACGGAGTAAGGAATGGCGAGGCCGATCACGACTCCCGCGAAGCCCCCGATAAGGGAGATAAGAATCGCCTCGGCCAGAAACTGAAAGCGGATTTCACGGTTGGTCGCGCCCACAGCTTTACGGATGCCGATCTCGCGAATGCGCGAGGTCACGGTCGCCAGCATGATGTTCATGATGCCGATGCCGCTCACCAGCAGGGTTACCATCGAAATCAGAAGCAGAACCCAGGTCAGGCCGGTAGCGATGCGGTCTGCCATGGAAAGCAGCGCTGTTAGATTGGAGACATCGTAAACGGACTCTGAGCGGTGCCGCGACTGCAGGACGCGCTTAATTTGCACCGACGCCGGAATCACCATGGAAGGATCTTCCATGGAGAAATACAGAAGTTTGACGCCGGGGGTCTCCATGAAATACCGGCTGACCGAGTAGGGGATCAGCATGGTATTGTCGACGATCTCCGACTGGCCGAAAGTCTCCACCCGCTCTTTGAAAGTCCCGATGATGGTGAAGGGCAGCCCGGTGAGCTTGATCACTTTGCCCACAGCCGCCTGCGGTGAACCGTAAACTTCTATCGCCATTTTCTCCGTTATCACGCCAACCTTGTTGTGGGCTTGGGAATCTTCGTGATCAAAGAACCGTCCCGAAGGAACTAGCAGATTGCGCACGATAACGTATTCGGGATTGACGCCCAGGATGGTGACATCTCTCTCCCGGCCGTTTCCAACCGGGACGCGGTCCGAGAGTTGGGTCACGGGAGAAGAAGCGACGATGCCCGGTACGACTTCCTGGACGGCGTGGAGGTCGTCGACGGTGAGCGGGTCGGGGTTGGAGTTGCTGATGTGCGGGGCGCCGCCGAGGTACTCGGCCCAGATTTCATTTGTGCCGATGGCCTGGATCTGGTTGAGGACAAATTGACGGCCAGTCATGCCGATGGTCACGACGAGGATAAGAGAAGCCGTGCCAATGACCATCCCCAGCGCGGTCAAAATGAAGCGCACTTTGTTGCTGCAGAATGTGTCGTAGGCGAAGGCGACGATTTCGCCAATGGCCATGTTGGGCCGGAGGCGCGCGGGCATCAGGGCTGCAGCCATCTTGATATATAGATGCTACGTAGGGGAACAAGAACTCGCAAGTTTGGCGGACCCAAGTCGTGACTGGGGAGCGGGGAAAGTAAAGAACTGTAAGAAGAGCAGACTTCCGGTGTTTGTTGTGGCAAAGTAGATGCTTCTTAGGGGTTTTGGGATCGATTGGAGCGAATGGCGTTTCCTAATAAAACAGCATTTGAACAGGAAGTGCGTAGACCGAAGCCGGCGGGAAACGTAAGGAGTTCGTTGTTTTGGATGGTGCTGGTCGCGCTCGCGCTGCGGCTGGTGGTGATGTCCTTCTTGTATCCCGAGCGCACCGACCCGGCTCGCGACCACTGGCGTTGTGGAGGAGAAGCGGGCAGAATCGCACGATCCATCGCGCAGGGGGAAGGCTTCAGTAATCCCTTGTTCGGAAAGACCGGGCCAACCGCTTGGCTTGCCCCGGTATTTCCATATCTACTGGCCGGGATTTTCAAAATGTTCGGGGTCTATAGTAAAGCGTCGACGATCGCAGCCCTGGCTTTGGACTGCTTATTTTCCGCGTTGACCTGCATCCCCATTTACTTCATCGCCAGGAAGAACTTTGGCGAAGATGCGGCTGTATGGGCGGGTTGGATCTGGGCGTTCTTTCCCTACGCGATTTTCTTCTCGGCGGAATTCATTTGGGCGACGACGTTAACCACTCTCTTACTGAGCCTTATCTTTCTTTGGGCGCTGCATCTCGAGACTTCTTCTTCCGTTTTCCGATGGGTCGGCTTTGGTGCACTGAGCGGTCTCGGAGGACTGACTGACCCGGTCGTCATGTCAGTGGCGCCGTTTCTCGGGGCATGGGCATGTTACCGGCGGTATAAAGGAGGGAATCGATGGCTTGCTCATGGCGCGGGAGCGGTGATGGCGGTGGCACTGGTAGTTTCGCCGTGGTTCATCCGAAACTACGAGACATTTCACAAAGTGATTCCGTTTCGCAGTTGCCTGGGCCTGGAAGTGTACTTTGGAAACAATCAGGACTCCTGGCATTGGGGGCCTCCGGGATATCATCCGTCGGACAATGAGAATGAGTGGCAGCAGTACCGGCAGCTTGGGGAGATTGCTTACACCCACAAGAAATTTGAAGAGGGGCTGGCATTCATC
Organism: uncultured Acidobacteriaceae bacterium; assembly: GCA_964403025.1. GTDB lineage: Bacteria > Acidobacteriota > Terriglobia > Terriglobales > Acidobacteriaceae > Sulfotelmatobacter. The sequence continues at coordinate 102,334 of CAYOEH010000007.1, read as the reverse complement.
CATTCCCACCGGCTGTTATATGTTCAACAAACTTTGCGGCGCGTAGTTTACTTGTGGACGGGGTTCTGGAGCTTCAGCCCACGCTATTTGGAACAAGAGCCGGCCGATCCATTGAATATGGTGTTCTGCACGGGGCTCACGATCTTGACACTGTTGGGATTGCGCCGGGCATGGCAGATCGACCCCGCTACTCCGGTCCCGTATCTGCTGGTATTCCTGTTCTTCCCGGTGATCTATTATCTGACGCACCCGGAAGATTATTATCGCCGCCCGATTGATCCTCAGTATGTGGTTTTATCTGCCTGTGCGGTCGCCGCATGGGTTTCGGAGCGCAAGCGACGGTCGGCGGCCAGCCCGGCGCGGGTCGCGGTTGCAACAGGCGATTGAAGACTCTTTATCGAAAATATAAACCGCAGATCCTTCTGTCGCTGCTGACGGCGGGCGCGCTGCTGGTGCAGGGGTACCATCCCTTCGCGGAAGATGCGGAGATCTACCTGCCGGGGGTGGAGAAGATCCTGCATCCTGAGTTATTTCCCTTCGGGCAGGAATTTTTTCTGGCGCACGCCGGCATGACGTTCTTTCCCAATGCCGTCGCCTTTTCTCTGCGCGTTACGCACTTGCCAATGCAAACCGGGCTGTTCTTGTGGCACCTGGTGTCTATTTTCCTGCTGCTGCTTGCGTGCTGGGAGTTGTCCGGTCTGTTCTTTTCAACAGCGCGAGCACGCTGGGGCGGAGTTTGTTTGATCGCAGCGCTCTTGTCGATCCCGGTCGCCGGGACGGCGCTCTACATCATGGATCAGTACTTGAATCCGCGGAACTTGGCGGCATTCGCGGGAATATTCATGGTGGCTCGAACCTTGGAAAAGAGATATGTGCGGAGTTTGTTGTGGCTGGGGTTCGCGGTCTGCATGCACCCCATGATGTGGGTTTTTCCATTTTCGTTCTGCCTCTTGTACGTGGTCATGGACAGATTGGAGAGTTATTGGAAAAACATGAAGAACGCCGGGCTCGCGGGTCTGTTGTGGTTTGGGATGCCTCTGGTGCCTCTGACTTCCCTGGCTTACCACGAGGCCGCGAAGCGGCACGCTTATCACTACATCCAGAACTGGGCATGGTACGAGTTGCTCGGAATCGTGGCGCCGCTGGGATTGTTCTGGTGGTTCGGCCACATCGCGCGGCGTCGACAATGGCATATGGCCGAGCGCGTAAGCCATGCGTTCATTGTCTACGGCTTGATCTACTTGGCTGGTGCAGTGGTAGTTGACCTTCCGGCGCGCTTCGAAGTCCTGGCCCGCTTGCAGCCTCTGCGGAGCTTGCACTTCCTTTACATCGTGATGTTCGTCATAGTCGGCGGCTTTCTCGGCGAGTATGTGCTCAACGCGCGCGTATGGCGTTGGCTGGTGCTGTTTGCGCCGTTGAGTACCGGTATGTTCCTGGCACAGCGGGCGATTTTTCCTGCGAGCGCACACGTGGAATGGCCCGGCTCCGCTCCAAGAAATCCGTGGGAGCAGGCGTTCCTCTGGATCCGGCAAAATACGCCAAATGATGCAGTGTTCGCACTCGATCCTTATTCCATGGACATTCCCGGCGAAGATAATGTCGGCTTTCGATGCCTGGCCGAGAGAAGCCGCCTCGCCGATGGAGTGAAGGACAACGGCGTGGTCAGCATGTTCCCTCGGCTGGCCGAAGAGTGGTGGGCGCAGGTGCAGGACCAGATGCCCTGGAAGAAATTTCGTTTGGAAGATTTCGAGCGATTGAAGAATAAATATGGTGTGAGTTGGGTGGTGGTGGAGCAGTCGGGACCCGAAGGACTTGACTGCGTATACGAAAACAAAGTGGTGCGCGTCTGTCGGCTTCCATAGCGGGAAGTGGAGGACGTTGTGATCAAGGCGGCGATGTGCCGATGCACCCGAGCGCATATATGATCGGCTACAATCGTAACTTAAGGGGAAATCTTTTCTAAAGTGGCCACTGCGCAAGCCATTCGAGACGCTTTTGAGGATAGTGACCGGTTGTTTCCTTATGACAAATGGGGAGCGCAATTACCTGTTTTAGTTGAGCAGTACCGCGAGAACAGGCCTTGCCCGCACATTCTTCTGAAGGATTTTCTCGATACAGAGGTTGTGCTTGATATGGCGGCAGAATTTCCGCAGGCCGGAAGCCATGCCTGGACGCAGTACAAACATGCCAACGAAAACAAGTTGGGGATGGCCAAGCGTCAGCTCTTTCCTCCTGCCATCGCGGCTGTTACCGATGAACTGAACTCGTCGGACTTTGTGGCGTGGATTTCAGAATTGACCGGGATTCCCGGCCTGATGGCCGACCCGATGCTGGAGGGTGGGGGCCTGCATCAGTCTGGTCCGGGTGGCTATCTAAATGTTCATACCGATTTCTCGATGCACCACTTTCATGCGAAGTGGCGCAGGCGCGTAAATCTGATCCTTTACTTGAATCCGGAATGGCCCGAGGAATGGGGCGGAGCGCTCGAGTTGTGGGAGCAGAAAATGACGCGCTGCGGGGTGAAGTATCCGCCGCTGCTGAATCATGCGCTCATTTTCACGACGAACCAGCGATCGTTGCACGGGTTTCCTGATCGACTCACGTGTCCCGAGGGTCGGTCGCGGAAGAGCCTGGCTTTGTATTACTACACGCTCGGAGAGGATAAGAAAGCGACGGGACATTCCACCGATTATTTTGCCCGGCCGCAGGATGGCTGGAGGAAATCGGCGATGATCTGGCTGGACAAGAAGGCGGTTGACCTTTACTCGCGAGCCAAGGCCCGGTTTGGTTTTTCCGATGCGTTCGCCAGCAGGGTGCTGGGATTTTTGTCCAGGAAGAAGTAGCCTATAAAGCGATGTCAGCCAAGCGAACACTTTTCGAGAAAATATGGGACGCGCATCTGGTGGCGCAGCCGAGCGGCCGGTCGCCGATCATCTATATCGATTTGCATCTTGTGCATGAAGTGACGTCGCCGCAAGCCTTCGACGGCTTGCGAGTCTCGAGTAGAAAAGTGCGTCAGCCCTCGCGGACCGTGGCCACGGTGGACCACAACATTCCGACCGAGCCGCGCGGAACTCCGATTACCGATCTTATTGCTGCCAAGCAGATCTCTGCGCTGCAGGCCAACTGCAAAGAGTTCGGCGTGCGGCTGTTCGATATGGATTCGCCCGACCAGGGAATCGTCCATGTGATTGGGCCGGAACTGGGGCTGACCCAGCCAGGAATGACGATTGTCTGCGGTGACAGCCATACCAGCACGCATGGCGCCTTTGGGGCCCTCGCGTTTGGCATTGGAACTTCGGAGGTTGAGCATGTGCTGGCAACCCAGTGTTTGGCTCAACGGAAGCCGAAGACGATGAAGATCGACGTGCACGGGCGTTTGGCGGACGGCGTGACAGCAAAAGATCTGACGCTCGGAATCATCGGACAGATTGGCACGGACGGCGCTACTGGCCACGTAATTGAATATTCCGGCGAAGCGGTTCGGGGACTTTCGATGGAAGGGCGCATGACCCTGTGCAATATGAGCATTGAAGCCGGGGCGCGTGCTGGCATGGTTGCGCCAGATGAAGTGACTTTTGCGTACGTCAAGCGACGGCGATTCGCTCCCCGCGATGGCGATTGGGGACAAGCGGTCGAAAATTGGCGCCGATTGCCGACGGACGAGGGGGCGGCATTCGACAAAGTGGTGGAGATTGATGCGTCGCAACTTTCTCCGTTTGTAACCTGGGGGACGAATCCGGGGATGGTGGCTCCTGTGACGGGCCGCGTGCCGGAGTTCAGCAGTTTGAAAGATGGCGATCGACGGGCGGTTGAGCTGGCTTTGCAGTACATGGGGCTTGAGCCGGGAAAGCGTATTGAAGATATTGGCGTGGACCGGGTTTTTATCGGGTCATGCACGAACTCCCGCTTGGAAGATTTGCGCGCAGCGGCTCGGGTTGCGAAGGGCCATCATGTGAGCGCGACGGTGCGCGCGATGGTGGTACCCGGATCGCAGACGGTAAAGCGTGCTGCGGAGCAGGAGGGGTTGCACAAGGTTTTTCTCGATGCGGGATTTGAGTGGCGAGAGTCGGGGTGCTCGATGTGCTTGGGAATGAATCCGGACATTCTGCAGCCGGGCGAACGCTGCGCCTCGACCAGCAACCGGAATTTTGAAGGACGGCAGGGACGCGGTGGCCGAACGCATCTGGTGAGCCCAATGATGGCGGCAGCGGCGGCCATCGCTGGGCACTTCACGGACATACGAAATTGGAAATATCAGTGAGGGTGATTCCGACGAAAATGATCGCAACAACGCCGACTTCGAGGAACGCGCGATGAAACCGTTTGGCGTACATCACGGGCGCGTGGCGCCGTTGGACCGGGTGAATGTGGATACGGACCAGATTATTCCCAAACAGTTTCTGAAGCGGATCGAGCGCACCGGCTTTGGCCAATTTTTGTTTTACGACTGGCGGTTCGCCACAGACGGGACGAAGAGCGCCGGTTTTATCTTGGACGAGCCGCGCTACGAGGACGCCAGCATTCTTGTAGCAGGGAAGAACTTCGGATGCGGCTCTTCGCGCGAACATGCGGTATGGTCTCTGTCAGATTTCGGTTTTCGCGCCGTCATTTCCTCTTCGTTCGCCGATATCTTCGCCAATAACAGCACCAAGAATGGCTTTCTGACGGTTCGTCTCAGCGAAGGGGAAGTCGCGGAGTTGATGCGGCGTTCCCGCGAGGTGGAGGATTATCAACTGACGATTGACCTGGAACATTGCGAAGTGCGTGACGAACGGGGTTTCACAGCGCAGTTCCCGATGGATGAATTCGTTCGCCATTGCCTGCTCAACGGGCTGGATGATATTGGCCTCACCCTGCAACATGAAGCGGAGATTGCCGCCTACGAAGCCCTGCATCCGGCGGCCTCCGGGCGGTGAGGCGTACAACCGTAAACCGAGGGTAAAAGCGCGTAAAGATTTGTAAAACACTTGTCGTTACCTTGACCCGCTTGGGCGAACGGTTGATGCTGTGTTGTACGGCTTTATGATGGCACTGCGTCGGATCCCAACCTTAAGTGTGTCTTCGGCGGGAACGAACGTGGCGTAAACCGATGTTCCTCCAGCAGATTTGCCGCGACGGAATGAAAATGCAAACGTCTAATAAATGGCAGTTTTCCGGGCGTTCTTGCGAGCATCCACACGTTACTAAAACCGTGAATGTAATTCTATGAACTTTTATCAAGGGGTATTTCCGCTCTTCCCTCGCTCTTGCCTTTCGCTGGCTCTGGGCGTCGCCATGGGTGTGTGCGCATTTTCTTCCGGCTGTACCAGTGCTGACAAGCAGCAGAAGGCGCAAGCCGCAGCCCCGCACGCGGTGTCGGTCGCAATCGCCAAAGTGCAACAACAGGATATGCCGGTCTATCTGGTTGGACTGGGATCGGTGACCGCGTTCTACACGGCGAATATAAAAAGCCGGGTGGACGGGCAGATTATGCGGGTTAACTTTCAAGAAGGGCAGATCGTCAAAGAAGGCGACTTGCTGATCCTCATCGATCCGCGTCCCTACCAGGTACAGCTGGAACAGATGCAGGCTCAGCTGTTCAAGGACCAGGCATCGCTGCGAGATGCCAGATTAAACCTGGACCGCTATACCACGCTGATTCCCTCGGGAAGCATTGCGCAGCAACAAGTCGATACTCAGAAATCAACCGTTGATCAGCTCGACGGCCAAGTGCGCACGGACCAGGCACAGATCGATAACGCCAAGCTGCAGCTGGTTTATTGCAACATCACGGCGCCTTTCACCGGCCGCGTGGGACTAAGGCAAGTGGATCCGGGAAACATCGTTCATGCAGCGGACACTAATCCGATGCTGATCCTGACCCAACTGCAGCCCATTGCGGTGGTCTTTACGCTGCCGGAGGATCAATTGCCGACCGTGGCGCAGCACATGAAGAACTCTACGCTGCTGGTGGAAGCCTACAGCCGGGACAACCAGATCAAGCTGGCTACGGGCAAACTGCTGACGATCGATAATCAGATCGATCAGACGACTGGAACGGCCAAACTGAAAGCTGTCTTCGATAACAAGGACAACCAGCTTTGGCCCAACCAATTTGTGAATGCAAACTTGCTCCTCGAGACCCGCAGAAACAGCACCGTGCTGCCGACGGCGGCCATTTTGCGGGGTCCTCAGGGAGCTTTTGTCTACGCGGTGAAGAACGACAAAACCGTCGAGGCACGGCCGGTGACGGTAACACTCGCGCAGGGCAACATGACAGTGGTTACAAACGGAGTCGCACCCGGAGACGTAGTGGTGACCGACGGGCAGGACAAACTACAAACTGGCAGCTCGATTGAACCGCGCGACGCCGGCTCCACCAACACGCCGAGCGCCAGCAGCACGGGTAGTGCCCCAATTTCAGGAATCCCGGCTTCATGAGTCCTTCACGGTTATTTATTCTTCGGCCAGTGGCGACCACGCTATTGATGGTCGGCGTGCTGCTGGTGGGCTGGGTCGCGTTCTTACAACTCCCGGTTTCCGCCCTTCCCGAAGTCGATTACCCCACCATTCAAGTTGTCACGTTCTATCCAGGTGCAGATCCCGATGTGATGGCTTCGTCGGTGACTTCTCCGCTGGAGCGGCAGTTTGGACAGGTTCCGGGACTGAGCCAGATGACCTCGACGAGTTCATTTGGCAGTTCCGTGATCACTCTGCAGTTTGGCCTCGATCAGAATATCGACGTGGAAGAACAGCAGGTGCAAGCCGCCGTGAACGCGGCATCTACGTTTCTGCCCGTGGATTTGCCGAATCCTCCGATCTACAACAAAGTGAATCCTGCCGATTCTCCAATCCTTACACTGGCCATGTCTTCGGATTCGCTGCCCTTGTCCAAGGTGGAGGATCTCGCCGATACGGCTTTAGCCCAGAAGATCTCGCAGTTGCCGGGAGTTGGGCTCGTTTCCATCAGCGGCGGGCAGAAGCCCGCGGTCCGAGTGCAGGTAAATCCAACCGCGCTGGCTTCCTACGGGTTAAGCCTGGAAGATGTTCGCAACGCGTTGGCCGCAGCCAATGTGGATCAGGCGAAGGGCGTCATCGACGGCGTACGCCAGTCCTATACGATCGGCGCGAACGACCAACTTTTCGCCGCCGCCGAATATAAGCCCATTGTCATCGCTTATCGTAATGGAGCTCCCGTAAGGGTTAGCGATGTTGCGAACGTAATCGATGGTACTGAAAATACACGGCTCGCTGCGTGGATGAATCAGACTCCGGCAGTCATCGTCAACATCCAGCGCCAGCCTGGGGCAAACATCATCAGCGTGGTCGACCGCATCAAGAAGTTGCTGCCGCAGCTGCAGGCATCGCTTCCATCCGCGGTCAAGGTGCAGATTCTTACCGACCGCACTACCACCATTCGCGCGTCGGTAAAGGATGTTGAGTTCGAGTTGGCGTTGACCATCGTCCTAGTGGTCATCGTGATCTTCTTCTTCCTGCGAAATTTGCGAGCCACGTTTATTCCCAGCGTCGCGGTTCCATTGTCGATCGTGGGAACGTTCGGCGTGATGTACCTGCTCGGATACAGCCTCAATAATCTGACGCTCATGGCGTTGACCATCTCCACCGGCTTCGTGGTGGACGATGCCATCGTCATGATCGAAAACATCGATCGCTATCTGGAGGCTGGAGATTCGCCACTCGATGCGGCGCTGAAAGGGTCGGGGCAGATTGGGTTCACCATCGTCTCGCTGACGGTTTCGCTGATTGCCGTGCTGATTCCTCTTTTGTTCATGGGCGATATCGTCGGACGTCTGTTCCGCGAATTCGCGGTCACGCTGGCGGTGACCATCCTGGTTTCGGCCGGAGTTTCTCTGAGCTTGACGCCGATGATGTGCGCCAAGTTGTTGAAGCATCGCAAGGAAGGTGAGAAGGGCCGCTTCTACGAAGTCACGGAAGATTTTTACAACCGGGTCATCGCTTTCTATGGCCGCACCGTGAAGTGGGTACTGAAACACCAGACGGCCACGTTGTTCGTCACCTTCGGAACCCTGGTTCTCACGCTGGTTCTCTACGTGGTTGTACCCAAGGGGTTCTTCCCGGTGCAGGATACGGGAGTAATTCTTGGGATTTCGGAGGCTCCCGACAACATCTCGTTTGATGCGATGTCGCAACGCCAACAGGAACTGGCGAAGGTAATTCTCAAGGACAAAGATGTGGAGAGCCTGTCATCCTTTATCGGCGTGGATGGCACGAACACGACTCCCAACAGTGGCCGCATTCAAATCAACCTGAAGCCACGAGATGAACGCAACGACGATGCTTCGGCAATCATTCGCCGGCTGCAGCCCGAACTCGCCAAAGTCGATGGAATCACTCTTTACATGCAGCCCGTGCAGGATCTGACGGTGGAAGATCGGGTAAGCCGCACGCAGTTCCAATACTCCATTGAGGACGCCGATGCGCAGGAGCTGGCGCAATGGACTCCCAAGCTGGTGGAAAAACTGCGGGCGCAGCCGGTACTGCGCGACGTGGCTACCGACCAACTGAATGGCGGTCTGCGAACCAATCTGACGATCGACCGGGATACCGCGTCGCGGCTGGGAATCCTTCCGCAGGCGATCGACAACACGCTCTACGACGCTTTCGGGCAACGACTGGTTTCGATTATCTTTACGCAGTTGAACCAGTATCACGTGGTGTTGGAAGTTTTGCCGAACTTTGCCAAGACACCCGATGCGATGAATGATGTATACGTTCGCCCCGCCAGCACAATCGCAAATTCGGGTGCGCCAACGGCCAATGCAGCTGTGTCAACTACCAGCGGAACGCCGGTTCCGCTTTCCACGTTTGTACGGATGCAGTCAACGAGCACGCCGCTCGCGGTTAACCACCAGGGGCAGTTCCCGGTGGTGACGCTTTCGTTCAACCTGGCGCCAGGCGCCTCTCTGGGCGATGCCACGAAGGCGATCCAGCAAGTAGAGAAGGACATTCAGCTGCCGCCGAGCATTCACGCTTCGTTTCAGGGAACGGCCGCGGCATTTCAAAATTCGCTGTCGAGCGAGCCGTTTCTGATTCTCGCGGCCATCATCACGGTATACATCGTTCTGGGCGTGTTGTATGAGAGCTACATCCACCCCATTACGATTCTCTCCACTCTGCCCTCGGCGGGCGTAGGCGCGATTCTGGCTTTGCAAATCACGGGCAACGATCTCACTGTGGTCGCGCTCATCGGCATCATCTTGTTGATTGGGATTGTCAAGAAGAACGCCATCATGATGATCGACTTTGCTCTCGAGGCCGAGCGGGAAGAACATAAGCCGCCGGAGGAGGCGATCTTTCAAGCCTGTTTGCTGCGCTTCCGGCCGATCATGATGACGACGATGGCGGCGCTGTTAGGCGGTTTGCCCTTGGCGCTCGGATCGGGAACCGGCGCAGAGTTGCGGCGTCCGCTCGGCATCACCATTGTGGGTGGATTGATTCTCAGCCAACTGCTCACGCTCTACACAACGCCCGTAGTTTATTTGTCGTTTGATCGTCTGGCGCACCGGTTTGAGAAGTACAAGATCGGCAATGTGATTCCGCAGGAGGAGATGGGGGACTAGAAGGAGAAGTCAGAAGTAAGAAGTAAGAATACGAAAGTTGAGAATGTTGCTCCACACTTCCGCATTCTGACTTCTTATCTTCTGCACTGCGATGAGTATTTCGGCTCCATTTATACGGCGCCCGATTGGCACGTCGCTGCTGGCGGCGGCCCTGCTGCTCTCGGGAATTCTTGCCTTCAATAATCTTCCGGTGGCTTCGTTACCGCGGGTGGATTTTCCCGTAATCGCGGTAGGTGCACAGCTGCCGGGCGCAGACCCGCAGACCATGGCTTCTGCCGTGGCTACGCCGCTGGAGCGGCAGTTCGGACGCATCTCCGGCGTGAACCAGATGACCTCATCGAGCCAGTTGGGCTCGACCGCCATCGCGCTGCAGTTTGATTTGAACCGCAATATTGATGCGGCAGCGCGCGATGTGCAAGCCGCAATCAACGCGGCGCGCAGTCAGCTTCCTGCAAACCTGCCGAGCAATCCGACCTATCGCAAAATCAATCCCGCGGACGCCCCCATCCTGATTCTGGCGCTCACTTCCGACACGGTTCCCGTGGCGCGCTTGTATGACACCTCCGACTCGATTCTGGCGCAGAAGCTCTCGCAGGTGAACGGAGTGGGCCAGGTCTTCACTTACGGTTCGGCGCCGCCGGCCGTGAGGGTGGAAGTAAATCCGATGCTGCTCAATAAGCTCGGAGTGGGTTTGGACACGGTGCGCAACGCTCTCAATCTGGCCAACGCGAACCAAGCCAAGGGCCAAGTATCGAATGAGACGACCTCAACATCCTTCGAGGACAACGACCAGCTGTTCACAGCGGATCAGTACCGGCCGCTGATTGTTGCTTACCGCAATGGCGGGCCGGTGCGACTGAGCGATGTAGCGGAAGTGCAGGACTCGGTGGCGGATGTGCACAACCTCGGACTGGCCAACGGCAAACCCGGTGTGCTGGTGGTTATCTTCCGGCAGCCTGGAGCCAACATCATAGAGACCGTGGACCGGGTGCGCGCGCTGATGCCTTATCTCCAGTCCTCAATTTCTCCGGCTATCAAGCTGCAAGTAGTGATGGACCGCACCGTCACGGTCCGTGCCTCGGTGAAGGACATTGAATCCACGCTGCTGATTTCGATCGTGCTGGTGATTCTGGTGGTGTTCGTGTTCCTGCGCACCGTGAGGGCGACGGTGATTCCCAGCATCGCCGTGCCGCTATCACTGGTGGGTACCTTCGGCGGGATGTATGTGCTGGGCTACAGCCTGGATAATCTGTCGCTGATGGCGCTGGCGATTTCGACAGGTTTCGTGGTAGATGATGCCATCGTTGTTCTGGAGAACATCACGCGCTACGTAGAGCAGGGGATGGACGCGGTGCAGGCCGCGTTCAAAGGCGCATCTGAGATTGGGTTCACCGTGGTTTCCATGAGCACGTCGCTGGTGGCCGTATTTATTCCCTTGCTGCTGATGGGCGGAATTGTGGGGCGGCTGTTCCGCGAGTTTGCCGTCACGCTGAGTATTGCGATCGGAGTGTCACTGCTGGTGTCGCTCACCACCACTCCGACGATGTGCGCCAAATTCCTGCGGCCGTCACAGCCGAACCAGCGCCACAACTTTGTCTATCGCACCAGTGAATGGTTCTTCGACACCCTCTTGGCCGCCTACAGGCATTCGCTGAAGTGGGTGCTGGCGCACCAGCCTATTACCCTGGCAGTAACGATCCTCGTAGCCTGCCTCAGCGTCTATCTCTACATCCAGGTGCCTAAAGGATTTTTCCCGCAGCAGGATACGGGGCGGATCATGGGGTCGGTGCAGGCGGCACAAGATATCTCGTTTCAGGCCATGAGCAGCAAGATGGAACAGTTCGTGAAAATCGTGCTGACGGATCCGGCGGTCGACACGGCGGTTGGGTTCGCTGGTGGAGGCTCGGCGACAAACCAGGGCCGGTTCTTCGTCATGTTGAAGCCGCTCGAGAAGCGCAGCCATTGCCAGACTCGCCATTTCTGGCAATCGTGCCCGAACGTTACCGCCGATGACGTGATTAATCGTCTGCGAGACAAACTTGCGGTGGTTCCGGGAGCTACGCTGTTCCTGCAATCGGCGCAGGACCTGACGATTGGCGGGCGCTTTGGCGCGGCGCAGTACCAGTTCACGCTGCAAGGGGAGGATTTGAACGAGCTGAATAACTGGGCGCCGCAACTGTTCGAAAAAATGCGCGCCCTGCCGCAACTTCGCGATGTGAATACCGACCAACAAGATAAGGGACTGCAAGCCCAGTTGGTGATTGATCGCGACACCGCCAGCCGCCTTGGCGTTGCCGCGCAGGATATCGACAACGCGCTCTATGACGCTTTCGGACAGCGGCAAGTTTCCACTATGTACCGGCCTCTCAATCAATACCACGTAGTGATGGAAGTCGCGCCACAGTTCCAACAGACGACGGAAGCCCTGCAGAATATTTATCTCCGATCTTCCAACGGCGCACCAATTCCTTTGTCAGCCTTCACTCACTTCACGCCCTCCAACATACCGTTAGCGGTGAATCACCAGAGCCAATTTCCTTCAGTCACGATTTCATTCAACCTGGCTCCCGGTGTTTCACTGGGACAGGCGACGTTAGCCATCGAAAAAGCTCAAAGCTCCATTGGCTTCCCCAGTACGATTCAGGCGACTTTTCAGGGCACTGCAGCCGCATTCAAGGATTCGCTCTCCAGTGAACCAGTCCTGATTCTCACGGCGCTGATTACGGTTTACATCGTGCTTGGTATGTTGTACGAAAGCTACATTCATCCCATCACAATTCTTTCGACGCTACCGTCGGCCGGCGTGGGAGCCCTGCTGGCCTTGATTTTGACGCACAACGAGCTCAACGTAATCGGCACGATCGGCATCATCCTGCTGATTGGCCTGGTGAAAAAGAACGCCATTATGATGATCGATGTGGCGCTGGATGTGGAGAGGACGCAAGGAAAAAAACCAGTAGACGCCATCTACGAGGCTTGTTTGCTTCGCTTCCGTCCGATCATGATGACAACCATGGCGGCTCTGCTAGGCGGGCTGCCGCTGGCGTTGGGCACCGGAACCGGCTCCGAACTCCATCGTCCACTTGGCATCACAATTGTCGGCGGACTCATCGTAAGCCAGGCGCTGACTTTGTTCACCACCCCCGTCGTGTATGTTTATCTGGATCGTTTGCGGCTGGTATTGCGCGGTGGAGAAAATCTGTCATTGGCCGGCCCGGCTCAACCAAGCCCGGCGCACTCAGCGGACTAAGCACTTAGAAGAAAGTCAGCGAAACATAGAATCAGGGCGGCTGCGTGCAACCTGACTTCAGAAGCAGTGCATCGCAGACTCAGTGGGACGGTCATGCAGAGGGTTGGGGAATCCGCTCCCCTTTTTCTTGCTCTGACCATATGATAAACAATGTGTTGTTTCCATGCCGATTTCCCGGCAGCCGGGTATTATTGTTCTTCGCCTTCAAATTCTCGCAGGAGTCACGGATGCTTCAGAAAGCACTTGGGCTGGTATTTGTTTTTGCGGTCATTGCCGGTGGTGTGAGTTGTGGCAGCAACGCGAGTCACTACGTCTATGCGGCCGTTCCGGCCGCGAGCCAATTGGCCGTTTTTCGCGAAGATCCCTACTCCGGTGTGCTGACACAACTTCAGGAAAGCCCGTACACAGTGGGCAGCGGAGCTTACTCGGTGGTGATCCATCCATCCGGAAAATTCCTGTACGTCGCAAATCCCGGACAGGGAGAAAACGACGTTTCGTTGTTCGACATAAACAGCGACGGAACGGTGAGCGAAGTAACGCCAAGAACTCCCGTGGGAACGCAGCCGTTTCTGTTGGCGATGGATCCTGCGGGCAAGTATTTGTATTGTGCGAATGCCTTATCGAACGACATCTCGGCTTTCTCGATCGATGCCAGCAGCGGCGTGCTTACCGCGGTGACCGGGTCGCCGTTTCAAATTCGCTTATCCGTCAAGAGTATGCAGTTGTCGCCATCGGGCAATTTCCTTTACGTCAGCGCCCCCAGTTCCCCCACTGGAATCATTGCAGTCTTCAGCGTAACCGCAGGAGTACTCTCCTCAAGTCCGATTGTTGGAGGACTCACCTTCACCGCGGATAACGATCCGGCATCGATTGCCATAGATCCCAAAGGTTCGTATCTCTACGCGGCGAACTCTGCGGCCAATTCCATCTCCATCTACTCGATCGCTTCGTCCGGACTACTAACGGAGGTCCCTCAATCTCCTCTCGCTGACGCCTTTCAGCATCCGATATCACTCGTCCTGGATTCTACAGGGAGCTATCTTTACGCAGCGAATCAAGGATCCAACAATGTCGCGACCTATTCGATTACGTCCGGTACGGGCTTTCCCGTCGAAGTCACTGACTCTCCGTTCGCAACCGAAACGGAGCCGAGCTTCCTGGCCGTGGATCCGAATAGCAAATACTTATTCGTGGGAAACCAGACAGGATCGGCGGGCATTCAAGCGTTTGGCATCGCCAGCGGGAGTTTGAATACCATCGCAACTTATTCTGTAGGGAACACTCCGACTTCGATCGCGATCTTGCCATAGTCGAGCCTAAGCGATACCATGACTTTCCTCACTCGCCGCAGTGGTGCGACTGCGGGCGTGAGTCTGATATTGCTTCTTTTTTGCGAGGGATAGCAAACAAAAATCCTCAACTCTGCGACAATACGTACGCCGGCACAACGCAGTCCGTTGCAACCGCGACGGGGATCCCCGCCATCTAATCGAGAGAGGCTTCTCACATTCGGTCGGCTTGGGGGCGGGTTCCGTGCCGAGAACAAGGTCAGGACTCAGAACCCATGAAGATCGCAAGCGCCGCGAGCGCGTTCCCGAAGAATTACTATTCCCAGAAGGTTCTCCTAGAACGCCTGCAAGATTATTGGGGAGCTCAACTCAAGAATCCATTGCTGTTGGCGCGATTGCACCGCAACGTGACCGTGGATGGCCGTTACCTCGCAATTCCCGCCGAACAGTATGCGGACATCAAGACCTGGGGAGAAGCCAACGACATCTGGATCAAAGTGGCTCAGGAATTGGGAGAGCAAGCTCTTTGCCTTGCGCTTCACAATGCCGGGATGAAGCCACAAGATTTGGGAGCCTTGTTGTTCACGACGGTCACTGGAGTCGCGAGCCCTTCGATCGACGCGCTGCTGATCAACCGGATGGGCCTTCCCGCCAACATTCGCCGCACGCCGATTTTTGGCTTGGGATGCGTGGCGGGAGCGGCCGGGATCGCTCGCGCTTACGATTACGTTCGTGCCTATCCTTCGCAAGCGGCTGCCCTGGTCTCGGTTGAACTTTGCTCGCTCACTTTGCAGCGCGAGGATCTGTCGGTCGCGAACCTGATCTCCTCTGGACTTTTCGCCGATGGCGCAGCCGCCGTGATCGTCACCGGCGAGAACTTCGCATCATCGAATGGCCACAATTCGGGGCCTACAATTCTCGCGACCCGCTCGATTTTTTATCCCGCCACGGAAGAAATGATGGGCTGGAACATTTCTGAGAAGGGTTTCCGCATCATACTTTCTACGGAGGTTCCAACCCTGATCCGGGAGAACCTGGGTAAGGACGTGGACGCTTTTCTGGCCGACAACGGTCACCAGCGAAGCGATCTAAGAAGCTTCGTTCTGCACACCGGTGGACCCAAGGTGCTTGAGGCTTCGGCGACGGCGCTGGGACTGCACAACGGAGAACTAGATGCCTCCTGGGATTGTTTGCGCAAAGTGGGAAATCTTTCTTCGGCTTCCGTTCTGTGTGTGCTGGAGGACGTGATGAAGCATCGGCGTCCTGAGCCTGGCACCCTCGGCCTGCTGGCCGCGATGGGACCTGGATTTTGCTCCGAGCTTCTGCTTCTGCAATGGTGAGAGTATATAGTTGCTGAACTCAACGGACGTATTTGTCATCGGTGGGGGCCCGGCAGGACTGGCCGCAGCAATCGCCGCCCGGCAGCAAGGATTCCGCGTGGTCGTGGCCGACGGAGCGAGACCGCCGATCGATAAAGCCTGCGGCGAAGCGCTGATGCCGGACGCGATTGCGGCGCTTGAGAAGCTTGGAGTTATGCTGTCCGCTGCGGACGCGTGTCCGGTGCGGGGTGTTCGCTTTCTCAGTCCCGGCCTGTCCGCAGAGGCGGTTTTTCCTTCCGGCCATGACGGGCTCGCAATTCGCCGGACGACGCTGCATCGTATCCTGACTGCACGCGCCGCAGAGCTGGGCGCCGATCTGCTATCGCAATGCGCGGTTACCGGGATTTCCCCAGGGAGCGTGCGTTTGGGAAATCGCCGCGTACGGGCATCGTGGATTATCGGAGCCGACGGCGCTAACTCACGGGTGCGGACGTGGGCCAATCTCGAGCCTCGCTCACGTACAGGTACTCGATATTCCTTTCGCCGGCATTATCGCGTCAGACCCTGGACTGATCACATGGAAATCTATTGGGGAAAACACAGCCAGGGATATATGACGGCGGTGAGCGGTGATGAGGTTTGTGTGGCTGTGGCTTCGCGCCACCCGGGACTGCGCCTGGAAAGATCTTTGCGGGATTTTTCGGATCTCAGCGAGCGATTGTCCGGGGCCGTGGCGACCTCCGCTGAAAGGGGTGCGATTACAGCGAATCGCCAATTGAAGCGTGTCTGGCGGGGGAATGTTGCGTTGGTCGGCGACGCTTCCGGCACGGTTGACGCAATTACTGGCGATGGTCTGGGTCTTTCATTCAGCCAGGCTGCAGTGCTGGCGAACTGTCTCAGTCGAGGCGATCTGACCGGCTACCAGGCGGCGCACCGTCGCCTGTCATTCCGTCCCCTGTGGATGGCACGATTGATGCTAATGCTGGATGGGCGTCCGCGCATTCAACGTCGTACGCTGCAAGTTTTTCGCAAGCATCCCGACGTTTTTCGCAGGCTGCTGGCCCTACATGTAGGGAACCTATCTCCGATCCATCTGGCTATGGATGGGCTTACCTTGGGATGGGGACTGCTGACCACATAGCCCATGAAGGAAAACGCTCAGGCTTTTCTGCGAAGTCGGGTGCGCCGGGCCATCGTGGCAGTTTTGTTTCTCTCATCGACTGTTACAGCAACTGCGCAGAACGTCGGGCTGCAGTTGGATCCGCAACACACAAGCGTCAATTTCACACTCGGAGATGTGCTTCATACGGTTCGGGGAACGTTCGAACTGAAGCGAGGAGCATTGCGCCTCGATCCCGCCTCGGGGAAACTCACGGGCGAAGTCATAGTGGATGCCAAGAGCGGTCAAAGCGGCAACGGAATGCGCGACCGGAAAATGCATCGCGAAGTGCTGGAGAGCGATCGTTATCCGGAAATAGTGTTCCGTCCGGATCGAGTCGACGGGGCCGTGTTACTGTCAGGAACCTCTTCTGTCCACGTCCATGGAATTTTTGCAATTCACGGAGCGGAGCACGAACTCACGGTCCCGGCTGAAGTCAAGATAGCCCCGGGTTATTGGACCGCGACACTACACTTCGCTGTGCCTTACGTGCAATGGGGGATCAAGAACCCGAGCACGTTGTTTTTGAGGGTCAGCGAGTCGGTTGATATCGACCTGACGGCCTCGGGAAACCTGACTCAACCGTAATCTGATTCGCCGCTCGTCGCTCTATCAGTATCCCTCTAGCGGAGCGATTCCCTTACCCTCGGTGCATTCGTAGCATCGACCGGCTGCGAGGTTGGTGAACTCTTCTATTCTTCCGCTGGGCCAGGTGACCACAACGCGCTCGACGCGGTCGCGCTTCTCCAGTCCAAACGTGATCGGAAGTTCGGATTGCGACAAATAGCTCGATCCACTCTTTACCATTCGTGTCTGGCTCAATCCGCCGGAAACGATGTGAACCGTGGCTCCGATCGCATCGCGATTGGATTTTGTGCCGACCAGGCGGAAACGGATGCTGCGATTTCCGGCGAGCTGGTCGTTCCGGTACAAGTGGGCCGCGCCGTTGTTCGTGGTGAGTATCAGGTCGAGATCGCCATCGCGATCGAAGTCTCCATACGCGAGACCGCGTCCGACCTTGGGCTGCTCGAAGCCTCCACCGAGTTCGCCAGCGACGTCGCGAAACCTGCCGTGCCCATCGTTGAGAAACAAGAGCGGAGGCTGGGCGTATCCCACGTTGCCGCGAATGTTGCGAACCGTCTCGTCAATGTGGCCGTTCGCTACGGCAAGATCGAGCCAGCCATCGAGATTGGCATCGAGAAAAACACATCCAAAGCCGAGACTATTCTTGGAGGCCATGCCCACGCCAGCTTGGGCCGCGATGTCTTCGTAGGTTTTCCCGCTGAACTCGTAGAGGCCGGTCATCTCGTTGTCGAAGTTTGTAATGGCCACGCCCGATCGGCCGGAGTTCATGAAATCGGCAATATCCACGCCCATGCCGGCGCGGGCTTTACCCTCGGTGCTAAAAGCCAATCCAACCTCGACGGCTGCATCTTTGAACGTCCCGTTGTGCTGGTTGCGGTACAGCTTGTTGGGCTGAGTGTCGTTCGCGACCAGCACATCGGGCCAGCCATCCTGCTCGTCATCAAGCATGGCGACGCCAAGGGATTTTGAACTGCTGTCGAAAATGCCACTGGAGGCGGTGACGTCCTCGAAGGTTCCATTTCCGCGATTGTGAAACAGCCAGCACGTCTCGCCGCGGTACGCTTCTGGCGTGCAATAAGACTTGTGCCTGCCGTCGAGACTGCAGAAGACGTCGTGCTCGGGCGACCACTTCACATAGTTACAAACAAAAAGGTCGAGCAGGCCATCGCGGTCGTAATCGAACCACAAAGCGGAGGTACTAAAGGCTTGACGCTTCCCTAATCCACTCGCTGCGGTTACATCGACAAAGGTTCCCTTGCCGGTATTGTGGAACAGCCGGTTCTGTCCCACACAAGTGATGAGAATGTCAGAGAATCCGTCGTTGTCATAGTCGCCGACGGCTACACCCATGCCGTACATTTCAACGTCGAGTCCGGCGCGGGCAGTAACGTCGGTGAACGTTCCGTTTCCATTGTTGTGATACAGCCGCAGCGTGGAGCGGTGCTGCTTGTGGCCAGGCCAATCCATTCCGTTGACCAGAAGAATGTCCTGCCAGCCGTCGCGGTCGTAATCGAAGAAGGCGCACCCGGAGCCCATCGTTTCTGGTAGGAATTTCCCTCCAAAGGCGCCGCTGTTGTGCTGGAACTGGAGACCGGAACTGGAGGTCACATCGACAAGTCGAAAGCCAGGAGGAGTCGCACCGGCTTCCACGCCGAGGGCGCGTAAGGGCAGCTGTGACACGCACGCAAGCCCCGCCAGGTTGCGCAGAAACGATCTGCGATTCACGGAACGTTCACCAGCCCCGCGCGAATGGCATAAACAACAAGCTCCGCAGTCTTGTGAATGCCCAGCGCATTCATGATATTGGCGCGATGAACCGCAACCGTATTGGCGCTAAGCTCAAGGGCCGATGCGATCTCTTTGTTCGATTTTCCATCCACGATCATCTGCAGCACTTCGAGCTCGCGAGGAGTCAACCCGCTGCTGCGTTCACCCCGGAGTACGGAGTGCTGCTCCACCTGAGGATCGAAAATCGTTTCTCCGTTAGCGACGCGCCGCACCGCTGGCCCCAGCTCCAGATTCATTGCATTTTTTAGAATGTATCCCTTGGCGCCAGCTTCGATCGCCTGCCGTACCCAGGTGCTCTCGGAATGCATGCTGAGCATGAGAACCGCCGTCTCGGGAAGATCTTCCAGAATTTGCCGCGTCGCGTCGAGGCCGTTTGTCTTGGGCAGAGCGCAGTCCATGACTACGACCTGTGGCCGCAACTCCTGCGCCAGGCGGATGGCCTCATCACCATCGCCGGCTTCGCCCACCACCTGCATGTCCGGCTCATCTTCCAACATGCGCCGGAACCCCCGCCGCACCAGGCCGTGATCATCGACTAGCAATACCGTAATCTTTTTTGTCATGGGGATTGGTTTCAGAAGCAACGGTCTCAATCTTTTCGCGCGGGGCGGTCAGGCGCAACATTGTGCCCCCCGCAGTGGGTAATGAAAATGCAATCTGTCCTCCCATCAGCTCGGCGCGCTCGCGCATGGCGACGAGTCCAATGCCTTGCTTCACGGGATGCCCGTTAAAGCCTGCACCGCGATCTTCCACCTCCAATTCGAGCTCAGAGGGAAGAAATCGCAATCTCACCCAAGCCTGCTTTGCGCCGGAGTGCCGCGCTACATTGTTCAATGCTTCCTGCAGCACGCGATAGATTTGTACCGCTGCACCGGCATCGATAGCGAATGGCACGCCCTGCTTTTCATAGGATATGGCAATTCCGGTCTGTCGTTCCACGGTTGGAATGTACCAGTCGAGCGTGGTCTCTAACCCCGCCTCATCCAGCATAACCGGATGCAGCGCCTGCGACAGGCTTCTGACGCGGTCCAGCGTGTCCTGCGCGATCTGGCGGACTTCGTGGAGATCTGTGCGCAAAGCCGAACCTTCTGGCGCGTGAGCGCCCGCGCGGCCGAGCATCGCGCCCATCGCCGTCAGAATCTGGCCAAATTCATCATGCAGCTCTCGCGAAATATATCGTAGCGTCGACTCCTGGGTTGCAATTAGTTTCTGCGCGAGTTCGCTACGGCGCTCTGAAAGTTCAGCCATGTGTGCGAACAGCCGGCGGTTCCAGCGGATCATGGAGAATCCAGTCAACAGAATTGCGCCCAGCGTCGCGGCCAGGAATACATACACTTGCCGCTGCACGCGGTCATAAATCTGGATGATGCGCTGCGCCGCTTGCTCTTCGTTCTCGCTGTTCTGTACCAGAAATCGAGCTACGGTCGTACTCAGCGCCGCCTGCCGCGCCTGCAGCGAGAGTTGGATCTGTGCCCGCGCATCTTTTTCCCTGCCCGAGCCGGCCAGCGCAAAGACGCGGTCCACCGCATCCCAGAACTGCGCCAGCGACGTGCTTAAAGAGGCACTTTGCTCAGCCGTACGACCGGCCGGTGCCAGACCGGCTTCCAGGCGCATGGCATCATCCAAATCGGTGCGGATGCGCTGGAACTGCGCCGACCAGGCGGTAAGAGGATACGGTTCGTCGTTGTCGATCATGTCCCGCATGGCAACCGCGAGCAGGTTCAGGTCGTTCTGGATGCGCAGCAACTGCAGGGAATCTTTACGGTTGCGGTCAATCAGTTCGGATTGGAGTCTGCGTAAACCAGCCACTTGCCACGTGATATACGCCGAATAGGCCACGACTGCCGCGAGTGTGATGACCAGGCCGAGCAACAAACCTGCGGTTGGAGAACGCTCCGGCGAAGACTGGCGAGACACGACCCGAGGATACAACGGCTGGCCCGGACATGTCACAATGCTGTAGCCACAAGCCAGCAATTAATGAAGCGAATCAAGCTCGGCGGGAGTCCAACAGTAGATTGAGTACCGATCCCACAACAGCCCCGAAGAAACCCAAAGTCGAGAGACTCCGCGCCATCCTGCCGGAAGTCTGGGAGCTGATGCGTCCGCGACGCGGCCTTCTGGCGCTCGGCTTCGGGTTGATGGTGATCAACCGCGTAGCCGCCTTGGTCCTACCCTACTCCACGAAATTCTTGATCGATACAGTCATCAATAAGCACCGCATGGACAAATTAGTGCCGCTGGTGATGGTCGTGCTCGGAGCTACTGTGGTGCAGGGCGTTACCTCTTTTTCACTGACGCAGTCCTTGTCGAAGGCGGCACAACGGTTAATCACAGAACTGCGTCAACAGGTGCAGGCCCACATTTCGCGCTTGCCCGTCGCCTTTTACGACGTCAACAAAACCGGTAGCCTGGTTTCCCGCATCATGAGCGATGTGGAGGGTGTGCGGAACCTCCTTGGAACCGGGCTCGTGGATTTCGCTGGAGGTGTGGTCACTTCCGGAATCGCGCTGGTCTTACTGCTGCGCACTAGCCCGCAGATGACTTTGATCGCTGTGGGTTCGCTTGTGTGCTTCGGCATCTCGCTGAATAAGGCCTTCGGGACCATCCGGCCGATCTTTCGTGAGCGGGGGAAGATCAATGCCGAGGTCACCGGCCGGCTCACCGAATCACTGGGCGGAGTGCGCGTAATCAAGGGGTATCACGCCGAACAGCGCGAGGAAGCAGTGTTCGCGGCCGGTGTTCGGCGCCTCCTCGATAACGTGATGCGTACTCTTACCGCAACGTCGGTGATGAGCCTTTCGGCAAGCGTTCTGTTGGGCTGTGTGGGCGCGGTCACCATGTATGTAGGTGCCCACCAGATTGCTTCCGGTACCCTGACGGTTGGCGGATTTGTTTCCTATACCTTGTTGTTGGGCTTTTTGGTTGCGCCCATCATGCAGATTGTTTCCATCGGAACTCAGCTCACTGAAGCGCTGGCCGGTCTCGAACGGACGCAGGAAATCATGCGCGAGAGGCCTGAGGATCAGGATCCTAGACGCTCCGTGCCGCTGCGCGATATTGTGGGGCAGATTCAGTTCGACAATGTAAGTTTCACCTACGACGGAATCCATGATGTGCTGCGTGATATTTCCTTCCGCGCCGATCCGGGGACGGTGACCGCGCTGGTTGGTTCCTCCGGCTCTGGTAAGTCAACAACCATTGGCTTGATCTCGGCTTTTTATGTGCCCACCAAAGGCAAGATTCTGCTCGATGGCATCGACCTCAGCACGGTTCGACTCGACTCTTACCGTACTCGTCTTGGGGTGGTGCTGCAGGAATCTTTTCTTTTTGACGGAACAATTCGTGAGAATGTTTCGTTTTCACGTCCAGATGCAAGTGAAGAAGATATCCTGCGTGCGTGCCGGATCGCGCGGGTCGATGAATTCGCGGAAGCGTTCGCCGACAAATACGACACGGTGGTTGGAGAACGCGGCGTGAAACTTTCCGGAGGCCAGCGGCAGCGGATTTCGATTGCCCGTGCCATTCTGGCCGAGCCACGCATCCTGATTCTCGATGAGGCAACTTCAAGTCTGGACTCCGAATCCGAACAAATGATCCAGCAAGGACTTTCTTATTTGATGAAAGGCCGGACGACCTTCGTGATCGCACACCGGCTTTCGACCATCCGCCGCGCTGATCAAATTTTGGTGATGGAGCAAGGACAAATCGTGGAGCGCGGCACGCACGACCAACTCTATGCCGCGCGAGGCCGTTACTACGACCTGTATACGAGGCAGCATGGTGTCGAGGGCAACCTGTTCCTCGCTCCCGGCGAGGGCGACTTGCCTGAGTTGAATGTGCCCGGAAATGGCAGCTCCAGGCCGGCGCGAAACGGCGACGGAAAACCGGCCGATGCTTTGCGTGTTCTGAAGGGAGAGGTCCGCTAGCGAATGAGTAGCGCGAGCAACTCCCAACAGAATCAGATCCCGGCAATTCGTGCGGAGCACCTTTGCCGCCACTATCGGATGGGCGAGACGGTGATCCGCGCCGTGGATGGCGTGACTTTGGAAGTGCGCGCCGGCGAATTCGTTGCGCTCCTCGGGAGTTCAGGCTCCGGCAAATCCTCAGTGCTGAATCTGATTGCTGGTCTTGACCGCCCTACCTTCGGCAAGGTTATTGTTCACGACCGGAATCTCGCCCAACTGTCCCGCGAAGAGTTGGCGCGATATCGCTTGCACACGGTGGGAATGGTGTTCCAGTCTTTCAATCTGATTCCGACGATGAACGTGGTAGAAAACGTGGAATTGCCCATGCGCTTCGCGGAGATCGAGCGCGGGAGGCGGGACAGTCTGGCCCGGGAAGCACTCGCCCGTGTAGGTTTGCAAACGCGCATGAACCATCGCCCCAGCGAGCTTTCCGGCGGAGAACAACAACGGGCCGCACTGGCTCGTGCGCTTATCAACCGGCCTCAACTCCTGCTCGCCGACGAACCGACCGGCAATCTCGACAGCCATACAGGGACTGAAATCATGAATATGGTGCGCGAGTTTAATCAGCAGCTGGGCATGACCGTTGTGATGGTGACCCATGAGCGGGCTTTGGCGGAGCGCTACGCCGAGCGACTTATTTTCTTGGCGGACGGCAAGCTGGTTAGCGGTGATGCAAACCCAGCCTTCGCCTCGAGCGGGAGAACGGAGCAACAGCGAGGATGAAGCTTCCTGATCTGGCCGAACTGGCGGTGCGCAATTTGCGCGAATCTGTGCTGCGAAATTCGCTAACCACGATAGGCATTTCGGTGGGCGTAGCGTCGCTGGTCGCCATGCTCTCGCTGGGCATCGGACTGCAACAGCTCGCATCCCGCCGTTTGATGAAGTCCGGATTGTTCGATACGGTCGTGGTCACTTCCCGGCGCGACTTGCGCAACTTCAATCGCGACCAGGAGCGCAGTGGACCTGCGCCCGGGGAGAGCCGCGTTCTCGACGAGCCCACGCGGCAGGAGATCGAGCATATGCCCAATGTGCTTGAGGCCGATCCGGACATTCGCTTTATCACAGAGCTGCGTTATGAGGACAAGCCGCACTTGACCATGGTTGCCGCGCTACCTTCTTCCGCTCAGTCGACCGACGCGTTCGATGCGCTGCAGGGACATTTCTTTTCCTCTGACACGGCTTCCGAGGTTGTCATTCAGAAAACCTTCGCCGAGGAACTGTTGGGTAAAACTCCGAACTCTGGCGTCGACGAAACCAACGTTGCGGTGCTGGCAGCTCCACTTCTGGGCAAGGAGTTGACCATGCGCTATGCGCAGCGCGCGACGGCACAGCCCGGGGCTTCTGGCGCTGCGAGTGATAACGCCAGTAGCGATCAGGACTTGGCGAGTGCTGCCTACTCGGTGGTCTCTCGCGAAATCAAGCTGAAAATTGTTGGCGTTGCTGATCTGGACCCTGAGAGTATGCGAGGTCCTACGCGCGCGCGAGTTTTTCTTCCACTCAAACTGGCGGAGAGCCTGCACGTGATGCAGCCAACGGACCTGCGTGAGATTTCGCGGGCTGCCAGCGATCAGCCGGTGTATTCCTCAGTAAATGTGCGGGTGAAAAATCCCAGCCAGGTACAAACGGTGGAAGACGCGATCAAGAAAATGGGCTTCAATACTTTCTCCATCCTCGATGCCAGCCGCAGCATCCAGCAGTTTTTCAAGGTGCTGGATGTGTTTCTGGGAATTTTCGGAAGCCTCGCCCTGGCTGTCGCCTTTATTGGGATCGTAAACACGCTGGTGATGGCCATCCTCGAGCGCCGCCGCGAAATCGGCATTATGAAGGCGATCGGAGCCAGCGATGGCGACGTGAAGAGACTCTTCTTCGCAGAGGCGGGCGCAATGGGGATTCTCGGCGGCATTGTTGGGGTTGCGCTCGGTTGGGCGATCGGGCAGGCCATCAATCTAGGCACCAACGTTTATCTCAAACGCCAGTCTTTTCCGCCGGAGCATTTCTGGTCCGTGCCGTGGTGGCTGGTAGCTTTTGCCATAGTCTTTTCTTTTGTTGTAAGTCTCGCTGCAGGCCTTTACCCGGCGGGGCGCGCCGCCCGGCTGGATCCCGTGCAGGCCTTGCGCTACGAGTAAACTGAAGGAAATGCGTCTTCGTTCGCAAGTTATTATTCTGCTGGCGGTTTCGATTGTTTCTTTTCCGGCGCATGCGCAGAGCCGGATCGACTGTAACGCGTTAAACAGCAAAATTCTCAACCATCCAGTTCACTACTGCGTCTACTTGCCCGCCAGCTATGAGGCAGGCGCGACAAAGAAACCTCCGCAACGCTATCCCGTGCTTTACTTTCTTCACGGCCTCGGCGACAACGAGCAGACCCTCTTCAACAGCGGCGGATGGACGCTGCTCGACGACCTTCGCCAACAACACAAGGTCGGCGATTTTCTTATCGTTGCTCCGGAAGGCAGACGGAGTTTCTATATCAATTCCGCGGATGGCTCTGTCCGCTACAGCGACTTCTTTCTGCAGGAGTTTGTCCCCGCAATAGAAAGCAAATTCCGGATCCGTGCCGGGCGCAGAAATAGGGCAATTAGCGGCATCTCCATGGGTGGTTACGGCGCGCTTCGCTTTGCCTTTAGCCATCCGGATATGTTTTCTGCGGTGAGCGCGCAAAGCGCAGCGTTGATTACCGAGTCTCCCCAGGAACTCGACGCTGCTGACCGCTCAGGTGCGCCGCTCGGGAAAACCCTAGCCGCCGTTTTCGAGAATCCGATCGATGTGTCCCACTGGAAAAACAATAGTCCGTTTGTGCTGGCCCAGAGAAATGCGGCTGCATTGCGAAATGTAGCGATCTATTTCAACTGTGGCCAAGAGGACAACTACGGCTTCGAAAAGGGCGCGGCCGCGCTCCACGATCAACTGCTGAGAGAAGGAGTGAAGCACGAGTACCGGCCTTACCCCGGCGATCACAGCCTGATGTATTTCCTCGCTCACTTTGAAGAAGTGCTCATGTTCCATTCCAGGGCATTTGGTCTGGTCCAATGAGTCAGGCGAACCCTCGCGATGCTTGCCATGATTGACAGTTCCCGCGACTTCCGTTTGAATAAATATGGGTGCGAAGTGAGCCGCAAATCTAGAGATATAGTCGCCCGATGATCGTCAATTTCGCTGAGCGGGCGCACAACCACAACTGGGAACTCGACCCGGTCATCCGCTCATTGCTCGATACGGATTTCTACAAACTGCTGATGCTGCAGTTTGTGTGGAAGCACTTCCCGAAGACTCACGCTTCTTTTTCGCTTCTCAATCGCTCGTCTACGGTGCGACTCGCGGAGCTGATTCCAACCCACGATATTGCGCAGCAGATGGAGGACGTTCGGAAACTCCAATTTCGAAAATCTGAACTGGTTTGGCTGGCCGGTAACACTTTCTATGGCCGCCGTGGAATTTTCGAACCTGGATTCCTGGAATGGCTGGAGCGGGATTTCAAACTGTCGGAATATTCGCTGTCGGTCAAAGATGGTCAATTTCTTCTGTCCTTCGACGGCTTGTGGACCGAGACGACCATGTGGGAGCTCTACGCGCTTCCCATTCTTGACGAGCTAAGAACCCGGCACAACTTGAAGCGGCTGAGCGAATTTCATCTTGACGTTTTGTATGCCCAAGCGAAGACCAAGCTATGGAACAAGATCGAACGGCTGCGCGGCGTTCCGGGGCTCAGTGTGGCAGATTTCGGAACCCGGCGTCGCCACAGCTTTCTGTGGCAGGAATATGTGGTTAAGGCGATGGCTTCCAATCTTGGCGGCGGTTTTATCGGAACTTCGAACGCCTTCCTTGCCCATAAACACGATCTGGAGGCGATCGGCACGAATGCGCATGAGATCCCGATGGTTCTGGCCGCACTTGCTCCGGATGACGAGGCTTTGAAACTTTCCCAGTACCAGGTTCTCAAACTGTGGCAGGAGACGTACGAAGGTGCCCTCCGGATCATGCTGCCTGATACTTTTGGCACCACTCAATTCCTCGAAGGTGCTCCCGACTGGACAGCCGATTGGACCGGCCAGCGCATCGACAGCAAGGATCCGTTCGTGGCAGGGGACGAGTATATCGAGTGGCTGAAAGCTCGTGGTCGAGAGCCGCGCGACAAACTCATCATCGCCTCTGACGCACTCGATGTTGACGAGATACTTGGACTGCACGCTTATTTCGGGGGAGCTCTTCAGTCTGGGGCAACGGCAGCAGACTTCCGCGGCGCTTCCGACTTCCTGGATACCCGAAAGTGGACTCCCGGCCGCCGGATTCGTTTCAGCGCCGGCTGGGGCACTCTCCTCACCAACGATTTCCGAGGCTGCGATCCCAGCGGTAGCAGCGGCTTTGATCCCATCAGTCTGATCTGTAAGGTCTCTGATGTCGAGGGCAAGCCTGCGGTCAAGCTCTCCGACAATTACGCGAAGGCGCTCGGTCCACCCGAGGAAATCGAACGCTATCGACGAGTCTTCGGTATGGCGGGAATCACGGACACTCCGTTGGTCGCATGAGCCATCGCGGTCCTGCGGAGTGGGACGCGCTATGCTCCGGTGACCTACGCAGCGGTGCGTGGTTTAAGCCTTAAGTCTCCATCTCACCTTTCCGCCCACTTTCCAGATGCGAGCCCGAACAACCGCGCGTCAGCAAACCGTCATCCAATGTCCGGGTTTGTCAGGAGTGGAACGCGCATGGAGTCCCGATCTTCGTCACGGTTCTTGTCTTTGCTTGTACTGCCAACTCTGATCCTCAGTGGTTGTGGAGGAGGCACGGGCTCAAGCTCGCCGCAACCGCAGCCGTCTCCGACCCCCACGTACCAACTGAGCGTCGCTCCAGCGCCGTCTGGTGCAGGAACTATCACCAGCAATCCGGCGGGAATTAAGTGCCCCGGCACCTGTAGCGCCAGCTTTACGAAAGCTACGCAAGTTACGCTTACCGCAACTGCGGGCACAAACTATTTTTTCGGAGGCTGGGCTGGCAGTTGCTCAGGAACCAGCACGTGCAGCGTGACGATGACCGCCGCTTCCAGCGTTACCGCTAATTTCAATAGCGGTTATGGATTGACCGTGGCCATGGCAGGAGCCGGCGCGGGGATAGTCACCAGCAGTCCGGCTGGAATCAATTGTCCGACTACGTGCTCTGCAGGTTTCCCTCAGGGCACTCAGATCACACTCAGCGAAACTGCCGGCGCGAATAACACTTTTGCGGGGTGGTCGGGCGCTTGTACCGGGGCTGCTGGCTGCAGCGTCACCTTGAACACGTCGAGTTCCGTAACTGCTACCTTTGCTGTCAATAGCGGTTATGGACTAACCGTGGCCATGGCGGGCACGGGTCAGGGAACCGTCACTAGCAGTCCGCCCGGAATCAACTGTTCGACCGGCACCTGCACCGCGAATTTTCCGCCGAATACGCAGATCACGCTGACTGAAACTCCGGGAGTGAACAGCGCCTTTACAAGTTGGAAAGGTTGCACAGGGACGACGACTTGCACGTTCGTATTGACCGCGGCGGAAGCGGTGACAGCCACCTTCGGAGGCTCGAACCCCTACGCTGCCCTGAATCACATCATTCTGTTCGCGCAGGAGAATCGTTCGCTTGATCATTACTTCGGGGCCATGCTGTCCTACTGGTCCGCGAATGGATACGGCGCCAACGGCCAGACTTTTGATGGCTTGGCGCAATTCAATCCGCCAGTCAACGGAGTAACGCCATCGGCTCCAACGGTTCCGGGCTGCGCCGCAGGGACCTGGGGCGATAGCTGCTCTCCGGATTCAACCGTCCCGATCAGTTCGTTCCATCTTCAGTCTGCCTGCGTCGAGAATCAGAGTCCGTTCTGGAATGAGGCACACAACCAATGGGACTACGCTGATCCAACCGGAAGCAACCTTACCGATCTGACCAAGCCTCCGCTCGACGGGTTTGCCTTTACCGCCGCCTACGATGCTGGAAGCAATGGCTTCATGGATCTCGATGGGGTGCGCGCCATGGGCTACTACGACGGCGACGATCTGAACTACTACTATTTCCTGGCCTCTAACTTCGCCACCTCAGATCGCTGGTTCGCGCCAATAATGTCGCGCACCCAGCTCAACCGGATGTATCTGATCGGCGCGACGTCACACGGCCAGGCCTATCCCATCGGGGCAGGATGCCCTCCGTCGTCGACGCAATGCCCAGGTTCCACCAACAATGGCAAACAACTTTCCTCCACGACGATCTTCGAGGAGTTGCAGAACGCGGGCGTTTCCTGGAAGATTTACGTGGATGCCGAGGATACCGTCAATACTGCCGGTCAGAGTTGTTCTGCGATGACAGGTACCGAAGAATCGGCATGCCTGGTTGAGAACTCTTACATCAATGAGTTTCAGTACGAAACTACGATTCTCAATAGCCCCACGCTGCTAGCCAACATTCAGCCGATTACGCAGTTTGCCACGGATGCCGCTAATAACACTCTTCCGCAATTCGCTTTGATCGAGCCCGCCTCAGATGCGGGGCTCGATGAACATCCCTCCGATTCCGACGAGTACCCAGTGAACGTCCAGACCGGTGAGAATTATGCCTATGAAAATGTGATCAACCCGTTGATGACGAGCCCGCTCAGTTGGGCTAGCGCCGCCCTTATCGTTACCTACGATGAGTGGGGCGGCCTTTACGATCACGTAGCGCCACAACCGGCAACGGCTCCCGGGGCTGGTCCGTACGATCCCGGCGATCCCTCCTATCCGACGGATCTTTATTCCACCGATATTTGCGGGGGGGCCGGTCAACTCGGAAGTGGGATGTGCAGCTTCTCATGGACCGGTTACCGTATTCCCCTGATCGTGATTTCGCCCTTTGCTCAGAAGAACTATGTTTCCCACCATGTGATGGATACGACAGCGGTACTTGCAATGGTGGAGGACCGCTTCGGCCTGTCTCCACTCACGAATCGCGATGCGTCCTACAACTCTGCGCAAACTACAAATGCGACGATGGCCGAGTTCTTTAACTTCGCCAGTCCGCCGTGGATCACTCCGCCTACGCCGCCCGTGTTGAACTCGAACCTGGCTTGTAATCAAGTCCCGCCGCCGGGCCCATACTCCCTCAACGGAGGATGGGGCGAGCCGGCGAATTTATCGGTTGCAGTTAGCAGCGCCGGCGGTACCATCACGAGCAGTCCCAGCGGCATCAGCTGCAGTACCGACTTCACCTTTTCTGGGACTGATGTTTGTGGCTTCGTCTTCCCCGCGGGAACAAGCGTGACGCTGACGGCGACGCCAAGCAGCGGCAGTACGTTCACGGATTGGACGGGCGAGAATGGCACCGCCGGGCCTTGTAACTTGTCGGCCTCGTCGACCTGCACCATCACATTGAATGCGGATGGGTATGTGCAGGCGAATTTCAAGTAGTGCGGGTTTGGCGCATTGTCGTCCTGAGACCGAGTTGGTTCGCGGCCGAGCGGCCGTGGATGGATCCTTCGCTCAGGATAACTACCCACATGGGGTGCGGATGGCGATTCACATGGGATAATGAGAAAGTGAGCATTCTGCGCGCTACGGCCTTCTGCTTTCTAATTTGTTCCGTTTCCGCCTCCTTCGCCACTACCCGGCACTACTACATCGCCGCGGAAGACGTCCCATGGAATTATGCCCCCAGCAGCATGAACCTGCTGCGCGCTTTGCCCATTTCGCGCCCCTGGAATGCGCAGCTGGAATGGCCGAAGACTCGCTACATCGAGTACACCGACGACACGTTCACTACAAAAAAGCCACAGCTGGAGTGGCTGGGGATTCTGGGCCCGATTATCCGTGCCGAAGTTGGCGATGAAGTCGACGTCACGTTTATGAACCGCACCCGCCTGCCGCACAACATGCATCCGCACGGATTGCGTTATGACAAGAACAGCGAAGGGTCTTTCTACATTCCGTTCGGCAAGGGCGACCGCGTACCGCCCGGCCGCAAATATACCTATCATTGGTTTGCCCCCGAAGCCAGCGGCCCGGGGCCGGGGCAGCCGAGCTCGATTGTGTGGTGGTATCACGGTCATGTCGATCCAGGCATTGAGATCAATGCAGGTTTGCTCGGTCCGATCATCGTTACCGCCAAGGGCAAAGCGAATCCAGATGGTTCTCCGAAAGGTGTGGATCGAGAATTTGTGGCCTCGTTCATGATTTTTGATGAAATGGCGGGCAAGCCGGCAGGCTTGTTCTACGCCATCAACGGCTACATCTTCGGCAATCTTCCCGGCTTATTGATGAAGCAGGGCGAAAAAGTCCGCTGGTATCTGCTCGGAATGGGCAACGAGATCGACGTGCACACCCCGCATTGGCATGGCGAAACGGTTACGGATCAAGGCCGCAACACAGATGTCATCGAGCTTCTTCCCGCCAGCATGCGAACCGTCGATATGATCGCAGACAATCCCGGCACATGGATGTTTCATTGTCACGTGGAGGATCATATGGAGGCGGGCATGATGGCGGTCTACATCATTGCCCCGCCGCCAACTCGTTCGTGTCCACTTGCGGTTGTCGGCGGAGATCTTTGGAAGGAGCCGGAGAAGTTCACACTTACAGTGAAGAATAACAGCAGCAAGACCATCACAAGTCTGCGAATCATGCCGGAAATGTTTCTGACGCCGCAGGATCTACGGCGCCCGTACAACAACGAATGGATAACGACCAAGCCAATTCCTCCCGGGCAGGAACAAACGCTGGAAAAGGCGGGTCTGCATGCGCACAGCGCACAGTCGGTGATGGGATGGGTGTTCTTTCCGAGTTCGATTCGATATGAAGACGGATCGATCTGGCGGCCGCAGAGTGAAGGCGAGTGTTTCAAGGTGATCTGGCGAGACCCGCAGCATCCCGACACGCTGGCGCTACCGCCGCGGCAGATTGAGATAAATCCCGACTAGCTAGCGTGATTGTGGTTGACTCGGTGGTTCAGCGCGGATCAACAAAGCGAGTCGTGGAAATAGAAAGTGGCCGCTGGCGTCATCGATCACGTTTACCTGACACGTATAGAAGCCGGGCTTGAAGGATGTGAGTGGCACATCGAGCTGAAAGACAGCCGCCTTCCGCTCCTTCGCGTTCAATTCGGTCATCTCTACCAACGAGCTCTCGTAGGCCTTGGCTTTGCCCCGGAAAAACGCAACATTGCTCAGGAGCCGGATCGCCGGCTTGCTTCCAGTTGCCGTCGGATCCGCGACAGCCGGCCGTATTGGATCGTAGACCTCGTAGTAAAGATGCAGATGCTGGGAGGCGGAGAAGACGTGGGTAATGTTCGGGACGATCTCCGAACCATCGCGAATCAGCGGGTTCAAATTGGCACCCTTCTTTGCCGTCTGAGTTTGACTCGCCAGCACCACGGAACTCATCTTCAACGGCTGTGCCTTTAGGTCCGGCACTTCGATATCGGCTTCAAAGGATCCCATGCGGCCAGTCTGATTTTCGCGCACCACAAATTTCAAGTGATACTTGCCGCTGAGCAGGCTCATCCCGGTGTCATACTGCACATTCTTTTTCTGTACCTCGGTTGACGAGCTCACCGCGAGTTTCACGGTATCGCGAATTCTATTCAGGGGATGGTGTTCGCTGTCGAGCACCATGCCAATCACGTCCAAAGTTGCCTTATCGCGGTCGCTGCTGCGAACAAATGGAATCTGCGATCCCGGTACCACCAGTGAGATGGGAACGAAAAACTTGTTGCTCTCCAGCCGGAAGTAGGCAACACCTAAATACAATGGCAAATCCGTAGCCGGCAGCTCGGAGGCGAGTTCTTCCTCAAGTTGCCGCTCTTTATCGTCTTGTGTGGAATGTTTGAAGTCCGCCGGAGCGTAGTAGCCACGGCGGTACTCAATCTTCACTCCGGGCATGTTGCACTTGACGACGATGCGCCGGTAATGCCCATCGCGCGCGGGATTTGTGCTGTGATAGCCGAGCAGGTAGTAAGTCGATGTATCTTGCTGCACGTCCTTGAAGATCTTTGTAAAGTCGTTGGAATCCAGAAACGCCCGCCCACCGGTGTCGCTGGCCAAGGTCACCAGCGTTTCTTGAGTAGTGAAATTCGAATTCAACGCGTTGAGCGTCGCCTGACCGGAATACGCCGAAACGCCGCGCAGACTGGCGTTCTGCGCCTCTCCGCCCGCCACCAGCGCCTGCAGGCCGCGCATGTCCATGGTGTAGATCGCCATGTTGGAACGCACCGCGGCATTTACAGCCGCCCGCAACTCGGATTCATTCTCAATGCCGGTGCGGTCCATGCCGCTGGAAAAATAAATCAGTGACTTCTTCTGCTGCACGTACGAAAGCTTCTCCGCTACCGATCGCAAGGCCTCGAGGCGCCGGTCGGTATTGAAGATGTTGTATTCCGTGTCATCGGCAGTGAACGGCTGGCCGGTATCGGGAGTTCCCTCGGTTGTGCCCGTGGTTCCCTCCTCGAAGCCTTGGCCACTGCCTGAACTGAATTGCTCCAGCTGCTTTTTCAGCAGTGCATGATCCGTGGTGAAGTCCTGGTTCACCTGGAGTGAACTGTCCAAAGAAACGATCGACACCAGGTCCGCAGGCGCCATTTGAGCATCGACATAGTGCTCAGCTGACGTAACCGCGTGGTCGATTTCGTCCGGCTCCATGGCGGAAAGATCAAAGAACAAGACAATCAGGCGGCGATCTTTAAATTGCGCTGCGAGCTGCGACGCTCCATCTGGAGCAGTAGTTGGGGTCATTGCCGCACCCGGCGATGCCGGCAGCGGCTTTGCCTGAGCCACGTCTGCGGGTAGCACACCATCCACGTTCTCCACATCGAAGGAAACAACCTTCTGCGGTTTGTTGTCTTCGAGAATCGTGAAGTTCTCCGATTTTAATCCCTGCACAAAATTGCCGCTCTTGTCTCTCACCGTCACATTCACCAGCACGAGTTCCGACTGCACGTGAATGAGATAGTCCGATTGCTGCTGCGAGGGCGATGTCGCGCACAGAAGGACAAGCACAAGACCCAGTGCCAGACCTTTATTGGCAAATCGTTTTGACGTCGAAATCATGGCAATTCTCTCGAAAGGCCCCGGTCCTCGTCAGAAGCGAAAGCGTGCGGTCATGGTGAACTGACGCATGGCTCCGACCGCCGTAACCCGACCGAACGTAGGCGATGTCACACTGGTATCAATTGAAGAGTAGTTCGGTATGTTGAAAATATTGGTAGCCTGCGCCCGGAACTCTAGCATTCGCGACTCCTTCAGAGGAACGAGCTTTGTGAATGCCATATCAAACGCCTTCGTGCCCGGACCGATGATGCTGTTGCGCCGCGCGTTGCCGTATTGTCCCGCTGGCGGCGCAACGAATGCAGCGATATTGAACCATTCCCGAATCGAAGGGTTTGCCAGACTTACCGATTGACCTGGAACCATATTCGGTCGCAGAGTGCCGTTCGTTCCTGTGTTCACGTCGTTGACGTCGCCCAGGATCCGCGGCGTAAACGGCAGCCCGGAGGCAATCGTCCAGTCACCGCTCAATTGCCAGTCACCAAAAATCGCGCGCCAGGGCGAATTACCGGTGAGCCAACGCTTGTCGTGACCAAAAGGTAGCTCCAATAAATAATCTGCGGTGAATTTATGGGTCTGGTTGAAACTTGAGAGTCCGCGCTCTGCCGAGAGATCGAAAGGATTCTGCGCGACGTTGGACGCACCAGCATTCGTCGTAGCTGTGCTTCCAGCCGCACCGGTGCCACCGGCACCCAGTCCAGGAGTACTCGCCCCTGAAGTTGCTCCAGCGCCGATGGAAGACGCATCATCCAAAGCCTTGGAAAAGGTGTAGGTGCCGCCAATGGAAAATCCGTTCGCCAGCCGCTTGCGCAACCTAACGGAACCAGCGTTCGCCTCCGAATCTGCTGCGGAATTTTCGTAGGTGAAAGCGTCAACCCCAGAAATACGAATTCCCGTCGCGGTTCGGTTCGGCGCTTCCAGCATGTCGAGATCGGTTCCCTTGGTTCCGGTGTAGTCGATATTCAGCAGAAGAGTGGGACGAATCTGCTGTTGAATATCCAGATTGCGAATCTGCACATAGCCCATTCGGTAATTGGGATTCACCGCATAATCGTTGGTGATGCCAGTTGGCGCCGGGAATCCGCCCTGCAGCGTCAATTCTCCGGGAGTCGTTTGAATATTCGTTGCCGTGGTGGCGAAGGGCGGCTGTAAAGCAAGTTGCTGCGCAATGCCTTGGTACGCGCCCGTGTTGTAGTTGATGCCGTAGCCGCCTCGGATAACCGTCTTTGAAAACGGTTTCCAGGCGAAGCCAAATCGTGGCGCAAAGTTGTTGCGATCTGGCCGCACCAGGCTGGCCGGCAGACCGACGCTGCCCGGTTGAATCAATGTGACCGGCGTCCGGCCCAGCGGGAGCGCAAAATTCAACACTCCGGGAGACAAGCCGAGATTCGCGATACGATTGTTTTCTTCAGTGAGCGGGGAAACATACTCGTAGCGTACTCCGAGATTGAGCGTAAGGTTGGCGCGCATCTTCCACTCATCTTGCGCATACAGATCCCAATAGTTGCCGTGGAAGTGTTCGCTCTGCCCGAACTGCTCGGAAGTCTGCTGCGGCAAGCCGAGCAGAAAATCAGCGAAGTCATATCCAGTGCCGGCCACCGGTTGGCCACCAGCGATCACGGAAGTGTTGAGTCCCGTGAAGACGAAGGATCCACGCGGATTGCCGTCCGTTTGCGTGTTTACCTGTACGCGGCGGTAGTCGCCGCCCCAGCGCGCGGTGTGCTTGCCGTGGTTCCAGATTACGTTGTCGGAGAAAGTGTAGGTCTGGGGTCGACTCAGTTGCGGAGTCGTGTCCTGCAGGCTGGCGAAATTTGTAAAGGAAAGATTCGGCAAGCCCCAGTCGAACGGATTCTGCGAGACTCCCGTGATTCCCAACGCACCCGTAATGTCGTTGCTGAAAGCGTATAAATTCTGCGTGCGCGTCCGGCCGCGATTGAAATCCGCGCGGACGATATTGGTAAGCTTTCCGATGCTGCGCGTGTACGAAATCGGAATGTCAAAGCTTCGGACGGAGGTGTTGCCGCCCACACTGGGAAACGGATTGGTCAAAGTCGCGCCCGATCCGTGGTAGTGGAAGCCAAACGTCAGGTTATTGCGCGGAGCGTTGCGGCCTCCACCACGGCGGCCGCGCACGGGCGCCGAACCGAACGTGTGATTCAAACGTATATTCAGATCGTCGCTGTCGCTGTTGGCGGAAGTGACGTAGTGGAAGTTTTGATAGCTGCCCGGCAGGTTCGGCAAAGGAATGTATTGCAGCAATCCTAGCGCTGCCGGATTGATTTGAGAAATCGTGTTGTTGGTGTATTCGGTGTTTGTCCCGGGAATGAAAATCTTTACCGGTTGTCCCGCTTCCGCCCCCGCAGTGTACGCGGTCTGGGAGAAATTTCCCTGCCGCTCCAGCAGCGTTGGCACCGTCGAAAACTGGTCGAAGGGATTCTCCCCGCGCTTGCCGTTGTAATTAATGAAATAAAAAGTCTTGGTGCCGCCGTGGTAGACGTGGGGGATATTCAGCGGCCCGCCTACCGAACCGCCGAAACTATTCTGCAGGTAGGCCG
The DNA here is from genome assembly GCA_964403025.1 of uncultured Acidobacteriaceae bacterium. GTDB lineage: Bacteria > Acidobacteriota > Terriglobia > Terriglobales > Acidobacteriaceae > Sulfotelmatobacter. Next base: position 65,805 of record CAYOEH010000007.1, on the reverse strand, counting down.
GTTTTTCGGTCGGCTGTCCGGTAATTGAAAATGGTGAGGCGTTCAGCGCCGCATCGCCTACGCCGTAATACAAGGAGCCGTGCGGGCGGTTGCTGTCAAAGCCGCGTCGTCCAAAAACCATAGCCCCGCCCCCGCCGCCACCACCTCCAAACCCTCCGCCTCCCGTACCACCAAATCCGCCTCCGCCACCGAATCCCCCACCCTGTTGGCGCGCATCGTTGAAGCGCTGCTGCATCTCGACAGCGCTCATAGTATTGAACGAATTCGAAGTGTTACCAGAAACAGCCACCGATTCTGTTGCACTGTCCGATGCAATTCCAGGAACCGGCATGCCAGCTGGCACAACGTCGCTCATGGATCCACCCGCAGCTTCCTGCCCGGTTGCACTCTGGAACACGGAGAGGTTCTGAGAGCTGCGTACACCTCCGCCGGCATTCGCACGCTGTTGCTCGTTGTGAGGTGCGCCTGCCCGCGAAACAAGAACTAGTTCAAAGTTTGTTTGCACGCTCTGATGGGCCGAATCGAGCACAACTTCCTGGGTGCTCGCGGCAAACGCCGACATCTGCGCCTGCACGGTGTATCGTCCGTCGGCCGGAATCACGAATCGGTAAGTACCATCCACATCCGTCCATGTATTGATCTGTTCCTTTGTCACCGCATTCACTGCGGAAACGGTAGCGCCCGGAATCGGCATATTTCCTGATTTCACCTGGCCCCGAATCGTTCTTCCTCCGGCGGAGGACGTCGCGGTTGGGGGGGCAACAGTTTGCCCGGCGGCCTGTCCCCACAGTGCGGGCAGACCTACGGCTACGAGATAAAGCACGAAGACAAACAGCAGAACATACTGAGGCTGCCGCGTAGCCTTGAGCACTGAAAAATGAAGCCTTGGAATCCTCATAACTTTGCGGAGGCGTTTGCTGCCATCTTGCTGGGATCATATCGTTCCACGCCGGGCCGACACTGTAAAATTTTGTGGCATTTTGTCGGGCCTTAAGGTCCAGGTTACATTTCGTAAAGTTATGCAAAGATTTATGAATCTCGGTTTTTTGCGCAACTAAGGCGTCATAATTCCGTTCATAGATTCAGATCGATTGCTTGCAAAAAGGAGATTCCATGCTCAAGAAATATGTGCTTGTTCTAGTTGCGGCCGGCGCCCTCTCAATTGCCGCGCCTTTGGCCTCCGCACAGGATAACCAGTCTAACGATCAAGCGTCCCCGCCCTCGCAGGATAACGGTGGCCGACACCATGGTCCGCCTGATCCCGCCGAGCGCACGGCGCGACTGACCAAACAACTCAAACTCACGTCGGATCAGCAACCGAAAGTACTGGCTGCTCTGCAATCCGAGAATTCTCAGATGCAGACCGTGCATCAAGATGCTTCCCTCTCGCAGCAGGATCGGCGCGCCAAAATGATGGACATACGCCAGGCCACCGACTCCCAGATTCGCGCGCTTTTGGACTCGACCCAGCAGAAGAAGTGGGATGAGATGCAGGCCAAACGCGAGCAGTGGATGCAAAATCGTCACTCAGGAGGGCCCGACGCAGGTTCCGGTCAACCGAGCGCACCGCCCCAAAACTAGCTCGACGCGATTCCCGAGCTATATCCGCCCCGAAAGATGCTCGCCACGCTTTAAGAATGGCCATGGTTTGACACCCAACCGTGGCCATTATCACGTGGTCCCCTGACCAAAAGTGGTAGCCGGCCGCTTACGAACATTTACCTTCCATTACCGATTTTTTACGCTTTTGAAGCCCTGGACGTGTTTTCATCAGAGGAGCAATGTAATCTCATGTAACAAGCGGCTCGGCAACAAATCGCACGCCGGAAGCAACAAACCGTGGATGTCGTTTGGAGCTCTGGGGGTGGGAAATAACTATTTGATAGTTTTCAGACTTAGCACGAATGTTGGCCGGCGATGTGATGTCTGACCTACGGGGAGAATCGTCGCGAACTGTGACTCCGATTGTACGCGCTGGTTCTATAATGGCCGGCGCAACTCATATGGTTCGCGGGCGACCCGCCATCTGCAACACGCGGTGCGAAGAGGTACGCTTTCGATGTGGATGTCACCGGGAATCATAATTCTAGATCGAGAAATGCAAGAAAATTCGGATGGAAACCAAACCTCCTGCTTCCACCATTGATCCGCAGCATCAGTTGCCGCCTGCCAGTAATTCGCATAAGCCTTTGTGGCGGCGGATTCTCGTTTGGGCGTTGATGCTGCTGGTTCTGGCCGTAATTCTGGTGCTGGTGTTCCGACAGCATGACGATAGCAAGACCGCGGCGGCTCCGTCCCGGCGCGGCGCGACCGGCCCAGTCACGATTACCGTTGCCACCGCCCAGAAAGGCAATATCGGAGTCTATCTGGAGGCGATTGGTACCGTCACACCGGTCTACACCGACTCCATTACCAGCGAAGTCATGGGACTGGTAACCCAGGTCCACTATCAGGAAGGCCAACTCGTTCGCAAAGGCCAACCGCTGATCGAAATCGATCCCAGACCCTTTGAGGCGCAACTCTTGCAGGCCCAGGGTGCGCTTGAGCGCGATACCAACGTACTCGCGCAAGCGCAGATGGACCTGCAGCGTTACCGAGACGCATGGGCTCGAAACGGCATACCAAAGCAGACCCTCGATGATCAGGAAAAAATCGTGCTGCAAGATGAAGGCACGGTAAAAAATGATCAGGGCACGGTTCAGTATGACCAGGTCCAAGTGGCTTTCTGCCATATCGCCTCGCCAATCAACGGGCGGGTAGGGCTAAGGCTGGTGGATCCGGGAAACGTTGTCCAATCGAGTGGCACGACGACGCTTGCCGTGATCACTCAATTGCAGCCGATCACCGTGATTTTCACCATCGCAGAAGATAGCCTCGCGCAGGTACAGGCCCAAACGAAGCACGGTAAGCGGCTGACGGTGGATGCTTTCGACCGGGCGCAGCAGACCAAGCTCGGGACTGGCAAGCTCCTGACCTTTGATAATCAAATCGACACCACCACTGGCACGGTTAAGATGCGGGCGCTGTTCGATAACAAGAACGATGCCCTCTTCCCCAACCAGTTCGTGAATGCCAGGTTGCTGGTAAACACCTTGCAGAGCGTCACGCTAATTCCGACTTCTGCCATCCAGCATAATGGCCAGACCGCTTTTGTCTACGTCATTGAGAATGACACGGCCCAGATTCGCAACATCCAGCCTGGCGTCGCGGATGGTGGCAATACTGCAGTAACCGGCATCAATCCGGGAGACGTTCTTGCCGACAGTAGTTTTGACAAGCTGCAAAACAACGCGAAGATCGTAGTTTCGAAGCAGCCTCTGCCCGCTGCCTCAAGCGAGAGTCAGGCCCCGTGAGCCCGTCCCGTCCATTCATCATGCGGCCGGTCGCGACCGCGCTGCTGATGGCGGCAATCCTGCTCGTTGGTATCGTTGCCTATACTCAGCTGCCGGTGTCGGCACTTCCCGAAGTTGACTACCCGACCATCCAAGTCCTCACTTTTTATCCGGGCGCCAGTCCGGACGTGATGGCAACGACCGTCACCGCGCCGCTGGAGAGGCAATTCGGCGAGCTTCAGGGACTCAGCCAGATGACTTCCACCAGTTCGGGAGGCACATCGGTCATCGTGCTGCAGTTCAATCTGAGCCTTAACATCGACGTCGCTGAAGAGGAAGTGCAGTCGGCGATCAATGCCTCACAGAGCTACTTGCCATCTAATCTTCCGACGCCTCCTGTCTACAGCAAGACCAATCCCGCCGACGCACCCGTGCTCACGCTCGCGATCACTTCGGATTCTATTCCCTTGTCCCAGGTGGAAGACCTGGTGGATACGCGGCTGGCCCCAAAGCTTTCTCAGTTGAATGGAGTGGGTCTGGTGAGCATCAGCGGCGGGCAGAAGCCGGCGGTGCGGATTCGGGTTAATCCTTCCGCGCTCTCCTCGTATGGCATCGATCTCGAGGATGTGCGTACCGCTCTGACCCAGGCGAGTGTGAACGCCGCGAAGGGCAATTTTGATGGACCGCGGCAGGACTACCAGATCGATTCCAACGACCAACTCATCAGCAGCGCCGACTACCGGACTGTGGTGGTGGCTTACCGCAACGGCGCACCGGTCATGCTCACGGACGTGGCCGAGGTAATCGATGGCGTCGAGAATAACAATCAAGCGGCGTGGATGAACCTGACGCCTGCTGTGATCCTGAACATCCAACGCCAGCCTGGCGCCAATACGATCAGCGTGGTCAAGAGCATCAAGAAGTTGTTGCCGCAACTCGAAACCAATCTTCCCGCCTCGATTCAAGTCACCACGCTGACCGATCTAACCACTGCGATCGAAGCCTCGGTATCTGACGTTGAATTTGAATTGATGTTGACGATCGGGCTGGTGGTGATGGTGATCTTCCTGTTTTTGCGAAGTCTCTATGCCACCATCATCCCAAGCGTCGCTGTACCGCTGTCGCTGGTCGGGACCTTCGCGGCCATGTATGCGCTGGGCTACAGCCTGGATAACCTGTCGCTGATGGCGCTCACCATCTCCACCGGATTCGTGGTGGACGACGCCATCGTGATGATTGAGAACATCTCGCGCTTCATCGAAGAAGGCGAAAGGCCGATGGATGCGGCACTCAAGGGAGCGGAACAGATTGGCTTCACGATTGTGTCGTTGACGGTCTCGCTGATTGCGGTGCTGATTCCGTTGCTATTCATGGGCGATGTGGTGGGCCGGCTTTTCCGCGAGTTTGCCGTTACTTTGGCGGTCACCATCGTCATCTCGGCCGTGGTGTCGCTGACGCTCACTCCCATGATGGCGGCGCGCATTTTGCGTCATGAGCCGAAGGAACAGCAGGGGCGCATCTACAGGGCTTCCGAGCGCGTCTTTGAACGCATGATCGCCTTTTATGGGCGGACCTTGAAGTTCGTGCTGCGCTATCAAACGATTACCTTGCTGGTAGCACTCAGCACTCTACTCCTGACCATATTTCTCTACATCGTGATCCCCAAGGGGTTCTTTCCGGTCCAGGATACTGGCGTGATTCAGGGCATCTCACAGGCTCCGGAAACTATTTCGTTTCCGGCGATGGCGGAGAAGCAGCAGGAACTGGCCAAGCTGATCCTCGCGGACCCGGCCGTCGAGAGCCTTTCCTCGTTCATCGGCGCAGATGGCACGAATACGACTCTCAACAGCGGACGCATGTCGATTAATCTGAAGCCGCTCGAGGACCGACACATCAGCGCGGCCGATCTGGTGCGCAGGCTGCAGTCTAATCTGCAAAAAGTGCAGGGAATCGCTCTCTACATGCAGCCCGTGCAGAACATCACAGTCGACGATCGTGTTAGCCGCACCCAATATCAGTACACGCTGGAAGATCCGGATGTGAATGAACTGAACGAATGGAGCAATCGTTTTGTAGCAGAACTGCAAAGTCTACCCGAGCTTGAGGATGTAGCAACGGACCAGCAGACGGGGGGACTGGCGGTTTCACTGATGATCGATCGTGTTACTGCCTCACGGCTGGGCATCGCTCCCGTCACCATCGATAACACCCTGTATGACGCTTTCGGACAGCGTCAAATCAACACGATGTATACGCAACTCAACCAGTATCACGTGATCCTGGAAACGCAACCGCAATACCAGCAAGACCCGAGCATCCTGCAGAAGCTATACATTCAGGCCAACGCGTCCTCGGGAACGTCAGGGCCGGGAGCCTCGACTTCTTTTTCGTCCTCAGGATCGGCCTCCGCTGGTTCGAATGCCACCACCACCTCGGTGCTCTACACGCCAACCGCGTCTCCTAGCGTACTCACCCCTCCTTCGAATGCGCTTTCGCAGAACGCTTCGACTGCATCGAGTTCCTCCGGGAACACCACCACTACGTCCGCAACGAGCAATGCCATTCCCCTGAGCGCATTTACTCACTTCCATCGAACGACTGAGAGCCTTTCGATCAATCATCAAGGCCAGTTTCCTTCTGTAACTGTGTCATTTAACCTGGCTCCGAACGCAGCGTTGGGAAGCGCTATCACTGCCATCGACAAAGTGCAGCAAGAGATGCACATGCCAGCCAGCCTGCAGGCGGATTTCCAGGGCACTGCGGCTTCGTTCAAGAACTCGCTCTCGAACGAAGCCCTTTTGATTCTAGCCGCGCTGGTGACGGTATACATCGTGCTCGGCGTTCTCTATGAGAGTTTCATTCACCCGGTCACCATCCTTTCCACTCTTCCTTCCGCCGGAGTCGGCGCGCTCCTCGCGCTCATGCTATTCGGTCAGGATCTGAGCGTGGTGGCCATTATCGGCATCATTTTGCTGATTGGAATTGTGAAGAAGAATGGAATCATGATGGTCGATTTTGCGTTGGAGGGAGAGCGGCAGCACGGCAAGAACGCGACCGACGCGATTTATGAAGCCAGTCTGTTGCGCTTTCGTCCGATCATGATGACCACCATGGCGGCATTGCTGGGTGGCATCCCGCTGGCTGTAGGAACCGGGATCGGTTCCGAAATTCGCCGCCCCTTGGGAATTGCCATGGTGGGCGGACTTCTATTGAGCCAGGCACTCACGCTGTACACGACGCCCGTAATTTATATCTTCTTTGACAACCTGGGGCAGAGATTCTCGCGCGGACGCTCCCGCGAAACATCGAGCGGCACGGCACAACCGGCAGAACAGGCATGAATCCTTCCGAACTATTTATCCGGCGGCCTGTGGCAACAACCCTGCTGACCATTGCGATTGCCATCGCCGGGGCTATCGCGTTTACTGTGCTGCCAGTTTCGCCGCTGCCTCAAGTCGACTTCCCAACCATCTCCGTCTCTGCATCGCTCCCAGGGGCTAGCGCGCAGATCATGGCATCCTCTGTAGCCACGCCGCTGGAGAGGCAGTTCGGCCATATCGCGGGGGTTACGGAGATGACTTCCGCAAGTTCGCTGGGGAGCACATCGATCACGATTCAGTTCGACCTCACCCGCAATATCGACGGCGCGGCGCGCGATGTCGAGGCGGCCATCAGTGCGGCGCGCACTTACTTGCCGACAAACCTGCCCGCCAATCCCACCTACCGGAAGGTAAACCCCGCCGACGCTCCGATCATGATCCTCGGCCTGACCTCTACCAAATACGACACCGGCAAATTGTATGACGAAGCTTCGACCATCATGGAGCAGAAGCTTTCTCAGATCCAGGGTGTGGGACAGGTGGTGGTCGGTGGCGCTTCGCTGCCTTCGGTCCGAGTGGATGTGGATCCGACCCAACTCAACAGCTATGGTTTGACGATGTCCAGCATTCAAGCCGTGTTAAGCACTCAGAATGCCGACATTGCCAAGGGTCAGCTTTCCGATGGCACAACCACTGCCGACATCATCGCGAATGATCAGATCTCGCAGGCCGAGGACTACAAACCGATCATCATCGGCTATCACAACGGAACGGCGGTCCGGCTCTCGGACGTAGCCCAGATCACCGATTCGGTACAGAACATCCGTTCCGCCGGATACCTCAATGGCATTCCTTCGGTCACGGTGATCATTTTTCGCCAGCCGGGCGCAAATATTATCCAGACCGTCAACAACATTCGCAGCCAGTTGCCATTTCTCAAGGCGTCGATCCCCCAAGGTATCGACGCGACCATCGTTCTCGACCGTACCACCACGATCCGCGCCTCCGTAAGCGACGTCGAGCGCACCCTGGTCCTGTCGGTGATTCTGGTGATCCTGGTGGTGTTCCTCTTCCTGCGCAACGCGCGCGCCACTCTGATTCCGAGCGTCGCCGTTCCAGTATCGCTAATCGGCACCTTCGCCGTGATGTATATGCTGGGCTACAGCATCGACAACCTCTCGCTGATGGCGCTCACCATCTCGACCGGGTTTGTTGTGGACGACGCTATCGTGGTGATGGAGAACATCTCGCGCCATCTGGAAGCGGGAATGAAACCCTTCGCAGCGGCATTGCTGGGCGCAAAGGAAATCGGATTTACTGTTTTTTCCATCAGCGTTTCTCTGATCGCGGTTTTCATCCCCATCCTGATGATGGGAGGGATTGTTGGCCGTCTTTTTCGGGAATTCGCCATCACTCTTTCGACGGCGATTGTCGTATCGATGGTGATTTCGTTGACCACCACGCCCACGATGTGTGCGCACTTGCTGAAGCAAGAGAAGCCAGACGGGCATGGCAGGATGTATCGGGTGAGCGAGAAGTTCTTCGCCTGGATGCTCGAAACCTATCGCCGCACCTTGTTATGGGCGCTCGACAACTCGGCACTCATGTTGGTGGTGCTGCTGATCACGATCGCATTGAATGTCGTGCTCATCATAAGAATTCCCAAAGGTTTCTTTCCGCAACAGGACACCGGCGCAATCGTCGGAGCTGTGCAGGGACCGCAGGATTCTTCATTTCCCGCGATGGATAATTCAATTCGGCAATTGGTGAGGGTAATTAAGAGTGATCCTGCCGTAGCTAATGTGAACGCCTACACCGGCGGCAACGGCGCCACGAACACGGGATTCATATACATTGCCCTCAAGCCGCTTGACGAGCGTAAGGTCGGCGCCCCAGACATCATTAACCGGCTGCGCCCTAAATTAAATCGCTTGCCGGTGGCGTCGGCCTTCTTGCAAGCGTCTCAGGATCTGCGCATCGGGGGCAGGTCGAGTGCTGCGCTTTACCAATACACCATCCAGTCCGATAACGTTCAGGATCTTTCGCATTGGGGGCCTATCCTTCTAGCCGAGATGAAAAAGATCCCCGGACTGCAGGATGTGAATTCCGATCAGCAGAATGGCGGCCTCGAAGAACTGCTAACGTATGACCGCACTTCTGCCGCCCGGATGGGAATCACGGCGCAGGCCCTCGACTCCTCGCTTTATGCCGCATTCGGTCAATCCGAGGTCTCAATCATCTACACGCAGCTCAACCAGTACTATGTGGTGCTCGAGGTTGCTCCTCAATATTGGCAAACTCCGGAAGGCCTTAAGCAAATTTATTTACGAAATAAAGCCACCGGCGGTGCGACCGGCGGCAACCTGCCAGGCACCGGTAACGTCCCTCTTGTCGCTCTCTCGAGCGCGGAATCCAGCACCACGCCTCTGGCCGTAAACCACACCGGGTTGTTTCCTTCCGTGACCGTATCCTTCAATCTGGCGCCGGGAGTTTCGTTGAGCGATGCCACGTTGCGGGTCAGCGAAATGCAGCAGAGACTGGGCACGCCTCCCACGATTCGTGGCTTCTTCGCTGGAACGGCGCAGGCTTACCAGCAGTCGCTGGGCACAGAACCGATGCTGGTGGCGACTGCCCTGTTAGCGGTATACATCGTGCTGGGCATCCTCTATGAGAGCCTTGTGCATCCGCTGACCATCATCTCGACGCTGCCCTCGGCCAGTGTCGGCGCAATGCTCGCGCTGATGCTCTTCAAGATTGACTTGAATGTAATCTCGATCATCGGAATTGTTTTGCTGATCGGCATCGTGAAGAAAAACGCGATTATGATGATTGACTTCGCGCTCGTGGCGGAACGGCAGGAAGGCAAGAGCACGGCGGACTCGATCTTCGAAGCCTGCATGTTGCGATTCCGTCCGATCTTGATGACGACCATGGCCGCTCTGTTTGGAGCGATACCGCTCGCCTTCGGCACGGGTACCGGCTCGGAGCTGCGAAGGCCACTCGGCATTACCATCGTGGGTGGATTGATCGTAAGCCAGATGCTCACGCTCTATACCACTCCGGTGGTGTACCTGTTCCTGGATCGCTTGCGCCTTAGGTTTCAAAAAAAGCCGCACGGCAGTATTTCATCCCCAGCTCCGGAGGTTAGTTAGCGCCTGGGATTGAATGCTGCATCGAAACAAATGATAAGTAGGAAGAATGTTATGACGATTGTCCGGCGAAAATTCGCAAGATGGGCGACTTCTCTCGGTGCGGCGGTGCTTTTGCTAGTGTCATCGGGTTGCGTGGTTGGACCGAAATACCATGCCCCCGCTCCGCAGGCGCCAGCGCCGGCCTATAAGGAATCCCCTACTCAATTCAAGGAGAATGAAGGATGGACTGTAGCGCAGCCTTCGGACGCTATGCTGCGTGGCAAATGGTGGGAGATCTTTAACGATCCCGAACTGAACGCTCTCGAAGAACAACTGAATATAAACAATCAGAATATCAAGCAGTTCTTCGAGAACTTCATGGAGGCTCGCGCGATCGTGCGGGAGGCCCGCGCGCAATATTTCCCTACTTTGACCGCTGCGCCTTCCGTCAGCCACTCGCTGATTTCTCAGAACCTGAAAGGCAGTACCACTGTGAGTGCGAACGGTACCGGGACCACGTTCAGCACGCAGAGCACGCTCTATACGCTTCCTCTGGAAGCATCCTGGGCGCCGGATCTTTGGGGAAAAGTCCGTAACACCGTGCGCGAAGCGCAATACGCTGCGCAGGTCAGTGAGGCCGATCTTGAGAACGAGCGTCTGACTGAACAGACCGCTTTAGCTGAATATTTTTTCGAGATCCGCGGCCAGGATAAACTGCAAGAAATCTTCGACGATACCGTGGTGGCGGACCAGAAAGCGCTCGAGTTGACGCGCGGGCTTTATGAAACCGGCATCGACGACCAGATTTCGGTTGTCGAAGCCGAGACTACCTTGCAGAGCGCGGAAGCAGGGGCGACTAATGTTGGAATTGCGCGAGCGCAATATGAACACGCGATCGCAATGCTTCTCGGCAAGGCGGCCTCGGGTTTCTCCATCCCCGTGAAGCCGATGACGGTTGCTCCACCCCCGATTCCGGTAGGCGTGCCTTCCGAACTGCTCGAACGCCGGCCTGACATCGCTGCCGCGGAGCGCACCATGGCAGAGGCTAACGCGGCAATTGGTATTGCCCGCGCGGCCTATTATCCGAACCTGAGTTTGACGGGAGAAGGCGGTTTTGAGAGCTCAGCCATCGGCAATTGGCTTTCCTGGCCGAGCCGTTTCTGGTCCGTTGGAACATCGATTTCGGAAACTATCTTCGACGCTGGCTTGCGGCAAGCTACGGTCCAACAATATGTCTCCACCTACAACGCGGACCTTGCAGGTTACCGGCAAACCGTGCTGACTGCCTTCCAGCAGGTGGAAGATGGTCTTGCGGAAGTCCGCATTTTGTCGAAGGAAATCCAACAGGAACAGCAGGCGGTGAATTTTGCGCAAACCTTTCTTAAGCTCGAAGAGGCACGGTATGAGACCGGGATTGATCCTTACGCCGACGTGCTGATTGCCCAGACTACCGTGCTGGCCGACCAGCAGACGCTGAACGCTCTTCAAGTGGAACAGATGACCTACGCTGTGGCCCTGGTACAAGCCTTGGGCGGCGGCTGGGATCGTTCGCAATTGCCTAGCCCTTCGCGGGTAACGCAAAAACCAGCGAAAGCGGAGACGACCATCGAGAAGTAGTTCGTCCAAAGCTTTTTGCCGTGGAAAGCGATTGACAGGGAAACGCTAGCCGTCCTAAGATCAGTGTGTTATGACTTCGCTCCACCATCATCGCCGCCACCATCACCATGCGATGAGCGTGTCGGCGGAGGATAACGGATAACAGCCTAAAGCACTAATAGGAAATCCAAGCCCGCTGACGCGAACGCGCAGCGGGCTTTTTGTTTCTGCCGCAGGCGCGAAGCCCCCCGGGAAGGATTAAGAAGAGGAGCTTGCGATGGAGATCGACTTCGACAAAATGCATGGCCTGGCGCCTGCTGTGATTCAGGATGAGGCCACGGGAGAGTTGCTGATGGTGGGCTTCATGAACCGCGATGCGCTGGAGATGACGTTGCGCACCGGCTTCGCTACGTTCTACAGCCGCACCCGGCAAACCTTGTGGACCAAAGGAGAGACCTCTGGGAATCGTCTGGAGGTCGTGGCCGCATGGACCGATTGCGATCGCGACACAGTGTTGTTGCGCGTGCGAGTGTTGGGAACGGGCAAGGTTTGCCATACAGGATCGAGATCATGCTTCACCCATAAGCTGCCCGTTGGCGGGGCTGCGATACCTGTAAAAGAGGAGGCGCCGCGATGAAGCTTCGTCTGGGGATTCCTAAGGGAAGTTTGCAGGAGGCGACGCTCAGCCTTTTCACCCGCGCCGGGTTGCGCGTCTACACCAGCGCGCGCTCCTATTTCGCCGCAACCGACGATCCTGAAATTGAGTGCCTGTTGATCCGTGCGCAGGAAATGGCCCGCTACGTTGAACACGGCGCGCTTGACGCCGGCCTGACAGGCCTCGACTGGGTTCTTGAAAGCGGTCTCGATGTAGTAAGCGTTACCGACTTGATCTACGCAAAGCAGAGTATGGGAAAAGTGAAGTGGGTGCTGGCCGTGCCGGAAGATTCCGAATTCCAGAAGCCTGAAGATCTCGAAAGCCGGATCGTTGCCACCGAATTGGTCAGTTTTACACGAAACTACTTTGCCAGCCGGAACGTGCCGGTGAAAGTCGAGTTCTCCTGGGGCGCGACGGAAGTGAAGCCGCCGTTGCTCGCGGATGCCATCGTTGAGGTTACTGAGACCGGGAGTTCGTTGCGCGCGAATCATCTGAGAATTATCGAAACCGTGCTGGAGTCCAACACCCAACTGGTCGCCAACAAAACAGCCTGGGCCGATCCCGAGCGGCGGCGTAAGATTGAAAACCTGTCTGTGATGCTCTGCGGAGCGATCGCCGCGCACGGCCGAGTCGGCCTGATGCTCAACGTGCGCAAACCAGATTTGGCCGCGGTTCTTGGCCTGCTACCTGCGTTGAAGAATCCTACCGTCGCGCCCCTGGCCGATGGCGAGTGGGTTGCGGTCAACACCATCATTGAGGAACAGACCGCGTGGTCGCTGATCCCGAAGCTCAAGCAAGCGAATGCCCAGGGGATTGTCGAGTATCCGCTAAACAAGGTGGTGATGTGATGCGCATTCTCGAGGGATCGAAAAGAGACCGGTTTGTGCGGGCGCTCGAGCAGCGCGGCGCGAATGATCTGGCCGAAGTCGAGCCCGCTGTTCGCCGCATTGTGAACGACGTCCGGCGCAATTGCGATTTGGCGTTACGTCGTTATGCCACGCGCTGGGACGGTTTGGATAAGGGCGAAGCTCTTCGCGTGCCGGAGGCTGACCTGCAAGAGGCGTGGCAGAGAACTTCGCCGGAGCTGAAGGATGCCATCACGCAGGCTGCGGGCAATATTCGCCGCTTCTGTGAGTGGCAGAAACCGGAAGAGTGGCGCCGCGAAATTCAGCCCGGAGTTTGTGTAGGACAGTTGGTGCGTCCCCTGGAATCGGTGGGATGTTATGTTCCCGGTGGCCGCTATCCGTTGCCTTCCACTTTACTGATGACCGTGATTTCGGCGCAGGTTGCGGGTGTCCCACAGATTCGCGTGGTTTCCCCGCATCCCGCGCAGGCGACCTTAGCCGCTGCTGGATTTCTCGGTGTGCAGGAGTTCTACCGCGTTGGTGGTGCGCAGGCAATCGCTGCACTTGCCTATGGAACCGAAAGCATTCCACGCGTGAACAAGATTGTTGGTCCCGGAAATCGGTACGTGACCGCGGCCAAGAGACTTGTTGCCTTCGATTGCGCCATCGAGTTTCTGGCTGGTCCCACAGAAGCTGTGTTCATCAGCGAGGAAGGCGATCCGGTTTTTATCGCGAGTGATTTGGTGGCGCAGGCTGAGCACGATCCCGACGCACTCTGCATCTTTATTACGAATTCGAGAGGGTTGACGAAAGAGGTAGAGACCGAAGTGCGACGGCGCACGCGTGCGAATCCGATTGCTGCGAAATCACTCTCTCGTCGAGGAGCCATCCTTTTAGTGGAGTCTCTCGATCAGGCAGTTGAGATCGCGAACCGCATTGCTCCCGAACATCTCACGTTGCCGGCAGCTCTGGCACCAGCGGTCCAAAATGCAGGTTCAATTTTTATGGACGAGATCACGCCTCAGTCGGCGGGAGATTATATTTCGGGTCCGAATCACGTGTTGCCTACTGGTGCGATGGCTCGCGTGCGTGGCGGCCTCAGCGTGCTGGATTTCGTTCGAATCATCTCTTGCCAGGAAGTCTCTCGTGAGGGGATTCGTGGCATTGCTCCGTCGGCGATTGTGCTGGCCGAAGCTGAGGGGCTGCGTGGACATGCTGAATCGCTACGAGTGAGGTGCGAGAATGCTTGAGGCTCGCAGCGCTGTGAAGACTCTACACGCTTATCGGCCGCCGCTGGCTGGCCGTCAAGGACTCCGCCTTGACTTCAACGAGAGCACAATTGGTTGTTCACCGCGCGTGCTGGAGCGGTTGCATTCGCTGGACGCCGAAACCTTGGCGCGCTATCCCGAGCGTGAGCCGGTGGAACGCGAAGTAGCTGGTTTTCTAGGACTCGATGCGTCGCAAGTTCTCCTGACGAATGGAGTCGATGAGGCCATTCATCTTCTTTTCTCAACCTATCTCGACCCGGGGGACGAAGCCATCATCGTCGTGCCCACATTTGCCATGTATGCCATCTTTGTGCAAACAGAAGGCGCGCGCGTGATCCAGATTCTCGCGGGTGATAATTTCGCTTTTCCGTTGCAAGCCGTTCTTGCTCGGATTGGCCCACGAACGCGGCTCATTGCCGTGGCGAATCCGAACAATCCGACGGGAACGGCGGTAGCATGCGAAGTTTTGCTACAGGTTGCTCGCGCGGCGCCGCAGGCCGCGGTACTGGTGGATGAAGCGTATTTCGAATTTCACGGCGAGACGGTCCTCCAGTATCGCGACTGGCCGGCAAATCTATTCGTGGCACGAACATTCTCGAAAGCTTATGGATTAGCCGGCCTGCGCATCGGCCTCCTCGTTGGGGATCCCGGACAGATCGCGATGGTGCGGCGCGTTGCTTCGCCATACAACGTGAATGCGGTCGCGCTTGCCGTCTTGCCCGAAGCGCTTCGAGACCAGGAATATGTGCAACGCTATGTGGCTGAGGTGCGGAGTGGCCGTGAACTTCTCGAGCAGGAACTCAGAACTCTCGGCCTGCATTACTGGCCAAGCTCTGCCAACTTTGTGCTGGTGCGCGTCGGTTCTGCCTACCTTGAATTCATTCGAGGTTTGCGCTTGCGTGGAATCCTGGTGCGCGACAGGAATTCCGATCCAGGGTGCGAAGGTTGTGTGCGGCTGACGGTAGGATCGCTCGAGCATACGCGGACCTTGATTGGCGCGGCGCGCGATGTCATGGGGAAACTCAGAGAACACCGTGAGGTGAAAGCGTGAGGAAGGCGAAATTGCATCGCAAGACGGCGGAGACCGAGATTCGGATTGCGCTCACGATCGAAGGTCGTGGAAAGTATGAAGTGTCCACTGGGATTCGTTTTCTGGACCACATGTTGGAGCTCTTCACTCGACACGGCGGATTTGATCTGAAACTCGCAGCGATCGGCGATCTGGACGTGGATCAGCACCACACCGTGGAAGACGTCGGGATTGCTCTGGGCGAGATATTCGACCGCGCGTTGGGGGATCGCCGTGGAATTTTGCGTGCCGGTTACTTTGTCATGCCGATGGACGAGACCCTGGGGCTAGCGGCCGTCGATTTCGGTGGACGCGCGGCTGCGGTGGTCGATACGAAGGTTCGCGCCACCCTGGTTGGAGATCTGCAGGTGGAACTGGTGCCCGACTTCTTCGAAGGCTTTGCCCGGGGTGCGCGGGCTAACGTTCACGCGCGCGTGCTTTACGGACGCTCAAGTCATCACAAGATCGAAGCACTTTTCAAAGCTTTCGCGCGCGCCTTGCGCGTGGCGTGCTCGCGAGACCGACGGCTGGGCCGCATGCTGCCAAGTACGAAAGGACTTCTATGATCGCCATCGTGGATTACGGCGCGGGCAATCTGAATTCGGTGAAGAAGGCGTTCGACTATCTCGGCGCTAAAGTCGTGGTAACGGACCAGCCGGCGACCATTGCAACCGCCGACAAGATCGTATTCCCTGGAGTAGGACACTTTTCTTCTCTGCGCGTTCTGGACCCAGCAGGCTTACGCGAAGCCTTGCTGCAAGGCGCTTCCTCCGGAAAGCCGTTCCTCGGAATCTGCGTGGGGATGCAGTGGCTTTTCGAAGGCAGTGAAGAGTCCCCCGAGGTGGCAGGAGCAGGAATCTTTGCCGGCAAATGCCGGCAATTTCCATCTCGTGTCAAATCGCCGCATGTCGGTTGGAATTCTCTGACAATTCAGGAGGGCTCACGGCTGCTGCGGGGCATCGCACAAGAGTCGTATGTCTACTACACGCACTCTTTCCACGCGCCGGTGGTGGCTTCAATGTCGGCAGCTACCGATTATGGACTGCGGTTTGCGGGCGCGGTCGAACAAGGCAACATTTTCGGAGTGCAGTTCCATCCAGAAAAATCGGGAGATGTGGGACTCTCTATCCTGAAGAACTTCTGCGAGGTTTGATGTGTTGACCAAGCGCATCATCGCCTGCCTCGACATGGATGGTGGTCGCGTCGTGAAGGGAGTGCGCTTCAAGAATCTGCGTGATGCCGGCGATCCCGCAGAATGTGCCGCTGCTCACGCAGGCAACGGCGCGGACGAGATCGTGTTGCTCGATATTACAGCGACGAGTGGGAACCGCGGTACGTTGCTGGACGCGGTCCGCAGCACGGCGCGATCGCTGTTTGTTCCGTTCACGGTCGGCGGAGGGATTCGCCAGCTTGAGGATGCGGCAGCGGTCTTCGACGCCGGCGCAGACAAAATCGCCATCAACTCGGCTGCGGTGCGTGACCCGTCCTTGATCGGCAAGATCGCAGGACGGTTTGGTTCGCAGGCAGTTGTGGTTGCTATTGATGCTAGAAGGGCCGAGCGAGGCTTCGAGGTCTTCGTCGCGGGAGGACGCGTGCCCACAGGCCGGGATGCGATTCAATGGGCGCGGGAAGCTGCCGATCACGGGGCGGGAGAGATCTTGCTGACTTCGATGGACCGTGATGGAACGAAATCCGGGTTTGACTGTCAACTGGTGCGCGCCGTGGCAGAGGCGGTTTCAATTCCTGTGATTGCATCGGGAGGCGCAGGATCAGCACGCGACTTCATCGAAGTCTTTCGCGAGGGCTGTGCTGATGCCGCTCTTGCCGCGTCGATCTTCCACTTCGGCATCGAGAACATAGCAGCGCTGAAACGCGAACTGCACGAGGCTGGCATTCCCGTGAGGTGGCCGTGCTGATTCCGTCGATCGATTTGATGGGCGGCAAGATTGTGCAACTGGTGCAGGGCGAGAAGAAAGCTCTGGAGTTCGACAACTTCGAGTATTGGATCGAGCGATTCTCCAAGTATCCGCTGGTGCAGGTGATCGATCTCGACGCGGCGCGGGGTAACGGGGACAACCGGCAAATCGTGAAGCAGATTGTGAAGCGATTGAACTGCCAGGTCGGAGGCGGGATTCGTACCCTCGAAGCGGCGCGTGAGGTATTACAAGCCGGTGCGGGCAGAGTGATTGTCGGCTCGGTATTGTTGAAGGACGGCGAGATCAATACGCAATATGCCGCCACTCTGGCGCACGAACTCGGCACCGCACCCCTGGTCTTTGCTCTCGATTCCCGAGGCGGACGAGTTGCGATCGACGGCTGGCGCAAAGATACCGCCATCACGGCATTCGACATGATTCGGGTACTCGAACCATTCTGCGAGACCTTCCTCTATACGCACATCGATACGGAAGGCCTGATGGGCGGGATCCCGATGGAGACCGTGAGTGCGATCCGGCAAGCCACTTCGCGGCGGCTGGTAGTCGCCGGCGGCATCACAACGCAACAGGAAATCGACAGACTCGACGCGCTCGGGATGGATGCCGTTGTAGGAATGGCCTTGTATTCGGGCAAGATCCCAGGATAGACCCGAGACCCTTGTCAGCTTGGCAAAATCTCCTTCAGCGCCCATTCGATCCGATCAACTTCTTCCCGGATTACGCGGATTGATTGTTGGTTCTTTGCCGGATGGGCCAAGGGCGTGATTCCTTCCACCGCGCCTCGTATGTGATGATTCCGAGCCCAAATGAAGTTGAGCCTTGCACTCCGCTGTTTACGATTTCTGTAAATGCCTCCGACGAACTTGGTGGCCAGCCAGGCAAATACAAAGCCAAACAGTAATTCAACCGGGATACGATCGGTTATGCCGTCGAATTGTGAAAACAAAAGTCGATAGACGGCTTCCCCCATCCCAAACGAAGCAAACAAAACAGTAGCGCCGAACAAATACACCTTTAGCCGCTCTATAGGCTGAAAATGTACCGAGTCGTCTTTTCCATCATCTCTCCGCGCAAAGTCGATTGCCATGCTTCCCCCAAAATGTCGCTGCTTTTCCGGGTCCAAACCAGAGTCAGCGCCAGTCTCCTGAAATGATAGCTCTAAATTGTCAACCGGATCGCTACCTTTTTCAACCAGCAGTTCTGCTGCGAGCTGCGGTACAATTACGACCATTCGCTTCGCAACTGGGTTCAACCCGCGCCTGCGGGATTACTGCGGAGCATAAAGGACTGGGCCCCGATGAACGTCCTGTTGCTTTCCATGCCGGATTCTTTTGAGCACATGCCTCCGGCCGGGATTCGCATCCCCAATGGGGCACTCACATCGCTAGCGGGAAACGTCGATCCTCACCACCGGGTGGCCGTCGCTGACCTGATCCTGGTTCAGCGCCAGGTTCGTGAAACCGTAACCAGACTTGTCGGCGAGCTTAATCCTGAGGTCGTCGGCCTCTCCATCATGACATTTCAGCGTCGGACCGCTGGTCGCATTATCGAACTGGTGCGCTCGCTTCGCCCGGGAGTGAAGATCGTAGTCGGGGGGTACGATCCCAGCCTCGCGCCCGAAGCTTATGAGGATATGGGCGTCGATTATCTGGTGCGCAGCGAAGGAGAAGTTACGTTCCGCGAATTGTTACGTGCACTTGAGCAGGGCTCCGGCTTCGAGCGAATCGGCGGTCTTTCCTATCGCAATGGCGAAGGCTGGGTGCACAATCCAGCGCGCTCGCCGCACCGGTTGGAGGACAAAGAAATCCGTCCGCCGAAGCGCGATGCCCGCGTGCTGCAGGGATACACGTTGCTGGGGCGCCAGGTGGATGTGATCGAGACTTCGCGGGGTTGTACCTACGATTGCAGTTTCTGCTCCATCATCGAGATGCGAGGGCGCAACTTCCACACCTACTCATTCGATCGTGTGTTGGATGACATTCGCGATGCCCGTGATCACGGAGCTCGAACGATTTTTCTGGTCGATGACAACATTACCTTGAACGTGAAGCGCTTTGAAGCTTTGTGCGAGGCCATTATTGCCGCTGGGTTGCACAAACTCGATTACTTTGTGCAGGCCATGACTTCTGCCATTGCCAACCACGGCGAAACTCTGGCCCCACTGATGCGTCGGGCGGGATTCCGCTACGTATTTCTCGGCATCGAAAACATTTTGGAAGGCGACCTGGAATTCCTGAAGGCTTCTGCCAAGAACACCGAGCGCACCAACGGCCACGAAACAGGCAATGCCACCCTGAAGGCCATCGACTACCTTCACCGGAATCGGATGTATGTGGTCGGCGGATTAATCGTGGGTAGTCCTGGCGACACTCGCGAATCCATCGAAGCCAACCTCGCATTCGCCCGCCGCTACGTGGACTGGCCCTACATTCAACATCCCACCCCCTACCCGCGAACTCCCATGACGAAGGATTTTCGCGATCAGGGGCTGATCATGAATGAGCGGCTCGAAGAATATGACGGTACGACGGCTGTCGTGCGAACTGAGCACCTGCCGGCGGAAGAAGTGGAATTCATGCGATGGAAGGCCGAACGCTGGATGAAGATCCATCACATCCCGGTGGCGATAAAGCAAGATCCCGGTTGGGTCCTGTTCCAGGGATGGAAGATGTTGCTCCATACATTCCGGGGAAGCTCGATCCGCTCGGTGCTGGGACTGGAAAGCGATAAGAAAGTGTTTGAAAGGTATCGAGCGATTCGGCGGGCGGAGCGTGAGTACGTCTGAGGCTCCAACCCCGGGGCGCTTCCGTCCCGGAACTATTGCTGGAAGGTAGGGTTTAGACTAGATAGCAGTTCTTCGTCAGGCCGGTCGTAAACACATCCTCCGGTCGTTTGGATCGTAGAGTTAGCCGCGGAGCGCGCCTGTGGGCTACTGAGAGGGAAGATGACACTCCAAACGCAGACCCGGGCATCGCGCACTTCCAGTACGCTTCTATTTGTATTGGCGCTCGTGTTTCTCCTGCTGCCACTGGGGAAGGCAGAGCTGTTCGCCCAGCAGGCGCCAGATGACGGACAATACACCCAGAACCAACAATCCCCGAATCAACAGCCAGGCTATGGGCAGCCGGGCTACCCGCAGCCGCAGCCCGAAGGACAACAGCCTTACCCGCAGCCGTCTTATCCGCAGCAGTCCTACCCTGCTCCCGGCCAGATGAATCCGCAGCAGGGGAGCGCTGCGATGCAGCCGCTCAGTGCGCAGGAATTGCAGCAACTGGTAGCGCCAATCGCTCTCTATCCGGATAGTCTAGTGGCGCAGGTATTGACTGCAGCCACGTATCCCGCGCAAGTGGCGGATGCGGACCGTTGGCGGCGGACGCAAGGCTACGCTTCTTCCGATCAGATTGCCGCGGGAGCTGACGCGCAGCCCTGGGATCCGAGCGTGAAGGCGTTGACGGCATTTCCGCAAGTGCTGGCGCAGATGAACTACAACCTGCAGTGGGCTACCGAACTTGGCAATGCTTACTACAATCAGCCGCAGGATGTACTCGAGGCCGTGCAGGTGATGCGCCAGCGCGCGCAGGCCGCTGGAAACCTGCGTAGCAGTCCGCAGGAAATGGTGAATTACGATCAGGGCAATATTGTGCTGGCCCCAGTGAACCCGGAGGTTGTGTACGTGCCGGTCTATAACCCGTGGGCCGTCTATGGGCAGCCGGTCGCGCCGTATCCAGGATTTTCCCTGCTTGGCGCGCTAGGATCGTTTATCGGTTCGTCCGTCGGGCCACTGGCCGTACGATTTGGCTTGGGTATTGCGACGACAGCCTTCATGCATACGCCTTTCGGATTGCTGGCGTGGGGATTGGACTGGCTGGCTCACTCCGTGCTCTTCCATGGCTCGAATTACTATTCGCACAGCAGCACTGTCGCGGATTGGGGCTTCCCGCATGGCGGCCCACGCGCTTTCTCGCGCGGCGGATGGAGTGTCGCGCGCTCGAATAACCTTTACCGGACGCCGAGCAGCTATGGCCGGTCGGGTGTCGGATACACCGCGCGTTCGCAGGCATTTGCCCGAACCCCGGACAGATATGCCTATAGGGCGAACCGGCCGACGGAAACGTACAACCGCGGCGGTTATCAGACGGCCGGAGGCGGCTACGGCCGGTCCTCGGCGCAGGCCTACAACAGCGTTCGGCCGGCGATCAGCCAGCAGCAGTATGGACGTTCAAGCTACGGATCTAGTGCTTATTCGTATGGCAAGTCCACCGAAAGTTATCGCGGCGGGCGGGGCGTCACTTATGGCGGGTCGACGCGGGCCTCTCGCGCGCCCAGCGCAAACTTTCGGCGCAGCAATTTTGGCAAGCAGTCTTCGGGCAAGTCTTCGCGCTCGGGAGGCTTCCATCTATTTGGCGGCGGACACGGCGCGAAGAGCTTCAACGGCGGGAAGAGTTTTGGTCACGGACACTCCGGCGGAGGCAGTCATGGCGGGCACTCCGGAGGCAAACATCATCGCTAACCCCGCAGCCGTCGAAGTGCACCAACGGTAGAGCTAAGCGGAAAAACCATTCGCGACAGAGATGCGCCGCTCTCGTGAAACGAGCCCATCAGATGCCCGCGTACCAGGCATAGCCTCCTTCTGGGGCCGCGGAGCCCAGCCCTTTGCCGAATCCTTTCAGACTGTCGGTGACCGTTAAGTGGGTGATGTACTTCACGCTCTTGTAGCCGAGTTGGCGGGCGACCCGCAGCCGAAGCGGGGCGCCGTTGCCCACAGGGAGATCGGCGCCATTCATCCCATAGGCAAGAAAAGTCTGCGGGTGCAACGCGTCGGACATATCGATGCTTTCCCACCAGTCGGGATCAATCGAGAAGTAGACAACATATCGGGCTTGCGGGTGGACTTCCACGGCTTGCAGGACTGGGGAGAGAGGTACGCCGATCCACTCGGCGATATACGACCAACCCTCTTCACACTGCACCATCGTGATCTGGCTCTGAGACGGGTAGCTCTTAAGCTGGTCCAGTGAAAACGAGGCAGGCCGCGCCACCATGCCGTTGATAGAGAGCCGCCAGTCAGCGAATCCTCCGGCCTGAAGGCGCTTGTACGCTTCATTCAAGGGCGGGATCTCGTTCGCGAATGGAGGCTTCGAGATCTGGCTCCGAGAAAACTCACGAGCTAATGAGTGCCTCGTGAGCAGACGCTGGGAAGCATAGGTGAGGGTCTCGCCCAGGCCGTAAATTCCGCCGTGATCGGGTGGTACCAGCCCATACCTTTGTGCAAGGCGCGCGGCTACGCCAAGGCCCGCCACGCCAGCCGCGGCTGCGATTCCGGTTGTTATCAGTTTGCGGCGTGAAAAGTCAGGGCTCATGTGCGCTCCATCGGAGTGGCGGCGCGACCCGTGATCATCGCCCGCATACGGCTCCAGAATCCGGCAAGCCAAACCATCGCGACGTGGACCAGCAGAAAAAGAACGAGAGACAGGGAGACGAAGAAGTGAAGCGTGCGCGCCGATTGCTGGCCGCCAAGCACATTGACGGTCGCCGGAAACGCGGAAACAAAGGCCGGAGACATCGCCAGGCCGGTCCAGATGACTAGCGGGAAAAGGACGAAGATCACGAACAGATAGCTGAGGCGTTGCAGCACGTTATACGACCAGGCTTCTGCCTCGCTCGGCCGCTCGAAGTGCAAATGGCTGGCGATCGACCTCAAGAGCTCCCGCCACGACAAATCAGCCCCATGCGGAAGCAAATTCTGCCGCAAATGCCCAGTAACCAAGCCGAAGATTGCGTACAGCAAGCCGGTGAATACCACCACCCAGGCAGCTTGAAAGTGGAGATACCGGCTCCAGCCGTTCTGATCCGGCAGCACGTACCCATAGCCGCTCGGTACCAAATTCCTCGACGCCGGGATCGGCAGTTTGAACAACGGTGGAGTCAACACATTGCCGGTTTCGCCCCAATAGAAGCGCGGGTGAGAGATCACAATTTCAACTCCGCTTACGAGCAGGGCAAGAAAGCACAGAGTGGTGATCCAGTGAGTGACGCGGACGAGGGCAGAGTGCCGCGAGGTAACCGTCGTGGTTGGGACGGCCGAGGCAGCACTTGGAATGCAAGCGGAGTCGCCCACGCAGGAATGGTAGCATGTGGCGCGCACACGCGACATCCACGAATCTCCCTGGCCTGAGCGTACCCATAGAAAGAGGAATGTGGTTGCCGGTGTCAGCGCGTCACGCCTGCGTCACAACGAGTTCATTGGCTTTAGACGTGATTAGAAAAGTTTATGGCAGCCGGACCTGTAAGCCGAATTCTGTCCTCCGGATTGCTCCGGCGGGACGGCCATTCCTCTGGGCCACGCATTGCTGCGAGGCTCTAGCGACCTACCCGAAGGTTTGACGCACCGAGCCGGCACGTGTTCGAGGCCGAAGCTCCGAACTTCCTCCCTATTTGGTCTTGCTCCGTGTGTGGTTTGCCCTGCCCGCTGCATTACTGCGGCGGCGGTGCGCTCTTACCGCACCTTTTCACCCTTACCGGCATCCGTGAAGACGCAGGCGGTATATTTTCTGTGGCACTTTCCGTCGGTCGGGCTTGAACCCGGCCTCCCGGACGTTATCCGGCACACTGCTCTGCGGAGTTCGGACTTTCCTCTCCCCGCGTCCGAAGACGCGAAAAGCGACCGTCCGGTCCAGCTGCCAACGTCACCATTATATGCGATGGGTGGTGCTTGGTCTCAGGTCTTGGGTCATAGTTCTTGGGTCTTAGGGACAAGTGGCTCGGCTGATAGACTTGGAAAGAGCGCGGCCTTAGCCAATGCTCCGAGCAATGCGGCCCAAGACCTAGCACCCCAGACCGGTATTCCGCACCCATGCACGTCGCCGAAGCCATCCGAATTGCACTGCAGTCGTTGTGGGTAAATAAGCTGCGCTCCGTGTTGACGCTCCTGGGCGTCGTCATCGGAGTGGCGGCCGTAATCGCTGTGGTCACGTTCGTCTCCGGCATCAACGATTACGTCGCGCAGAAAGTTTTCAATCTCGGGGCCGACGTTTTCATCATCTTCAAAGTCTCGCCCGCCGTCACCAATGTTGACCACTATCTTGAAGGCGAGAAGCGCAAAGACTTGACCATGGAGGATTACCAGGCGGTTGCAGATGCCTGCCGCCATTGCGCGTACATTGGGGCAGTTCTTCGCAACGAAAGCGGACACGTTAAATACGCCGAGCAATCGATCAGCGATACTTCTGTGCGCGGCATCACGCCCTCGATGGCTCCAATTTACGATACCGATCTCAGTGCCGGCCGCATGCTGAACGAGACGGATCTGAATAATCGGGCTCCGGTCGCGGTTGTGGGCGCCGACATTGTCGATCATCTGATGGCGGGGACGGATCCTGTGGGGAAGGAAATCCGGCTGGATGGCTGGACTTACCAGGTGATTGGGGTGGGCACGAAGAAAGGAACGACGCTCGGCCAGAGCGCCGACAATTACGTGATGATTCCCATCACGTCGTTCCTCAAACAATACGGCGCACACAACAACAGCATCCGAATCTCGGGAAAAGCCATGGCTGCGGGGGTTCCACTCGAAGAAGCCGTGGACGAGTCTCGCGCGGCATTGCGTGCCAAACGCCATGACGCGCCCGGCGGCGACGACAGTTTTGACATTGAAACCAACGCCAGCCTGCTCGGTATTTGGACCAATTTCAGCCAAACGTTTTTCATCGCAACGATCGGAATCGCCTGCATCTCTCTAGTGGTGGGCGGCATTGTGATCATGAACATTATGCTGGTCGCGGTGACGGAGCGCACCCGTGAAATTGGCATACGCAAGGCTCTTGGGGCGCGGCGCGAAGATGTGTTGCTGCAGTTTCTGATCGAGTCCGTCACGCTGGCGGTTACGGGCGGAGCTCTGGGAGTTTTATTGGGAGTGATCGTTGCAGAGACGTTTACTTTGCTGATCGGGATGCCATCGGCCATCAAGCTCTGGGCAGTCGCGGCCGGGCTGGTCGTATCCGCCAGCGTGGGAGTGTTTTTTGGAGTCTACCCGGCGCGAAAAGCGGCAAAACTCGATCCCATTGTTGCGCTCAGGTTCGAAACGTAGCTCATGATGCGCAAGGACGAATTCGGCGAGATTGTCCAGATGGCGACGGATACCATCCGGAGCAACAAGCTGCGCTCGTCGCTGACCGTGCTGGGAATCGTGATCGGCGTTGCGATGGTGATTGGCGTTTCCTCGATTGGGCGCGGACTCGACGATAATGTCCGCGACCTCGTTGCCAGCATCGGCTCCAACGTCATCTTTGCCTATCATCTTGAGCCCTTCACCCTGCGTTTGACCCAAGAACTGCGCACTCGCAAAAAGCTGACCTTCGAAGACGCGCAAGCCATGGCGCAGCTGCCGCACGTGAAAGCGGTGACGGCCGGCATCCGTTTTTTTCGTCCGGAGCTAGGGGTCGGCACCTACGCGGTCAAATATCAGGATCGCAAGGTGAAGAACACGATCCTGGAAGGAGCGACCTCCGCCGCGAAGGACGTTTTCGACTTGCATATCACGGAAGGCAGGTGGTTCAGCGAGAGCGACGATGAAAGGCGCGCTCCGCTCATCGTTCTTTGCCACGACACGGCTGCGGAACTATTCCCCAGTGAAAGTCCGCTTGGACACGAAATTAACATCGACGGGCGCTTGTTCACCGTGATCGGCGTGCTGGATAAGATCAAGTCCGTGTTTGGCGGAGGAAAGGATCCTAACGATAATCGCGTCTTTTTTCCACTGAGCACTTTCAAGACGCTGCATCCGGAACTGAAAGACCACTGGATCAGCGTCAAAGCCACGTCTCATGACGATATGCCGAAGGCGGTAGACGAAATTCGCGAACTGCTGCGGCGGCGGCGAAAAGTTCCGCCGGGCAAGCGGGATGATTTCTCAGTGTTCACCTCGGATTCGCTTTCGGATTTCTGGAATCAGCTCACCGGCATGCTGTTTGTCGGGATGTTTGCGATTTCAAGCGTGGGACTGATCGTTGGCGGCGTAGGTGTGATGAACATTATGCTGGTCAGCGTCACCGAAAGGACGCGCGAAATTGGCATTCGCAAAGCCATCGGTGCGCGGAAACGGGACATACTTTTGCAGTTCACCTTGGAGGCAATTATTCTTACCGCGGTGGGAGGCTTGATCGGAGTCCTGTTGGGGGCGATCGTCGTCGGCATTATTCCTGCATTGTGGCCATCGCTGCCGGCGCACATGTCGATGTTTTGGACGATCTTCGGCTTCACTTCCGCAGCAGCGGTTGGCCTCATTTTCGGAATCTATCCTGCGTGGAAGGCGGCGAATCTGGACCCGATTGAGGCGCTGCGCTACGAATAGATTGGGTGATGAATAACATCGATCGCACCTGCGCATAATGCATTCCTTTCTCACCGCAGTTCAGATTCTCGCGGTTGTCGGCATCGCATCCAGTTCGCTCTACTATCTTTTGTGCCTCTGGAGTGCCTTTCGGTTCCTATCCGGGCGCAGCAGAGCGAGCTACCCAACGCCGGCCCAGCCACCGATTTCGATTCTTAAACCGCTGAAGGGGATCGATCCTGAAATCTACGAGAGCTTTCGCAGCCACTGTCTGCAGGATTACCCGGAATACGAAATCATCTTCGGAGTGAACGACCCCAAAGATCCTGCAGTCACAAGCGTGAAAGCGTTGCAACGGGAGTTCCCTGACCGCAGAATTCAGATTGTCGTGAGTGCGGAAACCCTCGGAGCGAATTCGAAGGTTAGCAACCTGGCGCAGATGCTGAGGGAAGCGCGCTACGACTACTTGATCGTCAACGATAGCGATATTCGGGTCGAATCTGACTACCTGCGCCGAGTGACCGCGCCGCTCGCAGACCCAAAAGTCGGCATGGTTACCTGCCTTTATCGTGGGGTGGCAGGCGCGACGCTGGGCTCGCGCCTGGAGAGTCTCGGAATCAGTACAGACTTCTGCGCAGGAGTATTGGCCGCGCTTCAACTCGAGGGCGGTATTCGTTTTGGACTGGGTTCCACACTCGCCTTCCGCCGCGCGGACTTGGAGAAGATCGGCGGCTTCCACTCGATCGTGGACCATCTGGCGGATGACTACGAACTGGGAAAGCGCCTCGCGGATCTGGGCCTCGCTGTGAAGCTCTCGGACGTTGTCGTCGAAACCTTTCTTCCACCCTATCGATTGCGGGACTTCTTCGCGCATCAAATTCGTTGGGCGCGTGGAGTTCGCGATGCACGGGCGGTCGGCTACTTCGGCCTGATTTTCACCTTTGGGCTCTTGTGGGCATTGCTGGACGTGGCGTCGAGTAAGGGGGCACTCTGGTCCTGGACCGCGCTGGCTTGTACCTTATTTCTACGTCTCGCGGTTGCACTGGTTGTGGGATGGAGTGTTCTGCGCGACCGTCAAGTTCTGGAATATGCGTGGCTGATTCCACTCCGCGACCTGGTTGCCGTCATAGTCTGGATCATGAGCCTGGGAGGCCACACAGTGACCTGGCGCGGAGACCGATTCACCTTGAAAGACGGGAAGCTCACTCGGGTCTCACCCTAGCAGGAAATGTTCGATCACCGCAGGCGCTAAGCGGGAACAATGTTCCGGCTGAGGTCGAGAACCGCGCGTACTTTTGCCGCCAGCTGTCTCAGCGTGAAGGGTTTCTCCAGGAAGTTGCTTTCGCCATCGCCGACTTTGTGATCGATCACGGTCTGCCCGCTGTAGCCAGACACGAACAGCACTCGCGTCTCGTCACGAACCGCGGCAAGTTCCTTTGCCAGTTGACCTCCGCTGACGCGAGGCATTACGACGTCGGTGACCGCCAGATGAATTCGTGATCGGTAATTGTTCGCGACGGCCATTGCGTCCAGTCCATCTCTCGCCTGTAACACGGTATAGCCCTGGAGGCTGAGAAACTCTGACTCCGCCTGGCGTAAGGCGTCCTCATCTTCGACCAAGAGCAGAGTCTCGGTGCCGCGCGATACGGATTCTACTAAGGAGTCTGGTTCATCAAGCGCCGCGCCACGATCCCGCACACAGGGGAAATAGACCTTGAAGACCGTGCCCATTCCCAGTTCGCTGTTAGGCCCACACAAATCCATGATTTTGTTTGACGATGCCATAGACCGTCGCGAGCCCCAGTCCAGTGCCTTTTCCCCAAGGTTTCGTGGTGTAAAAGGGATCGAAAATATGGGGAAGATGATCTGCTGATATGCCTGATCCAGTATCGCTGATGGTCGGAGCGGTATAGCGTCCTTTTGGAATCACCGCCTTTTTCTGGCAGACATATTCTTCATCGAGGATCACATTCGAAGTCTCGATGGTGCACTGCCCTCCCTGCGGCATCGCATCGCGAGCGTTAACCGCGAGGTTCATGAGGATCTGCTCGATCTGCACGGGATCCAATCGAATTCTTCCCATCCCCGCGCCTGGGACAAACGTCAGCTCGATATCCTCCCCGATAAGACGATGCAAGGTTTTCACGATTCCACTGACCACCGGGTTGAGTTCTGCCACGCGCAGCGCTTGCGGTTGGTTGCGGCTGAAGGCGAGCAGTTGTCGGGTCAACTCCGCAGCCCGCCGCGCCGCAGAGAGTATCTCCTGGAGTCGGCCCATAGTGGAGCTTTCCGGAAGCACTGAGTCCATCGCCAGTTCGGAATAACTGGTAATGATCGTGAGCAAGTTGTTGAAATCGTGCGCCACGCCTCCGGCGAGACGTCCCACTGCGTCCATTTCTTGCGCCTGCAGCAGCTGCGCTTCGAGGTGTAACCGTTTGGTCAGGTCACGGCCATTAGAGACAAAATGCGTAATGCGGCCTGTATCGTCCCGGATCGCGCTGACACTTTCGTCGACATAATACAGCTCACCGTTTTTCTTCCGGTTCACCAGGATATTGTGGCGCACATTCTCAACACTAATTGTCTCCCATAACTCGCGATAAGGCGCCGGCGCCTGCTGGCCTGAAGTGAGGATGCTCGGAGTCTGGCCTACGGCTTCCTTTGACGAATAGCCAGTCAGGGCCTCAAAAGCTGGGTTTACGTACTCGATGATGCCATCACTGTTCGTAATCACAATCGTGTCAGCTGATTGCTCCACGGCGCAAGAAAGCTTGCGCAGAGAGTCTTCCGCCAGCCGCCGTTTCTGCCGGGTTGCGTGCAGATTCAGTGTGCATCGAATCGTGCGCAGAAGGTCGGCTCCGTTCAGAGGCGATTTCTCAATACAATCCGACGCGCCTGCCTCCACGATCGCGGCGACGGCTTGTTCATCTGCCTGTTCCGTGAGCACGATGAAGGGTATGGTTCGCCCGCTTTGAAGACAATCAGTGAGAAGCTTTGTGGCGGCATCGTCTCCCGTTTCATGCTCGAAGAGAACCAGGTCGTATTGGCTCTGTTGCAACAACGCTTTAGCCTCTTCCGGGGAACACGCGTGATCAAGTTCTGCCGGCAAAACATTCCGGTGCCGTTCGAGGATCTCGCGGATGAGAAAAAAATCCTCCTCCTGGTTCCCTACCAGCAAAACGTGTAAGACGGCCGGTGAAGCCTCGAGTTGTGCTGCGGTTGACACGGAGGATAATGACTACTCTTTTCACATCGGAAACCGTGAGTGGTAGCATACGTGCCCAGCACTTGAGACGACGATTCAGGCCTGGCCGAGGTTCCTAATCGGGCCCGGCCCGGTTTGGGATTCTTCTCCCTTTATTTATTGACAGTTTTGCTCCCGGCTAAAGCCCTGACCTTGGACCTCAACATCTACGCAGCACAGATATCCGATGTTGATGCCGCTGATTCTGTCTTTTTCCTCTGTTAACCATCTCTAACTTCGAGCGTCTAAATGGACAAAGTGTTGAGCCTGGGGCCAAGGGGAGCTCCGAAGGACGAGGGAACACCTGCGGGACTTCTTGCGTATCGTCTAAAGAGAACCAGTGCGCGGACGGCGGAACTTGGACTTAATCGCCTCAAAGTGCAATTAGGGGAGGGTTTTTATGGAAAGTCAGCCAATCGAGACCAGGGCCGTTACCGGCAATCCGAATGGACACGTGCAGGAAGTGGTGCGCCAGGCTCACGAGGAATTACGCCAACTTTTGCACCAGCGGGCCGAAGTGATGCGCCGCATCGGGACTATTAAGCAAACTATCGCTGGCCTGGCGAACTTGTTTGGAGAGGGTGTGTTAAGCGATGAATTGCTGGAACTGGTCGATCGCAAGAGCAATGGACGCCAGCCCGGTTTCACCAAAGCCTGCCGCATGATTCTGATGGACGCGAACCGTGCCTTGAGTGCGCGCGACGTGTGTGACCGGATTCAGGAAAGAATGCCGCCCATGCTGGAGCGCCACAAAGACCCCATGGCGTCCGTCACTACTGTACTGAATCGACTGGTCGCCTACGGTGAAGCTCGGGCCGTCGCTCTCGACAATGGTCGGCGCGCCTGGAAATGGGTTGCCGACGTGGAGCATGAGTCGACGCCTGTGTCAGCAGCCCCGGTTCACAGTGAATCGCACTAACCCGGTGGCAGGAGCATCCCTTTCTCAAGATGCCGCGTGATGTGCGCGTAAGAGGCCGCGTGCGGATCATGCGTCACCATCACAATCGTTTTGTGAAAGTCTTCATTCAGCCGCTTTAAGATTTCGAGAACCTCCGTTGCGGAATGACTGTCCAAGTCGCCGGTAGGTTCGTCCGCCAGCAATAGCGTCGGATCGCTCACAATGGCGCGAGCAATCGCCACGCGTTGCTCCTGTCCGCCGGAGAGTTGCTTCGGAAGGTGGTTGACCCTTTCCTCGAGCCCCACGAGTTTCAACGCGGTCATCACGTGGTCGCGCCTCTGCTGCGGGTTCAGCTTCGTCAACAGCAGTGGCAGTTCCACATTTTCAAACGCAGTAAGCACCGGGATAAGGTTGAAAGTCTGGAAGACGTAACCGATATGCTCGTTGCGCCAGTGAGCAGCCTGCGAGTCATTGAAGCGGAAAATATTCTGATTCTGCACCAGCAACTCGCCGGCCGTCGGACGGTCAATCGCCGCGATCATGTTCAGCAGTGTGGTTTTGCCCGATCCTGAGGGCCCCATCAGCGCGAGAAATTCGCCAGTCGCAATGTCGATCGAGACGTCGTCGAGAGCCTTCACCTCAAAGGCCTCGCGTCTGAAAACCTTACTCACATTGCGGGCCTGAACCACTTTGGTTCCGGTCGCGACTCTGGTTTCAGCAACAGTACTCATGAAATTTACCCCTTCACCTTAATTGTGTCGCCGTCCTTTAGTTCTTGCGGTCCCTTCGTGATCACGCTCTCGCCCCCCACCAATCCGTCGACGAGAAATCCGTCGGTGCGCTGGCTCAATATGTGAACCTCACGCATACGCGCCTTGCCGTCGAAGGCCAGAAAAACGACCTTCTTTCCGTCATGATCCCGCACGGCAGCGGCGGGTACAAATGCCCCCGCGGGCTGGGCGCTCGAAGCTTTCGGCTGGTCCGCGAGAAACTTCACCGTCGCGTTCATCTCCGGCCGCAGGAACACGTCTGGATATTTCCCCGGATTCAGCACCTGCACCTTCACTTGTACCGTGGCTTTCTGCCGATTGGCCTCGGGAGAAATCTGCGCAATTTCGCCGTCGTAGGTCTTGTCGGGATAAGTATCCGTGGTGACGATGCCCTTTTGTTTGGGGCTGAGCCGCGCAAAGTCTGCCTGCGCGATGTCGAGTTCAACCTGGAGATCGTTCAAATCCGCCAGCGACACTACCGATCCTTGTGGTCCGCCAGCCGCCGCGCTGGCAAACTGCGCCGTAATCAATTCACCTTTTTCCGCGGTGCGATCGAGAATCGTACCGGTGACCGGTGCGCGGATTACGGTTGCGTCGAGCTGCGACTTGGCGTAATCGGCCAGGCCTTGCGCCTGCGCCACCGATCCGCGGGCGCGGGCGATCTCTTCCGGCCGAGGCCCAATCTTCATCAGCTGAAATGCCTTATCCAGCGAATTCACCCGCTGTTGATCGGAATCAAACTTCGCCGTCGCATCGTCCAAGGCCTGCCGGGAAACCACGCCTCCCGCCGAAAGTTCCTTGGTGCGGTCTAGCGTCAGCTTGTCATTCACGAGTGTTGCGCGAGCTTCATCAAGGTTATGCTGCGCCTGCTGAATTT
This sequence comes from uncultured Acidobacteriaceae bacterium, assembly GCA_964403025.1. Lineage (GTDB taxonomy): Bacteria > Acidobacteriota > Terriglobia > Terriglobales > Acidobacteriaceae > Sulfotelmatobacter. The sequence goes on along the minus strand of CAYOEH010000007.1, from coordinate 33,535 downwards.
CCTCCGGACGAGAGCCGTGCTCCAATTCGTCGAGATAAGCGCGAGCATTCTCCAGAGCGCCCTTTGCCTGTTCGTAGGAAGCGCGGAACTCTTCGTCCTCCAACCGCACCAGGACCTGTCCCTCTTTTACCTTGTCGCCTTTTTCCACACCGATCCACGCCAGTCGTCCAGTCACCTTGGAATTCACATTGATGGTGTGATGAGCCACGATGTACCCCGTGGCCGATAGCACGGTGCCGCCGACGTCACTGCTCTCCGCAGCGGCGCGCACGACTTCGACCTCCGGCGCATCGCGGAACATGACTCGATAAGCCAGGGCGGACAAGCTCAATACGCCCACGACCACAATCCCAATCGCGATATATCGGCGCGCCCACGTGGGCGGCTCACCACTGCTCGTGCTGCGCTCCGTGCGGTCGATTCGCAAGCTCTGCAGGTCTTCGTGTTTTGCATCAATCGGCATAAATATGGATACGGATAACCGGAGAAGCTAGTTTCCCCAAACCACTAATCAACCTCGCAATGCCGTGAGGATATTTTGCCGCGCAGCGTGCCACGCGGGAAACAGCCCGCCGAATAGTCCCATGGCTAGCGCGAACAGAATTGCATATCCGGCCACCAGCGGCGTAATTTGCAGGCTGAACACTACTTCGCTGAATGTCACCGCATTCGAGGTTCCGGTTTGTAGCCCATTAAAGGGCAGCATCAATAAAATCCCGGCCAGCGCTCCTAGCATCGCCAGCAACAAGGATTCCAAAACAAACGAAGTCAAAATGGCGGGACGCGAGAATCCCAGCACCCGCAAAGTTGCGATCTCCCGCCCGCGATAGGCTACCGCCGCGTACATAGTGTTCATCGCGGCGAAACTCGATCCGATTGCCATAATGATCGCGACCACGATGCCGATGTATTTAATGGGAGCGCCCGAACTGGTCTGCTTCGCGTAATAGTCTGTCTCCAACATTCCTTCGAGTTTGAGCCGCTGATCGTCACTGACGCGGTTCTTCAGAGCATCGGCGGCAATGGGATCGGTAGCACGCAAGTAGGCCGACGAAAATCCTCCCTGCCGGTCAAAGTCGGAGGCCATCTGATTTACGTCGGACCAAATCTCCGATTCATAGGCCGAACCCCCCGCGTCAAATACGCCCACCACTTTCCACGAGCCTTTGCCGAAATCCATGGTGTCGCCAATATTCGCATGCGAAAAGCGCGAGCGAATCGACTTGCTCACCACCACTTCTCGTTGACCTGTTTGAAACCAACGGCCCTCGATCAGCTTTGCGCTGGGACGAAGCTCCAATCCATCCGGCATCATGCCACGCACGGTGACGTTTACTTCGCCCGTGCCGTCTTTACGCGGAAGCACTATCACGACCACCCACTCGCCGGAGACCATCGGTTCCCCGTGACTATCTTTCGCGATGCCAGGTAGGACCTTCAGAGTGGGAAACAGCGCTGCGTCAAAACCTCCGGACAACTCCGCCTCTGATCCTTTGCGCAGCACCAGCACGTTCAGTGGATTGCCGCTCGAAACGAATGCCTTCTGCAGCCCCGCCAGCAGCGCCATTAGAAAGATCGCCGTGGTCACGGTAAGCGCGATGCCGAGCGCCGTCATGACTGTGAGGCCTTTGCGCAGCTTCAAATTGCGGACGTTATAGCTGATAGGTATGGCCATAATTTAACTCTCAACTCAACCGGATGTGCTCAGCCGGACTGCTCAGCCGATGTGGCGCAGACCCTCCACAATATTGGTACGCGACGCGTTATATGCTGGCAGGCAGCCGCTGATGAATCCCACGGTCGCCGCTACGAACAATGAAACGAACATCGTCGGCAGTGTAACCTTCATCTCCGCCGGGATCCCGATCGCGACTGGTGAGTGCGTCAACCACCGTATCAGCAGGGTTGCTCCCAATACACCGAGCGCTCCACCTGCCACCGACAACGCTATGGCTTCGCTGACGAACATGGACAGCACACGTTGGCGCGTGAAGCCCAGCGTCTTAAGCACCGCCACTTCACGGGTCCGCGCGCGAATCGACATGGCCATGGTATTCGCTGAGACCAGAAGAATTGCAAAAACCACCGCTCCACAGATCGTAAGAATGAACGCCTTCACATTTCCCAGAGACGATACAAACGAAAGCCGGAAGGCTTGCTGGCTTTCGGTCTTGGTATGCTGCGGCGCGTTGCGGAACATTTCATCGATCGCTTTGGAGGCCGGCGCCACATCACTAGGCGTCGCAACCTGCGTGATATACCATCCTGCTTGTCCCTTGAACCAGCCTACCGATTCTTCCAGATACTTCGTATTGAAATACAACGCGCGGACAGGCGGATCGATTGTATAGATGGCGCGGATTGTAACCTCGGGATGTACCGGGAAATAAGGGCTCTGCAGGACCAGATGGTCGCCGATCTTCCACCCGAATTTCTTAACCAGTTCGATATCTACCATAGCTCCGGTGCGGTCATGCTGCCAGGCGAGTAACTGGTCCGGAGGGACGATCTTGTCCGGTGCAACCTTCGGGTACTCATCCGGATCGGTAACAACCTGAGCGAAGGAGTTCGTAGCCCGATCATCTTTATATACGTTTCCGAAATAGGTCATCGGAGCAACCGCAACTACGCCAGGGATCGTGCGAATCTTGTCGCGATAATATGCCGGCAGAAAAAACGCCAGTGAAACCCGGTCGCGAGTGATGATGGTCTTCATCGCATTCGGAGGCCCTTGGTCGATGTAAAACGTGCGCCAGATCGACATCATCATCGTAAGCAACAGCAGCGAAAAACTGATGCTCAGCATTGTCAACAGGCTGCGCCGCTTGTTACGAAACGCATTGCGCACCACAAAACCACCCAACGTCATAATGTCATCCGATATGCCGCAGCCCATCCACAATGTTTACCTGCGATGCGTGATAGGACGGAATCAGCGAACTCACCAGTCCCACCAATCCCGATATGAACAGAGCTGCCGCCCACATGCCGGGCGTCACCTTCATGTTATAGAAGCTCATGTAAGGCGAGTGGCTGATTGCGTAAATCAATAAATAGGCCAGGCCCACACCAATTACTCCGCCGGCTGCGGCCAGCGCCACTGCCTCACTCACGAATAGGCCCAGCACGCTCTGCCGCGTAAAACCAAGAGTCTTCAGTACAGCCACTTCCCGGGTTCGCTCGCGGATGGACATCGCCATCGTGTTTGCGGAAACTAATAAAGTTGCAAATACCACGGCGCAACAAATCATCAGGATGAAAGCCTTCACATTGCCTAGCATGGCCACAAATTCCAGACCGAAAGCCTTTTCGCTCTCCGACTTTGTCGGCTGGGGCGAATTGCGGAACATATCATCCACGGCGCTCGCGATCTTGCTCACATCTCCGGGAGAAGCCGCGAGAATACTGAAAGTCCCGGCCTGGCCTTTGAACCATGCAACCGACTCTTCCACGTACTTCGTGTCGAAATAGACCGCCTTGTCGTCCGGATAAGAACTGAAAATCCCCCGAACGTAGAGCTCGAGATCGACAGGATAAATTGTGCCCTTCAAGACGATCCGGTCACCCAGCTTCCAGCCATATTTCTTTGCCAACGTGTCATCGACAATCACACCCTGCCGATCCCGCTGCCACGCGATGCGTTGCTCTTCGGGCATTTGTATATCCCGATAAACTTTGAAGAACTCCTCAGGATCGGTGCCAAACTGCGCGAAGAAGTTTTCCGGCTTATCGTCTTTATAGATTCCGCCGAACCACGACACCGGAACAACGGCTACCACTCCCGGAACCGCACGGATTTTCTCTCGATAGAAGCCGGGCAAACTGAAGGTCAAGGAAACCCGGTGCCGCACTACGAGTCGCTCCGCCGACTCCGCGCTTCCTTCATCGAGATAGAAAGCTCGCCAGATCGTCATCATCAGCGTCAGCAACAGCAAAGAAAAAGCGATGCTAAGGACCGTAAGAATGCTGCGGCGCTTGTTGCGGAAGGCGTTCTTCGTGACAAATCGGGTCAGAGTCATAGCTGAACCCCGGGATCGAAGCGGCATGCTGGACAGCGGACCACCCTAGTCCATGCAGGCCACAAGAATAAACGAAGGACAGCGCCATCTACAACCAGCCGCGGCCGAGGACAGCCTGCGCCGCCGCACTCCTTTACATCTCCGGACATATATTCGCCCTCCAAGTCATAAGCCCGCCAGTGGAGATCGTCACCCGGCCTGCATGACAATTGTCATCCCACGATTCGCCTCACCAAAGTTAACCGTTCCCGGCAACAAAAGGTCACGGGAAGCGCAGGCAAATGTCCTTACGGGAGCCACGGGAATGCTTGTGCTTCGGATGAATTCGAGCACTACTCCACCTCGTCTTTTCAGTACTTTGGTAACTCGAAGCCTTCTCTCGCGAGCGCTATCCTAACCATAACCTGCCCCGGGTTCTGATACCCACGCAGCTTCCTAAATGGAAACTGCGCGGCTTTTTTCTGTGATGAGGCATGGAGCAAATGTCCACAAAAATCGGCCACTTCGAAATTCTGAGTGAACTGTCAAAGTCTGCTACTGGCGCAGTCTACAAGGCGAATGATCCGCAAACCGGCCAAACCGTCGCGCTGAAGGCGATCCAGTTATCGGCCTTCGGCGAACGTGCCGGCGATCTGGAGAAATGCCTTCTCGAAGAGGCTGAGACCACCAAGGTCTTGAGCCATTCGAACCTCACGCCCGTTTACGGCGCTGGAGAAATCGAAGGCCAATTTTGCGCTGCCATGGAGTACATACAGGGCAACAGCGTGGCGACCATGCTGACGCGCAAAGAAGGATTTTCCATATGGGACCTGCTCGATATCGGCAGGCAGGTTTGCAGCGGCCTCGATCACGCTCACTCCCACAAAGTTTTTCACTATAGCCTCGAGCCCGCCAAGATCATGTGCGGATGGGATGGCACGGTCAGGGTCCTGGGATACGGCCTCTCCAGCGTGGGCAAGTTCACCGCGCAAATGCCGGAGGTTCCTTCCATCCTCCATTACATGTCCCCGGAACAGATTCGCGGCGAAGATATCGATGCGCGGTCGAATCTCTTTAGCCTTGGCGCACTGTTCTACGAAATGGTGACCGACCGCAAGGCCTTTGATCGCGAGGATTCCGAATCTCTGCGCCAGAGCATCCTCGAAAGCATGCCGGTGCCGCCGATGCACGTGAATCCCAAGCTTCACCCCCTGCTCAGCGATCTCATCATGAAAGCTCTTGCCAAGGATCCCGGAGAGCGCTACCAGAGCGGAAGAGAGTTGCTGGACGATCTGGAGAAATGTAAGGAATCCAAACCGCAAGCGGCGAAAGCCGCGGCAGCACCTGCGAAGGCCCCAGCGGTTGCCGCTCCGAAAGCAGCGGCTCAACCTAAGTTCGCCTCCGCGCCGCCGACGCCGGTAGCGAAGAAAACAGTGGCTCCGCAGTCTCCGGTAGTATCGAAACCTTCCGCATCACAACCTGCGTTTGCGAAGCAGGAAGCCGCTCCTAAGGCTGCCGCCGCTGCTGCGGGCTGGGGAAGCAGCGAGGCTGCGTCCTCCACACCCGAATTCGGTGTTTCGAATCAGCACCGCACTTCGCACTCGCAGGAGCCCATCGAAAGCTCGCTGCCAACCGCAGCCATGTCGTCGGCCGTCCTCGATGAGCCTGCTGTCGAAGGTCCCGAGCAGCCGAAAATTGCTGTCGACCCCATGATGGCGGAAGGCGGCCCATCTCACGGCGGTGGCGTGAGTTTCTCGGAGATGACCGAGTTGCCTCCGCTGAAGGAAATCTATATCGCACCACCTCCGCCACCGCCAGCATTCGAGCAACCGGCGGCGGCCGCACCGAATTTCCGGTCGAGTTCCGAGCCTGAGAAGCCGAAAGTTCAGCCTCGCGAAGTTGCGGAAAAGGCAATAAAGGAGATCAAGAACGTTCCGCCCAGCCTGATGGTCTACTCCATCGCAGGTGCGGCCGTCGTAATTCTCATCATCGCCATCGTTCTCGTTCTGCACATCAACCATTTGAATAGCGACGACGATTTGGCTCACTCCGCCGGCGCTTCATCCGCCAGCCAGCCCGTGGATACCCAATCTGCCGCGCCCACCCAGAGCGTGCAGCCGCAAGCGGCGCAGCCCGTTGTGCCGGCTGAGCCTCAGGCCTCTGAACCGGTGGCTGAAGCTGAACCGGCCCCCACTCACGCCGCTGGAGCAGTCGCGAAAGGCAGGAATGGCAAGAGGAAGGCAGCCGCACCCGCCGCTTCCGTCATCGTCCCCGGGCAGGTGGCTATCGATTCAACTCCGCAGGGAGCCCAAGTCCAGCTTGACGGAAAAACTGACCCCTCATGGGTTACACCTTTCACTCTTTCCGGCCTCCAACCCGGTCAGCACACGGTTACGGTCAGCAAGGCAGGTTACTCTACCGATAGTCGCAACGTCGAAGTTCCTTCTGGAGGGAAGTCGTTTGTTGTGAGCCATCTCAACCAGCTGATGGCGACGCTTTCCGTTACCAGCGCGCCCCCTGGAGCCAATGTGTATATCGATGGCAGAGATACGGGCAAGCTCACGCCAGCGCAAGTCTCAGTGGATAAAGGTCAGCACGTTGTGCTCGTACGCAAGTCGGGATACATCGATGAGACCACGAGCGCACAATTCGTTCTCGCCCAGACGGTGAGCTTCTCTCCCGCGCTGCGCTCTCTCGGCAATGTTGATGACATCAAGACCGTCGGCAAAATGGGCAAGTTATTTGGCGGCAAGGCAGCTCAGGGCATGGCCACAGTCAGCGTCAAGACCCAGCCCAAAGGCGCCCAGGTAGCCGTCAACCAGCACATGCTCGACAAAGGCTCGCCCGTCGATGTCATGCTTGACCCCGGTAATTACGTGGTGGACATTACCCTTACCGGATACGCGCCCATTCACAAAGTCATCTCCGTGGATAAGGGCGGTAAAGCTGTAATCGACGAGGTCATGCAGCGCGAGTAGCACAGCGAGGAATGAAACATCGAAGTATTCGGGAGGGTGAGCTCCTCGATCTCCCTCCCCGAAGTGCAAAATTCACCTGCCATTTACATTTGTCATTCCCCACCTTGTTAGACTGCGTCTTCGCTGTAGTCCGGTCGCTTTCTCCAGCGTTCTATTCCGCGGAATGAATCATGCGTCTTGATCGTCTTGCCAGATTCTTAGTGTTGGCGTTTTGCCTTATCGGACCGGTTTTCCTGCTTCGCGCCAGTTCTCCGGCACAGGCCAAATCGGACGACGTTTGCTTCCGCGGAGCTCTAGGCAGCGCGGTGCCAGAACCGGAAGACCTGCGCAGTAAGAACGGCGAGTTGAGAGTCGAGCTTGCTTTTCGCAGCTCCGTGGATTCTCAGGGACGGACGCGATACTGCTACATCGATAAGGCCGGCAACCAGTCCCCGACACTGCGAGTCAAACCGGGCGATCGCTTGACCTTGATGCTCCGCAATGAGCTTCCCGCTTCCTCTGATGCCGGAGTCCACAAGATGGTAGGACACGCCAGTTCGCCGGGACGCGATTGCGCAGGCGGCCAGATGACGGCGGCTTCAACCAACCTGCATTTCCACGGACTTGTGATTCCACCGGTTTGTCACCAGGACGACACGCTCAAAACACTGGTGCAGCCTTACTCTTCGCCTTTCGAATACAGTTTTCAGATTCCGGCGAACCAGCCCACAGGCCTCTATTGGTACCATCCCCACGTGCACGGTTTCAGCAAAGCGCAAGTGCTGGGCGGAGCTTCGGGCGCGCTGATTGTCGAGGGGATAGAAGCCGTCAACAACGAGGTGTCGGGCTTGCCGGAGCGCGTGCTGGTTATTCGAGACCAGGAGTTGGTCAATCCCGATGCCTCGCCCGTACAAACGGATTCCATGCCTGCGCCACAAGTCTTGCGAGATGCCGAGGGAGACATTCTTAACAACGGTACTGGCACAGGAAAACCGGCCAAGGATCTCTCCATCAATTTCGTTCCGGTTCCTTATCCCCAGTATCCGCCGGCGCTCATCACGATGAAGCCGTTGGAAAAACAACTCTGGAGAGTATTGAACGCCTCGGCAATCACTTACTTGGACTTGCAGGTTCTGGTTAAGGACACGGCGCAACTGGTGGAGGTGGTCGCCCTGGACGGGGTCCCGGTGAATGAGAATGGAAACCACGATCAACAAGTTGTGATGAAAAGACACGTCTTGATTCCGCCTGCGGGTCGCGCGGAGTTTATCGTGAAGGGTCCACAAGAGGGCATGCGAGCCAGTTTGGTGACCAGAACCGTCGACAGCGGTCCCGCCGGCGAGAACGATCCCACCCGCCCCTTGGCTACCATCCTGAGCAGTGCCGACGCGCCGGATCTGCGTTCGCACCTTCCGCTCTCCCCCGCAACCTTGACTCAGGGGCGCAGTGTGCCACTGAAAGAGGTTGCGCCCGCACGCGAACGCAAGCTTTACTTTTCCGAGAAGCCGCAAGACCCGAAGAATCCGAACGGCCCAACCGTGTTTTTCCTTACCGTCGAGGGCAAAACTCCAGCGCCGTTCGATCCTAACGCGCCGGATACCGACATCGTTGCGAGGCAAGGCGACGTGGAAGATTGGATTATCGAGAACCGATCGCAAGAGCTACACGATTTCCATATCCATCAATTGCATTTTCAGCTGCTGGAATGGAACGGTGTGCCGGTCGACGAGCCATATCTCAGGGACACAATCAATGTGGCGTACTGGGATGGCCGCAGTCCGGTTTACCCTAGCGTCAAGCTGCGTATGGACTTCCGCGATCCCAGCATCGTCGGGACTTTCGCGTATCACTGTCATCTGCTGGAACACCAGGACGGCGGAATGATGGGGACCATCCGGGTTGAGGCTCGAGACGCGAGAGCTCAATCGACCACGAAATCCACAGCTATCCGCGTCTCGCCATAATTATTTACAGAAATTTTATTTTTCAGTCATCTCTCCGTAAGACTGGCCGCGTACCTTCTTGCAACATTCTGTCCTTGGGGTTCTTTGCAGGTGTGCGTGGGCGTGCGTCAATCCCTGACCACGAAGTTTAGTGTCAACCAATCGAGGAGGATCACCGATGATCGGTAAGCGTTTTCGTAGCATAGCGACGGTTTTGTGCGCCGTATGCATGACCATTAACCCTTTCGTGGACGCGTGGGCGGCCAATAAGCCGAATCCCGCAGAGAGTTATCCCACAACTACTCCCATCAAACACCTCGTTGTGATCTTTGGGGAAAACATCTCGTTTGACCACTACTTTGCCACCTACCCGAACGCTGCCAATCCGGCGAGCGAGCCGCAGTTTACGTCGCTTCCGAGCACGCCGCGGGTGAACAATTTGTTGAGTGGCGGGCTGCTTACGGAAAATCCCAACTCGGTGCAGCCGTTTCGTCTCGACCGAACTCAGGCTGTGACTTGCGACCAAAATCATAGCTACACCCCCGAGCAACAGGCTTTCGACATGGGGGCGATGGATATGTTTCCGCAGTTTACCGGCACCGGCGGCAGCACGTGCGACTATGGCCACGGCACCGGGCTGGTCATGGGCTATTACGACGGCAATACCGTAACCGCCATGTGGAATTACGCACAGCACTACGCCCTGAGCGACAACTCCTACAACACACAATTTGGTCCTTCCGCGCCGGGCGCGATTAACGTGATCAGCGGCAACACCGCGAACGTGCAATATGTCAGCGGAGGCTCTACCGTCGGTGTGATCGCCGGCGGCGGTACTTCAGGTGCCCTTCTCGGCGATGGTCGGCCTGCAGGGGACGATTGCAATCCCACCGGAAAAACCTATGTCAGCTTTCCTGCCGGCACCACCAACATCGGCGATCTGCTGAACAATGCTGGCTTTACATGGGGATGGTTTCAGGGCGGTTTCGGGGCCACCAGCTTCAGTAACGGAATTGCCACCTGCGCCGCAGCCAGTGTAGGCCTGGCAGGTACGACTGCTGACTACGTTGCGCACCACGAACCGTTCCAGTTTTACCCCGAAACGGCCAATCTCCACCACCTGCCGCCTAGCTCCAGCGCGGCAATCGGCACTACGGACCAGGCCAATCACCAGTACGATCTGTCGGACTTCTTCACTGCTTTGGCTGCCGGCCAGTTGCCCGCTGTGACGTACCTCAAAGCGAAAGCGGTGTACGATGGTCATCCCGGCTACTCTGACCCACTCGACGAACAGACTTTCATCGTCAACACCATCAATGCGATCCAAGCCAACCCGTACTGGAAAGATACGGCTATCGTCATCGCCTACGACGATTCTGATGGCTGGTACGACCATCAGATGGATCCGTTGGTCAACCAGTCGCAGAGCGCCACCGATGATCAGTTGACGGGCGCGGGTCTCTGCGGCAGCAATGCGGCAGCCACCACGCAAGGCCGCTGCGGATATGGTCCGCGGACGCCGCTTTTGGTGATCTCGCCGTACGCAAGGCAGGACTATGTGGATCATCAGATTACGGACCAGTCGTCGATTGTCCAATTCATTGAGACCAATTGGAGTCTGCCGGCGATCGGTAACGGGTCATCGGACGCGAAGGCGGGTTCGCTAAACGGCATGTTTGACTTCACAAGCGGCAAGAAAGCGCCGAAGCTCTTACTCGATCCCACGACGGGTGAGATCGACTAGCCGCGACCGCCGTCTAACTGTAACTTCCTGAGTTGTTTCAACGAAACGTGCCACGCTAATGGAAGGCGTGGCCCGTTCTTTTTTGCCGAACCTCCAAAGTTTCCCGATGCGTATTTCCCGCCCGTGATCCCATAATCTCTGTCCCAAACCCAACCCGACCCAAGTCCGGGTGCATCCTACCAAATTGTCTCCACCTCTCAAGCAGACGAAAATCGGTTTACAATTGGCTACCGCTTTCCAGCCCGAATTCTGAAGTTTGGCTTAGCAGAATTGTGTGTAAACGAAATTGTCGACAAACGATTAAAGGAATGGTGCCCATGGTGTTGGTCAGAACTTTCTTCCGCCACGTGCCGCGGATTTGCGTTGCGTCTGCTTCTCTGTTCTTGGTCGTGATGTGTGCGCTTCCGCTGCTCGCTCAAACCACAATTTCTACCGGCAGCATTCAGGGTTTGGTCACCGACCCTTCGGGCGCCGTGGTGAGCGGCGCAAAGATATCCATCAGCAATAAGGCCACGGGCCGCGTGATTATCACCAAATCCACGTCTGCGGGAGCGTATACCTCCGGCGCGTTGACTCCGGGCGACTACACACTGCGAGTCGAAGCGCAAGGATTCAAGACCTCGGAGATTGCCTTGACCGTGCAAGTGGGCGTGACCGCTTCCGGGAACGTCAAACTGCAGTTGGGCCAAGCTACTCAGGTGGTGGAGGTGCAGGGTACTGAGATCGCAGTGAACACGCAGCAGGCAACGGTGCAAGGTGTGCTAACCACAGAGCAGATTGAGAACCTTCCCATCAATGGGCGGAATTTTCTCGACCTCGCACAGCTGGAGCCGGGAGTGCAGATCCAGGATGGCGGAAATTTTGATCCCACCAAGAACGGCTTCTCGTCCATCTCATTCGGCGGACGTTTTGGCCGTACCGCCCGCATCGAAGTGGATGGACTCGACATCAGCGATGAAACCGTAGGCACCACTACGCAAAATGTTCCTGCCAGCGGCATTCAGGAATTTCAGATTCAGCAATCCTCGCTCGATCTTTCCACCGAACTCACTTCTTCCGGTTCGGTGAACGTGACCACTAAATCCGGGACGAATAAATACCACGGCGAAGGATACTACGCCTTCCGTGATCAGATGCTCGACGCCAATCTGCCCGGCGGCAGCGACAATTACTTTCAGCGCAATCAATACGGCGGGAATTTTGGCGGCCCTATCCTGAAGGACAAGTTATTTTTCTTCCTGGATGTCGAGCGGACCAAACAGGATCTGCTCAATCCCGTGCTGTCGAGCGGTCCATTTTCCTCCATCATCGGCAGTTATAGCTCGCCCTTCCGCGAGTTGGAAGGCCTCGGACGCATCGACTGGCAGATCAATAATAATTACAAGTTTTTCTACCGCTTCTCTTACGATCAAAACCACAGCGTGCTGGCCATCATCCCGAATAGCTTCCAGCCGTTCGGCAATGTCAATCACACCCCCGTCCATGCCTTCGGACTGGATTTCAATACCGGGCCCTACACGCACAGCATTCGTTTCGGCTACACCAAATTCCGCAATGGAATCGTGGACGCCACTGCGGGAAGCAGCATCTTCAACCCGCTCCCTAATATTGAGTTGGCCATCGGAAGCGACCCCGATTGCCTGACCTCAGGTGCCGACTCGTTTTGCTCCGGTCCGAGCTTTCTGGCACCGCAGCAAACTTACCAGTCCGATCACCAGATCAAGTATGACGGCAGTCGGGCTCTCGGCGCGCACATCATTCGCTACGGCGGAGGATTTAACCACATCTTCGGCGGAGGATTCGCAAGCTTCCTGGCTCTGGCCCCGGCTGTCGGTGCGCCGCTGAACAGCACAACCCAAGCCTTCGCTGGTAGTTCTTGCGGGACCAACACTCCATGCTTTCCGGGTGGCGCAGCCAATCCGCTGAATTATCCCGTCACCAGTGTCTCTCTGGGGAATGGACAGGGCTTCGACTCGGAAATTCCGGCCTTTGGATTCCCCGCGGGCGGCAGCGGACCGGATAATCGGATTTCGCTCTATGTTGGCGATGCCTGGAAGTTGAGACCGAACTTAACTCTCACCTACGGCTTGCGTTACGTGCGCGATTCCGGACGCACCGACAGCGACCTGGGACCGATCTCAGCGTTGAACCAGTTCGACAATCAGTATTACTCCTTCCTGGGGAATCGAGTGCACCAACCCAACGCGAACTTTGCACCGCAAGCAGGTCTGGCCTGGGATCCGTCTGGGAAAGGCAAAACGGTATTTCGCGCCGGAGTTGGACTTTTCTATGAGAACTCGATCTGGAACAACATTGAATTCGACCGGCCAGCGCGCCTGCAGAAGGGGCTCTTCTTGGCGGACACTACGGTTTGCTCAAATGGCAGTCCGCAGACGTTGACATTGCCGACGGGAACGACGGTTACCCCCACATTTTGTAACCAGCCGATTGGGCAAGCGGCACCAGCAATCGCCGCACTGCAAGCTCAATATCAAGCCGCCACGCTCGCCGCGGGACCTGCGGCCAACCCGTCGTTCATCGGTACAACGTTGACGGACGGACTGGACGCCACGGGCACGGATTTGTTAGCGCCGAACTACGTGAGCCCACGCTCTTTGCAAATCAACGCTGGGCTGCAGCACGAGATACGGCCGGGGACGGTGCTTACAATGGATTATCTGCGCAACATCGAGACCCACACGCTTCTCGCGATTGATACGAATCACGTGGGCGATGCGCGTTTTTTCAACCTCGCTGCGGCGCAAAACGCCATCGCGGTTGCGATGGCACAACAATTCCCCAATTGTCCGGGCGGCTATTCAGCGGGGGCGATTAACTGTGCCATCGCAAATGGCGCCACTATTTCGACCTTCGCATCTCCCCAGTTCGCCGCTGACGGAACTCCACTTTCTGGCGGACTCGATTCGGGATATTCGTCACTTGGAGGGTTTCCTGCAAGCTTCACCTGTGGTGGCTCGATCGGGACGTGCCTCACGCAAGCGACGGGAGCTGCCTTCCCCGGCATAAACGCGAACCTCGGCGCCAATCAGATGCTGTTTCCTATCGGCTACGCGAAGAATAGCGCGTTGCAGATATCACTGAAGCAGCACTTGGATCATCCGTTTAGCGCAGTAAGAAACTTTGATCTGCAAGCATCCTATCAATTGGAGCGCTATATCGCGTCGGCGACCGACAATGACTTCGTCACCATCGCGACCGACTTCAACAACCCGCAGCATTTCTTAGGGCCGAACGGGCTCGACCGCAAACATCAGATCTCTTTCGGCGGCACCATGGACTTCCCCTATCACTTCCGCCTGGGAATGATTGGCCACTTCTACAGCCCTCTGCCGGTGACCCTGACTCTGAGTCCATCCGGAAATGCCGGCGGCATCTTCCAGACGGATGTCACGGGCGATGGCACCGGCGACGGCAGCTTCGCCTCGAACGGTTCCCTGGGCGATGTGCTTCCCGGCACCAACGTCGGTTCCTTCGGTCACGGAGTTAGCGCCAGTAACATCGACAATGTGATCACCAACTACAATCACAATTTTGCCGGTCAGCCAACTCCTGCCGGTCAAACGCTGATCAATAGCGGCTTGTTCACGCTCGGGCAATTGCAGTCCTTGCAGGGAGTGCAACAGGTTATTCCCGCGGCTCCCTACGACGAGGCTGGTATGGGCTGGTTGCGCGCCTTCGACGTGAGTCTGAACTGGATCTACAAATTTAAGGAGAGATTCCAGGTGGAACCGGGAGTCTCGTTCTTCAACGTGATGAATCTCTCGAACTTTGACGGACCGAATAATCCGCTCAGCGGCGTCTTGAACGGATCGCTGGGGTCAGTGAATGGCACATCCGGAGAGCAACCTAGCAGCAATCGGCTGGGACTGGGTTCGGGCGTTTTCGCGCTCGGTTCTCCGCGCGTGATCGAATTCTCGCTGAAGCTGAGTTTCTGATTCGAAGGAGCGCGCTCGCGAACTAGCGCGGTAGCTTGAAGCTCACCGTAATCTGCGTCTGCATCTCCACCGGAGAACCGTCAAGCAGGTAAGGCTTGTACTTCCACTGCTTCACGGCGTCAACGGCGGCCCGCACCAGATTTGGATCTCCGCTAAGAACCTTCACCGCCGAGATGTCGCCCGTTTTGGAGATCGTGGCCAGCAATTGCACCGGCCCTTCAATGCGCATGCGCAATGCGTTGGCCGGGTAGGAAGGAGCAGCCTTCTTGATCAGAAGCCCCTGTGAAACTCCCTGCGAAACGTTCACGGTCTGCAGCACTGGAGCCGGACCGCTGTTCGCGCCGCCCATCAAATTTGGAAGTGGCCCGCCATTCCCCGCTGGAGCAATCGCAGCAATGCTCGGCGCTGGCGCATCGCTTGTTGGTGCAGCTTTTTCAGCCACTGGTTGCGATCCACCATTCTTGATGACAATGGGCTGCGACGCTACTACGGGAACTGGCGCTTTGTTCGTCGCCACAAGCGACGCCGCAGGTTTGGACGACCCCAATCCAGAGTTGGCCTTGCTTGGATGATCCTGCTTGTTCACCTTACTAGGAGCTGCCTCTGCCGGAAAGGCATCCTCTGCGGCCTCGCTTGCTGGCTCAGCCACCGTAGCGCTCGGATTTACTGATGCACCTGAGGCGGGCGCGGATGCGGCAGAAGATTGAGCGGTAGGCTGCGGGATCGGCACTGCCTGAGGAACGGCCGGAGCAACAGGTGCCGGCCGGGTAGCCACTGCCGGAGTAGGACTCGCGGATCCTTTCAAATTTCCCCACTGCGTCCACGCAACATAACCACCCGCCGCTATTAATACAACCGCCGCAACAGCCAGTAGAATCTTCTTGCTACCCGTCCCGGCGGATTTCTCTCCGCTCTGGACTGCACCGCCAAAAGTGAACAAAGGCGCAGGTGAAGCCGTGTCCTCGGTTGCGATCGTGCTGGCGCTGGCAGCGATCTTCTCAGCCGGTTTCTCGGGCTCGGAAATCGTAGTAGAAAGCGCTTCTTTCGTGGAGACGAGCGGCTTCGCCTCTCGCGCCGGGGCTGCCGCGCTGGCAGAACCCGTCGATGTTGTTACTGAAAATGCTGCACTCGGAGCCGCATCTGCTTCCGGCTTGCCGAGAATCATCTCGGGCTCAGGCTCATGGGCAGCAGGCGGCACGATCTTCGCCGCGGCCGCTGGCGCCTTGGAGGCGTTGATCGATGGTGCTGGAACGTGCCGTGGAGCTGGAGGTGCTGACTCTGCGGCTGCGGTAATCTCGCTCGAAGCGGACGCGACAAAGCTTGGCTGCGGCTTCTGCGTCGGCTTCGGAATGGGTGCTGACACCGGCGGGGCAGGCATCGGGCGAGGAGTTGCAGCGCTCGGAGTTGCCTGCACGAGTCTTGCTGGTGTTGTTGCGGCGGTCGTCGGCTTAGCCGGTGCAGGTGTCGCGGCTGTGGGCGGTTTTGCTGCATCGCCCTTTCGCAGCAGTCCTCGGGCGACTCGTAACGTGCCCTTCGCCTGCTCTACGTTAATGGGTTTGGTGAGAACCAGGTTTGCGCCGATACGGAAGGCTTTCGCGACCCCTGCTTGTCCCTCGACCACGGCGACAGCCAAAGCGGACTGATTGTTGGGCGAATTGCGCGCACTCTTGAAAAGCAAGGTAGCATTTTGCTCGTTGTCGCAGTCCACTACCACTGCGTCAAAATGTTCGCCCATCAACTTCTTTACCGCCGCAAAAGGCTCGGTACAGGGGACCACACTGAAGTCCAACTCGCTCAGAACCTGCGTCACGGTGCGAGCCGTCTTCTCATCGGGACAAAAGAGGAGTGCTTGGTAACCCATATTAGGTTCATCGTAGGTACACCCGTAAGCCGCATCAAGTTACGGTAGTAATTCCGGTTAAGCCGCTTTGGGCTTGCCAGACGCGAGTTTTAGGCCTTGTACCACCAGGTGGTTTCAGCGCATAAAATGCAGTGGAATGCGCATCCCACTCTGGCTCAAAGTCACCTGGACTGCTTGTGTGATCCTGTGGATACCTCTGTATTGGCGGCAATATGGCCTGCAGAATTTTCTTTTCTTCTGCGATATCGGCAATCTCCTGATTGCTGCAGGTCTTTGGCTGGAAAGTCCGCTGATATTTTCCTGGCAAGCAAGCAGTCTGCTGCTCTTCCAGACTCTGTTCACCGTCGATCTCGCCGGGGTTCTGGTGAGTCGACGGCACCTGATCGGTGGTACGGAATATATGTTCGATCCGCATATTCCGTTGGCCATTCGCCTGTTGAGTCTGTTTCACTTGGTTACGCCGCCATTGCTGTTGTGGGCGATTTGGCGTTTAGGTTATGACCAGCGAGGTTGGAAGTACCAGACGCTGACTGCGTGGATCGTGATTCCGATTAATTACTTCTGGCGCCCGCAATATGACGTGAACTGGGCCCGCGGGCCTTTTTTTCACGAACAGCACGTCGTTCCGGGGCTCTTGTATCTGTTGGCCTACTTGACGATCGTTCCCGCCGCCGTGTACCTTCCGACGCACCGTTTTCTTTTCTGGTTGACACAGCGCTGGCGTGCAAAGTGCTAACCATTTTTCTGCGAATTCTTTTCTTCTTCTCGCTTCTGGTTGCGCGAATTCACGGAATCCGGTTGTTCGCCTTGGCCTGAGCCACTCATTCGTTTGAGAGCGGCTTTGGTCTTGTCCTTGTCGGCGCCCGAGTCCTGGCTCAAATAGAGTGTTTGCGACAGAGAGGCGAGGCTGGCTCCGGAGTCTTCCACCAGATTCATGATGTGGAGCAAGACATCTTCCCGAACCGCAGCAAATTCGTCGAAGTCTCGCGTCAATACGTAACAGACCAACTCCACATTAAGTGCAGCAGCGCCGAGTTCAATCAGCCGCACGCGAACCGTGTTTTTTTCGATCTTCGCATTGCTGCTCAGCACGCGGCGGATTTCGGCAATCACAGAGCGAAGGCGATCGGCTGATGTGTCGAGGTGCAGGCCTAGCACGGCCTTAAAGAGCATCTTATCCCGCCGGCTCAGGTTCTCGACGTTGATGGTCGCCACTGTGCCATTGGGAATCGCTAACAGAGTCCGCTCTTCGGTGCGCACGCGAGTGGAGCGCAGGCCGATATCCTCGACCGTTCCCGTGCGGTCGCCGAACTTGCAAACGTCCCCCACGCGAATGACTTCATCGCCCAGGACGGAGACACCGCCGAATAAGTTAGCGATCGTCTGTTGCGCCCCAAAGCCAACGGCCAGCGTCCCAATGCCGACTCCCGCCAGCGCCGTGCTCAGATTGAAGCCCAGCACACCCAAGACGAAAAAAATGGCCATGACAACGACAACCGCTTTGACGATGCGCTCGCCCAGCAACATCAGGGATCCGGTGCCCGAGTGACCGCGAGCGAGAGCCTGGTTGCGCACGCGCTGCAAAGACCAGCGAATCACGCGCCAGAGAATCCAGTTGGCGCCGATAATGCTCGCGACCTCGACGAACTGGTAGTAATAATGCCGCTGCAATAGCGGCATCCCCAGATAGCGTTCCAGAATTCGGTGTATGGCAGTCCCGACGAGCAACCAGGCCGGTCCGGAAACTGAGCGCGACTCCAGTTCAGTGTGGCCGTGTCTCCTTGCCCACCAGCGTATTGGGATTTGCAGCAACACCAGGAGCAGCCACCCCGCACCCGCTGCAACGGGAATCATCAGCAGCAAAGCCAGCCATTGCCACACCGGCATGCCCGCTAGATCGTGCTTCACCAGCCATTGGGGCAAACGCGTCTCTACCTGCCGCGCCTGAACTTGGTCGTAGAGTTCGGGAAGTTTTGCCAGAGTGTCGGAGGAAATGAGCCAAATCTTGCCAGCGCTGGGATCAGAGACCCGGACCAGCTCAAGGTCTGTCTCCACATCGCCAGACGACATGGTTCCATATCTCTGGCGACCGGGCGGAACGCCTTCCTGTGGTACGCCTTCGGGTTGAGTGCTCAAATTCTTCAGGTTGCCGGAATACGACCGGTCCATCACCTCTTTCAGATCCTGCGCCACGGTTTCGCCTTCGGTCTGGCGTCGCGAGGCGCTCATCTGCAGGTATTGCGCTGCGATGCTGTAGTTGCCCGCTTGCGCCGCCTGCAAGAATCCGAAGACTGTTCCATACGGCGTGTCGCGGCCCAGCGGGTCCGCCGGAGTCTTGGAGGAATTGCTCGCCGGCGCAGGCGATTGCAGGAGTTGGCTGAGCGCGCCCTGAGCCGAGACGGGCAGGCACGCCGCGAGGCTGACGACGAAAAGGACAATTCCTCTGAAGGATTTGGACATGGGTTTCTTTCGTGCCCGGCTCGGTGCGGGCAGCCGAGTGCGGCGGATGCGCACTTCGACAGGTGAGATTTTATTGTAGCGGAACTGGTTGCCATGAATGGCGCGGCGTGTGGTTTTTCGGCGAGGCGAAAACTTAGGTGCCTCAGGCGCGCCGTCCGCAGGCGAAGTCCGGATTATCCGCGCTTCGGCCGGTATACGTCGGTGCTGGTGCCGTAGAAGACCTCCGCGGAATTCATCACAGTCTCTGAGAGCGTCGGGTGGGGATGGATTGTCATCGCTACATCGCTGGCCAGCGCACACATTTCGATGGCGAGAACGCCCTCCGCGATCAGTTCGCCAGCGCCAATGCCGACAATGCCCACGCCCAGCACGCGCTCCGTCTGCGGATCTACGATTAGCTTCGTCATCCCCTCAGGACGGTCGAGTGTGATAGCCCGGCCCGACGCTCCCCAGGGAAATTTCGCGACTTTAATTTCGCGGTTTTCTTTTTCCGCTTGAATTTCGGTGAGACCGCACCAGGCAACTTCCGGATCGGTGAAAACCACCGCCGGAATTGCATTGGGCTCGAAAGCGACCTTTTGTCCGGCGATGGCTTCTGCGGCAACCCGGCCTTCGTGCATCGCCTTGTGCGCCAGCATGGGCTCGCCCACCACGTCGCCGATGGCAAAGATGGACGGATCAGCAGTCTGTAGTTGTTTGTTCACTTCGATAAATCCGCGTGAGTTTACCTGCACCTGCGTCTTTTCTAGGCCGGGTATTTCTGAATTTGGCTTCCGCCCCACCGAAACAAGAACGCGATCGAAAAGCTTTTCGCGATCTTTCTCTTGTATGGAAGCACCCTCGAACGCAGCACGGATTCCGGCGCCGTCCTCTTTAAGCGAAGCGACAGTAGTATTCAGCAGAATTGCCTCGAACATCTTTTCCAAACGCTTGTGCAGAGGAAGGACCAGATCACGATCCGCCCCGGGAAGCAGACCGGGCAGCATCTCCACCACCGTTACGCGCGTACCGAGCGCGGCATAGACCGAGCCAAGTTCCAGCCCGATATATCCGCCGCCAACCACCAGAAGACTGCCCGGGATATCTTCCAGATTGAGGGCTCCGGTGGAATCCATGAGCCGCGGCGAATCTAATTTAAGAGCTGGAATAATGGCTGGGCGCGAACCCGTGGCGAGAATGATGCGGTCAAAGCTGAGAACCGCTTCGTTCGAATCCGCTTTGCGGATTCGCAATGTGGTGGAATTCTCAAATGCCGCACGGCCCTGGATGTATTCCACGTGGCGCTGCTTGGAGAGCTGCCCGAGTCCGCCTGTGAGCCTCTTGACCACGCCTTCTTTCCATGTCCGCAGTCGTGCCAGGTCGACCTTCGCGGGAGGAAATTCGATGCCCCAATTCTTGGCCTGCTGCGATTCCTCAATCAACTTGGCGACATGAAGGAGCGCTTTCGAAGGGATGCAGCCGCGGTAGAGGCACACACCACCGGGGTTCGTCTCGGGATCGATCAGCGTGACCTGCATGCCGAGATCAGCGGCGAGGAAGGCCGCGGCGTATCCCCCCGGCCCGCCACCGACCACGGCGATTCGAAGCTTCTGATTCACTTCCGGATTTCCCGTGTGATCTTGATGGAGAGTTTCGTTCATGAAATGACTTTCGTTAGGATCTTCATTCGCGCGCTGCCGCTATCCTTGAACGGAAAGCAGGAAGGGTTGCTCGAAGGCCTCCGCGACCCAGCGCAGAAAACGCGCCGCATCCGCGCCGTCAATCAAACGATGATCGTAGGAGAGCGAGAGCGGCAGGATCAGCCGCGGCTCGAACTTTCCTCCAATCCATTCCGGCTCCATGCGCGACCGTGAAAGACCAAGAATGGCGACTTCAGGATGATTCACGATCGGGGTAAACGCCGTGCCTCCGATTCCGCCCAGGTTGGTGATGGTAAACGTGCCGCCTTCCATGTCAGCGACCGTGATCTTCTTGTCGCGCGCCTTCTGCGAAAGTTGTGATAGCTCAACCGCGAGTTCAACGATGTTTTTCTTATCCACGTCGCGAATCACGGGAACCAGCAGGCCGCGATCGGTATCCGCGGCGACTCCGATATGGATGTACTGCTTGTATATGATTTCTTCCTTTTCCATATCGATGGTTGCGTTGAACTGCGGAAATACCTTGAGAGCTGCGGCGCAGACTTTCAGAGCAATGGCGGTGACGGTCATCTTGCCGCCGGCCTGTTCGGCCTTGGGTGCAAAACGCGCCCGCAAATGTTCAAGTTCGGTGATATCGGCGCGGTCGTGCTGCGTTACATGGGGAATCGTGTTCCACGATTCCGCGACATGTTCAGCGGTTTTGCGGCGCACTCCGCGCATGGACACGCGCTCAATTTTTCCCCACTTGGCGAAATCCGGAAGCTTGGGCGCAATGAAATGTCCGGCGCGGGCTGGGGCTTGTGCAGCAGTTGCCATTGCCGTGAGCGCAGCCTTGGCGTGCGCCTTGACATCGTCTTCACTGATGCGTCCACCGGGGCCCGTGCCCTTGACTTCGTAAATATCAACTCCCAGTTCCCGCGCGAGACGACGCGTGTGCGGAGCCGCAGGGACGGCTTCGCGATGTTCAGTTCCCGCGACCTTGCCTAACTGGATTGGCATGGAAAATGAAGCGGGACGCGGCATCGGCTGGTCGGGAGGCAGCGCCTGCTCTTCGGTTTTGCCCTCCGCTCGAATTGCAGCCTGGAATGCGAGCCGCGCGCCATGCTGCCCGGAGACGTGCTCAACCGGCTGGCGCGGCGGGCGAGTGATCTCTGCTGCCGAAGTGGGCGCACCTTGCAGCGTGAAAATCACCTGGCCAACTTTAATCTTTTCTCCTTCTTTCACTTTTACTTCATTCACAACGCCGGTGACCGATGAAGGGACCTCGACGACCGCTTTGTCAGTTTCAAGCTCCATCACCGGTTGGCCTTCGGAAACTTTGGCGCCGGGGGCGATCATCAACCGCACCAGATCGCCCTGCGAAATATTTTCCCCTAGCTCCTGCAGGCGAAACTCGCTGGCGGGAGGAGCGTCGGTCGATCGTGTTCTTTGCGGCGCTGGCTGAGAGTCAGGCGCTGTTCGAGCCGGTGCTTGCGGCTTTTCGACTGCGGCCGCGGATTCGGCAAGGCGCGGATTTTCAGCGACAGCAGCGGCTGCGCCATTGCTATCCGCAGTGAAAACCACTTGGCCAACTTTTATCTTCTCGCCTTCTTTAACCAAAATTTCCTTTACTGTCCCACTCACCGACGAAGGCACCTCCACGACCGCCTTATCGGTTTCGAGTTCCATCACCGCCTGGCCCTCGCTTACCGCCGCACCGGGCGCGATCATCAGGCGCACGAGGTCGCCCTGTTCAATGTTTTCACCGAGTGCGGGGAGTCTGAATTCGATCACTGATTCCATTCCTTAATTTTTCGACGGTGTCCGGGACACGTGCCTAGCTTGTAGCCGGATTTGGCTTTTCGGAATTGATGCCCAGGTCCCCAATCGCCTTCTTCAGGACTTCCAGTCCGATTTTCTTTTCCCGAGCCAGCGCCCCCAGCGTCGCCAGCACAATGTGCTTGGCATCTACTTCGAAAAAGTCGCGCAGCGCCACTCGGCTCTCACTACGGCCAAAGCCGTCGGTTCCCAGCGAAACGAGCTGCCCGGGCACCCACTTCGCCAGAGATTCGGGAAGAACCTTCATGTAATCAGATGCGGCGATGAACGGCCCGGGCGCATCTTTGAGAACCTGGGTTACGAAGGGCACTCTCGCCGCGTCGCCGGGATGCAGCATGTTCCACCGCTCGCAATCGTTCGCGTCACGATACAGTTCCTTGTAGCTGGTCACGCTCCAAACATCCGCAGCTACTCCGTACTTTTCCTTCAGGATGGTCTGCGCCTTCAGCACTTCATACATAATGGTTCCGCTGCCTAGAAGTTGGGTATGCAGCTTGGCATCGGGTGCGTCCGCTGTCTTGAAGCGGTAAAGCCCGCGCAGCACACCCTCCCGGATGTTGCCGTCCTTCGGCATTTCGGGCATGGGCAGCGGCTCGTTGGTTACGGTGAGGTAATAGAAAATCGATTCCTGATCCACGTACATCCGCTTGATGCCATCCTGAATGATGATGGCAATTTCGTAAGCAAAAGCCGGATCGTAAGCCAGCAGGTTAGGAACCGGCAGAGCAAGAACGTGGCTGTGGCCGTCCTGATGCTGCAGACCCTCGCCCGCCAGCGTGGTTCGTCCCGCCGTGCCTCCAACCAGAAATCCGCGGCAACGCATATCGGCCGCAGCCCAGATCAGATCGCCGATGCGTTGGAAGCCGAACATCGAATAATAGATAAAGAATGGAATCGTATTGATTCCGTGGTTGGCATAGGCGGTGCCCGCCGCAATGAACGAGCACATCGAGCCGGCTTCGGTGATTCCTTCTTCCAGAATCTGTCCGTTCTTCGCTTCCTTGTAGTAAAGCAGCGTATCCATATCGACGGGCTCGTAGAGTTGCCCAACGCTTGAGTAGATTCCCACCTGGCGGAACAAAGCTTCCATGCCGAAGGTGCGAGCTTCATCGGGAATAATCGGCACGATCAGTTTCCCCACTTCCGGATCGCGCAGCAGCTTCCCCAGCAGTCGGACGAAAACCATTGTGGTGGAGGCTTCCCGTCCGTCGGTCCCTTTGTAGAATTCTTCGAAATACGAATCGGGCACGGGCTTCAGCGGCGTGGCGCGCACTTTGCGCGTCGGCATGTAGCCGCCGAGTTGTTGCCGCCGCGCCTGCATATACTTGATCTCAGCGCTGTCATCGGAGGGCCTGTAGAACGGAGCGTGCTGTAGTTCCTCGTCCGGAATCGGAATTCCAAAGCGCGAACGGAACATCTCCAGCTCTTCTTCGTTCAGCTTTTTCTGTTGATGCGTGATGTTCTTGCCTTCGCCCGCTTCACCGAGCCCGTAGCCCTTAATGGTCTTGGCCAGAATGATGGTCGGAGAGCCCGCGTGGTCTACCGCCGCACGGTATGCGGCGTGTACTTTGATGGGATCGTGGCCGCCCAGCCGCATCCGCGCCAGTTGCTCATCGGAGAGGTGCTCCACCATTTTCAGCAGGCGCGGATCCGTGCCAAACAGGTTCTGCCGGAAGTACGCTCCGCTTTCTACAAAATATTTCTGATATTGTCCGTCGCTGATTTCTCCCAGCCGTCGCACGAGTAGTCCGTCGCGATCAGCACGAATCAGGCTGTCCCAATCCGATCCCCATATGCATTTGATGACGTTCCATCCCGCGCCGCGGAAGATAGCCTCAAGCTCCTGGATAATTTTCCCGTTGCCCCGGACCGGTCCGTCGAGACGCTGCAAGTTGCAGTTCACCACGAAAATCAGGTTGTCCAGATTTTCGCGAGAAGCGAGTGTGATCGAGCCCAGCGCTTCCGGTTCGTCCATTTCGCCATCGCCCATGAACGCCCATACCTTGCCGCCAGTAGCCTGTTTCAGCCCGCGATTCTCCAGATACCGGATGAACCGCGCCTGATAGATCGCCTGGATCGGTCCCAACCCCATGGAGACCGTGGGAAACTCCCAGAAAGTTGGCATTAACCACGGGTGAGGATAAGAACTCAGCCCGCCGCCGGGCTTCAACTCACGGCGGAAGTTTTCCAGCTTCTCTTTCGGAATGCGGCCTTCAAGATATGCGCGCGAGTAAATCCCCGGCGCGGCGTGGCCCTGAAAATAAACGATGTCGCGATCTCCGCTCTCGGTCTGTGCCTGGAAAAAATGATTGAAGGCAACTTCGTACAACGTTGCGGCTGAAGCGAAGGTCGAAATGTGTCCGCCAATGCCTTCCTGAATCTTGTTGGCGCGCACCACCATGGCCAGGGCGTTCCAGCGCACCAGGCTCTTGATGCGGCGCTCCATCTCCTGACTTCCGGGGAAGGGTGCTTGCTGCTGAGATGGAATCGTGTTCTGGTAAGGCGTGGTCGCCGAGAAAGGAAGATTCACTCCCGCAGCACGCCGCGCGTGCAGCGCCAGTTGCTGGAGCAATCGTCCCGCCCGCACGGGGCCGCCTTTGGACAGCACATAGTCCAGTGAGTCAACCCACTCGCGGGTTTCCAATACCTCTTGACCGTCAGTTTCCGTCTGAGCCACGTCTGATCTCTCCGTCTGATGATGCTGAATTATCCATGATATGCAATTATCCGAAATCCTGCTGGACGAAGGTAAGAGCCCCAAACGTTCTACAATGCTCCAGCGTAAGAAGGGGGCCCTAATGGTTAAGATTTTGCTCTTCGTACTAATCGTGATCGTTGTGGCGGCGATATTCCTAGTCCCGCGCCTCTTGTCGAATTCCCGCGCCACTCCCGCGCCGGGAAGCATTGCGCCTGATTTCACGTTATTCTCGCAGGAAGGGAAGTCGGTCAACCTGAAAGATTATCGCGGCAAATGGGTGGTCCTCTATTTTTACCCCAAGGATCAGACTCCCGGATGTACACGCGAGGCCCACAACTTCCAAGTGGATCAATCGAAGTACGATCAGCGCAACTCCGTGGTTTTGGGGGTGAGCGTCGATAGTGTGGACTCGCACAAGAAGTTCTGTACCAAGGAAGGTTTGAATTTCAAGTTGTTGGCAGACAGCGATGGCAAAGTGAGCAAGGAGTATGGTGCGCTCACCAATTTGGGAGTGGCAAAGTTTGCGGCGCGGCATACTTTCCTGATCGACCCGAGCGGCAAGGTTGCAAAAGCCTATACCAGTGTGGATCCCGGCCGGCACAGCCAAGATGTTTTGGCGGCGCTCGATCTATTGCAGAAATGATCCGTTGCAGAAATAGAAAATAGAGTTGAGCCCGTTTGTGGACCTGCGATGCTCGCAGGGTAAACTATTGCAATGGCGACAGCGGTGCGGCGAGTTGGGGTAGGGACTGCTCGGAATCAAGGTGACTACCGCTTTCCGCCCGGTTTCCAGCGCAATCTTCTGTGGTTCGCGTTGCGCAAGTTTCGTCCCGCAAATCCCATCTTTCTCTTCCAACATCTCGCCAGGACCTACGGCGACATTGCGCACTACAAAATCGGCCCTCACCACATTGTCTTTCTGAACCATCCGGAGTACATCCGCGAAGTCTTGGTGGTGCAGAACGACAATTTCATCAAGGAACGCACGGTGCAACGCACCAAGATGCTGCTTGGGGAGGGTATGATCACCAGCGAAGGGGCTGCTCACCGCGCCCAGCGTTTGGCTGCACACCCAGCATTCCACCGGCAACGCATTGGCGAATACGCCGCCACCATAGTCGAAGAGGCGGCACACACCAGCGATTCGTGGCATGTGGGGGAACGACGCGATATCGCGGTTGACATGATGCATCTCACGCTCAACGTTGTGGCGCGCACCTTGTTTGCAACTGACTTGCGCGAGGAGGTTTATGAGCTGGCGGCGGCAATCAACCGCATCATGAGCCTCTACAATTTTCTGGTGATGCTGCCCGCCGCGGAATGGTTGGTGTACCTGCGTCCACCGGGCCTGGCCGCATTCGTGAGGGCGCGCAAGCGAATCGACGCTGTGGTCTATCGAATGATCGATGCTCGCATAATCGACGCTCACCAGCGAAGCGGTGTCGACCGGGGAAGCCTGCTGGATCTCATGCTTGCGGCCTCGCCAGTTAATGACGAGGCGTCGCGACAGTCTTTGCGCGATCAGGTGATCACCATCTTTCTCGCCGGTTACGAGACCGTTGCCAATGCGCTGTCGTGGACGTGGTACCTGCTATCGCAAAATCCGGAGTGCCAAGCCAAGTTTCATAACGAG
Source organism: uncultured Acidobacteriaceae bacterium (assembly GCA_964403025.1). Lineage (GTDB taxonomy): Bacteria > Acidobacteriota > Terriglobia > Terriglobales > Acidobacteriaceae > Sulfotelmatobacter. The sequence goes on along the minus strand of CAYOEH010000007.1, from coordinate 6,827 downwards.
GTGGGTGAGGTACTGAAAGGCAGACCTCCAGTTGTTGAGGATGTTCCACGCTTGCGCTACACAGAAAATGTGATGGCCGAATCGCTGCGCCTTTATCCGCCCGCTTGGGCCATGGGTCGTTCCGCTCGCAACGATTTTGCTCTGGGCGATTATTTTCTCCCCGCGCGAACTACCGTACTGATCAGCCAGTTCATCACCCACCGGGATCCGAGATTTTTTCCGGACCCTCTAACTTTCGATCCAGATCGATTTTCCTCGGAGGGCAAAGCCCGGCGCACTAAATTTACCTATTTCCCATTTGGAGCGGGCGCTCGGCAATGCATCGGAGAATCCTTTGCCTGGATGGAAGGGGTGCTGATTCTGGCCACCCTAGCGCAAAAATGGAAACTGCGGTTGGTGCCAGGGCATCGCGTGGAGCCGCAGCCACTCATCACGCTCCGCCCAAAACACGGAATGCAAATGGAAGTCGAGCTGCGTTGACCCAGTTTATTTTTGTTCAGTCGAATTCTTCGCCTCGGCCAGGTAGATCTCAGCGACGTGCTGGGCAATGTCGCCCGGTTTAGCCTCCGCCAGATTCGCCAGCACGACGACCGTAAGCCGATCATCCACATAGCGGTCGATCGCAGTCTTGAATCCCTGCCATGCGCCGTCGTGGCCGATCACGCGGTGGCCGTGACGCTCGCTGATGAACCAGCCAAAACCATAGCCGTCTTTGTTTGGTTGGCCGTTCTTTAATTTTGCCGGTGTCCACATCTGGTCGAGGCTGGAAGCTTTCAGGAGTTTCTCTGTATACAAGGCGGCGTCCCATTTCGCCAAATCGAGGATGGAAAAATATAAGCTGCCATCCGCAGTGGTGTTAGCCACGGGTGCAACCCATTCCTGGTTTTTTAGTTCTCCCTTTACCAGTCGATAACCGGATGCGCGATTAGGCACGATATCGGCTTCGCTGATGATGCGCGTCGTTTGCATTCCCAGTGGCCGGAAAATACGCTGTTGAAGGAAGTCGCCGTAGAATTCCCCGGTCACGCGGTGGATCAAAATCCCAAGAGTAAGATAGCCCAGGTTGCTGTACTCCCATTTCGTCCCGGGAGGATACGCCGAAGGAATGCTCTCGACCAGCTTCAGCAATTCAGCCTCTGTCCAGTCTTTGCGAAAGTTGAATGTATCGGGATAGTCGCCGAAGCCGCCGGTGTGGCTCAGCAATTCGCGCACCGTCACTTGTTGCCAACCAGATGGGGCGTCCGGGAAATACTTGGTCAGAGGGTCGTCAAGGTGCACCTTCCCCTCCTCGACCAGCATCATGACCGCCGTGGCAGTGAATTGTTTGCCGACAGATCCTGACTGGAAGACGGTTTCCGGCTTTACCGGAACTTGGAGTTCGACATTTGCCATGCCGAACCCTTCGGCACGGACGATATTTCCGCCACGCGATACCAGCAGCGCCAAGCCCGGTATGTGCTGCCGTTGCATCTCATCGCGCACGTAGTTTCCAGCAACATCTTGAGTTGCGTCGTTCTGAGAGCTTAGCCTGGGGAGGAGAAAAAGAACCAGCGCAAGCCCGAGAAATGCAGAAATGCACAGAGGACATTTGGCGCGGAGGTTCATTCGGATATTTTCGCCTTTCTGATTTATTTTGAGCCCGCGTCGACCCGGACTGCTTGATCTGTGCCCGGAATCTCCACGCGGAAGACGGAGCCATTTTCCGGATGGCTCTTCACGGTGATCGATCCCTTGTGCAGTTGGACGATCCAATGTGCAATGGCTAGACCCAGGCCGGCGCCGCCGAGGGCGCGACTGCGAGCCTTGTCGACGCGGTAAAAACGCTCGAAGATTCTTGCCTGATCTTCGGAAGCAATTCCAATCCCCGTGTCCTGGACGCTTACGATGACACGGCCATTTTGCTGCTCTGCGGAAAGCGTTATTTTGCCGGGCGAAGGCGTGTACTTGAACGCGTTATCGAGCAGGATATCGACCACGCGGCGCAGAGCATTTTCGTCACCCATCACGATCAGCGGCTGCGCGGCGGAACGCTCCTCGAATTGCAAATCACGCAGAGAGGCAACTTGATTCCACTTCGATGCAGATTCGCGCACGGTAGTGAGCAGGTCGATGGGATGAATCGCCAAGCTCTCGCTTCCGGAATCCGCGCGCGCCAGCGCCAGAAGCTCGTCGATAAGTTTCGCCGTGCGGTCGGCTTCCAGAAGAATATGCCGGAGGGTCTCGCGATATTCGGACTCATCCCGAGACCGCCGCAAGGCGAGCTCCGCTTCGGTGTGAATGAGCGCGATGGGCGTGCGCAACTCGTGAGACGCGTCAGCGGTAAACTCCGTGACGCGTAGGAATGCGGATTCGATCCGAGCCAGCATTTGGTTCAATGTGTCGGACAATCGCTGCAACTCGTCTCCCGTATGCAATTGCTCAAGGCGGCTGCTGAGGTTGTGGCCGGAGATGGTGTGCGCAGTGCGGGTGAGAGCATCGACGGGAGCCAGGGCTTTTCGGCTCAACCAATAGCCAACACCTGAAGCCGCCAACAGAAGAATCGGCGCGAACATGAGCAGATATTTCTGAAAGGCCTCAAGGGTTTCCATCTCCTCGTCCAGAGTGCTTCCAATTTGTGCGACGAAGACGTGGCCGCGGACCTCGATCTTCTCGCTCAGTATGCGAAAAGGTAGCTCGCCCAGCTTGCGATTCTGATACAACGGCTTCGTTAACTGATCGAAAGAGACCGGCGCAAGCGGATGCGCGTCCAGAAACCGCGAACGATAAATCGTCTGACCACCAGCATCCCTAATCTGTAGGTAATCTTCGGAGCGTTCTATTTTGTAGTCTGCCGTGATCTGCGCCCGCAACTCTGAGATCGATAGATCGCTTCGTTCTTTCAGGAACTGCTCAAGATCAGCAGCCTGGCCTTCCAGCGCGGCATCCGCGATGTCATTGAGATTCTTCCGGAGGATAAGCCACATGCCGGCGCCAAAGATAAATTCGGCGAGAAGGAAGATCGCCAGATACCACAGCGCCAGCCGCATGCCGATCGAAAGACGTTTCACGCTGAGGACTCCTCGCGAATCACGTAGCCTACACCGCGGACGGTAAGGATCAGCTTGGGCATGCCTTCGCGGTCGACTTTTTGGCGCAAGAGCCGTACGAAAGCATCGAGCGTGTTCTCTTCAATTTCCCGGTGAAAGCCCCACACAGATTCGATCAAAGTCCGCCGTGGAACCACTTTGCCGGCGCGGTACATCAGGCGCTCGAGCAAGCTGTATTCGGTGCGCGTCAGCGAGATCGAAACCCCGGAGCGGGAAACCTCTCGCGATTCCGGATCGAGAATGAGATCGCCAACTTGCAGCCGGTTGTGCGAGCGGGATGTGGCGCGCCGCTGTACCGCGCGCAAACGCGCCAACAGCTCACTGAAGCTGAAAGGCTTCGTGAGGTAGTCATCGGCACCCGCGTCCAGCCCGCGCACGATGTCAGGGACCGAGTCCTTCGCCGTGAGCATCACCACAGGGGTTGCGACTCGCTCTTGACGAAGCTTCCTGGCCAGCTCGAATCCATTCATCTTGGGCAGCATGATGTCGAGCACAACCGCGTCGAATTCATAAGCCCGGGCGAGTTCCCAACCTTCGCTACCGTCGGCCGCACACACTACGTTATGGCCCTCTTCGGTGAGGCCGCGGCGTAGCAGTTCGAGCATGCGGGGTTCGTCCTCGACGACTAGCAGTTTCACAGGCTGGTTTTACCACAATCCTGTTTATCCCTTCGACCTGAAGATTGAATGAAGGAGGCTTGGCCTATCTAACGTCAGATTCGCTGAAGTTTAGCGCTCGAATCAGTGCCCGGCGAGGTCCTTCAACCGATTCATTGTGCGGGCCGCGATTTCATCAGGAGATCCCTTTGCAACAATCGAAACCAGAAGGCCAAGGTCTTTGTAGAACTGAATGAGGGGAGCTGTACTTCGTTCATATGCGTCCAGACGGACGGTGATGGATTCTGGCCGGTCATCTTCGCGCTGGTAGAGCCGGCCGCCGCAGCGATCGCAAGCATTTTCGACCTTCGGCGGCCTTTCCGTTACATGGAAAACTGATTTGCATTGTTCGCAGGTGCGGCGCCCGCTCAGCCGCTGCACGATTTCGTTTACCGGCAATTCATAGTTCAGTACCGCGCTCAGCGATAGCTTCTCCTGCTCCATCAGTTGTTTCAGAGACTCGGCCTGTCCCAGGGTGCGGGGAAAGCCATCCAGGATGAAACCGCCGCAACGAAGGATACAATCCCCCCGCTCGCGCACCATCTCCCAGACGGTAGAGTCCGGCACGAGATCGCCGCGACGCATATATTCCAGTGCAGCCTTCATGGCCGGCGATTGATCGCAGTCGTCGCACTTCGCGGCCGCTCGAAAGACGTCGCCGGTCGAGAGATGGCAAGCGCCCAGCCGCTCTGCCAGGAGTTCGGCCTGCGTTCCCTTGCCCACACCGGGCGCCCCTAACAGAACCAGCCGCCAAGGGTGTTTGCGTTCTGCAGGGATCGCTTCACACTTCGCCGCAGGCCCTTGCAGCCACACGATGCGATCGTTATGGATTGGCGAAGCCACTCTTAATGAATTTACGCAGGTGGACGCCCGCTGCAGTGACGCGGGTCACAACAGACACAAAAACACCCCATCAGGGGAAAAACTACCCACAAGTGCCGTCAGGTAGCACGGAGGAGCCATTCACGAAGTTTAGAAGGGAGGCTAGGTTGGAGTTGAGCAGCACTTGGGGGAGGGCTGTTCAGCGAAGCGTCCCGCGACTCATTGAGTCTGGGGCGCTTTCGTTTTTTGGCTGCAATACCGCTCCTGTGCGGCGAGGTTTAGAATAAGAGCGTCAGGCCTCTGATTGGCTCTCTATGACTCACGACGACGTTACAATCTCGCCCGGCTCGCAGTTTCGAGCGGCGATGTTACTGGCCATCATTGCGGATGCGCTCCAGATCGTCATTTTCCCCGCATTCTTCGAAGGCGCTCTCTCGCCTGCTGAGGACATACTCGATTTCGGCGTCGGAGCATTGCTGGTCCACCTTCTCGGCTGGCACTGGGAGTTTCTGCCATCGTTTCTCGGCAAACTTGTCCCCGGGGTCGATTTAGTTCCTTTCTGGACGATGGCGGTCGTAAACGTCTATCGCAAGTCAAAGCGGATTGCGGTCGCTGCGGAAGAATCCCACGAGCAGCAACCGTTACTTCCTTAGGTATATTCGTCCGGTCAGCGCCGCAAACCAAGATCCCCTCCGCGGTTTCGCGGGAATGATGTCGGAGGAGTCCTTTAGGGATGACTGCCGCGGCCGTGATGAGTTAGCACGAGGAGAATTGGTGGCCGGGTCGGAATCGAACCGAAAGCGCATATTGAAAACACACAAGTTATTGATTCTTAAGTATCCTAGAAATCCCAGAAATCACAGATGCAAGGGTTGGTAGCACAAATTAGCACAAAAATAAGTCTCCGGATCTTGCTGAATCTTCTTCAGTATGGCCCTTGGCACATTGTTTACGAAACCGGGCGATTACACTCAAAACCCCCCATCACATACATCTTAAGCCTTAAGGCGTATTATCTCGACTGAATCGCCACTTGGGGGTGCTGAATGAGCGACGAGTGGATCAAAACGCTTGCAGATCGCAGAAGAGTGAAATTCACCAACCAAGAACTCGCCGAGAGGACGTTTCTTACCGCTCAGGTCGAAGGCAACAAAGTCGTGTATTCCATCATATTGACCAACGCGAAAGACCCGCTTAGTCATGAAGAAGTTGAAGCTCATTTCGAGGGCGAGTTTTTAAAGCGATCGCAGAAGTCGAATTGAACCTAGCTCTATTTTTTTGACTTGTCACGGAACGAGTGCTTACCGTCTGCCTTGATCCCATTTGCGGCTCCATCCTCAGGAGCGGCGGATTCGGCAAGTTCCATCTTCTCCAGTGACCTTTGAAGGGTGAGCAACTCTTCTCGCATCTCCTCGATGCGATTCGATGATCTCTGACGGGCCCTCCATACCCGCTGAGGTTACCTTCGATTGTCAAAGTACTCGTTTTTACTGACGCATTCTTTTTGCCAAACCCTGCGCCAAGGGAATTCAAAGTAGCGCACTACCTCCGCCTGCCAAGCACCTGCCTGATCAATATTGCTCAGTCCTCAACTCGCTAAAAGGCTAGCCTATCTCTTGGCCCTCCCCAGAAGGCCTTTATGGATAGCCGCACCTTTCCAGAGGTGTCCTGCGTCCTCTGCGGAAGGCCAGTAGATTTGCAGACAGATTTGACCGCCGATGAAAACGGCAAGGCCATTCACGAGGATTGCTACGTCGGGCGCATTACGGGGAACGGGGGTCACTCAAAGTCAGGCGGAGAGGATGTCAGATAGCGAAAATCTCGTTCCCAAGGCATTCATCGAATTTCTAAACACCGTCGGAGTTTCTTCGACCACCAAAGTCTTGCACTGTATGCGGGATAGAATTGGGAAATTTAAATCGTACGTTTTTCTTCGAAGGGCAGACTTGGCAAGTGCCACTCCCAATCTGCGTCAAGTGCTACCCCATCGAACAAGTCGCGCCGCCGCTATGATGCCGAACAACTCTTAAACTGCTCCTTCACTCTGCAACCAATTTGCTGCCGCGCTTTTCATGGCCTCCGTGCTTCACTGAAGGCTACGGTGGCGCAAAATTAGATAAATCCCAGCTATCTTTGGGTAACCAAAAGAAAAACCCGCTGTTTAAGCGGGTTTGGATGGGGCAAATTTTGGAGGCGCGGGTCGGAATCGAACCGACGCATAAAGGTTTTGCAGACCTCTCCCTTACCACTTGGGTACCGCGCC
>CAYOEH010000006.1:11220-217215 GCA_964403025.1 uncultured Acidobacteriaceae bacterium | reverse complement strand
GACGAGCGGCTTGCGGGGGCGCGTCGGCGCATGGGCACGATGTGTTCCTGGATCGCTATGGCGGTGGGCTGGGCCAGTCTTGCTCGCCATTACGGTGGCCATTGCCTATTTCCTGGCGGCGCAGCTCAGTTTCTTCCTGAAAACCAAGCCCGACGACATTGCGGCGTTCTGGCCGGCCGCAGGTGTGGCGGCCGGTATCCTGGTTGGTCTCGGGCCCTGGGCGAGGTTGCCGGTGGCCATCGGGACGATGGTCGCGAGCGTCGCGGCCAACCTCTCGGGCAACTGGAGTCTCTCGACCTCCCTCGTCTTCGCCCTGTGTAACGCCGGCCAAGTCGTGCTCATGGCCGGTTTGATCGAGCGGTACTTCGGTTCGGCCTTCAGCCTCGACAGCCTGCGCCAAGTGTTGGGCCTGGTGGCGGCGGCGATCGTCGGGACCACTGCCGCAGCTATCGGCGGAACGGTGGGCGTCGTGTTGGTTCAAGGTTCGACGGCACCGGCCCTGACAATCTGGAACCATTGGCTGACTTCCAACGTGCCCGGCATCGTCGCCGTCGCGCCGCTGTTAATCGGGCTCGTTTCCACTGTGCGCCATCCGCCGCCGCGCAGCGAAATCGTCGAAGGCGTCGTGGCGCTTGTGGGGCTGATCGCATTGAGCGGGCTCATGGTTTTCCTGCCGAGGGAGCCCTGGACAGTCGTGGCGCTTGTCGCCCTGTTGTTTCCATTGCTGCTGTGGCTCGGTGCTCGCTGCAGGCCGGTCTTCGCAGCGGCGGCCGCGTTCATCGTTGCCGTGACAATCGTTTGGACGACGACCTTCAGCATCGGTATGTTCGACGAAAAAAATTTTCCGATCGCCGAACGCGCCCCGGTCGCGCAGGCTGCCATCCTGGCGGTGTCGCTCTGCGCGATCGTTCTCGCTTCATTGTTTTCCGAAAGGCGGGCGAGCGAGGAGCGCCTCACTCGCTCAAACATGATGCTGCAGCAGGAGCGGAACAACAGGCTAATGAAGATCGACGCGATCACGAGCGCGATGGTCCACGAGGTCAGGCAGCCATTGGGGGCGATCGCGTTAGACGGTGCTACGGCAATAAGGTGGCTCACGAGAAAGCCACCAGACTACGACGAAGCGCAGGCAGCTGTGGCCCGCACAGTCCGTGACTGCCACCGTGCCAGCCAGGTGTTAGAGAGCTTCCGGTCCTTGTTCAAGAGCGCCGAACTCGACACGCAGCCGCTCAACTTGAACGAAATTGCTCTTGGCGTTCTGGACGTTCTCCGCGGAGAGCTAAACGATCACGGTGTCGTGGCCCGCACCGTCCTAGCGCCCGAATTGCCCCTTGTCCCCGGCCATAGCGGCCAGCTGCAGGAAGTCATGCTCAACTTGGTCCGCAACTCGATCGAGGCTATGGACTCGGTAACCGATCGGCCTCGGGTGCTGTGGGTTAGAACTGAGCGCGATGGCCGCGACGCGATTGTCGTGTCCGTGGAGGACTCAGGACCGGGCATTGATTCGGAAAAATTAGATAGCATATTCGACGCGTTCGTTACGACGAAGCCACACGGAATGGGACTGGGATTGGCCATTTGCCGGATGATTATTTCCCGTCATGAGGGTCAGCTTTCGGCGTCGGCCGACAACAAATCCGGCGCGTTGTTTCGACTCACTCTGCCAATCAAATCAGCCGTCGGCTCTTCGACAACAGCTCTTTAGGCGTTGAAGTCATCCGGGCGGTGTCGGGCATGGCCGCTCTGATCGTCGCGTGGCTTGCCTATCGTTTGCACAAGCCTGACCGAGCGGCCAACTCCTGATAATCGGCTTCTAGGAAGTTTCACCGGATCGGTTCTGGGAAACGCGCTCGTGTCCGCGAATGGAGTAGTTCCCGGTTGGTCGGCAACCCTTCCCTAATCGGTAAGGTAAGGTTTGCTCGTCACTTGCCAGGAATGCCCGTTTTCTGCTTCTGGGCTGCCCCGTTGCTCTTCCGTGGTCTTGACTGACTGGTTTCTGCAGGAGTGTAATTGCCTTCCAACTCACATCAGATCAGACGGTTTTAGTGGGACTTTGGCGCACGTTAGGAGGAAACAATGAGCTGCGGCGCGGGCTTGATCCGCTATTCTGCATCATTTCTGCTTGTTATGTTTTGCGCGGCGACTCTCTCCGCTGCCCCGATGCCTCCCGCTGCGCCTACCCAGGCACAAATTACCGTCTTGTACGATGCATTTGGCAAATCGTCCGACATGCACAAGGACTGGGGCTATGCTGCTCTAGTCGAATACGGCGGAAAGCGGATCCTATTCGACACCGGGAACAATCCAGACATTCTTGCGCACAATGCACAAGTGAAAGGCATCGATCTTTCGAAGTTGGACTTTGTCGTAATGTCGCACCGCCACGGGGATCACATGGGAGGATTGTCGTACGTGCTGAAGGTGAACCCAGCAGTGAAAATCTACGCCCCTAAAGAGAGCTTTGGTGTCTATGGAGCGGACCTGCCCAGTACGTTCTATCGAAAGGATGCCTCCCTGCCTCCTGAGCAGCGTTACTACGATGGCGCTCCGCCGGACATCATGCGATTCGGATCGGCTTGGCCCGGGGCGAACTTTCAACTCGTGGACAGAAACACCGAAATCGCTCCTGACATTCACCTCATTGCGTTGGTCTCGGACAAGCCGGGAACACTTGAATTGCGTGAGTTGTCGCCAGCGATCAGTACACCTGAAGGCATTGTGATCGTGGTCGGCTGCTCACATCCTGGCATTGACAAAATCGTCGCAGCGGCGAGCACGATCAATCCCCGCGTTCATCTGATTGTCGGAGGGTTTCATCTCGTGACGGCGAGTGACTCGGACATTGATAGGATCGTTACAGCTCTCCATGACCAGTTCAAAGTGGACTACATCGCACCCGGCCACTGCACTGGGGAACCTGCATTCACCGCACTCAGAAAGGCTTTCAGCGATCGATATCTCTATGCCGGCCTGGGTACCACTCTGTCTCTGAGCAAACTACCCAATTAAATAGTTGATCCTGATCGGTATTGGTTTGTCGGCAACTCGGAAACTGGTAACAGTGCGGGCGCGCAGTTGACGTTAAATCCCGATTACACGCAATATAAAAAGGCGCCCACTTTTGCGGTAGGTTGAGATTGTTCGGATCGCCAACCTAGCGAATAAGGAACGCCTTTATGAGTCAGGAAAAGTATATCGGCATGGACGTGCACCAAGCCACTATTTCGGTGGCCGTGATGGATGCTGCGGGCAAGCTGATCATGGAATGCCTGCTGGAGACCAAGGCGGCCACGGTTGTCGAGTTCATCGGAGGATTGCACGGAACTCTGTCGCTGACCTTCGAGGAAGGGACGTCCGCTGCCTGGTTACACGATCTTCTGAAAGGTTGGCTAAGATCACTGAACCAGGAGTTCGGACGAGATCTAAAGAATCTCTTTAAAAGTGCTGCCATCTCCGCCAGCACACGTCCTCGCCCGCTGCGCGACTTTTGTGGCTCGGGTGGAGAAAGGGATGCGGCCGACCATGGCCCGTATTACCTTAGCTCGGAAGATAGCCGCGATCAGTTTAACCATCTGGAAGAAAGGAGCGAACTTCGACCCCCAACCATTGCAGCGACAAGCAGCTTGAGCATCTCTGAGGAACAGGCTTTCCATCTCTGCGGTTTTCTCCGGTGGTGGCGGTCGGGTTCTGCAGATGCTCGGGTTCGAGGGTGAGTATCAGTCAATGAGATCGGCCCTGTGTGCTTCGGCACCGAGTCACCCATTACACGCTATGCCCCCTCGGATAGAACCATGGTTAACATCGTCCTGCTTGCCGCGTCTTGCACACTCCAGCTTTGCCACCTGCAGCAGAGAAAGCTTACGAGATGGACAACAAGCCGAACCTGTTCAGAGGTAACGAAACACAGTGGGCTGGATCTCGAGAAAGAAATCTCGCCTCCGGTCGAGGCGGAGCTTTTTTTCTTGACATCCCTTTTTATAGAACTCATTGAGCTGTGCGACGTGTGGGCCCTCGATCCCAGAGTCAATGAGTGTAAACGCCTGATAACGTCAACAATCCTAATTTCTTGTTTCACGCAAGCTGGGCGTAATAGTATCAAGGTCAAACGGAGTGTTTAGGGCCATCGTAAAGTTGTTCGCCCAAGTTCAACAGATGAGTGTAAAACGCTGGAGTTTGCTGGTTTTGCTAGTCTTATGCACTTGGGGCGGGTGGTGGTTTCTGTCTCGCGCATTTGAACTAGCCAGAGACACCGCTTACGAATCACATGCTCGGGCCTACGTCAAACGTATCGATGAGGTGCAGAAGGGATTCCTGAGAGACAACCCCGGACAAGGCTTTGCGTGCAAACTCGACGATTTACGGCGCGCAGGTTTGGCATCACCCTCCGAAAACAAATACAACTTCGAACTACATTGCGATAAGCGAGAGAGACCTCCTGAGATGGAATACTTGGTTGTTGCGTACCCCGCCGATAAGCGTGTCAAGGGAGTATGGGGATTCCAGGTCTTTTGCTCAGACCAAACAGGTGAGATTTGGGGCGAACTCAGCCGTGAAAATATGCGAGACAATCTGAGCGAATCCGAAAAAACTGGATTATACGATTTTGAAGGAGTATGCCGTCGCAATCATCACTCCTCACAACAATAGATGATTGGAAAGTCGCCATTACTCTCAATTGGCGATAAATCCCATTACACGCATTGACCGGTGTGGTGACGATTGGTTGCTAAGCGGCCCAAGCGCCGGCAGCGGTTGCCACCGGCGCCAAGGTTTCGGAATCATTCACTCCGCACTAGTCCTAAGCAGCTTTGCGTGGTCCTTGTTTGTCACTCTTGCTCTGATCGGAGTTCACTTCGCGGGTAAAAGAAAGATTTGGGGCGCCCGTCCGCTCCAAACTCTTCCGTTTTCTCCACCTGCTGAAGAAAGGGAACAGTGCGCCAATGACGATAACCAGCACGGCAACCGCAATCCAGAGCCAAAAGGACCAGCTCCTGGAAGTGACGGTGGGTGTAGTGGCGACCGCAGCAGGTGTGCTGACAGGATCCGCGGATGTGCTGGAAGTCGCGGCGGGTGTGGTGGCGGCTTCAGCAGGCGTGCTGACAGTCTCCGAGGACGAGTTGGCAATGGCTGCGGGCGTAGTGGTGGCTGCAGCAGGTGTTTCTGATCGTCTCCGGTGATGCGCAGCGGGTGTGCCGGTAGTCTCCGAGAGTGTGCCGATATTCGCGGCGGGGGCAGCGGCGTCCGCACCGGGTGTGACAGCAGTGTCGGCAGGTGGAGTAGCGGCTGCAGCGGGTGTGATGGCATTCTCCGGAACTGTGCTGGTAGTGGCAGCGGGCGCAGCGGCGGCTGCAGCGGGTGTGATGGCATTCTCCGGAACTGTGCTGGTAGTGGCAGCGGGCGGAGCAGCGGCCGCACCGGGCGTGACAGCAGTGTCGGCAGGTGGAGTAGCGGCTGGAGTGGGTGTGATGGCATTCTCCGCAAGCGTGCTGGTAGTGGCAGCGGGCGCAGCAGCGGCCGCAGCGCAGTGTTCGGAGATCATGTTCAGCTCGGTGACGGCAAAGCTGTCGTCAGCAGCGGCGGAACTCGCCCCGGTCGCTCTGTGCCCGATGAGGGTTACGTCATGGCTCAGATGTGGCTTGAGATCAACACTGCTCGTGGTGAGCTTGAAAATGCGGCCGGTGTTGTCTTCCACAACTGTGTAGTTCCCATCAGAGCCACCCAGGCAACCCCTAATTGTGGTTTGGTCTGTATTGATGCTCGCCGTGGGAGTCTGTGCAAACCCCAGCGCGACCAGCAGGGCCGGTGCGACGATCAACAAGAATGCTCTTTTCATGGAATCCTCCGAAGATTCTCGCCTTGCGGCGGTCCGAAATTTCGCTTGGGATTTGATTCTGCTTCCGATTCTAGTGTCGAACCCTCGGGGCTTTCGGGCTCCGGCGTGAGAACTTGGAGCATCCAGGTGAAACCACACAATCTTATTCGGCAAGGATCTGACTGTCTGCTCCAAACAGCTCACATTTAAAGGAGAGGCTTTCAAGAAATCGATCAGAATCTTCGTGATTAGTCTGAGACGCGCAGGAGCGGTTGTTCGACGGCGCCCTCATGTGGCGAAAAATCTTAGTGCCCTAAATCCCTATAGCACTCTTCGAACCCAGCCGGGGATTTTGAGACGCCTGTTCTCAACAGTTACCGAGGAAGAAGCACCTTCCCTTGGCAGGCTCAGGTCGAAACCAATCATTTGAAGAGGGCGTAAATACGAGTGCTAACGAACATACTTGCACTACTGCCAGCGCTACGAAGACAGCCTTTAGACTTGTCTCGACTTGAATCGGGGTCACGCCGGACTTGAGCTGGATAAAGTACTGAATGTAGGTGTACAAGAACCATGCAAGCATTATGAGTCGAGCCCATCCCATATCTACCAAATGAAAAAACTTTTCACAGCCATATAAGCAAGAAGAAGGGAGAAGAGACGCGGAAGTCCTATCTCCCAGTTGGTATTGCCCCTACTTCTACGGCGAACAAGGTCTCTACTATTCGAGGCCGGTAAACCAGAAGACCGGTGCGCTCGGCTCAGAAACCCAGATCGCGTACTGGACCAATGGAGAGACCACCAGCACCAATCTTGTCAACATCACTCCGTCGTCTATTCTTTATTTCGACGTTCCCATCCAAAATTCGTACGGGCAAAGCGAACTGGGCGTTGCTTCGCCGAGCGGAACGCCACTCTTTAACTGCACCGCGACAATGCTCGAAGCCTGCGGCTATGCAACCTGGGAAACGCCCGATCCGTCAGGCAGATACGTTTTCTTTCAGGTATCGCCCGACAACACTCTGATCGCAAAGATTGAGTTGGCGCAGCAGAAAGTCGTCGAAACGGGAAATTACGTCAACGGCTTCGTAGTCGGCTTCAGCCCGGATGATGTTCTTGTCTATACGCAGGACCAGCAAGTCCTCAATCCGTCAACTTACTCGATCTACGTCTTCGATCCGGCCACCGGGTGCATCCGCTCCTGGCCGAGTCAATCCAGAAGTGGCAGCAAGAGTCACCTTACTCTGAACCTGACAACTGGGTATTCCCCAGCATCAGGCTGAAAGGCAGGAAACCTCGATGTGCGAACATGCTGGTCCGAAGTTATCTGAGACCAGCAGCGGTTAAGGCAGGTGTTTTGGCGAAGGATGATCACCATCGATTCGGGTTTCACAACCTGCGTCACAGTCTCGCGTCGTTCCTGGTTCGCACCAAGACCGACCCGAAAACTGTTCAGACTCTTCTCCGCCACTCGAACATCAAGACAACGCTGCAGGTCTATGCTCACAGCGTGTCCGAGGATCGAATGACGGCGCAAGGTCTCGCGCTAGCGGCCTTCTTGCAGTCGCCGGCGAACCAAGCGGTGAACTAAATCATGGGTGGAGGCTGGGTGGAGAAAAAATCGTGATTACCGCTAAAGCGAAGAAAAAATGGTAGGCACGAGGAGACTCGAACTCCTGACCTCTACCGTGTCAAGGTAGCGCTCTAACCAACTGAGCTACGCGCCTACAACGACTTACAGATTATCATGGGAACATTTGGGAACGGAAGCTGCTAAAACCGCCCCGATGACCCCCGATTGCGCTGCCCGCCTATCCGCTGGGATGCTCTGTGCGTACAAGTCCATCGTCAGCCTGCTACTCGCGTGCCGGAGCATGTCCTGCGTTGCTTTGACGGACACGCCGTTTGCTTGCAGCAGTGTTGCCAACGTCCTGCGGAACGAATGCCAGCCGATGTGCTTCGTGATTCCAGCACGCACAGCAGCGGGGCGAATGACCTTCCGCAAGAGGCTGTCCGGCCAGTACGGTTGCTGTCCATCCATGTCGGGACTGCCAAAGAGGAAGTCCGCGTCTTGGTTGTACGGGCAGCGTCCGCGCCAGTCGAGCAGGACGTTTGCGAGAGCCGAATCCAACGGTACAGCTTTTCCGCTGGCTTCTGTTTTCAGATTGCCGACAACTTGGTCAACGATGGCTCGACGGGGGCGAATCTCTCCCTTGGCGAAGTCAATGTCTGACCATTTTAACGCTAGGAGTTCCGATACGCGGAGTCCCGTCGTTGCCGCCAGCAGCACCGCAGTCCGGCACGCCCCAGTCAATTCACCGAGTAGTGCGCCGATTTCTTCAGCGGTGAGCACGTCCGGCAATCGCACCCGCTTCGCGCTCTGGCGAACCAGAGTGATAGGGTTCCGATTGAGCCATTCGTATCGCATCGCGTGACTGAAAATCGCGGACATAACGTTGCGAATCTTAGCTCGGCTACCGTTCGCGAGTGGCAACGTTCCGAGCCATGCTTCTACAGCAACCGTGCGAACATCGGACAGTGACTCCTGTCCCCACTTTGGAAGAATCCACGTTTTGATGTAGCTTCCGTAGACTTCCCGTGTGCTGTGCGCCTTGTTGCCATCTGCTGACAATTCCTTGTCGGTGTAGTGGGTCACCAGTTCCGCCACGGTGCGCGGCATTCTGTCTTCCCGGTTGATGTTTGCGCGGAGTAGTTCACAGGCTTTCATTGCGGATTTTCGAGTTGTGAACTGTTCCACGGTGCCGATTATTTCCTTGCGATTGCTCCGTCCGTCTCGATAGCGAAAGACCCAAACGTCGGGTCCAGCCTTCCGTCGTTCGCGGTAGAGGCAACCTACTTGATACCGTCTGCTCATTGCATCTCCTTTCGGTGAGCAGGCGGGTGTATCTGGCCCGATGAATGTAGCACGAGCCACGCTGAGAGTTCACTGGCACGATAGCGCCAATACTTTGCAACACGGTAGGCCGGAATCTCCCCGCGCCGAGCCATTCTCTGGACTGTCTTCGGATGCAGTCCCCCTAGAAATTTGGCGGCTTGCGCATCGTTTAACAGCGGCTCAGGAATTTGCGCCTTTGCGTCATGTGGGTTTGATGTTTCGAAATGGTCGCGCACGGAAAACTCCCTCAGCCTGGGCCGGGTCACGACCACAAGCTTGCTTGCGAATTCAAGGAGTTCTCCCGTGCCGACGCATCGACGGCGGGTTTAACCGGCAGCGGCCCGATGATCGGGCAAAAGAATTAGCGTGCCTTGTCTTTTTGGTTCGACTGCCGGGTTCGAACCCACGCCAATCCAGGGGCGGATGTCGAAGCTTCCAACGAAGCTCTGGCGGAGATGGACTACATCAACGCCACTGAGAACATCTGCAGCATTTTTATCGCAGACCCCAGATATTTCATCCAGAGGCCAGAAGGACAGAACCATCGTGTCTTGCAACGATTGCAAACGCGCATAAATTCTTCTCAATGGGGACGCTGACGCTAATAGAAGCTGTGCACTTCCGAGACCTGCAACGATTGCAACACTTCCAATATCATTAAGAATGAACATTGCGGCGTTTCTTAGCCGCTCCTGGTTTGATCGTGGATTCGGAGCTGGTACCCGAGTCAGGAAGCATGATCACACCTTTTTGCCCGACTCGTTTCGGGCCGATTACCAGGTTAAGCGTGCCTACCGCGTGTACGGCCGCCAAGATTGACCCGTAGCAGAAGATAGCCGGGCATCTCTTCAAACATGGGCACTACTGCGCCCAGAGAGATGCCGTGTCCGAATCCGGATCTTTTGCAATACCATCCCTAGCCCAACCATCCCCAGACCGACGCGAGGCCGCCAAGCCGCGCGTCCGCGAGAAAAGGCTGGTGGGAGTACCGCGCGTAATCGAGCACAAGCTCTTCGGTGTTGGTGAACTGCGCGCCGTCCGCTCGACCGAAAGCGGCAGTGATGTCGTGGAAGGCGACTCCAACGGAACACGGCACACGCTCCAACTGCATCGAGAGTTCTGGCTTACCGACATCTCAAACGTGTTGCCGCCGCTCGCGAAGCAGGAACCAAAGGATGTGCCTGATACGACCGGCGATGCTCCTGAACGCATTACGGATAAAAACCAAGCGCTGACGGAGAGTCAGGAGCGGATCTCATGATGCGCTTTACTGAACTCCTCCGTGCGATGCTCCTGCGCGTGCTTTCGCGTCTTGGAACATACCCAACATATGGCGGCTTCTTTTTTTGTTTGCGGTATCGCTTCGAGGGCTGGCTGTGGCCCTATGTGTAACGACGACAACGCGGATGAGAAGTGCGAGAAGGCGGGATTGGAATAGCGATTCGGCGATAACTCGGGCCGTACCGCGAAACGCCCGGCGCATGGCAAGCGGGGCCCCACAGACACTCATCGAGGCGAGGCAATGTCACTGCAAGTAATCGAACGCCAAGTAACGGAACATTGGGAGCCTTCGCCTGCTCATCAGCTCGTTCCGGTGGGAAAAACCTTCAACTCTTAGTTATCAACAGCTTACGAGGAAATTTATACTTATAGAGGGGCTTTTCTCGTTGAGGCTCGTACGCCTGGGAATTTTTCCCACCACTACGCCCGGCACTCCCTCTCTTTATTTCCTTTAGCGCAACCACGCCTGCCCGGCGTTAGCCGCCTTGAAGTCAAAAGATCGAAACAGTTTCCAGCGCCAAGAGCGTTGGATCTTTTGACTCAAAGAGGCGGCCTCAATCGGGGCCGCCTCTCGGCTTTTTAGGGCCTTTATAAAGGAGCTTGGTATAGACCGTAGACCCATCACAGCCAGTCAACGCGCACGCCGAGTCAAGCGCATTGCAGGCTACATCTGCCATGTTGCTCCATCGCGGAGTGGCGTGTTCTGGGCGATCCTCAAGGATGAGAACAAAATTCAGTACTTCGCTTACGGTCCCAGCTTCTTAATGTTCCCGGCGATTCCCCGCGTTGGCCAGCAAGTCACATTTGTTCGGCTGCCGCCTCTGGCGGGCTCCAAGTTTCCACGTGCGATTGAAGTAGATGTTTTCAGCTCGCAGCGGTAGACGTAACAATCTAATCTCGCAAAGCTCAAGTCATTAGACCGGATCTTCCAGGTACTGCGTAACCGGCGAGCACCAAACAACGGACCTGTAAATTCTCCAACCAACCCAAACGTGGTTCCTCTCTCCTGAGAGGTTTGCCAGGCAACGCGCAGGTAGTCGATCCTGCACACGGGCATTGCGTCCTGGTCCTAAGTGAAATCACAAAAACCACGGTCAGTAGGCGCGCAGTGAAATTCAGTACACCAGGCACTGCACAGGGTGGGGACGTATCGCAGCGAGACGGTACCGATGGTGGGTAGCTCTAGCTATTTCACCAGGGAACGCCCGACGTGTGCCCGGAGTAGAAAGGGAGAGACAATGCAGTTAGAAGAATTCGCAGAGACGTACTCATTGAGAGTGAGGCGATCTCGTCATGACGGCACTGATAACATCATTGGCAAGCACGGCGAGATCTACGAGCACAGCGAAGGCAAGCTCGCCGTCATGGTGCTGCCCGATCCGCCGCGTCGTGGGCTATGGGTTCGCTCCCGTGCCAAGTTCCTTGCCCTCGGTATGGCTGTAGGACAGAACGGGGACCAAGAAGGAGCGGCGACATTCGATCCTACCCACCAGGAACAAGCCAAGGCTGCCATCCACGCAATCCGGGCGAAGCGGATGCGGAAACTGTCGCCTGAGCGTAAAGCCAACCTGCTGATTGCCGGTCAGGGCACGCGATTAAAACGACGGCACATGGCGCAAAATGCCGTCTAACTCTTCTAATTCCGCGACGGATGACGACGATGGGGTAAATGCCCAGGAGAATAGTTTTGGTGCCTGCGGAGGCGAATTAGAGCCGCCGTCCGGAAAGTAAACCGCTCTAAGTTCCGGATATCTGTCAAAGCTAGCCATACTGCGTTCCGCGTACGGTCGATGAGTGTAATCGCCTTGGCGGCGCCCTTGCAAACGAATCATCTCTTTTCTGGGGTAGAGGTTACCGCAGTCACTGGTTCACCGTCTGTGTCAGAGCGGCTGAACTTGTGTCAAAGCCGGTGCCTCCGCTGTAAGTCGCCGTGATGGTGTGTATGCCTGAGGCCAGCGTCGAGGTTGCGAACTTTGCCAAACCTTTGCTTAGGTCAACGGTCTTCACAAGCGTTGTGCCATCATAAAAGGTCACTGTCCCAGTCGGCGTACCGCTGAACTGCGGAGCTACGCTCGCTGTAAAGGTGACCGACTGCCCAACGGCTGACGGATTCCGCGAGGAAGCTAAGGTGGTCGTGGTCACCGCCTTGTTCACTACCTGATTCACTGCATTAGAAGTGCTGTAGCCGAATTTGGAGTCGCCTCCATACACTGCCCTGATTGCGTGCGCACCTAACGGCAAAGTCGAGATCGCGAAGCTGGCAGAGCCGCTGCTCAACGTTCCCGTTCCCAGTACTTCTGCGCCTCTCATAAACGTGACGGATTCCCCATCCGGCGGCGCACCCAAGCTGGAGGTGACCAACGCGGTGAAGGTCACCGCCTCGCCATAAGCGGACGGATTCGGAGAAGGCGTGAGCGCAGTCGTGGTCCATGCATCCGGCACATTCACCTTGAACACAACGCCGCACCCGTTCGATCCGCCCTCGGGAGTCGTGCCATAGAGGTTGCCCGCGTTGTCCAGAATCAGGCTGTCAACCGGCTCATATCCGTCCGTTGTGTCGAATTTCCAGAGAACCTTTTCCTGGTAGCCGCCCTTGCCAACTGGCGCCACGAGCTCGTAGACAGTGCCGGATATCGGAGTATTGCCACCGAATTCCGTAGTACCGAAAATGTCCCCAGAGGCATCGAACACAATCCCCGCATAAGGGTCAGTGCCGTCATTTGTGCCGCCCTCAAAACTGTGGAGAATCTTTACTGTCCATCCACTCTTTCCGTGGCTCAGTTTGTAGACCGTTCCATCGTTCTTCAAGCCACCACCCAATGTCGTACCGTAGAGGTTTCCCGCCGCGTCGAGCACCGGAGTCCCTGTCGCACCAAGGCCATCCTTAGGACCACCAGAAAACGTGTGGATCACGGTCGGGTTCCAACCACCCTCGCCGTTCGGGGACAATTCGAACACCATATCGGTTGCGCCACCATTGAATGCGGCACCGAAGATGTTTCCGGCGCCGTCCATAGTCAACCCGCCATAGCCGGGTACGCCGTTGTAGATCACCTGCTTCGTCCAAACGTCACCGGACCTGCTCAGTTCGAAGATGGTTCCATTTCCGCCGCCGAACACGTAGGTTCCGCCATAAAGGTTGCCTGCCGTGTCCATGATCAAGTCACTTATGGGATTGGCATCATCCGCCCCGCCGCTAAAGCTATACAGGACGGTTTCCCTCCAGCTTGTTCCTTCGGGACTCAGTTCGAACACAGTGCCGTAGCCGTAGGAACCGCCCCAGGAGGTCGTGCCGTAAAGATTCCCCTCGGAGTCGAAGAGCACATTCGAAAAAGATGGAACCGACCCGTCCGCACCACCGGTGAAGCTGTAAAGGATGGTCTCCTTCCAGCCTCCGTTGCCGTTCGGCGAAATCTCAAACACCGTTCCATTTCCTAAACCGCCGAAGCCAGTCGTGCCATAGAAATTACCGGCACCGTCAGAGGTGAGGCGGGAGTCGGGAGTCAAGCCATCGCTGCCGCCCGTGAAGTCGTAGAGTACTGCCTCAGTTTGGGCCTGCACCAGACGGGTGGCAAGCGTTGTTGTTAAACAAAGAAACAGGCAAGCGACAGAGGTGCACTTCATTAGGTTCCTTCCGAGGCATACGAGGATCGGGTGGAAAAGGCTGAACTCGGCTGCCGATCAGCGGGGAAGGGAGTTTCGCGGCATGCCAGAAAACGAGTGATTATCCTCCTTAATATGCCGGATCGTCAATAAGGATTGCAAGTGTAGGGTTACATCGCACTTAAAGATTGCGCTTCTTCTCCGATGTGCCGGTGAGTGCACTGCGCGAGGGACCGCTGGTCGTTGGTCAAGGAATCCTTCCCTTTGCCACGACCGGATGGTCGATGAGTGTAATCGCCTGATTACAACAGTAACGATTCGACCAGCCCTTCTTCTCACTACAATCGGGCTAGGTTTCGCTAAGTGAAAACCGTAACATCAACGACGACTATCTACGATGCGAGCCGATCTCTGCGATTCAATCCGGTCGCCCTATTGTTTACCCTCGTGATGGGTTTGCTTCTTTCGATCTGGTATCCGCAGGGAATCGCCGATGCAATTCGGGCGGACATTCGCTATTTCGCTGCCGCATATCACTCCTCGCCAGTGATGGCGGTCACGTTCGCGGTGATCAAACTGATTGCGTATCCATCGTTTGGCGTGCTGTTTGCGACCATGATCTATGCGTCCGTTCGGAGTCTCTGGATAAATCGCATCGTGGATGGTCCGTTGGAGAAGGTGTCGGCAAGCTCGGCTCGGAATAAAACACTGCTGTCGCTTCGAGTCGGCGGACGGACTCTGACTCTGCACGACGCGGGCGACCTGAAGGCGGAATTAGACCGACATACCGTGCTTGGAGACGAACTTCGTTTCACTGTTGGCGCGTTTGGATGTGCGGCAAAGGTGGAGAAGTTCGCTGGAAAACCTACTAGCTGTTGAGACATCAATAACCTGACGCCGGCGGTTGGCCCGGAAGGTTTCTGGGCGTGGAGTGTGCCGATGTTGCGAAAGGAGTCCAAAACTCGTTTTGTGGGCACCGATAATGAAAACCGCCGCTAAACTTATATACGTCTTCTGTGTCGTAGGATTCTTCGCTTTGTTCGTATTCTGGATATCTTTCTATTTTCGTGATTTTCCAAGCGAGCCGCATCCGCAACTTGGCCGAGTTTATCCAATTCATTATCATCAATTCGTGTTGTGCTTAACCGAGCGAGAGGAATTTGAGCACGTTTTCTCACTTTTTCTTGCGGCGGTTCTTCTCGCATCAGTCGCTATCATCGACCTTTTCGTCGACCCCTTCGATAGGCCCAAACGGGAATCGTTGTGGAAAAGAATCTTGCCCTAGAGCCATCGCCCGGCGGCTATAGTGAAGCATCTTCTTCGGCACTGGACCTCACCTGGTCCCCTACGTCTCTCCCCGTTGGCGTTATATCGCGATTACACTCATTGACCGGGTTCTGCCCCCTGTTCCGGGTGTCAATGAGTGAAATCGCCTGTTAACAACAGTAATCTTGAAGTGGGTTAACGAGTGGTGTGAAATCCAAGCATGCGCAAGGCTCGACGACTCTCGGTATTTCTCGTGATCCTGCTCGCTTCTAGTACCTTTTGCGCCGCACAGAAGGTACGCTACTTCAAAGCGGAACACGGAGTCGGCGCTACGTATGTGAAGCTCGCGTCGGACGGTCGCTACAAAGTAATCGACCGCGAGCATATGGGCGTTTTCCTTACTGACGAAGGGCGCTGGCAACAGACCGGCGATGTGATTTCTTTCAGTCCGACGAACCTCAAGAATCCCCCGTATCAGGCAACAGAGATTCGATACAAGAGCTATGTGTTCTTGGCAATCGCATCCGCCGATGCTGCTGCGGGGATCGTCATCGCCTCAAAAGACACCAAGAGAGACTTGGATACCGACCCGAAACACTTGCCCGATCACGTCCTCTTCAAAATCACGGCCCAGACGTATAACAGAGAGACGAAGCAACGTACCCGTTTCGCCACATCGGGAAGCAGCCTTGATGATTCGAGAAGTCGGCTAACTGGCGTAACATCCCCATTTCACTCATCATGCGGCGTTGCTTTTCCGCGAAGGCGCAAAAGTGCAACAACGAAGCCGACGAACGCGCAAACCGCAGTGAGAAAGGGGGGAAGGGCGAAGAGTAAAACCCCCGCCGGAGGACCTCCCACAATACCGAGTCGCTCAACGAGAAGTCTCACAAGAAAGTATCCGACGACACCACCGACGATGCCTGCTGCAAATCCTACGGCTGCCGCCGTGCCGACCGTCGGCATTCCTCCATCATAACTGGCGTAACATCCCGATTACACTCATCGAGGTCAATGAGTGTAATCGCCTGATAACAGAAACGAGCTGCTAATCTGCGGTGTCGATTATTTCGTAGGGAGTCGTGATGTGGGCCCTCCAGAGCTCAAGGATGCCGCTCCTGAGTTGGTATCGCCTGAACTCTGCCTCTTCGTGGGGGAAATTCTTGTGAGCATCGATCTGCAGTGCAAATCGAAAGGCCAATCCGCCTGTGACGGAACGGCGCTCTCCCGTGAATGACATAATCTCGGCGGATGTTCTTAAAAGATCGAAAGCAGTCCCACACTTTGGACATTTTGTGCGAATGCGCTGCGATGGAATGCCGGCAAGAGCCCCCGTCCAGTAAGCAAGCTGCTCGCCGCAGTGGCACTGTGTCTCCGATTCGGGGAAAGGCATCACATTCTCACCCGTCCAGTAGAAGTACTCGTGTCCGACGATGAGTCTTACTCCGAAATATGTGTGACCGGATTCTGGGTATGGGACAAAGGTGAATGGGAACTGCACGCGGGATTGTGTTGCGTCGTTCACCCACCATTCAAAAACCAGCTCATGACCTGAGTGAAAGGCCACCCAGCTTGGCTCAAAGCGAGTCTCCTGAAACAGCTCCGAGCGGCAGGGCTTTTCCCCGATCGGACCATCCCCCGGCAACAACTCCAAGAGCTTCGATTTTTGTGCGTCTGCATCGGGCCGGGGAACCCATCCGCCCTCGCGCAGCGCATTGGCCAGCGCTGCGATTTGTGCGGCATTGGGTCTAAATGCGCGATCCTTCGGTACCAGCCATACGCGATAATCAACGCCCATTCCACTATGATATTCGCAACTGGCGAAATATCGCCATTACACTCAACCCCCCCGGTTTGGGGGTCAATGAGTGTAATCGCCTGATTTCGTAAACTATCCAGACTCGTGTCCCAGATGGGCTTGTGGATTACCGTCGCGGCTTGGATTTTGGCGCAAAACGCGCAAGATACTCATTCGCAGTCCGCTGAACCTTCGGATTCGGCGCGTGCACCGCGGCGCGCATGAAGCGTGTCATGCGGGGGCGTGCGGTATCGGACAACATCACCACGATCTTCTCCATGGTCTCCGGTGGAGGGCTCGACTGGTATTCCGCGATCAGAGCCTCCACGATTCCCGACAGGTCGATTTTGTCTTCGCGTCCTTTCCATGACCCGAACCACTGTTTCGTCGCTGCGCGAATGTGCTCATCAGGATCGGTCGCAGCAGCGGACGCCAGCCGGATATCCGCGTTCAGCACGCTGTCTGGGTCGTCCTCTCCCAACGCCCACTGCAGCCCGGGACGACCAATCTCGCGTTTGCAATCATCGTCGCTCAGGAGCGCTTCGATGATGAACGGGACACCAATGTTATCCATGTCTGTCAGCACGCGCGCTGCCCATTCTGGATAGCCTTCACCAGTATCTTCGCACGCGGCCAAAATAGCTTGAGCGGCCGGTGCGCCGAGATGCGCGAGCTGCTGCCCAATTTGGAAGCTGTCGTTGTCCGAATGAAACGGCTTCAGGAGCGACAGGAAAACAGGGAGCTTGCTCGGGTCGTCGTACTTAGCCAGTATCTCTAGAAGGTCGTCGCGAATGGCTCCGCGTGAGGATGGCAATGCCTTCAGCAAACCGGAGAGTAAGGTTGGATCAGGATGCTGCAAGAGTTCCACTTTGGCCGCGCTGCGCATGGCTGGATCGGAACTGAAGAGGTGGTCCAGGCGGGTATCGTGTTCTGCCTGCCGTGCTGTAGCCAGCGGCTGAAACAGCAACACAAGGACAGAAATGGAGCAGACCGCTTTCCATGCGGGGTTTAGAGTACGCATGCACATAAGATTACGCCAACAGTACAGGCAAGGCGGAAGGCTCTTCTGGGACTGAAAATGTGAGTTGGGGGTTAAGGTGAGTTGCAGGTTGTTGCAAAATCGCCATTTCACTCATCGTCCTCATGGGCAGCGGTTTTGAGTGTAACGGCCCGTGAGCGTCAACTACTTGAAATCTTTCATTTGAAAGACGTAGCGCATGACCACATAGAACACCAGTAGGTATGCCGCCACAAATCCGAACCTGCGCCACCCCTTTTCTGACTTCGGCCACCATAACCAACAAGCCACTGATGCGAGAAGGCCGTGTGGCACTAGAACGAGGACTTTCAACCACTCCGGCCAGTTAGAAAAGTTCGTCACGTTGAGGAGATTGTAACGCGACCCTTCATCAACTGGCGATAAATCGCGATTACACTCATTGACCCAGGTCGTTGGCCCAGGGAAAAAAAAGCGTCCCGGATTGTTTTTAATCGCGGGACGCGAGTTCGAAGTGGTTTGAACGGCCCGAAAGCCCTCGTGAACGGTGCCGTTCGCCGACAGCCTAGATTTATCGGACGCTATCGTAAATAGCTCTAGGGCGCGAGCAATCGCGTTCGTGCCATGCTTGCCGTTGAGTTCTAGATTTGCCCTCGCCTACCTCGCACTAATTCAACCGAGTAAAAAAGAATACGAACTCAAATACGGAGAGCCTGTCTCCTTCAACGGGCGAAGGACTAATACGATGGATCAGAAAACAAAGGAACGCATCAGCGCGGAGGAGACCGCGCGGTTCATGGATACTCAGTTCGGACAGCTCGACCTGTCCGGCTCACCGGATCTCAACCATCCGCCCGCAGATACGTTTGAACTGCAGGATCGGCACGGCTTCAATCGGGTAGACGACGCCGGACTCGCGGGAATCAATCAGTTGAAGGCGCTGCTCGCCAACCCACCGCGTGAGGTAATTGAGGAACTCGCTAAAGAAACGAACAACCCCGACCTGATCGCCGAACTGGCGGACGAACGCTCTGAACAAGTAGCGCTTGAGTTCCGACGCCGCACTCCGGGCTATCTCAAGTGCGATGCGAACTGGCGATCAATGATTGAGACGCTGGCGCACAACTTCCTCGGCGAGGACAATCTCGATGCAGAGGATGCACAGGAGCTGCTCATCAGCGGTGGGTTCTTCACCGTAGAGAATCTCGCAGCCGCATTCCGAGCGTTGGACCGAGTAGGAGCCCTTGAGTATCCCTCGAATCATGCTCGCCCATTGAAAGAAGCGCAGCGCTTGCGCGCGGCACAGTTGTCCGCGAACGGTGATGTTCTCGGCGGGATCGTGGAATACGTCAAGGGCCGAATCGGCGAGGATGCTGCTTTCGAAGTCGCGTTCTCGCTGGACGATCCTCTCGACTTCACCACCAACCCAAAGGACCAGCCTGTCCTCGAAGAGGCTTGCTACTTTTGCTGGGAACACTACCGGAAAGACTATTCACCAACCACAGCTAGGCGTAAATTCCTCCGCGAGTACTGTGCCGGTCGCTTTGTAACGGTCGCGCTACTCGATGCTGCGTGGGAAGAATGCAAGCGGCTGGAAAGAGACGCGACGCGATCTGCGCTCTTCAATCAGGTCGAGCACGATACCAGCGTCCCCGGTGAAGATCCATCCGCTTTCGACCGACTGGACGACGAGGGCATTGTCGACTTGTACCACAGGACCCTGCGCGAGTACGCACAGACTGTTAAACGGCAATCCGGCGTGCTTGTCTAAGATCGGGAAGGGAGTAGTAAATGCCCAGGTTCATGCAGCCCAGGACCGCTCTTGCGCGGCTGGTTGAAGACGAGGAAGCGCCCGTGGGAGCTAGATGTAGGGCGCTGCGGCAGCTCGCTCACCCTCCGCTACTTCTACTTCGCAGACTGTTGGTCGATACGGCCAAGCGCACAAAGCCGGTACCCGCGCGCCTCCGTGCAATCGCTGCGTTAGCTTTTGCCCATGAAGTGCAACTACGGAAGGTCAAAGCGTCCTTCCGTGGACGGAAACAGAAGCAAGACAAAACCTCGTCGAATGCCCTGGGGATCAGCTAGCAAATGGCTCTGTTAAGAAAGTTGATAGCCAAACAGAAAGCCGACGCCGCGCGGGCAGCAGAGCAGGCAACGAAGCGCCGGGCTGCGCGGATCGCGCGGAAAGTTGCACGCGTCTCCGAAGAGTCGCAAAACGGGCTTGACGATCTTCCGCTGGAAGTAGCCGTTGCGATGGAGGAGAACCCAGCGCAGCCTGGGAAACCAGAGCCAGCAGCGGTCGGCGACGACTCCGTTGCAACCTTGGTCGCACGGCTGGAAGCAATTCGCGAGCGGATCTGGAGATTGCAAGCGGTGTTTGCAGTTTCTCTAAGCCAGGACGTTGCGCTAGAGGTGGATCGATTTCTTGTTTTGTTTCAATCGCTAGCTCAGCAGTTGAAGACGAAGGACGCAAGCACGCTAGACAACCTGGTGCGTGGCCATGAGGCTTTGCTTTTATCGCCGCCAGTCCGGACTAAGCCGACTGTTGGCCTCGACACGCAGCGCCTATGCGAACTGCGCTGGGAAGTGAATCAGACCCCGATGCCTCGCGCACCAAAGCGCACGGCTCACCATGTGCCGGACGGACTTGGCTGGATGCTGTGAGTTACATTCCCGCTGTTGAGCTTATCTATCGCGAGTTAGCGCGGCCTACAGCGGCGACGCCGATGCCTACCACGGAGGAACCAAAGGACCGCGAACTTACCCGTGGTGACGTGACAGAAATAATCGCTCGCAGGCACACCGCGACGCCGGAAGAATTACAGTTCATCATCGATCACCGCAAGGAATTGAAATTGACGGAAGGCGAACGGAACCAGCTCGCGGTCGATCTCACCATCACCATGTCACAGAAAGCGCGTCAACTGAACGGAAGACGCGAAGACGAAAACGCAATATTCATTCGGGAGATCTTGAAGCTAGCGAAAACACCGTTTGGCCTCATTCAACGTGAGTGGTTCGAACGTCGGTTGCAAGCTGGAGCCGAGGCGATCGCGCGCTGCAGAAATCATCATCCTCCGCGATGTAAGTGCTGGGCAGAAGAGCGGAGAATACTTTATAACGCCCAGGATGTGTGCGGCGAGAAGTCGCCGGAGGGATGGGCAGCGATGAAGTTGTATGAGGCGCTTGAGGAACTTGAGACGTCGTCGCGGCCAGAGCGAGCCTCGGGAGCGGTGTGATCGATATTCACCGCAACGATCATGCTTTCTTCAGTAACCGAGTAATCCAGACCAGAATCACCGCGCCAACAAAGGCCACGATGATGGAACCGATCAATCCGCCGCCTGGCCAGATTCCCAAGAGCCCGAAGACCCAGCCACCTACAACGCCGCCGAGGATTCCGAGGATGATGTCAACGATCACACCGTAGCCACCACCCTTCATAACCTTGCCAGCAAGCCAACCTGCGATCAGTCCGACCACGATCCAAGCGATGAATCCCATGCCTATTCCTCCTTGGTCTGCCTTTAAGCGCTGGCGAAGGAAATGTACACCTAGCCGTCGCGGTACTCAAGTGCCGCAAGAAAGGAAGGACACAGGCCTGGCCACTGCAACGGCTACTGACCGCTGAGCGCGCGGTCGCCGTACCACGTGCACTGATGCAAGATTAGAGAGCGACCACACATTCAAGGTAGGAAGTCCGAGAACTTACAAGCGCAGCGAAACAGAAGGCAGGCAGGACGGACTGCATTGGGCTCCGCAATCCGGACAAAAGAGCGCTAACCAGTAATATAGCGCTTGCGGGTTACGCGGCGTATGGCGGTGCGGCGCTCGCAACTCGCGAATTGCTACTCACCGCGCTGCTAGATCACTTAGTCGTTAGGCGGGACCTTGCTATTTACGTGCCCGCTTCTAATGCTGTTGACTAGTGCCATTATCGCGACAGATACAGCGGTAAAAGACGCGAATCCCAATAGGCTCATTCCGAGGCCCGCCATTCCGTACCTTATTCCGATCAAGATGGTTATGGCTGTCAACATCCACCCTTCGGTATGCGCTGAAACACCAATCATAGTCACAAAGAAGGGAGCCATGACACCTAACAGCAGTCCTGTTCCACCATCCCTGGACACACTGTCGTTCTGCCACAAAAACCAGATGACAACGGATATCGATATGGCGAAAGCGAGTATCTTTTCAAGTCGGCGCTGATACGACATTGGTTATCTCGTATGACTACGACAGAGCGTCCTACGATAGAGCGTGGACGATAGTCAACGGTAGCCTGATCGTATGGTGGATGCAAGACGCCACGATTGTCCGGAAGCACCTTGGTAACCGCGTGCGGGCGCTGCGAGAGAAGAGACGGTGGTCTCAGGAAGAGCTTGCGCACCAGAGTGGCCTGGCCCGGTCATTTACTGGAGCCATTGAGCGCGGGGAGAAAGATCTCCGGCTGACAACGCTCGTGAAGCTGGCCAACACCTTCAAGATTCCGGTCAGTCAGCTTTTTAAGTGATCCTACGCAGCCTTGCGAAGCGCACGCGCCAGTGTGTTAACGGAGATCCTCATCTGCTTCGCGATCGGTCGCAGTCCCGAACCCTGACTCTGCAACTTACGGGCCCATGCAATGTCAACCACGACCGGTCGTCGTCCCAGTATTCTGCCCGCCTTCACCGCGCGCTGGAGCCCAGCTTTCGTCCGCTCGCTAATGGCGATGCGTTCCTGTTCCGCCAGTGTGGCCATGATCGATATGACCACGTCACGCATCACGCCACAGCTATCGAAGAACGGCTCTTGGAACGAGCGCCACGAGCAACCGTAGCTGTCCAGGAGGGTCAAGAGGCGCAACGTGGCTCGCGTTCCCTCACGGCTGAATCGATCAAGCTTCCAGAAGAGGACCAGATCAAACTGACGCTGGGACGCGGCGAGCATTAAAGCCTCGAACTGTGCTCGATCCTTCTTCCCGGACCCGGTCACGACATCGACGTACTCAGCTACGATCTGCCAGCCATGCTTCGCCGCAAAGTCACGGAGCTGCAATAGCTGGTTCTCATTGTCCTGTTTACGCGTCGAGACGCGTGCGTAGATTGCAATCCTCATCGTTCGGCCTTCCCTATGTGGCATCATTTGTTCGTTTGTTGCGACGATTCCCTTTGGCTGCAAGTCGCTGAATCTGCATGACCGATTTTGCTGACGTTTATTGACACGCCTTACCGTCGGCCCTTCTTCTTCGCCTTCTTCTTCCACTTGGCCCATCGTGTCTGCACCGCCTTACGCGCCCGGCTGGATCGCTGCTCAGCGGTCATGCCTTCGGCAGCCTTCGCTCCGCCTGCCGTGCCTCGGCAGGCAGGGCAGTACTTCACAATCACAAGCTCGGTGTCAGTATGGATGGTGCAATGCTCTGCCATAGGCGTAAAAGTTAGCACTGGTTAGTATGAACTACAATAGCTCTATGGCCTCATCAGCTCTGGCGATTCCAGCGACGCGCTAGGGGATGGCGCGTTTCGGCCTATGCCGCAACGGGCAAGTCGAACTCCACAACAGTGGCTGGCTCAGCGTCCACTAGCTGGCACCCATGCAGGACTGTCTTAACCGTCGCTGCGATGGTTTCCACAGCTTCGAGCAGCATCGCGGGCGTCACTTTGTACGTCGCAAGGTAGAAGTCTGAGGGCGAGTGAATCCCGAAGTAGGAACAAACCGTATAGGCGGTAGCCTCGGCTCCCGCTGTTGCTTGCCGATTTCTCGACCATCTCGGGTCGTGATCTTGTGACCGTCTGCGGTCCAGTGCAAGAGCGAATGCGCGATCTCGTGAACCAGTGTCGCCGCTTGCGTTGTTACATCGGTCTCGGTAGTCCGAATCTCGATAGCCGTGCCCTTGGACGTACCAGCAGCGCCGTTCAGCTTGCACTTCTCGACGAAGTTTACCGTGACGCCTCGCGATGCCGAGAACCGCAACAACCGATTCAGCATGTCCTCGCCTCGCTCGCCCACAGACTTGGTTGGTAACTCAGGCAATGGCGTGCCATCAGTCTGTGAGATGTCAAAAACGTAAACCACTTTAAACCAGATGCGCTTGGTTTCCTTATCGCTGCCATCTGCAGCTTGCGCCTTGTCCTTGAAGAACATCGGGGCAAGGATAGCGATTCCTTTTTCGCCCTTACGAACAAACCTGCCACATTTCAACCAGGTATTAAATCCCCCGACAAAGCTCGCGTCTGCTCGTTGTTTCCAGATGAGCATTTGGTTGTGCCACGAATAATCCCAGAATGCTGCTGAGGCTTTGAGGTAGTTCCGGAATAGTTCAGACTGCCTGGCTGCGTCAGTGTCGTTGGCGAGCTGCTCGATGGTGCTGCGAATGCCTGCGTTCAGTTCGGATGCTTTGCTTTGTTTCTCCATTGAGATCTCCTTGCGTCCTGTTTGTACTAATCAGTGCCTAGTACCTGCGACGCACGGCGAGCATAGCCGCGATTGCGCGAGCAATCACACATAGCACTGCCAAGTACAAGACAACGCACCAAATAAATTTCTTGACACGGTTCCACAGATTTCAGCGGTGAATCGGACGCATAAATAGAGCGCTCATTCACGAGCGAGTGCTGATCTGCAATAAGTGAGCTCGTCCTCAGCGGGGCAACAAACACGCGAGCAACGGCGCAGGGGGGAAATACGAGACCAGGAGTGGATTGGCAGGGGAATAGCGCGCGAAGTGCAGGGCTGGAAAGGCAGGATGGCGAGAGTACTACTTTACGAATTGTGGCGGAGACCAGGGCGGGCTGCCCCCCTTGACCACCTTGCGTGAAGCCGGATCACTTTGCGGACTATTATGAGCGCAAAGTCGCGGGACAGGCTCAGCACGTGAGCGGGAAGCAAGGGTCACTCCCAGCTCGATCGCGCCTAGGCCGCGCAGCTCGGTAACTAACAGAACGAGTAGGTTGATGGCAAGAAAATGGGAGTGGGTTCGGAATGAACCCACGCTTAACTTAGTAAGTCGTTGACAACACGATCAACGATCGGCAATAAAGGCAGGATTGCTAAACTCTTTGCAATAGACCGGCAGCAAAACCGGGCTGGGAGAGCAATCTGGCAGGCATTGGCGGGGGAATAGCGGCCAGATACAGTCGTCGTAGTTGTTTCCACGCCATCTTTCTCTGTTACGGTTCGAGTTGTGTTGGTCACTCCACCTGAGCCGAACCCTCCGATAACCGTTGTGCAGTTGCACGGGCTCTCTACATTTGCGGCGGGATTTTGCGCCAATTAATGTGAGAACCACAGATGCAACCAAATCTCGATAACTACCGCGGTAAGCAGGGCTACGTTGGTACGCGGGAAAATCCATCCCGCTCCGTGAATCAGATTTCGTAGCTTCAAGACGGAGATCCATACCGCAAAACCGGCGCAGATGAAGATGGCCCAGAGTTTCGGACCACGAATAGACGGTTCGAGAAGCGAGAGACCGTACCCTAGTATCGCCACAGCTATCCCGAGTGCGTAGGGACTCTTCCGATGAGCATTCTGTGGAACGGATTTGGCTTGTTCGATCATAGGCTTGAGGCACCCTTCTCCCTAGAAATTTTCTAGTGCGAAATTGGTATATGCTTGCATCGCGGAAGCCCCCCACTCACGCACGAGTTCCTTCGCACTCTGGTAGCCTTCTTTAACGTCCTTAGCTGCAAGGATCCTATTAAGTCCTTCTGCCACCCCAGTCGAGTGTTTAACGACGTCACGCGCTGAGAGGGCAGCAGTAGCGACGTTGCCTATATTCTCGGCGTTCTTGGCGTTCGTCACAATCAACGCGTTGGCGGCGACAGGGTTATTCGCGATGTTTATCCCCTGCTTGGCCTCTTCGGCGGTTCCGGCGTCAACCTTACCAGCACCTTGAGCAATGTCAACGATGCCGTTACCGACCTCGGCGGTACCTCCCAAGACAGCGGCAGCTAAGCCCAGTGCCGCCAATGAGCCGCCGCCAGTTTCGGGAGCAAGGACAATCGCGAGCCCGATCGTTCCAGCTCCTAATCCGACCTCGCCCGTACCTTTTCCGACGGTATTCCAGTTAGTGCCTTGATTTTGCGCCGCACCGTGTTGATTCGGCGACACGGTGCAACTGGCAGCTCCATTGAAACAAGCGGCTTCGGAATCCCCGGATTGCTGTTGCCAGTGCCCATCAGCGTCGATGCGGTTCAGCGGCCCGTTTTCCACGTAGCTATATAGATTCAAGGTTTGCGGATCACCGAACTTAGCATAGGGTACGCTGATGGGTCTCGCTGCCCAATCCGGTGTCATAAACCTTCCCAGGCCAGAAGACTCATACCGTGCTCCGAAATTGTCCAGCCCCGATTCTAAATCTCTCTCCTTGCCGGTGAGCTTGTAGTTCTGAAACACTGGCCTCGTGCAATATTCGTTCTGCTCCCCGCCGTAAGGATAATAGTCGATGTCCTGCTCGCAAGCCGTTCCCGTGGCATTTTCCACCACAGCGTGCGTGCCCAGATGATCGGAGAAGTAATAGTGGACCGCTCCTGAGCTATCGAGACGCGCGATGCGCTGACCGTTAAAGAAGATATAAGTATTTTGCACTCCCCCCGCCAGATTCGTCTCAGCGCGAGCATCGCTATCAATGCCTCTCCAATATAGGGTTCCCGTGGCACCCTTCCCACAAGTTCCCGGCGTATTCCCTTCGGTGCATTTTTCAACCCTGCGTCCGTCGCCGTCATAGAAGTACGAATATCCACCCGTCGCTATCAACCGGTTCTCAGCGTCGTAGATGTAGGATACATAACCGCTACTGGCAAAGTTTCCAGCGGCATCGTACCCATAGCCTGAGAGCTGATTGTTTGTATTAGCGGACGTGTCAAGGTCCTCCGTGTAAGTCTTACCCGCTATCCCCGCCTTGTTCGTCAGGTTACCCCAAGCGTCGATAGTAAATGCTTCACCCCACTGTGTGCCGCTCGAATAGCCGCTCGCAATCCTGTTAAGCGAATCGTAGGTGACCGTTTCCGTGCGCGTGCTGTCACGGTTGTTCACAATCTGATAGACGTTGCCGTTATCGCCCAACGGGCTGGCGGGGAAACTGCACGGGGCCGTATTCACTGCAACGCCGAGGTGGTAGTCGAAGCAAAGACTGAACACCGTTCCTGAGGGGCTCGCCGCAGAAAGCAGAATCGGTTGCAAGCGATTGTCATAGGCGTTACTCGTCTGGATTCCGGCGAAGCTGGCGGTCATGCCCATCGTCATTGAGGTCAACTCGCCGGGCGGTGCATAGGCGGCGCCAGTGACAAACGTCGTGCTGCCACCGGCGTTCGTTGCGGTGAGCGGGCGACCGGCGCCGCTGTAGGTATAGACCACGCCAGAGCTGCCAAGATTCGTTAGACTCGCTATAGAGCCATCAAGATTGTAAACGTCGACCGCCGAGTGAGCCGGTAAGCTGGCAAGTGTTTGCAGCGTCGACAACACTCTGCCCATCTGGTCGTGCGCCCAGGAAGTAGCTCCTGAACCGTCGCACATGGCCGTTCGCCGATTAATAGGATAGTTGTCGGTATCTGCCGGAGGCTGGTTAACACAACCGGTGGGTGCAACGCCATCGTAGCCATATAGAACGCCAGCAGTGGAAGGATTAGAAGTATAAGTATCCGCGTAGCTCTTGCCGGTAAGACGGTTTAAGGCGTCATATGTGTAGGTAGTGGTGACGGTTGCAGTGCCAGTCGAGGGCTGATTCGGGGATGGGGCGGTCTTGGTCAGCACATTGCCGTCACTGTCATAGACGTAGCGAATGGCGCCACCCGGAAAAGCTCCCGTGGCTGAACTCGGGCACGTAACCATTTGCACTTCTGGATTCGCGGCGCACACGATCCGAGACAACGAATCATACGTAAAGGTGCGAGTCCGCCAGTTCGACGAACTTGTGCTCCCGCCCTTCTGGTTAACGCTCAGCAAGTCGCTCAGCGGATCGTATGCGTAATCCGTCTCGTAATTGAGACCGTTCGGGTCTTCCCATACGCCAGTCAGCCTTCCCAAACCGTCCACACAGGATGTACGCTTATTTCCTATTTCATCCGTAACGGTCGTGCAACTGCCCGCATAGCTGGTCAGAAGCTTGGAGCCATCCGGTTGCGTAACAGTTGCGATCCTGCCGAGTCCGTCATACAAGTGATAGGCAATACCGTAGGTCGTATCGCTCGTCGTTCGGTAAGGATTCGTTACAGAGTATTCTCTGCCGTCCCCATCATAGGCTGTGTAAACATAAACCGTGCCTTGAGGATCAGAAGTCAACTGCGACTCGGTCTCTCGTCCAAAACCATCCACCGATTCAATCGTGGTCTTGTTCAGGGACGACGTAATAGCTTCGGTGGTCGTAACTGTGAACGGAATCGAAGTTTCTGTGTATAGGTAACTGGTTTGACCGCCGTCAGGGTATTTGACTTGAACGACACGTCGCATGTTGTCGTACGAGTAAGACGTTAGCTGCTTGTTGGGGTCGACCTTGGTCAGCATCTCCCCAGTGTTGTAGTCGTAGGTGAAGGTCGTCGTGTGATTGAGCGCGTCCTGGAGGCTGGTTAGATACCCTCCAGCATAAGTAGTGGAGTAGAAATATTGTGTGATATTGCCGACTGGATCCTGCGTTTTGCCAAGCATGCCCGCGTCATAATACGTGTTCGTGGTTGTCAGGTTCGTGTTCGTAGTGTTGAGCCAACGGCTGACAGCGGTGAGATTCCCCCTATACGCGCCATTCGGTGCTGTAGTGAACTGCGTCGTCACTCCGGAGGATAGGAGACTTTGGCTATCGTAGGTGTTCGAAGTATAAGCCTGCTGGGCGCCGGATGCGTTAACGATTTGCTGGGATGAGAGTAGGTTAAGCAGATTTCCGTTCAGATAGTTTGCGTTCGTCAGCGCCAGCCAAGCGTTGTTGACCTGTTTCAAAACCGGTCCGGGCGCGCTTGCGCCGTAGTCGTAATACGTGTCGGAAACTACCTTCCCGTAAAGATCATATTCGAGATAGCCTTCTGGGTAGTTGGCGAATCCGGAATCATACGATTTCGTCTCCTTGCTGATTTGTCCATTTGGCCACGCGGTGGTCATAGTAAGCGGCACAACATTAACTACCCCGCAAGAAGGGCTTACATCATAAGGATTGGCAGCATAGTTATAAGTTGTGCTGACCGTTTTCAATAAGTTGGCGGGTGCTACAGATCCTTGGTAGTATTGCACTTGCGTGTCGTACTTCGTCCCCGGAGCCCCACAACTGGCTAGGGCTGTTAGCGTATGCACTTCGTTGTTACCGAGTGGGTCCGTGATAGTGCCCCCTGCATAACTCCACGTCTTAGCCCCACTGCCATCGTTCGCGTTGACCGTGCGGCTTGTCACGGCAGGAATGTACTGCGGCTCGTTTTGATATTCGGGCGGCGTGTTCCACGTATACGAGATTGTCCCGCCTGTCGGCAGCGTCATTTTACTCAAGAGACCCGCATTCACGGTCGAATCGCTTGAGTTTGTTCCTCCCTTATATTCAAACTCCCAAGCCGTGCCATTCGGTAGAACGATACTTTGCAATTCAGTGAAAGTGCCGTTCGGCTCTACACATTGAGTGTCCGCCGGACAAGGTGATGGAAGGGCGTTGATCTGAATATGGACTCCGGCATAGCAGAACTTGAAGGTCACGGTGCCGCCATTTTGATCTGGCGGCGTCCACAAGGAGGCAGACGTCGTAGGCAAGGGCCCAGTGCAGCCGGTAAAGTTGGTGGTCGTCGGATTTGAGGCGCTTAATGGAAAAGGAATCGTGCGGCCCAAGGTATCGACTACGCTAGTCCCAATCGTCATTTCGTTGCCATTTGAATCCTCAGCGGTCACCGAGCCGCTCGACGGATAAGTGTACTGAATGCCGTTTGCATCGATGATGGTGTTGGGACTGGTTCCCTCCTTCACATAGAGCCAATAGCCGGTCGCGTCAATCGATCTGTAAACGGGGCCCTGCCCGGCGGAATCCACCGGTGCGGTCTGGTGTCCTCCTCCGTCCGAATCCCAGATCGTGTTGTTCCAGCTTTCGGGGTTGTTGTTCACCTCAACGCCGGAGATGTAAGGCAGACCTTCCAACGCCTGAAAAAGGGCAGGCGGTTGTGCGCTCTCAAACGTATCAAGACAACGAGGGTTAAGGTAGGGACTACAGGTCTGGGTGTAGGTGTAAACGGGATTGTACCAGTGCAGCGCAAACTCGACACGCAGCTTCCCGCCACGCTGCGGATATGAAATCAGAGGGATGTTAGCAATTAGTTTGGAGGTCTCAAGACTGATGTGTTCGATACTGCTACCGTGGTAAGCCCCATAAGCTTTCACTCCGGCTCCCCCAGTCGGATCTGCGGTTTGCGCAGCCGCTTGGAAAGAACCCAGAGTCAAGAGAAGTAGTATTGCGCCGACTGACAAGCTAGCCACAAGCCGAGCCATGATCTTCCTCCGTACAAGATGAACAAACTGCTCCCGCCAGGCTCGCCCCCGGTTTCGTCATTGCGACCTCGAAACTGGTGCGACCCGCCAACAACTTGCTGGCGCGATCTGCTCAACACTTCTTTGGAAGCAGCGGTCAGGATTACTGACGGAA
This sequence comes from uncultured Acidobacteriaceae bacterium, assembly GCA_964403025.1. Taxonomy (GTDB): domain Bacteria; phylum Acidobacteriota; class Terriglobia; order Terriglobales; family Acidobacteriaceae; genus Sulfotelmatobacter. The sequence continues at coordinate 186,979 of CAYOEH010000006.1, read as the reverse complement.
CTGAGAAATCCGCCGCCCCCCTGGCGAATCCCGCTCGCTGATTGCCGCGAACCATACACTAAGAGCTGTGGATTGCGTGAGCTGAATTGTGTTTGTTACGAAATCCGAACGGGGCGGGCATTATCATGAGGTTAGAGTTCGCGACATTCGTCACAGTCAACTGTTCATCGTTCGGAAACGCGAACATCGGCCCATGAATATGTGACTCATCGGCTGTGTACGGATCGGATGCAAGCCACGACAATTACAGGCAATGCCACCCGATATCCGCATCCGCTTTGGCCGCGCCATCCGGCGTCTGCGCGAAGAGCAGAGGATCAACCAGGAAGAAGCTGCGGAGCGGTGCGGACTCCACCGGACGTACTACAGCGGAGTTGAACGAGGCGTAAGGAATCTCTCACTGGTCAACATTGAAAAGATTGCCAAAGGGCTGAGGACCAGCCTGCGGAAGTTGTTTGGCCGCGTCTGAGATTAAACGAGTAGATACGCTCCCCTACCGAACACGGCGCTCATGAATGAAGCGATTGAGTACGCTGCGATAAAGCGTGCAGCCCGAGACTGGATGCGCGTCATCACTTTCCAGCGTTGTGCCGAGGGTGCCATTACCTGCCATTACCGATGACATTAGACTGATGCGTTGTCACACGCGTATTTTAGTCTGGCGAGACCAATTTTCTTGGTGGCTGGGCTTGCAGTACAGGGACGAGCACGGGGAAAGACGGATGCCAGACATCTTTAAGGCAGGAGATAAGGTTCCCACTACGGGCGTTTACAAGACGGTCCACGCACTGCAGCACGCACCGCCACATTACGTCACGGCAATATATGGAAACGTATTCCCAACATGCGTAGAATGCTCGGACAACGTCCGGTTTGAGATCGCGCTGTTCGCAGTTCACGTCAACGCTCACCCTCTGTTCATGCAGTAGTCGTTGATGCGCTCTTGTGGTCCCTGTGGTCCTGCTATCATCAGCCAGGGGGCCCCACAAATGGCAAACGTGTCTGCAGTGGTTCAGCAGTTGAAGAAGGAACGTGAACGCGCACAAGGCGAAGTCGAATGTATAGACGCTGCGCTCGCAGCTTTGGGAAGCATCGGCTCGAACGGTTCGTCGCGCCAGCACTCTTTATCTGCCGCCGCTCGCCGAAGGATCAGCCTGGCACAGAAGGCGCGATGGGCAAAGCAGAAAGCAGCAATGCCTAAGCGAACGGTCTCAGCAGCAAGCCGCAGAAAAATGGCAGCAGCACAACGGACAAGGTGGGCAAAGGCGAGGGGCGAGAAGAAGGCTGCTTAGCGACGCAACGGGCTCGACGACAGCAATCCAGACAGGATGCGTGTGACCTCTGGCATTAGCCCGTCATCTCCTCTTCCTGCCTTTCGATTCCAAGTATCTCCTTAAGGTCAAACCGACTTGCTTCCTGAATGTGTCGCGATTCACATATTTGGTCGTACCATCTTTCGTTTTCGCCTTATAGTGCATCAGGACCGATGTGCTCTTAATCGACCGTCTTAGCTTTGGGATCTCCTCGTCAACATATGTGACTGGGTCGAGCCGAGTCATCTTCATCAACCTTTTCAGCACCTTGCCCAATTCGTCGGGACCAACCGGGATCGGAAAGCCTACGATGTATTCAACCGGGGCGCGGCCCTTAACAGGCGACCAAGCGTGAGCAGCATATGCAGAGCAACACGCGCCCAACCATAGCGAAATTGGTCGCGTCTTCCGCTTTAGCGCCTTCGCAAGTAGATCCCACAATTCCGGCCAGTCGATGCCATCGGCGGTTGATGTCCCTAAACCATCAGCATCGCCGTGTGTGCTGAAATATAGAAATTGCGCATTCGGGTTCCGGTGCAGCCACCTTTTGATTGATGCTATTGCCTCCTCTCTGGAAGTAACGTTGGCAAATCTGATTTCAACCTCGTCGTGGAACTTGGCCCAGACATCCTCAGCTTCCATCTCGTCTCCGGGCCTAAGCCACTGGATGAAAAGAATCGGAGCAGTATTAAGACCATGCTGCTTTCTCTTTTTCTTCATTCCGTTCAGCCTCACCGTCGCTTCTTCCTCTCGTTTGCGACTGACTGCGCTTGCATCCACTCACAGACCGATGGCCAATTAAACCGCAGATATCTTCCGAGCTTGATTGCGGGTAGGGAATTCCGGCTGCGATGACGCATCTGGTCGTAAACCCATGTGCGACGAACTTTGAGGCGTGCGGCCAACTCGTCAGGCGTCAGGATGTCGGACGGATTCAGGATCGTTATTGGTTCGCTTTTGTCTCGGCGTTCGCGTTTCCCTTGCCTCATGCCTAGTCGTCGATGGGCTCTAAGTCTTCGGCAAGAAATTGGTGCGCGATGGCTTCGTCGTCAAACTCCACTTGGATCGCTTCACCAGGTGCGCTATCAGCAATTACTGTTCCGGTTCTGTTTCGGTGCCAGGGATCTACATTCGCCAGTGGTTTGACTCGCACTCGTTCACCACATCGCATATCGATCTACCTCAATCGCAAATGGGGAAGGATGGATCACGAAACTCGCCAGAAAGTCTAGCGCGAAACAATCAGCAGGGCGCGGCTACAGTGCCAATGTTCGGGTTTTGTAACAAGACGCCACGAGGACGAACTCGTGACCGCAGTAACTTGTGCGGTGAGTGCCTGGCAGCAACAATTAACAATCACCGTCTTAGGAGTCAATTCCATGAAGAAACTCGGACTACTGCTCGTGTTCGCTGCATCGCTGTCGTGTCTTGGTCAAGGTACACGGCCTACCATTTATGTAGAACCACAACAAGGCTTTGAAACCTACTTAACTGCGGCGATCTCCAAGAAAAATGTTCCCGTTGATGTGGTGATAGATCAAACGAGGGCAAACTACGTCCTCAAAGCAGCGCCTGTCGAAATCAAGACTGAATCCACGGGTGGCAAAATCGCACGCTGCTTGTTCGCCTACTGCGCCGGAATTGAGGACAAAGGGAATGTTTCTGTGCAGCTAATTGACACGAGTTCAAGTAAGGTTCTGTGGGCCTACTCGGTCGCCAAGCAAAAGGGTGGCAGCAAGAACTCACAGTCGATGGCGGAAGCGGTTGCCAAGCATCTAAAAGAATTTGTGGAGAGTAAACCGGCGAAGGAGATCCTGACCTCGGCAGCCACGCAGCCGGAGCCTCAACCCGCTGTCGACAACTTGCAGGCGGACTCCCATGTTGAATCCGGACCCCCGATTCAGCCTGCGAACATAATAGTGAAATCCACGCCTCCGGGCTGTGACATAAACGTTGATGGGAAATTTATGGGTAGCACTCCATCCACCATCCAGTTGACTCCTGGAGATCACCAGGTTTCTATCGAGAAAGAACAGATGACACCCTGGCAGCGGACGATGACTGTGACGGCTGGCGGAAGCTCTAGCATCGATGCGACGTTGGTGAAGCCGCAATAGCCGGGCAGGAAGCGAAGAAGAGCATCTAATATGGAGGTAGGACTTCACATCGAACGGCAGGCTGGAGAGGTCTGATTTGAAAGGCGTCCCGTGACTCGGGCCGAGTCTGGGCGCTTTAATTTTGCAGAGTGATGAAGCGTAACCGGGCCGACGGAATCGCCAGGCAGAAACGAGATCGCTACTCTTCTCCTCACCGCATATATGCCGCGCGGGCACGCTCAGCGTGGTCGGATCAACCTGCGCCGGGGCGTGATGCTCAAAAGCTACTATCTCCGTGCCTTTTCATGCTTCTGCCAGTCCGCCAGGACCGCTTTGCAGGCTTTTTTCGCCAGACTCCCGGTAGAGCCTTGCTCGGAATAGATTAGCGACTTTCGACCATCCGCGACCATGAGCTGTGAGAACTCGGACACGACTAGAAAACCACCCCTGGCCACGAGGTTCAAGCTCATGAAGTAGTCCGGCTTGGCCGTCTCGTCGAGCGTCACTTCCATCCTGGGGCAATTCTTCAACAAGATCCGCGATAGCGACATCACGGCATCGCGCTTGCTGATCTGGGTGCTGCCAGTCGCCGCACCCACACCGTGAGAGGCTCCGGCAACCGCGCCAGATTGAATGTTGACCAGAGCATTGCCGGAGATGAAAACCAGCGGTCCCTTAGTATCGGGCTCGCTTTGCGCGGACGCGAGCCCACACGTGGCCAGCAGTAATAGCGTAAATAGTATGCCGTATAGCGTCTTGCTGTACATGAAGTGCTCCTTAAAGCTGCCCCACCCCAAGACTGCGATAACGAAGATAATGAGGCAAGGCAGACCCTCCCCGCACGCCTTGCGGATACTCGGAAACGTTATGGTCTCTGACCAACATTCTGTCAGTGACCCTTATCACTGTCATCGGTACAGTGAGGTCCGCCAGAGTCGCCAGGCAAAATGGAGTTGAATTATTCTTGAGCAGCAGACTTCGTGTTTATATCCAGACGGGCAACATGAACAAATACACGTTCACTTTTAAGATCACGCCTACTGTTGACGTGGAATACGCACTTACCGTTCCTCCGTTCGACGTTGCGCTGCAAAACTCGCTGCTGATGCTAAGAGCAACGGCAGAGGTTGGAGACGAGCAGCACCTGAGCAAGCAGGCCGACGAGATAGCGCACAACTTGGCCAGAAGTCTATCTTATGCGCTAGCTGCTGGGTTTGACCTTGAATGTGTGAGTCGCCACGCTTACCTTGAGACCGGTCAACAGAGGGTTACAGCTACTATTACCTTCAATATTAGGCCAGCCGACTTCGAAGAGCAGGAGGCGGCCAAAAGACGCGAGCGGCAAGCCGCCCAGTCGCGGGTTGAGAATATTGCGCGGCGTCAGACGATCGACCCAAACCTGCGAGATATGTTGCTGCATTGGTCCAGATACGCTACCGATTCCGAGGGCCGTCTGCACCCGCTCTACGATGTGCTTCAAGTCGCAGAATGCCTATATCGAGGACGCAAGAATGTGGCACTCGCGCTCAACGTCAACGAAGCAGACCTCAGCGATCTCGGGCGGATCAGCAATGACCCGTCGGTCTTGAACGGTCGCCATCCCGGACGCGCGCTCGGACCCCATCGAGTCGCCACGGAATCCGAAGTGAAGACCTGTGAGCGGGTTGCGCGAGCCATTATCGAGAATCAAGCAACAAAGACCGCTATCTAGTCTCCGATTGTTGACTCCCGTCCGTCGGCGAACTCAACCCTCCACGTAGCGCCAGCCCCGATGGTTAGCGCGGAAGATCACTTCTTCGACTTCGATACGGCAATAATCTTGTAGGTCTCCGAGGCGTCCTTCTTGCCGTCGAGCGAAACCGGCCAGATCAGCTTCGCGTTGTCCCCGTGAAACTCAGCGACAAAATCATCCACTAGCGGAACGCGGCAGGAGCGCACGTTGCCCGGTCCGGCAAAGCGCTCCTGGAACTTGCTAGTGCAGTTGACGACAGCGGCGTCGCCGTTGGGTAGCTGCAGGGTTAAGGTAGCGCCGCGAAGGTTTAAGTTCTGCGCGATTCCGTTGAAGCTGTTGACGAAGGCGTAGCTGTAAGGCACGTTCGAGTCCTGGCGCGCGATCACGGTTACGTTGACCTTACCCTGTGCTGCGCACAGGGTGCTGAGAACTAGAATTGCAAAGATGGTTTTCACTGGTTTCTCCGTTCCGCCCCATCGTACGCGCGCACTCCGGTTACTACCAATGGTACCTTGGTGCCACGCCGGGGCCAGCACTACCGGAGTTGTAAATGGGAGTTGATCATCCAGTCGTCACTCTGCCGACATCCTTTAAAGCCACTTGACAACGCCACTCATCGGAATCCGCCGCACTCTTCGGCGCGGATATTAACATGTCACTGCCCTTCCTTCGGAACGGTGTAAACAACGTCAAACGGAAGACTGTATATCTTTATGCATCTGTTGCCACTAGGCACTGGCCTACACTGCGCGGTTGCTGCATTCAGATCCTCGAACGCATACGTCGTGCCAACGTTCAACTTTGCACAGAGGTTGGTGTCCGGTCCTCGCTGTCCACAAGTTATAAGCCAATCCTCGTGTCGGGTTGTACGCACCGACGCGGTGCACTGCACGGTATAACCGTACCAAGCTGTGGCGGAACAGTCTGAGCGTTCCACGGTCAGCTTAGGATGAGGAGCGGCTAACAATAGCCCTATCAGGATTCTGAGTCCGAGGAGGTTCACAAACTCTCCTTGTGATGGTGCGGGGTTCGTTGCGGTCCAATTCGTTTTCTATTGCGCGGCGTCGCTCTCGTTCTGCCGCTGCAGACCAGAGATCTGCTTCACGCTCCGACCTGCCGTATCCAATCTCTGATCGCCGTTGCAATCCGCTCGATGTCTTGAATCCCTAGCTCGCCACTGTGCATGATTACATTTCGCGATCGCTCGACAGTCGAGATGATTTGGCGCATCCAGTCCTGAGACTGCAAATAATCCTCGAACAACTTCCAGTTCTGGCTTGCGATGGCGGCTAAGTCACCGAACTCTGTATAGTTGATCGGCTCATCGCCTCGTGGAGTATGCCAACGGATCTTTTCCTCTTCCGCGCGCCGACTCTCAGCTCTTGCTCTGATTTTATCGGACACAGCCGTAATCCACCAATCCGCTCCTATGTTCTCCAGCAAGACCTTACTAACAAACTCTCGAACCGAGTTTTCGAACGCTGTGATCGCGACGTACACCACCGCCATCCTTTGCGCCCTGGACACAAGATCCTCGTCGAACGCGTCTATTGGAAGTCGAGAGGCTATTTCAGAGTCAAGGTGATCGGAGAGGCCGAAGTGTCTGACACGACCTACATTGTCCAGTGCTTCTTCGGTCAGCAGTCCGCGAAACACGAAAGAGTAGAGGTCGTCGCTCATAGTAAGTGGCTCGTTACGTCAGGTGTTTTCGAAGTGCCTGGAAGATTGCATCGAAGACGGCTGGATCTCGCGACTCAGGCAAGTGGATCTGAATGTCATAGTGCAGTTGTAGTGGTTGGCGAAGTACGTCCGGGTCAGATGGAGGCCCCAAAAGGGACGCCGCCGTGGCTGAGGGAGCAGCGGGTTTTGCAACCGCTGGCTGCTGAGCCTCGGGAGGGGCGACAGCGGGCACGGCTGCCGGTACTCGTTCCACAGAAGGAGATTGCCAATCAGCAAGATCCGCGAGCGCTCTGAAAGTGTTGGCCATCAGAGAGACTACGTTCTCCGACTTTTGCCCTTGGGTTAGTGTACGAAGCTTGTTCTTTACCTCATCAACTGTAAGAGTCTGCGCAGACTTATTGATAGCGAAGAGGTCTGAATACGCCTCTCGGAGGGCTTCGGCGAGAACCCTTGAGGCTTGGGTCTGGTCAAGGTATTCATAGTAGCGCTTGGTCGGCACGCCGCTTTCATCGATGAAGCCCAAGCCTTTAAGAAGTCCAATAAAAAGTCGATCGTTTGAACTGCTGAAATCAAGCTGCGTCAGGAACTTGTTCGTAAATCGTTCTGGTGCCTTGGCGGATTGGAGAGCATTCAAGAACGCTTCTAGGTTCTTCGTCGTTACAAGATATGCATTTGTTAGTGCCATGCTCTTTCCTCTTTAGGTGGCGGTGATTTGTCAGGCGGTAGACCGGGACTGCCATCCTCGACACACGCAACCTACAAACTCCGGTCACTTACGCATAATACGCCCATAGCGGATACTCCATAATCTTCTCGGTCCACCGATAGGGGAGAGCCCGGCCAAGCCGCCGAGCCGCGCGGCTTAGAACAATCTCGCCTGCACCAGGGTCTGCGCCAGCTCTACGCGCGCAGCGCATTCTTCATCATCGTTGGCGACGTGGTTGATTCTTGGGCTGATCGGGTAGCAGCTCATCGCGTTCGCATCGTACGGCTTCAATATCTCTGCCACCGTCTCCTCATCTTTCATCCCAGGATCGAGCCAGAGATCGTAGCTGTCAGGGTCGAGTATGACCGGCATCCGGTCGTGGATCGCCGAAGTCACGGCATTCGGCGTGGTGGTAAGCATCGAGCAAGTCTCCAGCGTCGTACCAGCCGGATCTTTCCATCGTTCCCAAATCCCTGCGAACGCGAACAGCGCTCCACCATCAACCTCGAAGCAGTACGGCTGCTTGGACGCGCTTGATCGCTGCCACTCGTAAAAACCGTCAGCCGGGACAATGCAGCGGCGGTACCTGAGCGGATCGCGGAACGCAGGCTTCGTCGCTGCCGTTTCTGACCTGGCGTTAATCATCTTCGCTGCGCCGGACGCATCCTTTGCCCACGACGGAATCAGGCCCCAGCGCACCATCGATAGTTCACGATGGGGCTCTTTGGGATGCTGGCGGATGACCGGGATCGGCTGGGTGGGAGCGATGTTGTAGCGCGGTGTCCAGTCTTCTCCTCCAGCGCTGTCGAAGTACTCTTCGACAAGCTGCTTTCTTCGCGAGAGTCGGTAGCGCCCGCACATCGGAAGATTATGGCAGATCAGATGGGCGTTTTAAATTCTCCATCCCCTCGCGACTCTCAGTTTTGGTGACATTAACCTTCCTGACGAAACGCTTTCGGACGACTTTGCACTATGTGGATGGATGGAACAGAACGGGCCCTAGTCGGTTGCTGTCCGCCTCAGCGGTTACGAATCCCCTCCACGAAGCCGTGAGCCAAAACACGCTGAGCCGTGAGCTAAAACGCCTAGAAAATGTGAAAGCGGGCGAACCTAGGGAGACTGACACGGGCAAAGTCTTGAATACAAAAAGAGGCCAGACTTTGGTGGGAAACGTGCATCCTCGATGATCAAATCAAAGGCTTGCGGTGCTAGGAACCAAGATTTATGACCTATGTGATGACAAAACCGTGCCCGGTTTGCAAGCAGCAACTGACCAAGCAGCGGCCCACCGATACTGTGCGGTGCGCCTGTGGTAAACATGTTTGGCAAGGCTAGGTGAGTCACTCTTTAACGATTCGCGACCACCCAATCACCCCAAAGGGTTAGGCGCTCTTTGCCAGGATTACAGCGTCAGGTGGAATATACGCTCCGATTTGTTCGAGCATCGCCAGTCGATCCCAGTTGTCCCACCCTTTGACTATCTGTCCATTGACGATATGAGCGATTGACATACCTGTGATCTCGACCCTCTTGCCGGTAGCTGGGACGCCCAAGCCATCTCCGTTATGCGTCATCGTGGCTGACCATCGCACGGCGACCTTATCGCCGATCCCGAAAGCATCTTCTACCTGGATGTCCGTCTCGGGGAACGCGTTACGAATCTTGTCGGCGAAGGCTGCGAATTCCTTGGGCCCGTGGATTACCGCCTTGGGGCCGGTCTGCCCAATCAATACAGCATCAGGAGCGATCAATTCGTAAATCGTTTCGTTCTTGCGCTCTGCCCACACTTCACGATACCAACGCCTCATCAACGAAATATTGTCTGAAGTCGTCATGGCAAACTCCTTGATGCCCGATGCTAGACCACAGAAACTCAAAAGACAACGCTCCGGAAAGGAATTTGTCCACGAGAAATCCCCGCCTCATCAAGCCGCGTTCCGGGTCATGTCTGCGCATTGGCGGCCTTTGTATTCAGAGTCCGGCATGACGAGATGCCCGCACTTCTTGCAGACAAACATTGACCATCGACGTGTTCTGTCATGCGTTTGAAATTTCGTCTTCGACGCAGTACGGGCAGCGAACGGGATCAGGGCCGCGCATAGTCGTCGATGAGACCACAGGCATGTTACGGGAAGATGAAAGGCCCTGGCCGACCTTGTCCTAAGCACTGTGGGGACCACTCTAATGTTGTTTTTTATGCTTTTCGGGGGGTGTTTTGGACAGGTCATCGATCAAATCGTTTGCCCGGCCATCAGGCAAGATACGAACGACGCGAATATTGCCTCCGACCTCATTTGGATTGACTTGCTCTTCAATCTTGATAAACACCTTAGCGAGGGCAATAGATTCATCGAGAGAGATGGGCCTGTGGGAAATGATGTTTTGGAATGCCTTGGGGCAAGTGGCCATTGCTTGCTTATACGCATAGCTTTGGGGGTTATGGAAGTTTGTAGCGGCTTCGGTTATCCCCAAGAAATAACTGCGCGTGTGCCCCGCAATCGGTTGCAATTCGATTGGTATGAGGTAGGGTTCGAGCACAATCTTGGTTTCCCAATCGATATAAAATTTCAATACGTAGAGTCTGGGACTTCCATTCTGGAATCCCGCAATCACATACGTAATAAAAGGCTCAAAAATATCCACGGGATTGCGTGGCCGCAATCCTCCATTGCTGACGACCGTTTGCAGCTCCGGTATGAGCTTGTGGACTTCAATATTGACGGTGTGGGCGAAGTCATCAAAAGAAACCTCGTGCGGCAGGCCACCCTCGATTTGGTGTATCCATGCGCCGAAGTCGTAAGGAAAGCTAAAGTCGCTAACGTCGTCAGTCTTATGAACGAAGTTAAAGAATTGCTTGCCGAGACTGGCGATAGCAAAGTGGCCGTTGACAACAAAAACTTTAGTTCCAACTTTATGGCCGATAGTTCCTTCACCCATTCCCTGCTCAAGCCCAACCTCGCTGTCCGTGGCAATGACAATGCCGTTCTCCGTGACAATAACGGTGGTTGCTGTGGAATAGGCTCGAACAGAGGAAGCAATCAGAAAGATGACCAATAGAGTTGGTGCAGCGTAATAGGTGACTAGCTGTCTAATGGGCATCGGAGGCGCAGCAATATTACGCTGCACCTAGCACCTCGGGCAATGCTCCAACCATGGTCCGTTAGCTCCGCCTCCATCGCGGGAGTGACGCGCAGACTCGACTGTACGCGACAGGAATTGCAATACGCGAAGTGCAACACAACTCAGGCCCGACTTGTCTGTGCTAGGAACGAACCGCTCACCGCACTTGGGACACTCCGTATGTTCGTCTGCAACGTCTGCATTCATTATGAGTTGTTCGCTCCGAACTTCCCCGACGAAGCCGCCAAGAAGAACTGGAAAGCATGGGGTGGGAATTGAGAGTCACGCTCACCCTGCGAAAACCAAGTTCTTTGTGGGATTGTTACCGCCATGGGGTAAGGAAAAACAGTGCCATCCTGCGAACTGAAGGTCTCACTTCGTCGTTCCTTCGCCAGAAAACCCGCCTGCCAGCACCAACAAACAGTGCTGAAGTTGATGGGAACGAACATGGGAACGGAACTCAGAACTGACTGCTCTTTCGGTGCTTCTGGGTTCCCTGAGTACCTCGTAACTCCTTGAATCTTCGTGCCTCGGTAGAGTGTCAAGGTAGCGCTCTAACCAACTGAGCTACGCGCCTACTGATTGCTAAATTATACCTTAGCTCGAGCGGGCGAAGAATCACTTCCAGGGCGCGTAGCTTCGAGGTTCAGAACCAACCGCTAGGTAGTGTCCTAACACTGCGTTGCTCTGGTGGCGGCCTCGGGTAGCAAGGCCGCCAGCCCGTCACGCGGGTTTCTCCCAGTCTTTAGGGTCATCAAACAGGCCCGGCTCGTCAGGGTATATGGGTGCAACAGTATCAAGCTGCTTATGGAATGTATCGTAATCGGAGTTAAGTTTCATCAGCCCAACAACGGTTCCCATGTGTAGGAGCAGTTCCGGTTTTCCAAGTTCTTCGCTAGTCCATGAATGAAGCTTATTGCTGGGACTTCCGCGCTCACTTCGCCGTTCTTTAAGCGCTCTCAGTAAGCCCGGTGCTATCCTCCGCCAGATCAGATCATTTGTGAGATGGCCGAAGTATTGCGGTAATTTCATGTCCGGGCGAAGTTCCACATTCTTCAATCGACAGAGATGCTTAAAATAGTCTCCGGGAAAGGTACGCACCCATCGCCGGAGGTTTTCGGACAAGAATTTCTTTAGGTATTCTTCAAGGTCGCGTCTCGGGCGTTCATACTGATACCCGGTAGCCTCGTCGATCAAGGCGATAATTCCGACGCTGGCAAACCCGCGAATCAGAATCATTGCCCGTTCTGCGATATGTTTCTGCGTATGGTCAAGAACGCCAGCGGCATCGGCGTCAAGAAACACCCCGCAAACCTTGGGCAGTAGTTCTGCCCGATACCCAAAAGCTCGCCCCCCGCTGCCCCCGCCTAGGGTCTTAAATTCAATCTGGCTTGACGTCACGGTTAACTCGTCTGGAATGAATCTCTTAAGGTTCTTTGCAGTCAAAAAAGCGGGTAGATTGACGTCAGCATCATAATACTGGCGTCCTTTGGCTTGCCGTGCTCGTCCTAGCGCAATCATCACCCCGCTCTGGGTGAGGACTCGCGTACCGTCCTCAAGAACCGCGCAAGGGATTTCCATATCCCCGATGGTCAGTATTCCTTCGTAAGTGGCCTTTGGAATCGGCTTCAGCTTTCCCGCCTTCTCCCATCTAGCTTCGGCGGCGTTTTGGGCGATAGCGCTCCTGTCCTCTGGCGATAGCTTCTTGGCACGCGCAGCGCCGCCAAGCTTTTGTAGTTTGTTGCCCTCATTGTTCATGGCGTTCCACCTCACGACGTCACGACTATAAGCTAACTAGCAAGCATACTGCAAGGAAAATATTGCAAGCATCTGATTGTTCTTGACATGCTTGCAGTGCAAGCATAAAGTGGGTGGGTAACAAAAAGCCCCGATCAGCGCGTCAACGCCAACCGGGGACTGAATCCATCACAGCCGTAGGCCGTAATGAGACTCGCAACTTCATTATCCGGCAAGTCGGCTGTGAACTCAAGGAGATTTCACGGTGACCTGCCACAACTGCCAATCAATCTGCAAACGCTCTGGGAAGCATCGCAACGGCCTACAACGCTATTCCTGCAAACAATGCCGCAAGACGTTCACGGAAGATCACACGCGGCCTCTCGCTGAGATGCGCCTTCCGATGGAGAAGGCAGAATCCATCCTCAAGCTGCTAGTCGAAGGAATGAGCCTACGTTCTATTGAGCGCGTTACTGGCGTGCATCGTGACACGATCATGCGCTTGTTGCTTCTCGCCGGAGAACGCAGCCAACAATTGATGGATGCGAAGATGCGGAATCTCAGCGCCAGGTATTTGCAGGTTGATGAAATTTGGTGCTACGTAGGAAAGAAACGTCGCAACGTGCGGAGCGGAGATTCGCCGGAACTAGGCGACCAGTGGGTCTATGTGGCGATTGACGCGGAAACCAAGCTGGTGCCTTCCTTCCGAATCGGCAAGCGGGTGCGGACTGACACGTGGGCATTCCTCTGGGACTTGAATCAGCGCATCGCAAACCGCGTGCAACTCACCACGGACGGGCTGAACCATTACACCGTGACCGTGCCTGAGTGCTTCGGAACGGACGTTGACTTCGCGCAACTGACGAAAATGTTTGGCGACTACGGGCAGTTCGACACTCCCGATGCGAGGTACTCCCCACCACGCATCTCGGGGGTTATATCCAAAGTCCGACAAGGCGACCCCGACCCTGACCAGATCAGCACATCTTTCGTAGAACGCCAGAATCTCACGATGCGGATGCAAATGCGGCGTTTTACGCGGCTCACAAATGCTTTCAGCAAAAAGCTGTCACATCTGAAAGCGGCTGTGGCTTTGCACTTCGCGCACTACAACCTTTGCCGTATTCATGGCTCATTGAGGGTAACTCCGGCTATGGAAGCCGGGATTACTGATCGTCAGTGGAACCTGACTGATCTCCTGTGTCAGGGTGGCGCTCGGCCAGATGCTTAATGTAAACAGATCCCACTTGCGACAGCGTAATCAAAGTTATCAAGAACTGACAGAGACAATACGTACACAATCCAGCTACGGCTGCAACAATCGCTGTACGGCATCTCGTATGGCCGACAGGCAGCAACGGGGAAGTGCTTTCTGTCAGTAAGATTACGACGAATAGCACCAGAATTGTTGCCCAATGGGCGATGGCCGTCCAAGAGAAAACAAATAATAAATCTGAATACGAATTTGTCTTTTCTCCGGAACGCTTTAAGGTAGCAAGGTGGGAGGCAAAATCTCGGTCTGGTAGGGTTAGCGAGATTGTTAGCCCAGCAACACAAAAACCAAGGGCAATCGAAGCATAGGCTATCAAGCCCGTCGTCAGATCGCCAATCTTGGGAGACTTGTCAAAGAGCCTGTCCCCATACACAAGAAAAATCCCTACAACCGCGACTGAAAGAAAGGTCTCGGGCGTTACCAGAATGTTTCGCCATCGCGGGATTCCCTCGTCTACGAGATACTGCTTAAGAGGACGAAGCATCTTGGTTCTCTTTGGTAGCGAGGTAAGACTCCATATTCTGCCTCACGTCGCTCTCATTCGGTTGACCAGTTTCAGGGTTGATCGGAGTTAACAAATCCAGATGCTCAATGTGCTTGCTCAAATTGAGGGTGATTAAACCGCCGTCCTCGTCCCGAGCGCCAGTTATGCTTATTCTTTTGAAAATTGACATTGGCAACGCGGCAAACTGTTTGACAAACTGCACGAGGCCAGCATCCTTGGATAGCGTCTTGCCCCGTTTAGAACGAACGGTAACATCAATGGCCTTCGCATTTGATTCATCGGCCACTTCTGTTAGTTGATGATGTCGTTCAGTCCAATCGACATTGGGTCGCGCCATTGTGACCGTTGCGGACTGAATACGTTGGAATTGATCAATCTGCCTGATGAACTCACTGTCGGCAACTGGATTGAAATTCAATTCGAGGGTTTCAAATCCTGGCATTTTTCGTCCAACCGCCTCTAGCGCGACAGCCAAGTCCTCTGGGTGAAGATGTCCGCGCATAGACTCTATTAGAAGCAATCTACGTTGAGGGTCAATCAAAACATGGGTTTTTCGGGCTGGGAATCTGCCCGGTTCAGTCGCCTCGAACAGTTCCTTTTGTTCATTAAGATCAAACAAGAGCACTGTTTTTTCGGCGTACCCAGTATATGCAACCAAGAACAGTTTCCCACTAAGACTTACGACCCGCCCAATCGCGACTTGGCGAGCGCCCTCTTCAAAGTGGTAGCCCTTGAGCGCTTGCGCCATCGAATCAAAAAATGCCGCATAATCTATCTGTGCAGCGGTATCCACATGGGCATGAATAGAATAAAGCTCAAGACGCATGTGCCGAGTTGCCATTTGCCGGGGAGTATACCATTAGGCAGCAACGCAGTGTTAGGACACTACCAACCGCTATTCCCTGTTGCCAAGTCCCCGCTACGGCAGCGACAATCGTTCCATGCCAAGAAGTTCGCGGCGAGAAGACAGCAGTGCTACGCAGCTCACGGTCCACGGTCCTTTCGTTTCGGGATGTATGGTGGTTGTGACATTGGGCAATCCCCGGGACAAGTTCTGGGGCATGATTTTTTCGCTGGCGCCGGAAGGGCTCAGCATGAGCGGGATTGAACTAGCTTCCTTTGAAGATCTGGTGGTGATGGTAAAGGATGGGGAGCCGTTTAGTCCGGCGGTTGTGTTCTTTCCCATGCACCGGATCGAACGAATCGAGCTCGACCTTCCGGATGGCAATCTGCCATCACTTTCGCAGCGTTTTTCAGCGAAGACCGGTCGCAATCCGGCTGCGATCTTGGGGTCCGCGCTGGCAAACCGAACGAACGACCCCGCTACAGGCGCGGAGGCTTCCGGAGTTTCTCCGAAGAAGGGGCAGGCATGAAGCTATCTCAAATCTTCACCGCGCCCAACCAGCTCACGCTGCTGCGGATGGTTTTCGTTCCGTTTATCGTCATCGAACTGGTCGAAGGGCGCTATTTCAGGGCGTTGGTTCTCTTCGTGATTGCCGGTTTTAGCGATGGGCTGGACGGATTGTTGGCTCGCAAGTTACATCAGCAGACTCTGCTCGGACAGTATCTCGACCCGATCGCGGATAAGCTCTTATTAAGTACGATGTTTCTGGTGCTCTCGATCCTGCACAAAATACCCTGGAAATTCACCGTGCTGGTTTTCAGCCGGGACATTTCCATTCTGGCGGCGAGCGCGGTGTTATTTGCCATCGCGGGATTGCGCGATTTTCGTCCCAGCATCTTTGGGAAGGCAAATACGTTTTCGCAGATCGCTGCCGTTTTCTTTGCCATGTTGTTTTCGGTTCGGCCTGAGCGTTGGATCTGGATTACACGCACTGTTTTCTTGCGAGCCACTTTCTCTTTCACGATTATTTCTGCACTACACTATGTCTTCCTGGTACAGCACCGGCTGCGGCTGCACTCGCCCGCGCTGGCCTCGCACCCCTCCGCCGATATCCGCCCCAGTTGACCGGCTTTCGCACGTCCCCCTAGAATTGGGGTTCATCTCTGAGTGCTGCAATCGCCAATGGCCCTTCGCCTTTACAACACCATGTCCTCGCAGGTCGAGGAATTTCGTCCGCTCCGCGACCGTGAAGTTCGCATGTATGCTTGCGGCCCTACCGTCTACGGTTACGGCCATATTGGCAATTTTCGGACCTTCATTGCTGTGGATATGCTGCAACGATTCTTGCGGCAATCCGGCTACGCTGTGCGCTACGTGATGAACATAACGGATGTAGACGACAAGATCATCCGCAACGCGGCCCACGACGGCGTGAGCGTTCAGCAATACACGGCAAAGTACGAGAAAGCGTTTCTGGAAGACGCTGCCATGATTGCCATCGAACAACCTATCCTGGTGCGCGCCACGGAGCACATCGCGCAGATGGCGGAGTTCGTAGCCAAACTTGTGGAAATGGGCATCGCTTACCGAACCGACGACGGCTCCTACTACTTCCGCATCGCGAGCTTTCCGCGGTATGGAAAACTCTCGAAAAAAGATTTTGGCGGAATGCTGGATGGCGCCCGCGTGGATGTGGATGAGTACGACAAAGATAGTGCCCGCGACTTCGCGCTGTGGAAAGCGCCCAAGCCGGGCGAAGCATCCTGGGACACGTCGATTGGGCCGGGACGGCCAGGGTGGCACCTGGAGTGCTCCGTTATGTCGATGCAGGAGCTGGGCGAGAGTTTTGATTTGCACGCCGGGGGAGAAGATCTGGTCTTCCCGCATCACGAGAACGAGATCGCGCAATCGGAATCCTTCACCGGAAAAATGTTTGCGCGTTTTTGGTTTCACGTGCGCTTTCTGCTGGTCGAGGGCGAGAAGATGTCAAAGAGCCTGGGAAATTTCTACACTCTGCGCGATCTGGTGTTAAAGGGACATCGACCTTCGTCGATCCGGTATTTGCTGACTTCGGTGCCTTATCGGAATCAGCTGAACTTTACCTTCGATGGACTGAGGCAGGCTGCGGTCTCGGTGGAACGATTGAGAAATTTTCGTCAACGCTTGACGACAGGAATTTTTCCGTCTGGTTCGTGCGCTGAAATGCACTCGCTCGCGAGCGAGACGATTGATCGAATTAAGAGCGCGCTGGACGACGACCTCAATACGGCGCAGGCGCAGGCGGCGCTGTTCGAGATGGTACGTACCGCCAACGCGGCCTTGGACGCGGGTGGAATCAAGAAGGATGATGTCCCGCCGTTGCTTGGCGTGCTGGAGAAGTTCGACGAGGTCTTCGCGGTGCTGAAAGACGACGATGGCCTGAAGATGAAACAGGTGCTCGACTGGGCTTCGACCGAAGGCAGAGAGAAAGACATTAGCGCGGAGTTGCGGGAGGCGGTGCAGTCGGGTCAACTCTCTGACGCCGATATTGAAAAGAAGATCTCTGAAATGGAAGCTGCTCGCAAGGCGCGTAACTTCAAGGTTTCCGATGCTCTACGCGCGGAACTTACGGCTGCTGGGATTGTCATCGAAAATACGAAAGATGGGGTACGCTGGCGCCGAAAATAGTTACGCCAATGTTAAGCTGAGAGCTGACGGCTGAAAGCTTCGATGAAATCCCTCGACGAATATCTTGTGGATGCCGAACGAGCCCACGGACATCTCTGCGCGGGACAAGTATTGGGTGTGCGGCTCGCGATGCTGGGCCTGATCAAACTTGGCATCGAGGATCCGCTGGGCAAAGACCGCAAGCGGCTTGTGACCTTCGTCGAAATCGACCGCTGCGCGACAGATGCGGTTGGGGTAGTGACCGGCTGCCGCTTGGGAAAACGGGCGTTGAAGTTTCGCGACTGGGGCAAAGTTGCGGCGACCTTTGTGGACGTAAGCAGTGGCAAGGCGATCCGCATCGCGGCGAAAGAATCGTCGAAAGCTCTCGCGCGGCAGATGCATCCTGAAATCGCAGACAAGAACCAGCAGCAGATGCTGGCCTATCGCGAAATCGCCGACGACGATCTTTTCACCACGCAGTCGGTGAAGGTCGAGCTTCCACCCGAAGAATTTCCTGGATACAAGGGTGAACGCGTAGTGTGTGATGCGTGCGGGGAAGGCATCAACTTCCGGCGCGAAGTGCGGCGTGATGGGAAGGTGCTTTGTCGCGCCTGCGCAGGAGAAACGTACTACACGCTGATTTAAGCGACCTGCTCGTAGGCATGCGCCAGACGCAGAATGGCCGCTTCGTCGAAATGCTTTCCCAGAATTTGCAAGCCAATCGGCAGCTTCTCTTTCGTCTGGCCGCAGGGGATTGAAATTCCCGGAATCCCAGCTAGATCTGCCGTGACTGTATAGATATCCGCCAGGTACATGGCTAGCGGATCGTTTGATTTCTCCCCCAGTCGAAACGCTGCCGTTGGGCTGGTGGGCGTGATAATGGCATCCACTTGGCGGAAGGCTTCTTCGAAATCGCGCGCTAACAGGGTGCGCACCTTCTGCGCCTTCAGATAATACGCATCGTAATAACCCGCGCTCAGAGCGTAGGTGCCGAGCATGATGCGGCGCTTGACCTCGGCACCGAAACCTTCATCGCGGCTGCGGCGATACATGTCCGAGAGCGATTTCACACCCGAAGCACGATAGCTGTAGCGGACCCCGTCGTAGCGGGCCAGGTTGGCTGACGCCTCCGCGGTCGCAATCAGGTAATACGTGGGAATCGCGTACGGTGTGTGCGGCAGTGAAACCGGTACTACTTCGCAGCCTAGGTTTTTCAACTTGTCGATCGCCGACTCGACCGCGTGGCGGACTTCGTCGTCCAACCCTTCGCCGAAATACTCTTTCGCTACGCCTAATCTCAAACCGCGGACGGGCTTTTCAAGCTCTGCAACGTAATCCGGGACCGGCAAGTCGGCGGAGGTCGAATCCATCGGGTCGCGGCCGGCAATAGTGCGCAATACGATCGCGGCGTCTTTCACCGTCTTCGCCAGCGGCCCGATGTGATCGAGCGAGGAGGCAAAGGCGATCAGACCGTAACGCGAAACTCGACCGTAGGTCGGCATCAATCCAACCACGCCGCAGAATGATGCTGGCTGGCGGATCGATCCGCCGGTATCGGAGCCGAGGGCGACCACAGCCATGTCAGCGGCCACGGCTGCGGCCGAGCCTCCGGAAGATCCTCCCGGGACACGCGTCAAGTCGCGCGGATTGTGGACGGGATGAAATGCGGAGTTCTCGTTGGAAGAGCCCATGGCAAACTCGTCGCAGTTTGTCTTGCCGAGGACCACGGCGCCTGCGGCTTCCAGGCGCGCCACGGCGGTGCAATCGAAAGGGGGGATGTAGTGACCCAAAATTTTCGATCCCGCGGTAGTGCGCACTCCGCGAGTGGACATCACATCCTTGATGCCGACGGGCACGCCACCCAACGGCGGCAAGGGCCGGCCTTCGGCGGCCATGCGGTCCATGCGGTCGGCCTGCTCAAGAGCGCGCTCTTTACATAGAGTGAGATACGCGCCGATTTGGCCATTTTCTTTCTCGATGCGTGCGTAGTGCGTCTCGGCGAGCGCGAGCGCAGTCGTCTTGCGTTCCTGGACGGCGGAGCGAGCGGCATCGATGGTGAGCAAGGTCATAATGGTTCAGCAGTTAGTGATTAGTGGTCAGTACAGTCATCGCGCTCGGTGGCTAGCCATTGATCACTGGCCACTAGCCAACTATCTTTCAATGACTTTGGGCACTCGGAAGAAGGTGCCGTCCGCATCGGGTGTGTTTGCCAGAGCCGCTTCCTGCGACAACGATTTGCGCAAACCCTCCACCACATCATCGCGATAAGCGTATGCAAATCTCTCGGTGCCATGCTTGGAATCGTCGACGCGGTAACGGTCTGACACTTGCGTCATGGGTTCAACGTCAGACGTGTCTAGTTGGTTGAGCCGATCGATGTAGTCGAGGATAGAGTTCAGATCACGAACCATGCCGGTTCGCTCGTCCGTGGAGAGTTCCAGGTTGGCTAAATCGGCAACGTAGGTGACGTCTTTTTCTGTGACCTTCATTTTCTGAGAGCCATTCCGCGACTTATTCCTGTTTGCCTTGGCGAATCACAAACTCAATTCTCTCGACTTTTTGGCCGGCATAACGATTCAGCGTGGCGAGATAACGCGGAGCGAGGCTTTGCATTTCCCGCTTCCATCCGGCATCTGGAACCTCGACACGCAAAACTGAGTTGGAGAATTCTAAAGCTTGCGTACGCTCTGCGACCACCGAACCGCAGACCAAGGGCCAAGCGAGTAACGGGACTTCGGCCTGCGGCAAGCGCCGGAGCGAGCCGAGCACGATCTTTTCGAGTCCTGAGCCTGCCTGCTGCAAGGCAAATCCTCGTAAGTCAATTCTTCGAGAGCAAATAGTTTAAATCTCGATTCTAGCATTCCGGTTGCGCGCGACGTGTTCCAGGACTCAGGTTTTCAGAGCGGGAAATCGCGTCGAACCATTTCGAGCGCGGCACTGTGGGAAAGCAGCCGGCCTTCGAGTTGAGCGTCTTCCACGGCTTCCAGAATCTCGCGGAACCGCGGACCGGGCGAATACCCTGCCGCGATCAAATCGTCTCCGGTGATTAATGCAATGGGGCGAAACTTCTCCGCTGGAATCTCGGTGAGCTTCTTTTGGAGGAATTCATACGTGCTCAGATTGCGGTGACTGGCGAGGCTGTCGGCGCGGTGCAAGGCAAGATGTTCCTCGAAAGCGGGCAGGCGCAAGAATTTTTTCAGCGTTGACTCTTTCATGCGAGTGACGTGGCCGAAGCGCATGTGATTATCAACGAGGGCGAGCACCTGGGCCTTGTCTTGGTTGGAGAAGCGCAAACGCTCACAGATTTCTTCCGCGATTTTGACGCCGACTTCGACGTGGCCATCGAAACGGATACGGTCGGGCGCGACGCGGAAGGTTGCGGGTTTGCCGACATCATGCAGGAGCGCGCCCCAGGCCAGCGTGGACGGGCACGGATGGGGCAAGTTCTCCAGCAGCAGCAGAGTATGCACGAACACATCGCCTTCGGGATGGAACTCAGGCGGCTGTTGAACACCTTTCATCGCAGAAATCTCCGGTAGCACTTCTTTCAGCAAGCCGGTCTCATCCAGCAAAAGAAAAGCGCGGCGGGCATGGCCTTCGGTGAGCATTTTGGTGAGCTCGTCGCGAACACGCTCGCGCGAGACCACTTGAATTTCGCGGGCGAGGTCCTGAATCGCGGCTAACGTTTCTGGCTCGATGACATACTCAAAGCGAGCTGCAAAACGGATCGCGCGCAGCAAGCGTAGCTTGTCTTCGCCGAAGCGGTGCACGGGATAGCCGATGGCGCGGATGATATGAGCATCCAGATCTTTCCGCCCGCCTACAAAATCGAGTACCTGTCCGCTGACAGGGTCGAGCATCATGCCGTTGATGGTGAAGTCGCGGCGGGCAACATCCTCGCGAGGATCTTGGCTGAAGCGGACTTCATCGGGATGGCGCCCGTCGGAGTAGCCGAGATCGCTGCGGAAGGTTGCGACCTCGACCGCTTTAGCCGTCGGCATGGCGCACTCAGCTTCCTCGCGCTCAGGCTTCGGCGGTGGAACCAGCACAACACCGAATTGCGCTCCGACCGCGTAGGTCTCGGGAAAGATTTCCATCACTTGAGCAGGGGTTGCGCTGGTGGCAACATCGAAGTCCGCGGGCTCGCGCTCGAGGAGCAGATCGCGAACGCACCCTCCCGCGAGGTAGGCTCGAAAGCCATGCTGGCGCAGGGTTTGGATAATCGATCTGGCGAGATGTTCGGACATGACGCGTGAGAGTTCTAAGTTATTCTGACGACCTAGCGTGTGGAAGTCCAGTCGAGCGGCAGCGAAAGCCGTTGTCCATTTGGGGGATGTTTAGAGGGCGGCTGAACCCTTTCAAAGCAAGAACTGTGGATTGTTCCTACTAACGTCTTCCAAAGAAATAGGCGTGGTTCTCGCGGCCCCGTGGCTGCGATGATCAAACGGCGTTGCGATCGATCCGAGCGTCTTCTTTCTTGCCGGTTTTACACGCCCACGCCATGCGAGGAGTATTGTGGGCGATGCCGATTTGTCCTTGGGCGTTCAGGATGATGATGCCGCCATGGCCATTCAAGCGCTGCTTTAGATAATTCATAGCTTCCTGGGCGGCCCATTCGGGGAGATTACCAGCTGACACGCGATCAGCAGTCCACTTAGCCAGGACCAGCTTCATGATCGGTTCGCCCCAACCGGTGGTCGAAGCGGCGGCGCTTAGATTATCGGCATAGCAGCCACAACCGATCAGAGATGAATCGCCCAGACGACCGGGAGCTTTGTTGAGTGTGCCGCCAGTGGAAGTTGCCGCCGCGATATTACCTTCGCGATCCAGCGCAACTGCGCCGACGGTATCGTGAGAAATCGTGGGTGCGAACAAGTCGTTGCCATCTCTTGCCGAACCATGGCCGGCCGCTTCGCGCTGATACGCGCGCAGCCGTTCGATCTCACGCGGGACAACCAAGTCTTCGTTCTCGCACAGCGAGATACCGTGCTCGGCGGCGAATTGCTCAGCGCCTTCGGCTACGAAATATACATGCGGGCTCTCGCTGAGGATCTTGCGCGCGGCGCGCACGGGATTGCGTAGCCGCTCTACGCACCCTACGCCTCCGGCGCGCAACGTGGCACCGTCCATGATGAGCGCATCGAGTTGTACCTTGCCCTCGCGGTTCAGGAAACTTCCGCGACCAGCGTCGAAGGTGTCGTCATCTTCCATGATGACGACCGCCTCCTCGACGGCATCGAGTGCCGGGCCTCCGCGCTCCAATACTCGCCATCCTGCGGCCAGCGCGTTGCGCACGCCGCGCAGGTGGGGCTCGACCATGTCATCGGGTATGGCCCATGCACCTCCGTGAACTACGAGAACAGGATCAGTAGGCAAGAAAATTCCCCAGAAAGGTGAGATGACTGGATAGTCTAGCATCGTGCCAAGAGGAAACGGGGTTCCTCAGGCGGCGTGGTCGGCTTTGGC
Organism: uncultured Acidobacteriaceae bacterium; assembly: GCA_964403025.1. Taxonomy (GTDB): domain Bacteria; phylum Acidobacteriota; class Terriglobia; order Terriglobales; family Acidobacteriaceae; genus Sulfotelmatobacter. The sequence goes on along the minus strand of CAYOEH010000006.1, from coordinate 163,861 downwards.
GGTCACAGCGGACGGGGCGTCCTGCGTGCGAGTCCAGGTGTAGCGCATACGGTGGATGACGGTGAGGGTGGAGAGAACGGCGATGATCCAGAGCACTGGCGCCATGCGGTTGAAGAGTGCACCGATGATGACCAAAACCAGGCGCTCTGGGCGCTCCATGAAGCCCACGCGGCAGGAGCCAATAAGCGATTCGGCGCGGGCACGCGTGTAGCTGACCATGATGGCGCTCACCATGACGAATGCGGTGAGCACGACGTAGAAGAAACGATCGCCGCGCGCATAGAAGACAAGGAGGCCGAGGAACTGCGAAGCGTCGCTGTAACGGTCCACGACGGAATCGAAAAACGCTCCGAAGCGGGTGACGCGGTTGGTGGCGCGGGCAACCTGACCGTCCACGAGATCAAAGAAGCCGGAGAAGATAATCACCAGGCCAGCGAGGAAAAACAGATGCCGCTGGGTTCCGGCGTTGGCAGACCCGAAAAGAATCGCCGCCCACGTATTTACCACGAGCCCCATGAAAGTTAGAACGTTGGGATTGATGCGCGACAATGCCAGCCAGCGGACGATGGTATCAAGGAGCACACCGCAGGCGCGGCCGAAGGCGCTCGTCCACGACAGGTTCGGCGACGTGCTGGGCGAGACCGACATCAGGCTTCCGCCTTTTCGGGGCCAGCCTCGTCGTGAACGGTGGTCAGACTCAAAATTTCCAGTTCACGCTTGCCATTGGGAGTTATCACCGTGGCTTCGTCGCCGACCTTTTTATTGAGCAGAGCACGGCCGATGGGCGAGGTGGTCGAGATCTTGCCGGAAGCCACGTCCGACTCTTCGCTGGTGACCAGCTTGTACTCGATCTCTTCCTCCTTGGTGCTGTCATAGACTTTGACCGTGGAACCCAGCCCCACTTTGTCCCTGGGGATGTTGTTCATGTTGGTCAAGGAGAGATCGGCCAAGCGCTTGCCGAGCTGGCGGAAGCGGGCCTTGACGAACTCCTGGCGCTGCTTGGCCATGTGATACTCGGCGTTCTCGCTGAGGTCGCCAAGAGCGGCGGCGCGCTTGATTTCCTTGGGCAGCTCGTGAACCAACTCGTGCTCGAGCGCGTCGACTTCTTCCTGCAGTTTTTTTCTAAGTTGATCAGTCATTGCGTGGAATACAGTTTCATAGGATTATAAACCCGCTGGGAGACTGCGGGTACGAGGCAGCTCCTCGGACGTCTGCGCCCGGTTCTCGAAAAACGATGGGGATCAGTAACAAAGTGGGCACCAGCCGCGCCTAGGAAGCGATTAGTTTCCCGGATTGGTATTGCCTGCCACAATTATGGCTCAGAGTGCGCTCCATGCCCCGGCGGTACGACTAACATAATTGAAGGAGTTGGTCGTGCTTTCCGGTCGAATTACGCAGGCGACACTTCGTAGTTTGGACTGGCTGGCAGAGCGCATGCTGCCACCCGACCCGACTCCTGCACACCAGCGGACGGGCCGCCGGGGCGAAGAAGCAGCTTACTTTCACCTGAGAAGATTGGGCTACACGATGGTAGCGAGAAACTTCCGTTCACCGCGTTGCCGCGGCGAAATTGATTTGATCGGCTGGGACAAGGATATTCTTTGTTTTGTGGAGGTTAAAACTCGGAGTACACGCGAGGTGAAGCCGGGCGAAGCAGCAGTGGACCGGCACAAGCGGCGAGAGGTGGCTGCAGTGGCGAGGGAGTATCTACGTCGTTTCCCACCTTCGTGCCAGTGGCGCTTCGATGTGGTCAGCGTATACTATGGGCAGTCGAAGACCAGCCAGCCGCAGATTGAAATATTTCGTAATTCCTCCCTGTCGGCTTAGAATGAAAAATTCACCTATTCTGGATAAGGGGTTTGTTAGTGCCTGAGCTGAGAAAAGATCCTATTGTTGGCCGGTGGGTGATTATTTCGACCGATCGCGCCAAGCGGCCCACGGATTTCGCACGGGAGAATGTGAAGTTGAAAGGGGGCTTCTGCCCTTTTTGCTACGGAAATGAGAGCAAAACGCCGCCTGAGATTCAGGCTTACCGCCCGGGATCAAATGGCGGACCGGCGTCGCAGCGGGATACGCCGGGATGGACCGTACGGGTGGTGCCGAACAAGTTTCCGGCGTTAGGGATTGAAGGCACACTAAACCGGCAGGCCGAGGGCATGTTCGACCGGATGAACGGCGTTGGGGCGCACGAGGTGATCATCGAGACGCCGGATCACAATGCCAGCCTGGCGACGCTGCCTCCGAAACGAATCGAAGATGTCTTGTGGACATTTCGCGACCGCATTCTCGATCTGAAGAAGGACCGGCGTTTCAAATACATTTTGCTTTTCAAGAACCATGGAGAGGCGGCGGGAGCGTCGCTGGAGCATGCACACTCGCAACTGATCGCGTTACCGATTTTGCCGATCAATGTGGTGCAGGAACTCGAAGGTGCCAAGCAATACTTCCTGTACAAAGAGCGATGCGTATTCTGCGATATCATTCGCCAGGAAACGGAAAATGGAAGCCGCGTGGTGGCCGAGAACGAGAACTTCCTCACGATTGCGCCTTACGCACCACGCTTCCCGTTCGAAACCTGGATTCTGCCGAAGCAGCACGAATCGGCGTTCGAAAACTCGTCGTCTCACTTGTTTGAGAATTTGGCCAAAGCACTGAAGACTCTGCTGATCAAGGCGGACCGGGTGCTGGATAATCCGCCTTACAATCTGGTGATCCACACTTCGCCGGCGCAGGATCCGACCAACGATCACTATCACTGGCACGTGGAGTTTATGCCGAAGTTGACCAAGACGGCGGGGTTCGAGTGGGGCACGGGGTTCTACATTAATCCCACGCCGCCCGAAGAAGCAGCGAAGTTCCTGCGCGAAGCGAGTGTGGAAGAGCCGGTTCCAGCTACCGTAGGATAGGTGGTATTTTACGCGAGTAGAAGAAGAGGGCACGGCCAGAACGCCGTGCCCTTTGCAGTTGATACAGAGAGAGATGCTGATGGCCGCGGCGGAAACCCGTTGCAAAACCGCGTAGCAGCACTGAACATACCCTAATCCCGTGCGGCCACCGAATTGTCACGAAAATGTAAAATGTCGGGGGTTCCGTTCGCCTCAAGGGAATGAGAATCAGGGTCTGGTCTGGCTAACCTTGGGTGCGATCCTGAAATTCCTCATGCCAAGCCATCTGGATGGCTTCGAGTTTACCCTCGTTGGAGGCTCCGGGGTCACCCTTGAAATCAGGCAACTCGGTCACGTAGCGATGCAGATCGGTGAAGCGGACGGTGAGCGGATCAACCTCGGAATGAGCCTCAGAGAGCAGGATGCCGATGTCTTCGGCGTCGTCCCAGGTGAGAGGTTTGGGCATGTATGGTTTCCTCGGAAACAGCAATTAGCAGCTGGCAATCAGCACGCAGTCTGGCATCGGAGTTGCCGCCATTAGCAGAGCCAGCTAAGTGCCAATTGCTAACGGCTGACGTTAGTGATGTTCTTCCGATATGTAATTGCGGTTCCAGGCGGGGATCTCGACGACTACCTTACCCGGCTTCGTGACCTGTACCTGGCAGCCGAGACGTGAGTTTAACTGTAAATCGGCGGCCATGTCGAGTCGGTCAGCCTCGTCGTCGTCCATGGGCGAAAGATTTTCGGCGCCTTCTTTGATCCAGACGTGGCAAGTGGTACAGGCGCAGTTGCCGCCACAGGCGTGGTCGAGCGTTACTCCGTAGTTGAGCGCGATATCGAGAATCGACTCTTCCTTGCCGTGATCTTCGTAAGGCAACTTGCCATGCTCATACTGCACGGTCTTGCCCTCGGGGAGGAACGTAATCTGTACCATATTTTCACCGGGCGCTTCTTCGGTGATGGTGCCGGCTCCTTGGTTCTTGTTTTCTTCCATACTTGCTCCTCAAACTCTAGCGATTGGCATCTGGCAATTAGCGCTCGTGACTCACTGCTGGCTGATTGCCAGCGGCTAACTGCTCTCTTACTCAAATTCCGCTTTCGCCATGGGATGCGGAGCGGTGGGGCCTTCGCCCATATCGGCTTCGTCCATGGTTTTGCCTTTTAGCGCGACGGAGACGGCGCTATCCATCATTAGCTCGGCCAGCCGCGTTGTGCCTTGATTGAGCGCGTCGATGGCTTTGCGGATAGCCTGGTAATCGTCGTCGGCCTTAACCGCGATCAAAGCCTTCTCCATCTTCGCAATCTTCTTTTTCTCGTCGGTGGTCAGTTGACCCCACGCCGGGCTTTTTTTGCCTTTGTCGAGGGCAGCCAAGATGGTCGCAGCTTCGTTGCGGGCCTCAATGACCTGGCGCTGCCGGAAGTCTTCTTCCGCGCTGTCGAACGAATCGAGGATCATCCCCTCGACCTGCTCGTCGGTGAGGCCGTAGCTGGGCTGAACCTGAATTTCGGATTCTTTGCCGCTACGCTGCTCGCGCGCAGAGACGTTCAGGATGCCGTTCGCATCGATGAGGAATTTGACCTCGATGCGAGCCATGCCTGCCGCCATGGGAGGAATGCCTTTGAGATCGAAACGGGCGAGGGACCGGCAATCTTTGGCGAGTTCACGCTCGCCCTGTAGAACGTGAATCGCGACGTTAGCTTGACCATCAATTTGCGTGGTGTAGAACTGCGTCGCAGACGCGGGGATAGTTGAGTTGCGCAGAATGATTTTGTCGGTTACGCCACCGGCGACTTCGATGCCAAGCGATAGCGGAGTGACATCGAGCAGCAGCATGTTTTCGGTCGCTTCAGAGCCGCCGCCAAGAATGTTGGCTTGCACGGCCGCGCCGAGGGCGACCACTTCGTCAGGATTCAAATCGGTGTGCGGGTCGCGGTGGAACAGTTCTTTTACCAGAGCGCGCACTTTGGGGATACGCGTGGATCCGCCTACGAGGACGACTTCATCAATCTGTTCGGGCTTGAGGCCGGCATCTTTCAGCGCTTGCTTGCAGGGGCCGACGGTGCGGTCGATGATCGGCCGAATGAGTTGTTCGAACTGCTCGCGCGTGATCTCGCGGAGATAGCGCTTGTCACCGGGAAGTTCAATATCAAGTTTCGCAGAAGGCTGCGAGGAGAGCGCAATTTTGGCTTCAATCACGGCTTTGCGAATGGCTTGCACGGCTTCGGCGTTGCGGCGGAGATCGAGACTGAGGTCCCCGAGAGTGTCGTCGAGAGCAATGGTGATCAGCAAATTGTCGATATCGTCGCCGCCAAGGTGCGTGTCGCCATTGGTGGAAACGACCTCGAAGATGCCGTCGTGCAGTTTTAGAATGGAGATATCGAAGGTGCCGCCGCCGAGATCGTAAACGGCGACGATTCCATTTTGCTTTTTATCGAGACCGTAGGCGAGCGAGGCTGCCGTAGGTTCGTTGACCAGGCGAAGGACTTCGAGGCCGGCGATGCGGCCTGCATCTTTTGTGGCCTGACGCTGGGCGTCGTTGAAATACGCGGGAACCGTGATGACTGCCTTGGCGACGGGTGCACCGAAGAAGCGCTCAGCATTGCGCTTCAGTTGACGCAGGATGAGGGCTGAGATCTCGGGCGGCGTAAACGTCTTATCGCCCAGCTTGATGCGCAAGACTTCGCCCGGTTGTAAGTCTTCCGCCAAGCGGAATGGGAAGAATTTCAGTTCTTCCTGAATATCGTCAACTCCGCGTCCCATGAGCCGTTTGATTGAATAGACGGTGCGCTCCGGCGTCTCGGCTAAGTACTTTCGCGCAGCGTTGCCGATCACTGGCTGATTTTTCTCGTCGAGCGCGACCACCGATGGAACGAGATTTAAACCATCTTCGCCGGGGATTACGGCAGGGCTCTCCCCCTGCATGAAGGCCACGAGAGAATTCGTGGTGCCGAGGTCGATGCCGACGATGCGATAAGAAGACATTTGCAATTTGGTGATTTGGTAATCGGGTAATTTAGCAATTGAAAAACTGTCAACTTTTCAAATTACAAAATTACCCGATTGCCAAATTACTCATTCTCCCAAAGCCTCACTCACATCCCTTACGAGATTGCGGATGTAGTTGCGGCGATTTAACAAGTCCACCATTTTGTCGCGGGCTTGCTTGCGTTCATCTTCTGAAACGACCTTGCCTGCTTGCTCGCGCTCGATTAATCGATCCCAGGTCTTCCAATGGGTCCGTAATTCCTCGAGGAGCGCTTCATGCTTTTCTTCGAGTTCTAGCTTCTGGCGGCCGATTTCCTCGATCAGAGCGGGATCGTCCTCACCCATCTTCTTCTGCATGCGAAGCTCTTCGAGCTGCACGTTGAGCTCAAAGACTTCCTCCAGCAAATCTGGAGGAACAATTTGTTTCTTCAGTTCTCCGGTAGAGCGCGCCTGCTCAGTCGCGGACTTCGACTGCTCTTCCAGTTCCACGCCTTCCAGCTTCAACAGATACTGTGTACGCTTGATGGGGTCTTTCAGGGTACGATGAGCGTCGTTGAGCAAGGAACTCTGTTGCAGGCTCCACTCCTGCTCCTGGCTCCCGGCACGGGCGTTGATATCGGGATGCAGCTTGCGGCTGAGCTCGTAGAAATCTTCTTCTAATGCCGTGACGTCCAGATTCAACTTGCGCGGCAGACCGAAGAATGTGAAGTAGTCCACCGGAGCCGGCGGCTGAACCTTGCCACAGAATTCGCAGAAATGCACGGCGCGCATGGTGCCGCACGACCAGCAGGTCTGAGTCTCCTCAGGAGCGGGCTTCGCGGTAATCGTGGTCAGTGGTGCCTTGGTCATTTCTGTCTGCTCATCACGCACAACTCCCGCCTAACCTGGCAACGATGCAAGCCCAGGGCGCTGAAGCTGGGCAAGGACGGCCGCGCCGTGGTGTAGCCTCTCGCGGGCGAGTGGGCCCGCGCCACACAGGCTCAGGCAGAGAACGAAGTCCCGCAGCCGCATGACTTCGTGGCCTGAGGGTTCACGAAGACGAATCCCTGCTGCATCAGTGTCTCCTGGTAATCGAGGATCATGCCGTGCAGATAGATAAACGACTTCGGATCGACGAACACGCGAATATCACCGAACTGGAAGATGCGATCGCGTTCGCGCGGCTGCGTATCGAAGCGGACGTTGTAGCTCAGGCCGGAACAGCCGCCGCCCTGGACGCCCAGGCGCAATCCGCCCCGCTCGGGCGAAATGCCTTCCTTGGCCATCGCGCTTCGAACTTTGGCCAGGGCTTTATCGGTAACCTGAATGCCCTTGGCCGGCGCGGCTTGCGAACTCTGCGCGGATTGTTCCATCACTGTCGTCATGATGATGATACGCCTGACTGAGCTGCCGCCTCAGCAACCGTCATCGTCTTACGTCCAAGGACGCAAGACGAAGCCCTGCTCGCCAGCAGCCTTGCGCTCGCAGCTTATTGCGCCACGGCGGAGGTCACCGGCTTGGCACTCTCCTGCTTTTTCTTCCAATCACCGATCGCCGCGCGGATCGCGTCTTCCGCCAACACTGAACAATGGATCTTCACGGGAGGAAGCGACAGCTCCTTCACGATGTCCATGTTCTTGATTGCGAGAGCTTCATCCACGGTCTTGCCTTTGACCCACTCGGTTGCCAAGGAAGATGAGGCGATCGCAGAGCCACAGCCAAAGGTCTTGAACTTGGCTTCTTCAATCACGTTGGTTTCGCGATTCACCTTGATCTGCAGCTTCATGACGTCGCCACACTCGGGTGCGCCGACGAGACCGGTGCCCACGTCGGTGCTGGCCTTGTCCATGGAGCCTACGTTACGCGGATTGTTGTAATGATCAATTACCTTATCGCTATATGACATTCGCTTCTCCTGAATTCTCTGAACTTAGGTGCTAAAGCCCCTTCTCAGTTGGAACCCTTTGGCGGCACGACTAAAGTCGTGCTCTACCCAGTCATGCCCTGCCCAGTCATGCTCTACCCGTTCTTACTCGCCCGCCCACTTTACATCTTTCAGATTGATGCCTTCTTTCGCCATTTCGTACAGCGGAGAAAGTTCGCGCAGACGCTCGACAGTTTCGATGACGCGGTCGGCCACGTAATCGACCTCGGCGGCGGTGTTGAAACGGCCGATGCCGAAGCGGATCGAACTGTGCGCCAAGTCGTCGCCCGTACCGAGGGCCTTCAAGACATAAGATGGTTCAAGCGTCGCAGAGGTGCATGCCGAACCGCTGGAAACAGCGATATCATTGATGCCCATCAGCAACGACTCGCCTTCCACGTAAGCAAAACTAATATTCAAGTTGCCGGGCAAGCGGTGTTCCATGGTGCCATTGATGTAGGTCTCATCCAGACGATTCATGATGCGGTCGCGCAGCCGGTCGCGAAGGGCGGCCAGTTGAACCGCCTCGCGAGACATCTCCTCGGAAGCGATAGCGCAGGCTTTACCTAGACCCACAATTCCCGCAACGTTCAGCGTTCCCGAGCGCATGCCACGCTCGTGGCCGCCGCCGTCGATGATGGCGGAAATTTGCACCCGCGGATTCTTGCGGCGGACATACAGCGCTCCCACTCCCTTGGGGCCGTACATCTTGTGCGCGGAGATCGACACGAGATCAAGATTCTGCTTGTTCACATCGATTGGAATTTTGCCAATCGCTTGCGTCGCATCGGTGTGGAAAATCACTCCCCGCTCGTGGCACAGCTTGCCAATTTCCGCGATGGGCTGCACCACCCCGATTTCATTGTTGGCAGCCATGATGGTCACCAGGATGGTTTTGTCGTCCATGGCGCGCTTTAAGTCGTCGAGGTCGATGAGGCCATCCTTCTGAACCGGCAGGTAAGTCACGCGATAGCCGTTTTTCTCCAGGCGCTTGCAGGTATCAAGCACGGCCTTGTGCTCGGTGACCGCGGTAATAATGTGGTTACCCTTCTCGCGGTACATTTCGGCCACGCCCTTGATGGCGAGGTTGTCGCTTTCCGTGGCGCCGGAGGTGAAAATGATTTCTTTGGTGGTAGCGCCGATCAGCTTGGCGATGCGCTCACGCGCTGTTTCGACACCTTCTTCACCCGCCCAGCCGAAGGAGTGATTGCGGCTAGCGGCATTGCCGAACTTCTCCATGAAATAGGGCAGCATCTCCTCCAACACCCGCGGATCCATCGGGGTGGTGGCGTGGTTGTCCATATAAATGGGCAGCTTCACGCCTTGGGGAGCGGCGTGCTGTGTGACTGGGAGCTGCTGGGGGACCTTTACATCCGTGCTCATAATTGCTTCTCCTCCCAAGTTAATTGCTTACTTCTTCAAACTCACGGTTCAGACGATCGTCACTCTAGACGATCGTGACCAGTTCGGCCGGCTTGTGCGCGGCACTCTCGACCGTCTCCGGCTCTTCCCGCATATGTGAAATCTTGATGCGCTTCAGCACCGCTTCGATGCTCTCATTCACTTTGCGCAGCGGCTCACGAATGTTGCAGCGATCGCTCTGGCCGCACTCTCCGCGAACCGTAACGCAGGAGGTGATGAACAAAGGACCGTCGATGGCTTGTATCACCTCAAAGGCCGAAATCGTGTGCGCGGCGCGTGCCAGCCTGTAACCACCATTCGTGCCGTGCTGCGAATGCAGCAAGCCAGCCTTGGCCAACCTCTGCAGAATTTTGGCGAGCGCTTCGGGCGGAATGCCAAAAGAGTCAGCAACGTCTTTGGCGCTGGCGCTGCCCGTGCTCTCGTGAGCGTGATCGGCCAAGTGCTTCATGGCCATCAACGCGTAATCCGCCTTTTTGGTTAGCTTAAGCATTTGGGACTTCTGAACCGCCTCTGAAGCGCTAACTCCGACTGATAAAGTCGGAGTTAATTGCGACCTTTTCCGTCGTAATTCATTTTACGTCTAAACTCCGAAACGGCGCAAGTCCTTCCAGCCATCTGTCGGAATTGGAATCGAATGGTAACTAACAGCGACTTAACGGCTTAGGCCTTGGCGAGTAATTTGGTCGGAATTCTGGGCCCAAGTCAGCCTTTCGGGTTCGCTCCCTTAGGCCGACCGGGACGAAATTCACAAGCGGGGGCTTGACAAGCGCCACAGCGGGGCTAAAATACCGGGAAATTCCCGCGAATCGATCCCTCGCGGTATGTTGCGAGGGCGACGCTTCCGGATTTATGACCGCAAAGCCGTCCACCCAGCCTGAAGGCGCGAACAACCGACCTTGCAAGCACCCGCGTGTGCAAATCGTGAGCCGCGACGAAGATGCCGAGTTCGTGGAATGCCTGGAATGTCGTGAGATTTTCGAGTCCAGCGAACTGAAGGATATGAGCATCGAAGAAAGCGTCGAAGGCGAAGCGCAGGATTCCTAAGACAGGTTCGTGAGGAAACGTAACACACCGGAGTCACCACGGTAACCGTCCGGGTTGTATTACTGCTTGTTTCGAGCGGATGCATCCTGCTAGTCTGCGGGCCGGGGGCGTGCATTCCGCACGTTGCAAACTCATGCCTGCCGTAGCGCTGGTGGTCGACGACTCCATGTTGATTCGCTACACCGTTTGCCGCTCTCTCGAAGAGCGCGGCTTCACGGTGGAGTCGGCCACGAACGGCGTCGAAGCTCTGCAGATTCTTGAGCGCGTTCACCCTGCGCTCATCGTGACTGACATGCAGATGCCGAAGATGTCAGGCGGCGAATTGATCACCGCCTTGAAGAAGAATCCGAAGACCTCGAACATTCCCATCATTATTGTTGCCGGCCGCGGCAGCGGCTTCGACGAACAGGAGAATCGCGCCAACTTTGCCATCTACAAGGATATCGATATTCAAAGCCAGCTCGAAAAGGCGCTGGATGCGGTGATGGGCAAAGAGCAAGGAAAAGGCGCCGGGAAGTAGCTAGCGTTGGCAGTGTGAGCCAGCTTGCGCTGGTGTGGCCTACTACCTTAGTACGAGGCTCGCCTCCGCGGAAAAATCCATAGCAGCAAAATCCTTCACCAGGAATTTAGGATAGGCGGCGGCGGCGATCATCGCGGCATTGTCCGTCGAAAGCGACCGCGATGGGAAAAATACAGGCACGCCTTCCTGAGCACCTTCGCGTTCGAAGGTTTTACGCAACTCACTATTTGCCGCTACTCCGCCGGTGACAAAAAGAGTTGCCACATCAAAGGCGCGGGCCGCCGCCAGAGTTTTGCCAACCAGGTCTTCTACGATGGCGCGCTGAAATGAAGCGACCAGGTCGAGAGTCTGCCGATCACAATGCGCCAGGTAATCCTCGAGCTTCGGCTTTGAAATGTTGGCGAGGGCTTTGCGGCGAGTCTCGATGGAGTCCCGCATGCTGTGCACTTCGACGTAGCGTAGAACGGCCGTCTTGATACCGCTGTAGGAAAAGTCGAAGCGTGGACGATCCGTGTCGTCTTCCTTTTCTCGTCCCTTACGGTCGCGGCGATCCCGGTGCTTGATCTGTGCGGGGAGGAACTTTACGGCATCCGCATCGCCGTGGGGAGCAAGGCGGTCAATGATCGGGCCTCCCGGATAGCCCAGTCCCAGGAGCTTAGCAACCTTGTCGAAAGCCTCGCCGGCTGCGTCATCGCGCGTGTGGCCGATATTTTCGTACGTCCAACTGTCATTCTTCTGTGCGGCTAGATATAGGTGTGTGTGTCCCCCCGACACAACCAGAGCGAGCACGGGAAAGTGCAACTCATGATTGCCCTTCTGACGTTCTTCCAGCAGAACCGCATGGATGTGGCCTTCGAGATGGTTCACCGCGATGAGTGGTTTATCGAGGGCGAAGGCTAGAGCCTTGGCGTAACTGATGCCAACCAGCAGCGCTCCGGCAAGGCCAGGACCCTGCGTGACCGCGATCGCGTCCACAGAGTTGTACGTCTGATTGGCTTCCGCCAGTGCTTGCCGGACTACGGGAACGATCGCTTTCAAATGCTCACGCGATGCCAACTCGGGAACCACGCCGCCGTAAGGCTGATGAGTGGCAATTTGTGACGCCACTACGTTCGAGATCAGTTGTTCTCCGGAACGCACGACGGCCGCGGCAGTTTCGTCGCAGGAACTTTCGATGCCGAGGATGTAGGTGTCAGGCATGAATTCAGTTTCTAGTTTCTAGTTTCCGCATGCAAGCCGCGGGGCGCTCAAGCAAGGCAAGACTACCCAGAGTCGGCTAAAGCCAGCCTTTGGTGCGGGCGATTCTCGAGGCTTCGACGCGGTTGCTGGCGCCCATTTTGCTGATCGCTTCCGAGAGATAATTCCGCACGGTGCCTTCGGACAGGCGAAGCTCGGCGGCGATGTCTCCGCTCTGCATGCCTTCACCGGCTAAGCGGAGAACCTGACGCTCGCGATCAGTGAGAGGATCGGTCTCGGCCCAGGCCTCGAGCGCGAGATCGGGATGGATGACGCGCAGTCCCTGCTGCACGCGCCGGACGGCGTCTGCGAGTTCTTCGGCGCGCATATCCTTCAACAAATATCCCAGGGCGCCGGCTTCCATGGCGCGCCGCAAGTATCCGGCGCGCGCGAATGTGGTGAGAATAATGACTCGTGCGCTCGAACGGCGGCGTTTGAGTTCAGCGGCGGCGTCGAGGCCGGTCATGAGTGGCATCTCAATGTCGGTGATCAGGACGTCAGGCTTATGGGCGAGAACAGCTTCCACCGCTTCTTTGCCGTTGCGCACCTGGGCGACGACGGAGATATCACCCTCGATCTCGAGCAGTGCGGCCAACGCGCCGAGAACCATGCCCTGATCTTCGGCGATAATCACGCGAATAGTCTTACGGTTTTCCTTCGCGATGGGATTCAATTGGCGCCGCCCTCGGCTTTCGGCGTGAATTCCTTGAGCGGAAGAGTGATAGTCAGTCTGGTACCGGTTTCGGAATCGCGGTCAAGAGTGCCGCCCAGCATCTCGACCCGTTCGCGCATGCCGCGCAGTCCGTTGCCCTCGTTTTGCAAGCCACCGCGTCCGTCGTCTTCGATCTGGAGCCGGCAGGAACCATTTTGCTGATCCAGGCGCAGGCTGCAGGTGCGGGCGTGAGCGTGGCGCACGACATTGGTGACAGCTTCCCGAATTGCCATAGATAGGACACCTTCGTGCAACGCGGGCAGCGTGACCTTGGCTGCCTCACATTTCACGGATACACCGGCAGTCTCGAGAGTGGCTTTCGCCTGGGCAAGTTCCGCCGACAATCCTTGGGCGCGATACCCGCGAATGGCGTCGCGGACTTCCGACAGAGCCTGGCGGGAGATTTGTTCCACCTCGCGGATTTCGTTGCCCGCCCGCTCAGGATCGCGATCCATAAGCTTTCCGGCAAGTTCAGATTTCAGGATGATGACGGAGAGAGTATGTCCCAGAACATCGTGCAGATCACGGGCGATGCGCTCGCGCTCGGCCACCTTGGCGAGATGCTCAATTTCTTCCTGAGCACGAATCAACTTCCGGTTGGTGCGAGTCCGTTGCGCGAAATGGATATCGCCGGCGCCCACCACGAGAGAGAGGCCGCAGGCAAAAAGTAAAAACCAGCCATTCAGATGGAAACCCCACCAGGTCAGCAGCGCCGCAGATTCGACAGTCAGCAAGATCTTGATGGCATCGATTTCGTTATCGACAACGAAAGGTCCGCAAGCCGCGACGAAAATGAAGAAGGTAGTTGCTCCGCCGTTGTACTTGGCAAAACCGACGCCCATCAAGAGCATCGCTGCAAGATGCAGCAACCCCTGCCGGCAGCTGACCCAGAACAAAGAGAAATACAAGACCAAGAAGATGATCGTCGCCGTCACCGTGAGGAACCATACCCGCGCGCCGGCATGGTTCACGATGGGATCGATGTAGAAGAAACCAAAGTACAAAACGGAATACATTGCCCAACCGTATTCGCTGTTCTTGGGCAGAAGTCTCATAAGGTCATCACGCCCGGACGGCGAAGCGGCGTGGCTCAGGCCGAATTCTGATTTCTTCGCACATCTCTTCGCTTCTATTATCGCCGATCCTAGGTGGTACAGCCCCAGTCATCAAGGCCAAGGTCAGTTCCGGCTTCGCCTGAAAATGGCGCCGGCAGCAGCGTACCAGACCAGTATTGCTACCGGAATCAGCGCCAAAAGCCAACTTGTGCTGCCGTAGAGCGCGAGCATACCAAGGATCATTAGAATGACTGTCGAGCCGTAGCCTTTCTTGGCATCTGCACTCATTGTGTCCTTCCCTTCTCACAGCTAGCTCTGATCTCGGCTTACATCAGCCGTACAGTTTTCCCTGGTCTCGCTGGAAACCGATACGCGCGACACCCAGGCAAATCAAAGTGAAGGCGAGCAGGACCTCCCAGTGGTTTACGGCGGGCTCGTGGCGCCCCGCGCCGACGATTCCCAAGGCCAGTTGCGACAAGTGATAAGGCGGGAGCGCCAGCGCGATCTGACGCACCAGCTTGGGCAGAAACATGTAAGGCACCCATAGCCCGCTGCAGAACGAAAGCGGCAGATAAATCAGATTGATCGCGGCAGGAGCAGAGTTTGGCCCGGCGAAATAACCGATGGCCAATCCCATGGCGGAAAAAGGTAGCGAGCCAGCCACGAGCGTTGCAAGCAGCTTTGCCATCTCAAGCAGGGGCAAACGCACGCCGCCGAAACTAATGCCCAATAGCAATAGCAGCGAGACTACGATCGCGCTGAAGATCATACTTAGAACAACTTTCGCGGCGAAATAAGCGAACGGCGGCATGGGACTGGCACGCTTGACTTGCAACCATCCCAGGCCGCGATCGGCGGCGAGACCGGAGGCGGTTCCAAACAGCGAAGCTCCCATCACTCCAAAGGTTCCGTAAGTGGCGATCAAGTAGGTTGGTACACCGGTGCCGCCGATCATTTCTTTCGCGTTCAACACCAACCCGAATAGCACATAGAACATCAACGGGAAGCTGATTACCGACGCCGTATAAACACGCAAGCGAAGGTTCTTCAGGAACTCGTACTTCGCTTCCTTCAAATAAATGGTTGCGGTGTGGCTGGTGGAACGGTCGATCTGGGTGTCGCTCAAAGCCGCTGTGGCAGTACTCATGGTCGCTTCCTCTTTTGGACGGCGGATCTCTACGCCAGAGAATCATGGATCAATTCCGTCGATTTGCGTTTTGACTGTTGTCTTGGGTGAGGGCCAGGAATGCTTCTTCCAGTCCTGCGGTTGCGATCTCCAATCCGGAAAGTGTTGGGTCGCGAGCCAGCAAGAGACGAACCACAGTCTCCGCTTCCGCGGCATGGATCTCGGTCGCCTCGCGGTCTCGCCTGGCGGTGGTTACGCCCGGAATCTGAAGTACGCTGGCTATGTTCAGCGACGTGATGCAGCGGATTCGCTTACCACTAGTTTGCGATTTGATCTCTGCGGGCGTGCCTTCGGCGATAATCCGGCCGTGATTGATGACGGCGATGCGGTCGGCAAGAGCGTCAGCCTCTTCCAGATAATGCGTGGTCAAAAGAACCGTTTTGCCGCGATCCACCAAGCGACGAATTTCTTCCCAAAGCGCGCGGCGTGCTTCTACATCAAGGCCCACGGTGGGCTCATCGAGAAACAGCAGATCGGGATTGCCACAGATTGCCAGAGCAAACAAAGTGCGCTGCCGCTGGCCACCGGAAAGATCGCCAAATTTGCGGTCGCGCAACTTCTCCAGTCCTGCCGCGGCTAGTACTTCCGCGAGTGGCAGCGGGTTCGTGTAATAAGAGGAGAACAGGTCAATGTGCTCATGGACCCGCAGAGTTTCCGGGACCTTGCCGACCTGCAGCATGGCTCCGGTGCGCATGCGATTCTGCGGGTGGGTGGGATCTCCGCCGAATACGCGGGTCTTACCGGAGTTGGGCTGAATCAGCCCGAGTAGCAGCTTGATCGCGGTTGTCTTTCCTGCCCCATTTGGACCCAGCAGTGCGACGACCTGACCGGATTGGACAGTGAAATTGACATTCCTGAGGGCGCAAACCTCTCCATAGTTCTTGCTGACGTCCTCGAGACCTGCTGCGGCTGTACCGGAAATCAGGCGCTGTATGCTTTGGTCTTGTTCAAGAGTCGCGATCATGGCCATTTTCGCCCCCATCTGCACTTTGCCGGAACTTCTTTCCCAGTGTCCGCATCATCGACGAGAAAAGAATGAGGCGCCAGTGCGGTTCATCACGCCACCGGCGTGACAAATGTCATGGCGTTTAAGAGGGGAATTGGTGTGTCCAAAGACCTAGGCAAATGGGCAAAAACAGAGTTTCTGGGATTTCCGGCGGTTCTCTGTTACGAAATCCGAACAAAGTGCCATCGCCACCGAGGTCCGAGGTTGTGAGATGGAGTGCCGTTGTTCGGCGGGGATATGCATGATCGCTAGGCAGGACGCGGGGAAATCCTGTTCGGAAATCGTAACAAAGTTGCAGGGCGTGAACATTTTCCTTGCGGATTCATGACATGAGCCGCGCTCCCTGTTATGATGGCGGCCAATTCTTATGAAGTCTTCTACTCCCATGGAGGCGATGCATGCTCCCGGCCGGTAAGAGTCTTCGTACTCTTCGCGAAAAGCTTGGCTTGACGATGCGCGACATTGAAACTTCCAGCGCGCGCTTGGCGGAGAAGCATCGCAATGAGGAGTTCTCGATTCCTCCGAGCCGGCTTTCAGACATTGAGACCAAGGCTGTTCTGCCCAGTATTTTCCGCTTATACACACTGGCTGTGATCTACCGCCGTGATTTGCGGGAACTGCTGGCGTGGTACGGCGTCGACTTGAACAACATGGCCGCTGATCTGGGCATGATTGCGCCGCCCCGATCGCATGTTTCCGAAGCTCTCTCCGGACTATCGTCGGTACAAATGCCGATTCGCATGGACCCCGGCTTCGATGAGCAACGCACGACCAACCTGGGTCGCATGGTGGAGCAGTGGGGCGTGGTGCCGCTCTCGTATCTGGCTCAATTCGCGCACAGCGATTTCACCTACGGCTATATCGGCAACCAGGATTTCACCATGTACCCAATTCTTCCACCGGGAAGTTTCGTGCAAGTCGACGAGGAAAAAAATAAAGTGACGGACGGAACGTGGCGGTCAGAGTACGAACGTCCAATCTATTTCGTGGAAACTCGCGACGGCCACACCTGCTGCTGGTGCAGCATGCGTCGCGATGACCTGATTTTGCAGCCCCATCCACTTTCTCCGGTTCAGGTTCGAGTTCTGCGCCATCCCCAGGAGGCGGAGATCATTGGGCAGGTCGTGGGGGTTGCGATGAAGCTGACTGAGTGGCAGGCTTTCGGTTCTTCTCCAACCTCGAAAGGGCAAGCAGCACTGAATTAAGATGCCGGGCAGAAACCGCGTCTTGCGGCGAAGGCAATAATTTGCTGAATTGTTCCTGCATACCCTCGAGATAAGTTCCCGCCGTCTCCTCACTGTCCCGACTCGACTGCAGAAGATCTTCCTCCAGTTCTGAAATCGGCGTCTTAAGGACTTTGGACAGTACTTCTGCGTGCGCCGTCTTCAGCGCGCGCTCCGACGACTCCTCCCCGTGGACCAGGGACATACCCCAGTGCTGGTATCCACCCTCCCGGCGACGCAGCGAAGCCAAGTATGCCAGCTTCGCAAGCAGCCCAGAAACCGCGGCCAGCGTGGTTTCCCGGAGATCTTGTAGCGCGGATTTGAGGGTCATCTGTTACGAATTCCGAACAACAAAGCGTCAGTCGTAATCTTTCGGGCCGCTCGGCAGCCATGAAAGTATCACGACTCGATTTTCAAACACAAGGAGAAACCCACCCATGAAACGTATCCTATTGCTGCTTGCCGCTGCCGTGCTCTTCCTGAATACAATGGTCGTTCCAACCGTGGCCCACGCCGATGGTCAACCTGGCGGGAATTGTTCCGGTGGGGGCGCATGCAAGCCGTAGTCGACCTACTGCAAGTTACAAAAAACGAACACCACTGCCGGTAATGTTGCCGACGCGCGGTCTCCACGTTATAGTGAGCGGCTACGATTATGTTTCAGCCACACTCATTATTGTGGCACTACTTGTCGGTCGCGCCTAGTGTTCTTCTGGCGCTTCTTGCGCTTGTCATGTGGCGGCGGGGAATGCACAAAGAGTTCCCCGCTTTCTTTTGCTACGCCATTTTTGAGGCTACGGGTGGAGGAGTTCTCTACGCCATAGACGTTAGTCCCTCGATTTCGGCGGCGACTTACTGGCGGAGTTATCTTTGTTTCTTGCTTCTTGAGGGATTGATCAAATTCATCGCGATCGGCGAGGTTTTTACTCACCTATTGCGTCGTTATCAATCGCTTGGGAGGTTCGCCAGAGTACTGATAAGCAGTGTCGGCATCGTTCTCGTATTTGCGGCTACGGTCATCGCAGCCTATGCGAATCCCACGCCCTTTTGGCTGATTTCCGCAACGCGCATCTTGTCCAGAAGCGTCAGTGTGGTTCAGTGTGGCCTGATTCTTTTCGTTCTTATTTTTGCCGCCCACTTCCACTTGTCGTGGGGACGCGCTGCTTTTGGGATCACACTCGGCTTTGCCGTGCTTTCCTCAGTCTACGTCGGCCATTGGGCTCTCCTGGCTGACTGGCTCCTTGGCCAGAAATCCTACCTCCTTGACTTTGCCATTATGGCCACCTATCACGTTTGCGTTCTTATTTGGTTCTATTACATTCTCGGGCCCCAGAAGAGCACCACAAAGTCTCCGGCCATTCTGCCCGAGGATAATCTCGAGCTCTGGAACCGGGAACTGGAGCGCTTGTTGCAACCATGAATCTTGCATTTGTTCTTGTCTTCGCTGCCGTAGTTGCTCTGGGCATTATTTTGCGCCTGGCCGTATCCCGGAGCGTGCCCGCCAAGGTGGACTCATCGCTGGCCACAACGATCCGGCCCATCGACGTGGAGGCATTCCGCAATCTGATTAACCCCGCCGAGGACGATTACCTGCGGAGCCGTTTGCCGCCAACTGAGTTCCGCTCGGTCCGCAGGGCGCGACTGCGCGCCATAGCCGCCTACGTGCAAGTCGCTGGAACAAACGCTGCCGTGTTGGTGCGGGTGGGAGAATCCGCTTTGGCGAGCGGCAACCCGCAGTTTGCCGAGAGCGCGCAGCGACTGGTGAATGACGCTCTGCTGCTTCGTCGCAATGCTACGCTGGCCTTGGCGCGAATTTACATAGCTTTGGCGTGGCCTAACTGCGGAGTCGCCGCCGTGCGTGTGGTCGATCGCTACGAGCGGTTGAGCGGCTCAGCAATGCTGCTCGGAAGATTGCAGAATCCAGCGACACCGGTTCGTCTTTCTCCTCGCTAATGTGACATCGGTCACAGACAGGCCGACAGTGTTTGTGACAATCTCGCTGTCGGCGTCGCCGTGCCTGAGCAAAGCACACGGGGTTACTGGCGCACCACCCCGCATCATTCTTGCCTTGTTTTCGTTGCCTGTTCTGGTGTAAAAACCAGCGGGACCTGTCATCCCAAGAAAATTCTGTGGCTATTTCTGCCGTCTGCCGTTGGAGTTGTTTCTGCCGGCACCTCGTAGTGTCGAAATCAAGGGAGACTCTATGATCCGCATCAGCATGATCGGTACTATGAAAGACTTCTCCGTCTCGATGTGCGTATTGTTGCTTTCCTGCGTTGCTTTCGGTCAGGGCGGTGTTGCCACCGGTGATTTGCATATCACGGTGAAAGATCCTAAAGGCGGACTGGTGACCAATGCCGCCGTCACCGTGAGTGACGTGGAGAAAGGTCTGACTCGCACCGCTACAGGCGACGGCCAGGGAGGCTATAGTGCCCGACAGCTGCCGCCGGGCGTTTACACAGTGACTGTAGAAGCGGCAGGCTTCGGCAAGGTAGAAGCAAAGGACGTGAGCATCACCGTGGGAGGCACACAGGAGTTTCCGGTAGCGCTCGCGTTGGCTACGGGGAAAGAAGTGGTAGAGGTTAGTTCTCAAGCGGAGTTAGTGGAGACATCCCGTACTTCGACGACCGATACGATCGGGCAGCGACGCATCGACAATCTGCCAATCAACGGTCGGAATTACATCAATTTCACATTGACGGATTCTCAGGTGGTGCGCGACAACGCACCCACTCTAGGAGCCGCTCCTACTTCGGGACTGAACATCAGCGGTCAGCGCGGTCGCTCGAACCTGGTAAACGTGGATGGCGCCGACGCCACGGACAATTCAACCAACGGTGTACGCTCGACCGTATCGCAGGAGGCGGTGCAGGAATTTCAGATCATCACCAACAACTACGCGCCGGAGTATGGGCGCGCGGCCGGAGGTGTGGTGAACATCATCACGCGCTCGGGATCGAACGACCTTCACGGCGACGTCTTTGGCTACTTGCGGAACCGGAATTTTCAGGCGGTGAATCCGTTTAGCACGGTTTCGAATCCTGCCTACACGCGAGTACAAGCAGGTGCTGCTTTCGGCGGGCCTATCAAGAAAGACAAGACTTTCTTCTATTTTTCTTACGAGGTCACCCGGCGGCATGAAACTGGATTCTCGACAATCGCACCGGGAAGCAACATCGGATACTACGGTTTACAGAATTTCGATACCGCGACCACAGCCGGAGGATTGATTCCACTTCCCTTCGGCAACATTCCGGTCACGGGCGACCAGGCCGCATTTCTCGGGCCCGGAGGAACACTCGCTCAACTCGCCGTCGCGAGTCCGACCACCTTTGCCGCAATAGCGCCGAGCGTGCCCAATTACGTATTTCTTCTGGGCGCTTCGTCGGGAATGGCGTTGAACGGGGTGTGGCCGACAGGGCTGACCGGGGTTCCTGGTCTCAGCGGCTTCGCCACAAGCTGTTCGGCACCGCCATGTTTTGTGCCAGCCTCGTATCAGTCGTTAGGCTCGCAGGCGGGCAACTTCCCGGTATTTGAAGGCACCAGCCTTTACTCGCTGCGACTCGACCACAACGTCAACAGCAACAACCGGCTGACTCTCCGAATCAATGTGAGCCCCAGCACCACCACCGGACTCGAAGGCAGCGGCGAGGATCAGCCCTTCGGGCAAAACGCGTACTCACGCACTTCCGAACAAACCTACCGCGATGTGACCGGTGTGGTGCAGGACACATGGACCATCGGCGCTAACAAAGTGAATGAGTTCCGCTTTCAGTATGCACGCCGCGGACTTTCTTACTTCTATAACACGCAGATCGCTGCTGGCGCGGACCCAGCCGTCAACATTCCGGGCTTCGGCTATTTCGGTCGTGAGCCTTACTCCTACATCCAACGAGTGGAACAACGCTACCAATTTACCGATAACTTTTCCTGGACCATCGGACGCCATAACACCAAGTTCGGCGCCGATTTCAACTATCTGCCCCTCTCAGCCATCTTTGCCGTCAACTACGGCGGGGTTTACGACATCGGCTCCTTCGCAGCATTCCCTCAACCGTTCCCTACTTTGAATCCCGTGCAGGCCTACGGCGCAGGTTTGCCGGGAGATTTTATACAAGGTCTCGGCAGCCCCAGCGACTCGTTCCACAACATCCCGATTGGCGCATTTTGGCAGGATTCATGGCGCGTGAACCCCGACTTGACCTTGAACTATGGCGTGCGCTACGACGTCGAGATTCCGCCAACTTTCAAGCCGGTCACCCCGCTCGGACAGGCCGGATACAACTTCCTGGGTTTGCAGAAGGGCATTCAAACCGACACTAACAATATCCAGCCCCGCGTGGGTATGGCTTGGGATCCCAAGGGCGATGGCAAGACCGTTGTTCGCGCCTCATACGGCATGTTCTATGACCATCCTCTGCTCGGTCTTTATTTTCTGGGTAACGCTTCGGACGGCTCTTCCAGCGGACAATTGGCCTTCCCGGGCACGGGAGTGTGCAATGGCGCTGGAAATCCGGCCAATTTAAACGCGATTCCTATTTTCCAGGGTTTGGTCAACACCGCCGCCTGCTCTCCGGGGCCGGCGGCACTGCTTCCGTCGCTCGGCTACCTGCCCAATCAGCAGCAGTTCACTTCCATCAATTTCCCGAACTCTTTGTTTCTCAACCAGAATTACCTTACGGCTGGATTTCCGCTGTTCTTCCAACCCTTCGGGTATCCGCAGTCGAAGAACTTCGTCTTTGCCTACTCGCAGCAGGCGAACTTTACGATTGAACGAGATTTGGGACGTGGATTCGCTCTCAGCCTCGCCTACAACTTTAATGGTGGACGCCACCTGAACCGGCCCATCAACTCGAACGCCCAGCGCGGAGACCTGCTGGTGGCAAATTTTCTGGCAGCGGAGAGCGATCCGACTTCGTACGCCGCCATCGGAGGTCCCTTGGGCGTCGGCAGCGGTCCCATCTCGCAAGGTTTTGCTCCTTGCGGCGTAAATCCCAGCGGACAGCCATGGGTCTCTGCCGCCCTGATGAACTTTTTCCGCCCCAGCGGTCTCAATGCGTCCATCGCCAACGCTTTAACGGGTGCCGGCGCAGGCGCCTGTGTTTCTACCCTGGCCCCAACTGTGTTGGCGTTCCTCCAGGCATCCGGCTATAGCACGGCGGGTTTCAATACTGCCTGCAACCCCTCCACTCTTGCGGGCTGCATCCCCTTTGGCGACATGGACGCCAATTATTCGAATGGCAGCTCCGTCTACCATGGGTTCAGCACCAACCTGCGGAAGCGCTTTGGCAGCCATTACGAATTCCTCGCGTCCTACACGTGGTCGCACGCTATCGACGACTCGACCGATCTGCAAGCCACCCTTACACCCCAGGACAGTTATTATCCCGCCCTGGATCGTTCCAGCTCACTGTTCGACCAGCGCAATCGCTTTGTGTTCAGCGGTGTGTATCAGACGGGCAAGCTGGGCGGCAGCGGGTTCGGCAGTAAATTGTTCAGCAATTGGACCGTTGCTCCGCTGATCGAGTTCGGCTCGGGAAGGCCATTCAACATCATCACCGGCAACGGCGACAACCTCCAAGAGTCGTCCCTCACGGGACGGCCTAATACCTTTGTGAACCCAGCCTGCACAACAATGGGATTTCCGGCGGTGCCCTCGAAATATTCGCCCACTGGAGTTTTCCAGGAGCCGTGCATAGCGGACTTTAACGGAACTCTTCTTTCGCTCGATGGCAATCTCGGCCGCAACGCCGCGACTCAGCCGTGGACCGTGTTCAACGATATTCGCTTCTCGAAACGCATCTACTTTAGCGAGCGCTTCAGCATGGAACTGATTGCCGACATGTTCAACATCGCCAACCGGAACAATACTGCCGCCGTCAGCCCGCTCTTTACCAACGCCGGCCAAGCGACAGCAGCTTATGATCCGCGGCAGTTCCAGTTCGCGATGAAGGTCTACTGGTAGATTTCTGCGGGATCGGTAGATAATCGGATTGCGGAATACAGAGGCGTCCAAGGACTCCGCCATGCTGGCCCGGTCTAGGCCCTAGAGCCGCAGGCCTAGGCCGGTGTTACACTCTCCCTTCACCCATCCTTGGCGTTTGCCCGGAGTTCGTTTCATCCATGTCTCAACCCTATACGCCTACGGCGCGGACCCGCCTGGTCCGCGAAGCGGATCGCGCTGTCTATGATCGTGAAGCCGCGTATCGCATTCTTGACGAAGGATTTTTGTGTCACGTCGGTTTCGTCGTCGATGACCAGCCCTTCGTAATCCCAACGTCTTACGGACGTCACGGAGATAGCCTGTATATTCACGGCTCCGCCGCCAGTCGGATGTTGCGTCAGATCAGAAACGGCGTCACAGTTTGCGTGACGGTTACATTGCTCGATGGTTTGGTGCTCGCGCGGTCCATCTTCAATCACTCTATGAATTACCGCTCGGTGGTGATTTTAGGGAGAGCGACGCTGGTGGACGATCCAGAGGAGAAGATCGAGGCTCTGCGCCTGCTCTCGGAACACATTATTCCGGGCCGATGGGCGGATTCGCGCCAACCGAATGAACGGGAACTCAAGGCGACATCTGTGCTGCGATTACCGATCGAGGAATTTTCGGCGAAGATTCGGACCGGGCCGGTCGTGGATGACGAAGAGGACTACTCGTTTCCGGTTTGGGCGGGAGTGGTTCCGCTGGAGATGAAGGCGGGAACTCCGATTGATGATTCGCGCCTGGATCTGGGGCGTGAAGTTCCGGCCTACGCGAAACACTACTCGCGCAAGGCGGGAGCTTGATCACCTTACGTTTAGGGCATCAGCAGGAGCTTTCCCGTCGTCTTACGGCCTTCGAGGTCTCGGTGGGCGCGCTGCGCGTCCGCCAGCGGGTATATGTGCTCGATGCGAAGTCTGAGCTTGCCTGAGGCCAACATGTCAAACACTGCTACGGACCGCGCCACCAATTCTTCGCGCGTAGCGATGTAGTTGCCGAGAGAGGGCCTGGTCAAAAACAGCGATCCCTTCTGCGTCAGAATGATCGGATCAAATGTGGCTACCGCCCCGCTCGAGCCACCGAAGAGCACCATCATTCCGCGGGGCCGAAGGAGATTGAGGCCTTTCTCGAATGTTGTCTTCCCTACTGAATCGTAGATTACGTCCACACCTTTTCCGCCGGTGAGGCGCTTGGTCTCGGCCTCGAAATCCACTTGCGTGTAGAGGATGACTTCGTGCGCACCAGCTCCGCGAGCCAACTTCGCCTTCTCCTCGGTGGAAACGGTGGCAATCACCCGCGCGCCGATGTTGTGGGCCATCTGCACCAGGAGCAGTCCGACGCCTCCGGCCCCGGCTTGAACCAGTGCCGTTTCATTCTGCTTGAGTGGATACGTATCATGCGACAGGTAGTGAGCCGTCATCCCCTGGAGCATGGCGGCGGCGGCTTCGCGATCGCTCACGGCCTGCGGAATCGGAACCAGCCGCTCCGCCGGAACGGCGGCATATTCCGCGTACGCCCCTTGCAGCCCGCTCCAAGCCACGCGGTCTCCGACTTTCACGGTTTTCGCCTCGGGGCCAACGGCGGTCACTACTCCCGCGCCCTCCTGGCCCGGAATAAACGGCAGCGGACTCTTGTAGCGGCCTTCGCGGAAGTAGACATCGATAAAGTTCACGCCCGAGGCAGCCAGCTTCACGACGGCTTCGTTCGCTTTCGGCTCCGGGACTGGTAATTCGACCAGTTCCATTGCTTCTGGTCCACCTACTTGTTTGACTTGAATGGCTTTCATATCTGACTTGGATTCTCTCCCTGAACAAGAGACTACGCCGAGCCAAGCTGGCGATTCAAATTGTTAAGAGGTTCCTACGCTCTGCTACACTTGCACGTTCCTTGCAAGGAGCCCTTCGTCATGGCTGAAAAGAAGCCTCAAAACTTGGCGAATCATGCCAAGTTAGATCCGCTATTTCACTTTATCGTACTGCCGGTCTTCGCACTCACAGCCCTTGGTGGCACCATCCACTTTCTTTGGCATCCCAGCTACCACTCGGCTTCGTTCTTTGTGATCTCGGTGGCTGCGGTAATTGCGGTCCTGAAGATTCGCATTTACTCCCTCAAGTTGCAGGATCGCATCATTCGCCTGGAAGAAAGGTTGCGGCTTGCCACCCTGTGCTCAGAGCCTTTACGCTCGAGAATTCCAGAATTGACCGAAGCCCAACTGATCGGTCTGCGTTTCGCCTCAGACGCGGAGGTTCCTAAATTAGCGGAGCGGGCAATTAGCGAGAAACTTTCGAAGGCAGATATCAAGAAGGCGATTCAGAGCTGGCGACCGGATTACTGGCGCGTTTGAGTTCATTCCAGCTTAGGGAAGAAGGGGAGTCTATCGCTTCGCGGGATCATCCCGACAAACCTTTTGGCCCGCTCCTACCGTCTGATTATGGAGCCGGTAGTAACCAGTCGCGACGGTGCCGAAAGTAATGACACCCGTTCCGTTTCAGCGTTGACCGGAGGGCGACCGCGCGGTACGATTTTTGGTAGAATTCACCGGACTTTAACAACGGGAGCAATTCGTATCTCATTCAAAAATATGCGAGTTGCAAAAGTCCAAATGCGGGTCGCGGTGCTCGCCGTGCTGTCCGTGGCGGGTTCGTCCTGCCAGACCGCGCAAAAGCCGGTCGCCGTAGTGCCTCCGGCAACGCCGCCGGCGCTGACTGCCAAAGCATCCGAGCCTCCGCAAACTTCGTCCGCGACGCCGCCGGTCGAGAGTCAAGTCCAGCCAGTTCAGGCAACACAAACGAAACCTGAATCTACGGCTCCGAAGCCAGCTTCCGATCAGGTCGACGAACTGCTGGCGAGGGTTGAGAAGGAATACCAGGCGGGATTGGCCAACTATCAGGCGGGTCGTATCGATGCCGCCAAGCAGAATTTCGATAACGCTTTCAACGCGCTGTTGGAGAGCAAGCTGGACATTCGCTCTGATGATCGTCTGCAAAAGGAATTTGATCGGATCACGGAAGGAGTCAACCATCTCAATCTGGGAGACTTAGCTTCCGACTCCGAAGCGCAGAACTCAGAGCCCGCGCCGATCGATGAAACGAACGGCATCACTCCGTCCGCCGAACCTGGAGTGAGGGCAAAGGCTCAGGCCGAGATCAAGTCGACCCATTCCGATCTGCCGCTCATGATGACGGATCAGGTGGCAGGTTATATCAGCTATTTCTCCAACCGGGGCCGTGGGACTTTCGAGCGCGCCTTCGCACGCTCCGGCCGCTACCACGACATGATGGTGCGGATCCTCAAGCAAGAGGGGGTCCCGCAGGATTTGATCTATCTGGCACAGGCCGAGTCCGGATTCCAGCCGACCGCCGTTTCCCGCGCTGGCGCCCGCGGCATTTGGCAGTTCATGGGAAGCCGCGCTCGCGGTTACGGACTGCAGCACAGCATGTGGGTAGACGATCGTCAGGATCCTGAGAAATCTACTCGCGCCGCAGCCCGCCACCTAAGAGACCTATATGGCCAGTTCGGAGACTGGTATCTCGCCATGGCCGCGTATAACTCAGGGCCCGGAACAGTGCAAGCTGCGGTCAAGCGCACCGGCTACGCCGATTTCTGGGAACTCTACCGGCGCAATGTTCTTCCTAAGGAAACACGGAACTACGTTCCCATCATCTTGGCCGTGACCATCATGACCAAGAACTTGTCGCATTACGGCTTTGACGATGTGTCGATGGATGAACCCATGGGCTTCGACACCGTTACGGTCAACTATCCGATCGATTTGCGCTTGGTGGCCGATTGTGTGGATGCGACTCCCGCGCAGCTGCAGCAGCTGAATCCCAGCCTTCTGCGCCTGAGCACGCCACGGGAGGGAACATTCGAACTGCATCTGCCGGCTGGAACGAAACAGCAGTATCAGACGGCGATTGTGGCTATACCCGGCAGCATGCGCCTGTGGTGGCGTTATCCCACGGTGCGTTCCGGCGACACTCTCGCTTCTCTGGCGCGCGTCTACCGCACCACGGCGAAATCAATTGCGGAAGCGAATCAACTCGATGGCACTGGGCTCCCTACGGACGCCAAAATAATCATTCCGGTCAAACCCAGCAAGCACCCCAACAGCGATACTGCCACCTACGCGCACCGGATTACGCGGTATAAGGTCCGCAAGGGTGACACGGTTCAGACCGTGGCCGAGAACTTTGGCGTTTCTGCGCAAATGATCCGGCGCTGGAACGGCCTGCGCGGCGACAGTTTGCACGGACGAACTGTTGTGGCCCTGCACCTACCAGTTTCACCGACTGGAGAACCAAACTCGACTGACTCCCGGCATCCCCGGAAGGCTGCGCAAACGGCTAGCTCCGCCAAATCGGCCAAAGCTTCGGATGAAGATGACACCGAACAAGCGAGCGTTCTTCATCACAAGGTAAAATCGGGCGAGACGCTTTATTCGATTGCCACCACTTACAAAACTACCGTCGCCGCCCTGAAACGCAATAACCAAAACATCGCCATTCTGCGCCCGGGGATGATCCTGGTCGTGCAGCAAAACCGGTAAGGACAAACATCCGATCCAAAACGGTCATCTCTCGCGTCCTTGCCTGTGGTAAATCGTTCGACAACGCACTTGACCGGGACTAGAATCGCTCCCGACTATCGAGCTTTGCCAATTCGTTCGAGAGGAGACCTCACGCAATTCCGCAATGGTCTCGTTCTGGTTCTTCTCTTTGCTGTTGCCGCCTCCTTAACCATCCCGGCGTTCGCGCAAGATGGAGCGGCCACTTATAAAGCCAAGTGTGCAGGCTGCCATGGGCCTGAAGGACAGGGCAAGGTCGGCCCCGCGCTGAAAGGGACCAGCCTTACCGCGGAGCAGATCACCGATCTGCTGAGGGAGGGCAATGACGCCAAGAAGCCCCCACACAAGAAGGCTTTAAGCGGAGTCTCTGCCGACGACGCCAAGGCCGTCGCCGATTTCGTAAAGACGCTGAAGTAAGCCTCTCGGCTTTCAATATCTGCACGCTCCGGACCTGTCCCGGCTCCTCGCAGGCCGTCCTGCAGGAAGGCGGTGGGGTCCTGCCCAAACGGCCTTTTGACCGCCTAGCGGCCAGGGCCCGGGTCGCGAAGCCGCACTCTGACGCGGAGGGCTCCGATCACCAACAGAGCACGGTCCATTTCTGTTCTTAGCAGCGAACTTCTATAAGTGGGCGTCGAATCTTCTTCCATTCCGCCGTCTCGTGTGGTAACAGGGATAGGTCAGACTCATGTGACTTCGGTCCTTGCGGCCTGCACCAAACGTCGTGCTATAATCGCGCGCCGTTCCAGCACAAAGCTTTCTGGTGGTCTTTTAATTTTCCGTACCCGGCAACCTTGCGTAGCCCTTTTTGCGCCAGGAGCCCAAAATAAGATCAGGAGGAGCAATGACGTTCTACGATCCCACACTCTACGGACGTGATGAAGAAGAAGAATTTGGTGACAGCGGCGCCTACAGCGAGTCGCTGGAAGAAGATTTCGAAGAAGAGGAAGAGGAGGAAGAAGAAGCCGGCGTACCCGAACCCGAGATGAGCGAACCCGCCATGCCAACTGCGCCGCCCCCGAAGCCGGCCGCGCCAGCTGGTGGTGGCCCGAAGAAGCCCGCCGCTAAAAAGAAAGCACCGGCCAAGAAGAAGGCGCCTGCCAAGAAGAAAGCTCCTGCCAAGAAGAAAGCGCCAAAACCTGCCAAGAAGAAAGCCGCGAAGAAGCCGGCGAAAAAGAAGTCCGCCAAGAAGCCTGCCAAGAAAGCGGCGAAGAAGAAAGGTAAGAAGAGTCGCCGATAGAACGTTGGCGCAGGCATGTCGAGGCCGCGGCTCGGAGCCGCGGTCTTTTTGCCTCGCCAATACTCTGATTCGCTCCACTGCCGATAAACTTCAGGACACCGAATCTCAACGCATGCCACTTCTTCCCCCCACCACGGCCTTGCACTTAGCGTACAACTCCAGCAATTGCGCCGCATATTCATCGGGCTTCGATGCCGAACCTGTGCCCTGAAAACCTACGCCGGATGACGTCGTGCGCCCGTATCCCGTGGTCATGGCGACAAATTTCATCAGATCGAGCGCGATATCCTCATCACGCCGTGCGTTGGCATGCACAGCTGGTCCTTCTTCCATAAGTCCTTCTCCTGATCCGGAAATATAAGGAATTGGTTCTTCGTCTTCTGTGTCTTCCATACCGCTGCTCCCAAACGGCTCCGGAAGAGATGATAGCAGCCCGCGTGTGATCGCGTCCTCAATCGCTGGTCGGCAATTGAAAATCAACCTGCGCGGTGCGCCGCAGCCGTGTCATCAACCACACCGAAGCGATGAATAAAAATGGAGACGAATAGAATCCAGGTGCCGGACGAGGAAATGTCACTGAATCTACCGTGTGCCCCAGGATGCTCCCGATCGTGTGCCCCATGCCATTCAGAAACATGATGACGGCATAAGCCCAGGCCAGAGGCCGCAATCCGTGCATACCTCGCGCCGCGACCGGAGTCAGACAGAACAAAAGTGCGCACACCAGGACATGTCCGATCAGAAATTCTCGCAACGCGATCGTGGGCATGGGAAATGAGCCCCAGCGCTCGCGCAGAATGGTCACGGTAGGGTTATACACCGCAAGAAAGCCGGTCGTGGCTTCGTCAAGGATATGCAGCGCGAAGGCCGCGCAGAGCGCAAACCATGCGCTGCCAAAACCTGACGCTGAAAGTGCTGGCGGTGCTTGCCTCAAAGGAGCGCCTATCGCTTCTAATACTCGGGCGTCAGCCATCAATAAGCAACTAGAATCGAGCGTTCGGAGAATCTCGAAAGGTCGTACCGGCGATCTAGCGTGCGACTTCACTCATCAGCGCCAGCAAGTTTTCTTCCGAGTCGCGGAAGAACGTCATCCACAGATCGTGCGCCGGCATTCTCGCAATTAAGTGCGGCTCGTCCTCGAAGTGGACTCCGCTCTCCTTCAGCTTCCCGTACGCAGCTTGAATGTCGGGGACGGCGAAATACAGAACCGAGCTGGGGTGGTCGAACTCCGGCTTCTCGGCGCGGTCGAGCATCAAGCGGACGCCGCCGCAGTCGAAAAACGCCAGCCCGGGCGGCGCCTTGAAGAGTAGATTGAGTCCCAGCTTGTCCTGATAGAAAGCCGCGGCACGATCGACATCCCTAGCGTTGATCGCGATCTGGCCGAGGCGCGTAATTCCAATTCCGGTTGCGATTGCACTCATGTCTTGACCTCCAGAGTCACATTAGTTAGCATAGCTAACTATATCGAATGACAAAAGTCAAGCCCGAAGAAATTGCGCCCCAGGCCGAAACGCTGGCTGTTGCCGACCGCCTGCATTCCGCCGCCATCCACCTGCTGCGCCGGGTGCGCAGGCAAGACGCGGTCTCAGGCGTGGGCCCTGCGCAACTTTCAGCCCTGTCGGTCCTGGTTTTTGGGGGCCCCAAAACGCTTGGGGATCTCGCCGCTGCAGAGCAGGTCAAGCCGCCGACCATGAGCCGGGTCGTCGCTGGACTCCAGCGTAGCCTTCTGGTTGAGATCACTCGTGATCCCCGCGACGCGCGCCGCATACACATCCACGCTTCCGCAAAGGGAACACGTCTTCTTCAGCAAGGACGCCAGCGCCGCATCGAGTATCTCGCTGCCCATCTCGGATCCCTGACCCCTAGCGAAGTGGCACAACTCGGCGCGGCCGCGGACCTTCTGGAAAAGCTCCTGCGCGATTGGCGTTGATTCCCGCCAACAGCATGGCAACGCCGGGCCATGATTAGTCCATCTGAGAACTTTCGAATGAAAACGGGGTTGTGGCACTTTCGAAAGTGCTCCACTCAGCTATCGCATACTTCCCTCGACTGTTAGCATGCTTTTCATGGGGACCCTTATGCCGACCCATGCGCTTCGAACTCCCGCCAAGTTCTTCGTCGTGGTCGCACTGTGCCTGGCCCTGGCCTCTTGTGGGACAAGCACACCTCCGGTCGTTTGCGCCGCGGCCGGCAACAGCACCTGCACTTGCGGCTCGGGAACCTCGGCCTGCCCGGTCAGCCCTGGTCCGGAATTCCTCTACGCCGCGGGAGCAGGCAGCCAGATTCAAGTCTTTAGCATCGATCACAACAGCGGAGCGCTTACCACGGTTGGCTCAACTCCCGGCCCTGCCTTGAGTCTTGGCCTCACGGCCGTGAGCAATCAACTTCTCTACGTCTCCGACCCCGCAAACGGGCAACTAGATGGTTTCTCAATTAATCAAACCACTGGTATGCTTACCGCGCTGATGGGCTCACCTTTCTCGACCGGAAGTTTCAGCCTGCCTGAGGGCCTGGCCTCACCGGCAGGTAGCAGCCTTCTGTACGCTGCCGACGTCGCCAGGGTCGACGGGTTCAGCGCAAACGCCACCGGCACGCCCTCGGTGATTTCGGGATCTCCGTTCCCCTCGGGAACCAATCTCTTTCTCACAACGGATCCTTCCGGCAAGTTCCTCTACACTTCGATTGATGATCCCCCTGGAGGCATCTTCGCCTTCACCATTGGTTCCACAGGAACGCTGACCGCGGTGTCGGGTTCGCCTTTTGCGATTCCGGGGCAAACCGTTCTCAACAGCCGGCCCTTCGGCATTGTCGACACCGGCTCCTATGTTTACGCCGCGCTTTCGGACACGAACCAGATTGCTGCGTTCTCCATCGTGAGTGGCACCGGCGCGTTGACTCCCGTACCGAATTCTCCTTTCTCCGCGGGAGTGACTCCAACCGCGCTCGTATTTGCCAACGGCTTCCTCTACGCACTCAACGACGGCGGGATCACGGGCTATAGCGTCACTTCGAGCAGCGGCGTACTGACTACGGTAGCGGGTTCTCCTTTCGTCATTATCGGTGACGCAATGGCGGCTGATTCCTTCGGCGAATATCTGTACGTTGCCGGACTCTCCAGTATCCAAGCCTTCAGCATTAACTCCGCCAACGGCACACTCGCTCCGGTAGCAGGTTCCCCTTTCCCTGCGAGCGCGGCAACGGTCCTGACCGTGGTCCAGATCCCTCCACCGTAGCCTTTGGTAATCCCTCCGCTCACACCCGTCTGTATACCTTCCCGAATCCGGTTTAGAATGTCAGCCCGTGCTTAAAGCAAATTGCTGGAACCGTGAAATGGTATTCCGAGGGTTTCGCCAACGAAAATGCATTCCTGGCGCACCTTGTACGAACCGCTGACGGGCAGAAGACCACTTGATCAAGCATAATGAGTCGACCGCAGCCAGTATGATTCCTTCGAGGAGCCTCGTTCTATTTTGCGTCTGACGCGCCGTAAATTTGCGCAGTCTGCCCTCGCCACCGGCGTCGCCGCCGCGCTTCCGGCCGTTCTGTCTTCGGCGTGCAGCGTGTCTTCGAATGCGGCGCGCACGACTAACCCCGTGCCGCGTTCCAGTCCTCACGCCATGCAGTTCGACACTTCTTCTGCGATTCCATTCCCCAGGAATTTTTTTTGGGGCACGGCCACCGCTGCGTATCAGATCGAAGGCGCATGGAAAGGAGACGGCAAGGGCGAATCGATCTGGGACCGCTTTGCGCACAGTCCTGGCAAAATCAAGAACGGCGACACGGGAGATGTAGCCTGCGACTCCTATCATCACTGGCACGAAGATATTGCGCTCATGCGGACGATGAATTCGAACAGTTACCGCTTTTCAGTTTCCTGGCCACGCATCCAGCCCACAGGCTCCGGCTCCGCCAATTCCCGAGGGGTCGATTACTACAGCCGCCTGGTGGATGGCTTGCTCGCAGCCCGGATCCGGCCGTTTGTCACGCTGTATCACTGGGATTTGCCGCAGGTGCTGGAAGATGCCGGGGGCTGGCCCAATCGCGACACCGCCTCCCGTTTTGCCGACTACGTAGAGGTGATGGCGCGCGCCCTGGGCGATCGCGTTTCCGACTGGATCCTCTTCAACGAGCCTGCTGCTTTCACGTACCGGGGATATCTCCAGGGCAAGTTCGCTCCCGGACAGCAGAGCCTCCTCGATTTCCTGCGAGCCTCTCATACCGTGAATCTGGCGCAGGGCGAAGGATTTCGGGCCTTGAAAGCAACTCTTCCAAATGGGCGTGTGGGAACCGCGTTCAGCATGTCCGCGTGCGAGCCAGCCACCGATTCCGAGGAAGACAAGCTGGCCTCTGAGCGCGCTCACGCCATCACCAACCTCTGGTTTCTGGAACCGGCGCTGAACGGAAAATATCCCGACGCATTTACATTCTTGCCGGAAACTGCCATGAAAATCAGGTCCGGCGACTTAGGCAAGATGCGTGCGCCACTCGATTTTATTGGCATCAATCTCTACTACCGCACTATCGCTTCTGCTCCCGACGCCATCGAGCGCTTGTCTCACGTGCAGCAATGGCTGTTCCCAGTGAAGATGGTTGGGGGCGAGGAAGGCCCGAAGACCGACATGGGATGGGAAGTTTGGCCGCAGGCGCTGTATGACATGGTCATGCGCATCACGCGTGATTTCAATCATCCAGTGATCGAAATTACGGAAAGCGGATGCTCGTACAACGACGGGCCCGACGCAAACGGAGTGATTCATGACACGCGCCGCATTGATTATCACCGGCAATATCTGCAAGCGCTTGCGCGCGCCATTGGCGATGGAGCGGACGTTCGCGGCTATCACGCGTGGAGTTTGATGGATAACTTTGAGTGGGCGGAAGGTTTCAGCCAGCGCTTCGGCTTGGCGTACGTGGACTTCAAGACGCAGCAACGCACCATCAAGGATTCGGGACGGTGGTATGCGAAAGTGGTGACCGAGAATGCGCTTCCCGCGCACGTAGTTGGTTAGCGGTTGACCTCGTAGTCCAGATTATTTCTGCTGCATGACCAGTTCGCCGTTCTGCACTTTGAGGTCGCCAACGTTCTCTGGGAGCTTCATCCGGTCGCGCTGCTCGAAGAGCTTTTTCTGCAGCGCGGGATTCACCAGCGAAACCGGCACGTTGAGATCACCCACTTTAAATTCCGTCGGCTCGAACGTGGCATATCCGTCTTTCGACGAAAGGTGACCCGACACCGTTATCCATACGTCTTTGCCTGCGATTTCGGTTAGAAATTGACCGTGTACCGTGTCGCCCTCGAAGTTGACTCGCTGGTCTTTGATATTCGGCTCGCCACCGCCGAGATTGGAATCGGGCGAGAGTTCCCCAGCTCCGGCTCCTGCAGCTCCAGCGGCACCCACGGCCTGGGCCAGCGCCGCGCCCACTTCGTCCGAGTTGAGGTGAACCTCCGCTTTCGGCTGAGCACTGGAAGGAATGCTTTGCTGATTCTGCGCGGGCGCCGTTTGATAATTCACGCTGGAAGCTGACGCGGGTTGCTGGGTGGCCTGTTCGAACTGCTCCATCTTCTGCCCGAACGATTGCGCATTAGCTGCGATCGCCGCCGGAGTCTGCGGCTGCGCCACGGGAGCGGGCTTCTTCATCACCAGAACAATGGCCACGCACGAGGCTACTAGCGTGGCAATGCTAACGATGCGGTCCAGCTTAATCTTCATGGCAGCTCTCGATCGGTCGGCCGGAACAGACAGGCCCGGCATCATGGTACCGGGCGCTGGAAGTGGAAATCAGATTGCAGAAGTCCCGGAGGGCGGGTGGTACTTAGGTCACATGGTGAGTTCGTCGCGATTGTGATCAATCCAGTTTCTTGGTGAGGAGTTCATTCACCAGCTGCGGATTCGCCTGCCCTTTGGACGCCTTCATGACCTGACCGACGAAAAAGCCGAGCATGGTCTTTTTGCCGGCGCGGTATTGTTCCAACTGTTTGGGATTCGCAGCGACGACTTCGTCGACGATCTTTTCCAGAGCGGATGTGTCGCTGGACTGCTGCGGACGGCCTTCTGCTTCGTAGACTTCGGGGAAGTCCTGGTTGCGTTCAAAGCACAGGTCGTAGAGATCCTTGAGCATTTTCCCGGAGATCGTGCCGCTCTCGACGAGATCCGCGGATGCCGCTACGCCGTTCATCGAAATCGGGGACTGATCAACCTCCGCGCCTTTGGCCTTCAGACGGCCCATCAGTTCGCCCTGCACCAGGTTCGCGACGCGCTTGGGATTCTTCGCCGCCTTGGCTGCCGACTCGAATTGATCAGCGAGCGATTTCGAAACGGTCAGCACCTGCGCATCGTATTCTGTGATGCCGTACTGCTTCATCAGGCGCGCGCGACGGGCTTCCGGCAACTCGGGCAGAGTCTTCGCGATTTCGGCGCGCCAGTTCTCGTCGACCACTAATGGCAGCAGGTCGGGCTCGGGAAAGTAGCGGTAGTCATGGGCCTGCTCTTTCGATCGCATGCTATAGGTCTTGCCTTCGTGCGAGTTGTAGAGGCGCGTTTCCTGAGTAATCCGGGAGTCGGATTCGACCACTTCGATCTGGCGTGCGATCTCGTAGATTAAGGCCTCGCGGATATAGCGGAAGGAGTTCACATTCTTGATTTCAGTTTTCGTGCCGAGTTCTTTCTGGCCGCGTGGACGGATACTGATGTTGGCGTCACAACGGAGCGAACCTTCCTCCATGTTGCAGTCACTGACTTCGGTGTAGAGGATGATTTCTTTCAGGCGAGTCAGGTATTCGTAGGCCTCATCGGGCGTTGCGATGTCTGGCTCGCTGACGATCTCGATCAGCGGGACGCCGGTGCGGTTGAGATCGATGGCAGTTTTTTCGGAGGCGTCGGGAAAGCCTTCATGCAGACTCTTGCCGGCGTCTTCTTCGAGATGCACGCGGGTGATGCCAATCTTCTTCCTGTCGGTTCCGACCTGGATAAATCCATGCTCAGCGAGGGGCTTGTCGTATTGCGAGATCTGGTAGCCCTTGGGGAGGTCGGGATAGAAGTAATTCTTGCGCGCGAAGATCGAGGTTTCGTTGATGCGGCAGTTGAGGGCTAAGGCGGCCCGCGTAGCGAACTCGACCGCCTTACGGTTCAACACCGGCAAGGCTCCGGGCATGCCCAGGCAAACCGGGCAAACATTGGTATTCGGCGCAGCGCCGAAGCGAGTGGAGCAGGAACAGAAAATCTTCGACGCCGTCAGAAGTTGAACGTGCACTTCGAGACCGATGACCGGTTCATAGGTTGTGCGAGCGACAACGGAAGTGTCCGCGGTGGTCGACATATCTGGTGATTATACGGCCACTCTCGGCTGTGGTAGCGAAGACGGAGGCTGGGTTCCTTGGTACGGGCGTCAGTTATTTTCCCAGCGGAATCTCGAAGTACATCAGCTCCGTGCCCTTGGCATCATCGACACCGGTGACAAAGATGCGCGCGCCCTCCACGGGAGAGGAAACGTCTTCGATGTCGAAAAAAAAGAATCCGGATTGCGTGGTGTGGGGCTCGACAGCCTTGGCGGCGAATTGTGAGGTTTCGATCTCGTCGCGTTCCTTCTGGCTGATCGTACCTTTCACTTTTTTGTGAGGCACGGGGAATGGCAGGGGTGTGGCGGGGTTGGTGTTGGCGCGGGGATTGGAGATGCGGCGGAAGATATCGTCGGGCGTAATGGGCGTGAGTTTAGCGCGGCCGGCCGTGGTGAGCGTGACCTGCATGTTGGCGATGGATATGGGCTGGTCGCCGTCATTGGTGACGATGAAAAAGAGGGGAAGCAATCCGTGCTCCTGAAAGTTGACGGAAAAAATCTTGGCCTTATCGGGCGAGTCGTAGGGGTCGGCGGCGATGGCGACCTTCTCGTCGGTGTGATCGTCGCGCGCGGGATAGGTTTTGGCCGGCTGAGCGGTGGGCTTTACAAAGTCTTTAGCGGAAAGAAGGACCGCGTACGACATTAGGGCGCAAGAGGTGACAAGAATACGGACAAGCCGAGCTTTCAGAGGGGACTGCATGGCTCCGATTATAGAAGGTGGCGCGACTCAGGTCGCGGGCTGGTCTTAGAAATGACTTTCTCGAAACCTCAATCACAGAAGACACAGCCAGACCTAGGGTGAATCTTTGGTTAGAATGGCTGGAATTGATCACGCCTCTCTACAATTTTCTTTACAGCACGGCGCTGGCAGTGGCTCTGGTGGCGAGCCTGCCTTACTGGGTCTTTCAGATGGCCCGCCATGGAAAGTACCGCAAAGGTTTGGCGGAGAGGTTGGGGTATGTACCGGTGCGACTTCGGTTGCCGGAACGAGGGGACCCGACGATCTGGGTGCATGCCGTTTCTGTAGGCGAGGTGCTGGCGGTTGCGGGATTGGTGGATGAATTGCAGCGCCGGTTTCCTCAGCACAGGATTTTCGTTTCGACGACCACCGACACCGGACAGAGGCTCGCGCGCAAACGCTTTGATGAGGCGAATGTATTTTATTTTCCAATGGATTTCGCATTCGCGATTCGTCCCTACTTGCGGGCACTGCATCCGGAATTAGTGGTCATTGCGGAGACTGAGTTCTGGCCCAATTTTATGCGTCTGGCGGATGCCAGCGGGACGCGGATTGCGATTGTGAATGCGCGCATCTCGGACCGCTCGTTGCCGCGGTACCGGAGATTTCGCGGCTTGATTGGAAAAGTGCTGGCGAACGTGGACCTCTTCCTGGCACAGACGGAAGAAGATGCAACACGATTGCGAGACATTGGGGCGAGCGCGGAACGGGTACGGGTCACGGGCAATCTGAAGTTCGATATTCCTGTTCCCGCGCCTTCGCCGATCGTCGAGGGTATGCGGAAATCAATCTGTGCGAGCGGAGCCGGGCCAGTGCTGGTGTGCGGCAGCACTGTGGATGGAGAGGAGCCTCTCCTGCTGAAGGCGTTTGAAAACGTACTGGTACCACATCCGGCGGCCATGATGATTCTTGCTCCCAGACATCCAGAGCGCTTTCCCGCCGTGGCGGAACTGCTGCAGCAGATGTCGATTCGCTTTTGCAGGAGATCGCTTTGGAATGGTGAGCCTTTGAACGGCGGAGTGCTTCTGCTGGATACGATCGGGGAGTTAGCAGCTCTTTATGCGCTCGCCGACGTTGCATTTGTCGGCGGCAGCCTGGTGCCGCGCGGCGGGCACAATATTATTGAGCCGGCGCAGCACGGTATAGCTACGGTGGTGGGGAATCATACGGAAAACTTCCGCGACATAGTCAACTTGTTCCAGAGCCGGGACGCGGTGCGGGTTGTCGGTCCAGCGGAGTTGCCGCTGGTTTTCTTGGAACTGCTGGCTAACGATGCGGAGCGAAAAGCATTAGGACAGCGCGCCGCCGAAACCATGCGCTCGCAGATTGGAGCTACGGCGAGGACGGCGGACGACCTGCAGCGGATGATGGCGCAGGAATGAACTTCAATCCTTTGTCAGCGCTGTACGGTGCGGCGGTGGGGGCACGCAACGGGCTTTATGACCGTGGATGGTTGGGATCGCACCGGCTGCAGGGATCTGTGATCAGCGTGGGAAACATTTCGGTCGGAGGCTCGGGAAAAACTCCGTTCGTTATTTTGTTGGGCGAGTTGCTCAAGGCGCGCGGAATTCGCTTTGACGTTCTCTCGCGCGGTTATGGCCGCAAGACTCACGGGGTGCTGCTGGTGGATCCGGGCGGACTGCCGCGAGACTTCGGCGACGAACCGCTGCTGATTGCCAGGCGGCTGCAGGTTCCGGTGGTGGTGGGTGAGGATCGTTACCAGGCAGGCCGCTTTGCCGAGGCGCGATTCGGTGCGCAGATTCATTTGCTGGACGATGGCTTTCAACATCGTGGCTTGGCGCGCGATTTCGATATTGTCCTGTTAACACCGGAAAATGCGCGCGATTCCCTCCTTCCCACAGGCAGACTGCGAGAGCCTTTGCGCTCTCTGGAACGGGCGGACGCGGTGGTGCTGAGCGGTGGCGCCTCGGCGGAATCGTTTCCACTCGTGGGCAAAACGTTGTGGCGGGTGCGACGGGGGATCATCCTGGAGAATGTTCCTCCGCGGCCGGTTGTGTTCTGCGGGATTGCGCGGCCGCAGAATTTTGTTTTGCAGTTGCGAACCGCTGGAGTTGACGCTGTTGCCGAGGCGTTTTTTCGTGATCATCATGCCTACACGGAGAAAGACGTTCGAGATTTATTGGAACTGAGGCAACAGAGCGCGGCTGGTGGCTTCGTCACCACGGAAAAAGATGCAGTGAACCTGGGAGGTTATCTTGACGCGCTGACGCCGCTGGCTGTGGTCCGCGTGAAGATGGAACTGGCCGACGCAGCTAACGCTGTGGATACCATGCTGCGCGTAATCGAGGAGCGCCGCTCCCGCTCGTGAGAAAATGCGCACACGGGCAACCGGCGGAGCCTGAAAAAGATCGCATGACGAAGCATTTGAAAGAAACCGAGCGGCTGCACAAGATTATCGAAGCGTTCCCCAAAGTCACCATTACGGTACTAGGGGACCTGGTCGCCGACGAATTTGTGTATGGGGAAATCTCACGCGTGTCACGAGAGGCTCCGGTACTCATTCTGAAGCACCGCGAACGTACGGTGGTGCCAGGGGGTGGCGCGAACGCGGTTAACAATCTGGCAGACCTGGGAGTAAACGTGCTGCCGGTAGGTGCGATTGGGGATGATGAGCCGGGACGAATGCTGTTGAAGTTCTTCCGGCACAAACGCATTCCGATCAGTGGCGTTCTGAAGGACAAGAGTTATACAACGGTCACGAAGACGCGCATTCTGGCGGGCATGACGCATAACACGCGGCAACAAGTGGTGCGCGTGGATCGCGAGCCGGAGAACCCTCCAAACCAGCACTTGACGCGGGAGCTGTTCTTGGCGGCGCGAGAATATTTGCGGGCGTCGGACGCATTCCTGGTTTCCGACTATGGATACGGATCCGCGAGTCCGGCGATTGTGAGTGCGTTGCGGCAGGCAGGACGGCGGAGAGTTGTGCTGGTGCCTTTAATCCTCGACTCGCGATATCGACTGCTGGAGTATTCTGGCGCCACCGCCGCCACTCCGAACGAGCCCGAGGTGGAAGCTGCGCTAGGGGTTCAGATTGGCCAGAACTGGCAAAAGTTGGATGAGGCCGGGCGACAGATTATGGAGCGGATGAAGCTGCAATCTTTGTTAATCACGCGCGGGCGCGACGGCATGGTGGCCTTCGAGCCGGGGAGAGAGGCGGTCGATATTCCGATTTTTGGTTCCGATGAAGTTGCCGACGTAACGGGTGCGGGCGATACCGTGATTGCTGCGTTCAGTGCAGCACTGGCGGCGGGCGCCACTACGGAGGAAGCGGCGCAGTTGGCCAATTACGCAGGCGGAATTGTGGTGATGAAGCGAGGTACGGCAACCGTTTCCAGGGAAGAGCTGCTGCGCGCAGTGGACCAGGCTCCACCCTCAACAAGACCGCATTGATTTGAAATAGCCGCGATGGAAAACAACAAGATTCTGGAGCGTGATGAACTGCGAGAGCAAGTTGAACTATGGCGGCGCGCAGAAGAACGCATCATTCTGGCCAATGGCAACTTCGATCTCCTGCATGTGGGCCATGTGAGGTATCTGCGAGGAGCGAAGGAGTTGGGTGGCAGGCTGGTGGTGGCTATCAACTCGGACGAATCGGTGCGGGCGCTCAAAGGTACAGGCCGTCCGATCATGCCGGCAGAGGAGCGCGCCGAGATTGTTGCAGCGCTGGCCGATGTGGATGCGGTTGTGATTTTTCCGGAGCTCGACGTGCGCGCTCTCATTCGCGAAATTCGTCCGGACATTCAGGCTAAGGGCACCGACTATACCGAGGAGTCGGTTCCCGAGCGCGATACGGTAGAGGAATACGGTGGGCGCGTGGCGATCGTGGGCGATGCGAAGGATCATTCCACAAGCGAGATTATTCGTTCACGGCTGACGCCGGGGAAGCCGTGAGTCCATCCCCGCCGCAAGAAACATTTGAACGGTTGCTGGTGGTGCGCCTGAGCGCCATGGGAGACGTGATCCATACGCTGCCGGCAGTTTATGCATTGCGGCAGGCCTTTCCGCAAGCTTTCATCGGCTGGCTGATTGAGGAGCGGTGGGCCGATCTGCTGTGCGCGCCCGGATCTTCGAGACGAGGTCCGCGCTCGCCGCTGCGGCCGCTGGTGGATGAAGTTCACACGGTGAATCTGAAGGCTTGGGGAGAATCTCTATTTTCGATTTCGACGGCGCAGCGCATCGCCACAGTTTGGAACGATGTGCGTGGCGCGCATTATGACGTTGCCATCGATCTGCAGGGAGCGATGCGGTCCGCGTTGCTGGCGCGGTGGTCGGGGGCGCTCACGGTGTATGGCGCCGCGGAGCCGCGAGAGGCTCCTGCTAGCCTGTGGTACACACGAAAGGCGGTTGCGCGCGGCCGGCATGTTATCGAGCAGAATCTTTCCGTAGCTGAAGCGATCACCGAGGTTCGAGCGAATCTATCAACGACAGGCATTTCTTGCCAACTTCCTTGCGATCCTGAGGCCGAGGCTCG
Organism: uncultured Acidobacteriaceae bacterium; assembly: GCA_964403025.1. GTDB lineage: Bacteria > Acidobacteriota > Terriglobia > Terriglobales > Acidobacteriaceae > Sulfotelmatobacter. Next base: position 122,327 of record CAYOEH010000006.1, on the reverse strand, counting down.
AATCGAGCAGCAACTTGCGGAAGGTGGGATCGGCGCCTTTGCCATTCTGAATCCGGGCGCAGGATGGGGCGCGAAGCGATGGCCCGCCGAGCGATACGGCGAAGTTGCCCGTGCGCTTGCCGATCTGGGCTTACGTTCGATCCTCAATTATGGTCCGGGCGAAGAGGAGTTGGTGCGCGTTGCGGAGACTACGAGCGGCGGGACTGCTAAAGGGATGAGCTGCAGTATCACGGAGTTGATCGCATTGACGCGACGTGCACGGTTGTTTGTTGGCGGCGACACTGGGCCCCTTCACCTGGCGGCAGCGTTGAGCATCCCGGTGGTGGCGATCTATGGGCCAACGGATCCGGCGCGCAACGGCCCTTATGGAACGCGGAGCATTGTGCTGCGCAGTCCGGGAAGCATGACTTCGCACGAACGGCGGGCGGCTGCGGATGATGGGTTGTTGGCAATTAGAAGCAATGAAGTGGTGGCAGCCGCGAACAAGCTGCTGGGCGGTACCCTCACGGGCTAAAGCCCGCGTTGATTTTGGCTTTTCGCGGCGCCAAAGCGCTGCTCTTCCACATGGCTGAGTGGTCACAAATCGCGCGGCGGATCCGAGTGCCGCTGGGATTCTTGTTTGCGGTGCTTTATTTCTGGCTGGCGCGGCCTTCGTGGCGATCCATGGCGCTGGGTGCGATTTTGATTGCGCCTGGGCTTCTGATTCGCGCACTGGCTTCTGGGCATGTCCGCAAGAACGAGTCGTTGGCAACTTCCGGTCCTTATGCTTATACGCGCAATCCGCTGTACCTGGGATCACTATTGATCGGCATGGGATTCGCGGTGGCGGCGCGCAGTTGGTGGGTGGGGGTGGCGCTCGTCGTAATGTTCGTCGCGATCTATGTTCCAGTAATCCGCGACGAAGAGGCATTTTTACGAAGGACGTTCTCTGAGTTCGACGAATACGCGCGGCAAGTGCCGAGGATGTTGCCGCGGCTGACGGCGCATTCAAGTGACGAGGAAGCTTCGGCAGGATTTTCAATCGATCTATATCTAAAGCATCGCGAATACAACGCGCTGCTGGGAGCGCTAGGGATGATGGCGGCCTTGGTCGTAAAGATGAGGTTCGTCTCGAGTTAGCAAATGACACTGCTTTGGAACGGCCGTAATCGAGGAATAGAATTCTCGACAGCGCCACTTTCCGCGACCGCAATTCTCCTGCTTTTTCTATCGTCCCTTGCGCTCGGTGAGATGCCAGGAGGCGTCGTGGACCAAGTGATTGTCTACAAGCACGAACGACGGCTAGTGCTGCTGGCTCATGGAAAAGAGTTGCGGTCATACCATGTTGCTCTTGGCGGCGAACCTAGCGGGCCGAAGATTCAGCAAGGAGACCACCGAACTCCCGAGGGCTCATACGCTCTTGATTCGCGAAATTCCAACAGCCGCTTTTATAAGGCATTCCACATATCGTATCCGGGACCGAAAGACGTCGCCTCTGCCAAGAAATTGGGCGTCACTCCTGGAGGGGACATCATGCTGCACGGTCTCCCGAAGGAATACGCGTGGGTGGGAAAAGCGCAGGCTCTACATGATTGGACTGACGGGTGCATCGCGGTTTCGAATGACGAGATGGACGAGATTTGGAGATTAGTCCGCGTCGGAACGCCGATTGAAATCAAGCCTTGAGCGAAGTACTTAGTTCGGGTCGTTCGCCTTATTTCGCCCGTATAGTTCCGGAAACGCGTGCAGTAGCAAAAGCGCCTTGCCATGCCGTCGGTACCGTCGGCGTGCAAGCGGTCCTTCGCTTCGCTCAGGATGACAGGGCGTTGGATTATTTCTGCGCGACCAATTCCCGCGCGCGGTTCAGCTCCGGCCGAGTAGAGTTTGATCCATCACAAATTTTTAGCAATAGCGCGTAGTACTCCGTCGCGTCGCTCTGCTTGCCGGCGGCTTCTGCAGCGCGGGCCGCGCCGTAGAGGCCGTTGAAGCGGTTAGGATTGAGTTTCAGGTCGGTCTGATATTCCGCTAAAGCTTGCTGAGGACGCTTGGCCTCGAGCAGCATGTCCGCCAACTGTTCGCGAGCTGGAATACCTTCCGGTTCATCGCCAAGTTTATCGGTCTTGTCGGCGAGGGCGCGCAGGCTGGCGATGGCCTCGTCGTCCTTCCCTTCGGCGTGCGCGACCCAGGCGGCCGCTTCCTGATAGTCCTCGCCGACGGCCTCGGCATATTCGGTTTTCTTTTCAGCTACGAACTCCTTGCGGATCGTCTCAATCTGTTCTAGATCTTTGTGCGCCTGCGCGAGATTACCGCTGCGGGCCGCGCCAATGGCGCGCGCCCAGTAGGTGATGGATTGATCTCCGCGGAGTGAGCCGGGCACGACCTGCAGGGCCGCGGCATCGGACCAGTGTCGAAGTTCGAGATCGTAAATGGCGGGGAACTTGGTGAGAGCATTGGTTTCCGGATCGAAATCGGCTCCGTACATCGACTTTATCTTCGGCATTGTCTTGACTTCATCGATCACCTTGGCGGCATCGGCCTCACGCCCGCTTTGCAGATAGGCGTAGATCAGAAAATCCATGGCGTGAAACTGATGGCCTTCGCCACCCATGTGCATGGCGGCAGTTTTGCGCGTGGCGGCGATCGAAGCGAGATTGGAGTTGATGTCGTCCTGCCACAGGCCAACGCGGGCAAAGATGTGTGAAGGCATATGCAAAGCGTGCGGCGCCGCGGGCGCAATCTCCGCATAACGACGAGCAGCGGGCAATCCCAGCTGCGCCAGTTGCGGCTTGTCATAGGCGTGAATCAAATAGTGGGCGACACCGGGATGGACGGGCTCGATGGCAAACAATTTTTCGAGAACAGCAGCGGCCTGCTTGCGATTGGCGAAGGTTGTGTCGTCGTGCGGTTCGGAGGCGAGCAGGGAGAGTGCGTAGAAGACTGCGGCCTCGTGATCATCCGGGTAGGAGTCGTACACCTTCTTCATCGCGTCTGAGTAGGCTTTGGCGCGAGCTTCGTGATTCAGTTTTTTGGAGTTGCTGTAGAAAGCCGCGATGGCCGAGAGATAGGCCTGCTCACGTGGAGTGGTCGGGCCGTCGGTGGTTTTAGCTTCGTGGACTTCGTCGAGGCCACGCTGGATTACTTTTGCGTCGGGGTTGTTCCAGAGCTGGTGCCACAAGCTCATGGCCACACCCCAATGCGCCATGACGCAATGAGGATCGTCCACGGCGATCTGCGTAAACTCTTTTTCCGCCTCTTCGTACCAGAAGGAGTGCAGCAGCGCTACTCCACGCTGGAAGGACTTTTGCACATCGGGCGCGCAGGAAACGGGGAAGTTTACCGTGCCCAATTGCGTGGTGGTCAAGTCTTCATGGTGAGGGTGGTTTTGATCGTCGTCGGCGATGGCACTACTAGCCAAAACAGCAAAGACGAAAAAAACGGAAAAGTACAGAGACCACAGGACGCCTTTCATAGCAAAACCCCACTGAGAAGCGAGTTTAGCCGCGCGACAGGAAAGGGTCAAACTGTCAGAATTGGAAGTTTATTCGTCCTACTAGTGACATTAGTATTATTTTCGCCATTTCTGCTACACTTCGTCGCAATCGGACTTGGGTAGCGTCACGAGCCCCTGGGCGTGCTTTTCTCACTCCGGCAAACGATCGCGGGAAAAAGAACTCACGCGGCTCCAGAATTTACCCAGCCCGCGGGGAGTAGCCATGAGTTTGCACCCTGGGCAAGAGCAGCGCCACGTTCCTGAAGAAAAGCGGAGCGAGTTGGATTCTATCCTTCGCGCCCGACAAGATAGCGAAGACTGGTATCAGGATCTGGTCCAGCACAGCGATGATCTGCTGTGCGTCCACGACCTCGCAGGCCGACTCCTGTCGGTGAATCCTGCACCGGCGCGCGTCTTGGGTTACAGCGTGGAAGAACTTCTGGAAATTCCAATGCGGGAGCTTGTGGTTCCCGAATACCGCTCACAATTTGATGCCTATCTAGTCGAAATCGAGCGGGCGGGCGCGGCTAGTGGCTACCTTGCCGTCATGACGCGGTCCGGGGAGCCGCGTATCTGGCAATATCACAACGCGCTACGTACTAAGGGCGTAGCATCGCCGATTGTTCGCGGCATCGCCCATGACGTCACCGAACAAAAGCGTACGGAGAAGCTGCTGCGCGAGGCTGGCGAGGACTTGCTGGGCCAAGTGCGCGAGCGGGAACGAACCATCCAAGACTTGAAGCTGTTCCGAACTCTGGTGGACCAGTGCAACGACGCCATTGAAGTTGTAGATCCAAATACGCTTCGCTTTCTGGATGTCAATGAGAAAGCCTGTTCAGTTCTGGGTTATAGCCGGGAAGAACTTCTGTCGCTACGCGTGTTCGATATTAATCCCTCGGTTACGGAGTCTTCCGTTGAGAGGGTCAGAGAGGCGGTGAAGAAATCGGGAGTATTGGTCATGGAGACCCATCACCGTCGAAAGGACGGATCGACTTTTCCTGTAGAAGTCAGCATGCGATGGGTGCGGCTGGAACATGATTATGTCATCAACATCTGCCGCGACTTAAGCGAGCACAAGCAGGCCGAGGAAAGACTGCGGGAATACGAGAGGTTGGTCGAGGGGCTCGAGGAGATGATCGTGGTGGTGAACCGGGATTACCGCTACGTCATCGCGAATCGCGCTTTTTTGGAGTATCGAGGCGCGGAGAAGGACCAGATAGTCGGGCACCACATTGACGAAGTGGTAAACAGAGAAGCTCTCGCGGCGATCAAACAGAAGCTGGATGCTTGTTTTCAGGGCAAAGTCGTTGAATACGAGATGAAATATACGTATCCCCATCTGGGCGAGAGGGATTTGTTCATAAGGTATTTTCCCATTGACAGTCCAACCGGAGTAGATCGGATCGCCGCAATTATGCTGGACGTTACCGACACAAAGCGCGCGCAGCATGCCTTGCGGCGCAGCGAAGAAAATTATCGGATGTTCGTCTCCCAAAGTTCGGAAGGAATCTTCCGGCAAGACCTGGATAAACCCGTTCCCATTGATCTGCCTGAAGACGAGTTGGTTCATCACATCCTTCATGACTCTTACCTGGCGGAGTGCAACGAAGCCATCGTCAAGATGTACGGCCTGAATTCGGTGCATGAATTCGTGGGCAAGCGCATGACGGAGACGCTCGACCCGAACGATCCTCGCAACATTCAACTGACCCGCGATTACATCCGTTCTGGCTTTCGCGTATTAGATCGAGAGTCGCACGAGATGGATACATGCGGCAATCCCAAGGTGTTCCTCAACAGCCTGATCGGCATTGTGGAGAACGGGATGCTGGTGCGGACCTGGGGCATCCAGCGCGACGTTACCCAAAGAGTGAAATTGGAAGAGTCGCAGCGAAGGGCCGAGAAGGCGTTACGCGAGAGCGAATCACATTTCCGGCTTCTGGTCGAACAAGCTTCCGATGGAATTTTTCTCGCCGATGCGCAGGGAAGATATACCGATGTAAACTCCGCGGGCGCGGAGATGCTCGGCTACTCAAGCGCCGAAATTCTTCGGCTCTCCATCGCCGACATTGTGGCCTCGGAAGAAGTGGCGCGAATTCCTGACGAAGTAGCCCGCTTTGCCGGCGGAAGCGTTGTCCGTACGGAGTGGAAGTTTCAGCGCAAGGACGGTTCCTTCTTCCCTGGAGAACTCGTCGGCAGGCAACTGCCGGACGGGCGGTTGCAGGGCATCCTCCGCGATATCACGGAGCGTAAACAGGCGGACGAAGCTCTGCGCCGGAGCGAACAGCGCTTCCGCGTCGCGCTCGACGGTTCTCCCATCAAAGTTTTCAACCAGGATCGGAACCTTCGCTACACCTGGGTCTACAACCCCCAGGAAGGGTTGAGCGAAGAGGATTATCTTGGCAAAACCGACGGAGAAATCTTTGACCCCGAAACTGCAGCGCGGATGACGGCGCTGAAACGGCCGGTATTGGAAATTGGCCGGGGGGCACGCCAAGAGTTCGCGCTTACCGCGCGGGGACGAACCCATTATTGCGACGTAACAGTCGAGCCACTGCGGGACGCAGCAGGGGCGGTGGTCGGCGTAAACTGCGCCTGCGTAGACGTCACTCACCTGCGCCAGGTCACCGAGGAACTTCGTGAAGCGAAGGAAAAACTCTCCGAAGAGAAGCTTTATCTTGAACATGCCATCGACACTGAGCTGGGGTTTGGAGAAATCATCGGGCGCAGCAGTGCCCTGAAGGAAGTCATGTCGAAAGTGGCCAAGGTTGCGCCCAGCGACGCCACCGTGCTGCTGCTGGGAGAAACCGGGACGGGCAAGGAATTGGTGGCGCGCGCCATCCACCGGATGAGCAAGCGCAAGGACAATGGCTTTATCAAGCTGAACTGCGCCGCCATCCCGTCTGGCTTACTCGAAAGCGAATTGTTCGGACACGAGAAAGGCGCCTTCACGGGTGCGGTCACCAAGAAGGTGGGCCGCCTGGAACTGGCCGACCACGGCACGTTATTTCTCGATGAGATCGGGGAAATCCCGCTGGAACTGCAGCCCAAGCTATTGCGGGTGCTTCAGGATCAGGAGTTCGAGCGACTGGGGGGCACGCAGACTTTGAAGGTGAACTTTCGTCTGCTAGCTGCGACCAACCGGGACTTGCCGGAAAATGTAAAACGGCAGGAATTTCGCAGCGACCTGTACTACCGGCTCAACGTGTTTCCAGTTCGAATCCCTCCGGTCCGAGATCGCCGCGACGACATTCCGCTTCTGATCGAGCATTTTGTCCGGAAGTGCTCCGCCCGGATGAACAAGTCGATCACTCGCATCCCCGCGCGAACCATGGAGACGCTGGTGCAGTGGACGTGGCCGGGAAACATCCGCGAGCTGGAAAACTTCGTGGAGCGATCGGTGATTCTCACTCCCGGGTCGGTTCTGCAAGTGCCGTTAAGTGAATTAATCGCGCCTTTGGAAGAGCGTAACAGCGATACGCTTCGCGACAAGGACCGCGAACGCATTATCCGCACCCTGCGCGTGTGCAAAGGTCAGCTTGGCGGTCCCGACGGAGCTGCGGCGCGCCTTGGTTTGAAGCGCACCACGCTGCAGTCGAAGCTGATCCATCTGGGAATCGATCCTGGGGCTTATCGGGCGTGAATGGCGGCCGGACGCTGGCACGGGGATGAGCGCGAGGCGTATTCTTTCCTGATGACGCCTCAATTTAAGCGAATTGTGGAAGCGGCTGCTTGGTTTGTCGCAGGGTTTGTGGTCCATATGTTGCTGCTTCACTTCCATCATCACCCCGGGTAAGTCACGGAGGATGGCGCGCCGTTTTGATTCCGATTTGCCTAATACACGAAAGCCCTTCGCTTGCGCGAAGGGCTTTTCGTTGGGGGAGGGACTTGAGCTGAGGCGCTCGCGGTCCCACTATTGGAGCAAAACTACTTTGGCTGCTGTTGCTGGTCAGGGGTTGTGCCGGGTGCCGGAGAATTGCTGGAGAGCTGCTCCAGATCATTCTTCAGCAGGCTGATTTCCACGCGCCCGCCACTCAAATGCTTCGTCTTTCCGTTGTCGTCAGCATTGGCCACGGGGGCGTTGCCCATGCCCACAAGATAAATTCGGTAAACCGGAATCTCGTTGTTCAGGACCATGTAGCGCACGACCGACTCAGCCATCTTCTGCGAATTGGTGATCGCAGTCTGGCCCTTGCCGGAAGAGAAGCCCTGCACTTCGATAATGTAACCGCGCTGGCCCTTCACGCCGTTTGCCATCTCGTCGAGAGCATCCTTGGCGTTCTTGCTGAGCACTGTTTGGCCGGGACGGAAGCGGATCTCGGTCTGATTGGAAGCCTTGTACTGGTCGATGTTGCCCACCACGGTTTCGACGGTCTGGATTCGGGCGGTCGCCTGCTGCGCGCTCTGCTGCGCCATGGTGGCCTTGTTCCCGGCATCGATGGCGTGCTGATCGGCTTCGTTGGCTTTGTCTGACGCGAGCTTGATGCCAGCCTGTGCCCGTGAGTCGACGTCTTTGATCGCCTTGCCGTTAGCCGCAGTCAGATCGTCAAGCTCGTTGACGCGGTCGCGGATGGGATCGGTCTGGCGCTTCACATAGCTCTTGCGCGCGAACGGATTCACACGGCCCCAAAAACCTTCGCGGGCTGGCGCCTGGAGCGGCTGCTTGCCAGTGCCGGTCATACTGTCGGTAGACTGGGTGGTCTGCGACGCGGCAGGTGCGTTGGATTGATCTTGAGTAGACGAAGATGAAGTTTGCGCAAAGGCCGGAAAAGCCAGCATAGCGGCCAAAGGCAAAGCAACGAATATACGGCTGTTCATAAGAACTTCCTCCATTTTGGGGGAGCGTTTGGGGGCTCCACTCCAGCACGCCAGAACGGGCGTGTTGCGTGATTTTTAATTGCGTCCCCTAAAACTACCGGTATACGCTGACGCAACGCATACCGAAAACCTCAAAACTTAGGCATCGCTAACATTCCGGCGCCTGCCGTTTCTATTACAGTTCAGATGCCAAAACGCACTTTCGGGTTTGGGTCCTAAATGCTTGATATCTAAAGACATTGTACCCTGTTCCTGCGGGGAGGGTAGTCTGCAGGGGTTTGCGCAGGGTAATTTTGGCAAACCTGATATAAAAACTGCGTGGAATGCTGACCTTCCGGAGGGAGACGAATCTTGCGATTGACGACCGCGAAAGATGTATGGAAGCGTGGGACATTTGGGGCATTCAGGGTGAAACAGTTCCTGTTCTTAGTTTTGGCGGCCACGATTTTGAGCGGCGGTCGAGCTTCGTCCGAGAGTCCTGTTGCGGAAGAACTGGCGCCAGCGATGGCTTCTTCCCGAATTCCTGCGGACCACATGCAGCAGTACTCCGATTTGGCGTTGACCTGGATGCAGGAATACTTGCGCATCAACACCACGAATCCTCCGGGCCACGAGATGCGCGCCGTTTCGTTTTACAAAAAGATTCTCGATGAGGAAGGCATTGAAAATCGCGCCTTCGAATACACGCCGGGCCGCGGCGATCTATGGGCGCGCTTGCCGCACACGTCTTCAGAAGCCAAACGGCCAATTGTTCTGCTGAATCACATGGATGTAGTCACCAGCGATCCAACGCACTGGAGGATTTCGCCGTTTAGCGGCGAGATCAAAGACGGCTGGCTGTGGGGCCGTGGCGCACAGGACATGAAAGACGAGGGTCTTGCGCAACTGGTGGTGATGGTGATGTTGAAGCGGGAGAAGATCGAACTTGACCGCGACGTGATCTTCCTGGCAGTGGCGGACGAGGAGGCCGATGGAACTGGCACCGACTGGTTCATTGCGCACCAGCGGGATTTGCTGGAGAACGCGGAATTCTTGATTAATGAGGGTGGCGAGAACCTGCTCGATCAAGGAAAGGTGAAATACGTGGGCGTGGACGTGGGCGAGAAGACTACCTTCTGGTTGCACGTGGTGGCGCATGGTCGGCCGGGACACGCATCGCGGCCCATTGCCGATTCTGCGCCGAATCGTCTGGTGCACGCGCTTGACCGCATTCTCGCGTATCGCACGCCTCTGAGGGTTCTGCCAGTGGTAGAAGAATTTCTGCGCGAGATGGCTCCGCACGAACCGCCAGAGGAGGCGCACGAGTACCGCAACATTCGCAAGGCCATCGAAGACAAGAAATTTCAGCAGGACGTGGAGAAGGATGAATCGCTGAACTTTCTTCTACGTGACACCATTTCACTGACGATGATGGGCGCCTCGGAGCAAACCAATGTGATTCCGCCGGAGGCATGGGCGAATCTAGATGTTCGGATTCTGCCGGGCGGAGATCCTAAGACGTTGCTACAACAGATTCGGCGAGTCGTGGATGACCCAAATGTTACCGTCGAACCACTGAACGCGGAGTTCCGAGAGGCCAACTATTCACCGACGAATACCGCGCTTTACGAGGCGATTCGCAAAGTCTCGGCAAAGTATTTCCCGGGCACTCCGGTTGTGCCCCATATCACCAGCGGCTACACGGAGAACCAGCGCTATCGTCCGCTGGGCATAAATGCGTACGGGTTCAATCCCTACACGGCCACGGAAGAAGAGGGCAATACCGAGCATGGGAACGATGAACGGATTCGTGTAGAAGAGGTGCGGCGCGGGCCGAGAATTTTGTTTGATGTGGTGACCGCAGTGGCGGAGAAGTGAGAGTTGGCGAATGCGGCTTACATCTCACCGCAATGCTTTCTCATACTGTTCGATGATGAAATGGTCCGTCATGCCGGCGATGTAGTCGCAGACCACGCGGGGCAAGGATTCTTGCTCGGCCTTCTCCTGGTAAAAGTGCGGCAAGGCTGACGGAGTTTTCATCCAGAATGCGAATAGTTCGGAGACGATGCGCTCGGCATCATCCTTTTCTCCTGCCAGCGAAGGGCTGTCATAGAGATTTTCGTAAAGAAAATCTTTGATCTGCTTGCGCTCAGCCTCCACTTCACGGCTGAAAGCGGCCAGGCGATGCTTGTGCGCGCGAACGTCGGCCAGAGTCTTGATCCCCGCTTGTCCCAGACGCGCTTGCGTGTTGGTAATGAGATCGCCGGCTAAGCGGTTGAACACGCGCTTGAGAGCTTCATTGAATTGCAGCTTGTCGGGCGCGTCAGGGTAAATCCGCTCGACCTCGCCGAAGAAGCGTTCGAAGACAGGCACACCTTCGCGAATTTGGTCGAGTGCCAGCAGATGGGCTTCGTAACCGTCGTCAAGATCGGCAGTGTTGTAACCGATCTCATCGGTCAGGTCGACGAGCTGGGCTTCGAGCGGTGGGCGCTGATCGAGCAGATATTCCGCAAGCTCCGGATGCTTCGCCGCATCGTAATCGCGCGAGTGTTTAATAATGCCTTCGCGGACTTCGAAGGTGAGGTTCAGGCCGCGAAAGGCGGCATAGCGCTGCTCGAAATCTTCCACGATGCGCAGGGCGTGAAGATTGTGATCGAAGAAGAGGCCGTGCTCGCGCATGGCGGCGTCGAGGGCCTTCTCGCCGGCGTGTCCGAATGGAGGATGGCCGAGGTCATGCACCAGCGCGAGAGCTTCTGCCAAATCAACGTTGAGAGCGAGCGCACCCGCGACCGTGCGTGTGATCTGCGCTACTTCAATCGTGTGAGTGAGGCGGTTGCGAAAATGATCGGAATAGCGGCGAGTGAACACCTGCGTCTTCGCTTCGAGGCGGCGAAAGGCGCGCGCGTGGATGACGCGGTCGCGGTCGCGCTGGTAGTCATCGCGATAGGGATGAGGCGGTTCCGGAAAGCGGCGTCCGCGGGAATGTTCCACCTGCACCGCGTAGCCGGCCAGCATGCTGGGAGTTTAACAGACTTGCCAGTACCGAGTACCTAGTTGCGAGCACCGAGTACCTAGTCCTTATCCTCGTTGCTCGCTACTCGGTAACAGTTATTGTTTTCCAGAATCTTCCTTGGCCAGGCGAACTCTGGCGGCGTCGAGCTTGGTTTGCGTAGCCACAAGCAGGTCGCTGTCCACTTCCGCCGGCACGGTTTTATTCCATTCTGCGACAGCACGCTCCCAGTGAGCCGCGGCCAACCTTAAACGGCCAGTCTTCTGAAAAAGATCACCAAGATGATCCTGCACGGTTGGGTCCGAACCCATGCGCAAAGACGCTTTATTCAGATTTTCTTCGGCAAGATCGTACTTGCCCAGTTTGAAATAAACCCAGCCCAGGGAATCCAGATAGGCGCCGTTGGTGGGGTCGAGGCTTACAGCCAACTTGATGTAATTGAGCGACTCCTCGAGCTGCACTCCGCGATCGGCATTCATGTAACCCAGATAGTTCAGCGTGACCGCGCTCTGGGGGTTGGCGGCGAGCACTTTCTTGAATTCCGCTTCGGCGCCGTCATACTTCTTTTCGTGCTCGTAGGTATCACCGCGGAGGAAGTAGACGTACTCCTTATCTTCGGCCTTGGTCGAAAGCGCCTCGGCCTTGTTGAGCGCCTCCTCGGCGTCGCTGTAACGCTTCAGGCGCGTGTACATGATTGCGAGCCGGACGTAGACTTCACGATCTTCCGGCTTACCTTTCAGCAAAGAGCGCACGTCGGCGAGAGGTTTTTCCGGATCGCCGGTGTCAGCCAGTTGCGCGTCGAGCACCATGCGCAAGTCATGGTCGTCAGGCATTTTCTGCACTGCCTCTTTGGCGGCGGTGGTAGCCTGCGGCCACTGCTTGGCCTCGCGGTAGGTATCGATGATGTCCTGGTAGCCAGTCTTGGCATTGTCATCGCCGCCAACAGTCAGCATCTTGCGAAAGGTTTCAACGGCAGCGGAATAATTTTCCTGGTCGCGATAGACCATTCCAAGGCGCTCAATAAAGATTCCGCGATTGTTGCGGTCGCCTTGGGAATAGCTGCCATCAGCCTTCTCGGTTTTCTTGAGCAGGTCTTGCAAGATCTTTATGGCCTCGTCATAACGCGCCTGAGCCTCATAAACCACCGCGATGTTGTAAGGAACTTCGAGCGCATCGGGAACCATCGCTTCGGCTTTTTTCAAATCATCCAGGGCTTGATCGTATTTTCCTTGGCGTCGATAGATCTCTGACATCCGCAGGTAGGTCTGCGCATCCTCAGGATTGGCGTCAGCAATCACTTTGTACTGATCGAGGGCGGCATCGATCTGCCCATCGTTCAAAAGATTTTCCGCGAGGCCGCGGATGGCGTCGAGATTGTCGCGATCCAACTGGATGGCATGTTTATAGGCGTCGATGGCGCTCTTGTAATCCTTGCGCTGTTCGTAAGTAGCGCCGAGCGCGGCGTACAGTTTGGCGGACCGCCCCGTGTCGGGCACGGCGCTCAGCACCTGCAAGGCATGAGAGGTGTCGCCTTCATCGCTGTAAAGCAGGGCGAGTGTCGTAACAGCCTCTTCGGAATCAGGATCAAGCTGCACAGCGGTCTTGAGCTCGCTTTCCGCCTTCTGCGAGTTGTTATCGAGGCGGTAGAGGCGGCCGAGCAGAAGATGGTCGTCCACGTTGTTCGGCTCAATTTTGACGATCTGTTCGTACTGCTCGATGGCCAATTTCAGCACGTTCTCGGAGCCACTGCCGTTCCCCGGCATATCGCCGAGCGAGCGAAGATAAATCCGGCCCAGCAACTTGTGGGCCTCGAGATTATTGGGATCGCGCTTGATGATGTCCTGAGCTTCGAGCACTGCGTCACGGATGCGTCCAGTCTTTACATATAGCTCGGCAAGACCCGAGGTGAGGAATTCGGACGAAGGGTCAGCCTCGATGGCGAGGCGGTACTCTTCCATGGCCTTGTTGGCGAGTTCACTGCGGCCGTAGGCCGTCACCTGCTCTTCGTATAGATGCGCCAGCGCGTAGTGGTAATAGGCGGCGGCGTGGTCTACCTTGTGCGGCGTGGTCTGAGCAGGCTTGGATTCGGCCGCTTTAGAGTCCGCTGGCTTGGCATCAGCCGGCGCGGACGGACTGGTTTGCGCGGACACGACCGCTGCGAAGAAAAACAATACTAAAGCTGCGCGAAAAATTCGATTCATGCTCGACCTGACGACGCTGGAGTTGATTCCGAGAGAACTGTTCGTATTAGAGCTGAGCGCACCGCCCGAACCATAGCCATTGGATGCAAGACCGCCGAGGCTGGGTGCCCTAATTCTAACCCGTTCAGCCGCTGATTGGGAAAAACTCTGCGCAGCATGCGATGCCGGATAAAGCCGGAAGTACAGGGACTGCGGGGGACTGGCTCGTGCCTATTGTCAACTTTGGTAAAGGAAACCAATAGCGCCTCGTTGGTTTGAAAGCCTTCTAATTTTTGAAAGCCTTCTAATGGCGGAAGTGGCGTACTCCCGTAAATAGCATGGCGAGCCCCAGGCGGTCGGCGGCTGCGATCACTTCAGGATCGCGCTGCGAGCCTCCGGGTTGAATGATGGCGGTAGCGCCGGCCTTGGCAATTTCTTCGACGCCGTCGGGGAAAGGGAAAAACGCGTCGGAGGCGGCGATCGTTCCCTGCAGCGCCAATTGCGCTTTCATGGCTCCGATCTTGGCGGAATCAACGCGACTCATCTGACCCGCGCCGACACCAACGGTTTGCCCGTCGCGTGCATAGACAATTGCATTCGACTTGACGTGCTTGCAAACCTTCCAGGCGAATAGCATTGCCCGAGTTTCGTCAGGCGTAGGAGGGCGCTGGGTGACGACTTTCAAATCGACATCTCGCAACGGCCGCACATCAGCGTCCTGCAAGAGGATTCCGCCGGAGACATTTTTCAAAGTCCATTTCTGCGGGGCGGCCGCAACTTGCACCAGGCGGAGATTTTTCTTGGTGGCGAATCGCGCTTTCGCCGCGTCATCGAAGGCTGGAGCAGCAATGACTTCGAGGAAAAGCTTGTGCATCTCTTCGGCGGCTTCGGCGTCGATGGGACGGTTCACTCCAATCACTCCGCCGAACGCGGAAACGGGATCGCACTCGAGAGCCCGCTTGTAAGCTTCGGCAAGAGTCTTGCCGGTCGCGGTGCCGGCGGGGTTGGTGTGCTTGATGATGGCGCAGACAGGTTCATCGAATTCCTGCGCGAGGTCCCAGGCGGCTTGCAGGTCGACGATGTTGTTGTAAGAAAGTTCCTTGCCCTGTAGCTGTTGCGCATTAGCTACCCCCACGCCGGAGCAGTCCGAATACATAGCAGCCTTCTGGTGCGGATTTTCACCGTAGCGCAGGTCGAGGACTTTCTGGAATGAAAGGCGTAGCGTTTGCGGGAAAGATTCATTTGCGTAGAGCTGAAAGTTCTTGATGTCTGGGATGCGTTCGAGAGTGGAAGCGATGGCGGAGTCGTAGGCCGCAGTCGTGGCGAAAGCTTTCTGCGCCAGCCGCCACTTGGTTTCGAGCGAAAGAGCGCCGCCGGTGCGGGTCAACTCTTCGGCAATGGCAAGATAATCCAAAGGCGATGTGACGACGGCAACATCGTGAAAATTCTTGGCGGCCGAGCGGATCATGGAAGGTCCGCCGATATCGATGTTTTCGATTAGCTCTTCGAAGGCCACACCCGGCTTGGCTGCAGTTTTCTCGAAGGCGTAGAGATTTACCACGACCATATCAATCGGCTGAATGCCATGCTCGACGACGGCTGCGACGTGCGCGGGATTTTCGCGGCGATGCAGGATGCCGCCGTGCACCTTGGGATGCAGCGTCTTGACGCGGCCGTCGAGCATTTCAGGGAATCCGGTGAGGTCGGAGATGTCTTTGACAGCGATGCCGGAATCACGCAGCAACTTGGCCGTGCCGCCGGTGGAGATGAGTTCGATGCCGAGGTTCGACAGTTTGCGTGCAAAGTCTACTAGGCCGGTTTTGTCAGTGACGCTGAGAATGGCACGCTGGATCCTAGAACTGCTGGAAGACATGATCGGCCTCGGATTACGATGAGCGACCGAAAATTCTATCAGCAATTCGTGATTACGCTTTCGCCTTAGCCTTCAGCTTGACGTGGCCGTCGGTGAGTTCGACGGAGAATTCAACGCCTTCGCAGTGGTACTGCTTGCGGATTTGTTCGGTTTTTTTCTGCACGAACGTGGAAAAGGAATCGAGATTGCCGGAGACACTTTCTCCCGCTTTTTTCTTGGCCGCAACCAGCGTGTTGTACAAGCGCTCCACCTGCTCGCTCTCGGTTTGATCGACGCTATGCAAGGTGAAAGGCTGGGGCGCTGCTGGCGCAGCGGAGGCGCCGGCGGCCGCATGACTCAATCCATAGACCTGATGTTGGGGCTTGCGCTCCTCTTCGGCGACACGCACTCCCTGCACGCCAAGGAGGGCGTCCTGCGGGCGGCGATAGCCTTCTTCGCGGACGCGGGACTTCTTGCGCCACAGGTCGCTATAGACCGCATAGCGCTGCGCCATCTCGTTGTAGCGATAGCGCTGAGAAAAGCTCATGCGTCCGCCATCGGAAAATTTGCGCAGCAGCGAGAGCACCTTCCACTCGATGTCAGTGGGCGGCCGCTTGGTCGGATTGCTGAAGTAGACTTCGTACTCGATTTTCAGCCGGCGCAGTTGGGTCTCAAGGACGCCTAATTCTTCATCGGTGGTCAAGAGAAATCTCCAAGTCAACAGTGTAGTTAAGAAGGCGCCGTTGCGGCGAGGTACCCTGTGGTCACCGGAGGTCATGGTACGAAAGTAAGCTGTCAGCCTTCGGCTATCAGCTTTCAGCGAACAAAGATTCGGGCTGATGACCGCGATTGCGCAAAAGGCTTGAGAAGTTCCGGCGGCGGAACTGCTTTCCAGGGATCGAGTTGATGGCCTGAAGCTGAGACTGAGAGCTTACTTCGAATTCGACGCCATCTTCTTCACCATGGCCAGAACCAGCTTGCGGTCGCTCTCGTTGAGGTTGGTGGCATAGCGACGGACCTGGCTAAGGAAGCGGACTTCGTCATCGGAAAGTTGCGGCAGTCCCTTGGCGCCATTACTGTGCCCTGACTCCGAGAAGAATTGAGAGAGCGCAATCTCCATGGCTCCGGCAATCTTCGATAAAGTGTCGAGCGAGGGAATGGTGTGGCCGTTCTCTACGCGCGAAAGATAGCAGCGGAGCAGGCCAGTGCGCTTCTCGATGTCTCCCTGAGACATACCTTTTTGCAGCCGGTAGTTTCGAATGGTTTCGCCGATGTTAATGGTTGGAAGCATTGCAGGATGCGACATAGTAACCAGATCGGCATCTTCTGGCAAGTGGAAATTAGTGCCATATCCGAAGCGGCTGAGAATCACGGCTTGACAAGACCGCATCGGGATACGCTTATACAGCGTGAAAGAAATTAAATATCGCCAAACGGCGTAGCCGAAACGTTTGGAACGAAGCGCACCGAAGCTACTTTTTCAAGTTCTCCCCCAGAAAGCTCACCGTACGCTTCCAGGCGTCGGCGGCATCGGCAGGCCGGTAACCGTCCTCATTGTCTGGATTTTCGAAGGCATGGCCGGCGTCGTCATAGATCTTGATCTCGATCTTCTTGCCTTGTTGCTTCATGGCCGCCTCGAATTTGTGAACGTCATCGGGCGTGATGCCGCGATCCTCACCGCCGAACAGTCCGAGAATCGGAGCGTTGATTTTCTTGATGGCTTCGGGATCGGTGGCAAGGTGGCCGTAGTTAATGACGGCCGCGGCAAGCGTGGGTTCATCGAGGGCCACATCGAGCGAGTAGCCGCCGCCCATGCACCAACCGATGGCGCCGATACGGTTTTTCTTCACGCTGGGTTGCGACTCGAGAAATTCGAAAGCGGAGTGCAGGTCACGCTTGGCTCGATCTTCGGGAACTCCGCGCATCAGTTCGTGCGCCAGGTCCGGCGTGGTGGCCACTCGCCCGCGATATAGATCAATTGCCAGTGCCTCATAGCCCTGGTCTGCCAACTTCGCTGCTTGTTCTTTGACCCAGTCGTTCAGCCCCCAGTACTCATGGATGACAATGAGCGCGGGAAATGGTCCTTTGCCAGCGGGCGTGTAGAGAATGGCTTGCACGGTCTCGTCGCCGCTCTTGTAAGAAACGGACTGGCCATCGGCGGCGAAGCTGGCGCATACAAGAAGCGTCACAAGAATCAAAAGGCAGATTGTCTTTTTCACGCTTAAGGTCTCCAAGTTGCAGTTACAAATTCAACTCCATATAAGTTGCACCAGCAATCGGGTTTTGGCAGTAGGGAGGAATTTCTGTGAATCCTAACTTGCGGTACGTGGCAACCGCATCTTTCATGGCCGGCTCGACCGTATCAAGACGCATGCGACCATATCCGACCTGTCGCGCCTCAGCGATGATGCGCTCGGCCAAGGCGCGTCCCAGGCCCTTGCCACGGAACTGCGGACGCAGATAGAGCCGCTTCATCTCGCAGATGCCGGATTCTAATTTACGCATCGCTACGCAACCGGCGAGTTGGCTTTGATAATCGGCCAGGAGCAGGCGACCCTCCGGCGGAGCATATTTTCCTGGAAGTCCCGCGAGTTCTTTATCAAAATTCTGAAAGCAGAGGCTGAAGCCGAGCGACTGCGCGTACTCGAGGAACAATTCGCGGGCGTGCGCAATCTGGCTGGGTCGCTCAGCTTGGAAAAACGCAAGCCCTTTCACCGCCGAGGACGCAGAGAACGCCGAGAGGGCTGCAGATTTTGGCGTTCCTTGCGGCTCAGCTTTCATTTTGCTCTGCGCTCTCGGCGTACTCGGCGTTTGAATTGCATTATCCCATCAACATGCCACCATTAACGTTCAGTACATGGCCAGTAATATAGGCAGCTTCGTCGGATGCCAGAAAAGCGACGGCGCTCGCAACATCGGCGGGGGATCCGACGCGACCTAGCGGAATCTGTTTGGCGGCATTCTGCTTGAACTCTTCGCCAAGCACCTCGGTCATGGCGGTTTCGATGAAGCCCGGGGCCACAGCGTTGCAAGTAATGTTGCGCGATCCCAGCTCGCGCGCGACGGCCATGGTAAGTCCGATCAGGCCGGCTTTCGATGCCGCGTAGTTCGCCTGTCCGGCCTGCCCCATCTGACCGAAGACGCTGCTGATGTTGATAATCCTTCCCCAGCGTTGCTTCAGCATAGAGCCAGAGACTTGCTGGATGCAGAGATATGCGGAAGTGAGATTGGTCTGCAGCACGGCATCCCAGTCGGCGCGCTTCATGCGCATGACTAGGTGATCTCGAGTAATGCCAGCGTTGTTGACGAGGATGTCGATCTTGCCGAACTGGCTTACGGAACCCTTGATCGCGGACTTGACCTGCTCTTCGTCGGTAACGTCGAGAGCAAAGGTGGCAGCCTGGCCGCCAGCGGCGACGATTTCCTTCACCAGTTCGTTCAGCTTGTCGTGATTGCGCGCGGCGACGGCAACTACCGCACCGGCTGCGGCGAGCTTCAGTGCGCAAGCGCGTCCAATACCTTGCGACGCGCCAGTGACGAAGGCCACCCGCCCTGAAAGGGACATGAGATTCTCCTGAGTTTGCGATGAGGCTCTATTAGAAGTCTTTACGCTGGAACGTGAGATTATACCTGCCACAGCTCTATTCGGCGCGCGCCAGTGGCCAGATCAGTACATCCAACTCTCGAGCGAACAGCAAGTGCGGCGTGGTGTCAGGCAGCGATACACCGCGAGCGGCAGCGACGGTATTCGTCTCTAACTCTGCTTCAGCAGTTTGCAACGGCCACTGTGCGTGGTGAATTTCTCCGCGATAGAGCTGGCCGCGATGAGTCGTGTAAAGGCAATAGCGCTCGGTCAACCAATGCTCGATTGAGCCTGGAGCGGCCAGTCTTACTTCGCTGGTCGGATGATACCTTCCGCGAAATTCCGCCGCCGCGCGATAACGGCGAGAAACATAGTGAATGACGCCGCCGCGATCCTGCGTGGTCATGTCGGCATGAAAATAGGGCAGGTGATAGAAAGCGCTCGCCGCCAGGACTGCCGGCAGGTTCGCTGCGTCGAGACTAAAAAAATAAACTCCCGCCTTGGCGCCGTAGGTCACATAGGTGCGAACATTCAACTCGGGAAAGCGCGATAGGCCGGGCATTGCTGGAAGTCCGCGCCGGCGAATGCCGCTCATGTGAAAGGGCACGACTCCAACCCAGCATTGGCCGTCAAAAGTGTCGAGTGTCAATTGCGCCGGGACAAGAGGCCGCATCGCCTCAGTTGGAAGCGGCCAGTGGGCGAAGAGCAAATCGTGCCAGGTCTGCCGCATGATCCACGGCCGTGAAGGCAACGGCCACGGCCGATGCCCGACGATCTGGAGTAAAGGATGCACTTAATAGTTTAAGGCGAGGGCGTGATGTGCAAAACGCGTCCTTGCGCTATTTATTGGAAATATTCACCCCACGGTTATCCACAGCAACCCGTCAATATTGCTCCGCAAAACGATTGCGCATTGTGCATTAGCCGATTAACATTCGAACACTCCCATGACCCCGATCTTGACCAATGAAGTGATCGCTATGCCCGAGCCATCCAACGAGAACTCGTCCCCCGACACGAAGTCGTCAGGGCATCGCTCAACCCAACGAGCATCGGCAGAAGGCGCAAGTCTAGTGGAGAAAGCGCTGCCGGAACCTTCTACCGAGGTCTTCGCGGTTTATGGCGTCGAGCCGGAGATTCAGGCCTATGCCATGGCCAAGTATTCCCGTTCATCGCTATCGATGAAGGAGTCTTTGCGCGAGATCAACACCCAGAAGGCGGAGAAATTTCTTAACACTTTTTACTTCCAGTATGGTCACCGCTCGATCGCCGACCTGGCCCACATTGCGTTGGCCGTGGAGAGGCTCTCGATTCTCGCCGCGATTGAACTGGCCGACGAACAGCGCTGGGACGGGCAGGAGCGCTCCACTCGCTATCAGGACTTCAAAAAGAGTGGTTATTACATTCCCGACTTCGGCGCCGATGACGAAGCCCGCAAGCTCTACTGCGAAACGCTGGACTTTCTCTTTGCGGAGTACGAAGCGCTCTCGGCACACATGACGCAACACCTAATTAGCATCACGCCCAAGCCTGCGGACATGAAGCAGGAGGCGTATGAGCGAACGCTGAAGGCGCGAGCCTTCGACATCACGCGTTATCTTCTGCCGCTGGCCACGAACACTTCGCTGGGCGAGATTGTCAACGCGCGGACATTAGAAACCCAGGTTGCACACCTGCTTTCGCACACGCACAAGGAAGTTCGGCAGTTGGGCGAGTCGCTGAAGAAAGCGGCAACTTCGGCAGCCTACAACGTCAATGCAGAATCTCTGCGCGACTTGGTGGAGCAGATTCGAAAGCTGAGTCCGGAACTGGGCGCGCGGGCCGAGCAGGAATTGCTGCATGAGATTCGAGTCGCACCTACGCTGGTGAAGTATGCCGACCCGAATGCATATGAGATGGAAACGCGCCGCGAATTGCGGCAGGCGGCGCGCGAATTGATGAAGAGCGAGCAGCTTGCGCCCTCGAAGGCAATCGTCGATCTGCTCGACGAGGAGCCGCTCGAAGTTGAAATCGCGACCACGTTGCTCTACGAGCACTGCCATTTTTCCTATCGCCAGGTGCGGCAGGCATTGCAGGTTTCGGGCGAGAGATTCCGGCGGGAGATCATCGACCTCGGCCTGCGGCATCGCGGCAAGCACGACGAAATGCTGCGCGGCTTCCGCGCCGGACAGCAGTTTCGCTTCGACATCCTAATGGATACGGGCGGCTTCCGCGACATGCACCGTCACCGCCGCTGCATCCAGGTGATGCAGGGATTCACCACCCAGCACGGCTACGAGATGCTGCTCGACGTGGAAGATGCCGGCATGCGTTTCCGCTTCGAAGCCGCCATGCGGCGTGTACAAACGGCGATAGAGAAACTTGCCGCCCGCAATGTACCCGAGGCGGAAGAAAATTCGCAGTACGCGATTCCTTTGGCCTACCGGAAGCGGGCGCTGTTCAAAATGGATTTCGCCGAGGCTGTGTACATCTCGGAGTTGCGGACAACGCCCGCCGGGCATGTTTCTTATCGCAACGTGGCTTATGCAATGTATGAGGCGGTGGCGCGGAAGTATCCAGCGCTGGCCAAGTATTTCCGAGTGCACGATGTGACGGCGCCGGTGGATTTGCTGCAAAGGTAGAAGGCGGGGTTGGCCCTCGCGGCTGGATTTTCGCTTGGATCCAGATTTAAAAAAATTGCGGATCAAACCGCTAAAATCTCCTTGCTCAATCACTTGCGGAGGCTCGGTCCGCGGTATCGGACTAAAATCTTGCATCAAAAAGGCTTGCACGCAAAATATTGACGCGGAACGACTTAGCTGCGGCTGCTCGGTTGTCAAAGAGCAAATCATGCTTTGGAATCATTATGGAACGGTTGGGCAGTGAAGGACAAGGTTAGATGTCACAGAGAGCGGTAGACTCCCTCTGGCCTATGCAATGTATGGGGCAGTGGCGCGGAAGTATCCGGCGCTGGCCAAGTATTTTCGCGTGCACGATGGGAGGTGCCGATGGGTTTGCCACAGAGGTAATTAGGTCTCCATGCGCTGGGTTATCGGACTGCTGATCGTCCCCGCCGTCTGGATGGCCTTCATGCTTTATTTTTTTCGGCCTCTGCCTGCTCATCTCTTCTTCGGAGGATTTTTTCTCGCGATTGGTATCACGAACCTCCTTTCTTACAAGACAACCGGGCGCAGGTTCTTTGAGAAAACGCAGGTCCAGTCCGCCTTTTGTTGCCCGCGTGTGGGCGATCGGTGGTGAGAAAGGCGCTCAGATGCTATTTCTGGGAATCGGTTTCATCTTCGCCCTGGCGGGATGCGTTGTGATGATTGCCGGATCGGTGTGAGGGGCGGGGGAGGCCGTCTGTAGCGATCTCTAGATTTATTTGATCCCGCCAGTCTCCACCAATAGAATCTGATCAAGAGCCAACATGCCGCGCACGGTCAAGATCGCTCCGGAAATTGATGCCAAGCTTTATCAAGAGCTCGTCTCCGTGGCCAAGGAGAACGGGCAGTCGCAGCGGTTTGTGCTGGAGCGCGCGCTGGAGCACTACCTGCACAACGTGGTCCCTTCGCAACGCATGGTAAGGCCGGAGGTGATGGCCGCCTATCGCCGTTCCAACGAAAAGTATCGTGAGCTATACAAGCGGCTCGCCAAGTAATGGCCGAGCGCATCTACCTGACCGTGGCTGAAGTTGTCGCCATTCACCATCACCAGATTGAGGAATACGGCGGCGAGCATGGGCTTTTGAATCAGGGTGCATTGGAATCGCCGTTTTCCGACCTCAGACGGGCTACTACAACGACCTGAGCGAAGAGGCGGCCGCGATGCTGGAGTCGCTGGTCAATAATCATGCCTTTGTGGACGGCAACAAGCGAGTCGGGTTCGCCGCGGTTCACACGTTTCTGCTGTTGAACGGATTTGATCTGGATGTCACGAACAAGGCCGCCTTCGAATTCATGATGAGAACGATGGCCGAAGGCAAGTTTCGCTTTGCGCTGCTTCAGGAATGGATTGCCGCACACCTTGTACCACTTGAGAAGTAGCTCCTTCGATTTGTCATCCTGAGCAACGCGAAGGATCTTTGCAGCCTGTTGACAGTTGCATAGGTCCCTTCGGCAAGCTCAGGGCAGGCTCTTCGCGCCGCAAGAAGCGCGTCCCTCAGGATGACAAACGTACTGATTGCCCATTTCGGAACGATTTCCACTGTTTATTATCTAGATTCGCCTTTTATTCGCTTCGATCTGTATGTATAATCCGGCCAGATTCGATTTGATTTAGTTCTGCACTCTTAAAGGAGCCACACTCCCATGGCAGATGAACGGGGCAAGGCAATTGAGCTAGCGTTTGCGCAGATTGAAAAGCAATTTGGCAAAGGTTCGATCATGCGGTTGGGATCGAAGGAAGCGATCGTTCCTATCTCGGTGATCCCAACCGGATCGATTTCATTCGACGCGGCGCTCGGCGTGGGCGGATTTCCGCGCGGACGCGTGGTGGAGGTTTTCGGGCCGGAATCTTCCGGCAAGACGACCATCACGCTGCAGGTCATTGCCGAGGCGCAGAAAACCGGCGGCATGGCTGCATTCGTGGACGCCGAGCACGCGCTCGATCCAGCCTATGCGAAAAAGCTGGGCGTGGATGTGGACAACCTGCTGGTTTCGCAGCCGGACTACGGCGAGCAGGCGCTCGAGATCACAGAAGCCCTGGTGCGCTCGAATGCCATCGACGTGCTGGTGGTAGATTCCGTGGCGGCGCTTGTGCCCAAGGCCGAACTCGACGGCGAGATGGGAGACAGCCACATGGGTCTGCAGGCGCGCCTGATGTCGCAAGCGCTGCGCAAGCTCACGGGAACTGTTTCCAAGTCGCGCACTTGCCTGATTTTCATCAACCAGATTCGCGAAAAAATTGGCGTGATGTTTGGCAATCCCGAGACCACGACTGGCGGCCGCGCGCTGAAGTTTTATTCGTCGGTGCGGGTGGATATTCGCCGCATTGCTGCCATCAAAGATGGCGACGTAGTCACTGGCTCGCGCACCCGTGTGAAGGTCGTGAAAAATAAAGTCGCCGCGCCGTTCCGCGAAGCCGAGTTCGACATTCTTTACGGCGAAGGGATTTCGCGTGAAGGTGATCTGCTCGATATCGCGGTAAACAACAACATCCTCGAAAAATCGGGGTCGTGGTTCAGCTACAAGGGCGAGCGTATCGGCCAGGGCCGTGAGAATGCCCGGCAGTTCCTCAAAGACAACAAAGACACCATGGCCAAGCTCGACACAGAAGTGCGTAAGGCTCTGGGACTGATCGCGGCGCCGGCGCCGGCACATCCGGCAGCCGCTCAGACGCAGACGCCTGCGTCACCTGGCGCACGCGTCACGACCATGCCAAGCGCACCTCCGGAACCTGCCAAGGTGCCGATCGCGGCGAAACGCTAAACACCCGCGTTGGAGCGCGGCGCTCAATGCGCTGCGCTCCAGTCGTGATCATTCCCCAATTGCCATCCCTGCTCCCGCCCGAATAGAATCCCTTATTGCCGAGCATGGCGGCTTCCTGCGAGGACTATTGAGCAAAGTCAGCGCCCTTTATCCCGGTTCGTTTGATCCGCCCACTAACGGGCACCTCGACTTGATTGAGCGAGGCGCGAAGATTTTCGAAGAACTGGTGGTTGGCATTCTCAGAAACTCGGAAAAGAGTCCGATGTTCAGCCTGGCGGAACGACTGGAGATGCTGAAGACTCTCACCGCACATTTGAAAAACGTGCGCATCGAAGCTTTTCACGGATTGATGGTCGAGTACGCCAAATCGATTAACGCGACCTGCGTGTTGCGCGGCATTCGGGCCGTGAGCGACTATGAATATGAGTTGCAGATGGCGCTGATGAACCGCAAACTCGAACCCACGCTGGAGACGGTGTTCATGATGCCCGCCGACAAGTATTCTTATGTAAGCTCGCGTTTGGTGCGCGAGGTGGCGCAGATCGGCGGCCCGGTGAAAGGTCTCGTCCCCGAAGTGGTTGAGCAGAAGCTGCGTGAAAAACTTGAGCCCGCGTACAGGTTCCACGACGAAATGCAGGAAGCGACGGCCCGATCGTCGAGTGGAAAAGAAAAGAAGAGGAAAAAGAAAGTATGACAACTGCGATCAGCGAAGCCCTGAAACTCACCGAGAGAATCAATCGCATTGAGCCCTCGGCCACGATGGCGGTGGTGGCCGAGGCGGACAAACTGCGCGCGCAGGGCATCGACGTTGTCGATTTTGGCGCAGGTG
Source organism: uncultured Acidobacteriaceae bacterium (assembly GCA_964403025.1). Classification (GTDB taxonomy): domain Bacteria; phylum Acidobacteriota; class Terriglobia; order Terriglobales; family Acidobacteriaceae; genus Sulfotelmatobacter. The sequence continues at coordinate 97,202 of CAYOEH010000006.1, read as the reverse complement.
AGCCGCACTTCGCCACGCCACAGCACATCAAGGACGCAGCCATCGCGGCGATTCAAGGTAATTTCACGAAGTACACGGCGGTCCCGGGAACGCCTGAGTTACGCGACGCCATTGTGCATCGTCACGCGGTGGATTTCGATTCCGATTATCGCCGCGAGGAGGCCATCGCCTCGACAGGCGGCAAGAATGCGCTGTTCAACGCCGTTCAAGTGCTCGTCGATCACGGCGATGAAGTGATTTTGCCGGTGCCCTACTGGGTCTCGTTCAAGGACATCGTGCGCTACGCCGGCGGCCAATGTGTATTACTGCAATCGGATGAAGCACAAGGTTTCCGAATTACAGCGGAGATGGTCGCGAGGCTAATCACGCCGCGGACCAAGGTGATTATTCTGAATTCACCATCGAATCCCTCGGGGGCGGTAATGACCGCGGCGGATCTGACGGCGGTCGTTCGCCTGGCGCATGAGCGCGGAATCTGGGTGCTCTCAGATGAATGCTATGTTTATCTAAACTACACAAGCAAGAATTTCTCCGTGGGATCACTGCGGGAATTTAAAGAGCGCATCGTAGTGCTCGGATCGCTCTCGAAGACCTATGCTATGACGGGATGGCGATTGGGATATGCGCTCGGTCCGGCAGCGGTCGTGAGCGCGATGTCGAAGTTACAGAGCCAGTCCACATCGAATCCTACGTCGATTGTGCAGAAAGCGGCAGTGGCCGCGCTCAAGGGACCACAAGAGTGTGTTGAGCAGATGCGGCGCGAATATATTCAGCTTCGTGACCACGTCGTGAAGGGCCTGCGCTCGATCCCGGACGTGACGTGCACCTTGCCAGAAGGTGCATTCTATGCCTATCCCAACATTTCGGCGTTCTTGGGACGCGGCGGGGTGAAATCGGCGTCCGATGTGGCGGGAAGACTGCTCCGGGAAGCGCACGTGGCAACCGTGCCGGGAGAAGGATTCGGAACGGGCGAGCACATTCGCGTGTCGTATGCAACTTCGAAGGCGGAACTCGATCGTGGACTGGAACGCATGCGGAAGTTTTTCGCGGCGCTATAGTCAATTTCACATCGATTGATGCAGGATTGAAGCTTAAGCTCGGCCGAGGCCGTCCGTTCGCGAACGGCCTTTTTGTCTGACCAGCATTTATATGGCAACCCTGTATCCATTGCTGATGCTCCCGACGTTTGACCCGCGGCCCTGGGGTACGCACGATTTATCGCCTGTTTATCCCAATCGCCGGTTCGAGGAGAAAATTGGCGAGGCGTGGCTTACAGGCGACGATTGCAAAGTGGCCAACGGGCCCTTCAGCGGGCAGACGTTGGCACAAGTTAGCGAGACGTATCAGCGTGAGCTTGTGGGTGACGCGGCCCGCGATGCGCGCCGCTTTCCGCTGCTGCTGAAATTTCTCTTTCCCCACGAGAAACTTTCGGTGCAGGTTCATCCCGATGATGCGCAGGCGCTCCGCGTGAACCAGCCTTGGGGTAAGACTGAGTGCTGGTACGTGGCACATGCCAAGCCCGGCGCGCAGATTGGATTGGGACTGAAAGCCGGCGTCACCATAGCCCAATTGGAAGCGTCAATCCAGGAGAAGCATGCGGAGGATTTGCTGAACTGGGTCAACATCTACACCGGGGACATGATTTATGTTTCCGGGGGAACCGTGCACACGCTGGGGCCCGGATCGGTGATCGTGGAGACGCAGCAACAGTCTGACACCACCTATCGTTTGTATGATTACGGCAGACCGCGGGAGTTGCACCTGAAAGACGGTTTGGCGGCGGTAAGGCTCAATGTTGCTTCCGGAAAAGTAGTGAGACCAGCTCCAGCAGAGATTCGCGGCAGCAAGAACCGGCACGCTCTGTTAATAGCCGCTTCCTACTTCATAGTGGATATGTTTGAGATGAAGGATCTGCAGGAACTGAGCACCCGCGACGAATCGGGCAAGAGTTCTGCGCAGATTCTGGTAGCAGTGGAAGGGTGTGGCGTGGTCGAGGCTGTGGGAGGGGAACCCGTGACACTGGCGAAGGGCGATGCGGTAGTGATTCCGGCGTCAGTGGAGAAATTTACGGTGTGGCCGCAATGGACGTTGGAAGTTTTGAGAGCGCGTGTACCGGGAGCAGCCCTGCCCGAACCCGAAACACGAATGTAGTGATCGACAATCTGAGAACGTGGCTAAGAACTCAAATTTCTATCCCGTGATTCTCGCCGGCGGCCGCGGCACGCGCTTCTGGCCTTTGAGCCGGAAAAAGCGAGCCAAGCAGTTGCTGGCGCTTGACGGCAAACAAACGATGATCCAGCAGACGGTGGCGCGATTGCTGCCGCTCGCGTCGTCCAAGCAATTCTGGATTATCACGAATGAGGAGCTTCGTTCCGCGATCTTGAAGCAGCTTCCAAAGTTGCCGAAATCGCAGGTTCTGGCTGAACCTCTCGGGCGCAATACCGCTCCGGCAATTGGTCTTGCTGCTTTTCTGTTGTTGCTTGAAGATTCCGATGCCGTCATTGGCATGTTCCCTTCTGATCACGTGATCGGGGATGAAAAGAGCTATCGCGCAACCATCGAACGTGGAGTGAAGATTGCGGCCGCGGGGGAAAACATTGTAGTCCTCGGAATCCCGCCCCACCGGGCAGAAACCGGCTACGGGTACATCGAGGCGGGCAGCGCTTTCGACGGCGACGTTTTGCGCGTGCGCCGGTTCACTGAGAAGCCCGACGCGGAGAAGGCGGCTGCGTTTGTGGCTGCGGGAAATTATTTCTGGAACAGCGGCATGTTTCTATGGAGCGCTCGGACGCTGGCCAATGCACTCCGCGAGCATCTTCCTAAGACTGCGCCGCTGCTGGAAGAGATCGCCTCGGCGTTCGGTACGCGCAAGTTTGCCTCGACTTTCCGCAGGCTGTACCCGAAGTGCGAAGACATCAGCGTGGATTACGCGGTGCTCGAAAGGCGCTCGGCCAAGGGTGAGAAGGCGGCAAACATTTTCTGTCTCCCGGCAGATTTTGGCTGGAACGATCTCGGCTCCTGGACTGCGCTGCACGAGCATCACACCGCGAAGTCTAGTCCGGTTGAGGGAAACATCATCCACGCTGCGGGCTTGTTCGTGCTGAACGCGAAGGGCAATTATGTGCATGCACCCAACAAGTTTGTTGCCGCCGTGGGAGTGGACGATCTGGTAGTGGTTGATACGCCGGACGCCTTGCTGATTACCACGCGGCAGCACGCGCAGGATGTTGGCAAAGTCGTGAAGCACTTGGACGAGAAGAAGTTGCACAAACTGACGTAAGAAAAAGAGGGTAGTGATTACTGGCCAGTTAATCTGGTTCTCTGACCACTAGCCACTCACCGGATACTCATTTTTCATGGCTCAAGAAATCAAGTTCGGAACTGACGGTTGGCGCGGCATCATTGCCGATGATTTCACGTTCGACAATGTGCGCCGAGTGGCGGGTGCGATTGCCTCCTACGTTTTGAAGTACGAGGACGGCGCGCGCGGAGTCTTTATCGGTTACGATACGCGATTTGCGTCGCAGAGCGCGGCGCAAGTGGCTGCGCAAGTGATTGCCGCGGCTGGAATTCCGGTGAAACTGGCCAACGATTACACGCCCACACCGGCTGTGTCCTACGCGGTGAAAAACCAGACCGCTGCTGGTGGGGTGATGATCACCTCCAGCCACAATCCGTGGAATTGGAACGGCGTGAAATTCAAAGGGAAGTTTGGCGGGTCCGCAACTCCCGCCATCATGAGAAGTGTGGAAGAAGAGTTGCGCGCTGGAGCGATGCCGAAGGGAACGAAGGCGGCGATCGAAGAGGTTGATCTCAAGACGCCCTACGTAGCGGCGGTTTGCGGCTTTGCGGATATGGATTTAATTGGTAGAGCTAAGTTGAAGATTGCAATCGACTCGATGTATGGCTCCGGCCGAGGCATTCTGTCCGACATCTTCCGCGATCGTGGAGTTCAGTACATCGCGATCCGCCAGGAACTGAATCCTCTGTTTCCAGGCATCAATCCCGAGCCGATCGAGCCGCATATCGCTCTGCTGCAGCAAACGGTCGTGAAAGAGAAGTGCGATGCCGGCCTGGCCACCGATGGCGACGCCGATCGCATCGGAGCGGTCGCGGAAGACGGCAGCTTCGTGGACTCGCACAAAATTTTCTGCGTTCTTCTACGCTGGCTGCTGGAGCGGAAGAAGTGGTCCGGCGACGTAACCCGCGCATTCAATACGACGCGCATGCTCGACCGCATTGCCGCAAAACACGGGCGCAAAATTTACGAAACGCAGATCGGGTTCAAATATGCCGCTGACTTGATGATGGAGCACGACATCCTGATCGGTGGGGAAGAATCCGGCGGCATCGGCTACTCGCGCTTTCTGCCAGAGCGTGATGGAATTCTGAACTGCCTGCTGCTGGCTAATGTGATGGCGGAAGAAGGCAAGCCGCTCGGCCAACTCGTAGCCGACCTGCAACGCGAGTTCGGGCCACACTACTACGGGCGGCGTGACCTGCACGTTCCGGAAGAGATCAAGCAGAGCGCGATTCAGCGTGCGCGGGCGGAAAGTACCCAGAGCCTGGGTCGCTATCGCGTATCCAAGAAAGAGAATCTTGATGGCATCAAGCTTTTTCTCGATGCGCCAACGAATGGCAACGGAGCGGAGGCGTGGATTCTGTTTCGCGCGTCAGGAACCGAACCCCTGCTGCGTGCCTACGCGGAAGCCGCGTCGCCGGAGTTGGTGACGGAAGTTCTGACGGCCGCGGAGAGTTTTGTCAGGAATGGCGTTTAGCCAGCACATTCACGAGCCCACAAGTTCACATTTAACGCGGGAGTAATGCGATACTTCTAACTGAGCATGACTTTCGCTGGAAGCACACTTCCGATTCCAGAGGACTCGCCCGAGGCCCGGCGTTATAACCGGATCCGCCGCTGGCTCGGCATCGCCGACTTTGTAATCGGTTCCGCTTTTCTGGTTCTCCTGCTGATCACTGGCTGGTCCGGTTGGTTGCGCGATCTCGCATTGCGCCGTGGATTCCAAAACTATACGCTCGCGGTTTTCCTCTATTTATTCTTCTTGCTTCTGATCAGCAAGGTTCTTGGCCTGGGTCTTGATTATTACGGATTCCGTTTGGAAAGGAAGTTCCAACTCTCCACACAAAAGGCTCGCTCGTGGCTGTGGGACGAAGTCAAAGGGTTTCTGGTGGGACTGGTGCTGGCAGGGATCGTAGTGGAGTTGCTCTATTTTATGATCCGGCAGTCCCCGCAGCACTGGTGGCTGATCACTTGGGCTTTGTTCATGGGGTTATTCGTCTTGTTGGCCCAGCTGGCGCCAGTGGTTCTGTTCCCGATCTTCTACAAGTTCGAGCCGCTGGACAATGAAGACTTACGCCGCCGGCTGGTTCAACTGGGCGAGCGCGCCGGCACCCGAGTGCGCGGAGTCTATCGCTGGAAACTTTCGGAAAAAAGCAAGAAGGCGAATGCGGCTCTTACAGGACTCGGCAGCACGCGGCGAATCATCCTGGCAGATACGCTACTGGATAACTATGCTCCCGAAGAAATCGAAGCGGTGCTCGCACATGAACTTGGCCATCACGTCCACAAGCACATCCTGAAGAGCATTCTGGTGCAGGCGGGAATCACTTTGGTCGGTTTCTGGGTAGCGAACTTTGTGCTGCACTTCGCGGTCGATCATCACATGTTTGAGGAGCTCTCCGATTTCGCGAACTTGCCTTTGCTCGCGATTACAGCTACTGCGATCTCCCTTCTGCTGATGCCCGCGCTCAATGCCTACTCGCGATACAACGAGCGGCAGGCTGATCGCTACGCATTTGAATCGATCGCCAGCGTGGAGCCGTTTATTTCGTCGATGAACAAGCTGGCGCTGCAAAACCTGGCAGAGCGCACCCCGTCGAAGTGGATCGAATTGTTGTTTCACTCGCACCCAGCGATCTCCAGGCGCGTTGCGGCCGCAGAAGAGTGGAACCGCACCCAAGGCGCAGGCTCACAGGCGTAAACATAATTTGTGGGCGGTAAGCGGGCTAGCGCTCGCGCAGAATCTTCGTCACGCGCTGCAAATCTTCTTCCGTGTCCACACCCACCGAATCGTAGGGCGTTTCTCCGACGTAGATGGGAATTCCGTTCTCCAGGAAACGCAACTGCTCCAGCCGCTCGCTCTTCTCCAGCGTTGATTCCGGCTGGCTCACAAAAAACTCGAGCGCGGACTTCCGGTAAGCATAAAGCCCAAGGTGCTTGAAGCAGCGCGGCTCGCCGCCGTCGCGGTCGAAAGGAATGGTGGCGCGGGAGAAATAGAGCGCCCGGCCGTCTGACGCCGTCACAACCTTGACCGCACTTGGATTACGGATATCTTCGGGCGGACAGAGCGTCTTCAGAGTTCCTACCTGAACGGACGAGTCCTTCATCACCTCCATCAGAGCGGCAATCTGCTCCAGACGCGCAAGCGGTTCGTCACCTTGCACGTTGAGATAGACATCGGCCGCGACGGAGTTTGAGACTTCATGCACGCGCTCAGTCCCACTGTGATGACCGGGTGATGTCATTTGCGCACGCCAGCCATGGTTGTTGCAGGTTTCGAAGATCTCCTCGGAATCGGTAGCGATGATCACGTCAGAGGGAAGTGGCGATGAGCGAACCGCTTCATAAACCCAGCCCACCAGCTGCTTGCCCGCGATCTCGCGGAGCATTTTGCGGGGCAAGCGGGTTGAGGCCAGCCGAGCAGGAATCACGGCAACGATTTTCATGCGAGATTAGTTTCCAGTTTTTTGCCGGTACTGGCAAGTTTTGAGCCCAACGGGTGGAATTCGAGTCTGCGAGGCGCTAGCGGTTTGACACAGTTTTGCAAGCACTCTTAGAATCAAGAGATTGGACATGACGAGCCACTCCGGCCGTTGGGTCCGAGGCAACGAGATTTCGCGAAGCTGCGGCTAATCACTCTCATTGCGTTTCCCCAAACTGATGGCGGCGTAGCTCAGGTGGCTAGAGCGACGGTCTCATAATCCGTAGGTCCGTGGTTCGAGTCCACGCGCCGCCACCAATCAATCGGAAACTCTAGAACCTTGAGGAAGCTACGTGTCCGAGCTGCCTCTAGTGTTTCAAGTGTCGTTCGGCCTTCCATTTAGCCTTCCGAATGTCCCAAATTCGTCACATGGAAGTGTTACCGAAGTTTTCGGCAGAGCCCCCAAGTCATTGTTAGAGGGCCGGTTAGCTATTTATCCTTGAGCCTGGGATCTCGCACGCTGGCGGCCGCAGCGGCGCGATGACCTGCACACAATGTCCGCCAGCACAAACTCGTGGCGAGGACTGCCCGTCGGTGCCCAGATCTTCGTGGGCCTGGTGATCGCCGCCGGCACCGCTTGCCTGCTCCAGGCCGCCATCCATCAGAACAGCAAGAACATAGCGGAATTCATCTGCTATATGGGCATCGCAATTCTGGCGTCGCGATTACGCGTCAGTCTGCCTGGCATCACCGGAACCCTTTCGGTGAACTTCCTGTTTATTTTGGTGGCGATAGCGGAGCTGGGATATGCCGAGGCGCTCACTTTGGGCGCGGTTGCCATGGTGGCTCAAAGTTTGTACCCAGGCCGGCCCACCGCCATTCAGCTAACCTTCAACGTTTGCGCGGGGTCTCTCTCAACCGCCCTTGCCTATCTCGTCTATCACAATCCGCTCTGCAACGAACTGATCGAGAGCCGTCCGCTGCTGCTGTGCCTGGCGGCTTCCGTCTACTTCATCATCAATGCGGGATCCATTGCCGCGGTAATTTCATTCAGCGAAGGCAAGCCGCTGCAGACAATTTTGGTGGACTGCTACTTCTGGTCGTTCCCTTACTATCTGGTCGGAGCTGGAATCGCGGGCGCGATTTCCTGGTTCAATCATGCGTTCAACTGGGAAACCTCACTGTTGTTTGTCCCGGCCATCTATCTCATCTACCGCTCGTACCGGCTGTATCTCGGCAAGCTGGAAGACGAAAAAAGGCACGTAGAAGAGATGGCGAACCTCCATTTGCGGACCATTGAGGCCTTGGCCTTGGCCATTGAAGCAAAGGACCAGACCACCCACGATCATTTGCAGCGGGTTCGTATCTACGCGATCGAGGTTGCCAAGGAACTGGGCATCAAGGGCTCCGACCTGGAAGCACTTCACGCGGCCGCGCTGCTGCACGATATCGGCAAGCTGGCCGTACCGGAACATATTATCTCGAAACCTGGGCGGTTGACTCCGGAAGAGTTCGAGAAGATGAAAATTCACACCGTGGTCGGCGCCGAAATTCTGGAGCGAGTTCGCTTCCCTTACCCCGTGGTTCCGATTGTCCGCGCGCATCACGAAAAGTGGGATGGATCGGGCTATCCCTTTGGATTGAAAGGTACGGAGATTCCCATCGGCGCGCGAATTCTTTCCGCCGTCGACTTTCTGGACGCCTTGGCGTCGGACCGGCAGTATCGGCGTGCGATGGCGCTAGACGACGTGATGCAGCGGCTCGCGGCGGAGGCGGGAAAGTCCTTTGATCCGAAAGTGGTGGAAGTCCTAAAACGGCGTTACAAGTCCCTGGAGAATCTGGCGAAGGCGAAATCGGCGGAAGATGGCAGCACATCACTCTCCGCCGAGATCAAGATTCTGCGCGGGCCCGCGCCAGCTGCCGGATTCGAGAGTGCGGGCGTTTCGGATACGCCCGGACGAGAAGCGTCGTTCCTGTCTTCGATTGCAGCGGCGCGCCAGGAGGCCCAGAGTTTATTCGAGTTGAGCCAGGATCTGGGCGCGTCACTAAGTTTGGGTGAAACGCTTTCCGTCTTTTCCGTGAAACTCAAACCGATGGTGCCCTACGATGCCATTGCCATCTATATCCGGCGTGGCGATGAGCTGATCCCGGAATATGTGAACGGAGACAACTATCGCCTGTTTGCCTCTCTTCGGATTCCAGTCGGCGACGGCCTCTCCGGCTGGGTGGCACAGAACAAAAAGCCGATCGTGAACGGAAATCCCTCGGTGGAACCGGGCTATCTGAACGATCCCGCCAAATTCAGCACGCTGCGTTCCGCCCTGGCTTTGCCCCTCGAGGGAGTCTCGGGAGTGATCGGAGTTCTAGCCCTCTACCGCGCTGAAAAAGACGCGTTTACCTCCGACCACCTGCGTATTCTTCTGGCGGTCACCGGCAAGATGGCTTTGGCCATCGAAAACGCCCTGAAATATCAGCAGGCCGAGAATTCAGCGACTACCGACTATCTCACTGGCTTGCCGAATGCCCGGTCTCTGTTCCTGCAGCTCGACCGCGAACTAGCCCGGTGCAAGCGCGACAATGCTTCCCTGACATTGATGGTTTGTGACATGAACGGCTTTAAGAAAATCAACGACCGCTTCGGGCACTTGGAAGGAAATCGGGTCTTGCGTTTGTTCGCTCAGGCGCTGAAAGACAGCTGCCGCGAGTACGACTACGTCGCGCGGATGGGCGGAGACGAATTTGTAGTGATAGCCCCAGGCCTCGCCGCCGACGCCGCCGCCAAGAAAGTGGAGCAGATTCGCCCCCTCGCCCAGCAGGCGGGTTTCGATGTTTGCGGAGAGGACATCCTCTCACTGAGCGTAGGACTGGCCGTATCTCCGGACGACGGGAATGACGCCGAACAGTTGCTGACCGAGGCGGATCGCCGCATGTACCTGGAGAAACAGAAACAACCGGTGCAGAAAGATCAACGGTTGCACACCCGCATGAAATGCCGGCTCACCATTGAACTACATCCTCACGGGGGTGCCGGGCCGGTGTTCGGGAATCTCATCGACATCAGCCTGGGAGGCTGTTATGTGGAAACCAGCGCCATCCTGACGCCAGGCTCCAACGTTAAAGTGGTCTTCTCCATCGACAACGGAGATTTGGCGGCGGAGGGCACCGTCGCCAGAATCCATCCTGGATCGGGAGTCGCGGTGCAATTCAAAGAGATGAGCCGCGAGTCACGGGAAAAAATGTACCGCATTCTGGAGTTCGTGCAGAGCACGACCACCATGTATAACGACCGCTACCTGCAAAATCTTTTCAACCGCTGATTGGTTCAAACACCCAGCCCAGTAACTTGAAGCCCGGCTTCCCCGCCCGTACACTTAGGGAATGCACGTCCACGCTCAACACGCGGGCGGTCCCAAGCGAGTGCTGAAGATCTCGCTGGGCGTGACACTCGCCTACATCGTGCTTCTGGTGGTGGCCGGCATTCGCGCCCATTCGCTGGCGTTGCTCTCTGAGGCTGGACATAATCTCTCCGACTTTCTGGCTTTGCTGCTGTCTCTGGTTGCCGTTTATTTGCAGTCGCGGCCAGCCAGTTCCACCAAGACTTACGGCTACCATCGCGCGGGTGTGCTGGCCGCGCTGGTGAACGCCGTGTCGCTGGTCGCAGTTTCGTTCTTCATCTTTTACGAAGCGTTTCATCGGCTGCAGCATCCCGAGCACGTTCAGGCCTCGGTGATGATGTGGGTTGCCGGCGCGGGCGTCGTAATGAATGGGGTGATCGCGCTGCTCCTGTACCGGTCGGGCGGCGATGTCAATATTCGCAGTGCGTTGCTGCATGAAGTGGGCGACACACTTTCCACCGCTGCCGTCATCGCTGGCGGCTGGGCCATCCTGGTCACGGGAGACTATTGGATCGATTCCGCGCTGTCGTTCGGGATCGGCGCGTTGATTCTCTGGTCCGGCTTCGGCATTGTGCGCGAGACGCTGAATATTTTGCTCGAAGGCACGCCGCGCGGGATGAAGCTGGAACTGGTAGAGACCGCGATCCGCTCGATCGAGGGCGTCAACGATGTGCACGATCTTCACGTCTGGAGCATTGGATCGGAAACCCACGCGCTCTCTTGTCATATTGCGATTGCGGACATCCCGCCCTCAGTGAGCGAGCGCATCCTTCGCGACGTTAAAGACCGACTGCATCATCACTTCCGGATTGACCACACGACCATCCAGTTCGAGCACGTGGAATGCGAAGTGGCGCATGGCTGCGTGATGCCCGTGGGCGAGAGCGAAGCGCATCACCACCACAGCCACTAGCGCCTCGTGCTCCGCTTCGCCGATCTAGGCTTTCCCATTCTGCTTCTCGAAGATCTCCCGCACTCGCTCAATTGTGTCCGCCTCTTCCGCCGACTTGTCGGGCCGCAGACGCACAATCCGGGGGAAGCGCAGCGCATAGCCGCTGTCATGACGGTCAGAACGCATCATGTTATTGAACGCGACCTCGAGCACAATCTTTGGCTCAACCGTACGCCGGAAACCCTGATCTTCAATCGTGTGTTCCAGAAACCATTTCGTCATTTCCGCAATCTCGGCGTCGGTCAATCCTGAATACGCCTTGCCGATATTCGCGAGGCGATCTTTATTCGTATCCCATACGCCAAACGTGTAATCGCTGAGTACGCCGACGCGCTTCCCGTGCCCGTACTCGACTGCAGTCACGACGACGTCGAGCGTGGCCAGCTCGCGCTTCATCTTCAGCCATGATTTTCCGCGCTTCCCGGGCGCGTAGCTTGAGGCAAGGTTCTTGATCATCAATCCTTCATTGCCCCGAGCCTGCGCAGCCGCAAAGAGTTCTTCAAGTTCGTCAGGCGAAGCTGCGCGGAATACGGGCGCCCGGATGATGCTGTGTGCCGGAATCCCTTCCTCGTTTCCAAACGTCAACTTCCCTTGCGTTCCGATTTTCCTCTGTGCTTCTCTGTGTCCGGTGTGGTTAAGATTCTTTCCCAGCAGCTCATCCAGAATTCGCGCTCGCTCGCGCAGGGGACGGTCAATGAGCAGCTCACCTCCAGCGTAAAGAACATCGAACACCAGGTAGGCTACAGGATTTTCCTGCAACATTTTCTCGCTGACTTTTTTCCGGCCGAGACGCTGCTGCAAGGCCGAGAATGGCCGAGCCTGGCCAAGTCCCGACGCTCTTTCTTCCGCAGCTCGTGAGGAAGTTTCACCGACCACCTCCTGCGTTTGTCGCAGATTCTGCGGATATCCCCAAGCCACAATTTCGCCATCGAGAATCGCGCCTTGCAGCAATCCTCCAAGCGCCTCCGGCAACTCGGGGAATGACTCAGTGATCTCATCCCGCGTTCGCGAGAAAAACTTCACTTCGCCATCCAAGACGTGTGCCTGCGCTCGAATGCCGTCATACTTGTCTTCCACTGCAGCTTCCGCGAAATAGCTCAGGCCTTCTTCGGCCGACTCGATTGGACTGGCGAGCATGAAGCCCAAAGGATGAAACATCCGCATCCTCGCTGACGCCAGCTTGCCATCCGCCGCCAGCCGAAGCGTCTCGCCGATGTCCCCTAACAGCATGTTCGCGCGCTGCACCTCCGCGAGCGAACCGCCGTAGGCTTTGGCAATCGCTTCCTCGACCAGGCTTTCTTTCAGCCCGATTCGCAAATCGCCGGTTATGATTTTTACGATGTACTTGGCTTCGAGCGGCGTCGCCTGCAATAACAGCTCTCGCACTAAGGCGCTCTTCGCCGCCGGCCCGCGCACAGCAGCGATCTGCCGAAAGGCAGCGGCAACTTCCAGAATTCCCAAGCCTTGTCCGGATCGAGCCTGCAGAACCTCTCCGGCTACGGCGCCTAAATCGCCGTATTTGCGGTAGGCCGCTGTGAGAACAGATTCATCTTTTCCCGAAAGCTCCGTCACGATCCCCCACAAAAGAGAACCACCCACCTGCATGGTCGCTTCCTCCCATGTGGCAAATGGTCTTCCCGAGAGGAACACCGTCGAGATGGCTGCTTCGTTCGTGGTGCGGGATTTCAGATACTCGGCTACGAGTGCGGTCTTCTGCAGCTTCTTGGTTGTAGCCGCGATGGCTTCACAGGCTTCAGCTAGCTTGCGCACGTTGGGTAGGATGCGTTTCCAGGATAGACGATGCCACACAGGTGTCCGGTTCGATTCGACTAAATGGCGTCATTTATATCACTTAGCACATCTCATCGACTACAAGGATACCGGCTGCTCTGTGGTAATCTAGTGCTTGGTGCGTCGTCGCACCCGGAGCATCTAATTCTCGTGCGTTCCTTGAGAAATCTCGTTCGATTCCTAGTCGCCGTTCAACTTCTGCCCGCTCTCGAGAGTGGCGAAGAAACCTTGGTCGGCGGGCAAGCTGTGCTCGAAGGCGTGATGATGCGTTCTCCGCACGCGTGGGCCATCGCCTGCCGCAAGCCTTCGGGCGAAGTAGTTACCCTAAGCGAGCCGCTTGAGCGACCCTCGGAGAAACACAAGTGGATGGCGTGGCCAATCGTTCGGGGCGTGATGACGCTCGGGTACGCCATGTCGCTGGGATACCGCGCCTTGCGCTTCTCGGCGAATGTAGCGATCGAAGAAGTGATGCAAAACGAGTCGACAGAGGCCTCGACCGTCCCGCCGAAGCAAAGTGAGGTTGAATCTTCTCAATCGCAGACTCGCGAGAAAGCCGCCTCGATCAGCGGATGGCTGGCCGCGGGAAACGTCATCGTCTCGCTGGCGTTCTTCATCTTCATGTACAAGTACCTGCCGCTGTTGGCGGCCACGGAACTCAAGAGGTACAACCCCGCTTTTGGTGGGCAAATTGTCTTCAACCTGATCGATGGCGCGGTACGCTTGGTCCTGTTCTTACTCTTCATCTGGGGAGTTTCTCTTTTCCCGGACATTCGACGGGTTTACGAGTATCACGGCGCCGAGCACAAGACCGTATTTGCTTTCGAGAATGGCGACCCGCTCGAAACCACGGCGGTGCAGAAGTATTCGACTTTCCATCCCCGCTGCGGCACCAGCTTTCTGATGACGGTGATGCTGATCTCGATCGGCTTCTACATGCTGATTCCGTTCACCACGTTCTGGGCACGATTCGCGTCGCGTATCGCGCTGTTGCCGGTAATCGCCGGGGTTTCCTACGAAATCATCCGCTTCGCCGCCAAGCACCGCGGCTCGCTCTTCGCGCTGATGACCGCTCCGGGCCTGTGGCTGCAACGCATTACCACGCAACCTCCCTCCGATGAGCAGGCGCAATGTGCCATCGTTGCGCTCGATCATGCCATGGCTCTGGAAAAAGATAACGGCGGCGAACTGGTAATCGCCTAGCGGCCCCGCCGCGAATATTTCTCTCTTCCCATTCCTAATCTACAATGCCGTAGGACATAGCTTGCTACGTCTAGCCGCTCGACGCGGCTCCGGCCGAAACCGAGAGGTAGGTTGCTACGCCTCTACGAAAGCACTCCATGTTTGAACGTTTGGACCAAATCGAGGCCCGTTACGAAGAGTTGACTCAAGCTCTCGCCTCGCCGGATATCGTGAACGATTCGGCGAGATACCAGAAGACCGCCAAAGCGCATAGCGAAATCGTGCCTATAGTCGAGAAGTATCGCGAGTATAAAGACCTCACGCGTGGCATTGCCGAAAGCAAGGCCATGCTGGCGGAAGAAAAGGATCCGGAGATGCGCGCCTATGCCCAGGAAGAGCTCAACAAACTGGAGCCGCGCGTGGGGAGCATCGAAGAAGAACTCAAAGTGTTGCTCCTGCCCAAGGATCCGAACGACGAGAAAAATATCATTCTCGAAATTCGGGCCGGGACCGGAGGAGACGAAGCCACGCTCTTCGCCGCGGAGATCTTCCGCATGTACACACGCTACGCGGAAACCCAGCATTGGAAGGTTGAGGTGCTCTCTTCTTCGGAGTCGTCGGCCGGCGGATTGAAAGAAGTCATCGCCATCATCGAAGGCAAGCGCGTTTACTCTCAACTCAAGTATGAGAGCGGAGTGCACCGCGTGCAGCGTGTACCCGCGACCGAGCAGCAAGGGCGCGTCCACACCTCGGCAGTCACGGTGGCGGTGTTGCCTGAAGCTGAAGATGTAGACATCAAGATTGAAGCGAAGGACTTGCGTATTGATACGTTCTGCTCGTCCGGACCTGGGGGCCAGTCGGTCAATACAACTTACTCAGCGGTCCGCATTACGCATATTCCGACCAATACGGTAGTGAGTTGCCAAGACGAGAAGTCACAGATCAAAAATCGCGAAAAAGGTATGCGGGTACTGCGCTCCCGACTCTACGAAATAGAGATGGAGAAGCAGCAGCAGGCGCTGGCAAAAGAGCGCAAGGCCATGGTGGGTTCGGGCGACCGCAGCGAGAAGATTCGGACGTATAACTTCCCGCAAAACCGGCTTACCGATCATCGCATTGGTTTTACTATTCACCAACTTGAAGCCGTGATGGATGGCAAGCTGCAGCCACTCATCGAAGCCCTAACCACGCACTACCAAGCCGAGAAGTTGAAGGAAGAGGGCGCCACGGTGGCGTAAGACTGCGGGCCGCGAATCAGGGGTTCTTGGGGTCCGCGCTCAAGATGGCTTGCCGCGGCAACCCCCAAAGACCGACTCAGCAACTAAGGTTCACTATGGCGAACGGCAATTCTCGATCTTTGCTCGCTCTCGCTGGCTTCGGATTGGCAACTGCTGGCGCCGCCTGGTACGGTGCCCGTTATAGCCGCAAGGAAAGCCGTGAAAACTGGTATCGCGGTCTCAACAAACCGACCTTTGCTCCGCCCATGAGTGTGTACCCTGTAGTTTGGACGACACTTTATGCCATGGTCGCGTGGTCGGGATGGCGTATTTGGAGCGCCGCGCCTTCTCGCGAGCGAAAACACGCGCTGCGTCTGTGGATTTCGCAACTGGCCACCAACGCGAAGTGGTCGAAGCTCTTTTTTGGCGAACATAGTCCGACGCTCGCACTGGCTGACGCCATCGCGTTGGAAGGTATGATTTTTGCCTACATCAAAGCGGCTCGAAAAGTAGATCGCGCTGCCGCCAATGCCTTTATCCCGTACGCGGCCTGGGTCGCCTTCGCCGCGGTGCTCAACTCAGAGATCGCCAGACTGAATCCTCGCGAAGCTTAGAAAGCTTTCGGAGTTTTTCTGACTTTTCTTTTCTACTCCCGTGTTCGGCGTGTGTTGAAATGATGCAGTGCGACTGAAAGCTGAACTCTTGTCCGCCGTCGAGCGTCTTACTGAAGCGAACGTTCCGTCACCCCGGATGAACGCGGAGCTTCTGCTGATGTTTACTTTAGGATGCGATCGGGCTTACCTGTACGCGCACCCGGAGCGCGATCTCACCTCCGACGAAATTGCTCGCTACAATACTGTGCTGTCGGAACGCTCCCGCGGAGTTCCGGCCCAGTACATCACTGGTCATCAGGAATTTTGGGGCATGGATCTCATTGTGACGCCCGCCGTGCTCATCCCCCGCCCCGAGACCGAGCATGTCGTCGAGACGGTGCTCGAACTCGTCCACATGAAAAGGCCTGGCCGCGAGGAGCACTCGCCCCAGACAACTCCCTTGCGCATTGTGGATGTTGGGACGGGATCTGGGACCATCGCTTTGGCGCTGGCGAAAGAATTGCCGCAAGCTGAAATTCACGCGACCGACGTCTCCTTAGCAGCCCTCAAAATCGCGCGCACAAACGCTGCGCGCCATCAACTGGAATCGCACATTCGCTTCCACCACGGCGACTTGCTAGCTGGATTCCAGGACAACTTTTTCGATCTCGTCGTCTCCAACCCTCCCTATGTGGGCGAATCGGAAGAAGATCAGGTTCAACTTGAAGTGCGAAAGTTCGAGCCGCGCAACGCCGTCTTCGCCGGTCGTAGTGGAATCGAGGTGATCGCTCGGCTGATTCCGCAGAGCGGCACGGCGCTACGCGTTGGCGGTTGGATCGTGATGGAGATCAGCGGAACCATCGTGGAGGGCACAACGAGTCTGCTGGACAGATGGAAAGACATTCGAATCGTCAAGGACCTTCAAGGTATTCCACGCGTGGTTGCAGCGCGAAAGAAAACGTGACTGTGGTTCTCGACGGTCGAAAGACCGGAGGTTGACGCACTTCTATGAAATTTAAGCCTGTTACAGCTGGATCGTCGCAGGTTGAATCTCTTCCACGTCGACGATGTTGGTAGGATACTTGCCGGTGTAGCAGGCGGAACAATAAGAAGTTTTCTCCCCATCGCCGCAGGCTTTCTTGAGCCCATCCAGTGAGAGATAGGCCAGAGAATCCGCGCGTATGTACTGGCGAATCTCATCGATCGATCTGTTGGCCGCGATGAGCTGACTTTTCGAAGGCGTATCGACGCCGTAGTAGCAAGGAGAAATCGTAGGCGGGCACGAGATACGGAAATGCACTTCCCTCGCTCCCGCACTGCGAATCATGCGAACGATCTTTCGGCTGGTGGTACCGCGCACTAGCGAATCGTCGATCAGCACCACACGCTTCCCTTCTAATAGCGAACGCACGGGGTTCAGTTTCAGCTTCACGCCAAAATCGCGCACACTTTGGCTCGGTTCGATAAAGGTTCGTCCGACGTAGTGATTGCGAATTAATCCGAAACGAAACGGGATTCCGCTCTCGGCTGCATATCCCACGGCCGCGGTCACGCCCGAATCTGGCACCGGGACGACGAGATCGGCCTCGACGGGGGCTTCGCGCGCCAGTTGCCGTCCCAGCTCTTCGCGGCTCGTCTGCACCGCGCGGCCAAAAACCACGCTGTCAGGACGGGAAAAGTAAACATGCTCGAAGATGCAACTCGACTGCGGCGAGGCTGTGGAATAGAAACGCGACGTGATTCCTTCCGGCCCCACGACAATCAACTCGCCCGGCTTCACATCGCGCTCGTAGGTCGCGCCAATCAGATCGAAGGCGCACGTTTCCGAGGCGAACACGATGGTGTCGCGTTTCTGCCCTTCCAGAGCCGGAATCCGTCCCATGGCCAGCGGCCGGAAGCCGCGTGGATCACGGGCCGCGACGATCCGGTCCGGACTCATGACCACCAGCGAAAAGGCACCCTCCACGCGCCGCAGCGCGTCTGCAATCGCCTCAGGCAGCGTATGCTCCCGTGAAAGCGCGATCAGATGGACGATTACCTCGGTGTCGCTGTTGGTCTGGAAGATCGAACCCTGGCGCTCCAGACGGCTACGAACCTCGGTCGCGTTTACCAGGTTGCCGTTGTGCGCCACCGCAATCGATCCCTTATTCGACCCCACCAAAATCGGCTGCGCGTTCAGCAGCGCTGAATCGCCGGCGGTCGAGTAGCGCGTGTGCCCGATGGCGAGAGTCCCGCGGATCTTCGAGAGCACATCTTCGGTGAAGATATCGGCGACCAGGCCCATCGCCTTATGCACACGGGAAGTCAGACCGTCGGATGTAACAATGCCCGCCGACTCCTGCCCCCGATGTTGCAGCGCATGCAGGCCCAGATAGGCAAGTTTCTCCGCTTCGGGATGAGCGAAGATCGCCACGACCCCGCACTCGTCATGGAATTTATCTGAAATCAGCATTTAGCAATTAGCCTTTAACTCAAACCCCGCGAAGCGCGGCACTTCAGTCTGCAGCTACGAGTTCTGGATCAGTTCGCAAAGTCGCTTCCAGCGCAGATTCGTAAGCCTGATTCAAATCCGCTAGCTCCGCGGACACAATGACCCGCTCATCTAGGGAAATCTCCAACCGTCCAGAAACTGTTTCCCCGAGCACATCCGCAGAGATTTCATGTTTCCTCGCCACTTGTTGGATTCGAGAAACCTTTCCCGGGTCGCATGACAACACAATGCGGCTTGCATCCTCTCCGAATAGCGCAAATTCCGCTGGCAAACCGTTCGCGGCGAGGTTCACACGCGCCCCCACGCCTTTCGCAAACCCCTTTTCGGCCAACGCAACGGCCAAACCGCCATCGGAACAGTCGTGTACGGATTCCACCAATCCTTCCTGAATCAATTCGATCACCGCTTTCTGCAAAGCGGCTTCCTTCTCCAGATCGAGCTCCGGAGGATATCCCCACAACGCACCCAGAATTTCCTTGGCGTATTCGGATGAACCAAACTCACTTTCCACGTCGGTAATATCGGCGGCTTCGCCGGCGCGCAACAGCACGATCGTGCGCCCGCTAGCAGCGAAGTACATCTTGGCGGCCTTATGTACGTCGTCCAGAATGCCCACCACTCCAAGGACTGGCGTGGGATAAATACCTTCGCCCAGCGTCTCGTTATAGAAGCTGACGTTGCCGCCAGTGATGGGAACCTCTAACTCCTCGCAGGCTTTGGTGATGCCGTCGATGGTTTGCGAGAACTGCCACATGATGTGCGGCTTTTCGGGATTGCCAAAATTGAGGCAATTGGTTGCACCCACGGGAATCGCTCCCGAACACGCCACTTTGCGCGCGGCTTCTGCAACGGCGTGCATCGCGCCGAGCCGAGGATCGAGATAACACCAGCGTCCATTGCCGTCGAGCGCCATTGTCAGCCCGCGTTGCGATCCCTTGATGCGAATCACGCCGGCGTCGCCCGCACCCGGAGCCTCGACCGTGTTGGTTTGCACCATGTGATCGTATTGCTGCCACACCCAGCGCTTGCTGCAGATGTTCGGGCTCGCAAGAAGACGCTTCAGATTTTCTGTGAAGTCACCGCCGGCGCTCAGCTTGATGTGTCCGGGTATCTCGCGCGCCACGGCCGGTTCCCATCGCGCGAGCGGACGCTTGTACACGGGAGCGTCGTCGGTGAGCGCTTGATTCGGGATCTCCGCAACTACCTCACCGTGATGCAATACGCGCAATTTGTTATCGGTCGTGACCGTGCCGATCTCGACCGCATCGAGTCCCCACTTTTCAAAGACCCGGTAGACTTCCTGCTCACGGCCCTTCTGCGCGACCAAAAGCATGCGCTCCTGCGATTCGCTCAGCATGATCTCGTAAGGAGACATGCCGGTTTCGCGCTGCGGGACGCGGTCCAGTTCGATCTCGACACCAACACCGCCGCGTCCGCCCATCTCGCAGGTCGAGCAAGTCAGTCCGGCGGCGCCCATATCCTGAATACCGACGATCGCTCCGGTCTGCATGGCTTCGAGGCAAGCCTCAAGTAACAGCTTTTCCAGGAACGGATCGCCCACCTGCACATTGGGACGCTTCGCCTCCGATGCCTCGCTGAATTCTTCACTGGCCATGGTCGCACCATGGATGCCGTCGCGTCCGGTTTTGGCGCCCACGTAGATCACAGGATTGCCCTCGCCGGCAGCACGGGCGTAAAAGATTTCATCCTTACGGACCAGTCCCAGAGCGAAAGCATTCACCAAAGGATTGCCGGAGTAACATGGCTCGAACTTCGTCTCGCCCCCCAGATTGGGCACACCGAAGCAGTTACCGTAAGAAGCGACGCCGCCAACCACTCCCTCGAGGATGGAGTGATTCTTGTGGATTTCAGCTTGTGTGGGGACCGCCGCCCCCGGCTGTCCGTCCGTGATCGGTCCAAATCGTAACGAATCCATCACCGCGACCGGTCGTGCGCCCATGGTGAAGATGTCACGCAGAATTCCGCCCACGCCGGTGGTTGCGCCTTGGAAGGGCTCAATGAACGAGGGATGATTGTGGGATTCGATTTTGAAGGCGCAAGCCCAGCCGTCTCCGATATCGATAATCCCCGCATTCTCTCCCGGACCCTGCAGCACTCGCTTGCTGCGCGTCGGCAAACGTTTCAAGTGCACGCGCGACGATTTATAGGAACAGTGCTCGCTCCACATTACGCTGAAGATACCGAGTTCGGTGAGGGTGGGCTCCCGGTGCCCGAGAAGCTGTTTTATCTTGTCGTACTCATCGGGAGTAAGGCCGTGCTGCCGGAGGATATCCAGCGAAAAGGCAGAAGTCGCGGTGGTGGTCATGGAGAGACTCTATTGTCGCATCTGCGGGAGAAGCCGTCATCCTCATTTGTTGAAGATTCAATTTTTCAATGGTGAACCCGTTTCCGGTAATATCCAGCCAGATGAAGTCGATCATTGTGGGAACGGCAGGGCATATCGATCACGGCAAAACCGCGCTGGTCAAAGCTTTGACCGGGATCGATGCGGACCGACTCGAGGAAGAGAAGCGGCGAGGCATCACTATTGACCTGGGCTTCGCCCATATGGACTTGGCGATCCCGAATGGCGGCAGGCCAAGCGGGGAAACGCTGCGGCTGGGCTTTGTCGACGTTCCCGGGCACGAGCGCTTTGTGCGCAACATGTTGGCAGGTGTCGGTGGCATCGATCTGGTATTGCTGGTAATCGCTGCCGATGAAGCGATCAAACCCCAGACGCGCGAGCACTTCGACATACTGCAACTGCTGGGCATACAGCGTGGCATTACCGTGCTCACCAAGTCTGATGCAGTCGATACCGAGACACTCGAGGTCGTGCGCCTGGAAGTGGAAGAGTTTCTGCGCGGGACGTTCCTCGAAGCGCCCAAATCCCCGATCATCGCAGCGAGTTCCCTGACCGGCGCAGGGCTGGATGAGCTAAAGCGGGCGATAGTTGCAGAAGCAGCCGAGGTACAGGCGAGGGATGGTCGCGCAATCGCCCGCCTGCCTATCGATCGTGTGTTCACTATGAAGGGGTTCGGTACGGTGGTGACCGGAACGCTGGTGGCTGGGACGATTCGCCGCGAGGAGGAGTTGGAAGTCTTTCCTACGGGACGGCGCGTACGTGTGCGCGGAGTGCAGGTGCATGGACAGGCAGCGGACGCGGCCATTGCCGGTCAGCGGACCGCGTTGAACCTCGCAGGGGCAAGCACGGAGGACTTGTCCCGCGGAATGACGCTGGCACCTCCTGAGACATTTAAGGCAACCCGGCGGGCGGACGTTTCGTTGCGCCTGCTGCCTTCGGCCGAGCACCCGTTGAAAGACCGGGCCCGTGTGCATTTTCACTCGTACACCATGGAAACTGTTGCGGAGGTTTCGCTCCATGGGACAAAGAGGATTACTCCAGGCGACCATGCGTTCGCGAGGCTCAAGCTGCCGAAGCCAGCGCTGCTCCTGCCCGGAGACCGTTTTATCCTGCGGCAGTTCTCGCCGGTAGTCACAATTGGCGGTGGTGTCGTGCTGGACGCTGCGCCAATTCCACGCATGTCGGGGCAAAGCGACTTCCTGAAGATTCTAGCTGGAGGAAACACCGAGGCGATTCTGACGGCCCGGATTGAACGGAGTCATCAGACTGGAATCTCAATGTCGCAGCTCTTTGCCGAGACTGGTTGGTCTAGAGCAGTGGTCGAAACTCGACTGGATCAACTGGTGCGGACGGGTACCATAGTGCGAACCGGCGGCCGATTCCTGCATGCGCGCGCGTTCGACGGGCTGAAATTAAGCATGGCCAGCGCGGCGGAAGCCTTCCACGGGAAAAATCCTCTGGTGGATGGAATCAGCAAAGAAGAATTGCGCGCGCAGGTGGACGCTACACCGGAAGTTTTTGAGGCAGTTGCCGCCACGCTGATACGAGACCGCAAGATCGAAGTGGTGGGTGACCTGGTGCGCCTGCCCGGTCACGGCGTGGTGATGAAAGATGAAGAAGCCGAATCAAGAAAACAAATCGAAGACGCGTTTGCCTCAGCTGGGCTGAGGGTTCCTGCTATGCAGGATGTGATCGCCGGGCTGAAGATCGACAAAGTACGGGCGCAGAAAATCGTCACGCTGCTGTTGCGGGAAACCTTATTGATCAAAATCTCCGACGAATTAGTTTTTCATCGCAGTGCGCTGCTCGAGTTGCGGCGGCACCTGGCAGCCTACAAAGCGAAATCGGCGTCCATTGACGTTGCGAAGTTCAAGGAGTTAACCGGAGTGAGCCGCAAATATGCGATTCCGCTGCTGGAATATCTGGATCGCGAGCGGGTGACGCGGCGTGTGGGAGATGCACGAGAAATTCTTTAGTAACGGATTTCCGCCGACCCTCGCGGATAAAACCAGAGGTTAGTTTTATCCGTTCGCGATCCGTGGAATTCAGTTGCGATCGTTTAGATTTTCTCTTCCGGAAATTCCAGTTCCAGTCCCAACGGGTCAGTCAGTCGGTTCGTAAGGTTGGCCAATCCGGCGAGCATGTGCACATCGACGATCTCGGGATCCGAAAAGTGCTTCTTTAGTTCATCGAAGTCGGTTTGTGCAATTTCGTGTGGCGCACGCGTCAACTTCTCCACATAAATTAGGGCAGCTCGCTCCTTCTCGCTGAAGCTCGAATAATTTCCAGCCTTGAGGGCACCCCGGTCCTCGGCAGTAAGGCCCGCACGCTTCGACGAGGCGACGTGATGCTGCGTGCAATAGCGGCATCCGTTAATAAAGGAGATGCGGAGATAAATGAGTTCATACAACTTGCGGTCGAGCGAGCGTCCTACGCTGCCGTAGAAGCTTAGAAAACTCTTAAGCATGTCGGGACGATGCGCCAGCGCCTTTTGCACATTGCCGGGCCTTCCGCGCAGTACTGTGTCATAAATTTCGCGCACTTCCGGAGACGCGCTCTCCGGGGCAATCAGGCTAATGCGTGCCATCAAATCCTCCAAAGTCCTAAGCGGATTCTCCACATGATAGATGAACCGCTGGCATCATGCGACGTAGCGCTCATACCTGTTGTCCACCGCACTACAGGAAATCGCTAAGAACGCCGATGTATCCGAATGGAGCCTTATTTCATGAGAAATGTTGGGTTCGCCATGTTTCTGGTTTACTGGGCCACGCTGGCGGCGGGAGCGCAGAATTCCCCCGATGTGGGGGGCGGGACGACCATTCTAGCGTTGGAGCATGCTTGGGATCAGGCGCAAGAGCGCGGTGACGTCAAAGCGCTCGCCGCGATCTTCGACAATTCTCTTATCTATATCGACTATGACGGAAAGCTGTTGACGAAAGCGGAATACCTGGCGCGGGTAAAGGCAAACAACACCCACATACAGCAGATCGTGGCGGAGGAAATGAGCGTGCAAATGTTTGGAAACACCGCGATCGTTGTGGGGTCTTACCGGGTGAAAGGAGTAGAGAATGGGAAGCCATACCTGCGGCGTGGGCGCTTCACGGACACTTGGGTGCTTACTGGCAAGAACTGGATATGCGTTGCTGCCGCGGCAACCCCGATTCTCCACTGACGGCAGGGTTCCAGCCAGTGGTTGTGATCCAATGTTTTTCTTTTCTCGCGCCGGGACGGGCGCAATAGGAGCTTAAGATGTGGAAACTGTTCGCTGTTTTGCTCGTGTTGGCGCCTCAGCTGACAGCTCAGGTTAGAACGGCGCTGGACGGCGACCGAAACAGAATTCTTTCGCTAGAGAACGCGTGGAACCAGGCGGTCCATCAAAAGGATACGAGCGCCCTGAAGATGTTGCTCAGCAGGGACCTGGTTTACGTCGACTTCGACGGCAAGCTTATGGATAGCGCGGCGTACTTGGCCAGCGTGCAGTCGCAGGCAATACATCCCGAGCGGATCGTGAGTGAATCGATGAACGTACACCTTTACGGAGCGGTTGCGGTGGTCAATGGGGTGTATCGCGAGAGTGGCACTAAGAGTGGGAAGTCTTACACGCTTCGCGAACGCTTTACGGACACTTGGGTCCGCCAGAACGACAGTTGGGTGTGTGTGGCGAGCCAATCAACGCTGGCCAGCCAGTAGGACAGTTTTTCGACGAGACAGTTGTAAGCCACCAGGATCCTCCCTGGCGCTGCATTCCATTCTTCCTGCTACGATCAAAACGATGCATACCGTAAGAATCATTGGAGCCGGACTGGCGGGCTCGGAGGCCGCGTGGCAGTGTGCGCGGCAGGGCGTGAACGTTGAGTTGTTCGAGATGCGGCCGGTACGGTCGACGCCGGCGCACCAAACGGCGGACTTTGCTGAGCTGGTGTGTTCGAACTCTTTGAAATCAGATTCTGAGAACACTGCTCCATGGCTACTGAAGGAAGAGATGCGGCGGGTCGGGTCACTGCTGCTGCGGATTGCGCGGGAGTGCGCTGTTCCGGCGGGACATGCGCTGGCGGTGGATCGAGTCACGTTTGCCGCGAAGGTAACCGAGGCAATTTCACGTGAAGCGAAAATTACGGTGCGGCGGGAAGAAGTCCAGCGAATCGAGGAGAGTGACGAGCACGTCACCATCGTCGCGACTGGGCCGTTAACCTCCGAGGCGCTAGCTGCGGAAATTGCGCGACTAAGCTTTGGCCCCCGATCAACCCTCGAGCAGGCGAGTAGTCCGCTCCCGCACAATTCCGGTCCGCAAAACCCGCATCTCTATTTTTACGACTCCATCAGTCCCATCGTGGAAGCGGATTCGATTGACATGTCGCGAGTCTATATGGCCGCACGCTACGACAAAGGTTCGGCGGACTACATTAACTGCCCCATGACGCGCGAGCAATACGATGGCTTTTATGATGAGCTTTTGGCGGCGCAGTCAGTGGAGGAGCGTGATTGGGAGAAGCTGAATTACTTCGAGAGCTGTTTGCCGATTGAGGAGATAGCCCGGCGCGGACGCGATACGCTGCGCTTCGGACCGATGAAACCGGTGGGGCTGAAAGATCCGCGTACGGGACGAATGCCCTACGCCGTAGTGCAACTGAGACAGGAAAACCTGCGGGCGGATTCCTACAATCTGGTGGGCTTCCAGAATCATTTAAGGTTCGGGGAGCAAGCGCGCGTGCTACGGATGATTCCGGGGCTGGAGAATGCGCGGTTTCTGCGTTATGGCCAGATTCACCGCAATACCTACATCAACGGACCTGCGTTACTGCGGGAGACGCTGCAGATGAAGGCGCATCCACGGGTTTTGTTTGCGGGACAAATTTGCGGAGTCGAAGGATATGTCGAATCGATTGCAACCGGTCTGATGGCTGGGAGGCACGCCGCGGCTCTGGTTCGCGGAGATGAACCGGTTCCGCCGCCACGGGCTTCGGCCTTCGGATCACTGACGCACTATGTTGCCCAGGCAGACGAAAAGAATTTCCAGCCCGCAAACATCACATTTGACCTGTTGCCTGCTCTCGAGAAAAAGATTCGCGATCGCAAGGAGCGGCACCGAATGCAGTGCGAACTGGCGCTTCAACATTTTGACGAATGGATGGAACGGACTCGAGAAACCGCGGTAAGAGCTTGAGCCACGAAGCCTGTAGAGAACGAGAATACGGACATTCAGACGACCACTCCGGCTTGTTCGAGACAATCTGAACGCCCTAAGCAATGCAAAGTTCTTTGCAACTAATGTCTCCTCAATTGCGTATCCAATAGCAGCAAACGTGCACGACGGGCTTACCTTCCCTGCTCGGTCGCGTCCAATCAAAGAAGTGCGATGACGTTGCGAGATCTCGTTACCGATGTGGTGCGCACGCTCTGGGCGCACAAGCTGCGAGCGTTCCTCACCATGTTTGGCATCGCCTGGGGAATCGTATCGATCGTGCTGATGGTGGCCGCCGGCGAAGGCCTGCGTAAGGGCCAAGAAGAACAATCGAGAACATTAGGCAAAGACGTAATGATCGTATTCCACGGCCGCACCAGCCTGCAGGCAGGCGGAACCCACGCCGGGCGCCTGGTGCACTGGGAGGATCCTGATGTGCCGGTAGTGCAGGCGGAGGCGACGGATTGCGAATACGCGATCCCTGAACTGGAGCAGGAAACGGTTCTCACTCATAGCAATTTCAACAATGCGTCTTTAGAGGTGACCGGGTCGTATCCGCAATTTAGTGAGATTCGCAGTCTCAACGTAGGCCTTGGACGTTTTTATGACTGGGACGACATGCGCGACGCGAGGCGCGTCGCCTTTCTGGGATCCGACGCGGCCAAGCAATTGTTCCCCGGACGCAATCCCGTCGGCGATAACGTCTATTTGAATGACTTCCCCTTCGTCGTGATCGGAGTAATGCAGAAAAAGAAGCAGGATTCCAGCTACGACGGTTGGGACGTAAATAAAGTCTTCATTCCCTTCTCCGCGATGCGGCGCGACTTCCCGGACAAGCCTCCGGGAACGTCCTCGACGTTCGATCAGTTGCTGGTAACCCCGAAATCCGTGGAACAACATGAGGCCTGCAAGCATGAGGTGCGGGTAACGCTGGCCCGCATGCACCGCTACGATCCGAATGACAAGGAGGCCTGTCCCATTTGGGACACAGTGCAGGAGGCCAAAGCGTTCCGGCAGATGACCGACGGCATGAAGTATTTTCTGGGTGCAGTGGGGATTGTGACACTGCTGCTGGGCGGTCTGGGTGTGATGAATGTGATGCTGGTCGCGGTGCGCGAACGGACCCGCGAAATCGGCGTGCGAAAGGCGATTGGCGCTCCTGCAGGAACCATTCTTCGGCAGTTCTTCGTCGAGGCTTTGATCATTGCCTTGCTCAGCGGGGCGATCGGTCTCGGGGTTGCGTTTGGATTCTGCGCGCTGGTAAACCTGTTGCCCATGCCGGACTATTTTGCCGGGCTCATTCCAGACTGGACTTCTGGCCTTGTTGCTGCCGGATTGCTAGGGGCGGTTGCGGTGGGTGCGGCATTATATCCAGCGCGGAGAGCGGCATCCATTGATCCCATCGAAGCGCTGCGCTACGAAGCCGGTGGATAGCAGATGCTCATAGAAATTATTCTCGAAGCGTGGGTCGCATTGAAGCGTAACCTGACGCGCAGTTTCCTGACCATGCTCGGCGTCGTATGGGGGATTGCGACCGTTACCCTGCTGATCGCCTACGGCAGCAGTTTTCGCAGCATCCTCGTGCATGGGTTCGACGCCTTCGGCAAGAGCGTGGTGATTTGTTGGCCGCAGCAGACCAGCGAGCAACCTGGCGGGCAGCGCGCTGGGAAAAAAATCGTTCTTGAGCAAGCCGATGTCGACATGATCAAGGCCACCGCGCCGCTTGTGAAACATGTATGCCGGGAAACCGTAAATCGTCCGGGAATCTCTTATGGCGACCGTATGGTGGGAACGGCCGCAGTTCGCGGGGTTTGCCCCGAATACGGTGAGATGCGAAACGAAATACCGTCGGAAGGACGCTGGATCGACGCGGCTGATGAACTGGAGCGGAGGCGCGTAATCTTTCTGGGTGGTCGCACCCGGGAACAACTCTTCAGCGGTCGCCCGGCAGTAGGGGAAACGGTTGAGGTTGGCGGCGTGCGCTTCACCGTCATCGGAGTGATGGCGCGCAAAATTCAGCTCAGCAATTATTTCAGTAGCGATGATGAATCGGCTTGGATTCCCTACTCCACTGCCGGCGATTTGTGGAACACGCGCTACGCGCGGGTGCTGGTGTTTGAGCCGATCGCGCCGCAATTTGAAAAAAAGGCGATGGCGCAAGTGCTGGCTGCCGTGGCGACGCGGCAAAACTTCTCGCCCACGGACCCGAAAGCCTTCCAGATGTTCGGACGCGATGAATTTCGTCCGGTGATCGATGCGCTAACCATTGGGTTGCAAGTGCTGCTCGCCTTCGTCGGAGCCTTAACTCTGGGTATCGGAGGCGTGGGTGTAATGAACATCATGCTCGTCTCAGTCGATGAACGCATCCGCGAGATCGGTCTAAGGCGCGCGCTGGGAGCGAAGAAGAGCCACATCAAGCTGCAATTCCTGGCGGAGACTTTGTTGATCATGGTCCTGGGCGGCGCGATTGGCGTGGCGCTTTCCTACCTCATCGCCTGGGCCGTAGGAACCTTGCCGATGATGGGTCCGCTCTTTGAAGACGACTCGGGGCAGGGTGACATTCACTTGCGGATTTCGATGATGACCGTATTGCTTTCGAGCACGGTGCTGCTGGTGGTCGGTGTAATCAGCGGACTGGTTCCCGCACTGCGGGCCTCCAAACTTGATCCGGTTGAGGCTCTGCGGTACGAATGAACATCAATGAGAATTGATTTGATCCGCGGCGTGATTCGCAGTACCTTGCTGCTGAGTCATTCGCAGCCCGAGGTGAGCTTTGCCAATCTCCGCCGTGGATACGATCACGCTTGCTGTTGAACACACGAAACAGCAACTGTTCAAGCCCTTTCGCTTCGGGCAATGGACGAAACTTGCAGTCGTCGGACTGCTGGCCGGCGAACTTGGCTCTGGCGGCGGATTCAACGGATCCAATTTCAACTTTCCCCGGCATTCGGCAGGCTCCGCGCACCCCTTCGGCGGAGCCCTGTCGGGAATCGATCTGCCGCTCCTCGCAGGGCTGATTGCAGTCGTTGTCATCGCCGCATTCACCTTGGGAATCATTCTGATGTACATCGGCAGCGTGATGCGCTTCGTCCTGTTCGATAGCATCCTCGCGAAAGAGTGCCGCATCCGCCAGGGATGGAACTCAAGGCAAGGTCCCGGATGGAAATACTTCCTGTGGAAGTTGCTTTACCTGTTCGTCACCATCGCCGGCGTCACAATGCTGGTCGGAATTCCTGCGGCCTTTGCCTTCGCGGTCGGTTGGCTGAGGGCGCCCAAGGAACATGTGCTCCCTCTGGTGCTCGGCGGAATCGTTCTGTTCTTCGTATTCCTAATTTTTGTGGTTGCGGTATCGGTGATCTTCGTATTGACCAAGGATTTTGTCGTGCCGCAAATGGCGCTGGAGAATATTGACGCGATCGAAGGATGGCACCGTCTCTGGCCGATGATCAAGGCCGATATGGGTGGATATGCGGGCTATATCGGAATGAAGATCGTAATGGCCATTGGCGCGGGGATCGTGGTCGGCATCGCCACAGTGATGCTGGGGCTGATCATTGCGATCCCGACGGTTGGTCTGAGTATTCTTGCGGTGCTGACCGGTAAAAGCGCCGGCCTTACCTGGAACGCTTACACCATCACGCTGGCGATCGCCATCGGCAGTATTCTTCTCGCTATTTTCTTGTATCTGATCGCGCTGATCTCCGTGCCGGTCATCGTGTTCTTTCCTGCCTATTCGATTTACTTCTTTGCCGCGCGCTATCCCGCGTTGAGTGCGGTGCTTTATCCACCCATGCCGGAGCCTTCCATTCCTCCACCGCAGCCACCCCCTTTGCCGCCAGCCCCTCAGGCTGCGGTCTGAAGCAGAGAAAATCCGCCTGGAACTCTACCTGTGCTCCAGGTGTCTGATGTTGCAGACACGCGCGTGCCAAAGAGCAAGCTAAGGAGCTTTCTATGGCGTTCTCAATGGCAGGCGGGGGTCCGTCTGGTCCGCAGATTAATGTCACGCCGCTGATCGATGTGCTGTTGACACTGATCATTGTTTTTATGGTGGTCGTGTCGATGGATAAGGAACAAGGAGAAACCGCGCAGATTCCGCAGCCCGATCAGAAGCAGACAGCAGAGCAGCAGCAGTCGCGCACTGTCGTCATTCAGGTGGTATGGACGAAGGAAGATCAGCCACCCGCGGTGAAGATCAATCAGGACAATGTGCGGTGGGAAGATCTGGAAAGCCGGCTGGCGAAGATTTATTTGACGCGCGCCGAGAAAGTAGTGTTCGTGCGCGGCGACGCCGATGTCGACTTCCAATACGTCGCCGACGTGATCGACGTGGCGCATCACGCGGGCGTGGAGCGAGTCGGACTGCTGACGATGGATCGGGAGATCGGGGGAGAGTAGTACTACCGATGACACAAATCAGACGAAATTAGTTCCTCGCCCGGTTCTTGATCCAGATTGGCGTCCCCGGAAAGCCAAAGGCCTCGCGGATCTGGTTCTCCAAGAATCGCTGGTAGGAAAAGTGCAGCTTCACCGCACGGTTGGTGAAGAGCACAAACGTCGGCGGCGCCACCGACGCCTGGGTCATATATAGAATTTTCACGCGCGAGCGCATTGGCACCGACGCGCGCTCGAAGTCCACGGTTTCGATGAAGCGGTTCATCGCCGACGTAGGAATCCGCTTGCGGCGCTCGATTGCAACCTGTTCGAGCAGCGGAAAGATTTTCTCCGTGCCCTTCCCAGATTGTGCGGAGATAAAAACGATGGGGGCGTAGTTCAGGAACTTCAGATCGTGGCGCAGCCGCTCTTCGTAGGCATCGCGGTCGCCGGGGCGCTTGCTTTCTCGCATCCGCATCGCCTTCGATGGCCTGCCGGCCTTTAGCGCGCCGCTGATGACGAGATCCCACTTATTGACAACGATAATCATCGACCGACCGCTCTCGTGCGCGTACCCGGCGATGGCGGCGTCGAGCTGGCTCACACCTTCGGTGGCGTCGATGACCAGCAGGGCAATGTCGGCGCCTTCCAGATGCTTGCGCGCCATCACAACCGAAAGCTTCTCCGCCATCAAATGAGTCTTCCCTTTGCGGCGGATACCGGCGGTGTCGATGAAGCGGAAGCGGCGACCGTTATGTTCGATGATTTCGTCGACCGCATCGCGCGTGGTGCCCGGAATCGGCGAGACGATCGCGCGGTCGGAGGCCGTCAGGCAATTCAGCAGTGTGGACTTGCCCACATTCGGGTGTCCGATGATCGCAACTTTGGTTTCGTAAACGGGCTCGACCTCTGCGGCTGTCGCATCCGTTGGTTGAGACTCTTCCTTAGATTCTTCTGTGTGCTCAGCGTCCCCGGTGGTTGGTTCTTCGGCCGGTAAAATTTCCAAAACGGCATCCAGAAGATCGTCGATCCCGCGCCCGTGCTCCGCCGAGATGGGGAACATCTGCTTGATCCCCAGCCGATGAAACTCATCTACGATGTTCCCTTGCTTTTCCGAATCGGCCTTGTTGACCGCGAGAAACAGCGGACGTCCAGTCTTGCGCAGCAGGCGAACCAATTCGAGATCTGGTCCGGCGAGTTCGGCTCGCCCGTCAACCACCATAACGATTGCTGCGGCTTCATCAAACGCGACGCGCGCCTGGCGAAAAATCTCCGACGGAATAAAATCCTTGTCTTCGGGAAGAATGCCACCCGTATCGATGATGCGGAGATGTCGGCCACGCCACTCGGCGTCGCCGTAGAGACGGTCGCGCGTGATACCGGGCTCGTCGCCGACAATGGCGCGCCGCGAACCAACGATCCGGTTAAACAGCGTGGACTTGCCGACGTTGGGCCGGCCCACAATGGCAATTGTGGGAACGCCGGCTGCGGCGGTGGCGACAGTACTGGTCGAATTGTAAGTGGGTTGGGTCAAAATGAAGTGAAATCAACAGTCGATGACGACAACTGTTTATTATAGAGACTCCCGTGCCTTTAAGTTCCCAGCCCGCCTCGGCTGCACCGTCTCCGCTCTCCGCGCCGGACGGAAAGGGCACTTCGCTTTACCAATTCTTTGCCCCCGGAGGAGTCCTGGCGAGCACGCATCCCGCCTATGAATTTCGACGCGGCCAGTTGCAGATGGCGCAAATGGTCGAGCAGGCGCTGGAAGAAAAGCGTCACCTCATCGTGGAGGCCGGTACTGGCACAGGCAAAACTCTTGCGTATCTGATGCCGGTGATCCGGTCCGGCAAGCGTGTGATCATCTCCACTGGCACGAAGAATTTGCAGGAACAACTTTTCTACAAGGACGTTCCGTTCCTGGAGCAGGCGTTGTCGGGAGAACGCGGTTCCGGTGCCCGGCTTTCGGTTTGCTACATGAAGGGCCGCAACAATTATTTGTGCCGCAAGAAGCTCTATGACCTTACGGACCAGCCGGTGCTGAGCGGACTGCAAGAGATTGAGCAATATCGCGCAATTGCCGCGTGGGAGAAGACGACTTCGACAGGTGACCGGGCGGAGCTTGCGGAGCTTCCCGAAGCCAGCGCTCTTTGGCACAAACTGGACGCCCGCACCGATGCTTGTATCGGACAAAAGTGCAGCGAGTGGGAGCGCTGTTTCGTCACAGAAATGCGCAGGCGAGGGATGGAGAGCGACATTATCATCGTCAATCATCATCTGTTTTTCGCCGATCTCGCCATCAAGTTGCAGGCCGAGGGCGCGCCCGACGCGGGCATCCTACCGGAAGCAGCGGCGGTGATCTTCGATGAGGCGCATGAGTTGGAAGATGTCGCGGGGAACTATTTTGGAATTTCTGTGAGCAACCTGCGCGTGGAGGATTTAGCACGTGATGTGGAAGCCTCGCTGCAGCATAACCGGATGCTTTCCGCGTCGCTCTCGGGAGCGCTTGGGAGTTTGCGGGAACGATCGCAATTCTTCTTCTCGCTTTTGCCCCCTGGTGAGGGACGCTTCGCCTTCGAGACACGGCGCGAGTTTCTGGAAGAAAACGGCGACGAGTTCCTGGCACTGAATCAATCCCTGACGCGACTGGCGGGCGAATTGGAAGGTCTGCCGCAAAAGCCGGAAGAGATTTTCAACTTCGTGCGGCGCGCCCAAGAGCTGCAGGTACAACTCGGATTCGCCATGGAGTCGGATGATCGCAACACTGTGTTTTGGATCGAGCGGCGCGGTGGACGGGCGAATTCACCACAAAGACCGAGAGGCTCAGAGAAGACTGGAAGGCAGAATGTCTTTCTGCAAGCTACGCCGATCGATGTCGGTCCGATCCTGCGTGAATGCCTCTGGTCGAAACTCGAGTGCGCTGTCCTCACTTCCGCCACGCTGGCTGTTGGCGGCGGATTCGAATACATACGGCAGAGACTGGGGCTGGAACATGCGCGAGAGTCGGTTTTGCCGTCACACTTCGACTACGAAAATCAGGCTTTGTTTTATGTACCACCCGATCTCCCCGACGCTCGTACTCCACAATTCACCTCGAAGGCGGCCGACCGCATCCGCAAGCTGCTGGAGACTACTCGTGGCCGCGCTTTCGTCCTCTTCACCAGTTATGCTCAGATGAATGATATTTACCAGCGATTACTCGGCGAACTGGAGTTTCCGATGCTGCGGCAGGGGGATGCGCCAAAAAGCGCGCTGCTGGAGGAGTTTCGTCTCACTCCGAATGCGGTATTGTTTGCAACTTCTTCGTTCTGGCAAGGAGTGGACGTGCAAGGCGAACAATTGAGTTGTGTAATCATCGATCGCTTGCCCTTCGCGGTTCCCAGCGACCCAGTCGTCGCCGCCCGAGTGAAAGCCATTGACGCAGATGGCGGAAATGCATTTTTTCAATACCAGGTGCCGGCTGCGGTGATCACGCTGAAACAGGGCTTTGGACGGCTGATCCGCTCCTTGCACGACCGGGGCTTGCTCGTTCTGCTCGACAATCGCATTCTCAAGAAGCAATACGGCCGCGTATTTATCGACAGCCTGCCAAATTACAAGAAAACTACCGAACTGCGGGCGGTCGAGGAGTTTTTCGGCGTCGGCAACTGAGAGTCGGGCTTTTCAGTAAGCACCCGCATACCCGCTCCTGATGCGGCATATCTGCTTCGCCATCGTGGTCGAGTCAAGCAAAATTGATGGAGTGAGCGGTACAATGAGATGTTTACCTATTCAACGCGGTCCATCCTGTATTCGCATGGGGCCGCAGAGGGATGCATGTTCGAAGTTACGGTTGACGATACCTTTGCCGCGGGTCATTACCTGCGCAACTACAAGGGCAAATGTGAGAATCCGCACGGGCATAATTACAAGATCCGGGTCACGCTCGCAGGCACGGAACTCGACAAGGCCGGACTACTGCTCGATTTCAAGGATCTCCGCGAAGTGATGAAGCACGTCATCGAACGGCTCGACCATCAGATGATCAACGATATCGAGCCATTTACGATGATTAATCCATCGGCTGAGAATCTGGCGAAGTATTTTTACGATGAGTCGAATACCCGTCTGAAAAACATGACCAACGGCCGCGTGCGGGTAAAGGACGTTACCGTGTTTGAAACCGATACCACCACCGCGAAGTACAGCGAATAGCGCTTGTCCAGCCGCCGTCACGGGTTCCATGCAGATTACCGAAATCTACAAATCGCTGCAGGGAGAGTCGACACATGCCGGGCTGCCGTGCGTCTTTGTGCGCCTCACTGGATGTAACTTGCGTTGCTCCTGGTGTGATAGCGAGTACACCTTCCAGGGCGGGCGAAAAATGGATTTCGAAGAGGTCCTGGCCGAAGTAAGGCGGATCAGTCCAAACGGCGGCTTGGTAGAGATCACCGGCGGCGAACCCATGCTCCAGGAGCGGGAAGTGCTTCCGCTTATGAAGCAATTGTTGGTAGACCGGTATCGTGTATTGCTGGAGACCAGCGGAGAACGGCCGCTGGAGCGTGTCCCTGTGGAAGTAATCAAGATCGTAGATGTGAAATGTCCGAATTCGGGAGAGCCCGACACGTTTCTTTTCGAAAACCTGGCAACGCTTACGGCGCGTGACGAGGTAAAGTTCGTGCTCGCCAGCCATCCCGACTATGTGTTTGCCCGCGACTTCACCCGGCAACACAGTCTGGCAGAGCGGGTAAACGCCGTGCTGTTCTCGCCCGCGTTCCGCAAAGATGCCACGGGATCGCGGGACAGTTCGCACTGCCTGGTCGATCCCCAGGAATTAGCGGAGTGGATGCTGGCCGATGAAGTTCCGGCGCGTCTGGGCTTGCAGTTGCACAAGTTTATTTGGGATCCCGCGGTGAAGGGAGTGTAGCGCTCCATCATCGCCGAGCCAAAATCGAGAATTGATCCGACATCATGACGCCCCCAACTCAGCGTGCGGTCGTTCTGCTCAGCGGAGGAATGGATTCCTGCGTGTGCGCGGCCTTGGCAACCCGTGACTACGCGACTGCCGCATTGCACGTCAGTTACGGGCAGCGTACCGAACACCGCGAGCGGCAAGCGTTTCTCGAAATTTGCGATCGCCTGCAAATTCACGACAGACTTATCGTACGCAACGAGGCCCTCCGCGCCATCGGAGGCTCCGCCCTGACCGACGAAAACATTGCCGTACCTACGGTTCCATCTGCCGGCCGTGAGATTCCGGTCACCTATGTCCCGTTTCGGAACGCCCATTTCTTATCGGTCGCGGTCAGCTGGGCCGAGGTGCTCGGTGCCACCAAAATCTATATCGGCGCGGTCGAACCCGACAGCTCCGGTTATCCTGATTGCCGTCCGGCGTATTATGAAGCGTTCAACCGGGTCATTCGGGCGGGAACCAAAGCGGGCAACATCGAAATTGTCACGCCCCTCATCGCCATGCGGAAAGCCGAAATTGTGCAGCTTGGCCTTGAACTGAAAGCTCCATTCGATTTAACTTGGTCATGCTATTGCCATGAGGATCGAGCCTGCGGCGTATGTGACAGTTGCGTTCTGCGGTTGCAGGCGTTTAAGGCAGCGGGAGTGAGAGATCCAATTCCCTATGCCACGCTGGAGAGAGTCTAGCGGTCATGGTTTTGGTGGCTCAGCGGAAGATGCAAAGGAATTTAAGCGCACTTTCTTAGGTAAGTTTTCGGAAATCCATATTTAATAGTTTTTCTGCCGGGAGGCAAAAATGAAGAAACACCTCGCTGTGTTCGCCCTCGTTCTCCTAGTATTCGGAGTATGTACTTCCCCGGTTTTCGCCCAGGGTGCGTCGGGGTCGGTGAAGGGCGTTTGCAAAGACGCCGATGGTAACCCGATCGCCGATGGGATCGTGGTTTACGCCAACCAGGACAACGGCCAGAAATACACCCTCAAAACCAACAAGAAGGGCGAGTATTTTTCCCTGGGCGTGGGCGCTGGCACCTACACCGTCACGCTGTACAAAAACGCCGACGACGCTAAAGCCAACAAGGAACTTTTCCACTTCGGTAAAGTTCCGGTCACCTTGGATGAGAACACCCTCGACTTCGACATGAAAAAGCAAACCGCAGAGGCCGCCAAGGGCCAAGGCCTGACTCCTGAGCAGATCAAAGCTCAACAGGAAGCGCAAGAGAAGCAGAAGAAAGAAGTCAACACGGTTAAATCGCTGAACGAGAAGCTGGCGGCCGCCAAGGTCGCCACCGATGCGGGCGACTACGAGACGGCGATTGCGGATCTCACCGCCGCCAACCAGATCGATGCTACGCGCGACCTCATTTGGTTCAAGCTCGGCGACGCCTATCGTGTATCCGCAACCAAGCAAACCGATACGGCGGAAAAACAAAAGCGTCTTGATTCTGCCGTGGAGGCTTATCAAAAGGCTCTACAGCTCA
Source organism: uncultured Acidobacteriaceae bacterium (assembly GCA_964403025.1). GTDB lineage: Bacteria > Acidobacteriota > Terriglobia > Terriglobales > Acidobacteriaceae > Sulfotelmatobacter. The sequence goes on along the minus strand of CAYOEH010000006.1, from coordinate 60,516 downwards.
AGCAAGCCGCTACCAATGACAAGGACCCCAATGCTACCAAAACTCTCGCCGCCTACTACAACAATCTGGCAGAAGCCTACAGCAAGGCCGGCAAGATCGATGACTCGGTAAAGACATACCAGCAGGCTGCCTTGGCCGATCCCACAGGGGCTGCACAGTACTACTTCAACATGGGAGCGGTGCTCACCAACGCGGGCAAAGCCGATCAGGCAATCGACGCTTTCGATAAGTGCATTGCGGCGGACCCCACCAAAGCCGAAGCTTATTACCAGAAAGGTGTGAACCTGCTGGGCAAGGCGACCCTGCAGGGCGAAAAGATGGTTGCCGCTCCTGGTACGGCAGAAGCATTCCAGAAGTATCTGGAATTGGTGCCGACCGGCGGACACTCCGAAGAGGCCAAAGCGATGCTGGCTAGCATCGGCGCCCCGGTGGAAACCGGGTTCGGTACGAAGAAGAAGGCTCCGCCCAAGAAATCAAACTAGATCTGCGTGGGTTGTCAATAATAGGCGTATTGCAATACACAGGGGCGGCGGCCCAACCAGCCGCCCTTTTCTCTTTCGTGCCCGCTCCGACATTACTAAGGGCTATGTACTTTACGTCCTTACGCCACGTCCCCAGGCGCGGTAGAGTATAGACATCAGGTCAGCCTCGGTTGGCCGGTCTCCGTTCTGTGGTGCGTGCAATTCCCTAACGCAAGTTGGTTTTCGAGGGTGGAATGGCAGCACCAGGCGTCTCGCCAATTTCGGTTTCTCTGGAAGGTTATTCCGGCAGCGGCAAAGTAGCTACACCGGCTCTACTGGCCGCGATGCTGCGCGCCGCAGAAAAAATCAGCGACCTGATTTTTTCTCCCGGACGTCCACCACAGGTCCAGGTGTACGGCCAACTGATTCCCGTACACGTGGAAGGACTCGCCAGCCTCACCGCCGATGACACCCGCCACATTGCTGCCGAACTGATCGGAGACAACAAACAGGCCGTCGCAACTCTTCGTGAACACGGATCCTGCGACATTTCCTACGGCTTGGCCGGGGTCGCTCGTTTTCGCGTCAATATCTTCATCCAGCGCGGTAGTTGTGCCGTAGTCATGCGCGTGATCTCTACTTTGATCCCTGATCTGGCCTCGCTGGGACTGCCCGCCCATCTGGCCGATGTAGCCAAGTTGCGCGATGGCATCGTTTTGGTCACCGGACCCGCCGGGTCGGGAAAGTCGTCCACTCTCGCAGTACTCCTCGATTGCATCAATCGCGAGAAGTATTACCACATCATTACCATCGAAGATCCCATCGAATTTCTGCACAGCCACAAGTGCTCCACTATCCATCAGCGAGAGTTGCACAGCGATACGCCCAGTTTCGCCTACGCTCTGCGCTCTGCTCTGCGACAAGCACCCAAGGTAATTCTGGTTGGAGAGATGCGAGACCGCGAAACCATCGAGATCGTTCTCGAGGCGGCGGAAACTGGCCATCTAGTGCTTTCGAGTCTCAATACCATGGACGCGCCCAAAACCGTGGAGCGCATAATCAGTTCCTTTTCGCCGGATGAGCAGCAAGAGGTTCGCGAACGCTTTGCCAAATCCTTCCGCTACATCGTATGCCAGCGGCTTTTGCCCAAGACCGACCGCAGCGGCCGCATTCCCGTCGCTGAAATCCTGAAAGCGAATCCGCGCACCCGCGAGTGCATCGAAAAGGGCGAGCGCGACGGCAAGACCTTGCTTGACGCGATGAAGGCCGGCGCCAGCGAAGGCATGCAACATTTTGACGGAGAAATCGCCCAACTCGTCCGCAGCCGCGTGGTCGATCTCGAAGTTGGCCTCTCCTTCGCCAGCAATCCAACGCTATTAGGCCAGGAACTGGTTCGCTGATCGCTCCTGAAAAGGCCTATCTCTTGGTTGTTGCGAGAAGTGGGGATCGTTCCTCTATGATCTACGCATGGCTGCACTGCCGTCCCCATCCCTCGTACTAAGCTTTGAAGACGCTCGCCGCGTCGTCGAACAACATGCTTCCCTCCTGTCTCCAGGCACCAAGGAAACCGTAACCCTGTTGAACGCCGCTGGACGAATTCTCGGCGAGCCTGTCCCCGCCGATCGCGACATTCCTCCTTTTCCGCGATGTACGCGTGACGGCTATGCCGTCCGTGCCGCCGATCTGGCACAGCTTCCGGCAACGCTGACCGTGATCGGAGAGATCAAAGCTGGCCCGCTGCCCGGGAAAGTTCTGTCCCCACTAAACCCTGGCGAAGCGTTTTCCATTATGACGGGAGCACCCGTACCACCAGGCGCGGACGCCGTAGTGATGATTGAGTACACGTCGCTGCAGGGTAACTGCGTCGAGGTCTCCAAGAATGTTGCGCCGGGCGAAAACATCGTCGCCCAGGGAGCCGAGGGCAACCGCGGCAGCCTTCTACTCGACCGGGGGACACATCTTAACGAGGCCGCCATCGCACTCGCCGCTTCGGTCGGCAAAGCGCAACTGCAGGTCTTTGTTCGTCCACGCATCGCCGTTCTCACTACCGGCGATGAGATCGTCGAGGTCGATGCGGTAGCCGGTCCAACGCAGATTCGCAACTCAAACAAATATTCGCTCGCGGTGCAGATTCAGCAAGCCGGAGCCGAACCTGTGCTGCTGCCCATCGCTCCCGATGAACCGTGCCGCCTGCGTCAACTGATGGAGCAAGGCTTGCAATCCGACCTGCTGCTAATGACGGGTGGCGTTTCCATGGGGCGCTATGATCTAGTCGAACAGGTCCTCGCCGAACTGCACGCCGAGTTCTTCTTCACCGGGGCGGCCATTCAACCTGGCCGTCCGGTAGTGTTCGGCTCGTGTGGCGCGGGCACTCTTGACCGCGAGGCTTCGGCCCCAGTCTCGCCCAAATACTTTTTCGGCTTGCCCGGCAATCCAGTTTCGACCATGGTCACCTTCGAACTCTTCGCCCGCCCCATGATCGAAGCCCTGGCCGGGATGTCACCACGTCCGCTCGCATTCCTCCACGCACGATTGAAGTCCGAAATCCGGGTCAAATCTGGATTGACGCGATTCCTTCCCGCAGTTCTTTCCGGACAGTTTGAAAACGCGCAGGCGGAACTCGTTCCCTGGCACGGGTCCGGAGACATCGCCGCGAGATTTCGATCGAATTGCCTTCTCGTAATTCCTCCCGATCGCGAACACATCGCGGCCGGCGAGTGGATCGCCGTGATGCTGCGGTGAGCCGAGCCATGTAAGATAGAGTTTTCGCATGGCGACGAAGCTCTCTCACTACGACGATTCCGGCCACGCCCGCATGGTCGATGTCTCCGGCAAATCAGCTAATCGGCGCGAGGCCGAGGCCACTGCCTTTGTCGTTATCAAACCGGAGGTGCTGAAAGCGCTGCCGCAGAATCCGAAAGGCGATCCGCTGGAAGTGGCCCGCATCGCCGGCATCATGGCCGCCAAACGCACCTCGGAACTCATCCCGATGTGCCACGCGCTGCCGCTCTCGCACGTTGATGTCGAGATGCGCGTATGCGAGAATGGCGTCGCGATTGCCACCAAAGTTGTCACGATGGCTGAAACCGGCGTCGAAATGGAAGCCCTGGTAGCCGCCAGCGTGTCGGCCCTAACGCTGTATGACATGCTGAAGGGGCTCGATAAGGGAATCGAGATTCGTGAAATCGTGTTGGAGCGGAAGAGTGGCGGGAAGAGCGGAGAGTACCGGCGGAAGAAGTAGATCGTACAGTAAGTAAATCATGGCGAACGACGTCAAATTGCTTTTGGTGGATGACAACCCCATGGTGTTGGGAATGCTGCAGCACGCGCTGGCTCCGTTCGCGCACGTCGTGGCGGCCACGGATTCGGCCGATGCGCTGCTGAAAGCGGTGGACGATCCTCCGGATCTAGTGGTGTGCGACTACCGCATGCCGGGAATGGATGGAAGGCAATTGGTGGAGAAGTTGAAGAGCCGTCCGGCGACCGCGAATTTCTCAGCCATCTTGATGGCGAGCCGCGCAGATATCGACGAGCGTCTTTCTCCACAAGATGCAGCGGACGACTATCTGGCCAAGCCGTTTTTTCTGAAAGAAGCGACGAAGCGCATCAAGCGCACCGTCGACCGCATCGCTTTGGAAAAGATGGCGAAAACGGCGCCCTCCGACGGCGTGGTTCGCGGCAATCTTTCGCAGATGAATGTGATCGATCTGATGCAGTCGCTGGAAATGGGACGCAAGAGCTGCCAGCTGAAACTGAATAATGAAGGCGAGAAGTGCGAAGTTTTTTTTGTTGAGGGGCAGGTCAAGCACGCCACCTACGGATCTTTGCTGGGAGATCAGGCGGTGTTCAAAGTTCTGCGCTGGACGGGCGGCAACTTCGAACTCAACTTTGAGGGCAAGACCGATCAGGAAACTACGCAACTTAATACACAAGGGCTGCTGATGGAGGGTTTGCGGTTGCTGGACGAATCGCAGCGGGATGGTGGCACCGAGGCTGCCGCGGAGACCGTCAACGACAGCAGCGCCACTGCTGCAGGAGCGAACACGAGTGCCAGTACGGGCGGTGCTGCCCACGGCGGGCGCACGGAAGAGGAAGAAGATGTCCTCCTCGACAGCTGAGGTGCACGGCTCGGAAGGCTTTTCCGCCGCTGTGGTTACGGTCAGTGATTCCTGCGCGCGCGGAGAGCGCGTGGATGCTTCTGGACCGGCGGTTGCCGAAGCGCTGCAAAAGCTCGGCTTTCACGTGGTCGCCAGGCAAATTGTGCAGGACGATTCCATGCAGATTCAGAACGCCCTCGTCCACCTAGCGCTGGAAGTGCGATTCATCGTGACCACGGGCGGAACGGGAATTGCAGAGCGCGACGTCACTCCGGAAGCAACAGAAGCGATTTGCGAGCGCGTGATCGACGGCGTGGCCGAGAGGATGCGTAGCGAGAGTTTCAAACGGACCAAATTTGCGCCGCTGAGCCGGGGAGTATGCGGCGTGCGGGGCAAGACGCTGATTTTGAATCTACCCGGCAGTCCTAGCGGCGCGGTGGAATCGCTGCAGGCGGTGGTGGAGTTGGTGCCTCACGCGCTAAATTTGCTGGACGGGAAGACGGAACACTCGTAGCACCTGTTCCTCGCCGCCACTCGACGTCATTCGTCTTCCCCCTTTCGCGCGCATTGCTTCACGTACACTAAACTCTCCCTTGAAAAAGATTGGACACATTCTGGCGCGGTATACGGCGTGGATTTTGCACATTCTCGGGCCGCTTGGGGTTTGGGGAGTGTTCGCAATCGCCTTCGCGGACTCGGCGCTGCTGGGCATGCCGGTCGATGCGATTGTGGCGTACTACGTTTATCAGGATCACCGGCGGTTGATTTTTTATGTGCTGATGGCTTCGCTGGGATCGGCGCTGGGCAGTGTCCCCTTGTATATCATCGGCTATCAAGGCGGTGAAAAAGTTTTGCGCAAGCGGATTTCGGAGGAGCGATTTCTGCGGATTCACCGTTCGTTTGAGCAGCATGAGTTTTGGGCACTGATGTTTCCGGCAATGCTGCCGCCGCCCATGCCGTTCAAGATCTTTGTCCTGGGAGCGGCGGTATTTGAAATGAGGTTCCGCGACTTCCTGGCGGCGATTTTTGCGGGCAGGCTTGTGCGGTTTCTGGTTCTTTCTTTATTGACGTTGTGGTTTGGGCCGCAGATTGTCGGGCTGATCGGGACTGTGCTTCGGCGGCATATTTATTCGGTGCTGGGCGTGGTGGCGGCGGGAGTTGCGGTGTGGCTGTTATGGCGTCCGCGTAGAAAGGCAGACCTCAGCGGCTGAAGCCGCTCGTCATTTGGATCGACTGTTGGCACGACTGAAGTCGTGCCCTTCCCGGTCCGTGCGATTCCCGAGCTGTGGCATTCGCGAATCGCGCCCTTTCTGAGTAGCGGCTTTCGTGAATACGATCGTTTTCAGGTTCCGGGTTGGGCGGGGCGTCTCGATGCGCTCGGCGGGACAGCCGAGGCGGCTGTCCCTACACGAAAAGTCTTATGCAGCAGCGATGTGATCGTTCGATTTTTGGGACCACCCGGCGAGCGAATGCAGGATCACTGGCGCGGAGAACATGGCGGCGGTGAAGAGCAGATCTCCTTCAACGGCGCGGCGGAAGAATGGCAGGCCGGCAATGTAGCAAGTCATCAGTCCGGCGAAGGTCATTGGGTATAGGTCTTTCCAAGCGGCCCAGACGGCGAAGTTACTCACCAGGAAAAAAGCAACGGAGCCGGCCAGAGCCGAGCCCATGATCCTGAGGGCGCCGGCGTTCTGGCGAAGAGTGCTGCCGAGCCACAACATGGCGGCGTACCAGAACCACGTCACGAAATGATCCCAAGTGAAGGGATAGCGGTAGAAGAGGGTGGTCAGGATGACGTCAGAGGCCGCGAGCAGAGCCAGAGGCAGCCACATCTGGCGGCGAGGAACGCGGGCACCGAAGAACAACAGAGAAGCGCCAACCGGGGTAAAGGCGAAGGGGTGCGGCAGGAATCTGACGGCAACGGCGAGGATGACAAATAGATAAGCGAGCATGAGCACCTCAGATGACGCAGAACTTATTGTGGGCGTTGAAGCGCGGTTGCGTCAAGTTGTGGGCGTTGAAGCGCGGTTGCGTCAAGGGTCTGCGCAACCAGTGCCTCGCTGCACCTGGCTGAACAGCCGAAAGCCTGCCCTGAGCGAAGTCGAAGGGGCGGCTGTCCCCACATGGGCATCGCTGGTTGTTAGGGCTCGGGAACCGTCACACGATTCCGCCCCGAGCCGTAGACATCTCCGACAACATTCAGGTTGCGGTCGAGTTGAACACCCGCGCCAAGTGGCTTCGACGCCGTATCATGCCCGCCCCGTAGGCGACTGAACAGACTGGGAAGTTGCGCGTAGCGAAGGTCCTGAAAGTTCACGATGTAGCCTTGCGCGGGAGATTCGAGAACCTCCGTTTGGGTGATGGGATATTGAGCCCAGTCGAGGTAGGCGCGTCCAAGATAGGAGCGCTTGGCGGCGAGAGTGACGGGCGTTTCTTCCGGCTTGTAGCGAACCTCGAGCTTGTTGTTGTCAGAATCCTCCGGATCGACTTCGGGACCAAGAGAATCCACTGGGGCAAGGACGAAGAAGTTTGGAGTCTCCACCACTCCGTACCAACGAAATGGATTCGCCAGGTCGGGATACGCGGATGCTCTGGCCGGATCGAAGCCGTTGTAGGTTCGAGCGTCGAGGGCGTTGACGGCGCGGCGGTGCTCAAAGTCGCGGAGGGCCCAGAGAAGTACGACCAGGATCAGGGCGACGGTGGCGGCGATGCGGCCGCGCGGGCCGGGTTGGCGGGCACCGATTTCCTTGTCGATCAACGAAAAAAGCGACGGCGCAATCAATCCGAGCAATAGGCACGTGAACATGATGGGCTCGAAGATGAAGACGATGTCCCAGGAGTACCACCTCTCGGAGAATGGCCAGAACGGCCGCACGCCGTAGTTATTGGTGAAGTCGAGCAGGATGTGGCTGAGGCCAGCGAGGCAGGCGTAGAGGAAGAGTAATCCCCAGCGCGGCGGAAGACTTGGATTCTTCAACCTGCGCCCGCGCCAACGCCAGAGGAGGTAGACAAAGCCGACGACCACAGCAGCGTCGAGTGGAACTCCCAGGAACGAGTGGGTGAAGCCACGATGGTGGGCGAAGCCGAAGGCGGGGCCGCGGAGTCGGCTAAGAACGTCGAGGTCGGGAGCTTCCGCGGCGAGGGTAAGCGTGAGCGTGGCCAGCGCGGTCTTGCGGTTGAGTCCGGCGCGTCCCATGCAAGCGCCGGTCAGGAAGTGGGTGACGGGTTCCAAGCGGTCAAGAAAGATTCTATGGGGATGCAGGGCGAAATGCCAACGCCGCGGCCGAAACGCCGGCCACTCTCGGTTACCTACGGGTCGCTATGACCAGCACACTTAAGCACTCCCAAATAAGCGCGCCACGGACCGACAACCTCGCGATACTGGTGGGCCATTACGCGGGAGAGTTGATGCAGATGCGTCAGGTCGTGAACGGCCCATGTCGCCAGCAGTTCCGATAGTGTTACCACACCCAGCGCTGGATGCTTTCCTCGCCGGTTCAAATCTTCAGGCTGTAAATTCAATGCCTGCAGGGCAGCCAGATTCTCCTTGCGGAGGCGAGCGAAATCTTCCAGGAGTTGTTCCAGCGACTTGCCCTGACTCTCTTTGACCTGCGCAAAGCGGTCGAAGGGATCAAAGGGCCGAGCTTCGCCATTCTCCAGGATGATCCGCGCCCGCGGCACCCAGTCGGTACGTTCCCCGACGATCAAGTGCCCGACGATATCGAATGCACTCCAGCTATCTTTTCCTTCGTTGCAGCGCACCCATACGTTGGGCAGCCCCCGCAACAATGCATCCAGGGCTATAGGAGTGCGAGTGAGAACGGCAAGGGCGTCGGCTAGATTGAATTTCGTCAAGCTTGCCATTCCTAGGTAGATGCGTGCTTTGCGCTTTGGACTCAATCGATCAAGCAGCAGATGCCTAAAGACCTAGAGCGATTGCCAAGAACTCTAAGGCGACAAAATTGTTAGCGCGTCTGAGGCAACCGTGATTTCCGCGGGGAGCGTACCGAGCAGTTCGCCGTCGGCCTCGACGTAGACATTGGGCTGCGGAGATCCAGCTGGTTTCGCTGGCAGATATTGACACACCGCTTTGCTGGTGTGGACAAGTTCGATCCCAGGGACTCTCCAATGGCGGCGAAGGAGTGCGCGAGTCACGTAAGAGAGATAAGCAAGACGGCTGGCAGTGCGGCAGAGGACAAGACGGACATCACTGCGATCGAGCGAGGCGCCAGGAGCGAGTTCATTGAGCACTCCGCCAAAGTGGCGGATGCGAATGCCGAGAAGTTCGGTGAGTTCGGCGCGCTGAGGAAGGCTCGAACCGGTTTCGGTGTACTCCACCTGAAAGCGCGTCATGGCATAGGTGAACCAGAGGCGCCAGGCCTTGGCATAATAAGCGGTCATGCCCAGCCGTTGCTTGGTTCCGGATTGAAGCTTGTAGAAGAGGTGAGCATCGACGCCGATTCCCGCCGCGACAATGAAGAAACGAGTGCCGGTATTGCCATCGACATCACGGTATTGAATACGCCCGAGGGCAACACGTCGCGGCTTCCCGCGGAGAGCTGCCTTCGCGGCAGCTACGATATTCATAGGCAGGGCAAGGTCGTGCGCCAGCGCGTTCGCCGTGCCCATGGGCAGAACTGCGACTGCGACAGGGGTATTGGCCAGGATCTGAACAATGTTGTGGATGGTGCCATCCCCACCACAGGCGAAAACGGTGTCGCACCCAGAAAGCACGGCCTGACGCGCATTGTCCTCCGCATGGGCGCGGGAGTGAGCCAGGATCAGGTTCGCTTCGATGCCGGCTTGGCGCAACAGGGCAACCACGGACTCCAGTTCCGACTGGCGCCGGTTGCGGCTGCCGCCGGAATCGGGGTTGTAGAGCAGGGCTGCCTTACGCATGAAAGGTCGAAAATGGATTGTACCTGAGGGATTTCTTGTCCGCCCCCGATGAGCTTGGCAAGCGGGCGGGTTTGGAATAAGCTGAGGCGGCTTGGGGAAGTGGCGGTCCATCCTGTAACTCACCTTTGACTGCCACACCAGAAAACTTTGATGAAGGAGGATTGACCAGATGAAAACTCTGGCGCATTTTCTCTGTGGGGTGCTTTTGTGTCTGGGCGCTGCAGCCCAAGGCCACGAGGGGGCTCAGGCACATCCCGTGGTACTGGTGACTGGGTTGGGGAACCTGCATCATCCCGTTTCCACGAAGAACTCGCAAGCTCAACAATTCTTCGATCAAGGCTTGCGCTTCATTTACGCCTTCAATCACGACGAGGCGGCGCGTTCGTTTCAACATGCCGCAGAACTCGATCCAAAGCTGGCGATGGCGTACTGGGGAGTCGCCGAGGCAGTTGGACCGAACTACAACGATCCGGCTGATCCTGACCGGTACAAGCGCGCACATGACGCAGTGCAGAGGGCGGTGGATTTATCGGCAGCCGCTACGCCCAGCGATCAGGCCTATATCCAGGCCATGGCCAGGCGCTTTCCAGGAGACCCAGCGTCCGATTTGAAAAAAGCTGCCGAGGACTATCGCGACGCGATGCGGCAACTGGTCAGCGAATTTCCCGACGACCTGGACGCGGCCACGCTGTTCGCCGAGGCCGGGATGAATTTGCACTCTTGGGGGTTATGGCATACGGACGGGACGCCGGAGGCAGGGACCGATGAAATCGTATCCACTCTGGAATCAGTGATGAAGCGCGATCCCGATCATTTGGGAGCGGTGCATTATTACATTCACGCGGTGGAGGCTTCGCCCAATCCCGAGCGCGCTCTGGCCGGGGCCAGTCGACTGGCGGCGCTTGCACCGAACGCCGGACACATCGTTCACATGCCGGCGCATGTTTACATACGTACCGGCGACTACGAAGCTGCCGTCAAGACCAACGAGCAGGCGGCGGCCGTCGATCGCGCTTATATCAAGGCCACGGGGGTGCAGGGCATCTACCCGATGATGTATTACAGCCACAACCTGCACTTCATCGCGATGTGCGCTGCCATGAACGGCAACTATGAGGAGTCGAGAAAAAATGCGGATCTGCTGGTCGAGAACGTTGGCCCACACGTGAAAGAAATGCCCCCGCTGGAAGGCTTCATGACGATTCCGATGGCAGTGGAGATTCGTTTCCATCATTGGAACGAAATTCTAAAAATGTCGCAGCCCGATGCAGCGATGAAAACCGCCAGCGTTTTCTGGCATCTCGGGCGTGGTCTGGCCTTGGCCGGTACAGGCAGGATCACGGAAGCAGAGGCAGAGTACAAGATCGTTTCTGACACCGAAGCGGCCACGCCTCCCGAGGCCGTTTTCCAGATGCCGATCAACAACAAGACGAAGTACATCCTGGAGATCGCGAAGGATGTGCTAGGCGCGAAAATCGCGGTCGCGAAGAAGGCGAACAGCGACGCGGTTGCGATGCTGCGGAATGCCGTGGCAATTCAGGACACGCTAAAGTATGGCGAGCCTCCTGATTGGTTCTTTCCAGTGCGGGAATCGCTAGGCGCTACCCTGCTGATAAATGGGGACGCAGACGGGGCAGAGAAGGTGTTTCGTGAGGACTTGGAGCGGAATCCGCGGAATCCAAGGTCGTTGTGGGGATTGCATCAGGCTTTGCTCCAGCAGAAGCGCGACTATGACGCGGGGTTCATCCGCCGGCAGTTCGAATCCGCGTGGAAGGGCCAAACGTTGAAACTGGACGATCTGGCGTAGTTAAAGATCAAAACACTGGGACTAGGTTCGGCCGATCCCGCCTTTACCTGCGGGTATAGGGCACGTCAGACCTCGGTATGTCTCTTTTTGGATTGAGTAGACCAGGTGCGGCAAGCCGACTCTCACCACTTCCTTCCACACCAGCATGCCGTTCTTTTCCGCCACGCGCCGTGACGCCAGGTTCCCGGGACGGATGAGCGAGATGAGGCGATCGACAGAAAGGCGAGCGAATCCGTACTCGCGACAGGCGCGGGCCGCTTCGGTCGCCAATCCTTGTCCCCAGAGATCGCGGCGCACGTGATAGCCAATCTCAACTTCGTTTGCTCCGTCTACATCCTGAATCGTCAGACCACAATCTCCCGCAAGTTCGCCATTCGCCTTCAAGACCATGGCCCAGAGGCCGTGGCCGTTGGCGGCACAGCGTCGAAGATTGCGCGCAATCCACTGTTCGACGCCTGTTGAATCCAATGGCGCGGGATAGAAGCGCATGGTTTCGGGATCGGAGAGAACGCGCGCCAGAGAGTCCACATCGTCCAGGGAGAACTCGCGCAGAATTAAGCGTGAGGTTTCGAGAATTTGCATGGCGTGGGCAAGTGTTTTCGTACTCCAGTCTCCGACTATAATCTGCGCGATGGCCTCCTCGAGCAAAGACGTCGAGAAAAAGATTGAGGCGCTTCGCGAGAAGATCCGGCGCCACGAATATTTGTACTACGTTCTCGACCAGCCGGAGATCAGCGATGCCGACTTCGACAAGCTGATGCGCGACTTGAAGGATCTGGAAGCAGAACATCCGGAGCTGATCACGGGCGATTCCCCGACGCAGCGGGTGGGTGGCAAGCCGCGCGAGGGCTTCGTTAAGGTGCCGCACTCGTCGCCCATGTTGTCTCTCGACAATACCTACAGCGAGGAAGAACTGCGCGGCTGGGAGCGGCGCGTGCACGAACTCAGCGGCCGGAACGACGTGGATTATGTTTGCGAGCTGAAGCTGGATGGCATGTCGCTGGCTCTGATTTATGAAGACGGGAAGCTGGTGCGTGGGATTACTCGGGGTGATGGGAGTGTGGGTGAAGACGTGACGCTGAACGTGCGCACGGTACGATCGGTGCCACTTTCGATCTCGAAAGAGAAGCTGAAGAAGGCCGGGATTCCTGCGGATTTTGAGGTGCGCGGCGAACTGCTCATGCCGCTGGCCGCATTTAAGCGAATGAACCAGGAGCGGGAAAGCAAAGGACTGTCGTTGTTTGCGAACCCGCGAAATGCCACGGCGGGCACGGTGCGGCAGCTCGAATCCAGAGTTACGGCGGAACGGCGACTGGATTATTTTTCATACATGCTACTGCAGGACGGGCGAACTTACTTTGATCGCCACTGGAAGACGCTGGACGCGCTCGAGGCGGCGGGCTTTAAGGTGAATCAGAATCGCAAACTAGTCCACAGCATGGAGGAAGTTTGGGCCTTCATCCAGGAGTGGGCGGGGAAGCGTGAATCACTTGCCTATGAAATTGACGGCATCGTGGTGAAGGTGGATCGCACTGCCTTGCAGGATGAGCTCGGGTTCACCGGAAAAGCTCCGCGCTGGGCGATCGCTTATAAGTATGCGGCGAGGGCCGGGATCACGAAGCTCGAGGATATACGAGTGCAGGTCGGCCGCACCGGCAAGCTCACTCCGGTGGCGATGCTGGCTCCGGTGTTGATCGGCGGCACCACCGTGAGGAATGCCACGCTGCACAACATGGATGAGATCGAGCGACTGGGCGTGAAGATTGGCGACTGGGTGCAGGTGGAGCGTGGCGGGGACGTGATTCCGAAAGTGGCGAAGGTGATCGAGGATAAGGATCATCCGCGAGGCACAAAAATCTTCCAGATGCCAGAGAAGTGTCCTGTGTGCTGCACCAAGGTGGTCCGGACGGAAGGCGAGGTGGATTATCGCTGCGTGAATGCGAATTGTCCTGCCAAGCTGAGGGAGACGATTCTGCATTTTGCATCGCGAGGGGTGATGAACATCGACGGGATGGGCGACGCGCTGGTGAATCAGCTTACAGACCGCGGGCTGGTGAAGAATGTAGCGGAAATTTACAAGCTGACGAAGGCCGATCTGCTGAGTCTGGAGCGAATGGGCGATAAGTCGGCCCAGAATATCCTCGACGAGATCGAGAACTCGAAGAAGCTGCCGCTGGAGCGGGTGATCTACGGCCTCGGCATTCGAATGGTCGGAGAGCGGACGGCGCAATTTCTCGCCGAGCATTTTGGATCGATGCAAGCGCTGGAAAAGGCTGGCGTGGAAGAACTGCAGGACGTGAATGAAGTCGGTCCGCGGATCGCCAAGAGCATTGTGGAGTTTTTTGGAATCGTGGCGAATCGCAAGCTGGTCGAGCGACTGCGCGAGGCTGGGCTTACGCTGACCGGCAAGAAGAAAGAGCGCGGAACGAAGCTCGCCGGGAAGACGTTTGTGTTGACGGGGACCCTGGCGCATTTCACCCGAGACGAAGCGAAGAAGATGATCGAAGACGCCGGAGGGAAGGTTACGGGATCGGTGAGCAAGAAGACGGATTATGTTGTGGCGGGATCGGATGCGGGATCGAAGCTGGATAAGGCGAAGGAGTTGGGAGTGAAGGTGATTGACGAGAAGGAAATGAAAGGAATTCTCTAAGCGGGGCCAGTACTTAAAAGCCCGACGTGGGGATCCTCGCTGTCCGTGCTTTTTCCCGAAAGTCAGAGACCGGTCGATACACGTAGTCTACGTCGCCGACATCGACGAATGTCGGAACATTGCCAACGCTCATTCCGTCCCAAGCTCCCCATCCGCGCCTTCCGGACCACATGGATTCGGCTTGGGCAAAGCGCAGAGTGCCAATTCCGTTCGAGCCGCCTTCCTTAATGAGAACCGGCAGGCTGTCGAGATAGGCTGAGGCCATTTGACGTTTCCAGCCATCTTGAACCACGATCACGCGACGGTTCGTTATCGCGTAGTGCGTCCGTCTCTTCTTCCATGCGACATAGAAGAACCTGCCCCAGATCATGTATTGCCCGATCAGGACGAACGGAATCCCCCACAACATTCCAAACACCCACGGACTCCCAGACCGCGCACCAGAACCCCAGAACCCCGCTACGCCCAATTCCCAGAAGATCGCAAATCCTCCCCATAACAGACTGAACGGCACTAGGAACGCGTCCTCTTTGTGGAAGACAACGGCACCGCTGGGCTGGCCCGCCCACACGAAATTCTCACTAGAGGTGAGCTCTGGTTGGATCGCGGTCACGGACTCTGGGCTTAACTGCTGCATTTGTTGGCATCGTAAGATTACGTGGCCGGTCGTGTCTACTCTGTTCTTGGGAGGGACATCGCCGCCGACATCCGCTTCCACGTCTCCGCCAGCGTTTCCGGCAGAAGGCGTGTCTCGCCGACCACCGAAACAAAATTCGCGTCGGCGACCCAGCGCGGAAGGACGTGCATGTGGATGTGTCCGGCGATGCCGGCGCCCGCGGCTTTGCCGATGTTCATACCGAGGTTGATGCCGTCGGGCTGGTAGAGTTCGCGCAGCACGGATTCCATGCGTTGCGAGAGCGCCATCATCTCGCTGGCCGCTTCCGGCGCGAGTTTTTGCAGTTCGTCCAAATGCGCGTAGGGAACGATCATCACGTGGCCCGGCGTGTAGGGATAGGCATTCAGGATGACGAAGCAATGCTTGGCGCGATGAACGATGAGATTCTTGGCATCATCGTCCGCTTTAACGGCGTTGCAGAAGACGCATCCGACGGTTTTCTCGGCGGCGGTGACATAGGCATAGCGCCACGGGGTCCAGAGGTAATCCATAGCAAGGGGCAAGGGTAGCAGATGGGAGGTAGGTTGGTGAAATTGAGAAGCGAACCCAGGTGTTAAATCAGGTTGGAGGAGAAGCGAGAGCAGTTCGCTTCGCCCGCCGAACAGCCGAGGGCGGCTGTTCCCACATTCTTCACTCGAGGTTTGAAACACTCTCGTAACATGCAAGATTTGCGTTTGACACTGTTTGCAAGGCGTTGCTATAGTCGAGGAGTTCCCTTTGGACGCGGGTTTCTGTAAAACGTCCGGCAGCTGGGATTGTCCAAGCTCACTCGCCAGGGTGAGCCCACCACAACCAAACGACTCACTCCAGCAGTCCGCCAAGCAGGCCCCGCATCCTCCCCGCACTGAGTGCGAGGCTTCAGCAGAGAGGCATGACCTTGTTCGACGATACCACCGCCCACAACTCCGAATCCAACAGCGCCGTTGCAACCGAAGCAGAACCGACGGCATCCGAGCCAACCTTGACCCATCAACCCGAGCCGAATCAGGCCCCAGCCACGGCATCCACACAGGAAGCACCACACGCCGCGGCCGCTTCCGACGAGAAGCCTGCGAGCGAGGATTTTGCCTCGGCTCTGGAAAGCTTCACCACGGAGACCGAAGAGGCCGTGGGAGAAGACCGCGTCATCAAAGGGACGGTGTTGAAGCTGACCTCGACCCACGTGGTGGTCGACGTGGGAGCGAAGTCGGAGGGCATGTTGCCGCTCTCGGAAGTTCTGGATCACGAGGGCAAGCCCAAGGTGAAGCCGGGCGACGAGATCGATGTGATGCGGGAGAAGGGGCACACGGAGGAAGGCTACATCAACCTCTCGCACCAGAAGGCAGCGCGTATACACGCCTGGGAAGAAGTGGAAAAGGCGCACAACGAGAAGCGGCCGATTCAGGCCACGGTGATTGAGCGAACCAAGGGTGGACTCACAGTCGACATCCTGGGAGCGCGAGCGTTTCTGCCAGGCTCGCAAGTGGATCTAAGGCCGATCCGGAACCTGGAGGGCATGAAGGGCCAGACGCTTGAAGTGACGGTCATCAAGCTCAACAAGAAGCGCGGCAACATTGTGGTCTCGCGAAAGGAATTGCTGGAAGGCGAGCAGAGCGAGAAGCGCAACAAGACCCTCGAACATCTTGAGGAAGGTTCGGTGCTCACAGGCGTGGTGAAGAACCTGACCGAGTACGGAGCTTTCGTGGATCTCGGGGGACTAGACGGCCTGCTGCACATCACCGATATGTCGTGGGGACGCCTGACCCATCCGCGCGACCTGGTAAACGTTGGCGATCAGATTCAAGTGAAGGTTCTGAAGTACGACAAAGAGAAGCAGCGCGTATCGCTGGGATTCAAGCAGCTGACGCCCGATCCGTGGCTGGATGCCGAACACCGCTATCCCGTGGGCGCGCATGTTTCCGGCCGCGTGATCAGCGTGACCGACTACGGCGCCTTTGTCGAACTTGAACAAGGCATCGAAGGTCTGGTTCACGTCAGCGAAATGACGTGGTCGAAGCGCATGAAGCATCCATCGAAACTGGTAAATGTCGGCGACCAGGTGGAGTGCGTGGTGCTGAACGTGAATCCCACGGAGCGGCGAATCTCGCTCGGCATGCGGCAACTGGCGGCGAATCCATGGGACGCGCTGCACGATAAGTATCCGGTGGGCATGACGGTGGAAGGCCGAGTGCGCAACCTGACGGATTTCGGCGCGTTCATCGAAATCGAAGACGGAATCGACGGGCTGGTTCACGTAAGCAACCTGAGCTGGACCAAGCGAGTGAAACATCCTTCGGAAGTGCTCAAGAAAGGCGACCGAGTAAAAGCGATCGTCCTGGCCATCGAGCCCGACAAGCGCAGGTTATCGCTGGGCGTGAAGCAGCTGCAACCCGATGTCTGGGAAACTTTCTTCGAGACGCATCACGTTGGCGATGTGGTTCACGGGAAAGTGTTGCGGGTCGCGGCGTTTGGCGCGTTCGTCGAGATTGCGGAAGGCGTGGAAGGTCTTTGTCACAAGTCGGAAGCGGTGGATGGAAACGGCCAGCCGCTGCATCTGGAGCCGGGCGTGGAGCATGATTTCAAAATCATCAAAATGAGTCCGGAAGACAAGAAGGTTGGACTCAGCATTCGCGCGGTTGGCGAAGAGGCTTCGCGGTCGGAAGTGGAAGCCTACAAGCAGCCTGTATCGAGCACAAGTTCGACGATAGGCGAACTGATTTCGTGGAAGCGCGCCAGCAACGAAGGCAACTAAGTTCGACTGACATTGAACGATGGCCGCCTGGAGGCGGCCTTTTTCTTTTCTAACTTTCCCTTTCCGTTGCGAAACCGCTGTTCTAGAATCGTTGGTTTGCCCATCATCATCTCTTCTTACAGAGGAGCACTACTTTGCCTGAAACTACTTACGACGTAGCTATTATCGGCAGCGGACCTGCCGGTTATACGGCCGCGATTCGCGCCGGCCAGTACGGACTGAAAACCGCGCTTATTGAAAAAGATGGGTTCCTTGGTGGAACCTGCTTACACGTGGGGTGCATTCCTACCAAGGCGCTTCTGTTCAATGCAGAGCTATGGGATCACTTGAAAGACGCCAAGGAATTTGGCATCGAAGGAGTGGATGCGCGGACGCTCGACTGGGGCGCGGTTCAGGAAAGAAAGTCGAAGATTGTCGCGAAGCATGCCAAAGGGCTCGAATTCCTGATGAAGAAGAACAAAGTCGATACCGTGAGAGGCTACGGCAAACTTACGGGCCCAGCGCAGAACGGCATCTTCACGGTCGAGTTGACGAATGATGGCAAGACCAGCCACCTCAAGGCAAAGAACGTGCTTCTGGCTACCGGCTCTGAAGCCCGCATGCTGCCCGGCCTTCCGGCGGACGATCGAGTTCTCACCAACATCGAAATCCTGAGCCTGAAAGAAATGCCGAAGTCTCTGGTGATCGTTGGAGCTGGTGCGGTAGGAGTGGAGTTCGCCTCGATCTATCGCTCCTTCGGATGCGAAGTCACGATCGTAGAAATGTTGCCGAGACTTGTGCCGGTCGAGGATGAAGAAGTCTCGAAGGAGCTGGCTCGGGTCTATCGCAAACGAGGCATCAACTTCCACACAGGTGCAAAGGTAGAGAAGGTGGAGAAGACAAAGACCGGAATTGCCGTGACGATCACGGTCGACGGCAAACAGCAACGGATCGAGGCGGATAAAATCCTGATCGCCGTGGGCCGCAAACCACGCACAGAAAATGTCGGCCTGGAGAAAACGAAAATCAAACCGGAGCGTGGCTTCGTGCAGACAGATTCATGGATGCATACTGCCGAACCCGGTGTTTATGCGGTGGGCGACATCGTGCTGGGCTCGCCGCAACTGGCTCACGTTGGAGCGATGGAAGCGCTGGTAGCTGTGGCGAAGATTGCGGGAAAGCCGTGCAAGCCGATTAATCCCGAACACATTCCCGGCGCCACGTACTGCCATCCGGAAATTGGCAGTGTGGGCCTCACTGAGACCAGGGCGCGCGAAGCTGGATATAACGTAAAGGTTGGCAAGTTTCCGTTCACAGCAAACTCGCGAGCGTCGATTGTTGGCCAGCACGAGGGTTTCATCAAAATCGTTTCCGACGCGGATTATGGTGAAATTCTCGGCGTTCATATCATTGGCCCCCAGGCGACAGAGCTGATCGCCGAAGCTGTCGCTGCCATGGAACTCGAAGCCACTGTAGAAGACTTAATGTGGACCATCCATGCGCATCCCACGTTGGCGGAGGCGATGTTGGACGCATCCAATAGCGTGTACGGGATCGCGATTAACGCGTAAGAGTTCCTAGCCACGGATCACACGGATGACACCGGATAAACCAAGACTTAATCTTGATCCGTGTCAATCCGCGAAAATCAGTGGCGGATTGAATTTGATCTCCTTAATACAACTCGGCACGGTTGACTACGCCACCGGCCTGCGATTGCAGGAGCAACTCGTCACGCTGCGCAAGGAAGAAAAGATCGGCGACGTGCTGCTCCTGCTCGAACACTCCCCGGTCATCACTCTGGGACGCAATGCGAAAGCAGCCAACGTGATCGCCTCGCCCGAACTCCTTAGGCAGCGCGGCGTCGAACTTTTCGAATGCGACCGGGGCGGCGATGTCACTTTTCATGGACCGGGTCAGATTGTCGGCTATCCCATCTTCGATCTCCGGGGATTTGCTGCACCCGATGGAAAGCGTAAGACTCTGGGCGCCGTCGAGTTTGTGCGCCGCTTGGAGGAGGTCTTGTGCCGAAGCTGCGCCGACTTCGCGATCCCGACGAAGCGGAATCCAGGCCTGACAGGTGTTTGGACGGATCAGGAAACCTCCGAAGCCAAAATTGCCGCGATCGGCGTCCACATCTCGCGCTTCGTAACCTCGCATGGGTTCGCACTCAACGTAAACACCGACCTCAGCTTCTTCAATCTAATTATTCCTTGCGGTATCACATCGAAACCGGTCACGTCGATGCAGCACGAACTAGGGCATCCTCTCGACCTGAATTTGGTTGCCGAATCTATCTCGCGCAACTTCGGCACAGTGTTTTCAAGTCAGATGCTCTGGGTTGATACTCTCGACGCTTTGCTCGGCCGCACTGTCGGGGTTCCCGTGCAGTCGCCCGAAGAATTACGTAAGCTCCACAGAGAAGACGACCGCACCTGGGCTTAAAGGGCTGCTTGCGGAAGGCTCATCTTCTTCGAGTTTGAGTTCACCTTGCTCTGGCACGATTGGCCACTCTCGCGATAGCATTGAGGTTTGCGGTGAGAGCGCGGTTTCTAAGTTATGGCTACCAAAAGAACGAAATCCAATACGAAACACGGCTCTAACGGCCACCGCTCGCGGAACGGTTCAGCGCAGGCATCCCAGTCTCCAGTGGACTCCGGTCTCCGCAGCTACTCGATCCCAGACTACCGTCTGGAGCATCCCGACTTTACCGTCCGTCAGGCGGTAGAAAAAGACAAAGACGGCACGGAACATGTGCGGTACGAGGTGACCGGCGACCTCAGCACCCCAGTCCCACCAATTCGCGACTCCAAGTATCTCGACAGGAAGCAATGTATCGAGATTTATCGCTACATGCTGCTGAACCGCAAAATGGAGATCGGGCTGGAAAATCTTTACAAGCAAGGCAAGGTCGTTGGCGGGGTTTATTTCGGACTCGGCCAGGAAGCGTGCTCTTGCGCATCGGCGTATGCCCTTGATCAGGATGACTGGTTCGCGCCGATGATCCGCAATCAGGGAGCGCTGCTGGTCCGCGGCTTTCGCGCCGCCGACACGATGATGCAGTACATGGCGAAGGCGGACTCGCCGACCAAGGGCCGCGATGGCACTTCGCACTTCGGCGACATCGAAAAGCGCAACATGGTCTCGCCCATTTCCATGCTCGGCGATCTTATCCCGGTACTCTCGGGCGTTGCGCTCGGCGCGCGCCTGCAAGGACGCAACATCGCCGCGCTTACCTGGATCGGCGACGGTGGCCAGTCCACTGGCGTTACCTACGAAGGCATCAACTTCGCCGCCGTGCAGAAGCTCGGCCTCGTGCTCGTTGTCGAAAGCAATCTCTGGGCCTACTCCACACCTTCGGAGATGCAGTATCGCGTAAAAGATTTGGCGGAACGCTCCATTGGATACGGCATCCCGGGAGTGATTGTCGATGGCACAGACGCTTGCCAGGTCTACGACGCCGCTCGCGACGCGGTGGAGCGTGCTCATCGCGGCGAAGGCCCCACGATGATCGAGGCCAAGATGATGCGCATGAAAGGCCACGCAATTCATGATGCGGCGGCATATGTGCCCAAGCCGATGTTCGATTTCTGGAAGAAGCGCGACCCGATCGCACGCTTCGAAAATTATCTGGTGAAGGAAAAGAAGTGGCTGACCGTAAAAGAGAATGCCGAACTAATTTCAGAAGTTGAGCGAGTGATCGAAGCCGAGCGCGAGATCGCGGTGAACTCTCCGATGCCAACGCCTGAATCCGCCGAAGGCGGCGTCTTCTGCGAAGATGGATGCCATGAGATCAAGCCGAAGTACGGCATGCCGAAGGTAAAGAAAGGAACCGGCGGCTTCAAGCAGACGGAAGCTGCCGCGCATTTGAAGTAGAGTAATCCGCCCTGATTCGTGGGAATCTGTGGCGAGAATTTGAGGCTCTGAAACCAGACTCTATGCAACTCACCTACCTCGAAGCCATCCGCCAGGGAATCTGGGAAGAGATGGATCGTGATCCAACCGTCTTCTGCCTTGGCGAAGACATCGGCATTTACGGCGGAGCTTTTAAAGTCACTGACGGTTTCATCGACCGCTTCGGTCCCGAGCGCGTCATCGATACGCCCATTGCCGAGTCCGCCATCGTGGGTGCGGCCTTCGGAGCCTCGCTCACTGGCATGCGTCCCGTAGCCGAATTTCAGTTCATGGACTTCATCGGCTGCGCCTTCAACCAGATTTCCAACATGGTTGCGAAGACGCATTATCTCTGGGGCGCGCCCGCTCCGCTCGTCCTGCGCGGACCCAGTGGCGGATACGTTCACGGGGGACCGTTCCACTCGCAGAATCCCGAGATGTGGTTCGTTCACAATCCCGGTCTCAAAGTCATTTGCCCGGCCACACCCTATGATGCGAAGGGCCTCATCAAGGCCGCCATTCGCGATAACAACCCGTGCATCTTCTTTGAGCACAAATATCTTTATCGCCGCATCAAGGGAGAAGTCCCCGCGGAAGATTATGTCGTCCCTATCGGCAAAGCGCGCCTCGCCCGCGAAGGACGCGACCTCAGCATCATCACCTACGCCGCGATGGTACACACGGCGTTGGAGGCTGCCGAGGTTCTACTGAGCGAAGGAATCGATTTGGAAATCCTTGACCTGCGCACTGTCTCGCCCCTCGATCGGGAAGCCATCGCGCGAACTGTGAAGAAGACGAACAAAGTCATCATCCTGCACGAACACGCGCGCACCGGTGGCCTAGCCGGGGAAATCGTTGCCATCATCAACGAAGAAGCCTTCGACGATCTTGATGGGCCTATCGTCCGGATCGCAGGCCTCGACTCGGCCATCCCGTTCTCTCCGCCGCAGGAAGAACACTATCTGCCGAAGGTGAGTGACGTGGTTCGCGAAGCGCGCCGATTGAAAGCTTATTGACCCAGCATCCGATATACCTGGTGCCTGACTAAACTAGCGCCTCACCTGTATCATCTGCCACAATAGTGCGTCCGGAGGGACTGATGAGGAACTTCATTCTCGGTGTCGTTGTCACCGTTCTGGTACTCGTTCTCGGCGGGCTTGGTCTCGCCATGCTGGGTTTTATTCCGACCAACGCAAATGTTTCGCCACCGCGGCTCGAGAAGCGCATCGCCAATGGTGCGGTCGACGCTTCGATGGAGCGCCACGCTCCTCATGTCACCAATCCATTGCCCCCAACCGATCAGAATTTCGAAGACGGAATGAAGCTATACACCATGAATTGCGCCGTCTGCCATGGTGGGCTCGATAGCAAGCCTGCGTCTCTCGGCAACTCCTTTTATCCGCCAGCTCCAAGTCTCGTCTCCGATCCGCCCGACGACCCCGAGTGGCACGTCTTTTACACCATCCGCACAGGAGTTCGTTATACCGGAATGCCGGCGTGGGATAAAACTCTCAGCGAACAGGATATCTGGAAGATCACCAGCCTTCTGTCGCACATGGAAAAGCTGCCACCTGCGGTCCAGGACTACTGGAAGAGCAGTTTCGGAGTGGCCGCCCCAACGGGCGGCGAGGGAAAAGAGGAACAGAAGCACCCCTAGCGGTGAGTTTTCACTTCGTGAGGGTTCCGAGTTCCTTATCGTGAACGCTATAATATCTGTTTGCGTCTGGCCTTCTGTACTGAACTGTGGGCCGCGTGGAAGGAAATCATGCCAACTGACATCATCATGCCCCAGATGGGCGAATCCATTGTCGAGGGCACCATTACGAAGTGGCTAAAGAAGCCTGGCGATAAGGTTCAGCGCGATGAACCATTGTTCGAAATATCCACTGACAAGGTAGACGCCGAGATTCCTGCACCTGCATCCGGTGTCCTGCAGGAGATCAAAGTATCAGAGGGCACGACGGTTGGCGTGAACACGGTGGTGGGAACGATCTCCGCCGATGGCGAGGCCGCGGCTGCGCCCGCCAAACCTGCACTCGCAACCACAGCTCCGGAAAAACCGGCTGCTGAGAAGAAGGAAACGAAGCAGCCTGCCGCCGCCACGCCCGTTGCAGCCGCCAGCGCTCCGCTGCCCGAATCGGGTGAGGATGAAGAAACACGCTCCTCGCCACTGGTTCGAAAAATCGCGCGTGAGCACGGAGTCAGTCTTTCGCAGATTTCCGGCACTGGTCTGGGCGGCCGTATCACCAAGCAGGACATCCTCTCATTCATCGAAGGACAACCTTCCGCCTCAGCGCCAGCTGCACCGAGCGCGGCCGCGCCCGCGTCGTCGGCTCCGGCCTCACGGCCCGCAAGTCCACCAAGCCCCGCTGTTTACCCAGGCGATCTCGTTCTCATGACGAACATGCGCAAGATCATTGCGCAGCGAATGATCGAATCCCGCCGCACCAGCGCCCACGTCCATTGCATGTATGAGGTCGATTTCACGCGCATCGTCAACCTCCGCGCCAAGCACAAGAACGGATTCGAGCAACGCCACGGAGTCCGCCTCACGTTCATGCCGTTCTTCGTGCGCGCCGCCATCATCGCCATCCAGCAGTGGCCCATCATTAATGCGGCGATAGAAGGCGATAGCATCCGCTACCATCGCAATATCAACGTAGGCATCGCGGTCGCCCTCGACTGGGGGCTGATCGTGCCCGTCCTCAAGAATGCCGGAGATCTCAACTTCCTCGGTCTGCAGCGCGGCATCACTGATCTGGGAGAGCGTGCTCGCAACAAGAAGCTCAAACCCGAGGACGTCGAAGGCTCAACTTTCACCGTCACCAACCCCGGCCAGTTCGGCGCGGTTTTCGGTCTGCCCATCATCAATCAACCGAACTCCGCCATCATGGGCGTGGGCGGCATTACCAAACAGCCGCTGGTCGTCACCGACCAGGAGGGCAATGACTCAATCGCCATCCGTTCGGTCGTCCATCTCACGCTTGGCTACGATCACCGCCTGATCGACGGGGCTGTCGCTGACCAGTTCATGGCTCTGGTGAAGAAGACGCTGGAGAATTGGAACGAAGAGATCGGGTAGGGTTAGGGTTATTGAGCGGAGGGCTCGGCGTTTGCAGCCGGCTGCTGCTTACACCAGCAGGACGCATTTAAGCACAAAACCGTTCCGTCAATAATTTTCGAGATTCCGTTCTTGAATTGTTCCGGATCGACAATCTCCCGCGCTGCAACGGCGTCCACCGTCGAGAGAGCATTCTGCAGAAACAGCATCGCGGCATCCTTCTTTTCGCCTCCTGGTTTGCCGCCAAACATGCTTTCGATGCCGCTTACTAGAGCCGGGACAAAGGCGATCGCCCGCAGCAATTGAGATAGAAAATTCATAAATCTTCCTCCTTAACTAGTTTTCAGTAGATAGATCAGATGAGCGGCGGCTGCACAACTTCTGCCGCGCAACCGCCATGCGCTTTACGTCAGGCTGGCCAAAATGTCGTTGAGCGCGGTCAGGTTAGGATCTGCTCCGTCGGTGGATCTGACGATCAGCGTCAGGCACGCCTTGAGTTCGGCAGCCTTGCTAAACGCCAGCGCAAGCATGCCCGGCATGTCGATTCCTCCTGCTCCGGCGTTCTTCAATGTGTTCGTGGTGGGCGTAGTTGCAGTCTTGAGATTGGTAATAATCGTAGTGCTCGGTATAGTGCTCATGGCTCTCTCCTCATGGTCTTGAAAATGAATCGTCTTTCAGAAAAAATCTGAAGTTCGCAGTCCATCCCCCTTACTGTTTTCAAATGGCTTTCGGTGGCGGGAGCGTTCAGGCGTTTCGCCTGCAGGTGGTACACCGTCTCTTTGACGGCCTTCGCCGGAAGCTACTCTCGCGTTTTTATCGTGCGCATTAATCAGCCGCTTGATCTCATCTTGCCCCTCTCGCAGTTCGCCAAGCTCAACTTCCGTGCGGATTCGCCCTTCAGTGTTCGTTTCGGCAATCTGCTCCAGACGCGTGACTCGCGTCTTAGTGGTCTCGATATCCGTGCCTTGCTTTGAGCTATTCCTGGCGTCCTGCAGCACGTACCCGGTTAAAGACATTGCGATCGCGCCTATTGCCACCAGGGTTCGGCCGTCAAACTTCAACAAGCGCGCATCTCTGGCTGCTTGGGAATCCTTTCGGCACAACTCTTGCACTGCTTCAAGCTTTGCTTGCGTCTCCTCAAGTTTTCCGAGCACGTCCAGCTGAAAATCCTTTGCCGTATATTGCGTTCCCGCAGATTGTTTCGCCGTGCCTGAACGCAGTCTCTGCCTGCTCAAGAACTCATCTTCGCTCATAGCGGATAGTCCACGTGCAAGGCCGCCGAATACCTCGAATATTTTGGCGGCGACGAACTGTCATAAAGACGCAAAAAATAATTCTGAGTTCGGGCCAAGCGAGAGAGGGTGAATGTTTGAGTGTTGAACCGGCCTAACAAGTTTCGGTCGTTGGCTTGTCCCCAGCCATAGTCATTTTCCCTGACTTCAATGCCGCACCCAGTTCCGGGTGCGATACCCGCATCAACGTCAACCGTCGTCGAGGTCACAAACGCCGGCCAGGTGATGATCAGCACTCCTTGGGCCGGCGTTCCATCCGCCGTATACACCGTGTCAACCACGCTCGTCATCGTCGGACCGCTCTGAGGAATCGGCGAAGCCGCGCCCACCGCCGGATCTGCTGCGCGCGACTTCGCCTTGGGGGAAACTGCAGGCTTCTCCAGCTCTTTCGCGGAAACTTCACGCGCTCCCAGCCAGACTCCTGAAACTGCCACTACCCCTGCCAGCACCCAATAAAAAAGCCGCCCAGCTGGACGGCATTCCTGAAACATGACTTCCTCCTCAAATTCGTTCGAAGGATCTTTTTCAAAATCGTCCATGCAAAAAATCTTCTACACTCCGCACATAAACCTCGGCAAAGTCTGCCACCGGACGTCGCCCCTCAATCAGGTCCATGCCATCCTCTACAGTCCAACCCATCACCCCCAACACCGCCAGTGCCATCATCGGCGCCCTATGTACTCCCGCCGCGCAATGCACATACAACTTCGCTTCGTCGTCTTTCAGCGCTGATAGCGCAAACTCCACGCCCCGCGAGAACACTTCAGGAGGCTTCGGTTCAAAATCATCGTCCACCGGGTTCCAGCAAACTGCAATTCCATGGGGCTCCGCCAGCGGCGTGTCGTCAAACTCAATCTGCATGTCGATGATGTGCGTAATTCCGGTACGCGATACCGCTGCCATATTCTCCGCCGTCCAGATTCCGCCACCCACCGCGATCCGATCGGTCACCCACGTGATATCCATTCCCATCCTGCGTCGTCTGACAGAAACCTTTCTATCCGCTGCATTCCTTCGGAAAAACCAACCCTCTGGAAACGCATTCGCTGCGATACCCTTCAGCAGCATTCTTCTGCCGGGCTCGGCCTGCGGCGAAATCGATAGCCCCATCGCACCGCTGAGCTTCGGCCGTTCGCAACTTCGGTTCATTTTACGGCATCCCCTTGTTCCTCGTTTTGCCGCAGCCACGACTCTTCGTCTTTCTCTGTAACCAGCTCGTCCGATGTTCTCTTCGCCTCGCTCGCCAGCAATGGGACCTCTTCATCCTCGTCGCGAATCACCGGATCAGTCGGCAACCCCATCCGCTTCAGCAACGTATACGCCAGAGAATCTTCTGGCCTGGCCTGTGCCGTTTCCTCCGTCGGAGGATACAACCCCACCGCTTCGAACAGATACTTCGCGGGAGCCAGTTGCCCGTTCTTCGCGTCTTCGATTGCCTTTGTCGCAATAGATTGCGCAGCCCCGCCCACCATGGCCGCGATGTTTTTCCGCACCTCAACAAAATCGACTGGCTTCATCGCCTCCGCCGTGATGTTGTCTCCAGCCGCCTTCTTTCGAACGGTTTTCTCGCCCGTGGCTTTCTTCACCGCGACCTTGCCCACCTTGCTTTTTCCCGTCGCTTTCCTCGTTTTAGCTTTTGGTCTCGCTTTGCCCTTTTCTTTCTTCATGCCCCCTGCGCACCCTTCCCGAAATAATCCCGGCCTTGACTCACGGCAGTAAGCCACCCATCAGGATCTCCTGACCCCGCACCCGGAAAATCTCCACTCTTCTCCCGAAAACACGAAAGGCGCGCTTTTCAGCGCGCCCTCGGGTAGTATTGCTTTTTTCTTTACTCTATACATTCAGAATAGCATTTCGCAATGGGTGATTGGGACATTTTTTGAAATTTATTTTCGACGCGCTTTCAATCACTTGCGGCAAAACCGCTCTCGCACCCCCCTTGACAAGATTTTGCGGGCTCAAACTGGCCTCGCCGTCTTCGCCTGCTCCGCATTCGGCAGCGGAACCAACAACCTCACTTTCAGAAATTCCTCGCTCAGTTCGTCGAGCAGCTCCGGCAATCTTCGTTCGATCGTCTTGCGTGTGCAGTGGATCAGCCGCGCCGCTCGTTCGTGGTCATGTTCCTGCAACACCACCCGTGCAATGATTTCCTGGTCGAAGGACTCCAACCGCTCCAGGCAACCTTCCACATCATGCACAAAGATTACCCGGTCTTCGAATGTCACTGACGTATAGCTCGTCACCTTCGCCCGAAAGAACTCACGTCCAAGCACCGATGGCAATCGCCCCGTTTCCAGCGACAGCCGCATATAGCGCCGCAGTAGCGCCGTGGTACGCCCCCGATAAAGCCACAGGTCTGGGTTTCGGTCCAGCGCACTTTCCGCTTGTCGCTCCTCATATCCCGCGCTCTGGGTCGGAAAATTGTGTGTCGGCAAATTCCCCCACTCCTGCGCCTTTGCGAACGACTCATCCCCGGAATGCCCCTGCTTCTCCCCACCACCTGGCACGCCCAGACCCGCTTTCCGCAGGTAGTCGCTGTCCGCCTCCGCTGCAATCCACTGCACGAATCCGCTCACGCCGCACCTCCCGCCGCGTCCAGCTCTCGGTCATCGTCTTCCCCGTAAGCGTCGAACGTGCGACCTTCCGCCACTCGCTGCGACCCGCGCGGCGCCCACACCGTATCGGGCTCGTGCGAGGCCGGTGGCAACTCGGCGATCTTGCGTGCGCAGCCCACGCAATAAATTTGTCCCCCTCCCGTCGGACGCAGCCACAACCCTCCACAGCGTTCGCAATATTTCAATTCCAAGGTCAACCTCACCGCCGTCTCACTGCTCTGCCCTTTCATTGCTCCTCCTTGAAGTTCTCAACTCTCTCTTAGCTGGTTGTAGTGCTCTCGCCGAACCCTGCACCCTCAACTGAAATAAAAAAGCCCCGTGCTGGTTCCCGCTTCCACAGCAGATACCAGGCACAGGGCTCGTTTCTCTTACGACGACCTGTTTGCGCTATTTAATTTTGCAAAAGAACCGTAACGTTGCCGTTCTTCAACCGCTTAAGGTTCCACGGAAGTGTCTCCTGCCAGCATCGATCCGGAATGCGATTGCCGGAAAAATCCCTCCTCATATCCTGATTTCAACACCCGTCCGTTCTGCACCATCACGCTCACCTTCCCGCTGAAGTTCAACGATTTCAACAGATGCTCCATAGCCGCAGAAAGCACCTCGGCTGCCCGCACCTTCCGCCGAAACTCGACAAAGTTCTTTGCTTCGTTACAGTTCTCCACATGACTCATGTATGCTGATTCCTGAAAAACAATTTGAGTTATACGATGAGCCGATCGTATAGCTCCCAATTTTTAGCGTCAAGGTCGAGATTATGTACTTTACTCAAAAGCGAACCTCTGTTAATGTTTGGTTGTGGCCTTACTTTTCCTAGCTTTCGGCGCGTTGTGCTCTTCCAAAATCGCCCGAACGTGCTTGACGATCCGGGGATGGAAGATGTGCTCGACCAGTTCGTCGCTGGTCATCTTGCTCGGGTGCTTCTTCGCCTTCCGCTTTTTCATGGTGACCCTATGACCCCTAATGTGAATCTCTGCCAGCTAATCGACCGATTTGGTAACGATGAAAAATGCCGCAAGGCTCTCGAAACCCTGCGATGGCCCGATGGCCCAAAGTGCCTGCGTTGCAATGGTGACGCAACGCCCGTAAAAGACCGCGATACGTTTGACTGTGACTCATGCCATTACCAGTTTACGGTCACCACAGCGACGATTTTCCACGACACGCATTTGGACCTGTGGAAATGGTTTCTTTGCACGTATCTGCTCTGCGAGAGCCGCAAGGGCATGTCTGCGAATCAACTCAAGCGCACGCTGGGTGTGAGCTATAAGACGGCATGGTATCTGTGTCACCGCATCCGCAAAGCGATGGAAGAGGCGGACCATAAACTCAAGGGCACAGTAGAAATTGACGAAATGTATATCGGTGGTCATACGACCCACGCTGACAAGTGGAAGAAGCACCAGCCCGTCATTGGCATCCGTGAGCGCGAGGGGCATCTCCACTTCATCTCTGCCACGAACCTGAACCAAGACAAGATCAACGAGATCATTGCGCGAAACGTGGACAAGACCGTTGACGTGATTATGACCGACGAATCGAAGCTCTACAATTTCACCACCACGGCTTTCCACAATGCGAAGCATAAGCGGGTGAATCACTCGAAAGATGAATATGTTCGATACGAAGGCGGTCTGACCGTGACCACAAATGCAATCGAGTCTGCTTTCTCGCTCTTCAAACGCGGTGTTGTGGGTGCGTGGCATAAGGTCTCTGTGAAACATCTTCCTGCCTACCTGAATGAGATGACCTGGCGCTTCAACAATCGCAAGAATCAGTACCTCTTCCGCGATACGCTCATCCAGATGCTGCAATCTGACAACCTCGAATACAAAGAACTCACGAAAGCAGCCTAATTCGGGGAAGTAATTGTGATCTCCAATTTGTCCCTCCATTCATCGGAAGTCGCATTATTTACTAGAAGCCGATTTCCGTGAACGGCCCCGTTATAAACAAGTGCTTTCGCTATCGCCGTTGCCATATCTACACAGTTGTTTCCCGCGTCTATCGTCACACCCCTACGAATAGGTCCATTCGCGCCGGCAGCCATAAGTAAATAGCCTGTCTTGGCTTCCATTCCCGTAGGCGCGAAAGCGCCTTTTAGGTCTTCGGCAAACTTCCCAGTCTCATCGTTTGCGGCGATCACATCAATTCCAACCGTCTTAACATTGCAACTGCCCTTCGTAAGCTGCCCTATTGCATCAGTGGCCTTAGGATTCATTTGCAGATGTTCCGCTGCATCAATAGTCAGTTGCCCCGTAAACCCGCCACTCTGTCCGGATGATTGAGCGCACTGCGCACCGCCACAGTCTTGCGTCATAGGTGGCTGCTGTTGGGGCTGAACTGGTATTGCCGGTCCCTTTTGTTTGGTAGTTGTTTTAGGACAATCAGCGTGAACTACCTTTTCAACTACTCTATCAACGGGCTTCTCGACAGTGACAGTGACAGTGACTGTCTTTTCCACAATTTTAGGGCGCAAGGAGCGATAGAAGCCGTAACCGGAAAAAAACAACATTAGACCGACCAACCCCAGCATGATTACTAGTTTCCATTTCTGATTAAGGGCCATGATTGACCCCCATGCATTGGCGGTCGGCTTTATGCCCAGATAATCGAGAATCACTACGACGCTTGCGACAGCGCCTAGGACTTCCAAGAATAATGTCCAGCCCGGCCCCATACTTACGCCTCCGTTCAGCCAAGGTATCCTCCCTTGACTGCGGAGAATTGTACCTCATGTTTGAGTGAGGTACATAATCTCGGTCAAGGTCGTTATACCCAAAAGGCTGTGGAAAACCTATTCCACTTAGCGAATTGCTATACCTCGCGTGGTATACTCCCAACTATGAAATTCCGGGTGCTGCAAGATAATCTCCGCGACACGATTTGGGAGCGTATAGAAGAAGGCGAACTGACCGGTCTTCGTCTCGCGCAACAGACGGGATTCAAACAGGCTCACATCTCCAACTTCCTGAATCGCAAGCGCGGCCTCAGCCTGGAGGGCATGGATCGTGTTCTCGCCGTTCAGCATCTCTCCGTGCTGGATCTGCTCGACCCTTCTGAAGTCAATAAGCGCGCTTCCATTCTGCCTCCCAGCAACGACGAATTCCAAAACGTCCTTCTAACCGATGGAACCGTCGCCGCCACCCAACCGCTCATCACCAGCATGGACGTCAAGGAAATCCTGAAGTTCAAGAAGACGTTTCTCAAGAGGCTGAAACCGGAAACCGAAGGCGCCGAGCGCGCGCAATGGGAACGTTTCGTAATCATTAAAGTGGACGGCCGCGAAGGCATGAGCATGTATCCGCGACTCCTCCCCGGCGCCACTCTCCTCATCGACCGCCACTACAATTCTCTCAAGCCCTACCGCAAGGGCGAGTTCAACATGTATGCCGTCCTTAAAGATGGCACTTGCACGGTAAAGTACGTGGAAACCGCCGGTACTCACCTCATTCTGCGGCCGCACAATCAGGCTTATCCCATCGAGGTGATGACTATGGAAGAGGGCAAGTCTCCGTCCGATTACTTGGTCGGCCGTGTCTGCCACGTCGGTATCGAAACCTAGGAAACCGTTTTGCTGCTAATTCTTCAGTAGATTGATCCTATCGATGATCGCTCACTGAACTGGATACCTACTCCGCGTTCAGGCTGTCAAACATTTTCCACAACTTGTCGGCGGTGGCGCGATAAATCATGTATCCGCTTCCCACATCCGATGTCTCGCGAAATAGCAATTCTCCCCGACCGTCTCCGTCCGCATCAACCACATCGATTAGCTCCAGCCGCGGCGTTACGTCTAAATGATATTTGTCAGTGACTCCGGAATATAGTTTTCGCAGATTGCCATAGATGTCCGTCCGCACCACGAGCATTACACTGAACGGCTCCGCCGCAGCCTCAACACTTGTCGAGCCCGGGATCCTAGCCTCCGCGCTCAGGATCAGCACCGGCTGGCTGGTCGTCCAAACGTCGAAGCCCCGAAATTGAACGTTCTCAAACACTGGCTCGGCCTGCTTTACCGCCGCTCTGCGGCCGCCTGTGCCCCCCTTAGGCGTGACCGGATGCGCCAGAATCTGGTTCTTGACCAGCGCAGCTGCATACGCCCGAACCTCGTTCCCCGCCAACGCTAACATCTGACCTCGTCGTTCTTCTTCTTCACCAGTCTTCCAAAAAAAATTGTAGGTTTGTGGCTCAGGTCCCCCGGCATCGGAAATTGCCGCTACCGTCCGAAGCGGAGCCGAGGCAGAGGCTGCCGTCGCTGAAATTGCTGTAGGAGTGGAGTCAACTTTGCCGCCCTTCACCGTCCCACTGACATCTTCCTCCGGTGGCGCCGCCGCCGTTGGCTTACCCCTGCGCAACGTGGGTCGATAGTAGCTGCCTTCCGCTTCACTAGCCGATGTTGGACTAGCCGATGTCTGACTAGTCGAGGTCTGACCCGGTGACGATTTGCTACCCGACGTCGAGGCCGGTGAGCCCTGCGTTGGCGAAGTTTGGCTCGGCGGCGTCTGTCCGGGGGAAACTTGTCCCGGCCCCGTCTGCGCAACCGGCACAGGTTCCTTGTTGCCCGAATTCGTCGGCTTATCCGCAGTCGCCGGCGCTTGTTGCCCGGAAGCCGACCCCGTAGACGCGCCGCCCGCCGTCTGCGCTGCTGCCGGATCTTTCGCCCCCGCCTTATCCCCTGATCCGGCCCCGCTCGCAGCAGTACCAGAACTCGTATCCGGTGCGCTGGCTGCCTTGGATGTCCTTGTCAGCCGGGGCGGTTCATCCCCGCTATCATTCAGCCCCACCGGGACGTTTTCCGCTTTGCGGGTCGTCTTCGGAGCCTCCGCTCCCTGCGGCAAGTACGTTCCGCTGCCGATCCAAGGTTGCGGACTCGCCGGGCTCTTGCTGTGCAACGCGCCGTTCACGGTGAACAACCCCTCCGAATCTCCCGATTGCTCGGCCTCATACACCGTGCCCGATTCCAGCGCCATCGGTATCGGATCCGCCTTATACGCGCTCGCATCGTAAAACTTCCCGTCGACCAGGATTGCCACCGGAATTAACGTCGCCTTCCCACTGCCGCCGAATTGCACCAGTCCCAACGCCCGCGGACCTTTCACCTTCTTCGGCTTCTTGATTTCGGCAGGCTTTTCCGGGGGTGCGTCATTTGGACGCTTCAGCTGCGGTTGTTGCGCCGCGCTTCGCACACCCCCCACTGCGAGAAGGCCCGTCATGACGATGACGAACGCACCCCATCTGCGGTATAAACAATTTCTGGAGACTCCCCGTCCCCGCCTTGGCTTCACCAACGCTGAGATCGCGGACGCCGCCTTCAACCTTGATTCCCTTGGAAATGAGATGCCCATGAATATCAATGATAAGGCCCCTGAGTTTACTTTGCAGGATGAGAACGGAAAGGAACTCTCTCTCAAGGATTTACGCGGCAAAGTGGTGGTCCTGTATTTTTATCCTCGCGCCGATACCCCCGGATGCACCGTCGAAGCCTGCGCTTTCCGCGACACTTATAAGCAGATGCAAAAAACCGGTGCCGTTCTGCTTGGCGTCTCTCCCGACACGCCCAAAGCACAGAAAAAATTTCAGGACAAATTCAAGCTGCCGTTTTCCCTGCTCGCCGACGCCGACAAGAAAGTCGCCAACGCTTACGGCGTCGTCCAGGAGAAAAATATGTACGGCAAGAAAGTGATGGGGATCGCCCGGACCACCTTCATAATCGGCCCCGACGGCAAGATCCAGCACATCTTTCCCAAGGTAAAGCCCGAGGGTCACGCCCTCGAAGTATTAGCCTACTTGAAAGAATCGGCGAAGGGCGCCGCGTAATTTCAATTACGACACGGGTCGGTTTTGAGAAGGGCACGGCTTCGGGGTTGCGGAAAAACTCCGGTTTGGCGGAGGATTGGGAAGGGGCACGAGTTCAGAGGCTGCGGAAAAACTGAGATTCGGGGAGGTCCGGGAAGGCACGAGTTCACTCGTGCCGCTAAGTCATCGAAAATATATCCGCGCTTTAGCGCCTGAGGTTTGCTTTTCACCTCCTCTACGAGTTTTTCCCGCAACCTCTTCACTCGTGCCGCCGCCCTTCCCGGTATAACTCAGGATTCGCGTCAGGGGCAGACTCCCGATGCCACGAGTGCCGTACCTCGGAAGAAGTCGGAATGCAAAAACCAAATTCCACCCAACATTTTGACCTCCAACTCCGGCCGCTCCCACGCGCCTTCTTCGCCCGCAACCCGCGCCGCGTAGCTCGCGAACTCCTCGGCAAAGTCCTGGTGCGTAACGACGGAAAGCTCCACCTCGCGGGCCGCATCGTCGAAGTTGAGGCTTATCTCGGCGAAAACGATCCCGCCTCCCACTCCGCCGCCGGCAACACCGCCCGCACTGCAGTCCTGTTCGGGCCGCCCGGCTACGCCTACGTTTACTTCATCTACGGCAATCACTATTGCCTCAACGCGTCGTGTGAGCCCGAGGGCAAGGCCGGGGGCGTTCTTTTCCGCGCGCTCGAACCGCTCACGGGCATCGAAGCCATGGCCCGCGCTCGAGGCATTGCCCTGCAAGGCCCTCGCGATCTTCTTCGACTCACCAGTGGCCCCGGTCGCCTCGCCGAAGCCTTCGGCATTACGCGCGCTCGCGATAACGGATGCGATCTCACCTCACCAGGTTCCGGCCTGTGGATCGCAGAAGACGGATTCCATTCGACACGCATCCAGATTACCCCCCGCATTGGCATCAGTAAGGCTGCCGACCGGCTGCTCCGCTACATCCTTGCCGGAAACCCGTTTGTTTCGGGACGGCGACCCTCTAAGCCCCCAATAAGTCCTGCCGGGACTTGACAAATGGGTGTACACTGTCGCTCGGGTCAAATGCGCGAAAACCCGCTCTGGTCAGGGCATCTGACTCAATCGCCGCTTGTATTCAGAGCTGCCGGCGGTCAGTCGGCGAAATGATTCGCCCGTCCGCCGGATCGAGATTGCGAATGACTTCTCCTCCCCGCATCCTCCCGGCGGCATGAATCATCTGATTGGCAGGAGTCCGCTTGCGCCGTTTTCTCGCATTTCGCACTTTCATCGCAGCGTTAATCTTTCTCGCTGCGGCTTTGCCCGGCCTCTCGCAACAACTGAACGCGGCTCTCCTATCCCAAAAGACGAATTCTGCTTCCAATATCGTGATCGGCTTCGTAGGCGGCTTCGTCGACCATGACAACCCTCACCACGGCCCAGTTCAACTTGCCCAACGCATACGGCAAACCGTTCCCCAGGGAACCTATGTCCGGGTTTTCGAGAACCGCCATAGGAAGCAGGCCTATAACGCTGTTCTTCATCTGCTCGATACAAATCGCGACGGCGTACTTTCTGCCGAAGAAAAAACTCGCGCCCGCATTGTCCTCTTTGGCCACAGCTGGGGAGCGGCTGCGGCGGTTTTACTGGCCCATGATCTGGGACAGCAAGGCATCCCGGTTTCATTGACCGTGCAGGTGGATAGTGTCGCCAAATGGTGGCAGAACGACTCCGTCATTCCCGATAACGTTGCCGAGGCCGTGAATTTTTATCAGACGGCAGGCATCATCCACGGCCGTCGCCAGATCACTGCCGTTAATCCGGCGAAGACCGAAATCCTGGGAAACTATCGCGTCGATTACAAAAAGACTCCTGTCGAGTGCCCCGAAGCCGCTTGGTGGGAGCGAGTTTTCACTCCCGGCCACATGCAAAGCGAGTGCGATCCCAACCTCTGGTCGCAGATCGAAAACATGGTAAGTGAACGCCTCGCTCCTCAGCCCACGTCCGGCGCTGTTTCTCCATCGGACCACGCGCAGTCGAGCCGCTAAGAATGTCAAAGCACGATGTTATCGATCAGCCGCGTCGCGCCTACGAATGCTGCGACCGCGACCAGCGCACCCTTGCCGACATTTCCGACCGGATCGAGGCTTTCAGCATCGACAATTTCAAAATAGTCGAGCCTCACTGAACTTTCCCTGGCAGGTTCTTCCCGACCCGCAGCCAGCAGTTTTTCCGCGGAGTTTTCCCCGCCTTCCCACATTTTTTTCACCCGCATCAGTGACCGATGCAAAACCAGCGCCTCTTTTCTCTGCTGCGGATCGAGATAGGCATTGCGCGAACTCATGGCCAATCCATCAGACTCGCGCACAATCGGGCACGCCACAATCTCCACCGGAAAGTTAAGATCGCGCACCATCTGCCGAATCACGGCCACCTGCGCCGCATCCTTTTGCCCAAAGTATGCCGCATCTGGCTCGATCACATGAAACAATTTCGCCACCACCGTAGTTACCCCGCGAAAATGCCCCGGTCGTGAGCGTCCGTCGAGCTTCTCACTCAGTCCCTCCACCGTAACCCACGTCATAGCCCCCACTGGATACATCTCCTCTGCCGAGGGAGCAAAGAGCAACTCCACGCCCTCCTTTTCCAGCAGCTCCCGGTCGCGATTGAATGTCCGCGGATACTTGGCCAGATCTTCGTTAGGTCCAAACTGCGTCGGATTCACAAAAATCGACGCCACCACCACATCGCACCTGGCCCTGCCTGCCCGCACCAGAGATAAGTGCCCTTCATGCAGCGCTCCCATGGTGGCCACAAATCCTACCCTCTTGCCGCCGCGCCGCACACCACGGCACGCCGCACGCATGTCTTTGATGGTGTTGCAGATTCTCATTTTTCTTGGGATGTTTCTTAGGAGGAAGGGATCCAGTTGATGGCCACGTGCGCGCTTTGCAACTCGCCCGCCACCAGGCCGCGGTTCCGTCGCAGCGCGATCCTGTCCTGCTCAGAACTGGTCGGCTTCGCATCCACCAGCACCGCAACCGCCCGTCCGTACGGCCACGCCGATGCCGGCAACTGCGCCAGCGCTTTCAACACTTCTTCTGGCTTCAAAATTTGCTCTTCGTTGGCCGCAACTCCCGTCAGCAACCCCACGGTTGCCGGACGAATCACCAGATACGGGTTACTCCAATGTTTCGTCTCCTGCAGCGCCGGAAATTTCCTTGGATCGGCTGGAGCAACGGCTTGCAGTACGGTCTCGGCGTCCGGCACCGGCTGCGCTTTCGGCCCCGAGCAGGACGCCAGCGAAAAACTCGCCATCATCACTAGTAAAAGGGTCGCCACTCCCCCGCGCGGAGAATTCATACCCAAAGCTAGCACCATCGCAACCACGCAT
Source organism: uncultured Acidobacteriaceae bacterium (assembly GCA_964403025.1). Classification (GTDB taxonomy): domain Bacteria; phylum Acidobacteriota; class Terriglobia; order Terriglobales; family Acidobacteriaceae; genus Sulfotelmatobacter. The sequence goes on along the minus strand of CAYOEH010000006.1, from coordinate 23,189 downwards.
CACCCTCGCAGAGACCCGAAAAGTCGGAAGCGCCGCTTCCTAAGCTCTGCCCCACTCCGTGTCTCCGTGCCTCCGTGGTAAATGTTCCCTTACCGCGCCATCGCCCGCTTCCGCGCCAGCACTGTATCCAGCCCTGCCTTGGTTTCTTTGGGCAGATGATACGACTCCTCATCTGACGGATACTGCTGCGACTTCACATCCGCGCGGAACGCCTGCGCTGCATTGGTGATCAGCGCGGCCGCGTCGCCGTATCGCCGCACAAACTTCGCCGGCGGCCCAAACGTCAGATTCACGATGTCGTGAAACACCAGCACCTGCCCATCGCATTCCGGCCCGGCCCCAATCCCAATCGTCGGCGCGGCAACCTCCGCCGTAATCATCGCGGCCACTTCGCGCGGAATTCCCTCCAAAAACAGGCATGCCACTCCCGCACGATCCAGCGCCACGGCATCTCGCATCAACTGCTCGATGCCACCAAGATTTTTCCCCTGCACCTTGTAGCCACCCATCACATTCACCGACTGTGGCGTCAGCCCAATGTGCCCCGCCACCGGAATCTCGGCATCAATGATGCGGCGAATCAGGTCGGCGCGCTTTTCGCCGCCTTCGATCTTCACCACTTCCGCTCCGCCCTCTTTCACAAAGCGCGTGGCATTATCAAGGGCAATTTTGGCGTCGATCTGGTACGACCCGTAAGGCATATCCGCCAGCAGCAGCGCATTCCTCGTGCCGCGTCGGACGGCCTTCACGTGGTGCAGCATCTCGTCCACCGTCACCGAGAGCGTGTTCTCATAGCCCAGCATGGTTTGGGCCAGCGAATCGCCCACCAGAATCATCTCGATTCCGGCCTCATCGACCAGACGCGCGGTCGCGTAGTCGTAAGCAGTTAAGCAGCTGATTGGTTGGTGGTGGAGTTTCTGTTCCCGCAGAGAAGCGGTTGTAATTTTATGGCGAGGCTCGCCAATTGGAGTAAGACTCACTGTGTCCTCCAGTGCCCCTCCGGCTCGGCCGGATAGAGCCTGTGTGCATCTTCTTGGATGCTCCAGTCGTTATTGTAGCGTCAAAGAGGTCGTTCGTCGACAGTCCTAGTTGCTGGGTAGTGGGCTGTTTTGAATTTTAGGCGGCACGCCTCAACCGATAATAGATATTCTGCGAGTCCCTTCGCCCAGTCGGCTCAACATGATCGCGCACTTCGTCGAAGGCCACCCAAAGAAAACTGGCTTGCCCATCGTCTCTAGTCAAATGAACCGAACGTTCATTCCCAGCTGAGCGGATGAAGAAAAATTTCAATGGATTCTCTCGGTCAGGCCATATGCTTGCCTCTGGGAACCTGCTAAACACATCTGCTACCTGCTCATAGGTCATCGTTAGTTTCCTCGAAGTTCATGTTATACTCCGAACATGCATAGACGCTCAAGCAAGGGCGACGTAGCACAGAACGCGCTACGGGTGGTAGAACAGGCAATAGGCGAACCACTGAAGCCTCAGCGAAAGATTCTGCAAATTCCGCGTAAGAAGAATCCGGCAGCAGTGGCACTCGGTAAACTAGGCGGGATGAAGGGCGGTAGAGCAAGGGCCGCGAAATTGACACCGCAAGAGCGAACAGACATAGCCCAGCGGGCCGCGAAAGCACGCTGGGGCAAAGGTTGACGGTTTAGGCTGATAAAGAGAGCCTATCTTCCCCAAGTCAGGGACGCCCCGCGAAGGTTACCTGACTTGGGGTTTGTCGTTACAGCCCCTTGCACGATAGGCAAGATACAAAGGGCTAGCCGCTATTATTTTCAGTTGCATCACCGTTCAACCTTTCACGAAGCATCTGCTCTGCTGCGGATGCGTCTTTTTTATTTGGCAGAATTTCTCTCGACTACAACCTTCAGCGATCCCCGGCTATCGTCAGAATCCTTATAGATCACGTTGAAGATGGTGGATGCCATTTCTAGCCATTTCTTGCGATCCTCGGTTGTCCATTCGGATTGAGGCTCAGGGAGCTCCTTCAGCAAACCTTCGATCAGGGGATGCTTGCGATCGTCATCCTCTTTTTCTTTTTTCTTTTCAGACTTCTCTGGCTCAACGTCGGGCGCTGGCGTGGCCGCTGCGCTACCCTTGATTGAAGGTCTTACCAAGCGGTTGGGGCCAGACCAGAAAAACCCAGCCGATGTAGCGGAGCGGTGAAAAGCTTGGCGGGCCTTACCCTTCTGTTTTGGCGCCACACCAAGCCTAGCGATCTCGGCTTCTAGTGCGTCCGCTTGAGGAAGCGTCACGTTCTTGTAGCGCTCATGGATCGCGTTGTAGAGAGGAACTGCGAGAAAAGCGTCAACTTTCGCCGCCTTCTCCTGCTGAGGATCGCAGAGTCTCTTCCCGATCTCAGTAAGGTTCACGATTCCTTGCCCGTAGGTAACCAGCCCGAAGGTTTTTGCAGTCATCACGCGAAGTCGGAAACCTCCGCCATTGGCCGCTTGCCCTAGATGTGCGGCAAGCTGATCCCACCCGCAAGTTGATCCCCCGACTTCATGCACACCTTTGGCGATCTCGACAGCGGCATCCAGGTCGAGGTACGGAAACTCGATGGTTGAACGTTCCCGCTTGCCGTCTTCTGGAAGTGCGGCATCATCTTCTACTACCACTGGTACTGCCTCTGAGTCGGCCATACGTCTTCACCCCCTTGTACCGTCATTAAACGTAATGCCTAATGGTATTACAGTCAAGCGAAAACGGCATACATGCTAAAATAATTATACCATTAGGCATTATTTTCTTGACTGCATACGCGCTCAAGCATATTATCGCTGCATTATGAACCGCTTACCTATTGAGAAACGAGCGCAAATCGTAAATGCCTTGGTAGAAGGAAACAGCATTCGGGCGACTTGTCGGCTAACTGGAGCCTGTAAAGATGCCGTCCTAAAGTTGATTCGGGACATGGGCGCGGCTTGCGCGGCATTTCACAATGAGGCCGTTCGCGGGGTAAGAGTCGAGCGGGTGCAATGTGACGAAGTATGGTCATTTTGCTATGCAAAAGAGAAGAATGTTCCCGTAGAAAAGCAAGGAACTGGCGCGGGCAGCGTCTGGACGTGGACCGCGATTGACGCGGATTCTAAGCTGATTCTGTCGTACTTGTGCGGAGGACGAGATGCGTCTTGGGCTCGCAAATTCATGGAGGATTTAGCATCGCGTGTGACCACGCGCATTCAGATCACAACGGACGGTCACCGCGCTTATGCGGAAGCTGTCGAAGGTGCGTTCGGAATGGACGTGGATTACGCGATGCTGATAAAGCTGTATGGTGCACCCTCTGATAATCCGGACAGCCGCTACAGTCCCGCCCAGTGCATTGGCATTCGCACGGCCACCCTGAGCGGCGATCCTGACCGGAATCACATCTCAACCAGCTATGTGGAGCGGCAAAACTTGAACCTGCGAATGGGCCTTCGCCGATTCACGCGCCTGACTAATGCGTTCTCAAAGAAATTTGAAAACCATTGCCACATGGTCGCCATCTATCATGCGTATTACAATTTTTGCCGCGTCCATCAAACACTGCGGGTTACGCCCGCGATGGAAGCAGGTTTGACGGCTCACGTATGGACATTGGACGAACTGGTACAATTACTAGAAAGGCACTCCCTAGCGGCCTAAAATGGGGGTAGAATGGGCACGGCGGTAACCTTCCACATGACCTGTCGTGATACTATCCTCGGAACTCCGATGCCCCTCGAAAAAGAACTCGAAACCTACAGGAAAAAGCTGCCGGAATTAAAGGCTCAAGAGGGAAAGTTCGTCCTCGTTCATGGCGAAGAAATTATAGACTTTTTCAGCACATACGAGGATGCTATCAAGTCTGGCTACCAGAAATACAAACTGGAGCCTTTCTTGGTGAAACAAGTTCACACAACTGAGCCGGTGTTCTTTATATCGAGAAATATAGTGCCGACCACCACGGCGCTATAAAAGAATGCCCCATTTTACGGTTAAGATTTCTCCTCAAGGCCCACTGGTAGATGCTGCGGTAATGGTGGGTGATGCCCGCCAACAGGCGCTACAAGCGGCCGCCCAAAATGTCCCTGCGCCACAAATGATAAGGGCGCTAATAGACACAGGCGCTAGTATCAGCGGAGTCGACCCCGCGGCACTCAAGGCCCTTGGTCTCAGTCAAACTGGAGAGGCCGAAATCCACACGCCGAGCACGAAGGGGGTAGCCGTTACGACACCGACCTACGATGTCAAGATTGCTATCCTGGCTGGCAGGCCGGGAGATTTGCATTTCATTTCGGACACTATTCAGGTAACAGCTACCGAGCTGACCCCTCAGGGCTTTCAAGTTCTCATTGGCAGAGACATCCTTAAGAGCTGCATTCTTCACTACAACGGCGCGGACGAGTACTTCACCGTTTCATATTAACTAAAATTCAAAACAGCCCACTACCAGTTGCTGGCGCCACAAGGGTTTAGCAGGACTGTCCAGCAATCGGTGTGTTCGCGCCGGACGGCGGTCGTTACGCCCCCACCGCCTCCCCGCCCAGCGGCAAAAAGTACTGCGTCCCCTTGATCGGCTCCGTCACCTTCCGCAGCAGCTCCTGTAAATCTTCGTTGCGGTCGACGAAGTCAATATCCGACGTGTTCACGATCAACAGATCCGACGACGTGTAATGAAAAAAGAAGTGCTCGTACGCTTTCACAACTTCTTCCAGATATTCATCGCTCACCGCCCGCTCTCCCGGCGCATTTTTTTTCTTCAGCCGCTTTTTCAGCACTTCGGGCGTGGCCTGCAAGTAGATCACCAGGTCAGGCGTCGGCAGCTTCTCGCGAAAGTGGTTGTAGTAGCGATTGTAGGTATCCAGTTCTTGGTCGGTAAGATTAAGGCAGGCAAACAACTTGTCTTTTTCTATGATGTAGTCGGCAACTACGGTCTTTTGGGAACTGGCACCTAAGTCGAGCGCCTGCAACTGCTCGAATCGCCGCACCAGAAATGCAAACTGCGCCTGAAACGCCGCTCCACGCTCGCCCTCGTAAAACGCCCCAAGAAAAGGATTCGACTCCGGCTCCATCACCCGCTGCGCATTCAGCCGCTCCGCCAGAATGCGGGCCAGCGTGCTCTTGCCCACTCGGATCGGACCTTCCACTGCAATGTAACGGGGGAGCTCGAAAAGATTCGCCATGGCCTCGCAATATTTCGGAATTGGCAGAATAGCTCGTCTATCGCCAAGTCGCAATTGCGGGAAGAGTTAACAGCAAGAAGAAGGCAGAAGTCAGAAGTCAGAACTCAAAATGAAGAGGTAAAACTTAAGCTGCAGGCAAATCAAGCTTTACTTCTGCATTGTAAATTCTACCTTCTCACTTGCATTTACAATCCCCACATGCTCGCCCTCGCCTTAACTGGCGCTGTCTCCGCCGCGGCCGCCGTAGCCGCGGGTTACCAGTCCATGGCGCCAACAGGTCAATGGTATGGCAAGACTTTCACCGGACTCGCTCGCCTCTCGCACCAGATCGCGCTAACTTACGACGACGGCCCCAACGACCCGTACACTCCACGATTGCTCGAGCTTCTTGCCAGGCATAGTGTCCACGCAACTTTTTTTCTGATCGGTCGCTACGTGCAGCAAAGACCAGAAATCGTCCGCGAAATTGTCCAAGCCGGCCACGTCGTCGGCAACCACACCTTCACGCACCCGCTACTCACCTTCAAAAGTGAAACCGAAATCAACCAGCAACTCTCCGAATGCCGCGCAGCCTTGCAAGATGCTATCGGCGAGCCCTCCAATCTCTTCCGCCCTCCTTTTGGTGGACGCCGTCCCGCCGTGCTCCGTGTGGCACGTAGCCTTGGATTAAAACCCATCATGTGGAGCGTAACCGGCTACGACTGGAACGCGCCGCCGGCCCCCGTGATCGAGCGCAAAGTCGTCAATCAAATGTGCGGCGGCAGCGTGATTCTTCTTCACGACGGCGGCCACAAGCAAATGGGTGCAGACCGCTCCCAAACCGTCATCGCTACCGATCGCCTGATCACCCGCTACAAATCAGACGGATATGAATTCGTAACGGTACCGCAGATGATGCAGAAGGATGACGATCCTATCTAGAGCAGTCCCATCAATTTGTTTTGCAAAGGCCTTGCTTCCGAGTCTTTTGAAACTCACAAATGCGTGCGCAACCGTGGAAGAGCGGCGCTTTAGCGCCGCGTAAGGCGCCTTTAATGACGTGGGGCTTTTAGCCCCAGTGGTTGGTTTCCTATCCGGATCGGATCTTCCGCAGATTATTGCGCCGTCCTCGCCAGCGGTAACAAAGAAGGCGCCCTTACCCTTTCACCGCCGCAAACGCTCCCTTCGCCGCCGCAATCGTCTGCTGCACATCCTCCGCCGTGTGGGTGGCTCCGAGAAACGCCGCCTCGTATTGTGACGGCGGCAAATACACTCCGCTATCCAGCATAGCTCGAAAGAATTTCCCAAACGCTGCAGTATTCGACTTCGACGCCGTTTCCCAGTCCGTCACCGGTCCCTGCGTAAAGAACCATGTAAACATCGACCCAACCCGGTTGTAGCAAAGCGGCACGCCCGCGTCCTTGGCCGCTGCAGCCACGCCCTCCACTAACTCTCCACTCAGCTTGTCGATCTGCGAATAAATCTCCTGCTTGTGCTCGCGCAGATGCTTCAACATCGCGCATCCCGCCGCCATCGCCAGCGGATTCCCCGAAAGCGTCCCTGCTTGATACATCGGCCCCAGCGGCGCCACCAGGTTCATAATCTCGTTCGGCCCGCCGTACGCACCCACCGGCAATCCTCCGCCAATAATCTTTCCCATCGTCGTCAGATCAGGACGGATGCTATAAAGCTCCTGCGCTCCTCCGAAGGCCACGCGGAATCCGGTCATCACTTCATCAAAAATCAGCACGGACTTTTCCCGTTCCGTGATCAGCCGCAGCGCCACCAGATAGTCGTCCGCCGCCGGAACGCATCCCATATTTCCCACCACCGGTTCTACGATCACGCAGGCAATCTGATGCTTGAATTTCTGAAACGCGTACTCCACCGCTTTCGTATCGTTGAAAGGTAGCGCCAGCGTGAATTGCGTGAACTCCTCCGGAACCCCCGCCGATCCTGGGATTCCCAGCGTCGCCACCCCCGACCCCGCCTTCACCAGCAACGAATCGGAATGCCCGTGGTAGCACCCTTCAAATTTCACAATGTACTTGCGTTTCGTATACGCCCGCGCCAAACGAATGGCTGACATGGTCGCTTCGGTTCCCGAACTCACGAAGCGCACCTTCTGCACATGCGGAAATGCCGAAATCACCAACTCTGCCAGATCCGCCTCCGCCGGCGTCGACGCTCCAAAGCTCGTGCCATTACACGCCGCGCCCACGATCGCATCCAGCACGTCCGGCGCGGCATGGCCGAGAATCAATGGTCCCCACGATCCCACGTAGTCGATAAACTCGTTCTCATCGGCGTCCCAAATGTGCGCACCCTTCCCCCGTACGATAAATGGAGGATCCCCTCCCACCGAGCCAAACGCCCGCACCGGCGAGTTCACTCCCCCCGGAATCATGCTTTCGGCACGCTGCTGCAAACGCCGCGACTGCTCGGCCTTTCGAGAGGTTGTGGATGGCATCAAGGCTCCCACATCAGAAGAATGTCAACACTCGGGACTGCGCGCAACCGATTACTATATCAGCGCGCTGCGGAACGAATTAACCAGATATTCATCCGGCAGCCATCATTTTGCAACATGGCTCCAGTAACGTAAGGTCATCAAGTTGCCCTTCTAACCGGGAGGGTTCAAGGACGGCTTCGGGGGCTCCGGGCTGTCCTTTTTTTCATTTTTTTGGACATCCATCCGCGTGCCGGTCACTTCAGGTAAGCGCGCACCAGTCCGATCAAGTCTTCGCCCAACTCTTCCGGCGACTCCATTTCATGCTCCGGATTCATCATGTGCAGCCGTATGTGATCTTCCAGAATTTCCGCCATCAGCCCGTTCACGCCACCGCGAATCGCCGCCAGCAACATCAGAATATCGGCGCATTCGTCGCCTGCCGTCAGCGCCCGCTCTACCGCCGCGAACTGCCCGCGAATCCGCTTGATCCGAAATAAGAGCTTCTGCTTTTCCTTTGAAATCACCGGAATCTTATCTTGCATTTTTTCGTTTTCCTCGAAGTTTTCAATTGCATGTACCCTAGGGGGGTATGATATAAGAAAATTGATGGGAAAATTCACCAAATCTTCTCGAAAGGAGGGTAACACCAATGGCGTGCATCACTTTCTTCGCATCACCAGTGGCGATGGCGACGACGCAGCTCGCGCGCGTAATCCGTTACGAACTGTCCGCTCCGTGGCAAGCGGGACCAACCACCGAACGGCAACCTCTGCGCATGAACTGGGTCGTGGTCACCGACAGGAATGGCAGCCGCAGGCTCCGAATGCAGTGGACACCTTCCGGAAGCCGCTGAGACGCTGTCGCTCAGTCTGTAACATTCCTTTAACGGGCTCTGCGTAGGCTCAGTGGATTGGCCGAACCGTCCTTTGTATTTTTTGATGGTTCGCCACCTCTGCAGCCGCGCAGATCTATTAACTGTGATTAACCATCCAGGTATAGTGGCGTTAACTAGCCGATGAGGACGAAGGATCTGTGGGCACTCATCGCGAATCGACCTACGTGATTACAGTCGCCCTTTGGTGACATCAAGCATTGAGCTGATTCCTCTGTCCCGGCTAACGTGTAACTATGAAAGTGAACTTCATTTTCAATATTGCGAGGCCCGCAGCGCGCCGCTCATCTGCTTCCGGCGCAAGCGCGAAAGTTGCCGCCTTCGCGATTCTGCTTGCCGCTAAGGCCTGCCTGATCCTCTTGCCCCTGATTCTCTTACTGCTGATCGTCTTCGCCGGCACTCCCTTGGCGCTCGCGCAACAGACCAACGCACCCTCCTCCACCGCACCCGATGCCGCGCCGCTATCCGACCCATCCAACATTACCGATCCCCCTCCGGACGAATCGACCGAAGCCATGTTCCCCCACTTCAAGGATTCCCGTTTCTGGCTCTCCGGTCAGGCCAACTTTATCTTCCAAACCCATCCGCCCTTCCACGCCAACTACAGTGGCAAGAACAGTCTCAGCCCAAACTACGAGAAAGCTACTTCCCGCGTGCTCACCCTCTACACCGGCGTGCGCCTCAACAATTCCACCGAAATTCTGGTCGACATCGAAGAGGCCGGCGGTGCCGCTCTTAGCCTGGGCCTCGGGCTCGCCGGTAACACCGATCTCGATATCGTGCGCAATCCTCTATTGAGCAAATCCCCCTACCTGGGCCGCGGTATGATTCATAAAGTATTTGCGCTGAGTAAGGACAAAGTCGAGAGTCAGCGCAGCTACCTCTCGCTGTTCGACGAACTGCCGCGCCGCCGCTTGGAGCTTCGCTTCGGCAAATTCAGCCTGCCCGATTTCTTCGACGTGAATTCCGCCGGCTCCGACACCCATTTCCAGTTCATTAACTGGACCACCGACAATAACGGCGCCTACGATTATGCCGCCGACACACGCGGCTACACCGTCGGCCTCACTGCCGACTACGAAGATCGTAACTGGGGTTTCCGTTTCGCCGAAGCGTTAATGCCGAAAGTAGCGAATGGAATTGATCTGGTATATCGGCCCTGGCAGGTCCACGCCGAAAATTTCGAATATGAATTACGGCGCGGCATGATTCCGAAGAAGGCAGGCGTGGTTCGTCTCCTTGCATACACCAACTACGCCAACATGGGTATCTATCGTGACGCCATCGCCAACTTTGAAGATGGCCTGACCCCTATTCCCGAAATCACCAATCACCCCTGGCACATCACTCGCAAGTACGGCATCGGCATCAATCTCGAGCAGAACCTCACGCACTATCTAACCGCGTTCGCCCGCTTCGGCTGGGACAATGGCAAGACCGAGTCTTTCGCCTACACCGAAGTCGATCAAACTTTCGCCGAAGGAGTGGGCGCGAATGGTGCCTGGTGGCATCGCAAACAGGATCGCGCCGGCGTGGCCTTTATCTCGAACGCAATCAGCAAAGATCATCAGACCTACCTCGCCGATGGTGGCCTGGGTTTTCTTCTCGGCGACGGCGCTCTCAACTACGGCCGCGAAAATATTGTGGAAACCTACTACACCGCCCATGTCTGGCGCGGCATCTACGTCGCGCCCGGCCTCCAACACATCAACGATCCCGGCTACAACCGCGACCGCGGCCCCGTCCTCGTCCCCTCTTTCCGTCTTCATGTCGAGTTCTAGCGCTTATGTGGGGACAGCCGCCCTCGGCTGTCCATCGAGCGAAGCTCGACCATCTCTTCGTGCTTCCGTCACAAGGACCACTACTTCACTGCCTACTTCTGCACCTTCACGCCCTTCCAAAACGCCACGTATCCCTTAATCTGCTTCGCCGCATCCTTCGGCTCCGGATAGTACCAAGCCGCCCCCGCATTCCGCTTACCATTCACTTCCACATCGTAATAACTCGCTGTCCCCTTCCACGGACAAATGCTGTGTGCATCACTCGGTTTGAAATATTCCTTGCGAATCGCATCCGGTGGAAAATACTGATTCCCCTCCACCTCGATCGTCGCACCGCTCTCCGCCACTACCGCGCCTTCCCACGTTGCTTTTGCCATAATGCCCATATAGATTCCTAACAGCCGCAACCGCTTCACAACGTTATTGAGGGACAAATGCTAGAGACGCCGACGAAAATCCATTTCAACGGACATTCCATGGTTGCCCCGCTGAAGCGTGTCATGGTCTGCTCCCCGCACACCGCCGGATGGAACCAGCCTGATCGCGCAACTCACTGGCAGGACTTAGGCTTCCATCACGCCCCCGATTTCGACAAAGCCCAGTCCCAGCACGATGCTCTCTGCTGCGAATTGAAATCAGCGGGTGCCGAACTCCTCGAAATGCCTCCCGCCCCAGATCTCTCCCTCGACGCCGTCTACACCCACGACGCCTCTCTTCCCACCGACTACGGTTTGATCATTATGCGTCCCGGCAAGCCGAACCGCGTCTCCGAAGGCCCGCGCCACGCCTCGTTATTCGCCTCTTTGGAGATCCCCACGCTTGGCGCCATCACCGCTCCCGGCACCACCGAAGCCGGTGACATCGTCTGGCTCGACTCCAAAACTCTCCTCATCGGCCGTGGCTACCGGACTAACACAGCCGGCATTCAGCAAATGCGAGCCCTGCTCGCTCCTCGCGGCGTAGAAGTTCTCTCAGCGCCGCTCCCCTCCGGCCCGGGCCCCTCCGCCTGCCTTCACTTAATGTCGTTGATCAGCCTGCTCGATAACCACACGGCCTTAGTCGATCTTCCCTGGCTCGCCGTTGAAACCGTCGAGCTACTCAACTCCCGCGGATTTAAATTCATCGAGATCGATCCCTCCGAGCGTGACACTCTTGCCTGCAACATCCTCGCTCTAGGAAATAATCGCCTCCTTGCGATCGAAGAAAACTGCAAAACCAACGCCCGCCTTCGCCAAGCCGGATTCGATGTCTGCACCTTCCCCGGCAGCGAACTCTGCATTAACGGCAGCGGTGGCCCCACCTGCCTCACCCGCCCGCTACTGCGCGTATAAGTCACGCATCTCGCGGGTGCCCCTTTTCGCGGGTGCCCCACCCTCGTCGCGTCTTCTGCGACAGGGTGGGGAATTTGAATTTCACTTCTCCCCTGATCTCTACGCAGTCCGCGCCACGACACCACACGACAATCTCGGCAACACCAATGCTTAAAAGAATGGAAGCTGTACCACCTTCGCGGGTGCCCCACCCTTGTCGCGTCTTCTGCGACAGGGTGGGGAATTTGAATCTCGCTTTTTCCCTGATCTCTACGCACCCGCGCCACGACACCACGCGACAATCTCGGCAACGCCAATGTTCAAAGAATGGAAGCTGTACCACTTTCGCGGGTGCCCCACCCTTGTCGCGTCTTCTGCGACAGGGTGGGGAATTTGAAT
>CAYOEH010000006.1:0-11120 GCA_964403025.1 uncultured Acidobacteriaceae bacterium | reverse complement strand
ACGCACCCGCGCCACGACACCACGCGACAATCTCGGCAACGCCAATGTTCAAAGAGTGGAGGCTGTACCACCTTCGCGGGTGCCCCACCCTTGTCGCGTCACCCTCGACACGTCCTCTCGAGCACCCGCCGTCCCACTCTCCTGCTAAAATAATCCTGCATGCTTCTTCCCTTCGTCCGCGAACTCTTCGTGGACGTAGAAAAGCTTCCCGCCTTCGCGCGTGTTGCCTCCCACCTCAAGGAGGGCACGGAGCGCATTCGTGTCTCCGGCCTCACCCCCACCGCCAAAGCCTTGCTGCTCGTGCTTTTTCAGCGTTCCGCCGGACGCCCGCTCCTCTTCATCGTCAATGACAACCGCACCGTCGAAGACTTTCTTCCCGTCCTCCGCGGCTTCTGTGAACTCACCGCCGCCTGCGATCCGGAGTCGATCATCTCCCTCCCCGCCCGCGACGTGCTTCCCTTCCAGAATCTCTCCCCGCACCCCGAACTTCAGGAAGAACGCGCCACCGCGTTATGGAAGATCGCTACCGGCGCCGCATCCATCGTGGTCTCTCCGGTCGCGGCCACCGCCATTCGCCTCCGCTCCAGCGATTACTATGCCGATCTCGCCCGCACCATCCGCCGCGGCGAAACCTTCGATCTCGATTCCCTGCTCGCGCACCTCAATACCGTCGGCTACACTTCCACCGACGTGGTCGAGATGCCCGGCCAATACGCCCTTCGTGGCGGCATCCTCGACGTCTATTCCCCCGAGGCCGACCGTCCTCTGCGCATCGAGTTCTTTGGCGATGAAGCCGACTCCATTCGCAAATTCGATCCCGCCTCGCAGCGTTCTTCAAATCCCGTTGACGAGGCCGTGCTGCTTCCGCTCACCGAGACTCCCATCAGCGAACATCTTCTCGGCGCCATCCATACGCGCCTCAGCGGCAAGCGCATCACCGGCAACGAAGAAATCGTTGAAGCCGCTGTCCGTGCCGGCGGCCTCAACGTTTTTCCCGGCTGGGAGTTCTACACCCCCGTCGCCGGAGCCGATCGAACCATCTTCGATCTCCTCCCGCAAGCCTCCGTTCTCCTCGACGAGCCCGATCAACTCACCCAGGAATTTGATCGCTTCTGGACCCGCGTCGCCGAAGCCCACGAGCGCAGCGGCGTCGGCAACCTCGTTCGTCCCGACGATCTTTACTTGCCTCCCGACGATTGGTGGCAGAAGACCTCAACGCTTCCCGGCGCCAACCTTGAGCACCTTGGCATCACTCGCAGCCTCGATGACGCCTCTGAAATCTCATTTCTCACCCAGCCCTCGCCCCGCTTCCACGGTGCGGTTCCTTCCATGCTGGAAGAAGTGCAGAAGCTCAACGCCGAAGGCAAACGCGTCCTCTTCGCCGTGCCCAACACCGGCGAAGTCGAGCGCCTTGCCGACGTCTTCACCGAATACAACGTTTCATTTCGCCTGGGAAGCCGCACCCGTGGCGGCGAAAGTTACGCCGACGAAACCAGTTACTTTGCCGGCGAGGTCCTCACCACCACCTTGGCCGCAGCCTACGTCCCCGACGGCGTCCTCCTACCCGACGCTAACCTCGCCATCTTCGGCTCCCGCGACCTCTTCGACGAATCCGACGCCGTCGCCTCTCGTCCCCAGCGCTCCAAATCCAAGGTCTCGGCCTTCCTCTCCGACTTTCGCGATCTCCAGGTCGGCGACTACGTCGTCCACGTCGAGCATGGAATCGGCCAGTATCAAGGCCTGAAAGAAATCAACCACGGCGATGGCCCCGCTGAATTCATGTTGCTCGAATTCGCCGAAGCTGCTCGCCTGTATGTCCCGCTCACTCGTCTGGATCTCGTCCAGAAATATCGCTCCTCCGAGGGCGCCAAGCCCGTCCTCAGTCATCTCGGCACGCAGTCCTGGTCCAAAACAAAAGCTCGCGTCAAGAAGGCCATGAAAGACATGGCCGACGAACTCCTCAAACTTTATGCCGAGCGCAAAACCGCCGTCGGACACGCCTTCCCGCCCGGTAATGAGTGGTTCCGCGAATTCGAAGACGCCTTCGAGTTCAACGAAACCGAAGACCAGGCCCAGGCCATCAAAGACGTCATTCGCGACATGGAATCTTCCCAGCCCATGGACCGCCTGCTCTGCGGCGACGTCGGCTACGGCAAAACCGAAGTCGCCATGCGCGCCGCCTTCAAAGCCATCGCCGACAACAAACAAGTCGCTGTCCTCGCCCCCACCACGGTCCTCGCTTTCCAGCACTTCGAAACTTTCAAGCAGCGCTTCGCTCCGTTCCCTATCACCATCGAAATGATCAGCCGCTTCCGCTCCCCCAAGCAGCAAAAAGAAATCCTGCAAAAAACCGAAGCTGGCAAAATCGATGTCCTCATCGGCACTCACCGCATCCTTTCGAAAGACATAAAATTTTCCGACCTCGGCCTCCTCATCGTTGACGAAGAACAGCGCTTCGGCGTCCGCCACAAAGAGCGCATCAAGCAAATGCGCAAGCAAGTGGACGTGCTCACCATGTCGGCCACGCCCATCCCGCGCACCCTCCACATGTCGCTGGTCGGCCTGCGCGACATGAGCGTCATCGAGACTCCACCGAAAGACCGCATGGCGATCCAAACCGTCGTCGCCAGTTGGGACGAAAAACTCATCCAGTCCGCCATCGAGCAGGAACTGGAGCGTGGCGGCCAGGTCTATTTCGTCCACAACCGCGTCGATACCATCTGGGAAATCGCCGCGAAAATCCAGGCCCTCGTTCCCAAGTCGCGCGTCATCGTCGGCCACGGTCAAATGTCGGAAGGCGAACTCGAAAAAGTGATGCTGAAATTCATGCACCACGAAGCCGACATCCTCGTTTCGACCACCATCATCGAAAACGGTCTCGACATCCCGCTCTGTAACACGATCCTCATCAATCGCGCCGATCGCCTCGGCCTCTCCGAGCTTTACCAACTCCGCGGACGCGTCGGTCGATCAAACCGCCGTGCCTATGCCTATCTCATGCTTCCCCCGGAAGTGGAGCTCACGCCCATCGCCCGCCGCCGTCTCGCCGCACTCAAAGAATTTTCCGATCTCGGCGCCGGATTCAAAATCGCCGCTCTCGATCTCGAACTCCGCGGCGCCGGCAACATGCTCGGCGGCGAACAAAGCGGCCACATCGAAGCCATCGGCTTCGAGCTCTACACCCAGATGCTCGAGCGCGCCGTCCGTGAGATGAAAGGCGAAGCCGCTCCCGACGAGGCCGAAACCCAGCTCAATCTCGGCCTCAACATCCGTATCCCCGCGGACTACGTCCCCGAAGAAAACCAGCGTCTGCAAATGTATAAACGCGTCGCCCGCGTCGAGACCGAATCGCAACTAAACGACGTATCCGCGGAACTGCAAGACCGCTATGGCCCGCCCCCACCCGCGGTGCGCAACCTGCTCGACTATGCGTCGCTGAAGCTGTTGTGCATGAAAGTCGGCGTGAACGCCATCGAAAGAAAACGTGACTTCGTCACCCTGAAGTTCCAACAAAACGCTGCCGTCGATCCCGAACAGTTGGCCCGCTTCGTCTCCGCCCAACGTGGCGCCCAGTTCACCCCGGACGGAATGTTGAAATTTGCTTTGAAAGCTACCGCCGCCGAAGAAGTTCTGCGCGCCCTCCGCACCGTGCTGGAGCAACTGGCCAGCGCCGAATCGGCATCAGAAGTTCGATCTGCCAGCAGACCGGCTTAGTCTCGCGTGGGAATGCACGCCTCGGCCGTCCCGTCGACCACGGTGAGACCCTTGTTTCCTCGTGTTTTTGAAAGGCGCCTTGGCGGCAGCTGTAGCCCCGCCGAGGAGTTTCAACCAACGCGTGAACAACCATGGAAGAGCGGCCCTTCAGGAGCCCGCCCTGAACGAAGCCGAATGGGCCCCGCGCAAAGCTCTAAAAATCCTCCGCGCCTTCACCACAACCGTGTGCCAGTCCACCAACGTGTGAACAACCGTGGAAGAGCGGCCCTTCAGGAGCCCGCCCTGAACGAGGCCGAATGGGCCCGCGCAAAGCTCTCAAAATCCTCCGCGCCTTCACCACAACCGTGTGCCAGTCCACCAACGCGTGAACAACCGTGGAAGAGCGGCCCTTCAGGGCCGCGTAAAGCTCTCAAAATCCTCCGCGGCTTTAGCCGCTGAGGTCGCCTCACCATTTACAATTGTCCGGCAACCGCACTCGAACAAAATAACGACTAACGACTACCGATCCGCCACGGCCCTTATGACCATGAAAGTCCGCAAAGCCGTATTCCCCGCCGCAGGCCTCGGCACCCGCTTCCTGCCCGCCACCAAAGCCCAGCCCAAGGAAATGCTCCCCCTGGTCGATAAGCCGATCATCCAGTACGGCGTCGAAGAAGCCATGGCCTCGGGCTGCAATCAGATCCTCATCATCACCGGCCGCGGCAAGCAAGCCATCGAAGATCACTTCGACGTCAGCTACGAACTCGAACGCATGCTGGAAGAGCGCGGCAAAACCGATCTGCTTCAGATCGTGCGCTCCATCTCCGACATGATCTACGTCGCCTACGTTCGCCAGAAAGAAGCTCTCGGCCTCGGCCACGCCGTTCTCATGGCCCGCGAACTTGTCGGCCACGAACCCTTCGCTGTCCTTCTCGCCGATGACGTCATCGATGCCAAGGTCCCCTGCCTTAAACAAATGGTCGAAGTCTTCGACCAGACCCAGTGCTCGGTCCTGGCCACTCAAATCATCGAAGGCAAAATGATTTCTTCCTACGGCGTGCTCGACGTAAAGCCCGTCGCGGACAGCCGCTTCGGCGATCGCCTCTTCGAAATCAAGAACATGGTCGAGAAGCCCAAACCCGAAGACGCGCCCTCAAACCTCGCCATCATTGGCCGCTACATCCTCACGCCCGCCATCTTCGATTGCCTCGCCAACACTCCCACCGGCGCTGGCGGTGAACTCCAACTCACCGACGGCATGCGCCTCCTCCTGCAAAAAGAAAAAATGTACGCTTACGTCTACGAAGGCCGCCGTCACGACACCGGTGATAAACTCGGCTTCCTGAAAGCCACCGTGGAATTCGCCCTGAAACGCGAAGACCTCGGCGACCCCTTCCGCGAATATCTGAAAGGATTGAAACTGTAGTACGTCCAGGTCGCAACAGCCGCCTTCAGCCTGCCCTGAGCGAAGTCGAAGGGGCTGTCCCCGGAGCGAAGCGAGGTGCGACTCGACACCCTCGCAGCTCAGTGACGAAACTTTTGTTTCTTGAGAAGTTCTTCCGCTCTCGCTATTCTGTATTCAACCGGTTAATCCCCAAGCGTCCTCCTATCGTGAACATAAACGAGGTTGCTCAAACGGATGGGAAGGCGTAGCCAACCCCGCCTGCAAATCGCAGTCCCTGTGCGCATTTTCGGCACCGACAGCCACGGTCAGATCTTTTCCGAAAAAGCCGTTACTGTCAGCGTCAGCCGAAACGGCGCAGAGCTGGCCGAAGTTCGCCCCGACCTCGCGCTCGATGAGATTATCGGTATCACCTACGGCAAGAATCGGGTTCACTTCCGCGTAAAGTGGATCGGTCGACCCGGGACCCCAAAGGCCGGCCACGTCGGCCTGCTCAACATCGCTCCAGACAAGCCGCTCTGGGACTTCCCTCTATCCGCAAACGTTGCCGACGATTTCCAGCCCGGCAATACGGAACTCCGCCACAACCCCCGCTTCCGTTGCCAAAATTCAATCGAAGTCCACGTAAGCAGCGGAGCTTCTTTTTGGGGAACCGTAGCTGATCTCAGCCTGAGCGGCTGCTACGTCGAGATGCCCATTCCTCTCGAGCCCGGAACCAAGCTCAAGGTTGGCATCTGGCTCGGACAAACCAAAGCCTGGGCCCAGGCTCAGGTCGCTCACCGGACGCCAGGCTTAGGAATCGGCTTGAACTTCCTGGAAATTTCTGACGCAGATCGCGATCAGATTCACCGCTTCCTCGCCAACCTCTCACCTTTCGCGAAAAAAGCCATGCGCCCGGTCGGACACAAATAGAAACCCGGTCACCCTACGAACTCCTCAACTTCTTCGACTTCTCCTCCACACCCCGCGCCAACTTTTCCTTGTGCTCCTCAAGCCTCTTCGCGACCGCAGCATCACTCAGCCCAATCATCTGCGCCGCCAGAATCCCCGCATTCGTCGCTCCCGGCTTCCCAATGGCCACGGTCGCCACCGGAATTCCCGCCGGCATCTGCACCGTCGCCAGCAGCGAATCCATTCCCTGCAAGGAAGTCGAAGGAATCGGTACTCCGATCACCGGCAGCGTGGTGTGCGCCGCAATCACCCCCGCCAGGTGCGCCGCCCCGCCCGCTCCTGCAATAATCACCTGAATTCCGCGCCCCGCCGCCTTCCGCGCAAAATCCGCCGTCCGGTCCGGCGATCGATGCGCCGACGTAACATCCATCTCGTAAGCAATTCCAAATTCTCCCAGCGCCTTCCCCGCCTCACGCATAATCTCCAGATCCGAATCACTCCCCATCACAATCGACACCAATGTCTTGCCCATAATTTTCGATCGCGCCTCACTGATCTGACATTGACAAAAATTCATGTGGGGACAGCCGCCCTCGGCTGTCCAGCGGAGCAAAGCTCCGCTATTTTTTCAACGCCCGCCCCGCAATATCCCTCCGGTAGCGCGCCCCATCAAAACCAATCTTCCCGCAAGCCCCATACGCCCGCCCCACCGCCGCGTCCAACTCCGCCGCACGCGCCGTCACTCCCAGCACACGCCCCCCCGCCGTATAAAACTCTCCCTCTCTCTTCGAAGTCCCTGCATGAAACACCTTCACGCCCTCAACCCCCGCAGCCGCATCGAGTCCGCTGATCTTCTTCCCCATTTCAAACGTCCCGGGATATCCCCCCGACGCCATCACCACGCACACCGAGGCATCTTTCGACCACTTGAAATCTCCCTCGCTCACCCGCCCCGCAATCGACGCCTCCAGCGCATCCACCAGATCGCTCTCCAGCCGCATCAGAATCGGCTGCGTCTCCGGATCCCCAAATCGGCAATTAAACTCCAGCACCATCGGACCCCGCGCCGTCATCATCAGCCCACAATAAAGAACGCCCTTATATTCCGCGCCCTCCGCCTTCATCCCCGCCACCACCGGCTTCGCAATGTGATTCACCAGCCAGTCCCGCATCGTGTCATCCACAATGTCTGCGGTCGAGTAGGCGCCCATGCCTCCCGTATTTGGCCCCGTATCTCCGTCGCCCACGCGCTTGTGATCCTGCGCCGCCACCAGCGGTGCCACCCGCTCCCCATCGCTGAGCACAAGGAAAGAAAGTTCATCGCCCTTCAAACATTCTTCCAACACTACTCGCGACCCGGCTTCTCCCACCATCTTTCCACTCAACATTTCCGACGCAACCCCCGCGGCCTCTTCCTTGCTCGCCGCGATCACCACCCCCTTGCCCGCCGCCAATCCATCCGCCTTCACCACCACCGGCATACTGAAATGCGGTAATGCTTCGCGAACCTCCTCCACCGAATCGCAGATCGCGTACGCCGCCGTCGGAATCCGATGCCGCTGCAAGAATTCCTTCGCGAAGCTCTTGCTTGATTCCAGCTGCGCCGCCGCCTTCGACGGCCCGAACACCGGCCAGCCCCGTCGCGTGAATTCATCCACCACTCCCAACATCAGCGGCAACTCCGGACCCACCACCGTCAAGTCCGGCTTCAGTTGCTGCCCTAAAGCCACCATCGAATCGACGCTCTTCAAATCGACAGGCAAACATTCCGCTTCGTCGGCGATCCCTCCATTTCCCGGCGCGCAATATACCTGCGAAACCCGCGCCGACTGCCGCAGCTTCCACACCAGCGCATGCTCCCGCCCACCACTGCCTAAAACCAGAATTTTCATAGCCAGAGAAAGTCAAGGTTAGGGGAGTACCACAAACCTGTCAAACGCGGATGCCAAAAAGCATTGTCATTCTGAGCCAAGCGTGAGCTCTTGCGAACGCGAATCGAAGAATCCCTGCCTTAGTCCCATGCTGCCTGCGGCCGCATCCCGTGCCCCGCGCTCTACAGTTAACCCCGCTTAACTCCGTCGTATAATCTCCCCAATGATCACCGTTTCCAAGGAAGACTATCTCAAAGCCATTCTCGAAGCCGAAAGCGAAGGCGAATCCGTCATCTCCGCCCGTCTCGCCGATTGGCTGAAGGTTTCAGCTCCCGCGGTAACCATGGCCGTGCGCCGTCTCAAGAAAGATGCCTTGGTCCGCGTCCAGGCCGACGGCCATGTGCGTCTCACCGCCGCCGGCCGCAAGATCGCTCGACGACTCACTCTTCGCCATCACCTCATCGAGCGCATGCTCGCTGAACTCTTCGGTATGGAGTGGTGGAAAGTCCACGACGAAGCCGAACGCCTCGAGCACGCCGTCTCCCCTGACTTCGAAGCCAAACTTCTCGCCAAGCTTGGCAAAGGAGGCATCTGCCCTCACGGCAATATGAGCGAGATGGAAAGCCCCGCCAGCCGCCGTCAGCGCGGCCTGCTTCTCCTCGCGGATGCGCAACCCGGAATCACCTACACCGTCAGCGGAATCTATGAGCGCGACCGCCGCCTGCTCGAGTTCCTCGAAGCCCGCGGCATTCGTCCCGCCGCAAAGGTGCGCATCCTCGAACGCAATTACGACCAGACCCTCACTCTCTCCACCACCTCCGGCAACGTCTCTCTCGGCCGCGCCGCCGCCGATCGCGTCTGGCTCTCCCCCGCCGATCCCCGCCCGGCCAAATGACCTTGTCGTCGTGAGTAAACCTTGTCGTCGTGAGTAAACCTTGTCGTCGTGAGTAAGCCTTGTCGTCGTGGGAAAGCTTGTCGTCCTGGGTAAAGCTTGGCATCCTGAGCGAAGCGAAGGACCTATGCAACTCGCCTGCGCCGCCACAGACGCGGCTGTTTCTACGCTCGCCTTCACTCGGCCTCCCAAGCTGATTTGAGAAGATGCCCTACCCGTTTTGCTGCCTTCTGCTCCGCCCGTTGCGCAACCGTGGAAGAGCGGCCCTTCAGGGCCGCGTCAGCTCCCATAACAATTCCGGGGGCTTTAGCCCCCGAGGCAAACTACTTAACTATAGTTTATTTCTTCGTGTATACTTGCGCTAATCTCTGCTGGGGTTCCCCGCCGAACCGATCGGAGAAGACTAGCCGCACACGCCCCAACCGATGAAGCCCCTCGCCGCCCAAAACGAAGACGAAGTTGTTGTAATAACACACGAAGATGTCGATCGCGCCCACGATCGCTCCCGCGTCTCGGCCGCCCGCGCCCGGCGCGGCTTTTCGTCGAATGCCCGTCTCCTGTGGTTGCTCGTCGGCCCCGGCGTTCTCGTCATGCTCGGTGAAAACGACGGCCCCAGCATGCTCTCCTACGCCGCCACCGGCGCCAAGTTCGGCATCGGTTTTTTCCTCCCCTTCGTCGCTCTCACTTTTTGCATGGCCATCGTCGTCCAGGAAATGACCGTCCGCCTCGGAGCCGCTACCCACCGCGGCCACGCCGAACTGATCTTCGATCGCTTCGGTCCTTTCTGGGGATGGTTCTCCATGATCGACCTCGGCATCGGCAATTTCCTCACGCTCATCACCGAATTCATCGCCATCCGCGCCGGCCTTGGCTTCTTCGGAGTCCGTCCCTGGATCGCGATCCTCATCGCTCTCGTCATCCTTTACGCCGCACTGATGAGCCACCGCTACTGGACCTGGGAACGCATCACTCTCGCCGCCGCCGCCTTCAATCTGGTCTTCGTTCCCGTCGCGCTCATGACTCATCCCAGCTGGCCCGCGGTTGGCCACGCCTTCATCACCTGGCAACCGCTCCCCGGTTTCAGCAAAGACACACTACTCATCGTCCTCGCCGATATCGGCGCCACGGTGACACCCTGGATGCTTTTCTTCCAGCAGAGCGCTACCGTCGACAAGGGCATGACCACCAAAGACATTCGCTTTGGTCGCATCGACACCGTGATCGGTGCGGCCCTCGCCACGGCCGCAGCCATCGCTACGATTCTCGCCACCGCCCCCCTCTTCGCCCATCAGATGACCTCCGATAATTTCGAAGCTGCCCAATTCGCCCAAGCCCTCCAGCCTCTGATCGGCCGCTTCGGCGCATCGCTGTTCGCCCTCGGCATGGTCGAAGCCGGCATCGTCGCGGCCATCACTATCTCCACATCTTCCGCCTACGCCTTCGGCGAGGTCACCCACAAACCCCACAGCCTCAACCTTCCCATGGGAGAAGGCAAATCGTTCTACGCGGTGTTGACGCTATGCGCCTTGGCCGCCGCCGCCATCGTCCTGATCCCCGGCCTTCCGCTGGTCTATGTCGTTCTGCTCGTAAACGTAGTCGCCGTTCTCGCAATGCCGCCGGCGTTAGTGTTCCTCTTTATGCTGGTGAATGACAAAGAGATCATGGGCGATCTTGTCAGCCCACTCTGGGCAAACATCCTGTCCAGCGGCGTGGTTTTCGTCCTGACCGCCGCCGGTATTCTCTTCGGCATCAGCATCATCGCCCCCAACATCTTCGCCGCCCTGGGAGGGAAATAGGAATGAACCCAAGCCCGTGGAGATACTCATGTAGCGACAGCCGCCCTCGGCGGATGCCCGGCTCGATCAACTAGAGAGAACAGTATGACGAAAAAAATCGATCACATTCCGCCGATCATCTCCTCCGCCGACGAAACCCTCGTCCTCGCCTCCCTCGAGCACGACCAACTCGTCGGAGCCAAAAAGCACCTCATCCCCCGCCGCCATCTAAAAGGTCCCGAGCTCGTAGTCCTCTGGTCCCTCCGCCTCTATCCCCTTTTCATGATGGCCGTCGTCCTGTATCAAGTCTGGACCGTCGCCCGCTAAACCTCCTCTGGCGTGCGGGTGCCCCGTCCTTGTCTCTCCGTTTTTTGGAGAGACAGGGCGGGGTTTTTGATTTCGTATCTCACCAGGATCGGAGCCAAGAAGCACCACACCCCCCGCCGCCATCGAAAAGGCCCCGAGCTCGCAGCCCTCTGGTCCCTCCGTCTCTATCTCCTTTTCATGATGGCCGTCGCCCGCTAAACCTCCTCTGGCGCGTGGGTGCCCCGTCCTTGTCTCTCCGTTTTTTGGAGAGACAGGGCGGGGTTTTTGAT
>CAYOEH010000005.1:0-230737 GCA_964403025.1 uncultured Acidobacteriaceae bacterium | reverse complement strand
AATCCCCCCTTCCGCACCAGAAACCCCTTCGCGCAGTCCTTGCATGCGGTTCATCGACCCTACCTCCGAGATCGACGCTGGCTCTTCTTTGAGATTGAAACGGTTCAGGACTTCTCGACACTATCCCGATAAGTGGCGAACATCGCGCCCAAAGGTTTGCGCCACGTTTCCGGCCCTGGCTTGGCAACCACCTAGCTCTGAGCCCGTTGAAAGTGCCGGAGCTATCTCCAGGGAAGCAGCTCCGGCACTTCTTGATCTTTCCCCGCAACCTGTGATTCGTTAAATTCAAAGGATTTACTTTCTTCTCTTGAGTATTTCCCGCCCCCCGGCCTCGCGAACGGCAGATGCATCGCTCCAAGAGAGCACCCCTAGCCTGTCTTGACCCCCGGAAGATGACGCTGGTTCGCGGTCGCCTGTGCCGCCCATGATAAATCCGGTTTACTTCGCCCTAACGCCTGTGAAACGATTGGGCGGCTCGGGTCACTATCTATCAGGGGGCATTAGCGAAATGGACCACGCGGTTGCGGTTGATCGAAAAATGACGGAGAGATACCTGCTGGGCGAACTCGATCCCCAAGCCAGTCAGGAATTCGAAGAGCATTTTTTCGACTGCGCGGATTGCGCCCTCGACGTCCGCACCGCAGCTCTATTCATCGAGCACAGCAAGAGTTCGTTGGCGAAGGAATCGGAACCGGTTGCCGCGCCCTCGCCAGTGGCCAGCAAGCCGGGATGGCTGGCATGGTTGCGTCCTGCCTTTGCGGCGCCTGTGATGGCCTTGTTGCTGGCCTTGATCGGGTATCAGAATCTGGTGATCTACCCGCGGCTGCAACAAACGCTCGCCCGTCCCCAGGTCTTGCCGTCGGCGTTTCTGAATATCGGCGGCATGGGACCGGGAGAGCAACCGATTTCCATTGCGCCTGAACAAAGCTTCCTGTTGCTTGTGAGAATTCCACCCGACAGCTATCCCCGCCATACTGCGGAGTTATATAATCCCGCCGGAAAGCTGGAATGGTTACTGACATTACTCTCCTCGTCCACGCAAGAGCAGTGGCCGCTGCAGGTACCGGGTGCGAAGCGGGAATCCGGCTCGTACAGCCTGGTTGTGCGCGGCCTTACAGATAACGGAGAAGCCAAGGAAGTTGGTCGAGTGACATTTGAATTACAAATTCAGAAATGAGCTCAATTCGAGCGGAGTGGAGCAAACTTATGTCAGCGCTTCCGGATGAACTACCCTCGATCGAGGCGGAGCATATCTACGACGCGGACGCTTATGTTTTCAGCGCCGAATTGGAACAGCCGATTCGGCGAATGATCGACAAGGAAGCGTTCGTTGAGTTACCTAAATCAGGCGGATACAGGTTCGAGCGTGCGGAACCTCTGCGGGTGGAAGGGATCGTTTCGCATCGAGGCGGCTACACTCAAGTCGCCGGGCACCGCGGCTGTCACGGCCGCGGCTCAACCACGCTGGCTACGGCCGCCCTTGAAGACGTCAACGTGCTCGACGTGCTCACTGCCGATCGCGTGGTGGCGCAGATCACGAGCGAGCACCCAGACGACGGCAGCGTACCGTCGGTAAGCTTTCTGGGCACGCGCTTCGAGAATCTCCGCATTGGCGGAGAGAAGATCGAGCTTGAGCCGCATCTCGAAATTCTTGGTCCCAAGCCAGACGAAGACGAGTCCTATTTCAACGACGGCGGCGTCTTCAGCCGCATCGCGCACCAATACGCCAACATCAAGCGCATGGCGGGTCTTCCCAAGTGGGCCAGCGATCAGTTCAATTGGGACCCGGTGCAGGCGCAGCGCCTGAATGAGATCAACTGCTCCCTGGTCAACGGCGTGTCCGGATCTCCGGGGAAAACGTTTGGCCACGTGATCGAACTGCCGCACTTCGGCAAAATCTTCCTCGGCGAGCTGACCGTGAAGCGCGAGCCGGCGAACGATGGCCCACGGCTTGAGCCGTCGAATGCCGGGGAGTACAAGTACCAATTCATCCTTACCATGATCCGCGTCGAGCTGGACTGCCCGGCATGCGGAAGAATCCGCGTCAGTAAAATGAAGACCAACGGCAAAGGTAAAGGGGGCGGCTAGGCGCATTACGGGCGCCTGTTCGCGGAGCCGTGTCCGGCTCTCCCTCGTAAAGAATCGCATTAAGTCTTGTTTGGAGCACGAATTGTAAGCAAAGTCGCAGGGATATCGGGTTAGAATCCTTCAACGACCTTGTGACATGCCCCGTGCTCTACAGGATCGAGACTCCCATTTCGTAGTCCGGCCAGGAAAGCGTTGCGGGACCCGATTGCTGGCGACCATTTCGTTGGCCCTCACGCTTGTCTGCCTGTCGGCCTGCACTCATCGCGACCCCGAGATTGTCTACCAACGGGGGATACGAGCCTACCGTCAAGGCAATCTGGCGGCTGCGGCGGATGAGGCAGAAAAGGGCTACAAGCGTTTCCACAACACCGGTGCTGAGTGGGCCTGGAAGTTCACGACCCTAAGAGCTAGAGTGCTCTCGTGGCGCGGGATGAATGACGAAGTGCTTAAGCTCCTAGCCTCGGAGCCAGCACCGCCCCTCTCCGGCGATCTCGCTGTGCAAAGGTATCGGTTGGAAGCCGTCGCCTACGCCTCATCGCTCAGATTTGCGGAGTCTGAGAGAGAACTGAGAAAAGCAGAATCGATCTGCGCGTCGTCGCCTTCTCCGTCCTGCGGAGATTTGCCTACCGCCCGGGGCGTCTTACAACTGGAGACATCACAATATGGCGGGGCGGAAGGCTCATTTGAACGCGCCTTGGCTTCGGCGCGAGCGGGCAGAGACCAGTTCCTGGAGGCGACCGCGCTGCTTAACTTGAGCTGGTGCGCTGAGGCGCAGGAGCACTACGACGAGGCGCTCGATCGAGCCAACGCGGCCCGCGACATCGCAATACCTCAGGGATTCGAGGATGTGGCGCAAACAGCGCTTGGCAATATGGGCTGGGCCTATTTCAGGCTCGGAGACACGGAAAGAGCCCGAGATACCTTTGTCGAGGCTAAGAAACAGGCCGAAAAGCTCGCCGACCTTACTGATCAGGTCACGTGGCTCCAAGCCATCGGATATATCGATCTCGAGGCGAATAAGTTCGACGCTGCTCGGCAATCGTTTCAACAGTCTTTCGACCTTGCGAAGCATACAAATCGCGAGGACATGGTTGACTCACTTACCGCCCTAGCTTTCGTTTCCGAACAAACCGAAAAGTTGGACGAAGCGAAGCGCTATGACGATGAGGCGCTTTCCGTGGCACGCGCCAATAATGATGTGTCTGATTTAGGTTATCCCCTTCTGGTAAGAGGGCGGCTCGCGGTGAAGTTGCATGATATTACGAACGCCGAGAGCACGTTTCGAGAAGTCGAGGAATCGCACGACAATGATGTCTTTCTCAAGTGGGAGGCGGAGCGCTCGCTGGCGCGGCTCTATGAAGACGAACGCCAGTTCGATGCCGCCAACCGCGAATATAAGACCGCGCTCGACACCTTTGAAACCGCTCGCTCCGAGCTCAAGCACGAAGATTCCCGGCTGCCGTTTCTTACCAACGCTTCGCGCATCTACGACGACTACATCCATTTCCTCGTGGCTCGGGGCAAGAAAGATGAGGCGTTGCAGGTCGCAGATTTTAGCCGCGGCCGTACTCTGGCCGAGGGCTTGGGACTGCTTCAGAAACAAACCTCATTCAAACCGGTTTCCTTGGATGCGCCAGGAGTTGCGCGGCGAGCGGTCGCCACGATCCTTTTTTATTGGCTCGGGGAGAAGGAATCGTACTTGTGGGCGATCACGCCGCAAGAGACTGTTTTGTTCAACCTTCCTCCCGGTGCGGAAATCGACGCAGCGGCGCAACGCTACCGCCAGGACCTCGGCGGACCGCGAGACGTTCTTGAATCCGGCGATGGTGATGGCCAATACCTCTATCGCACTCTGATCGCGCCGGCGCAATCGCTTCTGAAGAAGGACGTGAAAGTTCTCATAATCCCCGATGGCAGCCTGAACAATCTGAATTTTGAGACGCTCTTGGTCGCTGAGACAAAACTACCCGCGCCCAGCCCTCCCCAGCCCAAGCTGCACTATTGGATCGAAGATGTAACCATTGCCGATGCTAGTTCGCTACGGATTCTGGGCGCTGCGTCCGCGGCCAAACAGAAACGGGACCGCAGCCTGCTGCTCGTCGGCGACAGCGTTGCGCCGAGCGACAAATATCCGCAGCTCGCGCAGGCCGCAGCCCAGATGGAAAGCGTCGCCAGACATTTTCCGGCGTCGGGGGAGAAGATACTCACGCGAAAAGACGCGACGCCGTCGGCCTATCTCGGCAGCAATCCGGAACGGTTTTCCTACATCCACTTCGTGGCGCACGGCACCGCCAGCCGCTTGAGTCCCCTCGATTCGGCGATTGTGCTCTCGAAAGACAGCGCCGAAGACGACTCCTTCAAACTCTATGCGCGCGACATCATTCGCCATCCGTTGCGGGCCGAGTTGGTTACCGTTTCGGCATGTTATAGCGCCGGTGAGCGCTCGTATACAGGCGAGGGGCTAGTCGGACTCTCCTGGGCCTTCCTCAGGGCGGGTGCCCACAACGTGATCGCCGCCTTGTGGGACGCGACCGACGCTCCCACCGAGCAACTCATGGACAAGTTTTACGATGAACTTAACCAGGGTGCGGCCCCGGACGCCGCACTGCGCACGGCCAAACTCTCCCTGCTTCATCACAGCGGATTCCACAATCCATATTATTGGGCCCCCTTTCAACTCTACGCACGGCTGGGCTAAGCGGGTCCAGCAAAAGTTTCTGGCTGATGGTCCAGCCGAACCCAGTGACGCTCCTAACCCGATTGCGGGAGTTTGGGCCTGCTCAAGAAATCCAGTAACATAGATTCATGACGCCTTCTCGGTGTTTGATTGTGGTTCACAAAGATCCCCTCCCCTTGCGGTCCTATCGCGCATGAAGCCCTCTGCTAGATTGCACTTTAAGACCTATCTGTTGATCTCTCTGATGGTGATTTTCGGCCCTCTTGGCAATGTGCTCCTCGGTAAGGGGATGAAGCGGATCGGCCCGGCAAGTACCGAGACGCTGGCGCAAGCGCTTGACCTCCTTTCCCGGGTGCTGACTTCGGGCACGATTTGGCTGGGCATCGGCTCTCTCATTACTTTCTTTGTGGCTTACATGCTGGTGCTCTCGTGGGCGGATTACAGTTACGTCCAACCAGCTTCGGCGGCGGCCTACGGTATGGTGGCCTTGCTGGCGCATTTCCTCCTGCGTGAAGTGGTCACACCCACGCGTTGGATCGGAGTGATGGTCATTTGCCTGGGCGTCCTG
The DNA here is from genome assembly GCA_964403025.1 of uncultured Acidobacteriaceae bacterium. Taxonomy (GTDB): domain Bacteria; phylum Acidobacteriota; class Terriglobia; order Terriglobales; family Acidobacteriaceae; genus Sulfotelmatobacter. Next base: position 225,404 of record CAYOEH010000005.1, on the reverse strand, counting down.
GTGGTCGGGTATACGCCTCCTCGTACCACGGAGCCCCGCTAAATGCGCGAGATCTTCCTCTATCTGCTAATTATTGGCGCGGGCACGGGGGGCGAATTGTGTGTCGCTCGGGCGATGAAGGTGGTCGGCGAGGTAAAGGATTTTCGCCCGTCCGCTCTGCTCCGATTGGTTCCCCGCGTGTTGCGAGTGCCGTGGATATGGGTCGGTCTGACCCTGATGGGGACTGCGTTTTTCTCGCTGCTCGCTGTTCTATCGATGGAAAATGTGAGTCTCGTGGTTCCGGTCACAGCGTTGAGCTATGCCGCCGGAGCGCTAGGAGGGAAATTCTTTCTCCGTGAGCAGGTAACGCCAAGGAGGTGGGCAGGCGTGCTGCTGGTTTGCGTTGGTGTGGCTTTGGTGGTCGTCGGGCGGCGATAATTTGCCGAAAAGCGTTTCTGAGTATCCAAATACAGGCATAGCGAGGAAGATTGTTTTAGGGCCTCGCGAAAAATCTCAATCGCGACGGGCGGTCTTGGCATCATATAAAATTCGTTAAAGCTTCTATTTTCGCATTTCTAGCTGGCAGATTTTCGCCGTGCCCTGGCTCCGGAAGTCACGGCTCCCGTGCGCCAATCTGCGGGAATCGCAAGCTGATTCTAGAGCAGTAATGAGGGCCAGGCGCTTGTGTGGGATAGTCGGCTTCACGCATAAAAGTTGGATATCTGATTCCGGTCGCATTCAGCGCGCCGCCGCCACACTGGTTCATCGCGGACCGGACCAGCAAGGTGTCTTCCAATCCAGTTCCTGCTCCTTAGGTGCGACGCGGCTCAAGATCATAGACCTCGGCTCCGGCGACCAACCCATCCTGTCGGACGATGGCGATGTAGCCATCGTATTCAACGGCGAAATCTACAACCACCAGGAACTGCGACGCGAACTCGAAGGGCTCGGGCACCGCTTCCACTCGCACTGCGACACGGAAGCTGTTCTTAGGGCATTTCTCGAATGGGATACGGGTTGTTTTGCGCGTTTACGAGGAATGTTCGCAGTCGCGCTCTGGACGAAATCCACCAAGCGCCTTGTGCTGGCACGCGACCGCATGGGAATCAAACCACTTTATTTCGCGCGGCGCGGAAGCGATCTGTTCTTCGGTTCGGAACTGAAGGCGATTCTGGTCCATCCCGAGATCGAGCGGCGACTAAGTATGGACGGTCTCGATTGCTATCTCTCGTTGAATTACGTTCCCTGCCCCTGGACGCTGGTCGAGGGCATTGAAAAACTTCCTCCAGGAAAGTGGCTGGAGTGGCAGGACGGTAAGGTTTCCACCGATTCTTATTGGTCCTTGCCGTTCGGGGTCGTTCGTGATCGGACTCTGGAATCTGCCCGCGAGGAATTGGACGCGCTTCTACGGCAATCCGTGCGCGAGCACCTGGTGTCTGATGTGCCGCTGGGTATGTGGCTCAGCGGAGGCATCGATTCCTCTACGATCTTGCACTACGCGGCTGAATCTGGAACGCCGCTCAAGACCTTCTCGATCTCATTCCAGGGGCGGAGCTTCGACGAAACCGCGTACATTCGCGAGGTAGCACAGCGATACCAAACCGATCATGAGGAAGTGGATCTGAACCCCGAGGTCGATCTGCGGGATGCGATCGAGCAGTTCGCGTATTACTCGGACGAACCTTCGGCGGATGCCGGTGCGCTTCCTGTGTGGTTCCTTTCCAGGTTGAGCAAGACCAAGACGACCGTCAGCCTGAGTGGCGAAGGGGCGGACGAGCTCTTCGGCGGATATCTCACGCATCAGGCGAACCGCATCGCCGCTGTCGCCCGACGATTCCCCCGGAAGGCTCTCCAGCTTGCCTCCCGCGTCTTGCAGATATTGCCCGTTTCGGATGACAAGATCAGCTTCGAATACCAGCTGAAACGGTTCCTCGAAGGCTGCCAGATGTCTCCCGAGCGGGCGCATGTCTACTGGAATGGAACATTCAGCGATGCGCAAAAGGCGGCCTTGTTGCGTGTGGAGATTCCGCCGGCTCTCAACAGGGTTCTAGGCGAACTGCGCCATCGGGCTTCGGGAGCCGATGATCTTGCGCCCTATTTGTGGTTCGATCAGAGATATTTTCTTCCTGATGACATTCTGAACAAGGCGGATCGCATGAGCATGGCGCATTCGCTGGAAGTACGGCCGCCGTTCCTCGATCACCGGATCGTTGAATTCGCTGCATCCCTGCCTGCATCTCTCAAGATTCGTGGTTCGAGGCAGAAGGTTCTTCTGAAGGAATTGATGCGCGATAAGCTTCCACCGTCGGTTCTGCGACGCAAGAAGATTGGATTCGACATCCCAGCGCACGATTGGCTTCGCGGTTGTCTGCGATCGCTGATGACCGACGTCTTGCTGGACGGATCATCCGATCATGCGAATCTATTCCGGCGGGATGTGATCGAGACTTATATCCGCCAACACCTGGAGAGACAAGTCAATGTGGGATACCACTTATGGGGTCTGATGGTGCTGTTTCTGTGGATGAAAAAGTGGGGGATTCAAGCAGCCGCCGCCCCGGAGATGAACGTTTGGATACAGGAAAAAACTGGTACCTATATCTAGTCGTTCTGCTGGCCGCGGGCGCCATCTATCTGGGCTGCATTATTTCTCCTCCTTCTTTGATGGATGATGTGGACGCCGTACAGGCACAGATCGCGCGCAACATGCTCGCTTCGGGCGACTGGGTAACCGCGCGCCTGGATGGAGTGGTGTATCTGGAAAAAGCTCCCTTTGTGTATTGGGCCATCGCAGCAAGCTACGTAATTTTTGGTGCGCACGACTGGGCGGCGCGCATTCCGATCGCCTTAGCGGCGATTGCCCTCAGCGGGCTAACAGCAGCGTTCGGCATTTGGGCATTCGGTAAGCGGGCAGGGTTCTATGCGGGTCTGTGCATGGCTACGTGCATAGGGCTGTTTTTATTTACTCGGGTTTTGATTCCGGATGTCATGCTCACCTTCACGGTGGCGCTCGCCATGTGGGCGTTTCTTCGCGTCTTGGAGGAAGACGAGCCTCATCCGCGGTTTTGGGCTTTCGTGCTGGCCGCGAGCCTTGGATTTGGACTCCTGCTAAAAAGCTTGATCGGGGTCCTGTTCCCGCTCGCGGCGGGAGCAATCTACCTTGGGATCACCCATCAACTCTTTTCCGCAGTTGCGTGGCGACGAATGCGTCCCTTCAGCGGATTGCTGATCATTCTGCTTATCGCTGCACCCTGGCATATTCTGGCCACCTTGCGGAATCCACCTTACTTTGCCTTCACCCTTCACAGTGGGCCGGGGCAATATCACGGGTTTCTTTGGTTTTTCTTCATCAATGAGCAGCTACTGCGTTTTCTGAACTTACGCTATCCACGAGATTACAACACCGTCCCGCGCCTTTACTTCTGGTCGCTGCACCTGGTCTGGCTGTTTCCCTGGAGCGTATATTTTCCCGCTATCGCCAAACTTTCCTTTAAGCCCGAGGATCGCGCTGGCCGAGCGCGGCTGCTCGCTCTTTGCATGGCTGGCTTTGTGCTGGTCTTCTTCACCTTTTCGACGACGCAGGAATATTACTCCATGCCTTGCTATCCAGCGTTGGCGCTGCTACTGGGCTCAGCCATGGCAATGGGAGGAGTTTGGATACGGCGCGGTACGCGAGTGCTCTCGGTGGTTGCCGCCTGCGCTGGAGTGGCAACGCTAAGCCTGTTTTTTCTCACCCGCAACCTGCCCGCGCCGGGAGATATTTCGCACGCGCTCAGCCAGCACCCGGGCGCTTATAAGCTCTCTTTGGGGCACATGCAGGACCTCACTCTTGCTTCCTTCGCCTATCTTCGAATGCCTTTGCTGGTGGCCGCGTTCGCCTTTTGCATCGGTGCATTCGCAACCTGGAAATGGGCCGGTCAGCGGGCATTTCTGGCCGCCGCGCTGATGATGATTCTGTTCTTCCACGCCGCCCGCATGGCTATGGCTGTCTTCGATCCGTATATGTCTTCGCGTCCGCTGGCAGAGGCGATCTTGAAGTCACCGCCGGGGACGCTGATTGTCGATCATCACTATTACACGTTTTCTTCCATTTTCTTTTATACCAACCGCACCGCGTTGCTGCGCAACGGACGCTTCTACAATCTGGAATACGGCGCTTACGCACCGGGCGCGCCCGACGTATTTATCGACGATACACAATTCAAGGATCTATGGCTCAAGCCGGGGCGCTCCTACATTGTGGCCAATCAGAATGTAGTTCCTCGACTGGCATCCCTGGTGGGTGCGGAGCATCTTAATCTGGTGGCGGAAAGCGGCGGCAAGGTCGTTCTGACGAATCTGCCAGGGACTACTTCTCGAGCCGATCTCCCTAAGGGGGGTGGCACAGGGTAAGAGGCACAGCCAGTCAGTACGAGAACTCGTGCATTTTCCGGTAATAATTTCTTAGAAAACGTGACGCACAGAACCTAAAGCAAGGAGAGAGTATGAAGATTGCAGTGCTAGGAGGGGATGGTTATTGCGGTTGGGCCACAGCCCTATTTTTGTCACAGAAGGGACATACGGTTGCGATTGCCGACAACTTCGCGCGCCGGCAATGGGACTACGAACTGGGCGTGCAGACGCTGACGCCTATCCGTCCGCTCTCGGATCGACTGAGGGTTTGGCAGGAGGTTACCGGGAATACCATCGAGCTGTTCGTCGGTGATGTGACCGAGTACGATTTTCTCTCTGCGGTCGTCAAGGATTTCGAACCGGAGGCAGTGGTTCATTTCGCCGAGCAGCGCGCCGCTCCATATTCCATGATCGACCGTAAGCACGCGGTCTTTACGCAAGTAAACAACGTCGTGGGAACGCTCAATCTGCTCTTCGCCTTGCGCGAGTTTCAGCCCGATTGTCACCTGATCAAGCTCGGCACCATGGGTGAGTACGGCACGCCGAATATTGATATCGAAGAAGGTTACATCACCATCGAGCACAATGGGCGGAAGGACACGGTGCCCTATCCCAAGCAGCCCGGCTCCTTCTACCACCTGTCAAAGGTCCACGACAGTCACAATATCATGTTCACTTGCAAGGCCTGGGGACTGCGTGCCACGGACCTCAACCAGGGAGTTGTTTATGGAACCATGACCGATGAAGTGGCCTTGGACGAAGCCTTGATCAATCGCTTCGACTACGATGAAGTCTTTGGCACCGTGCTCAATCGCTTCTGCGTGCAGGCAGCCATTGGACATCCGCTTACCGTGTACGGCAAGGGTGGCCAGACTCGCGGATTTCTGGATATCCGCGACACGGTGCGTTGTGTTGAAATTGCGTGTTTGAATCCGGCGGCTCGAGGGGAGTGCCGGGTGTTCAACCAGTTCACGGAGCAGTTTTCAGTGTTAGACCTGGCACGAATGGTGCAGAATGCCGGGGATAAGCTGGGTCTTACCGTCGAAGTCGATCATCTCCCTGATCCACGAGTCGAAGCAGAGGAACACTATTACAATGCGAAGCACTCAAAACTGATTGAACTTGGTTTGAAGCCGCATTTGCTATCCGATTCTCTGTTGGACTCGCTCATGAATGTAGCATTGCAGTATCGTGATCGGATCGATGCCGGCGTTATGCTGCCGCGAATTAACTGGCGCCACGCTGTTAACGAGCGCCGAGGACAGTTAGATCGAGAACCCGCGCCTCTTCCCCAAGTCTCTCTTGAGATCGTCGGAGCCGATGGAAAGAGCAACGGGAATCTTCGTTCCGCGAAGAAGTCACGAGCCGGGTTGAATAGCAAAGTGGGAAGCTGACCGTAAGAGGGGCGTCAGCCGACGGGTTCCGGATTGGTTTGTGCAACGGGGACAAGTGTGCCGTCGCGAATGTAGTATTCAGAGTCTCGCCAGCGGATGCTGTCCCGGGTAAAGCTGGTCAGCCAGATGACGAAAGCCAGCGCGTCCCATACAGGGATCAGCGCTAACTTTTTCCAAAGCGCATCCTGCTTCAAGCCCCAAATTCCGACCGTCCAAGTCATGGCAAATCGCAGGGCAGAATACGCACCGAGATAACCGAGCGCAACTCCCGGGGAGGGACGGATCGCGACTGCCATCAAAGACCATGGCAACCCTTGCGTTAAGAGCAGGCCGAGGTGCCCCCAAGGCCGCAAGTGCCGCATGACCACAATCCAGCGAAGCCTTTTGTGAAACAGGTCGCGCATGGACCGAAAGTCAGCGACTGTCGAAATCGCGTATGGAAGAAGCTCAACCTCGTAGCCCTGCTCGGCGATAAGGCGGCCTACCAACAGATCGTCCGCTGGACGGTTCTTGATCGCTTCATATCCGCCGAATCCCGCCAGCCGCGTGCGCGTGGTGGCTATGGCCGGTCCCAGGGCAAATTTCACTCCGTCGAGCTGACGCGCGACCAGAATACCAGCATAAAAGTCAGAGAACATTCCAATCGTCTGAAGATTGTCGGTAAATGTCTTGTCCTCGATCGGCACATAAAAACACGTTACAGCTCCAACCTTGGGATCGGCCAGAGGAGCAACCACGGTGCGCAAATAGTCGGGCCGCACTCGAACGTCACTATCGCTAATCACTACGACTTCGTGCTGAGCCTCGCTGACGAGGCGAGCCAGTTTCACAACTTTATCGTTGGATCCTGTTCCGCCCGAGCCGAACAACACCCGAATGTGGCGATCCGGAAACTCCAGCTGTAACCTCTGCAGTACCGGAACCGCAGGATCGTCCTCCTCACCAACGCAGAAAACGACCTCATAATCTGGATAGTCCTGCTTGCAAAAGCTGGCGAAGTTTTCATAGGCGTCAGGGTCGAGCCCGCGAATTGGCTTCAAATTGCTAACCGGCGGCGTAAAAGTCCGGCTGGCCGGGCCTGCGGGTGCCCTGTGCTGGAAGAACCGCCAGGCACTGAACAGCGCAATCAAGTAATAAATAAATGGGATAGCGGCGACGGCAAGAAGCACATAGCGGAGATTAGAAATCATCAGGTGCCTCGTACGCCGAGGACGAACGCCTTGCCAAAGGTCTCACGAGAGCCTCGCTCCCTCCCCCCAGTTAAGACTTGGCAATAGAAATGAACATGATTGGCTTCGCCGCGCTGCTTCGTGACTTGGATGCCTCAATGGCACGCAGCGTTCACACTTTTTTTCTGGTCGAGCATAGCAGGGAAGGTCGCATATCCGAAACTCGCGCAACATGGTCCGGGCTCATCACGGTGGAACGGTTAAGTCGGAAGCCCGGTTTCAATTTGGCGTGTGCACGGTCCTCAAGTCGGCATCCGAGAGTCCTTTCAGCCTGCCGACAAATTTCAAGTATTCCGCAGTCTCCATCTCCGGGTAAAATCGGCGGCGTTTCCGGCAGGTATCCTATTCGCTTCTTGACCTCCAGCGGTTGTTCCAGGACATCAAAGCCAGCCACGGTGGCCGTTCCCGCGGAAGGTGGCAGAAAGCATTTCAGATGCGCATTGTCGTCGTTTTTCCGGCACCATTCGGACCCAGGAAACCGACGATCTGGCCTTTCGCCACTTCAAAAGAAATCTGATCAACGGCGACGGTGTGCGCATACTTCTTAGTGAGCGCCTGAGCTTGGATCATAGAAAGTTTTTGGCAACAGTAGGCAGATGCGATTGTGCCGATCCACACCTGAACAGCGCGGGGCTGAAAATATTTTAGAAAGCGTGGACGAAGAATGTCAATTCGCGAACCAACTCCGCGAAAATCAATGGGGCCTGCGGTCGCATCGTCCTTGACTACATCGGGAGGCCACGGTCTTGACGGATGGAGTGGCGAATGTCAAACTATTGATGGGAAAAAAGATGTTGCTCATTGCTGCTCGCAAGACAGTCAGCGGCGGCCAGACCCTTTAGGATCTCTGAACTCCATGATCATTCTCGTCACCATCATCCACGTGCTTGTATGCCTGTTCCTGATCGTCGTCGTGCTTCTGCAAAGCGGTAAGGCGGGCGACATTTCCGCAGCGTTCGGCGGCCAGGGCAGCCAGGCGGCGTTTGGCCCACGTGGTGCGGCTACGGCTCTCTCCAAAGCCACTACGATTTCGGCCGTTTTGTTCATGTTGACCTCGGTGACGCTTTCCGTTAACGCCATCAAACATGGCGGCCCGCGCTCGGTCCTGCAGGGCGAGAAATCCGCTCCCGTCAAAACGCAGCCTGTAACGCCTGCGAATCCAACTCAGAAGTAACCTGATTTCTTGATGAGGTTGCGGTGTCACGGATGCCCGCCTACGGGTTCCGCCGTAATTGTATTTACAGGATGCGAGTGCTACCATCCGATTAGTACTTAAGCTGGAATCGAGCACTTGTTCAGGAGGTAATTCCTATGTCTGACCGTGATGGCAGCAGTTTGGTGTGGTTCCTTGCGGGCTTGGGTTTGGGCGGTTTGGTTGGAGTTCTTTATGCCCCGCGCGCGGGAAACGAAACCCGCGAAGAGCTGCGGGCGAGAGCGGAACAGGGTCGCGAGTATGTTCGGAGCCGCGCGCGCGAAGCTCGGGAACAAGCTTCCGAGTGGGTGGATAAAGGCCGCGACGTGGTAAACCAGCAAAAGGATCAGTTCCGCGCCGCCTATGAAGCGGGACGGCAGGCTTATCAAGAAACTACCGCCGAAACCGGAGCGGCCAAGAATCTTTAACCCTCTTGTTGCAGTTTAGCGGCTTCGACCGTCAACTCGGGAGAGCGCACTATGGAAAACCTTATTCCGCTGTTCGTCGCGTTGACCGGAGCAGCTGTGCTCTTACAGGCAGGAGTGCTCGTGGCTCTCTATTTGGCCGTCCGCAAGACCAGCGCTCGCCTGGAGGCGGTGTCGGAAGAAGTAAAGGCCAAAGCTCTGCCCGCACTCGACACGGCGCACTCGATGCTGACCGAGTTACGCCCCAAGTTACAAGTGGTTGCCGATAACGTGATGGAGACCACGACCACAGTGCGATCCCAAGTGGAGCGCGTCGATGCCACGGTAAATGACGCTCTCGACCGTGCCCGCCTGCAGGTGATTCGCGCCGACGAAATGCTCGGCCGGACTCTCGACCGGGTGGAACAGACCTCCGATATCGTAACCCAGACCGTGGTTTCACCCGTACGCCAGGTATCCGGGATTATTCGGGGCGTCACCGCGGGAGTGGAATTCCTGCTGAGCAATCGTGCGCGGAAAAACGGCGATAGTCGCGGCTCCCGACGTCCGGTTCCGCAGGACGAGATGTTTATCTAGCGCAGAACATCTCCCGACGCAGACTCGATCATCTCACGCAAGTTCGCCGACGCTTGCAGACAATTGCCTTAGATCCTGCGCCGCTTCCCTTAAGTTGAAAACGAACGAACAGAAAGGCAGCATGCGATCGAGCGAAAAGGGCGCGGTGGTGCGTTCCTTCCGCAGATGAGCTAGATCAGAATCGAGATCACGCACGGCCTGCTCCAGGCTTTCTCCCGACTGCACTTCCTTGCTCCGTGCGCGAAGCGCGTCAGCCAAGTCCGAGAACCCTTGAACGGTGCCGATGGTTCGGTAGAGTGCGGCCTTCCAGGATGCGCCTACGTTTGCTTGAGTGACCACCAGCGCAGCGAAGACCGCCCAGTATCCCTGTGGCAAATTCCAGCCTGCATAAATGGCGTAGGTGATGGTGCCCGCGAGGCCAGTCTTGATTCCTTGTTTCAAGGAACGCGATTCGCGGCTCCAGAACGATTGATCAGACGGAAGGATGGCCGAACTTCCAGGGAGCGGCAATGCAGGATTAGAAGATCCCATGCAACGAATTATATTCGCGCACAGGGAGTGACCCGCGGACGGCAGGTCCGGCGAAATCCTACGCGATCCAGGCCCCGCCTACAACGATGTCGTCGTCATAGAAAACGGCAGCCTGGCCGGGAGTGATAGCCCGCTGCGGTTGATCGAAGGTCACGAGAATCTCATCCGCCGCAATCTTTTCCAGCAGCGCCGGCGCGGCTTCATGACGGTGACGGATCTTCACCGAGACGCGCATGGGCTCGCTCAAGTCCTCGACGGAGATCAGGTTCACGCGTCGACCACACAGCGTCCGCGAATAAAGATGCTCATCGCCGCCGACCACCACTTGCTTCTCCGCACCATTGATCTGGATCACATAGAGCGGTGATCCTGTCGCAACACCCAGGCCCTTGCGCTGGCCCACCGTAAAATTGTGAATGCCGCCGTGCTCGCCGATCACTTCCCCGCTCGCGGTGACCAACTCGCCCGCAGTGTCAGGCAAGATCTCGCCACGCTCGGCCAGGTAGGCGTCGATAAAACGCTTGTAATCGCCGCCAGGGACAAAACAGATCTCCTGCGAATCGGGCTTCTCCGCCAGGGCCAGTCCGTGCTTGCGGGCCAACTCACGTACTTCGGGCTTCGTCATGCCGCCTAGTGGGAAAAGCGTGCGGCTAAGCTGCTCCTGCGTCAGGCCAAAAAGAAAATAGGTCTGGTCCTTACTACGATCCGTAGGACGCTTCAGCAGCCAGCGTCCGCGGCTATCGTCATACTCGACCTTGGCGTAGTGACCTGTGGCAACGCAATCAGCACCGATCTGGCGAGCAACCACGTGGAGTTGATCAAACTTCAAGTGATTGTTACAGAGGCTGCAAGGAATGGGAGTGCGCCCAGAGAGATACTCAGCAACGAACGGACGCACGACATCGTGTTCGAAGCGCTCTTCATGATTAACCACGTAGTAAGGAATCCCGATATGCTCGGCAACGCGGCGGGCATCGTAGACATCGTCGAGCGAGCAACAACGACCAGTCACTTGCTCCGGCATGCCCTCATGTCCAGCCAGACGCCGCTGGTTCCAGAGTTGCATAGTCAGCCCGATAACGCTGTGCCCGTCGGCGCGCACCATGGCCGCGACGGTGGAAGAATCCACCCCGCCCGACATGGCTACGGCGATTGTCTTAGGAATTGGCATGCTAAGAAATAACAGCTTGCTTCGTGTACCTCGGTGACAGTTCCCGCAGGCGCGCGACAACCTCCGGCACTAACGCCAGCGCGAAGTCGATATCCTCAGGCGTATTCTGCTTTCCCAGGCTGAAGCGAATACTGGAGCGAGCTCGATTCGCCGTCAAGCCCATGGCCATGAGCACGTGCGATGGTTCAATCGCTCCCGAGGAACACGCAGCGCCCGTGGAAACCGCGAGGCCCTTCAGATCGAGCGAGATGACCATCGCTTCGCCTTCGATGTGATCGAAATAAATATTCGCCGTGTTCGGCACTCGCGGCGTCGCTCCGCCATTCACTCCGGCTTCTTCCGCTTGAGCAAGGATTCCCTGCTGCAAGCGATCGCGCAATGCGGACATTTTCTTATCGTCGCCGCGCTCGAAGCTCTGCATCGCCAGTTCGGCGGCTTTGCCAAGGGCAACAATTCCCGGAACATTTTCCGTTCCGGCGCGGCGCGAGCGTTCGTGTCGCCCGCCATAAAACAGCGGTTGCAGATGAGTTCCTTTGCGAACGTAAAGCGCGCCCACTCCCTGAGGTGCATGCATCTTATGGCCTGAAATCGACATTGCATCGCAAGCAACTCGATTCACATCAATCGGAACCTTCGCCGCGGCCTGCACCGCATCTACATGGAAGAAGATATGGGCTTCTTCGGCTATCCTTCCAATCTCCTCGACCGGCTGCAGCACTCCGGTTTCGTTGTTTGCCATCATGATGGAGATCAGCTTTGTGTTCGGACGCAACGCCCGCCGTACATCATCCGGGCTTACCAGGCTGCGGCCATCCACAGGAACGCATGTCACTTCGCAGCCCATTTCTTCTGCATGTTTGCAGGCGTGCAATACGGCGTGATGCTCAATGCTGGAGGTAATGATGTGATCACCAGCGCTGACCAGCCCGGCGATGGCCAGATTATCGCTCTCTGTGCCGCCGCTGGTGAAGACGACCTCCGTCGATCGGCAACCCAATAGCGATGCCACCGAGTCTCGCGCCTGCTCAACCGCCGCACGCGTCTCCTGTCCGTGATGGTGGATCGACGAAGCATTGCCAAAATGCTCGCCAAAATACGGACGCATGGCTTCGAGCACCTCCGGAAGGACCGGCGTGGTGGCGTTATTGTCGAGGTAGATGCGGCGCATCACCCCTTTATTCTACCTTGCTTTCTTGCGGGGACCCGTGTCGATCAGCGTTTTTCGATCGGGACGTAGCGATTCGGATAGTCCGGCCCAAGATATTCCGCGCGCGGCCGGATCAGGCGGTTGTCGTCCAGTTGTTCGATGACGTGTGCCGCCCATCCGCTGATTCGTGAGACGGCAAACACGGGGGTAAAGAGGTCTTCGTCGATACCCAGCGTGTGGTAGGTGGACGCGGAGTAAAAGTCGACATTGGCATTGAGTTTCTTTTCCGCTCGGACGAACTGCTCGATTTTCTCTGACATCTCGTACCACCGCGGTTGTCCGCTGGCCTCACCTAAGTCACGCGACATGACGCGCAAGTGCGTGGCGCGAGGATCTTCCGTGTGATACACGCGATGGCCAAAACCTGGAATCTTCTTCTTTTGAGCCAGCATGTTGCGGACGTACTCGATGGGGTCGGCCTTCTCACGTTCAATCGCTTCAAGGATTCGGAAGACAGCTTCGTTTGCGCCACCGTGCAGCGGCCCTTTCAGGGTGCCGATGGCAGAAGTGATCGCCGAATGCATGTCTGACAGAGTGGCCGCGGTCACGCGCGCCGCAAAGGTGGACGCATTCAGCTCGTGGTCGGCGTGCAGGATAAGTGCGATATCCAGAGCGTGCTCGGCCGTGTCGGAAGGCTTTGCTCCACTCAGTTGCAGTAGGAAATTGCCTGCATGCGACAAAGATCGATCCGCTTCTACAACCGGCTTCCCCTTTCGAATCCGGTCGTAAGCGGCAACGATCATCGCGATCTGCGAAGTCAGCCGGATGGCCTTGCGAACATTGGCATCGTGATCATTTTTCTTGTCATCGCCATCATAAAACGCCAGCGCCGAAACCGCGGTACGCAGCACATCCATGGGCAGCGCGGTCCGTGGGGCGTCCCGCAGGAACCGGATAATCGCTGGATCAAGATGACGTTCTTCCGCCAGCCGTCCTTGAAGATCTTTTAGTTCGCTGCGATTCGGCAAACGCCCAAACCAAAGCAGGTAGCAGGTTTCTTCAAAAGTCGAGTGTTCCGCGAGTTCGTGGATGTCGATGCCGCGGTACGCGAGTACGCCGCGGTCGCCATCGATATAACAAATTCTGGAGGTCGTGGCTACGATGCCTTCCAGTCCTTTAGCAGCGGGAGTGCTTATCACGCTCGACATAGTATCTCGCTCATCGATTGATAACGCTGCGGAGCCACGCGAGGGCTGCGCGGAGAGTGCAACTTTCCTTCTGTTATACCTCAGGAACCGCCTCCCATCCAAACCGACGGTTTGTGGAAGCCGAAAGAAGTAGCATCAAGCCGGCCAAATGCTGAGGGCTGTCTTACACAAAATCTGCTGTTGCAGTTCGTCAGCCAGCGGCAACGCGCGAAACTCTTCAAGATTCTTCTTGACGTCCGGCACACCCGGTCCTGGCCAGTCCGTGCCAAACAACGTCTTGTGCGCGATCTCTTCTAATCTCGGGAAATACTTAAGCAGGGTCTTTGGCGGGATGCCGCTGATATCCAGATAGACGTTGGGATGACGTCGAACCAGGAAAAATGCTGTCTGCATCCAGAGCGGACGGCCACCGTGCGCCAGCAAAATCTTTAACTTGGGAAAATCGACGGCGACATCATCCACATGAATCGGATCGCCATACTTGTTGCGCGCCCCAGGAAAAATGGAAGTCCCGGTGTGAAACATCACGGGAACGCCATTAGCCTCAGCGGCTCGATAAATGATCTCCAGCTCCTTTACGCCATTCAGATAATCGTTAGGAAATAAAAGCTGATGTGGCGGATGGATCTTGATCATGCGGATTCCGAGCCGCAGAATCTGCTCCATGTCGGCCAGGACGTTCGTAGTATGGCGCGGATGCAGGCTACCGCATGAAAGCAGCCGCTGGGGATCGTCTTTGACGTAGTCGGCAATAAATTGGTTAACCCCATTTGTGAAGCCGATCACTTCCGGGGCCACGTAGTTTACAAGCACGGCGCGATCAATACCGCACGCGTCGAGATACGTGAGGAACGCCTTGGGCGACCGGCAGAACTCGGCGATCTGATCGAAGTTCGCGCGCTTTTTCTTCATAAGTTCCAGCGCGTGGGGCTTGAACATTTCCAAAGGCGATATGTGGATGTGGCAGTCGGTGATCATCGGATGGCATTCAATTGTTCGCCGCTGCTGGCACGGCGCGCTTGGTGAAGACTCGAATCATTTCTCGCCGGTACTTCGGAGTCAGAGCAGACGTAATCAAAAGGCTCGGCCGTACGCGCCGCAAGATCTCCGACCGCCTCCGCAAGGCATCATCAACCGCTTTGCCGATTAGCATCTCACCTGCTTGCTCAACCAGGTAGGGCGCCGGGTTCACAGCCGTAATGGAAATCCACGCATCCGCAACGTGTCCGTTCGACCGCTTCATTATCCAGCAGGAGCGCGCTGGGTTCGATGGCCAGTTCTTGCCTGCGGCCGTTGATTTTGAGCTCGACAAGTTCTTTTTTCATGAGCGTTTGCTTCAGTAGGTCGGGACTTTACGATCTACCACGTGAGACCAGGCGTCGATGCCACCGCGCATGGATTGCGCCTTCTCAAATCCTTGCTGCCGCAGCCAGGCGGTCACATTCATCGAGCGCACACCGTGATGGCAAATCACGACGATATGATCTTCCAGATCCAATTCCTGGTGAGCACGGCTGGGGATGTCGCCCATGGAAATCAGTTTCGCTCCTTCAATGCTCGCCGTTTCGAACTCCCACAACTCACGAACATCAAGCAGCGTAAATTTGTCGACCTGATCGAGCTTCCTCTTCACTTCTTCGGGTGTGATCTCGTAGTCCATGTCGGCTCTTTAACTACTTCCCCGTCCACTGCGGCTGGCGCTTCTCCATGAAGGCCCGGATACCTTCTTGCACGTCCGCCGTCTTCATCAACTCTTCCAGATAAATCTTCTCGGCCCGAGCCAAGCCCTTGTCAAAGTGCATCGCGTCCCAGTTGTAGATAGCCTTTTTGGTTACCGCCAGCACAGCAGGACTCAGCTTGGAGAGCTCCTCTACAGTTTGGTCGACCACCTTCACCAATTCATCGTCGGCTACGGAGCGATTTGCCAGCCCCATTCCCGCCGCGTCAGTACCGCTGATCGTCCGCCCAGTGAGAATCAATTCTGCGGCCCGTTTTTGCCCCACAAGCGCGGCTAGGGCCGAGCAGGCCACCGGCGGATAGCAGCCCAGCTTGATCTCCGGAAACCCCCAGCGTGCCGAAGCCGCCGTATAGACGATGTCGCAAACCATCGCCAACTCCGCACCACCACCCAGACAATTTCCGTGCACCGCGGCGATCGTCACTTTCCTGCTCGCAACCAAGGCGCGAATCACGGTATGAAACTTGAACAGCATCTCTTCAACTTTGTCGGGAGCGTGCGCCGCCACATCGACCCCAGCTGAAAACGCCTTGCCTTCGCCCGTCAGCACGATAACCGAAACCTCCGGATGCGCCTCAATGTCTGCCAATGCAGCGCGCAACTCGTCCATCATCGGAATGTCGATTACGTTGAGAGGTGGATTCCGCAACCCAATCCGCCCCACCGGGGCTTTAACATGAACTGCAAGTCGCGCGAGCTTCGTTTCCACCAAACCGGATGTCATGCTTTCCCCAGTATCTCCGTGCCTCTGCGGCGAACGATTTTGACTCACAGATTGATCGCCGATTTTCGAACTTCGCCGATGCTCGCCAGCGGGTCGCGTGCGCCAGTTTTCTCGGCAATCCACTTCTTCTCGGTCCCGATGATATCCAGCAGCAGCTTCTTGTCTTCCTGTGACGGCATGTATTCTTTCAAATGTTGTTCGTAGGCGCGATCCTCAAGCAGCGCGCCGGTCTGGGCGTGGAATTTCTGCCCCTTCCAGCGTCCAATCTCTCGATTAAACTTGATATCCGGCGCGTAGAGCTTCGGCTGACCAGGCTTTAATGCGCCGTTGAAGCGCTCAATCAATCCCGCCACTTCGTCACGATAGAGATTCCGGTTGTAATCATTGAGATCGTCGAGGTCGGGAGCATGCTCGTTCTTGGGTTCGTCGTAACGTCCCTTAACGCCCCAAACATAGGCCCAATGCGCTGACGACGAATGATCCGTGCCGAACAGGTCGTAGGAGCTTGAAATCCATTTGTTGAGATACTTCTGAATCAGCCAGCCTGGGATCACTCCCGCTTCCACAATGCGGCGTAGGCCATCGTTACCCGTGCCCATGTGAAAAGCCTCTTCCCGCAACATGTAGGACATCGACCGTCCCAGAGGCGCAAAGGCCGAGTACTTCAGCATCTGTAGTTGGAATTTTCCATCCCGATCGACAAAGTCGGTGTAAGTGAAAAAATCCATCCAGTTATCGACCTCGACGTTGAATGCGCCGAGCAACCTCTTGTTCTCGAAGGCGCGGCGCTCCAGCATTTTCTGCGCCTCGACTTTTCCGGAATACCCAAAGTGATCTACGAGCAGCGCGCACATCTGCCAACCGTGCCGCATTTCTTCGATCATCACGCGAGTGATGGCGCGGCGATCCCAGTCGGTGGGTGCGTTCTCAAGAAGATTTCGCTGCTGCTCGACGCTGGCAAACTCGGTGTCGCCCTGATACACAATCATGTTCATCAGGGCATCGCGCATCTGCTGCGTCGGAATCTGGCGCAGGTTCTCCCATTTGCGGCGGCCTTTGTACGATCCGAATTCGATCTCTTCCGTATCAATCGCACCATACAGCGTGTCGAAATGAAAGGCCTCAATGTCCGCCGTATTGACGCCTATATCCTTGCGCCAATCATTGAACATGCCTTCCCAGTCACTGAACGTTCCGATTTTTGCTACTTTTCCTGGCATAAGACCTCGATATTTACTGCCGCACTCACTGGGGCTAAAGTCCGCGTCTTACTTAGTTTCGGGCGGCATAAAACCATGTCCTTCCCAACCTATTTGACTATTTCGCTTTGAAGACCGCAGGCCGCTTCTCGACATATGCAGCCAGACCTTCCTTCGCATCTTCGCTCTGAAAAAGAATTTGCTGGTTCTCGCGCTCCACCGCCAGCGCCGATTCCATGGGAATTTCCCAACCGGTCTGCACGGCGCGCTTGATGCGTCCTACAGCCTTGGCCGCTTTGTTCGGCGGGCAGAACTGCTTGGCGTACTCCATCATGTTTTCCATGAAGCCATCACGCTCGTAGATGTCGTTGATAATGCCGAGCTCTTGCGCCTCTTCAAACGAGAACGTGTTGCCCGTGACCATCAACTCAATCGCCTTGCTCTTGCCCACGAGCCGCGAAAGCCGCTGCGTCCCACCGGTGCCGGGAAGCACGCCCAGATTCACTTCCGGCAGACCGATCTTGCCGGCATCTTTTCGCGCGATGCGGATGTCGGCGGCCATGGCAATTTCCAGCCCACCGCCCACGCAGTGGCCGTTGATCGCCGCAATCACCAGCTTCGGTGTGTGTTCCAATCGCAGCAGCATTTCGTTGGCGTGCAGGCAAAAGTAATACTTGAAGGTCGGGTCGACACTCGAAAGCATTTTGATATTCGCCCCGGCCGAGAAAAACTTGTCGCCCGCGCCAGTCAGCAAGATAACGTAGACGTCGTTCTCCATGCGCGCCCGCAGAATGGCTGCGTCCAGCTGCTGGTTCATCTCGTAGGTATAAGTGTTGGCCGGCGGATCGCACATCTCGATCACTGCTACGCCGCCATCCGTGCGGTAGTTGACCAGCTGTTTAGTCGTTTCGCCGGTCGTGGGCTGCATCGTCGTTGCCATGTTTCTCGCTCCTCTAAATTTCGTATCTTAATAGGGTTGATTAATCGTTATTGAGCAAATTCTGATTGCCGCTCAATTTGACTGCTTCTCTATTTGCGAACTTTCGTAGGCGTTATTACCCCGCGCAGAAAAATATCACCCATTTCACGCGCAATTTCCTCGGCGTCGGCATCGACTCGCGGGTTATGCCAGGTATAAATCCAATTCATCATGCCGAACAAGCTCAACACCGCGATCCGCGTGGAGAATTGTAAGGACCGCCCCCGCTGCAGTTCGTCCAAAAGGCCCACGCAGATGCGATAATATTCGCGCTTGATCGCCGCGACTTCCGAAGCAAAGCCGTTATTTAGCGCTTCCGCCTCATGCGAGAGCACTTTCATCGCAGCCGGGTTGGCCAGGAAATATTCCAGGTGATTCAGAATAAAGATGCGGATTTGCTGCTCCGGATCGCTTACCCCTTCCAACCGCACCTTCAAACGCTGCACGATCGTGGTGAAAGTATGCTTCTGGATGAGGAAGAGCAGCCGCTCTTTGGATTCGAAATAGTAATAAAGCCCGGCCAGTGACATCCCACTGGCGCGCGAAAGGTCGCGCATCGAGGCTCCCTCGTATCCCTTTTCGCAGAAGACGTTGGTAGCGTGCGTGAGAATCTCCGAGAGTCGCCGATCGAACCGCGTAGCCGGCGCGTGTGCTGCGCTCTGTCGCTTCGAAACTCGGGTTGCGGTTAACGGACTTGCCATGGCTTACCGATACTATATTCGAACGTTCGTTCGAATATAGTATACGAGAATGTGAGCTTGGTCACAAGTGAATGGTCACCGATAGGCGGCAGAGATTCCTCAAAGTCCGAGCGGCTTTTACCCCACAATCAGTTCCTTACATCGGCCAACAGTCGCTCGACCTCAGCCTTCGCGTCGCCAGTCAGCGGCAGCAGGGGTAGACGAACTGGCCCGCCAAAATACCCGTTGAAGTCCATGGCATGCTTAACGCCGGAAATTCCCAGCCCGCCGATGACATATTGCGAGGCGGGAACGATGCGCTCCTGCTTCAACTGCGCCAGCTCGGCGTCGCCTTCTTTCCACGCTGCGTAGATTTCATAGCAGGCAGTCGGCGCAAAACAGGCGAAGGCCAGAATCGCTCCCACCGCTCCGACTTCGAGGGAAGCGTGAAGTTTGTCCGCTGCTCCCACCATCACCTGAAATCCCACTTCTTTCTGCCGAGTTTTCATTTTGCCGACGACCGCAACAGCCGCTGACGACGGCTTGGTCGAAGGCGCTGATCCCGAACCCGACAACGTCGCTATCGAAACCAGTTCCCCGCCCTCGGCACCCGAGCCTGCAGTCGCAGCCGCGAGCATGCGAGGAGTGACCGCTTCAAACGTCTCGGTTACCGTTGCGTTGCGCTGGAGGTGGCGAGCGCCTTCCACCATTTTGCGAACTTTCTCCACATCGCCGCCCGATTCCTTTATGCCAATCACGTTTGGATGATCGGCCAGTTCGATCACCAACTCAGCGGGAATGTCATAACCGGTACCTTGCGGAAAGTTGTAAATGATCACTGGAATCGGCGAGCGGTCCGCCACGGTTCGATAAAACGCCAGAATGTTGGCCGGCAGCATCTGCTTCTTGTAGTAATGCGGCGTGCGAACCATAGCCACATCGTAACCCAGTTCAGCAGCGTATTCGGTAAGCCGCAACGTATCGATCGCCGACTCAATCCCTGTGCCGGCAATCAGCACTTTGTTGGGCGCAGCCGCCTCCCGCGCGGACTTCAGCACGTCACGCCGCTCCTGATCAGAAAGCAGAATCGCTTCACCAGTCGAGCCGAGCGCAACAATTCCAGCGCAAGGCGTGCGCGAATAGCGCTCAACATTGCTTTCGAGCTTCTTGAAGTAGACGTTGCCGTCTGGATAAAACGGCGTCGTGATAGGAGGAAAAATACCCTGAAGTAGCATGCGAACCCTCGCAACCAGTATCGCACGCGATCCGAGCCAGACGCTCTGTTTTATCTGCTCTTGATTATTCGTTCCGCGTGCAGATGTTGTAGCGCCCGTATGTTCACTTCTCCACGCTGCAGCGCGGCGATGCCTTCTGCAGCGGCCCGGGCAGCGGAAAGCGTCGTAATGGTCGGAATCCGCGCCATCACCGCGGCGCGCCGAATCGCCTTCTCGTCGAACCAGGGCTCCAGACCGGTGGGTGTATTGACGATGAGATGAATGCGTTGGCCCTTGATGAAATCCACCACGTTCGGGCGTCCTTCTTTCACTTTGTAGACACGCTCAACCCGCATGCCTGCGGCCTCGATCACGTCTCCCGTGCCCGAAGTGGCCACCAGCTTAAAACCCATGTCAACAAACTTGCGGGCCACGTCCGCAACATACCGCTTGTCGTGCTCGGTGACGCTAAGGAACACCGTGCCCTGTGTGGGCAACTTCTGCCCCGCCGCCAACTGCGCTTTGCCGAAAGCCTCGCCGAAGCTATCGCCCACGCCCATCACTTCGCCGGTGGATTTCATCTCTGGCCCCAGCACTGTATCGACGCCGGGAAATTTATTCCACGGAAATACCGGGGACTTCACGTAGTAGCAGCGTCCGGTGTCGAGATCGGCGCGGCGCTCAATGTTATCCGGCAGGAACTCACGCAGCTTACGCCCAGTCATCAGGCGCGCTGCGATCTTTGCCATCGGCACTCCGGTTGCCTTCGAAACGTAGGGCACGGTGCGTGAAGCCCGCGGGTTCACTTCCAGAACATAAACTTTTCCGCCCTCCGCGCCATTGCCTGAACCAGCGCCGTTGCCCCGCGGGATGGCGAATTGAATATTCATCAGCCCAATCACTTTCAGCGCACGCGCCAGCTTGAACGTGTACTCGCGCATGCGCTCCATCAGCGGCTGCGGAATATCCACCGCGGGCAGCACGCACGAAGAATCGCCGGAGTGAATGCCGGCCTCCTCGATGTGCTGCATAATTCCGCCAATCACTACATCTTCGCCATCGGAGAGCGCGTCCACGTCCACTTCAATCGCATCTTCGAGAAAGTGGTCGATCAGCACCGGACGATCGTGCGAATACTCGACCGCCTCTTTCATATACCGGATTACCGATTCCTCGTCGTAGGCGATAACCATGGCGCGTCCGCCCAGCACGTAGGAAGGCCTCACGACCACGGGATACCCAACCTGCTTGGCTCCTTCGATGGCTTCTTCCAGCGACGTCGCCATTACTCCCGCGGCCTGCGGAATCTGCAATTCTTCCAGCAGTTTGTTGAAGTGCTTGCGATCCTCGGCCAGATCAATCGACTCCGGAGAAGTACCGATAATGTTTACGCCCGCCGCCTTCAGCGGCAATGCCAGGTTCAGCGGCGTCTGTCCGCCGAACTGCACAATCACCCCCACCGGCGCGCCTTTCGAAGCCTCGTGCTGATAAATCGCCCACACGTCTTCAAAAGTCAGCGGCTCAAAGTACAGGCGATCACTGGTGTCATAGTCGGTCGAGACCGTCTCAGGATTGCAATTGATCATGATCGTCTCGTAACCGTCTTCATGCAGCGCGAACGAGGCGTGACAGCAACAATAGTCGAACTCAATTCCCTGCCCGATTCGGTTGGGTCCGCTGCCCAGGATAATGATCTTCTTTTTGTCCGTAGGCGCCGCTTCGTCTTCGTCTTCGTAAGTCGAATACAGATAAGGTGTGAAACTCTCGAATTCCGCCGCACATGTGTCTACGCGCTTGTACACAGGCAGAACGCCGTGCTTTTTGCGCAGGTGCCGCACCTTCTCTTGTCCCTCCAGACGCCACACATTCGCCAGCCGCCCGTCGGAGAAGCCCATGCGCTTCGCCTCGCGCAGCACCTCGGTAGGAATCGACTCCATCGGGTGCTTCTCCAACTCAAGCTGCATGTCATTAATCTCTTTGAGCTGGTAGAGGAACCACGGATCCATGGAGGTCATCTTCGCGATCTGCTTTACCGTGTGCCCCTGCCGGAGCGCGTACTGAACGTAGGCCAGCCGCTCCGGATGCGGCGTCACCAGCCGTTGCGTCAGGATCTTGGGCTCGATCTTCTCGCCCCCAACGCGTTTCCCGGTATCGAGCGAGCGAATGCCCTTCATCAACGCTTCTTTGAAGGTGCGGCCGATCGCCATCACTTCACCGACCGACTTCATCTGCACCCCGAGGTTCTCGTCGGCTCCTGGAAATTTTTCAAACTGCCACTTGGGAATCTTTACGACTACGTAGTCGAGCGTCGGCTCGAAGCACGCCGGAGTCTTGCGCGTAATGTCGTTGGGAATCTCGTCGAGCGTATAGCCCACGGCGAGTTTCGCGGCAATCTTTGCAATCGGAAAACCCGTAGCCTTCGAGGCCAGCGCCGACGAACGCGAGACGCGCGGGTTCATTTCGATGACCACCATCCGCCCGGTTTCCGGATTCACTCCGAACTGGATGTTCGATCCGCCCGTATCCACGCCAATTTCGCGGATCACCGCAATTGACGCATCGCGCATCGCCTGGTATTCGCGGTCGGTCAGCGTCTGCGCCGGGGCCACGGTGATCGAGTCACCGGTATGCACACCCATGGGATCGAAGTTCTCGATCGAGCAGATGATGATGACGTTGTCTTTCGTATCGCGCATCACCTCCAGTTCGAATTCTTTCCATCCCAGCACCGACTCTTCAATCAATGCCTCGTGTACGGGAGACATATCCAAACCGCGAGTCAGCACCTCGACCAATTCTTCGCGGTTAAAGGCGATGCCGCCGCCCGTACCCCCAAGCGTGAACGAGGGCCTTATGATCACCGGAAAGCCGATCTTGCCCGCGAATTCCAAGCCGTCTTTTGTACTGTTCACCAGCGCCGACTTAGGAACGTCGAGCCCAATCTTCTGCATCGCGTCCTTGAAGAAGAGGCGGTCTTCGGCCTTCTTTATGGCCTCAACCTTCGCCCCGATCAGGATCACGTTGTATTTTTCCAGAACGCCGCCGTCGGAAAGTTCAATCGCAAGATTGAGAGCGGTCTGTCCGCCAACGGTCGGCAACACGGCAAAGCCCGCGCTCGGCGAGAGTTCCCGCTCGATGCGGATGATCTCTTCCAAATACTCGAGCGTGAGCGGCTCAATATAGGTACGGTCCGCAATCTCCGGGTCCGTCATGATGGTCGCGGGATTGGAGTTGGCCAGCACCACTTCGTAACCCTCAGACTTAAGGGCCTTGCAGGCCTGCGTGCCGGAATAATCAAACTCCGCCGACTGCCCAATGACGATGGGCCCGGAGCCGAGAATCAGTATTTTCGAGATATCAGTACGTTTGGGCATTTATTAGGCGATCTTTCCAGGTCTGGGTTGAGAACGTGCTTGCTCGACTGCGGCCGGAGGTTTGCTTTGAAAGGGCGCGCCTTCAAACGCGCCGTCGGGCTTCTCGTTTTGAAAGGGCGCGCCTTCAGGCGCGCCATGAGGCTCCTCTAAATCGTTGGGCTTTAGCCCCTGAAGTACCGCATCCAACTCGAACCCCGGATGCGCTGACGAATATGAATACTCCTCCACTCGCTCGCATAGATGCTTATGAACCGGGTTCTCTCGAATGTACGCAACATGCCGTCGATAATCTTCCGCATCCCGAATACGATGATCCGAGAATCCCTTCTGCCAGACCTCCATATTCGATCCAAGCTCCTTGTTCGCTCGATACAAAAACCCGCCCTTGATGAATTGCACGGCTTTCTCCAAACTCGTTTTCGGAGTTAATAGCGCATGGATGTGATCGGGCATGATCACGGACTCGTGAAGCAAATAAGCTGATCCGCGATAGTGGTACAGCGTATCGACGAGCAGGTGGGACCATCGTTCGTTGTGAAAAAGAGATCGCCGCTCCCAGGTTGCAGAGGTCACCATGTAGGTTTGGCCGCCATTGGTGGCGTGCTCTCTGGACGGTCTCATAACGTCATGGCTTTGAAAGGGCGCGGCTTTAAGCCGCGCCGAATCAACCCTTTCCTCAAGAACCACTCGACCTCAGCTCCACGATGCGACCTCAGCGGCTAAAGCCGCGATTTTGAATTGCACTCTCGCGGCGCGCCTGAAGGCGCGCCCTTCCAAAGCTTCTAATCCAAGGCAAAATAAGTATCACTCCCTCTTAGAATCTGGGATGGTATCCTTTCTTGCTAATCGAGCCTCCGCATGAGGTGAGGCCCGATGCGCGATTAACGGATGGCCACAGTCTCTAAAGCTCTTAGAGCTTGTTACTTCCACCGACCATCCCAGCTGCCAACCCTTGGACTTTGTAATCATGTAGTACGTGCCTTTGGCTACTGGCGGGAATCGAAAATTGCCGTCCTCGTCCGTGCGTGTCTCCGCGATAACGGTTTGGTCCTCCCGCACCAGTTGCAAATCGAAATCAGCAATCCTCCCCCCGATCGGGTCTTGCGCATGTCCGCATACTGCTGCCGCTTTCACCGGATTCTTAGGAGCAATGGAGGTGCAGGCTGAGAGAGGAGTTGCACAGAGAACCACTGACAATGCCCATTGCGCAGCCTTCCTCACCCTCTCCACTCCTCCATCATCTTCACGAAATCCTTGAACAGATAATGGGAATCATGCGGCCCTGGGGCAGCCTCTGGGTGATACTGCACGCTGAACAGCGGCAAATTCCGGTGCCGCAGTCCTTCAAGCGTCTGATCGTTCAGATCGATGTGCGTGAGTTCCACTTCGCTGGTCGGCAAAGAATCGGGATCGACAGCAAAATTATGGTTGTGCGCCGTGATCTCGATCTTCCCGGTCTTCAACTGCTTCACCGGATGGTTCCCCCCGTGGTGTCCGAACTTCAGCTTGAAGGTCTTGCCGCCAAGCGCGATGCCGGTGAGTTGATGTCCCAGACAAATGCCGAAAATCGGCATCCGCCCCATCAACCGCCGAATCGAATCCACGGCATAGGTGCACGGCTCAGGGTCGCCCGGTCCATTCGACAGGAACACTCCGTCGGGTTTCAGCGCCATCACATCTTCCGCCAGAGTCTGCGCCGGGACCACCGTCACCCGGCAGCCCTCACCCCGTAACTTTCGCAAAATGTTCTGCTTAATCCCGAAGTCATAAGCCACTACATGAAAGCGGGGAGGCTCATCCTTCACTCCAACCTGGGCAACTGGTTCGTGCGATCGTTCGCCCACTTCCCACACATACGAACGCTTCGTGCTCACTTCTTTCGCAAGATCCGTGCCGTCCATCTTCGGGATCGAGCGCGCCTTGGCGACAAGCTTGTCCGTATCGGCCTCAAGCGTCGAAATCACGCCGCGCATTACCCCATGGTCCCGCAGATGCCGCACCAGGCAGCGTGTGTCGATATCCGAAAGCACGGGCACCTTGAACTGCTCCAGGTATTCCTCGGTCACCTGCGACGACCGCCAGTTCGAACTCACCTTCGAAAACTCGCGCACGATCAGCCCTTCAATCCACGGACGCGTGGCTTCGTTGTCTTCCTGGTTCGTGCCGTAATTGCCGATCTCGGGATTGGTTAGGACAACGATCTGTCCTGAGTAGGAAGGGTCGGTGAAAATTTCCTGGTAGCCGGTGATGGAGGTATTAAAAACGACTTCGCCGTAACATTCGCCTTTGGCGCCGTAGCCTTTGCCTCGGAAGACTCGCCCGTCTTCCAGCGCAAGGATAGCCTGCATTCTCGCTCCAATGTATGGATTTGAAGAATTTTATCAGGGTTTGCGGAAGCAGCCAAGCGTAGAAACACGGCTCAGACGATTAAAATTTTGGTTGCTCGAAACTCGGCACTCGCAACTTTGCTCTCTACCGCACTCTTCCCAGCTTATCCATCGGCCAGTAGCCAAACACGGCCTTGCCATAGATGTAGCTCTGATTCACCGGCCCGAAATCACGGCTGTCGTTCGACATCGACCGGTGATCCCCCAGCACGAGATAGCAGTCCGGCGGCACGACAGTCTCGGGATACGATCGCGAATCCGCATAGGCGGGCGGAACGTAGTCCTCATCCAGCGCCTCGCCGTTCACATAGACTTGGCCGCCGTCAATGCGGATGCGATCTCCGGCGACGCCGATCACGCGCTTGATATAGCTTTTCGAAGGATCGCGTGGATAGCGAAACACGACGATATCCCCGCGCGAGATCGGTTCCAGCCTGTATACGAACTTGTTGACGAAAATTCGCTCCTGATCCTCGAGCGACGGCATCATGCTGGTGCCTTCCACTTTCACCGGCTGGTAGATAAACACGATGATGAAGGCCGAGATGGCCAGTGAGAGGATGAGATCCCGCAGCCAGACTCCCAGGCCCGGGCGCAAGCGAACTCCCGCCTCCGCCGTTGGCTGCGGAAGGGCAGGGGCCGGTGTGGTCGGATTTCCTGGGATCGGTGCTTCTGACATGCGAATCTTCTTATTGTATACAGATCAGACCCGCGTGGTAGTTTTCCAGCTTACACCTGGGCCCCGTTTGCGCGTCTCCCGCGGCCTCTCGAAAAGCAGGTTAAAATGAGCTTAGGAGACAGTATGCCAGCGACCCGCTTGCTTCAGCGAAAGTTTTTGCACCGTGCGCTTACCCTCGCCTTGCTGTTGTTCGTGACCTTAACGATGACTTCTCTTTGGGCCGCACCTCAGGGAGAAGAGGGAACGGGCATTCCCGCCTACAACGCCGGTCCGCCGCCAAAAGGAACCAAACTTCCGGCCGTCCTTACTAAAGATCAACTTTGGGGAGCCGATGCGCAATATCCCTATCAGACTCACGCCTACGACCTGGCAGCGAAGATACCGGCTGTCCTCCACCAGCAGCCCTGTTATTGCTTCTGCGACCGGATGGGCCATAACAGCCTGCATAGCTGCTTTGAAAGCACGCACGGCGCCCGGTGCGCCACCTGTTTGAAGGAACTCTATTATTCTTACAAGCAACACCAGGCCGGGAAGACCGCAACGCAGATCCGGGCCGGTATCATCAAAGGCGAGTGGAAGCAGATCGACTTAGAGGCAGCCGCAACGATCAACTAGTGGCTGGCACCGAGTCCCGAGTACCGAGAGAACGCGAAATCCTGGTGGACGGTTGCAACCTACGACTTTCGCGCTGGTTCCTAGGTACTCGCGACTCAGTACTACTTCCCTGCCGATTGCCCTATACTCGAACTTTGAGTGATACTTGAGAATCTGTTCTTCGAGGTTCATGCTAAGGAGTACCTATTACGACCAGCACAGGAAAAATTCTTCACATGGCGCAAAAGGCTAATCCAAAGAAGTCTTCTATCGCAGACGATCCACGCGCTGCCCAAGCTCTCCAAAATTACGAGGCTGGACTTCGCGCCCTGCAGGAACACAAGTTCGAAAAGGCGAAACCACTGTTCGAAAAGGTGCTCGCCAGCGCCAGCAAAGAGCTGTGCGACCGGGCTGCAATCCACCTCAGCATCTGCAATCAAAATCTCGACCGCTCGGCCACCACGCAGTTCAAAAGCGTCGAAGAGCATTTCGACTACGCGGTTTCTCTCATGAACGTTGGAGATTACGTTACCGCCCGCGAGCACATCGAAAAGCTGGTCAAGCAGGCCCCGAAGACCGATTTCGTCGTCTACGGCTTAGCCGCACTCGACTGCCTTACCGGCCACGTGGAAGACTCGCTCAAGCATTTGGACGAAGCTCTTCAGCTGAAAGCCAGTCTGCGCTACCAGGCGCGCAATGACACCGATTTCCACAACCTGGCCGAAGATCCTCGCTTCACCGAACTCTTGTACCCGGATCCCGCTGCCGACCTGGCTTCGCCGGAAGGCTCTTTCCGGGAAGACGAGTCGTTTTAGTCGGGCTGACAATCGAGACTCTCTCGATGGAAACAAAAATCTCAGAGCTTTTGTCCTTGGAGAAATCTACGCGCGAGCGTGGCCTCCGCGTGGTCGCCATCGGCGGCGGCACCGGATTGTCGACGCTGCTCAAGGGTCTCAAGCGCTTTGTCCTCACTCCCGCCGAGATGGCCGACGCACGGCCGGATACACCGATTATCCGTGACCTCTGTGCCGTCGTTACGGTGAGCGACGACGGCGGCTCCAGCGGACGCTTGCGCAAAGAACTCAACATGCTCCCTCCGGGCGACATTCGCAATTGCATCGTCGCCCTCAGTCAAGACGAAGCGCTACTCTCTCAGCTTTTTCAACATCGTTTCAACAAAGGTTCCGGCCTGGAAGGTCACAGCTTCGGGAATCTGTTTCTCGCCGCGCTGACCTCCATCACTCATGACTTCTCCGAAGCTGTGCGCTTGTCTTCCGAAATCCTGCTGACGCGCGGTCACATCCATCCCGCCACAACATCGAATATCGAACTCGAAGCCCTGATGGAAGACGGCACCCGCGTGCGCGGCGAGACCAAGATCACCGCCAGCAAAGTTCGCATCAAGGAACTTTCGCTGGTTCCCGCTGATGTCGATCCTTTGCCGCAGACGCTCGACGCCATCGCCCGCGCCGATATTATTAGCGTGGGCCCCGGTTCCCTGTTTACCAGCCTCATCCCGAATCTGCTGGTGCACGGCATAGCCGAGGCGATCGTCAGCTCGCCCGCAACCAAGGTCTACATTTGCAATCTGATGACTCAGGCCAATGAGAGCCTGGGCCTCACCGCCGCCGATCACATTCGCGCTCTCAACCGCCACGCCGGCCGACAGCTCTTCGACTTCGCTTTAATCAACCGCACGCCCGTCTCCAATGAACTCAAGGCCAAGTACGCCCTCGAAGGCGCGTGCCAGATTGTCGCCGACCTCGAGGCCATCGAGTCACTGGGCGTGATCCCTGTTTTAGGGGACTACCTGGAAGAGGCTGGCGTTGCTCGCCATGATACCGCCCTTGTCGCGAGTGACTTGGTCCAGCTTGGATCCCAGCCCCTGAGCGTCGAGCGAAAAGTCCGCTCCGCCGTAAAGCCCTGAGGCCACGCCGTTCCAGCTTCTAGCCCCACTCCTTCCCCATACACGCTTCAGTCGCTAGAATATGCAGATATGAAACCGATGGTGAGGTCGCTGAACGGTAAAGCGGGAGGGAAAATAGAATGTCGCGTTTTTGCTTGCCTGCTCTTGGTGGTCGCACTTGTCAGCGTCGCCGCCGCGCAACGGGACAAAGCTGAAGATCCCACGGCCATTCTGAGCATTCTAGTGATCAAGGATGATAACGGCAAACCGGTGCGCAACGCCGCCGTGATCATGCATCCCGTGAGCACCGGTGGAAAGCAAAGCCGGGGCGGCGTCGAGCTAAAGACAGATATCGACGGCAAGACCAGCTTCGACGGCATTCCTTACGGGAAGCTGCGGGTGCAGGTCCTGGCTTCCGGATTTCAGACTTTCGGCGAAGATTACGATGTTGACAAGGCCAAGCTGGATTTCGTCATCAAACTCAAGAGGCCTCAAGGGCAGTACTCAATTTATGAAAACCATCCCGAAGAAAAAAAGGATGACAAGAAGGACGATAAGTCCTCGCCGCCCGCGGATCCTAACGCGAAGCCGCAGTAGCCCGCATCTCCCGAGCTGCCTCTGCTGACGCGGCCGGTAGTCAGGGCAATTTCTCTGGCAGCGCAAACAAAAGAAATGTTAGTGTCATACTCCGATCTCTGGAGGTGACCATGCCAATTCGTCGCGCGCTGCTCAGCGCTGCCCTCTGCGTCCTGCTCTCGACCGTTTTGCTCGCGGCGACAACTACGGAATCCACTCCCACTATCCGCGACCGCACGAAAGGCTTGAAAACTTCCGAAGGTTTATTCCCCACCACGTGGGATGACAAGAACGGACACCTCTACCTCTCCGTCCGCAAGTTCGATCAAGACTTCCTCCTCATAGTTTCGCTGCCCTACGGCCTGGGCTCCAATGATGTTGGTCTCGACCGCGGTCTGCTAGGCGTCGAACGGATCGTACACTTCACTCGCGTGGGTCCACGCGTTCTGTTGATAGCCCCCAATTTGCAATACCGTTCCTCCTCCCCCGATCCCATGGAGCGCCTCGCTGTCCGGCAGTCCTTCGCCGAGTCCGTTCTGGCAGGGTTCAAAGTTGAAGCCGAGGAAGACGGTGCTGTCCTGATCGATGCGACCGATTTTCTGCAGAGCGATGCCATGGGTGCAGCCGAACAGCTGGAAACAACAAAGCAGGGCTCCTACAGGCTGGACAAAGACCGCAGCGCTTTCGCGCTGGAAGACACCAAGAACTTTCCCCTCAACACCGAGTTTGAATCGACTCTCACCTTCGCGACCGAACACCCCGTCGAAGGGTCGTTCGTAGCCACTGTCGCTCCAGACGCTCACTCGATTACTCTGCGCGAACATTACTCATTCATTCAATTGCCGGATGATGGTTATCAGCCCCGCGCCTTCGATCCTCGCTCTGGTTTTTTCGATGCCAGCTATCGCGACTATTCCGCTCCTCTCGGCGCGCCGTTGGACGTGCATCTAATTCAGCGGCATCGTCTGCAAAAGAAAGATCCGACCGCCGCCGTCAGCGAAGCGGTCAAACCCATCATCTACTACGTCGACCTGGGAGCACCGGAGCCCATTCGTAGCGCACTACTGGAGGGTGCGAACTGGTGGAACCAGGCCTTCGAAGTGGCCGGCTTCAAGAATGCCTTCCGCGTGGAAATATTGCCGCCCGGCGCCGATCCCATGGACGTTCGCTACAACGTCATTCAGTGGGTCCATCGCTCCACTCGAGGATGGTCGTTCGGCAGCACCGTGTCTGATCCCCGCACCGGCGAAATCATTCAAGGCCGGGTGACTCTCGGTTCCTTGCGTGCCCGACAGGACTACCTGATCGCCGAGGCTCTGCTATCGCCGTATGAAAAAGGCAAGCCCGTTTCCTCCGAGATGCAACAGATGGCACTCGCCCGGCTTCGCCAGCTCGCGG
Source organism: uncultured Acidobacteriaceae bacterium (assembly GCA_964403025.1). Classification (GTDB taxonomy): domain Bacteria; phylum Acidobacteriota; class Terriglobia; order Terriglobales; family Acidobacteriaceae; genus Sulfotelmatobacter. The sequence continues at coordinate 194,712 of CAYOEH010000005.1, read as the reverse complement.
CCCATGAAGTCGGTCACACCTTAGGACTGGCACACAACTTCGCCGCCAGTTCGATCGCTCCTGGCACATCGGTCATGGACTATCCACACCCCTGGATCACACTCGATTCCAGCGGTCGCCCCGATCTTTCGCACGCTTATGCCACCGGAATCGGCGCTTGGGACAAGGTGGCGATCCAATACGGCTACTCGCAATTCAAAACGGGGAGCGATGAGCATGCGGCACTTGATGGCATTCTGAAGCAGGCACAAACCAGCGGTCTTTATTTCATCACCGATCAGGATTCGCGCCCGCTGGGCAGCGCCCATCCTCATGCGCATCTCTGGGATAACGGCCCGGACCCGGCAACTGAACTCGATCGCATTCTCTCAATTCGTGCCGCAGCACTGAAACGATTTGGTGAGAACGCGATTCCGTCCGACACTCCTATGTCGCAGCTGGAAGACACCCTGGTTCCCCTCTATCTGCTGCATCGCTATCAAACCGAGGCTGCTGCCAAGGAGATCGGGGGCGTGGATTACCGTTATGCTCTTCGTGACGATGGACAGATCGTCACGGCGATCGTCGATCCAACTGCTCAGCAAAAGGCGCTTGTCGCCGTCCTCAAAACTCTCACGCCAGAGACACTGACGCTTCCTGAATCTCTCCTTCGGATTTTGCCGCCTCGCGCTCCCGCCTATCCCGCAACGCGTGAATCGTTCGCCGGGCACACCGGCCTCACATTCGATCCCAATGGCGCAGCCGAGGCGGCGGCAGACCTTACCCTCAAGTTGCTCTTTGATCCGCAGCGAGCCTCGCGTCTGGTGGAGCATCACGCGCGGGACGCAGCCAATCCCAGCTTGCCTCAGGTTATCGACGCCGTCTTTCACGCCACATGGAAGGCACCACGAGTTGAGGGACTGGAGGGCGAGATTCAGCGCGCCACGGAAATGTCCACGCTGGAGCATCTACTCGCGCTGGCCGCCAATCACAGCGCTTCGTCAGAAGCGCGCGCCCTGGCTCGCGCTCAGGCGCTGGACCTACGCGCCTGGATGTCCGCCACGCCCTCCGGAACTCCCGCAGAGAGAGCAGTGCGTGCCTCAGCCATTGCGCGGATCAACGCATTCGAGAAGGATCCGGAAAAGTTTGCGCCAGCCCCGGATGTAGCCGTGCCTCCGGGGCAACCCATCGGAGACGATGAACAGGACTAGCGCAGCCCGCGTAGTGGTTCAGTGCGTTTGTCATCCCGAGCAAGCGTCTTTTGCGCAGCGAGGGATCTGGGCGAGCCGCGCGGAGCGTCGCGTTCCTTGCGACGCAATCATCGCGCGTTTTGGCGAGCTTTCCTTTCGAACTGGGCCACACAACATCTGACGTAACGTGAATCTTGAATTGAGGACGAGTAGAATCTTGCCTATGCCCTACCTCTTGAAGACCGAACCCAGCGTCTATTCTTTCGCCGATCTCCAGCGCGAAGGCACTACCATCTGGGATGGAGTAACCAATCCCGTCGCGGTCAAGAATCTGCGCGGCATGAAGCCCGGTGAGCAGTTGGTCATCTACCACACCGGAGACGAGAAGAGCGCAGTCGGCACTGCAACCGTAGTGTCGGTAGATCCCAGCGACCCCAAGAATCCGCAGGTGAAAATCAAGGTAGGCAAGCCGATCGCCAAGCCCGTGACTCTGGCGGAAGTAAAAACCAATAAACTCTTTGCCGATTCTCCGCTCGTGCGCCAGGGGCGCTTGAGCGTTGTACCGCTCACCGAAGCGCAGCACAAATTCCTCGCCGGCTCATGAGCTTTCAGTCGTCAATCCCTCAGTGTGCTTTCGCATCCCGCCGAATCAGGGCGTGATCCACAAAGAAGCCAATTCCTACGGCCAATGGAATCACGCCAAACGTGGCCGCGATCATCGCCTCCGGCTCCTGGCGCCCGATCAGGACAAAGGTCACGATGTATCCGATCGCCCCGGCCACTAACAGAATTCCCGACCGCCGCGAACGCGCTGCCTCCGAGAGTTCCGCCTGCATCGGCACATCCGCCCCTCGCGCGATCGCTGCCAGCCGTTCTTCGCTGCGCAGTTTGCGCACCCGGAAAAACGTATACATGGCCGCCATCGGGATTCCGAAGATCATAATTACTGCTGCCAATCCCACAAAGTTCCCGTCCATAAATCCTCCTTACTCGGCGCCAGTCCGGTCCCAGCGCCCTGGTCATGGATAGTTACGAACGCCGCCAGGAAAAGTTCCGCTCCTGTCCCGCCAAGTGAAACTCTCCTTACAAAACTTTGCAAAACTCTCGACTGCCCGTTAGCAACCCCACGTTACACTCGTGGTTCTTATGCGAATGGCGGACGACATCACCGCCGGAGGCGACGCCCGGTTAGTGTGTTCAGCCGTAAACCTTTCCAATGAAATTCTCGAGGAACGAAGAAAATGAACGCTAAAGGGATTAAAGTGAAGACGCTCGCTCGTTTCGGGCTGCGCCTGTACTGCGCGCTGGCAGCCTGTGCTTTGGCAACAATTCTCGTACCTCCCTCGGCCGCCCAGGACGGGCAAGAAAAAGACACACAAGGAAAAGACACGCAGGACAAGATCGACGTCAATGACGTCTCCCGTACCTATACCGTGCACCTGCCGAAAGGCTACGACCAGGCGCAGCACTATCCCGTGGTAATGCTTCTGCACGCTCGCAATCAGAATGCCGACGACATGGCGCGCCTCACGCACTTCAACCAGCTCGCCGATAAAGATGGCATCATCGCCGTCTATCCCAACGCCGCACGCGGACAGTGGAACATCGGAGTTCGCCCGGAGCAGCCGTCGGTGGCGCCCCGGCGTGGAGGCGGGAGGCGCGGAGGATGGGGAGGAGGCGGAGGAGGCGGCGGAGGCGGATGGCCGGGCGGGGGTGGTGGAGGTTATCCCGGCGGCGGTGGAGGGTACCCAGGCGGTGGCCAAAGCGGAGGACAGAATCCCGACGAAACAACGAGGAATCGGCCTGAGCCCGCCGATGATGTCGCCTTCCTCAACCAAATGCTGGATGCGCTCGCTCTGAAGTACTCAGTTGACAATCGCCGCATCTACGCTGCCGGGTTGGAGGATGGCGGCTTCATGGCCTTGCGTGTGGGTTGTAACATGGCCGATCGCGTCGCGGCTATCGCCGCGGTGGGCGCGGCACTCCCTAAAACCATGATCTGCCTGCCGTCACGCGCCGTGCCAGCACTCTTCATGAAGGGCACCGATGATCCCATCGTTCCCGACAACGGTGGCACCTACAAACCGGGCCAGTTCCATGTCCTCTCTGCCGAAGATAGCGCGAAGGCATGGGCCAAGTTCGACCGCTGCGCCGAAAAGCCAGCCCAGGACAAGATCCCACCCTCACAAAAAGGCGGCAAGGAGACGAAAACATTTACCTACAGCGGCTGCCAGGACAATGCTCAGGTCTTGCTTTATAGCGTGAAAGGTGGCGGCAGCACGTGGCCCGGCGGCGAACAATACATGTCGGAAAAAGAGATTGGCAAAACCAGCGACGCCATCAACGCCAACGAAACCATTTGGACTTTCCTGTCTACGAAGAAGATCGCGGGAGACAGCGGCATCGAAAAATAGCGACGCCAGACCGGTTCAGCCGCTAGTTGGCGGCAGCGCCAAGCGGCGTGCCGTCTGCCATAACTCGTACAAGTAGCCATCGGGGCCGCGAAAATAGGCCCACGCCTCGGATGCGTCGCCATCTACATCTGTGGCGAACTCGACGCCTCGTGATTCCAATTCCTTCTTGGCCGCGCGCACATCCTCCACCTGAAAAGCCAGAACCGGGCAAGCGTGAAGCTGATAATAACGGCTCTCCGAGCCGAAGACTTCAAACAACTGCCCAGTAGGCAACTCAAACTGGACCATCCCTATGCCCTGGTGGAGGAGGGAAAGACCCAGGACATCGGCGAAGAAGTGCGTGGTCGGTTTCAGATCGGCAGTTCGTACCCCTGCCCATGTGTACCCTAGAACACGCATCGCAATTTTCGCCCTCTATTGATTATTCGTCTAACTTCTGTTTATCACTCCAGATTCGGGTGGGCTTCGGGATAGAACTTGGCAATCATTCGCCCTGTCATCAGTCCGCCTTCGTATTCCGGAATAATCACCTCGTCCGCACCGGAATTGCGCATGGCTTGCGCGTATCGCGATTGTCCGGCTCGGGTAATGATGCGCGCCTTCGGATTCAGCGCCTTCGCCGTTACCGTGATGTAGAGATTGTCCGCGTCATTGTCGATCACGATGCACACCCCGCGCGCCCGCTCGATTCCCGCCGATTGCAGCACGTCGTGCCGCTTGGCGTCACCCTGGATGACCAGCACTTTTTCCTTCAGGAGTTCGCGGCATAAGCCTTCGCTAGTTTCGATCAGGACAAAAGGAATGTGCAGCCGGTTCAGCTGATCCACCACCGTCCGTCCCACCTGCCCGTAGCCGCAGATGATGAAATGATCGCGCAGTTTTTCAATGCTGACATCGTTCACCATGGTTCTCCAGGCCTCCATTCCTTGCCGGTTGAAGATCGTGACGGCCACGCGTTCCGCAACCCAAATCTGAAAACCAAACACGCCGCAATACACAAAAATCGAGAACAGTTTAGTCGAATTGTGTACGCGCCTGGCATCGATCGCGTGGGGCTGGATCATCCAGAACAGCGCGTCCTGCCACGACAAACCTTCGAGGTGCCGGTACACCAGCACACACATGACGCTGAATCCGGCGAACACTACTAACGGCAGCCATAATCGGCGCACGAACAGCAGCAGAACTCGGAACATGGGGGAGTGATACTACCGCAAGCGCGCCGGCATAGCAATTGGAATGAGGGCTCCCCGAAACCGCCAATCCTCGCAATCGATTTTTCAAATCGCATCGGAGGCAAGAAAAAACCACCCTCCGCAGGTCTCGCGAAGGGTGGCCTGAAATGCGAAATCTCACGAACTTACTGAAAAAGGTTCAAGGTATTGGTGGCATCGTCCACATAATAGAGGCCTTGCCCTGCCACCGGTACCAATCCAAAAAGTGCGCCAGCTCCCGGCGGATTGCCGCTGTCGTCGAGCAGCTGCTTACTGATCTGGTTGCCATCTGGAGTGATCGTAACCAGGAACCCGTTGTTCCCGTTGGCCGCCAGAATGTTGCCATTCGCGTCGACCGCCAGCCCAAGCGGATCGTTCAGACCGCCGCCCTGCGAAACCGTAGCTCCAACTCCGGCGGAAGTGTTGCGGAACACTGGGTCGGGAATCGCTGCAATGCGATTGTTATGGCTGTCCGCAACATAGAGCAGGCTTGCGTCGCTGCTGAGACCTAACCCGGTCGGCCCGATCACCAGCGCCGCGGGATTAGTCTCTTCGGAAAAGCCGGAACCGATCACCGTCATGGACTGCAAACTGGGCATGGACGCCCGCGTGACATTAACCGTCAATCGCACCACCGTCCCCCCATGTACGACCTTCCCGCCAGCCGCCTGAGTCCCGTTCAAGACATTCGTGACGAACAGAATCGCGCTGCTGCCCATGTCCAAAGCCGTCATGTCCCACGGACCATTGATCATTGAGCCGTAGAACGTCTCAGCCACATTTCCCTTGCTGTCGAGCACCAGCAAACATCCAGCCTGCACCGTCGCCGAGGTCCCATCCGTTGTCGGCAAGCTCCCTACGATTACCCAACCCGTCCGCAGCACAGCCAGCGCAGTCGTCAGACCCACACCGCCCGGGCAAGGTCCCGGCAAAGTCGTGGGATCGATCTGTGCAAACAGGCTGCTGCTGCCATCGGGTGCGATCTGCACAATGGTTGTGCCGGTTCCCTGCAGATTGAAGCTGTTGTTGAAATTGCTGACCAGAATGCTTCCCCGAATCAGAGAGCCTTCACTCTCCGGCACGCGCGCTACGCCGTATGGGTTCACATCCCCGTTGCCGGGCACGGTGGACGCAACCACGCTGATGCCCGGTGCTAATTGTGCGTTGGCAGAGACTCCACTAACAGCAACCAACACTGCGACGGCAGCGAAAGCTTTGACTTTGTAAAACCGATTCATGACGATCCTCCTGGAAGTGCACGCTTGGGTGAGGCAGAGCGGCGTGGGGAATACCGCAGCTGCGCGACGACCAGTCTGCTGCCGACCGTTCCGGAGATTGTCAGGAAATTGTCAATTCGATGTCACTTCTAGCACTGTGCGCGGCGTGGCGGCCGGATCTCAGTTCGTTCAGCGAATGAACTGTCGCAGCTCTCGCCGCAGGATTTTTCCTGAGGCCGTCTTGGGAACGACCTCGACAAAATGTACTTCGCGGGGCTGCTTGTAGTGAGTCAGCCGTTCGCCCACAAAAGCACACAGCTCCTCTTCCATCTTCTTGCAGGTCGCGAATCCATCACGCAGTGCGACAAACGCCACAGGAATTTCTCCCGCCGCCGCGTCTGGACGCCCCACCACTCCACACTCCCGTACCGCCGGGTGTTCCAGCAGTACCGCTTCCACCTCCGCCGGCGCCACCGGAAATCCTTTGTACTTGATCATTTCCTTGCGCCGGTCCACCACGCGGTAAAAACCTTCCGCGTCACGCGTCACAATGTCGCCGGACCAATACCACCCGTCGCGCAACACAGCCGCCGTCGCGTCCGGCTCCTTCCAATAACCTTGCATAAACTGTGGCCCGCGCATCACCAACTCGCCCGGTTCGCCGGTCCGAACCTCGGCTACCCCCTCCGCTGACGCAGCCAGGTTCTCCGCTCCAATCACTCGACACTCGGTCTTCGCCAGAGGATGCCCGATGGAATCCGGGCGGTACAGATGCGGCTCGAGATATCCCACATGCGTTACCGGCGAAGCCTCCGTCATGCCGTAGCCTTGACACACCAGGATGCCGGTCAGCGCGGTGAATCTTCGCGGCAACTCCGGCGCCAACGGCGCCGCTCCAGATTTCACCCAGTGCAATTTGTGATCTTTCGGGAACTGCCCAGCCTCCGCGGCCAGGCACAATGCATTCATCGCTGGTGGAACCATCAGCATCGTGCTAATTGCTTCCTCCGTCAGCAAAGAACACACTTGCGCGGCGTTGAACCGCGGCATCAACACGATCGTCGCCCCCATCATCAGCATGGGATTGAGAGCCACGTTCAGCCCGTAGATGTGATACAGCGGCAGAAAACAAAGCAGATTGTCGTTGGCGTTCAACAGCGCTGCGCCCGGGCCCAGCAGCTGATAAACATTCGCCACCAGGTTGTAATGGGAGAGCATCACGCCCTTCGGCAGCCCCGTCGTCCCGCTGGAATAAGGCAATGCTGCCAAAGTCTCTTGCGACCCCTGAGCCGGCTCTGGCAACACTGCGCTCACCGGCTTCAACAGCTCTGAGAACGGTTCGCTCCCATCTCCCTGCTCTCGTGTGCAAAACACTCGCCGCAAGTTCGGCAGGCCCGATAAATGGATGCCAGCGATTGTCGGCGCATCGGTGACCAGCAACGCTGCTCCGGAATCCTGCAGCTGATATCGCACTTCCCGCTCGCGATAGGTCGGATTCAGCAACGTCGGAATCGCTCCCGCCAGCGTAACCGCGTGATAAGCCGCACAGAACTCCCACGAATTCGGCAGAAAAATGGCAACCACCTCTCCCGGCTTCACTCCGCACACGACCAACCCACGCGCCAGCGCCTCCACCGTCTCTCCGTACTCGGCGTAGGTAAGCCGCCGCCCGCAGGAGACATCCACCAGCGCGGTCTTCTGCGCATGCTTGCGACACGAGGCCAGCATCGCGTCGTGAACAAAAATATTATCGGGGTCAGCGTACAGTTCGGAGCGCAACATGGCGGGATGATTGTAGCGGAAACCTCAAGATCGGGCTGTCTGGAAGCCCTCGAGCAGGCCAGCACGGATCGACCGCTAACTGGGGAGATGACAATTTTTTCGTCATCTATCTTTCCGTCCGGGTGTACGATTCCTCTGTCTTCCTCGAGAGCTACTGAGTAACCGGCCTTATTGTTAGCGAAAGCTGTCAGGCAACCCGAGAACCGGCGAAGCATTTTTCATGAGTGGCGCCGGAATAGAGAGGCATCTCGCGTCCAGGTTCGGTCATCGGGAAAAACGAGGAGGAGCCATGTCGCTCGGTCTTCAACGTCCCACCGTGCTATACAAAGCCATCAGAACGCTTTCCCGAGTCGCCTTATCTTTGCTCCTATGGGTAACGCCGGCACTCTCGCAAAAGGCTCAGCCAGAAGGCACTCGCCTGCCCAATTACGACCTTCAGGCGGAGATGAAAACCAAAGGGGAGATCGATGAAGTGAATTTGCTCTCCGTGGGAACCAGGAAGGATTTCACGGAACTGATCATCAAGCAGGGTGAGGAAAAGATCCACATTTATCTGTGCCCCAAACCGTTCGAAGAGGAGATGGGCATCAGTTTCGCCAAGGGCGACCAGATTGCTGTTACCGGCTCGAAAGTGAAACACGAAGGGGCCGACGTGATCCTTGCCCGAGAACTTGTGAAAGGCGAAGACACTCTTATGTTCCGCGATGCCAAAGGCGCCCCGGTGTGGGATGCACGAACCGGCAAATGAGTGCTGTGGCGTCGGCCCTTATAAACGTCGCCGAAGTGAACCTGTTCAATCTTGCCCGCAACCGGAAAACAAAACTATTTCCCGAGGCGCACGGCGATTCCGGCTCCTATCCGCAGATTGTTCTCCCGGTTGTCGAGACCATTTGGCAATCTGGTCATGAAATACTCGGCCTGCACTGGACGAACCGATACGTGCCTGGACACTTTGAAATCAATCCCGCCCCCCGCCGTCATCGCAAAATTGTTTTCCGGCCCCGATTCGCCAATCCCATCGGTTGTGCGAATGCCTCCGAAAAGCGCCTGAGCGAAGGGCGTAAATCTGCCGCGCCTGAAATTCACCCTCGGTCCAAAAAGATAAGTAAACGCACCTCCGACCAATGCGCCGTTTGCGGTACTGGTCGCTCCATACCCAGCCAGATCTCCCACCACACCGAGCCAATTCCGTGCGTTGTACTCGAACTGGCCGCCTCCACCGTATCCGTTGTACGTTGCCGAGGGCGCCACGCCGGGGAGATTGGCGTTGATATTAAAGCGCACGTAGTAGTACCCGCCATACACCTCGTACTTTGAGGATTCCTCTTGTGCTTTCGCGCCTGGCGCGGTTCCAAACAGTCCAAGCAACAGACCGAGGACGATTCCCTTCCTCATTTCTGACACTCCTTTCAGAGCCAAGCCCTCAAACGCGCCGAATCATAACCTAACCAGGCGGCCAAGTTGTCGAGCATCGAAAGCCTTCGTGGGCGAATCGGGGACGGCCCAGCCAGCCGTCCCCACCACCAACTTCCTTAACCCACGCTGGACGCGGGCACTCCACCACGCGCTGCGAATCGCTCGGACCAGCGAATCCTCCCGGTTACCTGCATCACCACGAACAGCGTAATGATGGCGATAATCGTGATGGCCAAGCCCGTGAATCCCTTCCAGAAGAATGCGTAAGAGAACAGCACGAGATAAATCAGTTGCGCCGTACCCGCCTCCAACGCGGCGAAGCGCAGTCCCACCACCAAGCGCAAGTAAGTTACCACCAAGGTCACTGAAACCACCGACGCCAGCACCATGGCGGTATGGATCGAAATATGGTCCACCAAGTACGCCAGCAGCAGATGAAAGGCGAAAAACGCCGTTGCCAGGAAAAAGTAGTTCATTGGATGCAGATCGATCTTGCGCAGCGTGGTGATGACGAACATCAGGAAAAAGAAAAAGAACAACGATACCGGCGCGGCGTAACTGATTTCCCCTGCCAGCGGCCCAGGTTGCAATTTCGCCGGCATGGTCATGCCGATCTGGAAGCCCGAGACCAGGTTCGAGTATTGCCACGTCAATTGCCAGCCGCCGGGGATCGGCCGCTTGGAGGTTGGCGAAAGCGTATCGTCGGCGAAGTCGATATCCCGGAAATTGGTTTGCATGATCAGCATGAAATCGCGCGCCTGCGCGACGCCGTCCCCCAGCTGGTAGCACCAACGATCGAGGCCCTGCGAACGATATGCAACGTGCAGACTGGCGGTTTCTCCCGGGCTCACCGTCGCCTGTCCCACCGTGCCTTGATCGTCGGTCGAAAGCGCAACCAGCTGTTCGTTTATTTTCATCTGTAGGCCGTCGTAGATCGCTTTCTGCGCAGGGAAGTTCAATCGAAAATCGACTGCCTGCGGCTCAGGCGTGTTGTTGCGGAAAGTGTAGTCCCCGGCAAAATCCACCGCGTAGGTGCTGTACCACAACAATCCCTTCTGCCGGGGAGCGAGATCAAAGTTCACATGAACCCGGCTGGCTTCCATCGGTAGTGGAACCTGGCGTTGTCTGTTTTTCTTGTGAATGATGACCTTGCCGTCTTCCACCGTGGTCGAGTCCACTTCTTCATTCACCACGTAGGTCGCCGTCGGCGGCGATTGTTGTTGTGATGTGCCCCAGGTGGAGGCCACATGGCCTTGCAGTTGCTCATTGCTGCCGTAGGTGCGGGAGAAAATGGTCGTACCTAGAATCACCCACGCAATGGTGGTGCATACAAAGATGAACGCCACTGCCAGAATTTGTCGTAGCAAAAGACTCCCTCCCTGAGCGATAGGTCGCACTTCTACCCATGCAAGGAGGTTGCCGCTGCGGTTGTATTGAGCGCAGAGAGGTTAGGATCAGCGGACCGGCATCGCCGTGTCAGCCGAGACACGTGTGTGTCACAGCGTACACAATCCGCTTCTGGTGTTCGAAACTCTGATCTAGCTGGCCAGCCTGCGGAGAAATTCTCGTTCGTCCATGCGGTACTTGAAGGCTTTACGCCCGTCGATGAAGACGACCGGGACTTCGTCGTTAAACTGCCGGCGCAGTTCGTTGTCGCTGTCCACATCCACTTCATGCCAAGTAAATCCGCCGCGGCGCGAGAGCTTCACCAGGCTCTCCTTCACGACCTCGCAAAGATGACATCCTTTGCGCGAATAAATCACGACCTGGCGAGAGTCTGGCACGCCGCGATTGTATCGTTGCCGCCTTACCCTCTGGCAAGAGAAAAGCAACGAAGTGCCCGCACCAGTGGTCATACCACTCCCGAAGTAGGCTCGCCCACAAAAGCCTGGAGTAGAATCCCAAAATGATCGCGCCCGACCACAAGCCTCTGCGCGGCAAGGCCTGCCTCATCACCGGTGGCAGCCGCCGTCTCGGACGTGCCTCCGCCCTCGCTCTCGCTCAAGCCGGAGCTGATGTGGCCATCACTTTTCGCAGCTCCGCCCGCGAGGCGCAGCACACCGTCGTCGATCTCTCCAGTCTTGGCGTCCGCGCCTTCGCACTGCACTGCGATGTCACCGACGAAGCCAGCGTCAAATCCATGATGGCGGACGCCGGACGCGAACTCGGCCGCATCGACATCCTCGTCAACAATGCAGCGAACTACGCGACCTCGGACTTCGAGCGCCTCACCCTCCGCCAATGGGACGCTATGTTCGCCTCGAACACGCGTGGACCCTTCCTGGTCTCGCGCGAAGCCCTGAAGTGGATGCGTCGAAAGCGAACCGGAGCGGAGCGATCAGAGAAAATCACCGCCAAGATCATTCACATGGGCTCGCTCGGAGGCCTGCGTCCCTGGGCCACGCACGCGCATTACTGCTCATCGAAGGCCGCCCTGCACATGCTCACCAAAGTCATGGCAAAGGCATTGGCTCCAGAGATCGCCGTTAATGCGGTCGCGCCCGGCATGATTGATCTGGGTGAGAAGTCGGCTGCGTCCTTCATGCGGCGCATGGCCAAGCAAACTCCCATGCGACGCAACGGCCGCGGCGACGAAATTGCCGCTGCGGTTCTGTTCTTCGCCACCGCTCCCCAATTCATCACCGGGCAGATTCTCGCTGTGGACGGTGGCTTGGGTCTTTAGCCGATGCAAACCTCGAGATCCTCTCCTCGACAGGCGTGGTCAGAATTTTTTGGCCGGGCCATTGACTCCAGGCTCGGGAAGGGCACGACTTTAGTCGTGCCGTTTAGCCGCAGAAACTATAAAGCGCTTTAGCGCCTGAGGTAAGCTTTGAAAGGGCGCGGCTTCCAGACGCTCCGCACAAGCACCGCACAATGAACAGCGGCTTTAGCCGCGGAACCATCGCGCTTCCGCCGATGTCGGATCGATCCTCCGCTTCACTTCCGAAACGCAGTTCGCTGGAAAGCCGCCCTGTTTCGCATGTTCGCGCACCATCGCTTCATTGGGCGCGATATAAATGCACTAAATTTTGTCTGGCCTGACGTAGCTCTCGACCCACTGAATCCCCGATCCCAGATTCTTCAGAACACTGCAGGATCTCTGCGAAATCGCTTGCATCTGCTCCGCCGTCAGATTCCCTGCGCCGGGAATCTCGCGCTCGATAACCTACTTTGGCATTTCTTCCTTGCTTAACGACCTTTCCTGGCTCTCGACGGCTGCAACTTTTGCCCGAGGATTCTATTCTGTCCGGGCAGCAAATAGCGACACGGCCCGGGACGCGGCATTCCCTCTTCTGCGAATGTTCCGTCTCAAGGTATATTGGGGCGAATGCCGAATTCCAGAAACGCATCCTCTTCGAAGACATCCGTGCCGGCTGCGCCTCGCGTCGCCGTCGCCATCATGGCCGCCGGGAAAGGCACGCGTCTCAAATCTCAGTTGCCCAAGGTGCTGCATGAAGTCGGCGGCAAGCCGCTGCTGGCGCATGTCATCGGCGCGGCTACCCGGGTCGTCCCGCCGACGGACGTCTACGCCATCATTGGCCATGAGGCCGACCGGGTTCGCGCCGCCCTGGCTCACACCGGTGTAAATTTCATCGTGCAAGCCGAGCAGCGCGGCACGGGCCATGCCTTGATGGTGGCACAGTCAGATCTCTCGGCTTACGACCACGTCATCGTTCTCTCCGGTGATGCCCCTCAGATCACTCCGCAGACCATCGCCCAATTGCTGAACTTCCACCTCGACGAGCAAGCTGCCATGACCCTCCTCAGCGCTGACCTCGAACGCCCCACGGGCTACGGTCGCGTCATTCGCAAGAATGCTCGCAGCTCGGAAGTGCAGGCCATCGTCGAGGAGAAATCTGCCACCGCTGCGCAGAAAAACATTCACGAGATCAACGCCGGCTTCTACGTCTTCGCGGCGCCGCAATTATTCGCGCACATCAAGAAGCTTTCGACCGCCAATTCCCACGCGGAGTATTACCTCACCGACATGGCCCAAGTCCTGCGCCAATCCCGACACCGCGTAGTTGTCTGGAAGACGGAGAGCCCCGCTGAAGTTCTCGGCGCCAACACCCGCGCCGAACTTTCCTTCATCGATTATCAACTCCGCATGCGCAAGTGCCACGAACTCATGGCCGAGGGTGTCACGGTTTTCTATCCCGCAACCTGCGTGATCGACGCCGACGTCGAAATCGCCCCCGACACCGTGCTTGAACCATTCGTGCAGATCCTGGGCCGCTCGCGCATCGGCAGCGGCTGCCGCATTCGCTCCTACTCCGTGATTCGTGATTCCGAAATTGCCGCCGGCGTTCTCGTCCGCCCGGGCTGTATTCTGGAAGAAGCTCGCATCAGCGCAAACGCCGTTCTAGGCCCTTATTCCCATCTCCGCCCCGGCAGTGATATCGGCGAAGGCGCGCACGTCGGCAATTTCGTGGAGACCAAGAAGATCAAGCTGGGCAAGGGATCAAAAGCCAACCACCTTACTTATCTGGGCGACGCCGAAATCGGCGCGGGCGTCAACATCGGTGCCGGAACCATTACCTGTAACTACGATGGCGTCCACAAGCACACCACCGTGATCGAAGATGGCGTCTTCATCGGTAGCGACAGCACGCTGGTCGCGCCCGTCCGCGTGGGCAAAGGTGCCTACGTCGCCGCTGCCTCCTGCATCACGGAAGATGTACCTGAAGACGCACTAGCTCTGGGTCGCGCACGGCAAATCACGAAGGAAGGCTGGGCCCGCGAGAAACGCGCCGCGAGAAAGACAAAGTAGGCCACCACGAACAAACCCTCGACCTTTGGGCTCCGGGAATCGGGAACGGCACGAGTTTCACTCGTGCCAAATCAATCGACGAAAAAGAGAGCGGCTTCAGCCGCTGAGGTACGCCCGAAATGGACTACGCTCCCGGCAAACTCCATAAGAACACCAGGCAAAAACGAAAGCACCGAGACTCGGTTTTCCTCCGTGTCTCAGTGCCTCCGTGGTAGTTCCCGTTTTCCTTAGCGCGAAACCGCTGCAAACAAATCCGAGTGCATGATCGACTGAAACTGCTGGTCCGTCGATTTGAAGTGGAAATTTACATCGGAACCGTCGGAATCGACGCTGGTATTATCCATCGCTACTTTCTCCGTGGCGCTGGCGCTCATCTTCTTATAGAGCAACCCCGCCTTCACCAGAGACGCCAGAGTCGCAGCACTCATGGAATCGGACGACACCACGGTCAGGTCGAAGTTCACTCCTCCGCTGAAACTCATGGTGTAACGCGAACCCAGGAGCCGCTTCTTGATGGTTTCATAATCAGCAATCTTCGCGGCGTCGCCTAAGGCCGAGCGCATCACGTTCTGCGTTCCCAGTTGATCCAGGATGCTCCACACCGGCGACGAATCCACGCTCGACATCATGTCAGACATTGTCGGATTGGTATCGAGACCCAGGACCTCGCCATCGCGCGTATCCAGCGCAATCTTCACCGCGGAAATTTCTCCAAACAGCAACGTGCTGTCGTCCAGGAAAGTCATCACGAAGCCGCCGTCCATGGGATAAATATTCGATTGGCGATACTTCGTGGGCTTAATCTTCTGTACTATCATTTTCTTGAGTACGGTCTTCATCGCGAACGGCCCAGCCGCCACACCCACGCCCTTGACTCCCTGTTTCGGCGTGCGAAATGAAGCGAACGCAAGCGTGTCCACATCTTTATCGGGATTAATTCCGATCCCCTTCAATGCCGCTTCGAATTGTTCAAGATTCTGTTGCGCCTGCATGATCTGAGTCTTTAGCGCGGTTGCGGTAGGCGAGTCGTGGATGGCCCGGTAATCTACCGAAATCAGCTGCTGCAAGTCTGCGGGAATCACGGCGCGCGCCGACGAATTCAGCGGCATCGCATTCGCAGCCCCCAGCAACACCGCAACCAGCATCGCGCAACTCAGACAAACGTTGATAGTCTTCATAACGGTTACAAACCTCAAATTGGTAGGATTTCCTTAAGGAGAACGGAAATCTGCCTGCATCTTGCCACTTAGATGCAAGTTCCGAGTTTCCCGTTACCAGTTCCCTCATTCTAAGCCAGCCTACCGCTTTCCTGCCTGGCCAAAGGTGCTAGACCCATAACCAACGTGGATCACCCTCGCCCGCTCTGAAATAGCAAATGTACGCTGTCGAACATTTATCTGTCCCAGACCGTAATTTTGGTTGTAAGATACTTTTTGACCCAGCCACCATTTCCCACTAGGCGCATTTCTGGGCGCAAGAATTCCACCGCACGCTGAAATCAGGGAACTATTGAAAATTCTACTGTACAACCCCGATAACGGGGTTACGCGCAATTTCATGCCGCACCTCTGGATGTTCCTTTTGCAGTCACTTACTCCCGCCGGACATGAAGTGGTGCTGATCGACGGCAACGCCCAACCCATGGACGAGGTCGGCATCGCTCGTTACGTGCGCGAGCAGAAAATTGATCTCGTTGGCATCGGCGCCATGACCAGAATGATCGCCAAAGCCTATCGCATGGCGGACGCGGTGCGGGCCACCGGCGTCCCTGTGGTAATGGGTGGACCTCATGTCACGGAAATGGCAGACGAAGCCTTGGGCCGCGATGGCGGTCCTCGCCACGCCGATTCCGTAGCCCTCGGCGAAGCCGATAATACCTGGCCGCAAATTGTGCAAGACGCCGCTCGTGGCGAGCTGAAAGATATTTACGCCCCAGTCGATGACGGGGGCAAGGAACTCAAGCCGTCTCTCAAGCAGTATCCCGTAATCCCCTGGGACACGATCGATCTTCACCAATTTAATCTCGTGCCCAAGGCCTTTAACCACTGGCTCAAGAAGCACGGCGAGGGCTGGGGAACGTTCCGCATTGTCCCCGTTGAGTCGGGACGCGGTTGTCCCTACGGATGTGAGTTTTGCACCGTCACCGGCTTCTTCGGCGACTCCATCCGCTTCCGCAGCAACGAAAGTGTGGTCAACGAACTCCTCCTGCTGAAGGCGCGCGCCAAGAAAGAGCGCGGCCAAATCGCGGTTTTTTTCATCGACGACAATTTCGCCATCAATCTCAAGCGCACAAAATCTCTATTGCGGGATATCATTGCCGCCGGAGCGCAAGTCAACTGGGTCGCGCAAATCAGCGCCAACTTGCTGCGTGATCAGGAACTCGTCGATCTCATCTCCGCTTCCGGTGGCAAATGGGTCTTCATCGGCATGGAATCCATCGATCCCGCCAACTTGAAAGATATGAATAAGGGCTTCAACAAACCGGAGGAGTATGCCGCCGTTTTGCAGCGCCTCGCCCAGCGCAACGTGTACGCCATCACTTCATTCATCTTCGGCATGGACAATGACACGGTCGGCGCGGCGGAGCGCACCCTCGCGCAGGTTCGCACCTGGCCGCCGGGCCTGCCCATTTTCGGCCTGCTCACTCCCCTGCCGGGAACTCCTCTGTACAAGCGTCTCGACGTGGCCGGCCGATTAACCCGGCCCAAGCATTGGCAGGAGTTCATCCCGTTCGCCATGGCTCATACTCCGCTAAAGATGACCATCCACGAAGCCCACTCCGAAGTGAACTACGGCTGGGCTCATTCCTATGGTCCGGAAGCGATTGCCCAAGCCGTTGATTCCATCGCCGACCAGCCACTGGGCTTTCGCATCAATATCCTGATTGCGCGCCTCTGCTTCCGTGGAATCTATTTCCCCATGCTCGGCCGCTTCGCGTGGTGGAAAGTCATCTCGGAGAATCGCGGGGCGATCACGAAACTTGTGCGCCAAGGATTGCAGGCCTGGTGGAATTCTCGATCCAGAACCGAACCAGCGCCCGCTACCAGCGCGGGAGACTAGATTGAGAATGACCGGAGAGAAGTAGCGAAGACACAGCCTCGCCGCGTTACCTCGCGGCGTAGAACTATCCGCTCAGTCGTCATCCGGATCGGTAGCCGGGCTGGTGTCGCTTTTGCACTGGGCGTCGTTTGGCGGCGGTGTTATCGTTTGGAACTTTGTCGCGGTCTGGCTCAAATTGAAAAAATCGGAGAGATTATCGGCGGGAGCGTCCGCGTAACCCAGTGACGGCAGATGGAACGTCGATTCGATAAACTTCAAAATACTTCCGAAGTCATGCGTGACGTGTGAGATGTAACCTGGCTTGGCGTACGGCGAGATCACAATCATCGGCACGCGGAAGCCGTACACATACCCGGATCCCCAACTCGTACCGTTGTTGACCACGGCCGGTGCGATGTGGTCGTACCATCCTCCCCAGTCGTCCCACGTGATCACGATCGCGGTATTCGACCAGTACGGGCTGTTACCGATCGCATTGACCACCGATGTGACCCACGATGGACCACACCCGTTGTTGCTTGAGGCGTGGTCGGAATCCGCACCATCCGGGATCACCCAGCTCACCTGCGGCAACTGATTGTTGGCGATGTCGGTGAGAATTTGCGCATTGCTCTGGGTTTGGTTGAGAACCACCTTGGGCGACGCGCCAGTCCAGTCCGATCCCACGCATTCGGTTGCATTCGGTGGGGTTGCATTCGGTCCACACATGTGCTGAATCGCATTCGGAGCGGTCCAGATCGATCCCGCCGAAGGTGCGTAATAGCGCCACGTAATGCTCGCGGCGTCGAGCAAATCCGTCAGTGTGGGATGCTCAAAACATGGGTACATCGAACTGGACTCCGTGCCTGTCGGATCAATCAACGCGACTGACTGCGTGGGTGGTGCTGCGCAACCCGCAGCCCCTGCATTCGTCATATTCTCGGCCGCAAACAAATTGCTGGTCGCCGTGGGTGCGGAAGTGCCAGAGATTATGAACTGGTGAGCGGGAAAGCTTGGTCCCTGGTTGGTCTGGAACATGCGGTCGGCGAACGTGTATTGTTCGGCCATTTGGAAGTAGGGCTGCACCTCGGCCGGATTGACGTACTTAAACTGCGGATTCGCGGGCGGGCATCCCGTCGCTGCCCTCTGGCACGTGTAGACGATCTTGTCGGCGCCGTCCATCGCACACGCACCCGTGGAGCTATTTAAATCGCACATTTCCACGAACGCGCTGTGGGCATGGCTCAGGTCATAATTCTGTGGATTGGAGCCGACGGTGCCCAGATCCATTTGGGTGAGTGGGATGGTCGCTCCCTGCGAGTTCACGCCATAATTCTGGATATCGGCGCCTCGCCCGATCAGCACCGGATCCTGAAACAGGTTATCGGGCGTGCGGTTTTCCTGGAAGATGATCACGACATGCTGAATTGTTGGGACTGGCGGTGGGACCGTGATGGTGACGCCCTTGCCCCCGCTACACCCGTTCAAGCTCAGAAGAAATGCGCAGCTACACAACAGAAAGATCGAGACACATAGCAATGCCCCGCGACTCATACCAGGACGCCCCCACGAAACTGCGCAGTCTTACTCCGAAGATAAACCCTGTGGCATGGCTTTCCACTCGGCATGTCCAAAATTAACGAAACTATCTTGACTGCCCCAGAAAATTGACAATCCCGCGCGCCTCTGCTTCCATCGGGAGAACCTCGCCTTCGTAACGGCTGTGGGAGTTTCAAGTCTCGACTCCACCTCGAGGCTACATCCAAGGAATTTGCATGCTGGCTGGCATTCGGACGCACGATTTACGCAAAATCTACACCTCACCACCTCCTCTCGCTTCGGGCGGCGGCTTCGGCTTCGCTTCGGCGCGCGGCAAGGGCAAGAAACAGCCCAAGCCGGAGATTGTCGCCCTCAACGGCCTGTCGCTTGAGATTTCACCGGGAGAAATCTTCGGCTTGCTCGGCCCCAACGGCGCAGGTAAGTCCACGACGGTGGGAATTCTCACCACCCGCGTGCGGCCGACGGCCGGCGAAGCTTGGATCGGCGAACTCGATGTCTGGAAACAGCAAGTCGCTGTGAAGCGGCTAATTGGAGTGGTGGCCCAGCGTCCGAACCTTGATTTCTCTCTCACCGCTCGCGAAATTCTGCTCTTTCACGGTGCCTATTTCGGCCTCGACTCTCAGCAGCGCTCCGAGCGCGCCGATGCCCTGCTTGATCGCTTCAAGCTCCGCGACCGCGGCAATCAAATGGTGCGTGGATTCTCTGGTGGCATGATGCAACGCCTCTCCATCGCCCGCGCCATGATGCACGATCCCCAGGTTCTTTTCCTGGACGAACCGAGCGCCGGCCTCGATCCACAAACTCGGTTGCTGCTCTGGGAAATTATCCGCGAATACAACCAGAGCGAAAAAACCGTTCTTCTCACCACGCACAATATGGAAGAGGCGGACGCGCTATGCCAGCGTCTGGCCATCATCGATCACGGACGCAACATTGCTCTCGGCACTCCTGCCGAGTTGAAAGCTTCCGTTCCCGGTGGATTCTTGCTGCGACTGCGCTTCGGACGCCACTCTCCGGAGTTGCTGAAGCGTCTGCAGGGATTAACCGGAGTCCGGGAAGTGCGTGCGAATCCTGAGACGCAAAATCAGAATAAGGATTCGCAAAACGACACCTCGGCCGACGTTTACGCTGACCGCGGAGGTTCTTTGGTCTCCGAAATTGCCAATCTTGCCTCCGGCGCCAACATCGAATTGTGCGATGTACACATCTCCGAACCCAGCCTGGAGAATCTTTTCCTGCACCACACCGGTAGGAGCTTGCGCGAATGAACTGGAAAACATTTCTGGCCCTGCTGGCGCGCGACGCTCATGTCGCTCGCCGCAACATCGTTCCCTTGTTGCTGCAAACATTTCTGCAGCCCATGATGTTCGTCTTCATCTTTGGCCGCGTCATGGTGAGCAGCGGCTATATGCCTGCCGCATACAAAAGTTTGCTGCTCCCCGGAATCATGGCAATCAGCATGGTGTTCACCGGAGTCTGGGCAGTCGCCATGCCCTTGATCGCTGAATTTCAATTCACTCGCGAGATCGAAGACCGGCTGCTCGCGCCCATGGAAATTTCCTGGCTCGCCATCGAGAAAGTATTCTTCGGCACGCTGCAAGCGCTGTTCGCGGGTCTGGTCGTCATTCCCGCAGCCTGGCTTCTGCTGCGCCCGGGGGTGGATTTGAACCTGCGTTCTCCGCTGAGCTTTGCCGGCGTCACGCTGCTGGTGGCGCTCTTTTCGGCCTGCGGCGGTCTGGCCCTTGGCTGCAGCATCAACCAGGCTCACATCGGTCTGATGTTCAGCATGGTTCTAACTCCTATGATTTTCTTCGGCTGCACCTATTACCCCTGGAGCGCCTTGGCGCACTTCCCCATCTTGCAGAAAATCGTGCTGGTGAATCCTCTGGTTTACGCGAGCGAAGGCCTGCGAGGTACGCTGGTACCCCAGTTTCCGCACCTGCCGGTGCTGGCTGTGCTGGTGGCCCTGACGATTTTCGACGCACTATTCCTGGCAGTCGGCCTTCGCCAGTTCCGCGGAAAAGCCGTCAGCTAGGTTGACACTAAGTTCATCCAGGGGAGTGAAGGCACGGGAGGTCGTTTGCATACGACCGACTCTTCGGTGATTGACCGCGGCTTTCCTTCTCGCCGTCAGAGAGCTGTTTCAGCTCGTCGACGGCCTTCAGTGCCCGATCCACGGTCGCAGCTGTCAAGTTTACGATCTGCTTGCTCGGGAGTTGGCCGCCGCTCTTGATCGGTGGGCCAGATGCCGCCGAAACATCAATTACCAAATATGTTTCGCCTAGTATCCCCGCAGTCGCCGTAGAAACCACGCTGTCGTTCGGTATCTTCAATTCATAAGAAGTTCGGAGTTCCATCACGACCACAGCAGGGCAAGCTTTGCTGCTGGGCTGGGCCCGGACATCTCGGACCGTCCCAACATCGACACCAGCCAACCGTACCATCGCACCCGGACGGAGATTATTTACGTCCTGGAAACATGCGCTCAACCGAAGCGAAGGGCCAGATGGGGGCTTCCTCAGTGACAACGCGGCGAGCGTTGATAGCCCGATTAAAACAATCAGCACCATCGTCCACCGTCTTGGCACGGTCCCTCGCGGTGACGATTGCATTTGCTCGCCCGGCATCTCGGCCTCCAACGGGCAGATTATACCCTTAGACCTTCCGCCCGCTTCCGCACTTCCTCTGCGAAAACCCGATCCTTCAGCGACGCCAGGTTGATTTCCACATTGGCCAGAGCCCCGGTTATCGCGGCGCGCGCCAGAGCCTGCGCCGTCGTCAAGTCTGACTTCATATTCGGATTCGTAATCGCTTCCAAACTCGATGCCAGCCGCGCCACTTCCCGAGATTTTTCGGCCACTCCGAGCGGAACGCTTGTCGCCTGCTTCAGCCCAGCTTCAATCAGCGCTTCTCCCTCCTGCGCGCTGACGGTCTTGGCGAGTTTATAAGCCTTCATCACCGAGTTGTACGACTCCGCATCCACATCGATCGCCGCCTTCAACTCTTCTCGTAGCGCCCCAAGTCTTGCGATTGCTTCGCTCAGCTGCGCTTCATATTGCAGATAAGCCTTCTTCCCCCGCGACATCGACGCCACCATCGCGGCCAGTCCAGCTGCCATCGCCCCCGCCGCAGCGGCAGCACTCCCGCCGCCGGGCGTAGCCGTCGGTGCCGCGAGCTGTTCGACAAACGGCTCAACTCCAGCGCGCAAGCCGCCCACCGCCATTTTCCCGCTCATTACAGCCGCCAGCCGGTTTTCCAGAATCAGCGACGAATCAAAATTCTCCACCTGCAGAAACCACTCCGCCGCCTGCTCCAGTGCCTTCTTCGGAATCAACCCTACAATCTCGCTCGATACCGGAGTTACGCCATACCGCGCGGCCTCCCGCTTCACCATTTCAAACACACGATGCACCGGCGTCTGCTCAAAGTCCGTCAGATTCGTCGAAACCTGCGCCAACCCCCGTACCAGAAATCCCGCGCCCTTCACAAACCGCATTCCGCCATTCGAAAATCGCACCGCCTTCGCAATCTTCTTCGCGATCTCAACATCCGGCGTGTTTAAGAACACGTTGTACGCAATCAGAAACTTCCGCGCTCCCACCACCGTCGCGCCCGCCGTCGGATGCACCCTCGCCTCGCCAAAATCCGGCTTCCGCGCTGCATTCGTCGCAATCTCCGCCCGTATCCCTTCAAACTGGCCGCGCCGGATGTTCTCCAGATTCTGCCGCTCCGGCGTCGTCGCCGCCGCTTCATACAGATAAACCGGAATCTGATATCGCTTCCAGATCTCTTCCCCCACATGCCGCGCCATGGCCACGCAATCTTCAATCGTCACGCCATCAATCGGGATGAACGGCACCACATCCGTCGCGCCCATCCGCGGATGCGCCCCCTTATGCACATTCAGATCGATCAACTCCGCGGCCTTCCCTGCCCCACGAATCGCCGCCTCCTGAATCGCCTCCCGCTCGCCCACCAGCGTAATCACGCACCGGTTGTGGTCTGCGTCCATCTCGCGATCGAGCAGGAAAACTCCACCCACTTTCATGGCGGCAACAATGGCGTCAACTTTGCCTGAATCCCGCCCCTCCGAAAAATTCGGCACACATTCCACGAGCGTAGACATAAGTGGGAAGAATAGCTGGCTCACGCTCAACGAAGCAAGACGTCCCAATCCGGCCTTACTTCCACGGTTCTTTCCGCGAACTCCACATTCACTTTGGCGTTCCTTCGCTACTAAGATTAGAATTGCGAAATTCGGCGGGCACTTCGTCCATGGCAGATCAGATCAAGACGCCCCCACCCTCCTCGCCTGCGGAAGCTGGCGAGGACGCTCTGGCGGGTACCACCGTCGGCCGCTTCGCCATCTCCAAGCGTCTGGGCGCGGGTGGCATGGGGCAGGTCTACGGCGCGGAAGATACCACGCTGAAGCGTCATGTCGCCATCAAGCGCATGGCTCCCCACGCCAACTCCACCGCCGCCGACCACAAACGCCTGCTCAAGGAAGCCCAGCGCGCCTCCGCCCTCAACCACCCGAACGTGGGAGCGATCTACGACGTGGTCGAGCACGCCGGCGAACTCTGGCTCGTGATGGAGTACGTCGAGGGCGAGACTCTCCGCCATCGCCTCTCGCAGCCCATTTCCACCGAAGAATTTTTCTCCATCGCCTCTCAGTGTTGCGAAGGCCTGCAGGCCGCTCACGAGAAAGGCATCATCCACGGCGACATCAAGCCCGATAACATCATGCTCACCGCCGGCAACCGGGTGAAGATTCTCGACTTCGGCGTCGCCCGCCGCGCCTGGAGCAGCAATCCCGACGAAGCCACCAAGAGCATGGAGACCATGACCGCCTCCGGCGGAACTCCCGCCTACATGGCCCCGGAAGTCCTTCTGCAACAGCCCGACGACGGACGCTCCGATCTTTTCTCCATGGGCCTCGTCTTCTACGAAATGCTCGGCGGCGATCAGCCTTTCCGCAGCGAAAGCCTAGCCACCACCATTGCCAAAATCGTTCACGTAGAGCCTGCCCCACTCAAGAATGTTCCCGCCCCGCTCGCCGCCGTGGTGTCTCGCAGCATGGCGAAAACCCCGGACGCACGTTACCCCAACGCCGCCGCTCTGCTCGAAGATCTGCGCCGCGTTGAACAAGGTGGCAAGCCAAAACGTGTCCCATCCACCTCTGGATGGTTCCATCAATACCGCATGCTCGCCGCGTTGGCCATTGTTCTCGCGGCGGTCGCGGTGCTCTTCGCCTTACGCCCCGTCCGCCAATTGTTTCGATCCTCCGCAGCAAATACGGCGGTTTCACCTTCGCAATCCGGAGGTCTGCCCGAAACCAAGATTCTCGCCGTCCTTCCCTTCACCGCCGCAGACTCCGACCCCAAACTCACCGCCCTCGGCGAAGGCCTTGTCGAAAGCGTCGCCGCCAAGCTGGGCAAACTCACCGAGGACCGCGCCTTTGAAGTTGTCCCGCCCGGCACACTGCAGGAAAAGAAAATCTCCACGCTACCCGACGCTGCCCGCATGTTCGGCGCCAACCTCGGCCTCACTCTCGCCCTCGAACCTGCGGGCGACCTCGTTAAAATCACCTACTCCCTGCTCGGTCGGCAGTCCGAAACGCCGCTCGCTTCAGGTTCGCTTACCCTCCCTCGGGTCGACGCTTTCTCCGCAGAGCAGTTGATTTCTGACGGCACCGTCAAAGATTTGCGGCTGCAACTTCGACCTGAGGAACAAGCTGCCTTGAAATACCACGGCACCGATCAGGCCGCTGCCTATAACTACTATCTGCAAGCGCAAGGCTACCTTCTCAACAACAACCAGGCGGAGAATCTAGATAATGCTGCCTTGATGGCCCGTAAAGCTCTCAAGATCGATCCGAACTTCGGAATGGCCAAGGCCGTTCTCGGCGAAAGTTACTGGTCCCGTTATTTCGGCACCAAGCAGAAGCAATGGATCGCCCCCGCGCAAAGTGCTTGCAACGACGCCGTCAAACTCGGTAACGCCGGGGCTACGGGCCACGTCTGTCTCGGCCTCATCGACAACGGCACCGGACACTATCCCGAAGCCGCCGCCGAATTTCAGCTTGCTCTTGGCCTCGAACCTACAAACGAAGGAGCTGCCATCGGCCTGGCCCATGCCTACCAACTCGAAGGCAAAATCACAGAAGCCGAAGGGGCCTACCAGCAGGCCATTCAGGCGCATCCCAACAGCCGCTCCGCCTACAACAATTTCGGAGCCTTCTATCTTGGCCGCAACGACTACGAGAAAGCCCTGCAGATGTATGCCAAGGCCATTCAGATCGCCCCGGAGTGGTACGCGACCTATTCGAATGTCGGCAACATTTACAACCAGATGGGGCAATACGAGAAGGCGATCGATCCCTTGAAGAAATCCATCGCCATCCGTCCGAGTTATGCGTCCTACGTCAACCTTGGTGTCGCCTACTTCGGTCTGAATAGATTCTCCGAAGCCGCCGACGCCTACGAAGCCGCCGCCAAACTCGACCCTCAGCAGTATGTGATCTGGGGCGACCTGGGCGACGCGCTCTTCCACTCCGGCAAGAAAGACCAATCCTTGGTGCCCTTGAACAAGGCGGTCGAGCTGGCGAAAGCCGAACTAAGAGTGAACTCCCACGACCCGGGAGTGCTCGGCGACTTAGCCAGCTATAACTCACTGCTGGGAGATCGCAACAACGCCCTGCTCTACCTGAGCCAAGCCCTGCAGTATGGTCACAACGATAAAGACCTACTCTTGGACGCGGCTTCGGTGTATAACCATCTGGGCGAAAGTGGCTTGGCTATCGAGTTCCTGGCTAAGGCCGTGCAAGCAGGTTACACCGCGGACAAGATTCGAAGTCTGCCCGACTTTGACAATCTCGCCGCTATGCCTGCCTACCAACAGCTGATCAAGTCGAAGTAGCTCCGGCAAAATTGGGCTGGAGTGGAGCTGAGTAAGAACCCGTGAGGCGCACGTTTCCCGCGCCCAGACAAGAAACACATAAAGCTGAAAAGAGAGAGAAGGAGCATCTATGGCGACCCAAAGAATACCAGCCGATGCAGCGACGCCAGACCCGGTCAGCACGAACATCTGTGACCCTTTCAACGCGGAGTTAGGAGCCCTGGTCACTTTCACCGGCGTCATTGGAAAGCAGAGCATCACCGCGATCCAGGGTCAAACCTGGCCATTCACCATTCCATCACCAATCGACTTCCCGCTCAAAGCGAACGAATACATATACATATTGAGCAGCGGGCTGACCGTTGGACAGAACTATCCCTACATCGTAAGTCAGGCATGTGCTAACGGAGTGCAGAAAGGCGTAACCATCATCGATCCGACAATGCCAGAGCACCACAAGTAGGCACGCCAACTGATTTCAGGGGACGGCCGAGCACCGTCCCCGTATCATCTTCTACTTCTTCTTCCAGAATCTTCCCACCCCCAACCGCACCTGCACCGTATTCAGCCCTGGATTGTAATTCCCTAGCCCCGCACTCGAGATGTGCAGATACCGCACGTCCACGCTCCAGTTATATCTCTCGCCGAGGATGTGCGTCCCCAACGCCGCGCTGGGCGTGAAGTTCACCGTGTTCGTGTAGGTAGGAATGCTGTGATTGCTGAATACGGTTCCGCCGCTCAACTCGAAGTAGGGCGAGAAGCGTCCTCGCCTTTGAAAATTCCACTTCAGCACCAGCGGATTGAATCCCCATCCATACGCCGTATTCGCCGGTTGAAAAATCAGGTACACCGGAACCATATCCACCGCATACTCAAATCGTCCCCGCAGAATCCCCGGCCAGTGTGGACCGGTAAGGACCCTCCCGTAGCGCAGCCCGGCATCGAAAGCCTCCGTCAGCGAAGTCCCACCCGGCACCGAGTGGCCGCCTCCGGCCCATACCTGTACCTCGTTCCCATCGGTTTCCGGCCCACTCTGCCCCCAGCCCAGCCCCGTTGCCGCAATCAACAAAACGATAAGAAGAAATCCGCTCATTCGCACCATGCCTTCGAGGTTGCCCGACTCGCGCTCATTTTGCAAGCGAGGCCGTGCGAACCTGAAGCAATCGCACCCTCAGTTCTCAATCGGTTACCGCTGTGATCTAGGTCACAGCCGGGTCCGACGCCCCGCTCTATGATCTAGTTGAACGCGATAGTGTTCATCGGAGGCTCCGATGTCACGAGAAATGTCACGACAACTTTCCCAACCGATTTTCAGACTTGCTCTGGTTCTTTTCGCCGCACTCGTTTTCCTGGCGGCGCTTTCCGCTCAAGACACGACGCCGGCTCAGAAAACCACGCAGCCCTCTTACGCCGCGATCCCCATACAAGCGGTTAAGCAGGCCAACCCTGTCAAGTCTTCACCCGAATCGCTGGCTCGCGCCAAGAAGTGGTGGACGCTCGATTGCGTTATGTGCCACGGCGCCAACGGCGACGGCAAGGGCAGTCTGGCCACCGACATGAAGCTGAAGCTCGCCGACTTTACCGTTCCCAGCACGCTCAAGGATCGTACCGACGGCGAGATTTTCTACATCATCAAGAACGGGCATCAGGATATGCCGCCCGAAGGCGACCGCATCAAGCCCGAGGAGAACTGGGACCTGGTCAACTACGTGCGCTCGCTGTCCAAGGCAAAATAAGGGGTGGGAGTGGCTCGTGTGGGGCGGACACTCTTGTCCGCCTCTTTTGACTTTGATCTTGAATTTGTTTTCTTGCAATCCGTATCTGCAAGTCCCCCTGCAAATAAAAAGCGCGGCTCTCAAGCCGCGCTTTCAAATCTCTTGTCACTCCGAAACGGGCTGGAAGCCCCGCGAGAGCCTACTTTGAGCGAAGTCGAAGGGAACCTGCTTTCTCTTTTTGCAGACCCGCTTACGCTACTCGATTCCGCCGGCCGCCTTTTTCCCACCACACCGCGGGATCTTCTGGCCGGTTCAGCATCTGCGACAATTCCTTCTTGATCTCCGCCAAACGGTTGGCCCGCATCTCCACCGCCGACTGGTCAATCTGGGTGTCTGATCCCTTACCCGTAAACCGGGCGTTCATGTTCCGTAAATCCGTGATTTCCTGACGAAGGCTGGTGAGGTGTTCCAATATGTAGGGCATACTTTGATCTTACCCCAGATTCCAGAACTCGCCGGATTATTTCCTGCGAAGCGATTTTCTGCATCGCTCTTGAGCTTGAGGGCGGTTGAGATTCATTTCAGAATTTCAGATTTCCGCTGAAATCAGGGTATGGCCTCTCCCCCTGGGTCCATTGGAATCATTGATTTAGCGCGGGCAATAATATACTTGACGCCAACTTCGCAAAATGCGAAGATTGTTAGTGCGGATCGTTAGCCGCAAGGCGATTACGGATGCATCAGCGAAGCACGCGGAATGGGCTGCATCTTTAAACGCCTGGTACAAAATAGCAAAGACTGCCAATTGGGGTAATTTCGAAGAGGTCAAGGCCAGTTGGAAGAACTCAGACAAAGTGGGCAAGTTCGTGGTCTTCGACATCAGCCACAACAAATGCCGGCTAATTAGTACCATTAAGTACGACTGGAAGATGGTTTACATTCGCAGCGTCCTGAGGCATTCCGAATACGACCGGACGGATTGGGAGAAGCGATGATCGCGGTAGCAGAAAAATACGCAATAGACGTTAGCATGCCGGTGCCGATCACGTCCGAGCGCCAACATGCAGAATACCTTTCAGTTTTGGATAAACTGGCAAGCAAAGAAGGGCGCACGGTTGTAGAGGACAAGTATGCTCAAGTATTGATCACTCTAATAGAGGCCTACGAAGACCAAAACCAATCAGTTCCCGACGCTCCCCCTGTTGATGTCCTTCGTGCCTTAATGGAAGCCAACGGCCTACGCCAAAAAGACCTCGCGTCGATTTTTGGATCTGAAAGCATTGTGTCCGAAGTTTTAAACGGGAAGCGCGACATCAACAAGAACCACATTGAAAAATTAAGCAAACGGTTCAATGTGTCCCCAGCTGTATTCTTCCGAGAATTCTAGTCGCGGGTGGCCCGGCTTTCCTGATTCTTCCTCCCCGTTCCGAAACTGTGGGTGCCCCGTCCTTGCGTTTTTTGCAAGGGCGGGTGGCGATGCTGCCGATACCATGAGACTCATCGTGCCCAGTTGTTTGGGCACCACCGCCTTGCTGACGCAAGCGTTCACAAGCTTGGGCCACCCGCCCACCCTCTTGACAACTCGCCACTCACATCCGTACAATTAGCACTCAGTAGGCGAGACTGCTAACAGATCGCCGAATCCCAAGCAAATCATAGGTTTACGCAAGATCAACCTTACTACACAACTTTTGAAAGGAGTTGCAACCATGGCGAAATTTAGCCCACTGCATGACCGTATCCTCGTCCGTCGCGTGGAGGAAGCTTCCACCACCCGAGGCGGCATCATCATTCCCGACAGCGCGAAAGACAAGCCGCAAGAGGGCATCGTGGTTTCCACCGGCAAAGGCCGCACCAACGATGAAGGCAAGACCTTCCCTCTGGCCGTTCATGAGGACGACCGCATCCTGTTCGGAAAGTATTCCGGCACCGAGATCAAGATTGATGGCGAAGACTTCATCATCATGAAAGAAGACGAAGTCCTCGGCATCCTCACCGGCGCCGCGACACCGGCCAAGAAAGAACTCGCCGGCTCCAAGAAGTAATCGCGGAAAAATAGCATTGTCATCCTGAGCGCGCTTTTTGCGCGAAGGATCTCAAGCTCATCCGCTCTCTCAGTGCAGCTTTATTGAACTGAGAACGGAGAACCAAAAACAGAATTCCCTAAGGAGAAAAGCATCATGGCAAAACAAATCGTACACGGCGAAGAGTCCCGGCAGGCGATCCTGCGCGGCGTCAATCTTCTGGCCGACGCTGTAAAGGTTACCCTCGGCCCCAAGGGCCGCAACGTTGTGATTGAAAAGAAATTCGGTTCGCCGACCATCACCAAGGACGGCGTCACTGTGGCAAAAGAAATCGAACTGAAGGACGGCCTGGAGAATATGGGCGCCCAGATGGTTCGTGAAGTTGCCAGCAAAACTTCTGACGTCGCCGGCGACGGAACCACCACCGCGACCGTTCTCGCGCAGGCGATTTATCGCGAAGGCGTGAAGACGGTTGCTGCTGGCGCCAATCCGATGGCGATGAAGCGCGGCATCGAAAAGGCTGTCTCGCTCGTCTGCGGCTCCATCGACAAGAAAACTGGCGAACGCGCCAAAGGCGAACTCGACAAGTTCTCCAAGCCCGTTTCCGGCGAAATGATCGCCCAAGTCGGCACGATCAGCGCGAACAACGATGAGACCATTGGACACATTATTGCCGAAGCGATGAAGAAGGTCGGCAAGGACGGCGTCATCACGGTGGAAGAGTCGAAGACGCTGGAGACGCAGTTGGAAGTGGTCGAGGGCATGCAGTTCGACCGTGGCTATCTGTCGCCTTACTTCGTTACCGATCCGGAGCGGATGGAAGTTGCGCTCGAGAATGCTTACATCCTGATCAACGAGAAGAAGATCAGCTCGATGAAGGATCTTCTCCCACTGCTCGAGCAGATTGCGAAGAGCGGCAAGCCATTGGTCATCATTGCTGAGGACGTGGAAGGCGAGGCGCTCGCTACCCTCGTCGTCAACAAGCTGCGTGGAACGCTGCAAGTCGCGGCCGTTAAGGCTCCGGGCTTCGGCGATCGTCGCAAGGCAATGCTGCAGGATATCGCGATCCTCACCGGCGGCAAGGCGATCACGGAAGATCTCGGCATCAAGCTGGAGAACGTGCAGGTCAGCGATCTCGGCCAGGCCAAGAAGATCACCATCGACAAGGACAACACGACCCTGGTTGAAGGCAAGGGCAAGCACTCGGAGATCGAAGGCCGCGTGAAGGAAATTCGCAGCCAGATCGATAAGACGACCAGCGACTACGACCGCGAGAAGTTGCAGGAGCGATTGGCGAAGCTGGTGGGTGGCGTGGCCGTGATCAAAGTCGGCGCCGCGACCGAAACCGAAATGAAAGAGAAGAAAGCCCGCGTGGAAGATGCGATGCATGCAACCCGTGCAGCCGTGGAAGAAGGCATTGTCCCCGGCGGCGGAGTGGCACTGGCTCGCTGCGTTGCGGCTCTCGACAAGCTGAAGGTCGAGGATCCGGATGAGCAGATCGGCGTGAACATCGTGAAGCGCGCCCTGCAAGAGCCGATGCGCCAGATTGTCGAAAACGCCGGCCAGGAAGGCGCGGTCGTGCTCGGCAAGGTGCTCGACTCCAAGGAGACCAACTACGGCTTCAACGCCCTGACCGATGAGTACGAAGATTTGGTCAAGGCGGGCGTGCTCGATCCGACGAAGGTGGTGCGCACTGCACTGACCAACGCCGGCTCGATTGCGGCGTTGATGCTGACCACGGAAGCGCTGGTCGCGGAGATTCCTGAAAAGAAGGAATCTCCGGCTGGCGGTGGTGGACACGGCGGCGGCATGGAAGGCATGTACTAGGAACAGCTGCTAGCTTCTAGCGGTTAGCTTGAATCAAAGGCCCTGCTCGCGAGAGCGGGGCTTTTTTTCTTTGGGGTAAGATCTAGATAAGGAGTTGAAATGCCGATTGGCATCTGTAAGCTCTGCTTGGCGGGTTGGCCCGGCCCATACCGTCACATCGAATCGCGAGGGTGCCCCGTCCAAGCTTTGCTTGGGCGGGGATTTTCTGTGTGGATTGAAAGTCAAAATCCCCACCCCTTCGACTTCGGTCAGGGCAGGCTCTAACGTCGCAAAAGGCGCGACGTTTGGGATGGTGCCCCCGGCGAGCGTACCCTCAGCGGCTGAAGCCGCATTCCTTTAGCGGACTTTTCTGGCACGAGTGAACTCGTGCCCTTCCCGAGCGTAATTCTTGCGAATTTAGGCAGGATTCGCCCCAGGCACGCTCGGGAAGGGCACGACTTCCAGTCGTGCCGCAAAAGCATCCCACTCACGCGGCTTTAGCCGCTGAGGGCCAGCCGTCCAATTTGAATCCTGGGAAGGCGCGGCAGTAGCGGTAATCCGAGGCCGACTCCACTAGCCCACGCCTCACCGGATTCTCGTGGATGTAGCCGCGATGCATATCGAAATCCACCGCGTCCCGAATACGATGGTCAGTGAACCCGCGTTGCCAGACCTCGCCTTTGCGTCCAAGTTCCACTCCTAATGCGTGAGAATAGCCGCCTTTGATGAATTGGATCGATCGCTCCAACGTGATGCCGGGAGCTGGAGTGAGTAGCAGGTGGACGTGTTCGGGCATGAGGACAAAGGCGTGCAGTTCGAATCGTCCCAGCCTGCGATACCCATAGAGTGTCTTCAGAAAGAGTCGCGCGTACGATTCGACGATGAAGAGCCTGCGGCGCTGCCAGGCTGAGAACGTCACGAAATAGGTTCCATGTGGATTGAGGTCCCGAGTCGGCTTCAAGAGCGCACCTCAGCGGCTCAAGCCGCTCTTGGTCAGCTTAATATGGCACGACTAAAGTCGTGCCCTTCCCGAGCGTAATTCTTGGCGGCGGTGTGCCGCTTCGGGAATGCGTGGCCCATGCAGTCGCACCGACTCCCGAGGATGCCCCGTCCAAGCTTTGCTTGGGCGGGGATTTTCTGTGTGGATTGAAAGTCAAAATCCCCACCCTACGTCGCAAAGGGCGCGACGTCAGGGTGGGGCACCCGGCCGCGGCTATAGAAACATTCGACGAATTTGCTTGACGCTATTGCAAAGAAATGGGAGGATTCTAGTATTGCTGCGAAATGTGGCGATAGTGGCCTCCACGGGACTCGGTCCCGGCGGGGGCTTTTGATTTGCTGGGCTTCGAGTTACGGGATTTCGACCGTGGTAACCGAGATCCTTCACTTCGTTCAGGATGACGGAAGACGTTCGATGGCAAGAGAGAGGACATGGTGGTGGTCATGGGTGTGCATGTTGGGGATTTGATGGCGGTGGCGGATGAGCGGTATGGGACGGGCGGTGGGAAGCGACGCGCAAAGGCGGCGAGTGGTTACATAGATCCTTCGGCCCGCAAGAAGCGCGGACCTCAGGATGACAACGGGGTCGAAGAACGCGGGCTTCAGGATGACGGAGAGGCGGAGCCGGAGAAAAAATCGCTGAGGACGCAGGGGAGGCTTCCACCGAAGCGGATGGGAGAACTCTCCGAACTGGATTTTTTGAGGAAGGCGATGGGGATGGGAATGATCGTATCGAAGCCATGGGGCGACAGCTACCGGTACGATTTTGTGGTGGATACGGAGGGGAGGCTATTCAGGGCACAGGTGAGGTCGACGGAGAACCGGTTTGGGCATCGGGGGTATGCGGTGCATGCGTCGGTGTACGTGGGACGGAAGATTGTAGGGCTGACCGCGAAGGATATTGACGTGATCGTGGCTTACATCGTGTCGCGGGATATCTGGTATGTGGTTCCGGTGAAGGCGTTCGCGCCACGCAAGAATTTGTGGTTCTATCCGGACGGAAGCAAGAAGGGGGCGATGTTTGAGAAGTACCGGGAAGCGTGGTGGGTGATGACGAGGAAGAAATGAGAAAGTCCCCACTCTTGCGATTGCAAGAGTGGGGATCTTCAGAGTTATCGAGCCACGACTATTGAACGACTACGGTGACGTTCAATGTGTGGGTGGTGCCTGCGGCCGTCGCCGTTACGGTGACGGGGTAGCTGCCCGCGGGCGTGCCGGGCGTTGTGGTAACGGGAGGCGTGGTGCTGGTGGAGCTGCTGCCGCCACCGCAACCGACGAAGGTGATCGTCATCATCAGAACGAGCATTCCCAGGACGACGGCCATCTGGCGGCTGCGCTTCTTGCCGGTCCCGGCCAGGATCAGACCGAACAGTCCGAATCCGCCGAGGCTCGCCCAGAGCGTGGGGTTGATCGGATCGGAGTTCGGATGGAATGGCGTGACGAAGGATGTGGTCGCGGCCGCGGTGCTGATCTTTAGCGTTGTCGGTACGGCCGCAGTTCCAGCCAAGGTCACCGACGCCGGACTAAAGGTGCAGGTAGACTTCGACGGACATCCGGTGGCGGTGAAGACGATCGTGCCGGTGTAGCCGTAGACGGGAGTTGAGGTAACAGTGAAAGTGGCTGACGCTCCCGCGGTGATGCTGGCACTGGCGGACGACGGCGACAGACTGAAATCCGGCTTGCCATTGATCAATTCGCTCAGCGGTTTTGAAGTGCTGGAGTGGAAGTTGGAATCACCACCGTACTGCACGGTGATACTGTGGGAGCCGATGGCAAGGCCGGTGGTGGTGAACGTTGCCGCGCCGCCAGTCAGCGTTGCCGTACCGAGCGAGGTGCTTCCGTCGAGGAAGGTGACCGTGCCGGTGGGAACCGCGGTGATGCCGCGAACGGTGGCAGCTACATTGGCGGTAAAACTGACCGACGTTCCGACGATCACCGGACTCGCCGAGGAAGCGACCACACTGCCGCTGCCACTGCCGTTGAGCATTACGGTGACGCCGGAATAGAAACCGTCCGCCATCACGATATCCTTCGCGCCGTCGTTGTTTACGTCCGCCAGGGCGAGCGAATAGACGAAGCTTCCAGCTGGGTACTCGACCGGGTCATAGAACATTCCGGTAGAGAAGGCGTTCGCGCCGGTGTTGTAGAGAATGCCCACCGTGCCGTAATCCGGCTTGGTGCCAAAGCTCGCATTGCTATAAACGAGGTCGAGGTTGCCGTCGCCGTTCAGGTCAAACATCTTGACGTCGCCGGGATACGGTGGATTGACCGTCGTAGCCTGGAGCGTGGTTGAGAACAGGATCGCGGGCTGGAAAGTGCCGTCACCATTTCCTTGCGCGACGGCCAAGCCAGGGCCGGCAGGATCGTCGATGGTGATCGCAAGGTCCAGTATGTTGTCACCATTCAAATCGCCGAGAGCGATATTGCCCGGATAGTTAAACGCGAAAGTGATCGGAGAATGTGGAGCAGCGAGGAATGTTCCATTTTTTTGGTTTAGCAGAACATTGACTATGCCCGGAGAAGCATAGTTGGTCACGACCAAGTCGTAGTAGCCGTCGTTGTTGACGTCGGCAGTGGCTATGGTTTGTGGGCTCCCGCTGACCGTGTAGGTAGCGGCCGTTGGGAAAGCGCCTGTGCCGTCGTTCAGGAGAACGCTGACATTATTGCTGGAGTAATTTGCGACGGCGATATCGATGTGGCCGTCGTTGTTGAAGTCCTGAGCCACGATCTGGTTGAAGCCGCCATTCTTGCTGCCATTCGCATTGTTACCGCCAGTGGGGTACGAGGCGCCCTCGGTGAAAAGGCCCTTACCTGTCCCATAGAACATCTGCACGCTGCTGCCAGCAAGGTCGAGAGCGGCGATATCAGGTATTCCGTCCCCATTGAAATCGGCAATGGCAACGCTGGTCAACGACCCGCCCGATCCGTAATTCACGCCAGGGGCAAGGCTGCCGTCCGGCTGGGAAAGAAACACGGTGATGCCGATAGAACCGTCGCAGCAATTGCCCACTACCACATCCGGGTAGCCATCTCCATTTAGATCGGCGGTGGCGATGACTTGTGCGAAGGGACGGCCATTGTCGGGAACCGGTGAGTAGAAGTCCATAGCGGCGCGGAACGTTCCGTCGCCGTAGCCTTGCAGGTAGACAAAGCTGAAGTTGTCATCGGGGACGACGATATCCATGAAACCGTCGCCGTTAAAGTCTTCGACCAACGCGGAGGTGTGCGGCGATCCTCCCGTGGAATACCCTACCGCGGGCAGCGACACGGTGCCGTCGCCTTTGCCCAGCATAACGGTGATGTCACCGCCATCAAAATTGGATGAAATAATGTCCTTGTTACCGTCGCCGTTCACGTCCGCGATGGTGACGGCCTCGGCCATGAGATACGGCGAGTTGGTACTGAGGGCATAGGTTACGCCAGGCTGGAAGGTTCCGTCTCCATTGTTCACATAAATGATCAGATCGTCGAAGCCGCAGTTGGCGGTAACGATCTCCGGGAAGCCGTCGTTATTCAGATCGCCGGAGGAATTGTTGCAGGTGCCGTAATCGGCTGGGATGGCTGTCAATGGGGCGCCTGCTATGTAGGTACCGTTCGGTTGGCCGAGATAGACAACCGTCTGATTGTTACCTGAGTCAGTCGCCGCAAAATCAAGGATTTTATCCTGATTGAAGTCGTCGAATACGATGTTGTTCAACTGACCGCTGCCGGTGAGCGCCGTGGAAACAGCCGGCTGCATAAAGCTGCCGGTGCCGGTATTGGTTAAGGTGTAGACGTTGGCAGGATTCTGATCGTCGATCGCTATGATGTCGCCGCTCTTGGTTAAAACGCCGCCGTCCAGGTCGTTGGGCGCGATCTGGTTCAGGGTATTGTTTTGAACGTTGAAGGTTCCGTCGCCGTTTCCCAACCACACCTCGAAGGTTGAGGGTTTGGTCGCGTGAACCACAATCAGATCCTGTGTGCCGTTACTGTCCACATCGCCGACCAGAATTTGATCGCCATAGCTGCCGTTGGGGTTAGGTGTGAGTTTGGCGGGCTGGAAGGTGCCATCGCCGTTGCTGAGCACCACAGAGACGGAAAATGTTACGCCGTCATCATTCAGAACCGGCGTAGCCATGTCAAACTTGCCGTCGTTATTGAAATCGGCGGTGACCGCAGTCCAGTAAGGAGCGCCACCGGCAGGAATCTGGAGAGCGCTGACGAATCCAACCGTGCTGATCGGAGGATTGCTGGTGTACGGGTGCGGTCTCGCGGAGTAGGCCTTCGCGGTCGAGCTGGCTTTTGCCGACTTCTGGCTGGCCTGCTGGGCGGCGCTTTGCTTCGGCGATCGGACGGAAAACTGACTCAGATTGCTTTGGGACGCCGAAAGCTGCATCGCGGCCAGCAACAGGAACGCAAAGAAAGCAACAAGCTTCTTCATAGACGTGTGCCACTCCATTTCAATTGACTTCGGACGGACAAGATCAAGACACTCTGGGCTCTTTTGGGGGACGAGTTTGGGGGAACGGCATTGGGCTGGTAGACAGTCTCGGGGAAACAACGCAAGAGAGGAATGGCACAAAAGAGGGAGGCACGAAGGTCATACTCGCCGAACCCGATCGTAACCGGGGGCGAACGCTGAAGGTTTGGAAGTTATTCGGAACTTACCAGGAAGCACTTGCGCTTGCGAGAGTACAGAAGTAATCGCTAGTAATGTCGCCTGCGAGGCTTCAGTCCTCGTGATGAGAGGATAGGGATTGAGCGGCGGAGGTGAGAGCGGCCGCTAGATTGGTCGATTGAGGGACGCCGCCTTGAGCGAGGTCTTTGCTGCCGCCGCCGCGTCCGCCAAGAGAAGACACGGTTTGTTTTAGAAGCGCGGCCATGTCGTGGGGCTGGCCGACGGACTGGGCGAAGACGAGCGCGGGCTGCGGCGATTCGCTGGCAAGCAGTACGATGGCGGAGGAAGATTGCCGGGTGAGTTTCTGGGCGAGCAGTTTGAGATAAGCGAGATCGCGGCCAGAAAACGTGCGGGCAATGATTTTGCGTCCGTTGGTCTCCGGAGTTTCCGCGAGCAAAGCTGAAGCTTGTGAGGCGGCAAGATCGTCCTGCGATTGCTCGTATTGCTTGCGCAGCGACCTGATTTCGTCGAGCGACTTGCGGGCTTGCGAGGGAACGTCGTAGATGTGAGAGGAAAACAGCGCAGCAGTTTCGGTAAGGGTGGAGAAATCGCGGCGGGCGGTGGCGACGGCGCGCTGGCCAGCAACAAATTCGACACGGTATCCCTGGCGCACTTTTTCGTACTTGCGCAAGAGCAGGCCGGCGATCTGGCCTGTATGAGTGACGTGCGTTCCCCCGCAGGCAGACAGGTCCAAGTCGCGGATATCAATGATGCGGAGTTGGTCGCGGTCGGCGGGCGGAAGCTTGCGCAGGCCGAGGCTCGCGGCTTCGTCGCGCGTGACATAGCGGACATCGACGGGACGACTCTCCAAGACAATTTCGTTGGCCAGCCGTTCCGCCGATTCGATTTGATCTTCCGTGAGCGAAGGCGTATCGAGATCGATCGAGCAGTAATCGTCGGCCATGTGGAAGGAAACCGTGGGCATATTGAAAAGGCGGACGAAGGCCGCGGAAAGCACGTGCTGCGCGGAATGCTGTTGCATGTGGTCGCGGCGGCGGGCGGCGTCGATCGTGCCATGGACGCGGGTTCCGGGCTGGACATCTTTCAGCGGAGCTTCCAGGTAGTGAACGATGTGGCCGTCTTCGGTGTCGGCAACTTCGGTGACGCGGAATTTGGTGTCGGAATTTTCAAGCCAGCCGGTGTCATGAATCTGGCCGCCGCTGGTGGGGTAGAACGCAGTGCGGTCGAGAATGAGCGCCGGGCGTGGGCTCTCAAGGACGGAACGAACTTCGGCATCGAAGTCGTAGAGGAAGGAATCCCGGTAGTAAAGGCGATCGGTCATGGGGGAATATTTCATTTTACTTGAGCATCGGGGCTGAGCAAATCTGGAGGCGAGGAGATCAAATTCCTAAACACAGAGGTCACTCAGGTACACAGTGGTAGCACTCAAGCCTGCGCCACCGGCTTCGATGTTATCTTTGGTGGTTGCGCGTGAGGCGCAGACCAATCTATGGACGTTCTTCAGAAGCTGTTTGAGCAGCGATTTCACACTCCGGCGGCGCGGATCCAGGCGCTGCAGGGAGAACTGGGAGGGTCGGGGCGAAAGATTATCCGGCTGGCCAACGACCAGGTCAGCGCAATCGGAATTCTGTACGGCGTGCGCGAAGAGAATGTCGCTTTCCTGGAGTTCTCCAGGCACTTTCGCAGGCATGGTCTGCCGGTTCCTGAAATTTATGCCGACGAATTGGATGCCGGCGCTTATCTGGAAGAAGATTTCGGCGATACGTCATTGTTTGAGTTTCTGTCGAAGAATCGCACTGGGGAGAACATCGCGCCGGCGGCAGTAGAAGCGTATCGCAAGGTGGTGGCCGCGTTGCCGCGCTTTCAGATCGAGGCCGGGCGCGATCTCGACTATAGCGTTTGTTATCCGCGAAGAAGTTTCGACCGGCAATCCATTGCGTGGGATCTGAATTATTTCAAGTACTACTTCCTGCGGCTGGCGGGAATTTCTTTTAATGAGCAGGCGCTGGAAGACGATTTCGATGCTCTGACGACTTTTCTGTTGAGCGCCGACCACGACTATTTTTTGTACCGGGATTTTCAATCGCGCAACATCATGCTGCGCGACGGCCAGCCGTTCTTCCTGGATTATCAGGGAGGGCGAAAAGGGGCGTTGCAGTATGACGTCGCTTCCCTGCTTTACGATGCCAAGGCTGATCTGCCGCCGGAGTTGCGCCAGCAATTGCTGGATCTTTATATCGAACGGCTCGGCGATTTCATCAAGATCGAGCGTGAAGATTTTCTGCGTTATTTTTACGCGTATGTTTATGTGCGCATTCTGCAGGCGCTGGGGGCGTATGGGTTTCGTGGATTTTACGAGCGTAAGGCGCATTTCTTGCAGAGCGTGCCCTACGCGCTGAAGAATCTACGCTGGCTGCTGCATAACGTGGAGCTGCCGATCGCGCTGCCCACGTTGATGGAAGCGTTTAACAGCATGCTGGCCTCGGAAAAGCTGCAAGGGCTGGCCTCCGAGGCGGACAACCTGACGGTGAGGATTCTCAGTTTTTCATTTCATCGAGGAATGCCGAAGGATGAGAGCGGCCACGGGGGCGGATTTGTTTTTGACGGCCGCAGCCTGCCGAATCCCGGGCGGGAAGAACGATTCAAGGCGCTCACGGGAAAAGATGCGCCAGTGATTGAATATCTGAACCAGCAGGAGAGCGTGCATCAGTTTTTGGCGAGTGTGATGTCGCTGGTGGATGCAAGTGTGAACGAGTATCAGCGGCGGGGGTTCAAGAGTTTGATGGTGTCGTTTGGATGTACGGGCGGACAGCACCGGTCAGTTTATTTGGCGGAGCAACTGGCGAAGCGGTTGCGCGGAAGGAATGGCGTGGAAGTGGTGTTGCGGCATCGCGAGTTGGAGGGCAGTAGTGCGGTCTAATAAGGAAGCGCGCCAAGCGCGCGACTATTGTGTCGCAAAGGACGCGACACATCGCGCGGCGCGCCCAGATTCCCTCGGCAGGCTCGGGACAGGCTCTTCGTTCGCGCAGAGAACGCGCTCTCTCAGGATGACAATCGAACTCCACAGCTACGCGTTGGGGATGACAGCGCGATGAAGGCGATGATTCTGGCGGCGGGGCTGGGCACGCGGTTGCGGCCGCTCACGGATGATCGTCCTAAGGCGCTGGTGGAGGTTGGCGGGCGAACGCTGCTGGAGATTACGCTTGCGCGGCTGCGTGAGTTTGGGGTGCGAGAAGTGATTGTGAATGTGCATCACTTCGCGGACATGGTGGTCGAGTATCTGAAGAAGAATGACAACTTCGGGATACGCATAGAAGTTTCGCGCGAGGGTGAGTTGTTGGATACTGGCGGCGGGTTGAAGAAGGCGGCGTGGTTTTTTCTTGAAGATTCCACGGGACACGGCGAGCCATTCATTCTGCATAACGTCGATGTGATCAGCACGATCGATCTGGGGCGGATGGTGCAGGTTCATCGCGAGAATCAGGCGCTGGCTACGCTTGCCGTGCAGGAGCGGAAGACGTCGCGATATCTGCTATTCGACGAGAATATGCAGCTGTGCGGAAGGCGCGCGGGGCTGGATGGAAAAAGCGAAGTAGTGCTATCGTCAGCAAAGATGCAGGCGCTGGCCTTCTCCGGTGTGCATGTGATTTCGCCACGCATTTTCGAAAGCATGACAGAGAATGGAGCGTTCTCGATCATCACTTCTTATTTGCGCCTGGCGGTGCAGGGGGAAAAGATTCTTGGCTTTCG
Source organism: uncultured Acidobacteriaceae bacterium (assembly GCA_964403025.1). Lineage (GTDB taxonomy): Bacteria > Acidobacteriota > Terriglobia > Terriglobales > Acidobacteriaceae > Sulfotelmatobacter. Next base: position 154,321 of record CAYOEH010000005.1, on the reverse strand, counting down.
CGCGGATGAATATTACTGGCGGGATTTGGGAAGGCTAGAGAGTGTGGCGCGGGTGGAACAGGATGCCGCCAGCGGATTGTGGCGTTAGAAGTCGTGACAAGCTTCACGCGCGCTGCCGAAAAGTGAGTCAGAAGTGGAAGATCAGGTCGCTCGCCGCGGTGAATTGATTCTGGTATCGACCGTTGTCATAAGCCTTCCGATCCCAGGCACGTTCGAAACGTAATTCTGGACGGATCTGGATCGTGGTGCCGATCCAATGACACCACATGATCGTGTTCTCCGAATATCGAGTCGCGTAGCCGGTACGCTGGCCTTTTTTGTCGTCGAGAAAGTCGCTGCGAAACGACAGGAAGTTATGCGTTGAGAGCTCCTTCTGCAGAAAGTTGACTACGGCATACTCGGGAGCCGTGCAGCGTTGTTCCCCCGTCAAACAGTACGCGGCATTCGCGCCTCTTTCCGGCTGAATTGTGCCGCCCACGGCAGGCACGTCTAACTCATACATGTACCAGGCCTCGGTTGCCATGTGCCAGGTCTTTGAGAACTTGTGATACCACGTGGCGTCATATTGCTGCAGATTGTTGTAGGCGTACTTGGCATCATTGATTCCGTTGGCGCACGCGTACAAATTATCGTTCACCGATTTGGTTGTATAACTCACGCAGGCCGTGCCGGAAGGCTTCGCATCCGGCGTCCAGAAGGCAACATCGTGGCCGGCGGTAATCCCGACTTGCACCAGCCACTGGTCATTTAACTTAACGGTCGCGATCAGGCCGGTGTCGGTAAAGGGATCGATGGCATAGAGCAGCGAGTGGCTGAAGATGTAATTGTTAGGCGCGAGTTGCGCCTCGATCCCCGGCACGGAGATGAAGCGGCCAAGTCTCACATTCATGCCTTGCGCAACCTGCGGAATGTAAACATCGACATACTCGAGCGTAGGATCAAAACCATATTCATGATGATTGTTCACCCACTGGCTGGCACCGTAGCCTTTGGCTGTGGTGAAGCGATAGTCGGTGCCGTATAGGGCGGTGAGATGGTAGCCCCAGTCGATGTGATCGCGCTGCACGGAATCGGGCAGGCGCTCGGCGTAGAGAACAAGTTGATTGAGCTGAAAACGATTTGCGTAGACGTCGTTGGCCTCAGGAGCATTGCTGTGGGTTGAGGTGCTGAAATTCAGGGTGGGATCGATCCATCCATACAGCTTGGTCCGGCTGCGCGCCTGGTTGATGGCTGTCATCAGCGGATAACTGTTCGAGTCCGGCTCTCCAATCACCGGCGAACCGCCGTAGGACCAATCAGAATTGGGGAATGGCGGGGAGTCGAGCGGCGAGGGTAGACCGCGGCGAGCAGGGGCGGGTGAGGAAGTGATTGCCGGGGACCAGTCCTGGCGATAGAAGTCGGCCCAGCGGGCGAAGAAATTTTTCTTCGGCGGCGGGGTCTGGCTGGGAGAGTTGGGAGGTGCGTTATTTTTATCGTTGTCCGGCTGTTGTGCCCGAGAATAGCCGCAGGAAAGCAATACGATCGATGTCAACGCGAGAAAGAATTGTCCGGTGCGGCACAAGCGATTATTTGAGGGCATGAAATGTGGCGCAAGTAAGTCTACAGGGTCGGACGCTGTCCAGTGCTCGCGTTAGTTGTCGTTAGTGTGGACCGACAATTCCGGCGATAGCGCGGAACGAGTGAGGGAGCATAATCCGGTCAATGAGTGAGATGGATTTTGCGCCAATCGATTTCTCTGTAAAATGATGCCGTGCGTGATGCTCTTGTCCACTCTGTCCTGCTACCGTTCGCCGCTGTTTTATCTGCGGTTGGGTGGTTCATGGCCCACAGCCCGGAACGCGCGTTTCGGTTCTTCACACTTGCAACGAAACCTGGACCAAGGGTCCTCGTTAACTTTTTGAGAGTCTGCGGCTGGTTTTTCACCGTGATTTTTGGTGCAGGAGTGCTGGCCTACCTGGGTGCAATAGCCTATGACTTGTCGCGATAACGCAGTCTGCATTTAACATGCTTTTCGCGGGCAAACTCAATTGCCGAAACCAGGCAATTGCGCTCACAATCATCGTCCTCGCCATTCAATAGACACACAATTTCGCTTCCTTCTTAATACGGCCCGATGACTCCGGCGATGGCGCGGGATGCCGGCGAGGGGGCCCGGTCGACATCTGCCTCGTCGAGCACATCCAGATATTTCAGGCCGGAGCCGGTGTTGAAGAGGACGACGGTGTCGTCCGGCGTAAAGAAATTGCTGGCCAGCAGTTTCTGATACGCAACCAGACTCGCTGCGCCTTCGGGGGCGGCGAAGACGCCTTCTACTTTGGCCCAGTGGCGGGTTGCGGCGAGGATCTCTGCATCGGTGGCGGCGAGGGCGAGGCCTCCACTTTGCTTCAGGATGTCTAGGATCAGGTAGTCGGCGTAGGGTTTGGGAACGCGCAGACCGGAGGCTAGCGTGGAGGCGTGCGGCCACATTTCCGAGGCTGGGCGACCTTCATCCCATGCTTTAACGATAGGCGCGCATCCTGAAGATTGCACGCTGATCATGTTCGGGCGCTCGGGACCGATGAAAGCCAGCTGTTCCAGCTCGTCGAAGGCCTTCCACGTGCCGAGCAGGCCGACACCGCCTCCGGTGGGATAGATGATTCCGTCAGGAACTTTCCAGCCAAGTTGTTCGGCGACCTCGTAACCCATGGTCTTCTTGCCTTCGACGCGGTAGGGCTCTTTGGTGGTGGAGACGTCGAACCATCCGTCGTTCTTCCAGGAATCGGAATCCTTCAGCTCGGCAACTTTTCGGGCACAGTCGGAGATGAGGCCATCGACCAGGGTGACGTGCGCGCCGTAGTAATCGCACTCGATGCGGTTGGCCATGGGAACGTCTTTGGGCATGAAGATGTGGGCTTCGATCGAGGCAGCGGCGGCATAGGCGGCGAGGGCTCCGGCGGCGTTCCCGGCGGAAGGGATGGCCAATTTTTTCAGGCCGAAATGGCGGGCCATGGTGACTGCGGCGGAGAGTCCACGAGCTTTGAAGGAGCCGGTAGGGTTCAAGCCTTCGTCTTTGATGAAGACGTTGGGATATTCGCGGCTGCGCAGCATGGGCGTGAAACCTTCCCCGAGCGTAACGGGCGGGGCTTCGGGAAGCACGGCATCGTAGCGCCACATGGTGGGAGCGAGCGGGAGCAGCGAGGCGGGCGTAAAGGTCTGCTTGATCGCGGCAAGATCGTAGCGGACGTAGAGAATGCCGCCATCTTTCGGGCAAACGGTTTGCGGTCGGTCGGCGGGGTAATGCTCGTGACAACGGGTGCATTCGAGGTGAGTGGGGTGAGGCACGGAGAGAGTTTAGCAGGGTGAGGAAATGAGGAGGCGCCCGTGGTGGAAATGCCTGCGAAGCTCAACGGCGCAACAGGTCAGCTAGGGATCCTTCGACTGCGGATGTGCTTCGCGTGCGCGAAGCACATCCTGCGCTCAGGATGACAAGGTCAAGCGATTTTATTTCGCGCTTCGCTTCGCTGCGCGTTTCGATGGTGGGATGCCTTTCTCAGGGCTCTCCTTCTCGATCGGGTCGGAGAGTTTGTGCAAAGGCCTGTCGCCTGCCGAAGACAGCTGCGGGCCGGCTTCCGCAACAGTTAGTCCCTGCGCGGTGTTCGTAGCTTCGTTGAAGGTTGTGCCGGACTTTGCGGCGGCTACCGCGAAAACGCCGTGGGGCACGCCATTGCTGAAGGCGGTGGCAATGTAGTCGCCCACCATCAGGCCGTTCTGCGAGTTTGGGAGCCACGTAAGTTTCATCGGTCCAGCCAGCTTGGTTGGAGAGTTCCATGTGGAACCGCCGTTGTGCGAGGAAATGTATCCGACATAAAGCCGGCACGTTGCCTTGGTGCAACTGCTCTTTGGATAATAGTAATAGTGAACGGCAACGTGAGCGGTGGCGCCGGAGGTGGTTGGATCAATACCGATTCCGGGGATGAAATGATCGACTGTGCTGGTGACGGGATCGATCGGGATGCGAGCAACTTTCGACCAGTGAGTGCCGTCCGAAGAAGTACTGAAGACCAGGTCGTTCGTCGAACAGCTGGCGCGGAAGCGGCAATCCTCCCACACGACGTAGACGGTGCCGGCGCCATCCACCGCGGCAGAAGGCAGCGGACCGCTGCGGATTCCTCCAGCATCGGTATGGCTTTGAATGTTAGAGACGGTCACCGGAGCCGACCAGGTAGCGCCTCCGTTGGTGGAGATGAAAGCGGAAATTCCGGAGGTTTCAATGGGCACGACAACCGTGCCGGCGGGCTGCACCAGCGGCTGTCCGCCGACGCCGGCGGCGTGAGTTGCAGTTGCGGTTGCGGGTCCCCAGGTCAAGCCGCCGTCGGTTGAAGTGCTCATCAGGATGCCGTCGCCGGTGTCGGGATTGTCCCACTCCACATAACAATTGCCGTAGAAGGGGCTGGCCGAGTAACTATCGCAGACGATCCAGTTTTTGTCGGAGCTCGCGACTTTCGGGCCAACGTTCACTGGATCATCCCAGGTAAAACCACCGTCGGTAGAGCGGCTGACAACTACAGCGGTAGTCGTGGAGGTGTTGGAGATGGGTAAGGAAGCAATCATCCACACACCGTGTTTGGCGTCGAAGGCTACGGCGGGGTCGCTGGCCGCGTTGTAGAGGCCGCCGCCGTTTCCGGTGGTCAGGCCGGGAAGAAATCCATGAGCCCAAGTGCTGCCGCCGTCGGTGGAAGTGGCCCAGCCGATGGCGGTAGCGCCGCCGGGTGCGATGCGTCCGGTCTGAAAGGCAGCTACTTGCGTTGCGCCATTGGCGAGGAGGTGAGGCTCAACTTCGGTGGCATGCTGGCCGGGACCGACGGTGAATGGGTCGGAACTGATCTGGGTAAGGGTTACAGCGAGGGTCTCCTGGGCGTAAGTGGCTGGAGCCGAGCAGAAAGCCAGTGCGGCTAGATACACGATGGGTTTACTGCAGAAAGCAGGCAGAATTCGCTTCATTAGGAAGTTGTCCTCAGATCGGCAGAGCACGCCGTTCGGTGAACATAGCGCGGAATTTCGAGCAGGTCAATGTGAATGGAGTTGCGGTTCGGCACGTCGGCTCAGCGCAGTGGAGAGCATTTCTACGGCGTCGGCGCGGGAGTTTGCGCGAACACGATCGCCACGTCATCGGTGTAAATTGGCTGCCAACGCGGCGTCTCGAGAAGAATGTTGGCGAGCGCGGAGTCCTTGGGAACGACGATGGCGCGAACCTCATGCTGGTTAAGAAAATCGTTCCAGCCCGGCTCGACGTGCACGATTTTTAAATATGATTTGACAAACTCTTCGCCGTAGAAATCGTGGCGGTCATCCATGGCAACTTTCACTTGCGGATAAAGCCGGTAGATGAAATAACCGCCCCAGTAGTCAGGGCCGAAAACCGGACCTGATACATGGTGGCTCTCCAAATAATCTACAGCGGCCACGGGGAAACGCTTCGCGCCAAAGTGTGCGCGCATGAGCGGCGTGGTGCCCAGGCTGCCGCCATGGAAAACGATCCAGCCGATCACGGCGATTGCGGCGAAGGACCAAAGGTGAGTCCGCAAACTTAACTCGATCGTCTGCATTCGTTGAACAAAATTTGTCGATGAGCGATCTTGCGAACGAAACGCGAACAGCCGTTGCGCGAATAGATCCGCAAGCTTGCGAGCCGCATCCGAGAGCCATGGACCAATGACCAGAATCAGCAACAGGGCCGACACTGGAATGTTGCGCGAGGCGTAGAGCCCTGAATAGACCGCAAACAAAACAACCAGGGCTCCGCTCGTCCGGATGCCTTGAGCCTCGCGCTTTCGGACCGCCAAGGCTATCAATGTGAGCAGCAACAGGACGGCGAAGCACTTCTGCGCCGCACCGTGAAAATTTGGAGATTGAAACTCATCAATGTGGTCCATCAGGAAACGATTGGAAAGATAGCGGTAGATATGGACGTGCAATCTCCAACCATAGGGATTTGCGAGCGTTGCCAGCGCGGTGATTGCCCCAATGAAAGCCAAGTCTCGGGCGCGCTTGCGTGCCCCTATTTTTTGCAGAACATCGTCCAACCGGTCGTCCTTTGACGTGAACCATTGCCAGGACGCGCTGACCCAGTAAATCCCGAGAAGGGCGAAGCCAAGGAGAAATCCTCCGTGAACATTGACCCACAGCAGCATGAGCGCTGGCAGGAGCCATAACGAGGGACGGCGACCATCGTCTTTTCTCTCCGACGATTCCAGAACCCAGAACCACAGAACGATAAACAGCCAGCTCACGACATGAGGCCGCGCAAAAAAATGAATCATGGCCGCTGATGTCGCGAGCAGCACTAGAACAAGAGCCACGAGAAAATTTGTACCCCTCTGCAGAAGCAAGCGAAACGTCCACGAAAAGGTCATGGCGATGATCAGAGCGGTGAAGAAGACCACCCCGTTCAGACCCGCAACCGTATCCAGCCAGCCGGCGAGTACGTCATAGAGCCACTCCCAGGCGAACCAGGGATGGCCGGCCATGGTGGAAGAGAAGGGATCGACGCGAAGAATTGTGTGGGACGACAGAATCAGTTGCCCGGTGCGAATGTGCCAGCCGATTCCGGCATCGCCGAGCAGACGAACCGACAGGATGGTGAAGGAGAGCAATCCAAGCAGGGAGATGAAAATCAAATCCGCGATCGAGGGAATCAACCATCGCACATGCTTGTGCGCGGAAACAGGGGAAGGATCATCTTTCCCAGAACTTCTGTAGCCGATTGCCATCGCGGTGAATCTTATAGAGTGACGCTATGAACAGCAAGGTTACCCATCAAGTGGTGATTGTGGGAGCAGGCTTCGGCGGGCTGAATGCGGCCACGTCGCTGGCCAGCGCGGATGTAAGAGTCGTCGTGATCGACCAGAAAAACCATCACACCTTCCAGCCTTTGCTTTATCAGGTGGCGACGGCAGGACTTTCACCGGGGGAAATCGCAGAGCCCATCCGATCGATTCTGCGGCGGCATAAGAATGTCGAGGTGCTGATGGCTGAGGTTACAGGATTCGATCTGGAACGGCGCGTGGTGAAAACGGCGGAAGAAGAAGTTCCCTACGATTCTCTCATCGTCGCCGCCGGCGCCAGTCATGCATATTTCGGGCATGACGAGTGGGAACCAATCGCGCCGGGACTCAAAACGATTGAGGATGCGATCGAGATCCGGCGCCGCGTTTTGCTGGCCTTCGAACTCGCGGAACGCCGTGCTGCCGCTGGCCAACCTGACGACCCGTTACATTTTGTTGTGGTGGGAGCCGGGCCTACGGGAGTGGAACTCGCAGGAACCTTAGCCGAAATTTGCCGTCATGCGCTCGCCCACGATTTTCGCTCGATCGATCCGCGGCGGACTCATATCCATTTGATTGAAGGAGGGCCGGTTGTGCTTCCAGCGTATCCCGCCGACCTTTCCCGCAGCGCCTTGGAACAACTGCAGGGGCTGGGTGTGGAAGTGCGCACCGGAGCCATGGTTACGAACATAGAGCCGGGTGTGATTTCGATGGGCGAAACGCGGATGAAAGCGTCGGTGATTTTGTGGGCCGCGGGCGTCGCTGCCTCGCCGCTCGGCAAGAAGCTGGGTACACCCTTGGATCGCGCGGGAAGGGTTCTGGTCCGGCCTGACTTGAGTATTCCGGGCCATCCGGAGGTTTTCGTCATCGGAGATCTCGCAGCTTTGAAGGACCGGTCGGGGAAGATGCTGCCGGGCGTGGCGCCCGTGGCCATTCTGGAGGGACGCTATGTGGCTAAGCTAATTCGCCGGGAGATTAAACTCGCCAAGAGCCAGCCGGGCCAGCCTGTGCCGCGCCAGCCTTTTCATTACTGGGACAAAGGAAGCCTGGCAACGATCGGGCGGGCGGCGGCGGTGGCGCAGTTCGGCAAGATTCACATCTCCGGATTCATGGCGTGGCTGGCCTGGCTGTTTATCCACATTCTTTTTCTGATTGGTTTCCAGAACCGGGTGCTAGTCCTGATTCAGTGGGCGTGGTCGTACTTCACCTATGAACGGGGTGCGCGCCTGATCACGGGCAGCACGAATCTTCCCGGGTGGGATGGCCCATTTTCCGGAAATGGCGGTGCGATCGAACACGAACAAGAAATTCCTGCCGCGGTTCGCAAATAAGAGTAAGAATATTCCTGAGGGCTAGGGCCGACTCATGAAACACAGGCTAATTTTCCGCATCGTTCTCGGCCTGGTAGCGATTTGTGTCTTCAGCTTTATTTCCTCCGCTGAAGTTCTCAAGATCGTTGTCGATGACACGATTCAGCCCATCACACAGGAATACATCTCGCGGGCCATCGACGAGGCGCAGAGGCGCGGCGATCAGGCTGTATTGATCGAGATCAATACGCCGGGAGGGCTGGTCGATTCTACGCGGAAGATCATTGAGAAGATTACCTCGTCGCAGGTTCCGGTGATTGTTTACGTCGCACCCGGCGGCAGCCGCGCGGGTTCGGCTGGAATTTTCATCCTCGAAGCGGCCGACGTCGCAGCTATGGCTCCGGGAACCAACGCGGGGGCGGCGCATCCCGTGCTGATTGGGCCTTTCGCGCCCAAGATTGATGATGAGATGAAGCGCAAAATTGAAAACGATACCGCGGCGCTGATGCGTTCTGTAGCCTCCAAACGCGGGCGGAATGTCGAGGTGGCTGAGAGCGCGGTGCTCGAATCCAAATCGTTTACGGAACAGGAAGCGCTTTCGCAGCGTCTGATCGACTACGTAGCCTCTAGCGACGATGACCTTTTCCGTCAGATGGAGGGTAAGAGTTTTAAGCGCTTCGACGGGCAAGCTGTCACGCTGAAGCTCTCCGGGCAGCCGGTCGTGCCTTTTGGCATGACGGTCAAGGAACGTATCCTTGGTTATTTGATGGACCCGAATGTTTCGTTCATCCTGCTGGCCATCGGAGCGCTCGCGCTCTATGCGGAGTTCAATCATCCGGGCGCAGTGATTCCGGGAACGGTGGGCATTGTCTTTATTTTGATCGCGGCCTTTGCTCTAAACCTGTTGCCTACGCGCTTCGCAGCTCTAGTCCTCATTCTGGGGGCATTCGCGCTGTTTGCCGCTGAGGCCAAGTTCGCGAGTCACGGAGTTCTAACGATTGGCGGCATTGCGCTGCTGACACTTGGCGGACTGCTGCTGGTGGATTCGCCGATCCCGGAAATGCGCGTGCATTTGCTGACGGCACTGGCCGTGAGCATTCCGCTGGGATTGATCACAGCTTTCCTGATGAGCATTGCCTTCAAGGCCCGGAGGAACAAGCTGGTCTCCGGGGCACAGGGATTGATCGGTGAAGCCGGTATTGCCCAGACTGCGCTCTCCCCTCGCGGCAAGATTTTTGTCCACGGTGAAATATGGGATGCTGTCTCCTCCTCAGACGTTTCGATAGGACAGTCCGTGGTGGTGCGCCGTGTGGACGGACTGCTTCTTCAAGTAGAACCCGTGGCTGTGGCGAGCACCGTCGCCGCCGTTCCCTAAACAGGGCAGGCACCAGCACAAGCAACCGGACTGGGTCCGAATTCCGCGCCCTCCCGCTTCCATTGCGCTACAATCCGCCTCAGCAGCACTTGTGTGTTTTGGGCGGTGGAGGAATTGATATGGAACTCGGAGTTGGTTTTACCACGGTCGTCATCATCATCGTTGTCATCTACTTACTGAGTTCCATCAAGATCCTGGCTGAGTATGAGCGCGGCGTCATTTTCCGGCTCGGACGGCTTTTGACCACTGCCAAGGGCCCCGGCATAGCTTTGGTTTTCAGCCCGATCGACCGCATTGTTCGGGTGTCTCTGCGCCAGGAAGCGCTGGAAGTTCCACCGCAAGACATCATCACCCGCGATAATGTCACGCTCAAAGTGAATGCTGTCATTTTTCTGCGCGTGATTGACCCCAACAAAGCTGTGGTGGAAGTTTCGAATTATGTGTATCAGACATCGCAGTTCGCGCAGACTACGTTGCGCTCCGTTCTGGGCGAACAGGAACTCGATGAATTGCTGGCTCATCGGGAGAAGATCAATCTACGGCTGCAGAGCATTCTCGACCAGCACACTTCGCCATGGGGCGTGAAAGTGACGAATGTCGAGGTGAAGCAGGTCGACATGCCGGAATCGATGCTGCGCGCCATGGCCAAGCAGGCTGAAGCGGAGCGCGAAAAACGGTCCAAGATTATTCACGCGGAAGGCGAGTTCTCGGCCGCGCAGCGACTGGTGGATGCGGCGCATCTGCTGGCCACCGAACCAGTCAGCGTGCAGCTGCGCTACCTGCAGACTTTGACGGAAATCGGCGTCGAGAAAAATACGACGGTCATCTTCCCTGTGCCCGTGGATTTCTTTTCGGGCTTGCAGAAGATGCTAGGCAAAGTCGGCGAGGATGCCGCGCCCGTGCCGAAATCAGCATAGGTTTCAACGCGCCTGATTTTGCGATGATTTTCGATCGCTGGGCGGGTTCGCCTGCAATTTTGAGGAAGGGTTATGGCTTCATCACAAGACACCGAAATTACACTCGGTACGGCGAAGCTGCTGGGGCTTTTCTTCGCTCTGGTGGCGATCTGCGCCGTATTTTTCGCTCTCGGCTACACGCTGGGACGCAAATCGGACTCCGCCCTCGCAGGAGCGACGACACTGGCTCCAGTGCCTGCCAATGGCGCTAAGCCAGTGAGTTCTGGCGCTGCTCCAGCGGCGCAGATGACCTTTTACAAAGCCGTCGAGCAGCCGAACGGCAATTCGCAACTCACTCCTGCCGTTGCCACGCCCACGGACGCTGCGGCTGCGCAATCTTCTGCCGCTCAAACCACGAGTTCTTCTGCGACTCCGTCTCCTGCGTCGGGCGCACAATCGCAGAGCGCGCAAACTGCCGGACCGCCCGACCCCATGGCCCCAATTCCAGGCACGGGTTATTTTGTGCAGGTCGCCGCGGTGACCAAGCAGGAAGACGCGGATGCCCTGGTGGATGCTCTCAAGAAAAAGCAATATCCCGCCTTTGTGGCGAGCAATGCCGCTGACAAACTATTTCGCGTGCAGGTAGGGCCCTTCGGCGATATCAAAGAAGCCGAGGCCATGCGCTCCCGGCTGATCAACGACGGATATAACCCGATTCTCAAGAAGTGAAATCTCCCTATGAAGCGTACCCTCCTGCTGAACCGCCGCGTGGTCTTCAAACTACATGGCATGGATCCACTTGACGCGACGGTTCTCAAACAGGACGAAACGGGTTATTGGATTCGGGGCGGCACGCTGGCCGGTCAACTCGATCAATCCAATTGTTCGTTGCCGGAAAGCGATGTGCGCTACCTGGAGTTCAGCCGCATCGAGTGGCTGCGCGCCCCGCGGCAGCGCTCCTGATGATTCGCTTTGCCGTTTCTTACATATTGACAAGCGTCGATCTGGAAGATATTTGTGATCTCAGATATGCCGACAACAGTGACGGTTCTTGACAGCATGCTGCACGCCATTGCTGATCCCACCCGACGCCAGATCCTGGGCGCGCTGAAACAGCGCGGTGTCGCCACCCCTGGCAAGTACAGCGGCCTGTGCGCCGGCGACATTGAAGAGCGCGTGCAGCTCTCACAGCCGACCATTTCGCATCACATGGCGATCCTGACCAAGGCTGGCTTAGTGGAGGCAGTGAAGCAGGGACAATGGCGCTGGTACCGCCGCAATGAAAAAGCCCTGCGACGGCTGGTGAAAGGCTTGCGCGCACAACTGTGATCAGGAGTGCCTCTAGCTTGCCGAGGCTGCGGCCGCTTGCGCCTTCTGTAATAGCCGCCGGGCATGCGATATCAAGTCCGCCACTTCGAAGGGTTTCACGAGGAACGGAATCTTATTTTCCTGCAGGAATGCTCTCTCATCGCTCTGTTCGACATTGGAGAACGTGAAGAGCGTGTGATTCTCCATGCCGGAGCAATGTTGTTTGAGCCACGCGTAGGCTTCCTTAGCGTGCCAATCGCCGGGCATCTTGCCACTCATAATCACCGCATCGAAGGGCTCGGAGAGCAGACGCGTCTTTACGTCTTCGCTTCTGGACGCGGTCACCACATTGGCTCCGGCGCCGGTAAGCACGTCGCGCTCGAACTCCAGCACGGCTTCCTCTTCCTCGACCAGCAACACCCGGCCCTGGATGGCGCCTTCGCGCTTCGGCGGAGCTACCGGGACTGGTTCCGGCACTGCACCCGCCGGCGCAGCGATCGGCAGCCTTACTTCAACGACCGCGCCGCCTTCGGCAGCGTTATGCGCCGTGATGTCGCCGCCGTGTTCCTTCACGATTCCGTAGCAGATGCTCAAGCCCAGCCCGGTTCCCTTCCCAACATTTTTCGTGGTGTAGAAGGGATCGAAGATCCTCTTGGGATCCTTGATTCCAGGGCCGTCATCAGCAAACTGAGCGGCCACGAAGCCACCAGCGCAGGAAACATCAATCTTCAGCTTCCCTGATCGTCCCGTTTCCAGGATAGCGTCCACGGCGTTGTTGATGATGTTCAGGAAGACTTGCTCAATCTGGTGGGGATCGGCGACGACCATCGCCGCTTCGTCTCCCAAATCTTTTTCCACGACGATGTGGTTGACCTTGAGATCGTAGTCGCGGAGGGCCAGAGTCTCTTCCAGCACTTTCCGGATGTCAACTTCCGAACGCTCGGGCTTTCTCTGCCGCGCGAAGGAAAGCAGATTCTGCACGACCCGATGGGTGCGCTGCGCCTGTTTGAACATTTTGCCCACGTAGTCTTGAGCGCGCTCGTTCAAGCCTTCGCTCTCGAGTAGCTGCGCGTAACCCAGAATCGCGGTCAAGGGATTGTTCAGTTCGTGGGCCACGCCTGCGATCAGTTGGCCTACGGCGGACATCTTCTCGCTCTGCAAAAGCTGTTCCTGTGTGCGCCGCAGATCTTCATAAGCCTTGCAGGTTTCTTCGTACAAGCGGACTTTTTCGATGGTGGTGGCCAACTGGCGGCTGATGGCCACGAGCAGATTTTCTTCGCCGCTGGAATATTCATATTCCACGTGGCTGCGCAGTCCCATCATGCCAATGGGACTGTCCTTGCCCCAGAACAAAACCCAGCTCCACGCGCCGTCGGTGCTGGAACGGATAAAGTCCGCGACTGCGCCGGTGAGATGGGGAAGGTATTCGGCGGTGATTACTTCGGCGCGCGACCGCATGACCAGATCGCCAAATCCGTCGGCAAAACTGATTTCTGCCGGGCGTGATTTATCGCGGCTGCGAGGCCCCCAGGCAGCGCGGCGTCGATAGGTTGGAGCGTCGGAGTCGGAAAGATAAATGGCTCCGCTCTCCGCGCCAAAAAGTGAAACGACCTGCCGCAACGTCAGATTGAGGATCTCATCGAGATCGAAGGATTGCGTTGCCACCACCGCCATCGCGTTCAGGGCATTGAGTTCGCGGTTACGGCGCCGCATTTCGTCTTCAGCGCGGCGCTTCTCAGTGACATCCAGAACGAAACCTTGATAGCGTTCGATATTTCCTGCCGCATCGCGAGTGGCGAAGCTGCTTTCGGAGGCCAGCAGCAGCGTCCCATTCTGCCGCCGCATGGTCACGTCGAAGTTGCGAACGTAGTTCTGCTGGTCGATGGCCTTACGAAACGCATCCCGCTGCGCGGCGTCTACCCTGACGTCTTGATCGAGGTTCAGGTTCAGCAGGTCTTCCCGGCGCTGATATCCCAGCATGTTCACAAAGGCGTCGTTGCAATCGAGCAAACGACCACTGGGCATCGCCACGTAAACACCTTCCTGCACCTGGTCGAACAGGAGACGATACTTTTCCTCCGCCGACCGCCGTTCTGTAATGTCGCGGACGATGTGGATGGTGCCCTTCTGTTTGCTGCCCTGCTCGCTGTAGGAGGAAGTGGAGACCAGCGAGAAACCGCCAAAGCAGGGGTCAGCCCCTTCGGTAATTTCTTCGACACCGCGGGCGCAATAGGGACAGCCGGTCCATTCTCCTAAACCGTGCGGCAGTACCGATTCGCAGGTGCTGCCAATCACGTCGGCTGACGATTGTTCGAGCTGTTCGAGCAAAATCTGGTTAGCTTTGATGATGCGGAATTCGGCATCGTGCGCCAGGATGATGTCGTGAACCGAATCAAACGTGTTCCTCCACTGCCGCTGCGAACGCAACACCTGCTCAAGCAAGCGGAAGTTTTCTACCGCGATTCCCAACTGGCGGCCGCAGGTTTCGAGGAAGTCGAGTTCCTCGGCGGTCAGCTTTCTATCGCGATCGCTAGCTAGAACCAGCAGTCCGATGGGCGCTTTTTTTCCGAGGACCGGAACCATCAACAAACGCCGGAGTTTCTCTGTCCTGAGCAGTTGCTCATCTTCTGGGTTCGCGCCATTTTTTCGCGCGATCACAGGCTTACCCCGTTCCAACGCCTGGGAAACGTCCGCGGTTATTTCGGCGATTCCTATTTCACGCAGGAATTCCGGCGAAACTCCCACCGCGTGTGTGGCTACGAGATGTCCGCCCTCGATGAGTCGGAACCACGCTGCCTTGCACTGGGTCAGCCGCTGCAACTCCTCAAGGGCCTTATCCATCATGCCGCCCTGCTGCTGCGCGAGAACAATGCTCTCGGTCAAAGCGCGCAGCACGCTCAATCGCTGGTTCCGCGCGCGAGCTTCCTGAAATACGATCAGCAAGATGCTCAGCCCAAGAGCGACGTCGAGGGTAGTAAAGATTCCGGCCGGAACCTGGTCCATAAAAGGCGACCAATGCAGACGCTGGGCGACGAGGAACGCAGCGAGCATCCATGAGGCCATCTCACGGCGGCCGCGGCGTGCGTTTAGCAAGGCGATGGCAGCGGTCAGGAGGATGATTCGATAAGAGACTTCGAGAGCGACCCGCAGAGGTAACGAATTGGGCCAAAGAAGAGCGCGGGCAACGGCAAAACCCGCGGTGCTCGCGGTAACGGCAAGCAGCGGCGCCAGGAGATTCCGTTCCTTTATATATACGAAGATCGCCCCGGCGAACAGGCCCATTGCAATCACGAAGGCGGCTTGTTCAATCGCGGGAACATAGCGCAGCGGAATCTGCATCCCTGCGCCGTGAGCCTCTAGAAGACGCGAAGTGACGAGCAGAGTCCAGGCGGCCGTCCAGACCGCAAGATAGCGTTCGCGGAATACCGACAACACGAGTACCGACGCCGCCAGAATAATCAGCAACGCAAACTCGCCGGGCTTCAGCCGGGAAACGGCTGGTTGTACCACGGTGTTCCAAACGGACCAAAGGGAAGCGATCATTTTATTGGTGGATCACGTAGGAGTGGACGCCCGCGTTCCGGACGTGACACTGCCTGGCTTCTGAATATCATGCTTGAGGCTGATCTCGATGGCCTTTCCGGACCTGGATGGTTACTTTCGGCATCTCAACTCTAGAGTAGAATCGCCGATAGTATTCCTGAGACACCCATGCCTGATCGCATTCTGGTAGTGGACGACGAAGAAGCAATCCGCGAGATTGTCTGCGCCATCCTTATCGCCGCTGGTTTCTCCTGTAAACAAGCGGCTTCCGGCATGGAAGCTCTGGCCCTGCTGAATTCCGGCGATGTGTTTGAGTTGATGCTTTCCGACTTGATGATGGCGGATCTGGACGGGATCGGATTGCTCGAACGCACGAAGGAAAAATTTCCCGACATGCCGGTGGTGATGGTTACCGCGGTGCATGATATTTCGGTGGCCCTGGCCGCCATCCGTAACGGCGCCTACGACTATCTGCTAAAGCCGTTCGAACGCGAGCAGTTGCTGAACGCAGTAAAGCGGGCACTGGAAAACCGCCGGCTCAAAGTAGAGAATCGCACTTATCAAACGAATTTGGAGTCTCTGGTCGAAGCTCGCACCGATCAACTGCAAAAGGCGATGGCAGACCTGGAGCGCTCCTATGACATCACACTGGAGGCTCTGGGCGACGCGCTCGATCTCCGGGACGCCGAAACGGAAGGCCACTCGCGCCGCGTTACCGCTTTTACCATCGCGATTGCCCGCGCCATGGGCGTGCCTCGCGAACAAATTCCCGTGATCGCGCGCGGCGCTTTCCTCCACGACTTTGGCAAGGTAGCCATTCCGGATAAAATCCTGTTCAAACCGGGAAAGCTGGACGAGAAAGAAAAAGAGATCATGCAGGAGCATTGCTACCACGGTTACCAGATGCTCAAGAAGATTCCGTTCCTGGCGGAGGCTTGCGAGATCGTGTACTCGCACCAGGAACATTTTGATGGTAGCGGCTATCCTCGCCGACTCAAGGGCAGAGAAATTCCTCTGGGCGCCCGCATTTTCTCCGTGGCGGATACTCTCGACGCCATCATTTCGGATCGCCCTTATCGCCCGGCCAGAACTCTGGCGCAAGCGCGGGAAGAGATCCAGGCATGGGTAGGACGCCAGTTCGACCCGGAAGTTGTTGATGTGTTTATGAAGATGTCGGACGCTGTTTTCGAAGATCTGCGCCGCGAGGTCGACGCCCAGAATCCATTCAGCTACTCTGCCAGCGCCAAGGGCGCATCCTAGATCCCGATCCTCATTGCGAAGCGGTATCCACTTGAAAGCAGGATAGGTGCTTCGGCGCGATCGTACGACCGCTTATGGTGTCGCCCTCGCCATCGCAATGCGAGTTGCGTCCACGGTAATCGGACGCTGAATCTCCATTTCGATCGATGTCCCTACATCCAGCTTCACGTCAGCGCCGCGTTTTAGAAGCGCCCAGGCGACGCCGACAGCAGCCCCGACTCCCGCTCCCACCCGCGCTCCGTTCAATCCGCCGGTGGCCAGTCCGCCGGCCGTCGCGCCCCCGAGAGTGCCGTACACCCCATTCTTGGCCGCATCCTCAACTCTTTTCCCTGTGTCGCTGTCCTGCTGGATCGTTCCTTCCGAGTCCTTCACCGATTTGTTATCTGCACCCGGAGTGTTTTCGACCGAACCCGGCAACATCACGGTGTATCCGGTGGGATAAATGATCGAGGTAAAGTGCATCAGGATTTCCGCGCGCCCTTTGCCGTGCCCGGCGCGCTCTACGTGCGCGATCTTGCCCTGAACATAGGACCCCGCGGGCACGACCACGCGATCAGAGACCACAAAGGGAAACGCCGTTTCCGCGTAAACCGCGTCGCCCTCGCGCGCATTCTTGGTGGAAATCGCCTGCTTCAGCGACAAAGGAATCCTGGTGCCGGCGGGGATGGTAATCGTATTCGGATCGGGAGCGGGCACCGGGCTTGTTGCTAAAGTTGCCGGGGGTGAATTTGGCGCCGAATTTTCCTGCTTCGTGGTGTCCGCCGTTTGCCCCAACGCCATGCCCGATAGCAGCAAGAAAGCCCACGCGAAGCGCATTCCAGACCTCCAGTTCCGCCGTTCAGCCCGAGGATAGCATGCTCACGCCCTACGATGCGGACTTCCCCGTTTCGGGTTATCCGAAGGGAGAGAAGGTCATTTCGTCCAGAAGGGCCGGAGCGGGTCGTGTTTGAGAATCTCGTTCACCTCGGCTCCACCTGTAAGGTCGCTGTTGCTGACGCGAGGAGCCAAGGCAAATACGTATTTGCGATTGCGCCCGAGTTCAGCGGGACCAAACGACGCTACACTCACGGAGAGGTTGCCGTGCTCAATTGAGTCCCACTGCGCAACGGTGAATATCATGATAGGAATATCCTGACGAGGCTTCTCTTTCGTCCAGTCAGGATGCCGGATGGAGATCACGGCACCGTGCTCCACGCTACCTTTTTCCGGATCCCCGCCTTCCCATTTATCCGTGAGAATCGTGTAGCCCTTCCAGGTTTCAGGCAACAAGAAACTAAAACCGTACCTCGTATTCCTATACAAAATGGACTGTGCTGAGGGGTCGGCGGAAGGTGCTTCTTGAGCCTGCTGCGCGGAAGAAGTCGAGTTTTCTTGCTGGCCGCTTGCAGACTCCGGCGAGATCGCGACCGCCGTTATGAGCAGAACAAGCATTCCCAGAGTCAATTTCATCCTTGAACAGCTCCCCAGATAGGCCAACCGAACTACTTGTAGATTAAATATTTTTGCCGTACCAGCTGGAATTTGTCCAATCCCTCTTGCCAATCCTGCGCGATCCGCCGCGGATCTTCACCGGCTACCAGCCCATCGTAAGTTGCCTGATTCACCAACAACTCCGTCATCCGTTCCATCTTAAAGTCCGCCGGATAGAGTTTTCTTAACGCGGCCGCCAATTCAATTCCTAGCTCGGGTCCATCGAGCGCGCTTCGTTCGGTGAGAACTACATTCACGCCCTCGCACTTCTGCCCAGCGTAATTGCTGGTGGAGGGCGTGAAGGTTACTGGAACAAACCTTACTCCCGCGATCCCGCGCGCATTCAAATACGCGGCGAGTTCCCGGCTCTTGACCCATGGCGCACCTACAAGTTCAAACGGAGTATCTGTTCCCCGTCCCACAGAAACATTGGTTCCTTCGATCAATCCTACGCCCGGGTACAATCCCGCCTCTGTCACGCTGCGCAGGTTCGGGGAGGGATTCACCCACGCGAGTCCGGTCGAATCAAACCAATCGCCACGCTGCCAGCCGTCCATCGGCACCACGGTCAGCCTGGCATTAATGTTGCGTTCCGCATTGAACATCTTCGCCAGTTCGCCCATGGTCATTCCATGACGCACAGGCACCGTCCAATAATTGGTAAAGCTTTCGTGTCCCGCATCCGATACTGGGCCCTGCACGAACGCTCCCGTAATCGGGTCGGGACGGTCCAGCACAATCACTTCCACTCCCGCCTGGCTGGCAGCCTCCAGAAAATATCCGAGCGTAGTCTCGTAAGTGTAGAAGCGCACACCGGCATCCTGAATATCGATGACCACTGCATCCAGATCCTTCATCAGGTCGAGCGCCGGCCGTCGTGCCGCGTCCTTCGCGCCATACACGCTGTAGACCGGAGTTCCGGTTGCCGCATCTTTGGAGTTGTTAACGTCAGTCGTATCGAGCGTTCCCGTGACTCCGTGCTCGGGGCTGAAGATAGCGTCCAGCGAAACGCCCGGCGCGTGCGCCAGCACGTCGATCGTGCGGCGACCGTCAGCATCCACGCCCGTCTGATTGGTAAGCAGACCAATGCGCTTCTTGCGTCCGGCCACCTGCAAAACATCGAAGCCGTGATCCTCCAGGACGTCGACCCCAGTCTTCCCGTTCCCATTGCGAGCGCTCATGTGCCGCGCCGCGCTTTGCGCCTCGTTGTAGCCGGTAATACTCTGCCAGCGTAGCGACTCCTTCTCGCTGATGGTCAGAGGCAGCGCCGCTGCCACTGCGGTCGCCACTTTGGAGCGCAAGGCGATCGCATTTTCTTTTCCCCGTGGATGCACCGCGTTCGTCAGCAGAATGATGTAGGTTTGGGTGGTTGGATCGATCCACATCGATGTTCCCGTGAATCCGGTATGGCCGTATCCTCCGACCGGAAGCAGAGTTCCCCGGTTGGTCGAGAACGGAGAGTCGATATCCCAGCCAAATCCGCGCAGCACGGGCGCGGTCGGCGGTTGCTCCGGACGCGTCATCTTCTCCACTGAAAGCGGCGATAGAATTCCTCCGCCGCCATTCAACAAGGCCTGGGCAAATTTAGCCAAATCATCCGCGGTTGAAAACAGGCCCGCTTGCCCGGCCACGCCGCCCATCCTTCGCGCGGTCGGATCATGGACCACACCGCGCAGCATGTGTTCATTCTCGTCATACTGGGTGGGCGCGATTTTCGCCCGCCAGGCCGCGGTAGGCACGAAGCGCGTATGCGTCATCTTCAGCGGCACAAAAATATGCCGGGTCGCATATTCATCCAGCGTCTCGCCCGAAATCCGCTCCACCAGCGCGCCCAGCACGATGAAATTTATGTCGCTATAGGAGAACCTTGAGCCGGGCGGATCCTGCAGTATCGCCGCAAACGCCATCCGATAGGCCGTCTCCTTTCCCTCCCACACCGTTTTTAAATCCAGATCCGGCTCCAAGCCCGAATAGTGCGTCAGCAACTGCCGCAGCGTGATGTCTTCTTTTCCATTCTGTCCAAACTCCGGGAGATATTTTGCTATCGGGTCATTGAGGCGGATTTTGCCCTGTTCGACGAGTTGCATTACCGCCGGCGCGGTCACGATCACCTTGGTCAGCGATGCCAAATCAAAAATCGTATCCAACGTCATGAGTTCGCGGCGCGGCTCCAAGGCACGCCAACCATAGGCTTTCCGGTAAATGACATGGCCGTCATGACCCACAATCAGAACCGCTCCAGGAATCTGCTGATCATGAATGGCCTGCTGGATGACGGCGTCCACCTCGCCCATACGCACCGCGGCCGCCGGCTTCCTGGCGTCCACGGTAGGCGAGGCTGTCAGTGCAGTCGCGACCATGATGCTGCAGCCCACGGCAAATAAAATCAGCCTGAATGTCCCGCCCCTCCACGTCTTTTGCGGAGGAGTGGGCTGGCGCAGCGGAGCTTCCAACGAGTTGGATTGAATAGGAAGGATGCTCTGACTCTACACAACCTCGACGGCATGACTCAAGAAACTCAAGTAAGGGGGTGCCGCGTATGCCATATCATGGACTTCTCAATGACCATACCAGATCGCGCATTCCCGCTGATCGGAGGCTTCGAACACCAGGACGACCTATTTGCCTCCGCCTTCTCCATCCTGCAAGAAGCCATCGCTCAGCGTGCGTTTCCCGCTGCTTCTGTCGCGATCACAGTGAAAGACCAGCTAATCGCACTGAAGGCCCTGGGCCGCTTCACTTACCAGGCCGACTCGTCCATTGTCGTTCCCACCACTCTTTTCGATCTCGCCTCCGTCACCAAGGTGGTTGGAACGACGCCTATGGCGATGCTTCTTTACCAACGAGGCCTGCTTGATCTGGACGCGCCCCTCGCCGCCGTCCTCCCTGAATTCACTCGCGATGCTGGAAAAGATCCCCGTCGCCACGAAGTGACCATCAGGATGCTGCTGGCTCATTCCTCCGGATTGCCCGCGTATGAAAAGTTGTTTCTTAAAGCCCGGACTCACGACGAGTTGCTGCACGCAGCCTTCACCATGCCGCTCTCCGCCGATCCCGGATCGCGCGTCGAGTACAGCGACATTGGATTCATTCTTCTTGGCGTCGCCCTCGAACGGCTCGGCGATGAATCGCTCGATCGTTTCTGCCAGCGCGAAATCTTTGCTCCTCTCGGAATGGTCAACACCGCCTTTCATCCGCCGAAGGAAATCCGCTCACAAATTCCTCCGACGACCGATGATCGCAGCTTCCGGCATCGCATCATCCAAGGCGAAGTGCAGGACGAAAACGCCAGCGTCCTGGGTGGCATCGCCGGCCAGGCGGGAGTTTTTTCTAGCGCTGCGGATCTCGCCAGATTTGGCCACGCCATGCTTCATCCAGAAGACCCGGTTCTGCGCTCCGAAACAATTGCACTCTTCACGCGCCGCGAGTCAGCGCCGCCAGGCACAACTCGCGCGCTGGGATGGGACACGCCGTCCGCGCCTTCGCAATCCGGAAAGTATCTTGGCTCCGCATCTTTCGGCCACCTGGGTTACACGGGGACATCCCTGTGGATTGATCCCGAACGAAAACTCTCAATCGCTATGCTCACCAACCGTACATGGCCCGACTGCTGCAATCAGGCGATCAAACAGATCCGCCCTGTTTTTCACGATGCTGTAATCGAAGCAATCGAAAAATCCAAATAAACTACGCATCTGAGTTCCTTTGAGCGGCGTGGGACCGACAGCAAAGTGGAAAGCAGTTAGAATGACCAGTCGCTTCCACACCGAAAGGCGCGTGACTCTTGAACTCAACTCGCAAGCCTCAGCTTAGCCTCCACGGCCTTCGCACCGAGCAGCCGAATGACGCCGCCCATGACCTCGATTGCAAATCTTCTCTCGAGATTGTGCGACTGATTAACGCTGAAGACGCTACCGTGGCTGGAGCGGTCACCCGCGTATTGCCGCAGATTGCGCGGGCGATCGATTTAGTTGTCGCTGCGTTGCGCCGCGGAGGACGCCTCATCTACGTCGGCGCTGGAACCAGCGGCCGCATCGCCGCCCTCGATGCCGCCGAGTGCCCGCCCACGTTCAACACGGATCGAGTCCAGTTCATTATCGCCGGAGGTGCCAAGGCATTGGCTTCCGATTCTGAGATCAGCGAGGATGACTCCAGGCAAGGCCGCGAAGAAGTGAGGCGCCGCAAACCCGGGAAGCACGACGTCATTCTCGGCATTGCTTCCAGCGGCCGGACGCCCTTCACGCTTGCGGCAGTTCAAGCCGCGCGGCAACGCGGTGCACGCACCATCGCTCTCACTTGCAATCCCAATTCCCCGCTGGAACGCGCGGCTCACTTCGCCATCATCACTCGGGTCGGCCCGGAGGTTCTTGCCGGATCTTCGCGGATGAAAGCTGCGACCGCTCACAAGATGGTGCTCAACATGATTTCAACGGGTGCGATGAGCCGGCTTGGTTTTGTTTATGGCAACCTGATGGTCAACGTTGTGCCGAAAAACGAAAAGCTGACGCAGCGCGCCATCGCCATTCTGGAGCGTGCCTCGGGAGCTGAGAACGCCGCTGCTCGCGCCGCTCTGCAGGCTTGCGGAAATCGCACGCCCGTGGCTCTCGTGATGCTGGTTGCAGGAGTTTCTCGCGCCCGGGCCGTGGCAGCCTTAAAGAAATCCTGCGGCCACGTTCGCCACGCAATCAAACTCGCAACCTCGATGTAAGCAAACATCTCTTCATTCCCGACGGCGCTTCGCTTTACCTGCAAGTCCGTTGTTTGACCCTCCGGGCACAGTCATTTACCTTGGGAGTGCCGTTTCCGCTTCGTGTTGCGAGGGTCGCGGCGCGAGGATTCTTCCCTTCATGGATAAAAAGCGCATCGTGGCCAGTGCGGTCGTGTTCGTGATCCTGGCTGCTCTGGTTTACCTGCAATACCGGCACTGGCAAACGTTTGATTGGGGCACCTTCTGGGCGCAGACTGGGCGCATACGGAAAATTCACGTACTGCACGCGATCGCACTAATTTACATCGGATACGTTCTACGAGCGTTGCGCTGGAAGATTTTTCTGAAGCCGGTACGCCCCCAGGTGAAGGTCGTGGACCTGGTCTCGCCGACCTTGATTGGGTTCACCGGTCTCGCGCTTCTGGGACGGGCCGGAGAATTTATTCGGCCGTACTTGATTGCACGTCGGACGGATTTGCCTTTTTCTTCGCAGTTGGCAGCGTGGGCCGTGGAACGAATCTTCGACGTTGGGGCATTCACGGTGTTGATGGTGCTGGCAATTTTTCTGCCCAGCGCTTTGCCTGCGATTCCCCACCCTGAGTACTACCAGCGTTTCCGCGAGGGCGGGTTTCTGCTGATTGGAGTAGTGGTTGCGCTGACCATCGGGGCAATCATCATCCGGCGTAGTGGCGACGCAGTCGCCCGATGGGTGGAGAAACGATTTGGACATCTCTCGGCCAATTTTGGCCACAAGCTGGCGCAGAAAGTACGCGAGTTTGGCACCGGACTGGACACGATTCACGGCCCGCTCTCGATGCTTTGGCTCACGCTGGTTTCGGTCGGGATGTGGTACATCATCGCGTTGGCGTATCAGGAAGTTACACACTCCTACGGCGTGCCGGCGCTGGAGATTCCTGTGTCGCAACTTTTGATTCTGATGGGAGCGAGCATGCTCGGCTCGATGCTGCAGTTGCCGGCGGTGGGCGGCGGCTCGCAGATGGCAACGATTGCCGCCTTATCCAGCGTCTTCGACGTGCCTCCGGAAATGGCGGCGAGTTGCGGAATTTTGCTATGGCTAGTCACGTTCGCCGCCGTTGTACCCCTGGGCCTGATATTGGCGCATCACGAGAGATTGTCCTTGCGGAAGTTGTCGGAGGAAAGCCACCGCAGCGAAGAAGCGGAGCTCACCAGCCCACCCGCGTAGGTTGTCAGCACTGTCTATCAGGCAGATACGGTCAGGCGAAGCGCAGCCTCGCCTGCCTGTTACAATTCTGGGTTAACCACAAGCCTTCTACTGGTAGATCGGTTCGATCACCATCAGCGCCATGAAATGTCCCTTTTGCGGATTTGCAAACGATAAGGTAGTGGATTCTCGCGAGAGTAAGGAAGCGGAGTCGATCCGGCGCCGGCGCGAATGCCTGAAGTGCGGCAAACGCTTCACCACCTACGAGCGCATCGATGAGATCCCCTACATGGTGGTGAAAAAAGACGGGCGCCGGGAAAAGTTCGACCGCCAGAAAGTTCTGAACGGGCTATTGCGTGCCTGTGAGAAGCGTCCCGTTCCGATCAGCAAGCTGGAACAGATTGTGAACGAGGCGGAGTCGTTCGTCATCGAGTCGCAGGAACGCGAGCGCAAGACGAGCGAATTGGGTGAACTCATTATGAACCGGCTTCGCCGCTACGACAAAGTGGCTTACGTACGCTTTGCCTCGGTTTATTTGGATTTCAAGGACGTCAAGGAATTCATGAACGAACTCAGGGATTTGGTGAAAGCCAAGGAAGCCGGAGAAATTCGAGTTAAGAAAAGTGGTCAGTGACCAGTGGTCAGTGGGTAGTGAATAAGAATTGAGAAATATCTGTTGGTACTAACCACCGATCACCGAACACTCTCCACTAAGAAGGCAGTGAATCATGAGTCACAGAGTAACGTTGATTCCCGGCGATGGAATCGGTCCGGAAGTGACGCAGGCGACGGTGCGCATTCTGGAAGCGACTGGCGTCAAGTTTGAGTGGGAGTCGTTCGCTGTGGGCGCCGATGCGTTCGAGAAGCACGGGGAGTACATCCCGAAGGAAGCGCTGGAATCGATTGAACGCACCTGCGTGGCTTTAAAGGGTCCGGTGACAACGCCGGTGGGTGGCGGGTTTTCGAGCATCAACGTGGCGCTGCGGCAGAAATTCGAGCTCTATGCGAATTTCCGGCCAATTCGCAATCTGCCGCATATTCCTACGCGTTATCCTGACGTCGATCTCATCATTGTGCGCGAGAATACCGAGAGCCTTTACTCCGGACTGGAGCATGAAGTTGTACCGGGCGTGGTGGAGAGTCTGAAGATCATTACGGAAAAAGCCTCGACCCGCATCGCGAAGTTTGCCTTCGAATATGCCCGCAAGAATCAGCGCAAGAAGATTCACGCGATCCACAAGGCCAACATCATGAAACTGTCGGATGGGCTGTTCCTGCGCTGCTGCCGCGGAGTAGCCAAGGGATATCCTGAGATCACCTACGGCGAACACATCGTGGACAACACCTGCATGCAGTTGGTGATGAATCCGTATCAGTACGACATGCTGGTGATGGAGAATTTGTACGGCGACATTATTTCCGACTTGTGCGCGGCGTTTGTTGGCGGCCTGGGATTTGTTCCGAGTGCGAACCTGGGAGATCATTGCGCCATTTTCGAAGCGGTTCACGGGTCGGCTCCTGACATTGCGGGCAAGAATCTGGCGAACCCAACGGCGCTGCTGCGCTCTGGCCTCCTGATGCTGCGGCACCTGGGCGAGTTCGATGCATCACTGCAGATTCGCAATGCGCTGGAGAAGGTATACCGTCATCCCGAGAAGCTGACAAAGGATATCGGCGGCCTGGCGGGAACATCGGAATTCGCCGACACCGTGATCGAAGAGATGGATAAGGCGAAGGTGACGCCCGCCGCCGCTCACTAAGAGTGTTTCTTATTTGCTTGGGGCCTCCTCAACGAGGCGAAAAGGGGCGTTATGAAAAAGAACTTACTCGCAACTCTGATCAGTAGTTTGGCATTCTTGTTTCTTCTTGCAGGCCCAGCGGCAGCGCAGGGCGGTCAACTGGTCGCTGCCGAGTACGGCGCCGGAAACCGCCGCATCGATGTAACTCCGCAAGTGCGGGCGTTCCTGCATGACGGAATCCTGCAATTTGACATCAACGACCGGAACCTGGGTGTCGATCCGGCGCGCAATCACGTCAAAGAGCTTTTCATCCGCATCCGTCACTGGGATGGAAATGTAGAGGAGTTCCGCTTTCCCGAATACGCTCACGTCAACCTGGAACTCGATCCTGACGCGGGTTACGAGTGGCATGATCGCGAACTGCACATCATGCGCGCCTACTACGGTGGAGCGGGACATTTCGTAAACGTCACTGAGCAACTGCGCAGCTACAAGCATGAAGGCCATCTCTTCGTAATCGTGGATAACCGCAGCATGGGCGGGGATCCCGATCCTGAGATCCACAAGGTGCTGCGCGTACTCTACTGGCACGACGGCGAACGGCATCAGATCGTGATTCCAGAGCACGCTGAGTTGCGGCTGCCTTAAAGCGGAAGTAAGTTTCGATTTCGCATTAACAAATGCGGACGCCAGGGATCGATTCCCCCGTCTCCGCACGTTTTTGTTTTCAAACTGCTTGAGTTGTCGCGGAGGTTTCTCGTTTTTACTTTCATTTTGCAATTCCGCCATTGACTCTCATCTCAGATGGGAGTACATTCCCCACCGTCTGGGGAATCTGGGGGATGACGCGCACAACACGGCGTGTGGGGGTTATTCTGTTTCAGCTTGGCGGGCCCGATACGCTGGCTGCGATAGAGCCTTTCCTTTTTAATCTTTTCTGTGATCCCGACATCATCGACTTCCCTTTTGCCCGCCTGGGTCGTAAACCACTGGCCAAACTGATTTCGACCACCCGCGCCCGTAAAGTGCAGCACCACTATGCGACTATCGGCGGAGGCTCGCCCATCCGCCGCTTCACCGAGCGCCAAGCGCGGGCCCTGGAAGCGGAGTTGATTAGTCAGGGACTCGATGCCCGCTGTTTTGTCGCCATGCGCTACTGGCATCCCTTCACCCGTGAAGCCATTGCAGAGCTACAAGCTGCGAAATGCGAGGAGGTGGTCTTGCTCCCGCTGTATCCGCAGTATTCCTCCACCACCACGGGCAGCAGCTTGAACGAGTGGCAGCGGCTCTTTCACGATGACGTCCCGGTACACAACGTTGGACACTTCTATGGGCATCCGATGTATTTAGACGCGGTTGTGGAGAAAGTGGACGAGGCTTTGTCGCGCTTCGAAGTCCCGACCCGAGCGGAGCTTGTGTTCAGCGCACACAGTATCCCCATGTCGATCGTCGCCAAAGGGGATCCCTACCAGCGACAGATCGAGGAAACCGTGCGCCTTCTTATGGCCCGCGGTGGATGGTCGAATCGGCACCGGCTCTGCTATCAGAGCAAAGTGGGCGCCAGCAAGTGGTTACAGCCTTCGCTGCACTGCACGCTACGCGACCTGGCTGCGGAGAAGGTGCGAGAAGTTTGTATCGTACCCGTGGCCTTTGTCTCCGACCATGTGGAGACGCTGGGCGAAATCAACCACGAGGGCCGCGAGGAGGCCCGCCGGTTGGGCATTACACACTTTGAGATGAGCGCTGGCTTGAACGACTCTCCAAAATTTATTTCGGCGTTGACTCAGTTGGTGTTCCAGGCCCTGGGCGATGCAATGCATTCCGAAGAACCGATTCTTGCGACCGGAGGGCAGATGGCTGCGCCAGCGTTGCTGGCGGCCGCAGGAGACTGACGAGTTTAGAGAAGCAGGAGGGCGCCCATGACGGTTCCCGGAAGCGAACCACCAAACCCGATTCCGAATGCAGACCCGGCGCAACCTGCGCCGCGGACCGCGGTAGATGCCACGAAATATGTGGGCACGCCTGCCGTCGGAACTTCTAAGGCAGCAGCGGCGGCTGGGCTTTCCTCCTCGGGCCCATCGAACACGGATATCGACCGCCGACGGCGGCGGCTGGTTTGGGTGGGCGTAACTGCATTCTTAACTGCCTGGTTTCTTGCCTTCTTCCGATTCTTTCTTCCCCGCACTCTTTTCGAACCCAATTCCGTTTTCAAGATCGGCTATCCCTCGGAGTTCGCGCTCGGCGTCGATACCAAGTTCCAGCAGAGATATCGTATCTGGGTTGATCGCACACCCGATCGAGTGTTCGTGATCTACGCGCGCTGCACGCATCTTGGCTGTACGCCTGACTGGAAACCAAGCGAGAACAAATTCAAGTGTCCGTGCCACGGCAGCGGCTATGACAGTGAAGGGATCAACTTCGAAGGTCCAGCGCCGCGTCCCATGGATCGCGCGCACGTAGAACTCGCA
The DNA here is from genome assembly GCA_964403025.1 of uncultured Acidobacteriaceae bacterium. Classification (GTDB taxonomy): domain Bacteria; phylum Acidobacteriota; class Terriglobia; order Terriglobales; family Acidobacteriaceae; genus Sulfotelmatobacter. The sequence continues at coordinate 126,258 of CAYOEH010000005.1, read as the reverse complement.
CCGGACGGGCAGATTATCGTCGACACCTCTCGCCTCTATCAGTGGCCAAAGGGACAGCCCAGCAAATTCAATGATCCGGGAGCCTTCTTGACGGGAGTGTAGGGACAATTTGATTCAACGATTTATCGAAGGCGGGTCTCAGATCTTGGGTGTTAGGTTTTAGGCAAAACCTTAAGACCTAACATCCAGGAACTAAGACCCGCGAACTCAGGACTCAAATGGCAGACGAAAATAATCCGAACAGCAAGAACGGCAAAGTGGGCTTAGTCGACCGCGTCAAGGAAGACATTCAGGCGATGAAGGTCGACATACCCAGCAAGGCGAAGGAGCAGATCGAGGGTCTGAAAGATCCGACCAAGACTCAGGTCTACACTTCGATCTTCCGCCACAAACACGATGACACGCCGCGCAACCGGGCGCTGGGCGTGCTCTCCAACGTCTTCTTGCACCTGCATCCCGCCAAGATCAATCGCGATGCGGTGCGCTACAGCTACACCTGGGGCATGGGAGGAATCACTTTTTTCCTGTTCATCATCCTCACCTACACGGGCGTGTTGCTGATGTTCTATTACCACCCCAGCAAGGTGCAGGCGTTTCGTGACGTTCTCTATCTTGAGCACGATGTCCCCTTCGGAAAGATTCTTCGTAATATGCACCGTTGGGCCGCGCACCTGATGGTGATTGGCGTGTGGCTGCATATGTTCCGCGTATTTCTAACGGGCTCGTACAAAAAGCCGCGTGAATTTAACTGGAACATTGGCGTGCTGCTTCTGGTGTTTACCTTGCTGCTTTCGTTTACTGGTTATCTTCTGCCTGATGATCAACTCGGGTTCTGGGCTGTGACTGTTGGCACGAACATGGCCCGAGCCACACCGCTGCTCGGACATGAAGGGCCGTTTGGCTCGATGCTGGGCATGACTCCTTACAACGATGTGCGCTTCGGTCTTTTAGGCGGATCGATCGTGGATGCGAACGCGTTGCTGCGTTCCTATATCTGGCATTGCATCGGCATTCCGATCGTCGCTTCGATCCTGATGATTGTGCATTTCTGGCGCGTGCGGAAAGACGGCGGAATCTCCGGGCCCGCGCCGGTGATGCTGGCAGCCGAGGCTGATAAGCCACGGCGGGGACCGAAGGCGGCCGGAGAATAGCAAGAATCATGTGGCGACAGCCCTCGGCTGTCGACCAGGCGGAGTTCGGTTTAGGCGGCAACGAAGAAGCGGTCGAGCTTTCGCTCGACAAGGACGGCCGAGGGCGGCCGTCCCCACATTGGGCGGTGGAGAGATCATGGACTGGCGACAAATTTGGGAGATTTGCTCGGCTCCGGATAACGTGCCGATTGTTGGCTTGATTCCGCTGTTGGCTTTTTACATTTATCTGGCTTGGAGGCAGGCGCATGCCAACGACGAACTGATCGAGCAACTCGAAGGTGATGCAGCTCTCGCCAAGACCCACCATCGCAAGACTTGGCCTTTCAAACCGGGCTGGCAGAAGGAAGTTCACGTCTGGCCGTTTCTACTGCGCATTGAATTCCTCGCCGCCATCATCGTCACCATCATTCTGATGGTGTGGTCGATCACGCTGAACGCGCCGCTGGAAGAGCCCGCCAATCCCAACTTGACGATGAATCCTGCGAAAGCTCCGTGGTACTTCCTCGGGCTGCAGGAGATGCTCGTCTACTTCGATCCGTGGATTGCCGGTGTGGTCATGCCCACGATGATCATCATCGGTCTGATGGTGATTCCTTACATCGATACGAACCCGCTGGGCAGCGGCTATTACACCTGGAAGCAGCGCAAGTTTTCGATTGGGACATTTTTATTTGGCTTCATCATTTTGTGGGTTGCGATGATCATCATCGGAACTTTCATACGAGGCCCCGGATGGCAATGGTTCTGGCCGGGACAGACATGGGATCACAACCGGCTGATCTACGAAGTGAACCGTGATCTGCCCGATATTTTCGGCATCACGTCGAACATGGCAAAGGCGATTTTTGGCGCAATCGTGGTCGGCGGCTATTACCTGCTCGGGGGCTTCATCGTGTATTCGCTGTTCCGGCGATACATGGCGAAGGACTTCAAGCGCATGAGCCTGCTGCAATTTTCCCTTACTCAGTTTCTTTTGCTGACCATGGTGGCGTTGCCCTTGAAGATGGGACTCCGGCTGCTGTGGCACATCAAGTATGTGTGGATCACACCCTGGTTCAATATTTAGGTGTTGGGTCTTAGGCGATCGGCCCGAGCCAAATACATTGTGGGACAAACGAGATACGGCGCAGGACCTATGACCAGAGAGCTAAGACCTGAGACCCGATTCTCCGGAGGAAGCGGTGCCTGAACAACCCAACCCCGAGCAGGACCCGATTACAAGCAAATCGTACGCCGCGTATTACCTGATCGCGACGGTGATTCTGATGGCGACGTTGTTTTGGGCCTTGTGGGATGAGGCGTGGGGCCAGCGTCCGTGGAAGGCATTTCAGGAGCACTGGAAGGATCGCTATAGTGCGTTTCTGAACACCGCTCGGTCCAAATCGGCTACTTCCGAGAAAGACGTGGAGCAGAACTCCGACTACGCCGCACTCAAACAGAGCTACGAAAAGGCTTATCAGGATTCGAAAGCCCAGGCGGAGGAAGCTCGGAAGAAGCTCGATGATGCCAGCGCGCGACTGCTGGCCGTTCAAAGTGTCTTCACCGACCGGCGCGCTTACGTCAACGCGTTGACCTACGAATACGAAACCAGCACCAGCGATTCAGCGAAAGCCAGCAAGAGAAAAGAGATTGATCAGTACAAGAGCGAACAAGCAACCGTCGAATTCCCGGACGGAACAAGAAAGAAATATACCTTCCCGCAACTGGACGAGACTTACAACGAGATTCGCGATGAGCGCACGAAGCTAAGCCTGGAACTCGGCGAAGTATTGAAACCCGTGACCGCGGCCAAGGCGAAGATGGATGAGTACATCTCCGATCACATGGTCGACCTAACGCCCCAGCAGATTGATGGATTGAAAAGACGCGCGACCGAGTGGGATCCGGCAATCGTCCAAATTAATGTGGCAGAAGCCAACATCGTGGATCGTTGCGAATCCTGCCACATGAATGCGCGCGAACCGCTGAAAATCACCGCCATCTCGATGACTGGGAAAGGCGAGAAAAAACCCGACGAGTATGCCGATGCGTTCGTAAGCCATCCCGAACCTGAGTTGTTGAATATTCACGATCCTGAAAAGTTCGGTTGCTCGCCCTGCCACCAGGGAAACGGCCGCGCCACCACGAGCGTGGAGAAGGCTCACGGAAACTACGAGCACTGGCTATGGCCGCTCTTTCCCAAGGAGAATTCGGAGGCGGGCTGCCAGAATTGTCACGCTGCCGACATGATTCTGGCCAGCGGCGACGTGCAATGGCAAACCATCAACAACGGCAAAGATCTCTTTCGACAGCGCGGTTGCATGGGCTGTCACCGCTACGAGGGCTATGACAAAGAGCCTGAAGATCTGAACTCGATCAGCCAGCAAATCAAGCAGATTGAAACCCAGAAGAAAGACAATCTGAAGCAAACGGCGTACCTGATGAAGCAGGCGGACGCTGCCGAATCTAACGAGGATGCGAACCGGCTGAACGGCCGAGCAGTTGACCTGAGAGTGGCCAACAGCAAGCTGGACGGACGTTTGCAACAACTTGATTTTCAATCGCACAGCCTGATGCAGGACATGAAAAAGGTCGGGCCCAACCTGAAGGATGCGCGGTTGAAACTGAACAAGAACTGGATTCCGGTGTGGCTGAAGAAGCCGACGGATTTTCGTCCCACCACGAAGATGCCGAACTTCCGGCTGAACGATCATCAGATTCAGGCGATTTCGGCGTTCATCTGGCAATCGGGATTCACCGATCCACTGCCTAAACACAAGCCGGGCAACGCCGAGCACGGAAAGGAATTATTCGAAACCCGCGGGTGCCTGGCGTGCCACTCGATCGGCGAAGGCGATCAGATGAAGGGCGGAACGTTTGCCGCGAATCTGTCGCGAGTTGGAGAGAAAGCAAACTACGATTATGTGGTGCGCTGGATTCACAACGCCCGCGAGCGTACCCGGCCGTACTGCCCTTACGAAAAGAAAGATATCGGCCCGGAGGATTACGCCAAGAAGGGCCTTCCCTATCAATTCGATCTCGATCACAGCCAATGTCCAAACGATGGGCATGAACTGCAAGTCCAGAATATGACGGTGATGCCGAGTCTGCGGCTCTCGTCAGAGGATGCGGAGGACATTGCTACGTTTCTGATGACGCAGAAAAAGCAGGATCCGTCCTCGTATGTCGATGCCTCGTTCATGGATGATCCGAGCCTCAAGGAAGAGGGTAAGAAGTGGGTGCGTCATTTTGGATGCTCCGGCTGCCACGAGATTGCCGGCTTCGAAGATGAAGGCCGCATCGGCACGGAACTGACCTTCGAAGGCAGCAAGCCGATCGAGCGCCTCGACTTCGCGTTGTTTACCACGGTTGCGGGGCGTGGGGGCAAGGATGCCGAACCGATCAAGGATAAAGAGGATCTCGCGCGCTTGCCCGACGGTCCGGCGACAAAGCCATGGTACGACCACAAAGGATTTTTCGAGCACAAGCTGGCCGAACCGAATGTTTATGACCAAGGCAAAGTGAAGAGCGAAACCGAAGCGCTCCGCATGCCCAACCTGCACCTCACCAAAGAGCAGGTGCTCGACCTCACAACCTTCCTGATGGGAAGCGAAGAGACTTCCCTGCCCGCCAGTTATCAATACAAGCCCGGCGATGCGCGTCGCGACATCCAGGAAGGCTGGTGGATCATAAAGAAATACAATTGCATGGGATGCCATCAGTTCATTCCCGGTCAGCAAACAATTCTGATGGGCTTGCCGCAATATCAGGATGCGCAGGAGCAGTTGCCTCCGAAGCTTTTGACCGAAGGGGCGCGCGTCGATCCCGAGTGGCTGCGCAAGTTCTTGTCGAATCCGGCATTGAGCACCGCGGATACGAACCGCAACGGCGTGCGGCCCTACTTGAAGGTGCGCATGCCAACATTCTCGTTCTCCGACAATGAACTCCGGAAACTCGTGCGCTTCTTCCAGGCGCTGTCTCAACAGCCCCTGCCTTACATTCCGGAGGAGGTGCCGGTTCTCACCGCAAAAGAAACCGAAATGGCGCGAAGCCTATTCTCCAGTTCCGCCGCACCGTGCCTGAAGTGTCACGCGACCGGTGATCCGGCGCACGACAAGATCGCCACCGCGCCGAACTTCCTGCTGGCAAAGGAACGCTTGAAGCCGGATTGGGTGGAACGCTGGATTACGGATCCGCAGGCCGTGAGCCCGGGGACTTCGATGCCGTCTGGACTATTCAAGCAGCAAAACAACCAGTGGGTATTTGCCGGGCCGACGCCACCGTCATTTCAGGGCTATGAAGGAGACCATCGGAAACTGCTAACCGATTACATCTTCCAGTTGACGCCGGAAGAGCAACGGAGAGTGGCAGCTTCGATGCCCCGGGCCAAGACGGCGAGTGCTCGAAAATCGACCGACCACACGCAGGCTGCGGCGGCGGCGCGTCATGCGGCAAGCGGTGGTTCGCGTTAGAATTGCCCGTTTGGTACAGCTACGGGACAACATAGATTGGGTGATCTTTAACTTACTAAAGAAAGGGCGACATCATGAATAGAAAAACTGGTTTGAAGATGATGGCAGTGAGCATGTTGGCTTTGTTTAGCTTACTGCTGCTGGCGGCATGCAATAAGAAGGAGGAACAACCGGCGAACACGATGTCTCAGGAAGCAGCGCCCGCGCCGGCGGCCACGCCGATTGATCCGGCAACCGTCGCAACTGTGAATGGAACGGTGAAGTTCGATGGCACGGCACCGAAGCCGTCCAAGATCGACATGAGCCAGGATCCAGCCTGCAAAGGTATGAATGAGGCAGAAAACATCGTCGTCGCTGACGGCGATCTCGCCAATGTGTTCGTGTACGTGAAGGACGGCCTGGGCAGCCGCACTTTCGATGTGCCCAAAGATGCCGTCGTACTGGATCAGCAAGGCTGCAAGTACCATCCCCATATGCTCGGCGTTATGGCGGGTCAGACCGTGCAGATCAAGAATGACGATATGACCACGCACAACATCCATCCGACACCTAAGGACAATCGCGAGTGGAATGAATCGCAGCCGCCGTCCTCGCCCGCGATCGAAAAGAATTTCGCCCGGGAAGAAATCATGCTGCCGGTAAAGTGCAATCAGCATCCGTGGATGAAGATGTACATCAACGTGGTAAAGAGCCCATTCTTTGCGGTCACCGACAAGAGCGGTAAATATGAAATCAAAGGCCTGCCGCCGGGCGATTACACGATTGCTTTCGTGCAGGAGAAGCTGGGAGAGCAGGACCAGAAGGTAACCGTGGGTCCGAAAGAAACCAAGACTGTGGATCAGAGCTTTAAGGCTGCAGCCGAGTAGACGAGGTTTCGGTGCGGTTTTGCGGCTTGCCTTCGAATGCCGCTCTGATAAAATCTGTTGTTTGGAGTAGCGGGTTGGGCCAACCGGCACAGCCCGCTCCAAACGCGGGTTTGTCCCGTGCTCGCGACCCAAGGGGAAATACTCTGAAAGCCATCCCGACAACTTACAACCGCGCCCATCATATCTTCGCGGTGTTTACCGCGTGCGCGGCTTTCGTGGTGATCACAGCCGGCGCCCTGGTTACCAGCAACGATGCAGGACTCTCGGTTCCTGATTGGCCAACGTCCTTTGGCTACCTGGTCAAGGTGCCGCATTTTGTTGGCGGCATACGCTATGAGTGGAGTCATCGCATGGTGGCCGGGACGCTGGTCACGCTAACCTTGACCATTGCCATCTGGACTCTGTTAGTCGAGCGCCGGCGATGGCTGCGCTGGCTGGCGGTAGCTGCCTTCTGCACCGTGATCGCGCAAGCTATTCTTGGCGGGCTTACTGTTTTATTCTTTCAGCCTCCGGCGGTTTCCACGGCCCACGCTACGGTCGCACAAACATTCTTCTGCATCGCCGTGGCCATCGCTCTCTTCACCGGACGTAAGTGGGTGGAAGAACAGCCAAGAGTAGAGTTCGACCAACGCCGCCCTAGCCTGTCCACGCTCGCCCTGCTTTCCATCTTCGTGATGTACGTTCAACTCATCCTGGGCGGGATGTTCCGGCATCACGGCATGAGTTGGTGGCCACATGTGGTGAATGCGGTGATCGTGGCGTTTGTGCTGGCCTGGACCGCGATTCGAGCGCTTTCAGTTTATTCGCAAATTGAAGCAATACGGCGACCGGCGATCATGATGCTTTCGCTTCTGATCGCGCAGCTCTGCCTGGGCTTCACTGCATTCCTCACGCGTGTGGCTTGGGGCAAGGACGCAGTGCAGCCGGAGCTGCCCATGGTAGCGGCGACGGTGGCGCATGTGGCTGTGGGAGCGCTCCTGCTCGCGACCACTGTGGTTCTGGCGATTCAAGTTTGGCGGCACGTCCCAGTCGCATTTGCCGAGCCCATACCTCAGGGACAGCGGGATGCTTCGGCGGCGTGAATGAAGAGTTGGATGCTTCAATCTTCAGGGCGCGCGCGTATTTTTGCCGCTTTTATCCGTTTCCACGGCGTTCTACGGCGTCTCGTCGTAAACTAATATTGGTTCATTCAACTAGGACACTCCTTGGCATCGAAAATCTCCGTATTCGCTGACGCCGCTCCGGAAGCAACACCTGCCTCCGCCGGGCCCGTCATTTCCGTACAGAATCTGGTCCATCGCTATGACAACCGCACCGCTCTGAACGGAGTTTCGTTTGACGTGCGGCCGGCGGAATTGTTCGGCTTGCTCGGCCCGAATGGCAGCGGGAAGACCACGCTCTTTCGAATTCTTTCCACGCTGATGATTCCGACCGCCGGGCGGGCAACCATCATGGGTTGTGACGCTGCGAAGGAACCGGGGCGCTTGCGGCGGCAAATCGGCGTGGTTTTTCAGGCGCAGAGCATCGACCTGAAGCTGACGGCCTACGAGAATCTTTGGCATCAGGGACATCTCTATGGTCTGCGCGGCGCGGCGTTGAAAAAACGGATTTACGAAATTCTTTCACGCGTGGGCTTGGCGGATCGAGCCAAAGAGTTGGTTGAAACATTCTCCGGCGGGATGCAGCGGCGCATCGAGTTGGGCAAGGGACTGCTTCATCATCCTGGCGTGCTGCTGCTGGATGAACCCACTACGGGCCTCGATCCGGGGGCGCGGCGCGATCTCTGGCAATATCTGAAAATGTTGCGCGACGAAGAACATGTCTCCGTTCTCGTGACCACTCACTTGATGGAAGAAGCGGAGCGCTGCGACCGGCTGGCCATTATGAACGAGGGAAACCTGGTTGCCTTGGGCACGCCCGCCGAGTTAAAAAGCGAGATCGGTGGCGACGTGGTTCTGCTGGATGCGGCTCACGACGCGGGAGTGCTGGCAGAGCGCATCCGGGCTCGCTTCCATGTGGAGACCACCGTGCTGGAAAATCAGGTGCGCATGGAGCGGGAAGGCGCGCACCGCTTTGTCACGGAAGTGGTTGAGGCTTTCCCCGGAGAGATCGAGGCGATTTCCGTAAGCAAACCGGCGCTCGAAGACGTTTTCATTCGCCGCACCGGACATAAATTCTGGAGCGAGCAAGATGAAGCCGAGTCCACTTCAGAAGTTCACGGGAGGTAATGTGCTTTCAATGATGCTGGCTCTTTCTCTGGTGCTGGGCATTCTTCCGCTGCTGGGCGTGGTCTGGACGCTGATGAACGGCATGATTACCACGGTGGACGGCCTGTTCATGAGCCTGATCCTGCTCACGCTTTCCGCGGTTTTTATGTTGAATGCGTACTGGGAAATGCGCGACCTGGGCATGCTGGGAAAAAAGAAAATCGCGGTTGCGGCCGCCAAGCCTCCCGTGGCGAAAGCGAGTTAATACTTCATGGCCACGCAGACAGCAACATTAGTGAGACCGATAGCGCCCGTTTCCACAGGTGTCTTGCTGCCCGCGTTCACGCTATGGTGGCGGGAAATCGTGCGCTTCTACCGGCAGAAGTCGCGCGTGATCGGTGTGCTGGCATCGCCATTGGTGTTCTGGGTCGTGATCGGTTCGGGCTTTGGTACTTCATTTCGCTCCGGTAGCGGCCAGGGCCAGCAGCACTACATGGATTACTTCTATCCCGGCGCACTGATTATGATCGTGCTGTTCACGTCGATCTTCACCATGATGTCGGTGATTGAAGATCGCAAAGAGGGATTCCTGCTTTCGGTACTGGTAGCACCGGTGCCGCGCTCAGCGATTGTGCTGGGGAAAGTTCTGGGCGGGACCACGCTAGCCGCAGTGCAAGGAATGATATTCCTCATCTTCGCGCCTTTCGCAGGAGTACATCTCAACGTTGTGCAGGTTTTGCTGGTCGCGATCGTGGTCTTTCTGGTTTCGTTCGCGCTGACCGCGCTGGGATTCGCTATCGCCTGGCCGATGGACTCCACGCAGGCATTTCACGGCATCATCAATCTGTTTCTGATTCCCCTGTGGCTATTGTCTGGCGCGCTGTTTCCCATGTCCGGCGCTTCAGGCTGGATTCGTGTGCTGATGTATATGAACCCGCTCACGTACGGAGTGGAAGCGCTGCGCGCCCTGCTTTACCCGGGGATGGAAGCGACCTTCCCTCTGCCATCGGCGATCGCGACCTTGCTTCTGTTTTCGCTGGTGATGTTTGGACTCGCCTTCCTGATGGCGAATCGCCGCACCACGAGGCCTGCCGCTTGATCCCCGAACAATACGCCTACTTCCCTGCCCTGATCGCCAGCCTGAACGGAGCCAGCGCGGTGCTGCTGCTGGTTGGCCGCAGCTTGATCATGCGTGGAAAGATTGCCGCGCATCGCGCCTGCATGATTGCAGCGGTCGTTTCCTCGGCGTTGTTTCTCGCGTGTTACGTCGACTTCCATTATCACGTTGGGGATATCCGTTTTCTGGGCGACCACTTTTGGCATGTTATTTATCTGATCGTACTCATCCCCCATGTGACACTAGCCATCGTGATTGTTCCCATGGTGATCATCACTCTCATCCGCGGGCTGCGAGCTCGTTACGATACGCATCGGGCGATCGCGCGCTGGACCTGGCCGCTCTGGATGTATGTCAGCGTCACCGGTGTGCTTGTGTATTTCATGCTGTATCAGTGGTTCCCGCATAGCTGAGAATTCACCATAGAGACACGGAGACAAAAAGAGCTGAAAAAGGTTTTCCTCCGTGCCTCCGTGGTGAATAGAATTTGCTTTATGGCGATCGTGCGATTGAAAATTGATGTTTCCGGAACCGTCGGCGACGAAGCCTGGCGGCAGATCAAGCAGTTCGATCAGATCCAGAGCGCGGAGTTCGGGCCGCAATTCGGCAGTAGCGGGCCCAGCAAGCACAAGCCGGGTGCGCCCCACGCCAAGGGCGAATGGATCGGCGCTGAAATCCGGCTTCAGACACCGCTTCTGGCGCAGTATGCCGTTTCGCATTATTTAGAACAAGAGCGCGTCCTTGACGCCGACGTTGTAGAGCAGTGAATTCCGTGGTCTTCAGAATGTCCGCTAATCCACCTCCGGCTCTGCAGAACGAGACCCGCAAGCCCGGCATGTCTCGCACCCAGAAGCTTCTTTTCTTCCTGACCGCTTGGCTAATCTGCCTCATGCCTTTTCTATTCTGGTGGAACACGTGGTTTGGACGAAAGCTTTCTGAGCAGCAGTTGAACGAGTATCTGCATGATGTAAAGAAGCCACGGCACATTCAGCAGGCGCTGGTGCAGGTGGGTGAACGCATCACGCGGCACGACGCGAGCGCTGCACAGTGGTATCCCGAACTAGTGAAGCTGGCAGCGGATCCGGTGGAAGAGGTGCGCAACACGGATGCCTGGGTCATGGGGCAAGACACAACAGGTGCAGGGTTTCATGACGCGCTGCTCAAGATGCTTGCCGACTCTTCGCCGATGGTGCGCGGCAATGCGGCGCTTTCGCTGGTGCGCTTTGGCGATGCTACCGGCCGTCCGCAAATCGTAGCGCTGCTGCAGCCGGCCCACATTGTCGCGCCGGCAGCGGGACGCATTCTCGATGCAGACCGCCCGGGTACGGCCATCCATCAAGGTGGACTCATTGCGAAGATGCAAGTCGGGAACGAGACAGTAGAAATCCGTTCTCCAATTCCAGGACGAATCCGCTCCGTCGCGGGAACCGGCGCAAATATTACGGCTGGAGCGGAAATCGCGGTGATTGATCCTTCGACCGAGCAAGTGTGGGAGGCGTTGCGCGCCCTCTATCTAATCGGCCAGCCCGACGATCTTTCCGCCATTCAGCCGTACGAGCGCGATCTGCCAGATATTTCGAATGACGTTCGCCAACAGGCGGTCGAGACCGAGAAAGCGATACGAGCAAGGATGAAGTAGCGCATCCGCTCTTCGGCGGCGCAATTTAGACTTTGTCGCTAGCAACGGCTGGCTTTCACAAGCATGGCGCAGACACTTGGTTATGTAGCTCTCGTCGTCCGGGACTATGACGAAGCGCTGGCGTTCTTCACGCAATCGCTCGGCTTCACGGTGGTCGAGGACAGCCTCGCTAAAAACCGAACCGGTCAGGACAAGCGCTGGGTGCTTGTTCGTCCCCCAGGCTCCCGCGGCACCGACCTCCTGCTGGCACGCGCGTCAACGCCGGAGGAGACCAGCCGTATCGGAAACCAGACCGGTGGCCGCGTGTTTCTGTTTCTGCATACGGATGATTTCTGGCGCGACTACCGTGCCATGACGGCGCGTGGAGTGAAGTTTAGGAGAGCGCCGCGCGAGGAAACGTATGGAACGGTGGCAGTCTTCGAAGACCTGTACGGGAATCTCTGGGATTTGCTGGAGCTCAAACAACCGGCGTCGAATGCCGGATCAGCGGAATCGTAAGGCTGATAGCTAGAAGCTGTTCAAATCGCCATCGCTCCGACTTCTTTTTCTACTTCGGCGGTATCCACCATCGCGATAGCGTCCCAGGGACAGCCGTCGAGGAAGCAGCCGTCGGGCCCCTTGCTGAGGCACTTCTTGCAGCCGATGCAGAGAATGGGATCGACCGCGATGCGGCCGAACGGGGTGCTGTCTTCGTCGGGCACCCAGAACATGCAGTCTTCGACCGGACAGTATTCCACGCACGCGGGTGAACCGGCGCAGCCGGTGCAGCACTCGGTGATAACGGCGAGTTCTTTTGGCTTCTTCTTGCGCGGCGTGGTCAAACCCTTGGACTTTGGTTCCCACTTCATCTCGTCGGGAACCATACCGACAGCTTTAGGCGCTCCAGCTCCACGCGCATCAGGTGCAGCAGGCATGGCGAGGATTATACCTCAAGAAGCCGCAGCTCTCAGCTTTCAGCTGATAGCTCAAGCACGCCCGAAACGACACCTCGACGTCGCGATTGTGACGGTTCGCACCATTTCCACGCCGCCAACTCTGCTATAGTGAACCCCTGCAAAGGAGCACCCAATGGCAGGAAAAAGTCTTAATCGAGTTCAACTGATCGGCAATCTTGGGAAAGATCCCGAAATCAAATACACGCCGCAGGGCACGCCCGTGGCCAAGCTGACCATTGCCACCAATGAACGATTCAAAGATAAAGCCGGCGAGTGGCAGGACCGCACCGAGTGGCACAACGTGGTGCTCTGGCAGCGGCTCGCGGAAATTGCCGGGGAATATCTGAAGAAGGGTGGCAAGGTCTACATCGAAGGCCGCCTGCAGACCCGCTCCTGGGACGACAAGACCAGCGGCCAGAAGAAGTACATGACGGAAGTGGTGGCCAGTGATCTGATTCTGCTCGGCGGGCGCGGCGAAGGTGGCGGAGATTTCAGCGGCAGCTCGCGCGGTGCCGCGGCCAGTAGTGGCAACAACTTCGACCAGCGAACGCCGGAGCCCGAGGACGCAGGAGCGGCGTCCGGGCCGATCACGGATGAGGATATTCCGTTCTAGTCCTTAGCGGCCTCGCTCGGTGTCTACTTTTACGTGACCAAGAGTTCCGCAACTCGCTTACTGCGTAACCTCATCGTGGGAGTATTCGCGACGCTTTTCTTTTTGATTGTCGCGGTTCGCGGCCAACAATACGTTCTGCGCGCCCGTGCCGAACGACTCTTGGGACAAGTTAGTGCTCTGGTCCTAGGTCGAGCGACCTTTGCCGACGCCCAGCGCATCTTCCGCCAATGGCCAAGCGCACGCTACGACGGCCCGTGCGTTCCGATTCGGTGCGATTTCGATGTCAGGTTGTCTGATTTCTCTGTTTCTCGCTATGAATTCCGGGCGAATCACCCCAAATTGCTACGGGTGTACGAGTCTCTAGGAGGGCGTGATTCTACGGTGGCTGCGCGCGTATTAGTCCAAGATGGCCTGGTGGGGGGCAAGTTCATTAACGTGGCGGTTGAGGTCTACCCTCAGGAGACGGACCTTTTCGGTCCCTTCGGTTACGGATTAATTGGAAGGGCTTCAACGATGCAAACGTCTGAAACATGGCCAACGGGTACGAGCCGGCATCCCGAGTACTACATCGGCCAGCCTAGCGGATGTGAGATATGCGTCTCGGTGTTCACAGTATTTACCCCCCGTGCCGACCCTGCGGACATTCAACGGCTAATGCAGTTTGATCTGTCGTGCCTGACAAGATGGCTTTCTCCGTGCCGAACACAGGGTGATATTATGCCTGCCGCCTGGAAGCAGGCGGAAGAGGAAAGGGCTGGTTTTTACTGAAGCCGCAAGGCAACGACCATTTCCCTTTTAGTGCCCCGCCCCGACAGCGCCCTTTCTAGCGACTGCTTTCTTCAGCGCGAACACGATCGGCACGCAGCCGAAGCACATTAGCGCCATGTAGCGGAAGTCGTCTACGTAGGACCATAGCCGGGCCTGTCCGTTGAGCGCCCCATTAATGAGCCCGTACGCCCGTTGCAACGCTGTTGTGGACGATGCACCTTGCGTCGTCAAGAACTGCTGCAAGCCTTGCACCGTTCCATGAACCGTAATGCGCGCAGGACTGAGCGACTTCGCCAGTTCATTGCGATGCAGTTGCTCGTGCCGCGCCACGATCGTGTTCACTACTGAGATTCCGATGCTACCTCCAATATTGCGTAACAGGTTATAGAGCCCGCTGGCGTTGCCGATCTCTTCGTTCTTTAGGAACGCCATGGACGTCGTCGCAAGAGGCACAAAGATGCAGCCTGAACCGAAGCCGCTGATCAGGATGGCCCACAGAAATGTCCACTGGCCGATGGAAAGATTGACCTCGCCAAACCAGATGCTGGCCGCGCCGAACAGAGAGAATCCGAAGGCGATGAGCCAGCGATTATCCATTTTCGCGGTCAGATATCCGATGATGGGCATGGCAACAATGGCTCCGATGCCGCGTGGACTCACCGCCCAGCCCGCTGCTAATGCCGTATAACCCATTAGCTCCTGATAGAAGAGTGGCAGGAGTGTGATCATGCCGTAGATGGCGGCGCCAAACAGTCCAATCAGCAGACATCCAATGGCGAAGTTGCGATGGCGGAAGACCCGCAGGTCAACCAATGGCTTGGCGTGACGAAACTCTCGAATCAGAAATGCCACGAAAGCAATCACAAGAATCGTCGCGGCCCAACGAATCCAGGTTGCGCCAAACCAGTCGTCCTCCTGCCCTTTGTCGAGGATGATCTGCAGGCAACCCAGCCACACCGCCAGCAAGCCCAGCCCGATGCCATCAAATTTTCCGGGATGCGCGTCCTTGATGTATGGCGGATCCACCACGTAGCGGGAGATCATGAAAATGGCAAAGATCCCGATGGGAATATTGATATAGAACGCCCATCGCCAGGAATAGGTGTCGGTGAGCCAGCCTCCCAGTGTCGGCCCGAGAACGGGCGCGACCACAACTCCCAGAGCGAAGACGGCCATGGCCGATCCTCGTTTTTCGGGAGGAAATGTTTCGAGCAAAATCGATTGGGATAAAGGCTGCAACGCGCCGCCGCCCGCGCCCTGCACCGCCCGCGCCATCAGAATTAAGGCGAGACTGGTTGCGGCTCCGCAAGCGAATGAGGAGACGGTAAAGATTACGATACAGGTAATCAGAAATCTTTTGCGTCCGAAGCGCAACGAGAACCAGGAACTGGCGGGCAAGATGATTGCGTTGGCCACCAGGTAGCTGGTCAGCACCCAGGTGGCTTCGTCGTTGGTTGCCGATAAACTACCCGCGATATATGGAAGAGCAACGGCGGCAATGGAAGTGTCGAGCACTTCCATGAATGTCGCCAGCATTACAGCGATTGCGATCAGCCAGGGATTCGCTCCGCCTGACGCGGAACCGCTGCCTGCCGGTTGTGGAGTCATTCTCTTTCTGCACCAAGCCTGAGCCCGCTGAGCATGTAAAGATGCACCAGCAAGCCCTCGGGTTTCAAGGTTGTTTGACCAGCACGGTTTCTGTCAAGAAATCTCGGAATAGAAACTGTCCGCGACAATCGACTATGATGGCTGACGGAGTAACCCTCATGACTGAACAACTGGCCGACAAGAAATGCGTACCCTGCCGGGGAGGAGTGCCTCCGCTCAAAGGCAAAGAGCTTGAAATGCTGCACAAAGTTGTTCCCAAGTGGAGCGTCATTGACGAGCATCATCTGACTCACGAATACAAGTTTCCCGACTTCGTCCAGGCACTCGCGTTCGTCAATCGCGTAGGTGCGCTGGCCGAAGAGCAAGGGCATCATCCCGACATTCTGCTGGCCTGGGGCAAAGCCGAGATCACGCTCTGGACGCACAAGGTTAACGGCCTCACCGAAAGTGATTTCATCATGGCGGCAAAAATCGACCGGCTGCACGGTTGAGAACCTCACATTTCTGATAGTTCCTGTAAGTCTCGCCGATCCTTTCCCACCCGCATCGCCAGCGCCCACAAACCTGCAGGAAGCAGCATGACCAATCCCGTACCTGTAGCCACCATGCGAGCAGAAACGCCAGAATCGAGCAGGCGTCCACAAAGGTAAGCTCCGGCGGCGATGGTGAGCATGGAGAAACCCAGATCGGCGGAAAAGACCCGGCCGCGGAAACGGTCGTCGGTGTGAAGCTGGAGCAGCGTGGTGGAGAACACCCAGACGGTGGATCCTCCCGCGTGCGCGAGCATGGCACAGGCGCTGGCCGTCCACACCGTGCGGGTGCTCCCGAGAATTCCGTATCCAGCGGCAATCGTGAGATAGCCGAGGAAGATTCCAAGTTGTAGCCTTCGGTCGCTGCGAGCCGCCCAGCGGGCTGCGATCAGCGGGCCGGCGAGCGCACCAAGCCCGCGGCCACCAAGCAGGATGCTCATGCCCAGCATCGCTCCCCGGGCGGCGTCAACATTGTGCCAGTGCACTGCAAATTCATGCGCCCCCATGACGGTAAAGATCACCCAGCTCGGGCCGATCATGAGTTCGCCGGCCTTGGCAAAGACCGCGGGCAGAAGCGTGCGGTGATTCCGTATGTAGCGAACGCCCTCCAGCACGGGCGAAAAGTCGACCAGGTCGCGTGGACGCAGCGGAGGCGCGGCCTCGGCGTGAGGTTCGGCGAAGTGCATCCCTCCGATGAGAATGGCTGAGGCCAGGAATGACAGCCCATTCAGGACAAACACGGCATCCCGTCCGAAGAAGGCTGCGACCACGCCGCCCACGGAAGCGCCAATCAGCAGGTTCACTGACCACGTAGCCGAAGAGAGAGTGTTGGCAATGAGCACTTCTCCTTTGGCTGCGATGTTCGGGATCACCGAATTGCGCGCCGGTTCGAAGAACGCGGCCATGATGGTCTCGGCCAGCAGCAAGGGATAGACGAGCCACACCATGGAAGGCGAACGCACCAGCAGCATGGCCAGCACTACAACCACGCGGACCAGGTCAGCGGCAATCATCACGTGCTTGCGGCGCAGGCGGTCATTCACCACGCCAGCTGTGGGGCCGACAAAGGTCTGCGGCAGAACCTGAAGAACCAGAGCCAGCGCCACCGAGCTGGCGTGTCCGGTCAACTGCAACAGCAACGTGTAGATGGAGAGGGTGTAAAACCAGTCGCCAATCTCACTGACAATTTGCGCCAGCCAGAGCCGTCGGAAATTGCGATTGCCTCGTACCAGGCGTAAGTACGAGGCCAGCGAAATCGACGGAGTTGCGAGCTCTGGTTGGGGTTCCATGGAAACGGCTAGGGTAACTGGTAAAGGTGCGGTTTGGGAATGAGGTGACCCTAAGCGAGAGCGCTTCGCCTAAAGTAGGGCCGAATCTGCCTGAGGCTTTGGCTTCAACTTGATCTTCAGATCCTCGGCGATCTGCCGGCCATGGAAGCGGCCGTTTTCGATGAATATCTCGTTCGTGCGCGATCCCGCCACGATGACCCCGGCAACATAGATTCCCGCGACGTTGCTCTCCAGCGAGACCGGATCGCATACCGGACGATTCTGTTCGGGCGAAAGCTCAATCCCCATGCTGCGGAGAAAATCGTAATCAGGATGGTAGCCGATAAGAGCGAGGACAAAATCGTTCTTCAGGCGAACCGGACCGCGCGGCGTGTTGATCACTACATGGTCCACGCCAATTTCCTGCACCGTGCTGTTGAAGTACGCTTCGATGTCATTGCTCTTTATGCGGTTTTCCAGGTCGGGCTTGATCCAGTACTTAACGTGGTGGTGCAGCTGCGAGCCGCGATAGGCCAGAGTGACGCGTGCGCCATGCCGCCACAAATCGAGGGCCGCGATGGCGGCGGAATTCTTGCCGCCGATCACCAACACGTCCGTGTCGTAGTAAGGATGGGCGTCGCCATAGTAGTGCGAGACCTTGGGCAGGTCCTCGCCAGGAATGCAGAGCTGGTTGGCGAGATCGTAATAACCGGTGGAGACGATTACCTTGCGAGTTCGGTAGTCGTGAGGACGGCCAGCGCGGTCCGTCGCCGTGATGCTGAAGTCTCCATCTTCGCCCATGACCGTCTTGACCCATTCGTACTGGCGAATGTCGAGATGGTAGTGCTCTGTCACCTTGCGGTAATACTCCAACGCTTCTTCCCGCGTGGGCTTCTGGCGGGCTGTAGTAAAAGGAATGTCGCCGATTTCGAGCAGTTCGGGAGTAGTGAAAAACAGCATATTCGGCGGATAGTGATACAGCGAATTCACCAGACAGCCTTTGTCGAGGACCACGACTCGAAGCCCAATTTTTTGCGCTTCGATCGCGCAGGCCAACCCAGTTGGGCCAGCTCCGATGACCAGCACGTCCGTGCGCACTTCGGGATGAGGATGAGTTTTGGCCTTAGGCAAAGTTTCAACATCTTCGGCGGTAAGGAAGTCAGGCATGGATTTGTTGGCCACGGCATTCTTCACAGAGCCGCGAGCACAGATCAGAGACCGATGATTCTAGCATGCGAAACGTCGCGGATTCTCTTCGACCACAATTCTGCGTGAGCTGGAGCACGGTCAGGTGTGCTCCCCGCGCTATAATTCCAGTTACTCATTCAGCTCCATCGCTCTGGTCAGGAAATATGATGCCAACCTCCACAGAGTCAGCGGTGCGCATACGCACCGAATCCGACAGCATGGGAGAGATCGAAGTCCCAGCTAACGTTTATTGGGGAGCGCAGACGCAGCGCTCGCTGCTGCACTTCAACATTGGCCGCGACACCATGCCGCCGGAGTTGATCCGCGCATTCGGCACATTGAAGAAAGCATGCGCACTGGTAAATCAGGATCTGGGCAAACTGCCTGCGGACAAGGCGAAATTGATCGTAGAAGCCGCCGACGAGGTGATCGCGGGCAAGCTGAACGACCAGTTCCCGTTACGCATATGGCAGACGGGCAGCGGCACGCAGACCAACATGAACGTGAATGAGGTCATCTCAAACCGCGCCATTGAAATCGCGGGCGGTGAGATGGGATCGAAGAAGCCGGTCCATCCCAATGATCACGTCAATATGTCTCAGTCGTCGAATGACACCTTTCCGGCCGCGATGCACATCGCGGCTGCCGACCGGGTAAAGAATGCTCTGATTCCTGCGATTCGAAGCGTGCACGATGCGATCGCGGCCAAGGCGAAAGAGTTTAATGACGTAGTCAAGATCGGGCGGACTCACCTGCAGGATGCCGTACCTCTGACTTTTGGCCAGGAGTTCGGCGGTTGGGCCAGTCTGCTGGAGCGCGATATCAAGCGTCTTGAACAGGCACTGGACGGCCTTTACGACTTGGCCATTGGCGGGACGGCGGTGGGTACGGGACTGAACACGCATCCAGAATTTGCCGAGCGCGCCGCGAAAAAGATTGCCGAACTGACCGGTCTTCCCTTCCGCTCTCATCCCAATAAATTTGCTGCGCTTTCGGCGCACGACGAAATCGTGTTCGCGCAGGGTGCGATGGAAACTCTGGCCGCTTCTCTGATGAAGATTTCCAACGATATTCGCTGGCTGGCTTCCGGGCCCCGGTGCGGGTTAGGTGAGCTTTCCATCCCGGAAAATGAGCCTGGGTCTTCGATCATGCCGGGCAAGGTGAATCCGACGCAGTGTGAAGCGATGACCATGGTCTGCGTGCAGGTTCACGGAGCGACTGCAGCGGTAGGATTTGCCGGATCGCAGGGCAACTTCGAACTCAACGTGTACAAGCCGGTAATCATCTACAACTTTCTGCATTCGGTTACGCTGATCGCCGATGCCTGTCACGGCTACGTTGAGTACATGATCAAGGGCATTGAGGTCGATCGCGCCAAGGTGGACTGGTACGTAAAGAACTCGCTGATGCTGGTGACAGCGCTGGCGCCAAAAGTCGGATACGACAAGGCCGCGCAGATCGCCCACACGGCGCACGTGGAGCACAGCAGCCTGCGCGAGGCGGCGCTGAAGCTGGGGTATCTTACGGGCGAGGAGTTCGATCAGTTGGTGAGGCCGGAGAAGATGACGCGGCCATAAGTAAAGCGGACCCGGGGGAAGAGCGTTTGCGAGGCTACGGTTCGGCTAATTCCGTTTCTTCGCGCAGCGCTTCGAGGGCTGCTTTCTCTTTCGGCGTGGTCGTGATTGTCACCACGCTCACTAGAACCAGGAATGTTCCTGCGATCGTCCGCGAGCCCAGTGCCTCGCCTCCCAGAAAATATCCCAGCAGAACGGCGACGACCGGATTGACGTAAGCGTAGGTTCCGACTTTGGTTGGCGACTCGTGGTGGATTAGCCAGACATAGGCGGTGAAGGCAACGATCGAGCCCGCAACGATCAAATAAATCAGCGCCAGCCACGCGCCAATGGAGACGGCTCGCACATCGAAGCCGCGGAACTCGCCCAGCATCGCTGCCGTCAGCGTGAGCAGAATTCCCCCGGCTAGCATCTGAGCTCCCGAACTCATCACTTTCGATTCGGGCAAAGATAGTTTGCGCGTGAGAATCGCGGCCAGCGACCAACTGATGGCGGAGACTACCAGCGCAACCGCTCCGGCAATATCAATCGGGGCATCTCCGAAACTCGTCGAGCGGCTGACCAGGACCACCACACCGCCGATCCCCACCAGCAGCGCGAACCCCAGCCGAAACGTAAGCTTCTGCGTCCGCAGGAAGAGAATTTCTGCAATCGCCATGAAAACCGGGATGGTCGCCATCATGACCGCCGCGATCCCCGAGGGCACGCGCTTCTCCGCCCAGAAGAGCAAGCCGTAGTCGCCCACGAAGATCAACATTGCCAGGAACGAGGCCGCAGCCCATTCGCGGCGAGTCGGCGAAGGCGTGCCCCTGGCGCGCATCCAGGCGTAGAGGATGATTCCGGCGGCGAAGAACCGCATCCCAGCCAGCAGAAATGGTGGTACCTCCCGCACTCCTACGCGGATGGCCAGAAATGTTGAGCCCCAGACGAGGTAGATGATGGCGAAGGCCAAGAGTGTCTGCCATCGGGGTGGGCGGGGTACGGTTTCCATTTTCGTATCTCGGTGGGACGTGAACACAAGACCCACTGAAGTTTAGATCAACGGCAACCGCAGGCGGAAGCAGCGCTCAGTTATGAAAACTTCTTATAGGAATGATCGGGTAGTTTGTTCTGACTTTGGGAGCTACTTCTTCAGCAGGCTGGTGTGGCTGGCGACGCATTGCCAGCGGCCCTCGGTAAACACCCACGTGTCGGTGAAGCGGCCGAAGTGTTCGTAGGGTTTCCCCTGGTAGGTTCCTTTGGTGTGATAGATGCCGGCCACTACGGCGGAGTCGCCGTACATGTTTACCTTCAGATCTTGAATTGTCAGGGTGCTGGGTTTGAACTGCGGGTCCTTGACATCGGCGAGAAACTTTGCTTTGTCGCTAACCTCGCCGTCGTATTCGGTGTTGATGAAGTTCGCGCCGATCATAGCGTCGAGCGCGCGGGAGTCGTGATTCACCTGAGCTTCGTTCCACAGGTGCTCCATCACCAGCAGTTTGTTTTCCTGGGAATCGTCTTTTGATTTTTGTCCAGCCGCGGGCCCTACCGAAAGACAAGCCAATAGAAGGCAGCAGCAAGTAGAACGGAGCATGGTCTTGCGCGTTCGCCGCATCCCCACGTGAGGCGAAGGCTGCGAAAAGATAGCAGCAGATGGGGGCACTGTGCTACTGAAAGTCGGTCACGCCCATTACGAACGTCATAGAAAACCCGCCGGATTATACGCACTCGGAGCCGCGAGACGCGGGCGCGGCATTTAGAAAGCCCAACGCAATAACGTGGCGCCAACTGTGAATCCCGCACCCACAGACGCCATCAACACGAGGCTTCCCTTCTTCAGCTTGCCTTCTTCGATGGCTGTATTCATAGCCAAAGGAATGGTCCCGGCGGTGGTGTTGCCGTAGCGATCAATATTGACGATCACGCTCTCCGGGCGCAGGCCCAGGCGTTCAGCGGTGGCATTGATAATTCGCAGATTGGCCTGGTGTGGGATGAAGGCGTCAACATCCGAACCTTTGAGGCCATTGCGTTCGAGCAACTTCAGGCAAGCTTCGGTTTGCTTGCGCACGGCGAATTTGAAAACCTGCTGGCCGTCCTGGTGAACGTAGTGCATCTTCTTATCGACAGTATCGCGGGTCGACGGATTCAGGCTTCCCCCGCCGGGCATATAGAGGTAGCATGCACCCGAACCGTCGATCTCGTGGACGAAGTCGATCAGACCGATGGAATCGTCGTCGGTGGCCTCGAGGATCACCGCGCCGGCGCCGTCGCCGAAGATCACGCAGGTGGCGCGGTCGGTGTAGTCGATGATCGAGGACATCACATCCGCGCCGATTACCAGAATCCGCTTATGGGTTCCGGCGGCAATGAATTGCGCTCCGGTTTGCACGGCATAAATAAAAGCGGAGCAGGCCCCGGAAAGATCGAATCCCCAAATCCCCGTGGCACCAAGCTTGTGTTGTACAAGACAGGCGGTGGAAGGGAAAAACATATCAGGAGTCACTGTGCCGACAATGATGGCGTCGATGTCATTGGGAGTCAGGCCGCGCTGGGCGAGGGCTTTCTTCGCTGCCTCAACGGCGAGGTCGCTGGTAGCCACTCCCTTGTCGACAATGTGGCGCTCATGAATGCCGACGCGGGCGAGGATCCATTCGTTGGTGGTGTCGACCATTTTTTCCAGGTCGGCGTTGGTCAAAAGGCGAGGGGGCACGTAGGTGCCGAGCGCGCTGATCTTCACTCTGGCACGTTTCGGTGTGGTCAATGAGGGCTCCTGAGTACAAGACTCAGTATTTTGAACGATTGAAGCCAGAATGTCTAACAAGGCCGGGGGCGGACTTGGTCCGATCGACTCGGAAGAGGGCGAAGATCAAGCGGCCCGATGATCTTTTTCGTGCTGCATCCATTCGCGGATGAAGTTCGGGCAGGCGAGGATGCCGAAGTGCCGACCCTCTCCGCTTGCCAGATACATGAGAGCCACGTGATCCAGTTCCTCCAAGTGGGCCAGATCGAGCAGAGGCCACAAGGCGCACTCGATTGCCGATGAAACGAGTTGGTCGAGGTAGGTGAGATGACCTTGCGATAGCGAGCCCGCGACGCGAATGGTGACACTGGGTGAAACGAATTTTGATGGAAGATTGCGCATTTTCGATCCTCGACCGGTTGCTGAGATGATTGTTCGCCCTTACTATTGAGATGACTTGGCGAGGCATTTCTTGCGCGAGAATTTGTAAAGGCAGTGTAAAAGTAGGTGCGTGGAAAACGTGAGTGCCGTCTGAGATTCGCAAAATTCTTGTATCGCGATATTCCAGTCATTCCGATTCTCGGCGCCCGACGGATTTCACAACTGCAGGACAACCTCGCCAGCCTGACACTCGACCTCAATCCTGAGCAGGCGTCGGCACCGAATCAAGCGAGTGCCATCGAACTTGGCTTTCCGCACGACTTTTACCAAATAGAAATGGTGAAGACTCTTGTGTACGGTGGGATGCAGGACCGGATTCTCGACGCCGCTTAGATTAGGGAGCCGCCGCGGCGGAGGTTTTCAGCCCCGGGAGCCCTGCTGTCTTTACAAAATAAAGACTTAGCCAGGCACCGGGGACCCACTGCACACGCAAGAGCCCGTTACCGTTGCTTCCTTCCGGACCTGGCGGGGTTGGCGAGAGTACGTCGCGTGAGACCGATGCCTGACCTGAATCATTCTAGCAAACCCTGACTCTGATCCCTCGTACCGCAAAATGTGGCGGCCAACTAAAGCAGTGGTCACGCAAAGGACTTGTGACTTTTGGTGCAAGAAAAGCTTAGGAAAGCCTTCCCTTCTGGGTAGAAGTTGTCGAACAATAGAAGCTCAATCCATGAAATTTAATTATGGAGTCTGATGGCGGAATCAAATCGCGTTCCGAGACCCCAGTCTGCACCTCGATGAAGCAATCTGCTGCGCAATCCGGAGTGATACCGCTTTCCCAGGCGGTCAACAAATACTTCGAACTATCTCTGTATCTGCTTGTTTTGATGGGCTTTGGAACTCTTGCCAGTACCGGCGGACTAGACCTCCCGACGATCCTGCTGGTCGGAGCGGCGCTCGCTTTCCGCGGCTATCTCCTGGCGGAGCGACGACGCGTGGTGATCTCGGAGCGATGGACCACGCCTCTGACGATCGCCTATTTCGTCTTCTACGCGGCGGATTACTTCCTGCTCTCCCGCGCATTCCTGGCGGCCACGGTACATCTGGTGATGTTCGCGGTAGTCGTTCGCACGTTCTCCCTGCGGCGCGATCGCGATTGCACGACCCTGGCGATTCTTGCTTTCCTAATGGTGCTCGCTTCTGCTGTCCTCACAGTGGACAGTGTTTTTTTGTTCTTCTTTGCGGGGTTCATGCTGACGGCAGTGGTCACCTTCATCCTGATGGAAATGCGCCGGTCAGGACGAGTCGCAAAATTTGAGGCGCGACACTCCCGCGACGAGCACGAGCATCGGCATTTGGCTTTCTCGCTGGCGCGCATCACGCCGGCGTTAGTACTGATGATATTCGCGTGGGCGGCAGCGCTATTTTTTCTTATGCCTCGCATGTCGGCCGGCTATCTGGGTGGGTATTCGTTTGGAAGCGATCTTTCCACGGGATTCAGCGACCGGGTGCAGTTGGGCAGGATCGGACAGATTCAACAATCGGATGCCGTGGTCATGCACATTCAGATTGAGGGGGATAAAAGCGGTCAATATGAGCTTCATTGGCGCGGAGTCGCTCTGGCCAACTTTGACGGCAAGAACTGGTCGAACCTGCACCAACGCTATGAATTGCAACGGGAGCCTGATGGACAGTTCGCGGTGCCACTGTTCAGCCAGGGAATATTTCCGGCTTACGGATCGCAGACTCAGACCGCCTCGGCAACCCCGAGTCGTCTGATTCGTTACCACGTTCTGCTGGAGCCGATCGGCACCAATGTATTCTTTCTAGCTCCCTGGGGGCGCCGGGTGGCTGGGCCGTATCGGGCATTGTCGGTGGACGCAGGAGGAGCGGTTTACGACGTCGATAATCAGCGCAGCGTCAGTGAGTACGAGGCAGAGTCCGACATCGGCCGGCCATCGCCGGCGCAACTTCAAGCAGCGGGGGATAGCTATCCCCAATTTGCTACGGCTTACCTTCAGCTCCCAGCACTCGATTCGCGTATTCCGCGCTTGGCGGCGCAGGTCGGCGGCACGGCCTCCAACAATTATGACAAAGCCGTCGCCCTGGAAACTTACTTAAGAACGCATTACGGATACACGCTGCGATTGCTCCGGTCGCCGGTCGCCGATCCATTGGCCAATTTTCTGTTCGAGCGTAAGCAAGGCCATTGCGAGTACTTTGCCTCCTCTATGGCGGTGATGCTGCGGACGCTGCGCATTCCATCGCGGGTAGTGAACGGATTCCGCAGCGAGGAATTCAACGATGTCACCGGCAACTACATAGTCCGGGCCAAGAACGCGCACTCCTGGGTGGAGGCTTACTTCCCCGGCTACGGCTGGATCACTTTCGATCCCACGCCGGGTGGCGCAATTGGAACTCCGGAGGGCTGGGACCGCGCCCTGCTTTATCTGGACGCGGCGGAATCGTTCTGGCGGGAGTGGGTGATCAGTTACGACTTCTCGCACCAGTACATTCTGGGACGAGCCGCGGTGAGCGGGACGCGAACGAACTGGGAGCGAGCGCGCAAGTGGGCACGCGAGCGCTATGCAAGCCTGCTGAACTGGGCGAGGCGCGGCCAACGAGGCGCGGAAAAATCTCCGGCACGCTGGCTGGGAGGCGCCCTGGCCGTCGGGTTACTGCTGCTACTGCTTGCTAATGCGGCGCGCATCGCACGAATGATCCACAGGCGACGCCTGCAGGCGCATCCCGAGCGATCGCCGAATCAGGCGGCTGCTCTTTGGTACGAGAGGATGGCTCAACATCTGGCTCGGCGCGGGGTGAAAAAATCGTCGGCTCAGACGCCGCAAGAGTTTGTGCGGATTATCGAAGATGAGCGATTGCGGATGCGGGTTGGGCGATTCACTGAAGCATACGAATCGGCTCGGTTCGGAAGTTCTTTGGACGACGCGCAACGCCTGCCGGAGTTATACGAAGAAGTGGAGCTGGCAACGAAGAAGTGATGTTTCGTGCTTCCTAGAAGTGCCAAGTCACGCCAGCACCGATGAGATAGTTATGCTGCCGCGTCTTTCCCGTGTCGGCCAGTGGTAGCTTCGGAGTGCCAGACCAAAAGTCGCGAACCTCGGCGCGGAAGCCGAAGTGACTAAAGCGCGCGCGAAATGGCCTTACGTCGACTCCCAACCCGCCTTGCAGCACGCCGGAAGTCGACGAGCCTCCCGGATTCGTACCGTAATAGTTGAGATTCTTGTTTTCGTTGAAGTAGGCGAAGCCGCCGCCAAGGCTCACCCAAGGGGAAACTGCGGTCGCGGGAAACAAGTTGAAACGAAGCGCGGGAGTGACAAATATCTGCTTGTAGTCCTTGGGAACGACATCGCTACCGGATCCCAGGTCCTCGTCCAGATTGAAAACCACGGGCACTTCTCCTGAAATCGCGTAGACTTCCTTGCCAAGAAGGCGGCGGGCGTACTCGATTTCGAAAGAGAGACCCTTGCCGGAGCGGACAAACGGGTTGGGGTAAGTCGCGCCCACAATACCCTGATCGCTAATGACCATCCGGCCAACCATGCCGGTCAATTCATTTTTTTCGTCCTGAGCCGCGGCTGAGCCTCTCAGGATACACATCGCCATTAGCAGGACTGCGATTACGGCCTGTTTCCCAGACATTTCCCCTCCAGGATGCGGGATCGCTGCTTCTATAGTCAGTGACTTAGCGTAGCATGAAGCATACCGTTTTCTTCCACAGGCTACTGCCTTCCGTGGTGCCCGACGTCACATGGTTAACGAGGGCCTAGCCAGTTGATCCGCGAGCCGGACTTAGCTTTGGAAAATGTTAAAATAGTGGGATTGCATGTCGTCGAAGAACCTCACTATCCCGCGTCCAAGCGAAAAAACTATTGTGCCGGTGGCAGAAGAAAATTCTCAGCCTGCGCGTCCCCAGAAGATCGGCTTCGTCAGCCTGGGTTGTCCCAAGAACCTGGTTGATAGTGAAGTGATGATGGGGCTGCTGGCGCGGGCTGGCGCGGAACTCTCTCCGCGGGCTGAAGACGCTGATGTCATTGTGGTGAACACCTGCTCCTTCATCGAAAGTGCGCAGCAGGAGTCGGTGAATACGATTCTCGAGATGGCCGCGCACAAGACCTCGGGCCGGGCAAAAAAACTGGTGGTGGCGGGATGCCTGGTGGAGCGCTTTCGCGATGAAATCCGCAGGCGCATTCCGGAAGTGGATGCGGTCGTAGGTACCGGAGAGCTGCAAAACATACTGGCAGCGACTGGCGTGGCCGCAACACCTGCGCCAGCGAACGGCAATTCCCCGTTTGTGGTGTTGCCTTCCCGGGCCGAGGGCGATGCTCGACAAGCGCAGGGACGATTCTCTCGCGGGCAGTGGGAGGGCGCGATTGCGGACTTGCCGAATTATTTGTACGACGACGAGACTCCGCGCGTTCTGGCCACTCCGAAATCCACGGCTTACATCAAGATTGCGGAGGGTTGCGATCATCCTTGCACGTTCTGCATCATTCCGCAGTTGCGCGGGCAGTTTCGTTCGCGGCGATTTGAGTCGGTAGCAGCTGAAGCCGAGCGACTGGCGGAAGCGGGCGTGCGGGAAATTACTCTGATCGGGCAGGACACGACCTGCTACGGAGAAGATTTCGGCCTGAAAGATGGGCTGGCGCTGCTGCTCGACAAGCTTGCCAAGATTGAGGATCTGCGCTGGATTCGCTTCCTCTACGCCTATCCGAACAAGATCACGGGCAAACTTTTAGAGACGATTGGAGCGCACGAGAAGATTTGCTCCTACATGGATGTGCCGCTGCAACACGCCTCGGCTAGCGTGCTGAAGCGTATGAAGCGCGGCGGCGGAGCGGAAGTATTTCTTCGTTCGATCGACAAGATGCGACGCGCAATTCCTGACCTCACCTTGCGCACTTCTTTCATCGTTGGCTTTCCCGGCGAAACTGAAAAAGAATTCGAAGAACTGTGCGCATTCGTGCGCGAGGCCCGATTTGACTGGATGGGAACCTTCTCCTATTCCGACCAGCAGGGGGCCGATGCGTATGGATTGGACAAGAAGCTTTCGTCCGCTGAAATCGAGCGCCGGCGGAAGCACCTGATGGGAATCCAGCGGCAGATCAGCAAGAAGAAAAAGAAAGTGCTGGTGGGACAGGAGTTCGATCTGTTGATGGAAGGAATGTCGGAAGAGACCGACCTGCTCATGGAAGGCCGCACGCCGATGCATGCGCCCGAGATTGACGGCAAGGTCTTCGTGAACGACTTTCCCTCGGAGACCACTCCCGAGATAGGCGAATTTTATCGCTGCCAGATCACGGAGGCTCACGATTATGATCTGGTGGCGAAGATTCTATAGTTTGTTTTAAAGTCTCGTTCGACTCGGCAGGACCTGAGAGTATCCGCTGACATGCCTCGCAAACGCACGCTCAAGCTCCGTTGCCCGATCTGCAAGAAAGCGGTCAAGAGCGACAACGCAGAATTCCCTTTCTGCAGCGACCGCTGCCGCACGATCGATCTGGGCAAATGGGCGAGCGGCGCCTACGTGATTCCGTCGCCGGTTACGGATTCGGAAGAGCAGATCCAAGAGAGCACTCCCGAAGATCCGGACGAAGATTCGTGAAGCAGCCTTCCGAGATCGCAGGTGCAGAAGCCGATGGTAGCGCGGGGCTCTCGCCGGCTGACGCGGGGGCGAGGCCCCGAACTCCTCTATGGGCCACGGTAATCGCCACGTTCTTCGGCATCGGGCACCTACGGCCGGGGCCGGGTACCTGGGGATCGCTGGCGACCGTGTTGCTGTGGGCAGTGTTGGCGCATGCCTTTTCGCCTGCACTACGAACGCCAATTGCAATCGCCCTGGCTGTGCTAGTCGCGCTGATCGGAATTCCGGCGGCTACGCGGGTCGCGCGCGGCGCGGGGAAAGAAGATCCCCAGTTTGTGGTGATTGATGAAGTAGCAGGTCAGTTAGTGGCTCTGATCGCCGTGCCGCTCGCATGGAAATCTTTTCTCGCGGGTTTTATACTTTTTCGTGCTTTCGACATCGTCAAGCCACCGCCGGTGCGACAATTGGAGGCGATTCCGGAGGGCGCCGGCATCGTGCTGGACGATATTGCCGCCGGTCTGTACGCTCTGGTAGTTGTGCATCTCTTTCTGCACTTTGGTCTTCTAAGATAGTGCGAGTATCTTCTTCATGGGATTTTCCGATCGCATCCTGGGCAAGAAAAACGTGAATGGCGGACCGCGCATCGAATCCGTCTCGCCGGTTCTGGCGCTGGCCGGCGGCGAAGTCCGCATTGCGGGTTCAGGTTTGCGGCCGCCGGAATGGCAGCGTCCGCGCGTGCAGTTTGGAGAAGTCGAGGGCGGAATTGTAATCAGTTCAGACACGTTTGTGGTCGCTCGCGTTCCGGAAGGAGCCACTTCAGGTCCGGTAGTAGTAGCGACCGATGGTCACGTTAGCAACGCGCATACGGTGAAGGTCGCTGTGCCCATCGCCGAAAATCTGCACCCAGTAACCAATCCGGCGCTCGACGCTCAAGGAAACATCTACGCCACGTTCTCCGGCTCCCGCGGACAAAAAGTCCCGGTCGCGATCTTCAAGATTGATACCAACTACGCCGTTAAGCCGTTTGTCGCGGAGATGATGAACGCGACCTCGATCGCGTTCGACCGCCAGGGACAGATGTACGTTTCCTCGCGCCACGATGGCGCGGTTTATCGCGTAGCGCCAAACGGAACCATGACCACTTATGCAGAGGGAATGGGGGTCGCCACCGGCATCGCATTCGATCGAAATCAGAATCTCTATGTGGGAGACCGCAGCGGAACGATATTCAAGATTGGCCCCGATCAGCAAGTCTTCGTTTTCGCCACGCTGGAACCGAGCGTATCCGCGTATCACCTGGCGTTCGGGCCCCAAGGGGACTTGTTCGTGACGGGGCCGACCACGTCGAGCTTTGATTCGGTACACAGAATTGACCCCCAAGGGACGGTGCACAAATTCTTCCGCGGCCTGGGACGCCCGCAAGGCCTGGCTTTTGACTCGGTTGGAAATCTGTATGTGGCGGCGTCGCTCTCGGGTAAGCGCGGCATCGTGAAGATCACGGCAGAAGGCAACGCGAGCCTTGAAGTTGCCGGCCACGGCTTGGTCGGACTGGCTTTCGCGCCGGGTCGCAGCGTGATTCTCGCGACCACCGACGCAGTGCATCACCTTTCCTGGAATACACAAGGGTTACCACTTTTGCCCGAGTAAGTGCACGCGAGCGTCTTCTCCGTCGGTTGAGTCTGGCCCGTCTGTCGCCTTTTTCATTTACACTTCTACCCGTGAACGCCGAGATCATCGCGGTAGGCTCTGAGCTACTCACGCCCTTCCGCATGGACACAAATTCGCTCTATCTCACGGAGCAGATCAATCAACTGGGCGTTGAAGTGATCTTCAAGGCGGTTGTGGGGGACGACTTCGGCCGTCTGGTGGCAGCCGCGCAGCACGCGCTGTTCCGCGCGGAGATCGTGATTTTCAGCGGCGGATTGGGCCCTACCGAGGATGATCTTACCCGCGAGGCTGTGGCCCAAGCCCTGGGCGTCTGTTTGCGGCGCGACGAAGAAATTCTCAATCGTATCGAACAGCGTTTCGCCGCGCGCGGTTGGAAGATGTCTCCGAATAACGCCAAGCAGGCGGACGTTCTTGAGGGCGCAACCGTCCTACCGAATCCCAACGGAACCGCGCCCGGGCAATGGATCAGCGGCAAGTTCGACGGGCGTGAGCGCATTGTCATCCTGTTGCCGGGACCTCCCCACGAACTGAAAGCACTGTTCGAAGCGGAGTGCCGTGAACGACTGCGCGCCAAATTGCCCACGGCGTTCCTGGCTACTCGCGTATTAAAGGTCGCCATGCTGGGAGAATCTCTGGTTGATGCGCGCGTGTCGCCCATCTACCAACAATTTGCGGATGTGCAGACCACGATTTTGGCGGGAGCAGGAGAGATCCAGTTGCATTTCAAATCGCGTGCCGACACTTTGGAAGCGGCGCAGGCACGCGTGGATGAAGCGGCCGACGCGGTCGAGGAGGAACTCGACGACGCCGTGTACTCACGCGACGGCCAGTCGCTCGAACAAATTGTTGGCTACTGGTTGCAGATGCGCAACGCGACCGTGGCTGTGGCGGAATCCTGCACTGGGGGATTGTTGGGCGAAAGAATCACTTCCGTGGGTGGCAGTTCGCGGTATTTTGCCGGAGGCGCCATCGTCTACTCTAATGCCGTAAAGACTGAACTGGCGGGAGTACCCGCCGACATGATTGAGCGCCACGGAGCGGTGAGCCGCGAAGTCGCGGCCGCGCTCGCAGAGGGAATCCGCTATCGTTGCGAGGCGACGCTTGGGGTCGGTATCACGGGCGTTGCTGGGCCTTCGGGAGGAACCCCGGAAAAGCCTGTGGGATTGGTGTTCCACGCCTTGGCCGGCGCGAACGGGACCGAAGTAATCGAAAGGAACTTCCCGGGTGATCGCAAACGCATCCGCTGGTTTGCGACAACGCTGGCGCTCGATATGGTGCGCAGAAAGTTGATGTGAAGGAAATGCCGCCAGCTTCTCGCTTCACGTTGCACGCCAGGAGCTAGTGGCTAGAAGCTAGAAGCTGTCCTATGCGCCTCTTCGTTGCGCTCGATATGAACGACGACATACGGAATCGAATTGCCCGCTTTCTCGAGGGCGTTCGCGGGTTTGCTCCTGATGTGCGCTGGGTGCGGCCTGAGTCGCTGCACGTCACGCTGAAATTCGTAGGCGAAAGGTCTGAGGAGGATGTTGAACGAATCAAGCAATCGTTGGCAACGATTGATGCCGAGGCGATCGAAATGAGGTTTTGTAGTTATGGATTTTTTCCCGGTGCGCGAGAGCCACGAGTGTTCTGGATCGGAATTGAAGCCGGGCCAGAATTGGCCTATCTGGCGGCAACTGTGGACGCAACGCTCGCGTCACTGGGCATCCCGAAAGAAGAGCACACTTTCAGTCCGCACTTGACGCTGGCGCGGGGCGCCAGAGGTTCAGGCTCGCCGCGCAGGCAAAAGAAAGACGGCCCGAATTCCACTTTTCAGCGCCTGCAGGAAAAACTCGTGGCCTTGCCTGCTCCTGAGTTTGGTACGATGACGGCCCACGAGTTTTTTCTTTATCAGAGCCAATTGGCGCCGGGCGGCTCGAAATATACGAAGCTGGCAGGTTTCCCTCTGCACTAAAGATCAACTCACTTCATGTCCACACTGGTTCTGATTGCCGCCGCGAGCTATCTACTGGGATCAATTCCCTTCGGATATCTGCTCGTCCGCATTTTTCGTGGAGAGGATGTGCGTCAAAGTGGCAGCGGAAATATCGGGGCCACGAATGTCTCCCGCAAATCGCCAATATTAGGAGTTGTGACCCTGCTGCTCGATGCGCTGAAAGGAACCGCGGCCGTAGAACTGACATATCGCTTCTTCTGTGGCATGGCTAGTATTAATCCCCGGCTGGCGATGGCAGTCGCGGCGTTGTTCGCGGTGCTCGGCCACATGTTTCCTGTATGGCTGAAGTTTCGCGGTGGGAAAGGAGTTGCGACGGGACTGGGATCATTTATTGTGATCGCCCCCAAGGCCGTGGTCGCGGCAGCCGGCGTCTTCGTCGTGGTGGTGGTTATTTTTCGTTATGTATCGCTGGGATCTATCCTTGCTGTCGCGTCCTTTTTGCTTTTTGTCGTCGGAATGAAAGCGTATGGCAACTCGCCGCTGGCCCTGGCATTTATATCGTTTACTTCCCTGCTCATCATCGCCAAGCATCATGAAAATATCCACCGGCTGTTTGCCGGTACGGAAAGCCGTCTGGGAGCGAAGCGCGCATGAGCGAGATCGCGGTCATCGGCGCGGGAGCGTGGGGGACTGCGCTGTCGATCATCCTGGGGCGGAAAGGGACGCACCGGATTCGCCTCTGGGCTCACGAACAGGAAGTTTATGAGAGTATTGCGCAGCAGCGGGTCAATGAAAAATTCCTCCCCGGCCTGCCTATCCCAGCCTGCGTAGAGCCATGCAATGACTTGGCTGAAGCGCTCGACGGTGCTGCCATCGTGGTAAGCGTCATGCCGTCGCAGCATTGCCGCGAGCTATTCGTCCAGATGCGGCCGCATCTGCAGCCAGAGACGATGATCGTCAGTGCGACCAAAGGATTGGAGGAGAATTCCCTGCTGCGCATGACCGAGGTGATCGCGCACGCGATCCATTCACATGACGTGCCTGCACCCCGGATTGGAGCGCTCTCTGGGCCATCCTTCGCGATCGAAGCGGCACGCGGAGATCCAACGGCGATCAGCATCGCATCGCACGATGCCGAACTTGCGCGCACCGTGCAGCAGGAGTTCAGCAATGCCAGCTTTCGCATTTACACCAACCACGACCCGATCGGCGTGGAGCTGGGCGGGGCGCTGAAGAATACGATTGCGATTGCCGCCGGCGTCAGCGCCGGCCTTGGCTTGGGACACAATTCGGTCGCTGCTCTGATCACGCGGGGATTAGCAGAGATGACCCGGCTTGTCGTGGCCTGCGGCGGCAGAGCAGAAACTATGGCCGGCCTGGCTGGTCTGGGCGATTTGGTGCTAACTTGCACGGGGGGGCTCTCCCGCAATCGCAGTGTTGGCGTAGAACTCGGCCGGGGGAGAAAACTGCCGGAGATACTTGCCGGGATGCATGGCATGGTTGCAGAGGGAGTTTTTACCACGACGGCCGCGGTGGGCCTGGCTCGCGCCCGCGGCGTTGAGATGCCGATCACCGAACAAATGCACGCTATTCTGCACGATGGCAAGTCTCCGCGCGACGCGATTTACGAGCTAATGACCCGCAGCAGCAAAAGCGAAACCCTGAAAACATAGGCCGCGCGGTACCTTGTGTTGCCAAACCCACGCCAGCGGTAAGCCCGGAAAGACACTTTGGTAATGTCAAAAGACAACGGATTTCGCCTCCAACCGCTCTCGGCCCACTAAAATTCTATAGATACCTGTGAAATCCGCCGCCACTTCGATCGACGGCGCTTCCGAACTGAGTCCGGGGAGCGACTCGTCTACTCCAACGCCCAGTCCGGCGCGCATTCCCATTCTGTACGTAATCCTCGGCGTGTTGCTGGTGATCAGCATCGTGCCCATGTACTTCTACTCGGCTCAAGTTGAGGCGATTAACCGCGACCGCCTGAAGACCAACGAGATGCTGCTGCAGAATACGGTAACGCGGTCGCTGGCGGACGACCTCTCGCAACACGAACGCTCCCTGCGGATGATGCTGGCGAATCTTTCCTCGGCGATTCAGGTGGCGAGCGGCGGGGATATCGGCAGCAAGAACATTGAAGCGCCGGAGCTGCGCGCTCTGCTCGAGAATTTTGTTTCTTCCTCCGACGAACTTGCCTATGCCACCCTGTTGAACTCCGACGCCAAGGGCATTTCCGCGGGACGAATCGCTCCGGATGCTTTCTTGCAGCGCGAGTTGCAACACGCATTCGATGCCGCCCGCGATGGGCGCGCCTACAACGGCCAGGCACTCCAGGTGGAAGATGGCAAGACTTCGAGGACGGTTGTACTGGTCAGCAGTCCGGTGAGCTACGGCGGACGTTTTCTAGGCATGGTGGGCGCGGTCGTGGATCTGCAATTCCTGATTCGCCGGCTGCATGAGGTGAGCGGCGGCGGCTTGATTCCTTACGTCGTGGACGCGCAGGGTCGACTCGTGGCAGCGGGCACTCCACAATATGTGACTGGCCAGGATATGAAGAGCCTTGAGATCGTCCGTAATTTTGTGGATGAGGGCAACAAGGCGCAGTTGGCCGCTACCAAGGAGTTCGCTGTCCAGGAAGGCAAGAACAGTGAGGAAATGCTCGGCACTTATAGCCCGGTCACCGCGCTCGATTGGGCGGTGGTGGTGCAGAAACCGCGGCGTGAAGCTTACCGCGGAGTTTACGAAATGCAGCGCACCGCACGTCTGCTGGCGCTGCTGGCGGTTCTGCTCAGCATCGGTGTCAGTATCTTTGCTGCCCGCAGAATTACGAATCCTCTACACATACTCACGCAGTCCAGCCGCGCTTTGGCCCGCGGAGACTTTTCTCAGCGAGTTCACTTATTGAGCCGGACGGAAATCGGCGAACTGGCCGAGACGTTCAACACCATGTCGCAGGATCTCGAACACTTCGTCGAAGACTTGAAGCGAGCGGCGGAAGAAAATCGTGCCCTGTTCCTAGGTTCGATTCAGATGCTGGCAGGCGCGGTCGACGAGAAGGATCCCTATACTCGCGGTCACTCCGATCGCGTCACGCGTTACTCGCTGATGATCGCCAAAGAACTAAACTTGGACGCGGAGTTTATGGAGACCCTACAGATCTCCGCCCAGCTCCATGATGTAGGCAAGATTGGCATCGAAGACCATATCCTGAAGAAGCCGGGCGCACTGACCGCAGAAGAATTTGAGGTCATGAAGACTCACACCACAAAGGGTGCCAATATTTTGCGGCCCGTAACCCAGCTTGCCGAAATGCTCCCCGGTATCGAACTTCACCACGAAGCGCTGGACGGCCGCGGCTACCCTTATGGCCTCCAAGGCGATCAGATCCCTCTGCTGGCGCGCGTTATCGCGGTGGCCGACACTTTTGATGCATTGACCACCAATCGTCCTTATCAGCACGCACACACTCCGGAAGAGGCGTTACAGATCATTCAGAATCTGGCCGGCAAGCGGCTTGCTCCTGAAGCGGTGGCGGCGTTATTGGCGGTTTACCGGCGCGGCGAAATCCGCATTCAGCGCCTCTCTATCAAGAGACCGGTGGCGGCGCCTGCTACCCCAAATGCGCTGGAACCAGTTCCTGCTGCGGCGGCTCCCAGCGCAGAAGCCGTCAATCTCGAAAGAACCCGCGTCTAACCATTTCTGCCGTCTCTCCGCGTAGTAGCGAACGCAAGCTCGCTGACCGCTATAATCGAGCTTTGGGATTTCTCATGATTCAAACTCTGTTTGGCAGCACGGAAGAAAAGAAAGCCGGCCTTTTCGAGCGCATGAAACAGGCGGTCACGCGCACGCGGGAGAATCTCGCTGAGCGAATCGAAGAAGTCGTCTTTCTTGGTAAGGAAATTGACCGCAATACGCTGGACGATCTGGAAGCCACGCTCATCGGGGCAGACCTCGGCACCACAACCACTCAGGAGGTTTTGGGCAAGCTGCGCGATAAAGCCGACCGCAAACAGATCAAGGATGTACAGGAACTAAAGCGCCTGTTGAAAGAAGAATTGCTGAACATTCTGAACGCTGCGAATACCCGCCCTGTCCAAAGAGTGGATGGCACGCCAGAGGTGATTCTGGTGGTAGGCGTGAACGGAACGGGCAAGACGACGACCATCGGCAAGTTGTCGCAGGTGTTTCGATCGCAGGGCAAGAATGTTTTGCTGTGCGCCGCTGATACGTTTCGCGCAGCAGCGATCGATCAACTGGAAATATGGGGCACCCGGACCGGCACGGAAGTGATCAAGACGAAGCCCGGCGGTGATCCCGCAGCCGTCCTGTTCGACGCGTTGCAGGCAGCGACGGCGCGCAAGACAGACTACGTCATTGTGGACACGGCAGGCCGGCTGCACACCAAGACCAGCCTCATGTCCGAACTCGAGAAAATGCGCCGTACCGCGCAGCGCATTATTCCGGGAGCGCCGCACGAGACGCTTCTCGTCATGGACGCAACTACCGGTCAAAACGGCTTGCAGCAGGCGCGGCTGTTCACGCAGTCGGCGGGCGTGACGGGCATCGTGCTCACCAAACTCGATGGCACGGCGAAGGGTGGCGTGGTTGTGGCCATCTCCCGCGAGTTGGGCCTCCCGGTGAGATTTGTCGGTGTGGGCGAAAAAGTTGGCGATCTGCTGCCTTTTGATCCGAAAGAGTTTGTGGATTCGCTGTTCGAATAGGGCCATTTCTTACCACAGAGACACAGAGGCACGGAGAAGGTAACTCCGATTCTTTCTTAAGTCTCAGTGTCCCCGTAGCGCTGCGCTTAATGCAACTTATCTGAGATGCCCGACCATTCCACTGACGAGCGGTTCCTGCATCGCGCGGATGAACTGGCGCGACAAGGCTTGGCTCTAGCGTCGCCCAATCCTTACGTGGGCGCGGTGATCGTCGACGTGCAAGGAACAATCGTAGGCACGGGTGCTTACACTTACGATGGCTTGAAGCACGCGGAGGTACTTGCTCTCGAACAGGCTGGTAAAAAGGCACGCGGTGGAACGCTCTACATCAATCTTGAACCCCACTCGCATCAGGGCCGAACTCCCCCGTGCACCGACGCTCTGATTGCCGCCGGAATTCGTCGGGTGGTAGCTTCCATGCCCGATCCCAACCCAAAAGTGAGCGGCCGCGGCTTTGAGAAGTTGCGCGTGGCCGGCGTCCACGTGGAAGTTGGACGGATGGAAGCCGAAGCACGCCGTCTGAACGAGGCCTTCGCACGCTATATTCGCCATGGTGTTCCACTCGTGACCCTGAAAGCAGCGATGACGTTAGACGGCAAAATCGTTCCGCCTCCGGGAGCTGAGGCGAAGCGGGTAGCCGGGATTCCTGCTGGTGGATGGATCACTGGCGAAGCCGCACGGGCCCATGTGCACGAACAGCGCCACCAAAGCGATGCCATCCTGGTTGGTGTGGGCACGATTCTGGCGGATGACCCGCTGCTCACCGACCGCAGCGGACACCCGCGCCGCCGACCATTATTGCGCGTGATTCTCGATTCGCACTTACGCCTGCCGTTGGAATCGCGGCTGGTGCAGAGCGTCGCGAACGAGGGCGCCGCAAATGACGTGCTGATTTTCTGTTCCTCAGGCGAGGAGAAGAAAAAGAAAGATTTGGAGGCACGTGGCATTCGCGTAGAACAGCTTCCCTCCGCGAGCGACGGCCGTCCCGACATTCATTCGATTTTGCGCCGCCTCGGACAACTGGAAGTGACCAGCCTCATGATCGAGGGAGGAGCGACGATCAACGGGATGGCGCTCGCTTCCGGAATCGTCGACAAAGTTTTTTTCTATTACGCTCCGAAGATTCTGGCGAGCGAGGAATCCGTTTCATTTGCCGCCGGAGATAGATTCCGTCAAATGGAGGAAACGCTCCTTCTAAAGCATCTTCAATTGCACCGCTTTGGAGACGACTTCGCCGTCGAAGGGTATTTGCGCAATCCGTACGATGAGTAATGCCTTTATGGCTGAAGCACGGAGTCAAGAAGAAACGTGTCTTCGCGCCTCCGTAGTGGGTTTATGATGTTTGGTCATCTATCGAGGTCCCCATGTTTACTGGCATCGTAGAAGAAGTGGGACGCGTCAACCGCATCGAACAGCACGGCGAGAATCGCCGCATCACCATCACTGCCACGAATACTCCGAAGGAACTGAAACCCGGCAACAGCGTCGCGGTCAGCGGCGTTTGCCTCACTGCGCTCGACATCAAGCCAGGTTCATTCTGCGCTGATTTGGCCCCCGAGACCTGGGGACTTACATCCTTTTCGCGCATACACGAGGGTGCGCTGGTAAATCTGGAGTTACCGATGAAGGCCGACGGCCGCTTCGGCGGTCACATCGTACAAGGCCACGTGGATGGCGTAGGTAAGCTCATCGAACTTGAGCGCATCGCGAACTCTGAAAATTGGTGGCTCCGCATTGAGTTGCCCCCTGAGATAGAGAAGTACACCGTCTACAAAGGCTCGATCAGCATCGAGGGCATCAGCCTCACGGTCGCAAAGCTGGAAGACCGAACCTGCACCATTGCCATCATCCCTCACACGGTCGAGATGACCAACCTGAACTCGTTGCAGCCCGGCGATCCCGTCAACCTCGAAGCGGATCTGATTGCGAAGTATGTCGAAAAGATGATGACCCGCGAGGCGACCGAGAGTTCGCTCACGGTGGAAGAACTGGTGCGGCAGGGCTTCTAGGCAAACCAACGGGCCGCCCTCAGCCTCGACGTATGTTCTCGGTTCAAGAAGAAAACAAGAACTCGCCGAAGTGGGGATTGTGCGCAGATTGCGCGCATGCCCGGATTATCAAGTCGGACCGAGGTTCGACGTTCCTGCAATGCCAGCTTTCTTTCAGCGACGCCAGATTTGAGAAGTATCCCCGGCTTCCGGTCCTTGCTTGCAGCGGCTACGCCAAGAAAACCTAGAAGATGGAATCTGAACTCAGCACTCGCTAACAGCCCACCTTCAGTTCGTCCAACTCCAGGAACTCGTGCACGATTGGCTCATCGGATTTCGCCATCTCGCCGTAAGGACCGAAGAAAATCGCCTTGCCTTCGTAGAGGAAGACGACGCGATCGGCCAACTTCTGCGCCAGGCGCATATCATGCGTCACCACGATGCTGGTCAGGTTCAGTTGGAGCTTGAGCCGCTTGATCAGATCTCCGAGCAGTTGCGCCATCAGCGGGTCCACCATCGTCGTGGGCTCATCGTAGAGAACGCATTCCGGCCGCGCCGCCAGGGCTCGGGCAATGGCCACGGACCGTTTCATTCCCGTCGAGAGATCCGAGGGCAACAGGTCGCGCATTTCTTTTACGCCCACCATCTGCAGCAAGCCATCGACGATCTGATAGGTTTGCTCTTCAGAGAGCTCACGGCTTTCGCGCAGCGGAAACGCCACGTTTTCGCCGACTGTCAGCGAATCGAAAAGCGCTCCATTCTGAAAGACCATAGTGACTTTCTTTCTTATGGCTTCCAGTTGATCCTCCGAAAGGCCCGTAATATCTTGGCCCGCGACGATCACCCGTCCGGAGTCCGCTTTGAGAAACCCCATGAGAAGCTGCAGGGAAACCGATTTGCCCACGCCGCTGCGCCCCAGGATGCACACGGTCTCACCGGGCATCACATTGAAACTGACTCGATCGAGAACGACTTTGTCGCCGAACGCTTTGCAGACCTCGCGGAATTCGATATAAGGCTGGATGGCGGTTTCAGGCATTCGTTTGGCTCTCGGGAATCACGCTTACGCTAAACGATTTTAACTGCTTCGCTGCCCCGCCTCCAATTCTTCGGGAGTATTCAAATTTCGGAAGATATCCCACGAGAATCCGCCGCGTTTCAATTCTTCTTCCTCGATCACTCGGGTTTTGGTTACGGCAAAGAGCAAATCGATCTTGTTCTGCCCCGCAAGCAACGCAGTTTCAGCGGTATCAGCAAATTCCCGGCGGTAAACGGCGCACAGTGGTTGCCAGCGTCCGCCGGTGCGGGGAACGACCACCGTTGCCTGTGGCGCACTTCGCGCTTGGCCAATTAAGTAATTCAAAAATGCGGCAGCGACAAACGGCATGTCCACCGCCAGCATCAGGTTGAGCTCCGTCTGCGAAGCCCGCAAAGCAGCATGAATTCCACCCAAAGGACCTCGGTCGCGGAATATGTCTTCGGCCACCGGGGCAAGCGAAGCGAACTTCTCGTGGTCTCCGACGATTCGTACATCGAGCCTTACCGACCGAGCCAACTCGAGCGTCCGCCCCAGCAAAGTTCGGCCTTCGAATTCAACAAAAGCCTTGT
This sequence comes from uncultured Acidobacteriaceae bacterium, assembly GCA_964403025.1. Lineage (GTDB taxonomy): Bacteria > Acidobacteriota > Terriglobia > Terriglobales > Acidobacteriaceae > Sulfotelmatobacter. The sequence continues at coordinate 85,714 of CAYOEH010000005.1, read as the reverse complement.
CCCTGCCCATGCGCGTGCTCTTGCCGCCAGCCAGAATGAAGGCAGTGACGTCCGGCACCGCGGCGCATCCCATGCCGCGATAATACACGTTGCGCCCGAAGAACTGGTTTGAGGAAACAGTGCGCATGGCAAACACACGGCTAGTAGCTCGTGATCCCGACCTGGAGTAACGATTAAGATCAAAGGGGATGCTTACGAACTGGTCTCGGCGCACTCCGGGGCTTCGCGCGAGTGCTCGCGGACGATCAGCATTCCCACCAGAACCGCGCTGACCAGCATAATCACTCTTATATAAATACCAGCGTGAAACGCTTGATCGCCCGCGGCAGTTCGGAGAAGGCCTGAGCTGGCGCTGACCGTGCAAAATCCGAAGTAGAATTTTTCCATCCATCCGCGCGAAATCACGAAGAGCCAGAGAAGAATAGAGGAGACGACGGCAAAGACTCCGCAGAGGATCCATGTGCCGGTGGGTACCGTAGACGGCACCCAGATGCCGGAGGCGGGATTGGCGGCCACCATCTGCCGCACCGCGATCAACAGGAATACGACGGAGTGCACCAAGGCGACCACGGCGCGTTTTCGGTTGGTGAGAATGGAAAATCCGCCCATACGTGACCATACTTTACCGAAAGGGCTGGACAAGGGGCTGTGATCCAGGTCACGCAGCAAGAGTGCTCTGGGAGGCCCTTTCTGGCACTCTTGGGCCATAGTTTCCCGGATCGTGCCATTGTCATAGCGTACTAATGGCCTCAAGATACGGGTGGTTGGTAATGGCACTCTCGATTGAGTGCAATTTAAGAAGGTTCTTGACGGATCGAAAGACGCGAAATGCGAGAGCTAGACGCAAAAACGGAGCTTGGTAAGCCAAGGACGGGTCTCGCCATGAGGGAACGCAGCCGGCTGCTGATCGCCTTGGGTTTGCTGGTAGCTGCTCTTGCCGTCGTTATCGTCAGGGATCGGGATTTCTGGTTTGGTTCGGACGACGGGAACGAAGCTGACGGCACATACACCGAGAACGTCCCGAAACCGCAGGCGGCTGTTGCTCCTGCCAAAACCGCAGAAGTACCAGTGGCACCGGCTGTTCCGAAGAGCCGGCCTGCTACCAAGACTTCCACCGCGGCGGTGGTTGCACCGTCATCCAAGGAAGTTCCGAACTCGGAGACTCCCGCCATCGTGACCAAGCGGGCCGTCCTTCCGCCGCTGGACGTCGAGGTAATCGCCGGCGACACTCACAGCACGGTCCATCCGGGAAGCAACATCGCGAAAGTGGAGATCCCGGGCGCTTCGAGCCGCCTGCCAGCGGCCGCGACTTCTGTGATCGGTCAGCCGACCAACGCCGCCGACCGCGAGCGTCTTTCATCCACCGATTTGACCTATCCCTTGCTCGGACAGCACACCAGGGTTCAAGGTTCGGTGGTGTTGCAGGCGGTCGTGGGAACGGACGGCACCATCCAAAACCTCCGCGTGATCAGCGGCCCCGCGATCCTGACTGCTGCGGCCCAGCAGGCGGTTCGCGAGTGGCGCTTCAAGCCTTATCTGCAGAACGGACAGCCGGTCGAGACCAAAGCTACGATTACGGTAAACTTCTCCATTCGAGTGTCTGACAATCCCGCCAAGGCAAGCTAGCAACTTCGCTCACCATCCCGGAAAACATCCACTGTAGTGAACCGTCTCTAAGCATTTACCCACCATCGAGTACAGAAACCTCTGCTGACCAGCCGTTTGCACTGTCTTATCGAACAGTCGGGCATAATTCCTTGGATCGCTTCCCTGTTGCGCGCTGTATTTGGGATCGATCCGCAGACATAATGCGCTGGCGGGATAGCCAGGCCGAGCTGCAGCAACGGCAGAACTCTCATTATCCGGGAGGATCGCTCGTGACGAGTTTGGTCGAAGGGTTGAAACCCGAGCCGAGCTCGGCACCCTTCATGACTGATCGCTCTGCTGTCATGGTGTGGGTGCTCCGAATTCCTTGCGTGCAGCGAGGGCCACGACTAGCCCCGCTACAACCCGGCCTTTACTGCACCGTCAGCGAAACCGACGTGGTGTGCTGCTCGCCGCTGGCATTCCCCGTAATCGTGACGGTGTAAGTGCCGGCTGGAGTACTTGTCTTGGTCGCAGGCGGTGGAGTGCTGTTTGATCCTGAACCGCCGCAGGCCACTTGCAACAAGCATCCGCTCAGTACCAGAAAGATGAGACAGACACCCAGAAGCTTTCTACGGCTTGGCGTCCCCAATCCCGCCGCACTCAGCAACATGGCCGGCATCAGCAGACCGAGGGCGAGAAGCCACCGTGAGCCGTGCTCTGGAGCGGGAGCCAGTGCAGCCTGAACGCCGGTCGTGGCTACGGTCAGCATCGAACTGCCGGTGTTATTGGCCACCGAGATCGCTCCCAGCGAGCAGGTAGGCGCCGGACTTAAGGTGGTCGAAATGCTGCAGGTCAAAGCCACGGTCGAAGGGTTGAGGCCCCCTAACGGGCTGATTGTGATGGTGGATTGTCCCGACGCCCCGGCAGCGACCGAAAGCGACGCCGGCGAAGACGACAGGCCGAAATTGGGCACGGCAGCCGCCACTACCAAATTGACAACGCTTGAAGTGCTGACGTTGAAGTTGCCGTCGCCGCTGTAAGCTGCGGTGATAGTGTGGGTCCCAATCGCCAGCGTCGAGATCGCCAAGGTCGCTACTCCTCCGCTCAGCGCCGGACTGCTCAGCGGCGTGGTTCCGTCCGAGAACGTCACCGTGCCGGTCGGCTGGCCAGACGTGTTTGGGCTGACCGTGGCCATAAAGGTCACCGACTGATTCAAAGTGGACGAGGTGGTAGAAGGGGTTAATACCGTGGTCGTGCCTGCCTTCTGCACCGTTTGAGTAAGCTTTACCGTGTGTTTCTGATAACCATTGTTGCTGGTGTAAACCGCCGACAGCGAATTCGCTCCGACGGGCAGGGTCGAGGTGCTCACGGAGTATTCTCCGTTTGCCAGGTTTCCGGAACCAAGAAACGTACTTCCATTCATCACCGTCACGCTGCCTGTAGGCGCTCCCATACCATTGGATACACTCGCCGCCACGGTTGTAGTAAGCGTGACTGACTCGCCGTACATCAAATTATTCAGCGAAGGCACCAGACTCATGGCAGTGCCTTGTGTGTTCAGCAACACGCTGACGGTATTGCTCACGCCATTGGCGACAACCAGATCCTGTGCGCCGTCTCCGTTGAAGTCACCCACCACGGCGGAGTAAGCTTCCGATCCAGTTCCGAACAGCGTTGAGGACGATGCGGGTTGGAAAGTGCCATCCCCATTGCCGAAGAGCAGACTCACCAGGTTTCCGGGAGCGCTGCCCAAAGGAGTGCTGGTAAGGGCCAAATCAAGATTGCCATCGCCATTGAAGTCTGCGAAGACAATCGATGAGGGATTCGCATTGCCTGTCGCGTAATACTTGACGGCCTGGAACGTCCCGTCTCCGTTTCCCAGCAGAACGCTCACTTCCTGTGTGAGGAAGTCGGCGACCGCCAGATCAAGGCTGCCAACCCCGCCAAAAGCCCCGGCCACTACCGAAAGCGGGTTTCCCCCACTCCCCGTCGAATACGTCGGATGCTTCGACTGGGGCTGAAAAGTGCCATCGCCATTGCCGACGAGAACGCCAGCAGTGCTGTCCGTCTCGTTCACCACTACCAGGTCAATCTGACCTCCGCCGAATTCCGCCACCGCCACCGATATAGGACCGTTGCCTGCCGCATAGGGGCTCCCGCTCGCTGGCGTGAATGTTCCATCGCCGTTCCCTAAGAGCACACTTACATTATTGGTATAGAAATTCGTCACCGCTATGTCTAGCTTGCCGTCACCATTGAAGTCTCCGGTCGCGATCGAGGTTGGCTCCTCTCCACCGGTGGAGGTATCAATGTGTGGCTGGAAGGTGCCAGAACTGCCGTTTCCCAAGAACACACTGACGGTATTGGTAGCGTAGTTTGCCACCGCGATATCCTGTATTCCGTCGCCGTTGAAATCTCCTACGACCACGTAATAAGGGTAGGTGTCAGTTCCGGTGGAGTAACTGGCCGGCCCCTGAAAGGTGCCGTCGCCGTTGCCCAGAAGGATTGAGATTGTGCTCGCACCGCAAGTGGGAAAATTCGCACAGTTGCTATTCGTCACTACCAAGTCTGGAACGCCGTCTGAGTTGAAGTCGCCCGTGGCAACCGCGCGGGGAGTGGTGCCGGCATCGAAATCTGTGCGTGTCTGAAAGGTTTCGTTTCCATTGCTCACGATCACGCTAACGGAATTGCCGCCCGAATTTGCTGCCACCAGATCGGTCGTACCGTCATTATGATTAGCAAAATTTGCTGCGACCACCGAGTACGGAATATCTCCCGTACCGGCATTCACCTGTCCTGCGAACGTTCCGGTGCCCTGGCCCCACAGCACGCTGACCGTATTTCCGTTGCCAGCGGATACCGCCAAGTCCATGTTCCCATCGTGATTGAAATCTCCCACGGCCACTGCAGTCGGAAAAGCCGCAGTGGGATATTCCACGTGGGTTGGGAAGGAACCTGTTCCTATGCCCAGCATGACGCTAACCGCGTTCCCTGCTTGGTCGGCGACTGCGACATCCAGATAGCCGTCGCCGTTGAAATCGGCCAATGCGACTGAAACGGGGGTGCTTCCTGTGGTGGATTGGAGTTGACTCTTGAACGTCCCGTCACCGTTTCCTAGCAGAACGCTAATGACGTCGTTATTGTTCTTGTTTGCTACCACCAAATCCATGACCGTGCAGCCGGCAAGTTTGGCGTGAACACAGCCCACGGCGATCGACCACGGATTGAATCCCGTGGTGTAGGGAACTTGCGCACTGAAGGTTCCATTACCTTTCCCAAGGAGGACTCCGACTGTGCCGTCGGACGCGTTGGTAACGGCGAGATCGAGGTTGCCGTCTCCATTAAAGTCGCCAACGGCTACTCCTTGCGGCTGTTTGCCTGTAGCGGTATCGATTTTGGGCAGGAAGGTACCAGTGCCATCGCCCTTGTTCAGAAAAATGCTTACGGTGTTACTGCCGGAATTCGTTACCGCGATGTCTTTGTATCCGTCCCCATTGAAATCTCCGACGGCAATCCCCTCAGGGGCAGTATCGGTTGTGTAAACCGTTTGAGCCTGAAACGTGCCGTCTCCGTTTCCCAGAAGCACGCTGATCGAGTTGCCGCCCGGATTTCCAGAATTGGCGACTACCACGTCAAGATTGCCGTCGTTCCTGAAATCCCCAAATGCCACCGCTTGGGGACTGGCTCCGACCGGGTATTGAGGCGCCTCCAGAAATTGTCCGGCATGGGCTGCCAGAGCTCCGAATATTGCGTACATGACCAATCCTGAAAGCGCGCGTCTTAACATAACCCCCCTCGACAACATTCCCTTTTTTCAAGTTTGACTAAGCACCAAGGCGCACCAGTTCTTTAGCGTTGAGCAACCGCTTCCGCGTGGTGCCAGGGCGTAAATCGCCTTACTGCGGACGCCTACGCTACGGCGAAATAGAGAACGGCTGCAACAGGGGGACTTAAGGGGAGGTTAATTTCCAGGCCGCTGGGGGAACTGCGGGGCTTGGAGCGGCAGAAGCTTATCCCGGCTCACTCACCTTACGCAATAACCCATTTGGGCTAAACTTTTCTATAAAGCCTCACGACCAGAGGGAAAAGTCCAGCACATGCTAGAGAAAGAGGGCCCGAATGCGGGTTCGGACCCCCAGGTTCAGGGCGAACAGGGTTGGGGGAGGGCTTCTTACAACTTACTTACTACCGGCGCTGGCCGTAACCTGACCCGAAGCTGCCAATTGCTGTTCGACGACCTGTCGCAATGAGGCATAGTCCAATGCGCCGCTTAGGAAATGTCCATTGATGAAGAAGCTCGGAGTACCGCTGATCCCCAGTCGCGCCCCCTCTTTGTGGTCTTTGTCCACAGCAGCAGCTTCCTCGCCCGAATCCAGGCACTTATCGAACTCGGACGGATCCAACTTCAAGGTGCGGGCTTGCGCCTTCAGTTGGTCAACGTCCAATTCCTTGCTGTGATATAGCTCGTCGTGGAGCTCCCAGAATTTTCCTTGTTTGCCGGCACAACGCGCCGCTTCCGCAGCCTTTTCTGAGCGCGCATGAATGGGGAAATCCTTGTAGGTGAACGCAACTCGATCGCCCAGGTCGGCCTGCAGTTTTTTCACGTCGGATGCCACCTTTTGGCAATATGGACACTCGTAATCCGCAAATTCCACCATGGTCACGCGCGCGTTCGGCGGACCGAGCACTTCGGAGTTCTGCAGGTCCACGTTGGCCCGGGGTGGCGCGAGACTTATAGACACGGTGGTTTGGACGCGCAACGCGGTCACGTAAGCGGCGCGTACTTTATCAGTCCGCAGCTGACGGATCTTTTCCAGTATCTTTCCGCGAACTGCGTCGTATGGCTGATCAATCTCCAGCCCCTCGTAGTAGACCTTCATCTGATCTTCGGTAGGATCTTTTACCTGCGACTTAATATCCCGGTCGATCAGCTGCTCAAGCGTAATGTTCTCGCTCTTAGCCTTCTGCTCGAGCAGTTTCTTGTCGATCAGATCATTCAGCGCCCTAGTCTCTGCTTGATAGTATTGGTAGTGCGCCGACAGGAGTTTGGCGGACTCTTCGCGTTCGAGATCAGCCATCGTCACCTTGACCCCGCCCACCTCCGCCACCACGCTTGTGTCTTCCTGCGCGGCAATCCTGCCCACGCTCGACACCACGAGCGCGATGCCCAATCCAAAGTTTAGAAGATTTCCTGACAACGACATGAATTTCCCCCCAGTCTTTCGTAGGCTAGATTTAGTGGAAAGAGCGCCAAAGTGCGGCGTACAGACCACGAGAACTGCGTTTCGACCTGCTATGGTTTGCTTCAGATACGCCGCCAAGCCGGGGAGAGGGCTTTGCTCGGTTTAAATGGCGCAGCTGGTACTGTACAAGAAATCGGTACATCCACAATTCTCCGAGCGCACTAATCCGATATTACTAACCCCGCGACAAACCTCGCGCCGCGTTGGATTCAAGTCCAGTCCGCGAGCCGGCTATCTTGCCAATAATTCCGGAGCGCGTGGATACACCCATCTTGACCATCACCAGCCGGATAAAGGCTTTTACCGTGTTGGGACTGATTTTCATTCGTTGGGCAATCTCTTTGCTGGTGTAGCCCTCCAGCAGAAACTGCACTGTTTCCTGTTCGCGGGTGGTGAGACCAAAGCGTTCCGCTACTTCTGCAACCATAACCACCTCACTACCCTTCCGTTCGAGCATCACGATTAGCAGTCCATCCGAAGGACTGGAACCGTTCTTGTGGTTCCCTGCCTTCCGATTTCCTTTGATGTCGACGGGAAAAGAACGGCAAAGATAGGTTCGCCGGGCCGAATGAAACTCGCCGACGACTCGGGAAGAAGACTGCTTACCCACAATGTCCATACGGACCTTATTCGCCAGCCAGAGGTCCGGATGATTAATGCTTTCGGGCCGGTCTGGAAATGCGAGGATTTGAAGCGCCTCCGAGTTAGAAGCGACCACACTCAACGATGCGTCAACTACGATCAGACCGGGACGGGCCGGAGCTGTATTCACCAAAATTTCCCCACTTTCGGAGACGGGGCACACAGTTGCCTGACGTCTCAGATGAATTGACTTGGCCACGAGGTCCGGGGGGACCTCCAACGTTATTGCCTTGACAGAGCCAGCGGCGAGGCAACGGACTCGCTTCTTGCCTTTCGCTGCTGCGCAAAGTCATTAACTTCCGCGGGTCAAATCAGGTAAACACTTTCCTGGGGGTAGGAAAGTCATCTCGCACTTCTTCCGGAGGGCGTAGAAGAAGGCGGGAGTATTGTCGCACAAAAGCTGGGCTTGTCAAGTTGAATAGTTCATTAAAGTTACTTCTTTTGGGGGTTGCAGAAGAAGTACACCGATCGAACTACTGCGAATGGACTACAGCGAACGATATCGTTCCTCTGAAGTAAGCCCGCCTCAGATCTCGGCTTTCCGTCTTAACGAGTCGATTGCGAGGTCAGGCCGGTCGCTGCGCACGGCGGTTCTCGGTTGCCGCGGTCGGTTTCAACCGACCGGTCGTTTGCTTTCGCTTCTTAAGTATCGGCCTATTGATCGGCGCAGTTTCATTCTTCTTTGCGCTGGAAGGTTGCGGCTGCACGATGGTTGTCGCTTCACGCACAGCAATTAACTGCGGCCGACGCGATCGAGTCCAACCTTCCAAAATCTTTCGAAAGCGCGAAACGACGACGTTACACGCGTCCTTCAGGACTACGCGGAGCTTAGTGAAACTTGACGTCTGAACTGGAGTGATCTTCAGCGCTTCTCTGTATTTTGCGATCCAAGCTTCGTCCCCATCGTGTACGTCTGCCCCATTCATAACCACCTCACCGACTCTTGGCCTGCGTGTCTATGCCTTATACGCCCTCGCCAGCGCTCATGGCATCGCTCGAAGGAACTACTCCATTCGACCGAGCCAACCGGGTTGGTCATTGCAAGCCAGCTGGAAATCTACGGTCCAGCGACCTTTCCCTGGAGCTGGGGTCAGTTTGCTACAATTCGCGTGACAAAATTGCATCTTTGAAGTGGTCTTCAGATTTTCTGCTTTGGGCGGGGACACATGATGGCTGGAAGGCGCGTATTTTATCTTCGATTTTTTGTCAGCATATTCTCTTTGTTCTGCTACTCCGAAACGGTGCGTGCGCAAGGATCGTATTCCAAACAAGCCACAATTTCCGAATCAGCGGGGAAAATTCGGCTCGTTGCCAATGACTCTCGTCCGCTCGCACAGGCCTTGGATGCGCTGCAACAAAAGTATGGATGGCGCGTCAATTACGAAGATCCACAATACATCTCCAAGCTGGACGTGATCGAACCAAAAGGCACGCAGGATAAATCCTCGCATCCCGACGGCCAGCACCGAGTGCCCGCGGGGGGAAATTTCGTGGTGGAGTTCGCTGGCGGTCCCGCTCCGAATGCTGTGCCCGATGAACAAAAAACACTTCAATTGCTCATCGATGCCTACGATCGATCTGATAATCCCGGGCGATTCGAGTTGCGAAAAGACAAAGACAGGCAGGAGCCGGTCTTCGACGTAATCGGAACGGCGGCGCACGATAGCCAGGGCAAAATAGCTCAGCAACAGGTGTTGCTTGATGCGCTCATCACTCTTGCACCTCAGGAGAGAACCTTCTCCGATACCATCGATCTGATTTGCCAAGACATCGCCGACAAAAGCCACGTGAAGATTACATTAGGTATTCACCCGCTGGGCTTGGATCGCACCAATGTTACCGTCGGCGGAAAGGAGCTTGCCGCCCGCTCTTACCTTTTCCGCGCCATGGACTCGACGAGTCGCAAACTGGTTTGGCGCCTCCTTTATGATCCCGAATCGGACAGCTATTTCTTGAATATCCACCAAGTGAAGCTCCCTTGAACAGGTAAGGCTTAGCGAGATTGGGTTAGTTCAACTGGGGACTTGCGGAAGTCAGTTGCGGGACTAGAGTTTGACAATCCGCAATTTCTAAGAGGAACTGCCATGACACGAAAGTTAGGGGTAGCTGGTTTGATGCTGGCGCTGCTAGGACTAGTCGGTATGGCCCATGCGCAGAGCCCGTACAGAGTCGAATACTTCAACAACGCAAATACGAGTGGAGCACCCGACGCCACTCTGAGACTTGATAATGATGGTGCTGCAGCGGGCGCAAACCTTTGTGCTGATGTCTTTATATTTGATTCCAACGAAGAGATGTCGGAATGCTGCAGTTGCCTGGAGACTCCCGACGGTTTGCGTACTTTATCGGTGGATAGCGATCTCACCGCTAACCCGGTAAACGGCGTGATTCTGACGACCGGCATGATCAAGGTGATAGCCGCCGCGCCGACGAGTGATAAATGCCCGCCTCCCAGCACGATTTTGCTCGTGCCGGATGGCGAGATCCAAGCGTGGGCGACGCACATACAGAGCACTACTAATGCGCTCACGGAGACTGCTTCCCAGGCTTCTTCCCTCGGCACCAGCGAGCAAAAGAGGCTGGCCCAGCAGTGCGGGGCGATCCGGGCTGTCGGCAGCGGCAAGGGCATCTGCACCTGCGGAACTAATACCGGATCTTAGCCAGCCCGAGCCGCTCTCCGCGCTGCTCCAGGTAACTCTGCTTTTTCGCTGACCCGACCCCAAGGGCTAGCGATATTGGGTTAGTGCATGTGGGGACTTGTAAAAGCCCCATATGCGGCTAAAGTGCAATGGCGCCACTTTCACGGTCCTATGACCTCCCCCTAAGGACGGCGCTATCTCGAAGGAGGAAACGACATGACACGAAAGTTAGCAGTACTCTGTACTTTGATCCTGGCGCTAGTGGTATTTGCCGGGATGGCTCAGGCGCAGACGGCAACCACCAGTCCGTATCGGGTGGATTACTTCTCTAACGCCAACACTGGGGGAGCTCCCGATGGCACCCTGAGACTGGACAATGATGGCGCCGCAGGTGGGAACCTGTGCGCGGATATCTTTGTTTTTGATTCCAATGAAGAGCTGTCGGAATGCTGCAGCTGCCTGGAAACTCCAGACGGCCTCCGCACTCTGTCGATCAACAGCGACCTTACCGCGAATCCTCTGACCGGTGTGGTTCTGTCGACGGGCGTAATCAAGATCGTGGCCGCCGCGACGGTTTCTAACACCTGCCCGGTTCCCAACAAGATTGCCCTCGTCACCGATGGCGAAATCCAAGGCTGGGCTACCCACATTCAAAACAGCAACTTCGCAATTACCGAAACCGCTTCTCAGGTCTCCTTCCTGAGCGCCACCGAAGAAGGCAGACTGGCCCGTCAGTGCGGCGCCATCCTGTCCGTCGGCAGCGGCAAGGGCATCTGCACCTGCGGTACTGGAACGGGATCCTAGTTCTAACCCCTGTTCACGATCGCGGAAATCAGAACGGTATCAAATGCACTCGCCAGCCAGAGCCAGAAGCTCTGTCTGGCGAGTGTGATTTAAGGCATCCTTGAGCGCAGGGCTCACGCTTCTATATTCCCTCGGCTTTCTTCCCTTCCCGGTTCTGCGAACCAAATACCGAACGAGCCGTAAGTTATTGAAACACTTGACGCACACTGGCCCCGGCACGAAGGTAACCTACCCAAGAACGCAAGTTCGGGAGATGATGAAACTGCCTTCGGTGCTCCCTTAGTCCGAAGTCCGGTCCGCAAGCAACCATCATGCCGCAGAAAATTATGGATGTTCTTATGCTTGGGCGTTGCTCTCACGAGTTCTCTTGGCCCCGGCGTGGCTCTGACGGGGATTACTACCAGGTTTGCCTGTTATGCGCCGCCGAGTACAAGTATGACTGGAGCACGATGCGCCGCACGGAGCGCGTGGAGCATGCGAAACCCGAAACCGGGATCCGTCGCAGCCATACCCGCGAAAAACGGCCGTCCTGGACGCCGCGTGCCCGTCGCTTGAAGCTCGACGTGGCCCTGCGCTACCGGGTGAATAACACCAGCACCTGGTATGAAGGCACCATCGAAAATCTCAGCCAGACCGGGCTGTTGTTCCACGGGCCTCAGCAGCTTCCGGTAAACGCCCTGATCGAGATGGTGTTTGAAATGCCCGAGGAAATCTCCGGCCAGAAGAACCGCAATGTTCTTTGTCAGGGCCGCGTAATCCGCTCCAAGGATCAGGAAGCGAAGGTTCAAAAAGAGGACGCGGACTCCGGCCTTTTGGCTGCCTCCATCGTGGACTACAAGTTCATCCGCTAAAAGCGCGGCAGCGGGAAGCTCATCGCGCCGAATCAAAACCAGGCGCGGCTTCGTCACTTCCAGCCTTGTACGACCCGTTCTCAGTCCGTCAATTTCCTCCAACCAGTTTCGGTATTCCGAACATCGACAATCAATTTTCGTTTTCTGGGCGACGCAAGTGGCGCGGAGAGACCCATGTCTTATCCATAACAAAACTCTCATGATCACATTCTTTTCCGCGTTCAATCTGTTCTGACTCCGTAACATCCAACTTTTTTTGTTGCAGCAATGCCGAATTAGGCTACAAAGCGCAGCTACTGATTTCGGACATACCTGCACCTTCACTGTCCGAGTTCACTAGTCTGTTGCCGCTCCCTTCCTGCGTTCGGGTTCTGTCTCGCCCGCGGGAAAGTGGAAGGCACGTTCCGCTCAACCAATTCTTCGCTCTTGGCGGCGAAGGCAAGGCCATCAGCGTCTTCAACCCTTACCGGGATATCGGTTCCCGGCTATTCCCAAAGTAAACACCGCAGAAAAGACGTTAACTAAGGAGGAGCCGTGATCAATCGAGCGAAAGTTGAGTCCAGTTTAGTCTTGGCAGTATTGTTCCTCGGCGGGATCGCATTTGCTCAAACCGACCCCGGAGTTCAGAGTGGAAACCGCGGCACGGGAGCGGCGCTCTCGTCCGTGTTAGCCAACAACCCCTCTGGCATTCTGGCTTTTTTCACTGATGGCCAAACGCGCTTTCAGGAAGTGGAGACGGTTTCCAACTCCGCCAACGTCGGCCTGGGACCGCGCTTTAACTCGAATCAGTGCAGTTCATGTCATGCACAGCCTGCCGTCGGTGGTACCGGTGCTGCCAGCAACCCTCAATTTCTGTTCACCAGCAACGGAGTCGCGCCCGGCAATACCATGCCGTCTTTTATTACGGCCAATGGCCCGACTCTTGAAGCGCGGTTCCCGTTCTTCTTTAACAGCAACGGCTCGGTAAATACCAACTCCCCCAACGGGGGCGTGGAGACCTTGTTCACCGTCACTGGCCGCTCGGACGCTGGTACCTGCAACAGCAGCACCGCGCTACCGCAACCGAGCTTTGCCACTGCTGTCGCGGAGAACAACATTATCTTCCGCATTCCCACGCCGGTATTTGGCGCGGGGCTGATCGAGAATCTTGATGACTCGACGCTGTTGAACAATCAGTTGGTCAATCTCAACAACAACCTGGGTATTTCCGGCACCTTCAATCACAACGGCAACGATGGCACCATCAGCCGGTTCGGTTGGAAGGCGCAGAACAAGTCGCTGCATATTTTCGCCGGCGAGGCCTACAACGTTGAGATGGGCATCAGCAACTTACTGTTTCCCCAAGATCGTCCGCTGCCTGGGGAAGATGGAGCTGGAGGCACTGGCGAGACCGGGCTGGTATCGACCTGCCTGAACCTGGGCGGCGCCGGTTATCCGGAAGATACGTCCAACCCCGGATCGACGGGCCCAGCGATTCTCGATGACGTCTCGGGGTTCGCGAACTTCATGCGATTTCTCGCGCCGCCGCCAACCGGTGGGGTTGTGCTCAATGGAACGACGGTCTCCGCCAGCGCGATCTCTGCTGGCAGCTCCCTGTTTAGCTCCATCGGCTGCGCAACCTGCCACAATCCAACGCCAGGCACGACGCAGGCGTCGGGCTTCACCTTATCGTTAAGCCAGCAGCCCGTGAATGCCTTCTCCGATATCGAGATCCATAACATGGGCACCGGCTTGGCGGACAATGTCTCGCAGGGCACGGCGGGCGGCGACCAGTTCCGTACCGCTCCCTTGTGGGGCCTGGGGCAGCGCATATTCCTCCTGCATGACGGCCGCACCACGAACCTGATCACGGCCATCCGGGACCATGCGAGCCATGGCAGTGAAGCCAGCTTCGTGGAAGAACAATTCTTTAACCTTAGTCCCACTCAGCAGCAGGAAATTCTGGACTTCCTGCGCTCGCTGTAATTCCTTCACCCGACGTTATGGCGGGACACGCAAGTGTCTCGCCAGTGTTTATCGAGCAGTACAAGCTAGGAAACAATTCGCGACTTGGCTGTTTCATTGGCTATTGAGTTCAGAGGATACACATGCGCTTACCAAAATTGTTTTCTTTGCTCGTTGTCGCCTTGTGCTTGCCGTCCTTGAGTCAGGATGCCAAGCCGCAAAACCCACCCAGGAACGGAGGTGACTTTTCTGATGTCGTCCAACCCGCGACGAAGGTGCCGCAGGGCGTCATCCTGGTCAAGGGGGCATGGTCGAGCGCGAGTGATTCGGTCACACCTCTGCCGGAGGGCGGAAGCCTGCTCAACAATGTATTCAGCGATCAATATTTTGGGATGACTTATCCCCTGCCCCCGGATTGGGCCGAAAAATACACAGGCCCACCGCCGTCGGATACAGGGCGCTATGTGCTGGCGCAGATCAGTCCCACGGAAACATACAAGCGACCGGATCGAGGCACGATCTTGATTACGGCGCAGGATATGTTCTTCACGCCGCTGCCTGCGACCAACGCGCTCGAACTGGTCAACTCCTCGAAGGACCATTTGCAAGCCGATTACAAAGTGGAATTATCTCCAACCCAGACCACGGTTGCCGGCCGCCCCTTTACCTTCTTCGCTTACTGGTCCCCGATCGCGGAGCTGCATTGGTACGTTCTTGCAACCGAGATCCGTTGCCACGCCGTACAGATCGTACTAACCAGCCGTGACACGAAACTGCTGGAGAGTTTGATTACGGATCTGGACAAGATGAAACTGCCCGCCGAAGCCAGTCCAACGGGGGGGATGGGCGGTGGCACTTTTCCAGTGTGCGTTAAGGATTACACGAACGACGAAAACGTGATCGCGCGGGTTGACCCGATCTTTGCCGAGCACAAGTTCAATGCCGTCCCGGTACGAATCATTATCGACAAAGAAGGAAAGGTGAAGCACATTCATTTTCTCAGCGCATTTCCCGATCAGGCAAAAGCCGTTACCGATGCTCTGAGGCAATGGAAGTTCAAGCGGTACATCCGAAACGGACAGCCCGTCGAAGTGGAAACCGGAATTATGTTTGGACGCTCGCTCTATCCGGCAACCCATCGAGCGGCAACGACAGAATGAGGCACGGAGCCGGATTTCCTGCCTCCGGCTCTGCCCCCGCCATCTCTCGCCGGTCTCTCGATTCGCCGCACTTGTCCCCCTCGTCGTACACTCTTCGAAGCAGCGTTCCGTTCCCATGCCTCCGCTCACTGCATTGCTGCACACCACGAATGATGCTCTGCGCCTGGGCAGGGCGTTGGAAACGCTTCTCCCCTGCGCCGAACTGCTGATTGTGGACCATCACTCGACCGACGCCACCCTGCGCGTTGCCCGCGCATACGGCGCTCGAATTCTGCCGGCAGAGGCCAGCGACGCGACCGAACATTACCTGGATCGCGCGCGTTGCGATTGGATTCTCTGTCTCGACCCTTCGGAGTCCATCACCGAAAAACTCCAGGCCACTCTGTTCGAATGGAGTTCCTTATCCAAGGAAAGCCTGCTCAGCGTTGCTGCATTCTCGCTCTTCGTGCGCGAGCAAGCGGGCGGAAGCTGGCAGCACCATTCAGTACCCCAAACCCGGTTAGTGCCCCGCAACTGGAATTCTTGGGAGGGCCGCCTCCCAGCTCATGAGCCTTCATCCCAAGCACTGGAAGGCAATCTGCTGAGGATTGCTTTCCCTTGATGGCCTTCAATTCAGTTCCTTATCGGCCTTTCGGACAGTGACTTCAGTACCTTAGTCGTACCTGCCCCTTCGCCTTATAATCCACTCAAGATTCGGCATTGTCCGCGTTCTTTGGAAGATGTGCGTTTGAAATGCTTTAGACGCGCTTTTGCAGAACGCCACCAACTCAGTGGACCCTTTTTACGCATCGTCGATTCTCTTCATCGGGCTGTCATTCGGCAGCTTTCTGAACGTGTGCATCTATCGCCTGCCGTTGGGTTTGTCGGTGGTCATGCCGCGTTCCAAGTGCCCCCGCTGCAAGCACCTGATTGCGTTCTATGACAATATGCCGGTTATCAGTTGGCTGATCCTTCGCGGCCGCTGCCGGCAGTGCAAAACCAGAATTTCTCCACGCTATTTGTTTATCGAGTTACTTACTGGAGCTTTGTTCCTGGGTTGCTACGCCTATTTCGGGCTTACACTCGCTACGTTGAAATTCTGTGTTTTTGGATTTCTCATACTTGGCCTTATTTTCACCGACGCCGAAACCAAGCTGTTGCCGGACAAACTGACGCTGCCCGGCCTCGCTCTCGGCATAATTTTCAGTTTACTGGTTCCGGTCAACGACGTGGCTTCGCAGTTTCTGCCGGGCATGGTGAACTTGCCCTTTAGCGCAGACCTCTCGGCGCGGCTGCTCTCTTTGCTCGATTCTCTGCTCGGCGCGGCTTTGGGTGCATCCTTCATTTACGGTGCGGGCGCAGCGTACTTGCGCTGGCGGGGAGCTGAAGGCATGGGTTTCGGCGACGTTAAGCTGATGGGAATGGTGGGTGCGTTTCTCGGTATCAAACTCACCATCTTAACGATCTTCGCCGCATCGCTGGCCGGGTCTCTTTTTGGTTTAACCACCGTGCTGATGGTGTGGATCAAGCGCACTCGCCGCTTCACGCGACGGCTGCCCAACCTGCAGGCCGCACGCCGCCGGGGCTGGCAATCCGCGCAGATGGTTTACCGCCATTACCAGATGCCCTTCGGCGTCTTCCTGGGCAGCATGGCCCTGCTCGCACTCTTTGTCGGCAACCAATTTTTGCACTGGTACGGGAGGCTTTGGTGGTAAGGCTGCTTGCCAATCCGGTGCTGCTGCGTGCCCTCCTCGTTTTGTTTGTCGCGGGCTGCGCATTTGCATTCCTTATTTGGCTGATGCGCCGCTTGCGCAGCGAAATCGCTGCCGATGCCAATCTCGACTCCCTCGCACCTCCCACTCTGGAAGCTCTGCCGGTTCATCTTTACAACACGGTGATCCAGCAACTGAAACAGCAGAAACACGAATTACAAGTGCAGACGCTCTCCGAGCAGCGGCGCGCTCGCACCAGCGAAAACTTCAGCCAGACCGTGCTCACGAATCTGCCCTGCGGCGTGTTGGTGTTCGGCCTAAACGGATTAGTGAAGCAAGCCAATCCCGCGGCTAAAGACATTCTGGGCTTCCGGTCCCTCTCGGGGATGAGTTCCACTGACATTTTTCGCGAGGCAACGGTGTGTTCCGCCGAATCGCCAGCGGTGCATTCCGATGGCCTGGAGGACGCGCCGGCGCAGCTCGTGGAGGAAGTGAATGCGGTTCTGCGCGAGGGCAGCAAGCATCGTCAACTGGAGGCGGATTATTCAACTCCCGCAGGAGAAAAGATTCGTGTCGCGGTAACGGTTTCCGCCGTTCCCGCCATCGATGGCAGTCTGCTCGGAGCAGCATGTTTGATCAGCGATCGCAGCGAATTCGAGCACATTCGGCACGAGCAACAATTGCAAGGCGAAATTTCCGCCGAAATGGCGTTGCAGCTGCGAACCTCTCTGACCACCATCGCCGGGTACGCCCAACACTTGGCGCGGAATCGCGATCCGGATCTTGCCCCGCAGCTGGCTGCCGATATCGCGAGCGAGGCTGCCAGTCTGGACCGTCGCATTGGAGGATTTTTAGCGGAAAAACGGAATGCCCCAAGCATGGACGCTCGTGCCAGTGCAGCAGGTCGAGCGAAATGAAAGCTGAACGAACAGGATCAACCGGCAGATTCTGCACGAACGAATCTGCCTATGCTCGTAGTTAAAGGATGGAAGCTATGAAGAGCATCACCTATGTTGGATTTGTAATCGCGCTGTTCACGGTCCTCGCCGGTTCTCCGAGTTTGGCACAGACCACCCAGAACACAACCCCGGCGCCCGATCAGTCCTCGCTTGGAGACTATGCTCGTAAGACCCATAAGGATCCGACAGCCAAAGCCAAGCCCAAGGTCTTCGACAACGATAATCTTCCGACCGAGGACAAGCTGTCTGTTGTCGGCGCCCCCGTCGCGGCCGATGCTGGCAACAGCACCTCTGCGAATTCCGATTCGAAAGATGCCGCCCCCGCAACCAAGCCTGAAGACGATCAGTCCAAGAAGCAAGCCGAATGGAAATCCTGGCAGGACAAGCTAGCCACACAGAAAAGTGCGCTCGACTTGGCCTCGCGCGAACTCGACGTATTACAGAAGGAATATCAACTCCGCGCCGCCGCTATGTACGCTGACGTCGGCAACCGATTACGTAACTCCGGTCAATGGGATAAGGAGGATGCCGACTTCAAACAGAAGATTGCCGACAAGCAGAAAGCTGTCGAAGATACCAAGCAGAAGCTCGACGACATGCAGGAAGAAGCCAGAAAAGCCGGAGTTCCTGCCGCCATGCGCGAGTAAGAACGACCATTTCGAACCACTGAAGGAATGCGAGAACGCCGGCCAATGGCCGGCGTTTTCGTTTGCATAAGCTCCCAAACTCAGGGCGACGTTCCTTCGCCCTTGGCCTGCTCGCGCAGTCTTTCAATCTGCTTCACATGATGCCGCCCATGAATCCAATGAAATCTTCTCCACTGCGCCGCCGTCAGCGGACCTAGAATCGGATGGTCGAGCAATCTCCCGCGCCCAAAGCGGGCCTGGCACCGCGCGATGATCTCGTCCATCGCTTCGAGCTTCAGCCTGTACTCCGCTCTCACCTTCTCTGCCGGCAAGCCTCGCGGCACGGTCTGCTTCGGCGCTTTTCGACCTTGCGGCAGATAGTCGAAACTAAAGACGACCAAGCTCCGCCAGCGGTGCCTCATCGACGCTCGCCCGGCCATTGGCTTACCCGCTTCGAGCACCCGTTCGAATCCCTTCACCGTCCCGGTGTAAGTCAGATACAAGTGTTCGAGCACTTCGGCAGCGCACCATTTACCCGTCGGATGCCACCCCATCTGCTCGTTCGTCATCCCCTCTATCGCTGAATCCAGGGCTTGTTGCAGATCTTCGAGCAAGGTATCCATAGAGCCATCTCGCGTTTCTGTGCGCTTCAGGTAAAATACTTCGCGACCACAAATCATCCCAGTTATAACAGGAAGGCCGTCATGAAGATGCGGGATTTCGTCCTGCCGAGGACCGGCGCCGGAGAAGACAGCGCGCCGGGAATGCGCCCTCCGCGTGCGGTGGTGCCGATGATTTTTTCCGCCATCCTGCTCTTGGTTCTCGCGCTGCTCGTGGCTTGCGACTCGAACACCACAAAAACACCCGAAACCAAGGCCGAGCCCAAGGGCCCCGAGTTGCTCACCGGACGCGCCGCTTTTCAAAAGGTGTTTATTGCCGCCCGCAACTACGCCGCAGATGTAAAACCGTTCCGCATCGAATCGGTCCCCACCACTGATGGCGGCGGCCACGATGGCAAGTCGGCTGTGTGGCGCGCCAGCTTCGCTTCGCCTACCCAACGTGGAGTCAAGCCGTTTATCTGGTCCGGCAGCAACGCGCCTGACGCTCCCTCGCGCGGAGTCTCACCCGGAAACGAAGACGTATATAACCCGAGCAATGCGTCCACACAGATCTTTGACGTGGCCTTCCTTAAGATCGACTCCGATCAGGCCTTTGACGTGGCGCAAAAACACGGTGGCGACAAGATTCTCGAAAAAGATACCTCCACGCCCGTTCTCTATGTCTGCGATTGGAATCACAACACCAACGAACTCGTCTGGCATGTTATTTATGGAGCGAGTCGCGAGGCCGCCAAGCTGACGGTCGCGGTCAACGCCTCCAGCGGGGAGTTCATTCGGGTGGAGAAATAGAGGCGGCTCCCTCTCTTGGAGATGGTCGCGGAAGGAAAATCAAGAACCCGAGTAAGACCTCACTCCTGCTCGGTTTGCTTGAGCTGGTCCTCGATCGAGGAAAAAAAGCGGCATAGCGCACCGGCGGAGGCGATGGCGCCTCTCAAGGCTTGGCGTTCCCCGAAGGAAACAATGTCTGCCACCGAATACTGGAGACGGAGTCGGTCCGTGGCACATTGCGCGCTCAAAAGTTCGATTTTTGCCGAGCGCAAATCGGATGCCAGGCGTGCGATCCCCGCCTGTTTTCTGAGTTCATCGTTTAACATCTGTACCCCTTGGTTTCCAATCTCGGTAAATCGGCGCTGTCCTGCCGGAGCCACTCACCTACGGGGGGAAGGCTGCAACGAAAAACCTTCAGGCTCCGGCAGGACGCAGCCTGCGGGATCAACTACTTGCTAGTGTGAATTTATTGTACATTGTTACTTGAACATTGTTCAAATTATTTTGGGCCCTGCATTGATCCTATACACTCCGGAGTCGAGCCGTTGCCCAGACAAGCTGATCCTGCACTTGAACAGCGCATTCTTGAAGCCGCCAGCCGGCTGCGCGCCCGGGGCGGAGAAAAAGCCCTCACGATGCGAGCCGTCGCCAAAGCCGCCGGCACAACCACTCCCACGGTTTACGAGCGCTATCGCGATCGCGATGATATTCTTCGCGCGTTGCGCATCCAGACACGCAATGAACTCTTCGCCAGTCTCCGCCGCTCTCGCACCCTGGCTCAGGCTTGCCAGGATTATCTCGAGTTTGCCCTTCAGCATCGTCACGCTTACGAAGTGCTCTATGACAGGTTCGCCGAACCCCCGTCTTTGCACGAGCCTTGGCCATCCTTCAATCTGATGCGCGAGCATCTCACCCAGCGCCTGGGAGGAGCTCCACGCCAGCACACCCGCCTCATGCTTTCGCTCTGGTCGCTGATGCATGGCACCGCGATGCTGTTAATCCGGGGGGAAGCGACAGGCGCGCTGCGCACGCAAATGTTTCACGCCTGTCTCGATGCGGTTGAAGTTGTCGTCGCGGAAGCTGCTCGCTCCAAAGGCAGAACTCGTTCCGGTCCTAAGTGGCCCGCCAATCTGATTCTGGGAGAGGAAGCAAGAAGTAAGGTGGCTGAAGTCGACGATGACGAGAGCACGAAATCTGCGATCCCACGACGTAAGAAACCAAAGCCAGCGTCAGAGACACGGTCTCGCAGAGTGCGTGCCGACCTATGATTCGGCTTTGAACCGCGATTCAGCCTTGACCCGGCCGAACTACTTTCCGGCCGTCTGCGCCTTCAGCCGGTCAAGTGCTTTCTGCGCCTGCTCGGCTTCCGGTCCATGCGGAAGAATCTTCAAATAGCTTTCGTACTCAAGGCGCGCATCGTCCAGGATGCCCAGCTTTTCCAGACTCACCGCTAGGCGAAGCGTCGCTACCGCATCGTTCTCCTTAAAACGCAGCGCGTCACGGTAGCGCTCTTCCGCCGCTCGGTAATTCTTGCGCTTGAAGTAAAAATCGCCTACCTCAATATCCTTTGCGGCCTTGTGCGGGTCCCATGTACGGAACTCGGTAACGCCGTTGCCGGTCAATACGCCGGCCTCAGCTTCAGCCACTGCCGTTGAACTCTGCGGGTGGGTTTTGGCATCGTCTTCCGGCGGGCTCAAGTCTGTCTCCGTGTCCTTGCTGGAGCTCTGCCCGGTTGCCGATCCCAGATCGCTCGCCTCAACCCGATCCGAGCGTGGAGGTGCAAGCCGAGAGTTCGATTGCTCCGAGTTGGGCGCTTTTGAGGTATTCGGGTCGGGAGAACTTCCCTGCTGCGCCCACGCCGCTACCGCGAATCCTAAAACAACAAATCCTAGTAACCGCGAAGCCATATCCGCTATTTTAACCCAGTCCCTCGAAGACAAAAAAAACAGGCCGCTCAGGGGGAGGAGCGAGCGGCCTGGTTGGCAAAGTCCTCCGGGGAGGAGGAAATCGATTTACATCGAGGACGGATTGTTTTGTCCCGTCGTCGCTGGCGTCGGCGCCGGCTGGTTCGTATCGCCCACCGTATTGGTCATCAGGCGTACGTCCACGCGGCGATTATCGGCGCGGCCTTGTCTTGTTTTGTTCGACTCCACCGGCTTGTCTTTGCCCAGCCCGATCACATAAATCTTGTGCGCCGGCACGTTGTATTTCGAAGCCAGATACTGAATCACGGAATTCGCCCGCCGCTGGCTCAGATCATAGTTGTACTCGGCCGATCCCACTGAATCCGTGCTTCCTTCCAGCGTAATGATGTAACCCTTGGTGCTCGAAATGCTTCCCGCCATTTGATCAAGCGAGTTCTTCGCCTCTGGCGTCAAAGCATCCTTGTTAAAACCGAACTTGACGGAGGTTTCGGCCACTGGACGGTAGTTGTCCAGGTTCGCCACGGTGTCGGTCAAAACACCCACGCGGCCATTCGCTGCATCCGCCATCTGCTGCGCCGAGACCGCGTTCTGGCCGGCGGCCTGCGCCTTCTGATCCACTTCCGCCGTTTTCGCATTCACGGCCTGGATGCCGGCTTGCGCCCGGGCATCAACATCCTTGATGTCCTTGCTGTTCTTCGCCGTCATGTCATCGAGTTCGTTGGTCTTGTTGATCAATGGCGTCGTCTGTTGCTTTACATAGTTCTTGCTGGTACAGCCGATCGTGGCTGCCATACTGGCTGCGAGTAAAATCGTCAACGAAGTGCGGTTCATATTGGGGAGCTCCTTGATGAGTTGTCTCGGCGCGTCTGGGTTTCTCCCGCGCGCATATGCTGTGCTACAGGCCCTGGGAACAAGTCCTACCTTGCAAATCCCATCTCTACTTTTGCACGGCAGATGCCAGTTTCCCGTATCGGCGCTGCCTGACATAAGTATATCTTTTTTCAATCATTTGCGGCCATAGCGTGGTGTCCTGCCATTAACCAGAGAGGACCCAGCAACGCAATCCCCACATAGGCTAGGGAAATTTTATACGGTCATGCTCATTCGCAGACTTCCTACTTCAGTCCCTTGTGGGCGGGCAGATCAGGGGAATCGTCTCCCTCTTATTCCTGCGATAGACGCGGAAGTCGCTTTCGTCGACCGTGATAACGCTGTGCCGGGGATAAAGCTCACTCATTCGAATCAAACACAGATCTGCCAAATCTGGTTTGCGATCGGCGTAACGCCGCGATAACTCCCGCAGCTCCACCAAATTCTTCGAGCAGTCGAACGCCAATCGCAGCAATCCGTCTTCGATCAGGTTTAGTACGTAGGCGCTGGATTCCAGGTGAAACGCGGCTTCTGCGAGGACTGCCTCGCAAGTTAGCAGAGGTTCGGTGATGCCCTTTGCCACGTCGAAAGCCCACCGGTGATGCTTATCGTTGCTTCTCGCGAAAGCAACGATGAAGCCCGTATCCGATATGCCCTTCATGGCCGGGAAAAGCCCTTTCGGGAGGACAGGTCAGCGGGTCCGCCGCGGATTACGCCGGCATGGCGAAGGAATCTCTGCTTTCCACCATTGGACTTGGCGCTCTCAAGCTGCTCGCGCACAAGACGTCCCATGGGCACGCCGGTACGGCGTGATTTCTCTTTTAGCCAAGCTAGAAGCTCCTCGGTAAGCCGGATTGTGAGTGTGTGACTCATATGACAATATTGTAACACGCATGAATTTACTCCCCCTTTTCCATCCCGCTTGTGATTACTAGGAAAGTCTTTCTGACGTTCCCCTGCGCCGCTTTCAGAAATTCCGTTATCCAGTAAAATAATCAAGAAAACCAGCATGGATCTTCTCCAGAAAATCCGCACCATCCCGACTGAGCCCGGTGTGTATCTCTACAAAAACGCCGAAGGCGAAGTCATCTATGTTGGCAAGGCGAAGAACTTGCGCAGCCGCGTGGCCAGCTACTTCCACGAAGGCCGCTGGGAAGATTCGAAAACCGGTACACTCGTGCGCGAGGCCGTCGACGTCGATTACATCGTCGTCGCCAACAACAAGGAAGCACTGGCCCTCGAAAACAATCTCATCAAGCAGCGCAAGCCGCGTTTCAACATCCTGCTGCGCGACGACAAAACTTACCCTTACGTGAAGCTCACTCTCGGTGAGCGTTGGCCGCGCGTCTACGTCACTCGCCG
This sequence comes from uncultured Acidobacteriaceae bacterium, assembly GCA_964403025.1. Classification (GTDB taxonomy): domain Bacteria; phylum Acidobacteriota; class Terriglobia; order Terriglobales; family Acidobacteriaceae; genus Sulfotelmatobacter. The sequence continues at coordinate 62,023 of CAYOEH010000005.1, read as the reverse complement.
CTTGCGCAAGGACGGAAGCGCTTACTACGGGCCGTACTTCCCTGCCAATCTGGCGTACCGTATCGTCGATCTGATTCACCGCAACTTTCTGATTCCATCGTGCAAAGTTGACCTGACTCGATTTCATCCGCGCCCGTGCCTGCAGTACTACATCAAACGTTGCCTGGGCCCGTGCGTGAAGGACCTGACCACGCCTGAGGCTTATCAGGAAGCGGTTCGCGACGTGAAACTTTTCCTGGAAGGCCGGCCCACGGATCTGAGCACGTCGTTGCACGAGCGCATGGAGCAGGCCGCGGCTGCGGAGGAGTACGAGCGCGCCGCCCGCTACCGCGATCTGATTTCCACCGTCGAGCAATTGCAGGAACGCCAGCGCATCGCCGCCGCCGAAGGCGACGACGCCGACGTCTTCGGCTACCACTATGAGAATGGCATGCTCGCCGTAAATTTATTTCATATGCGCGGCGGCCGCGTCGTCGATCGCAGAGAATTCTTCTGGGAAGACTTACCGGAGTTCGAGATCCCAACCGTTGCAGAGCCCTCCACTGAACATGAGGAGACAATCGCCATCGGCGATCCAGCCGAGCAAAGCTCGGGAGCCTCTGCTACTGCCGACCCATTCCATCCCGGAGAGTTCTTCTCCGCTCTCCTCAAGCAGCTCTACATCGGCCAACCCTATGTCCCGCGCAATCTCTACGTCCCGGTCGATTTCGAAGATCGCGCGACGCTCGAGGACTTGCTCTCCGAACAAGTCGCCGGTGCCGATCCCCGCGCCGCGCGCGTTCACATCCTGGTTCCGCAGCGCGGCGATAAGCGTGCCCTTATCGACCTTGCGGGCACTAACGCCAAGCAATCCTACGACCAGCGTTTCCGCGTGCTGAAGCCGAACGCCAAAGCGATCCAGGAGGAACTGCAGGATGTTCTCAGTCTTCCCGAGCTGCCGAAGCGCATCGAGTGCTTCGACATCTCCCACATTCAAGGCGCGGAGACTGTTGCTTCCATGGTGGTCTGGGAAGACGGCAAGATGAAGAAATCGGACTATCGTAAATTCATCATCCGCACCGTCGAGGGCGTCGACGACTTCGCTTCCATGCGCGAAGTGGTCACGCGCCGTTATAAGCGCTTGCAGCAAGAAGAGAAGCCCATGCCCAGCCTTGTGCTGATCGATGGCGGCCTGGGCCAGTTGCACGCCGCAGCCGAAGCCCTGGAATCGCTGGAGATCATCAACCAGCCGCTCGCCGCCATCGCCAAACGGGAGGAAATTCTTTACGTCTACGGGCAAGAGAAAGATCCTGTCGTCCTCGATCATCACTCGCCCGTACTGCACCTTATTCAACTCATTCGCGATGAGGCCCACCGCTTCGCCGTGACCTTCCATCGCAAACGCCGCCAGATGCGGGATCGCTCCACAGAACTGCGCGAGATTCCTGGTGTCGGCGAGAGCACGACCCGCCGCCTTCTCGAACACTTTGGCAGTTTGCAGGCTGTGAAACAGGCAGATGCGGCCGCTCTGTCTGCTGTCGTGACTCGCAGCCAGGCCGAAGCGATCAGCAATCATTTTCGGAAATAGCTGAAGCCTTGTTTGCGGTTCCTGCCCGCGCCCGCCGGCGCAGAGTTCCTATTGAGCTGCGCTCGCGTTTCCCATGTCGAGAACTACTTTCCAGCTTCCGTCCTTCTGCTTCTTCCAGATGCTGGTGTACTTTCCATTCTCGACCACAGCCTTGCCATCTTTACCGACTGAACGGAATTCGTAAGTCCCGTAGGTGTATCCGAGATCGCCGGACGCTGAGATATCCGCGCCCACCGGAGTCCAACTAAGACGATTGCTCTCGTCGTCGAGAAATCCCATGGTCTTCGCAATGTTTACTTTCCCTCGGATGATGACCGCGCTGTTAGGCACTTCGACCGCATCGTCAGCGTAGTAAGACATGTATCCCGCGGAGCCGTGTTCGGCCGCAGCCTTCATAAATTCGCCTTCCATCTGTCGCAGCGTCTCGGCGGTGGGCTTCTCCGACGCCGAAGCAAACGGGTGAGCCTTGGGAATTACGATGAACACGACGACCAGCGTAACCAAGAGAACCAGCACAAGCGATTTCATGCAGCCTCCATGAACGACCGGACAGTTTACACGTGGGCTTCGTCTGTGTCCCTGCGTGTCCGCGATTCAGTCCCGCCTTTGCTAGACTAGCCTCTTCCGGATGATTCTTGAGTTGGCGTTTGCAGTTTCCGATTTCCGATTGCTATGAAACTTCGCCATTGGATCACCGCGATCGTTCTGCTTCTGCTGGTGGCCACGGCCATTGCGGGCATGGTGTGGACGCGGGCGGCACGCACGTCTTCCGAAGTCGATGAATCGGCCGCAACCCCGGCCGGCAAAAAGCTGCTGGCGCGAACTCAGCCTGGCAACGAGCGTCCGCTCGTCGATCAACGCCCGTTACAAACAGCGCGGCGCATGGCTGCCCTGGCCGGCACGCCAGACGAGTTGCGGTTGGCGCACGAAGCGGAAAAAGTCGGCGACCATGAAGTCGACCTGGCGTTTGCCGACGCACTGCGCACCGCCGCGCTGAATCCTCCGAAGCTAACGGCGGAGGCTAAAGAAGTGGCGGCGCGCAAAGCGAAAGCGGACGCCGCTGTGAAGGCGGACCAGGAAACCATTGCGCAGCTCACGCGCAAGCTGGCCGCAGCACCCGATGCAAAGAAAGACAATCTCCAGGACCAGTTGGACGTCGCCAAGGCGCAATTGGATCTCGATCAGGACGAACTCGAGGATGCCGCCGAGGATCTGGAGCGCGCCGGAGGCGATCCGCAGGCGAAGATTCGTCAACTGCAGCAGGAGCATGAAGCCGGGGGTCACAACGAACCCACGCTGGCAGCAGCCGCGAATACCGCGGAACAGGACTACCAGGCGCACACTCTGCTGGCGGTCTTCCGCGCCTGGCGGGCGTTGCGCGCTGTTCGGGTGCAACTGGGAGACGCGCTGCAGGAAACGGAGGGCAAGCTGCAGCGTTTGGCCCTGCGGCATGGCCAGGACGAAAAGCAAGTCGACCAGGATAAGGAGAATCGCGAGACGGCCAAGCAGCAGGCCGCTGGCTTCGCGAAAGGTGGCAAGGAGACGAGCCGGGAAGAATCGAAGGCCGGGGCTGAGGCTGCTCTGCAGTCGTTGCGGCGCTACACAGATGACCAACGAAGCTTGGCCGACATCGGCAAGCGCCTGCAAGACGAGCAGGAACTCAACGACATTTACGAGAACTGGATCGGGATCGTCGAAACCCGCGAGCGGGCTGCGCTGCACAACATTCTTGAGGCCGCTCTCTGGATTCTTCTTGTGCTGCTTGCGGTCTATCTCGCGGACCGTCTGATCGACCATCTTTTTACCGGCGTGACGGCGGAAAATAAACGCATCGGCACGCTGCGTGCGGTGGTCAAGTTTGCCGCGCAAGCCGCCGGCGCCATCGCAATCCTATTCATAATCTTTGGCATGCCCAGTGAAACCACCACAATTCTCGGCCTGGCTGGCGCGGGATTAACCGTGGCCATGAAGGACTTCATCGTGGCCTTTTTCGGCTGGTTCGTCCTGATGGGACGAAACGGCATCCGCGTCGGTGACTGGGTGGAGATCAACGGTGTGGCGGGCGAGGTGGTCGAGATCGGGCTGCTGAAGACGGTTTTGCTCGAGACCGGCAACTGGACCGACTCGGGGCATCCGACCGGACGCCGCGTATCGTTTGTAAATAGTTTCGCCATCGAAGATCATTTCTTTAATTTCTCCACGTCGGGTCAGTGGATGTGGGACGAATTGCAGCTCACCATTCCGGCGGATCAGGATCCTTATGCCGTCGTCGAACAATTGCAGCAGTTAGTGGCCAAGGATACCGAGAACAACGCGCGCAAAGCCGAGGAAGAGTGGCACAGTGCTACCACCCGCTACCGTGTGCAATCTTTCTCCGCGGAGCCGGCGATCAATGTGCGGCCCACAGGCTCCGGCGTGGAGGTGCGAGTACGCTACATTACGCGGGCCTATGAGCGCCACGAGACTCGCCAGCGGCTGTATCAGGCCGTGGTGGAGTTGATGCACAAGAAGCCGGAACCGATAGCGCGGTAGGGTCTTACGCCACAAAATCTATGGCTCGCACGGAACAAAGCGGCACCCTGATTGTGACCGGCGCCAGTCGCGGCATCGGTGCGGCGATTGCCGCATTAGCGGGTGCGCGCGGATTCTCGGTAGCGGTTAATTTCGCGACCGGCGAGGCCGAAGCACTCGCGGTGTCGGAACAGATCATATCCGCTGGCGGACGTGCTTGCGCGATTCAGGCCGATGTCGCCGGTGAGGAAGATATTCTCCGGCTCTTCGAAACTGCTGAGCGTGAACTGGGGCCGATCAAGGCTCTCGTCAATAACGCTGCTATTACCGGAGGATTTGCGCGAGTCGACTCAGTGAGCGCAACGGTCTTGGCACAAGTCATGGCGGTCAACGTGACGGGAGCGTTCCTTTGCGCCCGCGAAGCTGTTCGCCGCATGTCAACCAAGCACGGCGGAGCCGGGGGCGCGATCGTGAATATATCTTCCCGCGCGGCCCACACTGGCTCCGCTGGAGAGTGGGTTCATTACGCGGCGTCGAAGGGTGCGATCGATAGCTTCACGATCGGGCTGGCGCGGGAAGTTGCCACCGAAGGAATTCGGGTGAACGCTGTTGCTCCCGGCCTGATCGAAACCGGACTGCATGCGGCCAACGGCGCTCCAAACCGGCTGGAGCGATTGGCGTCAACAATTCCGATGCAAAGAGCTGGCGTGCCGCTCGAAGTGGCGGAGGGTGTGCTCTGGCTTCTCTCCCCCGCGGCTTCTTATACAACAGGCGCCATTCTTGAGATCGGCGGCGGGCGATAGCCGCGTCCGCGGACTGAATCCTATTTTCTCTCCTTCAGATTATTGCGCAGATACACCTTGATCTTCTCAGGTAGACGTGACGTGTGCAGGATGTCGCGCAGAAGCGGCGGTGGAAGCGTGCTGGCGAACTCCAGTGCACGCGCAAGCGGAGTGTGCGGGATGCGCAGCAAGGCCATGCGAATCTCGCGTCGCAGCGACCACTTGGGGTGGTGGCAAACCAGCTCGACAAAAGCTGCTGGAGAGTTCGGCCGCATCAGTGCTTTGATGACAGCGGCTTCCGTCAGCCGCGAGTTTTCGAGAGCGGTGCGCGAGACCGGCGATTCTTTGTCGAGCAGCAGCGCCGCGGCAACCGCTTGCGATCCGCGGCGGGCCAGCGCGAGGCGTTCTCCCAGCGTAACCGAGGTCAGTCGCGCAATAAGTTGCTCCTCAGCCACGTGTCTTAAATCAGCTGCGACTGTCGGCTGCAGCGTGAATCGCATCAGATCAAAGGTATAGAACTGACGAATCAGCCGCAGCGCAAGGTGTCGCGGTGAGCGCGGGTGCGCGGCCAGGGCCACACATACTTTTCGCGATTTCATCGCGGCTGAGCTCTGGCAGATTTCCTCGATGATCTCCGGAGGCAGGTCGCGTCGCTCAAGTTGTGCCAGGAGCTCGTCTTCCGTCAGCGTGAGCTGTACGGTCGAACGTGGCTCAGCAACAGGCGGCTGTTGCATACGCTCCTCTCGGATACCTTCGTGATTCATGATCGACTGCGGCGCTTACGAAACGGATCGCCGCGCCATTTGCAGCGCGCCGTGAACCGGTTCGACCACTCCAGAATTTAGAACCACGTGAGGATGCGCCGTTCGAATCTGATTGTAGAAAAGCTCGCGGATCTTCGCCGAATGACGAAAGACGCCGCCTGCCATGGCCATCGGGACAGCCCCGCACCGCTGCTCCGGAAAAAGCCGTTGCACCACAATGCCGGCAAGATGGGCCAGTTCTGTCGCTGCCTGCCGCAGGGTTGTTTGCGCCAGTTCGTCGCCCTCACGACTCGCCGCCAGCACTGCAGGAAAGAGCGCGGCAAAGTCTGGAGTCGAGTTAGCCGCACGCGCTAGCTGTTCGAGGGATTCCACCTTCCAGATGGGCTTCATCTCGCGGAAAAGTGGTGGAAGCTGCTCAATCGTTCGACCCTCTGCCGATTCATCAGCAGATCGCAACACAGCGGCCACTGCGGCGCGACCCATCCAGTGCGCCGATCCTTCGTCCGAGATGGCGAAGCCCCACCCTCCAGCCCGGGCAGTCTTCCCGCTCGCATCGCGACCAAAGGCAATCGAGCCTGTTCCGGCGATCACGACGACGCCCGGTCCCCCGCCCAGAGCGGCTTGCAGCGCAATCTGCATATCGCCGACGACTTCGATCTCGCCGGGAACCACTTCAGCAACAATCCTGCGAACGACGCTGGCGATTTCTTCTCGTCCGGCTCCCGCGGCTCCGACACAGGCACGATGCAGTTGCTCCAGATCGATTTTCGCGGTGCGACACGCCTCGCGCATCGCCGCGTGTAACGCTTCGCGGGCACGCACTTCCCCCACGCGAGTGATATTGCTGGGACCCGCCACGGCAGCCGCGAGAATCGAAGATTCATCGCCTATCACGCACTTCGTCTTGCTGCCGCCGCCATCCACGCCAAGGTAGTAAGCCACGAGTTATTTCTATCACAGCAGTTCTCGCTTCTCAGCACTTCAAAAATGGAGGTTCATAGACTCTCACTCGCGGGAAAGCTGAAGTGCGGCCATAATGATTCATTTGATAAGAGCTTCTGGCAAAGCACTAGGTCGGAAAGCGATATAGCGGCAGAACGCATGGGTCTCGACAAACTCGATCTGGCGATCATCGCGCTCTACTTAGTCGGCATCACGCTATTTGGACTCCGTTTCCGCAAACGGCATCGTTCCCTGCGTGATTATTTTCTGGCCGGCCGAGATATCCCCTGGTGGGCCATCTCGCTTTCAATCGTTGCCGCGGAAACCAGTACGCTCACCATCATCAGCATCCCCGGCCTCGCCTATGACACCAACTTCACCTTCCTGCAGGTGGTGATGGGTTATGTGGTGGGGCGGGTCGTGATCAGCTTCGTTCTGTTGCCGCATTATTTTCGCGGCGACCTTTATACCGCTTACGAATTGATCGAACGCCGTTTCGGGCGCGGGCTGCGCTCCTTGACTGCCGGACTTTTCCTGCTCACGCGGACAGCCGCGGAAGGCGTGCGTGTCTATGCCGTCTCGATTGTGGTTTCCATCGCGCTAGGCACGGGTGAAGTGGCCTCGATCGCCATCATTACTATATTGACGCTCATCTATACGTTCGAGGGCGGACTGGCCGCCGTAATCTGGACCGATGTGGTGCAAACCGTGATTTACGTCTGCGGAACGCTGGTGGGTTTGTGGACGATCCTGCATCTTGTTCCCGGAGGATGGACCGCGATTCATGCTGCGGCCGCGAGCGCCGGGAAGCTGCAATTGTTCGATTTCACTCCCAGTTTGTGGATCCCTTATACCTTCTGGGCGGGCGTAATCGGCGGCACGTTTTTCACCGTCGCCAGCCACGGCACTGATCAACTCATCGTGCAGCGCTTGCTGGCCGCGCGCAGCGAGCGGCAGTCGGTGGCAGCTCTGGTTTCGAGCGGCATCGCAATTTTCTTTCAGTTTGCATTATTCCTCACGGTAGGCATCATGCTATGGGCTTATTACCGCGTGCCCTCGGCGAGTTTCGGCAGGCCGGACCGTATCTACCCCACCTTCATCGTCAGCCGCCTGCCGCACGGAATCTCCGGTCTGCTCATCGCGGCAATCCTCGCAGCAGCGATGTCGAATCTGAGCGCGGCGTTGAATGCCCTGTCTTCCACTTCCATCATGGATTTCTATGTGCGCTTCCGCCCCCAAGCCGACGAACGTACACGCATACGCCTCTCTCGCCTTTCGACCTTCGTATGGGCTCTGCTTCTATTTGCCATTGCGGTGCTCTCACTACATAAAGTGGGGCGTGTAGTCGAAGTCGGTTTGCAGATCGCATCCGTTGCCTATGGCGCTCTGCTGGGAGTCTTTCTACTCGGCGTGTTGACGCGAAAGGCCAATCAGCCCGGCGCGATGATAGGCATGCTGTTCGGATTCGCCATCGAGTTATATCTGTGGCAAGGGACGCACGTTCCGTGGACGTGGTGGGTGATGATCGGTACGATGATGACGTTCGCTGTGGGATATATTTCCAGTCTGCTTTTGCCTGAACCGTTGTAAAGAGTATCCGCCGGCCCTCGCGTATACTTGCACCCTTCGATCATGCCGGACCTGACACAGCAAACTGCAACCCGTCCCGAGCTTTCTCGTGATCTGGGTGTAAGCCACGCCTCGGCGGTCGTCGTGGGAACCATCATCGGCAGCGGAATCTTTTTGGTTCCCGCTGAGATGATGCAGGCGGTCGGCTCGGCGAAACTGGTTTATCTGGCGTGGCTGGTGGGCGGGTTGTTGTCGTTCTTTGGCGCGCTTACCTATGCCGAACTCGGAGCCATGAAGCCGCAAGCCGGAGGCGAATATGTTTACGTCCGCGACGCTTACGGCCCGCTCGGTGGTTTTCTTTACGGCTGGACATGGTTCGTTATCGCCAAACCAGCCTCGGTGGCCACGATTGCCACCGGACTTGTCCGCGTCCTGGGCACGTTTTCCATCTTTTCATTTTTCTCCGAGAATATTTTCCCCGCAAACCTTTCGTCCCACTCCTTCCAGATCACCTGGGGACAGCTTGTCGCCATCGCCGTAGCCATTCTCATGTCCGGGCTGAACTATTTGGGAGTGAAGAAGGCCGGAGAATTTCAGCTGGTATTCACGGTACTGAAAGTAGCCATTATTCTCGGCATCGTGGTTGTATGTTTCAGTGGTGCAGGAAGCGCCACCGGACGCGGCTGGAGCAATTTCGCCGGAACGTTTACGGGAGCCAAAGGCGGCATCGCCGGCTTCATGGCCGCGCTGGTTGCGGCTCTGTGGGCTTACGATGGATGGAATGACCTGAACATGGTCGCGGGCGAGGTGAAACAACCGGAGCGCAATATTCCCATCGCACTGATTGCCGGAGTCGCGACGGTCGGCGTGCTGTATGTCTTGGTGAATGCGGGCGTGCAATATGTGCTGCCGGCGAATGTGATTGCGGCCTCGCCGCGCCCCGCCTCCGACGCAGTCGCCTTAGTGATGGGACACATGGGCGCAGCCATCGTCTCGGCGGGGATGGCAATTTCAATGCTGGTCACGCTGAACGGCACTGTCATGAGCGGAGCCCGCGTCCCCTTCGCGATGGCGCGGGATGGATATTTCTTCCGCGCTCTTGCAGAAGTACATCCCCGTTTTCACACGCCCGCAGCCGCGATCATCGTGCAGGCAATCTTGTCGATTATCCTGCTGCTGCTGGGAGGAAATTTTCGCCAGCTCTTTTCTCTCGCCATTTTTGCCGAATGGCTCTTCTACATGATCGCTGGCAGCACGATCTTTATTTTCCGCTGGCGCGATCCACAAGCCGCGCGCCCCTATCGCGTGTTCGGCTATCCTTTTGTTCCGGCGTTATTCGTTACCATTGCCGCCGTCCTTCTCTTTTACACCTTCCGGGAAAACTGGCCGAATTCGGGGTATGGACTCCTGGTGATTCTGGCTGGCGTCCCGGTTTTCTCCTGGTTTCGCCGGCGACGTCAAGCGCAGATGCCCTCCTAAGCCGCGTCCCTGGCCCGTTTTGGGCCGAATTCCCATAAGAGTTTTCCGCCGGTTACCTTAGGTCAAGAGCCGTGGACACGTTTACCCACTGTCCTTTCTCCCGTAGTGTGAAGACTCCAATCCCGGTCCGCCCCCTCGGCCCGGATCCCCTTGGAGTTAATACATGGCTATGCCTCAACGCGGTTTTCAGCTCGGGATTTTGCCGGAGCGCAAGATCGACAGACGCGCGCTGGCAACCAGCTACGGCTTCGTGGTTCTGGTCACCTTTCTTCTGGTGAATCTTGGACTGATATTCCCGGATCGGTTGCAGCTCAAGGCGTACCGCGTCACGGAATTAATTCCTCTGCCCGCGATGAGGCCAGAGCCCGTGCCGGTGGTCAAGGTGAAGCCTCTGAAGGTGAAGTTGCTTCCCCCAGCGCCGGTCTTCGAGCAACCCAAGCTGGTCGTGCCGCCGCAAGTTCATCGCGCGCCCGCACCCGAACCGGTGGAAGCTCCCAAGGTCGTGATCAACCAGTTCGCTGCGCCCCAGATCAAGATGACCGCAGGCGGAGCTCGTCCACAACTTCTACACACTGGAGATTTTTCGGGAAGCTCGGTGGCGCCAACCGTGAATGCTGCCGTGGAGAAAGTGCAGACGGGAGGCTTTGGCGATCCCAACGGTTTGAAGGGCACTGGCAAGCAGGGTGCCAAGCTTTATGCCGCGCAGGCTGGATCCTTTGACATGCCGGCAGGTCCGGGACAAGGCAATGGATCGGGCGGCGCGAAAGGAATTAAGGGCACCGTCGCCAGCGCCGATTTCGGAAATGGCATCGCGACCGGAAGTAAGGGCGACGGTCGCAGCGGTGGAATCTCGACCGGCGGATTCGGTGCCGAGCAGGTGGTGCACGGCGGACCGAAGCTCGCGCAAGCCGATGCTGGGCCCGCGACCGTCCCAGTGGAGATCACCTACAAGCCGCAGCCGGTTTACACCGACGAGGCCCGCAGCCTGAAACTGGAAGGTGAAGTTTTACTGGAAGTAAGTTTCGGGGCCAACGGCACGATGCATGTAAATCGCGTGGTTCGCGGCCTGGGTCACGGCCTGGATGAAGCAGCCATCGCTGCCGCCAACAAGATGCGGTTCAAACCGGCGCTGCGCATGGGACAGCCTGTGGATTCCACGGCCGTCGTGCACGTGCTGTTTCAGATGGCGTACTAAGAGTTTGGTTAGACGGAAGAGCGCGTCCCTACGGTCGATTTAGCGGCCCTGAGTCTGCGGGGCGAATCGGGGATGTCGGCGACAGAAATTTGGTTTGAAGAAACTGGTTGTAAGAATTTGGAGAGAAAGTCATGCGCACTTCGAAATGGATGTTTACTGCTGCACTGCTGGTCTCGGTGAGCGCCGCTGCGCAGCAGACAGCGGACAATCAAAGCTCGGCCCAGCCGAACGCAGCTCCTGCACCGTCGGTGCAGACCTCCGCACCGTCCGCTGCCCCGCAGGGGGCGACTGCCGGTACCGCTCCGGCGCCAACGCCCTCGGCCCTGCCTCAGCCGACGACTATGGATCAGGTGGTGGACCGCTTTATCGAGCGTGAGCATGGACTCATGAAGGCTCTCGCCACACGGACACCGGTGGTTGAGACGTACCTGCAGAATCTGACCGCCGATCCGCAACTCGGCCCCGTCCCCAGCGAAGACCATTATTTCCTGGGACGCCTGGATATGGGCGAGACCGTCGATCGCAAGGATTACTTAAAGGACCAGGACAAGGGCATGCAAACCCGTCTGATGGGCGGCTTTAACAAGCTCTTTAAGGTGGAGTACCAGCCCATCGGCTTCTCCTGGATGGTGTATGCCGATCGCACCGATTTTGACCGCTCGCACTACGAGTTTCATTACATTCGCCGTGAATTTCTGGGTGACGTCCGCTGCCTGGTTTTCGACGTGACTCCCAAGAAAGGCTCGGGCAGAGGACGCTTCCTCGGCCGCCTCTGGGTTGAAGATCAGGATTTCAATATCGTCCGGCTGAATGGCACCTATTATCCCGCTCCGCGTAACTCCTACTTCTTCCACATGGATAGCTGGCGCCTCAACCTGATTCCCGGCTACTGGGTGCCCGCCTACATCTACAGTGAAGAAGGCGACTTCAGCGCCGGCGTGAAAAATAAGATCGCCTTCAAGGCGCAGACCCGGATCTGGGGCTACGATCTGAAAAAAGAAGGCAAGGACGACGAACTCACACAAATTCGTGTCGATAGCGTGAAGGACGAAAGCGCGACCACGCAAGACGCTTCTCCGCTGCAGGCCGAGCGCGAGTGGCAGCAGCAGGCCGAAGATAACGTCATCGAGCGCCTTACGCGCGCAGGTTTGCTGGCCCCTGAGGGCGACGTCGACCACATTCTCCAGACCGTGGTCAACAATCTCGAAGTTACGAACAACATCGATCTGCCGCGTCCGGTTCGCACCCGCGTGCTGCTCACCGCCCCGCTGGAAACTTTCAGCGTCGGCAACACCATCGTGATCAGCCGTGGTTTAGTCGACGTTCTTCCCGACGAGGCCAGCCTGGCCGCTGTGCTCGCGCATGAACTGGCGCACATCGTGCTCGGCCACAACCTGGGCAGCAAGTATGCCTTCAACGATCGCATGCTGTTCTCCGACGACTCCACCTACAACAACCTCGGGTTTAAGCATATTCCGGAAGAAGAAACTGCGGCTGACAAGAAAGCCGTTGACATGTTGAAGAATTCACCTTACGCGCAGAAGCTCGACAACGTTGGCTTATTCCTGAAGGCGCTGCAAGCCCGCGCTCCTCAGCTCAACGCACTGTTGACGACGCACCTGGGCAATCCGCTGGGCGAGAATGGCACCATTACCCGCCTCTCCGCTCTTGCCACCCAAGGCCCGGCGCTCGACAACGCGAAACTGGATCAGGTTGCGGCTCTGCCTTTGGGCGGACGCGTCAAGATCAATCCCTGGGATGACAAGGCAGAAATGGTGAAGACGGCTCCGGTCGCCATCACCTCGGCGCGCGATAAGATGCCGTTTGAAGTCACGCCGTTCTACCCGCGGCTGGCGCGCTACGGCACTACGAACGCTCCGGGCGCAGCGCCCACCACCGCTGCTGCCAATTCAAACTCAGGCAACTAACCAAAGTTTTACTCCAAGTTGCATTAAGACGCGGGCCGGGATCCGGAATCACCTTCCGGGATACCCGGCCTTCGTCTTTTCCGTTGATTGCGGCGATCCCTCTTCTACTGCATCTGAAGACCCAACAGGTCAGGCCAGAGTTGCAGCAGTGCGAATCGAAGAGCGAGACCCGCGCATAGCGCCACCAGCACGCTGGAGAGTGATCCGATGAGGAAGTATTCGGCAAAGTCTCGGTTGTTTTCGAATTCATCAGACCGTACCACTCCCTTTGCCGCTACCAAGAATGCGAGCGCGGCATAACTCCCGCCGGCAACCACGATCGTCAGTACAATTCGTTCCAGATTTCCAATCAGACGGCCTCGGTTGTACTCTTTCAGGTCTAGGCTGCGATCTGCGGGTACCTCGACCGATGCCGCAATTGACGTTACAGATGTTGAGTCATCGGATTCTGACGATATCTGCGACGGCTGCTGGTGTGGCATGCGGTCGCTCTGGGAAGGTAGAGTGCCGCATTTTCTGAGCACGCCCCGCACGATATACGTACCGCCGCGAACCACCACGAGTAGCGTGCTCGACGTGATGCACAACGCGGCCAGGTGAGACGCGCCCAGCGAAGTTGGAATCCAGTGCGTCGCCAATGGCCAGGAGCGAATAAGTGCCAGGCTCAAACCCATGAAACCTACCATCCACAAACACTCAAACTCGGCCAGCCAACGCACGGGCAGACGGCAACGAAGAAGCGGTTGTATAAGCGCAGTCGTCAGCAACAAACCAGACAATGCGATCGAGCGCGACAATATGTAGGAGGACGCCGCAACCAGGACCACGCGAGACGCGAGAACGAATCCCCAGCGCGCCCAAGAGACATGCGCAGTTTCGCCTCTTAAGGGGTCAGCCTCCACGCCGTATGCGGCAATCGTCCACAAAAACAGGGACTCGGACCAAAGAACAAACTCGGGACTAGCGACGTTGGAAGAAACCATGAGCCTTCAGCAAGGGGTCGACCTGCTTCTGGAGAATCATACGCCAAGCTCTATCCCCGGCCACGTAATGGGAATAACCGGAGGCGAGAACCTGTCGCGATACCACTTGTTTCTTAATTCCTAGCTTCCTGGCTACCTCCGTTTGCGACATCCCCTGCCAGAGCAAACTCACAATCTTTCTTTGAGAGTCCGTCCACTGGGAGCGCTGAAACCAAAGCAGCCTTGCCATCCCATTCAGGATCTCATCAAGATCGCCGAATCCGCGAAACACTCCTCCCAAAGCTTTGGTTTTCTTGGCGTACTCGATCGCTGTACGAGCGATGTGCAACGCGGGGCCATCAATGTTGATGGCGTATTTCTGCAGCGGGGTATCGAGCGTACCGAGACCGATGGCAACGCGAAGTTCGCACGCCGAGAAATCCTCCAGGCGCGAAATCAGCTCTGGGATCACGGTAGCAGACTTTAACAGTCCCTGGAATTCGTCCCCGAGCGTGATCACAAACTTCGCCGCAATCGCCTTCCGGTAATCCCGGTTTAGACGGACGATCAAATCGCCAAACCTCTTCTGTAGCGCGCCGCGTCGAGAGCGTGGCACCCCCCGCGACCCTACCATATCCGCAATCACTGCGAGGTAACGCTGAGATGTGCGAGCCAATATAGCCTCCAGGAGGACTAGGCCATTGTCACCCATTTTAGGGTGATTGTAAAGCAGTCGCCTATTTGTGGATGACCGTTCATAAGTCACCCGATAATGGGTGACCGTTCCAGATTACCTTTTCGGCTTCTGGTCGCCCGGTTTCTTGGCCGTGCCTTTGCCCGGCAACCCCACCGGGTTCTCGTGGGTTCGTTCACGGAAGCTTCCACGCATGCCTGCGGCCAGCGATACGCTCGACTCGCCAAACCGGTCGCGCAAACGGTCGGCGGCCGCCAGCGCATCTTTCCAGCGCTGCTGGCGCCCGCCTTCGAGCAAACTGATCTGCTCGGTCTGTGCCTCAAATGACGTAGCCTGCAGCCCCAGCAGGCGGACCTGCATGCCCCGCTTCCAGTTCTTGCGAAACAGACTGCGAACCTGCTCAAAGATTTCTCCATCCAACTGAGTGGGTGCTGCTAGCGTACGAGCCCGCGTGATTGTGCTGAAGTCTTTGTAGCGCAGCTTCAGTTGAATCGTGCGCGCGTAAAACTTCGCTTCTCGTAACCGCCGTCCCACCATCTCCGAGAGCCGCATTAGCGTGGCTTCCAATTGGTTTGCGTCGGCCGTGTCTTCGTTGTAGGTATGCTCGTGGCTGATGGATTTTGCTGCCGTATCGGCACCCACTTCGGAGTCGAACCATCCACCCGCGTCTTCCCCGCGAGCTTTGCCCGCCAGTGCCAGCCCCCATTTCCCAAACCGTTCTTCCAGTTCAGATTCTTCCAGCCTCGCCAGGTCGCCCACTTTCTTGATTCCCAGCCCGTGCAAATGACTCTCCATCACTTTGCCCACACCGGGAATCTCTCGCACATCGAGAGGCGCAAGAAATTTAGATCCTTCTCCCGGCACAATCCAGAGCAGACCATTGGGCTTCGCTTGCGCCGATGATACCTTCGCAATCAATCGCGACGATCCGATGCCGATCGAACAATTCAGCCGCGTCTCTTCTTTCATCCGATGATGCAACTTGTGCGCCGCTTTCAGCGGTGGCCCGTGCAACCGCGCCGTCCCCGTCATGTCCAGATAAGCTTCGTCGATCGAGGCCATCTCCACCTGCGGCGAGAACGCCGTTAGCACCTTGTAGACTTTTTCCGAGCATTCGCGATATCGCTGCGGATGTCCATCGACAAAAATGGCCTGTGGGCAAAGCTTCGCGGCGGTTCGCAGCGGCAGCGCCGAATGCACCCCGAACTTCCGCGCCTCATACGAAGCCGCCGAAACCACTCCGCGCTCATGCCGCTGCCCGCCCACAACGACGGCCTTCCCTTTCAGCGATGGGTCATACAATTCCTCGACCGAGACGAAGAACGCGTCCATATCGACGTGGAAGATGGTACGGGGAAAAACCGGGATATGCGAAGTCGCGGCCATGCTATGCGAATTCTAGCAGCCAGAATATCGCGTTGCAGGAAGGGCAGGAACTTATGTCCGGCGAAGATTCGATGTGCTACAATCGCGCCGTTTGGAGGCACTATGGACGCTAATGATGGGACGAACAGTACCGGCGCAGGGCCATGGGAAAAGGCGCGCAATATAGTTGTCATGGCCGTGCTGCTCTTGCTCTCCTATCGGGCGGGCCTAGGCAATGGCAGAGGAGAGAAGACGGCCACTGATTACGCCACATTAAGATCCCAATACGACAAGATGTCATCGGAATATGATCGAGCATTCGGGCAGTACTCCGCTATGAAGAGTCAATGCGATCAGACATCGGCGCAATACGCCGCTTTGAAGGCTCAGTATGACCGCTTCGAGGGGAGGAAAACCACGAACCGCTAACAGTTAGGATAGCGAGCTGTTGTTCGGTTGCGAAGTCTCGGGACCGCGCCCCTTAAACCAACACTTTTTCACCAGTCGGCGCCACCCCGCGCATCAGCCGCACGCGCTCATAAATCTTCCCGTACTCCCGTGCCGAAGCATTCCACGAAAAATCTTTGTTCATGCCATTGCGCATCAGCACCTGCCACGAAGTCTGATCGCGGTACGCCTGCAACGCGTGCTTGATGGTCAAAAGCAGGGACTCGCCGTTGTACTCCGTAAACTTGAAGCCCGTTCCTTTTCCAGAGCGCGCATCCCAGGGCTCGATCGTATCGTCCAGGCCGCCGGTAGCGCGAACAATCGGAACTGTGCCGTATTTGAGACTGTAAATCTGATTCAGCCCGCAAGGCTCATATTTCGAGGGCATCAGGAACATGTCGGACCCCGCCTCGATCTTGTGCGCGATGGCGTTATCGTAAGCCACCTTCACCGCGATCTTGTTGGGGAACTGCTTGTTGAGCCGCACGAACATTTCCTCATACGGCTTGTCGCCCGCACCCAGAGCAACCACAATCATCTCTTCGCGCGCCAGTCGGTCCATGATCTGTGCAATCAGGTCAAACCCTTTCTGCGCCGCAAACCGCGAAACGATTCCAATCACCGGCAGCTTTGGATCGGCATTGTTCACGCCAAACGCCGCCAGCAGATCCTGCTTGCACTTCGCCTTCCCCGATAAATCCTGCGGCGAATACTTGGCCGCGATGAACTTATCCGCCTGCGGACTCCACTCGTCGTAGTCCACTCCATTTAGAATTCCAGTGACGGTCGCGGCACGGTCGCGCAGCACGCCTTCCAGCCCAAAGCCATATTCCGCGGTTTGAATCTCCTGGCTGTATTTCTTGCTTACAGTGGTCACGAAGTCAGAGTAAGTCAGCGCGCCCTTCAGGAAATTTACCTGTCCAAAGAATTCCATCTTCGACATAGTGAACAAATCCCAAGGCAGCATCAGCAGCGGCAAAGTCTCCGGTGGAAAAAGTCCCTGGTAGCCGATGTTGTGAATGGTGAACACCGTTCCCACGTCGCGAAACGCGGGATCCTCCCCATACACCGTGCGCAGCAGCACTGGCACCAGCGCCGATTGCCAGTCGTGACAATGAAACACGTTCGGAACGCCCAGAATCTTCGATGCTTCCAGCACGGTGCGCGAAAATAACGCGAACCGCTCGGCGTTATCTGGATAATCTCCCGCCGCCGTGCCGTAGAGCGCGTCGCGCTCGAAGAACTCGGGGTAGTCCACAAAATAAAAGCGCACTCCGGCCTGGCTCCCTCCCGTCACCACCGCCGAGAAGCGATACTTGTCGTCGAAAGGAACCGTAATGCTACGCACCACCGTCGCTGGATCCGTCAGTTTCGTCTGCTTGTAGCGCGGCAGGTACACGCTGACCTGATGGCCCAGCGCGGCCAGCGCTCGCGGCAAAGCGCCAACCACATCCGCCAACCCGCCAGTTTTTGAGAATGGCACACCTTCTGAAGCCACGAATGCGATATGCATGAACCCCTCCGGGCAAGGCCCGTTTTTCGCGGGCACACGATATGATGGAATAGTATTGAGGGCCCTGAACCCCCGCGCATTATGCGCGCGGGGTGACTTGCAAGTCTATATGCCCGAGGAAAAGAGGGTCAACGTGCCAAAGGTCGTATCCACACGCCGTCCACAGCTCAAGCCCAAGTTGGGACAGCATTTCCTCGCCAGCGACAGCTTTGCCTCGCAGATCGTCAACGCTCTGGGCGACGTCTCACAGAATACCGTGCTCGAAATCGGCCCGGGACGCGGCGTCCTCACTTCCCTTCTCGCCAAGCGCACGCGCCGCCTGATCGCCGTGGAACTCGACCGCGTGCTGGCCGCACAGCTTCGCCTGCGCTTTGGCATGTTTCCCAACGTCGAGGTCATCGAGGCCGACATTCTCTCCATCGATTTCGATTCCCTGTTCGGCCCCAAGCCCGGCCTGAGCCGTCCCGGCATCGAGTTCAAACCAACGCCCGCGGATGTGATCGGCAATCTTCCTTATTACCTCACCTCTGACATTCTGCTGCGCCTCTTCGACTACTCAAAATACTTTGACACCCTCGTCCTCCTCGTACAGCGCGAAGTTGCTGACCGCATTGCCGCCCCACCCGGCAGCCGCGACTACGGCCTGCTCTCTGCGACGGCGCAACTTCACGCCCGCGTGGAAAAGCTCTTTACTCTCCCACCCGCAGCCTTTGCGCCTCCGCCGAAGGTGCATTCCACGGCACTGCGACTCACCATGGCGTCACGACACCAGGAACTAGGTCTGACCGTGAATGGCTACCAGGAAGGCTTCATCGACTTCCTCAAGCTTTCCTTCGGCCAGAAGCGCAAAACTCTGTGGAACAATCTCAAGTCGACTTATCCTGAGCCTCGTCTGCGGGCCGCTCTGTCGCAAGCTCGGGTAAAGCCTGCCGACCGCGCCGAGACTTTAAGCCTGGAAGAAAGTGCCGCTCTGTTTCTCGCCTTGCATCAGAACCACAACAACTCGTAGCATCACTTCGGTGGGTGCATTCGTTCCTTGCATTCCGTTCGCGGAGAAGCCTTCATGACCGCGACCCCAATTCGCCATCCTGCAGTTGCCGGACTTTTCTATCCTCGCGATCCCATCACCCTGCGAGAAGAAGTGAACGCTTATCTCACCCAGACTCCGGAGCCGAAGCCGGTTCGCGCACTCGGGTGCATCGTCCCCCACGCAGGCTACGTCTATTCCGGCCATGTCGCAGGCGCGGTCTTCGCCGCGTTGGAAGTTCCGAAACTTTGCATCGTTCTGTGCCCCAACCACACCGGGATGGGACGCCCCCTCGCCATCATGAGCCAGGGCGCATGGGAAACGCCGTTGGGGGACGTCTCCATCGATGCCGATTTCGCCGAAGCTCTCAAGCGGCAGTGTCCGCTTCTGCAGGAGGATTCAGCCGCACACCAGTCCGAGCACGCTGCCGAGGTCGAGTTGCCTTTTCTGCAGATGCGGAAGCACCGAGTAAAGTTCGTCCCAATCGCTCTCGGCACAGGGCAGTTTGAGCCCCTTGAGCAGCTCGGGCTTGCGCTTGCCGATGTCATCGCCGCGCAGTCCTCCTCTGTCCTGATCGTCGCCTCCAGCGACATGAATCATTACGAGTCCGACGCGATCACGCGCGTGAAGGACCACATTGCGATCGAACCCATCCTCCGGCTCGATGCCCGCGCCCTGTACGACGTAGTCACTCAGCAGCACATCAGCATGTGCGGCTTCGGCCCCGCCGTCGCCTTGCTGACGGCGGCAAGGAACCTCGGCGGAACGATCGCCGAGCTGGTGAAGTACGCGACCTCCGGCGATATTTCCGGCGAACGCTTCGCGGTGGTTGGCTACGCCGGTATCGTGGTGCGCTAGGCGCGACTGCGAGAATCGTCCCGCCGACTTCCGGTCGATGTTGTAAATTGTCCCCATGACTACTACCGAGCATGTGCTGGCGCTCTTCCTGTTTATTGGCGTCCCTATCTGGGATATGCTCGAAACCCGCGCGTTAAAGACCAGCACAAATCCGCGCAGAAAGATCCTGACCTACCAGAGAATCGCGGTCGTCGAATGGACTGCCGCGCTCGTCGCGTGGATGGTTCTGCGATCTCAGGTTTTCTTGCTCTGGCCCGGCGGTCGTCACAGCGCTCTACAGAAGCTCGACATGTCTTTTGTGTTGGGCCTGGTGCTCGCGTTTACCATCGGCTCTCTCCTGCAGGCCTATCTCACGCGTCGCAACGTCAAGTTGCGTGAGAAAACGTTGGGCGCGTTCAAACGCCTGGCTTTCATTCTCCCTGTCACGCGAGAAGAGCGCGCCTGGTTTGCGGCCGTCTCCATCACCGCAGGTGTTTGTGAGGAAGTCTTGTATCGCGGATTCTTGATCCGCTATCTCTCCGATTTCCCCTGGCACGCGGGACTCCTCATTGCACTAGGGATTTCGAGTATCGCCTTCGGAATGGCGCACGGCTACCAAGGGCTAGCCGGAATCCTCGGCACAGCCTTCCTGGGCGCGTTCATGGCCGTGATCTTTATCGTCACAGGAAGCTTGTGGCTGCCGATTGCATTGCACGCCATCATCGATCTCAGGGTTCTCTTTCTGCTGCGACCCGGAGACCTTACTCCCTTGAGCGCGCCTTCTCATGCCTAAGCGGCTGGATCAAGTGAATTGACGGCCACCGACGCCGGCATCGCCACTGCCATCGCGTTCGCGCTGTCTTGCAGCTTCTGGCGCAATTCCTGAACCCGCGCCTGCCTCTCGTAGCACTCTCTCAACTTCTCGTCCGTCAATCCAAGCGGCGAATTCAAAGCTTCCATCTGCTGCCGGAGTAAATCCATAATCTCTCGTCGCAGGGCCACCAAATCTTCAGTTTCTGACTGCATCGCGGATCTCCTGAAAATCGTCCCGCGACTAAACTACCGTCCATCGAAACCCAATCAGCATCGAGTAGATGCTGTATTTATCGTGGCCTAAAACCCCTGAAGCGATAGGCAAAAAACAAGGCGGCCATCTTGGCCGCCTTGTAAATCTGCTGCTAGCACTTCACTTACTTGTGGCCAGCCGCCGCTCCGCCAGAGCCATGCGCCGATCCTGTACCTGCATGGCCTGCTCCGGCGGGACCGGTCGCATTCACCGCGCTGAAGTCAGACCCTCCGGAACGTCCCGCAAATGCTGAGAACTGCTGCCCCGTCTGCAGTGGTGCCCAGCCCGTTTTTGCCACTTGTGAGTTCAGCTGG
The DNA here is from genome assembly GCA_964403025.1 of uncultured Acidobacteriaceae bacterium. GTDB lineage: Bacteria > Acidobacteriota > Terriglobia > Terriglobales > Acidobacteriaceae > Sulfotelmatobacter. The sequence continues at coordinate 41,061 of CAYOEH010000005.1, read as the reverse complement.
TGCAGGTTACTCACCGAGCCTCGTGGAATTCCCAACCCCGCCGATCCTCGGCTCACGATTAAATTCTTCGGGACATTGTTCGTAACTATGCCGCCTTTGCCCACAACGACCGCGCTCACCGTACCTTGAGGTGCGACCGGTGCGTGGAAGTTCGTCGCCCCTACGTAGTTCAGGCCGCCATGCCACGTGTTGAATCCGCCGGCCTGCCATCCCCAGCCCATACCCGGGGCATAGACCCAATTTCCATAGTAGTAAGGCATCCATCCCCAGGGATACGCGGAGGCCCACATATATCCCATGCCCGGATACCACGACCACGCCCCATCCATATACGGATTCCATCCCACCCCGGTGAAGTATGGCTGCCACAACATGCCGTAACCGGGATAATTGGTATACGCTCCGTAGTAGTTAAGATCGCTGTATCCGTAGCCTAACGGCGTGGAATTATTCTTTGCATACGTATCGTGATACTCGACAGACTGCTTATCCCAGTTGTCGTAAGTATCTTCTTTGAGATTCTTGGCTACGGTCGATTGACCATTGTCATCGGCATCGAAGGTCAGCATCTTTTTCTTATCGACTTTCACCGTGCCGGACGGTCCCACCACCTCAAGCTCACTCTTGAAACTGGCTACCTCCGCTTCCTTCGAAGAGGCGGCAACGCGGAAGTGCGCCGGCTGCGTTACTGTTACTTTCTCCCGCGAAAAATTCAGCGTGAACTCATCGCTACCCTTTCCCAGCCAGTTCACGTACGCCCGCCCTTCCACCAGACTCACGGCAGAGATTCGCTTGCCGCCGTCGGTGGCTCCGAGCGTTCCGAACTCCACCGTAGTTTGCGGAGTAAGCCGCAGCGTGCTGCCATCCTCGAACTCAATCTCGGCGCGCCCGTTATCCCGCGTGCGCAGCTGCGTCCCTTGCGTGATCGGAAGATTCAGAAACGCGTTCTCAAAACCCAGTCCCGTGTTCTTGTCGATTTGTACTCCACCCTGCACATCGCTCAGGCGAACGATGCGCACTTGCGACTCTGCCGCGGCGGGCAGCGCAAACAGCGCGCAGGCCATGGCCGTCAAGATCATCGAGTGAAATCGTGGCTTGTACATAGCAGCCCCCAAAGTACTGGATGTTTACCCGCTCATTAGAGCACGATTTTGCGCCGGCGATTGTCAAATCTCGCACTCAACCCGGCCCTACTGCCGCCCGCCCGGGGTGCTGCTCGCCATCTGGATCAATTCCCTCGCCCGCGCCCGCACCACATTAATCACCGAACTATCTTCCACGATCCCTTGTAACACCGGAGCCACGCCCTGGATCTCGCTCAGTTCGTTGTTCTTCGCCTGCTCCTCCATGCGCTTCAACTCCTCATCCAGCCCCAGCTTCTGATAGCGGTGGTAATAGGTCAGCCGGCGTCCGTAATCGAGCGTGCCCGCCACATTCTGGAAAAGCGTGGTCAGCTGCCGCACCGGCTCCAGATTCGAATAGTTGTAGCGCGCGGTAGCCGATCGCAGCCCATCCTGATAGCTCAGGATCTTCGCTCCCGTAAACGCCAGCTTGCGATTGCCCGAGTCAAGTGCCCCCGAAAAGTATTTTGCCTCTTTGGCCCACGCGAAAATCCGGTCGCGGTTTGCCGCGGTCATCTCGAATTCCGTCCGGTACGTCTGCTCGTCCGAATCCTCCTCGGCCTTCACCGCACACTCGTAGGTCGCATGGCCATTGGCGTCCACCGCAATTGAGTAATGCGTCGGCTGGGATTGAGGAAAGTCCAGGGCAAACGTGACTACGGCGGTCGAAGCAGCTCGATCGCTCGCTGCCTGTTGCGGCACCGCCTGCCCGGACGTTCCAACCACAACCAATACCGCAACCACCGCCCGCCACAACCTCGTGCTTTGCATCCCGAACGTCACCGTGCCGCAACCCTCTGGCGCTCCAGAGTTCCCGCAGTATGCAGATGACAGATCGCGATCGCCAGCGCATCCGATGCGTCCATCGGCTCCGGAGGTTCCGCCAATCTCAGCAACCGCGTCACCATATGTTGCACCTGCTGCTTCTCCGCTCGCCCATACCCCACCACCGACGACTTAATGGTCAGCGGCGAATACTCCGCTACCTCCAGCCCGGCTGCGGCCGCCGCTAGCATGGCCACTCCCCGCACCTGCCCCAGCTTCAGCGCCGACTTCACATTCAGGGCATAGAAAATGCCTTCAATCGCCACTTCATCCGGGCAGTGCTCCACAATGAGCACCCCCAGCCCGTCGTAAATCCGCGCCAGCCGCCGCGCCAGCGACTCCCGCGCCGAGAGCTTGATCGCTCCACACGTCAGGCACACCAATCGCCCACCGGATTGCATCTCCACCACCCCGTACCCGGTGTACTCCCCGCCGCAATCAATGCCCAGAACTCGCATGTTGAGAGCAGTCTATCGCGGAACGCTTGCAGTTCCTATCTCTAGATCATAGACACAGATAGGGTCGCCGGACCCCGCCCGCAACTCCCCGTCTGTGGCCTGAACCCAGCCTCCGGGGGCGGAACTTGCTTCAAAAAAATCTGACAGCTGCCTCAATCTTGCGATACAGTATCAGTTCCCCCCTGAGCTCCCCCGGAGCATTCCATGAAATCAATCACCCTCAACCGCCAGCCAGCCGACCTGCGCCTTGCGTTACTCCAAATAAGACTCCGCACCTTGATTCTTCTTTTCCTCGGCCTGGTAGTGATTGTGGGCGAGGTGGCCTGTGGCGGCAATTCCAGCGCTCCCGGCGGCAGCACCACCCCCACGACGCCCGTGGTCTCGCTGGCCACCCCTCCGCCGGCGACCCTGACCGCCGGGGCGCAGGTGAGCTTGGTCGCCAAGATAACCGGCGACTCCTCGAATCAAGGCGTCACCTGGAGCTGCACCCCAGCCAACACTTGCGGCTCATTTAGCCCTTCGAATACGGTCAGCACCACCTACACCGCCCCGTCCACTGCAGGAAAGGTGACCATCATTGTGACTTCTGTCGCTCACAGCGCGGTGAGCGCCAGCGCCACGGTCACCATCACGGCCATCGTGCCCACGGTGTCGTTCGTCACGCCTCCGCCGCCCGCGATGTTCAGTGGCGCAAGCATAAAACTTCTGGCACAAATCACCGGTGATCCCACCAACTCAGGCATTACCTGGAGCTGCGCCCCAGCCGCGACCTGCGGCTCAAACCCGTTTTCCTCCCCTACGACAGTTAATACAGCCTTCGCAGTTCCAACCCTGACCACCCCCGCCAGCGTGACCATCACGGCAACCTCGAACGCTGATACCGCGGTCAGCGCCAGCGCGGCCGCTACCATCGTGGCCAACAGCAACTACGTCTTCCGCCTTTCCGGGACCAACACCAATATCGATAACCATTCTTCCCTCTACTCAGTCTCTGGCGTAGTTTCCATAAATAATGGGAATGTCACGGGTGGCGAGCAGGACTTCACCGGTGTCGGAGTCGATGATTTCGATCGCGTCGATCCCAATGCCAGCACGATTTCCGTAACTGCTGACGGCAACCTGCAGTTGGTTCTCACGTTGTGCGCCAACGGCGCGCTCGCGCCATGCAGTGGCCATCTCGATATCAATGTTGGGGTCATGGGCGTTGAGACTTTCAACGGCTCATTCCTGCCTCTCAACCCAAACAAGGCCTTGATCACCGAGTTCGACACTTCAGCCACATCCAGCGGAACCTTGGAATGGCAGGATCCCTCGGCCAGCGGCAATCTTCCATCCGGCGGGTATATCTTCGGCCTCAACGGACTAGACGGAGCCAATCCGCCCAGTCCACTCTCCATCGCCGGAGCAGTCAACATCCTCGCCGCCGGGAACATCTCGGGGCAGGGTAGCGTTTTCGACGCCAATGAATGGAACGGCACCACCACCAGTGGGAGCGGCATCAACTTCCAGGCGCAGCCGTTCGTTGCATACCCATCCAGCTTGGTTTCTCCGCCCGACACCCTCGGCCGCGTTGTCTTCACACTAACCCCCGGTACCGGCGCGAACAACCTCACTCCACTCCTCCAATTCGGTCTCGCCGGCTACATCGTCGACGCCAACCACATCCAGCTCGTAGAAACCTCCGACGCGCTCAACGGCACGTTAGGGGGAACTGCCCTTAGCCAGGGCTCGAACGCCGGAAAGTTCGATTCCACTTTCGTTGCGGGAAACAGTTACGTGGTGGGCTTGACCGGCATCGATATCTCTAATTCGCTGCAGGTGGTCGGCCTGTTCTCGGCCAGCGCCAGCGGCAGCGCTGTGACAGGGATGGCCAACTTCAACGACCTCACGATAACTGGAACGCAGAGTCCCTACGCCATCGCCGCATCCTATACGATCGATGGCCCCTCCTCAGGCGTGCTCGACGCCGGCACGGGCCGAGTAACGATCACCAATGTAAACATGGGCCCTGTGAGCATTTCCAACCTCGAACTCTATTTGGATGGAAGCGGCCACGCTCTGGCCACGACCTTGGATGGTACCGACGCACTTGGCGGCATCGGCTTCCAGCAAATCAGCGGCACATTTACCGCGGCCTCGCTTAAGGGTGCCTATGTCGTCGATGCCACTGGCTGGCATCAAACCACCGGCGGACTCAACCCCCTCAACGCTGCCGGTCCAGTGACCGCTCCCGGAAGCGGCGGAACTTTCGCAGGAAATGTCGATCTCAACTGGCTTCTCAGCTCTAATCCGGGACCAACCTTCCCTGACCTAACGCTTTCCGGCGCCTTCACCCCAGTAGCCAACAGCGTCTTCACGGGTACCATCACTGGTCTCGACGTCGGCACCGCGACCAATGCCGACTCCTTCAGCCTCTACTTGATCGACCCAACCGGAGACGGCATCGCAATCGAAACCGACACACACCAGCTAACTCTCCTCTACCTCTCACAACAGTAGCGAGAAACCGGCCAAACGAATTTCGTGTTCCAACCGTTGGCGCACTCCGATGCGCCACTTTTTTCTCAGCAGCACTTTGGCCGTCGCACTTTAGCCTCTTCAAACTCGCGCCGAAACTCCGCATACGATTCACTCGACGAAGCCATTCCCGCCCGGCTCAGAAACCGCGCATAGGCCGCCTCATCAAAAATCTCCCGCAGAGTTGCGACTGCGGTCGCCAGGAAATCGCGCAGCATCTCTCGCACTCGATTCATCCCTGTTCCTCCACCAACCGCGTCCGCACGAACGGCGCCTCTTTCACTCGCGCTTCTCGCGCTCCACTCAGAATGCCGATCCACTGCCGCACCGATTCCACCAGCACTAGCGTTACCATCACAACCAGTACTCCCGTCACCGCCGCGTCCAGCCGATTATTGAAAATGACCCGTACCGTCGCGCTCGACAATGGAGTTGGCCCCGCGGCCAGCACTCGCGCCTGCGCCAGAAATCCCACTCGCGGATTCGGGTCGAACATCTTGTGCCACGATGCCGTAAACGTTACGGCCACCAGCCACGCCAGGGACCCGAGCGTGACAGCAACGTATCTCCCGCGATGCATCTTGATAATGATCGTCGTAGCCACGCACAGCGCCACCGTCGCCAGCAGTTGATTCGAAATCCCAAACAGTGGCCACAACGAATTGATCCCGCCCAGCGGATCCTTTACGCCTTGCCACAGGAAATATCCCCAGGAGGCGACGATCAACGCGCTGGTCGCCAGTATCGACGGGTACCAACTCGTCCTCCCCAAAGGCTTATACACATGCCCCAGCGCATCTTGAATCATGAAGCGCGCCACCCGCGTCCCCGCATCGAGGATGGTCAGAATAAACAGCGCCTCGAACATGATCGCGAAGTGATACCACAACGCCATCAATGTCTCGCCGCCCAGGCTGCGCGAGAAGATATGCGCCATGCCCACCGCGAACGCCGGCGCGCCGCCCGTCCGGTTGTAAAGCGTCTGCTCTCCCACCGCGTGCGCCAGTGCCTGCATATCCGCCGCCGTCACGGGAAAGCCCCAACCGGAAATCGTCGCAGCCGCGGTTGCAGGGGCCTGCCCCACAATTCCCGCGGGACTATTGATCGCGAAATAGACTCCCGGCTGCATCACGCAGGCCGCAATGATCGCCATGATCGCAACCGCCGACTCGCACATCATCGCGCCATAACCGACCATTCGCGTCTCCGTCTCGCGCGCAATCATCTTCGGAGTGGTCCCGCTCGAGATCAGCGCATGGAATCCGCTGATCGCGCCGCAGGCAATCGTGATGAAGGCAAACGGAAATATCTTTCCCGCAAATACCGGACCCGTTCCATCGACAAACCGCGTCAGCGCCGGCATATGCAGCGTGGGATGCAAGGCCACGATCCCAACCGCCAGTAGCGCAATCGTCCCCAGCTTGACGAATGTGCTCAGATAGTCGCGCGGCGCCAGCAACAGCCACACCGGTAGCGCAGACGCGGCAAAGCCATACACCATGATCAGGATCGCCAGAGTTGGCGCGCTGAACGTGAACAGCTTCGCCAGTGCTTCATTCTGCGAAACATACTGCCCGCCCCAGATCGCAGCCAGCACCAGAACAAACCCCAGCGCCGATACTTCCAGCACTTTCCCCGGACGAATCCGCCGTAGATAGACGCCCATCAATAAAGCAATCGGCATCGTCATCGCGATCGTGAACGTTCCCCACGGGCTTGCTTTCAGCGCATTCACCACAATCAGAGCCGCCACGCCGAGCAGGATAATCAGAATCGCAATCACCGCCACGTATGCGACGAATCCTCCAACGCGCCCGATTTCGTCCTTGGCCATCTCCGTCAGCGACTTCCCGTCCCGGCGCACCGAGAATAGCAGGATCACAAAGTCCTGCACGCAGCCGGCAAACACAGCGCCCGCCAGCACCCACATCGTCCCAGGAAGATAACCAAATTGTGCCGCCAGCACCGGCCCCACCAGCGGCCCGGGCCCGGCAATCGCCGCGAAGTGGTGCCCAAACACGACCCATTTATTGGTGACGAGAAAGTCGCGTCCGTTCTCCAGTCGCTCGGCCGGAGTCGCCCTCAGGCCATCGAGCGCGAGAATTTTCGCCGCAATAAATTTGCTGTAAAAGCGATAGCCGAGTACGTAGCAGCAGGTCGCTGCAACCACTAACCACAGCGCGTTGATCGGTTCGCCGCGATGCAGAGCGATCGCGCCAACCGCTGCCGCGCCAAGCACTGCGACCAGTGTCCACCCTAAAAACGCAAGAGTCTTATTCATGCTTCAATCCAGTGCAGCATTGTGCCGAAAGCCGGGCCGCTGCGCAATACTGAAATCCGCTCGGGCCTTCCCAAGCGCGGGGTCATGTTCCACCGTGTACTGGTCCCCGCAATTCAATTCTTTGTCTTTACAGTGGCTGGCCCCATAATAGAAAAATGGGGCGTACTTTTCTTGAAGAACGTTGGCTGCCGAAGTCTATCCTCTGTTTTCGCGACTACAACGCCAACAAATTTCTGCGCGATCTGATTGCCGGTGTCACCGTAGGGTTGGTCGCCCTGCCACTGGCCATGGCCTTTGCTATCGCCTCCGGGCTCACTCCCCAGGCCGGCATTTACTGCGCCATCGTAACCGGATTTCTGATCTCCGCCCTGGGTGGTTCGAAAACCCAGATCGGTGGACCCACAGGCGCCTTCGTCGTCGTCATTTCCGGCATCGTGGCCCTTCACGGCGTGGACGGCCTCTTCATGTGCACGGTGATGGCCGGCGTTCTTCTGATGATCATGGGTATCGCCGGCATGGGCACCGCGGTCAAGTTCATCCCCCGCCCCGTCGTGATCGGCTTCACTAACGGTATCGCCATCCTCATCGCCAGCACCCAAGTGAAGGACTTCTTCGGCCTGCAGCTCGCCAAAGTTCCAGGCGTCTTCTGGCAACGCGTGGAGGCTCTGGCCCGCAACTTCCACACGCTTTCCTACACCGCAACCGCGCTGGCCGCAGGCACTGTGCTCGTCATGATTTTGTGCCGTGCCATCTCGAACCGCATCCCCGGCGCCATCGTCGCCTTCCTGCTCGGCACCACAGCCGTGGTCTTGTTCAAGCTGCCAGTAGAAACCATCGGCTCCCGCTTCGGCGGAATTCCCGCGGGCCTGCCTCACTTTGTCATTCCCCGCTTTCGCACCGATCTGATTCACGGCCTCCTCGGCCCGGCTCTCACGGTTGCGATGCTGGGCGCGATCGAATCGCTCATGTCCGCCGTGGTCTCCGATCGTATGAGTAACGACCACCATAATCCCAACGTTGAACTCATTGGCCAGGGCGTGGCTAATATTATTTCTCCCATGTTCGGTGGACTCCCCGCCACCGGCGCAATCGCTCGCACCGCAACCAATATTCGCGCCGGCGCCCAGTCTCCGGTTGCGGGTGTGATTCACGCTCTCACCCTCCTCTGCATCCTGCTGTTCGCCGCGCCTCTGGTAAGTCACGTTCCCCTGGCCGTGCTCGCTGGAATTCTGATGGTGGTCGCCTACAACATGGGCGAGTGGCGCGAGATCCCGCAACTGCTGAAGCTCACGAAGACTGACATCAGCGTCTGGCTGGTGACTTTTGCTCTTACCGTCTTCGCTGATCTTACCGTCGCTGTCGAAGCCGGAATGATCCTCGCCGCCCTGCTCTTCATTGGCCGCATTGCCTCAACTACCACGGTCTCCCAGGTCACTGACGAATACGTGGAAGATGGCCGCATGCACATTCTGCAGGATAAAGACATCCCTTACTACGCAACTATTTTCCGCATCCATGGACCTTTTCTATTCGGCGCCACTGACAAAATCTTAGCCGTCACAGAAAATCTGCACACGCTCCCCCCGGTCGTCATTCTTCGCCTGCGCAACATGACGGCTCTTGACGCAACGGGATTGTTCGCGATTGAGGAGGTCGCCCGGCAGCTTCAAGCGAGCAACCGGGTTTTGATCTTATGTGGCGCGCGAGAACAACCGGCCAGCCTGATCCATCAAGCCGAGTTCGAAGAGGTGGTGGGAGGGGAAAATATCTGCGAAAACGTGCAGGCTGCGATCCGCCGCGCCGAGGAAGTGCACGACCAACTGGAAGCCGCCGCTATCGGACTAAAAACATAGAACACCCGCAGGAGCCCTAATTGCGGTCGGCGGTTCCGTTCTACGGCGTTCTCACTTGATCATTCGGGATCGAATTTCAGCTCGACCGGCTCGCGGGATTCACGGGGAGCCGGCTCCCATCTCCACTTTCTTACTGCAATCGCCGCCGCCTGCGCCAGTACCGGATGTCCGCCTTTGATATCCACTGTTCTGACGCTGCCGTCCGGCAAAACCACAGCCTCCACCCGAACGGTTCCTGCCAGCGCCATACCGCGCGCCAAGGCTGGATACGTTGGAACCACGCGCGACACCATTCGGCGCTTAATCGCCGCATCCTGCGCCTGCGCTTGTGAGGACGATAGGCTACAAACCGAGCCCAGAATGGCCAGTGCCGCCAACCAGAAAAACCGTCTAGATAAAAGTGCCATATGGTGGATTAACGAGCAGACATGATTGCTAAGAACTCATGAGTCTAAGACGACTCTAATCTTGGCAGAAGATTACACAAGTAATGTATCGCCGGGGCGGACTTCTGTCCCTGTTCTGCCAACCGTTCCACCCTCGATTTTCGCACTACCCGTCCCAGCCTCTTGCGGATATAATGTGGCGATTTTGCGGCTTGATCTCAGCCGCATTGGAGACCATTGCGCCTGTCGCTTGAAACTCGTGAGGTTGGACGTGTCACCATCGTGCACTGCAACGGACGAATTGTGGCGGGGGGCGAAAGCGAGTCTTTGCGTGCTCACGTAAGTTGGTTGCTGCGCGACCGGCGCTCCATCGTTCTGCACCTGGGCGAGGTCGGCTTTATTGACAGCAGCGGTCTGGGCACGATCGTACGGACCCTCACCAGCACTCGCCAGGCGCGCGGTGATTTGAAGCTTTGCAATGTGCCCGAACATGTGCGCAAAGTTTTGGAGCTATCGCATCTGGCAAGTTTATTCGATGCACACGACTCCGAGGAGAAAGCCGTCGCCGCCTTTTACCGCCCCGGAGCACGCGTCGAAGCGCCTGCCCTCACCGGCCGCAGCGTTCTCTGCGTCGATAGCAATGCCGACGTGCTCGCCTACTTGCGGGAACTTCTCAAGCGTGCCGGATACGACGTTCACACCACCAGCCACGTACGCGACGCCCTCATCCTGATGCGGGTCACCCGCTTCGATCTGTTGGTTACGGGTCCCGGCGTCGGAGCATCTCCGGCCGCGCAACAGTCGTTTCAAGCCGCATGCGCCAATGTTCCCGTGATCGAGTTGGGCAGCGATTTTTCGACCTCCGATGCGGGGGAAGCCTGTGCTGGACTGCTGGAAAAAATCGAAGCTCTATTGAATCCGAAATCCTGATCACGCGGAAGTCATATCGTGGAGCATCGCATTGCACTCAGCATCTGCGCGTCTTTGAAACAACTTGTTAACCAGCATCGGCCGTCTTTGGTGATAATCTATTTCTTCCCGGCGACTACTGAACCCCGTGCTTCGGGCTACCGCTGAATGCAGCGCACGCCGCGGGTGCATACCAGGGATTTTCATCTGAACTCATAGGGAGTGGATCATGAAGATTGGCATGCTGACCGGCGGAGGTGATTGTCCGGGCTTGAACGCGGTGATTCGCGCCGTAGTGCGCAAAGGAATCTTCACGTATGGCGACGCCTTCGTCGGTTTCCTCGAAGGCTGGCGCGGCTTGGTCGACGACAAGAGCATGGTTCTCGATCTGGAAGCGGTCGGAGGCATTTTGCCCCGCGGCGGCACGATCCTGCGCACGTCGCGTACCAACCCTTCCAAACGCGCCGATGGCCTCGATCGCTGCATGGCCACGCTGGAGAAACACAAGATCGAGGGCCTGGTTGCGATCGGCGGAGATGACACTCTTTCCGTGGCGCAGAAACTGCACGAACGTGGCGTCAAAGTTGTCGGCGTTCCCAAAACTATCGACAACGATCTCGGCGGCACCGATTACACTTTCGGATTCGACACCGCTTGCAACATCGTCTGCGAGGCCCTCGATCGCGTTCACACCACCGCGGAAGCTCATAACCGTGTCATGGTGGTGGAAGTGATGGGCCGCGATGCCGGATGGATTGCTCTGTATAGCGGTATTGCCGGCGGCGCCGACGTCATCCTGATTCCCGAGCGGCCTTTTGATGTCGATAAAGTTGCGGATTCCATCCGCCAGCGCCACGAGCGCGGCCTTTATTTTTCCATTATCGTGGTCGCCGAAGGCGCCAAATTTTCCTCCGCCGAACCGGGCCAGGGCGCGCCCGTTCTGCAAGACATGGGCAAGGACGAGTTTGGCCACGTCAAACTGGGCGGCATCGCCAACATCCTCGCCCGCGAGATTGAAAAGCGCACCGGCTTCGAAACTCGCGCCGTGGTTCTGGGACACATCCAGCGTGGCGGATCGCCCAGCGCTTTCGACCGCGTCCTGGCCACGCGTTATGGACTGGGAGCGATCGATATGGTCCACCGCGGCGAATTCGGATGCATGGCTGCCCTGCGCTCCAACAAGATCGTTTCGATTCCGCTGCTCGAGGCCATCTCGCGCAACCGCGTTGTCGATAACGAAATGATTCAGATCGTCGACGGATTGTTTGAGCGGGCCGCTGATAAGCAGCCGGTGTGACAGATCTGTTTTAGTCTCGACGTTGAAAAGGCTTCGCGCCGCGGCTGACTTCGAAGGACGTTCTGCCGGGCCCGGTCACAATGCAAAACTTATACTCGCTGCTTGCTCCGTCCCTGGTGGCAATCATCGAATCACTCCTTGTGGTCGCCGCTGCAGTCCTGATTCTTTTCTTTTCTTGCAACCGCTCCAGCCCGAATCAGCCCGCCGCTTTCGATCGGATCCAGCGCGCATTCGGTCACCTCGCTCGTCGTCCGAATCTTTCTACCTTGCTCGTGGGTTTGAGCGTGATTACGCTGCGAGCGGGCTTCATCCCGATCCTCGGTATTCCGCAACCGCGGTTCAACGATGAGTTCAGCTATCTGCTCGCAGCCGACACCTTCGCTCACGGCAGGCTCACCAATCCCACGCACCCCATGTGGATCCACTTTGAAAGTTTCCACATCATTCAAAAACCCACCTACATGTCCATGTATCCTCCGGCGCAAGGACTGGTTCTTGCCTTGGGGCAGCGCATGGGGAATCCGTGGATCGGACAACTGCTCGTCACCGCCTTGATGTGTTCCGCGATGTGCTGGATGTTGCAAGGCTGGCTGCCTCCGCCCTGGGCCCTGCTGGGAGCCGCGCTCGCCGTGCTGCGTCTGGGCATCCTCAGCTACTGGATGAATACCTACTGGTGCGCTTCTGTCGCCGCTTTCGGCGGCGCGCTGGTGCTGGGAGCCTGGCCCCGTTTGCGCAAGGGCCTTCGCATACGTGACGCCTTGCTGATGGGAGTGGGTCTTGTGATTCTGGCCAATAGCCGTCCTTACGAAGGCTTGGTCTTCAGCCTCCCGGTCGCCGTGGCCATGCTCTGGTGGCTGGTCGGTCCAACGCGACCAGCCTACGCATTGTCACTCTCCCGCGCTGTGCTGCCGCTATTTGTCGTTCTGGCGAGTGGTGCGCTGGCTACTGGCTACTACTATTTCCGCGTCACTGGCGATCCGTTTCGTATGACTTATCAAGTGAACCGGGCCGCCTACGCCACGGCTCCATACTTCATTTGGCAAACTCCACCCCAAGAACCTGTCTATCACCATGAGGTCATGCGGGAGTTCTATCGCGCGGAATTGGCTTGGTTCGAACAGAACTTAACCGTCCATGGATACTTGATTGGCGCAGCGCGGAAAGCTGTCTCGTGGTGGCAGTTCTATCTGGGACCCCTGTTGACGCTGCCGTTGCTTGCGCTTCCCTGGGTGGTGCGCCAGAAGGCAATGCGTCTTCCGTTTTCCATTTGCGCAGCTATGGTCGCGGGCCTTGCCGTACAGACCTGGTCTCTTCCCCATTATTTTTCTCCCGCCACCGGCGCGCTCTACATCCTTCTGGTGCAATGCATGCGCCACCTCTGGCATTGGCGCCGAGAAAGCTGGCGACTTGGACCGGCCATGGTTCGCGCGATTCCAATTCTGGCTTGCGCTATGGTCCTGCTGCGACTTACCGCCGCGGCGATGCATGTCCAGATCGAACCCCCATGGCCACGTGGTAATTTGGACCGGGCCGAACTTGCCAGCGAGCTTGCGCAGATGCCAGGCAGGCAATTAGTTCTCGTAAGCTACGGGCCGCACCACAATGTCGATTGGGAATGGGTTTCGAACGCCGCCGACATCGATAACTCACAAGTAGTGTGGGCTCGCGACATGGGAAACGCTCGGAACGGGGAGTTGGTAAATTATTTCCACGATCGCCACATATGGCGGGTGAACGGCGACGCCTCACCGCCCAGGCTGGAATCCTACGAGGCTGTCCCGTAAATGAGAATCCGAATCTGGCTGTTGTTGAGCTTATTCGTCAGCGGTCTCGCCTGGCTCTACATGTCCAAGATTCTGGGGCCATGGGACCAGTACATGGGCGCCAAGCATGACCGGATCAAAACACAAGTGGGTGACCTCTACTCCCCCTGGGTCGGCACACGTGACCTTCTGCTCCGCGGGCTGAATCCCTACGGGCCGCAGGTCAGCCACGAAATCCAGATGGCTTTCTATGGCCATGCGATCAACCAGAACTACGAGGAACCGGGAATCGATATAGTGAATGAACAGCGCTTTGCTTACCCGGTCTATGTCATCTTCCTGATGGCTCCCACAATGTATGTCGACTTTGCCGAGGTGTATCGATGGGCTCCATTCGTCTTGGCTTTGCTGGCTGCCACCAGCGTGCTGCTCTGTCGGGACATTTTGCATTGGCCGTTGCAGTCGCAGCAAGTCGCGGCCATCACCCTATTTGTCGTAAGCAGCCCCCAGATCGTACAAGGCATCCATCACCAGCAATTAGCAATCGTTGCGGCCTTCCTGCTCACTGCCGGCGCATGGTGCGTCTGCAAAAATCACTTGGTGACGGCAGGCGCGCTGCTCGCGTGCTCTACCATCAAACCGCAGATGGTTCTTCTGCCGCTGTGCTGGTTTCTTATCTGGACCGTGGGCGACTGGTCGAACCGGCGGAGCCTGCTAATCGCATTCCTCGCGAGCCTCACCGCTTTGATTGGTTCTGGGGAACTGATTCTTCGCGGATGGATCGGCCATTTTGTCGCTGGTATCGCCGCCTATCGAAAATATGCTCCTACTTCTTCCCTCTTCCGCGTAGCTCTCGGGGATACGCTGGGAGAAATCCTGGGCGGCCTCCTGGTGCTTGGGCTGCTCGCCTTCGCATGGCAAAATCGGAGTAAATCTGCCGGTTCGCCGCAGTTCACTGCCGCCCTCACCGCGTTCCTGATAGTCGCCGTTCTCGTCTTCCCGCTGTTTACTCCCTACAATCAGGTGATGCTGATCCTGCCTGCGATGCTCCTCTTACACGATTGGAAGACTTTGCCGAGACTCTCGCGTTTGGTTTTTGCCGTCGTCGTAAGCTGGCCATGGATTACCTCCCTGGCGTTGCTCCTCTTTCCGCCCCGGCTGAATTCGCCAAATCAACTTCCCCTGTTACCTTCATTCCTGGTTTCCTTTTTTCCTCTCTTTCTGCCTCTCTGGCTGATGACTAGGCGCAGGACCGCAGCATCCTCTCAACTCGGGATCACAGATTTGTCCGCTGGCGAATCTCGATAGGTTCCATCCGATGGCTGCAAACTCGGCCTCGAAAATACTTCGGCCGCCATGGCCAGCAGCACGAGGGCCGGTAGCGCCAGAAGAGTGTAAAGCGGAAGCAACGCCACGCTGCGCAGCCGACCCGCAGAAATCACGTACGAGCCTATCGCCAACGCCACGGCGGTCAGCCATTGCCAACCCTGGCAAGCGAAGGCAGCTTTCGCGAGCGCTTGAGACAGAAATGTTGATGTCTTCCTTTGCCGCAGCAGCATCACCAGCGCAGGAATGAGCAATAGCTGGTTGTAGGCCGCCAGCTTGGGAATCGCTACGAGGGTCACCGCCGCAGCCCATGCCAGGGGCCATCCGAAACTTTCTGAGTTCGCAGGCGCTTGACGAAATCTCCAGCAAACCGCCAGGAACCCACCTGCCAGTCCCACCGTGGCTATCATCGCCAGCCAACGCGGGAGCAGGGCCCCCAGAATGGATGGATCAGTTCCATAGTTTCGATAGTTCCAAACCGCCGCCAGAAAGCGCCCGATCCAGTGGGGCGCAATCGCCTCGGCGGCGACTACCAGCGCCGCCATGCTGCCAAAAAAACTCAATACCAGCCGGGCGCGCTCCTTCGATTTCGCCGCAGCCCACAGCAGAAACCACAAGACTACCAATCCCGTGGTATCCGGCTTCGCAGTTGCGAGTGCAAGCAGAAACCCGCTCAGCACCAGCCAGTTGCGAACTGCCGCAGCCGCCGCAGCCGCGAGAAACAAGAGCACCAGCGCCGCCAGGTTCTGCTGAAAATACTCCTCCACCGCTGGATAGCTGCTCACCGCGAGCAAGATGCTTGAGAATAGAACAACCCGGTGCAGACGAAGTCCGGCGACGTACATCCACAGAGGAACGCTGAACGCGATCGCGGACAATAGAAGCCAGCGAAAAATCTCCGCGGCCGTCCCAAAGGGCAGGTGAATCGTTGGTGCGATCAGGAAGACGACATAAATGGGATAAACAAAAGCTTCCTGCGCGACGGGATCAGCCGGGTTTTTCGGATCGAGAGGACGACCGTAAAACCCAGCCTGGATTTCTCGCGTGACTTCCACGCTGTACGGGTCCCGGCCATGCAAAAGCAATTCTCGCGCGCCCAGCCAGCGCGGATAGAGATCGGAATTGTTTCCAATCGGTCTCCCCGCAGCAAGAACCGTCGCAGCGTTTGCCGGAGCCAAAATCGTATCGGCCCACCGCCAAACCCCGAGTGCAACGATCACACAAGCAGAAAGCACGAGCCACGGCGCAGCGCCCGGACGAGAAGACGGTTTCACGTTGTCATTCTACCCGCAGCTCGTTTTCTGACCGGAAATTGCCCCTTCATGACTTTCCATTGCGTATCATGGGCGGGCTGATGACTCTCGCCAAATCTGCTTCGTGGATAACCGCCAAACGCCTGCGCACGCACGGTTTCCTGCTTGCCCTGTGCCTCTGGTCTGTTTATCTATGGAACATTGTCGCACCCGGCCTGCGCGATCGCGCCGGCAACCTCAAAGGCACCGACTTTCTTCATCTCTACACTCTGGGTACGCTCGCTCTCGCTCACCGCGGCGCGGATCTATATAACATGCCAGTGCAATCAGAACTTGCGGCGCGGCTAGTTCCCGCCGCTGCCGGCATCCGCTATCTGCCGCTGTATCCTCCACAAGTTTCAATTTTCTTCGCGCCCTTCGCGCGATTGCCCTATCCCTGGGCGCTCGCACTGTGGCTCACTCTGAGTGCGTTGGTCTACGCCCTATGCTGTTATGCCTTGTGGCGCGCCTGCCCCGGTCTGCACAACCGCGCAACCACGGTCCTGATTCTCGCTTTCGCCTATCCCGCCTTCTGGCACCTCATTGCTTGGGGACAAACATCCGCGCTGGCGCTCCTCTGTTTCACGCTCGCATTCTTCGCGCTGCGCACTCATCGTGAATTCCTGGCTGGCCTGGCTCTGGGATGTCTCATCTTCAAACCCCAACTGGGAGTCGCTGCGGCCATCATCTTTTTAATCACGATCCGCTGGAAAATCCTCGCGGGAGCGATTTTTTCTGCGGCCGCCGAATTGATTCCTGCCTGGCTCTATTACGGACCGGAGCCGCTCCGCGAATGGTTGCGCACGCTGCTCAACGTATCCAGAATGCTCCCGCTCTTCGAACCCAGACTCTACCAAACCCACTCCCTGCGCACCTTCTGGAGCATGCTCATTCCTTGGCCCTCTGCTTCATTAGCCCTCTACCTCGTTAGCGCGCTTCTGGTTTCCGTGTTGATGGTTGCCGGCTGGCGCAGCCGCCTCTCATTACCCGTCCGTTATTCCGCGTTGCTTCTCGCCACTGTCCTTCTCGCTCCGCATCTCACCGTCTACGATCTTGTCATCCTCGCCCCCGCGTTCCTGTTGCTCGCCGACTGGATCGTCATTAATCCTGACCATTCTGCTATTCCATATTTCAAACTCCTTCTCTACCTCGCCTTCGCCCTTCCGCTGCTCGGCCCCCTCGCACGCTGGACGCACGTCCAGCTCTCTGTTCCAGTAATGGCCGCTCTGTTGTATGGAATCTGGAACCTCGGCAGGAAGCCAGCTCCAGGCGCGAATTCAATCTGACTTGGATTACTCACCGAACAAGAACTGCAGAGCTTCGGGAAATCTTGCAGCCCAAGCCGATTCGTTGTGCCCGGCTCCTTCGCCAATCACCAGCCGCAACCGCCTTTGACTCAGCACCGCCCGCCGGGTGATCGCCGCCAGTTCCCTCACATCGTCCACCACAGTGCGGCTGCGCTCGGCGTTTTCCGTCTCTGCGGTGCCCACCGCCAGAAATATTCGCTCCGGCCAAATGCGCACCGGGCGGCTCTCCTTGATCGCCTGCCGGTGCGACGCCCACAATGACGGGCTCTCCAGCAACAACCGCCCGATCACTCCCGGCCGCACCGCCGCCGTGTAGAGCGCAATCAGCGCTCCCAGCGACGACCCGCCTAGCCCCGTATTCTCCGGCCCGGTCGCGATGCGGTAATTATGCTCCACAAAGGGCATCACTTCCTTCATCAGGAAATCCGGATAATAACGCCCCTGCACGCGGAGCATCATGGGATGCACCGACCGGTGCGGCATGTATTCGCGAAGACGATCTTTCCCCGTGTTATCGATACCAACAATAATCATCGGAAGCACTGCGCCCCCGCGGATCAGCCGGTCCGCAGTCTCGTCCACTCCCCATTCCACTCCGGCGAAAGCCGTCGACGACTCAAACAGATTCTGCCCGTCATTCAAATAGAGCACGGGATAGCGCCGGTCCGCATTCTGCGTGTCGTCATAGCCCGGAGGCAGCCACACTCGGAGAAAACGCGTATTCCGAAAAACACGGCTGCGAAATTCCTGCAGACGCAGATCTCCCACCGCACCACCGGCGCGGATCACCTCAGAAACGGCTCCGGCTCTGCCTTTTGATTGTTGGATTTTTCCCATCCGAAGAGCTTCAGCGGCGCTGCCCGGTGCGCACCTTCAGCACCGCGGCCAGCACTGTGATCATCGCAATCAAGACCAGCGAACTCAAACACAGAATGCACCACGTCTCCAGCACATAGCCTTCAACGTAGGTCAGGTAAAGAGCAAAGGCCAATCCCGCCAAAGCCGCCACCAGCAAGCGTAGTGGCGTCTGCTCACGTGCGCGGTAGATCGTTGCCAGCACGAACAGCGCTCCGTAGCCCAGAATCCCGACCCCTGCGACCGGAATTCCCATCAGGCTCGAATATTCACTGCGGTTCACAATGTCGCAATTGAATCGTTCCCCGACTTCGCAAAACGCTGTCGACGAATTCGCGTAGTGACGTTGCAGCGACACCGCGGATATCACCATCCCCGCCAGCGCTAAAATCGCGATCGCCGCAAACCACAGTCGATTGTCGTTGGCGGTATTTTGCCTGGACAGAGCGGGGTGACCGGAAAATGCGCTCACGGCAGAGTGCATCCAGTCTTATCGGAAAGTTCTTCTAACGGAAAGACGCCCTCTTTCGGGGGATTCGTTCCAAACTGCCAACTGGGAAATAACTTCACTCCCGCCGCCTTGCACTCCGAGGTGATCCCGTTGACGCCTTTAACCGCGCACTCCACATACGGCACATACTGAAATGCCTTTCCAAACATCGCCTTCTGCTCGGCGCAATGCGGACACCAGTACAAGCCATACATCTTCGCCTGCTTCGACGCCAGGCACTTCGCAAATCCGTCGTAGCGGTGATTTCTGTAATACCACCCGATTGCATAAGCCAGGACGAATAACAATACGATTCCGCCCCAAATCGGCATCTTCCGCGTCGGCACCTTCGCTACCGTCTCCCCGACCCGCTTCTGTTGCTGCTTTCGCCGTTGTTCAGACATGATTCCCTTCCCACGCGATGCACTTTTATATCACGCGCTCAAGCCACAACGTTCAACGCACCGGGCAGCACATCCAACTCCTCGCAATGCAGCGTCAGCACTTCCCCGTCCACCATCACATCCACTGGCGCGCTCAAATCAAATTCAACCCGCTTCACCGCTTTTCTCTCCGCCAGTGGATGCTCAATGTGCGTACCGTCGTAAAGTCCCGGTAAGTTTCGCATCAGGCCCAGCCTGCCAATCGCCCCCCACCGAACGTATTCAATCAGTCCGCTATCCACCTCTGCCTTCGGCGCAATCATCATCGTGCCACCGGTAAATTTACTGTTGTTGAAGGTGAGGAACAGACAGCGCCGCCGGTCGAATTCTGTTTCCCCCTCCAGGCGCACCGGGAAGGGCCTCCTCTGCAATCGCGCGAGGCCGAGAAAAATCGAAATGAAGTATCCCAACTCTCCGTGGCTGCTGAAACGCCGCGCACGCAGCGTCGCAACATCAGCCGGAAATCCCACACTCAGCAAATTGATGTAGTGGATCACTCCCGCCCGGTGGCGCAATCTCAGCACGTCGCAGCTTCGTGTTCGCTGCGCGACGAGTGACTCGATCGCATGCTCGACTCCGCGATCGCTGAAGTCGCGCAGAAAAGAGTTCCCCGTCCCCAACGGCAAGAAACCGAGCGTGGGCGTATCCCCCGCGCTCGCCTCAGGGAAAAGTCCGTTCACCACTTCATACGACGTACCATCTCCGCCCACCGCAATAAATCTTCGCTGCCCGTCCGCGTACGCCTCTCGTGCAATCCGCGCCGCATCGCCCGCGCCGCGGGTCTCCGCTAGCTCTACCGCAATTCCGCCCGCTTTCAGGCGATCCAGCGCCGGCCCCAGCATCCTGCGACTCCGCCCCCCTCCCGCCGCAGGATTCACAATGGCGAGATACGATTGCCGCTCGCTCACAGTCCCACCACCGCTCCCTGTTCGGCGGTTTTTCCGATTTCTTCTGCGAGCGCTTGCCGTTTGATCTTCATCGACGCCGTCCGCGGGAAATCTTTTTCCCAGATCAAATAACCGCCTACGCGTTTGAAATCCGCCAAGCGCCGGTTGCGGTCGATGATGTCCTGTAAGAGGGCGCTATTGAAGCGCTGATTCTGCTCCAGCCGCAGCACCATCACTAGCATTTCTCTTCCCAGTTCCTTTTGCGGCCATACATAGTTCACCGCGAACACGCAGTACTCTTTCACCGGCAATCCATCGAAAACCGTCTCAATGTCCTCGGGATAAATATTCTTCCCGCCTTCGGTGACGATCATATTTTTCTTTCGCCCGAAAAGCTGCAGGTGCCCGTTCTTGTCGAATCGGCCCAAATCGCCGGTCAATAGCCACCCATCGACAATTGTTTCCAGCGTCAACTCCGCATTGTCCAGATAATGCGACATTACGGTTTTGCTTCGTGCTGCCACTTCCCCGATCCCCTCATCGTTCGGATTCAGCACGCGCAACTCGACACCCGGTAGCGGCTTGCCCACCGTATCCGCGCGAAACGGTTTTAGATCGTTCAAGGTCAGCGCCGTTCCTGCTTCGGTCAGCCCATATCCGTTCACCACCGGAAGTCCTAGATCGTAAAAAAACTGCATCGTCGAGGGTTCCATGAACGCGCCGCCAGTGATCAGCGCCAGCAACTCTCCGCCAAAAGCGCGATGCACTTGTCCGAGCAACATGCGGCTCACTTTCACGCGTGGCCGCCTTCGCGTCAGCAGCTTGTTCAGTGAGATCATCCGGTTCAGGATCGCCCGCTTCCACGCTGGCAGCTCGTCGAACTTGGCGCGTAGTCCTCGCTCCAGATTCTTGACGATCATCGGCACCAGAGAAACATAAGTAATCCGGTAACGCACAAAAGCATCCCGCACAAATTCTGGACGCAGCGTCCGGAGATGCACCACGCACGCCCCACACACGAACGGCCCAATGAACCCCACCATGAAATCAATCGCGTGATTCGTCGGCAGAATGCTCAAATACCGTACTCCCGGCCAGAATGGATACCACGCCGTCAACGCCCGGCACTGTTCCAGATAATTTTCGTGCGTCAGCACACATCCTTTCGGACGCCCGCCCGTACCCGACGAATACACGATGCACGCCACGTCCTCGCGCTGCCGCATCATAAAATCAGGAGCACCCTTGCGCTTGAAGTCCTCCCAGCGAAATCCTCCACCAAGGTCTGCCTTCAGCGGCGCTTCGGTCACAAGCACCAGCTTCGTCTTGATGTTGTGAAACTCCGGCGACTGCATAATCGCCCGCCACAGGTGATACTCCACCACCAACACCTTGGCCTTCGAATGTTCCAGCAACTGCAACTGCTCGGCGGCTGTCAGTTTGTAATCTAGAGGAACCAGCACACCGCCGCTGTAGAAAATGGCATACGCTGAAATCAGCCACTTCGACTGATTTGTCATCAGGATGGCCGCGCGGTCCCCGGCATCAAAATCCGCATCTTCCAGCGCGCGTGCCAGAGGCAAGCTAATTTCTTTGAAGTCGGAGTAGGTAAGCCGCGTCTTCTCCCGGTCGCGGTCCGCTTCAATCAGGCACGTCTCACCGGCAAAACGATCCAGTGCATCGCGCAGGGCCGCGCCAAGACAGCTATATTTTTGGAGATCGAGCATCAAAGAATCATTTCACCACAGAGGCGCGAACACACGGAGAAGAGCTTAGTTATCAATTCATTACCTGCCTGGGATCGATCGTTGGTCGAAGCTGTTCTCTTGAAGTCTGTCTTCCCTACAGTCGCGCCTGAATCTTTCCCGCCAGCGTCCGAAAATCGGAGACCCCCTGCAGTTCGTAATCCGGCAGCTCCACGTGAAAATGATTTTCCAGCTTGGTGAGCAGATCGAGCGTTTGCAAGCTGTCGATCCCCAATGTCTGGAAAAAGTCATCGTCCGGAGAAAGTTTCTCTTTCGACACCTTGAAATGCGCCGCGGCGAGACTCAATATTTCATCCAGCGTCTGATCTGTAGTCTTCATGTGCTTTTATAGATGCCCTGTCATCCTGAGCGAAGCGGAGGACCTATGCAATTTCACTCGCCCCATCCCCCGCTTATCTCCTATGGCAAATACGGTTGCGCATCCGTGCTCTCCACAAACTTCCGCAGCCCAGCCTCAACCGCAGGGCTCGCAAACAGGTCGCAAAACAACTCGATCTCTCGCTGCAACTCCTCATACGGAATCGGTTTGATAAACTTCTTTGCCGCCACGGCAGTCGCATGATCGAATTTCTTGAGTTGTGCCGCCGTAGCCCGCGCCGCCCGCAGCGCCTCGCCCTCGCCCACTACCTGGCTGACCAGCCCAATCTGCTGCGCCTTGGTCGCATTAACACTTCGTCCCGTCAGCAGCAGATCCCGCACCACGGCATTGCCCAGGTCGCGCTTCAGACGCGGGATCCCACCGAAGCCCGGGATCAATCCCAGCCTCAACTCTGGAAAACAAAACCGCGCCATCTTGTCGGCAATAATCAAATCGCAAGCCAGCGCCAGCTCAAATCCTCCTCCAAATGTAACTCCATGCACGGCCGCAATCGTTGTTAAAGGCGCGGCATCAATCAGATTCAGCACGCGGTGAATTCGCTCCAGAAAATGCCGAACGCCCTTGACCGCTTGCGATTTGTCCATCGCCTGCGACCGCTGATACAGTTCGCGCAAATCTGCGCCCGCACAAAATCCCAGCTTCATCTCGCTATAAATAATGAGGGCATGGGCTTCCGCCTGCATGCCCTCTAGAGCCGTTACAAACTGCTCGAGTTCTTCCAAAGACGCTGATCCCAACTCGTTACACGGCGTACGATGCAGCCGAAGTTCGATCACACCATCGGCAACGCCCCAGGACAAAGCGTTTCCGCTCCACTGGCTGACCGTCCTAGTCTCGTGCTTCGCTGCGGGCACTTTTTTGTCCTTCGTAATCCCCGGCACTTTTCGCTCCAACTACACCGCCTGCTTCACGCGGTACATGTCGTCAATCTCATTTTTCATCCGTGCTGCAATCACATCGCGCTTCAACTTACCATTCACCGTCAGTGTGCCATTCTCAATCGTGAATGCCTCCGGCAGTACAACGAACGCCCGCACTTGCTTGTAGTGCGGCATCTCCGGATTCACCGCATCCAGCGCCGCCTGCACTTTTTCCGAGGTCATGCTTCCCGTCACCAGCGCCGAGAGGTATCCTCGCCCGTCCCCCCCCACCACCACCTGCTGCGCTTCGGGCAGTAGTTTCGAGATCGCATTCTCGATCGGCTCCGGCGAAATCTTGTGTCCCGATCCCAGGATGATCAGGTTCTTGATCCGTCCTGCAATTCTCCAGTTTCCTGCCACACTCACCTCGCCTTGATCGCCGGTATGAAGCCATCCATCCCGCAGCGCCTCGGCGGTCTGTTCTGGCCGGTTCCAGTAACCCGAGAAAATATTCGGCCCACGCACCACAATCTCATCGTTCTCTCCCAACTTCATCTCCATGCCAGGAATCGCCGGCCCCACACAACCGACCTCAACCCGATTCGGATCGTCCATGGTGCAGATCGCGGTCGTCTCCGTCAGCCCGTAAACCTGCAGCACTCGAATTCCCAGCATCATGAAATAAAGCTGCGTCTCCGCGCTCAGCGGCGCCGATCCGCAAATCAGCGCCTTCAGATTTCGTCCAATCATTTTCTTTCGAATCGCCGGAAATACCAGCAGGTTGGCCAGCCTCAGCCACAGCGCGTCTCCCGATTTCGATTGTTTCTCTTGCTTACGCACCCACGCCGCCTTGGCCCGCGAGTAAATCGCTTGCGCGACCCCGCCCGTCTGCCATAACTGCTCATCTACTGCGCGCCGCATACGTTCGAGCAACTGCGGTACATTCAGAAAATAATCCGGAGCCACGGTCCTCATATCACTCGCAATCTTCACCAGATCCGTGTTGATCGTAACCAGGCTCCGCCGTTTCAGAAATGTGAGCAGCGCGATCCACGACGCCGCAAACGTGAAGGGTAAATAGTGAAAGATGCGATCTTGGCCAGTCGATCCCGACATCAGCTCGCCCAACCGCTCCGCTGTCCGATCCAGCATGAAGCCCACATTCGCCGCAGAGAGCACTACCCCCTTGGCTTCGCCTGAAGTCCCGGACGTGTAAATGATCGTCACGGGATCGTCTTTCCCTACCTGCGGACGCTCCAACTGCACTCCGTCGACTCCGGCAAAAATCTCATCAAACAGGTACTGCGGCGGAATGTCCGCCCAACTCTGTGCAATCGCATCGCGCAGTGCCACATCCCCGCAACACACCAGCGACGGCGTGCAGTCTTTCATCATCGCGACCAGTTCTGCCGTCGCCTGCCGCGAATACAGCGGCACCACGATCAGCCCTTCGGCCATGAGCGCCAAATCCATTGCCACCCACCGAATGCTGTTGGCCGCCAGCAATCCGCACCGGTCGCCCTTCTTCAGTCCCTTGGAGGCAACGAACGTCCTAGCCTTGCCGATGAGTTCCAGCAGCTCGCTGCCAGTTACGCCCGTGACTTCGCCATCGCGGATCTCGGCAACAATCCGCGTGTCCGCAGCCGCCTGCAGTTGCGAAAAGATGTCTCCGACAAATGGAATGGGTGTATTCAAAATAGGGATTGCAGCGCCACGCTAAAACCGCAGATCTAGTTGTAAGCCTCCGCCAACTCCCGCAGCCCTTTACTCATCGGCGGCAAATAATCCTCCCAACTCCACTCCCCGCGGCGCGTTTCGAACTCCGGATACCGCCTCTGCACTTCCTCTTCAAAATAAACACCCATGCGCGCCATCACCTTCAAATTCTTTACCACGGTTTGCGCGATGCCGCTGGCGATCGCCTCGCCTTCGCAACTCAGCTTCTCCAGCGCCGCCAATAGCTTTCCTTCCAGCTCCGGATCGTCCACCGTCATCAGCAGATCCTGATGTCCCCGCTCCCGCATCAGGTTCCGGATTCGTTCATCCATCGTGATTCCCGCAGACGGCACCAGCCCCGGCATCGAGGTAACTAGCCCGTGATATCGCGACGACGCCATCATATGGCAGGCCCGCAACACGCTCACCAACTCGTACATGTTGTACTCATCCGCCGTCAGGACTGGCACACCACCTAACTTCTCGGCTATACGATTCGCGGGACGCGCATCCAGTCGCTCCGTCGCCGCCAGAATCACAAAGACATTTTTCTTCTTCCGAAACGCGCCCACCGCGTTCGCAATGGCATTCCAATATTTGTGATACGCCTGCTCTGCCGCCGGCCCCGAATTATGAAAATAAACCGTGCGGTAGTGGCTATCCTTATATGCCCCTGTCAAACTGCGCACCGCATACTTCGCCACCGACGCCTTGACCGGCCATTCGAACGGATTGATCGGGCACACCACCAGTACTGGCGTACGCCCATCCCAGCCAACTTTTTTCAGCACACCCTGCCCGTACTCCGGTGGTCGCGGCTCGAACGTCCAGGCAGTGTCCGTTCCCAATTCCGTTGGAACTCCCAACTCGCGCAAAACGCCACGTGATTCTTCATTGCGCGTAATCACAAATGAATTCTTGCAATAGCGCCCGCACATTTTCGCTACCAGCGGATCCATGTGCCCCGCTTCCGCGCCGTATCCTACCGATAATTTGTTCTGCGCAGCCGCGATTCCCAGCGAGCCGATCATCATCGTGGTCAGCGCGTTGGCGAACTTGCTCTTGAACATCGAGCCTTCGCACGCCACCACCCCATCGTGCATTGGAACTTCATTCGCCAGAAATGGTGGGAAAATGTCAGGCAGATGCACTTGCTTCGTGCCCTCGAAATATCCGCGCGAGAAATCGAAGTTCTGACTCATCACGCTGAACTCCACGCGCCCCGCTCCCAGAATATGCCGGATTTGCCGCAGCATCTCTTCCACACGCACGTCCGATCCCATATTTCGTGTGCCGTTATATCCCGCAAACAGCAGTTTCAATTTCTCGCCCGGCTTCCAGCGTTTGCCCGCACCCAGCATCCACCCAGCCTTGGCGCGCTCAATCGAAGTGCTGACCCACGCCTCCAGAATAAAATCCATCATGCGGCCGTTCCTCCTACCGCCGTCGGCCACGGACGATACTTGTACTCGAAATTATTCCCGCTGCTGAATT
Source organism: uncultured Acidobacteriaceae bacterium (assembly GCA_964403025.1). Taxonomy (GTDB): domain Bacteria; phylum Acidobacteriota; class Terriglobia; order Terriglobales; family Acidobacteriaceae; genus Sulfotelmatobacter. Next base: position 14,836 of record CAYOEH010000005.1, on the reverse strand, counting down.
TCAACAGCGGATAAGAATATTCGGAAAACGGCACTGGCTTCTTTCCCAGTTCTTTCGTCACACGGGTATTGTCGAAAACCGTGTTCCATACCAGATAGGGCATAAACACCTTCATCAGTGACGCACTTTTCCCAATCGCTCCTTTGCGGTTCGCCAGAAAATTCACCGACCCGGCAAACGGCCGCTCCACTCCCGGCAGGAATACCGGCGCCCGTTTGTTCTGCGCCGCCGACAACGCCTGCGTGATCTCCCGAAATGTCTGCGATCCCACCCCGGAGGAGAGATGATACGTGTCGTACTGCGGATTTTCTTTCTGATGCAGCGTCGAAATCGCTTCGGCCACAAAATCCACATTCACAATGTCGATTTTGTCCGTCGCGCGAAACGGCAGCACCGGCAGCCCTGCCAGGAATACAAACGCCTTCACCATGTCGAATTGCGTGGTCTCCGCATAACGGCTGTCGCCCAGCACAATGCTCGGCCGGAAAATTGTCTTCGGAGTCTCCGGCAACAGCACCCGCATCATGTGCTCGCAGAATTTCTTCGTCCGCGCATACGGATCGTAATCCGATCTTTCCCATTCAATCGACCGGTCTTCCGCCACCAGTTCATTCTGCCGCTTCCCCGCCACCGCCACCGTGCTCACCTGACTGAACCGCCTTAGCCCGTGATAGTGCTCCGCATGCCGCGCCAGCGTCAGCACTTCGAGCGTGCCCCGCAGATTCACATTCAGGCAACTTTTCTCCGACTTCCGGTTCAGCGACGCCGCACAGTGAATCACTGAATCCGTCGTATGCACCAGTCGATCGTATTCATCGCGCCCCAACCCGAAGCCGGGATCCGTCAGATCTCCACGGAACACACGCACTCGCGTCTGCAGAAACTCATAAAACTGCGGGAACTCAAGATGCAATTGCAGCGCTTGCCACAGGCGCGCTTCGGCCTCGCCCACATCCCGCGCCCGCACCAAAACATTCAGAGCCGCGCCATCCCGCAGCAAGTTCGCCGCTACATGCGCCCCAATGTATCCCGTCGATCCCGTCAGAAATATCGCCATTCACCAGTTCCCATTCGTCCCCGTTTTCACCGTCTCGCCATTCTCCAAACTCCGCGCCGGACGCGCCTCCAGCGGCCTGCCCTCGATCAGCGGATAAGTCCACTTCCTTAGCGCCGGAATATGCACATTGATCCAGTAGTCCCACCAGTCGAGCATTCGCGCCTTATATCCAAATTCTTCCCGCTCATCCTCCACCAGCGCCTGGGACAATTTCTCCACATTATCCGCCGCGAAATCATGCTCGTTCAGCAGGATGAATGGCTCAAATAGTTCAATCAATTTTTCCAGACGCTCCAGATTTCTCTCCGCTTTCACCAGCGGGGTTTTCTTCAATGGCAGCGGCGACATAATCCTCTGAATCGATTTCACAATCGCCTTCTGCGCCGGCGCCGACATTCTCTGATACCGCGTCTTCGATACCGGGATCGCATCGAACCGCAGCCGCAGCCAGGATTCCAGCCCTTCCTGCGCACGGTAATGCTTGCGGTGCGCCAACGACGTCAGTTCGATCGACCGTCCCATGTCGCATGGATTCGTCGCCGAAGTCGCCAACTGGTACAACTCGTCGTGCCTCCGCTCCACAATCGCCGCAGCAATCAGCGTCATTCCGTCGCACACCGCGTCCACTGGAATAATATCCAGCCGCTTGCTTTCATTCGACGGTAACTGCCGGAAATAAGTCCCCAGTAAATACGACAGCGACGCCGACGTGTTGATTCCCTCATTCCATCCTAGAAACGGCTTCGCCACAGAAGTTTCCACGATCGCCGGACGCACCACCGCAATCGGCAACCCCGCGCCATATTTCACGATCAGCGACTCCGCCAGACTCTTGGTCAGCGTGTACGTATTCGGCCAACCTAACTCTTTCGCCCTCCGTGTTCCGGCCTCGGTCAAATACGTCTTCAGCCAGCGGATCCGGTTCTTGCGGATCTGATTTTCCAACGCCGGGCCTTGCAATCCCTTCGCCGCATGTTCCTTGGTCAGCGACTGCGACCGCAGCCCCGCCGTCACTTCCTCGCCTGCGGCCTGCGCCTCCGCCTTGGCGATTACCTCATGCAACGCCCGCCACTCCTGCTCCGCATCAAAGTGGGCCACGCGATGCGGCGCATAATTCGGAATCAGCTTCTCCGCCACGCGCCCGTCGCGCTCTCCTGCCACATAACACGTGGAAAGATGCAGCAAACCTGCGTGGTCCGTCCCGCGCAAAAACTCCAGGATGTTCATCGCCGCGTCCGTATTGGTGGCCAGCGCATCCCGCAAATCCGGATTGAAGTCCGTCAATCCCGAACTGTTCACAATCAAATCGAGATTCTTCTGTAGCCGCCGCCCAATCTCGGCATCCAGCCCCAATCCCGGCTGCGTGACGTCTCCCTCCACCACCTCGACCTTGCCGTGCAAATATTCCCCGAGCCCGACCTGATATTTCTCAAACAGCGGATCGAACACCGGCGACTCTTCCACGATTTTTTCAAACCGCCGCTGCCCCGGATTCGATTTCTGCCGACGGATGAGCAGATAAATCTTTCCGATCTTCGGCAACTCCATCAGCGTGTTCGCCAGCCAAACCTTGCCAATAAATCCAGTGACGCCGATCAGCATGACGTGCTTGCCCGCCAGCGCCCGCCGCACCGAGAACCCCGGCTCCTGTTTCCGCCCTTCGAAATGAACGATCGGACGCTCCTGCGCCACAACTTCCCGCCCCGACCGAATCACCGCCGACTTCAACTCCTCCAGCGTGATATCCAGTTGGCGCGCCAGCGTCTTCGGCGCTCGCCGCCCATCCGGACTCTGGTCCTGAATCGGCGCAAAAGCTCCGCGCGGCCGGATCACTGGCTCGAGCAGCCGCCCTGTCGCCACGCCGTCGCGAAATTCCAGCCGGTTCGCTACTACCCACTTCACCCCCAGATGCTGCGCCAGCGGCTTCATCACGTGCTCCAGCCCCTGGCTCACCAGCACCACGTCCGCTCCCGAGCCCACCAACTCCTGCACACGTTCCACTCCGTGCGCTTTGAGCTGCGGCTTCAGTTTGTATTGGAAATATTCTTCGCCCAGCAGATCCAGTCGGTCGCGCGTCACGCCCCGCAAAGCGGTATGGACCACGCGTGTCGCGAATTTCCGGTTCGTCGAATAGAGAAAAGGACGCAGCGCCGCCATCAGGAAGATCAGCCCGCGCCGCCGGAAGCGTTCTGAGAAGGTTTGTGCGTTCCAGGTAAAGAACGCCACCGCCTGCACCACGGTCAGGTCCAGCAGGCTCCCCTCCACGCGCCAGTACACAGTGGGCGCCACGCGGGGGGACGCGTCGGGTTTGTGGTTTGACTGTTCCAAAGCGCATTCGCCCCACGCAGGGATTTCCCCCGCAGGTGGACGAATCTTCTATTGTAAACAATGCGCCCCAATACCCGAAGCCCTTATCTGCCCCCGTGGGTTCGGAGACAACCAGGCCCGAGAAATGGCTTCAGAAAGAAGTTAAGGAGCCCCGGCCGGTTTGACCAAGGCTCCTTAAACTTACCGCCTCTTGTGATTACTTAGGAGGCGCGCCGCTGACGATCCTGCTCTTCCTGCTCATCGTCCTGAGAAGGATTCTTGCGGCTAGGGTCAACATTCCCCTTCTGCTGTTGGCCAGTCTGGCCGGATTGTCCAGTCTGTCCAGGCTTTTGACCTTGGCCGTGCTGGCCACTCTGCTGCTTGTTCTTCTCCATATCGTCTGTCATGGTTGCTCCTCCGTTTTTGCAGAGCGCGTCTTGGCGCGCTGCCGCGGGATTATGATTCGCACCTATTGCGCTTACCCATACTTAGTTGCCATCCGCCCGCAGCAGGGTTGGGAACTTTATTCAGCCGTCCCACCACGTGGAGCGTGAACTGATTTCTATTTCGCCGGCTTCACTTCCAGCACTTCACACTTCTCAATCACCGGAGCCTTGGCCAGCAATGTTGCCGCATTCGCCATCAATCCCGCTGCGACGCGCCCATTCAAATGCGCCTGCCGTCCCGCTTCGTCCTTGAACACGTCGAAGATCCCGAAAGTCGACGGCCCCATTTTGATGGCGAACCATTCCAGCGTCTCCGGTTCGTCTTCCACAATCGCCAGCGCACTTCGCAGGAAATTCTCCACTTCCGCTTCCTTGCCCGGCTTTGCTTCAACCCGCGCCAGCAATGCCAACCTGACTTTAGCCATATCATTCTTCTCCTTGCAGCTGTGATCTCAGTTGGATGCCGCCCTCTCGCTTATGTTTCTGCAAAAGTTACGATTACACAGCGAACCCGGCCTTCGCAGAATGAACTGTTTCCGAGCACAAGCATTTCCCCCACTACCGCTCACCGCCATTTTCACACTCCCGTAACAATCTTTTCGTATAGTGACCCCCTTGGCACTCCCGCAATCTTAATCGCCCTTCGATCTGAGGACTCAATATGGCTACTGCATCCACGTCGGTTCTGGACCAGAAACTCTCGCGCTCCCCCGGCAAACTCGGCATGTTGGTTTTCGGGATTGTGCTGGTCATCGGAGTGGCCTATGCCGGCCACAGCCTGCTTCACGATCTTTCCTTCGTGCACAATGAGTCCGTCATGCCCTTCGTGCTTCTGGGTGTGGCGCTGATGGTCGCCCTCGGCTTTGAGTTCGTCAACGGATTCCACGACACCGCCAACGCCGTCGCCACCGTCATCTACACGCACTCGCTCGAGCCGCACATCGCGGTGGTTTGGTCCGGCTTCTGGAATTTTCTCGGCGTGCTCGCTTCCAGCGGACTGGTCGCCTTCGCCATCGTCTCGCTCTTGCCCGTCGAATTGATTTTGCAAGTCGGCAGCAAAGCCGGATTCGCCATGGTCTTCGCCTTGCTCGTCGCCGCCATCATCTGGAACCTCGGCACTTGGTATTTCGGCCTGCCTGCTTCCAGTTCGCACACCCTGATCGGCTCCGTGATCGGCGTCGGCATCGCGAACCAGCTCATGAACGCGAGAACCGGCACCAGCGGTGTCGACTGGGGCCAAGCCGCCAACATCGGTAAATCCCTGCTGCTCTCGCCCATCGTCGGCTTCTGCTGCGCCGGATTGCTCCTGCTCCTCGCCAAAGCTCTCATCAAAGATCCCAAACTTTACACCGCTCCCGAAGGCGCTGCTCCGCCGCCGTTCTACATCCGCTGCCTGCTCATCCTCACCTGCACCGGCGTCAGCTTCTTCCACGGCTCCAACGACGGACAAAAAGGCATGGGTCTCATCATGCTGATCCTTATCGGCACGGTCCCCACCGCCTACGCTCTCAACCACGCCGTCACCTACCAGGATTCACAAGACTTCATCGCCGTCTCCCACGAGGCCGCCGACGTCCTCAGTAAATATGTAAGCCCCAACGCCGCCGTTGGCGACGCTCACGACGACGTTACCAATTACATTCGCGACAAGGATTTCACCCCCAACACTATGCTCGCCCTGCGCACTCTGGTCAGCGATATCGGCAACGAAACCGCTCTCTACAAAGAGATGAAGAACATCCCCAACGACCAGGTCCGCAACTTCCGCAATGACATGTATCTCATCAGCGAAGCCATTCGGCTGATGCAGAAGAATCACAATCCGACTTTCACCGCCTCCGAGAGCGCAGTCCTCGCCAACTATAAAAAGCACATCGACCACTCCACCCGCTTCATTCCTCTCTGGGTGAAGGTCGCGGTCGCGATGGCTCTCGGCCTCGGCACCATGGTCGGATGGAAGCGCATCGTGGTCACCGTCGGCGAAAAAATCGGCAAGAGCCATCTCACCTACGCCCAGGGCGCCGTCGCGGAAATCACCGCCATGGCCACCATCGGAGCCGCCGACGGCTTCGGCCTGCCCGTCAGCACCACCCACGTCCTCTCGTCCGGCATTGCCGGCACCATGGCCGCCAACCACTCCGGCATCCAGTGGTCCACCGTCCGGAACCTGGCTCTGGCGTGGGTTCTCACGCTGCCCGTAGCCATGATGCTGTCAGGATTCTTGTTCTGGCTCTTCCGCAAGACGTTCTAAGAAGATATCTCATGAAGAGAACGATGATCAGGCCCCTTCTTCGCTGACCCTGTCATCCTGAGCGAAGTCGAAGGATCCGTTTGACGTCAGCGCCGCCGTCAACTCCGCAAGGCGCTCTGGAATCAGCGTCGCGACCAGAATGCTTTTGTCATTCTGAGCCGGCCAGCCTGCGCTGGGCTTGCCGACGCAAATCACCGCGGCTTCACGCACTTGGCGATCATGTCCTTCGCCGTCGCGACCTCGGCCAGTACTCCTTGCGGCGTCACACCCGTCGATGTCCCCTCGGCTCCAGTGCATCCCGTGAGAGCCGTCAACGTCCAAGGGGTCGTCAACTGCTGCAGAAACAGATACGACTGCGCCGCCGATGGGTTGAGTCCGTTATTACAATCCCAGGCTGCAATGCTGGTCTGCGGAAAACTTATCGTCGCGCCCGTTTGAAGGATGCTCTGCTCAGCCTCCTTTTCCAGATCCTCGGCGGACGATCCGCCCTTCGGCAAGCACTCCGTCCCGGTCCAGGAACTCACCGACCTCCATTCAATGTTGTATTGCGGTTTGTCGATAAACGGTGCTCCGTTGGTAGGTTTCACGGTGATCGCCGGCTCCTCCGGCACCTTGCACCCCCGCGCGATGTCAGAGAATACGGGTCCAACCGTCAGCTCTACGTTGTTCAGCTCCGCCCCTAGTCCATACCACGCCATGCCGTAGCCAATGGCTCCGGAGCCGGCGGAAATTCCCTGCGCGCAATAGGCTCCCTTCGTACGCGCGTGGAAATAGTCCAACATTGTCGCCGGACGGCAGGCCGCCGCCAGAACGTCGCCACCATCCTCCCAGTCGGACGCGAAAGTAATTTGCGTCAGCGCGAATCCCGCCTCGTTGTACTCCTGCGCCAGATCCGCCCCGCCGGGCAGCATGCCTCCGTTTCCGTTGATGAAGACGATCCTGCCCGGGCCTGCGCCCGCCGTGCCCCAGGTAACTCCAATATCGACCGTCTTCGGACATGAAACCGTGGCCGTGTAGCAGGTCGCTCCCGAAGCGAAGCCTGACGGACAAGTCGCCCGGGCCACGTTCGAAACTGAACCCAGCGGCAACTGCGCAAACGCGCAGATACTAAGTGATAACCAGGTGATCACGCTTCGCATTCTCGTCTTCCTCGTTGCTCAAGTCCGAAAGTCCCGAACCAGCCGGCGGTCCAGCCTTAGCCTGGATAAATTGCCCCGTTGAGGCGATCTAAATTATCACACGCCTTTCGAACCCGCCCCACCTGTTTTCGAACCCCGACCGACTCGTTAGGGCGGCCCGGCCCGGTCCTAAAATCCCCATAGGGCCGTGCCCTCCCGATTAACCACTCTCCTCGCTGTTCCCCGCTAGAATGGTTTTTCAACAAGGACTTGTCAACTCATGGATAAACTCGTCATTCGCGGCGGAGAGCCACTGCTCGGCACCGTCCACATCAGCGGCGCAAAGAACGCCGCGCTTCCCTGCATGGCCGCCGCCCTGCTCACCGACGAACCCGTCGTTCTCGAAAACATTCCGCAGGTGCGCGACATTCAAACCACCCGCAACCTGCTCGCCGCCATGGGTGCCGACGTCGAACTCGGCTACGGACGCGCCCAGCACCGCACCACCATCCACTGCAAGAATCTCACCGCGCCCGAAGCTTCCTACGAACTGGTGAAGACGATGCGCTCCTCCACTCTCGTCCTCGGACCGCTCGTCGCCCGCTGCGGCCGCGCCCGCGTCTCGCTCCCCGGCGGCTGCGCCATCGGCAGCCGTCCCATCGACATGCACATTAAAGGACTCGAGCAGCTCGGGGCGAAGATCATTCAAGACCACGGCTACGTCGAAGCCAGCGCCACTCGCCTCAAAGGCGCCGAAATAGTTTTCGACAAGATCACCGTCACCGGTACCGAAGACCTGCTCATGGCCGCCGTCCTCGCCGATGGTGAAACCATTCTTCAGAATTGCGCGCGCGAGCCCGAGGTCGCCGATCTCGCCGCCCTGCTCAACAAAATGGGAGCGAAGATCGAAGGCGCCGGCACTGCCGTCATCCGTGTGAAAGGGGTGAGCAAACTGAAAGGCGCGAAGCACCGCATCATTCCCGACCGCATCGAAGCCGGCACGTTTCTCATCGCCGGCGCGATGACCGGCGGCGATCTCAACATCGCCGGATGCGATCCCGCTCACCTCGGCGCCGTGCTCGGCAAACTGAAGGAAGTCGGCGTCAAAACCAAATCGAACGGCGATTCCGTCCGGGTCATGGGTGACAATCCCTTCACCGCCTCCGACATTTCCACCGAAGAATTCCCCGGATTCCCCACCGACATGCAAGCCCAATTTATGGCTCTGGCCACACAAGCCGAAGGCACATCCATCATCACGGAAAATATTTTCGAGAACCGTTTCATGCACGCGCAGGAATTGGTCCGCATGGGTGCGAACATTAAGATCGAAGGCCGCCGCGCCGTGGTCCGCGGAAAAACCCCGCTCAGTGCCGCCGCGGTTCTCGCCAGCGATCTGCGCGCTTCGGCCTCGCTCGTCCTCGCCGCCCTGGTCGCCGACGGCGAGACCATCATCGACCGCGTCTATCACATCGATCGTGGCTACGAACGCATCGAAGAAAAACTCCGCTCCGTGGGTGCACAAATCAAACGCATCGGCGAAATGTTCCCCAAGAAGGCCGCCGCTGTAAAGTAAGCGATGTGGCGCGGGAGCGCCCCGCCGGGGTAACGTCAATGAGCGTAACGAGGATTTGCAGCAGTGAAGGTCTCTTTTCCTCGGCTTCTCGACTTACCGCAAAAAGTGTTCTTTGCCACTCTCGTTCTCAACATTCACTTTCATGAGCAGATATATGCCGCAGCAGATCGCTGAAATCACAGCGATTCCCACGCTGGGCCAGAACGCTCCAAAGACGGCCTGTCCGTCTCCGGGCCAGTGGTGTCTAGCCCACATAACCGTGAGTGGAAGTGACAAGAAAAACGCAGGGAAGAAGAATAGAATGCCGGTGATCACGGCGCGAGTTCGCCTGCGTCCTAACGACAGTTTTTCAGGATCCTCAATCAGTCGGCTTTTCGCATCTTGCGAAACCCCATGGAGCACATAACCCACAAGTGCACACAGGGCAGCAAAGACGAGGACAGCGAGAATTAACGCGGGAAGACTCATCCCAACATCATACCTGCGCATTCAGTTGGTCGCCGTTGCGCGTGTAAGGGTCGAAACAGGGCCCCCTAGCGCTGATTGATTCGCGCAAGATACTCTCCTGACATAGCAGGCGCGACGGAGCCTCGACTCACTCCTACTCCCTCGTCAACTGCTCAATCATCTTCCGATGCTCCGGATGAGCCTGCACCAACTCCTCCCTCTTCCCCATTTCAAAATCCTCAAACTCAAATCCCGGAGCCACGGTGCAGCCCACCAACGCAAAGCCCATCCCATCCCTCACTCTTGACCCAAACCAGCATCCCGCCTTCACCACCGCCTGTGGCAGCTCGCCCACCTCCGGATCATTCCCCAACAATATTTCCGAGTAATCCCCATCTCGCCCGATTGTGTGCACAACTAACGGCGCCCCAACATAAAAGTGCCAAACCTCATCCGACCGCAACCGGTGCAACGCCGAAAACTCCTCGCCTTCAAGCAAGAAGTAAATTGCGGTCGAAGCCGCCCGCGCCCCCGTGAACTCCTCCGGCAAACTCTTCTTCGCCAAAGTCAAATCGGCTCGATAAGTCTGCCGGTAATGCCCACCCTCTGGATGCGCCTCCAGCCCCAACTTTTCAATCCAATATCCCGCGTCTCTGCTCATCGGTCCCTTCGGATAAAACTTAACTATAGCAACGCGAAACGTTTCCCACTCCAAGCTCACTATCGGATAGGAGAAACATTATGCCCGTACCCGATGCTGGCCTTGCCTACGACCTGGACGCTGCCTGGATCATCGCTCTCTGGCTAGCGATCCACGGCGGCCATCCCGCTCCCGAAGCAGCCGCTGCGGAAGCCGTAGCCGCCCTTGCTCCCTATCTTGGCGGAGCCCAATCCCCGCTCTTTTTCTCGCAACTGCAAACGCAGTTTGCCGCGTTGGATAGCTAACGTGACCGAACGCATCGAGGAATCGACCTGGGCGGTTTTGCCGTCGCTCCTGAACCTTCTGCTCTCGACCGCCAGCCCTTGCTTACCGGCAAACCGCTGCCTGAAATGCGGGTAAGCTCCCACCTCTCAGGTTCACCAACCTTTTGCGGGAAGTCCCACCCTTGCATCCTCTGCAGGGGTGGGAGTACGTTCGGCTCGTGAATTCCTCAGCATCAACAAATGACCAAGAAGAGAGGCCGCGATTTCCGTCGCGGCCTCCTTTGCTCAATCACTAATTCGGTAGATGTCACTGCACGTGAATCATTTTGCCATTCGCATCCAGCGTTCCATGCACGCGCACTTTCTTCCCTTCAAATTGCTTTACTTGATCTTGATGGTCAATGTCATAACTCTTTCCTGAGTCTGCATCCTGCAGCATGTACCTATCCCCTGACCTCACAATTGTTCCTGTGAAGGTTTGGCTATCGGAGGTCGAAGTCGTCGGCTGCGCCTGCGAATCCGGCGCCGATTGTCCGGATTGGTCCGGCGTCTGACCGGGCTGCGCTTGCGGCGACGATGCCGCGGGCTGTTGCGCGGTTGGATCGTTCGGTTGCGTCTGTGGCGCAGTCGCTGGGTCATTCGGGGTTGTCGATGGCGCAGATTGTTGTGCGTAGAGCGAAACGCCAACCATCAGCAGGGCGGCGAGCGTACCAAGGGACCACAATTTCGTCTTCATCAAATCCTCCGAGAGATGTTAGGGACATCCTTCCTCTGCCATCGCTCGAAGCAAGCCGCTTGCCAAACACCGCGCTTCCCCCGTTGCACCGCCTTCCAAATGTCGCGGTTGTTCTATGCGAAAGACTTACCGCGATGCGCGGGATCCCCCATACGTCGGCTCTACGGAACTACCGCTACACCTCTACAAGAAAATCCGTAGCGACTCACCGACTGAGTTCCACGCGCCCTACACACCAGAGAGCAGTTTCTGCTCACTCACTTTTTTTGTTGCGCATACTGCTCCGCGCCCATGAAGTGCAGAGACACATACGGCTCATCGCCCACTACCCAACTATCGTGTCCCGGCGCAATGTAGAAGACGTCTCCCGCTTTCATTTCGATCACGCGTCCATCATCCATCGCCGCCGTCGCCCGGCCCGACACCACCAGCCCAACATGCTCCACCATGCAACTCTTCGCTCCCGCCGCCCGTCCCACATGTAGCGACCACTTCCACCCCGGTTCGTAAGTCGCGCGTCCAATCGTCATCCCGCCGACATGCACCACTTCAAACTTCCCCTTCTCAAAAGTTCTCACTTCCTCCGCCTTGTCAAACCGCTTCAAAATCACCTCATACATAGCTCCTCCCAAGAGAAACTGCCCGTATTGGACGCACACTCCCCGTCCGTCATCTTTGATTTTGATTTGGCTCGGGGGGGTGATCGACTCTGATTTTGATTCTGGCCGGGTGCCGGGTGCCCCATCTCTCGCGTCTTTTGCGAGAAGTGTGGATTTTCGTTCCCGAACCTCTCGCTCCACAAGAGACAGCCAAAAAGGCCACGACTTTGCGCCGTGGCCCTTAGGAATTTATTTCCCGTTGTATCCGTCAGAATCCGCGTAAATCCGTAGCGAAAAGTTAGTGTCTGCCCCCGCCCGGCCCGCCGCGTCCGCGATCCCGCCCGCCACCACCAGGCCTTCCACCGCGCCCGCCGCGTCCACGATCCCGACCGCCGCCACCCGGACGTCCACCCCGTCCGCCACGGTCTCCGCCATGCGGCCGATCTCCGTGCGGACGGTCGCTGCCACCAACCGGCGCCGGTCCACCTTCACGATTGAAGTTCGGCTCATCATCGGGGAAATCACCACCGCCTTCAATTACCATCGATCCAGTGAGCGCGGGCGCGGGAACCGCTTCCACTTCTCCGCTACTGCCACCGTCCACTGGAGCCGCCGCTCCGTCGCCACCGCCCATCTTCGCGCGCTGCTCCTTCAAAATCGCCTTGCGCGAGAGCCGTATGCGATTGCCTTCGACCGCCAGCACCTTCACCAGTACCTGATCGCCTTCCTTCAGCTCATCCCGCACATCGGCAATGCGATGCTCGGCCACTTCGCTGATATGCAGCAACCCGTCGGTGCCCGGAATAATTTCGACGAACGCTCCGAAATCCGCCAGCCGCGTGACTTTCCCGAGATAAGTCTTCCCTACTTCCGCAGTCGCCGTCAGATCGCCGATGATCTGCAGCGCCTTCGCCGCCGACGCCTGATCGCTCGACGCCACCTTCACCAAACCGGAATCTTCCACATCGATCTTGACCCCGGTTTGTTCCACGATGCTGCGAATCATCTTTCCGCCGGGCCCGATCAGATCGCGAATCTTGTCGACCGGAATCTGCACGGTGTAGAAGCGTGGAGCGAAATCAGAAATCTTTTCGCGTCCGGCTGCAATCACTTCTTCCATCTTCCCAAGAATGTGCAGCCGCCCGCGCTTCGCCTGCGCCAGCGCCTCCCGCATGATCTGCGAAGTAATGCCGGCGACTTTGATATCCATCTGCAGCGCGGTGATCCCGTCCTTCGTTCCGGCAACTTTGAAATCCATATCGCCGTAATGATCTTCCGCGCCCGCAATATCGGTGAGAATGGCATACTGCTCGCCCTCCTTCACCAATCCCATGGCCACTCCCGCCACCGGAGCCTTCAACGGAACTCCCGCATCCATCAGCGACAACGATGCGCCGCAAACCGTCGCCATCGACGATGATCCATTCGACTCCAGAATGTCCGATACCACGCGCATCGCATAAGGCCATGACTCTTCCGATGGCAGCACCGCCGACACCGCGCGCTCGGCCAGCGCTCCGTGTCCGATCTCTCGCCTTCCGGCTCCGCGCAAGAACGCAACCTCACCCACCGAAAACGGTGGAAAGTTGTAATGCAGAATGAAGCGTTTCTTGGCTTCGCCTTCGAACCCCTCGAGGCGCTGCATGTCATCGCTGGTGCCAAGGGTGGTAGTGACCAGGGCCTGAGTTTCGCCGCGGGTGAAGATGGCGCTGCCGTGGGTGCGGGGCAGGATCCCAGCTTCGATCCATATGTCGCGAACTTCGTCGAAGGCGCGGGCATCAGGCCGGCGTTTCTTCTCCAGCACTTCTCCGCGGAAAATCCGCTCCCGCAGAGTTTCGTAATACTGTTTCAATTTCGCGAGGGCCTTCTCGTCGTCTTCGGGAATTTCTGCTTGCAGCTTCTTCTTGATGTCCTTTACCAGCGTGTAGCTTTCGGCCTTCGGATGCTTTTTGGTGTCGAGCGCGTCGGAGAGCTCCGCGCCAACTTTCTTTTTCAGCGCATCGTAATACGCCTGATCGAACTCCGGCGGCGTGACTTCGCGTTTCTTCTTGCCGGCTCGGTGGCGCAGGTCGTTGATAGCGGCGCAGATCTTCTTGATTTCGGTGTGGCCGAATTCGATCGCGTCAACGACCACTTCTTCGCTCACTTCCTTCGCGCCCGACTCGATCATCACGATTCCATCGGCGGTACCGACCACCATGATGTTCACCGTGCTCTCGCGCATCTCATCGTAAGTGGGATTGATGACGAACTGCCCGTTGAGCTGGCCGACGCGCACCGCGCCGATCGGACCGAGGAATGGAATATCGGAAAGCGTAAGCGCCGCAGATGCGCCGTTAATTCCGAGAACGTCGGGATCATTACTTGCATCAGCCGAGAGCACGAAGGCGATGACTTGCGTCTCGCACTTGAATCCTTCAGCAAACATCGGCCGCACCGGGCGATCGATCTGGCGGCTGGTGAGCACTTCGCGCTCGCTCATGCGGCCTTCGCGCTTGATGAAGCCGCCGGGAAAGCGTCCGCCGGCGTAGGTGTATTCGCGGTAATCCACCGTCAGCGGGAAAAAATCGATGCCCTCGCGGGGATCGGCGTTGGCGACGGCGGTGGCGAGGACGACGTTATCGCCCTGGCGGACAACAGCGGCTCCGTGAGCCTGCTTGGCTAATTTTCCTGTTTCAAATGTGATTTGTTTTCCGCCGGCGAGGTCTACTGTTACTGCACTAACTTCTGGTTTCATGTTTCATCCTTCTGATTGGAATCAGGAGCGCGGTCGCGCTTTCCGGTTGGCGCAGGTTGCTTGGCGATTTGCAGGACAATTTTCGGGGATCGACAGGCGCGTACGTCATGGTTAAACGAGTTCCGACAAGCGAGTTCCGATGAGCGGGTGCCAATGAGAGCTTGGGTCCCGAATCTACGCCTCGAATCGCACGCTGGAGTTGGCTCACTGCTGTACCGGCTTCGAGAGGAAGGCGGTCGTCTCAGAGATTGCTTTCCAGAAAAGTCCCCGGGCAAACGCCTTATGGTAGCGCCTCCCGCCCTTTCGCAAAATACACGGGAGGACCGGAGACCCAGGCTTTTCCCAGTTACTTGCGGATGCCGAGCTTCCCAATGACCGTCTTATAGCGCTCGGAATCGTATCTCTTGAGGTAGTCGAGCAAGCGACGCCGCTTGCTGACCAGCATGAGCAGGCCGCGGCGCGAGCCGTGGTCCTTCTGGTGCGTTTTGAAGTGATCCGTCAGTTGGCCAATGCGTTCACTGATGATGGCGATCTGAACCTCCGGACTCCCGGTGTCAGTCGCGTGCGTCTGATACTGGTCAATGACAGATTTCTTTTGCTCTCTGGCTAGCACTAACCTGGTGCACTCCTGTTCTAGT
>CAYOEH010000004.1:216073-495304 GCA_964403025.1 uncultured Acidobacteriaceae bacterium | reverse complement strand
AAGAATGCAGAAGTAAAAGCTAAGACACATACTTCTGAAATCTGACTTCTGCATTGAATTCAGGAGTGAGCGATGCCCCGAGAGATTGTTACGTTGCAGTGCGGTGATTGCAAAGAGCGGAATTATTCGACGACCAAGAACCGGAAGACGACAACGGAGCGGCTGGAGTTCAAGAAATTCTGCCGCCGTTGCCGCAAGCATACGCCGCATAAGGAAGTGAAGTGACGCCGTTTAGCGGGCGTGAGCGGAGCGGGAGCCCGCTGGCGTCATCCTGAGCGTTCTTGGCGAAGGATCTCGCGGACAGCGTTAGCTAAACAGGGGCGTAAGCTCAACGGTTAAACTGTCGGTCTCCAAAACCGAACTTGGGGGTTCGAATCCCTCCGCCCCTGCCAGAATTTGGAAGGAAGCTGGGAAAGGTAGACGCAGTATGGGAGTGGAGACAAAGAAGATGGCAAACTCGATGGCATCCGCCCGCGGAAGTTTTGCCGACCAGATCAAGTCCTGGCCGGAGCGGGTGAAGACCTTCTATAACGATGTGCGCACTGAAACCCGCAAGGTGACCGCCCCATCGTGGAAGGAAGTGCAAGCCACTACTGCGGTTGTGGTGATCACGGTCTTCATTTTTGGCGTTTATTTTTTCATTATCGATAACGTGATTCAGAAGGGCGTTTCGTTCTTGTACAGCTATTTCGGACACTAGGCCACAACGCGCAGAAGGCGGAGTTTAACTTGATCATGCAGGACGAAGAAAAGAACGAAGCGGCGACAGGCGGAGAAGTACCACCTACCGCGGACAGCGCCGCGCCCAGCAGCGAACCGCCTCGCAACCCGAACATGAAGTGGTACATCATCCACTCCTACTCAGGGTTTGAACGCAAGGTGAAAGAGTCTCTGGAGTCGCGCGTCGCCGCTTTTGGTCTGCAGGAAAAGATCGGCAAGGTGCTGATCCCGACCGAGTCGGTCACCGAAGTCCGCGGCGGTAAGAAGTACACCTCCGAACGGATGTTCTATCCCGGCTACGTGCTGGTGGAAATGGATATGGACGATCACGTGTGGCACGTGGTGAAGTCCACGCCGCGGGTGACTGGATTCGTAGGCACAGGCCAGCAGCCGACGCCGCTTTCGGACGAAGAAGTGCAGCACATTGTTTACAAGGTGGCCGACAGCCGCGAGAAGCCCAAGTTGAAGGTCAAGTTCGAGAAGAACGAAACGGTGCGCATTTCGGAAGGACCGTTCGCGACCTTCCAGGGCATTGTGGACGAAGTGAACGAAGATCGCGAGACGTTGAAGGTGATGGTCACGATTTTCGGCCGCTCGACCCCGGTGGAGTTGGAGTTCAACCAGGTGGAGAAGGTGGCGTAGGGCAGATTTCATATTCAGTGAGCCTTGGCTAGAAGCTAAGAGCTAGAAGCTAGGAGCCAAAAAGAAGTCATGGCAAAGAAAGTTACAGGTTTCGTAAAGTTGCAGATCGCGGCGGGCAAGGCGACCCCGGCTCCTCCGGTGGGCCCGGCGCTGGGCCAGGCGCAGATCAACATCATGGAGTTCTGCAAGCAGTTCAACGCGCGCACGAACCAGAAGGAAATGGAAGGGCTGATCATTCCGGTGGTCGTGTCGGTGTACAGCGACCGCTCTTTCACCTTCATCACCAAGACGCCACCGGCATCGATTTTGTTGAAGCGCGCGGCCGGCATCGCCAAGGGATCGGGAACGCCGAATAAAGATAAAGTCGGCAAGGTGACGCTCAAGCAAGTGGAAGACATCGCTAAACAGAAGATGCCGGATTTGAATGCGGCGTCGGTGGAAACCGCGATCAAGAGCGTTCGCGGAACGGCGCGGTCCATGGGAATAGAGGTCATCGGGTAATTGTGTAATTTTGTTGGTAATTGAAAACCGGCTGCATCGGAATTTCAAATTCCCCGATTACTCAATTACAAAATTACTCAATTGTGTTCAGTCGAAATCACCACGGCTCACCGGACGAGCGATGAGCGGTGGAAGACAGGAAAAGGAAAATGAAAAAAGAAGGAAAGAATATCGCTAAGGCGCACGCAGCCGTGGAGAAGCGCCCTTACACGCTGCAGGACGCGGTGCCGTTGCTGCAGAAAGTCAAATTCGCGAAATTTGACGAGACAGTCGAAGTCACGATGCGTCTGGGAGTCGATCCCAAGCACGCCGACCAGATGGTGCGCGGGACGGTTGTTCTGCCGCATGGCTTGGGCAAGTCGAAAAAAGTTCTCGTGATCGCTTCCGGAGACAAGATCAGAGAAGCGGAGGCGGCGGGCGCGGATTATGTGGGCGGCGAAGAGATGGTCGAGAAGATCACGAAAGAGAATTGGACGGACTTCGATGCGCTGATTGCCACTCCGGACGTGATGAAATCCGTCGGACGGCTCGGCAAAATCCTTGGACCCAAGGGCCTGATGCCCAATCCGAAGACGGGCACGGTTACCATTGACGTGGCTAAGGCGGTGCAGGAAGTGAAGGCCGGCAAGGTGGAATTCCGCACCGACAAGACGGCGCTGGTGCACTGTCCGGTGGGAAAGATTTCGTTCTCGCCCGATAAGCTGATCGAAAACGCGACGGTGCTGATCACCAGTGTGATCAAGGCCAAGCCTTCGGTCGCCAAGGGCAAGTACATCAAGGGCTGCACGCTGAGTTCGACCATGGGGCCGGGGATTTTGCTGGATACGGCGCCGATCGAGACTGCGGCTAAGGCATAAGTAGGGAAGCGCGCCAAACGCGCGATTTCGTATTCTCGCAAGGAACGCGAGAATGTTCGCGCGGCGCGCCCAGGTCTTTCGGCGACGAAAACCTGTCGCCTCAGGATGACAAACACGAGATAAGAGGATTCGACAATGGCAGTTACAAAGGCAAGAAAGAAAGAACAGGTCGAGAAGCTGAGTGTAGACCTGAAGAATGTTTCGAACGCGGTCGTGGCCACCTATTCGAAGATGACCGTGGCCCAGGATTACGAGCTGCGCAAAGCTCTGCGCGGCGCGGGCGCGAAGTATCAGGTGGTGAAGAACACTCTAGTCGAGCTCGCGGCCAAGGGCACCAAGATCGAGGAAGGTCTGAAGAATCTGTCTGGCGTCACTTCGATCGCCTATACCACGGGTGATCCAGTGGCCATGGCGAAAGCGCTCACCAAGTACGCCAAGGACACGCCGGAGTTCACCTTCAAGGTAGGCGTGGTCGAAGGCCGCGTGATTTCGATCAAGGAGATCGAAGCGCTGGCCAGCATGCCCTCGAAAGAAGAGCTGTATTCGAAGCTCTTGTTTTTGATTAGCTCGCCGGCGCAGCGTTTGGTCACAGTGATGAACGCGGTTGGCCGCGATGTCGCGGTTGTGCTCGGCCAAGGCGTGGAAAAGGGCAAGTTCAAAGAAGCTTAGAAATTGAGCGATTTTGCGATTGTGTGATTTTGCGATTGAGAATCTCTGCGGTAGGAAGGTTTCAAATCGCTAAATGCCCGATTGCTCAATCGCCAAATGTAAGGATTTGGTTATCCGCAAGTCAGGGGTTGCGCGGTTCTGATCCAGGCGTTGTCTGGCGCATGGAAACGGGCCTGCCGCACTGGAAACCCGGCCGAAGGGTAACGAAAGCAAGCAAATTCATAACTCGAAAAGTGGAGAACTGAACATGGCAGACCTGCAACAGTTGGAAGATTCAATCGTGGCCTTGTCGCTGCTGGACGCGGCAGAGCTGGTAAAGAAGCTCGAAGCGCGTTTGGGCGTCTCGGCGGCAGCGGCAGCTCCGGTGATGGTGGCCGGCGGTGGGGCAGCGGCAGCGGGCGCGGCTCCGGCTGAAGAGAAGACGGAATTCACCGTCGTCCTCAAGGAAGTTGGCGCCAACAAGATCAATGTAATCAAGGCCGTCCGCGAGGTCACCAGCCTGGGTTTGAAGGAAGCCAAGGAACTGGTGGATGGAGCGCCGAAAAACATCAAGGAAGGCGTTTCTAAGGACGAAGCCGAGACCATCAAGAAGAAGTTTACCGAGGCGGGCGCTGTTGTAGAGGTGAAATAGTTCACCTGTGTGGGGCGGGCACTCTTGCCCGCTTCGCCGGCAGCGTGGTGACGGCTTCGCGGGCAGGAGTGCCCGCGCCACACAAACAGTGCAAGCCGCAGGAAATTGCAGCGTTCTAGTTGTGAAGCTTGGGCGGGGGTGTTAGCATCTAAACTAACACCGCTTCCCCTAGCCTCACTCAACAGGCGAGCGAGACTCGCAGGGAAGCTTGGGCACTGTTCCGTGGGCAGGCGGAACGGAAACGGCCGAAGGAAACTGGCGCGAAAGATTACAAATTCACATTGGCGAAACGCCTTGCATGGCGTCTGCGGGAACGCTTGTCCCTGCGGGCGCCCCGTCGTGTTTTCCAGGGTGTGCTGCAATTTCATACAGGTTCAAAACAGCTAAGTAGTTTGGCGCGATCCGGCGCCCCACATTCCGCGGGTAATCGCAGCGTACGGCTGCGCCTGACATTGGGAGTTCTTGACGATGAAGAATAATGCCTTCCGTAAACGCTTTGATTTTTCAAAAATTCCAGCCACTATCCAGATCCCGAATCTGATCGAGGTGCAGAAGCGCTCCTACGACCGTTTTCTGCAAATGGACAAGCTGCCCAGCGAGCGCGAAGACGGCGGATTGCAGGCGGTGTTCCAGTCCGTCTTTCCGATCACCGACTTCCGCAACGTATCACAACTTGAGTTTGTGGATTACGCCATTGGTAACTGGGAGTGCAAATGTGGTCACCTCAAGGGACTGCACCACCTGCGTACCACTTGTAAGAATTGCGGCAACACGGTCATCACGGATCCGTTCCATCCCGGCGATGTGCTCTGCCAGAAGTGCGGCACCTACAACTCGAACACGCCGGACTTCTGCAACAAGTGCGGCGACCCGGTTGGATTGCAACTGAAGTACGACGTGGCTGAGTGCGAAGAGCGCGGCATGACCTACTCTGCGCCGCTCAAGGTCACGATGCGTCTGACGATTTTCGATAAGGACGTTGAAACCGGCAACCGCTCCATTCGCGACATTAAAGAGCAGGAAGTGTTCTTCGGCGACGTTCCGCTGATGACGCAGAACGGCACCTTCATTATTAACGGTACCGAGCGTGTGATCGTCAGCCAGTTGCACCGCTCACCCGGCGTGTTCTTCGAAACCGCCAACAACCGCACTTACTTCCTGGGCAAGATTATTCCCTACCGCGGATCGTGGGTGGAATTTGAGTACGACCAGAAGAACGTGCTCTACGTCCGCATCGACCGCAAGCGCAAGTTCCTGGGAACGATCTTCCTGCGGGCGCTCGGTCTGCGCTCGGGCGAAGACATTCTGCGGTCGTTCTATACCGTCGATCGCATCGCGATTAAACACAAGAAGCTGCTCTGGACGCTCGACCCAACCAGCGAGAAGCCTACGAACCTGCTGGGCATGAAGCTGGCGCACAGCATCAAGAACAAGTCGGGCGATGAAATCGCGCACTCCGGCCGCAAGCTGAATGCGCAGATCCTGAAGGAAATCCAGAAGGCGAAGATTACTGAGATTGAAGTGGATGTGACTGATCTAGAAGGCGCATGGGCTGCCGCCGACGTGGTCGATACGACTACCGGCGAAGTGCTGCTCGAAGCCAACACCGAACTGAGTGCCGACAAGGTCTCGAAGATTCTCGACTCCGGGGTGGTGGAGATGAGCCTGTTCTTCCCCGAGCGCGACGACGTGGGCACGGTCATCAGCCAGACGCTGAAGCGCGATTCAGTCAAGACTCCGCAGGAAGCGTTGATCGAAATCTACCGCAAACTGCGTCCCGGCGATCCGCCGACGCTGGATACGGCTACGGCGCTGTTTCACGGCATGTTCTTCGACCCGCGCAAGTACGACTTCTCGAAGGTCGGCCGGCTGAAGTTCAACATCAAGCTGTTCGAGAACCAGGACGCCACCAGCCTCGATAAGCGCACCCTCGATCCCGACGATTTCTACGCCACCATCGGCTACCTGCTGAAGCTGCGTAAGAACATCGGGTCGGTGGACGACATCGATCACCTCGGCAACCGCCGCGTCCGCGCGGTCGGCGAACTGATGGAGAATCAGTTCCGCATCGGCCTGGTCCGCATGGAACGGGCGATTAAAGAAAAAATGTCCGTGTACCAGGAAATGTCGACGGCGATGCCGCACGACCTGGTCAATGCCAAGCCAGTAATGGCTGCGATCCGCGAATTCTTCGGATCGTCACAGCTCTCGCAGTTCATGGATCAGACCAATCCGCTCTCCGAGATTACGCACAAGCGGCGTCTCTCGGCGCTTGGCCCGGGTGGTCTGTCGCGCGAGCGCGCGGGATTCGAAGTGCGCGACGTGCATCCTACGCACTACGGCCGTATCTGCCCGATTGAAACGCCGGAAGGTCCGAACATCGGATTGATCTCGTCGTTGAGCTGCTACGCGCGGATCAACGACTACGGCTTCATCGAGTCGCCCTATCGCAAGATCAAGGGCGGACGCGTAATCGACTACGTCACCGTGGTGAACACGGGCGACAGCGACTACAAAGTCGGCGATCACATGGAGAAGCATGAGATCGAGAAGATCAACGCCGATTTGAAAGAGAAGCGCAAAAAGCCGGCGCAGGTCGATCCGTTCTCCTTCTATCTTTCCGCATGGGAAGAGGATCGGCACACCATCGCGCAGGCGAACGTGGAGCTCGATGACAAGGGCAAGATTGTGGCCGAACTGGTCAATGCCCGCAAGGCCGGGAACTTTGTGCTGGTCAGCCGGGACGAAGTCGATTATGTCGACGTCAGCCCGAAGCAGTTGGTTTCCGTCGCCGCGTCGCTGGTTCCGTTCCTCGAGCACGACGACGCGAACCGCGCGCTGATGGGCGCGAACATGCAACGCCAGTCTGTGCCGCTGCTCCGCGCGCAAGCGCCGATCGTCGGCACTGGAATGGAAGGCGTGACGGCTCGTGACTCGGGCGCAGTGGTTCTGGCCCGGCGCAACGGCATTGTGGATTCTGTCGACTCCGACCGCATCATCGTGCGCGTTGAAGGCGAGCACCATCCCACGCAGCTTTCGCGTGAAGTGGGCAGCGACATTTATCAGCTCACCAAGTTCAAGCGCTCCAACCAGAACACCTGCATCAACCAGAAGCCGGTGGTGAAGAAGGGGCAGCGCGTGCTGAAGGGCGAAGTCATTGCCGACGGTCCTTGCACGGATCACGGCGAGCTGGCGCTCGGGCGCAACGTGCTGGTGGCCTTCATGCCCTGGCGTGGCTACAACTTTGAAGACGCGATCCTCGTCTCCGAGAAGATGGTGAAGGACGACTACTACACTTCGCTGCATATCGAGGAGTACGAGATCGAGGCGCGCGACACCAAGCTGGGACCGGAAGAAGTGACGCGCGACATTCCCAACGTCAGCGAGTCGATGCTGCGCAATCTGGATGAAGCGGGCGTGATCCGCATCGGAGCCAGCATCAAGCAGGGCGACATCCTGGTGGGCAAGGTTACGCCGAAGGGCGAAACTCAGCTCACGCCGGAAGAAAAGCTGCTGCGTGCGATCTTCGGCGAAAAGGCCGGCGACGTGCGCGATGCCTCGCTCTACTGCCCGCCGGGCATCGAGGGCGTGATCGTCGATGTCAAGATCTTCTCCCGCAAGGGCCAGGAAAAGGACGAGCGGGCGAAGTCGATCGAAGCGGCGCAGATCGGCAAGCTGGAGAAGAACCTCTCCGACGAAATCCGCATTCTCACCGACGAGCGGCTCAAGCGTCTGGAGAACATTCTCGGCGGCAAGGAAGTGCAGGCCGACCTGCACGACGAGCGCACCAACAAGCGTCTGCTGACCAAGGGCAACATTCTTGATCGCGACGCGATCGAGCGCATCTCCACTCGCAACCTGAAGCGCATCAAGTACGCCGACAAGGATCCCCGAGTGAATGAGCAGATCGACGAGATCGAGGAAATGACCTCGCGCCAGATCGACGTGCTCAAGAAGATTGTTAACGAGAAGAAGGAAAAGCTCACCAAGGGCGACGAGTTGCCGCCGGGGGTGATCAAGCTGGTCAAGGTCTACATCGCGATGAAGCGCAAGCTGAGCGTTGGCGACAAGATGGCCGGCCGTCACGGGAACAAGGGCGTCATCGCTCGCATCCTGCCGGAAGAGGATATGCCGTACCTCGAAGACGGAACGCCGGTGGAGATCGTTCTGAATCCTCTCGGCGTACCCAGCCGTATGAATGTGGGCCAGATTCTTGAAACCCACCTGGGATGGGCGGGCTACACGCTGGGCGGGAAGATTGCTAACCTGCTCAAGGAAAACACGCGCACGGAAGCCATCCGGCGCGAGCTGAAGGCCCTGTTCAAGGACTCGAAGCTGGCTGACACGATCGGCGAAATGGGTGACGAAGAACTGGAAGCTCTAGCGCCTACGCTGGCTCGCGGAGTCTACATGGGATCTCCCGTGTTCGACGGCGCGAAAGAAGGCGAGATTAAGGCGCTGCTCGAGCATGCGGGCCTGCCCACGTCGGGCAAGACCACTCTGCACGACGGCATGACCGGCGACCAGTTCGAACAGCCGGTTTGCGTGGGCTACATCTACATGCTGAAGCTCTCGCACCTGGTGGACGACAAGATTCACGCGCGTTCCATCGGACCGTACTCGCTGATCACCCAACAACCCTTGGGTGGCAAGGCGCAGTTCGGTGGCCAGCGCTTCGGAGAGATGGAAGTCTGGGCGCTGGAAGCTTACGGCGCAGCGTTCATTCTGCAAGAGCTGCTGACGGCGAAGTCCGACGACGTATACGGCCGCACCAAGATTTACGAGGCCATCGTCAAGGGCGAAGCTGCCATGGAGCCGGGCGTGCCGGAATCGTTCAACGTGCTGATCCGCGAGTTGCAATCGCTCTGTCTTGATGTGGAGTTGATCAAGACCGGGGAGAAGCGGCCCGCGGCCAGCGCGGCAGCAGACTAGGAAAAGCAGGTGCTAGTAGCCAGTTGTCAGTTGCCAGTACGGCGCTGACAGCTGCACTGGCGGCGCTCAAGAATTTTGAAAGAACGTTTCGCGGAGACAAGGCTCTCAGCTACCGCGAAACACAAAAACTGGTCACTGGCCACCGACAACTGGCCACTGCCTTTGAGAGCAGGAAGCGGAGGAACACCTTGTTTCGTTCGAGCCCGTTCGAAATGCAAAACACGATCGCCGATTTCGATGCCATCAAGATCAGCCTCGCGTCTCCGGAAAAAATCCGGAGCTGGTCGCATGGCGAAGTCACCAAGCCCGAGACCATCAACTACCGCACCTTCAAGCCCGAGCGCGACGGCCTGTTCTGCGCCCGCATCTTTGGTCCCGTAACCGACTGGGAATGCCTCTGCGGCAAGTACAAGCGCATGAAGCATCGCGGAGTGATCTGCGACAAGTGCGGCGTGGAAGTCACGCTCTCGAAGGTTCGCCGCGAGCGTCTGGGACACATCGAGCTGGCATCGCCCTGTTCGCACGTGTGGTTCTTCAAGGGACTGCCCAGCCGCATCGGCCACCTTCTCGATATTTCCCTGCGCGACCTCGAGTCCGTTCTCTATTTCGAGGCTTACGTGGTGGTCGAACCGGGTGACGCTCCCGTGAAAGAGCGCGAGGTCATCAAGGACGAGGCCAAGTTCCGCGAACTCGACCAGCAGTACCGTCCTGCCGGCTTCAAGGCCATGATGGGCGCCGAAGCGATCAAGGAGCTCCTCAAGCGCATCGACACCGATGGTTTGTCGGTCGAACTGCGCGAGAAGATGAAGAACGAGAGTTCGCTGCAAAAGCGGCTCAAGTATACGAAGCGCCTGAAAGTGGTTGAGGCCTTCCGCAGGAGCGGCAACAAGCCGAGCTGGATGATTCTCGACGTAATCCCGGTCATTCCACCGGAATTGCGTCCCCTGGTTCCACTCGATGGCGGCCGCTTCGCTACCTCCGATTTGAACGATCTCTACCGCCGCGTCATCAACCGCAACAACCGGTTGAAGAAGCTGATGGACCTGCACGCGCCCGAAGTCATCGTCAGAAATGAAAAGCGCATGTTGCAGGAAGCTGTCGACGCATTGTTCGACAACGGCCGGCGTGGCCGCGTGCTGCGCGGAGCTAACAACCGTCCGCTGAAGTCGCTCTCCGACACGCTGAAGGGCAAGCAGGGGCGCTTCCGCCAAAACCTGCTCGGCAAGCGCGTGGATTATTCCGGACGTTCCGTCATCGTGGTCGGTCCCGAACTCAAGCTGCACCAGTGCGGACTACCGAAGAAGATGGCGCTCGAACTGTTCAAGCCGTTTATCTATCACCGGCTGGAGCAGACCGGAAACGTCACCACCATCAAGCAGGCAAAGGAAATGGTCGAGCAGCAGGAGCCCATCGTTTGGGACATCCTGGAAGAGGTCATCAAAGACCATCCCGTGCTGCTGAACCGCGCTCCCACGCTGCATCGCCTGGGCATTCAGGCGTTTGAGCCGGTGCTGGTGGAAGGCAAGGCTATTCGAATTCACCCGCTGGTCTGCACCGCGTTCAACGCAGACTTCGACGGCGATCAGATGGCTGTGCACATTCCGCTGTCTCCGGAAGCGCAGGTGGAAGCCAGCGTGTTGATGCTGGCCTCGCACAACATTCTCTCGCCGGCCTCCGGCCAGCCGATCACCGTGCCTACGCAGGACATGGTGCTCGGTCTTTACTACCTGACCAAAGGCAAGCCGGGCGCGAAGGGCGAAGGCCGCGTGTTCGCCAACATTGAAGAAGTTCTGCTGGCGCTGGAAACGGGAGCGGTGGAAACGCTATCTCCCATCCGCCTGCGCTACACGGGCGAACTGATCGACCTGACCACCGCTTACGATGATCAGGACATCATTCACACCGAGCCGGTTCACGTGGAGCGCGCTTTCATCAACACGACGGTGGGCCGCGCCATCCTGAACGATCACTTGCCCGAAGGCATGCCGTTTATCAACGGCTTGTTGAAGAAGAAGGGCATCGGCGCGCTGGTGAACTACGGCTACCTGCGCTTCGGACTCGAAACCACGGTCAAGATGCTCGACGAGGTAAAGGATTTCGGCTTCAAGTACGCGACCAAAGCCGGCCTCTCCATCGGCATCGACGACATGGTCATTCCCGACAGCAAGAAGACGTTGGTCAAGGATGCCGAGAAACAAGTGGTCAGCGTTCAGCAGCAGTACCTGGACGGCGCGATCACCAATGGCGAACGCTACAACAAGGTCATCGAAATCTGGTCCGCCATCACGGAAAAAGTTGCCGACGAGATGTTCGGTCAAATGCAGAAGCGCGACAAGGAAGGCATCATCAATCCGATTTATGTCATGGCGGATTCCGGCGCTCGCGGATCGAAACAGCAGATCCGTCAGCTCTCCGGCATGCGCGGATTGATGGCCAAACCTTCCGGCGAAATCATCGAGTCGCCCATCACGGCGAACTTCCGTGAAGGACTGACGGTGCTCGAATATTTCGTGTCCACTCACGGCGCCCGCAAGGGACTGGCCGATACCGCGCTGAAGACGGCGGATTCCGGCTACCTCACGCGGCGTCTGGTCGACGTGGCGCAGGACGTCATCATCAGCGAATACGATTGCGGCACCGTGGACGGCATCTATGTCCAGGGTATCGTCGAAGCCGGCGAAATTATCGAGCCGTTGCGCGACCGCATTGTGGGCCGCGTTTCGCTCGAGAAGATCAAGGACTACGACGGCAACGTGATCGTCGACATCAACAACGAGATCACCGAAGAACTGGCGGTTTCGATTCAGGCGGCCGGAATCGAGCGCGTGAAGATTCGTTCGGTGCTCACTTGCGAATCGAAGCGCGGCGTTTGCGTCATGTGCTACGGACGCAACCTGGCTTCAGGACGGCTAGTCGAACTCGGCGAAGCAACCGGAGTCATCGCTGCACAGTCGATCGGCGAGCCCGGAACGCAGCTCACCATGCGTACCTTCCACATCGGCGGCACGGCGTCTCGAGTTTCCGAGCAGTCGCGCCTCGATGCCAAGAACAACGGCACGGTGCGCTTCATCGGATTGCAGACTGTGAAGTCGAAGTCCGGAGACCTGGTGGTGATGAACCGCCAGGGCTCGATCGCGGTGGTCGACGAAAAGAACCGCGAACGTGAGCGCTACTCCGTGATCTACGGCGCCAAGCTGAAAGTCAACGACGGCGATCAGGTGCAGCAGGGAAAAGTGATGGTTGAGTGGGATCCTTACACCTTCGCCATCCTTACCGAAATCGGCGGCACCGCGCAGTTCAAGGACTTGCAGGAAGGCGTCACGCTGCACGAAGAAGTGGACGAGGTTACCGGATTGTCGCGGCACGTCGTGGCCGATTCGCCCGACGAGAAGCGCCAGCCGGCGATCGTGGTCAAGGGCAAGGGCAGCAAGCGCTACCTCATGCCTTCCCGCGCTCACCTCATGGTGCAGGACGGCGACACGGTATTCCCGGGAGACGTGCTGGCGAAGATTCCGCGCGAAACCACCAAGACCAAAGACATCACCGGTGGTCTGCCGCGCGTCGTCGAGTTGTTCGAAGCCCGCAAGCCGCATGAAACCGCAGTCATCAGCGAAATCGATGGCACGGTGAAGTTCGGTGAAGTCTCGAAGGGCCAGCGCAAACTGTATGTGCAGGCTGACAACGGCACGGAAAAAGAATACTCGGTGCCGCGCGGCGTTCACATCAACGTGCAGGAAGGCGAGCGCGTCAAGGCGGGCGAACCGTTGATGGATGGCCCGCTCAACCCGCACGACATCCTGGCCGTGCTCGGCGAAAAGGAACTGCAGGCTTATCTGGTGAACGAAATCCAGGAAGTCTACCGGTTGCAGGGCGTGAACATCTCGGACAAGCACATTGAAGTGATCGTCCGCCAGATGATGCGCTGGGTGAAGGTGGAGGACGTGGGTGACACCTCGTTTCTGCTGGAGCAGCAACTGGATAAGTTCCGCTTCCGCGAAGAGAACGAGCGCGTGATCAAGGAAGGCGGCAAGCCGGCAACCGGACGACCGCTGCTCCTCGGCATCACGAAGGCTTCGCTCTCGACCGACTCGTTTATTTCGGCGGCGTCGTTCCAGGAGACCACGCGCGTGCTCACCGAAGCTTCCATTCAGGGAGCGGTGGATCACCTGCGCGGCCTGAAGGAGAACGTCATCGTCGGCCGCCTCATCCCTGCCGGAACCGGCATGGAGTACTACCGCAACGTGCGCCTCTCGCCAGAGATGGAAGAGGCCGCGGCCAAGGTACAGGCGGAAGTCTCGGCGGCGTACGAAGAGGCCGAGCGCGCTCTCGAAATGATGCGCCACGAGGGCGAGACCGAGGAACTGGCGGCGGAGTAAGCCAAATCAACAGGAGCAATCGGGGGCGAATCCGTTCGCCCCCGAAGCCCTTTTTGGCAACTAAACATCGATGCACGCCAACCCACAGCGATTGCAACTTGAGGAACCTACCCAGCTTCCTTCGTTGCTTCCCGCCTCTGCCGGCCCTAAGCTAGGGCCAGCGATGCTTCGCTTTCTGCGTCTTCTGCGGTTGGCCTTCTGGCGTGCTTTCCAGCACGACGCCTTTTCTATTGCCAAAGCATCCGCCTACTCATCCATTCTGACTTTCTTTCCGGCGCTGCTGGTTCTGGGATCGGTATTGGCTACATCGCGCAAAGGCGCGCCGTACCTGCGGGAAATCTCATACGCTTTGTCTCGAATTTTGCCGGCAGGCAGCAACACGGCCATGAATTTCCTGCGCGGAGCAGCCCAGCGTCCCGTGAGCCTCCTGATTACGACTTCGCTGCTGACCTTGTGGACTGCCTCCGGCGTCATGATCTCCTGGATGGAAGGCTTCCGGCGTTGTTATGAGCTGCCGAAAGTTTGGGGACTGGTGAAAGAGCGGTTGATCTCATTCCTGCTCGTGATCTTCGCCCTGGTGCCGATGACATTCTCCACGCTCCTCGTCGCCTTCGGCAGCAAGATCGAAACCACCATCCTCTTCTACACCGCACACGAATTCAGCGCTTACATCCTGCTGATGTGGGCGTGCATTCGCTGGCTGATCGCAACCCTTACAAGTATTGCGGTCATCGCGCTCATCTATCACAATGCGGTCCCGCGCACCCAGCCCTGGCATAGCGTGATCCCGGGAGCCACCCTCGCCACCGCGATGTGGTTCTCGTCAACGCTGCTGTTTGGCTGGTATCTGCAGCACTACGCCGATTACAGCCTCATCTACGGATCGCTCGGCGCGGCTATTGCGCTGCTGGTCTGGATGTATATGGTTTCGCTGGTTGTCCTGGTGGGCGCGGAATTCAACGCCATGATATTTCCTCGCGCCATGCTGGGCAAAGAACTGACAGCGATCAGTCATCCTCGAGGGTAGAGTCTCGTTCAGCGGATTTGCTGCGGATTCACGTCTCGTTCAAATCAAAGACACTCTCGAACGGTTACAATAGTCTCTCCCCGGTTGAGCAAATTCCGATCTCGAACTTATGAAACAAGGCAAGACAGGAATGGCGAAGGAAAGTTCTTTCATGTCGCAAGGCGCTTCTTCTGAGTTGCAGGGCGTCGCCCGAGCGCGCCGCGCCAAGATCATCTGCACGATTGGTCCGGCGTGCCAATCCGAAGCGGAGATGCGGGACCTTCTTCGCCTTGGAATGGACGTTGGCCGGTTGAATTTTTCCCATGGTTCGCATGAGGATCATGCCCGCAATATCGAACGCCTGCGCCGCGCTGCCGAGAAAGAAAACCGGACCGTCTGCATCCTGCAGGATTTGCAAGGCCCCAAAATCCGCACTGGACGCCTGGAGAACCATGAGCCCGTTCTGCTGAAGAGCGGCTCCACGGTGCTGATCACCCCGCGCGATATCGTGGGCACGGCCACGCGAATTTCCACCACATTCCCCGATCTGGCCAGCGAAGTGTCCCCCGGCGCCCGCATTTTGTTGCGTGACGGTCTGATCGAATTACGGGTGCGCACCTTGCGCGGCAAGGATGTGGTCTGCGACGTTTTGAACGGCGGAGCGTTGGGCGAGCACCAGGGGATCAACTTGCCTGGTACCGCCCTGTCGATTCCCGCGCTGACCGAGAAAGATCGTCGAGATCTGGAGTTCGGCCTCAAGCACGGCGTGGACGCGGTTGCGCTCTCGTTTGTGCGCACCGCCGCCGACGTGAACATGGTCCGACAAATTGTCGCGGCCCTGGGCTGTGACGTTCCGTTGATCTCCAAGCTGGAGAAGCCACAGGCCATCGATCACCTGGAAGAAATTTTGCAAGCCTCCGACGGCGTGATGGTCGCGCGCGGTGATCTGGGCGTGGAAATGGCGCCGGAAAAAGTGCCGGTGATTCAAAAGCACGTGATCCACAGCGCGGCGCAGTGGCGCAAGCCCGTGATCACGGCCACGCAGATGCTGGAATCGATGATTGAGAACCCGCGCCCCACGCGGGCCGAGGCCAGCGATGTTGCGAACGCGATCTTCGATGGCAGTGATTCCGTCATGCTTTCCGCGGAAACCGCCAGCGGCCGCTATCCTCGCGAGGCGGTCGCGATGATGGCGCGCATCGTGGTCGAGGCCGAAAGCAACATGGGCGAGTTCACCCAGCGCCGCCGCCGCGACCGGCACGGACTTTCCGTCGCCGAGACCATTTGCGAATCCATCGCCCATGCGGCTGAGGACCTTCCCATGGGTGCGATCGCGGTCTTTACCGAGACGGGCAACACGGCGCGCATGATTTCCAAGTATCGGCCCCAGGCCCCCATCTACGCCTTCACGCCGAGCTCGACGGTTGCCCAGCGTACCAACCTTTACTGGGGAGTTCATCCCATGAAGTGCGCGCCGGCGCTCTCGGCCGAACAAATGGTCCGCGTCGCCGAGAAGGAATTGTTAGACCTCCGGCAACTCAAGCCCGGCGACGTCTTGGGAGTGGTCGCGGGCACGCGCCAGGCCTCGGGTTCCACCAACTTGATGCGCCTGCACACGGTGACGCCCGAAGAGGTTACAGCCGCCACGCGCGCGAAACCCCAGCGCAGCAACAAGCCGCGGAAGCTATAATCGCGGGGTATGTCGCAGGAGTATCTATCCATCGCAATCTGGGAGCCTCTGCCGGGCATGGAGGCCCCTGCCCTTGAAACCATGCGCGAACTCAACGCCATCGTCTCCAGGAAGCAATACGGCCGCGATCTTCTCTACCGCGCTGGCGAAGCGAATTACCTGCTGCTGCGTTACTGGAATTCGGAACAGGCTCGGAGCGAGGCTTTGGAAGATCCCGAGCTTCTGCGCTGCTGGGCTCGCCTGGGAAATGAAATCAAAATCCTGAAAGTCTACGAGAAGTTGGAAGAGGTTGGGGTATAAGTATGTCCGTTGAATCGAGCCCACGGGTTTTTACCGATGTAACGGTTGACCCGTTCGTGCGCGGGTTGCTGCATCATCCCGCCAAGCCCAACGGCCAGGGATTCGTTCTCACGCACGGTGCGGGATCGAACTGCCAGGCTCCTCTGCTGATCGCGTTGGCGGAAGCCTTTGCCGGCGCGGGTTTCCTCGTGCTGCGCTGCGATCTGCCGTTCCGTCAGGATCGCCCCTACGGTCCGCCCAGTCCGCACGATGGCAAGCGCGATCGCGCCGGACTCAAGGACGCGATCATGGCGCTGAAGAACCTGACGACTAGTCCCATCTTTCTCGGAGGACACTCCTACGGGGGAAGGCAAGCGAGCATGCTGTGCGCCGAACAGGCAGAAGGAGAACCTGCGCTAGCGCCCGGCTTGCTCTTACTGTCTTATCCTCTGCACCCTCCGCGCAAATCGACACAGCTGCGCACCCAGCATTTTTCGAACCTGCGAACGCCGGCTCTGTTCGTGAGTGGCACGCGCGACCCCTTCGGCTCCGTCGAAGAAATCGGACAAGCCCTGAAGCAGATTCCGGCGAAGACGAAGTTGATGACGGTGGAAGGTGCCGGTCACGATCTAGGATTCAAGGGAAAAGCGAAGCGGGAAGAGCTGCCGGAGAGAATACTACTGGAATTCAAAAACTTCTTTGGCCAACCATAGAGACTTCGTCCGCGGAGTCTTCCCCAGCGATCAGTTCACCCACCCGGATTTCGACCCACCGTTTCCTTTGCGCGGACTGTCATCGGGTGGAATGTAATTGCCGTGCTCGTCGAACTCGACCTTGCGGTCGTGCTTCTGCATGTAGACTTCAAACTTCTTCGCCGCGCGCCTCCGCTTCCAGCGGTAATACTCGTTGCGCGCGCTGAAATAGCGTTCGGAAGTGGCGAACATCAGGCCTTTTCGCGGAAGGAATTTGAGATACAGGTAGCCGAAGAGCAATCCGCCAAGGTGCGCAAAGTTGGCCACGCCGCCAGTTTCCTGGATCGCTCCCACCAGCGTCAGGAACACGATGCCCCAGACGAAGTACTTGGCTTTGATCAGGAAGGGCAGGGGGAACATCATGATCTCGCTCTCGCCGTACAACACGCCGAACGCGACCAGCAGACCGTAAATCCCGCCCGAAGCCCCAATCGTGGGTGTTCCCGGGGAGAGCCCGGGAAGGTGCATATAACTCACGGCCACCGTAGTAACGGCGGCTGCAACCGTACAAAAGAAATAGAACTCCAAGAACCGCTTCGATCCCCAGTCGCTCTCCAACTGCGAACCGAACATCCAGAGCGCCAGCGCATTAAAGAGGAAATGCAACAATTCAAGGTGCAGAAACGAATAGGTGATCAGCTGCCAGATCATCCCCTGCATCACAAGCTTCGGGATCAGTCCCAGGTAGACAACCACCCACTCCCGGGCGAAGGGCGATGCCAGCCTCATCACCGCCATCAGCAGGTAAATCGCGGCGTAGGTCAGAATCAGCCGCTTCACCCAGCGTGTGAACGGAGGGAGGCTCAACGAGATCGTACGTCCGCGATTCATCGGCACGGTGGGGTCTCAAATACGCCAGGGCAAAAAGGCGTCAGACTCATGGTATCAGGTTGCCCGCCTTGCGAATCTACCGTTCGGGCAGCGGCACAACCGGCAGGCTCTGGTGTCCGTGAGCGTCCACAGCCCTCACTGCAAAGATGACATTATCCTTCGAAAGTTTCAAAGTCGCGCGCGTTACGTTCCCGACTTTTTCCACGTGCTCCCATTCTGGGCTGCTCGTAGCGCGCCAGAGAACTTCATAGCCGGAAGCCAATCCTCCGGGAGAGCTTTCCCACGTGAGCGTCGAGTCATTCTCCAGGTCTTTAGTCAGCAAATGCACATTCGCCGGAGGCGCGGGAGCCGAAGCCAATGACGCCAGGGTGGCTGCATTCAGCCGCGCCACGTGCGCGACATAATCGAAATCGACGAACTTTACCAGATCGCCATTTTCGATGCCATTCTCGGTGCGCACATTCTGGTGTTGATGATGAAAATCTTCGCGAAATTCCGTGAAGCGTACCGCGGCAAAGCCTTGCTGGTTGAAGGAATAATGGTCGCCGCCGCGCAGGTACCGGTCCAGGCGGAAGACCAGCGTCGGCTTCACGCCCGCGTCGTAAACTGTCCCTACGTCGGCGATGTAGCGCGCCAATTGCCGCGACGCCGAATCGTTCTCGCCGCCCAGCCCGCGAATCCGCTTAATTTCCTGCTCTGTCGCGGCAGCCGGCAAGCCTTCGGAAAATACGCGCACCACCGAGTGGTCCTGCTCCGCGCTCTTATCTGCGCCCACGATGTCGTTGTTCAACACGGCTTCAAGGTTCCAGCCCTGCTCCTTCGCCATTTGGGCAAAATGGTGGCTTCCATTTAACCCTTGCTCTTCGCCGGCTACGGTGAGAAAGATAATCGTCGCCGGAAATTTCAGCTTGCTCAAAACCCGCGCGCATTCCAGGCTCACGGCCGTCCCGCTGCCATCGTCATTCGCGCCCGGAGCATCAGCCCTCGTATCGAGGATGTCGCTGTTGCGCGAATCGTAGTGCCCGGTGACCAGCACGATGCGCTTCGCAGTCTCCGCATCGGTGCCTTTCAGGACAGCATAAACATTGGTGATTTCGGTGGGTTGGGGAATGCGGTCTGCGGCCGGCTCGGTGAAACTGTCGGTCTTCACCTCCAGACAGCCGGCGCAATCTTTGGCGTAGCGCTCGAATTCCGACTTGATCCACTCCCGCGCAGCGCCAACCCCGCGTCCAGAGCCGATTGCAGCCGAATCCTGGGCCGAGATGGTCGATCGCGTCTCAAAACTTACCAGCTTCTCGATATTTGCCCGAATGCGTTCCGCAGAAACCTGCTGCAGAGCGGCCGCAATCCGGCTATCAACGGCCATGGGTTCAACTGCACCGCTTCCAGACACGTGGGAACTTTCCAGGTTCTGTGCCGCCGCAACCGTGCTCGTGACCACTAGCACGGCAGTCAACAACCACCTTCTTTTGTTCAGGAGAGAAATCATGTAAGCTCCGGCGAGCGAAATGTCAAGGTTATCGGTCGTTTTCCGCCCAAATTTTAATTCGCTGCTCTACAGCACTGGCCCCCTTGACCTGCGGCAGGGGAAGAATCTAAATATTATCAGTGGTATCTAACCAGAAAGACGGGGAATGGGGGAGTGGAGGAATTATGGTTCTTTGTCCTGAATGCGAAACTGATCTGGATGTGGAAGAAGAGGAAGTCGACGAAGGTGAAATCGTCTCCTGTCCGGAGTGTGGTACAGACTTCGAAGTCATCACGACCAGCCCGCTGGAGTTGAAGGCAGTCGAAGAAGGCTATGTGGAAGAAGAAGAGGAAGTGGAGACCGAAGACGGTGACGACGCATAGCGCTTGCCGTCTTCGCCCATTTGTAAGGCAGTTCTCTTCTTCTGTGGTGCTTCTGCTCGTCTTGTCTGCCCTCGGCCCGCAACTCTCGCCTGCAGCCCATGCCGCCTCCGGGCCCAAGAAGTTGAAACCGACGGATCCTTACGCGCTCATCTTCGGCACGGTCTGGGGACCGGATGATCGTCCCGCGTACGGCGTCAAGGTCAAGATCCGCCGCGCCTCCGACAAGAAACCCAGCTGGGAGCTCTATTCCGACCATCACGGCGAATTCGCTCTACGCGTGGCCGCCGGCAAGAACGACTACATCGTGGGCGCCGATCTCAAAGGCGTAAAGACTCAAGATGGCTTCCCGGTGCATCTGGTGGAAGAGGTACCGGTCCACGTAGAGTATGATGAACGCATCGATATTGGTTTGCATCTGGCCCGATAGAATCATCCGGAGCAGAAAAGGAAGAAAGACTCGCATGATTCTAAGATTGTCTCTTAGGCCCATCCCGCTCCTGGCTTGTGCCATCCTGCTCGTAATCTCAGTGGCTGGTAACGCCGCTCTCGATAAGAAAGACCAGCAAGGCCGGCTGCTCTCCGGCAAAGTACTTGATCCGCAGGATAATCCTGTGGTCAGCGCGATCGTATACCTCACCAACACGCGCACCCATGCGGTAAAGACCTACATTGTCGGGCAGGATGGGACCTACCGTTTTCCGGGCCTTTCCAACGTGGATTATGAAGTCTACGCCCAGTACAACAACCATAAGAGCGACACCAAATCAGTCAGCCAGTTCGACGACCGCTCCCAGGTCTACATCGATCTCAGGATTGACGCGCGCTAACTTCGAAGATCTACATTGCGATAGAATACCTTCGTTTCCTATTCGCCTTGCTTCGCGCAGCACGCCGCCATGCAACTCTTATGGGTTTTTCGGGTTCAATATGTAAGGATGTTTTTGTTCGTGGGAGGAGACCTTGAAAGTATTGCGATTATGGCAGAAACAGAGGCGTCGCGGGTTGGCCGCGGCAGTGGTACTTAGCAGCTTAATTCTGATGGCCGGTTCGGCTTTTGCCCAGCAGGGCGCCCTGAGCCCGTATCAGGGCGAACAGGATGGCGTCAGCGCCGGCGGCAACTGGATGGCGTTCCGCTCGGAAGACAAAATGACGGGAGCGAAGAAAGCTCGCTTCGAACTGCTGGCCAATAACTATTTCCGCGAAGATCCAGATTACAAGCCCCGGGTCGAAATTGTATGCTCCGACGGCAAATATGAGCACGCCGATTTCGATCCCGGTACCAGGTTGGGAAGGCCGGACTATCCGGGCTTCTGGGGCCAGCCAAAGATGGAAGTCATGGTTCGCATCGACGGCAGCCACGACCATAAAGGGTGGAACTGGCTTCGCGCACGTTTCCTTTCCATGGACAAAGGCACGATTCGGGGAATGATTGGAGCCCAGGTCTTCAACGTGGAAGTCAGGACCAGGACCGGCTATGCGATCGCCGAGTTCTCGCCGGGCGGCTTGAATCTGGATGAGATGAAGCACTCCTGCGATCTGACGCCGCATAAGCCGTAGCTGATCTTGTTGTGCGCGAAGGGCTGAGCCTGAGGGCTCAGCCTTTTTTCTTCGCGGAAGGCTCCCTGAGGCCGGATTTGTGACCTTGGGCGCTGCCCCGTCAGTTACTTGCGTTGCCGACCCGCCTGCTGTTTCACTGGAAGCATTCCGGTGGCAAAGTCGAGGCGGAGGTCGGGATAACGATGGGCAGCAGCGTGATTGAAAGCGCGGCGTTTCTGCTGTTTGTAGTCGGAGTGCTGGTCTACGTAGTCATTCTCTACAACGAGTTGGTGCGCCTGCGCAACGATAACGACCGCGCCTGGGCCAACATCGATGTCCTGCTCAAGCAGCGCCACGACGAGATCCCCAACCTGGTCGAGACGGTGAAGGGATACATGCAGCACGAGCAGCAGACGCTGTTGGCGGTAACGCAAGCACGGGCGGCGTCGATGAATGCCGCCAGCATCAGCCAGAAGGCGCAGGCCGACTTGAAGATGACGGATGCGCTGCGCGGGCTATTTGCCGTGACGGAAAATTATCCCCAGCTCAAGGCCAACGAAAATTTTCTCAAGCTGCAGAACCGTATCACCGAACTCGAAGAGCGCATCGCGGATCGCCGCGAGTTTTTCAACGACGACGTGAACACCTACAACACCCGTATCGGCCAGATCCCCGAGGTTTTCGTCGCTAGCTATATGAACCTGAAGCCGCGCGCCATGTTCCAGGTTTCCGAGGAGGACCGGCGGCTGGTGGAGGTTACGTTCCAGGGCAAAGGCGCAGCCGGAGCGTAAGCGACGAGCGTAGGAGCCGCGCATCTTTACCGGAACGGCCGATCGGAAGTGCACTCTCGATCAAACCACGTGCAAAAACAAAGCGGCGGACATTCGCATGATTCGCGAACTCCGCCACTGACTTTTTTAGTAGAAAACCTCTGCCGCGAACTTAGGCTCGCGCGCCAACTGCCGCCGGCTCGGGCGCGACAACGCTCTCATCTTTGCCATTGGGCTTCAACTGGCCGGGCTGGCCACCCTTGCGAATGTCGATGCCGCCTTTGAAGAACGCTCCGTCTTCAATGGAGATGCGTGCTGCTACCACGTCGCCGGTGAGCGATCCATCGCTGCGGATATCGACTCGGTCGCTGGCGGTGAGATTCCCGCGGACTTTGCCGAGCACCACGATTTCGCGGGCATTGATGTTGGCAGCAACCACTCCATTGCGCCCAATGGTGACGCGATTGCCCGCCAGGCTGATCGAACCTTCCACGCGGCCATCGATGTAGAGCGATTCGGACCCAGTTACCTCGCCCTTGATCACCAGCGATTTGCCGATGGTTGCCTGATCCGCGGTGGTGGTAGTGATGGTTGCCGCCGGGCGCGGCGCAACCGGCTCATTCGCCATCATGGCAGGCGCGCTCGGAGTATGCGTAACTGGACGCTCCGGTTCCACCGGGCGCCCTGGGGTCTGAGGCTGATTCGTCGGCTTCCACATGGGTTACATAGTTCCTTTCCTTGTTGGGATTAGGGATCACGTGCCGCACTTGCGTGACCAAATCGAATTGTACTCCGCCGTCTCATAATGAGCGCTGTGGAAAAGCCTTTATTTTCAACAGAGATTCCTAGGATGGTACATATTTCCGTACCCATCGGGGTCTCCCGATTCGGCTGGAGGACCCTCCTTTTCCACCCTCGCACCGTGTAAGGATTTCCCGAAAGAGGCCTTCTTGTTAGCGGTTCCACAGGGGGCCGGAGTATGCTCTTGACTCGAAGAATTATCGAAAACGGACCTATCCACCAGGGAGTAAGCGATGTCGGAACCAGCCGTGATTCCTCCTCCAGCCTTGATCATCGCTCGTCCTCAGCCCGACGAGTACGCCCCTTATTATGGCCGCTACATTGCCCTGGTGCAGGGCGAGGACATTCTCGCCACGCTCGACCAGCAACGCCGGCAAACCATGATGCTGCTCTCTTGCCGCGACGAGGAAGACGGGAACTTTCGCTATGCGCCGGAGAAATGGAGTGCCAAAGAAGTGCTCGGCCACGTCTGCGATACAGAGCGAGTGTTCGCCTATCGCACTCTGCGTATTTCGCGCGCCGACGCCACGCCGATGGAGGGTTTTGAGCAGGACGACTACGTGCGCAATGGTCCCTTCGCTCACCATCCGCTGGCGGAGGTGATCGAAGACTTCATTGCCGTGCGCCGCGCCACGCTTTCGCTGCTGCGCAATCTCGATGAAGCGGCGTGGATCCGGCGCGGAACTGCGAACAAGAATGAAGTGACCGTGCGCGGCATCGCTTACATCATCGCCGGCCACGAGTTGCATCATCGAAAGATTCTGGAGGAGAAATACTTTGTGAGCCGCTCTTGATTCAGAGGTCTTAGATCATAGGTCATAGGTCTCAAGTGTTGGGCTTCGGGTACTCTTGGCCAGAAAGTTGCGGCAATATCCTAAGACCTAACACCCAAGACCTAATACCCGATTCCCATGTCCTCACGCGCACTCACGGAACTGTTCCGCGGCAAAGGTGCACACGCCGATCCCGTGGCCTGCGTCGAAGATCTTTCTGCCGAACTGGCCTCGCGCCAAGTCAAAGGATTTCCCCACTCCATCGCACAACTTGTCTTCCATATGAATTACTGGATGGATTACGAACTCCGCCGCATTCGCGGCGAGAGACCGGCCTATCCCGAGCACGCTTCCGAAAGCTTCCCGCCGGCTTCGCCCTCAGATGGACAGGAATGGGACCGTCTGAGGAAACGCTTTGCCGACCTGCTGGCGGATTTCGCCGTCCTGGCGAATTCTTCTCCGCAAGAAATGCAGCGGCCGATCGAAAGTGCGCACACAGGAGATATGCAGGTCGCGGCAACACTCGAGGCTGTGCTCTGGCAAATGGTGGCTCACAACAGTTACCACACGGGCCAGATCGCAACGCTGCGACAGGTGTTGGGAGCCTGGCCGCCCCGCGACGGCGGAGATACGTGGTAGAGGAGCTCAAGAGGAGAAATGATGAGAATCGCAATTTGCTTTCTGTCGTTTCCACTTCTGCTTATGGCGCAGACAGGCGCAGAAACAGATGAGCATGCGATCCGGGCAGTTATGGATCGCTTCATGGACGCCTGGAATCATCACGATGCCAAGGCCTTCGCCGCGGTATTTTCCGAAGATGCGGATTTCACCAACTGGCGAGGCACCGGCGCGAGTGGCCGCGCGAAGATCGAGGAGTTCCACGCGCCTATGTTTGCCACCATCTTCAGCAAAAGCCACCAGGAATATACCGACATAAAGACGCGGTTCATCCGTCCTGACGTTGCCGCAGTCGATGTACGGTGGAAGATGACAGGGGCTATCGACGCGCAGGGCAATCCCCGCCCGGAGCGAGAGGGGCTGCTCAGCTTCGTGATGGCAAAGACTGCGGGGCACTGGGAGATCGTGGTGATGCACAACTTGGACATCTCTGCCCTGCCACCACCACCGAAATGAGGGAAGGTCTTTGCCAGTGGGGTATCCTGAGAGCTGATCGCTCATAGCTCACACCCGATGCTCTCCGACTCCGCCATTCTGAAACACATTGCCCGTCAGCCCAAGCGTTCCGCAGGATTCAAGCAGTTGATCCGCGAGCTCGGCCTGCATGGCGATGCCCGCGGAGAGCTCGATACCCGTCTGCAAAAACTGGTTGCCGCAGGAGAGCTGGTTCAGATCAACTCCGACCGCTACGCCTTGCCGCAACCCGCACCTGACAAGAATCTTGTCGCCGGACGCCTCACCATGCACCGCGATGGTTTTGGCTTCGTCATTCCTGATGCGAGCTCGCTGAGTCCGACGATGAAGTCGCGCCTGGTGGGCGATATTTTTATTGCGCCCCACGCTATCGGCAACGCCATGCACGGTGACCGGGTGCTGGTCGATATCGTCGCCACTCGCCCTGATGGCCGCGCCGAAGGCCGAATCGTGCGTTCCGTGGTACGCAGCCATCCCACGGTAGTGGGAATTTTTCACTACGGCAGCCGCTACAACTATGTGAAACCGATTGACAGCAAAATCACACAGGAGATCGTGATTCCGCCGGGTATGGAAATGCCCGATCGCAGCGGCGGCGAGTCACCAGCGACGGGCAAGGAGAAATCTCCAGACCGGGTGCTCGGAAACGAGGCCGCGCGCCGTGCGGACTGGAATGATCTCGAAGGCGTCGTGGTCGATGTCGAAATCACGGACTGGCCCACCCCCACGCAGAACCCGCGCGGCCGCGTCTTCGAAATTCTGGGCCGTCAGGATGACTTCGGCCTCGACGTGGAAATCACTATCCGCAAATTTCACCTACCTCACCACTTTCCCGCGGCGACGCTCGAAGAGGCGCAGGCCATCCCCGCCGTGATCCCGGCGCAGCAACTTCGCCATCGCCGCGATTTCCGCGCGCTGCCCATCGTCACCATCGACGGCGAAACTGCCCGCGATTTCGACGACGCCGTCACCGTCCGCCATCTTCCCAATGGCAACTTCGAGTTACAGGTCCACATCGCTGATGTGGCGCAATACGTCACGCCAGATTCCGCGCTCGACCAGGAAGCTCGGCTGCGCGGCACCAGCGTTTATTTTCCCGACCGCGCCGTGCCCATGCTGCCGCTCGAACTCTCCACCGACATCTGCAGCCTGCGCCCGCATCTCGACCGGCTTGTGCTGTCCTGCGTGATGCACATTGACCCTCGCGGCGAAATCGTCGGCTATGAGCTGTGCGAAGGCGTGATCCGCTCCGCCGAGCGCATGACCTACACCGCCGTCAACGACGTGCTCGAAGGCGATGCCGCCGCGCGCACGCGCTATGCACCGCTCGTTCCCACCTTCGAACTGATGCGCGATCTCGCGCTGATTCTCAACCACAAGCGCCAGCGCCGCGGATCGATCGACTTCGACCTGCCCGAGCCGGTCATCGAGTTCGACGAATTCGGACTGATGAAGAGCATCACGCGTTCCGAGCGCAACATCGCGCATCGCCTGATCGAAGAATTCATGCTCTCGGCCAACGAGTGCGTGGCGCAATATCTGGAATCGAAGCGCATCGCGTCTCTCTATCGCATTCACGAAAAGCCCGACGCCAGGCGCGTCTACGATTTCGAGGTGATCGCCGCCACCTTCGGATACTCCCTCGGCGTGGGCGCGCTGCCCATTCAGCGCGTGCAGTTCAAGAGCGACCGCCGCGCCGTACGCGGCACCGGCAAACAAGCACGCACCATCGAAGTGCCGAAAGATGTTCACATCACTCCTCGCATGTACCAGAAACTAGCGGCCAAAATTGCAGGGAAGCCGGAGGAGCGCATCGTCAGTTACCTGATGCTGCGCTCGCTCAAGCAGGCGCGCTATTCGGAAGAGAACGTTGGTCACTTCGCGCTGGCGGCGCCGAGTTACACCCACTTCACCTCGCCGATACGCCGCTATCCCGATCTCATCGTTCATCGAATTCTGAAAGAAGTCCTGCGCGACTCGGCCGAGACTCATGACGGCGAAATTCCGGTTGGAGTGTTCCCCGCCAACTCCAGCAGTAAAGAAAAGAAGAGCTTTGACGGCGCGGGCGCGCACGACGAGGAAGCGCCTTCGCCATGGTCGAAGCGCCGCGACCACGCCGCGCATCGCGAAGCGCTGGAACCGCTCAGCGGCCCGATCCCGCTCGACGAACTCCATATCATCGCGGAAGAATCGAGCCAGTCCGAGCGCCGCTCCGACGAAGCCGAGCGCGAGCTCATGGAATGGAAGAAGGTCAAATTCATGGAGGACCGCGTCGGCGACGACTTCGACGGCCTGATCACCAGCGTCACCAAGTTCGGCTTCTTCGTCGAACTCACTGACTTGTTTGTCGAAGGCCTAGTCCCATTGAATACGCTCACCGACGACTATTACACCTACCACGAGAACACGCGTCAGATCATCGGCCAGCGCTCGCGCAAGACCTACAGTCTGGGACAGAGAATTCGCGTGCTCGTCGACCGCATCGATCCCGTGGAGAAGAAAATCCAGTTCGCCATTCTGGAGGAGAAACCGCTCCCCAAGCGCAAGCGAAAGAAGAGTTGAACAGGAATTTATGTCGATACAGAATGGTCGCGAGAGGTTGCTGGCCGCCTTGCTGCTGGTGTGCCTGATCGCGGCGACCGATGTTCGCGCCCGCGATGTTCGGGCGCAATCTTCTCCCGCGTGCCAATTCGTCTCTTTCAAAGTGCATCTCAATGCCGGTGACAGCTTCGAACGCGAGCTGGGAGGGGGATTGCTGTTTCGGGTAAGGAGCCAGAAAGATTCAAGCTGGTTCCTCGACATTGTTCCCGCAGAAGCGAACACCAAGGACTACATCTACCCGGTAAACCTGCCGTTGCGGTTTAACGGGAACCAGACCCTTGGCGCCGGATTCGGCGAAACCGTCAAGTCCTCTTTAGCTCATCCGCATGAAATGTATTTCCTGCTGAACCGATCCGACTACGATCGGGTTTTCGGCCTGATCGGCAATGTTCTGCGGTCTTACCAGACCTCGGACCCGGATAAAGCGCTGTCCGACTACACGAACGCAATAGACGACGCAAGCAAGGGATGGCTCCGGGTTACGGTCTCTTCCTACAAGACGGATTCGAAGGGTTCACTCACACGCATCAAGCTGCGCGTGGAGGTCACGACCTCACCGGATTTCCAGTTTGCTCCCCACTTGAACCCTTTCCCGTGGCCCTGCCATCCGTAGACAGGATCGAACGACAAAATCGAGCGCGGACCAACCAAACTTCTCCGCAGGTGTTAAAATCCTTGAGTTAACCCCATCCGCTGCGGATGCGATGCAGCGGGTTCCTTTCTCGTCGGGACGTGGCTCAGCCTGGTAGAGCACTCGCTTGGGGTGCGAGGGGTCGGCAGTTCAAATCTGCCCGTCCCGACCATTCAACAACGAATTCATGTTCCCGTGAACTTCGCCGTGAGTCGAGCTCCGGGGGTGAATTTCATTGATGCCCTATGTCGTCAATTTCTTTCTTGAGAGCAAGTTCATCGATGGATGCGTGGGGCCGAGCCAGGAACAAGAGGATGCGGCGGTCAAGCCGCAGGAATGCGTCTCGGAAAGCTCTTTGAATTTCCTCGTCGGTTCCCTGAACGGCAGCCGGATCTGGGATTCCCCAATGTGCGCTTGTCGGATGTCCCGGCCATATTGGGCAGACTTCTTTTGCGGCACTGTCACACACGGTAAAGACGAAGTCGATGCTCGGAGCATCCGCTCCAGCAAACTCGTCCCATGACTTACTCCTGAATCCAGCCGTCTCGATGTGAGCCGCTTCGAGTTCCTTCAATGCTTCCGGTCTTACCGCACCCGCGGGACGGCTCCCGGCGCTGTACGCTGTGAACCGGGGTTTGCCCCTCGCGTTCATGATGCCTTCCGCCATGATCGAACGGGCAGAGTTGCCGGTGCAAAGGAACAGCACGTTGTAGTGATTCGCCGTCATCTCAGTTGCAGCACGTCGGCGCACAGCTCGACTTCGCGGGCTTCACCGCGCGAACAAACGCGCTCATAAACTTCCCGTCCACCTGCGGGGCAAGAGCATCGACATCAATGTCCTGGTCAGCCAGAAACTGCCGGGCATCTTCAATCCGGTAGACCCTCGTCGGCTCGACCTCTACCTGCTCGAATCCGGCGGACGCTAACTTTGCGCGATACTCGCTCTCTTCCAAGGCACCAGCGACACAGCCGACCCACAAAAGAACACTCTTGCGAATCTCTGGAAGCATTTCACCACGCGTCACGACATCGGAGACTGCGAAACGGCCGCTGGGTTTCAGCACCCGGAA
This sequence comes from uncultured Acidobacteriaceae bacterium, assembly GCA_964403025.1. Classification (GTDB taxonomy): domain Bacteria; phylum Acidobacteriota; class Terriglobia; order Terriglobales; family Acidobacteriaceae; genus Sulfotelmatobacter. Next base: position 466,233 of record CAYOEH010000004.1, on the reverse strand, counting down.
GGCTTCCCGCAGAACCGCGTCTTTGTCGGCGGAGAGGTTGATCACGCAGTTCGAGATGACGACATCGACCGATGCGTCCGGCAGCGGGATGTGTTCAATTTCTCCTTTGAGAAATTCGACATTTTCAATCCCCGCCCTCCGCTTGTTCTCGTTGGCAAGGGCCAGCATTTCTTCGGTCATGTCCAATCCGTAGGCCTTACCCCTCGGCCCAACCCGCTTCGCGGACAGCAACACGTCAATTCCGCCGCCGGAGCCAAGATCGAGCACGGTGTCTCCTGGATTGAGTTTCGCCAGAGCCGTCGGATTCCCGCATCCCAGCGACGCGAGTAGCGCCTCTTCCGGAATCTGGCCTGCTTGCAACGCGTCATAAAGATTGGACGTAATCGGATCGCAACACCCGCTCGCAGGACTGCTCCCACAACAGGAGCTTCCGCCCGCCGTTACTCGCAGCGCCGCTTGTCCATATTTCTCTTTCACAACATCTTTGATATCGCTGTTCACGGTTCACTCCTATTTGCAAGTCTGAACGATGCATTCGGGCTTCAACGCTTTGTTCCTTGTGCAGCATTCGGCATACAGGAACTGGAGAACCTCCTGCAGCGCATCTGTGTTCGCTGTGTACCGCAGGAACGTGCTCTCTCGGGAGACATTGACGAGATCTTCGGACTTCAACTTGTCGAGATGGTGCGACAGCGTTGAATTGGGGATGTTCAACTCTTCCTGAATCTCGCCGACAACAAGGCCATCCGGATGCGCCGCCAGAAGCAACTGCATGATCCGCAGGCGTGCCTCCGTGCCCATTGCTGAAAACATGTCTGCGTACTTGACGACGTTGTCAGAGCCTCGTCGAACCGTTGCCATATTTAGATAATTGCAGAAATACAGAAACATGTCAAACTAAAATTCGTACACACGCTGGCAGTGCCCTAAAATCGCTGCGCCTCACCGATGGTGGTCCTACATTTTCTTAGGGGAATTTCGCTGCGTGGGCCGGCTCAACTGCGCTTACTTCAGGTCGTTTACCAGATACAAGTCCGAAAGCGTCCGCCCGTATTCGTAGACGTAATTATTCCCATCGGGAGTGATAAGCACCGAGCTGATGTCGGTAACACCGGAAACATCGGGCGGCACCAGTTGCTTCCAGAATTGCTTGTGGCCGGTTGCCAAGTCGAGCTTGTAGATGGTGGTGGGAACTTCGCCCAACTTGTAAACAAACAGAGAGTGCCCGTCGCTGCTCCATGCCACCGGCGCTTCTCCCGGGACGAGCCCAGGGATCGGCCGAGTCTCGCCGCTCTCTACTGTGAGGATGACGGGTTTCTGATCGCTCCCAACCATGGCGACCTGCTTGCCATCGGGTGAAATTGCAAGCAAACTTCCGTTCACCCCCTCATTGGTGATTGCCTTCGGTGGACTTCCGCTTACGTCTTGTACATACAGTCGCACGCCCTTGCCAACCTCATCCGCGGAGAAAAGAATTCGCTTGCCGTCCGGAAACCAGCGCGCCCACAGCCGATTAATCTGGTCATGGGTCAGTTCTTTCGTTTCCCCCGCGCCGGTTGGCGCCAGGTTGAACTGAACCGGCGGCTTGGGCAGACCCGTCAAAACCCACTTCTCATCCGGCGACAGCGCAAAGCTCAACCCGTCGCCCAGGCGAACCGCAGGCGAGCCATCGGTGTCCCGGATATAAGTGGAGTAGTTCTCTCCACCCGCCTCGCCTGATTCGGTGAACAAAAGCTTCTTGCCATCGAGAGACAAATCCTTGGGCGCCGACCAATCCAGCCACGAAAGATCGCGCTCCTTGCTGGAGCCGGCGCTCATCCCCACCATGCCCACGCGGGGCACATCGCGCGTAATCAGCACGCGCCCGTCTTTCGCGACATCCTGCAGAGTCAGCGTGCCGGGTTCCCGCGCCAAAAGGCGTTCCTTCCCGGAAAGGTTTACAGCCGAGAGATATCGTCCATAGCCCAGCCGGGTGCTCGAAAACCAGATCTCGTTTCCGCTCGGCGACCATCCCAAGCCCCAAGCCGTCTCCCACCCGGTAGACAAGGTCTTCTTCTTTCCGAAAGTATCGACCACCGCGATCGTCCCCGCGTCGTCGCGCCGAACCGGATGCTCGATGAACGCCACCATGTCTCCACGGGGACTGACTCGCACATGGCTGAGCCAGCCTCCGGTTTGATACAGCACTTTACCGATGGGATATTCCACGCGGCTCAAACCGCCGACCTCACGCACCACCGCGAAGTTGGTGCCATCCGGCGACCAGTCTGCCCACTGCACGTTCTCCAGCACTTCACGCGGCGCGCCGCCACCCAGCGGCACCCGACCGAGCGTGCCGACGTTAATGTAAGGATCCACATTGTGGCTGTTCAGCAGAACCGCCATCTCGCCTTCCGAGGAGATCGACAACACCTCGGCCTTCGACAATCCAAACGGGCGGGATTCAGGGCTGTCGGGACGGGTCACCAGAATATCGATTGGATTCCCCTCCCAGGCCGCGCTATATACAATGTTTTTTCCGTCGGGAGCAAAGCGCGCCATCCGGATGGTGCCGCCGCGAAAAGTCAGCTGGTGATAGGTGGGCGGCGAAATGCTGGAAGCCTGGCCTTCGCGTTTTCCCTCGATGTAGGCTCCCACGATCAACGCAATCGCTACGACCGCCGAAGCCGCCGCGATCATCGGCCATCGTCGGGAGCCGGCGCTCGCCGGAGCCGCCGCCGCTTCCATCGCCGCGGGCTGGTTCGCAATCTTGGTGCTCCCATGCGTGTCCGACTCGCGCCTTAATCGCTGCAGGTCTACCCGCAAGTCCGAGGCCGTCTGGTAACGGAGCTTCACATCCTTTTCCATGGCCTTCTCAATGATTTCCGCCATTCTTGGCGGAAGTTGAGGATTGATCTGCAACGCGGGTGTGGGTGCGCGGTTGAGAATCCCATCGAATACCGCAGCGCTCGTGTTGCCTGAGAAAGCCTGCCGCCCCGTGACCATTTCGTAAAGAACAATACCCAAGGAGAACAGATCGGTGCGGCGGTCAATATCCTCGCCCATGGCCTGTTCTGGCGACATGTAGGAAATTGTTCCGATGGTTGACCCGGGACTGGTGAGCAGATGCGCGTCCGCCGCCGTCGGCATGGAACTGGTTACGCCCGTTGCGGCCCGACCCGAATGCGCTTCGGCGGTGTATTTCGCCAAACCAAAATCCAGAACTTTCGCCTGGCCATTGTGCGTGATGAAAATATTCGCCGGCTTGATATCGCGATGGACAATGCCCTGCGAGTGCGCCGCGTCCAAAGCGTCGGCAATTTGCACCGCGAGCTCCAACACCTCGTTCAGCCGCATCGGCTTGCCTTCGATGCGATTCGTCAGCGTCTGCCCATCGATGTACTCCATGACGATGTAGGCAGCGCCACCTTCTTCTCCGATGTCGTAGATGGTGCAGATGTTGGGGTGGTTCAGCCCCGAGGCAGCCTGAGCTTCGCGCCGGAAGCGCTCGAGGGCTGCGGGATCCTTGGCGGAATCATCCGCCAGAAATTTCAGCGCGACCGTGCGGTGCAGGCGGACGTCTTCAGCTTTGTACACCACGCCCATGCCGCCGCCACCAAGTTTGGCCGTAATCTGGTAGTGGGAGATGGTCTTGCCGATCATCGGAACGCAATCTTAGGCTGGGCGGCGTTTTCCGTCAATCGCCCATCCGGAGCCGACCCTACCCTCGCACCTATATGACGAATCCCCCGCTGACATTCAGCGATTCGCCCGTGATAAACGCGGCCTTGGAAACGCAATTCGGCTGGAGAATTATCCCACGCAGAGGCTCACCTGCACTTCCTACTTCCCCTGAACCAAGAAAAGCACTTCTGACCGGGGGCTTGCTCCGTAACAATCGTAGAAAGATCTATTCGCGTCACGCTCGCCGACGCGCTACTCGTCGAAGGTCTTTGTTAGGCTGCACGGAAAGTACCTTAACCTGGGAGAATACGTATGTCCGGGCAAGTCATTTTGTATTTCGAGGATCAAGCCGACGCGTTGCGTTTTGCTTTAGCCGCAGGGTCTGTGATGGCGGGGGATGGAACCAAGGCCACGGACGATCTGGTTCACGAAACCGCTCGCGTCAGCCGCATCCGTCTGGACGCCGCAAACTCGGGCAAGGTCAAGAAGCCGACTCCGGAATGCGCCGCGTAGGAAGACCTTAGGCTTAGCGTACTCGGACGATCCCTTCGCCCTACGTTATCCAGCCCGGCTGTCCCGAGGGATGCCGCATCCTCGCCCGCCGCGTGAACCCTAGAACGTAACCCGGGCGGCCAACTGTCCAATGCGTGGAGTGGGACCTCGAAAGCTTCCGGTCGTCGTAATCTGGCCAAAGGTCGAGCCATTGATGTTCGTGGCCCCATCGAGAACGGTGGGCTGCGCGAACTCAGGATGATTCAGTGCGTTGAAATATTCCACACGAAGTTCCAGGCTGACACGCTCCGTGATTGCAGTTGTCTTGGCCAAAGCGACGTCGAAGTTCGTCAGATGCGGTCCGCGCAGGACGTTGCGCCCGAGACCATAAGTACGGTCCGCAGGGTTATCCACCGGATCGAGCTGCGGGAAACACGGGTTGGTGCCTCCGTAGTAGGCGTCGTTCGCCAGCGGAATGTTGGAGAAACTGTTGGGATCGAAAATGAAATGGCCAGTGATGGGGCTCCCAGTCGTAATCTGGCAAAGGCCCGTGTTTGGGTTCGTGCCGTAAATGGTCGGATAGATCGTGGTCACGCGCCTGGGGTCGAGCAAGCGGATCGGCGCCACGACGGCGACGTGGGAAAGATAAGGATCGCCGGCGCCTGAGGTTCCGGGGTTTGTGGGATCAACATTGCCTCCCAGCCCCGCCGGAATATCGAAGGGGAAGCCGCTGCGCCAGGTCACGATGGGATAGACGCTCCATCCCCTGGTCAAGCGCTTCGGCCCCGTGGCCCACATCCGATCAAAGGGCAGGTCCCAGCCTCCGCTGAAGCTGATGCGGTTGCGGACATCGCTGTCTCCGGAAGCGTAAAGAAAGTCCGGGCTATAAGCAGGCACCGTGTTGTTGCGTTGGGCGAACCCGGAAGCGTTGTCCAGATTGTGACCGTAGGTGTAGGCGAGAGTGAAATAAGCTGTGCCCAGCTTGGAACTCTTGGGCTGCCGGGTCAGACTCGCCTCGAGCGCATTGTAATTCGCATACGATACGTTCTGGAATTCCGGAAGCTGGCCGAAACAACCGAGGCAACTGCTGTCCAGCGCGCGGTTGGTGGTTCCCAGCACCATGGGATTGATGTCCTTCAGCGAAGTCAATCCACGTCCGGAACTGCCCACGTAATTTGTTTCCAGCACGGTGTCGGCGAAAAGATTGTGCTGCAGGCTCAGGTTGTATTGGTAGACGTAGGGTGTGCGCAGGTGCGGGTCCACCAAGAAAACGAATCCAGTGCTGTTGATCGGCTCGACTGGCCCAAAGTTGTAATTGCTCGGCGGCGGCTGAGAGGGAAAAGTATTGGTCTGTCCCGCCGCCGCAAAGGGCTGACTCAGATAGTTCAGCGCTCCCGTCTGGCCGGAAGGAACAGTGTTGAAGAAAAAGCCTGCATTGCTGACAAAGGGTGGTTGGCCGTTAAACTGAAAGTTATCCTCGCCTTTGAGAATGTCGTAGAACAGGCCAAAGCCGCCGCGCAGACTGGTCGTGCCTTTTCCCGTCGGATCCCAGGCAAAGCCGCCGCGGGGCGCGAAGTTTTTCTTGTCGGGGAAGTTCGTGCCTTTTGGAGCCCCTGGGTCGCCCGGGAACACCATGCCGAGCGGAGCGTTTACAAATCGTTGCGACTGTTCTCCTGGAATCACCGAAAACGTCCGGCCTTCGGTATCAAGTTTCGGCGTGTTGTATTCGTAACGCAGGCCAAGCGTCAGCACGACATTCCTGGTGGCGTGCCACTCATCCTGACCAAACACATACGTGCTCTTGCTGCGGATATTGGATGGCGCCAACGCCCCCTGGAAATAGGCCGATGCGCCTCCCAGCAGAAAATCGGCGTAAGGATTCCCTGAGGCCGTAGAACCACTCGCGGAATAGAAGTCGAATTCTCCATTCGTGTAATAGTCGAAGAGCAGATTTTCCTGATAGGGGGAGAACCCGGCGCCGAACTTCCAGTTGTGCTTTCCCCGGGTCCAGGAAACCGCATCCGTCCAGGAAAAAGTATTTTCCACGAAGCGCGTCGGGCCGTTCTCACTGGGACCAATCTGAAAGCCAGTATCGAAAAAGATATTTGTCGGACCGGTTGCGAGATCCGGTGTAATGCCGATGCCGAGACTCGGTCCCGTAGGCAAATGCGTGGTTGGAATGTCCTGCAGGAAATTACTGCGATGAGTTACAAAGTGAAACTCATTTAGTAAGGTCGGAGAAAAGATCCGGGTATAACCGATGTTTGTAAAGTAGTAGTCGGCAACGGTGCGGCTGGGAAAGCCGGGCACCGTGGCGTACGGAAACGGGTTCACCGACGGCGTGCGATTCAAGCCGATGGTCGCGGCGATTTTGTCTTTGGGGCTCAGGTTGAAGTCGAACTTGGCGGTCAACTCATCCGCGTTATTGACTTGCTCCAGCGAAGTAGAGAGCAGCCCGGTGCACACGCCGTTCGCATCGCAAACGGTCTGGTTGGTTGGGGAGCTCGCGATCAACCCGGCCTTGATATACGCCTGCGTCACAGGATCAATCTTGGTGGGGTCGATAATCGCCTGCGCGGCACTGCCGTTCGGCGTTGCGAAGTAGGGATTGTTCGCCAGGAACGCGGCGACATTCGGATCTGGACATCCGGCCGAGACCGTGCACGTAACACCGTCGTACGGGATGGCTTGGGAAAAATTTCCCTGGAGTTCCTGCGGCGTATAAACCGGGATATCGACGTCCGGCACAGCCTGGATTTGGCGTTGTCCCTGGTATGCCAGAAAGAAAAAGATTTTGTCTTTGCGGATGGGCCCGCCCAGCGTGGCGCCGAACTGGTTGCGTTTGAGATCAAGCCGCGGAATACCCAGTGGAACATTGAAAAAATCGTTCGCGTCGAGCACCCGGTTGCGGAAAAAATCGAAGAAACTGCCATGAATCTGATTGGAACCTGACTTGATTACCTCGCTGATGATGCCTCCGCCGTTGCGGCCGTATTCTGCCGTGTAGTTGCTGGTGAGCAGGCGGAATTCCGCAATCGCGTCCGGGTTAGGGTCGAGCAGGTTGCTGTTGTCGAACAGATCATTGTTCAGCCCGCCATCGAGAAGAAACGTGACGGAATCGGTGCGTCCGCCGGCGATGCTGTAATTGCCGGCGCCGTTATTATCGTCATTACTTTCCGTTACTCCGGGTTGAAGCAAGGCGAGGTCGAGTGCATCGCGGCCATTCAACGGCATATTCGTGAGCACTCGGCCGGTCACGGATTGGCCGAGAGTCGCGTTCACCGTCTCGACCGGCGCCGCTTCTGCGCCAACATTTACTTTCTCGCCAGTCGTTCCGACTTCCATCTTGATGTCGATGCGCAGTGCCTGGTTGATGGAAAGCTTCTGTTCCGCACTGACCACCGTTCGAAACCCGGCGTGCTCGGCCCTCACCGTGTAGCTCCCAATCGGCAGGGCGAGTACCTGGAAGTATCCTTGGTTGTCTGTAGCGGCCATGCGCGCGACTTGTGTCGCCGGGTTGGTAACAATGATTTGGGCTGCCGCGATGACCGCTCCCTGCGGGTCGTAGACCGTTCCCAAAATTCTTCCGGTCGCTTCCTGAGCTGAAGATAGAGCCGGAATTGCAATCGCAACCAGCAATAACAGCGCGAACCTTAGTCGGCTTTTGAAAGTACCGGCAGGATTCCCCAAATAAATTCTTCGTTTCCTGGGCTGAAGCTCCATCGGCCCCCCTTGCGCAGACGGCATTCTACATCAGGGGCCCCCGGGACCAGCTTCCCCTCCGCTTAGATTTGAGGTGGGTTTTTAAGTCGAGATCGATCAGAGGCCAACACAAGATTCACGTCGCCAGACGGAACGTCCTAGAGACGAAATTCTCCCGACCAGAATTATCCTGTACGCCGCGCTGTGAGCAGTTTCAGGATCTCGCGCAGCCCCTGGCGGATATGCTGGATCTCGGTGGGGGATTGCGAGGGGAACGGAATCGCCGCCTGTCCTTTATCCGCTTTCGTCTCGGAACGCAGCTGCTGGCGCGCGCCCACAATCGTGAAGCCCTGCTCGTAGAGCAGTTGCTTGATGTGCAGCACGCTTTCCACGTCCCGCCTGCGGTACATCCGCTGTCCTGTGCTGCTTTTCACGGGCTTCAGTTGTGGAAACTCGCTCTCCCAGAAGCGCAGCACGTAGGCGGGAAGCCGGCACAGACTGGCCACTTCGCCGATGCGGAAATACAGCTTGTCGGGGATGAATACTTCGTCGCTCTTATTCTTGCCCGCGCTTTTTTTTCTCGGACTCATACTCGCATCGGCGGTTTGAGGCCCCGGCCGTCTCCGTATTGTGACACAGGCCAGGGATCGATACGAAGAATTTCGAGATCATGCGAGATAGGGCGTGCGGCCGGCGTTCCCCAGCGCAAAACGGAAATGCCTCTCAAGAGGTGCTTCTCCTGAGAGGCGAGTGAAATTCTGGCCCTTGCGAAGTATCGTTTCGCAGACGGTTAGTTAGTGTTTCTTCTTTTTTGCCTTCTTCTTCGTTGCCATGAAGGTTCCTCCGTGAACGATTTTCCCTTGTGACTTCGGGGACCCGAATGCCAAAAGCCACCCAACTCGTTGTACGGGCAGCGTCCTTAACACAAGATATTGCGGCAGTATGAACGCAGTGTCAACACAATTTTGCATTTTCACGGAACAATTTTCACGCGGCGGAAGCCGTCATGCTTATTGAGGTGCATCCCATTTCGATCCTCTTCGACTGGTCGCTTCCTCTCGCTTCCGGTAAACTTCGCCTCATGCGACGCGACCCCATCGAGCTGGAAATCTTCAAGAACGTTTACCACTCGATCGCCGAAGAGATGGGCGCAGCGCTGCGGCGCACGGCATTTTCTCCGAATATCAAGGAGCGGCGAGACTATTCCTGCGCCGTGTTTGACGGCGCCGGCGAAGTCATTGCCATGGGCGATCACATGCCCGTACATCTGGGCTCCATGCCCATGTCGGTTCGAGCCGCGATTGACGCAGCCGAAATGGCTCCCGGCGATGTGGTCATGCTGAACGATCCCTTCCGCGGCGGTACGCATCTGCCGGACATTACTCTCGTCGCGCCCGTGTATGTAGGGCGCGGGCGACCCTTCGGCAGAGCAGGCTCTCGCCCGCAAAGATCCGCGGCTCGTCCTGACTTCTACGTTGCATCGCGCGCCCATCACGCCGATGTAGGCGGAGCCCACCCGGGATCGATGGGCCTATGCCGCGAGATCTACCAGGAAGGATTCCGCATTCCTCCCGTGAAAATCATGCGCGCAGGGGTGATGCAGTCCGATGTGCTCGCGCTGCTGCTCAACAACGTGCGCACGCCCGAAGAACGCGAAGGCGATCTGGGCGCACAGATTGCCGCCTGCCACACCGGGACCGAGCGCCTGCGCGAGATATGCCAGCGTTACGGAGTCGAGCGCGCAAAGCGCGCGGCTGCGGAACTGCTGGAGTATTCCGAAGAACTGATGCGCGCATTTTTGTTGCGCGTTCCGGCTGGAACCTATCGCGCAGAAGATTTTCTGGATAACGACGGCCTCAGCGATCAGCCGGTGAAAATAGCGGTGACGTTGACCATTGGATTGCAGCAGAAGAAACGCGGACAAACGCGCCACGCGGTCACCGTCGATTTCACCGGAAGCGATCCGCAGGTCGAAGGCAGTGTGAACGCCGTCGAGGCCATCACCTACTCGGCCTGCTTCTACGTCTTTCGATGCCTGTTGGCAGATGACATTCCCGCCACCGCCGGCCTGATGCGCCCCATCCAGGTCATCGCCCCAGCGGGAACGATTGTCAACGCGCGCCCACCGGCGGCAGTGGCGGGTGGCAACGTCGAAACTTCACAGCGCATTGTCGACGTGTTGCTGCGCGCGCTTTCCCACGCGATTCCGGACCGCATTCCAGCCGGAGCTTCGGGAACCATGAACAATTTAACCATCGGCGGCATCGATCCCCGGACGGGCAATCCCTTCACTTACTATGAAACTATCGCTGGCGGCATGGGCGCGCGGCCTACCAGGCCCGGAGTTTCCGGCGTCCACACGCATATGACGAATTCGCTAAATACTCCCGCAGAGGCCTTGGAGTATGCCTATCCGCTGCGGGTGCGGCAATATTCGCTTCGGCCGGGCAGCGGCGGTAGCGGAAAATATTGCGGCGGCGATGGAATTATCCGCGAGATCCAAGTGCTGACCGATTGCGAGGTCACGCTGCTTTCCGAAAGACGTGTGCTCGCGCCTTGGGGACTGAACGGCGGCGGTGACGGCGCATCGGGCAGGACGAGTATTGTCCGCAGCGGCGGATCGGTCGAGAAAATGCCGGGAAAGTTCAGCACGCGCCTGCGCCCAGGCGACCGCATCAGAATCGAGTCCCCCGGCGGTGGTGGCTGGGGAGCGAATTGACGGAGCAATTGTTCAGCGCTGGAGAATGACGCTAGGCGGGCCAAGCGTTTCATTGAACCGACCTATCATCGAACCGACAAGCACAGGAAGTCTAATGACCGATCTCGCAATTCACTATCTTGACGAAGCCCGCCGCCAGATGCGCGGAAACAAACGCCTGGCCGAGGCGGCCATTGCCCAACTCAAAGACGAAGAACTATTCGTCGCGCTCGACCCCGAGTCGAATTCCGTCGCTGTCGTCGTGAAGCATTTGGCGGGGAACATGCGTTCGCGTTTCTCCGACTTCCTCACCACCGATGGCGAGAAGCCCAACCGTTTTCGCGACCGGGAATTCGAGCTAGGCCCCGCAACTACCCGGGCCGATGTGCTGCGCTGGTGGGAAGAAGGCTGGGCGCAGGTTTTCAGCACGCTCGATTCGCTCAAGCCCGAAGATGTAACGCGTACCATCACGATTCGTGGTGAACCGCACACCGTCTTGCAGGCGATCAACCGTCAGATCGCTCACTACGCCTCCCACACCGGGCAGATCATATTCTTGGCCAAGCATCTGCGGTCGAGCGAGTGGAAGACGCTAAGCATCCCCCGTGGTCAGTCGGAAAGTTACAAGGACGCTCCGCCCAAAACCTACAAACCCATGAGTTAGAGATTCGAACCTGGCATATGCGCAACCAAAGCCGCAAAGAACGCGTCAGACGCTTGGTGCTACAATCTTCCGTTTGCTTCAAAGGCGCTACAAGCTGAAACTAATTACGGAGTCCGTTCGAGTAGCGCTGAGGTCATAATTTCATGCCATCCACGATGCTGGCGGTGGTCAAGCCGGAGGCCGCGCCGGGCGCGGAAATTCGCGAAGTAAAAGTCCCCGCCTTTGGCCGGAACGATGTGCTGGTCAAAGTGAAGATGGCCTCCATCTGCGGCACCGACCTGCATATCTACAACTGGGATCGTTGGGCGCAAGGCCGCATTCATCCCCCGCTGATTCCCGGCCACGAGTTCTGCGGCGAGGTCGCCGCCTTCGGCGATGAAGTCACCAGCGTGAAGGAAGGCGACTTCGTCTCCGCCGAAATGCACGTCGCCTGTGGCAAGTGCCTGCAGTGCCGCACCGGCGAGGCGCACATCTGCCAGAACGTGAAAATCATCGGCGTCGACGCCAACGGAGCCTTTGCCGAGTATGTCGTCATTCCGGAATCGAATATCTGGAAGCTCGATCCCGCCATTCCGCACGAGTACGCCTCGATTCTCGATCCACTGGGCAACGCCGTCCATACCGTCATGGCCGGCGAGATCGCCGCGAAAACCGTCGCCATCACAGGTTGCGGTCCCATTGGACTGTTTGCCATTGCCGTGGCGCGGGCCGTAGGCGCGACCAGCGTCTTTGCCATTGAAGTGAACGAGCACAGGCGGAAGATCGCGCGTGAGATGAAAGCCGACTACGTCCTCGATCCGTCGAAAGAAAATGTGAAAGCCGCCGTCATGGAAAAGACCGGCGGTTTGGGTGTGGACGTGGTGCTCGAGATGGCCGGCCATCCCGATTCGATTCGAACAGCCTTCGATATCGTGCGGCGCGGCGGCAGAATTTCCCTTCTTGGGCTAACCTCAAAACCCATCTCGCTGAATTTTTCCGAAGACATTATTTTCAAAGGCATCACGGTGCAGGGCATAAACGGACGACGCATGTACCAGACCTGGTACCAGATGACGGCGTTGCTCAAGGCCGGCAAGCTCGATCTCCATCCCGTGATCACCGACCGCCTTCCCATGAAGGATTTTTCCAAAGCGATGGAGCGGTTGAAGACCGGCGAGGCGAGTAAAATTTTGATATATCCCAACGGAGTGAAGTAGATCGGGAAGGGCACGAGTTCTACTCGTGCCGTTAGTCGCACGGAGTCGATGCGGCTTTTAGCCGCTGAGGTTTCGCCGTTCGCGTGCGACTCACTTGCGAATTGGAACCGCATTATGAGCCTTGATGCGTTCGTGCGCTGCACCTGTATCCGCGACGGCAAAGCAAAACCGCACCCGTTCCCCGACCGCCTCACCTTCGATGAGTCCGGCGAGCCCACCCTGACGGGCGATCCCACGGAAGAAGAGTGGGATGCTCACGACCATTGGATGGGCGAATCCTGCGAGCACGGGGGATATCTTCTCTCCATGTTTCTCGGCAACATCACCCGCGTGGGCAATCTGCGTAGCTTTCTACGAGGCCTGCAAGGCACTCCCGGCCCGAAGTTTCCCATGCTGCTGGAGAAAGTTCTCTACGACGGTACGCACACCGGCGACTGGATCTCCAGCAAAGACGCGGCAAGGCTATTGAAAGAAGTCGATATCGTGCTGCATTCCAGCGACATTCTGGCCGACTCCGAAAAGGAATTCTTCACTAATATGAAGCTTCTGTCGGAAGCTAGCGTGGCGACCGGCAATCCAATTATGTTTTAGCTACGGCTTGCGATTTGTGTTCATCCGCGTGAATCCGCGGCAAAGAAGTTTGAGGCAATCATGACTACAGCAACCCGCAGCAACCCGCTCTCCTATCTCATCGGCCAGCTCGACGAGCTCAAAGCCAAAGGCACTTACTTCAAGCTCCGCGTGCTCGAGGACGAGCAGGCGCCGGTCTGCACCTTCGACGGCAAGAAAGTCATCAACCTCGCATCCAACAATTACCTGGGCCTGACCACCCATCCCAAGCTGCGCGAGGCAGCGCTCGAAGCCACGCGCAAGTATGGCGTCGGATCCGGCGCCGTCCGCACCATCGCCGGCACCATGAAGATCCACATCGAGCTCGAAGAAAAAATCGCGCGCTTCAAGAATGTGGAAGCGTGCGTAGTCTTCCAGTCTGGCTTTGCCGCGAATGCAGGCACGGTGTCGGCCGTGCTGGGCAAGGACGATTTCATCATCTCCGACGCGCTGAATCATGCCTCGATCATCGATGGCGCGCGCTTGTCGAAGGCGAAGATTCTGGTCTTCCGCCACAAAGACGTCACTCACGCCGAAGAACAACTCGCCAGCGTAAAGGACGAGCCCGGCAAGAAGCTGCTCATCTCTGACGGCGTCTTCTCCATGGATGGCGATATCGGCCCGCTGCCCGGACTGTGCGATATTGCAGAAAAATACGGCGCCATCATGATGGTCGACGACGCTCACGCCTCCGGCGTCCTCGGCCGCAACGGCCGCGGCACCATCGATCACTTCAACGTGCATGGCCGCGTGGATATTCAGGTGGGAACGTTATCGAAGGCCATCGGAGCCCTTGGCGGCTATGTCTGTGGCACCCGCGATCTGATTGATTTTCTCTACCACCGCGCCCGCCCGATCCTGTTTTCTACCTCGCATCCTCCGTCGGTCGCGGCCACTTGCATCGCCGCCTTCGATGTTCTGGAGAACGAACCCGAGCGCATTGAAAAACTCTGGGAGAACACCCGCTTCTGGAAAAAAGAACTCGGCCTGCTCGGCTTCGACATCGGCGGCCGCGCCACTCCGGCCAGTGAAACTCCCATCACCCCCATCATCATCGGCGACGGCAAGCTCACCATGGACTTCTCCCGCGAGCTCTTCAAAGAAGGCGTTCTCGGCACCGGCATCGCCTTCCCCACAGTCCCGGAAGGCAAAGCCCGCATCCGCACCATCATGACCGCCACGCACACCAAAGAAGAATTGGAGCAGGCGCTGGAAGTGTTGGGGCGGGTGGGAAAGAAGATGCGGATTCTGGGATAGAAGTTCCCCGGAGGCTCATGAAGCTTACTCCCTAGCAGCTTCGTTCCTACGGCTCGCCCGCCGAGCTATTCCCTTTTCAGGAATTTCGCATTAGCGTGAGCCCATCTTTGTTGCCAACGGTCCAGGCTTATATTCGTAATCAGGCGGCACATCACAGGAAAAGGAACTACGAGGAGGAGTTCTTGGCGCTCCTGAAGAAGTCTGGCGCAGCCTACGATGCGGCCCGGTTATTTGCAGCCTGAGTGTCGTCGCTAATGCGACTTTGATTTTCCCTGTGCTTTGCTTCCCCGCACTTATGTGCGGGGCTAAATGAATTACGTCGCTGCGCGACTCGATTCTCACTCGGCGCAGTACACAAAGTTCCCGCCCACAATCGTCGCCGCAACTTTCCCCGTAAACTGCCAGCCGTCAAACGGAGTGTTGTGCGACAACGACCGCGATTTCGCAGCTTCAAACGTCCACCGCTTCTTCGGATCGAAGATAGTTACATCGGCGTGGTTTCCACGAGCCAGCGCTCCGCGGCCACGCAGATCGAAGACGCGCGCCGGGCCCGCAGTGAAAAGTTCGACAATGCGTGTCAGCGGAATCTTGTGCTCGCGGTGCAGCTTCGTGATGGCCAGGGCCAGCGCGGTTTCGAGTCCAGTAATGCCAAAGGCAGCGCGCTCGAACTCGACTTCTTTTTCGTGCGTGGCGTGAGGCGCGTGGTCGGTCGCGATTGCATCCACGGTGCCGTCGGCGAGCGCGACCAGAATCGCTTCGCGGTCGGTCGCCGAGCGCAGCGGCGGATTCATCTTGAAATTTGTGTCGTACTCGCCTACATCCTCGTCGAGCAGCGTGAAGTGGTGCGGCGTTACTTCGCAGGTCACACGCGCCTTAGCTCGCTTGCCGCGCCGCACGGCTTTGAGCGCATCCGAAGTGGAAAGGTGCGCGACATGCAGCCGCGATTCGCGAATCTGCTGCGCCAGAGTCACGTCGCGGTCCACAATGCCCGCTTCGGCTGCGGTCGACATGCCCCGCAGTCCAAGACGAAAGCTAGTGGGGCCTTCGTTCATCGGGGCATTTTCGGTAAGCCGCGTATCTTCGGCGTGCTGCACCACCGGCAGATTGAGCTGGGCGCCAAGCCGCAAGGCCGCGCGCATGATTTCGTCTTCGAGAATCGGCTTGCCGTCGTCGGTCACGGCAACGGCGCCAGCCCGCTGCAAGGCGGCGAAGTCGGTGAGTGCTGTACCGCGCGAACTCAAAGTAGCGGCGGCAATCGGAAAAACATTCACGACCGCGCCGCGCTCCGGATTCCGCAACCACGCAACTAACTCGGCGTTGTCCACCACAGGCGCGGTGTTCGGCATGGTGCACACCGACGTAAAGCCTCCCGCCGCCGCTGCCGCGGTGCCCGTCGCAATGGTCTCCTTGTAGCTCTGTCCCGGCTCGCGCAAGTGGACATGCAGATCGATGAATCCCGGAGCAACGATCAGACCGCGCGCATCAAATTTCTCATCGGCTCCGCCCCGAATTTTATTGGGCAGAGCGATTTCGGCAACCAACCCGTCGCGCAAGAGAACATCCATCAGCCCATCGATTTTCGCCGCAGGATCGATAACATGCCCGCCTTTGATAAGCATCGATCCCGGTTTTGATTTCGCGTTCGTCATTCTTTCAATCCGTGTTCATCCGCGAAAAATCCGTGGCTCAGCTCGCCTTCCCCAAGGCCCGCGCCAGAATCGCCATCCGCGTGGGCACACCGTTATGCACTTCGTCCACAATGACCGATTGTGGGCCATCCACCACTTCCGAAGTCAGCTCCAGGCCACGGATGATCGGCCCCGGATGCATTACGATGGCGTCCCGCTTGGCCAACTTTAGCCGCGCCATCGTCATCTGGTAGCGCGCCATATAATCCTGCAGGTGGATCTTCTTGCCAGCGAGACGCTCCTGCTGCACGCGCAGCAACATGATCACGTCCGCGCCACGCAGTGCTTCTTCAATGTGGCGCGTGATGCGCAGCCCGGGCGCGAGCGTAGTGGCGAATTCGGGTATGAGTTCGGGAGGTCCGCACAGAGTTACCTTCACCCCCACCTTGCTCAGCAGGTGGCACGCGGAACGCGCCACGCGGCTGTGGTAGATATCGCCAATGATCGCTACCCGCAAACCCTTGAAGGACTTCTTGTGCTTCAGAATGGTGAACGCATCGAGCAAAGCTTGTGAGGGATGCTCGTGCATCCCATCGCCGGCGTTGATGACGGGAATATCGAGATGCTTCGCCATCATCAGCGGCGCGCCGGCAGAAGGATGGCGAATGACAATGGCATCCGCGCCCACCGCACGCAGCGTGTAGCCGGTGTCGAGCAGCGATTCGCCCTTCTCGATACTCGATCCGGAAGACAGGACCAGGACGGTGATCGCGCCCATTGATTTGGCGGCAACCTCGAACGAAGAACGCGTCCGCGTGGAAGCTTCGTAAAACAGCAGCGCGATACGCTTGTTGCGCAACAACGGCCGGGCCTTGAGCGGATTCATGCGGCGAGCCAGCCGCAGCAGGCCGAGTATTTCCTTTTCCTCAAGATGCTCGATGCCGAGCAATGAACCGCGTGCCGGTTTATTCATGGCGTGAGAAGGCAAACCGTGAATAATACGCGGCGAACGCGGCCCCTTGCAAGACCGCTCTAAGAGAAGCCCGTTTTCACGGCCGGTTCCGCCGCCCAAGGAAAGATCCGGTCAAGGCTCCCGCCAGGCTGCCCGCGGCAATCGAGACCAGAAATAAAAAAACCATTCCGAAGACCAGCATGAGCGCGATGCCTTCCGGCGTCTTCAGCTGGTCGAAGGCCGCCTGCACTTGCGGATCATTCGAGCGAGATGCGGCCTGCTGAAGAGCGTCGAGCATCTTTTGACGAACCTGGCTGCCAGTATGTAGCAGTCTCACGGCCACCGTCTCAAAAACCGCCGCGGTTCCGAAAAACAAAACGCCGCACACCGCTCCGACTTTTGCTCCCGAGCGCGCATTGACCGTCCAGGCAGGATTCCGCTGGCGGTAGAGAGTGACTGCGAGAGACCCTGCGCCCAATACCGCCACCAGCGGAATCACCAGACCAAGAGTCATGACCAGAGCCGCGATCAAAGCGGCAATCGCGCATGCCCGCATCGCCGTCGGCCACCCGATCTCGGTCGAAAGCGACGGCGCGCGCGGAACTGGAACTGAAGACGAGTCGGAAGAAAAAATCGGCAGAGGACTCGACAAAACCGTCCCTGCAGCCGCGGGCGTTACCCCCTCCGGCATCGCGACCCGAATCTGCGGCGCTCCGCACTGCGAGCAGAACGGCCTGCCGTCTTCGACGCTATGCCCGCACTTATAGCAAGGGTGGTCCATGGAGGTTCAGAGCAGGTCTAACTTGAAAGTATCGCACGGTGAGGCGCAGGCGCAAGAAAGGCCCTGGCTTTTGTGACGCACTGCTTCGCGCTAGATGTCCCCTTGTTTGCCGCGAGCGTGGACATACAGCACCACGAAGCTGGTGCCGCTGCCGCTCTTATTCGGTTCAACGGAAACCACGTGCTGATTCTCTTCCGTCCCAACCTTCAGTTCGGTGACCGGACCGCTGTTGTCGCCTTCACATTTCACAGCTTTGGCAGGTTGATCCTCGGCATGATCGTCATCGTTAAAATCTGCGTGGCTGCCGCCATGCTCGCGAGTGTGGCATTCGATTACCTTGCCATATTTCTTTAAGCGCTCGCGGTAGTAGTCGATGACTTTGCCGGGTGCATCGTCCGAATCATATTTCGCTACCACCAGCTTCACGCCAAATGCCTGGGTGAAGAGGCTGAGATTCGCCGCACTGTCGTTCTCTTCGTCGTGCCGCAGCCGCGCACCGGGATACAGAGGCAATCCGGCTTTTCGGGCATCGGCATCGTTGCCCACGTGCAAGTCACCGGCGTTGCTTTGGATATCGAGATGCTTCTCTTGCTCGTCTGATTTCTGCGGCACGGCCATGCCGGGTATTGCCAGCGCAATGCCAACCACTGCTGTGAGTATCGAGCGAAGCAAAATTGATCGGAACATGAATTCCTGCCTTTGACGCGTTCTCTAGATATCGGTGTCCTTGCCGTGAGTGCGTACATACACCAGCGAGAAACTTGATCCTTTGCCTTCCGGCTCTACCGCGACAATGTGCTGGTCGTCCTGCTTGCCCACTTTGAGCTCAATTTCATTGCCACCACTGCCGTCGCAGGTCAACTCGTTCGAGCCGGTCTTCGATCCGTGCGATCCCATATTTACGCTCCAGTTTCCCCTGGAGGTGTGACACTCAAGAACGTTCCCATATTTTTTCAGCTGGTCTCGATAGAAAGAAAGCACTTTGGCTGACGCGTCGTCGGACTCATACGATACAGCGACAACTTTAAGTCCGTATCCAAAGCCTGAGATATTCACGTTGGCGCTTTTGTCGCTACCGCCCGAATCTTTTTCCTTCAGGCGAGCGCCGGGATAAACCGCGAGCCCGGTCTCGGTGACATCTGCCTGTTTGCTCACGTGGACGCCGCCGAGCAGCGTCTTGATATCCACTTGCTTGTCTTGCCCGTTGCTCTCTTTCTGCACGTTCACGCTGCAAGCTGGCAAGAGCACGAGTGTGCCGAGGCTGGCCGCAAACACAACAAACGCGGAGATCTCATTTTTGCGCATGTTGAGTTCCTCCACTGGCAATTTGAACCGGGCGTTCTATGCCGGCGCCCCGCGCCGCGATATTGGGGATGCTGACCGGAAGATGCCCGCGAATCGCGATTTCGCCGAACAAGGCGCGGACCGCCGCTATCTCTGAAACTGTCGCGTTGGAAAACGTACACATGTAATTCTCGATCTTCGGAAAATCCGCCGCAAGATAAGGATTCCCCATGGCGACGACCGCAGTCTTGGCCGCCGCGTGATCCAATACCTGCTGCAGCAGCGCGCCAGTCGCGTCCGCCATCGCCACCCCGTTTCCCATCTTCCCCGCTGTGGGGATCACATAGACGGCGGCAATCACCGTAGTCGCTTCGTCGACCGCCTTCAGCACGTCACCGCTCATTCCTGCCGCAACGCGCGGATCCACATAAATCAGGCGCGCATCCGGAATCCGAGCGTGAAATTCGCGTCCGAAGGCGCGGCCGGATTCGGTCCGCATGTCGTCAGAGAAGATCACCCCAACCACCTGGTTGTGTGTCTCCTCCTGTGTTGTATACGGAAGCACCGCCTTCTCGGTTCCCTGGTTCTTGACCGGCGACTGCAGTGGCAGAATCTTGCCATTGTCGCGGACCAGCGTGACCGCGTCGTTGGCCACCTGCTGGCCAAAAGCGAGATTCTCTGGCTTCGCCACGAGGTTTGCGATGGCCCTCACGTCAATCGTGCGGGCCTCCTGCAAATCCAGAGATGCCTTTGTCTTGAGAATCTTAAGCACGGAGTAGTCAAGCCGTTCCCGGGAGATTTCGCCGGACTGCACAGCCTGGAGCATGGCATTGTACGAAGCCGGAAAGTCGGCGGGAATCAGCAGAAGATCGTTGCCCGCTTTGAATGCCTCAACCGCCGCACGGCCGATGCTGTTGGCGAAAAGGTGGGTCAGACCAGCCATATCGAGCGCGTCGGTGACGATGATTCCCTTGAATCCGAGTTGTTTCTCAAGGAGATCGGAAACAATCGCCGGGGAAATCGTGGCCACATGATTCGGATCGGAATCGAGCGCCGGCACCGTTACATGCGCCACCATCACTGAATCAACCCCAGCCGCGATCGCTCGTTGGAACGGTGGTAGCTCAATGGAATCGAGATGTGCGCGATCCACGTTCACGCTGGCGACGCCGAGATGCGAATCGGTCGCCGTATCGCCGTGACCGGGAAAATGTTTGGCCGTGGTCAGCATTCCGCCCTCGTGTGCGCCCTTGATATAGGCCGCCACCAGGTCGCCAACCTGCTTCGGATCTTCGCCGAATGATCGTGTGTTGATGATGGGATTCACCGGGTTCGAGTTCACGTCGGCATCGGGAAAGAAATTCCAATGAATTCCAATGGCGCGCGACTCTTCGGCTGTAATGCGGCCAAAGGCCTCGGCATCTTCCAGCTTGCCGTCTCCGCCGAAAGCCATGGCATGCGGGAAGACCGTTGCTCCCATCAGGCGCATGGGGACGCCACGTTCAAAATCAGCGGCAAACAGCAGCGGAAGTTTCGAATCGCCTTGCAGCCGGTTGAGCAGTTCGGCCGCTTCGTACGGTTCGCTGCGCAGAAGATACGGCCCGTCTACATGCACCGTCATCGCGAACGAGCCAACGTGATACTTCTGGATGGCCTCGCGGAATTGCAGATACTCCGGATTTTCCACGTTGAGAAAACTGGCGCGACACCAGATCATGAACACCTGGCCGACTTTCTCTTCCAGAGTCAGCTTGTGCAGCGTCTTCTCCGCCCATTTCTCGCCGCTGGGAGCGAGGTGGATCGGTCCAGGGTGCTGATATTTCTCCTTGGCAAATGCGGTGGTTGTGAGGACGAGAGCGAGAAGTAAGAAAGCGAGCGTTTGACGCATGCACGAAACGATAGCAGAAGAGCAGGTCTTAGGTCTTAGGTGTCAGGCTCCGAAGACACGGGCCCCGAGACCAGCCGCACCGCTTCCTCCTGAACCCGCATCTCGTCTCCGAACCCCCGCAGCCAGTGCACCTCCGGCTCGCGGCGAAACCAGGTCACCTGGCGTTTGGCGTAGTTGCGATGAGCTTGCTGTGCGGCTTTCTGCGCCTGCTCATTGCTGACTTCTCCTCGAAGGAATTGCACTGCTTGTTTATAGCCGAGCGAAGTGAGCGGCCCGGCAGCATCGCCATATTTCTCCAGCAAACGTTTGGCCTCTTCCACCAGTCCGGCCTCGAACATCTGTTCCGCGCGGCGATTGATACGCTCGTACAGAGCCTGACGATCCGGATCGAGACCAAGCCGCAGAATGTGAAAGCCCCGCAGGGGATCGCCTCCGTGCTCCTGCCATAGGTCTGTCATCTTCTCGCGCGAGGTCAAGCAAACCTCTATAGCGCGAATCAGCTTAGGCGTGTCGTTGGCATGGATTTTCTCCGCTGCTGCGGAATCGAGGCGCCGCAGAATACGATGAAGATAGCTCGAACCGCGGCTGGCTACGCGTTCGCGCAATCGCTCGCGCAATTCGTCGGAGCGCTGTGGGCCAGGAAAGAGTCCGTCGAGCAGGGCGCGCAAGTACAGTCCAGTTCCGCCAACGACGATCGGCAAATGGCCGCGAGATTGAATCTCTTCCAGCACCAGCCGCGCCTGCCGCGCATATTCCCCGGCTGTGATGTGATCCAGCGGTGCAACGCAATCCAGCAGGTGATGCAAGGCGCGGGCTCGTTCGGAGAACGTGGGCTTGGCCGTGCCGATATCAAACTCGCGGTACATGGCGACGGAATCGCAATTCACGATTTCCCCGCGAAAGCGCTCTGCCAGCGCCAAAGACAATGCCGTCTTGCCGCTGGCGGTAGGGCCGAGCACAACCAGCAGCAAAGGTTCGGGCTGCGCCGGAGCCACTGTCAGCGCACACTCCAATGAATGGCGTGCCAGTAGCGAATCACGGTGAGGACAAGTAGCAGAAAAGCGATCAGCAGCAGGCCGGAAGTTTCCGTGGCATAGATCGCGTGGTGACGACGCTTGTGGGCGGAGCTGTCCTCGCCCTCGCGTTGATGAGCCTTAACCACAATTTAATTGTACGCCGCGACGAAACCCCGCGCGTAGCTTGGTGCTACACTACGCGTCGTCGGTCGTAGTCTTTTTCCTATGCCAGTTTTCCCAGGCAATCGGCCGGGCGGAATTGCGCGCTTTGGCGTTTTCGAGCTTGATCTCGGGTCGGGCGAGTTGCGTAAGAACGGCAGGAAGCTTCGCCTGCAAGAGCAGCCGTTGCAAGTGCTCACCTTGCTCCTTGAGCGCGCCGGGGATGTGGTCACGCGCGAGGAGATGCGCCAGAAACTCTGGCCTGTCGACACCTTTGTCGATTTCGACCACAGTCTGAACACCGCCGTGAACAAGTTGCGGGAGACTCTGGGCGATTCCGCGTCGAGTCCCCGCTACGTCGAAACTCTGGCCCGGCGCGGCTATCGATTTATTGCGCCGGTGCAAGCGGAAGAGCGGACCAAAAGTGCGGAGAATCGCAATGTGGGGACAGCCGCCCCCGGATGTCCCGCTGAGCGTAGCTCGGCGGCAGCTCAAGATTCCCCCAGGGCTCTGCATCCCGAGCTAGAGGTCCCAATTCCGCGTCGTGGCCTCACGCGCGGTCTCTTCGCTCTCGCTCAAGTGATGTATCTGATTTTCTACCTGGCTGCGCTTTTTCGCCTGCACGCGGTGCAAGCAATCGCAGAGTCTTTCTTGCCAGGATGGAGAGCGATTGTACTGGTGGCTGCGGTCGTCGTGACCGCGGGAGTCGGGATTCCGCTGCGCTGTTATCTGCTCTCCGCGGTGGGATTCGATTATCAGCGTTTAGGCGAGAAGTTCCCCCGGATGTTTCCTTTCGTTCTGGCGCTGGACGAGCTCTGGGCTGTCGCTCCATTTTTGCTGACGCAGAAGATCGGCTTGGGCGCGGCCTTCGCCGCGAGCGCCGCGCTGCTCTATGTTCCGTTCTCCGAACGGACCCTGATCCGTTTGGCCTATGTCAGACGGTAAACGAGGCGATCGACCTTGAAGCTGCGGCCAATCTTTTTGAACTCACTCACGAATCACGCCTGATCACGTCTAAGACAGCGGGCGGGAGTTTGTTTCCATGGCGTTGATCGACTGCCGGACGAACTAGCCGCACTGGGAAAGTTCTCGACATTGACCCAAGCCGTATACTCTTTGGTCGCTCCAGATTCGTTGGCTCCGACCACACTACTGGATCAGCGTCCTTCAGCAAGCAAACTAAGAGGATCTTCTATGGCAATTTCGCGTGTCTGTATCTCTGCGCTTCTGGGCGCGTCTCTACTTTCTTTGGCGAGTGCGCAGCAGTCAACGTCTGCAACGTCAAAGCATGAGCCGGCGCTGGACGTTACTTCGATGGATCGAACCGTCGATCCCTGCGTTGATTTTTTCAAATATTCCTGCGGTGGTTGGATCAAGAACAATCCGATTCCGCCCGACCAGTCTTCGTGGGATACATACTCGAAGATGCAGGATGAGAACCGCGTGCGTCTACGCGAAATCCTCGAGACTGCGTCCGCTTCGGATGCCAAGCGCGGCGCTGCGGCACAGAAGATAGGCGATTACTACGCCTCCTGCATGGATGAGAAGGCGATCAACGCAAAAGGAGTGAAACCGCTGAAGCCGGAGTTGGAGCGCATCGCGGCAATCCAGTCGAAAGCCGATCTGGCCGGCGTGGTCGCAAGCATGAGTCATGACAACGCATTGTTCGTCTTCGATTCCACGCAAGATTACCGGGACGCGAGCCAGGTGACTGCGGAAGTCGACCAGGGCGGACTGGGATTACCCGACCGCGATTACTATTTGAAGGAAGATGCCAAGTCTGTCGACATGCGTAAAGCCTATATTGCGCATGTGCAGAAGATGTTTGAATTGCTGGGAGATCCGCCAGACATAGCGGCAGCTGACGCGCAAACCGTGATGCGCATTGAAACCGCTCTGGCCAAAGGCTCGATGACGCGCGTGGAGCGGCGCGACCCCAACAATCTGGATCACAAGATGACCAGCAGTGCGCTGGGAAAGATTGCTCCTGACTTTCAGTGGGAAGTCTACTTTACGAAGGTCGGCCTTCCTGCGCTGAACTCGCTGAACGTCACTTCTCCCGGCTTTTTCAAGGGGATGGACGAGGAAATCGCGAAAGAAAACCTCGCGGACTGGAAAATCTATTTGCGATGGCACCTGGTCCGCTCGTATGCGCCCTTCTTATCGTCGGCATTCTTGAACGAAAATTTTGCCTTCTACGGGAAGACTCTGCGAGGCCAGCAGGAGTTGCAACCCCGCTGGAAGCGCTGCACGGAAAATGTCGACAGGGATCTGGGAGAAGCGCTGGGCCAGGTGTACGTGGAAAAATATTTCAGTCCTGAAGCCAAACAGCAGGCGCTGAAGATGGTGAAAGAAATCGACTCCGCCATGGCGCAGGACATCGACTCCTTACCCTGGATGTCGGCAGCCACGAAACAACAAGCGCTTGTAAAACTGCACGCCATGGCCAACAAAATCGGCTATCCCGACAAGTGGCGCGACTACAGCAAGCTGGAGATTATTCGTGGCGATGAACTGGGTAACGTCGAGCGTTCCCGGAAGTTTGAAATGAACCGCGAACTCGCCAAGATCGGCAAACCCGTGGATCGCGGCGAGTGGGACATGACTCCGCCCACGGTGAACGCCTATTACAACCCGCAGATGAACGACATCAATTTTCCGGCGGGAGTTCTGCAGCCGCCCGCGTTCGATCCTGATTCGGATGCGGCTCCAAATTACGGCGATACCGGCGGCACCATTGGCCACGAGCTCACCCACGGCTTCGACGACGAAGGCCGCCAGTTCGATGCCCAAGGAAATCTTCGCGACTGGTGGACCGCCGAAGATGGCAAGGAATTCGTGAAGCGGGCCAGTTGCATTTCAGACCAGTATTCGACTTACACGATCATTGACGACATCAAGATCAACGGGAAGCTGACGCTGGGTGAGGATGTTGCCGATCTCGGCGGGCTAATCCTCGCCTATGTGGCGTGGAAGGAAGATACAAAAGGACGGAACCTGCAACCGATCGACGGCCTCACTCCAGACCAGAGATTCTTCGTAGGCTACGGACAGAGCTGGTGCGGAGAGACGCGCGACGAGACTAAACGCCTGCGCGCCACGGTGGATCCGCACTCGCCGGAGAAATACCGCACCAACGGAGTGGTCTCAAACATGCCGGAATTTCAGGAGGCATTCCACTGCAAAGCCGGATCGCCGATGGTGAATCAGAACCGTTGCCGGGTTTGGTGAGAGAATGCCGCTAGAAGCTATCGAGCCATCTTACAAATGGGTTTGGGTAGGGCACGGCTTCAGCCGTGCCATCAAATTACTGCATCTCGTCTTTGGTGGGGTTGTAGTAGAAGCGGAAGCGGAGCGCGAGAAACGGTCCGGTAAATTCGTTGGGAAGCGGGGGAAACGGATCCGACGCGGTGATTCCCGCCCAGGCCGCGCGGTCCAGAGGAATGTCTCCCGAAGTCGCGACCCGCTTCATGCCCGCCACTTTTCCATCCTTAGTAATCGCAAATTCAATGATCAGGTTTCCGTGTTTCATCTGCGCGGATTCCGGAATGGCGTTATACCAATTCACCCGCACGTCTCGCAGAATGCGCTGCAGGTACGGTCCAAAGTCCACGCCTTGCGTGTCGCTGAGAATCTCCAGGTTGCCCACCTGACGGCCGTGTGCACCCGTCCCCAGCCCAAAGTCGCCGCCGCTGCCCTGCCCTCCACTCCCTGGTCGGGCCGCCGCCCGGGCCGCCTCCTGAATTGCGGAACCAGCGGACATCGATCCGGCGTACTTTTCGAACTCATTCCTGATGTTAGGCGTGGCCGGCGTTTGCAGCTGCGCGATCTGCGGGTTCGGCGCCTGCTGCGGCTGAGGCGTAGTTTGGTTCTGCTGGAATCCGCCGGCGGACTTCGTGGGCGGCTGTGGCATCTGCGGAGCGCTTGATCCCGGCGCTCCCGGCGGCGGAGTCGCCAAACTTTTGCGAAGCTCCTTCAGATCCAGTTCCGGATGCCGCGTCATCGCAATCCGATCCTTGTCGGAGGCAATGTTCGTATTCGGCCTGTGCGGCACCTTCTGCAGGTCGGGAGGAAGTTCGAGGAACGTCAGATCCTTGCCCGTCGTCATATTTTGCCGTGCGACGGGAGTGTGCCAGGGAAGGTATTTTTCAATCCACTCGACCTTTGCCAGCAGAATGATGAGAACCAGGTGAACGATAACGGAAATCCACGCGGCCTCGCGCCGGCGCGAGCGCGCCAGATCATCCTGCAACTGTATGAGCAGATGCGGCACGCGCGCATCGTCATCCAGGTCGCGGTAGGCCGTTTCCCATCCCTGCGCGTCGTAGAGCCCGAGTTGTTCCGGCTGTGGCTTCTCGGGAGCAACTGGATCCTGGAATGGGATTTGTGTGATGGGCATGAACTCAGTTTGTCCGCGCTACGCTTGTCCGAACCAGACTTGTCCGTTAGACACACATTCGCGTCGCTACGTTGCACCCGGTCTTCCCTCGGATGACCCCCAGCGAACAAACGCGGCCAAGCTCCCTTCATTTTCGCATCTTTCAACCGATTTTGCTCTGACAAACGTCGCAGGACTTACGGGTGTAAACATTTGTAAAATGCGACTCAATCCGGCTGGAACTGCCCGGGGAAGTCCGATTGCTAGCTATCCTTGCGATAGAGCAGGTCGCGCATCGCGCGTCTCCGCGCCTCGTTCGCTTCCTTCAGACTCTTGCGCTCGTCAGCGTCACGGCTCGCCTTGGCAGCGGGCTTAGCATCGTCGGTCCCGCTGCACGCGAGGCAGCGGTTGGAGAAGCCAGGCTTGTCCGGTTTCAGCTCATACTCTTCCGAGCAAACCGCGCAGACTCGGATCGGAAATGCCATCCAAATATTATGCTACAGCCCCCGCGCAATTTTCATGGAAGCAAGCAGGCGATTCCGCGAGCTAAGAACTTTCGATCCGGAAGATATTTGTGTTTTTCCTTGCCCTTCGTTCTTGGCCTCGCTCTTCGAGAAAATTCTCGCTGTGATTAACATTCCCGTAAACGTGATGCTCAACAGTGCAAATTGTCGCCAGCCATTCAGCATTGACGCATTGCCCATCAGCGTTAGGCCTGCGAAGCAAAAAAGAAGATGCACGCAAAAGACTTGCAGCGAAGATTGTCCCAGCAGCACCAGAGGCCTTATGGCTGCCGTTTTCGTGATCGGTTGCGAAAGAATTAGCAACGCCGCCACCGCCGCGAAATCGAGCATCCTGATCGGTCCGAGGTGCCACTTGTCGAAGAGAAACTCCAATGCACCCAGTTCTAACCCGTGCGCGAGTTTTCGCCGCAGGATGAAGCAAAAAACGGCGATCAGGGCGGCCGGAACAACCGCTCGCTTGGCCCGCGCTTCAATCGCCAGGTTTTCCTGGGCCCAACGCACTCCGAGCCACACACCTACAAACCATAGAAATTGCCAGGCCCAGAGGTCGAATGAACCCATCTCGTTCAAGGGAATCCGGGTAGGAATGTATCGCATCATGAATGTGTGTTCAGCGCTGCGAAAACCGAACTGAGCGAGCACCCAGAAAGAGAAAGATGTCCACAAGATCGGTTTCCATCCAATGCTCCTAGCCAGCGGAATGGCAATCGACGTCAACATCAGGAAAATGATGTACATCGGCAGGATATCCAGCAAAGGAGGCCGATAAATCAGCAGAGCGGCTTCCGTTACCGCTTGCTTAGCCCCAGCCACAAAGTAGAAATCCAGGAGGTTGTGAAGCCCTGGCCGATCGCCGTGGGAGGCAATGGGCACCGCGACTAAGAACGCAAAAGCCAGCAAGAGAACGTGGTAGCCATACAAGCGGACCGTGCGCGCCCACAACTTCCGCGTCATCGCTGGATAGCCGTCGCGCTCTACGATACGGAAGTAAATCCGCCCAGTGAACAGCGCCGATAGAAAAATGAAACCCTCCGCCGCTCCCACAAAACCAAAGGGTTGATTCACCCACGCACTCGCAGCTGTGGGCAAATGCGTCAGATCGATCCATACCAGCATCACTCCTCGCATCGCATCCAGTTCCAATCGGCGTCCGGCGCTCATATCCCTTAGACGCCATCCGACAGCCAACCGTCACTCGAATTCGCACTCGGATACAAAAGCTCACGCGACTTTACGCAAAATTACATGCTGAGTTACTACCATCCAAACGGTAAATTACAAATACCAGGTATTCGTTCCGGAAGATTGGACGCCTCACCCAAACTGGCCAGTGATTCTTGCTCTTCATGGCGCTGGCGAGCGCGGCAACGACGGCTTGCCGCAGACCGACGTGGGCATCGGCACCGCTTCAGCGCTGCGCCATCTCGGATCGGGAAGGGCACGACTTCAGTCGTGCCGCAAGGCCAATAAGAGTTCGGCTTCAGCCGCTTCAGCGGACTGTCTACCCTAGAGGGCAAGCTCTAACCACCTTTGCGGTATAGGGGGTCCCGTGCTTCAGGTGTCATCTCAGATCGGGAAGGGCACGACTTCAGTCGTGCCGCAAAGCCGCCAATAAGAGTTCGGCTTTAGCCGCTGAGGTACGCTCTTCAACCGCGTCACCCCACTGTCTACCCCCAGAGAAAGTCGGGGAAAAGCCCTAACTATCCTTCCGATAGAGCAGTTCGCGCATCGCTCGTCTCCGAGCCTCGTTCGCTTCCTTCAAACTCTGGCGTTCGTCAGCGCCCCGGCTCGCCTTGGTGACGGGCTTCGCATCCTCGGTCTCGCTGCAAGCAGGGCAGCGGTTGGCAAAGCCGGGTTTATCCGGCTTCAGCTCAAACTCTTCTGAGCAAACCGCGCAGACTCGGATCGGAAATGCCATTGAAATATTATGCTACAACTCTCACGCGTAGTTTTCATGGAAGTAAGCAGTCGATTCCGTAGATAAGAATTTTCGGTGCAATGGCGGTTGAGGACGCCGACCGTTCTCTCGAATGATGAGCGCCTGTCCTGCTTCGTCGTCAACGAGTGTAATAGGGATGTTGCGCCAATTACGGACTCAACTGAGGGGCGATGTTCTGGAAGAGGGGCGTACTATGGTTCAGTTTTGAAGATCAACTTCGAGATCAAAAAGGAAATTCCGAATGAAATCTCTCCTGATTCCAATCTTGCTCGTCGCTGCTTCACTGGCGCAGACCGCCGCGCCCGCTCCCACGGTCGCGCAGTTGCTTGGCACCTGGAAGCTCGTTTCCATCGAAGACACCATGAACGACGGCAAGGTGCAGCCCCCCACCCAATACGGCCCGCACCCGCACGGCTCCATCATGTACCAGCCCGACGGATATATGTGCGCCACCATCGTGAACAGTGATCGCCCGGTCTGGAAAGACCCGGCCAAAGCCACTGACGCGGAGAAGATAGCAAACTATGACTCCTTCCTCGCTTATTGCGGCACGTTCAAGCTCGACAGCGCGACGTCGACCGTGACGCACTTTCCCGAAGTCGCCTGGTCGCCGTCCTTTGCCGGTTCTACCCAGCCGCGCCCGTTTCGTCTCGAAGGCAACCGGCTAATCATTACAGCAAAACGAGGTCTGCTCAATCCGGAGATTCAGAATTATCCGACAGAACCTCAACTGTTGTTATCAGGCGATAGCACTCAGAACCCGGTCAAATGAGGAGTGATAAGGCGACCTGGGATTCTCTAAGTCTTTTTCTGTTTTGATTTGCGGGGCCACCAATGATGAGCATCCACAAGCACGGGCGCGATGAGAGCGACTAGGCACACTACAATCGCAAACACGGTAAGGAGGCTGCGGGCAAACATCAGCTTTTCACTCTACGCCAGAATGCGGTCAGAACTACAGAGTCTTCTCCGTAACTGTAGCTAACAGGAGATAACACCAACTAACCCAAAACGACCGCCCGAGACGCCTTCCGCCTATCCTTTTGCCCTCGCCAGCCCCGCCAGCCCAACTTTCTTCCCATGCTCCCGAATCGCGCCCAGAATCTCGAGCGCCAGCGCCAGCGCACGCCGTCCGTCTTCCAGCGACACCACTGGCGTAGACCGTTCCCGCACCGCATGCAGAAACGATCTCAACTCCGCATGCAGCGGCTCTTCCGACGTCACCGGCGGCTTGCCCACTTTGATCTGCGGATTCACCGTGGGCGTGCTCGCAGCCGATCCATCTTCCCCCACCGTGAAAACCAGAACTTCCTGCCGTCCATAATCCACCGACACATATTGCCGAGGCTGAAAAAATCGCAACTTGCGCACGCGCTCGGTCGAAACCCGGCTGGCGGTAAAGTTGGCCACGCATCCCGATTCGAATTCCAGCCGCACGTTCGCAATATCAACTTTTCCCGAAAGAATCGGCAGCCCCACCGCGCGCACTTCTTTCACCGGGGAGTTCGCAAACGAGAGCACGATGTCGAGATCGTGAATCATCAGGTCGAGCACCACGTCCACATCGAGCGACCGCGGCGTAAAGACGCTGAGCCGGTGCACTTCGAAGAACATGGGATGCGTAAGCAGCGGAATCGTGGCCCGGACCGCCGGGTTGAAGCGCTCGAGATGCCCCACTTGCACAATGCGCTTGCGAGCAGCTGCCAGTTGGACCAACTCATCTGCCTCCCCCAGCGACGCAGCCAGCGGCTTCTCGATCAGGACATCCACGCCCCCGTTCATCAAAGCCCGAGCCACATCAAGATGATGAACCGTAGGCGCTGCCACCGACGCTGCGCGAATTTCGCTGTGCGTCGTCAGCATCTGCTCGACCGATCCGAAGGCGCGGCATCCGAACTCACGCCCGACCGCGTCGGCGCGATCCAGATTGGGGTCGACCACCCCCACCAGCCGAACCGGCTCCCCTTGCTGTTCAAGTTCTTTATAAACGCGGGCATGGTTGCGTCCAAAGACGCCCACTCCCACTACCGCGACGGAAATCGGATTGTTAGCTTGCAGGTGGGAACTCTCGGCTGGCTGGTTGCCACGTGGAACAAGGAATTGTAAACGCAAAGGCGTCGGACGGATCTTCTAATTTTGCCATCGGTGGTCGGTTCATCTGTTGATCTGAAAATCGCCCAATGACCCGATCACAAAATCACTCAATTCCCGTGGCCTTCTTCAAAATGGCAATCTGACCCGCGTGATACAGCTCGTGCTGCGCCACCCCGTGCAGCAGGAAGTAGAAGTCGTATTTCTTGCCGGGAACGCGCTCGCGCAAGCGGGATTCCGAGAGCGCCTTAACAGTCTTAACCAGGGCATCGTGCGTGCGCTTCGCCTGAGCCACAGCCTTTCGCCAAGCGGCTTCTGTTGGCTTGGGCACAAGAGGAAAATTGTCGGTACCCGTGAGTTGCACAGTTTCTCCGCCGATCCTGCGGCGAGCCGCTTCGTCCCATGCAGCAATGTGCAGCACAAGTTCCCAGATGCTGTGAACGTCGGGCAAAGGTTTAGCAGCAGCCGTGGCGGCGTCCACATCCTGCAGCAGCTCAAGCAGCGCGGGACCGTGCCAGGCATCACCTTCGAATGCGCGTCGCAGTTGGTCGGAGATAAGAGCGGATTCAGAACTCGGGGAAGTCATACCTTAAACGTCGCCTCTGATGAGATTCCGTCAATGCAATTCATGCATACACGGTATCTATGTATACTAGCTGAAATGATTGTCTCCTTTGGAGACAAAACGATGAAAGATATTTTCCATGGGGATGACAGTAAAGCTGCCCGGAAAATCGCGCGAGAATTATGGACGCGAATCCAGGAGAAACTTGATCTTTTGAACGCCGGTGTCTCTTTGGAAGACCTCCGTATTCCACCGTCAAATCGGTTGGAGAAGCTGAAAGGTGATTTGGCTGGGTTTTACAGCGTGCGCGTGAACGACCAGTATCGTGTGGTTTTCCGCTTCACAAACGGGATCGCCACCGAAGTGCGCTGCACGGACTACCACTGAGGAGAAACGCCAATGTTGCCTACCCATCGTAACGCCACGCATCCCGGGAAAATCCTGCTGCAGGAGTTCCTCGAGCCACTGGGCATGAGCCAGGCGGAGCTGTCGAGGGCGTTGTCCATCCCCGTGAACCGGATCAACGAGCTTGTGCGCGGCAAACGCGGCGTTACGCCAGAAACCGCGTTGCTTCTCGCCGCATATTTCAAAAACTCCGCCGAGTTTTGGATGAATTTGCAAACCGCATACGATCTCACGCGAACTTTGCATGAAATGCGCAAACGTCCGGCAGTAGCACCGCGGGGAACTCGTCGTGCCATGGGAGCTGACTAGTTCAGGTTGTGTCGATGCGGTATTTTCCAATAGCAGTTAGGCTTCAGTCTGCCACAATTGCAATTCCCGCCGCGTTGGCCGCGTCAAGAATTTTCTCGCCATCGAGTAGTAAACATTTTCCGGTATCTAAAGCCAGGCAAGTCGCCCCGGCAGCCCGCATCACTTCAACAGTCTTGACTCCGATGACCGGCACGTCGAAGCGCATATCCTGATTCGGCTTCGCGATCTTCACCACGGTAAGGTCCCGGCTGAGCGTGGAGGCATCGCCGCGCAGCGACCGCATAATCTGTCCCGCACGCTCAATGGTGGTGTCGGTCCCTTCCATCGCCTCGACCGCGACGCAAGCGGCCTCGGCGATCACGACGGTCTGGCCAACATCATGCTGCGCCATATGCCGCGCCACGATGCGGCCGTAGTCGATATTCTTTCGTTCCTGCTCGCTGGGCGCGCGGCTCGTAAGCACTCCCGATTTCGCCAGCAGCGGCTCGAGAAGCCAGGTTGAATTCTCCAGCGTGATGCCTTCCTCCGCCAGAACCTTGGCCACCGCCCCGAGCAAGCTATCGGTATTGCGCGTGGTTAGTGAGAGTAGAAGCTTTGCCAGCCGCCAATCCGGCCGGATGGCAGAAAAAATCTGTTTGTGCTTCACCTGCCCCGCCATCACAGCGCGCTTCACGCCTTCGCGCTGGAATGTTTCGATCAGCTTCGTAAGCTCTCCCAGCGACAGCCAGTGCACCGACGCTGCGCCGCGCGATTCGATCTCAGGAAACGCCTCTTCCTTGATCGCGATGACGACCACCTCGTATCCCGAGGCACGCGCCGCGTCGAGCACAAGAAAAGGAAACTTGCCGTTGCCCGCGATGAGGCCGATGCGCTGCATAGTAGAGCAGTTGCCAGTAGCCGGTTGTCAGTTACCCGTCCAATGCGAAAACCTAAATCGATGCGATAAGTCCATTTAAAACACGGCCTAGCTCTGCCGACAGTTTGAGTACCCGGCTCACTTGCTCCTCTGAGAGATATCTGAGCCTGCCTGCCATCAGGATCTGCGTTTCAGTTTCCAACAGAGAACCTCGCGCGTGGCCAAGAAACTGTCTGAACTCTCCCGGTGTCAGCCGGCCCTCCCTTCCGCGATGTTGCTTGGTATGGATATTGCGGCCCGTCCGAAGCTGGCTTGTCAGACCGTATAGCTCATCTTTGGGAAAGCCACGAGTTGCCGTGTAGATTTCTTCCGCGAAGTCCATCGCTTTTTGCCAGGCGATTAAATCTTGGTATGAGAAGCCCATGATCTCGCGTCCGACTGGCAACTGACAACCGGCAACTGTTATTTAATCACTCCTCGCTCCGATGTTTCGATGAACCGGATCAGCATGTCCACATCTTCACCGCGATCCACCTCGGCTTTCAGCTTCTCCAGCGCCTGCGACGTATTCATTTTCGACGCCAGCAAAGTCTTATACGCATGATGAATCTTGCGAATGCGCTCCGGCGAAAACCCGCGGCGCTCCAGTCCGACTTTATTCATTCCATAGGCCTGCGTGTCGCGCGCGGCGGAGGTCATGGAAAACGGCAAGACATCCTGCGTGATGGTAGTGCCGCCTCCGATATAGGAGTGAGCCCCAATGCGTACGAACTGATGCACCGGGCAAAGCGCTCCGACCACGGCCCATTCTTCCACCGTCACATGCCCGCCTAGCGTGGCGCCGTTCACCAGCATGCAGTGGTCGCCAATCACACTATCGTGTCCGATGTGAGCGTAGGCCATGATCAAAATATGGCTGCCGACACGAGTGAGTCCGCCGCCTTTCACGGTACCGCGGCTGATGGTCACACACTCACGAATCTCATTGTGATCGCCGATCTCCAGTCGCGTCGGCTCGCCCCGGTAAGAAATATCCTGCGGCGCCATGCCAATCGCGGCGAAAGGAAAGAATGCGTTGTCAGCCCCGATTTTTGTCGGCCCGTCGATCGCGACGTGCGATATCAGACGGCAACTCTCCCCCAGTTCGACATCGGCTCCAATCACGCAATATGGACCGACCTGGCAAGACGATGGGACTTTCGCTCGCGGATCAATGATTGCCGTGGGATGGATGGCTCCTGTGGGATGGATCGCGGTGGGCTGAACGTTCATGGTTGATTCATTGCGTAATCGGCAGCTCTCTTACACCGGCCGCCCGCTTCATTCCACTGCCGCGCCGTCAGACCCGTCGCCGCGCCCTCGCGAACTGTCGATGAGCTGACAGGACACCGTCGCTTCCGCCACGCGTTTGCCCGCGACGAACGCGACCCCGTGCATCTTGGCCGCAATCATGCGCGGGATGACGCGCCAACCCTTTACTTCCACCTCGATCCGCAGTTGATCGCCCGGGCTTACCGGACGGCGAAACTTGGCGCGCTCGATGCCGGTGAAGACCATCACTTTATGGTCGCGATCTTCCACTTCCGTGAGTAGCAGCGCCCCACCCGCCTGCGCAATCGCTTCCACAATCAGCACTCCCGGCATAATGGGCAGCCCGGGAAAATGGCCATTGAAAAACGGCTCATTGATCGTCACGTTCTTGATAGCCACGATGCTTTCTTTGCGCTTCAACTCCAGCACACGATCGATCAGCAGGAACGGATAGCGGTGGGGCAGAATCTTGAGGATGTCGTGAATATCGAGCGCGACCTTGGGAGCGCCCCCTGGCCGATCGCCCTCGGGCGGAGTGGTCTCAATCATGGATTCTCTCAAACAGCCTGAAGATTATACTGTACCGCGTTGTGTTCCCGGCAGCGCAGTAGACTTGAGTCAGCAAAGAGGAATCGTGGCGCGTAAGAAGAACACTAGACCGACAGTTGACCCGTCCAGCGTGGGGCCGGACCGGCTGCGCTATTTCGAAGAGCGTCAGGACCAGATTGTCGAGACCATCCGGGAGCTGGTAGAAATCGAATCGCCCAGCGACAGCAAGCCAGCAGTCGATGGAATTGCCGCCGTTCTGGCGCAGAAGTTCGAAGCTCTCGGCGGACGTACTCGCCTCCATCGCAGTAACGACTTCGGCGACAGTTTGCAGATCGACTTCGACGGCCCGGCGTCGGCAAAGAGCAAACCAGTCCTGCTCCTGGGTCATTACGACACCGTCTACCCACTGGGTACTTTGGCAGATATGCCGTGCAAGCTCGAGAACGGGCGTTTGCTCGGGCCAGGCGTTCTCGACATGAAGTCGGGCATCGCGCTTATGCTCCACGCCGTTGCGGCGCTGCAAGCCTGGCACGGCGCACTTCCACGGCCGGTCACGGTTTTTCTGGTTTCCGATGAAGAAATCGGCAGCCGCTCTTCCCGTAAGATCACTGAGGCTTTGGCCAGAGAGTCCGCCGGAGTGCTGGTGCTCGAGCCCGCCGCTGGACTCCGGGCCGCCGTAAAGACTGCGCGCAAGGGCGTCGGCGAATATACCCTGCGCGTGAAAGGTGTCGCGGCGCATGCCGGCCTCGATCCCGGCAAAGGACACAGCGCGATTCTTGAACTGGCGCGGCAGATTGCAGTCATTTCCAAATTGAATAATCTGCGGGCAGGCCTGTCGGTAAACGCGGGCGTGATCGCGGGTGGAACGCGCACCAATGTGGTTGCCGCCGAGGCATCCGCCGGCATCGATGTTCGCATCAAGCGCGCCAAGCAAGCCGCAGGAATCGATCGCAAATTTCGTTCTCTCAAGCCCTTCGACAAGCACTGCAAGCTCGAGATCTCAGGTGGCATGAACCGCCTTCCTATGGAGCGAACCTCCGGAGTTGCCGCGCTGTATAAAAAAGCTCAGGAGATCGCCAGCCGGGTGGGCTGGAAGCTGGAAGAAGCCGCGGTCGGCGGCGGCTCTGACGGCAACTTCACCGCCGGCATAGGGATTCCCACTCTAGATGGCATGGGCGGCGTGGGCGAAGGAGCACACGCCCTGCATGAGTTCATCGTCATTTCTGAACTGCCTCGGCGCGCGCTGCTCCTCGCGGGAATGGTCGAGAGTATTTAGCGCTTCTTTGACTCCGTCGGTAGCGTAGCCTAGAATTTTGTTAGCAACTTCGCTTGGCTTATGCACGGTGATGTCCCGGAGTGCTGAGGTGGAGGAGTTATGGGTGAATTTTCGCCGTTTCATTGGCTGTTAGTGATCGCGATCGCCCTGCTGCTCTTCGGAACCAGCAAATTCACCGCCGTCGGCAAAGGCATCGGCGAAGGCATCCGTAACTTCAAGGCCGCAATGAAGGAAGGCGAAAAAGAAGGCGACGCCGACAAGACAGAGAAGAAAGAAGAAGAGAAAAAATCCTAGTCGCCTCCGGCTCAGCTTTTCCTGACCTTTACCACCAACCCGCCAAGAAATATTTCAGACCACTCCTCGTTCGCGCAGCATGGCATACACCCGCGCCACCGGAAGCCCCACCACATTGCTGTAGTCGCCTTCAATCCGCGGGATCCAGCGCGAAGCAATCCCTTGAATCCCATAAGCCCCGGCCTTATCCATCGGTTCGCCGGTGGCGACGTAGTCGCGAATCTCACTCTCAGAAAGTTCGCAGAACGTGACCAGAGTTGTCTCGGAGGCAGTTTCTGTTCTACTGCCAACTGGCAACTGGCGACTGACAACTGCACCTATGGCACCCGGTCCCACCAGGCACACTCCGGTGATCACCGCATGCGTCCTTCCCGACAGCAGTCGCAACATGCGAGCCGCATCGTCAGCGTCATGCGGCTTGCCGAGAATAATGTCATCGACCACCACGATGGTATCCGCGCCGAGAACATAACTCTGCGGATGGATTCGAAAAACCGCCAGCGCTTTTTCTCGCGCCAGCCGCTCGGCACATTCCTGAGCAGCCTCACCCGCGCGTGGGCTCTCATCGATATCAGCGGGCTGCACCGTGAACGGAATACCCGCGTTGCGCAGCAACTCCTGACGGCGGGGCGAGGCGGAGGCGAGAATCAGCATGCGATCTGAATTCTAATCGAAGAAGTTCCGGCTTCCCGAGTTGCGAGTACCGAGCAAGACGCAAAACCTGCCCGCGCGGCAAGCCTTCATATTCCGATACTCGGTACCAGATACTCGGTACTCGGTACTATCTACTTCCCACCAGCCCCTGTACCGATTCAATCAGTTTTGCCGAATCGTATCCCACTCCATCTTTGAATACGATCTCAGTGTTCTCAATGTCTTCAATTTTTTTCGACGGATCGCCCTTAATCACTACCAGGTCAGCCTGTTTGCCAGCCGCTATTGTGCCGATGCGATCCAATTCACCCAGGTACTGGGCACCGTTGTAGGTTGCGACGTGAACTGCTTCGAGCGGCGTAAATCCCGCTTCGACCAGCAACTCCACTTCCCGCTGATCGCCGAATCCCGCGAGATCTCCTCCGATCCCCGTCGGGTCTTCGCCCGCCAGCAGTAACCCTCCTGCTTTCACAAAGGCTCGCTCAAATTCTTTCTCCTGCTCGAACATCCGCCCCCATGGCCGCGCCTGCACTTCCCCCGTTTTCGGATCACGGAAGGGAAGATCAAATTCCACTCGCGTCTCCAGATAATCGTTTCGCGCCTCTTCTGACATCGCGCTCAGAACTCGCGCTTGCAGCGGTGCCTTGTCGGCCACGAAAAGTTCAAACACCGGCAGAGTCGACGTGATTGCCACGTGATGCGCCACCAGATCTTGAATCATCTGCTGAATTGCCGGATCGCCGACTTGCATATTTCCCAGGCTCCTGACCACCTCGGCCATCGAGGCCAACGAGCCGCTCGGGCATTGGTCCGGCTTTTTGCCCGGGAAAAATTCGGTATCCACGGTAATACCGTGTTCCAGATCGTCAATGCCAAGCTCCGCTGCTTCGCGAAAGCCAATCGAGCAAAGATGTCCTGTAACTTTCAAGCCGCGCTTATGCGCTGCATCGATTGCGGCTTTGAGTACGGCTCGCGAGAGAAAGTTATATGCCTTGAAATTATCCACGCCGCGGTCCGCCCAGAAATTAACCGTTGCCACCGCCTCCTCCGGAGTTTTCAAGTAGGTCATCTGCGGCGCCCAGCTGCCCGGACCCTCCAAATACGGCCCGGTCACGTGCATGTGAGGTCCGGCCGTTTCGCCACCGTCGATCTCTCTTTTCAGCGCCAGATCCATGTAGGGTTCAATGCTGCCTGCAGTGCGAACCGTAGTGACTCCTCCGGCCAGGTAGAGTCGCGGAAAACTGATCGGCATCTCGTGGAAAATTGCGTCCCCAGCCGGATAAAACATGTGCTCGTGCATGCCGACAAGACCGGGAATCACTGTGTACCCGTGAAGATCCAGCACCAGCGCGTCTTTCGGCGCATATACCCCGGAATCATCGCCCACCGCCGTGATCTTCCCGTTGGCGAAAATGACGGTCTGATTCTCGCGTGCTGCTGCACCCGTCCCATCGATTACGCGTACATGCGTGAGTGCGACCACTGGCGCGTCAACTTTCACGAAGGCGCGTACCTGTGGCGAAAGCGTCTGAGCGAAGCTCACGCCCGCTGCAGTCAGACAACAAGCAAACAAAAATGCCAGCTTCCGCATAGGTGAACCTCGATCGAGAGAGATTTGGTCGAAAGATTGTAACTGAGGAGCCAGCATGACTGAGAACCGCTTCCCGCCTGCTAAAATCAAAGCTTAGCCTTCAGCCTCTCAAGAACAGCTGCCAGTCCCCGTTCGCCAGTTTTGATTCGGTCTTAACTGGCAACTGGAAACTGGCTACTGGCAACTGAATTTATGGACGCCGCTTTCCTCCGCAACTTTGCCATCATCGCGCATATCGACCACGGTAAATCCACGCTGGCCGACCGCCTGCTGGAGTTGACCGGCTCCCTCACCGCGCGCGAAATGCAAGCCCAGGTGCTCGACTCCATGGATTTGGAGCGCGAGCGCGGCATCACCATCAAGGCCCACGCCGTCCGCATGATGTACACGGCGCACGACGGCCAGACTTACCAGCTCAACTTAATCGACACTCCCGGCCACGTGGATTTTTCTTATGAAGTGTCGCGTGCGCTCGCCTCGTGCGAAGGTGCGTTGCTCGTCGTCGACGCCTCGCAAGGCGTCGAAGCGCAAACCCTGGCCAATTCCTATCTGGCGATCAATCATGGTCTCGAAATTATTCCCGTCATCAACAAGATCGATCTGCAGAGCGCCGATATCCCCCGCACGAAAGAGATGATCGAAAGCGCCGTTGGCCTCGATGCTTCCGATGCCGTGCTGATCAGCGCCAAGACCGGCCAAGGCGTGCCCGACGTGCTCGAAGCCATTGTGAAGCGCGTGCCTCCGCCGAAAGGAAATCCCGACAACCGCCTCCAGGCGCTCATCTTCGATTCCTGGTTTGATGCCTACCGCGGCGTAATCGTCCTCACCCGCGTCTTCCAGGGAACGCTGCGCAAGGGCCAAAGAATTCGACTTTGGTCGAACGGGACGACGTTCGACGCCGAAACACTTGGCGTGCTCACGCCCAAGCCGGTGGAGATTGACGAACTCAAGGCGGGCGAAGTCGGATTCCTGATCGCGAATATCAAGAACGTCGCCGACACGAAAATTGGGGACACCATCACCGATGACGCCAACCCCGCTTTCGACGCCCTTCCCGGCTTCGAAGAAATCAAGCCCATGGTGTTCGCCGGCCTCTACACCGTGGACGCGCACGAGCACACTCGCCTGCGCGAGGCGCTGGAAAAACTGCGGCTGAACGATTCTTCGTTTTTCTTCGAGCCGGAAAGTTCCGTCGCGCTAGGCTTCGGCTTCCGCTGCGGCTTCCTCGGCCTGCTCCACATGGAAATCATCCAGGAGCGGCTCGAGCGTGAATTCGCACTCGAACTCATCACCACGGCTCCGGGCGTCCGCTACAAAATCACCAAGACCGATGGCGAACTTATCGAAGTCGATAATCCTTCGCGCTGGCCCGATCCCAGCGAGATCGCCAAGATCCAGGAGCCGGTCATTCTCGCCACGATCCTCAGCAACGAAGAATACGTTGGCGGAATTCTGAAGCTGGTCGAGGACAAGCGCGGCAAACAGAAGACCTTCGAATACGTCAGTTCCTCGCGCGTAATGTTGCACTATGAGTTACCGCTGAACGAAATCGTCCTCGATTTTTACGATCGCCTGAAGTCGGTTTCCCGCGGCTACGCTTCGCTCGACTACCACCTCGCCGACTACTGGGAGTCGCCCATGGTCAAGCTCGACATCCTGGTGGCCGGCGAACCGGTCGATGCCCTCTCGATTATCGTGCATCGCGATTTTGCCTACGATCGCGGCAAAGCGCTGGTCTCAAAAATGAGACAGCTGATTCCACGGCAAATGTTCGAAGTGGCAATCCAGGCCTCCATCGGGGCGAAGATCATTGCCCGCGAAACCGTTTCCGCCATTCGCAAGAACGTGATCGCCAAGTGCTACGGCGGCGATATTTCGCGAAAACGGAAGCTGCTCGAAAAGCAGAAGGAAGGCAAGAAACGAATGAAGCGCATCGGCCGCGTCGATATACCCCAGGAGGCCTTTCTGGCTGTCTTGAAGGTCGGGGAGGACAGCGATTAGCCGCGTCGAGGCTGGAAACCGGAAGGTCAGGAACCGCTAAATGTGCAAAACGCCAAAATAGGAATGACCTGCAGTTTTGTTGGCCCCGCCCATGTTAACAGCGAGTGAATTGTCTAACTGGTTATCATTCATGGTCTTAGGAGCCCGAAACCGGAGTGCTGTGATTTGCCTCACCAGCCTTTGCCTCTAGGCATTTTTCGCGCTGTCTGCAATTCCACAAGCTTTTCCACAGCGGCGCCGGCCGAACGCAAGTTAAGGCGCATAAGGTACTTACCACGGAAAACTACAGGGATTCCTGTACCTCGGGAGTTACTCCTCCGGAGGCAGGCCGCCTTCCACCATTGTCTCGAATCTGGTGCAACTCTTCAGGAAGGCGAGGTTGACCCGGCCGATGGGACCGTTGCGTTGTTTGGAAATAATGATCTCCGCTTTCCCTTGCAAATCAGGATCATCCTGCTTGTAGACTTCTTCGCGGAAAATGAACATTACCAGGTCGGCGTCCTGCTCAATCGATCCCGACTCGCGCAGATCGGCCAGTTGCGGACGATGATCTCCGCCCCGGCTCTCCGGCGCGCGGCTCAACTGCGAGAGCGCGATCACCGGCACGCTCAGTTCCTTCGCCAGCGCCTTAAGCCCACGCGAAATTGCCGACACTTCCTGCGTGCGGTTTTCATAACGCTTGCTCCCGCCCGACATGAGCTGCAGATAATCCACGATCAGCAAATCCAGTTTGCCCTGTGATTGCTTCAACCGCCGCGCCTTCGCCCGCATCTCGCTCAACGAAATGCCGGGCGTGTCGTCGATGAAAATCGGCGCATGCGCCAACTGCTCCATGGCGCGCACCACCTTCCGCGTGTCATCCTGCCACAGCGACCCCGTACGCATTTTGTGCGCGTCCACTTTTGCCTGCGAACAAAGCAAGCGCATCAGCAGCGCCTCGCGCGACATTTCCAGCGAGAACACTCCCACCACTTGCTGATCTTCCACTGCCGCATTCTCCGCAATGTTCATGGCAAACGCCGTCTTGCCCATCGACGGCCGCGCCGCAATGATCACCAGGTCCGATCTCTGCAATCCGCTGGTCATCTCGTCGAGATCGGTGTAGTGCGTGGCCAGTCCAGTAATCCGCTGGCCGCGTTGCAGCAGCGCATCGACCGACCCAAACGACTCGCGCACAATCTCTTGCACGCCCATGAAGCCGCGCCCGATGCGCTTTTCCGAGAGCTGAAAGATTGCAGCCTCGGCGTCGCTGAGCACTTCCTCCGCCGCATCGGATTGATCCGCCGCCCGCGCAATCGCCGTATTCGCCGCATGAATCAGCCCGCGCAGCAGCGCCTTGTCGCGGACGATCTTGACGTAATGCTCAATGCTCGGCCGGTCCGGCACGCCATCCAGCAGGCTCGAAACATATCCAACATCGCCGATCGCCTGCAGATCCTTGTGCCGATCGAGCTCATCAATCAGCGTGATCATGTCGATCGGACGCGACGATTCCGCCAGATCGACCATCCGCCCGTAAATCCGCCGGTGCGAGTCGAGCGAAAAATCCTCGATTCGCAAATGCTCCGCCGCCTGGTTATACGCAAAGTTGTCGAGCAGGATCGCGCCCAGAATCGAGCGCTCGGCTTCTACATTCGCCGGAAGCGTGCTGATGTGGTAGTCCGTGGTCGCCATATTTCCGTAGAGAACTTTGCCGCACTTCCCCGCCTAGGATAAGCGAATATAAAGCGAAACGCAAAATGAATTGTGCAGAAGCTGTGAACCCTCTCGATATCCTGTGGAAGTCCCGAGAAAACCAGTCCTTAACAAGACTCTTGCGCCGCGCTCAGAGATTTGCCGGGTTAGAGATTTCAATGATTCGCTGTGATCCGTGGAAATCCGTGGCGCAAACAGTGGTAAAAGCAGTGGCAAGAAAAACGGTCTGAAAACAAATGCGGCCCGAGGGCCAGCCACCCTCGAGCCGCATCGTTCGTGGACCTTCGAAGCTGCCTTCCCGCCGCTTTCGGCAGCGGGACGACGGCACCGATCCGACAGCACTCACCGTGTGAGAGCCACATTTACCAGTGCGGTTGCCGAGCCGCGATTCCAGGAATCACTACCCAGCAACTTCTGCGGTTAGCCAGCAGCCCAACCCAGCTCACAGAGCGGGAAGTGGAGGAGGCCGCAATGCCCGGGCAACCGGCATGCGCTCGCGCGCTTCCGATTTTCCCCCGGCAATTCACCCTCGAGAATCGCCGGTCTGCCGCAAGCTTGGCCGCAATCATCGTGGCAAGCCCCAGAAGGTCCTACGTTTTCGGTGAACCCACTGTGCGGCAGATTGTTGCGCGCCGCAACCGAAAAACATTTCTTCCTTGTGCAGAAACTGTGGACGATAGGACTTCCTTGTGGAAGCCTGAGGAAAACCACGAAGAATTCCTCACGCCGAATTTGTAAGTCAATGAAAGTCCATAATTTATACGCTGTGAAGGAATAACCGCCGCGAGCCACTCTCAAACAGGAGCCCTCTTCATCTCATCCCGTCCAGTCCGCTGCGAACTCTTCCACGCACGCCTGAATCTCGATGTTGTCTTCCCTGGAGTCTCGATTGGGATCCAGCAACTGCCACGCCTCGCGATAGCCCTCATATCTCGATTTCTCGCAGTTGGTCGCCAACGAAATCCATTGCATGCCCAGAATTAGCTCCTCTGGAATGATGTACCACGCGTTCTCGTAGATGACATAGGCTGCAAGAAAGTCGAAGGATCCGCGCCGATACGTCGTTCGCCCTCTGCGTACGGAGCACGAATACCCCTTCTCGAGCTCTTCGCTGATCTCCTGAATTGTCGACTTCACTTGCACTGCCACAAAATGCCCCGGCCGTCCCACCACAAAGTCATAACTCCTCGAGTCTCCCCATGGCCTGCTGACCTCCAGCCCAAACTCGGTAGCATGTGTCATAAAAACCATCTCAGCCCACTCGCCACGAAGCTTCTTGCTAATAATCTTCGGCTTCCGTTTTTCCATTCACCTACCCAGAAAAGAAAAAGGGCGGCATCCGGGGAAAAACTCGCGAATGCTGCCTTATCTTTTTATTCGACAGCAATGAAAAGCCGAACGCACGAAAATTGAGAGAAACAAGCGGGAACAATTCCCCAAATGGGAAAACTGAGATGCCCACCTGGGGACAGCCGCCCTCGGCTGTCCGGTCGAGCGCAGTTCGACAGCCTCAGCCGGACTTTGTGTGGTGCAGCCCTTCCCGCGCTGCGCTCAGCGAAACCACGCGATCCAAGCCGCGGAGCAGGCTCGGACTAACGGTGTTCGCCGCCACCATGCGATCCGCCACCACCACCGTGAGACGCGCCACCGCGCGCTGCTGCGGCATGGGACGCGCCATGCGACGCGCCGCCACGCGCTACTGCAGCATGGGACGTACCATGCGACGTTCCACCACGCGCTGCTGCGGCATGGGACGTGCCATGCGACGCGCCACTACGCACTGCTGCGGCATGGACGCCACCGCTACTGCGGCCAGAGCGCACTCCCGACGGGGCGCGTCCACGATTGGCTGCATAGGAACGTCCGCCGCCGTTTCCACGACCGGCGACATAGCGTCCTCCGCCTCCACCGCTGAAGCGATGATCACCCCAGCCGTGGCCATAGCCCCAGTTCGCCCATGGGCCCACGCCCAGAAAGATGCCGTTAAAGAAATAGCCCGGGCCGTAAAAGCCCATGGGTGCGCAGCCGTACGGTGAATAGTCGTAGTAGCCGTAGGAACACACCGGCGGAGTTAGGCCGATGACAACTTGCGCGTTCGCCGTTGGCACCAAGACCAAGGGCGCGAGAAAAGTTGTTGCACCGGCCAGAAGCAGACTGCGCATTGCAAGCTTGCGAGCCCAAGGGGCGACCTTCTTGACTTG
This sequence comes from uncultured Acidobacteriaceae bacterium, assembly GCA_964403025.1. Lineage (GTDB taxonomy): Bacteria > Acidobacteriota > Terriglobia > Terriglobales > Acidobacteriaceae > Sulfotelmatobacter. The sequence continues at coordinate 421,605 of CAYOEH010000004.1, read as the reverse complement.
CCACATTTCGGTATCCTCACAGAATTTCCGCTTTCGAATCGAAAGTGATATCTCCAGTATCAGGCCCTTGCTCACGGATAACTGGTCAATACAGACCGCGCGGAGATTACCGGGGATTTGCCTAAAATGTGCGGGATGCGATCGAGAAGAAAGGCAGCATCCGGGGAAAAACTCGCAAATGCCGCCTTATCTTTTTATTCGACAGGAATGGAAAGCCGGGGGCGAGAGAATTGAGAGAAAAAACGCGGGAACGATTCCCGAAGTGTGAGGTACGACGCAAGCCCCGGAGGGGCGACAGATAATAGCCCCGGACGTAAGTCCGGGGTAAGCACCAAGAAATTGGAAGAGCGGCGCTTCAGCGCCGCGTAATCGGCTAGAAAAAAACAATTGGGCTTTAGCCCGTGGGAACAGAAACAATCTTGAAAATCAAAACAGGCTTGGGAAGAAAAAGGGCGCGATCACTCGCGCCCCTAATCCTGCATTCCTACTTCTGACCTAGTCTCTCACTCCATCCATAAATGCCCGCAACTTCCGCGAGCGCGAGGGATGGCGTAACTTGCGCAGTGCTTTGGCTTCGATCTGGCGGATGCGTTCGCGGGTGACCGCGAACGATTGCCCGACCTCTTCCAGAGTGTGCTCGCTGCCGTCTTCGAGACCGAAGCGCATCTTGATGACTTTTTCTTCGCGCGGGGTCAGCGTGCGCAGAACCTGTCCTGTCTGGTCCTTGAGGTTCACGTTGATCACGGCTTCGGCCGGCGAGACGACGGCCCGGTCTTCGATGAAGTCGCCCAGATGCGAATCTTCCTCTTCGCCAATCGGCGTTTCGAGGGAGATCGGCTCCTGCGCGATCTTGAGAACTTTCCGCACTTTCGCCACCGGAATGTCCATGCGCTTGGCGATTTCTTCGCTGGTGGGTTCGCGTCCCAGCTCCTGCACCAGCTGCCGCGAAGTGCGGATCAGCTTGTTGATCGTCTCGATCATGTGCACCGGGATGCGAATCGTACGCGCCTGATCGGCAATGGCACGGGTGATCGCCTGCCGAATCCACCACGTGGCGTACGTGGAAAACTTGTAGCCACGGCGGTATTCGAATTTGTCCACGGCCTTCATCAGGCCGATGTTGCCTTCCTGAATCAGGTCGAGGAACTGCAGGCCGCGGTTGGTGTATTTTTTCGCGATCGAAACCACCAGACGCAGGTTGGCCTCGATCAGCTCGCGCTTGGCCTGCTCCGCGTCCATGTCGCCCTGGATGATCTCGCGCTGCGTGCGCTTGATCTCCTGAAACAACAGGCCGGCTTCGACCTCGAGTTTTTCAATCTCGCTTCGTACCGCGCGCGACTGCCGGCGGTATTCTTTTTTTTGATCCTCGCTGCGTGTGGCGTCGGCTTTACGCTCCAGGTTCTGAGCCTGCCGATCGAGCGACCGCATGCTGTCGACGGTTTTGTTGACCCGGTCGATCAGCCGCTTGCGTTCGGCGTTGGTGAAGCCGAGTTTGCGCACCGCGATGGATACCCGCACGATGGCGCGGGCGAAGTTGCGGCGAGCGCGGCGATGGTCCTTGGGACGCTTCTTCAACGACACGGCCGCGTATTTTTCCTGCACCACGGCGACTTTTTTGTAAAGCTTCGCCATGGCGTCGATCTTGCCGGTAAATTCGTTCAACCGGTTCTGCAGGATCTCGTCGGTGATCTCCTCCTCATCGAAGGTCACGACTTCCTTGATGGAGCGCACACCTTTTTTGAGGTCTTCGCCCATCGCCAGCAGTTCGTGAATCACAATGGGAGATCGCGAGAGCGCCTTGAGCACGCGGATCTGGCCCCGCTCGATGCGCTTGGCGATTTCCACTTCGCCTTCGCGGGTGAGCAGGGGAACGGTGCCCATCTCGCGCAGGTACATGCGGACGGGGTCGTTGGTTTTTTCGAGAGCGCCGGGCGTGAGGTCGAGTTCAACATCCTCGCCCTCTTCGCCTTCATCGAACTTCTTATCGAGCGCGGCGGATGGCAGTTTCGGGCCCTCCAGCACGTCGATGCCTTGCGTGCCGATGGTGGTGAGCAGGTCGTCCAGGTCTTCGGGACTGTGCACATCGTGCGGGATCAGGTCATTGACCTGGTCGTAAGTGAGATATCCCTTCTCTTTCCCGGCATCGACCAGCTTTTTTATGTCGTCGTACTTGTCTTCAAGAGCCAAGAGGTGTTCCTCAAATTCTTCAATTCGCTCGCGAGGGAGCGTATCGTAGCGTTCTCACAGGTGGGAATCTGGGGTAGCGCGGAGTTGTGCACCTAGCACAAACTTAAGAGACTAGCACATAAGTGCCGCCCGGTCTATCACTTGCCCGCCGAAAACTCTCTTGCCCGCCGCTATCTCTAACTCCGCTATGTAGTTAGATGGCATTTACAGCGTTTTTGTTTCATCTATTCCGTCGGTCCCGCAGTTCAGGCGGCATCGTCGCCCTCCGCCGGCAAACTGGGGTCCATCAAGGCACGCTTGATGCGCTCGAGTTCGCGAAGCAGCTGATTTCGCTGGACGGAGTCCTGGCCCTTCTCCGACTGCAACTCTCGTAGAACTCGCGTCATATCCCGCTTGAAATGAATTTTCCGCAGCGCTCGGACCGCGCGTTCCAGCAGTTCGGGCGTGAGTTCCTCGTCCTCCTTGAACAGAATCAAAGCGAGCAAGCGGCGATCGGACTCAATCTGGGGCACATCCATTACATCTACATCGGCAGTTGCGTCGCCGGCATTGAGGAGTGTCTCGACCAGCGATTCGGTCGCCATCCCACGATGGAGCCCTTCGCTCTGGAAAGCGTATTGGGCCTGGCGCGCGGGATCGAACTCCTCGTCTTTAGTCACGTCGCGGGCGCCATTGCGTGCCGAAAAATGTTCAGTGCTCGATTGCATCTGCCGCGCCGAGGCCAGCGCGCGAATGAGAATGCGCTCGGCGTCGGTGGCTTGCGCCTCCGCCGAGGTCTTCACCGCGGTGGCCGAGCGCTCGGCGGCGACATACCTCAGCTCCTGGCGCAGGACTGACGAATCGATTCCTAACTTCTGGGCAATTTCCTGGCCCAACTCATCGCGCACAATCCGGCTGGGCACGCGCTGGATGTGGGGCAAAAGATAGTTCACCGCTTTTACTTTTCCTTCGGCACTGCGCACGGAAAAATGAGTTCGCGCGCGGTCGATCAAGTAATCGAAGTATTTCTGCGAGCCACGCAGCGCCGCGCCATAGGCTTCTTTGCCCTTGCGCCGGATGTAGAGATCGGGATCAAAACCCTGCTCGAGCGTCAGGACCTTGATGTGAAAATCTTCTTCCACCAGCAATCCGAGCGTGCGTTCGGTCGCTTTGGCTCCGGCGGTATCAGGATCGAAGTTGACCACAACGTTCTTGCTGAAGCGGCCTAGGAGCTTGGCCTGGATCTCGGTGAATGCCGTGCCGGAGCTGGCGATCACGTTGTGAAAACCGGCGGCGTAGACGGAAATGCAATCCATTTGACCCTCGACCAGGATGGCATAATCCAGCTTGCGGATCGCTTCTTTTGCGTAGTCGAGGTTGAACAGAACCCGGCCTTTCGAATAGATCCCGGTCTCGGGCGAGTTCAGATACTTCGGTCCGGCTTTTTCGTCGGTGGCGAGGGTGCGTCCGGTGAAGGCAATGATTTTCCCTGCTTCGTTGGTGATGGGAAACATGACGCGGTTGCGGAATTTGGAGTACATCGCCGCGGGCAGTTTCCGGTTTCCAGTTTCCGGTTTCCGGTCCTTGGCTTCAGCGGTCGGAGTCGAATCAAAATCCCCGCCCTGTCCGTCCAAAGGGCGGACGGACAAGGACGGGGCACCCTCAGTTTGTTTCCACGAAAACAAGCCGCTCTCGCGCAACACCTCTTCGCTGAACTCGCCGGCGAGGCGATCGCGCAGCAGGAAGCCGGAATCCGGGGCATAGCCGATGCGAAAGCTCCTGATCGTTTCATCATCGAGTCCGCGGGCCTGCAAATACTCCCGCGCCCGCGCGCCCTCGGGCCGCTTCAAACATTCTTGGAAAAATGCGGCCGCTCGCTCTTGAACATCAAACAACTGAGCCCGGAGCTTCGCTTCTTTAGCCTCAGCCGGACTCGAGTATGTGGCTTTGGGTAACGGGATGCCAAGCTTCTGCGCTACCAGACGCACAGCTTCGGGGAAGGTGATGTTCTCGATTTTCTGCACGAAGCTGAACACGTCCCCGGACACGCCACAGCCGAAGCAGTGATAAAACTGCCGCGTGGCGTGCACTGAAAACGATGGTGTCTTCTCACCGTGAAAAGGACAAAGTCCCGAATAGTTCTGCGCCCCAGCCTTCTTCAGCTTGATGTAATCGCCGATGATGCGGACGATGTCCGCCTGCTGCTTCACCGTCTCTTTGAAATCTTCAATGCTGGGCATGGGTGGAAGACACAACTATCCCTTGGAATTGTCAGCCAGAAAACGGATCAAGGGAACTTAAATTAGTGCTGTTCACTTGGTTCGCCTTCGGAAAAACTGTGGAATGCTTAAGTTGCCCAGTTGATGATAGAGGAAAAAGCAGAGGTTATTAACAAACCTTACCTGGGGGAACTGGGGTAGGGATGTTTCGACTCCGCTCAGCATGACAAGCTATATTCGCAGCTCCACCACCGTGGCCCCGCCGCCGCCTTCGTTTTGCGGAGGTTCGGCGACCGACTCCACGTGCGGATGCTGCTGCAGCGCTTGCCGCAGGGCTTTGCGGAGAATGCCCATGCCGCTTCCATGGACCACGCGAACGCGCGGCAGGCCGGCGAGAAAGGCGCGGTCGACGAACTTCTGCACTTCGCGCGTGGCGTCGTCGACGTTGTAGCCGATGACGTTGATTTCCGAGGGCGCATTCTGGCCTTCGTTCTCCAAGGACACAGAAATCCCGCGCGCCCGCGCGGCTTTTACTGGAGAATCGGCCGCTCGCGCGGCGGTGATCACGGCAGCGATGTCGTCGCGTGCGATCTTCATCTTCATGGCGCCGACCGCCACTTCAAAGTGCGAATCATCCAGCTTGCGCAAGACGGTTGCGGCGCGGCCCGTGGATTTCAGCTTTACGGCATCGCCCTGTGAAACGTATTTCACCACCTGCGGCTCGGCATGCGGGTCGCCTTGATCGGCGCCGCTGGCGTGCGCGACCAGCGTGGAATCGAATTGCTCGCGAAATTCGCGGCGCAATTTCGCAACGCGGCGCTCGGCATCTTTCGAAACTTTCTGTGACGCTGCTTTATCCTGGATAGCATTGACTGCTTCGCGCGCATGGTATTCGAAGTCACGCAGCACGCTCTCCAGTTTCTTCTCCATCTCGCGAACCTTGGTCTGTTGTTCTTTCCTGCCTTCCGTCGCTAGAAATATTTTCTCTCGCTCCAACTCCTGTTCGCGTCTTTTCAGGCGCAGGCGCTCGCTTTCGGCGTCGCGCAAGGCGGCATGGAGCCGGTCCAGAAATTCGCCCACATCGCGGGCTTGCGTTCCCAGCTTCGCGCGCGCCGCTTCGATGATCGAGGGATTCAGTCCCAAGCGTTGCGCGATGTTGATTCCGGCCGACGCTCCGGGTACGCCAATTTTCAATTCGTAAGTCGGCTGCAACGTCCGTTCATCGAATCCCACCGACGCATTGATCACACCGGCGGTATTGGCGCCATAAACCTTCAATGACGTGTGATGCGTGGAGATCACGGTCATGCAACCGATGCGGCCAAAGTGTCCGGCAATTGCTACCGCCAAGGCCGCACCTTCTTCGGGATCGGTGGCGGATCCGAGTTCATCCAGCAGCACCAGCGACTCGGCGGTCGCGGTCCGTGAAATGAAATCGATGTTGGTGACGTGGGCGGAAAACGTCGACAGGTTCTGCTCGATCGATTGATAGTCGCCGATGTCGGCGAGGACCGCATCGAAGACGGGAATTTCCGCGCGATCGGCGGGAACCGGAATTCCCGACTGCGCCATTAGGGCCAGCAGGCCAATCGTTTTGAGAGTAACGGTTTTTCCGCCCGTGTTAGGACCGGTGATTACTAGCTGGCGACGCTCGCCTTCGAGTTCCACAGTGATTGGAACTACGACCGCGCCTTTGAGCTTTAGATTTCGTTCCAGCAGCGGGTGGCGCGCATTATGCAGAAGCAGGCGAGCTGCGCTCGCCTCGGACCCTTCGACTTCGCTCAGGGCAGGCAGCCGAGGGCGGCGGTCCCCACATAACTTCACGGCCACGCAGTTGTAGTCTTCGGCGAAGCGGGCCTTGGCGAACTGCAATTCCAATTCGGCGAGTACATCGGCCGACGCCAGAATATCTTCCGCATTCTCGCCGATACGACGCGTCATTTCGAGCAGGATGCGATGAATCTCGGACAGCTCTTCGTCGAGCAAGCGCACCAGGTCATTGTTCTGCTCAATGGTTTCCAGCGGTTCGACGAAGACGGTTTGACCACTGGAACTTGCCCCGTGCACCACACCTTGCACACGCCGCCTCTGTTCAATTTTTACCGGAATGACAAAGCGCTCGCCGCGGATCGTCACCAGCCCTTCCTGCACCGTGCCGCCCTCGGACAGCTTACGCAAATATCCTCGTAGAGATTCCTGAATCACACGCCGCTGTCGTTCGATTTCGCGGCGAATTCGTGCCAGTTCTGGAGAAGCGCGGTCTTCCAGAGTTCCATCCGGCTGAATCTTATTGCGGAAAAGCTTCAGGAATTCTGTGAAGTCGGGGACGCTTTCGGAAAGCAGTCGCGTTCGCCGCCAATCCGTCCGCATAGTTGCTGGAGGATGCAAAGCGATCTCGTGCCATTCTGCGGCGCGGTCGATCACCAGTACAATGTCCCGAATCTCAGTAGTTTCCAGGACGGCGCCTGCGATGCGGGATTTCTTTACCAATTGAGAGATATCCAGCAAACCGGAAAAATCAAAGCGTCCGCTTACGCGGCGGAACTCGCGCACCTCCTCGGTCAGCTCTTGTTGCTCGGTAATCCACTCGGAATCAACGGAAGGCGCGAGTGCGCCAATTCTCGCCTGCCCGAGAGGCGAGGAGGCGTAGCCGCGGAGCAGTTCACGAACAGCGTCGAACTCCAACTCTCGCGCCGAGTTGTGGATGAGTGGGGAAGACATCGCAGATTTATGTTACAGGAACAGCGGCGTGGTTCTACGAGTGCGCGGCCAGCGCCTGAGGACCGCTCTGGCTCGAGACAGGCAGGCGGAGCATAAAGGTGGCGCCGCCTTCGGGATTATTCTGACAGGTAATCTGTCCCCGATGATCCTGCACGACACCGTAGGCGGCGCTCAGTCCCAAGCCAGTGCCTTTGCCGATCGGCTTGGTGGTGTAGAAAGGATCGAAGACGCGATGCGGCTCTTTGATGCCCGGGCCGCTATCGGAAAAATGAACCACCACGTCTGCTCCTTGCGCGTGGGCGCTGACCCGAAGCAATCCTCCGCCGGCTTCCTCCAGGGCATCCAGGGCATTTTCGACGATCTGAACGAATACCTGGAACAGTTGATGGCCGTCCCCCCACACTCTTGGCAGGTTCGGTTCGAGCGAAGTCTCGATACGTATTTTCTGATCGTGCCGCTGCAGTTCCTGCATATGCACGCTCCGCTGCAGAAGCGCGGTCAAATCCACCATCATCTTCTCGCCGGAGCTTTGCTGCGCGAAGCTGAGAAGATTCGAGATCAGATCTCGAGTCCGTTGGGAATGGTGGACGATCTTGCGGACCAACGTATCCTGCTCACCGGTCAAACGCTGATTAGACCAGAGTTTCTCGGAGTATCCCATGATCGCGTTCAGGGGATGATCGATCTCATGCGCAGCCCCGGCGACCAACTGACCGAGAGAGGCCAACTTTTCTCGCTGTACCAAATGGCTCTGCAATCGCTGTTCGTTCTCAAAGCTACGCCGCGAATCTTCCAGCAGATGGATGAGAGCCTGGTCCTGAAGATACTGACGCATGAAAACGAAGACGCCCAGAACCAGCATTGCCGTCAAAACGGTGAACATGCGAAACATCCGAGTCGTTGGCGGCGAGGTGTCCCAGAGGAACGCCCACAGGCCCAAGACTGGCAGCGAAAGAATGGCCAACATCGACAGGCGGAGCGACATCATGCTCCAGGTGTCATCTCCGTTCGGCTGCGCCACTTCCAACCGCCATTCGCGGGCGCTCAGGATGGTCGCCGCCATCCAACTCACTGCTCCCACGAGCGGAGCGTCGTAGAGACAGCCGGAATAGTAGCGGCCACTGGTGACCGCCACGTTGACCGCTTGCGAAGCAATGGCATAGAAAGCGCTGGCCGCCATCAGGTTCAGGTATATCTCTTTCCATCCTCGGGGAGCTCCGCGTGCAACGCCCCCCAGCACCAATACCAGCACGCCGCTTTCCACCAAATAGAGTGCGCCGAAGTTCCTGTCATATACCGGCACGTTCACCGAAACATATTGCGAAGGAAACACCACGAAAGCATAGAGGAAGATCCACCAGACCATCAGCAGGAGGAAATCCAGGGTACCTACGCGGAATTTCGGTTCGCCTTCTGAGCGATGCGGGCGCAAACCAACCGCCGCGATCATCGGAACCAGATGCAGAAACAGAAATATATCCATCGACCAGGGATCAGGAACGGTCTTGCGACTAAGCACTTCGTAGTACGCCCATCCTGCCTGATTGAAAGCCCACAGCAGGTATCCGAACCCCATCAGGGCCCAGAAGCGACGGGCCGCACCCTGAGCCGACCACGCATTCAACAGCATGGTCACCGCGATCGTCAGAGCGATCAGAAGATATCCAAAATCGATAATTGCGGTCAGCGCTGGGCCTCGTGGCATCATGAGAGACACCACGGTGAAGGCAAGCGTGACGACGCCAGCCAGCACAAACCAGCGGTTCCGTCTGAACAGACTCATCCGCCTCCATTCTATGGAGGAAAACGGCGATCCAGATTGCTTTCGAACTCCGCGGCGTTACTTTCGTCATACTCCTTCAGTGCGAAGACCTGCTAGTTTCTCCGGGCGAAATGGCGGCGAAATGCCGATGTTCGGTAAGTCCTTCTGGCTTATCGCTCCTGCTAGAATTGGTCTGAGAGTGGAGTGACGTTCCCCGCTCGACGGGATCTCGGTCACTGGTCCATCGACATTTAGGATCGGCTGCCACGCTCAGAAATCCCTGGTGCCTTATGGCCTTCCCTGTGACGCGTCTTCGTCGCCTCCGCCGCACGGACCAGATTCGCAACCTGGTGCGTGAAACCCGTCTCACTCCCGACGCCTTCGTCTACCCCATGTTTGTTTGCCCAGGCGAGGGAGTGCGCAAGGAAGTCCGCTCCATGCCTGGGGTGTTTAACCTGTCGGTGGATGAGGCGGTGAAAGAGGCTCGTGAAGTTCAGTCGCTGGGCGTGCCCTCGGTCATTCTATTCGGCCTTCCTGATGAAAAGGATGAAGTAGCCACAGGAGCCTGGGCCGACGACGGCATTGTGCAGCAAGCGGCGCGCGCGATGAAGCACGAAGTTCCTGACCTGATCCTGATGGGCGACGTGTGCCTTTGCGAATATATGTCTCACGGGCACTGCGGGGTGGTAAAGGATGGGTCCACGCCCCAGTCCCTCGGCGCGGCCGCGAGAGAGGCGTTGAGCGCGCGGCAGGGGACGACCGTGAGGGTAGTGAAGGGCCGCGAGAAAAAAGAAAAGGTCATCGAAGAACTCGCAGCAATCGTGGCCAGCGTGGTTGATACCAAATTTGAAATTGACAATGACTCGAGCCTCGAACTGCTGGCTCGCACGGCGGTCTCGCTCACTCGCGCCGGCATCGACATTATTGCTCCGTCCGACATGATGGACGGCCGCGTCGCTGCTATCCGCCGCGCGCTCGACGAAGCCGACTTTATCAACACTCCGATCCTTTCCTATGCCGCGAAGTTCGCTTCCGGCTTCTACGGCCCGTTCCGCGAAGCGGCTGACTCAGCGCCGCAATTTGGCGACCGCCGTTCATATCAAATGGATGGAGCCAATCTGCGTGAGGCCATGCGCGAAATCGAACTCGACGTCGAGGAGGGCGCGGACATGATCATGGTCAAGCCGGCCATGCCTTATCTCGACGTCATCGCCGCCGCCCGCGACCGCTTCGATTTGCCTTTGGCCGCTTATCAGGTTTCCGGTGAGTATGCCATGATCGAAGCCGCGGCCCGTAACGGATGGATCGAGCGCGACCGCGTGATGATGGAGTCTCTGCTGAGCATCCGGCGCGCCGGAGCGAGCATCATCCTTACCTACTACGCCAAAGAGGCCGCCAGATTGCTGGCGTAGCCTCTAAGTCGCCGACAGAAAATTCCTAACCAACCCGCTCGCTCACCCCGGGCTACAGCACTTACCTGAGGTCTTTCCGCCCTAGCCCGTGCTCCGACTTTCATGCCGAGCAGCTCTTGCCGGCCCGACTGCTCTCTAGGCGGCAACTGTAGCGGCGCAAATGCCATCTATAGCTTGATTTTTCTGAGCTCCAACTATGAATGCCATCACGTCTAGGACGTTTTCTGGCTGCTGCCTGGGTTTGGCTGTTGCGTTTGCTCTGGTTGGTTGTCAGGGGATGAATAACTCCTCTACCCCGCCAACGTCCGCCGCAGTCAGCGTGTCGCTGAATCAAACTTCCGTGAGCATCGCCGTCGGCACGACTACACAATTTACGGCTACAGTGCAGAACACCACGAACACCGCAGTGACCTGGTTCGTCGATGGAGTTGCGGGCGGAAATTCCTCGGTGGGCACCATTAGCGCCTCGGGCATGTATACCGCACCCGCCCAAGCGGGAACGCACACGGTCACCGCGACCAGCGTTGCTGACACCACAAAGAGCGCGAAAGCCTCGGTCGCAGTGGGGGCCATTTCCCTCACGCCTGCGTCTTCAACCGTTGCTCCCGAGGGGACGCAACAATTCACCGGTACGATTCAAGGATTTTCGAACGGAGCGATCAACTGGTCGGTGAACAAGGTCAGCGGCGGGAATTCGACTCTCGGCACAATCAGCTCAACCGGCATGTACACCGCTCCGGCTCAGACGGGAACTTATACGATCGTTGCCACCAGCGCTGCTGATTCCTCGGTGACTGCCAGCGCAACCGTCACGGTTTCAACTACCATCACGATCTCGCCGAGTGCGGCCAATGTTGCCGCTGGCACGACGGAACAATTTACTGCGGCAGTTCCGGGACTTCCGAACGCGCCCGTGACCTGGTCGGTGGATCAAGTGGTTGGAGGCAACGCGAGCGTAGGCACCATTAGCGCTACGGGACTCTACACGGCTCCGGCGACTGTGGGGGCACATACCGTAACGGCAAGCAGCAGTGGTGCTTCATCGGGCAGCGCTGCCGTCGCGGTGTTCATGCTTTCGGTTTCGCCGTCGACTGCGACCATCGCTTTGTCGGAAACGGAACAGTTCACGGCGACAGCCCAAGGTTTGAGCAGCCCGGTATTTTCCTGGTCAGTCAATCAGGTCAGCGGCGGAAACAGCGCCATCGGCACAATCACCCCGGCGGGACTTTATACCGCACCCGTTACGGCAGGAACGTATACCATCGCGGCCAGCGTTACGAATGCTTCAGGCACCACCAGCGCTTCGGTCACGGTTATTAATTTCACCGTTTCACCTTCGACAGCAACCGTTGATCCGTCGGCGACGCAGCAATTCACCGCCGCAATTCAGGGATCAAGCGGTGCCACCTTTACCTGGTCGGTGGATGGGGTTGCGGGTGGCAATGCCACGACTGGCACCGTGAGCGCTGCCGGGTTGTACACCGCTCCGGCCGCGCTGGGGGGTCACACCGTAACCGCGACCACCACCACCGCTCCGACGGTCAGCGCCAACGTTGCGGTGACCGTAGTCAATGCGAGCACGGGGGCGGTCCTTACGTACCACAATGACGACGCTCGCGATGGTGCGTTCGCGCAGGAAACCACACTCACGCCTGCGAACGTGAATTCGACACAGTTCGGCAAATTGTTTTCTTATTCCGTGGATGGGCAGATCTACGCCCAGCCGTTGTATCTGCCGCAGATCATTATTGCAGGTGGCACGCACGATGTGGTCTATGTAGAGACGCAGAACAACAGCGTCTACGCCTTCGACGCAACCGGGATACAAACCACGCCCTTCTGGCAGATCAACCTGGGAGCGCCCGTCACCAAGAACGACTACTCCGGCGTGTCGCCGGTTGTTGGGATTTTGTCGACCCCGGTGATCGATTCAACCACCAACACGATGTACGTATTCGCGGAGAGTTCGTCGACGGACGGTCCGTTCTATTTACATGCTCTGGATGTGACCACCGGCGCGGAGAAATTCGGGGGCCCGGTCGCCGTCACCGGCACAGTGGCGGGGACTGGAGGAGATAGCTCTGGTGGAAACATCACTCTCGAAACTTCCTGCTATCAGCGGATGGCGCTGGCGCTGGATCCAATCACGAATGCAATCTACATTCCGTTTGGAAGTTGCACCCATGGTTGGGTACTGGCTTACGACAAAACTACCTTGGCGCAAACGGCGATCTTCAACGACACACCGGACGGCGATGGCGGCGGACTGTGGGCCAGCGGTGGCGCGCCTGCGATCGACGATATAACCGGAGACTTGTATTTGATGAGCGGGGTCGATGAGTTGTCGCCAGGCGTTGGCGACCCGGTGACGAATGGTTACAACGATTCGTTCCTGCGGCTGGATCCGATGAACTTGTCGGTGCTGGACTACTTTACGCCGGATGACAACTTTACCCTGGCGGAGAATGACGCGGATTTGGGTAGCGGGTCGAATATTCTGGTGCTGAACAACAGCTCGTCCACCCCGCACGAAACCATCGGAGGAGGGAAGGACGGGAACATTTTCGTAATCAACCGCGACAACATGGGCGGGTATAATCCTGATCCGCCCCTCAACAAAGTGATTCAGACGGTGCTGACCGGCACGCAGGAGTACAACAACATCTTCTCGACGCCGGTCTATTGGAACGAGAGCGGTTCCATCTACTTTCACTGCAGCCACGACGTGCTGCGCGCCTTTAGCTGGAACGCAACCACAGGCCTGCTATCGACGACGCCTACTTCCATAGGCACCACGACCTATACCACGCATGGCGCGACTGCTTCACTTTCCGCGAATGGCGCCGCCAACGGCATTATCTGGGATATCGACAACTCGGCCTACGTTGACACGGGCACCGGCAGCGGACCTTCCGTGCTGCATGCCTATAATGCTACGAATGTGGCGATAGAGCTTTACAACAGCGCGCAAGCCGGGAGTCGCGACACGGCGGGTGCCGCGTTGAAGTTCACGGTGCCGACGATCGCTGGGGGAAGAGTGTTCGTTGCGACATCGACCGAACTCGACGTTTACGGCCTGCTCCCGTGAGATTGCACAAGGCTCGGCGGGGCCGACGGATCGACTGATCTTGGCCTCGCAAGCAAAATCGGGCTTTACGAGCAAAATCGGTCGAACTGTGATCCTAGAATTTATTGCGGAGGACGCAGCGGGGGCCTGCAAAGAGCGAATCAAGCCCCCTGCCGCGGTGAAAGTCATTTTTTTTGAAAGCCTAGTGGCCTTCGGTACCGGTTGAGGTTCGCGAGGAGAAACGCTGCCGCACGCGGTCGCCAATATCGTGGACCTTGTCTCCGATTTGACCCCGGATCTCCTCACCGCTAGCCGGGGCAAACAGCAGCGCAGCGCCAATGCCAACGCCTACTCCTGCCGCAAAGGTGAGCACATTGCGAACCGTGTGATCTTCGCCTGAGTAAAGGTCCTCCGCCTGTTCGCGGAGGTCCGACACTCGGTCGGAGGCACGGTCGGCACCCTCAGCGACCCGGTCGCGCACGTTGCTGGTAAAGCGGTCGGTTTGGTCCAGAAAGTACACGGCAGTCTTCAAAATCGATCGAATCAAATCGTTCATCAAAATCCACCTTTCGTCGTGATCGCAACTTCGCTATGTAGGTTAGTTGCCGAAAACGATGCAAATGGCTTGCGCTCATCGAAATTAAATGGGCACAAATCGAACTGTCTGGCATGAGACGGCGAGCAATTCCGGCACCGGAGGAAACTTCTGTTGGCCGTCCGATTCTGTCCCACCCTATGCCAGAAAGGCCGAGGCTGCAACAAGACGTGGCAACTGCTTCAACGTATTCACGACAAGACGTATGCAAATTCCACAGCAGGGTGATTTTAGGTGCGGCTGTTCGTAGGCACCGCGAAAATCTCGGCAATTCTTTCTTGGAAATCACAAAGTTTTACAAAACTTCTGTGCATCAGTTGCGTCTTCGATCTTTCTTACTGAGTACATTCAATACCAATTACAAAAATAAATGGAGGAAACGTATGCCGATGCAGTCCCAAGAGCAATCAACCCTCAATGTGAAACTGGTCCACTTCACCAAACAAAACTCGCCGGATGAGCCCGTACAGGTTGCCTTTGCCGTGACCGATGATCAAGGAAAAGAAGAGATCATCACCGGCGAGGTGCCCTACAGCTATGACCTCTTCCATCTCTTTCAAGAAGCCGGATGGCTGAACATCCGACGAGGCGTCGCGTCGATTCGCGAGAATCGCACACAGCGACGTGCGATGTCAGCATAGTCAACCCACAACCCAACAGAGTCTCACGTGCCGCTGGAACCCCAATATCGATCGGGGTTTCAGCATTTTTGTTGCCAACAGCACGCCGTCCGCGAGGCCTTGGATATCGTTCCGGACGAAAGCCTGGAGCAGTTCTTCCAATAACTGATTGAGCGCGGCACCAATACAAAACTTCACCTTCTTTGACGCACTCTTTACCTCAGCAGCAGAGTAGTCGTGTTTCTATTTGGGGAGGCAAGTTGATTTGTTCGTGGAGGGGACTCTTACTATATGAACGCGCAAATACCTCAGCCTTGGGAAGAAGTGTACCGAGAGGCGGTGCTGGAGACGGATCAGGGCAAGCTGATTAGTAAGATCGATGCGGCAAGCGTAATCCTCAAGCAACGTTTGGCGGAACTCGGTTCCTCGTCTGGTTCCGGCCGGAGTGAAGAGAAACAACGACTCGCCAATGCCTTGTTGACTCTTGATATGATTCGCCGAATCGAACTTGGAATTCCGGTGTAACTATGGCTCGGTTCCCGCTCCCAGGATTTCTTTGCCCTCGTTGTGTGCGACGGCGGGATAGGCAATCTGCTTGCGGCGGCGGAGATCGTTGGGCAACTGGGATTTCAGCAGCCACAGACCGAGCAAAGTTGCGGCTGCCCAGGTTACGGTGATCAGAGCGAGTTGCAGCAGGTCGGCGACGCGGCTGCCGTGCCCGTAGGCAGACGGGGGCACGATCCTCGCGACTTCCAGACTGATGCCGCCGGCGACGATCGCAGTCAAGGCAGATTTTCCTAACTCATCCCAGCGCAGCGTTCTCAGTGACACCATCTTGCGGTAATGCAGCAGCCAGGCAAGCGCCAGCAGATTCGCTCCGATGCCGGTATCAGAGGCGAAGGCCAGGCCGACCACGCCGTAATGATGGAAGAGCAAAGAATAAATTGGCAAGGACGCGCTGGTGATCACGGTGACCGCAACCATGGGCGTGAGCGTGTCGCCGGCAGCGTAGAAAGCGCGGGCGTAGAGTCCCTGGGCGGACCAGAGAGCGAGCGAAAGAGAGAACCAGAAAAAATATACGGCGGTGGTTTGTGTGTCGGAGACGAGGAAGCGTCCGCGGCGATAAACCAGGTCGATCAAGGGAAAGGCGGCGGCCATCATCCATCCCGTGGCGAGGAACGATGCAGCGGCGACGCGGTAAACCGAATCATTGACGGTGGTGGCGAATTCCTTAAAGCGCTTTTCGTTGAAGAGGCGCGCGAAGAATGGTAGAGAAGCTTGTCCCGTGGCCTGTCCCAGCACGGCGATTGGCACGGCGAACAGACGCTTGGCGTAGTTGAGGCGGGCGATGTCGCCAATGCCGCTGGCGGCGTAGTGACGCAGGATCCAGTCGTCGGCCGTAACCAACGAGACGCCGAGCATCAACGGAACCGACAGCCGCACCCACTCGCGGAAGGCAGGATTCATGACATCGAAGGACGGCTTGTATCCCGTCCCGATGCGCACCGCGCCGACCACGCTGGCGAGAAATGGCCCCACGATACTTCCCACCAGCGCGCCATAAGCCAGAGAGGCGATGCCAAAGTGGCGGCCGGCAATGACGCCGCCAAAAATAATGAACACGTTGTAGAGCAGTGGACCAAGCGCGGGAAAAAGAAACAGCCGGTGCGACAGCAGGACGGCGGAAACTACTCCGCCAACGTAGAAGAATATCTGCGCGGGCAGGAGAATGCGGGTGAGATGGACCGTCAGTTCCACCTGCGCCGGGGAAAAGCCACGAAACATCCAGCGCACGAATTGCGGGGTGAAGATTTCGGTAAGAATGGTTCCCACAATCATCACTGTGGTCATGACGGTGATGACGACGGAGAAAGTCTTCTTGGCGTCGGCATCGCGCTGCTCGGCGAGAAAGCGGGTGTAAATCGAGATGAAGGTAATCGAGGCCGCGCCCCCGGCCACAATGTAGTTAAGCCAGTCCGGGAGGGTGAAGGCGGCGACGTAAGCGTCGGTTTGCGCCCCGGCGCCGAAGGCATAGGCAATATAGGCCTCGCGGACGTAGCCGATTATCCGCGAAAGCATCACCGTCCCCATCAGCAGGAGCGTGGCCGAGAAAGCCGTGTGCTGGTGGGAGGGACGGAAGAACCGCAAGAGTCTGGTCATGGTGCGTAGATTGACGCGAGCAAATTTCTTTCAAAGCCTACCAGAGGCGCGCATGCGCGGAAGCGTTTATCGCGAATCTGCGCGCGAGCAGTTCCTTTATTGATACTCCAGGGTTGCCAGCAGCGGTTTCCGGCAGATGACCTGCAATCGTAACTATCAGTTTGGCAATCACTTGCGTGCAGATCTGCGATTGAGGAGGGTTTGAGGTGCAGAGCATTGAAGCCGCGAGCGCTTTGTTTCACAGTGGCGTCCCAGGAAGTACTGAAAGTATGAAGCACACAATCGCGGAGGGGATATGGCAAGCAGGATGACGGAACTCTGTGAGGTAGTGGATGTGAAAGCTCGTTTCGAGATAAGGCGCGCGCGACCTGCGCTGGAGGCGAGGAGGGTGCAGGAAAGCTGGCTGGCAGGCGCGGAGAAGAAGGCATTGCTGTGGCTGGCTGCGCGCACGCCGCCATGGATCGGACCTGACCATTTGACCGCGCTGGGCTTAGCGGCACAGGTTGGGGCGGGCGCATGCTATGCGCTGGCGCGGTGGAGCAGGTACGCACTGCTGGGCGCGATCCTACTTCTAGCCCTGAATTGGCTGGGCGACTCTCTGGATGGCACGCTGGCACGTGTCCGGCAGCGGCAGCGTCCCCGCTATGGATTCTATGTCGACCACATGGTCGATAGCTTCGGAGCGCTCGCACTCATGGGAGGGCTGGCGTTGTCGGGCTACATCCATCCCTGGATCGCCGCCGGCTTGCTGGTCGGCTTCCTCATGCTTTCGATTCAGTCCTATCTTGCGACCCATGCGCTGGGAGAATTTCGTCTGTCGTTCTGGCGATTTGGTCCGACCGAATTGCGCCTGCTGCTGGCGGTCGGCAATCTGGCGCTGTTGTGGAAGCCGCGAGTGCATTTTCTCGGCGGAGAGTATCGGTTGTTTGACGTTGGAGGTGCGATTGGTCTGGCGGGGATGGCGCTGATGTTGATCTGTTTCACGCTGCAGAACACACAGAGGCTTTATCGCGATGAGAGAGTGTCCGAGTGAGAGGTGAAGGGCTCGCAGTCGGTGGTCTGCGGAAAATGCGCACTTCCCGCTTGGGCAGTTTCGCGAGATGGTTGCGCTTCAATCTCGTCGGCGGAATTGGCGTTGCGCTGCAACTTGCGTTGTTGCTGCTGCTGAAGAGCGTGCTTGGTCTCAACTATCTTACGGCGACGGGATTGGCGGTAGAGGCGACGGTCGTACACAACTTCCTATGGCATGAGCGCTATACATGGGCAGATCGGGTACAGCCGTCGTGGCGTAAGTCGGTGTGGCGCTTGCTGCGATTCAATCTAACCAATGGAGCTGTTTCCATTGGCGGCAATCTGGTTTTGATGAAAATCATGGTTTCGTTCGGCCATGCGAACTATCTAGCCGCAAACGGCGCAGCGATCGTTGTGTGCTCGCTGGTAAATTTCCTGGTGAGCAACGAATACGTGTTTGAGGCATGATGGGAATGCTGGAGCGCTTTGCCACAAAATCGAAATCAACGTCAAAGGCAGCGGGCAGGAGTGCCCGCTCCAAACGGGCGCTCCGCGCACCGGCGCTACTTGTCATTCTCAACATCAAATGCGCTGGGCAGCGTGATGTCGGCGTGCAGAGGAACTTCTTCGGATGAGCGACCCACCTCTACGGTGTACTGGCCGGCATCGGCGTGCCAGTGTTTCGCATTGACGTCGTAGAACGTGAAGGCGCGCGAGTTCAGCGGAATGGATACGTGCTTGGTTTCACCGGGAGCAAGATCCACACGGGAGAAGCCTTTCAGTTCTTTGAGTGGGCGCGGGACCTTCGGCTCGGCTTCAGCGACGTAGACTTGCGCCACATCGGCGCCCGCCACGTGTCCCGTGTTGGTCACATCAAAGGTTACGTTGTAGCGCGCGCCACCGGATGATTCACCCTCCTGCTTCACCTCGATATGGCTGTACTGAAAAGTGGTGTAGGACAAACCGTAGCCAAAGGGATAAAGCGGCTTGACGTGATTGTGCTCGTAGCCGCGATAGCCGACGAATACACCTTCTTTGTAGACCACGCGGTTCGTGCCTGATTCTGGGTAGTAACTGTCGTGAACCGGATTGTCGGCCCAGCGCCTCTCGAAGGTGACGGGAAGATGTCCGGAGGGATTGACGGCGCCGAAGAGAATTTCAGCCAGTGCCGTGCCACCGCGCTCTCCGGGATACCACAGTTCGAGATAGGCGGGAACGCGTTCGAGCCAGTCGCCGGGGTCGACATTGCCGCCGGAGGTGACGGCGACGATGGTGTTCTTATTGACGGCGGAGAGTTCGCGAATCAATTCTTCCTGACCGAAGGGGAGGCTGAAGGTGCGATCCGCGCCCTCCGATTCGCTGGTTGCGTCAAAGCCGGGGGCAATGACAACGGCATCAACCTTGGCGGCGAGGGCTTTCGCAGCGGCCGAGACGATTTTATGCTGGTCGATGATGCCGATGCGCAAGCGCCCGCCGACCGGGAAATCCTGGAACGCCTCAGCAACTATTTTGTGGGGTCCGGCGGAGAGATTCAAGGTCGCGTGGTCCTGCAATGCGGCGGCGATCTTCCATTGATCGAAGATGACCTTGTCATCCACGAGGAGGCGGTAGCCGTTGCCTTCTCCAGAGTATTCGGCAGCGACTTCGTAGGAAGAAGTTTGTAGCGCAATATAGAAGCCGGTCCAGCGGCGGGACGATGGTTTTTTGCCGGCTTCGAACAAATCCAGGGCTTCGTCCAAGTCGTCGAAGTCATCCCATGACTTTCCTACGAAATTAAGATCGTGCACTTTTTGCGTGGAAATGGGAGGGCCAGACAAGTCTCCGTTCGGGAAGGTTTCGAGAGTAAGGCCGCGCTTGCCGTTCTGAGCCGCGGTGGAAAATTCCGTGGAAGTGGCGAGGTCGATCATCTTGGGAAGGCCGCGCTCGTAGTCGACCTTCGTGCCCTCGCCAACATAAGCGCCGATGCCTTCCAGAATGCTGACCGCCGAAAATGGAATTGCTTTCCCGCTGCCGCCGGCGACCGGTTGCGCAGGCCAGGCGTCCGGACCGACGACGAGAATGGTTTTGATCTTCTGCTTGTCGAGAGGAAGAAGCGAACCTTCGTTCTTGAGCAGAACGATGGTTTCCCGCGCAGCCTCGAGAGTGGCGAGGTGATTCGGTTCGTTGTACTTAGAGAGCGAGAGTTCGGCCTGTCCGCGGTCGAGCCAGGCGAAGCAGGCCGCAGTGGTGAGGATGCGGCGCACTTTTTCGTCGATCGTCGCTTCCTTGACGCGTCCCTCGCGGATAGCTGGCAGGAGTTTCTCGATGTTCATGTGGTCGCCTTTCGGCATTTCGAGATCGAGGCCGCCATTGGCCGCGCCTACTGCGTCATAGGTCGCAACCCAATCGGACATCATGACGCCCTGAAATCTCCATTGCTTTCTGGCAACGTCGGTATTGAAGTATCCGTTTTGCGTGGAGTGCTGGCCGTTGACAAAGTTGTAGGAGTCCATGATCGCGCCGACGTGTGCGTTCTTCACAGCGGATTCGAAGGCAGGTAGATAAATCTCCCGCGCGGTGCGTTCGTCGATGATGGAATCGCTGTCATGCCGGAGGAACTCAGAATTATTGCCGAGGAAATGCTTCACGGTAGAGCTGACACCCTGCTTTTGCATGCCAGTGATGTAACCGGTGGCGACGGCGCCCGCGAGGAAGGGATCTTCGCCGAAGTATTCGAAGTTGCGGCCGTTCATGGGAGCGCGATAGATGTTGACGCCGGGTCCGAGCATGAAGTGAATGCCGCGCGCACGAGCATCCGTGCCGATGCCGGCGCCGACGCGCTCCGCCAGTTGCGGATCCCAGGAGGCAGCGAGGCCGATACCGGCCGCGTAGGTGGTCGAGGGAAACTTTTGGTTGCTGCGCACGCCGAGCGGGCCGTCGGACATTTCAAGAGCGGGAATGCCAAGAGCGGGCATAGCACGAACGGCGAAGCCGGTGCCTCCGATGTAATCGATCTTCTGTTCCAGCGTCATCTTCTTGAGAATTGCGTCGACTCGGCGCTCGATCTCAGGATTCGAAGGAACTGGGGCTTGTGCGAATGCGGTGTGAGAAAGAAGAAAAGCGAGAGTGAAAAGGAATGCGGACAGCAGGAATCGAGAAAGCTTCGACATGGAAGACCTCGGATCAGTGCAAAAATGCATCCTGGAACGAGGATGGCGGCGCAAAAAACTTGTGGCTCGGCCGCGCCGCGGCACAAGTGTACACCTCTTGCAACGCGGCACTTCAGGCTAAGAGATCTTCAGCACGACCTTGCCGTAGTTTTTTCCCTCTTGCAGGAGCTGGTAGCCTTCCGTGGCGCGATCGAGCGGGAAGACTTGGCCGATCACGGGAGTCAACTTGCCTTGCGCGATCCATTCGGAGAGCTGCCGCCATGCCGGCACCATGATTTCGGACTTTTGCGACAGGTAAGAGAGCCACAGGCCCTGAAGGCTCGCGGATTTTGCATAGAGCGCACGCACGTCGAGCTGGGGCTGCTTGCCGGTAGCGGTGCCGTATTGGATGACGCGGCCGAAGTCGCGCAAACAGCGCAGGCTTTTCGCGGTGTGCTCTCCACCGAGCATTTCGAAGACGGCGTCGACGCCCTCGCCGTGAGTAAGATTCTTCACGACTTCTTCGTAGTCGTGCTGCTTGTAGTTGATGCCGTGCTGCAGGCCAAGTTCTTTGACGCGCGCAAGCTTTTCGTCGGAGGAGGACGTGCCATACATCTCGACGCCGAGAAGCACCCCGATTTGAACGGCTGCGGTGCCCACGCCTCCGGCAACGGCGTGGATGAGGACGCGATGCCGAGCTTCGCGCCGCCGGAC
Organism: uncultured Acidobacteriaceae bacterium; assembly: GCA_964403025.1. GTDB lineage: Bacteria > Acidobacteriota > Terriglobia > Terriglobales > Acidobacteriaceae > Sulfotelmatobacter. The sequence goes on along the minus strand of CAYOEH010000004.1, from coordinate 400,030 downwards.
AGCCGAGGGCGGCTGTCCCCACATCGGCTGAGAGGTCATTCCGGCCTGCCAATAAGCGAGATAGGCGGTGAAATAGTTGACGGGGAAGGCGGCCGCTTGTTCGTCGGTCCAGGGTTCGGGGATGGTCCAGAGCATATTCGGATACGCTGCGACCCTCTCGGCGAAGGCTCCCCACTGGATATAGCCCATGACGCGGCGGCCCGTGTTCTCCTCGGCGCCGGCGAATTCACGCCCGGCAATCAGCGGCGGCGGCGGAGTCCCAGGGTAGCCGCCCTTGGTAGTCATGAAGTCGGCAAAGTTTAGACCACCAGCAGCGACGCGTACTAAGGTTTGCGGAGGTTGCGGAATCGGTGCGGGAGCATCCTGGAGGGCGAGCGAGTCGGGGCCGGAGAGGCTCGTGATCATTAACGCTTTCATGGAGGGAAGTTTAGCAGCGAAGCGACCTCTCCATGATGATTATCGTTTGCCATCGAGCCGTTAACCGAAACAGGCGCCCGGAACGACTCCACGCATGGAACCAGGGTCTACCAGTTTCTTCGCCCGGTCTTTGCCGTCAGGTATATACTCTTGGCGTGGTTTACTAAAAGTGCTTCCGGCCACGCCTCCATCGGCCGGAACGGGGCGTACATTCATCCCCTATTCTTGCGCGCCCCGCATAGTCGAAATGCCCATTCCCGTCCGGGGGCGGAGAGGAAGAGGCACGGGTGCATTGCGCCGGACGTGTAGCGGAGCTGCATCCGGGGAGGTCATACTGTGGATCTAGTTCTTGTACGGCTTCTTTTTGTCATCGTAGTTTCGGTTGCGTCTTATTTTATTGAGCCTTTCCGATTGTCCCGGCCTCAGGATGCGGGAGTCGGCGCGCTGGTCGGGGCAGGGATCGTCCTGTTCGAGTGGAAGCTTCGAACCGTGAGCCTGAAGCGGCTGATCGGCGCGGCCATTGGAAGCATTCTCGGCATCTGCGGGGCCTACCTGTTTGCGCTGGTCATTCGCAGCAGTGTGCCTGCCGGCAACACTCAAAGCTTCCTGCAAATCCTGGTCATGTTGCTGATGGCCTACGTGGGCCTGATCGTGGGTGCGAGCAAGGGCGACTTGCTCAATCTGGCGGCCCTGGGCGGGATATTCGGCGGCGAGAAGCAAGGCAAGAAAAGCTACAAGATTCTCGACACCAGCGTGATCATTGATGGCCGAATTGCCGATATTGCCGAAACCGGGTTTCTGGACGGCATCATCGTCACGCCGCAGTTTGTACTGCGCGAGCTGCAACTGGTGGCCGATTCGGCGGATTCGCTGAAGCGAAACCGTGGGCGGCGTGGGCTTGATGTTTTGCAGCGCCTGCAAAAAATGGCCACTCTTCAGATCCAGATTGTTGAAGATGATTTCCCCGCTGTTCGCGAGGTGGATCTGAAGCTGATCGAACTGGCGAAGGTCTATGAGGGGAAGATCATCACCAACGACTTCAACCTGAACAAAGTGGCGCAGCTGCAGGGAGTCGAGGTGCTGAACATCAACGAACTGGCGAACTCGCTCAAACCGATTGTGCTGCCGGGCGAGATCATGAAGGTGTTCATCCTGAAGGAAGGCAAAGAGTACAACCAAGGCGTCGCCTATCTCGACGACGGCACCATGGTGGTGGTGGACAACGCGCGAAAGATGATCGGCAAGACGATCGATGTATCGGTCACTTCAGTGTTGCAGACGACCGCTGGAAAGATGATCTTCGGGAAATGGGATGAACGTGCGTTTACCCGAACAGGCACACCGGCGCAGCCCGCAGTGCCGGTCATCCCCGGAGCATCGGCGCCTGCGGCCGCAGTTCCGAATACGCTGGTGGAAAGTAAACCCGCTCAGCCTTAGGACGCGCCAACCGCTGCCACCGAAATAGTGTCGCCGTTGAGAGTTCCGACGATCTTGACGCGCTGCCCAGCTACCCGCTTCAGCGCCGCCGGTTCGCCGGCGAGAGTATAAGCTTTGTCCCCGTCCACCAGAGCGAAGCTCTCTCCACTGCGAACGCAAACCCGAGTGCAATCGGCGGCAGCCATCCCCACGGCGGCCGAGTGTTTTGCGCCACAGTGCGTGTCCGTGATGATGCCCTCGTAAGACTGTGGCGCCCCTGTGGACGCGTGTGGCGGCGGCCCGGATTCAGGCCCTGCGCTGGCAACTCCTGCGGCGGCTCCAAGGGTCGCAAGGAAGAGCGCGAGAGCGCACGCCATCACGCTTACCAGCGCCAGCATCTCGATCCAGAAACGGACTTTAATCATTCTCATGGCTAGTCTTGTTCCTCGCTATTTTGGCGCCACTTTCAGTCGACTGGTTAGCTCGTTCTAAGGTGCCTGGTCGTCGACTCCGACTTCCGCCATGAGGTGCACGTTGGCTGCCAGCCCGAGCCGGTCTCAGTGAAATTCTTTAACTCCGTGACCGAGTGAGAGATGCCGAGTGGCGACGGGGCACTGCCTACGCCATGGAGCGCGCAACGTGCCATGCAAAAAGTGCGTGACAGTTCCTTCACCGATCAGGCGTCTACAGTATTTCCTGTAGACGAGACGCGCGCATGATTCCCAGCCGTTGTTCGAATTGCGATCTGACTAAGTCTTCGCGTGTGGCTTGCATTTGAACTCCTACCCCCGCGCTCGTATACTTACAGCCCGCGATGAAGGTGATTGTCATAATTCCAGCGGCGGGTTTGGGAACCCGCATGGCGCCAATGCTCGTCGGCGCCAAGGACAAACAAAAGAAGGCGCCGCCCTCGAAACAATTTACTGAACTCGGCGGCACGCCAATTCTCATCCACACGCTGCGTAAGTTTGCTGCCGTCGATGCGGTGAGCGAGATGTGGATCGCGCTGCGAGAAAACGAGATTGCCGGGTTTCGCGCACGTCTCGAATCCGATGCGGCGGACGTCCTGAAAAAGAAGGTCGAATTTGTGGTCGGCGGCGAGCACCGTCAGCAGTCGGTGGAGAGCGCGTTGAATGCGGTTGAGGCTGCAGCCGATGATATCGTTCTGGTGCACGATGCGGTGCGCCCGTTTGTGACCCGGGAAATTATTCAGGAAGTGATTGAGGGGGCGCGGAAGTATGGCGCGGCTGTCGCCGGTCTTCCGGCCGTCGATACGGTGAAGCAGGTTGAGCGGACGTCCGAGGGCGCTCTGATCAAAGCGACAATTCCTCGCGCAGGAATCGTGATGGCGCAGACGCCGCAGGGCTTTCGCTACAGCGTGATCAAGAAAGCATTCGACGAGGCGTCGGCGGACGGATTCATGGGGACTGACGAAAGTTCTTTGGTGGAAAGATCGGGGCACGAGGTGGCCGTCGTGATGGGTTCGCCGCGGAATATCAAGATCACCGCCCCGGCGGATATGGAGTTGGCAGAGTTCTACTTGAAAACATCGCAGACAGGCGGTCATTGAGGTGGATGGCTAAGACGAAAGACCAACGATTTCCAACCAAGCCTGCCACGCGAATCGGCTATGGCTTTGATTCGCATGAATTCCGTCCTGGGATTCCGCTGAAGATTGGCGGCATCCTGCTCGCGCATGACAAAGGCCTGGGTGGGCACTCCGATGGCGATGTGCTTCTGCACGCCATCACCGATGCCCTGCTTGGGGCCATTGCGGCCCCGGATATCGGAGCGCTTTTTTCTCCGTCTGACGCGAAGTGGAAGGGTGCAGATTCTGCCGTCTTTCTGCGTGAGGCGCTGAAACGCGCACACAACGCCGGATATGGCGTGGCTAACATAGACGCCAGCCTTATTATGGCCGCTCCGAAGATTGGACCGCATGCCGCGGCGATTCGAGCGCACGTAGCACAGTTGTTGGGAGTTGACTCGGATTGCGTCGGGCTAAAGGCGAAGACTCCGGAAGGGCTGAACCTGGAGAACACCGCGGTTGCGCATGTGGTAGTGCTGCTGGAGGCGCGGAGAAAAGCGAGGAAGCCGCGCAAGAAGACGAAATAGATTCACTTCACGTTTTCGATCCCCTTCAGTTCCTCACGCCGGGCCTCCGCGGTCTTCACGAGCGCATGAAAAATAGCGCGCGAATGTTCGTCATCCTCCACGGAGCGCTCGGGATGCCATTGCACCGCCAGCACGAAGTGATTGGGGTCGGTGCCTTCCAGCGCTTCGATAATGCCATCGTCAGAGCAACGGGCAACGATGCGCAAGCCTTTACCGATCGTATCCGCCGATTGGTGATGCGATGAGTTTACCGGGATTACGCGTTCGCTTTTTCCGCCTATGATTTGAGCGAGCCTGGATTCACCCTCGATCTTGACGGTGTGCGCCACCTCGACTGTCTTTCCCGCTTCATGATTGACGCGCGTGCGCAACTCTTCCGGCAGAAAGTCCGGGATGTGCTGGACGAGCGATCCAGCGCGGTATACGTTCAGGCTCTGCAGACCATAGCAGATGCCAAGCACAGGTTTACGCAGGTTGAAGGCGTCCTGCAGCAGAAGTTCGTCAACGGCATCGCGGAGAACATCGGCGGCCGCGGTGTGCGAAGAGCGCGATGCTCCGAACCTGGCAGGATCGACATCGGCGTTGCTGCCGGGCAAGAGTACTGCGTCGCAACCCTCAATCATTTCCATTACTTCGGCTGGCGTCTGATCGAGCGGAATGCGCACCGGTTCGCCGCCGGCGAGTTTGACAGCGCTTTCGTATTGCGGGATTGCACGCTCCGCATATTCGCGATTACCGGAATGCGGCATGGGAATGGCAATGCGAGGTGGCGAGCTGCTTGGCATATCTAGCTGACTCTTTCGATCGCCGCAAGTGTCTTCATTTGGCGAAAGTGACGGATTTCCATAGCGAGCGCGAGAACAAAGATGATGCTTCCGGCGACCACCGCAAATGGCAAAGCGATATGGCGGTAGGCGAGGGTCATGTCGGGATGAGCGGTGTGGCGCACAGCTGAAATGGCGACGGTCCCGATAATTCCCACAAACAGGCTGACGGCAAAGGAGAGCAGAGTGCCGATGAAGGTCACGAGCAAAACGCGCAGCGGGATCGTATACCAGCGGGGCGAGCGCGCGTGCGGCTTGGGCTGCATAAGTCTAACCTACACCATTCATGGTGACCGCATCGAGTGCGGCTTTCGCGTTTGTCAAAACCTGATATTGTAAAACCGCTTCCTGGCAAAGGGAAAAATTCTGGAGAGTACGATGCGAAGATTTCACGCAACTTCGGCGACGCTTCAACTGGCCTGCTTCATCTTCTTATTTTTCTGCACGGGCAATGCCCAGACGGGCAATACTCTGACAAACGACAAGCCCGATTTGACCAAGCAACCTACGCTTTATGTGGTTGGCTATGCGCACCTGGATACGGAATGGCGGTGGGAGTATCCGCAAGTCATCGATGAATATATTCGCAAGACGATGGAAGAGAATTTCAGGCTCTTCGATAAATATCCGCACTACATTTTTAATTTTAGCGGGGCCAACCGCTACCGTTTGATGAAGGAATATTTTCCCGCCGATTTTGCCCGACTGAAGAAGTATGTCGACGAAGGAAGATGGTTTCCGGCCGGGTCGTCCATGGAAGAGGGCGACGTGAATGCGCCCAGCGCCGAGACCATCATCCGGCAAGTGCTGTACGGCAATAATTGGTTTCGCAAGGAACTTGGCCGAGCCAGTGCGGAATACATGCTGCCGGATTGTTTTGGATTCCCGGCGTCGCTGCCGACAATTCTGGCGCACTCCGGGGTGAAAGGCTTTTCGACGCAGAAACTGGTGTGGGGATCGTCTGCGCCCGGAGGCGGTCCGGAATCTCTCGAGAAAACGCCGGAAGGCACGCCGTTCAACGTGGGCGTGTGGGTGGGACCGGATGGCGAGAGCGTGCTGGCGGGACTGAATCCAGGCGATTATAGCGGCGGCATTTACGCGGACCTGAGCGAGCGGTTGCCCGCGCTGCCACTAAATGCCGAGCTCGAAGAACTTAATAAAAGGTTGCAGCCGCTAAAGGATAAAGTTGAGCAGGCGCAACAGAGTCAACAAACATTGGAGCCGGGACAGATCGAGGAATATCTCGATCTGCAAAATCGGCAGAAGGCCTTGGCGAAGGTCGAGCAGGATCGAGAACTCAACCGGCATCAGGGCGATTGGGCGGCTCGGGTGGAATTGAACGGCAAAGTGAGTGGCGTGTTCGCCGACTATCACTATTACGGCACCGGCGACATAGGCGGAACTCCGGATGAGGAATCGGTGAAACGGCTCGAAGCCATCGTAACCAAGGGCACGGCAAGTTTTCCACTCATCGAAGGCCGCCTTTTCTCCGAGCTTTCGCATGCTCAGGGCCCGGCGCTGAAAGTTGGCGACGGCCCGGTGCATGTGATCTCCGCGAACGCCGAGCAGATGTTTCTCGATATCACACCCTCCGAAGCCACCGGACTGCCGCGCTACACCGGTGAAATGGAGCTGACCAATCATTCTGCCGGATCGCTGACGTCGCAGGCGTATCAGAAGCGCTGGCTGCGGAAAGAAGAATTGCTGGCCGATGCGGCGGAGAAGGCTTCGATCGCCGCGGAATGGCTGGGTGCGCGGACGTATCCGATGCAGCGCTTGAATGATGCATGGACGCTGGTGATGGGCGGCCAATTCCACGACATCGCCGCCGGAACCGCGACTCCCAAGGCTTACGAGTTTGCCTGGAACGATGATGTGATCGCGATGAATCAGTTCGCCGGCGTGCTGACGAATGCGACCGAAGGGGTTTCCGCGGCGCTCGATACCGAGACGAAAGGCGTGCCGGTTGTTGTCTTCAACCCGTTGAACATCGCGCGGAAAGATTTCGTGGAGGTGAGCGCGAATTTTCCCGGTGGCACGCCGCAATCGGTGCATGTGACTGGGTCCGATGGAAAAGAAGTTCCCGCGCAGATTTCGAACGGGAGAGTGATTTTCCTAGCCAAGGCGCCATCCGTTGGCTATGCCGTTTACGATGTGCAACCGGGCGCTGGGGCGGTCGATAGCACGACGCTGCGGGTTTCTGAGAACTTGCTCGAGAACCAGTACTACCGCGTGAAGGTGAACGCCGATGGAGACGTTGCCAGCATTTTCTACAAGTCGATGGGCAGAGAATTGCTCGCCGCACCGGCGCGGCTGGCAATTTCCTATGACAATCCGGAGCACTGGCCGGGCTGGAACATGGACTGGGATCAGGAGCAAGCTGCGCCTAAAGCATACGTCGGCGGTCCTGCGAAGATTCGAGTGGTGGAGAACGGTCCAGCGCGCGTGGCCGTGGAAGTTTCACGCGAGGCTGCAGGGTCGAAATTCATACAGACCATCCGCTTATCGGCCGGGGATGCGGGGAAGCGCGTGGAGTTTGCCAACGTGATCGACTGGAACACGAAAGAGTCGAATCTGAAAGCGACCTTTCCTCTGACTGCTTCCAATGAGATGGCCACCTACAATTGGGATATCGGGACGATCGAACGGCCCACCGCGCAACCGAAAAAATTCGAAGTGCCATCCCATCAGTGGATTGATTTGACCGACGCGAGTGGCGAGTTCGGCGCAACCATCTTGACCGATTGCAAGAACGGATCGGATAAGCCGGACGATCACACGATTCGATTGACACTGATCCGCACGCCCGGAACGCACGGGGGATATGCAGACCAAGGGACGCAGGATATCGGGCATCACGAGTTGGTCTACGGAATTGCCGGTCACGCAGCTGGCTGGCGCGAAGCGCAAACCGACTGGCAAGCGCAGCGGCTGAACGATCCGCTGATCGCATTTCAAACTTCGAAGTATGCGGGGACATTGGGCCGCGAATTTTCTTTGCTGAAGGTCAGCAGCCCGCGCATACGAGTATTGGCGCTGAAAAAAGCGGAATTGAGCGATGAGATCGTCGTGCGCATGGTGGAACTCGATGGCAGAGTCCAGCCCGACGTCAATGTGACATTCAATGCGCCGATCACTGCCGCGCGCGAGGTGAATGGCCAGGAGCAGCCGATGGGAGCGGCAACGGTGAACGGCGGCGTTCTGGTCACGTCGTTCTCAGCATATCAGCCGCGCACGTTCGCCATTCAATTAGCTACCCCGCGCACTAAGCTTGATGCCGTGCGGTCGGCTCCTGTGTCGCTGAAATATGATCTGGCAACCGCCAGCAATGACGGCACCAAGTCCGAGGGTGGATTTGATGATAAGGGCGACGCGTTACCCGCGGAGAAGCTGCCGGCGCAGATTCAATTCAATGACGTCGAATTTCAACTCGCTCCGGCAAGAACGGGCGCGCGCAATGCGGTGGTCGCGAAAGGACAGACGATCGATCTGCCGGCAGGGTCCTATAACAGGTTGTACGTGCTGGCGGCTTCGGCCGATGGCGACCAGCAAGCGACGTTCAAGATAGGCGGCACCGCCGTCGAGCTAAACGTTGAGGACTGGGGCGGATTCATTGGCCAGTGGGACGATCGGCAGTGGAGTTCGAAGGACACTTCGCACGACGACTACGGCGAGATGACCGGCATCAAGCCCGGCTTCATCAAGCGTGCCGATGTAGCGTGGTACTGCTCGCATCATCACAGTGCCGCGGGCGAGAATGTGCCCTACCGCTATTCGTATCTGTTCGCGTATCCGATCGATTTACCCGCGGGCGCGAAGAGTATCAGGCTTCCCAATAACGATAAGATTCGCATTCTGGCGATGTCGGTCGCAGACGAGACTCCGGAGGCGAAGCCCGCGCAGCCGCTCTACGATGTTCTGCCTCCGATAGCCGGTAAGCAGTGAGAACAACCGAGCTGCGATCGAATCATGGTTCGGGGATCGGCTCGATCCGTCCCAGCAAGAAAATGTAGCCGACAATTCCGAGCAGCAGGATTACGGTTGCAGTCACAAACGCGGCGGCGAAAGAGTGTGACGCAGAGACGATGTAGCCGGTAACGATCGGGGCGGAGATCGCAGCGATCTGGCCACAAAGATTTACCGCGCCAGCGAGTGTGCCGACACTTTCCCGCGGAGAAATTAGGGATGGAACCGTCCATGCCACCGGCGCGGCGGCAGCCAATCCCCCCAGGGCGAGGCTGATCCAGAGCAGCGCAGCGGTTGCAGTGTGAGCCTTCGCCGCGCCGAAAATCGCGAGGCCAAAGGCCATTCCTACCACCAGAACCGTTTGACGAACATAGTTTGCATCGTGGCCGCGCCGGATTAGGGTATCCACCAGCCATCCGCCGACCAGAATATCCGTCCCCGTTGCGAACAGCCACGGCACGCTCGTATAGAAAACGGAGTGAAATAAATCCACGTGAAGAGAAACGGAAAGATAGCTGGGTAGCCATGCCAGTAGAAGAAAGAAGGTGTAGTTATAGGCGCCCCATCCCAATGCCAGGCCGTACACCTTTCGCTGCTTCAGAAGATAACCCAGTAAACTGCCGCTTCGTACTCTCGTCTCGTCTTCGAGTTGCGCTCCGCCTTGCAGAATAAAATCGCGCTCTTGCGGCGAGAGTCCCGAGTCTTCGCTGGGATTGCGATAGACGAAATAAAACAGTACGAAATAAAGAAAGCTGATGAAACCAGTGGCGGCGAAGCTCCAGCGCCAGCCAAAATAGATGAGCAGCAAGCCGATCAACGGCACTCCAATGGCGGTAGAGAATTTTGCCGCGGCATCGGTGAACGCGGTCGCCAGACCTCTTTCCTGCCGCGTGAACCAGTAGCCCAAGGCTTTGGCATTCGCGGGAAACGTGGGCGATTCGCTGACGCCCAAAAGCAATCGCGCCCCGAAGAACCAGGCGAGGCCGGGGGCTATGGCGGCAGCGAACGACGACAGACTCCACAGAAGAGCACTGATTCTTCCCACGCGGCGCACGCCCCAGCGGTCCAGCAGCACGCCGCAAGGCATCTGCATTATGGCGTAAGTCCAACTGAAGGCGCTGGAGAGATATCCGAAAGCGACTAACGACAATCCGAACGAGTCATGAAGAGCGTCGCGTGACACGGACAAGTTGATCCGGTCGAAGAAGTTGACCAGGACTCCAAACGCTAGCAGGAACGCGATTCGCCATCGTCTGCGCGGAATTAGGGAAGAAGTCGAGATCACTGGACACCGATGCCGGCGAGGAGTCCGCCATCGACGAGGTAATCGCCGCCGGTGCAGAATCCTGCTTTGTCGGATGCCAGAAATGCTGCGAGTTCCGCAACTTCTTCGGGTGTGCCGATGCGTCCAAGCGGATGGGCGGCGCCAAAACGGACGAACGCTTCTTCGACAGGTACATCCGGCGAGAAGTTGGCCGCCGAACGCGCCAGCATCGGCGTACGGATCGAACCCGGACTGATGGAATTTACGCGGATATGGTCGGCGGCATGGTCAAGAGCGAGAGCGCGCGTCAAGCTGTGAATCGCGCCCTTGGATGCAGCATAGGCGGCGACGCCCCGCTGGCAGGCGTGGCCTTGCACCGACGCCAGATTAATGACAGAGCCTCCCCCGCGCTTTTTTATCTCCGGGATGCCGAGATGCGCCATGAGATAGATGCTGCCGACGTTGACCATCATGCAGCGATTCCAGGTCGCGAGGTCCGTTTGCAAAACGGTGCCGAAGGGATGAATCGCGGCGGCGTTGACGATGATGTCCAGGCCGCCGAACTGCCTGACCGTCTTCGCGATGACCGACTGCACCTGGTCGAAAACAGTCACGTCGCATTGTTCGACCCGCAGGGTTAGGCCAAGTCTTGCCGAGTCGCGAGCCAAGGCCTCATTGCCGGCCGGTTCAATTCCGCAGGCAACAACATGTGCCCCTCCCGCGGCAAAGCGCAGCGCAATCGCTCGTCCAATTCCCGTCGTACCCGTGATCACAGCCACTCTCCCGGCAAAGTCATTCATAGAAGTTGAATCCTCGATTCACACATAGCGAGATTCCTGGACCAAGAAAGTATCGGCGCTACCGAAACCTTAAGCAGACAATTCTGGGATCGCATACTTCAAACCATGCATGACGCCGCGCAGTTCGGCGAGGCCTTTTAATCGTCCCACCAGCGAATATCCCGGATTTACTTTCCTGCCGATGTCATCGGCGAGCAGATGTCCATGGTCGGGACGCATGGGAATCTCATGATCCGGCCTACCGGCGTGCCGCCGATGCGCTTCTTCTTCCAGCATGACTCGGATCACGCCGACCATGTCGGAACTACCGGCGAGGTGCTCAGCTTCGTGAAAAGATCCATCCGATTCTCTGGTTACCTGGCGAAGGTGAACAAAATGAACGCGAGCACCGAATTCGCGCACCATGGCCGGCAAATCATTGTCGGCGCGTGCTCCGAACGAACCGACACAAAGCGTTAACCCGTTGACGAGCGTGTCGCAGGCCGCGAAGATCGTGCGGATATCGTCGGCAGTTGAGACCACGCGCGGGAGCCCGAACAGCGACCACGGCGGATCGTCGGGATGAATGGCGAGCCGAACGCCAACTTCCTGCGCGATTGGGACAACTTCTCGCAAGAACGCGGCAAGATTATTTCGCAGATCATCGGCGGTCACGCCCTCGTACTCTGCGATCAGGCTGCGAATTGTCTCACGATTGTACGAGGCCTCGGCGCCGGGCAAGCCGGCAATGATCGTCTGTTCAAGATTTTCTCTGCGTGCCTCGGACATCGAATCGAAGCGTGCGCGCGCAGCTCTGGCGCGATCATCGGAATAATCAGCCTCGGAGGCTTTGCGCCTGAGGATGAACAGGTCGTACGCGGCGAAATCGACTGCATCAAAACGGAGAGCGTAGCCAGTATTTGGCAGGCGCCATTGCAAGTCTGTCCGCGTCCAATCGACGACTGGCATGAAGTTGTAGCAGATGACGGGCACACGAGCCCTCGCGACTGCGGCCACAGTGTCCTTCCACGCACTAATGAAATGTGCGCAAGGCCCGGATCGGAGCTTGATCGAATTGTGAATCGGAATACTCTCCACCACCGACCAGACCAAGCCGGCGGCAAGAATCTCGTCCCGACGCTTTAGTACTTCGTCCAATGGCCAGGCTTCACCGCGATACAAATGATGTAAGGCGGAGACAATTCCCGTGGCGCCCGCTTGCTTGATGTGATCAAGAGGAATCGGATCATCCGGTCCAAACCATCGCCAGGTCTCTTTCATGGCTTGATCGTATCCTTCGCGTCCCCTTAGCGCGCGATGCGCGCCGAGCCGCCGCGCATCACGGATTGGACTTCTGAAAACGTTGCCATGCTTGTGTCTCCCGGAGTAGTCATGGCCAGCGCACCGTGTGCGACCCCGCACTGAACCGCCCATTCGGGGCCTTTATCCGCGAGCAAGCCGTAGATCAAGCCCGAAGCGAAGGAATCTCCGCCGCCGACGCGGTCCATAATTTCCAGCGGCCGCTGCGGGACATGAATTATTTTTCCTTCATACAGCGCGATTGCACCCCAGTCATTCTGAGTCGCCGTGTGCGCGGTGCGCAGCGTGGATGCAATCAGCTTGAGGTTCGGATAAAGTTCAGCAACTCGGTGCAAAAGCGATTCGTAGCTCGCAACGTCCAAGTGACTGAAGTCTTCATTGACGCCCTCGGTCGCAACTCCGAGAGCGGCAGAAAAATCCTCCTCGTTGCCGAAGAGGACATCCACGGTTGATACCAATTCACGATTCAAATCTTGTGCTTTACTCTTGCCGCCAATCGCTTTCCACAAGGAGTCCCGATAGTTGAGATCGTAGGAAACCACAGTGCCGGAAGCCTTTGCCGCTTGAATGGCGGCCATTGCGACCGACGCCGACGTGCCTGACAGCGCAGCGAAGATGCCGCCGGTATGCAGCCAGCGCGAACCGTTCGTGGAGAAAATGTGCTGCCAATCGAAGTCGCTGGGCTGGCTGTTGGCGATCGCCGTATTACCACGGTCCGAGCAGCCGACAGCGGCGCGCACGCCGAATCCTCGCTCGGTGAAGTTCAACCCGTTGCGCACCGTCCTGCCAATGCCATCGTAAGGTACCCAGCGGACGAGCGAAGTATCGACACCCCCCTGAAGAATCAGATCTTCGAGCAGTTGTCCGATGGGATTTCTTGCAAAGGCTGTAACCACGGCGGTGCGCATGCCGAAGCATCGTCTCAGTCCACGAGCAACGTTGTATTCTCCGCCGCCCTCCCAGGCGCGGAAATTTCGAGCGGTATGGATTCGCTCCTCGCCGGGATCGAGCCGGAGCATTACTTCGCCGAGACTCACGCAGTCCCACTTGCAGCTCTCGGCCTTTTTCAAGACGATCTGGTTCATGCCCAGCATTCTAGCTGTTTCGAATGCGAGCCGGTCAATTTCTGAAATTCGTATTTTCATTTTCAAGGCCGGGGCGGCAAATGAAAACCTGTGCGGCGTATAATCGCGGGCGAAAGAAATCGAGAGTGAAGATCCTAAGGTTAAAGACTGCGGTCGTTGAAGGAAACTTCGATTGGACGTTCGTTCGCATTGAAACGGACGAAGGAATTCGAGGCCTCGGCGAATGTTTTTTCGCTCCCGGGCTGACATCGATTCTGCGGTCGCTCGAACCGTTGCTGATTGGCGAAGACGCGCGCGACATTCATCGCTTATTTCGCAAGCTGCAGCTGGCAACTTCAGGCGCGGGTTCGGTCGCTGGAATTATCTACAACGCGATCAGCGGCATCGAGGCTGCCCTTTGGGATGTACTCGGCCAGTGGCTCGACGTGCCCATCTATCGCCTGCTGGGCGGCAAATTTCGGGATCGAGTCCGCGTCTATGCCGATTGCCACGGAGGCGAAGCGCTCGAGAGTCTGGATGAGGTACTGCGTTCGCGTCCAGCGTCGTGGGAACCGAAAGCCTCAAGCCACACTGCACGGGACTACTTTGGCGAGGCGGGCGAAGGGGCTCCTTCCTCGCCGGACGACTATCGCCGCCAGGCTCTCAAGAAAAGAGCGGAGAGATTTACCGCTCTGAAATTTGACCTGGATGTGCCCGGCACCGAAGGCTTTGATCCTCATAATCGAGCGCTGAGCAATCGCGCCATCGATCATATGGTGAGCTTGATCGGCGCGGTTTACGACGCGGTGGGGAAGGACACTGATATCGCTGTCGATTGCCATTGGCGCTACAACGCAAGCGACGTAGTAAGAGTGGCGCGCGAACTCGAACCATTCCGGCTGTTGTGGCTGGAGGATCCGGTTCCACCCAGCAACACGGCCGCGCTGAAGGAAGTGAGTTCCAAAGTGCGAGTGCCGATCGCAACCGGGGAGAATCTTTTTCTCTTCGAAGGCTTTCAGGAAATCATCGCGCAGCACGCATTAAGCATTGTGACTCCTGACTTGCAGAAAGTTGGAGGCTTGGCGGTCGCGCAGAACATTGCGCAGTTTGCCGACGTGCACACGATGCCGATTGCACCGCACAACATCAGCAGTCCGGTCGGCACGTTGGCTTCGGCCCACTTTTGTGCGGCGATCCCAAACTTTCTCGCCCTCGAGTTTCATGCTTCCGACGTGCCCTTCTGGAATGATCTGATTGAAGGGCTGCCGAAGCCGATCATTCAGAATGGCTTCATTTCTATGCCCGAGAAACCGGGGCTCGGAGTTACGCTGAATGAAGATGTCGCCCGGAAGTATGCGCGCAAGGGCGAACCGTTTTTTGAGTAGTCGATTGCACTTGAACCGCAGAGCTTTGCGTCTATGTCAGTGTCCAAGATAGAAGTACTAAGCAAGATTGTTTCGTCTGGCCTGGTCGCTGTGATCCGCGCGGAGAATCCCGAGCAAGCCGCGCGCATCGCCGATGCCTGCGCTCTGGGCGGCATTACTGCGCTCGAAGTCACCTTCACGGTTCCGGGCGCTGCGGGGGTCATCGAGCATCTTGCCAAAAAATGCTCCAAGGAAATTTTGCTGGGAGCGGGCACGGTTCTCGATCCGGAAACCGCGCGCATCGCAATTCTCGCGGGAGCACAATTTGTGGTTAGCCCTGCGCTCAACCCTGAGACCGCACGGCTCTGCAATCGCTACCAGGTACCTTACATGCCCGGCGCGGCAACAATTGGCGAAGTGATCGCAGCCATGGAATGCGGCGCCGATATCGTGAAAGTATTTCCCGGCGAAATTCTTGGCCCAGCATTCGTTAAAGCGGTGAAGGGACCGCTGCCTCAGGCGCAGCTCATGCCCACTGGCGGCGTAAGCCTGGAGAATGTCGCCCAGTGGATCAATGCCGGAGCGGTTGCCATCGGAGTCGGGGGCAATCTAACCGCCGGTGCGAAGAGCGGCGATTTCGCTTCCACTACCCGCATTGCCCGGCAGTTTGTGGAGAAAATCAAAGAGGCACGCGCAGGATGAGCACGGCATTGTGGAAGTCCGACGACGAACTCTTTGCCCTCGTGGAGCGCGAACTATTCACCTGCGTCGTGGGCGATGTGATGGACAAGCTGGATCTGCAGCACCAATTCCTCCCGCCACAGATTCAGTCTCTTCGTCAGGACATGGTGGTGATTGGACGCGCCATGCCCGTACTAGCCGTCGATGTGTTCGTCGAAAAGATCTCCGGCACTGCGAACAAGCTGATGGACAAGCCTTTTGGCCTGATGTTGGAGGCGCTCGATGATCTCCACGCTGGCGAGATCTACGTGAACACCGGCTCCTCGCCTCGAAACGCTCTGTGGGGAGAGCTGATGAGCACGCGCGCCCGCAAACTGGGTAGCCGGGGAGCGGTACTGAATGGTTACGTAAGGGATACCAAAGCCATTCTGAATATGAGTTTTCCGACGTTTGGTTTCGGTTCGTACGGACAAGACTCCGCTCCGCGTTACAAAGTGGTCGATTTTCGCATTCCGGTTGAGATCGGTGCAGTGCGCGTTCGTCCCGGCGATATCTTGTTTGGCGATATCGATGGAGTTCTCTTAGTTCCCGCCGACGCGGAAACTGAAGTATTCACGCGGGCACTCGAAAAAGCTCGCGGCGAAAAGCTGGTGCGAAGAGCCATTGAAGAAGGTAGCAGCGCGGTGGAAGCATTTGAGAAGTACGGAATCATGTGAAGCGATTATGGATGCACCGATTCTGACCGGGAGCCGTTCGCCTCGCGCGCAACAGGTGCGCAGCTTTCTCCAACAAAATAATTTGCAGGCCTGGATTGCATGGCGGCCAGATGAACTGCTCATGCTTTCTGGATATTTTCCTTTCTGGGGCGCGTCGTTCCTGATCTATTTTGCCGACGCGGAGCCTGTGCTCTTCGTGCCGCAGATTGAGCCGCGAGACCACATTCCGGCTGGGCTGCGAGTTCAGGATTATCCCTGGGGCGATCTCAAATGCTCCGATCCTTATGCTGTGCTGGTGTCGGAGATCGGATCTGTGTTGGCCAAGGCAGGAGCGAAGCCCAAAAGCGTTGGAGTGAATCCCGCGGCTTCCAGAACATCATTGCCGATTCAGGCTGCCGAGCAGATTCCCATCCCTGAAGGGTTTGCGGAGCAACTGTCGGCTCTCACCGCGAAGCCAGACGGACAGCGCCAGACTGCTTTTGCAGATCTTTATCTAAGAAAAACTGCGGAAGAGATCGAAGCCATCCGCTGGGCAAACCAGGTCGCGAACGCCGGGTTGGATGCGTTCTTTGAGAATTTGCAACCGGGAGTTCCCGAACCGGATGTTGCTGCGGCGGTGGAGTCGGCGATTTACCGGCAGATTGGGAAGGATGGAATATTTCATTCGCGTGGATGGGCCATGGTGCAATCCGGCCCCAATAGCGCCCTCGCCGGTCGCTTCAATCGTTCGACTGGAAGGCGCCTGGAGAATGGCGACTTGGTCTTGATCGAATTGGCAACCTGCGTCCATGGGTATTGGAGCGATCTCACACGCACGGCTGCAGTGGGTTCCGCGAAGCCTGAAGTCGCGGGAATTCTCTCCCTCGTCACAGATGCGCAACAAGCCGCGATCGATGGCGTACGCGGCGGTGTATCCGCTGGATTCATCGATGCATTGGCGAGGGACAAAATTGCAGCGCAGGGACTCTCGTCGTTCTTCACCCACCACACCGGCCATCACGTTGGCTTCCGCTACCATGATCCGGGATTCTTGATCGCTCCAGGCGTAAGCGCGAAACTCGAGCCCGGAATGGTGATTACGCTCGAGCCAGGAGCGTATGTTCCAGAACGTGGCGGGGGCGCACGGATCGAAGATAACGTGCTGGTCACGGAATCGGGTCACGAAGTGCTCTCCAGACCGGAAACGGGCAAGCAGCTAGGGATAAGAAGGTCATGATCAGCATTGATCTCTCGGGCAAAGCGATTCTGATCACCGGGGCTCTGGGCGCGATAGCGGAACACATGGTGCGAAGGCTGGGGGAGAGCGGCGCCCAGCTGGTGCTCACGGATATTAAAACGGAGGAGCAAGCCAAAGAGAAGCTCAACGAATGGCAGATTCCACCTTCGTCTTATCTTTATTTTCCTGCTGACATTACCGACTCAAGCCAAGTGAATCGAGTGGTGAACGCAGCCTTCCAGAAGTTTCCGGGGATGGATACGGTCATTGGCCATGCCGGCGGCTGCGGGCTGCATCCGTTCGCTACTACTTCGGAAGCTGACTATGAACGCATCTTCCGCTTCAATTATTTTGCCCAGACTTATCTGGCGCGGGCCGTGCTCGCGTACTGGATGCAGCGCAAGATGGCCGGCCACCTGATCTTCACATCTTCTTATGTCGCGCGCACGCCGCACACGCTAATCCCGGCTTACTCTTCGGCCAAAGCGGCGTTGGAAAACTTTGCTCGCAGCCTGGCTCTCGAATACGCGCTGACCGGCATTCGCGTGAATGTGGTTTCGCCGGGAAACGTTGCGGCGGGAAGTTCGTTGAAAGTCTTCGACGAGGATCCTGCGTACCGGGAATTTGTGCTGCGCGTTTCGTTGGGCAGAAGAAACAGCCCGCAGTCGATTGCAGACGCGTTTGTTTTTCTGTGCTCGCCGCTCGCTGCGGAAATCAACGGACAAGTTCTCAGTCCCGATTACGGTGCGGGCATCGGGAATCGCTTATGAAGATTGGCCTGGGCCTGTACCGTCACATGCTTGCGCGTGACTATTACGACTTCGCGCGGCAGGCCGGCTGTACGCATGTGGTGGTACACCTGGTCGACTATTTCAATCAGGGTCCATCCAATCCGCGCAACAATCAACCCACCGGCTCGAAGTACGAAGCTTGGGGAGTTGCGGGGGATCCGAATCAGCTGTGGACGGTAAAAGAACTGAAGATGCTTCGCAAGGAGATCGAAGATGCAGGCTTGGTCTTAGCTGCAATCGAGAATCTTGACCCGGCGCACTGGCACGATATTTTGCTCGACGGTCCGCAGCGAACGCAACAGATCGAGAAAGTGAAGACCATCATTCGCCGCATGGGCGAAGCCGCCATTCCCGTGCTCGGGTACAACTTTAGTCTGGCTGGCGTATGTGGACGTGTGACCGCTCCTCTCGGCCGCGGGCACGCCATCACATTGGGAATGGATGGTCCTGCCGAAGACGTGCCTATTCCGAATGGAATGATCTGGAACATGATTTATGACCACAACGCGCAGGCTGGCACCCTGCCATCGATTTCGCATGAAGAACTTTGGCGGCGATTGCAAAGGTTTCTTGAGGACGTGATTCCCGTGGCCGAGGAAGCGGGAGTCAGGCTCGCAGCCCATCCCGACGATCCTCCGATGCCAATGATGCGGCAGCAGCCACGGTTGGTTTACCAGCCTCACATGTATCAGAGGTTGATTGACCTCGCTCCAAGCCGCAGCAATGCTCTCGAACTGTGCGTGGGCACTCTTGCCGAAATGACGGAAGGCAACATCTACGAGGCGGTTGATCAATACAGCAAACAAGGCAAGATTTCCTACATTCATCTCCGCAACGTGGTTGGCAAGGTGCCACACTATCACGAAACATTTATTGATGAGGGCGAGGTGAACATGATTCGCATTCTCGCGATTCTTCACCGCAATGGATTCGATGGCGTTCTCATTCCAGACCACACTCCGCAGATGACTTGCTCCGCGCCCTGGCACGCGGGCATGGCACACACGCTCGGATTTATGCTCGCGGCGAAGGCGATGATCGAATCTTCCGGGCGGTGCGGTTCGGATCTGGCGACCGCGCATGGAGGCGACTAGCCTGAAAACTCCTTCTGGTGAGGCGTATTCACGCGGTCCACTCGTCATTGCAGCCACTGTCTCCACGCTGGGCGGATTGCTGTTTGGTTACGACAACATTGTGATCAGCGGCGCGATCGGATATTTGAGCCGGTTGTTCCATCTGGATGCCGCGGGAATCGGCTGGGCCGCGGGATGCGCCCTGGTGGGATGCATTGCCGGTTGCGCTGCGGCGGGAACCGTCGCCGACTATCTCGGCAAGAAAAAAGGCCTTGCCCTGTGCGCCTTGTGTTTCGCGCTTTCTTCGGTTGGAATGATATTCGCCTCGAACCTTCATCAGTTTGTTGTCTGGCGACTGATCGGAGGGTTGGGCATCGGAGCGGCATCGGTGATTTCCCCGAATTACATTGCGGAGATCGCGCCAACGCAGATTCGCGGTCGCTGTGTGACTCTTTATCAGCTGGGGATCGTGGTTGGAATTCTTGCCGCGGTCTTTGTCAACATGCTCATCCAGCGGATGGGCGACGAAGCATGGAATGTATCCACAGGCTGGCGCTGGATGTTTCTCGCAGGAGTTGTGCCGGCGGTTCTTTTTGGATTAATGATTCTGCCGGCGGTCGAAAGCCCGCGTTGGCTGATGAAAATGGGCCGGCGCGCGCAGGCGGTCGAGGTGCTCGCGAGGATCAATGGGCCAGAGGCTGCGAAGAGCGAAGCTGCTGAAATAGAGAACGCGCTTGCGAGTGAAGAAGGCCATCTCTCGGAACTCTTCACCACCTTTCGGCGCCCGCTGCTGCTCGGCATCATGCTGGCGGGACTGCAACAGATCAGCGGCATCACGCCGCTGTTTTCCTTCTTGCCGGAAATTTTTCGCTCCGCGGGAACCGCGACCAGTGACGCATTCTTCCAGTCGGTGCTGGTGAGCCTCATCAATCTTCTGTTCACGCTGTTCGCCCTCTGGCTGGTGGATCGCGCGGGACGCAAGACTCTGATTCTTGCCGGCACTACTCTGCAGTTCGTTTCTTTCGCGATGGTCGGCTGCTTCTATCACATCCACGCGAGCGGGCTGGCCGTTCTGATTTTTGTGATGAGCTTTGTTGCCGGGCATGCCTTTGGCAACGGCGTCGCCTGCTGGGTCATCATCTCGGAAATTTATCCGACCAAGGTTCGCGGCCGCGGCATGTCCATCGCTACCACCGCCCTCTGGCTCGTGGGATATCTGGGAAATCAGTTATTTCCGATCATGCAAAAGCATCTCGGGTCAGACGGCACTTTCTGGTGTTTCAGCGGCGGAGCATTGCTGACGATCATTCTGGTTGGCTGGTTGATCCCCGAAACCAAAGGCCGGTCGCTGGAAGAGATCACGAAGTTTTGGACTGGTGAAAAAATCGCTATAGCCAGATAAGATTCAGCGCCAGGTATGGGAGCGTTGTTGATGAAAATCCTTTTGCGTTATTCGGTCTGCCTCTGGATCATCGTTGTTACCTCATTTGCACAAGAAACAACCCAGGCGGGATTTCGATCCTTAAATGTTGACGGGGGAAAAGTGATCGGAGAGATCCGCTCGTTCCAGGGGCTGAACGGTCTGCCGAGCCCCGTGATGGCGGGACTTCCGAACCTCATTCAACAATATAAGGATCTCCGCGTGAATCAGGTTCGAACCCATGATGCCATGGGTCCGACGGAAATCGACTCCAAATTCGTTCTCGGTAATGGAGAACTTGCTTGGCTCATTCCCGACGAAGCGCAGCGCGCCGGAGTGGTGAAGGCGGGGAATGCTAGCATCATTTTTCCGAACGAGAGCGCAGACCCCGAAAAACCTGAGAGCTACAATTTTGCTCCCAGCGACAAGGTGATCGCCGCCATTCGCGCCAGCGGCGCGGAAGTTTATTACCGTATCGGACGCAGTTGGGGCGCGAACGTCAACCCGCCCGATGATTTCGACAAGTTTGCCAGCGTGGTGAAACACATTGCCATGCACTACAACCAGGGCTGGGCCAACGGCTTTCACGATGGCATTCGCTATTGGGAGTTCTGGAATGAGCCCGACGGATTATTCTGGCTTGGCACTCCGGAGCAGTTTTACTCGCTGTACGAAAAAACCGCACATGCGCTGAAGTCGGTGGATCCCGCCCTCAAAGTTGGCGGCGACGGCAAAGCCTTTCCGTCTGACGATGGAGGCTACCGCGAGGGATTCATCGATTACTGCGCCTCGCACCATGTGCCGCTCGATTTTTATTCCTGGCACACCTATGCCAACGGCTCGGCGGATCCGTATGATGCGGTGCGCCTCGCCAAGGAAATCCGCAGCATCCTGGACACGCATGGCTTCCCTCACGCGGAGAGCATTCTTTCCGAATGGAACCTGAGCGCCGATTTTACCGAGCCTGAGAAGGCCGAGCTTCAAGGCGCACACAACGCCGCCTACATTGGCGCAGTGCTCAGCTATTTCCAGGACACCTCGATTGATCACGCCCACTTCTATCGCGGAGACGCGGCCTGGATGGGGCTCTTTGGTCTTGACGGTAAATACTTCAAGACCGCCTATACCTTCAAGGCGATGGGCAAAATGCTCGACACGCGGCAACGGCTGGCGGTTGAGGGGGCCGACACCTTCGGCTTCGCTGCGCTGGCTGGCCGATCCGCAGATGGCAAGACGGTTCAAATTCTGCTCAGCAACTACGCGATTCCCGCGAATTACAAGCCGGACCTCATGCCGATGCCGCCGGAATTGCAGAAAGCCTCTCCGCCCATGCCGGACGTGTCGAAAGTGAAATTCCTGCCACTGCGCACTGACATTATTTATCGCGATAACGCCGGCTACAACCTCGCGATTAAGAATTTGCCGTGGGGCGCCGCGCCATTCAGCATCAAGCGTTACCGCATCAGCAAGACCCAGAATCTCGACTTGGTGGAAGAGGGATCCGGGAAAGACGGCGCCCTGCATTTGTCCAATTCTCTCGCTCCGGACACTGTGGAACTGATCGTTTTGACTCGACGCTGACGGAACGTTCGAAATCAGGAGGAACAATGCACGAGATCGAAACGTCGATGCCGCGATTTCGACGATTCACGCGGCGCAGTCTGCTGAAGGCCGGAGTTACAGCGGCAGCCTCGGCAATCGTGCCATCTAGACTTGCGGCAGATGCATTCTCGGATCACAGTATTTCGGGAACGAAGTCCGACTCCTCGCAATCAAAATCCCCTGCGAAGAACCCGCGTTGGTATGGCTTTAATCTGCTCGAGTATTTCTCCACCGATCCGGATTGGATGAAATATTTTCCCTACAAGAACGATGGGATGTTTCTGGAAGATGATTTCCGCTGGATTCGCGACTGGGGTTTCAATTGGGTGCGCTTGCCCATGGACTATCGTTTCTGGACGGCACCCGATCTGTTCACAATCGATGAGAAGCGGATCGAGCCGATCGACCGGGCTATCCGGCTGGGTGAGAAACACGGAATCCACGTGAATATTTGTCTTCACCGTGCGCCGGGGCTGTGCATTCTCGACACAATGGATGAAAAGCTCACCGGCATTGCGGTCACGAAGGAGAAGACCAACGTATTCAGCGACGCGCACACGTTCGATGCTTTCGTCCACCAGTGGACCTTCTTCGCCGATCGCTACAAAGGCATCTCGAGCCAGAAGCTCAGCTTCAACCTGGTGAACGAGCCCATCGCGCTGCCCACTGAAGCCGAACTGGCAGAGATCACAAAGCGCGGTCCGGTAAAAACCACCGATCTCTTCAATGCCGCGTTTTTGCAACGTCACGCCAAGGACTACGCGCGTTTGGCCAAGGCTTCCGCGGATGCGATTCGGACACGCGACCCAGAGCGCCTGGTAGTGACCGATGGCTATCCCGGAGCAGGTCTGCCGATTCCGGATCTCTTCGGCACGGGCATGATGCAGAGTTGTCATACCTACAATCCCATTCAACTCACGCACCACAATTGCGAGTGGGTGCGCGGCATCCTCACCGGATCAGAACCCATGCCTACCTGGCCGCTGAAGGACGACCAGAGGAAAGTCATCTGCGACCGCGCAACTCTGGAAACGAATTTCAATCCTTGGGGAAAGCTTTCAGCGGAGGGAGTGCCGATCCACTTCGGCGAGATGGGATGTTATAAACACACTCCGCCCGAGGTCGTGCTGGCGTGGTTCAACGACACTCTCGATGTACTTGGGGAATTGAACTGCGGCTGGGCGCTGTGGAATTTCCGCGGACCGTTTGGCGTGCTCGACACGGAACGCGCCGGGACAAAATTCGAGGACTGGCAAGGACACAAGTTGGATCGCCCGCTACTCACGCTTTTGCAGAAAAAGATGAAAGCGTAATTGCCCATGGAAGCGGGTCGTTTTAGTGGACTCCACACCCCGAACGACTCCATACTCGAAGCATGCACGGGCGGAGCGCATCCGTGAGATCGGTATTTTTGTTGGTACTGGCGATTTGGTGCGGGATGTCGACTTGGGCGCAGACGTCTTCCTCTTCATCTTCACCACCGGCTTCTCCACAACGTTCCGCTTCTGGCCACACTTCCCCGGAACATGCTGAGTCAGCGCAAAGGCTAATGGTCACAGTCACCGATGAAAACGGAGTAGCCGTGGGGTTGGCGCGCGTCGAGTTGGAACCACCGCCGCCTGCTCTTCCGTTGCACTGCGAAACCGATTTCGCAGGGCGCTGCGAATTCACCAACCTCTCTACCGAGACTTACGAACTCCGCGTGGAGAAGATAGGTTTCTACGCGATTTCACAAAGCGATGTGCAGGTCGGCGTGATCGCCAATGTGGATGTAACTCTCTCGCATCAGCAAGAGGCGCGCGAAGTGGTGGATGTGGCGGAGTCCGCACCGGCCATCGACCCGGCGCAGGTTTCCACCAAAGAAGAGCTCACCGGCGCTCAGATCGTCGACATTCCCTACCCGGGTTCGCACGACTACCGGAATGCGCTGACTTTCATTCCAGGAGTTACGCCCGACGCCTTTGGCCAGGCGCATGTGGCGGGCGCCGAGACTTACCAAACGCTGCTACTGCTCGACGGTTTCAACGTCACCCAGCCCACCAATGGGCAGCTGGTCGTGCGGACAAGCGTAGAGTCATTTCGCTCGATTGAGGTGACGCCGAGCCGCGAGCCGGCGGAGTTTGGCAAGGGTTCCGGCGGAGTGCTCGCTTTGAACACTCGCATGGGCGATGATCACTTCCACTTCACTTCCACCGACTTCACGCCCGCGATTCAAACCATCAAGGGGATTTCGATCGGCCAGTGGACGCCGGTTTACACCATGTCCGGCCCGATTCACAAGGGGAAAGTATGGTTCATCGACGCGTTGAACGGAGAGTACGACAACAACATCGTTCAGCAATTGCCATCTGGTTCGGATCGCGACCACATCTGGCAGGTGGACAATCTGGCGAAGTTGCAATCGAACCTCACCACGCGACACATTGTGACCCTCAGCTTCTTGTCGAACTACTATCACGATCAATATGCCGGCCTTTCGGTTCTTCAACCTCAGTCAACCACTCAAACGAATTCGGAAACTTCGTTTCTAGGATCGCTCAAAGACCAATATTATTTCCGCGGTGGTGCGCTTCTTGAAACCGGCTTCGGAACGGACCAGTACAACGTCGCGCTCACTCCGCAGGGTAACGGTCCATACATCCTGACAACCGGTGTGGCTGCGGGCAACTATTTCGAGCACGAGAACACGTCGGCCCGCAGAGTGCAGGGATTGGCGAACCTCTACATTCCGCCACAACAGTGGCACGGGCGGCACGACATTAAACTCGGCACGGACCTGGATCGTTTGAAATACGACGCACAGTTCCTGCGGCAGCCGATTTCGTTCTTGCAGCCGAACCAGCCGCCGCCGAACCAACTTCCGCAGTCCTGCGCAACTGGTGCAAATGGTGTTCCTGTCCCGCCTTACACGTGTGCGCGCTATTCGGTCTTCTCTGGCGGCAATTACTCGACAATTTATAACGTTGAAGCCAGCGCTTACGCCGAGGACCGCTGGCTGATTACGAATCGCTTGCTCGTCGAGCCCGGCCTGCGTCTGGACTGGGATCAGATCGTCCGCACTCCGCTGCTCTCGCCGCGTTTGGCCGGAACTTACATCCTCGACGACGAAGGCAATACCAAACTGTCTGCTGGAATTGGAATCATCTACGACACGACGAACCTGGGCTTGCTTCACCAGCCCTTCGAAGGGCAGAGAGTCGATTACTTTTTCAATGCGAGCGACCAGCCGACGGACGCCGATGGAAATCCGACGAGTCAGCCGGTGCCCGTGCGGACCACGTTCTCTGTAAACCGGAACTCGCTCGACGCACCGCGATACTTGAACTGGAGCCTGGGGCTGGAGAAAAAACTTCCGGCCGCGGTCTTCTTGAAACTGGAATTCCTCGAAAAGCGCGGCGTGCATGGCTTCGCTTACAACACTCTCAATGGTGCTGTGAACGGCAGCTTCTTCCTCGAGAATGGACGCGACGATCGCTACGACGCCTTTCAGATCAGCCTGCGCCACCGTTTTCACCAGCACTATGAAATCTTTGGTGCTTACACGCGTTCGCGCTCGCATACCAACCAGGTGTTCGACTTCAGTTTGGATATCCCGCTGTTGAGCCCGCAGTTGCCCGGTCCCTATCCGTGGGACACTCCCAACCGCTTTGTGGGATGGGGCGTTTTGCCGTTTTTCAAGCTTCCCATCATTCACAAGGTAGATATGGTTTATTCCGCGGAAGCCCGCACTGGGCTGCCTTTCCTCGCGACCACCGATCAGGGAGAAATCGCTCCCGGCGATCCTCCGGGAAAGTTTCGTCTTCCCGCCTACTACACCGTGAATGTGCAGTTCGAAAAACGTTTTCACCTGTTCGGACGCTATTGGGCTCTGCGCGGCGGCTTCGACAACATCACGAACCATGCCAACGACATTTTGGCAAACGGCGTGATCGATTCCGCCCACCCGTCCCCGACCTATATCGACGGTAACGGGCGCGCGTTCACCGGCCGCATCCGTTATTTGGGAAGGCAGAAATGAGCAAAGAGAGTCGCTAGGCTGCGGCCAGATACACGTAGCGCAGGATAAAAAGAATGGTGAGGATCCAAACCAGCGCGTTGATTTCGCGGAGTTTCCCTGCGGCGATTTTAACCACGGTGTAGGAAATTAAGCCGAGGCTGAGGCCAGTGGCGATGCTGAAGGTGAGTGGTGTAGCCAGCATAGTGATGAATGCCGGGACGGCTTCGCTAAAGTCCTGCCAGGCGATCTGCGCGATGGATTGCGTCATCAGAACGCCAACTAGAATCAGCGCCGGGGCGGTGGCGTAGGCCGGAATCGCGGTAGCCAGCGGTGAGCAAAATGTAGCTAGCAAAAAAAGAGCGGCGACGGCGACGTTGCTGAGGCCAGTGCGCGCCCCGGCCGCAACGCCTGCAGCGCTTTCGATGTAGCTGGTCACCGTGGAGGTTCCTGTCAAGGAACCGAAGATCGTTCCCACCGCATCTGCAACTAGGACGCGCCCCACGCGGGGAATCTTGCCGTCCTTGACGAAGCCACCTTGTTCACAAACTCCCACCAAAGTGCCGACATTATCGAAGAGATCCACAAACAAGAACGCGAACAGGATTTCGAGTAATCCGAGATGGCTGGCGCCGCGAAAATCAAGCTGCAAAAAAGTGGACGAAGGGTGGGGTATGGAAAAGATTGCGGTGGGCCATTGAGCAATCCCGCGGAGAACCCCGAGTACTGCGGTGCCAAAGATACCAATCAAGATTGCGCCGTGGAATTTTCGCGACATCAGGATCAGCGTCAAAATAAGGCCAAAACATGCGGTCTGCACCTCTTTGTCAGCAAAGCTGCCGAGGCCTACATACGTGGCTGCGTTCGCTACGACCAGCTTGGCATTCCGTAGTCCCACAAAAGCAATAAACATTCCAATCCCCGCGGCAGTCGAGTGCTTCAGGCAATCGGGCATGCCGTTGACGATCTGCTCGCGCACCCGCGTCACAGTGAGCACCAGGAAGAGAACGCCGGAACAAAAGACAACGGCCAGCGCCGTCCGCCAGGGAACATGCATGCTGATGCAAACCGAATACGTGAAATAGGCGTTCAGCGACATCCCGGGGGCCAACGCGATGGGATAGTTGGCGTAGAGTCCCATGACGAGCGTGGCGACTGCAGCCGAGGCGCAAGTCGCAAAGACCACGCCATCGGGCGGCATGCCGGCTTGCGCGAGGATTTGAGGATTCACCACGATGATGTAAGCCATCGTGACGAATGTGGTGAGGCCGCCCAGCATCTCCTGTTTCACAGAGGTCTGGTTTTCGGTGAGTTTGAAAAAGCGGTCGATCAATATTCCCCCTGCTTGAGACTGGCGGATGTTCGAAGCGACTCAGTATTCGATCTTGTTCGGCTTGTGCTCCCATGCACGAAATGCCGCCAGCGCTTCCTCGCGCATCATCTGAATCATGGGTATTTTGCGCTGCGAATGAGGCTGCGCAATTTCGCGGTAGATCAGCGAGTCGTCAAAGCCGATCTTCGAGGCATCGGCATCGGCGTTGGCGAAATAAACGCGGGAGAGCCGGGCCCAGTAGATGGCTCCCAGGCACATGGGACAAGGCTCGCAGGAAGTGTAGATCTCGCAGCCTTCAAGATCGAAGACGCCAAGTTTCTGGCAGGCATTGCGAATGGCGCAGACTTCGGCATGCGCGGTGGGATCGTTGGTGGAAGTAACCTGATTCGAGCCTTCGGCAATAATCGTGCCGTCTTTCACAACGACCGCGCCGAAGGGGCCACCGCATCCCGAGTGGACGTTATCGATCGAGAGCTGAATGGCGCGGGCCATGAAAGGATTGTCCATGTATTCGCTCGTCGTTTGTAAATCGTTAACGGAGTGCCGGCGCCAGCAACCCGCGAACGCAACCCAGTCGACATGGACTCTTCGCAGCCGCTTCGCTGAGAAGCGAGTATATGCTGGGACTGAGATTTTCGTAAAATGCTGTAGGTTCGGGTCGTGGTTGAACCGTTAGAATGTAACCACTCTCGCCCCATCAACCCCCAGGAGCTGACGCTTTGAATCTGCAAGCTTTCGTCTCTCGTCGCGTGGTCACTCCCGAAGGAATCGGGCCAGCGGCCATCCTGGTGGAAGACGAGAAGATTCAGGCGATTGTGTCTTCCGATCAGTTGACTCACAGTGGCTATAAAGTCCATGACTTTGGTGACGCCGCCATTCTCCCAGGACTGGTAGATTCCCACGTGCATATCAACGATCCAGGCCGTACGGAGTGGGAAGGATTTGAAAGCGCGACACGCGCCGCCGCGGCCGGAGGCTATACGTTGCTGGTCGACATGCCGCTGAACTGCCTTCCTGCGATAACGACCGTCGCTGCGCTCGAGGCGAAGCGTTCAGCGGCGAAGGGCAGGTGCCGCGTCGATTGGAGGCCCTGGGGCGGCCTAGTCCACGATAATCAAAACGATATCGAAGCTCTCGCGGCTGCGGGAGTGCCGGGGTTCAAATGCTTTCTGATCAATCCTGGCATCGATGGCTTCACCATGGTCACGGAGCAGCAACTGCGAGCGTCTCTGCCAGATGTTGCCCGAACTGGCTTACCGCTGTTGGTGCACGCCGAACTTCCCGGACCAATTGATCGGGCAACCGAAGACTTGGCTGACGCCGATTGGAGTTGTTATTCAACGTACCTCCGCTCGCGGCCAGACGAAGCGGAATTGGCTGCAATCAAGATGATGCTCTCGTTGTGCCGCGAATATGGTTTTCGTTTGCACATCGTGCATCTCTCGACCAGCCGTGCTTTTCAGAGACTGCGCGCTGCACGCTCCGAAGGGCTCGCGGTAAGCGTGGAAACCTGTCCGCACTATTTGCATCTGTCCGCAGAAACCATTGCAGATGGCGCGACGCTGGCGAAATGTGCTCCGCCGATTCGTAGCCGTGAAAATTGCGAGAAATTGTGGGAAGGCCTGAAAGACGGGACGATTGACATGGTGGTCACCGACCATTCGCCATGTCCTCCCGCGATGAAGCGGCTGGACGAAGGCAACTTCCGGACTGCGTGGGGTGGCATCGCAAGTCTTTCCCTCGCCCTCCCTTTGGTGTGGACAGAGGCCAGCAGGCGCGGCTTCACGTTGCTCGATCTCGCACGTTGGATGTCAGAGGCACCGGCTCGGCTGGCCGGCTGCGAAGCGCGTAAGGGCCGGATTGCCGCAGGGTACGATGCGGATTTCGTCGTGTTTCATCCGGATCGCGAATTTATTGTGACGGAAGAAAGACTGCATTACCGACATCTGGTTTCTCCGTATCTAGGAGAAACGCTGCGCGGCGTGGTGAAGGCCACCTATCTCAGGGGGAATCCCGTTTTTGCGGATGGTGAGTTTCTCGGCAAGCCTTGCGGGCGGGAATATACCCGAATATAAAGTTCGATCCTGACCTACAACACTTCTACTCCCTATAAGACCCCGTCTGGCTTACACTATCCCATCCGCGGGCCCAGGCTTCCGCGGGGTTAGGGACATGAACAGCAATCGCATCGTCGGCAACTCGGTCCCGCGCAAAGAGGGACGCGACAAAGTGACCGGACGGTCCCGCTACGTCGACGATATGGTTCTGCCCAACATGCTTTTCGGAGCGACGGTTCGCAGCCAGGTTCCACGCGGCCGGATCAAGAGAATCACATTCGGTCCGGGAATCGATTGGAATGAATTTGTGATCGTATCTTCGAAGGATATTCCGGGCATCAATTGCATTTCCTTGATCGGAGACGATCAGCCTTGCCTGGCCGACGAATTCGTGAATCATCCCGAAGAACCGATTCTGCTGCTGGCCCATCCGGATCGGCATCTTCTTCCCCAGGCGGTTCAGGCGGTATCGATTGAATACGATCCGTTGCCAGCTATCTTCACAATCGAAGAAAGCGAGCGCCGCGCTGAAATTGTGTGGGGTGAAGACAATATCTTCAAAACCTACCTGATTGAAAAAGGTGATGTCGATAGGGTTTGGGGGAAGGCAGATTACATCGCAGAAGGCGAGTACACGACTGGCGCGCAGGAACAGCTCTACATCGAAAATAACGGGATGATCGCAAGCTTTGACGCCGCGCATGGAATCACGGTGTGGGGCTCCCTGCAATGTCCCTACTACATTCACAAGGCGCTCATGGCGCTTTGTAACTTGCCGGCGGAAAAAGTTCGCGTCGTGCAAATGGAGACCGGGGGCGCTTTCGGCGGCAAGGAAGAATATCCGTCGATGATCGCCGCGCACGCTGCGCTGCTGGCGATCAAATCCGGAAAGCCGGTGAAGATTATTTATGACCGCATGGAGGATATGGCGGCCACTACCAAGCGGCATCCGTCGCGTACACGTCATCGGACAGCCGTCAGCCGGGACGGCAAGATTCTCGGCGGAGAGATCGACTTCACCATCGACGGCGGAGCGTATGCAACGCTGTCCTCCGTAGTCTTATCCCGCGGGGCAATTCACGCGGGGGGAGCTTACTACTGGCCGAATGTCCGGATCCGCGCGAAGGCGGTTGCCACCAACGCGCCGCCTCACGGAGCTTTTCGCGGATTTGGAGCCCCGCAGAGCCTGTTTGCGATGGAGCGGCACATGGATCGCATTGCGCAAACAGTAGGTCTTTCTCCTGTCGAAATCCGCCGTCGAAACTTTCTGCAGCCAGGACAGACAACTACAACAGAACAAGTCGTGCGTGAGCCAATCGATCTCGGAAAGCTGCTGGACCACGCGCTGGAAGTTTCCGACTATCACGCCAAGCGGCAGCGCTTCGCAAACGAGAATCATCTCGGCAACACCAAGAAAGGCATGGGCATTGCCGCATTTCTGCATGGGGCGGGATTCACGGGATCGGGCGAACGTTATCTGAGTTCTGTCGTAGGCGTAGAAGGTTGTGCCGACGGCAGCGTCCGCGTGCTGGTTTCGAGCACAGAATTCGGCCAGGGGACAAACACTGTTCTCAGCCAGATTGCCGCAGAGGCGCTCGGTTTGCCCTACGAGAATGTCAGCATGGCCCAGCCAGACACTCTGCAGGTGCCGAACAGCGGTCCAACCGTCGCATCGCGGACGGTGATGGTAGTTGGAAAGCTGGTACAGTCCGCGGCCCTGGGAATTAAGCAGACCTTAATTTCGTCGAATCTGCTCGCCGAAACCTATGCCCCAGATGAGTTTCGCGCTGCCTGCCAGCAATACGTCTCAGAGCATGGTCAATTCCGCTCCTGGTCACGTTACGAAGCCCCGACCGATATTTTCTGGGACGATCAGAAATATCGCGGCGAAGCGTACGCGGCGTTTGCGTGGGCGGTTTACATCGCGGAAGTCACCGTCGATCTGACGACCTATGGTGTGTCGGTGAACGATTTCGTCGCGCTCCAGGAGGTTGGCAGAGTGCTGCATCCGCTTCTGGCGCGAGGACAAATCATCGGTGGCGTTGCGCAAGGGATCGGATTCAGCCTCTATGAAAAAGTAGTTTGGCAGAAAGGGCGCATGCAGAACGGCCAGATGACGAACTACATTATGCCGACTTCCGCCGACCTTCCGCCCATTCGCGTCTTTTTCGAAGAATTGGGCAATCTTTACGGAGCATACGGCGCGAAGGGCATCGGCGAACTCCCCATGGATGGTCCAGCCCCGGCGATCGTGAACGCCGTGGAGGATGCGCTCGGAATTCCCTTCGATTTCGTTCCTCTTCTTCCGGAAGACATCATGGATCGACTCGCTTCTTCGCCCCAGATGAGCGGCGTGAGTGCCGGAGGCGGAGATCGATGAGTGATTCTCGCGAGAGCCACTCAAGAGCTGAGATTTCGTTCGTGGTCAACGGCGAGTCGAAGACGACACGGGCTTATCCGATGGAGCGTCTGCTCGACGTGTTGCGGCATCAGCTCCAATTGACTGGCGCGAAAGAAGGTTGCGGAGAAGGCGAGTGTGGTTCGTGCGCGGTGCTGATGGATGGCGCACTCGTGAATAGCTGTCTCGTGCCAGTTCTCCAGGCTCAAGGGTCCAACATTGTTACGATCGAAGGACTGGCGACGGGAGAGACTTTGCACGCCTTGCAGGAAGCATTCTTGGAATGCGGCGGCGCACAGTGCGGCATTTGCACGCCAGGAATGATTCTGGCGGCTGTGCATTTACTAAATCGAAAGCCGGAACCTACGGTCGACGAAATCCGGGAGGGCCTCTCCGGCAATCTCTGTCGCTGTACCGGTTACAGCCAGATCATTGAAGCCGTGGCCGACGCGGCCCGCCGCAGGACGCATGCATGAGATCGAATCCCTCCGACTACGAAATGGTCGCGCCAGACAACTTGCAGGCTGTGGTTTCGCTGCTGGCGCAGGACCCGGGCATGTGGCTTCCCATCGCCGGAGGCACGGATGTAATGGTGCAATATGCGGCTGGTAGACTCGCCGCGCGAAAGCTGGTCAGCATTTGGAACCTTCCCGAATTGCGTCGCATTGAAGTAGCAGACGACGAGATTCGGATCGGCGCGGGATGCACTTATACTGACCTTCGCAGGCACGAGATTGTTGGGCGCGAATTTGCTCTCTTGTCGAATGCCGCGCGTTGGACGGGCGGAATCGCGAACCAGAATCGGGGAACGATTGGTGGAAATATCGTGAATGCATCGCCTGCCGCCGATTCGCTGCCTGCGCTGCTGGTCTACGAGGCGGAGTTGATTTTAGTGTCCGCGCCAGGCGAGCGCCGAGTGGCATACACACGCTTTCACACCGGCTACAAGAAAACGCTGCTCGCGCCTGACGAATTGATTCAAACCATATGTCTGCCGCGAAGATTCTCAGCATGTTTCAGTCATGCCCGTAAAGTGGGAGCCCGGAACGCACAGGCGATTTCCAAAGTGTGCATCGCAGCTCTGGGCCGCATTAGAGGTGGTGTGGTAGAAGATGTCCGCATTGCTCTCGGAAGTATCGCGCCGGTTCCACTCCGCCTCACGGAAACTGAACAAGCCGTGATGGGAAAGGCGATCGATTCCGATCTGTTGCTCTTGGCGCGAAAGGCCGCAGCGGCCGAAATCCGGCCGATTGATGATATTCGATCCTCTGCCAGATATCGCGCAACCGTCTCGGGCAATCTTGTGGTTGAGTTCTTGGATCGGCTGCGTTCAACATCCGCTGAAAGCAACGGGTCGAAAGATGTGCTGACGCGATGGAATCATCTTCCGCCCGACGAGGCCGTGAAAATCATCCTGCCTTGTTGCGGATCGAAGGCCTGGGCTGAAGGAATGTTGGCGCGAAGACCGTTCCCTGACGAAGCAGCGCTGCTCGTCGCTTCGAGCGAAGTCTGGCGCAGTTTATCGCGATCAGACTGGATGGAAGCATTCCAGAGTCATCCGCGAATCGGAGAGTCGCGCCCGGCGAGTCCTTTCTCGACCCCGTCGGCGCTTGCCCAGTCTGTAGAATGGTCGGCGCAGGAGCAACAGAAGGTAGGCGATGCCAAAAATGCGGTGAAGATTGCTCTGGCGGAGGCGAATCGAGAATACGAGCGTCGCTTTGATCGTATCTTTATTGTGTGCGCAACGGGTAAATCGGCGGCGGAGATTCTGGAGATTTTGCAGCGACGGCTGAGCAATGACGCGGACACTGAACTACACGAAGCGGCGGAGCAGCAGAGGCAGATCACGCAGATCCGACTAAAGAAATGGCTTCAGGAATGAAACGCATTTCGACCCACATTCTGGACATGGTTTGTGGAAAGCCAGCCACGGACGTGCCGGTGCGACTGGAGAAGAAGGATGCCCCTGCAAATTGGCGCCTGCTGAACTCGGCGCGTACCGATCAGGACGGGAGATGTGTTCAGTTGCTTCCGGAAGGCGAAGATCCCGGCGCCGGAATCTATCGTTTGATTTTTGATGTCGCGAGTTATTACGCCGCACAGAATATCGAGACGTTGTATCCAGTGGTGGAGGTTACGTTTCAGGCTCGAGCAGGCGAATCGACGTTTCACGTTCCTCTGCTCCTGAGTCCGAATGGGTATACGACGTACCGAGGAAGCTGAGCTCGAGCGTTTTTCCCGCGATGGAGTTTACAAAGTGACTTCGTCAATCCGCGAATGGCTGAACCTGCTGGTGCGCTGGTTTCATGTTTTTGCGGCCATCATGTGGGTTGGCCAAACGTACTATTTCACCTGTCTGGACGGGCAATTTACCAGGCTCGCGAAGAATGCGGCAACAGATGGCACACCCCCGTCGATATGGATGGTCCACAGCGGCGGTTTCTATACTGTCGACAAACAGCAGTCCTTAAAGGTGGCGCCGGACCAAGTTCGATGGTTTCGCTGGGAAGCGCTAATGACCTGGCTGAGTGGGATGGTGCTGCTTGTTCTCGTCTACTATTCCAGCAGCGGGCTCATTGATCCCGATATTGCTGAGATTTCGCAAGCGCGTGGAATCGCGATTGGTTTGGCTGTATTGGTTGCTGGTTGGGTCGTGTACGACTTGGCGGTGCAATCATCTATCGGCAAGTCGGCAACTATATTTGCCGTATTCTCATTGCTGATGATTGCGCTGCTCGCATACGGATTGTCGCATGTGTTCAGCGCGCGAGCAGCCTACATCCATGTCGGGGCAGTGCTCGGGACAATTATGACCGCCAACGTTTGGTTTCGAATTCTGCCGTCGCAGCGCAAAATGGTTGCGGCCGCGGCCGCCGGGGAAACCTTTGATGCTTCACTCGGCGCTCAAGCCAAGCTGCGTTCCAAGCACAACACCTTCATGGCTGTCCCCGTGGTCTTCATCATGATCAGCAATCATTTTCCTGTTGCAACTTACGGGAACACTTACGGCTGGGAGATCCTCGTCGTCCTCGTTCTTCTCGGCTGGGCGGCGGCGAAAATGATTCGCGAAGCCTAAGCATTCAGGAAGTTTATTTATCGAGCAACGGAATCCAGTGCCAACGCCTGTGACGCTAAATCGCGCGCAAGTAGTGATCGATCGATGCCTAAGGCTGGCTTCTTTCAGCGAAGACCGGGACAGCACCCGCCGCACCTTCTTGTCGCCGCCAATGCGCGATTGCCACCAGGAGATTGCTCGCTGGATGGAGCCGCTCGGAGCCAGCGCGAAAATCGACGCCGCTGGAAATCTCCGTGCAGTTTATCCGGCCACACAGCCGAATGCTCCAAGCTTGCTGATTGGATCGCACCTTGATACCGTTCCCAACGCCGGTGCTTACGATGGTGTCCTCGGCGTTGTGCTCGCGATTGCATTGCTGGAAGAGTTGCACGGACGAAAGCTTCCGTTCAGCATCGAGGTGGTTGGCTTTTCCGAAGAGGAAGGAGTACGGTTCGGTACTCCGTTTATCGGCAGCCGTGCGCTGGTGAGTAAACTCGATGAGAACCTCTTGAGCATTCGCGATGTGCAAGGGATATCTGTACGGAAGGCGATCGAGAATTTTGGATTGAATCCCGAAGAGATATCTCATGCCAACTTGGGCAGTGATACCCTCGGCTACGTTGAGTTTCACATCGAACAGGGGCCTGTGCTGGAGCGCTTAAATCAGCGACTTGCGGCGGTCGAGGCGATTGCCGGCCAGAGCCGGCTTCAGTTCACATTTTGTGGCCGCGCCAATCACGCCGGAACGACGCCGATGTCGCTTCGCTGCGATGCCATTGCAGGCGCGGCGGAGTGGATCGGCGTTGTGGAGCGAATCGCTCAAGCCCCTCCTGGTTTAGTCGCGACTGTCGGAAAGATCGAAGCAAAACCGGGAGCGGCGAACGTGATCGCAGGCGAGGCGCGGCTCACGCTGGACGTTCGTCACGGCTCCGATGATGTTCGACTTGGCGCCGTCGAGGATATTATTCGTCAAGCTAAGGGAATTGCTGAACGCCGCGGATTATCCGTACGGGAGAATACGTTGTTAAATCAGCCCGCAGTGGCGATGGATCCGTTCCTTACGGGCGAAATAGAAAAGGCAATACTCAAGACCGGGTGCAAGCCTCATCGAATGGTGAGCGGCGCAGGGCACGACGCCATGATTCTCGCGGAAAAAGTTCCTGCCGCGATGATTTTTTTGCGTACGCCGGGTGGCATCAGCCATGATCCGGCGGAATCAGTTGCGGCTGAGGACGTGGAAAGGGCGATCCAGTGCGGATTGCATCTTCTCGATCAGCTCGCTGCTTCACCGGAATTTCACAAAAGGATGAACCGTGCATAATCTTGGCCGCACACGAAGTTCCCAACAACCGAATCATTTGTTGCTGACGGCAGACACTTTCGTGCGCACCACTCTGCCGGGCATGAAGGCATGCTCCGCAATCGTGCACATTGGCCCCGTGCTGGGCGCCGAGTTTACGCAGTACACCGCGGAGTTTGAAGTAGGGGGAGAACTGGGCGAAACATCCGCGCAACGTTTCATTTTTGTGATTGAAGGCGGCGTGAAGTTGGAAGCCAAAGGTAAATCGAAACAACTGGAAGCGCGGGGGTATGCCTATCTCCCCGCAGGATTGCAGCATCGAGTAGTGGCTCAGAAGGCCAGCCGCGTGGCCGTGATCGAGAAGGACTATCAAGGGCTCGAGTCGGTGAAAGCTCCAAGTTTGATTGTTTCGAACGAAGACGCCGTCTCCTCGCATCCGCTCAATGATGATCCCGACTTGCAAGTCAAATGTTTGCTTCCCGATGAAATGAGTTTCGATTTCGCAGTAAATACCATGGTCTACGAACCGGGAGCTTCACTAAGTATGGTCGAGATGCATGTGATGGAACACGGGCTCATCATGCTCGAAGGCGGTGGAATTTACCGGCTCGGCGATTCCTGGTATCCCGTGACGGCCGGAGATTTCATATGGATGGGGCCGTGGTGTCCGCAGTGGTTCGGGGCGATTGGCAAAGTAGCCGCAAAATATCTCATCTACAAGAACTGGAACCGGCATCCCCTGGCAAGCACACCACGATGACGCTTACCATCGACCGAGATCGGCTGCTTTCCGAGGTCGAAGCTCTGGGCTGCATTTCCGAGGCCGAGCCTCCCGTCGTAACTCGAATTGTTTTTAGTCCCTCCGATCTTAAGGCTCGCGCGTGGATGAAAGCCCGCTGCGAAGAAGCTGGACTCACGGTGCGCGCGGATGCAGTGGGAAATACATTCGCTCGTTGGAATGGTTCAGAGCCGAGCGCGCCCGCCGTCGGCACAGGCTCGCACATCGACGCCATTCCGAACGCGGGAAAATACGATGGCGTCGTCGGAGTTCTAGGAGGCTTGGAAGCGATACGGGCGTTGCGGAAAGGCGGATTTCGTCCCAGGCACTCGATTGAACTGCTCATCTTTACTTCCGAAGAGCCGACGCGCTTCGGAATCGGATGTCTCGGAAGCAGGCTGTTGTCCGGCACTCTTTCTGTCGATGCTGCGCGCAAGCTCAGGGACAACAGCGGGGCTACACTCGACGCGGTTCGTGGTGGAGCGGGGTTCAATGGCGGCCTTGAACAAGTTAAGTTGCCGAGTGGTTATTACAAAGCGTTCATCGAATTGCATATCGAACAAGGGCCGCTGCTGGAGCGTCAGCAAATTCCTCTCGGCATCGTCACAAAAATCGCGGCCCCGGCGAGTCTGAGGGTTCTGATCGAGGGTTCTGGCGGGCACGCCGGTGGTGTTTTGATGCCCGACCGCCGCGATGCTCTTTGCGCCGCGGCGGAATTAATTCTGGCAATTGAGAACGCGGCACGGACTAGCGGAGCCGTCGATACGGTGGCAACTGTCGGAATCTGCGAAGTATTTCCCGGCGCGGTCAATAGCATTCCTAGCCGGGTTCACCTGAGCGTGGACATTCGCGACACGGATCTTCACCGCCGCGATGAAGTAATCCAAGCGATGGAAGCTACATGCCAAACGATTTCAGACCAGCGACAAGTGCCGATTCACACCGAGTTGCTGAATGCCGATGCGCCCGCGGACTGTGCTCCCGCAATCATCGAAGCTCTTTCTCGATCGTGCCGAAAATACGACCTGAAATTTATTCCTATGGTCAGCCGTGCTTATCACGACTCGCTTTTCATGGCGCGCATTGCTTCGGTCGCAATGTTGTTCATCCCTTGCCGCAAGGGATATAGCCACCGTCCCGACGAGTACGCATCTCCAGAAGATATTGCTCGAGGAACGCTTGTGCTAGCCGAGACTCTCGCAACCTTATCCCAGTGACTTTGTCACAACATTAGTTCGCGATGGCGAATGTCTGGTCACTTCACCTTAAGCGATTCGCGGACCCGGGCATATCCGGGCTTTATCGTCGAGTAGATGAAATCGATGCGCTCCTTATAGGGCAAGAAGGCGCTCTTCATGGCATTGATCGTGATTCTCTCGAAATCGTCCAGTGTTAGCCCAAATGTCTCCGCGGCTGCTTCGAATTCCTTGGTCATGGTGGTGTTACTCATTAGCCGATTATCAGTGTTCAACGTGACCCGGAATTTTTCCTGATAGAGAATCCTGAAGGGATGCTCTGCGAGACTCGGCGTGGCACCGGTGTGAACATTACTCAGTAAGCAGATTTCCAGCGGGATGCGCTTGTCCAGGACATACTGCGCGAGATCGCCTAACTTCACTGCCTTGCCGTCGACAACTGCAATGTCATCGATGAGCCGCGTCCCGTGCCCGATGCGATGTGCCCCGCAATATTGAATCGCTTGCCAGATCGATTCCTTTCCATAACCTTCACCGGCGTGAATCGTGATGTTGAAATTCTCACGCTGGATGTAGTGAAACGCGTCTACGTGCTTTTTCGGAGGATAGCCGCCTTCTTCGCCTGCCAGATCGAAGCCAACCACGCCACGCGCCCGAAAATCGACCGCAAGCTCCGCCATTTCGAGAGACGTGTTCATGTTGCGCATCGCGCAAATGATCAGACCGGAAGAAATCCCGAAATCCTTTCGCCCTCGTTCCAGTCCCTTCAATACCGCCGCCACGATCTGCTGGTGCGTCAGTCCCTTCTGAGTATGAAAGACCGGCGCGAAGCGAGTCTCGAAATACACAATCCCATCCCGGCTCAGATCCTCGGCTTGCTCATACGCGACCCGTTGCAGAGCCTCTTCGGTCTGCATGACCGCGATCGTGTGCGCAAAGCCCTCCAGATATTTGCCGAGACTTCCCTGATTAGCTCCACGAAAAAACCACTGGGCGAGCGCCTGAGGGTCATCGGTTGGAAGATCTTTGTAACTCGCATCCCGCGCTAACTCGATGACGGTTTGCGGCCGCAGCACGCCGTCCAGGTGCTCGTGCAAAAGGACTTTGGGAAGGCTCTGCAATACTTGTCGATCGAGCTTCATGCGATGCGGTCCCCTCCCGCCGATGCAGCGTCCATCGAAGCAGGAGAAACTTTGCAAGATGATACACCACCGTTTGAACGCGGTTCTCCCTGCGTGGTCCGCCAGTGCGTGTTGTACAATCCGACGCCAGTCTGAAATCGCCGAAGAATTGACCCAGCAAAATATCGGCCAACATGGAGCGGACAAGTGAGCGAGCTTTCTGAGAACACAGACTATGGGTTGCGTCGCGAGATACTCTCTCCGATGGAAACCCTGGCGCAGTCTGTTTCCACCATGGCTCCCACTACTACGCCCGCGGCA
This sequence comes from uncultured Acidobacteriaceae bacterium, assembly GCA_964403025.1. Lineage (GTDB taxonomy): Bacteria > Acidobacteriota > Terriglobia > Terriglobales > Acidobacteriaceae > Sulfotelmatobacter. Next base: position 360,449 of record CAYOEH010000004.1, on the reverse strand, counting down.
ACCATCCCGCTGGTTTGCGCTCTGGCCGGCAACGGTACCTGGCTCGCATATGTGCTAGCAACGGTGGCCATCTTGCTCGTCGCCTTGTGCATCAGCCGCTACGCTCGTCATTCCTCGTCGCCCGGATCGCTCTATGCCTATGCTTCGATGACGCTCCCTCCCTGGCTGAGTGCGACCGTCGCGTGGAGTCTGTTGCTCGCTTATGTGGCTACGGGCTCCAGCGTCATTGGCGGCTTCTATCACTACGCGAATTTGCTGCTGCGCGATGCCACCGGCCATGTGTACTCTGCCGTGTTGCTCGCTGTGCTTTGCACGGGCGTTTCGATTTTTATTGCTTATCGCGACGTAAAGATCTCCGCGCGCCTCATGTTGTGGATCGAAGCTGCGTCCGTGACGGTGATCGTGATTGTGGTAACGCTATTGTTGCTGCGCCACGGCTGGCACCTGGACGCAGAACAACTGCATCTGCGTGGTATGAGCGGCAGCGGACTCCGGCTGGGACTGGTGCTGGCCCTCTTCAGTTTTGTCGGCTTCGAGAGCGCGACCACGCTAGGATCCGAGGCGCGCAATCCGCTGAAAACGATTCCGCGGGCAGTTATCCAAAGCGCCGTTCTTGCCGGAGTTTTCTTCACGATTTGTGCTTATGCCGAAGTGCTGGGGTTCCACAGCGCGGGCCAGAATTTAGGGACGAGCCAGGCTCCGATGTATCTGCTAGCTCGAGTTGGCGGCGTCCCAGTGTTGGGACTCCTGATCGACATCGGTGCTCTTGTAAGCCTGTTTGCGGGAACTCTGGCGTGCATCACGGCAGCGGCACGCGTGCTCATGCTGATGGCGCATAACGGGCTTGCCCACTTCTCCCTGGGAAACGCGCATGTGCGGAATCGAACGCCAAGCCGCGCGGTGATCATCACCGGCATCGCTGCGCTGCTACCCGTGGCAGTACTGGCCGCCCGCGGCGCCAGCGGCTTGGATGTCTATGGCTGGCTGGGTTCGCTCGCGACCTATGGCTTCATCGTGGCCTATGCGTTGGTTTGCGTCGCCCTGCCACGTTATTTGCGCGAGCACGGTGCCTTTCGCCCCGGCGATCAACTCGTTCCCTGGCTCGCAGGCATCGCCATGCTGCTCGCGCTGGTGGGGAATTTCTACCCTGTGCCCGAGGGTCCCTATGGCAAACTCCCTTACGTCTACCTCGCGTATTTGACTGCCGGCCTGCTTTGGTTTGCGGTTCGTGGACGAAGTAAAGACGAAGCTTTGGCCGAGGGCTAGAGCATAGAAATATCGAATCTGCGGCAAAGGAATTTTTACTGAAAGGAACGCTTTCGTTCCGTCGGACACTCGTGTAAAGTCATCCCTTATTTTGCGGGCGTGCAAAAATAAACCGTCTCGGCTGCGAACTTTTTGAACATACATTTTAGGGGGTTCGGCGGCGCGCAGGCGGTCCGGCACGAGTGTACTTGCTTGCGCGAGGTCATTGATGCTATCGACTTTCAAGAGAACCGGACTGATTGCATTTCTGGCTGTCTCCTCTCTGCTCACACTCTTTGCCTTTGACATTCACTGCTTGGCGCAGCAGACGCTCGGTGGAATCACGGGCACCGTCACGGACAAAACCGGTGGTGTTCTGCCGGAAACTGTAGTCACGATTATCGCGGATGACACGAAACTGACGCGTACCCAGAAGACCAACGCGAACGGCACCTACGACTTCGTTAACCTGCCTATCGGAACCTACACACTGACGTTCACGCACGAAGGCTTCCAGAGCCAGAAAGTACCTTCCATTACGGTGCAGGCGGATCGGACGGTGACCATCAATGCGGTCCTGCCAGTCGGCCAAGTAGGGACCGTCGTCGAGGTGGAGGCGGTTCCCTTAATAAACTCCGTGGACACGACGAACGGCTACATTCTGGATAAGAACCAGATCGACGCTGTGCCCCTGCCGACGGGGAGTTTTACCGGCCTCGCTATTCTCTCTCCGGGAGTGAGTGCGGAATTGCCGGGCGGCACGGGCGCCAACAGCGGACTGGGCAACCAGCCAATCTGGGCGAATGGGCAGCGCGACACCAGCAACAGCTTCCTGCTGAATGGAGTCGATGCCAGCAATCTGTTCAACGGCAAGAGCACGAGTCAAGTGGCCTCGGCTCGCATCGTGAATAATACTGGCGTAGCGAATGCCGCCAGTACCAGCGCTGCTCCGATTCAAAGCACCGCGTCCGTCTACCTGGCCATCGGACAAGCCTTGCCGACACCCGCGCCCGAAACCATCACGGAACTGCGCGTGAACACGTCAATGTACGATGCGCAGCAAGGGTCGACGAGCGGAGCGCATATCGACATGAGCACCGCCTCCGGCACGAATACGATTCATGGCAGTGGCTACTTGCATCGAGGAACGGATTGGCTGAATGCCGCGCCCTTCTTCAATAAGCAGGATCCCAATATTCCTGCGGACGACAAAGTCCCGCAGTTGCATCGTTACACCCTGGGCGGCACGCTGGGTGGCGCACTTATCAAGGACAGGCTATTCGGTTTTGTCAGCTACCAGCATTTACACGACGCCGACCAGGAGATCGGCCTATCCCGCATGCTGGTGCCTGCGGGATTAACCGACACAAACCGCACGGCTCAGGGATTGGCCAACATCGCAAACGCAAATTTCAATTATCCCGGAAACTCCTATGGCCTCGCGCCGATGACCGCGAGCCAAGTCGATCCCATTGCCCTGGCGCTGTTCCAGTACAAATTACCCAACGGGCAATTCTTGATTCCTTCCTCTGACGGGCAGATTGCCACGCCGGAATTTCCCGAGAATGCGATCAGCCCTGGCACGGCTTACTTCATCTCCGATCAGGTCGTAGCCGATGTGGATTGGAACAAGAGCGCCAAGGACACGGTCTCGGCAAAATACTATTACCAGCACGATCCCACCGTCGCTCCCTACGCTTACTCGAACGTGGCAGGTTTTTCTCAACATCTCGACGCGGGCAGTCAAGTGGCGTCGCTGACCAATACGCAATCGATAAGGCCCAATCTCAGCGTCACGGAAGTTCTCGGAATCCTTCGGGAAAAGGCATACAGCACCATCGCACAGCCATTTTCGCCGGCATCGTTCGCCGCTCAAACGGGGACCACTCCCATCAATACATTCGGGTCACCGTTCTTCCCCGGAATTAGCATTGTGGATCCTCTTGGGCTGGGTGGACCGGCGAATGTCGGCGGTATCGCCAATCTGCAATTCTTGACCATCGGGCAAGGGTCGGCTTCTCAAGGCGCTTTTACCGGAGTTTTTCAAAACCGCATCATGCCGTCAGCGAATGCCATTTGGACTCGTGGCAAGCACACCGTCACATTCGGCGGCAGCTACGCCTACACCCAGCTCAACACTCGCGATGAGAGAACGAATCAGGGGATTATTTCCACGGCGGACTTCTCTCAGTTCCTGCAGGGACTCGTGAACACGAACGATGATTTCACGACGACCAAGTTTCTCCAAGGCAATGCCAACCGCTATTACCGCGCCGGCCAGGCGGGAGCCTATGTGCAGGATAAATTTCAGTTCCGGTCGAACCTCAGCTTGACGGCTGGCCTGCGCTTCGACTGGGATGGCGGTCTCACCGAGAAGTACGGCCGCATTTTCAATTTCGATCCGTCGCTCTACTCGTATGACGCGGCCTCCGACGCCCTCGCCTCGAACGGCTTCATCATTGCCGGCAATAACAAACTATTTCCCACCAAAGGGGTCAGCAATACGACACTGACGGGACGTCAGTGGGGATTGGCGCCACGCTTGGGAGTTGCGTGGAGTCCGAAGAGATTCAACGACAAGGTCGTCGTCCGCGCCGGAACCGGGCTCTACTACGATCGCGGAGAACTGTATTCTTATCTCTCACCGGGTTTTGCCGAAGGAGTGATTAACGGCGGGCCATTCGGCGTCAATCAGACTCCGCCCTATGTGAGCGCGCAAGGTTGCAGCCCCAGTTCAGAATCGTTTTACGAGGGTTTCATTCCAACCTGCCCGTCTCCCGCATACTCGCTCGCCAGCCCGTGGGGCTCCAGTTTAGGACCTGCTCCGAGCGGGAATCCCGCCGACATCACGCAGTATCTGCCGAACACCGGGGTTGCGGGAACCGGGGTAGCGGCCGGAATCGCACAAGGGCAGCAGCTGTTTTCCTTTGCAACCTACAACCGCGCCAATAAACTTCCCTACACCATCAACGACACGCTCGACGTGCAATGGCAACCTCGGAACGATCTCGCAATCGAGGTCGGGTACGTTGGGAACCTGGGCCGACATGAAGTGATCCCGATTCCATTCAATCAGGCAGGCATCGCTTCTCCCACTCACCCAATCCGCCCGGGTACTCCCTTCGAGCAGGATTACACCTACGGGTATACCGTCGTCGATTCCAACTTCAACTTTCAAAACCTGCCCAACGGACAGCAATACCTCGCCAACTATGAAGGCGGCAACGTGGATCTGCGCGTGCCCTACATTGGCTATTCAGCGGAATCGGAGAGTTACAAAGCCGCGGGAGTGTCGGCTTACAACGCGCTGCAGACGCACCTCGAAAAGCGCATGAGTCACGGATTGCAGCTCGGTTTTTCCTATACCTATTCGCACGCGCTCGATGAGCAAAGCGGCATGGGCCTGTTCTTTAACGGAAACAACCCCCTCGACCTGCGCTCAGCATACGGGTCGTCCGACTTTGACCGCACTCACGTCTTCAATATCAGTTACAACTACCAGTTGCCGAAGTTTTTCCCGGCATCCACGATCAAAGGCAGGTTGGCGGACGGTTGGTCGATTAACGGTGATACGGTCCTGCAAAGCGGGCAGCCGTACAGCATCATTGATTACACTGGCGCGGTCGGCAGCATCTTTTACAGCGTCTACGACGGCATCACGAATCCGATTGTGCCGCTTGCGCCTGGTTGCACAGCAAAGAATGCTCTCACCGGCGCCTCGGGCGCGTTTGGTACACCAGCGCTCAAGTCCAATTGTTTTACGTTGCCGCTGCTCAATCCGGGAGACCTCGGGGGAGCGATTCCTGCCGGCGACACATTCGAGACCAACTTCACCAACGGCCAGCGCAATATTTTCCGGCAAGCCTGGCAGAAGAGCGCCAATATTTCATTCGTGAAGCTCACCTCGCTCACCGAAGGAGTCCTTCTGAAATACAGCCTCGATATTTTCAACGTAACCAATACCGCCAGCTTCGACATCCCCATCGATGACGTTTCGCAGAACCAGTTTTACAACCAGTTTCCAGTCATCGGTACTACGCCGTTGCCGACCGGCTGCAACACGAGCACTCCAACCAGCGCCTTCTACAACTGTCCCGCTGGTTTAGGCGTGACCAACAAAACCATCGGCAGTCCTCGCCAGATCCAGATGAGCTTGCAGGTTCAGTTTTAATAGGAACTTCGGACAGACTTCACCGGCGATCGTCGAGAGATTACTCCTCGCCGATGTCTTCGTTCCAGATCTCGGGGTTGTGGCGAATATACTCGCCCAGCATTCGAGCGCACTCGTCGGAATCGAGGTCGACGACGTGGACGCCCAGCGACCGCAGCCAATCTACGCCGCCCTGGAAATTTCGGCTCTCGCCGACGATCAGCTTTCCGAAGCCAAACTGCCGCACCAAGCCGCTGCAATACCAGCACGGGGCAAGAGTCGTGACCATGATGAGCTTGTGATAGCTGCGCTGGAGTCCCGCATTGCGGAAGGCATCGGTTTCGCCATGTAGGGAAGGATCGCCGTTTTGTACGCGGCGGTTGTGACCGGCGCCGATGAGTTTTCCGGCTTCATCAAAAATCGCGGCGCCGATGGGAATGCCGCCCTCGGCCAGCCCTTTGCGGGCTTCCGCGATCGCAACTTCGAGCATGGCGGAGTAATCGTTTCCCACGGCCCTCGATTATAAGTTGCGAGTCGCGGTCGCCGCACCCTCGGTTCGGGCCGTCTTGAAATTCACATACACTGCATCGAAATTCTGAGTTTTACTTGCCAGCGGCCAGGGTTTATCACAGAATCGACGGAATAGGCTTGGAGTGGAGTGTGGGCTGCGCCAGCAGCCGCGGGCTCGAATCCAGGAACAACCGATTTTTGGCAGTAATTTCGCCCCAGGGAGACGCCGCGATGTCCCGCGAAGGCCATAGAAATGGCATCCCGCCGGCGCAAGGTCTGTACGACCCTGCGCAGGAGCATGATGCCTGCGGGATCGGATTCGTAGCCAGTATTCGCGGCGAAAAAAGTCACGAAATCATTCGCAACGGCATCCAGGTGCTGCTGAATCTGGCACACCGCGGGGCTTGCGGTTGCGATGCCGAGACCGGCGATGGCGCCGGCGTGCTGATCCAGATTCCGCATAAATTCTACGCACGAGAATGCGTAAAATTAGGATTCGAGCTGCCTCTGCCCGGCTCCTACGGCGTCGGGATGACCTTCCTGCCGGTGGAAAAGCACGCCCGCCTGCAGTGTGAAGGCGTTCTTGAGCGCATCGTTCGCGAGGAGGGTTTGTCCGTCTTGGGCTGGCGAGATATGCCGGTCTACGCTTCGGCAACGGGCCGTGTGGCGCGAGCCTCGCAACCTTACATGCAACAGATTTTCATCGGATGCCGGCCGGGTCTTGATGAAGATGCTTTCGAGCGCAAGCTCTACTTGGTTCGCAAGCGCGCGGAAGATGAAATGCGGAAGTCGGAGATTGAGGACGCTGGGATGTTTTACATTTCTTCGCTCTCCTGCCGAACCGTTGTCTACAAAGGACTGTTGCTCGCGTCGCAGCTCGCCAACTTCTACCGCGAGCTTTCCGATCCGGATGTGGTTAGCGCTCTCTGCCTGGTCCATCAACGGTTTTCAACGAATACGTTTCCGAGTTGGCAGCGCGCCCATCCTTATCGCTATGTCGCGCATAACGGCGAAATTAATACGCTGCGCGGCAACGTGAACTGGATGCACGCCCGGCAGTCTCTGCTGGCATCGCCTCTTTTCGGCGACGATCTGAAGAAACTTTTTCCCATCATCGAGCCGGAAGGCAGCGACTCCGCCAACTTTGACAATGCGCTGGAACTTCTGCTCCAGGCTGGGCGCAGCCTGCCGCACGCCATCGCCATGCTGATTCCGGAAGCGTGGGCGGGAAATCCGCACATGAAGCCGGAGAAGCGCGCCTTCTACGAATATCACGCCTGCCTCATGGAGCCGTGGGATGGCCCGGCGGCGGTTGCGTTTACGGATGGCCGCGTGATCGGAGCCACGCTCGATCGCAACGGTCTGCGTCCCGGAAGATACGTAGTCACTCACGACGACGTTGTGATCATGGCCTCGGAAGCTGGTGTGCTCGACGTGGCCCCGGAGCAAGTAAAGAGGAAAGGACGTTTACAACCCGGGAAGATGTTTCTGGTGGATACGGTTGCAGGCCGCATCGTTTCCGATAAGGAGATCAAGCACAATCTGGCTTCGCAGCAGCCATATGCGCAGTGGCTCACGGAGAATCAGATTACGATGAGCCAACTGCCCGAGCCTTCACGCACGCACCCTCCCGATCCCGAAACGCTGCTTCGCCGGCAGCGAGCCTTCGGATATACCGACGAAGATTTGAAGATGATCCTCGCGCCCATGGCCTCGGTTGGCGAGGAGCCGATTGGATCGATGGGAACGGACACGCCGCTGGCTTGTCTTTCGGATCGCTCGCAGCCGCTGTTTAACTATTTCAAACAACTCTTTGCGCAGGTGACCAATCCTCCGATCGATCCCATCCGAGAAGAAATGGTGATGTCGCTGATCAGCTACATCGGCAGCGAGCGCAACATTCTCGAGGAGGCGCCGGAAAACTGCCACATGTTGAAGCTGGAGCATCCGCTGCTGACCAATCGCGAGTTGGAAAAGCTGCGGCGCGTGTCGACCCGCGATCTGCTTGCCACCACGCTGCCCGCGCTGTTTCTGGCAAGCGAAGGCGAAGCTGGACTGAAGCGTGCTCTCGACGAGCTGTGCCGAAGAGCGTCCTTGTCGGTGAGAGCGGGATATAGTCTGCTGATTCTTTCCGATCGCGGCGTCGATAAAGACTACGCGCCGATCCCTAGCCTGCTGGCGCTCGCGGCCGTGCACAACCTGCTCGTCAGAGAAGAGACGCGAACCCAGGTAGCGCTGATTACGGAATCCGGGGAGCCTCGCGAAGTGATGCACTTCGCTTTGCTCAGCGGATACGGAGCGAGCGCAATCAATCCTTACCTGGCGCTGGAGACGGTGGAGAATCTTGCCTGGCGCGGCGAATTGGCGGATGGTATTACGCCGGAGCTTGCCGTCAAGAATTTCATGAAGTCAGTGAAGAAGGGGCTGCTGAAGACCTTCGCGAAGATGGGCATTTCGACATTGCAGAGCTATCAGGGAGCGCAGGTTTTCGAGGCAATCGGGCTGAATAAAAAATTGGTTGAGACTTATTTCGCCGGTACAACCTCGCGCCTGGAAGGTTCCGGACTCGATGTTCTCGCTCGCGAATCGCAGTTCAATCACCAGCATTCGCTGCGCCCGGTCACGGAGTTTGAGACCGAACTTGCCGTGGGAGGCAACTATCATCAGCGGACGAACGGGGAGTATCACCTGCTGAATCCGCTGACGATTAGCAAACTGCAGCAGGCTGTGCGGGAAGAGAGTTCTCAGACATTTCAGGAATACACCGACCTCATCGACAAGCGGAGCGCCAATTTGTGCACGCTACGCGGACTGATGAAGTTAAAGAAGGGCGACAAACCCGTTCCGATCGAAGATGTCGAGCCGGCCAAAGAAATTGTGAAGCGCTTTACCACCGGCGCCATGTCGTTCGGCTCGATCAGCAAAGAAGCGCACGAAACTCTCGCGATTGCCATGAACCGCATAGGAGGCAAATCGAACACCGGCGAGGGTGGAGAAGATGAAGAGCGCTTCAAGCCCGATGCGAACGGAGACCTTCGGCGCAGTGCGGTAAAACAGGTGGCTTCGGCGCGTTTCGGCGTGACCGCGAATTATCTAGTGAACGCGGACGAATTGCAGATCAAGATGGCGCAAGGTGCGAAACCCGGCGAAGGTGGCCAACTTCCGGGACATAAAGTCGACGAAGTAATTGCTCGCATACGCCATTCGATCCCGGGAGTGGGGCTGATTTCGCCGCCGCCACATCATGACATTTACTCTATCGAAGATTTGGCGCAACTGATCTACGATCTGAAAAATGTTAATCCGCAAGCCCGCATTGCGGTGAAACTGGTCGCCGAATCGGGCGTGGGTACTGTGGCTGCCGGCGTCGCGAAGGCCCACGCCGACGTTGTTCTGATCAGCGGGGATAGCGGTGGAACTGGAGCTTCGCCGCTGAGTTCCATCAAGCACGCGGGCATTCCGTGGGAGTTGGGATTGGCGGAGACGCAGCAGGTGCTGTTGTTGAATGACCTGCGCAGCCGCATCCGCGTGCAAACTGACGGCAAGTTGCAAACCGGCCGGGATGTCACGATCGCCGCCTTGCTTGGAGCGGAAGAATTCGGTTTCGCCACCACGCCGCTGATCGCGATGGGCTGCGTAATGATGCGCAAGTGCCATCTCAATACCTGCTCGGTCGGAATCGCTACGCAAGATCCGGTGTTGCGCAAGCAGTTTAAGGGTCAGCCGGAGCACGTCATCAATTTCTTTTTCTTTCTCGCGGAACAAGTTCGGGAGTATATGGCGGAGCTGGGCTTCCGCACTTTCGACGAAATGGTTGGGCGTGTCGATATGCTTGACGTTGAACCCGCCGTCGATCATTGGAAGGCGCGGGGCCTCGATCTTTCGACGATTCTCTACAGCCCGCCGCTGCCATCGCGCGTTGCTCGGCGATGCGTGCAGGCGCAGGATCACGGTTTGCAAGAAGCTCTCGATCACAAGATCCTTGCCGCCTCACGCGCCGCCATCGATACGCTTGTTCCCGTCGAGATCGACTTGCCGGTGCGCAACGTCCATCGCACGGTAGGCACGATGTTGAGTGGGGAGATTGCGCGTAAGTACGGTTCTGCGGGATTGCCCGAAGATACGATTCGGGTTCACTTGACGGGATCCGCGGGACAGAGCCTCGGTGCGTTCCTAGCGAACGGTGTGACGCTCACGCTCGAAGGCGAGGCTAATGACTATGTCGGCAAGGGTTTGTCCGGTGGACGCCTGGTGGTGTATCCACCGCGGGCTTCCGGATTCGCAGCCGAAGAAAACATTCTGATTGGAAACGTTGCGCTCTATGGCGCAACCAGTGGAGAAGCCTTTTTCAACGGAGTCGCCGGAGAACGATTTGCGGTTCGCAACTCCGGAGCAACCGCCGTGGTGGAAGGCGTCGGTGATCATGGCTGCGAGTACATGACCAAAGGAATGGTGCTCGTGCTGGGATCGTGCGGAAGGAATTTCGCCGCTGGCATGAGCGGCGGAGTTGCGTATGTCTTCGACGAGCACCGTAACTTTACGGAAGAACGCTGCAATCTCGGTTCGGTCGATCTTGAGCCCGTGGCGGAAACGCTGGATGCGCCGATCGTGAAAGATCTCGTCACGCGTCATCTGGAATTGACCGGCAGCCGCCGCGCGAAATGGATTCTCGAGAACTGGGCTGAGCTGCTGCCCCGCTTCATCAAAGTCTTCCCGCACGAATTCAAACGAGTGCTCGGAATGAGCCGTAGGCGCCAGCCTTACGGCTCGAACTCGCCGTTGGCGGTCCTCACGCACGCCGAGCCGATGTCCCATGCGCGGGTGCAAAATGGGTAAGACGACCGGCTTTCTGGATTACTCTCGCGAACTGGCTCCGCGCCGTCCCGTGACCCAGCGTGTTAACGACTGGTTCGAAATCTATCTCGATCTTCCCGAGGAGACGCTCAAGAAGCAAGGCGCGCGCTGCATGGATTGCGGTGTGCCGTTCTGCCAGACGGGCTGCCCGGTCAACAATCTGATTCCCGACTGGAACGATCTGATATATCGCGGACGCTGGAAGGAAGCGGTGCGCCAGTTGCACGCGACCAATAATTTTCCCGAGTTCACCGGCCGCATTTGCCCCGCGCCATGTGAAGCCTCATGCGTGCTGGGTATCAATCAGCCTGCAGTCACGATCAAGCAGAACGAAAAGAACATCGTTGAGCGAGGGTTCGAGGAGGGCTGGATCCGGCCGGAGCCGCCGAAGGTTCGCACCGGAAGAAAAGTCGCGATCGTAGGTTCTGGACCGGCTGGATTGGCAGCAGCGCAGCAGCTTTGCCGCGCTGGCCATGCGGTTGTGGTCTACGAAAAAGCGGACCGCATCGGTGGGCTGCTGCGCTATGGCATTCCACAGTTCAAGCTCGAGAAAAATATCATCGATCGCCGCCTGGCCCAGATGTCGGCTGAAGGCGTGAAGTTCGTTACCGGTGCGGAAGTTGGAAAAAATGTTTCGGTCGAAGATCTGCGGCGCGACTTCGATGCCGTCGTACTTGCAGGCGGATCCGAGCATCCGCGCGATCTCAAGGTACCTGGCCGAGAGTTGAAGGGAATCCATTACGCAATGGAATACCTTCCGCAGCAAAATCGCCGCTGCCTCGGCGACACGGTCGATTCTTCCATCGAGATTCTGGCTACTGGCAAGCGAGTGGTGATCATTGGAGGTGGCGACACTGGCGCCGACTGCCTGGGAACCTGCCATCGGCAGAGGCCGCTTTCGGTGCATCAGTTCGAGATCATGCCCAAGCCGCCAGACGAGCGATCGCCGCAAACTCCCTGGCCGTTGTGGCCGATGCAGTTGCGCACCGAAGCCGCGCACGAAGAAGGCGGGATTCGCGACTGGAGCATTGCCACCACAAAATTCAGCGGCGAGGCGGGTAGCGTCAAGCATCTGCACGCCGTGCGCGTTGGCCCTCCGCCGAAGTTTGAGCCGATTCCTGGCAGTGACTTCACGATCGATGCAGACTTGGTGCTCATCGCCATGGGATTCCTGGGGCCGGTTCGAAATGGAATGATTGAACAACTGGGCGTAGTGCTCGATCCGCGGGGCAATGTGGCCACGGATCACAACTACATGTCGTCCGTGCCAGGAGTTTTTGCCGCCGGTGATATGCGTCGCGGCCAATCGCTGGTCGTGTGGGCGATCTCCGAGGGCCGCAAGGCAGCCGCGGCCGTCGATACCTATCTCAGAGCCATGGCAGTGCGTTCCGTTCCCCTGGCTACCACCGCGCAGCAAATCGCCTAATGATTCAGCCGTCGACAGCCGTTCCAGGGATTAAGATGGCTGCTCGAGCGCTATGATCGGAATCCAGGACATTCAAACCGCGATGGGCCGGATACGCGAAGCTATTCGCGTCTCTCCCTGCACTCACTCGGAAACTTTTTCGGGCCTTACCAAGAACGAAATCTTTCTCAAGCTCGATAACCAGCAGCGAACCGGAGCTTTCAAAGAACGTGGCGCGCTGAACAAGTTGCTCACGTTGACCGCCGAAGAACGCGCCCAGGGCGTGATCGCCGCATCTGCCGGAAATCATGCGCAAGGAGTGGCCTACCATGCAGGCCGCCGCGGCATTCGGGCCGTCATCTATATGCCGCTGCCCACACCGCTCACGAAAGTTTCCGCCACGCGCGCCTACGGAGCCGAGGTCGTTCTGCACGGCACGAATTACGACGAAGCGTACGAAAAGGCGGTCGAGCAAAGCCAGCAACACCATCTCACCCTGATCCACGCCTTCGACGATGATGCCGTGATTGCAGGCCAAGGGACCTTAGGCTTGGAAATCCTGAAACAGCAACCCGACATCGAAGCCATCGTCGCGCCCATCGGAGGAGGTGGGCTCATCGGCGGCATCGCCTGTGCGGTGAAGGAGATGAATCCGGCGATAAGGGTCTTCGGGGTGCAGCCGGCTAAGCTGCCCTCCATGAAAGCCGCCATCGCGCAAGGTAGTCCCGTGACGCTTAAGGCGGCCGCCACGATTGCCGACGGAATCGCGGTGCGGCGAGCCGGTGCACGAACCTTCCCTCTGGTTCAGAAATATGTGGACGACATCGTTACCGTCGAAGAGGAAGAGATCGCCAATGCCATCCTGCTGCTGCTGGAGCGAGAGAAGACTCTGGCCGAAGGCGCCGGAGCTGCATCAATCGCCGCGGTCCTGAATCACAAGCTCCCGCTGGAGGGCAAGAAGGTCGCGGTGCTGGTCTGCGGCGGCAATATCGATGTCACGCTGCTCGCGCGCATCATCGAGCGCGGCTTGGTGAAAGATGGCCGGCTGGTGCGTCTGCGGATTCACCTGACGGACTATCCCGGCGCGCTGCATCGGCTCACCGGAATTCTGGCGGAACACCGCACCAACATCGTGGAAACCGCGTACGACCGCGCCTACCACGGGGTCAACCTGGGCGACACCGCCATTGACATCACCATGGAGACTCGGGGGCCTGCGCATATCGCTGAGTTGCTAACGGCTTTACTGGCCGCAGGCTACGCCCACGAGAGAATCCTATAGACCTTTCGTAAACAGCGGTGAAGCCCGGCAGGATATTATTTGACACTCTGATTCGGGTGATAAGAAATTTGAATTGGACTCAACTGATCCATCCCTATTATCGTCTGCGGATTAGGGAGAGGACTGCGATTGAACGCAAACTGCGCTCGTCGGGGTCGGCTCTTTCCTGGGTCAGCCCTTCCCTCCAGGATTCAGAAGTGCCGTCGCACGGCTGCCTGCTGGACTTTTCCAGCAGGCGCGCGACTACCAAAGCATCACTCACGCCTTCGAAACAGGAGCAAGCAAACATGACAAAGCGAGCCGACGGGCACTCTCTGCGCCTGTCGTTCTTATCGGCGACAGTGTCGGCCGGTGCCGCCCTCATTCTAGCCGCCGGATTGTTGGCCGGCCTATCAGCGCCTTGTTTTGCCGACGACGGGCCTAAACCCGATCCCTCCGGCATCGCCACTGGGGATAAAACGACGGCAGTAGACGCCGCGGGCAATCCCTTTGTCGTTACCGAGCCAACGGATAAGACGGCTCCGGACTACGCCGCAAACAAGAAGGCATTCGACGACTATCAAGCTCAGGTGGCCAAGGAACCGCTCGCAGTAAAGCTGGCCGACAGCGTAGGCCACGTTCGCGTCGCGACAAATTTCGCCTGGACCTTGAATACCGGCTACCTGGTCTTGTTCATGCAGGCAGGTTTTGCCCTGCTCACCTGCGGACTGGTTCGAAAGAAGAATGCCGCCCATTTAATGATGTTGAATTTCGCGGCCTACGTCTTCGCCTTTCTGGCCTACTACGCCGTCGGATATGCATTTCAGTTTGGAGCAGTCGCAATCAATGCCGCTCCTACCAATCTTGGAGGAATCCCTACTCTCAATCATTTTCTTATCGGCAGCGGCCAGTGGGGCTTTGTGGGTGGGAAAGGATTTTTTCTGGTCGGCCCCGCGTATGACAGCGCCAGCAACTGTTTAACTCTTTTTGAAGTCGTCTTCATGGAGACAGCCGGCTACATTATTGTCGGCGCGGTGTGCGAGCGGATTACTTTCTGGGCGTTTCTGATATGTGAACTCTTCATCGGGGCGATTCTTTACCCGATCGCTGGCTGCTGGACCTGGGGCGGCGGATGGCTATCGCAGGTCGGTTCCACCCTGAATCTGGGCCACGGCTATGTCGACTTTGCGGGATCGACTGTTGTCCATGCCGTTGGCGGTTTCTGCGCCATGGCTCTTGCAATTATTCTGGGACCGCGTCTTGGCAAGTATGGTCCCGGAGGAAAAATCCGCGTCTTCCCCGCTCACAATATCGTGTACGTAGTGACCGGCACATTCATCCTGCTTTTTGGATGGATGGGTTTCAATCCCGGCTCCACCCTCGGAGCTACGGATCTTCGCATCTCCGTCGTCGCGGTCAACACCAACCTGGCCGCCGTCGCCGGCTCCGCCGCTGCCATGCTTCTGTGGTACTTCCTTTTCGGCAAGCCCGATATCACCATGGCCTGTAATGGAATGCTCGCGGGATTGGTCGCCATCACCGCTCCTTGTGCTTTCGTGTCTCCGACTTCGTCGGTAGTGATCGGCACACTGGCGGGCTGTCTAGTCTGCGTTGGAGTTCTCTTCAACGACCGTGTGCTCAAGATCGATGATCCCTGTGGCGCGATTTCAGTGCACGGCTACTGTGGATGGCTCGGCGCGGTCAGCGTGGGGATTTTTGCCGATGGCGCTTATGGCGCGGGATGGAACGGCGTTGGCGCGACTTCCTACTTGGGCCACACCGGTCAAGGCGTAACGGGTTTGATCCATGGCGATACGCGTCAGTTTTTGTGTCAGCTGATGGGAGCAACTCTGTATGCGGTGTGGGCGTTCGGCGCAACCTACGTCGTCTTCTGGTGCGTCAACAAAGTGAAGAGCATGCGTGTGGCGCCGGAAGTGGAAGAAGAAGGTCTCGACGTCCCCGAGTTTGGAATGGAAGGATATCCGGAAGACGCGGTGGTCACAGCTTCGTACTGAGACGCGCCGCGCCAGCGCGACGGGTCTGCACCGCAAGAGAGATGCTGAGGCTTTGAGTTCGGAACAAAACATACGGCTGAATTGATCGCACCAGCGCGCCCGCGCTGGCAGTTGAGTGTGATTGAAATCACAAAAACGTTAATTGTTTCCTAGTAGTGATTGGCCGCTCGCTGCTGCGTAGAATTGCGGGTCGCCGATCATGAATCCTAAATGGAACGGCCAGTTCTCGTGCTTTGATCTCGTAGCCCGAACCGAGGCGTGCGTCAGCAGCGTCGTTCGAGTTGGCAGTCTGGAGATCGGTGGCGGCGATTTCATTGTGATGGCAGGGCCGTGCGCCGTCGAATCTGAACAACAATTGTTACGAACCGCCGAAGCCGTGGCCGCCGCGGGTGCCCGCATGCTGCGCGGAGGCGCGTACAAACCGCGCTCCTCCCCGTATGCATTCCAGGGCCTGGGAGTCGAAGGCCTGAAGCTGCTCCGCAAGGCGCGAGAGGAAACCGGCCTCGCCATCGTCACCGAAGTGATGAGCGAAGAAGACGTCGATCTGATTGCTGAGTATGCGGACCTGATGCAGGTGGGCACGCGCAGCATGGAAAACTACGCGCTGCTCGAAAGACTGGGCGGATGTGGCCGGCCAGTGCTGCTGAAGCGCGGGATGACCGCGACTTTGGAAGAGTTGTTGCGTTCCGCGCAAGTGATCGCTATGGCAACGCCGGGCAATCCGCAGATCGTTCTCTGCGAGCGCGGCATTCGAACCTTTGAGACGGCGACGCGCAATACGCTGGACATCGCCGCAGTGCCGGTGCTCAAGGCAGTTTCGCATTTGCCCGTGATTGTCGATCCGAGTCACGCCGCCGGAGTGCGCAGTCTCGTCCCGGTTCTGTCGCGGGCAGCCGCCGTGGTGGGCGCCGACGGATTGTTGGTCGAGGTGCATCCGTCGCCGGATCAAGCGATGAGCGACGGCGCACAATCGCTTACCTTCCGCGGCTTCCGCGAAATGATGGACGATCTTCAACCTTACTTGGCGCTCCGGGACGTTGCCCAGCGCGTCGGCCCGCATCTCGTCGCGGTTGGGGGAGCGGACTGATGCGAGCGCGGCCCATTACGATCGGGCTGCTCTCCCTCCTTATCATTATTACTATTGGATTCGCACCCACGCGCTCGGTTCTCTCCTCGAGCCAGGACTCTCCCGCATTTGTTTTCACCATTGCGAAACAGTACGACCCGCTCGCATGGGTTCGCGGCGCCGACCGATTCAGCTCCGATGCCGCCATCTTTCTTCAAGATGCAAGCGGGATGCATCCGCTGATTCCAGGATTCGCGGCCTCCGCCGACCCGGCAGTCTCATTCGACGGCAAGAACGCGTTGTTCGCGGGCAAGAAAAGAAATCAGGACCCATGGCAGATCTGGGAAGTAGCCGCTACTGGCGGCGAGCCGCGGCGCATCACGTCGTGCACGGAGGATTGCGTTCGTCCTTTGTACTTGCCCGAAGATCGCGTGGTTTATGCGAAGAAAACCGGCGGCCGCTTTGTGATTGAGGCCATCGATGCCGAGGATGGCAAAGCCGTGCAATTAACCTATGGCCCGGGAAATTCTTTGCCGACGGATGTTCTCCGCGACGGCCGCATTCTGTTTGAGTCGTCGTACCCTCTGGGAACTAACGGAGCGCCGGAACTCTATGCAGTTTATTCCGATGGCAGCGGAGTAGAGTCGTATCGCTGCGATCACGGAAAAGCGCGTCACTCGGGCAAGCAGGTCGCATCCGGCGACATCGTGTTCACTTCTAGCTCCGGTCTCGGGCGCTTCACTTCAGCGCTGGCACACGAAATTCGCATCCCAGCGCCAACTGGAGAATATGCAGGTGAAATCGCCGAGGCTTCATCGGGCGACTGGCTAGTGTCATGGAGGCGAGGGCAAAATCCATTTCAATTGATGTGGTGGAAGCCGGGTGCGGTCGCTCTACGGCCGGCGGTTGTGGAATCAAATGCGAATGTGGTCCAGCCCGCGCTGGTTATGGAACGCACCGTGCCGAAACGTCATCCCTCCGGCCTGCATGACTGGCCCAATGCCAATCTCCTTTGTCTGAATGCCTACACCTCGAAATACAAGTTTGCCGCAGGAACCATCCGGTCCGTTCGGATATACACACGCAATAATGCGGGCGCAATCAAGCTGCTGGGAACGGCGCCGGTGGAGCTCGATGGATCCTTCTTCGTTCAAGTACCGACCGAGCAGCCACTGCAAATCGAACTGCTCGATCGCTCGGGCAAGACCCTGAAGAGGCAGGCAGGATGGTTCTGGATGCGCCGAGGCGAACAACGTGCGTGTGTAGGCTGCCACGCGGGACCAGAAACAGCGCCGGAGAATGTCGTCCCCATGATTCTGCTGAAGTCTACAACTCCCGCTGACATGACTGGCGTTGTCCGCAGCGCAGCAGGAGGGCAATAAATTGAAAACGAGAATCTCGACCGGATTAAGTCTTCTCATCCTGCTGATGTGTTGGCCTCTGCGGGCGCAGTCGCCAACGCCGAGCACAGCCGCTCCAATCCGCTTCGAAGACGCCACTGCAAAATCCCGCATTCAATTTACTCACAGCTTCGGAGCGCAAGAACTAGGCTCTCTGTTGGAAGGTACCGGCTCAGGTTGCGTCTGGTTCGACTACAACAACGACGGTCTGCCGGATCTCTATGTAGTCAGCGGCAAGCCGCTCGAGGAGGGAATGCATCCCTACCCGCTGAAGCAGCCCCCGGCCGTGGCTCCGCACAATCATCTCTACCGAAACAACGGCGACGGCACATTCACCGACGTCACCGAGCAGGCGGGAGTCGCCGCCAATATTTACGGCACGGCCGCGATTGCTGCCGATTTCGACAACGACGGCTTTGTCGATCTCTTCGTCACCGGCTACGGACGAGCTATTCTTTATCGCAACCGCGGCGACGGAACTTTCGAAGACGTTACCGAGAAAGCCGGACTTAAAGTGGACGGCTGGTCGATCAGTTCCGCATGGCTCGACTACGATCGCGACGGCTGCGTCGATCTGTTTGTCGGCCGTTATGTGAAGTTCGATCCCAAGTATCGCAACTACTACGCTGCCGACAATTATCCTGGTCCCCTCGACTACGCCGCCGAAACCAACCGCCTCTACCACAACAATTGCAACGGCACGTTTACTGACGTGACTGACAAATCCGGAATCGGCGCTTACAAAGGCCGCACCATGGGTGTAACCGCGGCGGATTACGACGGCGACGGTTATCCCGATATCTACGTCGCCAACGATAAGACCGAGAATTTTCTCTTCCACAACAAGCACGACGGCACGTTTGAAGAAGTGGCGGCTGAATTCGGCGTCGCGTATGGCCAGAACGGGGAGAACACTTCCGCGATGGGCCCGGTATTCGCCGACATCGATGGCGACGGGCGTATGGATCTCTGGGTGACCGACTCGAAATATAACCGCCTCATGCACAACACAGGAGCGAACGGATTTGAAGATATCGGGCCGAGCTCCGGAATTTCGCAGGCGACCGCGCAATACACCAGTTGGGGCACGGGCGTATACGACTTCGATAATGACGGCTGGCTCGACATCATGATTTTTCACGGCGGTCTGATTCACCTGGTTCCGCAGGAGCAGTCGCTGTTCCGCGGCTTGGGTAATGGGAAGTTTGCCGACGTATCTCGGGATGCGGGTCCGGCGCTCGACGTAAAAACAGTTTCGCGCGGCGCCTGCTTTGCCGACTACGACAATGACGGAAAAATCGATGCATTCGTGGTGAATCTTGGCGCGCCCGGTACTCTGCTGCACAACGTCACACAGAACAGTAATCACTGGCTGACCGTGAAGCTCAAGGGAAAAAAAAGCAATCGCGACGGTATCGGTGCGCATTTGGAGTTGCTTGCCGGCGGAAGAAAGCAGATCGCCGAGCGCATCGCGGGATCAGGCTACCTTTCACAGGACGACGGCCGCGTTCATTTTGGCTTGGGAACCGCGACTAAGGCTGACAAGCTCATCATCCACTGGCCCAGCGGAAAAGTGCAGGTCCTGGAGAATGTTGCCGTAGACCGCGTACTTACGGTGGAGGAGCCGTAGATGCTCGTGGGAAGCCTATTGCGCGGGAAGACGAAGTGGATTGCATGCATAGCTCCTGCGGTCGGTTTGACTCTCTTTCTGGTGCTGCTTGTGCCCGCAGCCAAACCCGCATCGACGCAGTCCGAAGAAGCAGTTAATCAGCACTACCTGTCGCCAATCGAGATGGCATTCTCGCCAGATGGACATCTGCTCTACGTCGTGTGCCAGGCCAGCGACGAACTTCGTATCGTCGATCTCTCATCTGGCAAAGTCCTGAGTACAGTTCCCGTAGGTCACGTGCCACGCGGAATTGTGCGGTCTCCCGATGGCCGGCAGATCTATGTGACGAACGCATGGGCGGACACAGTCTCGGTGATCGATGCGACAACTCTGAAAGTTGTACGCACGCTTCCCACTGGCTTCGAACCTACCGGCATCGTCTGTGACAAGAGTGGCAAGACTCTCTACATCGCGAATCGCCTCAGCAGCGACATTTCCGTGATCGACATAAGTACCGGCCAGGAAATCAAACGATTACTCGCTGGCCGCGGCGCGAGCTATCTGGCTCTGTCCGCGGATGGCAGATGGGTATACGGCACGCACATCTATCCGAATGCCGGAGCTTTCCGGACGCAGCCGAATTCGGAAATCACCATCATCGACACCGTTCGGCAGGCCGTAGTCGAGCGCAAGCGATTGCACAACGCCGCTGGAGTATTCCACGTGGCGCTCTCTGGCGACGGAAAGCTGGGAGTTGCAGCGCAACTCCGTCCTAAGAATTTAATTCCCCTGGCGCACGTGGAGCACGGCTGGGCATTCGGTGATTCGCTGACTCTGTTCGGTGACGATATTGGCGGAACGCTTCAGGTCCCAATCGATGAACTCGATCGCTATTACGCTCTACCCTGGGGCGTGGCATTCACTCCGGACAAATCGAAATTGTTCGTGACCACCGCTGGGTCCGAGAGCGTGACCGTCATTGACGTGCAAAAGTTGCTGGCCTTTGCCAAAGCCCGCCGACAGTTGTCGAGTAACCTCGCGAATGATCTTTCCGCATCGGCAAACTACGTAACTGCGAGAATTTCAGTCGGCCGCAATCCGCGTGGAGCCTTGTTATCACAAGACAACAAGCGGTTATATGTGGCAAATCGGCTCGATGACAATATCTCGGTCATTGACACATCAACTGACAAAGTAATTTCAACCATTGATCTCGGCGGACCCAAAACGATCAACGCACTTCGCCGCGGTGAACAACTTTTCTTCACTGCCGATTATGCATTCCAAGGCCAGTTCGGCTGTGCCAACTGTCATCTCGACGCAACCATTGACGGCTTGCAGTGGGACCTTGAGCCCGACGGTTTCGGCAAGGATATCGTCGACAATCGATCGCTGGAAAGCCTGGCGGGTACGGAGCCGTTCAAATGGAACGGCGGCAACCCTGACATGCCGACCGAGTGTGGGCCGCGCACCGAGAAGTTTTTCTATCGCTCCCAGAGTTACACGCCGCAACAACTCACCGATCTGGTGAGCTTTGTTTACTCGCTCCCCTACCGTCCGAATCGTTACCGTCTGCCCAATGGAGACCTGACTCCGGCGCAGGAACGCGGCAAGGCGATTTTTGAGAGGACCAAATACAAGAGTGGTAAGCCAATTTCTGAAAAGAACCAGTGTGCATATTGCCACAGCGGCCCCAAGTACACGAACCAGCAGCAGGTCGATGTCGGCACCGGCAAGTCCACGGACCGCTCGCCGGTGATCGATGTGCCGCAGCTTCCTAATGTCGCTTACTCCGCGCCGTATCTGCACGATGGTTCGGCGCGATCTCTGGAAGAAATATGGACTGTGTTCAACCCGAAAGACACGCACGGCGTGAGCAACGATCTCACGAAAGATGAACTAAATGATCTGATCGAGTATTTGAAAACGCTATGAAGATGACCTCAAAAATCCGGTCCGCGACGCTAGTTGTGCTAATGGTGACTTTACTCGCGCATGTGCTTGCGATTGCCCAGGACATGCCTCGCTTCCGGTGGGAGAACTTCACCACCGCGAACGGCCTGCCTGATAACCACGTCTTCTGTGTCCTCGTGGACGGGGACCTCATCTGGGCCGGCACGGAGAACGGCCTGGGCCTATACGAAAACGGCGCGTGGAAAACTTTCCGTCCCGCCGGTGGCCTGGCGCACCAGGCTGTACTTTCGCTCGCTCTCGACAAGCGCACCGGCGATCTCTGGGTCGGAACCATGGGCGGGCTCAGCCGCATCTCCGCCAGCCGCATTGATAACTTCACTCAGCTGAATTCCGGTCTCAGCAACGACATTGTCTACGGCGTGGGCGTGCAGGGAGATTTCATTTGGACCGCAACCGCGGCCGGCGCTAGCCGCCTGAATACGCGCACCGGCCAGTGGGCCCTGTTCAACGAACGCAACACTCCGATGTACGAGATCTGGACCTATGCCGTCAGTCCCGGGGAAGACAAGGTCTACTACGCGGTGTGGGGCGGCGGAGTGCTCGAATATGACGTTAAGACCGAGCGCTGGAAGGACTACAACGATCCCGACGGCGAGAATCAACTGGTATTGATGAAGGATCAGGGACTGATCCACGAAATCACGACCTCAGTCAGCTACGTCGACAAGATTCTCTGGGTCGCCACTTATTTTGGCGCCAGCCGCTACGATGGGCGCTACTGGCATAACTTCCTGCAGAAGGATAGCGGCCTGCCCAGCAATTTTCTAAACCAGATCAAAGCAGTAGATGCTAATCGCGCATGGTTCTCCACCGACAAAGGACTGGCTTATTACGATGGCACGAATTGGTCGGTATATCGGCCCGCGCTCGATACGCACAAGCCAGAGATGCTGGTGCGCGATGCGGCTGGCGTCATAAAGAAAATTGCGGTGCAGAGCGCGCCCGCGCACAACTATATTCTCGGCGTCGATTTCCAGGGAGACGATCTCTGGGTAGCCACCGCCAAAGGCCTGAGCCACGGAATTCGGCAAGGCGGTTCGTCCAAGGTTGCTCAAACAAAAACTGATTCAGCGAAAGCCGCGCAACTCGCGCAAGCACCCAAGCTGGTACAGAAATGAATTCTTAAGGAGTCATTCTATGAATGTCCAGGAACTACTCGCGGAAGTGACCACGGCGCCCGTGGTCAAGCGCGCCATCACGAACCATTCAGCGCTTAACGAAGCTTACGCTTACGGCAGCGCATTCTCTCGCGGCATGCGGATCGATTTGAATGGTCTTACGATCCTGCTTATCTCCGGCACCGCCAGCATCGATGACGAGGGCCGTACGGTCCACACGGGCGACTTGCGCGGTCAATTGCGCCGCACGTTCGATAACATCAGCGCGCTGCTGGCCTCTGAAGGCGCAACCTGGCACGATATCGTTCGCACCACCTGCTATCTGCGCGACATCGAGCGCGACTACGCAGCATTCAACGACGAACGGACTGCGTTCTACAAAGAGCAGGGGCTTGATCCTCTGCCCGCATCCACGGGCATCCAGGCCATTCTCTGCCGCCCCGACTTGCTGGTTGAGATTGAAGCGATCGCCATGTTCCGCCGCGAATCGCCGACGGAGTAGCGCATATGCGAAGCCTGTGCAGGTACCTTGTCGCCGCGGCGCTTGTGTCCACAGCGCTGGCGCAGACGCCATGCCCCTGCGGAGACAATTCTGCAGGTCCGCCGGCATTCCGTTCACTGAAACCCTACACCGGTGCGCCCGACGACCTGCAGCCGTTTTCAAAGTTCACCACCCCGTATCACGAGTACTATCAGGATCTCGTCGAATACAACGGCGCGGCTCGTGACGTGCCGGATCCCGAACTGAAAGATTTGTCCGAGATACGCATCGGTTTCGTCGGTCCTCTCTATGACCATCCTCAACAGGCTTTAGGCAATCGTATGTTGAATGGCGCCACGTTGGCCATCGAAGAGGCGAACGCCAACGGCGGTTACGCCGGAAAGCCCTTCAAGCTGATGGTGCACAATGATTCCGCCATTTGGGGCGCGGCCAGTAACGAAATCGTCAAAATGGTTTACGAGGAAAAGGTATGGGCGATGTTCGGATCGATCAGTTCCGACACCACCCACATTGCTTTGCGGCTCACCCTGAAGGCCGAAACTCCGCTGGTCAACAGCGCCTCCACCGATCCCACGATTCCCGAAACCATCATCCCGTGGTACTTCACCGATATTCAGGATGACCGGCTGCAGGGCTACACCCTGGCGCGCCACATCTATACCGAACTCGGCCTGAAACGAATTGCAATCCTGCGCGTGAACGATCGCTACGGGCGCTTCGGCGTTCTGAAATTTCGTGATGCTTCGCGGCGGCTGGGTCATCCAGTTGTGATCGAGCAGAAGTTCATGCCGGGCGATACGGATCTCCGCCATCAACTGCAGATCATCGAGGATTCGCGAGTCGACGGCATTGTGCTCTGGACCGATATTGGCCCAGCTGCCATGATCCTGCAGCAGATGCGGGAATTGGGCATGAGGCAGCGCGTATTCGGCAGTCACCGAACCATCAGTGGGACTAGTGACGACGAACTGGTAAAGCTGGCGGGATCGGCCGCAGAAAACTTTGAGGCGGTTTTTCCGTACGATCCCACTCGCACTGATCCGCGCTGGATCGATTTCAAGGTCCGCTACGAGGCACGCTTCCACGAAGAGCCCGATCATTTCGCATCTCTCGCCTACGATGCGATGAAGATCCTGCTGAATGCCATCTGCCGTGCCGGATTGAACAAAGGTAGGATTCGCGACGCACTCACCGTGACCGAGAATTATAAGGGTGTCACCGGCGACATGGCCTTCGATCCGAACTGCAAGAATATCGCTCCGCTTTTTCTCGCCCGAGTCCACGAAGGAAGAGTCGAGTATCGCCGCATCACGATGGACAAGCCTTATGCTCGCGTAGGGGAAAACGGCGTCGACTACGCGGGGCCGACTCTCGCCGATGAGAAATCCAACCATCTGACCATCGGTGTCTTCGGGCCGCGAGCCGATGAAATCGTTCGCTCCGCTGACGTAGTCCGTCTGCTCGGTACCATAAACAGCAAAGGCCAAGCTATATCTCTGGTTGCGATTCCTTCCCAGCTTTCGTGGGGAAAGGCGTCCGATGAACTCGCAAAGGCTGTCTATCAGGATCGCGTTCTGGCTTTAATCGCACTCGATCGCCCATCCAGCCACTTAGCCGAACAAATCGCTGTGAAGGTCTTTCTTCCCGTGGTTGCTATCTCTTCCGACCGCACTCTGACTACAACCAACATTCCCTGGATATTTCGCTTGCCGGAAGGTACGCCCATCGAGCTAGCGCTGCACAGCCTCACCGAGGCCATCGACCGCGCCGGCCCCAACCGCGAAAAAATCCGCAACCAGATGGCTTCAGGCAATTTCGTGGGTGGGGTGAGCTTTACTTCGACCGGCGAATTGCAACAAATCTTGACGAGAGTTGCAAAGTAGCAGAAGAAACCTACTCACGCCTGAGAGTTTCTATCGCAAAGCAAACTTCCTGAAGCATTCAATCAGAATTGCGTTTCCCGGTGACCTCGCGGTTGCGATCGTTTTTGGCGAACATCCTCCGATGCGGGTCGTCCATCCGCGTGAACCTGCGTAATTTCCACGCCCGCCTTGCGCAATTGCTCGATATCATTTTTGGGAGCAGCGCGGTCGGTAATGATCTGCTGGATGGCGGACGGAGGCGCGATCAGAGAGAGACTCCGGCGTCCAAATTTGCTCGAATCGCAAACCGCGACCACAACCCGAGAGACCTCCATCATGGCGCGATTCACCTTTGCTTCTAGAAGATTCGGCGTACTCAGTCCGTAGTGAACGTCGAAGCCATCCACCCCTAAGAAAAGAACGTCCGCATTCAAGCGGCGCAAAGTTTCTTCCGCGATCGGTCCAACCAGCGAAAAGGAATTCTTGCGCAGAGTTCCTCCGGTCAGAATTACATCCAGCGACGAGCCCGCCAGTTCGGCCGCAATATTGACCGCATTGGTGATAATCGTAAGATTCTGATGATGGCGGAGCGCTCTGGCGATTGCGGTAGTGGTAGTCCCGGAGTCGAGAATCACCACTTGACCTTCCTTCACCATCTGCGCTGCCACAGTCGCAATCTGGAGCTTCTCCTTGCGATGCAGCTTTTCTTTTTCGCGCAGGGTAGGGTCTTCGAGTGCTCCATCCCGCGAAGGCAGCGCGCCTCCATGCGTCCGGTGAATCTTTCCGCTGGAGTGCAGAATCTCCAGATCCTTGCGAATGGTCACTTGCGATGTACGAAAGTGTCGCGCAAGGTCCGCCACCAACACGCGGCCGTCCCGGCGCAACGCTTCCAGAATCGCTCTTCGACGTTCTTCAATCAGCACGCGGCCCACCTCTGGCAGTCACAGCGTACAAGTTCTTCTATCGTTTGCAACTTTCGTTTGTCCACGAAAAAAGCTGGGCACTTGAGACTGAGCCGGTATGCGAAGGCATTCCTCTCCCACGATAAAAAGCGAGCCCAGTCTTGAATCTGACATTTTACGCTTGACTTTCCATACAAATCGCAAGTAAATGTCTATGTTCGAAAGAACTCGAAAGTCTCTGAAATATATCGTGACGCCTCCTCTAAAGTCTATTGCCCCAATGTATCGCGGATTCATCCAAGCCGGGGGTGTATGTTTCGGATAGTCGTAAACGTCATAAACCGTAATTCTACAGTTTCACAAAGGAGCGTCCGGTGGTGAGTGCTCTTGACGAACTTCTTGATCTTTCGGGAGAAGAGAAACTTAAACGGGGCCTGGTATATACTCCCGCAGAAATTGCCCAGCAGCCCGCTACCTGGGAATCGACATACTCTCTTTTTCGGAAACGGCGAACGGAGTTGGCGGAATTTCTCGCCGTCGCAGGTTTCGTTGACGACACTGAGCCAAAACCCGCCGTTTTTCTCATCGGCGCTGGTACCTCCGACTATGTTGGCAGAAGTCTCGTTCTTCTCCTGCGCCGAAAATGGAAGTGTGAAGTGACTGCCGTTCCCAGCACGAGTCTTCTAACGCACATGGACGAGTGGCTGATCCCCGGTCAGCGTTACCTTTGGATTTCGTTCTCGCGCTCTGGCGACAGCCCGGAAGGTGTCGCTGTCCTCGAGCAAGCTCTCCTCAGACATCCAGAGGTCCATCACATCGTCGTTTCCTGCAACGCCCGGGGACGCATGCTTCACAGCGCCGCCGGCAAGAAGCAAGCGTTTACGATTGTCCTCGACGATGCCGTGAATGACCGAGGCTTGGCCATGACCAGTTCGTTCTCGAACATGGTCGTATCCGGCCAATGCATGGCTTGGGTGCATGATCCGGTGGAATATGAAGGCATACTCAGCCGCCTCGTAGAAGCGGGTAAGACCTTCCTGCCGCGTGCTGCCGACGCCGCGGCAGTACTTGCCTCGAGACCCTATGCCAAAGTTTGTTTTATCGGGTCAGGCGCGCTGCAAGGCGTAGCCGTCGAGTCTGCATTGAAAGTCCTGGAACTGACCGCCGGAAGAGTTCTCGCAATGTCGGAATCGGTCATGGGCTTGCGCCACGGCCCTATGGCCGCTCTTGATGAGAGCACGCTGCTGGTTGCTTTTCTTTCGAGCGAAGAAAAAGTCTTCCGCTACGAAAAAGATCTGCTGCAGGAACTCACGAAGAAACAACTCGCGAAAACTCGGATCGCAGTGGGCGGTCATTCAGAACTTTCGCTGGACGGCCTTGCCGAACGCTATCTCTCGCCAGAAATTCGCACGCCAGTGCCGGATGATTGTCGCCCTCCGGTGGACGTCCTGTTCGGTCAGTTGCTCGGACTCTTCTTCTCCCTGCGATGGAACTTGACACCGGACCGGCCAAGTCCCAACGGTGCGATTAGCCGTGTCGTCCACGACGTAATGATTTACGGGTAAGCTGGCATCCGCGCCGGATTTCGGTTTCAGACGAAGAACTTTGCCGCGAAGGGACTCCGACCGGGAAGTTGTGGAGTCTTGGCCGACCACACGCCCAAAAAGGCTCCGGCATTGACAGTGAAGGCACTTTTCGTATATTACGAATGCTTGCCTTTACTTTCGTTTCGCGGCGCGATTGTCAAAAACGAATTAGTGTTCCATCGCATCGTTGAAGGCCTGGAGGCTCGTCTCATGGCGGTCGGGTCGCGGTTTTTCTGGCAATTCGCGCTTTTGCCATTGCTTGTTCTCGCTGGTTCGCTGCCTGCGGGAGCTGCCCCAAAGAAAGAAGTACAAGTCGAAAGCGCCGAGCACAAGGCCACGGTGGATTTGGCGACCGGAGACTACACCATTTCCGACCGGTCATCTTCTGAACGATCATCGGCGAAAGACTGGATCACGGCGGGAACCGGTGCCAAGATCAACAACCGTTGGGTCTTTTCCGCAGAATATCCAAGACACGAAGCCGTGGTTTCATCTTTCACGGACGAGTTGGGGAGCGGTCGTGAAATCGAAGAAACGAATACGGGTCTGGCCGGACAGCCCGACCTGCTGTGCTTCCTGCGGCTCCATGAGAGTCCAGCGTACGTGGAGATAGAGGTTCGTGTTCGAAACGGTACGGGGAAGCCGATCACGGTGCAGGGAATGCGAGTGGTGAACGCAGCGGCGCCAGCCGAGGTGCATGTGGATGGCCCTGAGTCGGCGGATCGAATACTGTCGGACAGTTTCAGTGAAGATCGGCCGGAGATGAAAATCCATGATCTGGCGGATGCGACCGACGGAATGCATCGCGCCGTGGGCAGCCAACTGATTTACAACCGCCAAAGCGGGCGCAGCTTGTTCCTGGCAACTCTGACATCGGAACGATGGCTGACGGTACTGCGGCTTGCAGTGGACGCAAAGCAGCCGCAAATCATCAAGTACGAAGTCGACTCCACCGGCACAACCGAACTCACCAAAGAAAATTCTTTAAAGCAATCAACCGCAGACGACCAGGTGGAGTTGAGCCTGCCGGTCGCACCCGCAGCGAGCCTTTCCTCGGAGCGCTTACTGGTGAGCCTCGCTTCCGATTACCACGCACAACTGGAAGCGTATGGCGATCTGATTCGCCGCCTGCATCACGCGAGAGTCTCTGCTCCTACCCCGATAGGCTGGTGGAGTTGGACCGCATTCTATTTTGGACTAAACGAAGGCGCGGCTCTGACGAATGCGGAAGTGCTGGCCGCTCAGTTCAAAGAGCAAGGCTACACTTTCTTTCACATCGACGAGGGCTATCAGTTTGCCCGCGGAGAATACGCGAATCCCAACGCCACGCTATACCCGCGCGGACTGGTTCCGCTGGAAAACAAGGTTCGCAGTCTGGGTCTCGTTCCCGGAATCTGGACTTCTCCCCTTCAAGTTTCGGAGCGCTCCTGGATCTACCAGAACCACAAAGACTGGCTGGTGCACAACGCGCAGGGCCAGCCCATTCATGCTGGTTTTGTCCTGGAGGAGGAAGGCACCAGGCGCAACGTGGATGCCTTGTTCGTCCTCGATTCAACCAACCCTGGGGCGCAGGAATATTTGCGCACTACCTACACCACGCTGACCAGAGACTGGGGGATTCGCTACATCAAACTCGACTTCATGGACGATTCAGCGATCGAGGGCTATTATTTTCGTCCGAACACGACGGCGCTCGAAGCGCAACGAATCGGTCTAAAGGTTATTCGCGAAGCTGTGGGAGAAGATGTGCTGCTCGATAAAGACGGCAGCGTAATGCTGAATCCGGTTGGCATCGTAGACGCCGGCCGCATTTCCTGCGACACCGGCCACATGTTCGATGCCACGAAACAGGCCGCTCCCGGCGTGGCCGCGCGCTATTTCATGAATCGTAATTATTTCGTTGCGGATCCTGACGCGTTCACTGTCTCCCGCCAGAGAGCGGACGAAGATGAATCGCACCCCAGCAAAGAAGTGCTTACCCTCGAGGAAGCGCGAGCCTCCATTGCCCTGTCTGCGGTTTCCGGAGGAATGTTCGAGATCGGCGATGACCTGTCTACCTTGTTTCAAGATGCCGATCGCGTCGCGTTGATAAAGAACCGCGACTTAATCAATATCGCGCGCCTGGGACGATCCGCAAGACCGCTCGACCTGATGAGCTACGCGCCAGAAGATGGCATGCCCAGCACGTTTCTTTTGCGCGAGAGTAAACGGCAGAGCATCCTGACTGTTTTCAATTGGACCGACAAGCCACGTTCACGCGAGTTTTCCCTGGCTGACTTTGGCCTTTCAGGATCGAACCTCTCAGGACCGAACTACGAGTTGATAGAAGTTCTGGAAAATCAGGCCATCGCGAGCAAGTCGACCTCGTTTTCGCTGACCGTTCCGCCTCGCTCGGCCCGCGTGGTGAAAATCGTCGACCGCTCGATCGCGGCCGACGCTCCTACGATCACGGCAGAAGCTCCAAAGGAAGCCACTACTGGACTGCCGGTTCATTTTTCGGCTGGGAGCGATCCCAACGGCGTTCCAGCCCTTTCCTATCGCTGGGATTTCGGCGACGGATCGCACCTCACCAGCCCATCCGTCACGCATACTTTCACGCACGCCGGCGACTTCCAGGTTCATCTGGTGGCGGAGGGAATCGACGACGTGCCATACGAAAGCACTTTCGCAATCAAGGTCAGCGGCCAAATCGACACACAGTTTCACCCTGACCGCAACCGCCGATTGAATCCGGTCAAATAGTCAGGAATAAATCGGCCCAGGAGCCTGTTCATGAACACGAGATTAGCGGCCGGGTTCATAGCGTCGACGGCGCTTTCTGTCTTGTGCTTCGGCCAGAATCCGCAGCCTCAATCACCATCTCAGCAATCCTCGCCAATTGGCTATCAGGCCGCCCCGGATGCCGAGCAGAAGAAAACGCTCCTGCTCAAGGATTTCCATCCGCAGTCCATGCTGCATGTGCCAGTGCATGAAGTAAACCGCGCCAAGTTTTATGTGATCGACGTCCATAATCACACGAATGACGCTGCAAGAATTGACGAACATATGCCGCCCGAGCGCGTGATTGAGGTCATGAACAATACCAACGTGAAAACCGTCGTTATTCTGACCGGCATGTGGGGAGAGAAGCTGCAACAGGTCATCGACGAGATGGTGAAACCCTACCCAGGGCGATTCATGGTGTTCGAGCAACTCGACTGGAGCAAGATCGACGATCCGGATTTCGGCAAGGAGATGGTCGCACAACTCGATGATTCGGTTTCGCGTGGAGCGCGGGGCCTCAAATTCCTGAAGGATTTTGGATTGGGAGTACGCGATAAAAGTGGAAAGCTCATTGCGATCGATGACAGTCGCCTTGATCCCATTTGGCAAGAGTGCGGCAAGCTGGGAATTCCAGTTTTCATTCACACCGGGGACCCGGAAGCTTTTTTCCATCCCATCGATGGGACCAATGAACGTTACGACGAACTCATCGAACATCCGGACTGGAGTTTTTACGGGTCAGGATTTCCAGGTTTTCAGCAACTTCTCGATGCTCGCAATCACGTCTTCGCAAAATTTCCGAAAACAAAGTTCGTATCACTGCATATGGGTTGGCCGGAGAATCTCGATTGGGTCGCGCAGATGCTGGACCAATATCCAAACGTGATGGTGGAATTCGGCGCCCGCGAAGCTGAACTCGGAAGGCAGCCCGGCCGGACCCGCGAGTTATTCCTGAAATATCAGGATCGAATCATGTTTGGAACCGACGGCGGAATGGATGAGGCGATGTATCGCAACTACTTTCGCTGGCTTGAAACCAGCGACGATTCTTTTGACCCTTGGGGCTACCCCGGCCAGGGACGGTGGGAAATCTATGGAGTTGGACTTCCCGATCCAGTGCTGGAAAAGGTATACCACCTTAACGCTGAAAGACTCTTCAAGGAATTCAAGGGAACGAACGAGGGCCAGCGGCATTAAGTTTTTGCAGCCATCCATCCGTCAGCGCCTTCAAAAACGCGTCTCCCAAGGTCCCTACTGGCGGTACTAGGGCGCCGCCACCCCAGTAACGGCCGAAAAAAGATAGCGCACAAATAGCCCGAGCTGCTTAGTCTCGATGCGCTCGTCATTGCCGTGAACGCCCCGACTCTCTTCCTCGGTCTTGGGCACGGCGATCCCGTAGGCCTGAACGCCCTTTGCTCGCAGAAACGAGGAATCAGTAGCTCCCGTCGTCATCGTGGGCAGGGTAATGGCCCCGGGACTGACTTCCTTTTGCGCACGCTCCAAAGCGGCAAACATTTCCGTACCTAACTTGCTGGGAGGCGCGGCCGGCATGGAAAGCGAAACATCCTCGGCCACGACTTTTACTTGCGCATCATTGATGGTCTCGGCCAGCATCTCGCGGAACTTTCCGAGGTCTTCGTCGGGAAGTGCACGCACGTCGAGCGTCGCTTCGGCGAATGGCGGGATCACGTTGGATTTGTAGCCGGCCTTTAGCATGGTGGGAACGACGGAGGTTCGCACCATCGAGTAATACTGGGGCTTCTTGCGCTTTAATTCTTCTTGCACCTTCGGGTCCAGCACATTTCGATACCATGCAGCTTCCTCGGGCGCTGAGATTGTGGCCAGTCGCTCGAAAAATGCACGCGTAGTTTCATTGAGACGCGCGGGAGTATCCCAGGTTCCGGCCTTCGCCACGGCAGCAGCGAGGTGGACGACTGCATTGTCGACTCGGGGCACCGACCCGTGTCCGCTGCTGCCCGTGGCTTCCAGACGCAAGCCTCTCGGAAGCTTTTCTGCGGTCGCGACGCCGAAGTACTTTACCCTTCCATTCTCGACCAGCGATCCGCCCCCTTCGTTGAGCGCAAACTCACAGTCGATCTTGTCCCAATATCGATCGACGATCGTGGCCATGCCCGCGGGCGAAGACATCTCCTCGCTGGCTTCGGACAGGAAGATGACGTCTCGATCAAGTGGCACCTTCATGCGCTTCAATTGCAGGAGGACCTCCAGATTAGCGGCTACCATCGCCTTATCGTCGGACGCCCCACGGCCGTACACCACGCCATCACGCTCGGTGGCGGCAAATGGGTCAACCGTCCAATGCGAGCGATCGACGGGAACAGCATCCTCGTGTCCCATGAGCAGCAACGGGCGCTTTCTCCCGTTGCCCTTGAGCCGCGCAACAATACTGGCGCGACCCGGCACTGGTTCCAGGATTTCCGATTCGATTCCTTCGCTCTTCAGCACGCCTTCGAGATAGTGCGCGACTTTCGACTCATCACCCGGAGGATCCTGAGTGTCAATTCGTACGAGGTCGACAAGAAAATGTGCCGCCTCGGTTTGGGCTTGCTCATCATTCAAGAAAAAGGGTTTGGACTGGGCCAGACTCACGGTCGCGGTCGCGAACACACAGCTTCCCACGAACATCGCGAGGATCGTCGGTCGAATCAAGCAGCGCCTCCCTGGTTCGGAATTAAAGTTCGGAATTAACGCGAAATAGGCATTTTCCACTTTTCGCAGCAAAGCTGGCGGGATCCTGCGCAGTCAAGACAGCCTGGCGGAGAGGGAGGGATTCGAACCCCCGATACCCTTTCAGGTATGCCGGTTTTCAAGACCGGAGCCATCAACCACTCGGCCACCTCTCCGCTCTACTACTGTTTTACTACAAACCCACTTGCCGGGAGTTAGCCCGCATCCCTAGTGAACCCTCTCCGGTCCTGCGGGGGACTTCGCCCCTCTTTATAGAACCTTCCCGCGGATGACTTTGAAAAAGTTGCATTCAAGTAGAGAAAGATAAGCCCACAAGCCGAGAGATTTTCGAGCGGGCCGCGTAGAAGTCGGAACTTTGCGTGTTCAGAACTTTGTATGATACTTGCCGTCGACCGAAACTCCTCCAACTTCGTCGCGAGTCAGGCCCACCGACCATCGTTTGTTGATCTGATAGTCCCCTTGCACGATCTCACTTCCGGGCTGCGACAAGTCAGTCGAAAAAGTAAATAGAAAATTCTTGGTCACGCGCTGTTGGATGGCCACACGGGCCGACGGATTCTGATTGTTCCCGCCGAGTAATGGATCAATCTGCAGGCTGGAAATCCCCGCGAGATGTTGAATGCTGCCGGTGACCTGACTCGCGACCTGCGACGCCAGGATCGAATCGGTGCTCTGGCCGGCGGCACTCGCTTCCTGCGTGGTTTGGCCATTGGCGATCAGATTGATGATGTCGGTCGTGGCCAACGGCGGATCCGAGGTGTACGACGTGGTCAGTTTATCGAAAGGGCCGCGCAGCGTCAGGGTCAGATTGTACTGCTCGACCGTGGTTGTGGCTGAGACGTTTAGCACGGGTTCGGTTTCGTTGGGATTGTTGAAGCTGATGATTCCGCGCTGAAGTTGGTAACGCACATTCCGGTAGAACAGCTCTCCGGAAGTCAGGTCGGTTCTTCCGATTACTACAGGGTTAGCGGCGGTGCCCACTATCTGCAGGTTCACCTGTCCTTCGAGGCTGATTTGAGAACTCGTCGCACTCAGGTCCGTCTTTGACTGCACGCTGACCGCCAGTTTGACGTTGTCGGCCAATCCCGGTTCCGAAGGAACAACATTTCCGCTGAATTGGTCGCTGAATTTTGTGAGGTCGAAGTCGGGAGTGAACGAAAGCGAATCGATGAGTACGCGCCCGTTTAGAGTGGACGCGTCTTTGGTTCCGCTCAAAGCCAGACTGCCGTCCAGCAGGGCTCGAACTCCGTCAGGATAGCGGAGTCGAACCGATTGACCTTGCAGCGAAAGGCTGAACTGCAAATTGGGACGGTAGGAGACCGATCCCCGAAGTGAAACTTGTCCGCCTCCAACTTCACCCGTGAGGCTGGAGAACTGCAGGCTTCGATCGCTGATGTCGAGCGTTCCATTAAGCCTCTGCACGCCGAGTGGAGTCGTGGTTGTGGCCAAAGCCACGTCCTGAATATGAATCTGCCCCTGGATAGCTGGGTCTTTCGGTGTTCCGGATGCTCGAATGTCGAGCGACAGAGTTCCTGAGCTTTGCAGGTCCGGCTCCAGAATTCGCAGGACGCGAACGTCAACTGAGCCTTGCGCAGTAAGGCTGGGCGCGGTCGTTCCGCCCAGCGGGATCCTGCCTTGCAGTCGCAGCGACGTACCCGTGCCGCGAATGTCCGCTGGCTGTAGGGTGAGTACGGAGTCACTGTAATCCGCGCGGATCGGGCTGGCAGCACCGATCTCCAGCGATTGATAACTGGCCTTGAGGGTTGGAATTGTGAGGTGGGCCTCGATGCGGGATTTGTCGTTCAACGGCCCTTTCAACGTCGCGTGAAGCTCCGTCTCGCCGTGAAGGCCTTGCGGAGCGGCAGATGAGTACAGCGCAAGCAGAGGATCCAACGAGACCGCGGTAGTGTCAATCGTAGCCTCTGTGTAGTAGCCGCCACTAAGATTGATATTCGCGTGAGCGCGGACGGAGGCTTGTGCGACTTGCGATTCCAGCGTTAACTCTGCCCGGTGGTTCGCCACTTCGACCTGCCCTTTGATTTGCGAAATCGATTTATCGCGGAGCTGTAGCTGAGGCAGTTGTACCGCGGCCGTCAATTGCGGATTGTCCAGAGTTCCTGATCCGCTGGCTGAAATGGAAAGAATTCCCGAAACTCCCAGTTTCCTCGCCTGCACCATCTGCAGCTTTTGCAAAGCCACCGACGGAGCATTCAGCCGCATGACGTATGTCTTGGTTTGCGCCGAATAGGAAACAGTCCCATTCGCCGAGCCCGCCGGCAGGCTGACCTCAAGCGTTGAGGTCACGGAGTTCTTGTCAGCACGAAACGTCGCCACAAGATGTTGAATAGGTTCATCATAGGCGCGTGCATGGTCGAGCCGTGCCGAGCCGCTGCCGGCAGGATTGTCTTGCGAACCGTGAAACGAAACGTCAGCGGACAGATCGCCGGAGACGGGATAGTGCACGTTTGCCAGTCGCTGCAAATCAGCGATCGCCATCCCGTGTATCGATAAACTAATGGCCGTCG
Organism: uncultured Acidobacteriaceae bacterium; assembly: GCA_964403025.1. GTDB lineage: Bacteria > Acidobacteriota > Terriglobia > Terriglobales > Acidobacteriaceae > Sulfotelmatobacter. Next base: position 324,993 of record CAYOEH010000004.1, on the reverse strand, counting down.
GACTCGACGAACGATAAGACCAGTCTCGCAGTGCGACGTTGGCATTGAGGGAAGCTTTGCCCTGATGTGCATTCAGCAGAACGGCATCATGCAGCGCTATGAGCGAAGAGCTCGCCTCAAAACCGAATTTCGCGGCGCTCCACTCGCTCCCTTGCACTTTCAACTTCTGTGCACTGAACTGGCCCGTCAAATGAGGTTTCTGAATCGAACCCTGAACAAGTGCTTGTAGGGACGCAGATCCGGCGATCTCCAGGGATGCGGGTGGCTTGCCGCTCCAGTCCGAAATCATGCGGGCAAGCTCGTGCAGGTCGCTCGCCTCAGCTTCAACTCGCAGCGTCGAATGCTGGCTGACTTCACCTTGCGCAGAAATGGCTGCAGCGGGAACGCGAAGCGAACTGTCACGAAAAGCAATGACCTTTCGCTGGCCATCATAACTCGCATGGATCGATCCGTTCACTGGCATCGCTCCCGAAGAGAGCTGAATCGTGGAAGTGGGAGCGCTCTTCAAAGTCAAGTCTGTGCGAAGAAGGATGTCATTGAGTTTGCCAGTCCATGAAGCGTCGACGGTCCCTTCGATGCCGCTTGCCAGAGTTAAATGTTTCAGCTCTACCGCGCGAATCGCTTGTTGCGCCGCTTGCAGTGAGATTCCCCGCAACTTAGTTCGGAGCTGGCCAACAACGGTTGTATGCAGATGTCGAAGCTCAATGTCCGCGGAGACTTTTCCGCCGAGAGTTTCGAGAGCGACGTCGCGCGCCTGAAAGTTCCCGTCCTGCAGTTGATAGCGTCCTTGAATCCGGCGAAGATCCAGCCGGCCTCTAGACGACGATAAGGCTAGCCAATCGCTGACCGCACGGCCATCAATCGAAATATTTCGCAACGGCTGCCCCTCATCCGTGCTCCGGTAGTGAATCGTTCCGGAAAGTGAAACATCTCCAGCCGGCGTCACCGGCTGCGACATCGCAGAAAAATCCTGGGTGTGAATGCGAAGATCGTAGTGGCCCTCGACCACGGGACTGTTGTAATCGGTCAACTCCGCCTTCAGCGAAAGCGCCGACGATCCCAGCTTGAGCAGTGCTGATTCCAGCGAGAACCTTGCGGGAGTCGCGCTGAATCTGGCTTCCAGACTGTGCACGAAGGCAAGGTCATTTTTGTAGCGAACGCGTCCGCTGTCGTACGAAATCGATCCCTCGTAGCGTGCCTCGGCGGGCACAAAGTGGATTTCTGTTTTCAAGCCGTAAAGGTCGGCTTCGACTGGAATCGATTTGTCGTTGTAGTTCACTTGGCCTTCAGTCACAAAAACGTGTTGCGCAGCCAGATCGAACACGCTGAGGCTGCTCCGGCTTCGTGGGCGGGAAGACTGCGGCAGATTGCTCTTGCCGTTGCGATCAACCTGCACGTTCGCCACAGGACGCTCAATCAAGAGTTGGCTAAGGGAGATTTTGCGGCGAAGGATCGATTGGATCTTCAGTCCCACCGTTATTTTGTCGGCGTGGAGCAGGGGAGGTTGGTCGGCGGGCTCGATGCCACGAAGCGTAATGTCGTAAAGATGAGCGGTTAGAGTCGAAAGCTGGAAGTCGAATCTCCCGACCTCTGCCCGGCCGCCGGTTGCGGCATTGATATCTTCTAGGATTGTGTCGATGGCAAGCTTTTCGAAACGCTTGCTCTTGAGGAAGTAATATCCACCCACACCCGCGGCAAGTATCAGAATGCCAATCACCGCCAGCGCGCCGCCAATGATTTTTCGCCGCCGCATAGTTTCCTAAAACGCTTGACCTAATGTGATGTAGTACTGCGTCGGATTGATGCCCGGTACCGGATTCAAGTTGTGGCCCAGGTCAATGCGAATCGGCCCGATCGGAGTTGAGTAGCGCAGGCCGATTCCGATGGTGTTGGTGTAGTTGGATGCGAAATTGTTGAAGTTGATGGCGCTATAAACGTTGCCACCATCGTAAAATACCACCCCTCCCAGATGTTTCATGAACCGAAGCGGAAAACGTACTTCCGAATTCACAATGAACAATTGCCTCCCGCCCAGAGGCACGGTGATATTAACGCATCCCATCTGACCCTTCAGCACATTGCAAAATGGAACCAGGCGTTGCGGGCCGGCCTCATTAATGGGGAAGGATCGCAGGGAAGTCCCACCACCAGAGAAATAAAGTTGACTGGTCGGCACAAAACTTCCGTTGAACGCTTTCGCCAGGCCCAGGCGCACGCTGTTGGCGAACACCACGGAATGAAATGGCTTGTAGTACGCATATTGACCGAACAATTTTACAAAGTTGGCACTGGAGCCCAAAGTCGTCGGCGTGATGCCCAGATTCAAGTTTTCAAAAACGCCATGGTGCGCATCGAGGGGCTTGTCCCGCGTATCGCGGATCAGGGTGCTCGAGAAAGTGGAAAGGTGAACATTCTGATCCTGCGGCAGCACGAGCCCGGGAACCAGCAACTGCGACAGAATCGTTTTGTTGAAATCGTAGCGAAGCTGAAGGCGCGTGTTCGTCTTTCGGTTCAGCAGTTTCTCCACCTGGAACGACATATCGCCAAGGCTCGCGGCAAAAAGTGGATTCTGGGTTGTGCGTTCGATCGAGACGCTGGTCAGGGAACTCCATCCTGAACCCAGGAAATGAGGTTGCAGGTAGCTGATAATCGCCCGTTGGTCAAGGCGCGAGAGCAGAATCGATCCGCTGGCGGTCTCGCCCAGTCCTCTCATATTTCGGCGGGTGAATTCGATCGAGCCGAGTGGACTGGCATAAGTGGCTTGGCTGGGCGCGATCTGATTGTTGCCCAGACCAATCGTCGCACCTCCACCTGGAAGGGCCACCGTGCCGTTGGGAACGTTGCCGCCCCGATGCGAAACTTCAAATCCAAACCCGTAGGTAATTTCGTTGCGCTTGGCTTCATGGACTTTTACGAGCGTGTCCTCCTCCGTCTGATCCGTAATCGGCTTTCTCGGGCCCACGCTCGTCCAGTCAAAGATGTTCAGGTCATAAAGGCGAGTTTCCGCTCCCAGCAGTTGACCCCTTTTCATCGGCGTCTCGGGCGGTAAGTTCGCCGTTTTTTGTATCAGCGGCAAGCGCGTGTGTTTTTGTCCCAGGTAGACGACTTTGTCCACCCGCACCATCTGTTGCTCGGAGATCGCATAGGTGACATCCACGAGGTGGGGATTGTTGGAATGACGGCTGACCGTGGTTTTTACTTCCGCATTGAGATAGCCACGATTCAGATAAGTCGCAGAGATGCGATTCCGATCGTCTGCTAGTTGCCGCGAAGAGAACGGAGCACCGGCTTTTAGTTCGAAGCCTTTAGGAGCGGTAAGCTGATCCTCGGGAACACTATGATTTCCAGTGACCTGAACCTGATCGATCAGCGTCTGCGCGCCCTCTTCAATTTCAAATGCAATATCGAGTTTCCGCTCGTTGTCCCCGACCTGTGGAGTGACCTTTGCTTCTTCGTATCCCTTGTCTCGATAAAGCGCGAGAAGATTATCCGCACTCTGCTTCAGCATTTTCTGATTGATCTTGCCGTGGGTCCAAAGATGAGAACGCTTGACTTGAACCAGAGGCAATAATTCCTTCGCCGATATCTGATTGTTCCCATGGAAGGAGATGCGATCGACCTTGTGCCTGGTCCCGCGATCAATGTTGTATGAGAGCACAATTCGATCGGCCTGCCGCTGCAGGTCGGTAGTTACCTTCACATCGTAATAACCTTTGTTCTGAAAGTAATTTTTAAGATTCTGCTCTCCTTCTTGCACTAGATCCGAATCAATCGTGCCCTCCGAATAAATGGGAATGAGCTTCTTCATTTCCCGTCCCGATACCAACGGGATCGCGGAAAGACGCGCTCCGGTTGTTCTAACGATCACTATAGGACCAACCTCAATCTCAAGTGCCACATCCACGCGATTGGTGTCGGCATGGTATTGCGGCGGCGCTTCCTGAACCTTGCTCGCCAAACGATGCTGTCGTGCCAGCGATTTTTTGATCAGCGACGTCGCAGCTTTCATGCGTTCGGGCGTGTAAGGCTTCCCGGGATTCAGCAGCGCGCCGGTGAATCTAGCTCGGAGCGAACGGGTCTTGTCGAGCAACCATGTCTGTTCAGAACCGGAAGGGCCGCGGAGTTCCACGCTGCCGATTCGTGCTTGTTTTCCGCTGACCACCGAGAAAGTAACATTCACCAGTTGGTTCGCGTCATCGATTTGCGCTTCCGCGCGCACTTGCGCTAGAAAGAATCCATCGCGCTGCAGAAAGTGGACCAACGCCGTTTCCGCGATCGGGATGCGAGCCTGATCATAAGGATCTTCGTCCTGCAGATTCACGACTTGCAGCAGACGCACATAGGAGAGAGATTTCGGGACTCCCTGAAAGTCCACCACACCCAGGTAGTATGCGGGTTCGAGAACAAAGTTGAGCCGCAGGCCGGAAATATCCGGAATCACATCGACGGTGACTTTTTCGAACCCTCCCGCCCGTTGCAGTGCGGCGATGCTGGCCTGAACATCGGTCTGGGAGTAAGGTTGCCCAAGTTTTTGCGCTACCGAGGCGCGCAGAGGCTCTAAATTCCGGTGAGGGTTGGCAATCAGGTCTACCGCCGTGACAGTTTGTCCGGCATAAGAGCCTTGCGGGCCTGTCGATGAAAGCTGAGCCAAACCGGCGATTGAGCTGGATAACAGGACTAGCAAAATTGACAGACGCATAGCGAGCCGGTCGACCTGGGGCCACTTTCGCAGATTAAGCTCCCGGCGAGATGCGATTGGCCTGACCAGCGGAGCACTCTGCCAGCAACAATATGGGATGCTGTTGAATACGGGGGAGTTGGTACCGATCATGCTGGTCGAGACGAACCCCGCCGGCTGCATCTTCTGTGATTAAATCAAAACATGTTTGCTCGCAAGATTCGCGTGGAGTATATTCTCCAAGATCAAAGTCAAAAGCGGCCTTGCCCTCTAAAGTGGATGGACAATTTCGCCATGCGCAACTTCACCAATGCCAGTATTTTTGACGATACATTGCCCATTGCTGACGGCCAGATGGAGATTGGTACGAGCGTTCCTTTGGATAAGCTTTGCGAAGCGATGGAAGACTGGTTTCGGCGCAAGAGTTATCTTCCCAAGGACTCGAAATTGTCACTGGAAGAAATCCCCACGGGTAGCGGAGACTAGGGCCATTATCCCTATCTTTTCCAGCCGAATAGCGAAGTATAGGGAACAGACTGGGCGATTGGCGCCCTGAATTGGGAGTTTTTTGCTCGGCCGGCAAATTTTAGTCAATCAGCTCGCAGCCAGAAGTCATTCCATTTCAGTCAGTTGCAATTTTGGGCGAGATGGTAATCGGTTTGCTCAATGAACCTATTGGAGGTGCGGATAATGAGCTCTAGAAAGCTCTTCCCCCTATCTAGCACTGGTCAAATCTCCAGTGGCATGCCCGTCCAGAATGCGTGCGGCGATCCACCGGCAGATTCGAAGGACGCAAAGTTCCTTCGTTCCTGGTTAGTCTACGATTCGCTCACCCAAGGCGACTCTGGCACCAACCGCAGCAAACGGAGCGTAGCCCTTGGCTTGGTGGTGGCGCTGGGCATCAGCGCAAGCTTCTGGACTGGAATCGGACTGATCGTCACGCGAGCCTGGAAGTAAGCTGCGGCTATCTGTCGTAATGCAGCAACGACATCACGTCGTAGCCTTTGAGCTTCTCGCGGCCTCGCAAGAAGTCCAGTTCCACGATAAAGCCAAGCCCTGCAATTTCGGCGCCCAGTAAAGTTGCCAGCCCGGCCGTGGCCTCGGCTGTCCCTCCCGTAGCCAGCAAATCATCAACAATCAGTACACGCTGGCCCTTCTGGATCGCGTCCTTATGCATCTCCAGCGAGTTGGTCCCATATTCCAGGGCGTAATCGAACTTAACGGTCTCCGCCGGAAGTTTGCCGACCTTGCGCACTGGAACAAATCCAGCATGCAAACGGTAAGCGAGCGCGGGAGCGAAGATGAAGCCGCGGGCTTCCATGCCCAGAACAAGGTCAATCTTCTGCCCGGAATAGTGCTCGGCAAGCTTGTCGACCAGGGTGGCGAAGCCGTCCTTATCTTTCAGAAGCGTTGTGATGTCGTAGAAGAGGATCCCTTTTTTAGGGAAGTTGGGGACTTCGCGGATCAGGTGCTTGAGTTGGTCGGCATTCAGGCTCGAGTTGGGCGACAATCTACCATGCTCCTTCAATGCGAAATGAACTGACTCCGGAGGCTACGCGAGCTTCGGATTCTTCAACGGCATCGACGCGGGCTGCACGCGGTCCCTCCCGCAGTCGCGATCGCAGGCCAGAAAGTTGATCGCGCGTTCCCTGGGCGTGAACCTCCACGCCGCCGTCGGAGTTGTTGCGCACCCAGCCGGCGATGCCAAGAATATGAGCTTCCCGTTCCACAAACCAGCGGAAGCCCACCCCCTGCACGCGTCCGCGAACCACAAAGCGGCGAGCCTCAATCGGTTTTTCAGTGGAGGTCATGCTCCGATGTGAAAAATGCAGAAGTTAGAAGTTAGAAATGAAGAAGAGAGAACGCTCCAGGTTTTACCTTCTGCATTCTGACTTCTAATTTCTGACTTTGCCTTACGCCCGCGACAAATACACGCCTTCGGCCGTATCCACCTTGATCTTCTCGCCTTCGTTGATGAAAGGCGGAACCTGCACCACCAGCCCAGTCTCGGTTTTCGCGGCCTTGGTCACGCTCGACGCGGTGGCACTCTTCAGACCGGGCTCGGTCTCAACCACGGTCAGTTCCACCGTCTGAGGAAGTTCAATCCCCACGGCCTTGCCGTCGAAAAACTCCACTTTGATTTCCAGGTTGGCAATCAGGTAATCCACGGCATCGCCGAGAACGTCTTTGGTCAGGTGGGTCTGTTCGTAGTTCGAAGTGTCCATGAAGTAGTAGTTATCGCCGTCGGCATAGAGGAACTGCATGTCGACCTCGTCCACATTGACCTTTTCGATGGGATCGGGCGAACGGAAGCGGTGCTCGAACATGGCGCCAGTGCGAAGATTGCGCAATTTGGCCTGGATGAAGGCGCGCAGGTTGCCAGGCGTCCGGTGTTCGACGGCGAATACGGAGTGCAGATCATTATTGTGCTTGATGATCATGCCGGGGCGCAGTTGGGTTGCAGGGATCGACATCGCTCGAAACTATCTCCTTACAAATAAGTGCGGTTTGCTGAGCTGACGGAAGGCGGGGCAGGCCACATTTTCCGCCGCACACGAGGACCGAATGGATGATTCTACACTCCGCACGGGAGAAAGAAAACCTTTGCCCGGAGCGATTCATCCCATACACCCCGCGCTTCCCGGGGCGATCCTCACGGGATCACGCCCGCAGGACTAGAATTGTCCCAGGTCAATAGCGGGCGCAAGTGGGTTGCATGAGCGCGCCGCTCGGCAGAAAATGAAATGAGGTCAATCATGAGTTCCGGACGTTACGAATCCTCTGACAGCAATCACATAGGAACAGCTATTACTTTCCTGCTCATTGGCATTGGGGCAGGAGCCCTTGCGGCGCTGGTGCTTGCCCCGAAGACTGGCAAACAATTTCGTCGTGACCTGAAGCGTGGCTATGAGGATGCAAAGGATACCCTGCAGGATTGGACCGAAGAAGCCAAGGACCGGGCTCGCGACGCGAAGGAACGTGTCCGCGATGTGGCCGAGCGCGGCGCCAACCTGGCCGACGAACTGCGCGACAAAGTGGAGCCATTACGGCGCGCTATCAACCGCAGCTAATCCGTCACCGGCTATCCGTCACTGAAACAGAGCGGTGAAAATATTCCTGAGGTGGCGAAAGAATCGACGCGGCGCCGAAGTGCGCCGGCTCGGATTCACTGATGGGGGCGGTGGCTGAATCTGTATCTCGAGCTGTGGCGGCTTCGGCGGAGCCGCCACCACAGGCAACGCCGCCATCTCGTCCGGGGATGGCGGGGGCGGAGCGGAATTTTTCTTGCCGCGAAATACGAACGGCGCGTCCACCTGTACGTGAACGTCATTCGGCCCCGACGCCGGCAGTGGCCCAGTCTCAGGTCCATTGGAAAGTGTCTGGGATTCGTTCGTCGCTAGGGCGCTTCCCTGGCCGTTACCTTCCGCCTTCGTATCAGTCTTTGGCGCCTCGCCGGGCGTAAGTTTGGTGTTCGTGGGCAACTTGGAATCTGCAGCCGCGGCGGTCGAGTTGGCCTCTATCACTGGAACGGGCGAGGGGCACCCGCATTCCAGCGGCACATCGCTGTCTACCTTATCAATTCTTCCCGAATGAAAGACCGCCTGCTCGGTCGGCCTCACCCGATAGGTGCGGTCCCCGATCAGTTCGCCAACCAGCACAGACGAAGCGTTCCCCCTCAGCGCGCGTGCGCAGGTATTGCCGTGCGAGTCCGCGCTCACCGCGAAATCAAATTCGCCCGGCCCGGCAAACACGATGCGGAAGTCCGGGGTCAGCACGGTATCGGCCGAGGCATCGAGTGTATAGTGAACCTCCAACGTGCCCGTGTTCATCCCCAGCATCAGGCTCTTCGTATTCTTGGCGGGAGTCACCGAGACCGTCGTGCCGGGACAGATGTGCACTTCGCCGCCTCGGGCCAGACTCAGCACCGCCGTTTGGTTGCCGGCCGTCAGGGACGATCCGGGGACGAGGCGGCTATCGGCAATCACGTTGGCATCGCTTCGCGTGACAGGCGCCGCAGCTGACCCACCTGCCAGACCCAGCGACAAAGCCCCGGGCGGCCGACCCGGCGACTTCTTGCTTGCCACATGCGTGTCTTCGGGCGGCTTCAGCCGGATCATTAGCCGGTTCCCCGCTTCATCCCAGGTGTAGCCATACGGAGCCAGGAGGTCGAGCACGATCCGCGTCACGGGAGGATCTTCCTGATATTGCTCAACCCGGATGGCGAGAATGTTTTCCTGCTGGACCGCGATCCGTTTCTGCTTCAGTCCGACGCGGGCGTGGATCAGGTCAATCACCAGGCGCGGCGGCGAGTCCAGGAACTGAATCGTCGGCACCGCAGGGAGGGTGGAAAGAATTTCAAGTGCCGGGACCCCTCGCTCGTGAACCACATTCACGCTGGTCACGAGACTGATCTCCGGCGTCACCGGAGCCGGCAGTGGCGTAGACGCACTCTTGCTAGCAATCTGCGACCGAGCGCTTGCTGCCAGCAGCGCCGCCACCAGCAAAGTATCAAGAAATAGAATTCGCGCTCGCGACAAAAACTGCCTCCCACCCCTCTGAAAGGAACCTTATCATTTGCCGGGAATAGGGAAAAGTGGCGCGGAGGGCGATGTTGCGTCCGGCCAGCCGTCACCGAGATTCGAGAGCGCGCGGGCTCCGCCTCTAGCTCTCGGGAAGGAATTCGTAATCTTCAATCACCGCGGCCACGGCCATCTTGCCATCGTTCGCAGATTCCTCGACCCGCACCACGCGCCCTTTGCACTGTACCCGTATGCTTTCCGTCAGTGTGATTTCAGGCGGGAGGGTCAGGGTGAAGCCCAGGGGCGAGCCCTGTGCGATAGGCGAATCCAGGTAAAAGCAAATACCCCGGGCGCTCACATCCCGAAGTTGAGCAGATTCGCTTTGGTCTGAGCTTTCACCGCGGGCGACTGATACTGGAATCCGCAGCGCGAAACGTCTTGCAGCCCTTTTTTCCTGGGCTTCTGCCATGCGTTACTCCAAGCTATTGAAGTGGCTACCAGCTATATTCTGCGGTCAAGGATGAGGTTTGAGGGTATCTCGCGTCAATACCACCCTTGGGGACAGTAATGGCACTGTCGGTGGGCAGCGGCAACAATTCCCACGCTTTAGCGATCGATTTGATTTGACAACTGGCTTAGCTGCCGCGTGTAAACTGCAAGCAGGACGAAGAATTCTGTGATCTTCATTCTCGACAACTACGATTCCTTTACCTACAACCTGGTTCAGTATTTCGGGGAACTCGGCGCCCAGGTTGAGGTTCGCCGCAACGACCAGCTCACTGTCGCCGATGTCGAGGCCATGCAACCCGAGCGTATCGTGCTCTCCCCGGGCCCATGCACTCCGCAAGATGCCGGCATCAGCATCGATCTGATCCGCCACTTCGCCGGGAACGTTCCCATTCTTGGCGTGTGCCTCGGACACCAGGCGATCGGCGCGGCCTTTGGCGGCCATGTAATCCGCGCTCCTCACTTGATGCACGGCAAGACCAGTGCCGTCACGCATGATGACAAAACTATCTTTCATGGCCTGCCTACCCCCATGACGGCCACACGCTACCATTCACTCATTGTGGAAGAGAGAAATCTGCCGGCAGAACTCGAAGTCAGCGCCTGGACTACCGAGAAAGACGGCACCCGCACGATCATGGGTCTGCGCCACAGAAAGTTTGCCGTCGAGGGAGTGCAATTCCATCCCGAGAGCGTGCTTACGGACGCTGGCAAGAAGCTGGTGGAGAATTTTCTTAGCGGCCACTGATCACTGACCGCTGCCCCTGGCCATCTCGACGGCTCTCAGCAGCGCCTGCGCCTTGTTCATGCTTTCCTGAAATTCGCTCGCCGGGTCGGAATCCGCCACAATCCCTGCCCCTGCCTGCAAATAAGCATGTTTCCCCTGCATCAGCATGGTTCGAATCCCGATACACGAATCCAGGTTCCCGGCAAAATCGGCGTAGAGCACCGATCCGCCATAGATGCCGCGTCGCACGGGTTCCAGTTCTTCGATGATCTGCATCGCGCGAACCTTCGGCGCTCCGCTCAACGTCCCGGCGGGAAAGCATGCGGCGAACGCATCCAGGGCGCTCAGATCTTTTCGCAACGTTCCTTCCAGTGCGGAGACCAGGTGCATCACGTGGGAGTAGCGCTCCACGTACATCAGGTCTTTCACCTTGACCGAACCATACTCGCTCACGCGCCCAAGATCATTACGCCCAAGATCAACCAGCATGACGTGCTCGGCGCGTTCCTTCTCGTCATTCCGCATCTGCTCTTCGAGGCGCTGGTCTTCGGCTTCATCGCGACCCCGCGGATGTGTGCCCGCAATGGGCCGGTATTCCAGCTTGCGTCCGGTCACGCGCACCAGCATCTCCGGCGACGAGCCCAGAATCTGTGTCTCGCCCATGCGTAGGAAATAAAGATAGGGCGAAGGATTTACCTGCCGCAGGGCGCGGTAGAGATCGAACGGCTCAACTCCTGGGATGAAGTCGAGCCGCTGTGAAAGCACCACCTGAAAAATGTCTCCGGCGGCAATGTATTCCTTGCAGCGCTCCGCGCTGCGCAGAAATGCCGTACGAGTAGTACCGGCATTGATCTTAAGCGGATGGCTCTTCAGCTTTCCCGCGCCAGCCTTGTACGATTTACGCCACATCGCCGGGCGCAATCCGGCAGCCAGCTTGCGTTCCAGCGTAGCGATATCCCGCACGGCCCGCTCGTAGGCCCGCCGGGGACTCTCGCGCGAAACGTCCGCCGCGGCCACGATATGAATCTGGTGGCGCAAATGATCAAAGGCCAGCAGCCGGTCAAAGAACATCAATTCGCAATCCGGCAAAGAAAGATCATCCTTGGCGTGTTCGCCAATCTTTTCCAGTTGCCGGACCACATCGTAAGAAAAATAACCGACCGCCCCAGCCGTGAACGGCGGCAGACCAGGAACCAATGCCGGCTGGTGCTCGCCCAGCAATTGCTTCACCACCTGAAATACATCGCCTTGCCGACGCTCGCGCTTCCGTCCTCGTTCAATTTCGATGGCCGGCCCCCGCGCCCGCACCCGCATGTATGGCCGCGCACCCAGGAACGTATAACGTCCGATCTGCTCACCGCGCTCGATCGACTCCAGCAAGAACGCGTGCGGCTCTTCCTTGGCAATCGCCAGGAATGCCGAAACCGGCGTAAGTAGATCAGCGCTCACCGATTTCACCACCGGTACCAGCGTCGCCGACTGCGCCAGCCGAGAGAATTCCTTGAACTCAGGGTTAATCATGGGAAGGTAAGCCATCCGAAAGATGAAGCCGCTTCAGCGCAAGCCTAGCGGTTCATTATAAGGGGACGCCGTCCCGCGCTGGGTCGCCGGTCCCGGCCCTCGCCGAAATAGTTGGCCGCGAACCATCCCGGCAATTGACGGCGCGCGGCCCATCATCCGAAGATACCAAGGAAGCCACTAGCAAACGGGCCCTCGTGCGGTCTCAAAGCCTATGCGGATTAAGTTCTGGGGCGTGCGTGGTTCCACGCCAACTCCACAATCCGAGAACATGCGCTATGGGGGCAACACCTCCTGCGTCGAAGTGCGGCTCGGTGACCGCATCTACGTCTTCGATTGCGGCACCGGATTCCGCGTCCTCGGCCAGCAGCTGCAAAGCGAATTCGGCGACCGCCCCTTTTCCGCCCACGTCTTCGTTTCGCACTTTCATTGGGACCACATTCAGGGCATGCCATTCTTCCGCCCCTTGTATACGAATCCGGAGAGCCGCTTCCTCTTCCAATGCTCCAGCCGGATGCGCAGCCTCAAACAAGTGCTGGCCGATCAGATGGCCGCACCCTACTTCCCGGTGGATATCGGCCAGATGAAGGCGCGCCGCGATTTTTACGACATCGAGAGCGGGCGCATCACGGTTGAAGACGGCGTTCAGTTGCAAACCGCGTGGCTCAACCATCCCCAGGGATGCATGGGCTTTCGCCTCGAAACCAAAGATGGAATTCTGGTCTACGCCACCGACAACGAGCCCGGCGACGCCACCTTCGACAAAGCCGTCCGGAAATTAGCCGAGGGCGCGGACGTCCTCATCTACGATGCGCAGTACCTTCCCGAGGAATACGAAGCCCACCGCCGCGGCTGGGGACACAGCCACTGGCGCGAAGCCGTCAATGTCGTGATGGAAAGCGGCGCCAAAGAACTCGTGCTCTTCCATCACGATCCCGACCACACCGACGCCATCATCGACAAGGTTGTTCACGAAGCCCGCAACTACTATCCCAAGGTGCGTGCCGCTGCTGAGGGGATGGAGATCAAGCTGTAGTTGGTGTACGCGTTCGGTTTCTGATGGCGGAGGTCACTCACTTTCTTCGTTCCTTCTCGGCGTGATTCGCATTAAGAAGGTCCAGCTCTTGCCTTACGTATTGCCTGAACAGCCAAACCTCCTGCGGCGATCCGTAGCCGCGATAGTAAGCTCCATTCGAGACTGAATACCTCTTCAGATCGCTCCCATTCCACCGACTGCAAACCGGCGGCCGCCGGCAAAAACAGAACAATCTGTATTCCTCGGAACAGTCAGTCATATAAGACATCAGGTATGAACCGTTTCGATAGGGACTGAACCCAATCAAATATCGGGTGCTACATTCCGGACATTCCAGGCAGTGACGAAGGCGGTCAGCCATAGCGGTATGAAACAAAACCACCAGAACATTAAGACCGTCGCTTCAAGGGAGTTGGACATTTGCGGACCTCGTTAGCGCGGAGCGCAATCTACGGACCCGGCGCCCCGCCGCCGGCCGCGTCCTCGACGATCCTTCCGCCCAAAACTCGGCTTAACATAGTCCGAAAACGTCCATACATCGCCAGCGAAACGTCTACTATGGAATTCGTCTATGACTCTCGATTTGCAGACCTGTTCCCGCGCCCGGCTGTCACGCGATCCTCGCTTTGACGGCAAGTTCTTCATCGGAGTAGCGGGTAGCCGTGTTTATTGCCGATCGATCTGTCCCGCCCCTACCGCGAAAGAGAAAAATGTTAGCTACTTTGCGACGGCGGCCGCTGCGGCGGAAGCTGGTTTTCGTCCTTGCCTTCGCTGCCGCCCCGAGTGCTCGCCTGGAACTCCCGCCTGGCTGGGAACATCCAACACGGTCTCGCGAGCGCTGCGCCTGATCGATGAAAGCGGCCTCGAGGACGGTGGAGTGGAAACGCTGGCGGAGCGCCTGGGAGTGGGCTCGCGTCACCTGCGCCGGTTATTTCTGAAGCATCTCGGAGCATCTCCCACCGCCGTGGCTCATACCCGGCGTCTGCATTTCGCCAAGAAGCTCATCGATGAAACTCGCTTGCCTATGACGCAAATTGCCGTAGCCTCAGGCTTCGGATGCGTGCGCCGATTCAACGCCAGCATTCGTAAGATCTATCATCGAACCCCTACGCAAATACGGCGTCTTGCCCGACAAACCCAGGGCCAGCCGGAAAATCAATATCTGTTCCGTCTTCGCTTCCGCCCGCCTTATGACTGGAAAGGAATGTTGGCATTCCTCGCCCCTCGCGCCACGCCCGGTGTCGAGGCCGTGGAGAGCGACCGGTATCTTCGTTCCATTTCGTGGAACGGCAATCACGGCTACTTTGAGGTTTCTCTGGATGAGGCGAATAACGGACTCGCCGCTCGCGTGCAGTTCGGCGATCCTCGTTCCCTCTTTTTTATCACTGAGCGCATCCGCGCTATGTTTGATCTGAATGCGGATTGGACCGCGATCGTCCAGTCTCTAAGAACGGATCCGGCGCTGGCCCGGCGGATTGAAGCGAATCCCGGCCTGCGCGTGCCCGGCTGCTGGAACGGTTTCGAACTCGCGGTGCGAGCCATACTCGGCCAGCAGGTCGGCGTCAAGGGCGCGACCACCCTGGCGGGCCGCATGGTCAAAGCTCTCGGCCAGCCACTTTCCGCAACCGCTGGCATCACGCATCTATTTCCCACGCCGCAAATTCTTGCCGATGCCAACTTTTCCGGCGTTGGCCTCACCGGCGCGCGGGCAGAAACCATCCGAGCTCTTGCCCGGGCGGTTTGTGACGGTCAGCTCAGCTTTGAAGCGGTCGCGGATTCTGCCGACTTCCTTGCCCACCTCTGTGAAATTCCCGGCATCGGCAAATGGACCGCACAATACGTCGCAATGCGAGCTCTCCGTGAGCCCGATGCCTTCCCCTCCAGTGACCTCGGCCTGCTGCGCGCGTTGGATTTGACTAGTGCGCGTGAGCTTGAGCGCCGCGCCGAAGCCTGGCGCCCCTGGCGCTCCTATGCTGCCGTACACCTCTGGAACTCAGCCCCTGATTCGAAAGATTCACGCGGGACGAGAAATTCCTCAGGCCCAGCTGCCGACCTCACGCCCATTGCCACCTCGGCTTGACTCGCAGGATTCCTGGGCGCTTGCGAGATGCGTTCTTCGCCTCCCCCGCCTTGCTTCCCCACCGCCCCGCCTCATATACTCTGAACGTTTGCCCTTACACCCGGGGAAACACCCCGGCGCCGGCCAACATCTTGAATCGCAATCATTCCGGAGATCACTTTTATGACTACGATGACCACTGCCCCGCACGTGGATAAAGAAAGCAATCCGTGGGAGTCGCAGCGGGCGCGCTTTGACCTGGCTGCCCAGAAGCTGAATCTCGACGATGGCCTGTGGCGGGTTCTCCGCTATCCCAACCGCGAACTCACCGTCTACATCCCCGTTCAAATGGATGACGGCCATCTCGAGGTCTTCACCGGATTTCGCGTGCAGCACTCGATCGCGCGCGGCCCGGCCAAGGGCGGCATCCGCTACGCGCCCGATGTCACGCTCGACGAAGTTCGCGCCCTCGCCAGCTGGATGACCTGGAAGTGCGCCGTGGTCAACATACCCTTCGGCGGCGCCAAAGGCGGCATTATCTGCGATCCGCACAAGATGTCGATGGGTGAAATCGAGCGCATGACTCGCCGCTACACTTCGGAACTTATCGAATTCATCGGCCCCGAGAAAGATGTTCCCGCCCCCGACGTCAACACCAATGAACAAATCATGGCCTGGATGATGGACACCTACTCCATGCACATGCGCCAGACGGTGACGGCTTGCGTGACCGGAAAGCCGATCAACATTGGTGGCTCCCGCGGACGCCGCGAGGCTACCGGCCGTGGCGTGATGGTGGTCTGCGACGAGGCGATCAAGAAGCTCGGCCTACCCCGCGAGAGCAGCCGCGTGATCGTGCAGGGTTTCGGCAATGTCGGCTCCAACGCTGCCCACCTGATGTTTCAGGCCGGATACAAAGTTGTAGGCATCGCCGAAGTAGGCGGCGGCTTGTACAACAAAAATGGGATCGACCTCAATGCGCTCGTTGATTTCCGCCAGAAAAACGGCACGGTACACGGCTTTCCTGGCGCCGAAGCCTCCGATCCCGCCGATTTACTCACGACCGAATGCGAAATCCTGATCCCCGCCGCCACTGAAAACGTCATCACCTCGCGCAACGTCGATCGCGTGAAGTGCCGCATTCTCGCGGAAGGCGCCAATGGCCCAACCACTTCGGCCGCCGACGATGTTTTAACTGACAAGGGCGTCTTCGTTATCCCAGACATTCTCGCCAACGCGGGCGGCGTCACCACCTCCTACTTCGAGTGGGTGCAGGACCGCCAGGGCTACTTCTGGAAGGAGTCGGTGGTCAACGAGCAACTGGAAGAGATCATGATCTCCTCCTTCAACGACGTAGTCCGCTACGCCGAGACGCACCATGTCAACAATCGCATCGCAGCCTACATGCTGGCGATTGATCGCGTTGCCTACACCATCCGCCAGCGCGGAATTTACGCGTAAGGGAGATTTTGGCTGGCGCGGCGCTTCAACGCCGTGGTCGAGATATTATTTGCGCTCGGCTTTATCGGCAGCTGAAAAACTTTCGCATCGAGAACGATCGGGAAGGGCACGAGTTTCACTCGTGCCGGAAGTTACCCAAAATCAATGCGGCTTTAGCCGCTGAGGGTTACAGCGCAAGGAGGATTTATGAGTTTACGCACCAAGAGCAAGAGATTGTTCGCGCGGATATTGCCCCTGCTGCTTGCATCCCTGATTTTACCCGCCGTTGCACCGACGCTTTCTAGCGCAGCCGCCGCGCCGCCAGCCGCATCTGCCGCGGCCGATAAGCTCGACCTCAACACCGCGACCGCCGACCAACTCAAGGCTCTGCCCGGGATCGGTGACGCCTATTCGCAGAAAATCATCGCCGGTCGCCCCTATCGCACCAAACTCGACCTGGTCCAGAAGAAAATCATTCCCCAAGCTACCTACGACAAGATCAAGGATCAGATCATCGCCAAGCAACCCAAGCCCAGCGCCATGACTCCGGCGCCGCCAAAATAATCTCTCACACACAGGAACCTTCCCGGAAACTCTGCCCAAACTACAGATTCTCCCGATTGCGTTCCCCCGCACCGTGGAGGATAATCAAACCAGTCTTCCGGTCGCCCTTCCGGAAACGATGCCGAGCCGCGGTGAACCTGCCCAATTCCATCACGCTGATCCGCATCTGCAGTATCCCTCTGCTGATCTGGATTCTTTCTTCCAGCCACTTTAGCAGCGAGCACGGCACCAAAGAATTGCTGGCCTCAGCCATCTTCATTGCCGCTTCGATGACCGACGGCATTGACGGATACCTGGCGCGCAAACGCGGCCAGATCACCACCATGGGGATTCTGCTCGATCCCATGGCCGACAAACTTCTCATTGCCGCTGCTTTCGTCACCCTGGTGCAGTTCAATCCCAGCCTGGTTCCTGCCTGGATCGCCGTCATCATCATTGGCCGCGAATTCCTGGTGAGCGGCCTGCGCTCTATCGCCGCGTCCGGCGGATTCACCATCGAAGCCAGCGAACTTGGCAAATTCAAAATGGTGGTGCAGATCGTCTCCGTGGTCGCGGTCATTCTCGATCACCGCTGGAAGGAGTGGCCGGTCTACGGCAACTTCATTTTCCCGGTGCACTGGATTGCCTACGCCGCCATCTGGTTCGTTGTCGCAGTGTCGCTGATTTCTGCCATCGATTATTTCGCCGCCTTCTGGTCGAAGATCGACCGGCAAGTTTCCAAGCGCCGCCGCCGCGCCTTTATTCTCAGTCGCCGCCGCAAGCCGCAACCCGCTCCGCAACCGGCCGATGCCGATGTCGCACCTTCAACCTAATTCGTTGTTCGCCATCGCTCCCTCGGAAGTCGCGCCACCGGAGTTCTCGAAAGAAGAGCGCTTGCTTTTGCTCCGTCTGGCACACGATTCCATCTCCTCCGTGTTTGAGGATCGCGCAATTTCTTTCGACCCTCCTGCTCCGCATCTGGCCGAACTCCGCGGGGCCTTTACCTCCCTCCACTTGCACGGCGAACTTCGGGGGTGTGTGGGATATTTTCTGCCCGCTTCCTCGGTCTACCAGGCCGTCGCGGAAACTGCCCGTGCCGCCGCCTTCAGCGACAACCGCTTTCCACGTGTCAGCAAAGACGAAGCTCCGCATCTCGAAATCGAGCTGAGCATCCTCTCAGCTCCACAGCCGATTGAAGCGGAAGCCGTTGAAGTCGGCCGCCACGGCCTGCTTATCAGCCAACACGGCTGCCGCGGCCTCCTCCTGCCTCAAGTTCCCGTCGAGCGCAAATGGGATCGCATCACTTTCCTTGAACAGACCTGCCTGAAAGCCGGCTTACCTCCGGATGCCTGGCGAAAAGGCGCTAAGATCCAAGCCTTTACCGCCGAGATATTCAGCGACCACTCCTCCTAAACTCGATGCACCAAAGTTCGCCTTCAGGTGACTCCTGTTACGCCAAACGATGGGCTGATCCCTCCAGTTCCTCTCGTTCCCGCCGATCAGACGCATAAGCCCCGTACATTCTCTTGGAGGTCGAATGCTTCCTCTGTTTGTCACTCTTTCCCGCCGCCGCGCAGCCTGGTTGCAAATCCTTACAATCTTCTTAACCTTGAGTTTTCAAAGCGCGCCTGCCGCTGCGCAAAATCCCTCCGATCCTCCAAATTCAATCTTCCCGCAATCCCCATTCGTGGATCCGCAAGACCGCGTCCCGGGCTTTATTGACGATGAGCAGCGAATCACGCTGCATGGCGACCGCCATCCTCTGGCCATTTCGCAATACGACGCGGGCTCCGTCTCGCCTGACTTTCGTATGGACCGGATGCTCCTCACCTTACAACCCGCCGCTGCGCAGCAAGATGCACTTCTCCAACTGCTCGACGCTCAGAAAGATCCCGATTCACCTTACTATCATCAGTGGCTCACTCCAGAACAATTTGGCGAGCGCTTCGGGGTCTCGGAAGCAGATGCCACGCAGGTTTCCCGATGGTTGCAGGCCTACGGCATGGAAGTGGAAGAAGTCACTGCTGGACGCCGCTCCATCATTTTCAGCAGTACCGCGGCGCAGGTCGAAGAAGCCTTCCATACTCGGATTCACGTTTATAAGATCGGTAATGAAGTCCACCACGCGAACGCGAGCGATCCTCAGATTCCCGCGGCTTTCGCTGGAGTCGTTGGAGGTGTTGTCTCCCTGCATGATTTCCGTAGCGAGCCGATGCACAGCGGAGCTCGCATACCCACGCCCAACTTCACCTCCGGCGGTTCCCACTACCTTGCCCCAGCGGATTTCGCTACCATCTACGATCTTGCTCCGCTGTATCAACAATCCATCGGCGGCAGCAGCCAGTCGGTGGCCATTGTGGCCCGCTCCAATATCAATATCGCCGACGCCCGCCAGTTCCGCACCTCGTTCGGCCTACCCGCGAACGACCCGCAGATCATCATCACCGGCAGCGATCCTGGCATTCTCAGCTCGGGCGAAGAAACCGAAGCCGATCTCGATGTGGAATGGTCCGGCGCAGTGGCGAGAAATGCTGCCATCAAATTTGTCGTCTCCAAGTCCACCAACTCCAGTGACGGAACTTATCTTTCCGCGCAGTACATCGTGAGCCACAACCTCGCACCCGTGATGAGCATGAGCTTCGGGCTGTGCGAGGCTGCCCTTGGATCCTCTGGAAACAGTTTCATCAATAGCTAATGGCAACAAGCCGCGGCACAGGGCATCACCGTTTTCGTGTCATCGGGAGACAGTGGCGCAGCCGGCTGCGACTCCTCATCCTCCCCCAAAGCCAGCCATAGCCGCGGCGTAAACGGCCTTTGCTCTACTCCCTACAGCGTGTGCGTCGGAGGTACGGAATTTAGCGAGGGTTCTAAATCATCCCTCTACTGGTCGCCCTCGAACGCTTCCGCCACGCTGTCGTCAGCTCTCAGCTATATCCCGGAAGTGGTCTGGAACGAAAGTGGCTCAGGTGGACTTTGGGCCAGCGGTGGTGGCGCGAGCACACTTTATGCCAAGCCATCCTGGCAAACTGGAACCGGTGTTCCCGCCGATGGCAAACGCGATGTTCCTGACGTTTCTCTTACCGCGGCCGGCCATGATGGTTATCTCATGTATCAGAACGGAGGACTTTACGTCGTCGGTGGCACCTCCGCCGCCGCTCCGTCGTTCGCCGGACTGATGGCGCTTGTCGTGCAGCACTCCGCAGCCCGCCAAGGCAATGCGAACACTACTTTCTATTCTCTCGCCAGCAAGCAGAGGGCAGGAGGTGCGGCCGTTTTCCACGACATCACCAGCGGGAACAACAGCGTTTCCGGAGAAGCTGGCTTCGCCGCCACCGTTGGATATGATCAAGCTACCGGCCTCGGCTCCATCGACGCCTCGGTCTTGGTCAGCCACTGGAGCGATGCCGCATCCACGCCCTCAATCCACGTTGCTGCTTCTTCAACTTCTCTACCAGTCACCGCGGGATTGAGCAACAGCGTGATCCTGACTGCTACGGTCAGCGGAGGCTTCGACGCAGCCGTCGTTTTTTCCGTGACCGGACTGCCCACCGGAATCTCTGGAACATTCACACGCGACACTCTGGCCGCCCCCGGCTCAGGCAGCAGCATTCTCATCATCACCGCGAACAAAACCGCTAAACCTGGCACCTACTCGGCCACTATATCGGCAACCACCGGAGCAACCAGGCAGCAAATGCCCCTCTCCATCCAATGCAGCGCTGCCCACACATCGACCGATCGCAGAGAATAGCTCGGTGTGGCCTTCGCTGAAATCTTGAAGCCCGAATTTTCCACTGTGATTACTAAGAAAGAAGAGACGAAAAAAGCGCAGTGCCCGTTGCCCTCGGGTCTCTAGACGGTGGCCGGTTCCTGCATCGCGGAGACTGCGGCCTCGAGATGCGCCAGCGTTTCCTCGATGGTGAGCGAGTACATTTCGCGGCCCAATCCTTCGCCCGCCTGCAGCGCGGATTGTAAATAATGGCCGGCAATTTCTACCGCCAGAGAATCCGTGATGGCTTTGCCGGTCCGCTTCTTATATTCCACCCAGGCGGGGTGCGGCAATGCCACCCAGACGGTTTTCCCGTCGACCAGAAATTTTATGTCAACCGCGTCCGCGTGACGCGTGGCGATGGCGACAATCAGCGCCTGATAGACGCAATGGACTTGCTTCTTAGTCCAGCGATCGGTGGCAGTGAAATCCCCAAACATGGCTAAGAAAACTATAGCGGACGGGAAGCAGTACGGGCAAATTAGGCCGCCGCCGAACTGCTCATGTGGGGACAGCCGCCCTCGGCTGTCCAGTCGAGCGAAGCTCGACGCCCCCTCGTTAAGGCCAGCCAGTGAGATACGCAGTGATCCTCCGTGGAATTGCCATCACCCGCCGGCGATCGCTCCAATGATCAGCAAAGGCTCGGATCCGGATGACACCGCCTCAGGCAAAGGAGCATCCGGCGGCTCGTGCGACAGATCCTCCTCGCAAGCGAAGAAGCGCAAGAACGGTCGGCGTTGCCCAGTGACGTGATCGCGGATTGTGCCGCGCAGCATGGGGTAGCGAGCCTCCAGCGCGTCGACCACCGCGCGGAGCGTGACCGGAGGCGCGACGTCGAGCGAAACTTCGCTGCCGGTGTGTGCCAGTGCCCGCAGGTGCTGTGGCAATAGGACTCGTATCAAGTTAGTGTTTGCACCTCCACGGAAAGCACGGCCGGAAGATCGCGCACGATGGGGTTCCAGCTGTCTCCGGCATCGGCCGAGGCATAGACTTGTCCACCACTGGTTCCGAAATACACTCCGCATTTGTCCAGCGAATCGACCGCCATGGCGTCGCGCAGCACGTTGACGTAGCAGTTGCTCTGCGGCAGTCCCTTCGTCAAGGGCTCCCACTCGTTTCCTCCCGTTCGGCTGCGGAAGACGCGCAGTTTCCCATCGGGAACAAAGTGCTCCGAATCGCTCTTGATGGGGACGACGTAAATCGTCTCCGGCTCATGCGCGTGCACATCGATGACGAATCCAAAATCCGTCGGCAGGTTTCCGCTGATCTTCTGCCAGGAATCGCCGGCGTTATCGCTGCGCATCACGTCCCAATGCTTTTGCATGAACAGCACGCCCGGCCGCGACGGGTTCATGGCAACGTGGTGAACGCAGTGCCCAACCTCGGCCGTTGGATTGGGAATGTATTTCGAATACAGCCCCCGGTTGATGGGCTGCCAGGTCTTCCCGCCGTCATCGGTGCGGAATGCGCCAGCCGCTGAGATCGCAATGAAGATTCGGTCCGGATTGCTGGGATCGAGAATGATGGTGTGCAAACACATCCCACCCGCTCCAGGCTGCCACTTCGGGCCGGTACCGTGGCCACGCAGTCCGGAGAGTTCTTTCCAATTCTCTCCGCCGTCCGTCGAGCGGAAGAGAGCGGCATCCTCCACGCCCGCGTAAACCATGTCTGGATCGGTGAGCGACGGTTCGAGATGCCACACCCGCTTGAACTCCCACGGATGCTGCGTGCCGTCATAGAATTGGTGCGTGGTCAGCGGCTTGCCCGTTCCCACAGATACGTCGTAGACGAACTTGTTGCTCACGCCTTTCGGCGGACCGGCCGCTGGCGGTTCTCCAGGCGGCGTTCCGGGCTGGTGCCAGGTCTTGCCCCCATCGTCCGAGCGCTGAATCAATTGTCCAAACCAGCCGCTGGATTGCGACGCGTACAGTCGGTTCGGATCCACGGGCGATCCCTTGACGTGATACATCTCCCAGCCCGCAAAATGTGGGCCGCTTACGTCCCATTTTTCCCGCTTACCATCGGCCGTCAGAATGAACGCGCCCTTACGCGTGCCCACCAGAACTCGGACGTTGCTCATCGATTCCTCTCTTGGCTGAAATCTGTTTCCTCTCCGCTCGACCGTCCCCGTTTGTCGCAGGCTCTTTTGTAACTCAGAATCGCGACTCCCGAAGCAAGAACTTTCGTCGCCAGGCATTGCTGGGATCGAACGTCAGTGTGCGTCCGCCAGTGCATCCGTTCCGTCCGACCACTTGCCCACCGGAACCATGAAGATGGTCAGCCGGTCCAGAGTGTCGACAGATGCCAGAATCGGGGAGCCCGGCAGATCTGCACCCCAGGTTGCAGCATCCGTTTGCGGAACGAAAAACATCAGGTGGGGGTGCCAGTGCCCGGCGCTATCGCCTAAATATTGTTGTCTTGACAGCATGTAACACATCGCACCAGGCTCCGGCATCAGCAATTCCTTCTTGGCGAAAGCGGCATTGATGCCTTCAACCATTTCAGCCTTGGATCTTCCTGCCAATATCAACTCTGTCTTCTTCACAGTAATCGGGACATAGGAACGTACGGCGGCCGCGTTGAAGCAGATTGCACCCCGAAGCTTGGGATTCCAAAAAACAGGGTCGTCGATTCCTGCGGCCCAGGATCGTTCCACCAGACACACAAAACCGTTCTTGCCTTTGACCGCGGATTCGTAACCGTGCTGTCCGAGGACCAGGACCTCGGCATCGCGTGAAATCGACTCTGGTGCCGCGCTCCGTGCCAGGGTGATTTCGGCCTGACGTTCCATCATGTACTGCGCAACCGGAGCCATGCTCGGATACGACTCTTTTTGGTCCTGCGTTTGCGCTTGCTGCCAAGTGCACAGCACAACCACCAGTGCTAGACCTCGCAATGCGATCGTTTTCACTATCTCTCGATTCATCGTTTTTCTCCGTTTCGGCTGCCTTACTTCAGATGATGACTTCAGCGTGCTGAGATTTGCGCATCAATCGGCCGGTGCAGCCGTTCCGTCCGACCACTTGGACACCGAAATGATGAACTCGGTGATCGGCTCCGGAGAGTATTGATGTACGTACACCGGGGAGCCATGGAAACCTGCGCCCCAAAACATATCGTCTGTTTTGGGAACCCAAAACATCAAATGTGGATCCGCGTTCCCGTACTTTCGGCCAAAGTATTGCTGCTTCGACATCATGTAGCACACCTCACCAGGTTCCGGCAGCGGCAGTTCTTTCTTGTCGAATGCGGCCTTGACTCCGTCGAACATCCGAGTTTTGGACAGCCCAGCCAATGCCAACTCTGTCATTTTGAAAGTGAGTGGCAGGTGGGATCGTGCGGCCGGCGGATTGAGGCAGAGCGGAAGCCGCTGATCAGGGTTCAAAAACTCCGGGTCGTCGAAGGGGGCCATCCACGAGCGTTCCACAACACACACGAAACCGCTCTTGCCTTTCACCGCGGTTTCGTAACCGTGCTGTCCGAGCACCAGGACCTCGGCGTCGCGTGAGATCGACTCGGGAGCTGCACTCCGCGCCAGGGCTATCTCGGCCTGACGTTCCATCATGTACTGCTCAAGCGGGGCCAGGCTCGGATAGGGATCTTTTTGCTCCCGCGCTTGTGCTTGCCACACCGCGCCCAGGACGAGAGCCAGTGCGAAACTTCCCAATACGAGTGTCCTGACCATTTTTCGATTCATCGATTTCCCTCAGACCGCGAAAGTATCCAACATCTTGCTTGCGAAATGCAAGTGATAATTTACAATCAAAGAAGACGATGTCGAAAAAAGCAGACCCAAAGCGCCGGTCCGGTTGTCCGCTCAATGCTTCCGTAGAGATGTTGGGCGACCGCTGGTCCCTGCTTATTATTCGCGACATGATGCTGCGCGGAGCCTGCACCTACAAAACATTCCTGGAATGTTATGAGGGTATTGCGACGAACATCCTGGCCGATCGCCTGCGCAGGCTGGTGCAGTACGGAATCATCAGGACGGAGGCGGATCCATCGGACGGACGCAAAGTGATCTACTTACTGACCAAGAAGGGAATCGAACTCGCTCCCGTGCTGACCGAGATGGTGCTGTGGGCGGCTGCGCACGAAGACACTGGCAACCACGAACTCGTGCGGCTCATGCGGGCGGACAAGGAAAAGTTCATCGCCGGAGTGCGGGAGCGCTGGGCAAACCGCCGTTGAGGCCGCAGCTGGGCACAAACCGTGCATCGGGTAACATGGTGGAGTGTCGGATCGGGTCTCCAAACCAGCGAAACTCAACATTCTGCGTGCTACCCACCTGCACCAATTTCCCTGGCTCGTCCACGGATTTTCCACGCGGGTGGGGGGATTCTCGCGCGTCTATGGAAAGGACACGCTCAACCTGGGATTCACCAAAGAAGATTCCAAAGCCGCAGTCGAGCGCAACCGCGAGAAGTTTCTAGCCCAGCTTGGCGCAAAGGCCAGATCCGGTCTCTGGCCGTTGGTCACGGCAAGGCAGGTTCATTCCGATATCATCCGGCTCATCGAGTCTCCTGCGGAATCGCGGCTTGTTGGCGACGGCCTGATCACCGATACGCCGGGCGTATTGCTCGGCATCCAGACCGCCGATTGCCTCCCCGTCATTCTTGTCGACCCGAAACGTCGCGCCGTAGGCGTGTTTCATGCCGGCTGGCGAGGCACGGTCAAGCGCATCGTGGAGAAGGGAGTCGGCGAGATGCGCCGCTTCTTCGGCAGCCGCGCGCGCGATCTCAAAGCCGCGATTGGCCCCGGTGTTCACGGCTGTTGTTACGAAGTCGGTGAGGAGGTTCGCCACCAGTTCGAGTCACAATTCGCCTACGCGGAGAAATTGTTTCGCGTGGTCGAGGAATCGGATCCAGTGCGCGAAAAATATCCCATGTTATTCCTGACGGCGCGCGCACCTGGCCACAGCGAGTTGCCGAAGAAGATTTTTCTCGACCTGGTAGAAGCCAATCGCCAACAACTGTTGGCCGTCGGAGTTCCGGCGAAAAGCATCGAACCCTCGCCACTCTGCACCAACTGCCGCACCGACCTGCTGTTTTCCTATCGCGCCGAAAAAGGCAAGACAGGCCGGATGATGGGCGTGGTCGGAATCAGAAGCTAAGGCTGAAGTCAAAAGTCAGAATGCAGAAGTTAGAAATGGGTTTGCTCTTACTTCTGCATTCTCACTTCTGACTTCTGCCTTATGTCTACGCGGTGGGCGGCACGGCCGCGGGTGGCGGAGGAGGCGTCGCCGCCGGCTCGGCGATCCCTTCGTTCACCAAATCCTTCAATTCCTTGCTGGGCTTGAAGAAGGGAATCTTCTTCGCAGGCACTTCGACTTTTTCACCGGTCTTGGGATTGCGTCCTGTGCGTGGCTTGCGCTGGCGGGTGCGGAAGCTGCCAAAGCCGCGGATCTCGATCTTGTCCCCCGCGCGCAGGGAACGGACCACGCTGTCAAAGATCGTTTCCACAATCACTTCGCTGTCTTTGCGTGTAAGTTCCGCCAAGCGCGAGACTTCGTCAATCAGATCGGCTTTCGTCATAGTGCTTCTTCACTCCCAGGTTCCGTTTTAGAAAGGAGCCGCCATCGCTCGGCGGAAACCCCAGCTTCACACCGGCAACCTCCATAACCTTCTCAAATTTCAGGGGTTGTATGCAAGTCGCAGTCTTGGGCCTTGCCCTTCCAGGTCTTAGGTCCCTGGGTCTTAGGCACCACTTCGTAGAGACGGCTAAGATGCAACGCCCAAGACCTATCACCTAACCCCCAAGACCCACCCTACTTCCACAGATAATAAAACCCAACGTGCTGCTCCAGCATTTTCTCGGTGTTGGGCAGATACTGCGAAACATCACCCAGCATCAGATCGAGCAGCGTTTTGCGATCTTTCTCCGGATGCACCAGCGTTGGCTCTCCTGAGATGCCCACCGCTTTTGCCGTGTCCTTCACCACAGACTGGAAGTCGCCAACGTTGTCGATCAACTTCATCGAGAGCGCTTGTTCGCCCGTCCACACTTTGCCGTTGGCAATCGATTTCACGTCTTCAAACTTCATCCCGCGGCCATCGGCCACAGCCTGCACGAACTGGCCGAACATGTTATCGATCAGTGACTGCATGTAGGCCTGCTCGGCTGGGGTGAGGTCGCGCGCGGGATTGCCCGTATCCTTGAACTCGCCGGTCTTGAACACAATGCTCTTCAGCTTCGCCCACTTAAGCAGATCGCCATAGTTCACCCACTCCGCAATGACGCCAATAGAACCCACGATGCTACCGTTGTCGGCATAAATCTTGTTCGAGGCCGATGCAACATAGTAGGCGCCGCTGGCTCCCACGGTTTCGATCGAAACCACAATGCGCTTCTTTTTCTCATCGTGGATGCGTTTGACCTCGCGATAAATCTCTTCCGACGCAGCCACGCCGCCGCCCGGCGAATTTATGTGCAGGATGATGGCTTTGACGGATGAGTCGTCGTTGAACTTCTTGAGCTCGCCAACCACCGGCTCCGGCGAGAGAATCACGCCGTCAAGGTCCACCACGCCGATGCGGTCGCCAAAGCCGCTGAACGACGCTTCGCTGCTACCCGCGTGCAACGTGAGATAAACCAGCGAAAATACCGCCAGCACAAAGAGGAAGAATGCTCCTCCGCCAATCAGAATCCAGAGCAGGGTGCGGGAACGTCGTTCAGCCATGGAGAAAGTTTAGCACCGGCGGGAACTTCCAGTTTCCAGTTTCTGGTTTCTAGTTTCCGGTCTTCAGAGGTACCCCACGCGGCTGGAGCGATTGCATCAGGCCGTGCAGGAGACGACTTACTTCGCCCGAACTGGCGGCTAGGCGATCCACTGTGTCCCGAGAAATGTAACCCAAATTATCGGCAATGACGATTTGAGTCTCCATTTCGAGAAGGGAGCCTCGGGCCACGCCAAGGAACTGTCGAAACTCGAGCTTTGAAATCCTTCCTTGGCCTTCGGCAATGTTGCTGGCCACCGAGACTGCAGACCGCCTTAGTTGGCTGGTCAACCCATTAAGTCTCGTCCCGGGGAAAGGACTGTGTCGCAGGGTAGACCTCGGTGACCATCGTGATGGCTTTTTGCCAGACGATAAGATCCTTGTAGGAATGACTCACACTAGAAACTAGACACCTGAAACTAGAAACCTGTCTGTGACGGGCGAACAATGACTTTCAGTGCTCCGGGGTGAACGCTGATCTCCGCCGGTGTCCGGCAAACGTATTCACCGTCGGCATAGATGTCGAACGGAGTCTCCGTCTCCACGCGCACCCGAGCGGCCCGAAAATAGTTGACCTCCCGGATGCCCAAATGGCGGCCGAAGTAGACGGTGGGAAACATGCAGGCAAGTCTGAAAGGATCGATGCCTCCGATCACGCACACATCAAGCAGTCCGTCGTCTATCTCCGCCCGGGGAGCGATCTTCATCCCTCCACCATAAATTGCAGTGTTGGCAAAAGCCGCCAGCATGGTGGGTTGATCGTTGCGGGTCGTCCAGCCACCGGCTTCGTCCGCTGCGAGAATCTTGATGGGCCGCGGAGCAAAGCGAAAAATCGTTGGTGCCAGAGTCAGCGCATAACCGCCGTGTCCGCGCAGCCAGCGCGGCAAAGCGTTAGCTCGCCGGGACACCTCTGCGTCCAGCCCCACTCCCGCCACACTGCAAAAGTACCGCGCAGACTCGTGTGGCGTCCCGCCCGCGTCTTCCAGTTCCATGATCATCCCCAGATCGATGGCACGGATGTTGTCGTGTCCTGCGCCGAATCGTCGCCAAGCCGCAAGCGAATCGCGCACCCGCCGGAAGCCAAGCGCCCGCGCAAAGTCATTGCCGCTCCCTGCAGGAACCACCAGTACTGGCAGGCCGAGTTTCACCAGTTGGCCTAAGTGCCGGTGAATCGTCCCGTCGCCGCCGAATATTAAGATGATGTCCGCTTGCTCCGGCGCAGCAGGCATTCCGACTCGCCAGTCGACTCTCTTGTCGGCCTGAAACGGCTTGAGATTTTTCGGAGAACATCCCAGCCCGAGGATGGCGGCGGCGCGCATATGCGCGGTTGAGAGTAACAGAATCAGACCGCATGGCGGGATCGACGAGGCCGTAAGGCCTCGTCCAATCGGCCACCGCCCGCGCTTCCCAAAGCATCGCAGATTCCGACTATCGTAACCACGCGTCCCCCTCCCCAAAGCAAGCAACCGCTGGCATGATGGATGCCTGACAGCTCGTTTCTCGGAAGGCAGGCTATGGGACTGCAACGACTGGCGAAAATCTCGTGTCTTCTTACAGTTAGCCTCGTCCTGGCAAGCTGCAGCGGCGTAAGCACGTCCACGTCACCGGCCGGTTCGACGACTCCTACGGCTCCCACCATTTCTGCCCAGCCCGCCAACCAGAGCGTCACCGCCGGCCAAACGGCTACCTTTTCGGTGACAGCGTCAGGAACAGCTCCCTTGAGTTACCAATGGCAGAAGGGAAGGACAGCTATCACGGGCGCGACTTCGGCGACCTACACCACTCGCGCAACCACGACCGCCGATAGCGGTTCAAAATTCAGCGTAGTAGTGACTAACGCGGCCGGAAGCATCACCAGCAATTCGGCTACTCTCACCGTGACTGCAACCGCGGTGGCGCCCGCGATCACGCAGCAACCCGCAAGCGTTACCGTGACTGCCGGCCAGACCGCAACTTTCTCCGTGACCGCAACCGGTACGGATCCGCTGACTTATCAGTGGCAGAAGGGAACGACAGCGATCACCGGCGCGACCTCGGCCAGCTACACCACGCCCGCGACCACAACCGCGAACAACGGCACGCAATATAAAGTCGTCGTGAGCAACTCCGCCGGAAATGCAACCAGCAACGCGGCCACTCTTACCG
The DNA here is from genome assembly GCA_964403025.1 of uncultured Acidobacteriaceae bacterium. GTDB lineage: Bacteria > Acidobacteriota > Terriglobia > Terriglobales > Acidobacteriaceae > Sulfotelmatobacter. The sequence continues at coordinate 295,335 of CAYOEH010000004.1, read as the reverse complement.
TGAATGCCGCGCCACCCGCAAGTACCGATGTGCTCACTTATCACAATGACATCGCGCGCACCGGACAGAATCTGAACGAAACCACACTGACCACCAGCAACGTCACTTCCGCGAAATTCGGCAAGCTGGGTTTCTATCCGGTCGACGGCCTGGTTGACGCCGAACCGCTCTATGCCTCAACCGTCGCGGTTCCGAGCAACGGCACGCACAACCTGCTCGTCGTCGCCACCGAGCACGATTCGGTCTACGCCTTCGACGCCGATTCCGGTGCGACCCTGTGGCACGTATCGATGTTGAAAACCGGCGAGACTACGTCGGACAACCGAGGTTGCGGACAGGTAACTCCCGAAATCGGAGTCACCTCCACTCCCGTGATCGATCGCACGCAAGGTCCGAATGGCGTGATCTATATCGTCGCCATGTCAAAGGATGCATCGGGCAACTACCACCAGCGCATCCACGCGCTCGATCTCGCCCTCGGCACCGAATTACTTAGCGGTCCGGTCGATATTCAGGCGACTTATCCCGGAACCGGCGATAGTAGCAGCAGCGGAAACGTCGTCTTCGAGCCCGGCCAATACAAAGAGCGCGCTGCATTACTCCTGCTCAACGGCGTCATCTACACGGGCTGGGCTTCCCACTGTGATATCCGCCCCTACACGGGATGGATCATCGGTTACAGCGAATCCACGCTGGCGCAGACGAGCGTGCTGAATGTCACGCCCAACGGCAACGAGGGAGCCATCTGGATGGCCGGCGCCGGCCTCGCCGCCGATAGTTCCGGCAATATTTATTTCCTCGACGCCAACGGCGACTTCGATACCAACATGAACGCCAGCGGCTTTCCCAGTGATGGCGATTACGGCAACGCCTTTATGAAGCTCTCCACTTCAAGCGGCCTCGCCGTGGCCGACTACTTCGAGATGGACAACGAGGCCTCGGAAAACAGCAGCGATACCGACCTGGGTTCCGGTGGAATGATCGTGCTGCCCGATCTCACCAACGGCTCCGGCCAGACTATGCATCTCGCCGTCGGCGCCGGAAAAGACTCGAACCTCTACCTGGTGAATCGCGATTCCATGGGCAAGTTCAGCTCGAACAACGCCAACATTTATCAGGAACTCGCGGGGGCATTGCCCGGAGGCGTCTGGGCGATGCCCGCGTATTTCAACAACATGCTCTACTACGGATCGGTCGGAAGCCCCATCCAGGCCTTCCCCTTCACCAACGCGAAGCTTTCGACCAGCGCCACCGCGCAAACCGCCAATAGCTTCGGCTATCCCGGCGCAACCCCCAGCATCTCGGCCAATGGCGCAAGCAATGGGATCGTGTGGGCCGTCGAGAACGCGAGCCCCGCAGTTTTGCACGCCTACAATGCGGCGAATCTGAACGAACTCTACAACAGCAACCAGGCCAGCGGCGGCCGCGACCAGTTCGGCTCCGGCAACAAGTTCATGACGCCAATGATCGTAAACGGAAAAGTCTTCGTAGGAACGCCGAACGGCGTAGCCGTCTTCGGCCTGTTGCCGTAACCGCAACGGCGTATCGTCAGGGCTCGCCCTACCAGACTCCTGCATCCCCAAGAAACACTGTCATCCTGAGCGAGGATTTCGCTTCGCGAACGCGAAGCGAAACCGCAGTCGAAGGATCCCTTTCAGGCCGACGCAATACTCGGCCCTGCCAGAGTCTCTATGGCGCCGTGTTTTGTGAGATGCCTGGAGCTGCGTGAGAACGCCCCGCACCGCCGCGAGATGTCCCTGCATGAAAGGGATCCTTCGCTTCGCTCAGGTGACAGAGTCAAGGGAGCAAGCCGCCGAGCTTCGCCGGTCGGACAGGCCCTTGGCTGTCCGGTTTCCGGATATCAGTGGGACAAGGTTTCGGTAACGGGTCCCGTGCCGGGGATTCCGGGCCGTACTCTCTTGATCTTGCGCCCAACCTGTAACGTGGGCCGTTCCGAAATATTCAAGACGACAGTGGGATCGTTGACGACCGCGCCATTGACTCTTACCGCGCCCTGTTTCACCATCCGGCCGGCATCGCTAACGGACCCCGCGAGGCCCGCGCGAGCCACTAATTTGTCGATTCGGAGCCGGTTTTCGGGGGCAATTTCGGCCTCTTCTACATTCTCGGGAACTTCATTCTTCTGAAACCGCCTCCCCCAATCCTCCCCTGCCCTCGCCGCCGCGTCCGCCGAATGAAAGTCCGCCACGATCCTACGCGCCAGCTCTTTCTTCACCTGCATCGGATGCGACTCCCGCTTCATCTTCTCGATCTCCGCGACCTGCAGGTCTGTCAACAGCTCGTAATACCTCCACATCATCTCGTCGGAGATGCTCATGATCTTCCCGTACATCTCCAGCGGCGGCTCGTGAATTCCGATCGCGTTTCCCAGCGACTTCGACATTTTCTGCACGCCGTCAAGTCCCTCGAGAATCGGCGTTGTCAGCACCACTTGCGACTCCTGCCCGTAAGCGCGCTGCAGTTCCCGGCCAACCAGCAGATTAAATTTCTGGTCAGTCCCGCCAAGTTCCACATCCGCCTCAAGCGCCACGGAGTCGTATCCCTGCACCAGCGGATACAGCAGCTCGTGCACGGAAATCGGTTTCTCCTCCCGAAATCTTTTGTGGAAGTCTTCGCGCTCGAGCAATTGCGAGACCGTGTACTTGGCCATCAAGCGCACGAAATCGTCCGCCGAGAACGCACCCATCCAGCGCCGGTTGAAGTCGATCACGGTTTTCTGCGGGTCGAGAATCTTGAAGACTTGCGCCTTGTACGTCTCGGCGTTTTCCTCAATCTGTTCGCGGGTCAGCGGCGGCCGCGTGACTGACCGGCCCGTCGGATCGCCGATCATTCCGGTAAAATCGCCGATCAGGAAAATCGCAGTGTGTCCGAGATCCTGAAAATGTTTGAGCTTGCGCAGCACAACCGTATGCCCCAGATGCAAGTCGGGAGCGGTCGGGTCCATACCCAGCTTTACCCGCAGCGGTTTACCCGTCGCGCGCGATTTCTCCAGCTTGGCGCGCAGGTCGGCTTCGCGAATGATTTCCGCGGAGCCTTTCTTCAGATACGTGAGTTGTTCGTCGACCGATGCGGAGGTTGGCATGGGAAAGGACATTATAAAGAAAGGCAGAATTCAGAATGCGGAAGTTAGAATGAACTGCGCAAATGTGCGCGAGATGGACCCAAACCTTCACATACGAAAGGCAACTCCGGCCGATGTTCCCAGGCTGCGAGAAGTCATCGAGGCCTCCGTGCGAGGTCTGCAACCTGACTACTATTCGCCCGGCCAGATCGAAGGTGCGCTGAAATCCGTCTACGGCGTCGACAGCCAGCTCATCGCGGATGGAACGTATTTCGTTGTGGAGTGCTCGCTATCGCAAGGCAACGTTGAAGTCACCGCCTGTGGCGGATGGAGCAAGCACAAGACCTTGTATGGCGGCGATCAATTCGCGGGCCGCGAAGATTCGCTGCTCGACCCGGCGCGCGATGCGGCAAAGATTCGCGCCTTCTTCGTGCATCCAAAATGGGCGCGGCGAGGTATTGGTGGAATGATTCTCGAGGGGTGCGAGAACGCCGCGCGACAGGCCGGCTTCACTCGCCTGGAGATGGGCGCAACTCTCAGTGGAGTAGCTTTCTATCGAGCGAAGGGATATGCAGCGATCGAGGACCAAGAGGTTCCGCTAGGCAACGGGGAGTCGCTGCAGATTGTAAGGATGGCGAAGGAATTCAAGTAAAAAGTCAGAACGCAGAAGTCAAATTGCAGAAGTTGACCCGGCGCTGATTGGATCGTCCTATGCTGCGACCCCCTTAGCGGTACAGAGTGATGTCACGAAGATCGCCGTAAGTTCCTGGGCTTCTGTCAGGAGAGCGTCTAGCCTTTCGCGCCGCACGATTCCACCCTCAACAAGCAACTCGAGCCAGAAAACTGTTTCGTCTGCCTCTTCCAGAACAATACCGAGCTTGGCGATGAATTCGGCCTTCGATCGCGCCCGGCAGGCGGCTCTGTAGTTCGCCCCAATGGATGTTCCCGAGCGTAGGACCTGTTTACCTAGAATTCTGGCTTCATCTCTGGCTGGCAGAGCCCGATACAAACGCAAAATACGAAGCGCAAATTGTTTGGTTCGCGCCCTCAGATCTCGGCTGTCGCCCACGAGGGCTATCTTGGTGCCCTCGCGCATCTAGAGTCTGTGATGGATGTCACAGTGATTCTCAATTCCTTACTTCTGAATTCTGCCCTCTACCTTCTGACTTGAATCTTTCAATCTTCGTCCCACGATCTCGAAGTTCCCGTTCAGCACGACATTGATCGCCTCCGTATACGCGATGTGCTCCTGTTCTAAAATTCGCTCCGCCAGCGCATGTTCATCATCGCCGTCGAGCACTGGAACAGTTTTCTGCACAAGGATGGCCCCGTGATCCAGTTCCTCGTCAACAAAATGCACTGTGCATCCCGAAACTTTCACTCCATAAGCGAAGGCCTGCTCCTGTGCTTCCAGTCCGGGAAACGCCGGCAGCAGAGACGGATGAATGTTGAGAATCCGCCGCGGAAATTGCTGCACGAACCACGGTGAGAGCAGGCGCATGTATCCGGCCAGGCAGACCAGATCGACATTGTGTTCCTTCAGTGCGGCGACGACTTCGCGGTCGTGCTCTTCTCGCGGCTTGCCTTTCGAAGGAATTACCATGGCGTTCAAGCCGCGCCGACGAGCCGTAGCGATACCGGGCGCGTCCGCTTTATTGGAGATAACAACGGCGATGCGCGCGTCTCCGATCCGGCCTGCGTCAATACTATCGGCGATGGCAACGAAATTCGAACCACGTCCCGAAAGAAGAATACCCAGAGATTTCATGAATGTTTGAACAACGTTAATGATAATTCAACACGGAGATTCAGAGGCACGGAGGAATTCTGAAACGGAAAGTTCAAGATGGAAAGCTGCAACCCTGACGAGGGCACTACGCGCGGCAAAAGCGGTAACGTGTTTCCTCTGTGGCTCCGTGCCTCCGTGGTGATTCAGTGCTCAGCTGTAAATCACTTTCCGTTCGCCCTTCACAATGCGGCCGATGGTATAGGCTTTCTCTCCCACGCGTTCGAGGACATTCTGAGTTTTTTTGAATTTTGCCAGCGGAACCACGAGCAGCATGCCGAGCCCCATGTTGAACGTGCGCAACATTTCTTCCTGCGGAACATTTCCCAGCTGCCCCAGATGCTCGAACAACGGCAGCACCGGCCAGGAGCCGAGCTCGATCGCCGCCGCCATGCCCCGAGGCAGAACTCGCGGCAGATTTTCCGTGATACCGCCCCCGGTAATGTGCGCCAGCGCGGAAACGCATTGCCCGTCGATCAGTTTCCGCAGCGCCGGCCAGTAGCTCTTGTGCGTCCGCATCAGTTCATTGCCAACTTTATTCTTGATCTCGTTCACGTAGTCGTCAGGCGAGTAGTGCGCGACTTCGAAGAGAAGTTTGCGGGCCAGCGAGTATCCGTTGGTGTGCAAGCCATTGGAAGGCAAGCCGAGAACAACATCGCCAATCTGCACGTCCTTGCCGGTAATGATGCGCTCCCGTTCCACCACCCCGACGATAAATCCCGCCAGATCGTATTCGCCATCGGGATAAAACCCGGGCATCTCGGCCGTCTCGCCACCGATCAGCGCGCAGCCATTGTGTTTGCAGGCGTCGGCAATTCCTTCCACCACTTGCTCGGCGACCGAAGGATCCAGGGTTCCCGTGGCCAGATAGTCCATGAAGAACAGCGGTGCCGCGCCCTGTACGGCGATGTCATTCACGCAGTGGTTGACCAGGTCTCCACCCACGGTGGAATGCAAACCCATTTCGAAGGCAATCTTGAGTTTTGTCCCCACTCCGTCGACGCTGGAAACCAGCACCGGATCCAGATACTTGGTCTTGTCGATTGCGAAAAGGCCGCCAAAGCCTCCGATTTCGCCGAGCACCCCTCGCGTGAAAGTCTTATGCGCCAGATATTTAATGCGCTGCTTGGTGCGGTTGGCGCGGTCAATGTTCACCCCCGCGTCGGCGTAGGTGATGGGCGTTCCGGCGGACGTGGGTCTCTTGGCCACGGGTTCCTGCGGTGTCTCTATCCTCAGTCCTTACAGTTGTGGGGAAACGCTGGGTTCTTTTGCGAAGCAACCGCCTCTAAGGCCGCTCATTGTAACACGTTCGAAGACTGGTCCGCGCGCCGGAAGCTAAAGCCGCCAAGCCGGGAAACTCCAGACACACAATCACCGCATTCCGCGGACGCGCACGCCCGCTCGTCACTGCCAGGTGCTCACCTAATGGGCGATGAAGTCGGAAAAGAAATAGGCTAATAGACCGAAGAGAGCCAGCCCAGAAATGCCGTAAGCGGTAAGAACCCAGGCGCCACGGCCTTCAAAATGCCTGCTGGTGGCCTGTTGTGAGGAAAGGGACGGCTGCGTAGCCGAAGAAGAGACGTCAGGGGCCCGATCTTCCATACCAGAAACCTCCGAACGGAAAGATCGTGGCGCAATTACATTATGCGTCACGCCTGCCCGGCGTCATGGCCTAAGCAGGACTATCTGGGCGGGATTTTACTACGCTTTTGTGACGTCTGAACAATGAAATGTGATCTCGATCACAAGCCCTTACGGAGGGGTATTTTACCGGCGGCGACCACTGCGATTTCCAGCCTCCCAATACAAACTGCCCAACCTGCCTTACTATTACCCTATGCGTCGTCTCTGCTGGTTGTCCTTTCTTGGCATTATCCTGGCCGTTCCCTTTACCGTCCGAGCTCAATCGGACGCGGTCCCGCCCCTCCCTCCGCCCGCCGACCCCAAGCCCCAGGACACCCCGCCTCCCAAGGCGGCTCAGAAACCCGATTATTCCCAGGAGGCGTTTGTCGTCGAGCAGTACCGCTCGTTCTACCGTTTTGAAAACGATGGCACCGGCCGCAAGGAGACCATCGCTCGCATCCGCGTCCAAAGCGAGGCCGGAGTTCAGCAATGGGGACAGATTCAAGTCGGCTACAACTCCGCCAACGAGCGCGTCGAGATTCCCTACGTCCGCGTCATCAAGGCCGATGGCAGCATCGTCAAGGCGGGAGACGATGCCGTACAGGATCTCAGCGCCCCCCTCGAGCAGCAAGCTCCCGTCTACACCGATTATCGCGTGAAGCACATCACCGTCCCCGGCCTCCGTCCCGGCGAAGTGCTCGAATACCGCCTTGTCACCGTGATTCACACACCGCTGGCTCCGGGCGAGTTTTGGACGGACTATGACTTCGACAAGATCAACATCGACCTTCACGAAGAAGTTGACGTCGATGTCCCCGCCAGCCGTCCGCTGAAATTGAAAACAAAACCTGGGATGGATCCAAAGATCTCCGAACAGGATGGCCGCCGCCTGTACCACTGGACCAGCTCGCACCTCGAGCGCGACGACGACAAGAAGGACAAGGATAAAGACAAGAAGAAAAAGAAGACTCCCGACGACGACCGCCCTGACATTCAGTTGACCAGTTTCGTCAGTTGGGAGCAGATCGGCCGCTGGTACGCCAGCCTGGAAAAAGACCGGCGCGCCGCCTCACCCGAAGTCCGCGCCAAGGCCGCGGAACTCACCAAGGGCCTCAACACCGATTTAGACAAGGTCCAGGCCCTCTACGATTTCGTCGCCAAGAATTTTCGCTACGTCAGCCTCTCGCTCGGCGTAGGCCGCTACCAGCCGCACGCCGCCAGCGATGTCCTCCACAACCAATACGGCGACTGTAAGGATAAGCACACCCTGCTCGCTTCTCTCCTCGAAGCCGAGGGCATGCACGCGTCTTCCGTACTAATCAACTCCAGCCGCAAGCTCGATACTGACGTCCCTTCGCCCTCGCAGTTCGATCACGTCATCACCCTGCTGCCAATGGGTAAAGAAGAAGTCTGGATGGATACCACCAGCGAAGTCGCTCCCTTCCGCCTGCTGGCCTACACGCTGCGCAAGAAGCAAGCGTTGGTGATCCCCGCCAACGGCACGCCGCATTTGGAAGAGACTCCTGCCGATACTCCCATGCCCGACAGCGAAATTGCTGAAGTCGAGGGAAAAATCAACGGCATCGGCAAGCTCGAAGTGCACGTCCATTACACCTTCCGCGGCGACGAAGAACTGATGCTGCGCTCGATTTTTCGCCGCCTTCCCGAGGCCCAGTGGCAGCGCGTCGTCGAAAACGTCAACGCCGGAATGGGTGGCGAAGTTACCAACTTGAAAATCAGCGATCCCGCCGCGACCCGCGAGCCCTTCACTATGACCTACGATGTCTCCAGGCCAAACTTCCTCGACTGGTCGAAGAAGAAGTCTGATCTCCCGTTGCCCCTCTGCCAGTTCAACCTGCCCGACCTCGGCGACGCTGGCGATGACGCCGACTCCGACCCGCTCAAGCTTGGCCCCAAAGCCGAGTACGTTTACAAAATCAAGCTCGAACTTCCCGCCAAGTACATCGCGCACGCTCCCTTGCCGTTTTCCCTCAAGCGCGACTACGCCGAGTACCAGGCCACTTACAAACTCGATGGCACCACCTTCACTGCCGACCGAACCCTGACCCTGCATCAGGATGAACTGCCCGTACAGCGCGCTTCGGACTATCAAGCCTTTCGCCGCGCCGTCGGCTCCGACTTAGGCCAGTTTCTCTCCCTCGAAACTACGGTTGCGGGTACTCCTACCGCGCCCGCCGACATGAAAGCCGACGACCTGTTCGAAAGCGGACGCGCAGCCTACGCCGCCAGCAATCTCCCGCTGGCCGTGCAACTCCTCAAGCGCGCCACGGAAGTCGATCCCAAAAATAAATACGCCTGGTACGTGCTGGCCCTCTGCTACCTGAACATGCGCCAGAACGACGACGCCATTGCCGCTCTCAAGAAGCAGATCGAGATCAATCCCTACGACGAGTACGCCTACAACACGCTCGGCCGCGCCTACTGGCAGGAATTCAAATACGACGAAGCCGTCACCGCCTTCAATAAGCAGATCGAGATCAATCCACTCGACAAGTTCGCCCACGCCAGTCTCGGCACAATGTACTCCGAGTGGCACAAGTACGACCTGGCCGCCGCCGAACTGGAAAAAGCCACTTCTCTCACTCCGGACAATCCCGAGCTGCAAGTCAGCCTCGGCGACGCTTACCTCAACCTCGGTCAGGACGACAAGGCCCTCGCCACCTTCGACCACGCCGTCGAACTTTCCGCCACGCCGCTGGTCTGGAACAACATCGCCTACCAGTTGTCGCTGAAGCATTCCCACCTGGATCGCGCGCAACAGTACGCCGAGTCCGCCGTCTCGGCTACGACCGCCGCGCTGCGCAACCTCTCGCTCGACCGCCTCACCGCGCAGGAGCTGCCCCTGGTCCCCTCGCTCATTGCTTATTGGGACACGCTGGGCTGGGTTTATTTCGACGAAGGAAACCTGGACAAGGCCGAAAAATACATCACCGCCGCCTGGGGACTGGGCCAGCACGGCGAAGTCGGCGACCATCTTGGTCAGATCTATGAGAAGCAGGGCAAGAAAGATCGCGCCCTCGAAACCTATGAACTCGCCGTGACCGGACTCCGACCAACTCCCGAAACCAAGGACAGAATCGCCGCCCTAGTCAAAAACGACTCCAAACTGAATCGCGGAGGGCAAGACAATCAGAGCTTGCAATCTCTCCGCACTATCGATCTGGGCAAGTCCAAAGAAACCGGCACTGCGGATTTCTTCGTCCTGCTCAGCGGCACGGCCAGTAGCCCCGCTAAAGCCGAAGCCGTGAAATTTGTCAGCGGAGACGAGAAACTGAAAATCTTCACCGAAGCCCTCCGCACCGCCGAATACCGCCTAACCTTCCCCGACGATACCCCGCTAAAAGTCCTCCGCCGCGGAACCCTTACCTGCTCCCCCACCAGCACCTGCACCTTCGTCCTCATGCTGTCAGATGATGTCCGAACAGTGGACTGAAGAGGCCGCGAGATTACAGAACTCCGGTAAGCATCGAACCGGCAGCCGCGAAGCGGCGGAAGAATGCAGCCCACGGCGCAAGCCGTGGGTAGAAAATAGGATGAGAACAAGCCCCGGAGGGGCGCAAGAACGGTCATTCATGACGGGGGTGTCCCATCCTTGCGTTCTTTGCAAGGGTGGGACGTGCCGCTGCCGAAACCCACAGCCTCCTCACGTGACATCCAACCTTGTGCCCTCCACAAATTTGTTCCATCATGGCCTAGCAAACGCAGTACAGCGATCCCGCACAACGCGGGGACGGGCACCAAAAAACGGCCCCTAACACCTTTGTTTTAAAGATTCTGATATCTAAGTTCTTTGAAAACTGGATTTTGCGCGCCACGGTTTTTCGAAACCCGCGCCCGGCAAGACTTTCCGCGATATCGAAGGAAAAGATTTTAATCTGCGCTCCCCCCAGGACAGGGCAGTCCGCCGAAATTCGCAAGTCGCACCGGGATTTATTTCGCTGAGAAATTCACAGCCGACTCATACGCATGAGCCAGCCTCAGCACCAGATCTTCGCGCCAGTGAGGTCCAGCAATCTGCAGCCCGATCGGCAGCCCACTTTTCGTAAACCCGCAAGGCACCGAGATCGCCGGCAGCCCCCAAACATCAAACGGCCGCGTGTTGCGCAGCAAAACAAGTTCCGCCGGACGCAGCGCATCGGGATCTTTCCGCAGATCGGCGATAGCAGGCGCCGGAATGGGCGTCGTCGGCGTGACCAGCAAATCCACTTCGGCGAAGAAATCGTGAGCTCGACGGCGCTCTCGGTCCAGTTCCTGGCGTGACTGAATATATTCCGTAGCCGAAATGTTTTCACCGAAGCGGATGCGCCGCAGAGTTTCCGCCTGATAAAGTTCCGGTGCCCGCGCAATGTTTTCCGCGTGAACCGCATACGACTCGGCATTCTGCACCACGCGATCGGTCGGAATATCGAGCTGCACTTCGCGAGTTTCCGCCACCAGCGTCTTGATCACGCCAAGAGCCTCATCCACCGCCGCGCGGACTTCATCATCGAGATCATCATAAAAATAAGCTCGCGGAATTCCAACGCGAAGCGTCGTAGTCTCTTCCCGGAGAACCGAAACATAATCAGCCGCAGGAATATCGGCGCTGTTTATATCGCGCGCATCGTATCCCGCGATCGCCTGCAGCACGACCGCCGCATCGCCAACGGTCGCAGTAAATGGTCCCACATGATCCAGCGACCACGAAAGTCGAATCACGCCGCGCGTAGACACGCGACCATAAGTCGGCTTGATGCCAACGCACCCGCACAGCGCCGCTGGTTCGCGAATGGAGCCAGCCGTATCGGTCCCAATTGCCGCATAGCAGAGCCCGGCAGCAACCGCCGCCGCCGATCCCCCCGACGATCCTCCCGCGATATGTGCCGCGTTGCGCGGATTGTGCACGTCGCCGAAGAAACTCACCAGCGAGCTTCCTCCATAGGCAAACTCATGCAAATTGTTCTTACCCAGAATCATGGCCCCTGCTTCGCGCAAGCGCCGCACCACTTCCGCATCTTCGCTTGGCACGCGATTCTGATAAAGCTCGCTGGCAGCTGTCGTGCGCGTTCCCGCCGTATCGATTAGATCTTTCAACGCAATCGGAATCCCATGCAGCGGCCCGCGCCACTCGCCACGTGAGATTTCGATCTCCGCCGCCTTAGCCTCTGCCAGCGCAGACTCGGCCGTCACTGTGATAAAGGCATTCAGGGCAGGATTCAGTCTCTCGATGCGATCCAGGCAAGCGCGCGTGAGTTCCAGCGGAGAAATTTCCTTCCGCCGCAGACGCGGGGCAAGCTCAACAATGGTTTCAAGGTTGGACATTGGCCGGGGTTATTGTAGTGGACCCGCCCTAAATGACGGACAAGTGTGCTCCGGAATTCAACATCACAAAATTATTTTTCCCTTCCCTCTTTCCTGATCATCTCTTTAGAAGGCAACCCCAAGGGAAGGCCTATAATCGAAAATTGTCCGTTCGGACCTCGGAGGCCAACCATGGCAGAAATGACCGTCGCCCCAGTCGCGATCCACGGTTTCTTTGTCGACGGCCGCTGGATGGAAGACGGGGACATAGTCGAGGTCCGGTCACCATTCGATGGCACTGTGGTCGGGCGAGTGACGCAAGCGCGGCGGGATCATGCCGAGGCGGCAATCGCCGCCTCCGTGAAGGCTTTCGGTACTACGCGTCGTCTGCCCGCCTTCGAGCGGCAACGCGTGTTGCGGCGCGTGGCCGCGGCCATTGCCGAACGCCGCGAAGAATTTGCCCGGACCATTGTGCAGGAGGCGGGCAAGCCCATCAAACTGGCGCGCACTGAGGTGGACCGCGCCGTGTTCATCTTCAACGTTGCCGCGGAAGAGGCTACGCGCATCTACGGCGAATATCTTCCCCTCGATTGGCAGGAGTTTACCGCCGGACGCTGGGGCATCGTGAAACGCTATCCTCTTGGTCCGATCGCGGGCATCACACCGTTCAATTTTCCCCTGCACCTGGTCGCGCATAAAGTCGCGCCCGCAATTGCCTCCGGTTGTTCCATGGTGTTGAAGCCGGCGCCGCAGACTCCGCTCTGCTCGCTGCTGTTGGCGGAGTGTATTCAGCAAGCCGGTTGGCCGGATGGCGGACTCAACGTGCTGCCGCTTTCCAATGACGACGCCAGCCTGCTGGTCACCGACGAACGCATCAAACTGATCAGCTTTACCGGCAGCGTGCCCGTTGGTTGGGACATCAAGCGCCGCGCCGGCAAGAAGAAGGTCGCTTTAGAACTCGGCGGCAACGCTGGCGCCATCGTGCACAGCGATGCCGACCTCGTCTATGCGGCGGATCGCTGCGTTTCCGGAGGTTTCGGTTACGCCGGGCAAACCTGCATTTCGGTGCAGCGCATTCTGGTGGAGCAGTCGGTGTACGGCAAGTTCACCGATCTGCTGGTCGACGGCGTCAAGAAACTAAAGACCGGCGACCCCATGGAAGAATCCACCGACGTGGGTCCGGTGATCCGCGAGAGCGACGCCGTCCGTGTCACCAATTGGATTGAGGAGGCGGTTCGCTCGGGCGCGCGCTTGTTGTGCGGCGGTGGCCGCGACGGATCAATCGTCAATCCGACGGTGCTTACCGGCACCAAGCCCGACATGAAAGTGAACTGTCAGGAAATTTTCGGTCCCGTCGTGACCGTGGAACCGTACCAGAATTTTGACGAAGCACTGCGGCGGATCAACAACTCCAACTACGGCCTGCAGGCAGGATTGTTCACCCGCGACGTGAAACTGCTCTTCCAGGCCTACGACGAACTCGAAGTGGGCGCGCTGATCGCGGGCGATATTCCTTCCTTCCGCATCGACCAGATGCCGTACGGCGGCGTAAAAGATTCTGGCCTCGGCCGCGAGGGCCTGCGCTACGCGATTGAGGAAATGACCGAACCGAAGCTGTTGGTGATGAACCTGCGCTAGGGATTCAAAGGAGGCGTTAGATGCTTACAAACACAACATTATTTTCGCCTAGGTTCAATTTGAGATATCGCTGCAAATTTCCTGGTGAAGTGCGCGACAAGTTCGTGCGAAATATTTATAATTCCCAGTTCTCCTAGCTGACGCGAAAAAAATCTGTGGGAAGTTTCTTTTGCGTCGTAACCATATAGGCTTCCATAAAAATTGGGGATCTGCTGGGTCTCAATCGTATTTTTTAGAACTCGTACGTAAGCATGTCGCAGATTTTTCATCGCAGTGCGAACACCCTTTCCCGGGCCACGATTTTTGGCGCGGTCTTCGTCATTGCCGCGCTTGGTTTAGTGGCATACGAGGTTCAGGGTTCGCCGTACGTCACTTACGCTGGAGTGCGCAAGCCGCAACCCGTGCCCTTCAGCCACCAGCACCACGTTGCCGGCCTGGGCATTGATTGCCGCTATTGCCACACAACGGTAGAAACTTCCAGCTTCGCCGGCATTCCTCCCACCAAGACCTGCATGAATTGCCACTCGCAGATCTGGACGAATGCCCAGCTTCTGGAGCCTGTTCGAGCCAGCTATCGCTCGGGCCAGTCCCTGCAGTGGACACGAGTGAACCAGCTTCCCGATTTCGTTTTTTTCAATCACAGCATTCACGTGAATAAGGGCGTGGGATGCAATACCTGCCACGGTCCGGTCGACCAGATGCCGCTCATGTACCAGCAGGAATCGTTGCAGATGGAGTGGTGTTTAGGCTGCCATCGCGCTCCAGAAGATAATCTTCGCCCGCGCGATCAGGTTTTCAATATGCGTTACCAACCGCCCACGAGTGCGCATCCGGTTGTGGTGGATGGACAGAGCTATGCGGATCAGGCCGACCTGGGCGCAGCGTTGGTAAAAAAATATAACGTCCGCAACGTGCGCGACATCACCAGTTGCAACACGTGTCACCGATGAAACGCTTGACTATGAGAACCTGTCATCCTGAGCGGAGAATTTGCTTCGCGAAGCGAAGCAAATTTGGAGTCGAAGGATCCCTAGCGGCGTGCTTCGTCGCTGCGGATGTTAGGCGTTCTTACGGTGCCGTCGAGAACGCAGGGGGAGCGCGTTGATGCAGATGCTTCAGATTTACGGTCATAGGGATCCTTCGACTGCGCGAGACTTCGCTTCGCGAACTCTCGCTTCGCTCAGGATGACAGTCCCTGATTTTGTGATGTGTGATCAGTCATGAAGATGGAAGAGAAAGACGGCGGCGCAAAGCGTGAAGACGTTTGCCCCAGCAAGAAGGGCAAGCTGGATCTGGATTCTCTCCGTGCGCAAATCGAAGCGGCGGCAGATCAGAAGGCCGGCCCGGAATACTGGCGAAGCCTGGAAGAGTTGGCCGGCAGTGCCGATTTTCAGGAAGCGTTGCACCGCGAATTTCCCAAGGGCGCTTCCGAGTGGGTCGATTCCGTCTCGCGTCGCGGCTTTCTGCAGGTGATGGGCGCATCGATGGCGCTGGCCGGCATGACCGGATGTGTGCGCCTGCCCCTGGAACCCATTGTTCCGTATGTGCGCCAGCCGGAAGAAGTGATTCCCGGCCGTCCCATGTTCTATGCCACCGCCATGACGCTCGGCGGATACGCCAGCCCGCTGCTGGTGGAGAGCCATCTCGGACGCCCGACAAAAATTGAAGGCAACGAGCAGCATCCGGCCAGCCTCGGCGGCACCGATATTTTTGCCCAGGCTTCGATTCTTGGCATGTACGATCCGGACCGCTCGCAGAGCGTGGTCTCGATGGGCGACCAGCGGTCGTGGCAAAGCTTTGTGACCGCGATCCGCGGGCCGCTGAGCGCGCAGAAAGCTTTGCAGGGCGCGGGTATTCGCATTCTTACGCCGACGATTTCTTCGCCCACGCTCGCCGACCAACTGCGTAATTTTCTGAAGATTTATCCGCAGGCGAAGTGGCACGTGTACGAGCCGGTGAATCGCGACAACGTGCTTGAAGGCGCGAAGCTGGCCTTCGGACAGCCGGTGGAAACGCGCTACGATTTCGAAAAGGCCGACGTCATCGTCTCGCTTGACGCCGATTTTCTGTATGCGGGATTTCCGGGAAATGTCCGCTACATCCGCGATTTCGCCAAGCGCCGCAATCCCGACGGCTACATGAACCGACTGTATATGATCGAGAGCACTCCGACGACGACGGGAGCAAAGGCGGATCATCGGTTTCCGGTGAAGGCGAGTGAGATCGGAAAAACAGCCGCCGCGCTGCTCGCTGGTCCGGCCAGCGTCCACGAAGTTGGAGATGGAAGCGCGGAGCTAAACAAGTTGCGTGCTGCGTTGCGGCAGGATCTGCAACGTGAAGGCTCGTCACTTGTTCTTGTAGGCGATCATCAGCCGCCATGGATTCACGCCCTCGCCCACCAAATTAATCAGGCTCAAGGCAACGTCGGCAAGACCGTTTTCTATACCGACACAATTGACGCGAATCCCGTCAATCAGACCGACTCAATCAAAGATCTCGTCTCGGATATCAACTCCGGAAAAGTTGATCTCCTCGTTATTCTCGGCGGAAATCCGGCTTATGATGCGCCCGCTGACCTCGATTTCGCGAATGTCCTCAAGAGCAACAAGGCCCCGTTGCGCGTGCACCTCGGCCTTTATCAGGACGAAACCGCCGAACTCTGTCAGTGGCACGTCAATCAGGCGCATGAACTTGAAACTTGGGGCGATGCTCGTGCATACGACGGCACCGTCAGCATCATTCAGCCATTGATTGCTCCGCTTTATAACGGCAAGAGTCCGGTTGAGTTCGTCGCGCTTCTCTCTGGTCAATCCGATGCCACAGGCTACGATCTGGTCCGCGCTCACTGGCAGAAGCAGCACACGGGAGCGGATTTCGAGGCCTTCTGGCGCAAGTCGCTGCACGACGGCTGGATCGAAGGGACGACTTACGAATCGAAGTCGGTCGCGCTGAAGGCCACGAACTTCCCTTCGTCCAGTTCTGCTGATGCAAGCCCCAACCCCATCGAGCTCAACATCCGCCGCGACCCTAGCATCTACGACGGGCAATTCGCCAACAACGGCTGGCTGCAGGAACTGCCCAAGCCGATGACCAAGCTCACTTGGGACAACGCCGTGCTCATCGGTCCCAAAATGGCGGAGCGATTACAGGTCAAGACTTGCGATGTCGTCGAACTTGAATTGAACGGGCAAAAGGTCACCGGCCCGGTTTGGGTTCAGGTCGGGCATCCTGACAATTCGGTCACCGCGTTCCTCGGGTATGGACGCAAGCGCGCCGGGCGCGTCGGAACGGCGCAGGGCTTCGATGCTTATCCTCTGCGAACCACAGCCGCTCCTTGGTTTGCCACGGGATTGCAGATTCGCAAAACTGGCGACACCTACAACCTCTCCTCCACGCAGGGTTATCAGTGGATGGATACGCCCGATGGCGGCCATCGTCCGCTGGTTCGGGAAACCGCGCTGGAGGAATATCGGAAGGATCCTGACTTTGCGAAGAAAATGGACGAAGATCCAGCGCCGGGCCTGACGCTTTACAAACCCTATCCTTACAAAGAAGAGGCTTACGCCTGGGGCATGGCCATCGATCTCAACTCGTGCGTGGGCTGCAACAACTGCATGATCGCCTGCCAGTCGGAAAACAATATCGCCGTCGTTGGCAAGGAGCAATGCGCCATCGGCCGGCACATGCACTGGATCCGCATCGATACCTATTACCAGTATCAAGATCAGGAAGCCCACGACCGGGATAATCCGAAAGCTTTCTTCCAGCCCGTTCCTTGCCAGCAGTGCGAGAACGCGCCGTGCGAAGTGGTTTGCCCCGTCGGCGCCACTAATCACAGTAGCGAAGGCCTGAACGACATGGTCTACAACCGCTGCGTGGGCACGCGCTATTGCTCCAACAACTGTCCGTATAAGGTGCGGCGATTTAACTTCTTTCTCTTTCAGGACTGGGAGACTCCGCAGTACAAGATGATGCGGAATCCCGACGTTAGCGTGCGCAGTCGCGGAGTCATGGAAAAGTGTACCTACTGCGTGCAGCGCATCACCGAGCACAAAATCGACACCGAAACCGCATCGGTGCGCGAAGGCAAGGAAATCAAAATCAAAGATGGCGAACTGCAAACTGCGTGCCAGCAGTCCTGTCCCGCGGGCGCGATCATATTCGGCAACATCAACGACCCAGACAGCAAGGTTTCAAAGTTGAAGGCGCAGTCCCGCAATTACAGTCTTTTGGGCGAACTCAACACGCGGCCTCGAACGACTTATCTGGCGGAAGTCAGCAACCCGAATCCGGATCTCAAAGCATAGAAGACAAGAAGCGCGGAGCACGCCCAAGCACGGACGAAGAATCAATGAACGAGCCATATAAAACGACGGTGGAAGACGATCGAGCTCCGGTGATCGAGCCGGGTCACACCTTCGGCACGGTCACCGAGAAGATCAGCGCGATTGTGCTGACCCGTCCTGCATCGAATGGCTGGTTCGCCGGCTTCGGCATCGCTTTCATGCTGACGATGATGATGCTGTACGCGATCGGATACCTGTTCCTGAAAGGCATCGGGATTTGGGGATCCACCATTCCGATCGGCTGGGGCTTCGCCATCGTCAACTTTGTGTGGTGGATCGGAATCGGCCACGCCGGGACCCTCATTTCCGCCATCCTTCTTTTGCTGCGCCAGTCGTGGCGTAATTCGATCAACCGCTTCGCCGAAGCCATGACGCTTTTCGCCGTGGCTTGCGCTGGAATTTATCCCGCCATCCACGTGGGGCGTCCGTGGCTCGCTTACTGGTTATTTCCTTATCCGAATACGATGCGGTTGTGGCCGCAATTCCGCAGCCCGCTCATGTGGGACGTGTTCGCGGTCTCGACTTACGCCACCACTTCGGCGCTGTTCTGGTTCATCGGCTTGGTCCCGGACATGGCTACTCTTCGCGATCGAGCCACGCATCCCGCGGCTCGACTGATTTACGGCGCACTCTCGATGGGCTGGCGCGGATCGGCGCGGCACTGGCATCGCTACGAAACCGCCTATCTGCTCTTGGCCGGATTGGCTACGCCTCTCGTGCTCTCGGTTCACACTGTTGTGAGCTTTGATTTTGCGATCGGCATCGTTCCGGGATGGCATACGACGATCTTTCCGCCGTACTTCGTTGCTGGCGCTATTTATTCCGGCTTCGCGATGGTGTTGATGCTGGCCATCCCTATTCGCAAGATTTATGGCCTTGAAGATTTCATCACGGAACGCCATTTACAGAATTCCGCGAAAGTCATGCTGGCGACCGGATTGATTGTCGCCTACGGGTACGGCATTGAGGCTTTCATGGGCTGGTACAGCGGCGATCGCTATGATGCTTTCACGATCTGGAATCGCCTCCACGGGCCTTACGCGGTTCCGTACTGGTCGCTGCTTGCCTGCAACATTTTCATCCCGCAATTGCTGTGGATCAGAAAATTGCGGACCAGTCCGCTGGCTTTGTTCCTGCTTTCCGGCGTGATCCTGATCGGCATGTGGCTGGAGCGCTTCATCATCGTCGTGGTCAGCCTGCACCGCGATTTCCTGACCTCATCCTGGGGCATGTATTACCCCACGCGCTGGGACTGGATGACTTATATCGGTACCATCGGCATGTTCCTGGCGGCGATGTTCCTGTTCCTCAGGCTGCTGCCGGCGATTTCCATCTTTGAGATGCGCACCCTCCTGCCGGAAGCGGAGGTGAAGGAATGAAGCGCGATCCCGTTTACGGCATGATGGCGGAGTTCGATTCCGCTCAGGCGTTGATCGACGCCGCCAAACATACGCACGAAGCTGGCTATCAAAAGATCGATGCCTATAGCCCGTTTCCGATCGAAGGTCTAGCCGAAGAAATCGGCTTTCACCACAATGCGGTTCCGCTGGTCGTGTTGATTGGCGGGATCATCGGCGGCCTTACGGGCTACCTGATGCAGTATTGGATTTCCGTGATCGACTATCCCCTCAACGTTGGCGGAAAACCCACGCACTCCTGGCCGGCATTCATCGTCATCACTTTCGAAATGACGATTCTTTTTGCCGTAATCTCCGCTGTGTTCGGCATGCTGGCACTGAACGGCCTGCCTATGCCGTATCATCCCGTGTTCAACGTGCCCAGATTTGCGCTGGCGTCGAAGGACCGTTTTTTCCTGATCGTGTTTTCTTCCGATCCCAAATACAATCCGGCCGGCACGCGCAGTTTTCTGGAGGGGTTAGCTCCTCGCTCCATCTCGGAGGTGCCGAGCTAGAATGCCGCGCCTCCGCCAAATTTCCGTCGTCGGTCTGGTCGGTGCCATTGCGTTGCTCTCGGCCTGTCGTCTCGATATGCATGTTCAGCCGCGAATCAATCCTCTCGCGAAGAGTGATTTCTTTCCTGATCAGCGCGGCGCTCGTCCGCTGGTGGAGGGTACGGTCGCGCGCGGCGACTTGCGCGCCGATACGTATTTCTATACGGGGAAAGTCGGCAGCAATCCTGGCGACTACATGCCGTTTCCCGTGACCAAGGAAGTTTTGGAGCGCGGCCGCGAACGCTTCAATATTTATTGCGCGCCTTGCCATTCGCCTCTTGGGGATGGCAACGGATTTATTCCTTCCCGTGGCTTCTCGCGGAAGCCCCCGTCGTATCACACCGCGCGCCTGCAAAAAGCACCGCTAGGATATTTCTACGACGTGATCACCAACGGCTTCGGCATCATGTCGGACTACTCTTCTCAGATTTCTCCGCGCGACCGCTGGAACATCGTGGCTTATATCCGAGCGCTGCAGCTGAGTCAAAACGCAACCAAAACGGACGTTCCCGCAGGACAGAATGTGCCCTCGGAGCCGCCGGCGTTTGCCGGAGAGCCGGGATCCGGGGCAACTCTACCCGTGATAGTTCCCGAATCCAGTACCCGATCAGAGGAACAGAAATGAGCGCCGCGACTCATCCGCAACTCGATCTAACGGCGCCCGAAGTCGTAAGAAAAATCTCGCAGCGCTCGCTGGTCATTGGCGTGCTCTTCGCCGTAGGCGCCGGTGCGCTGGCATTCGTCCGCCCCGATGAGTTTTATCGCGCCTACCTGCTCGGCTTCATGTGCTGGCTGGGCGTCGCCCTCGGTTCCATGGCGATTCTCATGATTCGCCACCTCACGGGTGGCGGCTGGGGCACGGTGATCCGCCGAATCCTAGGCGCGGCCATGCGCACGCTGCCGCTGCTGGCGATTCTGTTCATTCCGATGATCATCGCGGTCTGGCAGCAGCGGATTTATCCGTGGGCGATGCCGCTTGCGTCGATCCAGGATCCTCACATTCGTGAGCATCTCGAGAAACATAGTTTCATCAAAACAAGCTACCTGAACTTTTCAGGCTTTCTCATCCGTGCGGTTATCTACTTCGCAATCTGGAACGTGTTATCGTTCCTGCTCTCGAAATGGTCGAAGCAAACTGACCACGCCGGCGCTCCGGACAACAGTCAGCGCTTCAAAGCCGTCGCCGGCCCGGGACTTATCCTGTACGGGTTCACCATCTCTTTCGCCGCCATCGACTGGGTCATGTCGCTTGACCCGAGTTGGATCTCGACGATCTTCGGCCTGATCGTCCTCATCGGTGAAGTGCTCTCCGCCATGTGTTTTGCGGTAGTCGTCGAGCGCATTCTTTTCGAGTACAAGCCGATGTCGGAGATGCTGAAGCCGAACTTTGTTCACGACCACGGCAAATGGATGCTCACCTTTATCATGGTCTGGGCTTACTTTTCGTTCTCGCAATGGCTCATCATCTGGGCGGGGAATCTTTCCAACGAGATCACCTTCTATCTAAGGCGCATCAACGGCGGCTGGGGATCGGTTGCACTGAGTCTGGTCCTATTCCATTTTTCCGTCCCCTTCGCGGTACTGCTCTCACGCGAATTCAAGCGCAATATTCGAAAGCTAGTCTGGGTCGCCGTCCTGTTGTTGCTGATGTGCTACGTCGACCTTTTCTGGATCATCGAAGCAAATTTTTCGGAGACTTTTGCGGTGACGATCGCCGATGTGGTTGTGCCCATCACGATCGGCGGAATCTGGCTTTGGTATTTCTTCCGCAACCTGGCTTCGCTGCCGCTGCTGCCCGCCTATGATCAGGATGCCCACGAGGTTCTGCAGCCGGCACATGAGCATGAGTGAGAGATTATGAGCGACGAGACGCAAAAACAGGGGAACGGCGAGGAGCATGGAAGCTTCGAGCACCAGGACCTGCAAGCAGGCGCCATTCTCTATTTTCTGCTGACTCTCGGTGTTGTGACCGTGATCTGTCTTTTCGGGCTCAAAGGACTCTATACCTATCTCGAACGCCGCGAGAGAGCGTCGCAACCTGCCGTGAATCCGCTGGTCACCAACGTTCCCGAGGATACGCGCCACGTCGCTCCCGGATATCCGCAGAGCGCGTTTCCCAGTCCGAAGTTGGAAGAAGATGAGCGCGGTCAGCTCAACGGAATCCGGCTGGTGGAAGAAAAAACACTTTACAGCTATGGCTGGGTGGATGAAAAGGCCGGAACGGTTCGCATCCCGATACAGCGCGCCATGGATTTGTTAGTGCAACGAGGTCTGCCGGTGCGTCCGCAGGGTACGAGTGCCGAAGATACCGGTGCCAGTGCAGGCACAACCACGACGGCGACCGCCAAAACGAGAGCCGGCACTAGAGGTGAAAAGAAGTGAGCTACAAGAAGTTCAGTTCGGTTTTTGTCGCGTGCATTTCGTTGCTGACGCTGTTGCTCGTATCTGCCAGCGCACAGATCAATAGCGGAGTGATGTCTCCTCCGGCAAACACGCGGCCGCCGCGGTTACAGAATGTGGGCATCGAGCAACATCTGGACGCGCAGGTTCCACCTGATCTTGTCTTCCGCGACGATACCGGCAAGACCGTGAAGCTCGGAGATTACTTCGGGCGCAAGCCCCTGATCCTCAATCTTGTTTATTACAACTGCACCATGCTGTGCGGCGAAGCTCTGGCTGGGCTAGCGAGCGCGATGCGCTTGGTGAAGTTTGACGTGGGCAATGAATTCGACGTAGTCACGGTCAGCTTCGATCCCCGCGAAACTCCGGATATGGCCGCGGCCAAGAAGACCGACTACGTCAAGCGTTACGGGCGAGCCAATGCGGCAGCAGGCTGGCATTTCCTCACTGGCTCGCCGGATTCGATCAACGCGCTAACCAAGACCGTCGGCTTTCAATATCAGTACGACGAGAAGAGCAATCAGTACGCACATGCCACCGCCATCATGGTGCTCACGCCGCAAGGCCGCATCTCGCGCTATTTCTATGGCGTGGATTTTCCGCCCAAGGATTTGCGCATGGGCCTGGTGGAGGCTTCGCATGGCAAGATCGGCAACGCCGTCGATGCGGTCCTGCTCTACTGCTACCACTATGATCCAGAGACTGGAAAGTACGGGGCCATGGTGGCCAACATCCTGCGCCTGGCGGCGGCCGCGACCATTCTCCTGATTGGCGGTTTGATTTTTATTTTGTGGCGGCTGGATCGCTCGGTAACCAGGAAGACGGCAACGAAGACACGGTATGCTCAATAATTTTCCATTATGGCCGCAGCAGGCTTCCACCATGGCAAGTCGCGTGGACGCACTCTACATTTTCCTGCTCATCGTGACCGGGATGATGGCCCTGCTGGTGTTTGCCCTGGTCATATTTTTTGCGGCCCGGTTCCGGCACCGTCCCGGCGTTCGGGCCGAACAGATCGAGGGTTCTACCGCGCTGGAAATTACCTGGAGCGCGATTCCACTTCTCATTTTCATGGTGATCTTCGCCTGGGGCGCCGTCGTCTACTTCAAAGAGCGCACGCCGCCCGCCGACGCGACCGAAGTTTACGTTGTGGCGAAGCAATGGATGTGGAAGGTGGAGCACGCCGAAGGTCAGCGCGAGATCAACGAACTGCACGTCCCGGTGGGACGCGACGTCAAGCTCATCATGACTTCGCAGGATGTGATCCACAGCTTCTACATTCCGGCGTTTCGCATCAAGCAGGACGTGTTGCCCGGCCGCTACACGGTGGAATGGTTTCGAGCTACGAAGCCCGGCGTGTATCACCTGTTCTGCGCGGAGTACTGCGGTACCCAACACTCGGGCATGGTGGGCTCAATCATCGTCCAGGAACCGGCGGAGTATGAAGCGTGGATGAACGGCGGTTCCACCGGTCCGTTATCCGCGACCGGAGAGAAAATTTTTGCCGAACTCGGTTGCGCCACCTGCCACCGCAGCGATACCCAGGGACGCGGACCCAATCTGCAAGGCGTCTACGGCAAGCCGGTTCAACTCGAAGACGGTCGCACCGTGACCGCCGACGAAAACTATCTCCGCGAATGCATCCTCGATCCGGGCGCGAAGCGCGTGAAAGGATTCCAGCCGATCATGCCTACATTTCAGGGACTCGTAAGCGAAGAGCAGGTCAATGCTCTGGTCGCTTACATCAAATCGATCTCGGCGGGCAAGCCGACCGACGGTGCAAAGACGAATGCCAGCCTGGTTCCGCCGCGAGACGAGACCGGTGAACAAGCACGAGTGCGAACGAATGGAAGTCAGGTGCAATGAGTATGGCTAACGCGATACCTCAACCCACGATTCCACAAGTGGAACGCGAGAATTATCTAAACAAGGAGTACGGAGTATGGTCGTGGCTGCTCACCACGGACCACAAACGCATCGCGCTTCTCTATCTCCTTTCCATCACGTTCTTCTTCTTTATCGGAGGTTTTTTCGCGCTGCTCATCCGCCTCGAGTTGCTTACTCCTGCGGGCGACCTGGTGCAGGCCGACACTTACAACAAGCTTTTCACCATGCATGGCATGGTCATGGTTTTTTTCTTCCTGATCCCGTCCATTCCAGCGGTGCTCGGCAACTTTCTCTTGCCCCTGATGATCGGCGCCAAGGATCTGGCTTTCCCCCGCATCAATCTTCTCAGTTGGTACCTCTACATTATCGGCGGCGTGATCATGCTGCATTGCATGCTCACCGGTGGGGTCGACACAGGCTGGACGTTCTATGCGCCGTTTAGCACATCCTTCACCAACACGAAAATTGTCGAGGCCGGCATCGCCATCTTTATCGCAGGATTCTCTTCCATCCTGACTGGCCTGAACTTTGTGGTTACCATTCATCGCATGCGCGCCCCTGGCATGACCTGGTCGCGCCTGCCTTTATTCATTTGGGCCCACTACGCGACCAGCATCATTCAGCTTCTGGGCACGCCCGTAGTCGCCGTCACTATCGTGTTGGTTGCTGCTGAACGCGCCCTGCATCTGGGCATCTTCGATCCCAAACTCGGGGGCGATCCGGTTCTCTTCCAACACCTGTTCTGGTTCTATTCCCATCCCGCCGTTTACATCATGATTCTGCCGTCGATGGGCGTGGTCACCGAGATCATCGCCTGCTTCTCGCGCAAACGCATCTTCGGATACCACTTCGTGGCGTTCTCGTCGATCGCAATCGCCGTCTTCGGCTTTCTCGTCTGGGCGCACCACATGTTTGTGGCCGGAATCTCCGTCTACTCCGCGCTGGTATTTTCCTTCCTGAGCTACGCTGTAGCGCTACCTTCAGCTATCAAAGTGTTCAATTGGACAGCCACTCTCTACAAGGGCTCCATCCATTACGATGCGCCGATGCTGTATGCGTTCGGCTTTCTTGGTCTGTTCACCATCGGCGGCCTGACTGGACTATTTCTCGCGGCCCTCGGGATCAACGTTCACGTCACGGACACTTATTTTGTCGTAGCCCACTTCCACTACATCATGGTGGGAGGCGCGGTGATGGGATATCTCGGCGGAATGCATTTCTGGTGGCCCAAAATTTCAGGGCGCCTCTATCCCGAGGGATGGGCGCGTCTGGCGGCACTGATCGTTTTCATCGGTTTCAACCTTACATTCTTCCCTCAGTTTCTTCTGGGTTACATGGGGATGCCACGGCGCTACTACGATTACAGCCACATGCCGGAGTTTCAGATATTGAACGTGCTGTCCACGGCGGGAGCAACCATCCTTGGCGTGGGTTATCTATTGCCCATGGCCTATTTCCTGTGGTCGATGCGTTATGGCAAGCCGGCTTCTGACAATCCATGGAATGCTGCTGGACTCGAATGGAAGACAGCTTCTCCGCCGCCGACCTTCAACTTCGATGAGGAGCCAGTTGTGACTTGGGAAGCCTACAACTACGAGGAGTTGGACGCGCCTCACAAGGAGGAGGTCCCGGTTGCAAGATAACGCGAACACCAGCTCCTTTACCGCGGTTCACGACCATCACGGAGAAGCTCACGCCGCGCACAATCCAGCTTTGCTGCACCACTTTGCAGAGCCTCAGCAGCAACGCGATGCCGCCAGCCTGGGAATGTGGGTGTTCCTCGCGACGGAAGTGATGTTTTTCGGCGGCCTGTTCTGTGCCTACCTGATTTACCGCCGCTGGTATTTCCCGGATTTTGCTGCCGCCAGCAAATCCATCGACGCTACGCTCGGCGCCACCAATACTGCGGTCCTCATCTGCAGTAGTTTGACGGTCGTACTAGCCGTGTGGGCCGCTCAAACCGCGCGTCGAACTCTGTTGATTCTCATGCTCGGGATCACCATGCTCCTCGGCCTGGCCTTCCTGGGTATCAAAGGCGTGGAGTACAAAGACAAGTTCGAAGAGCATCACGTTCCGGGTGCTTCGTTCAGCTTCGATCACGTGCCTGTGCCGGGACATCCGGGTGAGTTCGCCAATCCGCGCCACGCGCAAATGTTTTTCTCTCTCTACTTCGTGATGACGGGATTGCATGCTCTGCACATGATCATCGGTCTCGGCATCTTTACGTGGCTCCTGATCATGGCCTGGAAGGGCCGCTTTACGCCGGAGTGGCACACTCCTGTTGAGATCGGTGGATTGTACTGGCACTTCGTCGATATTGTGTGGATCTACCTGTTTCCGTTGCTCTACCTGATCGACCGGCATCCCTAGGCTTGCTATGTTTGAGGCTCGTTTATGTCTGAACATTCAAAATCGTCGCCGCTGAAGATGTATTTCGGCATCTGGATCACACTGCTGGTCTGTACCTACGTTACTTATAAAGCCGCCTTCATCGAACTCGGCCGGTTCAATGCCGCAGTCGCTTTGGGAATTGCCACGCTGAAAGCAACCCTGGTCGCGCTCTTCTTTATGCATGTCTGGCATGCCAGCGAAAAGCTCACCAAGCTGGTGGTGATCGCGGCGCTATTCTTCCTGCTGTTGTTATTGGGACTCACAATGTCCGACTACGCGACGCGGTTGTGGAGCTAGCCGCGGTCGCACTCTTCTTCCCATCAATCTGCTGTATACTCGCGCCGACTGCTTAATTCATCGATGGATATGAGGTGATTTATGGCATTCTGCAATTCATGCGGAACGACCATCGTTGCGGGAACCCGCTTCTGCAGCAAATGCGGCGCGCCCATTCTGGCTTCGACTCTTCCGCCTGCGTCTGCCGCTGGGTCTCCAACGTCAGTCCCTTCCGCCGCGCCCGCTTCCGTCCCCACGGCCAATACTGCCCAGGGCGGGGGCGCCCTTAAAATCATTCTGATTTTGGTCGGCGTAGTTGTTCTGCTGGGAATTGTTGGCATCGCCTCTCTTGGATTCGTCGCGTGGCATGTCGCGCACCATGCCCACGTTCACCAGGACGGCAACAATGTGAAAGTGGAAACGCCATTCGGAATCGTCGAGACTACCAAAGATC
This sequence comes from uncultured Acidobacteriaceae bacterium, assembly GCA_964403025.1. Classification (GTDB taxonomy): domain Bacteria; phylum Acidobacteriota; class Terriglobia; order Terriglobales; family Acidobacteriaceae; genus Sulfotelmatobacter. Next base: position 268,200 of record CAYOEH010000004.1, on the reverse strand, counting down.
CAGAGGAAGCCGCGCGCAATCTGGGCGTGGATCTATATCCCGGCGTGGAAGTCCTGAAGGATGGCGCGACCTCGGCGACTTTTGGTGGGGTTCATACCGTTTCGCTGAACTCCCAGAGCACGGACTCGGTTGATAAGGTTGCCAGTTTCTACAAATCTAAGTTCCCTAACGCGATGGTCACCACCTCAGATGCCGGCCGTTGCACCATCATCTCCGACGATCATAGAAATATGGTTACCATCAACATTGAAGCCGAGGGCGACAAGACCAGGATCCAGATCACCACCGTGACCCGAAAGCCAGCCGCGGCGAACTCGTCGTCGAATTAAAGTAAGTCAGGCCGTAATGGCAGACAAACTCGTAGAACTCGCCGCGGCGGCAAGATCAAAATCTGCGAAGGTGGACGCCGTGGGTCTGGCGGAAGCTCTGGGTAAACGGGTCCGCGGCGAAGTCCGCTTCGATAAGGGCAGCCGCGCGCTCTACGCGACCGACGGCTCCAACTATCGGCAGGTTCCTATCGGTGTCGTGCTGCCTCGCGATGCCGACGATGTTCTTGCCACTGTCGAGCTGTGCCGCGAGTTCGGGGCGCCGCTGCTGTGCCGGGGCGGCGGCACGTCTCTTGCCGGACAGTGTTGCAACGTCGCGGTCATCCTCGACTTCTCGAAGTACATGGCGAGGATTCTCGAAATCGATCCGACCCGCCGTACTGCCCGCGTTCAGCCCGGAGTTGTGCTCGACCACCTCCGCGTTGCCGCGGAAAAACACCATCTCACATTCGCGCCCGATCCTGCTACGCACGATCGCTGCACGCTCGGCGGTATGATCGGCAACAATTCCTGTGGCGTGCATTCCGTCATGGCGGGAAAGACTGACGACAACATCGAAGAGCTGGAAATCCTTACCTACGATGGCGTGCGCATGAAGGTTGGCGCGACGTCCAGCGCGGAGATCGAACAAATTATTCAGCAAGGCGGACGGCGGGGCGAGATCTACGCCAAATTGCAAACCATCGCCGCCACGTATGGCGATCTCGTGCGGCAGCGATTTCCCAACATCCCGCGCCGCGTCTCCGGCTACAACTTGAATTATCTTCTGCCCGAGAATGGGTTCCACGTGGCACGCGCTCTGGTCGGCTCTGAAGGCACCTGCATCACTGTTCTTGAAGCGACTTGTCGGCTGGTCGAGAGTCCTCCGGAACGCGTTCTGCTGGTGGTTGCTTATCCTGATATTTATCAGTGCGCTGATCACGTGCCCGAAATCATGGCGCATAAGCCCATCGGGCTCGAAGGCTTCGACGATCTTCTCGTCGGCTACACGCGGGTTAAGGGCATCAACTCCGAGGGCCTCGCGCTCCTTCCCGAAGGCGGCGGGTGGCTGATGGTCGAATTCGGAGCACAAACCGCGCTGCAGGCCGAGTCTCAGGCCCGCACCTTAATGCAGTCACTCGGCCGCGACGCGAATTCTCCCAGCGTGCGGCTCTACACCGACAAGCAGCAAGCTAGACGCGTTTGGGAGGTGCGCGAGTCGAGCCTCGGCGTTACATCCCATGTTCCCGGCGAACCGCTGAACTGGGAAGGTTGGGAAGACTCCGCCGTCACACCTGAAAAGCTTGGTGGTTATCTTCGTGATCTCCGCAAGATGTTTGCCGCGTACGGCTACAAAGGCTCGCTCTACGGCCACTTCGGCCACGGCTGCGTCCACACGCGGATTAATTTTGATCTGCAATCGAAGGACGGCATTGCCAAGTTCCGCAAGTTTATGGAAGAGGCCGCCGATCTCGTCGTGAGCTATGGCGGCTCCATCTCCGGCGAGCACGGGGACGGTCAATCCCGTGGCGAATTGCTTCCGAAAATGTTCGGCCCCGAACTGGTCCAGGCCTTCCGCGAATTCAAGTCAATATGGGATCCAGCGTGGAAGATGAATCCGGGCAAGCTGATCGATCCCTACAAGCTGGACGAGAATCTTCGCCTCGGCGCGGATTACGCTCCCTGGGAACCGAAAACCCAGTTCCAATTTCTCGCCGACCACGGCAGCCTGGCCGAGGCGACGCTGCGGTGTGTTGGCGTCGGGAAATGTCGTCGCGAAGAAGGCGGATTGATGTGCCCCAGTTACCGCGCCACGCATGACGAAGAACACTCCACACGCGGCCGGGCTCACCTGCTGTGGGAGATGACTCAGGGAGAAGTGATTCGCGACGGGTGGCGGAGCGAAGAAGTCAAAGAGTCGCTCGATCTCTGCCTCGCCTGCAAAGGATGCAAAAGCGATTGCCCGGTCGGGGTCGACGTGGCCACCTACAAGTCCGAATTTCTTTCTCATTACTACGAAGGCCGCGTGCGGCCGCGCAGTGCATACGCCTTTGGCAACATCGACTTGTGGGCCCGCGTGGCATCGCATGTGCCCGGGATGGTCAATCTGACCACGCAACTTCCGTTGCTGCGCGATATTGCGAAGCTCGTTGCCGGAATCCCTCAGCAGCGCTCCATTCCCGCTTTCGCTCCTGAAACTTTCAAAAACTGGTTTCACCGCCGAGACTCTCAGCGCAATGCAGATGCCCCCCCGGTCCTCCTTTGGCCTGACACTTTCAATAACTATTTTCAGCCTGCTACGGCGAAGGCGGCCGTGGATGTCCTTGAGAGCGCCGGCTTCCGAGTCATCGTGCCAAAGGCCAACTTGTGCTGCGGGCGCCCGCTCTACGACCATGGCATGCTGGACCGTGCGCAGGCACTTCTGCTGCAGATCCTTGACGAGCTCTCACCCGAGATCGAAGCCGGTGTCCCGATCGTCGGCCTCGAACCGAGCTGCGTTGCCGTCTTTCGCGACGAACTCGTGAACCTTTTTCCGCACGACGAGCGGGCCCAAGCCCTGTCGCGCCAGACCTTTCTTCTCAGCGAATTCCTGGAAACTCACGCCTCACACGTTCCATTACCCCTCCTTGATCGCAAAGCCATCCTTCACGGCCACTGCCACCACAAATCTCTCATGAAGATGACCGCCGAAGAGGCCGTCCTGCGGAGGTTGGGCGTCGACTTCCACAGCCCTGCTCCGGGTTGCTGCGGCATGGCCGGTTCCTTCGGCTTCGAGGCCGACAAATACGATTTGTCTGTCGCCATTGGCGAACTTGAACTGCTCCCCGCCGTGCGCCAAGCTCCGCCCGACTGGCTGATCATCGCCGATGGCTTCAGTTGCCGCGAGCAGATTGCCCAGGGCACACCGCGTCACGCTCTTCACCTGGCCGAAGTTCTGCAGATGGCGCTCAACGGCCCGGATGCTACAACGTCCCGTCCGTATCCTGAGTCTGCCCGGGCTCGCCGCCATGAGAGAGAGATATTTCAGTCGATGAAGCGTGCCGGATTGGGCCTGGCGGCCTTGACCGCGGGCGGAGCACTACTGTGGAGGATGCCTGGAAGACGCTGATTCCAAAATGGTTAACGCGTTTAGCAGCTCGTGGCTAACTTCGGCCTCTCGCCAGATTGCTCTTATTCTGGGACAATAGAGCTCTCGCCGGTTCTACAACCAGCCGAGCTCTCATGCGACTCCCCGATGAGTCGTGGCAATCGCCGGTACCAGTCATGGATCGTGAAACCACAATCACCGCACCAGCCGTCGGCAAGGTTCCCGCCGAGGCTCTGCCCACCCTGGTCGCCGTCAAACCCAGCGATGCGCCCCTCTGCGGATCGGTGCTGGTCCTGATCCAGTTCGACGTTTGCGAGGAGATTCGCCTCGACGAGTTGCGGCACATCCTGGGCGCGCGTACCGTCGACACCAGCTTTAAGCACATGGCTCCCGGATACGTGCGCTTCCAGCGTCCTCCGGTAGAGGAGGCACTTGAGCCGCTGATCCTCGAAAGCGGCGAGCACCTGCAAGGCGAGATCAAGTATTTCGATTACGGCGTGGTCAGCGTGGTCTTCGAGCTGCCCTTTTCCGGCGATTGGGACAAGCTGGTCCAACTTTCCAGCCGATGGGTGTGGGATACCAACTTCGAGAGCCTCGCCACTCGGATCGTCAAGCAGAAACTGGAGCGCGCTGCTCCCGCGCTGGTCAAGCCCTACACCGCCGAGTGGCTGAAGGAAGACTATTTCATCTTCCACCTGCGCGAGATCGCTGGCTCGCCCTCCGCCCTGGACCTTCTCACCACGCAAGGCGACTACATTTCCCAAGTCGTCCGCGGCGAGACTCAGCCGCTTTCCGATGGCGAGCGCCAGGAGATTCTTCAGTCACGAATTTCCTACTATCCCAATGACCTCGCCGTCATCGGATGGAACGCGGCCTTCATTTACGACACTCCCTCCGGCGCCGAGACCGCCATCCAACTGCTGCAATACGCCAACTCCCAGTTGCTCGAGTTCCGCCACTACGACGACCTGCTCACCAAACAACTCGAAGACGTTTACGACTTTCTCGAGCGCGGAGGCCGCGGCCTCTGGTCGCGCTGGCGCACTGCCCGGGCCGCCTCGAAACTGCACACGGTCCTGTTAGACGTGAGCGAGCTGACCGAGCGCGCCGACAACGCCATCAAGTTCCTCAGCGACATGTTTTCCGCCCGCCTCTACAAACTCGCCGCCTCGAAAGTCGGCGTGCCCGACTACAAAGACCTCGTCCAGCAGAAACTGCAAACCGCCGAAGAGCTCTACCGCTTCATGGTGGATGAATTCAACCAAAGCCGCGCCTTCGTCCTCGAACTCATGGTGGTCATTATTCTGATCATCGAACTGGTCTACTTCTTCCGCGGCAAACCGATCTAAGCTTCACACTTCCGGGCCTGTTCCCCATTCGGGTATCGCTCCCGCTTGTATTGCGCGATTCTTCTGTCCCGTAGAACCGTAGACAACGCAGCCGGTCAACAGGAGCAGGCATCCGAGCCCGCAAACCCCCGCCCAGCCAAACCGCTGCCATAGCACCGATCCGGCGTACGAACCTACTGCTCCAGCGCTGAAGTAGCAGACCATGTAGACCATATTCAGCCGGCTTCGCGCTTCCGGGAGCAGACCGTAGATTCTCGTCTGATTGGATACGTGACCCGCTTGCACGCCAATATCCAGTAGCACCACACCCACAATCAGCCCGGGCATGTGCTTTCCGAATACATAAAGGACCACGAAGGAAACCAGGGTCACAATCAGCGCCACGAGTACGTTCCTCCTCGCCCCGTAGCGATCGGCCATGCGCCCGATAAAAGGCGCGCAAACTGCACCTGCCGCGCCGACCAGCCCGAAGAGTCCAGCCACGCCGCTTCCATAGTGATAGGGCGGCGTTTGCAGAAAGAATACGAGCGTCGTCCAAAAGGCGCTGAAGGAGCAAAAGAAGATCGCGCCCAGCGTAGTCGCCTCGCGCAGTACCGGCTGTTCGCGGATCAGAATTAGGGTCGACCGAATCAACTTCAGCCACGTAAGTTGCAGCTCGGGCTGGCTCTTTGGAAGGCCTGTGCGGATCGCGACCGCCAGCACCAACATCAGCCCGGACGCTAGCCAGTAAATCGCGCGCCATCCCACCCACGCGCCCAACAGTCCGCTGAAGGTCCGCGCCAGCAGGATGCCAAACAACAACCCGCCAAGAATGGCTCCCACCGTCGCTCCCCGGCGGGCCGGAGACGCGAGATGCGTGGCGAAGGGAACGATGACGTGAACCGTCGCGGTTGTAATTCCGATGCCCAGGCTCGCCAGCGCGAGCCAGGCGTAATTCTGCGCGCTCGCCATCGCCGTCAGACAAACGGACTCGGCCACCAGCAAGGAAACAATCAGCCGCCGCCGCTCCTTGGTATCGCCCAACGGAACAAAAAGCAGCATCCCCAGCGCCGCGCCGAACTGCGTCAGCATGGCGACCGTTCCCACCTGTGGCACGGAGATACGAAACGTCGCTGCGATCGTCGCCAGCAGCGGCTGGATGTAATAAATGTTGGCCACAATGGCGCCCACGCTGAACGCCATGAACCACACTTGCGCCGGTCGTATGTCTTGTTCCGCCTGCCGCGCTCGCAGGTCTGCTTGTTCCGCTGAAACCTGCTGAGGTTGGTGATCCAAATTAATCTCGGCCACAGAATTTAAGATGCTACCGGCCCCTGATAGAATTCAGCAATTCCACGAATGCGCGGACTGAAAGACAAACGAGTCCTCATCACCGGAGGCGCCAGCGGAATTGGCGCGGCCACCGCCGCCCGCTTTCTGGAAGAAGGTGCGCGTGTCTGCATCCTCGATCGCGATGCCAAAGCGTGCGCAGCCATTCGTCAGCAACTGCCCGGAATCTCCGAGGCCATCATTGCCGACGTCACCGACCTCATGCAGGTCGAAGCCGCGCTGGCCGACGCGGTCCGCGTGATGGATGGAGTCGATGCACTGATCAACAACGCCGGCATCAGCATCCGCCACAAATTCCTCGACATCACTCCCGAAGAATGGGAGCGCGTGATCTCGGTAAACCTCACTGGCGTCTTCTACGTCGCGCAAACTGCGGCGCGCTACATGATGGAACGTTTTTCGGTGGAGCAGGGCAACGGAGTGATTCTGCAGACAGCGTCCACCAACGGCATCATGGGCTATCCGTATTATGCCGACTACAACGCGACCAAGGCCGCGGTGATCGAGTTGACGCGCTCCATGGCGCTCGAACTTGCGCCGAAAGTTCGTGTCTGCGCCGTCGCTCCGGGATATGTGCTTACAGCGATGCAGCGCGCCGAGTACACCGACGCCATGCTCGAAGAAGTGAACCGGAAAATTCCGCTCCGCCGCCACGCCCAGCCGGAAGAAATCGCAGCGCTTTTCGCCTATCTCGCATCCGACGACGCGGCCTACGCCACCGGCCATGTCTACACGTTGGATGGCGGCGAAATCGCGGGAGGTCTGGCCAGCCGGTGAGCACCACGGTTTTTGTAGGCGGGGGCCGCATTACCAGCGCGCTGGTCGCGGGACTGCGTCGTGCTGGGCACCAAGGAGCAATCGTTGTTCACGATCGTAACCCTGAGAAGCTACGCGTGCTGAGGCGCGATTTCGCGGTTGCCGTCGCGCCTGATCTCCAGTCCGCGGTTGCAATGGCGGACATGCTCATCCTCGCCGTGCGACCGCTGGCGGTTGCGGAGACAGTCGATGCCATCGCCCGCTGCGCCGGAGTTTCTGGGCTATTGGCGGTCAGCGTGGCAGCCGGGATTCCGCTCAAGAAATTGCGCCGCCCTGGGTCACGGCTCCGCTGGGCACGCGCTTTGCCGAGTCCGATCTGCCGCATCGGACGCGGCCTGACGGCGGTGACATTTGCTCGCGACCTCACCCGCTCGGACCGAAATCGAGTGCGCAAATTCTTCGAGCAAGTTGGCCCGGTGCTGGAGATGGCGGAAAGCCGCATGGACGCCTTTAATGCGGCTTACTCACCCGCCCACGGCTATCACGCTCTGGAAGTCCTGGCAAAAGCCGCGCAGGATAACGGATTGGACGCGAAGACGGCTCTGACTGCCGCAGCGCACGCGTTAGCGGATGCAATCTTTTATTGGAGAGAGAGCGGACAGAAACTTTCTGATCTCCTGCACGAAGCGGCGACTCCGGGCGGGACTTCGGCCGCGACGCTCGCAGCCATGGACGCGGCAAGCTACAGGAAAGCGATCGAGCGGGGTCTTGCAGCCGGCATCCGGCAAGCGCGGGCAAACGCGCGCCGCTGATTTCCAGCGCTACCACTTCACCCATCGCGCGCCCAGCCGTGCCAGCCGTACCAGACGGTAAAGAGGAAACAGTGGCTTGGGAAGCTGAACTGTCTCCCACTCTCCCGGACCGGGAGTGAACGCGAGCCGCGTGAAGAATCGCAGGCGATCGGCTCGGCGTTCGCGAAGCCGCATCATCAGGCGGAAATACTCTATCTTGTGTTCCTCGTAGCAAACTCCTTCAGCCACGGAGATGGCAATCTGTTCCGTGAACGCATGCGCAGCTTTGTCTGCCATGGTTGCATCTCTGATCGGCGCCGGAATCGGCGTCGCCAGAAAGCGATTCGCCAACAGCAGCGTGATATGAAGAATGCGCTCGACGCCAAGGTGATGAGCTTGAGCCCGCACCCAGTCCCAATTTAAATCTTGCCGCTTCACAATCTGCGCGATGTCGCAAAGCCAGATCAGCCTTCCCCACACGTGTTTCGCGGCGTGTACCGAAAGCACCAGCAACAAGTCTTCCGGGGAAGGTACCTTCATGCTTCGGCCTGCGATAGTTGCGTTCACAGCGCGCTCGAACAATCCGTCCATATCAAAATCCACAGCATAGAAGCGCGGCTGCAGCGCCCATTGCAACTCCAAGAGATTCTTCCCAGCGTGACTATCGAAGGTGCATTCATATCCCGAAGCAATGTACGCGGCTTCGGCATTCTCGGGAATCAACACGCGCGGCGTATAGCCGAGCTGACGCACAGCGCTCTTGATCCGCCCCACGTCTTGCTCGCGCACGAATAAATCCATGTCACCAGACTGACGCATCGCCATGTCACCGTAGTAAGTCTCCGACAAAACGACGCCTTTGTACGAAATGACTTCGATGCGAAGCGAATCGAGGCACTCCAAAATGCGGATCAATTCGCGCGTGAGAAAAAGAGACTTATGGATGTTCCTCTCGTATCTCTGGCGTAGTAATGTGAATACCGCAGACGGAACGATGTTCGCGAAAGGCTCGAGGTTCTGGTAGAGCAGCGAAGATGTGCCGTGATGATCGGCGAGGAGAAGGACAGCGTCCCAATCCAGTTGCGGGACAAGAAGAATTCGAACGTGGTTGAAATCAGATGGCTGCGCTTCCGGAGAACTTGCCGCCAGTACGAGATTCCATTCGGGAACGACGGGAACAGTTGGCGCGGGAGGGGTCACGGATTTCAAGTCATCTTAGCAGGGTCACGCGGCGTCCTCGATCCAAAGGACCTGGTGCGGCGCGCCCGCAGTGAGCCAAAACCAAGCCAAACTACGAGTTACTTTTGTCACCTTCATTTGCTCATTCTTAGGAGGCGCAGCGTGCCGCTTCTGTCAAACTAGTGTGTTAGCTGCCTACAAGAATCGTGGAATGGAAATACTCACGCCCAAGGCGACCAGGCAAAGCACGCGACTGCGCGTGCAGATTTTCCTGACGGCGACCAGCCTCGACCGCGTGCACCCGTTTTCCGCAAAGTGTGTTGCTCTGGTGGTAAGTGCGCAGGGCTGCGGATTGAGCACTCCGCAGGCATTGCCTCTTGAAACTCCCGTGTTGTTGAGTGATCTGCCCGGGGGTGGGAGCGCGTCGGGCCGTGTGGCCAGTTGCCTGCCGTTGGGGAATGATGGGAAGCAGTTTCTCATCGGGGTGGCACTCTATAACCACGGGAATGTGTGGGGAATCGCCGATCCGCCAGAGGATTGGAATTGCGCTTCTACTGCCCCGGCTGCTTCGCCGAGTGTGACGAAGAACGCTGTGCCCAGGAGCAAGGATAAGAACGTTTGGCCTTACAATCTGTTCTCCGGTCACAGCGAGACGAATCCCAGAAGAAGATAATTCCCCGCCAACCGGCCCCGCCGAAGATGCGAAGCCAGCGAAATCGAAAACTTTAGCGCTTGTGTTACGCCAACGGGTATCCGGTTTCTCCTTCTTTCGTAACCTCGTGACGTGACCGGCGAGGTGGCATAATTCATGCACGATGTCGTCCACGCCAGAACCAGCACTAGAGAGTTCGCCGTCTAACACGGCAAGCATTAAGCCGCGCCCGTTTCGCGTAAAGCTTCGAGGTTCTATCCTGGCGCTTATTCGGCTGCCTAACCGGCGCCAGGTGCGAGGCAAGCTGCATCAGATCTCGACTACCGGTGGTCTGCTGAACGTTGAGGCGCCACTCGATGAAAAGCTAAAGGTGGAGTTGATTTTCCATCTCGGCGAGACCACCATCCGCGAAAAGGTGGAGATGTTATTCCCCATGTGGGCCACGCAAGGATGGTTGCAGCCTTTCCGCTTCGTCGACTTGCCTGAAGCCAACAAGAACGTCCTCGAAACACATCTTAAGGCGTTTGTTCAGCAGACGCAGGGCTGACGCACCCGATCGTAAAATTTCCCAACCTCATAACATGCAGCGAAGCTTGCCCGGCGCATGAGGGCAGTACGACTTCAAAAATGCTGCCCTCATCCGCCAACGAGCTGCGTCAGAAGTGGAACCCGAGTTCAGCGGTCAGGGTCCGCGGGGTTACGTAATGTGTGCCGCTGAAGGTGGAGAGAAAGTTGTAGAGCGCGTAGTTGTTTGCCAGGTTGATCACTGTTAATTGCGCGCTCCATTTGTACTTGTCGCCGTGGAACAAGTTGTCTTGGCCAACGGATAGATCGAAGAGGCTCCGCGACGCGATGCGTGGTGGATTGTGATCGTCGTTTTCGGTGTTCGGCGCAGGCACTTTTATGAGCGGAGAGCTGAACGCCGATGCAGGGCAATTAAATGGCAAGGGTGACGTCGGGGTTGCACGTACGCCGTTGCAAGTAAACCCGGCCTCGGCCTCCTGATCGGCAGAAAGCGGAATCTCGCCCACGTTGGCAGCGCCCATGCTGATGTTATTCACGCCACCGAGAACGACCGATCCTGGGCAATCGTTGTATGGGACATTTGTGCCGAAGCACGGCGTCGCCCCCGCGACCAGTCCGCTGTCATAGCGCCAGTTGAAGCCGAGCCATGGGCCGCGCTTCCACGGCTGATATTGCAAGTGAGTCGTCTCGTTGAACTTCTCGTCGTGGTCGATGCGGAAAGGCAATCCGGTAGCAGTTGCCACGGTTGCGCCCGCTCCGCCAATCTGAGGCTGGAAAAAGCGCGCCGCCACGCTGGAGAAGACCATGAGCGCCGAGAAGCCATGGATTTCAGGTACGCTCAGGCGGCCCGCATATCCAGGAATTTTCGAATTGTGCCACTCGATCGGGAAAGTGATGGGAGTGTTTCCTAGTACGCTGAAGTCGTAGCCATTGTGCGTGTACTTCGTGATCCACTCGCCAGAAAAAACCAGATACTTTCCGAAAGCTTGTTCGAGGCCAGCATGGAATTCATTGCGAAAGCCGGGATTCAGTGCTCCGCTTGCTCCCGGCGTACAGAGGAGAAGCGGCGATAGAACCACATTGCTGCATCCATCGCTGGAAAGTATCAGGTTCTCATTGAAGGGGGATTCGAGCGTGCGTGCGTAGGAGACCCGAAGAATCGTATTGGTCTTCTTGACGTTGTAGGCCACCCCTACGCGGGGCTCAGCCTGCCGCGCTACGGTCAGACCGTTATACAAGTCACCACGCAAGCCGAGATTCAAAGACCAGTTTCCTTTGGTGACCACATCCCGGACGTAGAGGGCAAGCTCCTTCACGTCAGTGTGGCCATGGAAGGCGTATGGGCTTCCTCCTCGGGTCAAGTCGTAGGGAGCCAGGATCGGATTGTAATGAGGGTAAAAGGCGGAGCCAGGGGCATTGGGGTTGGAGGCGTTGTTTTGCTGGTCGGTTCCGGTATTACCGGGGCAATCCGCGGCAGTGAGCCCGGGAGCCGCGACATAGGGGAACGGGTTCACTGAACTCGTCGCCACGGCGGTGATACAGGGTGCGTTGTAAGTGGGATCGACGATCCCGAGTGTGTCGTTTTCGTTGAGAAACGTTTGTTCGTAAGTGGCTCCAGCCTTGATCTGGTTGATCCCTCTTACGTAGGAAATATCGGATCGAACTCCCGTATTAGTGAGCGTGCGGTTCTGACCGACGGACTGCCTCTGAAGACTCGGCGGTCCTAAATCCGCGAAAGGATCGCTGCTGGGGTAGTAGTTGTAGTCGTCGCGGCGAACGAATGTTCCCAAGGTCACTACCGCGTGGGTATTCAACACATGCGTCCACGAGGGGGCAATGTTGAACGTGCCAATCTTGGAGCGTTGGTCGGTTGGTCCGACGATATTTCCGTTCGGATCCCTGCCATTGAAGAAGGCCATTTGCGGTTCAATCCCGCTCAGTCCACTCCAGGGGGTGGCGTTTTCCGCGTCGAGAGAATTGGGAGTTTGGAACCAGCTCCGGCTATACCCGAAGTTCAGGTGAATTGAGTCTGCCGACGAGAGTTGGTAGTCTACGCGGTCGAACAGATTTTCTTCGTTGCCCTTGTCGTGCAGCACGGTGAATTCTGGTGGATCCAGAAACCGGCCCGAGTTCAAGCCGCTCGCTGAGATGAAATTTCCCCAGTTTTTGCCCCCGTAAGCGAGCTCGGCCGCTAGGTTGGAGCTGCCAAACGAGCCGTAGGAGGCGGTTACGCTGCCGTGGGGTGTGGTAACGCCCTGGCCCGAACGCGTGGTGGCTACGATTACAACGCTGGTCTTCCCCCCATATTCAGCGGGCGGTGCGCCGGATATGACTTCTAACGATTGCACTGAGTCGAGTGGGATCTGATTTGAGAAGACTTTGCTCTGCTGATCGGTAATCGGCTGGCCGTCCACGGAAAACGAATTCTCAGCGTGGTCTCCGAGACCGTGGAAGAGGCCATTGGAATCGGCGGCAACTCCCGGTGTTGTTTGCGTGACCGCCGCACTCACTGCAGATGTCCCACTCTCCAGCGGCATCTTGATTAACGAGTTCCTGTCGATGTCGGAGTGAAAAGTGGAATCGTTCTCCACGAGGTCTCCTGCAGCCTCGACCGTTACCGTTGTGGTGGAGCTCGAAACTTGAAGATTGATCTTGACGCTGACCGGCACAACCGAGCGGACGTCAACATCCTGTGCAGCTGAAGCGAAGCCGGCCGCGGTGACCGTCATGTGGTAGGGATTGAAGGGTACGTTCGGAATGCTGAAACTCCCAGACGTGTCGGTGGTGGTCGACTGGTCGAAATGGCTGACCGGGTTGTGAACTTCGACGGTTGCGCCGGACACGACTGCGCCGGTTGGATCGAGGACGGTGCCGCTGATCGTTCCAGAATTACCGCCGGACTGGGCGTAGGCGCGAAGGCCAACGGTCAAAAAGAAAATCACCATGGAAGCCGCTAAGAGCGACTTCATATAAGAAGACTGCATGATTCCTCCGTAAGATTCGGTCTAAAAGATCATGGGAACGGTTCCTGAAAAACGAACCGGGCCGGTACTTCGGATGAAAAGATCTTTAGACGGCAGGAGGCGGGCGGACGGACAGCGCGAAAGCTACCAGGCGCTGCTTGGCGGAACTAGGCTGAGGCCGGTACGGGAGCACGCGGCGGAAGACCGGCTTGGGTGTGGGGGAAGCGCTTGCCGGCGCCGCGGATTGCGCGGCAACGCAAACCTGGCAGGTGGTGGACTCATCCTGACTCGAGTGGTGATGCACGGCAAACGCGAATGCTGACCAGAGCGTCAACAGCAGCGAAAGCCACGCAACTCGTTTCAAGCTTGACGACATGCTACCTCAGAGTCCTGTGATCGAATTTACAACGAAACTCCCACCGGCGCAATGAACGCAAGAGCGTTGGATGCCAGGCGATTGCCGAAAGCAACACTAATCTCTTGCAGCTTATTTCCGTAGGGTCAATTCTTGCATTTCGCCGCGGCAGGGGCAACCGGCAAACACTCGCGACTATTCTATCTTGCATCGTACCGCCGGCTGCCGTTGCGTTCGCAGGGATTGTGTTAGCTTAGAACAATTGGGCCCGTAGCTCAGCGGTTAGAGCAGTGGACTCATAATCCATTGGTCCAAGGTTCAAATCCTTGCGGGCCCACCAAGATTGTTTCTAGAAGGCTCAAGTTTCTGCGTTTCAGCAAGACTCAGGCATAACTGGCGTTTGCCGAGAACTTACTCACGATGGGACAATACCGAATGCACAAATCCTTTACCAGAGCGGCAAACATATTGGCGGCGGGGACGATGCTGCTGGGGCATACCCTGGCGCAGCAGACTCCGGCAGCGACGACTCAATCGACCACTCCTTCCACCAAGGCTCAGACTCCTGCAAGCAAGCGGCCAGCCACGACCGCAAAGAGCGCGACTCCCCTGGCTCTGAAGACGGCGAAAGATAAATTCAGCTATTCCCTTGGAATGAAGATGGGACAGAACCTTAAGAAGCAGTCTGTTCCCGTCGATCCCGCGATTCTGGAGCGCGGATTGAAAGATGGTTTGGCGGGCGGCAAGACCTTGCTCACCGACGATGAAGCACAGGCCGCGATCGCGGAAGTGCAGAACGACATGCGTAAGAAGCAGCAGGAGAAGATGCAGGAGGCTGGCGCGGCGAGCAAGAAAGAAGGCGCAGATTATCTGGCGGCCAACAAAGCGAAAGACGGCGTGGTCACGCTTCCGAGTGGGCTCGAATATAAGATCGTGAAGGAAGGTGCAGGACCGAAGCCCACGGCGGGCGACACGGTAGTGTGCAACTATCGCGGTACGCTAATCAACGGTACGGAGTTCGACAGCTCCTCCAAGCACGGTGGACCAGCGACGTTTCCTGTCAGCGGCGTAATCAAAGGCTGGACGGAGGCGCTGCAACTCATGCCGGTAGGATCGAAATGGCAACTGTTCGTTCCGTCCGATCTTGCTTACGGCGATCGCGGTGCGGGCGCAGACATTGGCCCTGACACTACGCTCATTTTCGAGGTGGAGTTGATCTCCATCCAGGATAAGAATAATAAGGACAAGGCACCAGAGCCGGCGAAGGATCCAGACCAGAAATAGGTTGCGATCGCGACAGATTCGAGTGGCGAGAGCGGAGCCGCGGAAAGCGTCTCCGCTATTTTTTTGGCGGCAGAGAACATCGGTTCTATGCTCGATTAACCACTTTGGGGCGCACGGGCTTCGAATTGTTGACAGGCTGAATGTAGCGAGAGTAGCGTGGCCTGAGATCAGGGGAAAGCCCTCTTAACCCTTAACTGAGGAGCCTCAACCATGTTGTGCAGACTTCTGTGCACGGCGGCCATTGTGTGTCTTGCAGTGAGTGCGGGCCTGGCTCAAGACCCGACCAAAGTAGAACCCAGGCATTACAAGCTTTTGTTTGAAAACGAACGCGTGCAGGTAGTAAGCGTGCACTATGGTCCGCACGAAAAGTCAGAGATGCACGATCATCCGGGTGGGGTGGTGGTTATCGTCAAGGGAGGACACCTCCGATTCACCGACCAGAACGGAAAGGTCACAGAGAGTGTCGCGAGGGCTGGCGAGGCGCGCTGGTTTCCACCCTTCAAACATAAGGTCGAGAATGTTGGCGACGAGCCCTACGATGCGGTTTACGTTGGCCTCAAGGGTAGGGTAACGGAGGTTGGCGCGAATGCAGCTGGAGAATCCACGGTGACCTCCGAAGAACTGGCGAAGATTCTGGTGCAGTATGCCGCAGCCACAGCCAAGCCGTAAGTCGATCGTCCTGCTTCGTTACCTCAATTCTTGGATTCCGCGTGTGTTGTCGTCCGCCACGCATGGCCCCATAGCCGCCCTCCCGTGTAATAATCTTTGAGGTGACAAATTCCTGACCGAAGGAAGTGTATGGGGCATACCGTGTTTTGCGTGAAATTGAAGAGGGAGCTGCCCGGACTGGACGAGGCTCCTTTCGACAACGATCTTGGCCGTAAAGTTTACGACAATGTCTCTCAGGAAGCGTGGCGGATGTGGACGGAACATTGCAAGATGCTGCTCAATGAATATCGCCTGAATCCCGCCCGCCGCGAAGATCAGGAAGTGATCGTCAAGCAATTGGAGCAGTTCTTTTTCGGAGAAGGTTCGGCGGTCCCGAAGGAATACGTGCCACCCGCCCAGAAGTAATATTTCGGTTGCCCGGAGTTTCTGATCGTCCGGCACCCCTCGCATTCACAGTTCTGAAATATTTGCCGCGTGGAAACTGCCTAAGTTGTTGTCCAGCATGGGTTTACTTCGCTGGTTACTATTGCACTGATTTTGATGCAACTTTCATCACCCCTTAACATTGGGTCACTACGATCGAGATGTGGATCTGCCCGTGTACAACACGCTGATCCTTTCCGACCTGCACCTCGGTGCAGAGACGAGTCATGCGCGGGAAGCCACTCGGGTGCTCAAGGAAAATGTCTTCCGCCGCTTGATTCTCCTCGGCGACATTTTCGCCGACCTTAATTTCGCCCGCCTCACCAAAGATCACTGGAAGTTTCTCAGCTACATCCGCAAGCTGTCGAATCCGAAGCGGAATGTAGAAGTTGTATGGGTGGAAGGCAACCACGATCACGGTCTGACGAACATCATGTCGCATCTGGTGGGGGTGCGGGTTTATCAGCGCTACACCTGGAATTTCGCGGGGCAGCGGCACATTGCGATTCACGGGCACCAGTTCGATGGATTTCAGGTGAACAATGTCCGGCTGAGCCGGCTGGGTACTTCGATTTATCTCAAGTTGCAGAAACTTGATTTCGAGAGCAAGCCGATCGTGCGGCTAATCGACCGGCTGAACACGCGCTGGCTGCGGATGTCGTCGAAGGTGTCCACGGGAGCGTTGCAATACGCGCGGCAGCTTGATGCCGGCCGTATTTTCTGCGGTCATACGCACGAAGCGGTTCATGTCGAGCAGGATGGAATTCACTACTACAATTCAGGCGGCTGGGTCGACTCCCGCTTGACTTATCTGACCGTCGACGAACAGGGGGTTCGTATCCATGACTTTAACGAGCATGACTCCAACGAGCGAGCTGACGATCGTGATTCCAGCCAAGAACGAGGCGAACCTGATTCCGCGCCTGCTGACTTCGCTGAGGAATCAGGATTACTCGAAGATGTCGAGTACGAGAGTGTTGGTAGCTGATGCTAACTCAACCGATGGTACTCGCGAGATCGTTCTAAGTTTCCGCGATCGGCTGAATGTGAGCGTGATTCGCGGCGGAATGCCCTCGGTCGGCCGCAATCTGGGAGCGGCGCAAGCCGATAGCACCTATGTGCTCTTTCTCGACGCGGACATTGAACTCGCGCATCCGTCGGTGGTCCGCCGCGCTGTAGAACTGGCGCAGAGTAAGCAGCTTCACTGCGTGACCACGAACATCCTGTGCCGCGAGGGCAACTGGATCGACAAGCTGTTCTATGCGGGCAACGATTTGTTTCAATACTTGTCGCGTCTGCACCATCCCTTCGCCACCGGAATGTTCATGCTGTTTGAGGTGAAACAATTCCGGAAACTTCGCGGATTTCACGAGCAAGTGGCCTTTGGTGAAGATTATCTACTCAGCCAGCAAGTGGGGCGGAAGCGATTTGGCATTGTGCGCGGGGGTGTGTACACGACCAACCGCCGATTACAAAAGATGGGACATCTGCGCGTGGGATGGTTGTTCCTGAAAACTGCAATGAACTACTGGAACGAAAACTACTTCCTCCGCGATCACAAATACTGGGCTTAGGCTGGGAACCCGCCCAGTTCGTCTTTCACCCGGTTTTTCTTGGTGGCCACTAAAACAGGATCCAGCCAAACCGCTGGATCCTGTTTTTCGTGCGGCACCTAAAAGCGCATTTTTCCGCTCTTAGAATCGCAGCACAAGGCCCGTCGACAACCGTACATCGTTCTGGGTCGCTCCAAAATAACGGGTTTCAACGTAGTCGCCCTGGAAGCGCCACGCGATGGGACGAATGACTTTGTAGTCGAGGCCGCCGCCCAATGCCCAGGCGAATGATGTATCGCTGGGCTGAGCGAAGTTGTCCGCCACAGCAGCCGTTTGGCTGGTGGTGATGTGGCCGACGCCAAACAAAGCCTGGGCGAAGGGACGCAACTTTCCGACGCTCACCGAAACCCGCGGTCCAAACATCGCGGTGAACTCATGGGCATCGACGTTCACCGATGAATTCTGTCCACCCAGGTTAAACACATAGCTCTGCGAGCCGTAATGGCCGGCAACGTCGGCAACAAAACCAACCCAGGGAAATACTTTGCCCTCGACCGAAGCCTCCCATCCGTTCAGGTTCGCCCGGCTGGAATTGGCGAAACCCAGCGCAGAGGAACTCATATTTTCGTACGAGTAGCCGAAAAAGACGTTGCCACTGGTGGGAATCTGAGCGCTCGCCGGACCTGCGAATAGAAGCAGAACAAAAGAGATGAAGCCGATCTTACGCATTGATTCTTGTCCCTGCCTTTCTGATTTCTTTAGGTTGATGGAATATTACCGGTGTTAGATGCAACGAAACGAAGCTGGGTCAACCAAGCGTTGCGTGGACCTGCGAGTGAGTCGGGTAAAGATTTGTATCTTGAGGAAACGGGGGGATGACAAAAAATTACAAACAGGATCATTGCGACCTCCGCGATTTACCCGCGGCGAGGCCGCAGAATATCGCAGAAATGTTTTTCCTAGAAGCGCCAGACTAATCCGGTCGATCCGCGAATATCGTTCTGGGTTGCGCTCAAGAGGTGAGTGCGCATGTAGTCGAACTGGAGACGCCAAGAAAAGTGCTTCATGAAGAGAAACTGGAATTTGCGATCGACGCCGCCGCCGGCATCCTCCGCGACGGGGTAATGCGTAAAACCATCCGAGGTCATACGTTGCGCTCCGCCCATGATGTGGACGAAGGGTCGCCACTTCCCGTAATTAAACGAAAGCCGAGGCCCCAGGAAAAGGTTGTACTGCTGGATTCCGGCGCGGTAAAAGCCACTGCCATCCAATACCACCCCAAGATGCGGGTAACGGGTCAATGGAAAATCTTCAAAGGAGGCATTCCATCCGCGGAAGGTATAGCGGTTGGTAGGGATAACATCGACGGAATCGCCGTAGGCAACTCCGACATACACATTCCCACTCGGAAGCAATTGCGCCCTCGATGCGGTTGCGTACAGCATCAAGCTCAGGAACGCCAGCACCACGGCTGCGGTTTTTGACACGAAAATAATTCCTCCCCTGGCAAATTTATGCCAGCAGCAAATTCTACCTGAATGCGTGAAATTCGTTAGATGCAGTGTAACCGAGGCCCAAGATGCCCGCGTCCCAAAATTGTGCCGATGCGGATTTGGAACTCCTTAGCACAAATTTACCTTCTTTTTATGATTCCGAAACGCTTCTGCCCGCGTCTATCTACTAGGATGCAATCCATGGCTAGCACTTGGCAAACACAGCCGCAGTCAGATGATCTGGCGGGCTCCAGAATTCAACCAAAGGAGTCGAAGTTGAAGCTCAGTATGGAAACTCGGTATCGCGGCGACGTAATGATCGTTCACTGCCAGGGCCGAATCGTCTATCGCGACGAAGCCGCCGCACTCTCGCGCGTGGTAGGAGAAGTTCTTGAGAGCAGCGGCAAGGTGGTGCTTGATCTCAGCGGTGTCAGCTCAATCGATAGCGCGGGGATTGGCGAATTGGTTTTGCTGCACACTTGGGCCCGGTCCAAGAGCGCCGACTTGAAGTGCGCCAGCCCAAGCCCCTTGGTACGTGATCTGCTGGACCTTACCAACATGGATTCAGTGCTCGACATTCACCCCAGCTTGAGTGAAGCGTTGGCGGCGTTCCAGCCAGGAGAAGTCTGCGCCGATTGCTGATTTAAACAAACACCGTAATGATCGCCGCTCGCTCCGGGCCAGGAGCGAGGTGGTATTTTTGCCCGGCTCTCAGCTTTCGCGTTGGAAACGGTAGCGGCCAGCCCGCTCCGTCGCTACTGCCTCGGCGACTTTCAAGAATGCCCGGGCGGCGTGGGAAAGTCCCGCTTCCTTCCGGTAAATCAGGCGTAGTTTGCGTTGCACACGCAGTTCGCGTACCGGGATTCTGATCAATTCACCCCGCGCCACTTCCGTTTCCACGCTGATCTCGGGCATAAGGGCCACGCCGCTCCCGAGGGCGACGAACTGTTTGATGGCTTGCAGTGTGGGGAGTTCTAAGTCCATGTGCAGCGGCGTTTTGTACTTCTGGAACGTCTGCAAAACTTTCTCGCGATACGGAGACGAAACAATGTGCGCCACAAAAGACTCCGCGCCCAATTGCCGGATGCTTACCTCCCGCGACGAAGCCAGCGGATGCTTGGGTGGAACCACCAGCACCAACTCGTCGAGATACGTCACCACGGAGTGCAGCCGCGGCTCCTCCGGCTTGTACGAGAGCACGCCCAGCTCGGCGCTATGCTGTAACACGTCATCGGGAATGCGGCTACCCAGCGCCCGCTGCACCGTGATCTTGATCATGGGATGCAGCCGGCGAAACTCCGCCAGTACTGGGAGCAAGTAAAGCGCGGTAAATTCGTTGGCCGCGATTACCAGTTTGCCCTTTTGCAGTTCGCGCAACTCCGCCAATGATTCATGCGCATCGCGACGCAGGTTGAGCAACTTCTCGGCGTATTCGTAGAGCACCTGTCCCGCATCGGTAAGAACGCCCTCTCGCGACGAACGGTCAAACAGACTCTCCCCCAATTCGTCCTCTAACTTGCGGATGGTCTGACTTACGGCTGACTGCGTGCGGTAAAGCTTTTCCGCGGCGCGGGAGAACCGCCGTTCGCGTGCGACGCTCAAAAAGACTTCCAGTTGCGAAAGATCCATTCGGTCAGCCTGTAATGAAAAGTATAGAGTCCATAAGCAAATCTTATCATAGAAGAATATCTAATGATCGATGCACAATTATAAGCATTGCTTCAGCCGCTCGCGCTCGTACGATAGGAGCTATACAAGGCGCCCTTCTAGAGGAAGATTCATGGCTATGGAGCAAGTCCGAGTTACTGTTTTCGATACCACCCTGCGCGACGGAGAACAGTCGCCAGGCTGCAGCATGAACCATCAGGAGAAGCTGCGTCTGGCGCATCAGATCGACCGCCTCGGCGCGGACGTGATTGAAGCGGGATTTCCGATCGCCTCCGACGGTGATTTCGAGGCGGTGAAGGCCATCGCCGGCGTCGTCCGCCGGCCCATCATTGCGGGATTGGCGCGGGCCTGCCGCCCGGACATCGAGCGCGCCTGGGAAGCCTTGAGAGAAGCCGCGCGCCCGCGCATTCATGTGTTTCTGGCCACCTCGGATATCCATTTGCAGTACAAGCTGCGCATCACGCGCGAGCAGTGTCTGGCGCAAGCGCGCGACGCGGTGAGCTTTGCTAAGTCGTTATGCGAGGATGTGGAGTTTTCTCCCGAAGACGCTACGCGAACCGACCCTGATTTTCTCTGCGAGGTGCTGGAAGCTGTGGTGGAAGCAGGCGCTACCACGCTCAACATTCCGGACACCGTTGGTTTTACTGTCCCTGCGGAATACGGTGAGCTGATCGCCACCATTCGCCGCCGGGTAAAGGGAATCGAGAAGGTCATGATTTCCACCCACTGCCACAACGATCTCGGCATGGCGGTTGCCAACACCATGGCTGCGGTTGCTGCAGGGGCTCGCCAGGTGGAGTGCACGATTAACGGAATTGGCGAACGTGCCGGCAACGCCGCGCTCGAAGAGATTGTGATGGCCATGCGTGTGCGCCGCGATCGTTACCCTTACCAGACCGGCATTGTGGGCGAGCAATTATTTTCTGCCAGCCAGATGCTCAGCGAAATTACCGGTGTGCCGGTGCAGCCCAACAAGGCGGTAACGGGACGCAATGCTTTTGCGCACGAAGCCGGAATCCACCAGGATGGAGTTCTGAAAAATCCGCTGACCTACGAGATCATGACGCCGCAGTCGGTCGGCGTACCCGACTCAAAGCTGGTGCTGGGCAAACATTCCGGCCGGCATGCCCTCAGCATTCGCTGCGAACAACTGGGCTACCAGTTTGATCGCCGCGCCCTGGATGACATCTACCGTCGATTCGTCCGGCTGGCGGACAAAATCAAGCACGTCGAAGATCATCACTTGCTCGAACTGATTCGCGATACGCACAAGCCGGCGGCTTCGGCTACTCCGCTGTTCGAGCCGCTTCCCAGCGCGGTTTCGGCCGCCGCCAAAGTCGCGGCGCAAGAGCCGCCGCGGCCGTTTCCACTGGCGCCGCAAACCAACGCATTCGGCTTGCCGTTGCCCATTCCCGCGGAGCAACCCCACGATCAGGAAGACTACCTCTGGGGCGTGTAGCGTTTGCGCGCTGCAAAAGAGCTTCGGATAAACTACCCGCATGCTTCTGAACCTCACCATTCTCCCTGGCGACGGGATCGGTCCCGAAGTCACTGGGCAAGGTGTTCTTGTCCTGCACGCTGTTGCCGATGCCTTCGGACATCAACTTCAGCTGTTGCATAAGAACATTGGCGGCGCGGCGCTGGCTGCCGTGGAAGATCCGCTTCCAGCGGACACTTTACAGGCTTGCCTTTCTTCGTCTGCGGTCCTGATGGGCGCAGTGGGAAATCCTGCCTTCGATCATTATCCGAACCACCTTCGCCCCGAAGCCGGACTGTTGCGGCTGCGCCGCGAACTTGGCGCCTACGCGAACTTGCGTCCCGCCATTTTTTTCCCCGCGCTGGAAGATTCTTCACCTCTCCGTGCTGACTTGGTTCGCGGTACCGACATCATGATTGTCCGCGAGTTGCTGGGAGGACTTTATTTCGGAGAACCGCGTTCCATTGCGGGCTCGCCGGGCTCCCGCGTGGCCACCAATACCATGACCTACGGCGAACCGGCTATCGAGCGCATCGCCCGTGTCGCCTTCGACTTGGCCATGAAGCGTCGCCGCAAAGTTCTGTCGGTCGATAAAGCCAATGTCCTCGAGTGCTCCCGCTTGTGGCGTGAGGTCGTGATCCGCTGTGCGAAAGACTATCCGGGCGTGCAACTCTCTCACATGTATGTGGACTCGGCTGCCATGTCGCTGGTGCAGCGTCCGAAAGATTTTGATGTCCTGCTCACAGAGAACATGTTTGGCGACATTCTTTCCGATCAAGCCGGCGGCGTGGTCGGTTCGCTCGGACTGCTGGCTTCCGCAAGCATCGGGGGCCCGGTCGGCTTGTACGAGCCTGTTCATGGTTCCGCACCCGATATCGCCGGCAAAGGAATCGCGAATCCGTTGGGAGCGATTCTTACCGTTGCACTGCTCCTGCGCCACTCGTTTCAACTGGAGCGCGAAGCCGCCTGCGTTGAAAACGCAGTCGGCACCGTTCTGCAGGAAGGCGCCCGCACGGCAGATCTTGCCCGCGCCGGACAGGGATCAGTCTCCACGTCGGAAATGGGGAGCAGAGTAGTTCATGCAGTGAAGGTTTACGCTGGGCAGCAGAAGTCAGCCTGAGAAGAAATTCAGACTCTGGGCGCAGGTCCCCCCGGTAGGGTCTTGGCCGGTTGTGCGGCAACTACGGTCCCGCCATCGTATTTTCCCGTCAGGTTGTACCAGCGGACGCGAAGCATTTCTTCACACATGCGTGCTCCGTCCAGCAGGGGATTGATGCGAGTTCCTCCACTGTGTCCCCAGCGCACGGGAACTTCCTCCACTTTGAAACCGAACTTGCGCGCGAGGAAAAGAATCTCCGGATCGAAGCCCCAGCGCTCGATGCGCTGCAGCGGCAGAATGGTTTGTGCGGCGCGGCGCGTGAATGCTTTGAAGCCGCACTGCGTATCCTTGAATTGCAACCCTAAAATAATTCGCAGCAAGAGGTTGAAGATTCTGCCGAAGAGCTGCCGATGCGAGGACTGCCGTTGCGTTTGCAACTCGGCGCGCAACCAGCGCGATCCAATCGCGATGTCCGCTCCTGCCGCCAAAGCCTGCAGCAGCTTCGGCATCTCCTCGATCGGCGAAGATAAATCGGCGTCACTGAACAGCACGATGTCGCCGCGCGCGTTCAGCATGCCGTTCCGTACGCTGTAGCCTTTACCGCGATTGCCGGGATTTTCCACCAACCGCACTGCGTGATTGTTCTTGGCAAAGCCGCGCGCGATCTCCGCCGTATTGTCGCGCGAACCATCGTTCACAACGATTATTTCCGCATCCCACGCCTGCTGGCGCACGTACGCCAGCACCTTCTCAAGAGTTGCCCCCAGACGCTTGCTCTCGTTGTAGGCCGGAATGACGATGCTATAGGTCATATCGTAGTCGGATGGCGCCACGCAGCTGGCTTACGGGCCATACCGCAGCGCTTAAGATGTCGCTTTGCTGCAACCCGTTGCCGTTAAAAATCGCTGCGTCATTGTACGTCGGATTGAGGTCGATGAAGCAAAATTGCGAATCCAGGAGAAAGCCGAGAGTTGTCACTCAAGCTACGTTTCTCTTCTCCAGCAGCAAGTCGAGAAACTCATTCACCAGATCGCCATCCAGCAAGCCCAGGCGCGCCTTCTCGCGCATGGTCAGGGCCGACTGCTCGTGGCCAATCGCCGGCTTGTAAGGCCGCTCCGTTCGAAGAGCATCGTAGACGTCCACGACCTGCAGAATCCGGGGCAGCAGGGGGATCTCGCCCCCGCTCAGTCCGTCAGGATAGCCGGATCCATCGATATGCTCATGATGGTGACGGATGATGGGAAGCACCAGGCGCAGCGACTTCAGCGGCTTACAGATATTCTCCCCGGTCACCGGATGCCGCTTCATGACCTTCCACTCGTCCGGCGTCAGGTCGCTGCCTTTTTTCAGGATTTCGTCCGGTACCGCGATCTTGCCCAAATCGTGCAGATATCCGCCGCGCCGCAGCGCCACAATCGAATCCTCATCCAGTCCCAGATGCCGGCCCAGATCTGCGGCATTCAGTGCCAGGCGTTCGCAATGGCCCTCGGTGTAAGGGTCGCGGCTTTCTACAATCAGCCCGAGAGTGCACAGTACAGAGTCCACGGTCTCGAGTTCATCCGTAAATTCCTTCATGCGCAGCAGAGACTTCACCCGCGCCGTCAACTCTTCAGCCAGGACTGGCTTGTTCAAGAAGTCGTCTGCCCCAGCCTCGATTCCACGCAACTTGTCCGCACTGTCTGTCAAGCCAGTAATCAGCACAAAAGGAATCAGACGGGTCGCAGGATTTTCCTTGAGATCGCGGCATAAATCATAGCCAGATTTTCCCGGCATTCTGACGTCGGAGAGGATCAAATCCGGCGCCTGCTGCTGCACCTCCGCTTCCGCTTGCTGAGCATCGGCCGCGGTCACCACTTCATAGCCGCGCATGGTCAGCAACTGACTCATCAGCGCGGCGATGCTGGCGTTGTCGTCTACCACCAGAATTCGCGCAGAGTGCCGACGAGCGCCAACTTCGCTCATGCTTTGATCAGAAGCGTCGCGTGCCCGGGAAGTTGTCCGGAGATCACTCAAAGAAAAACGGGAATCGCGAGGGAGAGTCATGATTACTGACTAAGATCTACATTCTACTGCAATCTTAAAGCCGGCACGGCGAGAGACAATGAAAACTGCCAATTAAGTTGCTGATTCTACTTCAATCTGCATTCCATTTTGGGACCAACCTCTCAAATTTGTGACGTTTGACCTTGTTGCGCTAACCGCCTCCTGCATAGCCTGAGGCATGGTCCGCGCCTCCCAACGGCAATGTCGCATGCAGATCGCGCTGGTTCTCATGATTATCTGCGGAGCAAGTGTGGCGCACGCTGTCTCCAAACCTCACGTCATCGCTTTTGGCAAATGGAAACATGGTCTCCTGGTCGTCGGGTCTGGCCACGACAGACGGGAAACCGCTCACGCTGAAAGTTCGTCCTCTTCTTATCGACATGCGGGTCAAGGAATTCACGCTTGGCGCGGCGCACGAGGTGACCGACCGGCTATTCGTTGTCCGGCGTGCCTTTCGCGTGAATGACAGCCTTCCCCAGGAATCCGCCTCCCCGCCGCACTGGCAGTGGCAACGTGGGGGATGGCTTCTCGTCGACCGCGTCACCGGCCACGTTTCTCCCATTAACCTTCCTGAGTTTGATGTGTTTTATTCCGACGCCAGTTGGTATCGCGACTACGCCGCCTATTGCGGAGTCTCCGAAGATGGGAAGAAAGTCTATGCAGTGGTTGCCCAGATCAGCCGTCGCAGGCCAGTGTTGAAAAAGCTTCTTGATGGCCAGAGCATTGTGGAAGGAGACGGGAACAGCGCATCTCCCGATTCCGCCTGCTCCGTGCCCGAATGGCAGCGCTCGCCCATCCGAGTTACGTTCGAGCCGGCAGGTATGGCCAAGCAAACCTTCGCCATTCGAGGACACGTCGTTGATTTGATCACCGAGGAAGACGAGGATGAAGAGGCGGCGAAGTAATTAGCTCTTGCGGGTGTAAAAATTTAGTCCCCTGCCGCTTCCACCGCGGGTAGCTCCTCGGCCGGTTGTTTCTCTTTTACCTTCGCGCTGGTTACCAGGATCACCGAGAAAACAACAATGACGCTTCCCATTAGAATGAATCGGTCTACCCTCTCGTGCAGAATCAGCCAACCGAGAAACACAGCGACCACTGGATTCACGTAAGCATACGTCGATACCTTTGAAGTGGGAACGTGCTCCAGCAGCCAGATGTAAGCCGTGTAGCCGATCCAGGAACCACAGACCACGAGATAGAGCACCGCGCTGACGCCGCGAGTCGTCCACGAAACTCGAGAAAAATCTCCTAGCGCCAGCGCTAGTAAGAAATTCCCCACGCCCGCTGCTGTCACCTGCCAGCCGGTTGCACTGAAGACGTCCATGCCTGACTGCCAGCGCTTCGACAGCACCGATCCCAGCGCCCACAAGAACGATCCGCCCAAGAGTCCAACCGAAGCTCCTAACTCGCGCCGGCCGAGCGCTGAGCTCGAATGCAACTCTGGCCAAAACAAAACCAGCAATCCCGCGATCCCCAGTGCCAGTCCGGCCTTGCCACGCCAGGAAATGCGATGGTGACCGAGCAGCAGTGAGTCCAGAACCAGAAACCAGAGTGGCGTGATCGCGATGATCAACGCCGCTAGTCCCGATGGGACAGTCTGTTCGGCCCAGGAGAGAGTCAGGTTGCCGCCCATCAAAAGCAAAAGTCCCACCACGGCGGCGAGCGCAATCTGCCGTGCCGAATACCAGATTCTGCGCCCGGTTGCCGCGCACACCGCCAGCATGACTACCCCGGCAATCGAAAACCGAACCGCACACATGAGAGCCGGAGGAATGCTCTGCACCGCGATGTCTATGGCCAGGTACGTCGAGCCCCAGAACAGATACACCAGCCCAAAGGCGAGGGTTACCGCGAACCGACTTGGGCTGTGAGTCTTAGACATGTGGGTGAGAAACAGGGAAGCTAAAAGATATCAGACGAGTGCGAACGCAAGTGCGACTCTAAAGATTGACAAAAGAAGTCGGCCGGTGCTCGGCCGGTCGGATCCGCGCGTGCAATAATCCGCAGAAAGTCAGCAAAAATGGGGGTTACGCCGCAGCCCCGCGCCACGTATAATGTCCATGAAGACATGGTTACCGATGCTGCGCAACGTTTCCAGATCGCACGAGCCCAATTCGCATCTGCCCGAGTGCTGGCTGCACTGCCTGGTGTGTCCGCGGCGTTATCGTGCGAATCTTCCTTCCCGTCTGCGTCCCAGTCTCTTCGGTAGCGACTAGCAAATCCTCCGCCTGATTCGCTTCGGCGTGCGTGCGCTGAACCAGGGCCGCGTTCCGAGGTTCCTACTACTCATCACTCGCAGCTCACAACCGAGAGTTGCTTACGGAGGATGCCATGACCACCAAGACCATGACCGCGACTGCCGGTCCCGCCGTTACCGGACCAAGAATCAAGACCGCACTGCCAGGGCCGAATGCCAAGCGAGTGCTGGATAACGATCAGAAGTATATTTCGCCGTCCTACACCCGATCCTATCCGCTCGTCGCCAAGAGCGGCCGAGGGATTGTCGTTACCGATGTGGATGGCAACGAGTTCTACGATTTTTCCGCCGGCATCGCCGTGACCTCGACCGGCCATTGCCATCCCCACGTTGTGGCCGCCATGCAGAAGCAGGCGGGCGAGTTGATCCACATGTCGGGCACGGATTTTTACTACGAGAACATGGTCACGCTGGCGGAGCGCTTGTCGAAGATCGCGCCCATGCCCGGACCGCACAAAATTTACTACGGCAACTCCGGCGCGGAGGCGATTGAGTGCGCATTGAAGCTGGCGCGGTATCACACCAAGCGCCAGAACATCATCGCCTTCTTCGGCGCATTCCACGGACGCACGATGGGCGCGCTGTCCTTGACTGCCTCGAAACCGCAGCAACAGCGCCGCTTTGCGCCACTGGTTCCGGGAGTGACGCATGTGCGCTATCCCGATGTGTATCGCGGGTGCGTGGGTGGTGCGCAAGATCAGAACGCCGAGGCTTTCGCGCTGGGTTGTGCCCGCTTCATCGAGGAAAAGTTGTTCAAGACTACACTGCCTCCGGAGGAGGTCGCAGCAATCTTTGTCGAGCCGGTACAGGGTGAGGGCGGCTACGTGGTCGCGCCTACCGTTTTCATGCAAGAGCTGCGCCGCATTTGCGATCGTCACGGAATTCTGCTGGTGGTCGACGAGGTGCAGAGCGGCATAGGGCGTACGGGCAAGTGGTGGGCAGTGGAGCATACGGGCGTCGAGCCGGATATGGTTTGTATCGCGAAGGGGATTGCATCGGGCATGCCGTTGGGCATCACGATGACGCGCTCTGAGATCATGGACTGGGTGCCGGGTTCGCACGCATCAACTTTTGGCGGCAATCCCGTGTGCGTGGCTGCGGCGCTGGCGACGCTCGACGTGATCGAAAAAGAAAATCTCCTGGAGAACTCGGCGGAAGTGGGCGCGCACATGATGAAGCGCATGGCGGAGTGGCCTACGAAGTTGACGCTGGTGGGCGATGTGCGCGGGCGTGGTTTGATGGTCGGCGTCGACATCGTGAAGGACAAGACGACGAAAGAATATGGCGCGGCGGAGCGGGACCGGATTGTCGAGAAGGCATTCGAGCACGGCGTGCTCTTCTTGGGCTGTGGACCGAGCACGATCCGGCTGTGCCCGCCGCTGGTGGTCACGAAAGAAGAAGCGGATGTCGCCCTCGATGTGCTGGAAGAGTGTATTCAGCATGTGGGCAAGTAGGTCGTCCGCGCGAATGCGCTTTCTTTGTTTGGCGAAGGCCTGGTGTTATTTCAGGCCTTCGACCAGATAAAGGTCGGAGAGGGTGCGGACGTAGCTGTAGACGTAGGATTTATTGTCTGACGACAGAAGAACCCGGCCCAGGGTATCGATGCCGGCGGAGTCCGCCGGCTCCAAGGCCTTCCACAAAGTTCGCTTTCCAGTGGCAATGTCTACGCGAAAAACCTGCGCGGGAATTTGCCCGCGCACGATGACGAATATTTCGCGACCGTCCGCAGACCACCCGGTCGGCACTTCCGATACCTCGGTCTCGGGCACTGCGCGCGGCTCTCCGCCTGCAGTGGAGTAGAGATAGATTTTTCGGTCCGGGCCGACGTCCGCAACGAGGTCGCCTTTGGGCGAGAGGATCACGGAAGCGCCCACGCCTTCTTCAGTAATGGGCTTGGGCTTGCCATCACTTAAGGATTCCATGTAGAGCCGCATCCCGTGCCCCGCCTCAATCCCGGAAAATACAATGTGATCACCGTCGGGCAACCACGCGGCGCCAGTGTGGTTGAGCCCGTCGTCCTTGACGGGCCGCATTTCTCCGACTCCGGTGGGCAAGATGATGAGAGGCGCGGGGTTGGTATTTTGCCGCGCCAGCGCCCATTTACCGTCGGGAGATAACGCCATGCCACTGCCTTCCCCGAGCCGAATGCCTGGCGAGCCATCCGTCTTGCGGATGTAGATGGCGTATTTCGGACCGCCGCCTTCTCCAGCCTCTTGAAATAAAATCATGTGTCCGTCGGGTGAAAGACTGCTGGGCACCGACCAGTCAAGCCAGGACAAGTCGCGCTCCTTGGCTTCGCCCGGGGCCAGTCCGATCATGCCGGCGCGATCGTTACCGCGGGTTAGCAAGACAGTGCCGTCGCGGCTAACGTCCAGGAGCGTCAATTCTCCGGGAACGCGCGCCAGCAGCCGGACTTTTCCCGAGAGATCAACAGCATAGAGAGAGCGGTCGCCGCCGGTGCGCGTCGCGCTGAACCAGACTTCGTCTTCCTTCGGAGACCACGCCACTCCTTGAATGCTGTCCCATCCATCCGAAAGGTCCTTCTTTTTTCCCGATGTGTCGATCACAAAAATCGACCCGCCGTCGTCGCGGGGCTGGGGATGGTCGATGAACGCCACCAAATCGCCTTTGGGGGAGACCCGCAGGTTGCCAATCCAGCCATCAGCCTCGTAGATGGTTTTGCCCAGCGGAAATTCCAGACGCTTGCGCCCGTTCACTTCATGGACGACGGCCAGTGAGTTCGCATCTGGACCCCAATCGGCCCATTCCACGTTGTCCAGAATTTCGCGGGGCGCACCGCCGACGAGCGGAACGCGCGCCAATGTACCGGAGTAGAGGAAGGCATCCCGGGGACGGCTGTCCAGAGACAGCAACATTTCTCCCGAGGAAGAGATCGCTAAAACCTCGGCTCCCTTCGGCTCCATTTCCTGTGACTGCGGACTTTCGGGACGCGTGTTGAAGAGATCGAGAGGCTTGCCTTCCCAGGCTGCGCTGTAGACAACGGTCTTGCCGTCCGGCGCGAACCGCGCGGAAAGCACAATGCCGCGCCGGAAAGTGAGCGGATGATAGTTGGCAAAAGAAGGCTGAACCGGGCGCTGCAGCAGCACCGCGCCAACCGCAAGACCCACGAGCAATGCGATAGCTGATACCACTAGAAGCGGCAATAAACTGCGCTTAGCCGGAGCGGGCGGAGCGGGTTGGGTCGCGGCGGAAATCGCAGAGTCCGAAACGATCGGAATAGCGGTCGAACTGGAGCGGGCGCGGGACGTATCCAAATCCCGCTTAATGCGCTTCAAATCGCCGCGCAGTTCCGCTGCGGTTTGATAGCGTAAGTCCCGTTCTTTCTCCAGTGACTTGGTGATGAGTTCATCGAGTTTCGCTGGGATCGCCGGATTCAGCGTCGAGGCCGGCGCCGGCATGCGATTCAGAATCGCCTCGAAGATCACGCCACTACTGCTCCCGGAGAAAGCCATCTTTCCAGTCGCCATCTCATAGAGGACGGCGCCGAAGGCGAAAAGATCCGTGCGTGCGTCGAGTTCGTGGGCCCGCACCTGTTCGGGCGACATGTAAGCCACCGTGCCGATGGTCGATCCCGGGCTGGTAACCAAGGTTTGCGGGGTGGCTTCCGTGGCGGTGTGCTCATTGGCGGCGGGCGCCACTTTGGCCAGACCGAAGTCAAGCAACTTGGCCTGTCCGCGCTTGGTGACGAAAATGTTCGCGGGCTTGATATCGCGGTGGATGATGCCTCTGCCGTGCGCTGCATCAAGAGCGTCGGCGATTTCGATGCTCAATCCAATCAGAGTTTCCGTGTCGACCGGTCGTCCTTCGATGCGATGCTTGAGAGTTTGTCCCTCTAGAAACTCCATGGCAATGAAGGCGAGACCACTCTGTTCGTCGATCTCGTAGATGGTGCAGATGTTGGGATGGTTCAGGGCCGATGCAGCTTGGGCTTCGCGCTGGAAGCGGCTGAGCGCCTGGGAATCCTTGGCAACGTCATCCGGCAGAAACTTGAGGGCGACGAAACGCCGCAGCTTGAGATCCTCGGCCTTGTAGACGACACCCATGCCGCCGCCGCCCAGCTTCTCCAGGATCCGGTAATGAGAAATTGTCTGGCCGATCATTTTCGGCCGCCGAGGGAAGAGGCGGCGCAGGCGCTATCTTATGGGCCCGCACTTCGCTAAGTCAAAGCGGAGGATGGGTTTCAGCAAGTCCATCCATCGCGCGGTGAGGAGCAGGACTCTCTGCTCGGCAAATCGTACTCGAGGAATCAGGCCTGGAATTCGGAGGCTTCGGGGAAGCGGAGATTGCACTTGGCCAGGGCCAAGGCGAGGAGTTCCTCGACCTTGGTCTCCTCGCAATTGCGGGACATAGCGAGTTCGCTCACCAGAAGGTAGCGGGCGCGTTCCAGCATCTTTTTTTCACGGAAAGAGAGAGGTTTGGCCTGGTGCAAAGCGATGAGACTTTTGAGGACTCCGGCGACCTCAAAAAGCGAGCCGGTGCGCATACGATCGGAATTTTCTTTGAAACGATCTTTCCAGTCGGCGGTGCTGAGGTCATCGGCAATCGAGAGGAAATCGAGAATCTTCTGCACCTCGCCGTTGCGCACGACCCGCCGAATGCCGACGCTGCCCACGTTGTTACAGGGCACCATTACTTTGAGACTACTGGCCTTGATATTGAGGAGATAGAACTTTTCTACCGTGGCGCCGACGGAACGGCTGCTAATCTGCTCGATAACACCCACGCCATGATTGGGATAGACGACCTTGTCGCCGATGTGGAAATTCAAATCACCGTTCATAAAAAGGCACCCGGGCAGGCGAGGGGTCGTGGAGAGAACGTTGTCTTTACTATAAACATATTATCCCGAAATGGGACGAAAAGCAAGGCCGGAAGCGGCGCGAGGCTGACGGTTAGGCGTGACTTGATATTGCAACTGAGCTTAAGTCGCTCGCGTTAAATGGGTTGCGCCTCCAGGCATTAGCTGCCCGCGATCGCTTACGGTGAAAGGCGGAATATAATCACGCCGTGAGCGTGGAAGATCGAAATCCGATAGAGCCGTCAGACCGGATAGAAACTAGCCGTAAACAGCCACCTTTAGTGGAACCAACCCCAGAGCCCGCACCTTCGAAAAAACGAGCGGTGGGGAGGATTCTGGGGCTGGACGTGGGGTCGAGACGAATCGGGATTGCGGTATCAGACCCTCTGGGTATCACAGCGCAAGGTCTGGAAACTTTGCAGCGGCGCAACAAGCGGACGGACTTGGCGGCACTGGAGGCCGTGATCCGCGAATATTCGGTTCGGGAGATCGTGGTGGGGCTGCCGCTGCGCATGAGCGGCGCGGAAGGGACGCAGTCCGACAAGATGCAGGTGTTCGCGGAGGAATTGCGCAAGCGATTTCGTTTGCCAGTGCACCTGTGGGATGAACGGCTAACCTCAGCCGAAGCGAACCGGCTGCTCCGCGAGACGGATCTTTCGATTGAGAAGCGCGCTAAGGCGGTAGACCGAATGGCTGCGGTGCTGATTCTGCAGGGATGGATGGAAAATCGCGGACGGTAAATCGCGCCGAGTTCTACTGTCCCCGCATCGCGCGCCGGTAGGCCGCTACATTCTTGTTGTGCTCTTCGATGGTGCGAGCGAAGCGGTGGTGGCCGGCTGCGTCGGCGACGAAGTAATAGTAATCGGACTGCGCCGGATGCATCGCCGCTTCCAGCGCACTCTTCCCGGGATTGGCAATCGGGCCCGGCGGAAGCCCGGCGTGGGTGTACGTGTTGTAGGGCGAGTTGAAGCGCATGTCGTCGTGATGCAGTGCGCCGGCATAAGTCCCGGCTAGCAGTTCGGCATAAATGATGCTGGGGTCGGCGTCCAGCGCGATCTTCTTCGCCAGGCGGTTGTAGTAGACGCTGGCGACAAGGGGTCGCTCTTCAGCGACCGCGGTTTCCTTCTCGATGATAGAGGCCATCGTAACGGAGTGCTCAAGCTCGACCGGGCTTTCATTCGGAGAGGGAATTAGGTAAGCAGAGGCAACGGTACCTTGAGGAGAATTAGCGAGCACCTGCGGCTTCCCTGCGGGTTTGGCGTCCGGTGGCGTTTCGATCATTCCAATTTGGCCCGCTACCTGGCGAAACTGTTTGACCATGGCTGCCGCCATCTCTTGCATGCTCATCATGCGACTGAACTGGTAGGTGTCGGGGAAAAGATAGCCTTCCAGGGATTGCGCCCCCGGATCGAGATCGGCTATGAGAGCTGTGTCGGACTGCGCAACTTTCAAGAAATCTTCCGCGGGACCAAGCCCTGCAGCCTCGATGGCCCGGGCAATGTCGAACATCGTGAACCCCTCAGGTACGACTACGGTGTGGAAATAAACGTCGCCACGCCGGAGCCGCTTCTGAATGTCGATCATGTTTGCCGGCTTCTCGAACAGATACTCTCCTGCCTTGAGTGAACGGCGACGGCGAAGGTAGTGCCAGAGGATGAATGCATCTTCACTGCGGATAATTCCATTCGTCTTCAATTCAGCGGCGATGCGCCGGGTGGAGTAACCCGGCCGCAGCATCACAAAGATCTGTCCGGAGGGCGCGATTGGCGTGAGTAGCGCCCATGCGAACCAGCCAGCGGAGGCGAGCGCCGCAATGAGGATGAGCCAAACGACCTTACGCACAATGGCTGTAGTGTAGATGATCGGGTGCCCTGAAAATCTTCGATCCCGCCCGGTAACTCGTTAGCAACCAGGTTCTCAGGCCTCCTCGTTCCGATTCGGCTCACAGTTCTTGCACCCTTTCGGGCGCGCTATACTCCAATGTTCAGGAGATCATCGAATTCTTCATGAGACGTAGCTCGCCCTTTTGGACTCTAGCCTTGGTTCTCGCGGTGCTGCCTACTGTGGGCTGTCTGTTCCATACGCGTCCAGTGGAGGAGACCTATTCCAAGGCGCCTCTCAAGGAGGCGTCTCAATCAGCATTAATCGACACCATCAATGAACAGGCGCGGAAAATCCAGTCGTTACAAGCGACGGTGGATATTGATACGTCAGTTGGCGGCGCCAAAAAAGGCCACGTCACCGACTACAAAGAAATTCGCGGCTATGTGCTGGCGAGGAAGCCAGCGATGCTGCACATGATCGGTCTGCTCCCAATCGTTCGAACCACGGCCTTCGACATGGTCAGCGACGGGCAGCAGTTTGCGCTGTGGATCCCGCCCAAGAATCGTTTTGTTGTGGGGCGCAACGACGTACAGACGCACAACTCGGATCAGCCTATGGAGAGCATCCGCCCGCAGGAGATCTATGATGCACTGCTGATTCGTCCGATTGATCCTGAGCACGAGATTGCGGTGCTGGAGAACAGCTACGACATTCTGCACGATGCCAAGGGACATCGCGTTCTGCAGGATGATTACGAATTGATTGTGATTCGAAAGAAGGATGACAACGTTGGGGTGCTGTCGCGCAAAATTGTCTTCAGCCGCACCGACCTGCAACCTCACCGCCAATATATCTACGACGAGCAAGCCAGGCTGGTGACGGATGCCCGCTACGCCAACTACAAGGAGTACGATGGCACCAACTTTCCTTCGCGCATCGAGATTTTCCGGCCGCAGGAAGAGTACGACATTACTCTCAACATGTTGAAGGTGGAAATCAACAAACCTCTGCGGGATGATCAATTTGCGCTGCACCAGCCGCCTGGAGCCGAAGTGGTGCACCTGGACCGGCCGCAGCCGCAATCCAGTGCTGTCGTTCCGCCGCCGGATGCAGCACATAATCGGTAGTAGCTGGCGATGTGGCGTCAAATCCTTGATGAATAAACATGATTAGCAAGATGGTTGTCGCCAATCTCGTGCAAAGGCCGATACGGTCGCTGATCAGCATTAGTGCGGTTGCCCTGGAAGTGATTTTGATTTTGCTGATTGTGGCCTTTTTTTACGGGCAGTTGAATGGGTCAAAGGCCAGCCAGATGGGAGTGGGCGCCGATGTCATGGTGCAGCCCCCGGGATCGTCCGCGCTGGTTGGAGTTACCGGAGCGCCCATGCCCGTGAAGGTTGGCGACAAGCTGCGGCAGTTGCCGCATGTGTTGGTGGCCGCCCCGGTGATCTGGGAGTTGACCACCAAGCCGAGCTTAGAAATTATCTATGGCATCGATATCGACAGCTACAACAGTATTTCTCCGCCATTCCGTTTCCTTTCCGGAGGCCCGTTTCAAGAGCCGTACGACGTTATCGTCGACGATTATTTTGCCGGCGCGAAGCGGGTGAAGGTCGGAGACTCGGTCGAGATTTTGAATAACCAATTTCGTATTTGCGGGATTGTGGAGCATGGAAAAGGAGCGCGCAAGTTTCTGCCACTATCGACGTTGCAGGATTTGATCGGCGCTCCAGGTCATGCTTCGGTCTTCTATGTGAAGCTCGACGATCCTCGAAATGTGGACGCTGTCGTGGACGAAATCAAGCAGGTCCCAGGCATGGAGAATTACTCCGTGCGCTCCATGCAGGAATATCTTTCGATGATGACGCCGGAAAATTTGCCGGGTTTTGCGACTTCGATTCGAATTGTGATCGCGATCTCGATGATCATCGGATTTCTGGTGATTTTTCAGTCGATGTACACGGCGGTAATGGAGCGGACGCGCGAGATCGGCATTCTGAAGTCCCTGGGTGCATCAAAGCTTTATATTGTGAATGTCGTGCTTCGCGAGACCGCGCTGCTGGCGATTGTAGGCGTTGTGGTAGGGACGATTATGAGCCTCCTGGCTCGTCGCCTCATTCTGTTTGAAAATCCGACGCTGCGCCTTTTCTGGAGTGCCGAGTGGGTGGTGCGGGCCACGGTGATTGCGCTGACCGGGGCGGTGCTGGGAGCGCTCTATCCAGCCTATAAGGCGGCGCAGAAAGATCCGATCGACGCGCTGGCGTATGAATAAAAGTTAGGCAGTTAACGATGCGGCGGTCCGCTGGGCCGCCATGACAGTGTTAGTTTTCCGCCTCCGTCTTAGCCTCAAGGCCTGCGCGCCGGAGCAGCCTCCGCAGGCCCCTTTCCCCGGCCGCACCACGTTGTTCCCCGGCGATGTTGCCGTCGCGATCGACCAGAACGTAGATCGGATAACTCTGTGCGTTATACATGGCTGCGAGGTTCGTGTCTTTTGTCAGAACGATAGGGACAGATCGCGGATGCTCAGCGAGATATCTCTTCACCGTTTGATCCGGCTCGAGCACATTGACCGCAAGCACGATGAGTCCTTTGTCGGCAAACTCTTTCGCGATATCGTCCATCAGAGGGGCTTCCCCTTCGCAATACTTGCACCAGCTGGTCCAGAATTCAAACAGAACCACCTTTCCCTTCACCGACGCGTTAGTGAACTGGTCGCCAGTGGTTGTCTTTGCCCGAAAGCGGGGAGCGGGCTGGCCGGTCTCATCGGCCGCGAAGGCACAGAAAGCCGCAAGAACGACCGAGATCAGCAGTACTCGGCGTATGACGAGAGGCGCCGCCGCAATGGGCCGGAACATTAGCATGACTCCTGGACCCCGGGGTTTCGAATCTGTAACTCGCCGTTGACAATCCCTCGTAAGCTACGGTATCTTTAAAGCTTTGGGAAGTCTCGCGGTTGCCCGCCTGATGGTCTGGCGTCCTCGCCGGGGAATCAACGAGCGGTCTTCTTTCGCAATCTTTTTATTCTGGGAGAGTTCCGATGTCAACCTATTTCCCCAAAGCGGGGGAAATTGTGCGCAAGTGGTACGTCGTGGATGCGGATGGGCAGACGCTCGGGCGTCTGGCTTCTCAAGTGGCGCGTGTTCTGATGGGCAAAGAGAATCCGCAGTACACGCCTTTTCTCGATACCGGCGATCACGTGATCGTGGTCAATGCGGAGAAAATTAGAACGACCGGCATGAAGTCGGAGCAGAAGCAGTATCACCATTACACGGGTTATCCGGGCGGTCTGCGTACCGAAGATTATCGCAAGCGTTTGGCGCGCAAGCCGGAAAAGATTATTGAAGACGCCGTACGTCGCATGTTGCCGAAGAACAAGCTGGCGGCTCACATGCTGTCAAAGCTGAACGTCTACAAAGGCGACAAGCACCCGCACGAGGCGCAGAAGCCGCAGGATTTGAAGTTGGAAGTAAGGGCGTAGCGTCAGGAGCAGTTGAGCGGGAGATCCTTCGCTCCGCCTGAAGAACGGCTGCGCTCAGGATGACAAACGAGATTAGGAGCTAGAAGCGAAATGGCGGAATTGGTTCAGTATTACGGAACAGGACGGCGTAAGCGGGCGATTGCGCGTGTTTATCTGCGTCCAGGCAGCGGAGAGTTCAAGGTAAACGGCCGCGAGTTTGAAGAATATTTCGTGACTCCGGCGCAGCGCTCGGCGGCGAAGGCGCCATTGGCGTCCACCGAGACTGCGGCTTCGTTCAACATTGTCGCCAGCGTTTTGGGTGGTGGCGTGCGCGGTCAGGCCGACGCGGTAAAGCTCGGCATCGCCCGCGCCCTGATGGAGTTCAATGCCGAGTTGCGCGGCAAGTTGAAGTCCGAGGGCATGGTGTCCCGCGACTCGCGCGGCAAGGAACGGAAAAAGTACGGTCAGAAGGGCGCACGTAAGCGCTTCCAGTTCTCGAAGAGATAGTTTCAAGTTTCCGGTTTCCAGTTTCTAGAAACCAGCAACTGCAAACCGGAAACTGATTTTTAGGTGTTCAATTCTTCCTGTGCCTCGCGGCGCGGGGACGGGAATGGCAATCCGGAAGAGCAGTTTCAAGTTTCCGGTTTCTAGCTTCCAGGGGCTCTTTGATTCGGTCCTTAGTGGAAACCAGAAACTGGAACAGGAAACTGGGGTAAGCCGGATGCAGACTAAATAAGGAGGTTCATTGGCTACCATCACCATGAAGGAGTTGCTCGAAGCGGGTGTTCACTTCGGGCATCAGACGAAGCGCTGGAATCCCAAGATGAAGGAATACATCTTCGGAGAGCGCAATGGGATTTACATCATCGATTTGCAGAAGACGCTGAAGATGTTCAAAGAGGCGTCGAAGTTTGTGCAGGAGCTGGCGGCCGACGGCAAGATTGTGCTGTTCGTGGGAACCAAGCGCCAGGCGCAGGACGCCATTGCCGAAGAGGCTACCAAGTGCGGCGGCTTCTACATCAACCAGCGCTGGCTGGGCGGGCTGCTCACCAACTGGGTCACGGTGCAGAAGTCGGTAAAGCGGCTGAAGGAGCTCGACGAGATGGCCACGGATGGCCGCTACGAGCTGCTGCCGAAAAAAGAAGTCATCAAGCTGGAACGTGAGCGCAAGCACCTGCAGGCAAACCTGGCGGGCATCAAGAACATGAGCCGGTTGCCGGATGCGGTGTTCGTGATCGATTCAAACAAAGAGCAGATCGCGGTGCGCGAAGCCCGCAAGCTGGGCATCCCGGTGGTCGCGGTGGTCGATACCAATTGCGATCCCAGCGAAGTGGATTACGTAATTCCCGGCAATGACGATGCGCTGCGCGCGATCCGGCTATTTACTTCGAAGATTTCGGAATCGATTGCCGAAGGCGCACAGTTGATGAGCGACAAGCAAATTGCCGACATGACGGCGGCCACGGAACAGGCGCAGGCTCTGGAAGCGCAGCATGCTGAAGATGCGGCAGCCGCGCTCGAGCGTCATTCGCAGGAGGCTGCGGCCGCGTCGGACCTGGCGGATATCGGCGAGGACATCAGCATGGAAGAAGTGCTGGGTCCGGGAACGCATAAGAAGCCGGTGGCGAACGAAGAAGCTGAGATTCATAAGGTCGAGAGTCAGACCGTCTGAAGAGCTGTGGCGGGTGATTGGATCCTGCCGAGGAAGAACAAACCTGGCTTTTGAAATCAGACCCGCGCGGGTCGTCCGGCGCGGGTCAAAGTTTGTTAAAGCGAGTTTCCAGTTTCAGGTTTCCAGTTTCGAGTAGCCTGGAATAGGGACACACATTCTTAATACTCGAAACCAGAAACTAGAAACCAGAAACTGGAAGTTAATTTATGAGCACTACTATGGCGAATATTTCAGCAGCGCAAGTGAAGGATCTCCGGGAGAAGACCGGAGCTCCCATGATGGATTGCAAACAGGCCCTGACCGAAGCCAAGGGCGATTTGGAGCAGGCGGTCGTGATTCTCCGCAAGAAGGGCGTTTCGGTGGCGGCCAAGAAAGCAACGCGCGTGACCAGCGAAGGCTCGGTGACCAGCTACATTCACGCCGGCGGCAAGATTGGTGTGCTCGTCGAAGTGAACTGCGAGAGCGATTTCGTGGCGCGCACTGACGACTTCAAGGAGCTGGCGCACGATATTGCCATGCACATCGCGGCCAGCGACCCGAAATACGTGCGCAAGGAAGACGTCACGGCGGCAGACTTTGCGCGCGAGAAGGATATCTTTCTGGCGCAGGCAGTTGCTTCCGGCAAGCCGCAGAATATTGCGGAGAAGATGGTGGCCGGCAAGATGGAGAAGTTTTATGAGGAAGTCTGCTTGCTGGAGCAGCCCTTCATCAAGGATCAAACTGTCTCGATCGCGCAGCTCATCGCGGCGAAGATCGGCAAGCTGGGCGAAAACATCAGCGTGCGCCGCTTTGCGCGCTTCAAAGTAGGCGAGGCGACCGCTACAGTCGCATTCACAACGCAGAAGCCGGACGAAGGCGGCGAAGCTGCCGCTCCCGTAGCGAAGTAAGTGGCGAAGTAAACGAGTTTCCAGTTTCTGGTTTCCGGTGTCCTGAACTTGTCGTCTGGACAGCAAGAACCCGAAACTGGAAACCGGAAACTCGAAAACCGATGCCGACCCCCGCCTTCAAACGCGTTTTGCTCAAGCTTTCCGGTGAGGCCCTGGCTGCGAATCAGGGCTTTGGTGTAGACACGAAGCGCATCCATGAAGTCGCCGCGGAAATCGCCGACGTGCACAAGCTGGGAGTGCAGCTCGCCATCGTCGTCGGCGGAGGCAATTTTTTCCGTGGCGTTGCCGACCAGGCCAGAGACATGGACCGCGTCTCCGCCGATCACATGGGCATGTTGGCCACGGTAATCAACGCCCTCGCCCTGCAGGATGCCCTGGAAAAACAAAGCGTCTACACTCGCGTGCAGACTGCGATTGAGATGAATCAGGTGGCCGAGCCCTTCATCCGGCGGCGCGCAATACGGCATCTGGAAAAAGGCCGCGTCGTGATCTTTGCCGGTGGAACCGGAAACCCTTATTTCTCGACTGACACCGCCGCGTCTCTGCGGGCCATGGAGATCAAGGCTGACGCGATTCTCAAGGCCACCAAGGTCGATGGCATCTACGACGCCGATCCCATGAAAGTCAAGGATGCGAAAAAGTTCACGGACATCACCTATATGGATGTCCTCAAGCTTGGGCTGAAAGTGATGGATTCCACGGCTATCAGCCTGTGCAAGGACAACAACCTGCCCATCATCGTCTTCAACTTGAATCAGCACGGCAACATTCGCCGGGTCGTTAGCGGGGAGAAGATAGGTTCGAGAGTAAGCGCATAAAACTTGCCACGGATCTCGCGGATTTACACGGATCTTTTCGTTTCCGATTCGTGTTGATCGGTGAAAATCCGTGGCCGGTTTTCTGGTGGGTTTATAATTCAGCGTTTTGATACTTACATTTCTTACGGAGCTAAAACGATATGGCTCAAGCATCGATGGCCACGATTCCCGGCCTTAAAGAGACGTACGTCCAACTCAAGACGCGGATGGAGAAAGCCGTAGAGGATTTTCGTAAGGCGATGGCGGCCACGCGGACGGGCCGCGCTTCCGTGCACATGCTGGACAGCGTAAGCGTCGATTACTACGGCTCGCAAATGCCCCTGAACCAGATCGCCCAGGTGCACGCTCCAGAGCCGCAGATGATCACGGTGCAGCCCTTTGATCCCTCGTCGTTGGGCGCCATCGAGAAGGCGATCCGTTCCGCCGAACTCGGGCTCAACCCGATGAACGATGGCAAACTGATTCGCGTGCCGGTGCCTGCTCTTACCCAGGAACGCCGGCAGGAGATGGTGAAACATCTGAACAAAGCACTGGAAGAGCATCGCACCGCGGTGCGCAATATTCGCCGCGACGGCAACGACGCCATCAAGAAAGCGATGAAGGACAAGAAAATCACCGAGGACGACGAGAAGCGGTCGCTGGATGAAATTCAGAAGCTGACCGATGACGAAATCAAGAAGATGGAAGAGATGAGCAAAGCGAAAGAGAAGGAAGTGCTGGAGATTAAGTAGAATCCCGCCTTACTTGAGTGCGGAAGAAAACTAAAGTACATGCACAAGCGTTGCACCCTCTCCGGCGCCGCGCCTAAGTCGCTTATATCCCATTACATAGCGAGATCCCCACTCCAGCGGTGCCTCCGGTAACCTGACCGCAGGTTACGCGACATCCGCGCTGACCGCGTGTTTCCATCATCGTGAAGCAAATCGCGGCTCCCCCAAAAAGTCTTCACAAAATCCTGGAATCGGAGTTTGTCATGAAACGATGCTTGGGGATTACATTTTTGCTTGCGCTCTGCCTTTTGGCAGCGAGTTGCGGTTCGTCATCGAATTCATCTTCGGCCACGACTCCATCTTCGCAATCGCCGGGTGCGGTATTTGTGACCGGCGAAGATGCTCCGCTGGCCTCAGTGGTCGGCTTCAACGTAACCATCAACTCGATCACCCTGAACGGCAACAATGGTTCTCCGCAAGTATTGTCTGCGTCCACAACCGTGGATTTCGCTCGCCTTCTGGGTCTTCGTTCGCCGCTGGCGTTTAACGCAGTCCCCGCCGACACTTACAACAGCGCTACTTTTTCGTTGTCCAATCCGGTCATTTCTTACGTCGATATGACTACGAATCCGCCGTCGTTGACTACGCTGAACGGTACCTTCAGCCCAACCACCGGCACAACCACGCAGACGACCGTTACCGTGAACTTTCCCTCGCCGATGGTTGTCGGCGCGAACGGTCTCGCGGGATTGCGCATGGAATTTGACATCCGGCAATCGGTTCTAGTGGATGGGAATGGCCAGATCACAGGTGTGGTGAACCCGACCATTTATGCCAACGCAGTGAAGGCCAGCGATCCGAATGGTCAGATTACCGACCTCGTGGGCGGGCTGGTTTCGGCAAATGCGGCCGGCAATTCGTTCGTGATTCAAGGCCCCTATGGGCATCAGTTGACGGTCGACGTCAACAGCAGCACGCAGTTCAACAGCGGATGGAATATCAACAATCTCGCTGCTCCGGCGATTGTTGGAGTGCAGGGGTACTTCCAGGCGGATGGCAGCCTGATGGCGACCAACGTGGAAGTGATCACCACTTCACAGACTTTCGTCTCTGGACGCGTGTTGGCAATCAATCCAACCTCAGGCCCGGTTCAGCAGATCACGATGTGGGTTGGCGAG
This sequence comes from uncultured Acidobacteriaceae bacterium, assembly GCA_964403025.1. GTDB lineage: Bacteria > Acidobacteriota > Terriglobia > Terriglobales > Acidobacteriaceae > Sulfotelmatobacter. The sequence goes on along the minus strand of CAYOEH010000004.1, from coordinate 225,577 downwards.
ACCGGTGCTGATCTGGTCAGCGATGTCGATACGATCCAGACCATCGATGTCAGCGCGGTAGCATCTTCTCAGTACGACATGTGCTTCTTCAATAATCTGATCACCAACGCTTTGTTCAACCCATCGCACGTACTTGTGGGTCAGCGCATTTTCATCGGGGGGACTTACTCGAACAGCGTATTTACCCCGCAGATGGTTTCGCTGCGGCTGCAGGGCGTCTACGGCACGATGACGGGCACCGCAAGCATCGTCAGCGGCAACTTCGGAAATTTCCAGCTGCAGAATAACGCTCTGATTGGCTATTCGCTCGGTGGAGGGCCGCTGACCGTATGGACCGGCAACGGCACGCTCTTCATCAATACGACAGGCTTGAGTGGGCTGCAATCTGGCGAATCGTTGGTTGCTGGCGGATTGTTGTTCTATGACGAGCTAACCGGCGGCCCGATCATGGCAGCGGGGGTGGTGGTTGATCCTCCGCCGGCACAGTAAATTCGAGTGAAGTAAATCAACTGAACAACGGGTGGCCGAGAAGCCACCCGTTTTCTTCTTCTGCGCGGCGGTCTTCCGCAAAAAGCCCCTTATAATTACCCGATGGTGAAGCAGATCGTCCATGCCGCGTGTCCGCACGATTGCCCCGATGCGTGCGGAGTCTTGATTACCGTGCAGGACGGCCGCGCAACCAAGATTCAAGGCGATCCCAAGCACCCGGTGACACGAGGATTTTTGTGCGCGAAAGTGGCGAAGTATTTGGATCGCGTATATTCGCCGGATCGTGTGCTGTATCCGATGCGGCGGATTGCGGCAAAGGGGACGTCGAACGCGCAGCGGAGCTCCGCTTCGCATGGAGAGCGGGCGGATGCCACACAAGCAGATCAGATTTGGCGCCGCATTAGCTGGGATGTGGCGCTCGATGAGATCACTGCTCGCTTCCGCAAAATCATTGCCGAGTTTGGCAGCGAGGCGATTCTGCCCTATTCCTATGGCGGGACGCTGGGCGCCTTGAATGGCGCGTCCATGGACCGCCGCTTCTTCACTCAGCTCGGCGCTTCGGAACTGGAGCGCACGATTTGTTCCTCTGCTGGCGAGGCCGGGCTGGAGTCGGTCATGGGCGTCAAACTCGGCACTGAGCCTGACCAGTTCATCCACTCCCGCTACATCATCGCCTGGGCGTCGAACATTCACGGCAATAATGTTCATCTCTGGCCTTATATTGTGGAAGCGCGGCGCAGAGGCGCGAAGCTGGTTGTCATCGATCCCTACCGCACGCGAACTGCAGCGTGCGCGGATTGGTATCTCCCCATCAACCCCGGCACGGATGGCGCTTTAGCGCTGGCCATGATGCACGTGATCATCGGCGAAGGCCTGCACGATGCCGACTATATAGAGAAATACACGCTGGGCTTCGACGCGCTGCGCGAGAAAGTAAAAGCCTACGCGCCGGAACGGGTTGCGCAGTCGACAGGAATTTCGGCGGAGGATATTCGCAAACTTGCGCTTGAATATGCCACGACCAGGCCCGCTGTCATTCGGCTCAACTATGGCGTGCAGCGATCCGACGGCGGCGGGATGGCCACCCGCGCGATTTCGATGCTGCCTTGCATCACTGGCTCACTGAAAGAAGTGGGCGGCGGGATTCACCTCTCGACCAGCGGCGCGTTTGATCTAAACAAGCAGGTTTTGAGGCGACCGGACCTCTGGCCCCAGGGCGCCAAACCTCCCCGGATTGTGAACATGGTGGAGCTGGGCAAGGCACTCAATACGCTGAGCGATCCTCCGCTGAAGGTTTTATTTGTCTACAGTTCGAATCCGGCAGCGGTTTGTCCGAACCATAATGAGGTGGTGCGCGGCCTCAGGCGCCCAGACTTGTTCACGGTGGTCCACGAACAGTTCTTTACCGACACCACCGACTATGCCGATATCGTTTTGCCGGCGACGACATTTTTCGAGCACAAAGATCTGCTAGCGGCTTATGGGCACTACTATCTGCAAGTTTCAGACCAGGCGATTGAGCCTCTGGGAGAGTGCCGTGCGAATGTCGAATTATTCCGGGAGCTCGCCGGGCGCATGGGATTCGCCGACGAGTGCTTCAGCGAAACTATCGACGAGATGATCGATGGCGCTTTGTCTTCCAGCAATCCGTGGCTGCAGGGCATCACGCGGGAGCGGCTGGAGCGCGAAGGCCAGGTACGACTGAATTTCGCAGCATCCGGCTCTCGGTTTCCGGCTTCGGGGGCGGAGGATCCGGTTAGCTCAACCCCTTTTCTTCCCTTCGCTCAGGGCGGCTTCCGCACACCATCAGGCAGGGCCGAGCTGTACAGCGAAGCCATGAAAGCGCTGGGACTCGACCCCGTTGCCGAGTTCAAACCTCCCTCGGAATCGCGCCACGGAAGCGAGCGGGCGACGTTCCCCCTGGAGCTGCTCGCACGGAAGGCTGACAATTTCCTGAACTCAACTTTCACCAATCAGCCTTCGGTTCAGCAGATGGAGGAGATCGACCTTCTGGAGATGCATTCCGATGATGCCCGCGCCCGTGCCATTGCTGACGGACAGACGGTGCGAGTGTTCAACCATCGGGGAGAAATCTTTCTGAAGGCGAGAGTGGATGGCGCAGTTCAGCCGGGAGTGGTTTCGGCCAGACTGAATTGGGCGAAATTAAGCCCCGGGGCCCGGAACATAAACGTGCTGACCTCAGAAAAACTTTCCGACTTGGGCAACTCCGCCACGTTTTATTCCGTCTTGGTTGATGTGGAGTCAACCAAGTCCATTCCATGAAGCCACCAGCAAGAGTGGCGACTTGGACGCTTTCTCTATCTCTACCGTATAATGATCGTTTTCCCACATCCCAGAGGCTGAGGTCGTAGCGATTCATCTTTGCTTTCATACGGACATCGTTGTGCCCGAGAACGGCTGCGGCCCTTCCGGAGCCGCTCACACCCCATCCTCCTCATTCGCACGGCTTTGTCGCCGAATGAAGGGCTTCGGGTGGGCGCTCGGTATTGTGCTGGCGCTTTTTTTCGCCTCCGCCGGCTGGGCCCAAACTGACGTTATCTCGGAGATCGACGTCACCGGCAATCGAAGAATTCCCTCCGAAACCGTCAAAGCCCGCATTTTCACTCATCCCGGAGACGTTTACGATCCCGCGGCGCTGGAACGTGATTTCAACGCGCTGTGGAACACGGGCTACTTCGAAGATGTCCGCTTCACCCGCGAGCAGACTCCCAAGGGCTGGCGCCTGATCATCCAGGTCAAGGAAAAGCCAACCATCCGCGAAATCAATTACGTGGGCCTCAGTTCAGTCTCCACCAGCGATGTGTTGGACCGGTTCAAGGAAGCCAAAGTCGGCTTGTCGGTGGAAAGCCAGTACGATCCGACGAAATTAAAGAAAGCCGAGGTGGCGATCAGAGGTCTGCTGGCGGAACATGGCCGCCAGTTCTCCACCATCCGCACCGAGATCCGGCAGATTCCTCCCGCCGCAGTTGGAATTACGTTTGTGATCAAAGAAGGCCCCAAGGTGAAGGTGGGCAAGATCAAGTTTGAGGGCAACAAGAACGTGAAGACGCGAGTCCTTCGCTACGCCATGAAGAACTTGCGCCCGATCGGAGTCCCGCACTCGATCTTCCTGGAAAACATTTTCGCGCGCACCTACGATGCGACCAAGCTGGATGAAGATACCGAACGCGTGCGCAACGAATACCAGAATCGCGGCTATTTCAAAGTCATCGTGAACGAGCCTAAGACCCAAATTCACGATACCGGACATAAGGGCGCTCATATTCCGCTGATACAGAGCGGACCGGGCAAGGCCGTCGACATTACGATGCCCATCGAAGAAGGTGACCGGTATACCCTGGGTTCGATCACGTTCAAGAACAATAAAGCTGTCTCGAACGTGAAAGCGCTCCGCAATCTCTTTCCCATCAAAGACGGCGACATCTTCAGCAAAGATAAAGTGGCCAAGGGTTTGGAGAACCTGCGCAAGGCTTACGGCGAGCAGGGCTACATCAACTTCACTTCCGTGCCGGAGACCAGGTTCGACGACGACAAGAAGCAGATTTTTCTCGACATCGACGTCGACGAAGGCAAGCAGTTTTATGTCCGGCGCATCGAATTCCAGGGCAACACGACCACCCGTGACAAGGTGATCCGGCGCGAGATCGCGCTCGAAGAAGGCAACATTTACAATTCGCGCCTCTGGGAATTGAGCCTGCTGCGCTTGAATCAGCTGGGATACTTCGACCAGCTAAAGCCCGACGATCCCAACGTCACCGACCGCAAACTGGACGAAAAAGATGGCTTGGTCGACCTTGCGCTGAAGGTCAAGGAAAAGGGCAAGAACAGCATTGGACTGAACGGCGGCGTGAGCGGACTGGAGGGCGCCTTTATCGGCATCAACTACTCGACCAACAATTTCCTCGGTCTGGGTGAGACGCTTCAGGTGCAGGCGAGCCTGGGGAACCTGGCGCGCAGCGTCCGCTTCGGTTTCACTGAGCCTTATATGTTTGACCGGCCCCTGCAGTTTGGCTTCAACGTATATCTGAACCGGGTCAGCTACAACCAGGCGCGTCAACTCTCGATTTTCAGCGGCCAGAATCTGAACCTGCCCAACACGGTTTTGCAGAATCTGCAAAATTACACGCAGTCCAGCGCCGGATTCACCACGTCGTTAAGTTATCCGCTGCGCCGCTCGTTCAAGCGGGTAGGAATCACTTATTCGTTTGACCGCTCCTCACTGTTGGCGTTGAGTTCTGCATCGAAGAATCTGTTCGAGTTCCTCGCCTTCCGCGGAATTTCCGGGCCCAATGCGCTGCAAGGAATCATTACTAGCAAGATCTTTCCCAACTTTTCCTTCAATACCATCGATAGTCCAATATCGCCTCACCACGGCCAGCAATTCACTTTGGGCGCGGAACTGGCGGGCCTCGGCGGCACCGTTCGCTCGATTCGGCCGATCGTCCAGTACAAAAAATTCATTCCGGTACAGAATCGCCGCAACGCTGTGGGCTTCAATATTCAGGGATCGTTCATCACCGGCTATGCAGGGCTGGTGGCTCCGCCGTTCCAGCGTTCTTACATGGGCGGCGAGAATGACCTGCGCGGATTCGATATTCGTTCCGTTTCTCCGGTCGCATTCCTGCCCAGCGTCGGTTCGATCACTCTTACGAACCCTGACGGAACACCCGTCCTCAAGAATCCACAGAATCCCCTGTTGGGAAATTTGACGATCCCGATTCCGGTGGACCAGATCACGTTTCCGGGCGGCGACCTGAGCATCGTGACCAACTTTGAGTACCGCATCACCATTTATGGACCGGTGGCTCTGGCTCCATTCATGGACGCGGGCATCGATCCCATTCTGCGGCCGTCGCAGTTGCAGATTGCCACGCAGCAGTATGAGCAGGTGGTCACGCAGCAGTTTGGCTGTCCTCTTTTGGATATAGGCACGGCGACTGCAACCGGTACTGGCTGCACGCCCGGCAGCGTTTTGAAGCCACAGCCGTCGGATCAACTGCAAGTACTCGGGTCGACCAACTGGAGGCCGAGAATGTCCACGGGTCTCGAACTGCAGATGTTCCTGCCCATCATCAATGCGCCCTTCCGCATTTACTGGGCCTACAATCCGCTGCGGCTCGACAGTCCCGCGACTCCGCCGATTCCGATTACATCAGCCATGTTCCCGCACACCTGCGGGCCAACTGGCTGCTACCTGACCTCAGCTGGGCAATACACCTATCACCTGGCGGTGAACACCTACGCGCCAAGCTTCCTGTTGCGCGAGCCGCGTAAGACTTTCCGCTTCACGGTGGCCACTACGTTCTAGGGGCGCGGAGAGTCGTATGCAGTTTGACGCCGCCGGAGGATGCTATCTATAATTGCTACGATCCACACCATTGCAGATAGATTCAGGGGTGGACGACACGTCCGCAACTCCGGCGTGTGACGCCGGCAATCCAGTGCGCCTTGTCCGATGACGGTCTGACGGCGGCCATTTGAAGAAAAGCAAGACAAGAGCTTTGCGAGTACGGCACAGCGTCGTCTGAACAGGGTGATCTGAGTTCATCCGGAAACCGTATTTGCCAAAAACACACTTACCGGAACAATGTTCCAAGGAGTTTAGCGATCCAATGACAAGCAAGTTCCTACGTTCTGTCCTGGCCATTGCGGTTCTCTCCATGACTTCCGCCTGGGCCCAAGCCAGCAGCCCAGCTGCTCCTGCGGGTGCGGCCGCGTTGTCCGCGGACCCGGCGCCCACCACCCCTATCGCCACTGGTACCGGCACCAAGCTTGGGACCATCAACATTGAGCAAGCCGTGATGGGCAGCAACGAAGGGCAACGCGACTTCGAAGCTCTGCGCAAGAAGTTGGAGCCGAAGCAGAACGAACTCAAAGGTCAGAACGACGAACTCGAGAGTTTGCAGAAGCAACTACAGACGCAGGGCGACAAGCTCAACGAAGACGCGCGCGCCAGCCTGGTGAAGCAGATCGAGACTAAGAAGAAATCCTTTGATCGTTCCGTGCAAGACGCACAGGAGGATTTCCAGAATCAGCAGAAGGAGATCTTTCAGCGCATTCTGCAGAAGATGGCGCCGGTGATTGTGAAGCACGCGCAGGAAGGCGGATTCGCCCTGGTGATGGACACTTCGAATCCCTGGCCGCAAAGCCCGCTCCTTTGGTACGGCGAACAAGGAGACATTACCAAGGTCGTTGTGGACATCTACAATGCGCAATCCGGTGTACCCGCGCCCGCCACAACTGGAACAACGGTACCCAGGCCGGCCGCTCCGAAGCCGGCGGCTCCCAAGCCAGCCACTCCACCCTCCAAGTAGCTTTTCACGACACCGCGAGTGTCGCGAAGGTTCCCAAAGGCCGCGCCCAGCGCGGTTTTTTTTATTTCTCATTTCCTTCTCAAGTGCGAACCTGCAAGAAGCGATCGGTGTCCTTAGCAGCAACCCTTGGAGGACACTATGTTTAACGGAACAGCGTTTGACAAAACACTGTTTGCCGACACGCTCGATCCCTCATGGACTGAGCGTGCGCGCCGCGGATGGACAACCTTAACCTCATTCGGATTGCAGGCGCTGATCGTCGGCGTCCTTCTAGTTTTGCCGTTGCTGCGTCCAACGGGATTACCCTCCTTCCACCAACTCTCGACGCCGATCAGTTTGGGGCAGCCGCTTCCGGAAGGTCCCGTGATGCAAGCACACTCCGGTTCAAACTCCGCTCCAGATAATCCAGCGGAGTTTATCTTTCGGCGACCGTCAGCCCTCCCGATAAACATGCACCCTGCCAGCGATGATGGACCGCCGGGTGTGCAGACTGCGGGACCTGGTCTCAATGTTCCTGGAGGAATAGGAAGCGGTGATCCGCATGGCCTTCCCGGTTTGTTCGAGAGTGGCACGCGCCCGGTTTTGCCGACGCCTCCGCCCGTGATGGTTACGCATCCGCTACGTCGCTCCCACATCAGCGAGGGAGATCTGATTCACAAAGTGCAGCCGGCATATCCTGCGCTGGCGCGAAGCTCCCGCATTCAGGGGGTCGTGGTGCTGGAGGCGATGATCAGCAAGCAGGGCACAATCGAGAATCTCAGACTCCTGGCTGGCCATCCCATGCTGGCGCCCGCGGCAATCGACGCTGTCCGCCAATGGCGCTACCGGCCTTACATTTTGAATGGCGAACCCGTTGAGGTGGAGACTCAGATCACGGTGAACTTCGCGCTCGGCGGAAACTGATTGCGGAGCCTCACGAGACATTCAAGCGGGAGTAGCCCAAGCGTAACCTGAGCGCACGCGCGGCTCCCGCTATAATCGAGCCCAGTGGCGAGCACTGTAGAAATCATGAGCCGCGTGGCGACCCGTCCCACATGGGCGGAAGTCTCGCTGACCAGTCTGCGGCAAAACTTTTGTGCGGTGGCGAAACATACGGGCGCCGGCGTGACGGTATGCGCGGTGGTCAAAGCTGATGCTTACGGTCACGGTGCAGTGGAATGCGCCCGCGCGCTGGAGGCCGAAGGAGCGAAGTGGCTGGGGGTGACCTCACTCGATGAGGCGATCCCGCTGCGGGATGCGGGAATCGAGTCGCGGATTCTGCTGATGACCGGTTTCTGGCGCGGCGAGGAGAGCGAGATCGTTCGCCTGGGGCTCACGCCCACGGTTTGGGAGCCTTGGCATATCGAGTCTCTGGAGATGGCTGCGGCGCGCGGAACCGTCTCGAATGGAACCACGGGGCAAGCAGTGCATCTGAAAGTGGACACAGGCATGGGCCGCCTGGGTGTGTCGCTGGAGGAACTTCCTGCCGTTCTGAAAGCTCTGAAGGCTGCGCCGCATCTTCTTCTCGAAGGGCTTTCGACGCATTTAGCTTCCTCGGAAATTATGGATGCGCCCTCGGTGGGCGAACAGGAACGACGCTTCGAGGAGGCGTTGAGCATGGTGCGCACGGCGGGATTCGCGCCTGAGTTGATCCATATGGCCAACACCAGCGCCCTGATCTCGCGGCGGGAGACCTGGAACAACATGGTGCGTCCGGGGGTTGCGCTGTACGGTTATTATTTGCCGTTCCAGCGCGCAGGCAGAGAAGTGAGCGGCGGGACGCTACGCCTTCCGGTGAAGCCGGTGCTGACCTGGAAAACGCGCATTCTTTCCATGCGAAACTTCGCCGCCAATCAGGCGCTGGGCTACGGCGGAACTTACGTGACCAAGGCTCCCGCGCACGTTGCGGTGCTTCCCGTGGGATATGCCGACGGGTATAACCGGCGACTTTCCAATCGTGGGCGCGTGATCGTTCGCGACCACTACGCGCCCATCATCGGCAGCATTTCCATGGACCTCACGCTCGTGGATGTGACCGGTATTCCAGAGATCGCGGTTGGCGATGAGGTGATCCTGCTGGGAACGAGTGACGGCTTAAGCGTGGATGCGCTCGAACATGCCAGGCTGGCGAACAGTTCGCCCTACGAGATTCTCTGCAATATATCCAAACGCGTACCGCGAAAGTACGGACGCTGACCGCATATCAAGTCCAGATAAAAAATGTGGCTGTTTGAGTAAGATATCTGGAATCAAAGAGTTGGGTGCTTCTGGCCCAGTGCGATTCTGGCTAAAATATTACAAACAAATCACTTACCCGTAAAATATTCCGTTCAAAGGACTTAGGTTGGTCCGTCTCAGCTAAGTGGCCTGAAATTAGCGGACGAGTCCGCAAAATACTGAATTTGCGATGGTTATCTCAATGCTATTCAGATGTCAAAGAACAAATGCGTAAAGAATATGATGTCAGCGGTGGGAATCGAAGTCAAGAAAATTCAGTGGATTATGCCTTCGACAAACCCATATCGTCGGACGTCCGTCCTGGATCGCCTCTTTGGTTGCCGTGGTTTCGTTCTAGCTTGCGTTACCTCACACTCTCCTGCGCAGCCCGCGCCCGCTCAAGGTTCAAATGCCAAGCGCCAACTGCCAGTTGCCGCTGTTCGCTGATTCCCGCGTGAGTCGCGAGACTCGCGCTTGTTACACT
>CAYOEH010000004.1:0-215973 GCA_964403025.1 uncultured Acidobacteriaceae bacterium | reverse complement strand
TAGATTGACCATGCCTTCGCGCTACGCACAATGGATGTATGACTGGGAGCACCGGCTCACTTCGGTGGATAACAACCGCGTGGTCCGGCCACTGGAATGGGGCGTGGAATATGCTCAGAACTGGCCTTGCCAGAATGGCTGGCGTCCGGGGCAGGCCGTCGACGATCCGGGGAAATTCCTGATCGACTTCAACCGGCGCATCGTGGCCTCCAGCGATGAGTTTTATTCCTACGCGCGGCCGACAGATTTCAGGCTGGAGAAGCGGGAAGTCCAAGTTTTCTCGACCCGCGAAGTTCCTGACCCGAAGCTCGAAGCGAAGGTAAAAGGCACATTTGCGGAGTTCCTGCGATTCACGGCGCCGGTGAAAACGCCGTATCCAGAAAATAATCTGGTGAATGCGCGCTGGTTTCCCGCACGCGGGAAGCGTGCGATCGTGCTTCTGCCGCACTGGAACGCAGACGCGATCGCCTATGTCAGCCTCTGCCGGGTGTTAAATATGCTGGGCATTGCGGTGTTACGGCTGAGCATGCCCTATCACGATATCCGCATGCCCGCCGAGATCACCCGCGCGGACTACGCCGTCTCCGCCAACATTGGCCGCACTCTCGATGCCGTGCGGCAGGGCGTGGTCGACGTCCGCTGCTGTCTGGATTGGCTGGAGCAGCAGGGCTACAGCAAACTCGGGATCGTGGGCACGAGCCTGGGTTCGTGCTATGCGTTTATCGCGGCGGCGCATGATCCGCGGCTTCGCGTCGCGGCGTTCAATCATGCGTCGACCTATGTGGCTGATGTCGTGTGGCACGGACAGTCAACACGGCACATCCGCCAGGGGATGGAATCGCAAATCACTCTGGAGACATTGCGGAAGTCATGGCTCGCCGTGAGTCCCATGGCGTATTTCAATCAGTTCGCACGGTGGCCGCGGAAGTCGCTCATTATTTATGCGAAGTACGATCTGACTTTCCTGCCCGAACTTTCGCGCGATGTAGTGGTGGAATTCGAGCGCTACGGACTGGATCACAAGGTGGTGGTGCTGCCCTGCGGTCATTACACCATGGGCGAAGCCCCCTACAATTACATGGACGGTTGGCACCTGGCTTCGTTTCTGCGGACGGCGTTTGAAGGCTGATCGATCCCGCCGAGCTGGAAATTACGGGGTAGAATGTCACCATGGCGGGTGTTCGTACGGATTACAAGACGGTTCTGGAATACCGTCGCGGAGAGTTTCTGATCAGCACCGACCCTGAACGCCTTAGCTTGGATGTGGTTTACGGTTTTCTGACAAATTGTTATTGGGCCAAGGGAATTCCGCGGGAAGTCGTGGCGCGTTCGATTGAGCACTCGCTCTGCTTTGGTATTTACGAGGGCCTCGCACAAGTCGGATTTGCCCGCGTGGTCAGTGACTTTGCCACGGTGGCTTATCTGGGCGATGTATTTGTGCTGGAATCGCATCGGGGTCGCGGGTTGAGCAAGTGGCTGATGCAGTGCATGGTGCAGCATCCGGCACTGGCGAATTTACGGCGCTGGATTCTCTTAACGCGCGACGCGCACCGACTCTATGCACAGTTTGGATTTACTCCGGTGGAAACTCCGGAGCGATATATGGAGTTGCACCAGCCTAACGTTTACGGAACGCCGTAAGAATCAGGAACAACGATATGAAGAATTCCGCAGTTTCTTCGAAGATGTATCGCCCGCTCTACGAGGCCGATCCGCAGATCGCTGCAGCCATCGACAACGAAACCCGCCGCCAGCACGAGGGCCTCGAGCTGATTGCCTCGGAAAACTTTGTCAGCGAAGCCGTGCTGGAAGCCGCGGGCTCGGTGTTCACGAACAAATATGCCGAGGGATATCCTGGCAAGCGCTACTACGGTGGATGCGAATACGCGGATGTGGTGGAGAACCTGGCGCGCGATCGGGCCAAACAGTTGTTTGGCGCCGAGCATGCCAACGTGCAGCCGCATGCCGGTTCACAGGCGAATATGGAAGCCTATGCTGCGGTGCTACAGCCGGGCGATACCATTCTTGGATTAAATCTGGCTCACGGTGGCCATCTCACTCACGGCCATCATTTGAATTTCTCCGGAAAGACGTACAAGATCGTCCCTTATGGAGTGACGAAAGAAGCCGAGACGATCGACTATGACGCGCTGGAAAAGCTGGCGGAGGAACAAAGGCCGAAGCTGATTATCGGTGGCGGCAGCGCTTATCCGCGCATTATTGACTTCGCCCGCATGCGCCAGATCGCAGACAAAGTGGGTGCGCTCTTTCTGGTTGATATGGCGCATTTTGCCGGCCTGGTGGCGGGCGGAGCGCATCCATCGCCGGTGCCGCATGCTCACATTGTGACCTCGACCACGCACAAAACTCTGCGTGGACCGCGAGCGGGCCTCATTCTTTCGAAAGCGGAGTTCGCGGCGGCGATTGATAAAGTAGTTTTTCCGGGCATGCAGGGTGGTCCGCTGATGCACATCATCGCTGCCAAAGCGATTTGCTTTCAGGAAGCGATGCAGCCCGAGTTCCGCGATTATGCGAAACAAGTCGTAGCGAATGCGAAAGTGTTGGCCGAGACTTTGGCGGCTGAGGGCTTCCGCATCATTTCCGGTGGAACCGACACGCATCTGATGCTGGTGGATGTCTTCTCGAAAGGTATGCTTGGAAGCGAGGCTGAGAAGGCATTGGGCGAGGCCGGAATTACTGTCAACAAGAACGCCATCCCGTTCGATGTCAATCCACCATTGAAGCCGAGCGGAATTCGCATCGGGACGCCCGCTCTGACTACGCGAGGCATGCGGGAAGCAGAGATGCGGCAGGTAGGACGTTGGATTGCCGATGCGCTGCTGCATCGGACCGATTCGTCCGCGCTGGCGAGGATCCGGAACGAAGTGCTTGGCCTGTGCGAGGCATTTCCCCTGTACGCCGACCGTAGGGCTAAAGCGCAGGCGGAAGTGCGGGCCTAGGCCGGAATGACAAGAATTCTACTGTGCCCCGCCACGCCTTACGTGGTTAAATGCCTTCGGTGAAGATCGCCATCGATATCCGACGGATGACGGAGTTCGGCGTCGGCACGTATATCCGCAATGTCGTGCGTACCCTGGAAAGACTGGACCACGAGACCACGTACCTCCTGATTGGCTCGTCCGCCAGAATCAAAGAGATTGGCCCCCTGCAACCTAACTTCCATGCAGTTCCTCTGGCCGAGCCGGAGCGCTCCTTCATGGGATTCCGCGAATTTCGCACCCTGGTGAAGCGACTGGAGTGCGATCTGGTGCATATTCCGAATCTGTTTTCAATTCCGCGTGTGCTGCCTTGCCCCTACGTGATGACGGTACACGACATTCTGGAGCATCTTTCCCGCGCACGCCAGCAGACCGGTTTCTGGCGATCCCTGCACTTTCAGATGACAAAGCGCGTTTTGCACGGGGCCGCTCGGATCTTCGCGGTCTCAAACTTCACCAAATTGGAGATGGAAAAGTTATTCGACATTCCAGCCGGACGCATTGAGGTGGTCTACAACGCGATCGATGAGAGATTACTGCAGGGGCATGCGAGCCCGGCAGACCGCCAGCTGATGGTCGAGCGCTATCAGGTGACCTATCCCTTTCTGCTTTATGCCGGAAGGATCAGTCCACATAAAAACGTCGTGCGCATGATCGAGGCTTTCTCCGCGCTGAAAACGGAGCTCGAGAAAGATCACTTGTTTCCTGATCTGAAGCTGATCATCATCGGAGATGACGTCTCCGGCAACCCTGATTTGCGGCGGACGGTAATCCGCAGCGGCGTGCAGAATGATGTGCGTTTTCTGGGATTTGTTCCGATCGAAGTGCTGCGCACGTTCTACGATGCGGCGAAGATTTTCGTCTTCCCGTCCCTCTATGAAGGCTTCGGGCTACCGCCGCTGGAAGCGATGGCACACGGGACGCCGGTCGTGACTTCGAATGTATCTTCGCTGCCTGAAGTGGTGGGCAATGCAGCGGTGCTGGTTCATCCGGAGAATGTCTTCGAGATCATGCGCGCGCTCCACCGGGTTCTTCTCGACCAGCCGTTGCGCGAGAAGATGAAGGAACGCAGCTACCGGCAGGCAGCTAAGTTTTCCTGGGAGAAATCTGTCCGCCGGATCAGGGACGTATACCAGGAAGTACTCAGTGGCGCAGGCAAGGCGGAATTGCCCGGATCGCCTGCCGGGAACAGCAGCAAAACCACGGCAGGCGTCGCGTAATTCAACGAGTCTTCACCCACCAGACGCGTCGATATGTATTCGTAGGCGGGATCTACTTCACTAACGGTTGGCCAGGCGACGCGATGGCGAGCTTGTGCAACTTGGCGGTGACCCGGCTACGATCGGCGTCGGTTTGAGCCGAAGCGAGGCGCTTGCGGAGTGTGGTGATTTTGTGTTGGCGAGCGCGGCGTCGACGAATCTCCGGCCGGCGGCTAGGTGCGGACATAAGGTGTACTCCTGAGTCAAAAATAAATTTGCGGCCAAGGAAGGCGAAATCCCCATTTTTAGCCGCTTAGGTCATTGAATCTGAGACCGCGAGAACTGTCAATGACAAGCGCCGCTGAAGAGCCGAAATCAGGCACTTTGGGCTGAGATACACCACATCCACTCCAGCAATTCTGCCACCCCTAAACGGAGTTCCCCGAACTGGACGAGTCATGCCTGTCGAATTGTTCTGACGCGCTTTGGCCGGGGAGCCAGCGGTTGACTAATGAACACCGCGTGTACAGCCGATGGATGCTTGTCGGAACTCAACACGAATTGCAGGGGACTGGCCAATCCACACATCCGTGCCAACCAAGCGAAAGATCCACCAGGGGCAGCCGGCAGGCATTGAGGAGTCTTCTGTGACTCCAATTCCCCATTCTGACAAAGGGTAACGATGAGCGAGAACGAAATTGTTAAGGAATTCTTAGTCGAGAGTTACGAAAATCTTGACCGCCTCGACCGGGACCTGGTCGGTCTGGAGAAGAATCCAGAAGACAACGCAGCTCTTGCGGGGGTGTTCCGCACCATTCACACCATCAAGGGTACGTGCGGCTTTCTCGGCTTCAACAAACTGGAGAAGGTCGCCCACGTTGGGGAAAACCTTTTGACTCGCTTGCGCGACGGACAGCTGATGCTCAGCCCAGAACGCACGACGGCGCTGCTGGGTATGGTGGATGCGGTCCGCCAGATGCTTAAGGAAATTGAATCGACCGATCAAGATGGCGAGAACGATTACCCAGAGCTACGGGAAACGTTGACCCGACTGCTAAGCCCGACTGCAGGAGATGCCGGGAAAGCCTCAGCACAACCTTCTCGGGCAGCCGCAGTCGCAACCAAGGAGCCGGAGCAACAGAAGGCCGCGTCATCCCCGCCGAAGCCAGAGAATCCTCCCGAACCAGTCAAAGCCTCCCCGCCACCCCCGGTTGAGCCGCCGGTCGCGCCCCAGAAAAAGAGCAACGAACGAAAGCCGGTGCGCGGGAAGATTGGCGGGCTGCTGGTCGAGCGCGGCGCGGTGCATGCCGAGGATCTCGCGCTCGCTTTGCAGGAACAAGAGAAAGGTGACCGCCGCCGCCTGGGCGAAATTCTTGTTTCCTTGGGACTAGCCAAACAAGAAGATGTGATGGCGGCGCAGCAAATGCTGGAGACGAAGGTCCGCGACACCGCGCCCGAGACCATCCGCGTCGGGGTCAACCTTTTGGACAAGCTGATGACCCTGGTCGGCGAGTTGGTTCTGGCCAGGAACCAGCTGCTGCAAATCTCGAATACGGTGGAAGATACCGGACTGCAGGCGGTTTCCCAGCGCATGAACTTGATTGCCACCGAACTGCAGGAAGAAGTAATGAAGACCCGCATGCAGCCCATCGGAAATATATGGGCGCAGTTTCCGCGCACCGTGCGCGATGTAGCTCTGGGGTGCGGAAAAGAAGTCGGGATCGAGATGGAAGGAAAAGAAACCGAACTCGACAAGACCATCATCGAGGCCATCAAAGATCCGCTGACCCATCTGGTGCGCAATTCCGTCGACCATGGTATCGAACTTCCGGAAGCGCGCGTGAAGGCGGGCAAGGCTCGTGTTGGGCGGCTGATTCTGCGCGCCTTTCATGAAGGCGGCCAGGTCAATATCGAAATCAGTGACGACGGCGCCGGATTAAGCAGCGACCGAATCCGCAAGAAGGCCATCGAGCGCGGGGTCATTACCGCCGAACAGGCGGTGCGCATGACGGAGCGGGAGATTTTCAATCTCATTTTTCTTCCCGGATTTTCCACGGCGGAGAAAGTGACCAATGTCTCTGGCCGCGGCGTCGGCATGGACGTGGTCAAGACGAATGTGGAGAAGATCGGTGGCCTGGTGGATCTGCAATCCACTCCCGGCCATGGCACCACAGTGAGAGTAAAGATTCCGTTGACCTTAGCCATCATTCCCGCGCTGGTCGTAACCTGCGCGGGAGAACGCTACGCCATTCCGCAGGTAAACCTGCTTGAGCTGGTGCGACTGGAGGCGGAAGAAGTCGATAAGTCCATCGAAATGGTGCATGGGGTTCCAGTGTATCGGCTGCGCGGACGGCTTCTGCCGCTGGCGTATCTGAACCGTGAGTTGAAGCTGAAGGAAAAGCTGGATAGTGCCGGCAGCAGCGGCGCCGCAGTCAACATTGTGGTGCTGCAGGCCGATGACCGCCAGTTCGGGCTCGTCGTCGACGAAATCAACGACAGCGAAGAAATCGTGGTCAAGCCACTGCGCAAACAACTGAAGACCGTGAAGACCTTTGCCGGTTCGAGCATTATGGGAGATGGCAAGGTCGCGCTCATCCTGGATGTGCTCGGCCTGGCACAGCGCGCCAGTGTCGTCGGCGAGTCACGGGAACGGCCCGCAGCGGAAAAAAAAGCGGAGTCTGCCGGAACTGCAGGCGAGAAACAAACCTTTCTTCTCTTCGCCGGACTGGGCGACTCCCGCATGGCCATCCCGCTGAACGTTCTGGCTCGGCTGGAGGAGTTTCCGGTTTCGCAGGTGGAGATGTCGGGCAAGCAATGGGTCACACAGTATCGCGGTCAAATCTTGCCCTTGGTTCGACTGGCTGTGGTCCTCGAAGAGCGGCGGCATCGGCTGCGAGCGCTGCAAGCACCGCCGGCGCCGGACTCCGGTCCGATTCAGGTGCTGGTGCTGAATCATGAAGGCCGCACCTTCGGCCTGGTCGTGGAGCGGATTCTCGACATCGTTGAAGCCCGCGCCGACGTGAGGTCCAAAGCGACCCGGGCAGCCGTTCTTTATTCCGTCGTGATCGGGGAGCGGGTCACGGAGTTGCTCGATATTCCGGCGATTCTGCAGATTGCGGGCGTGAATACCATGCCGGCCGGCCAGGCGACGAAAGCAGCGGGGGTTGGGAACTAAGCCATGAGCCACACTTCACAGTTCTGCACTTTTTATCTGGACAAGCTGCTGTTCGGCGTGGAATTGAAAACCGTTCAGGAGGTCATTCGCTCGCTCGAGGTCACGCAGGTTCCGCTGGCGCCTCAGGTGGTGAGTGGTCTGATCAACCTGCGCGGCCAGATCGTGACCGCGGTCGATCTTCGGCGTCGGCTCGAACTGAAGCCGCGCGCCGCGGATTTGCCGGTAATGAATGTCGTGGTCCGCTCCGAGGATGGCGCAGTCAGCTTGTTGGTAGATGAGATCGGGGATGTCGTCGAAGTCGAGGAAGCCACCTTCGAACGGCCACCGGAAACACTGCGGGGCACGGTTCGCACCATGATTACCGGCGTACACAAACTGAATGACCGGCTGATGCTCGTGCTGGACACCGAAAAGGCCTGTCAGATGACCGCGGAGGGTGCGGTCGCAGGGCAATAGCCGGACGGGCCTGAGTTCGCAAGGTCCGCGAGGTCCGCAAGGAAGAAAGAAATGAAGCTGACTCTTGGGAAAAAAATGGGCCTGGGCTTTGGGGTGATCCTCGCATTGATGCTTCTCAGCGCGCTGCTCACCTATATGAAGTCAAGCGTTGTCCAGGCAATGCAGGAGCGTACCACGACGTTGCGTGTACCCAGCATCGTCGCTCTCAAGGACCTACAAAGGCACCTGACTGACACCGCGAGCAAGTCGCGTCAAGCAGTTCTGGCTGGAGGGGAGCCTGACCAGAGGGAATCAGCAAAGAAGCTTTTCGATGAGGCTTGGGATGGCGTTGGGAAGGACACCGCAAGACTGGACGAATTGGCTCTTCACTGGAGCTTGCAGGCCAACCGCGACCGACTCGCCGAGGCGGAGAGCCGGCTTCCGGCCCTCCGGGAACTTCAGGCAACTGCTATTAAGAATGCAGCCAGTGGCGAGCGCGATGCTGTCATCAAGGCGGGAGACGAAATCACCGCGAAAGCTACGAATGTCAACGGGGTGATCAAGAAGTCGCTAGACGAAATCGCGGTTTCAAACGAAAAATTGCTACTCCAGGAAGGGGAGGAGATGGATGCAGCGAACCGGGCGATGGGCCTGACGATATCCATAACTACGGTTGTTGCTCTTGTCATCGGTATCTTCGTGGCCGTCTTGCTGAGCCGCAGTATCTCCCGCGCTACCCAGTCTGTTTTGACCCAGGCCGAGGCCATTGCAGCCGGGGATCTGACGCGGGACGACCTGAAAGTTCGCAGCCAGGATGAACTGGGCGATCTCACCACGGCTATCAACAGGATGAGTGGCAGCCTGAAACGCATGATCCAGGACATCACGGAGAACTCGGTGCAGGTGGCGAGCGCCAGCGAAGAACTTTCCAGCACCAGCCAGCAGATCACGGCCAATTCGGAGGAAACTTCCGCCCAGGCCAACGTGGTTTCCACCTCGGCTCAGCAAGTCAGCCAGAACCTGCAGACCGTAGCCACCGGGGCGGAGGAGATGGGTGCCAGCATCAAAGAGATCGCCAAGAACGCCAGCGAAGCGGCGAAGATCGCTACATCCGCCGTGAAGGTTGCGGAAAACACGACGGCGACGGTATCGAAGCTGGGGGACTCGTCCACCGAGATTGGACAAGTCATCAAGGTCATCACCTCGATTGCGCAGCAAACCAACCTGCTGGCGCTCAACGCGACCATTGAAGCGGCCCGAGCGGGAGAAGCGGGCAAAGGCTTCGCCGTGGTAGCGAACGAAGTGAAAGAACTGGCCAAGGAAACGGCGAAAGCCACGGAAGACATCAGCCGGAAGATTGAAGCCATTCAGACGGACACGAAGGCGGCGGTGGCTGCGATCGCGTCGATCAGCGAAGTGATTAATCAGGTGAACGGAATCTCGAACACGATTGCGACGGCGGTGGAAGAGCAGAATGCCACGACCAACGAGATGGCGCGGAATGTGAGCGAAGCGGCGCACGGCAGCGGCGAGATCACCAGTAACATTGCGGGCGTGGCGCAGGCGGCGGAGAGCACGTCGCGGGGAGCGGGCGACACGCAGAAAGCGGCACAACAGTTGGTGCAGACCTCGGCCGAACTGCGCCGCCTGATCGAACAGTTCAAGGTCAACGCTGAAACCGGCGGAGGCGTTGCAGTTCGCGCCAAGGCAGCGCACGCGGGCTCGTAGATGCTGGCGAAGAATCTTGCAAGCTTGTTGGGTGAAGGGACAGGCGTAACACAGAGATGACTCCGATACGCATTCTCGTCGTCGACGATTCGGTGGTGATTCGCAAGTTGCTGTCCGAGACTCTGTCGGCTGATCCTGAACTGGAAGTAGTCGGGTCAGCCAGCGATGGAAGAATCGGGCTGGCGAAAATTGCGCAATTGCATCCCGACCTGATTACGCTCGACATCGAGATGCCGGTGCTGAACGGTTTGGAGACGTTGGTGGAACTGCGCAAGCTCTATCCCAAACTGCCAGTCGTCATGTTCAGCACGCTCACTGAGCGGGGAGCGGCAGCAACCCTTGATGCTCTGTCCCTGGGCGCTTCCGACTACGCCACCAAGCCTAGCAATACTGGCAGTCCAGCAGCTGCCATCGCGGCGATACGGGCTGAGCTGACCCCTAAGATCAAGGCCTTGTGCGCAGGCGCAGTTACAAAACTCAAGTCACTGCCTCCGCCCTGTCCACCAATGCAGGTACGAAGGCCCGTCAATCGGCGCATTGAGATTGTTGCCATCGGCACATCCACCGGAGGCCCGAACGCGCTGGCGGAAGTTCTGCCCCGGATTCCGAAAGACTTTCCCCTGCCAATCGTTGTAGTGCAGCACATGCCCCCGATTTTCACGCACCTGCTGGCGGAACGGCTGGGCGCACGCTCGGAGATTTCCGTGGAAGAAGGGAGCGCGGATGTTGTGCTGACCCCCGGCCATGCTTGGATTGCACCTGGAAACTTTCATATGACCGTAAAGCGCGCAGGCGTCAGCTCGCGACTGGTCTTGAATCAAGATCGACCGGAGAATTCCTGCAGGCCGTCGGTCGATGTTTTGTTCCGGTCGGTGGCGGACGTCTACGGGGCGAACGTTCTGGGGGTGGTGATGACGGGAATGGGCTCCGACGGTGTGATCGGGGCTCGGGCCATCCGTGAACGCGGCGGTGAAATCATCATTCAAGACGAAGCTTCTTCCGTAGTGTGGGGTATGCCAGGGCTGGTGCACGCTTCTGGGCAGGCGGATGCCGTCTTTCCCCTGAATCAATTAGCCGAGGAAATCGCTCGGCGGGTCTTACAGAGCCGAGCTCCGAGAGTTACTTGCACGCAAGTTGATCGCGTCCCCCAGGAGCATCCAGCGAAATGACAACCAACCAGATGGTTTCGGCCTCGCCATTTCCTTCCCCGAGCGTGGCCCCTATCGACCCCGTCTTCCGCCAAATCCGCGACCTGGTGTACAAGGTCTGCGGCATTTTTCAGCTGGAGGAAAAACTCTATCTGATGGCAGATGCTTGCGGGCGGAGGATGAAACAGTTGGGAGTCCGAACTCCGCGCGAGTATTGGGATCTCTTGACGGCGCATTCCAGCCGGGAGGCGGAACTCCGGCAGCTGCTCAATGAAGTCACCATCGGAGAAACCTGTCTGTTCCGAAGCCAGCCGCAACTCGATGCGCTGCGAAAAGTTATTCTGCCCGAACTGGCGCAAGATAAAAACAAACAGGTAATCAAACGGTTGCGAATCTGGAGTGCTGGCTGCTCCACGGGCGAAGAGCCGTACACGTTGGCGATGAATATGTTGGAAGAAAGCGAGCATCTGTTAAAAGGCTGGACGATCGAAATCCTCGCCACCGATTTGAATGACCGCTCCGTGGAGACGGCCAAAGCAGGAATTTACGGCGACTATGCCCTGCGCTCGACTTCTGAATATTTTAGACGCAAATATTTCACGCCGGCCGGCGAGAAGAAACTTGAGGTGCGGCCGGAGGTAAGAGAACTTATCACTTTCAGCCGCCTCAACCTGCAGGACGATTCGCGCATGCTGTTCATGAAGGGCATGGACTTGATCTTCTGTTGCAACGTGCTGATTTATTTCGACGGTCCTTCCAAGTCGAAGGTGATCGACCACTACTACAGCAACCTCAACTTCGGGGGCTATTTCTTCCTCGGGACGTCGGAGTCGCTCTTGAAGCTGAACGATAAGTTTCACCTCGTGCATTTTCCCGGAACGATCGCTTATTGGAAACCGTCCCTGAAAAGCGGCAAGTTATGAGCACATCCGTTACTGCAATTATCCGGGAGCGCGTGCAGAGCATTGAGACCATGCCCGCCATTCCGACAATTTTTCTGCCTTTGCTCGATTTGCTGAACTTGCCGGCGGAACGAGTGAAACTGGATGAAGTTGTGAAGTTGGTCTCTTATGACAACTCCATCGCCGCACAGTGCCTGCGGGCTGCCAGTTCACCTTTATTTGGACTGGCGAAGTCGCCCGAATCCATCAAGGGGGCGGTGATTGCCCTGGGGTTGCGTAAGGTGCAAACCATTCTCCTTACTTGTTGTCTGGGCAATGCCTTTCCCACCAAGAATTGGCCGTTGGACCCAACTGTCTTCTGGAGACATTCGCTGGGTTGCGCGATGGTCTGCCGGAAGTTCAGCGAAAAGCTGGAAGCCGAGGATGGCGACCGGGCGTACATGGCGGGACTGCTGCACGATCTCGGCTTCATGGTGAACTGCATCGCCTTTCCCAAGGAGTTTGCAGCTGCGGCGGCGCACGCATCTCAGAAACAAATTTCTCTCGATGACGCAGAGCTCGCTGCCATGGGATTTACTCACTGTGAGAGCGGTCGCGCACTGGCCGAAAGATGGAACCTCGCCGACGATATGGTTCAAGTAATCGCCCACCATCATGCGCCAGAACAGGGCGAGTCGGCGCAATCCCTGGTAGCGCTGGTCCATCTGAGTGATTTGCTTTGCCGTATGCGAGGTCTGGGCTACGGCTACTATGAGCGCCGCAGAGTAGATCTAGTGGGCGACCCGGCTTGGGGCATCCTTCTGAAGGAATACCAGAATCTAGCTGGTGTTGACCTGGCTCTGTTTTCGTTTGAACTGGATGAAGCGGTGGGCGAAGTTTTCGAATTGGTGTCCACGATCTTTGGTGCAGCGAAGGCGCGAGACTGAAGGGCACTCCAGGAATCTAGCAAAATCCAGCAGGCGCAGAGCTATCCCCAGACGCTCAGTTACGCGGGACACGTGGCAGAACCACTACCTGAGGTGCTATGCCGTTGGTGATCTCCTCCCGCTGTGAGAGGCGCATTAGAATCAGAGCTCAATTTGAAATTCTCCCGAACCCCCTCGGTGGACGATCAGCGCGAAGTTTGTAGCGCGCACAACCTACTGAGTTCGAAAATTAAGATCTAGGAAGAAGAGGAGATTACTCATGGCTGCTGGTGCTGCTCCCGCCCCGGTGAAGAAGGCGGAAACGAAAACCGAGACTGCGGAATTACACGAGTCCCAACCTGTGACTTTGAAGCAGCGCATCGAACAGCTGTTGCGTAAGATTTTCGAAGGACGCGAAGAACATCTTGGGTGGCGGCAGTAACCATCGCGAGAGCGGAAGAGAACGTGCTCTGCTATCCCAGATTTGCGCTCGGTCTATCCTTCCTGCCTAACCTGCATGCTCAGAGCCGCGCTGGCGATCCGCTCTAGAGGCACAACAACGTCCACGGCTCCGCGGGATATCGCCTCCTTGGGCATTCCAAAAACAACGCAACTGGCTTCGTCCTGCGCGATCGTGGACGCTCCTGCTTCCTTCATCTCGGACAGGCCCTGGGCGCCATCGTCACCCATGCCAGTCATGATCACGCCCACCGCTTTCGGACCAACGGAAATAGCGACCGAGCGAAAAAGAACGTCGACACTCGGACGATGGCGAGAGACCAGCGGCCCATCGATGATCTGAACGACGAGGTCCGCGCCCATGCGATTGACGAGCATGTGCCGGTTGCCCGGAGCAATCAGCGCCCGTCCATTTTGCAATTGGTCGCCGTCCGAAGCTTCCTTGATCGCAATTTCACACTCTTTGTTCAAACGTTCCGCAAAGGCCCGTGTGAAGACTTCAGGCATGTGCTGCACGATCATGATCGGCGGGCAGTCCGTGGGCAAGGCTTTGAGAAAAGTACGCAGGGCCTCCGTTCCACCGGTCGAGGCGCCCACAGCGATCAGCCCGCTCGGCGCGTCTGCGCCACGGCACTTCTCGCGAGGCAATACTGCATCCGCCATTAAGCGAGGGACTGCGACGATGGACCTGGGATGGATCTGCGCTTGAGCCGCACTCCAGACGGCATCGAGGAGGGTGACGGCTGATTCGTGCAGGAAGTCACGCACGCCAACTTTTGGTTTGGTAATTACCTCGACCGCGCCTTCTTCCAGTGCACGAAGCGCCAGTTCGGTACCGCGAGCCGCCAAACCAGAGCAAACAACCACGGGCGTCGGCATCTCTGCCATGATCTTTCGGATGAAAGTCAGGCCGTCCATGCGCGGCATTTCCAAGTCCGTGATGACGACATCAGGCGGCTCCTTTTGCATCTTTCCCCATGCAATCAGAGGGTCTGCAGCGGCCTTGACGGTAATCCTCTGGTCAGTGCCAAGGATGGCCTGCATCACTTGGCGGACCATGGCCGAGTCGTCCACAACGAGCACCTGCAGACCACTTCCATTTCCGTTTCCGTTCATATGCGATCCCGTCTTCACAGGCCTTCTCGCTCTCCCGCCTTTATGTAAATCGTCGGCTCAATACTTTGTAGCTGGGAGGCCATGCTGGTCAGGTTCTCGGCGTGGCCTACGAATAACAGACCGTTAGGCATGAGATTTCGGACAAGGTTCGTGACCACCCTTTGCTTCGACGCGGCGTCAAAATAGATCAGAACGTTGCGGCAAAAAATGGCGTCGAATGGACCTTCGCCGAGATCGAGTTGCTGGTCCAGATTCAGCTTTCGAAATTCAACAATCCGCTGGATCTCGATTTTTACTTTCATCTCGCCTTCCCGCTCATCCATACCACGCAGCACAAAACTGTGCAGCAAGTCCTTGGGCAGCTCGGCCGCTTTCGCTATGGGATAGATTCCCTTGCATGCCTTCTCCAGCACACGGTTCGAGATGTCAGTGGCCAAAAGACGCACGTCCCACCCTTCCTCCGCGGAAAGGTACTTGGCAGCCAACATGGCTAAGGTGTAAGGTTCTTCTCCGGAAGAGCAGCCGGCGCTCCATATCCGCACTCTTTTGGGGCGCAACCCGCGTTCGCTCGCCGCCCGCCAGCGGGGAAACACGTGTTGCACCAGGAACTCGAACTGCCTGGGCTCGCGGAAGAAGCGAGTTTCATTGGTGGTGATGGCATCAATCATCCGGGCGCGTTCTTCGTACTGTTCTGGCTGGGATACGCACTCGTAATAACTCTCGAGCGAGCTGATCTCCAGTGCGCGAAGCCGTCGAAAAAGTCGTCCACACAAGAGCGCCGTTTTTGCGCTCCCCAGCCAGATTCCGGTTTCTGCGTAGATCAGTTTTTGGAACTTCTGGAACAATGCAGGACTAACAGAGAGATAGGGTGGTTGCTCGAGATAGACTTCAGCTGGGCGGGATTTGCCTGAATCCCTGCCGGCGGCGGGTCTTGCGGGCACAGCTAGGCTCCAGCCTCGAAGTGTGCCCCGTTGTCATGAGCGCGGTCGTCTTTTGCCGGATCGTCGTCGCCCGCGGCGCCCGAAGGTCCGCCGGTGCCAACGGAATCTGCGACCGCAAGCAGTTCGTCGGCGGAAAGCACCTTATCGATGTCGAGAATCAGGCAAAACTTCTTGCCCAGTGCTCCCATGCCGAGAAGGTATTCGGTCTTTACACGAGTGCCGAAGGGCGGGGGCTGTTCGATCTCGTCATCGGAAAGATCAATCACCTGGCTCACGGAGTCGGCGAAAACCCCCATGATCAGACTCTCACCCTGGAACATGACCTCCGTGATGATGATGCAGGAGAACTTGGAAATACCGCTGGCAGGCAATCCGAATTTCGTCGCCAGATCGACGACCGCGACCACGCTGCCTCGCAAGTTCGTCACCCCACGAATCCATACTGGAGTGTTAGGCACAGTGGTGACGGCCTCAAACTCAATGATCTCCCTAACCTTCACAATTGCGATTGCATACTCTTCGCCTGCTGTAAGAAAGGTAAGGTACTGCACCGTGCTCAGGGGGAGTTGGCTTTTCCCTTGGTTCGACGCTGCCATAATTTCACTCCTCACAATTCTGCCGTTCCCGAATCGTCATGTGCACCCGGCCGCTTCCACGTCCAAGGCAATGTTTCCGAGTGTTGCCGGACAGCATTCACCTAGAACGGAGCGAAGTTCGCTTCTTCCTCGCTCTTGCCGTTAGTCTGACGAGCGTGGCCGGGCTTCGCGAAGCCGCTCTTGAATACCGGGTTCACGGGCATGACCACCCTCTGTTGGCCGTCTCCACCCCGACGGGTGGACTGTTCGCCGGCGACGCGGAAAAAAGTCATCAACTGCTGCAGTTGTTCGGACTGCGCAGCCAATTCTTCCGCGGTGCTGGAAAGCTCTTCCGCGGACGATGCGTTGCGCTGCGTGACCGTGTCGACTTGGGACATGGCCTGATTGATTTGCGTTACCCCTCCGGACTGTTCGGTGGAAGCAGCGGCGACGTCCTGCACCAATTCGGCAGTCTTCTTGATCGACGGCACCAGGTCCGACAGCAATTGTCCAGATCGCTCAGCCACGCTGACGCTCTTTCCGGCCAGGCCTCCGATTTCCTGCGCAGCCAATTGGCTGCGCTCGGCGAGCTTGCGAACCTCAACCGCGACCACAGCAAAGCCGCGGCCTTGATCTCCGGCGCGAGCCGCCTCAATCGCAGCGTTCAGTGCGAGAAGATTGGTCTGGTAGGCGATTTCTTCGATCACTGACGTCTTAGCGGCAATCTGCTTCATCGCCTCTACCGTTTCTTTGACTGCGTTGCCGCTTTCTTCCGCAGCCATAGCTCCTTTGGCAGCCGCCTGCTCCACTTGCCGGCTGTTGTCGGCGTTCTGGGTAATCGAGGCGTTCATTTGTTCCAGGCTGGAGCTCATCTCCTCAACGGAAGCAGCTTGTTCGCTGGTTCCCTGAGAAAGACTCTGCGAGGAAGAGGAGACTTGCTGGGCCGCGGAAGCAACAGCGGCGGACCCTTCGCGGACGTCCCGGATGATGCCCGACAGTCGACTGCTCATCGCTTGCATCGACTGCAGCAATTGTCCGGTCTCGGAGCGGTCTGTGACAACAATGTCTCTGGTCAAATCGCCGGAGGCGATGCGTTCCGCATGCTCGACTGCCTGCTGGATGGGGACGGTAATACTCTTTGTCACGCTGATCGCGACTAGAGGAGAGCCGATCAGTGTAATTACCAGCAGCAACAAAGCCATCCTGCGTCCCAGGGCATAAGCCTCCTGGCTCTCCTTCATGCTTTGCTCCATGGCAGCGGTCTGAAGGTCGATGAACTTCTGCCATGAGGCGCGATAAATATCGAGGGCCGGGATCACTTCTTCGCTCAACGTCGTCAGCGCCTGGTCACGCTTCTTGTCGGCGAGCAGCTTCTTTGCCTTTTGCCGGGCCGAGATATAAGCCTGCCGGTTCTGGGTGACGACCTCAAACAGTTCCCGCTCTTGGGAAGAGCTGAGACTCTTCTCAATTAAAGCGATCTGGCTGGTGATTTCCTGGCTGATCGCATCATTCTCCTGATTCAGCTTCTTCTCCTGGTCAGGGTCAGTGGTCTCGAACAATTGCAGCGTGATGCGAGCGTTGGTGATTGAGTTCTCAATGGTCTTGTGCGTCGCCTCAACCGTGTTGTAGCGCTTTTGCATGATGGCAGACATGTTGGAATTCATCCGGCCGAGCCAGTTCAGCCCAAAGCCGCCCACCGCAATGACGCACAACAGAATTGCCCCGAAGACAACCCCGAGTCGCGTGCCTATTTTCTGATCTTGCCAGTTTTTCATTGTGCTTTCCCTCTCCGATGCTGCCCTCTTTTTTCTTTTTTTTTAAGCTTGTGCCTGCAAAGTCGACTGCATTACTCCGCGCAGAAGACTCGGAACGTCAATGATCAACCCGACTCGTCCATCCCCGAGAACAGTGGAACCAGCGATTCCGGGAACTCCTCGAAACGCCCTGCCCAGCGGCTTCACTACGGCCTGCATGCCACCCAGCAATTCATCGACGGCAATTCCGGCGTGAAACTCATTGATTTTCACGACCACGATGTTCTCTCTTTTAGGAGCCTGACCAGACAGGCTAAACACGCGCCTCAACCGAACGTAAGGAAGGGCTGCGCCCCGCAGACTGAGGATGCCGCTGGCCTCCGGGCTGCGTTGTTCCGCCGGGAGTTCCGTACACTCGATGACATGTTCCAGAGGGACGACAAAAGTTTCAGTGCCCACCCTTACCGAGAAGCCTTCAATAATGGCCAGGGTCAACGGCAAGCGGATCACAATGGTGCTGCCTTTGCCGGCTGTGCTCGATACCTCGACCGTCCCGCGCAGAATATCGATGTTGCGGCGGACGACATCGAGGCCGACGCCACGGCCTGACAGATCTGTTACCGACTCGGCGGTCGAGAATCCCGCCTGGAACACGAGATCGTAAAGATCCTGATCGCGCAGCTCCTCTTTTCCAGACAGCAGCCCGAGGCGTTTCGCTTTGTCGACGATCCGTGCGCGATCAAAACCGGCGCCGTCGTCTTCCAGCTTGACAATGACGTTTCCTCCGCTATGAGCGGCCGTCAACCGGATCACTCCGCAAGGATTTTTACCTTGGCTTTCGCGCACCGCCGGCTTCTCCAGACCGTGATCGACGGCGTTGCGCACCAGGTGCAGCAGAGGATCTTTCAATTGTTCGAGGACGGTGGTATCGACCTCAACGTCTCCTCCTATCACTTCGAGACGCGCCAATTTTCCGTGGCTCCGCGCAAGGTCCCTGACAGAACGGACAAACTGGCGAAACACCGGGCCAACTGGCACCATGCGAATACCCATCACTTCACTCTGCAGATCCATGTACAGGCGCTCGGCGTCGCGATGCATCTCCAGGATGGCGCGTCCTTGCTCGGTGCCAAGCTCCTCGATCATCTGGCGCAGGCGGCCTTGGGCAATGACGATCTCCCCTGTCAGGTTCAGCATGTGGTCAAGTTTGTCGACGTCGGCTCGCAGGGTGCGATGACCAGCGTTCGGCAGCGAGTCGCCCCTTCCCGCGGAACCGGACTCCCCAGGAAGTCCGCTGGCGGTGACTACTCGCTTCGACCGCTTTTCTACCTCCCGTGCTATTTCTTTTCTGAGCTCATGTTGTCCGGCGGTGAGCTCCCCGTGCCCAGCCGTAGCCGCTGAGAGCAGGGCGCGAAGTTCATCGACGGCCTTCAGCAGCAGCGAAATCACGTCTGCGCTGGGCAGGGCCTGCTGCTCCCGAAAAACATCCAACAGATCTTCCACAACGTGAGCAAACCCAGCGAGTTCACTCAATTCCAGGGAAGTCGCGTTTCCCTTCAAGCTGTGCGCCACGCGGAAAATAGTGTGCAGAAGTTCCAGGTCGGATGGGTTCGATTCCATCTGGATGAGCGCCTGCTCCATGGCATCCAGGCCCTCCTCTGACTCGACGAGGAACGACGCGAAGACTGCTTCACGATCAAAGTCCGCTAAATCCATCGTTCCCCCTCTCGTGGTCGTCGCCACTCGCCAGCGACCTTCTTACTTCAGTTGTTCGAAACTCCTGATGGTCGTCACGCCATCGACTACCCGAAAGTTCAGCCTGCGGCCATGT
The DNA here is from genome assembly GCA_964403025.1 of uncultured Acidobacteriaceae bacterium. Classification (GTDB taxonomy): domain Bacteria; phylum Acidobacteriota; class Terriglobia; order Terriglobales; family Acidobacteriaceae; genus Sulfotelmatobacter. The sequence goes on along the minus strand of CAYOEH010000004.1, from coordinate 196,806 downwards.
TTTCCCGAGACTTCTCTTTCCACTACCGGAATGCCCGCCGAGCGCAGAAAACTTTCGGCAAGCTCCACATTCCTTGATCCCACCGACTGCGATAGATCGACCGCGAACGCGCTCGAACCGCCGAAGATCTTTGCCTGCAAGTTGCGAACTTCACATCCCAGCGCCAGCACTTGTTTCAGGAGCTCTGGGTTGGCTACGTTGCCGTAGCGCAGCCGGTTCGGTCCCTCACCCAATCCATCCGGCAGGAGATAGTGATTCATGCCTCCGGCTCTTTTGTGCCGGTCCCACAGGCAGACAGCTGCGCACGACCCAAGGATGGTTGAAATGGTGATTGGATCGCGCGTTACGAACACCTGGCCGGGATAGAGGAAGTGCCGGGCTTCGCTCGAATCCGCACTCTCGAAATTCTTCATGACCTCCGCGGGTAATACTGCTGGATTGAATTTTGCACTGGTCTCTTTCATGCGTTCATTCCTGGTCCCTCGTTCCCTGCCTTTGCATGGCCGGTGGGGCCAAACAGGGGCGTAGCGGCTTCGTCGGAAAGAAGCTTGAACAAGTCTATGTCAGACCTGTCGAAAGCAGCCTTCTGCGGCAGCAACCGCAAGATCGCGAGGATCGCGATCGTTTGGTCGGCAACACTGATAGGAACGAACGCTTGTGCTTTGGAGGTTGCGCCGGAGCGTTCGCGAACCCCGAACTCAACATGGCACTCACCGCGCATCACGCGTTGAAGGCCAGCATCCCCTAAGGCGCGCAGCAGGTCGTATTCCTCCAGATCGATTCCGAAGGACCAAAAAACCTGGAAGGTGGAGGTTCTGCGATCAATTCTGAACAGGCCCATTTCTTCGGAGCCGAGGAAGTTGGCCACGATCTCCCGCACGCCCTCGATCGCGTCGTCTTGATCTTTGCTCTCGGCCAGTCTCTTGCGCGCCGCCCGCAAGCGCGCATCGTTCATCGGTTCGGCTCCCGACGACTTGGTTCCTTGTATGCTCTTCCTGTTACCGTTCATGAAATCCTTGTTGCATCGAATTGCACCGATTCCGCCAAGTGCAAGAGTCGACCGGTCGCCACGGTTTCTACTCGCCCAGGTAGCTCTGTAACAGGGCTACCAACTCTGCGCCATTTACGGGTTTCGTGATGTAGTCGTTACATCCACTCTGGAACCCGGCCTCCATGTAGGATTCTTCGCTGCGAGTGGTGACCAGGACGATGGGGATCTCGCGTGTGCTTGCCTGCTGGCGCATCATCTTGCACGCCTCAAACCCGTTCATGCGGGGCATCACCACATCCATCAAGACCAGATCAGGGTGTTCCTGTGCTGCCTTCTCGACTGCTTCCTGTCCGTCGGCCGCGGTTACACACTGGTAGCTGGTACGCTTTTCCAGAATTTCGCGCTCCATCATCAAGGCCGTTTTTGAGTCGTCAACCACCAGGACTTTCTTTGACATGGTCTCCCTCGAAGTTCTGCCCGAACCGAGCGTTGATGTGTGTACAGCTTCCGCACAAGGTGTCAGATTTCCAGACGCCAAGTCCGACAACTACCTCAATTAGTAATCTCTAACACAGCTCAACGTAACGTCTGTAATTACGTCGGTAATTACCGGCCTTGCCCTGGTCCTAAGCGTAATCACAGCCGCTTGTGTGCGAGGTCACAGTGCCACGCCATCGATCCGCGTAGCATTTAGCTACTAAATCTGGGTAGGAATCCCATGTTCTCAAGTCACTACGATATTGCCTGCGAAGAAGTATCTGAGCTTTCCCATCGACGACGGGCGCCCCTCGACTCTCTCCGGCCCACGGTGGCGTCCGACTATGCTCCTTTCTTTTGGAGCGAAGGGTTCGGGCTGGGAGGCGAGTTGGATCGTGCCATACTCGCTCGTTCCGCCGAAGTGAAAGCGGGTCTTTACGAGGGACGGGTCTTCGTGATCGTGCCCATCTATATGACCAGCATCTGCGAGGAGCAGTGCCTCTATTGCAATTTCCGTGGAGGAAACAAAGGGATCGAGGTTGAACGCAGGCGATTGACGGACGACGAGCTCGAACAGGAGGCGGTCTATCTCATCGAGCAAAAGGGGCAGAGAGTCCTCGAGCTGGTTTACGCTACCGATCCACGGATGCGAGTGGATGCGATGTGCCGTCATGTTGAAAGGTTACGGAGCGTCCTGGAGCGTCATGGCGGCGGCCTGGTTGGAATCAGCGCTGAGTCGTTGGAAGAAGATGATTACCGCCGGTTAGTGGATGCCGGACTGTGCTGGTCGGTGCTGTGGCAGGAGACCTACGATCGGGATCGGTACGCCATGCTTCATCCTGGCAAGACCAGGAAAGCAGACTTCGAATACCGCCTGGATGCTTATGAACGGATGCTCGCGACGGGTATCGAGCATGTCGGTATCGGAGTCCTCTCCGGCCTATCGGACTGGAGGCGAGACTGGTCCATGCTGATGCTGCACGAGGAATACTTGAAGCGGAACTACGGCAGCGGCGCCACCATCCTGGGAACGCCTCGCCTTAAGCTGGCTCCCGGAGCTATTCTTCAAGACACCCCATACCTGCTCACTCGCCAGGAGTTTCTGGTGACCGTGGCTCTTCATAATATTTTTTCGCCGACAACGGCCGCATTTGCGAGCACGCGGGAAGACTGGGATGTATGCCTTGAACTGGCGAGAGGAGGCGGCTGTCTCTTCACGCTCAACTGTGCAACTACGCCCGGTGGCTATTCACTTCATCATGGTGGATGCCAGTTCACGGCTCGGTCGTTCGACGCACCAATCTATTCAGGCAAGCTAAAGTTGGAAGGGCTCGACCCGGTTTTTAATTGGAGTGCCAAGGACCTGTTGGCTGACTACCAAACAGTTCCGGGTTGCGAAGCCGCCTCCGGGCGATAGCATTCCACCGCGGCTACGGAATGGTCCCTGCTTTGGAATCAAGATAGGCGCAGTGTGAGCGAAGGCAGTGGCAGCTCTTCGACCTCACCTGTCCAGAGATCTCCTCCGCCGGTCAGGTGTCCGGCAGTAAGCGTTCCCGAGCTGACAATCCCGCCGGCACTTAGCGGATCGGATGGGAAACGCCGCTCGACGGCGGTAGCGAGCTCCGCCAGGCATAACGCCGGACTCTTTAGAGAATTCTTGCCTGAGCCTTCTTCCACAAACTCTCCATTCCTCGAAATCCGCACCTTGAATCTTGGCAACTCGTCTACCAACTTAGGGACGAGCTCTGGCCGTACCTGTACCCGCTCTCCGACCACGAGCGCAGCATGAAGTCCAAAGGACGCTACGAAATCACCGGGCTGAAACTTCCATTCCGGAAAGGGACAATCGATGATTTCGAATCCAATCGCCAGCCAATCCGTGGATGCAAGCGCGGCGGCCGCATCAGGGACACCCCCCGTGACCGGCTGTTTCAGACCAAACACAATCTCTGGTTCGATCTTCAGCGAACGAGGATGCGCGATCGCCAGAGTGGCGGAATTGCCATCACTGAAATGCACAGTGTCGTCGTACATGTGGGCCCAAACCAGAGTTTCAAGTTTGAGCACACGCCACATCGCCTTGTTGGCATACCCAACCTTGCGGCCAACCGATCTGTGTCCTTGCCCTTCGCGAAGCTGCTTGAGCCTTGCTTCAACCGCGTATGCCGCATCGAGATCGAAGCCCGGATGCTCCGAGGGACGGACGTCGATCATCTTGCCCATCTCATACGCGGACAAGAGTTCGCGCGCTAGCATTTCAGTGTCATAGTTCGGCATAATTTTGCACCAAACAAACGCTATTTGAGTCGTTTGCTGTCTCTAGCCGGACAACAGCTTGCAGCAAACAACAGTTGGGATCACTCCAGAATGATGGTAACTTGGTCGGTATCTACAGTCGCCAGCTGTCAGCACTCCTGTGGCCGGTCACGATGTTCGTTTGAAAACCAGCCACGATTAGGAGGAACTATCAGGCTACCGGCAAGATTTTCGGCATTAAAGATTACGCGACAACAGACCATTCCGCGTTGGTCCTTATCTGTCTATCGGTTGCTCCTTCTTATTCTCAGTTTGCCTGGAGCTCCAGCTCTCGCCCAAAACGCCATCGTGCTGGTGGGTTCCGGATCCAGTGTCCCAGCCCCGATTTACAACCGGTGGACACAGGAATATGGCAAGCAGAACCGTAACATTCAGATGCGCTACCTGGCTGTGGGAACCAGCGAAGGGATCAAACAAATATCTCACGGTGCGGGCGATTTTAGCGCCGGAGAAGCTCAGCTCACAGACAAAGAGCGAAAAGAGGGCGGCTTGATTGAGCTGCCGGTGGTTCTCATTGCCATCGTTCCCATTTATAACCTCCCCGACGTTCACCAGGAGCTTCGGCTCTCGGGGGAAGTGCTGGCGGCGATATTCCTCGGCGATGTAAAGACCTGGAATGCGCCACAGATCGCAAAGCTCAATTCAGAGATTACTTTGCCAAGTCTTCCAATCCAGGTGATCAACCGCCCCGGGGGAAAAGGTTCCAACTATGTCTTCACCGATTTTCTCTCCAAGGTGAGTTCTAAATTTCGAGCGCAAGTTGGAGTCACTGCTTCCCCGAAATGGCCGGTTGGAGAGGCGGCAGAGCGCAGTTCGGATATGGCGGATAAGGTAAGAGGCACCCGTGGCTCGATTGGCTTCGTCGAGTATCAATATGCGGTGAAAGGAAGTGTCGCGCAAGCAGCAGTTTTAAATGCCGGAGGCAGGTTCGTTAAGGCATCAAGCGAAAGTATTGACGCCGCATGCCAAGCGGCGGAAGCGCCGCGATGGAATAACTTCTCCGCCTCGCTGGCCGACGCGCCGGGAGCTGATTCCTTTCCCATCACCAGTTTCACTTGGATTTACCTTCGAACGCGATCGTCGGAGTCCGCGCGCACAGGCGCATTAGTGGATTTCTTGAATTGGATATACACCGATGGCCAGCAATATGCCGCTCAGGAAGGCTACGCCGCATTGCCTGCTCCATTACTCGCGGAAGTGAGAAAGAAAGTCAGCAACCTGCGATAGGTTCCACTGCGCGAAATCTGGTGAATCTACGTTAGGATTCATTATTTGGCTGAGGGGGAATAATGAGGGATTGGGTGCTATTTTTGTGCGTTCTGGGGTTGAGTTTCACGGCGCTGGCGCAGACCCCCGCAACGCCCGCTAAAACTGCCGACAGCCAGCCTTCGAGTGCGCCGTCTGCCGACTCCGCCCTGAACGACATGTTCCAATCAAAGATAAAGGTGGAATGGGAAGCACTGAAAAATAAGGATAAGAAAGCCTACGGCGATTTGTTGGCAGATGACTATCAGGGCGTTGAGGTCGATAGCAGAGGCGAGCGGACGAAGCTCCAAGCCTTAGGCGAACTGACAGCGACAAACGTCTTTAACTATACGTTGTGGGGGTTCAAGGTTATTCCCGCAGGGCCGGACGCCGCGCTCGTCATTTATGAAAGCACCATGCAGTTCCCGCCAAAGTCGGCTGTACGGTACTCGCGGGTCTATATCAGTGAATTGTGGGTGAAGCGTGCCGGGCAATGGAAAGAGGTGCACTACCAGGAAACCCACGTCAAATAGCTTGGTCTCCAAGATTTATTGCAACCGCTCCAATCGCAATGCCATCCCATCTGCGAGAGGAGAACTTCTATGAGAATGATACTGGGCGCTCTGTTGCTTTCTGGCGGTCTTCTTCTGGCACAGGACGCCCCCAATGCAAATCCGCAAGACTCGAAGGATTCCAAAGGGCAAGTAACGTTGCAGGGCTGCGTTAGCAGGGCCAGCGGCGATTTCATTCTAATCAAGCAGGACCCGGCCGTTACCTACGAACTTCAGAGTAGCCACAAGATAAAGCTGAGCCACTACCTAGGTCAGCACGTGGAAGTGACCGGCAGCGAATCGCCAACCTTGGCCACGAGTTCCGACGCCACAAGAAGATCGGCATCTCCTGTGACCTTAACTGTCACCTCGATCAAGACCATCGACAAGGAGTGCTCGGCCCATCAAGTTTCAGCGCAGTAGGTCTCGGGGAAAAAGATAGCCTTCTCAGTCGCAGTCCGGCGGCATGGCCATAATTTCCGCGTTGGAGTCGCACAGAGGCTTCTTTTTCTCCGGCTCCAATGGGGCAGGGCGGTTATAGCGGAGAACCCATAGGCCGTCGTTGTTGGTCAGGTAGATCAAGCCGTGATGGCCGTCCGCGAGGAGGCTGGTGACCTTGTTGAAAGTTTCCAGCGTCTTAGGATTACGCGGGTCGCTCAAGTCGAGCACGCGCACCGTCTCGGTGGGATGAGCGCTGCTGGTGAGGGTGGCCGGTGTTTTTTCCGGAGCTTCGGCGATGGCCACGTCGGGGCTGACGATCCGTAGGTCTCCGGTGGTTGCCTGACTGGATTCCGCTGTTCGCTTTAGCAGGCTCGGCTGCTCCGGCCGGCTCACATCTACGATCATGAATCCCTGCTTCGCCGCCTGCTGAACGTAGAGGTACTGCTTGGAGTTTTCCTTCTGCAACAACATCTGACTTCCCGTTGCCTGCGGTAAATGCAGGTGAGCGATCACGATGGCAGGGACATCCGTAGGCTTGGACACGACTTGATCGCTTGCGCTGGCAGGAGCGACGAACAAAACCAGAAGCGATAACACGAGCACCGAAGTCCGCTGGAATACGCTAGAGGAAATCTCCATAAATCACTTCACAGTTCCGGGACGCGAACCTCGCTCCCATCTCGCGTCCAAGCCAACTATAACACCGGCCAGTGCCGTTCATCACTGTTCCGCGATGACGTCAATGCATCCGGCTCCCGCCTGCGTCCCGCAGATAGCGCCCGCCTGCTGGGGCATAAAAACGTGGTTGGTTTTGGGATCGACCGCGATGCTGTGGGCATTGGTATTCACCGGCAGGTTGGCCAGCCAAAGATTCGTTCCGGCATCGATGACGCCCATGACGGGACCGGGAAGCATGTCGCGCGCCGCCAGATAGTACTTGTTGTCACCCGGGTTGTACCAGACTTCATCTACACCGCCCACATTGGTGATGGTGGCCACGATCGCGCCCGTAGTGCCGTTCATAACGTATTCGTTTGCCGGAAAGGCCTCGCCGTCATGGTCTGCGCAACCTACCAGGAAATTGTCTCCGGGTCCCTGAACAATGCTGGTGGGCATGCAATTCGGCGTTGGGAAGCTATTGATGACCACAGGTCCGTTGGGATTGCCCGGCCTGGGATCAATCTCATCGATAGAGCCCACGTTGAGAACGCCCGTGGAATTCGAGTTGGGGAGCAGAAAATGGTCAGTGCTGGGGTTCCACGCAGGGGCACCCAGACCGGCCGGAGAAATCGCACCGATACAAGCCGCCCCAGAAACCGTTGGGTTGCAAGTCGGATCGTAAATACCCGTTGCGTTGTCGATGATCGGTCCATGATGGCATGGAATGGGTGTGGTGCCGGTAATGTTTACAACTGGATTTCCAACTGGATTTCCGGACACCCCGGATTGCACCTGAGGATTGGAGGGATCAGGACAGACGAAGCCAAAGGCGGATGGCGCATTCAGACCAACGTCGTCAACTGGGACGCCGGTATTATTTTGGGGCGCTCCGTCGTAATAGATCTGGCCAAGGATACAGCTCGAGGGGTTGACGAGACCCAAGGGATTGCCCAGCGGCGGACCGTACGGCGTTGTCGGCAAAACCGGCAGGCAGTTGTTGGTGACCGGACGAGTTACCAACCCCGAGACATCAATGAACGTGATGTACGGCAAGCCCGGATCGCCGTCGATTATGCCGAGGATGTGATCTTTGGAGTCATACGCCATTTCGTCTCCACGGAGATCTCCACAGCTTGGATCGGAAAAGGCACGCCCGTTGGCCGACTCAGCGCAACCGGCGATCCCGGTCGTATTGCCCAGGGTGCCCGCGGGGGCCCCAGGCCATGGGGCGGAATTACCCAACTGCCCGTCGTAGTCGGGAGACAAACCGGTCGGGATCACGGCGATCACGTCAGGCTGAGCGGTCGCGCTGCCTTGCAATTTCATCGAAGTGAGGTCGAAGACCACGAACGAACTGCTACCGTTGCCGACGAAGAGCGTATTGCCGTCAGCAGTTACGACCATTCCGTTAGGGCCGGATAGCGGATTGATGCCGTTTGCACGAGCCGCGCAGCACTGCGCTCCCGTGAATCCGCCGAAATTACCACTGGCGCCGAAGCCAGGAATGTGGAAGGCTCCGGTTCTACATCCAAATCTCGTCCAGTTGCCCAACACAGATACGATGGGAGGGATGGGGTTAGCCGAAATGGAAACGCAAGGACTAGCATTGTCTCCGCCCCCGGAGATACCGTTCTGGCCGGCGATCGAATAAACGGCGAGGTTGGTGTTTGTGTCGATCACCTGGACGGCGATGCCGATGCGATCCGAAACATAGTCGAGATTGTCGATTCCCGACGCTCCGCCGGAAGGAGGAGTCGATACCCAACTAATATCGAAGGAATTAAATGGACCGCCCGGCTCGCCGGTATTGTTATGCTCCGGCACGGGGACGACGTCAATCACGGCGTAAGCGCCGTTCGTCGTCGTGCCGCAAACTGGACAATTCGACGTTGTGCCGCAGCCGCTCAATATCACAAAGAGTGCGGTGAGAAGAACAGTCAGAAGAATCCTCGGTCTCATCAAATCCCCTCCTGCAATTTCTCTTCAGAACCAGCCTGCGGCCAGTCCTGGCGTCTACCAAACTTGTTGCCGTTCGATGCGCAACCGGCACTCGATCGGGACCACGATTAGAACCTGAACTGCAACCGCTGCGTGATAACAAAGTAGTTTTGCGGCACAGCGCCGATCGTGCTGGGGTCCTTCAACTGATCAATGCCGACATTGAGCACGTACTTGACCCAATAATTGGGATACCAGTTGACTCCGGCGGTGTACTCGATGGTGTGGTAATCAAACGTAGGCACAAAACCGGGATCGTAGTAGTCCAGGAAGTTTGCCCCTGGCTCCTTTGCCTGAATGCCGGTGAATCGGAAGGCAAGTTCCCAGGCTCCCAGACCGCGTCCCTGTCCGCCAGGAGTGTCGGGGCCAAACAGGGGCCGCTTTACGCGGGGAGTACCGTTTTCCGGCCGCTTTTCTCCGGTGAGCAGATACGTTGCGCTGACGTCCCAAGCCTTGGCTATGATCGATGGAAGACTTATGAAGCCCAGCCCACCTGCTTGTTCGGAGCCGATGTTGTTGCGGGACATGTTGAGTTGATCGAATTCACCGCGCAGCGAGAACGACGATTTGAGGTAAGTAAACTCACCGTTGTACCGCTGAATGGGTCCGTTAATGGGGAACTGCGGGAAGAAAGTGTAAGCGGCGTCGGGCAGCGTGCCGCTGAAGCTTTGATCCCCGGAAAGACCGCGCGAACGGGCATGATCAATGGATCCGCCAAAGGCGAACTGCTTGAACCAGTCGTTCTTGGATCTGCGCCACGGGTAGAAGCGAAGGCGCCCAACAACCTCCGGCTCATTGGTGGTGTTGGCCAGTGCATATCCCTTGCCGTTAAATGCTCCGACCCAGTACTGAATAACGCCGCCTGAAATGTCGCCGTGCAGCGTGGCGCCGGGGCTGCGATATGCTGTGGCCGCCGACGGATACAGCATGGATTGGAACCCGCGCTCCGCAAAGTCCAGGCTGGTGTCGCCGATTCCAGTTTCCTGGGCAAATGGAGCCTTGAACTGCCCGGCTTGGAACTGGAGTTCCGGTCTCAGCCTGACATTGAGGTAAACGTCGCGTACCACCGAACCGGTTGTGGCCGATGCGTCGGTAAGCAGCGCAAAATCAAAGTGAGAACCATAACTGCCTTGAAATCCGAAGCGAGCCTGGCGCAGGAGAAATGTGTTCGCGGGTACTCCGTCGCCTGAGTAAGCGCGGTAGTCCGTGTTTACGTAGCCATAGGGACTGATGGTGAATTGTCCATCCGCGCTCCTGATAAAAAAGTGCTCCCCGTTCCATCCTGCCGTGAGCGGTGCGTCTTTCTTAGGCGCGGCTGCAGGAGTTTGATCCACAACTGCTGCCGGTTCAGGCTCGGCCGCCAGGAGAACCGCGTTCATCAGCCGGGGCGCGCTGGCGCTCGGAGCATCCACTGGTTGTGCGTTGTTGCTTGCGGAAGAGGTCTCTGCCACGGGCCGAATCTCGGCGGGGGCGCTGATAGCTGCCGCAGTTTTTCCCTCGGCCAGTTTTTCAACCAAAGCCTTCAGTTCTTCGATCGTCTGGCGCTGCGCGGCCACTTCACTGCGCAACTGGTTGACCTCTTCCTTGGTCGCGACCCCAGAGGTGGATCCATCACCCTTGTTTGCGGATCCCGCATTTTGAGCGTGGGCAAGCGAAACTGGCGCCATGAAACTGACCAGAAGCACGAAAAACGCTGTTAGCGAGCGCATGTGTTTCCTCTCCGAGGTGGATGGGCTAAGGGGCACTGCCTCTAGCGGGCAGGCGCATAGGCTACGCCCCGCTTTATTTGGTCGGCTGAAAGGCTTTAAGTATCCCAAGATTGCGAACTGGATTTCCTAGCCGGTCTGAAAAGCGGACCATTGCCACCGGGGCGAAGTAGTACTACATCCCCGCGATTACTGTCAAGAAATTTCGGCCTCTAGTATTTTTATTGGACTGACGCAATGTTAACCGTAGTTTACTGCGGTGACGTCGATCACATTCATCGGGATAGAAAGTCACATTCTCCGAAATTCAAGTAAAGTTTTGTCAGCCAGCGAGGATCGACGAAGGCTCGTTCGGCAAATCCCTGATAAATTGTTTTTGTTTCGAGTCGGCGTGCGAGAGCGAGTTCTCTCCTCATCCAGTTTTAAAATTCTTATGGGGTTACACTTCGGTCAGGCAATCTTTTTGCTCGTTGCGGCCGGGATCGCAGGCGCGTTGAACGCGTTGGCTGGCGGTGGCAGTTTCGTATCCTTCCCCGCTCTTTTGTTCCTGAGAATTCCCGCTGTCTTAGCCAACGCGACGAATACGGTTGCACTCTGGCCAGGGCTGGCGGCCAGCACTGTAGCCTACCTTAAACGCCTGAACGCGCCGTTGCGCATCTTGATTCCTTTGCTGATAACCAGCGTTGGCGGCGGGTGGGCGGGCGCAGTGCTGTTGCTACGAACCCCGCAGCATACTTTTCTGCGTCTCGTCCCCTGGCTGTTGCTGGGTGGCACTCTGTTGTTCGCCTTCGGTAATTCGATCCGCACAGTCGCCGGCAGGACCGCAGTCGTCGACGACCTCCAGAACCTATCCTGGCAAGCGGTCCTGATGAGTTCGATCGCCGAGCTGCTGGTCTCAATCTACGGCGGATATTTTGGTGCGGGAATCGGATTCATGACCCTGGCCATGCTGGCGATGCTCGGGATGCGCGACATTCACGCTATGGGTGCGATTCGGACTCTCTTGGCTGTTGCTATCAATGCGGCCGCTGTAATTACCTTTATTGTGGCGGGCGCAGTGTTATGGCGGCAGTGCGCCGTCATGATCGCAGGTTCTCTTGCAGGTGGCTGGTTCGGCGCGCATTACGCGCAGAAGGCCGACCCCCGCAAGGTGCGTATCGCGGTGATCGGCGTCGGCATCTCGATGAGCGCATACTTCTTTATTACGGTCCGCTAGCGCGGCATTCACGTGCGGCTTGCGCTCGCCAGAAATTTGGCAACCCGCCCGTCACCTGGCCACATCTGAGCGTCCGCATGCTGCCCGGCACAAAACTGCAAAGCCAAACAACTATAAGAGAAACTGATCGAACATATAAGTAGAATTAGCTTGACTACACTTGTATCCCTGGTGCTCACTGTCAGACTGCATCACTGTCCTGATGTGAGACCGCGGCTGGGTTCTGGAGATTGTCTCCCGTAAAATGTCACTATCCTTCGAAGAAGAAACGAGGCCTATGAGCACTACTGATCAGCAAGCTCCCGCACTGAATTCCTTGTCACCGCTGCAGCCGCCTCGCCGTTACCTGTATGGCCCTGGACCCAGTATGGTTCACCCGCGGGTTTATGAAGCTCTATCGAAACCAATTGTCGGACACCTCGACCCTTACTTCATCCAGGTCATGGAAGATGTCCAGCAGTTACTCAAATCTGTTTATGGAACGAACGACGGCGCCACGCTGGTGATTTCCGGTACCGGTAGTGCCGGCATGGAAGCCGCCATTGCCAACTTCGTAGAGCCGGGAGCGAAGCTTGCGGTGTTCGCCAATGGATATTTCTCCGATCGTCTCACCGAGATGGCGAAGCGCCAGGGAGCGAACGTCGTACGCTTCGAGAAGGGTTGGGGCGAGATCTTTACGGATGACGAGGCCAGAGAATTCGTTCGCGGCGAAAGACCCAATGTTGTGGCCTATGTTCAGGCCGAGACCTCGACCGGAGCGCTGCAATCGGGCCGCGCGATATGTGCCGCGGCTCACGATGCTGGCGCTTTGGTGATTGCGGATTGCGTGACCTCGCTTGGCGGAGTTCCGGTGGAATTCGACCGCACAGGAATCGACGTCGCCTACAGCTGCACCCAAAAAGGATTGAGCTGTCCGCCGGGTCTATCTCCGATGGCCATGTCGCGCAGGGCCATGGATTTCCTGAGCGCTCGCACCACTCCTTCGCGCAGTTGGTATCTCGACCTGAAGTTGATTCATGATTACTCCACGGTGTCGCATCGTTATCATCACACCGCGCCGATCTCCATGTTTTACGCCTTGCGCGAAGCGCTCATGGTGATCGCTGAAGAGGGAGTCGAGAATCGCTGGGAACGGCATCGCCACTGCAATCGGATCTTTGTCAAAGGGATTGAAGCGATGGGTCTGCGCATGCATGTCCCCGAAGCGAACCGAATCGCGACCCTGAATACCGTATGCGTGCCGGCAGGTGTTGACGAGGCCAAAGTACGCAAGGGACTGCTCGATGGCCCCGGCATCGAAATCGCCGGTGGGTTCGGACCCCTGGCAGGCAAGGTCTTCCGCATTGGTGTGATGGGGCCGTTGGCCACCGAAGAGAACGTCCAGTTTTTTCTGAAGGAGTTCCGGAAGGTCCTGGCAGCGCAGGGCTACTCTAACTGATTTATAGAACCCGACCGCATGCCTGGCGGGCGTGGGTGTGCAGCTACATTCTTTTCGTTTGGCGGTAACGGATAAAGCCGTTTCATCATCCAACGACGGTCCCTAAAGGCGAGAACGATGACACTCAAGTCGGTTGACACGCTTCTTGATGTTCTACATTTCGCCGATAGTCACACGGCGATTGTCGTTCCCGAGCTTGGGATTAATGTCACCTACGATTCGCTCCGGCAGCAGGTTCTGACCATGGCGAACGCGCTGGCGTCCGCCGGCATCCGCCGAGGCGACGCGGTAGCCATCGCACTGCCGAACGGACTGCCCGCGATTGTCAGCTTTCTGGCTGCCTCGATCGCCGGCACGGCAGCCCCTTTAAATCCGGCGTACCCCTATGAAGAGTTTCATTTCTTCCTTGGAGACACTAACGCGCGCATTTTGCTTTGCCCTTCGGTCGGCGCGGAGTTCGTTCGCACCGCCGCAAAGGATCGCAACATCCCGGTATTTTCCGTGGAAATGAACGAACACGGTGACGTCAGCATGGTGGGCGCTCCCCGTGGAGCCACTGCAACGGAGCCCACGCCGGATGACATTGCCCTGGTCCTGCACACCAGTGGAAGCACCGGTCGTCCCAAGCGTGTGCCCTTGCGGCATTTCAACCTGGCGGTATCCTCGGCAAATATTGCGAACACCTACGCGCTTACCGGGGAAGATGTCGCGCTGTGTATCATGCCGCTGTTCCACATTCATGGGTTGATTGGTTCCACCATGGCCACTTTGCTTTCCGGTGGCACCGTCGTAGTTCCTACGAAATTTAACGCTCTTTCATTCTGGCGGACGGTACGCGAAAATCGCGTGACCTGGTACTCAGGGGTGCCCACCATGCACCAACTTCTGCTGGCCCGGGCTCATCACAAACCGGCAGAAGCGGACACCCTGCGCTTCATCCGCTCCTGCAGCGCGCCTTTGTCGTCAGAACTGATCCATAAGATCGAGGGACTCTTTGGCGTTCCCTTCGTGGAAGCCTATGGAATGACCGAAGCGGCCCATCAAATGACTTCAAATCCTCTGCCTCCGCGGCACCGCAAGGCCGGCTCGGTTGGGGTTGGCATTGGCTTGCGCATCAGCATCATGGACGCCGAGGGCAATCATCTCGGCACCAATCACCGTGGCGAGATCGCGATCCAGGGAGCGAATGTATTTCGTGGATACGAAAACAATCCAGAAGCGAACGCTCGCGCCTTTGTGAACGGATGGTTTCGTACCGGCGACCAGGGCTTTCTTGATTCCGACTGCTATTTGCATTTAACCGGCCGCATCAAAGACATCATCATTCGCGGCGGCGAGAATATTGCGCCTCACGAAGTCGATGAGATTTTGTTGAGGCATCCCGCGGTCGCGGCGGCAGTCACATTCGGCTGCATGCATCCCACTCTGGGTGAAGAAGTAGCTGCCGCGGTGGTTTTGCACGAACGCAATGGTGCCATCGAATCCGAACTCATCAAGCACTGCCGCGAGCATCTGGCCGAATATAAGTGCCCAAGGAAGATCTATCTGGTCGAGAGTATTCCGACCACCGCGACCGGTAAGATTCGTCGGCGCGCGGTTGCCGCTGTGCTCGCGGGTGGGCACGAATGAAATTTCTGATCGCGGGGGCCGGCGCCATCGGCGCCTACATCGGTGCGCGAATGGCGCAAGCCGGCTTCGATGTAACTCTCTTCGCCCGCGGGCCGCATCTTCGCGCCATGCAGGAGCACGGCGTGCAAGTGAAAAGTGACGACGGAAGTTTTGTGGCGCGGCCCGCAGTCGCCGGTTCTCTCGAAGAGGTGGGTCCGGTGGACGTCGTCTTTCTCGGGGTGAAGGCCCATGGCCTGCCACAGCTTGCGCCCCACTTGAAGCCGGTGCTGGGGCCCGGAACTACGGTGGTCAGCACTCAGAACGGAATTCCCTGGTGGTACTTCCAGGGTTTCGGTGGCGAATGGGAAGGCTTGCGTCTTGAGCGCATCGATCCCGGTGGTGTGATCTCCTCAGCGATCGAAGCGCGTCGCGTGGTCGGATCCATCGTCTACTTTTCAACCGAGATTACGGCGCCAGGAGTGATTCAACATATCGAAGGGAACCGGATTACCCTCGGCGAACCCGATGGCACCCGATCCGATCGCCTCCGTCGCATTGCCGAGGCACTCGTCGCCTCCGGATTGCGCAGCCCCGCCACGACTCGCATCCGGCAAGAGATTTGGGTGAAGGTTCTCGGCAACGCTTCTCTGAATCCGGTAAGCGCGCTGACCCGCGCGACGCTCGTGCAAATGGTACGTGATCCGGGAGCGTGTTCGGTGATCCGGAACATCATGCAGGAAGTAGAGGAAGTTTCCCGCAAGTTAGGGATGGAATTGCCGGTCTCGATTGATCAGCGAATTGCCGGCGCAGAAAAAGTCGGGGAGCATAAAACCTCAATGTTGCAGGATCTCGAAGCCGGCAGACCGATGGAATTGGAAGCGCTGGTGGGCGCGGTCGTAGAATTAGGAGAGCGAGTAGGGCTACCCATGACCTGTACCCGAACCGTGTACAACTGTACGAAGCTGTTGGCAGAGCGTGCTGCCCGGCAGCAAGCGCAATAGGCCAGTGCCATCAGTTTTTTTCCCTCAGCCCAACAAAAATATTGCCGGGACTTGACAATGGGGGTATACTCCTCTGGTCCGCTGGTCCACTTATCGGACCACTTGGAGCCCATGTTGGCTACTCCCGTCAAATCCGACTTCGAGGCTATTCGAAAGAATAAAGTTTATGAAGAGGTCGCCCGGCAGATCGAACGTCTCATCCTCAAGAAGCTGAAACCCGGAGACAAACTGCCTTCGGAGCGCGAACTTGCGGAGATGCTCCAGGTTAGCCGCAGTTCCATTCGAGACGCGATTCGCGGCTTGGAATTGATGGGCCTGGTCGAGCCCCGGCAAGGCGCCGGCACAATTGTTCGCGAAATATCCGCCGACACATTGGTGAATCCTTTTGCCACTGCTCTGAAGCAGCGGCAGGCGCTGGTCAGCGAACTGCTGGATTTTCGCAAGATGCTCGAACCGCCTCTGGCCGCCCGTGCGGCCACACACGCTTCTCCCGAAGAAATCTCAGAGATGGAGGAGATTCTGCAGCGGCAGGAAGGAAAGCTGTCGAGCGGAGAAACGACCATCACCGAAGACGCGGAATTTCATTACGCCGTCGCTTTGGCTTCCGGCAACAGCGTGGTGCTGAAGGTGCTCGACATTCTTATGGACCTGCTGCGCGAAACCCGCGAACGATCTTTGCAGGTCGAAGGACGCCCCAAGAAATCTCTGCTCGGCCACCGCAAGATTCTGGCTGCGATCAAGCATCAGGATGCGGAAGCCGCAAAGGCCGCAATGCGGCGGCACATTGAAGACGTCGAAGAGATTGTGCTCGACGAGTTTTAACCTGCGGGAATTTCTCCGCGGTCCAGCGATTCGCCATCATGTGGGATAGCGATCGCGTTGCGTTACGGGCGGTTCCTTCCGCCAAAAGTAAAGGGTAGGCCTTCGAGTCTACCGGTCTGGGGATCATTAGCTGGGGATCATTCGTTTGACTGAACTGGGAAATCACACGACCGGTGTTGCCACCGCGTCTCGCAATTCGGATCCCATGGGGATGGAGAAGACGGCGACGACAATTCTGTTGCGCGTAGCCGAGGCTCGCGTCGAGGACATCGGCCACGCCATTGCGCGGCTGGCGCCAGCGGATCTGCTTCGCCTCGGTGCCCAGGCAGGCGAGGTGCTGAAGATTTCCGGTGCCACGAGCGGTGTGGCGCGCGCCGAGCTTTCAGATGATGGATTCGAAGGCATGATCCAGATCGACGGCACCTGTCGCAGCAATTGCAGCGCAGGATTGCAGGAGCAGGTGACGGTGGCGCCCGTCGAGCACGCGCAGGCAGTGGCTGTCCGTTTGTCGCCGTTGTGGGTGGGGGCCGCACCAGCCACCATTGCTCCCGATCGCATGCTCAAAGATCTCGAAGGCGTTCCGGTCATCGCGGGCGGAGTGGTGCGAGTGCCCACGTTCGCCAAGGCGGTCAACTTTCAAGTCGTGCGCACAATTCCATCCGGGCCAGTCGTCATCGGCAAACGCACTGACATCCGCGTGGTGGATGGCGAGCAGACGGCGGCTCGCGCTCCTTCGGTTTCGTACGAGGATATCGGCGGCTTGGAGCGCGAAGTGGCGCGAGTTCGCGAAATCGTCGAGTTGCCGCTTAAGCACTCCCGCATCTTCGAGCGGTTGGGAATCCTCGCGCCGAAAGGCGTGCTGTTGTACGGCCCGCCCGGCACAGGCAAGACATTGCTGGCTCGCGCCGTAGCGGCCGAAAGCCGCGTGCATTTTATTCACCTCAATGGCCCTGAGATCATGCGGAAGTTCTACGGGGAGAGCGAGGCCAAACTCCGCGAGGTCTTCGAAGAAGCAGCACGCCATGCACCGGCGATTCTATTTATCGATGAGATCGATGCCGTGGCTCCCAAGCGCACCGAAGTCGCCGGCGAAGTGGAAAAGCGGGTGGTAGCGCAGCTTCTCAGTTTGATGGATGGCTTCGTCGCGCGCGGCCAGGTCATCGTCATCGGCGCCACCAACATTCCCGAGGTGCTGGACCCGGCGCTGCGTCGCCCCGGCCGCTTCGATCGTGAAATTGAAATCGGTGTTCCGAATACGCAGGCACGCCTGCAAATTCTCAGAATTCACACCCGTGCCATGCCGCTCGCGGCCGATGTCGATCTTCTGGAAATTGCCGAGCACTCCCACGGCTTCGTCGGCGCCGACCTCGAGGCATTGGGCCAGGAAGTCGGCATGATTGCCTTGCGCCGCTTCCTTTGCGCGTGCCCGCTCGAAACCGACGGTGCGGAATCAGCGGACCTTGCGGCGTTGCAGGTTACGCGCGAAGACTTTCTCGCCGGGTTGAAGGAAGTCGAACCCAGCGCGACTCGCGAATTCTTCATCGAGAAGAGCACGTCCACATTCGCGTCCCTCGGAGGTCTGCACGACGTGAAGCGCCTGCTCGATGCTGTTTTCGAGCATACCCACATGCGTGACGAGATTTATGAGCAGGTGGCGCTGACGCCGCCCCGAGGCATTCTGCTGATCGGACCTTCGGGCACCGGAAAGACGGCCATGGCTCGCGCTCTCAGCGGCGAAAAGCAGATTCCGCTCATCGCCATCGACGGCCCGCAGTTGTACTCGAAATGGTTGGGTGAATCCGAACGAGCGCTGCGCGAGGTTTTCAAGAAGGCGAGACGGTCCGCGCCCTGCATTCTCTTCTTTGACACGATTGATGCCGTCGCCCCGAAGTTCGGCGCCGATCAGTTTGGCACTGACGTTTATCAAAGGATTCTCAGCCAGTTGCTGCGCGAGATCGATAACTTGCGCGATGTCAAAGGGGTGATCTTGCTCGGAGCTACCAATCGCCCCGAGCGCATCGATCCGGCGCTTATGCGAAGCGGGCGCTTCGACTACATTCTCCCGTTCGCCAAGCCCGATGCAGCCGACCGTGCGGCGATCATGCGGCTCTGTTGCCGGCGTGTTCCCCTGGCCCCGGATGTCGATTTCGACGAGTTTGCCAGCCGCATGGAAGGTTCCACCGGAGCGGATATTGAAAGTTTGTGCAAGAAGGCGACGCTGTTAGCGATTGCAGAATTTCATGATGGTACTCGCAAACCGCCATTCGTGGTCTTGCGAGGCGATTTCCTCGCGGTCCTTGATTCGGATCGCGGCAATCCCAAGCAGGTGGCAGTCATCAACGAATGGAAAAAGACGAGTGCGTTGAACGATGGCGCTGGAGATTGCGCCGAAGCTTCCGATTGAGTCGCATCTACTAAGCAGGACGAGGGTCTGATCATGAGCTACACGGAACTTACAGTTTGGACGCGCGGCATCATCATGGATAAGGAAGGCCGCGACATCGTGAATTCCATCTCCGCATCCGCCCGCATTGAAGGCAAGTATGCGCAGGCCATGGAAAATTACGTCGACAATCCCGATCGCACCAACTGCCCGACGCGCAAGTACTGCCGCGTGAGCGATGACGTGATCGAGAACGAACTCACCTACGAAAACGAGCAGCCCAACATCGTCGTGCTGGTTGAGGGGACGATGGTCAAAGGGTGGGATTATATGCGCGGCATGCCGCCCGGCGGAACGCTGGTGATCAACACGCACTATACCCCTGATTACATGGTTCGCTTCGTGCCTCGCCCTGAGCGCCTGGCGCAACTGGTCTGTGTTGACGCCGCTCATCTGGCCGACCACAAATGGCTCTACTACCGGCTGGGCGAACTCGGCCTCGACCGTCTTTCAACCGAAGGCGCCGCCGAGCGCAGCAAGCTGGTTGCGCCCGATATCGCCGCTCCGCTCATTGCCGCCGTGGTCAAGACCACCGGCATCGTCAAGATGCAAACAATCCAGCCGATGATCGCAAACAAAACGGCATTCGAATTGGCACTCGACCAGTTGCACATCATGAAGCTGAACCCAGTGGCTGCATAGGAAGGATTACATGTCGACCAAAGGCACACATATTCCCGATCGTCTCAAGATTCCGTTCGCCGGCATCACGCCTGCGCCCTCGCAGGAAAAAGGGCAGGACTTGTTTCCCACCGGCAACTGGCGCGCCATCCGCCCCGTCTACCGCGACAAGTTGCCACCTTGCAACAATGCTTGCGGCACCAACGAAAAAATCCAGGGCTATCTCGACCTGGTGAAGCGCGGCAAGTATCTGGACGCCTATGCGCTGATCAAGGAAGACATGCCGTTTCCTTCGGTCACTGGCCGTGTGTGCTACCACCCGTGCGAACAAGCCTGCAATCGCGGCAAGTACGATGAGGCGATCTCGATTCGCGCCGTTGAGCGCTTTCTTGGCGATCTCGGCCAAGCCCTGAAGCATGACGTGGTGAAGCCTGGGAAGCCGAACGGCAAGAAAGTCGCCGTGGTCGGATCAGGTCCGGCAGGCCACAGTGCCGCGTATCAACTCGCGCGCCTCGGCTACAAAGTCACCGTCCTTGAGAAGTCTCCCAAAGCCGGCGGCCTCAATCGTGGCGGCATTCCCGACTGGGTCCTGCCGCAGGACGTGCTCGATCGCGAGATTGAACGCCTCGTCGAACTCGGCATCACCATCAAGACGAATGTCGAAGTCGGTAAGGATGTCACCTGGGACGACCTGAAGAAAAACTACGACGCCGTAGTTCTGGCCGTGGGCCTCACCGAGCCCAATAGCGTGCGTGCCGAAGGAGAGAATAAGGAGGGAGTGCATTACGGTCTTCCTTTCCTTCGCGATATCGGCATGGGCACATCCAAAGTCAAGGTGGGCGCTCGAGTTGCTGTCATCGGTGGCGGAAACACAGCCATCGATTGCGCTCGTGAAGCTCTGCGGCAGGGAGCTGTGGAAGTCACCATGATCACGGTGGAGGCCAATCCTCAGGAAATGCCGGCCGTGTCGGAAGATCTCCACGACATGCTGGAAGAAGGTGTGGAGTTGATGCACGGGCGAGCCGTGACTGCCGTGCTCGGCAACGGCAAGGTCGAAGCCTTGCAACTGCATCCAGCGCGCTTTTCTGGAGCGATCAATGCCTCGCCCATCACGGTTGATCGAGAGGCCCAGGCCGAGCGTTTTCATGTTGACAACGTGATCATCGCTGTCGGACAGCGCGCATCGATCAAATGGTTGCCGGACGAATTCAAAACTGAGCGCGGCACCATCAAAATCGACAAGTTCGGACGCCTCGGCGACACGAACTTCTTCGCCGCTGGCGATATCGTCCAACTGGGTTCAGGTCAGCCGCTGATGGTAGTGAATGCGGTTGGCGACGGCAAGCGGGTTGCGTTCAATCTGGATAAGGTGATGCGTGGCGAGTTTCTGCAACCGCGCACGATTCCGGTCGACGTCATCTTTGATTTGAATCGGATGAACATGACGTATTTCCCGCACTTCCCGCGCGTCCACCAGGACCTGCTTCCTCCGGCCAGCCGGAAAAAGACGCAGGACGAGGTGATTCAGGCGTTCACGGAGGAGCAGGCAGTCGAGGAAGCGGGCCGCTGTTTCAGTTGCGGCACCTGTAACGCCTGCGACAATTGTTATCTGGTCTGTCCAGAGCCATGCATTGCGCGTCCGGAGCGTTCGAACGGCATGTACAAAATTCTGGTCGACTACTGCAAAGGTTGTCGCGTGTGTATCGAGGAGTGTCCCACGGGATGCCTCGAAGGCGTTCCTGAGCTCGACTTCGATACCGGCGTGGTGCGCATGGATACAGCCTTCGCTATCTCGCCGGGCTTGCACGGGCGGCAGGCGGAAGAGTTAAGAAACTTGGGCGACCGGGCGGCGAAGAACATTTAGAGACTGCACAGAGCCAGCGTTGGAACTGTGTAGTCCATAGATTGCAGCGTTCACCACCTGGGCGGCCGCTGCGGAGCGAAATATGCAAACAGTTACAGCAGCAAAGAAGAGGACGGTTCGAATCAACGGCTGCGTCGCGTCGGCGCAGGCTGCCAAATATGCAGATGTCGATGTGATCGCGGCCTACCCGATCCGGCCCTATACCGCAACCATGATGGCGCTCGCGCAAATGGTGGCGAATGGTGAACTCGATGCCGAGTACATTGTGGCCGACAGCGAGCACTCGCAGTTGAGCATCGCCCACGGCGCCGCATCTGCCGGGGCACGCGTCTTCACCGGCAGTTCAGGAGTCGGAGTGCAGTTCGCGTACGAACTGTATTCGCCGATTTCCGGTAGCCGTATGCCGGTGCAGATGATGATCGCCGACCGTACGCTCGATCCTCCCGGCGACTTCGGCTCCGAGCATACCGACGCGCTCTCGACCCGCGACATGGGCTGGATCATGGGCTGGTCCTGCGATGCGCAGGAAGCATTCGACAATCACCTGATCGCTTATCGCATCGGCGAAGACCCGAGGGTGCTTCTGCCGCAGATGGTTTGCCAGGATGGTTTCTTCGTCTCTCACATCACGGGAGATGTCGAGTTGCCAGACTCCGGGCAGGTGAAAGAATTCCTGCCGCCGTACAAGCATCCTTATCCGCTCGACCCGCGCCATCCCGTTTCGCATGGGCCGCAGATCATGCCGGAGCAAGGTCCGCCGCTGCAATTGGAGCGGGCGCGCGCCATGGAAGAATCGATGGCCGTGATTGAAGAAGTCCACGACGAGTTCGCGAAGATTTTCGGCCGTCGCTACGATCCCTGGGTCGACGAGTTCATGACCGATGACGCAGAAGTCGTATTTTTCCTGCAAGGCGCACACGCCGTAACGGCGCGGTTCGCCATTCAGCACATGCGAGATCGCGGCTTGAAGGTTGGCATGGTACGGCTGCGAACCATTCGCCCATATCCAACCGATCGCGTGAAAGAGGTCCTCAGCAAGTTCAAGGTAGTCGGCGTGATCGAAACCAACATGGGGCTCGGCAGCGTAAGCAGCGGCGGTGTGCTGTATGCCGAAGCTGCCGCGGCTTTGTACGAGAGCGACAAGCGCCCCCTGGTCTTCTCATTCATGGCGGGCATGGGGGGCGAGGCGATTGTGCTGAAAGAATTTTACTGGATGACGGAAAAAATGTTGGAAGTGCAGAAACGTGGGAAGATTGAAAAACGCACGCATTGGGTTGGATTTGAAGAGTAGAGCTTTGCTATCGCGGTACAACAGTGACGGTGCAGAAACTCTCGTGCCGGGCTACTGGGAGGAATTAATATGGCGACCATAGAAGTTCAGCGGCAGATACTGCCGATTCTCGACAACCCGAATCAGGGCGCGCGCTTCTACAACCCTGAATTGCCGGCATCCGAACCGTTCGTTCCCGGCCACCGCACGTGTGCCGGCTGCGGCCCGTCCATTCAATATCGAATGACGAGCAAGGCGGCGGGCGACAATACCATCCTGGTCGGACCGACCGGGTGCATGTATGTCGCCAACAGTTCGTACTTGTGCACGCCTTACAATGTGCCCTGGGCGCATACGCAGATAGGCAGCGCCGGGAGCTTTACTGCAGGCGTCGCCGCCGCGTACGAAGCCATGATCCGCAAGGGCAAGTGGAAGGGCCAGTTTCCCAACATCATCTGTGAGGCGGGCGACGGCAGCGCGTCCGATATCGGCCTCGCCTCGATTTCCGGCGCGCTCTATCGGAATCACGACTGCCTGATCATCTGCTACGACAACGAGCAGTACGCTAACACCGGCATCCAGGCTTCGTCGCGCACACCTTACGGTGGCATGACTACATTCTCTCCTCCGGGCCCCGAAGTTCCGGAAGGGAAGAAGCTATATCCCAAAGATCTCGCTCGCATGATGGCCGCTGGACATCCTCACTGCTACGTGGCGACTGCGAGCGTGGGCTATCCCATCGACTTGATGAACAAAGTGCGCAAGGGACTCAACCACAAGGGTGCTGCCTACCTGATGATCTACACACCTTGCCAGAAGGGTTTCGTCTACGAAACTCCGCGCTCGATCGACCTTGGCCGACTGGTCGTCGAATGCGGGCTGTACCCGATCTGGGAGTGGAATCCCGAGAAGCGCGCGTTCAATTACAGCTTCCGCCCGGCGAGCATGCGGCCGGTCTCGGAGTACTTGAAGCTGCAAGGCCGCTTCGGCCATCTCCATGCCGAGCACATTGCCAACCTGCAGAAGTTCGCCAATGAGCAATGGCGGATGATGGGAGTTGAGCTGCCTGAGGCTTTGATCCAGGCGGCCGATGCGAAAAACTTGGTTAATATGGCGGCTGCAGAAGAGGCCGCGACTGTGGCGGAAACCGTATGAACACAAAAGCAACTGCTCCGCCTGCCGCTCCGGAAGCGCAGGAAAGTTATATCGTCACCGAAGGCAAAAAACGTGGGTCGACCCGCGACGTGCGACCAGAAGCGGCATTCGACCGCTACTACACCGTCGTACGCGTGCATCCGGGAGACGCGATCCTTACCGACAACTGGCACACCAATGAAGTGCTGAGCCATGCGCGCAACAACTTCGAAGGAGTTACCTTCGCCATGCGCACGCTGGAGGCCTGGGGCGCGATGATCGAGAATGATCATCGTGCCTACTACACGGCCGGCGGGCGAATTTGGATGATGGATCTGGAGCCCTGCGAAGGCAAGAAGCCGCGCCTGCCCGGCACAGGCCCGGGTAAGAAGTAGATTGTCGCGCATTTTGCTGATCGACGACACGCCGGAGATCGCCGAGTTGCTGACGTTCTCGCTGCGTGACCTCGGCTACGAGGTCTTCGCGGCGGGCTATACCCCCACGGTGAACGATCTGGTGACGGAGCATCGCGCCGATGCGGTCGTGCTCGATTGTACGGCCTTTGATATGAGTGAGGCGCTTTTCGATAGCTTGCGTCACCATCCGAATCACGCCGAGCTTCCGATCGTCATCATCAGCGACACGCCAGAGCAGGCGGATGCGAGTCTGCGCTCGCGCAACGCGCGCAAGGTTCTGCTGGTTCCGAAACCCTTTACGGGCGCTCAGGTCGGAAGAGCGCTGGCGCAGTTGCTTGAATAAATATGCCTTTGTGGAGCATGAACGACTGGCAATTCCTCGAACGCGAGGTCGTCACCGACCCGAAGGGCAGGCAGTGGACGGTCGCTTTGATGGATGTGCTGGGTCAGCAGGGCGATCCGGATATGCCGAACAAGCTACTGGAGCTGCAGTATTCCTCGGGCCGCTATTTCACTTTGATCTACGCGGATGGCGGAGCGCTCCAGCGCGAGCGCGGCTACGCCTCACTGCCGGAAGCGACGAACGCCTTCGGAAACCTGCTGGTCGCCGTGATCGATGGCAGCCTCGATCCCACGCAACCGGTGTTTCGGCAGGACCTGGAAGATTAGGTCTCTACAAAGGGCGATTCGATCGCTGCTAACTACCCACCTTCGCCAGCAACTCCACGAACTTCTGCTGACGCTGCGACTGATCCTTACCGTCTAACGCCTCTGCGTGCTGCGTCATATTCATTGAACAGAACTTCGGACCGCACATGGAGCAGAATTTCGCGTCTTTGTAAAAATCATCCTTCAGCGTTTCATCGTGCATCGAGCGCGCGGCTTCGGGATCGAGCGATAGATCGAACTGCTTGTTCCAGTCGAACAAAAAACGCGCGTAGGAAAGTGCGTCGTCACGGTCGCGCGCGCCAGGCCGGTGCCGCGCTACATCGGCGGCATGCGCGGCAATCTTGTAGGCGATCACGCCCTGTCTCACGTCATCCGCGTTGGGCAAGCCAAGATGTTCCTTCGGCGTCACGTAGCAAAGCATCGACGCGCCGTGCCAACCAATCATCGCCGCGCCGATCGCGCTGGTGATGTGGTCATAGCCGGGCGCGATATCGATGACCAGCGGGCCCAGAGTGTAGAACGGAGCTTCGTGGCAGAGCTCCATTTCTTTCTCCACCTGAAGCTTGATCTCATCCATCGGGATGTGGCCCGGTCCTTCGATCATCACCTGGACATCGTGTTCCCACGCTTTCTTCGTCAATTCACCCAGCACTTTCAATTCGGCGAACTGGGCTGCATCGCTGGCATCGGCCAGGCAGCCAGGGCGTAATCCGTCGCCCAGCGAGAAACTCACGTCATGTTTCTTGAAAATTTTGCAGAGGTCGTCGAAGTGTTCGTAAAGAAAATTTTCTTTCTTGTGCGTGTTCATCCAGTGCGCCAGCAGAGCGCCGCCGCGGCTGACGATGCCGGTAATGCGATTGCGAGCCAGCGGCACAAACTCGCGCAGCACGCCGGCGTGGATCGTCATGTAGTCGACGCCCTGCTCGGCTTGCTCTTCAATTACTTCGAGCATCAGGCCGATGCTCAAATCCTCATTGCGCTTCACTCGCGAGAGCGCTTCATAAATCGGCACGGTGCCAATGGGCACGGGCGAGGCCTGGATAATGGCTTTGCGGATCGCCGGGATGTCGCCGCCCGTCGAGAGATCCATCACCGTATCGGCGCCGTAATGCACCGAGTGGTGCAGCTTCTTCAGTTCCTCGTCGATGTTCGATGTGGTCGAGGAATTACCGATGTTCGAGTTGATTTTGCACTTGAACGCGATGCCGATGCCCATGGGCTCAAGCGATTTGTGGTGAATGTTGGCGGGGATAATGGCGCGTCCGCGGGCAATTTCACTGCGCACTAACTCCGGCTCAATCTTCTCGCGCCCAGCGACGAATGCCATCTCCTCCGTAATCACGCCCTGACGCGCATAATGCATTTGCGACACGTTCCGTGAACCATTCGCGGCAGCTGTTGCCGCCAACCGCTTTTCGATCCAAGCATCTCGAACTGCCATATTATTCTCCTGATAAACTCGATCGCGAAGCCGCGTTTCGGCTCTCGTCGGATCCAGATAGGCTCGGTCGCCTGCAGTGGGCGTCTAGCGGCCGGGATCCAAATCTCTCATCACCACATGCAGGACCTGGCCGGTTTGCCGCGCGTCGCGTTCCGTAACCTTAGAGTTCAGTTCTCCACTGCCCTCGGCGCCGGAGTGATCTCGATACGCTCGCGCGATTGCCGGCAGGCGCGCGCATCCGCCGCGAATCAGTCCTGCCCTCTCCGCGACGGCGAGCCGCGTCTCAAACGACCAGTCAGAAATTTTCTCAACGGGGGCACCCGACGCAATCAGCGCGCTCAGCCCCTTGTGCTCTAAAGCATCCGTCACGATCGCTTCCAGGATTCCGCAGGAGGTGAGCAACGCGGTTTCGTATTCGCCCTGATCAAGCGCGCCGCGACTATCGAGATAAGCCTGCTCGACGACGGGCCGGAGTTCGGGGTTGTGCACAAAATCGAAGCGGTGCGGGGGCGGTGCTTCCGACGACGCGGAAATGACCGGTCTGCTATCAGTTTGGGAAAGCGATGCAACCCCTTGCTCAAGGACGGCAAGCAACCGTTGGACGATCTCGGCCGGCGCAACCCCTTCCACGGCATGACCGTCCCCGGAGCGCATCAGAAAAGCCTGGCTGAATGACCGGGCAAGCCAGTGGGCCTTGCTCCCTCCCGACAATTGATTGATCGTAATTCCGCAGTCTTCCTGCCAGGCGCGTGTAGCGCCGATGGCAGACGCACTGGAAGGATCCGCCGCAAGTAGCTCCCCAAGCTGACGGCCGCGGCCAATCAGGCCATTGAGGTGAGAGAGGTAGGTTTCAATCTGTGCCCGCAGGCTTTCATCCATCGGTCGCTTTTCCGGCTGGGTGTCCAAATCTTGGGAGGATGCCTTGCGAGCCGTGTCGCCGCTCGGATTCGAGAACTCTTGACAGTCCGTGGGAAGCATGCTAACTTTTCCAGCCGCAAGTGGTTCGATGACTGGACCAGTATATATCACGGGTTTCGCCGCCGAGCCAAAAAGATTCGCCGTTTACCGGCCACGTGGGGTGGCTGCACTAAGAAGCTGAAGGGATGCTGAAGCCTGCCTTGGCAGGATGAAGCCGATCGCTGCTGGCAAGTCGGGCGGCGAACCGAGGCCATCTCTTGGTGAGATTGGCGAATTTCACCAATGACCAACATTGACGGTTTCCAAGTCGAAGTCGATAAGTTGTGGGAAAGTGCCCGGTCTCCGATGTGATTGAATTCCTGACGGAAGTGGAAGCCGACGCCGAACCTGTTGGCCGGCGTCAGTCGACACACCCTGCACTCCGCAGGAAGCAAGTCGCGAGGCAACAGGCGTTCTTGCAATGCGCTGTTAACGTATAACGCGCTGTCATGGAGGTAACACCTATGGCTGGATCTCCGGCCGCTCTGATTCACCCCTCGCGAATTCCCAATCGTTGGATCCAGTTGGTTGCCGGTATCGTCGCGATGATGGCCATCGCCAACCTGCAGTACGCCTGGACTCTCTTCACCAAACCTATTCAAGCTCATCTGCACGTCACGTTGGAGGCCGTTCAGTGGACCTTCTTTATATTCGTCGCCCTGGAAACCTGGCTCGTTCCCTTCGAAGGCTTTCTGGTGGATATGATTGGTCCCCGATTCATGCTGGGTATCGGATCCATCATGGTCGGACTGGGCTGGATCGGATCGGGCCGTGCGGAGACGATCAATAGCCTTTACTTCTGGTATGGAGTTGGCGGCGTCGGCGCTGGAATCGTCTATGGAGGAGCCATTGGGAATGCGCTGAAATGGTTCCCGGACCACCGTGGTCTATGCGTCGGCCTGACTGCAGCAGCTTTCGGCATAGGAACCGCGACTACGATCGCTCCTATTGCCGACATGCTGAAGGTCTCTGGCTATCAGCACACATTTATCGTCTGGGGACTGATCCAGGGATTCGTGGTACTGGCCTCGTCCCTGTTCCTGGCCAGGCCGCCGGTGGGATGGACGCCGCCGAACTGGAAAGAGAAAGAAGCGAAGATCAGGGCCAAAGTGAACACTTCGGCCGTCGACATGACGCCGCTGCAGATGCTTTGCCAGCCGTCGTTCTACATTATCTATGTGATGATGACCATGTTGGCCTTCGGCGGCTTGGTGGTCACGGCACAACTCAACCCGATGGCTGCTTCATACCACGTCGACAAAGTCGTGGTGCTGTGGGGTATGACCGCCTTGGTCGTGGCTATCACGGTCGACCGTATCTTGAATGGTTTGACGCGTCCCTTCTGGGGATGGGTCTCAGACCATATTGGACGCGAGAATGCCATCTTTATCTCGTTCATCCTCGAGGCGGTCGCAGTCTATGCCCTGCTCCAGTTGATTGGCCATCCGGTGTGGTTCGTGGCATTGTCTGGCCTGTGTTTCTTTGCCTGGGGCAATATTTTCTCGTTGTTCCCCTCAATCACCGGCGACCTCTACGGGAAAAAGTGGGCCACCACTAACTACGGCATCGTGTACACCGCGAAGGGCGTCGCAGCGGCATTTGCTGGCCCTGGCGCTGCCTGGCTGTTCGCTAAGACCGGTTCGTGGACCAAGGTTTTCTGGGCCATGATTGTGTGCGACCTGATCGCCGCGTTTATGGCTCTGCTGTGGCTGAAGCCTCTGGCAGCCCGGGCCGTCCGCGCTTCGGATCAAATGACATCGGGTGGCGGGGTGCCTATGCCTGTGAAGGCGCGAGGTGTGGCGTAAAGAAGCTAAGCGGTGACATTGGTTGATGCAAATTGACAGATAAGGGCTCTCCTTCCCGCAGGAAAGAGAGCCCTTGTCTTTTCTTCGGAACGCTGGCTTCTCAATGCGCGGCTGCGGCGAATGGCTTGTAAGCCCGGGACTCGAAAGCACACAACCAAAAATTATTGCTTCGCCGCTCGCAAACGTTCTTCCAGAGACTTCACCTCAAAGTTCAATCCCTCGGGAAGATGGCTGCCGAAGTGGGCGAAATGTTCCCGGATCAATGGCACTTCTGCCAGCCAGCCCTCGATATCTACGCTGAGCAGTTCCTCTACATGGGCGCTGCCGAGGTCGAGGCCGGTTGTGTCGAGATCGGCGACTTCGGGAATACGTCCGATCGGCGTCTCCTTAGCGTGCACTTTTCCGTCGCAGCGCTCAAAGATCCACTTCAGCACTCGGCTGTTTTCTCCATAACCCGGCCACAGGAACTTGCCTTTCTGGTTCTGGCGAAACCAGTTGACGTAGAAGATCTTCGGCAACTTCGACGCGGCCGAGTGCTCACCCATCTTGAGCCAATGCCCAAAATAGTCGCCCATGTGGTAGCCGCAGAAGGGAAGCATGGCCATGGGATCGCGACGTAGCTGTCCCACTTTGCCGGTGATGGCCGCGGTAGTCTCGCTGCTGGCCGTGGCACCCAGGAAAGTGCCGTGCTGCCAGTCGAAAGCTTCAGTGACCAGCGGAACAATTCCCGCGCGCCGTCCGCCAAATAGGATGGCATCGATCGGTACGCCTTTCGGATCCTCCCATTCGGGGGCAATCACCGGGCACTGCGATGCGGGAGCCGTGAAACGCGAATTCGGATGCGCCGCCGGCCGGGGCGTCGCAGGACTCCATCGCCGGCGCAGCCAGTCCACCAACTTGGCCGGCTTCTCCTCGGTCATTCCTTCCCACCAGACATCGCCGTCGAGCGTCATCGCACAATTCGTGAAGATGGAGTTCCTGGTTATAGTCAGCATGGCATTGGCATTCGACTTCATGCTCGTGCCGGGAGCGACGCCGAAGAAGCCGTATTCCGGGTTGATGGCGTAAAGCCGGCCATCCGCGCCGAATTTCATCCATGCGATGTCATCGCCGATAGTTTCCACCTTCCAACCTGGAATCGTCGGGATCAGCATCGACAAGTTCGTTTTGCCACAGGCGGAAGGAAACGCACCTGTCATGTATTTCACGCGGCCTGACGGGCTGATCAATTTCAGGATCAGCATGTGCTCGGCCATCCAGCCTTCGTCGCGCGCCTGCACCGATGCGATGCGCAGGGCATGGCATTTCTTCGCGAGCAGCGCGTTGCCGCCGTAACCAGAACCGTAAGACCAGATCTCCCGCGTCTCGGGAAAATGGCAGATGTACTTGTGCTCCTTATTACAGCGCCACGTCGCATCCGGCTGATTGGGGCCAAGCGGCAGCCCGACCGAATGCAGTCCACGCACAAACTCACCGTCCTCGCCAAGAACATCCAGCACGTGGGTTCCCACTCGCGTCATAATGTGCATGTTCGCGACCACGTACGTCGAGTCGGTGATCTCCACTCCGATTCTCGCAATCTCCGAGCCGATCGGACCGAGGCTGTAGGGCACCACGAACATGGTGCGTCCGACCATCGATCCGGCGAACAATTCTCCCAGCTTCTGTTTCATCTTCGCCGGATCTTCCCAGTTGTTCGTGGGGCCAGCTTCTTCCTTGGTTCGGGAGCAGATGAAAGTCCGATCCTCCACGCGGGCCACGTCGGCGGGGTCGGAGCGCACCAGAAAGCTGTTCGGTCGCTTGGTCGCATCCAGAGGGATCGCTGTCCCGCTCAGCACCAGCATCCGCAGCATCGACTCCTGTTCTTCCGGCGAACCGTCACACCAGTGAATGCGATCGGGGTTGCACATCCGTGCGACTTCTTCGACCCAACGCTCCAGCTTGGCGTGCCGGAAGTTACTCGATGCTGCATCAACTTCGATTGTGACCGTGGCCATAGTAATGTCTCTCCGTAGTAAAACAATCGCGGATGGGTTCCGGCATCGTCGCTGGAAACTTAGATCCGACGAGCAATGCCTGCGATTGGATACAAGACTGGCAGGTGTCGTACAGACCTCAACCCCAAGCGCCCCGGTTCGTGTACCCGTCCCACGCTTTGGGTTGTCGTGGGGACAGTATCATCCCCGGAAAGCATGACACTAATATTCTCTCTCTTTTAGGAAGATTATTCCAGCATAGGATGCTGCCGTCCGGCGGTCTTGATCCGCGCCCGATTTCATTCCCGCAAAGCGCGAAATCAGGTTGGCTTTCCTGCGCCTATCGCGTCACATTCCTCTGCCAAGATGTCACACTGAAGCGTGATTTGGATCATTGTGCAGTTTTGGGTTTAGGCCTGAAATGAACTGGTCAGTCATCAGACCATTCAGATGCTAGGCACTGCATCACTCACGAAGACCGGTTTCGAAGCGATTCCCCGGAACAAGGTGTATCAGGAAGTTGCCCGGCAGTTAGAGCGGCGCATCGTCGAAGAGTTAAAGCCAGGCGATCTGCTTCCCCCAGAACGCGAACTGGTCCGGACAATGGGCGTGAGCCGCGATTCCGTGCGGAACGCCATCCGGACCTTGGAACTGATGGGACTCCTTGAGCCGCGCCAGGGCATCGGCACCGTAGTTTGCAGTCCTGCCGCAAAACAAAACAACCCCCTGGCCACGGCGCTGCTTGAGAAACGGAAGATGGTGGCGGAACTCATCGACGTGCGCAAGATGCTCGAGCCCCCGCTGGCTGGCCGTGCTGCTCTGCACATTTCTCGTGATGCCATCGCTGACCTGGAAGATATTCTCGTCCGCCAGAAAGCCAAGGTGCTTCAGGGGCAATCGGGGATCGAAGAGGATTCCGAATTTCACTATGCCATTGCCTTGGCCTCTGACAACGGCGTGATTTTGAAAGTGGTGGATGTGTTGATGGATTTGTTGCGTGAAACACGGGAAAGTTCATTGCAGGTGGAAGGGCGGCAGGAAAAATCGCTTGCCGGTCACCACCGGATTCTTTCCGCTTTGAAGTTGGGCGATGCCGCAGCCGCTGAGTCTGCGATGCGTCGGCACCTGCAGGAAATTGAAACCGTCGTACTGAAAAAGCTCTAAGAGAATGGAGGTTGCCAAATGGGTCAGTTATTCGCGGTCGAAGTCATTTACCGAGGAGTCTTTCAAAAGACTCTCGCGAAGAACATCACGCGCGACATCGTTTTAGCCGCGCACAACGAAGGCAAACTGGGCATTTCCTTTGGTCGTTACGGGGATGCTCCGGAGCGCAATGGTATTCCAGCCAAGAGTTTCGCAATCGTCGCCAATGACGAACTGACGCTTGAAGCCGGAATGGCGCAATACGAACCGAAGCAGGTCGATCTCACCGTGGTTCTCGACGACACGCTCTGCAAGGGCGGAGAGTCCTGGGCATGGTACGGATTGCAACCGGTGCATCACGCTCTGAAGCCGGGACACACCCTCATCGTAATTTCCCTCGAGGATGCGCCCACCCTGCTCGAGAGCATTCACCGCCGGGAAGAGCCGTACAAGCTGGGAATCATCAAGGGTCTCGCCAGCTTCTCCGGCATGTGGGTCTTTAAAGATGACCACACTGACGTCCGCGTCCTGGGCGCCATCGCCAAAGCTCTGCCCGAAGTGTTCGGCCTGAAGTCGGTGGAGCAGTTCATCAACGACAAGCTGAAGAGTTCGCTGAAAGTCACGTCAGCGCGCAACGCTTTCGAGCGCTTTACCTCGGTTCCGGTAAAAGCTGGAGAAGGCAATCCCGAAGTGCCGTTCAAGTTCGAACTGCCCGGCTGGGAAGACATGCGGTCCGGCGCTTCGATTAAAGGTCAGCCGCAGGGCGGCCCTTATCCGGATCCGGTCACGGGCAAAGTCGGAGGCTTCCGTCCCGCTCGCAACGAACTGTTCAAGAAATATTCCACGCGCACCTTGCGGCCGGTCATCAACTTCTCGACCTGCACCAAGTGCACGCTGTGCTGGCTGAATTGTCCAGATGCCTCGTTCGACGTCACCGCCGAAGGTACCTATGACGCCAATCTCGAAGCCTGCTGCGGTTGCGGCGTTTGCGAAGAGGTTTGCCCGGTAAAGGGATGCGTCTCGATGGTGAATGAGTCCGAGTTCCACGACAACAAGAGTCAGTGGGAAGCTTACGAGACAGACAAGAAAGCCTACTTGCAATGGCTGGAAACCACGATTGAAAAGGCTGAACCGATCGAGAAGCGGTCTCATGGATTCCGTTATCGCGGTCAGTATGCAGAAGAGATCCCCGAGGCATTGGAGATCGCTAAAAAAGGCTAGCAGCCCTGCGGGCACTCAAGACGCAGCCTGAACAGACAAGGAGATTGAAATGGCGACATTAACATTACCGGTTGAAGAAAAGAAAAAAGGCACCGAGCAGGAAGCTCTGATCACAGGCGCCGAGGCCATCGCAATTGCTTGCAAACTGGCCAACGTGGATGTGGTCACGGCTTACCCAATCCGGCCTTACGACACGGTCATGCAATACATCAGCCAGCTGGTTGCAGATGGCGAAATGGATTGCGAATATATCGTGGCGGAAGGCGAGCATTCACAATTTGAAATCGTGAAACACGCATCAGTTTGCGGAGCACGCGTGTTCTGCGGTTCCAGCGGCGTGGGCTGGATGTACGCGATGGAATGTTTGACCGTAACTCCGGCGCTCCGCGTCCCCATGATTGCCATGGTGGGCAACCGCGCGTTGGACGATCCCGGCGCCTTCGGCGTGGAACACAATGACGCCCTGGCCGTCCGTGACCTGGGCTGGATGTTGACCTGGGTCGATAGTGCGCAGGAAGCACTGGACACAGCCCTCATCGCTTACCGTGTGGCGGAAGACCGCCGCATGTTCGTACCTCTGGCCATCAGCTGCGACGGTGCGTTTCTCACTCACTCGCAGGGGTTGGTACAGATCCCGACTGCGCAGCAGGTTAAGAAATTCCTGCCTCCTTACAACCGTGGCGACCTGCTCCTCCATCCCGACAATGTGATTTCGGTGGCCCCACAGTGTAACGAAGATTGGGTCACGGAGATTCGGCGGCAGAACTACGCAGTCACGGAAATCGCATGCGACGTGATTCGCGAAGTCTATGCCGACTTCGAAAAAACGTTTGGCCGCAAGTACGGCAACCCGTTCTTCGAAGAGTATATGACCGAAGATGCGGAAGTCGTTCTGCTGGGTATGGGCACGCTTTCCACGCCGGTCAAGGTAGCCATTCGCAAGATGCGCGAACAAGGCAAGAAAGTCGGGTTCGTTCGTCTGCGCTGGTTCCGTCCGTTTGCCGGCAAGGAAATCGGCAAGTGCCTGGAGCGCTTCAAGGCCATTGGCGTACTGGATCGCGACATCTCGTTCGGTTCACCGGACTTGAGTGGCGTGGTGGCAACCGAAGTCCGGTCTGCCATGTATAGCAACAGCGCCACCAGGCCGCCAGTTATCGGCTTCATCGGCGGATTGGGTGGGCGCGAAGTGACCGTGCCAGATGTTGAAGACATGACCGAGAAAATATTCCAAGCTGCAAGAGGTAAGCCGCAACCCCTGACGCAATGGATTGGGCTGCGGGGATAACGCCAGTCGACGCGTGGCGCTATTCATAGCCGGAAAGGACAAACAATCATGAGCACATTTGTAGATGAAAAACCGACGCAAGAGCTGGAAGCCTTCAAAGGAGTAAAGAAGGTTCCACACGAGGAGTACTACACGTCCGGCCACCGCACCTGTCAGGGCTGCGAGTCTGCGCAAATCATGAAGTTGATGGCGAAGGCCGCAGGTCCCAGGACGATCGTTCTGGGAAGTACTGGGTGCATGTACGTGGCTAACACTTCTTACTACGCCACTCCCTGGGGCGTCCCCTGGATGCATACACAGCTGGGCAGTTCTGGCTCCAGCGCATTAGGAGCGGCCGCAGCATTCCGCGTCCAGATGCGCAAGGGCGTCATGAAGGACGAGCCCATCAATGTTATCGCCTTCTGCGGCGATGGCGGCGGAGCGGACATGGGTCTGGGAGCAATCTCAGCCACCATGTGTCACCCCGATTACAACCTGCTGATCCTGATGTACGACAACGAATCCTACGCCAATACCGATATCCAGATTTCCGGGACATCGCCCTACGGCGTCAATACCTCGTTCAGCACGCCAGGAAAAGTAAAGCGGATCATGAATCACCGCTGGAAGAAGAACATGGCTCCGTTGATGATGGTTGGCCATCCCACAGTGAAGTATGTAGGAACCATTTCCACCTCGTACCCACTGCAGGCGATGAACAGCGTTCGCAAGGCACTGTCGATCGGCGGCCCGACCTTCATTCACTGCCTCAATCCTTGCCCCAAGGGCTGGGACTTCGATCCAGTGCTTTCCTTCGAACTGGGCGAGTTGGCTGTCAACACCGGCATTTGGCCTCTATACGAGGTTGAAAACGGCAAGTTGAAGCTCTACGGCAAGACTGAACAGATCGCCAGCGGCAGATTCAAACGTCTGCCGGTGCGTGATTACTTGCTCAAGCAGGGAAGGTTCGCGCATTTCATCGATGAGGATATCGACTACTTCCAAAGCAAAATCGATGACATGTGGAACAAGTGGCTGGTGCCGGGAATCATCCCGCTCCAGAAAGACATAGAAACAGCCGAATAATTCGCCGCCCCCTTCTTAAAAAAAGGGGGCGCGTTTTTTTCATTACCCGGATGTTTTCCGGCAAGGAGTGCAGGCGTATTGAGACGAGCAAGGAACAAGCAATTGTGACATTTAGGTAGGAGGGTCCGTGGCCACGTATGTGACCTCCTTCGTTTGCACAGAATCCACAATCCCTAATCGCTGGGTTCGGACGCACGCTCGCACGTTTGCGATGGTCGCCATCGCGAACCCGCAATGCGCCTGTTCACTCGTCCTCAGTCCGCCAGCCTCAAGCCCATACACCAACCTCGCTGCCCTCGTTCGTCGCCATTCAGCCGGACCCCTGAAATTATTCGAAACACCCAAGACTTGTTTATCCCCCAGGGTCGGTCGGATTTGCGATGCATTCGGAAGTGCGGGGCTTCACCGCATTGCAGCACGGAATTCCGCATTGCTTCACTAGGAGAAAGAATTCATGGCTACCCAAATTTTAGTTCCCAGTCAGCGAGATACCGCGAAACAAACTTATGGCGGCATCGCTGGCAACCGATGGATCCAGTTGGCGTGCGGCATCGTCGCGATGATCGTCATCTCCAACTATCAGTATGCTTTTACACTCTTTACCCCGGGCATGAAGCTGACGTTCCCCGGAGCGCCTTACGCGAAAATCGCAGCGGTGTTCTCCGCGTTCATTCTTTTTGAGACCTGGCCGATGCCCGTGTCAGGTTACTTCGTCGACAAGTTCGGCATCCGGAAGCTGATGACATTCGGTGCGATTTGCATCGCGCTCGGATGGGTGCTGGGCGGAACCGTCGCTAAGTCCCCGCTCGACTTGTACATCTATTACGGTGTGATTTCCGGCACCGGGGCAGGAATCATTTACATTTCTTGTGTTGCCAATGCCTTGAAATGGTTTCCCGACCGCCGGGGATTGGCCGCTGGGTTGACGGCTGCAGGCTTCGGTGGTGGCGCCGCTCTCACCATCATGCCCATTGCCCATTCGATCCATACCATGGGATGGGCGCATGCGATGGCCGTTTGGGGTATTGGCCAAGGCATCGTCGCGATTGCTGCCGCTATGATCCTGCGCCACCCACCTACCGGCTGGGTTCCGGCTGGCTGGGACCAGAAGGCAAAACAAGTGCGCAAGGCCGTTGCCCAGTCAAAGGTGAAT
Organism: uncultured Acidobacteriaceae bacterium; assembly: GCA_964403025.1. GTDB lineage: Bacteria > Acidobacteriota > Terriglobia > Terriglobales > Acidobacteriaceae > Sulfotelmatobacter. Next base: position 159,873 of record CAYOEH010000004.1, on the reverse strand, counting down.
TTTACCTGGATTCAAACTCTGGGAAGGCCCGAGTTTTACCTGCTCTACACAATGTTCTTCTTTGCGACGGCCGGCGGCTTAATCGCTACGGCGAATCTTTCCCAGATTGCCAAGTCTCTCCATGTGAGTGACGCGAAGATATGGGGCATCGCGATTGTCCCCTTGGCCGCAACCCTCACGTCACTCTGCAACGCTCTGTCGAGAATCATTTGGGGCTCGGTCTCTGACCGGTTGGGACGAGAACGCACCATGTTCCTGACCTTCGGCGTCGAAGCGGTCCTCGTGTTCCTGGTGACCAAGATAGCCGGAGCTCCGATAGCCTTCCTGGTGCTGTTCTCCTTCATCTTCCTGTTCTGGGGTGAGATCTATTCCCTCTTCTCCGCCACGACGGGAGACGTTTTCGGCCCCAAGAATGCATCTGCCAACTATGGCATGGTGTATACCGCCAAGGGCGCGGCTTCCGTGTTCGCCGGATTTGGAGCGGCAACGCTGGCGGCGTACTTCGGCGGCTCTTTTGCCGTGCCTTTCTACATTTCGGCGGTACTGTGTGCGATCGCGGCACTCTGCTCCATCTTTATCCTGAGGCCATTGCTCAGGAGCAGAATCGAGAAGGAAGTTCGAGCGGCTGATGGGAAGGCACTTTCAGCGGCCCTGGCGCAAGCCTCAACCTCCGTTGAGCGGCACGACCAACACCATCCCACCGCTGTTGGGCAGTAACCTTTGATTCGGACGGCGGTCGGGGCGTAGCCGCGAGAGTGGTGTGGCTCCGTCCTTGATCGCCGTCCGAAGCGGTTTGCGTTTCCGGTTGTGATGAAAACGGCCACCGAGCTTGCGATAAAATAGTGGTCCAAGTCCGTATTCATAACCCGGAATGCAAACCATCCACTCTGAGTCGCACGAGTTCGGTGCCCTATCGCGCTTCGCATTTGCGCTGGCGGCAATCACAAGAACCTGGAGCCTGGTCCTGGGCATTGCATTCTCTTCGTGCATGGCGCAGGACAAATCTGCGCCAACCCTACCGCCAGATTCCCCAGCGCAACAATCCCAGAATCCGGACTTGCTCTCGTTCGACGAACTGGTCTCGCTTGCTTCGACGGCGAAGCCGGAAGGCGTTCTGGGCGCGCGACTCAGCGCATTGCTGAATACGCCGTTCGTGCAAAGCGATGCCGGCTTGGCAAACTTCCAGCCCCACCGACCGAACGTGACGGGTCTCGGCTTTGTTCTTCGCGTCGGCCTCTGGAACATCGAGAGAGGTCTGAACTTCGACCTGATTCGCTCTGCGCTCAGCGACCCGAGCGAGTTTTTGCGCACGACCAAGGCAGGCATCACTCCTCGCCAGAAGGAAATCGTCGAATCGCAGCTGGCCACTCTGCAAGGAGTTGATGTTCTCATCCTGAATGAAGCGGACTGGGGCATGAAGCGAACCGAGTACCGGGACATATCCCGGGAATTGGCCAAGGCTCTGCACATGAACTACGCCTATGGAGTGGAGTTCGTGGAAGTCGACCCGCTTTTCGATCTGGATACGGAACCAGTGCACTTGACCGATGCGCAGCAGGAGCAACGCCTGCAGAAGGATTTGCAAGTGGACCGCCAGCAATACCACGGTCTGCATGGTACGGCGATCCTGAGCCGGTATCCAATTGACCACGCTCGCATCCTTCGTCTGCCAGTGTGTTACGACTGGTACGCGAAGGAATACGCTGCCATCTCGAAACTCGAGCAGGGAAGGCGCTGGTCTGCGCGCAAAATTTTCCGGGAACGGGTCGAGCGAGAACTCCGTCAGGGCGGCCGCATGGCGTTGATCACGGAGATCTCGATTCCCGACTTGCCGACCGGGCATGCCACAATCGTGGCGACTCACCTGGAAAACAAATGTCCGCCCGAATGCCGCCGACGTCAAATGCGGGCGCTGCTGGCGGATTTGCAATCAGACAAAAACCCAGTAGTCGTCGCTGGCGATCTAAACACCACCAGCCGTGACAACACTCCCACATCGATCCGCAATGAAATCATGACGCGAGTCACGGACTACAAATTCTGGGTTGGCCAGGCCGTTTCCCACTTCCACCCGCTGGGAATGTTTCAGCACACGCTGGTTCCGGTCCGTTACTTTCATGGATACAACGATCCCACGGCCTTTCATCTCCCGATTTTGTGGGACAATCGCGAGCAACCCTTGTTCAAGACCATGGAGAACTTCCGTTTTGCCGACGGTCGTGCCTTCGATTTTCGCGGCGAACCGGATCGCACCATGCCGCCTAAGAGCCGTACGCTTGCCGACAGTAACCAACGCGCAGGGAAAGGCTTCGTTCCTACCTACTCGTTCACTCGCGACTTCGGAGGGCTGGTAGGCCGGTTCAAGTTGGACTGGATCTTCGTCAAGCCGTTCATCAACGATCCGCGGCGCACGGAACAGAGCTACCAGTTCGCTCCACACTTCCCGGTGACTATGCGCGAATTGAACGATTCGGTTGAAGATCGCGTCTCGGACCACCCGCCGATGACTGTAGACTTGCTTTTGGCGCAACCTGCAAAGTCAGAGCGCTGAGGAATCAGTCGACGCTACAGAGCAAGCCAGTTTCCAACCGCCCGGAGTGACCGCATTTTCGCGTGTGACCTGAGTAACCTTGTTTCGAGCGCATATCGTTCCCAAAATAGGACATGACCTGTACAAAGTGCGGTATTGATCTACCCTATGACTCGCGTTTCTGCTTTAGCTGCGGCCAAACACTCGGCGTAGTTTCCGTCGGCGGAGGCGCAGCCGCAGCCCTTGCTCCGTACCCTACTCCCGCCCCAATCCAGGCGCCTGAGCCACATGTCAACCATGCGATCCGGAGCGGGCTTGGAATCCTGCTGCTCGTAGTCTTGTTCGGCGCGGCGTGGTACGCGCAAGCCCACAGCTCAAATTCGTTGCCCAAAGTGGATGGAGCCCAAGTGACTCAGCCGGAATAGCCACGGCCGGGGAGGTTGAGTCGAAGGAAATCGAAGAACTATTCACGAAATCATTCGCCGAACCAATGGCAGGAACGACTGGATCTCGATAGCGTGGTCCGAGCGACAGCCCAGAGGACACGCACCTTTTCGAAAAAAACGCGGACCTGAAAGTATCAGGTCCGCGCTCTTTTTTCTTACTACCAGGCTGTGTTGGTTACCAGGTTATACGCATTCACGCTGCCGAGGCCGGTGGCCATGTCCCACCCTGGAGTGGCGCCGAATGACGGCTGATACGCTGCTGCGCCTTTCGTGGGCGTGATGATGGCCGTGCATTTCCCGCCTTTCCCTCCTCCGCCCGACAGGGTGCAGCTCGGCACTCCGGTATAACCTTGACCTTTGTTCGTCAGAGTCACAGCGGTAACCACGCGGGTGCTTGTGTTGATGGTCGCCGTACAGGTTGCCTGAGTACCTCCGGCGTAAATGGTGGTGCCGGTGGGTGAAAGATACTTCGACTTGTTCGAGGGCCCGCTGATTTTGCAAGTCGGAGTGCTGGTGTAGCCGGATCCAGCGGACTTCAAGGTCAAGCTGCTAATGGCTTGAGTGCCCAGGGCACCGTTGGTTCCAGAAGGTCGGTAGCAATCGGCCTCAAACGCGGTTCCGTTGTACCGGCAGTTGATGTCATTGTCGCCCTGGGTGATGTCGTTGAACACGCAACTATTACCTGCGGTTTCATTGATCGAGTAGCAGGCGCTGTTGCCGGACTTGCCGAATTCGGTTTTGGCGATGGAGTAGTAAATGGGATTAGGATTTCCCGCCCGAATACCCCACTTCTGGTCCACCAGGGCTTGAATCGCGGCCATGACGGGCGAAGAGGCCGAGGTTCCACCTACGCCAAACCAGGTACTGGGAGCGCCTGTGCATGGCACGCCTCCGCTACTGCTGTCCGACGCGCAGATGATGATGTAGTGCCCCCAGACGCCGTTGCTGGCAAACAGCGATACGTCCGGGACATCGCGAACGCCGTCAGCCGGATTGCCGAAGATGCCCGATTGCCACGAGGGTTTGGCGTAGCCTTTACAAGTAGTGTCCTCGACATACCCGCCGGTGGCGTTGCCCGCACCCGTGGCGCAGCCGCTGGGGCCGCCGCTCCCGGCACCGGTGCTCAGGAAACCGGCTCCGGCGCTGCTATTGCAAAAGCCTGTGCTGCCATAGGGGGCGGTGAAGCCTTCTACGGTGTACGCCAGGTAGCTCGCGCAAGAGTCGTTCCATGGAATTTCCGGGACGTACGACTTAGCGGAGCCGAAGGTCTTGGTGTTGGCGGAGTTCCAATAAGTGCTCTGAGGGAGACCGCCTTCCAGGGAGTTGTACAAATCCTCGAAATCCGTGCCGCCCACCGATACGTTGTATACGCTCTCGCCCCATCCGGTAATGCCAATCCCGGGGTACGCGTAAAGCTCACCGTTCGTAAAGTCACGCGCGCAAGAGGAGGCTCCGTCATCCCCGGATGAAACAAACACCGAGACGCCCGCCGCAGCCGCGGACTGAAACGCCGAGTTGAATGCTGCGTTAGTGCTGGCGCCGCTGATCACCTCACAGACCCCATAGCTCATGCTGATGATCGGCGGAGGGCTGCCTGCGCTCACCAGATTTTCAATGGCCACCAGGGTGCCGAAAGTGGCGAAAGAGGCGCCATCGGTACAGGAGGCCAGTTCCACGTTCGCGCCCGGCGCAATCGCCGTTATCATTTCTACATCCAGGTCGGCTTCAATGTCGTCGCCGTTGGTGCCGGGATTGGTGCAGTTTCCCGCCGAGTTAGGATGGACTGTGGTCAGAGTGCCTCCATACGATGTGAGGCCGAACGTCTTCTGGTAGGTCGCCCAGTCGGTGCCGAAGGAGTTGGTGTCCTCCACAACCACCACGGTCTCGCCTTTACCGGTAAAACCCGCGGTATATACCGGACTCACGTTGTAGATCGTCTGGAAGTCGGCAGGCACAAGAGCGTAACAGTTGGCTCCGCACCCGGCGAAGGTGTAGTTCGTGCGGCGTTCGTTCATCGCGCGAGGCTTGAAGTTGTTCATCGAAACGACACCCACCACTGCGTGCGCGAGGGCCGCCGGAATTTTTGGATCGCTCATGTTGGCGAAGTGCTGCTCGCCCTTCACCTGGAGTTCGTGGATCTCGGTGTGAAAAGCCTGGCTGATTTCGCCAGCGTTGCCGGAGAAGTCCAGCACCATGTGGTTGGGATATACATAGCCGACCGTGAAACCATGCGACTCCAGCCAGTTCTTGATAGTATCGATGTCCTGCTGGGCCACGCCGTATTTCTCTCCCTGTTCCGCTGCGGTCATCCACTGGCGGAAGTTGGGCGACGACTTGTCCGTGATCGAATCGATGTGCTGCGCGAACTCGCGCTCGAGTTCCGGCGCGCGCTTCAACTGCAGCAGCATGTGCTCCACCGGGAAGGTATCGGGCAAACGGCCGTGATCATTCGCGGCTTTGGCTTCCGGTCGAGTGTTACCAAACAGTGTTACCAACTGAGTCTCGTCGATCGGTTCCGTAATGAGGATATGGCTGCTCGAGGCCCCAAGCACGCGGGCAGCATAGCGTGAGCTTATGGCGAGAGTGACGGCTACGACTGTCAACAAGACACAAATTTTCTTGATCATAAGATTTCACCTTGAGGTTGCTAACGGTAGAACTCCCACAGGCAGCCTTATTTCGGCCGCGGAGAATGGCAGCCATTCTATACCGGTTTCCGGCGATTGCGACAAAGGGGTGAGGAGAATCTCGGATTGCCGAAAAAGACGTAGTCCAAACGGGTGTAATGCGGGGAAGCGACGCAGCGTGGGCGCGCCAGCTGTTCTCGTTCGGATTCCTCTCTTGTAAATACGTACCCTGTTTGAGGGATGACAGTGTCCCCAATGAACAGTACGCTGGCAACAATCCCTACTGGGTAGGGCTACTTGTGTCATCGCCTGAAGGACGTAAGACTAGAGTCAAAAGTCTAACTGTCTCCCAACCGGCGGCTGAAATATCCCAAATAGCCGTCTTCACCCAAATTGGTTTTCAGTCAAAAGCTTCAAAGGAGGAAACCACGTGGGGCTAGGCGTAGCAACAACATCATCGGCGCAAGCACAAACTTTCATTCCCCTTTCCAACGTCATCGGAGCACGATCGGCGTCGAGAAAGTCGTCCAGCGGGGCTGCCACCAAACCCGCCTATAGCGTTCCAAGCGAAGGCGGAATTCCCGGTTCTCCCGACTCACAAAATCGCGCCGCCCTTCTGACAACGCGCGGTCAAGAGGCGGGACCGGCTGTGGATGAGATGGTCCTTTGTAAACTTTACGGCTTGACGCGTGCAGAGGCCGGGCTGGCGGCACATCTCTTGCAGGGAAAATCGATCGAGGAAGCTGCGGCGGAACTCGTCATCAGTCATCACACCGCGCGCACTCATCTGAAACGTATTTTCATGAAGACGGATACGCACCGTCAGGTTGAACCGGACACGCGAGTGCTGACGGCGGGGTTGTAGACAGGCGGCAACCGCACACTGCGATTACAAGCAGAACTGATCTCGATCTAGCCGTGTCATCGCTTTTCGCGCAAGATTGCACGACACTCCTGCTGAAGCAGCGCGAACAGCTTCTCCATGTGCTCTTGGCGCGTACGGAAATTCACAGGATTGATTCGGAACCAAGCTTTTCCCTTGAGTTCGGTTGTTGAAATCCAGAAGCGACCGCTCTGCTCCACTCGCTGCGCCACTTCCGCATGCAGATTCTTCGACTCTGCCTCATTAAGCTCTGCGCCTTTATAGCGGATGCAGATCGCCGACATGGGTGGGACGCTGGCTGGCTCAAAGTCAGGGTCTTTGGCGGTCAGGGCACAAAGGTGTTTTGCCTGGCGCACGTTGTTGTCAATCCACTCCCCGATCGCGCGGGCGCCATATCGTTTGAAACTCATCCACACTTTCAAACTGCGAAACCGCCGCGACTGCTCGAATCCGTGAACGTAATATTGATAACGTTCATTCTCCTGGTCGGACTCGTCGGTCAGATACGATGGTTTCATGCCGAATGATGCGGTGAGCCGGCGTTGATCTTTCACCAGCACGGCACCGGCATCGAGCGGAGCATAGAACCACTTGTGAGGATCGATGGTGATCGAGTCCGCGAGCTCGAGCCCACGGTCGCGCATCGGCCATTCGTGAGAGAGCAGCATGCCGCCGCCATATGCCGCATCCGCATGCAGCCACATTCCCTCGCGATCGGCGATGCGCCGCAATTCGCGCATATCATCGACTGCGCCCGTATTCGTGGTTCCAAAGAGGCCCACTACACACATCGGGCGGACGCCATCTTTCTTGTCCTTCGCGATCGCATCCTCAAGTGCATCGAGCCGAACCTGAAACGCAGCATCTGTCGGCAGCGGACGCAGTGCATTTCGTCCCAGACCTACACAGTCCACGGCTTTGTCAATGGAAACGTGCCTCTCCTCCGATACGTACACCGCCCAGCGCTCGCGTATCCCCTCGTATTGGCCGTGATCGCGCGTCACCGCATCCCGGCCGAGCTTTAGTGCGATGAAATTCGCCATCATTCCGCCGCTGGTCAGATTGCCGCCCGCGCTTTCGCCGTAGCCGCAAAGGTCGGTGAGCCAGCGCACTACTCTTCGCTCCATCGCGACCGCCGACGGCCCAATTGAATATGCGCCAACGTTCTGATTGATGGCGGAACAGATGAAGTCTCCGATCACTCCCACGGAATTTGGCGACGGCGTGATCAGTCCCATATAGCCGGGATGGCCGACGTTCGTGCAATAAGGAAGCATCTTGTCCTTCAGTTCACCGAGCACGCTGTCGGGTGAACTAGGTTCCTGGGGCAGTGGCTCCGTAAAGAGCCGGTTCACCACCCCTGGTTCCACGTCAGGGAATACCCGGTTTTCCTCGATATGATCGAAGTAGTCCGCCAGGAGATCGACGACCTGATGGCCCATGTCACGAAACTCTTTTCTATCCATTTCGCAATCACCTTTCGCTATTTTACCCATCGGCTCAGAAGAGCCGACCTCCGCCAGCCTGTCTACATCGTGGTTGGACCGGCGGAATCAATCTCGATCTCCATATATCATTACTGGATTCGCTGTCTCCGGGTCGATAAACTGTGAGCGGCACTTGGGAGCTGATCGACAGGCGTTCCGTGACTCAACTTACGCTGGGACGTTGCATGAACGAAAAAAGCGTCCCAGACTCTGTTTCAGTCGTGGGACGCGAGTGGAAGCTAGCTTGAACAGTCCTGAACTGCCCTCTCTTGTTCATGATACTGTTCGAGGACAGCCTAGATTTATCGGAGCCATCGGTAAATGGCCCCTGCGTGCGCCGACGGTCACGTCCGTGCCATAATCCACCGCGCGTTCTTCCGGCAACAATCCGTGCCGACTTCACGGATTCACGCGATCGAGTACCTGTCCCACAGACTTCGGGGGCAGACACCTTCATTAAAGTAGGTCCTTCTCCCACGCCCGGTAGGTTTCAGGCAGCGCAGTCGACTCTGGACCGACTGTCGTTCGGGAAACATCGCGATTTCACCCGTCAACCCGATCATCGCGATTTTGAGTGCGATCGCCTCAAGTAACGAGCGAGATCCCGATGGCCGTTCAAAGTGTGGCTCGAACTGGTAGCATCTCTTGCATGTCCTCATCTTAGGGAGGCCACATGGGTACAATGCGTCACTGGTGTACTTCGGCCACTCTGTTTTTTTTATTCATACCTTTTGTCCTCGCGCAGCAACCACCCGATAGTCTGCTGAAAATTGACGAACACAACGTCCGGTTTCACCTCCTTCCCAAGCCCGAACTTGAGCTGCCTGTAGTTAATCTTTCGCGGCAGCACATGGAAGGAACCTTCCTTCTGGAACTCGTTAATTTTGACGATAAGGTTCACTCGACCATGAAGGGGACTTTTCAAGAAGAGCCGGGCACCACTGTAGAAAAGCTACAGTGGGACGCGAAAGCCCTTCCGACTACGACACCCTCGGAGTTGGGGTGGTACCGCCTGCGATACACGTTCACTCCTTCCATCAACGGCTCGGACGCGGCGCCAGTACAAGGTGTACTTCAGATGGGGGGTCTGATGGTCGATTCGTTTGAACTCCGAATAACTGGTGCCGAGACGGTTGGTTTCGGAGCCAAGTATCCGTTACGTGTGCGGGTGGACAACCCAGCCACGGGAGAGCCAATCGCTGGCGTCCCGGTCGACTTCAAGCTCGAGGTTGGGGACGATGATGACGACAAACCAACGGCGCGGAAGAAGCAACTCACCGACCGCTCCGGGTACGCCGTCGTAGACTTCAACCTCCCCAATGCCCCTTCCGATGTTGAGGGAAAAGTAGTGGCCACGGCGACTCGCGGCGATTTCAGCGAAGAAGAATCGATCGACATCAAGCTCCCCGACGCTGTCCGGGTGACGCTCACCACCGACAAGCCGCTGTATCAGCCGGGCCAAACTGTTCATATGCGCGTGCTGGCGTTCGGCCCCGACAACCATGCGCTCGCGAATGTCCCCGTCAAAGTCACGCTTACCGACGACCAGGGACAAATGCAATTTGAAGATACATTCAACACGTCGAGGTTCGGCGTGGCCAAGGCCGATTGGGAGATTCCGCAGAAGTTGCAACTAGGTGACGTCTCCATCGCCGCCGAGGTGCAGAGTGACCGGTACTCGAACCAGGAGTCCGAATCGAAGATCCGCATCAGTCGCTATGAACTGCCCACTTACACGGTGAAGGTTTCTCCCGACCGCCCTTACTACGTTCCCGGTCAGAACGCCAGCGTAGAAGTTCGCGCCGACTACCTTTTTGGCAAGCCCGTCCAGCGCGCCAAGGTGAAGGTAGTTCGCCAGGAAAACCGGCACTGGGATTCCGACAAACGAGAGTGGGTGGCAGACGAGTCGCAGGCTCTGGAAGGAGAACTCGATGCCGACGGCAAGTTCACCGCGCATGTGGACCTAACCGGAGATTTCCACGATTTCAAGGAGTCCTTCTACCAGCGTTTCGAAGACCTCACTCTGGCCGCCTATGTTACCGATCTTTCTACAAAGCGCACGGAACAACGCCGGTTCAAGTTGCGGCTGAGCGCGCAGCCCATTCACCTATACGTCTCGACGGCGGGAACAATTACTGCGGATGCTCCTTTTGTGCTTTATGTAACCAGTTCTTACGCAGATGGAACTCCAGCTTCGGTTCACGGCGTGGTCGAAGGCGCACGGTCCGATAGTGTCGGCCAATTCGGCGAAGAACCCAGCGTGTCCGACCGCGTGCCGTTAGGTAAATTTCACACCAATCACTATGGAGTCGCCCGCGTTGAGCTTCAGCCCTTACCCAAAGACTTGCTCACCGCGATCGGGAGTGGCGGCTATCAAGAATGGTATTCGCATCCCTGGACACATTCCTGGTCCGAGTACCGCAACTATAACAATTCCGAGCAGAACCGCCAGAGCAACGCGCTTATTCTCTTGCGAGGGGCTGATGCCGCGGGGAATCCTGGCCATTACAGTGAACAAGTCGCGATCTTATCCAATCTTGATTATGTCCTGGTAAAAACGGACCATGCTCTCTACCGGCCATCCGATCCAATCCTGATCCGGATACTTTCAAACGTAAGAGTTAAGGACATCATCGTCGACATCTTCGCGGACAGCGGGCTGGCGGTTTCGGAAGTTGTTCAGTTGAAACATGGGCGAGCAGAACTGAACGTGCCCTACGATCCGCAGTTCCGCGGCGCGCTAACCATTGTTGCCTATGCGATGACTGGCGTCGGTGACCAGAATCGCGCCCTGTCAGGAATCACGAATATCATTTACCCGGCCCGCCAGGAGCTGCAAGTGGCATTGCGCATGGCGCGCACTACATTGCGCCCCGGAGAAACCGCGAATGCGGACCTGCACATCCTGACGCCGGAAGGAAGAGTAGTCGAGAGTGCCTTGGGAGTATTGGTTTTTGACAAAGCCGTGGCTGAGCGGGTGCGAACCGATGAAGAGTTCGGCCGCGAGTATGGCTTCTCTGTTTACGACTATGGACCTTATTACTATTTAAGCATCGGCGGCATCACCTATCGCGACTTACTCAATCTTGATTCGAGTAAACCCTTTCCCGAAGGGCTTGATCTTGTGGCTGAGGAAATCCTGAACTCCGGATATCGCCCATGGCGAGGCGATTTGTCGCTCGCTGGAGGCGCATCGGATTACAGCCGCGATGCGGCTTCCTACTTTGACAGCGCACTTAAGAACAGTACGCAGCTCTTAAAGGGTGCTCTCGACGAGGTCTATCAGACAAGGATGTCGTATCCGAAGAACGCGAGCGAACTTCGATCTGAACTCAATGATTGCGGCGTTGATCTGGACCGCGTGCTCGATCCATGGAACGTTCCTTATCGGACCGTATTTTCTGTATCTGGCCAATACGACGTACTGTCTCTTTTCAGCAATGGCATCGACAAGAAACCCAATACGAAAGATGATTTTCTGGCCTTGAGTTTTGGCTGGCCGTACTTCCATCAAACCGGCGTTGCCATGGACAATGCTTCGCGTGCATTTTATGAGACCACCGGAAAATACATTCGCGATTACGCCACGCTCCGCGAGGAGATGAAAAAGAAGAAGATCGACCTGGACGCGCTCCGCGACCCCTGGGGACATCCTTATTCTTACCGTTTTGAGATTGCCGGGGCGTTCTTTGAGATCCGCATTGAAAGCGCGGGTCCGGACGGCGAGTTCGACACTAAAGCGAAACCTTCGTCGGATGACGTTCATGAGTGGACCTCATCGATCCACTACTTCCAACAAGAGACCAGCGACCTGCAGAGCGCACTGGCCGAGCATTTTGCACAAACGGGAAAGTTTCCCCAGAGTGCCGAGGAACTCAAACCCGTTCTGCAGGCTGCGAAGCTGATCTCTGAGCGCTTGCTCGACCCGTGGGGCCATCCCTACCACTTTACGTTCAGCACGAGAAGCCGTTATTGGGACCGTGTCAACACCCAGAGTATCTCGGTCTATGGCGAGCCACCGCGCCGGACCACCGAAGTAACGCCGGTTACGCAACAGCTGGCCTATATCCAGGTCGTCAGCAACGGCCCAGACAACGATTCCAACGGTGGGGTTCAAGTGGCCGAGTTCAGCCGCGTGATCGCCGAACAAAGCAGCAAAGACATCCGGATTATTCCCACTGCCAAGGAGCCTCCCCGGACCGGAGGGCATGGCGGAATCAGCGGCGTGGTCACCGATCCGTCCGGCGCGGTCGTTGCAAAAACCACGGTGACAGCCGAGGCAGAGAGTGGCGTGCAATTTACCGAATACACCGACAGCAGCGGCCGGTACACGTTCTCCAATATCCCCACGGGAATCTATCGCCTTGAATTCGCTGCTACCGGGTTCCGAACGCGGGTGGTGCTAAGGGTTCCGGTGCAGCCGTCCGGAACAACCCAGGTCGACGCTACGCTCGACGTCGGCGGCAGCTCAGAATCAATCATGGTTGAAGCGCAATTGTCATCGCTGCAAACAGAAACAGCATCCGTCACCCAGAAAGCCATCGGGACGGCGCCGCCCAACCGAGCGCCGCCTGAAAAGCCGCTGTTTACGCCTCGCCTGCGCCAATATTTCCCCGAAACTCTGCTCTGGCTGCCGGAAGTGATCACAGATAAGCGAGGACACGCTCTTATCAGCTTCCCTATGGCAGATAACATCACGGCCTGGAAAATGTCAGTGATTGCTTCCACCGAAGCGGGGCAGATCGGAGTAGCGGAGAAGGAACTGCGAACATTCCAGCCGTTGTTCCTGGAACACGACCCACCAAAGATACTCACGGAAGGCGATCGCATCCATTTGCCCGTGGTCATCCGTAATTACTCCGCGAAGTCCCAATCGCTGGAAACAGAGTTAAAGGCGGAGTCATGGTTTTTGGTGCTATCGGCCCCCCGACAAACCGTGACTGTGGCGGCCAACGGCGACGCCAGCACGATCTTCTCCTTTCGCGCAGATCACAGCGTACGAAAGGGAAAGCAGCGAGTGACCGCACACAACTCTGAAACCGGAGACGCGGTCGAACGCGAAGTGCTGGTTCATCCTGACGGTCAGGAGATTTCCTCCAGCGTAGCGCAAGTGTTGGCGGGGCCAGTCAATTCTCTGGAGATCGAAGTTCCGGAAGACGCTATCCCCGGCTCGATTGACGCTGAGTTGCGCATCTACCCCAATTTGATTGCACACGTTCTCGATGCCATCCACGGGATCGGGCAGCGTCCCGCAGGTTGTGCTGAGCAGATCACCTCAGTGGCATATGTGAGCCTGATGGGACTGAGAGTTCTGGCGAAGGCAAATCGCAGTAACGATCCTTCCAATCCTCACGCACAACTGGCGGCAATCGCCAGGAAGGCCGTCCAGGATGCATATTCTCAACTCGTGGATCTTCAGCGATCCGACGGCGGGTTTCCATATTGGCAGACTAAGCTCTCGGATCTGGCGCTCACGGCTTACGTCCTGCGATTCCTGGAAGGCGCGAGTGAGTTTATCGATGTCGATCGCAATGTGATTAACCAAGCGGTAGCCTACATCGTTGGCCGTCAAAGCAAGACCGGAGCTTGGCTGTCGCATCGCTGGGGACAGGAGAAAGATGTTGAAGACTTGAACCTCACGGCATACATGGCACGCACTCTGGCTCCCGCGGTTGGGGCGAAAAGCACAATCAAAGCCGGCGCCAAGGATCAGCCAGAGATCAAGAGCCAGCAGGCTGCAGAAGCCGCATTCAAGCTGGGAATGAACTATCTCGAAGACCAAATCGATTCGTGGAAGGACCCGTACCTGGTGGGAAATTACGCCATCGCCGCTTCTGCATCAAACGAGAGCGAATATGTTTCTCGTGCTCGATCTCTGCTGAGCAGCCTGGCGCATCGGGAGGGCGCTGCTACTTATTGGAATTTGGAAGCGAACACCTCGCCTTTCTATGGCTGGGGAAACGCTGGCCGCCTTGAGACAACCGCCCTCGTGGTGCAGGCCCTTGCCAACCTGCAAGACAAGAATCCTGCTGGGGAAACAGCCCAGCAAATCAGTCGCGGGCTCCAGTACCTGCTCGGTCATCGAGATCGTTATTCGGTCTGGTATTCCACGCAAGCCACGGAGAATGTGATCGAGGCGATGATTGCCGCCATGCCTTCAGGCGATGAGACGGCAGGTCCCTCGGGAGCAGACATCGTCGTGAATGGGCACCGCGTTTCCACCATGCAGCTGCGGGAAGCGAGCGCCATCGTTGGCCCGGCGACGCTGGAACTTGCACAATACCTACACCCCGGCCGTAACACTGTCCAGGTTGTTCGCGGCGCGAACTCATCGGCAATGAATGCGCTGGTCATCACCTCGCACTACATTCCCTGGAAGGACTCTGGTTCGACTGCCGGCGAAAGCTTTATCTCCGGCGATACCCGCGCACTCCGCCTCAAGGTGGGATACGACCACACCGATCCGAGGCCTGACGAGCAGGTGAAATGCCACGTAGAAGCCGAGCGCATAGGGTTTCGCGGCTATGGGATGATGCTCGCCGAAATCGGATTGCCCCCCGGTTCCGAGGTAGATCGGGAATCGCTGGAGACTGCAAGAGAAACGGGCTCGATCCAAGGTTATGAAGTTCAACCCGACCGCATCATTTTCTATCTCTGGCCCGAGGCCAGCGGATCCCGTTTTGAATTCCAGTTCCGTCTGCGTTACGGTATGGACGCGATGACAGCGTCATCTCTCCTCTACGATTATTACAATCCTGAGGCCAACGCTACCGTGGTTCCCGTCCGCTTTGTCTCGCACTGAGTTTTCAATTATGCGGCCAACCCTCTGACTGGGCGTGGCAATGGATAAGATTCCCGAGTGCCCGGCTGCTCTCGCCTGCTTCAAGATTGAATCGTCTAATCTGCCGGCTAGATCAGCCGTTATGCTTAAACCTCCGGACGGAGGTTGGGACGCAGAGTGAGTGAACCGTCCTCATTTAGTTTCTGGTGACAAGCCCAGCGCACTGGATAGCGCATATTTTTTACCTCGATCTCCGCTCTGAGCCTTAATCCCTGCCATTTTGTCCCTCGCGGCAGCACAAACTGCGCCTGCCGGATCTTTCCCGGCAGAGGATATCCGGCATCCAAGCAACCGCTTTTAAGTGGCTTTCCGTCCTCGCTCTCCACGGTCACGCGCAACACGCCCGGAACACCCGAAATACCATCGTTGGCGAAGCCGACAATCAGTCCCAAATAGCCGCTATCTTCATAGCTCCAGATCATGGACGGCCTCACACAATAGCCGATTCGGCGATTGATTCGGTCAAACCAGGCTGGCGATGCCTGGTAGTAGCTCATCAAATTCTTGACGTTGATTTGGTGGAAGTTCCAAAGCGACCAGTAATTCGCCCCTACATCGATCACGTGAGCGATGATGTTGTCGGCCGGCGATATTCCTTCCTGCACGGCGCGCGCATCAGGGGGTTTGCCAGGTAGCGCCTGTTCGAGCAGTGCTCCGATCCAAGGCGGCCGATTACTCAGGGCTTCAATCTGTTCGTTCTCGATGAAGATGGTGTCGCTGCGGATCCAGTTATTGCTGCGAACCGCGCGATCCAGAACTTCTGAGTTTCCAACTCGGCTGTAGTCGGGTTGGGTGTTGGTCAGCAATGGAGTTTTCCTGAAGTGCTCTAACTGCACCTCCAGCATGTTGATCCATGTCCGCTCGGCAGTCTGGTAGTCGGGGAAGGGATTATTGGCGAAAGGCCAAGTGTGACCTTCGCCCCAGAATCCATACATGAAGGTATCGATGAATTCGACGGCGGGATTTCCGTCGAATTCCGCTGCCAGCAGGCCAACCAACTCTTTGAATGCCTGCTGAAAAAAAGGGTCGTCGAACCGTGGTTGATAGCGCGCGTGCGGATTCTTCAGGTATCTTTGGGCCGCGGCCTGGCTTTCTTTATCACTATCAGTGAGGACCAAGTCAACTTTCGGTACTTTTTCGAGAACGAAATCTGGCAGCGCGGGCTCGTGAGTGTAGTCGGGAGCGCTCATTTGAATGCGCAGGCCGATGCGCTTGTTGTTCTTCTTGGCTAAATCGAAAACAAGTTTGAGGTAATCGGCCATGTCGAGGCGTCCGGGCCGCGGCTGAACTTCCCGCCAGGTCGGCCGTATGTACAGCTGCTGTCCCAGGGGGAATCGAACGAGATCCTCAATCGCTTGCGATACGTTGTCCGATTTGATTTCTTCCGTACCCATATCAGCGGTGATATAGGTAATCAGCCCCTTGCCGTAGTTGGGCACGACCTCTTCCGATGGAGTGGTCGTCATTACCACATCGTCGGTAGGAATAACGGCATCCGGTGGGTACTGTGAGAAGGGACCCTGATTCAGCCGATCGGTAACCGGAGGGCCAGAGCCGAAATCGTACTTCGCCCAGTTGTGAGCGGGAACGAATGCTTGCGCTTTGCCGGTTCCGAGTTCAGCAGCTACGGCCAACGCAACACTGCTTTTGAGAAAGTCCCTGCGCTGCATCGAAATTCCCTCCTCCTTCCGCTCCGTTACAAATTCGCCGCGTAGCCGGCAAATTGGCTTCGACTGCGAGTTCTTAAGAATCGAAATGCTAGAACTGCAACTTCATCGCGAAATGAACCTGGCGCTGCAGTATTGCCGTGGACGTGATTTCGGCGTGCATCATTTGTCAGAGGGCTGCTCAAAACGCCGGTTCGCGCGGAGCTCGGGAGTCGGCTTCAGCTCGCCGCTTACTCGGATGGAAAAGCTCTGTTCATAGCGCGCGTCATCCGGCCCGTCTACGGTGAGCCGAACCGTGAAGTCAGCCGCCCTTGTATAGCAATGAGAAACGTTGGTCCCTTCCGAGATTGTCCCATCACCGAAGTCCCACTGATAGCCGAGCGCCGGTACGCCGTCGGGGGCTGCCTCAGCCGAGAAGGCTATCGTCTCCCCAGCCTTCGACTGAGTCGGGACTCGGGCCGTTACAGATGGAGCGGACTTGGGCACAGCTGTATCCACCAGCTTGATAACCATCGCCGATTGTGGCGGCTGATTCTCAAGCCGGACCGAGCCACCTTCGACCGCAAACGCGGAGCTTGAATCCATGACCCCAGTCGCCACCATCGTGGAGCTCACTGGGAGCCCGAGATCTCTGAGGCTCAACGAGCGCGAGCGTGGCCTGTCGGTCCAGTTGAAAACGGTCAAGATGCTTTGGCGAGGGCTTTGCCGGAGCAAGAAAATACTGGGTTGTCCATCCTCCGGTTCATAGGTCATCAGATCTACCGGAGTAGAGGCTCGCCCGGCGTTGGCCATGCTGAGCAAGTCCCGGTTTTCCACCAAGGCTAGTCGATCCTTTTCGCTCTGGAGCACCAGCAGGTCATCGCCGATTTCGTACATGCCACCGGCGACTGCGGAGAGTGCGATCGAAGTCTGCGCCGTCGCCAGCGAATGTGAGGAACGCTCGTTCGAGCGCTCCACTAGATATGTATCGGTAACATTGAAAGCGTCCGGGTCATTGATGAAGAAGTTGCCGTTCATGTAGAAGCGGGCCGCGATGCCGGGGGCTGCAGTCTTCGACCTCAGAAAGGTGTGCCCCGTGTCCGCGGAGACGCGGCCTGTGTCCACTATCCCAACCGGATTGAGCATCGGGCTTCCGTCTTTGTCCAGGATCACATCGTCGCCGACGGTGTCGCGGATTACCTGCAAGCCAATACGCTGGGCTTCGAGCGCGGTGGTACTTGGGCGGTAGTGGTAACCCTCAATTGCCGTCGTATCCATGAAGTCCAGTTTGATGAAGCGAACTCCCCACTCCCGGACCAATGTCTTGTAGGTCTCGCGCAAGTATTCCTGCGCTCCAGGATGTGTCGTATCAAGCGCGTACAGCGTATCAGTATGTTGCCCCCACACGTCCCCTAATGGAATCGGTTCCCCTTTGGCATCGTGGACTAACCAATCCTTGTGATGTTCGTAAACCCACGCACGATTAGTGACCTCGAACGGTGCGGTCCAGAGGCCAACTGTCAGGCCATCTCCCAAAATGCGATGCGCGACAAACCGCATGCCGTCCGGGAATTGCGTCGCGTTGGCGGTGATGTACTCTCCGCGCGCGTACTGATAGCCTTCATCGATCTGGAAATACTTGTAACCCAGCGATTTCAAATGCTGCGACAACCAATCGGCATTCGCCAGCGTCTCGCCCTCGTCGATCGCGGCATAGTAAGCGGTCCAACTCCACCATCCGATTGGGATCTCACTCGAAACGTGTGGGCGATGCAGACGTCGAATTGCGGAACCATAGGCGAGCAGTTGCCCGAAGTAGTCCGGCCCAGCCGCGAACAGCAATCGTTCCGAGCTCAGCTCTTCGCCAGGATTCAGTGGAAGACTCAGTTCGATCCGGTCGCTCTCAGGAGAATTGGACAGATTAAAATCCTTCTGAATCTCCGTGGTCCCGGTAGAGTCGACTGTGTAAGATGCGATCTGAGCTTCGGCGCCCTTGCCCGCTGTCTTGAGTTGCAAGAGAGTCAAGAACCGATCCGACGTGAGTGCGCCAAGAAATAAGCTCTGCTTCGTCTTTCGGTTATAGATAAGCTGGCTTCCCACACCGCGATGCATGCCCCCTGGAGCGTCCCCGAGATCGTAGATGACCAAGTTGGGCCAATCTTCGCTGAAGCTGTCGGAAAGGATTCGCTCATCTGATGGATGCCCGCCTAAGTTAATGACCGAGTCGCCCATAGCCTCAACATTGCGGATTGCCTGCACTGACGTCGCTTTGCTCGTTGTATTCCTGATCCGCACTTGAAGGGTGCCGTAGGGGTTCTCGGTGTAAAGCTGCACGATATAGATAAGGTCGGGGCTGCCGCGCAGTCCGCTGCATGTGACCGTCAACTGTTGGCCGGAACCAAGCGCATCGCTGAATGGCGACTCCGAAACCGAATGCGATGGGTAGTCGCTGGAATGCAGCCACTGGTGATTGATCAGCGCGCCTGTACTTGCCTGCAGCACAGATTGACTACCAATGGGTCCAAATTGATAGGACCCATCTTGATGATTGACCGTCACGGAGAGAGCCCTATTGGTCAACTGCTGGGCGGAGCACGGCATCGCGCCCAGCGTAATGGCAGCGAGCGTCGCTCCCATCAGGCTGCGCTGCAAAACTGCAAGCACCGTTCGCGCGGTTTCGATCGAACGCTGTGCAATTGTTAGCTTTCGGACCAGACATCGTGCGTCGCTCATGAGTTAACTCCATCTTCAAAGCTCTTTGCTTCGAAGATAAGTTTGCTTACGGACGTGATGTAGCCTCGTCCGGCGATGCTTGCTCGTCAGAAGCGCCAACGGCGCTCCGTCTAGAAAGAGAACTTCAGGGCAAACTGTATCTGACGCGGCGGCCGTGCGGCCGTCAAATCGCCGAACTGTGGCGTCCCGAGAATGGTTGCGTTGTTTCCATTTTGCGGTCCGCTCTGCGCGAACAGGAAATTGGTATGGTTCGGGAGATTGAAAAACTCCGCACGAAATTCCAGATCCGTCCTTTCCGAGGTGTGGAAGAACTTGAATACTGAGAAGTCCCATTCTTTGTATCCCGGTGCCTCGACGGTATTGCGGCCGACGTCGCCGAATGATCCCAAAGGTGGGTCGGCAAACGCGCAGGTGTTAAACCACGCGGTCGGCGTGTGGATCTTCGCGGGAGCAACACAGGTAGGGTTGCCCGGCACAGTGCCCGCCGTGGTTGGGTCGCCGACCAGGTCAGGACGCTGGGAAACGCCCCCGGCGCCCCCGTCAGCATTGGCGAAGTTGCCGTCCGCGTCCAGCACGGTATACCAGTTGCCACTGGAGATCGAGAGAATATTCGCAATCTGCCAGCCTCCGACTACCTGGTTCATAAACCCGGTGGCATCCCCCAAGAAGTGTTTGCCGTGGCCGATGGGCAGTTCGTAAATCGAATTCAATACCAAGCGGTTGCGCACGTCGAAATCAGAATTGCCGTATTCGGCCTGCGGATCGCGGAAGTAGCGGAAGTCGCTGTTGTTCTGCGTAGGACCAAGGTTCGCGTTGGAGGCGATATCCAGCGAATGCGCGTAAGTGTAGGATGCCTGGAACTGCAGGCCTTTCGCGAAGCGCTTTTCCAAACTTGCCTGCAGTGAGTTGTAATCGGAGGATCCAGTCGAGCGGAACCAATCGATCCCGGTATCGAATACCGGCGAGCAGTCCTGCGGTGTAGCCAGGGAACAGTTCCCGGTGGCTCCGATCAAGTTCGCAAACACCGGCCGGCGCGGCGCGGTTGCGTCGTTCGGATTCGGGTCGGGCGCTGCCTGGTTGCCGTTGAAGAACGTGTACAACTTCGTGCCTTTGGAACCTGCATAGGTCAGCGTGAACACGCTGTCGGCGGGAAGTTCACGTTCAACGCTCAAGTGCCACTGCTGCATGTACGGCGTGCGCAGGTTCTTATCGACCGAGAAAAAGATCGGGGTGTTGGGATTGACCAGCGAGTTCGTGGGGAAGCCGCCAGCCAGAGCCGGAATCTGAGTTACGCGGCAATCCCCAGCCGCGGCGTTGGCCGTCGGCGCGCCGCAAGGTGAAATGAACGATTCGTTCGTGAAGAACGGAGGATTGAATCCCGGACTAGGATTCGAATACGGTCCATTCTCCTGCCCACCATAGAAAATTCCATAGCCCATTCGCAACACAGTCTTCGGGGCAAACTGCCACGCCAGGCCGACGCGAGGCGCAAAATTATTCAGGTCCGAGTTGATCAGACCACGGCTGCCCGTGGCGCTGATCTTGACGTACTGCGCGATGTAGGGCGTGAGTTGTGCCGTTTGTCCCTTCGGCACGAAGATCGTGGGAGTAGTGGGATCGCTAAGGTCAAAGGTTCCCTCGTCGTTGTGGCGATCCGCCACGGTCCCAAACAGTTCGTAGCGTAAACCCAGATTCAATATTACCGTCGGCGTAACCTTCCAATCATCCTGCGCGTAAAGCGCATAAGTATTCCGGAAATAGTCGACGTTGTGCAGGTTGTTGATGCTGCCGCCGCTGGTAAGCCCTGCCATGAAGGAGGCAAACCCGCCTCCGCCGCTACCGATGTCTGCGGGATTATCGGTCAGGGTGGGGCTGAAGTTGAGCGTCCCGCGCGCTGCGGCAGGTTGGAAAATTGTGAACTCTTCTCGCCGGATCTCGGTGCCATATTTCCAGGTGTGGCGCCCGTTTACCCAAGTCAGATTCTCGGAAAGAGTGTAGGAATTCTGGAGCTCGATCGAAGGCAGGAACGTGGGACTGCCCAGGGTGGCGACGTCACTAAATATCAGTTGTGGCAGGCCGCCAATGCCCGGCGAAAAAGGAACGCCAGGGAAATCGATGTTGGGCTCGGCCGATACATTGGTGTTCGCATTTAATTCCAGGCGATGGGCATTCACCCGGTTGTAGCCCAGTCGGAATTCGTTGATCAACGTCGGCTTGAAAATGTGCGTCCAACTCGTGGCAAAGCTGCGGTAGGCGAAATCCTCCTGCCCGCTGAAAAATCCGCCGCCATCGGCCAGCCCACCGAAGGTTCCAGGAATAAAGCTGGGCTGGTTTTCGAAGCTGAACCGGAAAAATGTGTTGTCATTCTCATTGAATTTTTGGTCCACGCGAACGTCAAAGTTGTTGCGCGTCTCCTGGTGTACTGGATTGGCGACGAAGTTGTTGCCGCTCGAGTTGATTGGCCCCGCCGCCGGATACAACGCTGCCAGCCGCAACGCTAAAGGATCCAGCGAACCGCCGCCTGGCACGACCGGTGTAGCAGGGATAATGTTCACAGGTTTCCCCGTTCCATCATATTGAAACGGCACCCCGCAACTTGCCTGCGCAAGCTTGGCATCGAAAATTTCGCCCGCATAGGTTGGTTGATGGTTGCAATCCGTGCCAGTCACCGTGGTGTAGTCGATCAGGCTTGAAAAATCCCCCGTCCGCCACGCCGTTGGCGGCACAAACGCAACCTGAGTTTCCGCTTGGCGCACGCGGTATCCTTCATAGTCCACGAAGAAGAACGTGCGTCCCCGGCCGTCGTAGAAGTGGGGTAGCAATACTGGACCGCCAAATGTCGCGCCAAACTGGTTCTGCTTGTACGGGGGAACCGGTCCTAGCGGATCAAAATAGTTCCGCCCATCCAGAATGTTATTGCGAAGAAACTCCCACGCCGAGCCGTGAAGCTGGTTGGTCCCCGACTTGATGACCGCGTTCACGATTGCTCCATTGCCGCGCCCAAATTCCGCGCTGTAAGCGTTGGTCTGGACCTTGAATTCTTGCAGGGCTTCTACCGGAGGCTGAATTACGAAGTTCGTTTCATTGAGCAGATCGGGCAGGTTCGAATTGTTGTCCACGCCATCCAGTAAAAAATTGTTCTGTAGCGATCGTGCTCCATTGGAGCTGAAACCGTATCCACCTTCATCGCGCGCGCCCGGTTCGCTGGGCGCCGTGCCCGTGCTGAGCAGCGCCAACTGAGCGAAGTTCCGCCCGTTCAGAGGCAGGTTGCTCACGCGCTTCCGGTCCACAACCTGTCCCAATTCCGAAGTCTCGGTCTCCAGCAGCGGAGCCGCTCCCGTGACGACCATCTGTTCGGATATCTGCCCGATCTGCAGCGACACGTTGATAGCGATGCGCCCCTGCACATCCAACTCCACAACCTCTGATACCGCCTTTTTGAACCCGGTCTTCTCCACCGAGATCTTATAGCGTCCAATATGGAGAGGACTCGCGACGTACTCTCCCTCACCGTTGGTGGAGAGAGTCATTTGAACGCCGCGATCCACGTCCTCTACCGTGACCTTGGCGCCCTCGACCACCGCACCGCTGGAGTCGCGCACCAGTCCTACGATGGTACCGGCATCTTTTTGCGCCCATAACGGCGCAGCGAAGCCAATAACTACCGCAAGGAAAAGCGTCACAAGAGTTGGTCGGGTGCGAGAAGAAACGGTCATGGCAAGCCTCCCTAAGGTGCATTCCAGAAAGCGCTGGACTCTTACTGCGAATTGCGAATGTATTGCGTAATTTTACGAATTATTACTTTTACTTACGTTTTGCGTCATTTGTCAACCGGAATATTCGTCCACCGAGCGAGGGAGATGCCCGGCTACGCTTTGAAGGGCAGCGCACCCCGCCCCAGGGTGTTCCACTGCTGACGCATAAAAGCGGAAAGCGCGTTGCTATCGCGAAACGCTTCAGTGCCGCCTTCCTTGGTGGTGGAGTAGGCTCCGGTCAGGTTGGCGAACGCCAGGCAATCATCAAGTTTTGTGCCCCGCAAATGTTGGTGGATGAAGCCCGCGTCGAAACTGTCGCCAGCGCCCACGTCGTCCACAAATTTCCCGATGGGAGGCGCCATGCTCCACTGTTCCTCCCCTGTCCGGCAGATGGCAGCCGCCGTACCCCGCTTCACAACCACCACCTTGGCGTATCGAGCCAGCATGTTAAGCGCTTGCGCGAGGTCGTCCGTGTGCGCGATTTTCTTCGCTTCACGATCATTCGGGAAAAAAATGTCAACGTGCTTGAGAACCTCCAGCAGATCTCCTTCCCACTTGTTCTCAGGGTCGTCATTGGTGTCTAGAGATGTGGACAGTCCCGCAGCCTTTGCCCGGCGGAATAAGTCGCCGATTCGCGGGCGCAGGGCACGGTGCAGAAAATACGACGAGAGGTGCAGGTGCCGCGCGGAAAGAACGTAATCGATGTCGATGTCTGAGTAACGCATCTCAAACATGGTGCCGGGAAAGGTAAGGATGTAGCGATGCTGCTGATAAGGCAAAGCAACGGTAAGCCCTGTGGGTGTCCGACCCGGGGATTGCTGCACCCGGCTTACGTCAACCCCAGCTGCCGTTAACCTTTCCAGCGCCATCTTCCCCAGCGGGTCTCCGCCGGTTTTCGAGATGAACCCGACCTTGCTGCCAAGCATTGCCAGGTTATGGGCAAAAATTGCGGACGAACTGCCTAGAGTGAGCGCCAGACCGCTGGCCAACAACTCGCGGTCCAGTACCAGTTCTTTGGGCAGACCATACAGGATCAGGTCGAGATTGATTTCACCAACCACACATACGTCCAGCTTTCGCATCTTTGCCTCCACCATCCACTGCGGACCACCTCAGCCGTGCCTCCGCGACACGCTGCTGAAACTGCTATCAAATGTCTGCCGCAGTCATGGAACTCACTCTCAAACCATTCCACATGCTGTCGCATACGAACGGAGCACGAACTGAATGTGGTAACGAATGATCGCCCCCGGCTCATTCTCGATTTTCTCCGCCCGGATTGCCGCATATTCCAGAGGCAGGTATTGACTGATCAGGGTTAGCGGGAGCGCCCGCGCCGTGAGGTTCTCGATTAGGCGTTCGATCTCTGTTTGGACCGATTTCTCATGCCAGTAATATCGGCACCGATCGCTATAGCTGTAGGCGCGAGCGATGCGCAGTTGGCGCTCATCCCCCTGATAGTAGGAGCGCCAGTAAATTGGCTTGCGCAGCATTGCCTCATCAAGCGCTTCTCGCACCTGAGATAACCTTTGGCTTTTTTCCCCGGTAAGCAGTTCCTGTTCGATTGCGCTCAGGGCGAACACAGCCTCCCGGAATGCGAAGGTCAACCATGGGCCCACTTTCAGGATGGCGAAGTGATCTTCGACCATTTGAGCCAGAGCGCCGGGAGACTGATAGTCGGTTGAGTGCGCCTCGTATACCAGCGAAGGGCTGGACGGTAATCCTGCCGAGAGGGAACGAGCCTTTGCTCTGTCGTATGCAAATACGAGGTTGTCCCCGAACTCCACCCCGGGCTGCACCACCACCGCGATCACTCTTTGCCAGGCCGCTGACAGGCCTCGCTCGTCAAAGGCCTCTCGAAAGACCTGCAGGGTCTGACGAAGACTCTCCACCGTGGTCAAAGCAGGAGGTGCGCCCATGGCCGATTCGCCTCCTGGGACGGGAACTTCAGTTCCGATAACGTACAGAGGGAGGTCGGTGCCGGGTGGCAAGCATTTCACAGCCTCTTCAGCGGCTTCGCAAAGTACAACGGCACGCCGCGCAACAGTCTGCTCAGAAAGTACCTTCGCGTCGTCGGCACATGCCATGCTCGCATCAAGATGAAGTTTCCGATAACCGGCGAGCACACAAGCGCGGGCTATCTCGCAAGCCTTGTTCAAAGCGCTGTTTGATGCTTCGGTCCTCCACGGAAATGGCCCGAGATGGTCTCCGCCCAGCAGTATCTGATCGTGGGGAAGTTCCATACGGCGCGCTGCTGCGTGGACAAAATCGGCGAACTGACTCGGAGTCTGTCCACTGTAACCACCCAGCTGATTGACTTGACTGGAAGTGGACTCTATATGCAGAAAAGAGCCATTTTCCATGGCCTGCTGTATGGCTGCGTCAATCACCCATGGATGAGCGGAACAAACGGCATAGACACCGCCTTTTCCAGACAGACGGTTGTGGATCAATAAATCCTGCAAGCTGGCGCTTGCGTTGCGGCCGCACTTCTGAATCACAGGGCTCAATCCGGCTTCTCCCCAAGGCTCCGCGCAAAGTTGATCCAGCTTACATTGCGGATTTGCGAATAGTAACGAATACTTTCGACCCGTATCGACTACATTAGGCAAGGGGCGGTGCTACAGCAGGGATGCTCTCAGGGAAACGAGTGCACCGCCGCAAGCCCAAACTCGACGCGCTTTAAAGGGGGCATTCCGCTCACGGCAGATGGTTTGTGATATCGAACACCAGCCCCGTATTGTTCAGGCTAAGCGGCAAGACGTAGCTGTCGTAGGTCGGACTGCCAGTAGCGTTCAAAGCCCGAATCTGAAAGTTCAAGGCCTTTGTGCCGCCGAGACCTGCCGTATCGAAGCTCGCGGCCTGAACGCCGGGATCGATAACGTCGAAGGCGGCGTTTGCTGCGACCTCGGTCCAGTTCCAATCTGTGCCCGTACCCGCATAGTGCCACAGATGAGCCTTACCGCTCTCGGTTTCGAACATGTATTCCGCGCCTACACTAATGCCACCGCCGTTGTACCCGGTTTTCGAATTCTGATCGGTGTCGAGAAATATCTGCCAGTTCGTCGCGCCGGCACCGTCCCAACGGATCGAGGTGCGGCCGCGCTCACTTGCGCCCTGCGAATCGAAGGAGTCCGGCCAAGCGCTGGCGAACGGAGCCTGCACGGCCTGCAGTCGCACCGCCGCATTTTCCGCGGGCCAGTATTGCGGGGGGCTGGCATACGGGTTCCCTGTTTCTTGCGTCAGGTAAACCCAACCGGCATTGCGCAGCTTGGCGAGTTCCAACGCGGTCTGAAGATCGTCCCAGCTCATGCCATAGACGATGTGCCAGAACCGGTCGGGCGGATACTTGTGCACCCAGGCAAAGTCCACGTAGTTGTCGCGATAGTTCGCCAGACCCTGATCCTCCCAGTTCATCAGGATGTTCGTGATCCCCATCCAGCAATCGCTCGGACTGTAGGTTCCCGGATTCAGCACGGTGATCCGCGCGCCCGCCTTCTCGCGCACGTAGTTTGTGAGTGCCTCGTAGTACAAAAACTCGGTGGGAAAAAACGGATTGCTGGAGTTGCAATCGGTGGGCGCTTCGTCGAAGAAGATGCCATCGACCAGATAGTTGCGGTACACCGCATCGATCTTCCGCCGTATGATTTTCGGATCCCGGGCGCCGTAACCTGTGTATGTATATCCGAGGACAGAAATACCCCGCCTGCGGGTTGCGCGGATTGCGCGGTCTACACTCGGATAGTAGGTTTCATCGTCCCCGTTGTCGAGGTTGACGATCATTACGCCGATCGCCGATGCCCCCGGCGCCGCCCACTTCGTCCATTGCGGCGATCCGGGGTCCTGATAGGAGGGTACGCCGAGGCGTGTCTGTCCTGCAGCCATCGCGGCCGCGAGCAGGATAATATTCATGAGCAGGAAAATAATAAGGACGCGCCATCCGCTCCGCCCCACGCCGCACCGCACGGTTGTCATGGCTGAACCTCTGTCAGTCAGTAAATCGATACCCTCACAACTCGAACCTTAATCCGAATCCGGACTATCCTGTTGCCGGAATAAATGGACTTATTAAAGATCGCCTTCCGTCAACGACCAGACTACATTTCGTATGCTTGCGTTTAATAACGTTTCCTTTCATCCACACTTTTTACGTTCGTTTCCGCTCCCTGTCAAGCGCAAATCCAATGGCACCATGACAACGTCGGAACTCGACGCTGGCAAGCAGACCGGGCCGAGTTCATTCCAGGCTTCCGGCTGCGAATCACCTTCGCAATCACCTTGACAACGTCGAAGAATAGAAAGTAAAACAAACTGTTCGTAACACATCACAACTTCTTCCGTTCGTGTAAAGATCATCCAACCTACAGGTGGCGGCATGAAAAACCAACCTGATCGGGGCACGAGATCCCGACCAGAGAAAGACCGACGGTCCTACTTGAGAATGAGGCGCGGGCGATTCTTCGCGAAAACTTGCTGTGTTTTGCTTGGTCTTGTGTTGCCCGCCTGGAATTCGCGGCAAAACAATTCGGCTCAACAATCCACCCCTCCCGGCGCACTCGAAGTCGCAACGAATCTTGAGATCCAAAGCTCAGTCTTGCGAATTGAATTCGACCATAACCTGCGCAGCCGTGTCGTCGCGCTGACCGGTCGAAGCCCGCAAGTTCTGAACTCGTTCTCCCAGTCGGAGACTGTCACCACGAGCCGCACCTGGAGCGATTTTGCCCTGATCACGAGCCGTCGGGAGCATGTTGCGGATGCATTTGGCGCGGGCGAACGTCTATCGCTCGCCGGCAAGTCAGGCGATTTGCGCAAGGAAATTTCGGTCACGATATACAAGGATTTCCCCTCCATTGCGATCTTCGACGTCGTCTATGCAAACGAAGGAACTGCTTCTCTCACGATCCGGAGCTGGGCCAATCATCAGTACTCACTTTCCGCCAAGCCGGCAGCAAGCGGTCCCGCATTCTGGTCCTACCAGAGTGGTTCCTATGAGAAGCGTCCGAATTGGGTGCTTCCGTTGCGCGTCGGATTCAAACAGGAAAATTACCTCGGTATGAATGCCAGCGACTACGGGGGAGGGACTCCGATTGTCGATGTATGGCGCAAAGACGTCGGCCTCGCAGTAGGCCACGTGGAGCCCGGCCCCCGCCTGATATCGCTTCCCGTGTCCATGCCCGACGCACGCCACGTTCGCGTTGCTGTCCGCTCTACGCGGGAGCGGACTCTGGAACCACGAGAGAGTTTCCATACCCTTCACACCTTTGTCTCCGTGCATCGAGGGGACTACTTCCGCACGCTCACGGAATACCGCCGCCTCATGGTGCGGCAGGGATTTCAAATGGCTTCGGCGCCCGACAGCGCCTTTGGCCCGATCTGGTGCGCTTGGGGTTACGGCCGATCGGTGCAACTCAAGCAGGTCTACGACACGCTTCCAACCGTAAAGAAAATGGGCTTCTCCTGGGTCACCTTGGACGATGGCTGGCAGAATAACTACGGCGATTGGGCGCTCGACCCCAAGAAATTTCCCAACGGCGACGCCGACATGAAAGCCCTGGTGGATCGAATTCATGCCGAAGGTTTCAAAGCGCAACTGTGGTGGTCGCCGTTAAGCGCCGTCCCGGATTCAAGATTGCTAAAAGACCATCCTGATTACGTTCTGCTGAATCGCGACGGATCGAAGCGGAAGATCTCATGGTGGAATTCTTTTTATTTATGTCCATCCGACCGAGGGGTCGTGGAATATCACAAAGCGTTGGTTCGCAAGATCCTGGGAGAGTGGGGATTCGACGGCCTCAAGCTTGATGGCCAGCACATGAATGCCGTTCCACCTTGTTACAATCCCGCGCATCACCACAGCCGCCCGGAAGACTCGGTTGAGGCCTTGCCCGATTTCTTTCGTGAAATTTATGAAACCGCTCGCAGCGTCAAACCTGACGCCTTGGTCGAATTTTGTCCCTGTGGAACGGCTTATTCCTTTTTCACCATGCCGCATTTCAATATGTCGGTGGCGTCCGATCCGGAAAGTTCGTTTCAGATTCGCTCCAAGGGCAAGACATTGAAGGCGCTTATGGGGGATAACGTTCCTTATTTTGGTGACCACGTCGAGTTGAGCGACGAAGCAATTGATTTCGCCTCGACCGTTGGAGTAGGAGGAGTCGTCGGTACGCAGTTCGTGCTCCCGAGTCTCGTCAGTAAACACGGCAAGTCAGATCTCACCCCGCAGCGGCAAAAGGTCTTCGAGAAGTGGCTGCATATTTACAACGACAAAATGCTATCGCGAGGCGAGTATCTTGGAAATCTCTACGACATAGGGTTCGATCTTCCTGAAGCTCATGTTATCCGCAAAGATCAGGAACTCTACTATGCGTTCTTCGCCCGCCATTGGAGTGGACGGATTGAACTTCGCGGTCTGCAAGACCGCACTTATCGCATTGTCGATTACGTGAACAATCAAGATTTTGGAAGAGTGCACGGCCCGAAGGCCACACTTTCTGCTCGGTTCGACAAACATCTGCTGCTAGAGGCTAGCCCCGAATGACGCGATCGCTGTGGAGTCGAATCCCCACAGAAGCAAGCGCGCCCTTGTCGGGTGTCTGTCTACAAGACTGATCGCGCGAAGCAGATCGGAACTTCCAGCTAGACAATAGAAGACCATGCCGGACAAAAGAGAAGTGCCAAGTATGTTCCAGGGTGGTTCCGCGCCGTTTGCTAAGTGGGGAGGCTAAGAAAAGATGACCTTTATTTTAGTCCTTCGACGAGATAGAGGTCTGACAGAATACGGTGATAGCCATATAAGCACGACTTACCGTCCGGCGTGATCAGGATAGGACCAATGCGGCTCACGCCTGCTGAGTCGGAAGGCATGAGTTCCTTCCACAAAGTCTTGTGTCCCGTCGACAAATCCAGCCGATAGACTTTGGCGGGCAGATCTCCCGGTTTGTAAAAATAGATTGCCTTTGCGTCGTCACTCCATTGAATCGGTTGCTCTCCCATCTCAATGCCGGGAACGGCCTTAGGCTCTCCGCCTGCGACCGGGTAGAAATACGCCTTTTCATCCGGCCCAACGCCAACCACCTGCTGACCGTCCGGAGAAAGGACCAGAACGAGAGGATCGATTCCCTCGGGCGAGATCGGCACCGGCTTTGCCTCGGAAGAATCCTGGAGGTAAATACGGGCAGCGTGACCTGGCTCCTTGCCGGAGAAAAGGAAGCGCCGGCCATCGGGAAGCCATCTTGCCCGGCTGTGATTGATGGAGTCGTGAGTGAGAGGCTTGGCCTCGCCGGGCCCGGTCGGAAGAAGAACGAGTTGGGCGGGCGGCGTGGGCGGACTGGCAATCACCCATTTACCATCGGGCGAAACGGCGATGGCAAGGCCGTCCCCCAGGCGGACGGCCGAGGTGTCTCCGATCTTTCGCTGATAAACCGAGTAGTTCGGACCTCCGCCTTCACCCGCCTCGGTGAAGAGCAACTCCTTCCCATCGGACGAGATATCTGACGGGTACGAGTAGTCGAACCACGAGAGATCACGTTCCTTGCTCTCAGCAGAGGCGAGACCAATTAGTTCCCGCCGCCAGGTGTCTCGGGAAAGAAGTACGCGCCCATCCTGCCAAATATCCTGTAGCGACAGAGTGTCAGGAACGCGTGCAATGAGCCGATCATGCCCGCCTAACGTGGCACCGTAGATAGCGCGTTTCAGCCCGAGCCGGTCCGCCGTGAACCATACTTCGCGACCGTCAGCAGACCACGCTAGCCCTTGTATGGTTTGGAGGTCTGTAGCCAGAGTCTTAACGTTTCCGCTCAGGTCTACTACGCGGAGAGAACCTCCATCATCGCCCGGAAGAGGATGGTCCAGGAATGCCACGAAGTCGCCTTTTCTGGAGACCCGTGGATGGCTGATCCAGCCTGAGGTTTCGTACAGCACTTTCCCGATGGGGAATTCCAGTCGGTTTCGACCATTCACATCCCGGACGATCGCCAGGTTATTGCCATCCGGTGACCAATCTGCCCACTGGACGTTTTCCAGTACAGAGCGTGGAGATCCACCGTTGAGTGGCACTCGGGCCAGGGTGCCCACCTGGGCATAAACTCCGGATGGGCGACTGTCCATCGATACCGCAATTTCGCCGGAAGAGGAGATCGCCAAGAGCGCAGCTCCAGCGAGATTAAGCGACCTCGACTGCGGACTTTCAGGGCTGGTAATGAATAGATCAATCGGAGATCCCTCCCAGGAAGCCCCGTAAACGACCGACTGTCCGTTAGGCGTAAAATGCGCGGACCGAATGGTGCCTCTGCGAAAGGTGAGCTGATGGTAGAGGGGCTGCGACATCGGCATCCAGGCGGCGCGGAGAAACCAGCCCGCACCTGTGCCCAGAACGAGGGCCGCGCAGGCGATCAATCCCATGGATCGGATGGAATGTGCCTTTCTGGCCGACGCGGTTGCAGGCGCCACGGCCACTGCGGCTTCCTTCGCTGAGACCGAACTCTGCGCCGACGCATTCCGGTTTGAATCCAAGTCGCGTTTCAAGCGCCGCAATTCGGCGCGTATTTCAGAAGCCGTCTGATATCGCAGCTCGCGATCCTTTTCCAGCGCCCGTCCAATGATTCGGTTGAGATCGGGTGGCAAGATGGGATTGAGCTGTGGCGGCGGCGTGGGGACGCGGTTGAGGATGGCATCGAAGATGACGGCGGAAGTACTGCCGCCGAAGGCCACTGTGCCAGTACACATCTCGTACATTACCGCGCCGAACGAAAATAGATCCGTGCGGGTGTCGAGTTCTTCTCCACGAGCCTGCTCGGGGGACATATAGGCAACTGTGCCCACGGTACTGCCCGGACTGGTGAGTTGTTCGTCCCTGACATCGGCGATTGTTGAGCCGGTCATTGAAGCGGTAAGATTTCGGCTCGCGTTAAGCTTGGCAAGTCCGAAGTCGAGAATCTTCGCCTGTCCCCGGCTGGTGATGAAGATATTGGCCGGCTTGATGTCACGATGCACAATACCGCGGCTGTGGGCAGCGTCAAGTGCGTCGGCAATTTGAATGCTAAGCTCCAACAACTCGTCTATCTTGAGCGGACGGTTCTCGACCTTGTGCTTCAGGGTTTGACCATCCAGAAACTCCATCGCGATGAATGCTTGCGCACCTTGCTCGCCGATGTCGTAGACGGTGCAGATGTTGGGATGATTGAGGGCGGAGGCGGCCTGTGCCTCGCGTCGGAAGCGGGCAAGCGTCTGTGGGTCGTGAGCCACTTCGTCAGGCAGGAACTTCAGAGCGACGAAACGGTGCAGGCGAGTGTCCTCGGCCTTGTAAACTACGCCCATACCGCCACCACCGAGCTTCTCGATGATGCGGTAGTGCGAGATGGTCTGGTCGATCACAATGCGTCGGCTTGCGGGCCGCTTCATCTTACGGAGGCGGCATCTGCTAGTCAACGGATCCCGCGATTCTGGATGGATCGTCGAGCCGCTCCTTTCTCGTTTGCTCGCTGAAATGGGAAGGAATAGGCAGCCAGTTGCTTCCTCGCGAGGCTGCCGGGGACGGCCGGCGAAGGCCACCGGCCATTCATTCAGATGCTTCGCCGCCATCCCATCAGTCAGCTTTACCGTGCGAGATCTCGCTCCCGACAGAATTTCGCTTCCTTCAGTTCTCGCGCACTTTACGATGCATGGACAACGTTGCTCCGTGGTTGGGAGATAGCAAATCGTGAGCAAACAACCGCTGGCAATTTACTCGTTTGCGCAAGTCACATGGTTGTTCCAGTCCACAAATGCCCCCTGGGGGTTGTCCCGCCAAGCCCAGACGTGAAGCTCAAAAAAGGCGGGTATATTGAACCGATTGGGGCTATCGACGTATTGGAAAACTTGCCCCTCCAACACCGGTGGAGTGTTGTTGTTGTTGGTCAGCCAGGGTTCAGCAAACACGATGAACTCAACGCCGACCAGCTGCATCTTGCCCTCCTTCGACGGCTCGTAGATTAGTGCCTGAGGGTGTGAAGCATCGATCTCGCCTGCGCTGAGGAGTGTGCCATTCACGTAGTGCACGCCCATCGCGCCATGGTCTTGGCCGGTAACGCAGCCGAGGAACGGGGCGTATCCAGCTGCAACGGCGTTGTTGACATCCGCGTACTGCGTCGTGGCTTTTCGAACAATCGCAACGAGCTTACTCTGGTCTCCCTGTGCCGCTGGCTGCATTTCGTGCTGAGCCGACGCCAAAGACGTAAGTGTCAGAAAAACAACAAGCAGCGCGGACATTGAAGCGACGAACGGTATCTTTTTCATGTTGTGACTCTCCTTAAATGTTTCTCGCGAGGAAATTACTTGATTCTGGTTGTGAGGGTTCATCAACCCCCTATATGTAACGGCGAAAAACATTGGCGGATTTGATCACCGGAGCGGAGAAACAAGTCTTAATAACGAGACAGCCCCCCCGTTCTCAGCGTTTGACAGGCGAAATGGGAAGGGATAGGCTACTCACCCAAGTGCTTCCCAGGCGAGGCGAATCTGTGGCGCATCGGCCTCCGAGTCAGATCACGCAGCTTTTGCAGCGCTGGCGGGATGGCAACCGCGAGGCCTTGGACGCGCTCCTGCCTTTGGTTTATGACGAATTACGCCGTCTGGCTCACCGACATTTGAGGAATGAGAGGGCCGAGCACACTCTGCAGAGTTCAGCGCTCGTGCATGAGGCTTATTTGCGACTGGTCGGGCAGGATTTCCCGCAGTGGGAGGGCCGCACGCATTTTTTCGCAATTGCGGCCCAACTCATGCGCCAGATCCTCGTGGATTACGCTCGCCGCCATCGTGCCTCAAAACGAGGAAGCGGCGTCTGCATGCTCACACTCGGCGATGTGGAGACCCTGCCCCAGCGCAAAGACGTCGATGTCGTTGCGCTGAATGATGCGCTGAATAGCCTGGCTGAAATCGATCCGCGGCAGAGTCATGTAGTTGAGTTGCGTTTCTTCGCCGGCCTTTCGTTGGAGGAAACCTCTGAGGTAATGGGGATTGGAACCGCGACCGTGCAGCGCGATTGGACCGCGGCCCGTGCCTGGCTGCATCGGGAGATTTCCCGGAGATCCAGTACATGAGTTTAGAACGCTGGGAGCGGACCAAGGAAATCCTGGAGCAAGCGCTGCGGCTGGAGCCCGAGAGACGGCAAGCCTATCTTGACTCATCGTGTCGGGGGGATGCTGATCTGCGCTGCGAAGTGGAGTCGTTGATCAATTCGCACGAGGAGGCCGGAAGCCAGTTCTTGGGTGCAGCCGCGCCGGATATTCTGCAACTGACCCCGCCGCGCACTCTTTCTGCCGGCACGAAGATTGGGAAGTATAAGATCGTTGAGCAGCTGGGCGCCGGCGGGATGGGCGAAGTGTATCGGGCGCGCGATACGCACCTCGATCGTAATGTTGCGATCAAGATTCTGCGCCCCGCTTTCACCGATAATGATCGGTTGCACCGCTTCGAGCAGGAAGCACGCTCGGCTTCTGCCCTCAACCACCCGAATATCGTTACCATCTACGAACTCGGACGGGACGGTACCAGTCCCTACATCGCGATGGAGCTCGTAGAGGGGAAGACGCTGCGGGAGCTACTCCTCTCAAGCTTGCTGCCAATTCGAAAGGCAATTGAAATTGCGGTGCAGGTTGCTGAGGGCCTGGCTAAGGCTCATGAAGCGGGCATCACGCACAGAGACTTAAAGCCCGAGAATCTGATGGTCTCTCACGAGGGATTCGTCAAGATCCTCGACTTTGGCTTAGCGAAGCTCGCATCGCCCAAAGGAGCGCCATCGGACTTGTGCACCACGTCCCTGACTCCATCGGGCCTGGTCCTAGGAACAGTGGGATACATGTCCCCTGAGCAGGCCGACGGCCGGGGGTCGGATTTCCGGTCAGACCAGTTCTCGTTCGGCTTGGTGCTCTACGAGATCGTGACAGGAAAGCGCGCCTTTCGGAGAAGCACTGCAGCGGAGACACTGGTAGCTATTCTCCGGGAACAGCCCGAACCGATGGGCTCGCTGAATCCCGAGACTCCCCCTCCACTCTGTTGGGTGGTTGAACGCTGTCTAGCCAAAGAGCCGGAGAAACGCTACTTCTCAACCGGCGACCTGGCGCGCGACCTCGTGGCCATACGAGACCGCCTCCTGGATCTTCAACAGCGGCACCCGGAGACTCGTCCGAGCAATCTGCCGATCCCGGGGAGCGCATTCGTTGGACGCGATGAGGAGCTGGCCGCTGCCAAAGAACTGTTGCTACGACGAGATGTGCGCCTCGTAACCGTGACCGGACCCGGCGGAATCGGCAAATCGCGTCTCGCGCTCGAGGTGGCACGGGACGTGGTGAAGCACTTCCCGTCAGGCGTTTATTTTGTGCCACTCGCGGGGGTTAGCGATCCGAGTTCGATCGCCATCGTAATCGCGCAGACGCTGGGTGTTCGGGAAACAGGAGGTCAGACGCAGCTTGAGACATTGAAGGAATACTTGCAGAATTCTCTGAGCGCACAAATGCTTCTGCTGATTGACAACTTCGAGCATATGGTTGCGGCGGCACCGATGCTGGCCGAACTGATGGCGATGGCGCCCCATCTGAAGCTTCTGGTGACCAGCCGCGCTGCGCTGCACGTATACGACGAACACGAGTTCCCCGTGCCACCGCTCGCACTGCCGGCTGCCAAATCCTTGCCTCCCCTCGAAGTGTTGTTGCAGTATTCGGCGATATCCCTGTTCGTAAAACGCGCCGCAGCCGTCAAGCCGGATTTCAGACTCAACGAAGGGAACGCGGCTGCTGTGGTGGAAATCTGCTCGCGTCTGGATGGGCTGCCGCTCGCCATCGAGCTTGCAGCTGCCCGCACCAAGCTTCTTTCGCCGTCGGCCATGAGGACGCGGCTGGCGAGTCGCCTGCAGTTGTTGACTGGTGGCGCAAGGGACCTGCCTGCCCGACAACAGACCATTCGGCAAGCAATTGATTGGAGCTATGACCTGCTGAATGCGCCTGAGCAGAAGCTATTCAGAAGGCTTTCTGTTTTCGTAAGTGGGTGCACTTTGGAAGCAGTGGAATCGGTGTGCGACACCAAACAAGATCTGGAATTGGATGTGCTCGATGGGATGGCGTCGATGGTGGACAAGAGCCTGGTACGGCAGATCGAGCAAGCGGACGGGGAGCCGCGCTTTGTGATGCTGGAAACGATCCGCGAGTATGGGCTGGGAAAAATGTCGGAGAGCGGAGAAGAAATGCAAACAAGGCGAGCCCATGCCGCCTACTGCATGGTGCTGGCGGAAGAGGGGGCTGCCGAGAATACCGCCGCCAACCAGACTGAGTGGCTAGACCGGTTCGAGTTGGAACATGACAACTTTCGCACAGCCCTGGAGTGGCTTACAGAGACCGGCGATGCAGAATGGGGTTTACGCCTGGGTGCAGCACTTTTCCGCTTCTGGGAGATGCGAGAGTATCTGGCGGAGGGCCGAGACCAACTCGGAAAACTCCTGAAACTGCGAGCGGCGGCGGCACCAACCAATGCGCGCTTACGCGCGCTTTTTGCCGCGGGAGTCCTGGCGGAGGAGCAGGGAGACTACGCTGCTGCCGACGTACTTCTCAAGGAGAGCTTGGAGATCGGGCGGCAGTTAGAGGACAAGCGAAGCATCGCGGTGTCGCTCAATGCCTTGGCAGTCACTGCACGCGGCCGTGGCGGTCTGGCGGCTTCGCGCGCGCTCTTCGAAGAGAGTCTGTCGGAATGGAGAGAACTGCACGATGCGCTAGCAGTTGCTCGCGCACTTAGCAACCTCGCGAATGTCGTCAAGCTGGAGGAGAACTACACACACGCGCGCTCGCTCTACGAGGAATGTCTATCGATCTTTCGGGAACTGGGGGACAGAACAGGTGCCGCCTGGGCGCTCAACAACCAAGGAGATGTGGCCCGTGACCAGGGCGATTCTGAAGCGGCGCGATCGCTGTATGAACAGAGTTTGGCGACTTTTCGAGAGCTCAACGACCGATGGGGAATTGCCGGCTCACTTGCCGATTTGGGAAACCTCGCTCGGGAGCAAGGTGACTATCGCACGGCAGATTCGCTCTACCGGGAGAGCATAAGAGTCTTCCAATCGCTCGAACACAAGCGAGGGGTCGCGCGTCTGCTGGAATCCTTCGCGTGCTGTGCAGCGGCGCAATCCGAACCGGATCGGTCGTTACGGCTTGCAGGCGCGTCGGCGGCACTGCGCCAGAGCATTGGCGCTCCGCTCACACCTGCAGAACAGGTGAAACTTGAAAGAGGTCTGGACCCGGCGCGACGGGCTCTGACTACCACGATAGGACGAACAGTATGGTTAGAGGGGTGGGTAATGCCGGTCGAAAAGGCCATTGAGGACGTCCTCAGGAACACCTCTGGTCAGCCGTAAGGTTGCAAGTCCCAGGACTGAGCACATTGAACGCGCACGTAAACGAGACGAGAGAAGGTGGGTTAATGATTCAGGTTTACTCCGCCGTGGTAGGGTCAATCAGCCGTCGCACGGCGGAGATACGATTTGCCGGCAAGCCTACCCGTTTTGCGTGTTCTCGGATCATTGCCTCGTCGGGAGCAAGGTAGACACAATAGACCTTGTCGCCCGTGACATAGCTCTGCAACCACTGAATCTCAGGACCTATTCCCTTGAGAACAGCCACGGACTTTCGAGAAACCTCCTGTAGTTCAGCATCGGATAGATTTCCGGCTCCAGGTATTTCTCTCTCGATCACGAACTTGGGCATGTGCTAACCTCCGTAAAACGCATGCTAGCAAGTGGGCAGATTTGGTACAAGAGGGCAAATCGCTGGGCTACAGGAGCTCTCTAAGATTACCCAGGATCAGTTTTGGAGGCCAACATGGATCTTAAGTCGATTCAAAAACCGCTGAAGGAACAATATCGCAACGATCCCGACAGTTCTCGAATCACGCTCAAGGCGAGAGGTGGCCAAACTGAGACCCCTATTGCATGCTCGGTCGCCATCGGACGCGCTATGTATCAGGCCCAAGCGCACACTGGTGTAGGAGGCGCCGGCACGGCAGCTTGTTCAGGCGATATGCTACTTGGAGCTCTGTCGGCCTGCGCGCAAATCACCTGCCAGATGGTGGCCGCGGCCATGGGAATACCGATTGAACGGATTGAGGTAACGGTCGAAGGAGATTTGGACCTTCGGGGCACGCTCGGTATCTCGAAGGAAGTACCGGTCGGCTTTCAGCGCATTCATACCCGATTTGAAATTGTCGCTCCTCAGGCGACGACTGAGCAATTGCGCGCATTGCGCGAGAAGACAGAACAGTATTGTGTGGTCATGCAGACGTTGAACCAATCGCCAAAATTGCAAACCGAATGGGTCGGTGTGCAATGATCGCATTGCTTACAGACCGCGGTGTCGAGAGAAATATCTCCCCACTTATGGCGAAGTGTAGACTATGTTCTAAGCCTTCCCTCCCAGTAAGAACCGGGCGCTGCGAAATTTCCTTGATCCCAAGCGGAGCGATTCTGTTCAGAGCCTGCTGGAACAGGCAGCCAAAACTCTTACCTGCAAAGATGGAGCTCTCTCGAAGGTGGTCGAGGAAGTATAGGCCAAGGCTCTGCTCCAGTTGATCACGAACTGGATCGCGCAGCGGCAGCGGAAGAGATGCGTGGAAGCAGCCGATTGTTTCATGAACCGCCTCAGGGTCTCGCCTCGGCCTTCAATCCTCGCCCTTCAAACAAGGTAACGAAGCAATCGGCACCTGTCCCCGGAAACATTTCGATCTTGCCATTGGGCCATCGAACTTGGATGCGATCAACGGCCTGGCTGTTTCCCAGTCCGAAGTGGAGTCGAAGGTCATTGTTCGAGATGTAGCTGGAGCCGCTTCGCACCTCTTGTACAAATTTGCGATTTCCGGCGAAGACCGTAACCTTGGCGCCGATGCCGTCGTGATTCGACTGCGTGCCCCTGGTGATAACGCCTAGCCAATGATTGTCATTGCGGGCCTGGTTTACCAGCAGCATGGGCTGGCTGCTCATGTTATTTACAACCGCAGACATTCGGCCATCATTCCATAGATCAGCGATCGCCAAGCCGCGGCTGGTGGCTGGTTCGGTGCAACCGGGACCACATTGCTGGCTAATGTCTTTGAACTTTCCGTCCCCGGCATTCCAATACAGAAGCCTGGGTTCCCGGTAATTGGACCCAAGATGGGCGGAATCGACCTCCGGATAAACATGGCCATTAACTAAGAGAATGTCCGGGCGGCCATCGTTGTCGATATCGATAAACATGGTTCCCCACCCGAGGTATTGCGTATTCAATCCGAGGCCCGCATCGAAGATCGTCGGGGTAAATGTTCCATCGCCGCTGTTGTGATAGAGAGAAGAGGAATCGTCGGAGAAGTTCGTCTTAAAGATGTCAGGATGGCCGTCGTTGTCATAATCAGCGACGGTGGAGCCCATGCCGGCTTGCTCGCGCCCATCTTCATTAAAGGCCACGCCCGTTTCGGCGGCGACATCGGTAAAGGTTCCGTTTTTTTCGTTGTGGTAGAGAATGCTCGGTGTGCTGTCGCAGGCCACAAAGATGTCGGGCCAGCCGTCGTCATCATAATCCAGGGTGGACACACTGAAACAGTAATGCCCGTCGGTCTTTTCGATCCCGCTGGACTTGCTGACGTCCGCGAACTTTCCGCCGCCCAGATTGTGATAAAGAATGTTGGGCGAGGATTCGAGACCCCGCGGTCCGCACATCACGGGCGTCCCCTTCCAGACACACATCATTCCCTGTCCCGGCTTAGGCGCGGTCTTGATATCGAACAGAACATAGTTGGAGACGAGCAAGTCGAGTTTGCCGTCGCGATCATAGTCGACAAACGCGCAACCCGTTCCCCACGCCTTGCCGTTGCCCGCGACTCCCGCCTCCTCGGCAACTTCCTTGAATGTGCCGTTGCCTTGGTTGTGATATAGACGGTTCTTGCCATAGTAAGTGACATAAAGATCGTCGAAGCCGTCGTTGTCATAGTCGCCGACACATACCCCCTGTCCCCACCCTGTAAAGTCCAGCCCTGCGGCACGGGTGACGTCGGTGAAAGTTCCATCATGGTTGTTGTGAAACAGGTGGCTGGTTGGCTTCGTGCTTTTCTCTTTCGCTTCGTCCAACGTGGTGCCGTTGACAAGAAATATGTCGGGCCAACCGTCATTGTCGTAATCGATAACTGCCACGCCGCTGCCCGTGGTTTCGATGATGTACTTCTTGGTGTCTACTCCGCCGTTTACGTTTTCCATCTTGAGCCCGGCCTGCGGAGCTACGTCAATGAACCATGCGGGTCCGGGGTGAAGGTCGCTGGCGGAGTAAGGCCTGCCAGTTGGAGTGGGAGGCTTTGAAGTCTGGGCGGAGCACAGTGCGATGAAGAAAAATACGAGAGGGATCGCGGAACTCCCAGGGGAAGGTTGCCTCCAGCGCATAAGCGAATCGTATCACCGAGTTCTCCTAATCAATGGCAAGGCATTTTGTTTAGAATCGAAAGATGCGAAATCGTTGTGCTGTGCTCCTTCTCTTCACTATCAGCGGGGCCACCTGGGGGCAATCCTCGCCACAGCACGCAACCGCCGACGCAGGCTTGAATGAAATCCTCGCCTACATCCATAATAGTTGGGATTCGCTGACCCGCTCAACGAGTTCCTGTGGGGCCGTTACGGACACGAAACTCAGTGCAGCGCCCGTGATCTACCTTCCCGCTGGTTTCGAATTTCCCCAGGAACTCACTCAGATGCAACGCGACTGTCAGGTCAAAGTTGCCTATCTGCCTCAGGTCATCCATCAACCGGGAACAACGGACGTGGGGTCGATTCAGCCCGCAGGCTTGCTCTATCTCAAGAATAAGTATGTTGTTCCGGGAGGGCGCTTTAACGAAATGTATGGATGGGACAGTTACTTTATTATTCTCGGCCTGTTGCGCGATGGCCGCCTGGAGCTGGCGCGAGGCATGGTCGACAATTTTTTCTTCGAAATCGAGAAATACGGTGCGGTGCTCAATGCCAACCGCACTTATTATTTGACGCGCTCCCAACCTCCTTTTCTCAGTTCCATGGTGATGGCGGTTCATCGCGCGCAAAAAGCGGCGGGGCAAGATGACCGAGCCTGGTTGGAGACGGCTTACACGTACGTGAAACGAGATTACGCGATGTGGACGCGAGCGCCACATCTGGCGGGAGCCACGGGGCTTTCCCGCTATTATGATTTCGGCGAAGGGCCAGCTCCAGAAGCCTTGCAGGACGAAGATCAGATTTATCGAAAGGTAGCGGCATATTTTCTGTTTCACCCCACAATTCCTTCCTACGAAACCGCGGATGCGGATCTTCCCACCGGAGGGGCATCCGGAGCCGCTTACTCGGTGCTCGTTTGTGAAGCGACGCAGCCGAAGACATCGTGCGAACCGCAGCACATGATCAAGCTGGAGCCCGACTACTACAAGGGAGATCGATC
This sequence comes from uncultured Acidobacteriaceae bacterium, assembly GCA_964403025.1. Taxonomy (GTDB): domain Bacteria; phylum Acidobacteriota; class Terriglobia; order Terriglobales; family Acidobacteriaceae; genus Sulfotelmatobacter. Next base: position 118,485 of record CAYOEH010000004.1, on the reverse strand, counting down.
GATGCGCGAGTCGGGTTTCGATATCTCGTTCCGCTTCGGTCCTTACGGCGCGGCCACTCATCACTACGCTCCCGTATGTTTAAACAGTCTTCTTTACAAGACTGAGCGCGATCTGGAAGAGATGAGCCGGCTGTTGGGCAAGGCCGCGGAGGCCGCGGAATGGCAAAAGCTGGCGGAGAATCGCCGGCAATCCATACGAAAATATTTGTGGGATGAGGGGAGGGGACTCTTCTTTGATTACGACCTCGAGAAAGAGCAGCGATCGACTTATCGCTATGCAACCACCTTCTATCCGCTATGGGCTGGACTCGCAACCGATGCGCAAGCGCGCGCGGTGGTAAAGAATCTGGGTTCATTTGAGCGAGCAGGCGGCATCGCGATGAGCGAAAAAGAATCTCAGGGCCAGTGGGATTATCCCTTCGGCTGGGCCCCGATCCAGTTGCTTGCCGTAGAGGGGATGCGCCGTTACGGACACAATGAAGAGGCGGACCGCGTGTCTACCGAGTTTCTTTCGATGGTGCTCGAAAACTTCGAACACGACAAGACGATTCGCGAGAAGTACAACGTCGTAACTCGGTCGGCAGAGACGAATGTCGCAGTGGGATACGCGGCGAACGTAATTGGATTTGGCTGGACCAATGCCGCCTTTGTCGAGCTACTGCATTTGCTTCCGTCGGAGAAGGTCGCTGAGGTGACGCAAACGACTCCGGCTGCGGCATCGCGTAAATGAGCCGCATGTTTGCCTCTGCATCGAAACTGAGGAGAGTTCATGAAGCCATCTTCCTTTGCCGTGGCGACGCTCTTGCTGCTCAGCCTAGGCCAGCGGCTATTGCAAAATCGCCATCTCTAAGCCGATTTCTTTGCAGCTTTCACCTTTGCCCACCGAGCGCGTTGTGCCGCGGCGATCCTCCTACGAGCGCTGGCAGACATCGTTCGTTTCTTCGGCATTGCGACGACATTTGTTTTTTCGCCCTTTGCCCTCAGTTTCGCCCAGCGTGCTCTCTGGGCAGCCGCAATTCTGGCTCTTCCAGCGACGGACATCCTGCCCCGAGGCGCTGTCCCTTTCCCGTATGCCGCTCCGAAAGCTGATAGCGCTGCACCAATCGCGTTCATTTCCTTGCTCAGCCGATCATGCTCTTTCCTCAACACCTGCATTACACCACCTAGGTTCGTCATTGAATCCCCCTCGTCGGGATTGTAGCAGGCGGGCTTATGCTCGATCAGTGCAGTGGTGATTTTGCAGCAATTGCAACGTAGGTGCATCTGTAGTGTGTAATCTTGCTCTAATACCTACTCTTCAGATAGATCATCCGTCATGTACTAAGAACTACTTTCACGGCCAATTAGCGCGGGCCGGCGTACCACCTTCCTTTCGGCTACTACTATCTGTGTATTTTTTGTTCGCAATTGGCTGTATGAGCAGACGCTCGATGTGCGAGCTGCTGCGAGAACGACTTGCGGCCCATCACTCGGAGTGAGAGGCTCTGGTCGGTAAGGCCCGAGAAAGTGCCATTTCCAACTGATCAGGCTTAAATCCGAATGGTCCAGGTTTGCTTTTGTAAGCAATGCGGCCTAGGGAGTCGATCAAATAGATTCGGTCTGGCCAGCCCGTATAGGCTTGTTCGGTCGAATTGCCGAACTCGTCGAGCACAGCCGGAAATTCGATCCCAAGTTTCCGCACGCACGCCCCGGCGACGAATGCCCTCTCTTCTTCCGTCTTTGGGCTGGCAAAAACCACCTTGTCTTTGACATTGCTTTCCATCTGCCACACGTCGCTGGGATGCGCTTCGGTAATGTAGACAACCAGGAACGCGACGCGCCCGCGATACCGCTCGTAAAGCTTGTTGAGGGCAGGAACCTCCCGCCGGAACGGGGGTCAGGTGTAGCTGCCGAATACCAAAACCACGGGTTGCTGTTGACTTAGCACGGAGAGTTGAACTCGCTCACTCTTGTCCAACTTGAGCAGCGAGAAGTCCGGCGCTTGATCTCCGACGTGAAGCGTTCCGGCGCGAGCGTGGATCCAGGCAGTTTCAAATGGAAAGATCAGGAAAGGAACGGGGCCGGGCATCCTGGACATGACGCGAGCGAAGGTCTCAGGAGGCTGGTGCATCGCCCACCAAACATAAACCCCGAAACAGGCGTAACCGATCATCAGGCCAACAAAAACCGTGAGCACGAGCCTTCGAGCGAATGGATTTAGTTTCAGCATCAGAAAAGAAATTTCAGCGCCACCTGAATCACGCGCGGACCAACGTCCGATTGAATTTGCCCGAAAGTCGGCGATTCAATGTCGCTGACCGGCAAGCGGAAATTGGTATGGTTCAGCAAATTAAACAATTCACCCCGGAATTGAAGTTCTTTCGATTCCGTCAGCCGAATGTTCTTGAATGCCGACGCGTCCCAGTTCACGTATCCCGGACCCTGGACTACGTTTCGGCCTTCGTCCCCGAAGACCTCAAACCGCCCGAGAGGATCCGGCTGGAGTTGCCGAAAAGCGCCTACGTTGAACCATTCTTGAGGCGTGCGCGGGCCAGAGTTTGGGTTTCCAATCAGATTGGGACGGTTCGCGGAAAATCCGGTGATCTCCGGTGCCTGCCCTTGCAGCGAAACGTCGTTCGAGTCGAATACCGTGAATGGCCCACCACTCATCGCAGTCATGATTCCGTTCAGCTGCCAGTTGCCGAGAACGTGCCCGTACCAACGGCTGGAGTGCTGCAGGAAGGGCAGCATCCACTGATAACTCAATACGAAACGATGGTGCGAATCGAACATGGACCGACCGCGCTCGGCCGCGAGATCAAACGGATCCTGCGCCAGATCATTTTCTCCGGCGACGGGTTGCGAAGCGGAGCCGGTAATGTTGAACGAAGAAACATCATCGATGGAATGCGACCAGGTGTAGGACGCAAGGAATGACAGTCCGTGGCTGAAGCGTTTTCGCAGGCTGGTTTCCAAGGCGTTATAGCTGGAATTTGCGACGCTCGCGATCTCACCGACCGAGCTGTAGATACAATTGTTCGGGTTCGCTAAGGTACATCCAGAGTAGAGGCGCCGCTGGTTCACGTTGTTTTCGGTGGAAATCGGGCACGGGTTCGCCACCGAACAGCCAGTGCTGGTCGTGTCCACGCCAGGGACAAAGACTGGAGGATTGCCCTCGATGAATCGCGGCAGCCTCACACCGGTAGTGCCGACGTACCCGATCTGAAAGAGCCAATCCTGGCCGAACGACCGTTGAATATTCAGATTCCAATCCTGCGCGTAGGGCAGATGCAGGTTGCGAGCAACTACTAGCAGCGTCATCGGCTCGGGGAAAGCCTGGCTGAAAGGATTCGGCGTATAAAACGGATTGGCAAATGAGTTGACGGGAAAACTGATTTGCTGCGTCTTGAGATAAGGAGGAGAGCTGACGGGATCCTGCAGCGGACCGCCCTCGCCGGTGTAGTACGGCTCGTAAAAAATCCCGTAGGCTGCGCTAACTACCGTTTTGGAGTCACCCAGTGGGTCCCAGGCAACGCCGAAGCGCGGAGCGAAGGCTGTTTTCTGCGTTGGAATCAAGCCTGCTGGCACACCCGGATCGCCGGGATAGAGAAGCCCCGCTGGAGCGTTGGGGACCACTCGAGACTGCGCTCCGGGAACAAAGAGGTTGACCTCATTGTGCCGTTCAGTCGAGGGAAAAGGCAGTTCGTAGCGAAGTCCCATGTTCAACGTCAGGCGAGAGTTAACCTTGTAGGTATCTTGGGCATAAGCATCTAGAGCACGGTCGCGGATTTCGCGCGCAAAGTTGCCTCCGCCCTGCAGAAACACCACCGGATTGCCCGACAGGAAGCTGGCAAATCCGTCGCTGTAGGGAAAAGTGGAGAAGACAAAGAAGCCATTGCTGGCGATGCCCTGCAAGGCATTGATCTGATCCCGCCGGTAGCCTCCGCCAAATTCCAGGTCGTGGCGACCGTCGATCCAGCTCAGAGAGCCGGAGAGGTCAAATGTATTTTGAAACGTGTTGCGGGGTCCCGTGATGGGGTCGCCAACCGAAGCGTATCCCCCCACCTGAATAAAGGGAGGTCCAGCGGCTGAAGGCAACGTGGGAGTGTACTGAAAACCCAGGTCCGAGGGCGACTCGTGATTCAGGTGTTCATCCAGCAGGAACGTATTGCGGAGATACGAAAAGCGCGCGACGCCGATGGTGCTTCGCGAGAAGATGTGAGTCTCTTGAGTGACGAAATTCTGCGCTCGGTCATACTCGCCCACGGGAAAGCCGGGCACATTCGCTCCCACCGGCGAAAGCGGATCCGTCGTGGGGCCACTGCTGTACATATAACGGAAATTAAGAGTGTCAGCACGGGAGAGATAATGATCCACGCGCACGCCGAATTGATCGTTATTCTCGCTCAGGGTCTGCGTGGCGATGAAGCCGTTTTCTCCCACGTTTGGCAAAGGGAAAAGCGGTAGAACATTCGTCGCAGTAGGATCGATGGATGGTAGCTGGTTGTTCGGGATTGGAACCGGCGCCGGGCCCATGGCGAAGTTGAGCAGCTGCCCGTTGAAGTCGGGCGCGTTCGTTGTGGTGTTGGTACAAATGCCGCCCACAAATGCGTCCCCGGGGATCGAGGTGCACAGCTGCGCGAAGTTGCCTTGTCTTTCCGCCGCGGAAGGCACGGTTGCAGGCACGGTCTCCCCCTGCCGGTTTCGGAAGCCTTCGTAATACCCGAAGAAGAAAGTCTTGTCCGGGACAATCGGTCCTCCGAAGGTGGCGCCGAATTGGTCTTGCTTTAAAGGCTGCACGCTTTGGGTGAAGTAATCGGACGAATCCATCGCGTCGTTGCGAAAAAACTCCCATGCGGCCCCATGAAAAGTGTTGGACCCTGATCGCGTGACGATATTGGTGTTAGACCCGGTGTTCCGTCCGAACTCCGCATTCGCGTTGTGGCTGAGAATCTTGAACTCGGCAATCGCATCGATCGGCGGCTTGAGAACAAATCCTCCGTCTACTGAGCTGACATTGTCGGCGCCATCGATCAAGAAATTATTCGATTCCGGACGCTGACCATCGACGGCGTAGGCCTGATTCTGTCGCGCCGGACCGCCAGCTTCGAGAAGGCCAGGAGTCAGGGGCACGACGCCGGGCTGAAGAAGTCCCAACTGGGAAAAATTGCGACCGTCCAGTGGGAGGTCCAGAATCTCGTGCTCCATCACGGTTTGTCCGAGACTGCTGACTGTGCTCTGCCCCAGAGCCGCATTCGCACTCACTTCAACTTGCTGCGTCTCCGACCCGAGCTTGAGGTGAATGCCGACTGTCGCAGTCTGGTTCACATCCAACGAAACGCCTTGCTGCAGGTACGTCTGGAAGCCCTTCGCCTGAACCTCGATCTGGTAGTGCCCGATCGGGAGTTCGGCCAGCACGTATCCTCCCTGACGGTCTGTGACCGCAACCCGTGTCAAGCCGGTTTCGATCTGCTTTGCGGTGACAGTAGCGGCCTGCACAATCGCGCCGCTCGGATCGCCCACCGTTCCGCGAATGCTCCCTGTAATTTGCTGTCCGGCAACATTCAAACTTGCAAGCAGGGCCATCAGGAACGTCAACGTTTTCGCGCTAGGCATGCTTCTCCCCATTCGTCCTCAAGAATCAAGATTGGTTCCGCAAAACAATCTCTCGCTGGCCCTTTAGAGAACACGCGCGAGAATTCGCCCACAGATTGAAGTGCGGCGAATATAGGGACGCTTTGCAACGGGGTCAATAATCGGAAAGCAGTACTTGCTTCGATCACCGTGCGGAAAAGACAGCTGCGCATCATTCTTTCTGGTCATCGGCGAGCCGGGCCGCGGGCCGCGGCTCCGCAGACCACGAAACTATCGGTTCTCATTGCGAGGTTAACCAATAAGTAATACAGCGAGAACTGTAAAGGCCCCGGATTGGGGTTCATTAGATAATAACGGGCTACTTGTGCACGAAATGCTATGAACCCCAGCACGCAGAAGGGTTAGAAAATGAGTGTTGTCCAATTTTTGATCGCCGATGACCATGAGTTGTTCAGGCGCACCGCGCGATCTTTCGTTGAATCTCAGCCCAACTGGCAGGTCTGCGGCGAAGCCGGGGATGGGATCGAAGCGATTGAGAAGGCGAAGCAACTGCGCCCTCACGTCATTCTGATGGACATCAATATGCCTCGCATGGACGGATTGGAGGCGACACGAATCATTCGGCGGGAGCTTCCCGATTGCAACGTGATCCTTGTTACGCAGAATCACGAAACGATTGCCCGCCAGCAAGCCGCAGCGGTCGACGCGAAAGCTTCGGTGACGAAGGCGGAGTTTACTCAGGAGTTGCCCACCACCATCAAAAAGCTGTTCGAGAATCCAGCCTCCAAGACCGTCGCAGGCACCAGGCAAGAAGCCGCTCTCACGCCAGGATGGGTGCGTGGCGGAGGTGCGTTGGGCCAATTGGTCCGTGAATTTGATTGGACGAAGACACCTCTTGGAGCCATCGAAAAATGGCCACAAAGTTTGAATACGGTCGTTCGCGTCCTGCTCGCATCACGCTTTGCCATGTGGATGAGCTGGGGACCAGAACTCACCTTTCTCTACAACGACGACTACGCTCGGATGACCCTTGGGAAGAAACATCCGTGGGCGCTGGGAAAACCGTCTCAGGAGGTATGGAAGGAGATTTGGGACGACATCGGCCCGCGCATTCACAAAGTCCTTGAGACCGGTGAGGCGACGTGGGATGAAGCCTTGCTCTTGTTCCTTGAGCGCAGCGGATATCGCGAAGAAACGTATCACACTTTTTCTTACAGTCCGTTATCCGGAGACGACGGCACGGTTGCAGGGCATCTCTGCGTAGTCACTGAAGAAACCGACCGCGTGATCGGAGAACGCCGGCTCAAGACACTGCGCTCCCTGGCAGGAGAGTTGAGCAAGACCATCACTGAGGAGGAAGTGGTCTCCTGTATCGCTCGCTGTCTCGGCGAAAATCAAAGGGATTTACCATTTGCCCTCCTGTATCTCTTCACAGAAGGGGGGAACGAAGCCCGCCTAGCCTGCCAAACCGGAATGCCGGAGCGTCACCCGGCCGCGCCAGAATCGATTCAATTGACCCAAAAGAATCAACCTTGGCCAATCAGCGAACTGCTCGCTGGGAAAGATTGCATCATCGTTGAGAACCTGTCGGAGAGGTTCGAGTCGGTCCCCTCCGGCTCTTGGGACAAGTCACCCTGGCGAGCTCTCCTCCTGCCCATCACGAGTCAAGGTCAAGATAACCCCGCTGGCGTGATTGTCGCAGCCCTCAATCCATTTCGTCCTTTGGATGTTGGCTACGCTGGATTCATCAATCTCGTGGCTGGCCAAATCGCCGCCAGCATCGCCAATGCACGGGCGTACTCGGCGGAGAGGAAGCGTGCAGAGGCTCTCGCCGAAATTGACCGCGCGAAGACGGCATTCTTCAGCAATGTGAGCCACGAGTTTCGTACACCCCTGACTTTGATGCTGGGCCCCCTTCAAGACCTGCTGGCAAGAAGTCAGACTCACCTCTCTCCAACCGCCAAAGAACAGGTCGACCTGGTGAGTCGGAACGCCGCTCGCCTGTTGCGCCTCGTCAATACTTTGCTGGACTTCTCGCGCCTGGAAGCTGGACGAGTCCAGGCCGTCTATCAGCCAACGGACTTAGCCGGCTTTACTTCTGAGCTGGCCAGCGTATTCCGCTCTGCCACCAACAAGGCTGGATTGCGCCTCACTGTGGATTGCCCCGATCTCGGGGAGCCCGTTTATGTAGATCGCGATATGTGGGAGAAAGTCGTTCTGAACCTGATTTCCAATGCCTTCAAATTTACCTTCCATGGGGAAATCTCCGTCAGTGTCCACCGCGTTGGGAACATGGCCGAGCTTCGCGTTCGTGACACAGGAGTAGGAATTCCTGCAGAAGCCATCCCGAAATTGTTCGAGCGATTCAATCGTGTTCCCAACGTGCCAAGTCGAACCCAGGAAGGAAGTGGAATTGGTTTGGCCTTAGTCCATGAGTTAGTGAAGCTGCACGGCGGCTCCGTAAGAGCCGAAAGCACTGTGGGGCAAGGCTCTACATTCGCCGTCAGCATTCCGTTTGGGCAAGATCACCTCGGGTCCGGCCAAACGGATGGCGCTCCCAGCTTGTCTTCTACGGGTGTCGGCGCGAAGCCGTTTGTCGAGGAGGCCCTGCGGTGGCTTCCTGATTCCGCCGCCGTGGGCGTCGAGATTTCTGCTGTGCCAGACGAACTGCTGCCGGTGCCGTCCCCACCGATGTCGTCGACCACCGTTCGTCCCCGCGTTCTTGTCGCCGACGACAACTCCGACATGCGCCAGTATCTGGCCCGTCTATTGTCGGAGTTGTACGAAGTAGAAACTACTCCTGACGGTCAGGCGGCCATTCAGGCTGCGCGCGCGCGTCCTCCGGATCTCATCGTCAGCGATGTCATGATGCCGATACTCGATGGCTTCGAGCTTCTGAAGGCCCTACGGGCAGATGAGCAGACTCGGACGATTCCCGTCATCCTTCTCTCGGCTCGCGCCGGCGAAGAGTCGCGGGTGGAAGGCATCCAGGCTGGGGCTGATGATTACTTGATAAAGCCGTTCTCCGCGCGGGAACTGCTGGCTCGCGTCAGCGGCAGACTCGAAATTGCCCGGCTCCAGCGTGATCAGGAATTGCAGCTCAGGTCAAGCCACGCAGAGCTGGAACGGAGAGTTCGGGAACGCACGCAGGAACTGGTCAACGCAAGCAACGGGCTCCGGGAACTGTCTGCCCGCCTTTTACAGGCTCAGGACGAGGAGAGACGACGAATCGCCAGAGAACTCCACGACGGTGCCGGGCAGCTTCTCGCGGCGCTCGGGATGGAGGCCGCTACCCTCGCCAGGGAGAGCGACCGCCTGACTTCGCGAGCCGCTGCGTCGCTTAGCAACATCGAGTCGCTGGTCATGCAGATGAACAAAGACATTCGCACCATGTCTCACCTTCTTCATCCGCCCTTGCTGGACGAAATCGGCCTGCAGTCTGCCCTCACCGAATACGTCAAGGGCTTCGCAGAACGAAGTGGGATTCGGGTTTCGCTTGATCTTCCGGACGCGATCGAGCGTTTGGATCGCGACTATGAGCTGTCCTTGTTCCGCATTGTCCAGGAATGTCTCACCAACATTCATCGCCATTCAGGCAGCAAGACCGCCAGCATTCGCATCATTCGCGATGACGGAGCGATCGTCCTGGAGGTTCGCGATGAAGGAAACGGTATGCCCGCCGAACGATTGTCAGAAATTCAGTCGACAGGTTCGGGTGTCGGGATCCGGGGCATGCGAGAACGGGTTCTCCAATTCTCTGGGAGAATGAGCATCGAGTCCGACGGTTCGGGAACCCGAATCCAGGTCGTAATTCCGACTACCAAAACTGTTTCGCGAGAAAGAACGGATAGTGATGAACCGGTACAAACAGCAGTCTGACAGTTTTCGGCGAAATCACCTTGCTACCGAGGGTATAGCCCTTTCTCAGATCCAGAACGCTACGATGGGAAGCAATAAGCTCTTGACAGGTTTCAAGCCGCACCTCTCGGCAGGCAGTGTTGAGCCGGAATCACTATTCTAGGATGCTGCTGAAATCCTGCGTAACGCGTCAGTTCAAGAAGATGCAGGTCACTTGGCGGTTGGTCGGCCAATCGGAAGCTATCCACAAACGGGCGTGTGGGAAGTGCGAATGCATTTCGGGACAAAGGTCAGACGGACAGCGACCACGAATCCTACTCACAAGCGCGAAAACAGTTGGGATAGGAAATTCGCAAGCCCTTAGAAATCCGTTCCACATTTACCAGCGATACATTCCTGACGCCACCCTCCACGCTGCTGTAGCAGGTCCAGTGCAGTCCCGCGTCGCCGCTCTGCGTTCCCCTGAACCCATGTTCGTCGAAAGAGTTGGAGAGAGGGGGGAGGAAAAGTGTTTCCGCCGCGAAGCCCAAATCACAACTTGCGATGTCCTCGACTCGCCTGCAGTCGCAGGAGTGCGGCGACCAGTGCATCGATCTCTTCGTTCGTGTTGTACAGCGCCAGTGACGGGCGGACGGTGCTCTCGACGCCCATGCGGCGCAGGATGGGCTGAGCACAATGATGCCCGGAACGTACCGCAATGCCTTCCTGGTTCAGGGCGGCTCCCACGTCCTCCGTGCGGACGTCATCAAGCACAAACGACAGCACACCTGCCTTTTCGCGTGCCGTCCCGATCAGCCGCAGACCGGGAACGGTTAGGAGTCCTGCGGTGGCATAGTCCAAAAGTTCGTGTTCATAGGCGGCGATGCTTTCCCTCCCGACCTCTTCCACATAATCCAGAGCCGCACCCAGCCCGACCGCGTCTGCGATATTGCCAGTGCCGGCCTCAAAGCGCCCCGGTGCTGTCTGGTAAGTAGTCCTTTCGAAAGTGACATCCACGATCATGTTGCCGCCGCCGTGCCAGGGAGGCATGGTGTCGAGCAGTTCCAATTTTCCATAAACAGCACCGATGCCGGTGGGAGCGAAGATCTTGTGACCAGAGAAAACGTAGAAATCGCAGTCGAGGGCCTGCACATCCACGCGCATGTGGGAGACAGCCTGCGCACCATCGACCAGCACGCGCGCGCCGTGACGGTGGGCCATCTCTACCATCTCGCGGGCCGGTGTGATCGTTCCGAGGGCATTCGAAACCTGGCTGAACGACACAATCCGTGTGCGTGGGCCCAGCAACTTCTCGTATTCCTCGAGGATGACTTCGCCGCGATCATTCACCGGTGCCACTCGCAGGCGGGCGCCCTTCTCTGAACAGAGCATCTGCCAAGGGACGATGTTGGCGTGGTGTTCGAGCCAGGTGATGAGCACTTCGTCGTCCTTCTGAACGTTGCGGCGCCCCCATGCCTGGGCAACGAGGTTGATGCCTTCGGTTGTGCCACGAACGAAAATGATTTCGCGCGTTAAGGAAGCGTTCAGGAAGCGCCGTGTCTTTTCGCGAGCGCTCTCGTAGGCGTCGGTGGCACGTGCTGCTAGCGTGTGCGCGGCGCGATGGATGTTCGAATTTTCGTGCTGGTAGAAATATGACAGACGATCGATCACCGCGTTCGGCTTCTGGGTGGTGGCGGCGTTGTCGAGCCAGATCAGCTGCCGACCGTGGACCCGCTCTTGCAGGATCGGGAAATCCCGGCGAATCAGCCGGGCGTCGAGTGGACGCTTGGCGATGCCAAGCTCCCCGGGAGTAAGATCGGGACGGAACTCAAAGGACTCGACGCCTTTTGGCAGAGAAGCAGGCTTCCCGGGAGTTTTTTCGGCATCGATGAGATTGCCAGACGAGGGCAACGTCCGAAAGTCGGCTTCTGTCGGAGGCTTCGTGGGCAATGACACAGGCAGGGCGGGAACACCAGGAGGCGACTGCACGCCAGGCACTCCGGGAAAAGAAAACAGTTCACTAACCGCAGGAAACTGAGGTGCGCTTGGATAAACAATTTTTTCGAGGCCAACCGCATCAGCTGCGATCTCCGGAATCGCAGGCGCGGCGGCAGACTCAAGGACACCAGTAGGGATCCCTGGCGCATTTGTTGCAGGCGCCGCAGGAAACGAAACCGGAATCACACCATGAGCAGGTTGGGAAGCCGGTACGCTCGGCTGTGCCGGGACTGCGTCTGGTACACCCGGAACTGACGCGCCGGGAACCCTGGGGAGAGAGAAGACTTCATTTTGCGTCGGGAAGCTAGGGGTTTTAGACCATGGATCAGTTCGGCCTCCATCCACGGAATTGGCTGGCGTGTCGTAAGTCGCGGCGACCGCAGGAGAGGCCGATACTGCTGCAAGATCCGACCCGCTCGGCGGGCCCGTCGGCGGTGACGAAGGCATTGCCGGAACGCCAGGGAACGAAAACATCTCCATGGCCGGTGGAACCTGCGGGACAGCGGTCCAGGGTCCAGCTTTCTCTCTTTCAAGAAAAGATGGCGAGGGGCTGGGTATCGCGGATGGGGAGGCGGGAGTTGGAACATGGGGCACGAGTGTCACTACGCCAGCCAATGAAGCGGCAATCGCCTTGAAATCGGCCTCATTCAACAAATCCGCGGGAGGCGACGAGGGTAGATTTGGAGATCCTGGAACAGGTCGCGGGTTCGGCGCCGTGGGAAACGAGAACATCTCCCGCGGGTAATCCGGAACCGTAGTCTGCGGCAGCTTTCCTGGAATCGCGCGCAGGTCAGCTTCGTCAGGCGAGAACGCTGACACTGAGGCGTCCGGAGGCGCAGGCGCTCCCGGCAGGGCTGCAAAGAACTCATTCGCGAGCTTTGCAATCACTGCTGGATCGGGGAGTACCGCCGCGAAGGGCGACACGCTTTCGATCTTCTGTGCGCCTTCTTCTTGCGCCGGAGACGACGTCAGCGAGGCAGCCTGTAAGCGATCACTTGTACTCGTGGTATTGGTCGACATTCACATTCTCCAGTACCCCGATGGCGTCTTCCGTCAGGACCGCGATGGAGCAGTAGAGCGAAATCAGGTACGAGGCAATCGCCTTGTGATTGATCCCCATGAATCGGACGGACAAGCTGGGCGAAACCTCGCCCGGCAGCCCAGGTTGGAATAGACCGATTACGCCCTGTCTCTTTTCGCCGGTTCGCAACAGCAGAATGCTGGTCTTCTCACCCTTGATCGCCAGCTTGTCGGAAGGCACCAGTGGGATGCCGCGCCAGGTCACGAACTGCGAGCCAAACAGGTTCACGGTCGGGGGCGGAACACCGCGGCGGGTGCACTCGCGTCCGAACGCGGCGATCGCTCTCGGATGCGCCAGGAAGAAGCACGGCTCTTTCCACACCCTGGCGATCAGTTCATCGAGGTCGTCCGGCGTGGGTGCTCCTTTTCTAGTCTTGATCTTGAACTCGGAAGCAACGTTATTGATTAAACCGTATTCGGTATTGTTGACCAGTTCGTTCTCCTGGCGCTCTTTGACCTTCTCGATCATGAGCCGCAGTTGCTCCCGGATCTGGTCGTGCGGACTACGGTATAAATCCGAAATGCGGGTCTGCACATCCAAAACCGTGGTGACCGCGTTGAGGGTGTATTCGCGCGGCTTCTCTTCGTAGTCGACGTAAATTTCTGGCAGATCGATTTCTTCGTCAGGACTGCACTCAATCGTCCGCGTACCCGGCCGCGTGACCTTCACCTTGTTCACGCGATACGTGCCGGCTTCAACCGGGACCCATGACAGGAAACTGACCAGCCAGCGTGGCGTGATCGCCTCCATCATTGGGACAGTTTTGGTGACATTCGCAAGCTGGCGCGCCTGCTGCTCGCTCAGCGTATGACGGACTTCGGCTTTCTCAGGCATGGATTAGCTCCTCTAACAGCAAAAGGGAATGATTGACGAATGCGATGCACAGAAATTACGGAGTGTGCTTGGGCAGAAACGATGCCGTTCAGGTACAAACGGTAGATGCCGCCGACGGAATTGTCTGTCACTCGCATCACCGCGTTCTCGGATTTGATGTGCCTCTCAGCCGAAGCGAATAATCGTCGCGGCGGTCAAACTTGTTGCGCCGGGTTCGAGAACTTACAGGCACAAATTTGTTCTCGTGAAGAATTCCTGATGAGATGTAACGCTTCCGGTTGTGAATGTCAAGTTAATGCATCGCCATTGTGGGAAAAACTAAGGAGTCCGTGGAATTATGCCTTCACGCGCCAGCTGTGGAGGCTTGTGCCCTATAGAACTTCTTCTTGGCCCGGGAACGAATTTCGTCAAGTTCTGCGTGCAGCCTTCTGATCTCTGCATCCAGCTCTATAAAACTCAGGCAGGGAGAAGTGAGCAACCGGTCAGCCTTCACACCCTCGTAATCCTTGCGGACACTTCCTTTGACACAGACGCAGACGGAAGGCTTGGTTGATGGACCTCTCTCCGAGTACACGAGATCGAGAGTTGAGGTTTCCATGATTCGGCGATTATGCCACGAATTCGAAGCCTCGTTCTGATCTGATTTGCACAGTATTGATATTCCCGGCACCGAGCTCTAAATGCCGACGGGCATCTCCGAGACGAATGGCAGTCGCGCCTTCTCCCAGGCGTCAAACCCACCGATAACGTTGGTGACGTTCCCGAAGCCCTCTCGCCGCAACCAACTGCAAGCAATCATGCTCCGGTAGCCGCCCTTACAAAGGACGGCAATCGGCGCATTGCGGTCCACTTGTGGAAGGGATGTTTTGAAGTCCTCCAGCGGCCACCAAGCCGCCGCTTCAATGTGCCCTGTTTCCCATTCCGGCTTCCGGCGCACATCCAGTAATTGAAACTTATCCGCGGCAAAATGTTCATTCAAATTTTCTACGGTGATTTGCGGCAGTTCGGCCAGGCGCAACCCCGCCCGGACCCAGCCCTCGACGCCGTCTTGTAAGTATCCGCGTGCATCATCAATGCCGACTCTGGCCAGCCGCGTTCGCGCTTCAGATAATTGCTCTTGCGATGTCGCGATCAGCAACGGTCGGGACGATAACCCCAGCAGTATGCCCGCCCATGAGGCAAATTGTCCGGATAGCGGAATGTTGATCGATCCTGGCACATGTCCCGAAGCGAATTCATTTGCCGGCCGAACATCCAACGCGATCACTCCCTCATCCAGCAGGAACTGCAGTTCTCGTGCTGAAACCGCTTTGAGGCCGGGCAATTCCGACAACGCTGGCGCGCCGGTGCGATTGATCTGGGCATCCTGCGGGAAATATTCGGGACGAGGCGGCAAGTTCGTCGTCAACTGCCGAATGAACTCATCCTTGCCCTCAATCTGCAGGGCGTGGTTGGTGAGCCGCTCGGTGCCAATGGTAGAAGAACGCTCCGTGCGCATGTTGCGCCCGCACAGCGAGCCGGCTCCGTGGGCGGGATAAACGATAACATCGTCGCCGAGCTTGAGCAGCTTGTTGTGCAGGCTGTCGTAAAGCATCCCCGCCAGCACCGTGGGAGTATGCGTCGTCGACAAGTCGGGACGCCCCACATCTCCAAGGAAGAGTGTGTCCCCCGTCAAGACTGCCCAAGGATCAGGAGATTTTTCTTCATCCGTGACCACCAGGCAGATGCTCTCCGGACTGTGCCCAGGCGTGTCCAGAACTTTGATTCGCATGTTTCCCACACGCAACTCAAAACCGTCTTGAACCTCGGCGTGGGGAACCGTCGCACGTCCATTGGGACCGATGTAAATCTTGGCTCCGGTGCGGGCAGCCAGCTCCTGGTGTCCGGAAACGAAATCAGCATGCAGGTGAGTCTCAAAGATATGGCGGATTTTCAGCCCGTGCTGCTCAGCGGCTTTTATGTAAATGTCCACATCCCGCTGAGGATCGACCACGACCGCATCTCCCTCCGACGCCAGCAAGTAAGAGGCGTGCGCCAAACAGCCCAGGTAAAACTGCTCGAAGTACATGCCTCTTCCTTCCTTCTGCCGGGCAAATCTCGCGGCCGGTTCATAGCGAAGCGCCCTAGAATTCTCTTCCTTCTCAGCCCCGAGTACAAGCGTTGCCATCTCCGAAGCTTGGACTCGAAGTTCTGGAACCGCGATGGTCTCCCACAAGCTCCCTTTGCGAACTGGGCCGATGGCATAAAGAACTTGAGAAACCTCGCCGTGGGCGTCGATCAAGGCGCCATCCCGGGAAACATCTAGACCCAGAAACAACGGGTCCGGCCGGGCCAGTTTCTGCCGCATGAGATCGGTCATCAAAAGATCGTCCATCTTGCGACAGTCACTTTCGGGACCGGTGCAGTTGATTACACGGTGCACGCGCAGCCGCTCAACGTGCCCGGACTCGCGGTCGCGGTAAGTCACTTCGACTCCGTCCATGTCTTCGGCGTACGCCGAGATCCTGCCGGCATGGGTTTTGATCTGGCCGTTCTGAATTTGCGCATTGAGCCGAGCCCCGATCGCTGGCGCGATCCGGTGACGATGCACATCCCAATAGGGCCGGACGTGGCGCAAGAACCGGCGTCGCTCCTTAAACGAAAGGGAGCGCCAGATCTCTTGCGTGAAAGGACGGAGCGAGTCGATCACGGCTCGCCAGCCACTGCCTCCTCCTTCCGCAGCTTCCACTTGCGTGCGAATCAAGCGCAAGAGCCCGCGAACCGTTCTGGAAGATTGCTCGTCCCAGAACGGCGGCCAGATAGCAGTCGCTTTGTGAGTCTGCGGCAATAGGCCGCGGCGTGAGAGGACGTGAATAATCCCGCGGAATCCTCGTTCACGCAGCGTGATCGCGACATCCACACTCGTAAGCCCGGAACCGACCAACAGAACGCTCTTCTCCTCAGCGACATCGCCCAGCGCGCTAGATTTCCAGGGATTCGAAACATAACGCTGACTGTGTGGCGTTCGTCCCGGGAGCCGGAGATCGCCCGGCGGAAAGTTCCCGAGTGCGATCACTACTTTGTCTGCGAAAAGTTTCCGCCCGCTGCGAAGATGGATCTCTGCGGTCTCGCCAACACGAGCTATGGAGACGGCTTCGTCTTGCACATGTTCGATCTGGCCAGGGTGACGTTCGATCGCTTGCTGCAACAGCGATCCAACATACCGACCGTAGACCGGACGCGGGAGATAATCATCCGGGGAGGCGCTGGAATCATGGTTGAGGCGCGCCCACTCCAGAAAGTGCCCCGGATCATCTGGGTAGCCGCTCATGTTCCTTGCCCGGACATTCAGCAAATGTTCGTCGCATTCGGTGCTGTAGGCTACGCCGCGGCCAAGGCGCTCACCCCTCTCAATGAGAACCACGGAAACGCTGCCGCCTGACTTGCGCAATAGCTGAGCCGCGAGCGTCGCGCCTGTGAAACCCCCTCCGATGATTGCAACAGTTAACTGGGACATTCTCTGGTCTCCGTTAATTCCGTTCATGAGTGTCGTCTCGCCTGTCCCCACTCGGTGCTAGGAGCCTTGGGGTAATGTCTAGTATTACCATCGACTATATAGTATACTGCCGAAAGTTTGGCTGGAAATGCCACTTTCGTGGTAGTCAGCAAAGGCTGCGGAGGAATCCGGTGATCCTTTTCCTTGAGAGGACTTGGTTCTTGTGGTGGATCGTCGCGATCATATTGATACTGCGATGGTTCCATTTGTTCTCGTGCAACGCCGGGGCAACGCGTGATACACCCGCTGCGAACCAGGGGCATAACGCGCTTGCTTCAGACCTGTTTCCCTCCGGAAGCGTCACCCTTCTGTTGATTCAAGACGGAGTGCAGGTGCTGAAGGCTCGGCGCTGAGAACCACATCGCGCCAGGCTTACGGGCACCTCCTCCCCGCTTCCGCGATGTGGTTTCCGGTAGCGACAAAGTGTCATTGTTGTGAGTACAATCAACGAAATTCGACGGTTCCCATGCCCGGATCCGGCCAAAACCCGCCACACAAGCCCGGGTTCACTTGAGTGCGTCCAGCCTAAGTGCCCGTGGGTCGTGGCAACAATTTCTTTGATTTCCAAACCTGCAAAGGATATCCCTATGCTGCGAAGAGCTTTTGTTCTGGTGTTGTTGGCTGCTCTTTCGGTGGGGGCCTGGGCGCTGGATGTTCCCAAAACCACATCGCCGGAACAGGCCTCCTTTCACATCAGCAATGTTTTAACGATCAAGGTGCCCAAAGGCGCAAGAACAATGCGCGTTTGGTTCGCTGTCCCGCAAGAGGACGCCTATTCGATTGTGCGTAACTTTAACGTGAATGTGGCCGGCGACTATGGGGTTCAGTATGCCGGGGATTCCTGGGGCAACAGGGTAGGATACGTAGATATCGAAAACCCCACTCGGGACCAGATCTTGTTGAAAGAGGAATTTGACTTAACCCGTACTGAAGTTCGCAATACGATCAACGCCGCTGAGACGCGGCCACTGACGGATCAGGAACGTGCGGCCCTGGCCGCTTACCTGCAACCGGCGACCCACGTGATTGTTAACGACGAGATCAGGAAGCTCGCTGCCTCGATCACCGGCGGAGAGCCGAATCCAGTTCTGGCCGCGCGCAAACTTTATGACTGGACATACAAGAACGTGAATTACTGGGTGAAGGATCCCGAGCATCTCAAGGCTTCTCCCGTGGGTAGTTCCGAATACTGTCTCCGCACCAGGACCGGCAACTGCACGGACTTCCATTCACTGTTTGCATCGCTGGCCATATCCTCCGGCATCCCTGTCCGCATGGTCTACGGTTCGTTGCTAAAGCCCACGTTGAACGGAATGGAAGTGGACGCAAGCTACCACTGCTGGATTCAGTTCTTTGCTCCGCGGCTGGGCTGGCTGCCGCTCGACGCCTCCCTGGCCAACATCTATTCGGAAAACATTCCGCTTAACGATAAGAACAAGAAACTGGTGGAGCTTACGACTTCAACTGGATACCACGGTGCCGACACAGACAAAATCGAGTACTACTTCGGCAATCTGGATGACCGTCGCGTGGTCTGGTCGATGGGCCGTGACTTGATCATGCAGCCTCCGCAAGATGATGGTCCAGTGAACTCCTTGCCCAAGATATATGTTGAGGTAGACGGCAAACAGTTTGCGGACTGGACGCGACAACTTACCTACAGAGAACTGGCGCATTGACGATGCAGAGGAGTGTAAACGTGTCCAGACGCTCCTCGGGCATAGGAGGACACAATGTCTAGTAATTCGATAGTCTATATAGTGAGACTATGCCAGTTTTTACACTCAAAAACTGTCAATGCCGATTTTGCGCCATCGGCGACAACGGAGTTAGACAGCGGCAGTCGTACGTGGGGCCCGGAGTTTGCTTGAACAGCTAAACATAATTGAACAAATGCTTCTGCTTGGAATGGGACGAGTTTTTCAACAGTATCTGTGAAAAAACTGATAGCGAGGGCCTTGAAACCGACTACTATTGTGCGCTTGAGCTGTTTGCACCCATATTGATTCATGAATGCCGGAACCGTTCAATTGTGTACACCTTGCCCCGGATTCTTCCCGCACAGAAACATTGGTCGTGGAGCGCGATGTCAGCACTCGGCTTGGGGGACTGGCTGACTGGCTGAGCACCATCCTCCTGTGTCAGAAACACTGGAAAAAGTTTGCGGGAAATGTTCGCAATACCGCGACGATATTGGCAGTGCTCGTCGCGACTAAGTTTTTAAAGCCGATCGGAGTTACACAAAAAGACTGTCTGCAGCAAGATCGTTTGAAAATGTGCAATATTGAGCAGTCTGCGGACACTACTTTCGTACATGCTGAGGACCAGAAGTCACGACCTCAGAACCAAACGTAGACTGGCATTATGCGAAAGAACCTAATCGCTGCGATTCCACAAACTGCTCCGGCTCCAGATAAGGGCTGGCTCGACCTCGACGCTGCGGCCTTGGTCGAGGTCACATCGGAAGATAAGGAATATCCAGTCGAGTCCGCATTGGTATCGGGGGGAACACGGGGCTGGCGCGCCGCCGATTCTGGTGCACAAACCATCCGCCTAATTTTCGATCAGCCGCAAAGCCTCAGACGCATCTCGCTCGTCTTCGAAGAAGCAAAAACTGAGCGCACGCAAGAGTTCGTGTTGCGATGGTCTGCGGATGAAGGTCGCTCGTTTCGAGAAATTGTGCGCCAGCAATGGAATTTCAGTCCTCCTAACGCAATCCGCGAGGTTGAAGAATTTCAAGTTGCACTCTCGGCTGTCACCGTTCTTGAATTGGTCATTGTGCCTGACATCAGTCGAGGAGCGGTTCGGGCCTCGCTCACGAGTCTGCGCCTGTCTTGATGGGCCGCTGCCTGCTGCAAAGTTAATCGGCAGGACTGAGCGGTTTGGATCAGCGGAGCCATGCTTTCCAAGCCGATGTTCTACTTATTGAGCAGATGACCAGGCGAAGGAAAGACTCTGGGGTAATGGAAAATGGGCCGTATCCATAAAGTGGCACCCCGGCTGCGCAAAGCTCCGCAACCGCCTTTGTCACATGCTGGAGCTCCTGCTGACGCGCACCGGGCCAAGAGGCCCCGCTTGTCCAACCCCTGCTCCTGACTCGGAACTGAACCCCGGTGATCGCGTCGAGGGCTTGGCTGATTTTGGAAAGCCGACTGGAGAATTCGGAACAGTTGAGCAAACCAACGAAGACGATGCGCTTGTAAAGTGACGGTCGTATGAGACTGCACCCGCCTTGGCTCAAGAAGGTCAGCGACAAAGCTCATCCCTTTGCCGAGCCGGCAAGTGATACCCGCGGGAGATCGCGATCATCAAGGCCGAGATGGGAAAGCTAGAAAAGGCCCGCCGGAATGCGTCGATAGCGGCGCCCGGAAACTACTCGAGGTGTGGATTGGAAACAAAAAAAGAAGTTGAAGTCCGGCAATTCGTAAAAGGCACATTCAGGCCGTTTCGCGAGAGTCGGAAGAATACGTCCCTGTTATGTGCCGAACGTAACAATCTTCGTGAGCTGCCTTGCCGTTTTCATTAGCAAACAAATCATTCTGTAAGTCTACGGCGCGGCCGCAAAGTATGCAGGGTATTTCCGGGAAGGGGCGGCTACCCATAAGAGCCCTCCTTAGGGGTCACTAACAGGCTAAACCCAAGACCCGAGTTCAAACTGAGCAATAAAGATCACCGCGATAATTCTCGGCAGCGTGGATGATCAGCAGTTGCCGATTTAGCTTGACGGCGACCTCGCCAGGGGTCAATGAGTGAAATAGGGATTCCGCGACAGTTACGCGCCAGCGTTCAGTTGTCCGAGGGCAATAGGAGTCGCCGTTTTGGCTCGCTTTCCGCCAAAGGTACACGACAGCAGACTGTGCAGCATCGTATCCGGTTTGGAAACAATAAGTTGGGCGTCGAGACAGAGGGCCACTGAACTGCACCATCTAAACCGAGTGAGCATCGTTCTCCTCTTTCAGGTTTCCTGAACTAAGTCAGCCCATCTGAAGTTCTCTCTCTTAGCTACCCTCAACCCTAGGAGGTTGCCTATATGTTTTCACGCAATGTCTCGTTCCATCTGAAGTCGAATATGCTCTCCGATTACACCCGTGCTTTTGAAAAAGACGTCCTGCCTTTGCTGCGTAAGCAGAATGGCTTTAAGGACGAAATCACGTTCGCCGGTCCAGGCGGAGTTGATGTGACCGCCATCAGTCTGTGGGATAACAAGAACGATGCCGACAATTACAACGCCCATACCTACCAGCAGGTGTTGAAGACGCTGGCGAAATTCATCGAGGGAACGCCCCAGGTTCACACCTTTGACGTTGTCACCTCAACCCTCCAGCAGCACCAACTCGTGACCGCATAACAGACACTCTCAGTTGGTTGGGCACGAGAAGGCGCAATTACCTCGGCCTTCTCGCGCCACTAACCAGCATGCACTTGATCACCGAAGCCATCGGAGTTGCTGAAGGCCGGTAGCAGTCTACCGGGCTAAAAGGACGTGCAGGGCTGATCGAAAGATGCATCGCACGCCCGCCGGAGGAAGTTGCGAAACCATTGGCGCAAGTTGACTAGTTGACCAGCCTCTCATGACTCGCTCTCCCGCTCTTGCACCTCGAATTTTGCGCTGGCTTTAGAGTCACAATCCGGGAAGCGATGCAGCCTAGTTTCTCGTATTACGACCGACGGGTGTGAAATAGCGCACCGTCACATCTTCTCCCATGTGAACGATTTGATGCTGTCCTGCGAAACCCCGATGTGGTGCGGGTTTGGCCGTGAAGTAGCGCACCGTCACATCTTCTCCGATGTGAACAACCTCCTGCTCCGCGAGTCCCACCTGCCGGTGGGGTCTGCGAGTCCTGGCCTCTTCCGCTGGAATTCCCGCGGTTTGAACCGTAGGCTTGTATTCCGCCAGCATTATATTTGCGAGTGGAAGGGGTACCTGCTCCGCGACCGCTGACGTTCCCCTCAGCTCAAAAGATCCCGCGGACGAAGCCGTGTGGCGGTCGCTGTAGGCAATCCAGCAACTTAATACGAGGACGGCAGCAAATGCTGCTACGTTCACGTCCCACGGCGGCTTGGGCCAGGGAAAGAGCTTGGCTCGCTGCATGAGCGCTGTTGCAAGCGGGTCGGGTGGCGTGGGTTTCAGCGACTCCCAGTCCGCTGGCATCTTGGCTTCGCATGGCTGGATGATCGAATGCTTGTTGGCTGGGCTCGATTGAGATGCCCGGTCGGTGAGAAGCTCCGCCGCCGCGCAGAGCTTGAGGACATAGCATTCCTCATGAACCGCCTGCCCGTCCTCGTCAGCATTACTGGTCTCAAGCGGAACAGGGCTATTGCAAATACAGCAACCTGGAAGCTCCCGCGTGCCTCTGTGAATTGAGGGTACAGTCTTTTGACGGCAATCACCGAGCTGACGGGATGTAGTTAGCGCAGAGAGTGGAACTATCGCCCGCATCGTAGTCCCATGACCATCCGACTCTATTTCCAGTTTGCCGTTCAGTTCATTCATGCGCTCGCGCATTCCGGCCAAGCCAACACCCGTTTCTGCACTTGTTTCACGAAGTCGATCCAGACGCTCCGCTGGTATGCCGCATCCATCATCTTGTATTTCCAGAGTTATTTTCTCAAGCTGCTGCTGGAAGCAGACCCTAACTTCCGAAGCTCCAGAATGGCGATGTACGTTCGTCAAGCTTTCCTGCAGGACGCGGAAGAGGGCAATCTCTATCCTGAGTGGGAGTCGCTGTTCAAGGGTTGCAATATCCACCTTTGCGTTGACTCTGGTGCGCTTGGCGAAACCTTCGACGTACCACTCAGCTGCACAGGCAAAGCCGGCTTCATCCAGCAAGGGTGGGTGGAGCAGGTAAGACGTGGTACGAATCTCCTCGATGGCCTGATCCGCCAGGTGGGTCACGTCTGACAAAAGCGCCGCTACGGCCGGATCTTTCTTGCAGCGTTCCTCAAGAAACGAAACACTGATTTTCAACGCTGCCAAGGTTTGGCCGGTGCTGTCGTGCAACTCACGAGACAACTTGCGTCTTTCCTCATCCTGCACCTTCAGAAGCCGCTGAGATAGGTTCTGCAGCTCAGCGGTGCGTAGCAGAATCATCGATTGCATTTGCGAATGCTCACATGCCATTTGCTTGGAGTTCCTCGAAAGGCTCCACATAAGTCCTCCTTGGAAGCGGCTGGGGAGACAAGCAGGGTCTCGTGGCCAAGTGCGAGGATTGTCCCATGGGGGGAATCTGGATTCTGGTCACAATTGCACACGCTGTTGAAAATGGCATTCTCGCGGCGACGCAAACACGAGGCGAAAACGGGGAACGGGATTCGTATGAAGCGAACGCCACCAATTGCAGGCCGAGGAAACTGACTTACGCCTTCTCTTCCAACGCCGCTGTTTCAGATGGCGATCCTGAAGCTTAAACCTCGACTCTTGCTAAACTCGGCCCGTCGCAACTGCTCACCAACTCGGCCAGCAACTGCTGAACTCCGCACGGATACGTCGCTTGGACGCTGAAAAGTCTGTCTTTGCGGTCATTCGGACACTTCAACACAGACCCCGCCTGTCGAACAGGTGTGTTGGTCATATGCTTACTCAGTCAAACCACGTTTGTGATCGCCAGCTCAGTGATTAGGCTGTTTTCTTCGCGGCCTTCACCTTCGCCCATCGAGTCCTTTGGGCAGCGGCGATCCTCTTGCGGGCAGCCACCGAGAGAGTACGTTTACCCCTTATAGGGACACCCTTTGTCGCTTCCCGAACCTTTTCCCAGCGTGCTTTTTGTGCAGCCGCCATCCGCGCCCGAGCAGATGCGGACACCTTTCTGGCGCCAGTTCTTCTTCCGAGTGCGTTACCGAAAGCCGCGAGCGCAGCCCCAATCCCGCGAAGTTCCTTTGTCAAGCGTTCTTGTTCCTTCTTCAACAACTGGACGACTCCAGTCACATTGTTCATTGAGTTCCCCCCTCGCGAGGGATTGTATCAAGCGACATTCCTACCAGTTACGAGTTGCCGACCATATCTGACAGTAACGTAAAGCCAAGGGCGTTTCTCAGTATTAATTCGACGGACAAACCGATAAGCCCGGGCCGCCCGTTATCCAGCCAGAATCGTCGGCAAGGTTTATTAAACTGCCAGTGCGCCAATCACCAGGGTCAGTGGCCGACGTGGAGGGACAGCCGCTATTGCAACTTCGCGTACTCTGCCTTGGCCTGCTTCAGGACAGGAATGTCGGGATCGGCGTCTTTCCAGAGGAGCAGGAAGTTCTCATAGGCGGCTTTTGCTTTGGCGGCGTCGCTCTGCATGGCATATGCTCGACCCAGTTGGAGATGAGCGAGTACGCCGGTGGGATCCCCGACCATTATCCCGGGGTGATCCAGAATTTTCTGAAATTCCCTGGCGGCCTCAGGGCCTTGGCGTGCGGCCAAATACGCCTGACCACGTGCATAGATGGGATAGAGAGCCCCGAAGAAACCCGTTTGAGTGCTGCGCGGCTGGCCCAGTTCATAGGGAACGGCCACTTGGAGAAGTTCGATTGCCTTTGCGGAATCGCCATGGTTCAGAGCAAGAAACGCACGCACGACCGGCAAGTAATTGAACTTAACTGACGTATCTTCGGGGAAGCTGCTTTCCAGATCGTTGGCCAGGGTTTGAGCTTGCGAAGAATCCCCCGCCATAGCCAGGGCGAGGGCCGCGCCATACTGCACCTCCCTGTTCTTGGCAAGCGCAAGGGCCGCCATTGCCATCGGCTTTGCGGCTGGCGCGTTCCCGTAAAAGGCTTCCCACAAGGCTGCTCGGGTTTCAAATCCAGCCGCCTTCTCTCGATGAGCCGCCTGCTGCGCCAAATCGCTTGCCCGCCGTAACATTTTCGTGGCCTCTTGCAGGTGACCGGTATATGCGAGGGCAAAGGCTTGGTGGTCGGAAATCAATTCTTCCGCTCCGGATTTTCCGTGAGCCGCGGCCACTTCCCGTTGCATGCCGCCGCTGTCGCCTTTCAAAAAAGCGACATCGTATCGCAGAAGGGCTAACAGAGGGATTTCAATTTTTCGCTCGGAGGCTCTGCGAACCGCGTC
Source organism: uncultured Acidobacteriaceae bacterium (assembly GCA_964403025.1). GTDB lineage: Bacteria > Acidobacteriota > Terriglobia > Terriglobales > Acidobacteriaceae > Sulfotelmatobacter. The sequence goes on along the minus strand of CAYOEH010000004.1, from coordinate 93,574 downwards.
TTCGGCTGCTCCCAGACGGTCTAGGCTAAGAGAGTTGGAACCAAGAAGGGCATAGCCAACGCCAAAGTCCGGAGCCAGTTCAATCGCCTTTTGGGCCTCTTCGGCTGCCTTTTCATGTTCGCCGAGCACAGGATAAATGAAGCCCGCTAAGAAGGAGTGGGGCGTCCACTCACGGGGATAAGCTTGTGCCCACGCCTCGCAGGTCTGCTGTGCTTTTTTCTGGTTTCCTGTCGCCCGTCCATCGTAATAAGCGGCGATAAAGAACTTCTCGTTGTCGCTGACGCGGTCCTGCAATTCGTAGGCTTTTCTAGTGTTCTCCGTGCCCAGCTCCGTTTCGCCCATGGAACCATACATGAGCCCGAGCGAGGCATATGCGATGGCAAACTTAGGGTCGATTTCGACAGCATGTTTGAAGAAAGGAACTGCCGCGTCTCCACCCTGGGAGGCTGTAACTTTCCAGCCCATGCTATAAGCCTTTAGGGCTTCCAGTGACGGGGTCGTAGCCTCGGCGAGCGGGGTGTCGTGCTTTTCGACGGTCACAAGGGATTCTCCGACTCGCATTCTGAACTTACTCGCAATTTCAGTCAGAGCGTTCAGTACGTCTTCTTTCCTTGCCACTTCCACCTGCTCTTCATCGAGGATGTCTGCTGTGCGACAGTTCTTTGCGCGCAACCCCAATACGTAATGGCTTCCGAGATTTGCAATGGAGCCGTCCAGGACAGCGGCACTCGCAGTGCGCTCGCACACTTCATGGGCGAGCTCTGGAGTAAGCCGCGCATCGGATGACTGGCCCATCAGGGACAGGGTGTGCCGGATACGCTCCTCTGAGATGAGGCTCAGGAAAGGCGACTGTTCCAACTGCACGGCCATACCTTGCCGCAGCGTCCCGTCAAACACGGGATCGCCCGTCGTGTTCAGGAAATCGGCGAGGACGATTGTGTCTTTGTCGGTCAACCTCGGCGTGCGATGGAGATAGAAGTAACCACCACTCGTAAGAACCAGAACAACCACTGCAGCAAGAACAATGCCTGTCCTATGTTTGTTGATACGACCTGAGGTTTCGGTCCCGGTGGTCGCCGGCGGTTGCGCCGAATCGGTGTCGCGTCTCAGCCTTTGCAGATCAGCTTGTATTTCAGAGGCGTGCTGGTAGCGAAGGTCGAGGTCTTTCTCCAAACACTTGCCGATGATTCGTTCCAGTTCGGGCGGCAGGTCCGCATTCACTCGCACAGGAGGAACAGGTGACCGGTTAAGGATGGAGTCAAAGATCACGCCTGTGGTTTCCCCGCGGAATGGCAGCGTTCCGGTTGCCGTCTCGTAGAGCACCACGCCGAAGGAGAACAGATCGGAACGGGAATCCAATTTCTTTCCGCGAACTTGCTCCGGCGACATGTAGGCGACCGTTCCCACAGCCGTGCCTGGGTTGGTAAGAGACTCCTCTATCGTCGAGGCGTTCAGGTCCATACCTTCGTCGTTGAGGGAAACCTTGGCCAAGCCGAAGTCGAGGACCTTCGCGTGTCCGCGCTTGGTGACAAAGATGTTCGCAGTCTTGATGTCGCGGTGGACGATGCCAGCGGCGTGAGCTGCATCCAGTGCGTCGGCGATCTCGATGCTCAGCGATAAGATCAATTCGGTTTCTATGGGACGCCCTGCGATGCGATGCTTCAAGGTCACACCGTCCAGGAACTCCATGGCGATGAAAGACTGCCCATCGTGTTTGCCGATTTCGTATATGGTGCAGATATTGGCATGATTGAGAGCAGACGCCGCTCGCGCCTCCCGGCGAAAGCGTTCCAAAGCTTGCGGATCGCGGGACAGGTCCTCGGGCAGAAATTTCAATGCAACAAAGCGGCCAAGCTCGGTGTCTTCGGCCTTGTAAACCACGCCCATCCCGCCACTGCCCAGCTTTCCCACGATTCGGTAATGGGATACGGTGCGGCCAATCAGGAAATCGTCGTCCTGCTGTTCTTTGCGCTGCTGCTGCGCGAGGGCAAGAGCGGCTGCTTGTATCGCGGGACTCTCTAGAAAACTCCCAGCCTGCTGCTGTGCCCGCAGCAGTGAGCGGACTTCGCTTTCCAGGGCTTGGTCACTCGCGCATGCGTGCCGCAGGAATGCATCGCGCTCCCCGGGCGGACGCCCCAGCACCGACTGCAGCACGGCATCGACTTGTTGCCAGCGATCAGAGTCCATTGGTTGCCCCGCCGGTTAGTTCACGATAGAGCCAGGCTTTGGCGGTGCTCCAGTCACGCATCACTGTGACGGGCGAGACCTTGAGCACTTCCGCCGTCTCTTCCACGCTGAGTCCGCCGAAGAAACGCATTTCGACGACCTGCACTTTGCGGTGATCGATACGGGCCAGCGCATCCATAGCTTCATCGAGTGCGACCAGATCCGCAGCTCGATCGCCGCCCACTATGGCCGTCTCTTCCAGAGAAACGTGCTGCACCCCGCCTCCGCGTTTCAGATTGTGACGCCGCGCATGATCAACCAGAATGCGCCTCATCAACTGGGACGAAACCGCGAAAAAATGGGCGCGATTCTGCCACTGCATGCTCTTGTAATCGATCAGTCGCATGTAGGCCTCGTTCACCAAGGCCGTCGTTTGAAGGCTGTGGCCGGGACGCTCGCCTCGCATGTAGCGCCTCGCGAGGCGCCGCAGTTCGTCATAGACGATGGGGGTCAGCCGGTCGAGCGCGGCTCGATCTCCGTCGCTCCAGGCTCGGAGCAACCCGCTCACTTCCCCATTATCGGGAGCCTGCGCCGCTTTGTTCACCGGCTGCTCTGAGTTCCCCATAGCCGCCCGCACGGGAAATCATACCTTGCCAATCCAGCCCTTGAAAGATAAAGAGGTTCCCGGATGATAGTTCCGCGCCACAGATTGCGCCTACTTCGACAAGAGCGAAATGAGCTCAAAGATCAACCGCATACAACGCGGACAAAACTTAGGAGGTCACATGAAATTTCAATCTCTGCTGTCGCCGTCGGCATGGTTACTCGCGGTGCTGGCGGTTCCGCTGACCATCGCCGCGCAGGACACCCAGCCACGTACCCTTCTAGCCGTTCAGTACACCGTGACCGATCTCGGCACTTTGTCGGGCGGCAATTTCAGCCAGCCGTTCTTTATTAACAGGTATGGTCTGGTGAGTGGCTCGTCGAGCCTCCCGGACGGCACTCAGCAGGCAGCCCTTTGGCTGGAAGAACTGAAGGTCGACATCGGCTTGCCCGGACTCGGGGGACCGAACAGCATCGCGTTTGGCGACAACGAAAGATTCCAGTCCGCCGGTGAAGCTGAAACCTCTGCTTCGGATCCCAACGGGGAAGATTTTTGCGGATTCGGTACCCACCTTACCTGTTTACCTTTCCTGTGGCGGGACGGGGAAATGGTTCAGCTCCCGACACTCGGTGGCAACAACGGTGTGGCTATGGCGATCAGCAATCGGGGAGAAGTGGCCGGATTTGTGGAGACCTCGACACCGGACCCAGGCTGCCCAACTCCACAAGTTCTCCACTTTAAGCCTGTCGTCTGGGAAAAAGGGGTGATTCACAAACTGCCTACGTTTGCGGGCGATCCAGATGGCGTCGCCCAGCAGATCAACGACTCCGGACAGGTCGTCGGAGGATCGGGCACTTGTGCAACTTTCAACACGAATCTCTTCTTCAACCTCGTGCCGGTTCATGCATTGCTCTGGGAAAAAGGCAAAGCAATTGACCTCGGCAGTCTTGGCGGCACAACGGGATTGGCGGGCGGAAACATCGCCCTTGACATTAATAACCTAGGTCAGGTGGTCGGTAACTCGGACCTGCTGGGCGACACAAATTTTCACGCCTTTCTCTGGACCCGGAGAACTGGGATGCAGGATTTGAACACACTCTCCGGGGACGTAGATAGCCTCAGCATCAGCATTAACGATGCCGGCGCGGTAGTGGGCGCGTCCCTGGACTCGAACTCCAACCCGCGGGCGTTTCTGTGGGAGAAAGGAGTGATGACCGACCTCAACACCCTGATTGCAGGCGATTCTCCCCTGTATCTGCTGACTGGTTGCTCCATCAATTCTCGCGGGGAAATCACCGGCTTGGGTCTGACCAGCACCGGCGAAATCCACACTTATCTCGCGACACCGACACACGGTGCTGCAACCAGCGAGACCACTTCACAAGATGTGATGAGCCGGAGGGTTCTGAGCGACGATGCCCGCAAGCTGCTTCAGCAACAACTGCACTTCGGCCGATCCGGAGCGCGGTTTATGAGGCTGCAATAGTGATGTTGGCGCAGCGCCAGTGTCTGATAGCGGAAAAATGATGGGAAGGTGCCGCGGTTGAGAGAGCAGGATACGTCTTGCTCTCTCTTCTCTCTCAGCATGTACCTTAGTTAGAAATCGAAAACTCATTCCCGTGAACTGATGCCTAAGCGTTTCGGGAGGACCGTTGGCCAGAGCCGGAAGTTATTTCCAAGCCCCTCAAACCTCGTGCGCACTAGACCACTTGATGTTCGCTGCTTCATAAGTTTGAAACGGCGAAGGCGAAAACGCCCGGCAGGGCATTGAGTGACTCTAGTTCACGCCCAGCGAATTATGACGAACAGCGCAACACCAGCCACTAGTAGGAACTTCAACAGCGACGGCCACTTTTCTACAAACACATTTCGCATATAAGCTTTCCTTGTAACAAATGGCCCAAGGCAGGTTCTCCTTTGGCCGGTCCTTTCTACTAAGTGCGGGAGGGCTATCGGGGCGCATGCTGCCGTTCCATTACCATCGCCATTGCGCGCATGCGGGGACTTTCACGGCTGTGCTCGGCATGGACGTGCTTCAGCATTGCTTGAGCGGCCAACGTTCGTGAGTTTCCAATGCTTCTGTCAATTTCGTGGACGCGCTCGGTGTAAGGGCATGCACTACAGACCAGAGTCGTACCGGTATGGTCTTTTCTGATGCGATACATGATAGCCAGAGCATACCAAATGTCATTCATCGTCAATGTGAGCAGCGTCACTTTTTTGGTCAACGGCGACCCTCCATAGTTGCTGGACCAATGCCCGCAGCACTACAAGTCGGCGAAGCGTAGCCTTGGAGTATGTACATCACGATTAGAAACATTGCAGGCGATACTCTTGTGGCATGTGGCGACTGCCGGGGTATGCGGTCAGCATGAACAAGATTTGTAAGACTTCCCTTCAATCTGCAGCGGACTTATTGAAACACACGACTGCACACAAGGCATCTCGCGTCCTGGTGGCAGGAGAGCGCGTCTTTCCAAAACTGGCAGCCGTTCGTTCTCTCGCCAGCAAATGGGTAGGCGCATAGTGGAACACGTCATCCAAGTCGAATTGCGAACCGACACAACGCACACGCTGACATGGCTTGATGCTGCTTTGAAGCCGAGGCCGGGCATGGTTCTTGTTTGCAAAGACGATCCACGCCTGTGGACTGTCGTGCATGCATACGCCATTACGGCGCAGGAAACGAAGGACATCTACACAGACTGGAAGCTGGGCAGTGATGCCGCGAGCTTTAGCCGCAAAGAAAAGGAAGCGCACAAACGGACCAGTCGTAATGTCGATGTGATTTGTCTCACTGATTAACTTAAGGTGCTTTTGTAGTCTGGATGATGGAGGCGAAGTGTCGAAAAATATCACAACGATGAGTCCCCAAAAACGAGAACGATATGCCCAGTGGCTACGCGATACTGGCGTCGAACATCCCTCTGACGAACTCATCGACAGAACCCGAGAGCGAGCACTCTCTCAGATCGACACAGCTAAGGAACAGAAGCGACGGAATAGTCTGAAATTCGTCGCACTTATATCCTGTTGTCTGTTGGTCGTTGCATACCTGTGGATCAAGCTCTAATAATCTTTTCGCGAGTTCCAATCTCGCAATCCCCCAGATGGAAGCTCTTGAAGCGCGCACAAACCGCATGATCCGCATCTGCGTACGAGGCGGAAGAGTAAAGCTACGTCTCGCGCGAACGTTTAGTCGTGGAGCACCACGTTGAGCAGCGAAGGGTAGACTTCAAGCCCTCCGTTGTAGCGAACAAAACCCAACTTCCGGAATCTGTTCATAAAGAAATTGACTCGCCCGCGAGTTGTACCCACCATCGCTGCCAGAGTCTCCTGACTGATCTTGGGAATCGCCACTTCCGGTTTTCCGTCCTTGCCGAAATGAGCCAGCAATAACAATATGCGAGCTAGTCGTTTCTCGCTGGAATTGAAAAGCTGGTCAACGAAATCTTCCTCGTATCGGATATTCCGCGTCAGCAGATATGCCACGAACATATCTGAGAACGCGCGTTCCCGGTGAATCACATTCATCATGGACTTCTTATCGATCCGCATAAGCGTGCAGTCGGTCATTGCGGTCGCGGAGCACATGCGAAAAGGCTGTGCCGCGAGACAACCTTCTCCGAAGAAATCACCCTCATTCAGAATGCCTATCGTGGCTTCCTTTCCGTTTTTTGCAAGAACGGTGAGCTTTATCTTCCCTCCCCGTATGTAAAAAACCGAATCGGACGAGTCGCCCTGAGCGAAGATTGTCTGCTTTTTAGGAGCGGCGACGATTATCCTGCCACCGTCGATGGTCGAAAGGAACGTCTTGAGGTTGAACTTGCTGCGTTTCTTGACCGCTGCCACGGGTGTCATGACTCGGCCCCCTTTCAATGTTAGAGGAACCCAAGAACCCAGTGTATGAACCAATTATTCTATTCGAGGTTCGGCGCGTCAACAGCAGCTTTTGTTCCGGGTTCCGGAAACAGTTCCAGCGGGCACGGTGGGGAAAGTTGAGCCAAGATTCTCGTGTTGGGGCAAAGACCATCTAGCGGAGTCGTGTGATGCCGAAGTGCGAGGAAAAATAAGGAGGTAGGCGCAAGCCCGGGTGTCCTTATCCAAAAGGTTTGCCCAGGCTGACCACATCGAACCTAAATTTGTCCGGCATTAGATTCGTCGACTTGCGGCAGTTGCGAACGGGCCCCATTGGGCTCCCGGAAAGACGACTCTTGGGAGGGGCGAAATTGCAAGCTGCAAGAAGATCGTAAATCGGCTGGGCGGAGGAATCTGGGTCGAGTCGCAGCCGGGAGAGGGCTCAACTTTCCCGCCAGTACCTTCTATCGAGATTCTTGCCCCGAGTGAGCAGTATCCTTATTCCACGCCTTGGACTTTCTATGCCGCTGCTGGCTGCCCCGCGACCTGCATGTAGCCCTCCATCGCCTGGGTCAACTGCGAATCGACTTCATCCGCGATAGTCATGACATCAGGCAACAGCAAGCTGAAGTCCAGTGCACCCAGATTCTTCTGCAACGTCCCAAAGAGCGTTACTTGGAGTATTCGTGAGTCCTGCACCAGCATCGCAGAAGTGTAGCCTTGTAACCTTCGCAATTTGCCATGGGCAGTTGCAGCAGCGGAAACGATGAAACCGCCTTCCTGTATCGTGATGTGGGGAGATCTCAGGCGCACAATCAAGTCGTCAATCAACTTGGGAAGATATCCCGTGCGCTCTTGATCGCTAAGAACAATGCGGATAAGGACCGCGTTTTGTTTGACCCTCGCCAGCCAGTCTTCAACGATAAGGCTAGTGCAACGCTGTAATATTCCCGCGACTCTTTCCTTTGGCGTCGGGACCGTGGGTTTACGAGTGGTCAGCTTATCGTGGACGAGATCTGCGAGTGTCGTAGTCTCGAATGGTTTCAGGATGATTTCATCCGCTTCCAGAAGGATGGCGTCCATCGCACTCTTCACATCGGGGTAGCCGCTGACCAGCAGCGTAAGTGCCTTTGGTTGGATGTGGCGCATCGCCGTAATCACCGAAAAGCCGTCGCTGGGATTGGGCATGTGGAGATCGGTGATCAGGACATCGAAAGTCTCTGTCGTGATCAGCTTCAGAGCTTCTGTCACGTTCGCGGCGGCGACCACGCCGAAACCCTTATGTTCAAGAGTCGCAGTCATCATTTCGCGAACGGCATCGTCGTCATCCACAAGCAGAACCTTGTTGGTAGGGCGTTCGGTCGGAGTCATACAGCACCACCTCTCTTCACGAACTAACTAAAGTGTGACAAAGGTTTATCGTGGAACATGTCCAAAAGTGAACAGTTGCAGAGATAGTTAACAGGCCTGAAAGCAAGTGGGTACCGGGGGCTGGTTGTCGTGGGCTAGTGGTTGGAAAGCCGACGTTCCACCCTCACGACCTCCCCACTTCACTGTTTTGAGAAGCACGCGCTCTGGCAGAACTCACTTCGTTCCCGAAAGCTGGGGATTCGCCGATTTGGGCGGGGCATTCGTGAAGCCCTCCATCGTTTGGGTTAACTGCCCGTCCACTTCGTCCGCGATAACCATGACATCAGGCAGGAGCAAGTTGAAGTCCAGCACATTGAGGTTCTTCTGCAAGGTTCCAAAAATGGTCACCTGAAGAAGTCGTGAGTCATGTATCAGCATAGAGGACGTGTAACCCTGCCTCCGCCGCAACTTGCCATGCGCGACGGCGGAGGAGGACAAGGTAGCATCACTGTCTTTGAGGGGCACCTCGTGTCTGCCCAGACGTGCCAGGACGTCGTCCACGAGCTTCGGAAGATGTCCCATGCGGTCCTCATCGCGAAGCTGAAGATGGTTGAGTTCGGGAGTGCGCTTAGTATGTTCCAACCAATCTGCAATCAGATCGGTCTTACAGCGTTTGAGTATCGCGGCCACGCTCTCCTTGCTGGTAGGCTGTGATTTCTCATGCGAACGCAGAACCGTTTGTGCGATTGGTGCTTCGATTGGAGCAGCCATATAACACTCCTAACGACTAACGCCACAATAGCCCCTGAAACACTCTGGAACTGGTCAAAAGTGAACAAGTCTGTTATCGGTCAGGGACCTCAGCCTTTTTTGCTGTTCCTCGAATTGCGATGTCAGACGTTCAGTCCGAACTGTTCCACAGTTCGGCGATTAATTGCGGCTTGGTAGTGTCTTGAATCAAGACACCACCTACTGCTTAGCTCTAAGTAACAATATGCCGACAATTGAAGCGTATGATGGTCTTGCACATAAGAGAGTTGAAATATGCAATGTCGGCCAGCACTGTTTTCTCTTCTTCGCACCCCATCGGCGTCCTAATGTCCCCCACGGGTCGCTGTGTGGTGTGCATTGATTGCCACCTAAGCGTCGAATTTCCTGCCGGGGCATTACGACATAATTGCGAGACAGTTCGAATCACACTCGTGCAGCTCGCCACGCCCGTTGAAAGATGATGCGCTTTCTGGGAAAACAAGCACAGCAGATGCCCGGACTTCAGAAGCACCAAACCGTTTTGACTTCGATTTCAATTCGAAGCCCATGTGGGTCTTCGATAACACGACCCTCGCCTGTTCCGCTGTCAATGACGCGGCAATACATGACTACGGCTACTCGCGAAAGGAGTTCCTGTCGATGACCATCATGGACATTCGGTCTAGCGAGAACACAGGTCCGTTAATTGGGGAAATGTCGCACAAGGAAATACACGACTCAGCAAAGGTACCCTGGAAACATAAGAAGAAGGACGGAACCGTGATCGATGTGGAGATTACGTGTTCCGAAGTGCTCTTCGACGGATGCATCGCCGACATCGTGACCGCTGTGGATGTGACTGGACACGTCCTTGCTCCAAAGAGCGCATGATGGACGCAGCATGTTCGATGTGGCGTGAAATGTCGCCCTGTCCGAGTGCCGCCCACACGCCTTTCGTTGTTATGAACCATTCCACAATCCCATCTGTCTTACATTGCATATCTCGTGAAAGGGAAATGAGACCTTTGTTGCGTTTCCTATAGTTTAAGGAACAACTAATCCACAAAGTTAATCCCGAGTATCGACCCCTGGTTGCGTTATGATCAATCGCCTAAGAGGGAATATGGGGTTCCCCAACTTCCTTTTGTTCAACCAAGACGTCACACCACTGATGTTTGTCGCTAAGTTCCGGGCGGCAGATGCGCCGGTAAGTCAGCTCAAAAGTGCGGGCGTTCCACTTCCGCGGGGTGACTGGATGCTGCGGATTGTGTAGCACGTTTCAGGTGGCATACTGCGCTGCCTTACGCTAACTTGTGCGACTTGTTCTTAATTGGCGTGCCACTGCTGCGCGTCATGCGATGACATGGGCCGGGGGCGTTTATGTGCAGCAGCGGCGTGCTCGTTCATCACCCTGGCAGCTTGAGTGCGGCAGCTGCCGTGTTGGATGCTGAACTCCCGCGTAGTCACTGAGTGCTCGCAAAATACACACTTAAACGCACTAAAACCATGCATCATTTTGATCGTGTAATATCTCATAACTTCAAGTGTAGTCTTTCACAACGGTATGGCCCGAAACTAAAGTTTCCTCTTACCGGTGAGTCACGACTCTGTGCGACGCGTCTGTTGTATTTGAGTCATACAACATCGCCTCCGTGAATCGACTAATAGTATTACGCCACAAGACTTTTAAAAGTGACATCGGCGATCTGCCTGAGCCAGTGCGAGGTCAATCGGGGGATGTAGTTGGATCGGATGAAATCCTCATGTCCCTGAAAGAATCCCATAAACGACACGTGATGCGTGTTCTAGAACACGTTGGTGGAAATTAGTCGCAGGCAGCTGACATGTGGACATATCGCGCGCAACAAGTTGCCAGTGTTTGGCAGATGCAAAGGTTGGGAACGGAAGTTAGCATCCTTAATTTGGGAACATGTTGCAGTGCGAGTTTCGGAAATAGGAAGTTTGTTTGGGTGTCGGGCGAAGGGTTACATGGAGCCAGTTTTACCGGATCGACGCGGATCAGGCGTCTGCGCCGGTAGCGATTCCTACTCTTTTCATTGATCCCCATTGCAGGTCTCCGCGGAGATACTGCCAGATGCCTTGAAGACGCCAAACCATCGTGAGTTGGCGATAGGGGAAGTGTTCGAAGAGGCAGTAGATTAGCAGGCGAGCAACCTCGCGCCAATCGCTGTAACGGCGAAAAGTCATTTCTTCGAGCAGCACCGAACCGATGGAAAGCAGCGTGGCGAAGGCGTAGCCGAACAACAGGAATTCGAGGAAGAAGGACTTGCTCAAAACTCCGGAGATCAAAGCGAGGAGGATGGTGGAATATCCGACGACCTCGATGATGGGGGCGAAGAATTCGAAGATCCACATATAAGGAAGAACAAGCCAGCCGACGCGTCCGTAGCGGGCGCGGAAGAGCATGTCGCGATTGGGCCAAAGTGTATCGATGAGACCCTTGTGCCAGCGTGCGCGCTGGCGGGCGAGCGACCGCCAGTCGGTGGGCACTTCCGTCCAGCAAGTGGGATCAGGAATAAAGTCGATGTGGTACGAGCGGTGATCTTCACGCAGGCGGCGATGCATGCGAATGACAAGATCGAGATCTTCCCCGACCGCATGAGTGCGAAAGCCTCCGACTTGCAGGACGAGGTCGCGCTGAAAAACTCCAAATGCACCGGAAATTATCGGGAGCATGTTGAAGCCTGCCCAGGCTTCGCGCCCGACCAGGAAGGCGCGCAAGTATTCGATGACCTGCATGACTTCGATCGGACTTTTGGGAAGGCGCACTTCCTCGATCTGATTGTTCACAACGCGGGAGCCGTTCAAGACGCGTACGATGCCGCCTACGGCCATGATACGTCCAGGGTCGGCGAACACTCCCGCCATGATGCGAATGAGAGATTCCTTTTCAAGAATTGAGTCAGCGTCGACTACGCAAATGTAAGGACTGGTGGCGGCGTTAATCCCTGCATTAATGGCATCGGCTTTACAGCCGGCGGCTTCTTTGTCGAGGACGAACAGGCGCGGATCGAGCGGGCTGCGGTAGATGGCGTGAAGCGGGGCCGTCGCAATGTCAGCAATATAGAGGATGCGGGCGGTCTGAAGCTGATAGGCCTGCCGCAGTTTTTCCATCGTGGCATCGTCCGATCCATCGTTGACGACGATAACTTCGAGGCAGGGATATTCGAGTCCAAGCAGCGCTCCGACACTGCCGACGATTGATCGTTCTTCGTTGTGCGCAGGAACGATGAGCGTGATAGGTGGGGTGAAGGGAGAAGCTTTCACCAACTCCAGGCGCTGACTGCCGAGGCGATGACGATGGCGGACGTTCTTTACAATCGCAACGATCAACAGTCCGAGGTAAATTAAATTGGACAGCGCGTAATAGATGAACAGGGTATCGTTCGAGATGGCAAGTAAATGCACGGTCAGTGCGCCCCAGCGACGGCTGCCGCGGCTTTACCGGTGAGTTCCACACGTTTTCTTGCTTCTGCTACAACTTCCATCAGCGCGGTTTCAGCGGAGTGACTTCCGGAGCCAGCAAAGCCGCTGATGATTTTCTCGATGGCGCCTGAACGCTCGAGTTCGGAGACAAATGCCTGCAATGCATAATCGTCTTTGGTAGCTACCACATCTTCGAGAATCTGATCGAGTTGCGGCTCCATTCGTGCGAGCGCCCATGCGGCGCGCTGACGTACGTGGCGGTTGGTATCGCAGAGGGAGCGCAGCAGGATGCTGATTTTGCCGATGTTCTCGATCTGTCCCAGTGCCACTACTGCACGGAGACGAACAAACCATTCTGAATCGGCGGCTAAACTGTGCAGCGCCGGCAGAGTATAAGAAGCGTTGGTATGGCCGAGAGCGCGGGCTGCGGAAGCTCTTACTTCGGGCAATACATCTGAGGCTAGGACCAGTAACTGCTCACCAAGTTCCGGGGATGCCAACTCACCGAGCACGCGTGCCAGCAGCTCCCGAACCAGTCCATGCGTGTGCTCAACGTAATTGACCAGCACCTCGGGGGAGGAGCGGCAACAGTTGACTAAGGCGTTTTTCAAAGAACGTTCGGGCGCATCGAAGCGGCCAGCGACGATGCGGTCGAGAATTGGGATGGCGGCCTCCATGCGGGCGGTGCGGCCGAGGCCACGAACCGCGGCGATACGAGTTTCGCGCAAACGTGAATCCAATCCTGCGGCCAGAGCGGGGATTGCTTCCATGGCGCGAGTTCGCCCCAAAGCCAGCAGGGCGGTTCGCTGCTTCAATCCGCGCGATGTTCGGGCTTCGTAAATGCGCATATCAAGCAACCCGCTGACCCGAAGGCAATCCAGTAGCGGGGGTAACTTGTCAGCTGAAGACATCTCGATGCTATCGAGCAGAATGGATTCCACAATCTCGCAATCGAGCGCATTGAAACGCCAGTTTTCGGCGGCAATCTTGCCGGAGAGGATTTCGTCCCATTGGGAACGCAAGGCAACCGTGTGCTGATTTCTCTTATGAAAATACCGGGCGCGGTACCAGCGTCGCAGCACGATGAATCCGACGAGGAGAAGGATTCCCAGTACTGAGACCAGAATCGCCTCCAGTACCAACCCGGCGGACCCGAGCTTGCCGATTCCCTTAAAAACGGATCCCATAACTCAGTCCGAAGCTGGTATCGATTTGTCCCTGGGTGCGATTTTGGCGAGCCACGTAGCCCTTGATATCCTGGCGGGCGGCGAACTGGTAGCGTAGATCACCGCCGAAAGTGTGGGCAGAGAAGCGTCCGATCTGATCGATTTGAGCAAAGTTTTCGCTGCCCACGCCGAAGAAAACGTCGCCGGTGACCCGACGTTGCAGCGGGAAGCCAATCTTGGTCCAGCCGGACGGCGTCCAGTCGACGGGAGTACCCAAGAATCCGGTCCGAGCGCCAGTCACGTTCAGGGCCCAGGTCCATTGGTGGGGAAGGTAGAGAATCTGGCTTGTGTTCAGGGCAAGGACGTGCGCGCCCTGGTACCAGAACCAATGTTGCTGGTAGGAACTTTCCAGTCCTTTGACCCAGCGATTTTCCATTTGGAAGGCGTGGCCGTATTCGAAAAAAGCTTCGTTGGTGGGCACCACACTCTGACTGTTGGCAACGGCGCTGCCGACGGTGAACCAGTCCCGCGCGGTGAAGTGGAAGGCGGTGTTGACGAGAAACTTGACGGCATCCTGGCCAAACCTTTGATAGGTGCTGACGCCGAATAGGGTGGACCATCGCTGGTTCCACCGCGAACTGAGGCTGACGCCCTGGGTTTGGCCGGCGTCAGCGTAATTGAAGACATCGACGTCTTCGCCAACGCGTAGTTCGTGCTTGGTGTTTTCACGCAGGCTGTCCAGACCTGTCCTCGCATCCGTATTTTCCGTGTCGAATAGAAGAGTCTGCTGGTATTCCGAGCGCGCTTCGGGCGTACGACCCAACAATGCCAGCACGCGAGCCCGGCGTGACAGAATCTCAGGGTCCGCGGGGGAGATCTTTCTCGCCTGGTCTAGTGCCTGTAGTGCTTCGGTATATTTCTTTTGCCAGAGGAGGACGTCGGATAGACCAGTCAAGATTTCAGTGTCATTGGGGAATTTTTCGAGGACGACCCTGTATTCAGCTTCTCCTTCAGACCAGCGGCCTTTCCAGGCCAGCAATCGTCCGCGCCAGCCGTGAGCTTCCAAGTCCTCCGGCGCGTCGGCCAAACGTTGATCAACGATGGCAAGAGCAGCATCGATGTGCAGACTCTCGACTGCCGTGCGAACTTGTGGCTGCCAGTCGTCGGTCGTCTGCGCGGCGAGAAGAGGCACGAAACCGGCTAGCAGCAAGGCTGCGAGGACGGTCCTTAGGGACCGTCTGGGCAGTTGATGAATGAATCCGTTTTCAGACACCGTCACGACAGAACTCCAGACAATTGTGGGTCCGCTCGATCCGAAGCCGGCATTGGGTTCACGGCTCCAGCTTCAAGCAGCAAGTAGATCTATGTAAGAGAGAAACGCGACCGTCAGGGCGAAGTCCTGAGCGCAGCAATGCACCGTCATTGCTATCCTTATTACTATGGTCTCAAATGCGGTTCTGGGTGTAGTTACGCATGGCCGCTGGGCTTAGGTGCGAGGCGACTGCTTACCTCGCTTTTCAAAATTGCAGAGCCCAGGTTAGTGCAGATAGTGGATGTGGATTGAAACGCTGTCGCCCGATGCGAGTTCCGGCAACACGAGGTGCCGATTGTCCGGGGAGATGGACGCACCGCCGGTGGCGGTCGCAATCGAACGTTGAAATTCAAACGTGAGACCGGCCACGCTCTCGTCAGATTTTACTTGCAGCACGACTTCCGTGGGTACGGAGGTCGTGGTCAGGTTCCATTGCAGACGATCGCGAGCGCGCCAAAATTTTGCAAAAGTCAGCATGTCAGTTTTAACGATGTCCGAAGGGAGCTGACGAAGCAAATCCTGTTCGGCAGCTGCTTTCAGGATGGATTCATTGGAATGAATCAACACTACGCTCACGGCGCCGTTTTCGGCGTTGGCGAAGATCACCTGCAATGCCTGCGGCACTCGCTTGGCAAAGCCGGGAGATTCTTCATCTTCAATGGTTACCGGAAATTCGTAGATCTCGCTGTCTTCCGCGAACCCAAGATCGCGAGGAAGCGCATACGGGAAGTTGGAGAGAACATCGTTGGCGGTGAAGGATGAGTCGAACTGATATCCGGAACGCTCAAGGGCTTCTGGCAGAGAGACGGGAACCCGCAAGTGTCCGGCACGGAAGAAGATCGTATCTTGCCCCGGAATTTCTCCGTCCAGCAATTCCTTGCTGACTCGAACCTCGCCGAAGACGGTGGCTCCCGAGGCGGTATCGAATCCGAGCCCACGAGGTTGATAACTGGAATAAGTTTCATGGCCCGAGCCCAACTCGAACTTATTGAAGCCTCGCGAATGAATGATGGAATGGCTGCCGACGGTCGAGCCGCCAGCTTTCAGTTGGCGAAGAATATTGAGGTTCGGTTCGAAAAAGAAAGCTTTGCTATTGGCGTCGTCAACATATTTCGTCTGGATGAAGAAGGTACTGCTGGCATGGTTCGCTTTCTCGATGCGAGCAAAGTCGAGACCTGGAGAAAATGAGTTCTCCCAATCCACATCGTGCGAGAGCAGCACGGCGGATCGCTGGCCTCCGGGGATAGTGGAGAGGCGGACCCAGTCTTCGCCATATGCTTCGTACCAACCCCTCAGGACCAATAGCCAAACATCCGCGCCTGGTTCAAAGGCGTTCACATAGTGGCGCTGGGCCTCGTAGTCGCGATTGTTCTGATTCCGCAAAACGACGTCGAGCAAACTCAGTCCCAGGAGATAAACCTTTCCCTTGCCAACAAAGTTCGTCAGCAGAGCGGCGCTCCCATCGTCAAAATGGGCCAGCGTTTCAGCGCCAGGGGCAGGCACGTATCCATTACTCCAGATAATTTCGGAAAAGTGATCGCTACCCAGTTGAGTTTCGCGCTCCTCGGGGCGATTGAGATACTTCGTGACAGGATCTTTTGTCGCGGAAAATGCCAAGTGATAGCGTTTGCGCGAAGGGGCAAAGCTGCGAAAACCGAACAGGTTCTGGAGGCCTCCCCAAAACACATTCTGGGCAAAGATAAATCCACCCTGCCGCACGAACGTCGTCAGCTGGTCGGCCTGGGTTTGGGTGAGGGTGTGCGCATCAACACTGGGATAGAGAATGACAAGGCGATGTCCGAGGGCTTGTCGAAGATCGCGAGTGATAAAAAAAGGAATGCCCATTTCCTTCAGCGAGTGAACCAGCGCAAGAGGATTCTCGGGATCGGGGCCGGGGTTGGTCCAGAATACCGCGACTTGAAGCGGGAAGGATTCGGGAAACTGCTGGAATGGGTCGGCGCTTCGGTGAATGCTGTCGAGGAGGGGCACCTCTCTAGTTCGTAAGCGAGGTGCTGTCTCGGAGGTGAATTTACAACTCGCAGAGGCCCCGCCCAAACTCAACACCAGAAGCGCAGCCGCTAAAGACCGTTTCAACTCTGAATTCCTGCGGCATTAATGAAATCCTGCGGAAACATGGATGTAAGTATACGGCCGGTAGGGAGAAGGCCAAGAAGCGGAAGTCTCGGGCCCACCGTGCGCATCGGCAGCGAGTACGACGAGCAACAAATTTAACAAGCACGCAGGCGGCGACAATCCATTCAGACGCCAGGCCGATAACTTTAGCCAAGCCGCTGGTCGAATCGGGCCAAGCTTCATCGTTTTATTGGTGTAGTGGCGCGTAACTTCACTGTACTCCTTTTGTCGTTCACCGCCCTGGGCGACGGACCCACACCTTTTCACTAGGACAATATTCTGGCCTTGATGAATCTCAAAAAGACCGTCATTTGGCCGTAGTTGCCGCATTAGTTGCGGACCCAATGAGACTTCATCGACTGACACCTTTTTAGCAATCGGCCGTAGACTTACAGTATGTATACAACCACAAGTAATGCAACTGGAATTATTACCACATGCAGTGACTGCGACTACCAAATCAGCCTAAATGAGATTTGCCAGAGGCCCCTCCAAGCAGCAACAGAGATGTTGAAACATTTGACCGTCCACAATGCTAGGAAGCCACACACAATTGGCAGCCTAATAAGCAGGTATCCTAAGGCATAGCATTTCGGAAGTCCGGCACCGCCATACGGGTGCGGGTCCCCTAGCGCTTCGACCTCGCATACTCAGAAGTTGCACGGGTATAGCAACCCAGTTGGCAATTCTCTATCTGCATCAAAACAGCTAATGCCCCACGGAGACTACTTGGACAAAGGCGATCACGTGAAGGTAATGGGAAAAGACGGATTTTATGTATTCCTGGCGGAAGTTAAAGGGAGGGCAACTCTTCGAGCAGGTGGTACGAAGAATATAGAGCAGCCTACCTTTGACGTTCCGATAAATCAGGTGATGTCTTTAGAACGCTAATCCCAGGGCTAAGAGGTTGAGTGCGACTACTTTGTCGCGTCGTTTTGTTCTTAACGTTGTCTCGCTTCCACGATGCAATAATCCACCCAAAGGCTTTTGTCCTGTGGTTGGTCATGTCCTATAGGTGTATTAGGGACGATTGCTGCGGGCATACCATAAGTAATGACACAAAACACAAGACTCGCGAGTGATTACGAAGGAAAGCGGCTGATTGTAGACTATGAGGCGTCCTGCGCCAAGGAGCACTTCGCCGCTGGGCTGTTAATATACCCGAGCCAGAGCTTACCTCTTTCGGCATACATTAAACTAGTGGATGATCTCCGCACCATCAGGAAGGATTGCAACGACAAAATGCTTGCAGTCAGGGTACATCAGACTAACATGGCAGTAAAATAGCGAAGCGCTCACGGCGAGATTGTTTCTCCGGTAGTTTGGAGGTTCGCAGTTCGCTGCTCGACGTCGGCCTGTTCGAGCAAGGTTGTACTCCGGAGCAGCCTGTGCACAATCGAACAGTTCCAGGATTCATGAATCAGTTCAGCGCAAACATTGTCGGTTGCGCGTTGTAGTCCACTAAGGTCGAGCCAATTCTGAATCGGGTTTCTGGCTCGCGCTCCATCGCAGCGACAGACTCCATTTTCGCTCGTTTTATACTGCGCGGATCGGCTAGTCTTGGTCGAATAAGTTCCTTGATCGTGCCGATTTGGAACGGTTTCACAAGGATCTCATCGGCTTCACCAGCCAGCAGCCAAGATCGTCGTCTGCGCGAAAAAACCCAAGAACTGGTCACTTCGGCACAGTTCCGGAACTGAAAACTAGCCATACTGGGAGGTGGATTCGCAGGCGAAACAGGCGATGGATATTTACGTAAATGTCATTAGCCGCGATCAAGCGAGACAAAGACAATGAAGACGAAGACATGGACGGTGATCAACAACACGGGTAAACAAGCAGACCTTGAGTCTGGGGTTGAGAAAAAAGAGGTTCAAAAGCCCTCGCACATCACCGCCAGAGAGTTTGTTCATTGGCTACCGCCTGAGAGCCATGTTGAGGACGATTCGTTGCGCTCACTATTTAAGCTCTGAGGCTCCTCATGCTGGAGCGCCATGTCAGAAACGACTTCGCATTGGGCCGGAATCGCCGACTAGCCACGCGTTAGCATCACTAAGAAGTTCCCTACTGCCGACCTCGTCAATGAGTGTAATCAGGATGTTACGCCATTCAACCAGCAGACGCTGGTAACGCGCGCTCCTAGTTACTTCGACGTATTCTGTCCGTTGATTTGAAACAGACCTATACGATTGCTCTGAGAGTCCACGATATAAAGGGAACGGCCTCCGTCAACCCACATCGATGTTGGCCGGCTAACGTTCCCGTCTCCGACCGCGCCCGTACCAAATGTGTATAGCGTCTGCCCGTCGTCACGGAAAACCTGAACTTTGCTGAGAACTGGATCACTGACGTAAATATTGTGCTGGTGGTCTACAGCCAATCCGGTGCGACTGTCTGCATAGGCCAGATTCACGGCGCGCAGGAAATGCCCTCCTGTATCCAGAATCTGAATCCGCGAGTTGCCCACATCAAGGACAAACAGTTCACTGCCGGAGACCACTACCTGGGTAGGCAATCTGAACTCGCCGGGATGCTCACCACCACCCCGGATCCCCAGCTTGCGAATGAGTTTTCCTCGCTCGTCCATAACAATGATCATGTGCCTTTGCCTGTCGCACACGTAAACGTGTGCCGCAACTGGATCGATCGCGATCCCGGTTGGGCTATCGAAGTACGATTCTCCTCCTCTCAGTTTTCCGAAGTAACGGCGAAACTTTCCTGCCGGGTCGTAGACGAGTACATTTCCGTTGCTCTGGTCGCCCACGTATAGATTGTCTTGACCGTCCACGGCAAGCGAGACGGGATGCTGCAAAAGATTGCCGCGTCCCTCCATACGGCTGTATTTCGAGTGAATAAAGTCGAAGATGTGCACGGCCTTAGCACCGGGATCGGCCACGAAGACACGGTGATTCGAGTCTGTTGTCACTGCGGATGGCGATTGCAACGCATTCAGGCGAGTGACGGGGTCCGCCGGTCCTGCGATGATGTCCAGAGACCGGTCCAGGATAGGGTGCGACGGTCGAACATCATCAGCCGACGAAAAGACACGCACAAAAGTGAGGCTCGCTGAAGCTTGCTGGATATTTTCTTGCGCTGTTTGCGAGGGAGATGCAAATGCTGCACCCCAGGTTGCGGCGAGACGGGGAACGATGCACAGCGGGACCAGTCCCGAGACCAGAAGTGCGAGACAGAGTTTTGTCAGGATTTGATGCGAAAACATGCTTTGCCCTTAATGAAAAAAGCCTCGATCAATTCCCAATCAAGACAATTCTTGCACGTTTTGTAGGCCAGCCGAAATGCTGCAGAGAGAACGGATCGACCATGCCTTAAAGTGAGTAGCTCCCGAGTGGCGAGCAACCCGGAAGTTTGCGCTCGTTGAGACTGCTGACCGTTCAATAAGTGTAATGGCAACGCTACGCCACGTGCGCGGGCCTGCTACGATTGCTAATGTTCAATTTTGGGAAACCGAAAACAGCTGGCGACTGGATCGTTCACATCGCGGGGGCCATCGTTGCGATATTCCTTGTCTGGTGGATGCTTCGGATGTACGTACTGTGAACGCCCACAAAATCCTCCCGCGCAGTCGATGAGTGAAATCGGATTGGTCACACAAACTATCCTGGATTCTTGTCGGCAGCGTGATCGGCGCAAACGTGGGATTTAAACTCTTTGTCGCGCTCCGACTCGAAGTTGCGCATCATTTCATCGAAAGATTTTCCTTCAGGAGCACCGGAGGGTTTGAACCGCCATCCGCATTGGGAGCAGCCAAAACCCCGAAAACGCTTCAGCTCAATCCACACCAGCTTCCTGCTCATGGCTGCCTCTGTCTCGCCAACGAGTACCAGCGTGCTGTCATAGGGATAAACACCGCAGTCTACATAGGCGAAGTTTGATGGGTCTGTCGGGCATCCTACATACCTAGCTAGATTTGGTTCCGGCGCACGCCCGGACTTCCCACTGGGGGTGCGCTCCAACGGCTTGCACTATCACCCTGGTCGTGCTCTCCACTTACGTGTCTCTTGCTTGAATGTGCGTTATTGCTCAGAATCGGCTTTCAAATCCGAGGTAACTTTGTGAGTGGTGAGAAAGGAGTCCCGCTTATGGCCCCGCAACTTGAGAAGGGGGATTGGAGACCCATCGCAGAACAGGCTAGTAAAGAAACGGACCCGCAGAAGCTGATGACCCTGATTGGGAAGCTTTGCTGCGCGTTAGAGGGTGAGGGCGGAGAGAAGTCTCGGGCAAATGCGCCAGGGTCTTTTCTTCCAATTAGGTGAACACACGATTACCCAAGAGGATGATTTATGGAGGGCAAAGGCAGCCGCGTCGTGCAGTCTGGCGAGCGGACGAATACCCAAGGGAAGCCGGTCAGCAGCCTCATACTCCTATCGATTTCCGATGGCGACTACAGCTCACTGCGTCCCCATCTCGAATACATCAGCTTGCCAAACCATCTCGTCCTTCATGAGGCGGGTGGAAAGCTAGAATTTGCGTATTTCCCGAATCGAGGTTTGATTTCTCTTGTAGTCGTAATGAAAGATGGAAGAACGGCCGAAGCTGGCATAGTCGGGAATGAGGGCTTTACAGGCACACTGGCGGCTGTTGGCCTGAGCAGGAGCACGCTGCACGCGGTGGTGCAAATCACGGGGGATGGGTTTCGGGTCGAGGTCGGTGCTTTGCAGAACACGTTGCAAACCGCCCCCCACCTGCAACTCATGTTAAGCCGCTATGCCGCAATTCGGGGTATGCAGGTTGCACAAACAGCGGCGTGTAATCGGCTGCACGATATTGGGCAGCGCCTTGCACGGTGGTTACTAATGACTCAGGATAGAGTGGATTCCGGCTCGCTGCCCATCACTCATGATTTTCTCGCAACGATGTTAGGAACAGATCGACCTAGCGTGAGCGAGGCAGCTGGTGTTTTGCAGAAGAAAAAGCTCATCGAGTATACCCGTGGCGCAGTAAAGATCGTGAATCGCAAGAAACTTGAAAACTCCGCCTGCGAATGCTATGGGGTTATGCGACAGTACGATGGCGAGCTTGGCTTGAAATGACACCGCGAGTGAAGACTATCCAGTATCTAATTGGCGATGCCAAACGTTGCTGTCGCAACATCGCCATTTCAGTCATCGACCCAGCCGTATAGTGTGCTCGTTACCTCTGTCACTTTCATACTCCCCAGCGCATCGCTAGCATTCTCTTAGAACGTTGGGCTGTTAGGGATGCCGCCGAATGGGAGCAAAATTAGGCGGGGAGAAGCTCCGGAAGTCGGAGTCGCCTGCGAGAATCCTTCGCTCGACCGGAAACAGCCCACTTCACTTCAAAGTACGCACATTCGCTTCAATTCCTATTGACCGCTCGTGGTTAAGCGAAAATCGCGTTGAACTTGTCTCGTACCTTCTGGCTGCGTGACGGCTTCAAGTAGCGCAGCGTCGATTCCATGTCCGAATGGCCGAGCCACTGCTGCACCGTGCGCGGATCGACACCTGCCCCGAGACCCCGAGTAGCGAATGTTGCTCGGAACTTGTGAAGCCACAAGTTGTCTTCGTCGAGTTCGGCGCGCTCTGCCACGGCTTTCAGGCAGTCGAGGAAGTCGAGTTGCATCCCGCGGTGGGGAAACCTGCAAGTGCCAGATAACTAAGGTACTGGCGGAGAGGGAGGGATTCGAACCCTCGGTACAGGTGTTAGCCCGAACAACGGTTTAGCAAATGAATCGTTCTCGCCGCCCTCTCTCGTTCTCGAGGGCTTACGGTCGGACCCGATGCCTCTGAGTCGTACTCGGGGCCTTTGATTCGGCAGTTATTGTGCTCGCTTTGTGCTCCAGAACTGTTGACAGTTGATCCACACCCGCCGAACAGAGCATCATTGAGCACAAAGGAAGGCCGGCGGGAATCACCTACTCTGCCCTGTAGGAATCACTCCTCGGCGAAGCTGCTGGCCTGCCAAAACTACCGTAGAGCTGTCATCGACTTGGCGCTGATGGCCATTGGACTTGGGTTTGGCGTGAAAAAAACCGTGGCTATAAAGACGACGGTACATTCTCCCAGCAACCTCAGCTGCTTTGGGACCGAAGGTTGGCACGCCGCCTTGCAGGAAAACGACGACAACAATGCGGCCTGCATCAGTGTTGGCGTAGGAGGCAAACCAACCGAAGCGGGTACCGGCGTGCGAACAGGTTCCGGTTTTACCGAGAACTTCTTCCTGAGTGAAACTGTAGCGCACGCGACGTGCGGTGCCGTAGTTTACGGCTCCTGCCATTCCATCGGAAATCTCACCAGTCAGAGGAGTAATGTCGAGTTGGCGCTTGACGATCGGCCGTAAGTCGGCAGCCTGTTCCGGGGTGGTCGGATGCTGGAGGTAATAGAGAGTGCCGCCGTTCGCAATCGCGGAGACCAAGGCCCCGAGCTGTAGTGGAGTCATGGAAATGCCCTCGCCGAAGCTGCACATTTTGCCGACGCCGCCAACTCTTGCTGGGATCTCTTTCGCCGGATAGACACCGGGCTTCTCGCCGGAGATGCCGATTCCAGCCAGCTCGTCGAGGCCGTATTCGTGGGCATGAAGACTGACTTTCTCAAAACCCAGCTGACGCCCCAATGCTTCGAAATACTGGTTGTTCGAGTGGGCAAGGGCAGCAGTAAGGTTCATCCGTTTGCCCGCTCCGATCGTGACTTGGGTTTCTTTGGTGATGATGCCTTCGCTCAACGCCGTCAACGCGACCGACAATTTGATCGTTGAACAAGGCTGGGCACCGCTGGAAAGCGCAAGTTTTTGATTCACCATGGCTAGAATGCGGCCGCTCGCCGGGTCGATCGCCAGCACAGTGCCGTTCATATTACCCAGAGCACCGATAGCGGCTTGGCGTACTTCGGGATCTTCACCGTCGGTGACATCGCCTTCGGTGAGATGGTCGGCGAAGGAACTGGTGTAGAAAATCTCGCCACTCGGTAAGACTGTCCGGGTAGCGCTCGCATCGGTCAGCCTGGGGCCGGCGCTGTTCACGGCTCGGCTGGGCTGCGGCCGATCTGATGCGCGGCTCTGTTGTTGTGCCGAAGGCTTGGAGCCCGGCACCTGTTCTCCTTGCAAGCCGAAAGCGCACGGAATAGCGAACCTCAGCCCCGCCAGGACCAGTGCCGTCACCGCCAACTTCGCGACTCGGAGATTTTTCATCGTAGTTCTCCTCGGGTGCTTATCATTTCCGCCCTCACCTTCATGCGCGACATGCGGCGGAAAACGGGGTCATCCGAGAAGACAGACCGAGCTGCTGAATTCGGTTGTGCGGCAGGAAACTGGGTTAGAATGGCGGACCAGTTGGCACGGTGACGGGACCAATGAATCCAACTACTGAAGATGTGACGGAACTTCTAGCGCAACTGACCAAGGGCAATGAAGAGGCAGGATCCAAGCTGATTCCCCTGGTGTACTCCGAGTTGCGTCGGCTGGCGGCCGGCTACATGCGGCGTGAGCGCAGCGACCACACGCTGCAGCCGACGGCGCTGGTCCACGAAGCCTATCTCAGGCTAGTGGGGCAGCGTGCCGTGGACTGGCAAAGCCGGTCCCATTTTTTCGGGATTGCGGCCCAGGTCATGCGCAGAATCCTGGTCGATCACGCTCGCGGGCATCTGCGCGACAAACGGGGCGGAGGCCAGAAACCAGTTCCCATCGACGAGGCCCTTGTGTTCGCCCCGGAACAGGCGCAGGAGCTAGTCAAACTGGATCAGGCTCTGGAGCGGCTGACCCAACTTGACCCGAGGCAGGGCAAGATCGTGGAACTGCGATTCTTTGGCGGACTCACCGTGGAACAGACGGCCGACCTGCTGAGCATTTCACCAAAGACGGTGAAGCGGGATTGGAGTGTGGCCAAAGCCTGGCTCCACGGAGAGCTGAAAACAAGCCATGGCGACACAGCAGGATAACTGGGAGGCAGTCAAGGCGCTGTTTGAGGCCGCCCTAGAGCAGGATGCAGCGCGCCGTTCCTCATTTCTGAGGGAGCGGTGCCAGGATGCAAGTGTGTGCGCGGAAGTCGAGCGGCTCCTCGCCGAACACGACCAGGCCGCATCGTTTCTTTCCACGGCGCCGCTGAGCGATCCGGTCCCCGACCCGGCTTCCACGACCCAGGAACTGTCAGTCTCGCAGGTGCTAGCCGGACGATTTCGGATTATCCGCTTCATTGCCGGTGGGGGCATGGGTGAGGTGTATGAGGCCGACGATCAGGAGCTGCGCGAGCGTGTCGCTGTAAAAACCATCCGGCCGGAGATCCTGATGCAGTCCAACGCCATGGCGCGCTTCAAGCGCGAAGTCCTCCTGGCGAGAAAAGTAACTCACCCCAACGTCTGCCGGATTTTCGATCTGTTCCGCCACAGGCCGGAAGGAGAGGGCGGGCGAGACGAAATCGTGTTCATCAGCATGGAGTTGCTGCGCGGCAAGTCCCTGGCTGCGCGCCTGAAGGAGCGGGGACGCATGAGCATGGGCGAGGCGCTGCCGCTGATCGGGCAGATGGCCTCGGCTCTCGCAGCTGCGCACGATGCGGGCATTGTCCACCGGGACTTCAAGCCGGGAAATGTGGTGCTGGTCGGAGTACCCGGACAAGACGCAGAGCGTGCCGTGGTGACGGATTTCGGCCTTGCCCTGCAATCGCTGGCATCGGACGAGGGTATATCTTTCTCCACCGGCCCGGGTCTGTTGGGAACGCCGGCCTACATGGCACCCGAGCAGCTGGAATGCCGGCCCGCGACGAAAGCCTCCGATGTTTACGCCTTGGGGCTGGTGATCTTTGAGATGCTGACGGGCGAAAAGCCCTTCACCGGCGATAACCCGCTTGCCTCCGCCTTCAAGCGCTTGACCCAGGCTCCGCCGCCCCCGCGCAACTTCGTGCCCGACCTGAGTCCTGCCTGTGAATCTGTGATCCTTCGTTGCCTGGCGCTGCATCCGGCTGATCGTTTCCCGAACGCGCGCGAGGTTGCCGTTGCCCTGGCGGAAAATTCCCCGCAAGCCGTCACCACACGGCCCATTGCGGTCCCTTTGCATCCCGCGCCCACTTCGAAGAGGAGCCGTTCGACGGTCGCAGGCATTTCTATTTTGCTGATTCTTGCTGCGCTGGCTGGAGTCGGCGTCCACGAGTGGCGGACGCTGCACCCGACCGTGAAACCTTTCGTAGTGGTAGCCGGCCTTAAGAATGATTCGGGAGACCCGGCCTACGACTGGCTCGCCACCGATTTGAGCGAGACCCTGACGGCAGATCTGGGCGCGTCGACCGACATACAGACGGTACCACCCGACGAACTGGCCCGGGTCCGCACCGAACTCTCCATTCCTCCAACACAGAATCTCGAGAGCCAGAATCTTGCCGAGGTGCGCCAGGTCCTTGGCGCCAACTACGTTGTCTTTGGCAGCTACTCCATTAACTCCCAGTCGCTGGAGAAGACTCTCACCCTCGATCTACACCTCGAAGATTCCTCCGGAAAAACACTCGGTAGCTTCCAGCGCAGCGGCAACGAGACAGAGTACGGCAAGCTTGTCACGGAGGTTGCGGCTGAGGTTCTGAGCAAGCTTGGAAAGGCTCGTCTCCCCGAAACAGAGGCTTCCCAACTGCAGAATCTTTATCCAAGCAATCGCGAAGCTCGCAAGCTGTATTTCGAAGCCGTCGACAAGCTCCGTTCTATGGACGCCCCTGGCGCGTTGGATTCGTTGAAAAAAGCGGCGCAGCAGGAACCGGGCAACGTCGCCATTCATTCCACGCTGGCCGATACCTGGTCCCAACTGAAGCATGATCCGGAAGCCGCTGACGAGGCAAAGAAAGCAGCCGAGCTTGCCGGAAAAACACCACTTCCCTTTGAATACATCGTGCTTGCCCGGGCTAGATCCGAGGAAATGACCCGGGACTGGGCCAGTGCCGGCAAGGACTACGGTCTTCTGTTTCCGCATTATCAGCAACTGAGCTATGGCCTCCAGCTAGCCAATGCTCAACTGGAAGGGTCCCAGCCCAAGGCAGCGCTTGATACTCTGAATCAACTCTCCGGCCTTCGGCCGCCGATGAACGCCGATCCCCGCATCGAGATCACAAAGGCGAAAGTCTACGGAGCGATGAACGATTTCAGCGGCGAACTTCGATCAGCCCAAATGGCGCTAAGCGAAGCACAGAAGCGCGGCGCGCGCCTGATGCAGGCCAACGCGGAACTCGAGCTTTGCTGGGCCCATCGCAACCTGGGTCACGTGGACGATGCGTTTGCGGCATGCAACCAGGCTGAGACGCTTTTTTCAGCCTCTGGCGACACCGTCAATGCCGCCATTGCCCTCAATGATCTCGCCACGTGGTACTTGGATCGGGGCCGCTACGATGAAGCCCGGCAGACGTACGAACGGGTGATCAAGATTCATCGAGACGCCGGCGCTCAGAAGGATCTGGCTGGCGCGAATGTGAACATGGCCGTGGCTCTGGTCAGGATGGGAAAGCCCCAGGACGCGCAGGGCTACATCGACACCGCACTGCATGTGGCCGCCTCCATCCAAGACAAGGAAGACGAGGCCCGGGCGTACATTCTGAAAGGCCAGGTGCTCTCAGCCGGAGGCCATCAGATTGAGGCCGGGGAGGAGGTACGCAAGGCTCTTGCCTTGGCCCAGGACTTGGGTAACACCGGGATCCAATCCACGGCCCTCAGCAATCTAGCCCAGTACCAGGCGGAAACCGACACCGGCAGCGCGCTGGCTACCTATAAGAAGGTATTGCAATTGCGGCGGGCGAACGGCGATCCCACGGCAGTGGCGACATGCCTCTTTAATATGGGCGATGTGCAGTATCATCGCGGCGAGTTCGATGCCTCGGAAGCCTCCTACCGGGAGGCAATCAAGATCAGTACAGAGCAAAAAGACCAACCTGGCGTTGCGCTCGGATTCATGTCCCTGGCCGAGATCAACCTGGAGCGGAATCGGCTGTCTGAGGCCGAGCGGCAGGCGCTCGACGCCCTCGAAAAGCTCAAAGAAGCTCCCGATCCTAATCTTGAGTCAATCGCCGACTCGGTTCTACTAAGAGTAGAGGTTGAGGCAGGCAAGCTGTCGGAGGCCCAAAGGTATGCGGACCGCATCCGCCAAATTGCGAGTCAGGATCCCGACACGAGTTTCGAGAATCGCATGAGTCTTGCAACCTACCTTAAGGCCACGGGTCATAGCACCGAAGCTGTGCAACAAATCCGCAGTCTTCCCGCGGAAGCGAAACAGCGTGGAAGCAATTTCGCCGCTCTCGAAGCAGAGCTATTCCTGCTGGAACTCGAGGCCGACGGCCATACCTCGGCCGGAGCGCGTAAAGAGTCGCTGTCTTCCATCCGCAGGCGCGCCGAGCGGGCCGGATTTGGGTTGCTGATCAGTCGGATGGCGCACGTACGAGTGTGAAAGTCGTTGCACAGCACGCGCCCTGCCGGCGGTCGAAAAAATCGCCAACAATTCACTTGACGAGACGAGCAAAACCGAAGACACTGCACGCGGTCGTTTTCCTCACACGAAGGGCTCCGCGCTTACCGCACACAGTTTCCAAGGAAGGTTACGCAAATGCTCAATCTTAAGAGTGTGGGCCGTGCCTCTCTGGTGTTCTGCATTTTAGCCACGCTGCCTCTATACGCTTACCGTCGGCCGGACACCTCCAGTTCTGGGAATGGCACCGGTCCCGACTCGCTGTGCCCGAGCTCGACGGCCACACCTTTCTTTGCACCGCTTGATGGTTCGGCGTCACCTCCTCCGACATGCACGCCGACCAGCGATCCAAACAAGCCAAACCCACCTTCGCCCTATCCCAATCTGGCGGTGCCTCTCGTGGGAACGGGTTTCACGGTAACCGTGACGCCTGCTCTGTGGGACCGAGGCGATGGACAATTTTCCAGTGCCCCGAGCAAGCAAACAGTTTTCTCGGTCCAATTCAGCGGGGCGACCGGCATGCATCTGCAGTCTCTCGTGATCGGGTCCAAGCTCAACGGCGCAACTTACATGGTCTGCGCCTCGGCCCCGAACAATCCCCTGCCGCAGCCGTACTGCATCGCTGACTCGAGTTTCCTGCTCTATTCGGAAGGAAGTCCAGAATACGCTTTAGAGCCTACGCCAATCGACCTGGCGGATACCAAAACCACACGTTGGGATTTCGCTCAATTTATTCCGGGAGCAAGCTTGGCTCTCGCGGTCGAGGGCTTTCCCACAGAGTTTTCTAAAATTGACAGGTATCCGAATTCGAATCCTCTGACCGCAGCCTCTTTTGTCCCTGCCAACTTCCTCGCGATCGTGACCGACGCTTCAAACAATATATTGACCGCCGGTGGTCTAAGCGTCAAAACGGCGCTGGCGGCTAAGAACGATCTTTTTGCGAATGCGATGAACATCACCAAAGTGCCCTTCAAAAGCTTCGTTAACACATCGGCAACAAGCCCAACCGAAATCCTGAGTGGCACCGGCGCTGGAGGCGAGGTAAATCCCCAGGGCGATCCGATACCTCAGGATCCAGCTCTGCGCAACCCCGGGGCCTCCTGCAGCGGATCCTGGCCAGGCGGCGCGAGCGTCTTCCGAAGCGTTTGGTACAAGTTCACGCCCTCGACGAGCGACAACTATGTGGCCAGCACCGCGAACAGCCGTTACGATACGGGCATCTATGTGTTCACCGGCTCTCCCTCATCCCCGACACCGGTCGCCTGCAATGACGATTCGCCTACTATTTTTGGGGATATCGTTCAATTCTCTTACGTGAACTTCGCGGCTTCGGCTGGCACCACTTATTACATTATGGTCAGTGAAGTTCCGCCTCCTACGGGAACGGATGTCACGGGCACAATCCCGCTTGCCATCCCTTTGGCGAGTGACGCCACTCTCCAATTCAGCTTCGGCGTCGGCAGTGGCATTGTGTTGAACCCTAATTGGATGGTGAACTTCTCTGGTGAAACGGTGGGAAGCACCGCGGAGATAAGTATCACTGCGACCAACACTACGTCCGCGACCGTCAACATCGAGAAATTCGAGATCATCGACACAGGGAAGCACGTATTTGCGCAGACGAATGACTGCGGCACATCTCTGGGGCCGGGCCTGTCTTGCGTCATTGAAGCGACTTTCACGCCGCAGGCAAGCGGCGCCTCCTACACTGGGTATCTACGGCTGTTGGTCAGCGGGGGAACGGGTCCCACGCCGATTACCTTAACCGGTTTCGGCGATTAGGTGCGAAAAGAATAAGTATTGGGCTGGTGCTGCCGCGCTTTTAATCCTCGTCAGAAGGCGGCGGCATTGGCCCTCGACCTCGTCACCCTGCTCTCGTTCTTGGTCGGGCAAGGCAAACAATCCTGAAACCGCGTTAACCCTTCAAAGCAAACAAGCAGATACCGACGCCATATTCTCTTTTCGCGCAAATTTTCATCTCTTCCCCGACCGATGACCCCGTTTTCTTGCGCTTGTCGCGTATGTAAGTGAAGGCG
This sequence comes from uncultured Acidobacteriaceae bacterium, assembly GCA_964403025.1. Taxonomy (GTDB): domain Bacteria; phylum Acidobacteriota; class Terriglobia; order Terriglobales; family Acidobacteriaceae; genus Sulfotelmatobacter. The sequence continues at coordinate 63,355 of CAYOEH010000004.1, read as the reverse complement.
GAAAACGGAGAAAGTGCTCCGGAACCTGCCCGAATCACCAGACGGCTACTCCGTCAGTGAAATCTTGAAGGAAGAGGAGAATGAAAATGAAAAAGTCTGCGTTGACGCTTGCGGTATTCCTAACCCTGGCCGCTCTGGCCTTTGGAGCAGTTCAGCTCTCAGTTTCGGGCATCGGCGTCGGTTTCGCCGGTGACCAGGCCACAGCGGACCAGGCCGCCGACCAGCAGGCCAGCGGCAACATGCAAATGGAATGCATCGGTGTTCTGGTTAGCTCGTCCAAGACCGGCGATCAATGTGCGAATCTAGGCAGCGACGACAACCCCAATTACATGTGCACCGTGTCCTATGTAGGTACCTGCCGTGTCGGCCGGTGACCAATGATCTGCCGGGCTTTGGCCGTTGAGCCGCTTCCAATCAACGGCCAATCCCCTCTCACGTCCGAAAAGTCATCAGACTACCGGGTCGTGCAACGCGGCCCTTCCAGTAGCACGTTCCCATCTCACGAGAGACGCCTCTTCCCACCCCAGCTCCATAGTACCGGTTCATCACCCACCGCCGGGCAAACCTGCGATTTGCTCTATCCGATGCTGAGCGGATCTTCCGGTAACGCACGCTCCAAGAGATCCATGACCCCGTTTCCGAGAAAACGTCGCGTATCTGAGTGAGGACGATCGGACTGGGTCGCGCGGTTCGACGCCCTCCAAACCTAAGACAAATCGATCGGAGGCCACACATGACATCCCCAAAGAAAGCCGCTCTTCTGGTTCTTCTCGCGTCGTTGACCGTGAGCTCAGTAGGGCCGATTCAGGCACAACAGCGGAAGACGACAACCACAAACGTGCCGCGTTATACTCCGCCGCCAGCGCCGCGGCCAGCTCCTCGTCCGGAACCCGAGCCGCAGAATAGGCCAGAGTACCGCTCGTACAACGCCCCACCAGAAAATCGCTCGTACAATAATAATAATAGTGTGCAACCGGAGAGCCGCCCGGGTCTAGGGGCAAACCACCCGAACGCGACTGCCTTCAGGCCAACCGTTATCACCCCGGCCCTGACCCGGGCCATGACGTACAACAGCCGTCCGGGCGGCATCCGCATTAACCCCAGCTACTTTGCTACGCACTACGGACGTGCCTACGGCTTCCACTTCAACGACCCGGCCAATTGCTGCGTCCTGAGGGGCAGCGAGTGGTACTTCACTTGGAATGGCGGCTGGTTCGGCCTGATGAGCCAGTTTCCCGGCCAATGGGCCGTCGGGGCAGATTACCTTTACGTCGACCAGGGAGACGACGGCAACTACTACCTGTACGACGCGCAGTTTCCCGACCTGGCAATCCAGCTTACCTTTGTGCAAGACATAGGCGACGACCAAGCAGGTGCTGACCAAGACTAGAGCGACCAGAGCGTTCAGTCGCAGCAGCAGTAATCTTGGACGGACATAGAAAAAGAAGGAGAACCATAAAGAAGATTGCGTTCTTGCAACCAGGAAAGGCTTTGGCCGTTGAGCCGCTTCAATCAACGGCCAATCCCATTGAAGCACGGTAGAAATCGGATGATGTGCTCGCTGCTTGAGCAGGAATGTGCCAAAGCGGATTACGTCGTGGAAATCGACTAAATAAGGCTTTGAAAACCCCGCCGCTGAGGCATTCGATTAACCAGTTTTCGTTTGCTGAGAAGAACAATTCCGCCTCTCATTCTCCTTCCTACCTTCTGCGTGTTCAGGCTTCAATGTTGCACTCGATAGCTTTTGCCTCCTAAGACTTAAATCAAAGGTTGACCTGTCCCAGCGAGCGGATTAAGATGCGGCACTCCCCTAAACGCGGGCGAAGTGCATCGCGACGAACCTGCACAATTAGGAGCCCCGCTCATGGCGACCCAAAGATCCGAATTCGCCGTTCCGGTGGCGGGACTTGCTGCGGCCCTGCTGGCTCGATCGGAGGTGGGCCCACGCTGCCAGGTGATAGCCAAGCTGGTGGCGCAACTGCTACCTGGTACCGCGGTTGTGGTGTACGTTATTGAGGACCAGGAAAACCCATCCTGGACGGCGAAAGCTATCGCGGGTGAAATCAGTGTCGCGGCGGGAATGGAATTCGACACCGGTACGCTCGGCGCACTAGCGGAAAGCTGGGAATTTGCACAGTTCAACGCCAGCGATCTTACGCGCGAGGAATACGCGCACCTCGATGTCCGGCGCACCGTCAACTCTCTTGCTTACATGCCACTGGTAGCCGGCGAAAAGCTGCTCGGCGCCATCGAGCTTGTCAGCTACCAGGAGAAATTTCCGGAGGAATTGAAGGAAGCCCTGGACGAAGTCGCGCAATTGGCGGCGCCGGCCCTGGCTACCGCCTTATCTTACGAAAGCGAGCGCAATACCAGCCTTCATTCGATAAGCCGCGTTACGCAGATGTATGACCTGGAGAAGGTTTTCAACTCCACGCTCGAGATGAACGAGTTGCTAGGCACGGTCGCCAAGAAATTCCAGGAAGTGATGAGCGTCCAGGGAATTAATTTGTGGATGGTCAAGGACAATACGCTTGAATTGATGAGCTCGGAAGGATTCGATCCCACTGTTTCTTTGGGTCAAGTGCAGAAGCCAGGCGAAGGCATTGCAGGAGACATCTCCGACAACGGTGAGCCGGTCTTGATCGATGATCCTGAGGACGAACGCCTGCGGAAACGCAATGCTGGGCATGAAGATGGGGCAGTATTCTCTCTGGTCAGCGCTGCGCTAATGGAGCACGAGAGCCTGGTGGGCGTTATCGAGGCCGTGAATCGCCTGGATGGCGAGCCGTTCAATGAAGATGATCAATTCCTTCTGACCAATATATGCGAAACGGCCAGCAATGCTCTGCACAATGCGAGTTTGCTGCTTTCGGAGCGCAAGGTTGAAATCCTGCAAACCCTGGTTCAGGTGAGCGGCGAGATTACTTCTACTCTCAACCTGGATCGCGTGCTGCAATCGGTGGTGAACCACACCCAGGCCATTGTTCCCTTCGAACGTGCTGCGATTGCTTTGGAACAGCGGGGCGGGTTGCAGCTGAAGGCAATCTCAGGCATGACGCAGATCAATCCCGCGGACCCCGCTGTTTCCGATCTGAAAGAAATGCTGGAATGGGCGTCGATTTCTGGGAAGGAAATCAACATCACCCAACACGGCGACAAGATTGATGACCCGCGCCCGGAGACGCAAGCGAAGTTTGCCAGCTATTTCTCGGCGACCGGAATGCGCGGTTTTTATGCGCTTCCCCTCATCGATGACCAGGGGCGTCTGGGCATTCTGTCGTTTGAAAGCAGTGATCCGGATTTTCTTACGGTGGCGCACCTGGAGATCATCAAGGTGCTGGCTGGTCAGGCCACCGTGGCTCTGCGCAATGCTTCGCTCTACCGGGAGGTTCCATTCATTAATCTTCTGGAGCCGTTGCTGCAAAGGAAGAAACGCTTCCTGGCAATGGAAAAGCATCGGCGCCGGCTCGTGACGGGATTGGCGGCGGCGGCGGGACTGTTCCTCATATTCTGTCCATTGCCCATGCGTGTTGCCGGCGAAGCAACCGTAGCACCGGTCCGGGCAGCTCAGGTGCAGGCCGGCGTCGATGGCGTGGTCAAGAATGTGTTCATCCGAGAAGGTGATTTCGTGCGGCAAGGCACGGTGCTTGCCGAGATGGAAGATTGGAACTATCGCGCAGACCTGGCTGACGCCGAGGCCAAGTATGGAGAGGCCATGGCTACGATGAATCGAGCTCTGGCGCAGAATGATGGAGGATTGGCGGGGACGGAACGTACCAAAGTCGACTACTTCAAGTCGGAACTGGCGCGCGCTCGCGAACGATTGGATCGAACCAGGATAAGGGCTCCTTTTGATGGAATCGTGACCACGCCGCAGGTAATGAGCTCTGTGGGCCGCCGTCTTATGCACGGAGACACCTTCGCAGAAATTATTCAGACTTCCCCAGTTACCGCCGACGTTGCGATTCCAGAGGAGGACGTGACCTTGCTGCGGAGCGGTGAGGCGGCATCCATCAAACTCGAGAGCTTTCCTCTGCAGACTTTTCGAGGGGATGTAACCCTCATCAGTCCGCAGAGCCAGGTGGAACCGGAGCGCCGGGTCTTCATGGCACGGGTGAAGGTATTGAATGGAGACGGGGCGATCCGTCCGGGTATGCAGGGACGTGGCAAGGTTTTCGTAGGCTGGCATCCGGCCGGATATGTGCTGTTGCGGGGTAGCGCGATGTGGCTTTGGGGAAAGTTATGGGCGTGGTTCGGTTGGTAGGCAGCAAATCGCGTTGCGGGGAGTCGGTCATGCATAAGTCTTTACTCTGCCGTTGGGTGCTGTTAGCAACGTCAGGATTAACGGTGTCGCTGTATGGATGCAGTTCGAGTCCTGTCCCCGCGGGGGCGGCTGCACTTTCTGTTTCAAAGCCCGCCGCTGAGATCACCAGTCAGGCACAGGCGCCGTCCGCAGACTACATCGCTTCCGGGCCGATTGTAGTGGAGAATCAAGTCGATCTGGCGGCCCAGCGCGACGGAGTGGTGGTGCAGGTCTTAGCCGAGACCGGCACCTCCGTAAAAACGGGACAGATTCTAGCTCGACTTGACGATCGCCAGCTTACCGCCGATAAGGACGCTGCGGCCGCCAAGGCGCGAAGCACGGAGGCGGACCTTAAGAATTGGGAGACGACCGCAAACGTAGCAAAAGCGCAGCGCGATCGCGCCGAACAGTTGTGGGTCAACAAAATTATCGCTAAATCCGAGGAAGAGAAGGCGAAGTTTCAATATGACGCCAGCGAGTTTGAGGTTGAGCGTCAACGCGAGGAATTGAAAGTTGCGCAAGAGACGCAGCGGTCTTTGGAGCTTGAACTGGAAAAAACCAGAATTACGGCTCCGTTTGATGGCGTTATTGCGCGACGCTATGTTCGCGCCGGGCAGGAAGTGGCAAAGAATGATCGCCTGTTTTGGATTTCCGCGGTCGCGCCCTTACGCGTGAAATTTGCCCTTCCCGAAGCCTATCTGGGCCACGTACGAAAGGGCACCGAACTCGTCGTGGTGGCGTCCTCGGCTCCCGATGATCTGCATGAAGCCAAAGTTGTCTTAGTCGGCCCGGTGGTCGATCCCTCCAGCGACACCATTGACATTACTGCCGAACTGCAAGGATCGGTTGCGAACTTGCGACCCGGAATGACCGCCAACATCCGCTTGAAGAATCCGCAATGAATCTCGCCGAAGTCCTCAACGTTGCGCTGCCCGAGCTGCCGGCAAAACGAATCGGGAAAACATTTCCGCGCCTTCATCCCAAGATGATTGCGCGCGAACAGATTGAGAACGGAATTCCGACCGTCGTCGCGATGGTTTCCGGTGGCAGTCATATTTTGAGGTTCAGTCGGGAACAGTGGCAACTGGTGCAGCTGTTTGACGGAGTCCGGTCCTACCACGAAATCGCCGAGGTTTTCCAACAGCAGACCGGAGCTGAGTTCGGCGAGGAGCAGGTGCGTGAATTTGCCGAGTCGCTCCAGGAAGCGAATGTCTGGTATAAGACCTCCCTGGAAAATGTCACTGCGACGGACAAAGTGGCAGAGCAGCGTCAGCGACGGAAGAACAAGAAAAAGATAGACCTGTCCTTTATGAGTCTCTCGGCGTGGGACCCCGATGCCTACCTCACCAAGCTGAACGAGATTTTAGCTTTTGGCTACACCAAATGGTTCGCTTTTGTGACGCTAGGAATGTTCACGATCATGGCGCTGATTTTCGTGAGCGGGTGGAGCGAAATCTGGCGCGACACTATGCAGTACTACTCCTTCACCGACAAAGGCGCTGCAGATTTGGCGGAGTTCTGGCTGTTGTTCTGCGGGCTGGGTTTTTTCCATGAGTCCGCCCATGGACTCACCTGTAAGCATTATGGGGGCGGAGTTCATCAGATGGGATTCATGCTGATCTATCTGTCGCCCGCCTTCTGTGTCGATGTCAGCGAAGTGTACGTCTACGGCGCCAAGTGGCAGCGCATCGCGACCATCCTGGCGGGCATTTGGATCGAGCTTATGTTCTGTTCCGTGGCGAGTATCGTTTGGTGGGGAACTCCCGCAGGCAGCGGCGTGCACGACTTCGCCTACAAGGTCATGATGATCACTGGCGTGGCCGTGGTTCTGATGAACTTAAATCCCCTCATCAAGCTGGATGGTTATTACCTCTTTGGCGAAATGGTCGGCGTACCGTCGATGAAGGAGAGCTCGACTGAATATCTTTCCAGCTGGGTCAAGCGCAATGTCTTCCGGTTGCCGATGGACGTTCTATACCTGCGTCCCGCGCGCCGCTGGTTATTTGTGGGCTACGCCTTGATTTCCGGATTGTACAGCTACGCTCTTCTTTATACGGTGGTGCGCTTCTCGTATAACGTTTCCGCTCGCTTCAACCCGGACTGGGCATTCATACCCTCATTGGCGCTGGCATTCCTGATTTTCCGGGCGCGCCTTCGCTCCGCCGTGAGATTTGTGAAGGACTTCTACTTGGACAAACGACAAAGTTTGTTCGGGTGGTGGACAGGATCCCGCAAGGTCCTGATCAGCGCCGCGGCGTTGGTGGCGTTATTCGCACCAGTTTGGCGCGAAACTGTGACCGGCCGGTTTATTCTCGAACCGCAGCAGCGGGCAAGTATCCGCGCGGCGGTGCCGGGACAGATCGCAGAGGTTCTGGCTGACGAAGGCACGCACGTGGCAGCGGGTGCTCCACTGCTTATTCTGCGCAATTCCGAACTCGAGGCCGACGCCGATGAAGCGCGAGCCAGCCTGCGCACGGCGGAAGCCAACGCCCGCGAGGCAGAAATGCGTTATGCGAACCTTGGGGTGGCACGAGCCGAGCGTGCGTCCCAGGCGGGGCGGTCGCGCTCCGTTTTCCAACAAATTTCGGCGCTTCAGGTAGCAAGTCCGATTTCCGGCATTGTGGCTACGCCCCGACTTCGAGACCGGGTAGGTTCGTTCGTACAGGCGGGAGATTTGTTAGGCGAGGTGGATGGCGCCACGACGCTCAGGGCGCGAATCTTCATCCCTGAATTCCAGGTTCAGAGACTGAAGGTTGGCTTTCCAGTTTCCTTAAAGCTGGAGTCTGTGTTTTGGCCGATTCGAGGTGCCGTGGCGTCGATTGCCCCCGCTGCCTCGGAACCCGCCGCCGGTCTTTCGCAAGAGGATAAGTACAAAGGCATTGCTCCACCTGCCTATTATGCGGCAACGGTTTTGATTTCCAATCCTGGCGAGACGATGAGACCGGGAATGTCGGGGGATGCTAAGATCCGCGTCGCGCAACAGAGTTTGGCTGGCCTGATATGGAGGAACGTCCGCGAATTCGTGCAGCGGAAGTTGTGGTAAGTATGTACAAGCTAAGTATGTACAGATAAAAAAAAGGGGCCGCCAGTGGCGATCCCTCTCTTGTACCTCAGCCAAGCCCTGGCAGCACTCCCCCAAGTGGCAACCGGGCCCGGCGAGTCAAAAAACCTAGATCTTCTTGCCGAGTTCTACGCGCTTGCCGAGTTCTACGCGCTTGCCGAGTTCTACGCGCTTGCCGAGCTCCACGCGCTTGCCGAGTTCCACGCGCTTGCCGAGTTCTACGCGCTTGCCGAGTTCCACGCGCTTGCCGAGCTCTACACGCTTGCCGAGTTCCACGCTCTTGCCAACTTTGGCTGTTGGGGCGACGTTGGTAGCAATGATGGCCTTCTTGGCCGCCGTCAGATTACCGATCAGAGATTTCTTTTGGATCGCCATTTTGCGTTTCTCCTGTTTGATTTTTCTGCGCTGCTCGGTTCTATGGATAGCAAGTCCGCTGCCAAAGCGATGCGAGTTCTTCCCGTGCTCGCAATGTCTATAGGTGTCAGCCACTTAAGCACGATTCCCGCGCGACAGCGACCTGGAACGGTATGGATGAGCCTTCAGAATAGTTTAAATATTTATCTTCTGTAGATGATATTTTAATCCTTACTGCGAGACGAGTTGAATATTTCACTCCCTGCCGATCTGATATTTGCGGCAAAGGTAGTGCAATTTTTGCTTATCGACTCGCAGCAGCCTTGCCGCTCCGATCTTGCTGCCATCCGAACGACGAAGCGCCGCGGTCAAGTAGGCAACTTCAATCTTTGCGATTTCTTCATCAAAGTCGACCCCTCCTTCAGGAATCAGCATGGACTCCTGGCTGGCTGCACTGTCGTACAGAAGCCGCTGCGGCAAATGCTGGACCTTAATCAGGGGCCCGTCGACCATCAGCACCAGTCGTTGCACGAGGTTTTGCAGTTCGCGCACATTTCCGGGCCAGTTGTCTTCTTCCAGGATCTGGATCACTTCCGGCTCCAAGCGCTTCAGGGGAACGTTGTTGGCGGCACAGTAAGAGCGCAAGAAATGATCGACGAGCAGGGGAACATCTCCTGGACGATCGCGCAACGCTGGCAGCACGACGGGTACGACATTAATGCGGTAATAGAGGTCTTCGCGGAAGCGGCCGGCGCGCACCAGTTCCTCCAAATCCTCGTTGGTTGCCGCGATAAGGCGAAAGTCGATCTTTTTAGCGCTGCGGCCTCCAATCCGGGTTACCACCCGATCTTCCAGCACGCGCAGGAACTTCGACTGGAGGGCGAGACTCAGTGTCGCAATTTCATCCAGTAGCAGCGTGCCGGTGTGTGCCAGTTCAATGTGACCCTCCCGTGTTGTCTTGGCATCGGTAAAGGCGCCCTTTTCGTGGCCGAACAATTCGGTCTCGATGAGACTATCCGGTAAGGCCGCGCAGTTAAGGCTGACGAAAGGCTTTTTCGCGCGCGGTCCCAGGGCAACAATCGCCTTCGCCACCAGTTCTTTGCCAGTCCCGCTTTCCCCCCGGATCAACACCGTACTGCTGCCGGCGGCTACTCGCCGGATGGCATCGTAGACGTGCCCCATCGGTTCGCTTGCGCCAATCAAGTCACAAAATGACTCCCGCTCGGACTGCTCGCAATCTCGTTGCCGGCACTCGATCTTCAACGCCCGTTTCTGCAATGCCCGGTTCAGTACGTCCCGCACTTCTGCGAAGTCGATGGGCGCCACAAAATATTCATCGACCGTCGCGGCCACCGCCTTCAAACGAAGGTTATGGCTGTTTGAACGAGTCAACCCGACCAGAACCAGGTCGGGAGCCAAGGCTCGCAGCTCGGCCAGTGCGGCAATGCCATCCTCGCTGCGTTCGCCTACCGTATCGACGTCCAGCAGCACGGCATCGGGTGGGCGTTTGTGAATCGACGCTGTCAGTTCATCCCAGGTTTCAAGCAGGGACAGGTCGTACCCGTCCGCCAAGTAGGTCGTGGCCTCGGGACGTACCCGTTCGTCCGTGGTGACGATGACGATAGTGAAACGATTTGCTTCGCTGCGGATATTTGGAGAGCGCATGAGCCGTTCTGGCCGGCATCGATTATGTCAAATTTTAGACTCTTGGGGATGAAATATTTATTCCGGTGCGATCCGTTCCGCTCGCAGGAGCCAATGTTTCCAGGCAACCGCATTCGTTCCCTGGAAGCTGTTTTCAAAGATGGGCTCCGTTCGAGTGCCGGCGGCCAAATGCCGAGGACTTGCAAAACCCTGCTGCTTCCCGTAAGTTGAGACGCGTTCCGAATAACCACTTTTAACCCAAATCCCTGGCAAATCGTCTTTGTGAGGACAGTTTGGACATAAACGTTCGTAGGCGTTCGCAAGTGCAGGTTATTCAGCTTCGGGGGGCTCTGCGCATGGGCCCTGCAGTGGACAGCTTTCGCCAGACTTTGGAGGAAGCGCTCAATAGCGGAGACACTCGCATTGTGGTGAATTTGTCGGAAGTTCCCATGGTTGATTCCAGCGGCATTGGTCTGCTGGTACGCTTTCTGGCCTTAATCAAGCAACAGGGTGGGAATATCAAGCTCGCGCAACCTTCCAAATTCGCGGTACAGACTTTGCGCCTGGTGGGCGTACTCAAGCTGTTCGAGATTTTCGAGAACGATGATGCGGCTGTGGAATCTTTCGCCTAATCGCGCATCTGGACAATTGGATTCGAGAACGAAGTGAGCCTCTATGCCAGCTGAGTTTAGCGGTGATACAGAAACCGGCGCATTGTCTGAACTGCTCGACGTGAATCTGCCTGCGGACGCCGAGGCGATCGCTACCGCTGTCGACACCATATCCGAGACCCTGATGCGACTGGAGGTCCCGGAGCAGAAACGATTTGAAGTTGCATTGGCAGTTCAGGAAGCCTTGGCCAATGCGGTTGTGCATGGGTGCGGAAATGACCCGTCAAAACAGGTTCGTTGCCGACTCCAGTCCGATGCACAGGGCCGCATCGTAATTATCGTGACCGATCCCGGTCCGGGTTTCAGGCCCGAGGTTCTGTCCGATGCCACACGGGGCAAGAAGCTATATGCCGACCACGGACGCGGAGTTTACCTGATCCGCCAGTTAATGGACGAAGTTCATTTCCAGGACCGCGGAAACGAGATCAGGATGTGGAAGTATTAGTTGGGGATCTGCTCCGAGCACATTGATCGCCGAGTACAGCTAAGTGATCGCATCCGAACCGGTGGCTCTGGGTCTGACCCGAGGGAATAACCGGCCGCAGAGTCTGTCCCGGTGCGTCGCAAGAAGTGGATGATGAAAACGCCCAGGCTTCCCCGAACTCTCCCAACTACTTACAGTCGCACCCAGTCACCAAAACTCATCTTACAGAGACGATGCGCCTTGCGGAGGATGGCGCGATGCTTGCTACTAAAGGATAGTGGTTTATCCCTTAATAACCGAGAAGGTGTGACCCGGAACGAGAAGCGGTGGAGTGAGACTATTTCAACGTTGCCCACTGCCCGCGCAAGACTGGTCTCGCTCGCCACGGGAGACGCGCGTAGCATGTGGGCGAGGCGAATTGGGAACAAACTGTTGAGCAATCCTCGCACGTCGCCAAAGGCCGCGATCGTCACCTTGTAGCAAGCCTGACGCTCTCCCTTCGCATCCTCGATGCGGCACTGCTGAACGCTTCCAGCGGACCGGACAGGTCGAGCGATGTGATGCTGTCGTATCCGACGATAGCGATGTTCTTGGGTGTCATAGCGTGACGGCCCAGAATAGCCCGTAGTTTGATTGTCCGACATGACTCCACCGGGCAGATCAGGACATTAAGACATTCCAATAATGTCTAAAATTGCCGGATGAATGTCCTTTTGGACGTTCCATTTTGTACGTACTCTGCTCCTATGAGCAAGTCGAAGTTGTAAAGGAGGACCATCATGACAAGAAGAATGAAACGTCTCCGGATGGCACAGAGCGCATCAACGATCCTGGTCACACCAGTTCTGGGGCTGATTCTGGTCCTGGCCTTCATCGGAGCAAAGAGTTCCCTAAGTGCATCGCCAATCTCCAACGGGGCTGCATCGCACGATCTCACGCCACCAGCGGATGGGAAGAAGATTCCAGTGGCCTTCGTATTGACCGAAGGCTCCACCATGATCGACTTCGCTGGGCCTTGGGAGGTTTTTCAGGACGTCGGGGGCGAACAAGGACCGAATCCATTCGGGCTATTTACGGTCCCATGCGCTACTTGAAACCGGACTGCGCATGTGCCCTCCGGAGAAAAGCCGGCACGTTGCGGTTACTTATCCTGAACGGTCCTTTCTCTCCAGTCCGGTTTGTGGAGCCAATATTGCGAAAAACGGGCATGTTTCGCGTATTTTGGGGGAAAGGGCGGCGGAATTTCTCTGCAGTTAAGACTTGCTGGCGGAGCGAGTATGATTCGAACTCGCATTACCGTTTTGAATTCCGCAACCCCCGACGTTTGCGTAACTTGCAGGCGGTGCAGCACCTAACCAGAGAATCAACAGGCAGTGACTGGCCGCTAGGTCGATAAAGAACAGTTCATCTTTTCGTCCGCTCATTAGGGCGAACGGCATACGATAGTGTGGCTGAAAGTGGTCTCCTTCGTGGCCTTGGAAAGGGGCCGACATTGGGTGCGTAACGACTACTTGCTTACCGCACAGTCCAAAAGCGAACGTCTCTCCGCAGGAAGGGCTTCAAAAAGGTAAATAAATCGATATTTCCGGAGATTCGTCCTCATGCTTTGTGACACGAGTTTCGCCTCCTAGTTATGAAATTGGAGATCCGTCGCTCAGATTCTTGTATCGTCGGAGAGCGCCAAGTTCCTAAAAGCCGACTTCTGGCCAGCGTCATTCAGAGCCCGTACCGGCGCATAGCTTCCGCTTAGCCAGTAGGCAGTGCTGGGCCCGACAATCCCTCCGCCGATGGGACGGCCCGTCCGCAGTGTGCATGGCGAGTTTCTGTGATGCGTCAGGAAGTCGCTGCGGCAAGGCAACTCTAGCCAACACCACGACGGCGGACCACCCGAACACTGCGGCGAATGCGGTCCCGCGTTTGACCTTGCTGATGAGCCAGATCGCACCCGTCATTACGAGAGAAAACAACAATGTGGCGGTGTCAGGTGGACTTCAACGTCAGCCACAGCATGGGACTTATTTTGTTCGGTTCAGTTTTCGGTTTTCTCGCTTTCCCATGAGATTGATCGAACCAGGCGATCGTGCGCCGGATGGAGTCGATCTGGTTCTCGCGTTTCACGAGCCCGTGAGTTTGAAGCGCCCCCATTAATCCCTTCTTCTACAGCGAGAAAACAGGGGCAAAGGGGAGGCTACTTTCGCCCAGGGTGCTCGGCTGCTCTACCGATCAGATCCTCACGACTGACTCGGAGGGGAACCTCGCTGGCACCTTCGAAGCGTTTCGCGAGTATCCGCTGGAGTGCGAGGGCTACCTGCTCTCGTGTGCCAAGATGCCTGGCGCGAAAGAAAGCGATCCTGATTGAAATATTGAAATTCGGATGCTCAATAATGCTGAGTCGATGGCGCAGAGAGTGAGTTCGCAGAAAACTGGCTCGTAACATTCCCACACCCACATTTCCAGCAATGAGCGAAAGTTGTAAGTCAGGGTTATGCAGCTCGGCGGCAACCATAAGTGGAGCGCCCAACCGTTCAACCCGATGCCTTATCTCTTCTCGCACCATACATCCGGCTGGATTAAGAACCCAATTCCGCCGATAGAACTCCGAGCATTTCGAAGACCTTGGCTGGACCGCGGTTCGTGCTTGAACAACTCGCATCGTGTCGTGCGTGAGCGTTACTCCCTCCAGGTCGTCGGGCAGGGCCGTTTCCGTGGGCATGACGACAAGTGCCCCGTCCAACTCACCAAGGCGCAGACGTGCCAATAACTGGCAACTTATGTCATTGCCAATGCTGGGTTGAAGGAGGGGAAATTGCTTGCCCAGTTCGATAATGACATTCGATATTTCTGGCCGCGCCAGAGCATGCGAGAGACCCAGACGGAAAGGCCCAACCGGGGTTGCGGTCCCAGACGTGGAAGTCTTCAAGTCGCTCAGAGACGTGAGAATGGCGCGGCTCTTCTCCAGCACCTCGAATCCTGCTCGCGTCAGCTTTGGAGGTTTGAAATGCCGGTCGAGGAGAACGACACCGAGTTCGAGCTCCAAGCGCTGAATTCTTCGAGTCAATGCCGAGGGCGTAAGGTAGAGATCGTTGGCGGCTCGTTCCATCGAGCCGGTCTCAGCCAAGGCGACAAGAGCTTGGAGTTCCGCAAACAAAATTAGGCCTCACCGAAATCAAGGATCAACTAATATTGCAGAAAAGGCAAGTTGATTGTGAATATTATGAAATTGACGCAATTATGCGCTGATGCAACCATCGTTCTAAGGTTATTTTGATCGCACCTCCCGAGGTCGCATCAGCACAACCTTGCGGGGGCTTCCTTCTTGGAGGAATCGTGGGTTTACCTCCCGATTCTCAAAAGTTGGTTCGCAAGAGTTTGGTTCGTAGCGGTTAAGAGTGAGGACATGAGCATAGAACTTCGAATTGAGAACCTCTCGAAAACGTACCAAAACGGCGTTAAGGCGCTCGATAACGTCTCCCTAACCATTCCCGCCGGCATGTACGGACTGCTCGGCCCAAATGGCGCGGGCAAATCCACCCTCATGCGCACGCTGGCAACTTTGCAGGAGCCGGACAGCGGCCGGGCCACGCTCGGTGACATCGATGTACTGAAGCAAAAGGACGCAATACGGCACCGGCTCGGCTACCTGCCCCAGGAGTTTGGAGTGTATCCGCGCATCTCCGCCCAGGATATGCTCAGCCACATCGCCCTGCTCAAAGGCGTCACCAATGCCAAGCAACGAAAAGATGTGGTCGGGTGGATGCTCAAGCGCTGCAACTTGTACGACGACCGCAAGAAGGCTCTCACCGGTTTCTCTGGAGGCATGCGCCAGCGCTTCGGCATTGCCCAGGCGCTGATTGGCAATCCGCAGCTGCTGATTGTGGATGAGCCGACTGCCGGCCTGGATCCCGGAGAACGGAACCGTTTCTACAATCTGTTGGCTGAGATTGGCGAGCAGGTGATCGTGATTCTTTCCACGCACATCGTGCAAGACGTGACCGACCTGTGCACCAACACGGCGATTATTAACAAGGGCCAAGTGCTATATCAGGGGCGTCCACAGGATGCCATCGCTCAATTGAACGGGCGAATCTGGCAAATCTCCATCGCCAAAACCGAATTGGCCAGTTACGAGCAGCGTTACCAGGTGGTCTCGAGCAAACTGGTCGGCGGTCGTCCTTTTCTTCATGTCTACAGCCCGGCGCCGCTCCCCGGTGGATTTGCTCCCAGCGCACCCGACCTGGAAGACGTTTTCTTCAGCAAAATCCATTCATGGAATTAGAAGACCATTATGCTCTGGCATATCGCATGGTTCGAAATTCGTTTCTGGCTTCGCTCCTGGATGCTCTGGATCTTCCTCGTCGTTGTTGGTCTGCTGATTTTTGGGGCGATCAGCTCCGATGAGGTCATGGCGGAACTGAACCTCTCCAATATTTGCCGGAATGCACCATTCACAATTGCATCCTTTTACGCAGCCATGGGCGTGCTCGCCTTGCTGATGACTGCCGTTTTTGTTAATTTTGCGGCTCTCCGCGACTTCAGTTACAACACCCACCAGATGATGTTCTCGACGCCCGTACGGCGACGCGACTTCCTATTGGGACGCTTTCTTGGGGCCACGCTGGTCTCGGCGATGCCCATGCTGGGAGTTTCTCTCGGCATTCTGCTGGCCAAGTACATGCCCTGGGCGGATCGGGAACGCTGGGAGGCGGTGATCTGGACCGCGCATTTGAAAGGCATTCTGCTGTTCGCCTTGCCCGACACCTTTTTTACGGCCGCCATTTTGTTTGCCGCGGCGGTGGTGTGGCGCAGGGACATCGCGCCCTTTGTCGCCGCGATTCTCCTGCTGGCAGGCCGCGCTGTGACCCTATCAATGCTGCAGGGCCCGCAGTGGGATCGCATTCGATCTTTGTTCGACCCTTATGCCGTCAACACATTTCTCGTGGTCACCAAGTACTGGACGGTGGCCGACAAAAACATTCTCCCTCTCAGCTTCAGTGGCTTACTGCTTTGGAACCGGTTGATTTGGATTGGAATCGGGTGCGCGGCTTTTGCTCTCGCTTACTCCCGCTTCAGCTTTGCCGAGGGGCGGACGAAAACAAAAGTGCTCGAACCTGGTGCGCAACCGGCGATAGCTCCGGACGCAACTCCCGCGCCCTATCTGCAACTCGCGGATTCGACATGGGCAAAATTCCTGGGATCGTTCAGAATTCATTTCCGAGGGATGGCCAAGAACACAGCCTTTGTCGTCGTTGTCATGATCGCCAGTATGCTTTGCATTTTGGCTCTGGCCTTGGAAGCAACCCAGTTCCAGGGCAATCAGACAGTTCAAACATTTCCCGTAACCTACTGGGTGATTGAGCTGATTCGAGGAACTCTTGATTTCCTTCTGATCGTCATCATCACCTACTTCTCCGGCGCTTTGGTCTGGAAAGACCGTGACGATCGCATGGACGAAATCGCCGACGCAACGCCCACCCCGGAGGGGGTGTCCTATGCGGCACGGCTGGTTACGCTGGTCGCGATGGTGATGGTGATTCAGGCTGTAGCCTTGTTGGCCGGCATCGTCGCGCAGGCAGCTCATGGCTACTATCGCTTCCAGTTCGGTCTTTATGCTCACGAATTGCTGCTGCGAGACCTCTCATGGATCGTCCTAATTACGGTTCTGGCATTTTTTATCCAGGCCCTTGCGCCCAACAAGTACGTGGGGTATTTCGTTTTCATAGCCTTCTATTCCGTAAACAGTTTTCTGTGGAAGCCCTTGAACGTGGCCACAAACCTGGTTCAATTTGCGGGAAGGCCCAACGTCATTTATTCGGATTTCTTTGGCGATGCGCCTTACCGTTCGGCGTGGGACTGGTTCACCCTCTATTGGTTGCTTTTCTCAGTGCTCATGGCCATTGCCACCGTAATGTTCTGGCCGCGTGGCAAGCCAGAGCGATGGCTAGCCCGCAGCCGTAACGCAGCCTTGCGGTTTGGTTCCGGGTGGAAAGCCGCCACAGCTGTTTCTCTGCTGGCCTTTGCCGTCTGCGGGGGCTGGATCTGGTACAACACCGAAATATTGAATCGTCTCCTGGGCCCCAAAGACGTGGAGCGCGTCCAGGCTGATTATGAGAAGACTTATAAGCCATTGGACAAACTGCCCCAGCCGCGCGTGCGCAGCGTGAAGTACGCTATCGACATTTTCCCCTCGACCCGCAACGCGACCATGCGCGGCGATGAAGTTATCTACAATCCCTACTCCCGTCCCCTGGACGAAATTCATTTCTCACTCAACCCACTCTATGACACCTCCATAGACATTCCCGGAGCTGCGCTCACTAAGGACGACACGCGTCTGTCCTATCGCATTTATCGTTTTACCTTACCCCTGCAGCCCGGCGAAGAGCGCACCCTGCGCTTCACCGTGAAGAGCAAGAACCGCGGCTTTGAGAATAATGTGAGCAATACAGATGTCGTCCAGAACGGCACGTTTTTCAACAGCAGCCCCATCATCGGCTACAACTACTTCCGCCAGCTCAGTGATGCGGTGGAGCGTAAGAAATTTGGCCTTCTGGAATTTGACCTCATGCCCGCCCTGGAACGCAACTGCACTGCCGACTGCAGCAACACCTACATCCCTGGACACTCAGATTGGGTCGAAATAAGCGCCATCATCAGCACGACACCTGATCAGATCGCCATTGCACCGGGATCGCTGGTGCGCGAATGGCGGCAGGATGGCCGCCGCTACTTCGAATACGAACTCGATCATCCCTCGTTGAATTTTTACTCCTTCATGTCCGGCCGCTATGAAGTGGCGCGCGAGGAGTGGAACGGCATAAAGCTGGAAGTTTATTACCTCAAGGAACAACCCTGGAATGTTCCCCGGATGATGAACTCCATGAAGAAGTCCTTGGCTTACTACATCAAGAATTTCGGGCCGTACGAGCACAAGGAAGCGCGCATCATTGAGTTTCCCCGGGTGGCCAGCTTTGCCCAGGCATTCCCCGGGACCATGCCTTATTCCGAATCCATCGGCTTCATTGCTAATTTAAATCATCCCGACGACATCGATTCCGTTTTCTATGTGGTCGCCCACGAAATGGCGCACCAGTGGTGGGCGCATCAAGTGATAGGCGCCGACATGGAGGGAGCAACCGTGCTTTCTGAGAGCTTGGCGCAATACTCGTCTTTCATGGTCATGGAGAAGGAGTATGGCCGGGATCTGATGAGGAAATTTCTAATGCTTGAGATGGATAACTACCTGCGCTCCCGCGGCCAGGAGCGGCTCAAGGAACGTCCGCTCCTTACCGTCGAGTCCGAGCAGGGTTACATTCACTACGCAAAGGGGGGCGTGGTGCTCTACTACATGAAGGAGATGATCGGCGAGGATGCAGTCAATCGAGCCTTGCGCAACGTGATTCTCCAGTATGCCTATGCCCCTCCACCCTATCCCACGTCCTATGCCTTGGTGGATGCGTTGCGGGAACAGACTCCGCCCAACCTGCAATATTTGATCAAAGACTTGTTTGAAGATATCACTCTGTTCTCGAATCGCACTCTGGAAGCCAGGGCGGTGAAGCGCGCGGATGGAAAATATGACGTCACCATCAATGTAGAAGCCCGTAAATTCAAGGCCGATGCCAAAGGCAACGAAACCGAAGTGCCGGTGGATGACTGGATCGATATCGGGGCATTCGCCAAGCCCGCAAGTGGAAGAAAATACGGCGACACTCTCTACCGCGAACGTATGCATATTACACAGCGCAATTCGAGCTTCACGTTCACAACGGCCCAATTGCCGGAGAAAGCAGGCTTCGATCCGTTCGCGTTGCTGATTGACCGAATTCCCGATGACAACGTGAAGAACGTGACGACAGAGTCAGGGCCCGCTCGGCAAGCACAGGTTCAGTTGGTTCAGTAGAGGCGATCGCCACCTCGGGCAGCACTAGGCCTCAAGGTCTCTGGTAGGATGGTCAGCAATCCGGAAGTTGTCCAGAAACGGGCTTCGCGGAACTCTCGGCTGGGTTGGCATTCGCCGCCACTGCACTTCCCCCAAGCCGACTTCTGGCCCACCTCGTACACATAATCGTTTTGCCGGACGAACATCTCAGCCTCCTCTTAGGGGCCTCGTCTAGCATGAGGCTGTCGCCCTATGGCGCTGAAACTCGGCTGGTTCTCTCTTTTTCTGGTAGCGGTGCAGTTCAAACTGCACCACTACCATTTTTCTATAAGGATTGAATCCACAATCTCGGCAGGCTATTCTATCTGCCATTCTCGAGGAGAACCTCTCCATGCGTTGCAACTTCGTTCTGCGCACTTTTTGCTTCTTTTTTCTCGGCCTGCTGCTCCTTCCATCATGTCCGGCGCAAACTCCGCCGGAGAGCAAGTTTTTCTCCACCATCGCGGAGGAACGTTTCTCCACCCACCAGATGACGGGGAATGGCGATCTCTGGCCCTCATGCTGGGCAGATGACGACAACCTGTATGCAGGCAATGGCGATGGTACAGGCTTTGGCGACGTTTACACCGACATGGCGGTAAGTCGCATCAGCGGCACGCCGAGAGAGTTGACCGGCACCACGATCGCGACCAATGTTGGCACGAATTGGAGCGGCAGTGTCTATACCCGCAAACCGACGGGTATGCTCTGCAGAGGAGGAGCCATCTATCTCGCGTTTCAGAATCTGAACGAATCGACCTTCGATGACGCGCCGGCTGCTTCGATCGCCAAATCCGTCGATAACGGAGTCACCTGGACTTGGAATGCAAACGCGCCTATGTTCGGCACGCCCACGAACCCCGCAAGCCCAAAAGCCTACAAGTTCACCACTGTCTTCTTCCTCGATTATGGCCAAGATTCTGCGAACGCGATCGATGGTTATGTCTATGCCTACGGTCTCGACGACAACTGGCGTTCGCAGGAGACGATGTACCTTGGCCGCGTGCCTGCCGACAAGGTACAGAAGCGCGCGGACTGGGAGTTTTATGCCGGCACCAATGTAGATGGGGCGCCCGTCTGGACCGAGGACATCACCAAGAAGATGCCCGTGCTCACCGACACGCGCCTGCTTTATCCCGTCATGTTCGGACCGGATTGCCCGCCCTACCAGCAGGTAATTGCACAGGGCGGCGTCACGTACGACGCGCCTTTGCAGAAGTACATTTTTGCGTCATGGTCCTGCAGCACGCATGAGCTCTATGAAGCAAGTCGGCCGTGGGGTCCTTGGAAGCATTTTCAGTCGACCGACTTCGGCCCGCTTCGTCTGAGGCGGAACCGAGGACAATACGGCACCAGCATCCCCTCGAAGTTCATCAGCGCTGACGGGAAAACGCTGTGGTTGCAGAGCAACGTCTGCTGCGCTGGAAACTCCTATCGGTTTTCTTTGCGCAGAGTCTATCTTCAGCCCGCCCAGCCCTCCTCGCCCAGCAATGGCCCATCGACCGATAATCTGGCTCTCTCTCGGGGTACGCGCGCCATCAGCAAGAGCACACATTTCGGAACCCTTTGCGGCCGTGGCTGCTCCGACCAGCTGGATGGCGGAAATGCGACCGTGAGCGAAGACGATTACGACGAGCAGATAAAGACATCGGACTGGTGGGGCTACATCTGGCCCCAGGCTTACAACATCAACCAGATGGTCTACACCACCGGGACCATGTTCCCGAACGGTGGCTGGTATGCGGCGAAGCTGCGGGTTCAAGTGCGGCGGAACTTTGAATGGGTGGACGTTCCGGGCGTGACCGTAACGCCTCCGTATCCCTTTACGGCGGACGCGGGCAGCTTCACTACCTACACCTTCAACCTGCCGAACACATGGGGAGATGGCGTGCGCATCATCGGCCAGCCGGGAGGCACCGGCTACTTCACCTCCATAAATCAACTCGGCGTCTACTTCCAGGCGGAGGATTCACCTCATTAACCATTTACGTCTTGTGGGCGGTTGGCCCAGGCTTTTGGATCTTGCGGGCATTACCAACACAGTGGGTGCTCCGTTCCTTCGCGTTTTTTGCGAAGAGCGGAGGTTCAGAAACGGGCTTCTGGGAAGCGCGTCAGATCGGCACCGGGCAAACCGGAAATAACCGCGGACGACTGATCGGGCCGACAGTCGTGCAAAACGGCGACAATAGCGTCTTTATTGACGAACTCGGTTTTTAAGGTACTTGCAAAAGTCAACTCGCTATAGCTGGCTCCCCGACTTCTGATCGCATTGCATTCGCCTAATGCCCTCAGTGAAACCGGACTGCGGGTGTGCGCTCCAGAGAAAAGCCGGGAAATGACTTCCTTGATATTTCCGGAGATTCGTGCCCCAAGAATGGCCGTCAAACGGCAACCCTGCAGCAATGTGCCATCCAAAATCAGGTATCAAGCATGATCATACGGCTTTTGGGCACCGGCGCGGCTCCGAACTCTACAAGCCTGCCCCGGCCCTACTGGTACGATCTGGAAGCGCCCCGCCGCAATCCCCGGAAGCGAAACCAGCGCGAGGGGCAGTCGGGACTATGAAACGAGCGCCTCATGCTTCCTACTTTTTCCTGGCGCTGATCGTTTCGCGTGCCTTTGCGACCAAGGCGTCGAATCGCGGGTCACCGTGAAGAGACTTCAATTCAGCATCAGCTGAAAGTTCTCCCGGCGAGATGAGGCCGTTCTCGATGGCGTGGTTCAGGTCCGCGAAGGCTTCGTCCGGCGCACCTCTCGCCGCCTCAGCGCAGGCAAAGTTGTACCAAGCCTCGGCCACTGTGGCCGGCTGACTGGTTTTCTCCGCTGTCTCGATCACGTCGCGAAACATTTTCGCTGAATCAGCATAATGTCCCTCCCGGCTGAGGACCAGCGCTTCCATTTCCATGCTCTGCAATGTGGAGGTGTGGGTCGGGCCTAGCACGCGAGTTTTGATCTCGATAATTTGGCTCTGGAGGTTGTCGGCTTCGGCGTAACGCCCTTCCTTCATCATGGTGACGGAAAGCATCATCATTGCCCTAAGAGTTTGGGGATGTTCCGGCCCCAGTACGCGACGCTGAGCGGCAATCACGTCGGAATACAGCTTTTCAGCCTCTGGGAAGCGGCCCTCCTCCTCAAGGTTTTCAGCCGCGTGTGACATCGAAAGCAGGGTCGCTGGATGGTCCGGCCCGAGAGTTCGCTTCTGTGCTGCGACCAGTTCGCTATAAATCTGATCTGCTTCCGCATACCGCCCCTGCGGGGTCAGAATTTCTGCCAGCTCGTTCAAAGTGCTCAAAGTTTGAGGATCGTCCGGGCCAAGTACTTTGCGCTCCGCGTTCAGTGTTTGGCCGAACATGCTTTCAGCGTCGGTGTGACGTGCTTCATTGGCATAAACGTAGCCGAGGCGATCCATAGACGCCAGAGTGTCAGGATCATTGGGACCGAGAACCTGGCGCTGGGCCTCTAGCGTGTTTTGCAACAGCTTTTCCGCCTCTGGCAAATGTCCTTGGGCGCGGAGGAGCTGGGCCAGATAACTTTCACTTGCCAGTGTTTCCCGGCTTCGTTCTCCGAACATTGAGCTTTGAATTGCCCGCGCGTGTACTACCAAATCTTGCGCGCGGCCATACAATCCCAGTCCGGCATACGACTGCGCCATGGTTTCCATCAATTGGGCCTGCAACTCCGGATCCTTGCGCAAGCCAGTGTCGATATCTTTCGAGGACTTATCCAGAATCTCGCGCGCTGTAACTGCGTTGCCGCGCGCCTCGCTGGGGTTCGATACTTTGAACATACCGGTCATAAACTTCGTGACGCGGTCGGCGCGGTCGCGCTCCCGCGTAATCCTCCGCAACTCGATCGCCTGCATCAATCCGAACGCTATCAGCAGCATTGCCATAGCGGTGGCCGCCACCACTCCGAATTTGTGGCGTTGAACGTATTTCTTGGTCCGGTAAACCAGGCTTGCAGGCCGCGCAATGACAGGTTCGTTGCGCAGATAGCGTCCGAGATCGTCCGCCAGTTCCCCATGGGTGCCATACCTGCGAGCGCGGTCTCTCTCCAGAGCTCTCAAGGTGATCCAGTCCAGATCGCCGCGCAGCATGTTTGCCAATTGCCTAGCGTCCGTGCTCCTTTTCTCCGCAATGGCCGCCGCAGCCGGGTCTGTGGTGAGTCTTGTGCTCGGACTCGTCGGCTCCTCCTCGTGCACCTGCCGCAGAACTTCATGAAAGGGTTTGCTCTCCCACTGCTGTGCATCCAGGGCCAACACTCCCGTGAGCAGTTCGTAGAGCACCACGCCGAGCGAATAGACGTCGCTTCGGGTATCTACATCGGCCGCAATGGGATCCATCTGCTCCGGGCTCATGTATCCGGGCGTGCCCACCAACCCCCCGGCACGCGTCACCAGCGTCCCGCGCTGCGATTGCTCGGAGATCGCTTTGGCCAGTCCGAAGTCGATAATGCGCGGCACAGGCTTGCCATCCACTTCAACCACCAGAATGTTCGTGGGTTTCAGGTCGCGATGAATAATTGCTTTCTGATGCGCGTGCTGCACGCCTTCACATACTTTTGTGAAAATAAGCAGGCGCTCGCTAGGAGAGAGACACTTCTCGTCGCAGTATTCGGTGATGGGCAGGCCCTGCACATACTCCATGGCAAAGTACGGTTGGCCTTCGGCCGTGGAACCGGCGTCGAAAACCTTGGCGATGGAGGGGTGATCCATCATGGCGAGCGCCTGCCGCTCCAGATCGAAGCGTATCAATGCGGACTTGTCATAGCGGGCTGCTTTAATGATCTTTAGCGCAACCTGCCGTTTGACGGGAGCAGACTGTTCCGCCAGCCACACCTCTCCCATCCCACCCTCTCCCAATTTCCTGATCAGGCGATAGGGCCCAATCGAACCTAGGTCGGGCGCAAGAGGTTCCATCGGAGTAGCGCTACGTCGAAGGCGGCCTTAGGAGCCGAACTGTCGCTCGCGCCCGCGTTGTGCGGAGTTGACTTGGATGTCAGATCGCTCACGCTTCTCTCTCTGAAAGGGGATGCAAATCGACGGTAAGTTTAGCACCCCAAGGAAGGCGCATGACTCACTTGGCACAACTCGTAAACGTTAACCGCGTCCGCATTTTAATTCGAGTTACCGCGCGATCACTCCCGGATGGTCGGCAGTCCGGAAGCTATCCAGAAACGGGCTTCGCGGAACTCTCGGCTGGGTTGGCATTCGCCGCCACTGCACCTCCCCCAAGCCGACTTCTGGCCAGCGTCAAAGTGCGCGATCAAGTGCCGCATCCGCTCGCCGTGACTCAGGCAGAAGCAGTAATTGCAATCGCCACCTCTCTCCATCGGTAAACACTAGCCGACATATCGGTACTAATCCGGTGTCGGTGAGCGCATTGGCGATTTAGCGCCAATCCAGAATCGATCCTGGTGACATGCGCGTTTAGGGGACTGATCCTGGGAGTGCCTTTGAAGTTAATGAGCGCTTTGCCTCCTTCGGCGTTTCGGACCAACTCAATCTCTTCCCGCTCTGCTACAAAAATAGAATGCGCGCTATCCTCTCCTGCCTGTTACTACTTTTATTCTCCAGCCCCAAACTCATCCTTGCTCAGGCAAACCCTTCATGGACCGCTCCGATTGTTCCGTTTCGAATTGCTGACAACCTCTACTACGTGGGAAGCCAGGACCTTGCCAGCTACCTCGTCGTCACGCCCAAAGGAAATATCCTAATCAATGCGAACCTGGCTACCTCTCCATCGCAGCTACGGGCGAGTGTGGAGGCGCTAGGGTTTCATTGGAATGACACCAATATCCTGCTCAACAGCCAGGCGCATTCCGACCACATGGGTGGCGCGGCGGAGGTGATTCGCGAGACACATGCGCAAAGCATGGTGATGGACGGTGACGTGAGCGTCGCCGAAACCGGCGCACGGGCAGACTTCTTGTCGCCTTCGCCTAACGTCCTCAAATATGCTCCTGTTTACGTAGATCGCATTCTCCATGACGGAGACACGGTAAGCCTGGGCGGTGTGACACTGACAGCCCACAAAACCGCCGGCCATACGCGCGGATGTACCACGTGGACATTGCGCGCTCACCTTCCAGGAGAGCCAGCGGAGACGATGCGGAATATCGTCATCGTCGGCGGTGCGGGTTTTTGGTCGGAGTACCACTTCGTCGCTACACCCCGCCATCTCGTAAGCTACCCCGGCATCGTTCAGGATTTCCAGCATACCTTTTCGGTGTTGCGTGCTTTGCCCTGCGACGTATTTCTGGGAGCCCATGGTGGGTAATTCGACATGCTCACCAAACTGAAGCGCTATCCGCAAGATGGTCCCCATGTTTTTATCGACCCTGAGGGTTATAGGGAGTTCGTCGCTAACGCTCAGGAGACTTTCGAGAAGGCATTAAGCAAACAGGAAGCCGCCGCGGCTCATTGACGTTTCGCCCCAGCCGTTTTTGATGATTTGTCTAGACGTGCTTTAGTGATCGGCTCATTCCAGAAGAATGTTCCCCGCTAACGCTAAGCCGCCGTGTGTTTCTTCATCGGCAGCGCTGTGAAATCTCTCTTGGTGACTACAGGGCAATGCACTCATCGAGCAAGGGTTTGAACCGACATCGGACATTAGTCCTGTGAAACGCGCAAGCATCCAGGATTTTGTCTCCAGCCTAGCCGACTTCTGGCCCGGAATGACTTCCGGTTAGCCCTTCATCCATGCGCAATTCGCAGTCACCAGGCTCATTGCGCCCCTGGTCCACCGCAGGTGCTAGTCTGACGTAGGAACTGATGAACAACCGCGACATCCAGGCAGCCTGGAAATATCACGATAGTACGAAACACTCCTACTGGAGTATTCGTAACAATCCTCACTTCCTGGACTGGGCAAATCGGCCCCAGCCCTTCAAAATCTATCCGAAGCTAGAGCGGCTTCCGCTACCGCGAGACGTGTCACAAACGGGCGTGGCCGCGCTCTCCGCGCTCTCAGATGCGTTGTCCTCTTCGCCGGCTGATTCGGTACCTGACCTCCAAGATCTGGCGCGCATCCTCTATTTCTCGGCGGGGATCACCAAACAGCGCGGATCTCCAGGCGGAGAAATCTACTTTCGCGCCGCAGCCTGTACTGGAGCCCTCTACGAGATCGAGTTGTATATCGTGACTGGCGATCTCGCGGGCCTGGATGCCGGCGTGTACCACTTCAATCCGGCGGATGTTTCGCTACGGCTTCTCCGAAAAGGTGATTGTCGCGGAAACCTAGCTCTGGCGACGGCGCTGGAACCGGCAGTGGTGGGCGCGCCCGTGACCATCATTTGCACCGGAATATACTGGCGGAATGCCTGGAAGTATCAGGCACGCACCTATCGCCATTTTGGTTGGGACAATGGCACCCTGTTGGCGAATATGCTGGCTGTTTCTGCGGCTTCGGGATTGCCCGCCAAGATCGTGCTCGGGTTCGTGGACGCCGATGTGAATCGCGTACTCGATCTCGATACCCGGCACGAGGTTTCCTTGTGCCTCGTACCGATCGGGCACAGATCGGACAGTTCGCCCCCAACGCCCAGTGAAGCTGATGCACTCGGCTTGGAAACGATTCCCCTCTCGCAGCGCGAGGTTGAATATCCCACCATGCTCGAGATGCACGATGCGTCTTCGCTTGCGTCCGTACAGGAAGTAGCTCAATGGCGCGGGAAGCAACCGGTCGTTCCTCCTTGCAGTCCGGCGGGCGGGGGAGTGCGACTGCACCCCCCGCCGGAAGAAGAACAGCCGAAGGACACGATCGAGCAGGTAATCTTGCGCCGCGGTTCCACCCGAGCGTTCGAGAAGACGGCATCCATCACACTGGCACAACTTTCTACCATTCTCGACAGCGCTACGCGAGGTCTTCAGGCTGACTTTCTTGAGTCTCCCGGCGAGCAGCTCAACGATTTTTACCTGATCGTGCATTCGGTGCAGGGGCTCAAGCCGGGTGCTTACTTCTTCCGGCGTGATCAGAACATCCTGGAGCTTTTGAGAGAGGGAGAGTTCCGCGCCGAGGCCCATCACCTTGGGCTGGAGCAGGAACTGCCGGCGGATGCCTGCGCGGACATTTTTTTTCTCGCTGATTTGAAACCCATTCTGGAGCGATATGGGAACCGCGGGTATCGGGCCGTCCAGCTCGAGGCGGGCGCCATTGGGGGCAAGGTCTACCTGGCTGCATATGCCCAGCACCTAGGTGCGACTGGGCTGACCTTCTTCGACGATGATGTGGTCAGCTTCTTTTCACCGCACGCAAAGGACAAGAGTGCCATTTTCCTGCTCGCGATCGGCAAGCCGCGGAAGCGCGAATCGCAGTAGCGTCGACTCCCGAATTGTCGGCGCTTCGGAAACGGGCTTCTGGACCGTGTCACTAAGGTTCGTCCCATGAACCAGCGGTCCGCCACATTGCCCCATAGCTGAACACTAGCCGACTTGTCGTTACCAATCGCGGTCGCCAGCATCAGATCACTTCCTCTTTGACTATTCGTCCAGAATCGGGGGCACGATCAGAACTCCAACCGCGCCTGAAAGGCGATCATGCGTGGACTGCTATCGCCACCCAATCCGACTCCCAGCAAGCCGGTCGGCGGAGAAGTTGTGGACCCCAGCGCTCCAAATCCACTCTGCGTGGAAAGATTTCCTGGAATGCCGGCCTGCACCATGCTGGGAAGCGCGAAATTCGGATGGTTGAAGACATTGAAGAACTGACCCTCAAACCGCAGCTTCACATGCTCCTGCAAGGGAAACCATTTTGTTAGGTAGAAGTCGCTCCAGAGGAAATCGGGACCGCGCAGGGCATTGCGGCCGAGGGTTCCGAATTGGCAGGTTTGCGGGCTGTCGCCGCCATAGCACTGCCCCGTACTCGGATCGACCGCCGATACGAAAGCGTCCGGATTAAGCCACTGCAGCGTTCCCGCCTGAGTTACGCCGGGAATCGGATGATGCACATACAGCGGAACGCCGGGAACGACACTGGCAAACTGCGGCCCACTGCCCTGCACAATTCCGTCTTGCTGCCCAGTACTTGGATTGGCAGCTGAGTAGGGCGTGCTCAGTACCGAGAACGGAACTCCACTGTGCCAAAACGCTGTTCCGGAGATCTGCCAGCCGTTGAGCGCGTAGCCCAGAGAACGACTGCGCACTCTGATCGGCAACTGATACACATACTGCGCGTTGAAATTGTGCCGGATGTCATAGTCACAAGGCCCATAATCGCGGGCCAAGTCTCCCGGCAAAGGCGAGAGAATCCCTCCGGCGGAAAACGGAAGGAACCCTCCGTTCGAGACCGTATCAATGCAACGGCTCCAAGTGTAGTTGACTTGTCCTTGCAAGCCATGGCCGAGTCGTTTCATCGCGGTCAGCTGAAGACCGTTGTAGTGGCTGTTCGCGCCGGTGGAGAACTGCGTCACTGCTCCGAATCGTGCATCGGTCGGCTGCATGTAGGGGAACGGCGCAAAACAACCTTGGCATACGGTCTGGTAACCGTTCACTTGTGTTGAGTACGGCTGGTTTACGGCGCGCGTGCCGACGTACTGCGCTTGCAAACTGGCCGTCGTCCCGAATTGATGTTCCATTCCTAGGCTCCACTCCCTGAAGTACGGCGCGTGGAGTTTGCCATCTGGAATGGCCGTGATCGCAACCGGTGGAAGCGAGGGCTGGCCCTGGGGAAATCCCGAAGTAAAAGTCTGATTCGCGGCAAAGAGTGCGCCGACTGCGCTGTTGGGCGCTCCCGGCGCGATGGCTGTGCCGCCCACACTGCCAAGCACTCCTCCCTGGAACGTCTTATCGTAGGGCGGATTCGTGCCGATCAGGTCGGCCACGGTGCCCGGTAAGATGTCGCTGAAAATTCCGAAGCCGGACCGGAGCACGGATTTCGGTTCAAACTGCCACGCAATCGCGGTTCTCGGTTGCAGAATGGCCGCCGGCGTGGACGAAAACAGATGGTCGAGATGAGTTTGAATAACGGCGTTGAGCGGTTGATCGTTATGCAGGATGGAACTGAAGGACCCGCGAAGCCGAGCGACTTGATCATGAGGATTCAGCGGATTGGAGTTGAAGGTGTCTCGCAGACCGAACGTCCAGGTCAGTTTGCGAGTTACTTTCCAAGTGTCTTGCGCGTAGACATCGAGATTGACAAAGTTAAAGGGCTCATTTGCGTTCGAAGGGAACGTCTCTGACGCGGTATTCGCCACTCCCTCGATAAATTTCTGCAAGTTAGCGTAGGTCACAGTGGGAACCGTTCCTTCTCCGAAGTCGTAATCGTTCAAGCGGAAGATACGGGTATTGGTTCCGAATCGCAGTTCATGAGCGCCGTGACTCCAGGCGAGATTGTCATTGATGAAAAAGCGGGATGCGCGCCTGCCTTGAATCCAGGTGTTGTCGAGTCCTCCCATGGGCGTGAAGGCATTCGCGCCGCTGCCCTGCAACACAATCGGGAACACCGAAAGCGTCTTCTGCAGGTTGTTTGGCCCAAACAGGCTCTCGTACCAGGAGAACGCGGGATTGAAGTAGTTCACCAGGTTCTGCGAGAAGACGTGCGTATATCCCGCGGCAAGCGAGTAGAGAGGCTGCGGCGAAAGCGCGTCGAACACTGGGTTGATGGGGTCCGTCCACGCGGCTTGCAGGCCGGTGTCCGCTTGAAAACGAAACCAAGTCGTATCTTTCTCATTGATGTTGTAGTCGATTCGGGCTGTCTGCACCTGTTCGTGGTCGTCGCTGGAGTGCGAAATGCTCTGCCGGTTGGCGCAACCGTTTCCATTCGGTGGATTGCCGGGCGCCGCAGTGCCGTCCGAGTTGAAAGGACACCAGAGCACCTGGGTGGCTGTGCCGCTGGTATTTCCATACAGCTTGAACATTTGTTGATAGAACAAACAATTCTCATTCGCCTCGCTGGACCCGCAGCCGGTCGGCTGGCCCGTGGAAAGCTGGTTCAAGACGTATTGTTGGAATGCCGGACTGGGAACGATCGTGGGCGTGACGATGGGCAGTGCGATCCGCACCCATTCGCTGTCAAAGAAGAAGAACAGTTTGTCGTGCGCGATCGGCCCACCCACACTGCCTCCAAAATGGTTCACAGTTGCCCCCGGCTTGTGATTCCCCGGCGTCGCATTGGTGAAGTAGTCCGCCGCATTAAGCAGCGCTCCATTCCACAGTTCGTAAAGATTTCCGTGAAACTGGTTCGTGCCAGACTTGGTGACGTAGTCGACTTGAGACGCTCCATACCGTCCTTGGTCCACCGAATAAGAAAGCGTGTTGACGGTCACCTCTGAGATCGAATTCAGTCCCAAAACGAGGTTGGTGGAGAGGCCGCTGTTGAGATTGGTGAGCGGGTCGTTCGTTTCCAACCCGTCCACGATGTAGCCATTGGAGAGTGCCGGGAGTCCGTTGAATTCCACGTTGCCATACCCGTTGCTGCCACCGACAAAATCGTTACTGCTGCCGGCCGTATTGATCAGGGCTCCAGGCGCAAACTGCAGGGGGTAGGTCAGGTCGCCTCCGGGATTCGGCAGGTCCTCCAGTGCCGGTGCACTCAGGGTCGTGGATGTGTTTGCGTTTTCCAGGTTGATTAGTGGAGCCTCACTGCTGACCTCAACCGCTTCATTGGATCGGGCCACCTTGAGCGTGAAATCCACGGTCTGCTTCTGTCCTAGGCCCGCAACGACGTTGTCATTTTGCCCCGGATGGAAGCCTCGCGCTTCCACTGTGACCGAATAGGTACCCGGCTTTAGCTGCGGAAAGTTGAACCGGCCTGCGTCATCGGTCTTGGCACTACGCTTCAGACCGGTCTCGTGATTTGTGATCGTCACGGTGGCACCCGCGACAACCGCGCCAGATACGTCGCTGACTTCGCCAACGATGGCGCTGGTGGTTTCGCCTTGCGCCAGTGCTTTCGCCGGGAGAAGGCACACCACGGTCAACACGAAAAGAGGAACGTGAAACGCCCGCGCCATGAATGCCCCCACTCATTTGCCCCAAGACCGGCAACGTCTTTCTGCTTGATATATTAACCAAAGATTATTCTACACAGTTAACCACAGTTAACACAAACAAGCAAGGGCGGGAGGAGCAGAGGCAGCCTCGGGGATTGCGCCGAAGTTTTCTATTGAACTCTCGCGGGAAGCATGGAAGCAAGGAAGAGACACCCAACTCGCAACCGCAATCGAGGTGGCGAGAGCTTTATAGCCGGGAATGCCTCTGCCTGAGTCACAAATTCCGCTTGCTGTTTATGGACACAAGAACGTTTATCGGTACCGAACCCGACTGACAAAACAATAACTTCCGGTTTGCGCGCGACTCGGACAAGAAAACGAGGCGTTCAGCGTCTGCGCTTTTCCCACCATTCCGAGAGTGACTTAGAACCCCGTTCAAATCGCACGTAGCGCCCGAGTTTAACGTGGGGGATAGGGTCATTGGCATACCCTTCTCGTGTCCAATTCCGAATCCAAGTCTGTGGAACCTGCCAACGTTTGGCCAGTTCACTCGCGTCGATAATCTCAATTGCGCTCATAACTGACACCTACGTGACAACCAGACTTTCAAGTTATTGAAAGCAAAGTCGGGTTTTTTGTCTGACGGTTAACCTAACCGCTGTTCTTGCATCGTCCTTTTGCTGGCCCGTGTCCCAGAACCCCTAGTACCCAGAGTTATGGGACACTTCAAAACCCACAGACGGGGGAGAACACCATTAGTTCGGTGTCTCTACTTCGCGCGCCTCGCTTCTTCGGACTTTTGCTTCCAGTTCGCGCTGAAGCGCCGGTACCGCTTGATGAGCTCGGTCCTCTCCCGCCATTTGAACCGATTGTTGAGGGATGTATCGTGGACTATGGCTCAGGGTGTGTCGGCTCCGCGCCGATCTGAAGTGCCGCTCTTCTGCCCGGAGTCTGGAGCGTTTGCAGGGAGGAGCCCGCCGGCTAGACCAAGTAATAAAGAGGCTGCTGGTCGGTTCCTGCGAACTCGGCCTGCAGGCAATGGTCGCAGGGATTGTCTTCCAAGAGTTCGTAAACATGGCGCACGGCTTTGAGAGTGGCAGAAAACTTTTCTGCCTCCTCCGGAAAGACACGGTCGCCCGGCAGCCAATCGTGAAAGTGCAGGTTTGCCATGGCCTTCGCCAATGCTGGCCGAACCCCACAAAGCAGAACGGTTACTCCTCGCGCTTCCATGTCATGCAGAAAATGGTCAAAGCGTTCGAGTGAAACCATGTCGGGATTGCGAGTGCGCTTAAGACGCAACACGACGAAGCGAATGCCTTCGGCCTCGGTGCGGCGCTTCAGGTGATCGAAACAGCGATCAAGCTCAGGGGCTGCGCCAAAGAACAATTCACCTTCCAAATCGTAGAGCACCATGGCAGTGCAAGGCCGGTCCTCGGGAAGACGTTCCCGGACGACCCGGTCGCTGCTCACCACCAACTCGTTCCAACGCAGGAGTGCGGCGCGGGGAACGAACATCAGAATCGATAAAGCCACCCCGATCAGGATGGAGAATTCAACACTGATGAAGATCGCTGAGAAGGCCGTAACCGCAACCAGTGCGGCATCGTAGCGCGAGGCTCGCACGGCATAACTCATCCTTCTCCAATCAACCAGCCGGACAGCTGTGACCAGGAGCAGACCGGCCAGAGCCGATTTCGGAATGTAGCGGGCGAAGGGTGCGAGTGCAACTACGACAATGGCGACCGTTCCCGCGGCGAAGATTCCCGAAACACGGCTCACAGCCCCGGCTTGAAAGTTGATGGCGGAGCGCGTCAAGGAGCCTGAGCCGGGTAGGCATTGGAAAAATCCTCCGGTGAGATTGGCCAGACCCTCCGCGAGACACTGCCGGTTGTAGTCGAGCGACTGGCGCGTGGTGTTGGCTATCGATTTTGCAATCGCCAACGCTTCCAGGAGTCCAAGAAAAGCAATGGCCAACGCGCTTCCCGACAATTCCTTTACCCACCAGAATTGAATGTGGGGAATATGCGGCATCGGTAAATTGCGCGGGACACTACCCACGACAGAAATAATGGTCGCTCCATCGAGCGCTGGCTTGGACCAGCCAAAGCCGGCCGCCACAAGAGCTGCAACAATCAAGGCCATCAGCATGTCAAATTGCGGCAGACGATATCGGCGCGCCAGTTGTCTGAGCAGGATGACGAGAACAATGGTTCCTACTCCAATACCAAGGGCTCGTGGATTCGCGTGGCCGCCGCTAAGCGTCAGCCAAATGCGGTAAAGCACATGCTGCTGGCCCGTGCCACGATCGCGCAAGCCGGTCAGGTTGCCCAGTTGGGTTAGTCCCACCAAAGTGCCGGCCCCGGCCATGAAACCAATCACCACCGACTCCGAGATGTAGCGCGTCAAGTCTCCGAGTTTGAATATCGCGATCAGGATCTGGATGCAGCCAATCATGATTCCCAACAGGAACATGGCTTGGTAGGCGTCGAGCCGGGCGTCGGAATTGAAGAAGCCGAGAGCGCTGAAAACTACGAGCGAAATCGCGTTCGTGGGACCGTTGATCAGGTGCTTCGACGAACCGAAGATCGAGGCCACGAACGTGACCACGATAGCGGAATACAGCCCAAAGCGCGGGTCGACGCCCGCGATAAGAGCATAAGCCATGGCTTGTGGCAACGAGATCGCGGCGACGGTCACGCCGGCGAGCAAATCGTTGCGCGTATTTCCCCACGAGTAGTTGTACTTCATTCCGATTCACTCGCCCTTCGTGCGAGAACTACACATCCTGCCGGTGACACGCTCCGGGCGCGGGCTTATCGCATTTGTCCACGGTATGAGTGCTAGGGGAGGGAACAGATCAAAAATTAGTGCCGCAATAAGGCAGCTTTCCTGATTGCGATGACGCCTTCTATTTCAACTTTCGGCAGTATACTATGTAGTCGATGGAAATACTAGACATAGGAGATTTGCCCATGCTACGCCCGTTGTCTGCCGTGATGTTCCTGTTGCTCTGCGTTGCAGGGAATTCGTCAGAGGCGCAGACGTCCGCCGTCAAGCCGCCGAATGTTACCGTTCTTCAGAACGGTCCCGGGCAATCCGATGGGCTTATTTTTATCGCCCCCAAAGGCGCGGGCATCGGCGGTGGCCCGCAGCCCGGCCCGGTAGGACCCGAAATCGTGGATAGCCGCGGCCGCGTCATCTGGTTCTCCCCAGTGACAAATGGTCAGGTCGCAGCCGACTTCCGGGTTCAGTCCTATCGTGGCAAACCGGTGCTGACGTGGGCGCAGCAGAGCAACTTCGGAAAGCTCGCCGGGGCGACGTCGGTGAACTACATCGCCGACGACACCTATCACATCATCGCCACCGTGCGCGCTGGCAACGGCCTCAACGAAGATGCCCATGAGTTCCTCCTCACGCCTCAAGGCACGGCCTTGGTTACCATCTACGACGTCATAACGGCCGACCTGTCCTCGGTTGGTGGATCGAAGAACGCCCCGGTGTGGGAGGGATCGATTCAGGAAATCGATGTCGCAACCGGCAAAGTGATCTTCGAATGGCACAGCCTCGGCAACGTTGGATTCGACGAAAGCTACTGGCCACTCCCAGACTCGCCCACCGCGGCCTGGGACTACACCCACATCAACGGCATCGCGCTTGACGACGACGGAAACTTGCTGCTCTCGGCGCGCCACACATCAACCATCTATAAACTCGACCGCCACACCGGCGCAGTGATCTGGCGACTGGGAGGCAAGAAGAGTGATTTTCGTTTTGGCGCGGGAGCCGCTTTTTCGTTTCAGCACGACCCGGTTGCGGCGGGACCCAATACGATCCGCATATTCGACAACGAAGTGAATCCCAAGCCGGTGCTGCCCGGCTCGCGCGTCATCTGGCTGAAGCTTGATCCCTCGGCAAAAACTGCCACGCTGATCCGCTCCCTTGATCATCCCGATCATATTTCGGTGCTCTCGCAAGGCAGCGCCCAACTGCTGGACAATGGCAATACGTTTGTGGGTTGGGGTGAGCCGGGGCGCTTCTCGGAATTCGACCCCAACGGGCGCCTGATCTTCGACGCCACTCTACCCAAGGGCTACGATACCTACCGAGCTTACCGTTTCCGCTGGCCGCCCGATCGAAGATGATCGCATTTTCGGCGATTCGATGTTCGCTGCGATCATGCTGGATCCTGACCCTGTGTCACGTCTGCCCCCAAAGGCATGTGTCCACCTCGATCAATACTCGACGCAGCCAAAAATTGCATCCTACGTATCACAAGTAACGCTATCGAAATACTTGTATATGAGATCACCGACTGCTATTCTGCCCTTCGATGGTGACGCTCTGCACCATCCTGGAATCACAGAGCCCAATTCCCGTTCGATACATATTTAAGGAAGCCGCGGGTCGTGCTGTTACTCGCCGTGTAGCGGCTACAAACGGCTAGTAATGACAGAACAAATAGAAGCGGCCGCCACCTAGACAGTCCGAACGAGAAAGCCCCGCTCGTGAGAGCGGGGCCTTCAATTTGGAGTGGAACGGTGACGACTATGCGGAACACTTAGCGTTTGCCTCCGTGTCCGCCGCCACTGTGACCTCCACCGCTGCTGTGTCCAAAGCTGGCATGTCCGCCGCCGGAAACTCCCCGGTTGCCTGCGTAGGCTCGGTTACCTTCAGCGCCCCGGTTAACGGCAGCTCCGCGATTGCTGCCGGCGAAGCCGTGGGATGCCCCCGCGTAGCCTCGAGATGCGCCCGCATATCCGCGACCTGCGGCTGAGCCAAACCCGTGCGCATCGCGACCCGCAAATGAGTGCGCTCCGACTGCGCCATGCGCGGAAGAGAATCCTCGATAATTTCCGTGCACAAAGGCGGCGTGGCTATAAAACGCTCCGCTGCGGAAGGCATAAGGATGGCCGCCGAAGAAGATTCCGCCGTGGAAGCCCCAGCCGATACCCCATCCATGCCACCCCCAGCCGAAGCCGAAGAACGGCGAGATCGGGAAGCCAAAGCCGAACGAAATGTAGGGGCCGCCAACTCCCCACCACGGATAGAACCCAGGCCACACGCCTATGGGATATCCGTATACATACGCCGGGTTGTAAGCGGGCACATACACCACATTCGGATCAGCTGGCTGGATGTCTACATTCGGCCCCTGCTCGTACACGCGCTCTTGAGGCGTACTCCGCAGATTGCCCGCGTTGTAAGCCTTGTGACGCATATCCTGGATCGCCTGCATCACGTCATTCGGCTGGTTCTGATAGGCTTCGCCCAGCTCAGAGGTCCACGACAAATCCCTGTCCAAGTTCGCCAACACTGTGGGAAACTCCGCTAGAGACTTCACGCTCGGATCCCAATCCTGCCGGTCCACTTCCTCGGCCAGATCCCGTCCCTTCAGCGTTGGGTTCTCCCGTACCATCCGGTCCGCCACTACAATCTGCGTTGGATACTCTGACGCGGCCAGTATCTGAGCCACGAGCGAATCAGGATACAACGCAATCGGAGCTACCAGCTTATGCAACTGCTCCGGAGGCAACGTTGTGTACTGCCGCTGATCCGGCCCCGTTGGAGGCGGAGGCGCCTGCGCCTGGTCTTGGTATGTATCTTGATCTCGCGGTGATGGAGGCGCGACATCCTGAGGCGCGCTCTGGTCCGGCGCATTGTATTGCGGCGCGGTCTGCTCTGGCGGCGGTCCTTGATCCACCTGGGCGCCCACAGCCGCTGAGGGCTTGTCCATCGACTGGTCCTGCGCCCCCAAGGAAGTGCCAGTCCCGAGCGCCATTGCGCTCGTCAACACCGCTGTAAGAAGCGTTTTAGATAACTTGGTTTTCATAATGTCCCCCAGAATTCCTGTTACTAGATTGAACACGGGGAATGAGGGAGAGTTCCGTTCTTTTGATTGACTTACACCGGTTGATTTCAACCAGGCAGTGGTGGATTTCGCCCAAAAACCTTAGGCGGAAGTTCGTTGGAAAACAGCTCGGTGGGAATCCGTCGGAGCGAATAATCTGAGCAGCTTGCGTTGTCCGGTTCGAGAACGCTGTCTATTTGTTCAGGCTGGCAGTCCAATCCATCACTACGGACATTGGCGTCAATGCTGATTTCAGCTGCGTGTTGATCAAGAATCGCTGACCGTCTTTGCTTACATCATAGGCAAACCGTTCGGAGGTAGCGACCATTTCGCGGGGATTCGCCTGGAAGAGCGCCACTGGGGATCCCGCATCGAAATTGGCGCCGGTGGTAACGGGCACGGCCATGATCTTGCCATCCGGCGCGAGGTAGAACAACTCTCTCCCGTCGCTTCGCCATTTGGGCTGTTCCCCTCCCGCATTCGACACTTGCCACTTTCCATGCGCTGCGGGAAAGGAAGTTACATAAATCTCCCATCGTCCGCTTTCATTCGAAGCATAGGAGATCCATCTGCTGTCCGGTGAAAAGCGGGCCACATTAGGGGCAGAGGTCGCTTTCAGAAAAAGAGTGGCCGTGAGTCCCGGAAAGGTCACGTACCACAAGTCGGTGCCGCGCTGATAGATCAGGTATTTCCCGTCCCGTGACCAGTCGGTTGGATAGCGATCGGGGCCATCCTGCGGAATTAGCTGCTCCTCTTGTGACCCGTCCGCATTTTTCACGTACAAGTTGAATTTCTGGGCGCGGTCCGAAGTAAACATCAGCTTGGTCGCGTCCGGACTCCAAAGAGGCGTGGAATCGATGGCGGGATCGAACGTCAGCCGCTTGGCGCTCTCGTTTTCGAGATCGTAGGTCCAGAGATCGGTATTCGTAGTGGCAGAATCCATCGCATCTGCGGCAACGAACGTCCCGTTCGGCGGGCAAACGCCGAAATCGCCCTAGACCGTGCTTTCAATTGCTGGCACCTGGTGAAGAGTGTCTGGAGAAGTCTCGGCGAAGCGACAGACGTCCTGTGAGGGAGATTAGAGATTAGTCCCGAAAACAGCCCAAGTGTTGTTCCGAAATGTCTTCCAATCGGCAGGTGGGGTGACCTTTTCCCAGGATGCAATACGGTTGTTGATCCGCACTATGTCCGAAGGTCTGTTGCTAATACGCTTAGGCATACTCCAAGTATGCCACGATCCGCGCCAGTCTCAAAATGAAAGTAGCCCACTACCGCGGTTACACTGAGAGGTGGTACTGAGTAGGCTGGAAATTCAGGGTGCTAGGTCGGCGTGCAGGGAGGTTGCCGGGATCGTTACTGATAGGCCAGCTACTCTCCAAGAGTTTGAATGGCGACTGACGTAGCGATGGGCATCAATTAACGTCGGTTTCTCGTCTGCGATCGGTCGGTTATCGCTAGCGCGTTTCCCGTTACCTACCGTTGCGTCACCTACTCGGCGAATCGGTCGATCAGAAACTCACCGGTGAGTTGGAGAGCCTGGTCGGAAGCTGTGAGGCGTCCCACGCTTCCAGGAAATCCGTGGACCATGCCTTCCCGTACATCGAGGCGAGCATCGGCTGCTGCCGCGACCGCGCGCTCAACAAAGCGAACGGAATCATCGAGCAGAACTTCGTCGTTGCCCACATGTACACGGATCGGGGCCAAGCCCTTCAGATCGGCGTAGAGCGGCGAGGCGAGCGGATCTGCTGAATCATGGCCGTCCAGATACGCGCGCACCAGATCGGTCGCTTGAGGCCCTGTAAAGTAGGGGTCAGCAGCGGCGCGCGTCGACCAGCTTTCTCCGGAAAGGGTAAGATCTGTCACGGGTGAGAGGACCACTCCACCCACCAGAGCTTTGCTGCCAGCGTCCATGTTTGCTGCTAGATGCACGAGCAAACCAAGCGCCAGGTTGCCGCCAGCGGAGTCGCCGGTGACGGCGATCTTCGAGAAGCCGCGCCCGACCAGACCAATGTAGCAGGCCCGAACGTCTTCGGACGCAGCTGGAAACGGATGTTCCGGTGCAAGCCGGTAGTCTGGGACGAACGCAGCCACGCCAGCCCGAGCTGCGATATGGCCTGCCAGATGGCGAAAGGCGTTGGCAGAGCCCCAGTTGAACCACCCGCCGTGAAGATGTATGACAGCCTGGCCAGGTCGGGCATTTGCAGGGCGGCACCACCACCCTGGAACACCACCAACGTGGTCAGCTTCGTATACGACGTCAGCGGGAGCTGCGACGCGCTCCATGATGGCGTCGAACGGGGCTCGGGCCGCCGTTCCCTGGAGCTTCCCCTTGTTTGGTTCGACAATGACTCGCATGGCAAGCATCGCGGCCTGATCTTCTGTGCTGAATGGATGGAGCACGGACCAAGTGGCCGTAACGTGATTCTCAAGAAGTGTTGTCATGATGTTTCTCCCGTTTGCCTCGTTTTCTGACTCTAGGCCGTCCGCTAGCAAGCTGACTGAGCTAGAGTGACCAGCTTCGCTGGGTTTCCATGAACGGGGCGCCGAGAAAGCACTCCGGGCAAAGATGAAACACCTCATCGCCGAATGCAATGGACTGTTCGGCAAAGTGGTAGCTGACTTGATCGCCGAGGGCCACGAGGATTCATCGATCTTGAAGGAGCTCTACGAAAATCACATTCGCTTACGAAGGGCTTCCACAGTCGCCGACATCGAGCGTGGCATCGCATCTGGCGAACTGAGTTCAGAGACTGATCCGGAACTCCTGATCGATGGGATTTTCGCTCCGGTTTACTACAGGCTCCTCCTCCGTGTCGCCCCGCTGACGGAGGCCTATGGCAACCAGTTGATTGACCAAGCACTTCTCGGGGTTCGCCCCAGAAAAAAGGCTCGGCGAAAACGTGAACATTCCGGTTGCCGCCTCCGATCGGTACCGTGAAGTCGGCTTAGGGGAAGCGATTCACCTGACACCTGGTTGACGGGCAGACCGGAAGTCAACTGTCGCAATCAGGCCTTTACACTCATTGACCCCTGATGAGTGTAATCGCGATTTATCAACAGTCAGCATTAGCCGCTGCCAATAAAGTCCGTGAACTGGCCCTCCCCAACTCGGGCCGGACCAATCCGTCACGGAGATTGTCAGCGGAGGCTGAGCGCATGATGACGCGACCTCGCCCTGGTTAACGACCGCCTTACTGTTTGTAGATACAACTCTTTGGAAAAGGGAAAAGCCGCCCGAAGCCGAGCGGCGTTTCCGTGCTCCTCGTTCCGACTCCCTCCTCAGCGCAAGTTGGCTTCGCTCGTTGCAGCCGCTCTGCCGGGCGGAGTCATTGCAGGAGCTGCGTTTGATCCAATCGCTTCTTTCTCGGTAGCGCCAAACAGCTCCGGGTGCAGGTAGTGTCCTTTTTGCTGTTCTGGCTTGTCTTCTTCCACCTGGATGCGATGCGCCTTGGCGTAAGCATCCTGCCTCACCCCCGTTACCTGCCACGAAACCCTCGCTCCAGGTTTTCCTCCGGCGATCTTAAAGCGGTTGCCGGAGATTTCCTCCGCGATGTAAAGGTTCGGCCCAGGCGCTCCGATCGCGGTCAGTTGATAGCGGAAATCGCTATTTAAAGCCTGGAAATAATCCGGCAGGTTTACCGACGCACCTCCCTTTGAATCCAGCACAACGACTCCGTTGTAAATGTTCATCATGTCGGGCGACTCAACAAAGGAATGAGACAGGTACTTATTCGAAGGATCGAGGGGGTGGTCGATCTTGAATGACCCGCTGCCTTTGGTCAGCTTGCCCGTGATGGTGAGGTCTCCATTACTGTCCACGCTGAACACTTGAGTAAAGCCAGCGCCCACCAGGCCTTGGAGGACAATTCCTCCTGATGCCGTGACGAATTGCCCTGCAGTTCCGGCAACCAAGTTGCAAGTCGTCGAACAAACCTGATTGAATCCCGCAACTGCGACATTCGGCGATGAGCCTTGAACGCCCACACCGCCGCTGCTAACACTGATGCCCTGAACTCCGAAATTGACGCCAGTCGTGGCGCTTGCCGCGCCAAGCACTCCGTTACCGCCATTATTTGTGTATCCTGCAACACCATTGGTTGACCCGGTCCCGGTAGAAGGCGCGTAACCTTGAACGGCCGTTCCATTCGGCGAATTAGACACGCCATATACTCCGAATGTGATCCCGGTACCCGCCGTCGCCAGACCATAGACGGCCGCTGCATACTCGGTGCTGCTAGCAGTGGTTCCGAACACGCCAGGGGCATAACCACTCGTAGCATTGGCATTTCCAGTGATGGCGCCCGTCGTTGTGCTGGTCGTGACTACATTCAACCTGGCATCCGGTCTCATCGTTCCGATCCCGACCTTTTCCCCAGTTTGGAAAATCGCGGAATCTCCAAGTGCTTTCGTACTCGTCCAGAGCGGGATGAAATCTGTTGTTCCCGAGCCGGTGATTTGGGCACAGGTTATTGAACTCGAGAGCAAAGAGGTCCAAAACAAAAGCGCGAAGCAAGTGTTCCTAATTTTCATTGTGCGTCTCCTCAAGTTAGCTGCCTTTTACTCACTCTGGGAGCCGCCCCGAGATGACGCGGACAGTCTGTTCCCAAGAAAAGGGAGTGTCAAGATGCAGACATTTGCAATACGATACGAAGAAAATCCAGACCTCTTGCCCGGTTCTTTGATTTCTCATGGCCCGAAGGAACGGTGGGGTTCCCCTCATTTGACGAAATCAGGCGTTAACACTCAAAACCCCCGGTCAGAGGGTCAATGAGTGTAACGGGGATATTTCAACAGGCTGGCTCAACCCGTACAACTGACAATTGCAATCTGTGCGCAGCCTTCTAATTTGCGGCAAGCGCTAAACGGATTTCTTGATTGCTCATGACCGTGGCGATTTTGTCCTTCATGTACTTCATCGAAATATCATGATGCTCCCGGTCGTAGGAATCGACACATTCCTCTGCCACAACAATCTCCCAGTCTCGCTGATACCCATCAATCGCCGTCACTCGTTATGTTCCCCAGGTGCAAGGCGCAGGAAACTTCTCAGTCGTTGCCGAACAGTTCCACATGCACGCCAACACGACGACAGGCGTGATCAGCGGGAATGTCTTTGGAAAGGACCAGATTCTGTGTGGTAACGTAGCGTCGACTCATTGGGTTTTCATTCCTCCGATTTACTGTCCCGAGTGGTGTCCCGAGAGATTGACGAATGAGGTCACATTAGTGAGTTTTCGTGACTGGGTGCGACTGTAAGTGGTTGGGATTGCTGGGCGTCGTTCCGGAGCAGAGAATTGCTAAACCGTTGTACGGGCTAACACCTGTACCGATGGTTCGAATCCCTCCCTCTCCGCCAACCAGTCTTAACTGCAGAGAAGTTCCGCCGCCCTTTCCCCCAAAATACGCGAAACATGCCCGTTTTTCGCGATATTGGCTCGACAAACCGGACTGGAGAGAAAGGACCGTTCAGGATAAGTAACCGCAACGTGCCGGCTTTTCTCCGGAGGGCACATGCGCAGTCCGGTTTCAAGTAGCGCATGGGGCGAATGCAATGCGATCACAAGCCGGTCGGTAAGCAGGAAGTTATCCATACCGATGTCTTGGCTCAGCGTGAAATGGAGAAGAAGCGTTCTCCGTTAGTGTAGATTCCGCCCCTGCGGGGCGGGGATTTTTCGAGGCATGGGGGTCTATCGTCCGATGGCTTTTTCCGCGCAATGCACAGCGCGAGAGGATTGGCTCCCGCGCTGCTGAACATCGGCTCGATGAGCCCGCCCGGTTATCCCTCGGCATGGTTGCCTCCCGGCAGAGCCCGCCTCCGTTTCACCTGGCAAGTTCATTGTAGCTCCGCCACGCCATGCTGTTCTCAAGTTCCGGTTTGTCGTCACTCGGAGTTGGACCGCACTCATCAATGTCCAACTGTCCAACCGCCTCCCTGCAACTTGTGAGCGACAACAAAGTGCCAGAATGGACTGCATAATGATGACGAGCCTAGCATTCGGTAAACTGGGTAGCCATTATGGAAACGGGCAGGACATTTTAGAGGAGACTTCCTGAGGCCTCCGAGTTTATTAGCGTTTGCACTTGTACGAATGGCCGCACGCCTTGACCCGCACGATGAATAGAGCGCAGACGGGTACTTGGACTTCGTCCGTGAGGACAGTAGTCTTGGCAGAAGGCGCTTAAGCCAAGTCGACCAAGCAGCGACCAACAGAAGTAGAACAAAAAGTGGACCGGGGAGTCCAGTGTAATGTCGTTCAACGTCGCACAACGACGCGTTCTTCTTGCAGGGCTGATCTTGCTAGTTGCACGCGGGGTCATTCCACCTTGGAAAGTGAGTTTTGCTGGCAGCCCTCTTGCACCGTATGGCTGGAGCGAAGGGTTCGGGTTCTTGCTGAGGCCTCCATCGCCCAGTATCAACGCTTACCAGTACGGCGCATTTCTTCTCAAGGTCGACTGGTCACTACTTCTTCAGCTGTGTTTCGTCATCGTTCTGATGACCGCGGGTATTTGCCTGGTGTT
This sequence comes from uncultured Acidobacteriaceae bacterium, assembly GCA_964403025.1. Lineage (GTDB taxonomy): Bacteria > Acidobacteriota > Terriglobia > Terriglobales > Acidobacteriaceae > Sulfotelmatobacter. Next base: position 20,685 of record CAYOEH010000004.1, on the reverse strand, counting down.
CATGAAACACGCGGAGGAGTCAGATACACGTTTCTTCAAAATGCTAGAAACGAGAAAGTTTCTAGCTTCTCTGCTCATCGGCTTGGGATTTCCAATCCCACTCCTAGGCATGCCCGCGACCTACTATTGGGCAATCCTGATTGTTAACCGAGTAGGATTTGAGTCGCAGGGGATGCTTTTTATATCTGTTGCGGCGTTCGTGGGACTGACGGCGCTTTGCCTTGCATTTTTAGCGCTTCTTCAAACCGTGAAATCTTTGGTTGTGAGAAGAGGGGTGGTGCTTGTTGCCGCTGTGATGCTAATCAGTGTTTCATTCGGAGGTCCATTGGCTCTCCAAAAGAGCGAGCGGGATCGAGAGGGGCGTCTTCAGAAAAACCATGCCGCTGCGGTAGCTGCACTTCACAATCTCAACAGCGCCCTCGCAGCATATAAAGCTCGTTATGGTGAATATCCTGGGAAGCTCGACTGTTTGGGCTTTGCTGCTCAAGGTGCACTGCCTGACAAGAACCGCGCATCGCTGATTCAATTCCCGCTTGCCGATGGCATCCAGAACGTATACACATTCGGTTATCGTTCAATAGCGACTCCGGGAGCGGCGGCGAGATCGTATGAGATCCAAGTAGATCAAATCAAGAATACTTACGACGATGCGGATGGTGTGCACTTCTACACCAGCGAGAGTGGGACGATTCGATGGTGTCTGATGTGCCCGCACGCACAAGCAGATGACCCCGCAGCGAAATAACGACTGCCAAAATCCGCCGGTCCCTGCATTCGACTTTCGGGATCGTCGGCAATCCGGAACCTAGCTACTTCACCGCTATCCGACATCGCGGCGGCTGGCCACTTCGCTCTTCACGCCGCTTGCTGGCGGCGACTCTGACGTTGCTGTCTGGCGGCTTCCAGCTTGCGGTCGCGCTCGGCGTGGATCTCTGCCTGTCGCTCCGCGAGCATATCGTTCGGCGTCACATAGCCGATGGCGCTGTGCAGCCGGACATAGTTGTAACGGTTCACATACTGCTGGATCAGGCGTTTTGCGTCCTTCAGTGACAGCGGCGTCCCCGGGCGAATGCATTCGCTTTTCAGCGACTTGTGCCAGCGTTCTAGCTTCCCATTCGACTGCGGGTAGCTAGGCGAGGTTCGGACGTGCGTCATGCCCGAGATGCGAATGAATTCCTTGAAATCGCGGGCAATGAACTGCGGACCATTGTCCGAGATGATGCGTGGCTTCGCTTCCGGGTATTTTTCCTTGGCGCTTTCGAGAATGACTTCGACATCAGATTCCCGCATCGACTCACGCAAATCCCAATGCACGAGGAAACGGCTGAACCCATCCAGAACGCTGCACAAGTAATAGAACGTGCCGCACAGGTTGATGTAGGAAACGTCGATATGCCAGTGCTGATGCGGCTGCAGCGGCTGCTCGAAACCAGTCCCCTTGCGTGACGGCCGTCTCTTCCACCGGGATAACAAACCGGCCTGCTTCAACACCCGCCAAACGCTCGCCGGACTGACGGCCACAACGTCAGCGTCAAGCATCATGAACGTCAGCCGCCGATAGCCTTCCAGCGGGTTCTTCAGATGGAACTCGATGATTGCTTCTTTCTCCCACGGCTCCAACCAGAAATCACGGGGAACCCAACCGTTGTGCTCGTTGACGCACCCGTACCGCTGCCGCCAGTCATAGAACTTGCTGGCGGCCACGCCAAGCCATTGGATAAACCGTCCGACATTGATCTCAGCCCTTTCCGACCAGCGCCGGACGAAATCCACGACTTGGTCCCGCACATCATGCGGCACCCAGTTCCCGGTCAGAGTTCCCCAAGACTTTTTTTTAGCGCGATGTGCTCGGCCATCAATTCCGCCAAGACCTCGTCCTTGGTCCGCACCTTCTTCTCCAAGAACTCGATCCGTTTCTGCTTCTCCTCCACTTGGTGGTGGGGACGCTCCTGAGCCTGAAAAGCGGCGGCTCCGTTCTCGAACAGTTCCTTCTGCCAGCGGTAGAACACCGTTGGGCGCAGACCCAGCTCTTCACACAGCTCCGAGACGGGCACCTTGTCCAAAAGATGTCGTCTCAAGATAGCTACCTTTTCTTCTGCAGTGAAATGCTTCCGTTCTTTCCTCATATGTTCGCTCCGTTATCTTAACGGACGAACGCTTTCTCCATTTCCAACTGAGGCAGGACACCGAGAGATTGGAGTCTTTATGAGTGTCGCCCCGTGACGCTCGAATGCCACGAATGCAGGACCTCTCTACCGGGTGAATGTTCCGTCGCCTCCGCCCGCGGGTCAATTGGATTATGTATTCTGAATTGAAGCGGTTTCACTCCTAGAACCTAGTTACCAAAGCCGTGGGCGGCCACGATCGAGCACCACGCGCTTACTTGATGTCAGCTTCCCTGGCCTCACGTGCGGTCGGTATCTTCACTTCTGTGATGTGAATTAAATCGATGTCCGGGTAGACGTAGCCTTCCACGTGCACGTAGTGTCCTTCGTGACCCTTAAGGGTCTCCGGATTGTCCACCTTCCAGGCCCTCTGCTCGGTTACCAACCTCAATTTCTCGCCATTTTCCTGAACTATACCCATGATGGTTGTCAGCCGAGCCCCTATGTCCGCCGGACTCTTCGGTGCCTGATTCGGCGCGTCCTGCGAGAGAGCGACGACGACGCTTAGGGCAAAGCACAGAGATAAAATAGCAAACCAAAGAGTTTTCAAGGAAAGGGACCTCCGTTCCAAGCGATTAGTACCTCGGCGCTTTGTTAAAGTGGGAAGGCGGGCTGGCCGCCTTCCCGTGCGAACTTACAAACCTTTACGCTGCTACGGCAACTTTATGGAAGGTCGAGGCGACAGCCTCAAACGTCTGAACCTTGGGCGTTCCATCGATCATTCTTGCAAAGGTTTTCAACACTTCTGGGTAGGTATTGGTGTTGTAAGCTTCTGCATTGGCTTTGCTCTCCCACAGACTGATCGCAACCACATCTAGGCTGCCGGGATTTGACAATGTGATTTCGTCCTGGAAACCCTTCTGCTTGCGAAGTAAAGGAAGGATGTCGTGCTCAAAGGTTCGGGTGTAATCAGAAAGCATATTGGATTTCAGATGAATCGATACATTGCGTGCAAACATGGCAACCTCCTAGGGTTGGAGTTGCTAAGAAAGAAAACTTCAGATGGGCTGACTTAGTTCAGGGAACCTGAAAGAGTAAGAAGAGGTACTTGCTCAATTACAAGGCTAGGCTTCTCCGCAACGGTTGTCAAATTGCAACTGGAACCGCTTTAGTTTGGGCGAGGGCTGTTCAACGAACGCCCCATGAGTCTGACCGGAGCCTGACTTGGACAGGAGCTTGACTTGCTGTGTGAACAGCGTTCAAAAAGTAGATGTGGCGCAGCGAGTGGATGGGCTACTTTTCCTGTATACAAATATACGGCTGCGCCACCAGAGGAACAGAACGACCGTAGGCCGTATAGTTCCTTCACATCTGCCCACAGGCTACAACGGTGGCCTATTGGTGACTGCTCAAAATTGCTCAGGTTTCGGAATATTGGGTGTCGGCGCTTGGTCAGGTGCTTCAGCGCGACCGAATGGCGGATATGCCCGCCGCTTCAACTCAAAATACATGATCCAAATTGACCTGTAGACGTCCCCCGACTCGTGAAATCATCGGCTATGGGTAAGAGAAAAACAAAAAAGCAATCGGCCAAAGCGACACTCGCCGAAGTCGTCAAGGAAATGGCGAAGCCGAGAGTGGCTATGTCTGCAAGAGAGTAGAGTTCCGTTTTTTTCGGAACGAAGTTCTAGTCGTGGAGAACAATGCCGAGAAGTGAACTGTGAACCTGTAATTCATCACCAACGTCATAATCAATGAATCCCAATTTCCTAAATCTGTTCATGAAAAAGCTCACCCGCGAGCGAGTTGTACCCACCATATCTGCCAGCATCTCCTGACTCATCTTGGGAATTGCAACTTCGTGCTTGCCTTCCTTGCCGAAATGAGCCAGCAAGAGCAGAATCCGAGCCAGTCGTTTCTCGCTGGAATTAAAAAGCTGGTCAACCAAATCCTCTTCGTATCGGATGTTCCGTGTCAGCAAAAATGCAACGAACATATCGGAAAACGCGTGTTCCCGGTGAAGCACTTCCACCATGTACTTCTTGTCGATTCGCATCACAGAGCAATCGCTCATTGCGGTCGCGGAGCAAAGCCGAAGAAGCTGCCCGGTAAGGCAACCTTCCCCGAAGAAATCGCCCGCGTTCAGAATGCCAATTGTGGCTTCTTTCCCGATCTTCGATACAACGGTGAGTTTTACCTTTCCTTCCTGTATATAAAAAACAGCATCGGACGAGTCGCCCTGAGCAAAGATCGTCTGCTTTTTGGGGAACGCTGCGATCTTTCTACCGCCGTCGATAGTCGAAAGGAAAGTCTTGGGATCGAATTTGATGAGTTTCTTGGTTGACACCGTGGGTGTCATGATCGGCCTCCTCCTAAGGGTTCCGAATGCGCAGAAGGCAACTTCCTATGAAGGATGAATGAATGCGGAAAAAGGCGAGAACAACGTCAACTTTGCGGCCAAAACCGCGATCCGCTCGACGAAATAACGATCTCACCCTTGGCGTAGAAAGTCAACGTTCCCCCTTGCTGACAGCCGCTTTCCACCGCGATGCGGATTTACCGTCGGGCGACTGTAAGCCGCGTCATGCCAGAAGTGCCTCATGCGGCATTCACGATTGCTGCTTTCATTATAAAAAGATGGAGCGACCGCTAGAACATGCTTTCTTTTGCTCGCTGTGTGGTCGAACAGGCCATTGGAGAGACAATAGACAGAAGTCCTGGAGACAGAACAGCCGAAGAACGACGGATTGACAAGGGGGCTTATTCTGAAAGCACTCCGAGAAAGGCAAGCATGAAAATATCAAAGGTCTTTCCTGACTTCAAAAAGATCACCACGCAATGTGAGCACGCTTCTCGTTCCGGGTCACACCTTCTCGGTTATTAAAGGATAAACCACTATCCTTTAGTGGCAAGCATCGCGCCATCCTCCGCAAGGCGCATCGTCTCTGTAAGATAGGAACTGGTCGTGGCAGGAAGTTGTAACGGCGAAGCTGATTGCGGCAACCGTCGGAGTGGCCACGGCATCTTCATGTTAGGCGAGGCGGTTCGGTTCTAACTTGAGTCAGGCACCATTCGTTCTTCGACAATTGAACGCCTTTGAGATCGCTGGTTTGAAGGGAATCATGCATGTTGATTCAGGTCGGCTACGAATTAGTCTTTTACTGTCCACAAGAGACGCCGATGATCCTTATGGTCAACGTCCATTATTCTCGCGCCTCGGATCTCGTCACTCCCGATCTCCTGATTACAGATCCGGAAACGCCAATCACGGCGTATAGGGACGGCTTTGGAAACTGGTGCACCCGGATTGTGGCGTCTGTCGGGAGAATTCGTTTGACCAGCACCGGAGTGGTTCGAGACTCGGGAGAAACCGACGTGCTGACGACCGCCGCCCAACAGCACCCTTTGCAGCAATTGCCGGAAGATACTCTGGTTTTTCTGTTGGGGAGCCGGTATTGCGAGACCGATCTGTTGTCCGACGCAGCGTGGTCGAGATTCGGTCAGACGACGCCGGGATGGCCGCGCGTCCAGGCGATTTGCGATTTCGTCCACAACCATATCGTTTTCGATTATCAGAAAGCGCGCCCCACGCGAACCGCATGGGAGGCGTTCGACGAGGGTGTGGGCGTCTGCCGCGACTATGCGCACCTCGCCATCGCGCTCTGCCGCTGCATGAATATTCCGGCGCGGTATTGCACTGGATACCTTGGCGACATGGGGACGCTGCCGCCTTACGGCCTGATGGATTTTGCCGCATGGATTGAAGTTTATCTCGGTGGCGCCTGGCACACGTTCGATCCGCGGAACAACGTGCCCAGGATTGGACGAGTGCTGATCGCGCGCGGCCGCGATGCAACCGACGTAGCCATCGCCACCACGTTTGGCCCATATACCCTGGAGGGCTTTAAAGTCTGGACGGATGAAATCGCGGAGAATGTGGCACAAGTGCGTTCGGCATGAAAAGACTGAAAAGTATTAGCTCCGCCGGCCAAATCACACAGTCCTGGAACTAGGAATCGACCGGTTCCATGTCGACGGCGACGGTGAGCGTATGAGCTCCACCGCCCAGGATTAAGCCGCGCAGAGGACTTACGTCACCGTAATCACGGCCCCAGGCGAGCGTCACGTGGCCGTTCGAGGGGACAATATTGTTCGTGGGATCCAGATCAAGCCAGCCGATTCCCGGACAATAAGCTGACACCCATGCGTGGGATGCGTCGGCACCCACCAGCCTCGGCCGTCCGGGAGGTGGATAGGTTCTAAGGTATCCACTTACATAACGCGCCGGGAGATTCAGGGAACGGAGGCAGGCGATTTGCAAGTGTGCGAAATCCTGGCACACGCCCCGCCGTTTCCGGAAGACCTCTTCGGTTGGGGTCCGGACGTTGGTCACTTTCGAATCGAAGCGAAAGTCCTTGTAGATGCGCGCAGTCAGATCCAGAAGTGCCTCCGGCGTTGGCCGCCTGGGCGTAAACGACTGGAGGGCATAGGAGGCAAACTCCGGCCCTACCCGGATGCGCGGCGACTCAAATCCGAACTGATAGGCTTCGAGACCTGCTGGGCTCTGATCGTCAGGAAGCGATCTGGCTACCTCTTCCCAAGGTAGCGGCAGTTGAGGCAAAGGCGTCGCATTTGCCCCCATGATCACCTCGCTCCGCGCCTCTACCACCAACTCCCTGTGCGGCTCCTGAATGGTGAAAAAGCAGAGAAGGTTCCCAAAGAAATCCACACGCTCGGTGCGCGTCGCCGGGCGCGGCTGGATATGCAGCTCGCTGTGCGCCACCTGGTGATGCGGCAAAGCGCGCGGCTTCAGGCACGCCACGTGGGTTCCGGCCGACACAGGATATTTGTATTTGTACGTGGTCCGGTGAACGATTCTATAGATCATTGTCCTAGGGTCGTTAAAGCGAAGATCGTTGAGCGAAAATCATTCAGCGAAATCATTGGCCGATGGTGATGGGCAAGGTCCGGGCATGACTAAAGTATCTGTTCGACAAGTTATTCGACCAGGAAGGCAGCAACCCTTCCAGCTCCCGCAGGAACCCTGCAAGCCGGGTGAGCCCATCGGAACCATTCGCCGCCGCGCCCGGCAATGGGTACCTTACCTTTCGCAAATCGAAACTGCGTAACAATGCCAGAGCAGTCCGCATCGCTTTTAAGTCAGCCGGGAGGTGCCGGGGAAGCTTTTGATAGAGATCGACGAGGTGGCTCAGTTGAAAGTCCAAAGAGCGGGGATTCGTCTCATCCGCCATGAGCACATCCAGCACGGCTAAGGGCTGCAGGGTCGTGTAGTACCGAGTCCGATAAGTCATGGAGCTATCCGCAACCTCGAGCAAGCAGTCCAATAGCAACCAATCCTGCTCGGTCAGAGGCGTAGTGATTTCGCGGAGCTGCCGGGTCAGATAGATCGCTCGCTCCAGCCGCCGGCCAATGGTCATGAACAGCCAGCCCAAGCCGCGGTTGATGTTTTCCCGCTCCATTCCAGAGAATGCAGAGAGTAGTTCCAAACAGTCGGTCAACATCCCCGGATACTCGAGAAATGGTGTGCCATGCCCGATCCGAATCGAGTCCTGCAGTTGGCCGATGAGGAACATCATATCGGCCGACAAGCGCTCGCGAATAGCACCGCCAGTCCGGTATACCTCTGTCAGAGTGCATGCCAGACTGTCAGGTCGCTTGGCATCGGCCAACAGTGAAGTCATCTCTCGTTCCAGTTCAACCGAGGTCGGCCGTCGGCGTTTAGCTTTTGGCAACTTGCTGTGCCTCGATTCTAGGCATCCGTGTAGGCGGGTCAAGCAGCCTAGTTCCGCCTGCTCTGAGCGCCGTATGCGAGGGATCATGGAGCGCAAGATCCGGGCGATGTTTTCCGCTCGCTCGACATATCGGCCCAACCAGAAGGCATTGTCGGCGACACTGCTCGGCACAACCCGCGACACCCGGCGCAGCTCCACCGGCTCATCCCGCGGACGCAGCATACTGAATGTATCGACGGGGCTATCCCATAGCACCCATGCGTCCTTACTGTGGCCGCCGCGCTGCATCGAGACGACCGATCCTTCCGCTTCGGCGACCCGTACCAGACCTCCCGGAATCGCAATCCACCCGCTGCCAGTATTGAGTACGTAAGTGCGCAGCACCAGGCTGCGCGAGTTGAGACATCCGTTATCCCACACTGGCGCAGTGGACAAAGCAACCTGCTCCTGCGCGACATACTCGTGCGGACGGGCCCGCAATCGCTCGGCAAACTTGCCCTTTTCGGCGTAAGGGAGGTCGGCCGCAAAGACCGGCTCCATACCGCTTGAGGGAAAAGCCGGCTTCACCACCACCGAGTCGAGATGGTCGAGCACCCAATCGAGCGCATACGGCTGCCCGCACCACCAGGTAGCGACAGACGGAAGTTTAAGCTTCTCGCCCAGCAACTGGGTAGAGAGGCCGGGAAGAAAGGGCATGATCGCAGACGTCTCGATCAGACCGCTCCCCAGTGCGTTTGCCATCCTCACATTTCCCGCGACGATAGCGTCGACGAGGCCGGGCACGCCCAGAAGCGAATCGGCCCGCAGTTCGAGAGGATCGCAAAAGCTATCGTCCACACGGCGCAAAATCACGTCGACCCTCTCCAGTCCCTCGACGGTCTTGAGATGCACGCGGCGGTTGCGCACCGTCAGGTCCTTGCCCTGGACTAGAGTGAACCCCAGATAGCGCGCGATATAGGAGTGTTCGAAGTAAGTCTCGTTGAGCGGTCCGGGCGTCAGCAATACGATGCGCGGATTGTCGCGCTGGGCGAGGTTGGTGAGCGCTTCGCGTTGCGCGCGGAAAAACGGAGCGAGGCGTAACACATTCGAAGTGCGAAAGAGATCGGGTAAAACATCGGAGACGATGATGCGATTCTCCAGCGCATATCCGCTGCCCGAAGGCGCTTGCGTGCGATCGGCCAGCACCCACCATTGGCCGTCGGGCGAACGGGCGAGATCAACGGCCAGCATATGCAGATAGCTGTGCACGGGAACACGCACGCCCACGAGCGGCCGAAGAAATGCGGGGTTGGCGTAGAGAAGTGCGGCAGGAAAGTGGTTCTGCGCCAGCAACTCCTGCTCTCGGTAGAGATCCTCGAGCAGCCGACTGAGCAACTGCGCGCGCTGAATAATGCCAGCTTCGATGTGGCGCCACTCGTCCGCCGGAATCAACAGCGGAACGATATCGATCTTCCAATCCCGGCTTGCCCCGAGCGGATCGCCGTAAACGTTGTATGTGATCCCGTTCTCGCGAATGCGGCGCTCGGCACGGGCCCAGCGGCGTCCTAGTTCCTCGTTGCCGATCGCCCGAAGTGACTCCATCAGGTGGGCCCAGTGCGGGCGAGGAGCAACGCCATCCGCTGACAACTCGTCGTAGGCAGCTCCGTAGCGAAGCGGAGGCTGATATAAATCCACCGTCATGGGACAAGCCCCGGCTTCTCGATGCGGGCCTGCTTTGCGGGCGGAGGAAAGCGCAGGTCAAGAGTCAGGGGAAAGATCAGGTTGGTCTCTTCCTCCGGCACCGCTATGGGATCGGGGGGCGGGCCGGACACTTGGAAGCGCTGCCGGCGGCGGTCCGCGGCCTCCGTCGCGTTTAGAGGGCGGGCTGTATAAGCGCGGCCGTCGGGCGATCCCACATGGTAGGTACATCGGCCTATGGAACGCTCTTTCCAGCGGTCGATGATGTCGAAGGTTAAGGGCGCATGCACGGGAACAGTCGGATGCAACACCGCCGAAAGCTGGCGGGCGCGAAAACGTACGCCACCAACCGCCTCTCCTGGCTCGCCCGTGGAACAGAGTGGAACCCTGCGACCGTTGCATGTAACTGCATAGCGCGATTCCGCGGCGAACCCCGACACCTTTGCCTGAATCCGCTCGAACGACGAGTCCACGGCGCGAACGGTTCGGCCGGAGGTAGTCTCTTCCGCGAGCACATTCCAGAGCTCGAGGGCGTGCCGCAGTTCGAGTTCGAATCCCTCAGCTGTGATCGATCCGATCTTCGGAAAGCGAAACTCCATGTGCGACGCAAACCACTTCTCTTCGAAATTGTAGCCAGACCCACGCAAGCAGGTGAGCACATCGAAAAAGTCGCGCCTGACAAAGTGCGGGAGCATAAAACGATCATGAAGCGTGGTGCCCCAACGAACCAGGCTTCCCTGGAATGGACGTTTCCAAAACATGCTTACCAACGCGCGGATGAGGAGCATCTCGATAAGACCCATTCTCACATGCGGAGCCATTTCGAAGGCACGTAATTCGAGCAATCCGAGGCGCAACCCGCGACCTTCGGGTGGGTAGAGCTTGTCGATACAGAACTCGGCACGATGCGCGTTTCCAGTGACATCGACGAGCAGGTTGCGGAACAGTCCATCCAACATGTCGGACGGGCAGTCGTCCGCCGGCAGATTACTAAAAGCGACCTCCAGTTCGTACAAGGCATCCATACGCGCCTCGTCTACGCGTGGAGACTGGCTCGTCGGGCCGACGTACATACCGGAAAACAGATACGAGAGCGATGGATGGTTCTGCCAGAACGTCAGCATGCTGCGCAGCAGATCCGGACGGCGTAGGAAAGGGCTATCCAGCACAGTCGCCCCGCCGATCACGATATGGCTGCCGCCGCCGGTAGCCAGATGGCTGCCGTCATAGGCGAATTTTTCAGCCGTCAGCCGATTACGGCGCGCTTCCGCGAGCAGCACTGTGTTGATCTGTTCGAGTTCGTCCCAATCGCTCGCCGGCGGCAAGTTTACTTCCAGAACCCCGGGATCGGGTGTGAGGCTGAAAGATCGCAACCGCGGATCGGAAGGCGGAGCGTAGCCCTCCAACCAAACCGGCTTCTGCAAATACTCGCACGTGTCCTCGACCGCAGCAACCAGGTCCAGGTAATCCGTAAGCTTGGACGCATACGGCAAAAACACGTGCAGGCGGCCTTCTCGAGCCTGCACGCATAGGGCTGGCCGGATCAGCTCCGGCCCAGTTTCAGCGGTGCTCGAAAGAGCCGATAGCGGATCGGGCACGGGATTTTTCTGGAAGAGATCCAGACGCCGGCTCGGGCGTGATGGAAGCTTGATTCGGGCTTCAAATTGCGCGGCGAATGGCGCAGGCTCGTGCTCGTATTCGAGTTCATCCGGCGCCACCCAGGGAATCGACTCGGTCGCTATGCGGTAGCCGATCGGGGAATCGCCTGGCGAAAGTAACAGAAATTCGGGGTGCGGGAACCACAACTGGCTCGACCAAAACAACCGGCCTGCCGATTGACGGCGACGAATGGGCAAAATGTATCCCGCCGGGTCCGTAGCCTCAGCTGCGTTGTCGTAAACCGGCAACACGTTCTCGAAGCTTACCTGAAGGCGGCGCGTGAGCGCTTCTATGAACTTGAAAGCATCGGCCGCGCCGAAGTTGTAGGTCTGATCTTCGCGAGCGATGAGATCAATATTCTCCCAAACAGGGACGCGGTCAGCGCGCCAACTGCAACTCAGTGCCCAACGCGGCAATGACTCGCCGGGATACCATTTCCCTTGTCCAAAGTGAAGCAGTGCGCCGGGCGCCACTTTCTCGCGGAGGCATCGGATGAGAGCCAAGCCTCGAGTTCTCTTCATTGGTCCCAGAGCATCGATGTTCCATTGCGGGCTCTCGGGCTCATCGATGCCGACGAACGTTGGCTCCCCGCCCATGGTCAGGCGCACATCCTGCGCTTCCAGGTCTGCGTCGACGCGGTGCGCTACCTGTTCGACCGGGAGCCAATCCTCTTCAGTGAAGGGCTTGGTCGGTCGCGGCGCGTCATTCACGCGGCGAATGGACATGGAGTAGTCGAAGTCCACATTGGCCAGCTCGACCGTTCCCTCGATGGGAGCGGCATTGGAAGCGCTCGGGGTGCAGACGAGCGGGATGTGACCCTCACCCGCGAGCAGGCCCGAGGTCGGATCCATCCCAATCCAGCCCGCACCTGGCAAAAATACTTCCGCCCAGGCATGGAAATCCGCCGAGTCGGTCTGCGGACCGGTCGGACCTTCCGGCGCGCTCTCGTCCGCCGCCAACTGAATCAAATACCCGGAGACAAAGCGTGCCGCGATTCCCGCATGCCGGAGAACCTGCACCAGCAGCCAGGCCGAGTCACGGCAGGACCCGGTGCACTTTTCAATGGTCTGCTCGCATGTCTGGACGCCCGGATCCAGCCGTGTCACATATTTAATTTCGTCTCGCACCCTCCGATTCAAGTCCACCAAGAAGCCGATCGTTCCTCGCCTCTCGCGGGAAAGCTTCCTAAGAAAAGCCTGGAGCAGGGGTCCGGCCGGCTCGACCGAAAGATAAGGTTCGAGATCCTTAGCCAGATCCAGAGCGTACCCGAAGGGATAGTTTTCGACCCCTGGTTCCAGAAAGAAATCGAATGGATTGAAAGGGGTTAGCTCCGCGAAGAGGTCCACCTCAACCACAAACTCGTTGGTCTTGTCCGGGAAAAGAACGCGCGCCTGATAATTGTTGTGGGCATCGAGTTGCCAGTTTAGAAAGTGCCCGCCGGGAGTTACGTGAAGCGAGTAGCTGAGGATCGGCGTTCGACAATGCGGCGCCGGACGCAAGCGTATAACCTGTGGACCAACGGAGACCGCTTTGTCGTAACGGTACCGTGTCCAATGATTGAGAGCAACTTGTATGCTCATCCACCCTCATGGGGCCCATGCCTGGAGTTTCTGGTTGTTCTTACTTCGCTACTGTTGCTGCTGCGCAGCGACCAACTGCAATTGCTGGGTCTCGTCAAGAAATTGGGACCACTCTTGGTCCGCCGCAAAGTCCTCATCGGGGGGTAGCAGGGCTTCGGACGGCGTGACCCGAACTCGAACTTGGAGCTGCGTGTCCGCTTTTCCCTTCATAGCACCCATTGTGGGCGGAACGTCGGCAGAATCGCGACCGATTGCGGTGCGAATGTGCCCCTCCCCTACAAGCAGATTAGTCGTCGGATCAAAACCCACCCAGCCTACGCCGGGGAGAAGAGCTTCCACCCATGCATGCGAAGCGCCTTCCGCCGAGGGCACATTTTCGCCGCCCTGGTAAATGTATCCACTGACATAGCGACAGGGAATGCTGGCATCTCGAACCAGTGCGATCATGACATGAACGAAATCCTGACATACAGCCTTTCTCGACCGAAGGGCATGCTCAATCGGCAAACTCCCCGTATGGCTTTTCTTCACGTAGCCAAAACTGCGATGCACGCCGGCGGCAAGATCCTGCAGAAATCCCAAAGGGCTCCGGCCGTCTCTTTCTGTCGCGCCGATCTCTTTTGCCAACTCTTCAAGCTCTGGGGATGGGCGGGCATAATGACTCGGCATCAGCATGTCCCAGTAATCTTTTTTCTCGACGATCTTTTCCAGATCAGTCCACCCTTCGTAGTCCATGAGCTCGGGAACCGAGGCCTGACCGTCAATATTTACCAGCGCGTCCGAGATGATCGTGAGCTGGTCATGGCGGGACGGCAAGTCGAAGTGGTGCACCAGATTGCCATGGGAATCGGTATAACCGAAAATGCGGGCTCGCGGGTTGACCGAGAGCTGAAAAACAAAACAGCGCTGGTTAGCCTCGCTTCTGGGGTGCATGCGAACTTCCATCATGCTCTGCCAGACGGAATTGCTGTAGCGATAGCGCGTGAAATGGCGAATGGCATAGAGCATTAGCTTGGGAAAGCAACCTCAATCGGATACTCAATATATAGTTCCTGAACCGCCGCATGCAGTGCGCGACATTGGTCGATGATGGACGCAAGATATTTGTGTAATCCAGCAATGATTTCTCCAACCTGTACGTAGGCGACCGTCGATCGCAAACGCCCGATCAATCTTTCCACCTTTTCGGTCCTCCGGCTCAAAGAAAGATTGCTGATTGCAGTCAAAGCCTCGTGCATTCGGTCCAACGAATAACGAACCGAATAAGGGAACTCGGGCTTCAGCAGGAGGAAATTCGCTATCCGTTCCGGTTTGAGTTCGGCGGTGCATGCCTTGCAATAAGCTTCAAACGCAGCGCAACTGCTTAACAGGCCCACCCAATCCAAATCATCTGCATGCTTGTCGACGACAAAATAAGCGTCGAGCAGGACGCAGAGATTGCAGGCCCTCTCGATATATTTGCCGAGCTGGATAAAATGCCAGGCCTCGTCGTGATTTATAGTGGCGGCGGTAATTCCATTAAACCTGTAGGAGCCTTCGCGAACTAAGCTCACCACTCGCATGGCACCTGCATCGTCATCGGGGTGCAGTTCAAAGCCAGTCACGTCGTGGAAAAGACGATTCAGATGCTCCCACATATCCGAGCTGATCTCCTCGCGAACTTGCCGGGCATTTTCGCGGGCCCCGCTGATGCATTTCACAATCGAAAAATCCCCTTCCGGATCCGCTACTAACAAAAACAGAGCACGCTGCGGGTCGACGTTGTTGGCAGCGGCACCGGGGGCTAGTGAGGAAACGGCGCGAAACCAACGCTCTTCCGTGGAAAACTTTGCGGGATTCAGAATCAGGCTGTAAGTCGCCTTCAGCACACGCGAGGCATTGTCCGCCCTTTCGAAATAGCGGCTCATCCAGTAGAGACTGTCGGCTACGCGGGAAAGCATGAGGTTTGGTCACCCAATTCTTCAAAATCTCAATTCTGCAAGACCCACGTGTCCTTCGATCCCCCGCCTTGAGACGAATTGACTACCAGAGATCCCTTACGCAGCGCCACTCGCGTGAGGCCGCCGGGAACAATAGTAATTTTTTCGCCGGAGAGTATGTAAGGTCGGAGGTCGACGTGACGGGGTTCGATGGTTCCGTCCACAAAACACGGTGCGGTCGAGAGATCGATGGTCGGTTGCGCGATAAAGTTTCGCGGCTGCGCGTTAATTTTCTCCCGAAATTCCGAGCGCTCCCGTTCCGTGCTGTGCGGACCGATCAACATGCCGTAACCACCCGACTCGCCCACAGCTTTTACCACGTATTCCTCCAGGCGCTGGCAGACGTGGTCCCGTTGCGCTGGATCGGACATCAACAGGGTTTCGACGCTCTCCAGAATCGGGTCTTGGTCGAGATAGTAGCGAATGATTTTGGGCACATAGGCATAGATAGCCTTGTCGTCGGCCACTCCCGTTCCCAGCGCATTTGCGAAGGCTATGTTTCCGGCCCGATAGGCATTGAAGAGACCCACAGCACCCAGCGCGGAACCGCTTTCGAATACCAGGGGGTCGAGATAATCGTCGTCGATTCGCCGATAGATCACATCGACGCGTTGCAGGCCGAAGGTGGTTCGCATATAAACGACATTATCGTGGACCACTAGATCTCGCCCCTCGACGAGTTCAATGCCCATCCGCCGTGCCAGGTAAGTATGTTCAAAGTAAGCCGAGTTGTACGCGCCCGGAGTCAGCAAAACGACGGTTGGCTCAGAGCGGCCTTCGGGGGCCAGGAATCGCAGAGTCGAGAGCAGTTCCTGGCTGTACTGCTCAATCGGCCGCACCCGGCATTTTTGAAATAGACCGGGGAATATTTGTTTCATTACCCTGCGGCTGGTGAGCATGTAAGAGACCCCACTGGGGACGCGGAGATTGTCCTCCAAAACCACAAAGTTCCCCTCCGGATTTCGTATCAAATCCGTGCCCACCACCGTGATGTAGACGTCGCGAGGCACTTTGATGCCGCGCATTTCCCGGCGGTAATGTTTGCAGGTGTATACAATCTTACCGGGCACGACGCCATCTTCGATGATCTTTTCCTCACTATAGACATCTTTGAGGAAGAGATTCAGCGCCGTGATCCGCTGAGTGAGTCCGCGCTCGATCCTTTCCCATTCCGCCGCGGTGATAATCCGGGGCAGCAGATCGTGAGGAAAAATCCGCTCCGTACCTTTGTCGTTTCCATATACGGTAAAGGTGATCCCCTGGTTGAAGAACGACTGGTCCGCCTCGTGTTTGCTGCGTCGCAGTTCGCCCGGACCCAGGCTCAAAAGCAAGTTGTAAAGTAGACGATATTGTTTTCGCGGATGATCCACGGTACGGAACATCTCGTCGTAAGCGCCATCGAGTTCGTACCGGTGGAGGGTTTCTGCACCGCCGCGATCCGAGGCATCCGTTTCTATAATCATGATTGCCGCTTGTTTCTCCGCCAGAATAGTGCATCAGACGGCGAATTGATGATCGGGAAAAGCGATGCGAGTCATTGAAGAACCCGCGCGAGGCGCCCACTGGAAATGTCAGGCGCCGAAGGGGCTGCTCCCGGCGCCTTGGTCGCAAGACATTGGCTCCGCCAGTCTCGCGCGCTCCCGGTGCTCGGATTAGGAGCCCTCAGCCTACCAAAATTGGAACAACGTTCTAGCTCTGTCCAGCTCTTAGTAGTTCGCGGGAATTAGCATATTAGGGTCATGGAAGTGACCTGATGGCATGGACATGATATGCGAGTAGCGGTTTGTTAGCGTCTCAACTGATGGTCCTCAGGCGGTCAAATTTGTATCCAACAAACGCCCCAGAACGGCTAATGAGATGGTCCGCCGACCTGATCATCCTGAGGAGGGGATGATCAGGCTGGCAGCATATGTAAGGAGGATCATCACATGCCTATCGCTTCTATCGGAGTCGATCTCGGCAAGACAACATTTCACCTGGTTGCACTCGGGGAGCAAGGCAAGGTAGTGGTGAGGAAGAAGTTTTCGCGGAAGCAACTGCTGGCCTACACCGCCAACCTGCAAAGCTCGCTGATTGGCATCGAAGCCTGCTCGGGAGCCCACTTCATCGGCGCAACTCTGCGCAACCAGGGACACGACGTGCGACTCATCCCGGCCCAGTTCGTGAAGCCTTACCTGAAGTCGAACAAGAACGACTTCCTCGATGCGGAAGCCATCGCCGAGGATGGCCTTCCCGAAGCTGAAGATCCTCTAACCGTAAGGTTGTAACCTCAGCTCTCCGGAGGCCGCAGCCGATGAGAAGCGAGAGCAAAGTCGATTTCGTCAGCTGCGAAGGGTGCAGGCTGTCTCAGCGCCGAGTAACTTCTTGCCCTCCTCTGCCGGCAGCCAATTCCCGACACGCACTCCCAGCCGCCTGACGCCCTTCACACGCCGAATGCCTGCCGCAAGATCCGGGCTAAGAAGTCCGCAATCGGATGCTTCATACGCCAGCCGGCGTATCGCCGCTAATCTCAGGTCAATCGTCGACGGGGCGTACGGGTGCTGTTCGAGTGCGATTCGGTACCGTGTGACCACGGTCCTGTTGAAGGCTAGCCTGGGCTCCGAACAGTACCGCCAAGAAGATTGGACCACCGCGATTATGATCCTCGTTGCCATGTCGCGCTGGTACGGCGAACAGGGAAGGCTCGAAGACCTCGAGCTGACCATTGATCTTCTGCTCCCGCACGCGACAGGGATGGAGCGTGTTGTTCTACGCGGGCAGCTCGTCACCATTGCGACGAATCGCGGCGATTATCGCACGGGGTTGACAGAAAATCAGCAACTCGAAGCTGATCTGCAGGGACTCGCAGAAGATAGCGACTACTACCGGAACTTGCACTCCGCCATTACGCAGCAGATCGACTGCCTCGTCGAACTCGACCAACTCGACGAGGCTGAGCGGCGTTGGCGGGATGCCGACGCTCTTATTCCGTACCTAGAAGAAAACAGAGTGGAAGCTCAGGCGCGACTGCTTGGACAGCTCGCAAACTTGCGACGCGAGCAAAACCAGACGGATGCGGCTATAGACGCTGCTTCGCAGGCAGTTCAGCACGCCGTGGCGAACCACTGCCCGGACGTGCTCATCGCAGAACTACGAAACACTAAAGCAGACGTGCTGCGTCTGGCCGGACGAGATCGGGAGGCACTCGACGAACTCAACGTAGTGTCGGGCATCGACATGCCGCCAGGGCTTCGCTCGCGTTTCCTCCACCTCAAGGCACTCCTTCTGAAGCACTACGGCGCACCGCAGGCACTTGAGCACCTCTTGGAGAGCTACCAGAATGATCGACTGCGCGGCGACGCCGGCGGTGTTGCGATCTCCTTGCTCGCAATCGCACGCATCTTCACGGAAGACACGAGTACGATCGCGCACGCGAACGCATCAGGGAGGCACTACCATTGGCAGACGCCTGCGGGCTCGTGAACGTCGTCGGCGGACTCGCTCTTTTGTGGGCCGAGATCGATCTAGCAGAGGGCAAGCCTTCGTCCGCCGCGAGTTGGCTTGGCACGGCGCGTGACAAGTTCGCCCAGGACGATGACGAGGACGGCGTTGCCGACGCGACCCGTTTGCTCGACACACTGCGAGCACCCGCAGAGTGACCACGTCGACATCGAATTGGTTGATTGAGCTGGTTCGAGTAGCCGAATGCCCACTTGCTCCGCGAGTGCGGAAATACTGATGCTAAGTTCGGTTAGGTACTACTCCCCGGTGACGAGCGACCCCGAAACCCATCTGTGGCGACTTGGTTGTGTGCCGCTAGTGTGCCAGATTTGCTGACCACGAGGTACCTTTAACCGACTGACTGTGAATCAGTCGACAGCCGTGGTTTTGCCGGGAATATGACCGCTCCGGTGTGCCAGTTGTGCGCCAGATTTCGCTGAAGGTGCCGGAGCTTGCGAGAAGAAGCCAGGTTTGCCTTCGGGCATTCTTGTAAGTGCTCCCCGTATCCTTGGTAGAGAAAAAGACTACCAGTGGCGCACACGCCCAACGTCGACGTGCACGAAGTCCGAGGTGCGATAGTAGCCCACCCCTCCTCGATGTAGGTGCAGGGCGGCGTCACGCAACTCCGACGTCGAGATCCCAGGTAGACGAATGTCGATCGCTTCGGCCTGCATATGCAGGCTGTGCTGCGCCACGCCGGTGTGCGGGTTGCGCGTGCGCAGGAATTCGTTGCTCCAGGGCGTACGGTAGCCGCAAATCACATCGATTTCACCACCGGAATCGCCCAGCGACGCGGTCAGGTCGTAGAGAAGGTCGAAGAGGCGAGGATCGAAATGACGCACATCTCCGGTACGGTGGTCGCGCAAATAATGGTCGAGCTCGTCTAGCGCTTCGGGGATGTATTGATCACCGCGACGATAGACGACATCCAGCCGCTCGCCCGTGTGAGTGTGATAGAGGCGGAGCCGGTATTCGCGTGGGGATGGAACCGTCGATGCTGTGGTATGCCCCAGCGTCGCCAGCAGCAAAAAGAGGATTAGAGATGAACAGAACTTACAACTCACTCTCGGCAAGGCCGCCGAAAATGCCCGACGTCCTTGCAAGAGGTTCACTTCACTGTACTCGAAGAGGCGCACTGTGATTAGATGCGGTTCAAACCAGATTCGGTGCCTCAATGCCGATCCAAAGAACCAGCACGGCTAAGGATGTTCTGCGGCCAACGCTTTATCGAGTTCTGCGTCATAACCATAGATATCGTCGAAAAACCGAATCTGATTTTCCTCGTTCACCGTAGCCGAGCCGTAGACAATCAGAACCGGAATTCGCGTGACGAGGTTCACCTGAAGATTGTTCTTCTCGCCGTTCATCGTGGCCTTGACCCGCTCCAAATCCCAGCCAGGATTGTTTCGCAACACCCAAGCAACCAGGTCCTCAGGCCTCTCTACCCGAATGCATCCGTGGCTGAAATCGCGGACGTCCTGCGAGAACAGTTCCGGAGCATCTGTGCCATGAAGGTACACGTTATCCGGATTAGGGAAGATGATCTTCACCAAGCCCAGAGAATTCGTTTCGCCGGGCTTTTGCCGCACCATCAGGTGAAGCGATCTTATGCCTTCTAAAACCTCCGGGCTCACTTGATTGTCGGTTACGACTTCGCCCTTGGGCGTGACCACTTCAAAGTTATGCTTGGCGATGTAGTTCGGGTCCTTCTGGATGTGTGGCACGATTTCGTTCCGCTGAATGCTGGGAGTCACCTCCCAGTAGGGCCGGAAGACCACGTATTGGATCTCTTTCTCAAAGATCGGAGATTTGTGGCCGTAAGCTTTTCCAATGATGACGTTCTTGTAGAAGGCAACGGTGCCATCCGGGTTCATCGCGCGTACACGAAACTCAGGAAGATTCACAACCACGGGCGGTTGTGGGAAGGAATGCGGAAGCCAGCGCCACCGTTCGAGCGTCAACTTGATCTGGCGAATGCGGACCGCCGGGGGCGTATTGAGTTCGTTGATCGTGCGCGCGTCAAGGTTGCCGGCGGGAGTTTCCCCATGTCTGTCCTGGTAATGCTTTACGCCCTCGACGAGCGCACCGTCATAGATGGTTGCGTTAGGATTCAGTTGTGCGCTTGCAGGAATGTCGCCGATGATTTGAAGAAACCGCCCCAAGCGAACCACGCCAGCGTAGGTTTGGCCGGGCCGCACAGTCTTCGTGATCGTTGGTAGCCTCTCTCCGTCATCTTGGTTTGCGTATCCTTCATAAACCGGTAAGAGCGCGAGCAGCTTTCGATAGCCCAAGAAGGGCGGTTCCATCTTCTGGATTTCGGCGGCCGGATCGCCTGCATTCACGACCTGGGTCTGAATGAATTCCGCCAATGGGAGTTGTTCCCCTGCCATATCGAGTTGAAACTTGAATTCCTTGGGATTTACGCGGCCACAGTGGATGGCACGGATGTAGC
>CAYOEH010000003.1:234463-527911 GCA_964403025.1 uncultured Acidobacteriaceae bacterium | reverse complement strand
GGATCCCGTGGAAGAGCGGCCCTTCAGGGCCGCGTTAGCGACCTAAAATCTCGCGGGCTTTAGCCCCTGTCACTGCACTTGAGACCTTGTCATGCTGAGGGGCATGCTTTCGCGAAGGATCCATGCAACGGGCCTCATTGCGCCACGGACCCATGGGATCCCGTGGAAGAGCGGCCCTTCAGGGCCGCGTTAGCGACCTAAAATCTCGCGGGCTTTAGCCCCTGCAGTGACAGGGGCTGAAGCCCAAAACCATTGCATTCCCCACGGGTACGAAGCCAATTGCGAAAAAAGAGGAAAAGAAAAGACCTGCGCTCTGGCGCAGGTCTTTTGCATAGGGGGACGGCTTACATCTCTTCGACTTTCGAGGTCTTCCGCAGCCTCTTGTCCAGGGCCGCGCGCACAGCATTCAGTTTCTGCTGTTGCAGCTCTTTCTGCAGCTTATCCTTCACATCGGCAAACTTCACTTTCCCCGCGGGGGTATGCTGGTTCAGCCGGACGATCGTAAGGGCCTGCTCGATCTGGATGATGCCGGTGATTTCGCCTTCCTTAACGGAGAGAAGCGCGTCCACCACTTGCGGCGCCAGTTTTGCGCGGTCCACTCTTTTGTGGTCGCCCATCATCACCCGGTAGTCGTCTTCGGAGATTTTTTCCGCCAGCATCCCGAACTGCTCGTAGCTCGTCGTCGCTTTGGCCTGCTTCAGAGCATCCTCGGCACGCTTACGCTCTTCCTTCAAGCTGTCAGGCGTGGGCTTCTCCGGAGGCAAGAAGGAAATGGTTTGTATGGCAAAGCCTTCCGAATACTCAAATCGGGCTGGGTTTTTGTCATAATAGGCTCGAGCCTCGGCCAACGAGACCGTCGACTTGGCATCCACTTCCGCCTTGAGCAGGGCATCAATCAGCAATGACCGTTTAATCTTCTCGTCTAAAGCCTTCTCCGACCCTTTAAATTCTGAAATCAGAAATTGATGATATTCAGCCGGAGTGCTGAATTGACCGCGAAAGTCGTTTTCTGCCGTTTTCAACTTGGCCGGAGGTATCGTCATCTGGCGGCGCAACGCTTCCTGGTACACCAGTTCTTCAAACACAATCATCTGCAGAGCGCCCTTGCGGAGCTGCGGCTCCATTTCTGCTGGCACCTGACCATTGTGCTGCGCGGCGTAAGGAAACAAGGTAAACATCTCGCGCTGCAGGTCACGATCGGTCAATACCGTTCCGTTGACTCGTGCCACCGGCCTGCCCGTGACTTGCATCCCGGCGTCGGGTTGAGACGCCACGGCAGTCGGAGTGTGGGAGACGGCGAGCTGTTGGGCCGTCGCCGTCACCGCCGCGGTCATCGCGATTAAGCTCATCACGATTATGCTCATCGCGATTGGCGTAAAGGCCGCGAGAATCCGGGTTCGTATTGCTGGTTGGCGTTTCATAAATCTATCCTCACACAGAATTCGGTCGAAAAAATAGGGGAGAGTTTTCCTCTCCCCCGTGTTACGAAGCCGACAGCTTAGAAAGTCGTCGGGATGGTATAGCTTCCGTTCGACTCGTTCGCTTCTCCACCGTGGCACTGACGGCAGAACTGCGCGGTCTGGTTCGATCCAGCCGTGCCGCTGCCCGGGTTATAGGGGCCGATGACGAAGAACATCGTCTGGTAGGTGCCGCTCGCCAAGCCGCTCTTCGCGCCGTTGGTGACTTTGACGACGTTCATGATGTGCTGGTTGTGGCAGGTCGTACAGGTAACCACAGCTGTGTTGTTGTACGCGCTGAGGCCGACGAAGAAGCCGTAGTTCTTTACGAATGCGGAGGAATTCGGGCCAGTCATATTGATCACGCCGTTGGTCTCGACGCAATCCCAATTCCACTGTCCGCCGCAAGAAACGGTGGCGTTCAAGCCCACCGGGTGAGTGGCCAGGTAGCTGTTGGCGCCGTCGCCATTCGCACCCAGCAAGGTCGGAATCTTGTTGAAACCGCCGTAGCCGGCTGGCAGTGTCTCATAAACCTGGTTCTTCATCATGGCGCCGGTGGCATAGTTGCCGTCATGGCAGCTAAGGCAGGTGATCAGGCCATTCACATCGGGAGTCCCAGCGGCCATGCTGGCCGGCAGAACTTCAGTGTAGCCGGTGCTGCCATTGGTGCTGCCCGTGATGATGGTCTTGCCGTACAACGAGCCCACATCCTGACCCCAGAGGATCGAGGTACCAGAGGTGGTGTCGCCCGACTTGTTGGCGCCGTTGCCCCATGCGCCGCTGTGTGGCGCGTGGCAAGCTGCGCAGCCACGACCGTAATTGAGGTGAGCGCCGAGGACGTCAGACGGCGGCGCGAATGTCTGAGCAGCAGCAAAAGCAGCTACGGCCAGAATCATTAACAGAACTAAAAAGCTCTTTTTCATATTAGCTCCTTTATGAAGTGTTGCAACACGTTCACATCTACCGCTTACTTCTACTGCTGCACTCTTGGAACTCTCGAGGTTCATAAGATTGCGGAGGTTCTGTAAACCCTCCCGTATGGACGATTGCACGAGAACCACCGAAGAGCTTGGCTGAAGCCATTCTTAACGTGGATATGTAAGTAATTGCCACAGTTGCACTTAGAACCCGTTTCGGGAACTGATCCCACTTTGGTAACACCAGATAAGTTACTTTGTTGGGTCTTCTTCCGCAGTGGGATTGGGGAAATGCCCCACGTCGCGTGGTCGCTCGCTGTGGCGTTTTTCAACAGCAAAAAAATGCAACACGTCACGTGGACTCTCCTCTCCGGAGGCCATTAGACATTTTTGAGATGATGCTTTCTAGGACGCCTCTCACCCCTGCTCGTGACGGATGTCACCTTTCAGGCGATGCGGCAAGAGTGCCAGTGAGTGCTATCGCGCAAACGCCTCGGCATGGGCGCCGAAGCGTGAGGTTAAATACCACGTATCCTTTAATTAGGTTTCTGCGCTGGTGTTGCAGTTTCTGGTTTCACTGCAGGCGCTTCCGCCGGTTTCTGGGTTGATGCTTCCGCCGGTTTCTGCGTGCTGTCGGTCGACTGCTTTCGCGCGTCTGCCGTTTTTGTCAGCTCCGCTTGCCGTCGCGTCCGCTCGGCATCCGCCTCAGCGTCGGTAATGTAGCGGAACATCTGCATGCGGCCCGGATATTGTTCGGTGGTAAAGACACGATTTTGTTTGTCAATGGCAATTCCGACCAGCGCTTTGAACTGCCCCGGTCCGTTGGCGTGGGTGTCGCCAATGTAGGTGAGCAACTGCCCGTCGCGGTTGAACACCTGCACGCGGTCCTGATATTGATCGGCCACCCATATGTGCCCGTCAGAATCGATCGCAATGCCCTTTGGCCGGAACAAGTATCCTGGACCGTCGCCGGCTTTGCCGAACGTGCTGATGAAATGCCCGTCCGCATCGAATATCTCGACGCGGCTGTTCAGAGTGTCGGTGACGTATACGTTGCCGTCATTGTCGAGCGCAACATTGGTCGGCGCAGCGAAGTCTCCCGGCGTCGTCAGAGAATGTTTCTTCGCTGCAGTCACCGCGCTCCCGATTCTGCGCAGCAGTTTCAGGCTGTCCGCGTCATACACGAAGACCTGGTCCAGTTGCTCGTCGACGGCATAGAGAAGCCGATTTTCTTTGTCGATCGCCAGTCCCACCGGATCCACCAACCCCTCCACGATCTGGCCCTGGACGTCATGACTAGGACCGAAGATCAGGATTCGATGCATCTTTCCATCGGAGACAAAAAGGCGGTCGCCATCGTCGATGGCCAGGCCGTTGATCCAGCCAAAGTGAGCATCCGTGCCGTTTTTAATAAGGGTGGCGTCGTGCGTCTCCGTGTTGAAGATAAAGACCGCTCCGACTTTTTGATCGGCCACATATACCTGGCCCTTGGAGTCAATGGCGATGCCGTACGGTCCCAGCAACTGCCAGGGAAAAGTCTTGAGTTTGTCGACGTTATCTTCCTGCTTGGCGCCGGCCACACGGTCCATCCAGCTCTGCTTTTTCTTCGTGGCGGCGGGCGGAGTGCGGTCGATCTTCATGCCGGCGTAGTAGCTCAGCCAGCGGACGCGCGCGATGTTGGGCGGGTTCGGCCAAACCAGCTTCGACGTATCAATATCCAGCTTGGGAGCTTCGGTCGGCTGAGGTGCGTCGGCCTTCTTCTTTTTCTTGTCGCTGGCAA
Organism: uncultured Acidobacteriaceae bacterium; assembly: GCA_964403025.1. GTDB lineage: Bacteria > Acidobacteriota > Terriglobia > Terriglobales > Acidobacteriaceae > Sulfotelmatobacter. The sequence goes on along the minus strand of CAYOEH010000003.1, from coordinate 523,757 downwards.
ACATAGAAACCGGCGAAGCCAGGCACAGCGCTAGCAGGAGTACGAGCGCCACCAGCACCTTGACGCTGCAATTCGGTTTATAAGGAAGGGCGAGCATTTTCTATTCTCCTGTCTCTAATTTCCCGGCACCGTTGTATCTCGCATATTCGTTCGATTCTTGTGGCAGCTATCACAGAAGGCCATATTGTTCTGCTGATCCTTCACGAGCAAATCAGCCTGCGCCGAAGAGTGCGGCTGGTGGCAGGATAGGCAAGTCAAGTGAGTCTTGACCTTGGTTATATCCGACGGATCCATCACATCTCCCACAGGATGACCCTGCACCGGATGACCCAGCCCATATCGAAGCGGTAGGATCGCGACCTTGTTTTTCTGGTAGTAGTCTTCGGGCAACTTCACTTTTCCGTTGAAGATTGTCAGCAAATGCTCGGCCTCAAGCTTCTGTGGCTCCGAGTCGGGGCCGTGGCACTCCAGGCAAAGCGGATTTCCCTTGGCCCGTAACAGGTGGTCATTCTCGCCGCCGTGCGGCTCGTGACAGGTCGCGCAGCCCTGGCCAAAGGCGGGCTGATGGAGCACATGCTTCTTGGACTGTTCGGCCTGATCGCTGTGACAACCCAGGCAGATATCCACCGCGTTCGTCTTGGGAAGCCCTGGCTGCCGGCTGGCATGTGGGCTGTGGCAGTCGGTGCAATCACCGGCCGCTCCCGGATGCTGCACCTTTGCCTTCTCGATGAGTTCCGCTTTATCCGAGTGGCAGGTTACGCACAAAGATTTCGCGTCGGGCTGGGTGAGCACCACTTTTCCGTCCTTGGCCGGAGCGTGGCAAACGTCGCACTGCTTGTCGGCGAAGGGCGGGTGCATGAACTTCGCCATCAGCTTGGGCGCGTCTGACTGGTGCGGATCGTGGCAGGTCAGGCAATCGGCTTTTTCGAACGGTTGATTCTGATGGGCCTTCTGCAGGTCCGCGCCCTTGGCATCGTGACAGTCCAAACAGAGCGCCGGCGCCGCCTTCGTCAGGTGGAAATCAAACTCGGCCTTTCCAATCTCTCCGGTTTTGTGCGTGATGTGGCAGGTGTCACAACCCATGTCCAGGGCGGCGTGTCGGCTACCTTTTGCCGGGACATTCAATCCCGTGTTGTGGCAGCTCAGGCAGAGGTTCTCTTTCTGATCGCCAGACTCGGGCTTCAGCAACTGATTCTTATTATCGGAGACGTGAGGGTCGTGGCACTTGAGACAGTCTCGCACTGCCGGGGGATGAACTTTACCTTTTATGTCAGCGGCATTTTTATCTGCGTGGCAAGTAAAACACAGTGCATACGGAGTGGTCGTGATCAGCTTGACGTGTGTTACGTCTTTGACTGTGCGGATTTCATGGCAACTGGTACAACCCATGGCGATCGCTGAATGTACTGACTTGCCCTTGGTTTTGTCTTCGTGGCACGCGAGGCAAGTAGAGGGATCGGCTTTCGGATCAAGCGTGACCGGATGTTGAACGGCCGAGACCCGGCCAGCAAATAGGAGGACGAGAAGGAAACATCCCAGCGCATTGAGCGTGCAACGCAAGTTTGCCATCGATTTGAGAGATTCCAGTGCCACTCCCGCCTACCTCCGTAACAGAGCTTTTGCACGAGTCTCGCCTTTATACTCCGCCCCTGTGGATTGCTAAAGGTCTTTGTAAAGACCTGAAAATAAATAGGATGGCCGCGTGGCCTCCAATATTAAAAGAAGCGATGCGTTGAGAAACTCATCACCATCGCGGATTCTCCCACACTCCGATGGTCAAATGACGCAAGTAATCGTGATGTGCAACCACGGGCTTTTCTGGGTCGCGCCTCTCGATTCTGCGCGAAATTCCCGCAGAACTTTAAATCTGTTGTGTGATATGCCTCACATTTCGCTTGTATTAATCCTCTCCTTAATTTCGCATCCTCCGCCGTTTCAGGCACTTCGCCCAATCCGCAACCTATGGTGGGAGACGTGCTTTCTTAAGCGATGAAGGGGAGGAATATGGCAGGAGATTCCCGCACAATCCCGCATCGAGTGTGGCGCACCGTGGCTTCCATCCAGACTGGGGTGGTGCTCTTGATCCTTGTCGTGATCTTTGCCGCAGTGGGAACCATCGTGTTGCAACGGCCGGTCACTGAGCCGGACGAGATGCAGCGCGCCTACTCGCCGCAGGCTCTCAGAATCCTCGACAAGGTCGGATTGACAGACGTCTTTCACTCCTGGTGGTTTCTCGGGTTGGTTCTGCTGGTCAGCATCAGCATCGTAGCCGCTTCGATCGATCGTTTCCCCAACTCGTGGCGCTACTTCTCGCGTCCGTACAAGTATCCCGATGAAGGCTTCCGTCGCGCTTCCCATCCCCAGAAATTGCTGGCCGTTGCAGACGAGGAATCAGGATTAGTGGCCGCCGAACGCGCTCTCCATTCACTTGGATACAAACCAGAACGCGTGGTCCACAAGGATCACTTCTCTATTTTTGCCGAGCGCAGCCGGATCTCAGAGCTGGCTGTTTACATCGTCCACGCCAGCCTCCTGCTTATTTTCTTCGGCACGGTGGTGGACGGCATTTGGGGCTGGGGAGGCACGCTCAATCTGAATGAGGGGCAGAGCTCCAACACTGTCGAATTGCGCGATGGCACCACGCGCACGCTCCCGTTTTCTATCCGCTGCGATGCCGCTGGCCAGGAAAACTATAAAGATGGTAGTCCGAAAAAGTGGTGGTCCAAGCTCGCCGTCGTCCGGGAAGGGCAAGATGTGCAGACGAAAGAAATCGTCGTGAACGACCCGCTTTTCTACAGTGGTGTGCGCTTCTATCAGTCGAGTTACGGCCAGAACGGAAAAGTAGAGAAGCTCCTGTTCGTCGCCACTCCGAGCAAAGGCTCCGGCGAAAAGCGGGAACTCGGACTGGCCGTGAATGAGACTGTTCCGCTCGATGCCGACACCACGGTTCGTTTCGCCGAATTTTTCCCCGACTATGCGGTTCAAGACGGCCGCGTTTACCGGAAGTCAAACGATTTGGAAAATCCGGCAGCCCACCTGGTGGTGACCTCGAAGAGCTCCGGAGAAGACTTCGACGTCTGGTTCCCTGAGATCGAAGGAATCGCCGACAACTCCAAGGCGCCTTATCTATTGGAGGCCACCGATCTGAAGATGGGCCACTTTACCGGCCTGCAGGTGTCGCACGAACCCGGACAGTGGGGTGTTTGGGCGGGAGTCGTCCTGATGGTCGTCGGACTCGCGTTCGTTTTCTACGTAGTCCATGTGCGAATTTGGGTGGTACCGGTTCTCGATCTCCAAACCGGCAAGCACTCGCTGTGGATGGGGGGCAGTGCGAACCGCAACCGCGATGCTTTTGAGGAGCGCTTCGACGTTCTCGTCGCAAAGGTAACGGAAGAACTGACAACCATCCCCAGGGTCTCTCGGAGCGAGAAGGTCGCTGTGGTCGCCGGCAACTGAGCCGGCTCATCGGAGGAAGGTAAATGGCACGAGCAAAAGCAGAGGCGCAGCAAACGACAACCGGCATGACCCTGATTGTGATGGTCGGACTGGCGATTGTGTTCCTGCTGTTCATGGCATTTCTGAATGTGGTTAAAAGCGGCAATGTATTGAACGAAACCAATTTATTGTTTGCCGCTCTGATTTTCTATGCCGGCGCGGGAGCCTTGTACCTGGGATTCGGCGTTACCGGCACCGAGTCCTACGTAAAGTTTGCCTCGCTCGCTACTTCGGCGGGATTGATTGCGAATACGGCCGCCATCGCCCATCGCTGGTATGAAGCCGGGCATCCACCGTTTTCCAGCGTCTATGAAATGCTGCTCAGCTTCGTTTGGACCTTGGCGGTGCTCACGCTGGTGGTGGAAAAAAAGTACGGCGTTAAAGTCATTGGCACAGTCACCATGCCGGTAGCCATTGTGGGCGTGGTTCTAATGCAACTGTTGCGAACTGAAGTGCACCCGCTGGTTCCCGCCCTCCAGTCCACCTGGCTGCACGTGCATGTCACGCTCGCCATGCTCGCTTATGCCACGTGTGCGCTGAGCTTTGCTCTGGCTACGATGTTCCTGATCCAGGACAAGATGAAGACCGAGACTTTTCTCGCAGTAACCAGTTCCAGCACGGTCGCTATTTACGCAGCTATTGTTCTTACCCGCTTCGAGAAGTGGGGCGGTCTGAGCCTGGTGGCATGGAATCCGGAATCGAAGTCAGAGGTATTTCTCTCCAAGGGTGTGCGGTTGTTTGTCGATGTTCCGGATCTTGGCTGGCTTATGACCCTTGCGCTTCTGGTAGTCGTGTCTCCATTAGTCCTTTACGGGCTCGCGCGCTGGAAGAAACACGACAGCTTTCTGACACTCGCGAATCGTGCCGTCTTCCTAAGCATTCTGCTCCAGGTGATGGCGCTGGCCATGTTTCTGATGCGCGCTCATGATGGCCGCTACGCATCACTCGATGCCGACGGTTTATTTCCCACCAGTCTTGCTGCGAGTCCATTCATCCTTTCCGGCCTGGTCGGTGGAGTATTTATCTCCTTACTTTATCTGCTGCTACTTTGGCGGCGTCCGGATCTGGAGCGCTTGTTGCCCAGTTCCGACAACCTGGACCGCATCACTTACAAAACCATCTCTCTTGCCTTCCCCCTGTTAACTCTGATGATCGCTTCGGGAGCGTACTGGGCGAACCAAACCTGGGGCTCCTATTGGAGCTGGGATCCGAAAGAAACCTGGGCGGCGATCACGTGGCTTGTGTACGCAGGCTATCTTCACATGCGCATCACTCGCGGATGGCGTGGCCGTCGCGCCGCGTACTTCGCGATTCTGGGCTTCATCGTGGTGATGTTCACCTTCTTCGGCGTTACTTATCTGCTCCCGGGACTTCACTCGTATGCTTAGCGAACCGCAATCCACGACCAAGTCAATCACCGAGACAGAGCAGACGACTGCGGTGTCTGGCCATGCTCTTGGTCGGTTGGACGGTGGCAAGCCTACTGTGTCGGCACGTTCATCGCAGGGTGAGGACTGCAAGTCAGGTTCCGTGCGCATGAATTGGCAGCTCAAGGCAATTTTGCCGGTAGGCTTCGTGCTCCTAGCAGGACTGATTCTCTTCACTCTTGCAACCGTATCGTTGCGCGATCCCGATCGTCACGCCGTTCTGATCGTCGCGGGAGCGGGAGCCGTCGCCATCTGTGCCGTCTCCATGTTGATGCTCGCTTACTTAATTCAGCGACCCATGGTGGAATTGCAGGAGAAGATCGGGCAGGTGAGTGACGGCAACCTCGACGTTCGAGTCAGCTTCTCTCGTCGCAACGACGAAATCGGAGACCTCGGCCGCCAATTCAATCACATGATGCAGCAGTTGCGCGAAAGCCGTGAGGAAATCGAGCGCCTGCATCGCACGCAAATGTCTCGCGCCGAACATCTGGCAACTCTCGGCGAGCTGGCCACCGGCTTGGCCCACGAGATCCGCAATCCTCTGGCCGGTATCGCGGGAGTCATCGAAATCGTCGGCCGCGATCTGCCTTCCACCAGTCCCGCGCGCGCCGTCATCAAAGACGTTCGTCTGGAAATCGCGCAGATTAATCGCATTGTGACTGATCTCCTCGAGACCGCCCGGCCACACCCGCCACAGATTCGCCTGAGTAATCTCAACACAACGGTGGAACACGCCGTGATGCTGGCGCGCCAGCAAGTCCTCTCCAAGCCGATCAAAATAGAATTACAGAAAGCTCCAGATCTGCCTGAGGTTGAACACGACAGCGATCAGATTCACCAGGTGCTGCTGAACTTGCTACTTAACGCAGTGCAAGCGGTGACGGGCGCTGGCACAGTGAATGTCGAGATCGATCCACAAGCACAAGATGGCTTTGCCAGCGTCGTAGTCCGCGACACCGGCCGTGGAATCTCCCCTCTGCATCTCTCCAACATCTTCCGTCCTTTTTATACGACCAAAGGAAACGGCACCGGCCTCGGCCTTTCTCTGGCCCGCCGCATTGTGGAAGAGCATCATGGCCGCATCGAAGTCGCTAGCGTTGTCGGGAAGGGAAGTGAGTTCACGGTGCTGCTGCCATTCCACTCGCCGACCGCTCAGATCTCCGCTCCGACTACCGCTTCCTAGAACTCCTTCATCTGGCCATCCCAACGAGCTCGCCAAAGCAAGCTGCCGTCGTTTCGTAGTAAATTAAACACGCATGGCTGCCGAGAAAATCATGGTGGTGGACGACGAGCGCCTGGTGCGCTGGTCTCTGCGCCAGAAGTGCGAAGAGTGGGGCTATCGTGTAATCGAGGCCGATTCCGGGGAGCCTGCGCTCAAGCTCGCCCAGAACGAGTCGCCCGATCTGGTCCTGCTTGACGTCCGCATGCCAGACCTCACCGGCATCGAAGTGCTCGATCAACTCAAGAAAAATGGCGACGCCCGCGCCGTCATCATGATCACCGCCGACCCGCAATTGGACGACGTCAAGGCCGCGCTCAAGCTTGGAGCCTACGACTTCGTCGGCAAGCCGGTGGATTTCGACGAACTCCACGTCACCATCAAGAATGCTCTCGAAGCCACCAGCCTCCGCACCGAAGTACAAACCTTGCGTGGGGAGGTGCGCCGCACTTCCGGCTATAGCAACGTGGTCGGTGTTTCCTCGAAGATGACCGAGCTGATGAACTTCGTCAAGAAGGTTGCCGCCAGCGAGGCCACCACCATTCTGATTCAAGGCGAAAGCGGCACCGGCAAAGATCTCATTGCGAAAGCCATTCATTACGAAAGCTCCCGCCAGGAGAAGCCTTTCATCGCCATCAACTGCTCCGCGATTCCTGAGACCTTGATGGAAGCCGAACTCTTTGGCCATGAAAAAGGCGCCTTCACCGATGCCAAGCAGATGAAGAAGGGCCTGTTCGAGGCGGCCGATGGTGGCACCTTATTCCTCGACGAAATCGGCGAACTTTCTCCCTTGCTGCAAGCCAAACTCCTTCGCGTGCTGGAGGACCAGGTCATCCGTCGCGTCGGCGGTATCCGCGATATGCAGGTCGATGTCCGTGTGATCGCGGCCTCCAACCGCGATCTGGAAAAAGCCGTGCGCGAAGCCCAATTCCGTCAGGATCTCTACTACCGGCTCGCCATCATCGCCATCTTCATTCCGCCGCTGCGCGACCGCAAAGAAGATATCTTGCCGTTGGTGGATTTCTTCATCGATCGCTATAACCGTCGATTCAAGAAGTCGGTGCGCGGTATTTCTGAAGAGACTCGCCGCCTGATTCTTGCTCACAACTGGCCCGGCAACGTTCGCGAGCTGAAGAACACCATCGAGCGTGGCATGATTCTGGAGGACGAACCGCTCCTGCGCCCGCTCTATCTGCCGTTCTCGGTCGGCGAGTCCGGCGGCCGTACCGTCTTCGAACGAACCTCTCCCGCCGACGGCGGACAGACGCTGCCAAACGGTCGCACGCTCCCGCGTCTTTACATCCCGGATGGCGGTACGTCGCTCGAGGAAGTGGAGCACGCCATGGTTGAGTTGGCCATGCGTCAGGCGAATGGAAACCAGACCCACGCCGCCAAGCTCCTCGACATTAGCCGCGACGCCCTCCGCTACAAGCTGAAGAAATTCGGCTTGATCCGCGGAGACGATGAAGGCTCCCAGGCTGTCGCGACCGAGGATCAGTAGAGATCACTCTAGCCGTGCAACCCGCCGGTATCGTGAGTGTAATCGCTTGTTTTCGCCAACTGAATTTGCCGTCGTAAATCGAAGATCAAGGGTAGGGCCACTCTGACTTCGCACGAGGCAGTTCAAAGGCACCGTGCTGGCGCAATAAGTCCTCGATGCGCTCGTAGCCACTTACTCGCGCCCAGTGTAGCGGAGTAGAACCGTCGAGGTCTGCTGCGTTAACGTTGGCCCCGTTCTCGATCAGCAAATGGACAACATCCTCACGGCCGCGAGCGGCTGCCGTGGATAGCGCGGTATAACCGCCAAGAGTTCTTGCGTTCACATCGGCCTTGCCGGCAAGAAGTATGCTGACTTCTTCGATTCGACCGCTCCCCGCGGCGTCATACAGTGGCGTGCGTCCCATTCCGTCTCCGATGTTAACGTCGGCCTTGTTCGACAGTAGCAGTTCCGCAATGTCCTTATGGCCATACGACGCAGCATAGTGCAGCGGAGTAACGCCTTCGCTGTTCTTTGCATTCACATCGGCATTCCTGGTTAGTAGCAACTCGGCGATTTCCAAGTAGTCATGAAACGCGGCGGAATGGAGAGCGGTGGAGCCGTCCCTGTTCTTGCGGAATACAAGGTTTGGATTACGGTCGAGTAACAGGCGACCTTCGCCAAATTGCCGTTGCCCGTCGCTGTAAAAAATTCGGTGGCGGACGCGTCAGTCTTGTGACACCCAGACGCGAGACTGAGCAAGACTGCCCCAAGTAAGACGGCTGCACGTTGGCGAAGCCGAAATTCGCAGAGTGACGATTTCATAAGCCTTCGCCCTTAGATGATTTCCCTGGTACTACTCGAATTCATGGGAAGCTCTTATTCCGGCAGCACGTTTCCCCGCGTTTCCACCGCGAAGGGAATCACGAGCAGTCCAATCCCAAACGCAATCGCCGTAAAAGCAACCGGCTTTCCGAGCGTTCCCATTCGGCTAACTAGCGCGCCCACTCCGAAGTTGACTCCGGCGGCGATGAATCGTCCAAACGAAGTAGTAAACGCAAACGCGGTGGCGCGCACCGCAGTCCCATACTGCTCCGGCAGCCAAAGACTGAACACCGCGAAGTTGCCGCCAAAGAAGCCCAGGAAAAACAGCACCGCGATGAATGGATGAAGTCCTTGCGTCAGGTAGAACGCCCAGCCAAAGCTGAGCACGATGCATGCCGCCATCCCGAAGAAATAAAAAGTCAGAGTCCGCTTGCGCCCAAAACGCTCGGCCAGCGGAGGAACCGCCAGGCATCCCAGAATCGTCCCCAGCGACAGCAATCCCATGCCGAAAGATGACATGCGCACGGCCTGCGCCTGCAACATGCCGGCCCGCTTTGCCAGGCTGATGATTGCGGTTGGAGCATACACGGCAGCTGCCCACAGCCCGCAGATCGCCGATGCCAACAGCACCGTGTTCACCAGCGTACGCTGCAAGTAAGGCGCACTGAAAATCCTACTTAGAGGAGACATTCCATCCTTCGCCCTAACTTTGGTTTTATGCTGCCAGCGCTCCGGTTCCTTCACGCGGAACAGAATCATGAAGGCCACAACCACCGGCGTCAGTCCACACCAGAACATAGCGCGCCAGCCGTAGTGCGGCGCCACCGTGTAGTTCAGTGCGGAAGCCAGAAAAAAACCAGCGTAGTAACCGGTCTGCAAATATCCTGCGCCCATCTTGCGGCGGTCTTCCGGCCATGCTTCGGCGACATATGTCCCCGCCAGCGCCCATTCGCCGCCAATTCCAATGCCCGCCAGCAAGCGGAACAACCCTAGTTGCCACACCGTCTGCGACAAAGCGGCAGCGCCCGTGAAGATCGCATAAACAAAAATGGTTGCAGCCAGCACGCGGCTGCGGCCAAACTTGTCGGCAATCGGACCCCAAATCAGTGACAGTCCCCATCCCACCAGAAACAACGCAAACAGGGTCGATCCCGCAAATCCCACATTGGCAGGACTGGCTTTGATCCCCGACTTCGGAAGCAATTCTGTAAGCGCAGGGCTGAGAACCAGCGCGTAGATCACCGAATCCATGCCGTCCAGGGTCCACCCGGCCCATGCGCCCCAGAATCCCGTGATTTGCTGGCGTGAAAGCTTGGTATGAATGGCAGGAAATGGACGGATCACCGCATCACGGGCCATGGCTCTGTCCTTGTGTCCGCAGGAGCATAACACGGTCGGTCAAGCAGCGTCAGGCGGCGTCAGCTCGCGCGGTCACTGCCATTCGTAGTTCGGAATAGCGCTGCCAATGCCGGCTTCATCACTTTGCCCATTGCATTGCGCGGAAGCGCATCCAGCACGAGAAGCCGCGATGGCACTTTGTGCGCCGCCAGCAATTCCTTCGCCCACGCGCGAAACGACGACAACTCCAGGGCACCGCCGTTGTTCAGCACCACCGCCGCGGCCACACGCTCGCCCCACTCTGCGTCAGGCACGCCAACCACCGCGCACTCAGCTACCGCCGTATGTTGCCGCAGAGCCTCTTCAATCTCCAGCGCCGATACTTTATGTCCACCCGTCTTCAGGATATCGATATTTGTTCGGCCAAGAATGCGATAGCGGCCGTCCTCCACGACGGCGGTATCGCCAGTACGAAACCACCCATCGCGGAACGCATCGCGTGTAGCATCGGGTTGGCCCCAGTATTCCGCAAACACGCTCGGACCACGAACCTCAATCTCCCCCGCTACTCCCGAGCTGGCCCGCTCACCATTTTCTCCCACCAGCTGAACCTCAACGTTCGGCAGCGGCGTCCCCACGCTTCCCGGCACGCGCTCGCCGTGCAAGGGATTCGAAAGCGCCATGCCAATCTCCGTCATCCCGTAGCGCTCCAGCAGTATGTGGCCGCTGATTTCCTTCCAGCGCTCGAGCGTGCTCACCGGTAGCGCGGCTGAGCCGGATACCATCAGCCGTAACCGTCTGCACGCACTGTTTAACCTCGCCCGCCGCTCCGCCGAAGCCGCCTCCCATGCGGCGATCAGCCTCACATAAACCGTCGGCACCGCCATGAACAAAGTTACATCTCCACCCGCGATGCGATCCCAAACCGCATTCGCGTCGAAGCGCGGCAGCATCTCGCAGACCGCGCCCGACCACAGCGCACACGAAACCACGTTGATAATTCCGTGGACATGATGCAGCGGCAGACACAACAGAAGGCGATCGTCAGCCGACCACTCCCACGCCTTCACCAGCGTCGTGATCTGCGCCGTAATGTTGTCGTGAGTTGTGACGACGCCCTTCGGCCGGTTCGTCGTTCCACTGGTGTAGAGAATCATGGCGCGCCGCTCATCGCCAATATCCGAAGGGGAGTTAGACGTCTGCGGGGATTGCCGCGTTAGAAGTTGATCGTAGGACAAGGGCCGAATTCCACGCGCTGTTGCGATTGGCTCCAGCAGGGAAGCGCCCTGCTCATCGAACACCAGAGTCGATGCTCTTGTATCGTCGACAAAATATTCCAGCTCAGGCCGGGCCGAGTTGACCGGCAACGGGACCGCAACGCCCCCGGCTCGCCATATTCCCCATTGCACCGCAACCCACGGAAATCCCGGCGTGATCAGAAACGCCACGCGCTCTTCGTGAAGATCCCCACGCCCAGCGAGCATCGCTCTCGCCACGCGAGACGAAGCATTCGACAACTCGTTGTAAGTGAAAGACTGTTGCGAGTCTACGATCGCGATGCGTCCGCCATGCCGCTCGGCCTGAGCGATGAGCGGAACACGACTGAGGCTGCTGCTCACAGGCAGACTCTACGTCTTTTTCCGCCGAATTGTCCACTGGCGGAGTTCAATTTTCCTATGAAATGGTGCCGGCAATCGCCGTCTTAGGCGCTTGCAGATGGAACAGCCGCTGCAACGCAACGGCCATCTGTTCCTGCTCCATCTTTTCTGGAAGTTCCTTGAGTTCACGGGCCAGGGACCCTGCGATCTTCTGCGTCATTCGGGACATCACCGCGTTCAACATTTCGTCCTGGTCCTTGGAAAACGGCCCGCACTCTTGGCGGAAGGAATCCAATTCTTGCCGGCAAATTTCGTCCAGCCGCTGGCGCAACGCAACAATCGTCGGTACCACACGCTCCGCCAGCAGCTTTCGACGGAACCCTTGCGCCTCGGTCTGCAGAATTTTTTGTGCTTGGGTCGCGGCAGCCTCACGCTCCCCCGCATTGTGGTCGACTACATTCTCCAAATCGTCGAGATCATAGAGGAAGACGCCTCTCACCTTGCGTACCTCAGCGTCAACATCGCGCGGCATGGCGATGTCCACAATCACCAGAGGTTTGTCTTTGCGTCCGCGAATCATGGTTTCGGCTTCTTCGCGGCTGAGGATTGTGTGCGGACACGCAGTCGAACTAATAATGATGTCGGCCTCCGCCATATGTTGCCAGCGCTCTTCAAACGGGATCGCACACCCACCCAACTTGGCCGCAAGCTCGGTGGCATGCTCCAGCGTGCGATTGATCACACACACGGAAGCGGCGCCTTGGTTGAGTAATCCGCGGGCAGAGAGTTCGCTCATCTTTCCCGCGCCTAACAGGAGCACTTTCTTATTTTCCAACCCGCCGAATATCTGTCTTGTGAGTTCCACTGCCGCATAGGGAATGGAAACCGCCGCATTACCAATCGCCGTCTCCGTGCGCACGCGCTTGGAGACCGTCAAAGCCTTCTGCATCACGGCATCCAGGAATCGTCCTGTAGACCCAACCTTCTGCCCCTGCTGCCAAGCCTGCTTCACCTGGGAGACGACCTGCGGTTCGCCCACCACCATCGAATCCAGGCTGGATGCAACCCGAAATATGTGCAGAAGCGCAGCTTCGTCCAGCAAGCGGTAGAAATGCTTCCACTCGCACAGCATGAGTCCATATTCGGAGCCGAGGAACCGCATTACCGAATTTGCCGCCAGCGTAATGTCGTTGACCCACAGCAGGAACTCAGTCCGATTGCAGGTGGCTAGCACAAGCACTTCGTCGATGCCCTCCGCCCGCGACAACTGTGACAGTGTCTCGTAACGCCGGTCCTCGCTGATCCAGAAACGTTCCCGCACCGCCACTGGGGCCGTACGGTAGTTCAGGCCGATCACCATCAGAGCGGGTTCCACGTCGTTAGCTCCTGTAGACCACACTCTAGAAAAGCACCCGCCATGCCAAACAGGCGCTCTTTCTGTAAGCAGGCAAGTGCCATTGTGTCAGCGAGTTAGCCAGGTTGTTGCAGGAAGGAAAACAGGAGAGGAACAGCTTTCTTAGTGGGATATCACGCTGCGCTCGTGTCTTTTGGCCCGTCCGGAGCGTTCACCACAGAGACACATAGCCACAGAGAGAACCGACCAAAACACTGGGGGAGGGTCAGCCAACCTTAAATCCGTTCGGATTTGATTTTTCTCTATGCCTCTGTGTCTCTGTGGTGAACTGCCTCTCGAGGCTCGCTTAGCGTGCGACCTCCGCAGGCGTAATATCCTTGCCCTTCAAGATCTTAGTGTGCGGTTCGTAGACGCAGAACGGTTCCTCATCCAGATAGTTTCCGGTGACGGCAAACGCCCGCGCCCGGCAGCCCATGCAGATATTGCGAAACTCACAGCAACCGCACTTTCCCTGCAGGTTGTTGGTATCGCGCAATTGATTGAACACAAATGAGTCCCGCCAGATATCGGCAAACGACTGTTTCTTCAGATCTCCGGCCAACGCTGGCAAGTATCCACAGGGATAAACTTCCCCCTGATGAGAAATGAAACACACAGCCGTTCCCGCCAAACATCCTTTCGTCATGGCATTCATATCGGATGGGTGAGCTCCAGGATGCCCCACGGCCTTGCCGATCCCATGAGGTTTCAATTCGATTCCGGTCGAGCCCGGCATCGCCATCTCAGTCGGGCCGATGTATGCCGCTCCATGGTTTGCCGAACCATCAATCGGCGAACTGTGTGGCGCTTCGACCGCTAACTGCGCAGCTTCCGCCGCCGACGCTGAACGATGCTCCGCTACCCGCCGTTGCCGGACCACACGAAAATAATGCGGGGCGCACGTCGCCTTCAACTCGATGCCGCCTTCCAGCGATCGATCATAAAACCAGTTCAGCATCCGCTCGTATTCTTCCGGTGGGACCATTTGCTCGGCGGCGATATCTACACCGCAGCCCACCGGCACCAGAAGAAAGGTATGCAGCGCGTCGGCTCCCAGCGACTTTGCCAGTTCGAGCACCGCCGGAAGTTGATGGGCATTGTGACGCGCGATCGTAGTGTTGATCTGCACCGACATGCCAAGATCTTTCAGGTTGCGAAACCCGGTGATCGCGGCGTCGAAGGCCCCAGGAATCCCACGAAACGTATCGTGTGTAGCCGCATCCACGCCGTCCAGACTGATGGCCACACGCTTCACGCCGCTGTCGACAATCTTCTGCGCTACTTGTTTCGTAACCAGCGTGCCATTCGTAGCCAGCGCCACCCGCAGCCCTTTATCGGTGCCGTATCGCGCTAACTGAAAAATGTCTGAGCGAAATAGCGGCTCGCCGCCGCTGAGAACAAGAATAGGAGACGATACTTCAGCGATCTGATCGATGATGTCGCGAGCCGCCTGGGTTGACAGGTCGGAGGGCGAACTCAACTCCGTGGCACTGGCCCGGCAATGGATGCAGCGAAGATTGCACCCTTTCGTCAACTCCCAAAAAATCAGCCGCGGTTTTTGCGTCACTTGATTTGGCTGCCCCTTGCCGTTTGCAGTAGTCATGGTGCTCTATCCCTCCCAGAACCGGGCGCTATCGGCCCACCCACGGCGCAACAATAGAAGAGATTGAAAACCCCAGCGGTGATGGTCATCACTCCAAATTGTGATTACCGTCACCAAGCCTTAAGTCATTTAGAATGTTTGGATTGTCTTGGTTTTAGTCCCGACAAAGAACCCTGTGCCCGGCGCGTACCGGCGCCCCACATTGTCTCCAAAAAGATGTGCCTAATTGTTATTCGCAATATCGCGCAATGCATTCGTATTGCGGATCACCAGAGTCGAGCCTTTCGACTGCAAAATCTGACGCTTCCTCAACTCGGCAAACAGGCGGGTCACCGTCTCTCGCGAAGTTCCAATCATCTGCGCAATTTCTTCGTGCGTGAGTCTGAGCTTCAAACGGGGCTCCGTTTTGCCGCCCTCACCGTTCTTGGAACTCCACTCCAGAAGCAGCTTGGCCAATTTTTCGGCGGCAGAGTGCGACAGTCCGAGCGAACGTACTTCCTTGCACGCGTTGTGATACTTCTCGCCCAGTTGCTCCGCCACTTTGAAGCAGGCCTCCACATCGTCTTTCAAGAACTTAAGAAAGTCTTCACGCTTGACGAAATTTACCTGGCAGGGATCGATCGTTTCCGCTGTCACCTCGTAGGGCTTGCCCGAGATCGTTGCGCTCAACCCTAATACCTCTCCAGGTTCCGCCAGTTTCACGATCATCGTTCTCCCGCTTGGAGAGTTGATCGAAAGTTTGACCCCGCCTTTGCACAGCACAAAAATTCCGCGAGGCAACTGCCCCTCCACAAACAGCACCGCTCCCTGAGGATAGGCAGTCGCGAACTTGATGTTTTCGAAGTTCTGCAGCGCCGTGGGCGGCAGATCGCAAAATATGCGGTCCGCGCGCAGCTTGCAGGTTATGCAGCTTTCCACAATCTCCATTCCGTACGGCGAGAGCATGCGACCTCCTCGAATGACTCGTATCCAACAGTTGCCTCGGTTCCTGGGAATCCCGGTCTGCGACTATTCCCGAAAATCGAGGCGGCTCTTCTTTCGCTAGTGTCCGTCGGGATCAACCCGTTGGCTGTGCTGCAAGATACATTTCGATGTGACGTGCCTCACAATTCCCATCGCGGCCCTTGATGTGACGGAGATCACATTCGTCTGTGACTTGCCTTGCTGCGCTCTTCCCCGGCCGAGGTCCATTCTTATTCAGACAAGTGGGAACAAAAGTAATCCTGGATACCTATCCGTATGCAAAGGCGGTAGACCGTTGATGAAACGCAAGTTCAAGACTATGGATGCCAACGAGGCGGTTGCCTACGTCGCCTATCGAGTCAATGAGGTCATTGCCATCTATCCCATCACTCCTTCTTCCAACATGGGCGAATGGGCGGACGAATGGGCGTCGCAGGGGATCCCGAACATCTGGGGCACGGTGCCCCACGTGGCCGAGATGCAAAGTGAAGGTGGCGCCGCCGGAGCGGTCCATGGCGCCCTGCAGACGGGTTCGCTCGCGACCACGTTCACCGCCTCCCAGGGCCTGCTGCTCATGATTCCGAACATGAACAAGATTGCCGGCGAGCTGACTCCCACGGCGTTCCATGTATCGGCCCGCACCTTGGCCACCCACGCTCTATCCATCTTTGGCGATCATTCAGATGTAATGTCCGTCCGCGCCACCGGCTATGCCATGCTCTGCTCCAATTCGGTGCAGGAGGCGATGGACATGGCCCTCATCGCGCACGCCGCGGCCCTCGAGTCGCGCCTGCCTTTTCTCCATTTCTTCGATGGCTTCCGCACCTCGCACGAAGTGAACAAGATCGAAATGCTCGCGGAAGACGATATGCGCGCCCTCATCAACATGGACCGCGTCTTCGAGCATCGGCAGCGGGCTCTCTCACCCGATCATCCCGTCCTGCGCGGCACCGCGCAGAATCCCGATGTCTTCTTCCAGATGCGCGAACGGGCAAATTCCTATTACGATGCCTGCCCGAAAATTGTCCAGTCCGTGATGAACAAGTTCGCCGAAGTAGTGGGCCGATCCTATCGCCTGGTCAACTATGTGGGTGCTCCGGATGCCGAGCGAGTGATCGTCATGATGGGTTCCGGCGCCGAAGTCGCTCACGAAACCGTCGAGTCACTCAACGCCCAAGGCGAGAAGGTCGGGCTCCTGAAAGTTCACTTGTATCGTCCCTTCCCCGTGCAGGCTCTCCTCGCGGAGTTGCCTCCGAGCGCGCGCAAGATCGCCGTGCTCGATCGCACCAAAGAGTCCGGAGCGATCGGTGAACCTCTTTACCTCGACGTGGTCAACTCGCTCCACGAAGGAATCAAGTCTGGCTTGAATGGACGAAACGCCGCGCCGGTCGTCGTGGGCGGCCGCTACGGCCTCTCTTCCAAGGAATTCACGCCAGCTATGGTCAAGGCGGTCTACGACAATCTGAAAGCGGATAAGCCAAAAGATCACTTCACCGTCGGCATTCACGACGATGTCAGCCACACCAGTTTGACTTACGATGCCAGCTTCTCCACCGAGCCCGACAATGTTGTTCGCGCAATGTTCTACGGTCTGGGTGCCGACGGCACGGTGGGCGCAAACAAGAATTCCATCAAAATCATCGGCGAGAACACCGACAATTACGCCCAGGGATATTTCGTCTACGACTCGAAGAAGTCCGGTGCGGCCACCATTTCTCATCTTCGCTTCGGGCCGCAGCCCATTCGCTCCAGCTATCTGGTTTCGAGCGCCAACTTCGTCGCCTGTCACCAATGGATCTTCCTCGAACGCTATGACATGCTGAGTTCTCTGGTCTCCGGAGGTACTTTCCTGGTGAATAGTCCCTTCGGCGCTGATGAAGTTTGGGATCATCTCCCGCGTCCCGTGCAGCAGCAGCTCATTTCAAAGCACGCGAAGCTCTATGTCATCGATGCCTACCAGGTGGCGCGCGACACCGGCATGGGCAGCCGCATGAATACGATCTTGCAAGTCTGCTTCTTCGCCATCTCCGCCGTATTGCCCGCTGATCAAGCGATCGAGGCCATTCGCGAGTCCATCCGTCACACTTATGGCCGCAAGGGCGAAGAAATCGTGCAAAAGAACATGAAGGCCGTAGACGAAACCCTCGCCCACTTGTTCGAAGTGAAAGTCCCGGCTGAACTCACCAGTACGATCGAGCTACCGCCTCCATTTTCTCCCTCAGCTCCGGAATTCGAGCGCGATGTTCTAGGCACGATCTATGCCGGACGTGGCGACGAATTGCCGGTCAGCGCGTTCCCCGTGGATGGAACGTTCCCCACCGGAACCGCGAAGTGGGAGAAGCGCAATCTGGCTCTCGAAATCCCTGCATGGGATTCGAACATCTGCATTCAGTGCGGAAAGTGCGCCATGGTCTGTCCACACTCGGTCATCCGCATCAAAGTTTACGACTCGAAAGAATTGGAAGGTGCTCCTGCCACCTTCAAGTCCACCAAGACTCGCGATAAAGAATGGCAAGGCCTGAACTATACGATCCAGGTCGCGCCCGAAGACTGCACCGGCTGCGGCATCTGCGTGGAAATTTGCCCGGTCAAGAACAAGGCCGAAACACGCCTGAAGGCCATCAACATGGTGCCGCAACCTCCGCTGCGTGTGCCTGAACGCGAAAATTGGGATTTCTTCCTCAAGATTCCCGAACTCGACCGCCGCAATATTAAGATCGGCAACATTCGGCAACAGCAAGTGCAGGAGCCGCTATTCGAGTTCTCTGGCGCCTGTGCCGGCTGCGGCGAAACTCCGTATCTCAAGCTGATGTCACAATTGTTTGGCGATCGCGCCATCGTCGCGAACGCTACCGGATGCTCCTCAATCTACGGTGGCAACCTGCCCACTACTCCTTGGACGAAGAACGCGGACGGCCGTGGCCCCGCCTGGTCCAACTCTCTTTTCGAAGATAATGCCGAGTTCGGCCTGGGCTTCCGCCTCTCCATCGACAAGCAGACTGAGTTCGCACAAGAATTGGTCAAGCGCTTGGCAGGAACGATTGGCGAAGAACTCGCCACCGCGCTCCTCACTTCTCCGCAGAAGGATGAAGCAGACATCTTCGAACAACGCCAGCGCGTGGATCTGCTAAAAGAAAAACTTCACGGTATAACTTCCGGCGCAAGTGTGAATGACGCCAAACAGCTGCTTTCCGTGGCCGATCTCCTGGTCAAGAAAAGTATCTGGATCGTCGGTGGCGATGGCTGGGCTTACGACATCGGCTACGGCGGCCTCGATCATGTGCTAGCCAGCGGCCGCAACGTCAACGTGCTCGTGCTCGATACCGAGGTCTACTCCAATACTGGAGGTCAGGCGTCGAAATCCACACCACGTGGCGCTGTTGCGAAGTTTGCCGCTGGCGGCAAGCCCGGACCCAAGAAGGATCTCGGACTCATCGCCATGAGCTACGGCAACATCTATGTGGCCAGCGTGGCCATGGGCGCAAAGGACGAGCACACGCTGAAGGCATTCCTCGAAGCCGAGGCCTACAACGGTCCCAGCATCATCATCGCCTATGCGCACTGCATCGCTCACGGTATCGACATGACCACCGGCATGTCGAACCAGAAGGCCGCCGTCGATTCCGGGCAGTGGCTGCTCTACCGCTATAACCCGGAAAGGACGGCTCAGGGAGAAAATCCGCTGATCCTCGATTCGCGAACGCCCACGCGCAAAGTCTCGGATTTCATGTCGATGGAAACCCGCTTCAAGATGCTCACCAAGAGCCGGCCCGAGGACGCCAAGCATCTCTGGGCGGAAGCGCAGCAGGACGCCATGACTCGCTTCCACCTGTACGAATATCTCGCGCAGCGGAAAGGCGACAAAGAGCCGGCTAAGTCCGAGTGAACCACAAGCTTTGCATACGAGACGCGGCAAGCTGCGCCTCTCAAGAACAGCACTACTAACACGTTATCGACAGCGGAGAGGTGGTTCCGGCTTCTCCGCCAGGAGCACCATGATCGACCTCAAAACAAATTATCTAGGTTTGCAGTTGCGGACACCTTTGGTGGCCTCCGCATCGCCCTTATCCCAGGAGATTGACGGCATCCGCCGCCTCGAAGATGCCGGCGCCTCCGCCATCGTGTTGTATTCGCTCTTCGAAGAGCAGTTACGCCAGGAAAGCTTCGAGCTCGAGCATCATCTGACTCAAGGAACGGACAGCTTCGCAGAAGCATCCAGCTTTTTTCCTCAGCCCGATGAGTTTCACCTGGGACCTGAGGGATACCTGAATCACATCCAAAAAGCAAAGAAAGCGGTTTCGATACCGATTATCGCCAGCCTCAACGGCAGCACCTCCGGTGGCTGGACGCAGTACGCCAAACTCATCGAGCAGGCTGGCGCGGACGCGCTGGAATGCAACATTTACTCCGTCGCTGCCGATCCCGACCTCACTTCCATCCAGGTCGAGCAGGAATACATCGACATATTAAGGGCGGTAAAGTCGGCGGTTAGAATTCCAGTAGCCGTGAAGCTGAGCCCTTTCTTCAGTAATATGGCCAACATGGCGAAGCGGCTGGACGATGCTGGCGCGAACGGCCTCGTCCTTTTCAATCGCTTCTACCAACCCGACATCAACCTCGACGAACTGCAAATTCAGCCGAATGTTCTGCTCAGCACTCCGCAGGCGTTGCGGCTTCCGCTCACCTGGATCGGCATTCTTTACGGCCGCGTCCGCGCCAATCTTGCTGCCACCAGCGGCGTTCACGGGCCTGAAGACGTCATCAAGCTGCTGATGGTTGGCGCCGATGTGACCATGCTCTGCTCGGCACTCTTACGAAACGGCGTCGAACATCTTCAGTACGTCGAGGCGGGAATGCGGGAGTGGATGGAAAAGCACGAATACGAATCTGTCCAGCAGATGAAGGGCAGCATGAGTCAGATCCGCTGCCCCAATCCATCTGCCTTCGAGCGTGCACAGTACATGAAGGCGGTCAAGAGCATTCAACACGTTATGGTCTCCAGCAGCGAGGCCTGGAGATTTCTCAGTCGAAGCTAGAAGCTCCTCCCCCGTGACCAAGAGGGGGTCGCTGTCAACTAGAAGCGCTGTCAAGAAGAAGAAGAGATAAGCGGCGGGATACAAGCTCGCGCTCCTACCCCGGATATACCCCGCCGCGCACGTTCTATTTCGCCTGCAGAGTCTCGACGTAGTGGGTGAGGTTCGACACCCGTTGCTGAACCTGGCCCTCGTGGCCGTGGCTCATATTCCAGAATAACTCTCCCCATACCGGCATGTCTTTCGAACCATGTGCCGGAAGATCGTTCGTTCCGCGGATGGCCGATGTAACTTTCAACGCGGGAAATTTCCCGCCGTTGTTCTTGCTCAGCTGGGTCAGGTCGGTTGGTGGTACCTTCAGAGCGCTTGCCGCAGGCCCTCCGCCCTTGCCGTCCGTTCCGTGGCAGACCGCACAGTACGCCGTATACATCTCTTTGCCCGAAATTGGCGACGTGTTCGTGATCGGGACATGCTGGATGACCGTTTTGTTCTGTTCAGATGTTTGGTCCTGCGCAGCCATCATGCCTGCGAATACAAGCACTGCAGGAAATATTAAGATCAGCTTCTTCAGCGACATTGCCTTTCTCCTTTTAGACCAAGATCTTCTTGGATCAAGATCTTGTTTCTGAAACTCAAAGCGCACGCTCCGCTATCAAAAGCGACTGGATTGCAACCAGGCGCGGCGGCAGAAGAAATCGTGAGATTTCCTCTCAACTTATTCATAGTCCACCCCTTCTCGGATTGCTGTGATGAAAAACACAATAGTCGGTACCACACGTCACCAGAAACAACACTCCAGTCCGCAAAACGTCCCCCCAACTCCGTGATGTTCTGCCTTACAGATGATTTCCCAGGTGCGCTCCTTCACATACAGCTGTGACTACTGTCACATTCAATAAAATCCCGCAATCGCATAATCACTACAGATTTCTGGGGTGTTCTACCACCTTAGGCGTGGAGTTCTCATGGCAAAAGGACGCGTTTCCATCGTTGTTGAGCACTGCAAGTCCTGCGGCTTCTGCGTGGAGTTTTGTCCTTCGCACGTGCTCGCTCTCTCATCCGCTTTTAACTCCAAGGGCTACCATCCGCCGCACGTCGTCCATCCCGACAAGTGCAGCGGCTGCGACTTGTGCGGCATGTACTGTCCCGACTTCGCCATTTTCGCTACCAAGGTTCCTGGCCTCAAGGGAGATGAGAAATGAAGGCTGATCCTCGCGGAGTCCTCACCGGCATACACTTCCTCGATGGCGATCACGCTTGCTGCGAAGGCGCACTAGCCGCCGGTGCGCGCTTCGCCGCCGGTTACCCCATCACTCCATCTACTGAAATCGTCGAGCGCTTCGCCTCGCGCGTGCCCAAGGTTGGCGGAACATTCATCCAGATGGAAGACGAACTCGCCGCATCGATTACGTTGCAGGGCGCTGTATGGGGCGGAGCCAAAGCCTTCACCGTTACCTCCGGTCCGGGCTTTTCTTTGATGATGGAACACATTGGCTATGCCGCTATGACCGAAACCCCCTGCGTGTTCGTCGACGTACAACGCGGCGGCCCATCCACCGGCCTGCCCACGCTTCCCGCGCAAGCCGACATGATGCAGGCGCGCTGGGGCTCGCACGGCGACTACGAAATCATCGCGCTTTGCCCGAATTCTCCACAGGAATGCTTCGATCTCACCATCAAAGCTTTCAACCTGGCCGAAGAATTTCGTGTGCCCGTCATGTTCATGATGGATGAAGTCGTCGGCCACATGACCGAAAAAGTAGTCATCCCGCCCGCCGACCAGATCGACGTCGTGCCGCGTAAGCACACGCGCAAATCAGTGGAGGACTACCTTCCCTATGGCACCAACGGCGACCAAGTCCCAGAGATGGCACACGCCGGCGAAGGCTACAACTTTCACGTCACCGGCCTGACCCACGATGAACACGGCTACCCCAACATGACGCCGCCGGTTCAGGACAAGCTTGTCCGTCGCCTGCAGAACAAAATTCGTGACGCCGCCGACCGTATCGCGCTATTCGAGGAAGAACAACTCGCTGGCGCCGATGTTGTGGTTGTCTCTTACGGAATCACCTCGCGCGTGGCCCAGCGTGCCATTGAGGTTGCTCGTGACCAAGGTCTGCGCGTGGGCAAGCTGCGCCTGATCACTGCCTGGCCCTTCCCCGAGAAAAAAATTCGCGAACTGGCAAACAAAGTGAAAGCCTTCGTCGTCCCCGAACTCAACCTCGGCCAGATGGTGCGCGAAGTGGAGCGCTCCGCAGCCGGCAAGGCCAGGACATTCGCCGTATCGCACGCCGGCGGCGGCGTTCATAAGCCCGAAGACATCCTCAAAGTAATCGTGGAGGCCAGCAAATGCCAGAGCATTTGATCGACATCGTCAACCCGGTCGAACCGTTCTTACGCACCGATCGTATGCCTCACATCTGGTGCCCCGGATGCGGCATCGGCACCACGGTAAACTCTTTCGCCCGCGCCTTGGTCGATTCGAAAATCGATCTAGGCTCGCTAGCCTTAGTGTCGGGCATCGGCTGCACCGGACGCGTCGCAGGTTATGTCAAGCTCGATTCTTTCCATACCACGCATGGCCGCGCCATCCCCTTTGCCACGGGACTCAAGCTGGCAAATCCAAAGCTGAACGTCGTCGTCTACTCTGGCGACGGTGATCTCTCCGCGATCGGCGGCAATCACCTCATCCACGCGGCACGCCGCAATATTGATCTGAAAGTCATCTGCGTCAACAATCTGATCTACGCCATGACGGGCGGCCAGACCGCGCCTACCACTCCCGATCACTCCACCACCTCCACCAATCCCTACGGCACATTCGAGCCCTCATTCAATTTGCCGCACCTGGTGGAAGCCGCCGGCGCGGTCTACGTCGCGCGCTGGACCACCTTCCACGTCCGTCAGCTCTCGCGCTCTATTGGCGAGGCATTCAAAAAGAAGGGCTTCTCCTTCATCGAAGTCATCTCACCCTGTCCTACGCTTTATCAGCGCCGCAACAAGCTCGGCGATGGCCTCGATACCATGAAGTACTACAAAGAGAAGAGCAAGGTTCGCAACGGAGCCCCCACCAACGAAGTCGGCCTCACCATGACGGGAGAGATCATCGTCGGCAAATTCGTAGACCGCGACCGCCCTGACTATCAAACCATGATGCGCGGTCAATTCGAGCAATCACTCGGCGAGAAATATATCGAACAAGATCAACCGGAGACAGTATGCAGCTAACAGAAATTCGAGTTGCGGGTTTCGGTGGCCAGGGGGTGATCCTCTCGGCCATCCTGCTGGGCAAAGCAGCCTCGATTTACCAGGGCGCTTACGCCACCATGACGCAAAACTTCGGCCCGGAAGCGCGCGGCGGCGCCTGCAGTGCGCAGCTGGTCCTCTCCGATTCGCCAATCCTGTATCCCTACGTCACCCAGCCGGATATTCTGGTCGTCATGTCGCAGGAAGCCTACGTACGCTTCGCCCCCGAATTAAAAGACTGCGGCATCCTTATTGTTGAGCAGGATATGGTGCGAGTCTCCGACATAAATAAGGAGATTCGGGTCTATAGCATCCCGGCCACCCGCATTGCCGAGGATCTCGGAAAGCGTATGGTGCTGAATTCCGTGATGGTAGGATTCTTCACCGCAGTCACTCATTTACTGGATCCCGAAGCCGTTCGCAAAGCAGTCGCTGATTCCGTTCCGCCCAGCTTCCTTGATCTAAACCTGAAGGCCTTTGAAAAAGGATTCGAATACGGCGTCAACGCGCTGACCGCCATTACCGAAACCGCAGATACCCAACTCCAGGCGCAATACTCGCCCGAATAGCCTCGGGAGTTATCATGTAGGGACAGCTGCCCCCGGCTGTCCAGTCGATCGAAGCTCGACGGCTTTGTTAGTAAAAGTCGGCGAACAGAGGCGCGGCCCCGTTGCATTTCTCAGCGTTCGCTGTTGCGATGTGCATCTCTTGAGCACAAGTCGCTAAGTTACTGATTCCAAAAGCAATTCGTTCTTTCGTCTCGCCAGCGCTGCAAACACGAGCCTTAGTCTGTTGCGATTTCAATCATGCCGCTGTTGATAACTTCAGCGGACGCCGTCAAGTCGCCGCCGCACGCCTCCTCCATCCGATTGATTCAGCAGGAGATCGCCTCGCTCCGCTCTCTCATTCGCATTTCGCCTCGCCTTGGTACGCCGATTGCCTTTAGAAAAGTGTGAGTGGCTCGCAAAGACAAGAATTAAAGACGGCCCTCCGACGAGGTGACTTATGACAGTCCTACTGGTTCTCTTCACATTCGCAAGTTTCTTACTCATCGATCATTTCCGCAGCCGCCACGCAGTCGTACAACCGGCATTGCAGGTCGCCGGGCCCAGCAAGGAAGCAAACGCACCGCGATTGCAACCGGCTTTGGTCGGCGGCTTCGAAGTCCCGGAGAACCTGCGCTATCATCCCGGCCACACTTGGGCATTGAGCGAGAGCCCCAGCCTGGTCCGCGTCGGCATGGATGATTTCGCCTCCAAGCTGACCGGCAAGCTTGAGAGCATCACGCTCCCACAACGCGGCCAGTGGATTCGTCAGGGCCAGAAGATGTGCACCATTCATCGCGACGGCCACCCCGTCGACTTAGTTTCGCCCATCGAAGGCAGTGTCTCTGACATCAACGAAGCCATCGTGAAAGATGCCAAGCTCGCTCTCCGCGATCCTTACGGCGAAGGCTGGCTGGTCACCGTGCAGTCGCCCGACGCCAAGACAAGCTTCCGCAACCTGCTGGGCGGCGCAATGGCCCGCTGGTGGACCGAAGAGTCCGCTAGCCGCTTGCAACGCCACATGCCGCTGGCGACAGCCGGTGCATACGCCCAGGACGGCGGAGTAGCCGTAGACAACGTCTCCGCCCTGATCCCCGACGAACAGTGGCTGCCGTTGGCAAAAGAGTTCTTCCTGTCATAAGTGCACCTCGCGCAATCCGTGACCATTCGCGGAGGACCGCAGAACCAGGCCGCCCGGATCCAAGGCTAAACCGCCAGGATACCGGGCGGCTGGTGTTTTTACCGCGAAGAGTGATCGAAGGTCGGAGTTCGACGAAGTGAAGTTCCAGCGCAGTCGAAGGGTCCCTATTACTCAGAAGGAAATTCGGCTCCAACGTGGGAAAGCCCTCAAGATCAGATTGAAGACGACGCTAGAAAATCCGTGCCTCTGGAACCTTCGTCGTGAGCGCTACCGCGCTCTGGCAGGTTCCGCACAGCGCCCTTTCCTTCAGGTCAATCCATTCCACCGCATGCGACGACGCCATCGCGCAGCGGTAGTCATCGCAGTGCGTCAAGTTCAGCGTGTGTCCCACTTCATGTACCGCTTCCTTGATCAGTCGTTGGCGAAATAGTTTGCGGTCGGAGGGTAATCCATAGAATTCCTGCCGCAGCCGGTGCGCCGAGACCACCGCACACGGACCGCCCATCTGCGCCTCGCCGAAAACGAACGTGAGAATCGGAATATACATATCTACCGCCCCGATTCCCAGCATCCGCCATGAATCCGGGGTCAGAAAACCTTGCATGCGTCGCAGAATTTCGGAGGAGTGATACTGCTGCCGCTCTCCATGAAACGCGAACTCCGGCTCCAGGCGCACCGGAAGAACTCTGCACGGAACACGAAGAACTTCTTCAATGGGATGACAAAGATCCTTCAGCAGCCCGTCCTCCACGTTCCCGATCGGCAACAGATGCAGTAGCCTCATCGCGCGCCTTCATCGGGTAACTTCATCGGGCTTCTTCTCTCGATCCACCGAAGCACGAGTCCACCCATATTTCTTCAGCTTGTGATAAAGCGTGACCCGATCGATGTCGAGCAACTCTGCCGCGCGGCTCTGGTTGCCTCCACATTCCTCGAGCACTCGTAGAATGTGGCTGCGCTCAATGTCCTCAAGGCTCTTGCTCGCACCGTTGGAACTCGATCCGCCCGGTGATTTGAAGATGAAGTCTTGTTCTTTCAGCTCCGGCTCCTGCCCCACAACCATGGCGCGTTCGACCGCATTCTCCAGTTCCCGTACGTTGCCCAGCCACGGCTGCTGTTGCAACAGGTTCATAGCCGCGGGCGAAACCCGGGTAATGCGTTTGTTCATCGCGAGCGACAGCTTGCGCACGAAGTGATCCACCAGCAAAGGAATATCCTCGCGGCGATCGCGCAACGGCGGCAACTCGATGCGGAATACGTTGAGCCGGTAAAAAAGGTCGGGACGAAACTTACCTTCCTCGATCAACTTTTCCAGATCCTTGTTGGTCGCGGCGATGCAGCGGAAGTCAACTTTGATAATTTGATTGCCGCCCACGCGAGTGATCTCGCGCTCCTGCAGCACACGCAGCAGATCAGTCTGTGTCTTGAGAGAAATGTCGCCGATCTCATCCAGGAAAACCGTCCCACCCTCCGCAATCTCGAATTTACCTTTTTTCCGATACTGCGCGCCGGTGAACGCACCTTTCTCATGTCCAAACAGTTCGCTTTCGAGAAGCGTTTCAGTCAGCGCTCCGCAATGAATTACGACCAGGGGATGAAATTTCCGCGGGCTGGCCTGATGAATCGCGCGCGCCAATAATTCCTTACCAGTTCCGCTTTCGCTGGTGATCAACACCGTAGCATCCGTCGGGCCGACTGTTTCGATGGCGTCGAATATCTTGCGCATGGCGGTGCTTTGTCCGATCAGATCTCCCGGCCGCGTCACTTCTGCCACCGTCTCGCGTAGCAGAACGTTCTCCTGCTCCGTCCGCTTGTGCGCCAGCGCATTCTTCACCAGGTGGGCAATCTCGTCGGGGTCAAGCGGCTTGGTCACATAATCGTATGCGCCGTTCTTCAGCGCCGTGACAGCGGTCTCCACTGACGCATAGCCGGTCATCATGATAACGATCAGCTCCGGATCCACTTCATGCATGCGCCGCTGCAGTTCGATCCCGTCCGTGCCGTGCATTTTGATGTCGACTAGAGCGGCATCCCAACGCTGTTCAGCCAGCCGCGTAAGTGCATCGCTGGCGTTTTCTGTGGTCGCCACTTCATAGCCTTCTTCCCGGAACCACTTGCCCAGCGAGTCGCGCACGCTCAGTTCATCGTCCACGATCAGCAGCTTTCCCTGTGTGCTCACTTCGCTCACCTCGTATTCGCCACGACATTCTCGATGCCAACGGGCGCCAGCGGAGTGTCGGCGGCTTGAGTTGGCAGAGTTATGACGAATGTCGTCCCCCGGCCCAACTCCGATTTCACCTCGATATGCCCGTTGTGCCGCTCCACAATGCCGCGACTGATAGCCAAACCTAATCCAACTCCATGCCCGGTTTCTTTGGTGGTTAGAAACGGTTCAAAAATATGTGGCAGGATCTCCGGCGCGATGCCCGCTCCATCGTCGCGAACCTGAATCTCGATTTCTGTTTCGTCGTCACTCAGATGGGCATCGAGCCATAGATTGCCGCCACGCGGCATGGCGTCGATGGCATTCATGATCAGCGCGATCAGAACTTGTTCAATCTGCGCCGGATCGCAGGGTATGCGTGGCAGATCGTGCGCAATCGCCAATTGCAGCTCGATTCCTCCCAAATCCAGTTGGTGCCGCACTAGCAACAAGCTGCGGTCAATCACCGCATGCAGATCGGTCGATTGCACGTTCATGGGCGCGGTGCGCGATAGGCTCAGCAGATTCTTGATCAGTTCGCCGCAGCGCCGGCTTTCCGCCGCGATCAGTTCCAGGCATTGCATCGCCTCTTCGCGCTTTTCATGCTCCGCCTGTCCGGACTCCACCCACTTCCGAAGCAGCTTGGCGTAGGTCAGAATGCCCGACAGCGGATTGTTCACTTCGTGCGCCACCACCGCCGCCATCTTGCCCAGAGAGGCCATCTTTTCCACGTGCAGCACGTGTTCGTGGGCGCTTCTCAGTTCTTTGGTCTTCTCGTCGACGCGATCTTCCAGGGTCTTCGCCCAGCTCACGATCTCTTCATTCGCCGCGCGCAGTTGCAGACTCATGCCGTTGAAAGACCGAGCCAGGTCCCCCACCTCATCCTGCGATCGAACGTCGATCTGGTAGCCCAGTTCCCCGAGTGACAGATGTTCGGTGCCGTTCTTGAGTGCGCGAATCGGTTTGTCGACCACCCACCAGACGAAGAGCCAACTCATTACGGCGACAATCAGCATCGCTGCGGCCGTGTAGGAGAGCGACCGCGCGCTGCTCACTGCAATTTGTGCATCCGCTTTCGCGAGAGACAGATTTGTGTCCAGAACACCCAGGACTTGCTGATCGGCGGGATGCGCATGGCAGGCGGCATTGGAGCAACTGGCCTGATTTTCAATGGGAGTAATAATGCCCAGCACCCGGTGTCCGCCGCCATTGCGATAAATGCGAAATCGGTCAGGACGATTCAACCGCGCCAACGGTTGGGCTTGGTTATGGCAGCCGTAGCAGGCCTCCGCCGTCTTGTCGAGAACGTGGCTGACTTCCGCGGCATCGGTCGAGTAACTCACTCGCCCCTCCTGATCAAGGATGCGAACCTTGACCATGCCGGGCTCATCCGCCATGGTTTGAATCGCGCGGTAGAGGCCCTCGCGATCGTTGCGCAGCATGTAGTAGGTGGTGCTGCGTTTGATCACGTCGCTCACCCGCTCGGCGCTGGCCAGTGTGGCCTCTTCCAGGTGCTGGCGGTGCAATCGGATATTGGCGTAGCCGAGCAGCGCGAAGATCACAACCATCATTGCCAACAATGACCCAATCAGCTTGGCACTGAGGCTGCGGCGCAATTGCCTCCATGCCAGGTAGCGACGAGTTGGCTCAATCTCTGGCATGACTTAACACCGCGGTGGCAACCTCAGGCTGCCTTTCTTTTGCCAGGCTCGGCTTCACGGCGTGTTCTTCTTCGGGGAAAATGGGGAGGTATCGGACGGCCACACCGAACAGCGCGAAGCCCAAAGCGATAATCATCAGCGTCACGGAGAACTCCGTCCACTTCGGCATGTAGTGATGCCCGACGTAGGTCTCGAACCCCGTGAGGCTGACATTCAGGCGGTTGGTGATAAACCCAAGCAAGCTGAAAACGGACGCCAGATACAGGCCACTCGGCGACAGCCGGACCTTCTTGAAGCTCAGCATAGTGATAGGAATCACGAACGCCAGCGTCAGTTCGAGCCACAGAAAATACGCTTCGTAGCTGGGCTTGATGATTTGTCCCAGCATGCCGCGATGGAAGTAATCTTCAAAGCGCAGCAGTGCATTCACCCACAGGGCAACCAGCAATGCGCCACCGAGTTCAACCAGAACCGGCAGTTCGAGGTGACGGCCCAACGCCTTCGCGCTCTGCGTCGATTCGAAAATGGTCATCGCCAAACCCACCGCAATCGCCGACCCGAAAAAGAGAAACGGCAGCGCCGGCGTGTACCAGAACGGATGCAGCTTGCTCGGCATGATCAAGTACAGCGAGCCGAGCGAACTCTGATGCAGAGTCGAGAGCAGTATGCCCAGCACCACCAGCACCGCGTAGATTTTCTTGATCCACTTGATGGGAGTTGTCAGCTTAAAACGCTCCAGCACATTGGGGAGGAATTCGAAGAACAGCACCGTGGTGTAGGCCATCACGCACATGCCGACCTCAAACATGACCGAGTGCGGATTCATGTAGATCAACTGGTGCCAGATGTACCAGGGTCGGCCCAGGTCAAACAGCAAACCAACGATGAAGAGCAGATACCCGAGAAAGGCCGTCAATACGGCGGGGCGTACTACGCTGTGCAGTCTCTCCACGTTGAACAAATAAACCGCACCAATCACGCAAAAGCCGCCCGCCGCCAGCATCACTCCACACAGGCAATCGAAGCCGATCCATAGCCCCCACGGAAACTGGTCGGTCATGTTTGAAACCGCACCCAAACCGCGAAAATAGCGAACAAATGAGGAGTAAAGGCCCATGGCCATGATCACAAGAAATACGACTCTCCAGAAGGTCAACTTGATCTTCATTTCTTGCTCCCGTTTTTCTTTTCGCCACCTTCAACCGCGGCCACTTCTTCGCGGCGATGCGAAATCCAGTAAATGCCGCCCAGCACCAGCGACCACACAGGGATAAAGTCCGGAATTTTTTCCATCACCCGGCCGGTATATTCCGGCATCGGAGTGTCGCCGATTTTCGCGGAGGCAGGATAGCCGTACTCTTCCACATTCATGCTGGAGAGGATCAGTACACAGGTTCCGCCGACTTCGTGAAGACCATAAATCCGAGGCTGGTAGTTCGAAGGGTTATCCCGAATCCTGGCCTGTGCTTCCTTAATAAGGTCGTCGCGGTCGCCGAATTTCGTAGCACCCGTCGGACAGATCTCGGCGCATGCCGTCTGCTTCCCGGCAACCACGCGGTCCGGGCAC
Organism: uncultured Acidobacteriaceae bacterium; assembly: GCA_964403025.1. Lineage (GTDB taxonomy): Bacteria > Acidobacteriota > Terriglobia > Terriglobales > Acidobacteriaceae > Sulfotelmatobacter. Next base: position 493,020 of record CAYOEH010000003.1, on the reverse strand, counting down.
ATAATGCATTTGCGCACCCGCGGATTCAGCGAACCCCATTCGTACTTGGGTTGGGCGAAGGCACAGGCCACCATGCAATAGCGGCAGCCAATGCACTTCCATACGTCGTATACGACCGGCCCTTCCTTTGTTTTGTGGAATGCTCCGACCGGGCAAACCGAGGCGCACGCTGGCCGCTCGCAGTGCATACACAGCCGGCGCATGAACTTGTCGTCCTTAGTCATGACGACCGTGTACTTATGTTCCGACTGTACCGACTCGGCGGCTACCCTATCGTCGTAGGGCAGCTTGTTCTGCTGTGCGCATGCGGCTTCGCACTGCTTGCAGCCGATGCACATCGTCGCGTCATATAACAGCGCCTTACTCATGGAAATTTCTCCTCGGCGCTTCGCAACGGCCTTTCGTTCCGGAAAAATTAGGTAAGAGTGCGTAGGATGACGGAACCAAGCCTGACAAGCGCGCAGAATGCCCTTGATGAGCGGACCGAAAAAAATTACCGGGCCCGGATCGGCCAGCATCCGGAACCCGGCGGACTGTTCCATCCGGCGAAGCAAATAACAAGAGAGGAGATTGTCTTCTGACAACGAATCGGCAGGCTTTTGTTGGCGTCCGCCGAATTGAGCCGGACATCTTCATACTCCCTCATCTGTCTTCGCCCGCCGCTCGCAGGTTCGCGACTACGGCGGGGGCGCATAGAGGAACAGCCAATGTCACCTGTTACTTCTGCAAACTCCGAATATAGGTAACAATCATCTTCGCCTGATCAGGAGTCAGACTCTTGACGGTCGCTGGGTGCTTCGCCTTCTCCGTGACGTCCTTCGCCAGCTCATCATCAGAAGTTTTCTTTGCCTCATCCGAAACCAGGCTCGGAATCTTCGCTGCGGGCTTGCCCGCTGCATCCGCTCCGTGGCAGGCAGCGCATTTTGCTTTGTAGAGGGAGGCTCCGTCATCGGCGGCCCATGACAGATTTGGGATCAGAATGAACAGCCCTACCGCGATTGTCATTACCAGCATCACCAGCTTCGTGGTCTTCATGATTTCTCTTCTTCTCCTTATATAGTTTCGCAACTCGATGAAAGCAGCGACTCTTCTTGCAACCCTAGCCACTACCGTTGCGGAAGTGAACACGGATAACCGAAACACTTCCCTGACTCTATGTAAAAGAACTCAGCAACCTGATCGCTGCCTAGTTGAGAGTTTCAACATTGCTGGGAAGGGGTGCAGTGATCCAGGTCACCTACAGCCGTGACTCCATAGGGCGAGCCGCAGCTTGGAAAACGCTCCAAATCTTTAGAAAATGCCCCGAATCTTTGGTCACGCAAAGGGGTGACTGCGGTCACGGTACCGCGCGCGAACAAGAGAGAAGATGGACCCAGGATCGAGGGCTGCCGTGTCGACACTCACGATAGTTCTGCTCGTGTTGATGGAGATTGGCCTTTTGGGGATTCTGCTGAGAGTCGCAGTGATCATGGAGCGTTCCGAGCACCCACATGGGCCACAAAATAATGTCGCGCGCCATGGATTCTCCGGCGTCGCTTCTCCCCACTATCCGAAACTTCGCTAGGCCGCGCCCCGGGACCCCGTGGCGCCGAACTCACGAATAAAGGAGAACTGCATGAGCACGCTTGTGCTGAATAAAGATAAGAAGGCCGATCTGGCCGGTCCGGGAATCGGCGACTACAAAGAATTAGAAAAAATCCTGCCGCGCGGCTACCGTTCCTTACTGAATCCCAAAGAGACCCAGCATGCCATCTTCCAGGTAAAGCGCTATATCGAAGATAACCTGTGCAAGGAACTCAACCTGATGATGGTCGAAGTCCCGCTCATTGTCGATGTGGAGAGCGGCGTCAACGATATGCTGGATCGCGATGGATCGCGCACGCCCGTGCAGTTCCACATCTCGAACGATCGCGAACTGCATCCGGTCGACGCCCAGGTCGTACAAGCTGCAACCAAGTGGAAACGCATGGCCCTGAAGCAATTCGATTGCAAAGTCGGCGAGGGCGTCTGCACCGACATGCGCGCCGTTCGCAAGGACTATTTCCTCGATCACGACCACTCCGCCTACGTCGACCAGTGGGACTGGGAGCGCGTCGTCATCAGTGAGCAGCGCAATCTTGACTTTCTGAAGGCGACGGTTTGCAAGATCTGGAAGGTGATCGTAGGAGCAGAGAAGTTTGCCCAGAACTTATTTCCGCAATTGAAGGACTATCGCTATCCCGATCTGCCCGAGGAATTGATCTTCCTGCACGCCGAAGAAATTCTTGACATGTATCCCGATCTCCCGCGCAAACAGCGCGAGACCGCGATCCTGGAAAAACATCCCGCCGTGTTCATCATCGGCATTGGTTGGCCTCTGAAGGATGGATATCCCCACGAGATGCGTGCCGCCGATTACGACGATTGGGTCACCGATACGCACGATCAAACCGGCAAGGACACGCACGGACTGAATGGCGACATCCTGGTATGGAACTCTGTGACCAAGCGGCGCCACGAACTAACCTCCATGGGCATTCGAGTCACCGCCGAGACCCTGAAGAAGCAGCTCACCCTCGCCAAGCAAGAGGATTTCATGCGATTGCCTTACCACCAGGCGATCCTGAACAACGAGATTCCACTCTCGATCGGTGGCGGCATAGGCCAGTCACGCACCTTAATGCTGTTACTTCGCAAAGCCCACCTCGGGGAAGTCAGCGTGACCGTATGGCCGAAAGTGCTAAAGGAGATGTGCGCGAACAAAAATATCTACGTGCTGGAGTAAACAGTTTTCCTTCCAAAGAAATGAGGGGGATGGTAGAGAAGCCATCCCTTAAGTCCTTCCTCGGAAACTTTCCAATTGAAACGGCTCGCAAGGACGGCCAGCCCTCGGAAGCGTAGTCAAACGCGCCCTGGACAGGTCGGCGCTTTCACCGCCCTGGCATTTTGCCCGCTGAATCGACTGCTGCCGTTAGTGGCTTGTTTCCAGCTTCTCTCTGGTCACGCCGCTGATCTCGCTCGACTGGAGGTAGCTCTCCAAAGCTTCCCGGTACATACAGTGACGCTGGCTGGCCAGAATCTCTTCCTGGCCCTTTAAAATTAAGGCTTGGTTTTGAAGAATTGTCTTTTGATTGGCGAGCACAAGTTCTATTTTCGAGGCGACTTCGGCAGTTGGCATGGCAAGACCTCCTACGTAAATTGCGGACTCGAATAAAGTGGATTGCTGAACCGGTCAAGGTGGCTCTTCACCGCCGCGGCCAACCGGCCGATTCCTTCGCGTATTTGCTCCGGGGCGGCGTTCGAGAAGTTCAAGCGCATGTGGCGGCTGCCTTCCAGGCTGTCATTTGCATAAAAGGAATTGCCCGGCACGAACGCCACATTGTGCTCGATCGCCGTTTTGAAAATCGCTGCTATGTCCAGCCCATCCGGCAGACTCACCCACAGAAATAATCCGCCGTGGGGATGAGTCCACGTGACTGTGGGCGGGAAGGATTCCCTCAGAGCCTGCAGCATTACGTCGCGTCGTTCGCGATAGACCTGTCGAATCAGCTTCACATGCTTGTCGAGAAATCCATCGCGCGCCACTTCGTAGGCTACGACCTGGGTGAAGGTAGAAGTGTGCAGGTCCGCCCCCTGCTTGAGTTGCGCCAGCTTGCCGATGATCTCGGGCGGAGCCACGATCCATCCCAGGCGAAGCCCGGGAGCCAGCGTCTTCGAGAACGTGCTCAGGTAAATCACGTTGCCGATCGAATAGCCACTGTCGCGGCGCAGGTTTTCGCGATCGAGCACTACCAGCGGGGGAAGATGCTCGCCTTCATAACGCAGCTGCCCGTAGGGATCGTCTTCGACAATCGGAATGCCATATTTATCCGCCAGCAGCACCAGTTCGTGGCGGCGCCCCTCCGACAACGTCGTCCCCGCCGGATTCTGGAAGTTCGGCAGGATGTACATGAACTTGGGGCCGCCACGCAGCGGCTTCTCCACTAGGTCGGTGCGCAGGCCGTCATCGTCCACTGGAACCGAAACATATTCCGCGCCATAGACATTGAAAGCCTGCAGCGCGCCGAGATAAGTCGGCGCTTCCACTAGCACCCGATCTCCGGAATTGACGAAAAGTTTTCCGATCAGGTCCAGCGCCTGCTGCGAACCAGAGGTGATCAGAACGTTCTCCACTTTCGCCTTGATTCCGTAGCGCGCCATATTATTCGCGATCAATTCACGCAGAGGCTCATAGCCTTCCGTGGCGCCATACTGCAAAGCGGAAGCAGCCTGCTGCGACAGCACTTTGTGGCAGGCTTCCTCAAAGCGCTGGATGGGAAATACCTCGGGAGCCGGCAAGCCACCGGCAAAAGAAATCATTCCGGGCCGTTGCGTGATCTTCAGCAACTCGCGAATTTGCGAACTGGTGATGCCTTTGGTGCGTCGTGCGTAACGCGCGGTCCACGCAGTGGACATTGCGAGCCTTTCTTTGTTTAGGCGAAGCCGTCGGGTTGACTGACCGCGCCCGCGTGCGCCTGGTCGTCGATGAACAAACGGCCGGCGGAGAGCGCCTTGCGGTCAAGTTCCAGCAGATCGAGTTTCTTTACTTTATCTTCAAGCACGCTCAAGGCAGTCCCGGCAGCCAGACACTCGGTTTCTTCCAGCAGCGCGCCCATCAACACAATGTTGGCGACCTTGGTCGAACCAAGTTTGTCGGCGATTTCCGCCGCGGGAATGGCGACCAGCTGCACTCCCGGCGCCGCAAAGTCGGCGGGGACGCTGGCTCCGTTATAAAGGATGAGGCCGCGGCTCGGCACCTCATGCGCAAACTTTCGCAGCGAGAACTCATTCATCGCCACCAGCACATCAGGCTGCGAAACCAGCGGCGACCCAATGCGCTCTTTCGATAAACAAACATGGCAGTGCGCGCTGCCCGAGCGCATCTCCGGCCCGTACGATGGCAGCCAGCTTACTTCCAGCGCTTCGCGCATGCCCATTTCAATCAGGAGTTGCCCCAGCAGCAGCACGCCCTGTCCGCCAAATCCGGCAATCTTGATCTTGACGTCTTTGAAATGATGCCGGTGGCTCACGGTCGAAGCATCATGCGCTCGATCTTTGGGAGCGATATCGAGGACATCGGCAACGCTTCGTTGCGGCGGTTCTTTGCCTACAGGATTTTGCGGCCGCCGGTCGCGAAAGACATTCAGCGGAAATGTTGGGATCATCTTCTCGAGAACCCAGCGCCGCGCCTCCACCGGATCTTTCCCCCAAATCGTCGGACACGGCGACAGTATCTCGACAAACGAGAACCCGCCTCCGTCCCGCTGGATCTCCAGCGCCTTGCGGATCGCCCGCCGCGCTTTCATGATGTTCTTGTTGTCCGAGAGCGCCACTCGTTCGATGTAGGCCGGCGCTTCCAGTGTGGCCAGCAGTTCGGCCACGTGTAACGGGAAGCCTTCATTCGAAGGCCTCCGGCCCCAGGGCGAAGTCGTGCTCTTCTGTCCCACCAGAGTGGTCGGTGCCATCTGCCCGCCGGTCATCCCGTAGATTCCGTTGTTCACGAAGAAGACAGCGATCTTTTCGCCTCGATTCGCAGCATGTACAATCTCAGCCGTGCCGATCGCCGCCAGGTCTCCGTCTCCCTGATAGGAAATGACAATCTTATCGGGACAAGATCGTTTGATGGCCGTCGCGGAAGCGGGTGCGCGCCCATGCGCGACTTGCACATTGCCCACATCGAAGTAGTAGTAGGCAAACACCGAGCAGCCCACCGGAGTCACGAGGATGGTTTTGTCCTGCACTCCCAGGTCCTCGAGCGCCTCGGCAATCAGCTTATGTACTACCCCGTGTCCACAGCCCGGGCAGTAGTGCGTCTGATGCTTTAGCTCTGACTTGCGCTCGTATAGGTCATAGAACAGCGGCGACTTGGAGTGGACGGCTTCGTATCCGTTGCCGTTAGGGCTGCTGACCTCGATCCGCGTTTCGGATTCCACTTCGGCTTCAGGGCCCGTTACCGTGATTGCGTTTTCGTTTGCCATTTGCGTTGTCCTCTTGGGATCAACTCTTTGTCGCCAACTCTCAGACCGCTGCGGCCACGCGCGTCAGCACTTGTTCCTGCAGCTCCGCGACCGAGGGCACATTGCCTCCAACGCGCCCGTAAAACTCCACCGGCACTTTCCCATTCAGCGTGAGCCGCACATCTTCCACCATCTGTCCGTTGCTCAACTCGACAACGATCACTTTTTCGACTTTCTTCGCCGCCTTCGCCAGCGCCTTCGCCGGATAGGGCCACAGCGTGATTGGACGGAACAGCCCGGCTTTCACTCCCTCTTTGCGCAGGGCTTCCACCGTAGAAAGCAACACTCGGGAAACGATTCCGTACCCCACCAGCAGCACCTCGGCATCATCGGTGTGGTAAAGCTCGGAACGCTGCTCGGCTTCCTGTGCGCGGATGTATTTGGCCTCCATCTGGCGCTGGTGCATTTCCAGTTCATCGGTTTCCAGAAAGATGGAACTCACCAGATTCGCCCGCGTTTCCGGCGTACCTTTCACCGCCCAGGGTTTGTCCGGCAGTTGAATCTCGCGATACTCAAGATCGAGCGGCTCCATCATCTGCCCGACGAAGCCATCACTTAGCACCACCGCAGGATTCCGATACCTGTCGGCCAGATCGAACGCCAGCATGGTGAGCTCGGCCATCTCCTGCACCGACGCGGGAGCCAGCACGATGTTCCGGTAATTGCCGTGGCCGCCGCCTTTCACCATCGCAAAATAGTCGCTCTGCTCCGGCCCGATGTTGCCCAGTCCCGGTCCACCGCGCATTACGTCGACAATCACGCACGGCAGCTCCGCGCCCGCCAGATACGACATTCCTTCCTGCATCAAACTGAGCCCGGGGCCAGATGATCCCGTCATCACCCGCATTCCAGCCGCCGCCGCCCCGTAGACCATGTTGATGGCGGCTACCTCGCTCTCCGCCTGCAGAAATGTTCCGCCGACCTGCGGAAAGTACAGCGCAGCCGCCTCGGCGATTTCGCTGGCGGGAGTAATGGGATATCCATAGTAGCCGCGGCACCCAGCGAGGATTGCGCCTTTCACCACTGCGACGTTGCCCTTACACAGCTGACGCATTTTCGCCCTCCTGTGTTGCCGCGACCGCTTTTCCTTTAGCTTTCATGCGGTAGACCTTAATCGCGCCCGGTTCCGGGCAGCAATAAAAGCAAATCCCGCAACCGGTGCATTCTTCTCCGCTATAGCGTGCAGGGTGCGCCCCGTAGGAATTCAGCTCCGGCCCCAACTCAAGACATTTGGGCGGACAGGATTCCACGCAGAGCCCGCATCCCTTGCACTCCTCAGCATCGACCGTCACTTTACCGCGCGCCTGGCCCGCCATCGTTCACCTCGTTCCAGCTGGTTCCGCAGTTAAAGGCCGCTGCAGCCACTTGGTTTTCTCGCAGAACTGATAAAGCTCTTCGCGAAACTTCGGATGTGCAATGTCGATCAGCGCCTGCGCCCGTTGCCGGATGCTCTTGCCGTGCAGAAACGCGACGCCGTATTCGCTCACTACGTACCGGATCAACCCGCGCGAAGTCACCACGCCCGCGCCCGGGCTCAGCATGGGCACGATCCGCGAGATCGTGCCATTTTTTGCCGTAGAAGAAATTGCGATGATCGGTTTTCCCCGCTTGGAGCGCGAAGCCCCGCGTAGAAAGTCCACTTGCCCGCCAATCCCGCTGTAGAACTGATTCCCAATTGAATCAGAGCAGACCTGCCCCGTGAGATCCACTTGCAATGCAGAGTTGATCGCCACCATGTCGTCGTTCCGCGCGATCAGTCCAGGATCGTTGGTATAGCACGTCGGATGGAATTCAAAGATCGGATTGTTGTCCACGAAATCGAACAATTCCTTCGTGCCCAGGGCAAATCCCAGGATGATCTTGCGGGGCTTGAAGTTCTTGCGTGCCCCGGTAAGCACGCCAGCTTCGATCAACGGAATCACGCCGTCGGAAACCAGTTCGCTGTGCACCGCCAGATCCTTGCGGTCCATCAAAAACGGCAACACTGCATCTGGAATTCCGCCGATACCGGTCTGCAGCACGGCGCCGTCGTCAATTAAGTCGGCGACGTTGCGGGCAATAGCCCTGTGCATGTCGGTGATGGGCGCGTGCTTGATGGCGCACAAAGGGCGGGAGGAATTCACCACCGCATCAATGTCCGTGATATGGATAAAGCTGTCTCCATAGGTGCGCGGCATCTGATCGTTAATCTGCGCCACTACGTAACGCGCACACTTCGCGGCGGTGAGCGATGTATCCACACCGATGCCGAAGCTGCAAAACCCGTGTGGGTCCGGGGGAGAGAGTTCCAGTAGCGCCACATCAATCGGCATGGCGCCGCTTTCAAACAATCCTTCAATTTCACTCAGGTAAATCGGCGTGTAATCCGCCCGCCCGTCGTTGATGGCCTCGCGGACATTGCCGCCAATAAACATTGCGTTATGCCGGAAGTGCCCTTCCATCTCTGGCGCGACATAAGGCGCTGCTCCCATGGTCATCATGTGAACGATTTCCACGTCTTGCACGAACGGACCGCGCCGCATCAGCGCCTCAACCAACGTCTCCGGTTCCGCGCAGCCCGGCTGAATGTAGACGCGCATTCCGGACTGGACGCAACTCAGCGCCTCGTCTGCCGTGCGCAGTTTCTTCTTGTAATCAAGCTCCCAGGACATCCTTCCTCCCCAATCTCCGCGTTATCCAACCGATCTCAGTTTCTTCGCCGGCTCCGCAGCCTTCGACGCCTTAAAGCGCTCGTAACCCACCGCCGCGGAAAAAATTGCGCGATCAAAAAACTGGTCCACCAATTCTTCCACTTCCAGTTCGCCGGCAATCTCCACGGGCCGGTCCAGAACCGCTTCTTGTTTCAAAAACTCCCAAAGATTTTTCTTGGTCAGAATGATCGCCCAAATCAGTTGACTGAGCGGCACCTCCTGCGCGGCGCGCTTTGCGCCGATCTCCAGGTAGCGCTTCTCGACATCGAGGTCGCCTTTGCCGAGTAGCCACTCCGCTAAATGCTGATAGATTTCGTGAACCCGCTCTCTGAGTTCCTCCGCTGGCACGTGGTCGTAATCCGGGAGAAAAGGAGAATGGCTCGTTCGTTCCAGAAGCCCCGTTGCCAGCGCATCCGAGTGGGTCTCAACCAGCCGGAGAAGCCTATATGCGAGTAACATCGGTGCCCCTCCTTAACTGCTTGAATCTTCGACCCTGACCCCGGATACAGCTATGACAGGAGGCACGTCTGGTTGTGACATGGGTCACAGCAACCTTCCCCTTGTTTTCATCAGGTTCCTTCGCTCCAAACTCCCGTCGCCGATCACCGGGGGGCGCAAAGCTGACAGGTTCTGCCGGCTCGGAGCCACCGAGCCGACGTAGTGACGAGAGTCACTTCCCGCGGTGCTCCGAATCACTTCATGTTCGCGCATCGAATAGTACGTTCGTAATAAGGGACGCAGGCCAATCGCATCTTCGGGGCACATTGCTTCTGACCTTGGAGAACTGTGATGGAGGCGGCTATGGTGTCAAAGTGCGCGAATCCCTCCTGCTCGGCCATCTTCCGATATCTGCGTGAAGGCAAGATTTTCCACGTAGTAGCCGGACCACGCGGACCAGAAAAGGACAGCACTTCCGCGACATCCACCCATGAGCGTTTCTGGCTCTGCGGCGAGTGCTCGACCAAGATGACCGTCATTTCCGACGGCTGTGGAATTTTGGTAGTTCCTCTGCCAGATCTAGCGGAAAAGCGAAAACAGGAGCGGGCTCGAGGCATGGCGGCAGGAGCCGGCCCAGAGTCGCTTTCTTGACTCTGCGGAGGACTCCTCGAAGGAGGCATTTATGTCAACGACGGCGCAGATACCCAGCCAGAAAAGCATTGCGTTCAAGCATGTTCTGATGGCCACAGACTTTTCCGAAGCCTCCCAGCGGGCGCTTCACTTCGCAATTGCGATCGCCCGCCGGCACGGCTCGATGCTCTCCGTGATGCACGCAATCCCGGCGGAGCCCCATGATCGCATCCCGATCGGTCCGCTCCCTCGCGAACTGGATCGCCGCAGGCTGGAAGCGGAAAGTCAACTGAGTCTGCTTGAAGAGCAAGCCCCGTTCAAGGACCTCCAACACGAATTGTTGCTCGAACGAGGAGACGTATGGGAGGTTCTCGCTTCCGAAATCCAGGGTGAGAAGATTGATCTGCTGATCCTAGGTACTCGCGGACGCGGTGGACTTAAAAAGCTGGCCCTGGGCTCGGTCGCGGAACAAGTCCTGCACCTGGCTTCGTGTCCCGTGCTCACCATCGGTCCGAATGTCCCGCAACCGGCCCCGGACACTGCCGAATTCAAGCGCATTCTTTTTGCCACTGATTTTGGAATTGCTTCCAACGCAGCCTTGCCGTACGCTCTCTCACTCGCGGAAGATTATCGGGCGAAGCTCTTTCTGCTACATATGGTGCCTCCGATGCCGGCTTCCGGTTTCGGGCCCGCTATGTATGGCCCTTCGGCGTACGCTGCTGAGGAATTTACAACCTGGCAGCGCACCATGCGCTCCGAAAGCGTCCGGAAATTAAAGGAGATGATTCCGCCCCAAACAAAACTTGAAGTCGAACCCGAATATCTTGCCGGAATGGATTTCCTGCCGGAAGGAATCCTGGAGACGACGGCAGCTCACAGCATTGACTTGATTGTTATGGGCGTGAATCACACTTCGGTTCCACGGGTAGCGGCCCATATTCCGTGGGCTCTGACGCATGAGGTTCTCTGCCACGCCAAATGCCCGGTCTTAACCATGTGCAACTGAGCAAGCGCAACTGAGCAAGCGCAAGTTGGTTGGAAGATCTTCAACGGGTGCTATCGGAAGCACGCAGGGCGTGTGAGATCACAGAACGGCGCAAATGCAAGCTCAGGAGTTGACCATTTTCTGCAGCGCGGGCTTGTTGCGGATGAACAGGGTTGCGCCCTTCAGCTGCACCAATTGCCGTTTCTTGAATTCAGAAAACAACCGGCTCACGGTTTCCCGAGTGGTGCCAATCATCTCGGCGATCTCTTCATGCGTTAGGGTCAGCTTTACCTGCAAAGGGTCGCCGTTGCTCGTCGAATTGGACCAGCCCAGAAGCAACTTCGCAAACTTCTCCGAAGGCGATGTTGACAATCCGAGCGTACGGATCTCTTCATACGCAGTGTAGTAATTGCGGCTTAACTGCTCGGCAATTCGTACCGCGACCTCTCCATGTTCACGCAGGAAATGAAGCAAAGCATCGCGCGCAATAAAGTTCGCTTGTCCCGGCTCAATCATTTCGGCCGTCACTTCATAAGGCCGGTTGGAGATCGTAGCGTTAATCCCCAGAACGTCCCCGGGCTCGGAAATTTTCGTGATGATGGTCTTGCCCTCGGCCGAGGACGTCGAAAGTTTCGCTCTCCCCGCGCACAGCACAAACACGCCGCGGGGCTGCTGGCCTTCGATGAAAAGCATGGCAGATTTGGGATAGACCGCGGTGGATTTGATTTCGTTAAGCTTCTGTACCGCAACCGCTGGAAGATTGCAAAAAACATGTTCTTCCCGCACCGGACAGGTAAGGCAGTTATCGAGGATATTCAGCCCGTAGGGAGCTCGCATTGCACCGCCGTCCAGCAAATTGTACCACTTAGCGACCCGTGACCACGATCACTAAAAGCCGTGACTCGGGGCATGGTATCTCGGGAGTTATGCAATCAGAATGTAATGTACAGCGAATTGTGAAGGCTGTGCATGTGGAGGACCCATGAGCAGCGCAACCGAAGTCCACGAGCCGGAAGTTAAGAAGCCGGTCGAGGAGAGACCCAAATCACAAATATCGGCATCCCTGCAGACTGCAGAGACTAGGCCTTTGTTTTCAGACTGTTTGCTTGAGTCAGGTGGGGTTAAGCACGGCCGCTTCACAGCCGCAACGTTATTCTCATTTATTCTGCAATGTTTGTTGGTGGGAGTCGCGATTCTCATGCCGCTGATGTTCACGGAGGCCCTTCCGAAGCAGCAACTTTTGTCGTTCCTGGTAGCACCGCCGCCTCCGCCACCTCCTCCCCCACCTGCCGCGGCGGAAGCCGCTTCGAGAGTAATACAACGCGTCAGTGAGATCAGCGATGGCCATTTACGCACTCCCGGAAAGATTCCGCAGAAAATACAAATGATTAAAGAAGACGAGGCGCCACCTCCATCATTCTCGACCGGCGGAGTCGTCGGAGGCGTTCCTGGCGGAATCCCCGGTGGACAGATGGGTGGAGTCATCGGTGGAATCATCAGCTCAACTTCGAATCTATCCGCCGTTCCGAAACTGGCAGCTCCCAAGCGCATCCGAATTTCGCAGGGCGTTACCGAAGGCCGGTTGATTCAGAAAATTCAGCCGGAATATCCGACGATTGCCAAGGCTGCGCGCATTCAAGGCTCAGTCGTGCTGAGCGCGGTTATCTCCAAAACCGGAGAAATTGAAAATCTGGTTTTGATCAGCGGACATCCCATGCTGGTGCCGGCCGCCATCAAGGCTGTGCAACAGTTCCGCTACCGCCCATTCTTGCTGAACGGCGAACCGGTGGAAGTGGAGACAACGATCACCGTAAACTTCCAACTCTCTTGATGCCCCGGGAGCGCGAAAGGGAGAACGCGGGAGGTGACAGCATCGTGGAAGAATCAGACCAGTTTCGTGTCGTTGCCTGGTGGTCTTCTGGCCGGAATGGGATTGCCCAATCCAACTCCGCGCCAAACACGATTCACTTCACCTCCCCGCCAGCTCTGGGCGGTATGGATGGCCGCTGGACTCCGGAAGATTTGCTCCTCGGCGCCATCGCCAGTTCTTTCACCACCACATTTCGGACTCTTGCCGAGAATGCAAAGTTCGAGCATACCGACCTCGAGGTAGAAGTAGAAGGCGTCCTTAAGAACGGTGCAAGCGGCTACAGCTTCGCCGAGATATCGATTCGTGCGAACCTCATGATTCCCGATGAAGCAGAACGTGCACGGGCGGTCAAACTCCTGAACACGGCCAAGAGTTCCTGCCTGGTGTCTCGCGCGCTCGCGATCCCGCAGATTTTCGAGCCACTCGTCGCGGTTGCTGTGCCCGTAGCTTGAGCTCCACGTGATTGTTTTCTCACCTCAACTCAAAAGTTAGGCTATCCTCGACGGTATAGGCCGCAACATCGCAGGTTCAGGGATCCGCACCTTTAAGTTCCACTCAGGATGGTCCGATGGCATTGATCCAAACCAATCAGGAAGACAACCAGCAAATCCCGCAGAAGCAAGGCCTGGACGCATTGTTCGCTCCATCTTCTGTGGCCGTGATCGGCGCCACCAGCCGTCCCGGCACCGTCGGCCGGACTGTTCTCGAGAATCTGCTGCGCGATACCTTTCGGGGCAAAGTCTATGCCGTCAACGCCAAGCATGACGAAGTGCTCGGACTCAAAACTTACAAGAGCATTCGCGATATCCCTCATCCAGTAGACCTGGCCGTAGTCGCCACTCCGGCGGCAACGGTTACTCAAATCATTACAGAGTGCGTCGATGCCGGCGCGAAGTCCGCGGTCGTGATTTCTGCTGGATTCAAAGAGCGTGGTGTAGAAGGCGCTGCCCTCGAACAACAAATCAAAGAGCAGTTGAAGCGTAGTACCTTGCGCTTGATCGGTCCCAACTGTCTCGGAATCATGAATCCAACGATTGGCTTGAATGCCACCTTCGCCAAAGATCCACCCCAGGCCGGCAACGTCGCCTTCCTCAGCCAGAGTGGAGCGCTCCTGAGCGCCATCCTCGACTGGAGCCATCGCGAGCAAGTCGGTTTCAGTGCGATCGTCTCCACCGGCTCCATGCTCGACGTAGGCTGGGGCGACCTGATCTACTACTTCGGCGATGATCCGCACACCAAGAGCATCCTGCTCTATATGGAGTCAGTTGGAGACGCGCGCTCGTTCTTGTCTGCAGCTCGCGAGGTCGCACTCACCAAGCCCATCATCGTTATCAAAGCCGGCCGCTCCGAAGCAGCCTCGCGCGCCGCCGCCTCCCACACCGGCGCGCTCACCGGCAGCGATGAAGTTCTGGACGCAGCCTTTCGCCGCTCCGGCGTTTTGCGCGTGCACAACATCGCCGACCTTTTCTACATGGCGGAGGTTCTCGGCCGGCAACCGCGTCCCAATGGTCCGCGGCTCACCATCCTGACTAACGCTGGCGGACCCGCCGTCCTGGCCACCGACTCGCTGGTCGCCAACGGTGGAGAGCTGGCTGAGCTATCTCCCGAAACTTCGCAGCGCCTGAACGAGTTTCTCCCTGCCCACTGGAGCCACAACAATCCCATCGACGTCCTCGGTGATGCCGATCCCGAGCGCTATGCCCGCGCTCTCGAAATCGCTGCTCAGAATCCCAACAGTGACGGCCTGCTGGTCGTCCTTGCTCCGCAAGGCATGACCGATCCTCTCCATATTGCCGAACGTCTCAAGCCTTATGCCAAGGAGTACGGCAAGCCCGTGCTTGCCAGCTGGATGGGAGGAAACAGCATCGCGGAAGGCGAGGCAGCTCTCAATTCTGCCGGGATTCCAACCTTTCCTTTTCCCGACACCGCCGCGCGCGCCTTCACCTACATGTGGCGCTACACCTACAACCTGCGTGGACTCTATGAAACTCCCGCGCTCACGGAAATCTCCGAACTCAGCGACGCCTCCCGTAAACAGGTCGAGCAGATCATAAACAATGCTCGCGATCGTGGACGCGTTCTACTCACTGAACTGGAATCGAAACAGTTGTTGTCGCTCTATGGCATTCCCACAGTAGAGACTCGCGTTGCGCTCACCGAAGACGAGGCAGCCTCGATTGCTTTGAACCTCGGATTCCCAGTAGTGGTGAAAATTTTTTCTGAAACCATCACCCACAAGACCGACGTCGGCGGAGTCAAACTGAATTTGCAGGACGAAGCGGCCGTCCGTTCCGCCTATCGCGCCATTCAGTCCTCCGTAGCCGAAAAAGCCGGTCGCGATCAATTCTCCGGCGTGACGGTTCAGCCGATGGTGAAACCGAACGGCTACGAGTTAATCCTCGGCAGCAGCCTCGACCCGCAGTTCGGGCCAGTAATTTTGTTTGGCTCGGGAGGCCAACTAGTAGAAGTCTATCGAGACCGTGCCATCGCGCTCCCGCCGCTCAATACCACCCTCGCGCAAAGAATGATGGAGCAAACAAAAATCTTCACCGCGCTCAAGGGAGTTCGCGGCCGCAAGCCCGTTGACATCCCGGCTCTCGAGCAGCTGCTGGTCCGCTTCAGTCAACTCGTTCTCGAACAGCGCTCGATCGCGGAAATCGATATCAATCCTCTGCTCGCTTCGCCGGAGCGTCTTCTAGCCCTCGATGCCAGAATCGTCCTGCATAGCCCCGCCGTGGCGCTCGATACTCTGCCGAAGCCCGCCGTCCGTCCCTATCCCTTGCAGTACGTCGCGCACTGGACTATGCGCGATGGAAATCAGGTCACCATTCGTCCCATTCGCCCCGAAGATGAGCCGCTCATCGTGAAGCTCCATGAAACGCTCTCCGATCGCAGCGTCTACCTGCGCTATTTCTGCTCCCTCAGCTTGAGCCGCCGCATCGCTCACGAACGGCTGCTGAAAATTTGCTTCGGTGATTACGACCGTGAAATGGCGCTGGTCGCCGAGCTCACCGATCCCGCCACTCAAGAACGCCGGATCATTGCCGTCGGGCGTCTGAGCAAACTGCACAGCAAAAATGAAGCCGAAGTCGCCGTGCTGGTTTCCGACCACTATCAAAAACTCGGCTTAGGACACGAGCTGCTTCGCCGTGTCATCGAGGTTGCTCGCGATGAAAAACTGAGTCAGGTCTCCGCCGAAATGCTCACCGACAACGTGGCCATGCAGGTCGTCATGAGGCGCCTTGGCTTCCGCGTTCGCACCGGCGAAGATATGACTTCAGTACGCGCCTATCTCGACCTCTGAGCCTCACCTCTCGCAAATTCCACAGCATCCTCTCCATGGATGTGAAAGGGTGCGGCTTTAGCCGCGCCGCCAAGTTCCGCAAAGTTTGCTGGCGGCTTCAGCCGCCCGCCCGCTCGTGATCGCAATCACATCAAGTAGTGACATCACGCATCGCCGGAATTCCCACCAGGTGTAACCCTGAATCCGGGTGCGGAGGTGTTGTATGACAGTCTTGGAAACCAGACAAGACTCACCCGAAATCGGGAAGCGATCCGAACCTATTTCAGTCAAGAACATCCTCTACGCAACTGACTTCTCGGCCACATCGGAGTCTGCTCTTCCTTACGCCACCGCCATCAGCCGCCGCTTCGGCAGCACATTGCACATTGCACACGTTCTCTCCGATGCCAATCTCCTGCTAATGACCGGCGGTGTCGACTACGTGAGTATGGGCACTATCTACGAAGATGCCCACACTCAGGCTCAGGAAAAGCTCCAGGAAATCACGAACCGGCTGGGCAAGATTCCTTACTGCACCTACGTGCTCCATGGGCAGCCTTCGAAGAACCTGAGCCGTATTGTTGTAGAAAACGAAATTGATTTGTTAGTGGTCGGGACCCACGGCCGTACTGGACTAGGAAAGCTTCTGCTCGGTTCCGTGGCAGAGGATATCTTGCGTCACGTGCCTTGCCCAGTTCTAACCGTCGGACCAAAGGTCAGCGGCCATGCCAAGCTGCAAGAAATCCACGCCAAGGGCAGCGAACTGGCCCCGGCTGAACTGGAGCTGCGACAGATTCTTTATGCGACGAACTTTACCGCCGCTTCGGTAGTAGTTGCCCCAGTGGCCGTTGCCTTGGCCGAGCAATTCAGGGCGCAGCTGACCCTCATGCACGTCATTGAGCAGTACTCGGACTTGGACAATTGTCCCGGGCCGATTGAAGATGGAGTCCAGAAGCTGCAGGCGCTGGTTCCCAAAGATGCGTCGCTGCCGTACGCGCCGGAAATCGTGATGGAATTCGGTCCAGCCGCCGAATGCATCGTGAACACTGCGGCGGAACGCGAGGCCGATCTGATTGTTCTCGGAGCGCATCCCGTCGATGGCACGGCGCATTTGCCGTGGTCCACCGTTCATCAGGTTGTGGCCCGCGCAGCCTGCCCCGTGCTGACTGTGCCCGGGTAGTCGCGTTGGCCAGCTCCAGCGGGACTGTTTTCTAACCGATGTGTCATCCTGAGGCGCCCTTTTGGCGCCGAAAGCCTGCCCTGAGCGAAGCCGAAGGGGACTTATGCCACTCTGCTCACAAACGCTTGTGATCTTAATCACTGCCGCTCCCGCCGCAACCACTCAGAATCGAGGAGTCATTCATTCGCTGGAGTGCTCGTGTTCAAAATCACCCACGCACAATTCATCGCCCCCGGCATCAAACGGTTCGTCCTGGAAGCCCCCCGCATCGCCCGCAAACAGAAGCCCGGCCAGTTTGTAATTCTTCGCATTTACGAGGAAGGCGAGCGTATTCCTGTGACCATCGAAAACTCGGATCCTGAGCGCGGCACCGTCAGCATCGTGGTGCAGTCGATCGGAAAAACGACCCATCTGCTGAATTCGCTGAATACCGGTGACCAGATTCTCGATGTCGTCGGGCCTTTGGGCAAACCCTCCGAGATCGAGAAGGTTGGCACCGTCGTCGTAATCGGCGGCGGCGTCGGTACGGCCATGGCCTACCCCTCGGCGGCGGCTTTCAAACGCGCGGGCAATCGTGTGATCTCGATCGTCGGCGCACGCACCAAAGAACTGGTGATCCTCGAACAGGAACTGCGCGCCGTCAGCGATGCAGTCATGATCACCACCGACGACGGCACCTATGCCGACAAAGGCTTTGTCACCGACAAACTTCGTCAGCTCATTCAAAACGGCACTCGCATCGATCTTGTCCTCGCCATTGGACCGATTGTCATGATGCGCGCCGTCGCGGAACTCACCCGCAAAGAAAATATCCACACCGTGGTCAGCCTGAACCCGATCATGATTGACGGCACCGGAATGTGCGGCGGATGCCGCGTTCCCATCGACGGCAAGAGCGAATTCGCCTGCGTCGACGGCCCGGAGTTCGATGCGCACAAAGTAAATTTTGAAGTTCTGGTGCAGCGCAACTCGATGTATCGCGATGCCGAGCAGCGCTCACTGGCCGAGTACCAGCGCGCCACCGCCGAAAAAGCTGCGGCTCACCAAGCCGAAGAATCCTTCGCCATTGCGCTAAGGGGTGAACGATGAGTCCGACCACGAACAAATCTCTCAACCCGTTGCCGATGAAGGAGCGCATGAAGGTTCCCCGGCAACTGATGCCCGAACAGCCCGCCGATGAACGCAACAAGAATTTCACCGAAGTGAATCTCGGCTACAGTCCCGAACTGGCCCGCCAGGAAGCCCTGCGCTGCCTGGAGTGCGCTAAGCCCACCTGCACCGACAATTGTCCCGTCGGCGTCAAGGTGAAGGAATTCGTGGAACTCATCGTCGCCGGAGATTTTCTGGGTGCCGCGGCAAAGATTCGCGAAGACAATGTCTTGCCCGCCGTTACCGGACGAGTCTGCCCGCAGGAAGATCACTGCGAAGGCAAGTGCCTGCTCTCGAAAAAAGTGAAGCCCCTCGGCATCGGCTATCTCGAGCGCTTCGTCGCCGACTACGAGCAGCGCATGGGCACACACGTTCTCCCCAATGTGCCGCCAACCGGAAAGAAAGTTGCGGTCGTGGGCAGCGGCCCGTCAGGCCTCACCGTCGCCGGTGACTTGATTCAGAAAGGCCACAAAGTTCGCGTCTTCGAGGCCCTTCACGAGCTCGGAGGAGTCCTGGTCTACGGTATCCCCGAGTTCCGCCTGCCCAAGCAGATCATTCGCGAGCAACTCGACTACATGCGTGAAATGGGCGTCGAGTTCGAAACCGACGTCGTCGTCGGCCGCACCGTCACCATCGACGAACTCATCCACGAAGAGGGATTCGACGCCGTCTACATCGGCACTGGCGCAGGCTTGCCGCAGTTCATGGGCATTCCCGGCGAACATTTCAACGGCGTCTACTCCGCCAACGAGTTTCTCACCCGCATCAATTTAATGAAGGCCTACAAATTCCCCACCTACGACGAGCCCATGGTCGACCTGCATGGAAAAGATGTTGCCGTGATCGGTGGGGGAAACACCGCTCTCGACGCGATCCGCTCCGCCCTCCGCCTGGGAGCACGCAAAGCTTATGTCATCTACCGTCGCAGTGACGCGGAAATGCCCGCGCGCGCCGAGGAAGTTCATCACGCCCGGCAAGAGGGAATCGACTTCCAGATGCTGACCGCCCCCGTCGAATTTCTTTCCGACGGCAAAGGCTGGCTGACCGCGGCACGTTGCGTTCGCATGGAGCTGGGCGAGCCGGATTCTTCCGGACGTCGCCGGCCCGTCCCGAGGAAAGGTTCAGAGTTTGATTTGCCGCTTTCCGTGGCGATCATGGCGATCGGCACCACGGCCAACCCGATCGTGCAAAGCACCACGCCGGGTCTGGGCACAGACAAACGCGGCTATATTCAAGCCGATTCTGAAACCCAGCGCACCACGCGCCCCGGAGTCTTCGCCGGTGGCGACATTGTTACTGGGGCCGCCACCGTGATCCTCGCGATGGGCGCTGGTCGCCGCGCCGCCAAATCGATCCACGACTATCTAACCGATCGTCAGTGGTGAGTGTTGCCATCGTGTTCTCTCAGCCTTTGTCGGCCTCTCGCGCCCTTGCGTAACCTGTATGTGACTCGGATCACTTACCCCCGAGACGCTTATCACTGCCGGTCCATTCCACCGCGACTCTAATAAAACTGGGAGCGCGGTGGAGCATCATCCCGAGAGTCAACCGCGGTCCTTCCGGGGGCGCCCATGGTAAATGACGATTTAGTGAAGTGTCCGCTGTGCGGTGGTTTCACCCACGTCGCCAAGCCCGAATTGCTTTCCGCTTTGCGCGATGCCAAGATTCGCCAACAAGTAGAGAACTACGTCGCCAGCCTGTTGCAATCTCAGTCCGCTGAACTAGCTAGCGTCGCAGCAACTCCACCGCAGAGCAGAGACTTTACTAAAGACGTTCACCACTGGAATCCGAATGTGCCCGTATGGCGCCGGAGTCCGAAGGAATAGAGCCTGGCCGCCGGAATCCGGGGTCGGGGCGCCACCAAAGATTAGAGAGGAAGCAATGATTACCAAGCAACAAGCTTTGGATTACCACAGCAGCCCCCAGCCGGGAAAAATTGAAGTTACCCCCACCAAGCCCTGCCGGACGCAACGCGATCTCAGCCTGGCCTACACTCCTGGCGTCGCTCAACCTTGTCTCGCTATCAACAAGAATCCGCATGACGCCTTTAAATACACCGGACGCGGCAATCTCGTTGCCGTTGTGACCAACGGCTCTGCTGTCCTCGGCTTGGGTGACATTGGCGCGCTGGCGGGCAAGCCCGTGATGGAAGGGAAGGCCGTCCTGTTCAAGAGATTCGCCGACGTGAATGTCTTCGATATCGAAGTCAATACTCACGATCCCGACGAGATCATCAAAGTCTGCCAGCTTCTCGAACTCACCTTCGGCGGCATCAATCTCGAAGACATCAAGGCCCCCGAGTGCTTCTACATCGAGGAAACCCTGCGCAAGACGATGAAGATTCCGGTCTTCCACGACGACCAGCACGGCACCGCGATCATCACCGGAGCCGCGCTGCTGAATGCGCTCGAGATCGTCGGCAAGAATATCGGCAGCGTTCGCGTGGTCTTCAACGGCGCCGGCGCCGCCGGCGTTGCCACCGCCGAGCACTATGAGCGCTTGGGCGTCAAGCACGAGAACATTACTTTCTGCGACACCAAGGGCGTTGTCTACAAAGGCCGCACCGAAGGCATGAATCCATACAAGGAACGCTTCGCGCAGCAGACAGACCAGCGAACCCTCGCGGACGCGATGCGGGGTGCCGACGTATTTGTCGGATTGTCAGTCAAGGGCGCGGTCACTGCGGATATGGTTCGCTCCATGGCCCCGGACCCGATCGTCTTCGCAATGGCAAATCCCGATCCTGAGATCACCTACGAAGAAGCGAAAGCTTGCCGCAGCGACATCATTATGGCCACGGGCCGCTCCGACTATCCCAATCAGGTCAACAACGTTCTCGGCTTTCCATTCATCTTCCGCGGCGCTTTGGATGTGCGTGCCACCGCCATCAATGAAGAAATGAAGTTGGCGGCCACGCGCGCTTTGGCTGCGCTGGCCAAAGAGGATGTTCCGGATTCAGTCTGCCGCGCCTATGGCGTGGAAAGGCTGAGTTTTGGCCGCGAGTACTTGATTCCAACTCTCTTCGACACCCGCGTTCTGGTCTGGGAAGCCTCTGCCGTCGCCGAAGCCGCCATGCGTACAGGTGTCGCGCAGGAACCCATCGACCTTGCCACCTACCGCGAACAACTCGAAAGCAGGCTGGGCAAGGCTCACGAAGTTACGCGCACCATGATCCACAAGGCGCAGGCCCATCCCAAGCAAGTTGTCTTCCCCGAGGGTGAAAACGAAAAAATCCTGCGAGCCTGCCACTCTCTCGTCGAAGAAAAGATCGCCAAGCCGATTCTGCTGGGCGACCTCGCCGTGGTTCAATCCCGCGCTCACGAACTTGGCCTGAGCCTCGAAGGCATCAAGATTGTGAATCCGGCAGTATCGGAGCTGCGCGAGTCCTATATTCAGGAGTTGTTCCGCCTGCGGCAGCGCCGCGGAGTAACTCTGAATGAGGCACGCACCCTCATCAATGATCGCAACGTTTTCGGTTCGATGATGGTTCACACGGGAGACGCCGACGCGCTGGTCTCCGGCGTGACTCAACATTTTTCTGATACCATTCGTCCCGCACTGCAAATCGTGCGCATGCGCGAAGGTTTTCACCGCGTTTCCGGCTGCTATGCCGTCATCACTCGCAAAGGCGAGGTGCTGTTCCTCGCCGATGCCAGCGTGAACATCGAGCCCACCGCCGAGGACCTCGTCGAGATCGCACTCTGCACTGCGCACATCGCGCGCCGTTTCGACGTCCAGCCGCGCGTCGCCATGCTCTCCTTCTCCAGCTTCGGCAGCGTCGACCACCCCATCTGCAAGAAGGTTCGCAAAGCAGTAGGTTTGTTGCATTTTGCCGATCCAACCCTCATCGTCGACGGCGAGATCATGGCCGACGAAGCATTGTCGCCGGAGACGATTGAGCAATCGTATCCCTTCAGCAAGCTGAAGGGTGGCGCCAATGTTCTCATCTTCCCCGACCTCGCCTCCGCCAACATCGCCTGCAAACTGGTGGCAAAGATCGGCGGGTGCGAAACCATTGGCCCGATCCTCATGGGAATGAGCCGCCCCGTCCACGTCCTGCACCGGGGCGCTCAGGTCGAGGAAATCATAGACGTGGCTGCCATCGCCGTAGTGGACGCCCAGGAGAATGAGTCTTACCAGCAGGGCCGGCAGGCTGCAGAACCGGTAACCGTAGGAGACTGAAGCAAGCGACCGTCGCATGAGGTGTATATGACTGGAACAGTTTGGGTCGCCGTCGTCGTCGTTATGCTGGCGGTAGGTTTGTTCGCATTCCGCGCAATTCCCGGTCTGCGAGCTTATTTTGGATTTCGCGGCAAGCGCCTCATCACCTGCCCCGAAACCCACAAAGCTGCAGCTGTTGATGTTGCCGCGGGTGAGGCCGCCGTCGGCGCTTTTCTCTCCGAGCCAACCCTGCGTTTAAAGGAATGCTCGCGCTGGCCGGAGCGGCAGGATTGCGGCCAACAATGCCTGCAGCAAATCGAAGTGAGTCCCGAGAACTGCCTGGTGTGGAATATTGTGTCGACCTGGTACGAAGGCAAGCAGTGCGTTTTCTGTCACAAGACCTTAAGCGGACTTCACCATCTGGACCACGCGCCAGCTCTGCTCAGCCCAGACCACAAATCAGTCGAGTGGAGAGAACTGCGCCCCGAGCAGTTGCTCGACGTATTTTCCACGCACCGGCCGGTCTGTTGGAATTGTCACGTGACCGAAACGTTCCGGCGTCTCCATCCCGAACTCGTAGTAGATCGGAAGTTGGAGCCGAAGCGCATCACGTAGAAGTTTCGCTGCGAACGGGAGCCGATTCAGGCTCCCGCGGAGCGAAGCTTTACGCCTTCGGTCTTCGCCGCATGTGCTGCAAGTTCTTCCAGAGACGGCACGGACTCGGGAACGATCAGCTTACGCTCGGGCGGCTGAGTTCCGGTGCGGATCGCTTCGGTCAGCATCTCCAAGGCCAGGTCAGCATTAGGACGAATATAGATTGTGGCCGTCAGCAAACCATTTCGTACCCACGCCTGCCCCGTCTTGGGCAAGCCGTCACAGCCGGTGAAGGGTATCTTGAGCCATCGCTCGCGATCACTTCCGGCAACTTCGGAGAACGCTTTTCTCGCGCCCGCCGCCATGCTGTCGTCTTGCGCTCCCACCAGATCGATATGGGTTTCCTGCGAAGTGCGCAGTCGCAACCATGAACTGACCGCCTTATAGGCGCTCTCCTCGGTCCAGTTGGCTCGCATCGTCTTCACCTGAATATTCGCGGGCTTCGTCCGGTTCATTCCTACGCTCCGCTCGTGCGCCGCCGAACTGTTGGCCGGACCCTCGATGTACAGAATGGATCCGCCCTTCGGCAGCAGTGCCGCAAACTGTTTGCCTTGAATCTGTCCCACTTCGTTGTGGTCGGAACTGATGGAGAATACCGGCGACTGGCAATTCTGCCTGAGCTTGTGCACATAGTCCGCATCATGGTTGAGGATGACCCAGCCAATATCCGCGCTGGTGGCTGCACGCGCCACTTGCGGAAATCCCGTTCCACCCGCGGGTTCGAACACGATTGCATCCGGACGCGCTCCCGAGCCCTGAATGTACTGCAGCAACTGCTGGCTCTGCGTCACCGCATCATTGTTGGCGTGGATGATCTTGAGATCCACGCCCAGGCGCCGCGCGGTCTTCTCTGCGGCAGACGCCTGTTCCTGCTGATAGTCGTTATCGTCGTTCGTAAGAGAGATCAAGAAGTTGAGTTTTTTCATGACCGAGCCACTGTTCGATCATAATCAACTTTCTGGATATCCGATGGTGACCAGAGTAACTACACAATTCCCAATCCGAAATCCATCCGCGCACCGGCGCAGGGAACGAGGCATAAGAAATAAATTTTCAGTGCTTATTTTCCGAGAGGATGTTGCTCGAAGAATTGCCGCCGGTAAGTCGCGTCACGAAACGCCTCCACTCCACCCGGACGCGTGGTCGAGAAAGCTCCCGCCAGATTGCCCGCCGCCAGGCACGCCGGCAAATCGCCGCCCCGCAGATATTCGTGCAGAAATCCCGCATCAAAACTATCTCCTGCACCCACCGGATCCACGCTCTCAACCGTAAGGGCGGGGCTCACAAAGCGCTCGCTTCCGCGTTGCGCCAGCGCTCCTTCGCGGCCCAGTTTCACCACCAGCAACGGCACCATCGCAGAAAGTTTCCGTATCGCAGCTTCAACATCGGCAACCCCCGCCGCCTTCTGAACTTCCCGCTCGTTCGGCAGAAAGATGTCCACATAGCGTAGCGCCTCATGAAGACCGCCCTTCCAACCGTCATCCGGATCGTCATTCGTATCCAGCGAAGTCGTAAGTCCTGCTTCTTTCATTCGCCGGAAGAGTTCTGGAATCCGCTCCCGCAATTTTCGCTGCAAGTAAAAAGATGAGAGATGGAAGTGGCGTGAATCCTTCAGATAATCAAGATCAAGCTCATCCCACGCCAGTTCCGCAATCGTGCCCGAATACGTCACCATGTTTCGCCACTGTTCGCGCTGCAAGATCACGGTGATTCCCGTCCCCACCACTCCCTCCACGCGCCGCACCCGCGAAATATCCACCCCACTCTGCTGCAACGGCTGCAGCGCAATCTGACCGAAATCGTCATCCCCAATGCAGGATTGAAATCCCACGCGGCTGCCCAGCGCAGCCAGATTGTGCGCCAGAATCGCGGAGGAGCCTCCCAGCGTCAGCTTCATGCGATCGGCCAGCAGTTCGCGCTCCCGGGGCAGCTCTTCGGGAACGCCGTAGAGGATCAAATCCAGATTCACTTCACCGGCAATCGTAACGTCAAAGGTGGGCATCGTTCGCATTCGTTTGTATAACGATTGTTTTCCTTTTGTCCACCACCCAGCGCGCTCCGAGTAGAAGATCAGCGCTGAGCAGTTCCCGACCAACTGTGGAGCAAGAATGGGAAGGGCACGGCTTCAGCCGTGCCGTTATCAGCTCCAACACGTCTCGGCTTTAGCCGCTGAGGTGTGCGTGCTCCCCACCACAGCCGGCCGTCGAACCAGCCGCCACTTCTCGAGAACGCTTCTCACTCTGCGCCGATGCCGTAACCCTTTGTGGTGTCTATAGTTGTGAACCAATAAGGGTGATAACCAACCGAATACCTGTGCCCAAAGGCGCAATTGCGCAATGCCCCCAGTTCTGCGGTAATCCAAAGGTAAGGATGTTCCCAAAATATCTATGGACACAACCCTGTTACGGAAAACGGAATTCGCCGTCGACCAATCCGGCCCGCAGCTCGAGCAAGTCTATGTCCGCTCCCTGGCCGTCGTCTCGCGCCGCGTTGCCGGAGAAACTTTGATTGTTCCCGTGCGCGGCAAAGTCGGAGATCTGGCGTCCATCTACAGCTTCAATCAAACCGGATCCCTCATCTGGCAGTCGATGGAATCTCCCAGGACCCTCGCCGAGTTAATCAACGCGGTCCAACAGGAATACGCCGTCGGCTACGAACAGGCCGAGCAGGATGTGAAGCAGTTCCTCGAAGACACGCTTTCAGCCGGCCTGGTCGAGCTTCGCGAGCAAGTCTCGATGGCCGCCATGAATGCAACCGGGCACGGAGAACTGCAGTCGGCGGGCTCGCGCTAATGTCGCACATGCGCATTTCAACCAATTCCGGAGGACCATGGAGCAATTGAGTTACGGGGCTTTCAGCGCGGATCTGCACCAGCGCCAATCCGGCAAGCGTGCGCCCATGCAGGTATCCATCGAAGTCACGCGGCGCTGCCCGCTCGAGTGCCAGCACTGCTACAACAATCTCCCCATGGGCGATCAGGACGCCCGCAGCCGCGAGATGACCACGGAAGAGCACTTCCGCATGCTCGACGAACTGGTCGAGATGGGCTGCTTCTGGCTCCTCTACACCGGAGGCGAGATTTTCGCCCGCAAAGATTTTCTCGAGATCTACACCTACGCCAAGCACAAGGGATTTCTCATCACCCTCTTCACCAACGGCACGCTCATCAGTGAAAAGATCGCCGACTATCTCGTCGAGTGGCCGCCCTTCGCCATCGAGATCACCCTCTACGGCCGCACCCGCGAAACCTACGAAGCCCTCACGCAGATTCCCGGCTCCTACGACCGCTGCCTCCGCGGAATCAAGCTATTGCGCGAGCGCGGCTTGCCCCTTAAGTTGAAGACGGTCGCCACCAGCATCAACAAGCATGAAGTGATGGCAATGAGACGTTTTGCGGAAGAAGAGTTAGGTGTCGAGTTCAAGACCGACGGCCAAATCAACCCGAGAATTGATTGCTCGCAGAGTCCGCTGGCCGTTCGCCTTTTGCCCGAGGAGGTCGTTGCCCTCGATATGGCCGCCCCTAAAGGTGCCAGTGAGTACCGCAGGCTGGCTAAGCATGACGCTGAAAATCCACCGAACTTGGGGCAAAACGACAGCGTGTATTTTTGCGGCGGGGGCATAAACTCCTTTGCCATTAGCCCTTTCGGAGAGGTCGGCATCTGCGTCGTCTCGCAACAGGAAACATTCGATATCCGGAACTCAGGAGTCAAAGAAGTATGGGAGCATTCTTTGCGGGAGCTGCGCTCGCGAAAGCGGACTCGCAAGACCAAGTGTGTCGAATGCCGCATTCAATCCCTCTGCGGAATGTGCCCCGCCAATGGTGAGATGGAAAATGGAGATCGCGAAAGTCCGGTCGAATTTCTCTGTCATGTCGCGCACTTGCGGGCCGCTGTCATCGGAGTTGAGGTTCCGATGCATGGCAAGTGCGAATTTTGCCAGGGAGGCAGTCAACATGAGGAAATCCTAGATTCGGCGCGCCGAATTGCCAGCAAGGAAATCGATGTGGAAAGTTGGTCAGGGCCCCGGCAAGTTTTTCCGATCCTGAGCAATTCGCGCGTCACAGCTGGGGGCTGCGGTAGCTGCGGCCACCACTGAGCGGAAGGCAACAGCGGGAGAGCGAATGAATCATGAAGTAGGGCAAGTAGGGATCAAGAAAACATATGAACCGCCCCGCCTGACGACGATCAGTCTACGCCCGGAGGAGGCAGTGCTCGGGCACTGCAAAACTCTTAGCGGTGGCGGCAACCTGAGTGCCTTTGGCTGTACCCCCATCGGGGTTTGCAGCAGCATTGGCTCTTAGAACCGCAAGCCGGAAAGGAAATTGACCGTGCACGGATCTGGCTCCGCGCTTGTACAGGACGC
Organism: uncultured Acidobacteriaceae bacterium; assembly: GCA_964403025.1. GTDB lineage: Bacteria > Acidobacteriota > Terriglobia > Terriglobales > Acidobacteriaceae > Sulfotelmatobacter. The sequence goes on along the minus strand of CAYOEH010000003.1, from coordinate 465,583 downwards.
TGCTGCGTTGGGAAGGGAGCCCGGTGCCGGTGGCTTTTGCATCGGTGAGGTTCAGGTCGAAGTTCTGGGATGTTGCTTCGATACAGATTTCGCCGCGCTGCAGGCGTTCCGGTCATACGCAGAAGACCCCGACGTCAGCGTCGAACTCGAATGCTTGCCCAGGCTTCCAGCCTTGCGAGCCAAGCAGCTATTTGACTCCGGATCGAGTTGGCGACTCTATGAAGATGAAGTCGGTTTCCGCTTTGACTTTTACGCCGCAGCCCTCCATGGCCGGCCTCACAAAAGACTCCTCATAGATCATCGCTTTTCGCGTGCTCGATTGCAGATTAGCCAAGAGGAAATCGCGCACAGGCCCTACTTACAGGCCCCGCTCGCCTATCCCCTCGACGAGCTCCTGATCATGCACCGCCTGACCCAGGAGCGGGCCATCGAACTCCACGGCGTCGGCATCGTCGGCCCTGACGGCGCCAGCAACCTGTTCGTCGGTCACTCCGGCGCCGGCAAAAGCACCACCGCCCGTCTCTGGACCGCGCTCCACAACGTCGAAATTCTCAGCGACGACCGCATCATCGTGCGTGAACGCCCGGCTCGCGAACTACAGCCTGGCGACGATCCGGGGCAAATCTTCATGTACGGCACTCCCTGGCATGGTGAGGGATGCTTCGCTCGGCCGCAGCGCGCTCCGCTGCAACGCATCTTCGTTCTCGAGCACGGCCACGGCAACGTCCTCACGCGCCTCACGCGTAGCCAGATGGTCGCCGAACTATTCGCGCGCGCCTTCGTCCCATTTCATCGTCACGAGTACGTGGACTCCGCCCTCAGCTTCCTGGAGCGCGTCGCCGATTCCGTTCCTTGCTATCACTATTCTTTCGAGCCCGATGAGCGCGCCGTAGAAAAAGTTCTTCACTTCAATGACTAGCAGGCTGGCGAGAAACTCCGCCTTGAGTGAGGCCGGGAAGGGCACGAGTTTCACTCGTGCCATATTGGATCCCCGGACTGCGCGGCTTTCAGCCTCTGAGGTGGGCTTTCTTGTTTTCGAGGGGATGTTCCCCCAGGGTCCAAAGCCCATCCTTGTGCTTGGCTCTTGCGGCACGGCTGAAGGCGTGCCCTTCCCAAACCCGTCTTCCTGGGCACAATCTTCAAAAACGTTTCCGCACGAAGAGTCGCACGAATGACGAACCACGAGTCTGATTCAGAAAGCTTCGAGGCCCTCAGCCGCGAGCTCCTGAAGCATGGTTTAAGCGTCCGCTTCGAGGCGCGCGGCGCGAGCATGTCCCCGTGCATTCGCGACCGCCAGATTGTGCATGTTACCCCCGTAATCGTGAGCAAATTACGAAAGGGCGATATTGTACTAACGAAAGGTCATAGCGGCTTCCGCCTTCACCGCCTCGTGCGTATCGAGCATGATAACGATTTATTTATTACTCGCGGCGATTGTGGACAGCAAGACGACCCTCCAGCGCGCGGCCACCAAATTTTGGGCGTGGTCGTTGCGAAAGAAGTCAGGTTGGGAAAAACCATCGTGCGGACAAAACTAAAAGGAATCGGCGGCAAATTGCTGCGAGTAGCGGCCCGCGGCCAACATCTGGCCGGCGCGCTCCTGCGCAGGTCAGGACTGCAGCGCTCATCCCAAGGTGCGGATAACAGAACCGGGATTCTGCTTGGAGCGCTATCTCTGATTCTCGTTCTTCTCGCTGTGCCCACCTCCCGCGCCCAGGTCATAGTCGATACTAGCCCCAGTACGAATGTCACGGCAGATCTGACAGGGCCAGGCACGCAGACTCTCACTTTTAATCACACCACCTCGGCCACGGCGAATCGGGGACTGCTCGTTGGCGTTTCGATGAACATCACGAACAGCCCCACCACCGCCGTCACCGGCGTCACTTACAACGGCACGGCGCTCACGCTGGTAGGTGCGCAGAACGATGCCGCAAACACTCGCCGCATAGAGCAGTGGTTTCTGCTCAATCCTGCCTCCGGAACCAATCTGCCGATCGTTGTCTCCATCAACATCCCGGCGACGGCGACCGTCGGCGTAGCCGCCGGCGCGACCGTATTCACCGATGTCGATCAGACGGTGCCCCTCGGTACATTCGCCTCCTCTGACGGTGAATCGGCAGGCTGCGTCGCCAGTGCAGCCGCCGGCAACTCGCAGTGCTCCTCCACCGTGGATATACCGAGCGTGGTCAACGGTATGATCCTCGACACGCTGGCCGTGGGCATGGGCGCGATCACGGTGAATGGTCCCCAGGTGTCGCAGTGGAACGCAACCTCCGGCGGCACCACCCCAAACGCAGCTCAGGATATAGTCGGCACAGGCAGCAGCAGAACCGGTGCGCCCAGCGTGCCCCTTTCAGAGAGTTTCAATGAAGCCCTCACTCTCACCTCCGTCGTGCCCAACGGCGTCGCATTCAACCTGACCGCCGTTGCGCCCAACACCGCCACGCTCACTCTAACTGCCGTTGCGAATGGCGGTGGCGGCAATACCGTTTACACCGGAACGATCACCGGTGGTGCTGGTAACGCTTTGGTCGGGGATACCGTCGTCGTGGCGGGTTTCACTCACGCGGCCGACAACGGGACGTTCACCTGTACTGCGTCCACGGCGACCACAATAACTCTCAACAACGCGAATGGAATTGCGCAGACCCACGCCGGAACAGCAGCCATGACCACTGCCGTTTATACGGGCACCATCACCGGTGGCGCCGGCAATGCCTTCCTCGGTGACACCGTCGTTGTCACCGGATTCACCAACGCCGGCAATAACGGGACATTCCTGGTAAACGCATCCACTGCGACGACACTGACGCTCAGCGACAAAGCTGGGGTTACGGAAACCGATCCCGCGACCGCCATTCTGGCGACCGGGTCCGCCAACACCGTCTACGTGGGAACGATTACCGGCGGAACAGGCAATGGCTTTGCTGGTGACAGCTTTGTTATCGCGGGGTTCACCAATGCCGGTAACAACGGAACATTTACCTGTACCGCATCCACGGCGACTACTCTCACCTGCAGCAACACGGCCGGAGTCACGGAAACCCACGCTGGAACAGCGACCACGAACGGCACCTTCAACTGGGCGCTTGGAGCCGTATCGATCAACCCCAGCGCAGCCGACATCGGCGTTACTACCACCGTTGGCAGCGCGGTTTTTCTCGGCCAGAGCACCACTTACAACATCACCGTCTTCAACAACGGAACCTCCGCCGCGAATGCCGTCGTCCTGACCGATACCCTTGCTCCCGGGATGACATTGAACTCGGTCACTCCCAGCGCTGGCACAACCTGCACCGGAACCGGCCCCATTACCTGCACTCTTCCAACTCCTTTCGCGAAAGGAGCCACAGCCACCGTTGCCGTGGTTGAGACCGCGACCGCCTCTGGCGCATTTACCAATACAGCCGTCGTCTCCGACTCCGGAACGCCGCCCGATTTCAACACCGGTAACAATACGTACGTAGCGGTCGCAACTGTCCAATCGGTCGCCTGCGCTGGAGTTTCCCAGGCTGTTCCCGGAACCAATCTCTCTAGTGTCCTGAACACCTACTATCCCGGAGGCGCCAGCGTGGCCGCGGGCGCAACTTCCATCACTGTTGGCGCCGCTACCGGCGGTCCCGGCGGTACACCCACGCCGATCGCGGTAGGAAACCTGCTACTTGTAATTCAGATGCAGGATGCCAGCATCAATGACTCAAACACTGTCGCCTATGGAAATGGTTTCACAGGCCAGGGTTTCACCGCGCTGAATAGCGCTGGCGATTACGAGTTTGTTACCGCGAAAAGCGCAGTTCCAGCAACCGGTGGCACTCTGACCATTACGGGTGCAGGCGCCGGCGGCGGACTTGTTTTCCCCTATCACTCCGCCGCAGCCTCCGCCACAGCCGGCCAGAGCACTTATCAAGTTATTGTCGTGCCGCAGTACACAACCGCCTCGTTCAGTGCGACCACGCCGCCCACCGCGCAAGCGTGGAATGGTTCCACGGGCGGAGTACTCGCCCTTGATACTTCCGCAACGCTCACTCTCAACGGCGCAGCCATCGCGGTCGATGGCCTTGGCTTCCGCGGTGGCGCAGGAATGGAATTGACCGGCGGAGGTGGCGCCAACACAGATTATCGTCAGCCTTCACCCGCTACATATACCGGAGCGGCGGGGGGAGAGGCTGGCTGGGACGCACCGAAGGGCGAAGGAATCGCGGGCACTCCCGAATGGGTGGAAACCGGTGGAACGTTCCTGCACACCAACACTGGTTATCCCAGCGGTACTGCGGGAACTGATGGCAGCATGGCGCGCGGCGCACCGGGCAACGCAGGCGCGGGTGGCACTGACGCCGATCCTCAAACCGCGTCTCCCGGAGGCAACGACCAAAATGATGGCGGTGGCGGCGGCGGCAACGGCGGTGCCGGAGGATTCGGTGGAGACTCGTGGAATAGCAACCTGAGTCTTGGCGGTGAAGGTGGCACGGCATTTCCCGCGACCATCAATCGCATCGCCATGGGCGGTGGCGGCGGCGCGGGCACGCGCAACAATGATGACGGCAACAATCAGGCCAGCGGTGGCGCCACCGGTGGCGGCATCATCATCATTCGCACCTTCGCGCTCAGCGGAACCGGCACGCTCACCGCGAACGGCGTTTCAGCTTACAACGGTACAGCCAATGACGCGGGTGGTGGCGGAGGAGCCGGTGGAAGTATCGTTATTCTTTCCGCGAACGGTGGCGAAAGCGGCATGACGCTCCAAGCTAATGGTGGCAACGGCGGCGATGCCTGGGCCTCCGAACCCTTCACTCTCGGAAATCGTCACGGCCCCGGCGGCGGCGGAGGTGGTGGCGTGATTCTTGTTTCCGGCGTGCCAGCGAGCGCCAGTGTGACCGGCGGGACGAATGGCCTCACCGAGAATCCAGGAGTCGCCTATGGATCAACGCCCGGCGCCGCAGGCGCCAGCATCACCACCGAGTCAATCACCCAGACTTCCGGCACCCAGTCCGGCGCCCAATGTACTCCCGACATGACTCTCGGAAAGAGCCACGTCGGTAATTTTACTCGCGGATCAACCGCTACCTATACCATTCCAGTTGAGAACCTAAGCCCCTACGGTCCGAGCAGCGGCACCGTCACCATGAACGACACCCTGCCTCTGGGCCTGACTCCGACCAGCGCAGCTGGCACGGGATGGGCTTGCTCCATCGCTTCTCAAACTGTAAGTTGCACCGACTCAACGGTCCTGGCAGCGAATAGTTTTTATCCTTCGATCACCATTACCGCCAATGTCGCGCAGACCGCCCCTTCCACTGAAACCAATACCGCGCTCATTAGTGGCGGCGGTGAGGTGAATCTCGCGAATGATAGCGCTACTGATGTGGCGACTGTCGTATCCAGCGCGGACCTGAGCGTGACCAACGCCGTTTCGCCAGACCCGGTCGCCGCTGGTAGCAACCTCACTTATACCCAGGTTGTCACCAATAGCGGCCCCAGCGCTGCCGACAACGCTACCTTGTCTGAGGCCATCCCCGCCAACACTACGCTAGTTTCTCTCTCCGCCCCTGCAGGATGGAGTTGTACCACTCCGGGCGTCGGAAATGCCGGCAACGTGGTGTGTACCGATTTGAACATGCCCGGGAACACCGTCGCCACTTTCACATTGATCACAAAAGTGAACGCCGCAACCGCCAATGGCACAGTCATTACAGATACTGCTACTGTAAGTTCGTCCGTAACTGATCCGAACTCGGCCAACAACACCGCCTCCGCATCCACCGTTGTTGGCACCACCGCGGGAGCCGAGTTAACAGTAACGAATGCCGCATCTCCGGATCCCGTCCAGGCCGGCAGTCCCATCACTTATACCCAGATCGTAACCAATACGGGTTCCGCCGCGGCGACCGGCGCGACCTTTAGTGAGACAACTCCCGCCAACACCACATTCGTTTCAATCACGCCTCCGGCAGGCTGGACCTGCACCGCATTTCCTCCAGTCTGCACCAACGCTAGCGTGGCCGCAGGTTCCTCGGGCACGTTTACCGTCATCTACAAGGTGAACGCTGCCACGACAGCCGGCACCATCATCATCGATACGGCAACTGTAAATGCCGGTAACCAAGCCTTCGGCTCTAATTCCGCAACGGCCACCGACGTAGTGGCCACCGCTGTCCAAGCTGATCTTGCTCTGAGTACGGTAGCCTCGCCACCCACGGTCCTTGCCGGCAACGACATCACTTATACGCAGACAGTAACGAACAATGGTCCAGCGGCGGCCACTAACGTCGTTTTCACCGAGGCGATTCCTACCAACACCACCTTCGTCTCCGTATCAGCTCCGGTGGGTTGGTCTTGCACTACCACCACCTCTGTCGTTTGCAACGACTCCAGCATGGCTGCTGCTACATCGGCGTCGATCATCGTAGTCGTAAACGTGGCGCCCACCGTCGCCGCTACCACCATCACGGCAAGCTCCTCGGTCTCCTCGTCCACCAGCGATCCCTATTCCGGCAACAACAGCACCACCGTGAATACTCCAGTGACTACAGCTTGCGACTTGGCGGTCACTAATAGTGGTACACCTAGCCCAGTCCAGGCCGGCGGAACTATTACTTACACCCAAGTTGTAACTAACGCTGGCCCCAGTAATTGCAGCACAGTAGCTTTTAACGAAGCGATTCCCGCCAACACAACCTTCACTTCCTATAGCGGACCTCCGCCAGGATGGACGTGTACGTCTTTCGCTTCTGGTTGCACCATTCCGAGTTTGGCGCCAAATTCCACTAGCACCTTCACCGTGGTTGTGACTGTGAACGCCGGAACCGCCGCAGGAACCATCATCACCGACACCGACACCGCTACCACCACCACCTACGACACCAATCTAAACAACAACTCGGCCACGGTGAATATTCCTGTGGCTGGAGCCGGACAAGCCGACCTCAGCGTTACGAACTCAGCCAGCCCGAATCCAGTGTCCGCCGGTAGTAACATCACTTACGCGCAAACCGTAACCAATGGCGGTCCCGCGGCAGCCAGCACTATTACGTTCACCGAGACCACGCCAGCAAACACAACCGCCCAGTCGTTGACCGGTCCGGCCGGCTGGACCTGCAATGTGGGAACTCTTACCTGCACCATCGCCTCTCTCGCGGCCAATACGACTGCGAACTTCACTTTCGTCGTGACTGTGAACACAGGTGTGGCGTCCGGTTCCACCATTACTCAAACCGACTCCGTGACTTGCTCCGCCAGCGATCCGAGTTGCGCGAATAACACCGCCTCCGCCAGCGTGCTGGTCGCCGCTTCCGCCGACTTATCCGTCACGAATACCGCCAGTCCAGTCCCGGTGCTGGCCGGCAATAACATCACTTATAACCAAGTTGTAACCAACGCTGGGCCAAGCACAGCCACCGGCGTAAGTTTCACCGAAACTACGCCGGCGAACACCACATTCGTATCGCTGACCCCAATCCCCGGTGGATGGTCTTGCGTACTTCCCACGGTGGGTAGCGCCGGGAGCATCACCTGTACCGATCCCAGCTTCGCCACTGGAACCGCCAGCTTCCCGGTGATCGTGAAAGTCAATGCCGCAACCCCGGCCGGCACCGCGATCAACGACACTGCAACCGTCAGTTCCACAACCACAGATCCCAACACCGCCAACAACACTGCAACTGCTGCAGACGTGGTCGCGACCGCAACCGAGGCCGATCTGATCACTACAAACACCGCGGCGCCTACGTCCGTTGCTGCAGGCAGCAATGTCACTTACACGCAAAGCGTCACCAACAATGGTCCGGCTGCCGCTACGGCTCCCAGCTTTACGCAAACTACGCCGCCAAATACGAACTTCCAGTCCATCACCGCTCCCGCGGGTTGGACGTGCACCACTCCCGCGGTGGGAGCGGCTGGCACAATCACCTGCACCGCCACCACTCTTGCTCTCAATGCTACGGCTAACTTCACCCTGGTGCTGCAAGTGAACGCCGCCACGGCTTCTGGAACAAATATCGCGGAAACCCCCACGGCCACTGCCACCAACATCGTTCCCAACCTCACCACTAATAGTGCGACCGCCACGGTTGTTGTCGCCAATGCAAACAGCGCCAACGTTACCATTGGGAAGGCGGCTTCGCCGAATCCCACCGTTGCCAGCGGCGACCCTCTCACCTATACCCTTACAGTGAAAAATACCGGTCCCGCCACTGCGACAACTGTGACCGTAACCGATCCCTTGCCACCGAACGTTACCTTTCTTTCGCCCGTTATTACTACGCAAGGCACATGTTCGGAGGCCGGTGGCACCGTAACCTGCTTGCTTGGAACTATGACCAGCGGCACCAGTGCCACAATTACTATTCTTACCCTCGCGGGCGCGCCCGGGATCGCAACCAACACAGCCAGCGTGAGTGCGGATCAGATGACTTCACCGAATACGTCCAATCAGGTTCAAACCACCATCACTTTCGCGACCAACATCAAGTTGGAATTCTTCACCGCACAGAGCGGCAAAGACAAGACCGGAGCGAACCGCGTTGTCCTTCTCTGGAAGACGGGTGGGGAAGCACACAACCTCGGATTCAATGTTTACCGCGATCAGAGCGGCGAACGGCTTCCATTGAATCCCTCGCTGATTGCAGGCTCTGCGCTGCTCATGAATGGTGCTCTGCCAAAGCATTCCGGCAGAACCTACACTTGGATCGATCCCTCCCCAAGCGCCGCCAGCGGCTCCTACTGGCTTGAGGACGTGGATGTAAACGGCACTCGCACACTCCACGGACCAATTTCTCCGGCGGCTTCAGCGATCGCCAGTGCCGACAGCGAAGCGACTTCCGCAATCATGATGAATCAGCTGAACCAGGCGCAGCCCGCCGCCGCGCTCAGCAGCGCGAGTCACCCCGCGGAAAATGTCTGGCACGAAGTTGTCTCAACGAACTCCCAGCTCCAGCAGCAGTTCAACCTCGCAGCTCATCCCGCGGTCAAAATATTTGTGACCCGCGAAGGTTGGTACTGCATAACTCAGCCGCAACTGGTTCAGGCTGGGCTGGACTCGAATGTGGATCCGTCACTCCTGCATCTGTTCGCCGAAGCCATCGAGCAACCAATCCAGATCACCGGAGCCTCCTCGGGCCCTGGAGGCTTCGGTCCTCAGTCTGAAATTTGTTTCTACGGTACAGGGATCAATACGCAATATTCCGATGCCCGAGTTTACTGGCTCGCATCCGAAGGGTCACAGGGTCAGCGCATTCAATCGTTGCCGCCTTCCGCTGGCTCCAATCAGCCTCCGTCCAGCTTCCTCTTCACCGTCGAACTTACGCCTCACACTACTTATTTCTCAGCGCTGACTACGGCACATGGCAACAATTTCTTCGGACCTCTGGTCTCTTCCACACCTGTCGATGAAACCGTGCAGGTGTACCACCTCGATACAACTTCGCCGCGGGCATCTCGACTCGAAGTAATTCTGCAAGGTGTTATTCTCGCCTTTCCTCACGACGTTACCATCGCGCTGAACGGTACCACTCTAGGTGATGTGACCTTCACCGGCCAAACCAAAGGAAGACTCACCGTAGATGTTCCGCCGGGCCTTTTGCAGAACGGTGCGAACACCGTCACTCTGACTGCGCAAGACGGCGAATACGATTACAGTCTCCTGCAGTCGATCAGCATCATCTATCCGCATTCCTACGTAGCCGACTCAGGCGCCCTCACCTTCACTGGCCGGGCCGGCGATGAACTGAATATTTCTGGCTTCACCCAATCTGCGGTGACCGTCCTCGACATCACCAATCCCGCTCAGCCTGTGCAGCTCACTGCTCAAGTCACGTCCGATGCTGCTTCAAAAACAGACTATGCTCTGGAAGTGCAAGTGCCATGGTCGGCAACCAACTCCACCCTGCATACGTTCATAGCTGTAGAAGCAGACCGGATCTCTTCGACAGGCGAGATTCATCAGAACCATCCCTCGCACTGGCACAGCGCGCAACCCGGTAGCGAAATTGTGATGATTTCTCCTGGAGCCTTTGCCGGCGCTCTGAACCCCTTGCTGCATGCACATCAGGCGGAAGGAAAATCCGCTGCGGTCGTGTTGATTGACGATCTCTATGACGAATTCAACTTCGGCGAGCGCAGTCCCGCCGCCATCCGTGCATTCTTGCAGACCGCGGTCAACGCCTGGCACACCGCGCCCCTCTATCTCCTGCTCAACGGTCGAGCTTCGCTCGATCCCCGCAATTACCTCGGCCTCGGCTACCTGGATTTCGTTCCCACGAAAATCATTCCAACCACCGGCCTGATGACGGCCTCCGATGACTGGTTCTCCGACTTCACCGACAGCGGCCTGCCCACCATCGCAACCGGACGCTTGCCCGTGAGCACGTCGGCCGAAACTCAGCTTGTGGCCGGCAGAATCGCCACCTACGAGGGCCAATCCACCAATGGACCGTGGACTTCGCAAGCCCTGATGGTCGCCGATGTAAACGATACCTTGAACTTTACGAAGTACAGTCAGATCGTCCAGGCTCAGCTGCCTTCCACCATACAGGTGACGGATGTCTTCGCCACCTCGATGAGCATCCCGGATGCCCGGCAGGCAATTCTCACCGCCATCAACTCAGGTCAAGTGTTGGTAAATTATTCCGGCCACGGTTCAGAAGATGAATGGTCCGGCGACGATCTTTTCGATAGCGGCACCGCAACTGCCCTCACCAACGGCAATTCATTGCCCGTATTCCTCATCATGGACTGCCTCAATGGCTTCTTCCAGGATGTTTACGAAGAACCGCTGGCGGTAGCTCTGATGCTCGCACCCAATGGTGGCGCCGTGGCTGTGCTGGCTTCGAGTGGCCTGAACCAGGCCCCGCCGCAAACGATTCTCGACAAACTCATCGTGCAGGCCGCGATGAACTCGCCGCAGCCAACGCTGGGAGACGCCATTCTCAAGGCGAAGTCCGGCATCTCCGATCTCTCCGTGCGTAAGACTTATAACCTCCTGGGCGATCCCGCGATGCAGATCAAACTCCCGGCCGCGAATCCCGCGCACTGATGTTTTTTCTACGCTTGGGCCATATTCGCAGTCACTGCCGCTTTCCGCAGTGGCTCCGCGATGGCTTTCATCACCTTCTCGAATCCCGCGAAATCCAGCGATTGCGCTCCATCCGACAACGCCCGCTCCGGACACGGATGCACTTCAATGATCAACCCGTCCGCTCCCACCGCTACCGCCGCGCGCGACACCGCCGCGATCAGACTCTGCTTGCCCGTTCCGTGCGAAGGATCGGCCATCACCGGCAGATGTGAAAGATCCCGCGCCAGTGCCACCGCTGCAAGATCAAACGTATTGCGCATCTCCGTCTCGAAAGTCTTGATGCCGCGCTCGCAAAGCACCACCTGACTGTTGCCCCCCGAAAGCAAATACTCTGCGGCCAGCAGCCATTCCTTCACCGTCGCCGACGGCCCCCGCTTCAACAGCACCGGCTTGTCCACAGTCGCCAGTCGCCGTAAGAGCGCGAAGTTTTGCATATTGCGCGCTCCCACCTGCAGCATGTCCACATGTTCGCAGATGACTTCCACATCTTCCGTGCTCATCACTTCCGTGACTACGGGCAGTCCACTCTGCTCGCGGGCCTCTCGCAGAATCTTTAGCGCCTCCAGCCCCAACCCTTGAAAATCATAAGGAGAGGTTCGCGGTTTATACGCCCCACCCCGCAACATCGTCGCCCCCGCGCGCTTTACCGCATGCGCCGTGTCCAGCAACTGTTCGCGCGATTCCACCGAGCAAGGTCCAGCAATGATCACAACTCCGGGCCCACCAATGCCGACTCCTGCCACATTTACCACGGACCGCTCCGGCTTTACTTGCCGGCTCACCAGCTTGAACGGCTGCGCAATGGCGACCACATTCTCCACCCCCGGAGCCACCTGCAGGGCTTCAATCTCATGCCGTCGTCCATTGCCCACCGCCGCCACGATGGTCCGCTCCACTCCACGCGTAACATGAGGCTGGTATCCCGCCTCGCGAATGCGCTCGATGATGTGCGCAATCTCTTTTTCAGTTGCCTTCTCTGACATGTTTACGATCATTGCCCCGCCTCCTGGATTTTCGCCGCAAAAGCAAAAGCCGCGATCCTGGATCGCGGCTTCTGGCTGAACTTGCTGGGAATCTAGTCAATCATGGCTGATTCGATCTCCTCGCAAGTGCCGCAGCCGCTACTCCCGCAAACCAGTAGCGAAACTGCATGCTAAACGAGGTAAATCGCGCCATAAATATCCTCTTTTTGTTCTTCTAAACGGCCTTGCCGCTGAACAACTCGTCTTTAACTATTGAATCGAACTGGCTGCATTCGAGAAGACGTTGTTCGCGTTCGATCCGATCAAGCGAATAGTTCCCACAACCAGAACCAGGATCACCGCCAGCATCACTGCATATTCGGCGATGTCTTGCCCCGAATCTTCCGAAAGTATTCTACGTATGAACTCGGACATGCCCTACCTCCAAATCTGGCAAGTATATTCCCTGAGCGGAGAATAGAAAATCGGTGCAGACATAATGCCGCAGCGCCGGGCGCTTGTCAAATCCAACGAACCGCTTCTCAAACTTCTGACTAAGGAGAATTATGGAGCGTTGAAACCGATGCGGTTGGCGGCGTCTCAGCCCGAGACTGCCCCACCATCTGCCGCGCGGAATTCTGTGCATATTGCAGCACTCGGTCAGGAAATACACCCAGGAAGATAGTCGCGGCGACGCAGGATATCAACGCCAGACCCAGCGCTACCGGAACCCGGCTCACCGGAACTTCCTTTCTTGATTCGCGCATGTACATTACCACAATGACGCGCAAATAGTAGTAAGCCCCAACACCGCTATTAAGCACACCGATAATCGTTAGCCAGATCAAATTGGCCTTCACCGCCGCGCTAAAGACGTAAAACTTCGCAAAGAATCCGCCCGTCATCGGAATGCCGATCAGGGACAACAGAAAAATGGTGAGCGTCGCCGCCAGCAGCGGAGAACTCCGTCCTAGCCCCTCATAATCTTCCAGCGTCACATAACGTTCGCCCGCGTTGGCGAAATGGCTCACCACCGCAAATGCGCCGAGGTTCATGGCGGCGTAAGCGGCGGTATAGAACATGGCCGCCGAGGTCCCCAGCACGGGCGCCGCTGCGAACGCAACCAGCAAATAGCCGGTGTGTGCGATCGCAGAATAAGCCAGCAACCGCTTCACATTGTTTTGCACCAGCGCCCCCACATTGCCCAAAGTCATGGAAAGCGCCGCTGCAACCCAGATCAACCAGATTGTTCCCGGCACGCTGATCACGAAAACGATACGCAACAAAACCGCAAACGCGGCCGCTTTCGGCGCAGTCGACATCAACCCCACAATTGGCGCCGGTGCTCCTTCATATACGTCCGGCGTCCAAACGTGAAACGGTGCCGCAGCCACTTTGAAGCCCAGACCGACAAACATGAACGCCACCGCTACGAAGGCCAGCAGCGGAATCCGGCCCATCTGCAGCGTGCTGCTGATCTGATCGATATTCGTTGAACCCGTGGCGCCAAACATCATCGCCACTCCATACAAAAAAAATGCCGTGGCAAATGATCCCAACAGAAAATACTTCAGCGAAGCTTCCGCGCTGGTTGCTGCGTGTCGCCGGAATCCCGTCAATACATAAGAAGAAATAGACGAAATCTCCAGCGCAATAAAAATCAGAACAAGTTCCACCGCGGACGACATCAGCGCCATCCCGACCGCGCCGAAAAGAGCCAATGCGTAGTATTCTCCCGCGCGGATCCGCTGCACCGCCATGTATTCGTAAGAACTGAGAATGACGACGCCGGTAATCGCGATAATCAGGAAATGAAAGAAGATGCTGAATCCGTCTACCTGCACCATGTTCCAGAACGCCAGCCCCGGAGCCTGTGCCATGAACCACGTCGCCCCAATCCCTGCCAGCGCGCCTACCAGCGCAATTCCGCCAAGAATCTTCTGCCCTGTTTTCTCGTCGAGCAAGGGTTCCAGCAACATCACGATCATGCCGAAAATCGACAAAACAATCTCCGGCAGGATCCGAACATAATCCGCGCTCTGCGGCAGCGTCTGCGAATACGCCGGGACGAGGCTCGCCATCACGGTCTCGGCGATCGCGACTTGGCTGATCATTGTCCCACCACCCTGCTCGCGATTCGCGTCAAGGGTGTAAGAGCCGTCTGAACCGCCGGATCAATCGCGGCCAGCCACATGATCGGCGCCACTCCCATTACCAGAGCCGCCACCGCGCACGGCCACACCGCCCACTTTTCGAATCCCGAAAGATCGTCCAAAGAATTGTTCACCGCGTGCGTTACCTTGCCGTAGAAGACGCGCTGGTACATCCACAGCAAATAAATCGAACTCCAGATCACGCCGGTGGCCGCGAGGATTCCAAAAATCGGCCGGGCCTGGAAGGCGCCGCTCAACACCAGAAACTCGCCAATGAATCCGTTCAGCAACGGCAGCCCCGCCGACGCCAGCACGATCACCAGATACGACGCCGCATATACCGGCATTGGCGACGCCAGCCCGCCGAACTCGCTGATTTCGTATGTATGACGCCGTTCGTGCATAATCCCCGCCAGCATGAACAAGCCGCCCGTCGAGATTCCGTGGGCCAACATCACAAACATTGCGCCGTTCAGTCCCGCCTGCGTAAAGCTGAAGATTCCCAGCACCACAAATCCCAGATGGCTCACCGACGAATACGCAATCAACTTCTTCATGTTCGGCTGAACCATCGCCACCAGCGCGCCATAAATAATCCCGATCAATGCCAGCGTCATCACCCAGGGAGCGTTGTTCCGCGACTGTTCCGGAAACAATCCCAGGTTGAATCGCAACAATCCGTAAGTCCCCATTTTCAGCAGCACGCCCGCCAGCAGCACTGATCCTGCCGTCGGCGCCTCTACGTGAGCATCCGGCAACCAGGTATGAAAAGGAAACAACGGAACTTTCACCGCGAACGCCAAAAAGAATCCGAGAAACAGCCACTGCCCGGCTGCGGCGAAGTTCGGCACCGCGCCGCTCATGATCTGCTCGCGAATCACCACAAAGTCAAAGCTGCCCGTATGCGCGTACAACCACAAGATCGCGGCCAGCATAAATACCGACCCGATCATGGTGTACATGAAAAACTTCACCGCGGCGTAGACCTTGCGCTCGTGGCCGAAGATGCCGATCAGCAGCGCCATCGGAATCAGCGTAGCTTCCCAAAAAAAATAAAACAGGAATAAATCCAGCGAAGTGAACACCCCGATCAGCGCCGTTTCCAGAATCAGCAGCAGGATGAAGAACTCTTTCACCCGGTCGTGAACCGACTTCCAGGAAATCAGCACGCACAGCGGCGTCAGAAACGTGGTGAGCACCACCAGCCATAGCGAGATGCCATCCACGCCCATGTGGTAGTGAATGTTCGGTCTGGAGACCCACTGCCGGTCGATCTGAAACTGAAAATCCGTTTGTGTTCGATGAAAGTGAACCGGCAGATGTAACGACAGAACAAATGTCAGCAGCGAAATGACCAGCGCAAAAACTCGAATGTCCCGGTCGCGCCGTGGAAAAAGCACCAGCAGTAGCGCGCCCGCCAGCGGAGTCAACGTCACCAGCGTCAGGATGATGGAGCTGAGATTGTCGGTGCTCATCGCACTCCCATCCAGATCATGAAAGCGATCACCACCGCGGATCCGGCCGCGATCCAGCCCGCGTACGAGCGAATATTCCCGGACTGCATGTGGCGCACTTCGTCGGAAACGTGCCGCGCTCCGTCGCCCGCATCATTCACCGCTGCATCGATAATCTTGCGATCCACTCCTTGCCACAGAATTCGAGTCGATCCATTGATCAGCGGCCTGACAAAAATCGCCGCATACAATTCGTCGATGTAGTACTTGTGTACGACCGCCTCGTAGAGCCCATCGAGCGAATCCGCAATCTTCTGCGGAAGCTCAGGCTTACTCAAATAGAGCACATACGCGAGCACTGCCCCCGCGATTGCGACCAGCACTGAAATAATCATGAACACGTATTCGGTATAGCGGCTGGCCGTTTCTCCCACAGCCCCTGCAGTCACGCCGGTCCCAAACACCGGCGCCAGGAAATTCTCAAAATGATTGCCGATCCCCACCACTCCGCCCACTAGCGAAAGCAGCGCCAAGATCATCAGCGGCGCCAGCATCACCATCGGGCTCTCGTGCGGTTCGCCGTGCCCGTGCTCGGCGTGGCCGTGCGATCCCTGTCCGTGCTCATCCACCCTCGCTCCGCGGTAATCGCCAAAGAACGTCATGAACAAGAGTCGAAACATGTAGAAAGACGTAATGAAAGCCGTAATCAGTCCAATCAGCCAGTACACCCAACTGACCTGGTACGCCTTCCACAGAATTTCATCCTTGCTCCAAAAGCCCGCCAGTGGCGGGATTCCGGAGATCGCCAGCGTCGCGATGCCCATGGTCAGAAACGTCCATGGGATATACGACCTGAGCCCGCCCATCTTCCGCATGTCCTGCTCGCCGCCCACCGCATGAATCACCGAGCCCGCCGCAAGGAACAGCAGCCCTTTGAAGAATGCATGGGTCATCAGGTGAAAGATTCCGGCCGAGAATGCTCCCACGCCGCACGCCATGAACATGTATCCAAGTTGCGAGATAGTCGAGTACGCGAGAACTTTCTTAATGTCGGTTTGCGCGATGCCAATAGTCGCCGCAAAAAACGCGGTAAGCGTTCCAATGATCGCCACCACCGTTAGCGCGATCGGCGCCCGCTCAAAAATCACATGCGAGCGCGAGACCATATACACGCCCGCCGTCACCATGGTTGCAGCATGAATCAATGCCGAAACTGGCGTCGGACCTTCCATCGCATCCGGCAGCCAGACATATAGCGGAATCTGCGCCGACTTCCCGCAAGCCCCCACCATCAGCAGAATCCCAATCGTCGTGAGCAGCCCCGCGCCAGCCGTCTCTGCGCCCAGCGGCCTAATGCTCTGAAACACCTGATCGAAATTCAGCGATCCAAAATGTTTGATCAGCAAAAACAACGCGATCAGAAACCCGAAGTCGCCGATGCGGTTCACGATGAATGCTTTCTTGCCCGCCGAAGCCGCCGAATCCTTCGTGAACCAGAACCCGATCAGCAGATACGACGCCAGTCCAACGCCTTCCCACCCGATAAACATCATCAGGTAATTGTTGGCCAGCACCAGCGTCAGCATGAAAAACATGAATAGATTCAGATAGCTGAAAAAGCGATAGTAGCTGGGATCGTCCCACATGTAGCCGACGGAATAGATATGAATCAGAAATCCTACGCCGGTGACCACCAGCAGCATGACCAGCGAGAGTTGATCGAGATAGAAAGCGAAGTCGACGCTGAAGTTCCCGGACCGAATCCAGTGCAGCAGATATTCGTGGTAGGGAAGCGTCAGCGACGAAAACCGCATCGCCACCCACAGAGCCATCGCAAAAGCTGCCCCACTGAAAAACAGCGCAACGGTTGTCACGGCTGATCTCGACGATTTCTTGCCGAGAAAGCCGTTGATCGCCGCACCCGCCAGCGGCAGAACCGGGATCAGCCATAGATTGAGCATCGGGTTCATAGCTTGAGCAGGTTCACCTGGTCCACATTCAAGGTCTCCCGCGTGCGATACACCGCGATAATGATCGCGAGTCCCACCGTCGCTTCGGCCGCTGCCACCACCATCACAAAGAACACGAAGACCTGGCCCGCCAGCGCGTGCCAGTGTGCCGCGAATGCCACGAATGAAAGATTCACACCATTCAGCATCAGCTCAATCGACATGAAGATGGTAATGATATTGCGCTTGATCAAAAATCCCGCAACACCGCACGCAAACAAAAATCCGCTGAGCACCAGGTAATAAGAGAGCGGTACCATCAGTCCACCTTCCTCGCCGTCGCTTCTGGCTTGCTGGCCAGCACCACCGCACCCATGATCGCGATCAGGATCAACACGGAAGTGATCTCGAACGGCAAAAGAAAATCGTGAAATAGAAGCTGCGCAATCTCGATCGGATGTCCCGGCAAGGCACCGATTGCCACCGCTTCCGTTCCCGAATGCCGCACCATCACCCACGCCGTGAGCACACTCCCCGTCAGTACCCCTGGCACACCTAGCAGCAGAGCGACGCGGCTACCTTTGGTTTCCTCTTCTTCGCCGGCATTCAGCAGCATGATGACAAAAACAAACAGCACCATCACTGCGCCCGCATATACGATCACCTGCACCGCGGCAACAAACTCCGCGCCCAGCAGCAAGTATTCCCCCGCCAGCGCTGCCATCACGGCAATCAGCGACAGTGCGCTGTTGATCGGATGCCGTTGCGCCAGCAGGTTAACCGCCCCGCCCACGCAAACCGCACCGAACGCCAGAAATAAAATGAGATGAAAACTCATACGAACACTCGTCAGTGCCTGGTCCTTAGTCGCCAGTATTCCAAACGTTTGTACCGCTTGCCTTTACTGGCAACTGGCAACCGGCAACCGGAAACTGATTTCCCTACCAGGCCACGGCAATGGCCGTTGCCACCAGATTGGCAATTGCCAGCGGCAACAAAAACTTCCAGCCAAACGACATCAGTTGGTCATAGCGGAAGCGCGGCAGCGTCCCGCGCACCCAGATGTAAAGAAAAAGAAAACAGAAAACTTTAGCACCAAACCAGACCAGAGGCAGCAGCGCCTGCAGTAGCGGAGGCCCAAACAGCGGCCCATTCCATCCCCCGAAAAACAGCAGCGTAGCCACGCACGCCACCGTGATCATGTTCGAGTATTCCGCCATAAAGAACATGGCAAACTTCATGGCGCTATATTCGGTGTGGTATCCCGCTACCAGTTCGGTTTCGGCCTCCGGCAGGTCGAAAGGAATGCGGTTCGTCTCCGCATACGCTGCCATCAGATAAATAAAAAATCCAATGAACTGTCCGTGAATGATGTTCCACCGCGGAATGAATCCCCAGAAATGTCCGCCCTGCGCCTCCACAATCGTCCGCAAACTAAAACTCCCGGACTGGATCAGCACTCCCACCAGCGAAAGTCCCAGCGCAATTTCGTAGCTGACCATCTGCGCGCTGGCGCGCAGCCCGCCGAGCAGTGAATATTTGTTATTTGACGACCATCCCGCCAGCGCAACGCCGTATACCCCCAGCGAAGTCACGCCCAGAATCAGCAGCAGCCCGATGTTTACATCGGTGATTTGCAGCGGGATTTTCGTGCCGCCAATCGTGATCGAATTACCAAACGGAATCACCGAAATGGAAGTCAGCGCGAAAATCAGCGCCATCATCGGCGCCGCCAGAAATAGCGGCTTGTAAACGTGGGGCGGTGTCAGATCTTCTTTAAACAGAAACTTCAAACCATCGGCCGCCGGCTGCAGCAATCCAAACGGCCCCACCCGCGTGGGTCCCCAGCGATTCTGCATGTGGCCCACCACCTTGCGTTCCAGCCACACCGTGTATGCCACCGCGGTGAGCAGCACGACAAGAACGACCACCGACTTGATCACCGACACGAGTATGAATATGTAAATCGGCAAAGACACGTCCCTGACCTGGGCAATCGGCCAATGTGCAATCCGAGAATCCCGGCGTGACGCGCCGTGTCACGGTTGCGGTCCAAAATTACCCATTACGAAATTACCCAATTACAAAATGTTCTCAGTCTGCCGCAACTTCGGTGGGCTTTACTTCGCGGCTCTCAATCACCGACTGCAATGCGCGCGAATAGCGTCCCAGAGTCCCGGAACTGAAAAGATTGTCGTTGGCCGGTTCAATGGATTCCGGCCGATGGGCAACTCCCGCTCCGGCCTTGGCCAACGACGTATGCTGGCTGTTTCCCGCCAGCAGGTTGATGCGGGATACGTCATAGCCCGGAACCAGCCGCTGAATCTCATCCAGAATCGCGGTCGGATCGAACGGACTCATCTTCGGTTCCAATCCGTGTGCCTCCAGCCATACCGCATGCCGGTCGGCCTCTCCCGACTGCGCTCCCCGAGACTGTCCCATGTCGGCGTGCGTTCCGCCGCCAAAAGGCACCAGCTTGCGAACGTCAAAACCCATGGCGTCCGCGATGCGCACCATCATTTCAAAATCCGATTTCGTTCCCGTTACCTCGCCGGCCTTTTTTACCAGCTGCACGTCGCCGCAAGTATTCGTGAACGTTCCGGATTTTTCGTAAGCGTTCGCCGCCGGCAAAACTACATCCGCCATCACTGCAGTCTCGGTCAAAAACATATCCTGCACCACAACGAAACTCTTCGAGAATGCGAATGGATCGATGTTCAATCGTCCCACCGGATTCGATCCCACGACATAAAGCGCTTTCAACTTGCCCGCTTTTCCGGCGTCGATCATTCCCTGCAAATCCAGCCCAGCCGCCTGCGGAATCTCACCCCATTCCCGATGAAACTCGCTGTTTCCGCTGCTTGGGTGATATCCCGGCAACAAATCCGGATACAACCCCATGTCAGCCGCCCCGCGCGAATTTGCATAATCCGCGAGACACACAAACTTGGCTCCGGAGATTCCTGATCCAAACTTCACAAGATTCGAGAGATCCTCGCCCCGAACTTCGGAGCCAAAAACGATGACAAGATTCTGTTCGCCGCGCAGCTTATCGCGCAGTGCGACCCAGGTTTCCTTATTCATCGACGAACCGGACAGAACCTCGGCAGCAGCGTCGGCACCACTCAAAAACTCCACGACTTTCCCTTCCGCTCCTGCCGGAATCTCCGCAAAGCTTGTCGCCTGCCCCCGCAATTTGATCGCACTCGAATTGATCACATACAGCCGCGCGCGATGCAGTCGCACATTGGTCCGAATCTGCCACGCCAGCAGCGGGTGCTGCTCCGTCGGATCGTTCCCAATCAGCAGAATGGCCGGAGCAGAAAGAATCTCCGCCATGCTCGCCGTCGCATCGGCCTTTCCGCGAAGCGCGGCCGCCAGGGCAGGGAAGTCCGCCGTCCGGTGGTGATCGACATTATTTGTCTTCAAAACCACCCGCGCAAACTTCGAGAGAAGATAATCCTCTTCATTCGTGGTCCGCGCCGAGCCCACAACTCCAATCGCTTGCCCGCCTTCCACGTCACGAATTCCCGCAAACGTCTTGCCGATCAGCTCAAACGCCTCTTCCCACGTCGCGGGAGTCAGCTTGCCGTTCTTGCGAATCAGCGGCTTCGTGAGCCGCTCTTCATGATTCGCGAAATCAAAACCGTATCGCCCCTTAATGCAGAGGAAATCTCCGTTCGTCCCGCTCTTGTCGCGATTGTCCCCACGAACAATCTCCATCCCCGTATCAGCGCGGCGCACGCCCAAAGTCGTCTTGCACCCGTCTCCGCAGTGGGTGCAGATCGTGCCCACGTGCTTCATCTCCCATGGCCGCGTCTTGTAGCGGTACGCGCCAGAAGTCAGCGCCCCCACCGGGCAGATGTCGATGCACATCCCGCACTCTTCGCACTCCAGATGATCTTCTTTATTCGGCGCAATGATCGAACTCACGCCGCGGTTCTGCACCCCGAGCGCCCAAACATCCATCCCCTCGCCGCACACTCGCACGCACCGAAAACAAAGAATGCACCGCGGACGATCGAAGAACACCACTGGCGACCACTGCTGCTCCTCCTTATGATTCTTGGCCTCCATGAACTTCGATTCGGCCGCTCCATAGGAAAACGTCATGTCCTGCAATTCGCACTCGCCGCCCGCGTCGCACACCGGGCAGTCCAGCGGATGATTTCCCAGCAGGATTTCAACCGTCGATTTCCGCGCCTGCTTGACCTCTTCGCTTTCCGTAGTGACGATCATTCCTTCGCCCACCACCGTGGTACACGCGGTCTGCAGCTTGGGCATCTTCTCGATCTTCACCATGCACATGCGGCACGCGCCACACAGCGAGAGGCCGGGGTAATAGCAGAACGAAGGCACTTCAATACCCGCGGTCTTGCAGGCCTCGATGAGCAACGTCCCCGCCGGGGCCGTGACCTTTTTGCCGTCAACCGTAAGTGTTACGTCAGCCATAAAAAATTTAGCGATTTTGTAATTTGTAATTTTGCAAATTAAAAACGCCGTATCGCGGTCTTGGTTTTCAAATTACAAATTACCCGATTACCAAATTACAAAATTCTTAGTGTGCCAGCACCGGCAGTTCTTCCATCGCCCCCTCTTTTTCATACGGGCACGGTCTGCCTTCAAGATGATCTTCAAACTCTTTGCGGAACTTCTTCACGAACGCGATCGTCGGCATCGCCGCCGCATCCCCCAGCGGACAAAACGTCCGTCCCAGCATGTTCTCCGCCAGGTACTGCATGTTGTCGATATCTTTTTTCAGTCCGCCCCCGCGATGAAATCGCGTAAGCGTCTTCTCCAGCCAGTCCGTACCCTCGCGGCACGGAATGCACCAGCCGCAACTCTCGTGCTTGTAAAACTTCATGGTCCGCAGCGCGAATTTGACGATGCACTGCGCATCGTCGACCACCACTACTCCGCCCGATCCCAGCATCGATCCCGCTTTCGCCACCGAATCGAAATCCATCGCGACATCGATTTCATCGGCCGTCAGCGCCGGACAAGACGATCCTCCTGGCACCACTGCCTTCAACCCGCGCCCGTTCGGAATCCCACCGCCCACTTCATAAATCATCTTCTTCAGGTTGTAGCCCATCGGCAGTTCATATACCCCGGGCTTCGCAATATTTCCGCTCAGGCAAAACAGCCGCGTCCCGCCATTCTTCGGTGTGCCCAGCTTTGCATACCACTCCCCGCTGCCCAGAATAATGTGCGGTACATTCGCCAGCGTCTCCGCGTTATTAATGACCGTCGGTCCCCCCCACAGTCCTACCACCGCCGGAAACGGAGGCCGGATCCGCGGAATCCCGCGCTTGCCTTCGAGCGACTCCATCAGCGCCGACTCTTCGCCTACTTCATACGCTCCCGCGCCGCCATGCCAGTAAATATCGAGATTGCGTCCGCTGCCAAAAATGTTCTTCCCAATAAAGCCCTTCGCATACGCGTCGCGAATCGCCTTCTGCATGATGTTCGAGAGATATCGATATTCGCCGCGAATGTAGATATACCCACTCGCAGCCCCCACCGCCAGCGCCGCGATCATGACGCCCTCGATCACGGAGTGCGGATCATGCTCAAAAATCAGCCGGTCCTTGCACGTTCCCGGCTCGCTCTCATCGCCATTGCACAGCACATACTTTGGCTTGGCCGATTGTTTGGGCACGAACGACCACTTCATCCCCGTCGAAAATCCCGCTCCGCCGCGCCCTCGCAGCCCCGAGCTCTTGACCTCATTAATAATGGCGTCCGGCTCCATGCCCAGCGCCTTCTGCACGGCCTTGTAGCCGTCCAGTTCGAGATAGCGGTCAATATTCGTCGCGCCCTTTCCAAACCGTCGCGAGACGACCTTTACCTCGTCGGGATGTGAAACCAAATCAGCCATATAAATTCAGAAGTTAGAACTAAGAATGCAGAATGACAGTCACGTTTTACTTCTGCATTCTGACTTCCACCTTCTGACTTCCTTACTGCGTTGACTTCTTCCTGTACTCGTCCAGAACCTTGTCGATCTTCTCCGCGGTCAGGTTCTCGTGAAAATCGTAGTTCACCTGCGCCGCCGGAGCCCAGCTGCACGCCCCAATGCACTCCACTTCTTCCAGCGTAAACATCCCATCCGGCGTAGTTCCCTTATTTCCGACGCCCAACTTCTTCGCACAATGGCGCAGGATTTCTTCCCCGCCGCGCACCATGCAACTGATATTCGTACAAACCTGCACATTAAACTTCCCGCGCGGCTTGGTCGTCAGCATCGAGTAATAGCTGATCACGTTCCTTACTTCGAGCTCCGTCAAATCCAGCCGTCCCGCGAGTTCCGCGATCACCTCGTCGGAAAGAAATCCAACTTCATCCTGTGCATACAGCAGCGTTGGCACCAGCGCCGACCGCTTCGTCGGATAATGCGGCACCATCTCCGCAAACCGCACCTCGAACTCGTCTGAAAATCGCATTTGTAATTTGGCAATCGGTAATTTGTAATTTAACTTGCCCGCCGCGCCGTATGCTGAGACGCAGTGAAAATCGCGCTCAACTCACACGCTTCCCTCAAAATATCCTTGCAGCCCTCACCATTCACGATATCGCAGTCCGAAAGCATTTCCAGCCAAAATACCGTTTCATCCGCTTCTTCCACCACCAAACCGATCTTCGCAAGCCATTCTGCCCGCGAACGCCCTCGACAAGCCGCTCGATAGTTTGCCGCAACCGCAGTGCCGCAGCACAACAACTGTTTGCCGACTACCTGCGCGTCGGCGGTGTATGGCAGTGGTCGATACAACTTCACGATTCGAACCGCGAAAGCCTTCGTTCGATCGCGCAATTCTTGGGGCCCGGTGGACATCTGATCACCGCCCGGTTTTCAATTTAGAAATTACCCGATTACAAAATTACAAATTCCTACCGGTCGATTTCCCCGAGCACAATGTCGATGCTCCCGATCGCCGCCACCACATCCGCAATCAGCCCGCCCTCGCACATCTTGTGCAAAGTTTGTAGATTCGCCAAACACGCTGCCCGCATATGCACGCGGTAAGGTTTCGCAGTTCCGTCGCTCACGACGTAATATCCCATCTCGCCGCGCGGCGATTCCACCGCCTGGTACACCTCTCCCGCCGGCACCGCAAAACCCTCGGTAATAATCTTGAAGTGATAGATGAGCGCTTCCATCTGCGTCTTCATCTTCTCGCGATCCGGAAGCACGACTCCCGGCGCGTTCGCCTTCACCGGCCCTTCCGGCATCCCGTCCAATGCTTGCTGCACAATCTTGTTCGATTCCCGCAGCTCCGCCACGCGGCACATGTATCGCGAAAAAACGTCGCCCTCCTGCGCTACCGGAACCTTGAACTTGAAGTTCTCATAGCCCGTGTAAGGCATATCTCGCCGCAAATCAATATCCACGCCACTTCCGCGCAGCGTCGGTCCACTCGCTCCCAGCGCAATCGCATCCTCCGCCGTAAGCTTCGCCACGCCCTTGGTCCGCATCATCCAGATCGGATTTCCCGTCAGCAGGTTCTCGTACTCATCCACTTTGCTGGAAAAATATCCTGCAAAGTCCCGCACCCGGTCAAAGAAGTCCAGCGGCGGCTCCAGCGCCAGTCCCCCGATTCGAAAATACGAGGTCATCATTCGCTGCCCGGCAATCGCCTCGAACAGATTCAAAACTACTTCGCGCTCGCGAAAACAATACAGAAACACCGTCATCGCGCCGATATCGAGCGCATGTGTTCCCAGCCACACCAGATGCGAATTGATCCGTGTCAACTCATTCATCAGCACCCGCATCCACTGCGCCTTCGGCGGAATCTCCAGCCCCAGCAGCTTTTCCACCGCCAGCACATAGCACAGATTGTTGGTCATGGGGCACAGATAATCGATGCGATCGGTCAGCGGCACCACCTGCTGGTAGAACTTCGCCTCGCACGTCTTCTCGATTCCCGTATGCAGAAAGCCGATGTCGGGCATAATCCGCACCACGGTCTCGCCGTCAATCTCCAGTAGCACGCGCAGCACGCCGTGCGTCGAAGGATGTTGCGGCCCCATGTTCAGGATCATGGTTCGATCCTGCCCGGGCTCCAAAACCGGCGTTGGTGTCAGGTGCGCCATAATGAAGTTCTAGCGGTAGCCCTCCACCGGATAATCTTTCCGCAACGGATGCCCTTCCCAATCCTCCGGCATCAACAGACGCAATAAATAAGGATGTCCCGTGAACCGTATCCCAAACAGATCAAAAACTTCGCGCTCAAAATAGTTCGCGCCCGGCCACACCGAAGTCAGCGACTCCACCACTGGATTCGCGCTATCCAGCCGAACCTTCAACCGCACCCGCTCCTTATTAGGAATCGAAAGCAGGTGGTAGATCACTTCAAACCGCGGCTCCGCCGGATACCAATCCACGCAGGTAATATCGGAAAGGAAGTTGAAGGCGCAGCCCGCGTCGTCTCGCAGCAGCGCGCAGGCCTCGCGGATATTCGCCCGGTCCACATAAATCGTCATCTCGTCGCGGTCGAACTTCACTCCGGTAACCGCCGCCGCATTCCACGCAAGCAGTCGTCCTACCGCAGGATGACCCTTCAGTTGCTCCAGATCAGTGATCGCCGGCGCCAAAGCCATCAGCGTGCTCCCCGCCGCGCCGCATCCGGACCCCAGTCCAGCACGCCCTTCTTCCACACATAAAAAAATCCGACAAGAACAATGCCGATGTATACAAACATCTCCCACAGCCCAAAATGCTTGAGGTCCCGCAGAATCACCGCCCAGGGATACAGGAAGACCGCCTCAACATCGAACAGAATGAACAGCATCGCCACCAGGTAGAACTGCACCGAGAAGCGTCCGCGCGAATCGCCCACCGGTTGCATGCCGCATTCGTAGGCTTCCATTTTCGCCCGCGTCGGTTTCCGCTGCCCGATCAGCCAGGAAAGCGTGATAATGGCAGTCGCAATCCCTCCCGCCAGCAATATGTGGATCAGGAACGGCAGGTAGCGAACGAAGTAATTGTCTGGCATAGGAGAGCGTACATATAATTCGCGCGATGCGTCGCTAAACATTCTAGATTAGGTGTTGGCGCGCGCGAGTGTCAAGGGAACCAGGAACAATTTAGCGATTGTGTGATTGGATAATCAGGGAATCGAAAATCAAAACTCCGATAGCACCCCAAACGTTGTAAGCTCAGAGTGTTTAGGTTTTCAAGTACGGGATTCACAGCCTCTCGGCATGCGGCGCGGCGGGCTGGCTAAATTACAAATTTACAGAATTACCAAATTACAAATTCCTGATGATTTTCGGCTTTAATACCGACGTCAAACACGGCGACACTATCTACCACGTGCAAAGCGAAGCGCGTGAGAGCGAAAAACTGCTCCAGACCCAGGTCTTCGTTCGCGGTCGCTGCGTGGGCAAGAAGGCCATCTCCTATGCCAACTCTGCCCTGGAAGCCGGTTTCAGCGACGCCCAGAAAGAGCAGCAATTGCGCGACCAGCACCGCCTGGTTCTTGAAGCCATTCGGGAAGGGAAACTGGACTCCGTCCTCGATCGCGCCGAGACCGAAACCTTGGCCGCCATCAAGCAACTCGATGTCGAATGGATCAACGCCGCCTCCATCCACACCGACCGGAACCTGACCATGCGATTGCGCGTGACCGAAGATGGAACCGCAGTCCCCGCAGCCCGTCTGACCTTTCGCTTCGCCCGTCCTGAGGTCGCCCCTTTCTATACCCAGGCCGTCACTGACTCCACCGGCAGCACCGAAATCTCAGTCGAGGTCGAGGAATCTGCCTTGCCCGATTCTTCCATCATGGTCCAAGCCAACCACGAAGGCCGCACCGTAACCCGCAAGTTCGCTCTTCGCAAGAGCGAGTAGAAAAGTTGGCCTGCAGTTTTCGCCGTGAGAAAATAGCCCATGAAGCTTCACATCAACGGAGACGCTCGCGACTTCGCCGATCCCGCTTCGCCCGCCGAGTTTACCCTCGCGACCCTGATCGAATCGCTCAACATGAAGTCCGATCGCGTCGCCGTCGAACTCAACCGCGAAATCGCCCCCCGCGCCCGCTGGCCTCGGACCGTCCTCAAAGACGGCGACCGCCTCGAAATCGTCCACTTCGTCGGCGGTGGCGCTTGCTGCCAGTCTTTCGACGATAGTCGCGTCAGCGACGCCATTCATTAGCCCCGCACGTAAGTGCGGGATAGTCCAGCAAGAGAAAACAGAGAGTCGCGCCCGCGACGCCACAGTTTCTTACGCGTTCCGCCACGCCGAATCCATCCCCGCGCACTCTTCTAGTTACCCCTCCCGCACGAATCTTCGTTGACTCCCGCCCGCCCGTGTCTAGAATGTTTCAAACATTCACCTGATAGATTGTTTCAAACATAATCGGGGATCAATGCAAGATAGCTTTCCATCAAACGAAGTTATCGCTCTGACCGGCATCACCGCCCGCCAGCTCCAGTGGTGGGACGAGCGCGGCGTCGTCAAGCCCCAGCGTCATGGCCATCGCCGTCTGTATTCCCTCCAGAAGCTCACCGAAGTCGCCGTCATCTGCGAACTCCGGCGCAAGGGCTTCTCATTGCAGGGGGTACGAAAGGTCATGCGCTTCCTGGAGCGCGAGTTCGGCAAAGGCTTGGCCGACATCGTCAGCCGCACCTCCGACGTGCACCTCCTTACCGATGGTACGCACCTCTATATCGAAACATCGGCGCGGCAAATCGTCGATATCCTCAAGAATTCTGAGCAGCCGATTCTGGGTGTTTGCCTCAGTGACGCGGTCCGTCACGTGCGCGCCGAGGTCTTAGCTAGAAAATCGAGTACTTCCGTAATACCGCCGGCCGAGCGTCGGCGTGCTAGAAAGGTCTCTTAGACGTGCTTCACAAAGTTAGGTTCAAAGGGGGAAACATGGTCGGCGAACTGGACATCCTGAATGAATGGATCCCGGAACAAATGCAGCCCGGAACCGTCTTTGTGCTCGAGAACGCCGGCGAAGTCGGCGAGAAGGAAGATCCCTACTGGGCCGTACTCGCCTGCCCATCCTGCGGCATGCTCGGCCTCATCACCCGCCGCCAGATCAACGGCCTGGTCCCCGTCATCTGCGGCTCCGAACAATGTTCCGCGCAGTTTTTCATTCGTGACGCCGAAGTCATCGTCCGCAAGCCCTTCTAACGCTTCATCCGATCAAGAAGCCCGCCTGATAAACAACGTGCGCGCCTTTGGGTGGCGCAGCGCTTCTAGCGCTGCGATAAAAATCGTCTTTTCTTGTGGGCTTCAGCCCCTGGGGTTCTTTTTCAGCATCCTGGTCGAGGTCCACACCCCTGAAGTGTAGAGTCCGCCCTGAGCGAAGTCGAAGGGAACCTGCTGTCTGTCGGCGCCACCGTGGAAGAGCGGCGCTTCAGCGCCGCGTAAAGCATCGAGAATGAAATGCGGGCTTTAGCCCCTGTGTCGAATTCGCGCCGTCCAAATCAATCCACTACGATTTCGCGCCGACTCCGCTCAACTCCACCGGAACCTGATCCACAATCTCAATCCCAAATCCTTCCAGCGCCGCAACTTTCTTAGGACGGTTCGTCAGCAGCCGGATCCGCCGCAAATTCAAATCCGAAAGAATCTGCGCTCCAATCCCGATCTCCCGCTGCGTCTGCCGCTCATTGTCCAGCAACGCCGGCAACTTCCTTCCCCGATGAAAAGTCAGCGCCGTCCGTTCCCCAATCTTCTCTTTAGAGAATCCCTGCGAAGTCTGATGCAGATAAATCAAAGCTCCACGTTCTTCCTGCGCTATCCGCCGCAGCGATCCCTCCAGCGTCGCATGACACTCGCACCCCGTCGATCCGAACACATCGCCCATCAGGCAGTGTGCATGCATGCGCACCAGCACCGGCGCTTGGCTGTTCTCTACATCACCGCGAATCAGCGCCACGTGCGACTCTCCACCGTCCACTTCGCTCTCATAAGCAATCAGGCGGAATTCCCCAAACCGCGTCCCCACCAGCGCCTCACCCACGCGATGCACATACCGTTCATGCGCCATGCGGTACCGGATCAACTCCGCCACGGTCAGCATCTTCATTTCATGCACGCGGCAAAACTCCATCAGGTCCGGAACCCGCGCCATGGTTCCGTCATCCTTCATGATTTCGCAAATAATGCCCGCCGGAACCATGCCCGCCAGCCGCGCCAGATCCACGGAAGCCTCAGTCTGCCCCGCCCGCACCAGCACCCCACCTTTTCGTGCGCGCAGCGGAAACACATGTCCCGGCCGCGCCAGATCAGAAGCCTTCGTCGCCGGATCGATCGCCACCTGAATCGTCCTCGCCCGATCATACGCAGAGATTCCCGTGCTCACTCCGACTCGCGCATCAATCGCCTCGCAGAACGCCGTCCCATATTGCGAAGTATTTTCCGCCGTCATCGGCCCCAACCGCAGATGATCGAGCCGCTCCTCCGTCATCGCCAGGCAAACCAGCCCACGCCCATGCTTGGCCATGAAGTTGATGGCTTCCGGCGTAACTTTCTCCGCCGCCAGAGTCAGATCACCCTCATTCTCGCGATCCTCGTCGTCCACCACCACGATCATGCGGCCTGCGCGAATCTCCTCGATCGCCGCCGGAACATCCACGAATGAAGTTTGTGCGCTCATTTGAAAGAATTGTAACAAAGCACCTGTCCGCTTCCCGTCCACGCGGTCCTCGCAGTTCTGGCCAATCACCTTGCACATCCTTGATATTGACCATTTCCTATTGAGCACGTAAAATGGTGCTGCACACAATATCGTGCTACGTATGAAGACCAATATCACCCTGAAACTTGACTCCGATCTCCTGCGTGAAGTCCGCATACTCGCAGCGGAGGAAGACACGTCCATCAGCGCCTTGCTTGCCGCACGTCTCGAGCAAATCGTACGCGAACGCAAGAGCTTTCATCGCGCTCGCAAGCGTGCTCTCGCCAGGCTGCGCGACGGAATGGATCTGCACTGGACTCGTCCTCGCTCCCGCGACGAGCTGCACCAGCGGTGAGGCGAAATGGCCGACAAATACTTCGTCGACACTAATATTCTCATTTACGCTCATGACCGCTCGTCGGGCATTAAACACCAGCGTGCCAGGCATACCATCGAGCGTCTGTGGACGAGCGGGCAAGGTGTGCTGAGTACGCAAGTCTTACAGGAGCTCTGCGTCAACCTGCGCCGCAAAGTTGCTCGTCCAGTCTCGCTCGAGGAACTTCGCAAACTGGTTCGTGACTACATGAGCTGGGAGATCGTGGTTAACACTTCCGATGCCGTCCTCCAAGCTCTTGAGATCCAGGAACGACATAAGACGTCTTTCTGGGACGCCCTCATCTTGCAGGCAGCCGAACAATCTGGCGCTGCCGTTCTCTATTCCGAGGATCTGGCAGTGTCGCAGAATTATGGGTCGGTTCAGGTGGTGAACCCGCTAATTGGGTCGAATGACGATTGAAACTGGATGGGTTCGCAGTGTTGTTTGGCTTCGGCGGAATTTCCAGGACAAGAATTCAGCCTGAATTGATTCGATTCCTCCGGTCAGGCCGCCGACGGAGTGCCCGCCTGCTTACGCTGGGTCTTCAGCACGTAGCACTCTTCGTGGACCGGTCGTCCGTACTCGTCCGACATGGCGCTTTCCAGTGTCACAGCTCGGTTGCAGATCGAGCACAATACCGCTTCAGAAGAATGCGAACCAAGAGGCTTTTCCGCGCGAAGCGGATCGCGGCAATCAGGACTGTTCACAGCACCCCTCTATAATCCTGCCAGCGTAGTCTCTTAGACTAACCCCGTCTGTCCGCTAGCGCACATAATAAATCGGGCCGCCCGCAGGCGGCCCGTTAGTTTGAGCTAGAAGCTAGTACTAGCAGCGCACTTCAGTCTCCCGCTACCGGCTCGGCCACTTCCGGCTTGGCTGTCGCTGCTCCATTGCCATTTCCGTTCGGCTTACCCAGCGCCCCCAGCGGAATGAATCCGTTCTCCGCCACCGCCGGCTTCTCTTTCAACACGACTTCGCGATAAAGCGCAGCCATGCGTGCGTTGTAAGCCTCATCATTCTTCTGCGGTCCACGATGTCCTGGCACAGGCGTTGCCGAATGATCCGTCCCCGCATCCGCCATCTCAGCTCCCGCAGCCGCGCTTGCAGTAGCCGCCTTCGCGTCCCTCGCCCGCTTCTTCTCCTCGCGTGCCGTCTTCGCGATGCCCAGCTTGTCCAGATCGTGCTGTAGTTCGTTGGTCACCAGATCATCGCGCAGCCTTAAGTAGTCGACATGCTCCTCTTCCATCTTCACCTTCTTGCCGCCGGCGAAGATTTCATGCCGTCCATGCTCCTCATACCACTTCGTGAGCGTGGCCGTCATATGCATCTTCTCGATGATGTTCCGCCAGCCCACCCCCGTGTTGTAAGCGCAGAAGCTGATCTCGCCTTCCTGCGTCGCGTAGGGAATGATGCACTGCTCCGTCCGCCGGAAATCGTAGTTGAACAGATCCTGGAACCACATGCCCGCGATGAACAGGAAGTTCCAGCGATCATTGGTACGCCGCTTCATAACATCATCAAGCGTACGATCACCGCCAACCTTCCCATAATTGCGTCCCGAAACGTTGTAATTCTTGTCAAATTTCTTCAGCAGATCCATCATCTTGAAATGCGTCGGCGCCTGATACGGATCGTAATTCTTCATCAAGCACAACGCCATTCCAAACGCCGTCAGGAATTTTCCTCGCGAAGCATCGTTCACTTTCGCAATGTCCTTCGCCAGCTGGTCCCCCGCCAAAAACGCCGTCACCGGAACCGCTTCTTTGGTTTCCTTATCAATCATCACCGCCATGCCCGTCCCGCAATTCGGGTGACAACCACACGATAGTTGGCCCCAGTCGTTTTTGACGTCGTTGGCGTGCATTAAGTCTGCCCAATCGCTGAAGGTGCCCATGAAACTGATGGGGAACCAGTCGCGGCTGGGTTCGCCTAAGCCGGTTTGATTTTTTACGTCGTGAGCCAGGTGAGAGAGCGTGTAGCGCTGCGCCTGGCGGCGGTCGTCGGTGACCGCTTCGTCACGGCCGGTAAAGCTTACGGGCTGGAAGCTCAGGAAGCTGATCGTCTTCGGATTATCCAGCGCGAACTTGATGATGCGCCCGACTTGTTCGTTGTTGATGCCGTTCACGATGGTCACGACCGGAACGATTTCGACTCCGGCCTTGTGCAGATTTTCGATCGCCTTCAGTTTCACGTCGAACAGGTTGCCGACCATGCGGTGCGCGTTGGCGGCGTTACCGATGCCGTCGAATTGCAAGTACGCGTAACGCATGCCGGCTTCCACGGCCTGCTGGCAGAACTCTAAACTTTTTGCGAACTCGATTCCGTTGGTCGCGGCCTGCACGGAGTTGTATCCGACTTTGCGCGCGTAGCGCACCGCATCTAGAAAGTACGGCGACAACGTCGGCTCACCGCCGGAGAACTGCACGCTCATCTGACGCCGCGGTTTGATGGTGATCGCGTTGTCGAGCATGGTCTTGATTTCTTCCCACGTCAGTTCGTGGACGAAACCAACCTGATTCGCGTCCATGAAGCAGGGATCGCACATCATGTTGCAGCGATTCGTAAGATCGATGGTCAGCACGGAGCCGCGTCCATACTTCACGGTGGAAGAGCCGTGATGGTGCAACTTTTCGTCATTGTGCGCAACGATGTCGCGGCCGGGGAAGACATCTTCCAGGTGCTTCGAGAAATCGGTGTCGATCGACATCACGTCTTCGAAGTGGCCATGCTTCGGACAGTCCTTCACCATCAGAATTTTTCCGTCGCGTTCCACGATGGTGGCTTTGATCTCGCCGACTTTTTCGTTCATCAAAACTTCGTGCGGCAATTTGCCGTCAAGAATCTGCTGGCGGATTTCCGGCACACACTTCGGGCACAGCGAATCGGTGGAGCGAGGCCAGCCGAGAGGTGGCTTGGATTTTTCGTAGGACTTGAGCAGAGGTTTGTCGGACCATTTCGGGGTGGGCGACGGATTGGGCTTGATGCGATTCAAGCGGTCGAAGACAACCCAAGCGCCTTTGGCGGCGACGGTGACTGCTTTTTCCACGTACTTGATCGGCTTGCGCATAATGGCTTCTGGCTCCTTGGCTTCTCTTTAGGTCTTAGGTCTTGGGTCTTCGGACAAAACTCCAGCGGAAACTTGCCTGGGCTTCACCTGAGATCTTATTCCACAAAACCAGTCCACAAACCCAGCAACCTGTGGCTCTCCCCGGGAATTGAACCGGGTTTGTACACTCTTCCCTGGGAGTTGTCTGTAGGTGATGTTATTGGAAGGGAAGGAGATGCGCATCATTATCCCAACGAATGGGAGAAAAAGGGGGTTTAGCGGTGAAATGGGGGATTGGGTGGGGGTAAGTTGTTGAAAGGAAAAGAAGGTAGGGGCATTCCAGATTGAGCAGCCCGCCGCCCCTACTTTGCGGATTTTACCGCAATTCCGGCGAGTTCCGTAGCCTGCTTGAGAGCCTTGTACCCCACCCCTCCTTTTTCTCACCCTCGAAAACCTTATCGGTTGGCGACATAAATACTCCTTTCACCCACTCAATGACGAAGTCGGCGTATTTGGTTTGGTCCGCAGTTCCGTCGTTTTGGAGAATCGAATGCACCAGGTCTCGGTAGGGATTGAGCCCCGATTGACGTCGAAGCCCGCCTCGCCTGCCTTAGTCGATGCTACTGTCATCGCCTCCTCGGTCAGGGTAGTGCAGATCGACCATATCTGACCGAGTAAGTCGTCCTTTGCTGCGCTGCCTGGATTGGTGGCCATAGCTTCCGGGCTCCTTGTGCCGCACTAATTTTGTTCCGGGCCCAATACATCACATCTTACGATTACGAGGTGTAGTTCAACATATATTTTGGGCGAACAACAAGCGAAATCGCACCGATTATTGTGCATAACCTGTGAATGCGAGTGAATAACCGTTGCTTTCGGCGAAAATTACCTTCGCGACGCCGTCGCCGTCGAGAATTGCGCGGGGGCCGGCGGCCTCGAAGGGAACGTCAAAGGCGACGGACAGGAGTGTCCGTCCCACACGGGCGTGTTTGGAGTCGCGCACGTAGGGACAGGCGAGGGCGGCTGTCCCTGCGTGCCTCAGGGGCTGAAGCCCTATTCTTTACTTTCTAGTCTGTTCGGCACGACTGGAAGTCGTGCCCTTCCTGGTCGTGCACGATTGTGGAGTTGCGGCGCTGCTGACGATCAAAGCCAAGAGCAGGTTCCTCACCGGGCTTTAAGCCCGGTTCGGAATGACAAGGGTTGATTGGGGAGTGGGCTTATCGCAGCGCTGAAAGCGCTGCGCCACCCAAAAGCGTTGGACGCGGCGCTGAAGCGCCGCTCTTCCACGGTTGAGCTGGCGGGGGTGGTGGTTCTCAATTCACAAGCAAGGTCAAAGGCGACGGACAGGAGTGTCCGTCCCACACGCGCTACCTCAGGGGCTGAAGCCCTGTTCTCTTTTTTCGAGGCTATTCGGCACGACTGGAAGTCGTGCACTTCTCGGTTGTGCGAACGGGAGATCAAAATCCCCGCCCTGTCCCTGCAAAGGGCGCAGGGACAAGGACGGGGCACCCGCGGGGCTTTCAGTTCGATTCGCTCAAGGCGACAACGTGGTCGTCGTCTGGGTATTCGGGGTCGATGCTGGCGTGGATAGTTAAGGGAGGGTCGAGGAGGTGCCAGGCTTCGCGGTATTTTTCCAGGCGCATGCGCTTGGCTTGGCGGTGAGGATAGAAGCGGAGCATGGGCTGGGGCGTGCAGACCTCGACGGGGATGATGTACCAGATGTCGAGGGGGACGACGTGGGCGGCGATGAAATCGATGTCGCGCTTGGTGTAGACGGCGCGGCCTTTGCCAACGGAGTAGGTGGCGCGGGTTTCGTAGGCGTCGGCGCGGAGGCAGTCGGTGCACTTGATCTGGATGCGGAAGAGATGGACTTTGGGCTGAGGACGGTTGTCGAGGATGAAGTCGTAGCGCTCGCTATCGCCCCAGGGCTTGGAGATGGCGAAGTGGCGCTGGCTGGCCTGGTAGAGGAATGCGGCTTCGGAACGCTCGCCGGTGCGCTTGGTGTTGGGACGGTTGGGAGGTTCGGGGTGGGGGCGCGGCTTGGGCATCGGGACTTCTGATTCCGGAGGGAGCCGAAGCGGGCTCCACTTTGATCTTTAATCTTTGATCTTTAATCTCTAGCTTTGTGATCTCTAGCTTTATGAGGTTTGACTTAATTCTCTAATAGCTATTATAGCAGGGGCGTCAAGGATGGGCTAAAAGCGGATCGGTCCGACTGTGTTGGTCGACGATCCCCCCAGATCGTCCCGCAACAGCAGTCGGACACTCATCCACGCCCGGCGCTACGCCATGACTCAGGAACGCAGCGGGGCTGCCCCAAACTTGCGCACTAGCAAGAACTGACGTCAATGAGCGATGCTGCCGGATAAATTGATTTCGACCCGACGGTAGCGGCAAAAGGTCGAAATCATGTTCGCGATATTGAACCGGCTTGCCGGAAGAGTCCATGGAGAGGGTCTGAAGCCGTCTGAAGCGATCTGAAGATTGTATGCGCGGGTTTTCCTGGCAGGTTTCGGCGCGAACGGAGACGGTCCGCCGCACCCCGTGATTGTTACTCAGGCTTGATTTGGTCTTCGGCGGAAGCTTTCCGGGTTCCGCGGGGATCCTCTGGATCCAGGCCAGCCGCGCACATGATGGCGCGACCGAGGTCTTCGGGAGAAATGACGAAGGGCTCGGCGGGAGCGGATTGGGTGGCATCCTCGTGGGCGGTGGGAGCGACGAAGCGATAGCCGCGGCCGACGACGGTCTGCAGGTACTGTGGTTCGCCGGCATCGTCAGCCAGGGCGCGGCGGATTTTGCGGATGGCGGTGTTGATGCCTTGTTCGACGTCGACGAAGACATCCTTGCTGCTCCACAACTCGGTGGAGATCTGCTCGCGCGTAACCAGTTGCCCCCGGTGTTCGACCAGAAACATGAGCAACTGTAGAGGCAAGCCTTCCAGCCGAACTGGGATGCCATGGCGGCAGAGTTGAAAACGAGCGTAATCCAGTTGGAAATCGTCGAAGCGAATCTTCTTCTCCGGCACAGCACAACTCCTACGTCAATTAACCGAGGTTCGGTCGGACTCCGCCCGCGGGCAAAGGCTTTTACGGGTTCTGAAATTTTGTTCCGCCGGGCTTGCCGTGTCAAGCCAATTGGTTGAGATCAAAATCCCCGTCGCGTCAAGCCCCCGTACGTTGAGATCAAAATCCCCGCCCTGTCCCTGCAAAAGAACGCAGGGACAAGGACGGGGCACCCGCGAATGTGTGGCTAGTTCTGCGCGACGGGCTTGGGAGCGGGAGGCTTCTTTGTGGCGGGCGCAGTAGCGGATTTGGCGGCGAGTTTCTTTTTGTTGAAGTCGCGAACGATGCGGGCGACGTAGGCTCTGGTTTCGTAGTAGGGAGGGACGCCGTTGTACTGGTCGATGCGCTGCGGTCCGGCGTTGTAGGCGGCGAGGGCTTTGACGAGATCGAAGTTGTAGCGCTCGAGCAGTTCGCGGAGGTAGCGGGTTCCGGCTTCGACGTTAGCTTGCGGGTCGAAAGCGTTGCGCACGCCAAGTTGCGAGGCGGTTTGCGGCATGAGTTGCATGAGTCCCTGGGCGCCTTTGGGAGAGACGGCGCGGACATTGAATCCACTTTCGGCGCGAATGACGCTGGTGACGAGATCGGGATCGAGCTGGTAGGTGCCGCTGGCGTCCTTTACGGCTTGCGTGAGGTCGAAGGGATGCGAAATGGCTGCGGCAGCGCGTTCGGGTTCCGTGTGAGGAGTGGGAGGGTCGGGGATGGATTCGAAGTGGTCGATCTCGGCGGTAGGAATGTCGACAAAGCTGGATTGATTCCCGTCGATGTACAGCCGGGTGATGGTTCCGATGATTTCGCGGCGTTCGTGGCGGATAGAGAATCCGTTGCGGAGGATGGCGGAATCGGCGGCAGAAGAGGGAAGCGCGGTGAGCGCGAGAAGCGCGGTCCAGAGTGCGAGTTGGATCGGCTTGTGCATCTGTTTCGGAAACATCCCTCAGGGGCTAAAGCCCGAATCTTTTCGAACGCTTTACGCGGCGCTGAAGCGCCGCTCTTCCACGGTGCTGCGCGGGTTCACGGCGCTTGTGCGATCAGGGTGCTGCGCGCTTCTACACGGCCTGGCGATCCGATGACGCTTCAGATTTTCTAACCTCAGATCAAGTCGGCGATGGCGGCGGCGACACCGCAGTTGTCATTGGCCAAAGTTTCGCGCCAGCCACGGGCGCGGAGCTCGGCGCAGGCATTCCCCATGATAACCGGATGGCCAGCGAACTCAAGCATTTCGACGTCGTTGTGGTTGTCACCGATGGCCATGACCTGTTCGCGACGGTAGCCGCGGTGGGCGGCCCAGCGAGCCAAGGCGTGGCCTTTGGAGCAGCCGGCATTCAGGACGTCGATCATGGAGAGATCGCGCTCGGGATATTCGGTGCGGAGGACGGTGATGCGGTTGCCCATGCCGGTGGCATCGAGGGCGCGCAGGGCCTGGGACATGCGGTCCATGGAGCCGCAGAACATGGCTTGCACGGGATCGGTGACGAGGGCGTTTTCGAGGGGGATGATGAAGTCGATGTACTGCATATTTTTTTCGAGCCAGCGGCGGATGCTGATATTCAGGGCTTCGAGGTGCTCGATGACGATGGCGCCTTTGCTTTCCTTGTCGAAAGTAAGAACGGTGTGGCCGCGTAAATCTTGCATGGCGGTGACTAATTCGCGGCAGAGCTGGCGCGGCATGAGATCGCGGTGGAAAGTCTCGCCGGCGAGGGAGCGGGTAACGGCGCCGTTGGAGCTGATGAGCCAGAGATCGAAGCCGAGTTGCTTAGCGATGGGAAGGGCGAAGGTGTGGCGGCGTCCGGTGACGAGAACGATTTCGACACCGGAGGCGTGAGCGCGGCGGAGGGCTTCGAGGTCATCCGGGGAGATTTGAAATTGGGGGTTGAGGAGGGTGCCGTCGATATCGGAGGCGAGAAGGCGGATGGGGCCGAGCTTCGGACGTCCGGCTTCCGGCGTCGGCAAGGGACTCGCAGTTTCTATCACGTTTCATTGTTACACATCATTGTTACGCAAGCCGCTCAGGGAGCAGTGAAGCCTTCGAGCTTCGCTCGAACGGACAGCCCCTTCGACTTCGCTCAGGGCAGGCTTGGGCGGCTGTCCCTACATGAATCGTCTAGGCTTTTTTTCGTTTATCGAGGGCGGCGGGAAAATTCATCAGGTTGTAGGTGGAGACATTTTGAACGTCGTGGAGAAGTATGCGGACGGCGGAGCGAAGTTCGGCGATCGCATTTTCCAGCTCCTCTCCTTCGGCGACGGAGAGCAAGGCACACAACTGGCGAACTCGCTCTTCGGGGGGAATTGGCATGGGGGAGAGCATGGCAGAAAGCCGGCGAAAATACTGTACAGAGTTTCGCGTAGACGCCTAAGGAGTCCGTCCTAAGAGCGAGCAGGCACAGCGACGTGGGCCGCTCCTTCGGCGTGATATATTGCGCTTCGCATGGGTCCTCTTTTTTTCTTCTTCATTTCCTGGTGGAAATTGGTTCTGATGGCGGTGGCGATCGTGCATTTCATTCGCCGACGGCCGGACACTTACTGGATTTTCGTCATTTTGTTCCTGGGATGGATTGGGGCAGCGGTTTACATTGTGGCGGAAGTGATTCCGGACGCGGGGCTCCTGCGTGGGTCGTTTCAGGCGTTTCCGCGGCGGCGCAGAATTCATGAACTGGAGCGGGCGATTCTGGATAATCCCTCGGCGGGGAATTACGAAGAGCTGGGGTTGCTGTATCTGGATGACGGAGATTTTGCGCGTGCGCGGGCGTGTTATGACCGGTCGATTGCACAGCGGTCGGATTCGGTGGATCCGTTTTACCGGCGGGGAGTGGCGGAGGTTGAGTTGGGCGACTTCGCCGCAGCGGTGCCGGATCTGGAGCGCGCGGTGGGGGCCGATCCGACGTATGACTTTCATCGCGGGATAGGATTGCTGGCTCATGCCTACGCGCAGACGGGGCAGGCGGAGAAAGCGGCAAAGCTTTTCGAGCAGGCGACGACAATTTCTACCAGCTCGGAGACTTACTACAACTACGCGACGTTTCTGCAGTCGCAAAGGCGAGTAGATGAGGCGCGGCAGTGGGCGCAGAAAATTCTGGATAAGCGGGCGACCATGCCGGGATATCAGAGAAGGCGGGAGCGGGTGTGGTTCCGCCGGGCGTATGGGCTGATGGCGCGGTTGAGTGTAGGCAGGGGCTAAAACCCCCGTCATTTTGGACGCTTTTCGCGGCCCATTCGACTTCGCTCAGGGCAGGCCGCTAAAGCGCCGCTCTTCCACGGTGCTGCAAGCGTCTTGCATAGTCCAGACATTTGATCCCGCACATTTGAAGTTCGAAGAACTCCCGACGGTCAATCGTGAATGGAAAAGGGATCCCTCGACTTCGCAGAATTATTCGCGGAGCGAATAATTCTGCTGCGCTCGCGATGCCCGCGCCGCTCCTTACATATCCAAGTTTAAAAGCGGTCGTTGGTGTCGATGTTGAAGCCGAGGATGGCATTGACTTCGACGGGCTGGGCGCCGCGGGTAGCGGGGCGGAATTTCCAGCCGGGAAGTGCGGCCATGATTTTCGCGGTCATGGAAGCCGGGCCGGGTTCGAGGACTTGCAGATTTTTCAGGTTGCCGGAGGCGTCGAGTTTGCATTTGACGACGACGCGGGCATGGGGAAGATCTTTGGGTAGATCGGTGCGCAGGCCTTGCGGTCCGGTGAGAGCGCCGGAGCGGGCATGAGCGTTGGCGTCGACTTCGGCAAACTGCATGACGACAGTGCCGATGGTGGTATCGACGTAGACGGAGTAGTTATCGCCGGGAAGCTTGCCGTAGAAATCAAATACTCCGCCGGAGCGCGAAGTGGCGACGATGGTGATGGCGGGGCCGGGATCGCCTTTTACGGTGGAACGTCCGGGAAGATTGGGGGCGTTGCTGCTTCCCGAGTCAAAGCTGGGGAGATTGACGACGGTGCTGCCGCCGCGAACGTCCACACCGGGGGCGGCGGGAATTCCAGTCGGGGCAGTGCCTGCGCCGCCCGGGCCGGGAGTGGGAGAGATTCCAGCGCCTGCGTTGGGGTCGGAGCCGCGGCCTGCACCGGATTTTCCTGCGCCTGAGTTTTCTCCCGTGAGGCCGCTGCCTGGGCCTGTGCCATTTCCGATGCCGGAGCCACCGCCGGAGCCGCCTAGGCCAGGCTTATCGCCACCGGCAGGAGACATGGCGAGCGATCCTTTGCCTCCGGTGCCGGGCTTGCCGGGTTGCGAGCCGGGATCGGTCGACAAGACGACACCAGAGTTGTCCGCGTTTCCTCCTGCGCCTCTGGGCGGAGCGAGAGCGGAACCGACGTCTCCTGGGCCACCGAGGCCCGAGCCTCTTCTACCGGAGCCGGAAAGACCGGAGCCTGAGCCGGCCGACGGCGGAGGTGGAACGATGTTGCCGGCGAGAAGACCTCCGTTACCGGAGCCGCCGGAATTGTGCGTGCCGCTGCCGGATCCTTCTCCAGTGCCGGAGACGGATGGAGGAGGAGGGATCACGTTGGATGCGCCAAGCTGCGTGCCTTGGGTTCGTCCATAGGGCGAACCGCTGGGAAAAGAACCGCTGCCGCTCGCCCCGGAAACTGAAGGAGGCGGAGGGACGACGTTCGGTGCGCCGTGAGATCGTCCGGAGGAAGAGCCACCGATGGCGGAGCCAGACCCACCGACGGATGGTGGAGGGGGAACGACATTCGCAGTGAGCGAACTGCCCGATCCGCCAGTTGAAGTGCGGGAGGTTCCGGCAGCGCTGGCAGATGAGACGGACGGCGGCGGCGGGACGACATCCTGCGTGCCGAAAAGTTTTCCGATGATGGTGCTGACGAACGATCCGTTTGCGGCTTGCGTGGGTGGTGGAGGAACGACTTGGGGCGCGTTGGAACGAACGCTGCCGCTTTCGAGGCGGCGCAGGTCGCGGGAAGAATCCGCAGAAGGTGGAGGCGCAACGACGGAGGGCGCGGGCAAGTTGAGCTTCGCGGTACGAGCCGAGTCGCGCTCAGGCGCGGAGACAGGAGGCGGCACGACGGCGAGGGTGTTCATCTGCACACGCGAGGGAGCAACCTCGCGGGTGACGGTGGAAGGCGCGGGCGCGATCACGCTGCCGTTCAGCGCTGGAGCGGAGCGGGCCTGGTCGCGGGAGACACGCGTGGAAGCGGGAGCAATTACGGTAGAGCTTAAGGAAGGCGCGTCGCGGGTGCGGTCGCGAGAGAGGTTGGGTGCGGGAGCGATGATGCTGGAATCAAGTTTGGGCGCGTAGAGCGTGTGCTCGGAAGTTACGCTGGGAGCGGGAGCGACGACGGCTGCGTTGAGGGCGGGCGCGGTACGAGATTGGCTGGCAGAAACATTCGGAGCGGGCGGCACGATCGAAGTGAGGGTCAGGCCGCTACGCGATTGATCGCGAGTGACGTTGGTGGGCGCAGGAGCAATCACGTTGGCGGGGAGACTGGGCGCAGAAAAAGAAGAGTGCAAGCCTTCCGCGGCAGAAGGACTGGGTGGACCAGGTTGCGGTGCGACGGACTTGAAGGAGAGGAGATTGGCGACGGCTCCGGTGGAAGAAGGCAGTTTGAGGTTGGGAGCGTCGACCACTTTCTGTGCGAGCGACGTGCCGCGAGCGACCTTGATGGTCTGAGAGCGGTGATGCGCTTCGCGGCCGCCAGCGCGGCCGGTGGCGCCGGACTGGGCTCCGCCCAAATCTTCGGTGCGCGGGAGTTCGTCGGCGGAGTAATAGATGACTTCGTCGGGTTGAATGCGGGGAGGGGCATAGGGACGGAGGCGGTCAATTTCGTGAGGAAGAACCATGAAGACGAAAATGATGAAGGCTTGCAGCAGCAGGGATGCGGTCATGCCACGGTAGGGGAAAATTCCGTGGGGAGCTTCTCCGGCCAGCCGCGGGGCGGAGCGGGCGAAGGCGGGACGGATGGAGGTGGTGAATTCCTGCCAGCGCGGCGTCCACTCCACCAGAAGCTTGGGAGCGTCGTGGAGGCGAGTGAGTTCTTCGAGTTGGAGAGTGTTGGCCACGATGAAGTTTGAACGCGGTAGGTTCGACCCCAGGGGCTAAAGCCCACCACATTGATTTATTGGCAGCAGCGCGGCTGAAGCCGCGCCCTTTCAAAGCCCGGTGTCCCCCTTCAGGTTGATTTCGATTCTATCGCCCACGGCGGTTTTGGTTTCGGCGACGGTGTGGCTCGGTAATTCCAGAACTGAAGCGGCTTGCAGGCGGATGGGGGCGAAACGCCAAGGCTGCAGGTTCGGCTCGAGGTGCACAACGGTGCCGTCCCGGTCGAGATAGACTACATCGATTGGGAAGCTCATAGCAAGAGTATGAACGCCGTGGCAGGGGCGAATCCAAAGGCCGCGGCCGTTACGGAAGTCATTTCCGGAGGCTCCCACGAGGCCGCGCAGACGGGTCCAGTGGGTCTGGGCCACGGAGAGGTCGGTGGCGAGATAGCACTGGCGGGTTTGGTTGAAGGCCTGGCCGTGCGGGACGACTCCCGACATGGATTTCTCCTGGGTTGGTTGTGCGGTCTGGACTGCCTAAAAATCCTTCTTCTCGATCCGATAGGATCGTTTGCCAGACGACTCGACTCGTAAAATGACTCGCCTACACGGGAACCGTCCCTCAGGGACTGAAGCCCGTCCTGCCTTGGTCGCGGGCGGCACGACTGAAGGTCGTGCCCTTCCCAATTCGTTTACTCCATTTAGTTCCACTCACTGCCTGCAATTACTTGCTGGTGAGGGAGTGATATGCCTGAATCAATGCTGGACCCACGGTGACGAAGAGGAACGGAACCAGAATGAAAATGACGAGGGGAGGGACCATCTTGATGGTAGTTTTGGCGGCTTGCTCTTCGGCGCGCTGGCGGCGGGCGGTGCGTAAGGAGTCCGAATGAACACGCAAGGCCTGGGCCACGCTGGTGCCGAAGCGGTCGGTCTGGATAAGGGTGCCGACGAGAGAACGAATGTCATCGACGCCGGTGCGGTCGACCATGTTGCGCAGAGCTTCGGCGCGGGGCTTGCCGGCCCGCATCTCGAGATTGACCAGATGAAATTCATCGCTGAGATCGGGATGGGCGTGATGAAGATCTTTGCCGACGCGCATCAAGGCCTGGTCGAGAGCAAGGCCGGCTTCCACGCAAATGACGGTGAGATCGAGAGCGTCTGGAAGCGCGATGCGGATCCGCCGCTGGCGGTCCCTGATCATGCGCTTGAGAAAGAAGCGCGGGATGAAGAAACCGAGGGCGGGAATGCAGACCAGCAGGGGTACGCTATCGACGCCGGAGAAAACGATGACTCCGGCCAGACCAAGAATCGCCAGCATGATACGCGAGCCGAAATAGTAGCTGACATGGCGGGACTCGCGGAGTCCAGCCTGGATGAGCCAGGCGCGGGTGCGGGAGACATCGGAGGGGGAAAGCGGGATGGCTTTGCTGATAGGATCGAGCGCTTGCTCGATGCGCTCGCGGACCTTGAGCGCCGGTTTTTCCTGGGCCAACGAGGGCTGTCCACCGAGGGCGCGCAAGCGGGCTCCCAGCACGGAACCGGGCGTGACAGCGGCTGCCCCGAAGGCGAAAACCACCAGCACGACGGTGACAAAGACGACGATGGTCAGAATCAACGGCATAATTCAACCTGAATGTATTCGGCCTGGATTTTATAGAGTGCCTCAGGCGCTAAAGCGCGAGCGTAACTTGCGGCACGACTAAGAGTCGCGCCCTTCCCAAGACCTTCTACGAAATATCTTCGAATCTTCATACCTGAATCTTAATAATCTTGCGAATCACGAAGTAACCCACGGTTTGCAAGGCGATGCTGGCCACCAGCAAGGCGTGGCCGATGGGATCGTAGAAAAGCGGTTTGACAAACTCCGGGCTGAAGACGAGAAGAATCGCAACCACCGTTGGCGGCATGGCCATGAGCAAAGCCATGGTAAGGCGGCCCTGGGCGGTGTGGACGCGAACCTGGCGCTGGATCTTGAAGCGCTCGCGGATGACGTAGGACAGGTTATCGAGGATTTCGGCAAGGTTGCCGCCGGTTTCGCGCTGCAGCATGACGGCAGTGACGAAGAATTTGACGTCGACGAGCGGGACGCGCTCGGTGAGATTCATGAGGGCGTCGCGTACGGGCATG
Source organism: uncultured Acidobacteriaceae bacterium (assembly GCA_964403025.1). Taxonomy (GTDB): domain Bacteria; phylum Acidobacteriota; class Terriglobia; order Terriglobales; family Acidobacteriaceae; genus Sulfotelmatobacter. Next base: position 420,757 of record CAYOEH010000003.1, on the reverse strand, counting down.
CCGAACTTTTGCTCTTCATAGAGTTTGCGGAATTCGCCGGAGAGCGGTTCGGCGACTTCGTTGGAAATCATTTCCAGAGCGGTGGTGAAGGCGTGTCCGGCGCGGACGGCGCGGGCCAGCGTGTCGATGGCTTCGGGGAAGAGTTCCTCGAATTTTTCGAAGCGCTTCTGCCGGCGATAGGAGACGACGGAATAGGGAAGAACAGCGCCGATGACGAGCGCGGCCCAGGAGATGGCGGGATTCTTGGTATAGAGGATGGCGGCGAGTCCGGTGAGCGCACCGCAGAGAATGCATAACATCAGGAAGTTGCCGGCACGGAATTTCATGCCGGCTTGCGTGAGAGCTTCCTGAATGGCGGAGACGCGCGCGGAGCGTCGCAGGAGAGTGTCGAGTGCGGGAATCTTGCTGAGTTGTTCGTCGCGGAGAAGGGCGAGTTCCTCGTCGGGTTCGCGCTCAGGCGCTTTTTGGACCGTGGCAAGGCGGTCTTTGATGAGACGGGCGCGGGCATTGCGCTGGTCGATGAGGGAGCCAGCGGCAAAGACGGCGAGGGCCACCACGATAAAGACGAGAAGTGCAATCAGCGCTGGCATGGCAAGTATTCTGGTCTACGACTTAGCGAACTATATCTCCTCATATTTCGGTCCTTGATTCGAAGAGCGCGGGACGGATGCGGGCTCCGTAAGTGGCCAGGCGTTCGGCAAACTGAGGGCGGATCCCGGTGGCGCGGAAGGCTCCCCGCACTTTTCCGTTCTCGTCGACGGCGCGACGTTCGAAGACAAAAATATCCTGCATGGTGATGGACTCACTATCCATGCCGGTGACCTCGGAAACCGAGATGACCTTGCGGGTGCCGTCCGAGAGACGGGCCACCTGTACGACAGCGTGAATCGCGGAGGCGATCTGATGGCGGACGGCGCGCTCGGGAATATTGAGGTTCGCCATGGAAACCATGTTCTCGATACGGGCCAGGGCATCACGCACGGAGTTGGCGTGGACGGTGGTGAGGGAACCCTCGTGACCGGTGTTCATGGCCTGCAACATGTCGAAGGCTTCTTCGCCGCGGACCTCGCCGACGACGATGCGGTCGGGGCGCATACGCAAACTGTTGATGACCAACTGGCGCTGGCGGACCGCGCCTTTGCCTTCAATGTTAGGAGCGCGGGTTTCGAGGCGGACTACGTGTTCCTGCTTGAGTTGGAGTTCGGCCGCGTCTTCGATGGTGACGATGCGCTCGACGTTGGGAATGTATCCAGAGAGAACATTGAGCAGCGTGGTCTTTCCTGCGCCGGTACCGCCGGAGATCAGAAGATTTAATTTGCCCTTCACCATCGTCGAGAGAAGCTCGAGCATAGGCTCGGTGAGGGAGTGATTCTCGATCATGTTGCGGGCGGTGACGGGGTCGCGTCCGAAACGGCGGATGGAGAGGCAAGCGCCATCCAGGGCGAGAGGTGGAATGATGGCGTTGACGCGGGAGCCATCGGGGAGGCGGGCATCGACCATGGGAGAAGATTCATCCACACGGCGGCCAACGCGGGAAACGATGCGCTCGATGATCTGCATGAGGTGGGCGTTGTCTTTGAACGACAAGCCAGTGAGTTCAAGTTTGCCGCCACGCTCGATGTAGACCCGGTCAAAGCGATTGACCAGAATGTCGGAAATGGTGGTGTCTTTGAGCAGGGGCTCGAGGGGGCCGAGGCCGAAAATCTCGTCGAGGATTTCGCGCGAGAGGCGCTCGCGCTCGGCGAAGCTGAGAGGAACGACCTCACTGTTGACCGAGTTTCGGATGAGAACAAGAACTTCCTCGCGGGCAGAATCGCCGGTGGAGCGGCCGAGTTTTTCGAGGTCCAGGCGGTCGAGGATTTTGCGGTGCAGATCCGCCTTTACCTGCTGGTACTCGCTACGCTCGAAGGTCTGCAGATTAGCCATAAATTCTTAAAATCGTCTCGATAACCGAATGTTACCTCGGCGGCTAGAAGCCGCGCTGTTGATTCTCTCTTAACTTACGGCGCGGCTAGGAGCCGCGCCCTTTCAAAACCGTTACACCGTCTTAAACAAAGACCAGGCAGCGCGCTTTACATCGGCGTCGTTGCGGGTCAGTTCTTGCGCGAGCCCGGCAAAACAGCGGGCGATTTCGGTGTGACTCTGCTCCATCACCGGCGCGCCGCGATCGATGGCGGACGAGATGGCGAAGTACTGGTTCGGGATACGCCAAAGCAATTTCACCCCCGCCGCATTTTCCGCATCGGCCTCGGTGAATCCGGGGACCTTGCGGAAGCGGTTCAGGACAAGGCGCAAACGCTCGCGGTTTCCCGTTTCTCCCAGGTATTGTTGGACGCGGGCAGCGCTCCACAGAGAAGCCACGTCGGTGCAGGCGACCAGGAGAACGACTTCCGCCAAATTCGAGACCAGGCGGCTGGCAGCGTCGAGCCGCGAAGAGTTATCCACAACCACATAGCGGTAGTGGGTGACCAACATATCGAAGAGGCGCACGAACTCCGCGGTGGAGGGTTCGATGGCCGCGGGGGAATTGGTTCCAGCCAACAGTTGCAGGCCGCCACTATGGCGAGTCATGAAGCTTTCCAGCAGGGAACTATCCATGCGGTGAAGATTGCGAGTGGCGTCGGAAATATTGAACAGAGGCTTGAGGTTGAGATGAAGTGCCGAATGTCCAAGAGGCGCGAGATCGACGAGGGCAGTGTGGCCAAAGGCGGATTGCAGCGCCAGGGCCAGGTTGACGGCCACCGTAGTGGCACCGCTGCCGCCCTTGGCGTTCACCACGGAGAAGACTTTTCCGCGGGGGCCTTCCTTTTGAACCCGGCGCTGAGCGGTGGTGAGGCGAACAAAAGCTTCGAGCAAGTCGGTGGTCGTAGTGGGGCGCTCGATGAACTCGCGGGCGCCGGCGCGCATGGCATTGACGATGGTCTGCGGCTGGCTAAGACCTCCGATGGCGAAGACGGCGGAATCGGGCATTTCCTGGCGGAGAAGTTCAATGGCGCGCATGGCGATCAGGGGATTGTCGGCGGGGATATCCACCAACAGGACGTCCGGATTGGCAGCTTGCACCCGGCGCATAATGGGATCGGAAGCGGCCACCGGGAAAGTGGCGCAAGTATGAACCGTGTTAGCCACGCTGGTGCCATCGACCAGCACCTGGAGCACAGTGCGCTGTTCGTTGTCGGTGGCTACGATAACGACTGAAAGCTCGGGCATAAACCGCTTACTTCTCCTGCCCCGCGCTGCCGCGCCGGGCTTTCATGTGCCGCCCCCGTCAGGGGCTGAAATCAGGTTATTGCGGGTCCATCTGTTCTGCAACTGCTTTTCCGTACCACTACTTGCCCGAAGGCTTGGCGCCGGACTTGGAGCCATCAAACTTGTCGTTGTTGATAAAGGGCTGCGGGTTTGTGGGACCGGGCGGCGGCTCGTTGTTGGGCGAAAGCCGGTGCACGGTACACAAGACCATCAACTCCGAATTGCTCTTCGAAATGCTCTTGCTCTTGAAAAAGGCTCCGAGGATCGGAATATCACCGAGGCCGGGGACCTTGTTCCAAGTATCGGTGACGCGATTGTCGATCAGGCCGGCGATTACGAAACTCTGTCCATCCCGGAGTTCGAATTCGGTCTCCGCCTTGCGCGTGCTTAAGGCGGGCACGGTGAAACCGGAGATGGTTAGAGCGTCGGCGAAATCGAGAGTGCTGACCTCAGGAGCGACGGTTAAGTGAATGTTGCCGTTGGGCATGATGACTGGAGTGAACTCCAGCTTGACGCCGAACTCCTTGAAGGAAATGGTAACGGCGGTGAAGCCGGCTCCGGGCTGCACGATGGGGAACGGAAACTGGCCACCAGCGAGGAAACTGGCCTTCTTGCCATTGACGGCGATGAGATTCGGTTCGGACAAAATCTGGAGGAGATTCTTGGTCTCCAGTGCTTCAATCACCGCGCCCAGGTGAAGGTTGGGCGAAAATAAAAACATGTTGAGAACGCTGCTGACGGTCTGGGTAGCTGTGAAGGGCGTGTTTTGGCCTTGCGTTTGACTGATGGCCTGGGAGCCGAACCCGCCGTATTGGCCGGTGGTGGTGGTTCCGACCAGATTGGCAGCGCCAGTGGAAAAAATGTTGATTCCGACCTGGCTGAGGGCGGAACGGTCCACCTCGGCGAATTTTACTTCCAGTAGAACTTCCTGAGCACCCACGGGACCGAAGGTGAGCACGTTAACGACGTTCTTGGAATAGGCGGCAGCGAGTTCTCCGGCGCGCTTGGCGACATCCTCAGTGGTGACGTGGCCAGAGAGAACAACGGCGGAGCGAGAGGGCGTGACGGTGATCTGCTCATCGGGAAAGACGCGATGTTCTTCTTCGGCGCAGGCGCTAACATCGACGTCGACACGAAGGTCGAAGCTGCGCGAACGTTCGAGTTCGTCCCAAATGATGAGCGAGACTTCACCGGGGGACTTGCCGTGGACGAGGATTTGCGTGGGGGCGATGACGACGGGGTCTGCAACCGTGGAGTCTGTAATCGAGATGCGCTTGATCTGTTCGGTGGTATTGATGAGCAGCGATTTGTCGACCATGACGCGCAGAGGCGCGGAACCTTGCGGCTGAGCCGACTGCGCGCCGAGCGTAGTCTGAGTAACCGGGGCGGTCTGTTCCTGGGCTGGAACGGGGGCCGAAGCTTCCTGGAGCTCGGCGGGTGGTTGGAACCGGGACTTGGGTAGGGCAAAGGCCGGGACCAGAAGCCACAGTGCGACAGCTATTAAAGATGTCGAGCGAAACTTCATCGTGTGATTCCTCTCCACGTGAGGAAACTTGCAATGCGCGCACGGAACGCGTAGGGCAAAGCCGCTTTCTTACTATTTGGTCTCTTCGCTGCTTTGTTCCGGCAAGGGAACGACAGTCTTTTTATCACCTTTATAGACGTCAACGCTAAACACCGAAGGAGGGGGAGTCGGTGGTTGAGCCTTTTGTTGTCTTACGGGATGGACATGAACCGGCGTCGGCGGAGCCGGGGCCGGGGTGCCACCCTTGTAGAGTCCTCTGGCGTTGGCGGCGGCCACGTCCTCCTGGTGAGTGTCCAGGGGGTTGCGCAGGGCAAGTTGAATATGACCTTCGGAGCTGGCCAGGGTGAGGCGTTCGGCATCATCGGGTGAAGCCAGAAGAGTGATCACCGGCGTGCTCTGCGCTTCTCCGGCAGCATTGCGCTCCAAGGTGTGGCCGGAGGCGATGACGGCGACGTTCTGCAATACGGTCGTGGTCTGACTCTCGGAGCTGCCGTTGGGAGTGCCAGTAAGGAGTACATCGACGCGAGTGCCGGGGCCGACGAAGCCAGCGACGGAGACGACCTCATTCACGCGGACAGAGACGGCCCGCATGCCGGGTGGAATGAGAGAAGGCAGACCCGCGCCCGCATTTTCCGGAGCTAATTTGCTGGGTAAGATGAATTCGCCTCGGGAAATGGGGAGGATGACGCCGCGTCCGAGCACTTTGCCGCGAGTCGAGAAGGTTCCGGCGGGTAGGGCAGAGGCGGGATACTTGACGATGCGCACGTCATGCTCTTCCACACGAGCCCCGACCTGGATATCGTCGGCAGCCACAACTACGTCCGCGCCAGGTTCGTTGTTCGACGAGACCCTACCTTGCAGATTCCTGTAGACGAAGAGGCTGACAACAATGCCCAAGCCTAAAGCCACAGCCCCGATCATCAACAGACGCGTACGATTCATAGGACTCCGTCAGGACGAACAAAGACGCCGGGACGCACTGAAAATCGGACGAGAGCCGTCCTCGCCATGGTGCGCCGAGGCCAAATACTACTGAATGGAACTGGCGACATTCGAGAAAACATTGTTGGCGTTTGAGCCAATCAGACGAATGGTGCCGACAACGATGACCAGAATGACGGCGAGCATTACAGCATATTCCGCAATGTCCTGTCCTTCATCGTCGCGCCAGAGTCGGTAAAGGTGGTACATAGGTGATGCCTCCTTAAGAAACAGCACGCGTTTCAAGCGCACAAAAGCATTTGCCACCGCAGAACTATCATATAGGTTGCTTGCATTGTCCTACGGAGGAGTGTCCAGAATATAAACCATAATACCCTTCAAAGTAACCAAGATGCGTAATTAATTGCATATCAGGAGTAACCGGCGGCGGGAGTTTCAGCGCAGTCATTCCTGCTCCACGGAGGGCGGGATAGGGCCTGCCGGAGGGGTGCGACGCCGTCAGGATCATGGCCTGGGAATCACGGTAGGAGACGGTCCAGCCGGGAGCATTCTGCAGGCCCACGGCCAAGGCCGAGTCTGGTGGCACGAGGACGGTCTGGATTCCCCAGCTCTGCAGGATCTGCTGCCACGAGCCTTTGAGCTCATAGGCGTTGGCAAAGTCGTGAAACAACTTTGCGCCATAGAGGTCGGCGCGGCCGTCGATGAAAACCGGGGTGGACGGATAGAGCTTCCAGATGAGATAGCCGCCCCAGTCATAGTGGTTGAAGATGGGGCCGGAGGGCGGATGACGGTGGAGAAATGCCACCGCATCGGCAGGGAATTGCCGGGCCTCAGCTTGGGGCTGGCGCTGGATCACCTGCGCGATATGAAGGGCAGCGAAGAAAGCCATGGCGAGGACGATGGCAGCGTTGAGCCGAATGCGAACTGCGGACGGCAGACGACGCGAGGAGTGGGCACGCTGGGGCCAGTCGCCGAGGCGGCGGGAGATAAGAGGGACGGCAATCAAAACGAAGAAAGGGATCATGCGGATCGAAATCAGACTGGCATAGAGGCCAACGAGCAGAAGGATCAGGTCACGCGGGCGGACCGGGATGCGGGACCAGATGAAGGTTGCGAAGGTGACGAGCACAATCAGGAGAAAGGGCCAGTATTCGGGACGGTGAAAGTTCGGCGAGGCCCATTCCAGGATGTAGTTCTGCATGGTGGTGGAGCGCAGCGTTTCGATCGGGTAGGAGAACAGGCGCAGGCCGTTGGGGTTCAGGGGCACGAGCAGGAGGTCAATGAAAAGAACGAGCGCGGATGTGCGCCAGGGCGCTCTGGGTGAGGAGTCGCCGAAATAGTGGTCAAACAATGCTCCGACGAGAAACAGCGCGGAGAGGGCTAAGCCCAATGCAAATCCGGCGTGCAGATTGACCCAGAGAAGAGTGAGGGGAAGCGTCCACCAAAGAAGCTTGGGATTGCGGTCGGCGCGTTCGAGGATCAGCAACCACAGGCTGGTCAGCAGGAACGAAAGTACCTGAGGGCGCACGCCCCAGATGGGCGCTGTAGCCCAGGCAGCGCAGAGCGTGGCGACGCCGGCGATGTAAGGAGCGGGACCACATCGCAAGTAAAGGCAGTAGAAAGTTGCGCAGAGGATTGCGGCGAAGATCAGGATCAGTCCGGCAAATCCTGTGGTGCCTTGAATCTGGTAGAGAAGAACTTCAGTACCCCATTCGTGCGCGATCCAGGGCTCTCCGGCGCGAGTGTAAGAAAAAGGATCGGCGTGAGGAACGGACCTATGCTGAGTGATGTACTCTCCGGTCTTGAGGTGCCACCAGAGGTCAGGATCGGTGGCGTTGCGGGCGGCCATGGCGAACAGGCCCAGAAAAAGGATGGCCAGAAATACGCGGGTTGTGCTGAACGTTGCGCTGATGTTTGTTCTGAACGTTGTTCTGAACGTTGTTCCGAGCAGGCCCGTCATAGGGAATCCATCATAGCGGGTGACTGTGGCAGGAGGTACAATCGCGATCGATCGTGGCTGCGAACGGCAGTGAATCCATCCGGGCAATTTGGAGCGCATCGAGGCGAGGCCTGGTGCGTCTTTTTGTCGCGGGCATGCTGTGCCTGCACCTATTTCTTTTTATCAGTCTCAGAGAACGAATCAAGCAGGGCTATCCGGACTTCACGGTTTATTACACGGCCGCTACGATTTTGCGCAATGGGCTTGGGCACCAGCTTTATGACGCACACGTCCAATATGAAGTACAGAAAAGGTCCGTGGGCGTTATCGCCACGCGACGCAGCGCTCTGCCTTACATCCACCCGCCTTTTGAGGCATTGATTTTCCTGCCACTCAGTTATTTGCCGTATCCCCAGGCGTTTGCTCTCTGGGATCTGCTGAATGTGGGTGCGCTCTTCGGGGTGGGACTTCTTTTGCGGAAATCCGTAGGCGGGCTCGGCCGGATTCCGGCGTGGGAATTTGTTTTGGGATGTCTCGCCTTCTTTCCAGTTTTCATTTGTTTTCTGCAAGGGCAGGATTCCGTCTTGCTGTTGTTACTTTGCGGGCTAGGATTCAACGCACTCAAGAAGAGGGCCGATCTGCTGGCGGGATGCTGGTTCGCCCTGGGAATGTTCAAGTTTCAATTTGTGATTCCCATTGTGTTGCTGATCGGGATCTGGAAGTGGAGGCGGGCGGCGATTGGGTTCGTGGTGGTTTCCACGTTGCTGGTTCTGATTTCGGTGGGATTTGCGGGCTGGGGGAGTTTGCTCCGCTATCCGGAATTCGCTTTGCAAATTGCGAACACTCCGGGGCTGGGAGGAGTGGCTGCGGAGTTTGCGCCGAACCTGCGAGGACTAGCCTTGGGATGGCCGTTGCATTTCTCGCGGACAGTTGGGAGTGCGGTCGCATTGGTGAGTTCGATCCTGCTGTTTGTTTTTGCGGCGTGGAAGGGGCGCAGCCGGATTCCACAGGAAAATCTGGAGCTGAGATTTTCTCTGGCCGTCATCGTGTCCATGTTGATCGCGTGGCAAACCAACATGCATGACCTGAGTCTGCTGGTTTTGCCAGCGGTTTTGATCGCTGATTATTGCCTGCGTGCGTCGACGCAAGGAGGGGAGAAATTCGTAAAGCGATTCGGCTTGCTGCTTCCGATTTTCCCGCTCTTGATCAGTCCACTGTGGCTGGTGCTTTGGATCGCGAAGGGAGTGGTCAATCTGATGGCAATTCCTCTTCTGTGGTGGGTTTGGGAGATCTGCAAGAAATTGCCGGACGACAAGATTGGATCTCAAGCGTGACTAGGCCCGGGAATCTTCCGGCGATGAATGAGGTCTGCACAGGACGACGGCCAGCATGGGCAGATAAATAAAGAGAACGGTCCACCGTCCCACTTCCGTGAAATTGTGCGGCGGGTGATACCAGCGCCATAAGCCAGTTCCCCAACTAAAGAAGACAGTCCATACGATCTCACGGCGTGACCGTGGAATGAGCCAGAGAATGAAGCTGTCGAAAAACCAGCGCTGCGGCATGCAGGCCGCCAGCAGAAGCAGAATCGCATCGCGGTCGCGATAACGCCAAAGGGCGAGCAGCAGCAGCGGACCGGGCAGGACAAGAAGCGGGATGAAGTGATCGTAGTTGCCAAGCTGGGCAATCCAAAGTTGGGGCCAGCGAGGCATGACGATGAGGCTCATGGCTCCGACGACCACGCAAGCTACAAAGCCGCGGCGACTGAGGCGGGAGAGGAATACCGGGAGCCCGATCTGCGGCTTGGCCATGGTGACAGGCAGCAGAAGCGGAAAGAAGGCGCTGGCGGCGATAATCGGAGACCACTGTACGGTGATCAGTCCTGCCCAATAGGGGTACGCGAGAAATATGAGCAGACCACGATAGCTATAGCGAGTGAGCCCGAAGGCCAGCACTGCGGAACTGATTCCGTAAAAGAGGCCGGCAGCGGTCTCGGGCTGAAAGCGGACGAAGGGCAATGCCAACAGGCCGGCGGTGAGGGGATATTGCTCGAACGGCGTGTCGTATGGATTTTGCCGGGCGAGCAAGCGGTGCGCAAGGTGGAGAGCCCAGCGGAAATCGGCGGCATCCTGATGAAGATGTTTCATCAGGAACCAGCAGAAGATACCGCTGGCCAAGCCTACGGCGGCCGAAACCACGACACGCAGCTTCATGCAGAGTTCTTCAGAGCATTCAGTTGTAACATGGACGGCCGGGGAATCGGACATTCGAATAAGGGCGAATGCCGAAGTTACGGCGGACTTCTTTTCGAAACATTTTGCGCAGAGTTTCTCAACTCGGATTGCTGATTGCGCTGCTGTGCGCGGGCAGTATGTGGTTCTACGTGCAGCGCGTGCTCATCCCTCATGAAAGAGCTGACGCGGAAACGCACGCGCGGCCACGCGGGAATCTTTCAGATCTTTATCCGCGGTGGTGGGGAGCACGCGAACTGCTGCTGCATGGGCGGAATCCTTATCGGGAAGACATCACGCTGGAAATTCAGAAAGGGTATTACGGGCGGGTGCTCGACCCGGCTCGACCGAATGACCCGAAGGATCAGCAGGGGTTTGCCTACCCGGTCTATGTCGTATTTCTATTGGCGCCGCTGATTGGATTTCCGTTTCATGGCGTGCAGATATTTTTTTACTGGCTGCTGGTCGGGCTGACCGCGGCTAGCGTGTGCCTGTGGCTGCGGGTACTGCGATGGCGGTTGCCGCTGAGTTCCGTCGCGATCTGCGTAGCGCTCACCTTGGGGAGTTTTCCGGCAGTGCAGGGAATCAAGTTGCAACAATTGAGCCTGCTGGTGGCGGCGATGCTGGCGGGAGCGGTGGCGTGTGCAGCCAGCGGACTTTTATTTTCCGGTGGAGTGTTGCTGGCGTTAGCCACCGTCAAGCCGCAACTGGCCGCTCCTTTGGTGGCGTGGGTTCTGGTGTGGGCCCTAAGCGATTGGCGGGCCCGTCGGAGATTGGTGCTTGGATTTGGAATCGTGATGGGACTGTTGCTGGGCGGAGCAGAAGTTGTTCTGCCGGGCTGGTGGCGAATGTTTGCCGACGCGGTGGGAAAGTATCATCGCTATACCCAGAATCAATCGGTGCTGGATGTGTTGGCGCCATGGGGTTACTCGGGAAAGTTGTTGGCTGGAGTTGCGGTGCTGAGCTGTGCGTTTGTTCTGTGGAAGCTGCGGGACCGGGCTGCTGATACGGCTGAATTTGGAACGGCGACGGCGCTGGTGATGGCGCTGACCGTGCTCGTGGTGCCCATGTACGCGCCATACAACCAGGTTCTGCTTCTGCCGGCGATCTTTGTGGTGGTAAGGGATGGAGCAACGTTTCTCTCGCGATCGAGGTATTGGCGGTTGAGTTACCTGGTAGGCGCGTTGCTCGTGGGATGGCAGTGGGCGGCAAGCCTGAGCCTGAGCGCGCTCTACCTGGTGGGGGCGCGGAGTTGGGCTCTTGAGCATTGGACTTTGCCATTTTTCTCGACGTTTGCCGTGCCGGTGTGGATATTCGCGCTGAATTTCTTCGTCTTGAAGACGAGCCGAGCGGAGCGCAGACCGCTCATTCGGGAAAGCTAGCTACGCGAGTTCTCAGCCTGACTGAAACTCGTCGTGATTGTGTGATAATCCTGCCCGTATGAATTCTCGAGTGTCCACCTACGTTCTTGCTGCATTGATGCTGGTGGTGGTGCGCGTGGTGGTCGCGATTCGCGAACGGGGCAGACCGAATTCATCGACTGCGGAGCCGGAAGAGGAATCTGAGCGCAAGGTGTGGCGATTGCTGCTGGCCAGCTTTCTGGTATTGTTTGCCGAACTGGCGTTCATCCGGTGGATTGCGGTGGAAGTACGGATCTTTGCGTACTTCAAGAACCTCGCGCTGCTGCTTTGCTTTCTCGGTTTCGGAATGGGATGCGCGCTGGTTCGCGAACCAACTCGCTGGAACAGGGCGGTCACGGCGCTGTTGGGGCTGCTTCTCTTGGTTCGAGTGCCGTGGGGAGCGGGAGGGTTACTGGAAAATCTTTCGCAGAACCTGGGCGCCGGAGCCGACATGAGTATCTGGGATACGGGAACCGCGCGGAATATGCTGGGATTCTTATCAGCCGCCGCTCTTTCCGCTTTGCTTTTTGTGTTGATCGTTTGGGTGTTCGTGCCCCTGGGGCAGGTCGTCGGTCGGCAGATGAACCTCACTCCGAAACCTTTGACTGCATATTCGCTGAACCTGGCTGCGAGCCTGGCGGGTATTCTGGCGTTTCTCGCGGTCAGCCGGCTGATGCTTCCGCCGTGGGTTTGGCTTGGTGTCGTACTGCTGGGCTTTGCACTGCTGCAAAGAAGCAGGGAGCGGCGGATTTTGCTTGGGAGCTTGCTGATTCCGCTGGTGCTGCTCTTGCACGAGCCCTCGGATCGCGATCACTACAGCATTTGGACGCCCTATCAGCAGATCAATTTCACCTGGATCTATGCCCCGAACGGGGAGAGGGCAAACGGGCTCGTCCAGGTCAACCATATTGGATATCAATTCATCGTGAACCTGACCGACGACTTTCTGAGGCGGCATCCGAAGATGTTAAAGGAGGCGATCGACGAGAATCCGTATAACCTGCCGTTTCGCTTTGCGGCGCCCGCGCCTTCCGTGATGATTGTGGGAGCGGGGACAGGCAATGACGTTGCCGCCGCGCTGCGGCATGGCAGTTCGTGGGTCGATGCGGTGGAGATCGATCCGGCGATCCTGGAGATTGGAAAGAGAGAGCATCCCGAACACCCGTATGATTCTCCGCGAGTCTCGGCGCATTTAACCGATGCGCGGGCCTTCCTGAAGCGCAGTACGGGCAAGTACGATCTGATCCTTTTCGGTTTGCTCGATTCGCACACCGAGTTCTCCGATTACGCGAATATGCGGATCGACAATTTTGTATATACAGAAGAATCTTTTCAGGAAGCGAAGGCGCACCTGAAGCCGGACGGCATCATTTTTGTGAAGTTCGAAGTGCGGCGGCCCTGGATGGCGCGGAGGTTGAAGGAGATGCTGGCCTCGACCTTTGGCAAAGAGCCGGTGGTTTTCAACGCGGAGTCAAGTTATACGGCGCGGGCCCGTTGCTTCGTGATCTCTCCTTCCAACCGCGTGCAAGAGGCGCTGAACCACGACCCGCGGCTGGAGGAGTTTGTGGCGCGCAATCCCGTCGATAGCGGCGACGCAGAGGTTCCGGTGACAACCGATGACTGGCCCTATCTCTACCAGCGCGATAAGACAATTCCGCGGCCTTACTGGGCGATTTCCGGAATCATTATTCTGCTAGCCATAGTGTTGTATTCGCGAATTTCCGGCGAGGCGCCGCGGCGACTGTCGTTGTTTTTCTTCTGCATGGGAGCGGGTTTCCTGTTGCTGGAGACCCAGGTGATCAGCCGGCTGGCTTTGTTCTTCGGCACCACCTGGGAAGTCAACGGTATTGTGATCTCGGCCATGCTGTGTGCTTTGCTGCTGGCGAATGTCATCGTAGAACGTAGCCACAAGCCTCCGTCGCCGGCGTGGAATCTGCTGGCTTTGTTGGGTGGTCTGGCGCTGGCCTTCTGGTTTCCGTTCGAACGGATGGGGGGATCGCCCACGGTTGTCGGGATGGTGGCGGTCGCGGTTTTCTCCATCCCCGTAGTGTTTGCCGGCATCCTGTTCGCGTCGCAATTTCGGGCGGTGGAATCGCAGAGTGCGGCGCTCGGGGCGAATCTGTTGGGCGCGGTGGCCGGGGGCTTGATGGAGAATTTGTCTCTAGTATTCGGGATGCGTGCGCTGTTGCTGATTGCCATGGGCGTCTACGCCATGGCTGGCTTTGCGCTCTGGCGGCAGGCCACCAGCGTGGGAACGGAAGCGGCCCCCGATTTTGTTCGCTCTTGAGGCGGAAGGCTCTTTCGCCGGGGCATGATTCCTGTCATTATGCATAGCAGCACAGCGGTTGGTTTGGGTGTGGGGTAGATTCCCCCCTTTCGCGAGGAACGCGACCAGGATGGGGGCAGTCGTTTGCGTGACTACATCTCATGGGTCTTAGCGCAATAGGGCGTCCGCAGTCTTCCGGATCGGGAGTGTTCCCGGCGCTGGTACTGGTGCAGGGGAACGAGCAGAAGAACATCGTTCTGAACCGAACTCCCTTCAGCGTGGGGCGCAAGGTCGACAAGGATCTGGTGATTGCCGATCCGCGCGTGTCGCGCGACCACGCGCTCATCGTGCTGGAAGAGGACGGATTCTTTCTCGTCGATCAGGGCAGCAAGCACGGCACGTACGTCAACGGAGAGCGCATTCAGCGGCAAAGGCTGGAGCGCAATGACCGGTTGGAGTTCGGGGCGCGGGATTCAACCTACCTGATTTTCAATCCGGCGCATGGGACCTCGAACACCGCGCGGGAATTTTTGAGCCAGATTTCCGGCATACAGATTTCGCAGGAAGCCACCGACCTGGAAAAGCTGACGCTGTTTCTGGAAGCGGCGCGCAAGTTGAATACGGCGGGCGTACTGGATGAGATCCTGATGACCATGCTGGAGGTCACGCTGCGGCTGACGCGGGCCGAGCGCGGGTACGTCTTTCTGAAAGACGACGAAGGCAATCTACGGCTGGCGGCGGGACGAAACAACAAGGGCGAGTCGCTGCTGGATGATAAGACGATTTCGCATTCTGCGCTGGAAGAGTCGCTGCGCTCGAACTCCGAGTTTTTATTGACCGATACGGGGAGTTCCGCGGATCTGGCGGGGCGGCAAAGTATTGTGGCCTACGATCTGCGTACGGTGATTTGCATTCCTCTGCGCAAGCGGCAGGTGCAGGCTACGCGCGAACAGCAGACACCGGCGCCCGGTGCGGCTGCGGAAGTGACGGGAGTTTTGTACGTGGATTCGCGGTTTGCTTCGCGCGAATTCTCCGGCGTGGGCCATGACATTCTGCGGGCGATCGCGACAGAAGCGGCGTCCCTGATCGAGAATGCGCGGCTGGTGCAGGCCGAAGAAGAATCGCGGAGATATCAGCAGGAGTTGACGATCGCGGCCAGCATCCAGCAGCGGCTGATGCAGGTGAAGATCCCGGAAGTGCCGTTTGCCAAACTGCGCGGAAAGAATCTTTCTTGCAAGGAAATTGGCGGAGACTTCTTCGATGCCGTCAACACGAAAGAAGGACTTGCAGTGGTGCTGGCGGATGTGAGCGGGAAAGGAGTTTCCGCGGCGCTGCTGGCTTCCACGCTGCAGGGAATGATCTATTCGCATTTGAGTTCGGGGATGCCTTTGCTGGAAGTGGTGTCTGCGGTAAATCACTTTTTCACGGAGAAGCTGGTCGGCGAAAAATATGCGACCGTGCTTTTGGCGAGGCTGCGGCGGGATGGCGATCTGGAGTACGTGAATTGCGGCCACGTGCAGCCGCTGCTGGTTTGCGCCGGGGAAGTGATGCGGCCGCCGCATGGCAATGTGCCGGTAGGATTGCTGGCCGATGCGACGTTTGAGAGCGCGCGCTGCCAGCTCAATTCGGGCGACCGCTTCATTCTGGTGACGGATGGGGTGACCGAAGCGGAAAATGCGATGGGCGACTTTTTTGAAGACTCCAGGCTGGAAGCGGCGGCAGCCAAGGCTCCTACGCTGGAAGGAATTTTCTCGGCGGTGTCGGAGTTTTGTGCGGGGAATCCGTTGAACGACGACTGCACGGTGGTGGAGATTATTTATTCGAGTGCCGCGTCCGAAGCGTAGAGTCGGTGATTGTGTCTTGCGAAATCAAAATCCCCACCCTGTCGCAAAGAGCGCGACAAGGATGGGGCACCCGCTATTCGACCACTACGGTATAGTCCTTGCCTTCCCAGCGATTTTCTTGCGGCCAATAGAAGGTGAAGACAATCTGGCTGCCGCCGGGCAACGAAGCCGTGGGCAAATCGAGGATGAAGGTGCCGAGACCGGTGTCGCGCGTGTTGGTATCCTGCGCAGTCATCCAGCCATCGATGCTCCAATGCACCATCGCGGGATTCAGAAGGGCGATGCGCAACTTCTTGTGGCGTGGAATGGATCGAGCCTTGTTATTCAGTCTCCAGCCGAAGACTTGGCGAGAACGCTTCTCGACCAGATAGCGTTGCACGGTCTGCGGAGGCTGATCGAAAATCTTGCCGTCGCGCAGGGAGCGGCGCAACTTGATGTATTCGGAATGGGCCCAGACCAACGGACAAGCGGAGCCGGAGGGTTTGCCGCGAAACAATTCCAGGGCGGGGATATCATCGGCATCCCAAACCTGTTCCGGAAGCAAGCGGCCATGCCCGGCGGTGGATTGCTCCATCACCGTGAGCAGCGATTCGGCCTCACTGCGGCGGCCGGCGGCAAGTTCGTAGTGAGCGCGCTCACCGGCGAGCAGCGGCCAGGGACGTCCGATGCCACTGCCATCGAAGGGCGAGCCGTCTTCGTGTTCGCCGTATCCATCGCCGTTATAGCGGTACCAGCAGGGCCCCTGGGGCAGTTGCACGCGCAGGAGCGCGTCGATGACGCGGACCGTATTCAGAACGCGGGGATCATCGTGGGCGCGTAAGCCGAAGCGCACCAGCGCCAAAGAATCCGGGCTGACGATGCGGAAGGCGCGTTCCATGTCCTTCCCGGGAGGGCGATTCTTGATCGGGACGAAGCCCTGAGTCGGCGACGCGGCGGTATCGGTAACTGGCGGAGCGATGCGGACGTAGTAACCCTCCACGCCGACTTGCTCGGCGAGATCGCCGCCGGTGGCATAGACCCAGCGTTCAATGTTGTCATTCCAGGCGTCGGCAACCTCGCGAGCATAGGAGGCAACTTCGCTGTGGCCGGTGAGGTCGGCGATGTCGGCAGCAGCGAGTAGCCCGGAGATTTCAGCGGCCAGCGTGAAAGGAGAATAACCGCCATCTTCTTCCCAGCGATCCTGCTGCGTGACCGGGCCATTGCGCACTATAAAGCTTGCCGCCTGGCGCACCATTGGCCACCAGCGATCGAGCTTACCCAACTTATTGGGCGCTTCGCGGCGCAGGAGATCGAGCAGGAGGATGGGGAAGGCGGTCTCATCCATCTGGACGCCGCTCCAGTAGGGACGGCCGTCGAGCCATAGATTCTGGGCCCAGTTGCCTGCGGCCTCCTGGGTTGCTTCAAGATAACGCAGCACCCTTACCGCATCGTCGACGGCGCCGGCGGCGAGAAGTGCGCCCGCAGTTTCGACCAGGTCGCGCGGCCAAACCAAGTGGTATCCCCCGAGATCTTCATCGCCTTTGTTGAAGCCCCAGGGAATGGATAGGCTGGCGATGATGCCGCCGAGAAAATCTTTCGATTCGTGGGTGCGCAGGACCGAGGCGGAGGCGCGATAGAGATCGTAGTCACGCTTTGGTTCATCGAGTTTGAGCAATGTGTTCTGCCAGTTTTTCCAGTGAAAGACGTAATGCTCGCGAAGCTCGTCATAATCCTCGAGCAAAGTTGAGCGGACCTGCTGGCCAGCTTCGGAGACGATGGCACCGAAACCCAGGGCCAGGACGAATTCTCCATGGCAAGCGGCGAGATCGATTTCGCCGGTGCAGCCGATGTTCCCATTCTCGGCGCGCTGGTATTCCCACTCCATTTGAAAGTGAGCCGAGAGGTCCTGCCATCCGTCGGAGAAGCCGACGAAGCCGACCGACATTTTCTTCCAAGGCGCGGAGCTGCCCAAAGCCAATGCGACACCATCGTGTTGCGCCAGGAACATGGGGACGCCTTTGTAGTCGCCGACCCAGCCGGTATTGTCGTATCCGCAGTTGGCCAGGTGAGGCGAAAGTAAGGCGTAGAGCCGGTAATCGGAGAGCTGGCCTTGCAGGGGCTCGAAACGGATCTTTTGCATAACAACGTTGCGATAAGGATCGGTGAGGACTTCCTTGTGAATGCGGTAGCGGCCGCCGATCTCAGTGTTGGTCAGCTCATAGGCGGGGACACCGGGTTCGAAAGGTTTGTCTTCGAAGGTGCAGTGCCGCTTTTCCTCGGAAAAGAAATCGCGTCCGTTGGTGACGATCAGGCCCAGGTCGCGGGTGCAAGCCTGGTCGACGCGGGGAAAATAAACTTCGTTCAGAATGCCGTGGCTGGTGGTGAACCAGACTTTGCTGTGCTGGTTCAAGGCCGTGCCGGCGGCGGTTTTGGCGCTCGAGGTCCAGCGCGGCGGAATGCCGGGCCAGCCGGGAGCGTAACGGGTAGGAGAATCGCTCATGCAGTTTTCATCCTAGGGACTCCAGTTGGTTGCAACCGTAATCTCGGCGGGGACGCGCCGAGGCTGCGACGATGGCGTGGACACAAAGCCGATGAACGGCATCGAAGAAAGAAGCAAAAAGAAATCTTGCGCTTTCCATGAACGAAGGATAGTTGAACAGACCCGCACCGAAACCCATGCCGACCATCCACCAAACGACGATCAAGCAAACGCGGAGCGCCTTAACTTTGATTATGGTAGCAGCCCTTTGGTTGGGCTTCTGCGAATCGGGGTTTGCGGCGGGACCCGATGCAAGAGAGCGAATTTTCCCGAAACCGTTCGCAGCCATACCCTCCTAAAACGGTTCGTCCAGAATTCGTGTTTTTCCTGCCTAGCCATTCATCAGAAATTCACTCTTTTGTAACCGTCCTGTAACACAGCGCCGTTAGAACCAGAATATCTATTCGATGAGGGGTCATAAAAACTGATGCGAAGAACCATGCTTGTTTTGGTGTGCGCACTGTTCGCTTTACCTGCAGTGGCCCAGACCACGTTGAACGGCGCAGGAGCCACGTTTCCTTACCCCATGTATTCCAAGTGGTTCAGCGAATATCACAAGCTGCATCCTGACATTCAGATCAATTACCAATCGATCGGAAGCGGCGGCGGAATCCGGCAAGTCATTAATGGCACAGTCGACTTTGGGGCGACCGATGGCCCCATGACCGATGACATGCTGAAAGAAGCGAAGACGAAAATACTTCACATGCCGACGGTTTTGGGTGCGGACGTTCCTGCCTACAACATTTCGGGGGTGACGGCGGAGATCAAGTTCACTCCGGATGCGCTGGCGGGGATTTTCCTGGGAAAGATTACGAAGTGGAATGACAAAGCCCTTACCAGCGCAAATCCCGGAGTGAATCTTCCCGACAAAGACATTATTGTGGTGCATCGTTCCGATGGCAGCGGGACGACGTACATATGGACGGACTACCTCTCGAAGATCAGCCCCGAATGGCAAAGCCAGGTGGGGACGGGCACGTCCGTGAAGTGGCCAATCGGGCTGGGCGGAAAAGGAAACGAAGGAGTCGCCGGTTCGATCCGGCAATTGCAGGGATCGATCGGATATGTGGAATTGATTTACGCCGTGCAAAACAACATCAACTATGGAAGCGTTCGGAACGCGGCGGGAAATTTTGTGAAGGCATCGCTTGACAGTGTGACGGCAGCGGCTGCTTCGGCACCGAAGATGCCGGCGGATTTTCGAGTCTCGATTACGAACGCGCCGGGGAAAGATGCATATCCGATTTCCAGCTTTACCTGGTTGTTGATTCCTGCTCAATCGAAAGATGCGGCGAAGGGCAAGATTCTGGCAGATTTTCTCAACTGGATGGTTACCGATGGACAAAAAATGACAGCGGCGCTTTCCTATGCTCCGCTGCCCGAAGGCGTTGTTCAGAAAGAAAAGGACGCAATCAAGCAAGTCCGGTAGATCTGCAGAAAAATTTTCATCCCTGGTTTTAAAAAGGAGAGTGTAATGAATTCTGTATGGAAGTGGTGTGCGATTTTGTTTCTGGCTACAACCGTGGTGGCACAAACCAGCACGCCACCCAAAGCCAAGAAAAGCAAGCCCGCGACTTTAACCGCAGCGGATGTGCAGGCATTGAAGGACGCAATCGCCTCGCAGCAAGCCGCGCTGGCCGCCCAGCAACAGGAAATTCAGCAACTGCGCGATGAATTGCATCGCAAGGACCAAGCCGTAACCCAGGTGCAGGCGGTGGCGACCGATGCCGCCACCAAAGCAGAGGCGGCGCAGGCCACTGCCAGCCAGCAGCAGCAGACGGTCGTGGAACTGAAGAGTGACGTGACCGACCTGAAGACCAACGTCAACAACACGGCGCTCTCGCTGCAGGAGACGCAGAAGAATGTGAATACGGCGCTGGAGAGCCCGCTGGCGATTCACTACAAGGGAATTACGCTTACGCCGGGCGGATTCGTGGCGGCAGAATTTGTGCGGCGATCGAGGGCGTTGGCATCCGACATCAACACCCCGTTTAACTCTCTGACAATGCCGGGAGCTGCGCAGAGCAGCATTTCTGAGTTCTTCGGATCCGGACGTCAGTCGCGTATCTCGGGACTGGCGGAAGGGCGTTTGAAAAGCGCCAAGTTGAGCGGGTACGTGGAGGCTGACTTCCTGTCGGCCGGCGTCACCTCCAACAACAACGAGAGCAACAGCTACACTCTGCGGCAGCGGCAGGCGTGGGGACAAGCGGCGCTGGATAATGGTTTGTCGGTCACAGGCGGACAGATGTGGAGCCTGGTTACCGAAACCAAGCATGGCATGGACAACCGAACGGAAGCCGTGCCGATGACGATCGACCCGCAGTATACCGTCGGCTTCAGTTGGGCGCGGCAGTACGGACTGCGGTTGGTGAAGAATGTCGACAACAAAGTGTGGTTTGGCGTCTCGATGGAAAATGCGCAGGCCACAGTTACCACCCACAACAACGGAAATAATTTCCTGGTGGGCTCCGAAGGTACCGGTGGTGGTCTTTACAATGGAGCAGTTACCAATTGCAGCACTGCCCTCAACTCCACCGATACGGCTGCTACTACCACCTGCACCCTGGCGGCGAGCTATGCCTTCAACCCGTCCCCGGATATCATCGCGAAGGTTGTCTTCGAGCCGGGATTCGGACACTACGAAATCTACGGGCTGTTTGACCGCTTCCGCAACCGGATCTATCCCTGCGGCGAGGTGGCCAGCAGCACCACGCTCTGCGGCGGCGATGCTACTGCAGGCGCGAATGCCCTTGGAGCCTTTAACTCCTCGAAGAATGGCGGTGGTTTTGGCGCCAATGCCCGGTGGTCATTCATCAACAAGCGCCTTGACTTCGGGCTGCACGCTCTGGGAGGAAGTGGAATCGGCCGCTACGGCACGGGCGGACTTCCCGATGCCTCGATCCATGCCAACGGAACCTTCGATCTGGTCAAGAGCTATCAGGGACTCGCGACGCTGGAGTGGCACGGCTCCAAGATGGATATCTACCTCAATGCTGGTTCAGAGTATGCCGGCCGCGCGGCGGATTTCGATCCCATCTCCGGCAAGTATGTGGGCTACGGGTCTCCTTTCTTCAGCAACACCGGCTGCTACACCGAAACCGCGCCGAGCATCAGTGGCGGATTCTTTCCTGGCAGTCTTTCCAATTGCACGTCCGATACGCGAGCGCTCATCGAGGGGACTGCGGGCTTCTGGCACCGGATGTATAGCGGGCCCAAGGGCCGGCTGCAGTGGGGTGCGCAGTATTCCTACGTGACTCGCCAGACCTGGTCTGGGGTTGGACCCGCAGGAAAGGGACAACCCGGAGTCACGCCCGAAGGACTCGACGGAATGGTCTTCACTTCGTTCCGGTACTACTTGCCGTAAAGTATTTTTTATCTTTCCATCGGCGCATCGCATGGCGGATTCTCCGCTGTGGATGCGCCGATTTTTTTGGCTGACATATTTCCAGCTCAACCAAGTTGTACAGGCCTTGTCTCCGTTGAGGCTCTATACTGCGTCTTCCGGGCCGATGTTTTATACTGTGTGAGCGGCTAGTTCCTCCCGGATCGGATCGAAAGCGGATCCCAGTCAGCAACGAAAATGGCAAGAATCGACGGATAACAGTTTCTCTCATGGCACGTCTTTCGCTGGACAATCCTGCGTACTATCTCAACCGCGACACCTCATGGCTGGCGTTTAACAAACGTGTGCTGGAAGAGGCCGAGGATACCGGCAATCCGTTGCTGGAGCGGCTGAAGTTTCTTTCGATCTCGGCCAGCAATCTGGACGAATTTTTCGAGATTCGCGTGGCCGCCATGATGCAGCAGATTGAGGACGGCTACAACGAGGCTGGTCCCGACGGTTTGACGCTGACGGAGAAGCGCGATGTGCTGGCGCGCCTGGCGCACAAATTTGTAGACGAACAATACGACTGCTGGAATACATTGCGGCCGGCGCTGGCGGAGCATGGCATTCGGGTGCTGGCGCTGCATGAGTTGGACACGGACGCGCGGCGGTTTGTCGACGAATATTGCGAGAAGGAATTGGATCCTCTGCTCACGCCGGTGACGGTGGATCCCACGCATCCGTTTCCCCGGGTGATCAACAAGGCTTTGTGCCTGGGTCTGCTGTTGCGGCGGCGACGGCGGTCGGCGCTCACGTACACGGGCGTGGTTTCGGTGCCGAGGGCATTGCCACGGTTAGTGCGGCTGCCTTCGGAGGGGACGACAGATTTTATTTTCCTTGCCGACCTGGTGGCGCATCACGCGGAGAACATGTACCACGGCTACGACATAGTGGCGTCGGCGCCGTTCCGCGTGACCCGAAACAGCAATCTTTACCTGCAGGAAGAAGAGGCGCGAAATCTTCTGGAGTCGGTGCGTGCGGAGTTGCACAACCGGCGCAAAGGTGACGCGGTGCGAATGGAGATTGAGGCCGACGCCGATCCTGAGATTATCGAACGCTTGCGCACCGTGTTTGAGCTGGATCCGTGGCAGGTTTTTCCGGTGAATGGTCCGGTGAATCTCTCGCGATTGTTCAATATCTACGAGCAGACGGCGCGGCCGGATCTCAAGGATCGTCCATTCACGCCTCGCGAGTTGCGGCTCACGGCCAAATCGCAAAATCTGTTCGAAGAATTGCGGCGGCACGACGTTCTGCTCCACCATCCTTACGATTCCTATGATGCGGTGATCGCCTTTATCGAGTCGGCGGCGGAAGACGATCACGTGCTTTCGATCAAGCAGACGCTTTACCGCACGAACGAGCACTCGTTGATTGTTCCGTCGCTGATCGATGCGGCGCAACGCAAGGAAGTGACGGCGGTGGTGGAGTTGAAGGCGCGCTTCGACGAAGCCCACAACATCCGCTGGGCGCGGGATCTGGAAGATGCCGGAGTGCAGGTGTTTCACGGACTGGTCGGGCTCAAGACGCATTGCAAGCTGTCCTTGCTGGTGCGCCGGGATCCGGATGGCGTTCCACGCAGTTACGCGCATATTGGAACGGGTAACTACAACGCCACCACGGCGCGAATCTATACCGATCTCAGTTTGTTCACGGCGAATCCTGAAATCACGCGCGCGGTGCACGATGTCTTCAGTTTTCTGACTGCCTACGCCGAAAATCCCAGCTACGAGCCGCTGCTGGTGGCGCCTCTCGATCTGGCGGAAAAGGTGATTGCGCTAATCGACCGCGAAGCGGAACACGCCCGCGAAGGCCGTCAGGGACGGATCATCGCAAAGATGAACGCTTTGCTCGACAAGAATCTAATTCAGGCGTTGTATCGGGCCTCGCAAGCGGGAGTGGAGATTGATCTGATTGTGCGCGGCATCTGCTCGCTCCGGCCGGGGGTGCGGGGACTGAGCGACCGCATCAAGGTGCGCAGCATCGTAGGGCGATTCCTGGAACACAGCCGGATTTACTATTTCGGCAATGGAGGCGAGGAAGATATTTATATCGGCAGCGCCGACTGGATGCCGCGCAATCTCTACGAGCGCGTGGAAGTGCTGGTGCCGCTGCGCGACGAATTCCTGCGCGAGCGGGTGCACCGCGAAATTCTCGACGTTTATCTTGCCGATAACCGGAAGTCGCGCATCCTTCTCAGCGATGCGACCTATATTCGTGCGTGGCAGCCGTTGCATGGCAAGCGGAATCGGAAACCTCCGACGGGCGCGGCGGCGTTCAGTGCGCAGGATTTTCTGATCAGTGTTGCCGAAGGCAAGCAGTTGAACCCGGTTCCGCCGCAGGTTCCGGCGCGGAAGCGCAAGGCTCCGGCGGGAAGGGAACGATAAGCCGCAATGATCATTTATTTTCTGCGTCACGCCAGCGCCGGGGAACACCTGGCGAATCCGAAAAAAGATGAGAAGCGCGCACTCGACAAGGAAGGCATTGAGCAATGCGGTTATGTAGGCCGTGCGCTGACGGCCATGGATGCGCAGGTGGACGTCATCATTTCGAGCCCGCTGAAACGCGCCACGCAGACGGCTTCGCTGGTGGGTAACGAAATGGGATATGAAGGGAAGCTGCAAATGGATGCGGGGCTGCGGCCTGGAGCCACCTTTGCGGACTTCCGCCGTCTGCTGGAAAAGTACGCGAACCTGGAATCGATCATGGTGGTGGGACACAACCCGAATCTAAGCCAGTTTTTGGGCACCGTGATCAGCGAGTCCGGCTGCGAAGCTTCCGTCGAGTTGAAGAAGGGCGCGGTGGCGCGAGTCGATATGCGCCGCAGTTCGGGCACGCTGCAATGGTGTTTGACGCCGAAGGCGCTGCGCACTCTCTATACAGCCGCTGTGGAAAGTTCCCGCCCGAACACTTCGCGAAAATAGGGTGCGTCTTTCTCAATCGCCCACAGTTCTAAATCCACTCCCATGCGGCGACGTGGCACCAGAGTCAGATGGACTTCGGCGGCGCGATGGCTGATGCGAACTTTTTGCACGGCGCGACTGCGGCCCAAGTTCAGGGCGCGCGCCAGGCGAAGAAGGATAATCGCTTTCTGGACCCCGGGGCGGTCGTTGGGATCGAGAGCTTTCATGGGAGGTTCGTCCAAAGTAGGTCGCGACTTTCCCAGATAGCGGGCGATGGCCGCGATCAATCGACGCTGCTGAGGGGTGTAGCCGAGAATTTCCGAATTCGAAATGATGTAATAAGTGTGCCGGTGATGGCCGTTGCGGTTGACGTAATCTCCCACCTCATAGAGCATGGCGGCGGCCGACAGCCACTCGCGGAATTCCGGCGCCAGGCCATGCACGGAACGCAGCGCTGAGAACAGGAACATGGCGGACTCGCGCACATCGAGAGCATGCTTCATGTCCACGCCATAGTGAGCGACGGCTCGGGTGATCGATTCCCAGCGTTCGGATTCAATCTGCCTTCCGGAGCGCGTACTGCGGTCATGCTCAGCGGCAATCTGCGCGAGCAATCCGTCGCGAAGACCTAACGGGGAATAGCGAAAACCTTTGAGATGGCAGCGGTCGAGCAACTCCTGATAGACCATGGCTCCGGCTACGACGATTTCCGCTCGCCGCAGGCCGATCCCTTCAATCTTGCGGCGGTCTTCCACCGGCAAGTGAGCCAGGCGCTTGGCCAGCCGGGTGATTTCCGCGCGGGAGACCAGCATGCGCTGGCGAGTGCCATTCTTGCGGAGATGGCTGGCCGCGGTGGCCAAAGCGGCGGCGGTTCCGGAAGTAGCGATCACATTCTTAACTTTCGCGGCCACTACCCGAGCGGCGACGCGGTTCACTTCGCGGACGACGAATCCTTGCAAGCGTTTCAGTTCGCCCTTGCGCGGCGGATCGTGGCGCAGGAATTCGTCAGTGAGACGGACTGCGCCCAGCGGCATGCTGACCAGATCGCGAATGTGACCACTGGCGGAAACGGTGAGTTCGCAGCTGCCGCCACCTAGATCCATCATGAGCGTGGGAGAGCTGTCGCTGCGAAGGTTCGAGACCAGGCCCAGGTGAATCAGGCGGGCTTCTTCCAATCCCGAGATAATTTCGACCGTCCAGCCAGTGGCGGAGCGAACCCACTCGAGAAAAGCTTGCGAGTTGCGAGCGTCGCGGAGCGCGCTGGTTGCGACCACGCGGACGGGGTCGGTGACGACTTGTTGCGTGGCGCGGTGGAAGCGGCGCAGTACCTTCACCGTTTCCGCCATCGACTCGGGAGTGAGGAAGCCGGAGCGGAAGACGCCTTCGCCGAGACGAGTAACTTCGCGGTCTTCATGGATGGGGCGAAGATAGCCACGCGTGAGGCGCGCGATTTTCAAGCGAACTGAGTTAGAACCGATATCAACCGCGGCAAAGGTCGGCATGAGGCAAGGGCAACAGTTTACATGTGTCGGCAGGGCTTGGTCATTAGCAGGGCGAAGGCGGCGAGGGATAGGCTATGCGCGAAACTGGGGCTAGGAAGATTTCGATGAGATCTGCGAGAGAGCATCCAGAAGATTGCGGGCGCAGAGGATGCAACAGTAGCCTTGCTGCCGCGAGGTTCCCTGGTCGGATAGGATTTCGAATTCGACAACCGCAGGCACTGCCGAACAGAGCTCACAGTGAGCTGACTTCGTGAGCGCACGAAAGGTCATCGAGTCTTGCACACGGTAACCCACTACTATCTAACAGGAAGCTGCGGAGGAATGCAGTGACAGCGCTCACAGATGGAAGTTATTGATACCGATACGGCAAGGGATTACGGCTTGGGATCAGGCTGCGGAGGCTGTATCGCTTCTTGCTTTTAGTGCGGCCGGAAGCGGAGCCCTGGCGGCGTGCTCGGAGGTGGTGGTTAACTTGCCTCGAGTGCGCGAGAGTACGGCGACGGCGTTGCGGAATTTCGCTCCGGTCACATTGTGAAGTTCTGCGACCAGAGGTGACTCGCGCACCTCGCCGATGTCTTCAATGGCCGTTTGGCGCAAGGTGAGCCAATCATGCCAATCGCCAAGAGCGTCCTGTAAGACTTTGAGTTCGGCGATGAACTTTTCAGCCTCGGGGGAGGGGCTGGCAAACTCGGCCGCGTAGCGGGCCCGCTTGCTGAGAATGCGGTATTGGTGGAGCACGGCTTCGGTGGGCGGCGTACTTGTGTGATCAAGCGGGCTCAGCATCGCTCTGGCGGCCGCCAGCGGATCGCGGCTGGCCTCCGGCTTGAAGCGCCGGGCAGCGCGTTTCAGACGTTTGCGGATCTCGCGCACCGTGGCTTTATCCGCCGCCTGCCGCAGCTTTTTTTCCTGCTGGCGGCGGAGTTCGATCAAATGGTTCACGAGTTGGGTCTTGCGGCGCGGTTCGTGGGGAACCTTTAAGCTGCGCAGGGCAGCGAGCTGAACATCCAGATCGCGCACTTTGCCTGCACGTTTTCGGATTCGCCCCAGCAGCTTCAGGAGTTTTTTTTCGCTGCGGTCGAGTTTGGGAGAAAGTTCGCCGAGCAATATTTGCAGGCGGCGAGTGCCGGTGCGGAAGCGGTGCACGCTCTCGGCCCGCGGTTTCGAGGAAAGCTTGACGAGGTCCCGTTCAAGCTTCTGAAACACGAGGCGGCTGCGGTTGGGCGCAATTGGCATACGCGAAGCGATTGGAAGAAGAAAATACAGGCTTAGCCGCGAAAAGGCAATCCGAAAAGCTCGGTCATTTTAACACCCCATTAACAGGATTCTGTTACCGTAAGGGCGATGGCCAATGCTGCCCGACCTCGGCCTGATATGCCTGCTCCGCAACCCGTTGAAGCAAAGAAAGTTAGCGAACTTGCCTCAGATGGGAGGCGAGCTGTGAGCCTGCTTGGGCCAACGGGAGAAGTTGGCGACCAGGTTTTCAAGATCGCGATGCTTCTCTGCGGTCTGGCGGTGCTGGGAACTTTGGTCCTGATCGTCTACGAACTGGTCCTGCGTTCCGGGCCGTCCTGGCACGCGTTTGGATTGAAGTTCTTTGCCGGACGCGATTGGGATCCGGTGAACGAAAAGTTCGGGGCGCTGCCGTTTGTTTACGGGACTCTGGTATCCTCGCTGCTCGCTTTAATCATCGCGGTGCCGCTGTCGATTGGAGTGGCTGTGTTCACTACGGAGATGTGTCCGAAGGCGCTGCGCGGACCGCTCTCGTTTTTCGTGGAATTGCTGGCTGCGATTCCGAGCGTGGTCTACGGGCTGTGGGCAATCTTTGTGCTGGTACCGATCCTCAGCGGCTACGTCGAACCTTTCTTATCCAAGACTCTGGGCTGGACCGGATTATTTGTGGGCCCTCCTTACGGCATCAGCATGCTGGCGGCAGGAATCATTCTGGCCATCATGATCATCCCCATTATTTCCTCGATCACGCGGGAGGTTCTGATGGTGGTGCCGCAGCACCAGCGCGAGGCCGCACTGGCGCTGGGCGCTACACGCTGGGAGATGATTCGCGTGGGAGTGCTGCGCAACGCGCGCGCCGGGATTATGGGTGGCATCATTCTGGGTTTGGGCCGCGCTCTGGGCGAAACCATGGCGGTCACCATGGTGATCGGAAATCGTCCGGAGATCGCGAAATCGCTCTTTGCGCCGGGCTACACCATGGCCAGCGTGTTGGCCAATGAGTTCAGCGAGGCCACGGGCGACTTGAACCTGGCGGCTCTCATCGAGATTGGGTTGGCCCTGTTCCTGGTAACGATCGTAGTGAACGCACTGGCCCGTTTGATGGTCTGGACGGTCACTCGCGGCCAGCCTTCGAGGGCGAATGCCTGAGACCGAAACCGCTTCCGCGCTGCATATTGTTCCTCCGATCGCTTTGCGGCGGCGGATTACCGACCACGTTATGACCGGCGTGGCCGTGTTGACGGTCATTCTGGTGCTGGTGCCGTTGTTCGCCATATTCGCCTATCTGGTTTACCGTGGCATAGGGTCGATCAACTGGGCGTTTCTGACGCAGACGCCGAAGCCGGTGGGCGAAGCGGGCGGCGGAATGGCGAATGCCATCGTGGGCTCGGCGTTTATTTTGGCGCTGGCCAGTGTTATCGGCGTGCCGGTCGGGGTGGGTGCGGGAGTTTATCTGGCGGAGTATGGACGCAACCGCTTTGGCGATGCGATTCGCTTCACGGCCGATGTGCTGAACGGAGTGCCGTCCATCGTAATCGGCATCGTGGCCTATTCCATCGTGGTTCTCTATCAGAAGCATTTTTCGGCGTTGGCGGGGGGAGTGGCGCTGGCGATCATGATGATTCCCACCATCACGCGGACGACCGAAGAGATGCTGCTGCTGGTACCGCAGGCCTTGCGCGAGGCGGCTTATGGGCTGGGCATTCCGCGCTGGCGGACCACGCTCTCGATCACGCTGCGCACGGCAACTTCCGGAGTGATTACGGGAATCATGCTGGCCTTTGCCCGGGTTGCGGGGGAGACGGCGCCGCTGCTGTTTACGGCGTTCGGAAATCAATTCTGGAATCTGCACGCGAACCAGCCAACGGCGGCGTTGCCGCTGCAGATTTTCAACTACGCCATTTCTCCTTATGACGAGTGGCACCGGCAGGCGTGGGCGGGAGCTCTGGTGCTGATTATCCTCATCGTTAGCGCGGTCGCGGCAGTGCGCTTTGCCGTACGCCGCGGAACCTTTGGAGCTGCATAGTTTATGGGTGTTGGCATACAGGTCGAAAACCTGAACGCGTGGTACGGCAAGACGCAGGCGTTGTACGACGTTCAGTTGGCGGTGGCGGCCAACCACGCCACAGCGTTGATTGGGCCCTCGGGCTGCGGCAAGTCGACGTTTATACGCTGTCTGAACCGCATGCACGAGACCATCCCGGAGGCTCGGGTTACGGGCAGTGTGCGCATCGGCGACATCGACGCCTACAACGGTACGTCGGCCACGCAACTGCGCCGCCGGGTGGGGATGGTTTTTCAAAAAGCGAATCCTTTTCCGACGATGTCGATCTACGATAACGTCGCCTCGGGATTGAAGTTGAATGGCTTTAGCGACCGGCGCAAATTGGACGAGATTGTGGAGAAGTCGCTTGAGGTTTCTGCGCTGTGGGACGAAGTGAAAGATCAAGTGCACAAGAAGTCCGGAGCCAGCCTCTCGGGCGGGCAGCAGCAGCGGCTTTGCATCGCGCGCGCGCTGGCGGTGGAACCCGAAGTGCTGCTCATGGACGAGCCTTGCTCAGCCCTCGATCCGATTTCGACCGGAAAAATTGAAGAATTGATCTTTCAGCTGAAAGAACGGTATACCATCGTAATTGTGACGCATAACATGCAGCAGGCGGCGCGCGTGGCCGAGTTCACCGGATTTTTCCTGCTGGGCAAAATGATTGAGTTCGATAAGACGGAAAAGATCTTTACCAAGCCGACGCACAAGCGTACGGAAGACTACATTACAGGCAGGTTCGGATAATGCGCACGCGCTTTCAGCAAGGGCTCGACGATCTGCGGCAAAAATTGCTCCGCATGGGTGGACTGGCGGAACAGGCGGTGGATCGCGCGCGTCAGGCCTACATCGACCGGGATCTCAACCGGTGCCATCTGGTTCTCGACGGCGAGACCCAGATTAATACCTCGGAACGGGAGATCGACGAGGCCGCCTTCGACTTGCTGGCCATGCAGCAGCCCATGGCGGTAGATCTGCGCTTCATTCTGGCGGTGACCAAAATTAATTCCGATCTGGAGCGCGTGGGAGACCAGGCGGTGAACATCGCCGAACGCGTGATGGACATGGTGGAGCTTCCGGCGGTGGATTTGCCGGTGGATATCGCGCGCATGGGCGCGGCCGTCAGCGCGATGGTGCGGCGGTCGTTGGAGGCATTTATCGAAGGGAAGGCGGAGCTGGCGCAGGCCGTGCTCGAAATGGATAATGTGGTCGATCGCATGAAGGACGACGCGTTCATCCAACTGGTGAAGACCATGAACCAGCGTCCGGATGTGGTGCGGCAGGCGCTGGATGCGCTGCTGGTGGCGCGGAATCTGGAGCGCGTTGCCGACCATGCCACCAACATCGCCGAAGATGTGATCTTCTGGGTGCAGGGCTCCGACGTGCGGCACAACGTGAACCCGGAGGAGGAGCATTCGGAGCCTTCGTCCAGTCACGAGGGCTCGACGCGCGCCTCCGGCGTCTAGCCACTGGGGTCGCGAAACGGATTTGTAGCCGGCATGCCTCCGTCGTCTCTTTGACCCCAGGTTCCCTCCTGGATTACGCTCATCTCTCCTCATCGATTGCTGGTGCAGAATAAATCTGCGGAGGCCCCGTGATCCGAATTTTCCGCGCTATTTTCCTGCTCGCGTTTGTTGCTTTCCAGACGGCCGTTGCGGTCGCTCAGGAATCGAAGCCTGACGGCTCATCGATCTCCTTGCCCACCAGCAAGACTTTGACGATCCCGTCGCCCGGGCGTATCGGCAGTACCAACAGCTTTCCCGCCACCATCACGCTCAGCCCCGACGGCCACTATGCCGCGCTGTTGAACGACGGCTATGGTACGCAAGAGACCATGGCGATGCAGTCGATCGCAGTGCTCGACCTGAAAACCAATCAACTGTCGGATTATCCCGACAAGCGCTTCGGCGAGGAAGTTCATCAAAGCTATTTTCTTGGACTGGTCTTCAGTTCGGATGGCAAGCATCTCTATGCTTCGGTCAGTTCGATTACGGCTCCCACTGGACGGAGGCCCGGAGACACCGGGAACGGAATTGCGGTCTACAGCTTTGTTGAGGGTAAGGTTGCGTCCGAGCGATTTATTGCCATCGAACCGCAGGCGCTCGCCGCAGGGAAGAAAGTTGCCATTGGTTTGCAGAAAACGCCGGCGGGAA
This sequence comes from uncultured Acidobacteriaceae bacterium, assembly GCA_964403025.1. Lineage (GTDB taxonomy): Bacteria > Acidobacteriota > Terriglobia > Terriglobales > Acidobacteriaceae > Sulfotelmatobacter. The sequence goes on along the minus strand of CAYOEH010000003.1, from coordinate 389,629 downwards.
CTGCGATTCCTTATCCTGCAGGATTGGCCCTGGTACCTGCTGGAGGTCATGACCGGCTGCTGGTGGCGAATAATCTCTCCGATAACGTTTTGCTGCTCGATGTAGCGAGCGGCAAGGTGCTTAAGAGCTTCGATCTGAGCACAAGTGAGTTGGTGCCATCTTCTTTCCCCTATACCGTCGTGGCTACGCGCGATGGACAACGTGCGTGGTGCAGCTTGTGGAACGCATCGCAGGTGGCGGAACTTGATCTGACGGACGGCAGAATTGCGCGCTGGATCAAGTTGAAGGAACCTGAAGATCCGATTGCGCCGGGATCGCATCCCACGGCGATGTTGTTGAGTCCGGATGAGAAGTCGCTTTACGTGGCTTTGTCGAATGCGGACACGGTCGCAGTGGTCTCCACGGAAAGTGGCGAGATACGAGCGACGTTGAGCACCACGATGCGCAATCAGGAATTTGCCGGAACTTATCCGAGCGCCCTGGCTCAGTCCGAAGACGGCAAGCGGCTATTCGTGGCCGACGCCTCCGCTAATGCGGTCGCGGTGTTTGAGACGGCGAATCTGACCACGAAAGGTAGGAATAACGCTGCTTCTTTGGCCCTCGGTTTCATTCCCACCGACTGGTATCCGAGCGCGCTTGCCGTCCACGGCGATGATCTCCTCATCGCAACGGCCAAAGGCGAGGGCACGCGTCCGAACAAGGGCTCGGGCAAGACGGCGTGGGAGGTACGATATCACGAGCACCCCTATATTCCCACGCTGCTGCGGGGTTCGATCGCAAGACTAAGCATTTCCTCGACTCTTCCCAAGCTTGAAGAACTCACACGCATTGTCGAACACGACAACCTGTTGCACAACGATCCGGGAAAGATTGAATTCGCGGGCGGCAAGAATCCGATCAAGCACGTGATTTATGTGATCAAGGAAAACCGGACGTATGACCAGATACTCGGCGACCTGAAGGTTGGCGACGGCGATCCGTCGCTCACGATGTATGGCGCCGACATCACGCCGAACGAGCACAAACTCGCGCTGCAGTTCGGCGTGCTGGACAATTTCTACGACAGCGGAGAAGTTTCCGGAGACGGACATCTCTGGTCGACCGCCGCGATCACCAGCGACTACAACGAAAAGACCTGGCAGATCGCCTATCGCGGCCACGAGCGGACTTACGATTTTCAGGGTACGGTCGCCGATGAATTTCCGCTCGACCATAAGCAGCCGGATATCGACGATCCTTCCTCCGGTTATCTCTGGGACAATGTGGCTCGCAATCGCCTTAGTTATCGCGACTACGGCGAATATGTGAACGCGCAGTGGTGCAATAAAGTTCGCAAGGCGGCCTCGCCGAAGCAGGGAACGCCTTCGGCGCAGGAAGCGGCCTGCCCGCGGACTGAGTTGCATCAAGGAGATGCGTTGCCGCCGAATGTGGGAGATCCGCACGGCGCGCCGAGTCCCTACCCGTGGACGGTGCCGCTGTTCAAGGGGGTTAAGCCGACGAAGGCGATGCTGCGCGATCACTTCGATGCGCTCTATCCCGATTTCAATACCGACTATCCCGACCAGCTTCGCGCCGACGAATTCCTCAACGAGTTTGCCGCCTACACTCACGCCCGCGAGGCGAACGAGAGCGAGGATTTTCAATTGCCGGCCTTCGTTCTGCTCTATCTTCCCGACGATCACACCGGGGGCACACGTCCGGAGCGGCCGCGCCCGGCGGCCTCGGTGGCGGACAACGATTTGGCATTGGGCCGCGTGGTGGACGCGGTGTCGCACAGTCCGTACTGGGACGACACGGCCATCTTTATCCTGGAAGATGATGCGCAGGACGGGGGCGACCATATCGACGCCCATCGATCCATCGCCTTCGTGGTCAGTAGATATTCACCGGGCAAGGTGGCCGAGCCTTATGTCGATCATCGCTTTTATACGACCGTGAATTTGATTCATACGATGGAAATGTTGATCGGCTTGCCTCCGATGAACCAGAACGACGCCTATGCGCCCGCAATGGGGCCACTGTTCTCGGGAGCGGGGGACCAGGCTGCGTTCAAAGCCGACTATCGCAATCTTAAGAACGGCCTGATCTACGAAACCAACAGGCGCGATGCCAAGGGCGCGAACGAATCGGCCAAGATGGACTTTTCGCGTCCGGATGCAGCCGGGGCGGCGCGCCTGAATCAGGTGCTGTGGCGCGATCAGATGGGCGAGACGCCGGTCCCGGCGCCGAGGCATACGGTGTTTCCGGCGGGAAGCGATTAGCCGCTGAGACTTCTCCTTCCACACCTTTTCCAGAATGGGAAAGCCATTTCCACGGTTACCAACCTGGAATTCCCCCTGCTTGTGAACTGATTTTGTTTATTGCCGATAGACCCGGCATGAGCACCGCTGTGCGAGAACTACGGTCGGTGGTGATGATCCTGGTCGAAGCGACGTGGGAGAACGAAAGCGGCGCTTTACAACGGATTCCCGCGCGCATGGAAGATCGGTCGGCCAGCGGGGCGTGCATACGGGTGAAGACGCCGGTCGCCGTGGGAGCGACGCTGACGATTCAGTGGCGCTTTGATCGCTTCTGTGGAATCGCCAAGTACTGCCGCAGCGACGGACGGGAATTTCTAGTAGGCATTCAACGGGATAAGAACGCGGTCCCCAGCGGACCGGTTCGCCCGGAACCGCCGCCGCAGGAAAGCACCAAAGGACAGGGTTCTCAGGTTACGGCGGCTGAAATACAACCCCGGTTGGAGCGCCAGGAAAGCAAGTTCAGTGAACCACCCGCAGCCGGGCCGAAAGTGGAAAGCAAACCCGACCTGCATAGCGTGAGCCCAGAGACGCGACCGGTGCGGGTTGGTCGCGAAATAGCGAACCGGGATCGCCCTCATATTTCGCGGTCGCGAGAACTCGGTGCGCTTCGCCGGAGCGAAGTCCGAACGAAACAACCTCCCAAGAGAAAGGAAGCCAGCAAGGAGAGGAAACCTATGAAACGCAAATGGCTCGAACTGGCGCCCTGGCGCCATCAGCAGGATGTTCACATCGTGAGGAGCGATGAAGGCAGCGAGGCAAGCGGTGGAGGAAACCAGAACGGCAAGGGCCGGGACGCGAGTCTTGCGGTCAAAGTATCTGCATCAAAGGAAAAAAGCCCTGTGGACTCTCGGGAGGAAGGCGGTTTTCAGGTGGAACTTTTACCCATGGAAGAAATTTACCGTGCAGCCGGAGTATTGACTCCGCGAAGAGGATACAGCGTTGCCAAGGTTGTCGATATGCTTCAGAGCGAGCACCTCCGTGGTGTATCGACGGAGATAAAGCGAGCCGCGGTGCTGGTGGCGCTGGAAGCGGCCGGGGTGACGATCGGGCAGATCCAGCAGGATGCGAAAGCGCGCCGCGAGGCACTGGATAGCTACGAGAAAGATCAGCAGAAACAGGTGGAGGCAGAGTGGGCGCGCAAGGCGGAAGAGAACACACAAATTGAGGCCGAACTCGAACGCGTGAAAGCCCAATACATGGCGCGGGTTACGCGCAACCTGGATGGCGTGGCGCGGGAGAAGTCCGCGTTCGACAGCTGGCAGACGCTGAAAAAGCAGGCGGCCGAGAGCATGGCAGAAGCTGCAGAGCTGTGTTTGATGCCGGCTGCCTCCGAGGCCACGAGCGCTCCGCTGGCGAAGGCGGCGGCGTTGGGCGCCGGTAGCACAACCAGCGCGAGTTCGTCGCCGAGCAAAAGTTGAATCGCGAAGCAGCACCATGCCCAGGGGCAGGCGGCTAGCCCCTCGGCGGGCCTCGGCCTTACACTAAAGGTGTGAAGATCGCACTCGGGCAAATTAATCCAACCGTCGGAGATTTCTCCGGCAACGCTGCCAAGATCATCAAGTTTTCCCGTCGCGCGCAAGCCAGTGGCGCTGGACTCATTCTGTTTCCTGAACTGTCCGTCTGTGGTTATCCTCCGCGCGATCTGGTGGAACGGTCCTCGTTTGTGACGCGCAATCAGGAGACGGTCGAGCACATTGCGGCCGAAACCCACGGCATCGCGGTCATCTGCGGGCTGGTCACGCCGGCGGAATCGGAGACCGGCAAGTCGGTGATGAATTCCGCCGCGCTGTTGCAGGACGGCAGAGTTGCTTTTCTACAGTCGAAGATGCTGTTACCCACCTACGATGTCTTCGACGAAATGCGCAACTTCGCTCCGGCAAAAAGTCAGAGCTTGTTCTCATTCTGCGGGAATCGCGTGGCGCTTACCATTTGCGAGGATGCCTGGAACGATAAGCTGTTCTGGCCCAAACGGTTGTACACGGTTGATCCCATCGAGGCTCTGGTGAGGGCGGGCGGCAACATTGTTTTGAATATTTCCGCGTCGCCCTTCTGGATCGGCAAGCGGGAGGTACGCCGCGACATGTTGGCCGCGATCGCGCGCCACCACAAGGTTCCGGTGGCGATGGTGAACCAGGTTGGCGGCAATGACAGCCTGGTATTTGACGGGTCCAGCATCGTCCTCAGCGCCGAGGGAAAAATCATTGCGCAAGGGTCTTCGTTTGAAGAAGACCTGATCTTTTTCGATTCCAACGCGCTCATCGGCGAGATGCATACACAGATGGAAGGCGAAGACGCCAGCGTGTACGCGGCCCTGGTGCTGGGCACGCGCGACTACATGCGGAAATGCGGATTTCAAAAAGCGATCATCGGGCTGAGCGGCGGGATCGATTCGGCGCTGACTGCGGTGATTGCCACGGATGCCGTTGGCCCGGAAAATGTGATTGGCGTGGGCATGCCGGGACCATATTCTTCGCCCGGTTCCATTGAGGATGCGCGCACGCTGGCGAAGAACCTCGGGATCCGGCTTGAGTTGATCTCGATTGATGGTGCGTTCGAAGCCTACCGGCGAGCTTTGAAGGAAGTGTTCGCGGGCCAGAAACAGGAAGATACAACGGAAGAGAACCTGCAGTCGCGCGCCCGGGGGACGCTGCTGATGGCGCTCTCCAATAAATTCGGAGCCATCGTGCTCTCCACCGGCAACAAAAGCGAACTGGGAGTGGGCTACTGTACACTTTATGGAGATATGGTGGGGGGGCTGGCGGTTATTTCCGATGTGCCCAAGACGCTGGTGTACCGGCTGAGTCATTATGTGAATTCGCGGCGGCCGGTGATTCCGCAGGCTACGCTGGAGAAGCCGCCCTCGGCGGAATTGCGGCCCGACCAGAAAGATAGCGACTCGCTGCCGCCCTACGAAATTCTGGACGCGGTGCTCGAGGATTACGTGGAAGACGCGCATTCTGTGGAACGCATTGCGGCCGATCATGGCTTTGATATCGAGGTGGTGCGGCGCGTAGTCCGAATGGTGGACCGCGCGGAATACAAGCGCCAGCAGGCAGCGCAGGGAATTAAGATCTCTCCCAAGGCTTTCGGCTTCGGCCGTCGATTTCCCATCGCTGCGAAGAGCGAGGTTTGAAAATATCTTTAGATTCGTCCGCTGTGCCAGCTTCAAAAACATTCTCTGAGAAGTTGAAATCGAAAGGAAACCATGCGCCCTTTTCTTAAGTCGATTCTTATCCTGGTGCTAACCGGCGGACTGGCTGCCGCGCAATCTTCGGCGAAATCGCCGGATAAGGCCCCATCCGCGCCGGCTGTTACTCTTCCTTCCGATGCCACGGTGGATTCGTTCATGCAGCAAACCTTTGGTTACCAAGCCCAGCTGAGCTGGAAGATTTCGAGCATCAAGCCGGCGCCGGTGCCGGGCCTGGCGCAGGTTGACGTGGTTCTTGCCAGTCCTCAGGGGCAGCAGATTAGCCGGTTTTACGTTACGGCGGACGGCGAGCACGCCATTGTGGGCGACATTATTCCGTTCGGCGCCAAGCCTTTCGAGCCGGTGAGGAAGACACTGGAGAAGGGAATTACTGGGCCGTCGCGCGGACCGAAAACCGCTTCGGTCACGATTGTGGAGTTTGGCGATCTGCAATGTCCGGCTTGCAAAGCGGCGCAACCGGCGATCGAAGCGCTGATCGCGGCTGAGCCGGGCGCTCGCTTCGTCTTCCAGAACTTTCCTCTGGAGATGCACAACTGGGCGGCCAAGGGAGCAGCCTATGCCGAGTGCGTGGGGCAGGCGTCGAATGAGGCCTTCTGGAAGTTCGTGGCGAAGACCTACGAAACGCAATCCGATATTACGGTCGAAAATGCCGATGAAAAGCTGACGGCGCTGGCCGACGCTTCGGGCGCGAAGGGCGCCGAGATCGCAGGATGCGCCACTACGCCGGTCACGAAAGCGCATGTGGACGCTTCCGTTGCCCTGGGGAAATCTGTAAATGTAACCGGCACGCCGACCCTTTTTATTAATGGCCGCGTTATCGGAAACGTTAGTCAGGTTCCGGCCGACGCTTTAAAGGGGTTAGTGGATTTTGCGGCGAAGCAAGGCAAGTGACGCGCTAGTTCTGGGTGACCCAAATTTCATTCGTCGTATAGCCACGATTGGCCACGATGTGCGGGGTGATCATGATCAGCAGTTCGTCATCTTCCTTCATGCGATTGTTGTCGACCAGGGCTTGGTTTAGACCGGGGATGGCGGCGAGGCCCGGGATGCCGCTGATGGTGTACTCATCGTTGGTCGTGATCTCGCCCGCGATCACGGCGGGCTCACCATCCTGAAGGCGTATGCTGCCTTGATATTCCTGGTTGCTGATCACCGGCACTCCATTCGCACTGCTTCCCGTCAGGGAGCGCAACTGCAACTCGAGCTTCAGGCTGACCTCGCGGTTGCCATGTATGACGGTGGTGGCCTTGATATTCAATCCCAGATCCTCGTAGCTGACCGAAGGGAACGGCGGAACGTAAGTTTGATTTCCCAGCACCTTGGAGATTGCCGGGGAATTAAAAACGGGTGCGTAGGAAGCATTCAGGATGGGATAGCGCTCTCCCACGTGGAAGGTGGCTTCCTTCCCCTGTCCGGCTCGCAGCGTCGCATTGGTCAAGCTGCGAGACCAGGATTCGTTGAGGGAAAGCGCCGCAGTCAAGTGATCCAGGCTCACTCCGGAAAAAGTGAGGCCGCCGCCGAAGGTGGCCAGCGGCTGGCTGAAAACGGAATTCCCCCCGCCCTGTAATTGCGCCAGCAGTCCGGAAAGCGCCGAGCTTCCGGCGGCATTGATGCCCCCGGATGAAATCAACTGGTTCACCAGCGACGAGATGTTCTGCCCGCCCAGCGCCGCCAGCGCAGCGACGGGAAGGTTGTACAGATTGAAAGTGTCGGGAATGTGCATACCGATGTCGCGCGTGAAGTTGTGGTCGATCTCGTAGACCTCGATATCGAGTACGACTTGCGGACGCTCGGTGGTCAACTGCTGAAGGAGCTGTGTGCAGGCGTGCAGCGTGGCTTGCGGAGCTCGGACTTCGACGGTTCCAAGTTGCCCTGAATTTATTTTCTGGAAGTCGCAGATGTTGCGCAGCGAAGTGACCAGCTCGGTTGCTTCCTGCGGAGAGCTGGCGCCGGGCACAACAAAAGTGGCGAGCGACATGCGGTCAAACTGTTTGTGATTCTCTGGATTGTCAGCCGCCAGTAGCAACTGGCGATTGTCGAGAGCGGTCCACATGGTTTTGCTCACGCGACAGGCCAGGTTGAGCGCGGTGAAGAAGTCGACATTATCCACGTAAAAGCGGACGGGTTTAGTCTGCACCGAATCATCGAACTCTGCGCTTACACCGTAGGCGGATGCGAGTTCCGTGAAAAGCCCGCGGACGTCGCCGCGATAGTGAAAGGTTGCCAGCTCGGTCTTCGGTTCCAGGTGGATTTCACCTGACTCGGCGACCAAAGACGGGACCCCGACTGGTGCGGGACCGGCTGCGTCGACCAGCAGGGCATTCGCAAGGCGCTTCTGGAGATAGTCATTGTCAGGATCGAGCTTCAGGGCGGCGCGATACTCAGCTACAGCCTGCTCGCGGAGGGCGTTGGCCAGAAGCGCGTCTCCGCGTTCGGTGTGCTGAAAGACCAATTGTGACTTCGCGACTTCCCGTGCGGAAAAGAAGTGGGTATCGTTCGGAGCCAGCCGTGAGGCTTCGTCGAAGGCGGCGAAAGCTTCCGGCAAACGGCTGTGCTGTTCTGATTTCAGCCCGCGGTTGTAAGCGATGCGGGCTTCCTTGAGATCCTGCTTCGAAGCCAAGCAATTGATGCCGCCCGGAACGCCGTTGCCGCAGGAGATGGCCGGGGGATCGACTGCGTTATCGGCGGCAAGCGCAGGAAGGCCAGCCAGCGCCGCCATAAAACAAGCCGACAGGATGAGCCGCAGCCAACGCATTCGGTTGATTTTACCTTGCCCCGAGGCTTTCGCAGATAACTAATGGTACCCGGTCCTTCGGTTCTAACTGGCTTTCGCAGGGGGGCCGGGGCCGAAAGCGCAGATAGAACGGGGGATGGTCGCGTTCTTGCAGGACGTTCTGTTAAGCCTAAGGCCCAGTCAGCTCAGCATGAGCCGCGCAATGTCGCGAGCCTTGCCGGTCTTTTCGTCGCAGTCGATCACTACGGCACAGAGGCGGACGTCGCCCGTGGCAGGCTCGAAGCGCACCGGCATGCCATTGAGGAACTTGTTGACTACCAGCTCTTTCTTGACTCCGATCACGCCGTCGTAAGGACCGGTCATGCCGACGTCGGTAATGTAGGCCGTTCCATTGGGCAGGACTCGTTCGTCCGCGGTTGGGACGTGCGTATGCGTGCCGACTACGGCGGTGACGCGGCCATCGAGATACCAGCCCAAGGAGATCTTTTCCGAGGTGGCCTCGGCGTGGAAATCCACGAAGATGATCTTGGCTTCGACCTGCTTCAAGAGCTGGTCGGCTATGCGAAAGGGATCATCGTTCGAAGCCATGAAGACGCGTCCCTGCAGGTTGATGACGGCATAAGGAATTTTGGCTTTTTGGCCCTGATACAGGCCCCAGCCGGGCATATCCGCGGGGTAGTTCGCCGGACGCAAGACGCGGCGCGCCGGCCCGTGGCCGTTGCCTTCGACCATCTGGAAGTAATCCAGAATTTCGCGTTTGTCCCAGACATGGTTGCCGGTGGTGATGACGTCGATGTTCAGCTCAAAGAGTTCCTCGGCCAGCGCGGGCGTGATGCCGAAACCAGCCGCCGAGTTCTCGCCATTGGCGATGATCAGGTCGATGGCCTGGTCGCGGACGATGCCCGGTAGTCGATCTTTGACGATGGTGCGGCCGGGCCGTCCGAAAATATCGCCGATGAAGAGAATTCGCATGCGTGCCGGGCCGCCGGATCGATTTCATCCAAAAAAAGGCCGAAACCTGATGGTAACACCATGGCTTCCGAGGAAATCCGCGGTATCGCGGGGTACGCCGACGGGCTCTTAAAAAAATCAGTAGTTCTCAAACCTGTAAGCTCTACCGGAAGTTTCATCCCGGTGAGATATGTCGTGAATGAGCAAAGCAACGGCTGTCGGCCAACTATTCTTAGCGCGGCGTGGAGCGACGAGATTTGTGGCTCTCGCAGGTCTGGTGTTGCTCGCCGCAGGGGGCGCACGGGCCCAGAACCCTTCGACAAGTCCGAATGGATACGGAATGCGGCCCTCCAGGCAATTGGAAAGCGTCGCCGGGGAGAACTCACTCACCCTGACGGCTTTGAAGTTTTCGGAAACGAATGTGGTCGGAGGCGAGTCGACCACAATCACGTTAACCCTGGCGAATCCCGCGCCCGCCGCTGGCGCGACAGTTTTGCTTAGCAGTTCCGACCCCAAGGTGGTGCTAACTCCGGCGAGCGTTAGAGTCGAAGGCGGTGAAACCAGCCTGAGTTTTCCGATCTCCACTTTTGCGGTAGCAGCCGCGGAGTCGATTACACTTCGGGCGCAATATGGCGCTGCGACCGTGAGCGCCGATCTTTCAGTCCTTCCGGCGACGGCAGCTCCATTCACCGTAACTGTTCGGCCTGCCACTCTGACCTTAGAGCAGGGGAAATCCGGATCGGCTACCGTGACAAGCAAAGTGGATAGCGGGTTCAATCATTCCTTGCAATTGAAAGCCTCCGGCGAGCCCGCCGGTGCGACGCTGAAATTGAATCCGAAAGTGATACCGGCACCGGGCTCCGGGACCTCCAAGTTGAGCATCAGCGTGAGGAGCAGCGTGCCGGCCGGCAGTTATCCGCTGACGATCACCGCGAGCGAAGGGAGCGATTCGGCCACGGCAAAGACGACGTTGAAAGTGATTAGCAGTTCTGGCAATCCGGACGCGACGTTCAAAGGCTGCTGGTACAAGCAAGGTGGCCACAGCTATCAGGCGGTCGATTTCTCGCTGGGCAATCCGGCGACGTATTCCTTCAACGCGATCCTCTACTACGGAACAACTTGTAATGCCAACGATGTTGCGGATCAAATTGGATTTGGCGAGTTGATCAATTTCGGCGAAGGGGGATGGACCTTCTGGTTCACGGCTTTTGCCGATCAAACCGATATGTCGGCGTTGTGGTACGTGGGAGAGGATAGCTCTCAGTGCGTGAATTACGAGATCGCGCCAGATTGCTGACCACGGCGGATTCAGGGGGCAGGCTGCTCGGCAATTCGCTTGACCTCGCGCAGCATGGCTTTGCGGATGAGGCCTGAAAAAGGACCGATCAAGAGCCAGTACGTGCGGAACTTTAGCGTAGCGGAGCGGCCAAACGTCTGAATCCGTGTTTCGGTGGTGAGCTCTGTGCCGTCATTCGAGGGGTTCAGGGAGAAGCTCCAAACTGCCTTGGCATAGCCTTGCCGGTGAAAATCTACGAACTGAACTGGCGTGAGGTCGCGGACGATCCCTCCATCGGGCCTCCAGAAGCGGCCAGCGACGCCCAAGACCACTTCGCGTTTCGGAATTATTGCGAGTTCAAGAAAAGGTCCTCGCACATTTTCTCGCGGGTCCGGTTCCGTAGTCTTGCTGCGGCTGCGGCCATACCCGCGAATTCCCATCAGAACCCGCACGACGGGTAGATTCGAGAAACGGGCTCGTTCCACGGCGGCATAGGTTTTCTCATCCGAGGCGCGTACGAGCATCGAATAGCTGGCGCTCACCTGATACTGAGGGAGCCACTGGTCAATCACCATCCCACTCACTTCTCCAACTCCGCCGTTCGCAGAAAGTCGTAGTTCCCCGCTGGATTCAATTGCAGATTGCGCACGCGTTTGTTGTGAACAAGAACATTATCGAGATACCAGAGATTGATGTAAGGCAATTCGTTGGCGAGGATGAGCTGCAATTCGGCGTAGGTTGACTTGCGCTTCGCCTGATCGACCTCGCGGCGAGCCTGATCGATCAGGGTATCTACTTTCGGATTCGAATAGTAGCCACGGTTCGCACCGTTCGGCGGGAACTTGGCGGAGTGAAACGCGTATTCGAAGATGTCCGGATCTTCATTGCCACCGATCCAGCGGAGGCTGTAGAGCTGAAATACGCCGTGGGTTACGTCGGCGAAGAATGTGGCGAACTCGAAGGTGCGAATGTCGAGCACAATGCCCACTTCGCGCAACTGCTGCTGCATGACGGCGACCATCAGACGCGTGTTCTCGTCGGTGGAAGTCTTCATGGTGAGATGAAAGCGCACACCGTTGACCGCGGGGTATCCGGCCGCGTCGAGCAACTCTTCCGCTTTGCCGGGATCGTGATCATAGACAGGGACGTTGCCGTCGTAGGCCCAACTCTGCGGCGGAAGGATGCTGCGGGCGGGTTGCGCTTCGCCGCGCCAGAGATATTCGATCATCGGCTGGCGGTCGAGCGCATAGGCGATGGCTTGCCGCACGCGCGTATCGCGCAGGATTGGAGCGCGCAGGTTGAATCCCATGTACGCCAGCACGGTTCCAGGAGCATGTTCCACGGCGAGTGACGGATTACGCTCGAGCGTGAGCACGGTATCTGGCGTGAGCGCATTAATCGTGGCGTCAGCGCTGCCCTTGCGCAATTCGAGGGCGCGCGTAGTGGCATCTGGAACTACAGCGAAACGCACCCGAGCCAGCTTGGCCTTCTCGCCCCAGTAATCGTCATTGCGTTCGACGATGACTTCTTTGTCGGTTTCCGCGCTGACGAATTTGAACGGCCCCGAGCCGATGGGATGCGTGGTTATTTCGCTTCCGCTGCCGAAGGGAACGATGCCCACCGCGCCATCGGAAAGATTCCACAGCAGAGTGGCAGACGGCTCCTTCATGTGAAAGATCACGGTGAAATCGTCGGGCGTATCGATGTGGTCGACGAAGCGATAAACCGCCGCTTTGGTGCTGCGAACTTTGCCTTGAAGCAAGGAATCGAAGGTCCACCTCACATCGCGTGAGGTGAGGGGGCGTCCGTCATGAAACGTAACGCCGTGATGCAGATGGAAAATATAAGTAAGCGGATCGGGAATTTCCCAGCGTTCGGCGAGTCCGGGCGCGACATCGAGGTTATCCCCGCGGGAGAGAAGATCGTCGAAGATGAGGTTGTCGATGCGCTCGGACTGGGCATCGACGCCAATTCGCGGATCGAGATTCGTGGGGCTCGATTCGATCAGCATCACCAGCGTGTTGGGATCGGGCTTGCCGGAGCAGGCTGACAGAAACAGTGTGAAGGCAAGCACGGCGAGTGTGAGGGACGCCTTCAAACTCGGTTGCTGGAGCGCAGTTTGTATCATTCCAGTTCCGTTGCCATCTGATAGAGGGTGTTCACGGTTTTCCAATTGCGAGTGGTGGCACGAACGGAGAGCAGTTTTTCAAACGCGTTGTTCGAGAGCTTCGTCTCGCCATATCCGCCCGGACAGTAAAGATAAATGGCCTGGCGCTCGTGGCGAAACTGGTCTACACCTGCCGGCAGCTTCCCCAATGTTTGCACAGCGGACGACACCGGGGCTTGCGACAGAAAAGTGACGTGCAACTTTGTGCTGTCGATGCCAGCCTGCGCGACGAAAGGATTGTTCTTAATAATCTCGCCCATTTCCTTCGCCGTCAGCGAAATGACCGGGACGGTGAAACCGAAGTCAGAAAGGATTCGCTTTTCAATCTTCTCGCAGAGCTTTGCGGCCGAGCCTTCTTTGCTGCGAAAAACCACGTTCCCGCTTTGTATATACGTTTGTACTTGCTCCAAGCCGAGCGCGCCCAGGGATGTTCGCAGAGACTCCATCTTCATACGATTGTGGGAGACAAGGTTGACGCCCCGCAGCATGGAGATAAAAGTCGGCATCTTTGTTAAGGATACGAGATTTTTCCGAGAACCGCTGCGCGTTTGGCGCCGGTCGCAGAAGGCACGCTGGAAGGGCGCCGCTGCCAGGTTTCGTGCGCCAGCACGGCGAAGGCTACGGCTTCTTTCGCCGCGGAAGGCAGGCCAAACTCATCGGAAAATCTCAGCCGCAACCCGAGCGGCGCGAGGTCGTTGGTCAACATCGTGACGAGAGTAGAGTTTTTCGCTCCACCTCCGGAAAGAATCATCTCTTGAAACGCAGGTTTTCGCGAGGGGCCTGATTTTTGCCCGGCATAGCGCTGCACCGCGTCGGCAATCGACTTTGCCGTCAGCGCGGTAGCCGTGGCCACGGCATCCTGCTTGCGACATCGTTTGCAACTTCGGAGAAAGTCACGGACGAACCCACGGCCGAATTCCTCTCGGCCTCCGGTCTTGGGAGGATCTCGGTGAAAGAAACTGTGCCGCAACAATTCATGGATAACTGAATCGAGGATTTTTCCGGAGGCAGCGATTCTTCCACCGCGATCGAACGGTAGGCCGAAGAGTTTTTCGGTGACGGCGTCGATCACCATGTTGCCTGGCCCGGTATCGAACGCGACGACATCCGTCGCGGTCGCGCCCGCAGGGATCATTGTAAGGTTGGCGATGCCGCCAATGTTCTGCACAATTCTTCCGACGTGCGGATCGCGAAACAACAAGTAGTCGAGAAAGGGAACGAGCGGAGCTCCCTTGCCGCCAGCCGCGAGGTCAGCAGGTCGAAAATCTGAAACTACCGGAGCGCCTACTCGTGCCGCGACGATTGCGGCCTCGCCGGTCTGCCAGGTAGCCGCGATCCTGCGGCCCAGAAAACGCTGTAGCTCGCCCTGGTGATAGAGAGTCTGGCCGTGGCAGCCGACTAAATCTGCTTTCACGCGAAATTGGCGCTCGGTGGCCAGGATAGCGTCGGAATAAAGTTCACCGAGAAGAAAATTCAGGCGGGAGAGATCGGCCACGCTTGCCCGCGAAGCATTCATCGCCGCCAGCACCGCCGCGCGAACCTTCTTTGGGTAAGAGAATTCCGCGTGGCCGAGCAATTTAAAATCTGCGTGGGAGTGAGCTGATTTGCGCGAGCCGAGACCCTCATCCATCCGCGCCAACGCGACGTTGATGCCGTCGGCGGAGGTCCCGCTCATTACCCCGGCGACGATCATGCCCTGCTTTTTCATGCTCGCACCCGTCGAGCATTTTGCTTGGGTTCATTCCCGGTGCGGATCAGACCTTGCAGGCGCACTTGTTCGCCGAATTCCCAAAGCTTTCGAGAAAGCTTCTCGACTGTGGCGCCCGAGGGAGTTCTTGTATTGCGGCACAGGCTCGCGGACTTTTTCTTGAAGGCCAGAATTCGCCGTAGTGCGTCCGCGACGCGCTTGGCGAACTGCGGCTCGCGCTGGGTCGCTTTGATCAGCTCTTCATAAGCTTGCGCGATGTAGTCTTCGCGGTGGCAGACGAGGCACAAATCCCCTCCGGCGCGGATGTGTTCGAGGGCGGCTTGGCCCACAGAGGCCGCCGACAGCACCGCCCCCATTTCCAGATCGTCGGAGACGATCAGGTTGCGGTAGCCGATGCGCTTGCGCAGGATGTCGGTGATCCAAATGTTCGAGAGCGAGGCTGGAGTCTGATCGTGCGTCACCGCTGGATACGCAGCATGCGAAACCATCACCATCGGCAACTGAGCGCGGAGTGTGCGGTACGGGAACAGGTCCTCGGCCCATAGCTTCTTCAGGGGCTTTTGAATGACCGGGAGCTTGTGATGGCTGTCGAGTTTTCCTTCTCCGAGACCGGGGAAGTGCTTGCCACACCCTAGGACTTTGGAAGCGCGAAGGCCGGCGAGAAATTCACGGGCGTAGGCCACCGTCTCTTGAGGGTCTGCCGAGACCGCGCGTGAACTCATTACGCTGCGCGAGGCATCGAAGGCGAGATCGAGCACGGGGGCGAAGTCAACATTAAATCCGAGGGTGCGGCAGTTTTCTCCGATCAACTGGCCGTGCTTGCGAAAGAGTTTGCGGTCGCCGGTGGAGAATACGTCTCCAGCCGAGGGCGCTGGTCCGAGCGCGTCGCGAAATCGGTCGACGCTGCCGCCTTCGAGGTCGACGCAGGTAAATAGCGGCGTCGAGACGCAAGTCTGACAATCGTGCAGGAGGCGCCAAGTCTGCCCGGCGCCCTTGATGTTGCGTGCGAACAGGATCACTCCCGCCGGCTGCAGTCGCGTGAGCAGGGACCGGAGACGCGATGTCATCTCTGCGCCGTCGAAGCCGACGATCAGGAGTTGGCCCACGATGTCCTTCAGTCTGGGTTTCTGCGGTCTCACGCTCATCTCAGATTTCTTTCTTCAACTCCGCCAGCAGATTCAGGGCCTCCAGCGGCGTGAGTCGGTTCAGGTCTACCGCGCGTAGCTTCTCCAGAACCGGCTGTGAGATCGGCGTGAAGATGGTCAGCTGGGTTGGTGGAGGCGACGCTCCGGGAGAGAGATGCTCCGTCAGTTCGTGCTCCGCCGACTCATGCTCGACCAACACCTCGCGGGCGCGCGTGATCACTTCATTGGGCAATCCTGCCAGCTTGGCGACTTCGATGCCGTAGCTGCGGTCGGCGGCACCGGGTTCGACCTTGCGGAGAAAGACGATGCCGCCTCCCGTTTCCTTTACGGAGACGTGGTAGTTTTTCACTCCGGTGAGCTGCTCGGCCAATTCTGTGAGTTCGAAGTAGTGAGTGGCGAATAGAGTCTTCGCGCGCACGCGGGCATGAAGATATTCGACCGCGGCCCAGGCGATCGCAAGGCCGTCGTAGGTGGAGGTACCGCGGCCAACTTCGTCGAGCAGGATCAGCGATCGCGCCGTTGCAGTGTGCAGAATCGCCGCCGTTTCTGTCATCTCGACCATAAACGTGGAGCGGCCGCGGGCGAGATTGTCGCTGGCGCCGATGCGAGTGAAGACGCGATCAACCACGCCGAGGCGGGCCGAGCGGGCGGGAACGAACGAACCCATTTGCGCGAGGATCACGATCAGCGCGGTTTGCCGCAGGTATGTGGATTTGCCACCCATGTTCGGCCCGGTCAGCAGCAGGATGGTGTGCGTGGACGCGTTCAGATAAAGATCGTTGGGGACGAAGCGCTCGCTGCCTCCCGCCATTTCCTGCTGCTCGATGACGGGATGGCGGCCTTCGATGATTTCGAGATCGCCAGCATCTCCTTCCGTCGAAGCAAGGAGTTGCGGTCGGTAATAATTCCGCAGCGCGGCGATCTGGGCCAGCGAAGCCAGCACATCCACTTCGGCCAGCGCCAGCGCAGTTTGGCGAATACGCTTGGCCTCGGCGGCGATTGCGGTGCGCAACTGGGTGAACAGGCGCCGCTCAATCTCGACAATCTTTTCCTGGGCGTCGAGAATCTTGGCTTCGTATTCTTTCAATTCGGGCGTGGTGAAGCGCTCTGCGCCGACCAGAGTCTGTTTGCGTTCGTAATCCTGCGGGACGAGGTGCAGGTTCGGCTTCGAGACTTCAATGTAGTAACCGAAGATGGAGTTGAACTTCACCTTGAGCGAACTAATTCCCGTGCGGCCGCGTTCGCGGTGCTCGATCTGCGCCAGCACTTGCTTGCTGTTGCGGGAGAGCTCGCGCAGCTCGTCGAGATCGCGGTCGACGCCAGCGGCAATCACACCACCGTCGGCAAAGCTCAGCGGAGGTTCGGCGACAACCGTTTTGTCGATGCGGTCGCGCAGGTCGCCGAGTTCGTCGAGCGAGGCATGCAGAGACCTGAGCCGTTCAGCTGCCAACTTCGAGAGGGCTTGCTTGATGGCGGGAATCTTTGCCAGTGACGCGGCCAGAGCCAATACGTCCCGCGGGTTCGCGGCCTCCAAAGTCACCCGGCTGAGAAGGCGCTCCAGGTCGAGGACGCCATCGAGGGCGCGGCGTAATTCCTCACGAGCAATAGTCTCCCTCACGCCGGCCTCTACGGCGTCGAGGCGGGCATTGATCTCGGCGAGATCGAGCGATGGCCGCAGCAACCACGCCCGAAGCAGACGCTTGCCCATGGGAGTAACGGCGGCGTCGATGGAGCGAAACAGCGTGACGCCCGCATCGGTTCCGGCGAACAGCGGTTCGATCAACTCCAGGTTGCGGACGGTGACGGCATCGAGCACGAGACAGTTCTGGCGCTCATACCAGCCGATGCGGTCGACATGAGTGAGCGATCCGCGCTGCGTGGAGCGCACGTAGTAGAGAATGGCTCCTGCTGCGGCGGCAGCGGCCGTGCGCCCGGCCAGGCCAAATCCCTCGAGCGACAAAACACCGAAATGATTCTCCAGCAGCGGGATCGCGTGGTCGGGTGCGAAGATCCAATCGTCGAGCGGAGTCTCAGTACAGGTTGCTCCGGACGCGCGTGGCTGTGGAGATGCCCCTCGGCTGGATTTTTCCTGATCGATCTTTTCTTGCTTGATTTGATCTCGGCCGATTTGGGCATCGAACAGCGGCGCCGCTGATCCATATAAGAGTTCTTTCGGGCGCAGTTGTTCAAGTTCCTCCCGCACGCGCCGCAGAGCGGACTCTCCGGAAAACTCCGTGGCGCGGAATTCTCCGGTGGAAAGATCCAGGGCGGCGAAGCCTACTCGATCCCCGACTTGCGCGAGCGCGGCCAGGAAATTATTTTCTTCCGAACCCAGCAGAGAATCTGCGGCCGTTCCCGGCGTGACGACTCGCGTAACTTCGCGGCGCACGAGTTTCGCGCCAATTTGTTTCCTGGCCAGCCGCGGATCTTCCATCTGCTCGCAGATGGCTACTTTGAAGCCTTTGCGGATCAGTTTGCCGATGTAAGCTTCGGCCGCGTGATGGGGAACTCCGCACATGGGCACGGCGATCCCTTTTTCTTTGTTGCGCGAGGTCAGCGTGATCTGCAACTCTTTGGCGGCGACGATGGCGTCGTCAAAGAAAAGCTCGTAGAAGTCGCCCAGGCGGAAGAATAGCAGTGCGGTGGGATGTTCCTTTTTGACGGCGGCGTATTGCCGCATCAGCGGAGTGGACGGCTCGGTCATTCTTTCGGTCAGCAGCGGGCTTGGCGCGGATTATAACAAAGCCGCATTCGCCTTTTGGTGAGCCGGCGCACACGGCTCAAGCGAAATCCTAGTTGACGCAGCTTCTTCCACAATGTTTAGCTGATGCATGGAACTGCGCAAAGATCCGATCACTCGTTCCTGGGTTATTACGGGGGACGATCCAGTCGAGCATAGCCCGCGTCCTGAGACGGCCTGCCGTTTTTGTCCCGACGCCGCCAACGCCACGCAGTTGATTTCTTCAGTTCCGAGTGCGGGGGCGTGGTCGGCGAGATCGGTCGTGCACCCCACTCCGCTGTATCACATCGAAGGGGAACCAAGCCGGCGTGGGGATGGCATTTATGACCGCATGAGTTCGGTGGGCGCTCACGAAGTGCTGGTGGAGAATCCCCGGCACGACCGCCATCTGTGGAATGCCGGTGACGATGAGATCGGACAGTTTTTGCGCCTGGCCGCCGAACGTATTTTGGACCTCAAGCGCGACCCGCGCATCAAGTACGTCAGCTTTTTCAAGGATTACGGCAAGAATGCGGGACAGGAATTCGGCCATCCTACTTCGCAAATTACGGCTACGACGTTCGTGCCGCGGCGCGTGCTTTACGAACTGCGCGCCGGGCGCGAATATTTCGTCAGCAAGGAACGCTGCGTCTTTTGCGACATTCTGACGCAGGAGGAGCGTCAGGCCGCGCGCGTGATCGAGGCACGCGGCGATTATGTTGCCATCGGGCCTTACGCACCGCGCGTGCCCTACGAAACCTGGATTCTCCCGCGCAATCACGAGGCATCCTTCGAGCGCACCGGATTGACGAAGCCGGGACTGCGAGTGAATCTTGCGGCGCTGCTGCGGCGAACGTTGCAGCGGGTGCGCACCTTCACGGAAGACTTCCATCTGGTGCTGCACACCTCGCCCAACAGCCTGCATCCCTCGAAAACTCTGGGATATTGGAAAACGATCGACGAGGATTATCACTGGCACATTGAAATCATGCCGGTACTTGCCACCAAGGCGCGTTCTTACACCTTCAAAGAAGTGTATTACTCGCCCGTGAGCTCCGAGACGGCGGTGAGGCAGATGCGCGAGGCCAAGATTGACGGGTGAAATAGCCGGGGGCTTCTGCTCGCCGATTATCCGGGCTGGCTGAGGGTCTGCAAGATTCCCCGGCTGCTACAATCCTGGCCTCAGGAGATGCCCGTTGAAACCTCTAGCCTGCGTTATCCTATTTTTCGCAGCGTCCTTCGCCCAGACCGCCAGTAATCCGCCAACTGGAACCCAAAAAAACGAAAAACAAACAGTTCTCTGGCGGAAGCTCGAATCCAGCATTCACGATCTTGACCAGCACCTCGACGGCGTGATGGGCGTCGCGATTCAAGACCTCACCACCGGCGATCAATATTTTCTTCACGAGAACGAAGTTTTTGCGCAGGCCAGTTCGATCAAAATCACAGTCCTGGCCGATCTGTATCTACAGGCACAGCAAGGCAAGCTGAAGCTCACCGATCTTTACACGGTGCAGTCCTCTGACCTCGTTCCCGATAGTGACATCATGGGCGGACTCACGCCCGGCGTCACTCGCGTCACCTTACGCGATCTCGCGACCATGATGGTTGCCGTCAGCGACAATTCCGCGACGAACGTGCTCATCGATCGCGTGGGAATGGACAACGTGAACGCCGTGCTCGATTCGCTCGGACTTGAGCATACCCGCCTGCGGCGGAAGATGATGGACCTCGAAGCTGCCAAGCAGGGCCGCGAAAATATCTCCACTCCCCGGGAAATGATGGGGCTGCTGGATGCAATCTACCGTGGCAAAGTTCTGAACCAGGAATCGACTGCTGACTTCTTTACGGTTCTGAGCACCGGCAAGGATTCCTGGATTCCGCGCGATCTGCCGGCCGATGTGAAGATCGCCAACAAGCCGGGCTCGCTCGAAGGGGTGCGGAACGATTCCGGGATCGTCTTTGTGGCAGGACGTCCTTATGTGATCTGTGTGATGACGGCGTTCTTGACGAATGAGCGCGACGGCGAAGAAGCTATCAGCAAGGTTTCGCTGGCGGCGTGGAGAATGTTCGATCGTCTCGGCCGCGCGTCGGAGTATGGCAGAGTTGTATCGCCGGGAAACGGGAGCCGCTAGTGGCGGAGTGGTGCTTTTTCGGAGCCGTCCTTGCGGAAAGCCGCAGGATGCCAACCCTGCTAAGGTCTGCCGCCGGAGTGGCGCAGTAATCGGCTGACGTCATTATTATTTCGTGCGAGTGCCCAGGTAAGGGCGGTGTAGCCGTTGCGGCTGCGCAGGTTCACGTTCGCACCGGCCGCGATGAGCGCTTTCACCAGGTCCGGACTGGTCTTGGGATTTTGGCACGCGAGCATCAAAGCGGACTGCCCGCCTTGGTCCAGTGCATTGACGCTGGCAGCGGCTGTGTCTGTCAGCAGTTGCCGTACCGTCTTTAGGTCGTCCTGGGCTGCCGCCCGCATCAGAGGGGTTTGATCAGGATCCTCGAGGGTTTCGCCGCCGCTTCCGAGCGCCACAGGCCAAGCGATGGGAATTAGTCTTGTCACTTTGACGCTGACATCACCGTTCATCTTCCGCCAATCGTTTAGTTTGAAGTAGTTGTGCAACAGAGGCTGAATCTCCACTTCAACGATTGATTGCAACGCGGAACTTCCTGCTGGATGCCAGGTGCCCGACGCCTCGTCCCAGGCTTGCAGGCGAAAAACACTGAAACCATCGGCTGCATTCCACTCAAAATGTGCGTTCAGATTTCGGGTAAAGCCATCCGGGGCGACCCATACGAGGGTGCAAACCACCAGCAAAGCCGCAACCCCATAGGGCCAGGGGTGCCGACCGGCGCAACGCGATACGATCACGGCCACTGATCCGATCAGGGCCAGGGCCACGATCCACAAGCCGGCGGCGGTGAGGATCGTACTCGTAGCATTCCACCAGTGCACCCGCCAATCCAGGAAGCCGCTTTCATCAAAGTGCCAGAACGGATTGAGATAGAGGAGAGTCAGACCAAGGGCAAAGAGCACGACGCCCGCCTCCAGGCCGGTGATGGCCCAGCTCACGCGACGTATGTGCTTGGCATTGGGATTCTGCACGAATCTTCGACCAGACAGATGAGTATAGACACTGGAGGGAAAGAGCGGGGAATCAAAGCTGAGCCGGATGCGCCCAGGAACCTAACCGATTACGCTTCGGCTACGTTCGCTTGCGAGGTGCTACTGCGTACGCGTAAGAGTTTGCTCGCCGCTTCGGGGTCAAGGGGGGTGAGAAGAAATATCCTTGCCCCAGGTCGCAACCAAAGTCGCGGAGGTATTCGCATTGTTTTGCGTTTTCAATGCCTTCCGCAATCACTTTCAACTTTAACTTGCGGGCCAGCAGAATGATCAGCTCCACCGTGTCACAAATTAAGCGGTCGGCGAGCATTCGGGAAATAAGGGAGCGATCGATTTTCAAGGCCTCGACAGGCAATTGCCGCAATCCGTTGAGCGAAGAATTTCCCGTCCCAAAGTCATCCAGGATCACGCCAATTCCCAGATGCTTCAGATAAGAGAGCACGGTCACAGTTAGTTTCGGATCGGTCGCCGCGACTCTCTCGGTCATCTCCAGTTGCAGACGCCAGGGATCGGCGCCGGTTTCGCGAATGGCCGCCTGGATCTCGTTGACGAAGCGGGCGTCGGCGAACTGCTTGGCGGAGAGATTCACGCTTACGGTGGCAGTGGCCATCGCGGGATCCTCGCACTTCCAGCTTTGCAGCTGCTTGCAAACTTCGAGAATGAGCCAGTGCCCTGCGGCTGACAGCAGTCCCGTGTCCTCGGCTGCATCGATGAAATGATATGGAGAAATCAAGCCTTGCTCCGGATGCTGCCAGCGTAGCAGAGCTTCGAATCCCTTAATTTGTTTGCTTTCAAGCTGCATGATGGGCTGGTAATACACGCGAAACTGGCCTCGCTCAATGGCTTCCCGCAGCTCAGTTTCCAGCTTCAGGCGGTTGACGGCGCGGGCGTGCATAGCCTCGTCAAAGACTTCACAGCGAGAGCCCCCGAGAGCCTTGGCCCGGCGCATGGCAACGTCAGCATCCTGCAGCACATCCTCGGGCCGGACGTGTGTGATTGCACTTACCGCGATTCCCACGCTGGCCGAGCTAAGAACTTCACGATCCTGCACGACAAAGGGCGCAGCCACCGCCGTAAGGACGCGTTGCGCGACTCGCATCGCTGGGATCGGCCACGCCTTCCAGCAGGACGGTAAATTCATCTCCGCCCAGATGGGAGAGGACGGCGGTTCTCGTGGCCGAGTGATCTGGTCGTGAGACTGTGTCCTCGTCTCGAAGGCTCGCCTGGAGGCGGCGGCCGATCTCGACAATCACCTGATCGCCTACCGTTGGACCCATGGTGTCGTTGAACACTTTGAAACCATCCAGATCAACGAACAAGACGGCATACTGGCGTTCGGGGTTGCGCTGGGCCCGTTCGAATAGTTGCTGCAAACGATCGAGGAACAGGCGGCGATTGGGCAGGCCGGTCAGAGCATCATGAAAGGAATTGTGCTCCAGCTGTTCTTCCGCACGCTTGCGTTCGGTGACGTCGCGATTCACGATGACCAGCTTGGCGACATCCCCATTTTCGTTCCGGATGGTGCCGGCCACCGATTCGAGCACCCGCCACGTGCCGTCCTTGTGACGGATACGGTATTCCAATTTTCTGCCTACTCCGGTGCTGCGCGCTTCGCGAGCTGCCTCTAAAACCTTGAAGCGATCATCGGCGTGGATCTGGTCGAAGGCGGACGTCTCTCCGAGTTCTGCCATGGAGTAGCCGAGAATTCGCCGGTACGCCGGGCTGTTGTAAATCCGGTTGCCCTTCACATCGACCAAGGCAATCATGTCAGCGGCGTTTTCGGTGACGATCTGGAACAACTCCTCCCGTTTTTTCGACTCGCGGCGGATCCGGTAAACGCGAACCTCCTGATAAACCACGAGGATGGCGAAGGCGCCGAAGACGATCCATTGCCAGTGTTCGAGCATGATCCCTGAAGGGTTCCCTCAAGAAAGATATCGGCGGATCCCGCCAGAAAGTTAATTCCCCAGGGGTGCCGTACCATTTCGTCAACCTGTTGGAGAGTGGTGCAAGTGCGAACGCGCCTTGCAGATATCAGAGAGCTGGGGCGTGTGGAGGGTGGAAGCTGTGCGGAAGGTGGGGTCCGGGATACCCCACACCTGGATGGAGGGGTAGATCAATAAGTGAGTATTACCTCCTCCGGCACCGATCCGCCGTAGTTACATTGTGGAGTCAATCCGGAGGATAGATTGTTTACTTTCCAGTTCGGCTTGGCGATCTGGACGAACTTGTCGTTAAAAAGATACTGTTCATAAAAGTCCAGCGAGCCACCCCCGCCGGGATAATCGCCGCACTGCGCGATGTTATAGACCTCCAGGACGCCGCCAAAGGCCCAATTGAAGGTCTGCCCAAAATTTGAGGTGTCGAGCAGTTCAGAGTAGTTTCCATTGGTTTCATCCAAGGTAATGATGTCCCATGAGGAGCAGGTCTTGGTTCCCGCAGCACAGGTATCGAACACCGCGCCGACGATACGATCTCCGGAATTGACTGGCGCCGGCGTGGCCTCAAAGACAGTGCCGGTCACGCAGCAATTCCAACTGGCGATGCCCCACGCCGAGGCGTAATCGGAGTTCCACCCCAACACAGGCTGGATGATCGTCACAACGTCGTTGTAGTCCTCCAGGCCATTGAAGAGGTACACGGTCTGGCCGTCGTTGGTGGCCGGCGCCGGGGGAACGTTCCAATTGGCGTAGATTTCCCCGTAGGCGGAAGTCGTGGTGGTGCCCGCATATTCAACCCAGGCATGGCTGATCGTCGGCTGGTCAACGGCCCGCTCATCCCCGATTACCTTTTCTCCGTCGGCTTTGTAATGTGGATAGGCGCACACATGAATGTTGTCGGACGCTCCACTCGTGTGCTGGATGACGTTTGTGTCTTGCCGTACAACATCCCCTTTAGCCAGGTGTGTGACGCAGCTTGGATCGAAGTAGCCGTATGGCGTGATGACATAACCTGCCGGGACTGTCGCTGGGCGCTTTGGTCCGGCGGGGGTTAGAGCTTGGGCTGCAGTCAGGGCAGCAACCAGCAAGGTGATTGGAATCGAATTGAGAAGTGTGGACGTTGAGATACGAAACATCGTTTTTGGTCTCCTGTGGGGACAGGGCTTTGGCACGCGGTGCATGCCGCGGGAGAATTCTTCGAGCGAATTCACCCAGCCCGTCCTCTCTCATAGTGCGGAGTCAAGCGAATTCGTATCATCAAAAAGACGCGCCTTCGCAAGTTCGAAATCGTTCCGTGGATTTTTTGGCGGAGAGCGAGCCACGCGGGAGATCTGTTCCTCGCGGACAACATGGGCTACTAAATGCGTTTGCGTAGTGCGGTCGCGACAAACCTTCGGCGACCGTTCATAATGACGGCATGTCTCCCGATAAGACCCTCCGTCGCCTCAAGACCTACGCTGGCACTCAGGGGTATGTGTACCAGTATTATTTCGTTGGGAAGCGCGCCGCTCTGGCCGATGATCGCGAGGCTCCGGCCACGGAATTTGTCTTCGATGTTACTTCGGATCGCAAGCTGACCTACGCGGTCAGCGTCTTCCTGCCGGAAAAATCTGTGCAGGCGTGGGCCGCCGCTCACGGGCGTCCGCTAACCGAAGCAGAGCAGTACGCCGCGGCCAAACTCCGCCTGTTCCGGGCCTTTGATGAATTGGAAGATGTGAAGGCGCAGGGACGGCGACTGGTGATTGATGCGGGGTTGCTGGAGGAATCGCTGGCTAGTCTGGGCGTGGAATGATCATTTTGTGATCCAGATCACACTCCTCAGTGATGCCTGGCGTTTTCCTGCTGTAGGCTCTCCGCGCAGAATATAATGCGTGGAAAGAGATGGGGTTTCTGGGGACTGGAGAACGCGCTTAGAAACGGACTCTGACTTGCCTTAACCTCAGCGGACTCTGATACTTACCTAGCCTATGGCACTGCTTTGGTTGCGCTTCGCGCTAGCTTGTTACTTCATCGGGCTGATCTACGCTTTCTTCGCGCTCACCCGCACCAGCGACCTTTTCAGCCGCATTGCGCTACACGCCGCCAGCATGGGGATGGTCTTCCACTTCGTCTCGCTGGTCGAGCTTTTTCTCTCCGGGCACGTGGTATGGGCCTCCGTGCACAACGGTGAATCACTGCTGGCGTTTTTTTCGATGACGTTCTTCATGATCATCTACGCCATTTATAAAACCACTTCCCCCGGCGTGGTCGTCTTTCCGATCGTGTTCTTCCTGACCTTCGTGGCAGCCATTGACGAGCAACCCGTGCTGTCTACGTCCTTCGTGCAGCACAAGGGCTGGCTGATCGCGCACATCATTCTGATCTTCACCGGATATGCCGCGCTAGTCCTAAGCTTTGGAGCCAGCCTGCTGTACCTGCTGCAGGAGCGGCGCCTGAAGGCCAAGAAACCGAGCAGCCTGATCTCGTTTCTACCCGCGCTCGAAGTGATTGACCAGATTGGCTATCGCTCCTTGCTGCTAGGCTTTCCATTCATGACCCTCGGGCTGATTACCGGCTCGATCGTGGCCATGTCGACCTACGGGCACATCGACTTCGAGGATCCGAAGATCCTGCTCTCGATCTTGATGTGGGTCGTGTACATGATCATGGTTTTCACCCGCTGGAACTCGGGATGGCGCGGCCGCCGCGCGGCCGTTCTGGCTACGTTTGCGTTCGTGGCCGCGATCGTGGCCTGGGCCGCAAACTACTTCTCTGCCATTCACAGGTTTGCCGCCTCATGAGATATCAGCTCATCGGCGTGAATCACAAGAGCGCGCCGCTCGAAGTGCGCGAGCGACTGGCAATCCCGGAATCGAAGCTGCCCGATTGCTGCCGCGATCTTACGGCACACCCGGGAATCGAAGAAGGGATGATCATCTCCACCTGCAACCGGGTGGAAGTGGTGACTCACACCAGCAACGGATCGGCCGACCTGCGCGGTTTTCTGCATGATCATTTCCATCTGACGGCGGAAGAACTCGACGCGCATTTATACGAATTTCGAGAAAAGGATGCTGTGCGGCACATTTTCCGCGTGGCTTCCAGTCTGGATTCGATGGTCGTGGGCGAAGCGCAGATTCTCGGTCAGGTGAAAGAGGCTTACGCTACAGCCCGTGCTGTGGGCTCGGTGCGCGGACAACTGGATCAGTTGTTCACACGGGCATTTGCGGTGGCCAAGCGGGTGCGTAGCGAAACGGCGGTGGGATCGTCGTCAGTTTCCATCGCGTCGGTTGCGGTGGAATTGGCCAAGAAAATTTTCGGCACTTTGCAGGGCAAGAATGTTTTTATCGTGGGCGCGGGCAAGATGAGCGAACTCGCTGCCCGGCATCTGATGGCTCATGGCTGTGCTTCGATCTTTGTTGCGAACCGAACCTACGATCGCGCCATCGGGCTGGCGCAGAAGTTCAACGGACAGGCCATCAAGTTTGACGATCTCTACAATACTTGCGACAAGGCTGACATCGTCATTACCTCAACCGGCGCGCCCCACGCCATTTTCCGCCGCGAGCATGGCGAACAATTTCTTGCCCGCCGCAAGAATAAGCCGATGTTCTTCATCGACATTGCCGTGCCGCGTGACGTTTCGCCGGAAATGGCCAAGCTTGACGGCATCTTTGCCTACGACATCGACGACCTGCAGCAGGCGGTGTCGAGCCACGTTGCGGACCGCCGCAAGGAAGCCGAACTAGCGGAAGCGATCATTACCAGCGAGGTCGAGCGGTTTGAAGCCCGCCTGCATACGCTCGACGTAGTGCCTACGATCGTATCGTTGCAGGATCATCTCGAAACCATCCGCCAGGCGGAAATCGATCGCGTGCGCGGACGCATGGGCGCATTGACTCCGGAACAGGAAATGGCGGTCGAGGCACTGACGCGTGGCATCATCAATAAAGTCATGCACACTCCGATCACCACGCTGAAGACGGCGGCGCGCGAGGCGGAAGCGACCACAGTGATCGACGTGGTGCGGAGGCTGTTCAATCTGCACGACAAAGATAAAGACTCAGCATCGCCGGAAACGAACAAGAAAGAAGTGGGGACGCGTCACTGATGGCGAAACTTCGCATCGGCTCGCGTGGCTCCCAGCTTGCCCTCTGGCAGGCCAACCACATCTCCGCACTTCTCCGCGCGCGCGGACACGAAGTGGAAATCGAAATCATCCACACCACGGGCGACAAAATCACCGACGTAGCACTCGCCATGGTCGGCACCAAGGGCATGTTCACCAAAGAGATCGAGGAGGCCCTTGCCGCTGGACGGGTCGATCTCGCCGTGCATTCGTTGAAAGATCTGCCCACCGAACTTCCGCCGGGATTCGAAATCGCTGCGATCACGGAAAGACAAGATCCGCGCGACGCCTTCTGCTCGCGGTCTTATGCCAGAGTGGAAGATCTGCCCCAGGGCGCGCGCGTGGGCACGTCCAGCCTGCGCCGTCAGGCGCAACTCAAGGCCATTCGCCCGGATCTAAACATTCATCCCCTGCGCGGCAATGTCGATACGCGGCTGCGCAAGCTTGAACAAGGCGAATACGATGCCATCATCCTCGCTTCTGCCGGACTGAAGCGTCTGGGCAAAACGGAGCTGATCAAGCAGATCATCCCCGCGGAAATCATGTGCCCGGCTGCGGGGCAGGGTGCGCTGGGCATTGAAATCCGCGAAGGCGATTCTGCCACACGCAAGCATCTCGAATTCTTGAACGACCCTGCGGCTCGCGCTGCCACCACCTGCGAGCGCGCTCTGCTCAACCGACTGGGCGGAGGCTGCCAGGTTCCCATCGGAGCCTTCGCTGAAATGCGAAACGGCAGATTGCATCTTGATGCCATCGTCGCCGATCCCGACGGCTCGAAGCTTCTGCGCGAATCGCGCGACGGGAATCTCGACCATCCCGAAGAACTCGGCAACGCTGTCGGCGAGACCCTCCTCGGCCGCGGCGGCGACCAAATTCTTGAAGCTGTCTACGGCCGCGGCCTGGCCGTCCCTCCACAACCGTGATCCCGTATCATGATCTAGCATGAAGAGCGGCAGCGTTCTCCTGCAACTTCTCGGCGGCACCAAGAGTTCGCGTGCTCTCCGCCGCTGGATCAACTTGTGGCCGCCGTTTCTGGGTGCGGGCATTCGCGTCAAACACATTGCGCCTGACATGAAGGCGGTTGACGTCGAGATGAAGCTGCGCTTCTGGAATGCGAATTACGTGGGCACGCACTTTGGCGGATCGCTGTTTGCCATGACCGACGCCTTCTATATGCTGATGCTGATGGCCAACCTGGGGAGCGATTACATTGTGTGGGACAAGGCCGCGAGCATTCGCTACAGAAAGCCGGGGAAGGGAACGGTGCGCGCCGAGTTTCGCCTGTCCGATGGCCAGATCGAGGATGTTCGCGAGAAACTGAAGACCCTGCCGAAGTATGAGCCGGTTTTTTCGGTGGAAGTGAAAGATCAGGCCGGAGTGGTGATTGCCGAAGTGGAGAAGGTTCTGCACGTGCGAAAGAAGCAGTTGGAGCCGTCAGGAAAGTGAGAGTACGAATCCGTGTATATTCCCGAACATTTTCGTTTGCGCCACGATGCGGATGCGGTTGCGTTCATGCGTGCAAATCCGTTTGCCATTTTGATTTCAACCACCGACGCTGGACCTTTCGCCACGCATCTGCCTCTCTTCGTGCGTGAGGTGGAAGGGAACGTTGTGCTCCACGGCCACGTGGCGAAGGCGAACCCGCACTGGCGATATCTCGAACAGCAGCCGCAATGTCTCACGATTTTTCACGGACCGCACTCCTACATTTCGCCGAGCAACTACACAGCGCGGGAAAGCGTTCCTACCTGGAACTATGCGGCGGTGCACGTGTATGGCAACGCGCGACTCTTCTCATCCGAGCGGGACGTCCATGGCATGCTGCATGAACTGATGGAAACGTTCGAACCCGCGTACCGACTACAGTGGGAGGGATTGAGTGAGAAGTATCGCGAGAACATGTTGCGGCAGATTGTGGGCTTTGAAATTGTGGCGACGAAGATTGAAGGCAAGTTCAAGCTCAGCCAGAACCGAACCCGCGAGGATCAGGCGAATGTGATCGCGTCCCTGGAGAATGCGGAAGACTCAGCGGTTTCCGGCGTTGCGCGCATGATGAAAGAGCAGCACCTGGGAAAAACTTCGGCAGAGAAGGAACGCGAATGAGGAAGCCGGCTGCTCGCAACGCTGCGAAACCTCACGCGCTGGCGGGCGTTCGCGTGCTGGTGGGGCGGGCACGGCATCAGGCTGGCGCGCTCTCGAGCGAATTGCGCAAGCTGGGCGCCGCGGTGCTGGAGATTCCTTTCATCGAAATTCGCAAGCCGCAATCTTTCAAACCACTGGATGCAGCTCTCAAAAATCTTGCCGAGTATGACTGGCTCATCCTCACCAGCGTGAACGGCGTCGACGCGATGTGGGAGCGGCTGGCAAAGCTGCGGCTGACGAAGACGAATCTCGGGCATCTGCGGATTGCGGCCATCGGACCGGCGACGAAGAAGGCCATCGAAAAGCGCGGCGTTAAGGTAGATGTCGTTCCCAAAGAATATGTGGCCGAGTCCGTGGTGCGCAGTCTGCGTCGCCGGGTGAAAGGAAAGCGAGTATTGCTGGTGCGCGCTAAGGTTGCCCGTGATGTGATTCCCACCGAACTGCGAAAGGCCGAAGCGCAGGTGGATGTGGTGGAAGCTTACGAAACCGTGGTCCCTCAATCGTCGCGCACTCGCTTGCGTGGCGCGCTGAAAAATCCGCGGCGACGGCCGCATGTGGTCACGTTCACCAGTTCCTCAACTGTGCGCAACTTTGTGGCTTTGCTCGGAAAGGGGCGCACAAGTCTTAGCGGAATAGAGCTCGCCTCGATTGGCCCAGTCACATCTTCGACCTTGCGCGACCTCGGCCTTTGTGTCGATATTGCGGCCAAAGAGTTCACCATCCCGGGATTGGTGAAGGCTATCGTCTCCGCCGTATCTTCTGAACGGCTCTAGCTATTCCGTCAACGAGCAACTGCAATCGGCTGGCGGGACGTGCGCCTGCAAAAAATCGGCGACGCGCTTATAAGCGTCGATCTGATTTTCC
This sequence comes from uncultured Acidobacteriaceae bacterium, assembly GCA_964403025.1. Taxonomy (GTDB): domain Bacteria; phylum Acidobacteriota; class Terriglobia; order Terriglobales; family Acidobacteriaceae; genus Sulfotelmatobacter. The sequence goes on along the minus strand of CAYOEH010000003.1, from coordinate 359,249 downwards.
ACGCGGGCAAAGCCGTGGCCTTCGTTTTCGTAGATCTTGTAATCCACGGTGCCGCCGCGCTTCTTGATGGCATCGACCACCTGCTGCGTTTCGGACTTCGGGCAGCGCGGATCGTGTCCTCCCGCGAGAAGCAGCAGCGGGGCTTTGATTTGATCGATGAAGTTGATGGGCGAGCGGTCTTCGTAGAGCGCCTTGTTCTTCACCACATCCCCCATGGTCGCGAGATCGGACTGTTGCAGCACTGGATCTTCATTCTCGATCTCGGTGAACCAGTTCACAAAAGGTACGATGGGCACGCCTGCGGCCCAGACTTCAGGCGCTTTCGTGACGGACATCATGCTGAGATAGCCGCCATAGCTGCCGCCCATGACGGCAATTTTCTTGGGATCGAGGTGGCCGGTCTGTTTGATCCAGTCGACGCCGGCGAGCACGTCCTGCAAATCCCCGCCACCCATGTCGAATAAATTTGCCTGCTGGAATTCTTTTCCGTATCCCGTGGAACCGCGATAGTTGGGCGCGAGCACCATGTATCCCTGATTGGCAGCATATTGCACGAATCGGTTGAACGAATTCATGGTCTGCGAAGTCGGCCCGCCGTGGATGTAGACGATGGCGGCGTTCTGGCCGTTGCGCGCCATGTTGTAGGGGACATAGAGAAACGCGGAGATGGTCCACTTGCCGTCGCGGCTGGGATAATGCACGAGATAGGGCTCGACCATATCTTCGGAGTGCACGCCAGCGACGAGCGAATGCGTGACTTGATGCGACTTACCCGTGGCGAGTGAGTACACCCAGAGATCGCCGGGTGCGGTGGGGCCGTTGTGGTAGTAGAGCAGGCGCGTGCCGTCTTTTGTGAAGGCGGAGTGCCCGCCGGCAGGCTCATTCACGCCCTTTGCGATTGGCAGCGCCGTGGATTTCCCGGTCGCGAGATCGTGCAGGTAGATATCTTCACTGCCATCCACATTGGCGCTGAAGGTGATGTGCTTGCCGTCAGGCGAAAATTCGCCGCCGCGAATTTCCCATTCGTCGTGGGTGAGCCACGAAAGTTGTTTGGTAGCGATTTCCAGCAGGCCAATGTTCTCGTAGCCATTCGCTGCGTTTGAGTTGAACAGAACGCGCTTGCTGTCGGCCGAAATATCGTTGGCCCAGTAGCGCTGCTCGCCTTCATGCGGCGTCAGCAGCGTGCTCGTTTCCGTGGCGACGTCGGCGATGAAAATATTCGAATCCGTGCCCTTGGCTTGCTCCTGCGTGTAGACGATGTACTTGCCGTCTTTCGACCAAATGGGGTTGTAGTTGCCCTTGTCCTGCGGCGTGTTCGTGGTGAGGTGCTTCACCTCGCGCATCAACGTGTCGTAGATATCGATCTCATGCGCCGCCGACGTTTTTGGTTTCACCAGATAGGCAAGATAACGGCCGTCGGGCGACCAGGTTGGATCCGTTTCGGCGATCTCGCGCGTGCTGGTCAGGTTGACCACTTTGCCGGTCTTCGGCGAAACCAGAAAAATATCCCAGAGTTCGTCGCCGTCGTAGTCAGATTGATAGGCGATCCATTTTCCGTCGGGCGACCACGCGGGCGCGGTCTGGCGTTGATCGCTGACCGTAAGTTGGATCGGCCATCCACCTTCAGCGGGGACGAGCCACAGGTTATTTCGTCCGCTCATGTTGGAGATGAAGGCGATGCTTTTGCCGTCAGGCGACCACGTGGGACGGCCGACCTGGCGTGTCATGTAGAGCTTTTCGATGGTCAGGCTCTTGGGTTCCACTTGCGCATTGGGTTTGGAAGCGATCTGCTTGGGATCGGTGACGGCCTGCGGCGCAGGAAGAGTCTGGGCGGCGGCAATGGTTTCGTTGACGACGGTGCTCATGAGTATGACGATAACAAAGAGTGCGAAGTTGCGCATGAGTCGATGCCTCGGGACGTTGTTCGAAGAAAAGCGGATCGAAGAAAAAGTGTAGCAGAGGAACTCAGGCTTTCGCGTTCTTGTGCATCTCCACCGTGCTCCAGGTTTTGTCGGCCGCGTGGCAAATATTTTCGAGCGGGCAGTCGACGCATTTGGGTTTGCGGGCGATGCAGAGGCGGCGTCCGTGCCAGATGATCTGGTGAGAGAAGAGAATCCACTTTTCGCGCGGAATAATGCGCATCAGGTCCTGCTCGATCTTCTGCGGATCGTCGTTGGTGGTGAGTTCGAGGCGTCGCGAGATGCGGTGAACGTGGGTGTCAACGACTACACCGTCGGCCTTCTTGAACCAAGTACCCAGCACAACGTTGGCAGTCTTGCGGGCGACGCCGGGGAGGGTGAGCAGGCTTTCCATGTCGCCGGGAACCTGGCCGCCGAAATCGGCGACGATTTTCTTCGCCGCACCGACCACGGATTTCGATTTGTTGCGGAAGAATCCGGTGGAGCGGACGTCGGGCTCGAGCTGTTCCGGCGTGAGCGCGGCAAAAGCTTCGACGGTGGGATATTTGCGGAAGAGATCGGGTGTGACGCGGTTGACGTTTACGTCGGTCGACTGAGCGGAAAGGATGGTCGCGACCAGCAGCTCCCAGGCGCTCGCGTGGGTGAGCGCGCAGGTGACATCGGGATAAACCTGGTCGAGGCGCTTCAGGATTTCGGCGACGCGGTCGGGAGCGAGGGGATTGTAGGCGACCTGGTTTTTCGGCTTCCGGGCTGCCTCAGCGCCTTTGCCGCTGCCTGGACGGCCAGGCGCGGCCTTCGCCACATGATTCCCTATGCTTGCGCGCGGTTTCTTAAGTGCTGCCTTCGCGGGCGAGAGCGCCCGCGCCACGCGGTCCTGACGGCCGGTGCGGGCTGGTTGACGGGGTATGTTACCGCGGGGCATGAGGGCAACATCTTAGCAGAGACCTCGGTAACCACGGGAATGATTGACTGACTTGATCGCACTCGTTAGTCTGGAAGGAACCTTACTTCACTTCATTCAAGAAAGTTATCGTGGCTGTGAGTTCCATCCAACTCGGGCAGGTGTGGCGTAGCGATGCTGACGGCCAGGACTATCTCGTCACCAAGGTGTACAACGAAGTGTTCGCGCAATATGCCATGCTGCGGCCGGCCGGGATTACCGCGCCAGACGCGCCAACCGTGCGAATTAAAGTGACGAAGACTCCGCAGGGCGCGTCGCTGCCCGGCTACACCTTTACCCAGGACGGCTCGTTCTAGCGAGGCGTCTCGATTCCTGATTTCCGATAAACTAATTTAGTTCTCAGTTCCCGGCTCTGAGGTGGGAATGGTTTGAAACCGAAAACTGAGAACTGAAACTGCTTCCTCATGACCGAAAAACTTCTTGCAATCATTTTTGTATTCATCAATTCCGTGGTGAGCACCACGGGCTACGGCGGGGTCGCGCTGCTCATGGCGATCGAATCGGCGTGCATTCCGCTGCCTTCGGAATTGATCATGCCCTTTGCCGGGTATCTGGTGTTCACCGGGGCGTTCAAGCTGCTATGGGTAGCGACGGCGGGGGCGATCGGCTGCAACCTGGGGTCGCTGGTAGCGTATGAGATTGGATGCTACGGCGGGCGTCCGCTGGTGGAGCGCTATGGGCGCTGGATACTGATGGGCCGGCGAGAACTCGACTGGGCAGACCGATTCTTTGCACGCTGGGGATATCTGGCGGTGTTCATCGGGCGATTATTGCCGGTGATTCGTACGTTCATCGCGCTGCCCGCGGGAGTTGCGAGGATGCCGCGGGGACGGTTTCATATTTATACGTTTCTAGGCTCGTGGCCGTGGTGCCTGGCGCTGGCTTATCTCGGAATGAAGTTAGGCCAGAACTGGCGCGAGTTGGGGAAATATTTTCACAAGTTTGACGCGGTAATTGTGGTGGTGCTGGTAGCGGGGGCGGCTTGGTTTGTGTGGAGTCACTGGCAGAACCGGATGCGGACCGAAAGCTAGTACATGGGAGTTGGCGCTACTCCGATTTAGCCAACTGTGACGCTACGATCTGCCATCTGCCGTCGCGCTTCACCACCACATCCATGTAAATGTAGGAAACGGGGAAGCGCTGTCCACCTTGCTCAATATCATCTTCCTCCGAGCCGTGGATGATGGCCACATCTGCGCTCAGCAGGCGGATTCGGCGGCCGGTAGATACCATTGAAACGTAGCGAATCGCGCCGGACTTGAGCTTGTTCAACACTTCCTGCTTGGTGTGAGCCTCTCCGGATTCGTCGTATTGCACGTAGTCGTCGGCGAAGAGGCGCGAGAGTGCGGCAACGTCGGCGGCGATCAGGGCGCCGTCTCCGTCTTCGAACAGCTTCAGAATTTGTTGCTCGTCGTTTTCCATTTGCTTCCCAACTTGTCGACCCTTCTCTTTGGCCTCCTGTTAGTGTACAAGCTGATATTCACCAGGAGGCTTCTGTGATTCCAACGTGTCGTGCTCTCGCGTTATTTCTTTTCTTCGTCGCCGTATCGCCGATCGTTTCGCATGCTCAATCCGCCCCCGTGGCCTCTGACAAGCCCTTTGTGGTGGAGTACTACTACAAAGCGAAGTGGGGACATGCAGACGAGTTTCTGAAACTCTTCAAGAAAAATCACTATCCGGTGCTCAAAAAGGAAATGGAGATGGGGCGGATTGCGAAAGTGTGGATGGATCAGCCGCGCTATCACACCACGGAAGATGGGCGCTGGGACTATCGCGTGACCATCGTCTTCAAGAATGCAACCGTGGCCAACGAGGCATTCGATGAGGCGGCGCTGCAGAAGCAGATGTATCCCGATCAGGAGACGTTCCAGCGCGAAGAGCAGCGGCGATTCGAAATTCTTGACGGGCACTGGGATTTGCCGGTGAAGAATACGGATGTGGACTCGAAGTGAAAAAGCTTGCATCGCTGCACGCTAAATTCTTGCGTATTGTCAGCGGCGCTCAGGGAACATTGTCGATGCCGTGTCTGCCCGGAAGATGTTAAATAACGTTAACAATCGTGTGGAAAATTCTGCATGACTGTCATTGAAATTTAACGTTAGACAGGTCTCGAAAAAGTCCATACTGTTAACTATGGACTCGTTAATATCAGCTGAGGATTTACATGTAGATTTGCTGCACGAGATCGGCAATCGGCTGGCGACGGCGGATGGCTTTCATGATGTACTGACTCGTGTGGTCGAATTTGCTTCTGCGTTGGTCAAATGCGACTCCTGCCTGGTGTATGTGCTGGAAGGCGAGGAGTTGGTTCTGCGTGCTTCCAAAAATCCCCATCCGGAAGTTGTCGATCGTCTGAAACTCCGCGTGGGGCAAGGCATTACAGGCTGGGTGGCGGAACATCAGGAACCGGTGGCCGTCTCGGAAAAGGCGGCGCTCGATTCGCGCTTTCAGTTCTTCCACGAACTGCCGGAAGACAGCTACGACGCGTTCTTGTCGGTGCCTTTGATGTGCCGGGGCCGCGTAGTGGGAGTCATCAACCTGCAGCACCGTCAGCCTCATGTCTACCGGCGAAGAGAGATTCGGTTGATCTCGACGGTCGGGTTTCTGGTAGGCGCCGAGATTGAAATGGCGCGACTGGAAGACGCAAACTCCAACCTGGCTGAACAATTGCAAACCCGTAAAGTGGTGGAACGTGCCAAGGGAATTCTGCAGCGCGACTTGGGATTGAGCGAGGAGCAAGCCTATCTCGCATTGCAGCGGCAGAGCCGGCAAAAGCGCAAGGCCATGCGAGAGATTGCCGAAGCGATTGTGTTGAGCGAAGAGGTAAGAGGGAATTCGCGGACGCCGGGTCCATCGTAAGACGTTGCCAACCGCTAGAAATCGCTTCTCCAGTGTTGGCTAAGCCACAGAAACTGAAAAACCGAGAGCCGATCCATGGTGGATCGGCTCTCGTGTTGCGGGCGGCTATTGGGCTGAGATGTTCGTGGCAGGTGCGTGCGCCTGAGCTATCTCCTTCTCATAGTTCTTGGGTGCTGCGAAGTGCAGTGTGACCTCGAACTGCGGAAGCGTCATGGAGCTGACGTAACTGCTGCCGGATTTCGAATGGATTACGAGGCGTGCCGTCTCGGAACCATCTATCGTCTCGGTATCGTTCACCATCAGCATGAAGGACGCCGTCGCCCCTGACATCTTGGTGAGCGTTAGCATTTCTGTCGGACCCATGGCTTGGAGCGTGAACCTGTAATCTCCAGCCGGAACCTCGGCATTTTGCCAGAGTACTTCGTGGGGCAATGTGAAGCTTCCCACCTCATCCTGGGCAGAAGCCAGGTTGGGTGCGAAGTTCAGGGCGCTCAAAGTCAAAACAACGGCGTAGGCGTACTTGCGAATCGATTTCATTGGAATCTCCTGTTCTTGGTCTGAAGAGCACACTACCGGCGCGAGGCCGAATGGCGTGGGCTCAGATGGAGTGGAGAACAACAGGGTCAGGAGAATTGCAATACCGACGGCAGGGCCAGCATGCAAACATCAGCTTCGCGGGACCGGCTGCAGAGCTGGTTTGCGAAGTGATTCCACTATCAAGGATGTTCGCGCTAGAGTCCAACGCAAAAAATCTATCCCGCGCATCGGTGATCGGAAAGTCGAACACCTCACAAGGGTACAATTCTGTCAGGAGTGCATGCCGGAAAGATTGAGGACTCATGGCAAACTTCATCAAGCTCACTACGGAACCCGAACTTCCTCTCGTCGACGAAGCCAAGGAATTTCCCTGCGGTGCGAAGGCCGTCTGTGTGGCGAATGTTAATGGCGTCTACAGCGCCCTGGATAACGTTTGCCCGCACCGTGGCGGCCCGCTGGGGCAGGGAATGATCGAAGGTAGTAAGGTTGTCTGTCCCTGGCACGGCTGGGCGTGGGACACCAAGACCGGCCAAGCGGTCCAAGATCCGAACATGAAAGTTACCGTGTATCCGCTGAAGATTCAAGGCGGCGATGTGCTGATCGAAATCTAGTGCGGCTACGCCGTTGTCTTCGTTGTGGCTACCCCAACAACCTCAAAAATTTCCCCGGCTGATTGTCATACCCCGGAAAAACCGTCCCAAGATTCTTGTTCCCCATGTGCCGCGCAACGGCTTCGCCGAGCACCTGACGAAAATCCGTAGTCAACGCCAGATCGCGTCCTTCATAAAGCTGTGATTGATCGAGCCCCGGCCAGCGTCCGTAGACCTTGCCACCTTTCACAGGTCCGCCTAGAACAAACATCACGTTGGCGTGGCCGTGGTCGGTGCCGCGATTTCCGTTCTCGCGTGCCGTTCTGCCGAATTCCGACATGGTGACGACAACGGTGTCTTCGCCGAGATCGCCGAGATCGGTCCAGAATGCCGCGAGCGATTGCGAGAAGTCATGCAGCACGTTAGCGATCTGGCCTTCGGTCGCACCTTCGTTGACGTGATGGTCCCAGCCGCCAATATCGGCAAATGCCACCTGCACGCCGAGATTCGCCTTGATGAGTTGCGCAAGCTGGCGCAGGCTATCGCCGAAGCGTCCCTTGGGATAATCGGCGCCCGGCGCGGGCTTGTATTGCGATGGGTCCGCGGCCTTGAGCATCTTCACCGCGTCAAACGTCTCTTCGCCGGTCCCGTGCATCACGGTGTCGAGGGAGTGGTCGTACATGGCCTCGAAGGTATTGGCCACGGGCGAAGCTTTCGGATTGCGGCCGCCGACGGCGAAATCGTTAATATTGTTGATCGCAATGGCTGGTTCCAAGCCAGCCAGAATGCGCGGGATCGATGGTCCCATGGCAATGGCCTCGAAGGCCGATTTCTGCGGCGGCGCCGGCAGGTTGCGCAAAGCGCGATTGAGCCATCCGTCCTCTGTGGACTTGACGCCCGGCGTGCCCGATTCCATGAAGTCCTGCGCATCGAAGTGCGAGCGGTTGGGATCGGGTGAACCGGCGGCGTGCACAATCGCCAGTTGACGCTGCTGCCAGAGCGGCTGAAATGGCTCGAGCGATGGATGCAAGCCGAAGAAGCCATCGAGATCGAGCACAGCCTTGCGCGGAATATTGATGCTGGGCCGCATGGCGTAGTATTGCGGCTCGGCGTGAGGTACCACGATATTCAGCCCATCGGCCGCACCCCGCTGAAAAATCACGACCAGGCGCCTGGTGCGCGTCCCCGGCGCAGCCGCGCCCATCGCGGCGCGAGCCAGAAAGCTTGGCACGGCGGCGGTACCGACCACGGCGAGTGCGCTGTTACGAAGAAAGACGCGACGTGTGATGGACATAGAAACGCTCCTGGCAGCTATCTCCTCTGAAACTCCGGCGAGCCCAGCAGTAGACCCGCGATCGTGCTTACGTCAGGGGGACGCGCTGAATTCGCTGGCTTGCTCGCTCCGGCCTTATTGTTCTGCTTCGCTGGCACACCGTTCACTGCGCCGTCGCTCTTCACCGCATCGCTCTTTGCGCCGTCGATCTTCGCTTTATCGATCTGCGCTCCATCGATCTTTGGTCCATTGGTCTTTGATCCATTGATCTGTGCGGTAATCGAATCGTGCGTTTGTTTGGACACGTCCCCGGTCAGCAACGAGGCTTCCAGCGCGGAAAGCGTTACCGTCGAATCCGCCGGCGGTGAACTGGATGCATTGCTTCCGGCCAATTGCGCCACGTCCACCTTCACGCCCTTGATCTTGCCGCTGGTCAGCGCCAAAGCAAAATTCATGCGGTTGAGCAGCGCGGACGAACTCACCCAGGTTTCTGCCTTCATCGAATAGCCCGTCGGCGGCTGTGCTCCGTAAAGCGGCATGCCCATGTTGTTGAGCTGGCGGACCAGGGGCGTTGCATCGTCGACCTCGGCGCCTGTGGCGCGTACCGCCGACGCCACGAATTCCAGCGGCGTTTTCACCTTGTCACGATACGCGCCGTCATCCCAAAACTCGGGCGAATGAAGCAGCACGGTCATGACTTCGCGTATGTCGCCCTTCTTTTTCAAAAACGTTTTCGCCATGCGATCGACCAAGGCTGGCGGCGGATCGTCCGCAACGAAGCGTTCCGCGAGCTTGAGTGAGATGAAGTGCGCCGTCTGGGGGCTCGTGGCCAACCGGTGCAGCACCTCCAATCCCTCGTCTTCGCCCTTGGGCTTAATGCGGCGACCGAGCACGAACTTGGGTCCGGGCTCGTGCATGCGTGGATCGAACTTGAAACTGCCTCCCTGGTAGGGCTTGTCGATGGTCCACCCGGTAAAGACTTTGGCAACCTCGGTAACATCGCGCTGCGAGTAGCCGCCATTCACACTCAGCGTGTGCAGCTCCAGCAGCTCGCGCCCATAGTTCTCATTCAGCCCGCTCGGGCGTTTGCCCTGATTGGGGCGTGGCGGATGGAGGCCGCCGTAGGGACCGTACGGATGCAGCGGAATGCCCAAGGCCTGCGCCGAATCCGGTCCCACGCTCAGCCAGTTATCCAGGTAGAACAACATGGCCGGACTCTTCGCCGTGGCCACGAGCAGGTCCTCAAATTTTCCGAGGGCGTGCGGGCGGATCACATCGCGCTCATAACCGGTGATGAGCAGCCGATCCACTCCCTTGTCCGCGAACACATTGAAGTGGTTGAACCAAAAATCAGTCATCACTTCTTCCAGCTGGCGATCGCTGTAGATAGCCCGCACAAGCTTCGCCTGCGCCAGTTCGCTGGTCACAACGCCGGCAGGATTATTCATGGCGAGCAGAGTTTCCTTCTGCTTCGCAGACAAGCCCTCTAGAAACTCCGGGCCTTTGCCGCCGCGCAAGGAATCGGCCAGCGAACGCTGCGCATCCGGAGACATCTTGAGAATTTTCTTGAAGCGCTCATCGGGGGAAAGGCTCGGCAGTTGCTGGACATCCAGGTCCGTGTAAAGCTGCGCCTCGCGGCGGCGCGCCTGCTCTTCTTCCTCAGGACTCGGCTTTGCTGGCACGGTGGACGCCATCGCATCACCGGTGTCCGCAACAGCTCTTGTATTTGCATCGGCGGCTGCGTCGTTGCCTGCGCTGCCCGCATTCATTGCAGAATTATCCGCGGACGCATTCTTGCCGGCTCCAGATGAGCCGGGTGCCATGGTCGAACCATCACTCGGAGTTTCGCTGGCGCGATCGGCAACTGCAGGATTTGTATTTTTGGCTTCCTGCAAGCGCTCTTTTCGTTCCAGTTGCCGGTCGATCTGAATTTGATACACCATTCGCAATGCCGCGTCAGTGGGCATGGCTCGCTTGCCACTAATGATCTGATTGATCTCCTGGCCATCCGGAAAATCTTCAGCCAGTTCCTTCGTGCTCAGGCGTGTTGTACGAAGCGGCTCCAGATGCGCCACGAGCGCGATGTCATCGATTTTTTCGGGATGCAGTTGCAGATCAATCCACTGATCCACGCCGATCGCCATGACGCGCTGCACGTCTCCCGGACGCGGTCCGAAGGTCAGGCGATTGAGAGCGTGGAGGGCGCGGCGCTGATCACCGGCGCTAGCAACAGGCTTGTCCTTCTTTTTCGCAAGCAGGGGCGGTACGGCGCACGCCAAGCCGACGCAGAGAAAGAAAATCCCGATCTTCGCACGGCCCACAGGCATGAAGACTCCGGATGAAAGAAAGGCCACAGCCCTCTTATTATCAACCCACGGGGAGCAAAAAGTTGCTGCCTCGAAGGTAACCGAAGGCCGAGGTTACCGTTGGACCCACGGGCAAAAGGCAAGCCAGAAGCCGAGAATTACGTCAGATACACCTTGCCGCGGGAGACTTTGTGCTGTAAGGTTGCGGCCAACTGATCCACATCGGTGGGAGCGATGTTCACCGCCATATGGTCCGCCAGCAGCGGAGTTCGATTACTGCCCACGGCATCGCGCCGCACCTGGATCAGCAGGGCCTGCACCACAGCGGGATCGTATTTCTGCGGAGTCATGCGCACCAGATCGGTCAACGCGCCGCCCAGCGAAAGAGGCTCGCGGTAGGGCCGCAGGCTGGTCATCGCATCGAAGGTATCGGCCAGCGCCATGATGCGCACGGGCACAGGCAATTCTTCATTGGCCAAGCCGTCGGGATATCCGGAGCCGTCGCAGCGCTCATGATGCCAGCGTACCGACTCGTGAATCTTCGGCCAGGGAAACTCCACGCTGCTGACGATCTGATGGCCGACCACGGTATGATCTGCCATCTCGCGGAATTCCTCCGGGTTGAGCGCCGACGGCTTGCTGAATAGACGGCGGTCGACAGCCACCTTACCGATATCGTGTAAGTATCCAGCGCTGCGCAGCGCGGCAACGTCTCCGGCTTCGACGCCCATCGCTTCGCCAATCGCAGCCGCGTAGCGCCCTACGCGCAGAGAGTGGCCGTGAATATTTACGTGCTTCACATCGATGGCGGTAGCGAACGCTTCGAGAGCGCTGTCATAGAATCCGTGCAGTGAAGCCATGAGCCGCAAATTTTCCGTGACCCGCTGCGCCAGCGTCTGCGTCAGCGCGTGGTTGTGCACGGCCAGCCCGATGTAGCTGCACAGCAGCTCGACCGCATCGAGTTCTGCTTCCATGTAGGGTGCATCGCCGGGACGGCGTCCCAAAGCAATAACCCCGGCAAGCTTACCCACCGATTTGAGCGGAGCGATGCACTTGAACAACTCAGGAGCGACGTTGCCATTCGAGCTGAGAAATACCGAGTACGTGGACGGGTTGAGCACAATCGGGCCGCGCGCCGCGGCGAGGGCATGAGCGTGCTTGGGAAGAAGAGGAATGAAGGCCGGCTCGGGCAGCATGGCGAAGCCGTCTGCTGCCACGGAAGTCAGCATGGTGGGCTTCTCATTGAAAACGAAAAGCGCACCTTCGCGCGCACCCGCGGCTTCCATTACAGCCGACAACATGCGCCGCGATGTGTCGGTGAATTCGCGCTCGGCCGTTAGCTCCGGTCCGAGATCGGAGAGAGCTTCCACCGTGCGCAACAGCCTGCGGAAATTATTGGTTTCCACGATAGACGAGTGGTCCGAGAATGCTGAGCAAAATGAGCGTAACACGCAGGAACAACCACAGGGAGAGCCGTTGTTGGTTAGTTTGGTGCTAAAGATTGAAGCAGTTTACGAATCTGATTCCGACCCATCTGTGGAGTAGTTTTAGAAGTGCTCGCGCAGTTCAGCAAAGCGGCCCACGATCAGCAAACGCTGCGGCGGCGGAGCCGCATTCAGTTCATCGTGTTCGAGAATCCAGGTGTTGCCGTGAGGAACAAAAACCGCATGGAGTCCCGCAGCTAGCGCCGGATTGATATCAGATTTCGGACTGTTGCCGATCATCCACGTGGAGTCGTGGGCGAGTTCATATTTCTCGACGAGCGTGTGATAGGCAGCGGCGTCCTTTTCCGCGACAATCTCCGTCGCCGCAAAATAATCTTTCAATCCTGAGCGCTCGATTTTTCCTGTCTGCTCGACAATTGCACCTTTGGTCATCAGGATGAGATGGTGCCGGGCCGACAGATACTGCAGCGTCTCCACGACCTCGGGCAGGATCTCGATCGGATGATCGGCGATGGTGTGCGCGAAGCCGTTGATCTGGGCGTGCAACTCCGGCGTAACTGGCCCCAGGCTGAGGCGTTCAAATGTATCGACCAGCGCGTGCGCGAAGCTGTGCAGGCCGTAGCCATGCTTCACGATGCATTCCCGCTCCACATCATTGAGCACGCCGCGCACTTGTTCGGGAGAAAACTCGTGATGATTGAGGAACGAAATGAAGCGTGCGATGGCCCGCTCGAAATAAATGTTGTTCTCCCAGAGTGTATCGTCGGCGTCGATCAGGAGGGTTTGAGGGGACAAGCTCCTAGCTCCTAGCTGCTAGCAAAGCCGCTTATGTGCTTCGTGACTCAATAGTGAAACTATTTCGGAATTGAACTCATGCTCGGTGCCAGGCGGAAATAAAGCGCACTTGAGCACATGAAAACTGCCCCAGCCCAAATCTCTGCCGGCACATCCTCTTTCGGGTAAGAGCATACGTGCAGCAGGAAGGACATTCCGTAAACCGTGGCCATGGCATAGCCGCAAAACTTGTTTCATCGACTCGGCTTTTATAGTGAGAAGCTAGCAGCTAGAAGCTTCACCCAACCCAATCCACGTGCGCTTCAGGCCCGATGATGCCAGCCTTATGGCCCATATCCAGCAAGCGCGCGACGCCCTCGCGTCCTTCCGGGCCGTAGTCAAGAGTCCGCTCGTTCACGTACATGCCGACGAAACGGTCGGCGGTTTGCGAGTCGAGCTCGCGCGCGAACTGCATGGCGTAGGACAAAGCTTCTTCGCGATGGTCGAGCGCGTACTGAATGCTGTCGCGCAACGCACTGTTGACCGCGGAGATGAGTTCCGGCCCGAGCGCGCGGCGGATGGCATTGCCTCCCAGCGGCAGCGGCAATCCGGTCATCTTCTGCCACCAGCGGCCAAGGTCGACGATGCGGTGCAAGCCGGCTTTGTCGTAGGTCAATTGGCCTTCATGGATGATCAGTCCAGCCTCGTACTTACCCTCGAGCACCTGCGGAATAATCTGGTCGAAGGGGACGACTTCCGTCTCCGCTCCTGGAGCAAAAAGCTGTAGCGCAAGATAGGCGGTGGTGAGCTTTCCGGGAACCGCGATGCGCTTCTCCTTAATCTCACTTTGCGTGAATGGCCGCGGAGAAACGATCATGGGCCCATAGCCCTCGCCCACGCTGCCTCCGCACGACATGAGCGCGTACTGGTCCTGTATATAAGGATAGGCGTGAAACGAAATCGCGGTCACATCGTATACGCCTTCGCGCGCCTTCTGATTCAAGGTTTCAATATCGCAAAGCGTATGCGTGAAGCGCAGTCCAGGCACGCGAACCTTGCTGGTCGCGAGGCCATAAAACATGAAGGCGTCGTCAGAATCGGGGCTGTGAGCGATCGAAATTTCACGCACCTGCGAGTCGCCGGCGCGGGATGGTTGCGTTTCTTGTTCGGAACTAACCGTCATTGTTTAAACTCCAGCTACCTAAGCCTACTTCTTTTCGCCACTCGCGGGGTTGCGTTGCCATTGAGCCGTAATCCCGGCGGCAACCATCACTTTGATAATTTCCGCAAACAGAAACCAATAGAGTCCCCAGCGGAACGCTTGCGCGAGCGAATGCGTGAGAACCGCCAGGCAGGCCAACCCTCCGGTGAAAAGTACAACTTCACCGAGAAGGCCACCGATCGCGGCACGCGCAAAGCTCCGGCGACCTCGTTCCATCACGTATCCTGCAACCCACGCAACCAGCGGGTAGGCCAGCAAGAATCCGCCAGTCGGACCCAGCAATTGCGCGATTCCTCCCGGACCCAACGGACTGAATACCGGCATTCCCATGGCGCCTTCCGCCAGATAAAGCGCAAGCGCCGCAAACCCGCGACGGCTACCGAACAGCAAACCCACCAGCAGCACGCCAAAGTTTTGTACCGTTAGCGGCACCGGAGTGCCCGGCAGCGGAATCGTGATATGTGCGCACAACGCCACGAACAGGCTTCCACTAACCACCAAGCCGACCTGCCGCACAGCATCAGGAACGAGGTGGTGTTCCTTCGAATTGTCTAGAACTTGCATTGCCGGTTTTTCCATGGAAAAGTCTCCGAATCTTCCACGCGGAGTGTCATCCCTCAATCTTGCCCGACTGATCCTCGCGCTCCAGTTGGCTGGCGTTAAGCTCCTGGGCCGCGTGTGCAGCCTGCAAGTGCCGCCGCAAACGCATGTACAAGGCGATTGCCACGCACACCACGACCAGCGTACTCACACCCAGGATCAGGAACCACCAGATCATCCGCACAGCCGATTAGAATAACAGATCACCGGCGGTGAAAAGGGAAGTCACGCGCAGTACTGCCGTCGGTCGTCGTTCGATTGACACCAGTCGTCGCACCGGTCACGCACGCGACGGGATTTAGAATGGCCTGCAATTCTCTAGCTGGCTTTTTTAGAGGCCATTCTTTCCCGCATCGTCTCTACCCGCTTCTGCATGAACTTGAAACGTTCCCGGCCATACTTGGAACTCATGATGACTTTCTCGATGAGTCCGAACATCTGCGGATCGCCGGATTTTTCGCGCAACTCTTTGAGAAAGGGATGAACCTTGGCAAATACGATGAACATTTCGCCGCTCACCGCGGGTTGCAGGAACAAATCCGAGTTCAGCACGCCGTGCAATACGAATGATGCGGCCATGCTCCAGTAGCCCGATACCTGGCGCAGCCAGTTATTTTCCTGCGATCCCGCCGTGAACGCGATCTTCATGAAATCGTCCGCGCTCGACGGCCAGAATTCTGTGAACCACCAACTGCGCGCCTTGCGCATCTCAGGTTCGCGGCGCAGATCGTAGAGTTGGAGAATCAGTTGAGCATCGGCAGCAGTAGGCTTTTTGGCCATGAAACACCTCGTCTGGGAATTGAGAAATTGAATGATTGGGTCATTAAGCGATTGGGCGATTCTAATGCCGACGGCTCACAAGTGAAACCGAAGGCAATTTCCAATCACCCGATCGCAAAATCGCTAAATGATTACGCGCTGGTTGCCGCTGCTTCCGGAGCTGGCGCAGGCCGCTCGTAGTCGCATTCTTTGTTCGGGCAGGCGATCACCGGTCCGGCCTTGAGATTTTTCTCGACCAGGTACTCGCTGCCGCAGCTCGGACATTTTTCGGCAATCGGTCGATGCGCCGAGGTGAATTTGCAGTTCGGATAATTTCCGCATCCATAGAACGTGTTGCCTTTACGCGCTCGTTTCTCCACCAGTTCGCCGTCTTTGCACTCCGGACACTTCACGCCGATAAAGTTCTGCTTCACATACTTGCATTCAGGATAGCCGCTACACGCGGTGAACTCGCCGAAGCGTCCATGCCGGATCATCATATTGCGCCCGCACTTCGGGCAGGGCTCGTCGAGCGGAATGTCGGGAACTTTCTTGCCCTGGTCGAGACGCCGCGTAGTCTTGCAATCCGGATAGCCCGTGCAAGCCATGAACTGTCCGAAGCGCCCGCGCTTGAGCACCATCACCCGCCCGCAGTTCTCGCAATATTCTTCCTGCGTCGTCTCCTGCACATCAGCCGAATCGAGGTCGGGCAGGTTAATCGGATTTTCTTTGGTAAACGTGCATGTGTTCGGATCTTCTTTATCGTAGGTGCTGCACGCATAGAACGACCCGTGCTTGCCCCACTTGATCACCAGCGGTGCGCCACAGCGCTCGCACTTCTCGTCTGTGGGCTTTTCCATCCGCTTGATGTTCTCCATATGCTTTTCGGCATATTTGAGATCCTTCTGGAATTTCTTGTAAAACTCGGCGAGCGTGTCGGTCCACTTCTCTTTGCCCTCTTCGATTTCGTCGAGTTCTTCTTCCAGCCGCGCAGTGTAGGCCACGTCGAAAATGTCGCGGAAATTTTCCACTAGCAGATCGGTAACGACTAAGCCGATTTCCGTCGGCGTAAACTTGCCGCCCAGTTTCTGTACATACTGCCGCTCTTGAATGGTCGAAAGAATTGCCGAATAGGTTGACGGACGCCCAATTCCACGTTCTTCCAATTCCTTCACCAGCGACGCTTCGTTGTAGCGCGGCGGCGGCTCGGTGAAATGCTGCTCCGGCTTCAGTTCTTTCAGCGTGAGTTTCTGTCCTGCTTCCAGCGCCGGCAGCTTGTGCTTCAGCTCTTCGTCTTCTTCGTCCTTGCCTTCCTTCGATTCTTCGTAGACCCGCAGGAAGCCGTCGAACTTCAGTACCGATCCGGTCACGCGGAACCAGAACACATCGCCGTTCTTCGCCTTGGCATCAATGTCGACCGTGGTCTGGTCGAAGACCGCGGGCATAATCTGCGATGCCACAAAGCGCTGCCAGATCAGCTTGTAGACCTTGAATTCATCTTCTTTCAAATACTGTTTGATCTGATCGGGATGGCGCATCGCCGCGGTCGGCCGGATGGCTTCGTGCGCCGCCTGCGCTTCCTTCTTCTCTTTATATGTGTTCGGCGTCTCGGGCAGGTAGGCCGCCCCGTATTCCGTCCCAACGTATTCGCGCACTTCCTGGATCGCCTCCGGCGCAACCCGCGTCGAGTCAGTACGCATATAGGTGATGAGACCGACGAGGCCTTCTTCGCCCAGTTCTACGCCTTCATACAGACGTTGCGCGATCATCATGGTGCGCTTCACGCTGAAACGCAGCTTGCGGGAAGAGTCCTGCTGCAGCTTACTCGTCGTGAACGGAGGCGCGGCGTTGCGGCGGCGTTCTTTCTTGTCGACCGAGCGTACCAGCCAGTCCGCTTGCTCAATCGCCGCGCGGATCTTTTCCGCATCCTCGCCGTTCGTGACCTCGATCTTCTCTTCGCCCTTGCCTACGAATCGCGCGTCGAATGCGGGCGGCTTGCTGGCTGCGAGGTGCGCATCGATCGTCCAATATTCTTTCTTCTCGAACGCCTTGATTTCGCGTTCGCGTTCCACGATCAATCGCAGAGCGACCGTCTGCACGCGACCGGCGGAAAGGCCGCGACGCACTTTATCCCAAAGAAGAGGCGAAACCTGATAGCCGACCAGGCGGTCGAGCACGCGCCGGGCCTGCTGCGCGTCGACTAGATTTTGGTCGATGGCGCGCGGATGCTCGAACGCCGCTTGCACGGCCCGCTTGGTAATTTCGTTAAAGGTGACGCGCTGAATGCGCGGCGGCGCATCCTTATCTGTCTTCTTCTTTTTCCCTTTTTTCGCCTTGGCGCCGTTGCCCTCGAGTTCGCCCGCAAGATGGGCCGCAATTGCCTCGCCTTCGCGATCCGGGTCAGGCGCCAGATAGATCGCATCCATCGGTCCTGCCAGCTTTTTTAGCTTGGCCAGAACTTTTTCTTTCCCAGGGATTACAACATAGTCGGTCTCAAACTCGTTGTTCGTATCCACGCCCAGCGTGCTCTTGGGCAGATCTTTCACGTGGCCGAGCGAGGCCTCGACAGTAAATCCCTTCCCCAGATATTTCTGGATGGTTTTCGCCTTGGCCGGCGATTCGACGATGACTAAACTTTTTACCAATGGACCCTCAGTTCTTAAGATTTCGCTTCGAAGCTAGCACGAATGGGACGGCGGCAACAAGTTACCGCTGAAAAGCTTCTAGCTTCTAGCTGCTAGCTATTAGCTAAAACCGTGACTTTCAGGCTTTGCGCGAGTGAGGCTAGCATGCGCTGGACTTCGAGGACTTTTGCTTCCAAATCTTGAAAAGCGCGCGTCGTTTGATAGATGGCTACGGTTAATTCGTGAGCTTTGGCCCAAACCCGCAAATCTTTGAAGTCTTCGATTGGACCACCTCGGTTGAGCTAGCAGCTAGAAGCCAGTAGCTAGAAGCCGCCTTTAGAAGTTTTTTACAAAATTCTTCCCCGGCATCTGTCGGATTTTGCCCGTCAACTCTAGCTCAAACAGAGCTGCGAAAATCTCGGAGGAAGACAACTCAGCTTCCAGTCGCTCCACTAATTCGTCAATATGCGTGGCCTCGTCGGATTTCAGCAGACTCAGAATCCGTTTCTCGTGTGGCGGAAGGCCTTCGTCCGGGAATAGAGATGCGGAAGACGCGCCGGCGGATTCAAGCGAGGCTGCGGGAGTCAGTGCCAGCTTGACCTCGGCTGGAAGGTCTTCCCACACATCTTCCCAGGTCGCGACCAGCTTCGCGCCCTGCTTAATCAGGCTGTTTGGGCCCCAGGAATTTTTGTTCGTGACATTTCCGGGCACGGCGAAAACGTCCCGATTTTGCTCGAGAGCGCAGCGCGCCGTAATGCGAGTTCCGGAATACTCCGCGGCTTCTACGACGAGCACGCCGACTGACATCCCGCTCAGAATCCGGTTGCGGATGGGAAAATTTTGCGGGGCTGCAAACGTCCCCATCGGGAACTCAGAAATCAACGCGCCGCCCAAGGCAAGAATCTGCTCCGCCAGCCGCGAATTTTCCTTGGGATAAATCACATCCACCCCCGTGCCGAACACCGCGATGGTTTTGCCTTTGGCCGCAATCGCTCCGCGATGGCTGGCGGTATCGACTCCCCGAGCCATGCCGCTGATAATCGCCAATCCTTGCGCCGCCAGATCCGTCGCCAGCCGCTCCGCCATCCCCGAGCCATACGGTGTGGGATGCCGCGTGCCAACCATGGCGATTCCGGGCTGCCGCAGCACTTCGGGATTGCCCCGAACAAATAACACCAGCGGCGGGTCGTAAATCTCTTTCAGCCGCGCTGGATAACAAGGGTCTTCACCAGTAACAATCGTCACACCCGCAGCGGCAGCGCGAGAAATCTCCTCCCGCGCCAGTTCCGCAGACTTTCCCGTAGCCATCGATTGCGCCGAAACCGCCTGAATCCCCGTGCCCTCCAGCTCCGTGAGCGACGCATGGAACACTGCTAACGCGCTGCCGAAGTGCTCCACCAACTTCCGCGCCTTGGTCGGCCCAAGGCCCTGGGTCAGCGAGATGGCGAGCCATTCCAGAATATGGGTGGTGGGGGCGGCTACGGCGTTCGGCAAGTTTCTACTCCAGTTTTCCTTGACTGGGCGGACTGTAGTCATTCGCCGAAGGCAGTGTCAAGGGAAGCCGTCACAAGGGGTGATCAAAAACCTCTGCTAGAATCAAAACAGGAATGAGACGTCTGCAAATCTCTGCGATTTCCTACCTTAATACTGCGCCCCTGATGTGGGATTTCGAGCACGGCGACGCGGGCGACGAGTTTGAGATTTCTTACACGCTGCCCTCGGTCTGCGCTCGCGCGCTCGAGGCCGGGACCGCCGACATCGGAATCATTCCGGCGGCCGCTTACACGCAAATCCCCGGACTGCTGGTTCTGCCCGGCGTCGCGATCGCCTCGCGCCGGCCCGTGCGCTCTATTCTCTTAGCCAGCAAAGTGCCGGTAGATAAGATTCGCACCGTGGCTTTGGATACGTCTTCGATGACCTCAGTGGCGCTGACCAAAGTTCTGTTTGAAAAATGGCTGGGCGGCGGTCGAACCTTTACCCCGATGCCGCCCGACATCGACAAAATGCTGGCCGAGCACGATGCCGGATTAGTGATTGGTGATCCCGCGCTGCAAATCGACCGCTCGCGCTATCTCACACTCGATCTCGCCGAAGAATGGATTCGCTACACCGGCAAACCGTTCGTCTTCGCCTTCTGGGCAGTTCGTCAGCAAGCCCTGTGTGGGGACAGCCGCCCCCGGCTGTCCGCGTCGCGAAGCGACACTAGCGGGCCTGTGCTAGATCTGGCTACAATCTTCGAGCAATCTCGCGATCACGGACTGGAACCTGCCAGTCTCGACCACATCAGCCGTGAATGGGCTCCCAGGCTCGCCCTCAGCGAAGCTGATGTGCGCTCCTACCTCACCGACAACATTTATTACCAGCTCGACGCGCCCTGTCTGGAAGGCTTGCGGCTGTTCTATCGCTATGCGGCCGAGATTGGCGCCCTGCCCGTCGCTCCACCAATCGATTTTCTGAGCACCGCAAAAGCCTGTATAGCGCAATCGCGATAGCAGCCTGTAAACTCCTACAACCTGAATGCTTCCGCATCTTCATCCGCTTCTGGCAATGTCGGTGTGGCGCCACCTGCGCCGCATGGGTGGCCCAGGTCTGATCCTGCTAGGCATTGCCGACAATTCCGTGATTCCTCTCACCGGCAGCATGGACGTGCTGACGATCTGGCTGGCCGCCCGTCATCGCGAGCCCTGGCCCTACTATGGCCTGATGGCCACGCTCGGTGCGGTCGTCGGCGGCTACATTACTTATGCGTTGGCCCGCAAGGGCGGCAAAGAGACCATGGAGCGCAAGCTCTCCAGGAAGCGAACTCAGCAGGTCATCCGGGCCTTTGAACGCTGGGGATTCGCCGCGGTCGCGCTTCCCGCCTTACTGCCTCCACCGTTTCCTTTCTTGCCGTTTCTCTTGGCCGCGGGCGCCATGCAGTACTCGAAAAAGAAATTCCTAGGCGCGTTAACCCTTGGCCGCGGGATTCGCTACTTCGTCGAGGCCGCCCTGGGATTCGTCTATGGCAGGCATATCTTGGGTTTCTTCTCTAAGTATTACAAGCCGTCCATGGCCATCCTGATCGGATTGGCGGTGATCGGCGCGGTGGTCTCGCTCATTGAATATCTCCGGATGAAGAAGAAGTAGCGCCACGCCCGCTCATTTGGAGCCAACTGCCATCCTCCGTTAGAATTGAATAGTCAACATGTCTCTCACCAAGCAGCAAGCGCTGGAGATGTTCGAGTCCGATGACCTGATCGGCATCGGTATGGAAGCCGACGCGCTGCGCCGCCAGCTTCATCCCGAAGGTACGGTCACCTACATCATCGACCGCAACATTAATTACACGAATTTCTGCACCGAATACTGCACCTTCTGCGCCTTTTATCGCCCGCTGAAAGGGCCCGCCGCGAAAGAAGGCTACATCCTCGATTTCGATACCATTTACGAGAAGATTCGCGAGACCGTTGAACTCGGCGGCACCGGCGTGCTGATGCAGGGCGGCCTCCATCCTGATCTGAAGATTGACTGGCACGAAAAAATGCTGCGCGGCATCAAACAGCGTTTTCCGCAGGTTCATCTGCACTGCTATTCCGCGTCAGAGATTATCGCCATCGCCGAATACAGCAGCCTCAGTATTCGTGACACGATTCTCCGCCTGCGCGATGCCGGCCTCGATTCCATTCCCGGCGGCGGCGCTGAGATTCTCGACGACGAAGTCCGCTACAAAATCGCCCGCCTGAAATGCCTCACCGGCGACTGGATCAACGTGCACCGTACCGCGCATCAGATCGGGATGCGCACCACCGCGACCATGATGTTCGGCGTCGGCGAGGATTACAAACACCGCATCAACCATCTGCAGGAACTCTACGATCTGCAGGAAGAGACCGGCGGCTTTACCGCCTTCATCCCGTGGAGCTTCCAGCCACAAAACACCGCCCTCGGCGGCCGCCACTGGGACGAAGCCACAGCCGTCGAATACCTGAAGGTGCTGGCCATCTCGCGCCTATATCTCTCGAACTTCGTGAACGTGCAATCGAGTTGGGTCACGCAAGGCCTCAAAGTCTGCCAGATGGGTCTGCGCTTCGGCGGCAACGACGTCGGTTCGGTGATGTTAGAAGAAAATGTGGTGCGAGCCGCCGGCGTAACCAACTGCACCACAGAAGAAGAGTTGCGCCGCATCATTCGCGACGCCGGCTTCCGCCCCGCCCAGCGCGACACGCTCTACCGGCAGTACTTCCTCAATTAGCAACCAGTTCCTGCAAGCCCTGCGTCCGCTACCACACTCTGCATGCCTTCACTGCGACCATAGGCTGTGGGGCCTTGCAGCCGAACGCTTTGGAAAACTCCGGCATGTTCACCAGGACTCCGTTCGCCCGGAAGCGGTCGGGCGAATGCGGATCAGTCGTCGCAATCAGCCGCTCCAGTTCTGGACGCCACACCGCGCACCAATCCTGCGCGAATCCCAGGAAAAATTCCTGAATGGGCGTGTATCCAGTGGCGATTTTCTTATCCACATCCAGTCCCTGCTCCGCCGCGCGCGCCAGAAACGCGATGTAGGCCAGCCGCGCCCCGCCATTGTCGGCCGTGTTCTCGCCCAGCGTGAGCTTGCCGTTGAGCTTGGTGTCGCCCACGCTGAACTGGCTGTATTCGTTCACCAGGCAGTCTGCCTTGTCGGTGAATTTGTCCGCATCTTCTTTCGTCCACCAGTCGTGCAGATTGCCGTGTCCGTCGAACTGCCGGCCCTGATCGTCAAATCCGTGCGTGATTTCGTGGCCCATGAAAAGGCCAATGTGGCCGTAATCCAGGGCAGCGCTGGATGACGGATCGAAGAACGGAGATTGCAGCACCCCGGCCGGGAAGTTGATGTCGTTCATGCTGGGGTTGTAATACGCGTTTACCGTGGGGGGAGACATTCCCCACTCATCGCGATTCACCGGCTTGCCAATCTTTGCCAGTTGGCGATGGGACTCGAACTCGGCCGCGCGCAGGCTATTGCCCAGCGCATTGCCGCGCTCCACCGTCAGGCTGGAATAATCTCGCCATGTATTCGGATAGCCGACCTTGTTGGCGATCAAATGCAACTTCTCTTCCGCCAGCTTCTTGGTTTCCGGGCTCATCCAGTCCAGGCTTTCAATGTCCCGGCCCATGGCCGCTTCGATGTCATGAATCAGCTGCAAAGTTTGCTCTTTGCTGGACGCGGGAAACTTCTCCTCCACATACGCCTTGCCTAAAGCCTCCCCCAGCGCGCCGTCGGTGCTGGCTACGCAACGCTTCCAGCGCGGCTCCTGCTCAGGAATCCCCACCAGCTTGCGCCCTCCGAAATCGAATTGTTCCTCATCCAGCGCCTTCGGCAAAACGGTGCCCGGAAGCGACTGCACCAGTTGCCATCGCAAATATGTCTTGATCGTCGGCAGATCGGTTTCCGCAATCACCTGGTTCAGGCCCTTAAAGAATTCCGGCTCCGCCACATTGATTTCCTTGAATTGCGGCGTGCCCGTCGCGGGATAAAACTTCTCCCAGTTCAGCGCCGGCGTCAGCGCCTGCAGCCCGCTGTTCGGCATCATGTGATAAATGTTGTGCGGCTCGCGCTGCGCGGTCACATCCAGAGAAACCTTGGCCAGCGCGGTTTCCAGCTTCACGATGGCTTGCGCATCGCTCGCCGCCTGCGTCTCGCTGGTTCCCAGCAACTTCAACATGTTGGCGATGTGCTGAACATATTGCTTGCGAATCTCTTCGTCTTTTTCCCCGGTACGCAGGTAATAATCTTTTTCCGGCAATCCCATCCCGCCCTGCGCTACCACGGCGATTTCCTGCGTCGCGTCCTTGAAATCCTGCTGCGAGCCAAATCCCAGAAACGCATTCACGTTGATCAGTTGAAAGTGCGCCAGCAACTCTGGAAGCTGATCTTTGCTGGAGAGAGCATTAATGCGGTCCAGTTCCGGCTGCAGCGCTGCCATCCCTTTCTTTTGGATCGCGGCTTCATCCATGCAACTCGCGTAGTAGTCGCCAATTTTCTGGGTGTTCGCGTCGCGCGTACCGCCAGCCGCGGAGGCGCTCTCCAAAATGCCGTGCAGCACTTGCCGGTTGTATTGATCGACGTTGTAAAACTGGTCGGAGTACGGCGAATCATTCGGAATGGGATGCAGCTTGCTCCAGTTGCCGCACGCGTATCGATAGAAGTCCACGCAAGGTTCCGCCGCCGTATCCATCAGATCTTTGTCCAGGCTGGGGATCAACTTGAAAGTCTGCGCTGCTTTCCGCGCCTCCGCGGTCGGTGCTGGATTGGTTTGCGAGAATCCCCGACCACCGGCGGCCATCACACCGGCCGCGCATAAGCTGCAAGTAAGAACCGCCCGCCAGGATAAGCGCATCTGTCCCTCCGGCTGGAAATCATACACCGTCAAATTAAGTGATTTGTCAGATCGTCGCGAGATCGGCGAAAAAGCTCCGGTCGAGTCCGAAACTCTCAGAAACTCTGTCATGCTGAGCGAGGGTTGAGCTTCGCGAATGCGAAGCTGAACCGCAGTCGAAGCATCCCTACCCCGCCCCTCATCCGCGCCCCTCGACAGGAAGGGCCGGGTGCCGGGTGCCCCACTTCTCGCTTCTTTTGCGAGAAATGGGCGAGCTACCACCGCTCCCAGAGTCGGCCGCTAATTCCGAAGGTCCCAGTGACATCCAACCTTGCCCTCCACAGCCCCGCCATCCGATCATGGTCGAGGCCCTGACGATTGGGACAACTCGAATCGACCGATCTCTAAGTCCATGATTTAAAAGATCTTGATACCTAAGTTCTTTGAAAACTATATTTTGCGAGGCCGCTTACGAAAATTTCCAGCTAACTCCATGATTCATAAGACCCAAGGCATGGAGATCTTCATTAATTATTAGGAAGGCGGCCAGCATTTTCTAAGAGCCAAAAAGCAGACTGCGGTTAGAATGGAAGCGTTCTATCGCTCGACCGATCCTCACGGTCAGCTCGTGAAGGGCGACCTCCAGATACTCTCAACTCGGAAGAAGCTCGCAAAAAGATCGCAACCGATGAAGCTGGCTTACGCATGTCTGCTGACCGTCCTGCTGGGAGCCATTTCGCTATGGGCCCAAACGCAGTCAGCGGAAGCTGCGCAGCCAACTCGCGCCGTCGTCGTCGGAATGGTCACCAAAGATCCCGGTAGCGAGCCCTTGAAGAAGGCACTCATCGAGCTGATCGCCGAGAGCCAAAGCGATGGCGGAAACTACACCGCGCTCACCGCCGCGGATGGAAGCTTCCGCATCGAGAACATCGTCCCCGGACGCTATCGCCTATTCGTGGAGCGCACCGGCTATCAGGAAATCGACAAGCATCGCCGCCGCACCGAAGGCCGCGTGCTCACGCTGAGCGCGGGCCAGGAGATGAAAGCTGTCGTCATTCGTCTGCAGGCCGCCGCAGTGGTCGAAGGGCGAGTCACCGATGAAGACGGCGATCCCATGCCAGAGGCGCAAGTCGCCGTGATGCGCCAAACGTTTGTTGCGGGGCGTAGTCACTGGGAGCAGGTTGGAGCCGAGCGCACCAACGATCTGGGCGAATACCGCATTGCAGGCCTCGCGGCCGGGAGCTACTTTATTTCAGTCACGCCGCCGCCCGATTTCAGAGGCCTGATCGAAACCACCGGCAGCGCGCCCGCCACAACTCACGGCAACGCCGCTGCCTCGGACAAGCCCGCGCCTTCCGCCTACCAAACCACTTATTATCCCGGCACAAGAGATCGCGGCCAGGCTGCGCCGATCCAGCTTCATGCCGGCGATGATTTTCCGGTGAGTTTCTCGCTCACACCCAGCCCGAGCTTAACCATTCGCGGCTCGGTGGTGAATCTGCCGCCGGCGGCAACGGCGGCGATCATGCTGCAATCGAAAGATTTCAATCTGGTGCTCAACGGCGCGGAGATGCACAAGGACGGCAGCTTCGAGATTCGCGACGTCTCTCCCGGAGCCTATACGATCCTCGCAACAGTGGATAACGTTGCGGTGCCGATGATGGCGCGGCAGTCACTGCAGATTGCGGAAAGTGTCGAGGGAATTCGGCTCGCCCCGCAAACCGGCGGTACGATTCGTGGTCGCATGCAAATGGACGCCAGCGGCAAGGCAAGACCGGATGCCAGCCAGATGTTTCTTCTACTCCGCTCGACTGATGGCGATGACGACGCGCTCGGAAGTGTCACGATGGGAGAAGGCTCTTCCACGCTGGCGCATGTAAATTCCGATGGCAGCTTTGAGTGGAACAATGTTTCGGCGGGGCACTACTCGGTTCAGATCGCCGATTCCAGCGCGATGCCGGATTGGTTTCTGAAATCCGTTGCGACGGGCGGACGCGAGGCCGTCAACTCCGGATTCAGCGTGAGCGGGGGCGTGACCGCGCTCAATTTGGTGGCCAGCGCCAACGGAGCGATCGCCGAGGGCATTGCTACCAATCAGAAAGATGAACCGGTCGCCGATGCGGTGGTTGTGGCTGTACCCGCAGAGCGATTCCGCAGCCATCCCGAACGCTATCGCAAAGCCCTCACCGATCAGAGTGGAAGGTTTACTCTGCGTGGCTTTCCTCCCGGCGACTACACAGTCTTCGCATGGGAAAGTGTGGACGGAGAAGCTTATTACAATCCTGAATTCCTCAAGAGCTACGAGGGGCAGGGAAGTCTGGTTCACCTGGAGGAAGGCCGGCGCGCCAGCGTGACGCTGAAGGCAATTCCCTCCGCTGAAGACGAACCGTAGGATGCGAATTCCCGCTCCGTTTCCCGCGGCGTTGTCGTATCCTTTCGGCATCATGAAACTTTTTTTGTCCTTCCTCTTTGTTCTGCAAGTCGTTGCGTGCGGAACCAGTTTTGTACACGCCGCGGACACGCCCGCCAATGCATTGCTGGTGCTGGCCAAGCACGATGGCACGGTGGCGATCGTCGACCCTTCCAGCTTGCAAGTGATTGCGCGAATTCCAGTGGGCAAAGATCCGCACGAGGTAATTGCGTCCTCCGACGGCAAGCTGGCATATGTCTCCAACTACGGATTCGGCGCCTACAACACGCTTGCGGTGGTGGATCTGGTCGCGCAAAAGGCACTGCCTGCCATCGATCTCGGAGCCTTGCGCGGGCCGCATGGATTGACATTCGTAGGCGGGAAAGCGTGGTTCACCGCCGAAGGCGCGAAGGCGATCGGCAGATATGATCCGGCGAGCAAGAGCGTGGACTGGATTCTTGGCACCGGCCAGAATCGAACCCACATGATTTATGTTTCGCCGGAGATGAGGCTGATTGCGACTACGAACGTGAGTTCGGGCACGCTCAGCATCATCGAGAAAACCGACGCCGGCGTTGCGGGTCAGGGCCGTCCGTTGGACGCACCCGGCGGAGACTGGAATGAGACGGTGGTCAAGGTCGGCAACGGGCCGGAAGGATTCGATGTTTCTCCCGACGGCAAAGAAATATGGGTCGCGAATGCTGGCGACGGGACTGTCTCCATCATCGACATTGCGAGTAAGCGGGTCACACAAACGCTGGAAGCGAATGTAGGCGGCGCAAACCGGCTGAGGTTCACGCCAGACGGAAAGCTTGCAGTGATTTCAGCTTTGCGCGGTCCAGATGTCACCGTCATCGATAGTGCGACGCGAAAGATTCTCCAGAGAATCGCCGTTGGACATGGCGCCGCAGGCATCGTTATGCAGCCGGATGGTGTGCGCGCATTCGTCGCATGCTCTCCCGACGGCTATGTTGCCGTCATCGATTTGCATTCGATGAAAGTAGTGGGCCGCATCGAGGCGGGGCAGGACCCTGACGGTTTGGCTTGGGCAAGCAGAAGTGGAACTGACGAATCGCGTCGTTAACTTCGACGCAATGAAATGAGAAGTACCTGCCGAAACTTTTACACGCATCGCAACTAGATTGGGCTGCAAGGGTTGATACCGAAAAGGCTGAATCGAAGCTGCGTAGCGTAGCGTATGCGGGCTAGGATTTTGAAAATACGACAGTTCCTTGTGCTACCCACGAACTCGGTCAGCTTGGCACGTTAATTGCACCGTAAATTATTTGCTTCTTTGTGCCACTGGTCTGGAAGGAGCTTGTATGTCTGCCATCAGCGATGCCGAGTTTATTCGACTGCTTAGAAAAGACGTTGATTATTTCACGCAAGCCATGGAGCGTTTCGAGGATCTGATTCCAAACGTGTGCGCTCCCGTGCAGGATCAGTGGCGCTTGCAAGCGCAGTCTCGCAAAGACTTTGCGCGGGAACTCGAGATTCTTCTGGACAAGGCTGAGGGGTGCATCGATCCGTTGCTGCAGGGTTCGGGAAACGCAAGTGAGCAAGAGTCGGCTTCCTGCTAGGTTCGTATTCGTTTTCTATTCAGATGCTGGCGATATTGCGAGGGCGAAGGCACTCGAATCCGGTAGAATGGGAGTTTTCAGCCAGCTCACTTGCTCTGTTCTGACCTCATCTTGTCTTCCGCGTTGGCCGCATGGGACGCCCCGAAGGGCATTGGGCCCTATCTCCGGCAGCATTTGCTGGATAAAACTTTCCAGGGTCTTTACCACACCGATGCCTTTGATCGCGCGCTGCTGATTCCTTATTTCATTGTGCTCGTGCTGCTGGCGGGTTACGGGATGCACCGGTACATCCTGGTGTATCTATATTACAAGCACAAGAAGAATCGAACCACTGAGCCGGCTGCGTTGTTCGAGGAATTGCCGCGAGTCACGGTGCAGTTGCCCATTTTCAATGAACAGTACGTGGTCGAGCGGTTGCTGGAATGCGTCTGCAAATTGAAATATCCGCGGGAGAGACTCGACATTCAGGTGTTGGACGATTCCACGGATGAAACCGTCGAAGTGGCGCGGAATCTGGTGGAGCGCTATGCGGCGCTGGGAAATCCCATCAGCTACCATCACCGCAGCAACCGCGAGGGCTTCAAAGCGGGAGCGCTCGCCGAAGGCCTCAAGACGGCGAAGGGCGAATTTGTTGCTATTTTTGACGCGGATTTCACTCCGCCGGACGATTTTCTGCTGCGCACGATTCATCACTTCACCGATCCAAAGATCGGTATGGTGCAAACGCGATGGACGCATATCAACCGCAACTATTCGTTTCTGACGCAAGTGGAAGCGATCCTGCTCGACGGACATTTTGTGCTCGAGCACTCCGGACGCGCTCGCAGCGGCGTCTTCTTTAACTTCAACGGAACGGCCGGGGTCTGGCGGCGCGCGGCGATCGACGAAGCGGGCGGATGGCAGCACGATACGCTCACAGAAGATACCGATCTGTCTTACCGTGCGCAGTTGAAGGGATGGAAGTTTATATACCTGCAGGATGTGGAGTGCCCCGCTGAATTGCCGGTGGAGATGACTGCGTTCAAAACTCAGCAGGCGCGCTGGGCCAAGGGGCTGATTCAGACGGGGAAGAAAATTCTGCCGCGCGTTTTGAAAAGCGACGCTCCGCTACACACCAAAATTGAAGCGTGGTATCACCTGACGGCGAATCTGAGTTATCCGCTGATGATCGTTCTCTCGGTGCTGATGTTGCCGGCGATGATCATCCGCTTTTATCAGGGATGGTTTCAGATGCTGTTCATCGATCTGCCCCTGTTCATGGCGTCGACATTTTCGATCTCGAGCTTTTATCTGGTCTCGCAGCGCGAGCTTTTCCCCAAGAGTTGGCCGCGCGCGCTGCTTTATCTCCCGTTCCTCATGGCCTTGGGGATCGGACTGACCATCACCAACACCAAAGCCGTCATCGAAGCGCTCATCGGCAAAGAGAGCGCCTTCGCCCGCACGCCGAAGTACCACGTGGAATCGAAGAAAGATAAAGTTCGCGCCACCAAATACCGCAAGCGCCTGGGCTGGGTGCCGTGGCTGGAATTGGTGATTGGGACTTACTTCGCCATGACGGTGTACTACGCCGTACAAAACGAAAACTACGTTACGATTCCATTCCTCGTGCTATTCGTGGTGGGTTACTGGTACACCGGATTGATGTCATTGTTGCAGGGGCGTTTCTCTGGCGTGGCGTTGAGCGGGGAGGCCCATACCAAACCGTTCCCGGTTGGAGTGTAGTTTCTGACCTTCTCTATCTGCGATCTTTCTTTCACTTGATCACTGGTTTACAATCCACTCGCCAAACGTTTTCTCATCGGGCCCGGCACGCCGGTTGAACTTCGCAAGTAACTTCGCAGAGTTCCAAGGAGGATCCGATGCTCCGCTTGCGTCAACTGTCTTCTCTTCTTGGACTGGTATTGCTGGCGATCGTGCTACTCTCCTGCGGCCCTCATGATTCCAGCGAGTACTTCGTATTCGTAGCCGCTAACTTGCAAGTACCCTATTGGCAGGCGGCGGGCGCGGGATTTACCAAGGCCGGTTCGCAATTCAAGGTCCGCACAGATTTCCTGGGCCCTAACACATATGACCCGAAGGCTGAACGCGATGCGCTCGACCAGGCAGTGCAGCAAAAAGCTACCGGAATTCTGCTCGGCGTGACCGATCCGGTATTGCTGAAAGACAGCATCGACAAGGCGATTGCCGCCGGGGTTCCCGTGATCACCATGGATTCCGACGCGCCCGCCAGCAAGCGTCTTTTCTTCATCGGCACAAATAACTACGAGGTCGGCATGACTGGCGGCTTGCGCCTGGCCCAGGAGTTGAAGGGCAAGGGCAACGTGGTGGTCTTCACCATGCCCGATCAGCGCAATATGCAAGACCGCCTGCACGGCTATCGCGACGCGCTGGAGCGCGCGCCCAATATCAAGATCACGCGCGTGGTCGACATCCAGGGCGATCCGCGCATCGCCTTCGATACCACAACACAAATCATCGGTAAGGAAAAAGATCAGGTGGATGCGTTCGTGTGCCTGGAGGCGCAGTCGGGGAAAGAAGTGGCGGGTGTCCTCAATAGCTACCACGTCACGGGCAAGGTTGTGATGGCGATGGATACCGATCCGGAAACGCTGCAATATATCCAGAGCGGAGCAATTGCCGCTACTATCTCTCAGAAGCCCTACACCATGGCGTTTGTCGGTATGCAGATGCTCGACAATTTGTATCACCACAAGCCTTCTTCTCTCGAAACGGATTGGTCGAAGGACAGCTTTGCGCCGATCCCCGCCTTTGTGGATACTGGTTCTGCCCTCATCGACAAAAGCAATGTAGATTCGTTCCTGCAGGCAAAGCAGAGCGCGACCGGCAAGCAGAAATAATTGGAAAATGGCTTGCGGCTGGGCCGGTTTGGCGGATGAATCTTGGGAAGGGCGCAACTCTCGGAACTGGAACGGATTGCACGATGCGAAGGTGGCGGCTGTCTTTTTTTCTGGCAAACTTTCTGGCTTTTTCTTTTCTCCTGCTTGCGAGCGCGCTTGCTTTTGCGCTCGATCGGCAGCCCAACTCGGACTATCACGCCCGCCGCGAGGCCCTGGCAAGAAAAGTTGGAGGTGTGGTCGTTCTCTTCGCTCCCATGGAGAGCGAGGGGCCGAATGATCTCTATGGGTTTCGTCAGGAAGACAATTTTTACTATCTTTCCGGCTCGACCGAGCCAGGAGCGGCGTTACTGATTGCGCCAGCTGCCGAAGCTGTGGGGGACAAGCCGGCGCGCTCCTACACTGAGATTCTTTTCCTTCCGCCGCGCAATCTGACGCAGGAGAAGTGGACCGGACCCAAACTCGGTCCGGAAAATCCGGAAGCTCCAGGAATTACCGGCTTCGATCGCGTCAACGACATGGCCAAGCTGCCAGAGGAAGTGATGAAGGTCGCCTCGGGCGTGCGTCCAGTGGTTTACACCGACGTGGCCTCGCACGACCAGACTTCGGCAAGCGCTGAGCCTCTGGAATTTCTGAAGGATGTGAACTCGTTCCTGAGTTTTCAGGATGTAAAGCCCATGATCGATTCATTTCGCACCACGAAAGATGCGGGAGAGGTGGCGCTGATTCGCAAGGCCGTCGATGCATCGGTGGCGGCGCACTTCGCCGCTTTCAAAGCGGTAAAGCCCCAGGTGAATGAACTCGAAGTTTCCGCACTCATGCAGTACGAATGGGGGAAGCGCGGCTGCGAGCGTCCTGCCTATGCGCCGATTGTGGGCTCCGGCTTCTACTCGACGGTGCTGCACTACTCGGAGGATTCGCACGTTATGAAGGCGGGCGACGTGGTTGTCATCGATGCAGCCGGCGAATATTCCATGTACGCCTCCGACATCACCCGCACGCTGCCGATCAGTGGACATTTCAGCGCGCGCCAGCGCGAGATCTACGACATCGTTCTCGGAGCACAACAGGCCGCCGAAGCGGCGTTCAGGTCGGGCAAGTCCAACATGAGGCGTGACGATCCGGATTCGCTCTACAAGATCGCATACGATTACATCAATACTCACGGGAAAGACCTGCACGGCGAACCGCTGGGAAAGTACTTCATTCATGGTCTGGGCCATCCTGTTGGCCTGAACGTGCATGATGCGACCGATCCCAATGCGCCGCTTGGACCGGGGCAAGTCTTCACGATTGAGCCAGGGATTTACATTCCCGAAGAGAATCTCGGCGTACGCATCGAAGATGACTACTACGTGGATCAGGACGGCAAGCTGATCAAGCTCAGCGCGGCGTTGCCTTCGAAGGCAGAAGATGTGGAGAAGGAAATGGCGGGGAAGTAGACGAAGCGAAGGGGCCGACTCAGTTCTGTTCAGTCCAGCGAAAGCACTACCCAATACACTCCGGTAGGATAACTCTCCGTGCGCGCGTAGCAGGCGCCGACGGAGAAGCTGCGCAGGTTGTGGCCGGTGAGCATGTGGCCGGCGTTTGCCGGCAGGGCTTCCGGATGCAGGCTGGTATAGGTGAGGACAGTATATTGTTGCGCGAGCTGATGAACTGAGGCGGTACCGAGCTTGTCGGCTTGCGCCATGGAACAGGCTGCATCGTCCGCGGTGGGCAGATCGCGGCGCGCGAGCTCCGGTTGGTTGGCCTGACGCCGCGTTTGCGCCACAGTGGCGGCAATTCGTTCCTTCACTTCCGTCGTGGAATAGTTGGGGAGGGCATGGCCGAAATCCTGCACAATGTACAGCCGGTCGCCACTGCGGACCACGCCCAACCCGACTACGTTATAAGCCGGGTTGAGCAGGTTTGCGCGATGCGGTGGTGAAAGCATGAGATGTTGGTGCGCCTCGGCGGCGTCGAAATCGAGCGCTACGTTTTCGCCTTCCTGATCGAGTTGCGTGCGAGTTGCGCTCGCCAGACGTTGGGGGAGGGAGGGCTCGTCGGGGAACTGATGGGATAGTTGCCGCGCCGAGAACATGGCTTCTGCATGCACGCGGGCAGCGCGCCTCAGGCCGGCATCGAGAGTGAGGAGCGGGGCACCGGCCTGGGCTCGCGCCTGATTTGCCAACGCGAAAAGTTGCTGTTCGCACTCGGGATCGTAGTCGTTGAAAGGAATATCGGGAGAGGAGGCCGAGGCTGGTTTTACGGTCGCTTGCGGTGCGGGCTTCTCAGAGCCAGCCGGAACTCCCAGGGAAGAAGCCATCGCTCGGGCCGAGGGAGGAATCGAGAGGGTGCTCGTTACCAGCAGAAACGCGATGGCGAATCGTCTACCGGTCCTGCTAATCATCGATCTAGGGGCCCGTAACATCAGTTTGTGCCTACTCAACTTGATCCTGGGAAAGGATGCCTTCCGGCTCAAACTTGGTTGCTGGTGCTAGGCTAGAAGCTGAAATCCGACCTGGGAAGTTACCTTCGCTATGGAACCAAGTGTCATAGGGGTCATCGGCCTATTGTTTGGAAGCTTGATTGCTTGGCTGGCGCTGCGCTCGCGCGGAGCCGCGCTCAGCGCACGCTTGTCCTTGATGGAAAAGGAATTAGCGGCCGGAAAGGCCGATCTGGAGCGGCTTCAGCGGGCTCACACGGAGTTGGTGGCGGGCAAGGCCAGGGCGGAATCGGCTCTGGAGGCTGAACGAAAGACCAGCAACGAAAAGATCGAACTGGTCACGCGCGCCAGCGAAGAATTGCGCAACGCCTTCAAAGCGATGGCGGCGGATGCGTTGAAAAGCAACAACTCGTCGTTTCTGGTGATCGCGGAAGAGACGCTGAAGCGCTTCCAAAGCCAGGCTAAGGGCGACCTGGAGGCGCGCCAGAAGGCGGTCGCCGATATGGTCGCGCCAGTGCGGGATTCGCTGAATAAGGTGGATTCGCAGATTCAGCAGATGGAAGTGGCCCGGGGTGATGCTTACGGCGAACTGCGCGCGCAGGTGCAATCGCTGATCACTACCCAGAAAGAATTGCAGTCGGAGACAGGCAATCTGGTGCGGGCCCTGCGCACTCCCAACGTGCGCGGGCGCTGGGGAGAAATTCAGTTGCGCCGCGTGGTTGAAATCGCGGGCATGCTTTCCTATTGCGATTTCGCCGAGCAGGAATCGGTGACCACAGAAACAGGAAGGCTGCGGCCTGATCTGGTGGTGAAGTTGCCCGGCGGTAAGCACGTTGTGGTGGACGCAAAAACGCCGCTGCAGGCCTTCCTCGATGCTTTCGAAACCACGGACGAAGATGCGCGGCGCGCGTGCCTGGCCAATCACGCGCGGCAGGTGCGCGACCATATGAACACGCTCAGCGGCAAGAAATATTGGGAGCAGTTTGAAGCTACGCCAGAGTTTGTCGTGATGTTTCTTCCCGGGGAGACGTTTTTTAGCGCCGCCCTGGAACAAGATTCAGGCTTGATCGAGCACGGAGTGCTGAACCGCGTCATTCCCGCCTCGCCGACCACGCTGATCGCACTGCTGAAGGCAATCAACTACGGATGGAATCAGGAAAAGCTGGCGCGCAATGCACAGAAGATCAGCGAATTAGGCAAGGAACTGCATGATCGGCTACGTTTGCTTGGCGGGCATATCGCCTCGGTGGGAAGTGGTCTCGATCGCGCAGTCGAGTCGTATAACAAAGCCGTTGGCTCGCTGGAGAGCCGCGTGCTGGTTTCGGCGCGCAAGTTTGCCGAGCTGGGCGCGTCGGTGGCCGAAGATATTCCGGAGCTCGAGCCCATCGAAACCACGGCGCGGGCGCTGTCATTTGACTGGGATGCGGACGAACGTGAGGCAGCGGAGGAGAGTGAACGCAAGGCTGGCTAGCGGATTCTGCGGCCAACTTCTTGCGCGGTTCAGAAAACGCTAATCTCGGAAGACTCTAATCCGGAGGTTTGAACCCCCACCCAAAGGTACGTTGTTCCGCTGCCCGCTCAGCCGTCCTTTCGACAAGCTACGGCGCTTTTCTCGTCTAAAGCCACCCTCCTGTCCGCCGATAACCTAATCGAGCAGCCCGCGTGGCGCGCGGTATCGCGGACTCTGGTTCGGATTCCCTTCTTCAATCACATGAGAGCGTCCGCCGATCCCGGCTTGGTCAAGAGGCTAAGCGTCTTCGCCTCCGCGGCCAGCTTGTTTTCCATCGCGATTGGATTGTCGGTGCTTGCTGGGTGGACGCTCGGCGTTGCAATTCTCATTACCTGGGGACTCGGGACCCCGATGGCCCCGAACGCGGCAGGCTGCAGCGTGCTCGCCGGCATTTCCCTGTGGCTGCGAAGAAAACACAATCAGCAGTCCACGCGAACCGACAGAGTTGCGGCTCAAGGCTCAGCCATTATCGTCGCCGTGGTCGGCTTGGTCACCTTGGCGGAGCACATCTTCCGCCTTAGCTTCGGCATCGATCGGGTATTGCTGGTCGGACCGCTCCCGCCGCCACTGGCCAACGCGCGCATCCTCATGTCGCCGATTGCCGCGGGAAATTTTCTGCTGTTCGGTCTCGCCCTATTGTTGATCGACTGGAGGACGCGCCGTGACGATTGGCCCGCTCAGTTCTTTTCTCTCGGGGCGTCAGTGGCGCCGGCCTTTGGGCTGCTGGGTTTGCTGGTGGGGCCGAAGGTAACACCCATCACTCTGGCTTTGCCTGCCGTGGTCAGCTATTTCCTGCTCACCCCCGGGTTAATTTGTTCCCGCGCAACCTGGGCCTTGGGAGGGCTTCTCACCGGCCAGAATTCGGGCGCACGGTTGCTGCGGCGGGCAACTCCCGCCGCTCTGATTGCTCTCAGCCTCATCGGCTGGTTTATATCGAAACCTCTGCTGACGGAATCTCACTTCACCTGGGTTGAAGCCAGCCTGCTCGGGATATTGTGCGGGGCTACCCTCATCGCCTTCGTCACCTGGATCGCCTTCATTGTTGAACGCAGCGAAGCTCTAAGCGCGGAACTGGAGCGGCGCGTGGCCGAGCGCACTGCGGCATTGGGCGAAAGCGAGGCCCGTCTGACCGGCATCATCCATTCTGCAATGGACGCCATTCTCACGATTGACCAAGAGCAGATCATCGTCATGTTCAACGCGGCTGCGGAAAAGATGTTTGGCTGTTCGGCACACGACGCAGTCGGGCAGTCCCTTGAACGCTTTATTCCGCAGCGGTTTCGGATCGCACACCGAGCGCATATTCGCAGGTTCTCTGAGACTGGCATCACCAATCGGGCGCTGGGGCCAGCAAGCACGAACCAACTCTGCGCGGTGCGATCAAATGGCGAAGAATTTCCGATTGAGGCCTCGATCTCTCAAGTCGAAACCGACGGCAAGAAGCTGTTTACCGTCATTCTCCGCGACATCACCGAACGCACGCAGGCGGAAGACGCGCTGCGGGAGAGCGAGGAGCGCTTCCGCGCCCTGGTGATGGCCAGTTCCGACGTGGTGTATCGCATGAGCCCGGATTGGAGCGAGATGCGCCAGCTAGGGGGAAAGAATTTTCTCGCCGACACGGAAGCGCCAAACCGCAACTGGCTCCAGGAGTACATTCACCCGGATGATCAGGCGCGGGTGACGGCGGCCATCAACAAAGCCATCCGGACCAAAGGCGTATTCGAACTGGAACACCACGTGCTGCGCGTGGACGGCAGCTTGGGCTGGACGTTCTCACGAGCGATTCCGCTGCAAGATGCGAACGGCGAAATCGTGGAATGGTTCGGTGCCGCGAGTGATGTTACTGAGCGCAAGCGGGCGGAGGACGCGCTGCACGAGGGTGAACGGCGCTATCGACTCCTCTTTAGTGAAATGGTGGTGGGGTTTGCGCTGTTGGAAGTCATTTATGACGAGGAAGGCAGGCCCTGCGACCAGCGCTATCTGGAAGTAAACCCCGCCTTTGAAACCCACACCGGCCTGGCCCGGGAGAAGGTCTTGGGGAAAACGATTCGTGAGGCTCTACCCGACATAGAACCCTTCTGGATTGAAACCTACGGAAAGATCGCGACCAGCGGAGAATCGGCTCACTTCGAGAACTATGCGCAACCGCTGCAGAAGTGGTTTGAGGTGACGGCATTCCGCACCCACCAAGGCCAGGTCGCGGTTACGTTCTCCGATATCACCCAACGCAAGCGAATGGAAGAGGCCCTTCGAGACAGCGAGGTGCGTTTCCAGGCCCTGGCCAACGGTATCCCGCAACTGGCCTGGATGGCTGAAGCCGACGGACACATTTTCTGGTACAACCAGCGCTGGTACGAATACACCGGCACGACCTTTGAGCAGATGGAAGGGTGGGCGTGGCAGAGCGTTCACGATTCCGACGTGCTGCCCAAGGTCCTGGAAAAATGGAAGGGCGCGATCGCCGCTGGCCTGCCCTTCGACATGGAATTTCCGCTGCGCGGCGCCGACGGCGTTTTTCGCGCGTTCCTCACCCGCGTCATGCCGTCAAAGGATAGCCAAGGCCGCGTGCTCCGCTGGTTTGGCACCAACACCGACATCAGCGAACGCAAGGAAGCGGAGAAGCAACTGGCAACGCAAGCCAAGGAACTCTCCCGGAAAGCGGAGGAACTGGCCCGCTCGAATGCGGATCTGGAGCAGTTCGCCTATGTCGCGTCGCATGACCTGCAGGAACCTCTGCGCATGGTGACGGCCTACACCCAGCTACTCGGCGAACGGTATCGCGGCAAACTCGATGCGGACGCCGACAAATTCATCGGCTACGCCAGCGAGGGAGCGCAACGCATGCAAGTCCTCATTCAGGATCTGCTGGCGTTCTCGCGAGTGGGGCGGAGGGATGTCGCCAGCTCGAGCGTCGATTGCAATGCCGTGATGCAAGGGGTTGTGGAAACCCTATCTTCGGTCATCGAAGGAAGCGGAGCGGTCGTTACCTGGGAAACGCTTCCCGCCGTCTGGGCGAATCGCACGCAGATGGCGCAGCTCGCGGGCAGGAGAGGCCAATGATTTCCGTGCGGGCGGAAAAAGCGGATCTGCACTGGCTGTTCAGCGTGAGCGATAACGGAATCGGAATTCCGCCCGAGAGCGCCGAACAGATTTTTGTGGTCTTTCAAAGGTTGCACGCACGCACCGAATACCCGGGCAACGGAATCGGGCTCGCCATCTGCAAGAAGATCGTCGAGCGCTGCGGCGGGCGAATCTGGGTCGAATCGCAACCCGGCGCCGGTTCAACCTTTAAATTCTCGATGGCACTGCGTGGTTCTGACGAGTATGGATCTGACGAGCGGGAAGGAGTACACGATGAAATCCGGACTCCGGTTGCTGTTGGTGGATGACAATCCTGCCGATGTGGGATTGACACGGGAGGCGCTGGCCAGAAGCCGGTATCACAGCCAGATTGAGAGCGTGGAGGATGGTGCGGAAGCGCTGGCTTTTCTCAACCGGCGGG
The DNA here is from genome assembly GCA_964403025.1 of uncultured Acidobacteriaceae bacterium. Taxonomy (GTDB): domain Bacteria; phylum Acidobacteriota; class Terriglobia; order Terriglobales; family Acidobacteriaceae; genus Sulfotelmatobacter. The sequence goes on along the minus strand of CAYOEH010000003.1, from coordinate 320,763 downwards.
GAAAGTACGGGAACGCGATTCGTCCCGATCTGGTGATCCTGGACCTGAGCCTGCCAAAGAGAGACGGCCTGGCAGTGTTGGCGGCGATCAGGGCGGGCCCGGAGCTGCGCCGGATTCCGGTGGTGATTTTCAGTACTTCCCAGTTAGGGAAAGATATTGCACGCAGCTATGAGCTGGGGGCGAACTGCTATGTGAGCAAGCCGGGAAACTTGAATGATTTTCTGGCGGCGGTGAAGTCGATTGAAGAGTTTTGGTGTGATTTCGCCAGTCTGCCGCCACGCGGAGAGTGAGGACTATGGATCATCCGATTACAGGTCATCCGACGACGCAAGTATTGCTGATTGAAGATAACCCAGGGGACGCAGATCTGGTCCGCCTGCGACTGGTCGAGTGCAAGACTCCGGTGAACGTTAATTGCGTAAACCGGCTCTCCGAGGGCCTCGCCTCGCTCACCAAAGAAACACCCTCGGTGGTGCTGTTGGACCTGAATTTGCCCGACAGCCGCGGCGCGGAAACCTTTCGCCGTGTTATCGAGCACTCGCCCAATGTGCCCGTGGTGGTGCTTTCCGGCCAGGACGATGAAGCGCTGGCGATGAAGGCGGTTCATCATGGCGTGCAGGATTACCTCATCAAGGGCACCATGTCCAGTAAACATCTGGAGCGTGCCATTCGCTACGCGGTGGAGCGGCAAGCGCTCCTGCGTTCCCTCGAAATCACCCGCAAGCAGCAGATGGACTTCAAGAACCAGTTCCTCTCCCACGTTTCACACGAATTGCGGACGCCGCTCACCTGTATTCACCAGTACGTCACTCTGCTGCTCGACGGGTTGGCTGGTCCGATGAGTCCCGATCAGTCCGACCACCTGAAGACGGTGCTGAAAAGCGTGAATCAGTTGCATGCCATGATCCGCGATTTGCTCGAAGCAACGCGCGCCGAGACCGGGAAAATGCGAGTGGAACCGCGCTGCATCGCGCTGGGCGATCTGGTTCATCAGACTGTGGCAATGATGCGGCCGATGGCGGCGGAAAAGCAGATTGGACTTGAAATCGGAGTCGACCAAAGGCTGCCTTTGGTGCATGCCGATCCGGATCGCGTACTCGAAGTCCTGATCAATCTGGTGGACAATGCGATCAAGTTCACCCCGGCAGACGGCGCAGTCATTCTCCAGGCCTGCATGGTTGAAGCGGATTCATCCGCCGTCTACGTTTCGGTCAGCGACACCGGACGCGGCATAAATCCGGATACAAAGACGCTCATCTTCGAGCGGCTCTATCAAGATGCCGAGTCGGTCGACAACAACCGCTCCGGTCTGGGACTGGGGCTGTTCATCTGCCGGGAAATCGTTCGCCTGCACGGAGGACGTATCTGGGTTTCCAGCGAACCTGGGCAGGGCAGTGTTTTTACATTCACGCTGCCAACCTATTCTCTGCCCAAGCTGCTAGCTCCCGTGATTACTCACAAAGATCGTTTGCGACCGGCGTTTGTGCTGGTGCGCGTGGAACTCGCGCCCTACTCCGCCCTACGGGGCAATTGGAAGGGAACCTGGCAACAGTGCCTGGAGATTTTGCGGCGCTGTGTCTATCTCGACAAAGATCTGGTGCTGCCGCCGATGGGGACCTCGGGAGCGGCCGAGACTTTTTTCGTGGTGGCTTCGACCGATCTGCAACGCTCCGGAATTATGACGACGCGCATTCGCGAACAACTGGAGCGCGTGCCTGACTTTAAGAGCAGGTGCATCCTCACAATCATGGCGGCTCCAGTGGAGCTGCCTTCCGACATTTCCAGCCAACCGCTGGAACAGCAGGTTCAAACCGTGGCCGAACGGGTCACCGGGATGATCACGGCAAGCCTGGAGCGAAAACAGCTGTGTGCAGGAAAGAGCCCACGAGATTCCAACTAAGCAATTGAAAAGGAGAACAACAATGCCGAGAGCAAAGATTTTGGTAGTCGATGATGATCCCGATCTGGTGCGTGCCTTGCGGCTGCGCTTGCGGGCCAACAACTATGAGGTCGCAACCGCCAGCGATGGTTATTCCGCCATCGCATCGGCTCAGAAGGAGCGTCCAGCCTTGATCATTCTGGATCTGGGCTTGCCGGTCGGCGACGGTTTCGTGGTTCTTGACCGGCTGCAGAATATAGACGCACTGTCGAGCGTTCCGGTCATCGTGTTGAGTGCTCGCGATCCCCAGAGTAACGAGGAACGCGCTCTGAAGGCTGGGGCGGCCGCTTTCTTTCAGAAGCCCGCCGACAACGATGAACTGATGAATGTGATCCGGGTGAGCCTGGCACACGAACAATCGCAGACGGCGCCCTGGCCGTCGTAAGAGATCGAGCTCTGGTCGCGAAGGCGGCAGGGCGACCGAAATCGCGTCCCCGCGGCTGATGAAAGTCAGCGCGGGGATAACTGCGTCTATGTAAGCTTCGCCGGCTCTCGAACCGGCCTGCCAACCCCCACGCCTCATCGCTCCCCAAGAGCATGCCCTAAACCGACAGGCTAACTCTCTGCATGGCCGGTAGATACGGAATATCACAGAAACCTCCAAAAAGGCGTAATCACTGTTCGAAAATCCATCTATAATCGCGGAAGTGCTGTAGATGCCGCACTTAAGGATTTCCAAAGCGGGAAAAGACATGGCAGCGAAGTTGCTCATTGATGACCCGCAGGACCTCGTTGCCACTCCTGCCCAACCCGTTAGGGGTTCGGGGCCGCGGAAGTCCATGAATCGGGAAAGCCAAGTCCGTTTCGTTGCTGTTCTACTGTTCCTGTTAACGGTGGCTGCGGTCGTATTTGCCGGCTTCAACTTCGATGCAGAATTGAAAGCTTCGATCCCCGATGACGGAGTTTGGTGGGTAGAACATGGCGGGCGACTCACGGCCGATCGGGTCGATCCCGCCGGACCGGGCGCCAAGAGTGGCATCAAGTCGGGCGATCAGCTGGTTTCGGTCAACGGGCAGGAAATCCAGAATATATCGGGGTTGGAGCGCCAACTCTACCGCAACGGAGTCTGGTCGAAAGCGGCATATTCCTTGCTCCGGCAATCGGTGCCGCTCGATTCCAGTGTCATTCTAGTTCCGGCCGAACGCTCGCTGAACAACTGGCTGCGGCTGATTGCGCTTATCTATCTTGGCATCGGCTTGTATGTGCTGTTGAGGCGGTGGACGGCTCCCGGGTCCACGCACTTCTATATTTTTTGCCTGGTGTCGTTCATTGCTTACTCCTTCAAATACACCGGCAAGCTGAACGATTTCGACTGGACCATTTACTGGGGCAACATCGCCGCCGGAGTATTGCAGCCAGCGCTATTTCTGCATTTCGTCCTAACCTTCCCGGAGAAGCGCCAGACGGTGCGCAAGTATCCGTGGCTGCTGGCGTTGGTCTACGTGCCTGGCACGATCCTGCTGGCGATTCATGTGGGCGCCATGCGCTGGTTGCAGGCCAGTGAACGGCTGCGCTGGAACCTGGACCGCATGGAAATGTCCTACGGGTCGCTGTTCTTTCTGGCCTCAGCCACCCTGCTTTGGTACAGCTACCGGCGCGCTAGCACCACGATTCTGCGGCAACAACTGAAGTGGGTTACGCGTGGCACCATCCTGGCCATTATTCCTTACACCCTGTTCTATGTTGTTCCTTACCTGATGGGAACGCTGCCGGGCGCCACGATGAAGATTTCCGCGCTCTCGTTGGCGTTGCTGCCGCTTACGTTCGGTTACGCCATCTTCCGCTATCGCCTGATGGATGTGGATCTCATTTTCAAGCGCGGCGTGGCGTATACGCTGGCGGCCGCGACCGTGGTGGGAATGTATTTTGGGCTAGTGGCTGGCGTCGCCGAATTGGTGCATATGCGGCAGCCCAGCAGCGGTCCGGTGGGCTTGATTCTTGCCGTCGTGGTTACAGCCCTGCTCTTTGATCCGGTACGAAAGTGGATTCAGGACCGCATCGATCAGTTCTTCTATCGCACGCGCTACGACTACCGCCGCACGCTTCTCGAATTCGGCAGGGAACTCAGTTCGGAGACGGACCTGAATGCGATGCTCTCCTCGCTGATGGATCGGCTATCGCGCACGCTTGCCGTCGACCGCATAGCGATTTTCCTGGCCGGAGAAGACGCCGAGAGATTTGTGCTGGCGAAGTCCTACGGTTTGTCCGCGCCGGGCAAACTCGATCTGTCCTTCCTGAGCGCGCCGCGGCCGGAGGCTGGTGGGCACCTCTTCTTTGAGAATACGCACCAGGTACCCCGCGAAAATCCGGGCGCGCAGCAAACCATCGCCCGTCTGGAGCTGAATTATTACATTCCTTGCCACGCGCAGCAGAAGACGATCGCCGTGCTGGGCCTGGGGAAGACCACGCAAGGAGATTTCCTCTCCAGCGAAGACATGGAATTGCTGGAAACTCTGGGCGGATATCTGGGTATTGCGATCCAGAACGGCCAGCTCTATGCCTCGCTGCAGCAGAAAGCCGCCGAGTACGAACGCCTGAAGGATTTCAACGAGAACATTGTGGAATCCATCAACGTGGGCGTGATGGCGCTCGACATGGAAGATCGTATTGAGAGCTGGAACGCGCAGATGGAAGTGATGTATGCGGTGCCGCGCTGGCAGACTTTGACCCAGCCGCTCAAGGCCATTTTCCCGGCAGAATTTGTGGAAGAGTTCGATCGCATGCGGGAGAGCGCTGGCATTCACAATCTGTACAAGTTTCGGCTGAAAACACCTGCCGGGGAAGTTCGCACGGTGAATGTGGCCATCGCGCCTCTGGTGACGCGCAAGTTTCAGGTCATCGGGCGGCTGATCATCATGGACGACATCACCGAGCGCATCGAACTCGAAGCCCAGCTTTCGCAAGCCGACAAACTTTCGTCGATCGGTTTGCTGGCAGCGGGGGTCGCTCACGAAGTCAATACACCCTTGGCGGTGATCTCCTCTTACACGCAGATGCTCTCGAAACAATTGCAGGGTGATCCCCAGAAGTCCGGCTTGCTGGAGAAGATCACGCGGCAAACCTTCCGCGCGTCGGAAATCGTAAACAATCTGCTGAATTTCTCCCGTACCAGCGGAAGTGAGGTTGGCGATGTGGATGTGAATAAGGTGATCGCCGACACGCTCGCATTACTAGAGCATCAGTTCAAGGTAGCGAAGGTGGAAGTTGAGAATGCGCTCGCGCTCAAGTTGCAACCGATTCAGGGAAATCCGGGAAGACTGCAACAGGTATTCTTGAACCTGTTTCTCAATGCGAAGGATGCAATGCCCGGGGGTGGCAAGCTGCGGGTTGCCACGATGAACGGCGATAGCGTCAGCGTTTGCGTTTCCGATACTGGCTCGGGCATCGCCCCCGAGCACATTCAGCGGATCTACGACCCGTTCTTTACCACCAAGACTTCGCCTCGCGAAGGCCAGGCGCGCGGAACCGGCCTGGGCCTGTCCGTTACCTACGGCATCATCCAGGAACACGCGGGCAAGATTCGCGTGGAAAGCCATCCTGGCTCCGGTACAACATTCACTCTGGATTTCCCACTCAGCAGGAAGGCAGTCCATGTCTAAGCTAAGCGGCCAAAATATGTCCGAGCCAAGCACGACTAACCCGACCACACCTGAGGCCGAATATGTCTGAGGCGGCAGTGATTTCGCGCGGGGCGATGAATCAGAACCCGGGCCTGGCCGGCGCGGTTCTCATCATTGACGATGAAGTGGAGATTCGTGAATCTCTGCAAACTTTGCTGGAACTGGAAGGCTTCGCTGTGGAAACGGCAGCGACCGGCGAAGCGGGATTGCAGCGGATTGGCGAGCATCCTTTCGATCTCATCCTGCTCGACCTTACCTTGCCGGGTCGCAATGGCATGGAGATTCTTGCCGAAATCCGGGCTCATGAGACTGGACTGCCGGTCATTATGATCACCGCCTTCGGCACGGTGGAGAACGCGGTGCGCGCCATGCAGGGCGGAGCTGCCAACTTTGTTCAGAAGCCCTGGGACAACGAAAAGCTGCTGGCTGATGTTCGCGCTGCCGTGGGATGGCGCCGTGCCGAGGAAGAAAACGTCCAACTGAAGCGCGCCCTCAAGCAGCGCTACAACTTCGAAAACATTGTCGGCAAAAGCGAGCCGATGCTGAAGATCTTCGACCTGGTTGCGCAGGTCGCCAATAGCCGGTCCACCGTGTTGTTGCAGGGCGAGAGTGGAACTGGCAAGGAGATCATTGCAAAAGCACTGCATCTGAATTCTCCGCGCCATGAGCGGCCTTTTGTGCCGGTCAACACCGGTTCTATGCCGACTGACCTGCTGGAGTCTACGCTGTTCGGGCACGTGAAGGGAGCGTTCACCAGCGCCATCGCGTCGAAGAAGGGGCTGTTTGAGATCGCCGACCGCGGCACCCTGTTTCTGGATGAAATTGCCACCATGAGCCTGGAGACGCAGGCGAAGATTCTGCGTGTGCTGCAGGACCGCAGATTCATGCATCTTGGCGGCGTGCAGGAAATCCAGGTGGATGTGCGCATCATCGCCGCCACCAACATCGACCTGCGCCAACTGGTGCGGGAAGGCCGCTTCCGCGAGGATCTGTTCTATCGCCTGAACGTCATTACCATCGAATTGCCTCCGCTGCGCCAGCGCAGAGAAGACATTCCGTTGCTGGTGCAGTTCTTCCTGAAGAAGTATGCCGAGGAGAACGATCGCCCGGTGCGGCGGATCACGCCCGAAGCGCTGCGTCCGCTGATGTCCTACTCGTGGCCGGGCAACGTTCGTGAACTGGAGAATGTGATTGAGCGTGCGGTGGTTCTCTCCTCTGGCCCCGATATCACGATCGACCTGCTACCCGACAATCTGCTGGGCCGGGGCTCGGCGTTAACGCTGCACGATCCGCCGACGGACGCTTCGCTGTTTGAAATTGTGGAAGACGTGGAGCGGCGCATCATCAGCGACATGCTGGAGAAGTGTAACTGGAACCAGACCGAAGCCGCCGAACGCTTCAAGGTGCCACTCTCCACGCTGAACCAGAAAATCCGGCGACTGAACATCGAGATCAAGAAAAAGACACGAGGATAGAAGAAAGCGGTCAGTGGCCCCACATCGTCGACCACACATTCACCTGATTTTTCTGAGCACTGGCCACTGAGCACTGGCCACTGGCCACTGCGCTTCTGCTATAGTTCGAAAAAGCGTGGTTCCGTCTGCCTCGCTTCCAGACCCGCATGGAACTGATCTCGCCCGCCGAACTCGCCAAGGAAAAGGTCCTGACGGTTCAGGATTATTTTCTGTTTTGCCTGCAGGCGATGGCGAATCTTTTTCGCAAACCCCTGTATTTCGCCGACATGATCCAGCAAGCCGATGCCATCGGCGTGGGGTCTCTGCCTATCGTGGTGCTCACCGGCTTCTTCACCGGAGCCGTGTTGGCGCTGCAAGCGTCGAACACGTTGGAGCGTTTCGGTTCGATCACACTGGTTGGCCAATTGGTTTCCACTTCCATGGTGCGGGAACTTGGGCCGGTACTGACCAGCCTGATGATTGCTGGACGCAATTCCTCCGGCATGGCCAGCGAACTGGGATCGATGGTGGTGACCGAACAAATCGATGCCATGCGTGCTCTGGGCACCGATCCCATGAAAAAACTGGTGACGCCGCGCGTGGTGGCCACCGTGTTTATGCTGTTTTTTCTCACCATCATTTCCGATCTGGTAGGTTTGCTGGGCGGGCTCGCAATCGCGAAACTGTTGCTGCACCTCGACGCCCGGCAATACTGGTACTACGCTTATCAAACTCTGGTGTTTCAGGACGTATTCATGGGACTGATCAAGCCGGTCATCTTCGGCTTCATCATCGCCACCGTCGGCTGCTTTTACGGGATGAACGCGCGCGGCGGGACGCAGGGAGTGGGCCGCGCGACCACGCAAGCGATGGTGGCGGCGTCGGTTCTGATCCTGGCGATGGACTTGATTGTCACGCGCTTCCTGATGGCTACGCTTTCTTATCACTGATTCCATGTCTGCGCCGACCTTGCCGCTCGATTCCGCTACTACATCAAGCAACGATATTTCCGCGCCGGTCATTGTGTTCGAAGACGTAGCAATGTCTTTTGGGGATAACGAGGTGCTGCGTGGAGTTTCTTTCCACCTCCCGCGCGGTGAGACAAAGGCCATATTTGGCGTGGCTGGCTCCGGCAAGAGCTTGATTCTGAAGCTGGCGCTCGGACTCATCCGGCCGGACTCGGGACGCATTGTGGTCCTGGGGGAAGATGTGACCCAGATGCCGGAGGAACAGCTCTTCGAATTGCGCGGCAAGATTGGCATGGTATTCCAGGAGAGCGCGCTGTTCGACTCTCTCACTGTGCGCGAAAATGTTGCGTACCGGCTGATGGAAGAGCACGGCGTCTACGACGAGAACATCGACCGCAGAGTGCGCGAGGCGCTGCGCTTCGTGGAACTGGAGCACACGCTCGACTTGAATCCCTCCGAACTTTCAGGAGGCATGCGGCGGCGCGTAGCCATCGCGCGGGCGATCATTACGCAGCCGGAGCTGCTGCTCTATGATTCGCCTACCGGCGGGCTTGATCCGGTTACCTCCAACACCATCATCGAATTGATTGTGAAACAGCGCGACGTCAACAAGACGAGCGCGCTACTGGTGACACATCGGCTGCAGGATGCCTTCACCATGGCCACGCGCCAGTTCGACAAACAAAACAACCGCATGATTGCGCTGCCGCCGGGACAGCATTGCGATGTGCCGATGAGTTTTCTGGTCTTGCGTGACGGCAAAGTAATTTTCGACGGCGACCTTCACAACCTGGCAGACTCACAGGACGAATATATTCAGGAGTATATTTCGTAGGAACTTTGCGCTTCCGTGATCGGCATTTCGCGGCAGGCTCCATTCGTTTTCTCTGTGCTACCCTTGGCTTGCCCTCCGTCGACGGTTTCCCATGGAACCTTTGCCCCAGGTCCACTCGAACCAGGTTCACGCGAGCCAGGTCAACGCGAATCAGGTACGCATCGGTACGGCTGGCTGGTCTTATAAAGACTGGGACGGCATCTTCTATCCACCGGGCATGCAGCGCCGCAAGCAGCATCCGCTCGAGTACCTGGCGCGATTTTTCGATACGACTGAGATCAACACATCGTTTTACGGACCTTTGAAGCCGGAACTGGCGAAGCTCTGGTGCCGGAAAGTGGCGGCGGTGAACAAGAAATTTCTGTTCACAGCGAAACTGTACCGTGCATTTACCCATTCACCTATTGCCGTGATGGAGCCCACTTCCGCGGCAACCATTCGTCCCACCGATGACGATGAAGCTCGCACCCGCGAGGGGCTCGATGCGATTGCCGATGGCGGAATGCTGGGAGCGCTGCTCATACAATTCCCGGTGTCGTTCAAGAGCACTTCGCTCAACCGCGAATATCTCGACCGCCTGTTGCGACAGTTCATCGAATATCCGCGCGTGGTCGAAGTGCGCGATTCCAGTTGGAACAACGCGGAAACGCTAGCCGCGTTCGCGCGGAAGAATGTTGGCTTCTGCAATATCGATCAGCCGGTGCTGGGACGATCGCTCGCACCGACGGAGCACGTGACGGGCGCGGTCGGCTACGTCCGCCTGCATGGACGCAACTATGAGCAGTGGTTCGACTCCGATAATCGCAACGACCGCTACAACTACCTCTACAGCCAGCGGGAGTTGGCAGGCTGGAAAGCAAGAATCGAGAGCGTCGCCGAGCGAGCGCAAACCACATTCGTAATTGCCAATAATCACTTCGAGAGCAAGGCGGGCGTGAATGCGCTCGAGTTGAAGGCCATGATACGAGGCGGGCGGGTGCTGGCCCCGCCTACGCTGATCCAGAAATATCCTGAGCTGAGAAGAATTGCCGATCCCGCGGAAGATTCTGGCGAGGACTTGGGATTGCAGTTGCCGCTGCAAGCTTGAGGCGCGGACAGTCTGCGATGGCGATGGTCTCACGATCTTCTGTTGGATGGCGGGATTGCCTTAAGCTACCTTGCTCCCGCCGCGGCGTGATCGGACATGCGCCGTTTGTTGTAGCGGAGTGCAACGTTCATAAACACATTTCCCAGGGAAGTTTCGAAGCAGATCATCAACGCCTCGACGTCTTCGCTAGTCTTGTCGCCCTCGGCGCTGGTGAGCAATATCGGAGGGTGCACGCGGAAGTGAAAGCCCTGGTCGTTCAACGCGGAGACGGCATTGCCGACGACCTGATTGGCCAGTTCGTAGATCGTTTCTTTAATCAGCGCGTCGGACTCAGGCAAAGCGGCGCCCGCATAGTGGCTGGCCACGCGCACGGCGGTTTGCGGTTCCAGGTCGAGAATGATTCGGCCCTCGATGTCGCCGGTAAGCGCCACCATGCCGGCCACACCTTTGCGGCGATAGGCTTCCTCTTCCATCAAGAGGTTGCCCACCTTGGTGGTGCCCTGCAGGCCTTGCGACAACACGGCGTCGGCCGCGTTGATGAAGGGCTGAATCAGCTCCATCTTCATGTGATTAGACCCCCGCGCCGGCCGCGTTCACGACGGCGCCGTCTTCTCCCATCACGTACTTGATGACTTCGTACAGCACTTCCGGCTTCACCGGCTTCTGCACGAAGTGGCGCGCTCCACGTTGCAAGGCCGCCACAATGTTTTCCTGATAACCGACCGAAGACACCATCACGATGCGGGCTTCGGGATGCCCCTGCACAATCTTTTCGGCAGCCTCAATGCCTTCCATCTGAGGCATGGTGATGTCCATCAGCACGATGTCCGGGTGGGTGCGATCGAACTCGCTGATCGCGGTAAGACCGTCTCCGGCCTCGCCAGCCACTTGCCCGCCGAAACTTTCGATCATGCGGGCCAAGTTTTTGCGGGCGAATACCGAATCGTCAACGATCAGGTATCGGACCGCTTGGCTGTCCTTGCTGCGTTTGATTGGTGCAAACTGCTCCATAGCAACCTCCCCTTCCAATTTCAACACGGCGGAGTTCCGCCCACCAGATGACTCAAGTCATCAAGCGTGATTCAGCAACTTTCTTAACGCCTGGCACGGAGCGCCTTACCCCCGCCACCGTTGTCTCCCTGACCTTCGTTGCGGCCACAAATTGCTTGTAATGTGGAGGAAAGCACGTCCAAAGCCACGACCCGCGTGGCATAGCCACGTTCGATGGCGGCTTTTGGCATACCAAAGACCACGCAAGATTCTTCACTCTGGGCGATCGTCATGCCGCCAGCCTTCTTTACCTCGCCCAAACCTTGGGCGCCGTCCTCCCCCATCCCGGTCATCAATACCGCAACCGCGCCCCGGCCGAATTCCTTGGCCACGCTGCGAAACAGAACGTCCACGCTGGGACGATGGCCATTGACCGGAGCCTCGTCATTGAGGACCACGACGTCGCCCATGGGCAGCCGCCGGACGGTCATGTGCCGGCTTCCGGGACAAACCAGAACGCGCCCGGCCTGCAGCACGTCTCCCGATTGAGCCTCTTTCACCCGCAGACTGCACAACTCGTCGAGCCGACGGGCAAACATATCGGTAAAGCCCTCCGGCATGTGTTGCACCACCAGAATCGTTCCCGGAAAATCGGGCGGAAGCTGGGACAACAGAAATTCGAGGGCTTGCGGTCCTCCGGTGGAGATTCCGATGGCCACCGTTTTGGTGGCTGCGGGTCCTGACTTTGCGGTCCCAATCTTTTCCGGCCGCGCCGACGCGCTCCGCAGGGTCCCCGGACGGACTACTTTGGAATCGGCGGCCGCTTTTATTTTTGCGATCAGCTCCCGTGCAGCATCCGCCATGTGCGCGGTAGCGTCCTGCGGTTTGGCTACGAAATCGACCGCACCCAGTCCCAGCGCCTTGAAGGTGATGGATGCTCCCTCGGTAGAATGCGAACTAACTACAATCACCGGCAAGGGTTGCCGCCGCATGATTTCCTTCAAGGTATCAATGCCGTTCATGCCCGGCATTTGCAGGTCGAGGGTGACTACGTTGGGGTGAAGTTCTTCGATTTTCTTCAGGCAAAAGTTTCCGTCCATGGCGGTGCCCACCACTTCGATGCCGGGATCAGTTTCCAGCATCTGTGGAATCAGCTTTCGCATCAGGGCGGAATCATCGACCACCAGCACGCGTACTTTGCTCATGCCTGGCCTCCCGCTCCGGCGGCGCCCAAAGCCAGGCGCGCCCGATCGGCTTGGTTCAGCAAGAGCCCGTAATTGGTGACACCAGCCGCTTCGGGACGCGACCGCGACACGTGCTCCACCACCGCGGGCAAATTCAGGATCAGCACAACCTTCCCATCTCCGAGGATGGAAGCGCCGTTCACCAGATCCGTGGAGAAGGTCTGGTCGTCCAAGGCCTTGATCACTAATTCTTCCTCCCCTTCCAGCGCATCGACGATGAGTCCATATTTTTTTTCGCCTACGGTAATCACCAGCACGAACAGCTTCATCGATTTCCGCTCAATATCGGCCGCGGCGCGCCGCCCCAGGCGGAGCAGAGGCAGCACCTGATTCCGCAACTGCAAAACTTCGTAGTTGTCCACCTGGTGGACTTCGGCTTCCGTGGTGCGGGCGATCTGGTTCACCGCATTGAGAGGAATTGCGTACAGGCGCTGCTCCACCCAGAACATCAGCGCCTTGATAATGGCCAACGTTAACGGCAGCTTCAGTCGGAAGGTCGTACCCAGGCCGGGATGGGTCTCGATATGAATGGTGGCCTTCAGCCGGTGCAGCACGCTTTGCACCACGTCCATTCCAACGCCGCGTCCGGAAACTTCCGTGACTACTTCCGCGGTGCTGAATCCCGGCCGGAAGATGAGTTCCAGGGTCTCGGCTTCGCTCATGCGCGCCGCTTCTTCGGTGGTCACAATCCCTAACTCGATCGCCTTGGAGCGGATTTTCTGAACATCGATGCCGCGCCCGTCGTCACTAATTTCGACCACCACCTGATTGCCCTGATGCAGAGCATGTAGCCGGATCTTGCCCCGGGGTGGTTTGCCCATGGTGCGGCGTTGCTCCGCCGGTTCAATCCCATGACTGACAGCGTTGCGCACGAGATGCGTGAGCGGTTCGGCAATCGCGTCGAGAATGCCTTTATCGAGATCGGTTTCCTGTCCGCTCAATTCCAGATCCACTTCGCGCCCGCACTGCCGAGCCACATCGCGCACGATGCGCGGAAAGCGACGAAACAGCTGATCGACGGGCACCATGCGGATTTTCATCACGGAGCGCTGCAGATCGTTCAAAACCCGCGACTGGAAGGCCATGGCGTCGGCAAACTTGCCGCGCAGCAGATCTTTGGGATAGCGTTTTCCGAACTCATTCAGCGCCTGCTGCAACATCGACTTGCCGATGATGAGTTCTCCTACCAGGTTGAGGACGTTGTCGATGCGTCCTGCTTCCACCCGCAAGATATTTTCCGTGATGACCTGCGCCACGGGTTCAGACGCAGAAACCTGAGCTTCAAGCGGAGCAGACTCGATATGGATGGTTCCTGACGCCGGGGCTTCACTTGCCGAGCCAGCCGGCAGCTCCGTGAGATTCGTCTCCGGCGCTTGAGGGTCAACCGTCGCGGTGGATTTAGGCCTGGTGGCGGCTGCAATCAAGGTCACAATCGCGTCGGCCGAAATGGTGGGGATGCGGCCCTTGGCGGCAATCTGCTCCTCGGGCTGCGAGCTAGCCACAACGAATTCCACCTGCTTGGTAGCGGCTGGCGATTTCGCGTCCGGCCGCACGACCAGGACTTGCCCAACCCCGCTCATGGCGTTCTGAATCAGTTGTCGCGCCGCGATCGGCATGGGGCAGTGGGGATCGATTTTCACCACGACGTCATAGATCGCCAAGCCCGTGGCTTGCGCCTGAGCCAAGGCGCGCTTCTCCGCGTCCGTCCAATCTTTAGAGGCTTTCAGGCTGGGCGCGGCAGCTTTCTTCTTGCGCCGAGACTTCTTGGCGAGGGGAGCCGAGGCTAACTCCTGAATCCGTTGGCGCAGATTGTCGGTAGCCGGCATCGGGCCGCCACCATGGTAAGCCGCGAGCATTGCCGCGAAAATATCTGCAGCCGCAAACGCAATTTCCGCCAGCGCGCCGTGGGCGGCGGCTGTTTCGAACGAAAGTGCATCCTCAAACTGGTGTGCCAGTTCGCTCAACTCGCGCAGCCCGCAAGCCGCCGAGTCGCCCTTCAGCGTGTGCACCGTGCGCCGGATCGAGCGCACAATCTCTTCATCGCCGGGATGAGTCTCCAGCTTCAGAGTTTCTTCGTTCAGCGCTTGCAGCAGTTCCTGCGAAGTCTCAAAGAACAACTCCCGCAGTTCCGCTCCGCGATCGTCGAAATCGGTCACTCCCGCACCTCAATCCGTTGATAGGCCGTTCCGCTGTCCCGATGAACCATCTGGAATTTTTCGGTCAGGCCCAGCAGGCTTTCGGCGTGGCCAACGAATAAGAATCCGCCGGGATTCAAACAACGGTAAAATTTTTCAATCAGGCGCTTCTGTTCGGCCTCGTCGAAATACATCATCACGTTCCGGCAGAAGATCACATCGTTGCGCTGCGGCAGATACTCTGTTTTCAAATTGTGAAAATCGAAGTGAATCATTTCTTTCAGCGCCTTCTTGACCCCGTAGCGCTCACCGATCTTGTCGAAGTAGCGCAAACGGTAGGTGTAATCCACCGACCCCATCTGGTGTTCGCTGTACGCGCCTTCCTGACCGGCGCGCAGCACCGAGTAACTGATATCACTGGCAAGAATTTCCACCCGCCACGGCGGCGGGATCAGCGGCTTGGGCAGCGCTACTTCTACCGGCAACGGGTTGCGCAGGTAATAGTAGGCCAGCGTGTCCGCCGCCATCATGCCCAGCGTGTAGGCCTCTTGCCCGGTGGAACATCCAGCGCTCCAAATCCGAATCGAGTATTCCCGGTGCACTTGTTTTTGTTTGAGCATGTTTTCCAGAACATGCTTCTGGAAGAGATCTAATTGCGCCTTGTGGCGAAAAAAACTGGTTTCGTTGACCGTCAGGTTCTCGACCAGTTTGGCCAGTTCCGCTTTGCCCTCCTGGCTGATGAGCAGCCGGTAGTAGGCGTAGAAGGAATCCGCGCGGCACTCTCGCAGCCGTTTCAGCAGGCGGTCTTGCAGGAAGTGGGTACGGCGCTCGTCGAAGTGCATGCCGCACTCCTGATAGATCAGCGCCTGCAGAAGCCGAAGCTCCGCTTCCGTCAAGATGGGAGCCGGTGCTGCTCCGAATGTGCTCATGCGTTCTCTTGTTCTCCGCGCCCGTCGATCACTTCGCCTCCACTGGGCTTTCCGAGTGAATTACTTGGCCGCCGCTCCCCGCGCCTCAGGCGGGTTGGGCTTGCTTTCCACGTTTCCACCTGCTTGCAACAGACTGGCCGGCGCCAGCAGCTTGTTCATGTCCAGCAACACAATCAGCCGACCTCGAACTTTTCCTAGTCCCGTGACGCAGTTGAGGCCGCCCTCCTGGAAAGCCGCGGGCGGCGGTTCCACATCCTCGCTGGGAATCTTCACCACTTCGGAGGCGGAATCCACGATCAATCCCGCCAGCCTGCCGGAGTGCTCAACCACCAGAATCCGGTTTCCTTTTTTCAGCGCGGCCTGCTTGATTCCGAAGCGCTTGCGCAAATCCATAACCGAGACGATCTTGCCCCGGAGATTAATAACGCCCTCCAGATAGTCGGGTGCGTCGGGCACGGCCGTGATTTCGGGAACGCGCACGATTTCATGCAACGAAGTGATGGGGACGCCGTAGGTCTCGCGCCCAATCTGGAAGCCCACGATATGGAGTTCGCGACTCATTGCTGATCCTTATATTTCCCAGTGACGTGTTCCCTAGTAACGCTTTCCCTAGTAGCGGGAACCCGCCGAGGCCCGCCGCGCATTCTGGGCTTTCTCCTCCGTCGACGCCTGCCGCGCCGCCGCCTCGTCCAGCGTGAAGCGATCCATAAAGTCGAGCAGGCCGCGCGACATCTTCGACATCTGCTCGGCGGAAGCTGCCAGCTCGGTTGACCCGGAAGTTGACTGCTGCACCAGTTCGCGCATGCGTTCCATGGCTTTGACCACGGCCTGCGCACCGGAAGCTTGCTCTTCCACCGCGGAATTGATTTCGTGGGTGATCTCGTTCAGCCTCGTGGTGGCCCGGGCAATCTGCGAGGAGCCGTGCGATTGTTCATTGGTGGCTGCGCCGATTTCCTGCGCGAACTTATAGACTTCGGTGACGACGTTTGAAATCTTCCGCAGCGCCGCGTTTAATTCGCCGCCCAGATCCAGACCCTCGTTTACGATGCCGGTCGAGCGGTCCATGTTTTCGACCGCCTTGCGCGCTTCTTTCTGAATGCTCTGGATCAGTTCGGAGATTTCCTTGGTCGATTGCGCCGATTTCTCCGCCAGCTTGCGAACTTCGTCAGCCACAACGGCGAAGCCGAGACCATGTTCTCCGGCACGGGCCGCTTCGATGGCGGCGTTGAGTGCCAGCAGGTTGGTTTGTTCGGCGAGATCGTCGATGACCTCGATGATCTTTCCAATGTCGTCGGCGCGCTGTCCCAGGGCTCCGATGATTTCTCCCGAACTGGTGATGGTCGCATTGATGCGGTTCAGGCCGTCCGTGGCCTTTTCCATGGTGGTGATGCCGCTGTGCACCTCTTCCCGCGAGCGGTTCGAGATGTCGAGCAGCACTTTGGCTGTATCTGCCACGCGCTGGATCGAAGCCACCATCTGGTCGATGGAGGCGGAAGTCTCGCTTACGCTCGAAGCCTGCACCTGCGTGCTCTTCACCATGTTCTGCACGTTCACGCTCATCTCGTGCATGGTGCTGGTGACTTCATCGATGGCCGAGGACGCCTGCAGGCCGATCTTGGCCGAGTCATCCGACGCGTTGGCGACCTGCCCCGACGCGCTGGCCACCTGGGCGGAAGCATCGCGCACGCTGCGCACCAGCCGCCCCAGGCCTTCCACCATGCGCGCGAAAGCGTTGCCCAGCGTGTCGTGCGTCGATCGCGGCTTCACTTCAAGTGTAAGATCTCCCCCTGCGATCGATTCGGACACTCCCGCCATCTCTTTGAGGTAGGTAACCATCTTGGCGAAGGTCCGCGCCAGTTCGCCGATTTCGTCCTGACGGGTTATGTCGATGTTGTGTTCCAGGTCGCCGGTGTCGCCGATCTGGCGCGATACGGTCATCAGGTTGGTCAGCGGTTCGGTGATGGACTTGGCGGTGGTATAGGCAACCACCACGCCGAGGCCCAAGGCAAACATGGTGCTGAGGATGGCGGCGAGAATCGTATACGTGCTGGCCGACTCGTCCGACTTGCGCCGCTGTTCAACCAGCTTGCGGTTTTCCCCATCGGCCACATCCAGGGCGTCGGTGGAATTCTTCACCCACGAGGAAGCGTCTTTCTGAAGATAGTAAATCTGCAGTTCCGCGACCGTGGCGTTGCCTGAGTCGACATCTTTGCGCTTGTCGATCAGGGGCTGGGCGAATTCTTTGCTCCAGGCCTGTTCCAGTTGTGAAACCTTGTCCAGGGCCGAGCGCTCCTGTTCGGAATTCGCCCGGGTTTTGCCCTCCTGCAATTTCTCGGCGAGGGTGCGCAGACCTTCGTTCATGCGATCCACTTCGCGGCTGTCGCCGCTGAGCAGGTAGTTGCTCAGGTAGAGGCGGTTCTGCATCATCTGGAAGCGCACTTCATTGGTGGCATCCGCCAACTCAAGGGAGGCTCGGGCTGCGTCCTTGGCGGCATGTTCCCTCTGCACCGCCAGAATGTTCACGATGAACAGCACCACCACCATGCTGAGGATGATTCCGAAATTCTTGTAAAGCTTCTTGCCGATCGTCATGCCGTTTCCTCCCGGCCGCCACTGCTCGCCCTACTGATGAGGTTCGAACTTGAAATCCACCACGCCGGTACTCTCCACTGCCGCCGGTTCAAAGCGCCACTTCTTGACCGCATCCAGCGCCGCCGTGGCCAGCACCGGATGCCCACCCACAACCTTGGCGTCCTTGACCGTGCCGTTGGGGGCGACCACCACCTGCACCTTTACCGTGCCGGTGATGTTCATCTTGCGCGCCAGTTCGGGATACTCCGGCTGCACTTTGCTTTTGGCGCGGCGCACGATTTCGTTGTCGGAATTCTGCGCGCGCACGCCCGGCACGCCCGACCCGGCTACCATCGCAACTACCGCCACCAACACCCCAGCCTTTCGTAGAGACACAGTTCCTCCCTTGGCAATAATCCTGGTGATCGTTTCGGAGCAACGCCGGGGCCATGCGTCACTTTTCGAAAAAACCAAAGTCACACTTCGGATCAGCCCGTAAATGCAAACACTTACGCAGATTTGTCGAACTTGTCCATTGGCTCCGGTCGCGCATAAGTAGCGTCTCATCTTGGCGTGGGGCGCATTCATTCTCAAACTGAGAGGCCAAACCTCCTGAATTCTCGGGATTTCACACTTGGGCACCCCCTGTTCCCATTTCACTTGACTCAAATTGAGATGACAAGGTAGTTTTCCATTAGATTCAATCACTTGTGAGAATCGTTAAAATCGTCCATCTGCACTCGGTAGCGCTCTGAACATGACAGGAGGCAATTTGACGCCGTCGCCGGAAGTCCGCGTCCAGGGCGGTTCCGACGAAGCGTTTCAGAAACTCCTTCTGCGGATTGCCGCGAAAGCTGCGGAACGCGCTGATCCCACCTCTCTGATCCAGCTTTTCTGCCGCGCCACCCGCGAGTTCTTTCAATGCACCGGGGTATATTTCTGGCGACGTCATGCGGGTGACGAGCTCGTTGGGGAACAGGCCGACGGCAAGCTGGCCGAGCGTTTTGTGGGACTGCGGCTGCAGCCTCAGCAAAGCGCGGTTACCGCATCAGTGGTTCGCTCGCGGCGCACCACCTTCGTCAATCGCGTGCGCTCCGCTACCTTCCCCGCCGCCCAGGAATTTGAGGCCCGTTCTCTCATGGCGGCTCCGTTGGTGGTCTTCGATGAAGTCATCGGCGCGATGACCTTCTTACATGATTCCGAGGATGAGTTCTTTAACGAAGACCTGGCGGCCAAGGCCACAATTGTTGCGGGACAATTGGGCAGCCTGCTGGAAGCGACGCGGTTGGTCGAAGTTTCGCGCGAGGAACACCGGCGCGCAGAAATCCTGGCCGATGTCGCCACGGCATTGCATAGCACACCGGACGTGGACGCCGTTACGGAGGCGCTTGCCGACCGTCTCCGCTTGCTGCTGCGCACGCGCCTGGTCTCGGTTTTTCTGCGCCGCGAAGGACCATTCGAGCTGCGTGCCGTCTCCGCCGAGACGCCCCAACTGGCAACTTCTTTCCGCGCCCGCCATGATCGCCAGACCATTCGCTTCGCAGCCGATCTGGCGCAACGCGCGGTTTCCGCGGGCGAAGCCATCACCATCTCGATCAGCAGCGACCAACATTCGCTGGGCAGCGTGATTTCCCCCGGCGTACTGATCGCGGCGCCCTTCCGCACCGCGCGGACGCAGGGAGCGATCCTGGTCTATCCGCGCACCGACGGCGCTTTCACGACCGAGGAAAAATCGCTGGTGTCCGCGGTTGCCGGCTTCGGCGCAGTGGCCATGGCTCACGCCGAACTCTGTTCCACCGCACAGAGCCAGGCCCGCGAGCTGCATCAGTTGCTGGAGATCTCCTCCGAACTCAGCTCCAGCGGCGACCTCGATCATTTTCTGCAAGCCTTCGTGGTTCGCGCCGCCGACTTCCTGGGCTACGGACGTTGTTTCATTGCCCTGCTGGAGGACGGGCAATTCCACGTGCGCTATGGTGTGAAACGGGGTGAGCCGCAGCGCGTCGATAACATTTTTCCCGAGGGCGTTGCGACTCACGCTCTCCGGGCTAAAGAAGTTTTCTGGTCCGACGATCTCGAGCAGGTGCCGGGAGCGGACATGGAGTTGATTGCCCGCTATCAGGCCAAACAGTTGCTCGCCGTGCCTCTGTTGGGAGCCAAAGGAACTGTGCTCGGCATGTTCGGAGTGCTCGATCGTCTCGATGGTACGGGCATCTCCCGCGAGGATATACGTCGCGCCCGCGCACTGGCCGCGCAGGTCTCGGTGGTCATGGAGGTGGCTCACAACCTGCACCAGTCTGAACTGAACCGCCGGCGCTCCGACGTATTGATTCAGCTGGCTCGCGAAATCGATGGCTTGTTGCGACTGCCGGATTTCGCCCGCAAATTTGTCGAGCGAGCTGTTGAATTAACCGGAGCGCGCGCCGGGGCCCTGGCTTTATTTCAAGAGGGACGATTTCAGACCGTTGCGCTTCTGTCACAGCCGAATGTGCTCCCGCCTGTGAATGAGCAACGCAAGGCGGCTGCGGATTCTGAGGATGCTGATCCGGCCGCCTCTTCGGGCCACGATCCTGCCGGCCCGGGTCGTAGTGTGGACGCTCCCGTCCTCGAGGCTGGCGCACGCGGCGAAGATCACCTGCTGCAGCGGCGTTTCGCGCTCTCTCTTGCCGAGCTGGCGGCCTCTCATGCCGACGCCATCGTTTCCGGCACCGCCTCCGAGCTGCTGGGCCCAGAGCTGGCCGCGATTCTGGATTGGAATGAATGCCTGGTGGTGCGCCTTCCCGGGTCGAATGGAGAGCTTGCCGGTTTGCTCTGCCTCGCCGGACGCTCCCATCCGCTCGGCGCTGAAGATCGCGAATTGCTCGAAGCCATCGCGGGCCATGCTGCCATGGCTTTGGAAAATGCGCGCTTGTTTACTCGCATCGAACAGGCCAATCGCCACTGGCTGGAAATCTTTGATGCCATCACCGATTTGATCGTAGTCCACGATGAAACCGACAAAGTTTTGCGCGTGAACCGCTCCCTGGCGGCCATGATCGGAGTTGCTCCGAGCGAACTGATCGGCGTGAATATGCGCGCGCTGCTGGCTCTCACCAGCGAACCCACGCTGTATTCCTGCCCCTTCTGCCGCTCCATGGGCGAAGAAACCGACGAGTTCGTTCACCCCGCACTCGACCGCACGTATCTGGTTTCCACTTCACGCGTGCACGGAGCCTCCGGGGAGAGCCTGCAAACCATCCACGTGCTGAAAGACATCACCGATCGCCGCGAGGCCGAACGCCGCTATCGCGAGCTCTTTGACAACATCCAGGAAGGATTGTTTTTCAGTACGCCGGAAGGGCGCTTCGTTGAGGTGAACGACGCGCTGGTCGCCATGCTCGGCTATTCCAGCCGTGAGGAACTCTTGCAGGTCGATATTCCCACCCAGGTTTATTTCTCCCCCGAACAGCGCCTTCTTCATAGCCAGGCGATGGAAGAGCACGGCCATATGCGGAATTTTGAGGCCACCCTGCGCCGCAAGAACGGCTCTCCCATTTACGTCCTCATTAACGCTTTTGGCATGTACGACAGTATGGGAAAGCTGTTGCAGATTCGGGGTTTGATGCTCGATGTCACCGGCCTGCACACCTTTCAATCGGAGTTGCAGCGCGAGCGCGATTTCTCCGGCAAGATTCTCAGCAATACGCAAAGCTTCATCCTGGTCTCGGACACTGCCGGCCTCGTCAGCTATGCCAACCGGCGTTGGTCCGAGGCCGGTTTCGAGCAGCGCGAACTTCTCGGTCGTCCGTTGCTGGAGTTAGCCGCGCCGGGCTATGTGCGGCCGCTTTCGGACGCGCTGCAGGCCACTCTGCGCGGTGGACAAGTGGACAACCTTGAATTGCAGATCATCCGCGGCAACGGTCACGTCGGCCAGTTCTCGGTGAACCTCAGTCCCATGCGCGACGAGCAGAACAACATCAACAGCATCGTCGTGGTCATGACCGACATTACCGACTCCGCCGAATTGCGCGACAAACTGGTGCACGCAGAAAAGATGGCTGCTGTTGGACAGCTCGTCTCCGGCGTCGCTCACGAGGTGAATAATCCGCTAACGGCGATCCTCGGCTTTGCCGATCTGCTGCTGGAAAATCCTGAGATTCCCGAGACTGCCCGGAAAGACCTGCGCGTCATTCTGCAGGAAGCGCAGCGCACCAAAACCATCGTGCAGAACCTGCTCAGCTTCGCCCGGCAGATGCCTCCACAACGCAACGCCGTGCAGCTCAACATGATTTTGCGACGGACGATTCAGCTGCGGTCCTACGATTTCAACAGCCACGGTGTGGATATTGTGGAACATCTGGACGAGGGACTTCCCGAGGTGATCGGCGACGCCCACCAGTTGCAGCAAGTTTTTCTGAACATCCTGAACAATGCTTATGACGCGGTTCACGAAGTTGGCCGCCCGGCCCGCATCGAAATCATGACCACTAAGGCCGGTAACGCCGTCGAAGTATCCTTCCGCGACAATGGCTACGGCATCTCCCATCCCGATCGCATCTTCGATCCCTTCTTCACCACCAAAGAGGTTGGCAAGGGAACCGGCCTCGGCCTCAGCATCTGTTACGGCATTGTGAAGGAGCACGGAGGAGAAATTCTCTGCCACAACAATACCGACGGGCAGGGAGCCACTTTCATCGTCCGCTTTCCCGCAGCGCCCCACACCGCTTCTCTGGGTGTGGCCGCAGGAGTACTCCAAAAATGACGACCCCTGCCATCCAACCCGCTACATTGCCCGTTCTACTGATTGAAGACGAGCCCTCGATCATGGCCTTGGTCAGCGCGACTCTCGAGCGCAACGGCTATGAAGTCGTCTGCATCGAATCCGGCGCAGAAGCCCTTCGCCTGCTGGAAAAAGGCCAGTATCTGGGCGTGGTCTCCGACATGCGCACGCCCGGCGGCGTCGACGGAGCCCAGGTTCATTCCTGGATCTCCGCCAATCGCCCCGACCTCGTCGATAAAGTTGTCATCATTACCGGCGATTATGCCAATGAAGAGACCGTTACCACCCTGCGCAAGATCGGCGCGCTCTATCTGGAAAAGCCCTTCCGCGTGCAGGATCTCATCTCCGCCGTTGAAAAAACTATGGGGAAGGCCCGGTGAGTGCAGCTCTGATGAAAGACGAACTCCGCGTCCGGCTGCTGGTTGTCGACGACGAGCAGAGTATCCGCAAGCTGTGCATCACCGTAGGTGAAGCTTTGGGTTTCATCTGTCTGGAAGCCGATAGCGGCGAGTCCGCGCTCACTGTTCTCGAAGAGCAACCCGTGCACATGATCCTCAGCGACATGGTGATGCCGCATATGTCGGGCCTCGAGTTTCTGGAGAAAGCGAAGAAACTTCTGCCGCGCACCGAAGTCGCGCTCATGACCGGTCACGGCTCAATCGAAACCGCCGTGCAGGCCATGCGCCTCGGCGCCTACGACTACATCACCAAGCCGTTTTCACCACTCGATGAACTGCGATTGTTCTTGCGCCGCATGGCCGAAAAAGTCCGGCTGGTCGAGGAAAACGAATTTCTGCGCCAGCGCATGGATACGGAAACCGCGGTGCATGGCATCGTCGGCTCGTCGGCGAAAATTCAGGAAGTCCTGCGGGTAGCGTCGCGGCTCAAGGACACGCGCACTTCTGTCCTCATCTCGGGTGAAAGCGGTACGGGCAAAGAGTTGATCGCACGGGCGATTCATTTCCGCGGAGCCTTCGCCAACCGTCCTTTCGTTGCGGTCGATTGCGGATCGCTTGTGCCCACACTGATCGAGAGCGAACTCTTCGGTTACGAAAAGGGAGCCTTCACCGGCGCTCTGAAATCCAAGCAAGGACTCTTTCAATCCGCGGATACCGGTTCGGTTTTCCTCGACGAAATCGGTGAGCTGCCGCTCGAATTGCAGGCCAAATTGTTGCGCGTGCTGCAGGAAAAAGAGGTGCGTCCAGTGGGCAGCAACCAGCGCGTCAAAGTGGATGTGCGCGTGATCGCCGCCACCAACCGCGACCTGGAAGCCGCCTACAAGAACGGCACCTTCCGTAAGGATCTCTACTTCCGGCTGAACGTCGTCACCGTACACGTGCCCGCGCTGCGCGAGCGCCGCAGCGATATCCCTATGCTGGTCAATTGGTTTTGCGAGCGCTACGCTCCCGGCTCGAATCTGCACGTCTCCAACGCGGCCATGAAAGCGCTCATGAACTACGACTGGCCGGGGAATGTGCGCGAGCTGGAAAATTGCGTGGAGCGTGCGGTCGCACTGGGCAACGGAACGCTGATCGATCTTGGAGATCTTCCACCTGCCATCGCTGCGATGAACTCGGTCGCGCCTCGCACGCTGCCAGATGCCGCACCCGAATTGGTTTCCGATATTGCGGCCGCTCCCGAGTTGAATTCCGGCGCTGCCTCGCCTCCACTCTCGACCACCGATCTCGAAGACATCGAGCGCGCCACCATTCAGCGCGTCTTTGAACAAGTCAAAGGCGATAAGGCTCTCGCCGGGCGCATGCTTGGGATCAGCCGCGCAACTCTCTACCGCAAACTCAAACGTTACAACATCACGGGTAGTCCTGCTGAAGGACCATCCAGTCATACGCTGCAGTAAGTTCAGCGTGTGCGGACTGGCGCGCGAATTTCTTGGTCCATTGCAAAAAAGCACCCTGAGAAATCTCAGGGTGCCTAAGCAATTCTGCCAACTTTTAGAGTTGATTTCCTATTGAGGCTTTTTCTCTTCCTCCTGCCGCTTCTTCTCCTCTGGCGTTAGCGGCTTGGCCGGTTGCTTGGGTGGAGGCGATGCGGGCTTCGCCGCCGCAGGCGGAGGCGTGTGCTGCTGCGGATGTTCCGCAGGCGGAGGAGCCTGACGCGGTGCTGGAGGAGGCGGAGCCGGATGCGCCGTCTCCGGTCGATTGTTCGGTTCCGCAGCAGGTGGTCGATTCGCCGGTGGCGCTGGGGCAGGCCGATTATTCGGCGGCGTCGCAGGCGGCCGGTTCGGAGTTGCCTCCGGACGATTCGTCGGCGGCGGAGTAGCCGGATGGTTGGCTGGTGGCACCGGTGCTGGCCGATTAGCTGGCGGAGCTGGGGCTGGCTTGGTCGGTTGTGCCGGTGCAGGAGCCGCGGGCCGTTCATTTGCGGGAGGCGGATTCCCCGGACGATTCGCTGCCGGGGCGGGCGCAGGTTGTCCCGGCCGAGGTACGTTTGCCGGTGGATGACCGGTGGTCGGCGTCGCCGGCTTAGCCGGAGGCGCTACCTTCACCATGGGACGCGCTGCCGCAGCAGCGGCTGGACGCAAGGTTTGCACTTCGCTTCGTGCCAGGGGTTGCCCCGGATGCGCCGCCAGAGCCTGTTGCTGCTTTGCAAAAGGCACGGGCGGGGGCGGAGGCGTTTTCTTCGCAACTACCTGTCGGTTTGCAACCGCCGGTGGCGGCGCAGTCACGTGACCCGCCGTCGCAGCCTTGGCACCCAGAACACTCTCTCTGGTTGGAACCACGGCGACTCTTGCGCTCATTGGCGCGGACGCGATCTGGGCCGCGCTGACCTGGACACGCGCCGCCGCTACTGGCTGCGCACTTACGAACGCGTGCTGCGGCACCACCATCACCGCGCCCTGCACATTCCGGTTCGCATAAGTAATGTTCGTGATGGTGGTGGTGTTGTTGTTAATAATGGTGGTGTGATAGACGTTGGTCACCTGTGTGACATTCACCGTCGTACTGCTGACGTTGACGCGAGTCACGTAAGCTTCGCTCACGTGATAGGACGGCACAAAAACTTCCCTCGGCCCTAACGGGAACCAGCCGACGTTGCCGCCCCAGCCGCCGGGGCCACCCCCGATAAATACAACGAGCGCGGGAGCATAGACGGCTTGCACCGCCGGAGGGCCTGCGACCCATCCCCAACGTCCCTCGACGTTGATCCAGCGGCCGTAGTGGAATGGCGCGTAGCCCCAGGAATTGTCGTCGACCCAGGTCCATCCCCAGGGAGAGATCCATGCCCAGTGTCCGACATGGTAAGGAGCCCATCCGGCGTCGACGCGGTTGGGAAACCAGATGTGGCCGTTGGCGGGATCGTCGCGCCAGTCACCATAGTCATCGAGATCCTCGTAGCCGACGACATCGGGTGAAAGGTAGCGCGCGGAGCGGGAATAATCGAAGCGGTGATCGCGGGATTCGGACCATGAGTCGAAGTCGTCCGGGCCGTAGAGCTCTTCCACATCGGCGTAAAGCTGGTCGGTACCGCTGAGTGTGGCACGCTGGCCGCCGCGGAGTTCGTAGCTCTGACCTCCGCCCGTGGATTCGCCATCGCCTTCGCGAACGCTGATGATGGTGTAGTTTCCATCGGCGCCGACTTCGACGCGATAATGACCGGGCTGGAAGATGGTGAAGGCCTGGTTGGGCGTGTCGATCTCGAAGTCGTCGTCTTCGTGCAGGCGGCGCACCGTGACGTTGATTGCTCCGGCGGTGAGTTGGACCTGCACCGTGTGGTCGTCGAGGTCGAGGAAGGAGAAGCCGGTCATAGGCCCGAGGCGGATGACGGCCGATCCGAGTTGTAGTTCGGCGCGGGAACTTTCGTCGGACCAAAGCTGGTCGCCGGTGGTCAGGGGACGGTTGGGAACGGCTCCCACCCAATCGCCTTCGCCCGCGGGCTGGAAGGAAACGGAACCTTCCATGTAGCCCAGGCGAGCAACGCGGCCTGGCGGATCGTCTTGATCCTGAGCAGATGCGGGGTTGGGCAGAACGAGCGTGGCGAGTGTAAGCGCGAGCACGGCGCTACACCAGGCAGACTTCGCAGACTTCAGTTTCGGCGTTCTTCTCATAGACGTTTTATGTCTCCCAAGCTTTGAGTGTGACTACGCAAAAATATTTTCACCGAGAGTGGTCCGCCGCACCAATGTCGGCCATTCGGGGTCAACCCTAGATGCTGGATTAGTCGAGCGTGGCGTGACAGCGATCAGGATGATCTTCACGGTGTAACGAACTTCTCCCGAGCGGCGCGGTCGGTAGCCCCGCGCAGAGTGGCTTGAGGATAACAGGTTGGCCGGATGGGATGAACGATTTTGCCTGTGGATAATCTGTGCAGAGAGCTTTTTCGCCAGTTGTTTGGCTAGGCATGAGACTGATGTCTCATCCTGAGACGTGTGTCTCGCGCCATGCCTCCCGCCCACCATGCCGACGGTTCTAACTTACTGAAAAATCTAGCGCCTCGGTGCTAATCCTTCCGTTCGGGGCGATGGTCCCGGTCGTGCTCCTATTTTTCCCATAACCGCGAGTTTCGGCTCCCCAAAGCTCTTCCTAACCGGGAAGAGGGGGAGCCCAACCGCACTTTGTTCGCAAGCAAGGTTAGGGCGGACCGGAACAGCAGGTTCCTGCACCCCGCCTCTCATTCCCTGCCGGAACCGGGAGGTTTCGGTCGGAATGACAAGAGTTTTCGGTGAGTGCGGAGTTGGGCCAGGGAAGGGGCATCGACGCTTTGGGGCAAGTAGGAACAGCGAGGGGGCGGACGGGGCCGACCAGCACGGTTGCCGACCTGGCGCGCTTTTTCCCCGAGGCGACGCCGGTGCGGATTCCGGTCGAGTTTACGCGCAGCACTCCTGCGAGTGAGGGCAAGCTGGCGAGCGCGGCGGGATCCCCGGAGAGTACGGTGATTGAGTTTGGGACGTCGCGCGAAGTTTTGTTTGCCTGCACCATGCCTTTGGAATTTGCCGACGTGCTGCGGCTGCGCAACTCCGATGGCTCGCTGGACACGGAAGCTTCCGTGGTAGCGGTGCAGTACCATCCGGGCGCGACGGTGGTGGCAGCGCGCTTCCTCAACGCAGTTCCGAACTGGATCGTGAAATCATGACACCTCCTTCAGCTTCATCCCCGGAGCCGGCATCGCCTGCTCCTGATTACGGGACGCTCTGGTCTAGCGCGCTACGCTTACATCCTATCTATGCGGAACTGGCGCGCGAGTTTGTGATTGACGCGCCGCCCTGTGCCGGGCTGGACGAGTCGGTCGATGCGCCGGACCGAGAGACGGTGGAGCACGCGCAGCAATGGTTGCAGGAGATGGATGACCGCATCCAGGTGCACCAGTTGCGGCAGTTCCTGCAGACCAGCTCTCTGGTGGATGGAGACGGGCTGATTGCGCTGGTGCAGCATTTTCTGGGAAAGAAGGCGCACACGGATGCGGCGCGAGACAAAATCGATTTCCTGCTGGTGCAGTATTTCAGCCAGGGAGCGCCCAGCGAACTGGACGACAATGGCGCGGACATCGCGTACGTGGCGCAGGGACTGGAGCCCGTGCTGGGCAAGGTGGAGCTGAAAGCTCCAGTGTGGCTGAATGCGCTGGACCGGGTGCTGGAAGCGGCACGGCGCTGCCGTTCGCTGGACGAACTGCTGCATGGTGGTGTGCTCGAGCAGGGGCGCAAAGCCAAGGCGCAGGCTGGCGATTTATTTTATCTGCCGGTGGCGCTCGTGGCATTTACCCGCTTTGGATATCTGATGCGGCGCGTGTTCTTCCGCCTGATGCTGGCCGATCTCAACAACATTTTGGATGGGCTGACCGAACTGGAAGAAAAAGGCGTGGAGACCATCGACTGCCGACGAGCCCAGTTTTCGGCGCAGGAGCCGATTGTGCGGCTGCGCATGATTTGCCAGTCGTGGAAGGTGATGTTCCAGGCGGAATATTCGTCCGGGCAACCGCTGCGCATGCTGGTGGACCTGCGGGCTTCGGTGGACTTCGCGCTAGGGCGGGGTGCGGAAGCGGAAGGTGGCGAGAAGGCGGCAGCGGCGACCGCGGCGGCGAAGGCTGCGCCCGGCAAACCCGGGACAGATAAACCAGCGGCAGGCAACCCAGCGGCCGGCAAACCGGCGCTAAACCAGCCGGCGGCGCGGGCGGCAGGTGCGGCCGCTGGAGTTCCAAAAACTGCAGCGCCGGCCAAAGCCACGCCGGCCGTGGTCGCAGAACCGAATGCCCAGTTCGCCGTGACGAATAATGAAGCTCCGGAATTTGAAGTCTCGACGGCGGTGCCGGAATGGAATCCGGAGGACGGCTCGCGGCCGGGGAAGAAAAAATAGCCCGGAGCGAGTGGATCGGTGGAGTTTAGGCAAGAGATCGAGAGCCCCCGCAAACGAGGCGTGGACTCCAAGCAGAGGAAGCTGGCAAGTGGATCATCCGACGGTACTGGTTATCTCCGACGAGGTAGAGTTCTCGCGAAGCATTACTGCGCGCTGGCAGGCAGAGCGCAATGTGCCCGCCTTTACGATGCTGAGCGGAGATTTGTGGCCACGCAGCGTGGATAATTTTGAGGTGGCAATCGTCGGACCGCTGCGCCGGGAGTTGCTTTCGCTGATCCTGGAACCTCTGCATTCTACTTTGCAGCCGCTGTTCTGCGTTTGCCACGATGCGGCGACCGCGCAACTGGTGCGGGAGCGATGGCCGCGAACCTCGGTGCTGCGGCATGACGAAAATTGGCTGGACAGTCTGATACTGGCTGCTGGGGAAGCGGTACACCGCGCTGCCGCCGAGGCCCGCGCACGAGCCGCGGAACAGAACTGCGCCACTCTTGAGCGGCAGGCGATGCTGGGGCGCTACATGCTGGAGATGCGGCATGGCTTGAACAATGCGTTGACCTCGCTGCTGGGGAACTCCGATTTGTTGCTGATCGAACCGGGCAGCCTGTCGGCGCAGTCGCGCGCGCAGATTGAAACGATTCGTAACATGACGCTGCGGATTCACGAGGTGATGCAGCGTTTTTCGTCGCTGGAAAAAGAAATGAACGTGGTCGCGCAACAAGTGGAACGAGATTCCGGAAAGTTCCGCGTTGCCGTGGCTGCGGGCGTTTGAGAGCAGACAGACTCGGGTCCGCCGTGTAAGCGGCGGCAACAATTGATCCTCCCCTGGCAATTTGCCGATCTGACAGTCGTTGGCGTGCGAGGCGTCTCGCGTGCTTGGGAAAGGCTCTATGCATAGGCTGATTACAACGAGCACCATTCTGGAGCACGAGATTTCGGAGCTGCGGCTGCTGGTGGAGCGGCAGACCGGCGTCGTGCTGGATTGTCCCAACAGCGCGCTGGCCGCGCGGGTCGCCGATTTCATCGAGACGCAGGAGTTGGACTCCTCTACGACGCTGCTCGAGCGTCTGCGCTCCTCCGAGCAGGACCCTTCAACGTTACCGTCATTGCTCGATGGACTGATCAATACGAATACGGGATTCTTTCGTCATCCAGGAGCGTTGAATGCGTTCGGGCGGCAGGTGTTGCCGCAGCTATGCGCGCGCAAGTCGGCCGACGCCCCGGGTCCGATCCGGATCTGGAGCGCGGGCTGCGGCACGGGAGAGGAAACATATTCCATTGCGATGGCGGTGTGCGACGCGGTGAATCCCGCCAACGTGAGTGTGGCGAGTAATGGCAACGGCTCGAGCAACGGAAACGGCAAGACGGGCGCACGAAACGGGGGCGTTGCGGAAAGTTCGCAAAGTACGGCAATTCCAGCGGCCAAACTGAACGCGGGGTGCTCGATTCATATTGTGGGCAGCGATCTGCTGGCGTCCGGTATCGAGACTGCGGACCGGGGAGTGTATCCGCAGTCCGCACTGGAGGGCTTGCCGCCGGCCACGATTCGCAACTATTTTTCAAAGATCGGCTCGCCCGCGGTAGGGTCAAATGGCGGGTCGAGCGAGGGCTTAAGCGAACCTTCCGGGCCGCAAAATCCCACGAGCAGCGCACATCTGTTGGTGAAGCCGCGACTGCGCAGCCTGGTGACTTTCAACTGCATGAACCTGGCGCGTCCCGGCTACATCGGCCGCTTTGACTGCATTTTCTGCATGGATGTGCTGTCGCAATTCTCTCGCGCGCAGCGCCAGGCGGTGCTCGAGCGGTTGCATCTCTACTTGGAACCCGGTGGGTATCTATTCCTCAGCCAAACGGAGAAGCTCTCGGCTCCGAACCTCAACTTCCGCTCGGAAACCTTTGATGGGTATACGTTCCACCGCAAGCCGATGGCGGCTAGCGCGGCGTATGGACGGTAGGAAGCTCAACTTCCTAGATCGACTCAGGGCTGGCTATGAACGGACTCACTACTTCGATTTCGTCTAACTTCTGACCGGCCTGCAGGTCTTCAGTGAGCAGATAGCGGCAAGACGCTGCCTTAGCAGCTGCCACGATCAACGCATCCCAGTACGCGAGGTGGTAGCGGTCCTGGATTTTCCATCCCTGCTCCAGCACGGTCGCATCTGTTACGACCGGATTCCATGCGAGGAGATCGCGAACTTCGGCCCGGGCCTCATCACGCGCCTTTGGCAGCAGGCGGAGCGCGTTGACGTAAAACTCCCCGAGCACCTGAAAGCTCACCCGCCCCCGGCGGCTCTTCCACAACTCTGCGCGCCAGTCTTGCGCTGCCCGCTGTTTTCTAGGATCCGCCTCGTCCAAGGCGTAGAGAAACACGTTGGAATCAACGAAGACCGGAGCGGTCATGGACCTCCTCGCGCGTCAAATAGCGGCCCTTACTGTGAAGAAAGGGTTTTCGCACGAGTGCCCGTCGCATCGCCCTTTCGTAGGCGTCCTGGGCGGTCATACGCTCCTTCAGTATTGCCCCGAGAAGCCGCGAAACGCTGGTGTCCCGGCGGGCTGCTTCAATCCGGGCCCACTGCGCCACATCTTCCTCGAGGGTCACAGTCACATTGCGTAAGCGATGAGCATTTGACACGAGAACAGTGTAACACGGTTTTAGTGTCTACGCGAACAAAAATTCCTTCGTTCTTAGCTCCTTAATCCTATCCCTCAACTTCACCGCTTTCTCAAACTCAAACCTCTTGGCCGCCTCGCGCATGTCGCTTTCGAGTTTGACGATGTATCCATCCAACTCTTCCTGCGACTTGAATTCCGGCATACCTTCGGCTTCGGGTCCGGTCAGGTCGGTGTAGTCCGCGGCGACGATTCCGGCCAGCGTCATGTCCAGCGGACGCACGATCGATTCCGGTGTGATGCCATTCTCTGTGTTGTATGCGGTCTGAATTTCGCGGCGGCGCAAGGTTTCATCGATGGCGCGTTTCATGGAATCGGTCATGCGATCGGCATAGAGAATCGCGCGGCCGCGCAGATGGCGGGCGCAGCGTCCGATGGTCTGGATTAATGATCCCCACGAGCGGAGGAAACCTTCTTTATCGGCATCGAGGATCGCTACCAGGGATACTTCCGGCAAATCCAAACCTTCGCGTAATAGATTGATGCCGATCAATACATCAAACTCGCCCTTGCGCAGATCGCGCAGGATCTTGACCCGCTCCAGGGTTTCGATCTCCGAATGCATGTAACGGCATTTGACGCCCACTTCGGCGTAATACTCGGCCAAGTCTTCGGCCATTCGCTTGGTCAAGGTGGTCACGAGGACGCGCTCGCCGCGTTCTACACGGGCGCGAATCTCGTGCAGCAAGTCGTCGATCTGTCCCTTTACCGGCCGTACTTCGACCTCAGGATCAATCAGGCCGGTGGGGCGGATGATCTGCTCGACTACCACGCCAGCTGACTTCGTCAGCTCATAGGGACCGGGCGTCGCCGAAACATAAACCAGCTGGTTGGTGCGATGTTCGAATTCTTCGAAGGTCAGCGGACGGTTATCCAGCGCCGAGGGCAGGCGGAAGCCGTATTCGACGAGGGTTTCCTTGCGCGAGCGGTCTCCGGCATACATGCCACGCAATTGCGGAATGGTCTGATGCGATTCATCCACGAACATGAGATAGTCGCGCGGGAAATAATCCAACAGTGTTGGCGGAGGCTCGCCGGGCATGCGTCCCGTGAAATGGCGCGAATAATTTTCGATGCCGTGGCAGTAGCCCATAACCTTGATCATTTCGAGATCAAACTTCACCCGCTGATGAATGCGCTGGGACTCGACGGCGCGGCCTTGCTTCTCCAGTTCCACTTCCCACCACGCCAGCTCTTTCTTGATCGACTCTACCGCCGAGGCGCGAGTTTCATCCTTCATCACGTAGTGCGTCTTGGGATAAATGGGCAGCCGCATGTACTTTTGCTTCACTGTGCTAAACAATGGATCGATCTGGGAGAGCGACTCGACCTGGTCTCCCCACAACTCGATGCGGTAGGCCATGTCGTCATACGTAGGGAAGACCTCGATCACGTCGCCCCGGACGCGAAACGTACCGCGCCGGAATTCGCCGTTGGTACGCTCGTAAAGAATGTCGACCAGCTTGCGAGTAATATCTTCGCGGGCTATCTTCTGGCCTTTTTCCAGAAACAGCATCATGCCGTAGTAGGCTTCCGGCGAACCCAGGCCATAGATGCAGCTCACGGAGGCAACAATGAGGGCGTCGCGGCGCTCAAATAATGACCGGGTCGCGGAGAGGCGCAGCTTATCGAGTTCGTCGTTGATGGTCGCTTCTTTTTCGATAAAGAGGTCGGCGGCCGGGACATACGCCTCGGGCTGGTAGTAGTCGTAATAGGAAACGAAATATTCGACGGCGTTGTGCGGAAAGAAATTCTTGAACTCGTGATAGAGCTGAGCGGCTAGCGTCTTGTTATGAGCCATTACCAGCGCCGGACGGTTCACCGCCTCGATCACCTTGGCCATGGTGTAGGTCTTGCCCGATCCGGTGACACCGAGGAGAACCTGATGCTGCTCGCGGTCGTACACACCGCGCAGCAGGGATTCAATCGCGCGACCCTGATCGCCCTGCGGTTTGTAATTCGAGACGAGTTTAAAGTCCATGGAATAAGCTCTTTTTTTGGCTCTTAGCCTTTAGCAGACCCTGTGATTGGCACCCGTTCTCGCGTGCACCCTCACAGAGGGCAACTTTGCCGACTAAGAATCTTTCTATTATAACGCGGGCAAATCGAGGCCACTCCCGACGGGTTTACAACTCGGCCAGTGCGCGGTGCACCAGATAGATGGAGATCGATCCCTCACCGACGGCGGAGGCCACGCGCTTCACGTTTCCGGCGCGGACATCGCCTACGGCAAAGACGCCTGGCAAGCTGGTTTCGAACATTTGGGGAGCACGGGGAAGTGTCCATTTGAACTCCTGCGCGACCGGATCCAAGTCGCGGCCGGTGAGAATGAAGCCTTTGTTGTCGAGCATCACGCAACCCTTGAGCCAGTCAGTTCGAGGAGAAGCGCCAGTCATGATGAACACGTGACGGATATCGTGGATCGAACTCTCACCTGTGTTTTTGTCTTGCCAGGTTACTCGCTCCAACTGTGTGCCGCCCTCGAGGCCGACGATCTCGGTGCGGTAGTGCAAGCTGATCATGGGATTTTCTTCGATACGCTGGATGAGATAGCGCGACATGGTATCGGACAACCGGCTGGACCGGACGAGCATGTGGACTCTGCCCGCCATCTGGGAGAGATAGACGGCGGCCTGACCCGCCGAGTTACCGCCCCCGACGACGATGACGTCATCTTTCCCGCAAAGTTGCGCCTCAATGTAGGTTGCGCCGTAGTAAATGCCCTGACCTTCGAACTGGGCGAGATTGTCAATTTTTGGCTTGTTGTACTGCGCGCCGCTGGCAATCACGACGGTACGCGCGCGAATGACCTGACCGCAGTCGACGGTCAACTCGTAAGGACGCCGTTCGCAATTGAGTCGAGTGACGGTGTTGGCGATTAACACCTTGGCGCCAAATTTCTGCGCCTGGGCGGCGGCACGGCCTGCCAGTTCGTTTCCTGAAATTCCCATGGGAAAGCCGAGATAGTTTTCGATCTTGGAGCTCGATCCGGCTTGACCTCCGGGAGACTCGGCCTCGATCACTAAAACGTCCAGTCCTTCGGAAGCGGCATAAACGGCGGCAGCCAAGCCGGATGGTCCGGCACCCACGATGACGAGATCCCGCACCTCCGACGCCGTGATATTGGAGTTCAGGCCGAGGCAGCGCGCCAATTCCTGAATCGACGGATTGCGGAGCACCGTCTGGTTGTTGCAGATGACGACGGGGATTTGATCGAGTTTGACTTGAAAGTGATCGAGGAGATCCTGATAGCTGGTGTCGGTGTCGAGATCGACGTAAGTGTGGGGATGTCCGTTGCGGGTGAGAAATTCGCGCAAACGCAATGTTGGGGCCGAATGGCGAGAGCCCAACAGGATCACATTTCCCTGGCCGCGGTTAATCAGTTCCACACGGCGCAGGATGAAGGCGCGCATGAAGATCTCACTCAGTTCCGCGTCTCGCGCCACCAGGGTGCGCAGATCCTGGCTGCTCATTTCCAGGAATTCGCCGGCTGCGGTGACGCGCCCGCGCACCAGGCAGCGACGGCCAGAGATCATCGTAATTTCGCCGGTGAATTCTCCGGCTCCATGGTCGACGATGGGACTTTCGCCACGCAGTTCGGGCTGAACGATTTCCATGCTTCCGGAAAGCAGCACGAAAAATGGGATGTCGCTGTCGCCGGGCTCGAAGAGAATGTCGCCCACGTTCACTTTTCGAATCCTGGTAAGAGGACGGATGCGGCTGATCTGTTCCTCGGTGAGGACGGGGAAAGCCTCACCGCGGATATCGGCGGCCAGTGGTATTTGCTGAGTCGACATGGTTTCTCCCGGCAAGAGAAGATCGAAAGGACTGAAGACATAGTAGATGACAAACGCGAGGGTCCGGACGCATCGGAAAAATGGATTGCCGGTTACGTGGCCGATTATTTTTTCTGGAGATCTTCGACCGCCAGAATCCGTGAAGTGGCGCGGAATTTCTTGTAGTCGCGGAATGTCTGTTCCACATCTACGTTAAAGTTCTTGAGCAGGGCGAGACGCACGTTGATTTTGGCCGTAAGCTGGCGCGGCAGCCACACTTCTTCGTTCACCCGGGTTTGCTCCAGCATGAAGCGAGAACCCTTATGAAAACGGGCCAGAAATAATCCCCAGGAAATCGTATCCAGGCATTCCACGTCCATCTTGGAAAGTTGCAAGTCGCTCTTGTCGGAACTTCGGTAGAAACTTTGATTCTTTCAGGCGCGGCACAAAGCCCGGCCGTGGCTCGCCGTCAATCACCCAGGCGTCGCGCCCGCCTACAAGTTCTGATCCGACTAACTTGAAATTGTAGGCATCGGCTACCTCGCTCAAGAACTTGCGGTCCTCTTCACGTTCTTTCTCTTCTTTTTCCTCGCGCTTCCTGCGCTCGTCCTCTGATTCGTTCTTGCGCTTGTCGAGGATCTTCTGAATTTTTTCTTCTTCTTTCGCTGCGTCCTTGGCATCGAGCGGCTTATCGTCTTTTTCGATCAGCCGTTGTACCTGTTCGCCGTATAGCTCCATCACTTCATAAGTCTTAGCTTCCTTGGACTTCACCTGTCCCTTGCCATCGAGCTTATGTTCTTCGTCGCGTTCAATGTAGGTGTAATCGCGCAGCGCTTGTCGTTTTCCATGTCCTTGTCGGCGACCACGCGCAAGAGTTGCTGCATCTGCTCCTGCGAGAGATTGCCGTTGGCATCGGGCTTCAGATTGGGCAGGGAGGACGGGTCCGCCGTCTCCGTAGTCGTTTTGTCAGGAATGGTTCCGGACGCAGGCTGACCTTGCTGACCGAAAGCCAGCACAGTCGCGAGCAGCAAGAAGGACAAGAAGGAAACGAGGACGCGGGAACCCACACGCACAGTTTATCGCAGGGAACGAGAGAGCACGGTTGAAAAATCGGAGTGAATCGACGGCGTGCAAAAGACACAAATTGTACAAACTCATTACGCGGCGGTGACAAGGTCAAAGAATGGCCAACCTACTCTTTCCTAGGCCGAGAGCAGAAAAGAAATGCGCCTTCGGCCGAGCCCTCTCATTTCAGCCACGAAGGAGAACCACCATGTCCCGTTCGCATATGCGCCATTTGCCGGCTCGCGCTCTAGCGGTCACGTCGTTCGTCGCGTTGATGCTGATGCTTGCTTCCAGCACAGCCGCGGCACAATATCAACTCACAAACCTAAGTTCAAACCAGGTAAAAGCCGCGAAACACACGGATCCATTGCTGGTGAATGCGTGGGGATTGGTTCACGCCCCGGGCTCTGCTTGGTGGGTCAGCGACAATAACTCCGGATGGTCGACGCTTTACAATGGCGCCGGAGTGGCGCAGGGACTGAGGGTATTGATCCCAACGGCGGGAGGCGGCCCGGATTCGCCCACTGGGGCAAACGGCCCAGGTTCGCCGACGGGGATTGTGTGGAGTGCATCGACGACCGGCGAATTCCAGGTGCAGGGATGGCCGTCACTTTTCCTGTTTGCCACGCTGGATGGAACCATCAGTGGGTGGACATTTAAATCAAACGTCAACCAGGCGCTTGTGGCAGTGGACACGTCGACCAATACGACCCCATCGGTCTATACGGGCCTGGCCATCACGAACCACGCGTCAGGGAACTTCTTGTACGCTGCTGACTCCAAGAACAATAAAGTGGACATATACGACGGAAATTTCAACCTGGTGACCTCGATCGTTGACGCTGCGGTGCCTGCGGGCTTTGCACCATTCGGCATCCAAGACATAAATGGACTGGTCTACGTGACCTTTGCCAGTACTACCGGTGGGAGTGGGGGCTTCGTTGACGTATTTAAGGAAGACGGTACGCCCGTGACCCCGGGGCAGCATTTGATTCAAGGGGCGCCGCTCAACCAGCCTTGGGGGATTGCCGCAGCCCCGAAAAACTTTGGCCCTTTGGGCAATACGCTGCTGATTTCGAACAATACCAACAGCGGGACCATCAATGCCTTCGACGGGACGACAGGGAAGTTTGTTGGAACCGTCAAGGACACAAACAGCAAGGTCATTCATATTGACCAGCTTTGGGGAGTTGGTTTCGGCGATGGTACGGGCAGCAACGGGGGAACGAACCAGTTGTTCTTTACCGCCGGGCCGAGCGGCAATCTGGCGGGAACTTTCGGAGTGATTGCCTTTGTGTCATCGAATTGAGTGAAGCACGACGGCGGGACGATGGTTTGACGAATCGTTCCGCCGTTCTGTCTTTCCACCGCCCCCTGGCTGCTACTCGTCTCTCTTCAGCGCTTTTCCCATACACTCCGCCTGAAACAGGCGCTCGTCCACGCGATGCAGGCGCTTGGCCATTGCCGGCGTGATGAGCGGGTAATGCTTGATATCGAAGAGG
This sequence comes from uncultured Acidobacteriaceae bacterium, assembly GCA_964403025.1. GTDB lineage: Bacteria > Acidobacteriota > Terriglobia > Terriglobales > Acidobacteriaceae > Sulfotelmatobacter. Next base: position 282,917 of record CAYOEH010000003.1, on the reverse strand, counting down.
TGGAAGACGATGAACCACACGGGCTTGTCGGTGGTCATCCAGTTCTGGCGATCGAAGCGTTTCAGGTTTACAGGAACCGAAAAGCGGCGTAAGGTGCGCTCGCGGCGCAGATTGAAGTAGGCGTTGAAGTAAGTCAGCGCCAGCTCGCGCAGAGTGCGATGGACCGGCTCGCGCCAGCGGCATCCGGTGTAGTTTGACTTGGCGACGGCCCCCCAACATCCGTTCTGACGAAAAATGGCGATCACATGGTCGGTGTCATGTTCGGCTTCAAAATCGAGAAGCAGCGGAGGATATCCATTGGCGCGAAGCGCAGCGGCAGCAAAGATTGCTCCCTCCAGGCAATGCGCAGTTTGCTCGGCCAACACGCGGCGCGGAGACCAGGCGGTATCGGCGAGGTGATACGGGGCATCGTCGAGAAATTTCTGGATGCCGTGCGGATCTTTCATGCTGCGCAGCTTGCTGAGTTCCGCAGAGGTGAAGCCCGGTGGCTCGTTCATCGTCGCATGAGTTTACACGAGAGGAGTGAAGAACTCGGCCAGTTCCCGGGGCGCGTCTACGAGCACATCCGGAGGGCTCTCCGGCAACGTATGAGGGGCAAAGCCGTAATTGACGCCTACCGTCCACAGGCCGGCATTGCGTCCAGTTTCGACATCGACTTGGGAGTCGCCGACGATGGCGGCTTCTTCTGGGCGAACATGGTGCTCGTCGAGTAGTTTGCGCGCGCCTTCGGGGTCGGGTTTCTTGGTGGCAAAACTATTTCCACCATAGATTTCTGTGAAGAACGGGCTCAGGCCAAGGGCCTCGACGATGGCACGCGACGGCACGACAGGTTTGTTGGTGAGAACCGCCATCTGGCGCGGTGTTCCTGGGTGCGCGCTTCCGTTAGAAGGTCTCTGGATTGAATTCTGAATAGTTTCGAGTGCCTCGTGGATGCCGGCGTAGACGGTGGTGTGGTCGAGCTTGTGTTCGCGGTAGTATGCGAGGAAAAACTGCAGGCCTTGACGCACGACGGCCTCATCGACCGTTTCGCCGCCCAGCGCGCGCTGGATCAGAATCGGTGCGCCGTCGCCGACGTAGCTGGCGATGACGTCATCGGGCAATTCTGGCCGACCGATGTGGCGAAGCGCGGCGTTGACGGAGTGCACCAGGTCGAGACGCGAATCAATCAGCGTGCCGTCGAGGTCAAAGATCACCAACTTGATCAAGCGCGGGTCGAAGGCACGGCGAATCTGGATCATGTGTATTTCTAGAATAAATGATGGCAGGGCTGAGACGCTTCTAGCCTCTCCCACAATGTTACGGGTTGATCTGCAACGCGGCGCGGTGCCCGTATAATTCCGGCATGGCGAAGAGCTGGAAGACGCGGTTGATACATTCGGATGTGAAGGTGCCGGAGGGATACCGGTCGCTGGCAAGTCCGGTATTTCGGGGTTCAACCACGTTGTTTCCGGATGCCGCTTCCGTTAACGACAGTTGGGATCAGCCTGAAGTCGGCTATACGTACGGGCTTTACGGCACTCCCACCACGTTGGAACTTGCAGGAAAAATCTGCGAGCTGGAAAAAGGCTACCGAACGATCATTACGCCCGGAGGCCAGGGCGCGATTTCGCTGATCAGTCTGGCGTTTCTGAAGAGCGGCGATCAGGTTTTGATTCCGGAGAGCGTTTACACTCCGAATCGTAAGCTGGCTTATCACGTGCTGCGGAGGTTTGGCGTGGAGGCCGGGTTCTATCCTCCGGAGGTTGGCGCCGGGATTAAGGATCTGCTGCGCGAGAATACGCGGCTGGTGTGGTGCGAGAGTCCGGGATCGATCACGATGGAAGTGCAGGATGTGCCGGCCATTTCCGAGGCCGCGCATTCCCGCGGAGCGCTCGTCGCGATGGACAATACGTGGGCCGCGGGAGTGTATTTCGATGCGTTTGCGCATGGCGTGGACATCACGATGCAAGCGCTAACGAAATATGTGGGCGGGCACAGCGATTTGCTGATGGGGTCGGCGACGGTGAAGGATCCGAAGCTATACCAGCAATTAGGGACGACACAGCAACTTCTGGGGAATGCGGCCTCGCCGGACGATTGCAGTCTGGCCTTGCGCGGCATGCGGACAATGGCGGTGCGACTCAAGCACATTGAGGCTTCGGCCTTGCAGATTGCGCGCTGGCTGGCGGCGAGGCCGGAGATTGAGCACGTTCTGCATCCGGCGCTGGAAGGCTCGCCGGGACATGAATTATGGAAGCGGGATTTCACCGGATCAGCGGGAGTTTTTTCCATCGTCTTCAAACCCGATGCTACGAAAGCGCAAGTGCTCGCCTTTGTGGATGGGCTGGAATTGTTTGAGATTGGCTATAGCTGGGGAGGAGTGGCGAGTCTGGCTGTGGCTTACGACTTTCAGAGATCGAAAGTGCGTCCGGATTACGGGCACCGCGTTGTAAGGCTGAACATCGGGCTGGAGGATACGGAAGATTTGCTTGAAGATTTGGAGCGTTGCCTGAGGAAAGTCTGGGGTAACCGGGGCGATTCTCGGGGTGACTAAGGTTCCGGAGTTCCCGAGGGAGGAACTTGCATATTTTCGAATTCCTTGTTCCCATTTACAATGCAACCTGCCTCATAGCGCGTTGCACCTTATTTCGGTAGGCGCATCTAATAAGCGGTAAAGTTTTATAAGGCACTTATCAGGGAACCGGATGGCGACTACAAAAACCGACCCCAAATTGTCTCTCACGGGCACAAAAAAGACCCCCAGTTATGAGGGACTTACCCGCGAACAGCTCATCGAAGCCTACCGCATCATGTACACCTCCCGGCGCATCGACGACCGGGAAATCATGCTCAAACGGCAGCAGAAGATTTTCTTCCAGATGTCGGGAGCCGGGCATGAGGCGATCGGGGCGGCGGCGGGGATGGTGCTGAAGGCGGGTTATGACTGGTTCTATCCTTATTACCGCGACCGAGCGCTGTGCCTGGCGCTGGGGGCCAAGCCTCTGGAGATGTTTCTGCAAGCGGTGGGAGCGGCGGACGATCCGAGTTCGGGTGGGCGGCAGATGCCCTCTCACTGGGGCTACCGGCGTCTGAATGTTGTGACCCAATCGTCGCCCACGGGATCACAGATTCTGCAGGCGGTGGGATGCGCCGAGGCTGGGCGCTATTTTACGCAGCATCCGAAAACTGCCGAGGTTCCAGCTTCCAAGAGCGTTGATTATCGCCAGTTCAAGAACGTGACCTTTCGCGGCGATGAAGTCACGTATGTTTCTCTGGGCGACGGTACCACCAGCGAAGGCGAGTTTTGGGAGGCTTTGAACGCGGTTGCGCTGAACAAGTTGCCGGTCATTTTTTGCGTGCAGGATAACGGCTATGCGATCTCGGTGCCGGTGGAAGTGCAAACGGCGGGAGGCAGCATTTCGCGCCTGGTTTCGGGATTCCCGAATTTTCATTTTGAAGAAGTTGACGGCACCGATCCGGTGGCAAGTTACGGAGCCTTCCAGCGGGCGACGCAGTATTGCCGCGAGGGCCACGGTCCGGCGTTTGTGCATGCGCACGTGATTCGTCCCTATTCGCATTCGCTTTCTGACGATGAGCGGTTGTACCGTCCAGACACCGAGCGGGAACGGGACTCGGCGCGCGATCCCGTGTCGCGGACCCAGATGTTTTTGCTGCGCGAAGGGATCCTCGACGAAAAAGGCATCAACGATCTGGAAAAGAAAGTCGACGAAGAACTTCAAATCGCTGTCGATCAGGCCCTGGAAGCACTGCCTCCAGCACCCGAGAGCGTGATGCAGTATGTGTATTCACCGGATATCGATCCGACATCGGCGGCGTTCGACTCGCAGGCGGTGATCGGCCCTGATTCGGCCGACGGCAAGAAGCCAGCCGCGAAGACCATGGCCGATCTGATCAACGTGACGCTGCGCGATGAAATGAAGCGCGACGAACGGATCGTGATCTTCGGCGAAGACGTCGCGGATTGCAGCCGCGAAGAATATCTGAAGCGCAAGCTGGTGAAAGGGAAGGGCGGAGTCTTCAAGCTGACCTTCGGTTTGCAGAATGAGTTCGGCAACGATCGCGTGTTCAACTCGCCACTGGCCGAAGCCGCCATTGTCGGACGCGCGACTGGCATGGCCACGCGCGGAATGAAGCCGGTCGTGGAAATTCAGTTCTTTGATTACATATGGCCCGCAGTGATGCAGATTCGCGACGAACTGTCGGTCATTCGCTGGCGGTCCAACAATGTGTTCTCCTGCCCTGTGGTGATTCGCGTGGCGATCGGAGGGTATCTTACCGGCGGCGCGATTTATCACTCGCAGTGCGGAGAGAGCATGTTTACGCACATGCCGGGGCTGCGGGTTGTATTCCCGTCCAACGCGCTCGATGCTGCGGGATTGCTGCGCACCGCGATCCGCTGCGACGATCCCGTATTGTTTCTCGAGCACAAGCGGCTGTATCGCGAAACCTTCGGACGCGCGCCTTATCCGGGACCCGAGTACATGATTCCGTTCGGCAAGGCGAAGATCGTGAATCCGGGGACGGACTTGACGGTCATCACTTACGGCGCGGTGGTGCCGCGGGCGCTGCAGGCGGCGCAGAAAATTGAGCGTGAACACGGCGTGAGGGTCGAGTTGATCGACCTGCGGTGCCTGAATCCGTTTGACTGGGAGACGATTGCGGCATCGGTGGCGAAGACGAATCGGGTGATCGTGGCCTACGAAGATACCTTGAGTTGGGGTTACGGAGCGGAGATCGCGGCTCGTATCGGCGACAAACTCTTCGATCATCTGGACGCTCCGGTGCGCCGGGTCGCTGCCGCGGACGCGTTTGTACCGTACCAGCCGATTCTCGAAGACGCGATTCTGCCCCAGGCGAACGATCTGTTTCGAGCCATGAAAGAGCTGGCCGAGTATTGAGTTCACGGCGAAGGGTGAACTGCGCGCCCACAGCGTTATAGAGTCTTCCATCTCCGGGTGTTCCTTCCACAATTGACCAGAGCCTCGCGATGCCCCTAAGATTAGGCGCCACTTTGGGGGTTCCGATGACGCCGCTTCGTCTTCAAGCTCATATCCGTGGGCTGGCAGGAGTCGCCAGCCTAGCGTCCATTCTCTTCGTTGCTCAGATCGCCGCGGCACAGACTGCCGTTACCACTTATCACAACGACAATTACCGCACGGGCTGGAACTCGGCTGAGACCGTGCTGACACCGAGCACGGTGAGCACTTCTTCGTTTGGACTTCTGGCCAAAGTTGCCGTGGATGATCAAGTGGATGGGCAGCCGCTTGTGGTTCCAGGGGTGACCATCACGGCGGGGAGTAACCAGGGGGTTCACGACGTCGTCTATATTGTGACGGGAAATGACACGGTGTATGCGATCGACGCCACTGCCGGCACGATATTGCTAAGCCAGAACCTCGGGAAGCCCGTGAGTTCGCCGCTGGGCTGCAACAACAATGGACCGAACGTCGGCATCGACTCGACGCCAGTGATCGACGTCAGCAGCAATACGATCTACTTGACCGCGTATACACAGGATTCGACGGGGCCGGCTTATCGCGTTCACGCGCTTGACCTGGGTAACCTGACCGATAAAGTTGCGCCGATGGTGGTAAATGCGTCTCACACCCTGACTGATGGCACCACACTTACTTTCAATGCGACCTACCAGCGGCAACGTCCGGGGTTGCTGCTGGCGAATGGAAACATCTATGCGGGGTTTGGGAGCTTCTGCGATTACTCAGCCAACCATTCACGCGGCTGGTTGCTGGGTTGGAATGCGGCAACGCTGGCGCCACTTTCTGCCAACCGGCTCAACGATCAGCAGCCGAGTTCTCCGAACAATTTTTTTCTGTCGTCGATCTGGATGTCGGGGTACGGGCTGGCGGCGGATGATTCGGGGAACGTCGTGTTCGTCACGGGAAACTCCGATTACTCCGGGACGACTTATGACGGAGTAAGCAACATTCAGGAGAGCGTGGTGAAGGTGTCGTCCGATCTGACGACGGTGGTCGACTTGTTTACGCCCTCGAACCAGGCCAGCCTCGACGAGGGGGACACGGATTTTGGCTCCGGGGGCGTGCTGGTTTTGCCGGATCAGACCGGTTCTACGCCGCATCTGGCTGTGGCGGCTGGCAAATACGGCAGCATGTATCTGATGAATGAAGACAAACTTGGCGGCTACTCGACCACCACGAATAACGTCCTCGGCACTTATCAAGTGGGCGGCTGCTGGTGTGGAGAATCTTACTTTGTGGATCCAACTGATGGCGCGGCGCGCGTGGTGAGCAGTGGTGGGCAGGAAGTGATGGTTTGGAAGGTGAAGACGTCGCCGAGTCCGAAGCTGGTTGGTGTGACGCGCTCGCCGAAGCTGACGAGCGGCCAGAATGCTGGCTTCTTCACCAGCGTGTCTTCCAACGGGAATGCCACTCCGATTATCTGGGCACTGACGCGGCCAGTCTCGCGTAGTTCCACTGCGATCGGGCTGTACGCGTTCAACCCTGATGCAGGGGGAAAGACGATGACTCTGCTCTTTCATGCTAACGCAGGCTCCTGGCCGAATTTCGGCGGAGACTCGAATCAAGTCCCGGTGGTGGCGAACGGCAAAGTCTATGTCGCGAGCAACAAGGAGTTGGAAATCTTCGGGCTGAAACAGGCCGCGAACTCGAAGTCGTCGAAATAACCGGAGATAGTCGATCGGTTTGAGGGCCGCGTCTTTCAGGCGCGGCCCTCGTAATTCCTTTGGGCCGTCTACTCGGCAAACAACGCTCGGTAGATCCCTCCTCCGAGCGCGCCGATGAGGAGCGGGGCGACCCAGAACATCCACAATTGCTGCAACGCCCAGCCGCCGGCGAAAATCGCCCAACCAGAACGTTCCAAAAAATTCCGCGATGGCACGTTTACCGAGCGGCATGTCGATCTCCTTGGCCGCGAGAAGACGCAAGGAACTCGGGTTTGTATACAGGCCGGATATGGTCAAGAGGTGGCAATATGCGAGTCAGGTGACATTCCACAGTAACGCTCAGATGAGCGGTGCTAGTTCAGCGGTTGAAAGGCTGGCCGCCTCTGTCGCTAAGGGCGTGGCCGATACCATGGGAGAGGATCTGAGATACGACGTGGCGATCCTTAGCATCGACTATGACCAGCTAACGAGGAAGCACCCGCTTGGGCGATTCTCTATCCAACGTCGAGACAACACTCCGTTTTCTGAGAAGAAGTACTTTTCCGATGCTCCGCTGCCGACGGATGTGCACCTTCGCCTTTTGGAGCAATTTGAAAAAGACCTGTCTGCGAAGTGAAAAGTCGTCAGTCGATCGTAGACCGCCCAAAATCCGCGCATACCTTTGGCTCATTTCGCTGTCAAACTGCACGACTACTCAATCCGCGGCGGCCTGTGACATCTAACCTTGCGCCTCACCTCCAATTCGCTCCATCATGGTCAAGCTTACATAGCACATCCAGCGCGAACACGCGCAAGAAAGGCGCAACCAGACCGCCGCCTCACAACTTCCTTTGTTCTCTAGATTTTGCTCGGTAACCCGTCTGGCCTCTAGATTTTGCGGGCATTTTTTTGCCAAACCCATGATTCCAACGGACCACTAGGGTAGGGGTACCCAACCAACCTTCGAGTCTCACCACCCCGCCAAAACAAACTTTGGCATTTCCACAAGATTCCCTGCCGCGATGTTCACTTAACCTTGCCGAAAATTCCAAATAGGGAATACTGAGAACAGGGCGGAATTCACAACAGTTTTGGAATCTGTGGGGCATCGGATTTCGATCCGGTGCCATCGACGGCGGAGGAGTCAAGAAAATATGGCTTTAGGAAATGTTCCTCGGTGTCAGCATATCAAGATGAATGGAATCCAGTGCGGCTCTCCCGCGCTGAACCGAAGGAGGCAGTGCTTTTTTCATGAGCGGGCGCGGGAGCAGCATAACCGGATTATCAAAGATCAGTTCAAGCAGTCCCGGTTTGTGCTACCGCTGCTCGAGGATGCGAATGCAGTGCAGATGGCGCTTATGCAAGTGATGCAACTGCTGGCCTGGGGCCAAATGGATCACAAGATGGCGGGACTACTCCTCTACGGTTTGCAGACCGCGAGCGCCAACCTGAGCTACGTGGACTTCGAGCCCGAGGAGCCGACCGATGTGGTTATCATTCGTGAAGATGTACAGCTGACCGACATCGGTGGCCCGCAATGGGATCCGGAAGAATTTGAGTCGGGCGAAGAAGAGGAAGAAGAAGAGGAAGACAGCGTGGACGACAACGTTGAGGGGGCTGCGGTTCGCGCGGCGGAGGGGACGGCCAATTCGCCGGCTGCCACGGTTGGGGGAGCCGAGGTCCGGGCCAGCGCGCCAAGCATGGATGAAGTGCGGAAGCAGATCAAAGGACTCGTCCATGATTACATCCTGGGGACAGGAAGAACGCCGAGGGAGTTGAGTGGATAGCTGAGTGGTCCGGTCTGACCAGACGGCTGTGTGCGTACGGGAGATTCCTCGTCCCGCTGGTGAAAAACGCGGGACTTTCGCATGACGCCTTCGAGATGACGCCAAACGGTCGCCGGGCAAGTTACCGCCGCTTTCTTTGCAAGCCGCTTCTCGTTGATCGTTCCTGAATGCGATGCTAGGCTGGCGACAGTGGGTTCTACAACCATCCATTCTGTGAATTCCGGCGACGCCGCGAGCCGCGTGGGAGCGTGGTGGCAATCGGCGACGGCGGAGGTGTGGGCGAAATTTCTGCTGGCGCTGGTGGGACTGAGCCTGGCTTTCGGGACGGCATTGTTTTCGACGGCGTCAGGTGAGGCCGGACATTTGTGGGCCTCGGTGATTCTGGCGTCCGTGGCGCTGTTGATGGCGGTGTTCGTGGGACTGGTGACCGTGCCGTATCTGGCGCGGCGGGTGGCGCTCGAGCGGCTGCGGCAGACATTTCATTATGAAGTGACTCGGGCGGGGGTGGTCTATGTGCTGGTCACGCTGGTGATCGGCATCGCGGCATTGAACACGGGAAATAATCTGCTGTACATCGTGGTCGCGGCCATGCTGGCAGCGATCCTGGTGTCGGGCGTAGTTTCCGCGATGGTACTGCGCGGCCTGGAATTGGATGTGCGACTTCCCGAGCATGTTTTTGCCGGGCGGGCGGTCATGGGACATATTGTGCTGCGGAACGCGCGGCGCTGGATGCCGTCGTTTTCCATTCGCATCGTGCCCACACGCAAGGAAAAGAAAGTCCGCAAGGAATGGCGCTGGGAGCCGACCACATTTGTTTTCCCGCTGAATCGTCCACCGCAGAATCAGTGGGTGCGGCTGCGCGACTATCGCGTGCGGCGGGTAGAGTTGCCGGGCGCTCCGCCGGGAATTTTCGAGGGCATGGTTTACTTTCCATATTTGCCGGCGAAGACTGAGTTGGCGGCGGACTTGGAGTTGCTGTTTGATCGCCGCGGACGGTATTGCGAGTCGAGTTTTGGAGTGGCTACGCGCTTTCCGTTTGCGTTTCTGACGAAGACGCGGCAGATTGCGCTGCAGCGGGAGATTCTCGTCTATCCACCGGTTGAGCCGCCGGAAGAGCTGTTCGAGATTTTGCCGCTGGTGCGCGGGGAGTGGGAAAGCTTTGTGCGCGGGCGCGGCTCCGATCTCTACCGCATCCGCGAGTACATGCCGGAAGATTCCGCGCGCCATGTGGACTGGAAGGCAACGGCGAAATCCGGATCGCTGAAGGTGCGCGAGTTTAGCCGCGAGGATGAGCGCAAGCTGTGCATCGTCTTCGATAATCCAGTGGCGGGAGTGATCTCCGATGAGGCTTATGAGCAAGCGGTGAATCTGGCGGCATCGTTGGGGTGGCATTTTTCCACGCAAGACGCGGAAGTCTCATTTGTGATTCCGGGGCAAGGCCGGGGCGTGGATCTCCACGAATTCCTGGCGCAGCTGGCGGTGATCGAGCCGGTGGGAGCGACGCATTCCGGGCAGGCGCAGCGGCCGGGGATCACGCGAGAGGTCGATCTGAGGGAAATTGGCCTGGATAACACTGGCGAATACAACATTGTGCTGACGGCGAGGCCGCATGGCAGCCTGCCTACCTCCTGGTGGAATTGCTCCTACTTTGTTTTCCTTGGTGCTGAAGGGTCCCCTCGCCCCCGCAAGGCGTAGAGCGGTCTGCGCTCGTTCGTCCCCGAATGAGTCTGGAGCGGAAATATTATTTCTCCCAACTGTTTAGCCCTTCCCCTGCATCTGATTTCGGAATATACTCGCCCCCCGTTAGGGGTTTGTGGGTGCTCGGAAGATAACAATCTGGGAGGATCCAATGCGTATCTGCGAGCTGATCAAGGACCAGGTAACCTACCAGGCAGAGATGGGACAAACCGTTTTAGAAACGGTGCGTGCCATGGTGGAACGCAATATCGGCGCGGTTCCCGTGTTGCACAACGGCAAACTAGTGGGGATTTTCTCGGAGCGCGATCTGATGAAGCGCGTAGTGGCCGAGGGTTTCGATCCCCGCAGCACCTGCCTGGCGGAAGTGATGACGGACGACCCGCTCACCGTAAGCATGCACGAGGACCTGGAAAACTGCATGGCCCTCATGCGGAGGCATAGCTTCCGCCATCTGCCCGTGTGCCACGAGGGACAGCTGGTCGGCATCGTCTCGCTACGGGACATCCTGCTACACGACTTGAATGAGAAGGATGACGAAGTGCGCATGATGCGGGCCTACATCCATTCCGTTCCCGACGCCTAGAGCGTGCCCGAGGATGCACTCCGCGCGCCAGCGCTGGACGTGTACATTGGCTCGTTTGAGCAAGGAGCTGCCGAGAGCAGGTTCTGAGGATCGGGCATATGGCACGAAGGTAACGTTACTTTAGGTTACGCGAGTACATTGAACACCCGCGCTAAAAGGTTTAACTTCTCTTAGTTAGAACGCCGTTACTGCATTAGAACGGCGTTACTGCCTCTTTCTTGTTTCTTGCCGTCGGTGCTTGAGTTAGGTCCGGAGAACTGTTGCGATGAGCAAAATTAGGATCCTTTATTACGTTCTGTGGATTGCTCATCCCATCCTGCAGACCGCCATCGCTGTGGCTATGTTCCGTCTGGGGCGGCAGAAGCATTTCAAATATTTTTTCGCCTACATCATCGCGCAGATTGCGGGCTTTGCCGTGGTCTTTCCGACCTATCGCTATAATCCTGCCGCATGCGTTTACCTCAGCTGGATCAGTACCGCAGTCAGCGTGGCTTTGGGTTTCAAGGTGATTCACGAGGCCTTCCTCGATGCTTTCCGGCCCTTCCACACACTGCGAGATCTGGGCACGGTCCTGTTTAAATGGGCAGGGCTGGTGATGCTGCTGGTGGCTGGAGTGGTATCGGTTTCCACGGATTCGCCGGACATCGCTCCGTGGGTGCAAGCCATTCTCACGGCGCAGCGCTGCGTACGAATCATTCAAATCGGCATGGTACTTTTCCTGCTGTTCTTTGCCCGGTACCTGGGCGTGAGCCGGCGACAGTACAGCTTCGGCGTTGCGTTGGGATTCGGATGCTTCGCTACGGTAGAACTTTCTCTGGTGGCGTCCTGGGTGGGCGATCACTTGAATAATCTTTCGATGGGCCTGGTAAACATGGCCGCCTACAATTGCACGCTGCTCATCTGGCTGGGATACACCCTGGCGAAGAGCCCTGCCCGCGAAGCTCCGTCAAACATGCTGCGGCCGCAGCGTTGGGAACAGAGCCTGACCGACATTCATCACCCGCTTCCTGCGGACTCCTTGATCCCGATGTTTGAAGGCATGGTGGATCGAGCTCTCTCGAAAACTCAAGCTTCGCCGTCGCTGGTGCAAGAGGACAGGATTAATACCAAAGCTGCGGCGGCTCATGCCGGAGGGGCTCCCACAGCTGTGGGATTCAGCGGACTTCCTGGCACTGGATCGACCAGAAGATAAATTCGCTGAAGTTCCTTCCGCCGGTTTCTTAGCACTCTGGCTGCAGTTCGCGCCTCGATTTCGGATTTCGTAAATTTCGCTCCCACCGCGCGTCTCACGGAACATCATCCCTCGTTAGTTGTTTAATCACCTTAGGGTTAATCAATTAAGTTATTGATGATAAATGGTTAAACCAGGCGGTGAGATGGCTGGAGTAAGGAGTATAAGCCAGCTACAGGAAACGATGTAGGGGAATTTCTGTAGAAGGGATTGACTTGTGCCTTATAATTCTCCACCGCGTCAAGTTAGCTTCCCTTGAAGTAACGACGCGGTAGGAGAAAACCCATGAAGCAAGCAATCAGGATTTCGATCCTGATGTGTGGACTAGTGGGCACCTATGTCGCAGCTGCCGTTCCGCAGGTTCCCGCCCCGGACGGAGGCCCGATTCTAGTGTGCCCACCACAACAACAACTGCAGGGTAGATGCGTTCAGCTTCCACCGATGATGAAGTAGTAGTTAATCGGAGGAGAGGGTTGAAGGCAAGATCACCAAAGTAACCTGTGGTAACTTGGGCCGAACCTGGGCTCGCTATTTTTGGGCTGACGGACTCATACATAAACCGTCAGCCCTGTTTTTTTTGGGGAAAAGGATTGTCAACTCTGCCGCTTCACGGCTAGTTCCAGTGCTCGGCGCAGTTCTGGAGCGTCACGGGTTGGGGGCTGACAGGTAAAGCCGGAACAAAGAACTGCAAATGCCCTGCCGGATTTCAGTTCGGGCAGATTCGGGATGGTAGAGGCGAGCGCCGGAGGAAGATTCTTCGCGACTGCCTGATTCGCAGTGAGTCGCAGCGCGTTCTTATTGAACGCGAAGGACGCATTGGCCGCCGCGGCCAGAGCAGTGCCTACATCGTTAGCTACATTTTCAGAGACCACGACGACCTGAATTGGGTTTTCCAGGAAGTGCACCGCCGCAATTCCGTAGGTCGCGGCGAAGATTCCAAATTGTCCAGCGACGCCCGCGAAAGTTTCGAGCGTCTGTTCGGCCTTATCGCGATACGCGGCGTCGCCCGTGTAGTGGTGCAGGCGCAATAGAGCAATCGCTGCCATGGGGTTGCCTGCCGGAGTGGGCGAATCCTGCAGTGGTTTGCGGCGTGTTGCCAGCACGCCCAGGCTCTTGCCATCGGCTGCGGGCTCTGCATCGAAGAAGCCTCCAGAGACCGGGTCGAAGAACTTGGCAATCATGGCGTCGGCGATGGCCTGGGCAAATTTGAAATAGCTGAGATCAGCTGTGGCTTCGTACGCGTCGAGGCAGGCCAGCGCAGTCGCGGCATAATCTTCGAGCATGCCGGGGACTTCGCGATGCTCGGCCTCAGGGTCCGAGTAAGCAACCACGTGCAACAATTGTGCGTGTATCGCGTGGGTGCCCTCGGCAGCGCTTCCTGCGTGCGCCTTCCAAGCCTCCGCCAGGATGCGGTCGAGGGAGCGCAGCGCGAAACGCCGCGTCTCAGCTAGGTTGAGCACCTTCGCGGCTTCCAGATAAGCCGAGACACACATGCTGTTCCATCCCACGTAAACTGTTTTGTCGACGTAAGGCGTTGGCCGCTGCAGGCGCGCAGCGTACATTTTTTTCTTGGCGGAATCGAGCAAATCCTTTACATGCTCCTCGCTGAGGTTCATGCGCCGCGCAATTTCGTCGATCGGCGCACGGACATACAACACGTTCTTCGCCGGATTGTGGTGCATCTCGCCTACTTCGTTGATGTCATAGTGCAACGCGGCGACCTGCGATTCTTCTTCGGTTAGCACGGCATGAGTTTCGTCAAGCGTCCAGGTGAAGTAGTCGCCATCGTCGTCCATGTTGATGTCGGCATCCTGCGAAGCGTAGAAACCCCCGAGCTCGCGGTCGCTCAGCCATGCATCCATCCAGCGGATGATGTCACGGGCCACGTTGGCGAAGAACTCCGATCCCGTAGCCTGGTATGCGTGCACGTAATTCTTCAGCAGTTCGGAATTGTCGTAGCACATCTTCTCGAAGTGCGGGACGACCCAGCGCTCGTCAACCGAGTAACGATGAAATCCTCCGGCCAGTTGATCGTAAACGCCGCCATTGGCCATGTGCTCGAGAGTGGTGACGATCAAGTTGCGCAAGCTTTCGTCTTTGGTCCGAACAAACTGCTCGATCAACAGATCCAATACTGAAGGATGGGGAAACTTGGGCGCTTGCCCGAATCCGCCGTGTTGGGGATCGAACATTTTGAGAGCGGATTCCTGAATCGTCGCAATGATGCTGGGCGAGATGCGCCCGCCGCGTCCGGCGAAAGATTCCGCCTGCGCGATGGCGTTCTCCACCATCTTCGCCTGCTCGACCACGTCGCCGTTCTTTTCTTTGTAAGCATTGGCGATGCTCAACAACACGCGGCGAAAGCTCAAGCGCCCGTAGCCATCGGTTGGAGGAAAATAAGTGCCGCCATAAAATGGCTTGCCGTCGGGCGTGAGAAACGCGGTGAGCGGCCAGCCGCCTTGCCCGCTGACCGCGCTGACCGCAGCCTGGTAACGGATGTCGATATCGGGGCGCTCATCGCGATCCACTTTGACGGCGATGAAATGCTCGTTCACGATGGCCGCCACTTCGGGATCGTCATAAGACTCGCGATCCATTACATGGCACCAGTGGCACCAGACCGCGCCAATGTCTAGGAGCATCGGCTTGTTTTCCCGCTGCGCGGAAGCGAACGCCTCCTCACCCCACTCATGCCAACGAATTGGCTGGTGCATGGCGGAACGTAGGTACGCGGAGGAAGCGCGGGCGAGGGAATTGAGGGTGGTGGTGGTCATGATCATTAGAGTCTAATTGTACTGGGCGAGTTGATGTTGGGCCGGCGGCAATCAGCGATTGTTGCCCCCAAATCGTTACTACATCGAACTTTTCTCTATGAGCTAAATGAGTTTCTTTGCGATCGCGCAGTAGAGATCAATTGCTTCCGCAAGTTGCTGCTTCTCGATGAATTCACCGTCGGTATGCGCTACGTGAATTGATCCCGGACCAATCAGCAGCGGCTCACCCCAGTTCGTTAGCCTGGGGATGTCGGTGGTGAAAGCCGCGATCATCGTCGGGAGGCCATCGATGGTGCGAAGACGCAGGAAGGGAAGTTCCAGAGGGAAATCAACTTTTACCTGATCGCCGGCGGTTGCGAGAATTTGACTCCTCAAATCCTTGGAGGGACCGATGAGGCGATAGAGCAAATCTGCGTGGGCGTAATCAGGAATTACATTCGGCGCCCGTCCGCCTTCGATCAATCCAATATTCAGCGTGCACGGACCAATCTCTGGATCTGTTGGCAACGGCATGGCGCGCAGACGAGTGAGGGAGGCAAGCAGTTTGTCGATGGCCGATTCACCGAGCTCCGGATAGGCGGAATGCGCCATACGGCCAGAAGCCGTGACCTCCGCTCTTAGCGTGCCTTTCGAAGCGAGGGCAATATGGTTCTCGGTGGGCTCGCCGTTGACCAAATATCTGCAACGATGCCCTGGTTGAGTTGCAGCGTACTCGTTGGCGATCTTCGCGCCCAGGCTATCGCGCTCTTCTCCCGCCACGAAGAGCAGACCGACGTAGATTCCTTGCTGGCGCAGCCGTTCCGAGGCGGCGATCTGTGCGGCGATGATGCCTTTCGCGTCGCATGAACCGCGGCCGTAAATTCGTGCTGCGTCCTCGGAAGAAGGAATGAAGGGAGGGACTGTATCCATATGCGTGGAGAAGACCACTTCCGGATTCGGCTGATCGGGCGATGTGGCGTAGACATCGAAGCGGTCGCCCTCGACGGGAATTCTTCGTGTCTGGTAACCGATGCGGGCGAGCTCACCGTAGAGATAGTTTCCGACAGCAGCTTCGTTGCCGGAGATGGATTCGATGTCGACGAGTTGGCGAGTGAGGGTGATGGCGTCCATGGTGGAGAGAATAGCAGACGAAAACGGACGAATAGGTTAGAAGTAAGAATGCAAAATGCAGAAGCAAAATCGTGACCTCGGGGCGCAGAGTGGCGAAGTCAAGTTCCGCACTCTGACTTCTCACTTCTGACTTCATGTAATCTGAATGGCGTGACTGCCCAGAATTCAACCATCAAGTCGCTGTTCCTCGAAGGTCCGGCGGGACGGCTGGAAGCGCTGTTGAATGCGGGCGCCGAGAATGCGACATACGCGGCGGTGGTTTGTCATCCGCATCCGTTGTTTGGCGGGACGCTGCATAACAAAGTCGTGTTCCATACCATGAAGGCGCTGAACAGCTTCGGTTTTCCGGTGCTGCGCTTCAATTTTCGTGGCACTGGACTCAGTCATGGCGAGCACGATCATGGTAACGGAGAAATGGAAGATGTACGCACGGCGCTCGACTGGCTCGATGCGGAGTTTCATCTTCCGTTGATATTTGCGGGATTTTCTTTTGGCGCGACGGTGGGAATGCGAGCCGCGGCTTCCGATGCGCGAGTGAAGGAGTTGATCGGCGTGGGAACGCCGGTAGCTCCGGTGGCCGCGAACGTGGAAGCACCGCGGGTTTACACGTTTGATTTCTTGCGTGATTGCTTGAAGCCCAAGTTATTTGTGAGTGGGGCGCGCGACCAGTTTGGTCCGCGGGCGAAGCTGGAGGAGTTGGTTGCGTCGGTGCCAGAGCCGAAGAAGCTGGTTGTGATCGAGGGTGCGGATCATTTCTTTGAGGGCCGGTTGCGGGAGCTGAGAGAAGCGATCGAAGGTTGGGTGAAAGAGACTCTCGCTGATCATCGGGCAGCGTGATCGATGAGTTTGATAAGCACATCGGCGTGGATCGTGGTTCGTTGTGGGAACTCCTTCTGAAGCCGCGAGTGGTGCGAGAGTGCGAAGGATCCTTCGACTCCGCATCCATGTTCGCGAGCGAACGTGGATGCTGCGCTCAGGATGACAGTTTTCATGAATGACGTTGAGCGGTTTCGGCGAATGCGCGAGGCTGCGCGGGAGATATTTCTTCATGCGCTAGCCAAAGCCTCGATCGCCAAGGGGTTTGGGCGGCATGTGCATTGCGAGCGGGGGGTGTTGAGGGTTTGCGAAGATCTTTACGATCTGCACGTCTATTCAAGGGTGCTGGTGATTTCTATCGGCAAGGCCGGACACACGATGGTGGAGGCATTGGCGCAGCAAATGGGTGCGGCTGCGCTCGAGGGCATTGTGGCGAGTTCGGTTGAGCCTTCGGCGCAAGTGCGCGGTTTCCGGTATTTTCATGGCGGACATCCGACACCCAACGCTGAATCCATTCACGCCGCGAAAGCAATTCTGAAAGCTTTGGAGGGTCAAACTGCGGCGTCGCTCGTGATATTTCTGCTCAGTGGCGGAGGGTCTTCGATCGTCGAAAAGCCGATCGACGATGAGATTTCTCTCGACGACCTGATGGCGACTTATCGAGCGCTGGTGCATTCGGGCGCGCCCATCACCGAAATTAACGCTATCCGGAAACATCTTTCGGCGGTGAAAGGTGGGCGGCTGGCGCAGGCGGCATTTCCCGCGCAGCAAGTTTCGTTGCTGGTCTCCGATGTTCCCGAGGGTATGGCGGATGCGCTGGCGTCGGGTCCGACGATGCCGGATTCCACCAGCGTGGAGGATTGTTACCGGATCGCGGAGAAGCATGAGTTGGTGGCGCAGTTGCCGCATTCCACGCGCGAGCTTTTTGAGCGGCGTGCGCTTGAAGAGACGCCGAAGTCGGATGATCCGGCGTTTTACCGTTCACGGTGGTGGCCCATTCTTTCGAATCAAACCGCAGTCGAAGAGGCGAAGGGGGCGGCCGAGTGCGCGGGCTTCTCCGTGCATGTGGACAACTCCTGCGACGACTGGGATTACGAGCGCGCGGCAGAATATTTGTTGGAGAGGGTGCGCGAGCTAAGAAAAGAATTCGAGCGTGTGTGCCTGATCTCGGGCGGAGAAGTAACTGTGAAAGTCACGAACGGCGGCGTGGGCGGACGCAACCAGCAGTTTGCGCTGGCGTGCGCCGCGAGGATTACGGGTGAGAATATCACCGTACTTAGTGCGGGAACGGATGGAGTGGACGGGAACAGTCCCGCGGCGGGTGCGGTTGCGGATGGAAGCACGGTGATGCGGGCTCAGGCGAGTGGGCTTGATGCGTGTGCGGCGCTGGAGAAATTTGATGCGTATCCGTTCTTCAGCGCGCTCGGAGATGCGATCGAGATTGGGCCGACCGGGAACAATCTCAGAGATTTACGAATTCTTCTGGTGTATTGAAACTCGGGCTTCGCCCGATGGACAGCCCCTTCGGCTCCGCTCAGGGCAGACTTGGCGGCTGTCCCCACATGAGTTGAGGTGAGTGGTCAGGCGGCTTCGCTTTTCACCTGCACCCCTGCCCACTTCTCTAAGAGAGTCAAGGTTGCTGCGTAGTCGAGATCGCCATTACCCTCTTCGCTCGCCATTTCATAGATTTCCTCTACGGTTTCGAGGGCGGGCAGTTTTACGCGAGCTTCCTTGGCGGCCTGGAGTGTGAGGAGGATGTCCTTGTGCATGAGGCGCAGGGGAAAATTGGGAGTGAAGTCGCGTTGCAGGATGAATGGGCCTTTGTAATCGACGACGCCGGAGCGGACCATGGTGGCTTCGATGAGCGAGAGCAGTTGCTTCGGATCTACGCCGAGTTTGCTGGCGAGGGTGAGGGCCTCAGCAAAACCTTCGAAGATAAGCGCGATCTGGAGGTTCATGGCGAGCTTGGTGGCCTGACCCTTGCCGGTCTCGCCCATGCGGAAAATTTTCTTGCCCATGGCGGCGAACAATGGGTTGAGGCGATCGATGGTAGATGCGTCGCCGCCCACCATGAAAATCAGGGTGCCGTTGGCGGCACCGATTTTGGATCCGGTCATAGGAGTGTCGACGTAGGCTACGCCTTTGCCGCGAACGCGCTCGGCAAATTTCACGGTGGCGGACGGAGAGATGGTGCTGGAATCCGCGATGATCGTGCCTTCGGTGAGCGACTGGTCGACGCCATCCGCGCCAAACAAAATCTGTTCGACGGCGTCGGTATCGGAAACGCAAAGCCATACGACTTCGGCTCCTTGCGCGGCTGCTGAAGGAGTGGGAGCGACGCCTGCGCCTTCTACAAGTTTGCCGGGAGTGCGATTCCAAACCGTGACTTCATGGCCAGCCTTGGCCAGATTCGTGGCCATGGCATGGCCCATAATTCCCAGACCCAAGAAAGCAACTCGCATCGCTGAGATTCTCCTGTTCGAACAATCGGACCCGCTCTGGATTAGATATGAGGGCTAGGATGGAGGTCAAGCAAACTGGCGTATGATTGTGCGGGTGCCGAGCGGCCGAGAGAAAAGCTCCTGGGGGGAATCGCGGGAATTACGCGCCTTTCAACCGGCATTGAACTAAAATAGAGCGAGCCGCTTCCAGATTTCATCCAATAAGCAGGCTGTTCCAGGATGATCAAGGCAACGCTTCGCAATCCGGCCCTCCGCAAGCGCGCGTCGCAGTTCGGGCGCCTGGTGCGGCATTCGGCCGTGACCCCGCTTTGCGGAGAGACGCACCTGCCCCGTCTGGCTTCGAACGGCGAACTAGGGCTCACTTTTATTGGCCACTCCAGCTTCCTGGTGCAAATTGGCGGGCAAAGCGTGATGATTGATCCCAACTTCGCACGCTGGTTATTTGTGCTGAAGCGGCTGCGGCGTCCTGGGGTTCGCGTGCGCGATCTGCCAGCCATTGATCTGGTGCTGGTGACGCATGCGCATTTCGATCATCTGCACCGGCCGTCGTTGCGGGCGATCGTACAAAACAATTTGCGCAAACGCGGAACGGCGCCGGCCATCATTATTCCGAGTCATGTTACGGATCTGGTTTCGGATTTGGGCTTCGCCGAAATTATCGAACTAGACTGGTGGAACAGTTCGCGACACGGCAGCGTGTCGGTGACGCACGTTCCTTCGCGGCATTGGGGAGCGCGGATTCTGAAGGACTCGCATCGAGGCTACGGCGGCTACGTTTTGAAGGCCGGGAAGCATTCGGTTTATCACGCGGGCGATACGGCTTATTTTGCCGGCTTCGGGGAGATCGGGCGTCGCTTGTCGCCGGAATTGGCGCTGCTTCCAATCGGCGCGTACAATCCGCCAACGTTCCGGAACGTGCATACGAATCCGGCCGACGCGACCCACGCCTTCCTCGATTTGAAGTCGCGCTGGATGGTTCCCATGCATTATGGGACATTTCGGCTGTCGCACGAGCCGGTCGATGAGCCGCTGCAACTGCTGGAGCAGGAAGCACGCGCGGCTGGAATCGAAGACCGCGTGGTGGTGCTGGAAGAAGGCGTTACAAAGTTCTTCTGAGTTTGTTCCCCTAAAGGCAGGACGCCGATCGTAGCAGGGCGCAAAACCCTGCCGTAGCCCGGTTTTGCTGTAACACTCCTTTGACACTCTGCCTTTGCGTTTCGGTGTAAACTCTGGTGCACGAATTTTCGCTGAAGGAGGCGAATATGACCGCGAAAGCAATACCGGAGGGTTACCACACCCTTACACCATACATGACGGTGCGCGACGCTGCGCGCGCTATCGAGTTCTACAAGCAGGCTTTTGGCGCCGTGGAAAAAGGCGTGATGAAAGGGCCGGACGGAAAAATCATGCATGCCGAGTTGCGCATCGGCGACTCTCTCCTCATGCTGGCTGATGAATTCCCGCAATTTGGATCTCTATCACCGCAGACTATTGGCGGATCAGGCACGGGGCTGCACATTTATGTCGAGGATGTGGACTCTGCATTTGACCGGGCGATTGGAGCGGGGGGAACTGTTGAGATGCCGGTAGCGGACATGTTCTGGGGCGACCGCTATGGCAAGCTGGTGGATCCATTCGGCCACAAATGGTCGATCGGGACTCACAGGCGCGATATGTCGATGGAGGAAATCGAAGAAGCGCAGGAAGAGTTTATGAAGCAGATGCCGAAGAGTGCCTGAAGGAGTGGATTTTACCGAGTGTTTCGAGGGCGCGGCCTGTGGTCGCGCCCTTCGTTTTGCGGCCAGACACTTCCGTAATGTGCGGAAATCCCGCTATTACACAAGTATTACAGTGATTGGCTCCGCGCCTTGATAGGTTACATATGTACGTTATCGAACTTAGGCAAGAATCGGGGATGCTCCTTGGACATGCAACTGGAAAGCCTGGAAAAACGACAAGCCGCAAGAAACGAAGTTAACTGGGTGACGGCGATCTTTATGATGGCGTTTCACGTGGGCGCCATTGCCGCACTCTTCTTTTTTACCTGGAAGGCGTTGTTTGTTGCGATGTTCCTATGGTGGGTCTCCGGAAGCCTGGGCATTGGGATGAGCTATCACCGCCTGCTCACGCACCGCGGCTACAAGACGCCAAAGTGGGTCGAGTATTTTTTGACGGTCTGCGCGACGCTAGCGCTCGAAGGCGGGCCAATTTTCTGGGTGGCGACGCATCGCATACATCATCAGTACTCCGATCAGGATGGCGATCCGCATTCGCCGATTGACGGCAAATGGTGGGCGCACATGGGCTGGATCCTGATGGGCAAGTCGATGCACCATGACACGACCACGCTGGCCCGCTACGTCCCTGACCTGGCCAAGGATAAATTTCACGTATGGATCACGAAGTATCACTATGTGCCCATGATTGTGCTGGGCGCGATCCTGTTTGCGATCGGCGGGTTACCGTTTCTGATGTGGGGCATCTTCATGCGGACCGTAGTTGGCCTGCACGCTACATGGCTGGTGAATTCGGCGACGCACTCCTGGGGCACGCGGCGCTTCACCACGCGCGATCTTTCCACCAACAGCTGGTGGGTGGCTTTGCTGACGTTTGGCGAAGGGTGGCACAACAATCACCACGCGCATCCGACCGCGGCGCAGCACGGGTTTACCTGGTATGAAATCGACATGAACTGGTACGGGATTTGGGCGCTGAAGCAGCTGGGCTTGGCTTGGGACATCAAGCGGGTGAAGTTAGCTGACCTGGAAAGAGGGCTGCTGCCGACGCCGAATGGAAAGCTGGTTACGGTGGCTCTGCCGGAGGTTGCCGTCTTGGGAGATTGATCACGAAGCGTTGGTTCAAGCCCGAGCCAGTTCTGGTCCGGGCTTTTTGCTGTCTGCAAGAAATCACACAGGGGGGAACAGAGAGGGAGTTCTTTTGAGGGTTACCCTGTGATGGCCTGTGGGCTCCGGGGCGCAGATTCTGGTTGTAGAATCAGCTTGAAGCCATGCGCATCACGAGCCGCCGCGGAACGATCATTTTCTTTCTCTGCCTGGGCATCGGGCTGGTTGCCCTGGCGGTCGCGCTCAATGTGGGATGGATCATCCTCAACTGGCGCCTGCGAGTGCTGCTGTTTTTCGGGGTCGTCTTTTTCGCGCTGATTATTGCGGGCATGATCGTGAATACAACCTTCCTGCTGCGCGAAATTCGACGCAGCGAGCAGCACGACAGCTTTATCAACGCGGTTACGCACGAACTGAAGACGCCGGTGGCTTCCATCCGCTTGCACCTGGAAACCTTGCAGCGTAGGGATCTGCCAGAAGCGCAGAAGCAGGAGTTTTACCGCCTGATGCTCAGCGACACGGATCGCTTGACCGAGACGGTGGAACAGGTGCTGCGCGCCGGCCGTGCCGGGGACAAGAAGGCGGGACGGGAAAAGTCCGCGGTCGACTTCCGGCAACTGGTGCAGGCGTGCATGGAGGCAGCCCGGGTCCGGCATCATCTAGCGCCAGAGGCGCTGCACTATGAGGAAGCGTCAAGCAACGGTGCGGGAATCAGGGTGATGGGGAGTGCGGAGGACTTGCGTACGGCGGTCTTCAACGTACTCGACAATGCCATTAAATACTCCGGCGACACCGTGGACGTGCGGGTGCGTCTGGATACGCCCGATGAGAAGCGCGTCGTGCTCAGCGTGCAGGACCACGGAGTCGGCATTCCTTCCGATGATTTGAAGAGCATCTTCAAGCGCTTCTATCGCGTCACTCATCGATCGCTGGCCCACGTGAAGGGAACGGGGCTGGGCCTGTTTATTGTGAAAGCGATCGCGCAGAAACACGGTGGCAAAGTGTTTGCTGCCAGCGAGGGCGAGGGTGAGGGCACTACGATTACCATGGAACTGCCGAGGTCGAACGCATGAGCCGGGTTCTGGTAGTGGAAGACGAAGCGCATCTGGCGCAGGGACTCTGCTTCAATCTGCAGGCGGAAGGATACTCGGCTGAGGTGGTGGGCGACGGTGAGGCCGCAACCGATCGCCTGCTGGGCAAGAAAGAAAACTTTGACGCCATCGTGCTCGACATCATGCTGCCGGGCAAAGACGGGTTCAGCGTGGTTTCGGAGTTGCGCGCGGCGCGGAATTATGTGCCGGTGCTGATGCTCACGGCGCGAAGCCGGCCTGAAGATGTGCTGAAGGGCTTTGCCGCGGGAGCGGATGATTATCTGCCCAAGCCTTTCGAGCTGTCGATCCTGCTGGCGCGGCTGCAGGGGCTGCTCCGGCGCAGCCAATGGATGCGAGCCGACCATCAAGCGGGAAGTGCGCCGCCCGCGTCTGACGCGGCCAGCGTAGGCGACTTCGGAACATTTTCCTTCAGTGGCAAGACCATCGATTTCGGCGTGCTCGAATTGCGGACGGCCGACAATGTCATTCATCTGACGCTGATGGAGTCGGAACTGCTGCGCTACCTGGTGCGTAACGACGGGCGCGTGGTTTCGCGCAAGCAAATTCTGGAAGAAGTTTGGGGACTGCACGAAGACACCGACACGCGCGCTATCGATAACTTTATGGTGCGGTTGCGGCGCTACATCGAAGACGATCCCGCAGAGCCGCGACACTTGCTGACGGTGCGTGGCGTGGGATATAGGTTTTTGGCGAATCCGGAAAAGAAATAAGGTTTGCGAATCTGCGAAGCTAGGCCCGGCAAAGCTCGGCGACCATCGCTTCGCGGCGCTCCAGCGCCAGGCGATCCATGCGGTTCAGTACCATCATATAGAGTGACAGCGAGATTCCCGCCAACAGCAGAAGCAACAAAGTCGCCATCCACAAATTTCCCATGTATCGAGCCGTCACGAAAACGCTGACACCCACGCCCACGACAACCAACTGCAAGGCCAGGCTGACAAGTACGGTTACCTGAGAGGCGCGTTGGCGGCCGAACTTGGAGTAGTCCAGTTTTTTCGGCGCGTAGATCGATAACACATTGCCCACGGCAAAATTCATGGGGGCTGCGAACAGCAGGCCGGCAAGGGTGGCGAGAGTGATGCTGAGCGCGGGACGGCCGTAGAAGGAGGTGACTGCAATCCATGCCACGGCTATTTCGACGGCCAGAATGCCGGCATGGGTGAGATTCTTGGCCAGCACAATGTCGCGGAAGCTCACCGGAGCCGCGTAAAAGAACTGGATGCCGCCGGCATCGCCGCCAAAGTTGTTGTAAACCAGGTTGGTCAGCATCAAGAGGGTGTAGGCGGCAGCCACGGGAAATGCCAGGTTGGGCGCGCGAGCCAAAAAGCCACTGGAATGCCGGACGGAGTTCATGGAGCCGAAGCGAAAAACCAGCAGCATAAAAATCGGCATGATCAGGGTGAGTAACATGGGGCCGCTGCGGAGCAGATAGTGAATTTCTTTTTCGAAGACTGCCGTCACCGGGGTTGCGAATCCGGGAAGATGCCAGCCCAGGCGGAGCGGCCGATCTTGCCGCGGAGCGGATGGGGCGACGGCCTCGCTCAAGCTCTCGCCGCGATATTGGGCCAGCAGTCTTACGTGCAGGCCGTAGCCGATTACCATCAAAAAGGTGCCTAATAAAGTGAGCGAGGTAAGGCCCACTAGAAATTGTGGATAGATCCCTTGCACGATGGCGTCGGCGGCAAGGCCAGGCGGAAGAATTCCTTGCACCGGAGCAAGAACCTCGAAAAATTTTTGGACTTGCGGTTGGGCGTGCGCTTTGAAATGCCTGGTCAATGGCCCGATCAATTGAAAACTCAGCATCAGCAGAACGAACAGAACTCCCATGATCTCGCGGGTGCGGCGTTGTGCCAGCCAGCGTTCCACCCAGGCGAAGACCATTTGCATGAATAGAAGATTGAAGGCGACGAATGCCAGCAACACGAGGAATGTCCAGGGCAGCGCCGCGGGTTTGGCAAAGCCCACGCCCACCAGGACTCCGCACGACCACAGACCGCCCAGAATGCTTGCCGGATCGAAAGCCCCATAGGCCAGGCGCACCAGAAAATACGAGCGGTAGCTGAGCGGGAAGCGGAGCAAGTCGGAAGAGTCCGGATTGTTGGTGAAAGCGGTGGCCATGATCGGAAAGGCTTGCCAGAAGAAAAAGATGGCCCATAGAAGCAGGGCCAGCATCCCCGGCTTGCCCGACGAGAGGAAGAAGTAGGCTGCGACTCCCATGAACAATGCTCCGCCGAGTCCGGCGATGGCAAATGCGAGCGACACGAAGATGTGCGAGATCAACTCCAACTGACCTCGCGTGGTGCGCAGAGCGTTGAGGAAAAGGTGCCAGCGGAGCCATGCGATGGCTGAGAGTTGACCGAGATGGCTGTTTGAGACGGTCATCTAATGCGAAGCATATTAATGCGAAGCCTATTTTTTCACAGTCTCAGAGCGAACAGGAAGCTACCCGCCGCACTCTTCATCCCAGCCAGGAAAGCTCCTGATCCGTGCGGCGTGAGCCGCCTACGGTGCGGAGGAAAATCTGTTCCAGCGTCATCTTCTCGCCGGATGTTGCGGAGCCGTCGCTGGAGCCTGCTGGCGTCTGCGCCTCCACGCCGGCGCGTAGCTCCTCGAGCGATCCCTGCGCCACCAGACGTCCCTGATGAATGATGGCGACGTGGCTGCAGAGGCGCTCGACGATTTCCAGCACATGCGAGGTGAGAAAAATCGTGGCGCCGCGCGCGATCATGCCTTGCAGCATGGTCTTCAGCGTTCCGGCGGCGATGGCGTCGACGCCTTCGAATGGTTCGTCGAGGAACAGTACCTTTGGACCGTGAATGACAGCGGCCGCCATGGCCAGTTTTTTCTGCATTCCGTGCGAGTAATCGGTGACGAGCTTCCTGGGCTGATCGGCAAGCTGCATGAAGTCAAGCAACTCGGCGGTGCGTTTGGCTGTGGTGTCTCGATCGAGTCCATACATGCGGCCGGCGAAGTTCAGGAACTCCGAACCGGTCAGCCGTCCGAACAACGCCATTCCCTCGGGGACGACACCGATTTGCCGCTTTACTTCCACGGGATGCGCCGTGAGATCCAGGCCGAGGATTTCGATTCGGCCTGAGCTGGGCGCGAGGAGACCGGTGAGCATCTTAATGGTGGTGGATTTGCCGGCACCGTTAGGGCCGAGGAAGCCGAAGAACTGTCCAGGGGAGACACGCATGTCGATGCCGTCGACGGCGACGAGTTCGCCGAAGCGGCGGGTCAGAGCTTGAGTCGAGATGGTGGGAGCGAGATCCATGAAACTCCTGAATCTAGCACAGGCGCATCCGGCGGGCGAACGCTGTCCGAGTCAGAGTCGGGTGCTGCGAAAGAAAGACAGGAAAAGCGCCTCCGCCTTGCGAGCGGGGCGCTTTCCGTGGCAGAACTGCAGCGGTTTAGAACAAATTCCAGAGGAATTGGTTGTAGACGTCGTGGTGATACTGCACCTCAGGCGCCTTTACAAAGGTTCCCAGCAGGCGCGGGCAGCGGTCAGCGGCGGCTTGCTTCAAGTCGGCGTAACGGCCTTTCACGTCTTCCCCCAGAAGTTCCGTAGTCCACTCGGCTTTGCGGAAGTCTTCCAGCGCGGTGTAGATGTTGTCCGGCAGGTAGCGCTCGGCCTGGCGAAGGTTCTTGATCTTGGAGGTGTCGCCGTCGATGCCGCTCTTGAAGATTGAGAGCATTACCAGGTAGGGATTTGCGTCCGGCGCCACCGAACGAACTTCCACGCGCATGCTCTTCTCGTTGCCGATGGGAATGCGGATCATGGATCCACGATCGACGGCGGAAGCTTTGATCTGGTTCGGCGCCTCAAAGTGCGGATCCAAACGACGATACGCATTCACGCTGGGGTTGAGCAGGAGGCAGATATCATTGCCATGGGTGAGGATACGATCGAGAAAAGCCCAACCCATCTTGCTCAACTTCTCTTCGCCCTTGGCATCCCAGAAGAGATTCTTTCCGTTCTCGCTGATCGAAACATTGGTGTGCATGCCGCTGCCGTTCACACCCACTACTGGCTTCGGGAGGAACGAGGCGGTCAGGCCCATGTGGGTGGCAACCTGACGGCAGATCAGCTTGTAGAGCTGAATCTGGTCGGCGGCGGCAACAACTTCGCCGTAGCCGTAGTTGATTTCGAACTGTGACGGAGCAACTTCCGGGTGGTCTTTCTCATTCTGGAAGCCCATGGAGCGCTGCACTTCCGCAGTGGTATCGATGAAAGTGCGCAGCGCGTCGCCGGGGAGCGAGTGATAATATCCGCCGGTGTTTACGTATTCGAATTTTCCCGTTTCGTTGTAGCGGCGCTCCGCGTCCGTACCTTTGAAGAGAAACCCTTCAATTTCGTTCGCTGCGTTGAGGGTGTAACCCTTCTTCTTGTGTAGGGCTTCGGCGTAGCCTTTCAATACGCCACGAATGTCGGCGGTGTAGGAAGTTCCACCCTTGTCGATGACCTCGCCGAAGACCAGCACTTTGCCGGAACCGAAGACGTCGGACGGCGCCCAGTAGAATGCGCCCCAGTCGATGCCCAGGCGCAGATCGCTCTCGCGCTGCGCCGTGAAGCCGCGAATGGATGAGCCGTCGAAGGTGAGGTTGTCCCAGCTCTTGATGAGAAACTTTTTGTCGTAATCGAGCATGTGCAACCGGCCCTCGAGGTCGCTAAAGAGCACGGTCACAGCTTTAATCCGCTTCTCGTCGGTCAAATACTTCAACCGCTCTTCCTGGATCTTGTGAATGGGGACGCGCTTGCTGCGCTGTTCCTTTGCCTTCAGATTCAGCTCTTCCAATTCGTCATAGGTCAGTGCCAGAAAATTGCGCAGTTCATTAGACATGGATGGTCGTCAGTCTCCTATTCGTAGTCTGCAAATAATAATTTCAGCAAAGCAACGCCACCGAAACATGGAGTTGAAACGGTTGGGAGTGTACCCGAAAGAATAACGCGAGTCTCCGGTCTCGACAATCGAAAAAGCTGATGCGAGCTATGAAAGAGATTTCTTTGGCGGGCGACTCCGGGACGAGACCCACGAGCACCAACCTGAAGGCAGAATTCGTTGCAGTTTGCCGGTTACTCGCCCAATGGGAATCCTCACGACGCTCGGAAAATAAAAACGGGCTGGCGGCGATGCGACGCATCGTCACCAGCTCGTTTGGCGCTCGATCCTGCAAGGACCGCGGCTATCCAGCCTTGCCTTCGGCGGCTAGCGCGAAATCAATGCGGCTTTTCCGCGGGAGGACGGCTCTCCGGCTTTGGTGCAGGCGGCGCTTGACGCTGCTCCATCTGTTTCTGCTGAGTGGCATGCTTTTGCTCAACCTGTTGGGTTTGCTGAGTGTGGCGCTGCTCCATCTGTTGTTTTTGCGCGTCGTTGTAGTTTTTCGTGGTGGCTTGCTTGTGTTCTTTATCCTGCTGCTGTTGGAGTTTCTGATGATCCTGCGTTTGCTTGGCAGCTAGCTTGTCCTGTTGCTGCTGATATTTCTTGTCGGTCGCAGCGTTGCCGGTGTTTGGAGGCGTGAACTTGTGCGGCTGCAATTCGCTGGCGTGATTGCCGGTGTTACCAGGAGCTTCGGTAGTATTTGCGGGACGATTTTCCGTGCCGGGGCGAGCTTCATTTCCTGGACGCCCTTCATTGCCGCGTGCGGCATTGGCTGGAGGAGCCTTGTATTCGCCGCCTGCTTGTCTGGTGGCCACAACCCCAGTTTTGAAATCCCCAGGTCTTGCCGTAGCCGCAATGGGCGGCTTGCCCTGGTTGGCGGAAGCACGCAGCTCGGGATTACTCCGCGCTGCCTGAACGTGCTGCGTCTGCGCCGCTACCGGACCGACGTGGTGCTGGTTAGCGTAGGACTCTTCCTGCGGTGTGGGACGTGCTTCGACCCCACCCGTACCACCGTTGTAGCTGACGTGAGTTTCGGACACAGTCGTGATCCTGGTGTTGTAGGTGTTGTGAATGATGGTGGTGTTTACGTGATTCACGTAAGTGTTGTAGGAGAAGTGGCCACCTTCCCAGCGGCCGCCCTCATAACCAACACCGCCGTAGCCGAAGCCATAGTTGATGCCGCCGTAGAAGCCCACCTCTGGGCCCCAATATCCTTCATGGAAAAGAAACGCGCTACCTCCCCAGCCCCAATAACCTGGGGTCCAGAGAAAGCCGACCTGGGGTGCCTCAACCCACGTCCCGGGCACCCAGTAGTAGCCATTGTCGTCGTCATAGGCCCAGTACCCGGGTGTCCATAGGTAGCCGTCGTCGGGACAGATTGGCTGCTCGTAGACGGGAAGTGCCGGGGGGCCGAAATTCACGGAAATGCCGACCCCGATTTGAGCAAATGCACCATGGGAAAAAACCAGCAAGGCAAACGAAAATAGCAATGAGCGAATAGCAACCGTAGTACGCATAGTGCTTCCTTCTGCCTGCTCATCCTTTATTAATGCCCGTCACAGCGAGATGCTCACGGGCACGGTTGAGCGGCGTCCTGTCGGTGCAAGGGTTCCACGGAGGCACTGGCTGAGTCTGTGCACTACTGCTCACTTTTCTATCCGCCTCAGATGATCGGTGCCTCGGGCCATAACACAACCATAAACTGGGCACGAGGTCCGGATATCTTCTTCTCGTGTGACAAGAATGCAGCCACGAATCCGTCAACTGCCGGTTGGTCGGCCAACCGGAAGCTACCGGCTAGAAACTAGCCGCACGCGTCGACTTCTTGTCCGAAGGACCTGGCCACGGTTTCGGGAGGTGCCGCTACCGCACACCAAGTCCCGTTCCCGGCATGAGGCGGATGATCACACCCAGAGCGGTGAGGACGGCGAGGTAATAAATGGTGGTGGCGCGGCTGGGATGCGGAGGCAGATCTCCGGCAAAAAAGATCTGGTACCCGGCGCCCAAGGCTACCAGGAAGAACATATTTTGGCCGAGCACCAGCCATAGAGCCAGGCACGCGGTGAGCAGGATGATGCGCTCCGTCTTGCTCAAGGCCAGCACGGCTTGGCCGCCATCGAGCATCCACACGGGAATCAAATTGAGGAGATTCAGGACCGCGCCGGCGCGTGCGAGTGCGGCCCAGAGCGGATTGCCGGTCTGCCACCAAAGGACAGCGCACGCCACGGCCACAAGAAAACCAGCCAGCGGTCCGGCCAAACTGATCTCAGCGCGCGTTTCGAGAGGCACGCCTATCGCCTGCCAGCGGACGTAGGCGCCGAGGCCGGGCAGAAACACGGGCATGTCGGCCGGCAAGCCGCGACGCTTGATGTCGATAAAGTGGCCCATCTCGTGAAGCAGAATCAGCACCGCGAAGCCGATACCGAATTTCATTCCCCACAACGCCCAATAGAGTCCGATGAAGGCGGCAAAGCTGAGCAGGAACTTCAGCTTGAAGAGTGCGAAGAGGACGGTCTTGCCTTTGGCCAACAGAATCGCGATCGGACCCAGTGGGCCGAGCCGTTTGGCCCACTTGTTATCCGTTGGCTCTGGAATGTGGACCTCATCCCCTGCAACCTCAAGGGCTCGCGCGTGTTCCTTGACCCAGTCGTACTGCTTGGAGGTTCGGGGCAAGAGAGGAAGTCCGGCGAGCCAGCGGTCGCGCGCCTGGCGCAAGTCTCCCTTGGCCTCAAGCGCTTTCGCCTCCGCCGCCAGATGATCCAGTTGCTCGGAGTGAACGAGCGCGTGGCATTGATCGCAGACGAGTGCCCCGGGCGCGAGCTCGTGGGAGCAGCGCCTGCAGTTTTGGATCAGTTCGGGCGTGATGGAGGACACAGCTCTAGATATTATGCGCGTCAGCCGGCGCTAACTCCAGCCGGAGGACGAGGCGAGGATTGGAACGGTCCATCGATCGCTGGGATCTTCTGACCGGTAATTTGCCATGCGATGCGGATTCCAATGAAGAGGATGAAGAGTCCGATCGCTCCATGGAGAGGATCGGCCAATTCCATAAACGGGGAAGCCAGGCCGAGAACTGCCAATGTCACGAACGCCTTGCCGATGTTCACGCCAGGCTTGGCGGGCGCCGGCGTTTGAGGCCGTCCAGTCTCTTTCTCCAGTTCTCTTTGTTCGTCCCCTCGTTGTTCATCGGCCAACTGCTGTTGCTGCGATGCGTGTTGGGCTTGCTTATGCTCGCCTGCGTAGTGAATCCAAACGGGAATCGCTGCCATGGATACGGCCGCGTAGGTGAGCAACGCAGCGGTGATCTGGTAGCGGCGGCCACCTTGACCGTTCGATCCTTTCATCATCGCCTTGCCAACCATCCAGCCGACAGCCAGCGAGACGTAGCCAATGATGAGACTGGTCGCAATTTCAAAGGCGGCGTAAAGAATCAGCCCGGCAATCGCGGCGCTCACGCCGTAGAGGAGCCCACGAAGGTAATCGGCGTGGCTGTATTGCGGCAGCTCGCTCTGCGCCTTCTCGGCGCAGCCTCGACAGGCCATGGCGCCATGCACGCGGTAATAAGTGCCGGTGATGGGCTGCTGGCAGAACTGGCAGTGATCGGCTCCGGGCGATCCGAGATACTCCGCAGTGCCGAACTGGATTGGCGAGGAGCCGGGCGTGGAATTGTCGAAGCGGGCGTCACTCATGGGCCGGAACGATAGCACAGGGTACAGCGCCAAGGAAGAAGGAATTCAGCATGGTCTCAAGACGCGCGGCTTGGACGACTCGCCGGCGGTTTTAGGTTTTAGGCGCAGGTCTTTGGGAAACCCAGAAACCTAAGGCCCAGGACCTGAGATCCACTACTGGCGATGGGTTGAAGCTCCGGCAGCAATCTCGCGCAGCGCGCTGACAAACTCCGTGGCCGCATTCGGATCCGTCAGGGATTCCAGGTGCACTACGGCGGAAAATTGTGGAGACTCGGGACGGAAATGCACCTCCAGAAACTCCTGCCGGCGCGCCGACATCAGGGCGTTCAATTCTGCTGAGGGATCCTGCTTCCAGTGCGTCCGGGTGGTCAGGATCACGGCGCCGGGCTCGTAGACATCCCACTCGCGATCGTCGCGCTTGGGAGAAGAAATCCCGCGATTATGGGCGCACCAGCGGTGCCGGACTACTTCGAGACGGAAACTCGGGGAGCCATCCAGGTCGGCCTCAAAGGTCAAAGTTTCTTTTTGCTTATGCCAGCAGCTTATGAGCCACTGGATGGGAAGAGCGCGCGGCCGGAACTTCACAGTTACGCGGGCGTTATCAAACCAGCGGGAGGGGAAATGAAGACGGGCCTGCATGCGGGAGGTGCCCATCCAGCTCGATTCGAGGATGCGTCCCTTGCCGACGCATGCGGACTGAACCCAGCGCAAGACGGCGGCGCCCTTTTTTCGGTTGTAATGGGAAAACACGAGGTACCACAGACCCAAAACGGCGACTGAAGCCACCACGTCAATCAGTAGAAGGCGCCCCACAACGCTTCCTCTGATGCCCATGGTACGTCCGAGGTTGCGGATGAAGCAAGGGGGCAATCGTCCCCAATTGGCGGGTCTCGGGAGTCTTTCGCGTGTATCTGTGGAAAAACTGGGACCGAATGGGTTCATAGGGCGAGATGAGCTTCGCGATGGCCATTACAATGACCGCGTGCCTTTCACCATTCGCGATTTCCAGCCCTCCGACTTTGAGACGCTCTGGCGCATCGACCAAACCTGCTTCCCTCCTGGAATCTCCTATTCCCGTGCTGATCTCAGGCTGTATATGCGACGCCGCGCAGCCTTTACCGTGGTCGCGGCGAGTGTGGATGGGGCCGTTGTGTCTGGTTCGGCCTCGATAGGTTCGGCTTCCACAAGAAACGAGGAGCATTCTGCATCTCCGACACCGGATTCCGCCATTGTCGGCTTCCTCGTTGCAGAAGCAAGCAGCCGGGCCCGAGGCCACATCATCACGATTGACGTGATTGCTGCCGTGCGCCGCTTCGGAGTGGGGTCGCTGCTGCTGCGTGCTGCGGAAGACCGTTTAATCGTGACCGGCTGTCGCGTGGTGGAACTGGAAACCGCTGTCGATAACGCACCTGCTCTGGCGTTTTATGAGCGCCACGGCTTTAGCGTGACCAGAACTTTCCCGCGCTACTATTCGAACGGGATGGACGCGTTGGTGCTGGAAAAAAATCTCGTCTAGCCCTTGAGAGATCACAAGTTTCGCCGAACGGATTTGCGCTTTGCCCACTTCTCCAGCTACCTTGCCTTGTGATGAGAGTTACAGCGAAGAAAGTCGCGATTCAGGGGGAACTGGGTTCGTTCAGCCACGAAGCAGCGGAGCGCATGCTGCCGGGTTGTGTTGTCGTCCCATGCGCCCATTCCGCGGAGGTGTTTGAGCGCGTGGAGAAGGAGTCGGTTTCCGCCGCCGTCATACCTATCGAAAACTCGCTGGCTGGAACCGTGGCGGAGCATGCCGATCTGCTGGTCGCGCGAGAGGTATTCATCCAGGCGGAATTTCTGCTGCGCATTGTGCACAACGTGATCGCCGCGCCCGGTGTGAAACTCGGTGCTGTGCGGCGGGTGTTCTCACATCCGGTGGCGCTGGATCAGTGCCGCGATTTTTTTCGCCATAATCCCAGGATTGAGCCGGTTCCGTTCTACGACACGGCGGGAAGCGTAAAGCACGTTGTCGCGGAGAAGCTTCCTGACGCGGCAGGCATCGCCGGACGGCACGCCGCGCGGGAGTATTCGGGTAAGATTCTGCAGGCGGGGGTTGAAGACGACAAACGAAACTTCACGCGCTTCCTCCTGATTTGTAAAGCGAAAGCATCCGCTTCGCGACGAAAAGGAAGCGGTGCCTCTGTCAGCCGCTACCAGCGCCTGATTCCCCACGGAGCGAACAAGACTTCTCTGGCATACAAGGTGAAGAATGAGCCGGGAGCGCTATTCAAGTCGCTAAGCGTGTTTGCCCTGCGCGATATCAGCCTGAGCAAGATCGAATCGCGACCCATGCGTGGGCGCCCCTGGGAATATGTTTTCTACGTGGACTTTCTGCGCGGCGACGATGAACCTGCCCGGAACGCCCTGCGGCATCTGGGCGAGATCGCGGAGTTCGTAAAGGTGTTAGGAGTTTACCCGGCGGCGTAACGCCCCCACGGTTTGCAAGGAGTAAAGGAGTATAAGTAGGGCAAGGATTTTGCGGCAGCGCAGGAGGATCAGCCGCGTTAGCCCCGGTACCTTGGGCATCATGTCGCGCGACTTGGAATGCCGATAGAATCGAGAAGCCTCGAGCACATGAGAGAGGATGAAACCTTTCCAGAGGATTAACATCTAAGCTTGAGTGAGTTACACTCAAGGAGAGCCAATGAGCCAAGAACCGCTTTCCGAGCCGATTGCTAAGCATCGGGAAATAAATGACGTACGGGCTTTGCCCGTGCTTCCCGTGCGGGATACTGTTCTGTTTCCGCACGCCGTCCTGCCTTTGACGGTAGGGCGCGATAGTTCCGTCCAGCTTATTAATTCGCTCGGAGAGGACAAAACCATCATCGTTGTGGCGCAGCGCGAGGCGCGCGTCGACAACCCTCAACCCAGCG
The DNA here is from genome assembly GCA_964403025.1 of uncultured Acidobacteriaceae bacterium. Classification (GTDB taxonomy): domain Bacteria; phylum Acidobacteriota; class Terriglobia; order Terriglobales; family Acidobacteriaceae; genus Sulfotelmatobacter. Next base: position 248,383 of record CAYOEH010000003.1, on the reverse strand, counting down.
ACCTATATACGGTCGGGACTTCCGCAGTCGTACATAAAGTTGTCAAGATGCCCAACCAGAGCCTGTTTGTGTTTGCCGAAGGACTGGAGCGGGTACGTTTAGGCGAGTTTACGCAATTGACGCCGTTCATGCGGGCCCGGGTATCACCGATTCCTGAAGCCGCGCCACCTGATAGTTCTGAAATCGAAGCGCTGCAACGCAACGTGCTGACCCTGTTCCAGCAGATCGTCGCCGGTTCGCCGACGCTGTCTGACGAACTGTCTACCGTTGCCCTCAACATTGACGAGCCGGGCCGTCTGGTGGATTTCATCGCGTCCTCGTTGCCGTCGCTATCGACACCCGACAAACAGGACACGCTGGAAACTCTCGACATTCGCTTACGTCTGGAGAAGATCAACCAGCATCTCGCGAAAGAACTGGAAGTGCAGCAACTGCGCAACAAGATCCAGAGCGAAGTGCAGGATCGTGTACAGCAGACGCAGCGCGAGTATTACCTGCGCGAGCAGATGAAGGCCATCCAAAAAGAATTGGGCGAGCAGGATGAAGGGCAGCGCGACGTTGAAGATCTGAAAAAGAAAATCGACGACGCGGGCATGCCGGAAGAAGTGAAGAAGGAAGCGCTCAAGGAGCTGGGGCGCCTGTCGCGCATGTCCCCCATGGCCGCCGACTATTCGCTAACGCGCAATTATGTCGAGTGGCTGGCCGTGTTGCCCTGGGCCAAGACTTCCGGTCAGGAAATCGAAATCCCGAAGGCCAAAGAGATTCTGGACACGGATCACTATGACTTGGAAAAAGTTAAGGATCGCATCCTCGACTATCTTTCCGTCCGGCGTTTGAAGCCGAATATGAAAGGTCCAATCCTGTGCTTCGTGGGGCCTCCCGGCGTGGGTAAGACTTCGCTGGGCAAGTCGATCGCGCGAGCGTTGGGACGCAAGTTTGTGCGACTGTCGCTGGGTGGTGTGCACGATGAGGCGGAAATCCGCGGGCATCGTCGCACTTACATCGGCGCATTGCCGGGACAAATTATCCAGGGAATTCGCCGCGCGGAGACGAAGGATCCGGTGTTCATGCTGGACGAGATCGATAAGGTCGGCCGTGATTTTCGCGGCGATCCAGCTTCGGCGTTGCTCGAAGCGCTTGATCCCGAGCAGAATTCGACCTTCCGCGACAACTATCTCGACGTCACGTTTGATTTGTCGAAGGTGCTCTTTATTACGACCGCGAACATGCTCGACCCGATTGCCGAGCCGCTGCGCGATCGCATGGAGATTATCGAACTGCAGGGCTACAGCGAGGAAGAGAAACTGCACATCGCGTTCCGTTACCTGGTTCCGCGGCAAGTGGAAGAGAACGGAATCACGGCGGAGCAAATCGAATTTCCTGAGGCGGCGCTGCGCTACATTATTCGCCACTACACGCGAGAGGCTGGAGTACGCAGCCTGGAGCGAACCATCGGAACCATCTGCCGCAAGCAGGCGCGGCGGCTGGCGGAAGGCAAGACCGAGAAACTTGTGGTGACGCAGGAGATCATTCAGGAGTTTTTGGGCGGCATCAAGATCCGCACCGAAGGCGAGATCGAGGAGCGCACGGAACGTCCGGGAGTGGCTGTAGGTTTGGCCTGGACTCCATCGGGCGGGGACGTGCTCTTCGTCGAAGCCAACGCCATGAAGGGCAAAGGTGGATTCACCATGACCGGCCAGATTGGCCAGGTCATGCAGGAGTCCATGCAGGCGGCTCTGACGTGGGTGCGCTCAAACGCGGCGCAGTTGGGCATCGCGGAGAATTTCTTCGCCGATCACGACATTCACATGCACGTGCCGGCGGGAGCGATTCCGAAGGATGGTCCATCGGCGGGCGTCACCATGGCTACCACACTGGTGTCGCTCCTGACTGGACATCGCATCCGTCCGCTGCTGGCGATGACGGGCGAGATCACGCTCAGTGGCAACGTGTTGCCGGTGGGCGGCATTAAAGAAAAAGTGCTGGCCGCCAAGCGCGCCGGAGTCACGGACGTGATCCTGCCAGCGGAAAATAAGATGAACGTTGACGAGGACCTGACCAAGGAGCAACTCGAGAATCTCAAGGTTCATTATGTGAAGACGATTGAAGAGGCACTGCGGGTTTCGCTGCCGGAGGTAGCGGAGTCGGCGGCTGCCAAGCTGCTGACCACGCAGGCGGATGCGGTTCACGATAAGGCGTTCGCGCGAGCGTAAGAGCAGTAGCCAGTGATCAGTGTTTAGTTGCCAGCCCTTGCGGGCTGGCATTTTTTTTGTCTACCAGGAATTTGTCACTCGTGCGCTGAGCGACGGGCGCGCGTTAAACTTGCAACGAGCAACTTACCTATGCGCGTGCGCGTTCTCTTTTTCGGGATGCTGAAGGATCTGGCGGGAAAGTCCAATGACACGCTGGAATTGCGCGAGGGCGCGACGGTGCGAGATGTGCTCGCCTATTGTGAGTCCCAAATTCCGCGACTGAAAGATGTGATGCCCTCCCTGGCGATCGCGGTGAACCAGCAGTATGCGGGCGCGGAGACTGCGTTGGAATCCGGCGACGAAGTTGCGTTGTTGCCGCCGGTGAGTGGCGGTTCGGGAGAAGCGAAGCGCGACGCGGTCCGGGAGCTACGCGCCTCGATTATTCGAGAGCCGATTGATACGTCGCGGGAGCTTGCCAACCTCAAGCGCGGCGAGGATGGGGCGGCGGTTGTCTTCGAGGGCGTGGTTCGCAACCAGACGCGCGGCCGTAGGACGCTCTACCTTGACTATGAGGCCTACGAGGAGATGGCGCGGCAGCAGATGGAGGAGTTGGCTGAACAGGCGCTGAAACAGTTCCAAATCCGCGACGTGGTCCTGGTACATCGGCTGGGACGGCTCGAGATCGGCGAAACCAGCGTGCTGATTATTGTTGGGTCGGCGCACCGCGCGGCCGCTTTTGATGCGTGCCGCTGGCTGATTGATACACTCAAGCGCACAGTGCCCATCTGGAAGAAAGAATACTTCGAAGATGGCGCGGTGTGGGCCGATGGAGAGCCGTTTCCCGCCGAGATTCCCCGCGCCAACTCCGGCGTGTAAATTCCGGGAGTCAGATTCTGGCGGTCAGATCGCGGAGACGCGGGCAGCCCGGCAGCGGACGATGCATCTAAGTGAACGGGCTAAGTCGCGTCAACGCCGAGATCCTACATTGGAGAACGCGTGGTTGAGTTCGCCAGGGCAGCCGAAAGCCTGCTCTGAGCGAAGTCGAACGGGTGGCTGCCGCGACGTATACTTCTTTAGCGAATGAGAAAACCTGTAACCTTGATTTTGCTGCTGGCCTGCGCTGTTTCCCACGCGCAACAAACTCCAGTTCAAAAACAATCCCCGACGGAACCGAGCACGCTGAAGGTCGACGTGAAACTGGTGAATGTTTACGTCACCGTGACCGATGCTCACGGGGGCCCGGTTGGTGGACTCAAGAAGGAAAACTTCACGGTGCAGGAAGATGGCCGCGAGCAAACCATCTCGGTGTTCGATAAAGAATCAGCCGTCCCGCTTTCTATTGCGCTGGCGATTGACACCAGCCTGAGCACGCGGCACGATCTGCCCTTGGAACAGGCCTCCGCCAAACGATTTGCGCGCGTGATCATGCGGCCGGTGGATGCCTTATCGGTCTTTGGATTCAGCGAAACGGTTCTGCAGTCGACCTCTTACACATCTGACCTGAAGCGGATTGATGATGGGATTGACCACATCCGGCTGGGCGCGGCCACGGCATTGTTCGACGCGGTCTATCTGGCTTCGCGGTCGCTCGATCGCCGGCAAGGAAGAAAAGTCCTGGTACTCATTACAGATGGCGGCGACACGGTCAGCAAAGTGGATTACAAAGAAGCGGTGCGCGCCGCCGAAGAGGCGGAATCCACCGTCTACAGCATCATCGTGGTGCCGATCGAGAGCAGTGCCGGACGCGAGACCGGAGGCGAGCATGCTCTGATCCAGCTTTCAGAAGACACGGGAGGCAAGTACTACTACGCCACCTCCATGTCGCAGCTCGACGAAGCCTTCCGTCAGATCAGCGACGAGCTGAGAACTCAATACTTGCTGGCTTACTATCCCTCCGAGCGAACTTCGAACTCTCAGTTTCGTCGGATCCAGGTTAACGTTTCCCGGACGCCGGACTCTGCGAATTATCGAGTGCGGCACAGAGCAGGCTATTACACGATTAAGTCTGACTTCTGATCTCCGGCTGCAAAGTCACAACGCCTCGCTCTGTCCGCCTGGATGGCCCCCAACATAACCGATGAGACAGTTTGTTGACTACACAGTAAACAAACTGAGATTTGTTTTTACAGAATGAATCTACAGTTTTCGGTATTTTGACGAGGAGCCGAGGCTAACATCCTCTCTGTACTTGTTGGCGGTGATCCACGTAAATATATGAAACATATATACATGATGGAACGTTCCCATTTCTGCGCGGGCTGGCTGGCAAATTGCTTTAAGGCTGCCAGAGCTATTTTTATGTCTGTGGAATATGTTTGATTTCTTGGCGGGAAGTCCGGATCTGCATCCCGCCGAACCCGTTGATCAATAGTTCTTAAGTTTTCTGGTGCGGCTTCAGATTCCTGAAGCGGCTTGGCGAGCAATTTTCTGATGAACACAAGTCCGAAAGGAAGGCCTACGATGTTGAAGCTAAGTTCCTCCCGCGAATTTGCGACGCGAGTTGTCGCGTGTATAGCCCTGATTGTTTTGACCGCGACGCTTGTGCTGGCTCAGTCCACCGTCGGAACGGGCAGTATTGAGGGCCTTGTGACCGATCAAACCGGTGCGGTCGTCGGCGGGGCCAAGGTGACCATTACGAACAAAGGGACGGCAGCGACGATTCATCTAACGGCGTCGTCCGCGGGATCCTACTCGACGGGTCCGATTCAACCTGCGGATTATGTGGTGCGGGTAGAGGCCAAGGGCTTCAAGACCACAGAACAAGCAGTCACCGTACAAGTCGGCAACACAGCGACAGTTAGCCCAAAGCTTGTGATCGGGCAAGAGAGTCAAGTGATTGAGGTTCAGGGAAGCACAGTCGCGGTAAATACTGAACAGGCCACAGTGCAGGGAGTGCTCAACGTCGACCAGATTGAAAATCTCCCGGTCAATGGCCGTAACTTCCTTGACCTCGCGCAGCTGGAACCGGGCGTTCAGATTCAAGAAGGCAGCACTTTCGACCCGACGAAGAACGGTTTTTCGTCGATATCGTTTCAGGGCCGGTTTGGCCGGACGGCGCGTATTGAGGTTGATGGAGTGGATGTCAGCGACGAGACGGTCGGGACCACGACCCAGAACATTCCCGCGAGCGCCATCCAGGAATTCCAGCTTTCGCAGTCTTCGCTTGACCTGTCAACGGAGCTAACTTCGTCTGGAGCGGTGAACGTTACGACCCGTTCCGGCAGCAACACCATCCACGGCGAGGGATTTGGATACTTCCGCGGCAACCAGCTTGCGGCAGCGCTGCCGGGGCCGACCGCACCACCGTTCCAGCGTGAGCAATTCGGCGGGAACCTAGGCGGAGCGGTTATCAAAGACAAACTTTTCTGGTTCTTGGACGGCGAGCGCACGAAACAGGATCTGACGGGTGCCGAGCCTTTTTCTGCCCCCTTCGATACGCTGAATACCACCCTGGTCGACCCCTATCGCGAATTCAACACGGATGAGCGCGTGGACTGGAACGTCAGGGGCAACACCCGGGCGTTTTATCGCTTCAATTTCGATCAGAACCGGGGCGTTCGCCCATTTGGTTCGGCCAGTTCACTGCAGGGATTCTTGAACGCCGACCACACCGCGACCCATGCAGCCGGCGTCGATTTCAGCACGGGATCGTTCACCCACAGCATTCGCTTTGAGTACCTCAAATTCCGCAACGGAATTGGAGACGGTACTTCCAGTATAACCGGTGTGGATAACCCGATTCCTGGACTGGGTATTAATATCGATGCAACCACAGCGGGAAACTGCGTATTGAGTGGCGGCGGAGCCTACTGCGGCGGGCCGAACCTGCTGGCACCACAACAAACCATTCAGAGCGACCACGAGATCAAGTACGATGGCAGCAAGATTATTGGCAAGCACATTATCCGTTACGGGGCGACGTTTAATCACCTACAGGGCGGAGGCTTAGCTGCGTTCTTTACGTTCCCGCAAGTTGGTACCTCCGATCTGCCAACCACGGCCACGCCGTCCGATCCAACTTCCTATCCGGCGGAGTGGGTGTTCTTAGGCAACGGCATCGGTTTCTCTACCGCCAAGGCTTCGTTCAACTTCCCGGGCGGCGGCTTGGGACCGGACAACCGCTTCGAGACCTATTTCGGGGATGGATGGAAGATTTTGCCCCGCTTCACACTTTCGCTGGGCTTGCACTACGTGCGCGATACCGGGCGTGTGGACAGCGACCTGGGTCCGTTGCCCGCTCTCAATATGTGGGGCACCGGACTGGGCGATCAGGTACGCACTCCCGGGAACAACTTTGGGCCTCAAGTGGGCTTTGCCTGGGATCTGAACGGCACCGGAAAGACCGTGATCCGCGGCGGCGGCGGTTTGTTCTTTGAGAACTCCATCTGGAATAACGTGCTGTTCGACAGCCCGGCGCGAATTCCTCAAGGCATTTTTGCCTACACTCCGCTGGTGTGCGCTGCGGGAGGGTCTAGCGCGTTCAACTGGCCCGGCGGCACCTCTGGCCTGGGGGGAGTCGGCGCCTCGGTTGCGGGCGGGGCAGGAACCGTAACCAGTGCGACACAAGTTACGCCGAACTTCTGCGACGGGACGATCTCGACTGTTGGTTCCCAGATTTTGGCGCTGAGCACTGCCTTTAAGTCTGCGGCAGCCGCTAATGTCGGATTGCAGGCCAACGGCAATTTTGTGGGATCAACGTTGAACGCCGCTAACATCAACGGCTTCGATGTATTTAATCCGAACTACCGCACTCCACGCTCCTGGCAGATGAACATCGGTATTCAGCACGAGATTCGTCCGGGGATGGTTTTCAGCGCCGATTTCATCCGCAATATCGGGGAACACTATCTCATCGCCCAGGACATGAACCATGGCGGTTCGGTGCAATCGTTTAACGCCACTAATGCAATGAATGCCCGTGATGCTGCACAGACGGCTAACCATTGCGCAGTGGGCCCTGGCCAAGCGGGTTGCATGGTTTCGGCGCTCGGGGTAGCAGGCGCGCAAGCGGCGTACTCCGGCGCCGGTCTCGATTCTATTAATGCGTTTGGCGGTCCACCGTGCCCCACCTGCGCTTTCCCGGGATATACCCAGCCGGGCGGCGTCAGCCCCCTCGGGAGCAGCAACCCTGACACGGTTGGCGAGTTGGACATGCTGAATCCCATAGGCCGGTCGGTTTACAACGGCCTGCAGATGAAGCTGGTGGATCAGGTGAAGAATCCTCTACCGGCTGTGAAGGCGGTGAACTTCCAGTTCTCCTATTCACTGTCCAAGTTCATCAGCCAGGTGCAGGATCAGGACTTCATTAACGTTGCCGTCAATAACAACGACCCGCTCCAGTTCACAGGACCGAACGCACTCGATCGGACCCATCAATTTTCCTTCGGGGGAACCTTCGATCTGCCGTGGTTCACAAAGTTGAGCTTGATCGGACACTTCTACAGCCCGCTTCCGCAGAATCTCTCGCTGCCTTTGTCGACTGCCGGTGGCGAGATATTTTCCACCGATTGGACAGGCGGCGGATACGCAACGGGGCAAGCTGGGCTACCGGTTCCGGGTACGAACCTGGGAGCGTTCCAACGTGGCGTCAACATTGGCAATTTGCAGAGCTTCATCAACAACTACAACGGCCGCGTCGCCGGTACGCTCACTCCCGCTGGTACCGCCTTAGTGACGGGCGGGGTGATGACGAGCGCGGATATGACAGCTCTGGCGTGGACGCTGCCCACTCTGGCGAACGTTCAACCGGGGGCAGTCGGATTCCCGTGGCTGAAGTCGTTCGATCTGAAGGCGAGCTGGCCTATCAAAATCAAAGAGCGCCTGACCATCGAACCGAGCGCCGGCATCTTCAACCTGTTCAACTTCTCTAACTCGTTCCTGCCGGGCAACCTGCCGGGAGGTGTTCCGGGAACGCTGTCACCGGGGTCGGGCGGGTTCTTGGCATCGACCACGATCGGCGGTGTGACGTCGGGCTCAAGCTTGACCCCGTACCGGGCTAGCTTCCAGTCTGGAACCTACGCCTTGGGCGCTCCGCGCCAGATCGAGTTCGGACTGCGCTTGGCCTTCTAGCCGAGTCGAGTAACACAATCATGCCGTGACGCTTAGCGCGTCACGGCTTTTTTCTGCGCGGAGGGGGTGGCGCGCAGCGCGGCGTCACTGCGAGATCTAAAGTCACTGTGAGATCTGCGAGCGCAACTGCTTGGCGAGCTTCTCAATCCGCTTGAGTTTCTCGGTCAGGTCTTTGGGCAAAAGGCCTTTGCTGGTTTGATCGATCTCGGGAGGAACTGACTGGGCTAAAGATGCGAGTTCGTCGGCATCGCGCTTGAGCTTGACGACGTCGATAGGGCCCCGCTGATTGAGCGGCGGTGGCATGTCTCTTTGACTTTTCGCATCGGCTTGTTCAGCCTGGTTAAGACTGGGCGCGCCCGGCCGCTGGGCAAGCATGGCAGGCGCGCAGAAGAGGATTCCCAAACAAACAGTTAAACGAATCACGGGGCCTCCTGACAGAGTAGAAATTTTCGCAATTCTACTCCGGATCGTCCCGCGGAGCTTGCGCGAAAGTTGAGAAGACTGTCAGGCGCTTCCGAGTGAGGGTATGGACTCGTCGTGCGCCCATCGGCCGTTGTGTACAATGCCAGCATGGCTTTGCGTGGAAACCCCAACGCCGGCAAGCGTGGCCGGACTCCGCCTCCGGAAGAGACTTTCGAGGAAGCGGGCTTCCTCAAAGCTCTGGGAGAGAAGCAGAGGCCGGTGAGCGTCAAGTTGATGGATGGGCAGACGGTAAATGGATGGATCGAGTATTACGACAAGCACATGGTGAGGCTGACGCGCGAAGGGGCGCCCAATCTGTTCATCTTTAAGCACGAGATTATGTACATTGCCGAAGACGACGGCGGGAAGAAGTGAAGCTTCCGGGTCTTAGGTGCTAGGTGTCAGGTCTTCGGTGTCAGGTTCGCTATCTTGAGCAGACCTTGAATTCGAAACTGTGCACCTAGCGCTTCAAGAACTAAGGCCGAAAATCGAAGACCTAAGACCTAAGACCTAAGACCTAAGACCTATAACCCAAGACCGAAGACCTGTGCCCAATACTCCCAACGACAGCTTTATTCCAGCCATGTCAGAGATCGCGCGCGAAGCGGGCGCTCTGTTGATGGACTACTTCCATCAGCACCTGAAGATTGAGTACAAAGGTGAGGCTGACCTGGTTACGGCGGCGGACCGCGCTGCCGAGGCGATGATCCGTGATCGGATTCGCGCACGCTGGCCCAGCCACGATGTTCTGGGCGAAGAGCAGGGACTCAGCGACCAGGGCAGCGAGTATCGCTGGTACGTCGATCCGCTCGACGGAACAACTAACTTCGCGCACGGCTACCCGGTTTTCTGCGTGTCCATGGGACTGGAACACCAGACGCCAGAACAACGTACGTCCGGGAAACTGGGCAGCCGCATTGCCGCGGTGGTTTACGATCCCACGCGTGATGAGTTGTTTACGGCGGAGCAGGGAACAGGAGCACGGCTCAATGGAGAAATCATCCACGTCTCGAGAACCGGGACGTTGAAGGAGAGTCTTCTGGCCACGGGGTTTCCCAGCCAAAAGCGGCACAAGAATCCGAATATTTATTTCTATCACCAGATCACCCTGCGCTCGCATGGAGTCAGGCGCGCGGGCTCCGCAGCGCTGGATTTGTGCAACGTCGCCTCGGGACGCTTCGATGGTTTCTGGGAATTCAATTTGAATCCCTGGGATACGGCGGCGGGCGTGTTGATCGTGGAGGAGGCGGGCGGCAAAGTGACGCGATTTGACGGATTGCCATTCGAAATCAACAGCCGTGAAACTGTGGCGTCGAATGGACTGGTGCATGAGGCCTTGCTGAACGAGTTTAGAGAAATTTTCGCGGGACGAGGAATGGAGCCATTGCCGGCCCCACGCCAGTACGAGCGATAGGGCGTTGATGCAGGCTGTTGTTCAACATCAGCAAGAGACTATCTGCTGGATCAGGGAGAAATATGGGGCCTGCGAAACGGACTATTGTTGCCGTTTTCTCTATTGCGGCGCTGTTCCCAGTCTTGCGCGGATCGGACAAAGGTACTTCTCCCTCTGTTTCTGCGCCTGACGCGGCGTATCTGAAGTCGTTTGAGGAATGGCAGGCTGGGCAGGTTGATGATCTGAAAAAGAATTGGCTGCCGTTGGCTGGTCTGTACTGGCTGAAGCCGGGAGCCAACAGTTTCGGGTCGGCGGCGGAGAATGCGATTGTTTTTCCCAAAGGCCCGGCGCACGCAGGAGAGTTCGATCTCGAGGGTAAAGAGGTCACGATCAAGTTGCTTCCTGAGGTGCACGCTACGTTGGAGGCGAAGCCTCTTGCAGGGTCGGCGAAGTTGGAGCCTGATATTTCCGGGCACGCGTCTACGGTTGAGATTGGAAGCTTGCAGTTTCACGTGATCGTGCGCGGCGAACGCGTGGGCGTTCGCCTGAAGGACACGGACAGCGCTGCGGTACGTAATTTTCGCGGGCTCATGTTTTATCCGCTGGATATGAACTACCAGATCACTGGGACCTGGGTGCCGTCCGATGGAAAAAAGACGATCGATGTGCCCAATGTGCTGGGAGATGTGACTGCGACGCGAGTGGCGGGTACGGTGGTATTCGAGATCAACGGTCAGGAAGTGAAATTGACCGATCTCCGTGGCGATCCTTCCAAGGGACTCTTCTTCGTTTTCAACGACCTGACGGCAAAGACCGATACGTATCCTGGCGGGCGTTTTCTGGAGACTGGGCCTGTGGTAAATGGAAAAGTGACGCTTGATTTCAATCGCACTTATAATCCGCCGTGCGCGGTAACGCCTTATGCTACCTGTCCTCTGGCGCCGAAGGAGAACCGGTTGACGGTGGCGATCCCGGCCGGCGAGAAGTTTGACAAGTCAGCGCACGCGCACCATTAACCTTCGAACGACGGATCGAATCCCGCGCTACAATAACTGGGGACTGGGTAGCCGCTTCTGCCTGTCCGATAAACCGTTCAATCCTACAGGCTCAACGTGATCAACTCTCTTCTGGAACGCAAAATCGAAAAGCGGCCGGACAAAGTCCGGCTCCAAGGGCGCATTCTCTTTCTCACCGAAGATCCTGAACTGATCAAGCGGCAATTAGCCGGCGAAGATTTGCCCTGGGATACGAAGAATCCAGCTAAGAATCCGAAACTACGAGATGACATCTCGACCGACGAAATTACACCGGCGCACTACTGTTTTTACTTCGATGAAACGCTGGGCGAGATTCCTTACCTCGGGCTAAAGTGCGGCAGCGTCACGCCGATTGGGCGCGGGGATGTGAAGCGTGGCGGATTTGTATGCGCGGTGAGCGGAAAGAGGCGTGGCAAGGGATCGAGCCGCGAGCAGTCGCCGTATGCCGAGATGTGTGCGGGAATTCGCGTGGTGATTGCGGAAAACATTGAGCGAATCTACAAACAAAACTGCCAAAACCTGGGAGTGCTGACTTCGACCAATTTCTCTCTGATCGACAGGATCCGCGGCGGGGAAGAGATCCCGTTGAGCGAGTTCACGGCAGGGGAAGATGAGATCACGCGGCAGGTGATCGAGTATGGCGGGCTGTTTCCCTTCAACGTGGCGCGGATGCAAAAAAAGGTGTTCCTGCCGGCGATCAACTCCGCGGACAAGAGTGTCCGCGACACATCTCCAATGACCGTGGCGGAGAAAATCTTTGCACGGCACATGGTGAACGAAAACGGCGGCATTGGCGTGGCCAGTGTAAAGCCAGGGGACACCGGATTTGCGCAGGCTGACCTGCGCTTCAGCCATGAGTACGTTACGCCGATGGCGGCCATCTTCTTTGAGCACTACGTTGGCAAGGATGCCAAAGTCAACGATGCCTCGAGCATTATTTTTTTCCGCGATCACCTGACCTTTCTCGACGAGGTGATTTCGGAAGAGAAGAAGAAGCTGGGCCTGCTCGATCTGGCAACGCAACTCAAGCTCAAACAGCAGGACTTCGCCGCCAAGCAGGGAATCAAGCTGCACGGAGAGTTGAAAGACCGCAAGGGGTCGGAGGGAATCTGCCACTCGATTGTTCTGGAGAGTTATGCTCTCCCGGGACAACTCAATATTGGCTCGGACTCGCACACCCCACACGTGGGCGCGATTGGATGCGTGGCTTTTGGCATCGGCACGACCGACGTGTTCAATGGCTGGATCACGAAGGACGTGCGGGTCAAGGTTCCGGAATCGGTCAAGATCGTCATCCGCGGCAAACGGCATGCGAATGCCACGGCGAAAGATTTCATCCTAAAGATTCTGAGCCTCGACTACGTGCGCAGCGGCAAGGCGCTGGCGAAAGTGATGGAGTATGCGGGCGAGGCCATCGAAGAACTTAGCGTGGACGAGCGCGCCACCATGACCAACATGGCGGCCGAGATCGGTGGATTTACTGGGATTGTCGCCCCGGACAAGAAGGCGGTCGACTTCCTGGTAGAGCGGCGCGGCATGGATCGCGCCAAGGCCCAAGCCATGATCGAAGGCCTGTACAGCGATCCGAATGCGCAGTATGCACATGTCATCGACCTGGATGCGGCGGAGATTGGGCCCATGGTTGCGACGCCGGGAGATCCCGGCAACGGAAAATATGTACGGGAGTTGAACACGCCGATTCCGGTGGAGATTGCCTATGGTGGCACCTGCACGGCCGGCAAGAATGAGGACATGGACATGTATGCGCGGGTGCTGGCCGATGCGCTTAGGCAGGGCAAGCGCGTGGCCGAATCGGTGAAGTTCTACATCCAGTTTGGATCGCAGGAAACGCGCGAGTATTGCCTGCGCAAGGGCTATCTGGATGTGTTTCAAAAGGCAGGGGCGCACGTGATCGAGCCCAGTTGCGGCGCCTGCATTAACGCCGGACCGGGAGTTTCCACGCGTCCTGATCAGGTGGTGATCAGCGCGCAGAACCGTAACTTCCCCGGGCGCAGCGGTCCCGGACAGATGTATCTGGCTTCGCCGCTGACGGTCGCGGCCAGCGCGGTCGCGGGGTACATCGTGGAGTATGAACCGAGCGAGGAACTGGTGGGAGTTTGAGGCCTCCCATGGACGGCAAATGGTTGAATTCTGGCTGGGTGGCCGAAATCAGCCACTAGGATAACTGCAACTTTTCTTGAAGTGGCGAGTTCAAATACATAGGCGCTTCGGATAGAAAAGAAAATCCAGAAGGGCCCCAGATCCGGTAGGCTTGGCGGTGGGAAATGGCGGGTCTGGGACAAGGGGGATGCACCATGCGTTACTTAAGAAATTTGGCTTTGATTGCGGTTCTGGCGCTGCCGCTGGTTTATTCGCAGCCTTCCAACGCGCAGGTAGCAGTAGGTATCGGGGTTGGAGCCGCGCCGGCTTGTGCCTACGGATACTACGGCGACTATCCCTATGCTTGCGCTCCTTACGGCTACTATGGGGCTGACTGGTTTGCGAATGGCGTGTTCATTGGCGCCGGCCCGTGGTATGGCTGGGGACGCGGTTGGGGTTGGGGTGGCTGGGGCTACGGTAGAGGCTTTTACGGCGGGCGCGGCTACTACGGCGGACGCGGCTACTACGGTGGACGGGGGTACTACGGCGGACGCGGCTACGCCCGCGGACCGGTCGGCGGATACCATGGGGGAGGCGGATTCCACGGCTCCGTGGGCGGAGGTTTCCACGGTGGCGGTGGTGGGGGCTTCCACGGTGGCGGTGGTGG
>CAYOEH010000003.1:0-234363 GCA_964403025.1 uncultured Acidobacteriaceae bacterium | reverse complement strand
TGGGCGGAGGTTTCCACGGTGGCGGTGGTGGGGGCTTCCACGGTGGCGGTGGTGGGGGCTTCCACGGTGGCGGTGGTGGAGGATCCCACGGCGGCGGAGGCGGTGGACACCGGTAAGCCGGATCCTGATCTCGGGTTCGTGGACCTCTTTAGGACAACTTGACAACGACCGGCAGCCAGCGCTGCCGGCCGTTTCGCTTTTGCGGAGTGGCGCGATTTCTTGCTAGAATGTGCGCTTTCGCGGACCGCCGTAGTAAAATGGCTGTATCCAGTTCAGGAGACCGACACCGTCATGACCTATGTAATCGCAGAACCTTGCATCAACACCAAAGACACAGCATGCGTGGACGCGTGTCCGGTGGATTGCATTCATCCCAAGAAAGATGATGCCAAGTACGCCACGGAGCAGTTGCTCTACATCGATCCGGTCGAGTGTATTGATTGCGGTGCGTGTGTCCCAGTCTGCCCAGTGTCGGCGATCTTCGCGCTCGATGACCTCCCGGAAAAGTGGAACTCGTTCACCGAGCTGAATGCAAAGTATTTCGGGCGATAGCCCGGCTGCTTATTAGCTTGCAGTGTGCGGATTTAAGGCGCGTGTCCTTCAGGGATGCGCGCCTTTTGTTTTGCGGACACTTCCGTCTTCTGCCATCCCGCCTTCTCTTTCCCATTGAAAGCGTTAAGTGATCCGCGTCACAAAGACGCGTGACAGCAGCCATTCTGCGGAGTTTGGCTACGCCATAGGATGCCGTCAGAAGGCAACTTTCCGAGAGTTTCCCGGCAAACGTGGCGACTCCGTTGATAAAGGCTTGGTTCAATGTCCGAGAGCGTTCCGAGTTTTCAGCACTGCAACCGCTACAATGCGCAGGCGGCTTGCGAGCACTGCCAAGGCGTCATACGGCACGAACGCTGGTGCATCACGCGGGATCAGCTTGTCTATTACGCCTATCAAATCGTGACTGACTCGAGTAAGGTGACGATCGGAGACTCGCTCATACTCCACTCTCTGGGAGTGATTTGGGGAGAGAAGCAGTGTGAGGGTAAGTGCGCCACCAAGGCTCCGGCGCAATCGAGCGCTTCAGCCTGAGCCTGAGGTGGTTATTTGTTCTGCGCCATCAGGCTGCGGCAATGTCGCGCAATCTGTTGTTCTTCTTCAGTAGGGATAATCTGAATCTTGTCCGCCGTGAGTCCCAGGGCTTCGAGTCCGTGGGTGGCCGCCGACCGAATCTGGTTACTGTGCTCGCCGATGCCGCCGGTGAAGACCATGACATCAATTCCACCCAGTAGAGCCATGTAGGCGCCAATCACCTTGCGAACCGCCACCGCGAGGATATCCAGCGCCAGTGCAGATTCCGGGTCGCCGGAGCGAGCGCGCTCTTCCAGCGTCTTGACGTCGCTCTGGCCGGATGAGAGGCCGAATAGGCCGCTCTGATGATTCAGCAGAGTTTCCAACTTGTCAGCATCGAGCTTTTCATTGCGCAGAAGATAGATGATCACGCCAGGGTCGAGATCCCCTGACCGCGTCCCCATGGGGATTCCGCCCGTTGGCGTGAGGCCCATCGTGGTGTCGATCGAAACGCCATTTCGCAGCGCACACAGGCTCGATCCATTTCCCAGATGCGCAAAGATGGCGCGCTTGGGAAGCGTTGTGCCGAAGTAATGGACCAGGGACTCATAGGAAATGCCGTGGAAGCCGTAACGCCGAATTCCCGCGTCGAAATAGCGGCGTGGAAGAGCGAATCGCGATGCCAGCTCTGGAATCGTCTGGTGGAAAGCATCGTCGAAGCAGGCGAAGTGAGCGGCCTCGGGGAAAATCGACTGGGCGGATGAGATCAGCGTTAGCGCTTGCGGGATGTGCAAGGGCGCGAAGTGGGTTGCAGCGCGCAATTCGTCGAGGACTTGCGATGTGATGAGTTGGTGCCTGACAAGCTTGGGACCTCCGTGTACGATCCGGTGTCCGACAGCCACGGGACTGGTATGAATGTGCTCGCGAATTGTGGTTGCGAGCAGGCTGAGTGCATGGATTTGCGATTCATGAATACACTCGCGCTGCACCAGCGATTTTCCATCGGCGGAACGAATGTGCAGGGAGCCGTTGTCGCGGCCAATGCCGTCGGCGCTTCCGGTCAGCAGCGGCTCTTCATCACTTGCTCCTTGGCAATAGATGCCGAACTTCAACGACGAGGAGCCGCTGTTCAGCGCGAGAATCAGATCGTGCTTGTTGGGTAGACCAGCCGCCACGTCTATTCCGCCCATTTCCAGTTGCGAATTTCCTCTTTATCAATGCCCTCGGCGTGAGCGTAGTTGACGCTCTCGATGATCTGATCCTTCAACCATTCTTTGACGTGCGCGCCGCTAGGATGCAGGCGCAGGACGCGGTCGATTACATCGATGGCCAAGTCAAAGCGATCGACCTGATTGAGAATGGCGAGCTCGAGTGGAGTGTTGATGTTGCCTTTTTCCTTATAGCCACGCACATGAATGTTGTCGTGATTGGTGCGGCGATAACTGAGTTTGTGGATGAGCGAGGCGTAAGAGTGGAAGTTGAAGATCACGGGCTTGTTGGTGGTAAAGAGAGAATCGAAGTCGCGCTCGGAGAGCCCGTGCGGATGTTCGGTTTCGGGCATGAGCCGAAAAAGGTCGACAACATTGACGAAGCGGATTTTCAAATCAGGGAAGTGCTTCTTCAGAATCTGGACCGCCGCAAGCGACTCCATGGTCGCGATGTCGCCGGCACAGGCCATCACTACATCGGGTTCGGCGCCATCGTCGGTGGAAGCCCAGTCCCATATGCCGATGCCCTTGGTGCAGTGGGTGATGGCCTCGTCCATATTGAGATACTGAAGATGGTCCTGTTTGTCGGCGACGATGACATTGACGTAATCGCGCGAGCGGAGGCAATGATCCGCCACGCTGAGCAGGCAGTTCGCATCCGGCGGCAGATAGATGCGAACGACGTCAGGACTTTTATTTGTGACCACGTCGAGAAATCCGGGATCCTGATGGGTGAAGCCGTTGTGATCCTGCCGCCACACGAGGGATGTGATCAGGATGTTGATCGAAGGCACCGGCGCACGCCAGGAGAGTTCCTTTTTGGATTTCTCCAGCCACTTGGCGTGCTGGTTGAACATGGAATCGATGATGTGCACGAAGGCTTCGTAGGTTGAAAAGAATCCGTGGCGGCCGGTGAGGACGTAGCCTTCGAACCATCCCTCGAGCGTGTGCTCGCTTAGCATTTCCATAACGCGCCCGGCGACATCCAGTTCGCCTCCGTCGGCATCGTCCGACTTAAATTCGGCAAGCCAGGTTTTTTTCGAAGCGGCGTAGATGGCGGTGAGACGATTGGACGCGGTCTCGTCGGGCCCGAAGACGCGGAACGAGTTCATGTTGCGGCGCATCACTTCCGCGAGAAAGTGTGCCAGCACGTCGGTCGGCGGAGCGTACATTGACCCTGGAGATTTCGTCTTTACGGCATAATCCCGGAAGTCCGGCATGGCGAGCTCTTTGCGCAGCAATCCACCATTGGCGTGCGGGTTGGCGGAAATGCGACGATCGCCAGAAGGCGCTAGCTGTTGGAGTTCGGGTATGAGTGTTCCGTTGGAATCGAATAGCTCTTCTGGCTTGTAGCTGCGCATCCAGTCTTCGACGAGCTTGAGATGTTGCTTGTTGGTGATTGGGTCGAGCACGGGAACCTGGTGAGCGCGCCAAGTGCCTTCCATCTTGTGACCATCTACTTCTTTCGGTCCGGTCCATCCTTTCGGCGATCGGAGAACGATCATGGGCCAGCGCGGGCGCGTGGGATCTTTCTTGGAGCGTGCGTTCTGCTGGATCGCCCGAATCTCGAGGATGCATTCCTCAAGAGTGGAAGCCATCTTCTGATGCATCTCGGCCGGGGCGTCGCCCTCGACAAAATAGGGTTTGTGGCCATAGCCGATCAATAGGGACTCCAACTCGTGCTGTGGAATACGCGCCAGGACGGTTGGATTCGCAATCTTGTAGCCGTTGAGATGCAGGACCGGCAATACTGCGCCGTCGCGAATTGGATTAAGGAATTTATTTGAATGCCAGGAGGTCGCGAGCGGACCGGTTTCGGCTTCGCCATCGCCAATCACGACGGTGACGATCAGATCAGGATTGTCGAATGCCGCTCCATAAGCATGCGAGATGGAGTAGCCAAGTTCGCCGCCTTCGTGGATCGAGCCGGGCGTTTCCGGTGTGCAGTGCGAGCCGATCCCGCCGGGAAAAGAAAACTGCTGAAAGAACTTCAGCATGCCAGCCTCATCGCGGCTTTTGTCCGGATAAATCTCCGAGTAGTGGCCCTCGAGATAACCGTTTGACAGCGTGGCCGGCGCGCCATGGCCAGGGCCGGAGATGTACATCACATTTAAGTCATACTTCTTGATGAGTCGATTCAGGTGGATCCATACGAACGATTGGCCGGGATCTGATCCCCAGTGGCCGAGAAGACGGTTCTTGATGTGCTCCGGTTTCAATGGTTCCCGCAGCAGGGGATTGGCACGAAGGTAAATCATTCCTGCCGACAGATAATTGCAAGCGCGCCAGTAAGCATCCATCTTTTTCAGTTCTGCGGCGGAGAGAGGAGTGAGGGTTTCGGTTGCGACAGCCATGAATTATCTCCTTAGGATAACTAGTTTAGAATGCCGCGAGCGGGAAGTGTGATTCTTCTTAAGGGTTAACGGTTCATGAAAAATTTGAGATGCGGGAGCTTGCTTAGGCGGCAACGCAGACGGGCGGTTCTAAGGTTTTGGAACGAGTCGGATCTCAAAAATCTTTGGCCACAACTTGCCGGTGACAAACAATCGCTTTCGTTCGGCATCGTAGGCGATTCCATTCAACACGGCGCCCGACTCCAGGCGATAGACGGGGCTTAGTAAACCTGCAAGGTCAATCCAGCCGAGCACTTCGCCGGTCCGCGGAGAAATCCGGGCAATTCGATCGGTCTGCCAGACGTTGGCGAAAATTTCTCCTTCTACAAATTCCAACTCGTTCAGTTCTTTGATCTGGGTAGTTCCGTCGTGAACCGTGAAACGCCGCTTCTCGCTAAGCGTGACGGGATCCAAGACACGGATCTCCGGCGTGCCGTCGCTCATAAAAATCTCACCGCCATCGGTGGTTAAACCCCATCCTTCCCCGGCGTAAGAGAATTGCCGCAGCAAATGGAAATCGCTTAAGTTGTAGACGAATCCTATCTGGGACTGCCAGGTCAGTTGTACGATTTCATTTTTGACGATGGTGGTTCCCTCGCCAAAGAATTCAGGCGCCAGCTCGATTTCTTGGACAACCTCTCCAGTTTCAAGGCGCTCCTTGCGCAACGATGATCTGCCCTTAAGGCCGGTGCCTTCGTATAGAAACCCGCCGTGAAATACCAGGCCTTGGGTAAAGGCGTGCGAGTCGTGAGGAAACGTTTGGATGACTTTGAATGTGTATTCCGGGACCCTCGCGGGGTGGGCGCGACGAGCAGATTGGCCGGAAAGCAAGTGCCCGAACACAACCAGAAGAAGAACAATAGAGAGTCGCCGTGTAAATGTGGGCCTCATGAATCGGCTATTGTCCCACTCGATTCAGGAATACGCCATGGCGGAAACCAGCCGGATGGGTTGTTTTGAAAGGGCCTGGAGAGTTATCAGTAGTTGGTGACTTCAGTAACCTCAGAGGGATACCTTGAATAGTTGTTTCTTTCGGCTCAGGCCCCGCTGCGTTCTTTCGTAATTAGCGGTATTTAGCGGTCCACAACTAAACTGCGACGCGAGGGTTTAGATCGAACATGAACAATAAAATCACGAAGTCCCTCTTAGTCCTGGCAGTGGGTGGTCTGATGGTTGTTGGTGCCGCCGCTGCTCAAACCCAAGACAGCAACCCATCCGGCGCGGGACCAGGCCAGGTCGATCCCGGTCATCCTCGCGTTAACGAAGTCAATGGCCGCGAGACGAACCAGCAGGACCGGATCGCGAATGGCGTGAAGAACGGTACCCTTACGCCTGGCCAGACTTCGCGCCTGGAAAATCGCGAACAGAATATCGAGAACCAGCAGAAGGCCGATATGGCCGCTCACAATGGTCATCTGACCAAAGGCGAGCAGAAACAGCTCAACCGGGAACAGAACCGCACGAGCAAGCAGATCTATAAAGATAAGCATGATGGGAAGTAGCTCAAGCCTCTGACTGCCCAAGTTTAGGACCTAAGCCGCGGATGGCCGCGGCTTTTTTGTTTTTCGTAACATGGGGACGAGCCTTGCATCTTTGCGCTGCCACTTGTCTATAATGGCCGGGGCAGATTGGGTCTATGCCGTCGGCAGCCACTGTCTCCGGTAAGTCTTGTATCGCGATGTTGTGCTTTAGGTAGCCAAGGAATGTCGGTCGACTGCATGAACGTGAAACCGGGAGTGGAAGTGGCGAGCCTCAGCGACGTGGGCTGCCAACGCGACAATAATGAGGATTCGTACCTTTATTGGGAACCGGCGGCTGAGGGTGAATTCCAGCGGAAGGGAAGATTGGCCGTAATCGCCGATGGCATGGGCGGATACGAAGGTGGCCTGGAAGCCAGCCGCCTGGCGGTAGAAACGGTGCGCGAAGTTTACGACACCATGGTGCGGGACGACCCGCGTGCGACTTTGCTGGAGGCATTCGGCACCGCTCACAACCGGATTCAGAATTACGCCTTGCAGCATCCCGAGCTTCACGGAATGGGGACGACCTGCACGGCCCTGGTCGTCCGTGATCGGCAGTTGTATTTTG
The DNA here is from genome assembly GCA_964403025.1 of uncultured Acidobacteriaceae bacterium. Taxonomy (GTDB): domain Bacteria; phylum Acidobacteriota; class Terriglobia; order Terriglobales; family Acidobacteriaceae; genus Sulfotelmatobacter. The sequence goes on along the minus strand of CAYOEH010000003.1, from coordinate 227,612 downwards.
CGCACGTGGGGGATAGCCGCCTGTATCTGGTACGCGGCGCGCGCATCTCGCGGTTGACGCGCGACCACTCCTACGTCAGCCGGCTGGTGGAAAGCGGCATTGTGCGCGCCGAGGATGCGGAGAAGCATCCCCAGCGTCACATCTTGACCGGCGCCCTGGGAGCGGGCACAGAAGTTGCGGTGGATGCCGTCGAATATGGCACGATGTTGCAGGATGGAGACGATCTTCTCCTTTGCACGGATGGACTTTGGGGTGTCGTCAGCGACGAAGAATTGGAGACGGCGGCGGGCAAGAACGCCCCGGCGGAGTGTTGTGCCACGTTAGTAAAGTTGGCTCGGCAGCGGGGCGGTCCAGACAATATTACCGTGCAGGTGCTGCGTATTCTTCCTGAGAGTTAGATCCAACCCTGGACTCCGCTTTTCAGTTCCAAAAGCTCTCCTGCTCTCCTCGAAACTGCAATGTGATGCACATCGGCTGGCGGGAATTATTCCTGGATTCGCCTAAACCTCTGAAACCAAGTTTCTTGGATGCGGCCGAAGCTACTATCGAGATGGCTTCACAATTGCTGCTTGGTGTCTGTAAAGTCTATTAATACAATGGGCTTTATGGTATAGTGGCCGCGCTATGAAAATTTCGCAAAAGGGACTTTACGCTCTGCAGGCGATGATGATGCTGGCACGCCGTTACCACCAGGGTGCCATCAAGATCCGTGAAGTCGCTTATGAAGAGAATCTGCCCGAAAAGTTTCTTGAACTGATTCTTCTCGAGCTGAAAAACGCGCGCATGGTGGAGAGCGTGCGTGGAGCCAAGGGCGGATACCAGTTACGCCGCGATCCCTCTGACATCCGGCTGAGCGAGATCATGCGATTGATCGACGGCCCTCTCGCACCGTTTGGTGACGCCGAGCAGTTGCGCACGCTGATTGACCGCGACCTGCCCCATCGAGCGCTTTACCAGCTATTTCTGGATGTGCGCGACGCCGCCGCCAACATTCTGGAAAATACCACCTTGGCCGACCTGATTGCTGATCCGCAGCCGCGCGCTACGAAGGGCAAGCATGCAGCCAAGAGGAAAGAGAAAGAAAAGGGGGCTGTCCTCCCCATGGTCGTCGGTGGAAAAAAGGGTGAGTAAAGAGTTATTGGTCGGATTCTGGCTTGCTTGTGCATCGGTCACACGATGCCGGAAACGATTTACGGAAGCTTGGCATTGGACAGATCCGAGTGACGCGACCTGAGCAATATAGTTGTAGCGCGGGCGGGGAATGACGTGCTCCGCATGGCCCTCCCCATCAAGAAAAAATCTCCCCTTGATTTCGGAAATTAACGCTCTGTTAACAAAGTACGTGTAGCTTTGTGCAGAATGACTAGTAACCCGATTGTGATAATGGTAAATATTATATGGTTGTCGACGTGATTGCTGGTCGCACTTGGCTCGCGTCAATCCGGTAAAAGTGTTCGAGATCGCTCCAAGTACTAACCATTTCGAGTGATCGTGCCAGCTGTAACGCGGCGAAACGGAAGCATTGAAAAAGGCATGAAGGCGGTCGATCCAATGGCTTGGAATGGCAAAAGTTTCTGTGGCTCCCCCTAGTGACTGTCCCGACTAAAACTCAAAAAGGAGAGGATTTAATCCCATGCATCGAACAAAGAGCGTTTTTCTAACAGTCCTGACCCTGGCCGCATTTTCAGCCAGCGCCTGGGCACAAACATCCAGCCCGGTTACGCTGGCTTCCAACGGAGAACACGGAGTAGCGGCAACTTCGCCTGCCCCGGCTCCTGCACCCGCGCCTTCGGCCGTCACAGCCGCCGACGTCCAGGCACTCAAAGATGCTTTGGCGGCGCAGCAACTCCAAATCGACCGTCTGACGCAGCTATTGCAGCGTCAGCAGGCGCAATCCGCGGTGGAAGCCGAGGGTAAGGCCGGTACAGCGCAGAGTTCAGCCGTCCCACAACAAGTAGCGGAGGTCACAGCCGGCGCTGCGGCTCAGCAAGATAACAGCACCACCGCTCCAACGCTCAACCTGCAGGACACGCCGGCACAACCCGATACGAACCCCATGCACGGTCCGGTGTCGATACACTTCAAGGGAATCACCATCACTCCCGGCGGATTCGCGGAAGCTGCATTCGTGCGGCGGTCGAGAGCCCTGGCGGCGGACCTGCCCACCCCGTTCAATTCGCTGACCATGCCGGGCGCTTCGCAGAGTCAGCTGTCCGAGTTTTTCGGTTCGGCCCGGCAGTCGCGGCCTACGGTGTACGTCGACGGGCGTCTGAAGAATGTAGAGTTCTCCAGCTACGTGTCGGGCGACTTTCTCTCGGCCGCCGACACCTCCTCCGCCACGCAGACGAATAGCTACAGTTTCCGTCTTCGCCAGGCATGGGGCCAGGCCAAATTTGATAACGGCTGGAGCTTCATCGGAGGCCAGATGTGGAGCCTGGTGACGGAAAACAAGGCGGGGATTGCCGCCAGCGACGATCTGGGCAGAACCAACGACTCGCGGCCCATGACGATCGACCCCGGATATAACGTGGGCTTCACTTTTGCCCGCCAATATGGCATTCGCGTCGCCAAGGCCTTCGGCGACAAGGTGGCCTTCGCAGTTGCCCTGGAAAACGCGCAAGGCACGCTTACAACACATAACAACACGGACAACTTCTTACTGGGGTCGGCGGGTGCGACCAACTCCTACAATGATGCGATCACCGCTTGCTCCACCAGTTCCTATACTCCCACCGGCGCGACCGTTCCCGTCTACTACACGACTTGCACGCCGGCAGCCAGCTATACCTTCAACCCGTCGCCGGATATTATCGCCAAGGTGGCGTTCGATCCGGGTTTTGGACACTACGAGATCTTCGGACTGTTTGACCGCTTCCGCGACCGCGTCTTTCCGTGCGCGAATTTTGCGATCGGCACGACCGGACCCTGCCCGAACGATCCGGCAAAGACAGGTCCCAGCGCCTTGGGCGCTTTCAACGACTCGAAAAACGGTGGTGGTTTCGGAGCCAATGCCCGCTGGAACTTCGACCACAAACATATCGTTTTCGGCTTGCACGCTTTTGGAGGCCAGGGGACAGGGCGCTACGGTGCAGCACAACTCTCCGATCTGGCGATTCATGCCGATGGAACTCCAGATCTGATCAAGAATTACCAGGGGCTCGCCACGCTGGAGTGGCACGGCAAGAAGCTCGATGTCTATGCCTACACTGGAGCGGAGTATGACGGTCGGACGACCGACTACAATCCCGCGACCAAGGAGTACGTGGGCTACGGATCGCCGTTCTTCAACAATTCCGGTTGCTACACCGAGACTGCACCGTCTTTCGGCGTCACGGCGGGATTCAACCCGGGTTCGCTTTCGAAGTGCACGTCGGACTCGCGAGCTGTCATCGAAGGAACAGTGGGCTTTTGGTATCGCTTCTACAACGGTCCTCGAGGCAAGTTCCAGTTCGGTACTCAGTATTCCTATGTGACCCGTCAGACTTGGTCTGGGATTGGCCCCGCCGGAACCGGACAACCCGGAGTGACGCCCGAAGGCCTGGACGGTATGGTCTTCACCTCATTCCGCTATTACTTGCCGTAAGCCGAAATGGTCCCGCGCCAGGGTTGACGCGGGACCATCGGTTCTCCACGGATTTTCAACTTTTCGAGGGGCGCCTTCCCTTCGGAAACGCCGCCGGCCCGGTTTTGGCTACTCTCCTTTTCCGGGCCGGTGGTGTTAACTTGAATTTACGCTAAGACTTCCCAGATGAGACATTCCGAGAGCGATTTTTAGCAAGCGTGTTCGCGAGGACGATGAACTCCAGACGTGAATTCCTCAAGCAAGTGTCAGGAGCGGTGTTTGCCGCAGCCGCCGCACCTTCTATGTTGACTTGGGCCCTTCCGGCGGGACAAGCCGTTCCGTTCCCCGGCGAGGACGGCATGATTCTTCGCTCGTTCCGCTTCGTTGATTTGGAAAGCCCCGTCGAGTATTTCAATACCTGGCTCACTCCCGTGCCGCACTTCTTCGTGCGCAATCACATGCACGAACCGATTGAGCTCGACGCAAGCGGCTGGCGACTCTCGCTTGGCGGAGAGGTGGAGAAGCCTCTCACGCTGAGCTTGGCCGAACTCTTTAAACTTGAGACACATTCGGTGGTCAACACGCTGGAGTGCGCCGGCAATGGACGGAGCTTGCAGCGCCCACAGGTTCCCGGCATACAGTGGGGCAAAGGCGCGGTGGGCACAGCCCGTTTTTCCGGTCCTCGCCTCCACGATATTTTGCAGCGCGCGGGACTGAAACCCTCGGGCAAACACGTCATGTTCCGCGGCCTCGACGAAGTTCCTGGTAAAGTTCCTCCATTTATTCGCAGCATTCCAATTGAGAAAGCTCTCGACGCGGATACCCTGATTGCTACACACATGAGTGGATCTCCGCTGACCAAGCACCATGGATTCCCCGCGAGGGCTCTTGTCCCGGGCTGGATCGGCGCGGCATCCTGCAAGTGGCTGACCGAGATCAAGGTGCTCGATGCGGAATTCGTAGGAAATTTCATGAGCCCCGGTTACCGGCTGCCCAACCAGCCCGTCAAGCCCGGCGATGCGGTGAAGCCGGAGGATACGCACGCGGTCACGGCGCTAAGCGTGAAGTCAGTAATCTCCGGACCGATTGATAGCAGCAGTCTGAAGATGGGCAAGGTGACTGTGCATGGCGCCGCTTGGGCCGGAGAAGCGGACATCGTGAAAGTGGAAATCTCCACCGACGGCGGGACGACTTGGAATCTTGCAAAACTTGGCCGCGATCAGGCGCACTATGCGTGGCGTCTATGGAGTTATGACTGGAAGCCTGGTAGAGGCGGCGATTACTCCATCCAGTCGCGGGCTACCGATAGCCAGGGACGCGTTCAGCCCGAGACGCCGGTATGGAATCCCAGCGGCTATCTTTATAACGCTGTCGATCAGGTGAACGTTCATGTTTCGTAAAATCTCGGCTGTCGCACTGTTGGCAATCACAACCGGTTTGCCGGCGCAGAAATCTGCTCCGGCCAATGTCACCGCAGACCTACCCGCCGGTGCGATGCAGACGAGGGCCACTACGGCGTGCCTGGAATGCCATGAAGCGCGGATCATCCTGCAGCAGCGTCTGAGCAAAGCGGCGTGGACAAAAGAAGTCGACAAGATGACGAAATGGGGAGCGGTAGTCGATCCCGCGGATCGGGATGCGCTGATCGACTACTTGAGCACCAATTTCAGTCCTGACAAACCCGCTTATGAGCCGCCGAGAACGGCAAACAAGAATGCATCCGGAAAAAGTGGGGATTAGGGATGGCGGAGGGAAAAGCAAAGCGCTACCGACCCAATGTCCAGAGGCTGCGGGACATTACGGCAGCGCTGCCATTTCTGAGCCCGAACTGCTAGTAAAGAGTATAGAAACGCGGTTGCCCTGCTTCTAGTGCATTGTAGGGTACTCAGAAGGTAATACCGCTGAGCTTACCTGGGACTTCAAGGCCTTTCTTCTGGCTCCTCCGCGTGCTCTGCATTGGAACTTTTCTCGGGCCGCAGCAGCGGAAACAGAATCACGTCGCGAATCGTGTGGGAATCGGTGAGCAGCATGCATAGGCGATCCACACCGACACCACAGCCACCCGCCGGCGGCATCCCATACGAGAGAGCGCGGATGTAGTCCTCATCCATCTGGTGCGCCTCGTCGTCGCCGCGCTCGCGTTCTTTCAGTTGGCTTTCAAAGCGGCGCCGCTGATCTTCCGGATCATTGAGTTCGCTGAAGCCGTTGGAGATCTCCATTTGTCCGGCGAAGACCTCGAAGCGCTCGGTCCATTCGGGCTCATCGGGCTTTTGCTTGGAGAGCGGCGACACCGCGGTGGGGAACTCGTAGATGATGGTCGGCTGGGTGAGGTGCTCCTCCGCCGCCCCTTCAAATAAATTCGCAATTGTCTTGCCCAAAGGCTCATTTGGATCGTAAGCCACATGCGCGTGCGCCCGGTTGAAGCGCTCGACCAGTTTCTTCACACCCTCGTGGGAAGAGAAGTCGCTCATCTCGGGCTTCGCAGCCGCCGCCTCCGGCCAATAATGGATGATCGCTTCACGCATGGTCAGGCGCTTCCAGTTGGACCAGTCAATTTCCTGATCGCCCCACTTCGCTTTCGTCCCGCCATTCACGTCTATTGCAGCTTGTGTGGTCAGTTCCTGCGTGAGATCCATGATGCCTTGGTAGTCGGTGTAGGCCTGATAAAACTCCAGCATGGTGAACTCTGGGTTCCATCGCCAGCCCAGCCCTTCATTGCGAAAGTTGCGATTGATTTCATACACGCGATCGAAGCCGCCCACGAGAAGGCGCTTCAGATAGAGTTCCGGCGCGATGCGCAGGTACAAATCCATGTCGAGCGTGTTGTGGTGAGTCACAAACGGACGGGCCACTGCTCCGCCGGCGATAGGCTGCATCATTGGCGTTTCGACCTCGACAAATCCATGGGCTTCCATCGTCCGTCGCAGCGATTGCACGAGCTTGCTGCGTTTCCGGAAAACTTCCCGCACTTCGGGATTTACTACAAGATCGACGTAACGTTGCCGGTAGCGTAGCTCGACGTCCGTGAGTTCGTTCCACTTCTTAGGACCTTCGGGGCTAGAGGCATCTCCTTCGACGGCTTTACCCACCGGCAGAGGCAACAGATCCTTGCTGAGAAAGGTAATCTCCTCGACGTGGATCGTCAGTTCGCCAGTGCGCGTCCGAAATAAATAGCCGCTGACACCGATGTGATCGCCGAGATCGAGAAGTTTGTACAACTCGAATCCCTTGTCGCCGACCGCATCTTTTTTCACGTAAATCTGCAGACGCTTGCCGTCTTGCTGCAGATGGCAGAATCCGGCCTTGCCCATCAATCGGATCGCCATGATGCGTCCGGCGACACGCACGTTGACCCGCGGAGCTTCGAGTCGTTCCGCAGTCTTGTCCGAATAGTGCGCCAGGATCTGCGGAATAGTGTGCGTGAATTCGTATTTGCTGCGGTACGCGGTTTGGCCAAGCGCCTCGATCTGTTTCAGCTTCTGCCGCCGCAGCTCGTAAACATTTTCGTCGAATGCCAAGAGAGTCCTTTAGCAGGGAATTGCGCCTTACGGGCGCTCAGCTCATGAAAAGAGTGAAACGCGATTATAAACAACGCGCGTGAAGACGTGCGTAACCGGGCTGCCGGCGACCACGATTTGCAGATATCTATGTACTGTAGTACATTGGTACACATGACAGAGGATCCGAAACTGCTGGTCGAGCGCGTTCAAACCGGAGTGCGCATGGAGAAGCGGCTGCTCAAAGTGCTCAAGGCTTTCGCCGAATACCACGATATGACCCTCGGTGATTTGCTGGAAGGGATTGTTCTGCACGCCTTCGACGGGAAAACTCCGTTCAGTTCGGCCTCGCTCGAGCGCATTCAGGAGTTGAAGCGCTTTTACGATTTCGACCTCGATTCCAGCGCCAGCCATCGCTTGAAAGAAATCAAGTCCCGGCCGCAGCGCAAGCGAAGTGCCGACAAATAGCGGAGATCTTTGATGACGACCCAGCGCACGCAAATTGCTTTGACCGGACTGCAGTGGACTTTGGGACTGGTGATTCTGATTGAAGCGGTTCTCTTTGTGATGCCCGGTGCGGCTCACAGCTTTGCCAAAACTCACATGCCGAACGTAGTGCGCCTGGTGCTGGGGTTCGGTGAAATCGCTGGATGCATCCTGATGCTGATCCCGCGAACGACCATCCGCGGCGCGTGGCTTCTGGCGGTCATTTTCGTCCTGGCTATTGTCATTCATCTTCTGAACGGCATGTACGAAGTGGGCAACTTGGCGATCTACACCGCCGCTGCATGGGCAGTTGCCGTCGGGAAGGGAAGCTGACCACGGAGGATTTTAATGACGCCCGACGAAAGACTCATCTACAATTTCGAGAACGATGCGCTTCCAGACAATTCCTTCCATCATGCCGATCACGTCCGTCTGGCTTTCGCTTACTTGTCCCGATTTCCGGTTCTGCTGGCATTGGAGAAATTCTCCGCGGCGCTGCAGCGATTTGCGGCCGCCCGGGGAAAGACGCAGCTCTACAACGAAACCATCACCTGCGCTTATTTCTTCCTGATCCGTGAACGTATGGCGCGCTGTGACAGCGGAGAATGGGAGGAATTCGCACGGCGCAACCCCGATTTGCTTACCTGGAAGGAAGGCATTCTCGAAAGCTACTATCGTGCAGGCACGCCGAAGTCAGAATTAGCCAGGCGCGTGTTCGTGTTGCCCGATAAATGTTCTCAATGACCTGCACTGGACTGCGCAATTGCAGGAGTCGAAGGGCTTGCCGCCATGGTGCAAAATGCAGGTAACTGTTGATAAATCGCGATCACGGTCATTGACCCTGCAACCAGGATTGTGAGCGCAAACGCCTGATTTCGCCAACGATCAACTTCCGTATTAAGATACCGGTCAAACCGCTGCGTCCGATTGGCTCTGCCTCTGACGGTTTCAAAACGGGGACCAAGAAGTCTCAGCCGGCGCTGCCCCGATATGAGAAGAATCTTCTTCAATCCCCGTGGCATACGCGCCGGTTGGCGCATCCTTATTTTTGTCGGCATTTTCGTGGGACTCGAATTCCTGGCGAACTGGATCATTCCGGAGATCTTCCATCCCAAGGAGCGGCCGTTCCTTGATCCTGTGGGCACCATCGTCGACGAGTTGCAGGCGCTCATCCAGGTACTGATTGCAACTTGGATTATGGCGCGCATCGAGCGCCGTCGCTTCCCCAATTACGGCATTCCGGTTCGCAACGCCTTCGGAGTCGATTTCCGGGTGGGACTTGCCTGGGGCGCGGCTTCCACCTCTTTGCTTGTGGGCTTGATTGCAGCCTTCGGCGGCTATCGCATCCTCGGGCTCGCCCTCCATGGCGGCGCGATTTGGTACTTTCTTGGCCTATGGATCATTGCTAATCTGCTCATCGGATTTTCGGAGGAGCTCCAATTCCGTGCCTATCTCCTCGCCACGCTCGCCGATGGCATCGGATTCTGGCCAGCATCCATTTTGCTCTCCATCGGCTTCGGCGCGCTGCACTATTTCCTGAAGCCACACGAGCGCTGGGAAGACTTCGTCTCCACCGGTCTGCTGGGCCTGTTCGTGTGCCTTACGCTGCGCCGCACCGGCTCGCTGGCCTTCGCCATCGGCTTCCATGCCGCCTTTGATTTAGCCAACGTGTTCGTGTGGTCGGGACAAAACGCCGGCGAGTATGCCGTTGGTCACCTTCTTGAAACCCGCTGGCAGGGCCCGCAGTGGCTAACCGGGGGCCTGCTGGGTCCTGAAGCCAGCTGGATGGTCTTTGTCGTAATCGTGCTGATGTTTTGGATCTTTGATCGATGCTATCGGCGCAAGAAATTTCCACGCTGAGATCCCCCGACATGTGGCCGGTAAACCACATGGCTCCCGGCCCCGGGTTGTTGGCGAAACATCGCGATTAACACTCATTGACTTGTGAAATTGAGGTTTAGTCATCAAGAACCTCCTGACCCGCAAACATCTCTTCTTGAAGTCGCTCGTGATCGGCGGTAAGATTGCGTGCTCGACAGTTGCGCGAGCGATTCGATCGCGCGAGGCACCGGATGCCGCAAAATTACGTTCCCATCTTCATCTTCATGGCAGTGGTTGGCATACTTCTTCCGTTCACGCTGCTGTTGGCTAAACTCGTACGCCCGGAGAATCCGAGTAGAACCAAGCTGATGCCTTATGAATGCGGCATCGATCCCATCGACAATGCGCGCGGCCGCTACACGGTGCGTTACTACATCATCGCGATCCTGTTTGTGGTCTTCGATGTGGAAACCATCTTCTTGTTCCCGTGGGCAGTGAAATTCAAGGCCCTGGGCGTCTTCGGATTGGTCGAGATCCTCATCTTCCTCGTGATCTTGATCGTCGGTTACATCTGGGTCTGGCAAAAAGGTGCGCTGGAATGGGTGTAACGCCTCCCGCGCCCGATGCTGAGTCTTTAGCCGAAACCTTTACCGCCAGCCACTGGACTCAGGGCAATTTTCTTTTCCCGACGCGCCTGGTCGTGAGTCCGCTCCGCGTGAGCCGCGTGAAATCGCGGTGGTTCGGCAGCAACGACGAAAGCATCGCTATGTCGAAAATTGCCTCGGTGCACATTTCCACTGGCGTGCTTTGGGCAGAGATTCGGATTGAATCCACCGGCGGCACCGATCCCATCACCAGTCACGGCCATCGCAAGAAGGATGCGCAGCGCATCCGCGACTTGATCGAGTCTTACCAGGCGAAATCGCGCGTGTAGCAAGCTAGAGCGGCATTTGTGGAAAAAGCGGCGGACGATTGTTTGTGACCCACGTCGTTGACACCGCATGCTCAAGCTGATAAAAATTATCGTTCTCTCCGAAACCCTGCGTGCTTGAGGTTTGCGCCTTCGCCGCTAATGCCGGACGAAATCAAATCGGCCTCTACACCGCCGCCGGAAGGTGATCCGAAGCCGACGGCGGAGAAACCATCCGTTCCCGGCGGCGTGAAAGCAATTGTTTCCGGCTTCGTTCAATCCGACACCAAGACTTCTGCTGAAGAGCCAACCGCAACTCCTGCAGCACCAGTTCCAGCGAAACCTGCAGCCACAGCGGCTGGATCGACTCCGGCAGCCAAGCCCGCAGCTGCCGCGAAGGCAGCAGCCCCAGCTCCCGTTCCTTGGGATTCGCCCATGATTGCGAAGTTCAAAGGAATGTACGGGTCCGGCATCGAGCCGCTAACGTACGCCGGGCAGAACTACATGGTGGTCGATCGCTCACTGATTCCCGAGATTCTGCAAGTTCTGCGCAACGAAGAGCAATTCGATTACTGCGTCGACATCACGGCAGTGCATTACCCGAAGCGCGAAAAACAATTCGACGTGCTCTGGGTTCTGTATTCGTTTACACGCAACGAACGCATCCGCGTGACCACGCGAATTTTGGATGGGGAGAGTTTGCCGAGTTCCGTTCCCATCTGGCCAACCGCTAATTGGCTGGAGCGCGAAGTCTTCGACATGTTCGGCATCAAGTTTGATGGGCATCCAGACTTGAAGCGCATTCTGCTGCCTGACGGATGGAAGGGATATCCTCTGCGCAAGGATTACGGCATCCTGCAACAGGACAACGAGTGGGTGCAGATCAACCTTGGGATTGAAAGCGGCCAGTGAAAACAGAATGACCGACCGGAACACCTCGCTCTCGAATCTCGACCTCGAAACTCCCGAGAAGCCATTTCTTGATGCGAACGAACTAGTCATTAATATGGGCCCGCAGCATCCCGCCACGCACGGCGTGCTGCGCGTGATTTTGCGGCTGGACGGAGAAAAGGTTCTGGGCCTGGAATGTGTGATCGGCTATCTGCACCGCGGCGTCGAGAAGATTGGCGAGCATCGCACGTATACGATGTTCAATCCATACGTCGATCGGATGGATTACGTGGCCGCGGTTTCGAATGGGCTTGGATACTGTGAGACTGTCGAGAAGTTGCTCAACGTCGAGGCACCACCGCGAGCGCAATATGTTCGCGTGATTCTGACAGAACTTAATCGCATTGCCAGCCACCAGCTCTGGCTGGGCACGCATGCGCTCGACATCGGCGCCATCACGCCGCTCTTCTACACTTTCCGCGATCGAGAAGAGATTCTCAAGATTTACGAGAAATATTGTGGCGCCCGGCTGACCACGCATGCGTTCCGCATTGGTGGCCTGCAGTATGAAACCTATGCGGGCTTCGAAAAGGACGTGAAGACTTTCCTGAATTTCTTTCGACCCAAGATCGACGAATATGAGGAATTGCTCACTACGAATCGAATCTGGGTTGAGCGCACCAAGAATGTCGGGAAAATCTCGGGGGCAGATTGCATCGCACTCGGCGTCACCGGACCCGTGCTGCGCGCCAGCGGCGTGAAGTGGGACCTGCGTAAGGCCCAGCCCTATGCCAACTACAAGAATTTCGATTTCGATATTCCGACCGGGCAGAACGGCGATACCTACGATCGATATCTGGTGCGCATGGTCGAGATGCGGCAATCGGTGCGCATCGTTGAGCAAGCGATCGATGCGATTCCCGAAGGCCCGATCATCGCCAAGGTCCCGAAGGTGATGAAACCGGCTGTGGGCGAGGTCTATCACTCGATCGAAGCGCCCAAAGGGGAGCTGGGATATTTTATCGTTAGTGATGGTTCCACCCAGCCCTATCGTGTCCGCGTACGTCCGCCCTCGTTCGTGAATCTGCAGGCTCTCGATTTGATGTGTCGCGGCCAGTTCGTGGCCGACGTGATCGCCGTCATCGGCACGCTCGACATCGTTCTCGGCGAGGTGGATCGCTGATATGCGGCAGATCATCCAGTACATCGAGTCTTATCTCGATCCCAACGTCAAGGTGACACCTGGCGCGGCCGGAAATATGTTCTGGGTGCTGGTGTACATTCTGCTGGTTTTTGGCGGACTCTCAGTCGCTGTCATCGCCATGAACTGGCTCGAGCGAAAAATCCTGGCTCACATGCAGGTGCGCCTCGGTCCCATGAGAGTCGGTCCGCACGGATTAATGCAGCCCATTGCAGACGCCCTCAAACTTCTGCTCAAAGAAGACATCATGCCCGCCGAGGCCGATGGGCTGATTTTCTGGATAGCCCCGTTTGTGGTTGTACTGGCGGCGTTCACCGTGTTTGTGGTGGTGCCGTTTGGTCCGACGCATGCCATTACCGACATGAATATCGGAATCCTCTTTATGTTGGGGGTTTCTTCGCTGAGCGTGCTGGGCATTGTGATGGCCGGCTGGGCTTCGAACTCGCACTATCCGCTGATCGGCGCGCTGCGCTCCAGTGCTCAGATGGTGTCGTATGAAGTTGCCATGGGACTGGCCGTGGTTTCCGCCGTTCTGATGACCAGCCTCAACGCCCAGGGCACGGGAACGCTCAGCATGATTGGCATTGTTCAGGCGCAGCAGGCGCAAGGCGAGTGGTTCATCTTTAAATTTTTTCCTCTTGGACTGATTGCTTTCTTCATTTTCGCTGTTGCCATGGTGGCTGAGACCAACCGTGCGCCCTTCGATCTGGCCGAGGCCGAATCTGAGTTAACCGCCGGATTCCACACTGAATACAGCGGCTTCCGCTGGTCATTATTCTTCCTGGCCGAATATTCCGCCATGATCGCGGTGTCTTCTATCGCGGTCACACTCTGGCTGGGAGGATGGCTGCGGCCATTTCCGAATATGCTCAGCGGCCACATTTGGGATCAGGTCTTCTCTCTGTTTCCGGGCGTCACGTTTCTACTTTTCGCGGCCATGTGTTTCTACAACACGGTACGAATGCCGAAACATCCACTCTTTCGGGTGCAAACCATTGGCCTCGCGGGATTCGGCGTCGTGCTCGGCTTGATCGGCCTGATTTTGTTCATCCCGGCAGTCAGCACGCGCATTCAGGACATTTTCTGGTTCTCGGCGAAAGTTGCCGGATTTATGTACCTCTATATCTGGTATCGTGGCACGTTCCCGCGATATCGCTTTGACCAGCTCATGCGGATGGGATGGAAGGTCCTTCTGCCTATGGGCTTGGGCGTTCTCATTTTGACGGCCAGTGTAGCGCTGCTCCAAGAGAAATTATGGCACCCGTAGCCACACCATTTTTCTTTTACTTGCTCTCCGGGATCATGCTCATCGGGGGCATCCTGGTGATCACGCGCAAGAACCCGGTGCATTCGGCGCTGGCGCTGATTGTGACGCTGCTGGCGCAGGCGTCGATTTACTTGATGCTGTATGCGCCTTTCGTCGCTGGCGTGCAGATCATTCTCTATGCTGGCGGAATTATGGTGCTCTTCCTGTTCGTAATCATGCTGGTCAGCATCGACCGCTCCATGAAGGAACGGCAATTCAATAGCCAGTGGGTGGTCGGGATCGTTGCGGCCACGGCTCTCGGCGGGCTGTTTATAGCCGTTTATACGAAAGGGAAAGATATCTTTCCGGAGCACGCGCTGCCGATGGTGGAAAACGATAACACCCAGCAGATAGCAACGATGTTGTACGGACAGTACATGTTCGCCTTCGAGATCGCGTCGTTATTGCTGCTGGTGGCGATCATCGGAGCGGTGGTGATGGCGAAGAAGAGAATCTAGTTGCGAGTACCGGGTACCGAGTAGCGAGCGAAGAGCTACGAGAAACTGGAAACTAGAAACTAGAAACGGAAGCTAGAAACTAGAAACGGAAGCTAGAAGCTGTTATGGAATCGATGCTGCACATTACGACGCTACATTACTTGGTCCTGGGCGCAGCCCTGTTCCTGCTGGGCGTCATCGGCGTGCTGACCCGCCGCAACGTGGTGGTTGTTTTGATGTCGATCGAGTTGATTCTGAACGCCGTGAACCTGAACCTGGTCGCATTCTCCCGCCTGTGGGGAGGATGGCATGGCCAGGTGTTTGCCATTTTTGTAATCACCGATGCTGCCGCGGAAGCTGCGGTCGGACTCGGCATTCTGATCGCCTTCTTCCGCAACAAGGAGACGGTGAACGTCGACGAAGTGAATTTGTTGAAGTGGTAGAAAAGGAGCTTCTAGCTACTAGCTCCTAGCTTCTCGCCGGACCTTAAAGGGTCAAGCGCCCGAGCCAGGAGCTAGAAGCTAGAAGCTAGAAGCTGAATTTATGTTTTTCCTCACCCACATCTGGCTGATTCCGCTGCTGCCCGCCTTCGGGGCGGTTGTCATGTTCTTTTTCGGCCGAAGGCTGCAGAAGTCGACCGTCAGCGCTGTTTGCGTGGGGACCATCGTGCTTGCGTTCGTGATGGCTTGCGGCGCCGTCTGGCAATATTCAGCCTGGTCCTCCACGCCGGAAAATTTCCATCAGCCTTACCAGACGATTCTGTACACCTGGCTCGGGACCGACACTGGCCACATGAACTACACGACGCATGATGGTTCGCCGGCCGCGTTTCAGGCCGACGCCGGTTTCCTGCTCGATCCGCTTTCCAGCATCTGGCTGTTGTTCGTTACCGGCGTGGGGATGCTGATTCACATCTACTCGATCGGCTACATGGCGCATGAGGGCGGCTATTACCGCTTCTTTGGATACCTCAACCTCTTCATGTTTTCCATGCTGACGCTTATCCTGGCCAACAACTATGTGTTGCTGTTCGTGGGCTGGGAGGGCGTCGGTCTGTGTTCGTACCTGCTGATCGGTTTCTATTTCCATCGCAAGTCCGCGAGCGATGCAGCCGCGAAGGCATTCATTGTGAACCGCATCGGCGATGCCGGATTTCTGTTAGGCATGTTTTTCATTGCCTGGTACTTCGGTTCGCTGCGCTTTACTGAAGTCACGCAGATGGCGCACAGCGGGCGGTTCGCAATCGGCGATCCCATCATCACGGCCGCAACGTTGCTTCTGTTCGTCGGGGCCTGCGGTAAATCGGCACAGCTTCCGCTCTATGTCTGGCTGCCCGACGCGATGGAAGGTCCTACGCCGGTTTCCGCGCTCATTCATGCGGCGACCATGGTCACGGCGGGCGTGTACATGGTGGCGCGGTCGAACGCTTTGTTCGTGCTGGCGCCTGGCTCAATGAAGACGGTCGCGATCGTCGGCGCGCTGACTGCAATCTTCGCCGCCTCCATCGGCCTGGTCCAAAACGATATCAAACGCGTGCTGGCTTACTCCACCATCTCGCAGCTTGGTTACATGTTTCTCGCGCTTGGGGTTGGAGCGTTCGCCGCTGGTGTCTTCCACGTCTTCACGCATGCGTTCTTCAAGGCGCTGCTCTTCCTTGGCGCTGGCTCGGTCATTCACTCGATGAGCGGTGAACAGGATATGCGCAACATGGGCGATCTTGGCCATCGCATTCCGATCACACACCGCACCATGTTTATCGCCACGTTGGCCATCGCCGGGATATTTCCTTTTGCCGGATTTTTCTCGAAGGACGCCATCCTTTGGGAAGCCTGGTCGCGAGAAGGTGGCGCGTACCGCCTTCTCTGGGGCGTAGGTTATGTCACCGCGTTGATGACCGCTTTTTACATGTTCCGCCTGATGTACCTGACTTTTCATGGCCGGCCGCGCATGAGCCACGAGGTCGAGCATCATATTCATGAGTCTCCCGTGTCGATGACAGCGCCGCTGGTCGCTCTCGCGATCTGCGCTGTATTCGCCGGATTCTTGGGCTGGCCGCACAGTCTCGGCGGCTCCGACCGGTTCACTGCCTTCCTCGAGCCTGTGTTCGCTCCCGAAGCTCGCGTCCTTCAGGTAGAAGGCAGAACTGGCCAGCTCGTGGCAGGAGTGGAGGAAGAACACAACACCGGCACGGAATGGCTGCTGATGGCGCTGTCTCTCGGAGCCGCGGGCCTCGGATGGGGCATGGCCTGGCGGAGCTATCGCAACGCCGATAAGGGTTACACCGAGCCCATCGCCGCCGCCGCGCCACCTGTCTACGACGTGCTGCTGCACAAGTATTACGTGGACGAAGGCTACGACTATGTCTTCACCGGCCGCCGCAAGCTAGGAAATGCCCGTCTCGGAGTGATGGGACTCGGCGAAGCGTCCTCGTGGTTCGATATGCATGTCATCGATGGCGCGGTCAACGCTGCTGGCTGGATCACGCGTCTTACCGCCACAATTTCCAGTTGGTGGGACAAATGGATCATCGATGGCCTATTAGTCAATGGTGTTGCTTATTCGACTCAGCCGTTCTCCTGGCTCGCGCGCCTCTTGGAATGGGGTTTGGTCCAGTGGTACGCCCTGGTCATGACCGCGGGACTGGTAGGTTTCGTTTTCTATTACGTGTATCACTGATGAAAGCTGCTAGCTATTGGCTCTTAGCTCTTAGCTTGAAACCAAAGGCGAAGAGATTTGAGCTAAAGGCTAAGAGCTAAAGGCTAAGAGCTTTTCATGCAAAACCACATACTGTCCATCATTCTCTTCACGCCGCTCCTGGGAGCGCTTGTGCTCTTGTTTGTTCCCAAGGAGAACAAGAACGCGGTCCGCTGGATCGCGAATTTTTTCTCGCTGGGCGGCTTCCTGATCTCGCTGCCGCTGGTGCCGATGTTCTGGGCGCAGCGCTTCGAGCCCGGATTCAAGTTCATCGAAGGTACGCCCAACAACTGGATCCCCTCCATTGGCGCGGGCTACGTGATCGGCATCGACGGAATCTCATTCCTGCTCATCATGCTGACCACGCTGCTGGGGTGGATTTCGATTCTCTCTTCCTGGACCGCCATTGAGAACCGCGTCAAGGAATATTATGTCTGGTTCCTGATTCTCCAGACTGGGATGCTCGGCGTCTTCATGGCGCTCGATTTCTTCCTCTTCTTCGTTTTCTGGGAAGCCATGCTGGTTCCGATGTATCTGCTGATCGGCATCTGGGGTGGCCCGCGCAAGCTCTACGCCGCCATCAAGTTTTTCCTCTATACCCTGGCAGGCTCGGTGCTGATGTTGCTCGGCATTCTGTTCCTCTATTTCCATCATCACGCGCTGACCGGAATTTACACTTTCAGCCTCACCGCACTCTACGAAACCGCGCCGAAGATTTATTCTGATCCGGCCTACGGTCCCACCGTCGCAACGCTGCTGTTCTTCGCTTTCTTCTTTGCCTTCGCCATCAAAGTCCCGATGTTCCCGTTCCACACCTGGCTGCCAGATGCCCACGTAGAAGCCCCCACCGCCGGTTCCGTCATCCTGGCCGGCGTTCTGCTGAAGATGGGAACTTACGGCTTCATTCGCTTCTCGTTGCCGTTCTTCCCCGACGTGCTGATGCACACCAAAGTCCGCGGCTGGATGATCACTCTGTCGATTATCGCCATCATCTACGGCGCGCTCGTCTCGCTCATGCAGAAGGACATGAAGAAGCTGGTGGCTTACTCCTCGGTCAGCCATCTCGGCTTCTGCACCCTGGGCATCTTCGCGCTGAACTCGGCAGGTTTGAGTGGATCGGTCTTGCAGCAAATCAATCATGGAATCTCCACCGGCGCGCTGTTCTTGATCGTCGGCATCCTCTACGAACGCCGCCACACTCGCGAGATCGCCGAATATGGTGGCATCTCGAACGTGATGCCGGTCTACGCCACCATCACCATGATCATGTTCCTCTCCTCGATGGGCTTACCGCTGCTCAACGGTTTCGTCGGTGAGTTCACCATCCTGCAAGGCACGTTCATGGAGAACTGGCGCTGGGGTGCGTGGGCCGTCCCCGGAGTGGTTTTGGCCGCAGCGTATCTGCTATGGCTCTACCAGCGCGTCTTCTTCGGTACGGTGACGAATCCGAAGAATGAAAAGCTGCACGACCTCACGCCTCGCGAGGTGCTGACGTTTGCTCCGCTACTCATCATGGCCTTTTGGATCGGCCTTTATCCCAAGCCGTTTTTCCAGATTCTCGAACAACCGGTGAATCAGATCGTACAAAACGTGCACGCGCAGCGGCCTAGCGACGCGGTGAATGCCGCCATCCGGCATGAAATGACGACGGTTGCGGCCACGACCGCCGTGATCAGTCCGCACACCGTGCCGGCGACGAAAGGGAAGAAATAGTGGGCGTTCTTTCCCAATTCAACGCAAACGACTACTTGCTGGTCCTCCCAATCACTTTGCTCACCGTGTTTGCCCTCGGCATTCTGCTCATCGATCTGATGCTTCCCGCAGAGGAGAAGTGGGTGAACGCGCTCCTGGCTTTTGTGGGAGTGCTGTTTGCAGTCAGGGGCGTATGGACCATTCAGCATTGGATGCAGCTGAATCGCTCGGTTTCCGCGGGTTCTCTTGGCATGATGGACACCCTGCTGGTGGACCGCTGCGCCATTTATTTCTGGTATCTATTCCTGGCCGCCACAGCCGTTTCGATTCTCATCTCGGTGAAATACATGAAGACCGAGCATGAAAACCACGGTGAATATTACACCCTGATGTTGCTCTCGGTGGTGGGCATGATGTGCATGGCGGCAGGTTTCGATATCGTACTCATCTTCATCGGCCTGGAGCTGATGGCGATTTCTACTTATGTTCTCGTGGGTTTTTTGCGACGCGATCGCCGGTCCAACGAAGCGGCTCTGAAGTATCTATTGCTCGGCGCATTTTCTTCGGGAATTTTTGCCTATGGCCTGTCGTTGCTATACGGTCTTACGGCGAGCACGAATCTGGGCGACATTGGCCAGCGGCTGGGCCGGATTCTGGCCAGCGATCCGCACAATCCAATTGCGATCGTTGCCTTACTGACGACGGCGACAGGCTTACTGTTTAAGATCGCCGCCGTTCCGTTTCATCAGTGGGCGCCGGATGCTTACGAAGGCGCACCGACGAGCATCACCGGTTTTATGTCTGTTGCGGTGAAAGCTGCGGGATGGGCCATGCTTTTGCGCGTTATGGGTGCTACCTATCCCTCCTATCCCAACATCGTGTTGGGTCTGGCGGCAATGCGGCCGATCTACGTTCCGCTGTTTGTCTTTGTCTCCATCGCCACCATGACGGGCGCTAACTTCGCCGCCCTCACGCAGACCAATACCAAGCGCCTGCTGGCCTATTCTTCCATCGCGCACGTCGGCTACATGCTGCTCGGCTTGATCGCAGGAACT
This sequence comes from uncultured Acidobacteriaceae bacterium, assembly GCA_964403025.1. Taxonomy (GTDB): domain Bacteria; phylum Acidobacteriota; class Terriglobia; order Terriglobales; family Acidobacteriaceae; genus Sulfotelmatobacter. The sequence goes on along the minus strand of CAYOEH010000003.1, from coordinate 208,060 downwards.
TCCACCCAACTCAGCCCGGACGGCGTCAAAGGCATCCTGATTTATCTTCTGGTCTACACCTTCATGAACCTCGGCGCCTTCGGCGTGATTACTTCGCTCCGGCACCGCAACGTCATTGGCGACGAACTCGACGACCTCAACGGACTTTATTTGCGGGCTCCGGTCGAAGCCGTGCTCATGTTGATCTTCCTGCTATCGCTGGCTGGGATCCCGCCACTGGCCGGGTTCTGGGGCAAGTATTTCATCTTCCTCAGCCTGATCGAAACCGGGCACTACGCGCTTGCATCTCTCGGCGTGCTGTATTCCGTCTTCGGGCTCTATTACTATCTGAAGATGGCGAATGCCATGTTCATGGGCAAGTCCGAGGAGACGGGCCTGCTGCCGGTGAGTTGGACGATGCGTGCCGCCCTCGGTGTAACCGCGTTCGCCACGCTCTTCATCGGAATCATGCCGGACCGCTTCATCAATATAGTGAACTGGTCGCTGGTGATCGCGCAGAGTCCGGTGGCGAAGCTCGTCAACTAGCCTGCGAATTACGGACGCACGCCGATGTCCACACCTCCATCCGATCCAACGCCGCGCCCTGAAGATTCCAGCCGGAAAGAGAACTTCTGGGTTCAGGCCGGACGCTACAGCCAGCTGGCATTCATCCTGCCAGCAGCTCTGGTCGTGGGATGGTTGATCGGCGCGGCTCTTGACCGCTGGCTGCACACTACTTGGCTTTATCTTGCTGGCATCCTCTTAGGGATCGCGGCAGGGTTCATCGAATTGATCCGCACCGTGCTGCGCGACACGAAGTAATCGCCGCTCCAGCAAAGTTAAGATCCCGCCAACTCGCCTGTGGCTTACCATTGGTGCGGGAGAATGTTTGCGATCCGCTTGAATGCCAGACTCGGTCCAACCCGAAGTTGACTCGGCGAGCGCTGAAGCAGCCGAGTACTTCTACTCCGGCGCGCTGCGTCGCATTCGCCGCTTCATGGCGGTGCTGGCGCCGGTGCTGATTGCCATTGCCTGGTGGAGGTTTGGTCTACGTCCTGCGGTTGGCTTTGCCTTCGGCTGCGCTATCGCTTATGTCAATTTCGACTGGCTGAAGCGCGTGATCACCGGCTTTGTCGATCGCGCCACTGGCACGGCTACATCGCAATCCGGAAGTGGAATCGTGTTTCGATTTCTGGTTCGATATCTTTTGATGGCTGTCGGTGCCTATGTTATATTGGCTGTTTCACCCGCAAGCCTGAATGGGCTTCTAGCGGGCTTATTTTTGCCCGTCGCCGCGATCGGTTGCGAAGCGGTCTACGAACTGTACGCAGCTTTGACCCGTGGAGTCTAGCAAGGAGCGCGGACCGAGGACGGAAGAAGCCAGAAGCTAGAAGCAGCCTTATGCCTGAACAACTTTGGTTCACCGCGCTACTGAATCGCTTGTTCGCGGGTCCGGTCACCGCGCTGTTGCAAGCACTACACCTCCCGCCGAAGTACCCGACGTCCCCTATTACGAACTCGTTCGCGATGGAAGTCATTGTCTTCTCCTTCCTTCTGATTATGTTTCTTCTGGTCCGTGCTCGTTTGTCCGTGGACAGCCCCGGCGCGGTGCAGCATGCGTTTGAGGGGGTTGAGGGATTTATCCAGGCCCAAAGCGACGAGATCATCGGCCACCACAGCGAAGGTTACACTCCATTTCTTGCCGCGCTTTTCTTTTTCATTTTGTTCTGTAACCTAATCGGAGTGATTCCGGGTTTCGAGTCGCCGACGGCCGTGCCCATCGTTCCCTTAGGCTGCGCCATTTGTGCCTTTGTCTACTACCAGGCGCAAGGATTCAAACATGCCGGGATCGGCTATCTGAAGCATTTTGCCGGGCCCATGCCCGCACTGGCGCCGCTAATGGTTCCCATCGAACTCATCAGCCACCTGGCGCGCGTGCTTTCGCTCACGATCCGTCTGTTCGCCAACATGTTCGCGGGCGACATGGTGACGTTGGTTTTCTTTTCGCTCGTCCCCATCGGCGTACCCATCATTTTTCTGGGATTGCACATTGGGGTGTCCCTGCTGCAGACTTACATTTTTGTTCTGCTGACGACCGTCTATCTGCAAGGTGCGGTTTCGGAAGAGCACTAGAGTCAGTTTCTAGTTTCCAGTTTCCAGTACATGGATGATGGTAGAAGCTAGAAACCGGAAACCGGAAACTCGAATTTAGAAACGAGCCGTTTAGCGTGAGGGCGCCTGCAAGGTATGGCGTCAACCACCCACTGGCGGTATTTCATACGAGGAGAAACACAATGAGTAAGCTAAGCAAATTGTTCATGGCGCTTTCCGTACTTTCGTTTGCTGTCCCGGCCTTCGCGCAGGGCGGAGCCGAGAGCGGAGTCAACTGGGTCGCAATCGCCGCCGGATTCTCGATGGCCTTTGCCTCCGGCATTTGCGCTCTGGCGCAGGGCAAAGCAACCGCCTCCGCTGCAGAGAGCCTGGCCCGCAATCCGGCCGCGCGTCCCGGCATTCAGCTGGCTCTGATTCTGGGCCTGGCGCTGATCGAGTCTCTCGCTCTCTACACCCTGGTCATCATTTTCGCCAAGGTGAAGTAAGCATCCTGAGAAGTGAAAAGCCTCTGCTCGTGAGCAGAGGCTTTTGTTTTCTTCTCGACTATTCAAGCCGAGTAGGGTCTAGACTTTTCGATCCCCGCTCCACTCCTGATCTTTCTTTTGTGGAATATGACTGAGAGCATCCACCAGCAGCCGGCGTAGCCGGTAGCGGCTTTCGAGGTCGGTATTCACGATTTCGAATCCGACTTCATTCACGCGCGCCCGGCGCAAAAGCACGTGGGCTTTGATCTTCGACCGCATGCCCAGAGATATTTCGAGATCGGCCTCGCTGCCGATTCGGAGATTATCTTCTTTCGTACCCATGCCGCCGCCGAGGCTCAACTCGCGAATCAGAATTCGTGATTTTCCCCAGGAACTGCCAATCGTGGCTCCCAGTGCGCGCGACAGCACCATCCGCTCGTAGCGGCGTTGCCGCACCCAAGGGCATGCCGGAGCCGTATCCAGCGGCGCGATTGCCAGCTCTGCCGCTTCGATCCCGCTATCGGAGAGAATCTGAGCACTATAGCGCGGATCGGTCTTTGACAAAGACTGAGCAGAAGCAATTCGCAGTTCGCGATGATAAACCCATCCAAACGTTTTCTTGGTCTCGACAATCTCACGAAGCAGAGAGACTGCCTCTGTGTCGCGCAGGCGTCCCAGCGACTCGATCGCCTTCAGTTGCACAAAGGGCGAACGCGAAGCTGCTTCGCCCGGCTTGGCCATAGCCATCAGAGGATGGGCCGCGCTCAGATCGCCGCTCATTCCGATTTCATCGATCGCTTCCGGCAGAACCACCGAATCCAGGACCTCCGCCAGTTCCAGCAGTGTTCTGCCGCGGTCCGGCGCAGCTCCATAGGCGACCTGCCGCACTACGATGTCATGGTAGAAGCGGTTCCACTCGGGCAAGCGCGTCGGCAGCAGCTCCAGCAAAGTGCCCACATCCAACCTGCTTAACAGGCCCACCACGGCCGACGCCTGCCGCGACTGTCCCGTGCGCAAGATCTCGCGCAGCTGCGAGAGAGCAGGAGATCCCATCTCCTTGACCAGTTCCACCATGCGATCGCATTCGTCGCGCCGCATGCAGCGAAAGAACCGGTCCGCCAGATGTTCCGCTCCCGATTGGCAGGTGCGCCGCAATACCACCAGCAGGTCCGCAGGTATCGGATCCAGGCGCAAGGCTTCTTCAATAAATTCTGGAATCCGGTTTTCCACTCCCACACGCGGCCTCAGGTCATTCACCATCACCGGCCGCTGCTGCTGCAGCATCTCCATTCCGGCACAGACTTCATTCACCGCCTGGTAGTTCCTGGCTTCGCTGGCCTCCTGGCTCAAGCGTACGAACGCTGCGCTGAGCAGACTCTGTAGCTCATGATCCTTCTCTACGCACAGCTGCTCGGAGGCTCTGCGAATCGCTCCCCCCATTGCATCGCCGCCGAGTCTTGCGTAGAGGTCAGCCAGTTGGCTCAAGCCAATTGCGGTCTTGCGGCGCGAATCAGCCTCCTTATTAGTGAGGCTGCCCGAATAGTTATTCAGAATTTCGGCGGACGTTTGTTTGTCGTCGCGGTCGAGAAGTACTTCCACGAACTGGCGCACGTTGCGGGGCGGAACGCATGGTGCTTCATGGGAGAGCAGTACCGTCTTCTTTCCCGACTCCGGCACTTCGGCCCAGAACATTCGGTCGAGGATGTCGGCGTGCGACTCCACCAGGATCCCGGCCTTGTTCATCTTCTCTTCTTGCAGCTTCAGAATCTGGCGCAGCGAATCCATCTGCCGGCTCATGTGCTCCATCATCTGATGGACGGCATTTACTTTAACTTCGCCCTTCTGGTAGCGCTCCAGAGCGAAGCGGATCGCCATGTGCTCGGCTGCCTTCATCAACAGCGGCGTATCTTCCTGCTCGGTAGTCGCCTTGGCCGCAAGAGTACCCAACAGCTGTTGCAAGTTCAGACGCGTGTTCGGGTCGGTCTCGGTAAGCTCTTTCTGCAGAACCTCTGGGCTTGCGTTTGGGTCGCCCTGCACTTGTCCGAATCGAGTCAGCAGGCGGATCGCCTGCACGACCTCGGCTTCCTGTAGAGGGACCACTCCACCCTCCCAGGCTGGAGCTGTTCCAGTTCCAGTACCGGTTCCGGATGTTTGAGCTGTTCCGGTGCCGCCCGGAATGTTCGGAACACTCCCGAATGGAACTACGGTTCCACCAGCTTGTCCTTGGCCGCCGCCTCCGGCGTTGGCGCCCTCGGCCGCCGCAATCAATTGCAGCAGTTTTTGCGGATCATTCAACCATTGCTTGAATTCTGGTCCCAGGGTTTGCGCCGCGATCTGCGCGGCTACGCTGATATCCCCGGTGAGCGGATCGGCCGCCACAAACTTCACTTCATTAATCTTGATCGTGCTTGGCTTGGTTCCGCTGTTGAGGGCTTCTTTGATTTGCTTGGAAACATCCTGTGCCTTGGAACCAGCCACGGTAAAGGCGCGCACCAGTCGGGTGAAGTCTTCGACCGTAACATCTTTGGAGAAGTGCAGACTAGCCAGGCCGGCGGTGGTGAGCAACTGACCAAAGCTGCGTTCGGTTTGACCGGTTTCCAGCGGAACGCCGTCCAGCAATAGCTTGTTGTCCGAAACTCCCAGCAGAAATCCGCCGTCGCCGGCTGTAGGCAGGCCTTGCTGGAGCTCATTCCAGGTGACTTCAAACTGCGCTTCGGTGCGCTTATGCTCATAGCCGTACATCCGCGCATACTTGATCAGGATGTTCAGGCTATGGACGAAGGCGCGCGCCGATGCCGCGCGATTGGCATGAAATGTACTTGCGTTCGTGATAGAGCACTCCTCGAACTACACTCTGCAAGTAAAAGGTTAAATCCAGGAGGTAAGTCCCCGCACGTTACGGAGGTAATGGAAAATTGCCGGCTACAGGCCTTGTACTCCCAGTGGGGAAGAGTTCTGGGACACTCCCCGGCACTGGCGTTCCCAGCCAACAGCGGCGAAAATGGATATGCAAATATTCGGCTCCGGAACTCTTGTGCCTTCCTCCATCGCTCGCACAACCCGACCCAAAAAGACCACTGGCCTTCGCTACTGGATGCTGCGCGTTTTGGAGGAATGCGAGCATGTTTCCGCCGATTTTGGGCCCGACCCCGTTCACGATCTGCGCGTCTCTTTGCGCCGCTGCCGCTCGCTGGCCGATGGATTGATGGCCCTCGATCCCGACCCTGACTGGAAAGCGATGAAGAAGGCCGGCAAGCGCCTGTTTCAGCGCCTCGGCGCCTTGCGCGATGTTCACGTAATGATGGAGTGGGTGGAAAAACTTGCTGTAGTTCAAACTCAGGGAAACTCGGGCGAGCCATCGGCGTCGTTCAGGGGAGGTTCACCCGCGACACCGGCATCTCAATCGAATCCGGAGTGGACGTCAGACTCGGCCGATCCTGTCGCCCACGCCCTTTTCGAGATCCTGCACCGCCGGGAGAACGAGCAACAGCACGAGGCTCAAGCGGCTCTTGAAGAGTTCGATCGCAAACAGTGGAGATCCTGGAGCAAGTCTCTCCCCGCTCGTGCCGGGCGCATCCGCCCCGGGAGCGCGCTCTTTAAACATCTGGCTCTTGAGCGCTGGACCGCAGCCCGCGAACTCCACGCGCGTGCTCTGCGCAACCGCTCCCAAGTCGCGTTCCACAGCCTGCGGATAGGAATCAAACGCTTCCGTTATATCGTAGAGAATTTTCTTCCCGTCGAGCACAAGGCTTGGAGCAATGATCTCAAAGAAATCCAGGATTTGCTCGGTGAAGTTCACGATCTCGACGTGTTGTGGTCCACGGCCGTTTCTTGCCAGGTTTTTTCCGATGCAGGTTCCCGCAACGACTGGCACGAGCGGATCCTCTCCGAGCGCACCAAGCGCATCGATCAATACCGCGCCAAAATGGTTGGCCCCGATTCTCTCTGGCGAGTGTGGCGCGCTGCCCTGCCCCAAGGCAAGCAGATACAGCTGCTGGCTACGCGCCGGATGAAGCTCTGGGCGAACGGCCTCGATCCCGACTTCCCACACTCCGAGCGCGTCGCCAGCTTGGCTCTCCAACTCTACGATGGCCTTCTGGCCTGGGGATGGCAACCTGCCATCGACGCTGTCTCAGCCCGGTCGAGCCTGCTCGCCGCCGCTCTTCTGCACGATGTCGGCAAATCCGAAGGTCAGAAAGGCCATCAAAAGACTTCCTTCGATTTGATTCGTGCCCACGGAAATCCCCAGGGCTGGAAGGCCGCGGACCTGCAACGCGCAGCCATCGTTGCGCGTTTTCACCGCGGAAAGCTGCCCACCCGGAAGCACAAGACTCTGCGCGACCTTCTGCCGGACGAGCAGAAAGCAACCATTCAGTTGGCTGCCGTTCTACGCCTGGCCAACGCCTTGGACGCGGGACACGATGGCCGCATCCGCTGCATTCAAATTGAAAATGCTCGCAACAAAACGGGAGGGAACGAAGCTTTGACGATCATCGCTGAAGGCTACTCGCCACTCGGTCCCTCCGCTCAAACTATCGCCGCCGAACGCCACCTGCTGGAAACTGTTCTGCGGAGGCCAGTAGTTCTTAAGCCGGTGAGGAATCCAATGGGAGCGCATGCCAGCCGGTAGCCACCCAGTCACTTTCCAGCCTTCGCCTTCGGAAGCTACAACTTAAACATCCATGACTCATGCCCAACTAGTCGAAAAAGCAGTTCACTGGCTGCGCCGCTACCGCTGCGGGGTGGTACTCTCCGAGCAAGCCTGCGTCAGTGGCGAGATGCCCGACGCCATCGGCTGGAAGCGCGCCTGCCATTCCGTTCTTGTCGAGTGCAAAGTCACGCGTTCCGATTTCCTGGCCGACCGAGCCAAGCCCTTCCGATCAAAGCCCGAGCAGGGAGTGGGGTGCGAAAGATTCTATCTAGCAGCGGCTGGACTGATCCGGCGCGAAGAACTGCCCGCAGGCTGGGGTTTGCTGGAACTTCGTCGCGGCAGAACTGAAACTGTGCACTCTTCGGCGAAAAACTTGCGCAGCGCCACAGGCTTTCGCTACGAAATGAACCTGCTGCTGGCCAGCCTGCGGCGCGTCGAGGTCCGCGTTGAACCGCAAAGCATTACCGATTTCCTCAAGTGGAAGAATCGCATGGCCGAATACAACCGCGGCATCCTCCCGGAAGGACTGGCTTCTGCCGAAGAAGAGCTCAATGTATTCCTGGAACCGGATCTGACGGCATAGCGACGAGCTAGCAGCGAGAAGCTTCTTTACAATTCCCGCCGGCCTTCCATGGCCTTCAGCATGGTGATCTCATCGGTGTACTCGATATCGCTGCCAACCGGAATGCCCATCGCAATGCGCGTCACCTTCACGCCCACGCGTTTGAGTTGCTGGGACAGATAGGTGGCAGTGGCTTCGCCCTCGACGGTTGGATTGGTGGCGATAATTACTTCATCCACATTGCCCTCGTCGACGCGCGCAATGAGGTTCGCAATGCGGAGTTGCTCCGGCCCCACGCCATGTAGTGGCGAGAGCGAGCCGTGCAGCACATGGTAGACGCCATTGAAGTGTTTGGTCTTTTCAATCGCGGCAATATTGGTGGGCTCTTCGACCACGCACACCAGGCGTTGGTTTCGCGTCGCGCTGGTGCAATAAACACACGGATCCACGTCGGTAATGTTATTGCACACAGAGCACAGCCGCAGGCTGGCTTTGACATCGCGCACCGCCGCGGCCAGCGCCTCGGCGTCCTCATCGCTGGCGCGCAGAATGTAGAAGGCCAGCCGTTGTGCGCTCTTGGTGCCCACACCCGGAAGCTTCTTCAATTCGTCAATTAGGCGGGACATCGGTTCAGCAAATTTAGACATAAGAAATTGAGTGATTACGTGATCGGCCCATCGGGCGATTTGAAAACCGAAATCCAGGAATTGGGCAAAATGGCCAGATGACCCGATTACTCAATCACCCGATTCTTCACAGTCCGCCGATTCCTAGCCCGCCCAGCATACCGCCGACCGTCGATTGCATCGCTCCATCCACCTTGCGGGCGGCCTCATTTACGGCAGCCAGGATCAAATCCTGCAGCATCTCCACGTCGCCGGATTTCACGGCCTCGGGATCGATGCGCACGCTGAGCAGTTGTTTGCGCCCGTCCATCTTGACCGTCACCGTTCCTCCGCCAGACGACGTCTCCACCACTGTCTCCTGCATTTTTTTCTGCAGGCTCTCGTACTGCGACTTGGCCTTCGACATCAGCTCTTGCAGATTGAATCCACCCATATTGGCTTTACCGCTTCTCCTTGTAATCAATCACGGTGCGAATCTGAGCGCCGAATTTCTCCTGCAGTCGCCGTACGATCGGATCCTGTTCAGCACGGCCCCGGCCGCCAATTCCGGAACTAACCCCATTTGTTTTGGGTGATCCGTTGCGCTTTTCTGTCGCCGCCACAGCCGCCCCGGGAACGATCTTCAGTTTGACGGGCCGCCCCAAAATGCCGCTGGCCGAAGCGATGGCTAACCGCCGTGCATCGGCACCCAGCGACATATCGACTACGGTTTGCGACTCAGAAACCTTGATGACGACCTCGTTTCCTTCAATCGTCCATTCGCCGGCTTCGAGCATGGAGACTAGGATGCGCTGATTTCCGTCGGTGAGCGCTTGTAGCACTGCCGTCTGCAGCTTCTCGATCGGCACGGCCCCAGCCGGGGAATTCAAAGGCGTCGGAGAATCTTGGAGCGGGACCTGCAACTTCACTTCGGGAGGCGAATCGAGATTAGCCAGTGCCGTAGCACCCATTACCACCGGTGTCGACGAACTCGCTTCTGCGAATCCACGAGGAGCGCTGGCGGAAATCGACTCGGACGACTCCTGACGCGGTCCACCCTTGCGTGCGGAATCTGCCGCGAACGGCGAAACAGGATTCAACCGGGTCGGCGCAACCGCCTCCGTACGCTCACCTGCAGTCGAAGCCACAATGGAGGGCCGCGGAGGATTTCTGGTTGCATTTACTCTAGCGCCAGAGGTGCTCGAAGAGCCAGCCACTTCGCTGAGCAATTGCTCGATCGGCAACAGTCGCTGTGCGTGCGCCATTTTGAGTAGGCCGAGCTCGAGATGGAAACGCTGCTCCTGCTTGTATCCCAACTCGCCGTGAGTCCGCAGCATGATCTGCAGATGACGGGTGAGGTCTTCTTCCTCAAAGAGTGTGGCGACGCGCTCCACGCGCTCGCGCTCTTCGCTTGAGATCTGCAGCAGGGAAGAGTCCTTTCCCGCGATTTTGGCAACCGTGGCGTTGCGCAGGAAGCGAACCATCTGGCGCGCGAAATGGGTAGGGCTATGTCCTTCGCTGATGAGATGGTCAACCTGCTTCAGCACATCTTCGCTGGCGCCGCGAGCGATGGCCTGCATCACTTCCTCGAGGATGTGCGCCGGAGCTGCGCCGACCAGATTGCGGACAGAATCCGCCGTGATGCGTCCGCTGGAGGAAGCGATGGCCTGATCGAGAATCGACAACGCATCGCGCATGGAGCCGTCGCCGGCCTCGGCCAGGAGAGCGAGAGCATCGTCATCTGCCTCGATCTTCTCGCGTCCGACGAGATCGCGCAGTTGGCCGACGATCGCATCGAACTTTACCGCGCGGAAGCTGAAGTGCTGGCAGCGCGAACGAATCGTCTGCGGGATATCCTCCGGCTGCGTGGTCGCCAGCATGAAAACAATATGGTCCGGCGGTTCTTCCAAAGTTTTCAGCAACGCATTAAAGGCCGCGTCAGTGATCTGGTGAGCTTCGTCGAGGATGTAAATCTTGAAACGATCTCGCGCCGGGCGGTAGCGCGCGGCTTCGCGCAGTTCGCGGATCTCGTCAATGCCGCGATTGGTGGCGGCGTCGATCTCAATCACGTCGACTGCGTTGCCGGCGCGAATCTCGGTGCAGGATTCACAGATGCCGCAAGGCTCCGCCACGGGCTTGTCAGACGAGCGGCAATTCAACGCCGCAGCCAGAATCCGGGCCACGGTGGTTTTTCCGATGCCGCGATGGCCGCTAAAAATGTAGCCGTGAGCGGTCCGTCCCTGTTCAAGCGCGTTCTGCAGGGTACGGGTGACGTGCTCTTGTCCGATCACCTCGGAGAACTTCTGCGGACGGTATTTGCGTGCCAGGACGGTGTAGCTCATGAGCCGGAAGAAACGATTATACGTGATGAGAAGAACGACGGCGCTGTTAGCCGGAATGGCGGTAGTGACCCAGTTTGAAATTATCGAGTCAGCCAGATTGCCACGCCGCCCCCTAAGCATACGAGGCTGTAGCAGCCATAGAAAAGGCGTCCCTGCCATTTATTGAGTGGGCGTTTTGATCCTCGTAGTTGAATGCAGGGGTCTGTAACTCCTTGATACACGCCAACAATACCGAGAACGATTAAGATGAGCGCACCTAACCAGCGTGGCATCCGGCTACTCCCGTCAGTCATGTTCTCACGCAGTTGCCTATACCGCCAACTTCTTCTTATACGGGCCGCGCTTTCCCGGTTTCGGCGAATAGCTATCGGCCATCATCACGATTTCCTCAAGAGCCCACACATGATCGCTCAGGCCAGCGGCCATGCCGGGAGTGATTCGCAGCGTCTTGTGAATACGGGAAAAGTTGTAATGTACGGCGCAGATCGCAACCATTGCCTTGTGATCTGAACTTTCTTGCCGAAAGCGTTAGTCAAACGAGTGAAACGCCTCATGCCCATTCTCATGCTCAAGTTGTGGCGCTCCACATAGCTGGTGCTGACATGCTTTCGGTCAGGATCGCCACTGATAACTTTCATGTCGCATCCGATGCAGACTGCCGGAGAATAGCGCGTGTCGTTCTCTGCGGGTGCACCGTAAATCCTTTGAAGCATTGCGTAATCGCACGCCGCGCCGAATGCCGTTTCCACGGCCTCTAGATATGCCTTGTGGCCGTCTGTCGTTACCTGTACGCGGCCCTTGATTCTCACCGCGCAGTCCAACATAAACTCCATTGCCCAGTTCGCGCTGCGACCGCCTACTAGGTAGCTCACACAGAGCTTTGTGTCCGCATCCAGTCCAGTCCAAGTCCACGTATCGCCCCAGCCTTGCGCTTTCTGCTCTGGGGTCACGTTCTTCGCCTTCGCGCCAAACTGCCGGAATGGCCGCTGAGCACGGTCCGGGCCGGATGTACGCAGATTGTTGCGCACGCGTGAGATAGTTCTGACTCGCCCTGCAAGCTTCGCTAATTTTTCTGTCAAAGAGATGGAGAAAGATAGTACCATCCGCAAGCTAAGTCCCTCCCGGGAATTCCCGCTACTTCCCCAAGACTGATAAGAGGGAAATCCCGGCTAATCCCAAGGAGAGATCGTGATTCGAAGGTTAAGTGTTTCCTTGCTCGTGATCGCCGCGATGATGTCGGGCGCGCCCGTCGCTTCCCAGGCCCAGTCGCAGTCCACTCTAACTCGCAATGTTCGCGATGAAGTTCTCAATGGCCGGGCGAAATCTGTGGGAAGGCTGCCTGCAACCCAGTCCATGCGCCTGGTTTTTGTTCTGGCGCACAGGAATCAGGTGGAGTTAGAGAACTTCTTGCAGGAACTCTACGATCCTTATAGCCCGTCTTACCGCAAGTTCCTCACAGTGGAAGAGTTCACCGTAAAGTTTGGTCCGAGCCAGGAAGATTATGATTCTGTGATTCACTTCGCAGAAGCGAACGACCTCACGGTAGTTGGTACGGCCCGAAATCGCATGAACCTTGATGTTAGCGGGTCGGTCGCGAGCATTGAGAAGGCGCTGCACGTAAACATGGGCGTCTATCAACATCCCACCGAAAACCGCACCTTCTACGCGCCCGACCGTGAGCCTACGATGGACCTGGCGGTTCCGTTGTGGCGTATCGCGGGTCTGGACAACTATTCGATCCCGCGTCCACTGGTGCGTGTGCGTTCCAATGCAACGTCGAAGGCCACCACTGGCTCCTGCCCTTCGCAATCATTCTGCGGCAGCGACATGAGGGCGGCGTACTATGGCGGAACAACGCTGACCGGGGCGGGCCAATCTGTGGGGCTGTTCGAGTTTGTAGGCACGGATCTAACCGACCTGAACACGTATTACAAGAACGCGAAACAAACAAACAATGTCCCGATCACGTTGCTCTCTACCGACGGGACTACCACGAGTTGCCTGGCATCGGCGGGCTGTGATGATACGGAACAGACCCTAGACATGACGCAGGCGCTCGGCATGGCCCCGGGGTTATCGAGCTTGGTGATGTATGTGGGATCGACCGATTCCGCGATCTTTAACGCAATGGCAACCGCGAAACCGCTGAACGCGCAATTGAGTTCCTCCTGGGCGTGGCTTCCGGTGGATCCCATCACCGACAACCCGTACTTCGAAGAGTTCGCGGCGCAGGGTCAAAATCTGTTTGATGCCGCCGGCGATAGCGGCAAGTGGACCGCATCTACCGAATTCGTTTGGCCTGCGGACAGTGCGTTTCTCACGACGGTCGGCGGTACCGACTTGGAGACCGGCAGCGCAGGCGGTCCGTGGAGTTCGGAAACCGCATGGGCCGACGGTGGTGGTGGCATTTCGACAAATAAGCTTGAGATTCCCTCCTGGCAGGTGACTGCGGCCGCAGGCTGCGCGGACTGCTCCCAAACTTATCGCAACGGACCAGACGTTTCAGCGAATGCGAATTACACCTTTTACGTTTGCGCCGACCAAACCACTTGCACCGCCAACGTCTATGGTGGGACCAGTTTTGCGGCGCCGATGTGGGCAGGTTACCTGGCTCTCGCCAACCAGCAGGCAGTCTCGAACGGACAATCCACTCTCGGCTTCATTAACCCGACCCTTTATACGATTGGTTTGGGCTCGAGCTATGACAGCGATTTCCATGACATCACAAGCGGAAGCAACGGCTATCCGGCAACAGTGGGATACGATTTGGCGACCGGATGGGGCAGTCCGAACGGAAGCGCCCTGATCAACGCGCTCGCCGGAACCACGTCTGCCAGCTACAGCATTTCTGCCTCGCCGACCGCGGTTCCGGTGGTGCAGGGCAGCAGTGGCACGTCGGCGATCACTACCGCCGTTTCGGGCGGTTTTGATTCGCCCATTGGTTTGTCCGCAACGGGCCAACCCGCGGGCGTAACGGTCACCTTCAATCCCACGTCAATCGCCGCACCAGGTTCTGGCACCTCGACCATGACCATGGCCGTGGCCTCAACCACCGTGGCCGGCACGTATCCCATCACCGTTACCGGCTTGGGTGGGGGCATTAGCCACACCACTACGGTGACTCTGACGGTGACCACGGCTTCCAAGGCCAACTTCGCCATCAAGGCTTCTCCCAGCGCCATCACCGTGGCCAGGGGCAGCACTGGCACCTCGACGATAACCACCAAGGTCGGCAACGGCTTCGACTCGGCGATTACCTTGTCGGGAGCTTCCGCAACATCCTTCAGCGTGAACCCCATACCCGCGCCGGGAGCCGGAAAATCCACTCTAACGATCACGGTTCCAAAAGCCGCATCACTCGGAGCCCACGTATTCACCATCAAAGGCACTGGCGGTGGCATAACGCACTCGACTACGGTCACGATTACGGTCACGCAGTAGCGAGCCTGAGAAGTTTCGCCATTCTCCAGTACGGTCGGCAAAGAGGACCCGGATCAAGTGATCCGGGCTTTTCTTTCTTGAACAAAGATCGGCCGAGAACTTGCTAAAGCCGCAGAGCAAGCGTTAGGCTGGAACGTCGCCGTCGAGTGCAGGAATGATCTTGTCTCGACGAAAATCGCGCCGGACCTATCGCTTCGGACCGTAGGAGAGCAAAATGCAATTGAAGCTAATGACACAAACGAAAGACGGAATCTTGATCGTGGATTGCAGCGGACGTATTGTGTTTGGCGAAGAGTCATCGCTGCTGCGGGAGACGGTAAAGAAAGCTGTGTCACAGAACAATCGCATTGTGCTCAATCTGGGTGAAGTGAATTACATCGATTCCGGGGGGCTGGGAACTTTGGTTGCGCTGCGCACCACGGCGCAAAATGCTGGTGGCACGATCAAATTAACGAACCTGACCAAGCGTGTGGGCGATTTGCTGCAAGTCACGAAGTTGCTCACGGTATTCGACGTATACGACTCCGAGGCGGAAGCCATCGAATCTTTCCGCAAGGCGGCCTAGCCACGCCTCGCAGGTTCAGGCTCATGAATCGGGGCCGGTGATCACCCGTAGATCCTTGGCAGAGCCGTCGACTTCTCTTCGAATGCTTTCTTGTATCATTTTTATTTTGTGCCTGCTGGTGAGTGCCAGCGGCTTCGTTTCCCCACCAGCGGCGCTGGCTCTCGGGCTGGCGTTTGGTCTGACCTTGCCGCATCCCTACGGCGGGGAAGCGAAGAATGCATCTAAATACCTTCTCCAGGCCTCCGTGGTGGGACTCGGGTTCGGAATGAATCTTCACCAGGTCGTGCAGGCCGGGCGCAGCGGCTTTGTCTATACCATGCTGGGTATCAGTTTCGCGCTGCTTGCAGGCATGGGCCTGGGCACATTGTTCGGAGTGCAGCGCGTGCCCGCATTCCTCATTTCCACCGGAACTGCCATTTGCGGCGGTAGCGCCATTGCCGCTGTGGGGCCCATCACGCAGGCGAGCGACGAGGAAATGGCAATGTCACTGGGAACCGTCTTCGTACTGAACTCGGTGGCGTTGTTAATTTTTCCCGCCATCGGCACGGCGCTCAAGCTGACGCAATCGCAGTTCGGACTGTGGGCGGCACTGGCAATTCACGACACAAGTTCGGTTGTAGGAGCGGCGGCAAAGTATGGAGCCGTGGCCTTAGCCATCGCGACCACCGTCAAATTGGCGCGCGCGCTGTGGATTGTTCCACTCTCGGTTGCGACCGCGATCGTACGAGGAGCGAAGGCGAAGATTCAGTGGCCGTGGTTCATCGGACTGTTTTGTCTCGCAGCGGTTTGCAATACGTATGTTCCGGCTGGAGCAAAGGGCTACTCTCTTGCGGTGAAGATGGCGAAGATTGGGTTGACGGCTACGTTGTTTCTAATTGGGAGCGGGATCTCAATAGAAACCATCAAGCGCGTGGGGCACCGGCCGTTGCTGCAAGGTATTATTTTATGGTTGCTGGTTTCTGTGGGATCGCTGTGGCTGATTCGCATTGGATGGATTGCGTTGTGAAGAAGGGAAGCGAAAAGTCGCCGAAGAAGCGGGTGGAAAAGAAACTTCCGCTAAGATCGATTCCTGATCAGTCGTCGAAGATGCGGATGCGGATTGAGGCCGCTATTCGACGCATTCCCAAAGGCAAAGTGTCCACCTACGGAGCGGTTGGACGCGCAGCAGGATTTCCGGGAGCCGCGCGGCGAGTGGCGAAGGTATTGCATCGTGGATTCGAATTGCCCTGGCAGCGAGTCTTAGGCGCAGGGGGAGAAATCAAGCTGCGGGGCGATTCGGCGATTGAGCAGCGCCTCCGGCTTGAATCTGAGGGAGTTCGCTTCCGCGGGCGGAAGGTAGATATGAAGGCGCACGAATTCAAATTCGCGCGCGGGAGCGCGGCGAAGAAACGTTGACTCGAGTCGAACGCTTCTGGTGGCCACTACTTCTTAAACTGCTCGTCGATCTCCACTTGGTAGCCCGTCACCATTTTGTTGGTTTCATTGGCCATGCCCACGACCGACATTAGTTCCTTGAACATAGCATCGGTCATGCCTTTCTTCTGCGCGGACGCGGTATGCGAAGCAATACAGTAGTGGCACTGGTTGGTCACGCTGACGGCGACATAAAGCAACTCTTTGGTCAGCGGATCGAGCGCGCCGGGAGCCATGATTTGTTTGATATCTTCCCAGGTGCGCTTCAGCGTGGCCGGATCGTGTGCGATCGCTTTCCAGAAGTTGTTGATCCAATCGGTCTTGCGCGTAGCCATGATGTCGTCGTAAATGGCACGCACTTCGGGGCTGGCGTCTTTGTATTCGATGAGTCCAAGTGTTGACATGCGTTCTCCATTACCTGAAATCAATTCACCACAGAGACGCAGAGAAAGCGAGCACAAATGGGTTTCTCTGAGACTCTGTCTCTCTGTGGTGATGGGTCTTGTTTCACAGGAAGCTATTTCGGAACTTCTCCGCTTAGCAGTTTGTCCAAGGCCGCCGCTGGGCAGCGTACTCCTACGTAGAATTGGCCGAACAGCGCATACACGGCGCTGACTTGATCAAAGCGCATTTCGTAGATCAATTTCTTGAAGACCAGCGGATCATCCGCAAATAGATCGACGCCCCACTCCCAATCGTCGAAGCCGATCGAGCCAGTAATAATCTGTTTCACTTCGCCTGCGTAGCGGCGGCCCACGAGTCCGTGCTCGTTCATTTGACGGGCGCGCTCTTCGATGGGGAGCGTGTACCAATTCTTATCCTCGCCGCGCCGACGGTCCATGGGATAGAAGCAGATGTACCGGTTGGCTGGGATCTGAGGGAACAGGCGCGGATGCATTGCTTCCCGGTGTCGGCCGAGTTTGCATTCGATCTCAGCCTTCCACTGGTCGGAATGAGGCTGTATGCCCTGGGCGGAGAGTTCCTTATAGATTTTCAGAGTCGAGTCATACAGTCCGAGCTCGATGATGGAAAGGTATGACGAAGTGGGTTCCAGATAATCACTCAGGCGCAAACCGGCCAGCTTCAGTTCCGCCTGGTTCAGATCGGCGAAGGAGTTGCGAAAGTGTACCAGCATTAAGTCGCCCTTGTGGCCGATCAGCGAAAAAAGAGCCGACTGTCCCTCCGCTCTCTGCTCCATGTCTCCCAGCGCGGCCGCGGCTTCCTGAGCGATCGCTGCCCGTGCGTCTTCCGGCAGGGCTCGCCACGCGGTCCAGCGGAAGCGCATCATCTGATGCAATACGCTGTAACCTTCGGTAGTCAGCGGAACTTCGGGAATCTCTGCCGAGGCAGTTGGCGAAGGGACGTTTTGCGGATGCAGATGGGGAGTCGTCGTGGCGGTCGTCGTCGTGGCGGTCATTGGCTTCTCGGGACGTATGCTCATGATTTCAGCCTCTATTGTACGCAAGAGCTGCGGAGGCAGCGAATCCACGATTTACAATCAATCTGACGCTGTGAATGCAGCGACTTCTTTCATGCGAAAACTGATTCTAATTGCATATGTCCTTACCCTTTCAACTCTGCTCATGGCGCAGAACAAGCGCTTGTGGGTGGTACGTACGCCGGGGCAGGCGGCGGAGTACGATACCACAACGTTTGCAGAGAAGCAGAAGGTGGAGATTCCCCCGGAAGCGGTGGCATCGCCGTTAAGATTCTCCGTCAATGCTCTCGGGCAAATGCTGTTTGCCCTGCCAGCTGCGCTGCCTTTGGCGGACGGGAACCTTTTCGCCGAGCGAAAGGTGTGGGTTTGGGATGGCCACACAGGAAGCATGATTTCGAGGGACCTGGCCCGCATTACTTCTACGGCGGGATCAAATCTTTCTATCAGTGAAACCGCTCCCGTGCCATTTCTCTCAGCGGATGGCACTCGTCTCTATTGGTTTTCGAACCAGGCGCGCCGCCTGCAGCGCGACGGTGTGGATCTCTCCACCAAGACGACCTGGCTAAGCTGGAGGACGGATCTGACGGGCGCCGGCCGGCAGGAGTTAGCCTCGATCTCGCTGCCCGAATGCTCGTGCACTACCGGAGGTTGCGAGGAGACCTGCCCGTACGGACAAGTCTGGGTTCCCGAGGAAGGAGTTGGCAAGTTTTTTCTTCTGACATTATTTGTGGAGGGACAAACGCAAGCAATTTATAAGTCGACGTCGGTTTACGTGGAGAATGCCGGCCAATGGGCAGCAACGGCATACGATCCTGCGCTGAGAATTGTGCTGGATGCCGCCAATCCGGGCACGATCCTCGAGGCGATTCCTGACGCCGGCTGCTGCGGATGGGCGAACGAGAGCGATGATCAAACTCTGCTGCACCTTGAGGGAGCGACATTGACGGTGTTCGATGAACTAACCGCGTATAAGAATCCCGACTACGACGTGAGCTTCTACACGCAGAACGGCAAGTTGTCGCCCGACCTCAAAGCCGTGGCCATGACGATCGATGCCACCTCCAAGCCCAACACGCCGATTCAACTGGCTGAGCAAGGGCAGGCCAATCCCGAAGAGTCGCAACGCATTCGCAAGGCTTTGGTGGATCTTCCGGCGGTCGAGGTGAAGAGCGCAGGGGATCCTCCGCGGCGGCTCGCTTTTTTGCCCCATGCCACGCTGGTGGGGTGGATCAGCGACAAAGAAATCCTCATTGTGGAGGACCATTTGCTGGTTGCCTATAACGTCACCGCGGGAACCCGCCGGAAATCGAACATACACGTGGAAGACGCAGCGCACGTCTTTCTCCGCTGAAGATCGGCTCGTGGCTCGATGAAGGCGAACGCTGGGCGACCCTACCGTAGAGACCAAGGTTTTTCCACTTTTATTGACTTGCAGTAGTCTGGGACGTAGGATTTTTCAACGTGATCGGCAAAACCATTTCGCACTACCGGATTATCGAGAAACTCGGCGGAGGCGGAATGGGCGTGGTTTACAAGGCCGAAGACCCGCGCCTGCATCGTTTTGTCGCGCTAAAGTTCTTGCCTGACGCGGTGGCCCGCGAGCCGCGCACACTCGCCCGTTTTGAACGCGAAGCGCAAGCCGCGTCCGCGCTGAACCATCCCAATATATGTACGATCTACGACATTGGCGAGGAAGACGGCCAGGCGTTCATCGCCATGGAGTTTCTGGACGGGTTGCCCCTGAAACACCGCATCGGGGGCCGTCCACTGGACTTAAAAACTCTGCTGTCCCTAGCAGTGGAAATCGCGGACGCTCTCGACGCTGCGCACGCGCATGGCATCATTCATCGCGATATCAAACCGGTCAACATTTTTGTCACCAAGCGGGGTCATGCTAAGGTCCTTGACTTCGGCCTGGCCAAACTCACGGAGGGAGACGAAGCCGTTCTGAGCGGCAACACTTTCGGGGAGGTCACGCAGGCGCCCGAAGATCCCGCGCATCCGGGCTTTGCTTTGGGAACGATTCCCTACATGTCGCCCGAGCAGGCCTTGGGCAGGCCTTTGGATTCGCGCACCGACCTGTTCTCTTTCGGCGTCGTCCTCTATGAAATGGCGACTGGAATTCTGCCTTTCACGGGACAGACCACGGCTGCGTTTTTTGACTCGCTGATTCACAGCGCACCTGAATGGCCTTTGCGCTTCAATTCTGCCACTCCCGGCGAACTTGAACGCATTGTGCGGAAGGCGCTCGAGAAAGATCCCGGAGACCGATATCAAAGCGCCGCGGAAATGCGCGCTGATTTGCAGCGCTTGCGCCGGGAAGTCGAGTCTGGTCAAGCCGTGACCACGCCAGTTGCCCGACCCGTACCGGACTCGAAAGATAGAATCCGCGCGATGTTTGCTACGGCTCTTACAACTGCTGCGGCTCACCCTGAGTCAAGTAAGGTGCCGTGGCTGGTGGTGGGCCTGGTTGCGCTCGTCGTTTTGTTTGCAGTTGTTTTTTTCCTGAGATCGCCGGAATCCCCTCCTGCCGTGATCTCGTCGCTACAGATCACGAATGACGGAACATCCAAGCGATCTCTCGTTACAGACGGCACCCGGCTGTATTTTTCTGAATATGTGAGCGGCCACTCGGTTCTGATGCAGGTTTCCACAGCTGGCGGGGAGACGGCGCCCGTGCCCATTTCATTGCCCAGCGCCGACGTCTACGATTTTTTTCCAGGCCGTGCCGAATTACTTGTGAAGGGGGTGGCGGAGGGCTCCGATACAGAATCGCCGGTGTGGATCTTGCCGCTGCCCGCAGGATCGTTGCGGCCTGTGGGGAATATTCTTGCGCATGCGGGCACATGGGCTCCCGACGGCCAACACATTGTGTATGCCAGAAACTCGAGTTTGTACGCGTGCAACGAAGACGGGAGCGAGTCGCATGAATTAATCGCCGTCTCCGGCGTTCCTTTTGCGCCGCGCTTTTCTCCCGATGGTCATCGCCTGCGCTTCACCATCCGCAATACCGAGCAGCGCACGTCGTCTTTATGGGAGATTTCGCCAGATGGGAAGAATTTGCATCCGGTGCAGCCGGACTGGAATAAGCCGCCGCAGGAGTTTGGTGGCACCTGGACGCCAGATGGAGAATATTTTCTGTTCGAATCTACGCGCGATCATACCCAGAACATCTGGGCCGTGCACGAGCATAAACCATTGTTCGGCAAGGCCATCGCTGAACCGACGCCACTCACTGTGGGTCCGCTCATGTTCAGCAATCCGACTCCGAGCCCAGATGGAAAGAAGTTGTTCGTGATCGGTCAACAGCGTCGCTTCGATCTCATTCGCATGAACGGCAGTGCTCAACAGTTCTCCATCTACCTACCGGGCGTGTCTGCGGGCGAAGCCGATATCACGCGCGACGGAGGGTGGATCGTTTATGTATCGCATCCCGACCTCACATTGTGGCGAAGCAAGCCGGACGGAAGTTCTCGGACGCAACTTACTTATGCGCCAATGTTGGCGCACATGCCGCGTTGGTCGCCGGATGGAACCCAGATCGCGTTCATGGCGTCGCGTCCGGGGAAACCGTGGAAAATATTTGTGATGCCGGCTGAGGGTGGCACGCCGCGTGAAGCGAGCGCCGGAGATCGCAACCAAGGCGATCCTACGTGGGCGGCGGGCGGCAATGCGATCGTCTTTGCAGGAATGCCCTGGCTGGAGTACGCCAACGCGGCTGGCCCCAACATTCACACGGTGGACGTTAAAACTTCGCAAGTGTCGGATGTTCCGGATTCAGAAAATCTTTTCAGTCCCCGCTGTTCGCAGGATGGCCGTTACGTGGCCGCCCTCTCCGCAGATTCGACCAAGCTGATGCTCTACGAGGTCGAAAAAAAGAAGTGGTCGCAGCTTGCCGAATCCCGGTTCGCCTTCGAGAACTGGTCACACGATGGAAAATATATATACGCGGAAGATTATCCCGCCAAGAGCGATGACATTGTTCGAGTGAGTGCGGCCAATGGCAAGATGGACCGTTTATTCAGTTTGAAGGAAATTCCGCGCGGTTTCGATCCTTGGGAGTTCTGGGTCGGCCTCGCCCCCGATGACTCGCCGCTTCTGATGCGCGATAAGAGTACGCAGGAAATCTACAGCTTGGACGTGCGCTTCCCGTAACACAGAAGTAGGCGATCAACCCGCCTGCGCTGTATAACATCCCATCGGAAAACTATCAAATGAACATACTTGATCTGGTTGTCGGGAAGCCTATCAAAACGACCGACGAACGCGCCGAGCAAATCGGTCCGACGCAGGGAGTCCCGATTTTCGGCCTCGACGGGCTGAGTTCTGCCGCCTACGGCCCCGAAGCCGCTCTCAGCCTTCTGATTCCTCTCGGCCTTCTGGGCGTCCGCTATATCGTTCCGGTCAGCGCTGCCATCATCACGTTGCTGGTGATCGTATATTTCTCTTATCGGCAGACGATCGCCGCTTATCCTTCGGGTGGCGGTTCCTACACGGTGGCGCGCTTCAACCTGGGCGCGCCCGCTGGACTGCTGGCGGCAGCCGCGCTGCTCGCCGATTACATTCTCACGGCGGCAGTAGGAATCTCCGCAGGAGTCGGGGCCTTGGTTTCGGCCGTGCCGTCTTTACTGCCACATATGGTTACTCTGTGCGTGGGTATCCTGATTCTCATCACGATTCTCAATCTCCGCGGTGTGCGCGAGGCCGGCTCTGCTTTCGCGATTCCGACCTATTTATTTGTCGGCACACTTCTCATCACCATCGGCGGCGGAGTTCTGCGGGTCCTCTTCAGCGCAGGGCATCTCGTTCCGGTGGTTCCACTTCCGGCCCCTCCGCCTGCGACGGTAGCCGTCACCTACTGGCTGCTGCTCAAGGTGTTCGCCAGTGGCTGCACGGCGCTGACTGGTGTGGAAGCCGTCAGCAACGGGGTGAAGGCCTTCCGCGAACCAACCGTGAAAAATGCGCAGCGCACTTTAACCGCAATTATTTTTGTTCTCGCAGTTTTGCTGGCCGGCATCTCCTATCTCGTAAAGGCTTATGGAATTGCTGCTACCGATCCGGGCGCTCCGGGCTACCAGAGCGTCCTTTCCATGCTGACCTCGGCGGTGTTTGGCAAAGGGATTTTTTATTACCTCACCATCGGGTCGATTCTTGTCGTTCTGTCGCTGTCGGCCAACACGGCCTTCGCCGATTTCCCACGGCTCTGCCGCGCCATCGCCCAGAACAATTACCTGCCACACGTCTTCGGTTATCGCGGGAGGCGGCTGGTCTATACCTACGGAATCGTGGTTCTGGCGGTGTTGTGCGGCGGGGTTCTGATTCTTTTCGGGGGCGTTACTGACAGGCTTATTCCGCTCTATGCGGTTGGCGCATTCCTGGCGTTTACGCTCTCGCAAGCCGGCATGGTGATGCACTGGGTCAAAAATCGCGGCCCGAACTGGCTAAAGAGCGCACTCGTGAACGGACTTGGAGCACTGGTCACCGGCATGACTACCATCGTGGTCCTGGTCGCAAAATTTGTGGAGGGCGCCTGGATTACGCTGCTTTTTATTCCCCTCACGATTTTCTTCTTTGTGCTGGTTCGGCGGCACTATCACCATGTGAAAATGCTTACCAGCTGCAAGGCTCCGATTGATGTGGCCAGCCTGAGCGAGCATCCGATTGCCGTGATCGCGATCGATCGCTGGAGCATCATCACTCGGCAGGGGATTGAATTTGCCTCCCGTCTTTCCCCCGAAGTGATCGCGGTGCACGTCGAGCCTAACGAACATTCTCAATTGCTCGAAGGAGAGTGGGAAAACTACGTGGTGAAGCCTTTTCAGGCGGCCGGCAAAGAGCCTCCGCAGCTTCACCTTCTGCCGTCGCCATACCGTTTCATCATCGTTCCGTTTGTTCAGTTCATTCTCGATCTTTCGAAAAAACATCCTGATCGCAGCATCGTCGTTGTCATACCGGAGTTGGTGGAAGACCGGTGGTATGAATACTTTCTGCATAACCAGCGTGGACGACTTCTGGAGTGGGTGTTGCTGGCCCGCGGCAATGAACGAATTTTTACCGTCAGTGCCCCCTGGTATGTGGGGAAGCGAGGCTGATCTTATTGACGTTGCCTCTGTCGTCCGGCGCGATAGATGAGCCAGCCTAGAATATTAGCTCCCAGGACCACAGCCGCGATCTTCAGTGAATAACCCCACGAGCTTTCCACGTCGACAATAGGAAAAATCGATAGCACGACGTAGAGCAGGGTCATCAGAAATCCTGATACGGCAGCGGCGCGCAACCACAATCCCGGCCTTAGTCCCCGCTCTTTCGCCGATAAGAATGGGATGGCGAACAGCGCCAGATAAGCGATGGCATAAAACGTAAAACCCCAAGTCAGCAAGAGCTCGTAGGCTTCCTGCGGGCCGACTCCGATCAGAGCGGCCACGCTGCCGGCGAGGGTGACCGCTCCGAGGAAGAGAATCGAATTCACTGGGGTCTTATACTTTGCGTGCAGGCGCGTAAACCACGCCGGCAGCAAATGGTCCCAGCCGGCTACCATGGGCAACCGGGCGCTGGCGCTGAAATACACGCTGAAAGACGTGGGGTAATTCACGAATAGCAGGACAATCGCCAGCGGGACAAGGAAGCCGGAAAAGCCGAAGGCCCGTGAGCCCAATCGTAGAGCTTGAGGGATGGGGGCGACCACGTCCACGGCGTCGGGGGAAACAAACGCCAAGATCGAACTCGTGGCGAAGATGTAGATGAGAGCGATGAAAGGCGCTGTGATGAGCACCGAGCGAGTAAGATTTCGCGCCGGGTTGCGGCACTCGCCCGCGAAGATGGCTACGTACTCGAAACCGCTCAGGGCGCCGAACATCATTTTAGTAAAAACGCTGAGACTGAAGACCGTGAGCGGCGGCATCACCAGTCGCAGCGGGTGATATGCGGCTAGGGTTCCGTGCCACCGGTTGAGCAGCGGTGTAGCGATGAGTACTACAAGAGTAATCAGAGTGGCGATGCTGCCCACATTGCTTAGCCACTTGCCAACGCGGAGTCCAAGAGCAGCCATCAACATCATTGCAAGAATCAGGGCGAAAGAAACGGTGAGGATCAACCACCGGCTGGACGCCATCCACGCGGCTGCGGGACCAAGGGCATAGGCTACGAACGTTGTAGTGACCAGTCCGATGACCGCAACGTACAGGGTTACAAAGAGCCACAGATTCCACGCCACCAGAAAGCCGATCTGGTCCCCGAAGGCCAATCGCGCCCACTCGTACAAACCACCTTCCAGGGGCATGAGCCGGTTGAGATAAGCGACCACCATCGCAAGCGGAATGAAAAATAAAACAAAGGCAACCAGCCAGAATGCCACGTGAGACGATCCCGCCTTGGCGGCAGTGCCGAAGAAATCCAGCACGATGACGAGTAGAACTTGCGCCATGACCAGATCGAACAGTCCCAATTCTTTGCGCAGAACAGCGCTGTGGGCCTGAACCTCGGTCTCTGCGGTTCGGATCGTGATGGGGTTCTCCATCGTCAAATTATTTTGTCCGCCAGGCGAGAGTCAGCATTAGAACATACAGGGATGGTTTGTTGAGATCGAGATCCGCAACCGGACGGCGGCGGCTTTAAAGAGATGCAGGCAAGCGAGCCCAGTGGCCGCGCCTGCCTGATGAAGAGTCGCAGTCTATCTAGTGATGGTCGTGGTCTCCGTGGCTGTGCCGCCAGGTCCAGTATTCTTTTTGTTCTTCGGGGGGAAGCTTGCGAAAATCACGGTCGGGATCGCGGTGGTTCTCCCGGGCCCAACTGTGGTAGTACGTCACCTCGTCATCGTTCCAGACGTGGTAATCGCTGTAATACGGATCGTAGACCCGGTAGTAATGATGGTGGGCGCAACCCGCACCCATTGCTGAGCACGCCAGCGTGGCGGCCAGGAAACATGAACTGAGAAATCTGGACTTGCTATCCATCGATGAATGCTCCTCCTCGAGCTTCGGCTTCTAACGAATCTACACTCCCCAAGGATCGAAAAGCACTTCAGACTTCGTTGCTCGGAGGCTCTTGCGGGTTGCTCATTCCGTGGACGAGTTGCAGGATCTTGCATGCGGAGGCAACGTTGGAAAAGCATCTAACCACCCAAAAACCCTAAATTGAAGCAAATAAATAGCATTTCCTTTTGTTCTCCATAAGATGTCATGAAATGTCCCGAGTTGTCCTGTGTTGTCCCTTGCTCGAGCGCTCAACTTCGCATATCAAGATAACGTGGAGTCGAAGTTTGAGCTTCGCACGCCGCAGCGGAGGGCAAAACGCTGCGGCGATTTTTTTGAGTTCAGGGTCGCAGGATTTATTCGCTCAGCCAGCGGGCGAGTCGAGTTCTAGATTAGAATGAAGACACAACATCCTGAACTTGTTTCGAGGGCAAGGAGCACGCGAATGTATCCAGAGATTATGGTCATCCCTATGCGCGAGGAATTAACCCGGCTAGGCATTGAGGAACTGCGCACGGGGGATGCCGTCGATCATGCCTTGAAATCGCAATCCGGAACGGCACTGGTGATCGTGAATTCCATCTGCGGATGCGCGGCTGGCCGCATGCGTCCGGCTGTCCGGATGGCCCTGGAGAAGGCGACGCACCCCGATAAAGCATTCACCGTATTCGCCGGACAAGATATTGAAGCGACCGAACGCGCCCGCAGCTACTTCGTCGGTCAACCGCCTTCCTCGCCCTCGATCGCGATTCTGCGTGAGGGCCGACTCGTCTACATGATGCCCCGCCGCGACATCGAGTCCCGCGAAGCTCCGGCGATTGCCGCCGACCTCAAAGTTGCTCTGGACAAGTTCTGCGCCAGACCCGCGGCAGTTTAATTCAGGATGGCGGTTCAGCGTTCTCTGGGGGCGCTCTCGGAGAGAGAGTCTGCAACCGACCTGTTACTTTCTAATTGCTCCGCCCACCATAAACGATTTCACCACAATCCCGTTCGGCTGCATGCCTACCGGGATCATCGTCAGCAGTGAATACTCGGTCGGCTCCAGCTTCCGCGCCGTGCGTTTCTGGATCACCGTCACGTCCCCCGACTGCGTGTCCAGCACCAGCAGATATCGTTGATCCTGCGAAAGCGCGAGCCCATCCGGATGGCTCCCAACGGGCATGGTTGCGATACGCCTGCCCATCTCAATGTCATACACCGCAACGCTGTTCGATCCGAAATTGCTTACGTACAGGCGTGAGTTATCCAGTGTTACCAGCCCGCGCGCGGGATGTTGCCCGATTAGCACGCTGCTGCCCACCTCATCATTCCCCGTTTCGATAATCGAAACGCTGTCGGAATCGAAATCGCAGACCATCAACTCGCCGCCATCCGGCTTTAGTGCGAGACTTACCGGCGTTCGTCCTACGTCCAGCAAAGCCAGCACCCGGTCGTTGGCCGGGTCAGTATTTTGCTTCTGGCCCGACGCCAGCGCAATCGACGCCACCTGCGACGAGCCCGAGCATGCCACAAAGGTTTCGCTCGAGTCCGGCAGAATCGCGATGTCTTCTGGTTGCTGGCACACCGGCAAAGTCGCCCGCACCCGCAACAGCTTCGCATCGATCAGTGAAACTGTATTGTCCGCGCGATTCGACACCACCACAGTTCCGCCGTCGGGCGAAATCCGCGCTAGTCCCGGGGATGAGCCCACCCGTACGTTGCCCAGCACCGTGCGCTTCTCCAGATCGACCACCGAAACATTCGCCGACCCGGAGTTGGCCACATAAGCGCGGTCCCCATCTTGCGAAACATCGATAAAATACGGCCGGCCGTGAACTCCGACCGTGGCTACCACTGCGTTCTTCTCGGCATCAATGATGCTGACGTTATTCGAGCCCGAGTTCACGACATAGATTTCGTTCTTCTTGCTGTTGGCCGCAATGCCCGTCGGTTCCGTTCCGACCGCAATCGTCTTTGCCAGTTCGAACGTCCGCAGATCGATCACGCTGACCGTGTTGCTCTTGCCGTTGCTTACATAAGCATATTCGCGATAAGCAGGGCCGTAATCCGGAAGTGCCTGCTCGCGAAAATACCACCACCCCGCCGCACCCAGCAGGGGAATCAGAACAAGGATGAACAGGATTTTTCGCAAGATGAAAGATGCTTCCTTAAGAACAATCAGGAAGTAAACAAGATTACCAGAGAGGAGTCTCTCCAGCTGTAGTCTAACGCGATGTCAGTTCGGGCCGCGATGATTGAACTGGTGACGATTGTCCCTTCAACTCGCCGGTTAATGCGGCGAGCTTGTCGTCCGAAACGCGGATCTCTCCATCCAACACGACCAGCAGCTTGCCGGAACCCGTACCCTGAAATTGCGCGCGTTGCAGAGTGGCGTAGCTCCGGGCGCCTGGGGGAAGCACGGACTTGAAGTCCACACCCTGATGCAAAATGGAAAGAATCGATCCCGCGACTTTGTCGCGCACTGTTTCGCCCAAAGAACCCGAGCGAAGCAACTCGCCGACCAGCCCTTCCGCATCGATGCGCCCAATTTGTGCCGTCAGTTGGAACGTACCATCCTGTCCCACCGCCGGCGTCATCTTCACCTCGATCGTACCGTTGCCTTCCGCCATTTCGTTCATCGTGTCTCGGCCGAAACACGCCCAGCGCTCAAAGTGCAGCTGCACCTCAGCCAGGCTGGCCGGCTGTTGTGGGTTCAAAGCCACGGTCTGGATCGCAATCCGCTCCCCACAGCGATCTGACTTGTTGAGTTCGGCGCGCAGCACATCTGCAATGGTTAACTGCAGATCCGACAGATCTGTCGTCAACTCCACGGCGAAAGTGTTCTGGTCGCCTGTCTCCACGCCCTTCGAAACAACTCCAGAGGTAATGATGGCCATGGGCTGGTTGGCTACGTTGAGCGAGTTCTTCACCGGGAGAAGGTTGTAGGCAAAGTTCGCATTGCTATTAGGATTCTCGATGCTCATCTCCTCGCCCAGATCGACTTGTGCGCGCTGAAAGCTGCTGAGTGCGCGGTCGAGACTCTGCGCCGAGATCAACATCTGCGCCGCTGGAGCGTTGATCTCCACGCCTTGATCCACCACCCTCGCCTGTTGCGCTAGTTCGGAGTCAGACTTAGTCAGCCTCTTGGTGATTTCTTTCAGCCCGGACTTCTGCGCGTCGGAAAATCCTTCCAGAAACTTCTTGTTCAACGTCAGCGCTGTTTCGACTGCATCCTCCAGGCTTTTATCGTGACTTGCAATTTGCGGTGCGTTGCTTTCCTTCCCAATCTGCTCGATAAAGGCTTTCAACTCGGTGCTAGCGACCCCTGTGCTCTGCAGCATCGCGGCATACGCGATTTTCTGTTCATTGCTGGCTTGCACCGCCATGATCTCGTGAAAGTCCCTCAAGTCATCCTTGTTTTCGATTCCTGTGGCATGGTTGCCTCCGCTCAATCCGCCGCCCCCGGCCGCGGACCCGCCAATATGCCCACCTCCACCGCCATGCTGCGCCAGCATTCCACATGGACACGCCAGGAGAGCTGCACCTAGGACTATCGTCTTTACTGTCAACCTACCGCTCCCACCGCGAAACATAGACCAGATTCCCCCCAAGAACACCATAAGCTTTATGGCCAAATCCATCGAGACAACGACGGAGTGGACCTACGCCTCTCGATCCAAGAGAAAACTCTAGATTGGCTCAGCAGTCGAGAAAACGCTACGAACTTTACAGTTCTTTGCATAGCGAACTTCAGGTCAGCGGAGCGTCCAATTCTGTGCGCTTCCGGCCGCAACCATTCATTCGAGATCGAACGAGATTAGTTCGGGCCGTTTTTGTACAAATGAAAGTCAACTTCCACGGTAATCTCGCTCTTTACCGGAGCTCCGTCTTCGGTCCCCGGCTTGAATTTCCATGTGCGGACCGCTTCGATTGCCTTTAGGTCAAGACTGTCTTCCAGGCTCCGGACTATATGCACGTCGGCCACGTCGCCGTTTGCATCCACCACCACCTTCAGCACGACCGTCCCCTGTATCTTGGCCTTCCTGGCGTGTTCGCTGAACTCCGGGCCAGGCGAGTAGATCGGACGGGGCTTGGTGGGCCAGCCGCTTCCGTAAGTGGTGCTGCCACCAGCGGCAGCCGGTGGCTTATTGTCTGCGGCCTCGGTCGAGTCGCCGCTCCGCTCCAAGCGGCTCACAGACCGTATCCTCCGGCCGGGATTGAGGTAGAAGTGGCATCGCAGTTTCAGGTACTCGCCGCTGAACTCGGCAGGCGTAGCCATAAACGGGGCGGATTTCGCGATTGCATCCAAGCCCGTGCCGTCGAGCACTGCGTCTCCAGAACTCCCCGCCACTCGTCGACTCTCAAGAGTGCCATCTTTCAGGACGGTGAACTCGACCGCGAAGGCTTTCTGGTCGCTGGTAGGGACAAGTCCCTTTTCGCTGAGCGTCTGTTGCCAATTTCGCCGGATTTTGGCGAGCAGACCGAAAGCAAGATAATTTCTGGTGTGGAAGCTAATGGGGCCGTTCAAGACCTCCATCTCGCCAGCCTGTGCCACTTGGTTAGAATTGGGGCTGTGGAGGCCGGGAGACTTCTGATTCGCGTCACCATCCGGAAGCGTCTGCCACGTGCCTTGCGCAAATGCAGATCCCGCGAAGAGAAGCGTAACCACACAGGTGCAAGCTGCATGTTCAACCAGAGCTTTTTGGATCCTCTTCATGTTGGACCTCCGAACCCAGGATTCCAACCTACTTCACGCCCACCGTCTCCCGAACTCCGATTGCCGGGACGGTCCTGCCGACCACCGCAGCAATCTGGCGCACCTGCTTCATCAACTCATCGAACTGGTCGGGAAACAGCGACTGCGGACCATCCGACAACGCCTGATCGGGCTGGTTGTGCACTTCCACCATCAATCCATCCGCACCCACGGCTACCGCAGCGCGTGACAGCGGAGTAACTTTATTTCGCTTGCCCGTTCCGTGGCTGGGATCGACAAAAATCGGCAAGTGACTCAACCGCTGCACCGCTGGAATCAGGCTCAGATCGAGCGTGTTCCGGGTGTGGTCGGCAAACGTCCGCACGCCGCGCTCGCATAGCGCCACGTTGTAGTTGCCTTCACTCAAAATGTATTCCGCTGCCATCAGAAATTCTTCCAGCGTGGCCGACATGCCACGCTTCAGCAGTACCGGCTTCTTCGCCCGTCCAGCGCGCTTGAGCAGCGAGAAATTCTGCATGTTGCGGGCGCCGATCTGGATCACATCCGCATACTCCTCCACCAGATCAAGTGATTCATTATCAATTGCTTCCGTAATAATCTTCATCCCATACTGCTGGCGAATGTCGGCCATGATGCGCAAGCCTTCCTCGCCCAATCCTTGAAATGAATAAGGCGAAGTCCGAGGCTTATAAGCACCGCCCCGAAAGAACTGCGCTCCGGCTCGATGAACGCGCTCTGCAACGGCAAACGCCTGTTCGCGGCTCTCGATAGCGCATGGTCCCGCCACAATCGCCAAGCCCGGCCCGCCGATCGTCGCGGCCGTCCCCGCGAAACGAATCACCGTATTGTCTTCCTTAATGTCGCGGCTCACGAGCTTGTAAGGCTTGGAAACCTTGATCACTTCCTGCACGCCCGCCATCTCTTCCAGCGTGCCCTGCTCGACCTCGCCCTTGTTGCCGGTGATGCCGATCGCGGTGCGCTGCGCCCCCGGCATGGCGTGTGCCCGGTATCCCAACTGCTCTATTTTTTCGCAAACGCTACGCACCTGCTCTTCGGTAGCATGCGCCTTCATGACGACTAACATGTTTGCCTCTTAACGAACCATGTGGGAACAGCAACCCAAGCTTCCCGCCTCCAGCCGAACTCGACGAGCCTTGCCGCGCCAGCTGCCTAAAGCCAGCCTATCAAGTCTATCCTTGCCTCTGCTGCACCGCAAACGCGGCAGCTTTCTGCATCCCCTTTATACTTTCCTCATGCCCCGATCCATGGCGCGTGAACAGGATATCCTCGCTCGGCCTGCGCCCGAACGCCCGCCCCGCCTCACCTCGCGGCGCATTGGCATTCATACCTCCACCTCCGGAGGAATCCACAACGCTGCGGAACGCGCCTACCGCCTCGGCTGCAACACATTGCAGATTTTTTCTTCCAGCCCGCGCCAATGGGCGCCCTACGAATTGAGCGACTTGCAATGCGAAGAGATGGCCCGCCTGCGCGCCAGATACGATCTCAAGCCTCTGGTCATCCATACAAACTATCTGGTCAATCTGGCCAGCACTAACCCGCTCTTCTTGAGAAAGTCGATCGAAGCGTTTCGCGGAGAAGTCGAGCGAGCCCTCGCGGTCTGTGCCGATTACCTCGTCCTCCATCCCGGCTCATTCCGCGGTTCGGACCGCGAAGCCGGCCTGCTGCAAACTGCCGCTGCCATCGCCGCGTCTACTCAGGATCTCGACCTCGCGACGGGAGGACTCACCATTCTGATTGAAAACACCGCCGGCGCTGAATTCTCTCTAGGAAGCAGCTTCGAACAAGTCGCTGAGGTTGTAGACCGACTCCGAGGTATCGTCCCGATTGCAGCCTGTATCGATACTTGTCACACCCACGTTGCCGGATACGACATTGTTACCGAAGAAGGAATTTATCAGACGCTCCAGCAACTCGACACAACGATCGGTTTGAACAACGTAAAAGTGGTCCACTGCAACGACGCCAAGTCTCCTCGTGGATCCAAGCTCGACCGCCACGAACAAATCGGGAAGGGAACTGTCGGCCTCCAGCCGTTTCGCGTACTGCTCAACGACCTCCGGTTAGCCCACGCCGCCTTCATCGCCGAGACTCCCATTGCCAAGCCTGGCGACGATCGCAGAAATATCCAGGCACTGAAGAAGCTCGTGGCTTGACTTCGTTCTACCGTTTTGACATTCGCGGCATCCTATTCCCCATGACTACGAGAGCCGATCGCCGCATCTGCTTTCTGTTGCTGGTCTCGATCACCCTCTTTCCAGCGTTTCCCCAGCGCGCCAAAGCTCAGTCCAGCGAAGCAGCCGACAATCAACCGGTGCGAAGGCCGCTTTGCGTTGCCCAAGCTACATTCTTTCCAAGCACACCGTTGCCTCCTCGTTGTAAAATCTAAGGTTTATCCGCGACTCGCAACGATCCCCTTATGCCGCCGCAAGACAAAGTACAGGTCGAAACAGCCACCGCCAGTGTCGGTCCACGGAAGGATCGTGCCGACCGCGATGATGACCGCTACCACCCCCAGCGCGTGGAGATGAAATGGGTCGAGCGCTGGCAGAGCGATCCCCAGCTCTACGCCGCCGATGCGGCCAGCTCAAGCAAGAAAAAATACTACGTCCTCGAAATGTTGCCGTATCCCTCCGGCGCGCTCCATATGGGACACGTGCGCAACTACTCAATCGGCGATGCGCTTGCACGCTACATGTGGATGAACGGCTACAACGTTCTTCATCCCATGGGATGGGATTCCTTCGGCCTTCCTGCGGAAAACGCCGCCATCCAGAACAACACTCCGCCGCGTGAGTGGACGCTTGGCAACATCGCCAAAATGAAGGCGCAGATGAAGCGCCTCGGTTTCGCCTACGACTGGTCGCGGGAAATCACCACTTGTCTGCCAGACTACTACCGCTGGAATCAGTGGTTCTTTCTAAAGTTTTACGAAAAGGGATTGGCCTATCGCAAGAAAAGCAAAGTCAACTGGTGCCCCAAGTGCGCCACGGTGCTGGCGAATGAACAAGTTCTTCCCAACGGCTGCTGCTGGCGTCATGAAGATACTCTCGTCGAGCAACGCGAGCTCGAGCAGTGGTTCTTGCGCATAACAAAATACGCGGACGAACTGTTGCGCGACCTCGAAAAGCTTGACGGCTGGCCGGACAAAGTTCGGACCATGCAGCGCAACTGGATCGGCCGCAGCGAAGGTGCGCTCGTCGACTTCAAGCTTGACTACGCCGAAGACCGCAGCGGCTTCGGCCCTGCCGGCGGGACCATCAGCGTCTTCACCACACGCATCGACACTATCTTCGGCGCGACCTCGGTGCAGCTTGCGCCCCAGCATCCGATTGTCGCCGATCTCGCCGCGTCCAATCCCGATCTCCGCGCCAAGGTCGATCAACTCATCGCCGAGCAACGTAAGGCCAAAGAAGCGGGCGATATCGGCGAAATTGAAAAGCACGGCGTTTCCACCGGCCGCTACGCGATTAATCCTTTCAGCGGCGAAAAAATTCCGGTCTGGGTGGCGAACTACATCCTCATGGATTACGGCACCGGCGCCATCATGAGCGTGCCCGCGCACGATGACCGTGACTACGAGTTCGCCAAGAAATATAACCTCGAAATGCGCCTCGTGGTTCTTCCGATTTCCAACGACCCGGAAGAGACCGTTACCGAACCGCGTCTTCCTTTCATCGCGCACGAAGGCATGTTGATCAACTCTGGCGGGTTTAGCGGGCTGGAGTGCGCGGACGCCATCAAGAAAATGTCCGCGTATGCGGAAGAGAAGGGTTTTGGCAAGCCCACCATTACCTATCGCCTCAAAGATTGGGGAATCTCGCGCCAGCGCTATTGGGGAACGCCGATCCCCATGCTCTATTGCGAGAAAGACGGCATCGTTCCCGTGCCGGAGAAGGATTTACCGGTCATCTTGCCGGCCAATGTCGATATCACTCTCGCCGGCGGATCGCCGCTGGGAAGAGTGCCGGAGTTCGTGAACGCCACTTGTCCAAAGTGTGGAGGGCCGGCGCGGCGCGAGACCGATACCATGGACACCTTCGTCGATTCGTCCTGGTATTTCTATCGCTACACTGACGCGCACAATGACCATGCGCCGTTCGACTCGAAGACGGTGGAATATTGGTTCCCCATCGATCAGTACATCGGTGGCGTCGAGCACGCCATCTTGCACTTGATCTATTCGCGGTTCTGGACCAAGTTCATGCGCGATCTCGGACTCGTCACCAACGACGAACCCGTGGAGCGCCTCTTCACCCAGGGCATGGTCATCAAAGACGGCGCAAAAATGTCGAAGAGCTTGGGGAACGTGGTCAGCCCGGATGAAATGGTGGCGCGCTACGGCGCGGACGCCGCGCGCCTCTATAGCCTCTTCGCCGCTCCGCCCGACCGTGATCTCGATTGGCAGGATTCCGGCATCGAGGGCATCCAACGATTCTTGGGTCGCGTCTACCGGTTTGTAACCAGAAACGCC
Organism: uncultured Acidobacteriaceae bacterium; assembly: GCA_964403025.1. Taxonomy (GTDB): domain Bacteria; phylum Acidobacteriota; class Terriglobia; order Terriglobales; family Acidobacteriaceae; genus Sulfotelmatobacter. The sequence continues at coordinate 173,327 of CAYOEH010000003.1, read as the reverse complement.
GCGTCTGCTGCAAAGGCGCGCGTCGAGTCGTCCGCAACACCTCTTTCGCCACAAGCGCGTCAGATCCAACGCAAACTCCACCAGACCATCAAGCGCGTCAGCGACGACTTCCAGGGGCGCTGGCACTTCAACACGTGTATCTCCGCCATCATGGAACTGGTGAACGCGCTCTACAGCTATGAGGAGAGTGCAGCGCAAGAGGCGCAAAGCGGAGGCAGCGGTTCAGCGGCACTTTTGGCCGAAGTCCAGCACGATCTCGTTCTCCTGCTCGCACCCTTCGCGCCCTATCTTGCCCACGAATTGTGGGAGATGCTCGGCGAAAAGGGAAGCCTTCTCAAATCTGCCTGGCCGAAATATGACGACGCGCTCGCCAAAGAAGAAGAGCTCGAAATTCCCGTGCAGATCAACGGAAAATTACGCAGCCGCGTCACGGTGCCGGCTGAAGCTTCCGAGAGCTTTGTTCTCGAGCGCGCGCTCGCCGATGAAAAAGTGCGATCGTCCATTGCCGGGAAACAGATCGTGAAGAAAATCTTCGTCCCCGGGAAACTCGTCAATATTGTCGTGAAATGAAAACCAGACAAAATCCAAATGAAAAAGCGGGCCTGCGAAACGCGGCCCGCTTTGTGTGAGGAAAGTGCCTTACTCTCCTCCCAGCACAAGAGCTTCATTTCGGTTATTAAACTCGATTTCGTCAAGCGCCTTGGTATTGTTCTGCAGCGTCTTGATCGCTACCGCATCATAGGGAGCGGGTTGCTGCAAATTCTTGATTTGCCCCTCGGTAGTAGCGATAGTCTTGCCATTTTTCATGATGTTGATCTTTACGTCGTTCGCGGGACCATCCCATTCCGCCTTGTAGTTGCCGGGTGCGAGTTGTGTCGAACCAACTTGTACCGTATCAGCGAGAGTAAAATTCCCGGAATGACTGTCCTTAGCGAAGGCGCCCACTGAGAGCACGACCGCTATGACTGTGAATGAAGCGATGCACCGTACGACTTTCATTTCTATGTTCTCCTAAGGTGTATTCTTGCTTTCTTCTTAAGAGATGCTTGCCTATCACGGTCGGTTGCAGATATGTGGGGCGAGGTACATATAGATTTGTAAATCTCACGAAAAAGATGGTTTGGTCCCGGCGTAACCCGCACATGGGCGCAAGTCGACTGCGTTACGCTATCCTAGTCAGCGAGCACAAATGTAATGTCCCCAGCATCACCAACAATCGAAGGATTCCGTGTCGCGTTTCGGCGTCCGTCTCTTACCTTGGCGGAAATCGCGTGGCGCTGGGCGCCGGGCTTTACTGCTCTGGCGTTGTTGTTGTTTTATTTCATCGAATATTTCAACACGCTGCCCGTAACTCATGCCGACTTGGTTCTCCTGTCGACTCGACAACCGGCGCTCATCGGACGAGCGATTGCGCATATCTTTCATGGAAGCCTGAATCGTGCTGTGCTGGCCGCATTGGTGTTGTCTGGGGGACTGTCGCTGTTGTGGAGCATAGCTGCTTCGCTAGGCAGGCTAGCCACGGTGGACGCTTTAATTGCCTATTTCCAGAGCGCGACCGCAGACAATCTGTCGGCCAGAACGGATAGCGTAGGAAAACCGCGGCCGATCCGCGCCCTGATTCATCTGAATTTCTTTCGTGTTGCGCTCGTGCTCGCGATGTTGCTCTCCGGCGTCGGCGCGGCTATTCTCTCCAGTTTTGTGTCAACGAATCTTCACCCGAGACCAGGCGTGGCTTTTGCTCTGTTTGTTCTGCTGACTGGATGTATTTGTATCGCGGGCTGGGCTCTGAACTGGTGGTTGTCGCTGGCTGCGCTCTTCGTGGTCCGCGACGGCGAAGACGCACTGGGGGCATTTTCACGAGCCGTCAGTTTTTTCCGCGATCGCACTGGTGCGGTGATTGCGGTGAGCACATGGACCGGGCTGGCGCACTGTGTCGCCTTCAGCATTGCTACGACTGCGGGGTCTGTGCCCCTCGCTTTCATTCGAGTCGCGCCGTGGCGTCTTGTGATCGCCGGCATTGTTCTTGTAACGCTCGCGTATTTCGCTGTTGTCGACTGGCTGTACATGGCGCGCCTTGCCGGATACGTCTGCCTCACGGAAACGCCGGATATGTTGCTCGTGCCCCCGCTGCCCCCGCCGACATTGCCCAGCTTCGAACCGCGCGAGACCGTGATCGATCGCGACGAACCGATTCTGAGCGACCTTCCGAATCTGGCAGTACAGCCGTAGCCTGTTGCATCTTCGACGAGCTGCTTCTTTACACAAGCCCGCCGATTTGAGAGACTCATTCGTGGAAAACCAATCCATCGTCATCCTCGACTTTGGCGCGCAATACACGCAGCTCATCGCGCGCCGCATCCGCGAACAGAACGTTTTTTCCGTAGTGCTTCCTTGTACAGTCTCCCTTGATGAAGTCAAAAGCTATGCTCCAGTAGGCATTGTGCTCTCAGGCGCGCCTTGGTCGGTCTATGACAAAGATGCGCCGCCAGCGGATGCCCGCCTGTTTGAACTGGGTCTGCCGGTGCTCGGCATTTGTTATGGCCTGCAATTCATGGTGCACACGCTGGGAGGCAAGGTGCGCCCTGCGGGCAAGCGCGAGTATGGTCATGCAGAGGTCGACATCATCGTGGAGTCAGCGCTGTTTGCGGGATTGGCAAGGCGGCAGGCGGTTTGGATGTCACATGGGGACGAGGCACTGGAGTTGCCGCCCGGGTTTGAGCTCACGGCCAGGACCGCGCACGCAGTTGCTGGAATTCAGAACTTGAAGAAAAAGTGGTTCGCAGTCCAGTTCCATCCCGAGGTTCATCACACGCGGAACGGGACGCAGATTCTGCGCAATTTTGTGTTTGAGATTTGCGGAGCCAAGCCTTTCTGGACGCCGCAGCATTTCATCGATTCGACGGTTGAACAAGTAAAGCAGCAAGTTGGCAGCGGGCGAGCGATCTGCGCGCTTTCGGGTGGAGTGGATTCGTCAGTTGCGGCCGTACTGGTTGACCGCGCGTTGCGCGACGCGAAGGGCAAATCGCGATTGACCTGTGTTTTCGTGAACAACGGCGTGCTGCGCAAGAACGAGTTCGAGAAGGTGCAGAAGACTCTGCACGACAAGCTTGGTCTGCATCTCGATGCCGTTGACGCAACGCAGCGCTTTCTCGCGAAGCTGAAAGGGGTCAGCGACCCTGAGAAGAAACGCAAGATCATCGGTAACGAATTCATCAAGGTGTTCGAGCGGGAAGCACGCCGCATTGAGAAGGAAGAAGGGAAGGTTAAGTGGCTGGTGCAAGGAACGCTCTATCCGGACGTGATCGAATCGCGCTCGGTGCGAGGGCCTTCGCAGGTGATCAAGTCGCATCACAATGTGGGTGGTCTTCCGAAAAAAATGAAATTGAAGTTAATCGAGCCGTTGAAAGATTTGTTCAAAGATGAGGTTCGCAAAATCGGCCGCGACCTGGGCATGCCGGAGGAGATTTTGCAGAGGCAGCCCTTCCCCGGCCCGGGGCTGGCGGTGCGCGTTCTCGGGGAAGTTACGCCGGAGCGCCTCGCGTTGCTGCGAGAGTGCGATGACATTGTGGTCAGCGAGATTAAGAACGCGGGACTGTACACAAAAATATGGCAGTCGTTTGCGGTGCTGTTGCCAGTGATGTCGGTAGGTGTGATGGGCGACATGCGAACGTATGCGTATACCTGCGCGGTCAGAGCGGTGAGTTCGGAGGATGGCATGACCGCGGATTGGGTTCCGCTGCCGCACGAAGTCCTGAAGAACATTTCCACGCGAATTGTGAATGAAGTGAAGGGCGTGAATCGCGTGGTGTATGACATCACGTCGAAGCCGCCAGGAACGATTGAGTGGGAGTAGGAAAGCAGCTTTCAGCTCCTCGCTCCTCGCTTTGGCTTCAACCCAGCGCTGCGCCACCCAAGGGCGTGCTGCGAAAGCTGCATCGGTGACGAGATCAAATGACCCATCCTCGATAAAGCTGAAGGTGGGGCACCCGCAAATCAGGCGGTGATTTCCAGGAGATTGCCTTCGGAGTCTGCGATCACCGCTTCGTAGTATCCGTCTCCTGTGATCCTCGGCCGGTTCACGATGCGAACCCCGGCGGTTTCCATTTCCTGCACGAGACGATCCACCGCGTCGCGCGAGCCTAGAGAGACGGCGAGGTGCGCAGGGCGCGGAGATTCGCCGGATGCAGTCATCAGCTCCAAGCGCGCGCCGGAGCCGAGCGACAGGAAACAAGATTTGAAGTCGCGCGTCGAACTGGAGTACATCGGTCCGGGGTTGGCCTTAAACCAGCGTTCATAAAATGCGCGTGCGCGCTCGAGATCGTCAACCCAGGTTGCGGCATGGTCGATTCGTGGAGCCGCAAGTTCTCCAACTGAATCGAGCAGTCCAAGTTTTACCAGTTCATGGCGAAGCGCAGGAGGATCGGTGAACAGGATGCCATGCATGCCGAGAGAGGTTGCGATCTCTACATTCGGTTTCAGGTCATCGATGTAGACCGCATCAGCCGGGTCGATGCCATGAGTCTCAAAGAAAAGGTGAAAGATTCGCGGGTCGGGTTTGACCAGGCGCACCTCGCCGGACAGCACCACTCCTTGAAACCATCGCAGGAACTCGAATCGCTTGAGAGATATCGGAAAAGTTTCCGCGGACCAGTTACTGAGTGCATAAATAGGAACCGCGCGAGCGCGTAGCTCCGCGAGGATTTCGACGCTGCCATGGATCGGTCCGGTCACCATTTCTTCCTGACGCTGGATCCAGGCGTCGATCAAGTCGGCATGAGCAGGGTACTCCAACTTGAGCGAGGCGCAGGCTTCGGCGAAAGGGCGACCGGCATCTTGCTGGGCGTTCCACGCGGGCGTGCAGACGGTGGCCAGGAAATGCTCCATGGCACCGTCGTTTCCGTCGAAGAGCTTGCGATACAAGTAACGCGGATTCCAGTCAATGAGAACGCCGCCAAGATCGAAGACTGCTACGGAGCGATTGGACATGTCGAGGTTATTTTATCGAACGAATGCTTCTCAAGATTGATCGCGGTGGACGGTGTCCATGGAAAAGGCCGGGAGACAGACCGCGATGTATTCTGCGCCGCCTTCGTTGGGAGTGGAGTAGCGGATCCACTCGCCGGCTTGGGCGATGACGGCTTGTCCGGCGAGGACGTCGAGAGAACCATTCTTGTATTCAACGTGGAGAGTGCCTTTAAGGACAACGGTGAACTCGTCGAAGGCAGGGGTCTGCCCAGGCTCGAGCCATCCAGCGGGGCTGCGCATGTGAGCGACGCTAGTGGACGAGGTTTGGGAGTTGACGCGTCCTATGTATTCATCGATGAGTTTTGGTTTGTTGCCGGCGGATTGGATGCGTGTAGGTTGCGGGATCAGAGTGGGCATGGATAGTTTTAGTTTAATCCGAAGGTAAGAGTTTGATGCGACGGGGAGTTCTAAAGAAACTCTCCGCCGCATTTCTATGCAAACTTGATCGAGCCCTACGGGCAGGGATGAGGAGTGGGCGGAGTTGGCGGGATGCCGGGGATGTGGATCGGTGGAGTGCCCGGAGAGTCGCCGACGGCGGGGGTTCCGGGAATATCGGTGTCAGGTGTACCGCGTGTGCCGGGAGTGTAACAAATGCCAGTATCGGTATTGTCGGGCGAAGGTGGGATAGGTTGCGGATGCGGGGAGATCGGCTGCTGGGGCGCTGGATGCTGCTCGGCATCATGAATGGCGGTGGCAACCCGATCTTGCTGGAGAGCAAGCGGGTGCTGGAGGACCATTTCGACAGGCGACCCTACATCGAGGAAGAAGTTGTGAGTGTTCAAGAGGAGCGCGAGTGAAGCGACGGCCCCGATGGCTCCGCCGACCATGGCCCCGATGACCGTGTCTTTCGCGGTGCTGCCAGGAGCGGTGACACTTGAGCTGAGGCAGCCCGGCGGCGGTCCCGTACAGCCGGGCGGCAGGGTGCTGGTGATGGTGTTGGGTTGTGAGTTGGCGACCGAGTGGCCTATCAATGCGCCAATGCCAATGCCGGCGGCGGGCAATGCAATTCCTCCCACGATGCGGTCCTTGCCTGGGTCCTTCAGGGCGTAGCCGTCATCGCTTTCAAGGGTGATGGGGCCGGTTACCGGAGCGACGTAGCCGTCCGGGTAAGTGATCGACATGGATTGAAGATAGAGTTCGGCGCGGCCGCCTTTGCGCTCGAGCTTGTCAACTTTGCCTTGAACAAATGTGCCGGGCGGGATGACGACTTCAGTGCCGGCGACGACTGGAGAAGTGGTTTGGGCGTAGATGTCATCTCCGCGGTGGACGTAGCGGCTTTGGATGGGATGCATGAGCACGAGAGCGATGCGCGTGCCGGCAGGTACGGTGATTGCGATGCTGGGGGGATTTGCGGAGGCAACCGAGGAGTTCGGTGGCTGGGGCGTTGGTGTTTGCGCGAACGAGTTTCGCGAAATGAGTATCGCGATTGTGAGCGCGATGATTTTGTAGAGTTTTGTTTTGGCCAGGGCTGAGAAGGAGCAAGGACGAAGTTTTTTCGGAGACATCGGCGATACCTCCTAAAGGCGCGTGAGCCTTCCGTTCCGCAGCGCTTCGAGAACACCGAATCTGCTCTCTGAAAGAGTAAATGCCGCGGAAGCTGAAAAGTTGTATAGAGATTCGTGTGCGAGTGAAAAGGTATGAGGAGTTTTGTAAAGGTGTGTCAGTCGAGTGGATTGGGATCACAAGTTCGAGGATTCAGAGATGCGCTCCACTGCATGGCATAGCTTCATCGTTTACAATCCTCGCTTATGTTCTATCGATCGGATAATCGGGTTGTCGATCAATTGCGGCCAGTCATCATCACTCCGGATTTTATTACGACGGCGGAGGGGTCGGTGCTGATTGAGGTGGGGAATACGCGGGTGATTTGTACTGCGTCGATTGAAGAGACGGTGCCGCAGTTTATGCGAAACACGGGCAAGGGATGGATTTCGAGCGAGTATGCCATGATTCCGCGGGCGACGCTGACGCGGACTTCGCGTGAAGTGTCGAAGGGACGGCAGAGCGGAAGGACGCATGAGATCCAAAGGTTGATCGGGAGGTCGCTGCGCGCGGTGACTGACTTGACGCGGCTGGGTGAGCGCACCATCTGGATTGATTGCGATGTGATTCAGGCAGACGGCGGAACACGGACGGCATCGATTACGGGGGCGTTCGTGGCGCTGGGACTGGCGCTGGAAAAATTGGTGGAGGCGGGCACGTTGACATCAGTTCCGTTGAAAGATTTTGTAGCAGCGGTCAGTGTGGGGATAGTGGACGGCGAAATCCTGCTCGATCTTTGTTATGAAGAAGACTCGCGCGCCGATGTAGATATGAATTTCGTGATGACGGCGGCGTACAAAATGGTGGAAGTGCAGGCGACGGCCGAGCGGCAAGCCTTCGACGAAGCGCAGTTTGCGAAGATGATGGCGTATGCGCGGCAGGGAGTGCAGGCGCTGATCGCGAAGCAGCAGGCCGTGTTGAACGGACTAACGCTAAGGCAGTAGTGGAGTTTATGGAGACGAACGAGCTAGAGTGCAGCACGCATGGAGTCGGATATCAGACGTTCGTCTGCGAACATCTGGTTGCTGATCCTGCTCAGGTTTGGTTTTCAAACGATCCCACGGACTCGAACCATTGGCCTGATGCGTGGTGCACCGCGTGCAATGATCTTTTTCTCCAACAGGGTGAGTGGAACGACAAGAACGAGTCGAACCTGCGGATAAAACTTCTCTGCCATCGGTGTTACGAGATGCTTCGAGGGAAGGCGAGAAGCCCCACCGCCAGCTGGTAGTCCGTCACGCCGTTCTCAAGAAAAACCGCCAAGCTTCGCCCTGGGCGCTGTCCCTACACGGTCGTGCTGATCGGAACTTCTCACCCCTTGTATTGCACCATCGTCATGAAGCCGTTGTCCATGTGCAATTGCTGGTGGCAGTGAAACAGCGTGGGACCCGGGTTGTCCGCGGCGAAATCCACTTCGACTTGCTTCCTGGCTGGCACGACGATTACATCTTTCATGACGCCCGCCGTTGCTTTGCCAGCGAACCGGGTTAGCTCGAAGCTGTGCCGGTGGAGGTGAACCGGGTGGGCTTCGTCGCTTTGGTTGTCGAAGCGAAGGCGGTACCGCTGATTCGCCCGGACGCGAATGGGGTCGGTCTTTGGGAATGATTTCCCATTGATCGTCCAGTGATCCACCCAGCGGTTGCCCGCAAATTTCTTGCGGAAGATTAGTGGCACAACTCCGCCGGCCGGCGCAGGTACCTCAATTTCGCGTCCGAACATTGTGTAGTCCCAGGGAGTATTCGCAGGCGCGATCCATTGCGGCGCTTCGCCGCGGTTCGCATATTCCACCACGACGCCCAGCCCGGCGTTCCGTACTTGATCACTCGTCTCGCCGAGAATCCACACACCCGGCCGATCCATTGTCACGACGGCGTCTACCCGCTCTGCGGGACCCATCTCGATCGCGTCCAGTTCCAGCGCCACAGGTACAGCATTTCCGTCGAGGGCGATGATTTTGAACTTGTGACCGGGCAAGGCAATGCGATGTTGATCAGTGGCGCTGGCGTTCAAAATGCGGAAAAGAACTTTCTGACCTCGTTTCACGCGAAGCGGATCGCCTGAACCCAGGGCGTGGCTGTTGATGGAATAGATTGGGTAGGTCACTTCCAAATTGCCCTCGTCGCCCTGGCTATTCAAAGAAGGGTCCCAGCCATGCAACGCGAGAAATATCTCCGCGTCGTACTGTCCCGGATCCTCTTTCGGTTCAATGTAGAGAAATCCGAATTGCCCGGTATAAGTGGCTCGTTTCATATCGCGGCCGGCGTGAGTGTGGCTGTGATACCAGCGAGTGCCCGACGGACGAGGGACGAACGAGTACCGCCGCATTCCCCCTGGAGGCACCATGGGAGTTCCTTCTTCCTCGGAGCCATCCACTTCGGAAGGAACGAATAAGCCGTGCCAATGAACCAGTTCTGGAGTCTTGGTCTCGTTGAATACATCCACCGTTATGGGTTGGCTCTCGCGCAAGCGCAGCACCGGGCCGGGAGCCGAGCCGTTGTATCCCGTCGTCTTGATTAGTTTTCCACGGGCGACTTCCAACTCGACGGGCGAGATGTGAATGGTCACGTCGGCTTTGGGATGCTCCGGCGCAGTTTGCAAGCCCATATGACGGGCCCACTCGGCGCAAGCCGTAGTTCCCAAGAGAGCCAGGAAGTTTCTGCGCTCCATACTGCTCCGAGAGAAGCTTACGCGATCCAGACGGTCTTGATGTTCATGAATTCGCGGATGCCGTTTGCGGCTAACTCGCGGCCGTGGCCGGAACTTTTAACGCCGCCGAAGGGGATGCGAGGATCGGAGGCGACCATTTTGTTGATGAAGACCATGCCGGATTCGAGTTCGTTAATAAAGCGTTCGCGCTCGCGATCGTCATTGGTCCAGGCACTGGCGCCGAGCCCGAAGCGGCTGTCATTGGCAAGGCGAATGGCTTCGTCAATATCTTTGACGCGGAACAAGGAAGCGACCGGGCCGAAGAATTCTTCGCGATAGGCGGGAGATTCTTTCGGGATATCGGTTAGAACGGTAGGCGCGTAGTAGTTGCCGGGAAGATCGAGCTTGTGGCCACCGATCAAGAGTTTCGCGCCGGCTTTGACGGTCTTCTGCACGTCGGCATCAAGATCTTTGACAGCGCTGGCGGTAGCGAGTGGACCGAGTTCCGTCTTCTCGTCGAAGGGATCGCCGACGCGCAGGTTCTTCATGCGGTCAACGAACTTGCGCTGGAATTCGTCGGCGATCGAGTCGGCGACGATAAAGCGCTTGGCGGCAATGCAGGACTGGCCGTTGTTGAGAGTGCGGGCGTCGACGCCGGTGGCGACGGCGGAATCGAGATCGGCGCTGGGCATCACGATGAAAGGGTCGCTGCCACCGAGTTCGAGAACAACCTTCTTGATGCGCTTGGCGGCGGCGATTCCGACTTCAATCCCAGCCTGCTCGCTGCCGGTGAGAGTGGCGGCGACGACGCGCGGATCGTTAAGGATGGCATCCACCTGCTGCGAGCCGATGAGGAGGGTCTGAAATGCGCCAGCGGGGAATCCGGCTTCGAGAAAAAGTTTTTCAATCGCGACAGCGCACTGGGGAACGTTTGAGGCGTGTTTGAGCAAACCAACGTTGCCGGCCATGAGAGCGGGAGCGGCGAAGCGGATCACCTGCCAGAAAGGGTAGTTCCACGGCATAACGGCAAGAATGGGGCCGATGGGGCGGTAGCGGATAAAACTCTTCTTCATTCCGATGGGGGCGCCGGTTTCAATGACTTCATCCGCGAGGATCTTCTCGGCATTTTCGGCATAGTAACGGCACGCAGTGGTGCACTTCACGGCCTCGGCGACGGCGGCTTTGTATGGTTTGCCCATTTCCAGAGTCATGAGGTGGGCGAATTTGTCTTTGTCGCGCTCGAGGATGTCGGCTGCCTTCCGCATGCGTTGGGCGCGCTCAGAGAAAGGAGTCTTGCCCTCGGCGTGGAAGGTTGCGACGGCCAGCTGGAGCTTTTGCTCGATCTCGGCGTCGGAAAGAGGTTGAAACGTCTGGAGAGTTTCGCCAGTAGCAGGATTGATGGTGGCAATGGCCATGATCTTTCGTCCTTAGAAATTGTCTGGAAAGAGTTTTGGAAATTCAGTTCGCCTTATTGTCTGCCTGGACCTGAGGCCAAGGGAAATCGTAGCGGTCATACCACTATACCATTGGCCGTCGCCGAACTCACGGCCTGTTAGGATTTGCGCAGGAGACCTGGATGGATGCAAAGACCAAGACCGCGCTGATTACTGGCGCATCCGGCGGCATTGGTTATGAACTGGCGAAGCTGTTTGCACGCGACCACTACAACTTGGTGTTGGTGGCTCGCAGCGCCGACAAACTGAATCAAGTTGCGGGCGAACTGCAAGGGCAGTTTGGTATCGCGGTAAAGACTATCGCGCTGGATCTGGCTGCGGGGCCGGCAGCGAAGTCTTTGTTCGATCAAGTGCAGGGCGAGGGGGTGGTGGTGGATGTTTTGGTAAATAATGCCGGATTTGGCGGCTTTGGGGAGTTTGCGGAAATGGCGGAGGAAGAAATTCTAGGCCAGATTCAACTAAACATCACGGCGCTCACGCAACTCACCCGATTATTTCTGCCGGCGATGGGCGCGCGGCATAGCGGGAAGATTATGAATGTGGCGTCCACTGCAGCCTTTCAGCCCGGGCCGTTGATGGCGGTCTACTATGCGACCAAGGCTTACGTGCTTTCGTTCTCGGAGGCGCTGGCGAATGAGGTTGCAGGGTCAGGAGTGGTGGTGAGCTGTTTCTGTCCGGGAGCCACGGACACGGGTTTCCAGAAGCGGGCAGGGATGGAGAATTCGCGTCTGTTCAAGAAAATTGGGGCGATGAATGCGGAAACGGTGGCAAAGGACGGATATCGCGGGCTGATGTCTGGAAAGACGTTGGTGATTTCCGGGGTGCAGAATTGGCTGGTGGCGGAGTCGGTGCGATTTGCGCCGAGGAAATGGGTGACGGCAATTTCGAGGTGGGTAGCGGAGAAGGTGGAATAGGACGAATGTCGCTTCTCTTTCGGCACGCCGCGGTTGCTCATGGCGGGCAGTGGATATCCGCGATGCGGCGCCTGGCGATTGCGGTGTTCCTGTTGGCCGCGGCCTTGACTCCAGGGAAGCCGACGCGTGGAAACGTCAACGACTTTATCGCTTATTGGACGGCCGCGCATGAGGTTATCGAGGGCCACGATCCTTACGCGGCCGGACCTGTGCTCGGACTGGAGCGGCAGCTTGGTTTTGCGCAGCCTAAACCTCTCATCATGCGCAACCCACCGTGGGCTGTGCCCGTTATCGTTCTTTTCGGACTGTTACCGTTTGGCGCGGCGCAGGGACTCTGGTTATTGGGCAACCTGATCGCTGTTTTGATCGCGACGCGGTGGCTCTGGGGCGTCTATCAGGCAAAGGGAGAGTCGCGTTGGACTCCGTGGCTGGCTACAGCGGTATTTTTTCCGGTCGCCGTAGCGTTGGCGATTGGACAGATGAGTCCGCTGGTACTCCTGGGGATCGCTGGATTCCTTCATTTCGAAAAGAAACAAAAACTCGGCCGAGCGGGTGCGTTCTTGTATCTGGTTGCCCTGAAGCCGCATCTCGTTTTTCTCTTGTGGATAGGACTTCTATTGTGGTCGATCCAAAAATCGAAGGGCAGAACTCTAGCGGCACTCGGTTTCGTTACGCTCTCAGCAAGCTTGATTGCGATCGCTCTGGATCACGCGATTTTTGCTCAGTACCTCGGTCTTCTGACGAGCGGGGGCGTGCTGGCGGAGCTTAGTCCAACCCTCGGCGGCGTGTTGCGGTTGTGGGTGCCACAATATCAGTGGGTGCAAGCATTGCCCGCAGTGCTCGCTCTAATCTGGTTTCTCATCCGGTGGGGGAGAGCACGCGATGAGTGGCAATGGCTAGAAGAAATGCCCATCTTGCTTCTGGCCTCGCTTCTTACTACTTCGTATGGATGGTTTTTCGACCAAATTGTTCTTCTGCCGTGCGTGTTCCAAGCGGCTGAGTGGCTGACAACAAGCCGCCGATCGGTCTCGGTCGGCGTTGCAACCATGTATGTTGGAGTGAATGTCACGGTGCTGGCGCTTATTCTGGAGCATCGAACGACATTCTGGTATGCGTGGACTGTTCCGGCTTGGTGTGGGTTGTACGGACTCTGCCGCGTGCTAGGCAGGAGCGGCTCAACGACTACTGCGTCGACTGCAGTTGCGACGTTAGCTGATTGACGGCCGAAACGTCGAAGAAGTTGGATAAATCCGCGTGACCCGCCAGGGTCTCACGCTGTTTGCCTTCCACTAGAATTTTCACTTTCAAAATGCCTGGGATGTTGGCGGAGAGCGTCTGAATAAGCGATGCGACGGTCAGTTCCTCGGCGAGCACGCCGGAGCGGTGTCCATCGGCAAAAGCAGCATTGACGTCGATGACGGCGAGGCCGGGATCAACGAGGTAGACGCTGCGAATATCGGAGCCGGGCGGGAGCGGGTGTGGGGAAGTCTTATCGAGATAAAGAGCGATCAGAGCCCGGAGGACTTCTTCGGCGCGCTCCTGGCGGACGGACGGCATGGGAATCTGAGCGGACTGGGCACGCAGGATGCCGATGTCATCGTAGGCGACGTAAAGAGTGACGCGCTCAGTGGCTCCGGCAACGGGCGGAACAACCGGGCGAGTGTCGACCGAGGCGACGGGAGTGGCGGCGGCGCGTCCGCGCATGTGCCACGCGTAAATGCTCATGGCGAGCACGGCTGCGAGGAGGATGGAGAGCGCGATAAAGAAGTGTCGTGGAATCATGGCGCGGCTCCGAGTTGCGAGCGGATGGCAACAATTCCGTTAGCCACGGCGCCGGCGATAAGTTGCTGGTAATCGGGCGAATTGAGGGCGGAGACGTCGGAAGCGGGCGGGGCGACCTCAACCGCAATCGCGGCGGTGATGATGTTGTTCAGCGGACGGAGTGGAGCGATGAGAGTCCGAACGGGAACCTGAATTCTTTTCAACATCCCCGCCACGCTTGTAACCGCAGCCTGACTGAGCAGGACAGAAGAAGACTGGGCAGTAGGCCAGGAGCGGAAGGGGCCGCGGGCCTCCTCATCGGCGTACGGAAGCATCGCGGTGTAGAGGCGAACGCCATGGCCGCTGGAAGCGGCGTGCAGGGCGATATAGATGGCCGCGTGGGTGGTGTTGGCGAAGAAGGCGCGATCGTCGAGGGAAAGGTCGGCGTCGGAGTCGCGGAGGACGAGCGTGGCGATGCCGCGACTCTCGAGCTCCTGGCGAAGCAGGCGGGCGAAGGCGACAGTGACGTCTTTTTCAGCGATTGAAGTGCTTAAGGCTTCGCCGCGGTCGGCCCCGCCGTGGCTGGCGTCGACCACAGCGAAATAGCGGCGTGGAGCGGAAGGCGGAGTTGGCGGCTGTACGGCGGGAACACTCTGTGCGGGAGGAGTGGGAGGCTTCGCAGCTGTGTTGCCGGCAATTTGCGATTTCGGAGGAGCAAGCGTGATGGTGCGGCCATCGTTGCTGAAGGTGGCCAGCAAGGGGACGGTGGTGGTGACCGTAATGTCGGAGGCGCCGTTGCTCTCCGAATAGGTGGCGGAGGGGACGAGTTTGCTGGAGAAGGTGAGTGTGGGTGAAGCGGGGGCCGTAACTGGTTCGTGGTTGAAGGTCAGGCGCACCTTGCCAGGTTCACTGGCGATGGAGGGGTTGACGGGAGCGGTGAACTGAAAAACGAGGCGCGAGGGATCGTCCGAAGCAACGGAGGCGGTGAAGTGAGTGGCGACGCTACCGATAAAAAGACGGCCCGACTGCTCGTGGAGAGTTGCGGGACCTCCTAAGAAACGGGGTAGAAGCGAATTGAGGGAGGCGAGGGGAATAAGGCCGCGTCCGTTCTCAAGAATGAATTTTGCGGAGAGATCGGTGTCGCGTCCCTGGACGCGGGCGCGGGCTTTGTCGGCGGTAAATTCTCCGAGAACGTTGTTGTAGTGCAGACGCCAGCGTGGGCCATCGACCTTGGCGCTGACTGCGCCAAGCGGTTCAAGCAGTTCGAGCAATCCAACATAGTCACGGCCCTGGCGCTGAACGATGGGCAGGGAATAGTTTGCGGCGGTGGAGTAGATGGAAAGATGTTTTTCGGGAGGTGCTGCGGAAAGCGGGACGGCGAGGAAGAGGACGGTACCGATTACGAATAGCAGTTGCAACCCTGCACGGGTATTCGGCCGAAGCTGGAGCGGGCGGGAGCAGTGGCGAGATGCTGAGCCTTGCTCGGCAGGGCAGCCGAAGGTGGCCGTCCCCACATGAGGCCCGCTAATCGAGGGCATAGACCGTCAATCCGCTGAGGAGCTTGGGGTAGAAGTCGGTGGATTTCTGGGGCATGACTTCACCGGCGAAGGCAATGTCGCGGACTTGCGCCATGCGGCAGGGATTCATCAGGAAAACAATGTTGGCGCGCGGGCTGGCTTCCAGGTGCGAGAGGGCATCGGCGGCATCGCGCACGTACGCGATATTTTGCTGGTTGCGAATGGATTCTTCGGTGAGGTGCAAGACATTTTCCAGCAACACCTTGTGCAACTGAACCACATCGAGCGATTGATGACGAATGGAGAGTCCGTTGAAGACATGCGCGGCGTTGGGATTGGGATGGTGCAATAGGAAGGCTCGGTTGGCAGTGACAGCCAGGATGCTGGAACCGGCGCGTCCAGATTCGCGAAGCATAGCGGTGGCGCGGGGAGCGTCGAGGGAAGCGTCGACTTCCTCGACATCGAAAAATGCCCGGGCGGAATTGCGGAAAGCTTCTTCCGAGAAGGAAGGCAGGCTGTGCACGACGCGATGCGTGGGCAGGATGAGAAGGGCAGGGCTATTCATGTTGACGAAGGTCATCATGACGTACTCGTGGGGTGCAACGCTAGGCTGAGCGGTTACGGAGGAATCAGAGGCCTGCTGGTTATTCTTCCGGCGCTCATTGCGGTAATTAAGCGCGGTTTCGTAGCGGTGGTGGCCGTCGGCGATGATAAGTTTTTTGTCGCTCATGGCGGAGCGGACGGAATCGATCAGTTGAGGATCAGAGACTTGCCAGACGCGGTGAAGGACTCCATATTCGTCGGTGACGGTGATCTCCGGACTGGCGGGAGAGGTGAGCAGAGATTCGACCTGACCGGAGTCTTCATAGAGCATAAAAATCTGGCCGAAATGGCCGCGGGTGGCGCGGAGCAGGTCGAGGCGGTCGGCCTTGGGCTTGGCCAAGGTGTGCTCGTGGCGGAATACGACGCCGGCGGAATAGTCCTCAATGCGGCCTAAGGCGATGAAACCGCGGCGTTCCAGTTCCTGGTCAGAACCAGGAAGCTTGAAGCGCTGGGAATAGACATATAGGGACGGTCGGGCGTCCGGGCGGAGAATGCCTTGCCGGCGCCAGTCACGAAAGCTGGCCGCGGCGCGCGAATATACATTATTTTCCGGATTGTCATGCGCTTCGTGCCGACCCAGGATGATGCGGACGAGGTTGTACGGGCTGGCTGCGTAGTAGCGTTCCTGCAGAGCAGGAGTGATCTTGTCATAAGGTTGGGTCACCACCGAAGCTGGGGAAGTCCGTTGGGGATCGTAACGAAACGCGCGAAAGGGATGAATGTCAGCCATGGAAACCTTTGATTGTAACAAGGGAGCAGCGGATTTCCGGCTTGAGATTCACGGGGTTGGGACGAACCGCCTGAAAGGCGCGTCCAATCTGGGATTATCTCCAAGATTTGACAAAAATACCGCAGCAGCCCGGAGAAAGCTGTGATACTATCGCGGCCAAATGAGGTGCTTATGTCCTTCATGGATGAGCGCCGGTTATCTTGCCCTGTGGCCCGAGCTGGGAAGTCCGGTATGGTTCGACGCTGGAACCTGAGTGTTCTCCGGAGACGAACGATGCTGCGCGGTCTTTCTCTTCCTCTTCCGTTTTGTCTGTCGAAAATCTTAGTGTTGCTCGCGGTTGGCGCGTGCCTGGGTGCAGCGCTGCCCGCCATGGGGCAGACGGATGTGAATGACGTCCACGTGGTGCCGCGAACCGTAGAAAATGCCAAGGCGGAAGAAGTGCCGAAGGAGAGCATCGTTTCTCCATCGTTGAAGACGCAGGTTCGTCCGTTAAAAGTGAGTGCGGATCTGGTGTTGGTGCCGGTCACGATCACGGATCCGATGAACCGGTTGGTGACGGGACTGGAGAAGCAGAACTTTCAGCTGTTTGAAGGCAGCACGGGACAGGAGATCAAGACTTTCTCCAGTGAAGATGCTCCGGTCTCGCTGGGTGTGATCTTCGATTCCAGCCGCAGCATGAGCAGCAAGATGGACCGGGCCAAAGATGCGGTGGTCGAGTTTTTCAAAACTGCCAACCCGCAGGACGAGTTTTTCATGATCACATTCTCGGATGAACCCGAGGTGGTCAGCGATTTCACTAGTTCGGTGGACGATATTCAGGGCAAGCTGGTGTTTACCGTGCCCCGCCGGCGGACAGCGCTATTGGACGCCATTTATATGGGCGTTACCAAGATGCGGCAGGCGAAGTATGGAAAGAAAGCTCTGCTGATCATTTCCGACGGGGGAGACAATCACAGCCGCTACACCGAGGGGGAAATCAAGGCGCTGGTGAAGGAAGCAGATGTGATGGTCTACGCGATCGGGATTTATGACCGGTACTTCCCCACCGAAGAAGAACGACTCGGTCCCGCGCTGCTGGGCGAGATTGCGGAGTTGTCGGGCGGGCGGGCGTTTACAGTAGAAAATCCCAACGATCTGGCGGATGTGGCTACGAAGATCGGGGTCGAACTGCGCAATCAGTATGTGCTGGGGTATCGCCCGCAGAACGGCTCGCGCGACGGCAAATGGCGTAAGATCAAGGTGAAGTTACTGCCTCCGAAAGGATTGCCACCGCTGCGAGTGTATGCGAGGACCGGATATTACGCTCCCGAGGAATAAGGGAGCGAACTGCTCTGTTTTCCTAAAATGCGCGTTGGTAGCTCTGCTTGCTGCGCTGGCCCATCCTGTTGCCGGGCACGCAGAGTGGCAGCCTTTTCGGAACCAATCTTCCCCGGCCCAATCGTCACAAGCCAAACCAGAGGCAGCGCCGACTCCGGCTCAAAAACCTCCATCCGCGGCAACTACGGCGCCTTCGAGCCAGCAACAACCTCAGGACAACGGAACTTTTGTCATCCGCAAGGACGTCGATGAGGTTATGTTGCATGCGACTGTAATAGACGACAGGCAACGCATTGTCACTGACCTGGACCGGAATGCTTTCTCGGTGTACGAAGATGGCAAGCCACAGGCGATCATTTCCTTTCATCACGAAGATATTCCGGTGGCGATGGGAATCGTGATCGACAACTCGGGATCGATGCGCGAAAAGCGCGCCAAGGTGAACCAGGCGGCGCTGAATCTGGTGCGGTCGAGCAATCCTCAGGATGAAGTATTCGTAGTGAATTTTAACGATGAATATTATCTCGATCAGGATTTCACCAACGACCTGCTGAAGTTGAAAGAGGCTCTGGAGAAGATCGACGCCCGAGGCGGGACGGCGCTCTACGAGGCGGTGGTGGCGTCTGCCGATCACTTGAAGAGAGACGCGAGGCTGGAGCGGAAAGTATTGTTCGTAGTGACGGATGGAGAAGACAACGCCAGCCGGGAAACGTTGGAGCAGGCAGTGAAGCAACTGCAGGAGGAAAACGGGCCGTCGGTGTACGCGATCGGAGTTTTGGGAGATGAGGAGCATCCCAAACGCGCCAAGCGGGCGCTGGAGATCATTACCCAGCGAACCGGAGGGCTGGCATTTTTTCCGAAGACGCTGGACGAAGTGGACGAGATCAGCCGCCAGGTAGCGCACGACATCCGCAACCAGTACACGATTGGCTACAAGCCGACGAATCCCAAGGGCGCAGGGGGATTCCGCACTATCCGCGTGGAAGCCAAGGCGAAAGGCCATGGCAAGATGGTGGTGAGAACCAAGAGTGGATATTATGCGACGCAAACGGTGGCGGGAACAAAGTAACGGCCTTCCTTAACAGTTTTCGAGAACCGTCAGAAATCGACGCAATCCAGTTCTCGGGCTGTCGTTCCATTGACGATTCCGGACTGTCCCCCTTACCCTGTAGCGTGCACCAGAAAAATCTTGAAGTTTCCCATCTCGGCGTCGCCGACGATATTACGGATCTGGTCGGCGGAACTCCCATGTTGCGGTTGAAGCGGCTGGTTCCGTCCGGTTCGGCGGACATCTTCGCCAAGCTTGAATACTTGAACCCGGGCGGCAGCGTAAAGGATCGCGCGGCCATCGGGATTATCCGGCGAGCGGAGCAAGAAGGGAAGCTCACGCCCGGTGGAACGATTGTGGAAGCGACGGCAGGAAATACGGGGATCGGACTGGCGCTGATCGGGGTGAATCGGGGCTACAAGGTGAAACTGTTTGTTCCGGAAAACTTCTCGCAGGAAAAAGTGATCATCATGCGCGCCTTGGGGGCAGAGGTGGAGCGCACTCCAGACGAAGAGGGCATGCGGGGCGCGATCCGGCGCGCCAAAGAACTTGTGGCCGGCGATAACAAAGCGTTCATGGCAGGGCAGTTCGAGAACATGGCGAATCCGGACTATCACTACGAAACTACCGCGGTGGAAATCTTTGAGCAGATGGATGGGAAAGTGGATGGCGTGGTTCTGGGCTGCGGCACCTGTGGAACGTTCACTGGTATTGCGCGCTACATGAAAGAGCACGTTCTGGGAGTTCGGGCGTTCGCGGTGGAGACGCAGGGCTCGATTCTGGCTGGCGGGGAGCCGGGGCCGCATAAAGTGGAAGGGATTGGCGTGAGTTTCATTCCCACGACATTTGATCGCTCAGTATGCGACGAAGTGATTGCGGTAACGGACGAGGATGCCTTTGCCACGGTGAAGTTGCTGGCGGCGCAGGAGGGAGTACTGGCGGGATCGAGCGGAGGGGCGGCGGTGTTCGCGGCTCTAGACGTGGCGCGGCGGCTGGGCCCCGGGAAACGGGTAGCGACGATTATTCCGGATTCGGCGGAGCGCTATTTGTCGAAGAAGATTTTTGAAGGTGGGATTTAGGAAAAACTCAATCGCAAGAATGCTCTGCTGCGCGAAGAAACACTGAGAATGTCGATCTGTTCAAGAAAATATCATGAAGAAAAATAAACAAGCTGGTTTTGCTACGCGCGCAATCCACGATGGGCAACAGCCCGATCCTCTGACGGGCGCGGTCAACGTGCCCGTTTATCTGACTTCCACCTATGTTCAGCAAGGGATCGGGGAGAACAAGGGTTACGAATATTCGCGGGTCTCGAATCCTACGCGGGATCGGCTTGAGGAGAATTTGGCGTCGCTGGAAGGTGGCTTGGCAGCACGAGTGTTTGGCAGCGGAATGGCTGCGATCAACGCGATCGCGAGCATGCTGAAGGCCGGCGACCATGTGGTATGCGGCGACGATCTTTATGGAGGTACGCCCCGGCTGTTTAACCAGGTGCTGACGGGATTCGGGCTGGAATTTTCTTACGTGGATACGTCCGATGCGGAGAATGTGGAGCGCGCGATCCGAAAGAATACCCGCCTGGTGCACGTGGAGACGCCGACCAATCCGCTGATGCGGCTGAGCGATCTGCCGGCGATCAGCCAGATTTGCCGGCGCAAGAAAGTTGAGCTGGTGGTGGACAACACGTTCATGTCGCCCTACTTTCAACAACCGCTGGCGTTGGGCGCGGATATGGTGGTGCATTCGACCACAAAATTTCTGAACGGACATAGTGATGGGCTAGGTGGTGTGGTTGTGTGTAGCACGCCGCAGCAGGCGGAAAAGCTGGCGTTTTTGCAAAAGTGCGCGGGGGCAATCCTTTCTCCCTTTGAATGTTTTCTGTTGCTGCGCGGGGTGAAGACGCTAGCGGCGAGGATGGAGATCCACGACCGCAACGGCCGCGCGGTGGCGGAATTTCTGGCGAAGCACAAGAAGATAGGAAAGGTTCTGTATCCTGGATTGAAAAACCATCCGCAGCACGAGTTGGCAAAGCGGCAAATGAGCGGCTTCGGAGCGATGATCACGTTTGAAACGGGATCGCTGAAGAATGCGAACAAGATGCTGAAGAAATTGCGCGTGTGTTCGCTCGGCGAATCGCTGGGCGGAGTGGAAACCCTGATTTCGCATCCGGCGACGATGACGCACGCGGCGCTGGGAGAAAAAGGGCGCAAGGCGATCGGGATCACAGATGGAATGGTGCGGATTTCCGTCGGGATCGAGGATCTGCAGGACATTCTCGAGGATTTGGAAACAGGGCTGGCTGCGATATAGAAGCTTTTGGCGCCGGATCTGCGCGGATCAACTAGCTCAAGAACTACTCTCCTCTCCTGTAGCGGCGACAGATTCGCCGACCCATGCCAAATAATTCGGTGATCCGTCTTCAACCGCCAGGCAGATGCATTCTGGAAGCTCATAGGAGTGGAGCTTGGCGATAGCTTGGCGGACGTCTTCGAACGCCGCAGCTGTGGTCTTGATTACCAGAAGGGACTCGCGGGCCTCTTCGATGCTGCCTTGCCAGCGATAAATAGATGCGATTTGCGGGATGATGTTGACGCAGGCGGCCAAGCGCCCTTCCACCAGGTGGTGCGCGATCATCTGAGCTTCTTCTTGCGAGCCGGCGGTAGTGAGAACGAGTCGCTTGTCGGTCATATGAAATCCGCCTTCAACGGTCAGCGAGAACCAACCAACGTGGAGAGAGTAGCACCTCACGCTTGTTCCCAAGGAATAATTACTTCTGACGGCGTTATGTAACCAAGTTGGTTCCCGCTATGCAGAGCGGAGAACTTCTACTTGACGCCACGGGTGAAGGGGACGTTCACTGAGAAGTTGAGCTGCGAAGAGAGCGTGGGTTGGAGCAATTGACCAAGGCGAACAGGCGATGGATTTTCGAACAAGGAAGATGACAAATATCCGGCGATTTCCCACGCCACAAGATGGGCTGCGGGCGATGGCCGAGCAAGCGCCGCGGGCCGAGGCGATGGCTGCCGCTTGGATGGAAAGGGTGCGCCCGGTTTTCGTGCGAGTCTATGCTCTGCGGCGGCGGATGGCAACCATTACGGTTGCGGTGCTGGCGGGCTTGCTGTTCGTGCACGTGATGTTTGGCGCCAATGGAATGGTCGTCTACAAGCAGAAGCGGGCTGAGTATGAATCGCTGCAAAAGCGAATCATGCAGGAACAGATGGAAAACGAGCTGTATACGCAGCAGATTCAAGGATTGCAAACGGACGAAAAGGCCATCGAGAAAGAAGCTCGCGAACAGTTGCACTACGCGCGTCCGGGCGAGTTGGTGTACGTACCGGCTCCGGGGAACCCAACGCCGCCAGCCAGTCACTCAGCGAGAAGGTAAGACGGTGAACGAATACCCCCAAGGCATGACAACCGGGAACATCCCCTATGGTATAGTTCCGGCAATCGACGAATCGGTGGAAGATTGAGTTGCTGCCGGGCGCGCGATTAGAATCCCTCCCATCACCTGCGGCGTGGGACCGCGATCGGAAAGTCAAAAGGAGAAAAACCGGCCATGAGAAAAGTTCTAGTGCTGACTCTTGCAATGTGTTTTGTGTTCGCCCTGACAGCGATGGCGTTTGATGAAATGGGGAAGGCCACCACCGTCAACGGGTGGGTGAGCGATGATAAGTGTGGCGCCAAGGGCGCCAACGACAAGGCTGAGGCGTGCACCAAGAAATGCCTGGCCGCCGGCGCGAAGATGGTCATCGTGACCGATAAGGATTCGAAGGTCCTGATGGTGGACAACCCGGATGCGCTGAAGGACCATGTCGGACACCACATCGCGGTAACTGGACACGTGATGGGTGATAGCATTCACGTGGAAAGCGCGAAGATGCTCTGAGGATTTGGTTGAAAAAGGAGAGGGCGGCCGCGGCCGCCCTCTTATTGTTGAATACACTTTCCTCTGGCGGGACCAAAGCTTTGCAGCTAACGGACCACACCTTCCAGCGGGGAACTGGCGGTCGCATACAGCTTCTTCGCCATGCGACCCGCGAGATAAGCTTGACGCCCGGCGAGCACACCATGGTGCATGGCCTCGGCCATCAGCACAGGATCCTGCGCGTTGGCGATGCCAGTATTCATGAGGACGGCGTCGGCGCCGAGTTCCATGGCGATCGCTGCATCCGATGCAGTGCCTACGCCGGCATCTACGATCAGGGGGACGGCGGTGATCATCTCGCGCAGGATGCGAATGTGTGCCTGGTTCTGAATGCCCATGCCGCTGCCGATGGGAGCGCCGAGTGGCATTACCGCAGCAGCCCCGGCGTCGATGAGACGTTTGGCGAAGACGATGTCGTCGGAAGTGTAGGGCAGGACGGTAAAGCCTTCGCCAACCAGAACGCGCGTAGCTTCGAGCGTAGCCTGCACGTCAGGGTAGAGCGTGGCTTGATCGCCGATCACTTCGAGCTTCACCCAATCGGAGAGTCCGACCTCGCGACCGAGGCGCGCAGCGCGAATCGCTTCGTCTGCCGTGTAGCAACCAGCAGTATTAGGCAGCAGAAAATATTTCTTAGGATCGATGTAGTCGAGCAGTGATTCCTTGCTGCGATCGAGGTTGACGCGCCGTACGGCGACGGTGACCATGTCGGCTCCGCTCGCCTCGAGGGCGCGGGCGGTTTCCTGGAAGGATTTGTATTTTCCCGTACCGACGATCAGGCGGGAGCGGAAAGAGCGGTCGGCGATATGAAGGGCATCGGTCATGACCCTTCATTGTAAACCGAGTGGGACAAATGTCGAGCGGCGTTCGATGAACCGCTGAGGGCGGCACCGCGTTACGATGTGGCTCCGGATTCGGCCTGAGCGTAGAGGTCGTCGATCTCGCGACGATAGCGGTCTTCGACTACACGGCGCCGCAACTTCAGAGTGGGGGTCAGAGCGCCGTTATCGGCGGTGAACTCGTCGGGGACGAGTAGCACCCGCTTCAGCTTTTCGAAGCGCGCGAGACTCTTGTTGATCTCTTCCACAATCCCGTCGTAAAGCGTCTGGACTTTGGGGTCGGCGACGAGTTCAGCGCGCGAAGAAAAATCAAGGTTGTTGGACAGAGCCCAGTCTTCAAGAAGCGCGAAGTTGGGGGAGATGAGGACGAAGGCAAATTTGCGCCGGTCGCCGATGATGGCAGCGGTTCCTACCAGGGGATTGAGTTTTAGTGAGTTCTCGATCGGCTGCGGAGCAATGAACTTTCCCCCGGAGGTTTTGATGAGCTCCTTTTTTCGATCTGTGACCGAGAGATATCCATCGGCATCGATGTGGCCGATGTCACCCGTTTTGAACCATCCGTCTTGAAATGCATTTTTAGTTTCTTCCGGGCGGTTCCAATATCCTTTGAACACAGAGGGGCCGCGCACCAGAATTTCGCCATCCTCGGCGATGCGGACTTCGAGATTGGGAAGGGTCCTGCCCACCGTACCGATGCGATGGTGGATGGGTGTGTTGACGGCGATCACGGGAGAAGTTTCCGTCAGACCATAGCCTTCGTGGATGCGGATGCCAACGGTGGCGAACCATTCGGCAAGTTCGCGGCCCAGAGGCGCGCCTCCAGAGATGAACGTTTCAACCTTGCCGCCCATGCCGGCGCGAATTTTCGAGAAGACCAATTTATCGGCAAGTTTCCAGCTGGAAGAAGTGGGAGTTTCTCCCGCGAGAATTTCGGGTTTGTGAGCGCGGCCAACCGCAAGCGCCCAGAGGTAAATAGCGCGCTTGGGAAAGCCGTGTGCCGTTGTCTGAGTTTTGGCGTAGATCTTTTCGTAGACCCTGGGAACAGAAACGCAAAGACTGGGCCGCACTTCCAAAAGAGTTTGCGGGAGATTCTCCATGAATGGGCAATACGCCAGAGTGACGCCGTGGTAGAGCAGCGCGAGATCAACGTGGCGCGCGGTGACATGCGAAAGGGGAAGGAACGAAACGCTGACCAGACCGGGGCGCATGTCGAAGCCGAGCAGCGAGCAGGAGATGTTGGACGCCAGGTTGCCATGATTGAGCATTGCGCCCTTGGAGGTGCCGGTCGTACCTGAGGTGTAGATGATAGTCGCGAGGTCGTCAGGCTGGATCGAGCGGGCACGGGATTCGGTTTGGGGATCGAGCGCAAGCGGGCCCTGGGTCATGAATGCATCCATGAGCACGCAAGTGGAGGCGAGGTCGCTGGGGATCTGAAGATGATCCATGACCACGATCTTTTTGACTTGAGTTTGCGAGAGGATGGCGTGAACTTTGCGGAGTTGGTGTTCCGTAGAGACAAAGATCACGCTGGAACCGGAGTCGCTCAGGGTGTACGCGGTCTGTTCGGGAGTGAGCGTCGCGTAGACGGGAACGGTGACGGCGCCGAGGAGCAAAATGGCGAAGTCGGCCGTGGACCACTCTGGACGATTCTCGCTGAGAATCGCGACGCGATCGCCCTTCTTGATGCCCCATTGTTGCAGAGCGCCGACAGTGGAGGCGACGTTGCGGCGTAAGTCTGACGAAGAAATGGGCAGCCACTTTCCTGCATCGCGGTAGAGCATGGCCCGGTCGAGATTGCGCTCGGCGGCAACGAAGAAAATGTCGTTCAGTGTGGTGAGACTCATGGGGCGACGTGGGTTTGTCTGAGACTGAATTTACTGGTTTAGGGTCGCGTTCGGCAATGCGAAATGGTGTGAGGGCAGGTACTGACTGGCGTCCGGTACGGAACCTCGCTAACTCGAAATTACAATGTCGCGGCAAGTGTGGGCTATCATGCGGCCAGGAGGAACGTAAATGCAGAAAGGACTATCAAACGCGTTGGCTGCGTCTTTGCTTCTCGGTGCGCTGGCGCTCGGTTCAGCCACTCCGGCCTTGGGGCAAGCGAAGCAGGCGGAAAATGCCTCAACGTCGATGCCCAAGGTAGGAGAGATGGCGCCGGATTTCACTCTGAACTATTTTGACGGGAACGACCTGAAGCCCGTTTCCTTGAGCCAGTACCGCGGGAAGAAAAACGTGGTGGTGGCATTCTTCATCTTTGCTTTCACCGGTGGTTGAACCAAGCAAATGAAAGCTCTCCAGCAGGACTTGAAACGGCTGGAAGCTACCGACACCCAGGTCCTGGGTGTGAGCATGGACAGTGCCTTCGCGAATAAAGCCTTCGCCGATCAAATCGAAGTTACGTTTCCTCTGCTGAGCGATTGGGGCGGTGATGTTACTCGCAAGTACGCGATTTATGTGGATAAATACAAGGCTGCGCGCCGGGTTAACTTCCTGATAGGGAAAGACGGGAAGATTCTGGAAGAGCAGGTGGATAAGGATGCGATCGATCCGACGAAGATTGTCGATAAATGCGAGAGGCCGAAGCTGAAGAACTGAAGCGGCCTCAAGCTGCAGGCAGTTCGAAGGAGAATACCGATCCGCGGCCGAGTTGGCTGGTGACGCCCACGACTCCGTTGTGGGCTTCTACGATGGCTTTGGCGATGGCTAATCCCATGCCGGTGCCTTGCACGCTGTAGCGCTGATCGCGGCCGCGATAAAACTTGTCGAAGACCAGGGACTGCTCAAAATCGTCGATGCCGGGCCCGTGATCGGTGACGCTGGTGATGACACGGTCACCCTTTTGCTCTGCGGTGATTGTGATCGGGGCGGTGGGGGGGGAGTATTTAGCGGCGTTTTCCAGCAACTGCTTAAGCACTTCCGCAATGCGGTCCGAGTCGACCTTTACTTTAGGCAACGATGCGGGGACACGGACTTCCAATGGATGCTGGGCGAGAACCGTTCTGGATTCCTCCACGGCCGACTCGATCACAGTAGCTACATCAACAGGAGTCATGTGCAATTCCACCTTGTGGGCATCGAGCTGAGCCATCTCCGTGGCTTCGCCGACCAGGCGGTCGAGACGGTCGGTTTCTTCGTTGATAACGGTGAGCAACTCCTTGCGCTGGGCTTCGTCCAGGTTGTAATCGGAGAGTAGGCCGGTGACGGCGGCCTTGATTCCGGTGAGCGGAGTGCGAAGTTCGTGGGTTACGGAATCCAGCAGAACAGCGCGCAGGTTTTCACTCTGGTGGGCGGCTTCGGTCTGTGAGAGTTTTTCGATGGCTCCGGCGCGCTCGATGGCGATGCCGATCATGCTGCCCAGGGCCTCAAGAGTGGCGCGGGAGAGCGCCGCACCGGCGATGCCGACGGCTCCAGTGGTGCGCGTACCCAGATGTAAGGGTGTGAGAGATATCCCGCGTTTGGAATCAATGACGGGTTCTCCCCTCGAACTGACCATTTGAAGATCCTGCAGCGGAAAATAGGTCGCCTTGGGATCGGTGCGATAGACCTGCTGGGAGCTGAGTAAGTAAACGGCGGCCGCTTTGGCAGCGAATCCATCACAGACGTAGGCGGGGATTGCATTCATCAATTCGGCAACGTTGTCGGTGGCGAGCAGGCGCTGGCTGAAGGCGTAGAGTCGTTCGACGTCGCGGCGCCGCTGAACGGCATCGGCAGTTTGCCGGCGGGCGCGGTCCGCTAGCTCGCTGGCAATGCCGGCAGTGACAAGAAAGGCGAAGAGCGCCACCCAGTTTTGCGGGTCGGCGACGGTGAAGGTTCCGATGGGAGGAAGAAAATAATAGTTGAAGGCAAGGGTGGCGAGCACGGCCAGAAAAACGGAGAAGCGAAATCCCCAATAGGCGGCGACCCACAGTACCATCAACAGGAAGGTTAGAGCTACCGTGGTCGGATTTACGTGGACGATGCGGCGGCAGATTTGCGCCACGAGTTCAGCGGCTATCAGGCAAGCGGTATAGCGGAACAAGTGCTGTGGCCAACGAGGCTTCACGGGCACGATTGTAACCGTAAGAAACGGTTTTCACCACAGAGTCACCCTCCGGCCTCGCTCAGGGCAGGCTGGGACGCAGAGAAAACGAGCATCGACTAAAGAGAAAAGGAATTCGAGATTTTCTGTGTCGCGATGGTGAGATTTTCCGTCGGAGCACAATTCAGGATTCGACAATTTTCCTTCGGGCGTGGAGAATAGCGGCGATGGCTAAGAGTCCCGAAGAATGGCTTAAGGAAGTGGACACGACCCAGCGGCCGGCGGTGTTCAAGCTGTTTCTGGGCTATGCCCCGGGTGTGGGAAAAACCTACGCCATGCTGAGCGAGGGCGTGCGGCGGGCCAGCCGCGGCGAAGAAGTGGTAATCGGAGTGGTAGAAACGCACGGGCGCAAACCGATCGTGGAGCTCTCGTCCCGCTTGGAGACGGTTCCTCGCAAGAAGCTGGAATACAAGGCTACCATCTTTGAAGAGATGGACGTGGATTCGATTCTGGCACGCAAGCCGCATGTGGTGCTGGTGGATGAACTCGCGCACACGAACATTGAAGGCAGCAAACACGCGAAGCGTTATGAAGATGTTTTCGAGTTACTGGATGCTGGGATTGACGTTCTCTCTACGCTGAATGTGCAACACATCGAGAGCCTGGCGCCGACGATTCGGGAACTCACGGGCGTGCAGGTTCGGGAGACGGTGCCGGATTGGGTGATCCGGCGTGCGGGCGAAATTGTGATGGCGGACCTTACTCCACAGGCTCTGCAAACCCGCATGCGGCGCGGAGATATCTATCCTCTGGAGCGGGTGGAACGCGCGCTGGCGAATTTCTTCCGCAACACAAATCTGGTAGCGCTGCGCGAACTGGCGCTACGTCAGGTAACGCAGGCAGTCGACCGCACGCTTTCGGAACTAAAAACCGAGGATGGCCAGCTCCTGCAGGTGCGCGAGCGGATTGCGGTATGTATCAGTTCGAATCCGGCGGCACAGTACTTGATCGCCCGTGGGGCGCGCATGGCGCAGGCGCTGGATGGCGACCTGTATGTCTTTTACGTGGATACGGGCTCTGATGAGAGCGACGAAAACCAGCGCACTCTGGCCGATAATATACGCTTCGCCGAGAGTGTGGGCGCGAAGGTGGTGAAAGCCGAGGGTAAAGTGGTGGCGGAAAAAGTTGCCGAATTCGTGCGCGAGAATCACATCACACAAGTCGTCTTTGGGCGGTCGGCTACGAAGGGATGGAAAAGATATTTCTATCTTTCCGCGATTCATAAATTCCTGCGCGATACACCTGCAGTGGATGTTCACATTGTGACCCAGGAAATGCGGTGAGTAGATGACGAGCGAGCATCGCCGAATCTTAGTGGTGGATGACGAGCCCCAGATCACGCGGGTGCTGCGGACGACGCTTTCTTCTCAGGGTTACGACATCCGCGTGGCCAACGATGGCGAGATGGCGCTGGAGTTGATGAAGAACTGGACGCCTCATGTGCTGATCACGGACTTGGCCATGCCGAATCTGGATGGCGTTGATTTGTGCCGCCAGGTCCGGCAGATGTCGCAGGTGCCGATCATTGTTCTGTCCGTGCGCGGTCAGGATCGCTCAAAGGTGGAAGCGCTGGATGCAGGAGCGGATGATTACGTTACGAAACCATTCAGCATGAACGAACTGCTGGCACGAATTCGGGCGCAATTGCGGCGGAGTCCCGAGATCGAGGAACAGCCTAGCGTGATCACGGCCGGAGATTTTTCGATCGATTTGGATGCCCGGTCGGTGAAGGTGGCCGGCAATGAAGTTCATCTCACCCCAAAAGAATTCGATTTGCTGGTGTATCTCGCGCGACGTCCCGGCAAAGTGGTGACCCACCGTACGCTTTTGGCGGCTATCTGGGGACCGAACAGCACTGAGCAGCCAGAGTATTTGCGAGTTTTCATTGGCCAGTTACGAAAGAAAATTGAGAGTGATCCTTCCTCGCCGAAATATCTGCTGACCGAGCCTTGGGTCGGATATCGCTTCGAACCAGGTTCGTAGTTCGTCTTGCCGGTCATTTCTCATTACGCTGAACCTTTACAAACATTTTATGCACCCTTTATTCGAACCTTCTGCGATTCCGTGTCCAATGGTTGTGAGGTTGAAAGAATACGCCTCAAGAATCGTACAGATTGGGGAGATCAAGGGTCATGTGGATTAACGAAGTAGCACCGGAACGGTTGGCAGAGCTTTTCCATCACTATCATCAGGCGTTGATGCCGGAGATTTCGGGCAAGGGCAGTGAAGGGCGTGGCTCGTGGAGGGAAGTTCCGCAACCGGAGAAGAGCCGTCTGGTGGCTGCGGCGCGTCTGGCGCTGCTCGAACTGGAGTCGATGACCACCGAGCCGAAAAAATCACGACAGTACTTTGCGCAACCGGGCGAAGCGGAATGGGGCTGCTGAGGGTCGTAGGCACGGGCGGCGAGTAAGGTTCGAAGGTATGTGCCATTTTTTCCGTCATATGGCGCCTGAATCCGCGGGGGAGCCTGTCTGTTCCACCGGCAATATCAGGCGAGCGTAGCGCGGAGGTCAATCATGTCGAGCCGAACGAACGTCGTGCGGATCATCGGGTTCAGTGTTTTGTTGGGCCGCACTAGCAACTGCGCCCGCGTAGACAAAGGCAGCAGCTCCGCAGCCGTAGGATAAGCTGGCGCCGGCGGACGGCGAGGCTAAGCAATTGCTACTCCTTATGGATACCGGCAAGAACGGCAAGATTTCCAACAGGAGTGGATGAATTTGATGGAAGAAGAGTTCGAACGACGGGATAAGGACAAAAGCGGAGAGTTGGAGGTCAAGGAACTAGCCCAATCAAAATTCCGTGTAAGTCATTTCACGAGCGTTGGAAATAAATGCTCGGTCGGACAGGAGTAAGGATTCACGATTGTACGGGTGTGTCCGTCTGACTTGGGCGCGCGATGTATGCCTTTACGAAATCCTTAGAAATTCTTTAGAGCTCTCTTACTCCCTCAGTGGTGAACTGGTGGATTAACGATAGTGCAGTGCCTTGGAGTCGTGTGATGTGGCTGGCAGTGCTATTTGTAGCCATCACGGGTGCCGCAACTGTGTTTATGGTTTGTTTTCTGGGTGCACTGCTCCGGGAGGGTGTGGCTTCGAAGTGCGATTGGGCGATGCCGGCGGCATTCGAGGACCACGGAGAGCCAGCTCAGGAAGATTTGGAGACGAGTGTTGTGGTCCGCATTGGGCATTTCACATCGACGCCTACGTCTATGAAGTTCATGGAAACAGTGATCGAAACTTTGGACGAGGAATGTATCCCCCGCGGACGTCTAACGCGATGGAAGTGGCTTAAGCCACATTCGTAAGGGTGAGGAAGTGTTCCGTTACCAACGCCATATTTAGCTAACTTGGAGACTAAGCTCTTATCAGCCGCAGAGAAATTATCGATTGGACCGGCGTGTCCGCTTCCTTTAGCGTGTGGCGCCAATATCAAGAACGCTTCGTCAGCGCTCCGTGATTCGCAGAAGAGCACCGGATTTCGGACTGGAAAGGACGCGAACATGAAAGTTACGAAGACTCTATTGAGTGAAACCATGGCGGCTTCAGTTCTCCCCCTGATGCTGGTCCTGTGTCTTGCGTTTGGTCAGCCGCTCCACGGTTTCGCGCAAACTCAGGCGCAACCGGATGCGCAGTCGGCAAAGCTGAACGAACCCGCCCAGCCCATACCCGATGCGGCGGCCCACGAGTCGAGTACGAGCAGTGTTAAGCCGGCGGAAGCGCCGAAGAGGATTGAAGATCCGGAGGCTCTGGCGAAAGAACTGGAAGCGATGAAGTTGCGCATCGAGCAGTTAGAGGCGGAACTCAAGGTCCGCACGACTCCGGAACAGCCTGCGAAAGCAACGGCATCAGAACTGGGCAAGCCAAGTGGGGTACCAGCCGCGGCCATGGCAATCGCTGCTCCGACAAGTACCGGGCCGGGAGGGTCAGTTCAACCGCCGAGCTTGGCGTCCCTGGGTGCATCCGCTCCGGCTGCGGTTTCCCCAGGTCAATCCACCGATTCCGCGCCCAAGAAAAAAGAAAAGATCGCGCCCTTCTCCGACTGGGACTGGACCTGGCTGAACGGCAACCCGCGTACCAAAGACGCAGCTTTTGACTCAAAATTTTTTACGCCGGAAATCAGAGCGGATGTTAGCTACACCTACGACTTCAACAAGCCGGTAGACAACTCCATTGGCGGGTCGAGCGAAATATTTCGTTCCAACGAAATTCAGTTGGAGCAACTCGGTGTTGGCGGCGATTTCCATTATGACAACGTGCGCGCTCGGTTGATGACCCAGTTCGGGATGTATTCCGAAACGACGCCACGCAATGACCCCAGTCCGGCGAAGGGCCAGTGGGATCTCGACACTGCGTATCGCTACCTAGCAGAGGCATATGGCGGCTATCACATTAACGCGTTGAACGGAATCAACGTCGACGCAGGAATCTTTATGTCGTACATTGGCCTGTTCAGCTACTACAACTTCGACAACTGGGCCTATCAGCCGTCTTATGTTTCTTCCAACACGCCGTGGTTTTTTAATGGGTTGAGAGTTCAAGTTTTTCCCAACCCTCATTTAAAGATTGAGCCCTGGTTCATCAATGGATGGCAGTCGTACGGCTCAGCCAACTCGCGGAAAGGTCTCGGCGGGCAGATCAAGTGGACTCCGAGGCCCTGGGTAAACGTCATCTCCAATAACTACGGGCTGGGTCATGACGACTTGTACATTCCGAACCGGGGCCGCGTTCACACCGACGACAGTGTCGAGATCAAGTATTTCGACAAACCGGGAAAGACACTCGACAAGATGGCGTTTACCTTCACCGGCGATATGGGCTGCGAATTTGGCCCCAGCAAGACCACCTCGGCGGGGGCGTATTATGCGGGCGTCAGCTGCCTTGGTGACAAGAAGGATGCGAATGCGCTACCGAGTGCCAATTTTCCGAAGGGGGGAATCGATCCTAAGCAGAGCTTTATCGGCTACATGCTCTACAACCGCACGTGGTTTAAGAAAGACCGGTACGCAATAACAGTCGGCGGCGGCCAGATCAACAATCCTGGACGCTACCTGGTTCTAGTCCCTCCCATCAACGGTGAGACGGCGCCGTCGGCGGCCATCAATGCGCCCTACTTTACAGGGAATCCTGGAGACGCATTTAAGGCCTGGGATAGTTCAGTGACCTTTGACTACATGCCCAGTCAGTACATCACGTTCCGATGGGAATACGATTATCGCCATGCCAGCGTGCCTTACTGGTCGGGCGCGGGTGGAATCACTCCGTCGGGTTCGGGCGGAGTGCCATACACCAACAACGGATATCCCCAATTCTTTGCGTGCAACAACGGAAATTCGTCCATGCAGGAGACGCTCGTGGCTGCGCAAACAGCGTGCGGTTCACAAGCCAGCACGGTATGGTTCCCCGACCTGCGGCGGGACGAGCAGTTCTTCGACATCGACATCATGGTCAAGTTCTAGCGAGGTTACGAGCCCAAACGATCTTGGTGCTGAGATGATGACAAAATGTGGAGGGAATTTGAGATGCAGGACGTGATCTTTCTCGGGGTGACCGTTTTGTTCTTTGTGATTTCGCTCGCCTACTTACATTTCTGCGAGCACGTGCGCTGAGGAGCTTATGGGATCGATCATCATGCTGTTGATTTGTGTGGGATTAATGGCGTATCTCGTCTACGCCATGTTGAGGCCGGAGAAATTCTGATGACGGCAAACGGATGGCTGCAGATTTTCTTTCTCTTGCTGGTCGTGTTCCTCGTCACCAGGCCACTTGGCGGGTTCATGTCCCGGGTATTCGGTCGCGAACGGACGTGGTTGGACCCGGCGATGCGGCCGGTGGAGCGCATTCTCTACCGCCTGACGGGCGTGGACGAAAGCCACGAGATGGACTGGAAAGAATATGCGCTGGCCCTGATTTTGTTCAGCGGCGTTTCCATGATTTTGCTTTATGTGCTGCAGCGCGTGCAGCAGTGGGCGTGGCTGCCATGGAATCCGCAAAAGCTGGCGGGAGTGGCTCCGGCGCTGGCGTTCAACACTGCAGCTTCATTCACCACGAACACGAATTGGCAGAATTACGTGCCCGAGACCACCATGAGCTATCTGACGCAGATGGTCGGTCTGGCGTATCACAATTGGGTTTCGGCAGCGGCGGGCATGGCAC
Organism: uncultured Acidobacteriaceae bacterium; assembly: GCA_964403025.1. Lineage (GTDB taxonomy): Bacteria > Acidobacteriota > Terriglobia > Terriglobales > Acidobacteriaceae > Sulfotelmatobacter. The sequence continues at coordinate 139,776 of CAYOEH010000003.1, read as the reverse complement.
TGGCGATCGCCTTCATTCGTGGTATCGCTCGGCGCGAACAAAAAACCATCGGCAATTTCTGGGTGGACCTGGTTCGCGGGACGCTGTGGATTCTGGCGCCCCTTTGTTTGATAGGGGCATTGGTGTTGGTGTCGCAGGGTGTAGTCCAGAACTTGAAGCCCTATGACACAGTGCAGTTGGTAGACCCATATCAGACGCCGCAGTTGGGCGCCGATGGCAAACCGGTGAACGGTCCTGACGGCAAACCGGTAATGCAGACGGTGACGCAGCAACTGATCGCGCAGGGACCGACGGCCTCGCAGGAGATCATTAAAGAGCTGGGAACCAACGGCGGCGGCTTCTTCAACGCGAACAGCGCGCATCCGTTTGAGAATCCAACACCATTCACGAATTTCCTGGAAATGTTCTGCATTCTGGCGATTCCCTCCGCATTTACATTCACCCTGGGGAAAATGACGGGCTCCCCGCGGCATGGATGGGCGGTGTGGGCGGCGATGGCTCTGCTGTTCCTGGCCGGTGTGACTACGGCGTATTGGGCGGAGGCGCGGGGCAACCCTTTATTAACGGCGGCGGCGCAACATAGCTCACAGCATTCGTCTTCTGCGATACAGGCCACGGGCAACCTTGAAGGGAAAGAAGTGCGGTTCGGTGTCGCGAACTCGGCGCTGTTTGCCACCGTAACCACCGATACAAGTTGCGGAGCGGTTAACTCCCAGCACGATTCGTTCACGCCGCTTGGCGGAATGATTCCGCTGATCAATCTGATGTTGAGTGAAGTGATCTTCGGCGGAGTGGGCGCGGGGATGTATGGCATGTTGGTCTTCGTGATTCTGTCTGTGTTCATCGCCGGGCTGATGGTGGGGCGTACGCCGGAGTACCTGGGCAAAAAAATCGAAGCGTACGACGTGAAGATGGCGATGTTGGTGATCCTGATCTTTCCCTTGGTGATCCTGGTGTTCACGGCGATCTCAGTCTTGTACGGCTTCGGCACGTCCGCTATGGCGAATGCCGGCCCGCACGGATTCAGCGAAGTGCTTTACGCCTTCACTTCAGCCGTGGCCAACAACGGCTCGGCTTTCGGAGGACTCAGCGGGAACACGCCCTGGTACAACACTTCGCTGGGTACGGCGATGCTGCTGGGACGTTTCATGATGATTCTGCCCATGCTGGCGATCGCGGGCAATCTGGCGGAAAAGAAACAGACTCCGGCAACGCTGGGCACCTTCCCTGTGACGGGGCCGCTCTTTACGGTTCTGCTGATCGGGGTGGTGATAATCGTAGGGGCGCTGACATTCTTTCCGGCGCTTAGTCTGGGGCCAATTCTCGAACATCTGCTGATGATGGCAGGCAAAACCTTTTAGGAAAATATGGCAAGCAAGAAATCAAAGCGCAGTCTGTGGGACCTGAAGATCGTGCGACGCGCGGCGTGGGATTCGCTCGTCAAACTGCATCCCGTGACCATGATGCGCAACCCGGTGATGTTCGTGGTGGAAGTGGGTAGCGTGGTGACCACCGTGCTGCTCGTGATGGAAAGAGAGCACGGCGGCTTCGGATTCAATCTGCAGATCACGCTGTGGCTGTGGTTCACGGTGCTGTTTGCCAACTTTGCCGAAGCCATGGCGGAAGGCCGCGGCAAGGCGCAGGCAGATGCGTTGCGCCGCGCAAAAGCGGAGACGATGGCGAACCGCCTGCTTCCCGACGGGAAGACAGAGACGGTGCCGGGATCCAAATTGCGCTGTGGCGACTTGGTATTGGTAGAGGCGGGGGAGTTTATTCCCGGCGATGGCGAGATTGTGGAAGGCGTCGCGTCAGTGGACGAATCTGCGATTACGGGTGAATCAGCGCCGGTGATCCGTGAAGCCGGCGGCGACCGCTCAGCCGTGACGGGTGGCACGCGCGTGCTTTCGGATTGGGTGAAAGTGAAGATCACGTCCAATCCCGGAGAAACATTTCTTGATCGCATGATCGCGTTGGTGGAAGGCGCGGAGCGGCAGAAGACGCCAAATGAAATCGCGCTAAACATTTTGCTGGCGGGGCTGACGATTGTGTTTCTGCTGGCCGTGGTCACGCTGCAGCCCTTCGCGATTTATGCAGGTGCGCCGCAGACAGTGTTCGTTCTCGTCTCTCTCCTTGTGTGCCTGATTCCAACAACCATCGGTGGATTGCTTTCGGCGATCGGCATCGCGGGCATGGACCGGTTAGTGCAGCACAACGTGCTGGCAATGTCAGGACGGGCAGTGGAAGCGGCGGGCGATGTGAACACGCTGCTACTCGACAAGACTGGAACCATCACCCTAGGCAACCGTCAGGCTACGGAGTTCGTGACCGCGCCGGGCGTGACCGAAGCGATGCTTGCCGATTCTGCTCAGCTCTCTTCGCTCGCCGACGAAACTCCCGAGGGGCGCTCGATTGTTGTCCTTGCGAAAGAAAAATATGGATTGCGCGGGCGCGAAATGAGCACCCATGATGCCGAATTTATTCCCTTCAGCGCGACGACTCGCATGTCTGGTGTCAATCTGGATGGGCGCGCGGTTCGCAAAGGTGCTACCGATGCGATTGCCAGGTACGTCGAGGAGCAAGGCGGCACGTTACCGCCGGAGGTACGCGAATCGGTGGAAGCAATATCGCGCTCCGGCGGAACACCGCTGGTGGTGGCGGAGAATGGCCGCGCCTTGGGCGTAATTCACTTGAAAGACATTGTGAAGGGCGGCATGCGGCAGCGTTTCGATCAACTGCGCGCCATGGGAATCAAGACGGTGATGATTACCGGAGACAATCCGCTGACCGCGGCGGCCATTGCGAGCGAGGCCGGCGTGGATGATTTTCTGGCGCAGGCTACGCCGAAAGACAAGCTGGATTTGATCCGGCGCGAGCAGGGGCAGGGGAAACTTGTCGCCATGACGGGAGACGGCACGAATGATGCTCCGGCGCTGGCTCAGGCCGATGTGGGTGTTGCGATGAATACCGGCACGCAGGCGGCGAAGGAAGCCGGGAACATGGTGGATCTGGACTCGAATCCCACCAAGCTGATTGAGATCGTCGAAATTGGCAAGCAGTTGCTGATGACGCGGGGCGCGCTGACCACGTTTTCGATCGCGAATGATGTAGCTAAGTATTTCGCCATCATCCCCGCTATGTTTGCCGGGACGTTCCCCGTGCTGCAGGCGCTCAACGTCATGCGACTGGCGACGCCCCAGTCGGCGATCTTGTCGGCAGTCATCTTTAATGCGCTGATCATTGTTGCGCTGATTCCCTTGGCCTTGCGCGGGGTGAAATATGTGCCGCAAGGCGCCGCCATTTTGCTTCGCCGAAATTTGTTGGTCTATGGCTTGGGTGGAGTGATCGTGCCATTCATCGGAATCAAGCTGATCGACCTGCTGATTGTGCGAGCAGGGTTGGCGTAGAGGCGACTATGAAAAAGAATTTGATCACATCCGTACTGATGACGCTGGTAACGTCGGTGTTATTCGGTCTGCTGTTTCCGCTGTTGATTACCGGTCTGGCGCAGGCTTTATTTCCAAGCAAGGCCAACGGGGAACTGTTGACGCGGAATGGAAAAGTCGTCGGATCGCGACTGATCGGGCAGTCGTTTTCCTCGCCGGGATATTTTCACTCACGTCCGTCGAGCGCGGGAACCGGCTATGATGCGGGCAATTCCAGCGGATCGAATCTTGGTCCAACCAATCAAACTCTCATCGCGCGAGTGCAGGGAGATGCGGACCGCCTGCAGGCGGAAAATCCCGGTGCGGCGATTCCAATGGACTTACTGACGTCCTCGGGTTCGGGATTAGATCCTCACATCTCGCCCGAAGCGGCCGAGTTTCAGGTGCCGCGAATCGCGAAGGAGCGCGGGCTGAGCGAGGATGTAGTTCGCGAAGCGGTGCATCAGCACGCGGAATCGCGACAGTTTGGATTCCTGGGTGAGCCGAGAGTCAACGTACTGGAGTTGAATCTTACCTTGGATGAGATCGCGCCGAAGGCAGGGAATCGATAGCGGGTTGGGCCGGTTTGGCGAACTGAGTATGAACACAGCGGCTAAAGCCCCCACCCTAAGCTTGATCCTTACGCGGCGCTGAAGCGCCGCTCTTCCACGGTAGTTTTGGCGGTTTCCTCCGGGACTTGTTCCATTTCTTTCATTCTTTCCCAGTGCTGAAGCGCTGTGCTACCTTCGCGTTGTCCCTTCCGGCGGATTCGTTGCGCTGCTTTCCCACTGCGTTTCCGCGGATTCCGAATGTGCCCCAACTGCACGCTATTGGCCAGGTCTGGCTGAAAACCACCATCTAACGGCAAGAAACTAAAGGTATCTATTCGTGTTTATTTGGGTGTGGATAAGATTGAGGCCACGACGCTTCTGTATCCAACAGGAAGAAATTATGAAGACACATCGGCAGTGGTGGAGCTGGGCGGTAGTAGTTGCGGGCTTGACGTTCATGCTGCAGGCACCTCTCGGAGTCAAGGCGCAGGACGCGAAAGTCACGCCAGATTCGCAGGCAGCGCAAGGGCCACAAGATTCGCAGGACGCGACGCAGGATCCTCCGGGCCGCGTTGCCAGGCTCAATTATATGGAGGGCTCAGTATCGTTTCAGCCGGGCGGAGAGAATGACTGGGTGGATGCGGTGCTGAATCGGCCGCTGGTGACAGGCGACAATCTTTGGGCCGACGAAAACTCGCGCGCTGAGGTGCACATTGGATCGACCGCCCTGCGGCTTGGCCCAAAGACTGGGATTACGTTGTTGGAAGTAAGCGACCGGGCGGCGCAGATTCGCCTGGCGCAGGGATCGCTGATTGTGAAAGTCCGGCACGTGGACGACGAAGACTCCTATGAGATCGACACGCCGAACGTGGCGTTCGTCGTGATGCAGCCCGGAGACTATCGCATCGATGTTGATGCGGACGGCAATCAAACAGAAGTGACGGTGTGGCGCGGACGCGGTGAGGTCACAGGTGGTGGCTCTTCTTATACTGTGGTCGCGAATCAGTACGCCACATTTACGGGCGCTGATCATCTGGACTATGAACTCGGCCAGATTCCCGGCGGTGATGGATTCGATTCCTGGGCCTTGGATCGAGATCGGACCGAGGACCAGTCTGATTCCGCAAACTATGTTTCGCGCGAGATGACCGGATATGAAGATCTTGATGAGTATGGTGACTGGAGCTATGCGGCGGGCTATGGGATGAGTTGGCGGCCGCGGGTTGTGGTGGCAGGATGGGCTCCGTATCGCTTTGGCCATTGGTCTTGGGTAGGGCCGTGGGGCTGGACGTGGGTGGAAGATGAGCCTTGGGGATTCGCTCCATTTCACTACGGCCGGTGGGCATTTGCCGATGGCGGATGGCTCTGGGTTCCAGGACCGAGCGTGGTACGGCCCGTATATGCGCCGGCGCTGGTGGCATGGGTTGGCGGTGGACCGGGATTCAATTTCGCGTTTTCGTTTGGCGCAGGGGTGGGATGGTTCCCGCTGGCTCCGGGAGAAGTATTTATTCCCGGCTACCGTGTGAGCCGGGTTTATGTGAACAACATGAACCTTACGAATACCCGTGTGGATGTTTCCAGAGTGACAAACGTCTACAACAACGTCGTTGTCAACCGGACTACAACCGTGAACAACATCACGTATGCGAATCGCGGCGTGAACGGGGGTGTGACTGTGGTGTCGCGCGACACGTTCGTGAATGCGCGTCCAGTGGCGCGGAATGTTGTATCGATTCCGGCCAGAGAACTCGCGGTGGCGCCGGTGTCGCACATGGTTGCGGTCGAACCCGTACGCAGCAGCGTGCTGGGCTCGGGAAGGCCTGTGGCGAACAGGCCGCCTGCGGCGGTGACGAGTCGTCCGGTGGTGGCGTTACGGACACCGGCTCCCATGCCGAGTTCTTTTGCTCAGAGGCAGGCACAGGCGGGTGGACACTTGAACCAGGCGTTGGTGCGGCAGGAAGCACCAGGCCGGCCAGTACAGACGGCTCCGGTGACGCGGCAGCAACCTCAGGGAGACGATGGTTTCCGTTCGTTTGGCCAACCCAGCGGCGCAAGCATCCCGACCAAGACGCAGCCGCGTGTATGGGAGGCGCAAGGCGCGCCGGAGCCCGAGCGGAGCACGGAGTCTCAACCCACAAATCAACCCGCGAACCGGAGTTTGCAACCGGCGCAGCAATGGTCCCATCCGCTGGCCAAGCCGGTGGCGCCGGTGCAGCAGGGGAACGGACAGCAGCAGCGGGAAGAGGAGCAGAAGTACAGTGCGTGGCACCAGGGACGGTCCACCACGACTCCTGCGCATCCGCAGCAGAATTCGCATCCGTCGACGTCCAGTCACGAGAGTGCGCCTAAGAAAGGACATTGACGCGAACTGCGTGGCTGGGGTCTGATAGGTTCGCATGCGCTGCGATTGGCAAGCGGACCGAAGCGAAACAAGAGAGGGAAAATAGCGCCGGGAGACGGGGAGGCTACCCGATCCCGGCGCTGTTGTTTTTCGAGTTCCGACTATGAGCGAACCGAAGCGTCCTTCAATGAACTGGATGGATGTTCTCTGGCTGCTATTCCTGGCCGGGCTCGCGGTGCTGCCGCCGGTTCGAGAGATTCACAAGCAGCTTGTTTTGCTGGCGTTTGGCGTTGTGCAGTTAAGTGAAAGTTGGGTTCTGAGAAAGGCGCCGCAACGGGGCCCCGCATACGTCGTCCTGCTGAAGATTGCACTGGCTACACTGCTCATTGATCATACCGGTGAGCTGAGCATCAACAGTAGCTACTGGCCGATCTATTTTCTGCCGGCGGTTACGGCGGCGGAATATTTTAGTCCGCTGGCTACGCTGTTGTGGACGGTCTTGGCCTCGGGCGCCTATTGCTCCTATCTTTATCCGGCGCTGCAGGAATATGAAATTAACGCGGAGAGTTACGGACTACTAGCGATCCGCATTCTTTTCTTTTTTCTGGCGGCGATGGTGGTGAACCGCTTTGTGGTGGAGAATCGACGACAGATCAACCGCTACCAGGAGCTGGCAGAGACGCTGGCCGAGACCAATCGCAGGCTGGAGCAGGCGCAGGAAGCGGCGCGTCGTTCAGAACGACTGGCGGCGTTGGGACAAATGTCCGCAGGGCTGGCACACGAGATTCGCAATCCGCTGGGAGTGATTAAAGGTTCGGCCGAAATGCTGCATCAGAAGCTGGGGGAGTCGAATCCCCTGGCCACCGAGTTGGCTGGGTATATATCGAGTGAGACGAATCGCCTGAGCGCGCTGGTAACGCGATTTCTCGATTTCGCCCGGCCACTGCATGCCGAGTTACTTCCGCAAGAAATTACCACGGTGCTGGATCGAGCGCTGCACTCTGTGTCTCTGACGCATCAAAACGATTCGATTCGCGTGGAGCGGCAGTATCAGCCGAATTTGCCGTTGGTTCCTTTGGATGAGAGTCTTTCGGAGCAAGCGTTCATAAACTTGATTCAGAATGCATACGACGCTCTGGGCAACGGCGGTGGGACGTTGCGAGTGAGCGCGGCGAGGACAAACAACGGGAACCGCGATGGAGTGGAGGTGCGAGTGGAAGATACGGGGCCGGGAATTCCGGCAGAGCTGCGCGAACAGATTTTCAATCCGTTTGTGACCACCAAGAAGACTGGCGTGGGCCTAGGGCTATCGATCGTATCGCGGATTATTGACGGCCATCACGGAACCATTCGCGTCGAAAGCGGTTCAGAGGCGGGAGATTCGGCGGGTGCTCGATTCGTGATTTTTTTCCCAGCGAGTGAGGAAGTCGCATCTTAATTGAAGCAGCGGCGAGCCATGGAGAATCATAAGCCAACCATTCTGATCGTCGAAGACGAAGCCAAAATGCGGCGCTTGCTCGAATTGAATCTCGGGGAGGACGGCTTCAATACGCTTTCCGCCGGAGATGCCGAGAGCGGATTGAGACTGTTGCGCGAGAGCGACGTCGATCTGGTGGTGACCGATCTCAAACTGCCGGGGATCAACGGTCTCGAGTTCCTGCAGGCGATCAAACGGCAGAATGCTGCGCTGCCCGTGGTGGTAATGACGGCCTTCGGTACGGTCGAGACGGCCGTGGAAGCCATGAAAGCCGGAGCCAGCGACTATGTACTGAAACCGTTCTCTCTAAGCGAGATGAGAATGGTGATCCACAAGGAGCTGGATGTACGCAATCTGCGGGAAGAAAACCGTTCGCTGCGCGAGGCGCTGGGCAAGCGGTATGCGCATCCGAATGTGGTCGCGCGGAGTGCGAAGATGCAGGAAGTGCTGGCTACAGTGGATCGTGTGGCGCCCACGAATTCCACTGTGCTGCTGGGTGGCGAGAGCGGCGTCGGCAAGGACTTGGTCGCGCGGGCGATCCATGAAAAGTCGCGGCGGGCGGGAGGACCGTTTATCAAGATCAACAGCACGGCGATTCCGGAGAATCTGCTGGAGAGCGAACTGTTTGGCTATGAGAAGGGCGCCTTCACGGGTGCGAACGCCAGCAAACCAGGAAAGTTCGAGTTGGCAGATAAAGGGACGTTATTCCTGGATGAGATCGGCGATGTGCCCCTGGCGATTCAGGTGAAGCTGCTGCGCGTGCTGCAGGAGCGTGAGTTCGAGCGGCTGGGCGGAACGAGGACTGTGAAAGTGGATGTTCGACTGGTCGCCGCGACGAATCGTGATTTGCGCGAAGCACTGGAGCAGGGAACATTCCGTGAGGATCTTTACTATCGCCTGAACGTGGTGCCCATCGACATTGCGCCGTTGCGCCAGCGCAAGGAAGACATTTCAGATCTGGTCAATCTTTTCATTTCCCGTGCAGGAGATTCGGGCAAGCCAGTGGAAGGCATTACTCCTGAGGCGATGCAGATTCTGGTGAACTACCACTGGCCGGGAAATGTTCGCGAATTGCAAAACATCATCGAGCGAGCCTGTGCGCTGGCGAAGGGCACGGTGCTCAAAGTAGAGGACATTCATCTGGATACGCGTCCGGCGCGGGCGGCGAATGGGACAGGCAATTTCCTCCCGGAGGGCATGACGCTGGAGCAGTGGGAGGATGAAATGATTCGCGAGTCGTTGCGGCGGGCGAATGGGAACAAGAGTCAGGCGGCGCGGTTGTTGGGGCTATCGCGGAATGCGCTGCGCTACCGGTTATCGAAGATTGGGATTGCGGACGAGGGGGAGAAGGAGGCGTAGTAGGAATCTTGAGCGCCTTACCCGTCCTGCTGGCTGAAAACCACCACCTTGGCTGTAGCTAGCCACCGGTTTCTGGAGCGGCCGCTTCTTCCGTTGAAAAAGTCGATTCTACCTCGTGAAAATAAAAGAGTTACTGCGCTCGTCGCGCACTGAATTTTGGCATGGCACTTGCTTCGTACAATAGCGAATCGTTCTTTGAGGTTGAAGCTTTGTGCAGAAACAGAGCTGAGTGCAATTGAGATAATCGTCATGAAAAACAAGTTTGTAGGAACTTTCGCAATCTTGATTTTGGCAGTGGCTGGAGTGCTGACGGTTAGCGTCAAGGCTCAAACCACAGAGGAAGGCAGTGGTCCGTCGGAGCAGCCGAGCGCACCGATGGAAATCGGACAGCCGCAATCCGCGCCACCGCCTCCGTCTGGACCGCCGGGTCAAGCCGGACCACCGTCGCAACCCGGGCAACCTCAGCCTGGACAACCGCCCCAGATGGGACCAGAAGCCCAGCCGGGCGGGCCGTCCGGCGAAGGGCCCGCGAAGGTTGACCAAGGAGTGGGCCGCATCAGCATGATTCACGGGGAAGTGTCGACGCAACGCGGAGATTCTGGTACGTGGTCGGCCGCGGTATTGAATCAGCCCGTGGTCAATGGCGACAAAGTTTCTACGGCCGCGGGCGGACGCGCTGAGGTCCAACTCGACTACGCCAATATTCTGCGCCTGGGATCGAATGCACAGGCCAACATCGCGAACTTCACGCACAAATACATACAGGTTCAGATCGCTCAGGGCTTGGCCAATTACTCCGTCTTTGGAGAAAGTGAGGCTGAGCCCGAGATAGATACGCCGAACGTCGCATTGCATCCCGCGCATCAGGACAGCGTGTTCCGGATTGAGGTGCGACCCGACGGGGACAGCATCATCATCGTGCGCAAGGGCGAGGCGCAGATTTCAACCCCGCAGGGCATCGCCAATATCAAGCAAGGAGACATGGCAACCGTGCGCGGTGCTGGCGCCGATGCGCGCTACAAGATTACTCCGGCTCCGGAGCGGGATGATTGGGACCGGTGGAATAGCGACCGCGATCGCATGATTCACAATGCGGATGCCTGGCATCACACAAACAAGTATTACGTGGGGTCGGAGGACTTGGACGCGAACGGTCGATGGGAGAACGCGCCCGATTACGGTCAGGTGTGGGTGCCGAATGAGCCGGATGATTGGGCGCCGTATCGCGATGGCAGCTGGGTTGACGAGCCGTACTACGGCTGGACGTGGGTCGGCTATGAGCCTTGGGGTTGGGCACCGTATCACTACGGGCGGTGGATGTGGTACGGCGGTGCGTGGGCATGGTGGCCAGGACCGGTTTGGGGTCCGGGATTTTACCGTCCGTTCTGGGCGCCGGCATATGTCTCGTTCTTTGGGTTCGGAGGTGGGTGGGGCTTCGGCTTCGGATGGGGAGGATGGGGAGGCTTCGGATGGTTGCCCATCGGGCCTTGTGATCGATTCTTCCCGTGGTGGGGTGGATATGGAGGAAGGTTCGGAGTAGTGGGCTTTAATCGATTTGGCGAGTTCAACCGTTTTGGTGGAGTCGCACCGCTGCATGCTGGCACCCGGTTCTCGAATGTCGCGCATATCAACGACGCACACATCAGCCGCGGGGTATCGACGGTGGGCGCGGGGCAGTTCGGAGCCGGTCACACAACGGCGGTGGCGGTTACTCACGAACAGTTGAGCAGCGCTCGCATGATGACCGGCAATCTGCCTGTGGTTCCGTCGCGGGCCAGCTTGTCGGCCAGTGGACGGGCTGCAGCACCTTCCACGATTCACAGCGGCGCATCGCAGCATTTTTACGGCACGCAGAGTACGTCGCGGCCAGAGTCGTTCCAGCAGCAGACTGCGCACCTGCAGCAGTCCATGCAGCAGAGTCACTTTAGCCCAGTGACAGCGGGACGAAGCACCGGCGCTGGGGAATCCCATGCAGCATCAACCGCGACAGCAGGGAAGCCAAGCGCGGGTACGCCTGCATCCGGTAGAGACACGAATAATTCTGCGGGCAGGAGTGCATCGGAGTCGGCATCGTCCAACCGAGGCGAACCGAATCGCAGTGAGTGGAAGACATTCACTCCACCTTCGCACGGCAGTGAATCGGCGGGCCGCGGCGGAAGCAGCGCCGAGACTGCGAGCCGTGGCGAGAGTGGAAGCTACTGGAACCGCACCGCGCCGAGTTCCGGTTACTCACGTGGAAATGGTTCGAGTAATTATGAACGCGCCGGCGGTTCGCGTCCGCAGCTCAACATGAGGCAGCCCGTCGTGCAGCCACGGTCTTCGGGAAGCTACGGTGGCTATCACGGATCGCCGAGCTACGGCGGAAGCCATGGTGGCTATAGCGGCGGCTCGCATAGCGCCCCAAGCTCCGGCGGGCATTCCGGCGGTGGAGGGCACCACTAGCATTTAGAGCAGCGAGCATAGACTCGCGCAGTTGATCTTTGGCAAGGCAAGGTGCTGTAAACGAAGTGAAGGTCAGAGGCGAGAAGGGCGTGCTAACCGGCGCGCCCTTCTTATTTTTTTGAGAAAAATCCAAAGCCAACCACTAAGGCCGCGCATAGGCGGGACTGTCAGGATCCGGGCGATCATAGTCCCGTCCGTATTTGTTCTTGTGGGCGAGTTCGAGATCGGATTCGGAAAGGCTGAAAGTTCCAAGAAAAGTATCGTTGGGAGTTACGGTAATTTCCCGCTCCGCCGCGTGTAACGCTTCCGGAGACACCGACGGATGGAAGACGTGCATCTGGTATCGACCCGGCGCGACATTCTTAATGCTGAGATCGCCATGCCCGTCGGATATCCCGTAGTACGGCGTGTTCAGGGCGATCACGACGGCGTTCATCTGGGCGTGAATATTGCAGAAGATGAAGGAAATGCCCGGCTTGTCGAACTGGACGAAGCGGGTCGTTCCGCTCTCGTAGAGTCCTAAGTCAAAGCGCTTTCCGTCGAACAACGAAAACACATTGTGAAAAAAAGGATCGTGGTTGGGGAACTCAACTTTTCCGCCCGCGGGAATAACCAGCAGCGAAGGGTGGAAAGCCTTGTCTCTCTGCACAAGTTGGGGGATCTCAGATGTCTGCTGTTGCGGCATTGCAGGGGCAGGCGTATTCCCAACCGGAGTCAGCCAGACAACAAGCTTTGAAGCATCCTTTACGCGATGTCCGCTTTTGGTGAGCGCCACTTTGCCCCTGAGTTCGACTTGCTGGGTCGAGGCCAGCGCGGACGGCAACAACAGGACGCACGCGGCGATACGGTACAGAGCGAACGTCATCAGAAAAGAATCCCCATGGCGAGATTGACCTGGTTCGTCACGCTGCTGCTGTCAAAAATGGGGAAGGTGTGCAATCGCCTGAATTCGGCGGAGAGCAGCAAATCCGATCGCGGCCGGTAAACCAGATTACCGAGCGCGCCGTGATTGCGTCCCAGAATCGGGCCGAAATTGTTGACATCAGTGGCGAAGCCGCGAACGTCACCGGCAAACGCGTTGTCTTCGGCGAAGGTGCCGTTCAGCTCCAGCTTGGGAGTCAGTTGAAACTTGAGTTGGCTCCATCCTCCAGCCGAATTGAGCCCTCGAATGCTCGTCGATGAATACATCGGATTCCCGCCGTACACAATGGTTTGGCCGATTGCGGCGCCCAAACCGCCTACGGCACGGCCTCGATAGAATTCGCCGGAGAGAGTCAAGCGGCGAAGAATCGGAATCTGCCAATCCGTCAGACCAGCCCAAGCGTCAACATAGCGCCCCCAGGCCCAGTTCTGCCGGCCATAGTAGCCTGACGTGCCGAAGCTCAAAGGATGGCCGAACAGGGACCGCGACCATGCGGTGCGAATTGCGTAGGCGGGCTGACCGGTGCTTTCGCCAGCGGTCGCGGAACGGAAGTAGGGATCGCTGGGCTGCTCCCAGTCAAGATTATCCAGAATTCCTCCTTGAATCGTCAGCGTCTGCTGGTCATCGAGGTCGAAGCGGTGTTCAACGCGAAGTTGCGGCGTCCATCCCCACAGATTCCCGCTGTATGCAAAAGCTGGAGTCGCAAGCGAAGCGAAGGAAGTGGGAGAAAGCGGTGAAATGAAGAGGGAATCCTGGCCGACAATTACAGAGGTGTCTCTCCAATCGAGACGCACGCTCGCCGTTTGCATGCGCGCGATGCCAAAGTTAACGCCGTTGGGGGTCGCAGGGAATCCTCCCGCAAAATCGAACTGTATATTGGCGGAAGTCTTCGCACCGGCCAGTGTGGGCCCGAAGATTTCCAGGCCAATTTCAGTTTGCCGCAATGTGGCGCCAAAGCTGGCCTGCGACGTACTGCCTGCCGCGGGCGGTTGCGCGTAGTCCGGGAAGTCAAGGTTGTCGGAGGCGCCTACGTTTCGAAAGGCGTTCATCAAGATAATCCCGGAGAGCCGGGCACGATACTTGGCCGCTGTTTCCACCTTCGTCTGATACTGTTCGTCAATTTTCGAGCCGAGCAACTGGGTTGATTCTTCAAGTTTCTGAACCCGCGTTCCTAAGTCAACCGGGGTTGATGCGGCCGCGGTTGTTTGAACTGCTAATGTCGAAGGTGTCGAGACAGAGTTCGCCACTGACGGAACGGCTTCAGGAGTTCCGACGGGATGATTCATCGATGCCGCGAGGGGAATAAGAAGTTTGCGGGTGTCCTGTAATTCCTGGCGCAACTCCTGCATCTCGGCGCGCGACTGGGCATTCTCGGAGCGCATCTCTTCAAGCATTGCCCGTAATTCGCGCACTTGCGAATCGAGTTCGCGCACGGCTGCATCGCCCCCCTGAGATGCCGCAGGGTGCGAACTTTCCTGTGCCAGCCCGCCGGCGCTAAAGACCACAAACGAGGCTATCGTTACGGCGCTGGAACGAAGTGCAAGGATCCATCGACTATTCACACACCCTCCCCGTGCGACATACGGATCGTTGTGAATCTGGAGAAAAGGAGAACCGGGAACTGCTTGTCCGAATGTCGTATTGACTCTTCACTTACGTATTGTTGCTCGCTCGATCCTCGTTCACACCCTCATGCTTCGATGACACCAAGGGATGAGGCAATCGTTTGTCGGCGCTCACCTCGGCGGAGTTTGGCGCAGAACGACCGGGGATCGTGATCCGAAAAACAGTTCGAGCATCCGCAGTACGCTCCATGACGACCTTTCCCCCGTGATCCTGCACGATCTTCTGTACCACCGTAAGTCCGAGTCCGGTACCGTTTTCTTTGCCGTAACTCACAAAAGGATGAAAAAGCTGATCGCGAATCGGTTCTGCGATGCCCGGACCGTTATCGGAAACTGCAATCGTGAACGATGCTTCATCATGGCCGATCGTGACCCGAACCCGGCCGTGACTGCTGGGTGCTGCCTCACAGGCGTTCAACAAAAGATTGTAAAGTGCACGCTCGAGTTTGCGAGGATCGAACCACGCCAGGCCTTGGCCACTGTGGTCGACCTCAATGAGCGTTCCCTGGTGGCGCGGATGCAAGCGGACAGCTTGCATAGCTCGCTGCACAGTTTCCACAATGCTGGCGTAACTCGGGCTGAGAGACTCTCTGGTTCTGGCAAACTCGAGCAGTGAATCGATGAGGTCGGTCATCTGGTTTACCCCAATGCGAACCTCTTGATACAACTCTTCCCGCTGCGCCGCCGTCAACCGGCCGTCGCACAAGAACTCAGAGTTGGCGACGATTGCGGCAAGGGAATGGCGTAGATCGTGGGAAATGGAACTAGCCATGCGCCCAATCGTGGCTAATTGTTCAGACTCGAGCAGAGCCTGTTGAGTCTTGAGCAGACTGGAGCGCATGCGGTCGAAGGCGGAATTCAGTTCCGCGACCTCATCGCTTCCTCGGGGATCGAGAGGATGATGAAAGTCCCCGTGTTCCAGCGCGCGCACGCCCTCGACCAGGCTGGCCAGCGGACGAGTGAAAGTGTGAGAAATCAGAAACACCAGCCCACTGCCTAGCAAAACCGCCGTGAAACCCAGCAGCAGCAGAAGTCGATTCAGGTTATCGAGGAATTTTGCCGCCTGATCGTAGGACCCAAGCACGGTCAAACGCACCGGTGTTCCCTGCTGGCTGGAGAGATCCAGCGAAGTCGCTAGAAAAAGTTCATGGTCGAGTTCCACATCACGCGGGCCACTCTGCGAGGATCCCGTCGAGAACGCCAGCAACGACGGACTTCGGGATTGATCTTGAGTCAGCGTTGTGGCGACGATTTCGTTGCCATAGGAGAAAGCGACCTGGCTTGCGGAGACCTTGCTGATCTCGTGAGCCAGGCGATCGTCGATGGCGTAACCGATGACCAGAAAGCCGAGCAACGAACCTTCCGTCTTCGGGCCGAAGTAAACCGGCTGGATGAATGTTTGGTAGAGATGGTGAGACCCGAACCACCAATGGCTTGAGTCCTCTTCGTTCAGCGATCGCTGGAAGTATTGCTCAGCCGCCTCGCGAGAAAATCCCGGGGACTTGGTATGCAGGGCGACCACCGCACCGTTGCGGTCCGCCAGAACCAGAAGATCGCTGCCGGTCAATTGCCACACGTCTGTGGAAGCGTCCTGGATCGTAGCCGGGTCGTGCGGCGTCATGATAGCGCGCGTGATCGGAAGGTCAGCCAGCAATTCCGCGGAACGAGTCAACATGACTTCGCGGTCGTGCTGAAAATTCTGGAAGGTGGTGACGGAGTTTCGCAGATCCTGAACAATTCCATCACGGACATGGCGTTGCACGCTGTGCCGGACCACGAGAAGGCTCATGGCAGTGAGCCCTGCCGTAATGATCAGCATGGAGAGCAGAAAGCGCGTGCGCAGCCGGGTTCGATGTACAAATGTGGCCTCAGGCTGGGTTGGAAAAGTTTGCGACGCGGATTCTGATGTTGGGTCCAAGGGATCTCAGCGGACGAATTTGTAACCCATCCCGTGCACGGTTCGGAAGTGTACTGGACTGGCCGGGTCGCGTTCCAATTTCTGGCGCAGCTTCAGAATGTGATTGTCCACAGTGCGGGTGGAAGGATAATTCTGGTATCCCCAAACTTCGTTCAGCAACTCATCCCGGCTGATCACGCGATCCGCGTTTTGCACCAGGAATTGCAAGGTCTTAAATTCCTGCGCCGTCAGAATCACAACCTTGCCATCGCGCTGGACTTCCATTTTCTTGAAATCCACCGAAATGCCATCAAAACTCACCAGGCTGACGCTCGCCGTGCGTGAAGTGTGCCGCAGGGCCGCGCGCACGCGAGCCAGAAGTTCGCGGGGACTGAAAGGTTTGGTTACATAATCGTCCGCGCCCAACTCGAGCAACAAAACTTTGTCGGAGACATCACTGGTTGCGCTTAACACAACGATCGGTAGCGTAGGCGCCTGAGCCTTGACTTCCTTGCAGAGATCGCTGCCGGAAAGCTGGGGCAGTCGAAGATCAAGAATAATGACCGCAGGAGGCGCGGACTGAAAGCTCTCCAGCGCCGACCTTCCATTGCCTTGAACCTCAACCGCATATCCTTCAGTTTCGAACAA
Organism: uncultured Acidobacteriaceae bacterium; assembly: GCA_964403025.1. GTDB lineage: Bacteria > Acidobacteriota > Terriglobia > Terriglobales > Acidobacteriaceae > Sulfotelmatobacter. The sequence continues at coordinate 123,092 of CAYOEH010000003.1, read as the reverse complement.
GCGCTTTAATGCTTTCTGGACCGAAGGATCGTCCTCAACCACGAGAATTCTTCCCGCCGGTCGTATAGAGTTCATCGGATCAGCCGATCTGGCGGTGCTTAGCGGTGTTGCGATTTGACCCATGAGAAGCCATCCTGACTAGATTGGGGGTTGGCCTTAAGAGCTGCGGCAATTCGCCCCATGCTGTTGACAAAGGAAGCTTACAACGGTTTCTGCCCAATTTCTGGGTGGCAGCCATGGTTTGACAAATTTTTTACAATTGCACAGCCGTGTAAAAAGCCTGTCCGGCAGAAGGCTTGCTAGGCAAGAATCGCCCGGTGAGGGCTACCGTAGAATAGAAACCGTTGCCTAATCGTGCCGAATTCGACGGCTTACGCGTGGTCCTGGTGGACGTTCGCAATCCCCTCAACATTGGTGCGGCCGCGCGTGCCATGAGTAATTTTGGAGTTCCGCGTCTGCGAGTGGTAAATCCCTATGACGTAGCATTCCGGGACGCTCGTTCTGCGGTGGGCGCGGCAGCCACGCTGGCAACTGCCGAAGTCTATAAAACCGTTGCCGAAGCGGTCACGGACTGCTCTCTGGTAGTTGGAACCACCGCGGTTGGCCATCGCGACCTGCAACATTCTTTGATCCGGTTGGAGAAGGGTGCCAGGTTGATTCGAGCGCACCTCCCGACTGGTGCTTGCGCTCTGCTGTTCGGGTCCGAAAAATTCGGCCTCTCCAACGTGGATATGAGCCATTGCCATTGGTTGATGCACATTCCCACTCGCGACGAACACACTTCGATGAATTTGGGCCAGGCTGTCGCGGTCTGTCTGTACGAACTGATCCGCGACCCGAGTGTGGTGGCGAAACGAGCGACGGGAAAGTCTGCGTCATCAGCCGAAGTCGAGCGAATTACCGACACTCTGCTCGACGCGCTCCGAGCCAGCGAATATCCGAAGCTGAATAACTCGAAGACGTTTCATGCGGCAGTCCGGCGGTTGGTCCGGCGGCTGCGATTGCAGCCAGGGGATGCGGAATTCTTGCTGGGCATGCTGCGCCAGATGCTTTGGAAGATGAACAAAAACGAGAATGAAGACGTCGAAGTTTGAGATCCGTTCAGGGGTTTATTTTCGCTGGAAAAACCTGGGTCGATGTCCTGCCAAACTGGAATCGCAGAATCCACTCGCTATTGGACGCTTGCCCGTCGACCTGGGGCGGGTTGAATTTCCAATGGCGCGCCGCAATGAGCGCCTGATTGGCGAAGTATTTGCTTGGTCCCGGCGAAGTCAACTTTGCTTGAGAAACGTTCCCCGAAGAATCCACTGAAACCTGAACACTGACTTTCACTCGGCCGTGGATTGTGCTCTGGGCACTCCGCGAGACTTCCGGCAAAACCTGCCGCAGCACCGTGCCCGGAGTATTTCCCGCTTGGGCGGGCGCGGTTTTCTCTGCAAATGGAGGAGGCGATTGCCCGGTGGGTGAATTCGCAGGAGGAGTCTGGGTTTCTGCTGGATGAGTTTCCTCCGGCGCACTCGGCGGCCGTTGAACCATTACCCTGCGGCCAAACAATGCTGCCAGAAGCACCAACGTAGCGACGATTGGCAGGATGACCCACCGCGTCTTACGTTTCGTTCTTATAGGCTTATCAACGAACTCCACGTTCGACGGCTCTTGACCTTTGACCATGCTCAGGACATCAGTGAGGTTACAGCGCCGTCGCGGATCAGCGCTCAGGCATCTCCACGCGATTTCCTGGAAAGGCTCCGGCATGCTATCAGGTATCGCACCTTGTGCGCCTTTGCGATCCTTCATCTCCGGCTCGTGTTGCATGAGAACGGCGACCAGCGTTGCGCCAAGGGACCATACGTCCGCCGCAGGGGACACTCCCGTGGCACCTACTTCGGGAGCATCGTAGGCACCGGTCTCGCGCTCGGCGGGCTCGCCAGACTTGCGAAGGCTGTCAGTGGACATTCTCAGTTGGTTATCCACCGCCATGATATTTGTCGGCTTCACGTGACCATGCACGTATCCCGCGTGATGCAGGAAAACCAAAGCATCAACCGTGGGCGGAAGCATTTCCTCAACTTCCTGGGGCGCCAGTGGACGCTGCGGAAGAACCTGCGCCAGATTCTCTTCGGCATATTCCATGACGACATAGAGGAGATTCGTGTCGTCGATGCGCTCACGGCCAGATTCAAATAGTCGCACCAAGTGCGGATGAGACAGTTTCGCGATGTCAGCCCAGCGAAGAAGCTGAGCGTCTTCTTTACCTTTCTCCGCGGCATAGCTCTCCGCAGAAATCAGCTTGATGGCGGCCTTTTCAGATCCATTGACGCCGCGATTCGTGAGAAATACGGCGCTGTGCGAAGACCCACCTAGCCACTGCCGCAGAGGGAACTTTCCGTCAATGAAGCAGCCTTCCCACTTTTTCGAGGTGTCGATTAAACTGCTCATAGGACACGACTTGCCGAACGGCTATTCTATGCCAGCGCGTGCCTGGATGCCCTCGGAAATTGTCCTTATGTTGTGGCGATCGGTCGGGTTGACAGTAGAAGGGAGCTTCCTAGCGGGTTCTCCGCTCCTGGACTACCGGGGCACGGTACCTTCCGCCATCCTCTTTAGGTACAGGGATTTAAACGACTTCTTGGCACGGTGCAGCAGAACCCTTAGATACTCCCGATCCACGCCGTAATCCCGACAAACTTCATCCTTATCCCGTTCTTCGAGGAATACATCCCTGATCAAGCGGCGCTCTTTCTCGGGAAGTTCGTCCAGAATCTCACGCACGTTTCTTTGCATCTCCCGGTTCGCGATTACGTCCACCACGCTCATTGCAGGGTCAGGAATATTCGATTCGGCTTCTTCGTCGTCGCTGGGAGTTTCCTGGGATGCGGAACGATAGTATTCCAGCAACACGTTGTTACATACAGAATTGACGAACGCTCCCAGGCGCTCCGGTTCCCTGATCCCATCTTCTCTCCGCAATGCAGTAAGGACTCGAGCAAAGGTCTCCTGGCGGGCATCTTCCACCTCCGTACGGGAATGCAGGCGCTTCCCTAATTTCAGCCGAATCAGTTCGCTGAAATAAGAAACAAAGTGCTCCTGCGTCCGGAAGTCTCCGGATCTGAGCTGTTCCAAATAATTCTGGTTGAAAGAGTGGAACTGCACGACTTGCTCCCGGGGGGTGCAGGGTTCGGTGGCAGCTATCTTACCCAAATCGTGGACGCCCGTATAGCCGGATATTCGAGAATCCTTGGCGGGTCACTCCGAATCGGCGTTCGGCCAAGGAAAAATTCTCGTTTGAATGAAACGCTTGGCGGGGATCGAGCACTATCAATTTGTAACTAGCTCATGGGTTGCCATCAGCCGAGTTTCATGGGTGAGCTCCGGCGAAGGGTTTCCGATGAGCGCGGGATCCCGAGGGGAAGCGTCACGCCGCCGGGGGGAAGGGTGGGCGCTTTCGGCGACTGGAGCCAGCAGTGTGCGGCTCCGTCGCTTTCGGGAGACTGTCTTGGTGGCTCAAATCCTTGCGAAATTCGCGCCTTCGCGCGCTCGCCGATTCAGTTGTATCATCAGAAAACATCATGCGGCTCGACCTTCCGCGCAATGATCATGCGCTGATTCAGATTGTGGACTCTGCCTTAGCCGATGCGACGCGTCGCAGCGGGGCGTGGCTGGTCTGCCGTCCCGGGTGCACGCAGTGCTGCATGGGCGCGTTTCCCATCAATCAACTCGATGCTGCGCGATTGCGGAAAGGCATGGCGGATCTTGAAGCGCGCGCACCGGTGCGGGCTGAACAGGTGCGCGCTCGTGCTCGCGATTCAGTAGCTCGCCTCTCGCCAGACTTTCCCGGCGATCCCGCAACCGGCTTGCTCCACGAAGGAATTGACGCGGCAGACGCTTTTTCCGATTTCGCGAATGACGAGCCCTGTCCCGCTCTCGACCCCGCAACCGGCAACTGCGAACTCTATGAAGCACGCCCGATGACATGCCGAGTTTTTGGTCCGCCGGTTTGCTCCGAAGATGGCTTGGGCGTGTGTGAACTCTGTTTCCACGGTGCGACGAACAAAGAAATTGCCGCCTGCGAGATGAAGCCTGATCCGGACGACCTGGAATCCGTGCTGCTAGAGGAGCTTGAAAAGTCTACGGGAGCTCGCGGAAACACGATCATCGCTTTTTGTCTCGCATCCTGAGAGGCAGATCCAAGCTAGTTTTTCTTTTTTTCCAGCTCAGCCCAGCGAGCATACAACGTATCAACCTTTTCCTGCGCTTCTTCCATCTCTGCGTGAGCCCTCACCAGGCGCTCGCTGTCACTGACAATTTCAGGATCTTCGAGCTGCACGCGCTTGTGCTGCAGCAACTCCTCGGCATCGGCTACCTGCTGCTCGATTGCGTCATATTCACGTGCTTCCAGGTACGATAGCTTCTTCTTAGCCGCCGATTGTCGGTCGGGCCCGCCATTGGTGCGGCCTGCGGAACTGGCGACGGCTTTTGTGGCTACAGTTCGCGCAGCCCTCTGGCGTTGCTCAAGCCAAGTCTCCCACTGCGAATAATCCGCGAACAATCCCACACCTCCCTGTCCGTCGAGGCCCAGAACCACGGTCGAGACGCGATCCAGCATGTAGCGGTCATGGGTAACCAAGACGAGTGAACCGCGAAACTCGAGAAGGCTTTCTTCGAGAATGTCCAGCGTTGGGATGTCGAGATCATTGGTGGGCTCATCCAGAAGAAGAACGTCGGCTGGCTGCAGCATGAGCTGAGCGATCAGAACCCGCGCCCTCTCGCCGCCAGAGAGTTTGCCCACGGGCTGATTCAGTTGCTCGCCGCTGAACAGAAACTTTGCCGCCCACGATGCCACGTGAATCAACCGGTCTTGGTAAACAACGGAATCGCCCTCGGGAGCTAAAGTGCGACGCAGAGTTACATCCGGTTCAAGTTCACGGCTCTGATCGAAATAGACGATGCGCAGCCAGTCGGCGCGGTCAATTTTACCCTCTGCCGGCGCGGCTTCCCCGCGCAACAGCCGGAGCAGACTCGTCTTCCCGCTGCCGTTTGGACCCACCAATCCCACTCGCATTCCGGCGGTAATTACGCAGTTCAGCCCCGTGAATAATGTACGGCCGCCCATCTCACAGGAGACATTCTCCAGTTCAATCAGTCGCTTTGTCTTTCGATCCGTGGCGGAGAAATCGATTTGCGCGGTTCCACTGCGGCTTCGCGCGTTGAGATCTGCAAGTTCGCCCATCAACTCACCGGCCTTGCCAATGCGTGCTTTCGACTTGCGCGTCCGGGCTTTAGCTCCTCGGCGAAGCCATTCAATCTCCCGATGAACCAGATTCTCCAGAGCCTCTTGCCGCTTGGATTGGGCGTGCAGGAATTCTTCCTTCTTCTCCAGAAACCGGCTGTAGCTTCCCGAGACTCGCAGCAGCCCATCGGGATAGGTCCGATTGAGCTCCGCCATAGTGGTAGCGACATTTTCCAAGAAGTAGCGATCGTGGCTGACCACGACGCAGGCAAACGCCGCGGCGTCCAGCAGGCCTTCCAGCCACTCGATTCCTGCCAAATCCAGATGATTTGTCGGCTCATCCAGCAAAAGGATATCCGGCCCCTGAACGATTGCTTCAACAATCGCCAGCCGCTTCTGCCAGCCGCCAGACAATGCACATGCTTCCGCCTCTATATCTTCGAAACCGGCACGGCCGAGGCTCTCTGCGAAGCGAGTCCCACGTTCTGATTCCGGCACGGCAGCGCGCTCCATCGCGCTCTGTGCAACGGATCGAACCGTATCCCCACGCTTGAATTTCGAATCCTGCTCCACGTAACTGAGCCGAACTCGTTTTCGCACCGCAATTTCTCCGCCGTCGGGGCTCACCTCACCACCAAGAATCCGAAGGAGCGTAGATTTTCCTGAGCCATTCGGACCAATCAGCCCAATGCGGTCGCCCTCCGAGACTGTGAAGGATACATTCTGGAACAGAGGATTGGCTCCGAAGGACTTCGAGATTTCTTGTGCATTAATGATCGGCGGCAACGAGTCGGGTTCTCCTGAATATCCACTTTGAGAGTACCAGCAAACGTTGGCCCCTTGCTGTTCGCGCCGCGTTCAAGCTTCACCTCGCATCCTAAAGCCCATCCGTTTTCTCGCCGATATGTCATTGACGGGAGAAGTAATGCTGGCTGCCCGGCTGCGTATAGCAGAACGGCAGAACGCGAAAGACTCAATCGGCTTTGCCGGTTGAGACCCGGTCTCGGGAGGCAATTGTGAATACCAGGAATCTCATTCCGGCTGCCGAAGACATCCACAAGGAGTGGCTTCCCATGCTCGAACTAGCCACTCGGGAAGTGTTCGAAACCATGCTCGCATCCCAGTTGACCTCGCCGACAACGGAGCCATCGGGTCCATTAAACGTGACTGCAATGGTGGGCCTGGCGGGTATGCTGTGCGGAGTGATGAGCGTACGCTGCCGGCGCGAAGCGGCCGCCCTCATGGCGTCGAAGATGCTGGGAGTGGAAATCGACAATGTGGGCCCGGACATCTCAGATGCGCTGGGCGAGATCTGTAACATGGTGGCGGGAAACTTCAAGAACAAGATTGCCGGGCTTGGCGACGGTTGCATGCTCTCGCCGCCCTCAGTCATCACTGGCGACGACTATACCGTCCACTCCCAGCCTGAAGCGCCAACCCTGGAAGTCAGCCTGCGATTGGAAGAGATGCCCCTGGTAATTTCTCTCCACGTTCACAACTAAACCGGAGTTAGTCTTCCCCAGCACGACTGGAGCGTTATTTTGGCGAACCACGATGGCGTTGCGTCAAGTCTTGGGCCAACAATAGCTTACATACAATTCTTTAGTCTTAGCATTTGCCGGATGACAACCCCCTGCGCGGAAACGCGGCTTGAGGCCATTCCATAAATCGCGATTGACCCGATCAATTGTTTCGATTTCCTTAAAACCACAGTAGACGATAAAGTGAGCCGGTGCTGAATGGTGTTCAATAGGTTTCGGCTGCGTCTGCGCACCTAAGCATGCGTCGTTACGCGTGAAAAAGTGAAGATGATCCTGCGCTTGGACTTGCCGAAGCAGAACAAGGGAGGATAATACTGATGTCGGCTTGCGCACGAGATCGCCAAGCCCGGCAGGGAAGAGTCAGAGTTTGAGAACAACATCATGACGAAAGTTGAAGCAGTCATCCAGAACTCCAAGCTGGAAGCGGTCAAGAGTGCGCTGCAAGAGATTGGCGTCGAAGGCATGACGGTGATCGAGGTGCGCGGCCATGGGCGGCAAAAGGGACACACCGAGGTCTACCGCGGACGCGAGTATAGCGTGGATCTTATTCCCAAGACCAAGCTTGAGGTGGTGCTTCCAGACGCGATGGTGGAGAAGGCAGTGCAATCCATAGTGGCGGCTGCGCGCACGGGTAAGATCGGTGATGGAAAAATCTTTTTGACACGCGTGGATGAAGCCATTCGAATTCGCAACGATGAACGGGGCGAGGGAGCATTGTAGGAGTTAGCGATTTGGTCGTCCCGCAAAAAGAATCGCTAAGAAAACAATCTAGGAGAGAAGATACCGGGGAACCCAGGGGAACATTCTACCGGGACGCGACCGGACGACATCTTAAAGGCATCGTGTTCCCAGCCATCTCGCAAGAACACGAAGCGTGAGAGCATTGACTCAACGTCATGACGGCGGCGTCTTTACTGATCAGTGAACTGCGAGGTTCTCTTGCCGAAGAGTCCGCGCGAATTGCACGCGAGTTCGCGGCAAGCGGAGACGGTCGCGCCGCAGTCGCTCAGCGCACGCTGCTCATCGAAGACATTCTGAAACGGCTCTGGCGGGAATATGTCTCTTCCGATGAAAGCGGCCCACGAGGCTTCGCGCTCGTGGCGACCGGAGGCTTCGGGCGCGGCTGGCTCTTTCCTTACTCCGATATTGATCTGCTCTTTCTGTGTGCCGATCGAGTGTGCGAGGCGGCTCACAAAGACGCAATTCAACGCTTCTCCCAGGAACTGTGGGACCTGAAGCTCAAGTTGAGTCCCGCATCGCGGACCTTGGCGGAGTGTGATCGCTTCGATCCCAACAATACCGAATTCACCATCTCTCTCCTCGATTGCCGTTTTCTCGCTGGCGATCGCGAGTTGTTTACCCGGCTTCATGACAAAGTGATCCCCAAGCTGGTAGGGCGTGAAGCGAAACCCCTTCTGCAGGGACTCGCCGAGGTGACACGCGAACGGCATGGAAAGTTCGGGCACACCGTATTCCATCTTGAGCCGAATCTGAAAGAGACCCCGGGCGGTCTTCGCGACTGCAATGTGGCCTCCTGGCTGGCAGTGATCTCAGCCATGGGCAAGCTGGGCGATTGGCCTGACACCAGTTCTCTCCGGGCGCCGGTGCGGAAGCAACTGGAGGCTGCGCTTGAGTTTTTGATGGCGGCGCGATGTTTCCTGCATTTTCGCCACGGTCGTGACGACAACGCGCTGAGCTGGGAGGCGCAGGACGAGGCAGCCGCGCGAAAAATTGGCGCGGCGGATTCGGCGGACCTCACCGCAGCGGATTGGATGCGGATTTATTTCGGTCATGCGCGCGCCGTGCAGCGTGCCGTCACGCAGTTAATGGAAGAGATTCCGGAGTCCTGGTCTTCATTGCGACGGCAATTTCAGGGCTGGCGGTCTCGGCCCTCGCATCCCGACTTTTCCGTAGTGGACGGAATGATTTTTCTACAACAGTCCTCGTCGCTGCAGGATCCCGAGATGCTGTTGCGCCTCTTTCATTTTATGGCTCATCACGGCCTGAAGTTGAGCGCCACGACGGAGCACCGAATTGAGCAGGCGCTTCCCGCTCTTGCCGTAACTCCGCCCCGAGGGGCCGAACTATGGCTCTACCTGCAGGAAACTCTTCTACAGCCGCATGCCGCCGAGGCGCTTCGTGCCATGCATTCCTTGCGGCTGCTGACCTTGCTGCTGCCGGAGTTGAAGCCGATTGATTCCTTGGTGGTACGGGATTTCTATCATCGCTTCACTGTGGATGAGCACTCGATTCTTGCCATTGAGAGTCTGCACCGCTTGAACCAATCGAAATCGGAGTGGGATCAACGTTACGCGGAGTTGCTGGGCGAACTCGAAGATCCAGAACTGCTCTACCTCGCCCTGCTGTTGCACGACACCGGCAAAGGAGTGCCCGGTGCCAATCACGTGGACGCCAGCCTGGAGATCGCCGGCCACTGCCTGGACCGTCTTGACGTTGAATCGAGCGAGCGTGCCGTCGTGTTGTTTCTCATCGCAAATCATCTGGAAATGTCCGCACAACTGCGGCGCGACATTTTCAATCCGGAAACGGTGGCGGCTTTCGCCGAGAAGATGGGCACGCCAGAGCGGCTGAAAATGCTGTGCCTGCTGACCTATGCGGATATCAAGGCAGTGAACCCAGAAGCGCTCACGCCGTGGAAGGCGGAGAACGTATGGCAGCTCTACATTGGAGCGGCAAACTATTTGAACCGAAGCGCGGATCACCGCGTGCACAGCGACGTGAGCGACGAAAAACTCGCGCGTCTGCGCAGCCTCGCCCCGGTGACGGGGGCGAAGTTCCGGGATTTCGTGGAGGGATTTCCGCAAAGATATTTGCAGGTTCACTCCGCCGAAGAAGTGATGCGCCACATGGAAATGGCGGAGCAGTTGGGTGACGACGCCGTACAGGTAGATCTTAAGCGCGGCCGCCATTGGTATGAACTGACGCTAGTCACAAGGGATCGGGCATCGTTGTTCGCCACGTTGACCGGAGTGCTCGCCGCCTGGGGGATGAATATTGTGAAGGCCAACGCTTTTTCGAACCAGGCAGGAACTGTGGTGGACTCGCTCTATTTCACGGACCGTTTCCGCACCTTGGAATTAAACCTATCAGAGTGGGAGCGCTTCAAGAAGAGCATCGCTGCGGTTTTGGCCGGAGAAGCCGATCTCGATAAAATGCTGCGCGATCGGCAGCGAGGCGAAAAAGGCAGCAAGGTCAAGGTGGTTGTCGAGACGCGGATCGATTTTGATGATGAGTGTTCTTCGACGAGCACGCTGCTGCAAGTGATCGCTCAGGACCGCCCGCGGTTGTTGCACAGAATCAGTTCCTGCCTTTCCCAGCAGCAGTGCAACATTGCAATCGCCCTGATCGATACCGAAGGACAGATGGCAATTGATACGTTCTATTTGACTTCGGGCGGCAAGAAACTCCCGCCGGATCTTCAGAAGAAGGTGGAGAAAGCGCTCCATCACGAATTGAAAGCTCTGGATCTTGCGTGATAAACGGCCGGCCTCCGTACACAATTGAATTCGTTGCGAGGGTACTCGGCGCTCTCGCATTCCCTAGGCCAGGCACGGGGTTTACCGGGATCTCGTCTACCTTGCGACTTATGGACACGGCACATTGACGGCTGGTCCGGTTCTCTCCGTGCACTAATGGCACGTTGACGGTATCGGCGTTCGAAGATAGTTTCTACCCAATCATTGCTGTACCGCTCTCAGCGGTGTTCCATCCTCGGGATTCCACATGCCCCAGGTCACCGCCGGTTTGCAGCGCGAACAAAACAGTCCGCAGGAATTGATCGTTGCTCGTTTACGGACCTTTATAGGTTGACGCGCCCATCGTCTCCTTTTAGGCCGGCGTAAGCCGGAGTTACTCACCAACTGAGGAGATGCCAAATGAAAAGCTTGACTGCCAGTAGCGCAGTAGTGTGTCCCGAAACCGACGATCTAACCCCACGCACTCCCAACTGCCCCACCTTCTGGTGTTTTCACCGCTCACAACGCCGACGATCATTTCTTTCGCTCACGGAAGTTCTAACCTCGGCTTTGCTGCTCGTCGCGGGCGTTGCATTCGCCCAGACCGATCCCGGAGTTCAAAGCGCCAGCCGCGGCACGGGAGTCGCGCTTCCTTCGGTCTTGGCGAACGACAACCCGGGCATCCTGGCTTTTTTCAATGACGGGTTTGCTCGCTTCCAGGCCGTGGAGTCTGTTTCTAACAGCGCCACCGGCAACAATGGTTTGGGACCACGCTTCAACTCGAATCAGTGCAGCTCTTGTCACGCGCAACCAGCCGTCGGCGGGACAGGAGTCGCCGTCAATCCTCAATTCCAGTTCGTCAGCAACGGGACCGCGCCCGGCAACACCATTCCCCCCTTCATTACTGCCAATGGGCCCACCCTCGAAGCACGGTTCCCGTTCTTCTTCAACAACAACGGAAGCGTCAACACCAACTCTCCCAATGGCGGGGTGGAAGACGTCTTCACAGTTACAGGCCGTCCCGATGCAGGAACTTGCAATCTGCCACAGCCTAATTTCAGTGCCGCGCTGGCGGCGAACAACATTATCTTCCGCATTCCAACGCCAACCTTCGGCATGGGTTTGATCGAGAATCTCGATGATTCAACTTTGCTGAAAAATCAGCTAGCCAATAACAACAACAGACTTGGAATCTCTGGCTCTTTCAACTACAACGGCAATGACGGCACGATTACTCGCTTTGGCTGGAAGGCGCAAAACAAGTCGCTTCATATTTTTGCCGGCGAAGCCTACAACGTCGAGATGGGTGTGAGTAACGAGCTGTTTCCTCAAGAGCGGCCCTCTCCCGGGGAAGACCAGCATGCCACGGGGCTGCCGGCGAACTGTCTGAATCTCAGCGGAACCGGCTATCCGGAAGATACATCCAACCCCGCGGCAACCCCAAATTCAGCGGTGCTCGATGACGTCTCGGCATTCGCCAATTTCATGCGGTTCCTCGCTCCTCCGCCACAGGGCGGTGTCTTGGTGAATGGGCAGCAGGTTCCCTCAAGCACGATCGCTTCGGGCGCTGCCTTATTCAACTCTATCGGTTGTGCGACTTGCCATAATCCCACCGTGGGGATAACCCAGATGTCGAGCTTCACCGGTTCGCTGACCAGTGCTCCAGTGAACGCTTATTCCGATATCGAGATCCATCACATGGGTACAGGCTTGGCGGACAATGTCTCGCAAGGTGCTGCCGGCGGTGATCAATTCCGCACGGCTCCCTTGTGGGGTTTGGGACAGCGTATCTTCCTCATGCATGATGGCCGGACCACGAACCTGCTGACGGCAATCAAGGATCACGCGAGCCACGGCAGTGAAGCAAGCTTCGTGGAGGAGCAGTTCTTCAACCTGAAGCCCAGCCAGCAGCAGGAAATACTCGATTTCTTGCGTTCGTTGTGAGCCTTTCACGTCAGCTGCTTGGCGAGATGCGAAGGTGTCTCGCCAGGTTGTTCAACTGATGAGACACAAGTGATCCGTGGCCGATCCGCTTTGGCATCGACTGAAATTTGTTTCATGTCAAGGAAAAACTATGCCTTCTCGTTGTAAATGCGGTTTACTCGTTCTCGTCTTAGCCCCATCATTGCTGGCGCTAAGCCAATACTCCACATCGCAAGACGCTCAGCCCGCCCCTGACAACATCGCGACCACAACACAACCAGAGGCTAAGGTATCGTCTGAAGTTATCCTGGTCAAAGGCGCTTGGTCGAGCGCAAGCGATTCTATGACTCCCGTTCCTGAAGACGGGAGCATAACCAACAACGTCTTCAGCAACGCGTATTTTGCACTCACCTACCCTCTACCAGCGGATTGGATTGAGAAATACAAGGGCCCGCCGCCGTCTGATAGCGGTCGATACGTGCTTGCGCAATTCAGTCCGGGGGGCGCGTTCAAGGGATCTGCGCGAGGCACTATCCTGATCACAGCGCAAGATATGTTCTTTACGCCGTTGCCAGCCGCAAATGCTTTGGAACTTATCAATTACTCGAAGGATAACTTGCCACCCGACTACAAAGTTGAAACAGCTCCGAGGGATATAAGGATTGCCGGCCATTCGTTTATCTTTTTCGCGTGTTGGTCTCCGGTGGCAGAGCTTCACTGGTACGATCTGGCCACTCAAGTCCGCGGCCACACAGTGGAATTCATACTGACCAGCCGCGATCCGGAATTGCTCGACAATCTAATCCAGAACATGAACAGGATGCAATTGCCCGCTGAAGCCAGTCCCACAGCGGGCATGGGCGGGAACGACATTCCTGTCTGTGTGAAAGACTACGCCAGCGGCGAGAATGTGATCTCGCGAGTCGATCCAGTTTTCACCGAGCACCGGTTCAACCCGGTTCCGGTCCGAATCATCATCGATAGAAAAGGCGCAGTAAAGCATGTCCACTTTCTCAGCGCATTTCCCGATCAGACAAAGGCCATTTCCGACGCACTCGGCCAATGGAAGTTCAAGCCATATATCCACGACGGAAAGCCGGTCGAGGTAGAGACCGGTTTTATGTTCGGAGGCAAGTTCCAAGCCAGGGCTCCGGGGACTGACGTTCATCAGAGCGCCGCTGGGAACACCTTACGAAGAGGGCAGGGATGTAACTAGATTGCGCTGCGGAAAAGCTCGCACGCATCTTCGCGTTGATCCCAGTGTTTGCATATCCCGGTTCCAATCGGCAGCGATGTTGACGTGGGACGTATGATGGTTGCGCAAGGTGGTTCCAGAAGAAGGTCGATGTATGCCGCCACTGAAAGTGTTGGTTGTCGAGGATGACCTCGCATGCCTGGAACTCATGACCGAGGTCTTCACGTCTTTAAAGGCCGAAGTGCGCGCTGTCGGCAAGAGCGAAAAGGCGGCGGCAATGGTCAACCAGGAGAAGTTCGACGGAATTTTCCTGGACCTGGAAATGCCGACTTTGAGTGGCTTCGACCTCGCACGTCTCATACGCAAATCTTCGTGGAATAAGTCAACTCCCATCGTGATCGTAACCGGAAGCGATGAGAGAAAAACCATGCAAGATGCGTTTGCGATCGGAGCGACCTTCTTTATTCAAAAGCCCGTGGACCGGCAGAAGTTGAGCGTCCTGTTCCGGACGGTGAGCGGCGGAATGCTCGAGAACCGGCGCAAGTATACCCGCGTCCCAATCCAGGCTGTTGTTTCATGCATAGTGGGCTCCCGAACCGTATGCGGGATGAGTTGGAACCTCAGCATGGGAGGAATGCAGGTGGAAGTGGGTGACTTGAAAGCCAAAGACACTGTCCGGCTATCATTTCAACTGCCGACTTCTGGGGCCGCCATTGACGCGGAGGGCGTCGTCGTGTGGGCTAATGAGAATCGGCAAGGAGTCCAATTCATGAGGGTAAGTGAGCAGAGTCAGCAGTCGATTCGTCAATTCATGACCGAAGTCGAGAACATGGACCGTTAGGAACGAAGACTTCGGAGGCAGCCTGGGTACCACTGCCAGCCTACCCTGGTCCTAATGTACGGACTGAGTATCTCGTTTCGCGAGAAGACGATCAAGCTCTTTGGTGAGGGAAGACGGGTCGACAGGTTTCGACAAGTAACCATCGAAACCCGAATTCAGGATTCTTTCCCGGTCGCCTCGCATAGCATATGCGGTGACTGCCACCACCGGCAGCCGTGCCAGGCGAGGATTCTCGCGAATTTTGCGGACAACTGCGAAACCATCCAGCACTGGCATTCCAATGTCCAGCAGTAGTAATTCTGGGTGAGTCTGTTCGATCGTTTCGAGTGCCTCTTGACCGTCACATGCTTCAAGCACGGTGTATCCCCGCAACTCCAGCAACTCGCGGAGCAGTTCCCGGTTTACCGCATTGTCCTCGGCCACCAGAATGCGTGTCATGATTGGCCCGCGCCCTTTGCCAAGGAATGACCGCGGACTACTCTATCGACTTCGGCAATGAGTTGTTGTTTCCAGGTTCCGTTTTTCTGCAGGAGTCCCTGGGTTTCCCGATGGAGAAGAGCAATCTCAAGCGGGGTAAGGTTCTTGGCCGTCATTACAAGAATCGGCAGTCGCTTCAACGCTGGCTCCTGTCGTACGTGCCGAATGACTTGAAAGCCGTCGATACCTGGCATCAGAAGGTCGAGCAGGATTGCGCCCACCACTTTGTTGGCGAGCACCTCCAGGGCACGCGTCCCACTGCGCACTCCTTGCGTCTCGTACCCGGCAGCGCGCAAGGCTTCCTGCATCAACTCCAAAGCTTTAGGATCATCGTCCACCAGCAGAATGGACGAATCGTCGTCGGCCGGTGACGGCACATGCCTGCGAATGGTTTCCAGCAACGCGGGTTTGCGAACCGGCTTGATCAGATAGTCGTCGGCGCCTAGAGCGAAGCCGACCTGCTTTTGATCCACGATCGAAAGGATAATCACGGGGATAGATGCCGTTTCCGGATTTTTCCTCAGTGCTACTAACGTTTCGAAGCCATTGCTGCCCGGCATCATCACATCCAGGGTGATGGCGTCAGGCCGCAATCGTTGAGCTTCTCTAAGAGCTCCGGCTCCTGACTCCACCGTCGCCACCCGGTACTCTGGTTCGAGATAGCTGGCGAGAAGCTCACGCGCCGGAATCTCGTCGTCCACAATCAGCACCAGTGGGGTAAGACGACCTGACGTCGCCCTGACAGGGGCTTTTACCGGCTCTTCCGAAGGATGGACTTCGGAGCTTGGTTCCACCGCAGGAATCGTGAACGTGAACCGGCTCCCCTTTCCCAGCTCGCTCTCCAGGGAAACTCGACCTCCTTGTTGCTCAACCAACCGCTTCGTGATGGCCAGTCCCAATCCGGTGCCGTGATGATTGCTGTCCGCATTTCCCTCGACTTGCCTGAACTCTTCGAAGACAACCTGCTGGTCTTCAGGCCGGATGCCAATTCCCGTATCCGTTACTGACACGGAGACGAAGTCCCAGTCGTCGACGCACTCAATGTTGATCTGACCGCCCTGGGGCGTGAATTTAACTGCATTGCTGAGCAGGTTGTAGAGGATCTGTTTGAAACGCACGCGATCTGCCTTGACCAGAGATTTGCTCTCCACCTTCTGCTCGACCCGAATGTTCTTGGCCATCGCCAAAGGATCAATGGTGGAGAGTACTTCCGGCAGAGCATTCTGCACCAGGAACTCTTCGCTATGCAGCTCCAGCTGTCCGGCCTCAATCTTGGAAAGGTCCAGAATGTCATTGATCAGCTGCAGCAGATGGGTCGAGCCTTGTTTGATGTGACCGATGAATCGCTTCTGCTTGGGGTTCAGCGCACCTGGAGTTTCGTCTGCCAGCAGATCGGAAAAACCTACAATCGCATTTAGTGGAGTCCTTAGCTCATGACTCATGCTGGCAAGAAACTTGCTCTTCAGATGCGTGGCGCGTTCTACTTCGCGATTGCGGAGCTCCAGTTCTCGATTGCTGGCAGCCAGCTTCTCCGTGTACTTGCGTTTTTCCGCTTCATCCCGTTTTCTCTGTGTCACGTCAACTGCAACCACAACCTCCGCCGTACGCCCCGCAAAGCTCATTGCATACGAGGTGATCTCCGCATTGATTTCGCTTCCATCTTTCCTGCGATGTGTCCATACCCCAAATTTTTCAATGCCATCTCTGAGCGTGCCCACACTTTCGAGTAGTCGGGGTACGTCTTCAGGAGGGCGAATATCCTTAATGGTCATCGCCAGAAGTTCGTCTTTGGAATATCCGTACTTTTCTACCGTTGCCCGATTTACCGCCAGGAATCGCAATGTTTCCCGGTCGTAAACCCAAGTAGGATGCGGGTTGTTGTCAAACAATTTGCGGTGCCGCTCTTCGGTCTCCCGCAGCTGCTCCTCCGCCCGTTTCCGTTCCGTGATGTCGCGTGCAGCAGCATAAATAGCCTTCTTTTCGGGCGTGGAAACCGCATTCCACGATAGCCATTTGTAAGAGCCGTCTTTGCACAAATAGCGATTCTCAAATGCGAAGGTCACTTCCGAGTTCTGCAACCGAAACTCTTCGGATACGGTCGCCGGACGATCCTCGGGGTGGATGAATTCCAAGTAGGGCTTTGCCTTAAGCTCTGCTTCAGTAAAGCCCAGAGTCTTCTCCCAGGAGGGGTTCAGATTCTTGAAATATCCATCAAAGCCCGCGATGCAAAACATATCTATCGACAAATCGATGAATTGGTTTCCCGTCTCCAGCCTGGAATACAGGGCAGCCATAAAAGTGCTCATTCCTAGGCCAACTACAACCAATACCAAACCCAGCAGCCATACGCGCCGGTCAAATGCCCACACGCCCGCATGCAATGTGGACACCGGTTGTTCCACAAGAACTCCCCAACCGTATCGACTGACCGGGTCGTATCCCGCAAAGACGGTCTCGCCTCCCCGCACAAAGGCCCCGTAGCCAGAATTGCCTTCCCGCATTAGCTTGACGGGTTCATACCCGCTAAGGTCGATCGGGGCCGCATGAGAGTTGATATTCGGACGAGCGGACAGATGACCGTGCTGGTCCACCAGAGAGATGGTCCAAGCACTCCGCATCTTGTTCTCCACAAGGCGGCTGCTCATCGTCTCCAGCGTATATGGAGCCATGAGAATACCAATAGGCTGGCCGGCCTCATCCTTGATTGGAACCACAATGGCAACGACTAACTCGTGAGGCGCAATGGCAGTTTGATAAACCTCTGAAATATAAGGTTGCCAATCGCGGACCGCGCCTTTGTACCAGTCGCGGTACGAGAAATTCTGATGGAGCGCAGCGGGCTGATTTGGGTAGACCGCTCGCATCGTTCCATCGAGATCGTATGCACTCACAAAAGCAAGATCCGGGCGCAAGCTACTTGCTTCTTTCAAGTCCCATTCGACTCCATCTAGATTTCGTCTCCTCCACGCCCGGAGAAATATGGGGCGCGCCGCAATCGACTGCAGGAAGGCAGCGCTTTGACGGAAATTCTCCTCCACGAGAGTGGCGGAAACGCGGGCAATCTGGGTACTCTCAGTGGCGGCCTGGGTTTCAACCTGCTGCCGCAGGACTCGACCCACGGAATAGGCGAAAACTGCGATCGGCAGGACCAGCAGGAGCAAAAACAAGGAATATAGACGCGGCCGACTCGCGGATATCCAGATCGCAATCTTGGCGCGCGTTTTCATCGATTCCTCATCGTTAGCAACCCATCATGGCTAATCGCCCTGGTTCCCGCTTTTCGCTGTCTTTGACTTTTCAGATCTGCCCCAGACTCGACCGAGTATCAGGCGCCGGCCCCTGCCCCGCGGGAGAGGAGATCGACCGCTCCGGTCCGGACAAACCGTTCGAAGTGATCGAAGATGTGCGGGTCCCACCAACCTTTCACTACTTCTGCTCTCATGGTCTGAAGGGCTTCGGCCTGGGAAAAGGCTTTCTTGTAAGGCCGCTCAGTTGTGAGCGCGTCAAACACGTCCACGATCTGCAGGACGCGTGCGGTAATTGGAATCGCATCTCCACGCAGCCCGTCAGGGTAACCTGAGCCATCCATCTTCTCGTGATGGTGGCGGATGATGGGAAGAACCAGGCGAAATGACTTTAGCGGGCCGCAAATGCGCTCACCAACCACCGGATGTTCGCGGACAATCTTCCACTCCTCTTCGGTGAGTCGCCCAGGCTTCAAAAGAATTGCATCGGGCACGGCCACTTTTCCTACGTCATGTACGATTCCCGCTCGACGCAACGCCGTAATTTGGTCTTCGGTCAGTCCAATTTGCCGAGCCAAACGGGTGGAGTACTCCGCCAAGCGTTCACAATGACCGTGTGTGTAAGGGTCTTTGCCTTCGATGCTCCGCGCCAGAGAAAACAGGACCGATTCTGCACGCTCCAGTTCGTCGGTGCGGAGCTTGAGTCTCAAAAGCGACCTTACGCGGGCGAGCAGTTCGGTTCGGTCCACGGGGCGGGTGAGGAAGTCATCCGCGCCACATTGAATGCCCTTCAGCCGATCTTCTTTGGCGGACAGTGCCGTGATTAGTACAACTGGGATTAAGTAAGTTTCGGGGTTACTCTTTATTTTCTCGCACAGCTCAAACCCGGTAAGTCGAGGCATCATTACATCGGAGAGAACTAAGTCGACTTTCGTGCTGTCTAACTGCTCCAGTGCGGATACTCCATCCGGCACGGCCATAACTTCAAATCCCTGGAGTGTGAGGAGTTCCTGCAACAACTCGCGGTTTGCTGCCTGATCATCGGCGACTAGAATAGTCCCGATTACTGATTGAGGGCACTGCGACTGCATAATTCAACGTCCGTGTTCTTGCCCAGCGTGGCACAGAAGATTAAAAGGACCTAATTACCGAAGTCATGAAATCAGTTAGCCTCGATCTGCAAGTCTTGGTTCGACTAGCTTCCGAACTGAGCGCTTTGTCCAGAATCTCATCTGGTCCTTGAAGGCTGCGAGCGTCGCACTCGTGGCATTCCTCGGCACCACCCTCGTAACGAGGCGGCTCATCTTCCTGCTTGACTCGAATGGCGCTTTTTTGCGATAAGCGTCATATTAGGACTTCTCTTCGCTGCTACTAGCGTGTGGGGCTTGGCTGATCGTAATCTCAGGTAAGCGTTGCGCTTTGCGACGCGGTGGGCCTTGCGTCTTGTCAGATCGCAGGGAAGGAGTGCGATGTCCACAGCCCGATGGACCAAGTACCGGTTATCGGTTCCGACCACATCCGACTCTACAACCAATCTGGCACCTGAGCGGTTAGCGAGCTTGGGTTGGCGGCAAGAACTTGGCCGCAGTGTTCTGGTCCGCGTCGCTGTCTCCATCTCCGCTTCCGTGTTCCCATCCGATCGCCCAGACGGGAGCGGTCAATGAGCGCGCCCAGGGCTCTGAAGCTGCTGGCCATCGATGACACTCCCGAGAATCTAGAGCTGATTCGTGCCACGCTCGAGCAGTTGGATCTGGAGATCGTAACGGTGGAAGATCCCGCAGTCGGCTTCGAGCTGTTTATGCAGATTCGGCCGAGGATCGTTCTACTCGACCTGGTGATGCCGAAAGTGACCGGAATGGAACTGCTGGAACAGATGATCGCAGTCGATCCAGGTGCGGATGTAATTTTGATGACGGCCCACTACTCTCCCGAATCAGCCGTCGAAGCAATCCAGAAGGGCGCGTGCGATTACTTCACTAAGCCTCTGGACGTCGGAAAACTGCGCGCGAGGATCGCGGGTTTTCTGGCAGACGCGGAAAGACGACGGAGAACCCTTCACCTCGATCGAGAACTGCTCGACGCCTGTCAATTCGAAGGCATGGTCGGCCGCAGTCCCCTGATGCTGGAGGTATTCGCAAAGATCCGGCGAGTCGCGCCGCACTTCAGAACCGTTTTGATTACGGGAGCAACGGGGACCGGTAAGGAACTTGTGGCCAATGCTCTGCATCGGCTAAGCCCGTCGGCCCGGGGCGAGTTTGTGATTTGCAACTGTTCGGCGCTCGTCGATAATTTGGTCGAAAGTGAGTTGTTTGGCTACGTCCGGGGTGCCTTCACGGGCGCGACGCAAGACAAAGTCGGCTTATTTGAACACGCAGACGGCGGCACCATTTTCCTGGATGAGATTGGTGAACTCTCTCTCCCGGCCCAGGCCAAGTTACTACGGGTTTTGCAGAACCGTCAGGTGCAGAGAGTTGGATCTCCTTCGGCGCGTAACATCGACGTGCGGGTCGTCGCTGCCACCCACCGCAACCTGAAAACGATGGTGCGCGACGGGCAGTTTCGAGAAGATCTCTATTACCGCCTGGCTATGGTCGACATCCCGGTGCCGACTCTCGGAAACCGCCGTGAAGACTTGCCGCTGCTGCAAAGGTATTTCATCGAAAAATTCTCCACCGACTACGGGAAGTCCATCGCCGGCCTAACCCGAAGGGCACAGACTCGAATGGCAACGCACCCCTGGCCTGGGAACGTCCGTGAACTCGAAAATGTGATCGGGAATGCCTGCATGATGGTGGATGGATCTCTGATTGATATCGACGATCTGCCGGAGAGTCTTCGGCGTCCACCCAGTGACGACGTATCTACAGATGAAACGTTCTTGACTCTCGACGAACTGCAGAACCGTCACATCTTGCGCGTGCTGCAGGCAGTCGGAGGCAGCAAACCTCGAGCCGCCGAGATCCTCGGGATCGGTCGCGCAACGATTTACCAAATTTTGTCGCGGATGAAGCTCAAGGAAGGAGATGGGATGGCTGGATAAGTCGTGATCTCGGGATCATCATGGATCGCGTAGGCTGCGTTACGCGACCGGGTCTCGCGATTGTCAAAGGGCTAAGAGATGCTCACACGTTTTGCGCAGAAGCCACGGTCACAACATCCCGGCCTCGTGCTTTAGATTCGTAGAGGCACTGGTCCGCGACCTTGAGCAACTCATCGGATGTTACACCGTGTTCCGGAAACGCCGCTACGCCTGCTGAGATGGAAAGTGGCCCCAGTGTCTCCTTCTTATAACGCAACCGCAGGCGCTTCACCTCAGAGCGCAATGCCTCAGCGCGAACAGCCGCGTCCTGCGAAGTGGACTCGGGCATAATAATCGCGAACTCCTCGCCGCCATAGCGGCAGCATATATCGGTCGCCCGAAAGAAAGTGCGAAACAGGTCAGCAAGAGACTGTAGAACCATGTCTCCCGCGTCATGGCCGAAAGTGTCGTTGAAGCGCTTGAAGTGGTCGAGGTCGAGGAAGAGGACGGAGATTGCCTGCTGCTTCCGGTTAGCCAGTTGTAACTCTCTTTCCAGCGATTCCTCCAGAAAACGCCGGTTAAATAGGCGAGTGAGCGGATCACGAATCGACAGTTCACGAAGGCTTTCACGCAACTGCAAGCCAGAGAGCGAAAGGGCGATCTGGGAGCCGAGACTGATGGCCAGTTGCTGACGAGATTCCCGAAGGCTCTCCAGGTTCGAATCGTTTGGGATCTGGGTTGCATTGTCGAACTCGAGATGCAGGATACCGACCGTGTTCCCCTGCGCCACCATCGGTACACATAGGCACCCGGTGGTCGAGCTCTTGGTCAAATGCTGGCAGGCGACGCTGCTACCTGGAGACTGGCTCCAGTGAGGCCGTCCACGGCGCAGGCCCCAGCACGCGTCAGGAGGAAACGTTGGCGTTAATGCGTCCCTTCTGCCCCACCGCGCTCCTGCCTCAACCAGGTCCCGCGATGATCTCAATAAATAGAGAGCTCCAGAAGGAGCCTCAGGAAACAGCCTTTGCACAAAGTTGGCTACTACTACGCAAGCTTCCTGAACCGTCCCACTGCACTGCAACAGCGATCCCATTTCATTTAGCAGACTAATCTGTTTGGTATGAAGCTCCTGTTCTTTCAGCAGACGGTCTAGTGACTCGGCATGTTGTCGTTGTGCTTTAATCGCCTTGACCTGCTCCGAAATGTCCTCATAAATGAGATAGGCACCCCGTATGTCACCATCCACCTTCAGCGGCACTCCGTGGAGTGCTAGGTCGAGAAGCTTCCCGTCCTTTCGCCGCTGTCGTACTGTCCGGTGTACCGCGTCTCCCTCGAAGATCTGCTCGACCACTTCCGCGGAATCGGATGCCTTACCGTCGGGCGCCCCGGGATTTCTAATATCAATCGAAGCGAGATTATCGCGGTCATACTGAAAAAGTTTTTCGAAAGCCGAATTCACGAGCTCAACCGAGCCCCGCCGGTCAAGCACAACCATCGCGAGTGGGCTATTCTGTATGAGAGAGTCCAGGTAAGTAGTTTGCTCATTCAAATGAATTCCCAACCGGTGTCGCTCGCTAACTTCAGAGCCCACGATGAGTCCTACTGCTGACACTACCAGCATGAACAGAGCGACTTTGGTGAACACAATTTCGCTTGGAGCAAATAAATGCAGCGCAACCACGATTCCAAAATTTAACGCCAGTACTGCGGTTACGACTCGCCGGACTCCCTGACGCATTGCGATCCAGATTACAGGAACAAAGCAGGTATAAAAATGACCATATCGACCATCGTTGACACCGAACATCGCCCAGCATACGGCTAATATTGCCAGAGCTTGGCCACTCGCTTCTGCGACCGCGCCGAAAGTGAATCTCGGTTTTCCCCGATGCGCTTTTGTTGGCCTGACCTCTGCCGACGCCTCCGCGAGCCACCGACGAATATGCGGAAAGACATGGACCAGGAGATAAGGTGCGACAGCCACCAAGCCAATGGCGTCACCTAAGAACCACCCAAGTGCGGACGACTTCCACTCGCCCCAGGTAATGGCATGATCCGCAATCAGAGTTGCGACTCCAAAAAGAGCCGCACTGGCCGCCGCGGTTGCACTTACTAGAAGGTAGCGGACCACATCTCGGCGCCGTCGTAGTCCAAGATCTATCTCTAGAGTCCCGCGCAGCAGATATGCAGCAATACCATAGCTGGCAGAGATTCCCGCGGCACCGATGGTATTGCTGAACGACAGTACGGGCTGCGAGTAAAGAGCCACGTTGGTGAAAGCATTGGTGAAGAAGGCCAGAAGCGCATACCACGGACTGACGCCCAACATCAGGGCTATCACTAAACCGATGGCGGGATACCAGGCTACAAATCCAATGTGTGAAAAAAGGACGATTTCGGGACGGTTCAGCAGCAGATACAGCAATACGAACGAGAGAGAGACCAGAGCGTGACGAGTGACCGTGCGACGCGAATACATAAACAGCATCCCAGGACTGAGTGGCTCGTTGGGTGATCCATGTCGTTCGGTGGACAAAAGGGAATGTCCGCTCCGGATGCCTTGCACGCTCAGATTACCTACAGGTAAACATAGAGAAGGTACTCTGGCAGCACAATTCAACTTTCTGAGGAGTACTTAAGTAATTCCTCATTTTGAGGTTTACTGTATAACCTGCCGGCGACACTACGGCGACATCATCTTGATCTCGCATTCAGCTTGTCGAGCGCGCGTTTCAATTCTTCAAGCTTTTGTCCAGCTTCGGCGAGCTTACCTTCCGCCGTCAGGCGCTGGTAATCGGCAAGATCTTTTGCGGCTTCCGCGATGAGCGCATTAACGTCCGCCGCGGGCTGGGGTGACGAGGCGGACGCGGTTGTACTGCGCGCCGGTTCCGCGGAGACGGCTGCTGCGGTCGTTGAAGAGGCAGTCAACGACGAGACCGTTCCCCCAAAAAGCGACGCCATCGCTGATTCGAAGGTTGGTCCGTATGCCAGCCGATCTTGCAGCGCAAGCACCACGAGGCGCAACTCGGGCATCGGACTTCGTTCAGCCTGCAGGTAAATCGGCTCCGCATACAACAGCGCCTTGCCAGTCGGAATTACCAGCAGGGCGCCTCGCCGCACGTGTGAGCCTTGCTGATTCCATAAGGTCAGCTGCCCGGAAAGCTGCGCGTTCTGGTCGATACGTGCCTCGATTTGCAGCGGCCCATCGACCAGTTTTGTCTTCGGAAAGTTGTAGACTACTGACGTACCGTACTGTGCGCCGTCGCTGCGCCCGGCAATCCAGCCGATCAGGTTATTCCGGTTGGCGGGTGTGAACGGCAGAATCTCGGCGAACTCTTCGCCGCTTTCACCCGGCAGTTTCATCAAAACAAAGTTGGGCTGCATCGGTTGCGTGACCTGCTCGCCTCCGGGGCTCATACTGACTTCCGTAGCGACCGTCCACAGATCCTCGCGGTTGTAAAATGCTTCCGGATCCGTCATGTGATAGAGCCCGTAAATCTCTGCCTGCAGTTTGAGCAGCAACTCGGGATAGCGCACATGTTTCCGCAGGTCCGCTGGCATCATGGAAGCATCTTTGAATAGAGTCGGAAAAATGCGCCGGTAAGCGTCGATGATCGGATCTTCCGGATCGAACACATAGAACGTTGTCGTGCCATCGTAGGCGTCGACGACCACCTTCACGCTATTCCGCATGTAATTGATGGAAGCGTTGTCGAGACGAGTATGCGTCGAGTATGGATAGCTGTCGGAAGCCGTAAACGCATCCATGATCCACGATAGCCGTCCATCATCGCCGAGCACGATGTACGCATCGGGATCAAAGGTAAGGAAAGGGGCCAATGCCGCTACGCGATCGCGTATATTGCGTCGCATCAGCAGCCGGCTATCTTTATTTACGTCATCGCTGAACGGTAGCTTCGCCAGGTCGCTTTGGTCGAGCGCGATGATCATCCGGCGCAAGAACCCGCCGAGCACGATGCCGCCGTTGCCTTCGTAGGACGTGAGATTGTTGCTCTCACCTTGCGGATAGTCGAACTCCTTCTGCCGCGTCTTCACGTAGACGTCGGTGTTGGTCAACTCGCCGAAATAGATTTCCGGTCGCGTCACGCTCACACTGCGAACCGTACTCTGCACTGGCATGTTGCTCAAAATCAGAGTGGGCAGGCCTTCGGCCGTGAATCCATTGACTGGATTCATCGTGATGCCGTAGCCGTGGGTGTAGATTAGTTTTTCGTTGATCCAGTTGCGGCTGCTCTCAGGCAGCTTATCGACATTCAGTTCGCGCGCTGCGAGCATTACTTCTCGAGTCGTGCCGTCGATGGTATATCGATCAATGTCAATGTCGGGAAAGTCGTAGTAGGTGCGGATTTCCTGAATCTGACGCAGCGTGTCCTGGAGTGCGTGCCAGTCCCAGAGCCGGATGTTTTGAAGCGTGGCCTGATTGTTTGCTGGATCAGCAGCCTCAACGGTCGTCTCGGCAGGGAACTCGCGCTGGGAAACTCGATTCAGTCCATAGGCCTGCCGCGTCAACTCAGTATTGAAGACGATATAGGGCTTCTCGCGAACCAGTTCGTTCGGCTTTACGATAAAACTGCTGACGTACCATGCGATCCCCTGAACCGCGATATAACATACCGCAGCTGGAAGAATCGCCGCGACCAGCCAGCGACCGCGAGGCACGCGCGCGGCGTTGACGAGAGCGATCACGGCGCCAAGAACGAGCGCCGCGCAGACGACGAGCATTCCCGTGAGCGTGACGTGTGCATCCGTATACGTCACACCTCCGAAGATGGTGTGATCCTCGAGCAAGAGTTCGAACCGGCCGACATATGCCCGCACTGCCAGGACCAGCAACAGAAACGCAAATGCGATCGAAAATCCGCGCCAGGGTAAAGTGACGTGGCGACTGAGACGTCCGGCGAGCACACGAGCTCCGCCCGCGATGAGAATGAAGAAGCCGGCGAGCGCACAGAGAATCACGGCGAGCGTCAGCAGCCAACCAGCCATCAGTTCCCAGGCCGGCAGCGCGAACAGAAAAAAGTTCAGCGGCTTGCCAAAAATCGGGTCTGCTACGCTGCCGGTAGTGCGAGGTGCGTACCAAAACAGCGCGAGCGTTGACCACTCCCCGATCATGGCGGCGCCGGTGGCAGCGGCGATGGCGAGCGAAACGCCGAGAGCGATGAGCCGCAGCACAGGTTCCACCGGCAGCTTCACGGGCTGGCCCCCGATCAGAATCGTTTGACCGTCTGGCAGATCGGGAAGATGCGCCCGCTTGAGCGCGACGAACGATCCGTACAGCATGAGAAAAGTGGCTGCTGCGAAAGCCGCGAAGATTTCCCATTGAAGGTTCAGGGTTTTCCAGAAGACGCCCTCATAGCCCAGCGATCGAAACCAAAGTACGTCCACGTAATAGGACAACACGGCCCGGCCGCCGAAGAAGATGACGGCCAGCACAACGAGAGCGAGAAGAAAGCGGCGGCGACGGCGAGGCCGCCCCAACAGCGGCGGGGGCCAGTCAATAGACTCGGACATTACTTACTCCGTTTCATACTCCATCAGTCATCCGCATAATACTCCCTCCCGCTTCCGCAAGTGGTCTTACGAAACTCTCGCATCACTTTCCTTCGTCGTCGCAAACGGTTTAGAGTGTTCTTCCACCTGGACGATCGCGGTCCGGATGGAGCAGCGGTTGTTACTCCTCAGCGAATGAACGGATCTCGCATGCGACAACACAGAATTGCATTCTCTGTTCTCCTTCTTTTCATAGGGGCATCGGCGTCTCCAACTGCAGTCGAACAAAATTGGACGAACTATGTGCGCATCGGTGCCTACGGTCTTGCGAGGAACAGCGCTGATAAGATCGTCGCGGACGCCCAGGAAACCGGCGTGTTCGGCATTGAGGTCGATAACGACATACCCGGCCGCTACGAAAGCTTTCTTGACCCAACGACGAAGCTGCAGGCGATTCATGCCGTGGCAGAAAAAGCGCATGCTGCGGGAAACTATGCCTTCGTCTACATCGCTGGAACCGAATGCATCACCGCTCATGGAGACAAGGTTGCCCACACGCTGGCCAAGGACCATCCCGACTGGTTGCAGCGCAAAATCACGGGTGAACCCGCGATCTTCGGCGGCGGCTCGGCGTTTTGGATCACTGCTGGCGACGAGGATGTTTGGGTCAGTCCTTATGCTCCTGAGTGGCGAAAAACTTACATGGAGCGCGTCCGGCAGATTGCCGCGACCGGAATTGATGGGATCTACATCGATATTCCTTACTGGATGACGCACTTCGACGGCTGGGAAGACACTTGGGCCAGCTTCGATGACTACACCGTGGCAGCGTTTAAAAAGCAGACGGGACTCGACGCGAAAAAAGATTTGAAGCTTGGAGATTTTTCGGATTCCAATTTTCGCCGTTGGGTTGACTTTCGCATTCAGACGTTCACCGATTTCTTGCAAGAGATCGACCACAATGCCAAATCAGTGAATCCGCAGATAAAGACGATTCCGGAAATTTACCCCGGCATCGAGCAGGAATCAGTCCGCGTGGGGGCTGATGTTTACAGCCTTTATCCTGTCGTCGATGCAATCGCGCACGAATACGAATTCGGCAGCGGCGATCACATGGCATCGGCCCGCACACCTCTGAATTGGTTCTACTATCAGGTCGGCATGCACACGTTCCGAGCCTTTGCGGAAGGGAAGGCGACCTGGATTCTGAACTATTCCTGGGATGGAGACAAGGTCGTCGACCGAAGAGAGGCCATGATGAACCTGGCGATGTCCCAGGTCATGGCGGGAACAAATTTTTGGGATGCGCCCGGCCATTCCATGGCGGGATCGAACGATCCTGCCACCCGCAAGAAGATTTTCGCCTGGATTAAACAGAACGAAAAAACTTTCTACTTACCACGTGCGCCGATCAATCCGATCGGAGTTTATTTCTCGCCTCAGACGCGAAATTACTATGCGGAGGATTTCCTCCGCTCCTATCGCGGAATTCTTGTTCTGCTGATGCAGTCCCATCGCGAATTCCAGATCGTCACGCCGCGAACCCTGCGTGAATTTCACGGCCAGACTCTCGTTCTACCAGACGTTCGTATTCTGAGCCAGGACGAGCGGACGTGGCTCGATCAGTACGCCAAGGGAGGGAAGAAGCTCATCATCACTGGAAATAACCCTCTGGAATCGGGCAATCAGCCAGAGATCGTCCGCTTCCCCGCGTGCCCCGGGAAAGCATACGTCGCGTCTCTGGAAGCTGGCTTTGACCAGGCAACTCCGGAATTGCAGCAGGCATTTCTCGATAGTCTTCCACTCAGCGCAGGCATCGAAATCTTGGCATCACCCAAGGTCGCCTCTTCCGTAGCTCGCGTGAACGGTGAGACCCACGTTTTTCTGGCGAACTTCGCCGGACTGGTGGGCGGCAAGAATCCCGTTCAGACTCCTCAGACCGTCACCATCACCCACCCTGGTGCGCGCGGCGAATCGGCGTATTTCTTGCCGTTTCTCGGGAACACTCAGAGGCTGGAGGGCGTGTCGAAGCAAGGAACCGTCACGTACACGCTGCCGCCTATCTCAAAAGGTGCGGTCTTCTGGTTACATGCCGATTGACCGGCAAATACGAATCATTCATGAATGCGCAGCGCCTCCCGACATTCCCTCTTGACAAGCAGTGCCCTACCCAGTAAAAGATTGGTTTCGTAATAAAGCGTAACAATTCGCAAGTGCGCGAGTTGTGCTGGCGAATGGGTGCCGGCCGAATTCGAATGTAATCGGAGGATCTCATGCGGCTGACTCGGCAGGTCCTTTCGTGGGTTCTGAACATCTCCGTGCTCGCAGGCTGTGCGACCTTCTCAGTGGCGCAAGGCAATTACCGGGCCCAGCTGCGCGGTGTGGTCTCCGATGCGAGCGGTGCCCTCGTCACGAATGCGAGAGTCACCATCCGGGACGTGGGCACGAACATTTCCAGCGCCGCGCGCACGGATGACAAGGGCTCGTATTTCTTCACTGGACTGCGTCCGTCCACGTATGACGTAAAGGCCGAAGCGCCAGGCTTTCGCGCGGCCGAGCACACAGGCGTGGTTCTGGCAGTCGATCAGGAATCCTCGCTGAACTTCAAGCTGGAATTGGCAGGCGTGTCGACTTCCGTGGAAGTCACAACTACCGCGCCGCTGCTCGATACGGGCAACGCAACGTTAGGCACCGACGTTACAAGTGAGTATGTGAAGGAACTGCCTCTGTTGAATCGCGACTTCTTTGGCCTGACCTTCCTCTCCGGAGGCGTGACAGAGGTGGCCGGGTCGGGCACTCAGGACAATTACCCCTCAGGAACGAATTTCGTTTCCAACGGACAGCGCAACGCGACCGCAGAGGTGCGGATCGATGGCGCCTTGATCAGCGCGCCGGAGCAGGGTGAGGGCGGAAACTCGAATGTTTACTACGAGCCGCTGGTCGAAGGTGTGCAGGAATTCAAAGTTCAGAACAACAGCTTTTCGGCGGAATTTGGCAACAACGGCGGCACCGTTGTAAACATGGTTCTGAAGAGCGGAACCAACGCTTTCCATGGCAGCGGATGGTACTTCCTCCAGCGCTCGCAACTGGCTGCGCGTGATTTCTTCAATCCTGCTCCCAATCCCAAACCGGATAGCAAACGCGACCAGGCAGGATTTACCATCGGCGGACCCATCCGAAAGAACCGCACCTTCTTCTTCGCCGATTTTGAAAAAGTGCGCAGCAACAGCGCGTTCAGCGGTCTCGCAACTGTGCCCTCCACCGCAGAGCGCAATGGGAATTTCTCAGCGACAGCTACCAATATCTACGACCCCAAGCAGCAGAGTTGTCCTACGCCATCGACCTGTACTCGGGCACAGGTTGGGTTTAACAGCAGCGGGCAACCGATTGGACCTCCGAACGTAATTCCCAAGGGCGAAATCGATCCTATCGGCCAGGCCATTCTCAACCTTTATCCGCAAGCCAATTTGCCGGGTGAATTTAATAATTACATTTTCAGCGGCATCGCACACGCGCCGGATTATCAGTTCGATATCAAGATTGATCACCAGATCAATGACCGAAACCACATCAGCGGTCGCTACAGCCGGGGCTCATCGAATTACTACACCCCCACGATCTTCGGCGACGGGTTTGACAATAACGGGTCCGGAGATGGAATCGCGGGTAGCCCAACGCTAGCTCAAAATGGTTCGATCGAATACTCCCGGACGGTGAATTCCCGTATCGTCTGGACGAACCACTTCGCGATTGACCGTGTGCATGAGCTGGAAACACCGGGGATTCCCACGATTTCCAGCTTCAACGCTTCCTTGCCTACCGGTGTGCAGCTCCCACCCGTGTTCCAGCAGGCCAACGGAATCGATCGGATGCCGGCGATCTACATGTCCTCTGGCGGGCAAACTGCGCCATGGACCGATCTTTACGATCAATGCTGCGCCAACACCACCTTCGCGCATACGCTCTACAGCTATTCTTCTCAAATTGTGATCTCCAAGGGCTCGCACCTGATGAAGTTCGGCGGAGAGCAGCGGCTTTTCTACAACAACTTCTTTCAGCCCTCGGATCCGACCGGCGTCTTCAACTTTACCGACTACGTCACCTCGCCGACTCCAAACAACGACACCGATGCCAACGGAAATCCCACCGGAAATCCCTTCGCCAGTACGCTGTTCGGATATGCCGACAATATCAACCCCTTTCCATCTGAACCGACCTCGCTCGAAGTTTTGCCGTCAGTCGCGAATCGATCGGCGGAGACCGGCTTCTACTTTCAGGACGACTGGAAAGTTACCTCCAAGTTGACCCTCAACCTTGGCATACGTTATGAATGGAGCACGCCCTACGACGAACGCTACAACCGCATCCAGTTTAGTAATTTCACCGCGCCTACTGGAGTGACTCTCGATTTGACCCCCGCCCAGGCTGCTTTGGCCTCCGTAGGACTAAACTATCCCTCCTCGGAGCAATTAATCGGCACCACGGAGTTTCCCACTTCGAGCATGAGGCACGTTCCGGTATACCGCAACGATGTCGGCCCGCGATTGGGATTTGCCTATACCTTCGATTCAAAAACGGTGGTGCGCGGCGGAGCCGGTATTTATTTCGGAATGAGTCCAGCTACAAATTTTCAATATCCCGGAACCGCTTTCAGCAAGACGGCGTCGATTTTCTTTACAAACAATAATTTTGAAACGCAGTCCGCTACGCTGGAAAATCCTTTTCCTGCGGGCTTCACCGGGCCGCAAGGCAAACAGTATGGCCAGTTTGCCGATTGGGGATACGCGAACAACAACGATCTTGGCACAACTGCGGCGCGCGATGCCGATCTCTACCAGTGGAATATTGGAATCCAGCGGGAATTGCCCAGCCAGATTGTTCTGGGCGTCGATTATTCCGCAAACCGTAGTACGCATCTCCCGTGGGCTGGCACCAATAATCGGGACTTCATTTCTTCCGCGCTGCTCGCGAAGATTTCCGCCGCCGTCACTCCTACCGATCCCAGTTGCCAGACAGATAGCTGCGTCAGTACCTTCCTTCAGAATCCGGTGACGAACCCGTTCCAGGCGATGTTCACCCAGCCGTGTACATCCACTCCTACTTCTCCCTGCTTCAATGAGCCCGATTCGCTCTACAGCACTTCGCAAGTCCCGTTGGGAAATCTGCTCAATCCCTACCCTCAATTCACGGGAGATTTCGAAGGCTTGATGTTGGAGGAAGCCAGTTCCTGGTACAACTCGATGCAAATCCGCTTTCAGAAGCGGACGACGCACCACCTCAGTTTCGAGGGCAACTATACGGTCTCAAAGTTGACCGATAATTCGTCGGCAGGACGAAATAACTGGGTAGGATCGCTTGCGAACGGACTCCCGCAACAACTCGACCGCCTGAATTTGGAACACAGTATCAGCGCCAATGACGCGCCGCAGCGCCTCGCCGCCGCGGTGGTGGTGACTTTACCGGTGGGCCGCAACGAATGGATTGGCGGGGATATGAATCGCGGGCTCGACGCCGTCGTGGGAGGCTGGTCGATCGCCACCCTCGTCACGGAACAATCTGGGCAACCGATCGCGCTCGGCATGAGCAATCCGCGGCTCGCCAATGGCACCCAGCGTCCCAATGTCGTCTGTCCTCAACTCAAGACCGGTCTCAGCATGAAAGATGTCGCCTCGAATTGGGAGGCGAACTCGGTGGCCGAAGGAAACGGGAACGCACCGGTCGCGGCATTTATCAATTCGAACTGCCTCGCCGATCCCGGCGATCAGAATCCGGGCAACGCTCCTCGTTATTTTCCCGGCTTGCGCGTGAACGGCATCCATGACTTCGATATGAATCTGTACAAGTCATTCGTGCCGAAAGAAGGGATGACGATCGATCTCAGAGCCGAAGTATTTAATCTGCTGAATCATCCGCGCTTTGCCCAGCCGGACTCTGCGCTTGGAGATGCGGCCTTCGGCACGATTACGTCTGACGCGAACGGCTACTTGCCGCGTTACTTCCAGTTTGGATTGCGGTTCGAATTTTAGAATCTCGCGGACAGCTATCCGGCTAATCTTGCTAAGACTCGTCTACTCAATCTGCTCCCCCAATTGGCTCGCACCGCTGGCATCGGTAGGGCTGGCAACGACCCGACAGACCACGTCCCATTCTGCTACGCGGTTGAACCAAACCCCGCGAGTGACTACGATAGGACGTTCAGCCAGTTCTATCTGCTCGTAAACCGGAGGAGAAATGATCGGCTTCAAAGTGAACGGTAAGGACAGGACCTTCGACGGCGATCCCGAGATGCCACTCCTGTGGTACTTGCGCGATGTCGCTGGATTTACCGGCACGAAGTTTGGCTGCGGCATGTCTTTGTGCGGAGCCTGTACCGTTCATCAAAATGGTGAAGCGGTGCGATCCTGTTCGGTCGCGATGAAAGAGGTCAACGGAACGAGCATCACCACGATCGAAGGAATCTCTACCAACGGACTGCATCCCGTGCAAAAGGCCTGGATGGAGATCAAGGTTCCGCAATGCGGATACTGCCAGGCCGGCCAGATCATGCAGGCCATCGCTTTTCTGAACAAGAATCACAATCCCAGCGATTCGCAGATCGACGAGGCCATGTCGGGCAACCTTTGCCGCTGCGGAACCTACCAGCGCATTCGTGCGGCGATTCACCAGGCTTCGAAGGAGATGATATGAACGACATCCAGAATGTGAGCCGGCGTGGATTTCTGAAGGGCGCCTTCGTAGCCGGGACATTTGTGCTGGGCGTACAGTTCGTCCCTAAGCCGCTCTGGGCCGGCGTTTCCAGCGACACTTCTTCTGTTTTCCAGCCCGACATTTTTCTTTCGATTGCCAGCGACGGCACCGTCACCATTGTTGCTGCACGCTCCGAGATGGGCTGTGGCAGCCGCACCGCGCTGCCTCTCGTCCTGGCGGACGAACTCGATGCCGATTGGGCGAAGGTGAAGATCGATCAGGCGATTGGCGACGCAAAATACGGCGATCAGGATACCGATGGCTCGCACTCGGTTCGCAGTTTCTTCGATCAGATGCGGCAGGTCGGAGCTACCGGTCGCGCGATGCTGATCACCGCCGCTTCGCAGAAATGGAGTGTGCCGCAAAAGGAGTGCTCTACCGAGCCAGGCTTCGTGGTCCACAAGGCGACCGCCCGCAAGCTCAGCTATGGGGAACTCGCCGCCGCTGCCGCCAAACTTCCTGTTCCCAAGAAGGAAGACGTGCTGCTCAAGGACCGGTCGCAGTGGCGCTACATCGGCAAAGACAACGCTCTGTTCGATCTCCCCGAGATCGTCACCGGCAAAGCCACCTTCGGTATGGATGCCGCGATGCCCGGCATGGTCTATGCCTCTGTCGAACATCCACCGGTCCTCGGGCAGAAGATAAAATCCTATGACGATAAGGCTGCTCTCAAGGTACGGGGCGTGAAGCAGACACTGACCATTGACACCTTCAAACCGCCGCATCACTTCCAACCGCTGGGCGGCGTCGCCGTCATCGCCGACAACACCTGGGCCGCATTCCAGGGACGCAAGGCTCTCAAGATCGATTGGGACACCAGTCCGCACTCTGTTTACAATTCCGATCCATTCCGCAAGACTCTGGAATCCACATCGCGTCAGCCGGGGAAGGTCGTGCGTAATCTGGGCGACGTGGACGCGGAATTTGCCAAGGGCGGCAAGATCATCGAGGCGGAATACTACACCCCGCATCTCGCGCATGCCTCGATGGAGCCGCCGGTCGCCGTGGCGGAATATCGAGACGGAAAAGTGTTGGCGTGGGCTCCCACCCAGAGCCCGCAGGCTGTGCAGGAAACCATTGCTGGCGTACTTGGCATTAAGAAAGAAGATGTGACCTGCCATGTCACTCTGCTCGGTGGTGGCTTTGGGAGGAAATCGAAGCCCGACCAGGTTGCGGAGGCGGCGGTTCTCTCCAAACAGCTCGGCAAGCCGGTGAAGGTTGTCTGGAGCCGTGAAGACGATATCCAGTTCGACTTCTTCCACTCGGTCGCCGCCATGTATATGAAGGCCGCGGTCGGAGCAGATGGCAAACCGACGGCGTGGCTGCAGCGCACCGTCTATCCTCCGATCGGTTCTACCTTCGACGTCAACGCTAAATACGCTGACGACGAAATGGGCCTGGGCTGGAACAACCTGCCTTTCGACATTCCGAATCACCGGGCGGAGAACGGACCGGCCGACGCTCATGTGCGCATTGGATGGATGCGGAGCGTTGCCAACGTCTATCACGCATTCGCCATTCACTCCTTCGCAGACGAACTGGCCAACGCCGCCAATAAGGATTCTGTTCAGTACCTCCTCGAGTTGATTGGGCCGCCGCGTATCATCCCGGTGCAACTTGATCCCGACGAGCAGGAAGAACAAAAGCGCTATCCACTCGATACCGCACGGCTGCGTCATGTGGTGGAATTGGTTGCTGAAAAGTCAGGGTGGGGAAAGCGTTCCAGCGGGAACGGACATGGATTCGGCATCGCTGCACACCGTGCTTTCTTTACCTACGTGGCTACGGTGGTGGAAGTCGAAGTAGATGGAAAAGGCCAGGTGCAGATTCCCAACGTCTGGACAGCGGTGGATACCGGAACGGTTGTGGCGCCCGACAACGTTCGCAACCAGATGGAAGGAGCAGCCAGCTTTGGGGCAAGCCTTGCCCTCCTTAGCGAGATTAGTGTTACCAACGGGGTCGTGAACCAGAGCAACTTCAACGACTATGAACTGGTCCGCATGGATAGCGCTCCGAAACACACCAGCGTTTACATCGTCGAGAGCGACGCTCCTCCTGCTGGCGTGGGAGAGCCGGGTGTTCCGCCATTTGCCCCGGCTTTTTACAACGCCATTCATGCCGCAACCGGGAAGCGTATCCGCGAGATGCCCCTCTCGAAAACGAAGCTGGTGTGAAAATCCGAAGGACGAAGGTGAACCTTCGGGTGCAGAGATTTCCAACGACGACGCTTCTATTGCGCCAGACGGTAAAGATCCACGCCGCCGTTGTAATTCGGCACATAGATTTGGCCTCCGTCAATTACCGGAGGATCAAACTTGTTGAACAGAAAGGTGATCGCAAAGCTTTGTGAATCCCATAAAACTTTAAGCGATCCATCTGCGGCGAGATGTACAGCGTCGTAGACGAGTAAGCGACCGTTCACTACGTTTGCGTTGGCATCGCCGTAGGGAATGGTGCAGACCAGAATCGCGGAGTCAGCGTCCGCCCCATTGCTGGATCCCGAGCAAAATCCTCCCGGCATTCCTCCCGGGGGAGTATCCCGAATGTTCACGCTGGCGTATTCATGACCCTGCGCGATGTAGGCTAAAGTTCCGGTCGAACTCACCTTCCATTTGTGGAGTTGCGAATTTTCGCCCCAGGCGAAAATCGTCCACGACTTGAGCACGGGATCGAAAAACTGTACGGGCGTCATATGAAGATGCGCGGTATCGCCCCAAGGGAAAAAGTTCAACGTGGTGGGATTGGCGGGGCACGGATCGACTGGCCCGGGGCTCATTGTAAGCCAGACGGGAGGCGCCGCGAGTTTTGCGCAGTTTCCTTTCGCGTTGCCCAAGTCTGCGGGCGTAGTGCCGCCGAGGTTCGCTGTCTTGATCGGGTACGCGATTCCGTCTTTTCCGGTAGCGACGCACACACTAATCGAGAAGATACACGCCGGACCAGCCGACCCCCAATCCTCGTCGGACCAATTTCCGCTAGCCATGTTCGGGAAGACTAAGAGCACTGGTTTGCCGTGCTCGTTGATGTGCCCCTCCAATCTGGCATCCTTAATCGAGAGGTTCATCTTGCTCCCCACCGGCTTGGCGGCTTCACTGGGCGCGCTTTGCCCGGCCAGTTTCGTCGCCGGCAGTCGCGCTTGCCCGGATCGTACCAGGTCCGTCCAAGGTGTCCAGTGGTCGACGACCTTCAAACTGGCCTGCGTCCCTCCGGAAGCAGGTGTGTACTGCACCTTCACGAATGATTCACCGTACTGGGTCTGGCCATCAAAATCCCCGTTGCCGGTGATGGCGTAGAGGAAGCCCTTATCATCCGCCGCCAGCCCTTGTCCGCCCATCCATATCCCCGCACCTTCGCCCTCCGACGTCGTCAAAGCGGCGGCGATCGAATTGGTAGCGCAGTCGAAGGCAAAGATCCATCCGGCGGCCTTGTTTCCGGTTTCCTGCACCGTGCCGGAGGCCCAAAAGACCGTCTTACGGCCATTCGCATTGGTCAGCGCCAGCGAACTACGCTGCTTGCGCATGGTACTGCTGTAGGACAGCCCGAGGCTGGTACCGGTTACCAAAACCGGCGCCACCACCTGAGTTCCATCGGCCACGTTCAAGATGAACACAAAATGTTTGCCGTTTTGCGGAGTACCGTCGGGCGAGATCCAGGAGACCAGGTAGACTCGCTGCGTGTCCGGATCGATGACGCCGGTGCTTAACACTCCCCATTTGTCATTGATCGCGTGGCAGTCAATCGTCGGGAAGTTGCCAACGCAGCCGTCTGGCGCGGCTTTCTGCGGGCCTATGGGTGTGTTTCCGTTGATCGGCGTACCCAAGGTCACGCACCACAAAGCTGCACCATCGTGAGCATCCACGCCCCGCACAATATTCGCCATCGATGGCAGAACCATGACGTCGTGGATGGTGCCGTCGGGAAGCTTCACGTTGGGTAAGATGAGTGGCTGGGCTTCCATGCCTCGCGCATCACCGAAGACTGGAATAACGGTCGCTCGGACAATTCCCTTGGACTCGAGTGATGCCTGCGTCAGTTGAGTCTCGCGCGGATTCCAGCCGCTTCTTGCGTTATCCGCAGAACGGGTAA
Source organism: uncultured Acidobacteriaceae bacterium (assembly GCA_964403025.1). Classification (GTDB taxonomy): domain Bacteria; phylum Acidobacteriota; class Terriglobia; order Terriglobales; family Acidobacteriaceae; genus Sulfotelmatobacter. Next base: position 85,804 of record CAYOEH010000003.1, on the reverse strand, counting down.
GCCACGGCACCATGGTGGATTGGGACACGCAATTGTCGGTGACCGCGAAAAGAAATGTGCAGATGAGCAGGCATAAATGACAGGGTTTCATGGGTCCTCCTATCAGTCAGGAAAAACGCGAATCGGGACAAATCGCTTAAGCTGAGCAACATTTCCATATGCTGCGGCGGCCGCCGGGAAAGACGGCCGCCGCCCAAGACAGCCATCCGGCTCACTTCCATACAGAGGGAGGAACGATGATGTCGTCCGCGGGCACCAGCGTGTTCACTGAGACATGCGGCCAAGTGAGACCAGCGAAATTTAGCAGCACCGTCTGGCTGTACTGAATCTGCGTGAACGTAACCGTGATCTCGCTCTCCTTGTCCAAATCAAACGGCGGTGTGACGGAGAACCTCGGCACGCGCTGACCAGAAACGCTCCGTTTGGCTTTAATCAAGTGCGGCGGGTCACCCACATTGTAGGGACCCACTTTAATAACTTCTTCGACAGTTTCAATCCAGAAGACGGCCGTCATCTGTATGGCCTGAGCGTTGGGCGCAGACGCGTTGGCCTGGCCCAGAAGGAATGCGATGTTGTCGGTTCCACCGCCGAAGAGCCCAACCGGAGGCGGCGGGGCGGTCGAAACGAAGATGGTGGTGGTGCTGACGATCTTCTGCTTGCTGATGTGGGCCCGCAGCAAACTGTTGGGATCGTCCAGCATCGCCTGCGTGATGGTGCCGCGTGTGATGAACGGGCCCAGGTCTTGAGGGATTCTGGGCGTGTTCGGGTTGCTGGCGGTCTGGCTGGCGAACGGGGGAACCTTCTTGGGAGGATTACTACCCGTTACGAACGGTGTGATGTCTACTGCGGCGATCGTTGGTGGCCCAGGTGCCGCGGGCGCTACGAGCCCTTGAGCCTCGATCGTCGTGCCGTGGGGGATGGAGGCCATCCGGGTAACCGTCTCCCCCAGTTGCGGGATCGTAGTCGCGGGCACATGAATCCAGATTCCGGGTTCGACGTGGATACCAACACTTTCGCCGTGAATCGTAATATCATTGATCGTCTGCAGATAGGGTACCCCGTTGAGAAAAGCGTCTGCCTGTGTTCCGGTGCCGCGATTTGGAACCGACCCTAGGCGGGGCGAAAACGAGAGGCTCTCAGAGGTTAAGTTCAATTCCAAAATGTTGTCGCGGGGAGGCGGGGGCGGGGGAACTGGATTCGGTAGCGTTGTTGGCGTAGCAGCACTATCCGGCCGAAAGATGGTGTTGAAGCCGTTCCCGACCCAATCTCCAACAAATGCGGAGAGTGGACCGAGCGGCGGCGGAGGTGTGGGCGGGGCGGGCTTAGTATGATCCGGGCGAAGTTGCCCGAATACGAAGTCACTGGGTAGCTTGATAGAAGCTCTGGGGCTAGTGTCGCTCATTGTTTCCTCCTACGGGATGGACGGTTCAATTCTTGAGCAGAGGTTTAAGGGACGCCAATGGTTACGTGATCAATGCCAACTTGCGCCGCAAGGCGCAGGTATTGGGTTGTTGCCGAAGGTTGCCGTCTGGGAAGGTCTGAATTCAACCGCGCGCAAATGCAGTTCAAGCAGTTTCCTGGCCATCCCCGCTCGAATTAGGACTCTCAATAACCACCCCTCTTGCACACGGTTGACGATCTTTCAGCGCGAATAAAGAGTTCATAGAAATGTTTGCGACCTATCGCGTTGGATAGAGACCTATCTGTTCGGATAGCGCCGGCCATTGTGTGCTCGACACGAGGCGACCTGAACGTTTGGCGACTAAGAGATTTCGCCAACATGGGTCGACGCTCATGCCATGCGGCTGTGAGTCCGTCGGAATTGACAACTCGGATCGTCTCGTCCGATCTCGTGACCCCAACCAGACTGTTCTTATAACCATAGTGCTGAAAGTGGGGCCATCGTTTCAGGCCATCAAGCAAAGACCGCGAACCCATCCCGGTGACGGGTGTGGGTTGTGATTTACGGCTTCTGCACCCCACTTAGCTGTGTTTGTGCCGCAAGTCCGGGCCGCAGTGACCCCTAGGAACTCTGAATCCTTTTTCGAAATAGCGAAATCTATACGAAACAACTGCGTTGCCCGTCTGACTCCGTAGTCCAGACATCACCCAAGTGTTTTGTTTCAGATCTGGAGAATGTATGGCGAAACGAATGATCCTGATGTTGGTCGTGATGGCCCTTATTTTGGGGGGTCTGGGATTTGCAAAATTCCGGCAGGTGGAAGCCGCCATCGCCCAAGGTGCGAGCTTCCAGCTTCCACCCACTGCGGTTACGACGGTCGTGGCTCAGCGGGAGACTTGGCCTTCTACCTTGTCAGTCATCGGCACGGCAGCCGCGATTCAGGGGGTCACGGTGAGCGCCGATCTGCCCGGAACCATCGACAAAATCCACTTTGACTCGGGCCAATGGGTGCACGAGGGAGACATTCTGGTGGAGCTCGATACCCGCCAGGAACGCGCGCAGTTAGCCAGTCTTGAGGCGCAGCACGATCTGGCCCGCATCAACTACGGCCGCGCCCAGGAACTGGTAAAAGCTGGCGTCATTTCCCGTTCGGACTACGACACCGCCGATTCCCAGCAGAAGGCTACGGAGGCGCAGGTCGGTGACATTCGCGCGGCGATCGCTCGCAAGACGATTCACGCTCCATTTTCTGGCCTCCTGGGAATTCGTCAGGTCAGCCTGGGGCAATACCTGGCGGCCGGACAGGCGATTGTTTCTCTGCAATCTCTGAGCCCCATCTATGTGAATTTCGGCGTGCCCCAACAAGAAACGCCGAAGGTCATACCCGGTCATGTTCTGCGTGTCACGAACGGCGATCTGCCGGGCATGGCGTTCAGCGGCAGGATTACCGCGCTCGATTCCGTCATCAGCGAGCAGACCCGAAATATCCAGGTGCAGGCCACGGTTACGAACAAAGAGAACAAATTACGTCCGGGAATGTTTGTGCAGGTTGAGCTCCCGTTGGGACAGGCGCGTCAAGTTGTTCCGTTACCGGCTTCGGCCATCAACTATGCCCCCTATGGTGACTCCGTGTTCGTCGTCGTGGAAATGAAAGACGCCAAAGGGAACACCTATCGCGGGGTGCGCCAGCAGGTTGTGAAAGTTGAGGGATCGCGTGGCGATCAGGTCGCAGTCACTTCCGGCATCAATCCAGGAGACGAAGTTGTGAGTTCTGGAGTCTTCCGGCTTCGCAACGGCGCTCCCGTCCTGGTGAACAACACGGTCAAGCCCGAAAATAGTGCCAGTCCCAAGCCTGAGGATAGCTAAACGTGATAGCTAGAATCAGTTTGCCCTCGGAGGAGCGCGCATGAAGTTCACGGATTTATTTGTCAAGCGTCCGGTTCTGGCGATCGTGGTGAACCTCGTGATCCTGATCGCCGGCTTGCAGGCCATTCGCTCTTTGAGTGTGCGGCAGTATCCGCGCAGTGACATCGCCGTCGTGCAGGTTACGACGGTCTATGTTGGCGCGAACGCCGACCTGGTGCGCGGTTTCATTACGACGCCGATCGAGCGCGTCATTGCCAGCGCCGACGGCATCGACTACATGGAGTCGACCAGCGCTCAGGGTTTGAGCACCATCCAGGTGCACCTGAAGATCAACTATGACACTACGGCGGCGTTGACTCAGATCCAGGCGAAGGTAGCGCAAGTCCGCAATGACCTTCCTCCCGATGCTCAAGTTCCTGTCATTGATCTGCAAACTGCCGACGATCAGTTCGCGGCGATTTATCTTGGATTTTCTTCTACCGACCTCGATCAAAACCAGATCACCGATTACTTAACCCGTGTCGTGCAGCCCAAACTGAGCGCAATCAGCGGTGTGCAGCGTGCCGACATCCTGGGCGACCGCACGTTTGCTATGCGGATCTGGCTTAAGCCCGAGCAGATGGCCGCTCGCGGCGTCTCGCCTACCGATGTGCACGATGCGCTGGCAAAAAACAACTATTTGTCGGCTCTAGGAAGCACCAAGGGTTCCATGGTGTCCGTGAACCTGATCGCAAACACCGACCTGCGAACTCCCGGCGAGTTTCGTGACATGGTGGTGAAACAGCAGAATGGCGTGGTGGTTCGGCTCGGGGAAATCGCTGACGTGTCGCTGGGCGCCGAAAACTACGACCAGGATGTCCGCTTCAACGGGGAAACCGCAACCTTCATGGGCATCTGGGTCCTTCCTACCTCGAATTCACTGGAAGTGATTCGTAACGTGCGTAAGGCATTGCCGGCGATTGAACAGCAATTGCCCACCGGCATGAAACTGGGAGTTCCCTACGACTCGACGGAATACATTCAGGACGCGATCAATGAAGTGTTGCACACGCTGGTTGAGACGCTGCTGATCGTGGTGGTGGTGATCTTCCTGTTTCTCGGTTCGTTCCGTTCCGTATTGATTCCGGTGATTGCCATTCCGATCTCGCTGATCGGAGCAGTGTTCCTGATGCTCATCGCCGGCTTCACCATCAATCTCCTCACGCTGCTGGCGATTGTGCTCTCCGTTGGACTTGTCGTTGATGACGCCATCGTCATGGTGGAGAACGTCGAGCGTCACTTGCATCTAGGCAAGACGCCGTTCGAGGCGGCGAAGGACGCTGCGCGTGAACTCGTGGGACCGATCATCGCCATGACCATCACGCTCGCGGCGGTCTATGCGCCGATCGGAATTCAAGGAGGGTTGACGGGCGCGCTGTTCCGCGAATTTGCCTTCACGCTCGCCGGTGCAGTGATTGTATCGGGTGTCGTGGCGCTGACGTTGTCGCCGATGATGGGTTCGAAGCTACTGCGCGCCGGGGACACGGAGCGCGGCTTCGCCGGAATCATCAACCGGCGCTTTGAGAGCGTTCGACATCTTTATGTGCGATTGCTTTCGGGCACGTTGCAGTACCGCCCGGTCGTGCTCACGCTGTGGGCGATTGTGGCCGTGGCGATGATTCCGCTTTATATGTTCTCCCAGCACGAACTGGCACCATCCGAAGATCAAGGAGTCGTGTTTGGAGTTATTCAATCTTCGGCCAACTCCACTCTCGATCAAACCAACCTGTTCACTGACCAGGTCTACAACGTGTACCACTCGTTTCCGGAGAGCGCCAGCATCTTTCAGATCACGAATCCAAGTGGCGGCTTCGGCGGTATGGTCACCAAGCCCTGGAGCCAGCGCAAGAAGACTACGCAAGAACTGCTGGTCGAGTCCACCGGCCCGCTGTCCAAGATTTCCGGTGTGCGGGTTATTCCGTTGACTCCGCCGCCGCTCCCTGGCGGTGGAAACTTTCCCGTTGATTTTGCCATCGTTTCGGCTGCAGAGCCTCAGCAGGTCAGTCAACTCGCCGAGCAGATCGTGCAGAAAGCGATGGCGAGCGGCATGTTCATCTTCGCCGACACCGATGTGAAGTTTGACCAGCCGCAGACGGAGGTGGTGTTCGACCGCGACAAACTACGTTCCCAGGGTGTGGACCTGAGCCAGGTCGGTCAGGATCTATCCACTATGCTGGGAGGGAACTATGTCAACCGTTTCAGCATTCAGGGACGCAGCTATAAGGTGATCCCGCAGGTCAAGCGTGTCGAGCGGCTTACCCCCGATCAGCTCTCGCAGATTTACGTGAAGGGTTCGTCGGACCAGCTTGTGCCACTTTCGACTTTCGCCAGCCTCAAGACAACGACGGAGCCGAGATCGCTCAACAAGTTTCAGCAGCTGAATGCAGTGCGCATTCAAGGTGTCATTCCGCCGCCCGTGCCGCTCGACAAGGCGCTTACTTTTCTGGAGGACCAGGCGAAACAGATCCTGCCCCAGGGATTCACGGTGGATTACGCGGGTGAGTCCCGCCAGTTGCGGGTGGAAGGCAGCAAGTTTCTGGGTACGTTCTTGCTCTCGGCGATCCTCATCTATCTGGTGCTCGCCGCGCAGTTTGAAAGCTTCCGCGATCCGTTCATCATTCTGGCGGGCTCTGTTCCCTTGGCGATCTCGGGCGCCCTCGTATTCTCGTTCCTGGGTTTCACCACGCTGAACATCTACAGCGAGGTCGGATTGATCACTCTCGTCGGTTTGATCGCGAAGAACGGAATTTTGATCGTAGAATTCGCAAACCACTTGCAGGAAACGGGGCTGAGTAAGCTTGACGCGATTATCGGCGCCGCGAATACGAGGCTGCGTCCGATCCTCATGACGACGGCCGCCACCGTCTTTGGGCATTTCCCACTTGTACTCGCAAAAGGCCCCGGCGCAGGCGCGAGAAACAGCATCGGTATCATGCTGGTGAGCGGCATGATCATCGGCACGGTTTTTACGCTATTTGTGGTGCCGTCCATCTATGTGCTGGTCTCGAAAGCGCGTGTACCGGTGCGGCGCGAGGATGAGATTGCCCTGGGCGAACCTGCAGGAACTATGGCCTAATCCGGTTGCGATTGCAGGGAAGTTGCCTGTTAGGTCGTGCGCCCGCCGCTCTAACTGGTGGCCTGTTTTTCCCACGGCGTAAGAAACTTGTAAAGGAATTCACGAATCTGCTTGGATAATCCCGAGAAATGGGTTATTTTGACCGGCATTGGAAATAAGGGGCCGGGAAGCACAAACTCGATAATGGTCACGAGTCGATTCGGCGGATGATTTACAACCCCTGCTCTCCGCGACGTACTCCTGGTTGCGTCAGGTTTGGCCGGCTCCAAGGGGAATCCAGCTGTGAAACTCCCTCTTTGCCTCTCCATTCTTGTCGTTGCTTTAGTCTGCTGTTGCTGTTGTGTGTCTGCCAGCGCAGCAGTCTCTGCTAATTCCGCACCTTCGAACCCATCTGATGCCGCAGCAAGTTCGCCTCCGGGAGACCAACCTGTCACCTCCCCTGTAGAGTTCACGATCCCAGGGCCGCTGCGCTCTTTTCTGCGCATGGCGGGTATCAGTCAAAAGATTGCGCCGGAAGAAGTGCTACCGCTGCTGAGCCGCAACGTCTTTATGGAGGGTTATGACAGCTCCAAGAGACAGACGGAATTTCTTATCCTGCTGAGCCGCTACGTCGTCCAAGCCCGGGAGTTGTCTGCCCTAGCCGTGGCAGGCGTCATTCGCGTTTCGAATTGTGATGACGCGAAACCGCTGCTGCGCATCCTCGGCTATCGCACCCGGCCAGACTGTGGAACGCCGGACACATCCTTGCAGACGGCGGATGCTGACCGGGCTTTCCTGACGATCGATTCCGGATTTCCTCTCCTCGAACTGGAGCGCACGCTGCAGGGCGGCGATCCTTTCGAATACCACTACGTGGCTTCTGCCGTACCGGTGATATTCGCCACGGGCGATTGGACCATGGCCAGTGGGAAAAATTATAAAGAAGCCAGCAAGGATCTGATTGACACCATCCTGAGCGATCCCGCAGTAGCACGCTTGTATTGGGCCTTATCCAAGCTGGATTCTCAAACCGATGACTTTCTGTACCGATCGTTTGGGATCAGGAAATTGTTGCCCTACTCTGGCGTCCTTGATTTTTACGGGAGTCATCTCTGCATTCGCGCGAATCGGGTTATCGTCCCAGGGGGATCGGGCGCCGAATCCGCGTGGAAGGATTTGGTCGGGGCAAGCCCGTCATCTCCCGCGTCCTTCGTCCAGAAGCTGTTGGCCAGGGACAAGGGTTGGCTCATGGCTTATTTTGACGTGCTTTCGCGGGTGAATCGAAATCAGCAGGAATATTTTACCGATTCGCACCGGCTGCGACTTTTCTATGACGCCGTGCGAGGTCCGGATTCTTCCTCCAGTGCGACCACAGGGATATTCAGGCCTGCCCCTGCGCTTTTGCTTCTGGTCACTCGCCTCCAGCTGGAGCCTACTGGGGAACCGCTGGTGCCTGGAAATCTCGAGGTCTGGAAAGAAATTCTTCGCCACAAAAACGTGCTGCGCGAGCCGGGTACGCACACTAACCGCCTGAACAATCCGGATCAACTCATTCAGGCAATGTTCGCTCTCTCCCGGGCGACAACCGATGAAGGCCCGGTACAGATGTACCTGGCAACCAGCGAACTCGAGAGCAGACGGTCTCCAGAACATCGCCTGGCTCCTGCAACGGTGCGCCTGCTTACGCGCAAATTTGACCAGTTCAGTGATCAGTATCGGATCTTTTCCGAGTTTCAAGAGTTGAACGACGCATCCATTGTTCTGTTCCTGGAGACGGCTGAAGCGCTCAACAATCTCCCCAATCCCCTGCGCGGAAACGCGCTTGGCATGTTTCAGGCGAATGTCGGAATTTGGCAGATCTTTGCCCGGCAGGAGCAGATCCCGAGTGCGCGGCTGAACGATTCCTGGCAGCAGGTGATCAAACCATTCGCTGGAAGCCGGTCGGCGGCCCAGTTATATAACGCGGGGCGAGCTTCCCTCGGAGAAGCGTTTCGGTTTGCTACTGGGGAGACAAGAGTCTCTCAGGACGAGATCATCGACCTGTTGGCCGGACCTCGGCAAACTAACCCGGAAGGAATGAAGATTCACCACGAGCTCGCTCTCAGAATCCGGTCGGTATTGGACGATCAGCGATTGGTTTCCCTGGATACCCTGCTTTCGCTGGGCGATGCCTTGACCGAAAAGGGTGAAGGGAAAGCGCTGAACGAATTCGAGATTCATCGCGCTGGTGAGATACGGGAATTCGAGATGCCGCGGCCGATTTTCACCAATGGCGAGAGAACCGAATGGGCTGCAGGAATTTATAACAACCATCACACCGAAGTGCAGATGCGAACCGACGTGGCTAAGGTTCTCAAATCTCCGGCGCCTTCACACGGACAGCTCGAAGACACACGCGGTCAGCTCGCTTCTTTCTTAAGGGATACGCTTGTGGGGTTGAACTATGCCTATTACGAGCCGCCGGGCTCGCAGGCTCTGCACAATAACCCGCTCCTGGTCCGCTCCCACGACTTCGCCGCGGAAACCGTCGGCGGCATAAAGACGGTGTGGCAGGCTCCGCAGCTCTTCGGCCAAGGCTCCCCCGCCGGCGGAGGCGCTCATTTCGTAGGCTCTCTTGCCGATCTGCCATATGTTCTTGCGGATCTGGAGGAGGATTTTATTTCGCCGGAAAATGTCCAGGCTCTCATCTGGAAGGAATTGACGCCAGGTCTGTTGACCAGTGCGGTCCTGCCGCGCTGGTGGGATGTCAGCCAGAATGAGCTTCACGCGGTCACGCTCTATCAGCGAACTGGGGAGGAACTCCTTACCGCTTCCGCGAAGGACGAAGAACTACGTGGCAAGGTGATGACGATCCTGTCGGATCGTGTGAACCCCCAGCGCTCAGAGCAAGTGGAGCAGGGCCTGCGGGCGGGTCATGTAACGGAGGTGCTGACTCGCATGGCGCCCGCGGACACGTTCTATCTGACAGCAGAGTTTCAACGCAGATACCCGGAAGAAACCCGTTCATGGGGAACGGCGACCCAGGAACTTCAAGATCTCTCGCGGCAGCATCCCGAACAGGTTAACTGGAAGCGTTTGTCGCACGATTTTGGTGTGCCGCATCCCAGCTTGGCTCAAACCTATGGTCGTGAACTGCTGAATATCGGACTTCTGCCCGCGTTCGAGGGAAGTCCCAGCCGCTTTCTGGCGGAGTCTTGGGATTCACCGAATCTGTACTGGGCTCGTCTGGCCGATGAAAGCGGCCAATCCGCCGTGACGCTAAACCATCTGGTGCCGCAGCTGACCCGGCACATGGTGGAAAAAATCTCCGCTACTGACTTTGAAGACTGGCCAGCGCTGCTTCGCGCGATGCACGAAACGGGCGAAGATTTTCAGAAGGGCAAGATGTCTTCTCCCGCGGGTTCGGGTGCGACTGGCCCGTGAAGCACTTCTAGTCGATTGTTGACGGCAAAATTAATGAGCCGGGTAAACGGGCTCTCGAGCAGGAACTGAGGCATTATGGCAACGAACTCTCTTCGATTTCTCTTTCTGTTGCTTGGGCTGTGCGTCGGAGCTGTAGCTCAGGAGAGCGCCGATGTTCACGTGGTCGTCAACCTGGTACAGCTCAACATCGCCGTGACCGACAAAGATGGGAAGTATATTACCGGCTTGCATCCCAAGGATTTTGCCGTTGTTGAGGACGGAATTACAGAGAAGGTTGCCACCTTTGCGGAAGGCAATGGACCGGCGTTCCGCGTGGTTGACCAGCCAGAGACCGAAGCGTCTGCAAACCCGGCCACGCGCTTGACCAGCGGCGCCTCTTTCGGGGAATCGCCTCAGACCCTCAGTTCGTTGGTAGCGGGCGCCAATGTATTTGTTTTGTTTGATACCAGCAACTACATGTATCGCGGCTTTGTTTTTGCGCAAGACGCCATTTCCGAGTTTGTTCGTTCGCTGGAGAGCGCGGACAAGATTGCCTTCTATTCCTACAACCGGGATCTTTCTCGGGCCGCCACTCTTACCCCCGACCGGGCCCAGATTCTGCACGCCGTGCGCTCGACCGTGGCCGGAGACGAAGCCGCACTCTACAACACCCTGTTGCTCACGCTGAAAGATGCGACGCAGTATCAGGGCAGGAAAGTCGTCGTCGTGTTTTCCAACGGTCCGGACAACTCCAGCGTCGTGCCTCCCGAGGATGTCGCCGAATTCGCTCAATCCGCTGGTGTCTCGATATACATGATTAGCACTCAGGAAGCCAGGTTGGAACCGGTCTCCACCGCTGTCTTTGATCGCATGACTGCGGCCACCGGCGGCAAGGCCTACTTTGCTAAAAACTGGAGAGATGAAAAGCGCGCTTTTGCGGCCATCCGGGACGACCTGGCGCATCTGTATTCGCTAAGCTACTATCCGAAGGCCAATCCCAACTCTGGCTGGCGAGCGATCACGGTGAAGCTGGTGGGCGACAATCTGAAAAAGTACAAGATCCGCACACGCAACGGATATCGTCCTCAGCCCTCTCGCTTTTCCAGCGAGGTCATCAACACCCAGGCGGATACGGCTCAGAGCAAGTCGCAGGGCCTTCCTCCGTCGAGCGGCAACACTCAAGAACCACGCTGATCGCGCCTCCGAGCACGATTCCAGATGCAGTCATTCGAATCTTGTTGGCTCTTAGGGAAACTTTTCAAAACTGCCTGGGTTCCACTTCCTAACCAGTCGTTGTTTGTGGTTGAAGTATCCGGTCTCCGCCCTTGATCGCTTTCTCGTTTCCGTCAACAAGGAGAATTGCCATGAAATCTACTCTCAGAGTTTGGCTACTTATCGGTACCGGACTCGTCGCATCTCTAGCCCATGCGCAGTATGGCGCGACGCCGATTAAGCACGTGATCGTGATTTTTCAGGAAAACAGAACGCCTGACAATCTGTTTCAGGGATTGTGTACCGCAAACGGTGGCGTGCCCGGATGCAGCACGTCGACTGGGCCAGCGTACGATATCGCATCCACCTATGTAAATTCGGACGGCCAGACTGTGCCATCGCCGCCAGTCGGGCTGGCTACCAACTTCGATCTCGACCACAGCCACGGTGGACCAAGCCTCAACGGAACCATCAGCGGGTGGAATTTCGAGTACAACAACCAGGGAATCAGCGGCAAGACTGCAGTCAATGTTCCAGCACTCTGCGCCGCCAATGTCTTTGGCTGCGTCGTTCCAGCTAACAACTTTTCTCAGTTCATGTACGTCTACAACACGCCAGTAACCAATACCGATGGCAGCAAGGGCGGCCTTCTTGATCCCTACATCACGTTAGCCACCACCTATGGATGGGCAAACCGGATGTTCCAGACCAACCAGGGCCCGAGCTATCCGGCGCATCAATTTATTTTTGGCGCGACTTCGGCGCCCACCGCGGCCGACGACGCGATAGGTGTCTTTGTCGCGGAGAATGGTCCGAGCACAATCTATGGCTGTGGCTCGGGAGAATCGGTTCAACTGATCAGACCGAACGGGAACACGCGGCCACCGTTCGGCACGGAAACCGTCGGCGACAAAACGGTGGAATGCTTCACCCGCAACGCCATGGATTACCTGTTCAGTCTGCCTGATCCTAAGATTACCTGGACCTACTATTCAGAAGGGCAGAGTAGTCTCTGGGTGGCGCCGAACTCGCTTTCCAATATCTGCATACCGTTGGCGGGAGTATGCACCGGACCGGACTGGACGAAAGGCGAATCGAACGGTTACGTCGACACTTCACCACCTGACGTCCTGACGGACATCGTCAACTGCACCCTCTCGCAAGTGAGTTGGATAACGCCAGCCGGACAGTATTCCGATCATCCGATCAACAGCGGTCAGGGGCCCTCGTGGGTGGCTGCCGTCGTCAATGCCATCGGAAATAACAAAACGTGCGACGACGGCACCGGCTACTGGAACGATACAGCCATCTTCATTACCTGGGACGATTGGGGAGGATGGTATGACCACGTGCGGCCGGTGTTTCAAAGCGGCGCAAACCAGAACGATTATCAGCTGGGCTTTCGTGTGCCGCTGGTGGTCGTCTCGGCCTACTCGACGAAGACCGGGTATATCAGCAATCTGAAATATGACTTTGGCAGCATCGTGAAAGCGATCGAGGGCATTTTCGGCCTTGGCAGTCTCGGTTTTGCCGATGCGCGAGCCACGAACGATCTCCACGAATTTTTTGACTTCCATCACACGCCGTCGGTATTCAAAACAATTCCAGCTCCGCTCGGGGGAAGCTTCTTCACCACGAATGCCACCGTTGAGGTAGCTCCGCCGGACACTGACTAAATTACAGACGATACGGTAAGGCAGGGGCATGGTTGGCTGTCCAAAGCGCTGGGCCGGCAAAAGCCGGTCCGGCGCCGCGGACAATGCCTGCAACCCTCACCGCCAGCGAGACGAATTCGTATTCACCAGTCGTGACAAATCTTCGACAAATGTCGAAGCATGCCCTCGACATTTGTCGACACCATCCCCGCCTGATCTTCCTTTTTTATTTAGATCCAGCGATTTACGAAACCGCCCCTAGCCCGATGCATTGGCAGGTCAGTTGCCTTTACTTGGTTAATTCCTGAGAGATCGATGTTGGGGATTTCTGTCAGCTACAGGAGACCTGGAATGAAGTGGCCTGCCTTTGTACTCGTCCTCTGCCTTTGGGTATCGAGCACTTCCAGGGCACAGGAGCAGCCGACTGCGTTGCCTGATGCGCCCAAGGCGCAACCCGGGATTATTGTCGGCACTGTAGTCGATGTGAACGACGACGCTGTTCCCGGCGCCACCGTGGTTCTTCAAAGCCCCGCTCTCAAGAATCGCCTGATAGTTGTGGCGAACGATAATGGATTCTTTGAATTCAATGATCTCGAGCCAGGAACTCCGTATCACGTCACCATCAGCGCCCAGGGATTTGCCAGCTGGACTTCATTCGATGTCACGCTCAAGCCGGGCCAGTATGTAATCCTGTCGATTTCTAGGCTGCGCATCGCCGAGGCGCTCACCAAGGTGACGGTGGGCTATTCATCCGAGGAGCTCGCCACAGAGCAGGTCAAAATTGAGGAGCAGCAGCGCATTTTCGGCTTCATACCCAATTTTTACGTCTCCTATGATCAAAATGTCGCACCGCTCACGACGAAGCTGAAGTTCCAGCTCGCCCTCAAGGTTTCCTACGATCCAGTCACCTTCTTTGGAGTAGGCTTGCTTGCCGCCAGCCAGCAGGCGGGAGACAACCCAAACTACCGCCAGGGTTGGATTGGTTACGGCGAGCGCTATGGCGCTGCCTATGCTAACGGCTTTACCGACATCATGATCGGTGGCGCCATCCTGCCATCGCTTCTGCATCAGGACCCGCGCTACTTTTACCAGGGCACGGGAACAAATAAATCGCGCGCGATTCACGCACTTACGAGCCCCTTCATTTGCAAAGGAGATAATGGACTGTGGCAACCGAACTATTCGACGATAGGGGGCGATCTGGCCTCGGCTGCCATTGCGAATGCCTACTATCCCCCGTCGAATCGCGGCCTCGGACTGTTTTTTGGCAATTTCTTCATCAACACCAGCCAGCGAGCCGCCGCTAACCTGGCACAGGAATTCATCCTCCGCCGGCTTACACCCAAAGCCAAGGTGCAGAAGTAAAATGCTTCAGTTCCGAGAAATAAAACGGAGCATGATAATCCTTAATTTTCAGCCCCAACGTCCACGCAGTATCGCGATCGTCTTCCGCCTCCATGGTCTCCCCGACTGTTGATTAATGTATCGGCCTCTAATTCATTCGGAGCCCCTTGGCAACGCGATTTGACGGGGATCCTCGAACAGACGCGCCGTGACGGCACCGAAGATGAAGCCACCGACGTGAGCCAAATAGGCTACACCTCCCGTTTGCGCGTGCGCCACCGCGCCGGCGTTGAAGAGCTGGGTGAGAAACCAAAAGCCGATCAAGAGCGCGGCCGGAATGAACGTGATCTTTACAAAGACGAAGATCAGCAGGATTGAGCGGATCCGGTCGCGGGGATAGGTGACCAGAAACGCGCCCATTACGGCGGCAATTGCCCCGCTCGCTCCCAGGTTAGGGACGGTGGAATGCGAACTGGCAGTGACTTGGGCAAGCATGGCCGCTGTTCCGCCAACCAGGTAGAAAACGAGATACCGCCATCGCCCCATCGCATCTTCGATCTCCGGGCCGAAGGCCCATAAGAAGATCATATTGCCGATGATGTGCGACCAACTCGCGTGCATGAACATCGCGGTCAGAATCGTGATCCAGTGATGGCCGGAGAAAATTTCTGCGGGAATTGCCGACCACTGAGTCACGAAGGCTTCGCCACCCATGAGCTCGCGCACAAAAACCAAGGCATTCACAAGAATAATAAGGATGGTGACGACGGGGACACGTGTGGGACGCCTCGATGCGTCCCCGAGCGGAATCAGTCCTCCCATCTCGTCTTCCTCCATTCGGGCGAACGCAGGTTTTTCCCGAGGCGTCGAACCTGCCTATACCTCGCCGAGCCAGTTCCCCTCAGACGCTTCAGCCCACTAGGCCGCTAACGACGATGGTGATGACGATGCCTTGTTTGTCGTCTTGCGCACGGCCAATGACATCATCACCCGTGCAACCCCGCTGAAGATCATGCTGATACCAACCAGGGTGCCGATCGCCCAAGCGGAACTCGACGGCCATTGCGCGTAGATCATCAGCCCTAGCAGCAGAGTAATGATCCCGTCAAGCAGCACCCAGGTCGACCCATGCATTGGGCGCATCTTGAAGAACAGAACGATATCCAGGATGCCTTCAACCAGGAAGAGCGATGCGAGCACCAAAGTAAGCGATGCCACACCCAGTATCGGATGCACGATCAGGTACGCGCCGAAGCACAGATACGCGACGCCCACTAGGAGCTTCCATATCATGCTGCCCGCCCCATGCGCGCTAAAGGCGAGCATCAGGTGGACTACGCCTGCTAAAACGATCAGCCAGGCGACGACCGCGTTGACCGCCACGGCGGCAAGAAACGGCGAACCGACCGCCACTATGCCGAAGACAATCAGCAAAACACCCCACAAAATGGAAATGGTCGAAGCGTTCCGTACCAGTTCGACGGGAGAATTCTGTGCCATAAAGGCCTCCTTCGAAAGCGGACCTAGCCTACCTCAAAAAACCAATTAATTGAAGACTGGGAAGCAAATTTCCTAGAAGCGGGCGCAAGGGTTGGTAGGCTGCGGCACAGCTCCCGCACGATGGCACACACGTCAATCATTCAGTGACTGTGCTCTCTTCGAACCGCGATGAGCGAGACTTGCTCCAGCCCAGGGAAGTGATCTTCTTTGTCGGCTTCGCGTTCTGTCGGTGCAATTTGCTGGATGGTGGTTCGGGCCGGCAGCACCGGGCCAAAATACTGCTCGTATACGTCGTCAAAACCTTGCAGGTCAGACAAGTCGTCCAGGTAGACGTTGGTGCTCACAACCTCATTGAAATTCATGTCGGCTTCTTCGAGGTTGTCGAGGAGATTGCGCATAGTCTGCCGCAGTTGATGTTGTGTGGTCGAGGCATAGATACCGCCGTGCGGACCGGGGATAAAGCCATCTTTGGCGGAGCAATATAAAGTGTCGCCGGCAAAAACACAAGGGCTGGCGGTGGGGCTGGGAGGCATATTCTTGGGACGAATCGCTTTCCGTTTGCGAAGATCACGAACGGCCACGCCCGTATACTCGATTTGGGCGCCTCCGGGTAAACTCGACACTTCAATTGTGGCGCGCGCGGGAGTATTGCCGAACTCAAAGCGGCGCGCGTAACGCTCATTCATCACGCGCGATGGGATCTTCGAAGTCAAGTAAGGATTGACGAACACCATGTTGCTGAGCTCGAGGCCAGCTGCTTTCAAGACTGCCTGCAAGCGGTCGAGCGCTAAATCGACTTGTACTGCGGGGTCGTCCGGAACCTTGCCACTCACGGGATCGCTGCCAGACATGCTGGAGATGAAAAGCCGATCATCAGTAAGAATGCCGGGCGAAGCTGAGTCGCTTGGACTGTAATTTGGTGGATAGACGGCCCGCCGGTCGGCCAGACTGCGCACCGCAACCGCGCTGATCTGGATGGGCTCCTCGGGAACACGAGCGACGCCAAGTACTGCTCGAGCCGGTGGAGTTTTCCCAAAGGACTCGGCGAAAGCTCGATTCGTTTCGCCGTACTTGCTGATGTCCTCAAGATAAACCTGGGTGTAGACAACGCGCTCCATGGTCAAACCGTCCGCTTCGAGAATCGCTTTAATGTTATCGAGCGCCTGGCGGACCTGCGCCTCAAAAGTCGGCGGCAAACTGCCGTCCGGACGACGAGGCCCCTGACCGGAGATGTATACGTAGTCCCCCGCGTCCACAGCGGGCGGGTAGAAGCGATTCGCGCGAGCGGAAGTCGCTGCGGGAACAATGGCCCGCACCTGTCCCTCTGCTACGAGCGCCGGCGAAAGTAAAAATAGAAGCAATAGAAGTCGCATTTGAACCTTCTGACGTCTTCTTCTCAACTAGGGTTCCCTTCGAGCCCCTAAGCAGCGGACTTTTTCCGCGCAGCCTGCAGAACCCCGCGCAACCTCTGTCCCACAACGATTTCCTCGCCGGGCTTGATGGTCATTGAAATTAGTTCGATGTGGTCGGGCTCCTTGCGTTCTTTTCGGTTCGGGTTACCCTCACGTACCGCCGTCACCAGGCTGGGATTGTCTGGCCCAAGCACCTCGATGACCGGGTCGCCCGCACGGAGTTCCTGCACGCAATCGGTAATGCCGAATCCCCATGCCTTTGTGTCCCAGGAGACCCTGAGGGTTGGATAGCGGTTCCCGTCGTCGGGAATGTAGATGTCCGTCTTTACGCCGGGCACTGTGTCCACCAACTTCCGGATGCGATCCACGCGTCCGTTCCAATCGGCATAGAGCTTTTTCTCATCCAAATTCAGCCAGGTCTCAAGTGACGTGAGGCAACCAATCACCTCTTCTTTGCCAACTTTCATCGGACGGCAAATGGCTCCTTCTCGTGGATTGCAATTCATCAGGGCCGACTCAATGAGGTCTTTTCTTCCCAGGAGCAAGCCGCTGCACTGCGGCCCGCAGAGTCCTTTCCCTCCCGAAAAACAGTAGAGGTCAATGCCCATCTTGGCATAGAGTCTGGCGTTGTCGGCGGGTGGTATGCCTGCAGCGTCATCCAGCAGGAGAGGAACCTTATGGGCTTTCGCAATCGCCACTTCTTGCTGTAGTTTTTCACCGAGATCGGTGGTATAGATCATCGCGGTGTTTTCGTTGATGGCGTTGGCGAGTTCCTCGGAAGAATACGCGAGAACCAGTTTGGCGCCGACGAGACGGATCGCACTGTCGAACGCGCTACGGCCTCCCACCATGATCACTTCGTGTTTCAGCCCAGTTGGATCGGGGAGTTGCCAAATATATTTGTCGTCGCTGCCGGCCATACATGCGGCTGTTGCCGCGGACATCGCGCCAGCTGAGCCTGAAGTGACGATGCCAGATTCGGCGCCCGTCAATTCTGCCAAACGCCGGCCCACTGCTCGCTGCAGGTCGATCATGTTAACGAAATATTGGGATGCTTCCAGCTGCGCCTGACGAACCTCTGGAAATTCAAGCGATCCACTCAGATAGGTCCAGGTTCCGCGGCAATTGATGACCGTCTTTACCCCCAGCTGAGTGAATACATTCTGCCGAGGATCCTTGCCGATGGCCGTGGCGGCTTGGGCGTAGAGTTCGCGGACTGCAATCTGGCTCAGCAGCGGAGCAGCCGCCAACAATTTAATGAATGATCGCCGACCGGAATTCTGGATACGCATTAAGAAATCTCCTCAATACCGTTTGTAGAAGTAATCTGAGTTCACCGCTCGAACTTGTTCGTGACATTGGAACGAGCTAAACGGTGACGATCTAATCTTCATCCATAGGCAGCGAAATCTTTGATCGCACCGCCAGGATGAACGCCTTAGCGCCCGGTTTGTTCTGGTTGTAAAACCCCACCGTGCAGTTGGGGCGAAAGTAATAAGCGTCTCCAACTTTCGCTGGATAACGGCCTGCAATGCCATCCACTCCACTTCCAGCTGCCATTTCACCTTCCCCGTCGAGGACGAGATAGATCTCTTCCGCGGCTTCATGGTGGTGCGGAAAGTTCGTGCCCCCGGGAGCAAAACTCATCCAGAAAAAACTGACCACAACGTATGCCTCGTCAATCGCGTCGCGCTTGCCCTTCCGCGGACCGATTAAGAGCTTGTACAGAACCGATGTGGGGTGGCCTTCAACGGTCTCTTCCTTGACATCGTCTAAATTCACAATCTTGGGCCGTGGCGATACCGCGCTGACCGAAATTTCCGCAGGCACTCTGAAACTCATGACTAGAACCTGCGTTGGTTGATCGGAGCTGTTCCCAATCGAATGTTTTATGCCTGGAGGCAAGTAAGTAAAATCATGCGGGCGCATCGCGTACGTCTGGTCTCCATAGTGCAGATTGCCGTTGCCTTCCAGAACGAAATAAATTTCTTCTACACGATCGTAGACCGTGCTCTGGCAATTGCCCTGGGCATCGAGCGTGACTTCGCCAAAACGGACAACACTCTGCAGAGTTCGACGATCCGCATCGCCTTCACCGAAGATTGCCTCGTAGTGGCAAGTCGGGGACGCAAGATCGGCCCGTGTTTCGCTCAGACGTGGAACGTAACGATGTAACCAGGTGGGGTCGATTGTCCGGTCCTGGGCCAACAAATTGGGCGCGAGCAGTAGCAATAACAGCAGAGTCTTCAACTTTGTTTCCCAGGAGGGGCGTTCATACTTCTTTGCCCACTCGGTATACCACAGAATTTGCTTGACGCAAATCGAAATCTTTCGTTTTATTGCATTTCATTCCGTTTTGTCCGGCCCAGTTTCACGTTTCGAAAACTGAGGCATGCTAGGCTCAACTCCGCGGGTTCAGGGAAAGGTGCGCTTATGACGATGCATTACCCACTGGCGAATCGCATGCTACGACTGGCCGTAGTTTTGTTCCTTGGCGCGAGCGGGCTGGGGCCGGCGTCGGCTCAGACCGCGAGTCAGGCCGGTCCGCCAGCCACCGCAGGGTGCCGCGTCGAGGCCCTCGCTTACAACGGGTGGAGTGCAGAGCAACTTTCCAATCGATGGGTCCAGTTGATCGTGGTGCCGCAGAATGGGGGCCGATTAATGCAGGTGACTTTCGCGGGACATCCCTACCTCTTCGTCAATCCCAAACTTGCGGGCACGTACCGGCCGCCAACCTCGGGCCAGTGGTTCAACTACGGAGGCGATAAGTTGTGGCTTTTGCCCGAGGGAAACGACGACGAACAACATTGGGTGGGCGACTCTGATGTGTTGGATGATGGGCCTTTCACCTTTCGAAAGCTTTCGGAAGGACAACAGTGCGAGATCGAACTTACCGGTCCCGCTGATCCTCAGACCGGGATCCAGTTTCTGCGAACCATTCATTTGGATGCCGACTCTCCGCGTATCCGCTTTCATGCGACCATGAAGAACGTGAGCGGACATACCCTGGAATGGTCGATGCAATCGGTTTCGCAATACAACACCGCCGATCCGTCCTCTACTTCCGGCTTCAACCATGATTTCTGGACCTTCACCCCGGCCAACCCATCCAGCAGTTATCTCAACCGCTATCATGTTCGCTTCGGTCCGGCGCAGAATTCCGCGGTGTCGGTGAGGGACGATGGCTTCTTTGCCGTGCACTACGTGCACATGGCAGCTGAACTGTGGTTGGACTCGACCGACGGCTGGCTGACAGTAGCCGATGGCGGCAGCAAGTACGCCATGGTTGAGCGTTTTCAGTTCGATGGGAACAAACCCTATCCTGGCAAGGCTTCTGTTATCTTCTGGACAAACGGCCCGGAAACGAGACTGAGCAAAGAAGGAATTCTTTCCCTGAGCGACGACGCGGACGCGGCCCCTTACTACCTTGAAGCGGAGATTAACAGTCCGATGTGTCGTTTGCGGCCGGGAGACTCTTGCAATCTGGACACAGAATGGTTTCCGACCCGAGCCGGAAACGAATTTCATGGAGCGAAGGATGCCGGCATCGTGATTCGCCCCCTGCAAAGCGTTCGGCTGGACAACGGGAAAATCAGGCTTTCAGGTTCTTTTGGAGTTTTCTGTGCCGGGCACCTCGTCGCTCACTTCTACAACGAACATGGTTCGAGCCTTGGAACCATGGCAATCGCGAACGTCACTCCCGCCGAACCGGTGCTGCTTGAAGCGGAAGTTGCCCCGTCCGGGAAACCGGCGCGAGTCTCTCTGCACGTGGAAGATGATCACGGTGTGGACTGGGGTTCGCTTCAGGAAGTACAAGTGGGTGGCGGCGACAATCGCTGATATGAAATCGCCCGCGAAAGCACTCACCCTATTATTGCTGGTGGCTGTCTGCACAGGAATGCCCATGGTTGGGCAGCAGCAGCCGCAATCCCCAGTCACTGTTGTGCCCGAGGTGAGCACGGAAGATCTTCTGCTGAGGCCGGTTGGGGCTAACTGGACTTCTTATAACGGTGACTACAGCGGGCGCCGCTACAGCAACCTGCGTGAAATCAACGTCATAAACATTGCACAACTCCGCGCAGTGTGGGCCTTCCATCCTGGCAACTCCCAGAGTCTCGAGGTAACGCCCGTAGTCGTTGATGGAGTGATGTACGTAACTTCGTCTAATGACGTATTCGCCCTGGACGCGCGAACTGGACGGACTGTGTGGCACTACCAGAGACCTGTGAGCTCAGGGCTGCTTGACGACGCCGCGGCTCACAAGAATCGCGGGGTGGCTCTGTGGCAGCATTTTGTTTACGTGGAAACCGACGACGCCCACTTGCTCTGCCTCGACGCTCGCTCCGGTGGCTTGCGATGGGATATTGAATATGCCGACAAAACCAAACACTACGGCGCGACCAGCGCCCCGCTCGTTGTGAAAGGGGCAGTCATCGTCGGTACCTCCGGCGGTGATTCTGGAGTGCGTGGATTCCTGGCTGCCTACGATGCCGCGACGGGAAATCTGAAGTGGCGCCATTGGACGATCCCCGGGCCTGGTGAATTCGGCTCCTCAAGTTGGCCAGGCGACTCTTATCTGCATGGTGGCGGCACGACTTGGATGCCGGGTACGTATGATCCGGAACTCAACACTCTGTACTGGACGACCAGCAACCCTGCACCCGACTTTGTGGGAGAATCCCGCCCCGGCGACGACCTTTACACGGATTGCGTTCTTGCGCTCGACCCCGATACGGGAGAGTTGAAATGGTACTTCCAGTTCACCCCTCACGACCTATATGACTACGACTCCAACGAAACCCCAGTGCTGGCGGATGTAGAGCAGAGTGGAACGATTCTTCATCTGCTCATGCAAGCTAACCGGAATGGCTTTTTCTATGTTCTCGACCGGGTCAATGGCAAGTTCATTCAAGCCACTCCTTTCGTGAAGAAATTGAATTGGGCCAAAGGCATAGACACTTCCGGCCGGCCCATTGTCTCCGGTCGAATTCCGACCGCGGAGGGCGTTCAGATCTGTCCCGGCATCGATGGGGCCACGAACTGGTTTTCTCCTTCTTACAATCCCGATACCCGGTTGTTCTATGTGATGGCTCTCGAGAGTTGCAATCTGTACTTCGCAAATCCGAAACCGTTTGCACCGGGACACACCTACTACGGCACTGGCACGAAGCTTCCGCCCGATGATCACGCGCAAAAAATTCTTCTGGCCCTTTCGATTGCGGATGGAAAACCAGTTTGGCGTTATCCTCAAACTGGCCAGGGCAACTCATGGGGTGGGACATTAACCACCGCCGGTGGAGCGGTGTTTTTTGGAGACGACAGCGGATCCCTGGAAGCAGTGGATGCCGCGACCGGTCGTGCTCTTTGGCACTTCAATACCGGTCAGCAAATGCGCGCTTCTCCGATGACCTACGAGGTGGATGGAGTTCAATACGTGGCAATCGCAGCGGGGAGTGACGTTTTCAGCTTCGCTCTTCCACGTTGAGGGAAGGGATCATGCCTACTGCTCCCACTCCTCGGCTTTCGTGTGAGGTCCGGACTCGCTGGCACCGGCCAAGCTCATGAGGTAGCTGACGATATCATCCAATTCGCCCGGCTCGAGCCTCGAGCTATAGTCGGACGGCATCAAGGGTTTCGAATCGTATTCCAGCTTCTCGATATCGGACTTCGACATGAAGTGAAATGCACCGTCCAAAGTTTCCAACTGCAGAGAGAAATTATCTTCATCGCGCACTCTGCCGACATATTTCTCGCCGCCATGAAGCGTTGTGGTCACCAATCGCACCCGCCCATTCTGGCTGTCGGCCGGTTTGGTGATGTCATCACGAATCTGTTTCACCGAATGAACCCCCGCGTATGCGGAAAGATCAGACGCGATGAAGCCACCTTCACCCGCAACCATGTGGCATCCTGAGCATCCCGCTTTGCCAAAGAAAATAGTTTTCCCTCGCGTTGGATCCCCAGGCAGGCTGGTGGTCTTCTCTCTACCCTGAAGTGTACGCAGGTAGCTCACCAACGTTTTGATCTGGGAATTGCTAAGGGAATGAAAGGCCGGCATCCCCGTTCCGGGAATCCCATTTTCAATGATCTGGAATATCTGCGCGTCAGAAAGCCGTTGGACAGTTTGCCGGTCGGCGATGTTCGGGGCTCGCTCGCTGCCTTTCCCGTCTAGTCCGTGGCACTCGGCACAAGTCGAGGCGAAAGCCTGCTTGCCGCCGCTTGAGACTGACTTGATGCCTTTCTGCGGAAGGCTTTGCTGCGCGCCCTGCGACCAGACGACGAGGCTGCTGGCGGCTAAGAATACCGCCAGCACGGAACGTGATTTTGAGTTTGGGACCATCGGCGCGCCACGGTTTAGAAAATAAATTTCAAGGCGAGCTGCATGATGCGTGCGGGCAGAGCAGAAGTTACGTATCCGAAGCCGCCCACGAAATTGTTATTGATGTTTCCCGATGGATTGTTGAACTGAGCGTGATTAAAGACGTTGAACGCTTCTGCGCGGAACTGCGCCTGCATGCTTTCGGTGATCTTCGTATCTTTCAGCAAAGCCAGGTCAAAGTTATAAATACCCGGCCCAACGAAATACCGGCGCATGGCATTTCCGACCTGCCCAAGTGGTTCAAAAGTGAAGTAATTTGGGTTGAAATACGGCTGCCCCGAGCGTGGATTCTTGTTTATAAACAGAGGGCCGTTACCGGGGTTGTAACTGGGTATATCGATGGTGTCAGCGAATGTTCCGCTGAGTGAGTTGTCATCGGTTTCCATCAACTGAACGGGCTCGCCCTTAGCCAATATCATGATGCCGGATAGCGCCCACCCTTCGGTGAGTCTCTTCGGGGCGCCGCCAGTCAGCTTCTCAAACGGCATCTGGACGGTATAGCTCACCGTCAAGTCCTGCGGGACGTCGAAAACAGACAGTGCGCGGTCTTGCCTCGGGTTAAGAGGGTTGGTTGCGTCAAATGAGGTCGAGCCGTTGTCGATCGATTTTTCGTACGTATAGGCAACCAGGAAGTTGGCATACTTCTCGGTGTGCTTCAGGCTTACCTGCAGAGAGTTAAAGCTTGAGCTGACAGCTGTGATCATGTACGGGTTGCTGATGAAGTTATCGCTCGTCGGCGTAGTCAATCCCGTGAGCAGGCGGGTGGTTGCGAACGAAGTGACCCCGGGATATCCAGGAGCGGACACGCCGGGAGCCAGCACTATGGGCGAACCTGGCCCTGGGTCCTCGCTCCCTGGGCCGCAAGTTGGACTATTGGGAGCAAGATTCGCCGAATTGCTCAAGAACAGGCAGAGCGCTTGATTACCTGGATTCGATTCTTCGAACGTTAATAGGTGTCGGCCTACCGATCCTACATAGCTCACGCCCAATACCGTAGACGACCCCAGCTGCCGCTGCAAGGAGAACTCGAACTGCTGCACCTGCGGTATTTTGTCGTGAGGATACAAGTAGTCAGACCCGGAAAGGGGCGTGGCTTGCGCCCAATTGAAGGAGGTATCCGGGTTGCTTGGCGAAGAGTTCACTGGTGGAAACGTAAAAGGAAATTTTTGTGTCTCGACAGTTCCGTTGCCGCGAGCAACAAATGGGGTCGCCAGCAGCGTTGATTCGGCGGAGTAATACAAACCATAGGGTGCGTCCCCGACCTCAACAAAACCAGTGGCGTCCTCAATGGAGCTGTAGAAGATGCCGTAGCCTGCACGAATACTGCTTTTACCCGGTCCGCCAAAAATTTTGCCGAGCAAACCTTCTGTGTTATCCGGAGAATACGCGAATCCAATTCTGGGAGCGAAGTTGTGGTACTGAATGGGGGCCAAGGTTCGCGGCACGCCTGGATCTTCAGGAACCACCAATCCTAGCGGCGCCGTGGGGAAAACCTTGGACTGCTCACCGGGAATGACGGTTTCCAGTTTGTTCTGCGTGTCATACCAGGGCGTCATGATTTCGTAGCGCAGACCGTAATTGATGGTCAGGGTTGGCCGGGCGCGCCAGCTATCCTGGGCATAGACTCCGAAGTATTTGTCGCGCGAGTCGAGAAGCTGTTGGCTGGCCTGGGTAAAACTTTGCGGAGCGCCAATCAGGTAGTCGGCGAAGTCTATGCCGGTCTCTTGCCCGTTAAAGGTATAGGCCCCATTGGCGTCGTCGTAGTTGCGCTCGTTGATCTGATCGTAATGAATGTCTGCGCCGAACTGAAGCGTGTGCGTTCCCACAATTTTGGTGAAATTATCGATAATCTGGTAAGTGTTGTTGTATTGCTTCAGAACATCCTGCGGAAGTCCGAATTCGTAGTTATTGAACATGAAGGAGGGAACTCCTTCCAGCGCTGGATTGATTGGAGCGATGCCTCCGTTGAAACTCGGACCTGTGCCTGCAGGAGCCGTGAAGCCTAAAGACGTTAGCGGGACGTTTGTGCCGCCAATTGGAATTCCGCCGAAGTAACGGTCCCGCAGATACACCAGACGAACGTCGTTGATGGTGGAATTATTGATGGTTGTGGTCAGGCCGAGATTGATCATCTCCGCGCGGCCCTGAACGCTACTCTGAAACCCGGGGACAGAGATGTTCTGGGCATAGGGCGTGTTCACTGAGAATTGGTCGAAAAAGTAATACCCGAATAAAGTACCGAAGTGCGTATTCGTATCCAGACGAATTCCAAACTTATCGTCGCGTAAGCGCTGGTTATAGGCCGAGGTTGCGTAGAAAGGTTGCCCATCAAGAGTCCCCGTCGGCTGCGGGACGTATTGCAGCGTCTTCAGCGCGACTGGAGACCAGGCAGCCATTGGAATCTGGCCGTTGGAGAAGACGCAGAGGTTTGCAGCAGTTGTAGGGGAGCATGGCATCGCTGGAGTGCTGCCTGCCGCGGGGAGCGGAGGAGCGTAGTAGGGCTCTCCCTGAAAAATAGTGCCCGGGGGCAGGCCCAGTTCCGAGTTGAGCGTATTGGCCCAAAACGGACCCTGCACTGCACCAACAGAGCCACCTGCCGCGGCTTGGCTGAATAGGTCGTTTAGATTTCCGAGGCGATCCTGTGCGGACGGAACCGGATAATTTTGTGGTTGGCCCTTGATTTGTCTGTTTCCCTGATAGTCAACAAAAAAGAACGCTTTGTCCTTCTTTATCGGACCACCAAAAACTCCACCAAACTGATTTTGAATAAAATCCCCGCGCCCCACGAAGTATTGCGACGCGTCAAAGTCCGTATTGCGCAGAAATTCGAACACGTCTCCGTGAAATTGATTGGTTCCAGATTTGGTAACGACATTGACTTGGCCGCCGCTGAAGTTTCCATATTCGGCATCGAAATTGTTGGTGATGATGCGAAATTCGTAGATGGAGTCGAGATTCGGAAGAATCGCCGCCCCGTTATGGACGCCTTCTTGCGCGTCGGCTCCATTCACCATGAAACCGTTGGAACCAATCCGGCCACCATTTACGGACTGAGTTCCATTGGTTTGATCGCCGGATACCATTGTTTCATCTGCGCCTATTCCCTGGGTCGTGTCGTTGCAATTGCTTGATGTGCATTGATAAGGCGAAACGCCCGGCTGCAAAGCCAGCAGATCAATAAAATTGCGGCCGTTCAATGGCACAGAGGTCATCTTGGTGCCCTCGATCACCTCGCCCATTTGGGTGCTCTGGGTCTCCACCATGGCCGCTTCGGTGCTCACCTCGACCTTTTCGTTGATCGAACCGACATCGAGACTGGCGTCGGCTCGAAGCGCTGAGTTGGCATCGATCACCAATCCGGTCTGCCGAAAGGTCTTGAAACCGGCATGCTTGATTTCCAGGTTATAGGTACCGACCGCCAGTGTCGGTAGATTGTAAAACCCCTTGGCATCGGTGTTTTGCGTCGTCTGGATCCCGGTCTGGGTGTCGGTCGCAACTACCGTTGCTCCGGAAATAACGGCGCCCGATTTGTCAGTGACCACTCCGGAAATACTGCCGGTAATGCTTGCCGGACAGAGCCCCACCGCGAAGAGCACAAACAAAAGCACAACAAGACCGCTATATCGATGCGCACGCATAACGTATCCCCCCAGAGCTTGTTTTGTTCAAGCCGTTGCAGTCTGCACTTTCATCCAGTGAAATCGCATATCGGTTGTTGAAAGTAAAACCATTGCGCAATCACGGTCTGGTGTCAACCATATTTTTTCGAGGCGGGGGATTACTGGATCGAATCACAGTGCATGAAATCGGACCTCCCACCGAACTTCGACTGTTAACCTTGTCACTGCCGATTATGTTTGATCCAACGACCGGCCGAGCTTGGCCAGATGCTATCCTGCTCACGCGCAAGCTATAGCGGTCAACGGAGA
The DNA here is from genome assembly GCA_964403025.1 of uncultured Acidobacteriaceae bacterium. Lineage (GTDB taxonomy): Bacteria > Acidobacteriota > Terriglobia > Terriglobales > Acidobacteriaceae > Sulfotelmatobacter. Next base: position 58,609 of record CAYOEH010000003.1, on the reverse strand, counting down.
GGCCCGGGCCACTGAAGGATTTTTCTTTGTGATGGCTACTTCGGGCCAAAGCCAAGGCTTCTGATGCGGAATCTTGGAGGCTAACCATGCAGAAGAAGTTCGGTGTCGTCGTAATTCTGTTGCTTCTCTCGGTCGGCTGCACAGGCGGCCGTGGTGCTAGGCCAGAGCAGGCCCTCCGGCTGGCCATGATCCCTTCCACCGATCCTGGAAAGATCGTGCGGGATAGCCAGCCACTCGTGAAATATCTCGAGAAAGAAACCAGTTCTCGCATCGAACTGGTGGTCCCCACAAACTATGCGGCGGTGGTGGAGGCTATCGCCAATGACACAGTGGACATCGCCTATCTTGGTGGCTTTACTTTTGTGCAAGCTTCCCGGCGCGCCGGTGTAATTCCCCTGGTACAGCGCGAGCGCGACCAGAACTTCCACAGCGTGTTCATCACGCAACCCAGATCCGGCATCAATACGCTGGCTGATTTGAAGGGACACTCCTTCGCTTTCGGCGATGTGAACTCGACCTCCGGACACCTCATGCCGGCTTACTACATGCGCGCAGCCAATGTCGATCAAGGTCTGATCGCCAAGGCTCTCTACTCCGGCGGGCATGACGCAACTGCGCTGGCGGTTGCCAACGGCAAGGTTGATGCGGGTGCCATGGATGAACTGGTCTTCGGCAACATGATGAAGTCGGGAAAAATCACGCCGGAGCAAGTGAGGGTCTTTTACACCACGCCCGCCTTCTTCGATTATGTCTGGGCCGCACGCAAAGGCCTTGATCCAAAGCTGAGTGCCAGTTTTGCCGATGCTTTGCTGAAGCTCGATGCATCCAATCCGGAGCACAAGGTCCTCCTCGATCTGCTGAATGCAACCAAGTACTTACGCGCTGATGACTCGAATTACGATAAATTGCGGCAGGCCGCCCGCGACGAAGGGCTTCTAAAGTGATCTATTCGCTCAATAGCGTGAGCAAATTTTTCCTGCAGCGCCGCGAGCAGGTGGAGGCGCTCAACGCGGTCACGCTGCAAGTATGTCCGGGTGAGCAGATCGCGCTGCTTGGTCAGTCCGGCGCCGGTAAGACGACTTTATTTCGACTGCTGAATGGAACGATACGGCCGACTGCTGGCTCGCTGTTGTTTGACGGACACGATACCGCTTCTTTGACCGGCATCGGGCTAAGAGCTATGCGCCGTCGAGTGGGTACGATTTATCAACAGCACAATCTCGTTCCTTCACTGACCGCGCTGGAGAACACGCTCAGCGGCGCGCTGGGGCGAATGTCTCTTTTGGCCACACTCCGCGGCATTCTTCAACCCGCCAAGGCTGACTCGGAACTCGCGCTGCATGCCCTGGAACTGGTTGGTCTGGCAGACAAGCGTGCGGCACGCGCCGATGAACTTTCCGGTGGCCAGCAACAGCGCTTGGCGGCTGCGCGTGTGCTCATGCAATCGCCGGACGTCATCCTGGCGGACGAGCCTACCGCATCGCTCGATCCGGAGTTGGCAGAAACGATGACTTCGCTACTAGCTGGACTGGCGCGAGACAGCCGGAAGACTTTGATCATGGCGGTGCACAAAGTGGATCTGGCAACGCGATACTTTCCGCGCGTGGTTGGGCTGCGTGCGGGCGGCCTTTCCTTTGATGTGCCCCAATCCGAGGTGCGGGGGGACCTCCTGAATAGCCTCTACGCTCGAGATGGCAAATCACCTGGCGATCGCGATGGCGACTCCTTGCAGTACAAATTCCGCTGTGCTCGATAGTATCCCGGCACGCCATTACCCGCGGATGACGCCCCGCGGCATGCTGTCCGTTGTTGCGGGGTTTGCATTGCTGGCGTTCTCCTGGTGGTTTGCCGAGATACGCCCCGGGGTCTTGTTTCACCCCGCCACAGCGGCTGCAATCTGGAACTTCGTCAGCCGGCTCTTCCCACCCGATCTGTCAACCGAATTTCTTCGTACCGTGCTGCGCGCGGTGACCCAAACAATGGCCACCGCTATCGCTGGCACCCTGCTCTCCATTACGGTCGCTCTGCCGCTGGGAGTTTTGGCTACCGGCACCCTGTGGAACCGCGGTGTGCTCGTGGCCGCCAACGATCGCTTCGCATACGGAGTCGGCTGGATGGCAAGCCGGCTGGCACGTACAATTTTGGGCTTTCTGCGAGCCGTGCCCGATCTGGTCTGGGCTTTGCTCTTCGTCGCAGCGGTGGGACTCGGGCCCCTTGCCGGAACGCTCGCTCTCTCTGTGTCCTATAGTGGCGTGCTCGGTCGCGTCTATGCCGACGTCTTCGAACATGTGGATCCTCGACCGCTCGAGGCACTCCAGTCTACCGGCGCCACTCGCATGCAGATCTTCCTGCGCGGTGTGTGGCCGCAGGCCGTGCCTCATCTGACGGCCTACACGCTCTATTCGTTTGAGTGTTGCCTGCGAGCTGCGGCCGTCCTTGGGTTTGTGGGCGCGGGCGGCATCGGCTATGAAATCAGCGTCTCCATGAGACTGTTCGAGTACGGTCAGGTGCTCACTCTTCTACTCGTCTTCATCCTGTTGCTCATCGTTACGGACGCGGCCAGCCGCTATCTGCGAACCCGCTCCATCAGCGGGGCAACGAGCGAGAGGAAAATCAGATCAGAAGGTACGTCGTCTCTGAAGTTGTTGACAAACAAATCTCGCAGGCTCGTCGCCTGGATAGCAGTCTTGTTCCTCATGGTTGCCAGTTTTGCGCTCGCAGGTTTTGTCCCCGAAACGCTGACTCAAGCAGGGGTTCTCAGTCGCTCAACCGGCTTTGTTGGCCGCATGTTGCCCCTGGATTTGAGCTGGGCTTTCGTAAACAGTCTGGGAACGGCTCTCCTGCAGACGATCGCCATCTCGTTGATGGGCACCGTGATCGGTATGGCACTCGCAGTTATATTGGCGGTGCCTGCAACGTCCACTCTTACCTTTGTGCGCGGTGATTCTCCTGGGAAACATGGGATTGCAGATCGAGCGCTTCGATGGCTTCTGTTTTGGAGTGCGAGGTTAGTGCTTAACATCCTGCGTTCCATTCCTGAATTGGTTTGGGTTCTCATCTGCATCCTTGCGGTGGGGATCGGTCCCTTCGCGGGTACGATTGCTCTTGGACTCCACACCGCTGGCGTGCTGGGCAAGCTCTACGCAGAAACCATGGAGGAGGTGCCTCTTCGCCCGGTAGAAGCATTGCGTTCCCTCGGGGCAGGTCCTATTCAAGTGTTGCTCTGGGCTATCTGGCCGCAAGCCCGCCCTCTGCTGAGCAGCTACACTGTGCTGCGTTGGGAGACGAATCTGCGGGCCTCAACCATCTTAGGTCTGGTTGGCGGGGGCGGACTGGGGCAGGTGATCTACAACAACGTCCAACTCGGTTTCTACCCTCGCTTGACTACTCTTATCCTCTTGATCTACGCCTTGGTTCTGGCCAGCGACTGGATTGGGGAACGGCTGCGCTTACATGTCTCCTGAAGAGTTTTGTACGAATGACCGTGGTATGAAGATGACCGCCAAGACCGAAAGCGAACGCTTCCAGAGCGGTGCGGAGAAGTATGCCGCGTACCTCGAAACGCCCGAGGGCCGGTTGCGCTCCGACCTTGCCTTTGCCAACCTGCGGGATTTTACTTGCATGCACCAAGCCACGCACAAAGAATCGCTGTGCGCGCTGGATATCGGGTCTGGCACAGGAGCGACGGCGGTTTGTTTGGCGCGTCTTGGCGTGCACGTTACGCTGCTGGATTCATCTGCGGCGATGCTGGATATGGCAAAACGGACAGCCCAGGGTGCAGGGGTTACGGACAAAGTCGTCGCACAACATGGGGACGCTACGCTGTTGGAGGATTTGTTTCCCGCTGCATCGTTCGATGTAGTTCTGTGTCACAACGTATTGGAGTATCTCGACGATCCGATTGCTGTGTTGTGCGCCGCCGCTCGCACCTTGCGCGATTCATCAGCGATACTGTCAATCCTTGTGCGGAACCGGGCCGGCGAAGTATTGAAGGCCGCTATCCAGGCAGGTGATTTGGCAGTTGCCGAAAACAACCTCACGGCTGAGTGGGGACAAGAATCCCTGTATGGTGGCAAGGTTCGACTATTCACGCCAGACACCTTGCAAGCCATGCTGAAAGCGGCGTCGCTGGCGGTGATTGCCGAGCGGGGGGTACGCGTCCTTGCGGATTACTTGCCGTCGCGGATTTCTCGCAGCGCAGACTACGAAGGGATTCTTGACCTGGAGCGCAAGCTGGGCAGGCGGCCAGAGTATGCCGCGGTCGCCCGCTACACACAATGCTTCGCGCGTTTGCCTTAACCGTGGATCTCGACAGTGGATGGAGAATGGTCCAATGAATGACGTCGCCGGCAAATCTTCCTCCATCCCATCCGGCGAGAGACAGGACGCCTCGATTTCGCTTGGGCTCGGGCTTACCAATGAATGTGACCTCTCCTGCTCTTTCTGCTACCGGGATCCAGCCCGCACGGATCGCCTGTCTCTGGATCAGGTGAAGTCCATCATGGAGCGATTGCCCGTCCGCTCGGTGAATCTCGGCACCGGTGAGAACGGAATGCATCCGGATTTTAAGGCGATACTTGGTTACCTGCGAACGCAACCCATCAAACTCACCATCACCTCCAACGGCTACAGCGTTGCAGTGCTGGAAGACAACGAACTGCACGCCTTTCATGACATCGAGTTCTCTCTCGATTACCCGACGCAAGCCGAGCAGGATGCACAGCGCGGGCCCGGCAATTGGGCCCTCATTCACCAGCAGGCGGAACGTTGTTTGCGTCTGGGTGTGCCCTTAACCATCATCGCGGTCATGATGAAGGCGAACTACTTGCGCCTGGCGGAGGTAGCGCGAGTGGCCAAACGGTTTGACGCTCCCTTGCGAGTGAATGTGTACCAGGCAGTACGATCCGACATCTACGCGCTTTCCTACGAACAGTACTGGGAAGGCTTCCGGCGGCTTTTTGCGGAGACTGATGTGATCGCCATTGGCGAACCGCTGGTGCGAGCGATGGCGGGGCTCCCGCCGCTCCGAGGAGGATGCGGTGTAAGCACCGTGAGGGTTACGCCGCGCGCCACGACACAGCCCTGCGTTTATTGGCCGGGAGCGGGGGAGCCGCTGTCCGATTTGATCTCGATGGGGCTCGACATACTAGACTCCGCCCCCTTCGACCAAGCCCGCATGCTTCCCGAGGCTTGCCAGCCTTGCGAGTTCCGCGACTCGTGCCATGGTGGCTGTGCCGGACGCCGACGCCTCCATGGCACACTGCTGGAGCCGGACTACTACTGTCCGATCGTCCGAGGGGAAAGGCACAACCTGCCGATCCACATGGCTGCGGCGCGCGATCTGCCCAAAATAAGCAGTTCCTGCACTACGGTCGTGATCGCCCGATAGAGACTCGCCGCTTATTGTGCGTCAATCCATTTGTCTGACCCCGTCAGCTTGACCGCGACATCAGAAATGAAGATGTGCAGAGGCTTGCCGTCGGCGGTGCCGCGATGCTCGGTTGAGAACAGAATCGGACCTGCCTTTTTGTAGCCTGTCCACGTTGCGAAAACGCGGCTCGGTGGCTTGGCCCCGCCGCGGTTGTAGACAAAGTAGACGACGCGGTTATCTTTCCCAACGTAAAGATCCCAAACGTCGCCGGGCGTGTAACCGCCACCCGCGGGATACTTCACCGGGACCAGTTCAGCCATACCGGGGCCGACTGGCAGGTTAAACTTGCCCTGATCGATGGCGCTGGCGCTCTTGTCCCAGTAAGCATGGAAGGGGAACAGAGTCCAATAATTGTCGTTGACGAAACTCGGGTCGACTTCGTTCTTAACTGCGTCGGTTTGGCTACTGAGGTCGGTACGCACGTAGGAAACCTTGACCGGCTTGCCGTCTTTGTCCACGCCTTCAAATGTAACCTTGCCGGTCTTGGGCTCCCACTCCCACTTGTGAGCAGCTTTGAAGAGTCCCGTAATTTCTCCATTCCAGGTATAGCGGACCGCGTCAACTTTATCCCACGAGTCGACACCGAAGGTTTTGGCGACTTGATCGAGAATTGGCGAGCGCGATTGGGCCCAGGAGGTTTCAGCAAGGCCCAGCACTCCGCAAAGCAAAAGACCGACCATCGTTAAGCGGCGGACACTTCTCATATGTTCGCTCCTCAGTGAATTAGACAGATGCGGTGTTGGATGACGGTCAAAAGCTTCCGGTTACACGAGAGCATGTCGGCGGGGAGCAATTAGTCCTTTGAGCACGGGGTTACTGCCGGTCGTTTGAAGCGGCGAAGCCCGACAATTGCCCCGGCAATTGCCACGCATCCATATTCCAGCAGCATAATCCAGCCAGGAAGCAACCAAGGACGACCAAGCGTCCGTAGGTGCCAAACGTAATAGGTAGGGATAATGCTTACCGTCCAGATCACGAGCGGCACGGTCGAGGCCGACCGTACGAACGGCAGCAGCCAGAGAAGGTACCACGGATATACGACTGGTGCACACAGAAGCGATGCTGCCATGGGCCACGCAAAGGCATCCGGAGACCACGCCGCGGCCTTGCTTCTGAGACAGATTGCGGTAACAAAGCCGACAAGCACTGCCAGCACCGCTACAATCTCCGGAGCGGCAAATCGCTCAAGCGTTGCAAACACCGGATCGTTAAACCAGAAACTGTGCACGTAAGTGCCGAGCGAGCCGATCGGAATTCGCCCGTGGTTGAGAAATGGTACGTATAGAAGTCCAACCACAACTGCCGCGAGCGCGCCGTCGCGTATACGAACACGCTTCCAGTAGAGTGGCAGAAGCACAATCGGAAGCAATTTCACTGCAACCGCCAGCCCGAATGCCAGGGCTGCAACCGTACGCCAGCGCCGCCCCAGCGCGGCGGCAGACACCAATAGCAGCAGCACGCCGACGATATCAACATGGCCGGTGCCCGCCACTTCTATCGCCAACAGTGGGTTCCAGGCATAAGCCAGAACCCAGTGCGCTCCTTGCCCAATGCTGCGCAAGAGATCAAGCAAAACCAGAACGACCGCCAGATCACAGACGACAAATGCCACTTTCAGCGTAAAGATGGACTCATGAATCGCGGTTACGCCGCGGAAGAAAAGCTCCGCGCCCGCTGGATACGGGCTCGGTAAATTGGGGTGGTTCAACGTGCCGGTCTCGGGTGTGTGCAACCCACCCAGGGCAGGGTCGTTGGGAACGACAATATAAGGGTTATAACCGAGCCGCTGCACGCGGCCATCCCAAAGGTAGCGATGAATATCATCATCAGAACCGGGCGGCGTCACCAGAAATGCAAGATGCCACAGAGCAGCCAACGCAAGCCCGATGAAGATGACGCGGCGCGGAAATCTCGGCGTCGAGAACAACTCACGGATGGCAAGGAGGTACGCAATACCAGCGATCCCCAGCACAATGAGGAACGACGGTCCACCCATGCCGCTGAGCTTGCGTGAACAGATCGCTAGCGCCACGAGCAAGATGGCACCGAACCCGTAGAGCCTGCGGGATGGCGTAAGCCTCACAAGTCTCCCGACCCGCTTCGCAACTGTGACCCCGCCCATTGTTTCAGCCATGCCGCGGTTCGTGGCGCCCTGGACGGAGCCAGCCGCAGTTCCGCGGCAAGCCGAGATAAGTCGTCTGCCATGTCGATATCGTAGAAGGGATCGGTGTAGCCGACAGAAAGCTGCAGCTCGCGAGCGCGCGCCAGCAGGGCTTCAAGCGCGCTCTGTGTGCCCATGCCATCGCCATCAAAAAGCGCTGGATGGGCAGCCTTTGCCCCTACGAGATAATAGCCGCCATCATGTGTCGGTCCAACGACGACGTCGTGCCCGGTGAGCACCTCGAACGCATTCTCGAGCACCGAAGCCGGCAGATGCGGGCTGTCGCTGTTGAAGGCCACGACGCGTTGCCGACCAGACGCCGCGAAGTGAGCGAACACCGAGGTCAGGCCTGCCGCAAGGCCCTCTCCTTTCTGCGCCACCACAGCCACCACACCTCGCGCCAACTGCGTCAGTTCTTCGAGATCTGATGCCGGGCACATAACGGCAACCTCCACATTGCCCAACGACCGCGCCAGCTCCATTGTGTCGTCTAGGAGGCAGCGATAGAGCTCGGTCACCGCTTCGACTGGAAGGGTCTGCGCTAAACGGGTCTTGACCATGCCCGGCTTTGGTGCTTTTGCCATGACAACCAGCGTGCGACCCTTGTCATTTGAATGTGCTGGATTTTCGACGGAGCATTCCATAGGAGATTGGCGTGCAGGATTCACGCCGGCCGTGGCATATCGGCGTTTCCCCGTCGAAAATAATAGCGCACTATCAGGGAGAGGATGAACCACGCCGCACCCACAGTGCCTTTCAGCGTACCGCTGATCTTCGATTTCCCGATGCGGGGATAGTAACTCACCGGCACCTCAACGATGCGGAATCCGCCGAGCGCACCCTTTAGAATGATTTCAACTGCCCAGCCGTACGTCGTTTCCTGGAGGTCAAGCCGGCGAAGGACATCCGCTCGCCCGGCGCGGAACGGTCCGAGGTCACTGATCCGCACGCCATACAAGAATCTAATCAGGAAGGCCGCCAGGCGGTTACCAAACGCGGCGTGCCAAGGCAACGCCCCCGGAATGCTCTGCTTACCCAGGCGCGATCCCAGGGTGATATCAGCACGGCCTTCAATGATGGGGGCCAGGAGAAGCGGCAGCTCAGCCGGTCTATCGCTGTAGTCGCCATCGAGGAAGACGACCACATCCGGGGCGCTCGCATTCGCGAGCCCGGTCAAACAGGCTTGACCGTATCCGCGGCGAGGTTCGCGGAGAACGCGGGCTCCCATCTTTGCCGCGATCTCCGGAGTCCCGTCGGTTGAATTGCTATCTACAACCAGCACCTCCGTGACGAGGTCGGCCGGGAGATCAGCCAAGACGCGGCCAATGGATTGCGCTTCATTGTGCGTAGGAATGACGATTGACACTTGCACTTGATCTTCGCTCGGGTCACCAGGCTCAAGTCAACACGCTCAAGTCACCACCATGGGGAGGAGGGCCAGCGCCGCGCTAGCCAGGCGTCCACGCCCCACGCTCGACCACCCCGCCCCACCACCAGCGCAAGCGATGCCATCACCGAGACCAGCAGTTCCCAAATCCACGATGTGCCCCACTCCGACACCCATAGGCTGCCCAGGTAGAGAAACGCTATAAACGCGGCCGGGCGCGTCAGCAAACCAATGACCAGCAGGATCCCGAGACCGATCTCAGTCACCGCCTGCATAGGAGCCGCCATGGCGGCGTGACTCGCCGCCAAACCCATGACTGCCTTCCACGCGGCCGGGGAGTGACTCGCCTTAATGTAATAGTTGATCAGGCCAGCGTAGCCCGCGGGAGTGTAAAGACCTTTCCCCTTGTTTTCGAAGAAGACCCACACCAGCATTGCCCCGATCGTGAGCCGAACGATTGCCAGCCCATTCGCCGCGGACGGTTGATTGGCCACATTTTGCGTTGGGCCCTCGTTCTTCATCGTCGTGAACCTCGTACAAGTTTGCTACGGGAAGAGAAGCACTGGAGATATTAGGCGGTTTTTCTTGTTCTCGCTACTAGATGCGCAAGGGTCATAGGAGGTTACATCAGGATGGGTGCGCCTTCGCGATCATAGACGCTAAGGTTCAAAATGCCTCGACCATCGCTCCTATCGCCCTTCGGCGGTGTTCTCCGCATGCCACAAAGCGGCGCCATTGCCATCCTCTGAATCGACACTGAATCGCAGCTTGTCGCGCAGGCATTCCGACGGTTGAAATGTTTTTCCAAAGCACCGATGAGTTTTTGGCACCACACTGGTTTTACACAGTAGAGAGGCAAAAATCGGGTCGGCCAAATGGGAGCCCGAAAAGGATGGAGGGGCGAATTATGAAGAACAAAGATTTCACCACGAGCTTTGCGGTAGACCAATCTCCGCAAGAAGTCTTCGATGCCATCAACAACGTTCGTGGGTGGTGGTCAGAAGAAAAGGAAAGGCAACAAAACCGAACTCCGCTTTACCCACGCTGGCTTGGTTCCTGCCTTCGAATGCTACGGGGACTGTTCAGGCGCATGGGGCTTTTATATCAACGACAGCTTGTGCAGCCTGATTACGAAAGGTAAAGGGCAGCCCGCACGGAAAGAATAAGGGGATGGAGGTTCCGCAGCCGTCGCCAGCATCGGCACACATATGTTCCTAATTGCGCCTGGCGCGCAGGCACTGGCAAGATGGGACGATGCCGAGCGCGAAAGAAAGATGGGAAGGCAAATTCGAAGAGGTTATTTCACTGAGAAGTTTTCGCCGGAGGCAGGACACTATGAAGACGGTGCAAGAATTGAAGATGCCGCCCTCGATTTTTATCGGCAAGTGGACGCCCAAGATTCTGTTTTCGCTTAAAGAGAGGCCTTGTCGACACGGGAAGTTGTGCCGCCAACTCGGAAGCGTATCGCAGCGAATGCTTAGCAGAACTCTTCGCAATCTCGAATCCACGGGATTAATCGCCAGGCGCGTGACGGGATCGAAGGCCATTTCTGTCGAATATTCCCTGACCCAACTGGGAAGGACACTCATCGCTCCACTCGGAGGTATGTGCCGCTGGGCGAAACGACACCACAAGGACATGAGTGCTGACGTGCCCCTTCTGGATACGTACCAGTCGCAAATGGGCGAACCATAGATGTAAGCCTAGGGGAGTGTTCATCATTGAGACAGAAACGTTCGCGGAAAGGCCAACATCCGACGAGAAAAAGGCAATGACGACACAGGGACTGTACTCAGGCCGCACGAATTAGAAGTTTCCAGGAGGGACATATGTGCCCAACATGCATCGCAAGCACAGCAGTAATGGTGGCTGGAGCCGGATCCACGGGAGGCATTCTGGCGGTCTGCATCGGCAAGTTCAGGAAATTTTTCAGAGCGAATCGTGTCGGTTGGTTTCAGAAAACAAAGGAGAAATAAGATGGCAACGAACAAAGAGAGAGACAAGGAACTCGGGAAAGGGCATCTCGCGATGAACACACCTCCGATCGTGTCGCCGCAGGAGTGGGAAGCTGCGCGGCAGCAGCTCTTGGTGAAGGAGAAGGCCTTGACCCGCTCCCGTGACGCGCTGGCCGCCGAACGCCGGCGGATGCCGTGGCTGGCTGTGGACAAGAAGTACGAGTTCGACGGACCCAAGGGCAAGGTAAGCCTGCTCGACTTGTTCGAGGGCCGCCGTCAGTTGATCGTCTATCGCGCCTTCTTCGAGCCCGGGGTGTTCGGCTGGCCCGAGCACGCCTGCCGCGGCTGCTCCCTGGGCGCCGATCAGGTCGCCCACTTGGCCCATCTGAACGCCCGCGACACCACCCTCGTTTACGCCTCACGTGCGCCGCAGGCGGACATCGCACGCCTGAAGGCGCGGATGGGCTGGGGGATGCCCTGGTACACCATGACCGACGGCTTCGACGCAGACTTCGGCGTCGATCAATGGCATGGCCACAATGTGTTCTTCCGCGACGGCGGCAAAGTGTTTCGCACATACTTCATCAACAACCGCGGCGACGAGGCGATGGGGAGCACCTGGAGCTACCTCGACCTCACACCGCTTGGCCGTCAGGAGGCTTGGGAGGACTCGCCGGAGGGTTACCCCCAGACCCCGCCGTACAAGTGGTGGAACTGGCACGACAACTACGACGCCGAGGGTTCGCCGCACCCGAAGTGGGTCGATATCATCACCGACCCTCAAGGAGCCGCCGCCCGAAGGCGCGACGAAGAGACGAAAGCGAGCTAGGAGGAGCGACCACTTCGCCGGCTTCGAGCGGTGCGAACGATAAACGTATATTCCGGGATATTCGGCTTTCAGTGTCGCGATAACAGCCCGCGGAAGCAACGACTCAAATAATGGCGGCCCAGGGACGAGTCGAATTATCTTGCGTGTTGATAGGCGGAAGTCGTGATTCCCTTGACACGGTCGCCAACGTATCCTATTATGTCGATTGATATAGTAGAGTTTATATATGTTGTCGCCAGTTCCCAAGCCTCTTCTAAGTTTTCCCGGACCGCCCGTCGTGCCATTTAGCCTAAGGGCGGCTGCCCTGGTGTTTGAAGACGTTAAGTCCAAGGCACTGCTTGAGAGAATACATTTGATCGGACCCAGCACCGCAAACGTGCTGGTTACTGGGGAAACGGGTACCGGCAAGGAACTCATTGCCAGACACGTGCATAAGCTGAGCCCACGGGCTGACGGTCCTTTTGTGGCGGTGAATTGCGGGGCTTTTTCGGAAAGCCTGGTCGAGAGCGAACTGTTCGGTCATGAGCGCGGCTCATTTACCGGAGCCACGGTTGCCCGTGCGGGATGGTTTGAAGCCGCTCGGGGCGGAACGTTATTCCTGGATGAAATCGGAGATCTTCCTTTCTCCATGCAGGTGAAGTTGCTGCGAGTGCTGCAAGAGCGCCAAGTGGTTCGGCTGGGTTCGCGCAGTCCTGTTGCGATTGACGTTCGCGTGGTGGCTGCGACCAACGTAAATCTGGAGGATGCAGTTGCCGCGGGACGTTTCCGAGAAGATCTTTATTACCGGCTTCAGGTCGCCACGCTGCACATTCCTCCGTTGCGCGAACGGCCGGGTGACATTCTCCCCTTGGCGCAATACTTTCTCGGAGTCTATGGAGAGCGTCTCGGACTGAAAGACCCCGCCCTGAGCGCGGAGGCGATTGATGTCCTGCTCAGCGGCCATTCCTGGCCAGGAAATACGCGCGAGTTGGAAAATGTGATCCATCACGCCCTGCTGGTTTGCCGCGAAAATGTAGTCAGACCGGAAGATTTGAGGCTTTCTCCACTCGGGCTCCGAGCCGCGACCAGCGCTACGGCGCAGTCCTTGAGAGCTCTACATGATGCTCTACTAGCGCTTTTTGAAGATGGCCGTCCCAACCTTTACGCGGAACTCGAGACAGCAATTACCAGAACAGCCTATGAATACTGTCATCGCAACCAAGTTCAGACGGCCCGACTGCTCGGCATCAGCCGGAACATTGTTCGTGCCAAGCTGATGCAATGCGGTGAGTTGCCCAACGGCCGATAACTCGGAGCTTCAGTCGATCCTGCCTGATACGTTCGTCGTTTAGAAATTGTACGCAGCAAGGGGTGCCATACAGCCCGGCGCAAACAATTCATCATGAACCGATTTGCGCACTCGGACAAATTCCCGATCCGTGCGGTCGCGTGGCCGTGGCAAACAGACTGGCAAGACATTTCTGATTGTGCCTGGCTGCGGAGACATGATGACCACCCGGTCGGCAAGATAGACAGCTTCTTCGATGTCGTGCGTCACCAGCACGACCGTGGTTCGCTCAGCCTCCCAAATACGGAGGATTTCCTGTTGCATGCGCATTCGAGTCAGCGCATCCAGGGATGCAAATGGCTCGTCTAACAGCAGAACTTCAGGACGTCCGGCCAGTGCTCGCGCAATGGCCACCCTCTGGGACATGCCGCCGGAAAGCTGGTGAGGATATTCATATTCGAACTTATCCAGCCCAACCAAACTGATGTAGTGACGAATGTCTCTGCTGCGTTCCTCGGAAGGTAGACCTGCAAGTCCAAAACCAATGTTGTCATGCGCCGTAAGCCACGAAAGGAGGCGGTGCTCCTGGAAAACCACACCACGATCCAGGCCCGTTCCTATGACTTGTTTGCCGTCCAGGAAAACGGCACCTTCATACTCGGTCTCCAAGCCAGCGATGATTCTCAACAAGGTCGTCTTCCCGCATCCGCTGCCGCCGACAACGCACACGAATTCTCCGGGATCGATGGCTAGCAGAATATCTTTCAAAGCCAAGAGACTGCCCTTGGAACCTGCAAAGGCCTTGCGTGCGATTCGAATCTCGACTGTGCTCTTACGAAAACTATCGCTGTCCATAAATCTCAATCGCTAAGCGGAGTCCCTTGGGATGAGTTGCTTTCATTGGCGAAGGCGTCAGCGAGCTCTATGACCAAGTAGCCTGCGACCGATCGCGGTCATCATCCAGTCAGTGACCTTACCGAAAACAGCGAAAAGTATCACGCTTGCCAGGATGACAGCGGCGCGTCCGGTCATCTCTCCATCCACCATGAGGTAGCCGATCCCGCTGCTTGCTCCCAAGAGTTCCGCAGCCACGACGAACATCCACGCCAGGCCCAGACCGCTGCGAAGCCCGACGATGTACTCGGGCAATGCGGCCGGAAGAACGAGTCTGCGAACCATTTGAAAACTGCTCAGCCGGTACAATTTGCCAACTTCAAGCAACTTCGGATCGACGTGGCGCACGGCGACCGAGAGATTCAGATAAACCGGAAAGAAAGCGCCCAGAGCGATCAGAGTAATCTTCGAGGTCTCCTGAATGCCCAGCCACAGTAAGAAAAGTGGAACCCAGGCGATCGAAGGAACACTGCGCAACGCCTGTAATGATGGATCCAGCAGCTTGCGAGCAACCGGTAAATAGCCGGTGAGACCGCCGAAGAGCGTGCCCGCGCTTGCCCCCAGCAGAAATCCCATCGCCACGCGGGCTATTGTTATTCCCGCGTGTTTCCACAAATCCCCCGCAACGGCCAACTGATAGATCGTCCTGCCGACGACTGTTGGCGCAGGCAGCCAGTTCGGGGGAAGCATCCCTAGCCGTGCGAAGAGTTCCCACACGAGCAATACACTCACGGGAATGATCCAGCCCAGAAACTGGTCTGGAATGAGAACTGGCCCGATCTTGTCTGGCGGCTTCGCCGTTGTTTCCGCAGTAGCGCCCTTCCACATGAGCCTTCGATTCTGTTCCGCGGTGCTCATTTCTGCGCCAGGCTTTTGTTGACCACGTCTTGCACGTATCGAGAATCGATCAAATTGTTCACGGTTGCGTTCACGTCAGCTCTGCTGCTGATCACGTTGTTTTGCTTCAGGACGTCACCGCTAGCGAAGATCACTTGTCTCTGGTTGTCCCCGATCGTCGAATTGCTCAGGTCTGTGCGTTCCAGAACTTTGGTGACGACAGAGTCGTCGAGCTTGGCGGCTCCGCCAAACAGTTTGCGAAATTCCGCGGGGTTCTGGATGGCCCAGAGACGAGCCTTCTCATATGCCGCCAGCACGCGCTCGACATACGCGGGATATTGTTGGGCAAATTGCTCGCGCACGTTGAGCACACCATAGCTATTGAAGTTCACGTTCCGATAGAAGAGCCGGGAGCCGCTCTGAATCTCGGTTTGCGCCATCATCGGATCCAAACCCGCCCACGCGTCCACATCCCCTTTTTCAAGAGCAATCCTTCCGTCGGGATGCTGCAGCACCACCATCTCAATATCTTTTTCGGTCAGCCCCGCTTCGTGAAGCGCGCGCAACAGGAATATGTGGGGATCAGTTCCTCGCGTTACTGCAACTTTCTTTCCCTTGAGATCTTCGACCTTCGTGACGGGAGAGTCTTTGCGAACGACCAGGGCGGTCCACTCAGGTCGGGAGTAGACATAGATAGCTTTGATCGGATTGCCGTTGGCTTTTCCAATGAGAGCCGCGGCTCCAGCCGTGGACCCGAAGTCGATGCTCTTGCTGTTCAGCAGCTCCAGAGCCTTGTTGCTACCCAGGCTCTGGGTCCACTCAACGGAGATGCCATCACTGGCGAGATCCTGCTCCAGAAACTTCTTGTCCTTCAGCACCAGGCTTACGGGATTGTAATACGCATAGTCGAGCCGGATGGTCGTGGGCTTAAGAGAAGCCTTGCGACTGCAGCCCGGCGTGAATGCTGCGATGATCAAAACAGCGACGACAAGCGCGATCTTTGGCTTCTTCTGATGATTGTTCAACTTTCCCCCCTGTGCACCCCTGCAGAAGACGAATCCGATTCGCGCGCGGTGACTAACTCTGCTGGACCGGCACGGATGTCGCAGTCGTGCGTGGCTGATATTCATTCGCGACGAGCTCTCCAAACGGGCCAGTCATGTTTCCCACTGTTCTTTCCGATCGTAACGAAACCGGGAGATGCGGAAACAGCAAATCAGCTACGCGATAGGCTTCTTCAAGATGCGGATACCCGGACAGGATGAAGGTTTCAATTCCCAGGTCGGCGTACTCCTGTATTCGTTTCGCCACGGTGACCGGATCGCCAACCAGCGCAGTGCCGGCTCCTCCGCGCACTAGGCCTACACCCGCCCAGAGATTGGGACTTACCTCCAGCTTTTCGCGACCGCCGCGATGCAACTCCGCCATGCGGCGCTGTCCTTCCGAGTCGAAGCGCGCAAACGTTTTCTGCGCACGGGAAATTGTCTCGTCGTCGACGTACCGAATCAGATCATTCGCCGCGGCCCACGCTTCTTGCTCCGTCTCTCGGACGATAACGTGCAGCCGAATTCCGAACCGAACGGATCGACCCTGTTCCGCCGCCAAACGCCGCACTGTTTCAATTTTTTCTTCAACTGCCTGCGGTGGTTCACCCCAAGTGAGGTAGACATCCACCTGCCGTGCCGCCAAACCGTAAGCAACCTTGGAAGATCCTCCGAAATAAAGCGGAGGATGCGGCTTCTGCACGGCTGGATATAAGACCTTTGCATTCTCCACATGAAGATGCTTTCCATTCAACGAAATCGCTTTACCCGCCACGGCCTCGCGCCATATCTGAAGGAATTCTTCTGTCACTTCATAACGCTCATCGTGAGTGAGAAACACACCGTCGCCGAGCGCCTCATCGGGATCGCCACCCGTAACGACGTTGATCAGCAGCCGTCCCGCTGAAAGCCGGTCGAACGTTGCTGCCATTCGCGCGGCAGCCGTGGGAGAAGTAATGCCGGGGCGGATCGCCACCAGAAATTTCAGGTTGGTCGTTACCGGGACCAGAGTCGACGCCACAACCCATGCGTCTTCACAGGACCTGCCAGTCGGCAACAGGACGCCCTCAAAGCCAAGCTGATCGGCGGCTTGCGCAACCTGCTTCAAATATCCGTAGTTAACCGTTCGTGCTTGCTCGGCAGTGCCTAGGTAGCGACCGTCGCCGTGAGTTGGTAAGAACCAGAATACTTCCATAAGTTCAGTCTCTTTCCGGGGGGCTGAGTTCCACGTGAGCTTTGGCAATTGTCTTGCCAATGGATAGGAGGGCCTATGTCCATGAATTTCACGTTTTCACGCGGTTACGGCGAATATCAGGTGGTTCGGCCGGTAGGGGGGTGCTGCTACAGCAACACTAGTTCAGCAGACGTGCTGCTGCGGCAGCAGTCGGCGATTGTCCGGAGTATAGGGCGACATACCTGCGACACAGGAGGGCTGTGGTGCTTTCTACGGTGAATCACATCGCAGTGAATGTGCCACCTCGGCAACATGCTTTCGAGATTGCCGATCAATTGGCCGCGGTATTTGCTCAAACCGCCGTCGAACGAGACAAGCGCGGCGGTACGGCAAAGACTGAGAGAGACCTATTACGCGCGAGCGGACTGCTAAACGTGAACATTCCGGCGGACTTGGGCGGCTGGGGGATGGAATGGCCGGACACGATGAAACTCATACGAGTCTTCGCTCGCGTCGATAGTTCGATTGCCCATCTGTTCGGCTTTCAGCATCTCATGCTGGCTTCCGTATCGCTCTACGGATCATGGGCCCAAACCGAAGAGCTCTTTTCTGAAACCGTCCGCAATCAATGGTTCTGGGGCAATGCGCTCAATCCGCTCGACAAGCGTACAAGCCTTACGTCCAAGTGTGGTGTGGGATACCTCATCAACGGGCGCAAGAGTTTTTGTTCCGGCGCGGTCGACTCCGACATGCTAATCGTATCCGCAATTCGTTCCGTCGACGAGAAGTTCATGGTAGCCGCCATACCCTCCGATCGCACGGGAATTCGCATTCTTGACGACTGGGACGCCATGGGACAGCGGCAAACCGATAGCGGAACTGTGGAATTCTGTGAGGTCGCCGCCAGGCAGGAAGAGTTCCTGAAGACACCCGGTCCGCTGGGGAGTATCAGGGCGTCCCTACGTTCGTGTGTTGCGCAACTAATTCTGAGCAACATTTTTCTGGGAATCGCCGAAGGAGCGCTGGAGGAAGCGCGCAACTACACGTTGGCGCAAACCCGGCCTTGGATTGCTTCCACCGCGCAGAGCGCTACGGAAGATCCCTATATCCTGGCGAATTACGGCGGCTTTTTCGTGAACCTTCAGGCAGCGCAGGCCCTCACAGATATCGCCGGAGAGTCTCTTCAACGAGCGTGGGAGAGCGGAGACGCCATCACCAAGAACCAGCGTGGCAAGTGCGCCCTGGACATCGCCACTTCGAAGGTGACCACCAGCAGGGTCGGCCTGGAGATCACCAGCCGGATGTTCGAGGTGATGGGAGCGCGCGCCGCGGCGGGTCCCGCGAGGATCGATCGCTTTTGGCGCAACTTGCGAACTCACAGTTTGCATGATCCGGTCGACTACAAGATCCGTGAACTGGGAGACTGGGCCTTGAACCATCAGCTTCCGAAGCTCTCTTTTTATTCGTGAGCACCGATCGATAGGAACCTAAGCTTATGAGTACCAGACCTACAAAGTTCCAACGCTCGCTGCTGACGCTGGCCTTGATCCTCACAGCGGCAGCGCCATTCGCTCTGGCCCAAAACGCCGATAACCTGATACGCATCGGATACCAAAAGTACGGAACCCTGGTGCTGCTCAAAGCTCGTGGCAGCTTGGAGAAGCGGCTGGCAGCGCTGCACGTCGAAGTCAAATGGACCGAATTTCCCGCGGGTCCGCAGTTGCTCGAAGGTTTGAACGTAGGCAGCATCGACTTCGGTACCGTGGGCGAAGCCCCACCTATCTTCGCCCAGGCAGCCGGAGCAGATTTGGTTTACGTCGGAAATGAACCGCCGGCTTCCGCTGCTGAAGCCATTCTGGTTCCCAAGGATTCGCCCATCAAGACGATGGCCGAACTCAAGGGCAAGAAAGTGGCGCTCAATAAGGGCTCCAACGTTCACTTCTTGCTGGTCAAACTGCTGGAGAAGGCAGGCGTGCAATACAAAGACATCGATCCAGTTTTCCTCACACCGGCCGATGCACGTGCGGCTTTCGAGCGTGGCAGTGTGGACGCCTGGGCGATTTGGGAGCCGTTTCTCGCCGCAGCTCAAAGGCAAACGGGCGCTCGCATTCTCGCCGATGGCAACGGTGTAGTCAGCAATCATCAATTCTTTCTTGCTTCCCGACCCTACGCCTCGAGGCGGGCAGATGTGGTTGAGATCGTCCTCGAGGAAGTTGCGGCGGTCGACGAATGGGCGAAGACGAGCCTGAAAGATGCCGCGGCAGCTCTCTCACCGCAGATCGGTCTGGACCAACCCACACTTGAGCTGGCACTTTCGCGCGGCGGCTACGGTGTGACGCCAGTCAACGATGCCGTTCTTGCGGAGCAACAAAGAATCGCTGACTCCTTCTACGATCTCAAGTTGATTCCTAAGCGTATTAATGTTCGCGATGCGACCTTGCAAGGAGCGATACCGGGAGTTCAGTCGCAGGCCAAACGCTGAGCGAAACGCCGTGCACCAGCGTCAGTCAAGTTCCCTAATGAAGACGCAAGTCCATCTCCGCACTCTCGTGAAGCAAGCGTTGCCCTGGGTCGTGCCCATTTCGTTGTTGATCGCCTGGCAGTGGGCATCTTCCGCGGGGATCTTGCCCAGCCGCTTCTTGCCCGCGCCACGGGCGGTATTGCGTTCTTTCTTCGAACTCAGCGCATCCGGAGAATTGTGGCTTCATGTTCGAGTTAGTACTCTGCGGGCAGTGGCAGGTTTCGGCGTTGGCGGCGGGCTCGGACTGCTGCTCGGACTGCTCACCGGTTCGCTGCGCTGGGCTGAAACTTTGCTCGACACCACCATTCAAATGGTCAGAAACATCCCTCCCCTGGCTCTCATTCCTCTGGTTATCCTGTGGTTTGGCATCGACGAATCGGCGAAGCTTTTTCTGGTTGCTCTGGGCGTTTTTTTCCCTGTCTACATTAACACTTTTCACGGGATTCGCTCTGTTGATCGCGGACTCCTCGAGATGGGGCGAACTTACGGCCTGTCGGGCTGGCCGCTCTACCGCGAGATCATCTTGCCCGGAGCTTTGCCCTCCATTCTCGTAGGCGTGCGATTTTCTCTCGGGCTCATGTGGGTGATTCTGATCGTTGCCGAGACTATATCAGCGCGCTCGGGCATCGGTTACATGACGATGAACGCGCGCGAGTTCATGCAAACGGATGTCATGGTGGTTGGCATTCTGCTTTATGCGATTTTGGGGAAACTCGCCGACCTTCTGGCGAAAGGATTGGAACGCTACTGGCTGCGCTGGAATCCGGCGTATCAGACGGGGCGATAGGTGATCACTTTGCCTCTCACTTGCAGTTCGAGGGAGATGTCGGCTGAGAAACAGCGCTGCTCGCGCGGTGTGTCAGTCGCAATCAGAAACGTTAGCATCGCCTTCGATGGACGCACCGTGCTGAAAAGCTTCGATATTGAGATCTCCGCCGGTGAATTTGTAGCTATTGTTGGCCGTAGCGGATGCGGGAAGAGTACTCTCCTCCGCTCAGTCGTCGGTTTGGAAACACCGCAATCGGGAACTATCACTTTGGGTGATGTTGCTGCGTCCAATACCAACGACAAGCCCGATGTGCGCGTCATGTTTCAAGACTCTCGCCTGTTGCCCTGGAGACGAATCCTTCCGAACGTCATGCTCGGTCTTGAGCCTGCACTTATCCCTCAGGCGCGGAGAGTTTTGGCGCAAGTCGGCCTGGCAGAAAGAGCCAACGACTGGCCTGCTACCTTATCGGGCGGGCAGCGACAAAGGGTGGCACTGGCGCGAGCTCTTGTCCATGACCCGAATTTGTTGCTTCTGGATGAACCGCTGGGCTCATTGGACGCGCTCACGCGCATCGAGATGCAGCAACTCATCGAGGACGTTTGGCGAAGCCGCGGCTTTACCGCCATGCTCGTCACGCATGACGTTGCCGAGGCCGTAAGCCTGGCAGACCGCGTCATCTTGATTGAGGGAGGCCGTGTCGCATTGGACGAAGTTGTAAACATCCCTCGACCCCGAACGCGCGGCAGCGCTCGCTTCGCCGCACTTGAAGAACGCATACTTGGCCACGTTCTTCAACGCCGGCCGGTGTTTTGAAAGGGCAGGGTTTTGAAAAGTTCTGTGCTTTGAAAGGGCACGACTTCAGTCGTCCGGTTGAAGGTCACCAGGAGTAGGGCTTTAGCCCCTGATGGGTCTGTCGGTTATACGAGACAAGGAGATTTGATGGCGAATGACGCAGCCGAACCAATTATTCTGGAAGATGAGCAGCGGAGTTGCGAATATTCCATTCATCCCTTGATTGCCGGTCGGCGAAGCACTCGGGCCTTCGCCTCAATCTCCATCGAACCAGAAACCTTGGCCACCTTGATGGAAGCGGCACGGTGGGCCCCATCTTCCATGAACGAGCAGCCGTGGAGTTTCATCGTGGCCACGAAGGCAAACAAATCCGATTTCGACCGTCTGCTCGGTTGCCTGGTTGAATTCAATGTCCAGTGGGCGCAGCAGGCCCCGGTACTTCTGTTGTCCGTTGCGAAGTTGACGTTTGAATCGACGGGAGAACCCAACCGGCACGCATTTCACGACGTTGGTCAGGCAATCGCCAATCTCACGTTTCAGGCAAAGGTGTCGGGAATGGTTGTGCATCAGATCGCCGGGTTCGACATTGAAAAAGCTCGCCGCGAGTTTTCGATCCCTCAAAATTATGAGCCGGTCGCCGCCGCGGCCATCGGATACGCTGGCAACTCGGCAGACCTTCCCGAGAAATTACGCAAAAAAGATGAGAGCCCGAGAAAACGAAAGCCGCTGACCAACTTCGTTTTCGAGGGCGGTTGGGGACATTCGGCTGACTGGACTCGGAGAGTGTAGGCCTGAGTAGGGACGAGATCAAAAGAACAGGACCACGCATCCCGCCACCAGCAACGCGATCGCCCACAGCAGGTCGAAATTGAGCCACGTGTGCCGTAGCAGCCGCAGGCCCACCTTTTCATACGTTTCGAAAAATATGATCGCGAGGATTCCAGCCACGGCCAACATGCTAGCCGTGTGTATCAGCACTGCGAATCCAATTGCGGATGCGCTCAACGAAGAAGGCATTACGGGCATTCCTCCCGCCATGCTGTGCGTCATCCCAGACATTGGTTGTGCCATCAGAACCGGCAGGAGCATCAAACCCGCACCGTGGGCGGACGCCATGAGGAAGGACCAAACGACCAGATCCTTCCCTCCGACTCTCATACCAGCACCGCGGGGATGACTCGCGCGAAAAAGTCGATAGACACCGAGCGCGAAGAGAAATAACGCAACGCCCCATTTCAGAATATTCATCGGGAGGAAATGTTGCACGAAGCGCAGGAGGAGAATCGCCAGGGTGATGGCGGCGGCGTGTCCGAGAGCAATGGGGATGAGAGCGCCGATGACGGCGGACCGGCGCCTTTCCTGCAGGCCAAGCGCCAGTGCAAACAGCCAGCCCATGGCGGGATTCAGACCGTGGTATGCCCCGAGAAGCGCCAAGGCAAACCACGGCCAGTTGTGATTCATTGTCAGTTGGAACTCATGGATAGCAGTAAAAGTCCGACGAGGCGTCGCCGCCCTGCAGTTTTACCTGATGCGGGCGGAGATCGCCGAACTCGGTAAATAAGCTGCGATCGAGCTGAATGCCGCCATCCTGCGCAACATCGAGCTTCACCATCCAGCCCCGGATGCCGTCGGGATAGAACTGCTTGTCCCAGGCTGCGTACAACGAATTCGTGAAATAAACGCGGCGTCCGTCACGGCTGATCTCCACCATTTGGGGTCCGCCGTTCAACGGTTCCCCCGGCTTGGCGGGATGAGGTGCGCGACGCACGATCCCGCCAACATGCACCGAGCCGATCAGCTTGGGATTAAAGGGATCGGAAACATCGTACTGCCGCATTTCTCCCGTGCCCCAGCAGGAAGCGTATAGAAATCGATCATCGACAGACAGATTGATATCCGTAAGCAGCGGTGGCACGGCTTTGAAGCCCTGCAACAGCGGAGGCAGTTGGCTCGGATCGGCAGGTTCAGCCGGAATCTCAATGACTTTTTTCACTTCAAATTGTCCGTCCGACCCTCCGTTCGGGCGATGCCACAACCAGATGGAGCTGGAAAGATCCTTCAGCGATGTAACCACACCGACAAAACCGTAAGCCTTCGTCGGATCGTGGGCCGCGCGCAGTTCAAGGACCATCTGCTGTTCCGCACCCAGATCCAATGTTTGAAGATGACGGCGCTTGCAGAGATCCCATATGTGCATGCTATGGCCGTACTTGCCGCCCAGCAGCAACTCGGGATTCACGCCGTTCTCGACCATGTTCGGCGTGCCCCACTCGCTGGTAACAGCGATGTCATGGCCCAAGTGCCATGCGAAATCGTAGCCAAAGTATTGCGGACCGCGATCGACCTCCCATCGACCGAGAGGTTCGAAGTTGTAGTGATCCAAGGCGAAGATTCCGCCGGGACCATCGCCGCTCGGCGAGCCGAGAGCGCTCAGGTAGATGCCGTCGGGCCCGCAGTGAATCGTGTGCGGACGGCTGTAACCGGTTCTTTCCTCTAAGTCCTTTGGCTCAATCACTTTTACAATCTTCGGTTGCTTCGGATTGTCCTTGGTATCGATTACATGGATGCGCGACGAGCGCAGCCCCGGAACAATCAGATAACGCCGTTCGACGTGCGGGTGCGGAGCGTAGGGACACAATGCCGAACTGCAAGCATTCCAGCCGAAATGATGAAGTTCATCTCCCACGTTCGGCATATCCACGCGGCCCACGATCTGACCGTACTTGTGCGACTCGCGGTCCACATCCACAACAACCAGAGCGTCAGGGTGGCTGCCGCCATTCGCATTCAAAGCGGCCACATATGCCAGCTTCTCTGCCGGCGCCTGCATGGCCAGCTTAGGGGAGGGATAAAACGTTGGATCAGTCTTCCACAGCATGAGATGACCTCCTCACTACAATCTATATAGGCCATTTACGTACTAGTGTATATGTCGGTTGCCCTCTGGGCAGCCACCGGTGAAGTCACCGGCTAGACCATGTAATTTTCGATCCACGACAAGAACCAAGTGTTCTCAACGAAACGGAAAGGGATCACCGGATTCTACCCGGCCGTCGCTGATTACCGCAAAAGCGATATCTTCAGCCGAACTTTCGGCAGTATACGACATAGTCAATATACGTACTAGACATGATTAGGGAAGCCTTGAGAGACTCGAATCGCGAGGTATGCAAAAAGGGTGGACGACTGAGGCGACGAAAAAATCGCAAGAGATCTATTTGATTGGCCGCGAACCGGTGATGAGGATGTCCACGAGTCTCCTGGCGCTTTGCTGCCAGTCAGGACCGGACGCCACGTGGGAGACGCCGATCAGTGCCCGGAGCAGATCGAATGGCTCCAGATCTCTACGAATGTCGCAGCTCTTGATTGCGCGCTTCACCAAGGAATCAATCGCTCCCTGGATCTGACCGCGTGAACGTTCATACAGCTTCGAAGGCCCTCCGACGAGCGAATTTAGAGCGGGACCGATGATCTGCTTGGTCGCGATGTAGTCGACGAACAGTAACATCCATGCTCGCAAGGCCTCGATGGGAGGAAGGCTTTCGGAGAACTTCTTCTCGGCTGCGGCCAGTTTTTCCACCTCAGTCCGATAGACCGCTTCGATCAGCGCGTCTCGGGTAGGGAAGTGGCGATACAGAGTTCCCGCGCCAACACCTGCCTCTTTGGCGATGTCGTCGAGGCTGGCGTTCGCGCCGGATCGAGTAAACGCTTCCTTCGCCACCTCCAGAATGCTCTCGCGGTTCCGTTGGGCGTCGGTGCGTGGTTTTCGCGCGGCAATTTTCTGATTTTTCGACCGCATAAAAAAAAGTTGCAACCGGAGACAGTCTCCGATTATCTTATCTACTGATTCGGAGACACTCTCCGTTTTAGCCGGAACGCCGCGGCGTGTCAATAGCGGTTCCCAGGTGCTGCGGCTTCGAGAGGAGATGAACATGAATTCACTCGCTCGTTACAAACTGTCAAAAAATACCAACCTTGGTTGCGCTGACCTCGTCACGATGGCGGAACGAGAGCTGTCAGCATTCTTCAACGCCAGCACCCAGTTGTTCGGGTCAGAACAGGCGGAGCTCTCGGCAGAAGACTGGCTGCGGGAGTTGATCGAGATCGATGGTCTGCCCGCTTCCAACTGCGAATGGCGATTGATCACTGCGAAAGTTTCGAGTCTGCTCGCAGGTCGAATCAGCGCTTCGTCCTTGTCGACTGAACCACAAATTGCTTAGGAGGAAAACAATATGCGTGTTTTTGTTACCGGCGCTACAGGCTTCATTGGTACTGCAATCGTCCGTGAACTGATCGATGCAGGTCATCAGGTGCTCGGCCTCGCGCGCTCGGATACGGGCGCCCAGTCGGTGGCTGCGGCTGGAGCAGCCGTACATCGCGGTTCGCTCGAAGATCTTGAGAGCTTGCGCAGGGGAGCAGCCGTGTCCGACGGCGTGATCCACACCGCTTTCATCCACGACTTCAACAACTACGCGCCGGCTGCGGAAGCGGATCGACGTGCCATCGAGACGCTTGGCGCCGCACTTGCGGGTTCTGATCGCTCGTTGATCGTCACTTCCGGAACCCTTGTGGCTCAAGCACGAGGGCCGCTCGCAACGGAAGAGGATGCGCTCAATCCCACCTCCCCTCGCAAGTCGGAAGATGCGGCACTGGCGACGGTTTCGAGCGGCGTCCGCGCGTCAGTAGTGCGTCTGCCACCGTCGGTGCACGGAGAAGGTGATCACGGCTTTGTAGCACGTCTGATCAGCATCGCGCGTGAGAAGGGGGTTTCGGCGTATGTGGGTGACGGGCGCAGCCGTTGGCCCGCAGTGCACCGACTCGATGCCGCTCACCTCTACAGGCTGGTGCTTGAGAAAGGCACCGCTCGAGCCAAGTATCACGGCGTGGCGGATGAGGGCCTGCCGACTCGAGAGATCGCTGAGGTCATCGGCCGGCAATTGAACGTACCCGTCGTCAGCAAGTCTCGCGAGGAAGCAGCCGATCATTTTGGCTGGATGGCTCTCTTCTTTACCATGGACGGCCCGGCTTCCAGCGCGCAAACGCAGGAACGGCTGGGGTGGCGACCGGTTCAGCCTGGGCTCATTGCCGATCTGAATGCAGAACACTATTTCGAACACACTGCGGACGCCGTGGTTTTGCGGGGCTAACGCGTGAGCGAAAGTGAACTGTTACTTGGAGATATTTGTATAAGGACGTAGAAAAATGACGAACATACTTGAGGCAACTTCATTTGGGGCAACCTCGACAACAGAGGATGTCTTGTCCGGCGTGAATCTGAAGGGCAAACGGATTCTCGTGACCGGTGTTTCAGCCGGCCTTGGCGTGGAAACCGCGCGCTCCCTGGCCGCACACGGTGCTCAGGTTGTGGGCGCGGAGCGGGATTTGAACAAGGCCAATGCTGCAACCGAGCAGGTCCGAAAGGACGCCGCGGCCAATGGCGGAAGCTTCGAACTCGTGGAACTTGATCTCGCCAATCTGAAAAGCGTGCGTGCCTGCGCCGACGGGTTGCTGGCAAAAGGGGAAGGGTTCGACGTTGTCATCGCGAATGCAGGTGTCATGGCCACACCGTTCGGCCATACAGCCGACGGCTTCGAAACGCAGTTCGGAACGAATCACCTGGGCCATTTCGTCCTGGTCAACCGAATTGCATCTCTGATCCGCAAAGGCGGGCGGGTCATCAACTTGTCTTCTGCGGGTCATCGCTACGCCAAGGTGGACCTCGACGATCCTAACTTTGAACGGACGCCTTATGACCCGCTCGTTGCGTACGGCAGATCCAAAACGGCGAACATCCTCTTCGCCGTTGCGCTGGACAAACGGCACCGGGACCGCGGCGTGCACGCGGTCGCCGTACACCCGGGTGGTATTCAGACCGAACTGGGTCGTTATCAGGATCCAAGCCGTATAACGAAGATGATCGAACAGATAAATCAGCAGCGGGCAGCTGAAGGCAAAGGTCCCTTCCAGTGGAAGACGGTTCCCCAGGGAGCCGCAACTTCAGTGTGGACGGCTGTCGTTGCTTCCGCCGACGAGATCGGGGGCCAATACTGCGAGGACTGCCACGTGGGCCAGGTCGTGGCGGACAACCTGTCCGTCGGCATAAACGAAGGGGTGCGCGGGTATGCGGTGGATGCGAAAACTGCCGACGCGCTCTGGAAGAAAAGTGAAGAGCTGGTGGGAGAGTCTTTTAGCTTTCCTCGTTATAAATAATGAACAGTTCCCAGGAGGAACGGAATGACAAGACAGACTGATCTCGCAGGCAGCTTCACTCTACCCGGCACGTTGATGACCGTGAACCGCATGGGTTACGGTGCGATGCAACTCGCCGGGCGAGATGGCAACAAGTTGGTATGGGGACCTCCCCGCGATATCGATGCAGCGATCGCTGTTCTGCGAGAGGCCGTCGACAGTGGCGTGAACCACATCGATACGGCCGATTTTTATGGTCCCCATGTCACGAACCAGATCATACGAAAGGCGCTGTCCCCGTATCCCGACGATCTGGTGATCGTCACCAAAATCAGCGCCCGGCGCGGTGAGGATGGATCATGGATTCCGGCTTTCTCACGCGAAGAGCTGACTGCGGCGGTTCACGACAATCTCCGCAATCTGGGACTGGATGTGCTCGATGTGGTCAACCTGCGCAGTATGTTTAGCATCGACGAACCCGCCGAGGGATCGATCGAGGCACCGCTCACAGTTCTAGCCGAACTCCAGCAAAAGGGTTTGGTGCGTCATATCGGGCTTAGCAATGTCACGCCCGCACAGATCGCGGAAGCCCGAAAGATCGCTCCGATCATCTGCGTTCAGAACCATTACAACCTCGCGCATCGAAGCGACGATGCACTCATAGCCGATCTTGCTCATGACGGCATCGCCTACGTGCCATTCTTTCCACTCGGAGGGTTCACTCCACTGCAGTCGGCTGGCTTGTCTGACGTCGCCGCGCGCCTCAGTGCCACGCCGATGCAGGTTGCGCTCGCCTGGCTTCTCCAGCGGTCTCCCAATATCCTCGTGATCCCAGGAACATCTTCCATCGAGCATCTTCGCGAGAATCTTCAATCTTCGATGCTTCGGATTCCTCCTGAAGTGATTGCCGATCTAGACGCTCTCGGCGAAAATGTCTTTAATGGGAGGCCCGGTCCGGCTCCACAAATCGATGACGACGTCGCGAATGGGTTGTGAGCAGCAAACAAGAGGATTGCCGTCGGCGGCCTTTTCGCGCGCTGCGTGAAACACCCATCCGGTAGCGCGTGAATTCCGGAGCCTTCAGGTAGAGTCCAAATGGCAGTCAATCGCCAACCTGGGATCCTTCTGGCGCGCGGGTCTGCCCAGGTCCTTTGAAGCGGATCTCGCCAGCGGTTTGAAGAGTCCTCCGGCACATCACTGCCGACTCGGGGCGTGATCCGGCCGCAATCGCTAGCAAAGCTTCCGAAAACCCGATTCAATTTTATTGATCCGCTCGGCGCCATCTGGATCATCTCCGCCTTGCCGACCATCCTACCGTAATCTGGAATTTGACCTTCAATCTGTTCAATGAGTGCCTCGGCCTGTTAGCAACGGAGAATTGGAACGAGGTTTCGTCTGCAACATCGCAGCCGAATACTACGCGCCGTAAGCGTTGCGCAATAGAGCGGCGGCTTACGATTTGTGCGAGAGGTTCCGCAATCCAGAGTTAGCATTGTCCGGGAGGCTTAGCGGAAGCCCGAAGTCGCGAAAGAGGCGGGGATCTATAAACAGAGTCATCGCAGAAATCGCGTCGTTCTCAAGCGTGAGTACGTGAATGGAGTGCGCATTCCAGCGTTTGTCTGCGCTGGAGAACTCATAAATGGCAAAAGCCGGCTGCCCGTTCGCGGATGTCGGCGCCAAATGGAGTCCGCCACAGGTCTTCCATGCCAGAGCAAAGAATGTCCCGATAACCTCGCGCCCGAGAAACCACCGCAGCCACGGCGGCATGACGGCGGTTGCATCGTCCTTGAGTACAGCCACGAAACCATCCACATCGTGCCCTTCCCAAGCCTGCAGATAGCGTCCGAGGAGCTTTTGCTGGGCGGGAGTTGGTTGGGATCCAAGCGGCGGACGACGGTCACAGTGGCGCTGCGAGAGCGTCTCGCGCGCCCGCTGCAAGGCACTGTTGATGGATGCGGTGGAACCGCCGAGCAGAGATGCTGCTTCAGCAGATGCCCAGCCAAGGACATCGCAGAGCATGAGCGCAGCGCGCTGGCGCGGCGGCAACTGCTGAATGGCGGCGACAAACGCGAGCTGCACAGATTCCCGCGCAGTGTAGCGCGCCTCGGGATTCGGCGCATCGTCGGCGAAGCCCTCGAGGTTTGTGTCCGGATACGGTTCGAGCCAGGGCACGTCGAGCGCAGGGACGCCTTCCAGCTTCGGCGGGCCGGCGGGGGCGAGCTGGTCAGGCAGATACCGCTGTTGGTGCTTGCGGCCTTCGAGCGCATTGAGGCAAGCGTTGGTGGCGATGCGGTAGAGCCAAGCGCGAAACGATCCCTGTTCGTCGGAGTTCGAGACCTCGAAGCTCGAGAAACTGCGCCAGGCGCGCAGATAGGTCTCCTGCACGGCGTCTTCGGCTTCGTGGAGAGAGCCAAGCATGCGGTAGGAATGCAATTTGATTTCCCGGCGGAACGGTTCGGCGAGCCGTTCGAAGGCCTGGTTTTCTCCGAGATTGGCAGGTTCGATCGCCATTGGGTTCGATTGTAAACCTCGCGTGGCCGTAGTCGTCGGACCAGGCGCTGACCAAATCCGTGGGGCCGATAGGCGTTTTACTTGAATACATTGAACCAAATGGTTCAGATGTCTATTTGAGGCTCGTGGTGGCCGCGGGTGTCGCATCGAGCGGCACGCGGCCGGTTAGCCCGACTCGCGCGAGCGGCATTCAGGTGCCGACGACATAAAGTAGTTCGGTTAAGGCCATTGGGGCTGAAGAAGCACGATGCCTCCGCATTTGATGAGTGATCTTCCGGCGCATTGCTGCGCCGGACGCCCAATTTGCAAAAGCTCCTACAATGGGGATGCCCAGCAAACCCAGGGAAAATACGCGGCACGGATCGCGCTACAAAAACGTTTCAATGACCCTCGGAAGCAGTTCGTGGACTGTTAATGGACCATAATTTCGGCAGCGCCTGTCACGGCGCGCTCAGTCAATCTTTCTAATCTGTTCAGCTGCAATTTGAAATCCGGTATTGGCCGCCGGAACGCCCGCGTACACGGCGGTTTGCAAAAGCACTTCTTTCAAATCGCATAATTCGAGATCACTGGCAAACCCAGTTCGTACGTGGAGCGCGAACTCTTCCCACCTCCCGAGCGATGCCGTTATAGATAGCGCGAGGAGTCTTCGGGTTCGCCGGTCCAGTTGAGGGCGAGACCAGATCGTTCCCCAAGCGTATCGGGCTATCAACTCTTGAAACTCGCGCGTAAATTCTGTCGTGTTGGCGATTGCCCTATCGACGTGGGCGTCGCCAAGAACGGCACGACGCACTGCGAATCCTGCTTGCAGGAAATCTGCGTTTGCGTTCGGTTGCGGCAGCAAGAACTCAAGCAGGGCTGTGGTAAACGAGTGTGGCCGCTCAATGTTAGAAAGATGCGCCGCCGCCAAGTGAAGCGCTTTTGCACCCGGAATCTCCTCGGCCAGCCGCTCGCCATGCCCACTCCACGGAGTCGCAACGTCGCGGTCGCCGGAGATCACCAGAGTTGGAGCCTTGATCTGTCTGAGGAGATCTCCGTGATTCATGTCGCGAAGGGCCGCACAACATCCCAGATACCCAACGGGATCGGTACCCAAGAACACCGAGCGGATCGAAGCGAGGTGTGGATTTTGTTTCGCCAGGGTATCCGGTGAGAAGAATCGTTGCATCGCCACATCGACGACTGCCGACATTCCGCCTCTGACTACTGCTGCAATTCTCGTTTCCCAATTCGTGCGCGGCGCGAACTGCGGCGACGTATTGGCCAGCACAAGGTGTGTTACGCGCTCGGGTGCGTGCGCCGCAACCCACTGTCCGATCGCCCCTCCCAACGACAGACCGCAAAAAGCAAATTGCGAAATCTCCAATGTGTCGGCTAGGGCGAGAATATCCTTGCCCAGCATTTCAACCGAATATTCACCGCCTGTTGCTTCCGAAGCGCCGTGGCCCCGCGTGTCATACCGCAAAATCTGGAAATGCGGGAGCAGGTTCTCTACTTGAAGGTCCCACATCGAATGGTCAGTGCTGATCGAGTGGGAGAGGATCAGGACGGGCAGTCCCGCATTTCCCTGCATTCGGTAGAAAATCCGCGCATTGTGAATAGTTGCGAAGGGCAATTCATAGCTCCTTGTCGTCGTCTTCGCGATTGGACTGTGATGCCAGAGCTTTCCGGAAAGCCTCTGCCGATCCAAGATATTGCTCAGGCGTTTCCAACTCTTTGAGTTCGGCACGACCCAGATGGGTCGTTACCTCAGGAGTGTCGGCGAGGACAGCGGCGAGATGCTTGCCCTCTTTGACACTCTTCCGAACGGCCACCGTGACAAGCTTGTGAGCGACATCTCGCCCCAGCTTTGCTCCAAGCAGTATCATGGCGCGCTCGGCAAGAATCACTCCGTTCGTATTCTCGATGTTGCGGCTCATCTTCTGCGCGTCAACTGAAAGTCCTTCGGCCACTTCAGCCATCGAAGCGATTGCCACGCCGGTCGACTGGACTACGGCAGCAATGATCGGCCACTCCGCCTGCCATCCTCCGACACCACGCTCGTGCTCTTGCAGCATGGCCGAGAGAAACGATGCAACTAGTCCTGGTGCCCGATGCGCGGCCGCGAGTGTGAGTGAACAGGCTGTGGGGTTGCTTTTGTTAGGCATGGTTGAGGAACCGCCTCGGCCTTCGCCACCCGGTTCCGCGGCCTCTCCCACCTCATTCTGCATAAGCAAGCTGATGTCGCGCGCCATTTTTCCCAGAGATCCAGTCAGGACTCCGCAAGCGCAGATCAGCGTCGCGAGCTGGTCACGCTGGGTGTGCCAAGGCGTTGGGGGAGATTCTCCGAATCCAAGTTCCGCACTCAGCGCTTGAGCTACCGCGATTCCGCGTTCGTCGAGCGACGCCAACGTACCGCTGGCTCCGCCAAACTGCAACACCACCGCGGATCGAAATGCTTTCTGCAAACGCCGCTTACCGCGGCAAACCGAACCTAACCATCCGGCGGCTTTGAGCCCGAAGGTCACCGGCGGAGCCGGCTGAAGCAACGTTCGACCGAGCATGACGCCGTCTTTGTGAGTCTCTGACAAATGTGCCAGGGCTTTCTCCAATCGTGAAGCATCGCCGATCAGAATCGGTTCTGCACGCTTGAGCAGGAGAGACATCGCGGTGTCGGCGACATCCTGGCTGGTGGCTCCCCAGTGAACGAATCGTGCCGCATCCGCGTCGGTTTTTCGCACCTGGTCCGTAAGCATTTTCACTAGCGGAATCGCCGGTGTTCCCGAGCGAAATGCAGCGTCAGCAAGAGCGGAGATATCGAAATTGCCAGGCCTTGCGGCAGCTGAAATCGCGTCCGCCGCCGCCGCCGGGATTAGACCGCATTGCGCTTCTGCACGCGCCAATGCGGTTTCGAATTCCAACATTGCCTGAAGAACAGACTCATCGGAAAACAGCGCGGCCAGGGTTGGCGTGGTCGCCAGGCTGTCGATCAAGCGTCCGCTCATCCTTGGCTCCGCACCGGAGGTTGGTTCGATTCGGGTCGTCGGTTCAATCTGAAATGATTAGACATCGAAAAATACCGTCTCGCCCTCTCCACGAAGGTGCACATCGAGGATCCAATTGCTGGTGCGAGCAGGATCTGGCTGGGCCAACAACGTCGTGCGCCGATTCTCTGGTACCAGGGCCAATACGGGATCTGCAGCGTTCGCTGGCTCCCCTGCGAAGTAAACTCGTGTCGACAATCTCTTTAAAATGCCTCTACCCAGAATCGATACATTGATGTGAGGCGCCTGAACTGTTTCACTTGGACGCGACACGCGTCCTGGCTTGATCGTTTCAAATGTGCACGAGCCGTCTTCCGCCGTTGCTGATCGTCCAAAACCGCGAAAGGCTGCGTCGTCCGCACCGCTGTCCTGATGCGCGTAGTTCCCTTCGGAGTCCGCTTGCCACAGTTCGATCATCGCATCGGGAACAGGCACTCCGTCTCCATCAAGCACACGAAAAGTGAGCCACACCCTTTCCCCTTTCGCTCCATCGCCGGCAACACGCGAACGACTGCGTGCGTCAGTGAGGCCAAGATGTAGGTACGGACCAACGGTTTGCGAAGGTGTCGGCGTCAAGTCCATCGTTATCTTTCTCTACGTTTCAAATGGCGTTGATTCACGGCCACGCAGCACAATGTCGAAGCGATAGCCCAAGGCCCACTCGGGCTTTGTCGTTTCCAGGTCAAATTTCGAAACCAAACGCTGGCGTGCCCTTTCATCAGGAATCGATTGCAGAATTGGATCGTAAGCAAAGAGCGGATCGCCTGGAAAGTACATCTGTGTGATCAGTCGCGTCACGAACGCCGGCCCAAATAAAGAAAAATGAATATGCGCCGGACGCCACGCATTCTCGTGATTGCGCCAAGGATAGGCGCCCGGCTTGATGGTCACAAAACTGTAGAATCCGTCGTTGTCGGTCAGGGTCCTTCCTGTCCCGGTGAAATTCGGATCGAGCGGGGCAGGATGGTCATCTTTCACGTGCGCATATCTCCCCGCCGCATTCGCCTGCCAAATCTCGATCAAGCTGTTCGACACGCCGTGGCCATCGCCATCCACCACTCGCCCGCGCACAATGATACGTTCCCCCAACGGTTCTCCCGCATGCTGAACCGTTAGGTCTTGATCATGCGGATGAATATCGGAATGACCAAAGACTGGCCCCGTCACCTCTGAAATAGTATGCGGCAAGAAGATTAACGGCTGAGATGGCGCCCGCAGCCTCGTCGCGCGATAAGTGAAATAGAAATAATCCGGCTGGGTCCCCGGTTCATGCCGCCGGAAAGGGATAACCGACTGTTCCGGATTGCCCGCCTTGTTCCGAATCAGAGACGAAACCATGTTGATTTCACAATCCCAAAGCACTTGCACTCTACTGCCACAGATTGTACGTCGATTCAGCTCATTGGCAGTCCAACGTAGTTTTCAGCGAAGGTTTGCGCCGCTGCGCGAGAGCTAGTCAGGTAATCCAAGTCGGCCAACTGCCGGTGCTCCTCGAACCTGTCGTTCCCGGGAATCCGGTGCAGCAGGGAAGTCATCCACAGAGAAAACCGCTGTACCAGCCATACTCGTCTTAAACAGGTTTCTGAATAACGGTCGAGAAGTTCGCGATTTCCAGAAATATAGAATTCCGTGAATGCAGCAGCGAGGACTCGAACATCAGCCACGGCAAGATTAAGCCCTTTTGCGCCTGTTGGAGGCACGATGTGGGCCGCATCCCCAGCCAAGTAGAGCCTGCCAGACTGCATTGGCTCCGCCACGAAACTGCGCATCCCGGTAATCCCTTTCTGCAAGATGGGTCCTTCGGTTAGCCTGTGCCCGTCGCGAGTCGCCAGGCGCGTCTGCAATTCTTCCCATATTCTTTCATCGGACCATTGGGTAAGGTCTTCATCCGGGGCACATTGAAGATACCAGCGCGTGATCTCCGGAGTACGCATGCTATGAAGGGCGAACCCTCTATCGTGATAGCAGTAGATCAGCTCGCTGGAAGAAGGTGGCGCTGCCGCCAAAATGCCGAGCCAGGCAAACGGAAAAACCCGTTCATAAATGGTTAGAGCGTTCTCTATGCTCGGGCGACATACCCCGTGAAAGCCGTCGCAGCCTGCAATGAAATCGCAAAGGACCTCCGAAGGTTCACCATAGTCGTGAAACCGTATCTTCGGTGTTGCGGAATCGAAGTCGTGAACACTGACACCTTCAGCCTCAAAAAGCATCTCGCCTTCTGCTCCCAGCCGCGCTGCGATGAGGTCTTTCACAACTTCCTGTTGGGCGTAGATTGTGATCCCGCGCCCTGTGAGGGCTTTGAAGTCGATACGATGCCCTTGTTCTCTGAAGCGAATTTCCACGCCATCATGGATCAGCCCTTCCCGCTTCATTCGCTCGCCTAAACCCATTTCCACCAGAAGGTCGACCGTGCCTTGCTCCAAGACACCGGCTCGCACCCGCTGCTCACAGTGCTGTCGACTTCGACCCTCGACCACCACCGAATGAATTCCTTGCCGGTGCAGGAGGTGCGAGAGCACAAGCCCCGCTGGTCCCGCTCCCACGATCCCCACCTGCGTGCGTATTTTCATCGTTTCTTTCGCCGCGATTTCTCATGAGCCGCACGGTGATTGTTTTCCGCAGAAAACATCTCGATGACCTCGCGCGGTACTGGCTTGCTCTCGATTCGTTCCGGATCAGCTTCCGACGGCGCTGCCCAGACCCTAACCTCAAAACATTCCACGGCGAGGACACCCCTATTAAACAACCTGTGACGAACAGAAAAGCTGCTGCAGCGCCATTCGGTTATTTCGGATTCGACGACCACTGTGTCCGAGAATCGCGATGGCACCTTGAATGACGCCCGCAAGTCGACCAGCGGAATTCCGATAATGCCGTAGGTCTTGAGCATCTTCCGCTTAGGCAGGCCCACCTTCTTGAACAATCCAGCCGTGCATGCGTCGAAGTAAGCAAAATAGCGTGGGAAATAGACAATCTGGGCGGGATCGCAATCGCCCCATTCGATATGAATCGTCTTGCGGTTCGTAATGTTCGCCTTCTTGCTCAATAATGGCCTCTTGCGTTGATTCTCAACGCGACTCGAAAATCTGCGGGATTTTAAAGTAACGATGATAGTAGCTAGGACACCCAGGATTGAATTGCGCAGCACAAGCCGCGCAGCGAGATTCGCTTTGCATGTACTGGAGAATGGTCATCATCGCACCTCCTAATTGTTATTTTGGTCACTGCGAATCTCAGCCTGGATTCTTGCCAGCGACAGACAAAGCGCGCAGATCGCTCCGCAGGTGATTCGGGTCTCCATCTGGAAGTAGCCCCTCGATCTCGTGATGCGTACGTCGCCAGATCGGAACGGCCCTGGCCAACAATGTTGTTCCTTTCGGCGTCAGAGCCATTAAACGGCTACGCCGGCCTCCGGAGTATTCCTTGCCGGTCATCTCCGCATCGAAAGCGACGAAGGTAACGCGAAAGATCAGCCGTTCAACTGGAACACGGAAACGATCAAGTGCCGTTCGCTTCCTGGAAAAGACCCGTTCCATGTACCCACCCAAGGGCTTCACCGGGACTGTGATGATGACTACAAATAACACGTATTGAATTGCCCTGTAGAAGTCCACTAGCCCTAACTTATCTTATGAACGTTTCGAATGCACGTGATCGTTTCTTTGCGGCCTAACTTTACGGTTCCCTTATCGCTGACACACAGATTCTTTACGCCCTCCCTGCTAGTTTCGAAACGCCGGGTGCGAACTCCAAGGCAGTCTCGTCCCGGCGGAGGTTAACGCAGTGATCAAGCCAGTCACCCATCCAACGATCATGCATTCAAGATTCGCAGTAGCAATGCTCGTTCTTGGTCTCATTGGGGTCAGCGTTCCCGCACACGCGCAGTCCACATTTGGCAGTATCGTCGGCGTCGTTCATGACGCGACACAAGCTGTTGTGCCCGGAGCGTCAATCAATATCCGGCGCCTGGAAGACAACAGCGTTCGTTCCACGACGTCGGACCAGAACGGATCATTTGAATTTGTGAACCTCAAGCCGGGCAACTATTCCCTTTCCGCTCACGCCGACGGATTTGCCGACTTTCAAGTTCCATCCACGGAACTGACCTCACGGCAGACGCTAAGGATCGATGTTACCGTCGGGGTGAAGAGTCAATCGGTGACTGTCGAAGTTGCAGACACGGTGGCTGTGATTAACACTGAGAACGCAATGATCAGCGATTCCAAGGACAATCAGCAGATCACCCAACTTCCCCTGAACAATCGTGCCGCTACAACGAGTCCGCTGGCAGCTCTGTCGCTATCGCCGAACGTGCAACAGGACAGTTCCGGGAACATCGCGCTGGATGGTGCCAGTTCGGCAATGGTGAACTTTTCTGTCGACGGCATCTCGACCGCGAACGTACGGCAAAATGGCGCGCTCCAGGACGCTTATCCGTCGCAGGAAGGAATTTCCGCCGTAAGAGTAACGTCGTTTAACAACAGCGCAGAGTTTTCCCAAGTAGGCGACGTCACTTTCACCACTAAGAGTGGCACCAGTCAGTATCACGGCACACTGTTTGAGTATCTTCAAAATGACGCGCTCGATGCCGACCCCTATGGCTTCAATGGCAAGTCGCCGAAACACTTCAACACTTTTGGCGGATCATTCGGCAGTCCACTGAGCGTTCCGCATTTGTACAACGGGAAGGACAAAACGTTCTTCTTTTTCGATTACGAAGGAAACCGCCGCTCCACCGCGGTTGCCGAGCAGTTCCTTGTGCCCACACAGGCTGAGCGCACCGGTGACCTGAGCGCCCTTGGTGTGACCACGCCGATCACGAATATCAACCCCACCGCCACGGCGCTGTTGACTTACTATCCGCTCCCTAACGTTACCGGCCAGTCGAACTATAACTACGAGAATTTTCAATCCACCCCGGCGCGCACAGGCGGAGCCGATCTCCGCGTCGACCACACCATCAATTCGAAGCAATCGGTTTACGCGCGTTTCAGCCGCAAGAACATCACCGAAGACTATGCCAACCCTCTGCTGCCGGATGATTCCGACAGCGTGCACAATCGCAGCCTATTGGTCTCGCATACGTGGGTGCTCACGCCGCGCCTCCTGAATGAATTCCGTTTCGGTTTTACCAATGTGACCACCAGCGTTGGTTTTCCCATCGAAGGCGCGAATGCGCTTTCGAAACTGGATCTGACCGGGGTAAACATCAGCCAACACCCCGTCACGCGCGCCTTTCCCACGTTCAATTTCAGCGCCGGAACCGGGTTCACTCCCATCGGCCGCGACAAGACCGGAGTGACGCAGTCGAAGACGCTCCAGTTCACCGACAATCTGAGTTGGACGCGCGGCAAACATACTTTCAAGATGGGCCTCGATGCGCGAAGAGTGAGGTACTTCGATCTGGAGAGTTTTGCACCTGTGTTTAACTCTGACGATTTTGGTGATTTCATCTTCCAGGGTACATTCACCGGCAATGCGTTCGGCGACTTCCTTCAGGGAACGCCGACCTCTCTGTTCTTTGCCGTATCGAGCCCGGACGTGGGAGGAACGGCTTGGCAATACGGCGTCTTCGGCCAAGACGAATACCAGGTCAACAGCCATCTAACGCTGAATTATGGCTTGCGCTGGCAGATCCTGCCGGGCTTTCACGAGGACGGGGGCAATCTGGCGAATTTCGATCAGCGAAGCAATTCGATTGTCGTGCCCGACCAGCTACCGGCGTATCTGCAACAGCAAAACATCCAGGCGTCCAACCTGGCGTTCCAGCAGTCGTTCAACGCCTGCAACCTGCGATATATGGCCCTTCCATGCACGAACTACGTTACCGCCATCCAGGATCATCTTCCGCAGTCGTTGCGCAACATTTACATGCGGAACTTTCAGCCGCGACTATCGATCGCTTGGCGCCCCTTTAACGACACCAAGACGGTGATTCGTGCCGGATTCGGCATCTTCACCATGACAAACCTCGGCCCCCTCTCATTCAACAACAGTGGCAACCCGACATCGGCGCTGCACACTTATAGCAATTGTCTGTCGACCGCTGGCGTGTGCAACAGCAGCGGCGCCACCGGCGGCGTTCCGCTGATTCAGTTTCCCAACACAGCACCACCCACTGTCGGAGTACAGTATGGCGGCGGTGGCCTCGATCAAGGAGTTGATCCGAACTACCGCGACCCGCAGGCAAATCAGTGGAATCTGAGCGTGGAACGTCAACTCGCCAGCAACGACAGCCTGCGCGTGAGCTATGTCGGAATGCACAGCTATCGCCTCAGCATCACCGAGGACCTGAATCAAATCCCGGCGAGTACGACCCCGTATCAGACAACGGCCGCCAGTCCGTATGTTGACCCCCGCGCTCCCTATCACAACTGGTTCACCCTCTATAGCACTTTCAATGCCGGCGAGGCCAACTACAATGCGCTTCAAGTGGAGGAGAACCACAAAATGTCCCATGGCCTCTGCTTCAGCGCGAACTATACGCTGGCGAAAAACCTTGCGGACAATCAGGGCGACGCTCCTATCGCCTACGCCGGCGAAGTCAATTACGGAGTTCCCATCGCCAACCGCTTTGATGTCCGCAGCGATTACGGCAATGTCGAAGGCACGCGTCGCAATCGTTTCCTTTTCACTGGTCTCTACCAGTTGCCCGTCGGCGAAGGTCGCACTTTCCTGAACACAGGCGGTTGGAAAAACGCCGTGCTGGGGGGCTGGGAGCTGACTACCATAACGTTGCTTGAAACCGGCCCTTGGCTTACGCCAAGCATCGGCGATTCCTTCGATCAGTCCAATACCAACGTCGTCAACCGCGGCGCTTTCTTGCGTCCCGACCAGGTCTCGACGAATTTCTATCAGGGTCAGTCACGCGCGCAATACTTCAATCTCGCCGCGTTCGCGCCCACACCCGTCGGTTCTGGACGCTTCGGCAACGCCGAAGTTGGCATTCTGCAGGGTCCCGGCACCACTGCGGCCAGCCTCGGCCTCGCCAAAGTCTTCCCTGTGACGGAAAGAGTAAAAATGCGCTTCGAGTCCACATTTACCAACGTTTTCAACCATACGAACTTTGCCCCTCCCGCTACGCAGATCGATATTCCGTCGACCTTTGGCGTCCTGAGCGCTCCGCAGACGGCAGAAAACGCTGGAAATCGCACCGGTCAACTCGCCCTGCGAATCGAATTCTAGGGTGCAATCTGTTTGCGGACACGAGCCGGATTTGCACGTTTATGGAAGCGCAAATCTCGTTCAGACGCTCCTCAAGCATGATTTGGTCGATGCGTTCTGGCTGAAGATATTTCCGATAACATTGGGCGGTGGAAAACGATAGTTTGCCGATGGCACGATCCCGGCGGCATTCAAGGTGACGGAAAGCACAGTCACCTCGAAAGGCGTCATTCTCGTGAATTACGAGCGTACAGGGGCAGTCCCAACCGGAAGTCTGTAAACTTGAGGCGCATTGCGGGCGTGAGCGAAGCGGGAGCCCGCGGCGGAAATCCTGAGCGTTCTTAGCGAAGGAACTCGGTCGTGTCCGGCACCTGACGACAGGGGCCGGGTGGCCCGGACTTTTGATTTTGCGGGCATGACCAACACAGTGGGTGGTGCTCCGTTCCTTCGCGTTTTTTGCGAAGAGCCGGTCCTGAGCGGAGCCGAAGGGCGGGGGTCAGAAATGCCGGCGCCAAGCGGGTTTGATCACGTGTCCACAACAAAATCAAATAGCACACACAGTATCGCCGCCCACCCCTTCGACAAGCTCAGGGCAGGCTCTTGCAGAAAAGGCAAGGATGGGGCGCCCTCAGTGGGAATGGTGCACGCAAAGATCGTCAAAGGTGGGCCACTTGCCGAACTCCGTCGGCTGTGCCCGCGGTAGCCATTCCTACGCCCAGACAGCTACCATTGCAGTTGAGCCGCTCTATGCGCCACTTAATGCCCATCGTGACGCCGCGCCTAGTCTTGCGTCCGCCAATTCTTGACGATTTGGATGCTATCCAGGCCGCCAAGGAAGATGCCTGGAATGATTTGCAGCTTTGGATGGCTTGGGCGTTCGACAACCAACGACCGCGGCAAGCGTTGGAACAATCCATTCGACGGATGATGAACTTCCAGAGTCAGGCAGGTATCGCGTTGGCCGGATTCCATAGGATCAACGGGGATTTCGTCGTCCGAACCGCATTGGATCTCACCGATGAGGCAGACGTCTATGAGACCGGTTATTGGGTGGCGCGGAAATACTCCGGACAGGGCTTGGCGACGGAGGCGGCAAACGCCGCTATTCGTTACGCGTTCGGACGTCTTGGCGCGAAGGCGATCAGCATCGGGCACTTCGACGGTAACGACGCTAGCCGCCGCGTCGTTGAGAAACTGGGATTCCAGAAGCTTCGCATCGCCCGCCAAGCGGGGACACGGTGCCTCGACGGCACGAAGCTTGACCGTCATGAATACATCTTGACCAGCCCCGATGTACTCCCCAAACTTGACGTTTCTTGGGGTTGAAGCTTCACGGGTCTCCAAATTTTCTGTCACCCGGATCGCTCCCCCTGACGCCGTAGCGTTTATCGAGAGGGCAAACTGGTTCGAAAGGCAACTGGCTACGAGCGCGAAAAGCTGAAGCCGCGCTATCCCGCATCGGGTTCGCGGGCTGCGCGAGCCCAACTTCCGGCCGCCATTCGAACGCATCAGTGACCCACAGATTCCTCTGACGAGGCTAAGAAAAAATGGAGTAGCTGTCGATTTTCGGTCTCCCGAACGACTATCTGATAACAGAACGATGAGCTACGGCTCTGAGTCACAGGAAACAAGATAGGGGGCAGGTTGAATTTCTGATGGCATCTCGCTCGTCGATGGCGTCATCCTGAGCGTAGCCGTTCTTCAGGCGGAGCGAAGGATCTCCCGCTACGACACTGTGCGCCACGGGATATCCCTCGGCCCGCTGGTAAAAACGCGGGCGTACTCGGAAACAAAGGAGCAAGCGCGAGATCTGAATCACGCAATTCAGCTCATTTCCCAATGTCCGAGAGTGAAGTTGAAGTGTGGAACAATCGAGATCCGTCCAGCGGCGGATATAAACGAAATCATGAGAGAGAGCGAGCGGCGAGGGCGAAAGGATACCTCGCGATGAGGGCGCCCACGAGGGAAGGAATGATTGAGTGAGTGCAGGGGAAGGCTCTTAGCGCTTTGCGGGCAGCGGCTGCCAGAGCTCAATCTTATTCCCATCCAGGTCATAGATCCAAGCAAAGCGACCGTAGGATTCATCCATTCGTTTGGCGTCAATCCTTACTCCCTCTTGTTTTAAGCGGTCGAGCAAAGCATCCATATCGTCCACGATGTAGTTGATCATGAACGGTGCGGGGCTGGGATCGAAATACTTAGTGGAGGCGGGAAAAACAGTCCAAACTGTAACGTGTTCCTTTTGCGGGTCGTCGTGTTCGCGCCACGGAAGCATCGCGCCTCCGCCTTTGTCAGCGAGTCCAAGATGCTTCGAATACCATTCGCGCATCTGATCACGATTAGCGGATTTGAAGAAGACACCGCCGATTCCAAGGATCCGCCCGCGCTGCTCCATTTTGACCGGCGGCTTCGACTTTTCAGGTTGCGGAGATTTCACTTCCTGTCCTCCTACTGAGCGGGCCGAGATGAGCAACAGCGAGCCGAGCGCAATTATGCTCCACGGTATGCCTTGCATCGGCGGATTATACATAAGTTTCGATTCGAAGGGAGAAAACGGTTCGCTCAAGGTGCGCCGCGATGTTCGCCGCGATTCACCCATTCTAGATAGCGCACGAGGTCTCGAACTGGCTTGGCATCGCCCCTAGAGGACCACACCGGTTGTGACGATTACTTCCTATCGGTCGAGTTCACAGGACTAATTACTGGGCGAGCAGTGGTTCTTTTCGGCGGGCCAGAACGTAGACTGCGACCATGCCAGCCGTGAAGCACGCCCCAGCACCCACTGCGAGCGCCCAGCGAGGGCCGAAGTGATTGGCAACCCAACCGACGATCGGAGCGCCGATCGTCATTCCCCCCAGTGCAACGCCGACCCGGAGCGCCATCACCCTGCCCCGCATGGATGGTTCTGTCGAGAGCTGCATGATGCTGTTCGTGCCGTTGGTCAAGGTCAGGGCAGCCGCGCCGCTGAGCGCGAGAGCTGCCGCAAACCACCAGTATCCGGGCGCGAGTGCGGCTAGAGTATAGCCCAGCCCGAAGACACCGGCTCCCATCGACAGAGACGCTAAGCCTGGTTTCTTTCGGCCAGCAGCAAACAACGCTCCCGAGAGTGAGCCCACGGCCATGATGGAGGAGAGCAGGCCGAAAGCACGTGCGTCGGAGTGGAAGACATTCACGGCCATCGTAGAGATGAAGATCGGAAAGTTCAGTCCAAAGGTGCCGATCAGAAACAACATGACCAGGATCGCCCTGAGGTCCGGTCTTCTCCACACGTAGCGAAACCCTTCTAGAAATCCAGAGGTAGTGCGATGCGCTCTGACGCTTGCACGCAGTTCCGAGAGGCGGAAGAAAGACATCGAGATCACAACTGCCGCGAACGAGAGCCCGTTCAGTAGAAAGGCCCAGCCGATGCCGACCTTCGCAATCAGCAAACCGGCAACGGCGGGACCAATCATCTGGGCAGCATTGAACGAGGTTGAGTTCAATGCCACGGCATTGGGAAGGTCCTCATCGCCCACCATCTCTGCCACGAAGGTCTGTCTCACCGGTGCATCCAGCGCAGCGCCGGAACCAGACAGGAAAGCGAACACATACAGGTGCCAGAGCCGGATGACTCCTGCGATCGTGAGAACTCCTAGGATGAGCGCAAGCACGCCCATCGTTGCCTGGGTGAGCATCAGGAGCTTGCGCTGATTGAGGCGGTCCGCAGCCGACCCCGTCCAGGGCAGGAGCAGAAGTTGCGGGGCGAACTGCAGGCCCATCACAATACCCAGCGCTGACGCATCGTGGTGGGTAAGTTGCGTCAGCACAAGCCAGTCCTGCGCGACGCGCTGCATCCAGGTACCGACGTTGGAAATCAGGCCGCCTGCCGTCCATAAGCGGAAGTTGAAGCTTCTCAGGGAGCGAAAGGTCCCGGACACTGGGTTCTTCATGGGTGCGACGGCGTGTTGCCCCCATGGAACTGGCCGAAGTGACGCGCCGAAAAGATGCTGATGAGCAGCGCGCCCAGGCCGAACGCAAGGATGTGGCTTGTCGCCCGCGGATCGAAAGCACCGACGTGCGCGACTAGCAGATACCCGACCACCGCGTTGAAGAACCCCAAACAACGTTGACCGTCGCAGAGGAGAGCCCTTGGCCGGGCGGTTTTGCGAAGGGACTTTGAAAGGGGTGTCCCATTGTGCCGGCGACAACATGGGGAATGGCGTTTGCCGCAAAGACGCCCCCAAAAAAGTACGACACAAGCCAAAGCCAATTCATAATGCAGCGCTCCTTCTTTCCAACAATCTTTCCAGCAGCGAAATGATTTCCTCTGTAGACCCTGTCTCGCCAAGACGAGGTAAGACGTTTCTGATGCTGTACTCGTGCGCCTCCCCCCGAAGATCGGTCATTGCGTCGAGTGCGAGGGTCACGTTGAAGCCCTGCTCGTAGGCCTGCCGCGCAGTCGCCTCAACGCCACCTGAGGTCACCACTCCCGTCACAACCACCTGGGTAACGCCTCGCGCCTTGAGCTGGCGCTCAAGATCCGTTGTTGCGAATGCGCCCCAGCTTCGCTTGGTGACGACAATATCGCTCGGTTGCCGATCCAGCTGCGGCAGAAGGTCTGTCCATCCCTCGGAAAACGATGTGTTGCCGCGTGGACCCTGTTCCGTCCGTCCCGGCGCCCGTCCCGCCACGTTGACCAGCACGACTGGAAGGTTCTTCGCACGGAAGACATCTATGAGCCTGCGCGTCCGGTCAATGACCTCGCCGATGGGATGAATGAAATTCCCGTTGACGATGCCTTTCTGCAGGTCAATGACGATCAATGCAGCGTTGGGGTCGAGAATAGTAAGCGGCATCGGGTTCTTCTCCTCGGATACAAAGTTGACATG
Source organism: uncultured Acidobacteriaceae bacterium (assembly GCA_964403025.1). Lineage (GTDB taxonomy): Bacteria > Acidobacteriota > Terriglobia > Terriglobales > Acidobacteriaceae > Sulfotelmatobacter. The sequence goes on along the minus strand of CAYOEH010000003.1, from coordinate 13,794 downwards.
GGTAAAGCAGAAAACGATGGGTTCAATCCTCAACAAGCCGCGTAAGCAGTTCGAGTGCCGCCTGTAGCTGCTTCTGTTCGTGAGCAGAAAGCTTCTGCGAGATAGTCGTGGTGAGCCAGTCCTGTCTCGCGGCCCTACCCTCCTGAATCCGCTTCACACATTTAGGCGTGAGAGAGATCAGAATTTTCCGCCCGTCGCTCGGGTCAGCTGCACCTCTCACAAGGCCCGACTCCTGCAGCGGGGCCACTACAGCGCTCATGGACTGCGGACGCATCCCTTCCGTTCGCGCCAGGCTTGAAACTGTGGCCGAACCGTCCTTCTCCAATCGAAGAACAACAGAGATCTGTGACGGCGTCAGATCGCTGCGTCCCCCATGCTCGCGTAAACGCCGCTTGAGCTTACCGCCTACCGTACGGATCTCGGCAGCAAGCGTCGAAGCGGGCCCGGTCTGAGTAGAAGACTTTCGACTGCGCACCAGATCAATATCTCATATATACAGGTAAACTGTAAAGGTAAACTGTACACATGTCCAGCCGCCGAAGGCTTAATCATTTCCCGAAGCCCGTTTCTGGATGGCTTCAGGATTGCCGACTACCCGCCCGGAATCGTCAGGACTCCAGCGCGCGGTGGCCGGGGCGTTCTCGCAACCTTGATTCGAGTGACATGGCTGTCAATTCCGCGGGAGAATCGGCACGCTTTGGGCGTTACCATCCAAAGCATGAAGGGTATTGTGCGTTTTGCGGAGATAAGAGTGAGCCGGTCACACTGGAAGCAGGTGACGAGCCCTGCTGCGAAAGTGAATCAAGAATCGCGATTAGTCGAAGGATAAGAGGTTCTGTAGTCTTACTTCACGCTGCAGCCGCAAACCGCGGGCAGTGGCGGCTCTACAGGTTCCTTCTTGCAAGCTGCTCCGTATTTATTCGAGCTGGTGGTACGATCCCATATGAAAAGAATCAGCGCCTTCAAGGCGATTCGAGCGCACATTAGTTTGCTAGTGCTGTTGTCGCTGGTGCATCCATCGCGGGTCTTCGCGGCGAATCCTGACTTGGAGACGGTTTTGACTGGTTCCCGACAGCGTATTGAGAAATTGGACTACCGCTTGACCGGGCGACTCACCCGGGTAGAAGGCAACGAGAAGCGGACAAGCTACAAGTTTGCCGCCAAGGCCCACTGGTTTCCCGATGGTCTGCGTTTGTTATGCGAGATCTCGGGGCCTGGCTCAGAGAAGACCCGCCTTCTTCTGCAAATGAGCGTGAGTGGGCACGTGACCATCGAGAAAATACTTCCGGGTGAGAAGGCCGCCAGCGTGGTGCCATTCGAACGCTGGAACGACCCGATCGTAGGAACAGACTTCTCCTATGAAGATATGGTAGAGAGCCAGTTCTTCTGGAAGAATCAGAAACTCCTGGCAGCTGAGAAATACGGTGCACGGGATTGCTTTGTCCTTAAGAGCACGTCCGGCGCTCAGGATCGGTCTTACTATGATTCGGTAACATCGTGGATTGACCGCGGCATTTTGTACCCTGTGCATGTGGTGAAGACGCTCCACGGGACGGGCCAGCAGAAGGAATTCATTTACTACGGGCTGCGACAAGTCAGCGGCGTTTGGTCTGCGTCGCAGATCGAGGCGAAGCAGCAAGGCCAGCCTGGTTCCTCGATTCTTGTCATCGAAGCCGGCTCAGCAAAGGCAAATCTTGGACGCAAGGACTTTGATCTCAGCCCGTCCAGCGCTCAAGAAGAGAAAGTGAAATAACTGGCATCGCTTAAATTGGGCGTTGCGAGGAACTGTGCTGTCGCGGAACCATTCACAGTGCTCGCTGTCATGGGAGAAGCTATTTATCGGACGTTGCCGAAGCCCCATACAAGCCAAAGGGCCACCAATTCCAGTCGCCGGCGAGTCGCAACAGGGCTGGCCCGACAACCATCCGCACCACTGTGGCGTCGATGAGCACCGCCCCGGCCAGCGTAAAACCCAGCATTTGAACGACCAGAAAGCTGCCCAAGGTGAATGCGGTGAAAACGGCAATCATAATTGCCGCTGCGCTCGTGATGAGACCGGCAGTCCGCGCCAGACCCTCGATCACCGCCGATCTCTCACATAGACCGCGCCGCCGTTCTTCGAGAACTCGGGCAACCAGGAAGACCTCATAGTCCATGCTCAATCCAAAGACGATCGCAAATGAGAGAATCGGCACGATTGGGTATACGCTTCCGGTCGGTCCTTCGAGCCCAAAAAGTTTGCTACCGTGGCCATCCTGAAAGACGACAACCAGCGCACCGAATGAAGCGCCGACGGAGAGCAGGTTAAGCAAAATTGCTTTGATAGCCGCGAATAAAGAACGTAACCCGATAAGCAGTGCCAGCAAGCTCCCCAATACGACGCCGAGGACCACCTCCGGCAAACGCTCTTTTACTACTGAATCATAATCTGCCTCGAGTGCGGGAACGCCGCCGACACGCAGGACCGCGCCAGGCACGCCGGTCATCGCCGCGACATCGGAGGAACGCACGTCTCGAACCCATCGAACCTGTTCGTTGGGCGAAAGAGCGGCGGTGGGCAGCAACTCAATCAAGGTAGCCTGGCCATCGCTGCTAAGAAAACTCTTGCGCATTGACTCTGGCAGTTCGTCGGCGGCACCCGCCGTCTCAGACATTCCCGTCAGGGTCGGAAGAGATAGGACCTCCTCGGCTCTAGGATCGCTCTGGAAGTGTTTCGTCATGCGAGTGGTGGCGAGCCAGCCAGTTGGCGAGAGCGTCGGAGACTGCGGCGGCAACTCGAGGATCACTCGCAGACCCTGCACAATGCCCGACCGCCCCATGCCCTGAAGTGTGTGCAGTGCTCGCACCGACTCGGCTGCGGCCGGGAGCGAGTCATGGTCAGGAATTCCAGGAGAGATTCTCCGTGCCTGGAATGCAAGGATCAGTAGCGGAATCCCGGCGACAAACAAAGCTGTCCAGGGCCGGCGGGTTACGATGCAGCCCCACCGCACCCACCTCTCGCTCGCCGCGCATAGGTCCCGCGTTTTTGATCGTCCGTCTGGAATACTCACTCTTGCGACATTGATGCGATGCCCTAGCAGACTAAGCGCCCAAGGCAGAATGGATGTACACAACATGACACTCAAGGCGGTCACCAGCAGCCCAGCTATCCCGATGGAGCGCAGCTCGCTGATGGGCACAATCAGAAGCGCCGAAAATCCGATTGCAACTGTCGTAGCCGAGATGATCAGCGTCCGCCCCGCCTGCCTGGCAGCAATATCGGCAGCAGGGCCGGGATCATATCCTTCGGCCAATGCTTCGCGAAACCGGCTCACCATCAGCAATGCATAGTCGATGCCTAACCCAAGACCGAGCATCGTTGCCAGATTCTGTACCAGAATCGACAGCTGCAGATAATGCGCGAGGAGTGCCGCTGCACCTAACGCCGTGGAGATGGAGAGCAGTCCAACTGCCAGGGGCAATAGCGCGGCTACAAGACTGCCGAATGCCAGCACCAGCAGCACGAGAGTGACCGGCATCGCTCGTTCCTCGGCATGGGTGACGTCGTCGGCGCTGACCTTGCGAAGATCGAAGTTCAATGGCGTTTCGCCCGTAATTTGCAGTTTGATCTTGGGATATTGCGACCTAAGCTGACCTTCCATCCAGTCTGCTCTTGCCCGTAGTTTGGGGACCAACCCCTCCACCGTTTCATCGTGCGGCTCCAGCCCAATGATGATCAAGGTCCCGCCATTTTTCCCGGTGAACAGAGGATCTGGCCAATCCACACTTGAGACCACCCCCGACACTCCTGGCACACTACGAAACGAAGTGGTTAAGAAGCCCAACGCATCTGCGCCTTTGGCGGAATCCGGATCGGGAATACCGCTGATCACCAGAATCAGTCGGTGGGCGAACGGAGACTGGAAACGCTGCGCTATTTCCAGGTCAACTTTTTCGGATTCTCCGCCCTTGATGTGCACAACTGTCTCCAGGCGACGTTCGACTTTGTAGGAAAAGGGTAGGAGCGCAAGCGCCATGACAAAGCCAGACATCGCCAACCAGAATCGGCGTCGAGCGGCATCATGGGCGGTCTTCGAGCTAGGCATTACCATAGGAAATCTGTGTCGTTTCCTGGTTCGTCTGAAAGCAATGAAACGCTACTAATCTACATTCATGATAGGGCGTCAGCGATGGCCGCGCCCTGGCTTTCGCCGTCAGATATCTTAGCGTGCCGGTGGGCTTTGTGTTCCGCCTCTTTGCAATGGCCGCCCTGGGACGAAGCGGAAGTCCAACATTCTCAACCGCGCTCTCTTCCTGAACCTGGGTTGGCGGCGGTTCTCATTCTCGCCCCATATTAGATTGAGGAGTATTACACGTTTCGAAACGGCTTCGAAATTACTTTAGTTGAAGGCCCATTAACAGAAAATTGTGAAACCGAGTCTTCGAGTGTGCAGAAGTCGCCGAAAGCATGGATGACTGGCCGGTATATGTAAGCAAATTCGTCAATGAAGCTGCAGACTATGAAACCGATCTGATGTCGGGGCTGCTAGTAAGCATATTTACGGATCTGTGCAGGGTGCGCTTAGCGATGAGCGTCCCTACCGCGGCAGACACGTCTAAAGTGAACTCCGACGACGTTGTCCCGAATTCTGCTTGGGGGACATCTGGCTGTGTTAGGAACGAGAAATACCTTCTGAACAGTGACTCACCCCGCTAATTCTGGTGTCAAATGGGCCAAATTCGAGTAGTGAAGTCAGGGAAGTGCTCGAAGGGGATGGTTGCGGGGGGTGGATTTGAACCACCGACCTTTGGGTTATGATCCCACAACTATTAGTAGTTTCAACAACTTACAAGACGCGGGTGACCCTCGAAAAACCTTGTAAGTGACGTTAAGGAACCGTTATTGGACAGCTAAAGGACAGTCGCCGTATCAGCTCCGTTGCTCCGCAGTTTTGGAGGTGAGAACTAGCGCGTTGGATCGGTTGCTCAAGTGGGAGGCTATGGAAATCGATGGGAGCCTCGATGCGCGCGATTCCGCCCCGACCCCAGCTGAGGGCAAGGCAGCCCAGACTTTCATCTTATGCAGCGGCCCGCCGAATTGGGCCCGCTTGTGCGACCTCGGCGCATGTAGCCGCGCATTGACGGCACGCTTGAGCACACTTCCTCATCGTTTCACCTTCGGATTTCCCGCACTCTGCCGCACAGGCTGAGCATAGCTCGGAACAGATACTGCACAGCCGGTCAGCGAATCCAGAGCTGCCCGTAAGTAGGGTTACGCAGGTTCGGCACAATTCAAGGCATTCGTTACAAAGCCGGATACAGTCCCTCATCATGGTCGGGTCCTGGTCCAGGGACTCAGCGCGGCATTGAGCGCACCAGCGTGAGCACTGCAAGCACTCCTCTATACATCGCTCAACTGTTTGATTTGAAATCGTCATCTGATCCTCCATTCTTTATCGAACTATTGTGTATTCTTGGCGTGTCGACCACTCATCTTGCTTCGGTAGGACCTCAGGCGTCGCTGCTTGCACCGAAAAGAACGCGAGCAATTCGACATTGATTTGCTCCTTCAGACGGACGGATTGTCGGGATGATGACTCCGCAAGGCCTACAAATTGAATCGCTCGCCCGACTGGGGATAATCGGAAATGGCATCGTCATCGTAAATATCGTGTTCCGCGTTTGCATCGCCGATTGCTGACGAGTGCCCGTGCGCATTCAGGGCCGTACGAATTTGTTCCTCTTGCATGGACTGCTCTAGCTGCGACTTTCGCTTTCATGTTCATTTCCCTTGTGCGATGAAACCGCCCATGCCAGCAGGACCTGTGCCGGCGTCTTTCCAACTCGTGTGGCGATTGCCGAAATGACAGGATCTTCGAGCAGCCCCGGCCTCATTCCGTGACCCAATGGCGCGAAAGCCAAAAACACAACGCCCTTTTCTTTGCAGAATTCCAGAAGCTCCGTTTCCGGCAGATAGGGATGTGATTCGACCTGGACCACGGCTGGCTTAATTCTTGCAGACTCGTAGATGGGCATCAATGCATTCAAGCTGATGTCCGACAGTCCGATGGCCCGGCACCTGCCGTGGTCCACGAGACTTTCCATTGCTCTCCAGGTGTCGAGCAGAGTCACTCCGTTGTCATAGATGACATTGCCGTTTTGATCCCGCGGATCCTGCTCATCGCCCGGTTGAAATGCATAGGGAGTGTGAAGGAGGTAGAGATCCAGATACTTGATACTGAGTCTGTGGAGACTCGCCTCGAAAGCCGGTTCGACACGTTCTGGCCGATGGTTGGAGTTCCACAACTTCGTGGTAACAAAAATGTTTTCGCGCGCGATCCCATTAGCGGCAAGTCCTGCCTGTAACGCGTCGCCTACCTCGCGCTCGTTCCGGTATCGTTCCGCGCAATCGAAGTGTCGAAATCCGGCGTCCAGTGCGTCTCTGGTCGCGGTTCTCGTCAGGGCAGCGTCGGGAATGAGGGTGCCAAAGCCGAGTGCGGGCATGTGGCCCGCTCCGTTGTTGAGCGGCATTCTCGTCAGCCGAAGATCAGGAGATTCAATCATTCGGTTATAACCTTTTTCCGGAAAACCTTCGACTAAACCCGTGCCAATACCGCCCGCTGCTCCGGTTACGATTGCTGTTTTCTTGCCCGACATAAATAACCTTTCGTTCTAAAGGTCCGAACCCAATGTACAACTGGGACACCGGCCCCTCTCAAAGAGGCTTCATCCTGCTCGCCGCGCCGGGAAACCCTCGCGTGAAGAACCGACGAATCCTTGGACGAGTGCGGCGATTTCGTCTGCGGCGGTGTCCAAGGCGAAGTGGCCGCCATCGACGATGTGGACTTCGGCTTTCGGGACATCGCGGCGATAGGACTCTGGCTCGGAGGGGTCGAACGAAGACTCATACTTACCCCAGATCACCAGCAGGCGCGGCTGCTTCTCGCGCATCCATGCTTGCCATTTCGGGTAGGAATCGACGTTGGTGCGGTAGTCGTAGAAGAGGTCGCTTTGAATTTCAGCCTGGCCGGGCTGATTTAGAAAATAAAATTCGTCGGTCCAGAGATCGGGGTTATGGCGTTCCACGTTGGGATCGTTCCCCGCGTGCCGGGACTTCGTGGTTGCAAGCGACAGGAGATTTGTGCGCAGCGCGCTTTCGTTGGCAGCGCGATCGGCCCAAAAGGCGCGCCGCGTTTTCCAGTTCTCACCGAGACCGGTGTTGTGTGCTACCGCGTCCTGGACGATGAGAGCTTCGACTCGGTCCGGGTGAGCCAAGATCATGCGAAAGCCGACGGGGCCACCGTAATCCTGCATGTAGAGGGTGAAGTGGGAGAGACCGAGCGCTTCGGTGAAGTGATTCATGATTTCCGCGATGTGATCGAAGGTGTACGCAAATTTCTTCGGGTCCGGCCAGTCGCTATGACCGAAGCCCGGGTAATCGGGCGCGACAAGGTGATAGCGATCGGAAAGACGGGTGAAGAGAGGCTCGAACATTCGCGAGGAAGACGGCAAACCGTGCAGCAGGAGAATCGTCGGGGCGTCTTTCGGACCAGACTCCCGGTAGAAAATTGACAGCCCATCGATCTGTGCGGTGCGATAAAAAGTCGGATACTTCATGGTTTGTTCCTTTCCGTTAACCTGGGCAAGCAGTTGCAAGGATGCGAGCATGACAGAAATCGTCAGTAGCATGCGGGGAGAATGCAACGACTGAATGCAGCGTGGGGATGCGGAAATTCTAAACCTGCCTCCGTGCATGCTTAGGCGGCCACCCGTTCCGCGAATCGAATCTTGTGCGGCGAGCCGACGTAAGGAAAGGAGGTGAGCAGGTCTGTGTGCGGCCCTACGTTATCTCGGGTCACCTTCCCATTTGTAAGAATGGAAAGAAAGACATCAATAGCATCATCAGTAAGTGTCCGTCCATTGGCGGGATAGCACGCGGGCTTGCTGGGATCATAGTGGAGGATATCCGGTAGCAGAATCCCTGCCGCACGTTTTGCTTCCTCCGGTGTATAGCCCCCTGTGTGCTCCAGCGAGTGCGCGAAGACAGGGATAAAACGGGCATCGTCCGCCGGCTGCGCTGCCTGGTAGGCGGCTTTCTCATCGCCAGGGAGGAATACAGATTGAGAGGCCAAGGCGCCGCGGTCCGCCTGAACCCACTTCCCGGTCGTGCCGTCCAGCGTGCGTTGCCATAGGCCCATCTTTCCGAAGCCCAGGGCAGAGTTGGATACTTCTAGCACGATGCTGCACACGTCCTTGTCGGCAAAGAAGTCGTCACCGGTGAACTGCAGATTGTTGAGTGCCCCCATCGTGTCAAAGAAAAAGGGATCGCTGCGCCAACCCGCGAAGAAGCGGTAGTCTCCGGCCGCGGTTAGATGTGCCTCGCGTGTGGTCGAGACCGGTGCTCCTTCTATGATCGTCTGCCCGCCGTCGCCTGTTCCGGCGGCCTGCCCGCCTTCAACGCGGCGCAATGTTGCAGTCTGGCCTCCGCTCTTGTCTGAGGTGAAGCGTACGCGGTACGCGATATCGGCGACGGCGTCGCCGTCCGCGTCAATCTTGAGTTCATAGACCGCTTCGGTCGCGAAGGGTACGTCCGTGGTAGGCCCGGCTGGGTTTACACCGGCGGATGGATGCACGTTCATAATCAGGATCGATTTGCCAATATCCCCGGGCTTGGGGAATGCATACAGGTCAGTAAGATCGAGGCGGGCATCCCCATGGGGAAAGCCATAGTCGGGACCGGAGTAATGGTGTGACATGTTATCCTCCCCTTGTTCTCTGGATACTCAGCACTCCGAAAATCACTTTAATCTCCACTGGTGTTCCGGAGTGGAAGGCGAGCCATGCGTCGGCTGCGATAAGGCATCAGACCAGAAGCGCGGATTCGAAACAATTGGACGATAGTATCGGCGAAACCTTCGGATCGGTCGATGCCGCAAGCGTTCGATGATCTCGTGCTGGAGTCCCCCGATTTGCCAATCGAGCCGAGGCTGCTACTGTGACCGCTCGCCAATCTCGACTGGTGGCTCGAGGTGGGCTATCCATTAGTCCTGACTCGTCGAGCCAGTCCTCTGTCGAAAGCCCAGCCTGCCCTGGACCCGAACAATTCCGTCACCGCACGGATGAACGCCGATAACTCGCGCTCCGCCATGTCGATCTGGTCTTCGCAAGTCGAATTGCAAAACGATTCTTCCTTGTCCATGGGATCCCCCCGTATTTAGGGTGCGTAATGGGTGAAGACAAAGTCGCGAGCTTTGACAGGCTCGTGGCAGGGAAAGCAGGTTTTGAGCAGCGCCTCGCCGGCAGGTTTGCCGTCTTTGAATTGCGCGAAACCCCAGCCGCCCGTCGCGGCGTATTTTCTTGAGTCCTTGACCATAAACTGAACGTTCGTGGCGGGCCCGGGCACGAACGATTGGGCGCGGCCAAAGACTTTGTTGTTTTCCTCAGACGGAACATAGCTCCAGGCCAGCCTGGCAATCATGCTCCCGTCCGGGAACGGAAGCTCACCCTCCCGGTACGCCTTGATCGCTAGATCGTTGCCGAGAAGGGCGCGAAGATCGTTGAGGTTGCCTTCTTCGTGGGCCACAGAGATCAGCTTCCAGTCGCGGTATCCGGGAGGGATCTTGATTCCGAAAACCGGATCAGCATCTTCATCGGAGCGTCCAGAGGCGTGGGCCATGTAGAAGACCACACCGGTGATCGCTACAACTGCAACCAACAAGTAAGGGAACCCTTTCATGCAGTCCGCTCCTTTCCAAATCATTGCTACCCTGCAGCGCAAACTGGACCAACCGTTTCCACTCCATCTCTTGACTCTCCGTCGAAGGGAAGCGCTGTAACGATACCCGATGTCAACCGACTTGCCCCGGCAACCGCGCCGATGTCAGCCTTACGTGAGGTTGGTGCTCTGTCCGACCTCGATAATGTAACCGTCAGGATCGCGGATGTAGCAGCGAATCTCGCCGTACTTTTCCTTCGGCTCCGTGATGAATTCGGCTCCTCGACTTTTCCATAATTTGTAGCACGCTCGAATATCCGCAACGCGGATATTCAGGAAGCTGCTGACCCTATCCCGGTCGGCGGGGACGCTGAGCGTCACCGTCGGCTTGTCCGGGGTGGGCCCGCCCCCGACGTTGACGATCAGCCAAGTATTCGCGATCTGAATGTGCCCAGACGCACCCTTGCTGTCGCCTCTGCTGAGAATGCGGCCGCCGAAGACCTTCTCATAAAAATCAGCGGATCGGTCGATGTCGGCGACGGTGATGAAATGCGTGACGGTAAACCCGTCGCGAGGGGGCATCTCATAGCTCTTTTGTTCGGTTCGTACGCTGCTCATTGACGACTCCAAATCCGATGAACAGTGCTCATCGGGGCGGGTGGCCTACACTTGCACTGATTTTCAGGCGGCATCAGCGAAAAACCGCCGAACGTAGTTTTTCATCGATATTTACGCCCTCCAAGTGTCGTCCCTTTCTCAATTAGCTCTTTCTGGGAGTCCCCGATTCTTATGCCGCTGAAACCGACTTCTTCTTCCCATCGAGTGCCGGTAGAAGAAGTTTCAGAAGCGCTTCATCAGAGAATGGGTTCTGACCTGAGATAACCTCGCGATCCTGAAGGACGTAGCTCTGCCATGGAGCAACCACACTTACGTCAGCGCCCGCCGTACGCAAGGCAAAGTCCGGGTAGAACAGCACCTTGCCACCAATCTCAAGCGGCTCCCGCTGCTGCTCTTCCGCTGTCGAAAAGACAGTCATCTTATACCCGGAATATATCCAGCCTTGAGCCTTTGCGTGCGCTCCAGCGGCATCGCCCGCCGTCAGCGCGGCGACCACCTCCTTCGAATTCGGAGAAGCCGCGAGAAGCGAAATCCCGCCGTGGCAGAGCACTGCCGTAGGCTTGGATGTTTTATGAAAGTGTCTCAGCACGGTGCCCGCGTCGGGATCATCGAGCAGGTCCATCATCGGGCCATGGCCGCCGGGGACGAAAACAGCGTCATATTGATCCAGGCCCGATGCGATGACATCCGAGATACGAGTTGGATTTTTGAGCCCAGTCAGGCTGTCGCGGAATTTTAGATAGTCCTGAAGCCTGGCCTCGTCCCCGCCGAAGAAATCGGCGACAGCTGAATGGACATCCATTTGCGGCGTGTTGCCTTTGGGGTTGGCGAAAGTGATTTCGTAGCCCTCCTTCATCAGGGCGCGAACCGGAACCGTCAGCTCGTTGAGATAGTAGCCTGCGCCGGTATAAACCTTGCCATCTTTCAAGGGCAAGCCATGACCGCTCGATACCAGCACTAAGACTTTTCCTTTAGTTGTCATTGATGTTCTCCTTTTTGAAATCGAATTCTGTTTCCGATATTGGCGAGTAAGTCCATCAGATCCGAGATCGGTCGCGCGCCGAGCTGCTGCACACTCGGAACTAAAACAGGCGCAGACGGGAGGTTCACTAATTCCCATTCCTTGAAATTGCGCAACGCTCCGTCCGTCCGCGGCTTCCTCCAAAGTGCTTAAGGACCGGCTACCGCGGTTGATGTGAGTTATGCCCCTGGAAATCCGAACATCAACCACGACTGATTGGCTACCCAATGCGGGTACAGGTCCGTCATCTGATCGAACAGCGCCTGGTCGGACGTCGCGGTTTTCTGCAGCCGATCGAAGTCCTCGAGGTAACGCTTGGTGTCCTGGATCGTCGAGGGAGAGTCGGGCGCGCCAGGCTTCTTGTGACCGGCGACAACCATCGTCGGGTTCAGCGCTGCTAACCGGTCCAGGTCCGCGATCCAATTCTTTCGGCTCTCGGGGGTGGTGTCGCCGACGTACATGCGGCATTGGTTGTACACAACGTCGCCAGCGACGATCAGGCCGATCGATGGAACGTAGAGAGACGTCGAATCGGGACTATCGGTGCGGCCCTGCTCGATGATGCGCAATTCGTGACCCTCGAGAGTGAACGTGTCGGGCTCATAGGGCTCGGGTGAAACCAACTTGGTGGCGACCTGCCCAGGAAACATACGGCGGGCCAACCGCTCCACAGTGGGAGTGAAAGACATCTGCATGGCCTTCACCGTCTTGGGTGTTGCTATCGCCCGAGCGCCGGGGAAACGGTCGAGCAGAATGCTAAGGCCGTAGAAGTGGTCGAAGTGGGCGTGCGTTATATAGATGGTCTCCAGGTTGCGGTTGTGTAGAGCCACCCAATCCGCGAGAGCCTTGGCCTCAGCCACCGTCCCCATTGCGTCCACCAGCACCGCGTCGTACTCGCCGAAGATTAAAGTCGACGTGATCGGGTCAAAACCGAGCGCTTCGCCGAAGGGCTTGGGCCGCTCGCCGACCATAGTCTTTCCCGGGGCGGTAAAAACATTAACACTAAGTGTGTTCGACTCAGGCGTGTTCGACGCGACAGGCGCGGTCACGCGCGTGACCTCCTTCAGTCCATTTGTGCCATCCATCTGGTAGTCCTTTCGATGTCAGAGCGAGTGACTGTTCAAGGCAAAGATTGGCAGAGGCGCCACGACTAGCGCAGAGTCGTCATCCTAATCCGCCCCAAGTGTTAACCGTATGTGACGGTAGTGCTCTGTCCGATCTCGATAATGTAGCCATCAGGGTCGCGGATGTAGCAGCGAATCTCGCCGTACTTGGGTATTGGCTTTGTGATGAACTCGGCTCCTCGACTTTTCCACAATTCATAGCACGCTTGAATATCCGCAACGCGGAAATTCATAAAGCTGTTGATATGATTCGGGTCGGGGACGCTGAGCGTTACCGTCGGCTTATCGGGGGTCGGACCGCCCCCAACGTTCAGAATCATCCAGATATTCTCAAGCTGAAGGTACCCAGGCGCGTTGCCGTCACCGAGGCTCAGAATGCTAGCGCCGAAGACCTTTTCGTAGTAGCGGGCCGATCGTTCGATGTCGGCGACGGTGAGAAACTGCGCGATGCTCATCCCCTCGCGCGGGGGCATCTCATAGCTCTTCTGGTCGACTTGTACGGCGTTCATTGATGGCTCCTTTCGATACAGTGCTCACTAGAAATACGGTGTTCGGAGTCCCGCTGCCATTCGTAAACAATCGATCGACGCGAGCTGGCCGATCAGTCCTTTTCGGCAAGCGGCGAGATGGCATCATTCGTAATATGCCGGCAACTTCTTTTGCGCGTCACTTTGGGGCTGATCGTGGTTGATCCATAGCTGCGCATGTTCCTTCGCGATGACTGCCGCTATCTTGTCCATGGACTGCAGCGAGGCCTCTTTACTCCAATTGTTATTGGGGACATAGCGATGTTCAAAGCTTGTCTGAAAATGCACAACATCGCCGCTTAGAATCACCGCTCCAGTTTTAGGGAGCCTCACGAGCAAAGATTGGTGGCCCGGCGTGTGTCCCGGCGTGGAGAGCAGCACGAGGCTCCCGTCGCCAAAGATATCGTAGTCGCCGTTGACGAGCTTTACCGGATGCTTCTTGTTAAACCCGACGGTGTCTTGCCGGCTTCCAGCCCATTCGTACTCGACTTTCTGTACAAGCATGAGCGTGTTGGGAAACATCTCGATATTTCCTGCGTGGTCCGGGTGGCTATGTGACACGGCCATCAGTTTGATGTCCGAAGGCTTGACCTGTAACTGTTCGAGCTGAGCCGCGAGCGTTATTGGTTTGCGCCAGATCGGGCCCGTGCCAGGACCCCACTCATGAAACACCTCCTCGTGATTCGGCAGTTGCGCCACAGCATCATCGATGCCAGTGTCCCACAGAACCCAACCCTGGGTGTGGTGGATAAGGTAGCAGTGGCCGGGAAAGCCGACGGGCGTTCCGACATTGACTCCCGGTGTCCAACG
>CAYOEH010000002.1:488808-555400 GCA_964403025.1 uncultured Acidobacteriaceae bacterium | reverse complement strand
GTAATCGCGACCTGCTCCCGGTTGGGCAATTCCCGAAATCGACTATTGTTAGCAGGCGTTAGCACTGTACCGCCTCCCAAAATCATTGCAAGGTAGAGCTGAGGTCGTTGACCAGCTTCGTGTTATTGATGAGCGCCTGGCGCAGAATTTCTGCTTGCTGTTTGGCGGTGGGCCAATCCTGTTTCTCCACTGCTTCGGTTAGGCCGGGCAGCTCCAGGTGAGCGTAGGTGAAACGCGCGCCGTAGAGAATGTGCTTGAACCATGGCCTGCCAGGAATGCCATCGGGGTTGAGCCAGTTGCGTTCCACTTGCATGGTGCCGTGGTTGATGGTCGTGGCAAGCTTGGAATCAATTGCGCCGGAGGCTAGGGCGCGCGCGGCGGAGTCGTCCAGGCGCTTGCCGGCGGCTTCGAAGTCGTCAATGGCATCGAGGATCGGCTTGAGATCTAGTGCTGGCTGTTGCCGGGCTTCGCCCGGCTGGACAGCCCCTTCGACTCCGCTCAGGGCAGGCTTGGGCGGCTGTCCCAACGCGTTGTTGTTTTTTGCCAGTTCATTTACGAACTGGCGAATGTTGGCGGCGTAGCTGGCGAAATCGAAAGGCAATAGGTCGGCGTTAGCGAGGCGCAGGGCGAGCACGCCCCACAGCTGCGTCATCAGCGTGTGATAGCGGTAGCCGGGGTCGCCGAAGTGATTCATCCAGAAAAAATCGTCGTAGGCGGAATGGTAGACTCCGTACGGCCCCTCGAAGCCCAGGCCGAGAACGGGCATGCCAACGAAGTTGAGAAAAACAGTATGGTCGGAGCCGCTACCGATGCGGGTATCGGCCAGATTCGAATCGGTGACTTCTTCAGTTTGCTTGGCCTTGATGCGCTCGCGCGTGGATGATTCCTTCCACGCTTCATACAAAGTTTCGCCGGACGGATCATGCAGCGTGTGCGTGGTTTCGAGCAGCATGGGGGCGAGCGACGCAACCGCCTGGCCATGAAAATTCGGCCCTGATGTAGCCTCGTCCACATTGAGATAGGCGACAGCTTTCTGGCGCAGCTCATCCGCGAACTGCTCTCCCCACTCGGTGGAACCGGTGAGGCCGACTTCTTCTCCATCCCAACTGCAGACGACGATGGTGCGCCGCGGCTTCGTACCGGCTTTCGCCAACTTTCCCAGCGCGCGCGTGAGTTCCATCATGGATGCGGTGCCGCTCGAGGGGTCGACTCCGCCAAAGACCCAGGCGTCGCGATGATTGCCGAGGACGATCCATTCATCGGGCAACTGCGCGCCACGAATGCGGCCTTCGACCACGTAGTAGGGCTGCGTGGAGTTGTCCATCTCGATCTTCACATGGACGCGAACGCGCTTGCCGCCGAGGTGATACTTGATAGGCAAACCGCCTTGCCAGTCGTCGGGCGCAACGGGGCCGTCCATATTTGCGAGCAGCGGCTTTGCATCGTGCCAGGAAAGCGGCAGCGCCATGATTTTCGGGATCGAAACTGCTTGCTCGACGGGAATGCGCTTGGCGCCGGGAACGGAGGCCCATCCTGGAGTAAGCGGATCGCCGGGCACCATGAAGTCGTAAGTGATGGCGCCGCGCTGGATGTGATACTCGGGGCCCCATGGGCCGTTGGGAACGACCTTGCCTTTTTTAAATCCGTCCTCGGCGGGATCGCTGTAGATGAGAATGGCGGCGGCGCCTTCGCGTTCGGCGGTGAGGGCTTTGAATCCGCGATAGCTGTAGGGATTCGAGTAACGAACGAGGACGACTTTGCCTTTGACCTCGATGCCTTGTTTGCGGAGAAGGTCGTAGTCTTCGGGGTTACCGCTGTGCGCGTAGACGAGCGGCGCGGTGACTTCGCCGGATGCAGACATGCCACTCCAGGCAGAGCTGATGCTCTTGTTTTTCAGGTCGGGATCGCCGGGGACGGGCATCTCGCGCAGGACGGCACGATAATGTACGGGCGCGACCATCTCGAGCGAAGTGAATTTCGGATTGGAACCGTAGACATCATAGCGGCGAATGACGACGTCTTCGAGGCCTTCCTGCCGCCACTCGTCGGCGATGTAGCGAGCGAGTTCGTTGTTGCGCGCGGAGCCGGCAACGTGGGGTTCAGCGGTGAAGATGTGATGCTGGCGGCGTTCTTCGTCCGGGGAAGGGATGGCTTTGAACTTAGTTTCGATCTCAGCCTCGTGAGCCGCAGACGACGGAGTGAAGCCGAGAATCGAGGTCTGGGCCTGGGCGAAGAACGGTGAGCGAGGCGCGAGTGGCAGAAAGAGTATGGCGCTCGCGGAACAAAGCTTAAGCCGGCGGAAGCTCATGATCGGCATCTCCTCGTGACACGACGCTTGCTCAGGATGACAAATCCGATTGATGCTACTTTGCTTTGTAGATCTCCGTCAGCAAATCTGGTTTCGACTCATCGCGCACCAGGTGCGGGTAACGCTCGCCTCCGTGGTAATCGAGCTTGTAAGTTTTGTAGTAGTCGGTGTTCTCGACGAGAAGTTCTAAGGGGGCGGTGCCGGTTTTGCCGGCTTTCAGAGCCTCGCGCAGAACTTCGGGCGAATATTGGCGGCCATTGACGGCAATCAGCTTCATGCCAGGACCGATACCGGCCAGGGCTGCGGGCATGCCCTCCGTCGTATCTGTAATGGTGCCGTCTTCGCGGAGTTCGAGGCCGATGGAAAACGCTCCACCGACGACGTGGAAGTTGCTTTCGACGCCGCGCAACATTTCAGATTGCGATTCGTCATAGACCAGCTTCCAGCCGCTGCCTTCGATTCCGCCGAGCGGTGCTCCAGGACCGTGGTTGGTGAGACGCTCAGTCCAGAAGCTGCGCCAGTCGTAGGGTACAACCTGATTCAAAGTTTCGACGACATCATCGAAGGTGTAAGTCTTCACCATGGGGGCGGTGCTGGGAGCGCCGTGAAACAGCTTGCAGAAATCGTCCAACGTTTTCTTACCTTTGCTCTGCTGGCGGATGATGACGTCGGCCCAGAGCCAGTTCAACGTGTCTTCATCGTAGAAATCCACACTGCGCCGCCAGGAGTGCCAGGCTTGCGGAGCGAAATAAAGTTGAGGAGCGGCGTCGGCGGTGTCCTGCAAGTTGCGCCAGGTGCGGCCCGGTGTATGGTCGAGCTCGGCTGCGGTCATAGCCAGGTCATCCCGGGATTGCTCGGGTGTGAGCAATCCGCTGCGAGCAGTTAGCACCGTGCCCAAGTAATTCGTTAAACCCTCATACACCCAGAGCAGATCGTCTTGCATAGGCTGCTGATAGTCGGGAGTAGCGAGGTCCGCGGGGCGGCGGTATTTTCCGTTCCACGAATGAACGTATTCGTGGGGAAGAAGGCTAGCCTCGGCTTTGCGAGCGGTTTCATCGACGAGGCCACGCTCGTCGACGCGGCTGTCGTCGGACTCATGATGTTCCAGCCCGAAGTGAGCCACGTGATCGCTCAGACTGAGGAGGAAGTGATAATCGCGATAGTGATGCGCGCCGAAAAGCTTGTTGGCTTGTTCGACCAGATTCTTGTAGTGGTCCCAAACTTCTTGCGGAGGCTCGAGCGCGGCGGCGCTATCGGCGGCGATGTCCATCTCGGTGAGAGGGTCGTCGGCTAGCTTGACGACCTTCAGAAATTCACCGGTGATGACTGGAGAATCGACCAGAGTGCCCAGGGAAGCGGGCTTAAACGCGATTTCAGTATTGTCGCCGTTCGTGGAGGCGATGGGCAGAGGCGTTCCGAACTTCCAGTTGGCGGGAAGCTTCAGAGTAGCGACGTAAATGAGGTCGTCCACCTTCCAGCCTTTGGGATAGAGCAGAACCTGGTTCCAGCTGATGACAGCCATTTTGTCGGTAGCGGAAGAGCCAGCGGAGAAGCCGCCTTCAAACATTGCGGGAGATAGGAAATCAAGTTCAACCTGCACTTCGTTCTCACCGGCGGGGACGTCGACGTGGATGGTGAAGCCGTCAAGCAGATCGCGACGCCATTTCAGGGTTTTTCCGCTGGCTGTGAATTTGAGTCCAGCCAGATCGATTACGGGCCCGTCGGGGGCATGCTCGCCAGGAATCCACTTGGGATAATAGAGTGTGAGGTCTCCAGCGCTGGCCGGAATTTGCAGCTTGGCATGGAAGATCTTGCGCGGAGCCGAAGTGGCGTCGACGAAGATGGTTACCGTTGGCGGCGTAACGGACCAGCTGGAAAGAGAGAAGAAGAAGACAAGACAAACTACTCCCAAGATTCTTGAGAGTTTCATTTTTCCGGGCCCCCTGGGTAGACGAATCAAATTCTAACTGGCTGTACAGAATTGTAGATTCTAGCAGCCAGTGGGACGAACGGTACAGGGATGCACCAGCGCTGCTATCATTTCGACGATGTCACGGCGGGGAAAGTTCATCACCTTCGAAGGGCTCGACGGAGTTGGCAAGAGCACGCAGATGCGCAAGCTGGCGACAGCTCTGCGCGCCGCCGGATATAAGGTGATCGAAACGCGCGAGCCGGGAGGAACGCCGACCGGGGAGAAGATACGCCGCGTTTTATTGGACTCGGCGACCGAGGGTCTCTCGCCGCTGGCGGAGATGGCGTTGATGTTCGCTTCGCGGGCACAGCATATTGCGGAGGTGATTCAGCCAGCGTTGGATCACGGTCAGATTGTGCTGTGCGATCGCTTTACCGATTCCACGGAAGCTTACCAGGGCGGCGGACGCAAGCTAGGGAGCGAGCCCGTGCTGGAGTTGCATCGCGTACTTTGTGGAGATACGCAGCCCGACTTGACCATCCTGCTCGATTCTGACCCGGCGATGAGCATTGGGCGGGCGCGGAGGCGCAACCGCCGGTCTGCCGACCGGGCCCACAAAAATGCCAGCAAGCACGCCGACGAGAATCGCTTTGAGCAGCAGAGCCGCGGCTTTTTCACCCGCGTGCGCGACGGTTACTTAGCTATTGCTGCGCGCGAGCCACAACGGGTTGTCGCCGTGGACGCTCGCGGCACGCCTGAGCAGACACATCGGCGGATTATGGAGGCTGTCGGGCGAAAGCTGAGGTTGGCAGAAGCGAAATGATTCCTATCATTCTTCGAGAGGACGCGGCGCGACTCGCGGACCGACTGCCACGCATCTTTGCGTTTAACGGCGCCATCCCCTCAGCACAGTTGGATGCTTGGTTGAGCGAGCGGCAGCTCACAGTTCCCGATGATTTGAAGCAAGTGTGGCAAGAAACAGGCGGAGGAGTCGTATTTGAGTCTGAGATCATTCTTAGCCCGTATGGCGATCGCGAGTTGGGAGAGAACGTGGACAGTGAGAACGAGTTCCATAGACAGAAAGGAATGCCCGTTGACTGGTTACTTTTTCACACCGGTATGAATCTTAGAGTTATTAAAATGTCGAGCGGCGAATATGCAAGCCTGCAAGAGGGCTCATACAGGGTCCAGGAAACCTTTAGGTCCTTTGCTGAGTGGTATGTGAATTCGATTCGGAAAGAGTACGCGGCGAGGTATGGACTGAGATGATGCAACATTCGGCCAAATGAGACCGTGGTGCATGTATCCGAGATTCCCACCCGTGCAAAAGACGCAAGCGTGGGCACCCTCAATGTGTAGTATTCGCAAATGTCATTCTCTGATTTTCACGGTAATGCCGAAACCGTCCATCGCCTGCGCGACATGCTGGCGCGGAAGCACTTTCCACACGCTGTGATTCTTTCGGGTGCGCGGGGGGCGGGCAAGTACACGCTGGCTCTCATGCTGGCGCAGGCGTTGAATTGCCTGACTCCGACTGAGCCGGATGGTCTTCCCGACTTCTGCGGCGAATGCTCGAATTGCCTTCGCATCGCGCAGGCTGCCGACCTCGAAGCGCGATTTGCGGAAGCCGTGGAAACCCGGGAAGGTCTGCGAGAGACGGACAAGAAAGAGACGCGCCTGTTCGTGCAGACTCATCCGGATGTGCTGGTTATTCCGCCAGACCCTCCGCAGATGATGATCAAAGTGGATCAGGTGCGGCGCGTTATCGAGACTATTTACTACCGTCCGTCGGAGGCGCGGGAGCGAGTTTATATTTTCACCGACTCTGCCTTCATGAAAGAAGCGGCCAATTCGTTGCTCAAAGTTCTGGAAGAGCCTCCGGAGTTCGCCACGATCTTTCTGCTCTCGGAGAACCCCGGCGAACTGCTTCCCACCATTCGCTCGCGATCGATGGTCTTCCCCCTCGCTGCGGTGCCGCTTGAGGACGTAGAGGCATACTTGGCCAAACATCGCCCAGAGTGGAAGCCGCAGCAGCGGGCTCTGGTGGCGAGGCTTTCTGAGGGAGCATTGGGCCGGGCGCGTAGCTTCGATTTGGATGGTTACATCGCCGCCCGCGCAGATGCGCTGAACATCCTCAACTCGGCGCTGTTGGGCGGCGAACACAGTGCACTGTTCAAAGTTACCGAGTCTTATCGTCCTGGCGCCGAGGGCCGGGAGAAGACGGAACAACTTCTACGCACCTTGTATTCGTTATTGCGCGATCTCATGTTCCTGGGCTCGGGAGCGCCGGAACTGGTTCACAACACCGACATTCAGAGCCAGCTTACAAGGCTGGCGGAGTCCGCGGATTTCGAATGGATCACCATGGCATCGGAGCGGCTAGCGGATGTGGAACGGGGTATGCGCCGCAATCTGTTGCGGTCGTTATCGCTGGACGGGTTGGCGCTGGCTCTCGAGAGATCCGCATGAGGAATTTATAATTTATTTGTTTTCAGGTGGTTACGGCGATTACTTCGGTGGTTCTACTCCCTTCGGATTGATTGTGCGCTGATTCCTGCGCGCCTATAATTGACTTACTCTGGTTGAAGATTTCTCCGTCAGGTTCCGGGTAGTAAGCCGCGAGGGTGAAGTCTGTCTTCGCTAACGAGGTGAGAAAAACCCGGTAATGCGAAAGCGCCTGCAATTCGTCCTGATGGCCAGCACTATAGCCGCGACCTCTCTTTCTCTCACGTCACAAGTACGTGCCGCTGATGGCGACGGCTCCTCGGAAAAGATCACGGCAACCGACGAGCATGGCCGCACGATTTACGTAAACGATTCTGGAGCTACAACTCCGGCCCACCATGCCGAAGCTTCCGAAGCGCCGCGGCGAACCCTGATGTATTGGAGTTCGAAAGAAAACCGCTGGAAGCCGGTGCCTCCAGCCAATGCCGCGTCCATGCGGGCGGCGCGGTCAGCGGCGGCCGAAGTGAGCCAATACCTGGGCAGAGAATCGAACCAATCGGCAAACGCCAAGATTGTTGCCGCCAACTTTCGCGGCACCGTAGCAGGGTCAGGGGATATCGACACCGCGATCGAGGAGGCTGCGGCGCGGCATAATGTGGATCCCAACCTGGTGCGTGCCGTGGTGAAGGTGGAATCAAACTTCAATCCCAATGCCGTGTCGCGCAAGGGCGCCATGGGACTGATGCAATTGATGCCCTCAACCGCGCGTCAACTAAAGGTGAAGAATCCGTTTGACCCGGAACAAAATGTGGACGCCGGAGTGCGGCATTTGAAACAACTTCTGGAAAGTTACGGCGGCGATATCAAACTGACCCTGGCCGCCTACAACGCGGGAGCGGGCGCGGTGGCCCGTAGCTCCGGAGTGCCCCGCTATGCGGAAACCCAGAACTATGTGCGCCGGATTACGAATCTTTATTATGGTGGAGCTGTTGAGGCCGGAAGCGTGGCTCGGGATCCCGTTCGAATTCAACGGGATGCGAGAGGCGTGCTCTATATCAGCAACACTGAGTAATATTGCGGCATCTGTTTACTTGTCTCTATCTCTCAGGCACCCAGGTTGATTTAACAAACGGTTCAACCAGCAGGAAGCGAAGGCACGGGCTGTTATCTTGAAGAGCTCATTGCGGGACCGTGGTCTGTGGGGAGGGTTGCTGGTGCTGGCCTTATTGGCTACGCTGCCGGCACACGCGCGGGCGCATCATTCCGACGCCTGGGCGCGCGAGCACTTTGCTACGGCCGAGCGGATGCGGGAAGCTCTGAACGGACGGCCCGCCGCGGAACGAACCCGCCGTGACTACCAGCGCGTGGTGAATGCCTACCGCTCGATTTATCTGGGAGCACCTACTTCCACCAAAGCCGACCCGAGCGTGGTTGCGGTAGCGGAAACGCTGGTGGAGATGGGCCGGCGCTTCGACGACAACAAAATCCTGAACGAGGCCATCGAGCAATACAAGTTTCTGCGGCGGGAATATCCCGGAAGCAAGTATCGCTTTGACGGTCTGTTCACGATCGGCGAGATCTATAAGGACGACCTGAACGATCCGGATGCGGCGCGGGCTACCTTCCAGGATTTTCTGCGGCACTATCCTCACAATCGCTTGGCCGAGGGTGCCCGTCAGGCCATCGTCGAACTGAACCAGGAGGCCGCGAAAACTGCGGATGCGCAAAAGCCGGCAGAAAAAGCGCGGACGCCGAAGGACGCCAGGAATAATCAGGATGGAGTTGTCGTGGAGGGCGACCACGGTGTGCGTACCGCTTCTGCGAAAAGCGAGTCGGCGGCTCTGCATACTGGGCACTTGCCGCGAGTGACCGGCATCCGGCACTGGTCTACGCCTGACTACACTCGGGTTGCGATTGACGTGGAAGGCGATGTGAAATTTTCGTCGCAGCGCATTGCGAGTCCGGCGCGCATCTTTTTCGATCTGCGCGATACCAAGCTGGCTTCCACGCTGGTCGGTAAAACTTTCGATGTGGATGACGGTTTCCTGAAGAAAGTCCGGGTCGCCCAGTTTGCACCGGGCCGCACGCGAGTGGTGCTCGAAGTCGACAATCTCTCCGACTACGATGCCTTTCTGCTGCCCGATCCCTACCGTCTGATCATCGACATTCACGGCAAGAAGGGGTGGACGAAAGAACGCAAAGAGGCCGTCGCATCGTCTTTGGCGCAGGCGGATGCACCGGTCCTGGCGGAAGCGAACCCTGAACTTGATCCAGTTTCGGCGGAAGGGAAGGTTCCCGTTTCGCAGGCCGCATCGGCAGAAACAGAGAGGGCCGCGTCGAGGGAAGGTGGCGGGAACCCGGCGGCGGCATCTGAGCCCGAGGTTGCAACTCCTGCTAAGAAGTTGCAGCCCGCAGTGGTGAAGAAAGTTGTCGATGCCGATGCTGATGACGATGAGAATGCAAGCGTCGCGGAGCCGCCGAAGCGAAATATACGTGTGGCAACGAAAAAGGAAGTGACGTCGCGAACTACCGTCGCCAAGAAGCTGGCGAACACTGATTCGGCGAACATTGATCTGGATGGCGACGGGGAAACTTCCGATTCCAGCGGCACTGAGGCAGGCCGAGGCGACGTACCGGAGACGCGACACAAATCCAGCTCGCGCGCCATTACTTCAGGAAGGTCGGGCAGTGCGTCCGATCTTGACGTTCGCGAGGCGAGGCCGACAGCGAGCGGCGACCGTTCTCTGATTCGCGCTTTAGGATTGAAAATCGGCAAGATCGTGATCGACCCCGGCCACGGAGGTCACGATACCGGCACCATCGGCCCCAACGGCCTTGAAGAAAAAGATCTGGTGCTAGATGTCGGGCGACGTTTGGGTAAACTGCTGGAAACGCGGCTGGGTGCGGAAGTGGTTTACACGCGCAAGGATGACACGTTTATCCCGCTCGAAACGCGCACAGCCATCGCCAATCAGGCGCGCGCCGATTTGTTCGTCTCCATCCACGCCAACTCGAGCCACGATCCTGACGCCCGGGGCGTTGAGACCTACTATTTGAATTTCACCTCTTCGCCCGAAGCCCTGGAAGTGGCGGCACGCGAGAACGCGGTTTCGGAGAAGTCCATCTACGAACTGCAAGACCTGGTGAAGAAGATCGCGCTCAAGGAGAAGATTGAGGAGTCGCGCGAGTTTGCCGGAGATGTGCAGCAATCGCTACACACCGGCCTCGCGGTGAAGAGCCCGGCCATTCGCGACCGCGGCGTGAAGAAGGCTCCATTTATTGTTCTGATCGGCGCGAATATGCCTTCGATTCTCGCCGAGATTTCCTTCGTCAGCAATCCTACCGACGAGCATCGCCTTGCTACCAGTGAATATCGCGAACGCATCGCCGAGTCGCTCTACCGCGGCATCGCCAAGTATGTGAACGGGTTAAGCGGGGTGAAGGTCGCCAGCAAGATGGAAAAGGGCGCGGCTCAGTAGTTCCTGCAACATTCCAAACGGTTTGCGATATCCATCCATTGCGCTTGCCTGATCCCGAAATCCCTCCTGAAACCTTTTCTCGTCCTCTGTGGTCTAATTACAAAAGGGGCTCTATTCCGAGCGGTGTATTCATGGGTTTTTCCAAGTCCGTAGTGATACCGGCGATCCTAATTTTTATCGCTAGCGCGACGTTTGCAGCTGCGCCCGGCACGAATTCGGCTACGCCGATTCTGCCTAAGCAATTTGCCGGATGGCAGATCCAGGGCGCGTCTCAAGCGAGCAAAGATGCCGGTGCGGCTGACCCGACGAATGCGCCTCTACTCAAAGAATACGGATTCAGCGACTTCGAGGCTGCGACTTACAGGAGTGACGACGGACGGACCTTGAAGATCCGCGCCGCAAGATTCGCCGATGCCACCGGGGCCTTCGGTGCTTACAGTTTGTATTTGCAGCCAGAAATGGCGCGGGAAGAAGTTGGTGACCAGGCTGCGTCGCTCAATCAGCGCGTGCTGTTTTATCGCGGCCACATCTTGGTGGACGCTGTCTTCAGCGAGGTATCGGTGATGTCGGCAGCTAGCCTGCGCGAACTGGCTGGAGAGCTGCCGCGCCCTGGTGGAAATGCCGGCAACCTGCCCCCGATTCTTGCCTTCATGCCGCATCATGGCTATCAGACGAATACAGAGAAGTATGCAGAGGGACCGCTTGGTTTGGGAGCGATCGCATCTCCTCTTCCCTCGCAGCTAGTCGATTTCGGCGCCGGCCCGGAAGTCGTGCTGGGGCAATACTCTACTTCAAGCGGACCAGCCACGCTGATGCTGATCGAGTATCCAACCCCCGCTTTGGCCGCTGAGCAT
Source organism: uncultured Acidobacteriaceae bacterium (assembly GCA_964403025.1). Classification (GTDB taxonomy): domain Bacteria; phylum Acidobacteriota; class Terriglobia; order Terriglobales; family Acidobacteriaceae; genus Sulfotelmatobacter. Next base: position 544,402 of record CAYOEH010000002.1, on the reverse strand, counting down.
TTGCGCCGCATTGACGCCGCCAATCACGCAGCGCAGCCGCAGGCTGGAGTGGAGGCTGTCGAAAATATTGGCCCGTTTTTTGATAAGCGCTCGGGCCCGATCATCGCGATCGCAGCCGGCCCGCTTTCGCAAAGCGACGCACAAATGCTTTTGGGTGCGGTGAACTACGAGGCCAGCGTCACGTGGAATGAGAACACGTATTTCGACAAGAAGAACAACATCGCGAACTTGCTGGTCAACACTATTCTTCTGTGCATCATTGTGGGTGCGATCTCTCTGGCGGTGGGAGTCGCGTTCGGCGGCGCCCGTGTTCTCTTGCGTCGCTATTTCCCCGGTCCCGTCTTCGGACGAGCCGACCAAACCGAGTTCATCTCGCTGGACCTGTCCGAGCCCGCCAGCCCCGGAACTCCGGCCGCGCATTCGTCCCCTACAGAAAGCTCAAATAGGTCTTAAGTAGCTCAGGAATATCGGCTTAGAGTGTTCTCTCCGGGGTTTTGTCTCAAATTGGAACAGCCACTCAAACTATTGCTTTGTTATGCAAGTCATTGAAAAGAAAGACATTTATTTCCCAAAAATTGCTTGACACCTCCCTTTTTCGGCTCATAAGATTTCGTACAGAAAGTTTTGACGGGATCTAAGCCTCCGTTGGAACTATTCTCCCTTGAAAAGAAAAGGTCACCCTGTTGCCGGGTGGCCTTTTCGTTTTGCAGTTGAACCTGAACGGTTGGTTATCTGATTCGTAATCCGAAGGTTTAGACTCCCACGCTCTTCATTTCACTCCGACGGAACTGCTGCTCCGTATTTCCGTACCATCTGTTGGGTGGTTAGTCGTCGGCGATAAAACGAGCGCGGGAGAAAATCATGTTCTGCGATGGATGCGGTGCCGCGGTACAGCCGGGCCAGGGATTTTGCAGCAAGTGCGGCAAGCAAGTCGTGGGTCCCATTACTGCGATGCAACTTCGTCCCGGGCGCGTGCAGGGACATGTACACCTGCTGGGAATCTTCTGGTTGGCCATTTCGGCCTTCAACACCATCGGCGGCGTGCTCCTGCTGGTCCTGGCCAACACGTTGCTTGCTCATTTGCACGAGATGGGTGCGCCGCCGGAGACGCCGACCGAGTTCCTGCGTTCGTTGCTAAGCGTGATCGGTCTCTTGATACTGGCCAAAGCCGCCTGCGGATTCATCGCTGGATGGGGTTTGCTGCAGCGTGAGCCTTGGGCTCGCGTCGTCGCGCTGGTTCTGGGATTCATTTCGTTGTTCAATGTCCCATTCGGAACGGCTGTGGGTGTTTACACTCTCTGGGTGCTGTTGCCTGCCCAGTCGCAACAGGAACAGGAATACGAAGCGCTGGCCGCCTCCCGGGCCGCTTAAATTTGCTGCGTTGCCGCGGCGATGTCACTTGCGATGGAAATGACTCGCGCAGGCGTTGGCTTTCGGCGGCGATTTGGTAAACTGAAATACAGTCCCCCCTGAAGCCGACGTAGCTCAGTTGGTAGAGCAGCCGATTCGTAATCGGCAGGTCAGCGGTTCAAGTCCGCTCGTCGGCTCCATCCTAACCTCTTCGAAAAAATCACTTACGGATCGGTCATTGCACCCCGCGTTGTGATCATCTCCGCGATCGTGCGAGTTCGCGTGAAGAGCGTCTGAGTCTCGCGTCAAGACTTTTTCGCCTTCGCGGGAGCAACCAGAGCCACGGCGGCCTCGCTGGTGAGCAGGAGGAAAGTGATCGATTCCTGCAGATACAGGCGAACCGCAGTATCAGTGTGGCTGAGATATCCGATGGAAACGTCCTGGCCGATGTGAAGCTCGAAATCGCCGCCTCGGGTGGTCAGCACGAAAGCTCCGGCAATGGCGGGCGCCCATATGATTTGATCATTGACCAGCCGCTTGACGTGCTCGAGGACTGGGTAGCCGTGGTCGCTGATTTCGGCGAGCGCAGTGTAGGCGTCGGCGCCGATCAGCACCGAGTAGGGGCCGTTGACGCCGACGAGACGCAACTGGCTCAAGCTTTGGGAAATTGCATCCGGGTATGCGCGCACATCGGCGGGGAGCGTCATGATCGGATTGCTGGTGCCCTGACGGATGCCCCCAATGCCAGCGGCATCATAGCCCTCGAAGATCGCCCCGTCCTCGGCAAAAGCGATCTGCCGCGCGGCGTCCTTCGCGGGTTGCCAGTCCGAGTCGTTCGCGCCACGGTCGACATCGTCGATCGCCTGGCGATCCAATTCGAACGGAACGCGCAGCTCGACCAGCGCCTTCACCTCGCGCTGCCTCGCGACTATGCCCTTCGCCGGCGCGGGGATGGTCCGCAGGTGGCCGGTGCCGACGGCGGAAAGGCCGGTGCCGCCCGGGCCTTTTACATCCACCACGCGCCGCCCGGCAAGGTAGCGCTTGAAGGTACGCGAAGTTTCCTCCTCGATCTGAGCCCATGCGGAATCGGAAATGGGAGCAAGTTCGCGATGCAGATTATTCATGTCGGATGTCTCCTTTAAGGGAACCGATGCCGAGCGAACCCTCGGGCACCGATGGAATGGATGGATTCGGTTCGGCGGCCACCGACGCCGCGGGTGGAACCACAACCGTGGGCTGGTCCTCCACCGGCGGGTCTTCGGTCACATTCTCCAGAAACGTTGCGGATGGCACGAAGAAGAGACTTCCGGTGACGGCGCGGCTGAAGTCGAGCAGGCGGTCGTAGTTGCCGGGAGGTCGACCGACGAACATGTTCTCAAGCATCTGCTCGATGGTGCGGGGCGAACGGCTGTAGCCGATGAAAAAGGTGCCAAATTCACCACGCCCGGGCTGCCCGAAGGGCATATTGTCTCGCAGGATCTTAATCTCTTTGCCGTTCTCAACGATCGTGGTGAGCGCGTTGTGCGCTGACGTCGGCTTGACGGAGTCGTCCAATTCGATGTCGGACAGTTTAGTGCGGCCGATGATGCGTTCCTGTGCCTCGGTGGAGATGGCATTCCATGCGTCAAGATCGTGGAAGTATTTCTGCACGATGACGTAACTGCCCCCGGCAAACGCAGCGTCCTCGTCGCCGATGAGCACGGCATCGATCACGGCCTCGCCCCTGGGATTCTCCGTTCCGTCGACGAAACCGATGAGATCGCGGTCATCGAAGTAACGGAAGCCCTGCACTTCGTCCACCGGCGAAACCGCATTTCCGATACGCGCCATAAACTGCGTGGCAAGCTCGAAGCATAAATCCATGCGCTTGGCCCGGATGTGGAACAGCAGGTCGCCCGGCGTGGACACGGCAAGGCGCGCTCCGGCACGAATCTCACGGAAGGGGTGGAGTTCTGCCGGCCGCAGAGGCCCAAAGACATGGTCCCATGCGTCGGAACCAAACCCTACGACGCAGGAAAGTCCTCCTTCCAGGTCGCGAAACTCCACGGCGCGCACCAGCGCGGCGAGATCTCCGCAGAACGAGCGTAGGGTGGCGCGATTCTCAGGGCCCGGGTTAATGGTCGCGACGAGAAAGATGGCGGCGCGGGTAAGCGGCGCGGCTACCGACTGCGCGGTGCCGGGTAATCTACGTGACGCTGCGGGCGCGTTAATCGGATCGGGCTCCATCGCGTGTCGTCCCCGGTGGCGTGTGCGGAATCTCGCTCTCAAAATTCAAGCTCACCCACCTGTGCAAGTCCGGAATGCAAGCTTACCGCGTCACCGACTTCGTTTGCGACTAGCGAGAGGCTGCGGAATTCGTAAGCAAACTATTCCGAAACCCCAGTTTAGCAAAGCCCAATATTCCTGTCCCTTCGCGATATGAAAGGACACGCGGAGAGGGCGCGACAACTCCTGGTGGAAGTAAACTGAGAACTCAAACTCGCTGCTGAGGCCGCCAACGCGAGCATGAACAAATAGCAGCCTAAAGCAAGGTTGGAATTCAGGACCTGGTTGGGGTCACCACGCGGATCTCATTTCGCTGGAGGTGCCCCCGGCTGCTGGAATGTAGCAGTTCAGGGTGTAATCCATCACCATGCGGTCGGCGTTGAAGCGCCAGCCCAGGGTGCGGATGGTTCGCTTCATGCGCTTGATCCAGCCGCGGGGCAGACCGTCGCGATCCCGCTGGTAGTAGAGCGGAATCACTTCTTCGCGAAGAGTTCGGTGCAGATCCTCGCCGTCGCGTGTGTCGTGGACGTTCAGGTCGGAATGAGTTCTGCCCGTGCCGATGGCAAAACCATTCATGCCGTCATAGGCTTCCGCCCACCAGCCATCGAGAACGGAAAGGTTCAGCCCTCCGTTCAAGACCACTTTTTGGCCACTGGTGCCCGATGCCTCCAACGGACGCCGTGGGTTATTCAGCCACACATCGACGCCCTGCACGAAATAGCGTCCGACGTTGATGTCATAGTCTTCGACAAAGACGAATTTATCGGCGAAGCGCGGATTGCGCATCAATTCGGCAATCTGTTGCAGAAGCCGCTTACCCGGCTCGTCGAGAGGATGCGCTTTGCCGGCGAAAACAAACTGCACCGGGCGTTTGGGATCGTTCACCATCGAAGCCAGATTCTCAATGTCCCGCAGAATCAGGTTCGCTCTTTTGTAGGTGGCGAAGCGGCGGGCAAAGCCAATCGTTAGCGCGTCCGGGCTAAGTACTTTGCCGAGTCGTTGCAGAGACTCTCGGGATTCGCCACGGCGCTCCGCTTGCTCCACCGCCCGCCGCCGGACAAACTCGAGAAGCCGCGATTTCAGGCTGAGATGGGTCTCCCAAAGCTCGCCATCATCCACGCTCTCAATGCCTTCCCAGATGCGAGCTTCACTGCTGTGCTGGTGCCAGTTCGTGCCCAGATGGCGATCGTAGAGGCGAAACATTTGCGGGGCGAGCCAGGAAGGAACATGAACTCCGTTGGTGATGTGGCCGATGGGAACTTCGTCTTCCGGCTTGCCCGGACAAAGCCCGGTCCACATCGCCCGGGAGACTTCGCCATGCAACGCGGAAACGGCGTTGGCGCGACGGGAAAGTCTCAAGCCGAGCACGGTCATGCAAAACGTCTCGGAAAGATCGCTTGGTTTCTCGCGACCCAGGCCCATCAGGCTCTCCTTGGAAAGACCGAGCCTTTCACGCAGAGGTCCGAGATGCTCTTCGATCAGGTCCGCGTCGAAGCGATCATGGCCTGCAGGTACCGGGGTATGCGTAGTGAAGACCACCTCCCGCGACACGCGGGGGACGGCGCTATCGAACGCGACACCCTCCTCGTGCATCCGCGAGTGCATGGCTTCCAACACGGCGAATCCGCTGTGCCCTTCGTTCAGATGAAGAACGCCCGGCGTGATGCCCATGGCTTTGAGGGCGCGGAACCCTCCCACGCCAAGCAGCAATTCCTGCCGGATGCGAGTCCGCGCGTCTCCGCCATAGAGGCGGGAGGTTAGTTTCCGGTCATCCGGGGTATTGCCCTCCACATCTGAATCGAGTAGAAACAGGTCGCAGCGTCCAACCGCAACCCGCCATACTTTGGCATGAATCGAACCGTTGCGAGTTTCAATTTGTACGGCGACCGGGCGGCCATTCTTGCCGATCGCGACTTCCAAGGGCAATTGATTAATGTCGGTCTCGAGATATTCCTCCTGCTGCCAGCCATCGCGATCCAAACGCTGGCGAAAATATCCTTGCCCGTAGAACAAGCCAATGCCCACAAGAGGGATGGCAAGATCAGACGCACTCTTGATATGGTCTCCGGCAAGAACGCCGAGGCCGCCGGAATAGACGGGAAGGGATTCATGAATCCCGAACTCAGCGGAAAAATAGGCCACGGGGCGAGGCCGCAAAACCCCCGCGTGCCTGGTTCCCCAGGTGCGGTCCGCACGCAAGTATTCCTGCATCCGGCGGTAGGCGTAGTTGATGCGGCTGTGCAGCACCAGCTCCGCGGCCCGGCTTTCCAGCTTCGCCAGAGGAAACTCCGCCAGCAGCGAAACTGGGTTCTGGTTGAGCTCCCGCCAGCGCACGGGATCGATATCGCGAAAAATACTCGCGGTATCGTGGTCCCAACTCCACCAAAGATTGCGGGCCAGCGACCAAAGGCGCTCCTGCGCAGGAGCGATGAAGCGATCCAGCGTGCGTGCTTCGCTGACCACCGGCGCAACCTGGGCCGCCGCCTCGGTCAGCATCTGAATCTCAGCGTCGCTGAAGACGCGAGGTTCAAGAGTTTGAACCACCAGAACCCCCTGCAAAACTCCGCGATCGATGAGCGGAACTCCCAAGAACGACTGGTAGTCATCCTCGCCGGCTTCCCGGAAGTACTTAAAACGCGGGTGGGTCTGCGCCTGCTCCACGGCCACAGGCCGCACCTGTTCCGCAACCAAACCGGCCAAGCCCTCATGGATCGCCATCCGCAAGTTTCCGATGCACTCTCGCCGCAGCCCGACGGTGGCAGCCAGCACCAGATTGGCTCGATCCGGTTCGAGCAGATAGGCGGAGCACACGTCACTCTCAAACCTCTTGGCTATTAGAGCCACTACGTTCATCAGTGTTTCGGCGGGCTGTCCCTCTTCCGCCGCAAGGTTGGCGATCTCTTCCAGAGTGAGGACGTCCGGAGCGTCGTGCGCGTGGCCGTTGGGAGCTAACTCCTGAACTTCGTTACGATTTTCTTCCAATTCCAGGCTCTCTGGTTCCATTCTAGATTCAGATCCTGCGGGTTGAATTGTTGCGTCCCAGTCGATGGAGCGTCTAGCTAATCGTCATCCCGGCCAGCGTGGAACCATCTGCTGGCAGTCTCATTATCGCAGATAGCATTCTTGCAATTTCCGTCAGAGATGGTCAGAGCGCATCCTTAGATGATGGCATGCCGCGTCTGCGCGCACTTCTACTCCTGACTTTACTTTAGAGGTGCGTCCCCACGGCGTCCAATCGAAATTACCGATACAGGATATTAAGTCGGGTGAGAGCCATGCGCTATATTACTCCCGTACTCCCCGCTTCCTTTTACCGAAACTGATAGCCAGGCTTGAGTTCGCAGCGGTAGTTCTTGGACTGATCGCGATCGACCACCATGTGGCAGTCCGCCCAGCGCAGGAAAAGATCGGGCCCCAGGGGGAAAACGATTGCGTCGCCTGACACCTCGGCCTCAATGCTGGGGCCTTCCGCAGAGGCGGGCAAGCTGAAGTTCATGGCGCGGCCGAAAATTACTGGGTAAGTCTCGCGCACCATGTCGCTGGTCATGGGATGAACCACCTCAGCCTCAAGCAAGAATGTAACTGTATCGGACCAATTAAGAACCGAAACGTTGAAGTGCCGGTGATCCGGCGAAAAACTTTCCAGTTCGATTCTGGTGAAGGGGCATGGCCCGGCGATACAGGAAACGCGGGCATTGCGAAACTCATTCCCCTCGCCGGCATCCAGAGAGAGGGAGCCGAGCGTAGCTTTCCACTTACCCCCAAGAGCGCATGGCGGGTTGCTGTTACACGGAGTATTTCCCGTGTTAACGATCTGAAACGTCTTTACGGCGCTGCCAATATTCACTTCGGTAGTAGCCTTCACGGAATATCTGATTCGGGTATTCGAAATTGCAGATCCGGAGGTAGTTTCGGCGACGGTGTCGTGATGGAGGGGAACCATGCGGACGACGTAAATCTTGTCTCCGATGAAATCATTCACATCCAGCGGTTGGTAGTCTTCATGGCGAAACGTGAGGAGTACAGCCTGACGCCTGCGAAGCCCTTTGGGCAGCGTCAGAGTAAAAAAGCCCGAAGAATCAGATTTGGACGTACCGCTTCCCAACTCGTTGATGGCCGTGATCTGGACATCGGCGAGTGGCAATTGCCGGTTGGGGTCGCGGTCCTGGCGCAGGACTGCACCTTTTAGCGTCACGGGTTGCCGGCGCTTCAGGTAGGCAATTGCCGATACCGCAGCCAACAAGGCAATGCTCACGATTGTCCAAGTTGCGATAGTCTTGCCTCTAGTCATTGCCACACCATATGTTTAACATTCTAGGACGCATTTTCCACGTGGCAAGTTTGCCGAGCAATCAAGCGGAAAGGACGCCGACACTCCAACCTTGGCGCTACGTGAGTGTACGCGGAAGCATCTAAGTTTTCTCAATGCGCATGAAAGAAAAGAGCTTAACGACAACTCGGCTTTCCCGGAGAGATCTTCTTTTTCAAATCGGCAGCTTGGGACTGTGGACGGTGTTTGACCACGGGAACGCGCTGTCTTTGCTGGCGGCGGCAGAGCAACGGCCGAGCGCCGCGCCCGCGCCAGGTCCCGGAGCTCTCTCACCGGAGGACGACGCATTTCTGGATGAACTGGAAAAGCTAAGCTTCCAATTCTTCTGGGAGCAGGCGAGTCCCCTGACGGGGCTGGTCCGAGATCGCTCCAATGTCCTCAAGAACGATAATCCCGTGGTCGCCAGCATTGCTGCAACCGGATTCGGGCTGACCGCTCTTTGCATCGCAGACAAACGCAATTTCATTCCAACCGCGGATGCTCGAGACCGAGTCCTGGCCACGCTGCGCTTCTTATGGAAAAAGATGCCCACGCATCGTGGTTTTTTCTACCATTTCGCCGACATCAATACTGGTGAGCGCGTGTGGGACTCCGAAGTGTCCTCGGTCGACACGTCGATTCTTCTATGCGGACTTCTCACCTGCCGGCACCACTTCGATAAACATTCTGAAATCACTCTTCTGGCCTACGAGATCTTCAATCGAGTCGATTGGAGTTGGCTCTCCGAGGACACGTCGCTCTTGCCCCACGGCTGGACTCCCGAGTTCGGCTTCCTGCCCTATCGGTGGGATTACTACAGCGAGATGATGATGATCTACCTGCTTGGCCTGGGATCGCTTCCGCATCCTTTGCCGACTGAAGCTTGGAACGCCTGGAAGCGCACCAGATTCGAATATGACGGCGTTCGCTACATCGGTTCGTTTGCGCCGCTGTTTGTGCATCAATACTCCCAGGCCTGGTTCGATTTCCGGAACCAGCGCGACCAGTACGCCGATTATTTTGAAAATTCAATTTTGGCCACGGATGCTCACCGGCGCTTCTGTTTAGAACTGGGCAAACAATTTCCGGATTACAGCGACGATCTCTGGGGGATTTCGGCCTCGGACTCGGAAAAAGGTTACGTGATTTGGGGTGGGCCGCCGATGATGGGCCCAATTGATGGAACAGTGGTGCCGAGCGCGTCCGCTGGTTCGTTGCCGTTTATGACGCAGCCTGTCTTGCGCGTGCTCAGGAATATAAAAGATCATTACCCGCGAGCTTGGTCCCGGTACGGATTTGTCAATGCCTTCAACCCCTTGAAGAATTGGTATGACACCGACACCGTGGGGATTGACGCGGGAATCACGATGCTGATGGCGGAGAATGTCCGGACGGGTTTTGTCTGGAACACCTTCATGAAGAACCAGGAGGCGCAACGCGGAATGGAACGGGCTGGCTTTAAGAAGTATCAGCCGTGATGCAGGAGCTACCAATTGCGCGGAGCGGTTTTTGGTAGTGGTGCAGTTTGAACCGCACCACTACCGAGCGGTTGCGATCTTTGCTACTTGAATTCGATTACTGCCAGACCGTGACCGGGTAGCGTGACGGAGAGTTCACCGTTTCTCAAATGACCAGTCTCCGGAGCGGACATCTCCGCAGCATGCTGAAGCTCTTTAATCTGCATCTGGGTCGGATAGCGGGGGCTGCCCATTTTTTCGTAGACGGGGTTTACATCGCCGTGTGCGTTGTCCACTCGCGCGATTAGAACATGCTTCGCGTTCGTGTTTTTGAGTCGTAATGTAATGGTCCTCGGAGAACCGTCTTGCGCCGGAGGAGAATAGTTCCACAGCGCCAGAACCAACGTGCCGTCTTTTCTGCGGGTGAGTAGAGCGGAATCGGAATCGAGTTGGATTCGTTCGTCGCCCAGCTGGTGCAGGAGTTTAAAGGCGTTGAAAGCTGGCTTGGGAATGTTATCTTCGGCGATCAACCCATAGCCACCATAGAACGGCGTTTTTACCACACCTTGTTCTTCAAAAACGTCGGAGAAACTCCAGTACGACATCGAATCCACCAAACCATCGCACTGACGGATGGTATCGGCAAGCCACGGACCCATGTAAGCGGCGTCTGTAACCTCGGGCTCGTTCTTATAACTGGCGTTGAACTCGCTCCAGATCAACGGCAGCTTCGGAAGCGGCGACGACTCGATCTGGTGGTGCACTTTGTCCACTGCTCGGCAGACCATCTGGTCGCGAGGAATATTTTCTTGCGTGCCGAAGACGTCTTGCGCAGTGTCGTTGGCGTAGACGTGAGTTGACACATAATCCAGCGGAATCTGCTTTTCGGCGCAGTGGCGGATGAAGACATCGACCCATGCCGCCTGCGCGGTTGCAGGTCCGCCAACCCGAAGGCGTGGACTTACTTTCTTAAGAGTGGTTGCGGTCTGGTCGTACAGCTCCCAATAGGTTTCCTGTTTGGGCTGCCCCGCCCAAAAATCAAGATTGGGTTCGTTCCACACTTCAAAATACCATTGCGAAACTTCGTCGATACCGTAGCGCTCGATCAAGTGTCGAGCAAACGCTGTCATCAGGTCATCCCATCGGCTCCAGTCCTTGGGAGGAGCCACATTCGGGTGATACCAAAATGGGTGCAGGGTGTGGCTGGCCGCTAGCTGGTTGGGCATAAAGCTGATCTCAACGAAGGGACGCACTCCGTCGACCAGCAGCCCGTCGTAGATTTGATTGATGTACGAAAAGTTATAGAGCGGATGTCCCTCACTATCTTCGCTATAGATGCCAACCTCGTCATCGAAAATGGCGTGAAAACGAACGTAGGTGAAATCGGTGATTTGTTTGACCGCGCGCAGGTCACTGCGGTAGCTGTCGCGCAGGCTTAGGATGGCGCGTCCTGACCCGAACATTTGCTCCCAGAAGTGCGGGAATGGATGCGAAGGCGCCTTGGCATCGACTACCAGAATACTTGACCCTGCCGAGGACTGCTCCTGCGCCGGAGCCTGTAAGGCAATCGATGCAAGAGTGAAGACGACCGAGACAGCAAGAATGTACGAACGCCTCATAGAGAGCTTGTTTTCGAACTGCGGTTAGGCCGCCTTGACTCGCGATTTCTGCGAATTCGTGCGGCTGGCTGGTTTTTCCTGCAGCAGTAGTTCCGTAGCCTGTACGCGTGGATGGCTGTGAAACCACCGTTGCAGGATTTCATCATCAAGGAAGTTTGCAATGGAGAGCAAGCTCATGCCCTGGTGATGGACCATCCAGCAGCGAACCACTTCGCATCCGTGAGGCTGAGAGCGCCGGCTGGGACTGAAATCCAGCGACTCATAGAAACCATAGGCGCCCAGCCATCCTTTGCGTTGCAAGTGGCGCAAATTGCGCAGCCCCTCAACGGAAGCAATGTCGAGCGCCAGAAAGGTTGAATACGGGGAAATCACGGGTCCGTCATGCTCAGGTTTGAATATGGCTAGCTGGGGCACACCGAAAGCGAAATAATCGTAGTTCCCCGCGGCGTCCAATTTGCTGGAGGCGGATTCGGAGATACCCCAAGGCACACCTTTGTCGGCGGCATAGGCTCGTTGCACCCGCACCGCTGCCTCCGCCGCACGCTCCAGCAGCGTGTTTGGATAAAGCCGCATCCACAGCGCGGGCATGAGATATTCGAACATCGTTCCGGTCCAGGAAAGCAGACCCGCGATCCCATCCTCAAACAACGGAGGCCGGCCGAGTTCGAACCAGCTTTCCTGCGGAATGTCGTCTTTTGCGATGGCGACGAAATACGCGATACGCGCTTCGCTTGCCAGAAGGTCGTAGCACGCGGGATGGATCTGTTTCTTCTCCATCTCGAAGGCCACCGATAGCAGTCCCCGGTTCCGGTTGAGGAGGAAGGCAAAATCCATTTCGTCGGCCAGGGTGCCCGCCTGATCCGCAATTTTCTTCAGATCCTCCATCAGCCGGACGACTCGGGTGCGCGCCTCGGGCAGCAGTTCCAACAGCTCGCGATAAAGCTCGTTTCGGTCCCCGAGCTTTGCGGAGTCAATCGCCAACCGCAACTGCGTGGCAAGGCCATCGATGAATCTCGGCAACTGCTCGAGGGGGGGAGTTTCGTGTGGCTGTTCTTGTGCTTGCGTGGGGAGATCCGGCATCACCGGGGCATACTCCGGCAGCAGCCAGGGCGCATAAAGTTGAACGGCCCGGCTAATTTGCCGGATCCGTTCCTCCGCCTGGTCCTGAAACCAGGTTGTGTCGGCGTTCTGCGAGCTAGCGGTGGAACGAATGTCCTTCAGATCGGCATCGGGGATATCGAGAACGTACTGCAACCAATCTGGCTTCCGAAGAGCCTTTTCGATCAAAGAGCACTTGCGGCGAGGGATTGCGCCGAGGCTGGACAACAGAGAAAGATGGTCGAGGAGACCCTCCGACAATTCCTTCGGAAAGAGCGGCCGGTCGAGAAGATCCAGGCATCCCTGCTGAAGAGTCCACAGGGAAGCCAGCAAGTTGCCGCTGTCCACGCTGGAAACGATCGCCGGTGTAAGCGGAATCAACGACCGCGTGTCATACCAGTTGAGCAGGTGTCCTCGCTCTCTGGGTAATTGCATGACGGTCGCTAGAGTTCGCAGCGTCTGCTGGGAAAATTCCGGCACCGTGAGATAGCCGAATCTGCAGGCCACCTGGCGTGCATTGAGAAGCAATCCGAGATTCGTCGGCGAAACTCGAGGCGCAACCTTGGTGTCCTTTTCCTGGACGTTATCGGGAATCAACCAGTGGTGCTCTTCGGTGCTGAACTCAGCGAAATACCGCCAGGTGCGGAGACCGGAGACGCGGAGCAACCAGCGGTCGCGTTCCGATGCTTCTTTGCGCGGAGCTCGAGGAGGTCGATTCATCCACAATGAAATCGGTCTGCTGCAGGCCCACAGAAGAAGAATGGGGAGCGCAGCGGGCAGAGAGCTTTGGCGCACCAGCCAGAGCAATAAGAATACACCGAGCGCAACGGCCGGAGTCCAAGTGAGGTAAATGTCGAGCGTGGTGCGCTTGTCTCCAGCGAGTTCCACTTCCGCCGCGGTTTCCCATTGCAAAAGACGCTGCCGCGTGATCAATCGGCGGACCATGGTTCGTACCACGGCGTCCAGCGACAACAGCGCTTGATGAGCCAGGAACGTTACCGTCAACCAATTCGCGATGCTGGCGTTCAAAAGGGAGTCAAAGGCTTCGTGGGCGCTTGATCTTCTTCCGGTTCCGGACATCGCGGCATGTGCCAAATCGAATGCCAGTTGGCACAGCGCGGGTAGGAAGAGAATGGCGACCGTCGTAATGGTCCAGGAGGCCGCGCCTCCGGGCAGGCACGTCCACCCCAGCACGAACAGGAGGAAGATGGCAGGCTCAACCAGACTGCGCCGCAGGTTATCGAGAATCTTCCACCGGGAGACCACCGAAAGTGGATTCGGCACTCGATGACCTGACTCTTCAGGCACGAGCGGAAGCAGCCATCCCGCAATCTGCCAGTCGCCCCTCATCCAACGATGCTTTCGTCGATTGTGAGCGCTGTAGTGGGAGGGGTAGTCTTCAATAACTTCAATGTCGCTGACCAGACCGGCCCGGGCATACGCTCCTTCCACGAGGTCGTGACTGAGCAGTGCATTGCGCGGGAAGCGGCGATCGAGCACGCGGTGCAAGGGTTGAACTTCGTAGATCCCTTTTCCTACAAAAATTCCTTCGCCATAAAGATCCTGATACACGTCGGAGGTGGCGTGAGTGTAGATATCGAATCCCGTCTGCCCCGAATAAACAGTCGCGAGCCTTGATCGCGCCGAACTCTGGACGCTGACGCCCACCCTGGGTTGCAGAATTCCGTAGCCCGCGACGACGATGCCTTTCTCCGGGTCGATGATGGCCTGATTCAGCGGGTGCGCCAGCGTACCAGCCATGCGACTGGCCGAACCTCGCGGCAACTCAGTGTCGGAGTCGAGCGTAATGACGAAACGAACGGTGCGGACTACGGACAGATTGCCAACCTTGACGGGAAAGCTGTCAAATTTTCCCAGCAGCAGATTGTTCAGATCCATCAATTTGCCGCGCTTGCGTTCCCAACCCATCCACAATCTTTCGCGCGGGTTGTACACACGATGACGATGAAATAAGAAGAAGGAGCCCATCCCCTGGCCGGCATACTTCTGATTCAGCCGGCGGATCAGATCGGAAGCTAAGTCAATCAGGACGCTTTCTTCCCGTGGCTCCGAAGGAGAATCGAGCAGATCGGAGAGCAACGCATAATGAATGTTTGGATCCTGGTTGCCTAGATAGCGAACCTCCAGGTCATCAACGAGTTTGCGAACCTGCTTTTCATTCAACAGCACCGTCGGAATCGCCACCAGGGTGACGCAATCGCTCGGAATGCCTTCGGAGAAATCCAGCTTGGGCAGAGTTTGTGCCGGCAAAAGCAACGTGGCCAGATAATTCATGATCTGGACGGCACTCTGTGAACTCGGCAACAACACAGCCAATATGGCAAGCAAGACCAACCACAGGGGGGTAGTTGGCGGCGTCAACAGCACAACAACGCCCCACACAATCGCCAGAGTGAGGGCGGCGATGCCCGGCAGATAAAACTCATCCGGATGCTCACGCAGAAAAATACGAAGGCGCTCCGCCACCGCAGGATGGAAACCAACTCTCTCCCGAAGTACCCTGGTCCCTTCGGCCAGCAGGTAAAATCCCACATGCGACTCACGCTCAGTTACGCGGGGATCCTCATTCCGACGGTTCTGCGCCTCGCGCGTGAGTTGCAGCACTTCGCTGGCAACCTTCATCTCGGAGCAATCGCAACGTTCAGAAATCTTCACCAGTTGCTGGCGATAGAGCTCCCGTGTTTCATAGTCCATCCGAGGATAAGCTCTGGCGGGATCTTCCCGCAGGATGCGATCGAACAGGATCAGGGGCTCGATGACTACCTTCCAGGAAGTTTGCTTAATCTCCTGAAGACTGTGGACTAGCTCCGGGATACCGCTGGATTTTGTCGGACTTTCCAGCATCCGGCGGCTACGCTCCGCAATGTGCTCCAACAGCACAATCTTCATTACCGGTACAAGCATCCAGAGCTCTGACATCTTCAGAACTGTGATCTCCTGAAAAGCCTGAATATAGGAGGTGAAGCTCGCGGTGCTGAACTCGTAGGAACTGGCGGCGAAATAGTCCTCGGCCAATGCTGCGATTCTTGGAACAATGGTGCCGTCCGGAGTGCGAACCTGGGGAAGCTTATGAGGCGCGTGGAAGGTTCCGCACGTCTCATGAAACTCCCCTCTGAGCAGGAAGACATTTTCCTGCAAGCGCCGAAAATCGTCGGAAGCAATCGTTGTGGAGCGAGACTCAAGCGACATCAACAACGGCTGCAATGACCGGTAGAGAGTTTCGCAGCGGTCGCGGAAATGGCGCGACTCCTCCTGCCCCGGCATCCAGGCCAGACTTCGCGCAAGCTTCACAGCACTCGAGGACAATGTATTGGTGTTAGGTCCCATATCCGGAGATAGCTGTACCCTTTGAGTCTCCACCCTGTCGAGTTCCAAGTGACCGCTCTGTGGTGTCATACAGTCTATTTCCTAGCGATAGCTCGAAGCTTGCATCTCGAACATCTCGGCATATCGGCCCCCCAAGCTTGCCAGTTGGTCGTGGGTTCCTTCCTCGGCGATCTTGCCATTTTCCAGAACTAAGATGCGGTCCGCTGAACGTACGGTGGAGAAGCGGTGCGAAATAAAAAGCGCCATCTTGCCCGCGGTGAGTTCGGAAAAACGGTGAAATACTTCGAACTCGCTGCGCGCGTCGAGCGCGGCAGTGGGCTCATCAAGAATCAGGAGCTGAGCATCCCGCAAATAAGCCCGTGCCAGCGCGACCTTCTGCCACTCGCCACCGGAGAGATCGACCCCCTGCTCGAACCGGCGGCCCAATATCTGGTCGTAACCTCCGGCCAGCCGTCCGATCGTCTGATCTGCCATGCTCTTCTCGGCGGCGCTTTTCACAAGCGCCAGATTATCAATCTCCTCGATGCGGCCAATGGCAATGTTTTCCCGGGCGGTCATTTCATAACGCATGAAATCCTGAAAGATGACCCCGATTTCGCGATGCAGATCCTCGAGGTTATAGTCGCGCAGGTCGACGCCATCCAGCAGGATTTGACCTTCCGTAGGATCATACAGACGGGTAATCAATTTCACGATGGTCGTTTTGCCCTGGCCATTTTCGCCAATCAGAGCCAGGCGTTCGTTGGTATGCAGTTGAAAATTAATGTGATCCAGTACCCGGCGCGGGTTTCCGGGGTAGCAGAAAGAAACGTTTCTGAACTCGACTCCGCGTACGATCGGTCGGGGCGCCGGCAAGGCATTAGGTTTTGACTGGATCGTCGGCTGCATTTCGAAAAACGCCAACAAGTCTGTAAGGAACAGCGCCTGGTCGCCGATACCGGCGAAGGTTGAGAAAATTTGCTCGATGTTGCTGCTTGCTTGCTGAATGGCTCCGGCCAGAAAGGTTAGGGTACCAATCGTGAGTGCGCCAGCCAGCGTACGCCAGATTACGAATACGTACGCCGAGTAGTAGCCCGCCGTGCCGATCATCGATAGCGCCGCGCCCGCGATCAACTTTCGCCGAGACAGCGCCACGTTCTCTTCATAAATATCATCGGAGATGCGGGTAAACCGCTCTCGCAGGAAATCTTTCAGTCCAAAGAGCTTAAGCTCCTTCGCAGCCTCTTTGCTTCCGCCTAGAATCCGCAGATAGTCCAATTGCCGGCGCATCGGCGTCTGGCGGAAGTTCTTCGCGTATCCCAGGAAGGCAAAATGACTTTCGCCGAGGAATGCTGGAACCACGCCTGCGATCAGCAGAAGCATCAGCCAGGGAGAGAACAACATGATCGAGACGGAGAGCGTGATCGTGGTGATCGCCTGCTGCACCAGTCGCCCGATCTGCTGGATCATCACCAGACGATCCGTAGCCTGCACCCGGGCTCGCTCCAGACGGTCGTAGAACACGGGATCTTCATAGGCGATCAGATCCAGGCTGGCCGCGTGATTCATCACTCGAATGCTCACGTACCGGGTGTACTTGTCGCCCAGCAGGGAATCCGAGTAGTCGATCGTGCGCAGCAGAATACTGTTCAGGACGGCGAGGGAAAATTCAGCCGCCACCAGCCACCAGAAGCCAGGCTTCACCAGTTGGTGAGCGTGGACGGCATTATTGATCCCATCGATAATCAGCTTCGTGATCCACAAAAGCCCAACCGGTATCAGGGACGAGAAGACTCGCGAAACGAGTCCAAAAACCACGACACCCGGTCCGGAATCCCATACAATCTTCAGTACGGCTGGCACGTTGCGGAGCGCGGAGATGCGTTCCTGCCATCCTGACCAGAAATTTTGCGGTTTCGTCATGCGTGCTTGTTGTCGTCTCCCACTGATTCCACAACCGGACGGACGAAGCCCCGAAAAGAGTGCCTAGGAGTATGACAGTCCAGCCCTTACGAATGCAACGGCCTCACACAAGATGCCGAAACTGGGGGCAAGGTTTGTCGAACTGCTGGAGCGGCGATCGATCTCCAGGCCGCCAACCTCGGGGTGGGCGCGATCAACCAATACACACTCAGAATTGGAGTAATTCGATGTCGCCGAAAATCAAGAATGTGCTTGTCATGTTTCTTCTGTTGGTTGGTGTTGGTCATTCAGGTTTTGGGCAAAATAAGACCGCCGCTAGCGGAAGTCGCATGAACGAGGGTTCCGCGACTCGCGGAGAATACCTGGTGAACAACGTCGCAGTTTGCGGCCAGTGTCACACGCCCCGGAATAGCGTGGGTGCGCTGGACCGCTCCAAATGGCTGGAGGGGGCTCCATTGTGGCTAACATCGGCAGAGCCAGTAGAGAATTGGCCGCTCCAGGCACCCCGGATTGCCGGGGCGCTGCCCGGAACCGATGCGGAGATGGTCAAGCTGCTGACGACCGGAATCTGGAAAACAGGAACCTATTTGCGCGCCCCGATGCCTCAATTTCGTATGAGCCCCGAGGATGCCGGATCCGTAGTTGCATATCTGAAATCGGTAACGCCGGCTCCGAAATGAAAAGTTCCTCGTGTTTCAGAGGATCGTCGAGACTTTTTGGCAGGACGTAAGCATTCACCGACGTCGCAGCGACCGAAGAGTGAAATACGGGGGCGAATGCCGATCGGACTAAGCGGCGACTGCCTGCAGTTGCAGACAATTCTGCAAGGCTCTCAAAGCGTACAAAGCATCGTCCAGAGCCTGATCTTCTTCGATCGTATCGTTGCCCGCGGAAAAAAGTTCTCGTGCTCGAGATACGATCGCTTGTTCGGCATCGGCGATTCGTGCTGGCATGCGATTCTTGTCGGTCTCGAACAGGGCAGCGGTGTAAAGCTCGCGCCAACTTAATGCTTTGGGGTGGGACGACGATGGCACGTTCACGAAAACACCTCAACAGCGGCGCGGAGATTCTGCAAAGGCCTAGATCGAAAACGCAATTTAACTCGGGTTGTGAACCGAAGTCCATACGGGAAATCCTGTAGGGAAAAGCTAAGTATTTCCGGTGCTCAATGCGTCGTTGAAATAAAGCGCCACCGGAAACTCTGCGAACGCATTCGATATCTCCAGCGTGGATTGAGTGCCGGTTTTACACAGATTCTGCACGTCTCCCGTAAAAGCGTTACGGTAATTCTTGGAGCATCCGCAAGATGGCAGCAAGATATGAGTATCTTTCCATATCTCGATTCCGATTGGCGGGCTTTCCGCATCACCCAGCAATCCGGCTACCAGGCGCGGGACAACAACCAGCGCGCTGGTTGCTTCAAGCCTTCGGATGAACGCAATCACGTGATTGGCTTTGGGGCCGTGAACAGTCAATGGAAGATATTCGCCCTGTCGGAAAAGATCAGGGTGTTGCTCGCGCAAGCGTAGAGTCTTCCAGGTCACATACAACTTCAGGCGACCATCTTCTCGCGCTCTCAGCAACTCGCGTGCGGCCGCAGTGTTGGCGTCGGCAATGTTGCGGACGCTTTCGAACGCGCGCTGGCGGCGGAGGTAATCCACGGGACGTCGGTTATCCGGATCCACCAGGCTGAACTCCCATAGATCATTGCCTTGGTAAATATCAGGAACGCCCGGGCAAGTCAGCTTGAGCAGAGTCTGTGAGAGGCTATTCCACAAGCCCAGGCGAGCCACTCGGCGCTGGAACGGCAGAAAGTCGCCCAGAAACCGGTGGTTGGAATCGGGATCCAGCAGCGCTGCGACGAACGACGAAACAGCAGCTTCATATTCGGCGTTTCGATTGATCCAGCTGGTGTTCTGCTTGGCTTCGCGGATCGCCTTCAACATGTAGCTTTCGATTCGCTCACGGAAAGTTTTCCAATCGTTCGCACCTTGGAAAGGTTCCGCCGGCCAGGAGCCAATTAATGTCTGGTAAAGAAGATATTCATCATTGGGCGAAGGGGCTGGCTTTTCGTTGACCAGGCTCCGATGGCTGCTATTGAGCTGTCTCCATTCCCGTACCCGAAGTCTCCACAACCCCGACAGCTCCGAGAGCACATTGATTCGGGCGCGCACGTCTTCTGAGCGCTTCGAGTCATGGGTGCTGGTGGCCAACATGGTGTGAGGCCATTCGCGCAGGCGATCTTGGTTCGCAGAGTGAAACGCGTCCTTAGTGGTTCCGAAACAGTGAAGATCACCGCCCACATCGTTCAGCGAAACCAGCCGGTTGTATCGATAAAAGGCTGTGTCTTCCAGTCCCTTGGCCATTACTGGACTTGTGAACTGCTGGAATTTCATGGCGAAACTGGTGACTGCTTTTCGATAAGCAGGGTCATGTCCGTCCGCAAAGCGGGTCAATAGGACCTCTCTGATGAAATCGAACACGCTGGTATCTGCGGCCGGGCTTCTCCTCTTGGCTTCCTCGACCGCCCGTTCAATATAATGCGCATCGGACTCCGAGATTCCGGTAGGACTGACGTAGGTTCGATACACGGGAAAATTCGCTGCAACTTCCGTGAGCGCGTCGCGCAAGCTATTGAGAGTGAAATCGCAGGTTTGTCGCTTGGAGAGCGCAATGCGGGCAATTTGATTGGCTAGTACGTTCAGCTCGCTGACTAAAGCAACGCGAATAATAAGCTTCCGGCAACGGTAGGCAAGATCGTCAAAGTTGACTTGCTCTTTCGTGAAGTTACGATAGATTCGCTCAAAGCGCGCGGCCGCCGCGGGATCGACGAACAGTCCGTTGACCAGATTCGCAAAGTCGTAGCCGGTCGTGCCTGAGACCGGCCATTCAGCGGGCAGACGCTCCGAGCCGGTAAGAATCTTCTCGATGACCACATAGCGTGCCTCGCCGTCCGCGTTCGCGGAATTCTTTGCTGCCTCGGCGATGCCGCGCCTCAAACGTTCAAAGTATTGCGCCGGGTCATACAATCCGTCGGGATGGTCCACCCGCAGGCCATCGACTTTGCCTTCGCCAACAAAACTTAGAATGAGCCGGTGAGTAGCCTGAAATACGGCCTCATTCTCGATACAAATACCTGCAAGGTCGTTTGTATCGAAGAAGCGCCGGTAGTTGATGTCGTCAGAGGCGACCCTCCAATTGGCTAGGCGAAAGGTTTGCGCTTTGATGAGTTCGTGGAGCGCTTCAAAGCTCGCAGGATCGGCAGGAGTTCCGTTGATCGCGTCGACTGCATCTCTGATGCAAGCACTAATCTCGGGAGCTCGCGAGCACAATTCAGCCAGACGGCGCTTATGGATCTCTTTGTCGCGTTTCCGCTCAGCCAGGAGTTCGCTCCTCACCTCGTGCCGCCCGGGTAAGTGGCTGAAAGCTGTGATCAGGCTCTGAAACTCCAGCAGGTCTGGATTCTGCTCGCCCATCTGCGCAACCAGCGATTCCGTGCATTGCTGCAGAATTCGTGGGTATTCTCGCGGACCAATGGGGAAACGGTGCTCCCGGTAGGAAACATAAAATTCACCGCTCGCTTCGCGGAAAACAAGCTTCAATTCGCCGCTCTCGAGGACGGCTCCATAGTGATCATGTAAAACCGGAACGAGAACTTTTCCATACAACTCATCTTTCAGCGGGCGCCAGTCAATGTCGAAAAAGTCAGCATAGGTCGAAGATTGACCGTTTTCGAGAACATCCAACCACCATTCGTTGTCGCTCCCCATCACCGCCATGTGGTTTGGCACGATGTCGAGAATAAGGCCCATATCATGTTCATGAAGTGAATTGACAAAGCGATCAAACTCTTCCTTGCTGCCTATTTCTGGATTCAATGAGTTGTGATCCACGATATCGTACCCGTGCATACTCCCCGGCCGGGCCTTCAGGCAGGGGGAGATGTAGCAATGACTGATGCCCAGTTGGGTGAGGTAGAGAACGATTGCCGTAGCCTGGGCGAACGTGAAGTCACGATTCAATTGGAGACGATACGTGGCGCGCGGGATGGAGGAGCGCGACTTCATGACTGAAGAAACCACAACACCGACCAAGCTGGCAGTGTTCCTTGTTTCAATTCATTCCCTTGGGCGTGTTCGCTGGCATAGATAATCGGCGAAGGTGGAAGAGAGATTCCAGAGAGGGAATCTGCCCCAAGATTTGCCAGCAGAGTTAGTTGTGCGTTCGAGAAATTCCACTCCGCGGTGAGTTTACTGCCGCGCGCTTCATAGTTTGCCTTGATGTCGCAGGCGCTGGAAAGAAGCGGAACAATGTGCCGGCATCGCAGATTCAACAATTTCCGGTATAGGCTTAGCCATTCTTGATGGGCTGGTTCCTCAACAACGTCCCAAGCAAGCCGTGAGATCTCAAATGTTCTGACCGCGTTCGGGTCGGGAATTCCCTTGCGAGTAGCCGGGTCGTTGAACCTGGCGAAACGAGCGAACTCATTTCTTCGGCCGGCGGTAACAGCCGCCGCCAGCTCCTTCTCGAAATCGCAGAAGAACAAAAATGGAGTTTGCGCTCCGTACTCTTCGCCCATGAACAGCAGCGGGGGCGAAGGGCTGAGTAGAAGAGTCGCCGCCGCCGCACGCACTGCGCTGGGATCCGCGATGGTGAGAATTCTCTCGCCAAACGCACGATTTCCGGTCTGATCGTGATTCTGTAGGAATGACACGAACGCTGTTGGAGGCAAACCGTTCGTGGGCTCACCGCGTTTTTCACCATTCCGGTAGAGCGACGCTTCGCCCTGATATGCAAATCCCTCTACCAGGCAACGGCCCAATCGATCGAGCGGGCGGTCTGAATAGTCGGCATAGTAGCCGTCCTTTTCGCCGGTGATGATCACATGCACAGCGTGGTGGATATCGTCATTCCACTGCGCGTTGTATGCGCGAGGCTGGCATCGGTCCGTGCGACGAAGATAATGGGACTGGTTGCGATCATTCTCTAGGACGAGATGGACGTGTCGACCCGGCTCGATGGCGTTGCTAACTGCTTCGGCCAATTCTGTGAGGAAGTCGGGAGTGGAGTCGTCAAGGATCGCATTCACCGCGTCCAATCGTAGACCATCGAAATGGTACTCGGTCAACCAATACAGGGCGTTGTGAATGAAGAAGTTCCGCACGGCCCGGCTTTCTGCGCCATCGAAGTTGATGGCGTTGCCCCAAGGCGTGTGATGACGGTCGGTGAAAAACTGCGGAGCGTAAAGGCCGAGATAATTTCCTTCGGGACCAAAGTGGTTGTAGACGACGTCCAGGAAGACCATCAGACCGCTGGCGTGGGCCGCTTGAACCAGTTTCTTGAGATCTTCCGGCCGGCCATAGGTGCTATCGGGTGCGAATGGGTAGACGCCGTCGTATCCCCAGTTTCGATGCCCCGGGAAGTCGGCCACTGGCATCAGTTCCACGGCAGTGATTCCGACGTCTGAAAGATAGTCGAGGCGCTCGGGAACCGAAGCGAAAGTTCCAGCCTGAGTAAATGCGCCGACGTGGAGTTCGTAGATGACAGCCTCCTCCCATCGGCGGCCAAGCCACGCAGCATCTTGCCAATCGAAAGCATGAGGATCGATGACTTCGCTCGGACCGTGCACGTCCCGAGGTTGAAACCTGGACGCCGGGTCCGGGACTTCCTGTGCATCGTCAATTCGGAATCGGTAAAGAGTTCCGGGTTTCGCTGCATCGGTTACGACCTCAAACCAACCATGATCGTTGCGTTCTTGATCGCAGCGTTGAAGAGGCAGGCATTTGGTTTTCCCGTCTCCGTCTAAGCGCACCTCCACCCGATGCGCGGCGGGAGCCCACAAGCGAAAGCGCACGCTCCCATCCTGCCGATAGGCGGCGCCAAACGGCATGCTATGACTACGCTTCATTCGACTCTTCCTTCACATCTTCCTTCTTGCCATTTCCACGACGCTCCATCAGCACCACCATGGAGCGTGCCTGCAACGGATACGTCGCGCCAGAATCATAGGTGTCGGCGGGACGCAGGCCGTTCTCGCGGGAGGTGTCCATCCACGCCATCCAGCGAGAGGTTGGACGGAAAGCCGGTAAAGTGAATGCCACATCCTCGTGGTGTGGGTTGAGAAGGACGAGGAAGTCGGTGTCGCTGACTTTCCGCCCGCGTTCATCCGTCTCATCGAGTCCTTGGCCGGACAAAAACATTCCAAGGCTATGGACAGAGGAGTTGTGCCACTCTTCTTCGGTCATTTCATTGCCGACTGGACTCAGCCACAGAACATCTTTCACGTCCGCGCCTTTGATCGGCCGTCCCTGGAAGAAATGACGGCGGCGAAACACGGGATGCCTCTTGCGAAGGTTGATCATGCGCTGCGCGAACGCCAGAAATTCGCGATCTTGTGGCGGCAAATTCCAGTTCAGCCAGCTCAGTTCGTTGTCCTGGCAGTAAGCATTGTTATTCCCCAGCTGTGTATGCCCCATCTCATCTCCCGCCAACATCATGGGCACGCCCTGAGACAGCAACAAGGTCGCCAATAGATTTCTTCTTTGCTTGGCACGTAAAGCCTGAATGTCAGGATCTTCGGTAGGACCTTCGACTCCGCAATTCCAGCTCCGGTTATCGTTATTGCCGTCGCGATTGTTTTCGCCATTCGCTTCGTTGTGCTTATTGCTGTAGCTCACTAGATCCTGCAGCGTGAAGCCGTCGTGCGCGGTGACAAAGTTCACGCTGGCATAAGGACGGCGCCCGCTGTGGGCATAGAGATCGCTCGAACCGGTGATGCGGTACGCCAGGTCGGCAAAAACTCCTCCGTCGCCCTTCCAGAAAGATCGCACGGTATCGCGATAGCGATCATTCCATTCCGCCCAACCCACCGGAAAGTTTCCAACCTGGTAGCCGCCTTCTCCCAGGTCCCAGGGTTCGGCAATCAGTTTCACCTGGGAGAGCACAGGGTCCTGATGGATAATGTCGAGAAATGCCCCGAGTCGATTGACTTCATGCAGTTCGCGGGCAAGAGTGGCGGCAAGATCGAAGCGGAAGCCGTCCACATGCATCTCAAGAACCCAATAGCGCAAGCTGTCCATAATCAACTGTAGAACGCGCGGATGCTGCATGTTCAGCGTATTTCCTGTGCCGGTGTAATCCTTGTAATAGCGAGGATTCCCGGCCACCAGGCGGTAGTAAGCGCTGTTGTCAATGCCCTTGAGCGAGAGGGTCGGCCCCATATGATTACCTTCCGCCGTGTGGTTGTAGACAACATCCAGAATTACTTCCAGCCCCGCCGAGTGCAGGGTCTTGACCATGGTCTTGAATTCGCGGACCGAGTTGGTCGCCAGGTAACGAGGCTCGAGGGCAAAGAAACCGATGGAGTTATAACCCCAATAATTGCGCAGGCCGCGTTCCACGAGGGTGCGATCGTCTACGAAACTGTGGACCGGCATGAGTTCGATCGAAGTCACTCCCAGCCTCGTCAAATACTCGATCACCGGCGCTGTGGAGAGGCCCGCGTACGTTCCACGCAAATGAGCTGGAACATCGGGATGACACTTGGTGAACCCTTTTACATGCATTTCATAAATCAGGGTCTTGTGCCAGGGAATATTCGGAGGCGCGTCGGCGCCCCAGGTAAAAGCAGAGTCGATGACGCGATTTTTCGGCATTCCCGCGGCGTCGTCGCGCCGGTCAAACGACAAGTCTTCTTGCTTGTGTCCGACCCGGTATCCAAAGTGCGCGTCGTTCCATTGAATGGTTCCCTGTATTTGCTTGCCGTAGGGATCGAGAAGAAGCTTGTGAGGATTAAACCGGTGGCCTTGTTCTGGAGCGTATGGACCGAAGGCACGGTATCCGTAGAGTTGTCCGGGCCGCACTTCTGGCAGATAACCGTGCCAGACCATGTCTGTCTGCTCAGGAAGGACGACGCGGACAGTTTCCCGTCTGCCCAATGCATCAAAGAGGCAGAGCTCGACTTTTTCCGCGTGCTCCGAGTAAAGCGCGAAGTTTACGCCCTCGCCGTCCCACGTTGCACCCAACGGGTACGGCCGACCGGGCCAGACGATGGGGTGAACAGGATTCGCCATCTAGCTCTGCCTCCACAGGGAATGAAGAGACGGCCATTGTGAAGTGCGGAATGTGCCAGTGTCCAGCATAAGTTGCATGGATGTTTATTCCTTATAATGTGCGGATAAAATCGTCGAACGCGCAGCACGAGTCGGGTGAAACCCACTGTTGATCCGGAAGCACTCCGCGTCAAGGTCGCCGGGACACGTTGGCCGCTCGTTGAATTGGCCGGTGACCAGCAATGGCTCCCCACTTCCCGGCAAAGAGCGGCTCAAATGACCGACACTTCGATGCTGCTAGTGCACCTAAGTTTGCTATTCCGTCCGCCGACGAATACGCCGGCGGCAAAGAAAAGTCTATCCCGTTCTTCGCCTCAGGTCCCTTCTTTGGCTGACGCATACCTGGAAATGGTGAATTTGACTGCGTAATAAAGATCAATCGCTGAATGATGGATAGGGATTTGTATTTTGAAATGCAAGTCGGATTCCTCCTCGTGCCGATGGTTTGAAACCATCCGCCCGCCGATGTTGTACAACTTCCCTGCACGCTCTGTGGAAATCAAACTGACCCACTACCCTTTTTCGTGGCGAATTGCTTTTGTACTCGGTCGGAGCTAGCATATCCCCCGGCCTTTAATTCTCCGCCCGGCATCTTTAGCAGCTTCAGATCGTGCAAGTTCTTGGTCAAACTTTCGTTCTTGATCTAAGGAGGATGTTATGGGCATTGCAGTGTCGCCGCAGATTCACCCGCAGGTCGCGGATTTCATCGATAAACCTCGCAAGATGTTGATTAACGGCAAATGGGTGAGCTCCATTTCCGGTAAGACTTTCCCAACGTACAATCCCGCCACCGGCGAAATCCTTGCGCAGGTTGCCGAAGGCGATCGTCAGGATATTGATGAGGCAGTGAAGGCCGCGCGCAAGGCCTTCGATCACGGCCCCTGGCGGCGGATGACGGCATCCGAGCGGGGACGCCTGATCTGGAAGCTTGCCGACTTACTCGAAGCGCATACAGAAGAGTTTGGCTATCTCGAAAGTCTCGACAACGGTAAACCTCTCGCCGTTGCCAAGGCAGCCGATGTTCCTTTGGCCGTAGATTTGTTTCGTTATATGGCCGGATGGGCCACAAAAATTGAAGGCAACACCATACCGATTTCCGTTCCGTATACGCCGGGTGCCAAGTATCTCGCCTACACGCTGCGAGAGCCAGTGGGAGTCGCGGGGCAGATCATCCCCTGGAACTTCCCCTTGCTGATGGCAGCATGGAAGCTTGGTCCGGCGCTCGCTTCTGGATGTACGGTGGTGCTGAAGCCCGCGGAACAAACTCCGCTTTCGGCGCTCCGTCTGGGCGAACTGGTCATGGAAGCCGGTTTTCCCGATGGAGTGGTCAACATCGTTCCGGGCTATGGCGAGACCGCAGGCGCGGCTCTGGCTGCTCACCCCGATGTGGACAAAATCGCATTCACCGGTTCTACCGAAGTTGGCAAGTTGATCGTGCACGCCGCAGCCGGCAACTTGAAGAAAGTTTCGCTGGAGCTCGGCGGCAAGTCTCCCAATGTCGTGTTCAAGGACGCGGATCTCGAATCGGCGATCCCCGGCGCGGCCAGTGCCATCTTCTTCAATCACGGCCAGTGCTGCTGTGCCGGATCGCGTCTCTACGTCGAGAAACCAATTTTCGACCGGGTCGTGGAAGGCGTGGCCGACTATGCCAAGAAAATCAATGTGGGATCCGGTCTCGATCCTGAGACGCAAATGGGTCCACTCGTTTCCGATGAACAGTTAAGTCGGGTCTGCGGTTATCTGGAGGCTGGATTCTCGGAAGGCGCAACCGCCTTGGTGGGCGGCCACAAGAAGGGCGACAAAGGTTATTTCGTGGAGCCTACCGTCCTCGTAAACGCACGTGAAGATATGAAGGTGGTGCGGGAGGAAATCTTCGGGCCAGTGGTGGCTGCGATGCCCTTCAACGATCTCGAGGAAATTCTGCCCCGCGCCAACGACAGCGAATATGGCCTGGCTGCAGCCGTCTGGACGAGAGATGTCGGCAAGGCTCACCGCACTGCCGAATATCTTCGTGCGGGAACTGTATGGATCAACTGCTACAACATTTTCGACGCGGCATTGCCCTTCGGCGGCTACAAGCAATCCGGATGGGGCCGCGAGATGGGTCACGACGCGCTTAGTCTGTACACTCAGACCAAGGCGATTTGCTCGAAACTCGCTTAAATCCTCGCAACCAAAAGTTAGGACGGCGGGTCTCCGCCGTCCTAAACTCTTTCCCGCGAAATTCTCTGGGT
Organism: uncultured Acidobacteriaceae bacterium; assembly: GCA_964403025.1. Lineage (GTDB taxonomy): Bacteria > Acidobacteriota > Terriglobia > Terriglobales > Acidobacteriaceae > Sulfotelmatobacter. The sequence continues at coordinate 516,709 of CAYOEH010000002.1, read as the reverse complement.
TTACTTCTCCATCAAGAGCACTTTTTCCGCATCATCGATCTCAGTCAGTTTGACCTCGATCACTTCATTCATCGTAGTCTGCACGTTACGTCCTACGAAGCTCGCTTCAACCGGCAGTTCGCGGTGTCCGCGGTCAATCAACACGCATAGCTGCACCCGCCGTGGCCTGCCGTGGGAGAACAGCGCATCCATGGCGGCCCGCACCGTCCGTCCCGTGAACAGCACATCGTCCACCAGAACAATATTCTTGTCCTCAATCGAAAACTCGATCTTTCCTTCCTGGACCACCGGTTTCGGACCAAGCGTCGAAAGATCGTCGCGATAGAAAGTGATATCCAAAGTGCCCACCGGAACCTCGGCATTATCGATGCGGGCGATAATTTTGCCCAGACGCTGTGCGAGCGGAACACCGCGGCGGCGAATTCCGATTAGTCCCAGACCTTTGATGCCGTCGTTCTTCTCAACAATTTCGTAGGCGAGACGCACCAGCGTGCGCTCAATTTCCGAGGCTGACATCAGTTGTGCTTTTTGCCGTAGCGCCGTCTTGCGCGGAGAAGTTTTCAGGTTCATGGTTGGAGGTGCCTCGCAGGTCTCATGTTTACTTACAAATGAACTAACCACTTTAGTGGCAAGCTGGCATCTCTGCAAGGAGGACCGCTTACTGGGCCGTTGGCTCCGCCGGAGTCATGCCCTTGGCAGGGGCGTGGTGAATGCCGTTGCAGCCCGGGTTTTGGACCGCCACAGTAAGTGTCAGAACACCGGTGTCATTTTGCAGAGCCTGAAGGGTGATCTTCTCAGGTGTCGCAAGTGCTCCTTCCGCCGGCAAAATTCCTATGCCTTGATTTCGTCCCGCGGCCTTGGCCCGGTACAGCGCGGCGTCAGCCAGTTCAATGGTCTCTTCCGCGCAAATGGCCTCGTACGCCCGCCGGCTCCACGGGAAAGGAGCCCATCCTACCGAACACGTTTTTCGAACTTGAACTCCGTGTCCCAGATCAAAAGCCTCCGAGGCCACGACCTCCAGAATTCGGTCGCAGAACGCCGGAATCCCGGAGGGGTCCGCGGACCGCGACATGATCAGGAATTCTTCTCCCCCCCAACGCACCAGTACATCGGATTTGCGCACGACCCTGCCCAGACGCTCAGCCACCAACTGCAGCAGGCGATCGCCCGCGGGATGGCCATGCAGATCGTTGACTTCCTTGAAGAAGTCCATATCGACCATGAGAAATACCAGGTCGCGATGATCCAGTTTTCGAATGTCGCTGCCGCGGGCCCGCTCGTAGTTTCGCAAAACCTGGCCCGCTTCTGCCGTCAAAATCTCTTCCAGATAGCGCCGGTTCCACGCCCCTGTTAGCGGATCGGTGTAAGAGATCTCCTGAAGCTCAAGGTTTTTGCGCTGCAGCTCCAGACTGTGCCAGCGGAGAGATTGTTCTTTACTTTCTAACTCGTCCTTCAGCTTGCACATCTCGTCAAGATTGTTGTGCGACAAACGCAGCAAATGGAGCAATTCGCGGTCCATCCAATGCTGCTTCAGGAACACCAGTGTGCCCATCACGACCATTGCGGCCGCGGTCAGCAGGAGTCGGTAGGAGCGCACTCGAGGCGGGGCGTCTCCGCCGAATTCCGCCCATGCCACCATAAGCGGCGTCGAAAATACCGCTAGCATCGCCAACCGCGCAGTCCAGATGCTATGACCGCTCTGCGGCGTCCGGTCGGAAATCTGCTCGTGTGAGAAATCGCGCGCCATGAAGCCGACTGCGGCAAACCACGCCATTGCCGCGACCAGCGGAATATCGAATAAACCGCCTGTGTAGTACCGGTGAAAATCAATCGCTATGCCGCACAGAATCGAGCCCGCACTGTAGAACACGGCGGCTTTGAGGAACTGCCCATAAATGCTGTGCCAGAAGCCTCGGCTGCGTTTCCAAACCAGCCCAATCCCCGCAATCAGAACAAATTGTTCGAAAGAGTAGAGCACATCAAAGCTGCGCCCATACACCGCTTCGTTCGGCGAAACATACTGCCAGGGAATCACGATAAACAGATACAGGTAAAGCCACCACGTCAGCAGTAGAAAGAAATCGACCGACCCCACGCGAAGGGAGTGGTTGTTCCGCTGGACATGTGGTTGCACCGCCAATGCCGCCATCATGGGCACGACATGCAGGAACAGAACCACGTCTGCAACAAAAGGATTCGGTACCTCTTGACGCAGAAAGACTTCGAAGCAGGTCCATAGAACCTGCGCGCAAAGCCACATTCCGCAGCCCAACGCCATGAGAGCCCAGAAGAGCTGCTCTTTCTTGTCACCGCTCTTGATGTTCGAAAGGATTGCCAGCGTTGCACACAACAGAAGAAGACACTGCGTGAGGTCCCCGAAGGCTGTCAATCCAATGCTGCGCGAAGCCAGTGTAGACACGCCGACGTGAACGCAGACCACTGCGCACACGATTCCCGTCCACCTGCTCGGTCGCCGCACGGAGATGAATCCCACTTTGAAAGTGTATGTTCATGCCCCCGCCTAACACGCATTACGGAAGTAATCACCTGGGCCTGGATTCGACAGGTGAATTGGGCGCAAACTCCTAGCCAATCGCTGCCGTGAATTGCTCAGCAAACCGGAATACATCCTGATAGGAGTTGTACAGAGGCACTGGCGCTACCCGGAAAGTATCGGGCTCTCTCCAATCTCCCACAATTCCTTCTGAAGCCAGCTGCTCGCAGAGTGCGCGTCCATTCTGCCCGATTCGGATCGAGAGTTGTGCGCCACGCCGTTCTTTTTCGTGCGGTGTGATGATCGAGTAGTCCGGAGACTCTACTCGACTCAGCAGGAACTCCAGGTAGCCTGTCAACGAAATGCTCTTCGCACGCAAACGTTCCATTCCGGCATCCTGGAAGATGTCCATCGATGCGCGCAGCACAGCCAAGCTCATAATCGAAGGATTGCTCAGCTGCCAGCCCTCTGCGCCGGTTATCGCCTGAAAGTTTGGCCCCATTTGAAAGCGTGACGCCTCGTCATGTCCCCACCACCCAGCGAAGCGTGGCAAATTCCCGGAACTGGCGTGCCGCTCGTGAACAAAACAACCTGCAACACATCCCGGCCCGCCGTTCAGATATTTGTAGCTGCACCAAACGGCAAAATCTGGGCCGCAATCATGCAGCGTCAACCGTAAGTTGCCCGCCGCATGCGCCAGATCGAAACCCACTACGCATCCCCGTGCATGACCAGCACGCGTAATTCCAGCCATGTCGAATGCTTGCCCCGTCGCGTAATTCACTCCTCCCAGCAGGATCAGCGCGATCTCATCCCCTGAACGATCGATCACGGCCTCAATTTGTTCATCGAGAAGGCAAGATTCACCAGGCGGAGGAGTCAATTCGATCAGCGAAGTCGCAGGATCAAATCCATGAAATTGAATCTGCGATTTCACCGCATACTGATCGGAAGGGAACGCGCCCCGCTCCACCAGAATTTTGTCTCTGTCCGGTGTAGGACGGTAGAACGATGTCATCATCAGGTGCAGATTCACCGTGAGTGAATTCATTACCACTACTTCCATGGGCTCTGCCCCTACCAGCGCTGCGGTCTTTTCGGTCAGCAGCTTGTGGTAAGGCATCCACGGATTCTTCGCCCGGAAATGCGCCTCCACAGCCAGTTCCGCCCAATCGTCAAGTTCCTGCTGAATATACGCAGCCGCAGTTTTGGGTTGCAGACCAAGCGAGTGTCCGCACAGATATACGCAATCACCACCTGCATGTTTCGGAAATAAAAACCGTTTGCGATAGGCTTTCAGCGGATCGCTTTCATCCATCGCGATAGCAAAATCCTTGCCTGGTTGCAACTGGACATCGCTCACGCCGCCAGCTCCAAAGGAGTGAGATCGCGACGAATCAACTTGTCGGCCCGATCCCAGTCGAGATCCTCCACCCGATCGATCCCCTCACACAGTTCTGCCAGCATTCGATCCTGAACGGCTCCGCGCGACAGGGCCACCGAGTAAGGAATGCGGTGAAACGTCACCATCGCATACTTCGGAACGAAAAGTTGCGGATATTTCGCTTCCAGCGCCAGTTCGACCTTCTTTCGAAACAGAAACCGCGCGTCCGCGACCCGATCCCGCATCTCCACAAAGTTTTCGATTGCCATGTCCGCGATCGCATCGGTATTGGCCTTGCGCTCTTTCTCGAACGCAGCGAACACTCGCGGCCAATCCGCGCCGTGCTGGTCGAGTAACTCAACCAGACAAGTGCAATCTTCGAATCCGCAGTTGATGCCTTGCCCGAAGAATGGAACGATGGCATGAGCGGCGTCCCCCAGCAGTAGAGATCGTCCTTCCACAAGCCAGGGAGAACACTTGATCGTAACCATTGCGCCCGTCAAACTCGCAGCGTAGTTCTCCCCTAGTTGCGGCATCAGCTTAAGAGCATCCGGAAATCGCTCTTCGAAAAAGCGAATCGCTTCTGCAGGTGTGCTGACGCTGGCAAAACTCTCTGGCCCTTCAAACGGTAGAAACAGAATGCAAGCAAACGTGCCGTCGATATTCGGTAAGGCGATCAGCATGTGATTGCCCCGCGGCCAGATGTGAAGCGCGTTCATTTCAAGCAAATGCTCGCCGTCCGCCCCAGCCGGGATCGTCAACTCCTTATAACCGTAATCGAGATACTGTTGCGAAAAGTTGAATCGACTGAGCTTGAGCATCTCGGTCCGCAGGGTCGACGCTGAACCGTCGCAACCGATGACAACGCCGCTCTCTCGGCTCTCATCCTCGCCGGTGTCTTCATCGCGCAATCGTATCGCGCCGGTTTTCAAATCGTATCCCGTGCAGCGTTGGTTGAAGTGAATCGTCGCGCCCTGCTCCTCAGCTGCATCCATAAGGGCGATGTTCAGTTCCGCCCGCGAAATGGAGTTGATAACCTCAGTCTCATTTTTCCCATAGGGCTGGAAAGTAAGCTCTCCGGAAATCGTATGCATCATCCGCCCCTTCATCGGAATTACGATGCTCCGCATCCTCTCCCATATCCCGGTCTGCTGCAATGCGTAAATGCCGCGAGTCGAGAGCGCGAGATTGATCGAGCGTCCCGCACTCATGCGCACTCTCCGCATGTCCGGACGCCGCTCGTAGATTTCCACCGCGAAGCCGAGGTGTCTCAAAAGAATGGCCAGAAGTGGACCATTCAATCCGCCGCCGATAAGAGTCACTTTCTCAGGAGACGACTTCATGTCTGATGAAACCACCGGGTGTTCGGAAAACGAGTGATAGAGCGACGCCCTATTCAGTCAGCAACGTCCTCGCTTCCCACAATTCCGGAAAGAACTTCTTATCGAGCGTCAGCTTCAAATAAGACGCTCCCGTACTGCCGCCGGTGCCCATGCGAATACCGATGATGCGCTCCACCAGTTGAATGTGGCGCAATCGCCAACTCACCACCAGTTCGTCGAATTCTGTAAGGCGCTCACACACGTCGATCCAGTCGCGGTAATGATGCTCATCTTTGTAAAGAGCGTGCACCGCCCGGGCCCGGGCTTCGAATCGCTCCCGCTCCGTTGAGCCCTCGGCAGCGGATGCCAGTTTGCCGATCGCCTGTAACGCTCCAAAGAACACGTCGTGCAGCGATGGCTCCTCCAATCTCCGCTTCAAACTTGCATAAGCTTCCGGAGTTGGTCGGTGATAGCGAAGCATCTTCTCGTCCTTCAGCCCGCACAGAAACTCAATCTCTCGAAATTGCTCAGACTGGAATCCGCTGGCCGGCTCCAGCAGCCCACGAAAGGCTAGAAAATGCGTCGGCAGCATCGTTTCCAGAATCGTGAACTGCTCCACCAGCACACGCGTGATCTCTGTACACCGGCGCAGAAGCCGCGCCGCTTCGTACACTTCGTCATGCGATTGCGGCGCAGCCCCGGCTCTTCGCAAATTAGCGACCACGGCATCAAGATCGTGCAACAACTCCTTAAACCACAACTCGTAGGTCTGATGCACCACAATAAATAGCAACTCATCGTGATGGATTGGCGATGACTGTGGCTTCTGCAGCTCCAGCAATTCCGGAACCTTCAGATACGAGCTGTACGTGAGCCGTCCCGGCTCTGGCGCAACCGGGGAAGGACTGATCACCGCCTCCAATCCTTCATCTGCGGGCTCAGGCATTTCAGCTCGAAGATTCAGGAACCGCGCCGCGTTCCCGCCCAACAGCTTGGCCTTGCTATGCTGCGGCAAATTGCTTTGCCGGATGAGCGAGCCCACGTGTTCTTCGCCGAGAGGAAAAGGATAGTCCGACCCGAGCATCACCTGATCCGCTCCCATCGTTCCCACGAGAAATTGCAGCGCGCGCTGGTCGAACACGGCAGAATCTGTATGGAAGCGATTGAGATAATGGCTTGGCGGATGTTGGCATTCCCCCCGCGCGACCGGCTGATGATGCCATGCATTCTCCAGTCGCCCCAACAGAAAGGCGAAACTTCCGCCGCCATGCGCGAAACATATACGCAGTGAAGTCGGCAGCCGGTCGAATGCTCCACTCAGAATCAGCGCCACCACCGACAATTGCGTCTCCGCCGGCATGCCCACCGTCCAAGGCATCATGTATTTCGGCATCCGCTCCCGGCCAAACATTTCCCACGGATGTACCAGCACCGCTGCGCCTTCATCCGCGCAGTGGTGCAGGAAAGTCACAACGCCGGGGTCGTCGAGATTCTTGCTTCCAATGTGATTGCCAATCTGCACGCCTAAGTGTCCGGCCCGCATACACCGGCTTAGCTCCTTGCAAGCAGCGTCAACATCCTGCAGCGGCACCTGACAAAACGATTTCAGCCTGCCCTTTCCTCGGCTGCAAAGCTCAAGCGCCGCGTCGTTAAATAATTGCGCGCAGTCGAGCGCATGTTCCACCGGACGCTCATAAGCAAACAGCACCGGAGTAGCAGAGATAATCTGCAGGTCCACACCATCGCGATCCATTTCCTGCAGCCGCACCTCCGGATCCCAACACGCCGCATAAATATGGCGGAAGAAGCGATCCCCAACCATAATGTCCGCTTTCCCCGGCTCAGTGTGTTTGATCCAGGGCCAGTCCTGCGTGCCGTAGCGCGCCGCCAGGTCAGGCCACGCACTGGGAAAAAAATGGTTATGAATGTCGATTACTCGCATGCTTTACTTGCCCGGATGAATCGTGCCGCACTGCATGCATTTGCGCCGGCTCTCGTTGCCATAGAACTGTTCGAACAGCGGCGGCAAATCCTTGACGATGCTCTTCAGCTTTACTTCCGCTCGATAAATCAACTGGTGACAGTTCGGACAGTACCATTCGAAGGCGTCCAGTGAGCCTTCTGGCCGCGGCACTTCAATCACTACGCCGATCGTTTCAGCCGGCCTCTGCGGCGAATGGCGCACGTGCTTCGGCAAAAGAAATATTTCGCCTTCCTTGATCGGGATTTCGAGCGGTGGCTTTCCCGGAGTCTCCATAATGCGGAGAGACATGTTGCCCTTCAACTGGTAGAAAAATTCTTCGGTGGGATCGTCATGATAGTCGCGCCTCTGATTCGGCCCGCCTACTACGGTCACCATCATTTCGCCGTCTTCCCAAACTTGCGCGTTCCCCACCGGAGGCCTGAGCTTCTCTTTGTTCTCCTCGATCCACGCTTGAAAGTTAAAAGCCTTCAAATTTTTTATCGATGCCATCGTCTCTCCTATGGCTGCGGCTTGTACGCCATGGCCCTGATCTCGATCAGCAAGTGCGGATGCGGCAATTGATGCACGGCCACGGTCGTTCTCGCCGGGCTATCGTATCCGAAGAATTCGCCGTACACCTCGTTATAGCCGGCAAAATCATTCATGCTCACGAGGTATGTGGAAATTTCGACTACGTCTTGCAATCCTGCGCCCGCACTCTGCAAAATGTCGCGAATGTTTTCGATCACGGCCCGCGTTTGCTCGCGGATGTCGAGCCGAGCGGCCCCCATTGGATCGATGTCGGCTCCGGCAATCGTATCGTCAGCCCGCCGCGCACTGGTACCGGACACAAACAAGAAATCGCCAGCCCGCTTGACGTGTGGATATTTCCCGCGCGGGGTTGCTTTTCCTGCGACGACTTTGCTTTCTGTCCTGCCCATTAGTTTCCCGGTTGATCCTCTCTTGCTGCGCTCAGCCCTCAAAGCCGAACGCAAATATTATTCAGCTCCGAATAGAAATTCAGCGAATGCATTCCGCCCTCGCGGCCGATGCCAGAAAGCCCCGCTCCACCAAACGGCGTTCGCAGATCGCGCAAGAACCAGCAGTTCACCCACGTAATGCCGACATTCATCTGTTGCGCCACGCGATGGCCGCGCTTCAAATCACTGGTCCAGATCGACGCCGCCAGCCCGTACTTCGTGTCGTTGGCCATCGCTACTGCTTCTTCTTCCGAATCAAACGCCGCGACGTGGCACACCGGACCAAAAATTTCCTCCTTCACGCAGCGCGCCGTTTCCGGCAACCCAGTATAGATGGTGGACTGCACATAGAAGCCGTGGTCGCGACCGTCGCCGAACGTTGGAATACTTCCACCAGTTATTACAGTCGCCCCTTCGTCGCGTGCTAATTGGAAGTAGGAAAGAACTTTCTCGCGATGCTGCGCGGAAATCAGCGGTCCCAGATCCGTGTTTTCATCCTTAGGCCAGCCCGCATGCAAGCTTTCCGCCTTCCTCCTCAATGCTTCCACAAATGCGCCAAAGATTTTCCTCTCCACGTAAACCCGCTCCGCGCACAAGCAGACTTGCCCAGTATTCAGAAACACGGCATCGGCTAGGCCATTCACCGCTTCTTCAAAATTGCAATCCGCGAAAACGACCGCTGCGTTCTTTCCACCCAATTCAAACGAAACCGGCTTCACCGTAGGCGCAACCGCTTTCATAATGGCAGCGCCGGTCCTGGATTCGCCAGTGAACGTGATCGCATCGACATCTGAATGCTGCGTCAGAAATTCCCCCGTGGATCCCGGGCCGAACCCGTGCACCACGTTATAGACCCCGCTCGGAATCTCCGCGTCCTGCATCGCCTCGGCGAGAAGCGTTGCCGTTGCCGGAGTTTCCTCCGAAGGTTTAACGACCACCGCGCTCCCGCAAGCCAGCGCGGGCGCGACTTTCCAGGTGAGCAAAAGCAGCGGTAAATTCCACGGTGTGATTACGCCGACCACGCCCAGCGGCTTGCGCACCGCGTAGTTCAAAGCCGTTGTCCCGTCGGGCGTTTCCGTCTGAAATGATTCCAGTCCGGCCATCTTAACCAAGTCGGCAAAGACGCGGAAGTTCGCTGCCGCCCGCGGGACGTCGAGCTTTGACGCCAGGGAGATCGGCTTGCCAGTATCGGCAACCTCGGCTTGAACAAAGCAATCGAATCGCTTCTCGATCGCATCTGCAACCCTGTGCAATCGTGCCGCCCGTTCACGGACTCCGAGTCGTCCCCACTCCTCGCGCAGCGCCCGCCGGGCGGCGTACACCGCCTCGTCTACCTGATTCTTGTCGGCCGCGGTCACTTGCGCGATCACTGTCCCGTCCGCCGGATTCACATCCGCGAACTCCTGCGTGCCGGGCACGAAATGGCCGTCAATGTAATTCTGGATTAATTTCACAAAATCCCCAGGCGGGCCTTGGCAATCGTAGCAGCCGGGCAGGAGACGAGGCAATCGCGGCAAGCGCTAGTTTTGCCGTTCTTCCAGGTACCGCCGCAGCGCATCACGCCACGACGGCATTTCGATTCGTAGTTCCCGCAAACGTGCTGGAGACAGCACTGAATACGCTGGCCGAGGCGCAGGCCGCGCCATCTGTGCACTGCTCACCGGCCGCACGGTTGTCGGGAGTCCCGCGCTCCGCACGATCTCCTGCGCAAACTCAAACCAGGTGCAATCTCCAGCGTTGGTAACGTGCACAATTCCACCAGCGTTCTGCCGGCACAATTGTGGAATCGCCCGCGCAAGGTCTACCACGTAGGTCGGACACCCGCGCTGGTCGTTGACGACGTCCAGTGCGGGACGGTTTGCTGCCAGCTTCAAAATCGCGTCGGGAAAACATTTTCCCCCAACTCCAAACAGCCACGATGTTCTCAGGATGCAGCAATTCGGTATCAACTCGAGTAGCTTGATCTCTGCCTCCGCCTTGCTGCGTCCGTAAACGCCCTGCGGGTTGCGCGGATCGTCAATCTCATACGGTGTGCTCTTCTTTCCATCAAATACGTAATCGGAACTCAAGAAGAGGAGCCGCGCTCCAACTTCCTTCGCCGCAACAGTTATATTCACCGCACCATCGCGATTCACCGCAAACGCCAGATCCTGATTGCTCTCACAGCCGTCCACATCCGTGTAAGCCGCAGCCAGCACGATCCAGTCTGGATGTGTTTCCCGAACCACTCGCCGCACGCCATCCGCATCTCGGATATCGGCATCAAGCGAACGGAGTCCTGTAACCGCATCTCCACTCCATTCGTGCATGAGCGCCTTGCCGAGCAGGCCGGAAGAACCAAAGATGGTGACTCGCATCGGATCTAGTCGAAAGTCTCGGCGTCGGCGAAAGCCGCGCCCCGCTGGTCTTTTGCCGATACGATCGGCTCGCCGTCCAGTTCCCAGTTGATCTTGAGTTGGGAATCATTCCAGGCAAGGGTTCGTTCGTACTCAGGCGTGTAAAAATCGGTTGCCTTGTAGAGAACGTGCGCTTTTTCCGAAAGCACGCGGAATCCGTGCGCGAAGCCTGCGGGGATCCACAACATGCGCTGGTTCTCGCCCGACAGCCGCACCGCTTCCCATCGCCCAAAAGTCGCCGAACTCCGGCGCATGTCGACGGCAACATCCAGAATCTCTCCCTCCGCAACCCGTACAAGCTTTCCCTGAGGATGCTTTACCTGATAATGCAGCCCTCTCAAAACATTGCGGGAAGAGCAGGAATGATTATCCTGCACAAAGGCTTCGACGATTCCTGCACCCGCCATGCCTCTCTGGTTGTAGCTCTCCAGGAAAAACCCACGCTCATCGCGAAACACGCGAGGCTCGAGAACGAATACCTCCGGCAGGGAAGTTGCGATTTTCTTGATTGCATTCGTGGCGGGGGAAACGGTATCAACTCTACTCATCAGAATACTTTCTCCCGCAAGAGTTGTAGCAGATAAGCGCCGTAACTGTTCTTCTTCATCGAGTTACCAATCTTCTCCACCTGCTCCGCGGTAATGTAACCCGAGCGCAGCGCGATCTCTTCGGGACAAGCCACCATCAGCCCCTGTCTCTTCTCGATCGCCTGAATGTAGAGCGATGCGTCCATCAACGATTCATGCGTTCCGGTGTCCAGCCACGCCATTCCGCGGCCCATGACCACAACCTCCAACTGGCCGCGCTCCAGATAGACCTTATTCACGTCTGTGATCTCGAGTTCTCCTCGCGCACTTGGCTTTAATGACTTCGCGATCTTTACCACCTGATCATCATAAAAATAAAGCCCGGTTACCGCATAACGCGATTTCGGATGCGCAGGCTTTTCTTCAATGCTGAGCGCCTTCCCTGATCTGTCGAATTCCACCACTCCGTATCGCTCGGGATCATGAACAGGATACGCAAACACCCGGGCGCCATGGGTCTTACTCGCAGCTTCTCGCAGGTCTTTCGCCAGGTCGTGTCCATAAAAAATGTTGTCACCCAGGACAAGGGCACACGCACTCTCTCCCAAAAAAGTCTCGCCTAACAAGAAAGCCTGTGCGATTCCCTCCGGCTTCGGCTGCACCTTGTATTCCAGGCGAATTCCGAACTGGCTTCCGTCTCCCAGCAGCGCCTGAAACTTGGGCACATCCTCCGGAGTCGTAATCAGCAGAATGTCGCGGATTCCGGCCAGCATCAACGTGCACAGCGGGTAATAAATCATCGGCTTGTTGTAGACCGGAAGCAGGCTCTTCCCGATCGCGTGGGTTATAGGATACAAACGTGTTCCCGACCCGCCGGCCAGAATGATTCCTTTATAACTTGTGCTCTTTAATGTTTGCATTTTGAAAATTGCTTTGCGAGGACACGCTCAAGAATATTGAGTTTCAATCCATTTACGATAACTGCCGGTGGTCACACCCCGCACCCATTCTTCATTCTCCAAATACCAGCGCACGGTCTTGCGAATCCCACTCTCGAAGGTCTCCCTCGGACGCCAGCCGAGTTCCTGCTCAATTTTACGTGCATCCATCGCATAACGCCGATCGTGTCCCGGACGATCCTTCACAAACGTGATCAGACTGCGGCGCGGCGCTCCACGCTTCCCCGCCATTTCATCCACGATGTCGCAAATGGTCTCGACGATCTCGAGGTTGCGTTTCTCGTTCCATCCGCCAACGTTATGGGTCTGACCCACCTGGCCTTGCTTCAGCACCGTCGCAATCGCTTCGCAGTGATCCTCCACGTACAGCCAGTCGCGAACGTTTTGGCCATCCCCATACACCGGCAGAGGCTTACCGTTCAGCGCATTGAGAATTACCAGCGGTATCAATTTTTCCGGAAATTGAAAGCGTCCATAATTATTGGAACAGTTCGTAGTCAGCGTCGGTAAACCGTAAGTGTGATGGTAGGCGCGCACAAAATGGTCCGAAGCCGCCTTCGACGCAGCATACGGGCTGTTCGGGGCATAAGGAGTGGTCTCAGAAAAAGGCGCGTCGTCGGGCCCCAGCGAGCCGAAGACTTCGTCGGTGGAAACGTGAAGGAAACGAAAATCCGCGCTCAGTTGCGCGTCCAGCCTTCCCCAGTATGCCCGCACCTCTTCCAGCAGCGCGAAAGTTCCATCGACATTGGTACGGATGAACGCGTCCGGCCCCAGTATCGAGCGATCGACGTGGCTCTCCGCCGCAAAATGCACGACGGCGCTCGGCTTCCGACGATCGAATAGGCTGCGCACCAGCGTGCGATCCGCAATATCCCCTTCGACAAATTCATACCGCCGGTCGTTCGCGACGGTTGCGAGGTTGTGTAAATTGCCGGCGTAAGTGAGTTTGTCGAAGTTCACCACCGAAGCTGATTCCTGCTCCATCCAGCGCAGGATGAAGTTGGACCCGATAAAACCTGCTCCGCCGGTGACGAGGATCGTGTTATCCATAAGTGGCAATGTTGCTTGGTTGAAATGGCTGGCTGCGCCTTCGGTATCCCTGTGTGAGCCGACTTGTCATTGTAAACAAAAAGGACGGGAATGATCCCGCCCTGATGGTCATGCACTCGATTTTGGTTAACTATCGCGTTTCGTCCGCCGCGATATTTCAGTTTGTTTATCCTGCTTTTTGCCGGGAATCCCGTGTCGAGGCAGTCACACTTCCGCTCGGTTTTCGCGCCGCGGTTCTCTCGAAACTCCAGCCCATCAGCTCAAAATACTCCCGTTCGATCTCCGCCGCGATGTGATTCCACTCATATTCTTCGCGAATGCGGCGTTTCGCGGCCACTCCCACAGCTTCCCGCACCGCCGAATTCGCGATCAGGAATCGCAGTCGATCCGCCAGGTCTTCCACGTCGCCTCGCCGGAACGTGAATCCAGCGTCTTCCATAGCCTCTCGATTTTCAGGGATGTCGCTGGCGAGCACACACACTCCCGCGCCCATTGCATCCAGCAAGGCAAGGGACAGACCTTCCAGGTCGGACGGCAAGACGAACACCGCGGCGTTCGTAAGCAACTCGTCGAGAGCCTCGCCCGACACCCAGTCCAGTATCTTGACGCGTTCACTGGCATGAGTTCGCAGTTCGCGTGAATAGTCGTCACAATAGCTCGATGCTCCCGCCATTACCAATTTTAGGTTCGTATCCAACCGCTCATATGCTTCAACCAGCCGGTGACAACCCTTCTCCGGTGAGAACTTCCCAGGAAAAGAATGTAGTTGGAGGGCTCCAGTCCCCAAGCAAGAATTTTGTCCGGCGGTCTTCGTTCACGCATCAGTCCGCCGTTCGGCACGTATGAAGTCTCGGCTCCGTGTCTTTCCCAGAAATACTGCCGCAACGTCCGCGAAACGACCATCGTGCTGGTGGGCAACCTCACGGCAGCCCGCTCCCCAATGCGAAGCACCATAGAAGCGATCCGGCCCCATTTCTTGCGTTGCCAGTCGAGGCCCTGTACCGTCACCACTGTTTTCTTGCCCACGAGACGTGGAATAAAGGAGAACAATGCCGGCCCCAGAGCGTGGTAGTGCACTACGTCGCAAGGCTGGAACAATACGTGGCACGTGCTCAAAAACGTGTGGACTAATGTTTCCAGGTGTTTGGATCGTATCGCTGGTAACCTCACTACCCTGATGCCCTCGTGTTCACCCACCGCGGGCGTGAAGTAAGTCCTGCAATAGGCCGTCACCTCATGCCCCATTCCGGCTAATCGTTTTCCAACTTCCTCGTAATACGTCTCGATGCCGCTGTACTTTGAAATCACGCCCCGGCCGCCGATGAACGCAACCCGTAGAATTTTCTTTCGCGAGCAAGGAGCCGTGGACGTGCCGTCAATCTGCAACGCTGGCGCTAACTCAAGATGCACGCCGAAAGTGCCGTGTGCGCTTCCATCCAGAACACTTCCTGTCTTGCTGGCAACAGATGGGATTGTTCCTCTGCTGGCTCGGGTCCAGCGTGGCGCAGATCGGTTCTTGCCGTCTGCCAGCCGTTCGTACAAGCCAATCAATGCTTCGTAGTGCTCCTCCGGAGCGGAGTGTTGCCGTACCAGTTCTCTCCCTGCATGCCCCATTGTGTCCGCTAGCTCCGGTCGCGAGCTGAGAAACTCTATTGCCGACGACAGCTGCGCCACATTTCCGGTTTCGTATAACAATCCCGTTTCATCCTCTCGCACCAACTCACGCCGTGAACCCAAGTCCGAAGCGACTACAGTTCGCGCGTGTGCATAGGATTCAAGGATCGTCTTCCCGAGCGTTTCATAAGCGTGCGACGGAAGTACGCTGAAACTCGAGTCACGAATGGCGCGATCCAGTTCCGCTCCCTGGATGTGGCCCGAGAACTCAACGTTAGTCAGCCCCAACTCGGCACTTAGCTGCTGCAAATTGTTGCGTTCCGGTCCGTCCCCCGCAACCATCAAGCGGAGATGAGGCAGCGGCTGCATAGCCCGCAGCAGGTCATCCACGCCTTTTTCCTCCGACAATCGACCGAAGTAAAGCAGCGGAGGGTCTTGTACACTTCGCGCCCCCACATCCTTGACCGCTTGGAAATGTGGAAGAACCTCGAACTTCCCCGCATCCCATCCATGCTCGACGAACTTGTCACGCACAAATTGGCTGGGAGCAAGAAAGCAGTCCACGCACCTGCGATAAGTTCCCAACCAATTGTGAAAGTAGGCTTCCGCCACGAGGGTCGCTCGTGCAGCCATTCCCGGATAGCACTTCTCCTTCATCGCGTGCCAGAATTTCCCGCCTTTGCACGCCTCACAGGCTTCCCCCCGTAGAACCAGGTTATAGCTGGGACAAAGCACCTTGAAGTCATTCAAGTGATAGACGACGGGAACTTTTTGCACCTTGAGCTCCCACAGGATCGACGGCGATAAATGGTGATAGATATTGCGCACATGTGCTACGTCGGGCCGGAACTCCGCGATCATTGCCCGAATCCGCCGTCGCGCCTCCGGCGAGTAGATCGCGTGACCAGCTAGCCGTGCGCTGTCGAGCCACCCGGGCCGGTTCTTGAAATTCATATACGGCACGAAATGTTGGTCGTAAGGCGTGGGCTTGCCGCGTGAGTCGGCCATCGAAAACAGCGCCACTTCGTGACCCTGGGAACGCATCAGTTCCATAACCTCGAACAGGTAGGCCTCGGTACCGCTGAAGGGAAAGTTATATTTATTGCAGTACAGAATTCTCATGAACAACGCTCCAATCACCCGGTGCGGCCAGTCGAGGGAACAAGTAGCCAAACTGCGTAAGGTTTGTCTCGCGGCTGAAGTTGTTGCGCACATACACTCGGGCCGCGAGCCGGATCCAGTCCAGTCGATTCCCTGGCTCGTGACCGATGTCGCGCATCAGGGTCTGAAGCAAAAGAACTCGCTGCACGAAATCCTCCAGTTGCCCGGACTGATACAGAAATCCCGTCTTCCCCGGGATGACCAGTTCTGGGATACCCGTGATCGCGGGCGCGAGCACGATTCTGCCGCGCGCCATGGCTTCCATAAGTACCCGCGGAATTCCCTCACTGCGGCTCGTAAGCACAATCACATCGGCTTTTCGGTAGAGTGAATCGATGTCTTCCCTTGCGACGTGCCCCAGCAGCGTAACCCGCTCTTGCAGGCGACTGTGTCGGATCAATAGCTCGAGAGCCTGACGCTCCGGTCCTTCGCCCGCAACGAAACACTCAAAGTTCACTCCAAAATCGCGCAGGCGAGCGCATGCGTGTACCAAAAACGCGTGATCCTTCACCGCATGCAGGCGGCCCACCGCCAGCAGCGTGAACTTGCGTTGGTCGCCACGATCAACCCGGATTGCGAACTTCGCGGGTAAAGGTACTTCCACTCCAAGGCGAGACACAATAATCTTTGCCGGATCAATCTCCGGAAAGTGTTCCCAAATATAGCGGCGGTTGAAATCAGAAATCGTTATGCAAAAAAGGCAATTAGCCAGCTTGGTACCGAGATAAGTGCCATGCAGCAATAAGTCAGACCCATGAAGCGTGAGACTGAAACTTACGCCCAGCAATCGGGCCGCGACCATTCCAATCCAGGAGCCAAAATAACCGTGATGCACGTGGATGTGATCCACGCCCCGTCCTTGCAGCAGTATCGCGTAATACGCCCCAAGCCACGTGTGCAGCAAGGCTTTTGCTCGGATCTTGGGTGTTTCTTTCCCTCGCATCACGATGCGCGTGACTAATCTTGAAATCCGCTTCCAATGCCGAACAAACAAACCTAGAGCCCGCAGAAGAGCCATTGCTTGCACCGGCTGCAGACACAGAACCTCACCGGACGGGAATTGGCTCGTTGTTGCCCCTGACCGCCTAGCGCTTCCCGGAACCACTCTTACTCCCCGCCGCCGCAATTCCTGGATTTCTTCGCCAACGTAAGGTTCCACGGAGGCAGGGAATTGGTTCGCGAGATAAGCAACGGTAAGCATTTGCATTAGCAACGAGAGATTATGAAAACGAAGTGATTGAGATAGGTCTAAGCTGCAGACTCGCGCACAGTCTGAAGAGGACGGCTCACGGCGCGTCCGAAGTCTCTAACGGCACGGTGCCGTTGTGCTGCCAACATGCCAGCCATCGTGAACAGAAGCCCATTCACGAACTGATAGTTCATGACGACCACGCTCGCGTTTACCCAGTAAACCCCAAGCAGAACAGGCCACATCGCGTGGAACTGATGATTCAACAGGCCATTGCTTTCCCCTCGCGGAATCCGGCATCGCCCCAGCCTGAGTAGTTCCCACATCAGCCACACATAAAGTGCCAACCCGAGGACGCCATGCTCCACCAGCAACTCCAGGTAAGTATTGTGCGGATACAGTTCCTTCTCTTTGTAGCCGCTGACGTGCCGCGCCAACTCCGAAGGCATCTGATTCACGCCCCAACCGGTAAAGGGCTTTTCCAGGAACATTTGCCAACCGCCGGTGTACACCGC
Source organism: uncultured Acidobacteriaceae bacterium (assembly GCA_964403025.1). Taxonomy (GTDB): domain Bacteria; phylum Acidobacteriota; class Terriglobia; order Terriglobales; family Acidobacteriaceae; genus Sulfotelmatobacter. The sequence goes on along the minus strand of CAYOEH010000002.1, from coordinate 499,155 downwards.
CTCGCGAAACTCCAACGGTCCGGATTCATGCAGCCGTTCGGTGAGCGCTTGCCGTTGATCATCAAAACTCAGCACGATAAGTAAGAACACGGCTCCCAATAGTGCAAGAGCGACACACACTCGGCGCAAGCGTCGATTATGCGAGCGCAAGATCAGGACACCCACGCTGATCCCGAATGAGAGCCAGACGGCACGCGTCATCGTTGCCAGAATTGCAACCGGCAGGGAGGCAACCAACACTGTGGCTTTTAGCCCGCGGATTCTCCCTCGTAGTACCGAATGCAGCGCCAGCAGACCGAGCAGGTTCAGCGAGACCCCATTCGCTACAGCTTGCAGAAGCGGGCCGCGCGCCCGGTCGACATGGTATCCAAGGCTCTCATCCAGTATGAAGCGCGGGAAGATGAGTGATTTCGCGCCTACCATGAAAGCAATCGACGTGAAGCAAAGGTAAGCCAGCACCACCAGAGCGAACAGTTCGAAATGTTCTAACCGCCGCTCCTCTTGAAACACGAGCGCTGCCAGATGAAAAAGTGCGAACGGCACGATGAATTTTGCCGCCAGCAATGACCATGTCTGACAGTCGAACGGCTGACCAATCACACTTGTAACCGCCAGGAGCGTCAGGCCGAGCATCGGCCACGTGGCCCGCTCCAGGACCAGCAAGCGCTGGCCAGCGACTACTGTCTGTGCGGTTACGCCAAGCAAGAGCAGAACGAAAGCCAGCCGGTCGATCTCATAGAAAGGTACGTCAGGATGCCGCAGCAGCATGGCGGCGAGTGCGCCGAGAAACAATACGGTCGGGATCGTCATCAGGGCTTGCAACGGCCGAAGCGCCAGCGCAATGCCTCGTGCTCCCGCGTCGGCGACCCAGCCCACCGGCGGCGCAATGCCAGGCGAGGTCGACAACATTACTCCCCACTCCCCCGCAGCACGGCTCCTGCCGTCTTCAATAGAATGAGCAAGTCCATCTTCACGCTCCACGAGCGGATGTACTCAACATCCAGCTTCACGCCAATTTGGAAAGACGGATTTCGCCGCGCCGTGACCTGCCAAAGCCCCGTCATTCCCGGTAACACATCAAGGCGGCGCAAATGTTCAATCGCGTATGTGCACACATCATCAAGCGGATGCGGCCGCGGTCCAACCATGCTCATCTCGCCCTTCAGCACGTTCCATAATTGAGGAAGTTCGTCCAGACTGTAGCGGCGCAGGAATCGCCCAACGCGCGTGATTCTCGGATCGTTTGTGATCTTGAAGAACGGTCCCTGTCGCTGATTGCGCTCGCGCAGCGCTTCTTTAAGTTCGTCCGAATCCCTCACCATCGTCCGAAACTTGTAGCACTGGAACGGCCTCCCCTTTCGTCCCGCACGCGGCGCCTTATATAGAAAAGGACCGGGCGAATCGACCTTAACGAGAATCGCAATCACCGCCAGTATGGGAGCCAACATGAGCAGAGCAATACCAGCCCCCACAATATCCAACCCACGTTTTTGCCGCAGGGCTCGAACCGGCAGCTTTACTTCATGCAGCGAAATCAGCGGTATGGTTCCAATCTTTTCTGACTGATCTCAGCGGTTCCTTCGTTGCGCGTGTTCAACTCCGGCGGCCGGGAACTGCTCACCCCACGCGAGGAACAAGTCGTGGCTCTCGTGGCCGAGGGCCTAAGCAATCGCGATACGGCTCAGGAGTTGAACCTCAGCGAGCACACCGTCAAGAAGTATTTGTTTCGCATCTTCGACAAGCTGGGTATCTCGTCGCGGGTCGAACTGGTTCTCTACGCCGTGCACCACAGCGATCCTCGCCCGGCAGAGTGGCTTGCCGGCACCAGCCAGCCCACTCCCGCTCCCGACGCATAAACGGGTAGTAGGCGCCTCATGTCCCACGGCGGTATTTGAAAACCTTCCCCAGCGACCTGTATAAATCTGAGGACGGAACTTCGTGCCTGAAACCGCGCCCAACCCAAATCCTGCTCCTCACCGCCGCCCGACCCTCGTCTCCGCCGGCTTGCTTCTCGTGGCCCTCGCGCTCGTCGTCATCTATACGAGTCACAGAGCGTTTCTGAGTCCCTTAGCCTTGGTCGTCGTTGCCGCCATCGGCTTTGCCGCGCTGCTTCTCCAACTTCGCCTGCGTCCCGATATTTCCTCCATACGAGGTCCGCTCTGGCTCAACGGGACGGGCGTAGTCCTCGCCCTGGGGGCGGTTTGCGCCGACTTTCTTCACCTTAACCCGGCAGTAATGGTGATCGCGGCCCTGGCTGCTGTCGTATTTTTTGCGCTGAGCGGCATCATCGTTCTCGCCGCTCTCCGCAAACGCCGCGTTTAAAGAAGGCGTATCTACGGTTTGAATTCCACCGCCACCGTGGTCTCCGCCACCACCGGTTCGCCGTTCACGCGGTAAGGCTCGAATCGCCACCACCGCAGCGCATCCGTTGCGGATTGCGCCAGAATCTCTGGTCCGTTCAGAGCGTGCACTTCCACCACTTGGCCGTCGCGCCCCACAATGACGTCCAGCACAATCACTCCTTGCAGCTTCCCCGGCCGCGCGGCCGCCGGATAATCGGGATCCACGCGATGGGTTACAAGTTTCTCCATTACCTCGGCCGGAACGTGAGCTTGCGGCTGCGTGACCGTTTCATTTCCCCGTAGGTCGGACTCCAGATCTTCCCACCCGCGGTTCCAGCGCCACCATAGAACCGCCACCAGAATTGCTATCGATCCAAGTAAGAAGACCCATCCCCGCCCGAACCTCCGCCCAGCAGGAGGCTCCGTACCGCCCGATCCTCCGCCTTCGGAGCCTTTGCCCGCCGCGATCAGAGGCTTCGCACTCCCCTCCGTCTCCGGCTCGGCTTTCATTTCTGCAGTCCATCTGCGGATTTCCGCCTGCTGCTCCGCCGAAAGCCCGACAAACTCCATCCCGCAACGTAGCTTGTCGTGATACCGTACCCGCGCCCGCGCGCGCAGCGGATTCTCCGCCTGCGGCAGGCGTATCTCAAGCCCCACCGATTCCCCAGGCTTCAATTCTGCCGCTAACACCGCAGCCACTCCCCCGGCGCTCAAATTCTCCGATCGCCCCGGTACGGTATCCGGAACACCCGAACGGAGCACCGTTACATCCATCGGCGCCTGCACGCAGTACCGCAACCCTCGCCGCCGCGAAGGCTGGTCCGAACCTTGTGCTTGTGCGCCCGCTGCCATTTGATGTCCCTGCTCAGGGGAAACGACACGAATTTACAATTTCACCACAGAGTCACAGAGTCACAGAGAAGAACAGAAAAGGATTTTCTCTGTGTCTCTGTGACTCTGTGGTGAAAGCACGTCCTGCTGCGAGCCTACGGTCGGCGCCGTAGCTCGACAATCTCACTCCCGTTGGCCACCAGCACCACGCTAGCCATCCCGATGAACAGTCCGTGCTCCACAACTCCCGGCATATCGCTCAGCTTCCGCGCCAGCCCATCAGCATCCCGTATCTGTCCGAAGCGGCAATCCAGGATGTGATTGTTCTCGTCGGTCACGAACGGCTTTCCGCTGGCATCCCGACGCAACTCGACGGCAGCGCCCAGCGCCTCAATCTTTTTTGTCACCAGCGCCTGCGCGAACTTGATCACTTCCACCGGCAGCGGAAACCTTCCCAGCACCGGAACCCTCTTCGTTGCATCGGCAACAATCACCACCTGCTTGCTCGCCGACGCGACAATTTTTTCCCGCAACAGCGCCCCGCCGCCACCTTTGATCAAACGCAATTCAGGATCAAACTCGTCCGCGCCGTCCACGTCCACATCGATCTGCTGACATTCGTCCAGCGTCGTCAGTGGAATCCCCAGGCTGGCGGCCTGCTCCCGCGACCGATCCGAGGTGGGAATGCCCCGAATCCGCAGCCCATTCTTCACCTGCTCGCCCAGCAGTTGAATAAAGCGCGCCGCCGTGGTTCCCGTACCCAGGCCGACCACTTGACCATCTTTGACGAACCTCAAGCTCGCCCGCGCCGCCGCTTCTTTTTCCAGGTCGTTGGCCATAATTTCCGCTGCCGTGACTGCCCTCGATGCCGCGCTAACCCAAACTCTTCTCCACGTAAACCAGATACCCCGCCAGCGCCAGCCCGAACAGTACGGTCAGAATGGTGACCAGATCAACCACAAATCCCGCCGGCTCAAATTTTCCTTCGTCGAGTTGCGTTCGCGTCTTGCGATAGCGCAGCAGACCCGCAATCGCCATCAGCACGCCCGCGATCATCGCAGTCAAGCCCATCCACACCGAGAACCCGGTCGCCCCGGATTCGTGACCTTGAAACGCCGTTAACTGCCGCATAGCAACGGCGAACCGGCCGATCGCGAATCCGAACACCACGACCGCCACGCTGGTCCGCACCCAAGCCAGGAACGTCCGTTCGTTGGCTAAATGGTCGCGCGCTCGATTGGAATTCTCCACTTGGCCTTCCGATGACGAACAGATGAAAACAGCAGCAACGACGAGCCCCGTATTATTCCACAGCCTTTGCCACCAGCGCTCCCACCCCCGCAATATTCTTGACCAACTCCTCCGGCACCCCGTGCCGTTTCTGCAGATACTCCGGACTTTCCTCGGCTGTCGTCCTGAGCGAAGATGGCGCGTCGCGAACGCGAAGCACCATCGCAGTCGAAGGATCTCTACCCTCACGCACAACCCTCGACCCCACGGCCCACGCCCATCGCCGCTGCTACCGCCCGGCAATCATCTTTCCCAGGATTTCTTTCATGATCTTCGCCGCCACGGTTGCCGTCATTCCCGCCACATCCTGCTCGGGATTGAACTCCACCAGATCCACTCCCACAATGCTTCCCTCAATCGCATGCAAATGTGTGATCGCCTCCCGCACCGTCATTCCCCCGGGCTCGCGATGCGAAATCCCGGGCGCAAAGGCCGGATCGAGCACGTCCATGTCGAAGGAAATGTACACCGGTCCCTCGGTTTTGAGCCGATCGTACGCCGGCAGCGACCGCATTTCGATCACCTCCACGCCAAACTTCTCCGCCTGCTCCCGCTGATGCCCAACCATCGTGCGAATCCCGACCTGCACCAGTCGCGTCGCCAGCCGCTCCTCCATAATCCGTGCAAACGGGCACGCATGCGACACCCGGCTGCCCTCGAACTCGTCATACAAATCCGGATGAGCATCGAAATGGATAATCGTCAGATCCGGGTAGTGTCGCGCAAAAGCCTTCAGGATGGGGTATGTAACCGAGTGATCTCCGCCGAGCGATACCGGATGCTCTCCTTTTTTCAGCAATTCGCCAATCGCCCGCTCAATCTCCGCAAAGTCATCGGCAACTTTCTCCCGCGAATTGCTCAACTGAAGATCGCCTGCGTCCGCGAAAGCACCGGCCGCGCCTACGTTTACACCCAACTCCGACCATAGATTCGAAGCACCGCAGCCCCATGCCTCGCGGATCTTTCCCGGCGCTCCCGCAGGTCCGCGTAAGTATGACGAGTTGACATCCAGCGGTATTCCCAGAAGAGTGGGCATCTGCCCGCGGCCTCCGTGCCGAAGGATTCATGCAGTCTACAGGGTCCGAACCCTCCAAGACTCCTACAGGAACCACTGCAGAAAGTTTGGCAAGCTGTGGAAATTTATTAACCTGTCGTTTACGTTCGAGCCCCAGGTAGAGACCTACACCCCTATTCTTATGAGATTCCTCGTTCGATGGCGGATGTGCCTGTGGATTTCTTTTCATTCGGAATTCACACTTGCTCGACCCTGACCCGGCTACCTTCACTCTGTTGTTCCCTGCAACAAACTCCAGGAGGAAATACATGTCGTCGTCCAGTTTTCTGGCGCAAGCCAGACAGCACCTCGCGGTTGGCACCAGCCTGTTCGCCCTGCTTGTCAACCTGGGAGCGCCGGCCCCTGTCGCCGCTCAGCAAGTCAAAACTGCCTCCCCTATCAAGCACGTCATCGTGATCATTGGTGAGAACCGCAGCTTTGATCACGTCTTCGCGACCTACAAACCCAAGAATGGTGAGACCGTCTCCAATCTCCTTTCCAAGGGAATCATCACCGAGGCCGGTACACCGGGTCCGAATTACTCGCTCGCCGCGCAGTACAGTGCTGTCGATAGCACGACTGTCGGGGCCGGTACCTACGCCATCAATCCTCCGGAAAAGACGATCTATACCAACGTTCCACCCGTGGTAGCTGGTGGTCCCACGAATCCCTACATCCCAACCCTGGCTCTCGCCAAGGAAATCGAACCCGGGCAACTGTTTCCGAGCTACTACGTCGACTTGACGATCGGCGGCACCGGCCTGACTCCCTACGTCGTTGCGGACACTCGCATTCCCGATGTGTTCAATCTGCCGGAAGGCGCCTTCCAGCTCACTTCTCCGACTCTCACCTACAACGACTATGCCAACAGCCCGGTGCACCGCTTCTTCCAGATGTGGCAGCAGACGGACTGCAGCGTGGCAACGGCAACCGCCGACAATCCGAGCGGCTGCTTGAGCGACCTTTTCCCCTGGGTCGAAGTCACCATCGGCGCAGGCAGCGACGGCTCCAGCGGCTCAACCACTCCCCCGACCGGCTACCTCTCTACGGGCGAAGGTTCCACCTCCATGGAGTTCTTCAATGTGCTCAAGGGCGATGCCCCTTACATGAAGAAGCTGGCTGACGAGTACACGCTGAGCGACAACTTCCATCAATCCGTGATGGGTGGAACCATGGCGAACCACATCGAATTCGGCTTTGCCGATTCCATCTGGTACAGCGACGGCAACGGAAACGCCCTGACCCCGCCCGCCAACCAGATCGAAAACCCCAATCCGCAGCCCGGAACCAACAACTGGTACGACGCTGATGGATACGGAAGCGGCACCAGCGGCGGCGGCAGCTACGTCAATTGCGCCGATCTCGGCCAGGCCGGCGTGCCCGCCATCGTGAACTATCTGGAGGCACTCCCCCGTCCCGTCGCGCCGAACTGCGACACCGGTCACTACTACATCCTCAACAACTACAACCCCGGCTTCAACGGCGACGGATCTTCTTCGCTTCCTCTGTCTCCCTTCACCGTTCCCGGAACTTCGGTTCGCCACATCGGCGATGCCCTGCTCGCCAAGGGTGTCTCCTGGAAGTATTACGGAGACGGTTGGAATGTTTTCCTTTCCGACCCGACTTTCTCGAATCCGCTGAACACCTACTGCAACATCTGCAACCCGTTCAACTACGCAACGGACATCATGACTAACGCCACACTCCGCACGGAGCACATCCAGGACTCCCAGAACATTTACGAGGACATCAAGGCGAACGAACTGCCGGCAGTCTCCATCGTAAAACCGGGCTGGCCCTCGGATGGTCACCCCGCCTCTTCGAAGCTCGAACTGTTCGAAGGCTTCGTGAAAAATATCGTGACCGCAGTGCAGGCTCAACCCGAACTCTGGGCAACCACCGCGATCTTCATCACCGAGGACGAAGGCGGCGGTTACTATGACTCCGGCTACATCCAGCCCGTCGATTTCTTCGGCGATGGAACTCGGATCCCGCTGCTGATCGTCTCTCCTTTCAGCGCCGGCGGCTTCGTCAACCACTCCTACGGCGACCACGTGTCCATCACGAAATTCATCGAGCGGAATTTCTACCTGGGCCCACTCACCACCCGCAGCCGCGACAATCTGCCAAACCCGAAAGTGTCCAAGGACAATCCTTATGTGCCCTTGAATACTCCGGCGATTGACGACCTGTTCGACGCGTTTAACTTCCACCCAGCCTCGGCTGCGACTACCGCTTCGCGGTAACCGGCCTCAGTCGGACTGCCGACCAACCAGCCGATCAGGGAACACCCTTCCCTGATCGGCTGTTGCTTGCAGTTTGAAGATTGAACCGTGCGTCATCCCGAAGTCCCGCGTTTTTACCAGCGGGACGAGAGATCTCCCTAAGAGTTAAATGGTCGGGCGAAGAAGCCCGGCATTTTAACCTGATTTTCACATTCGCCTGACTTCGCGCCGTAAAATCATCACAGCCAAGCAGGCGGTGAAATCCCACCACTTCAACCGAAGAACGGCACCACTCTCTGGAGAATTTCTTTGGCCTTAAGTAGACGTGACTTGCTGCGAATGGGTTTCTACTCTGGCGCAAGTCTTCTCGCCGTTCCCCCTCGCCTGTTGGCGCAGCAAGCGGCCGCCAGTCCTGGCATCAGTGCCGCCATGAACATGGCGCATAACGACCCACATCAGGGCGCGCCTCCTGAATTCCACGAAGCCCAGCCCGCCGGCCCTTTGGCCAGTTACGTCACTCCCTTATCGATCCCACCTGTCATCCGCCCGCAATCTGCCGCGCCCATCCCGATTCGTATGGTTCCGTTCCACCACCAGGCCCATCGCCATCTTCCGCCCGCCACCATGTGGGGCTATAACGGCCTGTGGCCCGGCCCAACTTTCGAGGTGCGAAAAGGCCAGGCTCTTTCTGTGAAATGGTCGAATCAGCTGCCCACCAAACACTTCCTTCCCATCGATTACACCATTCACGGCTCGGAGGAAAACGTTCCTCAAGTCCGCACCGTCACCCACGTTCACGGTGCCCAAACCCTGCCGGAGAGCGACGGCTATCCCGACTCCTGGTTTACCTCCGACGGCAAAGTTGGTGCCGTGGCTGGCGCCAATCCCACGCGTCATCCGAATCAGCAATCCGCCACCATGCTCTGGTATCACGATCACGCTCTCGGTATCACGCGTCTCAACGTCTACGCTGGATTGGCCGGCTTCTACGTGATTCGCGACGATGAGGAAGATGCTCTCAACCTGCCCAGCGGTCCCTACGAAATTCCGCTCATGATCCAGGACCGTAGTTTCGGCGTCGATGGCTCTTTGCTCTATCCCCCGGCCAAGGACGGCACCCATCCCATGTGGATGCAGGAATTCTTCGGCGACACCATCTGCGTGAATGGCAAGGCCGCTCCATTTCTAGAGGTGGAACCCCGCAAATACCGCTTTCGCATGGTGAACGGTTCGAACTCCCGTTTTTATCACCTGACGCTCGTCCCTGCCGATGCCGCCGGCAAGCCCAATGGCCGGCCCGTGGATGCACCGCCCTTTCGCCAGATTGGCACCGACGGTGGCCTTTTGCCCAGGCCATTAAGCCTGCACTACCTGATCGTCTCGCCCGGCGAACGCTTCGATCTCGTGATCGACTTCTCCGAGCACAAAGGAGAAAACCTGGCCCTCATCAATGACGCGCCCGCTCCCTACGCGCGCGGCGGCCAAATCGTGCCTTCCGACGTCATGCTCTTCAAGGTGACCAAGCCGCTTTCCGGCAAAGACACGAGCGTGCTCCCGGATACTCTCGTTCCTTGGCCTGCGCTCGATCCCTCTCACGCCGTCCGCGAAAGGATTCTCGCCCTCACCGAGATGGATCGTCCCTCCGACGGCTACACCATGATCGGACTCCTGGGCCAAAAGCATTGGGACGATCCCATCACGGAAGATCCAAAAGCTGGCTCCATGGAAGTCTGGTCTTTCGCGAACGCCACCGGCGACGTGCACCCCATGCACATTCATCTCGTCCAGTTTCAGGTCCTGAACCGTCAAACCTTTGACGTGAAGACCTACATGCAGACCGGCAAGCTTGTCTTCACCGGCATCCCCATGGCCCCGGAATCGAACGAGCGTCCCGCCTGGAAAGATACGATCAAGACCTATGCCGGTTACATCACCCGTGTGATCGCGCGCTTTGATTTACCCCCCGGCACCCACGTCAATTCCGGAGACGAGTTCCGCTACGTCTGGCACTGCCACGTCCTCGAACACGAAGACAACGAAATGATGCGTCCCTACAAAGTCGTCGCCTGAAAGTGCATTGTCATCCTGAGCCGAGGCGGGTGCCCCGTCCTTGTCCCTGCGCCCTTTGCAGGGACAGGGCGGGGATTTTGATCTCGCGTTGTCACGCCCATGTGCCCCATCCTTGCGTCTTTTGCAAGAGTGGGCGGCAATGCTGCTTACGCACTCCGACTTGTTATGCCCGCGACCCTCGAATGCAGCCCGTCCCTTACACGAATGCCGGCGCCGCTGGACAACACCTCGAACACGGACGCAACCGTGGAAGAGCGGCGCTTCAGCGCCGCGTAAACCCGATTAAAAGGATTCGGGCTCTAGCCCCTGCGGTCGGCGGGTGGCCCACCCCTGGCGATTTCTTTGTGCCCCATTTCCACTGAGGGTGCCCCATCCTTGCGTCTTTTGCAAGAGTGGGCGGCAATGCTGTTTACGCCATCCGATTGGTTATGCCCGCCACCCTCGAATGCCGCCCGTCCCTTACACGAATGCCGGCGCCGTTGGACAACACCTCGAACACGGACGCAACCGTGGAAGAGCGGCGCTTCAGCGCCGC
>CAYOEH010000002.1:291265-488708 GCA_964403025.1 uncultured Acidobacteriaceae bacterium | reverse complement strand
GTAAACCCATCAAAATGGATGTGGGCTTTAGCCCCTGTGGCCCGGAACGCGGCCAGACCAACTACACCCTCGAATCTCCCGCGCCCCGCCCCGCATCCGTTATTCTAGTAACGAACTCATTATGCCTACCCCGAAATCCAAGCCTTTCAACGGCGGCGCGAGAGCCGCTGTCATTGACACGTCTTCGAACTCCGAACGCGAGCGCGTCTTCAGCGCCTTCCGCCAGTGGGGATACCTCGAAGGCGATCTCGATCCCCTCGGCTTTCTCCGCCCGCGCATCGCTCCTGAATTGCAAATTGACAGTGAATATACCCGCGAAGCCCGCGCCATCTACTCGTCCACGATCGGCGTGGAAATCAATCACATCTACGCCCCCGAACGCCGCCGCTGGATCTACGAGCGCATGGAATCCAAGCCACAGGAAGAAGATCAAGCTCGCATTCTCGACCTTCTCATCCGCGCCGACGTTTTCGAGCAGGTCATGCAGCAGCGCTACCTCGGCAGCAAGCGCTTTTCCCTCGAAGGCGTCACCGCGCTGATCCCTCTGGTCGATGAAGTCCTCGATACCGGCTCCCGCCTCGGCGCCACGGAACTGGTCATGGGCATGAGTCATCGTGGACGCCTCAATGTAATCGCTCACGTTGCCAAACGCCCTCCGGAAGAAATTTTCGCTGGCTTTGAAGACGTCGATCCGCGCAGCGTTCTCGGTTCCGGCGACGTGAAATATCACATGGGCGCCACCGGCGAGTACATCACCCGCAGCGGCGGCAAAGTTCACATCCATCTGGTTTCGAATCCCAGCCACCTCGAAGCCGTCGATCCCGTCACCGTCGGACGCACTCGCGCCAAACAAGACCGCACCGGTGAAGGCGGACGCGAAAAATATCTCCCGCTCCTCGTCCACGGTGACGCCGCATTCGCCGGACAAGGCATCCTCGCCGAAACCATGAACTACGCCGACCTTCCCGGCTACACCGTCGGCGGTACCATTCACGTCGTCGTCAATAATCTTCTCGGCTTCACCACCAGCTACCTGGAAGAGCACTCCACGCGCTTTGCTGCCTGCATCGCGCGGCGCCAGTCGATTCCCATCTTCCACGTCAACGGCGAAGATGTGGATGCCGTCGTTCGCGTCGCCCGCCTCGCCACCGAGTATCGCTACCAGTTCGGCACCGACGTGGTCATCGACCTCATCGGCTACCGCCGTCATGGTCACAGCGAAGTCGACGACCCCACCGTCACCCAGCCGCTGCTCTACAAAAAAATCAAAGAGCATCCGCCGCTCTGGGAAATTTACGCCGACGATATCGGAGTAACCGATGCTCCCGCGCAAGCCGCCGCCATCAAAGCCGAATTCGAGGCCGCGCAGAAAGATGCCGGCAAGATCACCAAGAAGCCGACGTTGCGCGAGTTGCCCAGTTATTGGGATCGCTACTACGGTGGCCGCCACAAGCCGGAGTTCGAAGTTGAAACCGGCCTCGCGCCGGAAGAGCTAGCCGAACTCAGCGCTCATCTCACCACTTATCCGGATGGCTTCCACATTCATCCCAAGGTGAAAAAACTTCTGGAACAGCGCGCCGAAATGGGAGAAGGCAAGCGCCCCGTCGACTACGGCATGGCGGAAGCCCTCGCCTTCGCCAGTCTCGTCAAAGCCGGAATCCCGGTTCGCCTCTCCGGCCAGGACTCCCGCCGCGGCACCTTCAATCAGCGCCACTCCGTTCTCATCGATATCGAAGATGAGAACGAATACGTTCCTCTCGAAAATATTGCCGCCGATCAGGCCCCCTGCGGAATCCACAACTCAACTCTCTCCGAGCCCGGTGTCCTCGGCTTCGAATACGGCTACAGCCGCGACTATCCCGAAGCCCTCGTTCTCTGGGAAGCCCAGTTCGGCGATTTCGTAAACGTTGCGCAAGCCATCATCGATCAATTCATCTCCGCCGGCGAAGCCAAGTGGAGCCTGCTCTCCGGCCTCGTCCTGCTTCTTCCCCACGGCTACGAAGGCCAGGGACCGGAACACTCCAGCGCCCGCATCGAACGCTTCCTGCAACTCGCCGCGAAGGACAATATCCAGATCGCGCAGCCTTCGAACGCCGCGCAATATTTTCATCTGCTCCGCCGCCAGGCCCTCCGCCACTGGCGGAAGCCGCTGGTCGTCTTCACACCCAAGAGCATGCTGCGCCATCCCGACGCATCCTCGCCCATTGCAGACTTCACTCACAAGAATTTCCAGAACGTACTTCCCGACCTGGAAATCGGAGAAGCCGACCGCATCCTCGTCTGCACCGGCAAGATCGGCCACGAACTCCAGGCCGAGCGCAAGAAGAGAAAAGACACGAGCACCGCGATCGTATTTCTCGAACAGCTCTATCCCTTCCCCGAAAAAGAGTTGATCGCCGAATTTGCCCGCCACGGCGATTCCGGCGACATCGTCTGGGTGCAGGAAGAGCCCGCCAATATGGGCGCGTTATTCAACATGCTCCCGCGCCTCGAACGCATCGCGGGCTCCCGCCACGTGATGTCGGTAAAGCGCAGCTCCAGCGCCAGCCCCGCCACCGGCAGCGCCAAAGCCCACGAGGTGGAACAAAAAACGCTCCTGACGCTAGCCTTCACCACCAAGGGCTAAGGCAGACAAACGACTGCGGGTGCCCCACGTCTCGCTTTCTTTGCGAGACGTGGGGATTTTCGCCGGATGTTAATCTAACCTTCCGACCGCACCCATGCACCGCCGTCCTCAACCACTCCGCGTCGCCATCGACACCGGCGGCACCTTCACCGACTGCGTCTGGAGCGACCACGGCCGTCCACAGATGCTGAAAGTCTTCTCCACTCCCGCCGATCCCTCCCAAGCCATCATCGAAGCCCTCCGCAAAATCAATCATGCCGGCGAACTGATCATCCTGCACGGCACCACCGTCGGCACCAACACGCTGCTCGAACGCAAGGGCGCCCGAACAGCCCTGGTCACCACATCCGGTTTCGAGGACGCCATCGAGATCGGACGCCAGGCCCGCCCCAAGCTCTACGACTTCTTCTTCGACCGCGTTGAACCGCTGGTCCCCGCCGATCTCCGCTTCGGCCTCGAAGAGCGCACCTCAAGCGACGGCGAAATCCTCACCTCGGTCACGCCCGCGAATCTGAAAACTCTAGTCGACCGACTTGCCGCCAAGCATCCCGAATCCATCGCCATCTCGCTGCTCTTCTCGTTCGCGAATCCAACAAACGAGCTGGCAATCGCCGAAGCCCTCCAGCCCCTCGCCGTTCCGCTTTCCATCTCGCACCAAATCCTCCCCGAATTCCGCGAATACGAGCGCACCTCCACCGTCGTCATCAACGCCTACCTCCAGCCCATCATGCAGCGTTACCTGGAGAGTCTGGCGCAGCGCGCCGCTACACGTGTGGAGCGGACACTCCTGTCCGCTGCCTTTGACGTTGGTGTTGCCTCCAATGTTGACCTGACCGCGACTGCCTTTGACGTTGGTGTTGCCTCCGATGTTGACCTGACCGCGACTGCCTTTGACGTTGGTGTTGCCTCCAATGTTGACCTGACCGCGAGCGCCGGCACCACCGTGGAAGAGCGGCGCTTCAGCGCCGCGAAAGTCGTTCCAAAAAATGATGGGGCTTTAGCCCCCCGCATTTTCGTCATGCAATCGAGCGGCGGAATCACCTCTCTTGCCTCCGCCGCCCGCGAGCCTGTCCGCACCGTTCTTTCCGGCCCCGCCGGAGGCGTCGTCGGCGCCGCCGCCAGCGCCCGCCGCAGCGGCTTCAACCGCATCATCGCCTTCGACATGGGTGGCACTTCCACCGACGTTTCCCTCGTCGAAGGCTCCATCACCACCGCCAGCCACGCCGAAGTCGCCGGGCTGCCCGTCGGCGTCCCCATGCTCGATATCCACACTGTCGGCGCCGGCGGAGGCTCGCTCGCCCGCTTCGACGCCGCCGGAGTTCTCCGCGTCGGTCCCGAATCCGCCGGCGCCGATCCCGGCCCCATCTGTTATGGCCGCGGCACGCAACCCACCGTCACCGACGCCAACCTCTTACTTGGCCGCCTGCAGCCCACTCGTTTTCTCGGTGGCGATCTCACTCTCGATCTCGACCGCACCCGCCGCATCACGCATGAATGGTTGAAGAAACAGAAAAGCTCTCTGTCTCTGGAAAAGTTCGCCGCAGGCGTCGTCCGCGTGGTAAACGCGACCATGGAGAAAGCTATCCGCGTGGTCTCCATCGAGCGCGGCCGCGATCCCCGCGACTTCGCCCTCGTCGCCTTCGGTGGCGCTGGAGGCCTTCACGCCTGCGCTCTGGCCGATGCCCTCAGCATTCCGCACGTGATCGTCCCCGCTTTTCCCGGCGCGCTTTCCGCTCTCGGTATTCTCGCGAGCGACGTCGTCAAAGATTATTCCCGCACCATCCTCTGGCGGGTTGCCGGAAAACTTCCGCGCGCGCGTCTCGCGCAGGAGTTCGCCGCCCTGAAAAAACAAGCATCAAAAGATTTTCGCCAGGAAGCCTGGCAGGGAAGAGTGCACCATCGCGCGAGCATCGACCTCCGCTACCGCGGCCAGGGATACGAACTCAATCTCCCGTTCACAAAAAATCTGCTCGCAGATTTTCACCAGGAACACCAGCGCCGCTACGGCTACTCCCATCCCACCCGCGAAGTAGAGATAGTCACCCTCCGCCTCCGCGCGACCCTAGAGTCCGCCACAGCCCATTCAGGCAAGACAGCCCATGTGGAAACTGCTCATGTGGGGACGGGCACTCTTGCCCGTCAAAGCCGAGCCCAGCTCGGCCCGTCTTCCGCGCCCAAAGCTCAAGTCCTCTTCGATGGCAAGAACCGGAACACCGCAATCTACTCGCGCGACTCACTAAAGCCCGGCAAGAAATACTCCGGCCCTGCCATCATCACCGAATACAGCGCCACCACCGTCATCCCTCCCCGCCGGCTCTTCCACATCGATTCCGCCGGGAATCTTATAGTTGACTCTTGTATTTTTCTCGGTTCGCGGCGCACGAGATAGTGGCCAAACTTTTCCACATCGGACAAATATCCGTGCTACGATGCGCCACATTGGGAGCCGAGAGATAAGGCAGGAAAAGATGCGACCAAAGAAGGGAACCAAAATCAAACCGGCCCCGCCCTGCCAGTGCGAATGCTGGGCCTGTGATAAGGGAATTCACTGCGGAAACAAAAAGTCAGGCTGCGAACATCCTCCCTACCGAACTACGCCGAGAACGCATTAGAATTTTCAGCACGTCGAACCGCAGGGGCTTTGCGCCTTTGTTCCTTCTCTACCCATTCCACGAAGAGTGCCTGAAATTCCTCCTGCGTATAAATGCCCTTATGAATCAGCAGTGTATTCATGGCGTACACAGTAGCCTTAAAGCCCTCATCTCGCGAAGCCATCGCCAATGCTTCTTCAAACGACATGTTGTCTATTCTCCTCGAAAGGAACAAATTCTGAGTTCATCAAATCACTGCGGACCCCGCCGCGTCAATCCCATGACTGGACGGTTATCCCATCCATCTCGATCCCGCCGCCAACCTGATTGTTACAATCCGATGAAAACCCGCATCCTCATCGCACAACTCGGTACTCGGCGCTAGGTACTCGCAAGTCGGTTCGTTACAATAAGGCCGTGAAACCAAGCATCTTCGTCGTCGAAGACGATCCCGACATTTCCCGCCTCGTTCGCCATCACCTGGAAAACGAAGGTTTTTCTGTCCGCGTCTATCCCAACGGTTCCACTGTGATCGCCGACGCCGAGCGCCAGCGTCCCGCGCTCTTCGTGCTCGACATCATGGTTCCCGGCAAAGACGGTCTCGAACTTTGCCGCAACGTCCGCCAAACTCAAGGCCTCGCCGCCGTGCCGGTAATTTTCCTGACGGCCAAGAGCAGCGAGGCGGATCGCGTCCTCGGCCTTGAGATCGGAGCCGACGATTACATCGCCAAGCCCTTCAGCCCGCGCGAACTTGTCGCCCGGGTCAAGGCCGTGCTGCGCCGTTTTGAGCGTCCACTTCCGCCTAGCCCGCTCAAAGTCGGCGACATCGAAATCGATCCCTCCGCCATGGTTCTTACCGTTCGCGGACAGACCGTTCCCACCACGGCTACCGAATTTCGGCTGCTCGATTACTTCGCCCGCCATCTCGGCCGCGTTTTTTCCCGCGACCATCTCCTCGATTCCGTTTGGCGCGACACTTCCTACGTGACCCCGCGCTCGGTCGACGTTTACGTTCGGCGCATCCGCGAAAAAATCGAGCCGGACCCGGAAAACCCGCGTTACCTTAAAACCGTGCGGGGTGCGGGTTACCGCTTCGAGGCTCCCAAGTGAGGAACGGGATTTTGTTTAAGTTGATGGCAGCCTTCCTGGTTGTCATCGTGGCCGCCGCTGTAATGTTCGATCTGATGCTCGGCGGTGCCTGGGAAGCTTCTCTCCGTTCTGAAATTGAGCGCAACCTGATCCAGAAGACGCAACTCCTCGCTCACCGGGTCGAAACCGACCGCAGCGGCCATCCCCTCGCCGATATCGCTGCTGAGGAAGGACAAGCCGCCGGCGCTCGCGTCACTATCATCGACGCCGCTGGCAATGTGCTGGCCGATTCGGAAGCCAGTCCCGCCAATATGCAAGGCGCCGCCAAGTCTCCCGAGTTCGTCGCGGCCCTCTCCGGCAAGGTCGGCAGCAGTCAACGCCGCAGCGCTGCCCTCGGGGTTCCGTTTCTTTACATCGCCGTGCCCGTCTCCGGCGGCGCTGTCCGCCTGGCTTATCCGCTTTCCGATGTAGACGCGGTCTCGCTGCAAGTGCGCCGTAGGTTGGAGCTGGCTTCCGGCTTGGCGTTTCTCTTCGCGTTTTTCGTAGCCGCTGTCGCCGCCCAATGGACGGCCCGCCGTCTGGAGCGCATCGTCGATGTTGCCGCTCGCATCGCCGATGGCGATCTTCAGGCGCGCATCCTCGAACATTCTCAGGACGAAATCGGCCGCGTCGCCGGAGCCATCGACAAAACCGCTCGCCGCGTCGAACAAAGTTTCGCCGCCGTCGTCTCCAGCCAGCGCCAGCTCGAAACCCTGCTCAACAGCATGCAGGATGCCGTCATCGCCGTCAGCGACGATGGTCTCGTGCAGTGGGCCAATCGCCCCATGAATCGCCTGGTTCCGCAAGGTACTCGCCTGCAGCAGCCCGTCGTCGAAACCATTCGCGATCCTGATTTCCTGGCCAGCGTCAAGGAGGCCGCGACCACCCACGAGGTCAAGACCGCCCGCGCTACCTCCATCGTTCCCGGCCGCGCCTTCGATGTGACCGCCGCGCCCTTGCCCGGTGGAGGCGCCGTCGCCGTGCTTCGCGACCTCACCGAAACCGAGCGCGTGGAAAAAACTCGCCGCGATTTCATCGCCAACGTCTCCCACGAACTGCGCACGCCCCTCACTTCCATCCAGGGCTATGCGGAAACCTTGCTCGACTCCACTTCCGAGAATGGCGCGCCCACTCGCGAGTTTCTGGAAATCATCCGCAAGAATTCCTCTCGCATGTCCCGCCTCACCGAAGATCTGCTCACTCTCGCCCGCGTCGAATCCGGCGAAACTCGTTTCGAGGTCGAGCCTGTCCCTCCCGCCGAACTTCTGCACGATGCCGAAGAGAGCTTCCGCGAAATCGCCCGCACCCACGGCATCGAGTTGCAGATTCAGGATTCTCCCGCTCACCATTTACAGAGCCGGAACTTTCCCGGCCCTAATCCATTGCCGGAAAATCTTCCCATGGTTCTCGCCGACCGCGAAGCCATTCATCAGGTTTTTTCCAACCTGATCGATAACGCGCTGAAGTACGGCGCTTCCGGCGGACGTATCGTTCTCGGGGCCCGCGCCGTTCCCCATGCCGTCGAATTCTTTGTGCAGGATTTCGGCGCAGGCATCGCCTCCGAACATCTCCCGCGGCTTTTCGAGCGCTTCTATCGTGTCGATAAAGCCCGCTCCCGCGAATCCGGAGGTACCGGCCTTGGCCTCGCCATCGCCAAACACATCATGCTCGCCCACGGCGGCTCCATCCGCGCCGAAAGCGAACTCGCCCACGGATCGACCTTCCTGTTCACCCTCCCCATTGCCTGAACCGCCGCTGCTCCTGCGGAGACGGCTCCATTAACGCTAACGTATGCCGAAGTCCTTCTGAATTGTCAGGTCAACCGGCGACGATTGCAGGCAATAGCAATGACGATGGCCTGATCGTCAAAGCTGCCTGGCATGGCAGCCTGACGATCTAGGCCAAGTTCGCCCGAGTGCGATACACCACCGGACCGCTGCTTCGATGTCCTCAGTGAGGTCTCTGCACCCGACTATCGGACTCCGACACTGCGAAACCGGAATCCGTTGCGATGGCGGTCACACTCTCGCCGTCCATCGCAACGAATATGTTGAAATGTGGCCCGGACGGCACGACCGTTTTGGTTCCAGTGCAGTCTGGCCCGAGGGTATAGCTTGTGGCGGTGGGGGACGGTACGTTCTGGTTAACACCGTTGACCGCGAACGTCACATAGTCCGTTCCTGTACCGTCGCCGTTGTAAATTGAATATCCAGCAGCAGTGGATACTGATGGCGCTGTTACCCCGAACGCAGGAGGGAACAAGCTTCCTGTTGCTGCCACCATATACTGTCCCTTCAATGTTGCCAGGCTGCACTGTTTTCCCGCTGCATACCCCGGTGCGACGTTCAGGAGTCCTATGCTGAGTACAAGGCCTCCTCCCATAGCGATTGCCGATAGAGCCGAACATTTGTGTTTCATTTTTGTGTTTCTCCTGTTGCCTACCATGGCCCGGTCTTGCGGGAATTTAAATGGCGAGCGCCTCCCTCTCGTGTAATCAATTTGTCCCTTGAAAACCGGCTCAGAATCAACGGATTGCGGCGCCAGATCCCCCGGACGGTTCAGCTCTGTTCAAGCCGGACGAAGTGCTATAAAGTTCGGTGTCGTGGTGCCGAGGACACATGCCAGAGCTCAAGCGTCCGCCAATTCGTTTTGGGATCTTCGAGGTCGATCTTGAGGCTGGCGAACTGCGCAGGCAGGGAGTCAAGATCAAGCTGCAACAGCAACCCTTCCAGATCCTGGTGCTGTTGCTGGGAAGTCCCGGCGAGGTTGTGACGCGGGAAGAGCTCCAGAAGAGGCTTTGGCCCACAGACACATTTGTTGATTTTGACCGCGGTCTCAACCGAGCCACTAACCGGCTCCGCGAGTCACTGGGGGATGAGGCCGACAACCCACGATTCATTGAGACCCTTCCCCGCCGTGGCTATCGCTTTATCGGGGAGGTCGAGAAGCTTGATGAGGGCGGAAGCGCCCCGGAACTGGTTTGCGGACAAGACAGCTCAGTGACTACAGATCGAAGTCGTCATTCGCCGAATTTCGATCGCCCGAGAGCGCAAATCGGATTTGCTATCGCGATCATCGGCTTAGCGTTGTTGGCAGGATGGTTCTTTTTCTTGCGCCCGCGGGACGGCGCTATCCAATCGCTGGCAGTCCTCCCCTTCGTAAATGCCAGTTCTGATTCCAATGCCGAATACTTGAGCGATGGCATCACGGAAAGTCTGATCAACAATCTTTCACAACTCCCGAACCTGCGCGTCATGGCGCGCAGCACAGTGTTCCGTTACAAGGGAAAGGACACCGACCCCCAAAAATTCGGGAACGATCTGCGCGTACAGGCTGTGCTCTCGGGAAGATTGCTGCAACAGGGGAATGTGCTGATCATCCAGGCTGAACTGATGGATGTTAAAACCGGCACGCAGCTCTGGGGGGGCCAGTTCAACCGTAGTATGGAAGACGTTCTTGCTCTCCAGGACGACCTTTCCAGTGAGATTGCAGAGAAGTTACGGCTGAAATTGACCGGCGATGACAAGCAGCGATTGGCGAAACGCTACACGGAGGATGCCGAAGCATATCAGTTTTATTTGAAGGGACGGTATTACTGGAACAAACGGAGCCCGGAAGGGGCACAGAAAGCAGTCAGCTATTTCCAGCAAGCCATCGACAAAGACCCGGCCTATGCGCTGGCCTATGCGGGTTTGGCCGACGCATATACCTACCTTTCGTTTTTCAATGTCGTTCCCCCGCGCCAGGCCATGCCCAGTGCAAAGGCCGCGGCGATGAAGGCGCTGGAGATCGATCAGCATCTTGCAGAGGCTCACGTTTCCCTGGGATACATCAGCTTTGCCTACGACTGGGACTGGACGGCGGCAGGAAAACATTTTGATCAGGCCCTCGCTCTAAATCCGGCTCTTACCAGGGCGCACAACTTTTATCCTCTTTATCTCAGCTCTCGCGGGATGCCCCAGCAAGCCTTGGCAGTGGCGAAAGCTGCGCTCGATCTCGATCCCGCTTCCCCTTCGGTCAGCCATTACCTGGCGGTGCAGCTGTACCTGGCAAGACAATTTGACCAAGCCATCGAGCAATGCCATAAGACGCTCGACCTGGACCCGAATTTTGCGGTTGCATATCACCTGCTGGGACAAGCTTATCTGGCGAAAGGAATGAACCGCGAAGCCGAGCTCGTGCTGGAAAAATATTCAGCGCTCAGCCAAGGCAGCGCCGACTCGCAGGCGCTTCTCGGATACTCGCATGCTCGACTCGGGGAGCGAACCCAGGCGCTTCGGACGCTCGAGGAACTCAAGGCGACGTCCAAAAAGAGCTATGTGCCGGCGTTCTATTTCGCCATGATTTACGCGGCGCTGGAAGACAAGGATCAAGCATTCATGCAACTCGAAAAGGGGTACGACGAACGCTTCGCTCGTTTTGCCTATCTCAAACTGGAAGCGCTCTGGGACCCGCTGCGTTCCGATGAACGCTTCTCCGACTTGGTTCGACGCGTCGGAATCCCGCCCTAAACCACCAGATGTCATCGCGCCGGCCGACTTCTGAGAGCAGGCAACCCCACTTCACGACGAAGCGCCTTCAGTTGGCACCCATGGGACACGGCTTCCTTCAGTGTTAAGATCATTAAAAGATTTTCCCTTCGGAGAGGTGAATGAAACGAATCGCCGCTGTTATGCTCCTCGCCGCCTCGGTTGTAGGGACGATGCCGGTGCATGCCCAGAAGGAAAACCGAAGCATCGGGGAAAATGCGCAGGAAGCCAAGAAGGCCGCCAAGCAACAGCAAAAATATGCAAAAAAGAATGCCAAGCGACAGCGCAAAGCCATGAAGAAATACCAGAAAGCCCAACGCAAAGCCGCCAAGCAGCAAAAGCGTCGCACCAAATAGCCCGCCGGATTTTGCTTCCCGCTCTGCTCGACGAACGGCTGCGTTTCTTTTGACAAAAAACAACCCAAAATTCACAGCGCCTTAACCCATCCCTGAAAAATAAAACTTATGCTTTAGCCGTTGACCTTCTATCTATGGGTACGGCAAAATCAGAGATAATTGGTTTGCGCAGCTCCAGCATGCGCCAGAGGGATACCCTCATGAGTACCGCCCGCGTTGAAGGCCTCACTCCCGAGCCGGCCCAGCATCGCATTGTCCGCCGCACCATCGAAGCCTGCTGTCTCGCCAAGGAAGCCGCCGGAGCTGCTGCCGAAGGCATCGCTACTGGCTCCAACCTCCTGCTGAACTCCCTGCGCCAGCGCGAGCGCGAACTCGACACGCTCGATATGGAAATCGACAGCGCTGTCACCTCCATCATCACCGACGTCGAACCCACCGAAGCGCGTCAACTCCTCGCCTGCATGAAGTTCATGATCAGCCTCGAGCGCATCGGCGATCTTCTTCTTAGCTTCGCCAATAGCGCTCAGGCCGCCGCCGGTCGCATCGATTCCGAGGACACTCGCGACCTTACGCACATGGCCACTATCCTCGAAAAAATGCTCACCGACGTTGGCGACGCTTTCTCCGCCCGCGATGTCGGCAAAGCCGTCGACGTTCTCCGCTCTGATTCCGAAATCGATCGCCTGCGCAACCTCATCTTCCTGCGCCATATCGAAAATCCCGAAAACATCGCCCGCCAGGGCAGCCTCCAGATCATCTTCATGACCCAGTCTCTCGAGCGCGCCGGTGATCACGCCAAAAATCTCGCCGAAGAAGTCTGCCACTTCGTCAGCGGCCACACCGTCCGCCACGTCCTCAAAACCTACGACAAGCCCGTCGAACAAATGTTCATCGACTACCTCCGCCGCCGCGAACAACCTTGATTGCTCGGGGGCTGACCCATCCTTACTGTTCCTGCTTGCGCCACCACGAGAAAGGCTGCCCCAGCTTTGCTGGTTTTGCAAAGCTGGGCACGACCGACCTCAACCCGCCGACCGCTATTGCACTATTTTCCTCCCACCACCATCGGCCAGGGTGGGAGGCAGTCACCGTAGGTCTTCCACGCCCGAATCATTTACCATCCCTCCGAAGAAAGATCGAACAGAAAATCGGACCCTCATGGATATCTATCTAGTCGACGGAACCTACGAACTCTTCCGCCACTTCTACGCCGTTCCCTCGGCCAAAGATGTCAACGGTCAGGAGATCGGCGCCGTCCGGGGTGTCGTGACCTCTGTTCTCTCCATGTTCGAGCGCGGCGCCACTCATCTCGGAGTGGCCACCGATCACGTGGTCGAGTCGTTTCGCAACGACCTCTATCCCGGATACAAAACCAGTGAAGGTGTCGCTCCCGAGTTGCTCTCGCAGTTCCCCATTCTTGAAGAGGCTCTCGAAGCCATGGGAGTCGTCGTCTGGCCCATGGTCTACTACGAGGCGGATGATGCTCTCGCCTCCGCCGCCCACCAGGCAGCCAAAAACGATCTTGTGAATCAGGTGTTGATTTGCACGCCCGACAAAGATCTCGGCCAGTGTGTCGTTGGCACTCGCGTCGTGCAACTCGACCGCAGGCGCGACATCGTGCGCGACGAGGCCGGCGTGGTCGCCAAGTTCGGAGTAAAGCCGCCATCGATTCCCGACTATCTCGCCGTGGTCGGCGATAGTGCCGATGGCTTTCCCGGTGTGCCCGGCTGGGGCGCAAAAGCTGCTGCTGGAACTCTATCGCAATATCCCCATCTCGATGACATTCCCAAGGATTGGCGAGATTGGCATCCCTCCATCCGCAAGGCCCGCGCGCTTTCCGAATCGTTGTTCAGCGCGTGGAATGACGCCTTGTTGTTTCGCACCCTCGCCACTCTGCGCCTGGATGTCCCCGTCTTCGACACAGTCGCCGACCTTCGCTGGAACGGGCCGCGTCCAAACTTTGAGGAATTCTGTCGCCGCATGAAATCTCCCGATCTCCTCCGTCGCGCCACCGCGGCAAGACCGAGAACCTAGCAATGTCAGTGTGGGGCGGACACTCCTGTCCGCCTCTATCCAGGATCAGTCCCTCAAGCCCTAGCGCCCTCAAGCCAGGAATTGGACCGCTACCTCTTCTCCATATACCTTTCCACCACCCCGGCACAAGCCTCGACAAATTCCTTCTCCGCATCCGTGAACGTGCTCGTGAAGTAGCTCTCGATATCGAGCTCCCCCACGAGCTGCTTCCTCACGAAGATGGGCACCACAATTTCCCCCTTCACCAGCGGCGATCCCGCCAGATAACGCGGGTCTTTCGAAACATCGTGCACCACCACCGTCTGCCCGCTGCTCGCAGCCGCGCCGCAGAGCCCAGTGCCGAGCGGAATGCGCGCATTCGGCGTGAAGCTCCCGGCGAACGGCCCAACCAGCAGCACACCCGGGTCCGCCGCGTCCACCAGATAAAATCCCACCCAGTTATAGCGCGTCATCTTTTCGTGCAGGCGCTGTGAGATGTGTTCCATAACCGCCTTACTCGTCGGTGCGGTCTTAGCAAACTCCTGAAATTCGCGGAGAAGTTCTTCGTGCACTTGCATTTTTCTTTCGCCCCTCGTGGGGAAGCATAGCAAGAATACCCATGTGGAATCTGCTCGTGTATGAATAAGCTCGTGTGGGGCGGGCACTCCTGCCCGTCATGCCGCAACTTCCCGAGCCCTGTCATCCTGAGCGGAGGCTGTGCTTCGCGAATGCGAAGCATAACCGCAGTCGAAAGCCTGCCCTGAGCGAAGCCGAAGGGGATCCCTTACCCGCCTGCAGCGCCCCAAGCCTCGCAAGGGCTTCTATCACCACCCTGTTCTTTCTGCTGGCTGTGGCCCATAGATTGGCCCAAGAAAAAGGCGAGCTCCAAGGCTCGCCCAATGCGTTGAACCACTAACGCAAGCCGCCTAGCCCGGTCCGTTGACCCCGGTGAGGAACCCGCCGAGATGGAAAGCGGTTTTTATTCCCAGCAAAATGTGAAAATTCTCCGGCAGATTTCCCGAGCGGCCAAAGGTGACGCAGGTCACAGTGGTGGGTTGACTAGAGGCCTAGAATGGGTTCGCGTCGAGCCCCGCCGCTCGATGCGGAGGTGTATCCATGAAAGCTCCCCTGATAATAGGAGCCCCAATTGTTTTTCTGGCTGGTCTGATCCTTATCTCCTGCAGTTCGACTCCCCCTACGCCATCCCCAACCCCATCCGTGGCAGCCGAGAAAAAAGAGCCGGTGCTCTACTCCGGCAAAAACTGCTTCTCGCAGATGACCAGCGCAGCGGTACGTTGGCAACCCGACGCGATGCCCGTCCACCTGGAATCCGATGTCAACTCCGAAAGCACCGGCCAGGAAGGAAAATCCACCGTCTGGCGCGCCATGTTCGCCTCTCCCAGTCGCGGCACTTGGCGATCCTTTACCTGCTCCGGCAGCCGCTTGAATGATTCGCCTGCGCTCGGCGTGACCGGCAGCCCCGAGAGCCCTTCCTCACCGGAAATGTCTCAGGCGATGTTTCAGTCGCTTCTTCTGATCGTCGATTCTGACAAGGCCTTCGCCACCGCGCAGGAAAACGGCGGGGCTGGCATTCTCAAGAAGAACCCGCAGCAGCCGATCCTCTATTCGGTGGATTGGGACGCTAGGAACAGGCAGCTTGTATGGGCAGTCATGTACGGTACTTCCCACGCCGACTCCAAAGGCGTCGGCATCATCGAGGCCACTTCGGGTAAGTTCCTGCGCGCCGCTAAATAAAGATTGGCCGTCGCCGTGCACTTTCTGTTGCGGCGGCTTTCTACGCTTCATTGAAAGCAGCCGGCGGAAAAGATAATTTCCTTTGACCGGCATCACCTTTACGCGCACTCCTGCGACGCCTTGATTTCAGCCGCCGCTGGAACTGCCTCCGGAGCTTTCACACTCACCGTCCGCTCTCCTCGCCGGATCAGCACAATCGCTCCCAGAATCGCCACCGACGCCAGCACCACCCGCATCGTCAATGGCTCGTGAGCCAGAAACCATCCCAGCAGAACGGCAACGATCGGATTCGCATAGGTATGCGTCGCCACCAGCGTCGGTGGTACCCGCTGCAACAGCCATGTGTAGGCCGTAAACGCCACCACCGACCCGAACGTGATCAAATATCCCAGCCCAAACAACGACCGCATCGAGATGCTCGCCCAGTGCGTCTGCTGAAACTCACCCGAAATTCCGGCCGCCGCCAGCAACATCACCGCGCCGCAGATCGTCGGCAACGCCGTCCGCCCCAGCGCGTCCGAAGGCAGCTTGAGCCGCGGCGAAATCACCACCCCCAAGGACCACGACAAACTTCCCAGCAGCACCGCCAGCAATCCCAGCAGGCTCGAACCCTTCACCGTCAATTCCGCTCCCGTCAGCATCGCTACTCCAACCACCCCCACTCCCAATCCCACCGCGCTCAACCGGCTGATCCTCTGCTGTCCCATCATCCAGGCCAGCACCAGAATGAACATCGGCTCGGTCGCGATCAGCAGTGCCGCCAGTCCCGACCCCACGTATTGCTCCGCCCAGAAAAGCGACCCGTGGCCGATCAGGAAGAAGAATGTTCCCAGCACAAATCCCGCCGCCCACTGTTGCCGCGTCGGACGGAACCCCCGCGCGCACGCCCATGCCAGCATGATTGCACCCGCAACCGCCTGCCGCACTCCCACCGTCACCAATGGCGGAATCGTTTCCACCGCATACCGGATCGCTAGATACGTCGATCCCCATATGACATAGATCGCCACAAAGGCCAGCGCCAGCTTGATGGCGAGTCCCCGGTCGTGCGTGCTCGCGGATTTGCGCGGATTGGTCACAATCACCGGTCTACCTCCTATGTTTATCATCTTGCCGCTGCGAAGCAGAGCCATGATTTGCGCCGATCGATTGAGAACCATGACCTAACCTCCAAAGTAATATACACAGGTTACATCCCCACGAATAACCTGTCAATACAATTTTAATGGTTATGTGATATAGATACAGATAGGCGACGAGTTCAACTCGGCCAGCTGTGCATTCGGCTGCGCGCCATTTGAAAGGAGTCGTGGTGGAACCGTTTCGGATTCATGTCACAGATGAGGTGCTCGACGATCTGCGGGCACGGCTACGCCATACGAGATGGCCCGATCAGGTGCCCGGAATTGGTTGGAAACAAGGCACAGCCTTGGATTGGCTGCAACCCATCGTGTCTTACTGGGCCAATGAGTTTGACTGGCGTGCGTGCGAGCGGAGGCTTAACACTCTCGACCACTTCACCTGGGAAGGCATCCACTTCGCATACAAGCGTGCGCCTTCAGGCACTGGGATTCCGCTTATCCTCACACACGGCTGGCCGGGTACTTTCCTGGATTATCTGGACATGCTGCCGATGCTCGATGATTTCGACCTGGTCATCCCGTCGTTGCCCGGATATGGATTCTCGCCGCGTCCCGCCCAGCTTGGTATCAACTATCGATATGTCTCGGAACGGTTGCACCAGCTCATGTCTAAGCTTGGCTACTCTCGCTATGGGGCGGGCGGCTATGACTTCGGGGCCGGGGTGACGACGATCCTTGCGCTTGACCACCCAGAGTCAGTGATCGGGATTCATCTCACTACCTTGGAGTCGGATCTCATTCCGGTTGTAGACGATGCGGATCTTTCTGATGTCGAGCGTTCATACCTTGCGGTGAACCAACAGTGGGACGCCACGGAGCGGGGTTACAGCGCGATCCAGTCCACCAAGCCGCAGACCGTCGGCTACGGACTCAACGACTCGCCTGCCGGGCTGGCTGCATACATTGGCGAGAAGTGGCACTCGTGGAGCGATGTCACGCCGCCCGATGACTTCCTCTGTGCCACGCTAACCCTGTACTGGGTCACGCAGACCATCACATCGTCGATGCGTGACTACTGGGACAATCGCTGGTTTCCGGTAGATCGCGCCTACGTCGGTACGCCCACGGCATTTGGTGTCTTCGCTCATCAAACCGTCTCTGAGGGAGAGCCACCGCGCCCGTATTTGGAACGCGTGTACAACATTCAGCGATGGACAGCCTTTCCGCATGGCGGGCACTTTGCACCAGCCGAGGAACCGGCAGCGGTAGCAGGAGATCTGGTTACTTTCTTCGGTGGCCTACGTTGAGTCTTATGGAAGTGGAACAGAAAAGAACGATCCTGATGCAAACCAGCGAGAACAAGAAAACTTCCAGCCGGCGCCCGCCGCGCTTCGATCTGATCGCCGGCAACGTGCCTCTGGATTTCGCCAACACGCTCGACGACCGTCATACCCAACCCAAAGAATTGCTCGAGCACTTCAGCGATCTAGCCCGCTTCGGCGAAGACACTGGCCTGCTCGATCCAAGCCAGGCCGACCGCCTCGTCAAGCGCAGCTCCAAGGCTCCCGATCGCGCGGAGGAAGCCCTCCGCCGCGCGAAACAATTGCGCGAAGCCATCCACGATGTCTTCTGGGCGCTCATCAACCATCGCACCGTGCCCGCCGCAGCTCTCGCCGTACTCAATGCTGACGCTCGTATCGCGGCCGAACACCTGCGCCTGGTCCCGATCAACGGAGCTTTCGAGTGGCGCTTCGACCACCTCGACCACTTCGATATCTTCCTCTGGCAGATCGCTCGCTCTGCCGCTGATCTTCTTGCCTCCGATCAACTGCCTTTCGTCCGCGCCTGCTCCTCCAAAGAATGTGAGTGGTTCTTTCTCGATACCAGCAAAAACCACCACCGCCGCTGGTGCGACATGAAGCGCTGCGGCAACCGCGCCAAAGTGCGGAAGTTCTACGCGAAGAATAAGACCACCTGAGAAGTTTTCTGTGTTGGCTTGGGAAGGGCACGGCTTCAGCCGTGCCGCCCACATCCCGGGAAGCAAGTAACCCGCCACTTCGTTACAATCGAAAATCCACCCCGGGAGGCTCCTTGTGATCGCTCGTCTTCTTGCTCTCGCGCTATTGGCCGGCTCACTCTTCGCCCAAAACACTGTCCACTACACCGCCACCAACGCAAACGTGAAGTACCTCTTCGCCACCGCTGAGCCCGTCGCTCACCTGAAGTCCGGCGACATCCTCGATACCAACACCCTCGATTGTTTCGGCAACGTCCTCCGCAAGCCCGGCGACACCCTCAGCATGGTGAAAGGCGATAATCCCCTGACCGGCCCATTTTTCGTCGAAGGCGCGGAGCCCGGTGACACGCTCGCCGTCAAGATTCTCTCGCTCGATGTCGATGGCGACACCGGCGTCGGCGCCTTCGCTCCCGGCTTCGGCGCTCTTAACGAAACCAATTACACTCCCATGCTGCATACGCCGCTGCCCGAACGCATCTGGTACTACCACATCGATCACGCCGCCAACACGGCCACGTTCCAGGCGCACGACACCGATTTCTCCGTCAAGATTCCTCTGCATCCTTTCTTCGGCTGCATCGGCGTCGCGCCCGCCGAGGGCGAAGCCCGCAGTTCGGTCGTCCCCGCCGAATTCGGCGGCAACATGGATTCCCCTGAAGCCAGCGTCGGCAACACGGCTTATTTTCCCGTGAACGTAAAAGGAGGTCTCTTCTACATCGGCGACGGCCACGCCGCCATGGGCGATGGAGAAATCGCTGGCACCGCCATCGAGGTTCCCCTGAAAGCCCGCGTGCAACTAAGCGTGATCAAAGGTCGCACCATCGCCTGGCCCCAGTTCGAGAACGACGACGCCATCATGGCCGTGGGCGCCTATCGCCCTCTCGACGACGCCCTCCGCATCGCCTTCACCGAACTAGTCCACTGGATTCACAAAGACTACGGCCTGTCCGAACTCGATGCCTACGAATTGCTCTCGAAAGTTGCAAAGATTCACCTCAACGAAATGGTCGACCCCAACTACGTGGTCGTCGCCTCGATCGAAAAAAAGTATCTGCCGCCGAAGAAGAATTGATCCCTCTGTTTCGCGGCTAGGAGGTCGTTGCGCGTAACGTCTGCGACCAAGTTTCCGTCCGCGCTTTGGCTTTGAAACGGCGCGACTTCCACAGCCTGGGGAAAACACAGGAAAGCGTGCGGCACCGTCAAAGCAAGCTGCACCTCGAAACCGTGCTGCACCTCGAAACCGTGCAATACCTCGAAACCGTGCTGTACCTCGAAACCGTGCAATACCTCGAAACCGTGCTGTTCCCCGAAACCGTGCTGTACCTCGAAATCGTGCTGTACCTCAAAATCGTGCTGTACCTCGAAACCGTGCAATACCGTGGAAGAGCGGCGCTTCAGCGCCGCGTAAGGTTCGCATAATCAAGCGGGCTTTAGCCCCTGTGGTCGCATTCACCTGCGAACTCTCTCGCCAAGCCGTTCCCACTCGCGCCGCAAAGCCGAACAAATGGCAACAGCGGCTCCAGCCGCTGACGGTCTGCGCGGCAAGAGTGTTACCATTTCCTGATTCAACACCGAGATCCCCCATGGCCGCACACGCGCATACCCCCAATCAAAACGTCTGGCCCGAACTTCCGCTCGCCGCCTGGCAGGATACCTACGCGACTCTCCACATGTGGACCCAGATCGTCGGCAAAGTGCGCCTCGCGCTCAGCCCGCGCGTTAATCACTGGTGGGAAGTGCCGCTCTACGTCAATGCCCGCGGCCTCACCACTTCCGCCATCCCCTACGGCGACGGAATTTTCGAAGTCCAATTCGACTTCATCGATCACCAGCTGACCATCCAGACGAGCTGGAATTCATCGACCAGCATCGCGCTCAAGCCCCAATCGGTCGCTGCCTTCTACTCCGAATTCATGGCCGCCCTCAAGTCCTTGGGTATCGCAGTGAAAATCTGGCCCATGCCGGTCGAAGTCCCGAATCCCGTTCCCTTCGAGACCGACACCCAGCACGCCTCCTACGATCCCGAATACGCCCACCGCTTCTGGCAAATTCTGATTTTGTCCGACACCGTTTTCAAGGAATTCCGTGCCGGCTTCATCGGCAAAGATAGTCCGGTACACTTTTTCTGGGGAAGCTTCGACCTTGCAGTCACCCGCTTCTCCGGCCGCCGCTCTCCCCCCAGGCCGGAGGCCGATTTCATCACCCGCGAAGCCTACTCCCACGAGGTCATCAGCGCCGGATTCTGGCCGGGCGGCGGCGAAATCAAGGGACCCGCCTTCTATGCCTATGCCGCCCCTGAGCCTGCTGGTTTTGGGCAACAACCGGTGCAGCCTCAGGCCGCTTTTTATCATCCACAACTACGCGAGTTTCTCCTGATGTATGACGACGTTCGTCAGTCCGCGTCTCCCCGCGAAGCTCTGCTCAGCTTCCTCGAGAGCACCTACGTGGCTGCAGCGAACCTCGCGCACTGGGACCGTAAGGAATTGGAAAGAGTTTGAACCGGGTCTGAATGACGACCTGTGGGAGCGAAACTGGGAGAGAAACAATGTCAGCCAAATGCAAGCATCTGGATCAAATTAAAATCACCACGACCGACACGCACGTCTGCGAAGAATGCGTAAAGCTCGGCGACACCTGGGTTCACCTGCGCTTATGTATGTCCTGCGGCAATGTCGGTTGCTGCGATTCCTCCAAGAACAAACACGCTACCAAACATTATCGCCACGTCCACCATCCCGTCATGCGCTCCATCGAGCCCGGAGAAAAGTGGATTTGGTGCTACATCGATGAAATGATCGTTGGCGAAGCAGCCGCTTAGCTGCCGAGAGTGCGGAACGAGTCCCGCCAGGGACGCCATTCATCAGCCCCGGACGTAAGTCCGGGGTCTCGGTGATGCAAAGAAACAGTCCCGCCAGGGACGCCACACATTCTCGATGGATTGTTCTTAAAGGGGTTGTACTGCGAAAAACGGCGGGAAAAAATTGAAAGGGCCGTGACATTGGTTATGCTCTAGCCGCCGCCTCCTGCGAGGGAGCCAACAGCGTGGACGCATGTACCGTCACAGCCCCTTGATGCGATCACTGCTTTCACAGTCCCAAACCCCAACTGCCCCTCGCAGAGCCGTCGGTTTTTTCAGGTTTGGCTGCCCCGCAGGTTGCCCCGCTTGGCTGATCACCCAGTCTACTTCGGGTCAGCAAGGTTTATTTCGCTGTCCCTTTCAACCGTCGACGGAAGCAACCTTAACAGAGCATTCATAAATGTCAACGCAAACAATTGGTGCATTGCCGCGGCGCGACCCTGTGCATATCGGAAGATGCAAGTCATTCTATTTTCATCGTTTATTGATTTGCATTTTAAATTCGGACCGATTTTTCACAAAACCTTGCACAACTCCCGGGCACTCACAAAATTGCACAGAGCGAACCAAAGATTCATCTTGACGCCACAGCCTTCTCGGCGCATCTTGCTGAGAGTGGGCCAGCAGTGATGGCAGAACTCGTAGCCTATGTGGACGGCGGTTCCCAGGGAAACCCGGGGCCCTCCGGCATTGGAGTAGTTATCGACGGCTGCGACAACGGCCCCATCCGCATCGCCAAATGGATCGGCCATCAGGATAATAACGTCGCCGAATACGTCGCCCTCATGGAAGCCCTGCAGTACGCCGTCTCCCTGAAGGCCAAGGCCCTGCACGTTTATTCCGATTCTGAAGTCGTTGTCCGCCAGATGCGCGGCGAGTACATCTGTCGCAGCTCCCGCCTCTATTCTTTGCACTGGACTTGCCGCAAACTCGCTCGCGCCCTCCGGTTCTCCATCTCCCACGTCCCGCGCGAGAACAACGCCGAGGCCAATCGCCTGGCCAACTCCGCCGTGCGCGAGCGCCCGGTTTAAACCAACCAGTTAGCAATTGGCAATTAGCCGTTCGCCATTGCGTATCATTGGGCGGTGGCTTGCGACTGAAGCTAATTGCCAATTGCTAACTGCTAACTGCTAATTGCCACCTGCTAACTGCCCCTGCCAATTGCAAACTGCTCCCTCCTAGGTACTTTCGTGTCACCCCGATTCTTGACACCATGCTTTCTCGGAGCGAGACTCCAATTATTGCTTCCTGAGATTTGAAATGAGTGATTTGGCGAGCCGGACCGCGCCCCTCCGGCAGCCTCCACTCATCGCTAGACGCGCGTCATGGATCATTACTCGATTCTCGACCACAGTTCCTCATCGCTTGCGATAGAGGGAGACCTGCCCGTCGCGGCCAGTGGGCCCTCGCCCGCCAGCATTTCTGCCGGGATCGCCGCAGCCAATGCCCTCCTGCCCAAGCTTTCCGAAAACGGCCCGCGCTTTCCCGGCGAGGACGGCGGCCGCTCCCTGGCTGAGATGGCTCACTCCGATCTCGATGCCGCGCTGCAACTGCTCGCCGAGCGTGCCCAATACATCACCGGTGCCAGCGGTGTCGCCATCGCCCTGCGCCGCGGCGCACACAATCACATGCTGTGCCGGGCCAGCGCCGGCTGCAATGCCCCTGAACTCGGCGCGCTGCTTTCCACAGAATATGGACTCTCCGGCGAAAGCGTTCGCACCCGCCAGCTTCTGCGTTGCGACGATGCCGAGCGCGATCCGCGCGTGAACCGCGACGTCTGCCGCGACCTGGGAATCGCTTCCGTCGTCGTGATGCCCATCATCGGCGAAGACCGGGTACTGGGAGTCTTCGAACTTCTTTCCGGTAAGCCCCGCGCCTTTGATGAGCGCGATCTTTCCGCTCTCGCGCGATTGGCTGAAATGGTGGAAACCGCTGTGCTGCATGCTCAATTCATGCCTGCGATTTCCGAACTCGTCGTTCCGGAAAACGCGGCTCCGCAAAGCGCCGTTCCCCAAAACCAAAATAAGATCCGGGTAAACGTTGTTGAGGTCAAAGCTGCCCCTTCGGAATCTGAATTGAAACCTCGCGAGACCAGCACCGCCCCGGCAGCTCCATTGCCCTCCCAAAACATTCTGCCTCCCAAACAACCGGAGGTCGCGCCCGCTCCGTCCTCTGCAAAGAAGCCGCTGTTCTGGTCCGCCGCCATGCGCGCTCAGACCAGCGAAAAGCCGAAAGAGAAAGAAGAGACCCCAGCCATCGCGGTGCCCGCAGGTTTAAGAAATCTGCAAAAGTGTCAGGCCTGCGGCTTTCCCGTATCCCAGGGACGCGCCTTCTGTGTGGAGTGTGAAGAGAGACAGTGGCGTGGCCAGCGCCTTGCGCATCCCGAAGTGAAGTCGCCGAAAGATAAAGAAAAAGAAAAGGTTCAAGATATAGGTAGAAATAAAGCCAAGGATCACGCTCCCTCCCCCGCTCCGAAAGCGCCCGCCGTAATCGCAAAAAGTGAGACGCACGGCACTTTCATTGAGGATTTTCTCCCCAATCACGCTCCGTTCCAGGCCCCGCCGCCAACCGGCGCGAAACTCACAATCTCAGCCCCTTCACCTGAGACCGCTAAGCCTTCTCAGGATTTGATCTCTCAGCCGATCGAACCGGCAGTCCCCGAGGCAACCGTCGCACCGCAACCTTCGCTCGCATCGTCTCCGGAAGCCCCCTCGGACGCGCCTTTTTCCGCTTTCTCCACACTTTTTCTAAGCTCGGCGCAACCCGAATCCTGGTTCGCCTCCAACAAGTACATCCTGGGCGCTCTTCTGGTCGTCGCCATCATCATCGCCGCCATCGTCTACCTCCGCTGATTCATCTCGCAACCGTGTGGAACGGACACTCCTGTCCGTTGCTCTTGATCTCGCCGTTGCTCTTGACCTTGGCGTTGCTTGATCTCGCTGTTGCTCTTGATCGTGCCGTCACCCGTGACCACAGCGCCTACGCGAACCGCCGGCGCGACCGTGGAAGAGCGGCGCTTTAGCGCCGCGTAAGATCCCCGAAATTAAACCGGGGCTTTAGCCCCTGCGCTCTCCCCTCCGCAACTTTTTACCCTCTCCCGCCCCAACCGTTTACAATTCCTTTCCTGACTTTTCACTTTCCGTCCGGAGGATTGATGCCGCTTCCCACCACGCGTGCCGTGATGCGCCACTGCCTGCTGCTTCTGTTTCTCGCCTCGTTCGCCTCCGCCCAAACCGCCGAGCAGCGCACCGCCCATTCCCTCGATTCCGTCCGCAAGCAACCCGGCCTGCTCCTCGCCTTCCTGCACGACCTGCCCAAGGGTGGAGATCTGCACAACCATCTTGACGGCGCGATCTACGCCGAAGATCTCGTCGATTTCGCCGCTTCCGGCAATCTGTGCGTCGATCGCACATCCTCCCACTTGCTCGCGCCGCCCTGTGACTCCTGTGAAACCTACACTGCCAAACCCGCCGCTGGCTGCGCCTACCTCGATCACGTACTCTACGGCCAGATGATCGATGCCTGGTCCATGCGCAACTGGCGCCCCGGCGACGAATCCGGCCACGATCATTTCTTCGCCTCCTTCGACAAATTCGGCCTCGCCTCCCATACCCACGTCGCCGAAGCCATCGCCGCCGCTACGAACCGCGCCGGCATGGACCATCTGCAGTACGTCGAGTTCATGCACACCGCCGACGCCGGTGGCGCGGCGCAACTCGCCGGAAAAGTTGAGTGGGATCCGGATTACGCCAAGATGCGCGACGCGCTCATCGCCGCCGGCATGAAAGATGTAGTCTCCGAAACCGGCAAACGTGTCGCCGCCGACGATGCTCGCGCCAAAGAAATTCTCAAATGCGGCACGCCAGATGCCGCCCCCGGATGCGCCGTGACGGTCCGCTATCTTTATCAGGTCCTGCGTGGCCTGCGCCCCGAAATCGTCTTCGCCCAGATTCTTCTCGGCTTCGAACTCGCCTCCTCTGATCCCCGCTTCGTCGGCCTGAATCTCGTGATGCCCGAAGATTGGTACGTCCCCATCCACGACTTCAACCAGCACATGGCCATGCTCGATTACCTGCACGGCGTCTATCCCAAGGTCCACATCGCGCTGCACGCCGGCGAACTCGCCATGGGCCTCGTTCCTCCCGAAGACCTCACCTTCCACATCCGCGCCTCAATCGATCATGGCCACGCCGAGCGCATCGGCCACGGCGTTTCCGTGATGAACGAAACCGA
Source organism: uncultured Acidobacteriaceae bacterium (assembly GCA_964403025.1). Classification (GTDB taxonomy): domain Bacteria; phylum Acidobacteriota; class Terriglobia; order Terriglobales; family Acidobacteriaceae; genus Sulfotelmatobacter. The sequence goes on along the minus strand of CAYOEH010000002.1, from coordinate 463,521 downwards.
TCCCATCGCCCTGCTCCACGAAATGGCCGAGCGCAACGTGCTCGTCGAAATCGCCCTCACCTCAAACGACATGATCCTCGGTGTCAGCGGCGACGATCATCCGCTCCCGATTTACATGAAATACGGCGTCCCCGTCGCGTTGGCTACCGACGACGAAGGCGTCTCTCGCTCCGACATGACGCACGAATACCTGCGCGCCGTCGAAACCTATCACTTGTCCTATGCAGACCTGAAGCGCATGGCCCGCCAAAGCCTGGAGCACAGCTTCCTCCCCGGCCAAAGCCTGTGGACCGATACGAAGCTGGTCTTTCGCCTGGCCCCAGCCTGCGCCGGAAATGCAGAAGGTTCCGGGAAGCCCTCCGCCGCCTGCGAAGACTTCCTCAGCAAGAACGAACGCGCCCGCACACAATGGAACCTGGAAACCGAATTCGCCAGGTTCGAGAAAAAATACTAAAACCAATTCCGAAATGACCGAGGAGCGTTGCCTTCGATGGCAATCTAATATGTCGCGCGCACTACCGTGGAAGAGCGGCGCTTTAGCGCCGCGATAAGTGCCCCGGAAAGAAATGCGGCTTTAGCCGCACCGTAAGATTGGTTTTGGGAGGGGCACGGCTTTAGCCGTGCCGTAAAGACTCAACAATATAAGCCGGGCTTTAGCCCCTGAGGCTTCGCTTTCACTCGATAACCCGAACCGCCGCATTCACGACCATGGAAGAGCGGCGCTTCAGCGTCCGCGATAAGTGCCCCGGAAAGAAATGGGGCTTTAGCCCCCGAGGAACTCGCCTTCGATGGCTAATCTGAAATACCGCGTGCAGCACCGTGGAAGAGCGGCGCTTCAGCGCCGCGATAAGTGCGTCGAAATGAATGGGCTTTAGCCCCCGAAGAACTCGCCTTCGATGGATAATCCTAAATACCGCGTGGCTGATCTGATATACCGCTATACCGCGTGCACGACCGTGGAAGAGCGGCGCTTCAGCGCCGCGATAAGTGCTCTGAAAGAAATGGGGCTTTAGCCCCTGCGTACCTTATATGAACGATCAATTCCCGCTCGCCGAAACCGCCGCTCAATCCATCCTGCAACGAACCGCCCTGCGCCCCCGCATCGGCCTCGTCCTCGGCTCCGGTCTCGGCGGCTTCGCCGATTCCCTCACCGACGCAACAAAAATCCCATACTCCGAAATCCCTGCCTTCCCTCGTTCCACCGCCATCGGTCACGCCGGACAACTCGTCATCGGCAACTCGGCCGCCGTCCCCGTGGCCGCGATGCAAGGCCGCGTCCATCTCTACGAAGGCTACTCTGCCCATCAGGTCGCCTTCCCCATGCGCGTCTTCGGACGCATGGGAATCCGCTCCGTCATCCTCACCAACGCCGCCGGAGGAATCAACCTCAACTATCAGCAAGGCGCGCTGGTCCTGATTCGCGACAACATCAACCTGCAGGGAACCAATCCCCTGGTCGGCCCCAACGACGACCGCTTCGGCGTCCGCTTCCCCGACATGACCCACGCTTACGCGAAGGACTACCGCGCAATCGCCCGCGACGAAGCCGCCAAACTCGGAATGACCCTGCACGAGGGCGTCTACGCCGCCCTGCTCGGCCCCAGCTACGAAACTCCCGCCGAGATCAACTATCTCCGCATCATCGGCGCCGATCTCGTCGGCATGTCCACTGCCTTCGAAGTGATCGCCGCCCGTCACATGGGAATCAAAGTCCTTGCCATCTCCTGCGTCACCAACATGGCCGCCGGAATCGTCGATCAGCCGCTCTCTCACCAGGAAGTCATGGAAACCGGCGAACGCGTCAAAACCAGCTTCGAGTCCCTCCTCCGCGCCGTCCTCCCGCGCCTGGCGGAGTAGGTTGCAGCTCTTAATCGCACTACAAAACGTTTTCATTCCGAGCGCCGCCCTTTGGCGCGAGGAATCCCTATCATCGCCACAACCTTCTTCGAACTCTATTTTGCTCGCGGAATCCACAACTCTGCCGGCGGCTTCACCCCATACACTGCCGCAAAACTTCCCTGATTCACCGCCATCGCAAAATGCCCCCGCGAGTCGATATATAAAAGAGTTTGCCCCACCGGCACGTCGCTAAACGTCCGCACGAACTTGATCTTCATCTCTTTGTCCCCGATCCTCACCGGAACCTCCTGCCCACGTTGGTAGCCGAGCTTCAGAAAATCCTCCGCATCCACATTCGTCACCAGATTCCCAAACGGACCATCCGTCGCAATCACCTCCGCCGAAATTCCGCGATCGTCCACCCGAGCCGCCTTCAAATCCAGCCTCACCAGCGACCCCACCGGAACCTCCGGGCCAGCTTTCGTCCAGTCATCCCCCCGCGCCACGCGCGCTCCTACCGGAGAAAAAATGTCGCGCCCATGAAATGTCGAGGACATCTTCGTCCCAATCATCCAATCCGCATTCGTAATCTCATGCACTCCCTCGACCCCGTCCCGCTGCTCCACCAGTGTCAGCAACCCGTTATCCGGCAGCACAAAATATTGCCCGCGCTTCGACTTCGCCACGATCGCCTTCCGCGTGCTCCCCACCGTCGGGTCGACCACCACCACAAATACCGTGCCCGCCGGAAAATAAGGCGTTGCCCCATACAAGAACCGCGCTCCATCGAGAATGGAAAATGGCGTCACCTGGTGCGTGAGGTCGACGATTCGCACCTCCGGCATGATCGAATACATCACCCCCTTGCACAGCGCCACCGAATCATCCACCACCCCAAAGTCCGTCATAAATACAATCGTCTGCGGATATTTCCCCGTCTGTGCCCCCGCCATTGCCGAAAGCAAAACCACCATCGCTAACAATAAAAAGGGAAGCACACGAGCCCTGCCGCCACGTCGCGGGTCAGAAAAATCGGGCCCGCGGAAGGTACGACCGGGAAGGGCACGGCCTTTAGCCGTGCCGACACAGCCATCTAAGATTCTGGGCTTTAGCCCCTGAGGGACCTCCTGTCCTCGCTCCCCAACACTGCCCGCTGCGCCGTGCGACCATCCACGACCGCCTGCAGCACCGTGGAAGAGCGGCGCTTCAGCGCCGCGTAAAGCATCGAAAATCAGTCCGGGCTTTAGCCCCTGAGGGACCTCCTGTCCTCGCTCCCGAACACCGCCTACAGCGCCGAGCGACCGCCCTCGACCCCGACCGCCCGCAGCACCGTGGAAGAGCGGCGCTTCAGCGCCGCGTAAAGCATCGAAAATCAGTCCGGGCTTTAGCCCCTGAGGGACCTCCTGTCCTCGCTCCCGAACACCGCCTACAGCGCCGAGCGACCGCCCTCGACCCCGACCGCCCGCAGTACCGTGGAAGAGCGGCGCTTCAGCGCCGCGTAAAGCATCGAAAATCAGTTTGGGCTTTAGCCCCTGAGGGATTTCCCGTCCTCGCTCCCGAACACCGCCCGCAGCGCCGTGCGACCGTCCACAACCGCGACCGCCTGCAGTACCGTGGAAGAGCGGCGCTTCAGCGCCGCGTAAAGCATCGAAAATCAGTTTGGGCTTTAGCCCCTGAGGGATTTCCCGTCCTCGCTCCCGAACACCGCCCGCAGCGCCGTGCGACCGTCCTCGACCCCGACCGCCCGCAGCACCGTGGAAGAGCGGCGCTTCAGCGCCGCGTAACGAATACAAACTTAATCTGGGCTTTAGCCCCTGAGGGATCTCCCCAAAGCCGCACGCGACACTCATTCGCCACACTCCTCTCGCTCTGCAATCGTGGTCTGCCAGAATACTGATATCCCCGCCCCGCCGCAAATTCGCCCGCAGGACCTATCCACGGAAGAGCCGTCGTGCGAGTGTTGCTGTTCTTCCGGCGAAGCTCCGCCCTTCCAATGACTCAATTACCAAATTACCCAATTACAAAATTTCTTCCCGATCTATAATGTCCTGTCCATTTACCGCACCACCGCAAGGAGATCTCATGTCGGAATCTATCCCCGAAAAATATCGCGATCTTTTCCAGAAGCGCGCCTTCGCCAGCCTCGCCACCCTCATGCCCGATGGCCGCCCGCAAGTCACCCCCGTCTGGTGCGACTTCGACGGCCAACACGTCATCTTCAACTCCGCCAAGGGCCGTCAAAAAGATAAAAACGTTCGCCGCGACCCGCGTGTCTCGCTCGCCGTCATCGATCCCGAAAATCCCTACCGCTACATCGAGATTCGCGGCCGCGTCGTCGAGATCACCGAAGACGGTGCCAGCGCCCACATCGACAAGATGGCCAAGAAATATCTCGGCGTCGACAAATACCCCTACGGCCAGCCCGGCGAAGTCCGCGTGATCTACAAAATCAAGCCCGAGCACACCACCGTGATGGGCTAGGTTGCCCTGGTCATCCCGAGCAAGCGTTCTTTGCGCGGCGAGGGATCGTTTTGAAACTGCGCGGCTTCAGCCGCGCCATTCGAGCATTGTTATTCCATGCGCCTTTTGGGCGCCACGCGGGAGCTACAAAGCGTCAGGAGCACCGTGGAAGAGGCGCACACGTAATCTGTGGAACAGCTGCACCACGGAAGCCCGGAATACCGTGGAAGAGCGGCGCTTCAGCTTCGCGTAAGGGCCGCACCGGAACCATGGAGTCCCGTGGAAGAGCGACGCTTCAGCTTCGCGTAAGGGCTGCACCACGGAACCATGGAATACCGTGGAAGAGCGGCGCTTCAGCTTCGCGTAAGGGCGCGCACCACGGAACCATGGAGCACGTGGAAGAGCGACGCTTCAGCTTCGCGTAAGGGCTGCACCACGGAACCATGGAATACCGTGGAAGAGCGGCGCTTCAGCTTCGCGTAAGGGCGCGCACCACGGAACCATGGAGCACGTGGAAGAGCGACGCTTCAGCTTCGCGTAAGGGCTGCACCACGGAACCATGGAATACCGTGGAAGAGCGGCGCTTCAGCGCCGCGTTAGCGTCTCAAATTTCTCGGGGCTTTAGCCCCTGTGGGGACTCGCATTCACACCTACAACCTCTGCTTCCTCGGCTTCGGCAACGTCAACCGCACCCTCGTCGAACTTTTGCGCGACCGCGAACCCGACCTCCGCTCCCGCCACGGAATTTCTTTCCGCATCACCGGCATCGCCTCACGCCGTCTAGGCTGGCTCGCCGACCCCAACGGCCTGGATCCGAATGCTTGTGTGGAGCGGGCACTCTTGCCCGCTAAAAGCCAGGAAGCTTCTCAAGAGCCGTCCACCGTCCAGACTTGGCTCGCCGCCGCCCACGCCGACGTCCTCTTCGAAGCCACTTCCCTAAACGTAGATAACGGCCAGCCCGCCGTCGATCACATCCGCGCCGCGCTCCACCACGGAGCCCACGCCATCACCGCCAACAAAGGACCCATCGTCCACGCCTACCGCGAACTCCGCGATCTCGCCGCCGCCGGGTGCCCCACTCTTTCGCGTTCTTTGCGAAAGGGTGGGAACACACGTTTCCTCTTCGAGTCCACCGTCATGGACGGCGTCCCCATCTTCTCTTTTTTCGACCAGCTTCCCGTCATCCACCTGCACGGATTTCACGGCATCCTGAATTCCACCACCAACGTCATCCTCACCGAAATGGAAAACGGCCTCACCTTCGACGAATCTTTAAAGAAAGCCCAGTCCCTCGGCATCGCCGAAACCGATGCCACCCACGACATCGACGCCTGGGACGCCGCCGTAAAAACCGCCGCCCTCATCACCGTCCTGATGGATATTCCAATAAGGTTGGAAGAGATCAGCCGCGAAGGCATCCGCAACCTGACCGCGGAAGCCGTCCGCAACGCGAAAAAAGAAGGCGTCCCTTACAAGTTAATCTGCCGAGCCAAAAAAGAAGGAACAGAAGTCACCGCCACCGTCCGCCCCGAACAAATCCCGCTCACCGATCCCATGTCCCAAATCACCGGCACCTCGTCCTACATCTATTTTGAAACCGACATCTTCCCCGGCCTCGCCATCACCGAAGAAAATCCCGGCCTCTACGCCACCGCCTACGGCATGCTCGCGGATTTTGTTCGAGCGGTCACCGGGTAGGACATTGTGATAAAGCGCTGTATCAGAGTACCGTGGAAGAGCGGCCCTTCAGGGCCGCGTAGAGCCTCCGAAGTTTCCCCGGCCTTTAGGCCCCGCGACTCCGTCGTCATCCTGAACGCAGCCGTTCTTCAGGTGAAGTGAAGGATCTCTCGTTCATCGACTTCCCACGAGCGAACTGGTTTTCAACTCTACGTGAATATCTTGACCGGCCCCGTGATAAAAATGAATGACGACCATGCCGACCACCGAAACCCTCGCTCCCCCCGCCCTCGACCTCACCTACATCCGCGCCCAATTCCCCTCGCTCGCCCAAACCGTCAACGGACATCCCGCCGTCTTTCTCGACGGTCCCGGCGGAACGCAAGTTCCGCAGCGCGTCATCGACGCCATCTCCAACTACCTGCGCCGCGATAACGCCAACACCTGCGGCGCCTACGCCACCAGTCGCCACACCGACGCCATGCTCGCCGACGCTCGCGCCGCCATGACCGACTTCCTCCACTGCGCCGCCGACGAAATCGTCTTCGGCCCCAACATGACTAGCCTCACCTACATGATGTCCCGCGCCATCGGCCGCGATCTCGCCCCGGGCGACGAAATCCTGGTCACCCGTCTCGATCACGACGCCAACGTCTCCCCCTGGCTCGCCCTCGAAGAAAAAGGTGTCACCATCCGCTGGGCGGAAATTCACGAAGAAGATTGCACGCTCAACATTGCCGATCTCGCCGGCAAAATAAACCAGCACACCAAGCTCGTCGCCGTCGGCTATGCCTCGAATGCCGTAGGCACCATCAATCCCGTCAAAGAAATCGTCCGCCTCGCCCACGCCGCCGGTGCCCTCGCCTATGTCGATGCCGTCCACTACGGCCCGCACGGCCTCATCGACGTCGCCGCTCTCGATTGCGATTTCCTGGTCTGCTCCACCTACAAATTCTTCGGCCCGCACATGGGCGTGCTCTACGGCAAGCGCGAGCATCTTGCACGCCTGCGTCCCTACAAAGTCCGCCCCCTCACCGACGCCGTCCCCAACCGCTGGGAGTGGGGCACGCTCAACCACGAATGCATCGCCGGCATCACCGCCTGTGTCGACTACCTCGCCGACCTCGGCCGCCACCATCATCCTCAATCATCGGACCGCCGCGCCGCCATCGTCGCCGCCTTCGAAGCCATTCACCGCCACGAGCGCAGATTGATGGAGCGCCTCATCGCCGGTATTTCCGAAATTCCAAAATTGAAGATCTACGGCATCACCGATCCCTCGTGCTTCGACTGGCGATGCCCCACGCTCGCAGTCCGCGTCGTTGATCAGAACCAAAACCAAACTCCACTCGCCCTCGCCACCAAACTCGGCGACCGCGGTTTCTTCACCTGGGACGGAAACTACTACGCTCTGAACCTCACCGAGCAACTCGACGTGGAAAAATCCGGCGGCTTCCTCCGCATCGGCCTCGTCCACTACAACACCGCCGAAGAAGTCGACCGCCTTCTCGCGGCGTTGCGGGAGATTGTGGAAGGTTAGAACCGGCTGCGCAATTAAGATGGGATGGGGGTGCCCCATAGCTCGCCCTGAGCCGAGTCGAAGGGTCTCGCCTCTTTTGCGAGACATGGGATTCCCCAGCCTCTTCTATCTGGGATTTGGAAAAGAAACCGCGTCGTGCGCCACCGTGGAAGAGCGGCGCTTCAGCGCCGCGCAACGCGTCGAGACGAGCCAAAGATTTTCGCCGCACCGTGCAGTACCCGCTGGGCATGAAAACCGCGGCGTGCGCGACCGTGGAAGAGCGGCGCTTCAGCGCCGCGTCAACGCGTCGAGACGAGCGAAAGATTTTTGCCGCACCGTGCAGTACCCGCTGGGTATGAAAACCGCGTCGTGCGCGACCGTGGAAGAGCGGCGCTTCAGCGCCGCGTCAAGCTCAAATGAGGATGCCGGGCTTTAGCCCCTGTGGAATCGTTCCGCCCCAAAACAAAAGCCCGGGAAGAATCCCAGGCTGAGAAAAACGCCGCTCCACCGTGCCGAACCCACGCGTCGAGAGGACTAATAAATTTTTGCTGAACCTACGGCCAGCGCTTCGCTGTATCGTCCCAACCGGCCGCCCGCACCGGCTGCGCCGCCACCACCGGCGGCGATGGAATGCGAATGGGCGCCTGCGGTCCGTTCACCGCCTGAGCCATCGGCTTCACCATGTCGGTGTTCATTTCCTTTTCTTCGGAGAGCAACGGAGCCACCAGCCGCAAAGCTTCCACTTCCTTTTCCAGCCGGGTCAACTCCATTTCCTTCTGCCTCAGAACCTCATAAACATTCTTCATAACTTTGGGCACCTGCGAATCGTCGTTTATGCAGCTTTTCTCGCACTTTAGCAGACTTACCTGCATTGTCAAGCCATTAAACGCGCGTCCTGTTGCCTCGGCGAAGGCCAGCCCTCTTTCCCCCTTAACCCGTGAAATCCCCTGTCCGGCGCGGCTTTTGCCCGATATTCACAAGCTCTCAGGACCGCAAGATTCTGCAATCCCCGCGGATGCTTCGGCTCGATGTCGTCAAACCGCGCCCTCTCCGCCCCGTTTGCGCAAATCGCTCATCGGCATTGCACAAAATCCTGTCACCCGCCTGTGGACGGCCTGCACTCGATTGAAAATAAGCCACATAAAGTCGCGCTCTTTTCGTTGACTCAAAATTTAAAAGGAGTACAACAAGATCGTTCTTTGACAGTTTCTTAAGTTTTTCCGGTTGGTGCGGCGTCCGGGGCTCAAGCTGAGTCACCCTCCACATTGCAAAATGCGGAGGGAAGGCAAGTGAGGGTCTATAGCAAAGCGCTGGTCGAGGAGAACGGGAAGCCCAGTCGAAGGCAGGATAGAGTTCCGAGGCGTTGAGTAGGTTTATCCGGTTGGCGGTGAGCCCGGAGCCCGAGCGAAGATCGCGTGCAGAGCACCCGCAAGGGAAGCGGCACAGCAGGTCAAGCAAGGGTCTAACGCGAGCTACTGGCCGAGACGAATGGACTCAACACCACCTCGGAACTCTTAATTTTTTTGGCAAGAAGTTTCCGGTTTCCTGTGTCGAGTCCCGTCCCGAATTATCTAGAAACCAGAAACCAGAAACCAGAAACGTACGTCCTTACCCCCGCTTCCTCAACACAATCACCCACACCGTCCCGCGCCCTTCGCAATACCGGCAGCGCTCCTGCCCTAGCGATTTCCCCGTCCCATGGCACTCCAGGCAGTTTGCCACAATGTGCAGTTCCTGCTGTGAACTCTCCGGCAGCTTGGCCGGATCCTTGAACAACTCAGCGTGATGATGGTCGCGCAGCCAGAAGACCAGCTTGCCTTCGAGATTCTCGCGCTCTTTAGTGCTGAGTTGCGCGCAGCGCTGCGCCCACCATTCCGGAACGCAGCCGTAACAAATCAGTTCGCCCGCATCAAACAACGCCCCCGGCTCGGTTCGGCGAACAAACTTCTTGCACCATGAACAGGGATTCACTCCCAACAATCCCAACGCGTCCTTCAGTCGTTCGATTTCCAGCGCCTGCCGCGCCAAGCTCTCTTCCGCGCTGATGTCGGTTTTGTCAGGCATAGGTCGGTTCCCGAGCAAACAATGCTCCCTCAGGATATACCGGCCACGCCAGCGAGGTCGCCGTTGGGAATCACATATCTCGACGGACCAGATCGTTTCTTCCGGAAACCAGAAACCAGAAACTGACAACCGGCAACCGGCAACTGATAACTGACAACTGACAACTGACAACTGACAACTGACAACTGACCTAATCCACGTGCTCGCCGAGTTCGAACGATTCTTCCGCCATGGGCAGCACGTCCCGTTCGCCGGCTACCCACACATAAATCGTCGGCAGCAAAAAAACGCTCATGACCAGTGCTGCGATCAGTCCTCCCACGATCACGATCGCGAACGGCCGCTGGGAGTCTGACCCAATCGCGTGTGACAGAGCCGCCGGTAACAATCCCAGCGTCGCCACCAGCATCGTCATCATAATCGGACGCAGTCTCAACACCGCACCCTCTACCGCCGCGTCCTCCACCGTGAATCGCCGCGCCCGCAACTGGTTGATGTATTCCAGCATGATCACTCCCGTCTGCACTGACACGCCAAACAGCGCCAGAAATCCTACGCCAGAAGAAACGCTGAAATTCGTGCCCGTGAACCACAGAGCCAGCAACCCTCCAATGGGTGCGATCGCAACGTTCACCATAATCAGCAGCGCCCATTTGAGCGACTTGAACATCGTATAAAGAAGGATGAAGATGATCAGAATCGTGATCGGCAACACGATCAGCAACCGCGCGTTGGCTCTCTTCTGGCTCGCGTATTCGCCCTCCCACCGGAAGCTGTACCCGATGGGCAGTTTCACCTGTTCATTTACTTTCTTGATCGCTTCTTCCACCGTGCTGCCCAGGTCCCGCCCGCGGACACTGTATTTAATGGCGATATAGCGCTGGTTGCCTTCGCGATAAATTTCGGAACCACCGTCCGCTTCGGTGATCTTGCACAGTTGCGCCAGAGACACGCGCTCTCCGCTCGGCGACAGCAATCGAATGTTCTCGATCGCCTCCTGCGTATCCCGATATTGCGGCAGATACCGCAACGTGAGGTCATATCGCGCCTCACCCTTCAGCACCTGTGTGATCGCATTTCCGCCTACTGCAGTCTGAATCGCGTCCTGCACATCCGCCACATTGATCTGATAACGTGCCGCCGCCGCCCGGTCTACCGTCACATTCAAATTCGGCTGGCCCAGCACGCGAAACACTCCAAGATCCTCAATGCCTTTGATCTTGGACAACACATTGACCACCTCGTCGCTTTTCTGCTCCAGCACCTTAAGGTCGTCACCGAAAACTTTCGTAGCCAGCGCGCCTTTTACTCCACTGACCGCCTCTTCCATGTTGTCTTCGATAGGCTGCGAAAATCCCCACACCGCGCCCGGAATCTTATCCAGCTCCCGTTGCATGGCTGCAATCAATTCGTCTTTGTCCTGGTGAAACACAGGCCGCCACTCTTCTTTGGGTTTGAGGTCGACGAAGAATTCGGTATTAAAAAAGCCCGTCGTATCGGTTCCATCATCCGGCCGTCCCGTTTGGCTCGTACACTGCGGAACCTCCGGAAAAGAACAAAGGATCACTCGCGCCTGATTCGCTACCCTTATCCCCTCGTCCGGACCGGTGCTCGGCGCCAGCGTTCCCCGCACCCAAAGCGCTCCTTCATCCAGGTGAGGCAGAAATTCGGAACCGATAGCGCCGCTGAAGGCTAGATAATTTCCTACCACCACCATCACCAAAACTACGCCGATCGTGACTCCCCGATGGCGAATCGCCCATCGCACTGCAACCCGGTAGCCCTCAATCAGAAAATGCATCACCGGGTTGCTCCACTCGCTCGCTCCCTTCGCGAAGGCAAAACTGGCCAGCACCGGCGCAATCACAATCGAGAACACCAAAGCCCCCAGCAGCGCAAACGCCACCGTCCACGCCATGGGATGAAACAGCCTGCCTTCCACCCGCTCCAGCGTGAAGATCGGCAAGTACGCCGTAATAATGATGGCGATCGCATAGAACACCGGACGCTGCACTTCGTGTGACGCCTCGCTGATTTTTTCACTGGGACTTTTATCGTTCCCGTTCTTGTGTCCCAAATGGCGCACGATGTTTTCCACCATCACCACCGCGCCATCCACTACCATGCCGAAATCCAGCGCGCCCAGCGACAGCAAGTTTGCCGGAATATGCCGCAAGTCCAGACAGATCGAGGCGAACAACAGCGAGAACGGAATCGTTGCCGCCACAATCAGTGCGCCCCGAATATTTCCCAGAAACAAAAACAGAATGATTGAGACCAGAATCATTCCTTCCGTCAGGTTATGCAGCACCGTGTGGCTGGTGAAGTGAACCAGGTCGCTGCGATCGATAAATGGAACAATCTTCACCCCCGGCGGGAGGATGTGATCGTTCATTTCCTCCACTTTCGCGTGAATCCCCTGCAGCGCCGTATCCGCGGCGGCGCCCTTTCGCAACAGCACGATGCCTGACACCACATCGTCGTTATCAATAATCTTCCCGTCTTCCCGGTGAATCGCTTTGGCAAACTGCCCCAGCCGGATCTTTGGACCTTGCGATACCGCTGCAATATCCTTGATCCGAAGCGGCGTGCCGTTCTTGGTCAGGATCACCGTCTCCGCGATATCTTGCGACCGGTCGACCAGTCCCACGGCGCGCACGTTGATCTGCTGCAGTCCTTCCTGTATGAAGCTGCCGCCTGCATTCGTATTGTTGTTGGTGAGTTGCTGCTCGATCTGCGCCAGGCTCAGCCCGTAAGCGACCAGTTTGTTCGGATCGAGCCGCACCTGGTACTCCCGCGTGGGCCCGCCGAAACTCGAAACATCCACAACATCCGGCACCGCTTTGAAATTCTTTTCGACAACCCAGTCTTCCAGCGACTTCAACTCCATCGGGTCATATGCCGGATTCGTGCTGCGCAGCGTGAAAAAATAAATCTGTCCGACCGGGCTCCAGTCCGTTCCCATCTGCGGCACAACATTCGGCGGCAGCGTCACCTGGCTCAGCCGCTCCAGCACTCGCTCCCGGTTCCAGTCGTTGTCCGATTCGTCGTCAAAGATCAGCTTCAGGTCCGAAAGCCCGAACAGCGAAAATGACCGCAGATGCACCACGTGCGGAATGCCGTTCATCACGATTTCCAGCGGAATCGTGACCTGCTGCTCGATTTGCTCCGCCGAAATTCCCGGCCACTGCGTGATCACCTCCACGTAGTTGTCCGCCACGTCGGGGTAAGCCTCAATCGGAAGATCACGAAACGCGACAATCCCTCCGGCAAAAAGCATCAGCGCAAACGCCAGCACCAGCAATCGGTTGTTCAGAGCAAAATCAACGACTCTGCGAATCATCTATTGCTCCACCGTGTTTTGCAGTTGCAGCGCGTTCGAAACCACCTGATCTCCCGGCTTCATCCCGGAAACCACCGCTTGCATATGGTTCGGCAGCGTCTTTCCCGTTACCACTTCCAGGCGTTTGAAGTGTCCCGCGCCTAGCGGCGCGTACACCCACTCGCGGTCATGCAAGTGCAGAATCGCAGTTGTCGGAATCGCCGCATACGTCTCCGCCTGCTTGCCATAAAAAGTCGCCGTCACAAACATTCCCACGCGCATCAGCCCGGGATTCGGCACTTCCAGCCGCACCTTCGCCGTTCGAATATTAGGATCGAGCACCGGCAGGATGTTATCGATCCGCCCCTTGAGCACTTGATTCGGATACGCACTCAGGTGGAGATCGGCGTACTCGCCAACGCGAACCGCATCCAGATCATTCTCGTAAACGTCGCAGATGATCCACACATAAGAAAGATCGGAGATGGTAAAAGGATTCGGTGAGCCCAGTCCTTGCACACCCGATGCGTTCGTAACCTGCTGGTCGGTAATAATCCCCGAGGTCGGTGCGAAGATATCGACAATGCCGGAAGGATGCTCCTTATCGATGCCAAGAAGCCGCAGTTGCTCAGTAGCTGCGGTCAGGTCAGCTTTGGCGTCATCTTCAGCATCTTGCGCTTGTTCGAGCGCGCTCTTGGCGACCGCACCCTTGTCGTAAAGAATCTGCGCGCGCTCCAGTTGCACCCGCGCCAACCGCTCGTCATTCACCGCCTTCACATACGTCTGATAAGCGCCGGAAACATCACTGCTCTGCACTCGCAGCAGCAATTGCCCCTTCGTTACCACGTCGCCAAGCCTGGCTTTGATCTCCACCACGCGCCCCGCCGCCAGCGAAATCACCGGCACCGCGCGCGCGATGTCCGGCTGCACTACGCCAGTCACGTTCAGCGCCGGCGCGGCTTTATATTCCGCTGCCGTCGCCAGCGGAAACAGTTCCGGATGATCGACCTTGAAATTGTTCGCGTCCAGGTCCGCCTGAACATTCGCCGCAGGCGGGGCCTCCGCCTTCGGATCCGCCTTGCCCTCGTTGCACCCCGCAAGCATCAATGCCAGAGCCAGGCACAACCCAACTCCGCTCAAACGCCCGCGTCTGGATCCAAACCCCGGCGTGGAACCGGATCCAAACCCTCCCGCGGGGCCGGATCCAAACCCCAGTCGCGAAGCGACGCCATTCACTAGCCCCGGACGTAAGTCCGGGGAAAGTCCAGTCGTCATGAGAGTCCCTTCAGGGACGGCACAGCAACGCGGAAAAACTCTGCCCGCAGCCTCGCTTTGAAAGGGCGCGCCTTCAAGCCGCGCCGTAGGTCTCACAAAATGAACCGCGGCTTTAGCCGCTGCGGGAAATTTCCGCAGCCCGTTGAAATATTTCTTCTTCATTGCACAACCTCTTTGCCCACGGCCTGGTTCAACTGCGCCGCTGCCGTCAAATACGAGCCCACCAGATTCACGTAATTCAATTCCACGCTGCGGTAATCGCTCTCTGCGTTGAGAAAATCCAGCAGCGAAGCCCCGCCGTGCTGGTAAGAAAACAAAATCGTGTCCCGCACCCGCACCGCCTGCGCCAGATACTTCTGCTTGTACGGCCGCAGCAAAATTACATTGCTGTTCAACGTGGCATACGCCGAATCCACATCGCTGAATACCTGCGCCTCGGCCGCATCGCGCAATTTTTCATTACGCGTAATGTCCAGCTTGGTATGCAGCTTGTTTCCCTGGTTGCGATCGAAAATGCGCAGCGGAATACTCACGTCCACGCCAAAATAAAGATCAATCGGTGGATTCCGCCCCATATCAAAGCTGAACGTCGGATCCGTCGATCCGTTCGCCACCGCCAGCTTGTAGTTGGTCTGCGCCTGTTGCACCGTCTGCACTGCCGTCTTCAAATCCGGACGGTTATCCAGCGCGATTTGCCGGTACGCCTCCAGCGGATCGATCTGATCGTTGAAATCAAACACGCCCGCCAGATCAAACTGGTCCACCGGCGTGCGGTCGTTCAACAGCATCAGCATCTGAATCTTCGCCGTCCGCAAATTGACGATCGCCGTCTGCACGTCCGACTCGTACTGCACCCGCTGCAACTCCAGCCGGTCCAGATCGATCTGCGCGATATCTCCCGCTTGAAATCGATCGCTGCTGATCTTCAGCACGTGGTCGTAGTATTCCAGATTGTCTTTTGAAACCTGCAGCACCGCCTTGGCCTGCAGCGTCTGCACAAACGCGCTGCGCAAGCTGAACAGCAGCCCGCGTTCCAGATCGCTTTGCTGGGAAACCGCAATCGCCGTCCCTTCCTTCGCGCTTTCCGTTCGCAACTCCCGCTTGTGCGCCCGCTCGTGCAAATAGCTCACCGTCGCCGAAGGCAGCCAGTAGGCAAATGGCCCATGCGAAGGCCCCCCCGGAAATGGATCGATCTGATCCGCCAGCACCGTCAGATTCGGATTCGGCCGCAGATGCGCCGTGATCTCGTCCGCCTGGAATTCGCTGATATTCAACTTCTCCGCCAGCAGCGTGGGATTATTCAACTCCAGCCGGTCCTTCACCTGTTCCCACGTCCACGCCTGTGGCGGAGCCTGCGGCCTCGCCGGCGCTGCCTGCGCCCCGGCCAGAACCGCAGCACAACCCAGCGCCACCAGCGCTCCACAACTCCTCCGCAATCTTCTCCGCATCAATAACTCCACAAATCTCGACTCCACAAATATCTCCGGACTTCTACAGCCTCCGGCAGAGATGTAGAGCAATGTGTTTCCAGGAACGCATTGCTCCACAAACACACTGGAAATAAGTATCTAGGCTCTTTTGTAAGGATTCTCTAAAGATGAGAATCCTCGCTGCGGATTTATTGCTGCATCCGATCAGCGATTCACGAACAATGAATGCACCAAGATGAGTTAACTGGGATTCGGCAAACTACCCAAGGAGGGAACTAGGAGGAGCGCGCCCTGCACGCAAAACGCAAGGCCTCGCCGGTGGTGCCGAATACGAAACACAAACTTCAAGCAGTCCCGCTTCCAGCTCAGGCAGCCGCGCTGCGCTCGCCGCCAGCGCCGGAGGTCCCTGCAGCCGGTTTACCCACGCTGAGTGCCTTTCGCTCGCGGCCTGCAGTACCGTGCGTTTGCTCGATGCCGATTCTTCCATCTCGGCCCGCATCGCATGCAGATCGTCCGTGGCCGAGATCACCGGGAACAACAGTACGACCACGCATCCCAGCGCCAGCAAACACTGCAACGCCGTCACCCTGCGCCCCAGTCGCGCTCCCGCGCCTCGCCGCCACAGCCAATAGGCCGGCAACACCAGCAACAGCCACACGAGATTGAGCAGCAACTCCATACGCAAGCAAACGATTTACAACCCAGCCGCTAGTCTTTCAAAAATTTCAAATCCAAGTCAATATGACCATCGTACCAGCATCCTATAGTGAGTGGATCACTGGCTGGAACTGGTCTCATAAATGGTTTTGGCTGGGGCACGGCTTCAGCCGTGTCGTTCAGGACTGTCCGCTCGGAGAACTATTTATGAGACCAGTCCTAGTGTTCACTGATCAGTAGGACCAATTCTCCGCCGCTCGCTAAACTGCCCACTGACCGCTTCCCCCACTTTTCCTACGGTCCCACCACCACCTGCAGTGGCCCCGGCGTCTGCAGCCGCTCATGGTAGATGGCGTTTCTCTTCGCGATCTCACCCGCCACGTTGACATAAATCACATACGCCCCGTGCGGCAGCGTCTCGCCAAACGGCAACGCCATGTGTTCCGTTCCTCGCTTCAGCGGAAAGCGCTGATATCCAATCTCCGTCGCCCGCCCATTCTCCGCTACCGCCTTCACATCAAAGGTCAGATCGATGTCATCCGCCGTTGTGTTCGAAACTTCCACGCTGCCCTCGATCCGGTTCACGTTCACCCGCGGAGGATTTTTCCACGCCAGCGTGATCGCTTCCACCACCTTGATCACGAATCCCCGCTGCACCGCCTGTTGCGGTTGTCCGCCGTCCTTCACCGACACCACAAACTGAAATTCGCCCGCCCGCTCCGCCGCTCCATGCAATACTCCGTTATCTTCCAGCCGGATCCCCTTCGGCAACGCGCCACCTTCCACCCGCCAATGCAGCACCGGCACGAAATTGCCGCGCCCTTGAAAATTCGCCTGATACTGCCCCTGCGGATACGTCACCGGCAACTCGGTTGGCTCAATCACCAGCCCCTCATCCGTATTCTTCCCCGGCGCGGACGGGTCCGTCGCCGCCGGCGCTTGCCCGAACCCCGCCCCGCTCATCGCCACCGCGACCACGCACACCAAGATTCGCTGTCCGACCTTCCTCATCCTGAAATCCCCCAGCCCGTCATCTTACAAACTCTGTCATCCTGAGCGAAGGTTGTGCCTCGCGAATGCGAAGCGCAACCGTAGTCGAAAGCCTGCCCTGAGCGAAGTCGAAGGGGAACCCTCGCACGTCATAGAAACCACCGGCACCGCAAGGCGTTCCTGCGGGCGTGTCTCGGGCAAGCAGCCACAGTTTCCCCACCCCATGCTACCGGAATTCCAGACCCGCTGGCCCATCCCTCGCGTTCCCCGTTAAGATGCCGAAACCTCCCCCTCCGCCTTCCCAAAACCCGCCTTCCCTCCTGGAATGTAAAGTTCTGTATACATTGCACTTGCAAAATATTTTTCTTCCGCCCGCGCTACTTATTTTCATGGTTCGGGTTCAAGGCAACTGAAACGACTTGTGCTAACCTCAGAATCAATAGTGACCCGATCCACGCTCGATTCAACCCAGGGGGAAGTTATGTCACCACGCAACGCCATCGTCCTGCTCCTCGCACTCTCCACACTCTTATTCCTGGCCGCCTGCGGCAGCAACAACGGCATTACTAATCCTACGCCCCCGCCCAGCGGCGGCTTCACCAACGCCAATCTCGATGGAACTTACGTCTTTTCCGTCTCCGGGACCGACCAAGCCAGTGCCCTCCCCTATGCGATCACTGGTACGTTCACCGCCAATGGCAGTGGTGGCAACGGCAAAGGCACCATCACCGGCGGCACATTCGACATCAACGATGCCGACACCACTGAATTCACCAGCGGTCCGATTGCAGACGCTTCGATCAACAGCAATAGTTTCTACAACGTCTCCGTCGATGGACGCGGACAAGCCACAATCGGCAGCAATATCTCCGGATTTCCTAACCTCACATTTGATTTCGTCCTCTCTTCCAGCTCCCACGGGCTGATCACAGAGTTCGACTCTTTCGGCACTGGCAGCGGAACCCTCGACTTGCAATCCTCTGGCGTTACGCCCTCCGGCGCCTACGCCTTCAGCTTCTCCGGAGGCACCTACAGCGGTGCTCCGTTTGCGACCGTTGGCAACTTTACCCTTGGCTCCGGCGGAGCTATTACCGCTGGCCTGGCAGACTTTAACAACGGTGCCCTTACGATCTCTGCTGGCCAGACACTCGCAGGAACCGTGGTCGTCGCCTCCACCCCTTCGACGACCCTGAGCACCGCCCAGTATCCCTCGCTCGCTTTCGATGTCTTTCCCATCGATGCCAACCATTTGAAATTCATTGAGACCGACGGAAACGGAACCTTGTCCGGCGACGCCTTTTCTCAGACCACCGCCACCCTACCATCCGGCACTCTGGCCTTCACTCTACAAGGCTCATTGGCGACAGGAGCTCCCGTCGCAGCTGGTGGTTTCATGGTTACCGATTCCACAGGCGACATCACCAGTTCGTCGACTGAGGACTTCAACGAGGGCGGAACCCTCTCTCCTGCTACGCCGGTGCCGTTCACCGCCAGCTATGTTGCCGGCGGCACTGGCCGATATACCATCAGTAACTTCAGTGGCTTCACCCCCGCAGGCTTAACCTATGCGGCCTATCCTTCGAGCGGCGGCACGCTTCTCTTGGAGATCGATACGGTCGGCGTCACGGCTGGCGCGGCCTACACGCAAACATCGACCGCAACCTTTGCCAGTGCATCGCAAGGTTTCGGGTTAAGTCTCTCGGGTGACAACCTTTCGTCGAGTGGCATAGACCCGGTGGGTGACATCGCCGAGTTCACCGCCGCCCCCAGCGGATCAACCGTGACGGGCTTGATCGACGAAAACTACTACACCGCCACCTCCCCGTTCTTTGATCAGGTGCTCGCTGGGACCTACGGAAGCATCGACACCGGACGCTCGGGGATCACTGCCACCACTGGGACAAGCACCTCGCCTGGCACGCTAAACGGCGGATTCGCTCTCACCCTATACACCGTGGATGGCACTACCTTCCCCTTTATCGAGTCGGATAGCGGCCAGGTCTCTGCCGGGGTCATCGTGGCGCAGAGTTCTCCCAGCTCCTCTGCGGCCGTGGCCCACTCGAACATGTTCGTTGCCCGGCCCATGTTCCATCCTCACGCCGCTCGCCAAAAGAAAAACTAACCCGCCACTCATCACTCAAACCACCGGGCGCGGCTCACCAGCCGCGCCCACTTTTTTTCCCAACCCCGCCCCCGGTCCATCCGCCCGTCTTCTTCGTGACCTTAGTTACCTTTAATGAATGACCCCTCATCAAGCACAATCTCTCCAGACTTACGTCCAGATCGCGGGAGAACCAGAGTGCTCTGCCAACGCTTTCTTCGTGTCTTTGTGTTCGTGCTCCTCGGCGCCTCGCTGGCCGCCGCACGCGATCTCGCCTTAGTCTCCAATAAATCCAACGCCGTGGGCGCCATCACCGTTGCCGATCTGGTCAAGGTTTGCAAGGCTCAGACCAATCGCTGGCCTGATGGCAAACCTGTCACCTTTGTTATGCGCTCGCCCTCCGCGCCCGAGATGAAGGTCGTTCTCGAAAAGATCTACGGCATGTCGCAGAGCGAACTCAGCAGTCTCATCGTTTCGTCCAATCACGCTCGCGCCAATCATCCGGCCATCCTGGTCGCCACTTCCGACGAAGAACTCGTGAACGCGGTGGCTTCCACTCCCGGAGCTGTTGGCGTGGTGGATGTGTACTCCATCAACAGCAGCGTTTCGGTCGTCAAGGTCGGAGGCAAACTGCCTCTCGAACCCGGCTACCTGCTGCACGGCAACTAGTCGCGGGAGAATCTTGAGATCAAAGTTCGTGTGCGCATTGTTTGGGTAGTTTTGAAAGGGCGCGGCTTCAGACGCGCCGTAAAGGATCGAAAAGAATATGGGCTTTAGCCCCTGGCGGATGCTCGAAAACTAACTCATGGCAGCTCCCGGCAAAAAAACCGCGCCCGCGCCCGCATCGGCCTATGTACGCCGTTATCCCCGCTTCGCCATCGACGTTCGCCTGCAAGTCCGCATGTTTCAGTCCGGCGAATTCCGCAGTTGCTGGGGACGCTCCACCGAACTTGGGCAGGATGGCATCGGAGCCACTCTCACCGGAGAACTTGAAACCGGCGAAATCGTCTCCCTCGATATCCCTCTGCCTCTCAGTCCGTACCCTTTGAAAGTTCGCGCCATCGTCCGCTATCGCCAGGGCCTGCGCTACGGCTTCGAATTCCTTACCCTCGGCGACCCCCAGCGCGAAACCATCCGCCGCGTCTGCGATATGCTCGCCACCAAAGGCTGATCAATTTTCAGCTTCCTGTCATCCTGAGCGCAGCCGCTTTTCAGCCCGATCGGTGTCATCCTGAGCGCAGCCGCTTTTCAGGCAGAGCGAAGGATCTCACCCACCACTAAATTCTCAGTGCCATTCCATTCCGCTTCCATTACCTCAGTAACTTTCGAGTAAACCCCTCGCGTTTTACTATCCAGTCTGCTGGGCTTCAGAGGGGGAGCCATCAATGGGTGGTCGTGTCACCCGGTCAGGACAGTCCCGGGAACTTCTGCGCGCCAAGTCGTTGCACCAGGCGCTCGAGTGCGGAGCGTCGCCCTCATTCATTCCCACCGGCAGCCCCACCGCCGCGCAGCCATCGTCTCTCTCCTGGAATCCGGCCGAATCGAATCCCAGCGTCACCACCGAGCAAGCTTCTTTCGATCTCCGCCGCCAGTATCTCGAACAGCTCTTTCAGAACGCTCCCGACTCTCTGATCGTGGTCGACTCTTCTTTTCACGCGCAGTGCGTCAATCGTGAATTTCAGCGCGTCTTCGGCTACTCCGAAGCGCAAATTCTGTCGCAGCCCATCGATGCCCTCATCCTTCCCCCGGATCGCGCCGCGGAAGCGCAATGGATTGCGCAATGTCTGCAGCGTGGCGAGCAGCTTACCCTCGAAACCCAGCGCCGCCATCGCGACGGAACTCTGCTCGATGTCTCTCTTTCCACCGCTCCCTTGATCGTCAACGGCCGCAGCGCCGCCTACTACTTCGTCTATCGCGATATTTCCGATCGCAAGCGCGCCGAAACTCTGAATTCCGCTCTCTTTAACGTCGCCGAAAAAGCCTGCTCCACTCAGGATCTGCAGCAGTTCTTCGCCGCCATCCACGGCATCGTCGACGAACTCATGCCCGCGCGCAGTTTTTCCATCGCCATTCACGATCCGGAGTCGCAACTGCTCAGCTTCCCTTATTTCGTCGACGAGCAGGAGTCCGCTCCCGCTCCCGCCCGCGCCGCGCGCGGCCTCGTCGAATATGTTCTTCGCACCGGGGAGCCCCTGCTCTGCACTCCGCAACTCTTGCAGCAAATGCAGCAGCGCCGCGAAATCGAACTCTCCGGCCCGTCTCCCCTGTTCTGGCTGGGCGTTCCGCTTCGCGCCAATCATCACGTCTTTGGCGCGCTCGTCCTCAAAAGCTACTCCGAAAAAACTCCTCTTCGCGAGCGCGACAAGGAAGTGCTCACTTTAATCTCGCGTCAATTAGCCGCCACCATCGAGCACAAACGCAACGAGCAGGCTCTGCGCCGCTCCGAGGTTCGCTACCGCTCCCTCGTCCAGACCGCGGTCTACGGAATCTATCGTGCCCGTCTCGAAGGCCAGTTTCTCGACGTCAACCCAGCTCTCATCGGAATGCTCGGCTACAATTCCGCTCTCGAAGTCTTGGCCCTCGATCCGCAAAACGATGTCTTCCTCAACCCCGGCGAGTACACCCGCCTGGTCGACGAATTCCGCCGCACCGGTCGCATGGACGGTTTCGAGGCCCGCTGGAAGCGCAAGGATGGATCTGCTATCACCGTCCGCATCAGCGGCCGCGCCGTCGCCACCGAAGACGAGCCCGCCGATGTTCTCGAAGCCATCGCCGAAGATATCACCGAGCGCCGCGTCCTCGAAGATCAGTTCCGCCAGTCGCAAAAAATGGAAGCCGTCGGCCGTCTCGCCGGAGGCATCGCTCACGACTTCAACAATCTGCTCATGGTCGTCAGCGGCTACACCGAAGTCCTCCTCGATCAGCTCACTGCCGAAAATCCGTTGCACACCAAGGCTGAGGCCATTCAGCAAGCCTCCGATCGCGCCACCACCCTCACGCGTCAGCTGCTCGCCTTCAGCCGCAAGCAACTCCTCGAACTCAAGGTCATCGACGTCAACGCCATCGTCGCCGACATGGAGCGCCTGCTGCGTCCGCTCATCGGCGAAGATATCGAACTCACTACCAGTCTCGCTCCCGCCGTCGGCTGCACGCGCGCCGATGCCGGTCAGCTCGAGCAAGTCATCATGAATCTCGTCGTCAACGCCAAAGACGCCATGCCCAACGGCGGCAAAATCTGCATTCGCACCACCAGCGTCACTCTCGACGACACCTATCGCCCCGAAAATACTTTCATCAAGCACGGCCCCTACGTCATGATTTCCGTCAGTGACACCGGCCAGGGCATGGACCGCGAAACTCAGGCCCGCATCTTCGAGCCTTTCTTCACCACCAAGGAAAAAGGCAAAGGCACCGGCCTCGGACTTTCCACCGTCTACGGCATCATCAAGCAAAGCGGCGGCTACGTCTTCGTTCAAAGCGAGCTCGGCCGCGGCACCGTCTTCACCATTTATTTCCCGCGCGTCGACGAGCCCTCTGAGGCTCTCGCCGCCCCCGCTTCTCTCGCCGCCGTCGGCGGAACTGAAACCATTCTCCTCGTCGAAGACGAAGAGTCCGTTCGCCAGCTCGTCCGCGAGACTCTCGAGTCCCGCGGCTATCATGTTCTCGAGGCACCCAACGGACAAGATGCTCTCGCCGTCGCTTCCTCCCATCCCGACACCATCCACCTCATCATTACCGACGTCGTCATGCCCGGCATGAGCGGCCACGAACTCGTCCAGCAACTCTTGCCCGTACGCCCCGGCGCCAAGGTCCTTTATCTTTCCGGCTACGCCGAAGACGCCTTCGCCAGCCCGCTCCCCGCCGACGGCAAAAAAACTTTCCTGCAAAAGCCCTTCACCCTGCAAAGCCTCTCCCGCAAAGTCCGCGAAGTCCTCGGCCCCCCCACCAACTAAGAAGTTCGATTTTGGGTGGCGCGGCGCTTCAGCCCTGCGATAAGGGAAGGTTTTGTTTTGAAATGGCACGGCTCCAGCCGCGCCGCCAGGTTTTGTTTTGAAAGGGCGCGGCTTCAGCCGCGCCGCCAAGCGCCAGATCGAACCGGGGCTTTAGCCCCTGCGCCCAAAGCGCTTCTCGCCGCCCGCGCAGCCGTGGAAGAGCGGCGCTTCAGCGCCGCGTTCAGGTTCCCCAAAACACTCGGGCTTTAGCCCCTGGCTCTCCGCCCCGGTGTAAAATTCTCCTCGCAACCGCGACGCCGCTCTTCCTCATCCAAGTTCCAGGAAGCCGCTTCGCCTGAATCCGTACCCTTGACCTCGTCATCAGTACAATAAGAACTCTGGAGGAAAAATCATGGCTCATGAACTACCGCCCCTGCCCTACGATTACGCGGCGCTCGAACCCATCATCGACAAGCAGACGATGACCCTGCACCACGACATGCATCACGGTGCCTACGTCAAAAATCTCAACGCAGCCATCGAAAAACATCCCGAACTGTCCAAGAAAACCGCGGAAGAATTAATTCGCGACTATAACGCCATCCCCGAAGACATTCGCGCCGCAGTCCGCAACAACGGCGGCGGCCACGTCAACCACACCATGTTCTGGAAGATCATGAAGCCCAAAGGCGGCGGCGATCCCACCGGCCCCATCGCCCAGGTCATCACCAAAACTTTTGGCAACTTCAAGGATTTCCAGGCCAAGTTCAACGACGCCGGCACCAAACAATTCGGTTCTGGATGGGTCTGGCTCGCCGGCAAGCCCGGTGGCGACGTGCACATTATGAGCACGCCTAACCAGGACAACCCAATCACGCAAGGCCATTTCCCCATCTTCGGCAACGACGTCTGGGAGCACGCCTACTACCTGAAATACAACAACCGCCGTCCGGAATATCTCGCCGCCTGGTGGAACGTCATCAACTGGGACGAAGTCAACGCCCGTTACGAAGCCTTCAAGTCCGGCAAAGCACTGCATGAGCCGGCCATGGCTCACTAACCGGCCGTCAACTGAATTGTCATTCTGAGCGTAGTGGCCGCTTCGCGAACAGCGAAGCGGCCACGAAGTCGAAAGCCCGCCCTGAGCGAAGCCGAAGGGGATCCCTACCCTTCGGCAATGCTCAGTTGGTTCTCCCCGCCCGGAACCTCCGACACAAAAACTAGAAACAAGAAACTGGAAACCAGAAACTGGAAACAAGAACCTGCCCACTGCTCACTGACTACAGCCTCCCTCCCTTTCTGCATTTCCTGTGCACCGTCTGTGGACAATTCGCCCTCCGACTCCCCCAGATATTTTTCTCCACCCGTGCCATCCAATCGAACCCCCGCTCTCCACGCGCCCTAGCCAGATATCTTCGCCCAACTCCTTGATCCCTTCGATCCGCGAAAATCCGTTCCTGGGATTTTCCTCAACTGCACCAAAAATACTGAATTGACCAAGCAACCTTTCGCTCGTACATTCGTTCTCGCCCTCAACAAAAAAAATGACCGACTCAGCCGAGACTGTCACCGGCATGAGACAAACGCGGACTTCATCAGCAACGCTCCGTCAACCATTCATCCTTCATCATCGAAAGACAAAAACTGGCCGGCACTCATGAAAGCAACCAATCCATGGATCACCTACCGCACCCGTTTCTTGGTCAAAGCAAAACAACTCACCACCAGCCTCACCTTCACCGACGTCCTCGGCCGTCAGCACTCCGGACGCAAGGGCGACTATCTGGTCGAGTCCTCCGATGGTGTTCTCCGCATCGCCCCTCGCCAGATCTTCGAGGATATCTACGTCCCCTTGCTCGCCAGCGAGACTTCCGAGCCGCTTCGAACTCCGCAACCACAAGAAACCCGGCCGCGCCAAACAGCCATTCACTTCTCGCTCCCAATTCGCAAATTCCCTCAACCCGACCGCGGATCTCGCAACTCCGCCCCCAACCTTCGCTCTCTCTACGATTAACGCGGACACGATTCGCGCGGAAGGGATTCGTTCGTATCACGTCTCCGGTTCAGCGATTTCCCCAAGCAGAATCGCCCGGGAAGGGCACGACTTCAGTCGTGCCGTCCGCGCCTGCGAAAGAATCGGCTTTAGCCGCTGAGGCAATCGCCACGACCATAAGCCACCACAAGACCATAATCCATCCCGACCGCCCGCAGCACCGTGAACGCCCGCAGCGCCACGACCGCCCGCGGCACCGTGGAAGAGCGGCGCTTCAGCGCCGCGTAACCCATCCCCAATCACTCCGGGCTTTAGCCCCTGCCACGCCCCCACACTCAGCTCCTATCACGTCTCCGTTTCCGCGATGCCCCAACCCACAATCGCTCGGGAGGGGCACGACTTCAGTCGTGCCATCAAGGACTGCGAAAAAATCGGCTTCAGCCGCTGAAGAAATCCACACGACCGTAACCGACACGCGCGCAATCCATCCCGACCACCACTCGCACCGCGACCGCGGACGCGTCGCGCTTGACTCGCAGGTCGTCCATCCCGACCGCCGCAAGCGGCTAGGATCGCTTCAACCGCGCGAGATGCATCCCGACCGCCGACACAACCGTGGAAGAGCGGCGCTTCAGCGCCGCGTAATCCATCCCAAATTCCTCCGGGCTTTAGCCCCCGAAATAGTTGGAACCTCAGAAACCAGTTCCGGCGAATTCGCCACCACCTCCCGGATGGCCAACAGAACCCCGCAATGTAAGCGCCACCAACCCCCGCAGGACCGTGAACCCCCGCAGCGCCACGACCGCCCGCGGCACCGCGAAATCCGTTCCAATTCACTCCGGGCTTTAGCCCCCGAGGTACACAAGCCCTCAGAAACCAGTTCCGGCGAATTCGCCACCACCTCCCGGCCCCCCAACAGAACCCCGCAATGTAAGCACCGTGAACCCCCGCAGCGCCACGACCGCCCGCAGCACCGTGGAAGAGCGGCGCTTCAGCGCCGCGTACTCCGCCCCAATTCACTCCGGGCTTTAGCCCCCGAGGTACACAGGCCCTCAGAAACCAGTTCCGGCGAATTCGCCACCACCTCCCGGCCCCCCAACAGAACCCCGCAATGTAAGCACCGTGAACCCCCGCAGCGCCACGACCGCCCGCGGCACCGTGGAAGAGCGGCGCTTCAGCGCCGCGTACTCCGCCCCAATTCACTCTGGGCTTTAGCCCCTGTGTCCCGCCACCTCCGTACACGCTTCGGATCAGGGCAGAGAAGAAACTCCAAGACCATCTATCTAACGGGAAGGGCACGACTTCAGTCGTGCCCCAAACATTCGAGAAGAATTGCGGCTTTAGCCCCTGAGGCCGCCACGACCGTAAACCGTACGACCATAATCCATCCCGATCGCCGCAAGCGGCTAGGATCGCTTCAACCGCGCGAAATCCATCCCGACCGCCCGCAGGACCGTGAACCCGCGCAGCGCCACGACCGCCGGCGGCACCGTGGAAGAGCGGCGCTTCAGCGCCGCGTAATGCATCCCCAATCCATCGGGGCTTTAGCCCCTGCACCCCGTCCGCAGCCCACCGCCGCCTTTTATGAACGCTCGATGAATTCCGGTTGTGGAAAACCAATCCCTCATCCCAGCATCAAGCCCGTCATTGCTGGAGATACAACCTATGGTGTTTCCCTCTTGACAGGCACAATAAGCGGGAGTAACTTTGCAATCCCATAGCTTTGAAATTCGCCTCGCGGGAACGGGGCGGGTTTCGGCAGGTGCAGTTGGAGAGTAGTGAGGACGGGATGGCGCCAGGCCAGAGGTGACCCGGCGCCGCCTCCGTAAAACGAACAAAACAAAGCCGTAAAGGCGAGCCCGATCTGGGGCGGGTCCGGACGCCGGAAGCCCCAAGCCGGTCGTAGAAAAGTACAAAGTAAAGTGCGGTGGCCGTTCCCCGACCCTCCCCCGGGTGAACGACTGGTGAAGGAACTAAGTCAGCTTCATGTTTCCATGACACGCTCGGGAAGGGCACGACTTCAGTCGTGCCATCCAAGGCAAAAAGATGTGGGGCTTTAGCCCCCTGAGGAATTTGAGGAGCCCAGGATGGAATCTTTAACTCGCCTCGTTACCGATTCGCTGGCACGGCACGGCTTCGATCGTCCCATCGACCCCCGCCGCCTGCAATGGTCTCGCTGGTTCCGTTGCGATTCTCCCCATAGCCTCCTCGTCGTCCCCAGCAAGCCCGGCATCTTCGCCATCGCCGAAGAGATCCTGGATTTCGGCAGCCCTCATGTAGGGACAGCCGCCCCCGGCGGTCCAGCCGAGCAAGGCTCGGCACCTGCATCCAGCGCATCGACTTTCGCTGTGCGCACCGAACGGGAAGGGCACGACTTCAGTCGTGCCGTTACGCCCGTCAAAAACACTCCGGCTTTAGCCGCTGAGGTCCCGCCCTCAAAGCGCATGCTCGCCGTCCTCCAGTTCTCCGAAGACGATGACATGGCCTTTACCCTCGACCGCATGTTTACCCGCATCAACCCCATGCGCGCTCGCCTTTCCTCAGGACGCTGCTTCCTCCGCTTCGTCGTCGTCGAAGACCAGGACCAGCGCCGCAATATTTGCACCGCACTCAATCAATGGATGCTCTCCTCCGCCGAAAAAGCCAGCGGCATCCCCGCCGGCTTCTCTTCGTCGCTGGAACTAAATGCCGCGGAAGAGTCGCTTGGCACACCCCGTGTGGGGCGGACACTCTTGTCCGCCAATGCCGACGCCGTTTCAACTCCGGCAACAGAGTCTCCGCGAGGAGCGAATGTTAGCTCGCTCCCCCATCTCGACTCCGGAGGCAACCAGAATCTCCACTGTCCTCACCCCCTTCCCTCGGGTTTTTGACCCGAGGAGTGGATGAACGGACTAGCCGCGCAGAGGCGAAAGAATGCAGCCCACGGCGCAAGCCGTGGGCTGGAAGAGTTAGGAGGAACCAAGCCCCGCAGGGGCGGCAGAAAGCTCTTTAACAAACAGGCTTCACCTCAAACAATTTCCCGTTTGAGCGTAGATGCTGTCGGCATAGCGTGGAAGAGCGGCGCTTTAGCAGCCCGCCCTGAGCAAGCGAAGCACGCCGAAGGGTGCTGGCAGATTTGGTTTTGAAAGGGCGCGGATTTAAGCCGCTCCGTCAGTCGTACAGATCGGGAAGGGCACGACTTCAGTCGTGCCGCATGAGGGCACGATGAATTTGGGCTTTAGCCCCTGAGGTTCGAAATGATTAACACGGAGGATGCGAGAATCGCCGCTGATGCAGGAAGCATAACCGCCGCAAGCGCAACCGTGGAAGAGCGGCGCTTCAGCGCCGCGTCGGGAAGCAGAAAAGATTCGGGGCTTTAGCCCCTGAGGTTCGAAATGATTAACACGGAGGATGCGAGAATCGCCGCTGATGCAGGAAGCATAACCGCCGCAAGCGCAACCGTGGAAGAGCGGCGCTTCAGCGCCGCGTCGGGAAGCAGAAAAGATTCGGGGCTTTAGCCCCTGAGGTTCGAAATGATTAACACGGAGGATGCGAGAATCGCCGCTGATGCAGGAAGCATAACCGCCGCAAGCGCAACCGTGGAAGAGCGGCGCTTCAGCGCCGCGTCGGGAAGCAGAAAAGATTCGGGGCTTTAGCCCCTGAGGTTCGAAATGATTAACACGGAGGATGCGAGAATCGCCGCTGATGCAGGAAGCATAACCGCCGCAAGCGCAACCGTGGAAGAGCGGCGCTTCAGCGCCGCGTCGGGAAGCAGAAAAGATTCGGGGCTTTAGCCCCTGAGGTTCGAAATGATTAACACGGAGGATGCGAGAATCGCCGCTGATGCAGGAAGCATAACCGCCGCAAGCGCAACCGTGGAAGAGCGGCGCTTCAGCGCCGCGTCGGGAAGCAGAAAAGATTCGGGGCTTTAGCCCCTGAGGTTCGAAATGATTAACACGGAGGATGCGAGAATCGCCGCTGATGCAGGAAGCATAACCGCCGCAAGCGCAACCGTGGAAGAGCGGCGCTTCAGCGCCGCGTCGGGAAGTAGAAAAGATTCGGGGCTTTAGCCCCTGAGGTATAGATCAATTTGTTGGACAAACAAATTTACTCGAGTAACGATGCCCCAGCCGCCAAGGGCGGCGGCATCCATTAGCCCCGGACGTAAGTCCGGGGTAGATACAAGCAAGACGGCACCAAGCCCCCGCAAGGGCATAAGCTCTTTACAACACACGCTTCACCCCCAAACAATTTCCCGTTTGGGCATGGCCCAATTCCCCCCGCCACCCCCATGGACGCCGAATCGGGCCACGCTGGATAGAATCTAATTACTAATGGAGAGATCAATGCCCGAGGTTAAAACCACTACCGTTGAAACCCCTGTGGTCAATTCCGCAAACCCTGCCCAGAAGAAGACCGCCCCCGGTCTCTCCTTCCGCCGCTTCTTCACCAAGCCCGGCGTCTCTCCCTACGATGAACTCGAATGGGATCTCCGCCTCGCTCAGATCACCGACGCCCAAGGCAACGTGATCTTCGAGCAGAAAGACGTCGAGGTTCCCAAAGATTGGTCCATGACCGCGACCAACATCGTCGCCTCGAAATACTTGCACGGCAAGGTCGGCACTCCTGAGCGCGAGACCGGAGTCCGCGCGCTCGTCACCCGCGTCGCCGAGACCATTCGCAACTGGGGATTGGCCCAGGGCTACTTCAAGACTCCCGAAGACGGTGCCACTTTCCACGACGAACTCGTGCACATCCTCGTTCGCCAGTACGCCGCCTTCAATTCGCCCGTCTGGTTCAACGTAGGCTGCGATCGCATCGAGCCCAATTCCGATGCTCGCAACTGGCACTGGAATCCCAGGACGCAGCAAGTCGAGTTCGGCGTCACCGGCTACAGCAATCCGCAATGCTCCGCCTGCTTCATCAACT
Organism: uncultured Acidobacteriaceae bacterium; assembly: GCA_964403025.1. GTDB lineage: Bacteria > Acidobacteriota > Terriglobia > Terriglobales > Acidobacteriaceae > Sulfotelmatobacter. Next base: position 433,354 of record CAYOEH010000002.1, on the reverse strand, counting down.
CGGTCAAAGATTCGCTCGACTCCATCCTCACTCTTGCCAAGACCGAAGGCATGCTCTTCAAGTGGGGCAGCGGCACCGGAACCAATCTTTCTCCGCTGCGCTCCTCCACCGAAGGTCTCAGCGGCGGAGGCACGGCCAGCGGCCCGCTCAGCTTCATGAAAGGTTTCGACGCCTTTGCCGGTGTCATCAAGTCTGGAGGCAAAACTCGCCGCGCCGCCAAGATGGTCATCCTCAACGTCGATCATCCTGACATCGTCGACTTCATCGAGTGCAAACAGAAAGAAGAAGCCAAGGCCCACGCGCTCGTCGCCCAGGGATACGATGGCTCCCATCCCGATTCCGACGCCTACTCTTCCATCTTTTTCCAGAACGCCAACAACTCCGTCCGCGTCACCGACGACTTCATGTACGCCGTTCTCCGCGACACCGATTTCTCCACCAAGAAGGTGCAGGACGGCAGTGTCATGACCACTTACAAAGCCAAAGACCTCCTCCAGAAAATTTCCGAGGCCACCTGGCACTGCGGCGATCCTGGCATGCAATACGACAGCACCACCAATCGCTGGCACACGTCGAAGAACACCGACCGCATCAATGCCTCGAATCCCTGCAGCGAGTACATGTTCCTCGACGATTCCGCCTGCAACCTTGCGAGCTTGAATCTCCTGAAGTTCGCGCCCAACGGCACCTTCGACGTCGAAGCCTATCGCCACGCCGTCGACGTCCTCATCACCGCCCAGGAAATTCTCGTCGACAACGCCGGCTATCCCACCGAGATGATCATGCGCAACTCGCATGACTACCGTCCCCTCGGACTCGGCTACGCCAATCTTGGCGCACTCTTGATGGCCGCAGGTTTACCCTACGACTCCGACGCCGGACGCGACTACGCCGCCTGCGTCACCGCCATCATGTGCGGCGAAGCCTATCTCCAATCGAGTCGCATCGCCGAACAGTGCGCCCCGCTGACTCCCGCAACCGAAACCGTCTCCACTCGCCTCGGCATGACTCATGTGGGGACGGACGCATTTGTCCGTCCAGCGAGCGAAGCGAGCGCCTCGGCACAGACCATGCCAGGTGGGGCCTGCCCCGGCTGGTACATCAATCGCGAACCATTCCTCGACGTGATCCGCATGCACCGCGCCTCCGTGAACAACATAAATAAAAATAACGTCCCTACCGTGCTTTACGAATCTTCGAAAGCCTGCTGGGACGAAGCCCTCGCCCACGGCGAAAAACACGGCTATCGCAACTCCCAAGTCACAGTCCTCGCCCCCACCGGCACCATCGGCTTCATGATGGACTGCGATACCACTGGGGTGGAGCCGGATTTGGCGCTGGTGAAGTACAAAAAGCTGGTCGGCGGCGGGATGATCAAGATCGTCAATCAGACCGTGCCGACGGCGTTGTTTAAGCTCGGCTACGACCACGATCAGGCGAATGCCATCGTCAGTTACATCGACGCCACCGGAACCATCGAAGGCGCGCCGCATGTCAAGGACGATCATCTCGCCATCTTCGATTGCTCCTTCAAGCCGGCCAAGGGCACGCGCTCGATCGCTTACATGGGCCACTTGCGCATGATGGCGGCGGCGCAGCCGTTTATTTCCGGAGCGATATCGAAGACCGTCAATCTTCCCGAGAACGCCTCGGTCGAAGACATCATGGACGCGTATCTGCAGGCCTGGAAGCTCGGCCTGAAGGCGGTCGCGGTCTATCGCGACGGCTGCAAAAAAGCGCAACCGCTTTCCGCCGCGGGAACGAAGACGGCCAACTCCACCAAAGACGATGCGCGCAACGCTCTCTCTGCCGCGGCGCAAGAGCCGGAGGATATGAATGCGCCTCCGCGCGCGGTGCGGCACAAGCTGCAGGAAGAGCGCGCCTCGATCACGCACAAGTTCAACATCGGCGGACACGAGGGCTACATCACCGTCGGACTTTATCCCAACGGCGAGCCCGGTGAACTGTTCATCACCATGGCGAAAGAAGGCTCGACCGTCAGCGGATTGATGGACAGCTTTGCCCTGGCCGTCTCCATCTCCCTGCAGCACGGCGTGCCCCTGAAATTGTTCTGCGAAAAATTCGCCCACACCCGCTTCGAGCCCAGCGGCTGGACCAGCAATCCCGACATCGGCTTTGCCAAGTCGATCATGGATTACATCTTCCGCTGGCTGCAGCTGCGCTTCACCGGACAGCAGCAATTGCTCTTCGAAAACCTGCGCCCGAAATCGTCCGTGGCCAATGGCCAGTTGCCGGAAGAAGCGGCGTCCGCGATCCGGCGCCCGGAAGCCGGAAGCGCGAAGCCCGGCTCCGTTCACGCCGCCGACGCGCTGGCTGGCATCATCGACCTGGGCGACGCTCCCACCTGCAGCTTCTGCGGCAGCATCATGACCCGCAACGGTTCGTGCTATCGCTGCGGAAGTTGCGGCAGCACGAGCGGGTGCAGCTAAGCACGCGAGCTGGGCTGAAGATGATTTCAGCCCAGATTCAGGCACGCACCCGCGATGGAACCGATCAGAGCCTTCGCATGACTGCTATCGCTAATCAAGATAGAGCGGTGGGACGATCATTACAGTAGGATCGCGATGCTGCTGGCTGCGGACCCATAGTAATGAAATCTGCCCTGAATCGTATCAACGGCAAGCGACCGCCTCGCAGTCCGACGCCGGTTGATGTCGTTGAAAGAGAAAGATCGAGTCTCCAGCACTGGCAGCTGGAAAAAAGCATTGTTGACCTATGTCTTGCGAACAAATACGAGCCTCTCACGAATCGGCATATCGACCTCCTCTGTAATGTTGGGACGGTGTCAGTAATCTTCGAGATCAAAGCCTGCCCCCTCCACAGCATTGCTGGTCCTATACGTCTTGCAGTGTCTGAGCTGCTTGAGTATAGATACCTCTACCGAGATGCCCTCGGCCCTACCGTCAAGCTTTGCGTCGTGAGCGATAGGCGGCCGAGGGGTGGTTATGAATGGACGATTGGACACTTGGAATCGCTCGCCATCGGCCTGATCTGGCGGAATGATGGCGATGACGGGCTGAACTACAACGATTTCACGCGGAGGTTCTTGGGCGACTTATTCCCTCAGATGATCGAGTGGAAAGGTAGGTCCATGATGTGAAAGCGATGTGCGGCCTAGCAGTTTTTTCGACTTCTAGCTGGGCAGGAGGTAACGTCCCTCGCCAGCAAATTTAATCATGCTGAGGTCCCGCAGCACTTGGAGCTGTTGGCGGATTTTCGGGCGTATATTTTGATTTCTCGGATGAAGCTCCCTTAGTTCGGACTCGAACTCATACACCTCTTTGAGCGAGAAGTCCTGCTTGCCCAGTCGCCGGATCACGCTAAGTACATCGAGCGTCCAGCCTCTTGATGAAGGGGGAACTTTCGATAAGTCTTTGACCCGAGAGAACTCACTGCGCACTTGCTCCTTGTTGAGTGGTACTCCACTCGAGATCATCGTGATCTTGCCATCTGAGGGTATTTCGCTGAGGAGGATATTGCATCCAATTCCACCCGGCTCGGCGCGCATTTGGGCCCAGCGGCTTCCTCTTCTCGATGACACTCTCTGAGAAGAACATTCGTGGGATTAGCATCAGATTCTGTGCCAGCCATGCGCTGGAATACTGGAGTAGAAGCAAATTGGGGGTCCTGTCAGCCCGAATCGCCCGAATCATGGCTTCGTAGCCAGCATCGACCACTTTCTTGGGATTCCAGTTTTTCAAGCCCTTCAACTGGAAAGGCTGCTCGCACTTAGCGCACTCAAAGTCGATAGCTGGGCTGTTAGGCTTCGACCCGGTCAGGCATTCTGAATCGCAGGCTGGGCAGTATAGTTCGCGCGAGCACCAGTCTTCTGTGAGAACACGCGCGATCTGAGTTGCAGCCTTGTACTTGACTGCGAGATCAACTCTGCACTGCAGATTCATCTGATGCCCGTCTGGAATAAGAATTGGCGGAGGTTTGTAAATGCCTTTCGCCCGCCGGCGTGCTCGAAAAACTCCGAGTGAGTGTCTGAGAACACCGTCGGATCCCATTTCCCATCTTTCTGGCCAACGACATTGCAAATAAATTCACGATAACGGCGATCTCGAAACATGAACAGGAAATACATCACCATCTTTACCCGTTCACTGAAGGCTCCCTCATCATGAATAAGGTCGACCAACTTGTCGCGACGGACGAACCCGTTTTCGACAACCAAGTATCGCGCCTTTGCCGTCGCGTACAGATCGGGATCGAACTTAGCGCGCAATTGCGCCTCACGAATATCGTGCGTGATCGAAGAAAGGAGATCGTAGTACTTCTCGGCTCGGATGTACTTGCTCAGGGAGCCTCCGTATTGGGGCAGAGGATTAGCCAAGCGGAGCATTGTAGCCCAAAAATGATCGCCGTTTAAGGATTACGCGAGGAATGTCGGGCAATTGTCGGCTCGTCCCTGCGGGACTCGGTTCCATTTCTGGTGCGATACCCAGGACTAACGTCCTGGGCTATTATCTGCCGCCCCTCCGGGGCTACGAGCTAAGAGGCCATCCAATCGCAGCGCTGGAAGCGCTGCGCCACCCAAAATCCTGTGAAAGATGGGTGAGTGGGATCGCACCCTTCGGCTTCGCTCAGGGCAGGCTATGGGGCACCCCGGTTCGTGGTGTCGGTAACAGCAGATTCCTCACCGGGCTTTCAGCCCGATTCGGAATGACAGAAGTTCTTAGGGGCTTGCGGCACGACTGAAGTCGTGCCCTTCCCGGGAATCCCGATCCACAGGGGCTGAAGCCCGGTCTCTTTTTTGGGCGCTGGACGCGGCGCTGAAGCGCCGCTCTTCCACGGTATTGCACGCGTTCGTAATAAATCTTCGACGGCGCTGCGCGGGTCTGTGGCGGCGCTGCGGCGAGAGCGTCACGATTTCCTCGGTGGTTTCGGATTCTTCGGCATGGTCTTCAGGACGGTACATAGGGGCTGAAGCCCGGTCTCTTTTTTGGGCGCTGGACGCGGCGCTGAAGCGCCGCTCTTCCACGGTATTGCACGCGTTCGTAATAAATCTTCGACGGCGCTGCGCGGGTCTGTGGCGGCGCTGCGGCGAGAGCGTCACGATTTCCTCGGTGGTTTCGGATTCTTCGGCATGGTCTTCAGGACGGTACATAGGGGCTGAAGCCCGGTCTCTTTTTTGGTGCTGGACGCGGCGCTGAAGCGCCGCTCTTCCACGGTATCCCTCGCGTTCGTGACGGGGTTGTATCTAAAGTCTGTGGTCGGTGGTGATTGTGCTGATCGCTTTCATATCCCGATCGTTCTGTTCCGTGGCGCTTGCGCGACCGTGGAAGAGCGGCCCTTTCAGGGCCGCGTCAGAGAGCGGTAAGGATTGCGGGCTTTAGCCCCTGTGGTCGTTTTTCCCGAAACTGGAATCGATTCCTTCTTAGCGTGATCCTTGTCACGCTCGATTCGCCGTGAACATCGCTACGATCCGGGGATGGATGAATCGCAACGCACATTTTTCATCACAACCGTCACGTGGCAACGCGCGCCGATCTTTCGCGTCGCAACGCGGGCGCGACTTCTGATTGACGTGCTCCTCGATTATCGCGAGCAGAAGAAATACTTGCTGCATGAGTTTGTCATCATGCCGGACCATCTTCATGCGCTGCTCACGCCTGCATCCGGAATCTCGGTGGAGCGAGCCGTGCAATTTATTAAGGGTGGATGTTCGTATCGACTTCGCAAAGCGGAAAAGATTCAGGTTTGGCAGCAGAGTTTCACGAATCATCGCATTCGGGATGCGGAGGATTTTGAGAAGCATGCCGAATATATTCGGATGAATCCGGTTCGGGCGGGATTGGCGCGCGATGCAATCGCGTATCCGTTTTCATTGGCGAGGGTGGGGTTCCGACCGGACGAGATGCCACAGGGGCTGAAGCCCGCATTCTTTAAGAGCGCTTGACGCGGCGCTGAAGCGCCGCTCTTCCACGGCATTCCCTGGCGTTCGTGATGGATCCCCCAGGATGCTACATGAGTCAACGGTCGCCGGGCGGAGGATTGCCTTCGTTGCCTCCAAGTTCCGTAATCACAACCCGCTCCAGTTGCGGACCTGGGACGCTTGCGCGACCGTGGAAGAGCGGCCCTTCAGGAGCCGCGTAAGGTCGTGAGAAAGATTGCGGGCTTTAGCCCCTGTGGGCGCTTTCTGGGCCCTCCCCAAAATCCTCGCAGGGCCAAGCCGGATTTCCTGTCAAGGGGGTGACACGGTACAAATCGGGGTCATCCTGATGAAAAGAAAGGGAAGATAGTTTGGGCTAATGTGTCCCAGTCAGGATATCCGGAGGGCTATAATTAAATTATAGGGTAAGAAATCAATTTACCGGACGGATCGCGGCCTTTTCGCAGGCCGCGATTTTTATTTGTGGAGAGGAATTTTGCGTCGAGCGAAGTTGGCGGAATGGGAGAAAGGGCTGATGGAAAATCGGAAGAGGATGGGTGGGAAGATCAAGGGGTGCAAGGAACGCGGGGAGTGGGCGGAGCTTTATTTCATGATGCTGGCGCTGGAGCACGGGCTGAAGGTCTCGAGGCCGTGGGGAGATGCGGGGAGGTATGACATGGGAGTGGAAGGGAAGGGAAAGATTCTGCGGGTGCAGGTGAAGTCGACGATCTACAAGCGGCGAGGCGAGTGTTACAGCTTGAATGTGATGGGGCCGAAGCGGAAGCCGTATGCGCCGGGGACGGTGGATTTTTTTGCGATCCTGCTGATCCCGATTGATGACTGGTACATCATTCCGTTTGAAGTGATGGGGAGGAAGAATTGTTCGATCCACTTCACGCCGATGAGCCGGCGGCAGAAGTATGGGAAGTATCAGGAGGGGTGGGAGTTGTTGCGCGAGGAAACGGGGCACACGATTCAGGCTTGCTGGGATGAGACAGAGGAAGCAGGTTCCCTTCGACTTCGCTCAGGGCAGGCTCTCGCTGCGCTCGGAATGACAAAAACTCTTTCAACGCAAAGGTTTTCGAGGGAGAACGAAAGGTCCGTGGAATCCCATGTCTCGCAAAGGAGGCGAGACATGGGGCACCCCGCGAAAGATGGGGCACCCGGCACCCCATAGAGGAATCTTGACCGTCAGTCCTAACGATTCAGCGGGAGGTTGGTGCTCCAGCTATCGGCGACGATGAGCCAGGCGCCGAGGCGGCGCCAGACTTTCACGTACTTGCCGCGGTCGCCCTGGATGGTGCCATCGGGATTGCGGAGAGCGACGGTGTAGCGGCCTACCTCCATGGCCATGTCGGCGGAGGATTCGACGCGGATGGTTTCGAGACGGAGATCCTGATATCCGGCGTCGCCGAGCAGGTGGAGAAGTTGTTCGACCGCCTTGGGGCCGTAGGCAGGGTCGTGATGCGGAGCGAGGAATGCGCCGTCCGGGGCGAAGAGAGCGGCGGCTTGATCGTAGTTGCCGGTGTTGAAAGCGGTGACGAAGTCTTGCGCGAGATTGCGGATCAGGGACTGGACATCCGTGGACGGATGAGAGTCCGCCAAGGAACTGGAGTAAGAGCGATACATCTACTACCTCCTGGGGGAAGGCCAAGAGCGTTTCCGGGGCAATCGGTCGCTCGTCAGTGCAAGGGCATTCTAGCGCAATTCGCTGTGGAAAGCGCAAAATTTTGTGGAGCTTCGGGTGGACGGGCTGGGAAGACGGATTTCTACTTGTGCGCGGGTGCGCGCGAAGGTTATGTTGCGCGGATGAGCATGAACGGGCAGCGGATTGCGCCAGACCGGACGGGCGAGAGGCAAGTGGAGACGGAGCGGAGGGCGAAGCATCCGGAGCAGTTTTGTCCGAACTGTTCGGCGGAGTTGAAGCAGAGCCGGTGCAAGTTGAGTTGTCCGGCGTGCGGATTTTATTTGAGTTGCTCGGATTTTTATTGAGGGCGGTCGGCGTTTTCAGTTTCATCGCGAACGGGCAGCGTGCCGACTGACAAGGCAAACCGTCTCCGTCTACAATGTTCAGGTACTTCATTTCCTGATCAGGATGAGGAGAACGAGATGGAACGCAAGGCAAGTGCAGTGTGGAAGGGCGGACTGAAGGATGGAAAGGGATCGATTTCGGCTCCGGGCGGAGTGCTGAAGGATACGCAATATTCGTTTACCTCGCGCTTTGAGAATGGGCCGGGGACGAATCCGGAGGAGCTGATTGCGGCGGCGCATGCGGCGTGTTTTTCGATGGCGCTATCCGCGCAGTTGGGCGGAGCGAATCTGACGCCGGAGAGCATCAGCACGAATGTGACGTTGACCATGGAGAAACAGGATTCGGGATGGACGATTACATCGAGCCACTTGGATGTCGTGGGCAAGGTCCCAGGCGCGGACGCGGCGACGTTTCAGAAATATGCGGAGGCGGCGGAGAAAGGCTGTCCGGTGTCGAAAGTGCTGAACGCGAAGATTTCGATGACGGCGAAGCTGGGATAGGGAAGCGAGCCGCGGTGAACGGTTTGACAGTCTCTCACATGGCTGTAAAAATAGAAGTGTTAATCTTCCGGACACGGCGGCCTTCGGGCCGCCGCTGCATTGCAAATCAGATTGCCATCGTGGCGGAATTGGCAGACGCGCATGGTTCAGGTCCATGTACCGGCAACGGTGTGGGGGTTCGAGTCCCTTCGATGGCACCAAAGAAAGAAAATAGTGTTTCGTAGCTAGAGGTCCCGCGCTGCGCTCGGGATTTCGGCGCGCGGCTCAGACGCCGCGCAAGCGCGTCAAGTTCGAGTCCCTTCGATGGCACCAAAGAACGTTGAGAATTTTTTCCGGTTGAAGGACTTCAGCGGCTAAAGCCGCTATAAAACTTTGCTTCCTAACGGCGCGGCTAAAGCCGCGCCCTTTCAAAACGAGTTCAGGCAAGAGCCGCGCCGTTTCAAAACAAGTTCAGGCTAAAGCCGCGCCCTTTCAAAACAAGTTCAGGCTAAAAGCCGCTAGCTCTCAAAGCAAGATCAGACAAGCTGTGCCCTTCTAAAACGAGCTCAGAGAGAGCCGCGAGCTTTCAAAGCACGTTCAGACGAAAGCGGAGTTAAGGTGGCGCGGTCTGAATGTGTCCAGGCTTCCGGACAAAGCCCAGGGAGTGAAGTAGACTCTCGGGATGAAACCTTCCATCCGATTCTGCAGTTTTTTTGCTCTTACCTTCCTGTCAGCTTTTTGCGTGCTTTGCTCGGCGCAGAAGTTGGCCATCACGTTCGACGATTTGCCGCGGAATGGAGAGTTGCCTCCGGGAGTGACGCAGGCGGAGACGGCCAAGAATGTTGTGGAGATCCTGAAGAAGCGGCATGTGCCTCCGGTGTATGGATTCATCAATGCGAAGAAACTGGAAGGAAGTCCCGATGGTGCGGAGGGGCTGAAGGTGTGGGCGGCGGCGGAGCCGGTAGGGAATCATACGTACGCGCACATGGATCTGGAACAGAACACGGCGGAGGCTTTCGAACGCGAGATTGAGGAGGATGAGCCGACGCTGGAGTTGCTGGGGAGCAAAGATACGTGGCATTGGTTGCGCTATCCGTATTTGCATGAGGGTGACACGGTGGAGAAGCGGCGCGCGGTGCGGGCCTATTTGAAGGCGCACGGATACCGGATTGCACAGGTGTCGCTGGATTGGGAAGACTACTTATGGAATTTTGCGTATGCGAAGTGCGCAGCGAAGAATGATACGAAGTCGATGGAGTGGCTGCGGTCGAGTTATTTGAGCACGGCTTCGGCGTTTTTGGATCTGGGACGGGAGCAAGCAAAGCTGATCTATGGGCATGAGATCAACTACGTTTTGCTGATGCATTTGGGAGCCTATAGCAGCACGATTCTGCCGGATGCGCTGGACTTGCTGAAGAAGAAGGGATTCAAGCTGGTGACGCTGGAAGAAGCGGAGAGCGATGCGGCGTATGACGGCGATCCGGATGTGGGGCTGCATGATGCGGGGACGATGCTGGACCAATGGATGCAGGTGAAGGGAATCAAAGATCCCCCTCATGCGGAAAAGCCTTATAAGGAACTGGAGAGCGTTTGCCAGTGAGAAAGGGAGGCGGGGGGAACCTGAGCGTAAAACCAATTTTCGACGATCCAACAAATAAATAGCTTTGGAGCCTTTGGACTAGTTGTCTTTCTTGGGCGAAGCCATTAGGATGTCGGCACCTTTGGGGTAGAGTCCCGACTTGCTGCGGCTCGCAGCGTAGGCAGCGAGCGGGATTCAGGCAGTCAGCTTGCATTTCGAGTTCGCTACTTCCAACGGTGGTTAGCGCAGGTGCGGACCATCATCGATGGTCTGACCGGCTGGCCTAGTTCCTAGAAGTAGGGTTCACAGCAACAGACTCCATGGAGGACCAATGTCTCAGGAAAAGCTAGCTTTAACTCCGCCAGCTCACGTCGACCGAAAGAGGACGACGGGGCTCTGCCTTGTGGTACTGATCCTAACCCTAAGCGCGGCTAGGCCGGCCAATGCGGCTTCCGGACAGTTAGTGGCACATAACACTCCCAGCTATGTAGCGACGGCGAAGAATCTAGGGACAGAAGACCCGTCGAAGACCATTGAAGTGAGCATCTGGCTGAACCCACACAACCGTGGTGAGATGGATGCGGTGGCGCAGGATTTGTATGACCGTACGTCACCGAACTACCGTCATTGGCTGACCCGGACGCAAATTGCGGCGCGATTTGCGCCGACGGCGGAAGAAGCGAAAACAGTGCAGGAATTCTTTGAATCGCACAATCTGAAAGTGGTGCGAGTGGGTGGCGACAATTTTTTTGTCAGAGCGCGAGGAACGGTCGGGGATGTGGAGAAGGCGTTCCACGTACAACTCAACAACTATCAAGTGCGAGACAAGGTGGTTCGTGCGAACGCGAGCGATCCTTATGTAGATGGAGCGGCGGGGCCGCTGGTGAGGGTGGTGAGCGGACTCGACTCGGGAGAGTATGAGCATCCGGCGATGCAGCGGACGGCGAAGCTTCCGGCGGGAACGTCAAACGCAGCAGGTAAGGCGTCGGGCGCATCGGCTTCGGACTCGAGCTTCTATTCTTCGGACTGCTTCGACAGCGTGGTCACCGAGCAGTTTTCTACCAATAACGATGGCGAGCTTCCCATTGGTACGTACACGGGAAATCACTTAAATCTACAGAGCCTGACGAGCGCGGGTTGTGGCTACACGCCCGGTCCCATTCAGACGGCTTACAATCTGACCAACCTGTACGCGGAAGGATATAGCGGAACGGGTCAAACCATTGTCATTCTGGACTGGTGCGGGTCACCGACCATTCAGTCCGATGCGAACGCATTCTCGGCGATGTTCGGGCTGCCGCTGCTGGGACCCTCGAACTTCAGCATCATTTACACGCCGACGGCGAGCCTGTGCGAGGCTCCCGACAGCGTAGAAATCAACATTGATGTGGAGTGGGCGCATGCTATCGCTCCCGCAGCCAACATCGACCTGGTGGTACCGCCCTCGGCGAGCTTTCAGGACGTGGACCAAGCCCTTTTCTACGCTGTGAACTACGGGCTGGGCAGCGTGATTTCAGGCAGCTATGCTTCGATCGAATCCTTCACTCCGCCAGCGGTGCTGGATACGGAGAACCTGATTGCGGAGACCGCGGCAATTTCGGGAATCTCGACCAACTTTTCTTCGGGAGATGGAGGAGATTACACCCTTGATGGGATCCCGGCTGCGGTGAGTGCACCGGCGGATTCCCCGTGGGCGACCGGGGTTGGAGGAGTGACCCTGGCGCTGAATACGGATAACTCGATCGCCTGGCAGACGGGTTGGGGCAACAACCAAAGTGAGCTGGCGAGTGCAGGGTTTATACCTGATCCGCCGGCGGCCTTCGGATTCACCGGCGGAGCGGGCGGCGGACCAAGCAACTGCGCCGTGCAGGATACCAGTGGAGACTGTTTGGCAGGGTTCGCGAAGCCGGCGTTCCAAAAACATGTGCCGGGAAAGTATCGGCAGGTACCGGATATTGCATGGCTGGCGGATCCATACACAGGAGTGGCCATTGCAATCAGCATTCCGGGCCAAGTACCGGAACTGGTTTGGCAGGTGTGGGGAGGCACGAGCGTGGCTTGCCCGATGTTCTCCGCACTGTGGGCCATTGCGAACGAGGAGGCGGGAGTGCCGCTCGGCCAAGCTGCACAGTACGTCTACTCGTTGCCAGCGGGAGCGATCACCGATGTCGTTCCAGTGAACTCCAAAACCAACGTGAAGGCCTCGATCGTGGAGTCAACGGGGACTAATAGCTACACACCGAGCGAAGTGTTGGGTGGGCTCACGTCGGTGGCGCCGACGAAGTTTGTCAGCGCAATCTGGGATTATCCTTTTATTGAGGATACTTCGTTGGTGGTCTCGTTCGGGACGGACTGCTCGGCCTTGCCCAGCACCGACTTTGACGGGACCTCCTGCAACAGCCCGACTGCGTTGCACACGAAAGTGGGCTGGGACAACGTAACCGGGATGGGAACGCCGAACGGGAAAGCGTTCGCGGATGCTTTCCAACCCGTACCCGCGGCTGTGAAGTAAGCAGGAGCGGTTTAGCCCTTGGCCTCCGCTGCCCGCGAGGGTGGCGGAGGCTTTATTTTTTGTAGTATTCGCGAGGTTGAGCCGGGGCGAAGGCGCGGTCTTCTATAATTGCAAGACCCTTGTATGACAGCCTTTCTCGATCAGATTGTGGCGGCGAAACGTCGCAAAGTGGTTGAAGCGAAGCGCGGCGCGGATTTGCGGGAACTGGAGGAGCGGGCGGAACGGCATGTGCCACGCGGGTTTCGGCGGGCGCTGCTCGAAAAGAGCCGAGCGGGCGTGGCGGTGATTGCGGAGTTGAAGAAGGCTTCGCCCTCGAAAGGATTGATCCGGGCGGAATTTTGCGCGGAGGAGTTGGCGCGGGAGTTGGAAGCGGCGGGCGCGGCGGCGCTTTCGGTGCTGACGGATGAGGAATTCTTTCAAGGGTCGCTGGAAAATTTGCGGACGGCCTCGGCGACGGTGAAGGTGCCGTGTCTGCGGAAAGATTTTATTGTGGACGAATTTCAATTGCTGGAGGCGCGGGCGAATTCGGCGGATGCGGTGTTGCTGATTGTGGCGGCGTTGACGCAGGAGGAATTGACGGGGCTGGCGCGGGGCGCGCTGACGCGTGGGCTGGATGTTTTGTGCGAAGTGCACGAGGAGGAAGAGTTGGGGCGGGCTTTGGATGCGGGATGCGATTTGATTGGAGTGAACACGCGGGATTTGCGAACGTTCAAGGTGGATGCGGAGACGGCGTTCCGGCTGGCAGAGCGGGTTCCGGAAAATGTGGTGAAGGTGGCGGAGAGCGGGATTCGGTCGGGAGAGGATATTACGCGGCTGCGGGCGGTGGGGTATCAGGCGTTCTTGATTGGGGAGTCGTTGATGCGGGCGGAGTTTCCTGGAGAGGTTTTGCGGGCTTTAGTTGCTAGTACCGAGTACCGGGTACCGAGCGGGCGGTAGGGAGTTCCCATGTCTCGCAAAGGACGCGAGACATGGGGCACCCCGGCGAAGCAAAATCCTCGCTCAGGATGACAAGGTTTGAAATGACGTGGGTCAAGATTTGCGGGATGACGAATTTCGAGGATGCGCTGACGGCGGTGGACGCGGGGGCGGATGCGGTAGGGTTTGTGTTTTATGAGAAGAGCCCGCGGAATATCAGTGTGGAGGCGGCGCGGGAGATTGTGGAGAAGCTGCCGGAGAGTGTGGAGAAGATTGGGGTGTTTGTGGACTGGGGCGACCTTGATCCGATGAGAGTTCTTCTGGAGGCAGGGTTAAGCGGAACGCAGTCGTACCTGTCGCCAGAATCGAATGGGAGGAACCGAGCCGGGAGTGCGCTGGAGGTGTCTCTGCTTCCCAAGCGCGCGCGATTCCTGAGGGCATTGCCCATGAAGTTATTTGGCGACGAGGAAGAGATTCAAAAGATAAATTTTGACTTCTCCAACTGCGGACGGAATCGACCCAAGGATTTTCCCATACCCGAGGGATTGATGGACACGTTCGTGCTCGACTCGGGCGATTTGCGACAACCTGGTGGTACCGGTAAGACGTTTGACTGGAAGAAGGCTGAGCCCATCGCCGAGGAAATGCGGCGAGGTGGAGTCAATTTGGTTGTTGCGGGTGGATTGACGGCGGAGAATGTGGGCGAGGCAATGCAAATTCTGAAGCCTTGGGGAGTGGATGTGGTTTCGGGAGTGGAGGCAAGGCCGGGGAAAAAAGATCCGGAGAAGGTGCGAGCGTTTGTGAAGGCGGTGCGGGAAATGGATCGGAAGACGGGTTAGGGGATGGCTACGGTGCCGAGAACTACGAAAGTCAAAATCCCCGCCCTCTCGCAAAGAACGCGAGAAGGACGGGGCACCCAGCGTTTGTGAAGGCGGTGCGGGACGCGGATCGGAAGACGAGTTAGATCATGGCTACGGTTGCGAGAACGAGAATGAAAGTCAAAATCCCCGCCCTGCGCACAGAACGCGCAAGGGTGGGGCACCCGCGTCCGAAAAGTTCTACGACAGAGCCGGGACGGTTTGGGGCTTATGGCGGGCGGTATGTGCCGGAAACTTTGATGGCGGCGCTCGGGGAGTTGGAGCGGGAGTATGAGAAGGCGAAGCGCGATCCGAAATTTCAGAAGAGATTGGACGAGTTGCTGAGGAATTATGCGGGGCGTCCTACGGCGCTGACGTTTGCGCGGCGGCTGACGGAGAAGCTGGGTGGGGCGAAGATTTATTTGAAGCGGGAAGATTTGCTGCACACCGGAGCGCACAAGATCAATAACTGTTTGGGCCAGGGGCTGCTGGTGGAGCGCATGGGCAAGCGGCGGGTGATTGCCGAGACAGGCGCGGGGCAGCATGGCGTGGCGACGGCGACGGTTTGCGCGCTGCTGGGATTTGAGTGCGTGGTGTACATGGGGACGGAGGACATGCGGCGGCAGGAGTTGAATGTGTTCCGCATGCGGCTGCTGGGGGCGGAGGTGCGCGGGGTGGAATCGGGATCGCGGACGTTGAAAGATGCGATCAACGAGGCGATGCGCGACTGGGTAACGAATGTGCGGACGACACATTATTTGTTGGGGAGCGTGCTGGGGGCGCATCCGTATCCGACGATGGTGCGGGATTTTCATCGCGTGATTGGGCGGGAGGCGCGGGCGCAGATTCTGAAGGCTGAGGGAAAGCTGCCGGCGGCGGTGATTGCGTGCGTGGGCGGGGGATCGAATGCGATTGGAATTTTCTACGAATTTATAAAGGATAAGAAGGTGCGGTTGATCGGCGTGGAGGCAGGCGGGCGCGGCGAACGACTAGGCGAACATGCAGCGCGGTTTCGCGGAGGGTCGCCGGGAGTGCTACAGGGAACTTTTTCTTACGTGCTGCAGGATGCGGCGGGGCAGATTGCGAATACACATTCGGTGTCGGCGGGGCTGGATTATCCGTCGATTGGGCCGGAGCACGCGGCTTTGCGGGATGCGGGGCGGGCGGAGTATGTTCCGGCGTCAGATGCGGAGGCTTTAGAAGCCACTACGCTTTTGGCGCGGACGGAGGGGATTATTCCGGCGCTGGAATCGGCGCATGCGGTGGCGGAATTGTTGAAGCGTGCGCCGAGGATGAAGAAATCGGATGTGGTGATTGTGAATGTGTCGGGACGCGGGGATAAGGATATTGGGATTATGCGGGAGAATTTGAAAATCGATTGAGTCATTGGGCCATTGTGTGATTGAGCCATTGGTCAGGGTCATCAATCACTCAATGACCGAATCGCTCAATCGCGCAATTGAAATGCCTTTGACCTTTTATAAGAAGCCGGGGCTGGTAGTGTATGTGACGTGCGGGGATCCGGATCTCGCGACGACACGCGATGTCGTCCTGGCCGCGATTGAGGCGGGCGCGGATGTGATTGAGCTGGGCGTGCCGTTCAGCGATCCGGTGGCGGATGGGCCGGTGATCCAGCGGGCGAGCGAGCGGGCGCTGAAGCACGGGACCTGCCTGGCGCAGGTGCTAACGTTAGCGGCGGATGTGCGGCAGCATGCGCAGTCGACGGGGTTGGTGGTGTTTTCGTACTTGAATCCCATACTGCGGATGGGGATGGAAAAGTTCTGCATGATCGCGCGGGCCGCGGGTGTGGATGGAGTGCTAGTGACGGATTTGCCGGTGGAAGAGGCGGGGGAATATTTGCGGGCGACGAAGGCGCATGATCTGGCGCCGGTGTTTCTGGCGGCACCGACGAGTCCGGATGATCGATTGAAGCGGATTGCGGGGGCGTCGCGAGGATTTGTATATGCTGTTTCGCGGACGGGAGTGACAGGGGCGCGGCAACAACTGGCGGCGGATGCGCAGAAATTGGTGAAACGGCTGCGGAGAGTGACCAAGTTGCCGGTGGCCGTGGGGTTCGGGATTTCGAATGCGGAACAGTTTGCGGAGGTCGGGAAATTTGCGGATGCGGTGGTGGTGGGAAGCGCCGTTGTGGAGACGATTGAGAAGAATCGCGGGAGGGAAGCGGAGGCGGTGGGGGAGTTGGTGAGGGGGTTGGTCGCTCAATAGGAATTCAAGAAATAGGAAATCAAAAAGAATTCAAAATCCCCACCCTGCGCCAAAATCGCGCAAGGGTGGGGCACCCGGGTCTTTCATGGATATTGCGGATTGGCGTAAGAAAATTGATGAGGTTGACCGGCGGCTGGTGGAGTTGCTGAGTGAGCGGGCGCGTGCGGCGGTGGAGATTGGACGGCTGAAGCGGGATACCTCGTTGCCGATTTACGAGCCGGAGCGGGAGCGGGTTGTGTTTGAGAACGTGCGGGGGATGAATCGAGGTCCGCTGCCGGGACAGGATCTGGTGAGAATTTTTGAGCGAATCATGGATGTGATGCGAAATATTCAGAAGGAAGGAATTGGGAGCGCGGCGGAAGCGGCGAAGGGCGGGACGGAACTGGATTCGGAAGTGAATGATTGAGGCAGCTCCTAGCTTCTAGCTCTTAGCTTCTAGCTAACCGAAGCTTGCCTTGGCTGACGCCTTTGGTGGTGGCGAGCAACAGCGGATTCCTCGCTGCGCTCGGAATGACAAAGACATTTTTCGCAATGGCAAACATTTGTTGAGCTAGAAGCTAGAAGCAGAGAAACTTTTATGATTGTGGCGATGCAGGATGTGGCGGACGAGGGGCAGATTCAGCAGGTGATTGAGCACCTGGTGAAGATGGGGTTCGAGGTGCACCGGTCGTCGGGAGCGCGGCAGACGGTGCTGGGCGCGGTGGGAGCGGGAATTGATTTTGATATACGCATCCTGGAGTTGCTGCCGGGGGTGCAGGAAGTCCATCGCATCAGTTCGCCGTACAAGCTGGCGGGGAAAAGTTTTCGTCCCGAGGGGACGATTGTGAAGCTGGCGAATGGAGTTGATATCGGCGGAAATGAAGTGGTAGTGATGGCGGGGCCGTGCACCGTGGAAACAAGGGAACAACTTTTCACGACGGCGGAAGCGGTGGCGAAGGCTGGGGCGCGGGTGCTGCGGGGCGGAGCGTTCAAGCCGCGGAGTTCTCCTTATTCTTTTCAGGGGCATGGGGAAGATGCGCTGAAGCTGCTGCGCGAGGCGGGGGAGAAATTCAAGCTGCTGGTGATCAGCGAGGTAATGGAGATCTCGCAGATTCCGATGATGCTGCCGTATGTCGACATCCTGCAGGTGGGTGCACGCAATATGCAGAACTTTAATCTGCTGCGCGAGTTGGGGAAGGTGCGGAAGCCGGTGCTGCTGAAGCGCGGGATTGCGGCGACGCTGGAAGAGCTGCTGCTTTCGGCGGAGTACATTATGGCGGGCGGGAATTATGAAGTGATTTTGTGCGAGCGCGGGATTCGGACGTTCGAGACTTATACGCGGAACACGATGGATATTTCGGCGATTCCGATTATTCACAAGCTGTCGCATCTGCCGATGACGGCGGATCCGTCGCATGGAACAGGGCGGCGGGACAAGGTTGCGCCGATGGCGCGAGCGTCGGTGGCGGCGGGAGCGGATGCACTGCTGATTGAAGTGCATTGCGATCCGAACCAGGCGTGGTCGGATGGGGCGCAGTCGCTATTTCCGGAGCAGTTCGCGAAATTGATGGATGAATTGCGGATGATTGCGCCGGCGGTGGGAAGAAAGATCGCGTAGATTTTCTTTCACCACGGAGGCACGGAGACACGGAGACACGGAGACACGGAGAAAGGCAACTGCAAGCGAATCTGAATACCTATCGCGCGCAATCATCAATTCTTGATCAGAGTTTGTTAGAAATTCTGTTTTTTCTCCGTGTCTCTGTGTCTCTGTGTCTCTGTGGTGAATGTCTTTATGCCGATTCGGCAAATCACGATTATCGGGACGGGGCTGATCGGCGGATCGTTTGCGCTGGCGCTGCGGAGGCATCGGTTTGCGGGAAAGATTGTGGGGTGCGACCGGCAGTCGGCCCTGAAGCGGGCGAAGATGTGCGGGGTGATCGACGTCGGATTCCCGGAGCCGGCGGACGCGGTGCGCGGCAGCCAGTTGGTGGTGCTGGCGGCGCCGGTGCTGGCGATTGTCGATTTGATTGGGCGGTTGGGTCCAGCGCTGCCGGCGAGCACATTGCTGACGGATGTGGGAAGCACGAAGGCGGCGGTGGCCCAACAGGCGCTGAAGGTGTTTGGAAAGAATGCGCGGCATCGATTTCTGGCGGGGCATCCGATGGCGGGGAAAGAGAACAGCGGCGTGGACTTTGCGGACGCTGAATTGTTCCGGAATGCGGTTTGGTTCTTAACGCCGCTGCCAGGACAGAATTTGCAGGAGCCGTTATTTGCGGAATTTGTGGGATGGATCGATCAGATTGGGGCGCGGGTGGCGATCCTGCCGCCGGAAGATCACGACCAGCTCTGCGCGTGGATCAGCCATGTGCCCCAGATGATTTCAACGGCGCTGGCAGCGGCGTTGGTGGAGGAGTTTGGCGAAGAGGCGCCGTTGCTGCCGGCTGGCGGACGGGCGCTGCGGGAGATGACGCGGATTTCGGCGAGTCCGTATTCGATGTGGCGGGATATTGCGATCACAAACAAGAAAAATCTAGAGGATGCGCTGTGGAAGGTGGAGCAGCGGCTGGCGCATATCCGGGAGAATCTGGCGACGCGGCAGTTGGCGGAGGAATTTGAGCTGGCGCACGGGCTGAGGAAGAATCCGGGGAAGAAAGAGTAGTTCACCACGGAGACACGGAGGCACGGAGAAAATCAATTACTGGGTCTTTAACCGAATCAGGACCCGCGGTGCCTTTGCCAGGACTTTGTTTTTCTCCGTGGCTCCGTGGTGATCTGTCGTTTAGAATGCGACGCTATGAATAAGGTTGTGGTCAATGCGGATGAGGCGATTCGGGACGTGGGCGATGGCGCCAGCATCATGATTGGCGGGTTTGGGCTGTGCGGGATTCCGGAAAATCTGATTCGCGCGCTGGTACGGAAGGGATCGAGGAACCTGACGACCATCAGCAATAATGTTGGCGTGGACGGGCTAGGCAACGGGCTGCTGCTGGCGGCGGGACAGATTGTGCGGCACATCGGGACTTACGTCGGCGAGAACAAGCTGCTGGAAGAGATGGTGCTGACGGGGAAAATTCATCTTGATCTGGTGCCGCAGGGCACATTTTCGGAACGCATTCGCGCGGGGGGTGCGGGGATTCCGGCATTTTTCACGCCGACCGGAGTGGGCACGATTGTGGCGGAGGGAAAAGAGACGCGCGAGTTCGATGGACGAACTTACGTGATGGAACATGGGCTGAAGGCGGACTTTGCGTTTGTGAAGGCGTGGAAGGGCGACCGGATGGGGAACCTGGTGTACCGGAAGACGGCGCGGAATTTTAATCCGATCATGGCGACGGCGGCGAAGGTGACGATCGCGGAGGTTGAGCATCTGGTGGAAGTTGGCGAACTGGATGGGGATTCGATTCACACGCCTTCGGTGTACGTGAAGAGGATTTTTCAAGGGGAGTTGTACGAGCGGAGAATTGAGAAGCGGACGGTGCGGAAGGTGGTAGCGGAGTGAGGGCGGAGCACCGTTAGTCGAGAGCGCGAAGAGAATTCCGGGATGAGCCGGCGAGTGGCGTTGAAATGCAAGGGGTCCTTCGACTTCGCGGATGGGTCGCTTCGCGATCCATCCACTACGCTCAGGATGACAACTATGAACAGAGTGGGAAAAGATGTTGAGAAGCGCGAGCGGATTGTGAATCGGATTGCGCGGGAGTTGCGCGACGGATTCTATGTGAACCTCGGCATTGGGATGCCAACGCTGATTGCGAATCACGTTCCGGCTGGGATGGAAGTGGTGTTGCAGTCGGAGAATGGGATGCTGGGGATTGGGCCTTATCCTATTGAGGGGCAGGAAGACGCGGACCTGATCAATGCGGGCAAGGAGACGGTGAGCGAGATGGCGGGGACCTCGTATTTTTCGAGCGCCGATTCGTTTGCCATGATTCGCGGGGCGCACATTGACTTGAGCGTGCTGGGCGCGATGGAAGTGGATGAGTCAGGGAGCCTGGCGAACTGGATGATCCCGGGAAAAATGGTGAAGGGGATGGGCGGCGCGATGGATCTGGTCGCCGGGGCGCGGCGCGTGGTGGTGGCGATGGAGCACACGACGAAGGACGGTGCACCGAAGATTTTGAAGAAGTGCACGCTGCCGTTGACCGGCGTGAGGGTGGTGGATACGATTGTGACGGAGATGGCCTACATACGGGTGACGGGGTGGGGGCTGGTGCTGGAGGAAGTGGCTCCGGGGCTGACGGCGGAGGATGTGCAGCGGGCGACGGAGGCGAGTTTGGTGGTGAGTGAGGGGTTGAAGGTGATGGAGGGGTAGGTTCGCCGCCAGGCGAACCTCAGGGGCTGAAGCCCTTATCAGTGTGGGTCCTTAACGCGGCGCTGAAGCGCCGCTCTTCCAGGGTATTCCAGGCGTCGGTGGATTCCTTCGGCGCATTCGAATTCATTCAAGCGATTCAACGCGCTTCGTCGCGGCCTAAATCCAAGTTAGAAATCTGTCCCATCGCCTAGATCCTAAATGGCGCGGCCAGCAGGCGGAAGGGGAGTGTGATGGCGATGTAGATAATCTCCAGCACTCCGTGGACCGCGACGCCGACGATGCGGAACGGCAGCAGCAACAGCCAGACGAACGGGTAGGCGACGAGCGCCAGCAGGGCTAGCGGCCAGCAGACTACGAAGAGGATGCACCACAGGAGGAAAGTGAACATGGGAGACCTCCTTCTTTCTTCCTGTTTAATTGTACGGCGACGGGTGCGGGAAAGTTCCGCGTGAGAACACCTCGTGGTGCCGTTGATGGCGCAGACAGGTAGGGATTCTTCGACTTGTGCTCGCTGTCGCTCGCCCTTCGCTCAGGATGACAGTGCTTTAAGGGAACACTATTCGTAGCGGAGGGCTTCGGCGGGGAGGGTGCGGCCGGCGGACCAGGAGGGGTAGAGGGTGGCGATGAAGGAGACGCCGATGGCGACGATGGCGACGAGGACGCCGTCCATGGGGCGCGGGGCGAAGGGGACGTAGTCGATGGAGTAGACCTCGGGCGAGAGCGAGATGATGTGGTAGTGGCCTCCGGCGTAGGAGATGGCGTAGCCGAGCAGCAGGCCGATGGCGGTGCCGATCACGCCGATGAGAACGCCCTGGGCGATGAAGATGTTGCGGACTTGCGATTTGCGCGTGCCCATCGAAATGAGGACGGCGATGTCTTTGGTTTTTTCCATGACCATCATGATGAGGGAAATCAAGATGTTCAGCGCGGCCACGAAAACGATGAGGCCGATGGTGATGAAGGTGACCAGGCGTTCGAGGCGGAGGGCGTGGAAGAGAGCTTGATTTTGCTCCATCCAGTTGGTGGTCATGAAGCCTTTGCCGGCGGCGTTTTCGAGTTGGTGCGAAACCTGGTCGGCTTTGTAGATGTCGTCGACCTTGAATTCGATGACGGAGATCAGGTCGCCGAGACCGAAGAGGCTTTGAGCGGCGGAGAGGCGCGTGAAGGCCCAGGAAGAATCGTAATCGTAGAAGCCAGAGCTGAAGATTCCTACCACGCGGAAGCGGCTGTATTTCGGGACCATGCCGAAGGGGGTGAGTTCGCCTTGCGGGCTGGTGACGAGGACGACGGAGCCGACGGTCGCGCCGAGATTATCGGCCATGTCTTTGCCGAGAATGATGGGAGGCATGGCGGCGACGCGGGCGTGGACGCCGGCGAGGGAATCGGGGGACGCGTCTTCGGGGGCTGAAGCGCCTTGGACAGCCCCTTCGACTCCGCTCAGGGCAGGCTTGGCGGCTGTCCCCACATGGTCATTCTCGGGAGCTGGCGTTTCATCGAGAGCGTCTGCTGATCCCTCCTTTATTGTGTTAAGCAGATCGCCGATCTTGCGTTCATCGGCGGGGATCATGCCTTTGAGAACGGCGCCACGGGCGCGAGGGCCGCGAGAGATAAGGACTTGTTCGAAAATTGCGGGAGCGGCGGCGACGACGTGCGGCTGCTTGGAAAGACGTTCGAGGAGCGGCGGCCAGTCTTGGATGCCGTCATCGGCCACGCGTAGGAGGCTGATGTGCGAAGTGGATCCGATGAGGCGCTCCTGCAGGTCCTGGCGAAATCCGTTGTTGATGGCGAGGGCGACGATGAGCGAGGCGACGCCGGCGGCGACTCCGAGGATGGAGATGCCGGTGATGATGCCGATGAAGGCCTGGCGGCGTTTCGCACGGAGGTAGCGGGTTGCGATGAAGAGTTCGAAGCGCATGGGGCTTTCAGCTGTCAGCTCTCAGCCATCAGCCAAGTCGGATTATAACGACTTGCTCTTCGATGCGTTTGCCGATGCAGGCAGAAGCAAAAGCTCTTACCGCAGAGGGCGCTGAGGTCGCCGAGTTGGAAGCGAGTCATCTTAGCTTGGGCAGAACTGATGGGACCGTGGATCGGTACTGGCGATAACCTTCGCCGAAACGGGCTTCGAGTTCTCTGTCTTCCATCCTGATCATCACTGCACCGGTTACGATGGCGAATGCTGTCAGAGCCCAACAGACTGCCAGGCCGGTGCCGACGCTCCAGGCGAGCATTTCGCAGAGATGGCCGAGGTAGACGGGATGGCGCACGTGGGCGCGGATGCCGGTGGTGGCGAGGCGCTGCTCGCGAGCTCCGGGGAGGATCTCGGACAATCCACCGAGTTGCGCCAGGGAGAAGTGGTGGTGGGATAGCTTGTAGAGCACGAGGCCGGCGCAGAACAATAAGCCCGCGGGAATCCAAGTCCAGTTATTTTTGTAGAGCAGGAAGCCGCGGCACGGGGCGGTGATCGCGGCCGTGGCTGCCCACATTCCGATCCAGACGGGCAGAAGGATTTTGTAGGGCGACCGCCGGCGCGAGCGCCAATACTCGACGCGCGGATGGATCAGCAACCAGAAGGCGGGGATCGTAGAGTAGACGACGCAGACGATCCAGCCGAGGGTGCGCAGCATATACATAAGCAGATTTTAGCTGCTCGGCTTTGGTAGTGTCCCAAACCCTGGGTTGTCGATCAAAGAAGCAAATATGAAAATTCGTTGGTCGCAGAACGGGAAAAGCATCAACGCACTATTAGGACCTACGATACCCGTAGGTGACGCACCGTGGGGTTGCACTCGCGGCAAAATGGAAATGGAATCTGCCAGGTTTCGCTAGTATCCGCTAGTGAGAATGTGAAGGTTCGATGTTCCATAAGGGAGCCGCAATCGAGGCAGTACCGTATCTCACGAGGCTTGTCGGATTCAGCATCAAGAAGTGCTTTGAGGGATCGTAGAAGAGACTTGTCGCGGGCCATTTGGGCGACCTCTTATCTTCTGCACAAGGGGCCGCTGGCGGCAGCAAGTTTTGTGTTCGTATTGTTGCAGTGTACTCTCTTCCATCCACGCAGTGTTAGGACAAGGCCTCCGCTTTGCCCGTCATGCAAGTGGACTGTTTCTGTGGCACATTAGAAGATCAATGCCACCGCCCGCCGACGCCAGAGCTGGACGCATCGCGTTTACTCATCCGGATTTTGTGCTGTTCCAGATTGCGCGATTTCTGATCGTGGCTGCCGTCGAAATGCAGGCGGTTGCGGTGGGATGGCAGGTGTACGACATCACGAAACGCGCGCTGGACCTCGGGTTGGTGGGGCTGGCGCAATTTCTTCCGGGGATCTTGTTGTTTCTGGTTTCGGGACACGCGTCGGATCGCTTCGAGCGGCGCAAGGTGCTGGGCACATGCTATGCAGGTTTTGCACTTTGTTCCGGGCTTCTGCTGGTGCTGGCCGAGCGGGGAACGCACGCGGTGCGTCCCATTTATGTTGTGCTGATTTTGTTGGGCGTGGTGCGATCGTTTAACGGGACGGCCAGCCGTTCGATCCTGCCGCAACTGGTTCCAGAAGAGCACTTCCCGAATGCCGTGGCCTGGAATGCGACCACGTTTCAGGCGGCCACGATTCTGGGGCCATCGCTCGGCGGGATTCTGTATGCGGCGTTTCATGGTCCGTCGGCGGTGTATGCGGCGGCGATGCTGACGGCAGTGGGAGCGCTGCTGTCGACGTTCCGAATCAAGGCCCGGCAGCAGGCGCGGAAGCGCGAACCGAGGACGATGAAAACGGTGTTCGCCGGACTGCATTTCATATGGCGCGAGAAGTTGATTCTGGGCGCGATCTCTCTGGATTTGTTTGCGGTATTGCTGGGCGGAGCGGTGGCGCTGCTTCCGGTTTACGCGCGTGACATTCTGCACACCGGGCCGTGGGGGCTGGGTTTGTTGCGGACGGCTCCCGGAGTGGGGGCGGCGATCATGGCGGTCGCGCTGGCTCACCGGCCGCTGCGGGGGCGGGCGGGGCCGACGCTGTTGTGGTCAGTGGCGGGTTTCGGAGTGCTGACGATTTTGTTTGGGGTATCGCACAGCATCGTGCTGTCGCTGGTGGCGCTAATCCTGCTCGGTGCGACGGACATGGTCAGCGTAATTATCCGCGCGACGTTGGTTCAGTTGCGCACGCCGGATGAAATGCGCGGGCGAGTGATGGCAGTGGACATGGTTTTTATCGGGACCTCGAATGAACTGGGGCAGTTCGAGTCTGGACTGACGGCGCAATGGTTTGGGACCGTACCGGCGGTGGTGCTGGGAGGCGTGGGAACGCTGGTGGTGATTGCGCTGTGGTCGTGGATGTTTCCGGAGTTGCGGCGCACGGGAGCGTTGAACGCGGTGAACGCGAAGGTGGAAGCGTCGGAGGCTGCGGAGGAGATACGTTAGCAGGGCGATGCAAAATGCGACCACAGGGGCTAAAGCCCGCATCGGTTCTGGTGCTTTACGCGGCGCTGAAGCGCCGCTCTTCCACGGTACTGCACGCGCCGTTTTTCCACCGCACTGCGCGAACCGATCTTCCAAGGCGCTGCACGAGCCGCTCTTCCACGGTACTGCGCGAACCGATCTTCCACGATACTGCGCGCGCCGATCTTCCACGGTACTGCACGAACCGCTCTTCCAAGGGGCTGCACGAGCCGCTCTTCCCAGCAGTGCATCCGGCGCTCTTCCACGGTACTGCACGCGCCGTTTTTCCGCCGCACTGCACGCACCGGTCTTCCACGGTACTGCACGAACCGATCTTCCAAGGCGCTGCACGAGCCGCTCTTTCCACCGCACTGCGCGAACCGATCTTCCAAGGCGCTGCACGAGCCGCTCTTCCACGGTACTGCACGAACCGATCTTCCAAGGCGCTGCACGCGCCGCTCTTCCACCGCACTGCGCGAACCGATCTTCCAAGGCGCTGCACGCACCGGTCTTCCACGCTACGTCGAGTGGCGTCTCAAGCAGCCTTCTGGTGAAAATCATTTTTGCGGGATCAAGGTTTTTGCCGCGCCCATGTTGTCGTAACGGTCGTAGACGCGAACGACTACGACGTGCTCCGAGGAAGCTCCGCCATCTTTCGCCGCCTCGGGCGTGGCTTTGAAATCGTAGGTCTCGGTTTTTGCGTCGGAGAGTTGGCCGACGGGTTCGACATACTTCCAGTCTCCGGCATCGACGGAATATTCGGCGCGTTTCACGGGAGAAAATCCGTCTACGGCGCGGAAGGTCACGTGAATCTGGCTGCCGTCAAGAGTGGCAGAGAGATTTTCGATGCGCGGAGGGGTGGTATCGACCTCGAAGCGGCGGCTCTCTTTCGACGCGGTTAAAGCCTCGCCGGGGGAGTGCGAGGGCGCGTCGGAGGCGACCACTTTCACGGTATAGCCGCCGTCAGGCAACAGGCTGGCGTCGAAGGAATAGGCCTTGTCGGTGAGGTCGTCTTTGAGCAGAAGCCAGCGCTTCTGGCCATCGCCGCGATAATAGATGCTGAAGACGAGTTGATCGTCGTTGTCATCGTGCGCGTTCCACTTTACGCCGATGGAATCGCGATCGTGCGAGCTGGACGGGGGAGCTTCGAAATGGGTTCCGGAAGATAGAGTCGAAGAATCCGTGCTCAGGCTGAGGCCGGTATTTTTTGGTTGCGGCTGATACTTTACGCCGACTTGTACTGTGATGTCGTCGATCTCCGGGGCGACGTTCTTGGGCAGGTAGTTCAGGGCTACGCTGTCGAGGTTTGGAGCTGGAGATCCCGCATGCAGCACCGCTTTCCACTGGGCGTAACGCGCGGCGGGGACGCCGGTTTCGTCATCTTTGCCCAAGTCGATTTTCTTCCAGGGACTCCAGTTGCGGTCGGGATTGTCGACGTTGCCGCTGCGGGCGTAGAGATCGACATTGCCGACGCCGCGGAATTCGACGCGTCCCCAGCGGGAGAAAATTTTGGCGTCGAAGACGTCGCTCTCGTAGGTGCCCTGGGCTTCGGGGCCCGGGCCGAGCACAAAAACTTTTCCCAGATTGCTGGTGGCCGCGTAGACGCCACCGCCGGGTGCTTTGGCGAAGGCCGTCACCTGCGAGGCGGCGGCTTTCAGCAGGTCGGAGAAATCATCGAGGCCGGTGATGGCAAAAATGTGGCCACGATTGCCGGTACCGGCGAGCAGACGTCCCTGCGAATCAAAGGCGAGGGCGTAGACGATGTCTTCGTGCGACGTCCACAGGCGGATCGGGGAACCGTCGGGAGCGATGCGGTAGACGTCGGAACCGCTGCTGGCGCCGCCGCCGGGAAAGGGAAAAGGCCCGGAGATCGCAGGGCCCGCGGGGTTGGCAGTCATGGTCATGCCGGGAACCTGGGGCGCGACGCCTCCTGGGATGTTCGCGCCCATGGATAACAGGGCTGCGTTGAAGGCTGAGGAGGTCGAAGCGCTTCCAGGCTTTTTCTCACCGACGGCGGCCGCATAAATGTTGCCGGAGCGATCGAGCGCCACCGCGGTGATTTCTTTTTTGGGCGCGCTGTAGAGCACGAAGCCGTCGCCGGCGGGAGAGATGCGGTAGATGAGTCCGCTGCCATCGGAGCCGGCGATCAGGTCGTCCTGGGCGTCGAAGGCCAGGACGCGAATGTGAGTTTCGTCGCTCTTGAAAAAGACCGAGTGCTCGCCTTTAGGCGTGACGCGGAAAATCTCGCCGTGGTCGCCGGTGGCGACGTAGAGATTGCCGGACTTGTCGAGTGCGAGATCCCAGATATATTTCGTGCCTGGTTCGAAGTAGACGGAAGAATTCCAGGAGGGATCGGCGGCTGGAGATGAGTCGGCTTTGGCGGGCTGAGCTTTGCCGGAGTTATGTTCGATTTTGTAGACTTTGCCGTCGGGAGCGGTGGCGGCGTAGATGGCGCCTGCGGAGCTGATCTGCAGGGCTTGCACCTGGAGTTCTTTCGGCTCGAAAATAATGGTGGCTTTGCCATCGGGCGTGATGCGGTAGACGCGGGCGGGGGCGCCGGCCGCTACGTAGACATTTCCCGCGTCGTCGGCGGCGATGGCCCAAATGTAGGTGGAGGGGCTCGCGTACAGGCTCTTGAAGGTGGGGGCCAGCTCCAGGCCTCCGGCGCTGCGAATGGCTACGCCGGTAGCTGTGCCTTTGGTGAGGTCTTCAAATTTGGACTGCTCCCAGGAACGCGTGCCCTCGGCGAACGCCGTCGAGCTGAGGCCGGAACTGCAAATGTGTGTAAGAAGAAGAAAGAAGAAAAACTTTCGCGCACTGTGCAATTTCATACCTCGGGGCATCATTGTGGGGAAACTTTAAGGTTATCACGGCAAAGAGGCAGAGGCTGACGGAGGGGACGGCGTAGTGGGCGAGTCATCGCGTTGCTATGTCTTGTCCCGATTCTTGACGATCCACAACGTAATGTCCCAGGCACCGTAGACGCCGACGAATAGTAAGAGCGTGATCGCGCCCGCGATGGTATAGGGTGCGAAGGATTTCCCGGCAATCAATCCGATCCCGCCGACCATCAGGCTGGCATAACCGAGCACCGGGGCGCCCGCGTACGGAAGCCAGTCGTGCCAATCGAGCAAAGCGAATGCGGCCTTGCGCCGCACGGCGATTACGTGAATTTGATAGGCCAGGCCCGTGAGTCCGCCCAGACCGAGAATGAGCCCGATTGGCCACGCGGACGGCCATGGGGCGAGCGCGGCCAAGGCCGGGAATAGCACGGCACCGAATTGAACGAGGGTGGGCGTCAAGAAGGCGCGGGTGCCTTGCACGAATCCCGACGGGGAGAAGCCGGTGCCTACGCTGACGGCAACGAACAGCAACCCGATCAGAGTCGCGGCCGCGGCCCCGGCCATCATAAAGAAGTTGTCCCAACCCTGGAGCATTGGCAGCAGTGTAGCCCTTCACAACCATGATGTAATTAGGAAAGGGGCTAGAACCTTAAGAGGGAAGTGCAGCGCCGCCGAAAGACGGAGGTTTGTGCCAGCGGCGGAGGCAGATTTCCCGTGGTATTGTTGAATTTCATGAATTCTTCACGTCAGGAATTGCTGCAGTTGCTCGCTCATAAGTCGTTTCGGCTGGGCGAGTTCAAACTGTCTTCCGGCGGCACCAGCGACTACTACATCGATTGCCGGACCACCACTCTGGATGCGAAAGGCGCGCGGCTGACCGGGCAGGTCTTTTGCGACGAAATCACGCAGCGAGGCTGGAAGGCGCAGGCCATTGGTGGGCTCACCATGGGGGCCGATCCGATTGTGGTGGCGGTTTCGGTGGTGAGCGGCGAGCTGAACGGTTTTCTGGTGCGCAAGGCGGAAAAGCAGCACGGGACGGGGCAGCGGATCGAAGGCTATCGCGAGAAGGGCGCGCGGGTGGTGATTGTGGACGACGTTTGTACCACCGGGGCTTCGACGGTGCAGGCGATTGAGACGGCGCGCGAGTTTGGATTCCACGTGGTGGGAGCGATGTGCCTGGTGGAACGCGAGGAAGCGAAGGGAAGGCCGAATGTAGAAAAGGCTGCGGCTCCGGCGCCGTTTGTGTCGATCTTTACGGCGAGCGAAGTGCGGGCGCAACACATTCTGCAGACGGATGATACGCAGCCCGCGATTTTTGCGGTCGCGGCGGTTTGCGAGATTTGCGGACGGCCGGCGGCGACGAACAATCCGAGGAGTTTGTGCGAGGCGCATAGGGCGTAGCGGGCCGGGACTCGGACAATGCGAGGCGCAGAGCGGCAACGGAAATGTCTTGCGGAGCCGATGGTTGCGGTGGGCGTACAAGGGGTCCCCTTCGGCTTCGCTCAGGGCAGGCTTTCGACTGCGGTTGTGCTTCGCTGTCGCGAAGCGCAATCCTCGCTCAGGATGACAAGTCGGGGATGGCAGTCCTCGCTCAGGATGACAAGAAAAACAATGATTCAGACACTGGAATGGACGGAACAGGGCGTACGCTTCATCGATCAGACGAAGCTGCCGACGGAAGAAACTTATGTGACCTGCACAACGTACGAGCAGGTTGCCGACGCTATACAGACGATGGTGGTGCGGGGAGCGCCTGCGATTGGCGTGGCCGCGGCGATGGGAATTGCGCTGGGAGCGCAGAACTCCAAGGCGGAGACGGTCGCGGAGCTCAAGCGCGATCTGGATCAGATCTGCGACGTGATCGGCAAAACGCGGCCGACGGCGGTGAATCTTTTCTGGGCGATCCGGCGGATGCAGGAGAAGTTCGAGCGCGTACGGATTCGTCCTATTGCGCAAATCAAGCGCGATCTGGTGGATGAAGCCAAGCGCATGCACGCGGAAGATATTGCGGCGAACCAGGCCATGGGACGCCATGGCGCGACGCTGATGCCGAGCGAGGGTGGAGTACTGACGCACTGCAATGCGGGCGCGCTGGCTACGGCTGGGTACGGAACGGCTCTGGGGGTGATTCGCGCGGCGGTGGAGCAGGGGAAAAAGATTCACGTGTATGCGGACGAGACTCGGCCGTTCCTGCAAGGCTCGCGACTGACCGCGTGGGAGCTGATGAAGGATGGCATCCCGACCACGGTGATTTCCGACAACATGGCGGGCGCGATGATGAAGCAGGGAAAGATTGAAGCGATTGTGGTGGGAGCGGACCGGATCGCGGCGAATGGAGATGTGGCCAACAAAATTGGAACGTACACGGTTGCGGTTCTGGCCAAGGAAAACGGCATCCCGTTCTATGTGGCGGCGCCGATCTCGACGGTGGACATGGCGTGCCCGGACGGTGACCGGATTCCGATCGAGCAGCGTAATCCGAAGGAAGTAACTCATATTGGCGGAAAGCAGATGACGCCGGATGGCGTGTCGATCGAGAACCCGGCGTTCGATGTGACTCCAGCGAAGTACGTGGCAGCCATTATTACGGAGCGCGGCATTGCGCGCGAGCCTTACCGGGAGTCGCTGGAACGACTGGCGGGCGCGGAATCGAAGGTGGAAGTGTAGAAGAACAGTTGCCAGTCGGTGGTCAGAAAAAGCAACAAGGGGCACCGTTGGCGACTTTGACTGGCCACTGATCTTGGCTTATTGCGTCGTGATGCAGGTCACATCGCGGGTGCTGGACAATGAGTACAGTTTTCGGTAGGCAGCTTGCCAGTAATCGGCGGAGCCGCCGCGACCAGGTTTCCATATGGTGCAAAGGTGCCATGTTGAGTAGGGGGCTAGTGTGAGAAGATGTCCGCTTCTACTGTTCCCGCCCGCGGCAGCCTAGGGCCGGGACAGGATGGACCGAAGCGGGGGCAAAGTGCATCTAAGTGAACAAGTGGCGAAACAAGGCACTTTGCTTCGAGTTGAAGGGCTAAAGAAGGTTTTTCGATCCGGCGAATCGGATCTGGTGCTCTTTGAGAATTTATCGTTCGAGGTGAAGCGAGGCGAGATGCTCGCAATCGTCGGCGAGTCGGGAGCGGGGAAGAGTACCTTGTTGCACATCCTCAGCGCTCTTGATCACGCTTCCGCGGGTGACGTATACTGCGCGGAATTGAAGCTGAATACGTTGTCGGCGGATGAAGCATCGAAGTTTCGCAATCGCGAGACGGGCTTCGTCTGGCAACTTCACTATCTGCTGCCGGAATTTACGGCGGCCGAAAATGTGGCGATGCCTCTGCTGGTGCGGGGGCGTAGCTGGGCAGAGGCTGCGCCGGAAGCTTCGCGCTGGTTGCGCGAGGTCGGGCTGGAGAAACGCGCGCATCACCGTTCGGGAGAGCTTTCGGGCGGCGAGCAACAGCGGGTGGCTTTGGCGAGGGCGCTCATTACCGGCCCGAAGTTGTTGCTGGCGGATGAGCCTACCGGGGACCTTGACGGGCCGAACGCGGAAGCGGTTTTCGAATTGATTGCGCGATTACATCGCGAGCACCAACTCACCTCCCTCATTGCAACACATAATTATTCGTTCGCGCGGCGTTGCCACCGGGTGTTGCGTCTGGAGCGAGGGCACGTGGAAGAGGTTGGTCCCGAGTCGCTGCCGGTTTAGTGAATTGGCCACGGCGAGTGAAAGATTAGTTAGACAAAGTGCAAGAAATTGGAGTTGGGCAAATGATAAGGAAGCGAGCCAAGCTCGCGATTGTGGTGTCGCAAAGAACGCGACACTTCGCGCGGCTCGCCAAGATTCTTCGCTGCGCAAAGGACGCTTGCTCAGAATGACAGCGAAAGTCGGAAGCCGGGGGAGATTTCAACAGATTCCTTCGGTAACATTAAAGTAACGTTTCGGTACTTGGGTTTGGTGGCCGTTTGATTGCATAATGACCGGGTGACACGAATCAGGATGCAGGACGTACACGAAATCGGGCGGGGATTCAGGTAGGTCGAGCCGGGCTAGCGCCTTCTCGACCAGAAGGGTTCAGGGGGAAGCGCATTATGTTTGAACGTTATACGGAGAAAGCCAGGCGCGTAATCTTTTTTGCGCGCTACGAAGCAAGCCAGTTCGGGTCTCCTTATATAGAGACCGAGCACCTGCTGCTGGGGCTCCTGCGCGAAGACAAAGCCCTGACCAATCGATTCCTGCGCTCGCATGCCTCGGTGGAGTCCATCCGCAAGCAGATTGAGGGTCACACCACGATTCGGGAAAAAGTCTCGACCTCGGTGGACCTGCCTTTGAGCAACGAGTGCAAGCGGGTGCTGGCCTATGCCGCGGAAGAGGCGGAGCGGCTCTCGCACCGGCACATTGGAACCGAACATTTGCTGTTGGGTTTATTGAGAGAAGAGAAGTGCTTCGCCGCGGAAATTCTGCACGAGCGCGGGTTGAGGCTCTCGACCATTCGCGAGGAATTGGCGCGCACCAGCCAGGAAAAAGCGCAGCCGCAGAGGCAGCGGGAGTCATCGCTGTTGAGCGAGTTTTCACGCGATCTGACGCAGGCAGCGATGGATAGCCAGCTTGATCCGCTGGTGGGACGCGACGGGGAACTGGAGCGTGTGGTGCAGATTTTGTGCCGGCGCACCAAAAATAATCCAGTGCTGATCGGCGAGCCGGGTGTGGGCAAGACGGCTATTGTCGAAGGACTGGCGCAGCGGATTGCTGACGGCGAGGTTCCATCGTTTCTGGCAGATAAGAGAATTCTGGCGCTCGATCTTTCGTTGATCGTTGCCGGAACGAAATATCGCGGACAGTTTGAAGAGCGGCTGAAGACCATCATGAAAGAGCTGATGGAGTCGCAGAATTCCATCATCTTTATCGATGAGCTGCACACGCTGGTAGGCGCGGGATCGGCGGAAGGTTCGCTGGACGCGGCGAACATTCTGAAGCCGGCGCTATCGCGCGGCGAGATTCAGTGCATCGGCGCAACGACGCCGGGTGAATATCGCAAGTCGATCGAGAAAGACCGGTCGCTCGAGCGGCGCTTCCAGGCAGTGAAAGTTCCGCCGCCGAACGAGGCGGACGCGGTGAAGGTGCTGTTCGGCATTAAGGACCGGTATGAGAAGTTCCACGCTGTCACCTATACCGATGATGCCATCAACTTCGCGGTTTCGCACTCGAACCGCTACATTCCGGACCGTTTCTTGCCGGACAAGGCCATCGACTTGGTCGACGAAGCTGGCGCGCGGGTGAAACTGCGGCAGACTTCGCAGCCAGAAGAGATCACCGAAGTGCAGAAGCGGATCAAGTTCATCGTGCACCGCATGGAGAACGCGATCGCCAACCACGAGTTCGAGAAGGCCCGCTTCTATTCGGATGAAGAACGCAAGGAGCGCGAGAACCTGCGCGCACTGCGCGAGAAATATCATCTGGATGAATCTTCGACCGGCGTGGTCGGCCGCGAGGATATCGAAGACGTGGTTTCGCGCTGGACGGGCGTTCCCATCACTTCGATCAAAGAAGAAGAGACGCAGAAGCTGCTGCGCATCGAAGAAGAGCTGCACAAGCGGATTATTTCGCAGGATAAATCGATCAGCGCGTTGGCCCGGGCGATCCGGCGTTCGCGCGCAGGGTTGAAGAGTCCGAACCGGCCGATTGGGTCGTTCCTGTTCCTGGGGCCGACGGGCGTCGGAAAGACGGAAGTGGCGCGGACGCTGGCGCAGTTCATGTTCGGAACCGAGAAAGCTTTGGTTCGCTTCGACATGTCGGAGTTCATGGAGAAGCACTCGGTCTCGAAGCTGATCGGCTCGCCTCCGGGATACGTGGGGTATGAAGAGGGCGGACAGCTTACCGAGCGCGTAAAGCGTGCGCCGTATTCGGTGGTGCTGCTGGATGAGATCGAGAAGGCGCATCCGGATGTGTTCAACATCTTGCTGCAGGTTTTTGAAGACGGCCAGTTGACCGACGGGTTGGGCAACACGGTCGATTTCAAGAACACGATAATCATCATGACCTCGAACATTGGGGCGCGGCACCTGCAGAAGCGCGAGGGCTTTGGCTTCCAGTCAACCGCGGAGGATCAGGTTTCGGGCAAGGTTGAGGAACTGGTGAAGGGCGAAGTGAAACGCACCTTCAATCCGGAATTCCTGAACCGGCTGGACGAAATCATTCTGTTTCTGGCTTTGAGCGAAGCGGATCTGATTCAGATTCTGGAGCTCATGGTCACGCAACTCAACGCGAACCTGGCGCAGAAGGCGATTACGGTTACGGTTGCGGACGAAGCGAAAAAGTGGATTCTCAACCAGACGCTGACGGATCGCTCTTATGGCGCCCGGCCGCTGCGCAGGGCCTTGCAGAAATATATTGAAGACCCGCTGTCGGAGGCGCTGATTCAGGGCACGATCACGACGCGTCCGGCGTTTATCGAGGTCTTCCTGGAAGACAACAAGCTGTTCTACCGTCCGGTGGACGCGGAGAAGACCGAGGGCGTGCTGCTGTACGAGAACAGCTAGGAAGACTAGCGATCAGCTTTGAGCCGTCAGCGCGAGCTGGCGGCTTTTGTTTTGCCGGCCATTTTCGTGAGCGCCCGACCGTACTCGCGGATCATCTCCGGGCGCGAACGGTTGTAGATGAACTGGCCCTCGCGGCGGCATTCGATGAGATTGGCGTCCGCCAAGACTTTGAGATGATGCGAGATTGTGCCCGGAGTGAGCCCGTACTTCGCTACGATTTGTCCGCAAAACATTTCACCGCCAGCGGCAATCGCCTCGTAAATCCGCAAGCGAGTGGGGTCGCTTAACGCTTTGGAAATCCGGGCTAGTTGTGTTTTGTCCATACCACGTCTTGATATTTGTGAATCCTTGATATTTTGATATTAATCAAACTATCCGACTAAGCCAAGTCATTTAAAGAGTGGCGATGACTGGGCCCGCAAAAATTCGTATTTGGAGGGATTCCATGGCAAAAAGATTTGAAGGCAAAACGGTTGTAGTTACGGGTGGCAACAGTGGGATTGGTTTAGCGACCGCTAAGCTGTTTCATGACGAGGGAGCGAAAGTTGCCATCTCGGGGCGCGACCAGAAGACGCTGGATGAGGCGGTCAAAACCATTGGCAACGGCACGCTGGCGGTAAAGGCGGATGTATCCAAGCTGGCCGATATTGACCAGCTGTATAAACAAGTGACCGCAAAATTCGGTAAGATCGACGCAATTTTTGCCAACGCGGGCATCGCGAAGTTTGCTTCGGCAAGCGAAAGCACCGAGCAACTGTTCGATGAAACTTTCGATATCAACGTGAAAGGGCTGTATTTTACGGTGCAGAAGGCGCTGCCGCATCTTAATAACAATGCCGGAATCGTACTGAACTCGTCGGTGGTAAGTACGAAGGGGTTTCCGCGAACCAGTATTTATGCGGCGACCAAAGCGGCGGTGCGCTCGCTGGCGCGTACGTTTGCCGCGGAACTGGTTGATCGCGGAATTCGAGTGAACGTGGTCAGTCCGGGACCGATCGAAACCCCGATCCTCGCGAAGGGCGGAATGCCACAAGCGGGGCAAGACGAGTTTGCGAACTATATCAAATCGTCCAACCCGATGAAGCGCTTTGGCACTCCCGAGGAAGTGGGACACGCGGTTCTTTTCCTGGCCAGCAGCGAGGCATCCTACGTTACTGGAGTTGACTTGAATGTGGACGGCGGGGCCGGCCAGGTTTAAGAGGGCGAGCGATGCGTGGTGGTCGAAGAGGATGAAGGAATCAAAATCCCCACCCTGCGCAAAAAGCGCGCAAGGGTGGGGCACCCGATTCTGCGACCAATTCAGTTTTCAGCGAATCTGTAGAGTGCGGTCAAAAGTCAGCAGGGGGAGCGCTTCATGACCAAAGTCAACATTGCCGATAAATTCGCAAAGATTTCGGAATACTGGAAGCCCTACATTGCTGCAGAGTTGAACGGCCAACACGTGAAGCTCGACAAACTGAAGGGCGAGTTCGTGTTTCATCATCACGAAAACGAAGACGAGATGTTCCTGGTCGTGAAAGGACGCTTCCGCATGGAATTCCGCGACCGGCACGAGTGGATCGAGGAAGGCGAGTTTATCGTGGTGCCGCGCGGGGTGGAGCATCGACCGGTGGCGGACGAGGAATGCTGGCTTATCCTGTTTGAGCCGGCTTCGACGCTGAATACGGGGAACGTGGTCAATGAACGTACGGTGAGGCAACTGGAACACGTGTAGGATACGATCGAAAGGCGCGGCAAGTCAGGTCCGCGCGACAGTATCTGAAAGGTCATTATCCAATCGATTTATGGAACTCACCGTTTACTCTTCTGCCTGGTGCCCGGATTGCCGCGAGGCCAAGCGCTTTCTGGCCAAACACAACGTTCCCTATAAAGATATCGACGTAGAGAGCACGCCGGGCGCGGCAGAAGAGATCGTCAAGCACACGGGCAAGCGCGCTGTGCCGCAATTCGTGATCGATGGCGAATGGGTGCAGCCTTATAAGGCGGGCAAAGGCTTTCTTTACGACGAAATGGCCAAGCGGCTGGGCCTCGGAAAGCCTTAGCCTGCTTGCATTTGGCAGACTGCCGCTGGCTGCCATTCTCCCCGCTCGTTTGGTATCCCCTGTACATCATCTTCCGTACCGTGGAAAAGCCTTGCCGGACAAGGCAAGATGACGACTCGCCTGCTTTCGGAGCCGGGCGCGCGTTTTCCGTCCTCCCGCGCGCACGAACTGGAAGAGCGCGGCATCCACACCCATGGCCGAACCGGAAGTTCCACAGGAATCGAACGAAGTTACTGAGAGCTGGCAGCAGGCGGTGCAAGCCGTGCTGGCGATCGTGTT
The DNA here is from genome assembly GCA_964403025.1 of uncultured Acidobacteriaceae bacterium. GTDB lineage: Bacteria > Acidobacteriota > Terriglobia > Terriglobales > Acidobacteriaceae > Sulfotelmatobacter. The sequence goes on along the minus strand of CAYOEH010000002.1, from coordinate 396,456 downwards.
GCTGATCGGCGCGGTGGCGATGTTTCATTACTATGCGCCCGGGATGGCGCAAGGGCCGCAGCCGGACGATCTGCAGAAGCAAGTGCATGCGCTGACGCAGCAAGTGGCGCAGCTGGAAAAAGAGCAGGCCATGCCGGCCCTGGTGCTGAACCGGTATCGGAATTCCATTGGCTACATTTACGGCGTGTATCAGGTGGGGTTTGCGAACCAGCCGGCAGCGATTCGAGCGCGTGTGTCGGGCACTGGATTTCTGGTGGGCGACGGATTGCTTGCTACCAACCGGCATGTGGCCGAGCCGTGGTATGGCGACAGCGAGGCGGAGGCACTGATGCATCGGGGCGCGGCGGCGATGCTGGAGAGTCTGGTCGTGTTCTTTCCCGGATCGGCGACGCCGGTCAGCTTGACGCCCGGGTCGGTTTCTTCGACAGGCGATCTGGCGGTTCTGAAGATTGTGAATAAGGACGCGGTGCGCGGACTTGCCGTTCTGCCGCTGGCACGCGGGAGCGCGTTGCCGGGAGAACTGGTGACCGTGATCGGTTATCCGATGGGAATTGCGGGCATGGTGGCGAAGTCGCCGAGCGGGATTTACCAGCGGCTGGCGTACCGGCACAACGACATCACGGCGGCGAGTGAACTGGCGGCGTTGTCGCTGATTCGTCCTTCGACCACGTGCGGGCACCTGGGCGATGTGGTGGGAGACAAGCTGATTTACGACGCGCCCACGGCACACGGCGGCAGCGGTGGGCCGGTGTTCAACTCCAATGCGGAAGTGATTGGAATCAATTCCGCCTACATTGACGGATTTTCCGGGGGTACGCTGGGATTCTCGGTGGACGCACTGCGGCCGCTGATTACGGAAGCGGAGAAGCGACCGTAGAGTTCAGCGAAGACTCTGAAATCGAAGCAAGAAAAAAGCCGGGAAGCGACGCTTCCCGGCTTCTCTTTTTGGCTATGGATCAGAATGCCCAGCGCAGCGAAAACTGGATCAGGCGCGGAGTTCCGGTGGTGCTGACGATCTCGCCAAATGGGTCCGGGCTGGTCTTGGGGCCGGAGGACCAGGCCAGATATTGTTCATAGTCGGTGATCAGTGGAGTGCCGAAATTCGGGTGATTCCACAGGTTGAAGAAATCAGCGGCGAAGCGGAGATCCTGCCGCTCCGTAATTCGGAAGTGCTTGATCAGGGAGAAATCCCAGTTCTGCTGGAATGGGCCGCGATAAATGTTGCGGCCGAGGTCGCCGAAGCCGGTGGTGCAGAAGTCGGCGCTAGTCAGGCATTGCATGGGATAGAGCTGCGGTGCGGTGGTGAAGGCGGCTGGGTTCAGCCATCCGCTCAGGCGCTGCGAGACGCTGCCGGAACTCATGCCACTGCCAATGGTGGCGCCGGAAGCCAGACTTGCGGCCACGGGCGACGTGCCGGCTCCCAGAAAGGCGTTGCCACCGTTGGAATCCAGAACAGAAAACGGCAGGGAATTTTGGAAGCTGGTGACGCCGCTGACGGACCATCCCCCGAGCGCGCCACGCCTGAATCCGGCCGCGTGTGCGAAGAATGGGAGGTCGTAAACGTAGCTGAGTTTTAGCACGTTCGGACGGTTGAAGTCAGAGATTCCGCGGGAGGCGTTGATCGTACTCTCGTCGTTGAAGGCCGTGTTGTTGGCGGTGTTGCCGGTTGAGGTCGCATCAATGTTTTTGGAAAAAGTGTAGGCGGCCTGAATGTAGCCACGCTCCCATCGCCGCGAGACGGTGCCCTGAAGAGAGTGATAGATGGAGTACGCATCGTTGGCGAAGATCTGATAACCCGAATAGCCGTTCAATCCGGGCGTGGGTGTCCGGGCGATGGCATTGGAAAAAGTGTTGTTGGTGATTGTGTAATTGTTGCCGCTGGTGTCGGTGACGACGAATGGGTTCGCGGGAGTGGCGTTGACGGACTGGATGGCGTCACGCGTTTCGCGCAAGTGCGTGCCTTTGGTGCCGACATAGCCAACTTCCAGCACCCATTTGCGGCCCAGATCGCGCTGGACGGTGAGGTTCCATTGCTGCGTGTTGGGGACTACGAAGTGCCGGGGAACTTCGAGCACGAACAGGTTTTGGGTGGAATTCACTCCGGGACCGCCAGTGCAGGCGTAGTTCGCGTCTCCGACTAGCGGATTGTTGCTGGGCGCGAAACTTGTGAGATGAGCCAGGCAGGGAAGCCACGCGCCGGATAATTGTCCAGCAGCCGGCACCGCGTTGGAATTGGTGGCGGGAGTTCCGGTGAAGAAATCAGACATGGTGAAGCCGGGGGTCTGTCCGAAAAACACGATGGGGATGAACGGGGACTGGAAGCTGAGCTGGTCGACCGCTCCTACATCTTCACGAACGTAGAAGATGCCGTAGCCGCCGCGAATGGTCGTGTTGTGATGGCCCATCACATCCCAGGCGAAGCCGATGCGCGGGCCGATTCCGGTGGAGACGCTGTTTTTGAAAGTGGATCCAGCCGCGTTTCCAGTGAGGCCGGGAACACCCAGCTTGTTCACGCAGCTGGGATAGATGAAGGGATACTGGCCGGACTTGGTGAGGTCGGATTCCATGTTGCCGATGTGGCAGGCGTTGTCGCTCCAGGCGCCGAAGAATTCCGTGCGGAGGCCGAGGTTCAGAGTGACGTTCTGCGTGGCCTTCCAGTCGTCCTGCACGAATACGGCGGAATTTTTCTGGCGGTAATTGTGGTTGTAAACGCCGCCACCGCCGAAGCTGAATTCCGGAGCGCCTTGCAGAAAATTGCCGACATCGCTGACCGGGCACGGATTGGCGACAGTGCATCCCGGAGCGGTCGTGGTTGTGGAATCGCCAAAATAAAGCTGGCCGTTGAAGACTTGCGGAAACTGTTTATTGAGGGCGACCGGAGTGAACTCGCCACCGAACCGCCAGTTGTGTTTACCCCTCACCCAGCCCAGCGTGTCGATGAAATTGAAGTTGTTCTGCGCCTGATACTGGTTGGCTTGGGGTGTGGGACCGAACTGAAATCCAGAGCTGACAAAAGTGAATTTGTAAATGTTGTCGGTGAGATTGTTGGTGGGGCGGGTGATTCCGGCATCGGCGGCGGTGACCGGTGGAACATTAATATCGCTGTTGTTGATGCGAATAAAGCCGAGGCGGAAATCGTTGACCAGGGTGGGAGAGAAAACGTGAGTCTCGGTAAGCGAGAAGACCCGATCTTTCACCGGAAGTTGGTAGGGGAAGTTGAGGTCTCCGCTGCTGATGCTGCCGCCGAGAGAGGCTTGCAGACCGCCTGCGCCGAAGGGCACGTCGGATTGAAAATCTTGGAAAAAGAAATTGATCGAGAGCTTGTCGTTGGAATTGCGGAATTCGCGATCCCAGGTAGCGGTGAATTGGTCGTCGGTGTACGTGCCGGGGATACTCGTGCTGAAGGGAACGATGGCGCCCGCAGCGGTTCCAGCGGAAACGTTGGGCAAGGGGTAGAGATAACCATTGCCAGCCGCACCGAATTGATTGCTTTGAAACGCCACCAGCGATGCGGCAACTGGATCGACGCCGGCGAGGTGGAAAGCCGATTCCAGGGCGGGATACCCGGAGGGAACACGATCGGCCGCTGGAATATACGGAATGAGTGTGCTGATGATGGTTCCTGGGGAATCGCCGCTGCGCTGGCGGGTTCCCGAATAGTTGACGAAGAAGAAACCGAGCTTGCCGCCGGTGCCGATGGGGCCGCCAATGTCGCCGCCGAAAATGTTCTGCTTGATTACCGGTCTGGGCTCGCCCGCGCCGTTGAGGAAGTAGTCGTTCGCGTCCAGCACGGTGTTGCGGAAGAACTCGTAGGCTTCGCCGTGGAAGGCGTTGGTGCCCGTCTTCAGAATGGCATTGATGTTACCGCCGCCGTTGCGGCCCTGAGTGGCGTCATAGAGCGAGGTCTGCACCTTGAATTCCTGAATGACCGCGGGATTTGGCAAGGGCGTGGTCGTCAACTCGGCGACGTTGTAGTCGGTCGCGCTGATGCCTTCGATCTGATAGTTGTTGTTATCTTCGCGCTGGCCATTTACTTCAATGCGGACGTTGCCACGTCCCAGCTGCGAGGCGGCATTCAACTCGCCTTGCGCGCCGCTGGAGAGCGTGAGTAACTGCTGAAAGTTTTGCGTGGCGAGCGGCAAGCTCTTGATGGTGCTTGATTCGATGGCCTGGCCGGTTGTGGCGTCGGTGGTATCGACCTGCTGCACTTCGGCTTGCACTTCTACCTGCTGCTGCACCGCCTGAGTCTTAAGCCTGGCGATCAAGCGCGTGGTTTCGGTGACGCGCACGACAATGTCACGAAAGGTGGATTCGGAGAAGCCGGGCGCATGGACGCTCACCGTAAATTGGCCTACCGGCAGAAGCGGAGCGGTGAAAGAACCATCGCCGCCGGAAGTGACGCTGCGCTCGAGCACGCCTGTTTCCTGGTTGGTGATACGCACATCGGCGTTGGCGACGACCGCGCCGCTGGGATCCTGAATTGTGCCGGTGATCGCGCCCGTCGCGCCGCCCTGTGCGAAGGACTGGGCGAGGAACGCCACTGCGAGAAAACTAATCCAGATCAATCTAGCTTGTAGCTTCAGCATTGCTTCTCCCTGAGTTCGGACTTGAAATGGTCGGTTATTGCTGAATCGGATTCTTGGCGAGTGGACAAGCGGATCGACAACAGAAGAAAGGGCGCAGCCGGTGTTGCACGCTTAAACGCAGGAGCGGGCTGCGCAGATAAGGACGTGATCGCTTGAGGTCAGCTATCGCCATCAGATACACGCTTCCCTGCAGAGTGCGGCTCTGGGGATTGCGGAAGAATACTCAAAGACAGCGACCGTTGGCAATACAAATTATGCTGCCGGTGCGAGGAAGTGGAATCTTCGCGGCGAGTGACCTCGGGACAGAAATTGCCGGAAAGCTTATTTCACACGTGTGACTCTGGATACTCCCTTACCTTTTCGCCCTCGTGTAGACGTTGGTCGCCTGAGGCTGAGGCGTCGCCGGAGACCGCGTAGGCTACGGCGGCTCCGATGAGGGCGGGAACGATGAAAGCATGACCCCCGGTCGCTTCCGCAACAAAAACAACCGCAGCCAGCGGTGTTTTGTATCCGGCGGCCAGAAACGAGGCCATGCCGACCGCAGCGTAAAGATCGAGGCTGGGGCTGTGGACGATGGACTGGGCAAAAGCGGTTCCGATGCTCCCGCCGGCAAGAAATAGTGGAACGAACATTGCGCTCACTCCGCCGGCAGCGAGCGTAAACAGAGTTGCGGCGAGCTTGAGCACACTGAAGACAATTAATTGTGAAGTGCTGTGAGACTTGGCCAGGATTTCTCCGACCGCCTCATAGTTGGGGCCGATGGGTACGAGATTGCCGGGGTAGATGTGTAAGAAGAGAAGTCCGCAAAGGCCGGTGAGCAAGCCGCCGATTGCGAGCTTGAGCCAATGGGGCAGCGACCACTTCACAAAAAAAAACTGCGGGCGCGGCGAAAAGTAATCACAAAGACCATGGCGAGCAGCCCTACGATTAAGCCGAGCAGCGCGCTCCAGTAGAGATCGCGGCGGGCAAATCCGGTAGAGCCGACGAAGTTGAAAAGCGGGGCCGCGCCGAGAAAAGAACTGAGGGTGACGAAAGAGACGACCGAGGCGATCAGCGAGGGCACCAGAGCTTCGTGCGCCAGGTCGTCGCGGTAGGGCATCTCGAGAGCGAACACGATGCCGGTGAGCGGCGCGCGAAAAACGGCGGACATGCCGGCGGCCGCGCCGCAGATCAACATGATACGGCGGTCACGGTCTTCGAGGCGGAGGCGGAGACGCAGATGCCGGAGCTTGGTCCAAAGCCACGAGCCGATGGCCGCGCCGCCGTAAATGCTGGGGCCTTCGAGCGCGGCGCTCCCGCCAAAGCCGACCGTGGTGATGGCCGCCAGCAGCTTGGGCACGAAGGAGCGCATATCGACTTCGCCTTCGTGCTCGTGGTAGGAACGGATGATTTCTTCGGTGGAGTGTTCGTTGGGATCCGGAGTGAGAAATTGCATCAGGAGTCCGGTAGCGAGGAAGCCCAGAACTAATCCCGGCACGATCGCCCAGTGATGGTGCAGATAGTAGGCGAGCACGGGAGGCCACAACTTACAGAGAATGATGACTACGACTCCGGTGATCACCAAGCCAGTGGTTAGGCCAATCACGGGCGCGATGATGAGCCACTTGCGCAGATCGCGCGCATAGACCGCGGTAAGATCTTCACGAACCAGCGAGACATATTTGTGAAGCAAACGATGCTTCAGGAGGCGATCGGCTTTCAGATTCATGAATGCTTGGCAGTCTTTCCTTTTTCAGACGGGCCTTTTTCGACGGCGCCTTTTTCGGACGGGCCCTTTTCGTGCGGGAGGGGGAAATGCTGGGAATCGGCGTCGTTGCCCTCGCGCATGATGCGGCGAAGGGCGGACACCAGCTCCGGGCCGGCGCTGCGGAGTTCGTCGTGATGATGGAGGGCCAGCTCGGCGAGGACCTTCTCTCCCTTGGGAGTAAGCCCGAGCAGCACTTCGCGGCGGTCGTCCTGGGCCCGGGTGCGGTGGACAAAGCCTCCAGCTTCCAGACGATTCACCAGCTCGACGGCGCTGTGGTGGCGGATTTCCATGCGGCCGGCTAACTCGCGGATGCGCGGACGCACCCCGGCCGGCATACCCTTGATGGCCAGCATCAGCTGGTACTGACCCCGCTCCAGACCGGCCTTCTTGACAGCCTGCTCGCTGAAATGAAGGAAGCGGCGGATCTGGTAACGGAACTCGGCCAGCGCCTGGTAGTCCGACAAGGTGAGCCTCTTCATCTCGCTGATTGTATCGTGCCGCGATCCACTTCCTTTATAGTGTATCGTAAGACGATATATAAAGAAATAGGCACAACCTGGGCACTACCCGCCGCTGGCCTCTTTTTCCTGCTCCAGTTAGAATCCTCTGTCCTGCTTGCATCGGCATCGACAGGAGGCCTTCGAGTTGATCCCGCGCTACACCCGCCCGGAAATGGGCCGCATCTGGAATGACGAGAACCGCTTCCGCACCTGGCTGGCGGTGGAAGTGGCCGCCACGGAAACTCTGGCCGAGGTGGGAATGGTTCCCAAGGCCGCGGCGAAATCCATTCGCGATCGCGCCGATTTCAGCGTGGAGCGCATCCACGAGATTGAAGCCGAAGTGCGTCACGATGTAATTGCCTTCACCACGGCGGTAGCTGAGATCGTGGGCCCCGATGCGCGCTGGTTTCACTACGGACTCACCTCCAATGATGTGGTCGATACCGCGCAGGCTTTGCTGATCAAGCAAGCTTCGGCGCTGATTGCGCAGGATCTTGAACGGCTGGCTGAGGTGCTCGAACGAAGGGCGTGGGAATTTAAAGACACGCCGATGGTGGGGCGAACGCACGGCATTCACGCCGAGCCGATTACGTTCGGCTTCAAGCTGGCGAACTGGTATTCGGAAACGCAGCGAAACATCGTCCGCTTCAAGGCGGCGGCCGAGGATTTGAGAGTTGGAAAATTTTCAGGCGCGGTCGGGATCTTCGCCCATCTCACGCCGGAGATTGAGGAGAACATTTGCGCCCGCCTGGGATTGAAGGCGGCGGCCGTGTCATCCCAGGTGATCCAGCGCGACCGGCACGCGCATTATCTTGCGACGCTGGCGGTGATCGCCTCTACCTTGGACAAGATTGCCACAGAGGTTCGGCACCTGCAGCGCACAGAGGTTCGCGAAGCTGAGGAGTTTTTCAGTGAAAAGCAAAAGGGATCTTCGGCGATGCCGCACAAGCGAAATCCAGTGACCAGCGAGCAGATCAGCGGCTTGGCGCGAGTGGTGCGAGGCAATGCTCAAGCCGGATTTGAAAATGTTGCCTTGTGGCACGAGCGCGACATCTCGCACTCTTCGGCCGAGCGCGTGATTTTGCCCGATTCCACCACGCTCATCGATTACTTGTTGAACAAGACGGCCAATCTGATCGAAACAATGTTTGTGTATCCCAAGCGGATGCTGGCCAACCTGGAGAGTACGCACGGGCTCATTTTCAGCGGCCAACTTTTGCTTGATCTAGTGGAGCATGGAGTTTCCCGCGAGGACGCTTACCGGTTGGTGCAGGGACACGCGATGCGCGCATGGAAAGAAGGTCTGAACTTTCACGACCTGGTACTTGCGGACAAAGAGATCACAGGAAAAGTTCCGCGCAAGCAAATCGAGTATGCATTCGACCTGCAGCGACAACTGAAGAACGTGGACAAGATTTTTTCCCGCGTGTTCAAGACTGAAGAGGCGAGCCGCGCTAAATCCAGCACTGGCGCCCGTCCCCCACGGACGCGGACTCGCCGCTAACCTCGCCCCTCACGTTCTTATTTAACCCGACAAGCCTGAAGAAGTTGCGGACGATCCTGCCTGGCTGCGTTCGACGCACTAATGCATCTCCTGCGCACATGACCGCATCGAAGGAATTAACCAAGTGGTTAGTTCGTAAAGTTTCGTCAATATTGGGTCGGAGGTGACCTATGACAGTAGTGAGAAAGAACAAAGCAGGTTTGCTGAAAATGGTGGGTGCGCTGCTGGCGGTGGGGCTAATGAGCGGGATGCTCCTGGCCGAGCCGGTGGCGGCGACGCGCTACGACAATCAAATTCAAACAACTGTGGCGCAGAAATTGGCGGCGAAGAATCAGTTCCGCGATGTGCAATCGAGCACCCAAGACGGAATCGTAACCCTGACGGGCGCGGTCGATCTCTACCAGCGCAAACTGGACGCGGCCAAGCTCGCTCGAAAAGCTTCGAATGTGCAGGGCGTGCGTAACCTGATTACGGTGGCGGGGCCGACGGTACCTGATGCGCAACTGGAGCAGCAACTGGCTAAGAAGCTGCGCTACGTGCGTGCCGGCTACGACATCACGTTCGACTATTTCGCGCTGGGCGTAAAGGACGGCGTGGTCACGGTAGAGGGACAGGATCGAACTGGAGTGGGCCGCGACGAGGCCCTGGCCGACATACAGAATATGCGGGGAGTGAAGGACGTAATCTCGAACATCTCATTGGAACCAGTCTCCCTTTTTGATGATGGTCTGCGCTTGCGCGCGGCTCGTGTGATCTACCGCGACTCTGTGCTGAGCAAATACGCGATCGATCCAGCGCGGCCGATACGGATCATCGTGGATAACGGCCACATCACGCTGTACGGATCGGTGGATAGCGCCATGGACAAGAATGTCGCGGGCATTCGCGCCAACCAACTGTTCGGCGCGTTCAGCGTAGAGAACAAACTGGTGGTGGAAAGAGATTCGCGCCAGGCCGGTCAGTCCAGCCTGTCGGGGATGTAATTGTTGGGGGTGAGCCTTGGGCGCGGCGAAAAGTCGCGCCCGTTTTTCTTCTGCAAGATTTTTACGGAACTCGAAAGACGATGTCGGCGCCAAAGAGATCGGGCTTGCCCTTACGCAGGTACGGCCGGAAATGCCATTGCCGGACAGTTGCGGATGCTGCCATGAAAAGCGGCGTTGGCACGTCGTAAGGATTTCCGACTCCATTCACCGTCCCATCCAAGTTAACTCCAATCTGTACCTTCACTTCGGTCCCTTTCTTGCTTCCGGGAGGAAACGAAGGTTCGAGTACATTCATGGCCAACTTGCGAGCTTCATCGTCTGTGAGGATGGGTATCGGATCCCCAATCTTTGTGGTGAAGGCAAAGGTCAGCACGGTCTCCGTTTGAACAGGGACATCGTGCATCGTGGCCGGCTTGAATCGCCACTTCATTACTTGCTCACGTGCCGCGTTTTCTAGCCCCGCATTATCGGAGTTCAGCGGCCAGGCTTCGCGAACACGCCCGCTACGATCTACGGAGATGTACATGCTGAGGACGCCGGAGGTCTTGCCGCTGCGCACAGGCGGCCAAAGGACGTCCGGTGTGTATTCCGACAAGCTTCGCACGGTAGCTTCCGGAACGCTAATGCGGTCGATGCATTCCTTGGGAGGCGTCGAGTGCTGGACTGCGAATCGGCTTTCCTCAAGGCTCGCGAGTTCCTCGAGCTGGGTTATCTTTGCCTCGATCGTCGTGCCTGGCTCGGGGTTGATCACAAATCGTCGAGCCACTTTGATGTTTTTAAAGTCGGCATAATCCTTAAATTCGGCGTCATATGCGGGAGTGATTACCGATTCAAGTAGGCCGCGACTGCCTTCGCAGCAAAATACGAGGAACGCGCTGTTCTCGGCTGGAGGCGCGCCAACTTTCATCTGCAGCCGGGCGCAGCTGTTGGAACGCTGCGAGCCGCTTGGCTTTTGCATCGGTGCATTTACCTTCTTCAAACTGTCGAGCATCGGCACGGGATCGAAGATGGCGGTGACGAGATCGTTTAGCCACCACGGGAAATAGTCCCCTTTGTTCTGTTCCGAGATCTGATCGCCGTCACGGTCAGAGTTTGCGAAAAGCCCGGCGATACGATCGTCCGCCGCCACTTTTCGGGAGAAGCCCCGTATTCCTCAATTTCCGCCTTGTAGTCGGAGCCGGGATTTGTGGTCTCAACAATTTCTGCTTTCAGATGAAAAGGCGCGCTCCCTGGCGATGTGAGTTTGGATTGATCGATGGAGTGCTGCGCAACCTCTGCCAGCTGAATCGTTTTTGTATTTTCCACAAACGAGGTATTTGCAAAAGTACAAAGTAGGATCGCGATCGAGAAACACTTCATTCCCTGAACTCCTTACAGCCGGTTAATCAGCGATGCGACATATCCGGCGCCGAATCCGTTATCGATATTCACCACGCTCACATTGGAGGCGCAGGAATTGAGCATGCCGAGGAGCGCAGTCAGGCCCTTGAACGACGCGCCGTAACCAACGCTGGTAGGCACGGCGATCACGGGTACGCCCACGAGACCGCCGACCACGCTGGGCAGGGCGCCTTCCATGCCGGCGCAGACGATCACCACGCGAGCTTTGGTGAGCGCTTCGCGATTGGCCAGCAGACGATGAATGCCGGCGACGCCAACATCGTAGAAGTGCTCAACGGAATTACCCATCAGTTCGGCAGTGACGAGGGCCTCTTCTGCCACTGGAATATCGCTGGTTCCTGCCGAGACCACGGCGATCGTCCCTTTGCCGTAGGTATGCGGATCGCGCTGCAAAACAATTGCGCGCGCGAGTTCGCGATATTCCACGGCGCGAACTTTTTTCTTGACGGCGGCAAACTGCTTCTTGTCGGCGCGCGTCGCCAGGACGTTGCCGCCTTGCTTGGCCAGCCGTGCGAAGATCTGCGCGGTGTGTGCGGGTGTCTTCCGCTCTCCGAAAATAACTTCCGGCATGCCCGCGCGCAGGCTGCGATGATGGTCGACCTTGGCGAAGCCAAGATCTTCAAAGGGGAGGTGACGCAGGCGCTCGACCGCGTCGTCGGGCGTGATTTTCCCGTGGCGCACTTGCTCGAACAATTTGCGGATGGATTCGGCGTTCACGGTGGCGCTCAGCAGTCGACTACGCGAAATCTTAGATGCGAAAACATAAGATGCAAAATCAGGATGCGAAATCTAGATTAGCATCTGAGCCGAGTTCAGGGGGTTAAGGGTGGGCGTTAGAGGAAGAGCGCACTCGGGCGATCACGGCGGTGCAGACTTTTCGGGCGAGTCCAGGTTCGTCGAGATGCGTCAGGAACAGGCGGCGAAGGCCGCTCGGCTTCACTTTGCCGGCGAGATACGACTCGTAGATCTGGTTTCCGAGGCGGTAACCCCATTCTTGCGCGGCTGAGTCAAATCTGGCCGCATCCGCGCGGATGGCCGCCTGCGCGGCTTTTTCAACGGTGGCACGCGACAACGCGGGCGCTTCGGTTTCGGGAGCGGGCCGCGAAGGATAAAGCACGCGCGAGCCGAAATAGGCGACGGCGTTTTCAATCACTCGCGTATAGAAAGCGTCGGTCGCGGCGACTGCGCTGCTATTTCCGCGGGAGTCCTCGCCGTTCATGTTGTGTCCATTCAAACGCTGGGGCAGGCCGCGGCAGGCGTGATGGAGAAAGCGGGCAGCGTCCTCGGCCGCATGAACCAGCTGAAATTCGCGAATGTGGAATGCGTTGACTTCAGGGAAATAGGCGCAACCGCGCTCCTCCACGCTGGCGAGCATGGTTTGGAGTTGCGGCTGGCTGATGGCTTTGCGCGAGAGTAGACGCCGCAAGGTCGCATCCGACGAGTTGCCGTGAACCTCCGGCAGCAGGTCGACCAGGAACTTGGGCTGCGTGCCATTGTGCGGCGAATAGCGGTTGATCTCGAGAAAGCTGGCCAGGCTGTCGATCAGGTTGTAAATGGTGGGAGCGAAATCAGGGCCGGTCTCGCAGCGGCTCCATTGATCGAGGAACAGGCGGTAGCTTTCGTATTTTTCGAGCGGGGTGGCGTTAAAAACGCAAAGTACGTCTTCTTGTACGCGGACTGCGTCAACCTTGTCGACCGGTTCGCCCGCCGCGCGCCAATATAGCGCGTCGATATTCTGCAACACGGTCAGGGTTTTGGCGCCGGGTATAGCCTTCTGCAGCACGCGCGGGAGATGTCCGGGAGCGAGGTGGGATTCGCCGAAGAGTACGAAGATAACCGCTTCTGGATGCCGCTGGCGAATCTCGGCAATCTTGGCGGCGGCATGGCGATCGCGGGCGCCAATTTTGCGCAAGCTTTCGCGCGGCATGCAATCGAGGCCATAGATCGACTCGCCGTGGTCGCGCGCCGCGACCAGCAATTCGTAGAACGGAGTCCAGTCGTATCCCCAGTCAAGATCGAAACGGATACGCTGGCGAAGTTCGGCCTCATCAATTTCGCGGCGCCACCATTCTTCGAGAATGTGCTGGTCTCGGGCGAAGATGGTTTCGACGCCGAGGACCACCGGACGGTCTCCAGCCAGCGCGCGCTGCTCAAACAAAGAGGCGGCATAGCGTTGGGCCGCAGGCAGGGCATGATAGTCGCCGACCAGAACCACGTCCGCCGCATGCAAAGCATTGTTAAATTGGTCGCGATCCAGAAGAGAATTGTACTGGCTGAAGGCTTGGGTGAACTCGCGCAGATATTTACGGCGGCCGTTCGAATCCTGGGCGCGGATTTCGCGCTCCACTCCGGCCAGAGCGTGGCGTTCGGCTGCGCTGCGGCGAGATCGTAGATTGGCCGTTGATGCCATAAAAATCAGCTTCTAGCTTCTAGCTCCTAGCTTCGGGCTTCCGCCCTTTACCTTGACTTCCCCTTCGGCGACTCCCTATGCTCCAAGGTCGGGGTTGCGCTCTTGGCCTCGCCGGAGAAGCTTTGTCGAATCATCCGCCACAAAATCTGACCATCGCGACCACGGGCGCCAGCGGATCCGTGTTTCTCCGGCAATTGCTGATCGCGATCGAGCACGACGCACGCGTACAAACCGTGAACTTTATCGCATCGGACTCGGCCTTGCGCGTGCTCGCGGAAGAACTTGGCCTTCGAGGCCGGGCGAATCTTGTGCGCCAGATCCTGGCCAACGAAAGCAGCGCATCTAAAGTCAAAGAGCAAAAAATTAAGATCGAAGAGCAATCGAACGCCGATATCGGAGCCAACGTGGCCAGCGGTTCTTACCCCGCCGATGCCATGGTCGTGCTCCCCTGCAGCGTGGGCACTTTGGCCCGGATTGCCAATGGCGTCGCCTCGCACCTGATCGAGCGCGCTGCCGATGTCACTTTGAAAGAGAAGCGTCCGCTGGTGCTTTGCGTGCGTGAGACGCCGCTCAACAAAATCCACATCCGCAACATGTACCGGGCCGCCGATGCCGGGGCGACCGTATTTCCGCTGATACCAGCCTTCTATTACCGGCCCGCTACTCTAGATGACATGGCCCGCGAGTTTGCCTATCGCGTGCTGGCTCACCTGGGCCTTCCGCAGGCGAATGCTTTCCAATGGAAGGGCTGAATTATCAGCAACTTACCGGTCTACAGATAAAAGCTCCCCCCTTACCAGATGATCGGCTTTGAGGTCGGGGAATCTTAAGTGTAGAGACCCTTCGGTTCCGGTCCCAGATACCCGGCGGTCATGTACGGCGGGTAGCGTTCCGAAACGGTCCTCGAGTTGGGGCCCGGATTTCCAGAGCGACGATCTCAATTGCTTAGCGTAGAATTCGGCAAATTCCCGGACGGTGAACTCATGTATTTGGCCCCTGCGCGAGGTGAGCGAATCACGGCGAAATTTGCGGTTTCGGGTGTTCAAAGGCGCGGGCTTGTTCTGTCGGCGATCTGTGGCGTCCTGCTGATGGCCGTGACTGCGGCTGGCGCGGCGGACGATCACAACCCGTATGCGGGTGATTCCAAGGCAGCGAAGGCGGGAGAGTATGAATTCCGGATTAACTGCGCGCTTTGCCATGGGCTGGGGGCACACGGCGGCGGGCGCGGTCCCGACCTGACGCGAGCACAGAAAAAGCATGCGCACTCCGACGCGGAGCTGTTTCAGGTGATCAGCAACGGAATCCCGGGGACCGTCATGCCGGCGAACGGAACCAATGGCCAGGGCGTGGGCATGACCGACGAAGAGATCTGGCAGATCATCACCTATATCCGCAGCGTCGAGGTGAACGCTGCAGCCAATCCCTCAGGCAGTGCTGCGCACGGCAAGGAACTTTTTTATGGTGAAGCGAATTGCTCGCTCTGCCACATGGTGGAGGGCAAGGGCGGCCGTGTGGGGCCGGAGCTCACGAGCGTGGGAGGATCGCGAACGCGGGCTGCCATTCTCGATTCGGTGCGCAATCCCAGCCGGCGGCTGGCTTGGGGATTGACCGAGGCCACGAAAGAGTTTCCCCAGGAATACGAGACGATTACCGTGGTGACGGCCGACGGAAAGGAAATCAAGGGCGTGGCTTTGAACGAAGACAACTTCAGCGTGCAGATGATGGACGCAAGCGAGCAGATTTATCTGCTCGACAAAAACAAGCTGCGGTCATTTCAGAAGAGCCGCGAATCGATGATGCCGACCTATACTCCGGAACTTTTGAGCGACAAGGATCTTGAGGATATTGTGGCCTACCTGATCAGCGTGGGGGCGAAATGACGGGGCGAGGGCTACGTGAGTGTGTAACGCGACGGTTCGGCGGGCGGGGGTGCGGCGTGGGCACGACCGTGCAAAAACGGCGTTTCAGCGCCGCGTAAGAACAGACCCAAAGCCCCGGGCTTCAACCCTAGCGGACCACAGGGCCTAAAGGCCATTTCTCTCTGGGGCCAAGACGCGGCCCTGAAAGGGCCGCTCTTCCACAGTTGCGCAGGGGTTCCGATGAACATACTTGGCAAACGACGTAGCGGAGTTCGGATGAAGATGCTTGGCAAAGCTTGTCGCGGAGCTTGGATCAAGATGTCTGGCAAAGGACGCTACGGAATCTGGACGAAAATTGGGATGACCTTGCTGCTCGTGTGCCTCTTTGCAGGCGAGGTTCTGGCACAGGTGACGTTCGAGCGGCTCCTGAATTCTGGAAAAGAGCCACAGAACTGGATGACGTATTCCGGCGATTATTCGGGCAAGCGCTTCAGTTCGCTGGATCAGATCAATACCGCGACTGCGTACACGATGGTGGCGAAGTGGGTATTCCAGACGGGGGCTACAGGCAAGCTCGAGACCTCGCCGCTGGTGGTGGACGGCATTCTCTACGCGACGGCACAGGACGACCGCGCTTTCGCGCTGGATGCGCGCACGGGGCGGCCGATCTGGCTGTACCAGCATCAACTGCCGGGCGATATTCGTCCGTGCTGCGGGCGGGTGAACCGCGGGCTCGCGATTTTGGGAGATAAAGTTTTTCTGGGAACGCTCGATTCGCATGTGATTGCGCTGGACACGAAAACTGGCAACGTGATCTGGGATGTTGTGGCCGCGGATTATCAAAAGGGATACAGCTTCACGGTCGCGCCGCTCGCGGTGAAAAATCTTGTCGTGATCGGCGTTTCTGGGGGCGAATACGGAGTGCGCGGATTTATCGATGCCTACGATGCGGCGACCGGCGAGCGCAAATGGCGCTTCTACACCGTGCCGGGACCGGGTGAGCCGGGGCATGAAACGTGGGAGGGTGATTCGTGGAAGATCGGTGGCGCTCCGGCGTGGAACACGGGAACCTATGACGCCGTCACCAACCAGATTTTCTGGCCTACGGGAAATCCTTCGCCCTCGAATCGCGGCGAGGGACGAGCGGGGGACAATCTCTACAGCAATACGCTGCTGGCGCTGAATGCAGACACGGGAAAGATGAACTGGTATTTCCAGTTCACCAAACACGACGAACATGACTGGGATGCGACGCAGGTGCCGGTGATCATTGATTCCGGCGGAAAACATCTGATCGTGCAGGCGAACCGGAACGGATTTTTCTACGTGATCGATCGCACCACCGGGAAATTGATTTCTGCGAATGCTTACGGCAAGATCACGTGGAGCGAGAGCAAAGATGCCGAGGGACGTCCTGTTGCGAAGAAAGAAGCTTCGCCGACGCTCGAAGGGCATACGGTGTGTCCGGGAGCGCTGGGCACGACGAACTTCATGGCGCCGGCGTTCGATCCACGGACTTCTTTGTTCTACGTGACGGCGCGCGACCAGTGCGACATTTTCTCGACCGCGCCGCAACCTTATGAAGCCGGCCATGCCTATTACGGCAGCGCTTATTTTCCGTCGGAAGATGCCGAGCCGTATCGCGGATTTTTGAAGGCGATCGATCCCGCGACGGGCGAGATCAAGTGGAAGTTCGAGCATACATCGCCGACGTGGTCGGGCGTGCTATCGACGGCTGGAGGCCTGGTATTCACCGGCGACGCCGAAGGAAACTTCATCGCGCTCGATGCCGCCACGGGCAAGGCGCTGTGGCATTTCCAGATGGGCGGCGCCGTCTATGCGGCGCCGGTAGCCTTCGCGGTGGATGGCAAAGAATATGTGGCGATCGCGGCGGGCAGCGCCGTGTACGAGTTCGGGCTGCCGTAGAAAAACAGCGTCAGAAGCGTAGAGAAATTCCCGTTGAAATCCGAATGTTGTTCTGGTGAAGACCGAGGTTGTAGAACTGTCCGGTATTGAAGGTGCCGTCGTAGAGTTTATTCAGATTGTGATAGGTGCGGAGATCGTCCACTTGGAAGAGACGAAGAGCAAACCGCCGGAACAATCGGTAATCGAGTCCGCCGCCAAAGGCGAGGGTTGCGTCGGTGTCAGTCGTGGCCGTGGAGGCCAGCGGATTCACCAGCCCCGAGATGGTGGTTGCGTTCAGGCTGGTTCGATCAAAACCGAAGAGCACGTGGACGAACGGCGTCAGTTTCGATTTACTCCGGAACGAAAACACCGGTCCAACCAGGAATGAATAGGCAGTGGATTTGGGGAGTCCGGTGAGCGTGGCGAACCTTGACGAGATGATGGGCGTGCCGTAGCGGCCATCCACGTCGGCGACGATTCCGATCACGCGGGTGAAGTTGTACTGCGCCTCCGCGTTCCAGCCATTAAAGTTGGAACCGATCGCGAATGGGTTGTTGGGCTCGTGCAGTGCGGCATAGAGCGTATTGGGCGAGAGGCCGCCGTTATCCACGTGCACGAAGGAGTAGCCGCCAAACACCTGCACTTTCGGTGCGGAGTCCTGCGCAAAGGCACACGCGCTCATCAGGGCGATCAAAGCAATCGTTGCAACGGCCAGGCGAATCATTTCGAAGTTTTTTCCTTTCAACAACTGCGCATACAGGAGATCCACAACGCAAAGAATTTGGAGCACGGTTCTGCCGATCGCATCACACCGTGTCATTGCCGAAACTAAGTAAGAACGCGAAACCACGCGAGCGGGTTGCAAGTGGACACGTAAATGTGGGTAATTTTGTAAGTTTCTAATTATAGCGTGGGACGAATCTGTGTTGGGGCAGCCGTGCCAGTGGCGCGAGCGACACGAGATCCGCTCCTGGTGCGCAATCGTCCAGCCTTGAATTAAGATTCGCCCAACCAAACTGCAGGACTTGAATCCTGCGAGATTTCGAAGAGACAAATCCTCCTAGAAAATACAAAGCTTTGACTTTCACGTGACATGGGGCCACACGAGCGCACGCTACTCTCCGTTTACACCGTGACCGATGCAAGCAGTGGGATGCGGTGAAAGAGAGGAAATCATGAAGCAACTCACGGAAATTCTGGAACGCACCGCCAACCGGCGCGCGTTCCTCAAGAACAGCATGGTCGCCGGAGCGGTGGCGACCGTTGGAGCTGGCATCCTGGGCAGCGGGCTACCCGCGTTCGCCCAGAGCAGCAGTACAACCATTACCAAGGGAGATATTGCGATTCTTCGATTCCTCGCGGCCGCGGAACTGATCGAGTCAGACCTGTGGACGCAGTATGCGGAACTCGGCGGGATCGGCAATAACCCGCCCATTGAAGTGGATCCGAAGCAGGTGCTGAATCCTTACCAGGTAGCTCTGTCGAACCTCGATTCCGATGGCCCGCAATACATCGCCAGCAACACGCTGGATGAAGTGAGTCACGCGACTTTTCTCAACGCCTTTCTAGAGTCCGTAGGCGCCGAGCCAGTGAACTTCGAGGAGTTCGAAACGTTGCCGGGAAGCACGGCGCAGGGATCGACGGGCAGCTCGCGGCTCACGAACCTCATGAATCTCAACGTTGACACCAGCTGGTTCGTTCGCTACCGCAGCACAACCAATCCCGACCTCGGCGCGACCTTCCCGCAGGCAATCACTCTCAATGGAGTTACCGCCATTCCGAGAAGCGATGCCGATTATGAAGGCAAATCCAACCCCAATTTTCGGGGCAACGATCACATTCAGGCGATCGCGAATGTGGCGGCCTTCCACTTTGGTCAAATCGAGCAAGGCGGAACCAGCCTTTACGCGGCGATGAGTCAAAAAGTGACGAGCCCGCAAGTGCTCATGATTACTCTCGGCATTGGTGGGGACGAGATCGCTCACTTCCTGGAATGGGTTGATTTTGCGGGTAACGGAGTGCAGGTCCCGGTTGCGCCGTTTAAGGACTCGATCTCCGGCCTGAAATTCCCTAATTTTTTCAGCCCACTCAATCCGCTGATTCAGCCCAGCCTGATCTTCCCGGTCCCGTTTGAATTCAGCCCCAACCTGCCTCGTGTTTCGATGATTCGTCCGATAACCGATCAATTTGCCGGCGCCATGGCTGCGGTCCAGGGCCTCACCGCAAGTGGGCTCTTCATCGGCCAATCGCCGCAGTTCTTCAGCACTTTGAGCGCTCTGGCCGCCGCTGCCGACGCAGCGAAACGCGGGGCTTAAAAGTTCGCGAAATCGCGTGAGAGTTTTCGGGGGATGGCTTGTCACGCGGATCGCGCTGGCGGGCGCTGTGGACTAAATTGATCGGGTCGCAGCGCCCATTTTTAGCTGAACGTTTACTACGTTGTTTATTCGACTGGAGGAACACCGATGTTTGAAGGCTTGTTTCAACCCATGCATTTGCTGATTGTTGCAGGAATCGCTCTGCTCATCTTTGGCCCCAAGAAGCTGCCCGAACTAGGAAAAGGCATGGGCGAAGGTATCCGTGGATTCAAGGCCGCGATGCAAGGAAAAGAAGAGCCGGCGGCACTGGCGCCGACGCCGAAAACGACGGAGGAAAAACTATGAGCTTGTCGGAAATGTTGTTTCTGGGATTGCTGGGCCTGGTTATTTTTGGGCCCAAGAAGCTGGCTGAGGTGGCGCAACAGGCTGGGAAGCTGGTTGCCCGGTTGAAGAATGTCAGCCGCGACTTCCAATCGCAACTGGCAACGGAAATCTCCGCAACTGCGAACGATTTAAATGGAGCATGAGCTGGCCGAGGCAGGCCTGGTTGAAACCGGCCTGATGCCCGGCGATTAAGAAATCACCACTGTGCAAATTGTTGCAGCGTTGACAAGAGAACTCTGATCGACAGAAAATCTCTGACCAGTCCAGCCTACCCCTGCAGTGGACATTTCCCAAATGCTGGCGTGCATCCACCCAGCAACAATAAGGAAGGAGATTTTTATGAGCGGTTCAAAACAGCCCCTGATTTGGCGACTCAACGTTGCAGCGTTGGTCGTTGCGCTGTCCATTCTTGTGCCCTGCATTTTCGCCCAGGACAATGCAGATATCTCGATCAAGGTGACCCCCGCGGCTAAGGCGGGATACACCTATTCCAACTTCCAGTATCACATCTTTCCCGCCAATACCGCGGCAGGGCAAAGCGCGCTGGCGGCCCACAACTTCGGCACAGCGATTCCCAAGAATAAGGCAAAAGGTTCGATTGCAGCGGTGCCCGCTCCCGGCTTCTACCCCGATGACCTGGTTTACTTCGGCGGACCCGTGGTCACCGACATGCTCTCGCACGCTGTCTATTTGAATTCAAGCACCTGCGGCGGAGTGGCGAAATGCTGGGGAAATCCTGAAAAGTTCCTCACCGATCTTGGGTTGAGCACCTTCATTCATGTGACCGATCAGTACACCGGAACGTCCGGTGTATATGGAGTTGGCCCCCATATTTTCGCCAATTTGACGATGTTTACAAACGAGCTGGATCAAAGTGATCTTTTTGGTCTGGTGCACGATGCGGCAGCAGCGCTGGGAACTCCGGGCGGCTATGGCCACGAGTATCACGTGTTCCTGCCACCCGGCGTGGACACTTGCTTTGACGAGACGGCGGAATGCTATTCCCCGGATAATCCGTCGGCGTTTGTCTTCTGTGCGTATCATGGCAGCCTGACCTTCAGCGACATCGGCCATGTATTGTTCAGCGTGCAACCGGACCAGAACGTTCCCGGGTGCCAGGCAGCGCCACCCGATCCAAACGGCATTCTGGCCGATTCAACGAACTCCGTACTGGCACACGAGACGATTGAAACCATCACCGATCCCGACATCGACGCATGGATTTCGGATAGTTCGCTTTTGTCTGCAGGTGCGGAAATCGCCGACCTTTGCGAGCCTCTGGGGAATACCGCATTCCAGTTTCTCGATCCGGTCCTCACGCTCAACGGGCACAAATACGAAGTGCAGTTGATGTATTCCAACTTCTATCACGCTTGCTCTCCGAAATAAGAGCGAGGCGGATAGAAATACAGGAGTGTGAAGGAATTGCCCCGCCATGACCTGGCGGGGCTTTTTCATTGGACGGATCGGTCAATTCTCAATAAGTGCGGTGGCGCGCGGCAGTGACGTCTTCGATACCCACTTTTGTGCCGGTTGACGCTGCACAGGATTTCGTACTAGTCTGCAATAACACCGGGAAGGAGGTGGTCGAATGACAAGTTCTGATTGTTGTGGCAAATGTTGTGGGAGTCTAAGACCAGGTGAGGTGGCTGAGACTTAGAGCTGGTTGCTCTAAGCGGGGCTCTGGGCGCGTGATTGGAAAAGGCGCCGGAGCTACAGCCCGCACACTAGCCGGTGAGTACGGATGGCGGCATCGCGTCGGTCGCGCGAAGGCTTTCGTCCTTAGGCTTCGGCCTGACCCGGGAGTTGCCGTGAGAGGCCACGTAGAGTGACCACCTCTTGGTCAATCCCAAACAGTCCACCGGACGGCCCGCAAGCTCGAAAGAGATTGCGGGCCGTTTGCTGTTTGTGGCCAACATTCAGCCGGCGCTTCGAGCCGATTGACGCATCCAAGTTTTTACGGTTCATCTCAACGAGGTTCAAAGTGAAAATTCCCCGGAGTGCGGTTGTCATCTCGTTGCTGCTCATAGCCCAGGCTTCGGTTTTCGGCCAAGAATCGCCGTCGAATGCCACGTTGACCACCAACCCAGTCTTCGAGAAAAACTGCGCGAAGTGCCACGGCAAAACCGCTGCGGGACGGCACTTCGGCGGACCTCCGCTCGTCTCCGAAAAGGTGACTGCCGCGTCCGCCGACGACTTGCGCAACCTCATCACGAATGGCAAGGGCCGGATGCCGAAGTTCGCCAGCAAGCTGACGCCGGAAGAAATCGATGCCCTAGTACAGCAGATCAAATCCTTGAACCAGAAATGAGGCTTGAGTATCTGGTTGTGGCTTGGGGGATGCGGTTTAGCGGGGATTTGCTGAATGAAGCGAGTCGAAGTATCCTTGGCGAGTGTCACATCTGGACGAGTCTTTTCTTGACGCGCAACGCGAGCGCCGCAGGCTGGCGGAGAATTATGCCGGCATGACGGACGGCGAATTGCAGCGTCTGGCGCGGAATGCGGAGTCGCTGACCGAATTGGCGTGGGATGCGCTCGAGGATGAGATGGACCGCCGGCATCTGGAAGTTTCCGACGATGCGCCAACCGAGCCGCGGCGAGAAATGGAAATGCGCGAGCTTGTGACCATCCGCCAGTTTCGCGACCTGCCGGAGGCGTTGCTGGCGAAGGGCAGTCTGGAATCTTCCGGCATTGAATGTTTTCTGGCTGACGAAAACCTGGTCCGGCTGGACTGGTTCATTTCAAACTTCATCGGCGGCATCAAGCTGAAGGTGCGCGGGCCGGATGTACTTAACGCCCGGAAAATTCTCGACGAGCCGATTCTCGAAGGTCTCTACGTGCACGGCATCGGACTCTATGAGCAGCCGCGCTGTCCCAAGTGCCAGTCGCTGGATGTGAACTTCCAGGAGTTGGATCGTCCCATTGCTTACATGAGCGCCTTCCTGCGCGTGCCGATGCCTGTGCAGCGAACGGGCTGGCATTGCCACTCCTGCGATGCGGCGTGGGAGGGTGACGGCAACTAGTCAGGCCTGGTTGACCCGGCTGACGATCATCGTGATCGCCCGCTGGGCGGCGAGAGCCGCTCCTTCCTGCCAGCCAATGATGTGGCTGCAGTGGTCTCCCGCAAAATTGATGCGATCGTCGGGAACGATCAATTCGCGATAGGGGCCGTCATAGTACGCGGCCTCTTCCGCCGGAGGATAGTCGGGCCCGCGGCTCACCCAGGATCCCAGATTGTAGGGCACCTTGCCCCAGCACATATACATCGGCTTCTCCAGTTCCTTGCTCTTGCCGGGATGAAGTTTCTCGACCGCAGCCCTGGAGGCGGCCAGCTTTGCCTCGTTCGATGGCAGCTTGCCGAAATCGCCAAAGTTCTCCATGGCGTAGCCGGCGATCAGAACTCCGCGCTTCGACATCAGCTTCGCACTGGGATACCAGACCTGCGGAATGGGCCCAGTCGTGAGAAACGAGATACCGCCATAGATGTTATCGCCGTCCTGCTCCCAGAAGCGCCGCGACTCCCACGCGACCTTGTAGGCAGAATCGTAGGTGACTTGCTCGATCGCCAATTTCACGCGCGGGGCAAAATCATTCGGCAACGTCCTGAGAATGGTGAGCGGCAAAGCGCAGATGCAATAGGACGCTTCGATCGAACGAACCGAGCCGGATTCGGCATGGCGGTACGACACTCTGACGCCATTGGTCGTCTTTCTGATTTCGGTGATCGGGGAGTTATAGCGAACCAGCTTGCCCAGCGAGCGCGCGAATGCGTAAGGAATCCGGTCCATACCGCCGACGGGCTGGAACATGGTGGGCTGCATGTCGAGCATTTCTTCAAAGAGCGTCGGCCGATAAAGTTTCGACTTGAGCAAGTCGGCGAAGGGAAGCGGATCGCGATGGATTTCGATCTGATCGCCGGCGCCGGGCAACTGGCGGTCGCCGGAGCGGTTGGAGCCGCGGTACTGATAATTTTTCCCCAGAGCTCCATAGGACTTGAGAAATTCCATCATTGCGGCCTGCTCGTCCTGAGTCAACGGCTGATCGAGCGCGCCCCTCTGCACACACTTCGCCAGCAGTTCGGCAACGTAACCGCGAGTGTCATTGATCACTTGCCCTTGCCGGACGGGTTGGCCGCCGAAGACGTTGTCATTCTGCAGCAGGGCGCAGCGCGAGGTATTCACCTCGACTTCGAGCTCGACTCCGAGTTCCTTGCAATAGCCGAGAATATTTCTGTGGATCGAAGGGAGCCGCGCGGGGCCACAGTTGAAGTAATTTCCTTCGTCGAAGGTACACTCTTGCGAGGTTCCATCGTTGAAGACAAGCTTTGATCCTCTACGCAGCGTCCAGTTGCGTCCGCCCGGACGATCGCGCGCCTCCAGCACAGTGCAGTCGAAGCCCGCGCGGCGCATCTCGTAGGCGGAGACCAGCCCGGCAATTCCTGCGCCGAGAATAATCACTTTCGTTCCGCGGCCAGACGATGGCGGCAGCGGAAAATCTTTCTGCTGCCCGGTTTCGACCATGCCCAGAAGGCCGAGCGAGTGCATGGTCATGAAGGCAGCGCCGTAGCCTCCGGCCTGCGCGATTCTGCCGATGAACTCGCGTCGGGTGATGGTCATGGTTGCGGTTGTGAGGTCAACTTTGGTCAGCGGTTCCTGGCCGTTTTCAAGATTCGTGTAAAGTACCACGCGCCGCTGGATGCGAGCCCGCAATTTTTTGCAGTGTGCGATTCGAGTTGCGCGATGTTGACTCGGGTGGGGAGGGGAACTAAGATTCGCAGCACATGGCAGACGACCAGTTTCCGATCGGCCGCACGATTTCCCACTATCGCGTCCTGGAAAAACTGGGCGGCGGTGGAATGGGCGTCGTGTTCCGGGCCGAGGATACGAAGCTGCGCCGGTTTATCGCGCTGAAGTTTCTGCCCGAAGGAATTGGCCGCGATGAGGCGGTGCTCGAGCGCTTCCGGCGCGAGGCACAAGCCGCTTCCGCGCTGAACCATCCCAACATTTGCACCATTCACGATATTGATGAAGCGGAGGGACATCCCTTCATTGCGATGGAATTGCTGAAGGGTGTCACCCTCAAGCATCGCATGGGCAACGTGCCCTTGCCTCTGGAGACGATTCTTACCATTGGAATCGAGGTTGCCGATGCGCTCGATGCGGCGCAAAAAGAAGGCATCATCCATCGCGACATCAAGCCCGCGAATATTTTTGTGACCGAACGCGGACAAGCCAAAGTACTTGATTTTGGCCTGGCGAAGGTCATCTCCCGCGGTAATGGCGAAACCCTCACCGGTGTTGCGGCCACCGAGGGGGAAGTCAATCTCACGAGCCCGGGCACCGCGCTCGGCACCGTGGCCTACATGTCGCCGGAGCAGGCCCGCGGACGCGAAGTGGATGCTCGCAGCGATATTTTTTCCTTCGGGATTGTGCTTTATGAAATGGCCACGGGACGGCAAGCATTTCCTGGAAGCACATCCGCGGAAATTTTTGACGGCATCCTGAATCGCTCGCCGATTCCGCCCGCCCGGCTGAATCCGGAAATTCCGGGCGAACTGGAACGGATCATCAACAAGTCTCTGGAAAAGGATCCCGGCCTGCGCTACCAGCATGCGGCTGATTTGCGCTCCGATTTGCAGCGGCTTAAGCGCGATACTGAGTCTGGCCGGCGCGTGGCCCCGGAAGTCGCTTCTGGCGAGAACTACCGCGCAGCAGCATCCTTCTCGAATCTCACCGGACCAGCCGGCGCCGCACCTCCGGCTCCGGCGAGCAGCGCGGCACGGCCGGCGCACTCCAGCAGTTCTGCGGTCGCCGCCGCTGCCAAGCAACACAAATGGGGAACCGGTGCAATTGCGATTACGGTGCTCGTCCTGCTGGCCGCGGCGGGTTACGGCGTCTATTCGATGTTCCACCGTCCCGGCGCCGCACCCTTCCAGAACTTCAGCGTCACGCAGGTTACGAATTCGGGGAAGGCCGCGCTGGCCGCCATCTCTCCCGACGGAAAGTACATACTCAGCGTCCTCGACGACAATGGTCTGCAGAGTTTGTGGCTGCGCAACGTGCCCACAGCCAGCGATACGCAAGTTGTTCCGCCGTCAGCCTCCACTTACCGCAGCCTTACATTTTCGCCGGATGGAAATTACATCTACTTCCGCAAAGCCCAGAATGCGGTGAACAGCGATTACAACCTCTACCGCGCGCCGGTGCTGGGCGGGACTCCGCAAACCGCGGTGCGGGACATCGATAGCGAGATTTCGTTTTCTCCAGACGGCAAGCGCATGGCGTATATGCGGGCCAACGATCCTGAGATCGGCAAGTCCCGACTGCTGAGCGCCGATCTGAGCGGGAACGACGAGAAAATCCTGCGGATTGCGCCGATCGGCGAATCGTCGGCTTACTTGAGTTGGTCCCCGGACGGCCAACAGCTCGCTCTCAGCCTATTCCAGCCCGATCAAGCCTTGGGCGCAATTGATTTGTTTGATATCGGAGGCGCAAAAACCAGTCGACTAACCACGTTGAACGACAAGGCCCTTTTTGAGTTGCAGTGGCTGCCGGATGGCCGGGGAATTCTTGCCATCTACCAGCAGGCGGGCCCAAGTTTCTCACGGGCGCAGATCGGATTCATTTCGCGCACGGGTGGGCCGCTTCAGCCGATCACTCGCGATACCAACCGGTATTCCAATCTGACGCTCTCCGCGGACGGCAAGACGCTAGCCTCGGTGCAGCAAAAAACCACTCAGGGTTTGTATGTTCTTCCCGGCGCAGGCAGCCAACAGAGTGCCGATTCGAAACCGGTGTTCCCGCCAGGGCAGGAAGTCCGCGGGTTTAATTGGACAGCGGACGGAGGTTTGCTGGTGAGCGACGGCGCCCGCCTGCTGCGCATGACGCCCGACGGCAAGAATCAGACTCAACTTATTGGTGATTCGGCGGCAGCGATTGTTGATCCTTCGCCTTGCGGCAGCGACCACGTGATCTTCACCTGGTCATTCCATGGCGGCACAAACACGGCCAGCCTCTGGCGCGCCAGCGTAGATGGCTCCGGCGCGGCCCAAGTCACGGATGGGAAGCGGGACTTGCGCTCCCTTTGTTCGCCAGATGGAAAATGGGCTTACTACTTCGACCAAAACGCCGGACGGATTTTGCGAGCTACGCTGGATGGTTCTGGGAAAGCGGAAATCGTTCCGGGAAGCGTTGTGCCCAGTAGCTTCGTGGCTGGCGGGGGAATAGGATTGTCCAGCGACGGGAAGACGCTGGTTTACATCGTGGAAGTCGTCGATGCGGCAACGCAGCGCGGCAAAGAGCAGGTGGTCCTGCTGGAAGTTGGTTCTACCGCGCCCCGCCTGCTCGATGCGGACCAACGCATCACCCGCGCCGGCGTGCGCTTCACACCCGGCGACAAGGGCGTGGCCTATCCCATCCACGAAAACGGTGTGGACAATCTTTGGATCCAGCCGCTGGATGGCTCACCCGGTCACCAGATCACCAACTTTACTTCGGAGCAGATCACCTCGTTCCACTGGTCGCCAGATGGAAAAAGTCTGGGCGTCCTGCGCAGCCATTCGGAGTCCGATGTGGTGCTGCTGCAGGAAGCAAGGTAAGGCTTCTAACCTCTATTACGGTTTCGATGTTCACGAAGCGCAACAGCTAGGACGTGGCCCTCCCGTGTCCGCAGTTCGCTCGCACCAACTCAGTGGTGTTCTTGTAACGTCTACTCTTGAGTTACATAACGGCCGGATGGTGAAACCTCTCAGTTAGATCGACAGTTAGTATCTAGGTTACCCCAAGGCATAAGCCCGGTTCCTCCTCGCTTTCCATGGAGGGCTTCGATATTATCACGCCATAATTTGGTAAAGATTTCCAGAGAGCCGAGTCGATCAGGCGGCGAGGGTCCCCGAAGCGTGACCGTCAAAGAGATTGGCTCAGAAGTAGTGCGTGGACAGCCTGCTTTAACTTATGAGGAGCCCGTTTTTGAATGTAAAAAAAGAGATTTGTAAGGAGAGCCATGACCAATTTGAAGACAAGGCTCGCGGCACTTGTACTTTCCGTAGCGTGTCTGGTGACTGGCGCTTACGCGCAGCTCACACCTAGCGCCGACACTTACACAAACACTGGTTCATCCTCCACTAACTACGGGGCTAACGCGCTCCTCGATGTAGTCGGCGGCTCGCAAACGACTTACATTCAGTTTAGTCTAGCGTCGATCCCGCCCAGCTATACCAGCGCCAACGTCGCCAAGGCAACGCTCAAACTCTATGTCAATGCGGTGACCACAGCGGGCAACTTCAATGTCGATTACGTCAACGGCGCATGGTCGGAAGCGACGATCACTGCCAAGTCTTCTCCCGCCTTGGGAAGCACGGTCGCGAGTGCCGTGCCGCTCACCTCTGCAAGCGTAAACCAGTACATCCTGATCGACATTACTTCTGCGTTGCAGGCGTGGCTTAGCGGAACACAGGCGAACTACGGGATTGCGCTGGTTGGCAACAGCGCGTTGAATGCGAGCTTCAACAGCAAAGAAAACACGGGTACGAGCCATCCCGCCGAACTGGACATTGTGTTCGTCAACAGCGGAGCCCAGGGACCCGCCGGACCGCAAGGGCCCGCAGGAGTGCAAGGTCCGCAGGGCGCCACTGGCGCACAGGGACCGATTGGAGCGACGGGTGCGACGGGTGTGCCAGGTCCACAGGGTCAAACCGGTCCGCAAGGATCCCAGGGTATCCCGGGGGCAACCGGACCACAAGGTGCGGCAGGCACGAATGGGGCGGGGTTCAACTTCCGCAATACTTTTAGTTTGACTGCCACTTATGCGGTGAACGATATCGTTACTTACAACGGATCGACTTATGTGGCGATCGCGGCCAATGGTCCGAATACTCAGACTCCGGATCAAAACCCAACTGCCTGGAGCGTGATGGCGCAACAAGGAGCCGGTGGAGCGCAAGGACTACAAGGACCTATAGGTCTAACGGGAGCGACCGGAGCGACTGGGCTGCAAGGCGCAACAGGGCCACAAGGTCCGATTGGCTTGACGGGAGCGACCGGGCCGCAAGGCTCGCAGGGCGCAACTGGAGCACAGGGACTGCAGGGCTTGCCAGGACCTACCGGACCACAGGGCGCAGCGGGCACAAATGGCGTGGGATTCAACTTCCGCAATACTTTCGATCCGACGGCCACCTATGCGATGAATGACGTTGTAACTTATAGCGGCTCGTCTTATGTGGCGATCACGGCCAATGGTCCGAATGCCCAGACTCCGGATCAGAACACAAGTGCGTGGAGTGTGATGGCGCAACAGGGACTGCCTGGTCTGCCAGGGGCAACCGGACCGCAGGGACAGCTTGGTTACCCTGGGGCAACCGGGCCCGCCGGTCCGCAGGGAATTGCTGGGCCTCCGGGTGCGCAGGGACCGCAGGGACAGCTTGGTTACCCTGGGGCAACCGGGCCCGCCGGTCCGCAGGGAATTGCTGGACCTCCGGGTGCGCAGGGACCAGCCGGACCTCCGGGCTCGGTCACACTCGGAGCAATGAATGCGGCACTCTTGCGCTGGTATAGCCAAGCATATCCGGTGGGAACGAACCCATTCGCGCTGGCCTTCGACGGAACCAATATTTGGACGGCGAACTATGGCAACAACACCGTCTCCAAACTGTCGGCCAGCGGCGGAGCGATCGTGGGCACGTACTCGGTTGGAACGGAGCCGTTCGGAGCGGCCTTCGATGGAACCAATATCTGGGTGACCAACTTCGGCAGCAACACCGTCACCAAGTTGTTGGCCGCGACTGGAGCGGTTGTTGGGACTTATTCCGTCGGAAGTAATCCGTTCGGGATTGCCTTCGATGGAACCAACATTTGGGTGGCGAACGTCAGCAGCAACACCGTAACTAAACTGTTAGCCAACAGCGGAGCGGTTGTGGGAACCTACCCGGTTGCGGCTGGGCCGGCGGGATTCGCCTTTGATGGAACCAACATTTGGATAGCAAACGAATTCAATTCCACGGTGACCAAGATGGTGGCCAGCAGCGGCACGATTGTGGGCACCTACTCCGTGGGGACGGATCCGAGCGGATTGGCTTTCGACGGAATCAATATCTGGGTGGCAAACCAGGGCAGCAGCACGGTAACCAAGCTGTTGGCCAGCAACGGCGCGGTTGTGGGCACTTACGCCGCCGGGGTCTTCGCGGCCCAAGTAGCCTTCGACGGAACCAACATTTGGGTCGCTGATCCCGGGGGCAACACCGTAACCAAACTGTTGGCCAGTAGCGGCGCGGTGATAGGCACATACTCGGTGGGGAGCAATCCTAGCGCACTGGTCTTCGATGGGGCCAACGTTTGGGTGGCTAACGAAGCCAGCAACACGGTGACCATGATCCCAGTCAATTGAAATATCGCCATTTCACCAGTAGTCGGAGCGTATTACGGGTTGACCCTCAGGTTGACAAAGCCTTTGCGGATCACTTCCAGCGTATCTTTCGCCAAATTCAGAGCCGGCAGTTCTTCTCGGCTAAACCAGCGCACTTCGGCGGCGTCGCTGGCGGCAGCCAGATCTCCCGCAACCCGGCGGCACAGAAAATCAATCAAAACGTAGTGATATTGCACGCGCTGCTCGGGATCGCGGAGGACGCGATCGAAGACGCCGAGAAGCTCGCCGGGCTCGATGGTGAGTCCGGTTTCTTCGCGCGCTTCGCGGATGGCGGCCTCGCGCACCAGTTCGCCGATTTCGAGCACGCCTCCGGGGATGGACCACTCGGCCTGCAGCGGCGGATGCGCGCGCTTCACCAGAACCACGCGAGCGTCTTCGATGATGATGGCGCCGACACCGACCAGAGGAACTTCGGGGAATTCGCGTTTCATCGCGGGAGCGATTTTACAGTATCGGGACGGCTTTGATCCGTGGTGGAAATTCCTTGCCGGGCTGGCGGAGATGGGTGCTGATAGGGATCCCCTTCGGCTTCGCTCAGGGCAAGCTTTCGACTCCGGCTTGCCTTTCGCTTCGCGAAAGACAAGTCTCCGCTCAGGATGACAGCGGGTTGGTCTTCTCTGTGGTTAAATAGTTGCGCTATGGCACTGGAAGAATACAAACGAAAGCGGAAGTTCGATCAGACGCCCGAGCCTCCGGCAAAAGTCGAGAGCAAAGCGGGGCACCGGTTCGTGGTGCAGAAGCATGACGCCACGCGGCTGCACTATGACTTTCGCCTGGAGATGGAGGGCGTGCTGAAATCGTGGGCGGTGCCCAAGGGACCGTCGCTCGATCCCGCCGACAAGCGGCTGGCAATGCAGGTGGAAGATCATCCCGTTTCGTATTTCGATTTCGAAGGCATCATCCCGGAAGACAACTACGGCGCGGGCACAGTGATGGTGTGGGATGTGGGCACGTGGCAGCCGTTATCTCCGGTTGCGGTGGACGGAAAATATGTGCCCGGCACGGAGGCCGAAGCCGTTGCCATGCTGGCCAAGGGCGATTTGAAATTTCGGTTGGATGGGAAGAAGCTGAAAGGCGACTTCGCGCTCGTGAAGATGAAAGGGCGCCGTCCGGGAAGCAAAGGCAACGAATGGCTGCTGATCAAAAAGCATGATGACCATGTGGTGGAGGGATACGACATCGACGCGTATGACGAATCGGTGCTGAGCAAGCGCAGCCTGGCGGAAATTGCCGGAGACGCGGGATCGGCGGAGTGGAGAAGCCGTCCGTCGGGCCGCGGCAAGTTGAAGGCAGCGTGGCTGGCGGGTGCAGTGGCAAAACTCGATCAAAAGAAAGCTGCTGCGAGTAAAAAAAAACGAAAGAAGTGATCACCGCCGAGGCCGCGAAGAACGCCGAGAAGGATAAGAGAAAAACCGCAGCGTCTCCGGGCAGCGACAGCCTGCCAATTTCCACATCCCAGCAGAACAATGCGAACAGATTAATATCCTCAGCGCTCTCTGTGTCCTCTGCGGTTGCAGCGGTTGCAGCTCCCCAACCTTCCGCACCGGTCAAGCGTCCTATGCCGACCGCGATTCATCCCATGCTGGCCACGTCGATCGACAAGCCGTTTGACGGATCGGAGTGGCTGTTCGAAATCAAATGGGACGGGTACCGGGCTGTGGCATTTATCGAGAATGGCAAAGTCCGGCTGGTCTCGCGGAATCAGAACGAACTGACGCAGCGCTATCCTGAACTGAAAGATCTGCCGCAATTCGTCAAAGCGAAGAATGCGATCCTCGATGGCGAAGTGGTTGCGCTCGACGAGCAGGGACGAGCGTCGTTCAGCCTGATGCAGCAGCGAACCGGCTTTCGTCCCGGCGGCCGCCGTGGCGCCACCAATGCGGATGTGCCGGTGCTCTACTATGCCTTTGATCTGCTTTATCTCGACGGCTACGACTGGCGCCGGGTGGCGCTCGAGGAGCGCAAGAAGAAATTGGCGTCGCTGCTGGTCGCGGGCGATGCACTCCGTTATTCCGATCACTACGAGCAGCAGGGGAAGGCGCTGTTTGAAATTGCACGGAAGAAAGGGCTGGAGGGAATCCTCGCCAAGAAACGCGACAGCATTTATCAGGAACGGCGCAGCAGCGAATGGCTGAAGATCAAAATCACGCACCGGCTGGAGTGCGTGATCGGCGGATACACCGAACCGGAGGGCAGTCGCGCCCACTTCGGCTCGATCGTGCTCGGGCTCTATGACAAGCAGGGGCGGCTGATTCACGTGGGACAGGCGGGCAGCGGTTTTGATCAGAGGTCGCTGGAGGAAGTTTGGAAACTGCTGAAGAAACGGGAAAGCAAGAAGAACCCGTTCTATGGGGAAGTCGAAGCGCTGCGAAAAGTGTACTGGGTAAAACCAGAAATGGTCGCCGAGATCGAGTACGCAGAATGGACCGATGGAACCATGAACGGTGCGGGTCCGAAGTTGCGAGCGCCGGTATTCCTCGGCCTGCGCGAGGACAAAGATCCAAAAGAATGCACGCTGGACCAGGAGCAAATGGTGATAGCTGAAAGCTGAAAGCAACCTTATCCCTACTTGATATCCTTCATCGCAAGCAGCGTGCCGTAATCGTGACCGACTGGATCCACGCCGCGAGCCACGACTGCGGCGAACGCATCCCGCAGTTCCGGATATTTCGCCAGCAGAGCTTTCATCACCGCAATGTTGCTTTGATACGCCAGATTCGTATTGGAAACGTCGGCGGCTTGATACTTCACAACTAAATCCAGATCGTTGCCCTCGACCTCAGGGAAAAGGTCGACGAGCTTGTAGGTCGTAGTTCCGGCGGAAAGGTCGACAGTTTTGCCGTCCGCAGGCCAATCGGCCGGCTGGGCTTTCTGCGATTCGTCATAAAGCTTGTCGGTCGCGGCCGTGCTCATGAATGGCAACGGCGAGATCAGCGAACGCGCTTCCAGATAATAAAGCCATGCATCGTGGACCTGTCCCTTAGCCTTGAATTCGCGGGCACGGGTGAGGAACCAATCGCTGTTGTGGCCGCCGGTTTGCGTGGCTTTGATGTAAAGGCCTCCCAGCTTCCAGTCGGAAGCGATCTGTTGCAATATGAGAGAAACGGTGTGGGCGCCCTTGGAGGACGGTGCATCGAAAATGACCGCGGCATACTTGCCCGGTGGAAGATTGTTCAGGTAGAAAGCTGCGCTGTCGGCGGTCTGGCCGTTCCTGCCGAAAACGCCACAGTAAAATTCCGCGCGAGGGATGGGCGCCGTGCCATCGGCTTCCAGCAAAAATGGAGGACGGGCCGTTCCTTTCGATCCGGCCAATGCGGACTGGTTATCCTTGACCGTGGCTTCGATCCCGGAAAAATCTGAGGCCAGGCTCGGGAGGGTATTTTGCCGGAGCGATGCGGCATCGTCTTTGGCGATAAAGTCGAAATAGCGCTGGGCGGCGGAGAGCAGAGCGGTACGCGCGGCGGGGTCCATGTCACTCGCGGTAACGCAATTTTCCGCGACCAGGTTCGCCGCGCAGCAAGTGATTACGGCGAGTACGCTACCCCCGAGGAGCCAGCGTTTCAGAAACTGGCGAGCACTGAAGCTCTTCATTCCGCCCCCACGAGAAATTGTACGCTCCAGCGAAATTCCAGGAGCGCAAAACATTGCACACCCAAAGGCGTGCCTGCATAAAAGGTCTCCTCGCAAGAGCTTAAAGTCAATACGTTCTATTGGGTAAAGAAGCAGTGGAGCGGCTACAGCGATCCAGCCGGGGTGGAAAGCGGTGCTAGAATTGCTCTTAGATAGCCACCGTCTCCCCAAAATAAGGATCAAAGTGGAGGGGTTCTCATGAGTACGGGATTGAAGCTTACTGGGTTACTGGTGGCTGGCGTTCTGTGTCTGCCCGCAGTGGGGCGGGCGGATACGCAGAATGCGCCGACGACTCATCGTGTGCACAGTAAGAAGAAGGCCGTCGCGCCGCCTCCATTGCCATCAGGAACGCGAGGCCCGGTTCCCCAGGTTCCGCTCGATGCCATTCCCGCGGTTGCTCCCGACGTTAGTTACCAGGATGGACTGCTCACCATTGTGGCGCCGAATTCTACGCTGGGAGATATCCTGCGTGGCGTCCGCAAGCACACCTCCGCAGACATCGATATTCCCGCCACGGCCACGGAACGTGTGGTGACGCGCTTGGGCCCCGCTCCGGCTCGGGAAGTGATGGCTGAACTGCTGAATGGATCACGCTTCAATTACATTCTGCTGGGATCGCCGGCGGACGCCAACACTCTGGTGCGGGTGGTATTGGTCGCGAAGACACCCGACACCCCAACCCCTGCTGATGCAGCTGCGGCCGCCAATGGAGCTCCGCCTCCAGCCGCCAACGGGGCAGACGCTGCCGCTGCCGCGGCCGAAGCCGAAGCGGCGGATGATAGCGCAACCGATGACACCGCTGACCAGAGCGCCGCGGAGGCGGAACAAACCCAGCCGGGGGACCAGCCGGGCGTGAAGACGCCTCAGCAGTTGTTGCAGGAGATGCAGCAGCGCCAACTCCAGATGCAGCAGCAGCAACAGGCAGCTCAACCGGGAGTCCCAACTCCTCCCGGCGCGCCAGCTCCGCACCAGCCTCAAGCTCAGCCTCAACCTCCTCCCGATCAGCAGTAGAACGTCCTAGAGGTGGCATGCTTGATTATTTGTGGAGGATCGTTCGGATCGTAACCGGCAAGGAAAGAACAGCTCAGGGCCGGTTGCCGGTGGGAGCCCAGCGTAACTGCGAGCCGGCTTGCAAAGGTCTCGCATCCCGTGCGGCGACTTGATTGTCGGGAGCATTCACAGCCCTTTGCAGCAGCGTCCAGTCGTGCTCGACGTCATTGACTGAAACCTTTGGAATTCCGCGGCGCAACTCCTCCTGCAGCCGGGCTTCCAGAAGCTGTTGCGCAAGTCGCCCCGAAGATGCCGCGGCAAAGATGTTGCCTTCAGCGACGCCCAGGTTTACTTCTTCATCGCCGATACGCATGCGCAGCACGGGACGTCCCTCGGAATCAAAGCCAGGTGCGCCCGTGTTCATCATGCGAGCCAGGGTTTTCTCCACGTGAGTAGTGCTCGTTTTCAGTGCCTCTGCGGCCACAAGATGGTTCAGTTCGAGTTCATAGGAGCGGCGGTCTTCCGCCCCAATCGGCGGTTCCAGGCTGCGATCCGCCCTGTAAACCAGCGCTTTCTTGGCAGGGTCGAAGCGGCCCGCTTCGGTGCCCACGTACACAGCTGCCACGCAACCGGCGAACACCGGGCTCGCCACTGCGCTGGGGACAATATATTTCTTAGATTTGAAGAACGACTCCACCACTCCATGAACTGCCGTGCTGCGCGCGGCGCTGCCCGGCACTTGCGGGATGACATAGCGCGTGAAATCCAGCTCCGGATGGCGCGAGCTGAACTTCACGATAGTCTTCGCCATCTGCTTGGGAGTTGCGATTCCTACGTCGGCAACCACGCTGCGATGCAGCGCCTTGGGGTAATAGAAATTGATCACGCCCTTGGCAAAGTCGGCGCAATTGCGGGAGACCGTGCGGAAGTGCGAACGGTTCGGCGCTTCGTTGTACGCTTTGATGAAAGCTTCGTCCTGAGCTGCGGTAGTTTCGATTTCAAAGGCATAGGATGCCCGGTCGTACGCTGAACCGACCAGTTCATACCAGTTTCCGCCCGGAGTTTGTCCGGTGGTTAGATCGGGCGCGACCTCTTGCAGATATTTGCGCCGGTACTGGTCGCGCAGAAAGGCGACCAGCTTCGGATCGACAAACAGTGGAATATCTTGCGGCTTCTCGACCGCGTAGAGATACGGGATGAGGGGGATAGCCACCCAGTCGTAGCCGCCAACTCCGTCATAGCGGCTGATCACCGAGCCGAGCTCACCGGGAGCGCAGGCGCGCAGCACCAGCGGAGTCTCGGCGCACACGCCGGATAGATACACGGCCGCGTGGCCCGTAGCGGTGAAGAATCCCAGCTTGCCGTAAGGCTCTTCGAGCAGAAGAGTGGCCGAGGCATTGGCCAACGAGGACGAGGCGAACATCACCGCCAGCACCGAGACAGTGCTTAGCGCGCGCCGTAATCTCCCCAGACATGGCATACCCGTTCCAACCAGGAACTGCTGAATAA
The DNA here is from genome assembly GCA_964403025.1 of uncultured Acidobacteriaceae bacterium. Lineage (GTDB taxonomy): Bacteria > Acidobacteriota > Terriglobia > Terriglobales > Acidobacteriaceae > Sulfotelmatobacter. Next base: position 360,314 of record CAYOEH010000002.1, on the reverse strand, counting down.
AAACCCCGCGTCCAAAGATTAGTTGCCACTAGTGCGGGTTGCGAGTTACGGAAGTCAGCAGGTCAACAGTGAATTAATGGAAGCGTCTCGTATCTCATAGAAAAATAGGTAGATACGAGATTATGGCGGTGCGAGGAAAAGTTTGAATCAGGCGGATTTCACACCCCGGCGGAGCTTATCGAGGGCCCACGTGGCACTCTCGGAAATTGCGTCGTCGTCATCGCTTTTCATTCGCTCGAGCAACAGAATAAATTTTTCGTCTCCGCTATTGCCCATGGCGATCACCGCGTTACGCCGCAGGCCGGTGCGTTTGGTCCGGTTCAACGGCGAACCCCGAAATGTGGCGCGGAATTCTTCTGCGCTTATCTCCGCCAGCCAGTCAAGCGCCGGATTCACCAACTCCGGACGCGGCTGAAATTCTTTCGCGTCCGTCGCGGGGGCTTTACGGTTCCAGGGACAAACATCCTGACAAATGTCGCAGCCGAAAATATGCCGGCCCATCTCGGAGCGAAAGTCTTCCGCAATCGAGCCACGTTTTTCAATCGTGAGATAAGCGATGCATTTGTTGGAATCGAGTTGGTGGGGCGCGACAAGCGCATCCGTGGGGCAAGCGTCAATGCAGCGAGTGCAAGTGCCACAGCGATCCGGAGCGGGCAGTCCGGCTGCGAGTTCCAGCGAGCTAAGAATGACGCCGAGGAAGAGCCACGATCCGAGCTTCTGATTAATGAGGCAAGTGTTCTTGCCGATCCATCCGATGCCTGCGTACTTCGCGACCACACGCTCCACAATCGGTCCGGTGTCTACATAGCAGCGGGTCACTACGTCATTGGCGCCGGCTGCATTCCTCACGGAGCTTTCAACCCGGCGAAGCCGCTGGAGCACGGAGTCGTGATAATCCTGCCCGCTCCAGGCATAGCGTGAAATCCAGCCGCGTCCTTGCGCAGCTTGGTCCGCAACCTCCGTGGAGTAAGGTTGCGCCGCGTTGTAGTTGATGGCACAAACCACCACGCTGCGTGCCCATGGAGCGACGTGCGCCAGAGACGCGCGCTTCAATCGGCCTTGCTCATCGCGCCCCTCGAGATATTTCATCTCGCCGGCGCGGCCCTCGGCGATCCACTGCGGAAAATATTCCAGCTCCGGCGACGCGTCCACCGGCGCGATGCCCGAAAGATCAAAACCCGCGTCCTTTGCGGCTTGCGTGACGGCTGCCGTGATTTCATTGGATCGGAGCATGGCTCTTGAAAATATAAGTGAACATTACGAGAGCGCCGGGGTCGCGCAGCGTCAGTTCCAATTTGGAACTCCCCCGCAATTTTAAATTGCAAAACTGTTCGCCCGCGCAAGATCAGCGTATAAGCTTTTCACCACAGAGTCACGCAGCTTAAAGCTGCGCGTTCTCCGAATCAGTTTTCTAGGAGATAAGCTAAATGCCGCAAACCACTCACACCCAAACGCCCACCATACAGATCTCAGTCATCAACGAGAGCACCGTGCTGGCCGACGCGGATGTCACGGCGGCCGTGGCCGCCCTCCAAAAACAGGTTACCAATGACTTCCGCCCGGTGTGGGCTACTGACGCCGAACTCATCATCACTCCCAAAGGCACGCAACCCTCCAGCGGGAGTTGGTGGCTGGTGCTGCTCGACGATTCCGACCAGGCGAACGCTCTTGGGTACCACGATCTCACGACCGAAGGCCTCCCCATCGGAAAGGTCTTCGCCGCCAGCGATCTGAAAGCTGGTACTTCGTGGACGGTTACGGCTAGTCACGAATTACTCGAGATGCTGGGCGATCCCAACATCAATCTCACCGTGTTCGTGCAGAACAACAATACCGCGGGAATTCTTTACGCCTACGAGGTTTGCGATGCCTGCGAGGACGACAGCTTCGGCTATTCCATCGACAATATTTTGGTTTCAGACTTCGTCTACCCCGCTTGGTTTGAGAGCTTCCACACCGAAAGCTCGACCCAATTCGATCGTTTGAACAAGATTCAAAATCCGTTGCAGTTGCTGGCGGGCGGTTACATCGGGGCCTTCAACCTAACCTCGGGCAACGGCTGGCAGCAGACCACGGCAGAGAAACACCCCACCAATCTCCGCAATCGGGGCACGGTTGGCACGCGCCGCGAGCGCCGCAACATTGCGCGCGACTTATGGGTGAACAGCCTGGCGCAGCGCAAGATCGTAGGCAATGCGCAGAAGTATCGCCAGCACCTGGAAACCATTCAGCAGCGCCGGGAAGCTGCATAAACTTTTGGCTGGGTCCTCCTGATCCTCTGGCCTCGCGGGAAATGCGCGGAGCCCTTTTTCAGAACTCCAAATTAACCTTTCGCTCGCAACTTTAACGTGTATACTTGCGCCGCCTCGGCACCCACACAACCCAATTGTTTCCGGCTGTCGAGAGGTGCGAATCGCTTTCCAGAGGCCAGGAGCCTACCTATGAAAAAACCGTTTCTGCTTCACCGCTGTTTGCTGGCTGCAATGGCATTGACCGCCTTCTGCATACCAGCTTGGGGACAAGGCAACATCCGCACGGTTCTGTTCGTTAAAGTGAAATTGGGCCAGGAAGATAACTGGAAAGCTGCCGTAAAAGACTATGCCGCGACGGTGAAAAAAGCAGGGTCAGAACAGGGATTCACCGTCTGGGAGTCGTCTGCGAGTGGACCGGCGCAACACGCGGTGGTCTGGTACTCAGAGAAGTGGAAGGACATCGATCAGCAGGATCCCAAACTAAGGCCGGTAGAAGCCGACATGGCAAGGCTCTTTGCCCGCCTGGACGCGGTGACCGAGAGCCTTGACACCTGGGTCGACGAAATGCAGCCCGAGATGATGCTTCGCTCGAACCAAATTCCCCCGATGGTGCGGGTTGGCAGAACGAAAGTCGTCTCCGGCAAAATGGATGAGGTCAAAGCCCTCTTCCACGATCAGATCGTGCCGGCGGTTAAGAAGTCCGGAGCCACCGATTACGGAGTGGCCGTGGCGCGGTTTGGTACGCCCTCGAATGAAATTCACAGCTACTTAGGCTTGAATGGCTGGGCGGATCTGGATGGACCGATTGGTACCGAAAAAGGGATGAGCGCCGCGGAATATAAGACCTTTCTAGCCAAGGTGTCGTCGCTGATCGAGAGCACGGAATGGAGTATGTGGAAGTTCGAACCCGAACTAAGCTACGTCGTCGCGCCTAAGTAAAGATGGCAGAGGAGTAGCGAAAATGGTGGGCCCCGCGCGAAAAGGCGCGGGGCTTTTTCTTTTGTGGAACCGCGTCAGGCTGCCGCCGGCGGCCAACGTCCGCCGCCCGCTCCCGATCACCAGGCCCGGGGATTATCCATCTGTACGCGCTGAAGGCGGTTCTGCTCTACCGACAACTGAATCGCCGCATCCAGCCTGCGCTGGTCGTCATCGTAGAGTTTGACGAACTTGAACGGCTGAGTACCCCAGGAGATCGGACTCAGCATTTCCGCGGCGCCAAGCACCGATCCTTTTCGGGTGAGAAACATCACCTTCACCTGGGAGCCCTGATCCAGTGGCTGAGGCAAGCAGAGCAAGCCGCCAGAGAGAGAAATGACCTGCAATTTGCCGGGTACGCGACGACCATCCTTGCAACGCAGGACCACGGGAGTCGTTTCGGCAAAGCTGGTGCGCGGGGCTCGCCGGGTGGCGCGCGGCTGGTGAAGATACGGCATGGGGGCTCATCTGAGTATGGGATCGATACCCGGAAAATGGGAGGTTACGGAAGAACCGGTCCGGTTTACGCGTGGCGTACATCCGCCGCCAGTAACCGATCCGTCCGCCGCATCATTCTCCAGTCATATTCGTATGCCGTTCCACAGAGCAAGCAAATCTGATAGTGACGGCCATGGTCGTCGATGCGAGGCCAGGTAAACCGATGCGAACAACCTCGTCCGAGAAACAGCTTCAGTAGGTTCATTGCTTTACTCCTTGATTCCGGCTTCTCCACGAATCGAGCCAATGGCTGAAAAAGGTTTTGGGTCGGGTGTTCAGTAGATCCTGCAGTGTCGATAAAAGCATGGTTGGCGGTTGGGATTTAGACAGGAAGGTATCCACGGCCTCGAGTTTGCTCTTGGGCAATGGTCCATAGGCGGATAGCAACATGATCGGGACGTGCGACTTGACGCGCTTCATCTTCTTGGCAACCACGTCCCCGTTCATCCCGGGCATTTGGTAGTCAAGAACCACGGCGTCTACCCGGTGCGAGGCGAATAGCTTCAGGCCTTCGTCGCCGCCGGTCGCTTCCAGGACTTGGTAGCCGTTGTTTTCGAGCAGCATCTTTCGGCCGATGAGTCCGTTGAGGTGGTCGTCAATGCAGAGAATGGTCGCTCTGAGCCCAGACATGACTGCTCCAACTTCTTCCAGCTGGCCAGAGTTGAGGGTTCGCGGAGGCGTGCTTCTGTCCGGGATGGACCGAAGTTGCCTAGTGTGAAGTGGCGGGCAAACTGATTTCACTACGACGGGAATACGCTTGCAAATTACGAACGTCCATTCGGGTGTAAGTTACCAAGCCGGAGTCGCGCTTGGCGCGACTACATGCCCAGCTTTTTCACTTCTTCGTTGTAGTATTTGCGGTAGAGAATGTCCCATTCCTGCGAGCCTTCGAGGATGGTACGCTTCTGGCTCTCGATCTTCAGCCGGGCGGCCTGATCGATTCTGGCTTCCTGATTGAGAAGGTCTTCGAGAATCGTGCGGGTTTGCTGCCGGATGGTGTTAGGGTCTTCGATGAAATCCACCTCGTCCATCGTTTTCAGGGCGTCGGCGACGGCCCGGGCCAGCACGTTCACTTTATCGCGGCTCAGTCTCACAGCACCGCCTTGTACTTGCGCACCAGTTCGGTCTTCACCTTGCGAAACATCTCCTGGTAGTTGGCCCCGGTCTTGTTCATTTCTTCCGAGTAGGCTTCGAGGATGACCCGCACCTCATCGTTAATGCGGTCCTCCAGCGTGAGCTCCTCGAGCAGAGCCGCGTGCACGCGCTCCGTCACCTTGGGCACGACGGTGGTTTCGATCGCCTTGCCGGCGATCAATTTCTTGGTCACTTCGCGGGCCAGGTAGCCCACATATTCCTTGGAAAGAAGCATGTGCGGATAGAATGTCCTGTGTTAGCAGGGGTTTGTTTATGAACCATAGAGTGTAACACGGCATGCTCGGGCCGGGAGGCTGCGTAATTCATGATTCGCCGCTGTGACGATCGCGATTTTGATCTGATCTGGACCATCATCAACGACGGTGCGCAGGCTTATAAAGGAACTATCCCGGCGGATCGCTGGACAGAACCGTACATGTCTCGTGAGAAGTTGCGACACGAGATCGATGACGGCGTTGTGTTCTGGGGTTGCGAGGAGGCCGGAGAACTCGCAGGCGTAATGGGCATTCAAGACGTCCAGGACGTGACACTAATCCGCCACGCCTATGTTCGTACCGGCAACCAGAAGCAGGGAATCGGAGGGCAACTGCTATTTCATTTGCGGGGGCTGACAGGAGGCCCGGTGCTGATCGGCACCTGGGCGGATGCGGCCTGGGCGATCCGCTTCTACGAAAAGCATGGCTTTCAAATGGTGAGTCCCCGGGAGAAAGATCGGCTGCTCAAGAAGTACTGGACCATCCCCGAACGCCAGATTGAGACCTCCGTGGTCCTGGCAGATGAGAAGTGGAGAGAACTCGGGAAGAGCGCATAGCCGTTTCTTCGCGCGGCGTTTCTTTGCAGTCAAGCCTCGCCGCTGGCACCTTCCCCGACCGACAGCTTACAATAGACGTTGTAAGCCGAATTACCATGTCACCCACCCCAGACGATCTGACCATCATTAAAGACGACATGATTGCCTTCATCGAAGGCCATGGCATGAGCCGCTTTCACGGCTACGTGGACTACGAGGAGGTGCAGTGCGTCATGTGGGAGACCGGGGACAATCCCGACGCCTGGAAGGATTTTGTCGAACTGGCCAAGAGCGCGGGCGCTCCATTCCTCACCATGCACTCCTGGAAGCTGGAGCGCGAGGAACTGGACGAACTGGTGCAGCGGCTTTCGCACTCCGAATTCTCTGACGGCGACGATGTAGAAGACGCACGCTGGCTGCGCGCCCACACCGGCAAGATCGGATTTCTGCAGCTCGGCTGGGCCTATCAGGGATCGATGTTTCTCTGCGAGGTGAGCACCGACTGGTATGAGCGCTACCAGCGCTTGCTGGAAATGTCGGAAGATTTCGGCGGCATCCCCATCGACGAACCGGATCAGGACGACGAGACCTAACCGTGCGAGGAAACGCCCGCTGGGAACTGGCTGCGGCAGATCCAGCGCAGGTGCAGGTACTCGCCGCCGCTCTTGGCGATCTTCCTCAACTTCCCTTTAACCGCGGTCGAAATGCAAACGGTTCCCAACGCACCAATGCCGCTCAAACGCTGGCGCGCCTGCTGATCCGCCGTGGCTTGACCGATCCCGAGTCCGCCGCGCGTTTTCTCACGCCTTCCATTGATCATCTTCATTCGCCCGAGCAGATGACCGGCCTGCGATGCGCTGTCGATCGCCTCGACGCCGCCATCGAACGCGAAGATCCCATCCTGATCTACGGCGATTACGACGTCGACGGCACCATGGCCGTCATCATTCTGAAGACCGCCATCGAACTCTGCGGCGGCACCGCCGAATTTCACGTTCCGCATCGAATTCGCGAAGGCTATGACATGCGCGATGACGTGATCGAGCGCGCCGCGGCCGCCGGCATTCGACTGATCATCAGCGTCGATATGGGCATTCGCGCTTTCGCTCCCGCGGAAACGGCGCATCGCCTCGGCGTCGATCTCATCGTCACCGACCATCACCTGCCCGGCCCGGATGGCGTGCCTAACGCCTGCGCCGTCGTCAATCCCAATCAGGCGGGATGCGAGTATCCCTACAAGCAACTCTGCGGCGCGGGCGTTGCCTTCAAAGTCGCGCAAGGATTAATGCAGCGCCGGCTGCCGGAAAAAGATCATGCGCGCCTCGTGCGGTCGTTCATGAAAGTTGTTGCCATCGCGACCATCGCCGACGCGGTCCCGCTGACGGGCGAGAACCGTGTCTTCGCCAGCCTTGGCCTCGATGCTCTGCGCCGCGCTGTGAATCCCGGCCTGAAAGCGCTGCTCGAGGTCGCGCAGATTTCTACCAAGCGTCCTCCCAACTCCACCGAAGTCGCATTCCGCATCGCCCCGCGCATCAATGCCGCCGGACGCATGGACGTTGCTCGCGATGTGATTGAATTATTCAGCGTGAAAGATGCAGATCGCGCCCGGTTGCTGGCTGGCAAACTCGATCGCCTGAATGCCGAGCGTCAGGAGGAAGAGCGCCGCATTCTGCTGTCGATCGAAGAGCGCATCGCCGGCGACCCGGCGCTCTGCGAGGCGTACTGCATCGTGGTGGATGGCGAAGGCTGGCACCGCGGCGTCATCGGCATCGCCGCCACGCGCATCGTCGAGCGCTACCACCGGCCCGCGATTGTGATTTCGAGCGATGGTGAAGAAGCCTTCGGCTCCGGCCGATCCATTCGCCCCTTCCATCTCCTCGAAGCCGTCGAATTCAGCAGCCGTCTTTTCACCCGCTACGGCGGACACTCCCACGCCTGCGGCTTTGCCATGCCCTCGGCCAACGTTGCGCAACTGCGAGCCGAGGTGGATGCCTTCGCCCGCACGCGCCTGACCACAGCCGATTTCGATCCGGTGCTCGATGTCGAAGCGGAACTGGATCTCAGTGAAGTCACCCCCGCGCTTTTCCAGATGCTAAGTCTGCTGGAACCCTATGGAACAGGAAATCACGAGCCGGCATTCACGGCACGCAACGTCCAGTTAATCGCGCCACCGAAAATCCTGAAGGACAAGCACATCAAGCTGAAGCTGAAATCAAATGAGAGCGCTCAACTGAGAACTGTTTTCGACGCTCTCGGCTGGAACATGGCAGAGCGTCTGCAGCAATCCCCGCTGCTCGCTGGCGACGCCATCGACATCGCCTTCACCATCGGCCACAACGACCACCCCGATTTCGGCGGACTGGAACTCACCCTGCGCGATTTCAAAAGTGAAAAGAAAGCCTCGGAAGAAACCAGGAAGAATCTGACTTTCGCTAGTCCCATCACGGATTAAAAGGTCCAGCCCTCACCACATCTGGTAAGAACCATCGCGCCGCGCGATCTCCACTGGAACTCCAAACACAAACGCCAGTCGCTCCGCTTGCAGAATTTTTTCTTTCGGTCCATCGGCCACAATATGTCCCCGGCTCATCAGGACGACGCGCTCGATCTCCGGAATGATGTCGCCCAGTTCGTGAGTGACCAGAACAATTCCGATTCCGGAGTTCGCCAACGCTCGCATGGTTTGCCGAACACTTTGCTGGGCTGCGAGATCGAGAGAGTTGCATGGCTCATCGAACAACAGTGCCCGAGGATTGTGTACCAGGGCCCGCGCGATCAGCACGCGCCGCGCTTCTCCGGAAGACATCTCACAAACTGGCCGGTCGGCCAGATAGGAAACTTTCAGCTGCGCCAGCGCGGCGTCGGCCAACTCCCGGTGCCTGGGATCGACTGTATGGTGAGGGAAGATTCTGATGCTGCTGAAGAATCCCGACAGCACGACATCGCGTCCGCTCGCGTCTCCGGTACAGGAGAGCATCAAATCGTTCGAAACGACGCCGAGAAGCGTGCGCAGATCAAACACGTCCCAGCGTTCCTGCCCCAGGATCGCCATCGACGAGTTTTCCTGCACCACCGGATAGCATTCGCGCGTAATCGTCTTGATCAGCGTGGACTTGCCGCAGCCGTTCGGTCCGAGGATCGCGATGTGTTCATCGGCACGGATGCGGAGGCTAAAGTCATCGAGCGCGATTTTCTGCCCGCGCATCACGCGGATGTGCTGCAGGTCCAGAAGTGGCGGCGTTTCCAGAGTCATCGTCACACAAGTGTAGATCACGGGTGCCCCTCCCTTGTCTCTGCGTCTTTTGCAGAGACAGGGTGGGGATCTTGATCTTGCCTCACCACCTGCACAGTGAACCCAAGTTGATTTCGTTCTCGTGCTGTCCACTCGATCTTTACCGAGACGGGAACTGTGGCTGGGAGGTCAAAGTCCCCGCCCCTTCGACTCCGCTCAGGGCAGGCTCTGTCCCGCAAAGAACGCGGGACAAGGACGGGGCATCCGTTTTGATCCCAGTCGCTTGCATTAGACTGGACTTGCGATGCCGCTCCGGGTCTACCGCCTACGACGCTGGCTGGCTGTCAGCACCGTGCTGTTTATCGCGGTGGTTGCTGGCATGTATTTCTATGCCCGCTTGCGCCAGCACAGCATCCTCAAAGGATTTCCCGGGAAGATCTCCTACGACATCAAGCAAACGGCCAGCGGTTTTCAGTTTTCGAAATCCGAAGCCGGACGCACGGTCTTTACTATCCGCGCTAAAAGCGTGAAGGAATTCAAGCTCAACGGCCGCGCCGATCTGCGGGATGTCACCATCATTCTCTACGGCCGCGACACGTCGCGCTTCGACCAGATCTACGGTGATAATTTCACCTTCGATCCGAAATCCGGCAACGTTACTGCCCATGGCGAAGTGCAGATTGATCTGCAGGCTAACCCCGGCGGCGTGAGCGCGCCCGACCAGGCTGCTCCGAAGGAACTCAGGAATCCCATTCATCTCAAGACCAGCGACCTGGTTTTCAACCGCGACACCGGGAACGCCTCCACCGATTCGCGCGTCGATTTCAGCACTCCGCAAGCCACCGGCTGGGCCGTGGGCGTTCGCTATGCCGCCAAAATTGCGACGCTGACTCTGGCCTCGCAGATTCATGTGAGCATTAGCGGAGAGAATGCCGCCACTATTCTTGCCACCCATGGCACCATCACCCGCGAGCCACGGGAAATCGTGCTCGACCATCCGCTGATGAAGCGTGATACCGGAACGGTGCAGTCGGATGCAGCCACATTTTTTCTTGGCCCGGAGAATGAGGTACAGCGCGTCTTAGCGACCGGCAACGTGAATGCGGAGTCGGCAGTGCCAGACGCTGATCCCATGCGCGCCCGTGCCGATCGGGCCGAACTTCAACTCACGGGAAAGGACAACCTGCTACGCAGGGCCACGCTGACCGGCAATGTTCACCTCGAGCGCGCCGGATCTCAACCTATGCAAGGCGACGCCGGACTCGTGATCCTCGATTTCCGCGGCCAACTGTTCCATGGCCAGAATGATCTTCAGAAAGTTCACGCCGCCGAGGGGGTTCATCTGGCGCAGCATTCCCCCGGCACCAATGCCACCACGGCAGATGCCTCCGCGCCGCAGGACTTCGATCTAACGGCGCCGGTCATCGACTTCTTCGTTGCCGATGGACGCCGCCTTGACCGCGCCCAAACTTCGGGCGCCGCTGAGATCACGATTTCGCCTGCGCAATCCGCCAGCGCTGCCAGCGGGCAAGTTCAGCGCACCGTGATCACCGCTGGCCGTTTCGAAGCAAAGTTTGCCGCCACTCCCGATGGCAAGAGCAAATTGACTTCGATGCACGGAGCGCCCGATGCCAAGATCGTCAACCTCGCGCCGGGCCTACCTGACCGCGTCAGCACTAGCCAGACGCTCGACGCCGCCTTTCTTCCCGAGGGCGGGATTGCATCCATTGTTCAGCAGGGAAGCGTGGCCTATACGGACGGGCAGCCGCCGGAAAAACGCACGCAAGCCTGGGCCGACAGAGCCCTCTACACTCCCGCGGACCGAATTCTGCTGCTCACCGGCAGTCCCCGCGTATCCGATGGCGGCATGATGACGACCGCCAATACCATTCGCATCAATCGCGCCACCGATGACGCCATCGCCCAGGGAAATGTTAAAAGCACCTACAACGATCTCAAGGAGCAACCGAACGGCGCCCTGCTCGCGTCTTCTTCGCCGATCCACGTGACCGCAGCTACTATGACGGCGCACAACTCTCCGTCGATTGCCCTGTATGAGGGCAACGCCCGCCTCTGGCAAGACGCCAACCTGATTGAAGCTCCCTCCATCCAGTTTGACCGCGACCACCGCTCCCTGGTCGCTCAAGGAACGGCTGCCCATCCGGTCTCTACCGTCCTTGTTCAGGAGAAACTGGCTCAGCCGGATCAAAAGTCGGCCGAATCCACGCCCAAGTGGACCCCAGTCAAAGACAAGCACAAAGCGAATTCGAAATCTACAGAAAATCTTGACGAAGCCAGCCCCATCACCATCACTTCAGCCCGGCTCACGTACGCCGATACCGACCGCCGAGCTCACTACGATGGCGGCGTCACCGCCCGTGGCACTGATTTTCAAGCTACGGCCGACGAGATGGATGTCTATCTCATGGCTAGAAGCCAAAGCTCGAACTCTCAATCAGTTACTGGCCCAGGCCGGCTGGATCGGATGGTCGCTCAAGGCCACGTCATGATTCAACAGCCTGGTCGCCACGCCGACGGCCAGAACTTGGTTTATACGTCCTCAGATGATAAGTTTGTCCTTACGGGCGGACTGCCTAGCATTTTTGATGCCGAACGTGGCAAGATTACCGGGGTTTCGTTGACTTTCTTTAGGGCCGATGATAGGGTGCTCGTAGAAGGCGAAGCAAGTACTCCTGTGGTAACTCAAACGCGAGTGGCCAAGTGAATGGCAAGCTAAATGCGTACCCTAGCCACGGATGAAATTGGCAAATCGTACCGCGGCCGGCGCGTTGTAAATGGTGTCAGCCTGCGTGTCGAGCAGGGTGAAGTTGTTGGTTTATTAGGCCCTAACGGCGCAGGGAAGACTACAACTTTTTACGCCATCGTTGGCCTGATCCCCCCTGATACTGGCCGGGTGTTGTACGACGGTCAGGACATCACTGACGTTCCCATGTACTTGCGGGCGCGCCAGTACGGCATCAGCTATCTCCCACAAGAAGCTTCGGTGTTTCGCAAACTCACGGTTGAGGAGAACATCCTCGCGGTGCTGGAGGCGCAGCCTATGTCCTGGCACGAGCGCCGCGAGAAGATGGAGAAATTTATCGATGAACTTGGCTTGGAGCACATACGGCATAATCGGGGCTACGCCCTCTCCGGCGGCGAGCGTCGCCGCGTGGAAATCGCCCGCTGCTTGTGCATCAATCCAACCTTCATTTTGCTCGACGAACCTTTTTCCGGGATCGATCCCATCGCCGTTCTCGACCTGCAAAAAATCATTAGCGGTCTGCGGGCCAGCGGCATCGGAGTACTCATCACTGACCACAACGTACGCGAGACGCTTACGGTGACGGATCGCGCCTACATCATCGACGACGGCAGAATCTTCCGTCACGGCCAGCCCGAACAGTTGGCCAGCGATCCGGAAGTGAGAAGGGTGTACTTGGGAGAAAGTTTCTCCTTGGTGTGACGTTTCAACGTGGCAAAGTTTCAAGGTTTCAATGCAAAATCTCCAAAACCTTGGATCTTGGAAACCTTGAAACCTTGAAGTTTTGAAACATGGTCTTACTTCAGCACAAATTAAGCGTCAAACTATCCCAGCGCCAGATCCTCACCCCGGGCCTGGTGCAGATGGTTTCCGTCCTCGCGCTCAACAAGCTTGAGCTCAAGGACATGATCAACTCCGAGATGGTGGAGAATCCGGTTCTCGAAGAGCTCGAAGATTCAGTTCCGTTGATTGATGAGGTCGGCCGTAAGGAAGAAGACCTCGACCGCGCCACCACTAAGACTTCCACCGAAGAAAATCCCATCACCGCGGTCGAAAAGAAAGATCCGTTCGAAGAGATCGACTTCGGATCCTTCTTTCAGGATTATCTCGATCCCGGCTACCGCACCCGCGGCGAGATGGAAGAGATCGAACGCCCGTCGTTCGAGAATTTCCTCTCCAAGCCCACGACTCTGACCGACCACCTGGCCTGGCAAATCGGAGCCTTGAGCCTGCGGCCCGAGGTTCGCGAGGCCGCTGAGCAGATCATCGGCAACCTCAACGAAGACGGCTACCTGATCGCGAGCGACGAGGAAATGCTGGGCGTGGCCCCGCCTGCTTCGCCCGAAGCCGACGCCGAAGCAGCCAGAAACATTGTCATTGAGGCGCAGGCTCTGGGCTTGGATGAAGCTGCCGCGGACGAAACCACCTCCGCCGAAGCAACCTTGGCGGAAGAAAATAGCGGCGCTGCGTTTGGTGTTATCGATCAAAACGAGTCCATGCTTTCGGACTTGAGCCCGTCGGATTTTTCCAGCGCCAATACCCGCGGCGAAAACTTTTCCTCTGCGGCTTTTGAACTTCGCCCCACCGCTCCGCCGGAAAGTTCGTTCAACTCTTCGAACGGAAACGGAGCTGCCGCGGTCGCGTCCGCACCCGAGCCCGCGCCTGCTCCTCAACCCGCGCCGCGGCCGGTCCAGACCGCGAACTTCACGGTGGACGATCTTCACGAGGCTCTGGAAGTGGTTCGCCAACTTGATCCTCCCGGCGTAGGCTGCCGCGATCTTCGCGAATGCCTGCTCCGCCAGTTGCGCTACCACCAGCAACAGCTCACGCACCATAAGAACGGAGAGAAAAACGGCAACGGGACCGCGCAGGTTTTGCAGGACGCCATCGCCATCGTCGACCAGCATCTGCGCCTGGTGCAGAACAAGCAGCACAAGGAAATCGGCAAAGCCATCGGACGCCCCGCCGAGGCTGTCCAGCAGGCCCTCGACTACATCCGCACGCTCGATCCGCGTCCTGGCCTGCAATACAACAAGATCACGGCGCGTCTCATCGAGCCCGACGTAGCCTTCGTCAAGCACGGCGACGAGTGGCTGGTCCTCATGAACGACGATGACCTGCCGCAGCTTCGCCTCAATCCCGCCTACAAAAAACTGGTGACCCGCGACACCAACGACAAGAACACTCGCGACTACGTGAAGGAGCGCTACAAGAGCGCCATCCAGCTCATCAAGAATATCGAGCAGCGCAAGCAGACCATCACCAAAGTCTGCTATTGCATCGTTGCCCGCCAGCAGGATTTTCTGGAAAAAGGTATCGACCAACTGAAGCCCATGATGATCAAGGAGGTCGCCGAAGAAATCGGCGTGCATCCTTCCACCGTGAGCCGCGCCGTGGCCAGTAAGTACGCGCACACGCCGCAGGGCGTCTTCGAGTTGCGCTACTTCTTCAGCGAAAGTGTGCAGGGCCCCGAGGGCGGCAATACTTCGTTGCTCATCCTGAAGCGCCGCGTCAAAAAATTAATCGACGAAGAAGATCCGGCGCGTCCGCTGACCGACGAACAGCTCACCCGAATTTTGCAGTCGCAGGGCATCCAGGTCACTCGCCGCACCGTGGCTAAATACCGTGAAGACATGCGCATCCCGAGCACACACCAGCGCCGGGTGCGGGAAGGGAGATGATGGAGAATGCAGAAGTGTGAAGTCGAAATGCAGAAGTAACAAGAACCTGAAGTGGCTAAATGTCAGATGCCAGTATCCAACATAACTTCTGCATTCTGACTTCTGAGCTTTTACTTGAATGCAGTGCCGATTTTCCTCGATTAAGAATCTAAGGAGGGGCGCTCATGAACGTGGAATACACCGGAAGACACTACGAAGTAACTCCCGCCATCCGCACAGAAGTTGAAACCGGCCTCGGAAAAATCCGTAAAATCTTAGGCGACCGCTTCGAAGCCAAAGCCATCCTAGCCGTTGAAAAACACCGTCATAAAGCCGAAATCACCATCAACCCGCGCAATGGCCCGCTGGTCGGTTTGGCTCAGGCCAAGGACATGATGATCGCGGTCAGTGGAGCCCTCGACCACCTGGAAAAGCAGGCCGTGAAATATAAAACCAAGTGGCAGTCGAAGAAGCGCTCTGCCCGCAAGAGCGAAGAAGTGAAGAAGTGGAACGGCCATTCGACGCCCGCGGATGGGGTCGAGGCCCAGACCAAAGTCGGCCTGACTGAAAAGACCGCCGTCCCGGTCGCGGTGCACCGCTATCCTCCCGTGGCCAGAACCACCGAAGTTCACCTGGTGCGCTCCGACGAAGCCGTCTCCATGCGCCCCATGACCCTGGAAGAAGCCATCAAAGAAGCCCACTTTCGCGACCGCGACGTCTTCGTCTTCCGCGATCCCAAAGGCAAAGTCATGATCCTGCACCGCACGCGAGACGGCAAAATGGAGCTCATCGAAGCCCCATAACGGCTCGTGTGGAGCGGACACTCTTGTCCGCTGCTTTTGACTTTTGACTCTGATTGCCTAGCCATGCCCTCAGCCGGATACTTCTATTCATCCGGCTCAGGCACGGGCGCCGCGTTCTCCTGAGCCTTTGTCTGCCCCGCAACAATCGCCTGCCAATTCAGAATCGCGTTCCACAACAGCCGTTGATCTCCGCGGTTCAAATCGCGGTGCATGGGGTTGAAGTTGTACGACACGACATGTCCCTTCCCAACCGGCATGTCCAAAATCGCCGGCCGCCCAATCAGATTCTCTTCTCCCCACGCCTGCCCGCTCACCACGAACGGCTGCCCGTCGCTGTCGCCCCACTCCATTACCACGCCGCTGCGATCCTCGGGACCATCTAAACACGTGGTGCAGTAGGCCATACGCATCCACCGCCGCGGAGTGTCGTAGAGAGGAAAATTCTGCCGGAAGACATAAGTGTGCGCCGGATATCCATAGGCAATGGGATGATCCGCGCGGTCGAACGTCACCCGCACATGCGCTCCCGGCGTCCTTGTCGCCGCGTGCTGCGATGCAGCGGACGATGCCCCGCCGCCGCCCGCCGTGCTTCGCGGCACGCCGCCCGAGGACCGTCGCACAAAGCGCACCAGGCCGCCTTCCAGCGCCAGCATGCTGCCGCTGCCCAGCGTTACCATCAGCCCGCCATCTTCGATGAAGCGCTGAATCTGCCCCAGCCCCTCATAGCCGATCCCTCCCGTGATGTCATCCGACTCTGCGGGCGTTCCAAAGCTCGGCGTCTGCGCCGTCTTTTTGAAAGGCATCGGTGACCACATCTTCGGCAGGCCTTCAATCTGCTCTGCCAGTTCCAGATCCACGTGTCCATAGAGCAGCACGTCGATGCGCGAGCGCAAATTTCCCGCGCGAATATCTTCGTCCCGCAAATACGTATATGGAACCTTGCGCTGATCGAGCGAGTAGCGAATCCAGCCAATGGAATCGGTGTCGGCCCACGGCACCCACAGCCCAATGCGCGGAGCCTTGGCCGCGTGATGCGGCACCTCGGGTTGCGTGGAAACCTGAGTGAAGTCGAGTCCCAGTTCTTGCGCGACCGACGCAATTGCATCGTGCAAACCACGCTGATCTGGAAATATCCATGATCCCGCGGGAAACTTCGCGCCACCCGCCTCGAACTCACGCTCGGCGATTTCAATTTCAAAATTCGCCAAACGATAGCGGGCCGCGAAGAAAGATTCCTGTCCCGTATCCTTCAGCACATAAACCGTTCCCGCGCCACTCACATGCCCATCCACATGCGGCACATCGGTCAGCCGTGTCAATGCAGCCTCGCGGATCGACGCATCAGCCGTTGGAATCGTCTGCAGGTGATAGTGCGCAGGAAGTTCCCACGAGACATCATCGTATGGCGCCTCTCCATCTTTCGGATAATGTTGAGGTGTCAGCAAATCCACTGCGTAGTTGCGGTAAGGCTGATCGAGTCGAACTACGTAAGTTCCCGCAGGAAAGCTTCCATCCTTTAGCTGAATCGAATTCTGCGCCCGCGCCACTTCGATGTGCTGGCTCATCAACCGCCCCACCAGTTGCGCCACCCGCTCCGGATCTCCCTGATCTTGCGGAATCAAAAACGCATAAGGCGGCTGCGTCAGTCCCTTCTGCCACGAATCCCATCCCTTCTTATAAAAGTTGTGCAGCATTTCCTTGGATTGGCCGGCAGTGTCATCCAGCGCCGCCAACGCACCGGTCTCCTGGTAGTTGAGATTGTCGCGGGCCGACCAAGTCACCTCGCGCGCCGCGGGCAGAGGACGGTACCACTCCGTTGCTGCCGACGACGCCGAAACCACGCGCTTCTCTGTCTCAGCACTGCCGTTGCCGAATGTTTCGTAGCCGCGTCCGATGCTGTTGTGATTCATCGCCACGGAATCGAGATAGAGGTGCGCGAACGCCTCGCCAAAGTTCCACGTCGAAACTCCCGGCATGCCCATCGCCGTCATGGCCTCGACTTCGTGAAAGCTGAGTTCCAGAAATTCCGTATAAGTAATGGGATCGATGTTCGGGTTGTAAGGCCCGGTGCCGTTCCACGTCATCATCAGCGGCGTGCCTTCATGCAGATCGTGCACCACCGTGGGATGCCACTCATGAAACATGCGGTGCACGGCTTTCGTGGTCTCGTGCGTCTGCTGATGCGTGTCGCGATTGATGTCGACAAAGGTGTACTTCGACCAATATGGTGGCGATTGGCGAGGCAAGGTGTTGCGGTCCGTCTTGCCTTTGAGGTATCGATAGAACCAGTCCACCATTTTGTCGCGGCCATCGGGATTCGAAATCGGATTGATCAGCACGATCATGCGCTCTCGAATGCGCTGGATCATCGGCTGTTCTGAAACCGCCAGCCGGTACGCCAGTTCGAGCATCGCTTCGGTCGAGCCGGTCTCATCGGAATGCAGTGCCGCGTTGAAGTAATAAATAGGACGCGCAGTCGCGATCAATTTGTCCGCCGCCGCCGGATCCGTGCGCCGAGGATCGGCCAAGGCTGCCGTCGCTTCTTTCAGGCGATCGAGATCGCGGATGCCGTTCTCGTCCGCGATGGCGAGCATGAGAATTTCGCGACCTTCTTCGCTATGTCCAATGGTGAACACGTGAACCCGGGGGCTGGCAGCAGCCAATGCGCGAGCGTAGGCGTATGCCTTCTCCGTTCCCAGCAATTCACCCGGAGCGCCCATGATTCGCCCCAGAAATTTCTCCGGCGACGGAACCGTACTCGATTGGGGAACATACGCCACCCACGGCGAGACATAATGCGGATCGGTCGTAGCCGCGGCGATTGCCTCAACCGACCCCGGTTCAGCAATATCAGGACTTTGCGCAGCTGCGGCCGCAATTAACAACGCGAGCGAAGCCATCCCCACCAGCATCCGTCGGAACATGAAGCCCCCTGAGATCGATCGAGGCGAAAGTTTAGCACGCGTTGTACGGCGCAGGGCGTAACGGGCAATGCGTGGCTTCCAGGACCGGTGCTGCAAAACCTGGGATTTCCCCACCACGTGACGTAGCTCACAGACGGGCGGAAGCGGCCTCCGTACAGTAAAAGGGTAATTAAGTCATTCTCCGTCGAAGGGCTTAGCGCATGGCTACTGTTGTTTCTCCAACCACCACACGAGTTTTGAATTCCGCTCTGGCGCAGAAGATCATGAGCGCCGAAGAAGCTGCCGCTCTCATCAAGTCCGGCGACCAGATTGGCATGAGCGGCTTCACCGGGTCTGGCTATCCCAAGGTCGTTCCCATCGACCTGGCGCACCGCATTGCGGACGCCCACTTCCACGGCCAGAAGTTTCAGGTCAGCGTCTTCACCGGAGCGTCCACTGGTCCTGAACTGGACGGCGCGCTCGCCATGGCCGGAGGCATCCACCTGCGCCTGCCGTATCAGTCCGATCCGGAAACCCGCAAGCGCATCAATGCCGGCGAAATGGATTACATGGATATCCATCTCAGCCACGTTGCCCAGTTCGTCGAGTACGGATTCCTAGGCAAGCTCAACGTCGCGCTGATCGAAGTCACCGCTGTGCTCGAGGACGGACGGCTGGTCCCGAGTTCCTCGATCGGCAACAATAAGACCTGGATCGATCAAGCCGAGCGCGTGATTCTCGAAGTCAACTCATGGCAACCCGCCGCGCTCGAAGGCATGCACGATATCTACTACGGTCTCCAGCCGCCGCCGAATCGTGGTCCGATTCCACTGGTGAGTCCTGGCCAGCGCATTGGTACGCCATACCTCGAAGTTCCCGCGGAGAAGGTCGTCGCCATCGTGCTCACCGATTCTCCCGACCGCAACAGCGCCTTCAAACCGCCCGATGCTGCTTCCAAGCTTATCGCCGGACACATTCTTGAATTCTTGAATTGGGAGGTGCAGAAAGGCCGCATGCCCGCGAATCTTCTGCCCTTGCAATCCGGCGTCGGCAACATTGCCAATGCGGTTTTATTTGGACTCGAGGAAGGTCCGTTCGAAGGACTCACTTCCTATACCGAAGTGATTCAAGACGGCATGATTCGTCTGTTGAAGTCCGGCAAAGTAACGTCGGCCTCAGCGACCGCATTCTCGCTTAGCCCTGAAATGCTGACCGAAGTGAATGCCGACATGGCCAGCTACCGCAAGCGCATCGTCTTGCGGCCGCAGGAGATTTCCAATCATCCGGAAATCATTCGCCGGCTCGGCGTGATCGCCATGAACGGCATGATCGAAGCCGACATTTACGGCAACGTCAATTCCACCCATGTCATGGGATCGCGCATCCAGAACGGTATTGGCGGTTCCGGCGACTTCGCCCGCAACGGATATCTCTCCATCTTCATGGCTCCGTCTACAGCGCAGCATGGCACCATTTCGACCATCGTTCCGATGGTCTCACACGTGGACCACACTGAGCACGACGTGCAGGTCATCGTCACCGAGCACGGACTGGCCGATTTGCGCGGGCTGTCGCCACGTCAGCGGGCGCACCTGATCATCGAAAAATGCTCCAATCCGGATTACAAACCCCTGCTCCTCGACTATCTCAACCGAGCCGAGCGGCTGTCGTACGGCAAGCACACGCCGCACCTGCTGGGCGAGTCGCTCGGCTGGCACAACCGTTACCTTCGCTGCGGAAAGATGAAGCCTCAGGAAGAGAACTAAGCGACACAGGAAGAATCCGACCAATCTTCCGAGCCAGGCAAAAGGCTGGGGCGCTTTCTCATTTCTGCGTGTGAGCGTATCATCCTCCCGCCGTAAGTTCACCCAAAACAGGAGATGCCTATGAAAAAGTTCTACGGAGTTGTCGTGTTCGCGTTGTTGCTGGCGCCCGCATTGTTCGCGCAGGAGCACTACACCGAAGGTCCCATCTGGCGCGTAACGTTGATCCGCGTGAAACCCACGCACATGGATGACTATCTCACCAGCCTGCGTCAGTCGACCAAGGCAGTCTACGAAGAGAGTAAGAAGCAGGGTTCTATCATCGACTACAAGGTCTTCCTCAAGGAGACAAAAAACAACCCAGAGGATTGGGACATCTGCATTGCTGTCGAATATAAGAACCACGCTGCCCTGGATGGCCTGACGGCGAAGGGCGAGGCGGTTCGCGACAAGATCCTGGGGGGCAAGGCCCCGGCGCAGCAGCTTAATGAGAAACGGGCGGAAATCCGGGAGATCATCAGCTCGGAGCTGCTGGAAGAAATCTTCCTGAAATAGAAGCGGAAGAGCTTTTCTGATCTGGGCCGGACCATCCGTCCGGCCCATGCGTTTTCCGTCTATTGATACGTTTCAATAGAGGCATTCCGCGTGCTAAAATTCGCCGCCGGGAGAATTTACCGATGACGACTCGCATGCGCCTCACCATCTCTTCCATCCTGCTAACAATTCTGATTGCTTCCTACCTCGCGCCGGCACAAGCCGTCCCACCCCCAGCGAAACTTTCCGTGCACTGGGAAGAACTCACCGCTGCCGATTTTCGCGAAGGCATTCACCGTTCGCAGGGAACCTGTCTGCTTCCCTTCGGCATCCTGGAGAAGCATGGGGCGCATCTGCCGCTGGGCACGGATCTGCTGGACGTCCGTTACGCGGCTCTGCACGCCGCCGAGCGGGAATACGCCATTGTCTTTCCGGAATATTATTTCGGCCAGATCGCTGAAGCCCGCCACGAGCCCGGAACCATGGCGTACAGCCGCGAAATGCAACTCGCTCTTCTGCAGGAAACCACCGACGAGATGGCCCGCAACGGCTGCAAGAGAGTACTCATCGTGAATGGACACGGTGGCAACGAGCATCTCCTCCCCTACTTCGCCCAAACGCAACTCGATAAGCCGCACGACTACGTGGTCTACGTTTTCGATGAGCGCACGCCATCGTCGGGCGGACCAGCAAAGAAGACCACCATCGACATGCACGCCGGCGAGAGCGAAACCTCAAAGATGATGATCGCGCGCCCCGAGCGAGTCCGGCGCCGACCAGCATCGTCAGAATCTCCCCGAAGATGTCTATACCGGCATCTGGTGGTACGCGCGTTTTCCCAACCACTATTCCGGCGACGGCGCCGCCGCGACCCAAGAGCTGGGAAAATTTCAAATGGATTGGTGGATCGATACTTTGGTGAAGACAATCCGCGCCGTGAAAGCTGACGTCGCGAGCCTCAAGCTGCAAAATGAGTTCTATGAAAAGAGCCAGCACCCGCTCGACACAAGGCCCTGAGGTAGTCTCAGGTCAGACGAGGGTCTCAGGTCATGGGTGTTAGGTGCTAGGTCTTAGGTCTATGACCCAAGACCCATCCTGTAACGGCTTACGAATTTCCGATCAGCGCGCCGGTGATGAATACGAGCACTCCGCCCAAGCCCACCTGAAGCGCCGCGGAAACCCACGGGCTATCCATGTAGCGGTGACGGATCCAGGTAATAATTCCAAGTTCGACGAGCACCACAATGCCTGCCGCCCACAGCGCGACGCGGAAGTCCTTCAGCAGAAATGGCAGCGTGTGTCCGATGCCGCCGAGCGCCGTCATGGCGCCGCAGATCAATCCACGCACCCACGGGTGGCCGCGCCCGGTCAGGCTTCCATCATCGGAGAGCGCCTCGGCAAATCCCATGCTGATGCCGGCCCCTGCGGATGCCGCGAGGCCCACCAGGAACGCGTCGTTCGAGTTGTGCGTGGCGAATGCGGCCGCGAAGACCGGCGCCAGCGTGGAAACCGAACCATCCATCAGCCCCGCGAGCCCGGGCTGCACAATCTGCAGGACGAAGAGGCGGCGCTGGGCCCGTTCTTCGTCCGCCTTCACATTGGTGGGCAGCTTTTCCGCGTCGAGTTCCTGGGCACGGTGCTCGTGGGTTCGCTCTTCATTGGCAAGATCGTCGAGGAGTTGCCGAATGCTCGCATCTTGCGTGACGGTCGACGCTTTTTCGTAAAAGCGTCGCGTCTCCACTTCCATCGTGCTGGCTTCCTTGCGCACCGCGTCGATGCGCATCGGCCGGATCAGCCACAGCGCTGGACGCTCCACGAATCCACGCACGTCCTGCCGGCGGATCAACGGAATGTGTTCGCCAAACTTCTGCTGGTAGAGTTCGATCAATCGTCGGCGATGTCCCGATTCCTCTTCGCGCATGCCTTCGAACATGGCTGCGGAGGCGGGATAATCCTGCCGCAGTCCTTCGGCGAAATCGGAGTACACGCGCTCGTCTTCTTCTTCCAGAGTAATGGCCAGAGCCAGCACTTCACGTTCGGTGAGTTCTTGAAATTTCTTCATGGCGACCTAGTAGCTTACATTTCCGAGCCGCCTTAGACAAATCGGAATGCGACTTTCTCCCATGAATGCTGCCTTGGATGCTACTATCCTGTGCATGCCGCCACGGAAATCGTCGATGGCCCCGAAGCGCGAGAAACCGCTGGGCACAAGGAAGAAAACGCCGAAGGTCGTCGCGCATGATGCCCCGCATTCTCCGGAACTCGTGATCATCACGGGGATGAGCGGCTCCGGCAAAGCCTCCGTGCTGAAAGCGTTCGAGGACCTGGGTTATTACTGCGTCGATAATCTTCCTGTCGAACTGATTCCGCGCTTCGCCGAGATGGCCTTGCAGTCGGCTGAGATCCGCCGCACGGCACTGGTGGTCGATGTGCGCGAAGGCTCCAAGTTGGAGCAACTCCCAGGCATTCTGAAAGGGGTCCGGCGCCTGATTCCTACCAGGGTCGCTTTTCTCGAAGCTTCGGATGCGGTGCTGCTGCGCCGCTTCAGTGAGACCCGCCGGCCCCATCCATTAGGTACGGACGCGCCGGTAAATACCTCCATTAAAGCTGAGCGGCGGCACCTGGCCGCCATTCGTGCGTTGGCGGATATTGTCATCGATACTTCGAAGTTCAACGTGCACGAGTTGCGCGCCCACATTACGGAAACCTTCCGCGAGCAGGCGCCGGGAAAAGGTATTCTGGTTTCCTGCGTAAGCTTTGGCTTTCGCCACGGCGTGCCGGAAGAAGCGGATCTGGTGTTCGACGTTCGCTTTCTTCCCAATCCCCATTTCGTTCCGGAATTCCGGCAGCTTACGGGGCGTCATCCGAGTGTGGCCAAGTACATCCGGTCGTTTCCGCAGACGCAGGAGTTTATTCTGCGCATCTCCGATCTGTTGATTTATCTTCTGCCGCACTATATTCACGAAGGTAAGAGCTATCTCACCATCAGCTTCGGATGTACTGGCGGCCAGCACCGTTCGGTGATGATCGCGGAAGAAGTGGGCAAGCGCCTGCACAAGGCCGGATACCGCGTGAAGATTGTGCATCGCGATATGCCGAAGTAGGCTCGGGGCATAAGCCGCCACTTGGGGATTCCCGAGGCGAGCAGTAAAATAGCCCCTTGCATCCCATGCCTATGCCAGCAGCAGTGAGCCACCGCGGCCTGCTCGGAGCCCTATGCGCCAACTGATACGCCTGGTTCGCTACGCGCTTCCGTACTGGTGGCATATATTGTGTTCCGTCGTGCTCATGGCTTTGGTGGGAGCGCTCGATGCGTTCAAGTTTCTGCTCATTCGTCCAATCTTTGATCGGGTGTTGAATCCGTCGACCGGCTCGAAAGACATTCAACTGTTTGTCATTCCGATTACGCACCACCCGGTCTATCTGCAACAGTTGGTGCCTTCGCATTTCACGAATGCGTGGACCATGGTAGCCGTTGCTCTGGTCGGCTCCACGGTCCTCAAGGGAGTTTGCGATTACACCGGCACGTACCTCGTGAACCACGCCGGCTTCGGCATGATCACCGACTTGCGCGACGACCTTTACAACGCGATCATGCGCCGCTCGGCGGCATTCTTTTCGAAACACACCACGGGAACGCTGCTCTCCGCCATCATCAATGACATCGAGCGAGTGCAGTATGCCATGTCCACCGTACTGGCGGAATTTCTACAGCAGTTTTTCACTTTTATTTCAGTAGCCGCCGTGGTCGTGATCCTCGGCGGAAAGCTGGCTTGGGTGCTGTTGCTGTTCGTTCCCGTGATTGTTTACTCTTCGCGCAAGATCGGTTCTCGTGTGCGCACCACGACGCGCCAGGGTCAAGACAAACTGGCGGAGATCCAGAACATCCTGCACGAAACCATCACCGGCAACCGCATCGTGAAGGCCTTCAACAGCGAGAAATGGGAGATCTCGCGCTTCCGCAGCGCGGCACGCCGGCTCTTCCGCGCCAACCTCCGTTCTGTTGCCGCGACTGCGATCAGTTCTCCGTTGATGGATATTTTCGGAGTGGTCGGAATTGCTCTGCTGCTGAATCTGGGCCGCGAACAGGTGAAGCACGGCGAGATGACCCCCGGAATTTTCGTCGCTTTCATCACGGCCGTCTTCAGCCTCTATAACCCGGTCCGTAAGTTTGCTCAGTTCAACAATAATTTTCAGCAAGCCCTCGGCGCTTCCAGCGAAATTTTTAAGTTCATGGACATCGAAGATGACGTCCGCGAAAAGCCGCGCGCCACGCGCCTTCCCGCTTTCTCGAAGACCGTCCAGTTCGATCACATAAGTTTCGCCTACAGTAGCGACGGAGCAGACGCCGGCGTCCTGCACAATATCAACCTGGAAGTTCGCCGGGGAGAAGTCGTGGCCATCGTCGGATCCAGCGGTTCGGGCAAGAGCACGCTGGTTCACCTCATTCCACGCTTCTTCGACGCTTCGCAGGGTCGATTGCTGATCGACGGCAACGATGTGCGCGACGTAACCCTGGCTTCGTTGCGCGAGCAAGTCGGAATCGTGACCCAGGAAACCGTCTTATTCAACGACACGGTTCGCAACAACATTGCCTATGGTCAACCGAATGTGCCGTTGAAAGACGTGGAGGCCGCGGCCCGGGCGGCTTTGGCGCATGAGTTCATCAAGGCTTTGCCCGCTGGCTACGATGAAGTGATCGGCGAGCGCGGCGTTCGCCTTTCCGGCGGCGAGCGGCAGCGCATCGCGATTGCCCGCGCCATCTTGAAAAACGCTCCCATCCTGATTCTGGATGAAGCTACGTCGGCGCTCGACAGCGAATCGGAAGCGTTGGTGCAATCGGCATTGCATAATCTGATGAGCGGCCGCACGGTATTTGTGATCGCTCACCGGCTCTCCACCGTGCGCCGCGCCGATCGCATTGTCGTCATCGAGAACGGCGCCATCGCCGACATTGGCGCGCATGAAGACTTGATGACTAAGCTGGGCACTTACCGGCGTTTATACGATTTGCAGTTCGCTGATCTTGAGCAGAAACTGGAGCCGGCGCGACCGAGCTAGCGTCTGCTTCCAGAAGTGGAAAATTACTTATGCCTCTTCGTTCGATGACGGGTTTTGCGCAGGTCAAGGGTGAGTTGGTAAGCCAATCCGAAGGAAGTCCCGGTTCGCAGTTGTCAGGATCGACCGCCCAAGGCAATGGCCGCCTGGCCTTCTCGCTCTCCTTGAAGTCCGTGAACCACCGATTCCTCGATCTACATTTTCGCCTACCCTCAGGCTCGGACTCGATCGAGATGCAACTGCGCCGCTTGCTCAAAGAAAAGATTGCTCGTGGCCACGTCGAAGTGACGCTAAGCCTGGAGCGCGGCGGCAGCGAAACCCTGGCGCTGAACCGTCCGCTGGTAAGCGCTTACATCGCGGCTTTTCGGGCGGCAGCCAGCGAATTTTCCGTCCCCGCCGAGCCCGATCTCAACGTCATCCTGCGCATTCCCGGGGCGCTTGATTCCACCGGCAATGCGGTGGATGGGGCGCTGGAAGCGGCAGTGATGGCGGCCGTTGGCGAGGTGCTCGATCGACTGAATCAGATGCGGGAGCAGGAAGGTCGCGGGATTGAACAGGAACTTCGTGAGCGCATGAAGCATCTTCGCGAGGCCGTCAAGATTGTGCAGGAGCATCGGCGCTCGATGCTGCACAGCTACCTGGAACGGCTGCAGTCGCGGCTTCAGGAGTTGCTGGGCGCCAGTCCAGATCGCGAGAGAGTGCTTCAGGAAGCAGCGCTGCTGGTCGACCGCAGCGACATCCAGGAGGAAATCGTCCGGCTGGAAAATCATGTGCAGCATTTTCTGGGCTTGCTCGATGAACACGGCGAGGTCGGAAAGAAACTCGACTTCCTGCTGCAGGAAATGAATCGCGAGGCCAACACTCTGCTTTCGAAGACCTCCGGCCTTGCCGGAGAAGCGCTGAAAATCACCGAGGCTGGGCTCAGCATGAAAGCGGAGATTGAAAAATCTCGCGAGCAGGTGCAGAACCTGGAATGAGTTCTCCTCACAAGCCGCTGATCTACATCATTTCGGCGCCGTCCGGTTCGGGAAAATCGACGCTGGTCAACGAACTGCTAAAGAAGGTGAGTGATCTGGAGTTCTCCATTTCCTACACCACACGGGCTCCACGCGGCAGTGAAGTCAACGGCCGGCAATATTATTTTGTGGCACGCGCTGAATTCGAGAAGATGATTCAGGAAGATGCATTCCTCGAACACGCGGAAGTGTTTGGAAACTACTACGGCACCGCCCGCCGTTTTCTTCATGAGGCCGAGCAACATGGCCGTGACCTGCTGCTCGATATCGATGTACAGGGCGCCAAGCAAATCCAGGACAAACTACCCGATGCCACCAGCATCTTCATTCTCCCTCCAGACCGCAAAACGCTGGAAGAACGGTTGCGTAAGCGTAGCGAAGATACCGACGAAGTGATCCAGCACCGTCTGGACAAGGCGACCAGCGAAATCGAGAATTACCCGCGATACAACTACATTCTGATCAACGATCAGCTGGAAGATTCCATCAAGCTATTGCGTGCGGTCGTACGCGGAGAACGCTTGCTGCGCGTGGGCCGGCCGCTCTCGGAAGAAGAAGCGAAGATTGTGGCCACGGCCGATTGTTGTCGCCTGGCCAATGTTCGTGACCGCCTGAGGCGGATTCTGGACTCGTTCAAGCCGACCGACGAATCCGGCGGGGTTAGTCCTCCGTAACCACCCCGTACGCCCGCTGGCCCCCGCAATGTTCAATTTCGTGGGAAAATAGGAGACGTAGTTCTTGGCTTCGCTGGCGAAGAACACAGCGTACAGACTTTCGGCAATCAAAAATCTTGTTTCCCCCAAAAGGGAGAGAGCCCATGAAATTGATCGAAGGCTTCGACAGCAACTATCGCTACATTCTGGTGGCCGCTCGCCGAGCCCGGCAACTGCAATCCGGAGCGCCGCCGGTGGTCCAAACCAATTCCCGGAAACCGTGCCGCATTGCACAGGACGAAATTCGTGCAGGCAAAGTAAAGTGGGAGATTCCTGAAACCCGCAGCGCCGCCGAGCAGGCGGCTGAAGTTCTGGATCAGGCCTTCGGGCACGATGCTTAGCGCGTTGCCCGGGAGAGCGGTGTTTCCACCGTTATGAAAATTGCTCTCGGAGTGACGGGTGGAATCGCGGCTTACAAGGCGGCTGAAATTGTGCGCCTCCTGCAAGACCGCGAGATTCGCGTGCAAGTGGTGATGACGCGCGCGGCGCAGGAATTTGTCCGCCCTCTAACCTTTGCTGCGCTTTCCGGCGAAAAAGTGATCACCGGAATGTTCTCGCCCGGCGATGAGCATACACCGAACATCGACTCCGCCATCGAGCACATTGCGGTCGCGCAATCGATTGACGCCTTGCTGGTCGCTCCCGCCACGGCTGATGTTCTGGCGCACTTCGCGCAAGGCATCGCCAGCGATTTCCTGACCACGCTTTATCTAGCGACCACCGCTCCCGTCGTGGTTGCTCCGGCGATGAACGTCAACATGTGGAATCATCCGGCGACGCAGGCGAATCTCGAAATCCTGCGCCAGCGTGGGGTGAAGATCGTCGAACCGGGATCCGGATATCTTGCCTGTGGCATGACCGGCGCCGGCCGGCTCGCCGAGAACGAAGCCATTGTTGCCGCGTTGCTCGAAGCGCTGGGCGCATCGCAGGATCTCGCCGGCGAAACCGTGCTGATCACTGCCGGGCCCACGCGCGAAAAGATTGATCCGGCGCGCTACCTGACCAACCGCTCCAGCGGGCGCATGGGCTATGCCATGGCTGAAGCCGCTTTGCGGCGGGGCGCGCGCGCGCTGCTGGTGAGTGGACCGACCGCGCTGACGCCGCCGGGAGCGGCGGAGATCACGCGTGTGGAATCTGCTGAGCAGATGCGCGATGCCGTGTTGAAACTGTTGCCGCAAGCTACCGTCGTCATCAAGACCGCCGCGGTTTCCGACTATCGCGCGAAGTCGGCCTCTGCGCAGAAAATCAAACGCAAAGGACCGATCACATTAGAACTCGAACCGACCGCTGACATTCTTAAAGAGATTTCTCTCCGCAAACAGACCCAGATCGTTGTTGGCTTCGCCGCCGAAACCGAGAACGTCCTCGAAAACGCCCGCCAGAAACTTGCCGCCAAGCAACTCGATGCCATCGTGGTCAACGATGTCTCCCGCGAAGGTGTCGGTTTCGACTCCGATCGCAACGAAGTGACCATCATTACGCACGACGAGGTGGTCGACGTTCCCGAGACCACCAAGTGGGAAGTGGCGCAGCGCGTTCTCGACCAGGTTGTGCGCATTCGCCAACGCCGCAAGTCCCCGGTGCAAGCCTGACCCGCGTCACTTTAGAACTGGCGTACAATTCCGTCAAACATCTTAAGGAGCTTGTGATGACGCAGAAAGTGATCGAAGTGATCGGAACGTCTAAAGAGAGCTTCGCTAAAGCCGCCGAGGCTGCGGTGGCCGAGGCCGCAAAGACGGTGCGCGGAATTAAGTGGGCGCATGTCGACTCGCTCGACATGCAACTCGAAGGAGCCAAGGTAATGCTCTATCGGGCGACGACAAGAATTTATTTTGACGTGGAGCACTGAGTCAGATGTGTCCGCTGATCGCCAGAAAATAATGGCCCGTACACTGGATCCTCAATTGCGGCGCGCTCTTGCCGAGCGCGTCCGCTTCTGTCATGAGATGGGGATCTATGATTTCTACCAACGCGATTTCGACCAGGTTGGACCGCGGCTGTCTAAATCCGCGGAACCCGCCTCCGCCGCCGAAATCGTAGTCTCATCATCGACTTTGTCCCAGCTAGAACTGCGAGAGGAAATGTCCGCAAGAAAATCCGCTGTCGTTCCATCCACTGCCGAGAAAAATGTTTTGGAGATCGTCTCTTCCAGGCCGGAGTCCGGAGTGGCCGATCCCGTGGCCGCGCTCAAACTCATTCGTGAAGATCTCGGAGATTGCACTCGCTGCAAGCTTCATCAGCAGGGCCGTAAGCAGATCGTTTTCGGCGTGGGCAATCCGCGGGCGGAATTGATGTTTGTCGGGGAAGGTCCGGGCGCCGACGAAGATGCGCAGGGCGAGCCGTTTGTCGGCCGTGCCGGCCAACTGCTCAACAACATGATCAAGGCCATGGGCCTGCGCCGAGAAGAGGTTTACATCGCGAACATCGTCAAATGCCGTCCGCCGGGCAACCGCCAGCCCGAGCGCGATGAGTGTGACACCTGTTCGCCGTTTCTCATGCGACAGATTGCGGTGGTCAAGCCCAAGGCGATTGTTGCGCTGGGAGCGACCGCCGCGAAAAATCTCCTTGCTATCAATGCCCCGATGTCCGAACTGCGTGGCCGCTGGTACGATTTCAAACCGGCCGGCAGTGATCCTTCCTGGCCGGGCGCGCGCCTGGCCGTGACTTATCATCCAGCATTCCTGCTCCGCGACCCCCGGCAAAAGGGCGAGGCCTGGAAGGATTTGCAGATGGTGATGAAGTATTTGGGAATCGAGCCGCCCAAAAAAGCCGCCGAGTAGGATTTGCCGCCGACGAAAACTGTCATCCCGAGCGAAGCGAGGGATCCCTGCCCGCTCCATTGGCCTCCGCCACGATAGGAGGTCACTAGTTTATTCTTCCAATCGATGCCTGAGTTCTGCGATGTAGCCCTCCCCGTGCCGCTTGACATGGTCTTCACCTACCGTGTCCTCGCCGATGTAACTCCGGTGGTGGGCGGACGCGTGCTCGTGCCTTTTCGCCAGCAGCGCATGACCGGCATCGTCGTGGAATTGCACGACCGCAAGCCGATGGTCGCAATCAAGAATGTTCTCAGCGTGCTCGACGACGCCCCGGTGCTCGACGAGCAACTGCTGCGTCTCGGCCGTTGGATTGCGGATTACTATCTTGCCCCGCTCGGCGAAGTCTTCCGCACCATGCTGCCGCTGAATGCGGAGTTCAAACGCGGCATCGCTTACCGCGTCACAGCCGAGGGCCAGATGGCGCTGCATTTGGCCGGGATGTCGGGATCGTCTGCGCGCTCGCGGCGAACGCCGGAGGAGCAAGCCTCCGAATTCCGCGTGCTGGATTATCTGTCCTCTCAGGCGCCCGCTCCCGGAGAGACCGTTCAGGTCCGCGAGGAAACTCTACGCTCGGCTACGCGCGCCTCGAAGTTAGTTTTGAGCGGGATGGTGCGAAAAAAGTGGCTGGTGCGTGAGGATGTCTCCGCCGTTCGGGACGCAACTCGCACCGTCAAGATCGTGAACCTAAAATCCGTCGACGGAAAACTGAACGAGAATCAGCGCAAGCTGATCGACACTCTTGCCGCATCAGGCGGTCAAGTTCCCTTCGACACCTTGCAGGCACTCGAGGTTCCGCGAACGACTATGAGCACGCTGGTCAGGCGAGGCCTGATTGAAATCATCGAAGAGCCCGCGACATTTGCCGTTTCGCGCAGTAAGCCGCGGCCTGCGCGACTGGAATTCGATTTCAATCCAGCGCAGCAATCCGCCCTGAACCGCCTGCGCGAATCGGTCGACGCGAGAACATTCTCTGGCATCCTCTTGCACGGCGTTACGGGATCAGGCAAGACTGCCGTCTATCTGGCAGGGATGCGTTCCGTGCTTGAGGCCGGACGCTCCGCCATCCTGCTCGTGCCGGAAATCGGCCTCACGCCCGCGGTTGCCGCCGATCTCTACCAAATCTTCGGCGATGAAGTTGCGATTCTGCACTCCGCACTATCGGATAAGGAGCGCGCTCAGCAGTGGCATCGCATTAAGAGCGGCGAGGCTCGCATGGTCGTGGGCACGCGTTCCGCGGTCTTCGCACCGGTTGCCGATCTCGCCCTCATCATCGTCGACGAAGAACACGACTCCTCCTACAAGCAAGAGGAGACGCCCCGCTACCACGCCCGCGATATCGCCGTGATGCGGGCCAAAATGGCGAATGCAGTTGTGATCCTGGGTTCGGCCACTCCGTCGCTGGAATCGTATTTCAACGCGAAGAAAAATAAATATGCACTGGTCGAATTGCCCGACCGCGTGGAGCAGCGTCCTCTGCCGGAGGTCGAGATCATCGACATGCGCCAGGAATTCCAGGAGACCGGCCAGGAGCAAGTCATCTCGCGCAAACTCGCGGCGGAGATCAAGGAGCGCTTCGACCGCAAAGAGCAAGTCATGGTTCTGCTCAATCGCCGGGGATATTCTCCCGTGGTACTGTGCCGCACCTGCGGCAAGACGCTCGAATGCCAGAACTGCGCCATCGCGATGACTCATCACAAGCGCGAGCATAAAATGGTCTGCCACTATTGTGGCTATACGGCGCCCGTTCCCAAAGCCTGCGTCCATTGCGGCAGCGAGTATGTTTATTTTCTCGGCACCGGCTCGGAGAAGCTGGAAGAGTTGCTGCACGGGATGTTTCCGCAGGCGCGCATCGCCCGCCTCGATCGCGATACAGTCCGCGGACACGAAGATTTCGAGCGCACTCTGAACGCGCTCAGCGAGGGCGAACTCGACTTAGTCGTCGGCACGCAGATGATCGCCAAGGGCCACGATATTCACGGCGTCACGCTGGTCGGGGTGGTTGGCGCCGACAACGCTCTCGGCATGCCGGATTTCCGCGCTGCTGAGCGCACCTTCCAGCTGCTCACCCAAGTAGCTGGGCGCGCCGGCCGTGGCCAATCTCCCGGCAAAGTGATTCTGCAAACTTATTTTCAGGACCACTACGCGGTGCAATATGCCGCGCACCACGACTTCGCCGGATTCTACGAAAAAGAATTGCGTTTCCGCAGCTGGATGCACTATCCGCCTTACTCCGCATTGGCTAACGTGCTGGTGCGCAGCAACAAACTTGACGAAGCGCTGCAATGGTCGGGCACGCTGGGAAAGTGGTTTGAGCAGACCCGGCACGAGGGAGTTCGCGTGCTTGGCCCCGCAACCGCGCCTATCATGCGGCTGAAGCGCGATTACCGGTATCACTTTGTTTTGAAATCCCCGAGCCGGGAAAAACTAAACACCACACTGCGCGCCATGTTAGTCTTCGCTGCGAAGCAGAAAATTCCCCGGACGCAAGTGATTGTCGATGTAGATGCACTCTGGCTGATGTGAAGCTTTCTTCGGAGAATATCGTGATGCCACCGAAACCTCGTTTCTTCCCAACACCTTCTGCCTGGCGTGCATGGCTCGAGGAGAATCACGCCGAGGCGCAGGAGCTGTGGGTCGGCCTCTACAAACGAGATTCCGGGCGGCCCAGCATTACTTGGCCGGAATCGGTCGATGGTGCGCTCTGCTTTGGCTGGATCGATGGCGTCCGCAAAAGCGTCGACACCATCAGCTACAAGATTCGGTTTACGCCACGGAAGCCGCGCAGCATCTGGAGTGCGATTAACGTGAAGCGCGCCACGGAGCTTTCCACCTTGGGATGGATGCATCCCACTGGCCTGGCAGCCTTTGAGAAGCGTGATGAAAAAAGATCGGGAATTTATGCTTACGAGCGAAGAAAGGCCGCCAAACTCCCGCCAGCTTATGAGAAGCAATTCCGTGCGAACAAGGCGGCATGGACATTCTTTCAGGCTCAGGCGCCCTGGTATCGCAGAACTGCCACTTACCGGGTCATCAGTGCGAAAAAAGAAGAGACCAGATTGAAGCGCCTGGCCTCGCTCATCGAAGATTCCGCGCATGAGCGAGCCATACCGGCTCTTACGCGCCCACCGAAAATAAAGTAACGCTCGGACTGCGCGGTGAACACAAACCTCACTGTCCGCTGATTTTTCCTCGAATCACGACCACCGACGCGGCCGGCAAATCGTACGTCGCGTCTTTGGCTGCATTTTGTGTCGTGTGCGTGATCGGGCCATCGGGATCCGCCCAGCCCTTGGTGGTGGGCACAATCGTACGTTCTCCGGAGTTTTCCGCGTGCGCCATAAATCGCGTCTGCGCCGGATGCCATTGATATTGGGCGCTGCCGAAAGTGGAAACCTCCACCAATCCGGAGAACGTGCTCCCTTTCTCCGCCGCTCCCTCAATCCTAATGTGCACGCGGTGTGCATTCTGCTGATCCCGGTTCACCGCCATTACCGCCCATTTTCCGTCGGGACGCTTCACCGCATACGCCGTCACCAATTCATGGCCCGCGCCGTCTTGTACGTCGCTCTTCGCGGCAAACACCTGATGCTCCGCCGCCCCGGGCTGCACCCAATCCAGGTTGATTAACTGCGCTACGAAGAACTGCGCCAGCGGCTGCTGAATCTGATACGCGGAGTCAATGGTAAACATTCCAAATGTGCCGGGTGAGCTGTTGCATCCCGGCTCCATCTGCAGCGGCAGATAGTGGAAGAAGTAAACACCGTTCCCGCCGGAATTCAGAAAGGATCCAATGTAATCGGCTAACCAGATTCCAGCAAAAATATCCTGATAGGTTTCGCTCGCGCCCGACGAGAGATTTCCCTCGGTGATAAATATCGGCATGTCCGTAGGAATTCCGTCCTCGTGCCAAACCTGCATGATGTGGCTCACTAACTCCGGCTCGTCATAGAGCACGCCCCACGGTGTCCGGCACGGATCGTAGGGATAATGTTCAAACGAAAAAAACGCGAGATCATTCATGCGGCCATGTTGCTTCAGATAGTCGACGAAACGTGCGGTCCACGAAACTTTGCCGTTTGCATCAGGCCATACTTCAATGTCCTTATTCACTCCCTGAAACGACGGCCCGCCCAGCTTCAGCTTGGGGTCCACGCGATGAATTGCTGTTGCCCACTGCAGGTAGAGTGCAGCGTAATCTTCGGGCAGCATGTACTGCCCATCGGCTTCCTCGCCCATCTCGACATACGAAATCGGGTACTCGCGCTTCTCGAGATACGCAATCTCCGCCGCCGCATTCTCGGGAGTGTCGTAAAGCATCGCGATCGGCATCATCGCCGGAAGGCCGCGGGTCACGCCGCTGGTATAGAAGAGATCGAATCCGACCTGCGCTTGCTTGGTCGATCCCAGATCCGACGGCTGATGCCATGGATCGACCGACGAACAATACGTCGCCGTCTGCTCCTGATCCGGCGTGTGGCGCAGAACGTCGTGAAAGGCGCCGTCCTCCGTGCTGGTGCCAAGGTAGAGTTCGCGAATCGCATAGCCGACACAATTTCGCGGATCACCCGGCCCATCCGCATCGCAGGTATCCGACGACTCCGTCATCCATATCCGCAAGAAGCGCACGGGCGTCGGAGAGGAGTTCAAGCGAATGGTTGCGCTCCCGCCCTTTCCCTCCGTAACTGTCCCTTGCGGAAACGTCTGCCACACTCCGCGCGTCACCGCCCGGATGGGATCATCGCCCGTCCAATACTGCACCACGTAGCGGCGAGCATAAGGCTCGCCCCACTCGATGCGAATACTGTCGATCTGCTGCACCTGTGCCAGATCGAGCACCACCCACTGCGGATGCAACGCATCGTTTTCGCCGGTGAAGCGTTGCGTGAGATACGGATTGCTCTTCCAGAAAGTATTCACATCTCCGTCAGTGAGCCGCGAGAAGCCGACATTGTCGGTTCCGTCGTTGCGGGTGAATCCGCGGCGCGGCAACGCGTAGCCATACGAATAGCGGATGGTTTCCGTTGGAGTCGCGGAGCCAGTGAAATATCCCTTGCCGCTGGCGTCGTGAACGTCGCTCCATGTTCCTTGCGGATTCCAATGCCACGCTTCCACGCCGAGTTCGGTGTTCTGACGATACGTGACCGGCTGCCATCCTGAAGCCATTGTTTTCTCCAGCGTCGGCTGCAAGAAGTCTTTATCGATCGCCTCTACCGCAATGCGATCCACGCCCGCACCGAGCGTCTGGTTGGGGACGAAGTGGTTGGTGGGGTGTGAGACGTCCACCATGATCGTCTGGCCGTCAGCACAAAGCGCAAAAGCAAGGAACACAACCAGGCAGACCAAAACAGCGGGCAGATTTTTCAAGGGGAACCACCTCCCGTCGCTATATTAAAACGATTGAATAAGGGAGTATACGAGAGAAGCGATTGCGTGGCGCAGTAAATTTTCCAGCTTGAGATCGAGTCGCTCTGCGAGCTTAGTGAGCGAAATGGAAAATCCTGCCGAGCGCCTGGTGCAGGACGTGACGCACCATTTCTGGCGGAAGAATCTCTCGCAAGGAAGAGTGCGCCGTCGGCGCCGGGATGATGGTGAGCATCAGCATCAGCAATGCGAACGCCGCCAACCACATTCGCGCGCCGGAGACCCGCGGCCAATCTGCCACTTGCGGGTGCCGGAGGCTGCTGAGCCACAGCAGCGCCGCCCACACCATCCATCCCATCCACAGGAAATACGCCATCGGCAAAAGAATCAGAATGGTCATGCGCGACACGAACTTGTGTGTACGGGGCGCGATCGAAAAAACAATATGCCCACCGTCGAGTTGACCGCCGGGCAGCAAGTTCAGGGAAGTCGCCAGCATCCCTACCCAGGCCGCAATCGCGGTGGGATGTAGCAGAACATGATCGAGCGGAAGCGCCGCTGCACCGTGGACCAACCCCGTCGCCACGAGGAATCGATGAACAACTTGGAAAATCAGCGGATAGCCGAGTTGATAATCTTCCGGGCCAAGGGCGGAACGCATCGGCCTCGACCATGCCAGCGAAACGACGAGTACAGCGAACGCGACCACGAAGCCCGCGATCGGTCCGGCGATGCCAATATCGAAGAGTGCGGTGCGGGATCGAATCCGCGACCGGATCAGAATGACCGCTCCCATCGTTCCAATCGGAGTTGGCACGGGAATAAAAAAAGGCAGCGTCGCGTAAACGCCATAGCGCCGGCAATACAAGTAGTGGCCCATCTCGTGAGCCAGGAAGAACAGCATCAACGTGGCCATGAAAGGCAGGCCGCCCAGCAGCCGCCCCGGATGGGAAAACGCCCAGTTCGCAGGAAAAAACGGCAGCGCATCGTCATTTACCGAGAGCGCCGGTTGGGCGTGCTGGAAGTTGTATTCCATCCGGGCGCCCATCACCAGCGTGGTAAAACAAGTCGCCAGCAGCAGCAGGATGTGCAGCCAGTAGCGCGGCTTCGGCGCAGACGGCACCCGCTCCGGAATCGGCTGGAAATATTCCAGCGTAGAGGAAGTTGTTGAGGGAGTGGGTTCCGACATGCAATTCTCGGCCTCGCGAACTGAGGCCCTTCTTTAGATGCTACTACGACCGGCGGAAATGCAGGCGAGCGCGAGCGAAAGTGTTCACGACTCAAACTTTCAAAGCAGTCAGCTTGGAGTCAGCGGAATATCGAAGTTGGCAGCCGGAAGCCCTACGCCGGGAGCCGCCTTCTTTCAATCGATCGATTGCAACTCTTTGCCCGGCTTGAAACGCACCGCCTTGCCCGGTGGAATCGACACTTCGGCCCCCGTCCGCGGGTTGCGTCCGATCCCGGTCTTGCGCGGGCGCACGTTGAACACGCCAAATCCTCGCAGCTCAATGCGTTGGCCGCGGGCCAGCGATTTCTTCATGCTTTCAAAGACGGTTTCCACCGCCAACTCGGCCTTGGTCTTGGTGATGCCGGTTTTGGCCACCACTTCGTTGATGATATCGAGCTTAATCACGAACGGCTCCCGGATGCGGTGTGAGGATTATGCTTCAAGTGATTGATGCTATGGGAGATAAGAGAGATTGTCAACGGGAGCATCTGTACCGTAAACTGGCCGAACCCGAAAAAACAATTGAGTAATTGTGCAATCGGGTAATTGTGTGATCTCAGGACAAACGGGTGAGGTATGCAGCTTTGCAATGGCTCCGATTACAAAATTGCCCAATTCTTCAATTTTCCCAAGGAGTTCCATGCTGAAGAGTGACCGCTGGATTCGCAAGGTGGCCCGCGAACATGACATGATCAACCCTTTTTCCGAGAAGCAGGTGCGCGAGGGCGTGATTTCTTACGGCCTGTCGTCTTACGGATACGACCTGCGGGTGGCCGACGAATTCAAGATTTTTACCAACGTCAACAGCACCATCGTCGACCCCAAACATTTCGACGAGAAATCCTTCGTCACCGTGCGTACCGATATCTGTATCGTTCCGCCCAACTCGTTCGCACTGGCCCGCTCGGTCGAATATTTCAAAATTCCGCGCGACATTCTGACCATCTGTGTGGGCAAGAGCACCTATGCGCGCTGCGGCATCATCGTCAACGTTACCCCGTTTGAGCCCGAGTGGGAAGGTTTCGTCACCCTCGAAATCTCGAACACGACTCCGCTGCCCGCGCGCATCTACGCCAACGAAGGCCTGTGCCAGATCCTTTTCTTCCAGTCCGACGAAGTCTGCGAAACCAGCTACGCCGACCGTAAAGGAAAATACCAGTCGCAGCAGGGAATTGTCTTGCCGAAGTTGTAGCGTGGCCGAACGGGAAGGGATCCGGAAAGGCGGGAAAGCTTCTTGGAAAGCGCTCTTCAGGACGGCAGAAGCACCTGCGGCACAGCCGCGTAAATCACGCAATCGCTAAATCACCCAATTACTCAATTCCTTACCGCCCGTTCTCGTCTTCCTTGAACATGTACTTAATGGCGGGCTTGTAAATCATCAGGTTCGGTCCGCCATCTTCGCGGACCACCTTGATGCAGCTCTTGT
Source organism: uncultured Acidobacteriaceae bacterium (assembly GCA_964403025.1). Lineage (GTDB taxonomy): Bacteria > Acidobacteriota > Terriglobia > Terriglobales > Acidobacteriaceae > Sulfotelmatobacter. The sequence goes on along the minus strand of CAYOEH010000002.1, from coordinate 322,364 downwards.
CATACCACTCGATGATGCCGTGCACCTCTTCGCCGTCTCTCAGCACAATCACCATCGGCGTTCTCGACTGCATCTGCTTCTGATAATAAAAATTCTCTGCATTGGTCTGCTCCGGAGGAGCCGTCTTTCGTCCGCCGCCTCCGCCCCCGCCCATAGAACGATCGCCGCGGTCGCCGCCGCGGTCATAACTGCGCTCCGGCCCGCGCTCCATTCCGCGTTCCGGGCGCTCGTGCCGCTCCCGGCGCTCTGCCACCTGCATGTGGCCGGAATTATGGTTGGAGTTGTGATTGCCGTGATTATGATCCACGCGCGGCAGCGCGGGACGGATCAGCTTACGGTTGGCAAAATTGTCTTGTTCGTCCGACGGCTTGACTGGGGTCGGATCCATTGTATCTTTCATAGCGGCGCTACTCCTGCACGCCCTCTTGCGCAAACTACAACGTCAAAAGGAGCCCTTGAGAGTATTTACGAAGGCGTGAAATTTAACCTACCGTACCACAGGAGTCTTCCCAAAACAATCCTACTGTCGTGCCAGTATCGTGCCATTTACGGGCATCCGTAAGCTAAATCTTGCACCTACCGTTTGCTCACCTCAGCTCGTATTTGTCATGTCGGTGCCTTTTCGCTCCCGGCCGCTCCAGGTCACCAGCGCGACCAGCGTTGCGATCAATACCACGGTCCATGCCAGAACTGGCGGATACATGCCGCGATAGCGATTTTCCGCCAGCTTCGCTTGAATCACCACATTGCGTGAGGCAAGCAGATTCCCCAGCTGATACGCGAACCCGGGAAACGTGCCCCGCACCGCCGATGGAGAGAGTTCGTTCAAATGGGCGGGAATCACTCCCCATGCGCCCTGCACCATGAATTGCATCAAAAATCCGCCCAGCGCCAGCATGGGAACGCTGCGCGAGTATGCCCATAAGGGAATCACGGGAATGGCCAGCAGCGCCGCGATCACGATGGCGCGTCGCCGCCCAATCTTCTCCGACCAGGTTCCAAACAAAATGCCGCCCAGCAGCGCGCCGATCATCCCGACGACCGTGATGAACATGACCGTCTGCGGCGAAAATTGATGTCCCTTGGTCAGAAATGTCGGATACAGATCCTGGGTTCCGTGGCTGAAAGAATTGAAGGCGAACATCAGCAGTACGAGCAAAAGAAAAGTGCCGAAGTAGGTCAGGATGTCTTTTCCCAGCCGGCTCTCGGCCTTTTTCGATACTTGCCCCTGCAACCACGCTGGCGACTCATCGACCTTGCTGCGAATGTAAATCACCAGGAAAGCCGGCAGCGCGCCGATCACAAACATTCCCCGCCAGCCCACGAAGCGGAATGCGGTCCCGTAAACTAAGGCCGCCGTCAAGTAGCCCACGGCGTAACCTTCCTGAAGCAAGCCGGAGAAAAATCCGCGTCCTTCCGCCGGAAGCGTTTCGAATGCCAACGCCGCGCCCACGCCCCATTCGCCGCCCATCGCGATTCCGAACAATGCCCGCGTGATCAGGAAAACTTTCAACGATGGAGCGAATGCCGACGCCAGCTCGAACACCGAATACGCGATGATATCCACCATCAGCGTGACTCGCCGGCCGTACTTGTCGGCCATCAGTCCGAAGAGAAACGCGCCCACCGGACGAAACGCCAGGGTGATGAAAATCGCTTCTGTCACCGCAGAAATCTTGGCTTGGAATTGCGTGGCGATCGCGCTCACGCAGAAGGTGAGAATGAAGAAATCAAAAGCATCCAGCGACCAGCCCAGAAAACAGGCCGTGAACGTGTTCCTCTGCCGTGGCGTCAGCCGGCGAAAGTGGCCGAGAAACTCCATCAGGATTCCTCCGTTCCGTCCGCTATACGCCGGAAGGTTCTGCGAATGCTAGCATAATGGGTTCGATCGACAGTCAGGAATCACCTCTGAACAACCCCATGCCCGACCTCGACTCTCCGCAACGCCAGGCGACCGATTCGCTCATGCTCACCGGCTTCTGGTATCGGGCTCTGCCTGCCGACCGCGTCCACCGCAATCAACTCCACAAAGCCACCCTGCTTGAAATTCCGCTGGTTGTGGGACGCGATCGGGTCGGCCATCCCTTCGCCCTGCGCGACGCTTGTCCTCACCGCGGCATGCCGCTCAACGGCGGCCACTTCGACGGAGAAAATATCGAGTGCCCTTACCATGGCTGGACGTTTGACGCCCATAACGGCCAGTGCCAGCTCATCCCGTCACTCACCACCGACCAGCACTTAAAGGTCGATCGCATTTATGCCGGCAGCTATCCCTGCGAAGAGCAAGATGGTTTTATCTGGGTCTATGTGCCCGATCCAGGTCCGCCGGGCGCCGGCTTCACCGAACCCCAGGAAGCTCCCGAGCCCGCGCCGCGGATCGAGAAATTCGGCGTTCCGGAAAGAGGCAAATACAAGCTCGCCTACCTCACCGCCGATATGCCGGTCAGCATTGATCACGGCATCATCGGGCTGATGGATCCCGCTCACGGCCCCTTCGTCCATCAGGCCTGGTGGTGGCGCAGCCGCCACAGCATTCACGAAAAGAAGAAAAACTTTGAGCCGATTCCCAACGGCTTCCGCATGAGCGCGCACACACCCAGCTCAAACTCCGCGCCCTACAAGCTATTGCGCCTTTATGCCGCCGCCGATTCCATTACCACGACCATCGATTTCACCCTCCCCAACCTGCGCAGCGAAACCATCCGTGCAGGGAAGTACTGGTTTTCCTCGCTCACCACCGTCACGCCCATCACGCGCAACCAGTGCCGTATCGATGTCGTTGCCGCCTGGAATCTTTTTCGCTGGCTGCCCTTCGGTCCAGAACTGCTGAAATTCGTCTTCGCCAAATTCGTCGAGCAGGACCGCCGCACCATGGAGCTCCAGGCCGAAGGCCTGAAGCACAACCCACATCTCATGCTGATCGATGACGCCGACCGTCCCGCCAAATGGTATTTCCAACTCAAGGCCGCGCACCTCGAGGCCAAACGCACCGCCAGCCCGATGAAGCATCCCATGACGGGCCCGGTTACGCTGAGGTGGAGAAGTTGAGGCCACTTGCGACCTTGGGGGGGACCTTCACCAGATGATCTTCAGCCCTTTGTACAAGCTGAATTTATCATCGGGAGTGGCAATCGGGATCTTCTCGACCAGCGCCTGCGCGATGATTTGACGATCGAACGGATCGCGATGATGAAGGGGCAGCTCGAACAGATGGAATGCGTGTTTTGACGTGTAGGGCAGGATGCGAACGCCCAGCTCATCAACCGCTCTGCGAGCGTCTTCCGCAGAAAGTCTCAGCTTGCCCAGCGCGCTCTTGATGGCAATCTCAACCAGAGAAATTGCGCTCAACTCAAGAGTGTTCTGTGGATTCTGCAACACGGCTTTCGCGCGGGTGCTGAGATTCTCCGGCGACTCGACCGCGAAAATGAGAGCGGCGGTGTCGAGAAGCAGGCGCACTTCAATCCCGCCTCGTGACGAAGGCCTCAACTTCCTCATCCGTCATCGGTTTCCACCAATTTTGGTCGAGTACCTGGATCTTGCCTCGCAGCGTCCCCAGCGTGCGCTTCTTGCCGGTAGGTTTCGTGGTGCGCACAATATCGACAACCGGCACGCCTCGGCGGCAGATCGTCACAGGCTCGCCACCTTCTGCCGCCTTGATCAGTTCCGGCAATCTGTTCTTGGCGTCGGCTACGCTGACTTTCATAATAAGATTATAGCTATGTTACATAGCTATGGAAAGATACGTCTCAAGTCCGCGCCCCGGCCTGAGTCAAGCCCCTCGCCATCACCCTCCCGGTTCAGTTGTAGTACTCGTCTCCAGCCAGTGGAGATACGTCTCCATGGCATGCCAGGTCACCAGGCTGTTCTTCGCGAATGAAGAAGAACAAAACGGATAAGCCGAATCGACGTGGTTGTAATCCAGCAGCAAGGGAATATACGGCGGAAGCTTTGGCACCAAGTCGAGCGTATTCACAATCCGCCACGAATCGATGGGCAGCTGACTGAATTGCCGGCTAAATTCCTTGTTACCGACGCGCGGCGAAGCAAACGTGCACAGGGTTGTGATATCGAACTTGTGTTTGGTCGCATTTTCCATGACAAACAAAGTGGTCAATGCGCCGCCCAGGCTGTGGCCGGTAACCACCGTGGGTCGTTGCCTTCGCCCTTCGGACGCCGATCGCGCGACTCCGCGCGCCGCTTCCCGACTGTTTGCCAGTTGCTCCAGTTGGTCGGCGAAGGATCCGCTAAAGGTCTCAGGCGTCGCGGCCGCTCCCGCCGTCGTCACAGCGAATTCCCGTTCTTCAGGCAGCGACCGTTTTATTACCTTCAACGAACTGTAGATGGTGTCGAACCCCGTTGCCACGCGCCCCGCGGCCGGAACTTGCCGGAAGGGAATCGGGATTGCCGCGGCGTCATCGATCCACTCCATCGCTCCCTCGGTACCTCGTATGGCGATGATCCGCGAGTCCGGATTCTCGACGTCGTGAACGACGATCCCGTAAAACTCCAGTTCCTTGAGATTGAGCACGAAGTCCGACATGTGGATCCACGCCCCAAGTTCCCATCCGTCGGGAATGCCCGCGGGTTCAGGCCTCAGCGGGTCTCCGCCCTGCGGACTTCGGAACATAGTGTAGGCGGCCTGCACAAACTGCCCGTAGAAGAGCGCTTTTTTCGGCTCGAGTGGTTGGCCCATGCGACGCCTCCTCGAAAAATATGTGGGGAAAGCCGCCCTCGGTTGTCCCGTCGAGCGAAGCTCGACGCTTTCTTGGTCAGGTCTGCCGACGCAGAACTACTTACTGCGAACGAGCTAGTCCTGCACCAACCATTCCATCGCCTCTTCCCGCGTCTTGAAGGTGGGCAGCTCTCGTTGCGAGAACGTCTTGAAATGCTCATAAAACACGTGCGGCAGGCTCTCCGTTCCCACCCACGCCGATCGCTTCACATAAGGCCGGTCGAGCACGAGCACTTCCTTGATTCGTGTCGCGACCGTCTTGTCAATCTCCGCACCGGCAACCTCCACCAGTGTGAGCACCGATCCCGGGGCGTGCCGCGCGATATCCGCGCGCACCTGATCGAGCAGCACCATTAGTTCCTTTGCCGCGCAGTGCGAGAAGTCGATCAGGAAGATGGCGTGGCCTTTGTGCTTGATAAATCGCAGGCGTTCTTCCACGGATTTTGGGTTTACGCTCATGCCAGCAGAGACTCCACCACCGCGTAAGCACCGTCCAGCGCCGCATCCAGGGCACCAGCGTCTTTTCCTCCCGCCTCCGCCAGATCCGGACGGCCTCCACCCTTGCCTCCAACTTTTTGCGCCACCGGCCCAATCACCTTGCCCGCCTGCACCCGGCTCGTAAGATCCTTGGTCACGCCAACGATCAGCGACACATTTCCATTCGACGCCGACCCTAGTACCACCACACCGGAGCCAATCTTGTCGCGCAGTTGATCGATCAGCGTCCGCAGCTGCGCCCGCTCCAGATTGTCGACGCGATGCGCCAGAACCTTCACACCTTTCACATCCTTCACTTTGTCGCCAATGTTCGCTGTACTCGACGATGCCGATTTCATCCTCGCCTGGTCCAGTTCCCGCGCCAGTCGCTTAATCTCCGCATCTTTCTTTTCGAGTTCGGCCCTCAAAGCCTCGGCAGGCGATGCCGCCTCGGCGCGTGTGGAAATCTCATCGGACGAGGGTGCCCCATCTTTGCGCGTTTTTTGCGCAAAGGTGGGATTGGCAAACGTCGATACTACCTTTTCCAATTCGTGATCTTTTCTAAAGTGTGCCAGCGATCCCTCGCCGGTCACCGCCTCCACCCTCCGCACCCCCGACGACACGCTGCCTTCCTTCAGAATCTTGATGAGCCCAATCTCGCCGGTCGCGCCCGTGTGTGTGCCGCCGCAGAGCTCCGTCGAGAAACCACCAATCCGCACTACGCGCACCTTCTCGCCGTACTTTTCGCCGAACAGCGCCATGGCGTGATACTGGTTGATCGCCTCTTCAATCGGCACGTCGGTAATGGTCTCAACAATCTGGTTGCGCAGCACCTCCTTGTTGATGATGTCTTCAATATCCTGCAACTCTTCGTCTTCCACCGCCGTGAAGTGCGAGAAATCGAAGCGCAAATGATCCGGCGCCACCAGCGACCCCGCCTGCTTCACATGCTTTCCCAACACTTCGCGCAGCCCCGCATGCAGCAAATGCGTAGCCGTGTGATTCCGCATGGTGGATTCGCGAATGTCGGCGTTCACCACCGCATCGACTTTATCTCCAACTCGAAGGGTGCCCCATCCTTCCGCGCTTTTTGCGGAGAATGGGGATTTTACGACGACCTGATGCGCCCGCACTCCCTGAATCGGCGAATAACAACCAGTCACTTCCGCGACGACCGTGTTGTGATCGTCCGAGTAGAACCATCCCTTGTCGCCGACCTGCCCGCCAGAATCCGCATAGAACGGCGTGTGATCGAGGATCACTTCGCCAGACTCGCCAGCCTTCAGTTCCCGCGCGCCCTGCCCATTGTGAATGACTGCCATCACTTCGCAACCGTCCGACCGAGTCTGCCGATACCCTTCGAAAATCGATTTCGGTAGCTGCTGATACGCGGGATTGGCCGTCTGCTTCGCGGCACCTTTCCAGGATGCGCGGGCAAGGGAGCGCTGTTCTTGCATGGCTCGGTCGAAGCCTGCCTGATCGAGAACTACGCCCGCATCTCGAACCGCATCCTCAATGAAGTCCAAGGGAAGACCAAAAGTATCGTAAAGCTTAAATGCATCTACCCCCGAAACAGCCGCGGGTGAGTTGAGGTGACGGCGAAGTAGAGATCCAAACTCGTCACAACGGAGTCCGAGAACCGGTCGAAGTTGAGGCAACAAGACTGCGACTGCAGCTTCGTCAGATGCGGGTAGAGTGGACTCAAGTGCTGTTACGACTCGGAAAACCTCGTCGGGGTAGACGCCGCCCTCTCCTCTCCAGTCGCTGACAGTGCGCTCCAAAGCACGGTGGCGCCGGAGTGTCGTCGCTCCTTTTATAAGTTCCTCAAGCTTTCCCAGTCCGGCTTCCAGGGTGTGCGAGAACCGGCTTTCTTCTGAGTAAACTGCTTTTGAGGTGCGTTCTGCCGACTCTTTCAATTCCGGATAAGCGTCCTGCATCAGATCCCGCACAGCAAACACCATTTCATAAAGAAACGGCTTCGTCTGCCCTAACAACCGCCCGTGCGTAATCGCACGCCGAATAATTTTGCGCAGCACGTACCCACGTCCTTCATTCGAGGGCAATACTCCGTCAGAAATCAAAAAGGTCGCTGCCCGAGCGTGGTCCGCAATCACCCGCAGAGAAGCCGCCGATTTTGCCTTTGCTTCTTTTCGTGCTTCCCTCGTCAGCGACGTTCCCGTCAACTCCGCTGCGCGCTTAATCAGCGGCGTAAACAAATCCGTCTCGTAATTCGAGATCACTCCCTGCAGCACCGCCGCCAGCCGCTCCAGCCCCATCCCCGTATCTATCGAGGGCTTGGGCAATGGATTCAGCTTCCCGCTCGCATCACGGTCGAACTGCATGAACACCAGATTCCATATCTCGACGTAGCGCCCGCAATCGCACGGGAACTTGCAATCCGTGTGTCCTTGATCGGAGGCCGCCGGACCCATGTCGTAGTGAATCTCGCTGCACGGCCCGCACGGTCCCGTATCGCCCATCTGCCAGAAATTATCTTTCAAGCCACCGTCGAAAATCCGTTCTTTCGCCACTCCTTGAGCGATCCACAGATCGTACGCTTCAGTGTCGCGCGAGACCGGCATGGGCTCGCCCGAGCCTTCGAAAATCGTGACGTACAGCTTGTCCTTGCCGATCCCGAACCATTCCTTCGAAGTGATCAGCTCCCAGGCGTACGCGATGGCATCTTTCTTGAAGTAATCGCCAAAGGAAAAATTCCCCAGCATCTCGAAAAACGTGTGATGCCGGTTGGTGAAGCCGACATTTTCCAGATCGTTATGCTTGCCGCCGGCCCGCACGCACTTCTGCGAAGTGGTGGCGCGCGAGTACTCGCGCTTCTCCAGTCCCAGAAAAACGTCCTTGAACTGGTTCATCCCGGCATTCGTGAACAGCAAAGTAGGATCGTTCGCCGGTACCAGCGACGACGAATGCACTTCCTTGTGCCCCTTCTGCACAAAGAAGTCGAGGAACCTGCGGCGAATTTCCGAGCCAGTCATCATTTGGTTGAACGACAGCCAATTCTAAATGAAAACCAAACCAGACACAGCCGCGCGGAGACCGCAGCCATCGCGTAACCACCGAAAAAAAGCCACGCAGCGCTTGCCGCGTGGCCCTGAATGCGAATTTTGCGCGATCTCTACTTCACCGCGTCTGCGGTCTTTTCGCCGACCTTCTTGATCCCGTGTCCGGTGTCCTCGGCGCCTTTCTTCACGACGCTGCCGGTCTTCTTGGCGGCCTTGTCGGTGTCCTTCGCCGTGTCCTTGGCCACCACTTTTGTTTCATGAGCGGTCTTGTCCGCTGCCTTTTCGGTATCCTTGCCAGCGGCCGTGGCGACTTTCTTGGTTTCGTGTCCAGTGGCCTTTGCGGCCTTGTCTGTGCCCTTCGCCGTATCCTTGGCCACAACCTTCGTCTCGTGGCCAGTTTTGTCGGCGGCCTTTTTAGTGTCGGTGGCAGCATCCTGAGCCAGTGCTGCCGGCACTGCGCTGAACAACACTACTGCGAGAATAGCTTTCAAACTAACTCTCATAACTCCTCCTGAGGGAACGGTTAATTGGGGTTGGCATAGGAGTATGCATCATCGAGGCGCCCCTTGCCAAGTCAGATTCAGGCCGTTTCGCTCTCCAGAGCGGTCAAAGTTTCTTCATCCACATCCCAGTTTTTCAGGATAGCAAAAATCGTTTTCGTTCCAAACCCCGCGCGCGCCAGTTGACGGAAAATCCGCGCCGTCGCCTTTTGATCCTTCGGTTTCACCATGCGTTTCCGTCGCAGATATTCGCGAGCCTGCTGTTCCTCGCTTACGCCTTCAAACGCCGCGTCCACGGCCTTTTCAATCACCTCACCGTGCACACCTTTCACCTTCAGATCGGTGACCACGCGCATGCGTCCAAATTTTTGATTATCGCGCCGCAGGGAAGAGAAATAGGCGGCGTACTGCGAATCATTCAAATATCCGCGATCTTTGAGTCGCCGGATCACCAGCTCGATCAGCATCTGCCCGTACTCCGACTCCGCATCTTCCACCCGCGCCCGGAACAAACGCTTCAGCTCCGCCACGGTCCGCATACGCCGCGCCAACGCGCCCACCGCATATTCGTACAGCTCATCTTCGGAGTACGACCGCTTCTTCGGTCGCGAGAACGCCATGCGCTAACGATAAACGAATTGACGATGGGAAGGGAAAGAGAATGGAAGTGCGGCCTCCGGCTTTAGCCGTCCCGCTTCCGGAAGCTGAACGCCGGAAAGCGGAAGCCGAACCTTACCGTCCGCCGAATCCAGCCGACTGCATAGACTGTCTCGAAATGTCTGCCGTCGACGCGATACCCTGCATGCGCAGTTTGAAGTCGTCGGCGTTGGAGGCATTCTCCAGCGCGGTTTCGTAGTTGACCAGGCCCGCCTGGAACAGATCCCACAACGATTGGTCGAACGTCTGCATGCCGTATTGTGACGTGCCGGCCGCAATCGCGTCGCGAATCGACCGCGTCTTTTCCGGCACGAGTACGCACTCCCGGATGAACGCCGTATTGATCATCACCTCGACTGCGGGCACTCGTCCTTCGGAGTCGCACCGCCGTACCAGCCGTTGGCTGACGATAGCGCGCAACACCGCCGCCAGCTGCAGCCGAATCTGCTTCTGCTCCGGCGGCGGGAAAATAGAAATGATGCGGTTCACCGTTTCCACCGCGTCCAATGTGTGCAAGGTCGAGAACACCATGTGGCCGGTTTCCGCAGCATGCAGTGCCGTCGAGATCGTTTCCAAATCTCGCATTTCGCCGACCAGGATCACGTCCGGATCCTGACGCAAAGATGCGCGCAACGCTGCGCTGAACGATGGCGTATCCACGCCGATCTCGCGCTGGTTCACATAGCCTTTTTTATCGCGATGCAAAAATTCGATCGGATCTTCAATCGTAATAATATGTTCGGCGCGGCTGGAGTTCACCCGATCCACCATCGCCGCCAGCGTCGTCGACTTACCCGAACCGGTTACGCCCGTCACCAGCACCAGCCCGCGTGGCATTTCGCAAATCTGTTCCACCACCTTGGGCAGGAACAGTTCATCAAGCGCCCGGATTTTCGTGGGGATGACGCGCAGCACCAGTCCCACGTTGCCGCGCTGCTGGAAGATGTTCACACGGAAGCGTCCCAGCCCGGCTACGCCGTAGGCCATGTCGATTTCCGTGGTCTCTTTGAATTTTTGTTTTTGCCGCGCCGACATCATGCTGAACGCCATGTTCAACATGTCTTCGGCGCTCACCCGTGGCTGGTCGGTCAGCGGCACCAGTTCGCCGTCAATGCGCAGGTGAGGATAGTTTCCCACCTTCAAATGCAAGTCGGAAGATTTGCGCTCCGTCGCGATCCGCAGCAGATCATCAATATTCATTGAAGGATTTCCCTGGGAGGCTTCCGCCTCACAAGCTCTGCCTATCATGGACCGAATCGTCACCTTCCCCAAGATGACCTAGGTAATGCCCCGCCCCCGGCAGGTGGCCAGTCCCTTACGTTTGGGAGGAAAGGAAGTTCGGGAGACAGGAAGTTCGGCAAAAAAAAGATTTCAGAAGAGGGGAGGTTCGAGAAGAAAGACATTCGGAAAAAAGAGCTTCGGGAAGGGCACGACTTCAGTCGTGCCGCAAATGCCGTACAAGGGACGCGGCTTCAGCCGCTGAGGTTTGCCACCGGCAAGTAGTGAGTTCTCCGCTGCGTAGAGTGCTTTTCTACGCCTCAGCGCCCGCGCTCGCGGCAATCCGCTGGCTGGCCGTCACCGTTTTGCCTTCCCGCTGCCATTTCCTCGACAACTCTTCGAGCTGATGCAGCACCTTCTCAATATCCTGCATCCTCTCTGTGATGCCATAGGTGACGGCGGGAGGAATCGTCGGCTCGTAATGGCGGAAGATAAAGTGTGCGTCCTCCAGAGTGCGCAGACGTTCGGTCAGCACGCGGGAGGAGATCCCATCGATCTGCCGGCGCAGCACGCCGAAGCGCATGGGGCCGTTGTTGCTGAGCGCCCACAGAATATGCAGCGTCCAGGGCCGCGTCAGCAGCTCTAGAAGTCCGCCAATGGCGCAGGGGGACGGGGACTGCGTGGATCGACGAGGAGCCATATTGTTACTAGGTTACTATAAAGTGCCTACTATGTAAAACACTAATAGTTATTTATTGTAACCTATTGCCGGCGTTCCTTATCTAAGGTGATTGAAAGCCGGAGGGTCTTATGAAATTGCTTCGCATTGATTCCAGCGCTCGGCGGAACTCCGTTTCGCGCCAGCTCACCGAAAAGTTTGTCGAAACCTGGAAAAAGCTAAGCCCCGCCGGGGAAGTGATTGAGCGTGACCTGGCGACCACTCATCTCCCACACATTACCGACGAATGGATGTTGGCGGCTCACTCCGACTTGGCCAAACTCACTCCCGCGCAGCGGGAAACTCTTTCCATCTCCGACACGTTGGTCGACGAGTTGCTCACCGCGGATACGGTTGTCATCGGCGCGCCCATGTACAACCTCACCGTCTCCGCGCCATTGAAGGCTTGGATCGATCAGGTCGTGCGCGCTGGCCGCACCGTTCTGTGGGGACCAAACGGTACAGAAGGCGTTCTGAAGGGTAAGAAGGTTGTGATTCTGACTTCGCGCGGCGGTTCGTTCCGCCCGGGTACTCCCACCGCTCAATACGACCATCAAGAGCCTTATCTGCGCCACATTCTTGGTTTCATCGGATTGACCGACATCACGTTCATCCACGCTGAAAATCAGAAGCCGGGAGAGCTCGCCGAACCTTCGCGCCAAGCGGCCTTGGAACAACTGCTGCAGGCCGTCACGGCAACCAACCGACGCGCAGACGCGCCAGGGTTACAGTTATAAATTCGGAGTCTACGTAGCTGGTCCGCAATTCTAATTCTTGCAGTTACGTCACTAGTCCGCACAAGGAGAACCAAAATGTCAGCTGCCAGTTCCGCCCTTCCCCAACGCTCGCTAGCCGCATCTGTTCCGTCCGCGGGAGCAGGCGCGATTGTTCTCGTGGGCCGCTTGCTCTTCGCCGCGATCTTCATCATGTCAGGGCCGCGCCATTTCTTGAGCCAGACCATTGCCTACGCCGCGTCGCAAGGCGTACCCATGGCCTCCATCGCCGTCCCGTTCGCGGGCTTGCTCGCGTTTCTAGGCGGCCTCTCGATCCTTCTCGGCTATCGCGCCAGACTTGGCGCTTGGCTGATCGTCCTGTTCCTCGTGGGAGTCACTCCGATGATGCACAAATTCTGGGCGGTCACCGACCCCATGATGTATCAAATGCAGTTCGTCATGTTCATGAAGAATCTTTCCATGCTGGGCGGCGCGCTTCTCATCACCCAGCTGGGTTCCGGACCATGGAGCCTGGATGCGCGCCGGAAGTAACCGCGGAATCGCAAGGAAAGCTGTTGCACCGCCATCCCACAAAATAATACCAAGGAGAAAATAATGTCAGATCCAACCGTTAAGGTTTTGCCCAAAGGCCCATATTTGGTGGAAGGGAAGATCACCCTGCTCGACGCGAGTGGCAAGAAGATTGAGGCGGGAGAAAAGATAGCGCTCTGCCGTTGCGGCGCTTCCACTAACAAGCCGTTCTGCGACGGAACCCACAGCAAGATCGGATTCGACGCCGCAGCCGCGGCAGTTCCGGGCAGCGCCGAGTAACACCGCCTGCTTTCTCCGAATCGGACGGTCGGTTAGCGAGTCGCGCCGACCGTCTGCGCCGGAATCGCCTTCGAACCCGGGCGCAGCCACCAGATCAGTCCGCCGCCGATCACCAGCCCGATCGCGATCAACTGCGTGCCTGTCATGGCGCCGCCGAATACCGAGCCGCGGCCGGGATCGTCGCGCAGAAACTCGAGGAAGAAGCGAGCAACGCCGTAGATGAAGAGAAATGCGCCGAAAATCTGCCCGTCAAATTTCCTGCGCTTCAGCAGCCACATCAGAAAGAAAAAATTCGCGAACTCCACCGCCGCTTCGAACAACTGCGTTGGTTCTAGCGGAACGTTCAGCGGAGTACCGGTAATCTGATTGGCCAGCGGATTGTGAAACACCACGCCCCAGAAATGATGCGTTTCTTTTCCGTAGCAGCATCCCGCCGCAAAACATCCCAGCCGGCCAATGGCGTGTCCCATGGCCAGTCCCGGCGCAAACGCGTCGCAGGTTCCCAGCGGAGGCATGTGATGCTTGTGGACATACCACGCCGCAGCCGCAAATGCCGCAATCAATCCGCCTGAAAAAACCCCGCCCGCTTGCAGTGTGGTGACACTGAAAATTTCCCGGGGATGCGACGCGTAATAGCCCCACTCATTGATGACGTAGAGCGCCTTCGCGCCTATGATTCCGCAGAGAACCACCAGAATTCCCAGGTTCCATGCCTTTTCGCCGTCAATTCCCAACCGCTCGGAATTGCGCACGCTGATCCATAAACCAATCAGCACTCCCATCGAAACCAGGAAGCCGTAGGTCGGAAGAAAGAACCGCCCGAAATGCACTAATTGTGGATACACAGTTTAATTAGATGCGGGAAACGAGGATTTGCTACGAAACCAGTGTAGCAGGGAACGGGAAGGGCACGACTTCAGTCGTGCCGTAAAGGCGGAAAGAAGACATGGGCTTTAGCCCCTGGCGCTTTCAAAAATCAAGTCGACCCACTGTGCCGTGTGACGGGCCGAGAATGAACCGTCAGGTAGACGTTGGGAACCCGCCGAGACCCTTTAGGCATCTCCGCATGGCGGAGCGTTGCACACCGGATCCTAGTTCGAGTCGAGTCCCCGTTCATTCAGCATTGGTTCAAAAATCGGTTACCGTCATCACCAACCCCGCAGGCCGACTTTCACCTGTGATGCTAGGAGAACTCCCCGTGGATTAGCAATAGGGGAAGCGCAAATAGTTGGCAGATCACTTGCAACCAAAGTAATCCCGCTTTCACAATCCGCCCTTGCAATCTGTCCCAGCGCGTACCGTGAAAAATGTCGGCATGAAGCAGGAACGGGAAGGGCACGGCTTTCAGCCGTACCGCTAAGGTTCACCAGGGCTGCAGGCTTTAGCCGCTGAGGGACTTCCCGCAAGTTCCCAGCCAACGAGCTAGACGTCATCGCCGATTGCGTCTATAAAGTGTGGAAGCTCGCCCAAACCGGCAAGCTCAAGGGGAACAAGAAACATATTAGACGGTGACAAGAAGTTCCGAAGGTGAGACTGAAGATGAGCGATGTCTCGGTTTTGCACGGCGCCGTGACCGTGCAGTGCAACTCTTCGGCGATGACACACCTTCCAACCCAACACGTTGGGATTCGCGATGTCGGCGAGCGCGGCTATGTAGTGCGCTCGGGCATGCATCTGCCCGTCGACCACCATGGCGACGGGAATCTCAGCGCGCTCAAAATAACCCCGAATGTTGTCGAGCGAAGGATTCTCCCTCGCGAACGCGAGCATGTAACTCCAGGACGCTGGACTATTGTCGGTCAGGACAAGCTGACGCCCCGATTCATGTTTAACCATCTCGCCCCGAGCAACGCCTGCCTGTTTCTTCCTTATTAAGAGCGGCAGTTCCGGATCGACGCTCCAGGATCGAACTAGTTCATCCCAATGCCGTGCTACTGCCGCGTCCAGGCGGGGACGTACAGGATGCTCTGCCCATAAATCTCCAATGCGTTTTAGTTCTCTATCCAGGTCTTCTGGCAGGGGGTCTGGGCAGCGTGGGAGCAGGTGGGGTGTCATAACTGCTGTGGAAACGCGAGCTATCCTGCCTTGCGGTTTTCTCTCAAAACTTCGTCCAGCGCGCTTGCCAGATCATGTGCGCGCTTCTGATAATCCATTGACCCATTCTCCTGCTTCCGCTTCAGCAAGTGATACTCATCGGCGATATTCAGCGCTGCCAACACCGCCAGTCGCACCGTGTCAATGGTGTTGGTCGCCTCGGCCACGGCTCGCATCTTCGAGTCCACATACTCCGCCAGTTTCAGGATGTATTCCGGATCCGACCCGCGCAAGTTATAGGCCTGATCAAAAATCTCCACTCGCACACTGCCGTTTTGCGCATCCTTCAATGTAGAATCCTTGGCCGCCGTTGCCATAATCAATCCATTCAGCAATATTGCAATTTTTGTATTCCGCGATTAAACCTGTACGGCCCAATGCTCACCCTTCAATCGCCCGATCGCCCGATTTTCGCTGTTCTAGCTCGCCTCTGCAATCGTCTCGATCTGCTCCAGCATCTTCTCCACGCGCGCGCGAATCTCTTCCCGTTCTTTCCGCAACTGCACCGCCTCACGCCGCAGCGTCACCAGTTGTTCCTCACGCTCCTCCAGTTGCTGCCGCGCGCGTTCTGCGTCGCGTTCCGCCGTGGCCTGCGCCTGCCGCGCCGCTTTGTACATCTCGATAGTGCGATAAATCTTCTCTTCCAGCGCCTGAAAATCGTCTGCCGGAACCTGTTCCGTCACCTGCTCCACCGCATTCAAAGCCATGAGCCCACGCTTCCCTGGAAAGATTTCAAACTTTCCGGAAGTATACTCCACCCTCCTGTGGATCGAGCATGGCTCCTTGGTGCCAAAATAATGTGGCTTTGAACTATAATTTCCGCATGAAACACACAACCCTCCCCGCGCTCGCCGTCGCTGTTGCTCTGATAGCCTTCGCTCTTCCCAGCGCAGCCAA
Source organism: uncultured Acidobacteriaceae bacterium (assembly GCA_964403025.1). Lineage (GTDB taxonomy): Bacteria > Acidobacteriota > Terriglobia > Terriglobales > Acidobacteriaceae > Sulfotelmatobacter. The sequence goes on along the minus strand of CAYOEH010000002.1, from coordinate 306,507 downwards.
GACCAAAGTTGAAATGACGGACTCGCAAGGCAAAGCCGTCGGCAGCATCATCGTGATGCCGCAGGGATCAGGCGTCAGCCTCAAGCTGCATCTCCGCGATCTGCCGCCCGGCGAGCACGCCATCCACTTTCACCAGAATCCCAAGTGCGATCCGCCCGACTTCAAATCCGCCGGCCCGCACTTCAATCCCGAAAACAAGAAGCATGGATTCGACAACCCCGAAGGCCACCACGCCGGCGACATGCTGAATTTCGTGATCGACGTGAAAGGGAAAGCCGATGCGACCGTGGAAGACAAAGACGTAACCCTCGGCGACGGATCTCATTCGCTCTTCAGCAACGGCGGCACGTCGATCATCATCCACGCCAAAGCCGACGACATGAAGACCGATCCATCCGGCAACTCCGGCGACCGTATCGCCTGCGGCAAAGTTACGAAGTAAGACACGAAGTAAGTCACGAAGTAAGTTACGAGTAAGACGTAAGGCGTTCTGGAACTTGGCGACGGTAGCGGCTTGGCGCCGCCTCAGGATTTACCTGCCCCTTCTGGCTTTCCTTCGTCCCGTAACCGCTTTCATTCCGCCGGCTCTCCCCACTCCACAGTGCGCCTTTCCCGGCTGCTCTTGTGCGCCAGAATCACCGCTCGCATGGTTCGCAGCGCCTGCTCTGGAGTTACGTCCAGCGGCGCCTTCTTCTCGATCGCATCCCGCACATTCGCATAAAACCCGCGATAGTCGCCACGCTCCGTCTTCACTTTCATGCTCGGCTCGCCCACCAGGCTCAACGTCCCCCACAACTCTTCCGCTTCCACTCCCCAATCCGCGCCCCAATCCAATCCGTCCGGACAATTTTCCCCGCGCAGCCGCGCCTCCTGCGGATCCATTCCATACTTCACAAATGACCCCTTCGTTCCATGAATCAGAAAGTGTGGCCCCGGCGCATACGCGATAATCCGCGCCCGGCCCATCGCCCGCAGTCGGGGATATTCCAGGCAAACATCAAACGAATCATCCACCTGCGAGGTCTCCCGCTCGCAGAACGCCGTCGCCGTAATCGCCCGCGGCTCGCCAAACAAAACCAGCGCCTGATCGATTACATGCGGCCCCAGATCAAACAACACCCCCGCTCCCGGCTGATCTGCCTTCTCCCGCCAGGCGTTCGCCTTCGGTTCCAGACGAAAACGGTCATAGCGGCATTCGTATTCCACAATCGTCCCCAGCCGGCCCGACTGCACAATCTTTTTCACCGTCCCAAAATCCCCATCCCACCGCCGGTCCTGATACACCGTGATCAACCGCCCGCGCTCCGCCGCCAATCGCACCAGTTGCTCGGATTCCGCCAGCCTCGGCGCGAACGGCTTGTCCACCACCACATCCCGCCCCGCCCACAAGCAAGCCCGCGCGAATTCAAAATGCGAATCATTCGGAGTCGCGATTACACACAGTCGGATTTCTTTATCCGCCAGCAGTTCCTCGAGCGTCCTCACCACGCGCACTTCAGGATATTTTTCCTGCGCCCGCGTTCCCCTGCGCTCCAATATGCAAGCCAACTCCATCCCCTCCACGCCGCGAATCACCGGCGCGTGAAACGCCTGTCCCGCCATCCCAAAACCAATCAATCCCACTCGCACCATGGCGAACTCCTTGATTTTCGCCGCGTCCTCTACCGCAGGAACGGCAGTGATTTACAGTCTTTTGCCGATATTTCCTGGCCCGTCTCCGCCGTATAAACGGAATTAGGTTCTGCTGCCGCTCGGTTGAACTTTGCGGGGTCGAACTTGGGAACGCTAACGTCTTAGGAGGCGGGATGCGATTCGGACCGTTTCTCGTGATTTCTCTGCTGCTGCTCATTCTCTGGGCCGGCGGCTTTCTGATGTTCCACGTTGCCAGCGGACTGATTCATCTGCTGCTGCTGTTCGCCGTGATTTCTTTTGTGGCCCATCTCATGATGGGATCAAGACCGGCATAGATTTTTTCAGGCCAGCCTTGCCCGCAGGAGCTAACCGGCTCCGTTAGCGTGCAAGGTCTGGCCGCTTAGTTCTTCTTTCGATCCTTCACGCGCCGTACAAACTTCAGTCCTGACCACACCTCCGTCACCGCGCACACTTTCACATCCACCAGTCCCGCGTCGAGCCCAATCCCACGAACCACCTGTTCATCCACATCCGTAGCCACGCCAGAACTCTTTTTCGGCCAGCTCACCCAAAGCATTCCCGCCGGAGCAAGGGTCTTCGCCAGCCGCGAGAATTCCTTCACCAACTCAGTCCGCGACTTGCTGAACAGCATGACAAAATCCAGCCCGTCGCCCTGTTTGAGAACTTTGCACTCCGCTAACGCGTCGGACAATTCTGCCAGCACCTCCGCCGGAGCGTGCGCGAATTGCGCCCGAGCCCCCGCTTTGATCCCCAACTTTTTCGGAAGTGGTGTCCCCGAATATCCCGGCATTGGTGTGTGTTTGCTCGAGAGATAGTCAGACTCAAACAGGAAACAGGAAACTAGAAACTGGAAACTAGAAACTAGAAACTGGAAACTGACTTTACTGCACCGGCGCGTACCACCCCCGCCGCGCTCTTACCCGGAAGTTCTTTCTGTCAATCGCCACAATCTCAATCGTGCGGAAGTGACCGTCCGCTTTCAAGTCCGCTGGCTTGTACGACACGGCATACTGGCTGCGCAACTCATCCTGAATTTCGGCGAATGCATTCGACACTTCGCGAATCTGGAAAGGAAAAAACGCGCGCCCTCCGGTTGCATCGGCCATCCGCTCCAGCACTTTGTCGCCCGCGCCCTTGGTGCCGCTGACGTTCGTGCTGATGGTGTAAATGATGGCTTCCGCTCGTTGCGCCATTTCGATCGCTTCCTCGCGCGTCACATGGCTCTGGTTGTCCTCACCATCGCTCAGCAGGATAACGGCTCGCCGCGACGGCCCAACCTGCGGGGCCTTCAGCAGCTTGTCACGGCAGGCGTAATACAGCGCATCGTACAGCGCCGTCCCGCCTCCCGGACGCAGCTCGCGGACGCCGCGCGCCAGCTTTTCCGTATCATCGGTGAAATCCTGCGTCACCTCCGGCGTCGCATCGAATCCCACTACAAATGCCTGGTCGTAACGCTTGCGCACCGTCTGGTTCAAAAACTCGATCGCCGATTCCTGTTCAAACTTGAACCGGTCCCGGACCGAGCTGCTGGCATCGATCAGCAATCCTACCTGCAGCGGCAAATTCGTTTCCGCGTGGAAGCTTCGAATCTCTGTCGCCGGCCTGTTGTCATCGACGAATCGAAAATCGTTCTGCTTCAAATCCGTCACGCGCTTCCCATGTTTGTCCGTCACAGTGAACACCACATTCACTTCATTGATGCCCACCCGTATTTTCGGGACATCTCCTGCATCGCCCCCCGCGCCGGCGCCATTTTGTCCCGTGGCTGGGACCTGGGGCGCTGCATCCGCGGCCTTTGGCGGTTGAGAATGAGAAGAAGATTCCGCCGAAGACTGCGAGGACCCGGTCGGCTGAGCCGGCGAAGCCGGCGCCGTTCCAACCTGTGCCCCGCCAGCCTGCGCCACGCCAAACCGGTGCGCTCCCGTCAGCAGCAGCAAAACCGCTACCCACGCCAGGATTGAAGTTCTCAGGAAGATGTTTCGCGTAGCCATGCCCCTCATTTGATTATCTATTATATCTGTCCTTGCAACCGCTTCGGATTCGTCCGTCCCGAAATGGCGCGGCCCTACTCGGCTTCCACCTTGCCCAGGAACTCCCGCAACTCCTCCGGTATTTCGCTCTTCAGCGCAATGATCTTTCCGCTCCGCGGATGCCGAAATTCCAACTCCGCCGAATGCAGAAAATTCCTCCTCAACCCGATCACGGGTGCCCCATCCTTTTCGCGCTTTTTGCGAGAGGGTGGGGATGTTGACTTCGCGTTGGATATGACCCGCATCTCCCCCGGCGCCCCATACATCGTATCTCCCACCACCGGATGCCCCATCGCCGCCACATGCACCCGAATCTGGTGCGTCCTCCCTGTATCAATCTTCACATCGAGCAAAGTAAACTTCCCAAACTTCGTATCCAGCCTTCGCACCACACGATAATGCGTCACCGCCGCGCGCCCACCCTCCAGTCGCGTCGTCATCCGCGTGCGCCGCACTCGGTCCCGGCTGATGCTCTGCGCCAGCGTTCCCGAATCTTTTTTCACCCACCCATGCACCAGCGCCACATATTTCTTCTTCACCTCGCGCGCCGCAAACTGTGCGCTCAGCTTGCGGTGCGCCTCATCGTTTTTCGCCACCACAATCAGCCCGCTCGTCTCTTTATCCAGACGATGCACAATCCCCGGCCGCAACTCCCCGCCCACTCCCGACAACTTTCCCAAATGATGCAGCAACGCATTCACCAGCGTCCCGCGATTGCGCGCGTCGTCGGTCGCTCCCGCCCCCGCGTGCACCATCATTCCCGCCGGCTTATTGATCACCGCCAGGTCGTCATCCTCATAAACAATGTCGAGTGGAATCTCTTCCGCGATAGCCTTGAGCGGCGCCCGCTGCGCCTCGCCCAGCACGGATATGCGTTCCCCGCCCCGCAACTTGACCGAAGCCTTCGCCGCCGCATCATTCACCAGCACCTTGCCGTCCGCGATAAGTTCCTGCACCCGCGCCCGGCTGACGGACTCCAACCGCGCCGCCAGAAACTGATCCAGCCGCTTGCCCGCATCGTCCGCCGAGACAGAAATAAGAATAGGAAATGCTTCCGGCATTCGCTGCGAAGGATACTACAAGCGGTCTTGATCTCCGACGCACCTCTGTTCCAGGAATGAAAAAAGGGCGCGACGAATCGCGCCCTGCAAACTCCTTCAGAGTGGGTGCTCCACTTCTTGCCGTTTTTGCGAGAAGTGGGACTTTCCCAGGAAAAGCCCTACACGCTCACCGGCTGCTTGCTCCGCACCGGAACCGCCGTCAGCCATCCATGCCGATCCGCTTTCTCCCCGCGCACGATGGCATAAAACTCCTTCTGGATCGCCTTCGTGATCGGACCCATTCCGCCCTTACCCACTTTAATTTTGTCGACCGAGCGAATCGGCGTAACTTCGGCCGCCGTGCCGGTAAAGAAAGCTTCATCGGCAATGTAAAGCATCTCGCGCGGAATCATCTGCTCGACGATCGGGACATTCAGATCGCGTGCAATCTGCAACACGGAATCCCGCGTAATCCCCGGCAGCACCGAATTGCCCAGCGGCGCCGTGATCAGCTTCTCGTGATGCACTAGGAATACATTCTCCCCGGACCCTTCGCTGACGTAGCCGTTCACGTCCAGCGCAATGCCCTCAGCATAGCCGTTGACAATGGCTTCCATCTTGATCAGCTGCGAGTTCATGTAATTCGCGCCCGCCTTGGCCATCGCCGGCAGCGTGTTCGGAGCCAGCCGCGTCCACGACGAAACACACGCGTCGCAACCGTCAGTCTCGCCGCCCAGATATTTTCCCCACGGATAATTAATGATGTAAACCTCGGTCGGCGAGTTGAACGGATTCACTCCCGCCTCGCCGTACCCGCGCAGAACGATGGGCCGCACGTAGCATGGCCATGCCCCGTTCTTGCCCACAGTTTCCAGCATCGCCTTCACCAGTTGATCGCGCGTGTAGTCCACGTCAATGCGGTAGACTTTGGCGGAATCGAGCAGCCTCTGAATATGTTCATTCGCTCGGAAGATCGCCGGCCCCGAAGGCGGCGCGTAGCAGCGGATCCCCTCAAATACCGACGACCCGTAGTGCACCACGTGCGACATCACGTGAATCGTCGCCTCATCCCAGGGAATGAGTTTGCCGTTGTGCCAAATGTATTCCGATTTCTCGATTGCCATGCAGACTCCCTCCAGCAGTCTTCTATAACGAGGCTGAATCCGTCCTCTGGAACCGCAGGGAGCGAGGCGGGAAAACCCAACCAGCGTTACAGCACATTATAGCCGACGCCGATGTTGTGGTTTGTCGCAAAACCGTCTCCACCCCATCCTTACTCTACTGTTTCTAAAGCGCTTCTCACCCCGACATAACCTTTTACAACCCTCGGACAATGTCGTGACACCCGCATTCGCCGGCGTCGCTAATCTCCAGACTGTAAGCGGGTTGCAATACGGAAGCGGGCTGAAACGTCACCTCGAAAGCAAGCGGTTCGGAGCCGGTCCCGAGTAATTCGCAACAAGCTAAATAAAGGAGCACAACATGAAAAAGATAATTCTGTTATTCGGGCTGCTCGTGACACTTGCGATTCCTTCAGCGCTGCTAGCCCAGACCGGCTATTCTCAGACCAACCTGGTCTCAAACACTGCCGGAATAGCCACTACTACCGACTCCCATCTCGTGAACCCCTGGGGAATCTCGGCCCTTCCCGGCCAGGATTTCTGGATCGCCAACAATAACAACGGCACTTCTACCCTCTACGACGGCAATGGCAACCCAAATTCATTGGTCGTGACCATACCCGGCGCCGGAAGCAATCCCAACGGCAATTGCACTCCAGGTTGCCCCACCGGAACCGTGGCCAACGGCACCAGCAGCTACTTCACCGGCGGATCCTTCATCTTTGACACCGAAGATGGCCTGATCGTCAGCTGGCAGTCCAGCGACAACACGCAAGCGACCGTCGCGTTCGATAACTCTGCCAGCGGCGCCGTCTACAAAGGCCTCGCCCTGCTCAACAGCACTTCACTCTTGGCGGCAAACTTCAACAGCGGCAAAGTCGATGTCTACAATCAAACTTTTCAACCCACCACGTTGGCCGGTTCCTTTACCGATCCCAACCTTCCCGCGGGCTTCGCTCCCCACGGCACCCACGTCATCAACAATCAGGTCTACGTTGCCTACGCCATGCAAGACACTCCCAAGCACGATGCCATGCCTGGCACAGGCCTGGGACAGGTCGATATATTTGATTCCGCGGGCAACTTCGTGAGCACCTTCGTCGCCTACAGCGCGCAAACTCCAAACCATCTCAACGCGCCTTGGGCCGTGGTGCAGGCTCCGGCCAGCTTCGGAACCTTTGCCAACGATATCCTCGTCGGAAATTTCGGCGACGGTACCATCAGCGCCTTCGATACGAAAGGTAATTTCATGGGTCAGCTCACCGACTCTTCCAGCAACGTTCTGGTCAATCCCGGCCTGTGGGAGATGGTTTTCGGTGGAAGCTCGAACGCCGGCACTGCAGGCACGCTTTATCTCACCGCCGGAGGCAGCAACCAACCCAACTTCCCCTCCGGGGGCAGCACCACCGCGGTGTTCGCCAGCCTGATTCCGGCGACCGCGGCCACCGGCGCAGATTTCTCTCTGAATCTCTCTGCCCAGAGCGCCACAGTCAACCCAGGTAGCTCCGCCAACCTGACGGTCAGCGCGGCTGCGGTAGGAGGATTCAGCGGCCAGATCTCGTTGACTTGCACTGCGCCCTCTGGTTTGACTTGTTCCTTCAATCCTTCAACCATTGCCCCCGGCGCCCCTGCCGCCACTTTGACAATCTCCGCCAATTCGACCCCGCCCCCTACCGGCTACAGCGCGCCCAGCATGGCCGCCCTGCTCCCCGGTCTGGGCCTGTTCGGAACCGTTCTCACCGCTCGCAGAAAGAAATGGTTCACACGCAAGAGCATCGGGTGGATGAGCGTGTTGGGCTTGTTGCTCTTCGTCTCGCTGTTTGCCCTCGGCTGCGGCGGCAGCAAATCAACCAGCTCCACCACCACGCCCGCAACAGCTCAGGCCACCTTAATGGTGACCGGCACATCGGGCTCACTCAGCCATACCAGTGCCGTAACCGTCACGGTTAAATAAAACCACACTGGGCAAGGACGTACTTTCTACGCCCTTGCCCAGTCTTAACTTTTTCGCATTCCCACTCTGGCACTCGTCCCCAAAAAGAACCACGCCCCGTCACCGCAACGCCTCTCCCCTTCGTGCTACAAAAGAATCGGGTTTCCCAGCCCGCTCGCCTCCGGTAGTCCGCGCGGGAACAAAAGCCTCCGAGCCTCATCTCCATCAAAGGTGGGACTCCATGCCGCGCGCCCTGTTCCTTACTACTCGCGTTCTGATTTGTTTTTTATTCCTCGCTTCATCCCTCGCTCCTCTCGCCGTCGCCCAGGACGCAGCCACCGGCGCCATTCGCGGTTCCGTCCTTGATCCGGCAGCCGGCCTCATTGCCCAGGCTTCCGTGGTCGCCGTCAACTCCGCCACCGGGGCCCGTTATTCCACCACTTCGAATGCCGAAGGCCGCTTCTCCCTCGACCTTCTGCCGCCCGGTGACTACACTGCCCGCGCCGTCGCCGACAAAATGTCTCCGCAGGAAACTCCGCTCCTCCACGTCGATGTCGGCGCTGCAGCGGAACTCGATTTTCACCTCACCATCGCCGGACCGGAGGAAACCCTCACCGTCTCCGGCGCCCCGAAACTCGTCGATACCAAGTCCAGCACCGTCTCCACCCTCCTCGACGAACGCGCCATCGCCGATCTTCCCCTCAACGGCCGCCGCTTCTCTGATCTCATGCTGCTCTCACCCGGCGTCACGCAGGATCCTCGCAGCCTCACCTCCGCCACCAACGGTGATCTTTCTTTCGGTGGCCTGCGCGGATTTCAGAACAGTTTCCTCGTCGATGGCGGCGACTTCAACAACGCCTTCTTCGCCCAGGCTCGCGGCCTTTACCGTGCGCCTTACCAGTTCTCCAACGAAGTCGTCCAGGAATTCCGCGTCTCCACGAACTCCTACGGCGCGGAACAAGGACGCGCCGGCGGCGCCGTCGTCAACGTTGTCACCAAATCCGGCTCCAACCACTGGCACGGCTCCGGCCTCTACTACATCCGCGACAGCGGCTTCGGCGCGGCCGATCCCATGATGACCTTCAAGCCTCACAGCCGCCAGCAGCAAGGCGGAGCCACGCTCGGCGGTCCTATCAAGAAAAACAAAATCTTCTTCTTCGGCGGATTCGATCAGCACTATTTCCACGTCCCCGATGTCGTCGAATTCCTTAACGGCACCATGATCGTCCAGCCCCAGGCCAGCACCGGACCCTACTCTCCCGGCGATTATGAAGCCAGCGATCAGGCCCTTGTCTTCGCCGCTGCCGCTCACCTCACCTCGCTTGCCGGTTCCTTTCCCGCCGCGCAAATCGGCAATGCCTCTTACGCCAAGCTCGATATCAATCTCACTCCGCGCAACCAGCTCGCCCTGCGCTTCAACTCCTCCCGCTACTGGGGATCGAACAACGTCTTTCTCGATCCCGCCAGCCCCGTCACCTACGACTCCATCTCCGACACCGGCGAAGAAACCGTCTCCACCGAAACCGGTTCCGCCTCTCTCACTTCCGGCCTGACCACGCGGCTCATCAGCCATCTCCGCTCCCAGTTCTCGCGGGATCTTCGCCAGTCCTATACCAACACCAGTGACACGCTTATCAAGATTCCCGACATTATCGACGGCATTGGCCGCTCTGACCTGCTCCCCCGCGCCACTCGCGAACACCGCGCCCAGCTTGCCGAAACTCTCAGCCTCGATACCAGCCGCCACTCCTTCAAATTCGGCGGCGACTCCCTCATCACCTGGATTTACGATTTCTTCCCCAGCCAGCAAAGCGGCGAATACCTCTTCTACCAAATCAAAGTGAATCCCTTCACTTTCGAGCCGCAGGAAGCCGGACTTCCGCTCACGCCCCTTCGTGCCTACGCCCACGCCGACCCGAAGTACTATATGCAAAACTTCGGTCCGGCCGCCTCTAATCCCAACAGCAATGACTACGCCGCCTTTGCCCAGGACACAATTCGCGTTACCGATCATCTCGCCCTCAACCTCGGCGTTCGCTGGGATCTACAAACCTTCACCAACGCCGGGCTTCAATCGAATCCTCTGTTCCCACCCTCCGGCAAAGTTCCCTTCAAGCCCTACAACTTCGGCCCTCGTGCCGGACTCGCTTATTCCCTCGGCAAGAATCATCCGCTGGTGATTCGCGCGGGTTATGGAATGTTCTACGTCCGCATTCCTCAGATTTACAACTCCGCCATCGCCACCGAAAATGGCATCACCGACGCTCAAGTCTTTCTCAACAACTCCAACTACTACGACCATCAAGTCTTCCCCAACTACCCGAATCCGCTCGTGAGTTGCCCGGTCACCGCAGCCTCCTGCAGTCTCCCAGCAGGATTCACCGAAGGCATCACCAACAACGTTTCCGCCTTTGCCCCCAACTTCGTCACCCCGCGCGTGCAGCAAACCAGCCTTACTCTCGAACGCGAAGTCGCCGACCACACTACCGTCGCCGTCTCCTATCTCTACGTCCACGGCGAACATCTCATCCGCGCGCTCGACGTCAACCTTCCACAACCTGTCGCTCTCACCTATCCCATCTTCGATTCCACCGGCTCCATTTTTCAGAACGGTTACTACACCGTTGATTCCTTCGCCACCTGGCAGTACACGCAATCACTGACTTGCCCATTTCCGCCCTGCATCAATCCCCTCGGCCGACCCATCGCACAACTCGGCGCCATCGACGAATTCCAAAGCGCCGCCTCCAGCGTCTACAACGGCGCAACTCTTTCCATCAACCGCCGCGTGGCCCGCGGCACCTATCTCCGCCTCGCCTACACCTATGCCCGTGCCATCGACGATGGCCAGGATGCCCTCGTCGCCGGCGAGCCCGCTACCGTCCAGAATTCCTATGCACCCAACGCCGAGCGCGGACCGAGTGTCACCGACCAGCGCAGCCGCTTCGTCGCTGCCTTCTCTGCCGAGCCTCGTCTCTTCCACCGCGGGCACGAACTCCTCGGCCACATCTTCAACGACTGGAAACTCTCCAGCATTGTCACCGCCGGCAGTGGACGCCCCGTCAACGCTACCGTCAGCGGCGACCCCAATCAGGACGGTAACTACGACAATGATCGTCTCCCCGGCTACAGCCGCAACGCTTTTACCGGCCCCGACTACTCTTCCACCGACCTCCGCCTCGTCCGCAAAATCCATCTCGGCCAGGGTTGCCGCCTTGAATTCACCGCTGATTCCTTCAATCTCTTCAACCGCGATAACCAGCGTCACCATCACATCAGACGGCCTCACCGCCGAAGCCACTACCTTCACGCAATACAACACGACCGTCGGCAACGTCACCTACCCCGCCTACTACCAGCAGCCTCAAAATTTTATGAAGCCCAACGCCGCCTTCGCCCCCCGCCAAATCCAACTCGGCCTGAAAATGATTTTCTGATCGGCTCGTGGGGAGCGGACACTCCTGTCCGCTATTTCTGTAAGGCAGCGCCGCGAAGAAGGGTGCCCCATGTCTCGCCTCCTTTGCGAGACATGGGATTTCTATTTCGCTGAAGCCTGCAAAGCTCCCGAAGACCGCCTTCTAACCTTCCGGCTTACGCCAAAATGTTGCAACTTTTTTCACTTTCTCTGCTTGACTTCCAGTCAATTCCTTGTAATAACTATTCGGTCCTACCGGACGGGTTTGGGGGTGTATTTGTTTGGCGGAAATTCGACTGCAGGAGGGCGAATCCCTCGAGAATGCGCTTCGCCGTTTCAAGCGCAAAGTGCAGCAGGAAGACATCATCAAGGAAGTTAAGCGCCACTCCTTTTACTTGAAACCCGGTGAGAAAAAGCGCGTGAAAGCTGCGCTCGCTCGCAAGCGCGCTCGCAAAAAGGTTCGCAAAGAGCAGGACTGAAAGAGCAAGACTGAAGGAGTAAGGATTTGGGCATGAAAGGGTCGCCCCCTTCCCGGGGCGATCTTGCTCCCTCTGGTCCCCACCAGGCGGAGTTGCATCTGGGATTATTTCAAACTCATCATTCTTCGGCATTTAAGTTGGATCATCTGTATCCACGCCCCGTCCAGGTGCGTGGCGGGCCGAGTCCAGGGGCGGTTTGAGGGGGGATGTACACAACCTGTGTTTGCTCTTCGCCACCGCTTTCCCCGCGGGTTGGCCGGAGCGCACGGGCACAAGGGAGCCATCCTCAATGGAATTTCAGGATAAAGTACTGACTTGCATCGACTGCGGTGCCGACTTTGTCTTCACCGCCGGGGAACAACTTTTTTTTCACGACAAGCAATTCCGCAACGAACCCAAGCGCTGCAAAACCTGCAAGTCTAAGCGCGTGGCCGTCCTCACCGCCCCGCAAACTCAGGGGAACGCGCACCATTTCTCGCGCGTCGAAACCCGCGCCACCTGCTCGCAATGCGGCAAAGAAACCACCGTCCCCTTTCGGCCAACGCAGGGGAGGCCGATTTTTTGCCGGGAATGCTTCACGCAGAAGAAAAGTGTGGCCACGGCCTGAAGGGCTTCACTTTTTTGCAACGGCGTATAAACGGGTGAGGCGAGGCGCATAAATCCGGCACTTGCGCTACGATCAATCTGTGCTCACCTTCCACGTGGAAAATTTTGGATGCCGCGCCACGCAAGCCGACGGCGCGGCGCTCGAACGCCAGTTCGAAGCGCGCGGGCTGGGGCGCGCGTCCGCCGATCACGCTGACTTCGTGATTCTGAATTCCTGTACGGTCACGAATTCCGCGGATCAGGATGCGCGGGCTGCGATTCGGCGCGTGCAGCGGCAGAATCCACTGGCGAAAATTGTTGTCACGGGATGTTATGCGCAGCGTGCTCCGGAAGAAGTTGCGGCGCTGGCGGGCGTCACGACCGTCATCGGCAACTCGCACAAACATCAGCTGGCCGACCTCGTGCTCGGTGAAAACTTTTGCGAAGATAAGACGTTCCTGCCTCTTTCCGCGCTGACTGAGAATCGAGAGCTGAGAAGTGAGAACTCGATTTTTGTCTCCGACATCTTCGCGCACACGGAGTTGCTGGCGGCGCCTGTTTTCGAATCGGCAAGCGGCGGCGGAGGCCACGAGAACGAGCGTACGCGTCCGAATCTAAAAATTCAGGATGGATGCGACAATCGGTGCTCGTTCTGCGTGATTCCCAGTGTGCGCGGGCAGAGCCGTTCGCTTGCGGCATGGCAAGTGATTCGCGAGATGAATGCGCTGGTGGCTGCGGGGTATCGAGAAGTTGTGATCAGCGGGATCAACCTCGGAAGGTGGGGACGGGATCTAGCGATCAGCTCTCAGCCCTCAGCTCTCAGCGAAAATCTCGAATTCCATGGACGGTGGCGAACACCTAACGACCAACGGCTGGAGTTTCTTATCCGCGCCATCCTCGCGGAGACACAGCTGGAAAAACTGCGCATCTCTTCGGTCGAGCCGATGGATTGGTCGGACGAACTCATTGCGCTGGCCGCATCGTCGCCGCGCATTGCCAATCATGCGCATGTTCCGCTGCAATCGGGGAGTGATGCGGTTTTGCGGCGCATGCACCGCAAATACCGGCCGTGGCACTATCGCGAGAAGATTGAAAAGATTCGCGCGGCCATGCCAGCAGCCGCCATCGGCGCCGATGTGATGGTGGGATTTCCGGGCGAGACGGATGCGGAATTTGAATGCACGCAAAGGCTCATCGAGGAGTTGCCGTTTACTTACTTGCACGTCTTTACGTACTCGGCGCGTCCGGGAACGCCAGCTGCGGCGATGGCGAAACAAGTTCCGGTTCAGATAGCGCGGGAGCGGAATAAAATTTTGCGCGATCTCTCCGCCGCGAAGAAAGATGCGTTCATGCGGTCGTTCGTCGGCGAGCCGCTCGATGCGATCACATTGAGCGCGGTGCACAACGGCCCCGACGGAGAGTTCACGGAAGCGCTCACCGACAATTATCAGAAGCTGTATCTGAAAGGACGCCACGGGGCGAACCGCTGGATTCCGGTGCGGATCGAAGAAGTGAGAGACGGCGCGCTGGTGGGGAGCTCGACTGAGAGAGCGATGCCGATGCCGGTGTTGCGCGCCGTGGAAGAACCGCACTTCACCGAGGCGTGACAGCGATTTGGTGTGAATCGGTTTGAGTTGCGGTCGTGTCTGGCCTTCTGGTTTTGCGTCTGATTTTACGCATAGGTTTACGCTCGGTCTCGCCGCTAGTTTGGGGAGGCTGGGCTGATTTTTTTCCTCCTCTCCATTGCCGCAACAAATACCAGGATTCCAGGTAGCGGTCATAGCGTGCGCCGCGTTTCCAGGGAGAGAGCCAGATGGATCCCTTCTGCTTGCGGACGATTCCGACGGGAATGATGTACCAGATGTCGGCCGGGATGACGTAGGCGGCGATGAAATCGACTTCCTTGAGCAGACGCAGCATTCTCTTCTCGCTGGGCAATCTGCAGCCATAGGAGCACGGTCCAACGCGATGGATGGTGGACTTCACCTGGACGCGATAGACCAAGCCGTCGCGCTCGACCATCAGATCGTAAGGGGCGGAGTTTCCCCAGGGTTTGGATACGCGAAAACGTTGTTCCATGGCGCGCGCCAGAAAACGGATTTCGGCCCACTCTCCGCGTTCGGCGGTATTCCTGAACTGACTGGTCCATAGACTCATTGGTTGTGATGCCTTCCCAAAACACAAAAGGCGCGACCCTATGGGCCGCGCCTCGCGCTCTTTTCTGAATTTTTACTCTCTATTTATAGTATATCAATTGGCAAAGGGTGATTGGGACATGTTCGCTGGAAATATTTCGGCTTTGGTTGCTAGGAGATAGGGGCGATCGTGTAAGTTCTGCCTATTGACAGGAAATTGAGGAGGGCAGGGACTTCGCTCAGGATGACAAGGGTGGGTGGGGGTGACGGTGCCGTGGATCCCATGTCTCGCAAAAGAGGCGAGACATGTGGCACCCTCGCCAATCGATGGAGGTCAGATTTCTTCTGGTGCGTCGGGATCGGGCTCGCGGACGGGGGCGTCGGGATTTTCTGGGGGGGAAGGCGGTTCCTTGATGGGCGGAGGCATGGGCTCGGCGGGGATGCGGAGATGGAGGGGCGGGAGTAGGGGTGTAACGAAATTCGTTTCGAGAGGCATGGCATTCAGATGCAGGAGTTGGGCGAGGGGTTCGGAATCCCCACCACCCTCTCGCAAAGAACGCGAGAATGATGGGGCACCCTCGGTGGTGATGGCGTCAACAGGGCTAAAGCTCACGTCGCGTTGTGGAGCTTTACGCGGCGCTGAAGCGCCGCTCTTCCACGGTGGTGCAGGCGCTCACCTCGCCATGGTAGCGCAGGTCGTCGGGGCTCATCGCGACTTGTGGAACAGCGTCGTTACAACTCGACAGGGCGGGGGAAACCCCACCCTCTCGCAAAGAACGCGAGAAGGATGGGGCAGCCTCGGTGGTGATGGCGTCAACAGGGCTAAAGCTCACGTCGCGTTGTGGAGCTTT
>CAYOEH010000002.1:284764-291165 GCA_964403025.1 uncultured Acidobacteriaceae bacterium | reverse complement strand
CGGGGGAAACCCCACCCTCTCGCAAAGAACGCGAGAAGGATGGGGCAGCCTCGGTCGTGATGGCGTCCCAGGGGCTAAAGCCCACGTCACGTTGTGGAGCTTTACGCGGCGCTGAAGCGCCGCTCTTCCACGGTGGCGCAGGCGCTCGCATCGCCACATTAATGCAGCGTCAGGCTCTCTCGCAAAAAACGCGAGAAGGATGGGGCAGCCCCGGTCGTGGGTCTCGGATAATGTCCAGGAAATTATTCGAGGGATTCGATTTGGGATAGACGCACAATGCGAGAAAGCGCATCTAAGGCCTGAATCCTGGACCATGCACGGCTCGGTCCTGGCTTGGACTCTACGAAGACGAACAGTGTCAGCGGACCGGCGGAGGGTATAAGGCGGTGACGTTCAGATTTTTACTGTTTCTCTGAATCGAGCTAACATTCTATCTACACCGGTCCTCGAGTCCAATTACAGGCGGGATTCGATTTCACTGGAAGGCGATGCGTTGAACGACACACAGAACCCGGCAGAAAAGGCGAAGGCGAAATTCGACTGGGTGAGCCAGCGTTATTCCTGCTCGCTGCCCGCCATATTCAAAGAGCTGAGAACCCAGGTTGAACAGGACGTGAAGGCTCGCAACGGGCTGCGGCCTAACAATGCTCCGTACGAGTTTTCGCTGGCCGATCAGAATGGCGGCTTCCGGGTTTCTCTAAAGGGCAAGGAAGTGGAGATGGGCGTCAGCTTCAGCCTGGCCGAGCACGCGATTCTGGTGCGGGATGATAAAGGAATTGAGATGTTTGCGGTGACTCTGACTTTTGATGATCAGGGCGAGTGCAAACTAAGTGTGGACGGTGAAGATCGCGATTACTGGCAGGTGCGGCGCATGGCGCTGGAAGAACTGATGTTCCACAGCTATTAGAAGCGGGAAGCGATGACATTCCGTTCCGATTCCGCGTGTTATAATCTTTTATTCTCAGTCGCTTAGAGCGCGGAGGACCGTATCGATAAACGTTTTATCCGAACCAACGACCGTATTCGAGCGCGCGAAATTCGCGTGATTGGCGATGAAGGGGAGCAGATTGGCGTGATGCCCCCGTTCGAAGCGCTCAAACTGGCCCGCAGCAAGAATCTGGATCTGGTCGAGATTTCACCCACCGCTCAGCCTCCCGTATGCCGCATCATGGACTACGGAAAATATTTGTACCAGCAGGAAAAGAAAGAGCGCGAGGCCAAGAAGCACCAGAAAACGATCACGGTAAAAGAGGTCAAGTTCCGCATCAATGTGGACGACCACGATTACGAAACGAAGAAAAATCACGTGCTGCGGTTTCTGGACGGAGGAGACAAGGTAAAGGCGACCATCTTCTTCCGCGGGCGCGAGATGACGCGAACCGGGCTGGGGCGAACGATCCTGGAGAGGCTGATCAAGGACGTGGAACCGCAGAGCATCGTGGAGTTCCGGCCGCGGCAGGAAGGCAACACGCTGCACGCGATACTGGCGCCGAAGAAATCGGCGGCGGAGCGGGAAAAGGAAAAAGAGAAAGCCGCCAAGGCGAAAGCGAAGGCGGAGAGACAGGAAAGGATGTTGCAGGAAAAAATAGCGCAGGGCAAATTGGCGCCGGAGAAAAAAGATGAGCCGGCGGCACAAGCGGCGGCGGCTGCGTCGGAGGCTCCGACTCCAGGGTCGCAGGCTTAGCGCGCAGGTTTAGGAAGTTCGCCGAGGATGGACGCGAATCGCGTCCACGATTCCAGAGCAACTGAATAGTAGAATTGAAACTCAGAGCTGACGGCCTGGGGCTGGCGGCTGATTCCGAGGAACTATGCCGAAATTGAAATCGCACAAGGGCGCGTCGAAGCGCTTCAAGAAGACGGCCAGCGGCAAGGTGAAGCGGGGACATTCGGGCCTGCGTCACATGCTGAGTTCGAAGGCCAAGAAACGGAAACGCAGGTTGGGTACGGCCACGCTGGTCAGCGATGGCGATCTCCGCAAAGTAAAGCGGATGATTCCGTACCAGTAGAACCATGGTTGATTTTGTGATTTGGCGATTTTGCGATTGAAAATCTCACGAAAGTGCTGAGGTGTTCCAGTCGCGAATGGCTCAATCTCTCAATCGACAATGAGTTCCAGGCGCGTGAAGAGGCCATGAGATCGCCGCAATGGCGAATCGTCCTTGCCTCCAGCCGCCAGTACATGGAAAGCAAAAAGGAGAACAGCCATGCCACGTGTAAAACGCGGAACCAAACGCCGCGCCAAACGCAAAAAGATATTAGACCGCGCAAGCGGATACTTCCTCACCAAATCAAAACTCTACCGCTCGGCGAAAGAAGCGGTTGAGCGCGGCCTCAAGTTCGCCTATTCCGGACGGAAGCAGCGGAAGCGGCAGTATCGCTCGCTGTGGATTGTGCGGATTGGAGCGGCCTCGAAGCTGAACGGGCTGAGCTACAACCAGTTCATCCACGGCCTGAAGAAGGCGGGAGTTGAACTGGACCGCAAGATTCTGGCGGACCTGGCGGTGAGAGACGCAGCGGCGTTCAAGAACCTGGTGGAACAGGCGAAGGGCGCGCTGGCGTAGGACTTCCGGCACCCGGCTATTTTCCGTGCACCGAGGCCGATCTTTTCTGATTTTGTCTGTGAGAATCAAAATCCCCGCCCTGTCTCTCCAAAGAACGGAGAGACAAGGACGGGGCACCCGCATTCTGATTCGCTGCGAACAAGCGTGGCCTACAACGTTCCAAAATTGACGGATTATTCGGCGGCGGCGCTGGAGAAGGCTGCTGCAGCGTGCGTTCGTGTGTGCGCGGATGAGGCGGCGGCAGTTCGGAGCGAGGCGGAATTGAAAACGTTCCGCGACCGTTGGATCGGACGGAAGAACGGGCTTCTCACGCAGATCAATGAGTTGTGGTTGAAGGGCGCGCCGAAAGATGCGAAGCGCGAGGCGGGGATTCGTGTCAACGAACTGAAGGCTCGGATCCAGGGACTGGTGGAGGGAGCGCACGTTGGCCAGGACGATAGTGCTAGGGGAGCGGGGCGAGTCGACATTACGCTTCCCGGCATCCGGCGGGCGATTGGGGCGGAGCATCCGGTCATCAAGACGACGAATGAGATGGTTCGGGTGTTTCAGAAGCTGGGCTACTCGGTGGCGGACGGGCCTGTGGTGGAGACCGACTACTACAACTTTGAGGCGTTGAACTTTCCGCCGAACCATCCGGCGCGGGATACGCAGGATACGCTGTTCATCGCGGGGCAACAAGGGAAAGCGCAGCGGGAGCGGTTGCTGCTGCGGACGCACACGTCTCCGGTGCAGATTCGGACGATGGAGAAGATGCGGCCGCCGATACGGATTGTGATTCCCGGGACGGTGCATCGCAACGATCCTCCGGATGCGAGCCATTCGCCGATGTTTCATCAGATTGAAGGGCTGGCGGTCGATAACAATATTACGTTCGGGGATTTGAAGGGGACGCTCGATCACGCGATGAAAGAGTTTTTTGGATCGAGCGTGAAGACGAGTTTTCGTCCGTCGTTTTTTCCGTTCACGGAGCCGAGCGCGGAAATGTATGTCTCGTGCTTTATTTGCGGCGGGAGCGGGAGGCGCGGAGCGGACCCGTGCCGTCCGTGCAAGCAGACGGGATGGATTGAGATTCTGGGCTGCGGTATGGTCGATCCGAATGTGTTTGAGTTTGTGAAGGACAACGGGTATGACCCGAAGAAAGTTTCGGGATTTGCGTTTGGCATGGGCGCGGACCGGATCGCGCTGCTGAAGTATGGGGTGGATGATTTGCAGTTGTTTTTTCAGGGGGATGTAAGGTTCTTGGAGCAGTGGGCGTAGCTGTGTCGAATGTGTGCTAGCTGCGGCGCAGCAGGTTCCTTGCTGCGCTCGGAATGACAAGGCTTTGTTTATGACAAGCCTCGGTTACTTCCACAGAGTTTAAGCGCGTAAACGTAATGAAACTTTCTTCACAATGGATTCGCGAGTTTGTTGATCTCGGCGTCGATGACAGGCGGCTGGCGGAGGCTTTGACTGCGGCGGGGATTGCGGTGGAAGGGATCAGCGGGACGGGCGCGGACACGGTGTTTGAGATGGAGATTGGGACGAACCGTCCGGATGCGATGAATCATTATGGAGTGGCGCGGGAGGCGGCGGCGGTGTACGACTTGCCGCTCAAGGCTCTTGAGGAGAAGATCCCAGCAGGGGCTAAAGCCCATTCAACCTCTACGGGGTCTGACGCGGCGCTGAAGCGCCGCTCTTCCACGGTACATGACGCTGCAGGAACAAGGACGTCAGGGGCTAAAGCCGCGGCCTCTTCAGACTCTCACGGCACGACTGGAGTCGTGCCCTTTCCGGTCTCGCCCTTCCCGATCACGGTGGAGGAGCCGGGGCTTTGTCCGCGGTTTTCGGCGCGGGTGATTCGGGGAACGAAGATCAAGGCTTCGCCTGAAAAGGTTGCGCACCGGTTGCAGTTGCTGGAGCAGCGGCCGATCAGCAACGCGGTGGATGCGACCAACTACGTTTTGTGGGAGATGGGGAAGCCGACGCACGTGTTCGATATGGATTTGCTCGAAGGCGGGCAGCTGATCATTCGAAAAGCGAGGAATGGCGAGAAGCTGAAGACGCTGGATGGGGTGGAGCGGACGTTGACCTCGGAAGATCTGGTGGTGGCTGACGCGAAAAGGCCGGTCGGGCTGGCGGGAGTGATGGGCGGCTTCGACACCATGATCACCGACAAGACGCGGAATATTTTGATCGAGTCGGCGTGGTGGGATCCGGTGACGGTGCGGAAGAGTGCGCGGCGACATGGGATTCATACCGACGCGTCGCACCGGTTCGAGCGCGGGGCGGATTTCGAGTCGACGATTTTGTCATGCGATCTGGTGGCGGCGTTAATTCTGGAATCGGGCGGCGGAGAACTGGCGGGCGATGCCGTCGATGTGGTGTCGAGAAGGTTGGATCAGGCACCGGTGGTGCTGCGAATTTCAGAAGTGCGGCGGATATTGGGCGGCGATCTGGAAGAAGGACACATTCTTCGCATCCTGAAGAAGCTTGGGTTCAATACCGTTCCCGCGGGATTGTATGGCGGCGAGTTTTTCGTACACATTCCGAGCTGGCGGCTGGATGTGGAGCGCGAGATTGATGTGATTGAAGAAATCGCGCGGCTGCATGGGTATGACAAGTTCGAAAATACTTTGCCTGCTTATAGTGGCGCGGTGGTGGAAGCGCCGCACGCGGCGATGGACAGGAGGTTTCGCGACCGAGCTTTGGCGTTGGGATATGACGAGGCGGTGTCGCTGACCTTTATTTCGCATGCGGACGCGGAAACATTTTCTTCCGCGGAAGTGCTGGAACTGGAAAACCCTTTGAGCGAAGAAGCTTCGCTGATGCGGACGTCGATGGCGCCGGGGATGCTCGACATGCTGGCGTGGAATTTGAATCGGGATTCGGAGAATGTGCGGCTGTTTGAGATGGGACGAGTTTACGAAATGCGGGGCGGGGAGAGGGTGGAACCGGCGCGCGCGTGCCTGGGAGCGACGATGGCAGCAGTGAAGGGGGCGCTGCCTTTGCGGGGCACACTGGTGAAAGGCGCTCTGACGGTGAGAGGTATCGATCCGAGTAAGGGCATCGCCGCGCCCAAGGTCGCAAGTGACTCGGTGCTTTACGAACAGGCAGAGTCAGCGGAGGCGTTCCGATCGTTCAAGGGCGATGTGGAGAATCTGCTGGCGGCGTTTGCATACAGCGAGCTGAGTTTCGATCGGGAGACGGCGGGATATTTTCATCCAGGAAGATCGGCGCGGGCGCTGATGGATGGGGCGGTGGTGGCGCAGTTTGGGCAGATTGCGGAAGAGGCGAAGTCGCAGCGAAAGTTGCGGCAGGATGTTTTTCTGGCGGAAATTGATCTGGAGCAGTTGCATGGGCGCGGGCTGCGGACGGTGAAGTTTGCGCCGCTGGGGAAGTATCCGGCAGTGGAGCGGGATTTCTCGTTTGTGTTTGGCGATGAAGTGGAGTTCGAGGCGATGCGGCGGGCGGTGATGGGGCTGGGGATTCGAGAGCTGCGGGAGTTCAAGCCGGTGGAGATTTTTCGTGGCGGATCGTTTGGCGCGGGCAAGTATTCGATTCTGCTGCGGGCGCGGTTGGAATCGGAGGAAGGGACGCTGCGGGATGAGCAGATTGCGCAGTGGGCCGGGCAGATTGTCGGGGCGCTGCAGGGGTTGGGGGGAGTGCAGAGAGCGTAGGGGGCGGGGCTAAAGCCCCTGTTCATTTTTGTACTCTTTACGCGGCGCTGAAGCGCCGCTCTTCCACGGTGCTGCCTGCGGCGGGTCAGACGGAGGCGGGTATTTCGGGGCTAAAGCCCGGGTTTTTTTTACTCTTTACGCGGCGCTGAAGCGCCGCTCTTCCACGGTGCTGCCTGCGGCGGGT
>CAYOEH010000002.1:257240-284664 GCA_964403025.1 uncultured Acidobacteriaceae bacterium | reverse complement strand
CAGACGGAGGCGGGTATTTCGGGGCTAAAGCCCGGGTTTTTTTACTCTTTACGCGGCGCTGAAGCGCCGCTCTTCCAGGGTGCTGCCTGCGGCGGGCCAGACGAAGGCGGGCATTTCGGGGCTAAAGCCCCGGTTTTTTTGTACTCTTTACGCGGCGCTGAAGCGCCGCTCTTCCATGGCGCTGCCTGCGGCGTGTCAGATTCTTTACGTTCTTTCTTGTGCTAATCTGCCTGCTATGGCGGACGTTATTTCTTCGGCATCCATTCACGAAAAACATTTTCTGAGCGACAAGGTTTCGCAGTTTACCGAGTCGGTGATACGGGAGATGACCCGGCGGGCGATGCTTTATGGGGCGGTGAATCTGGCGCAGGGGTTTCCGGATTTTTCGGCGCCGGCGGAGATCAAGGCGGCGGCGCGGGCTGCGATCGATGGCGATGTGAATCAGTATGCGATCACCTGGGGCGCGAAGAATCTGCGGAACGCGATTGCGCGGCAGATGGGCGTGTGGCAGGGGATTGCGGTCGATCCGGAAAAAGAGATCACGGTGTGTTGCGGATCGACAGAGGCGATGATTTCAACTTTGCTCGCAGTGTGCAACGCGGGCGATGAGGTTGTCATCTTCGAACCGTTTTATGAAAACTACGGACCGGATTCTGTGCTGAGCGGAGCGCGGCCGCGATTTGTAAAGCTGCGGCCACCGGCGAGCGAGAATGGCGAGTGGACGTTCGATGAAAAAGAATTGCGGGCGGCGTTTGACAAACACACGAAGGCCATCATTCTTAATACGCCCAACAATCCTACGGGAAAAGTTTTCACGCGGGCGGAACTGGAACTGATTCGAGATTTGTGCATCGAGTTCGATGTGCTGGCGATTACGGACGAGATTTACGAACACATTTTGTACGACGGGACGGAGCACATTTCGATGGCGTCGCTGGAGGGGATGCGGGAGCGAACGGTGACGATCAATGGAATGTCGAAGACCTACAGCGTGACGGGATGGCGCGTGGGATGGGCGGTTGCGCCGGAGAAGATCACGAATGCGATCCGGAAGGTGCATGATTTTCTGACGGTGGGAGCGCCGGCGCCGCTGCAGGAAGCGGGCGCGGCGGCGTTGGGTTTGCCGGCGGAATATTACGCGAAGCTGGCGGAGGGATATCGAGTGCGGCGGGATCATTTGATGCCGGCGCTGGAGTCGGCGGGGTTCAAGTGTTTTCGTCCGCGGGGCGCGTATTACGTGATGACGGATATTTCGGGGTTTGGGTTTGAGGATGATGTGGAGTTTACGAAATATCTGGTGAAAGAGATTGGAGTGGCGGCGGTGCCGGGGTCGAGTTTTTATCGGGACGCGCGGGATGGAGCGCGGCAGGTGCGGTTTGCGTTCTGCAAAAAGCTGGAGACTCTGGATGCGGCGGCGGAGAAGTTGGGGAAGCTGCGAGCGCGGTGATTTAGGGGATGCAGGCCGAGAATAAAGGCAAAGGCAAGAGCAGGGGGCAGGGGCAAAAGCAAAACCAAGAGCAAAATCAAAACCAAAACCAGAATCAAAATCAGAATCAAAACCAGAATCAAAACCAAAATCAAAATCAAGAGCAAAGGCAAAGGCAGCGGACAGGAGTGTCCGCTCCACACAGTCCTTCCACACAGTCCTTCCACACAAGCCCTTCTAACTATTGGGGCTGGCTGTGGGCCATGGCGTAGTATCCGGCGCGGGTTTGGATTTTGTAGCCCTGCTTGGATTTGATTTCGAGTTTACGATAGCCGCCGTCGAGGACAGTATTGGTGGAGGTGTAGCCGATGTTGTACTGGCTGCGGAGCTCGGCGGAGATCTGATCGAAGGCTTCCTTCAGTTTGTCGAGCTTGTTTCCCACGTTGATGACGCGGCCGCCGGTGGCCTCGGTGAGCTTGCGCATTTCTCCTTCCCCGCTGTAGCCCATGCTCACGCCGCCGTAAAAACCGCGATCGGCACAGAGCAAAACATAGACGATGGCATCGGCTTTCTGGGCGGCCTCGATGGCATCCCTGATTTTGAGCTTGCTGCCCTCGTCCTCACCGTCGGTGAGAAGGATCATGGCTTTGCGGCCGACTTCTTTGGCCAGCATGTCGTGGGCGGAAAGATAGACCGCATCATAGAGAACGGTGCCGGGAGCGTTGTGCACGGGAACCGGGCCCTGGCCGAGGCCGGGGATTCCGCTGCCGCCGCTGGAGACACCGCTGTTGATCTTTACTTTGTTGAGGGCGGCTTGCAGGCGGTGAACATCACTGGTGTAGTCCTGAATCAACTCCGACTCAACGTCGAAGTCGATGACGTAGGCCTCGTCTTTCGGGGTGAGAACCTGGCGCAGGAAGGCTCCGCCGACTTCTTTTTCCATGTCGAGGACTCGAATCTGGCTGCCGGATGTATCGATCATGATGCCGAGGGTGAGCGGGAGATTGGATTCGGCGGTAAAGTATTTGATGGTCTGGGGCTTGCCGTCTTCAAAGACCTCGAAGTCGTCTTTGGTTTGATTGGGCATGAGGGCGCCGTGCTTGTCCTTGACGTTGAAGAAGACGCCGACCACGTTGACGTTGACTTTCAGGGTCTGGTCCGACTTCTCGGTATCGGATTGTCCGGCATTGGGTGGGGAGGGTTTAGAATCCTGAGCCGAGGCGGCAGGAGGGAAGGCGGACAGGGCAGCAATGAAAAACAGGATCGAGACAGCGGCAAGTTTGGGCAAAAATCTCGGTTTCGCGGATAGTTTGGGCACGAATGATTCCCTCTCGAGGTTTTTGTTAGTCTAGTCCCTGGGAGTTAGATGCACCAAATGGGTTGGTCCAGCATCCCAAGCTGGTAGAGTGGGTTTATTTTTTGCAGCTGGAAGAATTCCGGACAGGGAACGGATGGTGACTGTGAGAAAGCAAACCGAGCCTCAAAAGCGAGCACGGACGAGCGCAGCCGGATGGCTGGCCACCGTTCTAGTTGCCGGATGTGTCGGCGGATTCCTGGGTATAGGCGCTGTCGGGGCTGCGGGGCAGTCTTCCGGGGGGCAAGCACAACAGGCTCAACCGGCACAAAACCAGCCAGCGCAAAGCCCGCCGGCACAAAATCAGCCGGCGCAGAGCGACGACATTCCGGATGCGCCGACGGTGCAACCTTCGGCCGCGCCGGCGGAGCCATCTCCGATACCCAAGCCGGAGGAAAAGAAACCGGCCACCGAGGACAAGAATCCGTGGACGAACGAGCCGAATAGCAAGCCAGCCGAGGCGAACCCATTTCCGGAAGACGAGACGACACCGGCGCCAGCGATGCCTCCGGTGAAGACCGTGCCGCCGGGCACTACGCCGAGGCCTTCGCACAGCCAGGACGAGCTTTACACTTACGTGATCCATAGCAATTTTGTGCAGGTACCGGTGACGGTGAAAGACCGCGAGGGGCGGATGGTGGATGGGCTTCTACCGACGGACTTCAGCGTCAAGGAAAATGGGATAGCGCAAAAATTAAGCTTTTTCAGCAGCGATCCTTTCGCGCTGTCGGTGGCGATCGTGCTGGATCTGGGGATGCCGGATGCGGATGTCCAGAAGGTGAACCAGACTTTTCCGGCGCTGGTGGGTGCGTTCGCGCCGTATGACGAAATCGCGCTTTACACCTACAGCAGCACGGTGAGCGAGGTCAGCGATTTTGCGGGGGCCACCCGGAAGCTGACGCAGTTATTGAATCAGATGAAGACGGAACGCGGGCACAACAACGGGGTTCCGGTAATGAGCGGTCCGCTGGCGCCGAATGGACCGATTGTGAACGGGGTCCCGGTGGGCAGTCCGACGCAGCCGGTTTATACGCCGCCGAAGGAATCGCACGTGTTGAACGACGCGATCTTGAAAGCGGCGCTCGACCTGAGCAAACGGGATCGCAGGCGGCGGAAGATCATTTTTGTGATCAGCGATGGACGGGAGTATGGCAGTCAGGCCAGCTTCCGGGACGTGCTGCGGGTATTGCTCTCGAATGAAATCCAGGTGAAGGCGGTTGCTCTGGATAGCGGGGCGCTGCCGGGGTACAGCAAAATAGAACGGCTGCACTTGCCGCACGAGGGCTATAGCGACATCCTGCCGAAATACACCGCGGCCACCGGCGGCGGATCGCCATATAAGGAGCTTTCGCAAAGTGCGATTGAAGACAGCTACGCTCAGGCCATGGGAGATGCCCGCAACCAGTACACGCTGGGCTACACGCCCGCCCGGCCGAAGACTCCGACGGCCTCGCCGTACCGGAACATCGAGGTGCTGGTGAACCGGCCGGGGCTTAAGATCTACGCCAAGGATGGATATTATCCGGCTGTGGCGACGCGGTAGGGTACGGATTGCTGAAAAATCTTCGAAGACTGGCCTGCTTTGGAACCGCCTTTTGGCCGGGGGTCACCTGAGTAACCTGCCGGGTACGGTGCGTGTGTGATATAAAAGCCGCGAGCCCCCAAAGGGATATTTTTGCGCGCGGAAGCCGCCTACGAAGGTGTGCGATCGGCGCATATTGAGGAAAGCCTTGAGTTTCATCAACTTCGCAGCCCGCGAGATTAATTGCAAAATCGTGTATTACGGCGCCGGGCTGGGCGGCAAGACCACGAACCTGCAGGTGATCTACCAGAAGACCGCGGAACAGCAGAAGGGGAAGATGATCTCCCTGGCGACGGAAACGGAGCGGACGTTGTTCTTCGATTTCCTGCCGCTCGATCTGGGGTCGGTGCGGGGATTTAAAACGCGAATCCATCTTTATACGGTGCCGGGGCAGGTTTTCTACGATGCCAGCCGCAAGCTGATTCTGCGAGGTGTGGATGGCATTGTTTTCGTGGCGGATTCGCAGGAACAGCGCATGGACGCCAACGTGGAAGCGCTCGACAATCTGATGTCGAACCTGCAAGAGCACGGCTACGACTTCAATAAGATTCCCTACGTGCTGCAACTGAACAAGCGGGACCTGCCGAATATTCTCTCGCCGGAAGCGCTCAACAAAGAGCTGCGCAAGAAGAACGAGGCGGTGGTGGAGGCTGTCGCGTTTCAAGGGGTAGGCGTGTTTGAGACGCTGAAGGAAATTGCCAAGCAGGTGCTGACGGAGTTGAAGGCGGGCGGGTAGAGCAGTTTCCAGTTCTCCTTTATCTCAGAGCGAAGTTCCGCAGAGCGAACAATATTCGACTCCTATGATCCGGTGTGTCTCTTCATATTCGTTTCTCAGAAAAAGAAAATGACGTCTCCCGCCGCGGAAAGCTGGCTCTTTTTGGTGCCGTTCTGGTAGGCCGGAGCCTGGTAGGAGTGCTCGTACCGCAGCTCGGGACGGAACAGAACTGTGGTTCCGACCCAATGTCCCCAGCCAAACAGGTGCTCCGAGTAGCGCGTCTTGGTTCCAGTGCGCTGGCCAACGATGTCGTCAAAATACTCATTTCGAATCGTGATGTAGTTATGAGCGCCAAACTGCCGCTCCACGTAGTTTACGATCGCCCATTCGGGGGCGTAGCAGGTGAAGGAGGCAGGGTTGCTGCAGAAGGCTCCATTGGAGCCGGTCTCCGGCTGAATGGGATCGACCGGCGGCAGGTTCGAGCCCGGAGGCGGACTGTAGGCGACGTTCGGTACCTGCTTCATCCACTGGTACCAGGATTCGGTATCGGTATGCCAATTCCTGTCGATCACGTGATACCAGGTCAGGTAGTAGGCCTGCAGGTTATTGTAGGCGTATTGGCCGCTGTCTTTTCCAAGGTTGGTCTCGTTGTCGCAGAGGTAAAGGGCGTCCTTGCTGGTGTGCCAGGAATACTGCGCGCACCAATTCAGCGTGAGCCGCGCATCGGTGAGGGTCCAAGGCGCGGTTTCGCACCCCGGCGACAGTCCTACCTGGGTTGTCCAGTGCGAGTTGATTCTGGTGGTCACGTTGATTCCGGTTTGGGTGTAACAGTCAAAGGTATAAAGCAAGGAGTGGCTGTAGGTATAGTTATTGGGCGCGAGCTGCGCTTCGATATCGGGAAGGGAGATATAGCGGCCGATGCGAACGTCGGTTCCCTGGCCGATGTGGGGGAAATACAAATCCAGATACATCATGACGGGATCGAAGCCATACTCTTTTCCGGGGGGATGCCCGAGCAATTGCTGACTAAAATAACCCTTCGCGGTGGTGAAACGGTAGTCGAGTCCCCACAGGCCGGAGAGACGGAATCCCCAGTCAAAATGATCGGTCTGCACCGTGTCCGGTTCGCGTTCGATGTAGAGCACTTCCTGATCGGGTTCGATGGCGTTTGGTACTTCGTCGTAAGCGGTGGGAAAATTGTCGTACTTTCCCGCCGAGGGGTTCACTCCCCCCTTGGACGTGCTGAAGTTTCCTCCGACATTCAGCCAGCCGTAAATCTGGAGCTTGCTCTTCTTCCAGAAATCGCCGTGCGGACCGGTCCAGAGCGCGGTCATGAGCGGTCCGGCCTGAGTCCAAGGTTGGCCGATCGATACTGTGCCTCCGATGGGCCAGGTGGAGAAGGGAAATGGCGGTCCGTTGACAGGCGCAGGATCGCCACGGAACGGGGGTGCAGGTGTAGCGGCAACTGCGGCCGGGGGCTTCCAGTCGTCGCCATAGGTTTTGAACAGCCGGCGGAAGAAGCTGCCCTGATCCGGTCGCGTGTTGAGGGTTGAGGAGGGAGAGGCTGGATTTGTCGCGGGCTGCTGCTGCGGCTGCCGCGCCCCGGGCGACACGGCTTTCCCATCATCAGACGCGGCCTCGGTTTGTGGTGTTGCCGGTGCCAACGCGCGTGAATCACCGCTTTTAGATTCTTCGGAGGTGGATTGGCTATATGCCGCGGGACAGCAGACAAGGATAGACATCAAGATTAAAGGCGGAAGAGCGAGAGGAACGAAATTTCTGGAGATCAAAGAGTTGTGCCCTCAGCAGCTTCGAAACCATTAAGAGGAAGAAGCCTAGCTGGCGCGGCATAAAGAAGCCGTAAAGTTCACTGCAGAAATTTCTATTTTTCCCAGAATTTTTTTCGTTGACAGAAAGAGCTGCCGATTCCGGTCATCCCGCGGCCGCTCATTTGCGCCTGTCGATTCGTCTAGAATGGCAGCCGCAGAGCGGACATCACAGGAAGGACGAGTACGGCGGATATTCCGGGGTTGAACCATGAAGAAAAATCTATGGAGAGCGGTGATCGAAGTCGGATTCATTATCTTCCTGTTTTATTCGAATCTTTTGATGGGAGAATTTGAGCGCTCGGGGTTGGGACAGAGAAAGGGCATAGCATCGGCAATCGAAGATGTGTTTACGGCTGCGAATTTTGAGATTGCGATGATCGCCGCGCTGGTGGGGTATGTTCTGTTTGAGTTTCTGCGGAAGAAGTTCTAGGTGTGCGATGCCGCGGGCGCCGCGGCGCTCACCGATGGGCTTGCGATTCGTCTAGAATGGCAGCCGCACACGGCTTGCTGTTTGATCAAGATTGTTTGAAAGGGGCATCATGCGCAAGTTAACAACTTCGTTGTTCCTGTTGCTGTTTTCTTTATTTCTGTTTCCGCAAATTTCGTTTTCGCAGGGTAGTTCTGAGCACGGAATTGACGTCACCGATTTGGATCGGAAGGCGGATCCTTGTACGGATTTCTACGAGTTCGCCAATGGGACGTGGCGGGCGAACAATCCGATTCCGGCATCGATGACGCGCTGGAGTAGGCGGTGGGCGGCGGGAGAATCGTCCAAAGACAAGCTAAAGGAAATTCTGGAGACGGCGGCCGCGGACAAGAGCGCGGTGAAGGGAAGCACGGAGCAGATTATTGGCGACTACTACGGAGCGTGCATGGATGAGTCGCGGGTGAACGCGCGGGGCATGGAGCCGCTGAAGCCGTGGTTCGCGCGCATCGATGCGGCGAAAGATACAGCTGACTTGCAGCGGGTGATGGAAGATATGCACGACATACTGGTGGCGGATCCGTTTGCATTTGGCAGCCAGCAGGATCCGCATAAACCCTCGTGGGTGCTGGCCGATATTGGCGCGAATGGGCTCGGGCTGCCGGAGCGCGACTATTACCTGAAGCCGGAGGCGCGGTTCAAGGAAGCGCGAGAGAAATATGTGATCCACATTACGGCGATGTTCAAGCTGGCGGGATGGGACGAGAAAAAGTCGGCGGCTGCGGCGCAGACCATCATGGGGATGGAGACGAAGTTGGCCGAAGCCTCGCTCGATAACGTGACGCTGCGCGATCCGGCGGCAACGGACCACAACACGACGTTCGCGCAGCTTCAGGCGATGGCTCCGCATATCGAGTGGGCGGAATATTTCAAGCATAAGCAGATTCCGCAGGATGTGGACATGAATGTGGATCAGCCGAAGTTCATGCAGGAACTGGACCGGCAGATTCACGATGATTCGCTGGCGGATTGGAGAGTTTATTTGAAGTGGCATCTGTTGAACTCGACGGCGAGTTCACTGTCGGCGGCATTTGTGGAGGAAGATTTTGCTTTCAATGGAAAATATTTGAGCGGCACCACCGAGATGAAGCCGCGCTGGAAGCGGTGCGTGGAGTCGACCGATCAGTATCTGGGTGAAGCTCTGGGGCAAAAGTATGTGGAGAAATATTTTCCGCCGGAGGCCAAGGCGCGCATGCAAGAGATGGT
Organism: uncultured Acidobacteriaceae bacterium; assembly: GCA_964403025.1. Lineage (GTDB taxonomy): Bacteria > Acidobacteriota > Terriglobia > Terriglobales > Acidobacteriaceae > Sulfotelmatobacter. The sequence goes on along the minus strand of CAYOEH010000002.1, from coordinate 276,068 downwards.
GCGGAATCTGCTGGCCGCGATGAGGGATGACATCCTGAGCCGGCCGTGGATGAGCGATGACACCAAGGAGAAAGCGATGGCGAAGATTGCCACGTTCAATCCGAAGATCGGATATCCCGACAAATGGAAAGACTACAGCCATGTGGAGATCCGGCGGGATGCGTTTTTTGAAGACACGATTGCGGGAAGAAAGTTTGTGGAGCAGGACGATCGTTTGACGATTGGAAAGCCGGTGGATCGCGGGCGCTGGGCCATGACGCCGCCGACGTCCGATGCTTATTACAATCCGCTGCTGAATGAAATTGTGTTTCCGGCGGGGATTTTGCAGCCTCCGGCGTTTGATATGAAAGCGGTGGATGCGGTGAACTACGGCGCGATTGGGGTGGTGATCGGACACGAGATTTCGCACGGGTTCGATGATCAGGGGGCGCAGTTCGACTACCTGGGCCGGTTGCGGAACTGGTGGACGGATGCGGACCTGAAGCAGTTTCAGGCAAGGGCGGCGTGCGTGGCCGATCAGTTCGATAACTATTTCATCGAGCCGGGCGTGCATCACAACGGCAAGCTGGTGCTGGGCGAGAGCATTGGCGACCTGGGCGGGGCGAAGGTCGCATTTCTGGCTTACGAGAAGTCGCTGGAGGGCAAGCCGCGTCCGGCAGACATTGACGGTTTCACGCCGGAGCAACAGTTTTATATTGCGTGGGGGCAATTCCGCGGCGATGAGATACGGATCGAGGCGCAGCGGCTGATGATCCAGACCGATCCGCATCCGATTGCGAAGTATCGGGTGATCGGGCCGCTTTCAAATCTGCCGGACTTCCAGAAAGCGTGGAGCTGCAAGGCAGACTCGGCCATGGTGCGGGCGGAGGGAAAGAGATGCGACGTGTGGTGAGGACCGCGTGCAGACGTGCGCGATTTAAGCGCGTAGCCAAACCTTGTAGCGGTATTTGATTATTTTTTCCTCGCCCGCTTTCAGGGTGACTTCCCAGGTGAGCCGGGAGAGCGGGTTATCGACGGCGATGGCCTCGGCCAGTTTGTCGGCCTTGCCGTCGTCGGTTTGTGACTCCACGGTTCCTCGAACCCGATCGGCGATGCTCAATCGGACTTCTTTACTCTTATAGTTCTTGACGGTGAGAGTGCCCTCGACCGTGACTTCGTCGTAGTTGTGATTGCGGCGCCGCTGGATATCTTTTTGGCGATCGACTTCGTTTTCTTCATGAGAGGCGCGAATGTCGGTGGCGATAGTCAGCTTCAGACTTGAGGTGGCGCTCTTGGGAGTGTAGGGCATGGTGTCCTGCGCGAGGGGCTTGGTACCGGAGATCACCATGGTGGGCGCGCTGGTCCAGGGAAATTTTCCGGTGTTTTTCAGACGCAGGGAGTGCCAGATATTGTCTTTCTGGGAGCGATCCGTTCCCGGATTCGGGATGTTCTGAGGATTGCCGAAGCCATCGACGCGCGGCTGGTCTTCCAGGTTCCACTCGTAGATGTGCTCGTAGTTCACGGTTTCGGAAAAGACGTTGTAAGTGGCGCGCTCGCCTCGCGCCAGGGTCACATTCTTTCGGTTGTACAGGAAGAGATCTTCTTCCTGGGCTCCCTGTAGTTCCTCGACGCCGGACGCCAGACTTGGCGCTGCGGCAGCGTCAAAGCCTACGCCTCCGATTATCTGGCCGGTGAGTGCGTTGGAATAGCGTGCGTTTGTACTATCTTTGCGGTCGGCCGCCTGCATGAACTCGAGCAGGCTCTGTTGTAAAGCCATGGGGGAAGGGATGTTGGCATAGGCAAAATTCGGGACGCCTACGACGAAGAAGAGTTCCGCATCTTTCAGATCCTCGGCGTCGTTGACCAGTACGGATTGCATGGTGATCTGCGCCGTTTTGTCGTCCTGCAAGGAGATGAGGTAGGAAGGAGTCCAGCCCAGGCCGTGTTCGAGATATCCCATGGTCAGATTGGCGTGCGCAGTGGCGCCTTTGATTTTGAAGCGAAGCGCTTTGCGCTCTTCTTCCTGCGGGCGGTCGAGGATGGGATTCTCCGGCAGAATGACGCGCGCGATGTTGTGGAAGTAGAGAGCCAGAAGCTTGCCCTCGGATTTGAGCAGCAGATATTCCGGCATGGGCGGCGGCTGAGGCGAGGGCACGGGGATCGGATAGAAATTCCGGTCTGACGGATTCGGCGGCGTAGGTAGTGCGCCTGATTTTTCGGTTTGCCGGAAGCCGACGATCTCGCCTGTGTATTCTTTTTGACTGTTATCGATGACGGTGACAACTTTGCCGGCGTTCGCGAGCAATACTTCCGCCAGGGCAGTGAGGCTCTGTTGCGCTGAGACTTTGTAGTGGTGAGCGACGACCTCATCCAGGGATGTGCCGGCGTCATTGGGGGCGATCCAGAGAGAGCCGAGCGTTGCGTTCGGGACGGGGGAAAGATTGCCGACGCCGTTTTCCAGGCGCACGTCTCCCTGCTTTACTACGAAGGCCAGGCCATTCTTGAAGGCAGCGACTGCCGTCGTCTTAAGGTCGGTCTCGGGCGCCTCTCCGGAGTGGGCGGTGAGTGACCAGGCAACGCATAGGCATGCGACTAGAGCGAAACGGCGCGGAAATTTCATCGAGACCTCCGGAGAAGCAATCGACCATGATTATGGGTGGGGAACAGAAGGAGAGCGAGAGACAAGTAAGGTTCTGCCCTGGGGGATAGGGAAAGAAAAAAGCCGACGGAGGAGCGGGCCCTTGCACTTGCTGAGTCATCCATATAAGTTGAATGGGTTTCGGGGCGCTGGCGCGAGATGCGACAGGAGAAATGGACTATGAAGAATTCAACTTCCAGTGAGCCAGAGCGAGACGAAGAGCCTGACTGGAAAAACCACGGATTGCGGATCATTCGCGGAGGCGCACTGGATACCAACACGCCGCAGACGCCGGGAATGACGAGAGCGGAAGCGATCTCGCATGCCAAAGTGGGCGCGCAGAAACTGTGGGCGGGGACCGTGGTGGTGCATCCCAATGCCAAGACCGGGCCGCATCATCATGGAGAAGTGGAAACGGTGATCTACGTGGTGCGGGGACGGGCGCGCTTCCGCTGGGGAAATCAACTGGAGTTCGTGGATGAGGCGGGTCCGGGAGATTTTGTTTACGTGCCGCCCTACGTTCCGCATCAGGAACTGAACGCGCGAAAAGATCAGCCGGTGGAGGCGGTGATCGTGCGCAGTGGACAGGAGCCGGTGGTGGTGAATCTGGATATTCCGAGTCCGGAGGACGCACCGGAGACGCCGGAAGATGATCCGTTTCACTCCGCGCCGGGGAAGAGCTGATGGTTGCGAGCTTCGGCGAAGCTCGGCGACTTGCGACGGCCAAAAGCCTGCTTAATTATTCCTGGCGACTATTACTCGCGTACTGACTCTTTCGGGCCATTTCGCTCGACATCGACCTGGGCTACGATCAATCTGCCCGAATTTATCGAGCGAGTACGTTTTTGGGGAAGGAAGCATCCAGCATTGTTTATGGGATATACAGAGTTTGTAACGAGGCCGGTGACGGACCGGCACATCATCATCAGGCCCGAGCCGCATCCCGTGCGGCCATTGAAAACGACGGCGGTTCCGGAGGGCGGGGCCACGGTATTGTTCGTATTGGCGGCGCTCACCGCAATGGTATGGGCGGCCGTCAAACGATATGGCGTCCGAGTTGGTGGAAAAAATTAGACGATCCGTGTGCTCCCTGCGGAAAGGCCGAGCGGGAAGCGACGAACTAGTTCTCTGGCTGCTTAGCCTGGTAGCTTTCGAGTTGCGACAGATATTTCTGCACCATCGCGACATCCTCGGGATCGGTGGCGAACTTCAAATATTCCCGCAATTGAGCGGTTGCTTCGGGACGATCGCCCTTGGCGACGTAAATTTGCGCGAGCAAGAAGTGAACCCGCGGATCGGCGTGGTTGCGATCGATCGCGGTAGCCTTCAAAGCACTCTTTTCCGCTTCGAGTAAATGATGCAGGTGCAGGTTGGCGGCTGCGTTATAGGCGTACGCCGCGGCATCGGCGGTGGGGTCGAGTTCGAGAGCGCGAGTGCTGAGCTTTAATACGTCGGGCCAATTCTGGGAGCGAGCGGAAATATCGGTGAGGCAAAGATAAGCGGGCAGGTAGTGGGAACTTACGGTTAGCGGGCGCGAACACGCATCCTGTGCTTCTTCAATGCGCTGTTGCTTTTGCAAGACCTGACCCAGCAGAACCCAAGCAGCGGGATAGTTGGCGTCCTGCTTCACGGCCTTACGCAAGTGACGCTCTGCGTCGGCAATCTTCTTTTTCCTGAGAGCGGCGCAGCCATCTGCATACTCCATTTGGGTCTTAGCGGGAACCTGCAAATCTGCGACTTCGATCGTGCCCGCTTGCAGCCCATTCAATGGAGGAAGGAAACAATTGTTTCCAGTTGAGCTTTTTGGCGAAGACGAGCTATCGCCACTGCTGTAGACCACGTTGGTTTGATCCAAATTGGATGGGAGCGGAGATTGCACCGGGACCGGAGCCGATGCGACGGGTGGAGGGGACGCGCCTTTCTTCTGGCCCTGGGCCGGCGTTGCTGCCAACAGGAAGGTGACTGCACACAGGAAAGTCAGAGTAGAGAGGCTAACGCGAGGAGCAACCGATCTCCGTTTCACGAGTCACCTCCGTTGCACCGTTAAACATTGCGTTCAACGTGCGGCCGTGGCTTTTGATCTTCTAAAATTGTAGTCCGTTTGCTGCTTCCTGGTCCATCCAGAGGTTGAAGAAGGCAAATGGGTCGTGGGCACCCTGCTTTCTACTTTGCGGATTCGGGGAGCAACCCAAGCTGCTTCATGAATCTGAGCTGGTCGAATTCGCTCCATTCTTCAGTGATTTGTCCGTTCACGATCCGCCAAAGCGTGATGCCGCGGCCCTCAATCTTTCTCCCAGTCGCGGGAAGGCCATTGCCTTCGCCGGTATTCGTGCCGGTTACGCTATAAAGCACGGTGACCAGATCGCCTTCGGCGATTTCCTGCACGACCGTCATTTTTAGATCGGGGAATGCGAGCTTCCATCCGCGCGCGGCGTCCTGATCTTCTTTGAGGCCGGCGTCGCGATGGATAGCATGGTTTACGAAATTCCTGGCATAGATTTCGTCCGCCACCTCAAACCTGCCCTGGTTGAAAATCTCCTCGAACACACGACGGGCAACAGCTTTGTTCTTTTCCAAATCATTGCGGGGCGCTGCCGAAGCCGGCAAGACTGCGAAGACTAGCGCAATCAAGGTAAAGAAAACGCTATGAGTTCTTATCCTGGCCATGTGGCCTCCTGGTTACGGCAGGTCTGATTCTTCGGACCGCCGGTGAGGCCAGTATCGGGTCTATACCTCGGTATAGGGTCAAGGGAAAGTCTTGGGCGGGACGGGCGGCTGATCTAGCGGGCTTTGGCCGCTCTTGGCTTCACGGCGGCGGCTTGAACTGGCTTTGGCGGAGCACTGAGTCCCGCACGAATTTGCTTCAATGCCAGCTCCAATTCTTCGCGTAGTTGAATGGAGGCGCGGATCTGCTCATTCATGGCCTGGAGTTTGCTCTCCCCCAGTTTCAACGCCTGGCGAAGGCATTCCCGTGAGCCTTGCTGGTAGGGAGACGCGGTACCCGCGTCAGTGGGCAAAACCCATAGCTGCAAGACGCGGCGAATTTCAGCCAGCTTGAAACCGAAGCGCTGCATCTTCTTGATCACGGTCACGATCTCAAGCTCGGCCGCAGAGTAAATGCGGTATCCCGCGGCAGTCCTACGTGGCGTGCGCATCAAGCGCCGCCGTTCATAAAAGCGGATCGCCTGCACGCTGACGCCGGCCCGCTTCGCGAGTTCCCCGATTCTCATACGGAATGATATCAATGGCGGCAAGTAGCAGCGAAGCCCGTTTACGGACCGCCAGCGGAGCGCTGAAGAAACGCGCTAGCTTGGTCACCCTCGAGGGAGCTGGAGGGCGCGACTACTTCCCCATTCCGGGCAGATTGAGAGTTATCGCCGAGCGGCCGGTATCGAGACGCCCTCGAGTTGGCGGGCAGAGAGTTCCTACCTCAGCCCTTTGATCATATAGAGTTCGGAAAGCAAACGAGCGTAGCCGTAAGCGTAGTACCGCCCGTCGGAGCTGAAAAGAACACGATCGATGTCGAAGCTTCCCGACAGTTCCGGGGGCGTTATCTCTTTGAAGAGCCGTCTTTGTCCACTCAAAATGTTCAATCGGTAGATCTTGATCGGCGACTGTTTCCATTGGTAGACGTATAGGAAGTTCGAGTCCGCAGTCCATGTAAAATCCTCCCCTGGCAGAAACCCAGGAATGGGGCGCGCCTCTCCGCCGTCGATCGGATATAACCAGCCTTCGGCCTCACCGCTGCTTCCGGCAATCCACTTCCCATCGGGGGAGACCAGACAAAAAACAATTCCTTCCGGAGTCACGGGACGTGGCTTACCACCGTCGATGTTCTGAATAAAACAGCGAGCCCCATGCCCCGGTTGGTTTCCAGAGAAGATGATTTGTTGGCCGTTGGGCAGCCAGTGAGCCTCCATTCCATACTGTTCAATGTCGTTCCGCTCGATTCGCCTGGCAGTGCCCGCTCCGGTCGGCAATAGAAGGAGCTGGCCGTTGGCAACAATCGTGGTGGCCCATTTGCCATCTGGAGAAAGACCGCCGGCCATACCTTCGCCAAGCGGGACGGGCGGCGATCCCTGCATGTCACGGATGGCGACCGCATAGTTTGGTCCGCCCCCCTCGCCCTGCTCGTCGAACAGGAGAATGTTGCCGTCTGCCGAGAGGTCCGCGGGAAACGACCAGTCCATCCACGACAGTTCGCGCTCCTTGGTTGCGCCAGGACCCAAAGCCATGATGCCCTTGCGTTGTTGATCGCGGGTCAGCAAGACTCTTCCATCGGAGGCAATATCGTGCAGCGTGACTCCACCGGGTACTCGAAAAACTAAGCGCTGGCGCCCCGAAAGATCGACGGCGTAGATGCGGCGTTCGAGTCCGGCTGGAGCGGCCGAAAACCAAACCTCTTTTCCTTCCGGAGACCATGCCAGTCCTTCCTCTGTCTCCCAGCCACTAGAGAGAACTTTCTTGCGTCCCGCAAGATCGACGATCGACACGGTGCCACGGTCGTCAGGGTAGAATGGGTGGTCGAGAAATGCGATTTGGTCGCCCTTCGGCGATACCCGCGGGTGGCTGATCCAGCCCGCTGTTTCGTACAAAACACGTCCCAGGGGAAATTCCAGGCGCTGTTTGCCGGCCGTCGCGCGCACCACGGCTAGCGTCCTCCCATCCGGAGACCAATCGGCCCACTCGACATTCTCGGCGATTTGCCGTGGCGACCCACCGGTCACAGACACTTGCCCAAGCGTGCCCCGTACTCCTAGTAGGAAACGATGGTCGATGCCTTGTAATACCGCCATCTCGCCGGAGGAAGACACTGCGAGGAGCTGAGTTGCCGGCAATCCGAGGCTTCTGGCCCAAGGGAATTTCAGCTCGGTTGAAAAGATCTCGATGGGCGCGCCGTCCCACGAGGCAGCATAGATCACGTTGTAGGCGCCCGGGGCAAACCGGGCGGAGTAAACCGTGCCGTGCTTGACGGTCAATCGCTGAAAGTCTGGGAGTTGCGATGGAGCGATGCGATGCCCAAGAAAGACGCCCAGTCCGAGCAGTATTACAGCAAACAGGATTGCAAGAGCGGCCAGCAGCGTGCCATTCAGTCGAGATAAGGTTCTGGAACTGTGCGCGCCACTTGCGGATACTTCGGTCGGATCGGTCTCCACCGCTGCGTCATCCAGCGGTGCGACAAAGCGATAGCCGCGGCGTGGCACCGTCTCAACAAAGGATGGATTGTCGGCTGAATCACCCAGGGCAGTTCGGAGTTTGCCAACCGCAACATTCACTGCGTGATCGAAGTCTCCGAAACTCTCCTCCGGCCAAATACGCAACTGCAGTTCCTCGCGCGTGACCAGGTCGCCTGAGTGCTCCAGCAAAATCTGCAACACCTTGAAAGGCTGGTCCTGGAGCTTAATTCGGCTTCCAGATTTGCGCAGTTCTCCGGACCGGAGATCAACCTCAAATACTCCAAACCGAACCGTCCGGTTCCCGTTAGAAACCTGTGCCTTCCCATTCTGAGGAACGTCGAGCATTCTGAATCCGCCTTTATCTTGATGCCACAGGATCTCGATGTTGATCAACTATTTTGCGGGAGATCAAGGTCACCTGACGATCTCCCCGATATCTCCTCACAGACAACGAACTCTGAATAGAGAGACGAGCCCCAGTGAATTGAGATAGCGACCCTCCCGAAGCAACATGGCGACGCGGCGAGGTGAGGCTATGCGAGGTCGCTATTACTATTGGTTGGGTGTTATGTTGGCAAGCTTGGCAGTGGCCGAGCAACCGTCTGCCATCAGATTTTCGGAGACGGACGCACGCCGGGAAAGTGAAAACACGATCAGGTTCAATCTTTACCGCGGCTACTTAATTTTGGCCCAAGGATCAGCCGGACCTCTCAATAACCTCAATCTCCTGCTGGATACAGGGACGAGCTCCACCGTTCTAAATCAGCGGCTTGCACGAAGGCTTGGCCTAGTGGAGAAACCCGCCTCTATCGGAGTCGCAAATGGACGAGTGCAAGCCAGAACGACAATGGTGCCGAGTATAGGAATCGGCCCGATTCGAAGGAACAATTTCCCCGTCTTGATCCGGGATCTGGATTTCCTCCAGAGGGCTCTTTCGGTCCCAGTCGACGCCGTGATTGGCCTCGATGTGCTAGGCCAAGTCAGCTTCATGGTGGATTACACATCGCGAGAAATCCATTTCGGCTCGCCAACACCCTTGCCCATTTCCATTCCACTGCAATTGAAGGGAGGACTAGCGACAGTTAATGCGGAGTTGAATCATGCTCCGGTGCATCTACTGCTGGATACTGGGGCCTCCTCACTTATCCTCTTCGAAACGCGAATGCCCAGGTCGGTGTCGGGTCAGTCGATCGGCGTTGTCAAACGATCGACCAATCTCAACGGCAACTTCGAGCGTAAACAAGTGTGGCTGCACAGCCTGAAGCTGGGCGAAGCCGAATTTGGATACGAGCCCGCATTTGTCGTGCGCGACCGCAGCGATACAGGAAGAGATTTCGATGGCTTGATGAGTCCAGCAGCGCTGGGGATTACAAGAATTGCTGTCGACGTCGAGCGAGGAGTGCTGGCATTCAGTCGCTGAACTCAATGAGTAACCTCGTGTGTGATCGGTCGGCGCGGAAACTGTTCCGGGCCTGGGGTCCTCCGCGCCCAGGAGACGTCAACCCTATAGCGAGCAGAAAAAAGGGCGCCGGAAGTTCCGGCGCCACGAGGCTCGCGAGATGCGGTCAAGCGAGTTTTGCAAATTCGAAGAAAGTTTATTTGCTCTCCGCGACGGGGCTGGCGCCGTAGTCGCGGCGATTGTTGACGGCGGTGCGGGCGGCGCGGGCGGTCGGCATATTGGCGGCCGCGGCTCCGTAGCGCTCCAGCAGAACGGGCGCCATGGTGTTTTCCGCTTCCTTGACGAAGATCATTTTGTTTTCCGAGGCCATATCGACGCGGACGAAGTCGCCCAGCTTTACCTGTCCGGTGGCGACCAGGTTGGCCAGCGGGAAGACCAGATTCCGTTCGATGGCACGCTTCAGGTGACGCGCGCCATAACGCGGATCGGTGCCTTCCTTCAGCAGGAATTGCTTTACGCCGGAGGTGCAATTGAAGACGAACTGGTTGGCGCCGGCGGCCATGAGAACGCGCTGCTGCACCATGCCGAGTTCGATTTCGAGGATCTGGGCGAGGTGCTCGTCACGCAGAGTTTTGAAGACCACGGTCTTATCGATGCGGTTCATGAACTCAGGTGTGAACTTGCGGCGAGCGGCTTCGACGGCAGTGCGCTGAATCTTGTCATCAAAATTATTGTCGACTTCCACGGCTCTGGGCGCGAAGCCGAAGCCACCGTCGATCAGATCAGTCATCTCGCTGGCGCCCAGGTTCGAGGTCAGGATGATGATGCATTGGGAAAGATCGACGCGGCGATTATCGCCGAGGGTGAGCGTGGCTTTATCGAGGATGCCGAGCAGCAGTTGCCAGAGCGAGTCGCTGGCCTTCTCGATTTCGTCGAACAGGAGAATCGAGAGCTTGAGCTTCTCGGTGAACCACTGGTTCAGGGCTTCCTGCGTGAGCAGGGGATGAGTCTCGCGATGGCCGAGATATCCCGGAGGCGAACCGATCAGCTTGGCGATCTCGTGGGAGTGCTGAAACTCAGCGCAATCGATCTTGATGCAGGCGCGCGAATCGCCGAAGAGAGCTTCGGCCATGGCTTCCACCACGCGGGTTTTGCCCGAGCCGGTAGGCCCGAGGAAAAGCAGGTTGCCCACGGGACGTCCGGGGGCGTTCAAGCCGGCCAGAAACATCTGATAGATTTCGGCGACCTTTTCGACGGCCTGATCCTGGCCGACGATCTTGCGACGCAGGGCGGCTTCAAACTCTCCAGCATCGTTGCTGCGGCGGTTCGGATCCAGGACGGTAGCGAGATTCGTTCTCATAAGGTCATTGGTCCGGCTTGCACCGGGCGTTTCGTTCCTTTTCCAGGCCGTATCCTCGGCCTTGGCCTGCGTTCAAGGATCCGGACCCTTTTTGCGACTCCCCCGTTTCCTATAGATGACAAAAAATGTCACTTGGAAACTTGTCGGTTGCCAGGCCCGATGGCGCGTCCCTGATGCCTTAGGAATAAGCAAGCCGCTGGCCACGGTGGAACGCTGGATTGTGGAAGCGAAAACTCTCTAACGGCAGGAGTTACGTTCCCGGCCCCAAGATTAGAACAGGCGCCAATGAAAAGATAAAGAGGGTTAGGAGAAATACTTTGCGCATGAGGGAAGGGACTATTCCGGGTCGGGCCTGGGCGCGGAGGAGAGATCCGGCGGGCAGCTTTTGGAAGTTCTTCTGGGCTCTATCCGTTTTTCCTAATGCTTAAGAATGAGGCTTGCATCTTCAGCGAGCTTTCGCGACTCGAACAACGGGGAGATGACCGCTAGTAACTAGCGAGTCGTAGGGGTGCGCGATAGCATCGCGATGGGGGCGTTCCCGGAGGATTTCTTGCGTCGCTCGTCGATTCTAACCATCTCAGCAGTTTCGTGTGTGCTGTTCGGCGTGGCCGCGATGCGGCTGAACTTGCGGTTCTCGTCGGCTCAAGCAGCGGCGCAAACCGCACAAGCGATTCCGGCCGTCGCTGCCGCGACGCCGCAGGGCGAGCATCTGGAAGCGGTCAAAGCGACGCTGCCGACCGCTTTGAAACCAGCGGACGTTCCTTCGCCGCAGGTTTCATCGCTTCCCGGAACGCTGGTCTACAACGCGAAGCGCGGGGACACGATTCCCGGCATTGCTCATCAATACTTAAAGAACACTTCTTATCTGACATCATCCGAACTCGCGGAGGCGATCCGCGGCGCGAATGGGAACCGCCCGGGTAACCTGCTGAAAGCGGGGGAGCAGATCACGATTCCTGGCATTCTTCCGGCGCCGCTCGTCGAAAAAACTGTTCCTGTGGCCAAGGATTTTGAAGTACGGGCGATTTACCTGACCGGCATCATGGCGGCCAGCGATCACGGAATTCGCATCATTCGCCAGTGGCGTGCGGTTGGCGGCAACGCCGTGGTCTTCGATATTAAGGATTCCGATGGGAGCGTGAACATTCCGTTCGAGCATCCGCTGCTCGGCAAGCACCAGGTGTATATCCACGATCTGCCGAAGTTCGTTCACTTTCTGCACTCCGAGAATATGCACGCCATTGCCCGCATCGCCATCTTCCGCGACGAGCGCATGGTGGTTGGACATCCCGAACTGGCGGTGCAGTCGAAGAAAACGAAGCAGCCGTGGCGTGAGAACGGCAAGCTGGTGTGGACCGATCCTTCGCAGCCCAAGGTGCAGGATTTCGATATTGCGCTGGCGAAGTTCGTGGCGCAATCCGGAGCGGATGAAATTCAGTTTGATTATGTACGATTCCCGGCCGAGGGCGATCAGAAGGATGCCAGCTTTGTGTTCCAGAACGAACATCCGAAGTGGCAGCGGTCGGATGTGATTACCGACTTCCTGAAGAAAGCGTATGCCGAACTGCATCCTACGGGCGTGCTGTTATCGCTGGACGTTTTTGGCGTGATGGCGTGGCAGCGATCCGTTGATCTTTCGCACACGGGACAGGACATCGTGGGGATGGCGAAATACTGCGACGTGCTCTCGCCCATGATTTATCCCTCGCATTTCTTTGGCATGGATAACATTGAGCATCCGGGCGACGCGCCGGAGCACTTTATCGGAGAATCGATGGAGCGCTTCGAGCTGATCACGAAGGGCAGTGGAGTCGTTATCCGGCCGTGGCTGCAGGCCTTCCACTGGCGGACGAAAACTTACTCGCCGGAATACATCAAGGTGCAGGTTGCCACCGCGAAGGAAAAAGGTGGCATCGGATTCTTGTTCTGGAATGCGGCCAACGACTACAGCAAGCCGTATGTGGCTATGCCGGAGATGAAAGCGGCGAAGGACAAGTATTTCCGCGGCGATGAATTGTCCGGGGCGGCGGTGAAGGCGAGCTTGACGCCTGCGGTTGTTCCGGCGCCTTCGGTTGTTTCGACGCCTGCGGTTGCTCCACCCGCGCAATAACAGAAGTCTGCTGATGCTTCCGGCGAAGAGCGGTTAGCTCTTCGCTTTTCTTATTGAGATCCCCAGGTCGCGCAGTTGTGCGTCGCTGACGGGAGTGGGCGCGTCGACCATCAGGTCGACGGCGCGAGCGGTCTTGGGGAAGGGAATCACTTCGCGCAGACTTTCGGCGCCGGCGATGATCATGACGATGCGGTCGAGGCCAAGGGCGATTCCGCCATGCGGGGGCGTGCCGTACTCGAGGGCTTCGAGAAAGAATCCGAAGCGGGCGCGGGCTTCGTCCTCGGTCATGCCGAGGGCGCGGAAGATGCGGCTTTGCACATCCTGACGGTGAATACGGATGGAGCCGGAGCCCAGCTCGGTGCCGTTCAAGACGACATCGTAGGCGAGGGCGCGGATGGCGCTCAGCGGCGATTGCGGATCATTTAACGACTCGACACCGGCTTCGAGCAACTTCATATCTTCTTCATGCGGCGAGGTGAAGGGATGATGCGCGGCGTTCCAGCGCTTATCACCCTCGTCCCACTCGAACATGGGGAAGTTTGTGACCCAGAGAAAACGGAAATCCTGGGCGGGGTCGCCGGTCTTCTTGAAGATGCCGTGACGGTCGGCGTACTTCTGCGCCAATGCGAGGCGCAACAGGCCGGCTGAAGCGTAGATGGCGAGCTCCTGCGGCGTAACTTTGCGGTGCGCGGGCATGGCGGTTTGCGGGCCCGACTGCGCGGAGCCGGCGACGAGGACGACCAGGTCGCCTTCCACAGTGCCGGTTTTCTTGGTGATCGCGGCGGCGGACTCGGGATATTTGTTGGCGATGCGTTTGAAATCTTCGAATATTTTCGCGCCGCCTTTGGAGTGGAATATCGGCTTGATATCGTCGCGCTCTTTGCGCGAGAGTTCGCCGACCTTGGGCGTGCGGATGGCGATCACCGGCAGATTCGGGTTGATGGCCAGTTCCTGCAAGTTCTCGGGCGTGAAGCATTCGCGAACGTCGGTGAAAGCGGGCAGGCGCAGATCGGGTTTGTCGATGCCGTAGAGGCGAATCGCCTCGTCGTAATCCATGCGCGGGAACGGGGTTTTGATTTCGGAGCCGGTGGCGTGGAAGGCGGCGGTGAGAAATCCTTCGACTACTTCCCAGACGCGTTCGGGCTGAGGATAGGACATTTCCAGATCGATCTGGGTGAATTCAGGCTGACGATCGGCGCGGAGATCTTCATCGCGGAAGCAGCGGACGATCTGAAAATATTTGTCGAAGCCGGAGATCATGAGGATCTGCTTGAAAAGCTGCGGCGATTGCGGTAGCGCGTAGAACGTGCCGGGCTGCACGCGGCTGGGGACGAGATAATCGCGCGCGCCTTCGGGAGTGGAGCGGGTCATGAACGGGGTTTCGATTTCGAAGAATCCTTGCGCGGAAAGATAGTCACGGATCGCCTTGGCGACTTTGTGGCGCGTCTCGATGTTGAACTGCATCGCGTCGCGGCGGAGATCGATGTAGCGATATTTGAGGCGCGTTTCTTCATTGGTGAGGGCGGTGTCGCTGGGCAGGAATGGCGGCAGCTTCGACTCGTTGAGGATGCGCAACTCTTCGGCGACCAGTTCCACTTCGCCGGTCGGCATATTGCGGTTGACGGTGTTGGGATCGCGCAGCTTGACCGTGCCGGTGACGGCGATGACATATTCGTTGCGAAGAGCCGCGGATTTTTCGTGGATGGCGGCATCGCGTTCGGCGTTGAAGACGACCTGCGTGATGCCGGTGCGGTCGCGGAGATCGATGAAAAGGAGGTTGCCGTGGTCGCGGCGGCGGTTGACCCAGCCCATGAGAACGGCTTTTTTGCCGGAGTCGGAAGCGCGGATTGCTCCGCACATATGAGTTCGTCGAAGATCGCCTAGGAAGTCGAGCAAAGTGTGTCCTTACAGTGAGAAATGCGGATGAATGCTGAACCTAGGATTATAAACGGTAGGGGAAGAGAGGTATGGGGTTGGGAGCGTGAAAAGAACGGGGCGTCTCGAATGGGGTTCCAGCGACGCCTCTCGCGTGGCCTTCTTCTTCTTTCGCCCTTTTGGGGCTTGTTAATCGTTCCAACTCCTAACCCACGGCTTGCGCCGTGGGCTGCATTCTTTCGGCGCTTCGCGCCTTCGGCTTAAGGATGTGAGGACCATTATTTCTTGCTGGCTTTTCCGTCCATCACGGTCGACCACTTGGTTCCATCTTGCGACATATCGAAGGTGAAGTTGTAGGACGTGGGCGAGGTGATCTTCATGGTGAAGCGGCCCTTCATGGTCGTGCCTTCCATTTTTTCGTCACTGGTCCAGGTCCAGGTGTCGCCATCGACGGTGCCGCGGGAGTCGTCGAATTCGCCGAAGCTGTTGAACTCGCGGTAGGTGTAGGCTTTGTCGTCGGTAGAGTATCCCAGCACCGACAGGCCCACGCCGTTGCCCATCGAGCTGTTGTAATTCGAGTGGCAAACGAGGTAGAAGCCGCCCTCCATCCACTCGCACTTTTCGCTCTCGGTCATGGAGCCGCCGGGGCCCATCATACCGGGCTTCATGGTGCCGTCGAGAGTCCAGGTGCCGGCGAATATGTCCAGCTTCTTGAGTTCGGGTCCGGGCTTGGGAGGCGGTGTTTGGGCTGAGACTGCGGTTGACATCAGGACCGCCGTGAGAATGATTCCGAGTGTTTTCATGGGTGCCTCCTGAGTGCCTTTGCACTTACGGGTTCGACGGCAGCGACATTCTACCGTTAGCAGGGGAAAGGTCAATGGAAAATCGGAAGTCACGTATGGGCTCCGCGCGAGAACCCCGCTCGCGAGATCCCTCGCTCCGCTGAAAAGCGCTGGGCTCGGGATGACGCAGTGGAGTGAAGGAAGAGGGTCTTCAAAGTGAGAGCGATTTCTGGTGATATCGTCTACCAGTCTCCCCAGTGCGCGGCGGTGGCCTGATGAAACTTAAGCTTCCACTGATCTCCGTGCTTCACCCACACCGAACTGAAGTGCTGATAGCGCGGCGGAGGGCCCTGATCTTCTTCGGGGGCTTCGCGCACGATTGCGTCGTAGGTGACGATAGCGCCGTCGCCGCCAAGCGCTACTACTTTGATGTCGTAGGGCGTCAGTTCCACCAGGCCTGAATCGCCCAGATTGTCGACTGCCTCCTGGCCTTCGAGCAGTCTGCCGTCGACGCCGACCAGGGAGAAGTCCGGGCTTAAGGTGCGCTTGAAGAAGGCGCCGTCATCCTTCTTCTTGGCTTCAATCAGAGTTTTCTCGTTGGCGATTGCGGTTTGCTCCAGCATGCTGGGAGCTTTGACGGCGGCTGGAGCCTGCGCCACGAGCTGGGTAGCGGCGATTAAGCAAAATAGAAAGACATAGCAAAGCCAGGAAGATTTCACACGACCCCCTTCGATCGAGTTCTAAACTGAGATTCCGGGCAGCCCATCGATGCTGCGCTGGTTCTTCTGTTCACGATAAGCTTTCAGGCCCTCCGGTCCCTGCTTGCGGGCCCAGGCTGCGAGCTGTTCGCGCTGGCCATCATACTTGAAAAGCGGGACGCCGTAGCCGCAGGAATCGGTGACGCGGGTGAGTTCGACGACGATGATGGAGCGAGCGTTCTGGTGGGCGGGAAATTTTTCCGCAAGTGCGGCGAATTCTTCTTCGTGCGCTTCGACCACGCGGCCGTGGCCGTACAGGCGGAAAATATTCGGCGGACCCTGGAAGGCGCAGAACATGAGGACGATTCGACCGCTTTCTTTCTCCCGCAGGTGAGCGATGGTCTCGACGCCGCTGCCGTTGAAATCGAGGTAAGCGACCGCGGTGGGGCTGAGGATGCGAAATGTGTCGAGACCTTTCGGGGACAGGTTCACATGGCCGGAGGGATCGAGCGGGGCCGAGGCGACGAAAAATATGCGCTGCGCTTCGATGAAACGCCGGGCAGCATCGTCGAGCATGGAACGGGTTTGGCCCATGGTTAGTCCCGAATCTTCTGCGGCAGGTCCGCGCGAGGAACTGAAACCTGTTCGCCGGTTGCCAGATTTTTTAATGCGAACGTGTTTGCCTGCACTTCATTTTCGCCGATGATCAGAATGTATTTTGCTCCCGCCTTGGTGGCGGCCTCAAAGGATTTTTTCAGGCGAAAGTTTTCATCTCCCAGGTCGGCGACGATTTCGTGACGACGTAATTCGCGCGCCAGGCGGGCGGCTTCGGGGTTCATGCCGGCACCGAGTGGAGCGATGTAGACCTCTGGCTTCTTGAGCACACTTTCTGCCGGCGAGGATTCCTGCAGCGACATGACGAGGCGGTCTTCACCGATGGCGAAGCCGATGCCGGGAGCCGCGGGGCCACCGAGGGCTTCGGAGAGTCCGTCATAGCGGCCGCCGCCGAGGATTGCATTCTGGGCACCGAGGGCTCCGTGGGTGAATTCGAATGCAGTGCGCGTGTAGTAATCGAGGCCGCGCACAAGCCGGTCGTTCAAAGTAAAGGGGACGCCGACGGCGGTCAGGATTTTCTTTACTGCGTCAAAATGTGTGCGGCACGCTTCGTCGAGAAACTGGCTGATGCGCGGGAGGGTATCGATGATGGGCTGATCCTCCGGGACTTTGCAATCGAAGACTCGCAGGGGATTGGTGACGGCGCGGCGCTGGCAATCGACGCACATCTTTCCAACGACCGGCTCCAGGGCCTTGCGCAGCGCGTCATTGAAGGCGGCGCGATCGTTGGCGCAGCCGACGGAATTCAACTCGAGAGTCCAGCCCTTGATCCCGAGGCGATCGAGGAGCGTGGCCAGCATTTCGAGCACTTCGGCGTCGCGGGCGGGAGAGTCGCTGCCTGCCGACGCGGGACCGATGACTTCGGCATCGATTTGATAAAACTGACGATAGCGGCCCTTCTGCGGGCGTTCGCGGCGAAACATGGGGCCGATGCAGTAGAGCTTGTTCAGGCCGCGATCCCAGAGCTTGTGTTCGATATAGGCGCGGACGATGCCGGCGGTGGCTTCAGGGCGCAGAGTGAGGGATTGTCCCTTGTCGCTTTCGGCGCGGCCGCGATCTTCCCAGGTGAACATTTCTTTCGCAACGATATCGGTTTCTTCGCCTACGCCACGGGCGAAAAGTTCGGTCGACTCGAAAATCGGAGTGCGAATTTCCTGGAAGTTGTAGGCGCGGAAGACGTCGCGAGCGACAGACTCCACGAAGTTCCATAGCGCGGTGTCGGGCGGCAGCAGGTCTCGGGTTCCTCGAACAGCTTTGATCATTTCGTTTCCAAATTCTCAGTTCTTACAAGCGACATCGGGAGAACGCCTTGACGCGATCGCCGCGGCGTATCAGTGATAGGGATCCTTCGACTTCGCAAACCGATTCATAATGCGAATCGGTTTGCTCCGCTCAGGATGACAAAACACCGAAACTGCCATCTTAGCGCTCGCGCAAGTAATCCTCTTTGTAGCCCAGATAATTTGTGGCGTAGCGCATGATCATCTCGTCTTCGCCGGTTTCCAGTTGGCGGCGGAATTTTCCGGGAGAGCCCATCCAGAGCGACCCGGGCTCGACCACGGTGCGTTCCGGAATGAGGGCGCCGGCCGCGATGATGGAGCCAGCGCCGATCTTGGCGCCGTTCAGAATGATGGAGCCCATACCGATGAGGCAGCGGTCCTCGATGACGCAGCCATGCAAAGTTACGGAATGGCCTACGGTGACAAACTCGCCGACCGTAACGCCGTAGATGTTTTTCATGCCGTGCAACACGCTGCAGTCCTGAATATTCGAATGGGCGCCGACGCGGATGGCGTAAACGTCACCGCGCAGGACGGCGTTCATCCATACGGATGCGTGCTCGCCGAGAACGACATCGCCGATAATCTGGGCCGAGTCGTCGACGTAGCAGCTTGCGGGAATGGTTGGCTGCAGGCCTTTAAAAGACCGGATCATGCAGTCGTCCCTTCAACCAGATCGACATTAAAAGACAAGAATAAATAGTACCAGCAGTGTTGCTCTACCCTTTCGTTCTTGAGGGAACTTTGCCATCCGCGGTGGCATCTGCGAAACTGGCCTGTTCCCCAGCGGCTGAAGCCGCGAGTTTATACGCTGCGGAGCGGCACGACTAAAGTCGTGCCCTTCCCGGGCTGGTCGGGAAGGGGAATCGGCTGAAGCCATAAGTTTTGTAGCTGCGGAGCGGCACCCTTCGGCTT
>CAYOEH010000002.1:251335-257140 GCA_964403025.1 uncultured Acidobacteriaceae bacterium | reverse complement strand
TCAGGGCGGGCTAGAAGTCGTGCCCTTCCCGGGCTGGTCGGGAAGCGGGAATCGGCTGAAGCCATAAGTTTTGTAGCTGCGGAGCGGCACCCTTCGGCTTCGTTCAGGGCGGGCTAGAAGTCGTGCCCTTCCCGGGCTGGTCGGGAAGCGGGAATCGGAGCGAGAAATTCTGCATGGGGCGGATTCATTTACTTTCCGAGCAGGTGGCCAACAAGATCGCCGCGGGCGAGGTGGTGGAGCGGCCTGCGTCGGTGGTGAAGGAGTTGCTGGAGAACGCGCTGGACGCGGGCGCGACCAGGATCAAGATCAGCGTGGAGGCGGGCGGGAAGAAACTGATTCAGATTACGGACAACGGATGTGGCATGGTGCGCGATGATGCGATGCTGGCGTTTGAGCGGCATGCGACTTCGAAGATTAGAGATGCGGAAGACTTGCTCAGCGTGGCCACGCTGGGATTTCGCGGGGAGGCGCTGCCTTCGATTGCGTCGGTGTCGCGGCTGCGGCTGGAGACGTGCGCGGCGGTCGAATTCCCACCTTTGCCAAAGGAGGGCTTGAGTGGGGCACCCACGGGAACCATTATCGAGATCAACGGCGGGAAGATGGTGCGGGTGGAGGAGGCGGGACTGCCGCAGGGAACGTCGATCACGGTGCGGGATTTGTTCTTTAATACTCCGGCGCGAAAGAAGTTTTTGAAGGCGGAGTCGACGGAGCTGTCGCACATCGCTTCGCTGGTGACGCATTATGCGCTGGCGCATCCGGAGAAGCATTTTGAGTTGCATTCGGCGACGAATGCCATGCTGGTGGCGCCTCCGGTGGCGGGATACAGCGAGCGCGTGTATCAGGTGTTCGGCAAGGAAACGCTGGACCAGTTAATTGCTGTGGCAGCGGTGCAGCCGCTGGAGCGCGTGGGATTGCCGCAGCCTCCGCCGTGGAGGAGACAGGAAGTGGAGGAGGACGACGAAGGCGGGCGGGGCGCGGGCGCTACGCCGGGAGAGATGCGGCTGCATGGGTTTGTATCGAAGCCGGAGATTCAGAAGCTGAATCGCAATTCGATTTATGTGTTCGTGAACGGGCGGCTGATTCGCGACCGGCTGGTGCAGCACGGGCTGACGGAGGCTTATCGAAATATTATTCCGCCGACGGTGTATCCGGTGGTGCTGCTGTTTCTGGAGTTGCCGGCGGGCGAGGTGGATGTGAATGTGCATCCGTCGAAGACGGAGGTGCGCTTTCGGCAGTCTACGGTGCTACATGATTTCGTGCGAGACACGGTGCGGGCGGCGCTGATGAAGGCGCGTCCGGCGCCGCAGTTTACGACGGAGATTCATGCGCATGCGACGGCGAGTTCGGGACTGACGCCGGGAGCGCGCGAGTGGGAGCCGGTCTCCGACATCGTTGCCGAGTCAGGAGGACGAGCATTTTACGAGCCGGCGGGAGGGGCTGGGTTCGCGCTGCAAGCGCCGGCGGCTCCGCCGGTTTCGGCGCGGTTTCAATTCGAGGGCGGGATTGCGGTGGAGGCAAATGCCGCGATTCCGGTGGCGCGGGGATTGGAGAGTCAGTTCGCGGAAGCGATTCCAGATAACGGATGTGCTCCGGAACTCGACGTTCGAGAAGAAGAGCCGACGCTGGCCGCGCTGGCGACGCTGCGACCGCTCGGGCAGATTCGCAATTCGTTTATCCTCGCGGTGAATGAAGATGGATTGTGGATTGTGGATCAGCATGTGGCGCACGAGCGGGTGCTGTTTGAGCGCGTGCTGAAACAGCGTGCGGCGCAGAAGGTGGAGAGCCAGCGGTTGCTGATGCCGATTGTGCTGGAGCTGTCGCCGGCGCAGCAGGCGGTGTTTGCGGAGATTGCCGATGAGCTGCAGCACAACGGATTCGAGGCGGAGCCGTTTGGCGCGCGGAGTGTCGCGGTGAAAGTTGCGCCGGCGGGAGTGGATGCGGCGGCGGTGGAGAGAATGCTGCATGAATTGCTGGATCAGATCTCGCGGGAGGAGCAGTCGCTGAATCTGGAAAAGATTCGCGGGAGAATTGCGGCGTCGATTGCGTGCCATGCGGCGATCAAGGTGAACATGCCGCTGGAACAAAATAAGATGGAGTGGCTGCTGGCGGAGCTGGCGAAGACGGATCATCCGATGTCGTGCCCGCATGGCAGGCCGGTGGTGCTGCGGTATTCTGTAAAGGATATTCAGAAGGCGTTTAAGAGAATTTGAGATGAGGCTTTCGGGGCTTGGGCGAAACCTCAGGGGCTAAAGCCCGTCTTTAATTCTGCTGGGGCGGCACGACTAAAGTCGTGCCCTACCCAAATCTGCTCTTATGACCGAACAAGAGTTACAGCAATTGCGGCGGGAGAAGTGGCGGCTGGATGGGAAGGCCATCCGGACGATCGAGCAGGCGCGCGCGTTTGTGGAGGGCGTGGGGTTCTGCCTGATGTATCCGGTGCGACCGGCGATGCCGGTGCCTACGTTTATTGGGGCGTTCGTGGGATCGGACAACCGGTTACCGACGTGGCAGCATGCGTTTTCGGATCCGCGGGCGGCCGAGGCGACGGAACTGATGGTGCGGCTGCTGCGAGAGCGGTCGGCGTATGAAGCGAATTTGTTTGAGGAGAATAACGCGTTCCTGGTGGCGGCTTCGGCGTTTCCTTATTTCTACGCGCTGGTGGGCGAGCGCAATCCCAAGCTGGCGCCCAAGGCAGGGCCGCGCTCGGGTTACTCGCAGCTGGCTTGCGATGCGTTTGAGTTGGTTCGGCGCGACGGCCCGATCTCCAAGCACAAACTGCAGGAGGCGCTGGGTGGCAGCGTTTCGCTGGCAGTGCTCGACAAGGCGCTCGGAGAGTTGCTGGCGAGGTTGCGGATCACGCGGGTGGACTACAAGACGAATGAAGGGTCGTTCTGGGACGTGCTGTATCGCTGGGCGCCGGATGCGGTGCGCGAGGGCGTGGGATTGTCGGTGCAGCAGGCGCTTTCGGCGCTGCTCTCGAAATATCTGGATTGCGTGGTGGCGGCCGAGCAGACAGAACTGGAAGCTTTCTTCGGAAGATTTGTGGCGCGGTCGCGGGTGAAGGAAGCGGTGAACGCGCTGCTGGCGGCGCGGGAGTTGAGCTTTGTGCATGTGAGTGGAAGAACGATGGTGCAGATTACGCCGGAGAAGGAAGTGGCCGCGGCTTCGGCGAAGCCGCATCGAGCGGCGAAGTAGACTGGCCGTCCATCGCGGTGATCCGTGTACAATCTAGTCGCGAAATGACGGACAAATCTCTCGACGAACAATCTCCACGCAAACTCATCATTGCGATTGACGGGCCGGCGGGCGCGGGCAAGAGCACGATCGCGTCGCGGCTGGCGCGCAAGCTGGGGTATGTGAACCTGGAGAGCGGGGCGATGTACCGGGCGCTGGCGCTGAAGGCCATTGAAAAGGACGTGTCGTTCGACGATGAGGCTACGCTGGTCAAGCTGGCGCAGGAGTCGCGCATTCAGCTAGAGCCGACGCGGGACGGAAACCGGACGCTGCTGAACGGGCATGATGTTTCGTCGCGGATTCGGGAGCGCGATGTGACGGAAGCGGCGTCGCGAGTGTCGGTGCATCCGGGTGTGCGGGCGTGGATGGTGGCGCGGCAGCGGGAGATGGGCGAGGGCGGCGGAGTGGTGATGGAAGGACGCGATATTGGGACGAAGGTTTTTCCGGATGCTGATTTGAAAATTTTTCTGGATGCCGACCCGGTGGTGCGCGAGCAGCGGCGGATGGAGCAGCAGAAGATCAAAGGCGTGGTGGCGGCGAATGTGGCGGCGGATTTGCGGGAGCGGGACCGGCGAGACCGGACGCGGGCGGCATCGCCGTTAGTCGCGGCGGCGGATGCGGTGGTGATTGATTCGACGAAGTTGAGCGAGGATGAAGTGCTGGCGCAGGTGGAGGAGCTGGCGATGAAGAAATTGGAAGAGTGAGTTGGTGCGACCGACGGGGGTTAAAGCCCACCATGATTCTGGAGCTTTACGCGGCGCTGAAGCGCCGCTCTTCCACGTTACTGCCAGCGTTCAGGTGACGGCTGGGAAGTCGACCACAGGGGCTCAGCCCCTAAGGCACTAACTTAAAGCGGAATTCCTCCGATTTACCGCGCGATCGCCAGGAAAGCTTTCGACAAGCCGGCTTCCGGTAGCGATCGGTGAGTCGATACCTCGCGCGACGAAGCGTGTGGTCTACAATTCGTGACACCACCCCGGGGTTCAATTCGTTCTCCTTCTATAAGCCGATTCTCGCCGAATGCGGAGATACCAATGATGCGACATTTTCTTGCTCTAGTGCTTTTCGCCTTGAGCGCGGTTTCAACCCACGCTCAGCCTTCGTTGCCGTCCAGCTTTCAAGCGAAGACGATCCACAGCCCGGAAGGGGCAGACATTTTTGTACGCTGGGGAGGCAGTGGCCCCGTGGTAGTCCTGATTCATGGGTACGCGGAGAACAGCGATTCGTGGGCTCCTCTGGCGGCTGATCTCATGAAGGACCACACGGTGGTGGTGCCGGACCTCCGCGGCATTGGACGATCCTCCAAGCCTGCGGATGGCTACGACAAGAAGACTCAGGCCAAGGATGTGCGCGCCGTTGTGACTTCGTTGGGATACGACAAGACATTTGTTGTTGCTCACGACATCGGCAACATGGTGGCTTACGCCTACGCTGCGATTTATCCCGACAAGGTTGAGAGGTTGGTGGTCATGGACGCACCAATTCCTGGGATTGATCCGTGGAGCGAGATTCTTCAAAATCCCGCAGTCTGGCATTTCAACTTTCACGGATCGGATGCGGAACGGCTGGTGGCAGGGCGGGAGCGAATCTATTTTGACCGGATATGGAACGACTTTACCGCCGATCCCGGTAAGCCTGACGAGGACACCAGGAATTTCTTTGCCGCGACTTATGTGCAGCCCGGTGGAATGCGGGCAGGGTTCGCGCAGTTCACCGCGTTCTCGCAGGATGCGAAGGATAATAAGGTCTTCGAACAAACGAAGCTGACGATGCCTGTGATGGCAGTAGGTGGAGAGAAGTCCTTCGGTCCACTGCAAGCTGTGATCATGCGCCATGTAGCGACCAACGTGCAGGAGGAGGTAGTCGCAGGTTCGGGACATTGGCTGATGGAGGAAAAACCCACCTATACGGTGGCGCTGATTCGTAAATTCATCGACGGTCCAGTGGTTGAGCATCGTGCGGGCAGCGGTGGCAGCGACTCAAACCAGGAACGCCTTACACCTGCGGAGTACAAGTTTCCGCAGGTGGGGAATCCGGGTACGGGAAGCTCAGGGGTTCGCGGGATCCAGACCGTTGTTCTGAAAGGCAATCCAGACCAAGCAGGCGTTTATACCATCATGCTTCGGGTCCCGGCACATACACAGATCGCGGCGCACTCGCATCGCGATGACAGGGTAGCGACAGTGATCTCCGGCACATGGCATTTCGGGTATGGCGACAGGTTTGATGAGGCCAAGCTGAAGGCCCTGCCTGCTGGCAGTTTTTACACCGAACCGCCCTCCCAGAATCACTTCGCAGCAACCGGTGACGAACCGGTTGTCGTTCAGATTACCGGTTTCGGTCCATCCTCGACTGAGTACGTGGATGCCACACAGGATCCCCGTAAACCAGCGAAGGCGAATTGAGTCATCGACAAGAGCTTTACGCGGCGCTGAAGCGCCGCTCTTCCACGGCACTGCCAGCGTTCACGGGACTACGGGCAAGTGCGACCACGGGGCTGAAGCCCAGCGCGAGTTCTGGAGCTTTACGCGGCGCTGAAGCGCCGCTCTTCCACGGCACTGCCGGCAGCTA
>CAYOEH010000002.1:0-251235 GCA_964403025.1 uncultured Acidobacteriaceae bacterium | reverse complement strand
GCCCAGCGCGAGTTGCTGGAGCTTTACGCGGCGCTGAAGCGCCGCTCTTCCACGGCACTGCCGGCAGCTACGTGACTGCGGGCAAGTGCGACCACGGGGCTGAAGCCCAGCGCGAGTTGCTGGAGCTTTACGCGGCGCTGAAGCGCCGCTCTTCCACGGTACTGCCGGCAGCTACGGGACTGCGGGCAAGTGCGACCACAGGGGCTGAAGCCCAGCGCGAGTTCGGGAGCTTAACGGGGCCCATTCGAACATCGGTCAGGGCAGGCGGCTGAAGCGCCGCTCTTCCAGGGTTGTTCTATCCATTCCTTTGTTGCATAAGCAAAAACGCAAGATCAACGTCAACGGCAGCGGACAGGAGTGTCCGCTCCACACGGTCTATCTCGAACGCATGGAACATCAGGCCCCTCCGCCCGCCTCAATACTTAGTTATCGGTGGGTTCGACTTTGGCTTTGGGGGCGGGCAAGGATTTGGCGGGCTTGGCCGGGGTTGCGGGAGTGGCTGGGGCTGCCGGCACAGCGGTTGCGGAAACTTTGCGAATCTCGATGCCGTCGTGCTCGTTGTTGATCACGATGTGAGAGGTTCCATTTCCCACGCTGCCGGTGGCCGTGCCCTCATGGTCGCCATTCTCGATTTTCAATTCCGGGAAGTCCGATTGAATTTCGCCGTCGCGGGTCCGCGCATCCACGCGGAAGGCAGATTTGTCGGGCACGCTTAACTGGACGTCGCCGTTGCGACTGTCGATCTGCACGTTTCCCAGCGAACGCATGGAGACGTCGATGCCACCGTTGGAATCCTGCAGGCGCACATCGCCGGATACGTCTTCCAGGCGGATCTGCTTGGAGCGAGTGGTCAGGTGGACGGGGCCGGTGACTTTTTCCGCGTGCAGGTCATCGGAGTCGAGATCGAGTTCGCCATCGATCCGCGAGAATTCCATGTCCGTGCGGGAAGACTTGAAGGCCACGGTCTTGCTGATGCGGGCGAGTTTGACACTCTCCTGAAATTCGCCGTCGAGTTGAGCCGAACCTTTTACATCGGTGACGGAGACTTCGTTCAGGCGGCCATCGATATGGACGTCGCCGGTGATCTGTTCGACCTTGGCGGAGCTTTTTTCCAGATTGAGTTTCACGTTGCCGTTGACGTCTTCCACGGACGTCTCGCCGTGCTGGTTGGCGATTTCCACGTCTCCGTCGCGGCCGGTGACGGAGACATCGCCGCGGCGCCCGGTGATGTGCAGTTCCATCTTGCGGGGGATCGAGATATCGAGATCGGTTTGTACGGAGTGATCGCCGGCGGCCTGGGTCTTGGCGTCAAGAACCATGGCATTGCCGGCAACGGTTATTTCGGGCTTGGTTTGCTGGTTGTATTTATCGGCGTCACTCTGGCTTTCGGCACCGATGCGCTTGCGGACCACGACTGTGATTTTGTTGTCGTTGGCGATGCTGACATGCACCGCGCCGTGATCGTCGTTGACGCGCAGGCTGGTGACGGCGGGCGGAATATCCTGTTCGAGGTGGTCATCGAAGTTGTAGGTTTCGCCGAAAATGTTATTCAGATCGCCGTCGTCCATATTCATGTTGTCGCGGATTTCGCCCCAGTTGAAGCGCGAGGCTTGGGTAGCGATGAGTCCGCAGACGACGATGCAAATGACGAGGAAAACTCCGCCGACGCCGATGCCGCGGGAGGGCAATCCGTCACGCTGGGCCTGCTGGTGCTCGATCAGCTTAATGACGCCCCAAAGGATCAGCAGCACCGGCCAGTAGTGGGCGAACCAGGTTCCGAGGCGCGCCCACGACAGCATGTGCAGGTTGCCAAAGAGGAAGACAATGCCGAGGACGATCAGTACGAAGGGTCCGGCAATCGAGCGGCGGGGACGTCGCGGGGGAAGTGGAGCCTGAACCGGAGTCTGAAGCGGGCTAGACATGGCGCACCTCTCCGGAGGGTGCTGCGCCCGGATCGGACGATGAGGGCGGTGAAGGTGGCGTTGCGGGCGGAGGCACGGGCGGCAACAGGCCGACGTGTCCGGCCGAGGAAGCATTGCTCTGCAGCAGTTTCACGATCCCGACCACAAGCAGGATTGCGGGCCAGGTGCGTTCGAAGCTTGCGACGTTAAGACTTTGGAGCAGGAATAGCGTGCCGAGTGTCAGCAGCATAGCTGGGCCCATGATTTTGCGCATGCGGCAGCGATCGCAGCGGCAGTTGTAACCGACGGCTTTGCGCATGCGGCAGCTTGCACAAGTGCAGCCTTCGGGATGAACTCCGATCATTCCCCACTGCCGGGCGAACATCCACCCCCCGAGAGCAATCAGAATGAGCGGCCAGAAGCGGTCCATCCCGAACTCCCAGATGTTCATGGTGTGGAGCAGGAAGAGCACGCCGAGTCCGATCAGGATGATCGCGACGGTGGGAATGTTCCTGGTCTCGCTTTTTTCTCCCATGCTGAAAGCTTGGGCAAGGCCGAAGGGATCTGGCGCGGGCTGGCCTTCCTGAAGAGCGCGAGCGGTGCGCACGGCGTCAATGATCTGGTAGACGTAGAAAAATGCGATGGCGATACCGAACAGCGCGTCCCAACTTCCAGCATGATCCGAGGCAAAGATGAGCAGGCCGAAGATGAGCAAGTGCGCCAGTCCCTTGGCGTATTGCGAGCAATAAACGGCGCCGACGCCAAAGGGAAAGAATCCGGCAAGAATGCCGGCGACGGTAGGATTCGGACCGGAGCCGGAATGGCGCGGGGCCGGTGTTATGCCGACCGGAGGATAGGCAGGTTGCGGAGGGACGAATCCGGCTGCGGGGGCCGTGCTTTCCAGACGGGCCGCGAGGCATGGCTCGCAATAGACGACTCCGCGAACGTCGCGGGTGCAGTTGGCGCAGAGCGGCTTGCCGCAGGTGCGGCAAAACGCGACTGCGGCCGTATCGTTGTGTGTGGCGCAGTTCATACGAACCTCCTGTACGTGGTCACCGACACTACAGGCAGATCCGGATTTGACGGATCGACGACAGATGGACCCAGAGGAGCGCAGGCCAGAATGAGATGATTTTCGGTCTGGCTGTAATTGCGCTCCTGCTTCTGTTCGGGCTGTTGCGTTGTGTCGTTCTTGTGATCTTTCTTTTCCGGCGCGGGCTCGGCGGGCGTGACATTGCGCTTGAGTTCGCGCACGCGCGATTCCACTTCATACACGAACCGGATATTTTCGTAATAGCGGACGACGCGGGCTTGCGTATTGTAGTACGTGTGGCGAATCGTGGCGGGACGCAAACTCACCTGGCGAAGGTCAGCGGGTTTTACGCCGAGTACGCTCAAGGCCACCGACAGCGAGAAGAATGCCATGCCGAACGACATGGCAAACCGGGGCTGCCGGACCGTGGTCCAGATGGGTTGCATTGCCTCAAAGGCCCACGCCTGCGCCTTCTCGACCCAGGTAACGCGAGGCTGCGGCGCAGATAGGTTTACCCGCAGGCGTTGGGTGTCAACGCCCGTTGTGGATGCCAGAACATTGGTGACCAGACTGACTGGAGGCTCCACCTCCGTGAGATCCTTCAGCCAGTTGCGGCCCGCCTCGACTTCGGCGAACAGCGGCCCGCAAGCGGAACAAGTCCGCGCGTGGGCCTGGAAGCGGTCGAGTTGAAGGCCGGTCAGGACGCCATCGAGCGCGTCGGTGAGCAGGCCGTCAAACTCCTGACACTGCATTCCGTTACTGGTGTGGTCTGGCATCACATCACCTGCCTATAGGTACGTTGTAGAAGGCGCGCAAGTTCCGCCCGCCCACGATTTATTCGACTTTTCACAGTTCCCTCCGGAACCTTCAAAACGGTAGCGATTTCGCGATAGTCAAAATCTTGTAAATCCCTTAGAATCACAGCTTCACGGAGCTCTGGCGAAAGCTTGCCGAGGGCGGCGTGGACGGTTTCTCCGACCTCCCGGCTGCGTACGTGCAGGTCGGGCGGGGCAGATTGGTCCTGAATTTGCTCACTGAGGGGCTGGGCATCCTCGTGAGCGGAGGATGTGGCGTCGAGCGAGTCGGTGATGCGGTCCTGCTTGGTTTTGCGGAAATGATCGACCAGCAGGTTGCGGGTGATGGTGGTCACCCAAGTGACGAAAGCACCTTTCGAGCTGTCGTAGCTGGAAAGGGTGCGGTACATCTTGATGAAAACTTCCTGCGCGAGGTCTTCGGCGTCATCGGCCGATCCGGCGAAGCGATAGCAGATGTTATAGATACGGCGGTTGTAGGTGTGGACGATTTCCTCCCAGGCAGCGGCGTCGCCAGCTACACAGCGGCGGACCAGCATCGCGACTACCTGGACATCCTCCAAATGGAACTCCCCCGGCAAACCGCTGTCAGCTATCAGCCTTCAGTTTTCACTAAAATCTCTGTCATTCCGAACCGGCCTAAGGCGCGGTGAGGAACCTGCTGCTCTCAGTCAACCGCTCTCCCCACAAGACAGTACGCGGATGTAGAGCTGTAAGTTCGGCAACCCAACGACGCCGACGTAAGTTGTTTGAAACAGGGCATTGTAACAGTGGAGATATTTTGCATAGCAGGGCTCGCCTATTGCGTGTAAGGGGGCACTCGAAGCAGAGTTCGCGACAAGGTATGTGGGTCGAGATGATCCAAAACTGAGTTATAATTTTGCGCCAGTTGCGGTGGGGCAGTTCCTTCCATGTGTTTTCAGAGCAAGGCAAAACGATGTCGAGTCGCTCTTGCGATAGTATCCGCTTGCTTCGTTTTGTTTACGGCCGTACGCGGGAGTGGGCAGCAAGGGCTGCGTCCGGCGCCGCTGGCCATGGACGGATTCGACCTATCGCGGCTGGATATGGTGATGGAGATCCAGGACCGCAACAGCCATCAACCGTCGCTCGAAAGTCTTTCCGGTCCGGTTTCAAAATTAGATCTAAAAGCGCCGGGCGCGGCGCGGCGGGAGTTTGCGAAAGGCAATCAACTTCTGATACGAAAAAATTTCGGCGACGCGGCGGATCATCTGAAGAAGGCGATTTCGATTTATCCCAGCTTTGTGGCGGCGCACAACGGGTTGGGATCGGCGTACCTGTACCTGGGCCAGGGCGAGCAGGCAGAAAGCGAATTTTCGCAGGCGGTTGCCCTGGACGACCACTTGCCGTATTCGTATCTGAATCTGGGCTGGGCTCAGCTGGCGCGCAACAATTTCTCGCGGGCGCAGGAGTCGATTCAGAAGGCATCCGGGCTGGCGCCGCTCGATTTGAATTTGCTTACCGCGCTGAGCTATGCGCAGCTTTTGAATCATGACTACGGTGCGACGATTGCTACGGCTCACCAGATTCACGGCCGCAAGCATGAGAACGCGGCGATCGTGCACTACTTTGCCGCGGCTGCCTGGCAGGGGCAGGACAATCTGCAGGAAACCAGGAATGAGTTGCAGCTTTTTCTCGACGAGGCGCCGCAATCTCCCTCGGCCGATGAGGCTCGACAGGTGATGGAGCAGATCAAAGAGTGGCAGGAGCACCCGCGAGCGCCGGTGGAGATTGCTTTCAGCGCCGCGCCGCTCGATGCGAACGCAACGACGGGCCTTCCGAGTGCGGCCCGCAGGGTGTTGCAGCAAATTGAGCAGCAGAAACAGTTGGCCGATGTGGAATCAGTTTGTGAGACCTGCCTGGAGACGAGTGCTTCTGAGCCAGTCGCTGCGGGCAACGGGCGGGACGCGTCGTTGTCCGGAGCCGGGCATTCCAGCTTGAATATTTCTCCTTACACATTGCGCAGCTCGGTGAACGAGGTTGCGGTATTTTTTGCGGCTACGGATCACGGGAAGTCGGTAACGGATCTCAGCCGACAAGACGTCGTCATTCGAGATGCGGGCAGGCCGCCGGCGACGATTACGAAATTTCGCAACGAGTCGCAGCTACCGCTGCGGCTGGGGTTGGTCATTGATACAAGCAGCTCGATTACGACACGGTTTGCCTTCGAGCAAAAGGTGGCGGGGTCTTTCTTAATACAAAGTCTGAAGGATAAGAATGATCAGGCTTTCCTGGTGGGCTTTTCCAACGCCGTTCTGCTGGTCAAGGATTTCAGCAGTGACGGCGCAAAGATTTCCCAAGGTATCGATCAACTCGCTCCCGGTGGAGGAACTGCGCTGTGGGATGCGGTGAAGTTTGCCTCTGAGAAGCTTGCCGGTCTTGCGGAGGAACAGCCAGTTGCCAGGATTCTGGTAGTGATCAGCGACGGCGAAGACAACTCCAGCAGCGTGACTTTGAAAGATGCAATCGAAAGTGCCGAACGCGGGGAAGTTACGATTTACACGGTAAGCACGCGAGAGGTCGCGGCGGAAGATGCGAGTGAATATTTAGTCGACCGCGCCATGAAGGCTCTTGCGGAACGCACTGGTGGCGCTTCATTCTTCCCGGGCTCGTTGGGAAAGCTGGATCGTCGACTTTCCGATCTACAAGAGGTGATCCGCAGCCGGTATCTGATTTCCTACAAGCCGGCGAATTTCGAGGCGGATGGCAGCTACCGCTCGATTGCGCTGGCGGCGCAGAAGTCGGGGCACAAACTTCATGTTTATGCGCGACACGGATATTACGCGCCGGGCGGAACGGGCGAAGCGCCCCAGGGGCAAACGAAAGCCTACTCGCTCGCGAAGTAGTCCACTACAGTGGAGAAGGTGCGGGGCTCGACCGTGCCATGCACTTTAATGACTTACCGAACCTTATAGCTCCTGCATCGTTTGCTGGGTGCGGAGCGGCGGCAGGCTGGGGAAGCATTTGTCTGGAGCCATCATGGGTCAAGATAGCTTTATTCCGGTAGTAACAAATGCCCGGTTGCGAAACGACCTCGTCGAGCGCGGGTTTAGTCGTCAGCCGCAGAGTCGATGTAGACGTAGCGCGCACGCTGGAAGCGTACTGCCATGCGGCATGGTCCATTCCAAAGGATAAGTACTATGACGGCGGCGACAGGTATCGTTCCCTAAATCGTCTCCGGGCCGAGATTGTTGAGGGTGGTGTAAAGGTTTGGTTGAGCGAAGAGAGCACGCCCTATGTGCAGCTGAAAAAATACAACACGACACTCGGCGACCAGCCGCGAGAGTACGCTCCCCTGCCGCCGGCGATCGCCGGTTCGATAGGCGTTCGCAAGATGATTGCTCAGCACCTTCATGACCTGCCGCTCTCGGCGGTGGGTACGAAGTATTTGGTGAACAGCCATCTAATCAGGTTCACCGCTACGCCGGGCCGGCCGTGTGACACGAGCCCACCGGGGTTCCATAAAGACGGGGAAAAATATATCGCCACACATCTGCTGGGCCGATGCGGCGCGCAGGGTGGCGAAGTCATCATAACCGACAATGACAAACAAGAAATGGACCGCTTCACGATGCGTGAATCGGGTGAGTGTTACGTCTTCGACGATGATCGCGTCTGGCATATGTTGACGCCAGTGGCAGTACTGGAAAGCAATCAGTACGCTTACCGGGACACGCTGGCATTCGATATGCTGCCCGAGGGCTGGGAGCCCGTGAAGTGATCCGCATTAGCCGGGTTGAGTGTAATCGCTGTTTACAACAGTGATTGCTTCCCGATTGCCCGTGATCGGGGAACGAGGCAGCAGCGAACACTGCCAACGTCGTGGCTTTCATTGACTTGTCCCACACGTAGCCCTAAGATTTCACGCCAGTGATCGGCCAATCTATTTCGCACTACCGCATCCTGAAGAAACTGGGAAGCGGCGGAATGGGAGTCGTCTACGAAGGCGAAGACGTCACCCTGGGCCGTCACGTCGCGCTGAAGTTTCTTCCGCCCGAGTTCAGCAACGATGCGGCGGCTCTGGATCGCTTCCAGCGCGAGGCGCGGGCGGCATCGTCGCTGAACCATCCCAACATCTGCACGATTCCGAGATCGGCTATCAGGATGGCCAGTACTTCATCGTGATGGAACTGCTCGAAGGCAGGACGCTGCGCGAGTGCATCGTTGGCAGGCCGCTGCCCAATAACGAACTCCTCGAGCTAGCCATCGAAATCGGCGACGGTCTTGATGCCGCGCACCGCAAGGGCATTGTGCATCGCGACATCAAGCCCGCCAATATCTTCGTGACGCCGTTTGGTCACGCCAAGATTCTGGACTTCGGTCTGGCCAAAGTTGCCGCCCCGGCGCACTCCTCCGCGTCAATCGGGGACGCGGCCACGATTATGACCGAGGCTCATCTCACCAATCCCGGCTCCGCTGTCGGGACTATTGCGTACATGTCGCCGGAGCAGGCGGCGGGCGGGGAACTCGATCCCCGCACGGACCTGTTTTCTTTCGGGGCCGTGCTCTACGAGATGGCGACCGGCAATCCCGCATTCTCGGGCAACACTTCGGCGCTCGTTTTCGACGCCATCCTGCACAAAGCGCCCGCCTCGCCAATCCGGGTGAATCCGGCCGTCCCTGCTGAGCTGGAGCGGATCACGAACAAGGCTCTCGAGAAGGATCGCAAGCTGCGTTATCAGAGCGCAGCGGAAATGACCATTGACCTTAAACGTCTGCGCCGCGAAATCGACTCAGGACGAACCAGCGCGGCGAGCGTTGTCACGCCAGCGCTTGTGGCTGCTCCGCCTTCTCGACCGTCGCGACGCCCACGTCTGTTCGCGCTCGCTGCCTTGGTCACGCTAGCAGTCGCGGCGCTTGGGTGGCAATTCCGACCCATCCAGCCGCCGCCAAAGATCGCGCGATTCACCCAGATCACCCATGACGGCTGGCAAAAGGTTTCCTACGGACAAACTGCCCCGACTGTGCTCACCGATGGTCCACGACTTTACATCCAGGAGACCATTCACGGCCATTTTGCGGTAGCCCAGGTCTCGGCATCCGGCGGCGACACCGTCCCTATCTCGACTCCCTTTCCCAACGTCGCCCTCGACAATCTTTCTGCAGACCGCTCCGAGCTGGTGGTCGGCGTCTTCACCGGCCTTGAACTCGACCAACCGCTGTTTGCCGTGCCCACTCTCGGAGGCTCTCCTCGCCGCCTCACCTCGGTTAGCGGCCAGGACGTAACCTGGACGCCGAATGGAGAGGTGCTGGTGTCGCGCGGGAACGAGTTGTCTCTGGTGAGTGGCGATGGAGCGACTCGCACCTGGCGAAAGCTGCCCAGCGCCCTGGACTCGGCCTACTGGCTGCGCTGGTCGCCGGACAAGAAGGTGCTGCGTTTCACGGTAAGCAAAGCCGACCACAACCTGATCGCGGAAGCGGCCGCCGATGGCACCCAGTACCGCGAGCTGCTAATGGGCTGGCACCCCGGCGACGATCTCTCGGCCGGCAATTGGACTCCGGACGGCCGCCTGTTCGTGTTCCAGACGCAGCAAAACTGGGGGCGCGCGGATATTTGGGCGCTTCAGGAAAAGTCGGACTGGTGGCGCAAGCCTGCGCCCTCGCCTCTGCAGCTTACCGCCGGACCGCTCAACTTTTACGCGCCGCAGCCGAGCCTTGACGGCAAAACTATATACGCCATCGGCGAGGAGCCGCGAGGCGAACTTGTCCGCTACGACGCCAAGTCCAAACTGTTCGTTCCTTATCTCGGGGGGATTTCCGCCCGCGCGGTCAGCTTTTCTCCCGATGGCCAATGGATCAGCTACGTGTCGTATCCGGATGGATACCTGTGGCGTTGCCGTAACGATGGCAGTGACCGCCTGCGTCTCACCTCGACCCCGCTCTACATCGACAGCACGAACTGGTCGCCGGACAGCCACGAGATCGCCATGTCAGCCTCGGAAGGCGGTGCCAATGGAAGGCTTCGGCTTTATCTGGTGGCAGCGACCGGTGGCACATTGCGGATCCTCGATGTCGGCCACTACAACGTAATCGACCCGTCCTGGGATCCCGACGGTCAATCCCTGATATTTAATGACGTCGTCAATCCCGGCACTTCGACGCTTCGCCGTTTCGACCTCAAGACTCAGGCTCTGACCGACATTCCTGACTCGGCGAACTTCGTCGGCCCACACCGCTCCCCGGACGGACGCTTTCTGGTGGTCACTACTTTAAGCGGCGACAAGCTCCACCTCTTTACCTTCAGCACCGGGCGATGGACCGACCTGGTCACGACTCAGATCGGCAGCTTCACGTGGTCGTCGGATAGCAAGTTCATCTATTTCGATAACGGATTCGGCGCCGATCCATCAGTTTTCCGCCTGCACGTCGCCGACGGCAAGATCGAGAAACTTGTCTCGCTGAACGATTTCCGCCGTGTCGTTACCCCATGGGTCGCATGGCTCGGCCTCACCCCGCAGGGCGATATCCTCCTCATGCACGACACTGGCAGCCAGGAAGTTTACGCGCTGGATCTGGAAAGCCTGTAAGCTTGTTCTCTTCGTCGTCCACGTCTCTGGTGGTGGCGTTTCGCCAATTGGGATGTCTGGGGAAATCCAACTGTTCGCTTAGCTGTCGTTAACCGGTGTTTACACTGGTGGAGAAGCGGTACCGAGCAGACCGGAAATTCCGGGTCCCAAGGCGGCTTGCAGAAAGTTTTGCCGGGATCGGTTCTGATGAACCCGCTTCGGGCGCAAGGCCTACTCGCTGGTGAAGTAGTCGACGGTCACGGGATTCTCGAAGAGGGAGTAGTCGCGGGTGACGACGGTGATGCCGCTATCGGTGACGAAGTAGCGGGAGCGGTCGGCCTCGGTGTCATAGCCGATGGTGGTGCCTTCGGGAAGATGGACGTTGCGGTCGATGATGCAGCGGCGGACGCGGCAATGGCGTCCGACGGCGACGTGCGAGAAGAGGATGGAGGAGTCGACCTCGGAGTAAGAATTCACGCGCACGTCGGGAGAGAGCACGGAGTTCTTGACCGTTCCGCCAGAGACGATGCAGCCGTTCGAAACGATGGAGTCGAGCGCGGTGCCCATGCGATCTTTTTCCGCGAAGACGAATTTGGCCGGCGGATACTGGCGCTGATGGGTGCGGATGGGCCATTCCTGGTCGTAGAGGTTGAAAATCGGGGACACCGAAACGATGTCCATGTTGGCTTCGTAGTAGGCCTCGAGCGTGCCCACGTCGCGCCAGTAGAGAGCTTCTTTCTTGTTTTCGTCGATGAAGTCGTAGGCGAAGACGCGGTAGTCATCGACCATCTTGGGCAGAATGTCTTTGCCGAAATCGTGACTGGAATTGGGATCTTCGGAATCTTTCAGCAGGACCGGGATGAGGACGTCGGCATTGAAAAGGTAGACGCCCATGGAGCCGGCGACTTTTTCGGGATTCAAGTGAGAACGCAGCGCCGTGGTAGCGGGCTTCTCTTCGAAGCCGTTGATGCGGCCATCTTTGTCGACATCGACCACGCCGAAGCGGGCGGTCTCCGCGAGATCAATTTGGATGGTGGCCAGGGTGACATCGGCGGCGGAATCCTCGTGCTGCCTCATCATCTTGCCGTAATCCATTTTGTAGATGTGATCGCCAGAGAGGATGAGGACGTACTTGGGCTGCTCGGAGCCGATGGAGTAAATGTTCTGATAGACCGCGTCGGCGGTGCCCTGATACCACTGGTCGCTGACCCGCTTCATGGGCGGAAGGACTTCCACGAATTCGCCAACCTCGCGGCCCAGAATGTTCCAGCCTTCGCGGATGTGGCGATTGAGCGAGAGCGCTTTGTACTGGGTGAGGATGTAGACGCGGCGGAGGTCGGAATTGAGACAGTTGGAAAGAGTGATGTCGATGATGCGATACATTCCGCCGAAGGTGACGGCGGGCTTGGCGCGGTCGCGGGTGAGAGGGTACAGGCGCTCTCCAGCGCCGCCGGCAAGAAGGACTCCGAGAGTGTCTTTCATCGGACTGTCACTGACGTTCGAACGGACTGAGTTCGGTTTTCCGCTGCCACAGAAAACAGTAGATGGTAGCACAGGGCCATGGGGTTGGCGCTGATTCGGAGGTCCCCTTGCGATGCCCTAATGTTCCCTTTGGGAATCAGGGGATTTCGGTCGAGTTCTCAACTGCGGGATGCTGACGGTAGATCGCGATCTGCTGCTTGACGGAGTTGAGGGCGCCCAAGCCCCAGAGATTCGCGGGCTCGATATCGTCGTTGGTATTGGCGTTCCATCCTTCGTCGGGCGGAGTGAATTCGTTGAACTGGTCAATGATCAGGAAGATGGGATCCAGCTGCTGGGCGTAGGTCATGAAAGCGTCGAAGGTGACATACGCACGATCTTTTCCAAAGCGTAGCGCATCGTCGGGACAATAGGGCGGAGCCTCCGAGTTGGGGCAGCCCCAGCCGCTCTGACCGGCAGTGGCGATGGAGGCGGTGAAGTTCTCGACTCGAGGGCCGTTGCTGGTGACAACTTCGTTGTAGGTGGGAAAGTAGGGGCAGAATGGAGCCACGGTGCAGGTGGGGTTGAGGCGATCGACTACGCTCCAGAAGCCGTAGACCGGGTTGATCTCGATGGGGCCATCAGGAGTGCCTTCGGTGGCCCAGAGGCCGGGCTGGCTGTCGAGATATCCGGCGATCATTTTGAAGGTATATTGGCTCGCGATCGCGGGATGCTTTTCCAGAAATTCTCTGATTCGAAACCACAAAGGATTATCTGACTGGTTGGGATCCTGCGCCGCGCCGAGGTAAATCAGCATGAGAGGCTTGCCCTGGTAAATCACGTTGAGGTTGGGATACCGGCGGATGCGTGCGCCGAAGTAGTCGCTTTCCTTTTCGAAGGCGGTCTTGCCGTCAAGATCCTTAAACAAAACATTCTGGTCGATTCCACCGAGGAGCGGGATCAGCTTCGGCGAAGTTCCAAGCCCGGACCATGCGGGATAAAGATTGCCGGTATTGTTGCGGATGTTTTGGTTGTAGACGCGAAACGAGGGCGTGCAGTTCGGAACATATTTCTTGATGAACCATTCGCTGTTGAAGATGCAACTGACGTTGTTGGTCAGATCGATGGTAACGGCGTCGATGCCCATGTACTCCATCCAGGCGACGTGCTGGGCGATGACGGCGGGATCGGCGCTGTCATAGCCGCCGCCTACGGGCTGCATGTCTGCGGACTGCAGCAGCGGCATCGCGGAACTGCCTTGAAACGTGACTGCATTGGGGCCGAACCAGGCTTCATATTCCATGACGACGACGTGGCTGTCGGCATCGACGACGAGCGGAACTGCCGGTGACGAAGAGGAAGCGGCTGCCAGTGCGGACAGGGAGACCAGGGCGAGAGTGACTGAGAGCGCCATGGCCGCACAAGAATCCGATTTCATGACTTCTCTCCTATGTCGGTTAGAACACAGGGAAGAGCGACAAGATGCGGGTGAGATGTAAATTAATTATCGAGCCTTGGGAGAGTGGCCGGCGTAGCTTCGCTCCTGCCGGGACAGCCGAGGCGGCCGTCCCCACATGGATTATTTTTCGTCCTCGATTTTGATGCGAAGCTGCTTCAGGAACTTGAGATCCTGGTCGTTGATTTTGAACTCGGGATTGGTGGAAAGAGTGGTGACGAGGGAAGTTTTGTCGGAGGTTTTTTCGCCCTGCTTGCTGACGCCGATGGTGGCTTCGAGGACCAAAAAAATGTCGTAGCCGCCTTCCTTGATGCGGGAGACAACTTCGGCGATCTGTTCAGAATCGGAGAGGGATTCGTTGATGGCTTCGCCGAGTTCCTTCATTAAGTCCTTCAGTTGCTGATCCAATTGGTCCCCCGATCGCCGTACGCTAAAAAATTCTTAACTAAGGTTAGATGCCTGGAGCCGCGCAACGGTTCGATGGCGGCCAAAGGTTTGGGTCATTGTAGCGCCAGAGACTGTTAAAATCGAGCGGTGAATAAGGTTTCTACCGCACGAAAGTTAGGGGTGGTGGCGCGGGTGGCAACGCAGCAAGCCAAGCGCAGCCGGACCGTGCGCGCGGCCACGGGCGCGTTGGCAACCACCGGGCGAGCGTTCGGGCGCGTGATGCACCAGTTATGGCTGGAGGTTACGGGGGTTATTTTCCTGATCATGGCATTGAGCCTGGGCGCGGGCTCCGTGAGGGAGTATGGAAAATATCATGCGGGACAGACGGGGCCGGGGCGGGTGGCGCTGGCAATTTGTTGCACAGTCATCTTCGCGTGGTTTGGGGTGAGTTCGTTCTGGAGAGTGAAGAAAAAGGGAAGAAGCGACGCGCGGTGAGGCGGGCGAGAGTTGAGGCGCTGCCTAGGAAATCAGATTCCTGCGCGCTTCGGAATGACAAAGATCTGGGAACGGCTGGGGTTAGAAAGAGTTGTTCATCATGGCTGAGAGAGTGAAGGTAGCGGATCCGAAGCCAGGGGCAGACGTCGAGACATCTTCGCACATTGTGGTGAACCCGTTGTATACCCCGGCGGATCTCAAGGGCTCGGATTATGACGGCGAGGTTGGGTATCCGGGGGAATATCCGTTCACGCGCGGAGTGCAGGCGACGATGTACCGCGGGCGGTTGTGGACCATGCGGCAGTATGCGGGCATGGGCGACGCCGAGGAATCAAACAAGCGCTACAAATATTTGCTGGCCAACGGGACGACCGGGCTTTCGGTGGCGTTCGATTTGCCGACGCAGATTGGGATGGACTCGGACCACGCGCTGGCCGCGGGCGAGGTGGGCAAGGTGGGTGTGGCGATCGACTCCATTGAAGATATGGAGCGGCTGTTCGCTGGGATCGAGCTGACCAAGATTTCAACATCGATGACCATCAATGCGACGGCATCGATTCTGTTGGCATTGTATGTAGCCGTGGCGCGGCGGCAGGGCGCGGACATACGGCAGCTTTCAGGAACGGTGCAGAATGATGTGCTGAAGGAGTACATCGCGCGCGGAACGTATATTTATCCGCCGCGGCAGGCGATGCGGGTGATTACGGATATGTTTGCATGGGCGAAGGAGAACGTTCCGGAGTGGAATACGATTTCGATTTCCGGTTATCACATGCGCGAGGCAGGATCGACGGCGGTGCAGGAAGTGGCGTTCACGCTGGGCAACGGCATGGCGTATGTGGAGGCGGCAATCAAGGCCGGGCTCGATGTGGATCAATTCGCGCCGCGGCTTTCCTTCTTCTTTAATGCTCACAGCAATTTTCTCGAAGAGGTGGCAAAGTTTCGCGCGGCGCGAAGAATGTGGGCGCGCATTATGCGGGAGCACTTCAAGGCAAAGAATCCGCGGTCATGGATGCTGCGCTTCCATACGCAGACGGCGGGATCGACGCTGACGGCGCAGCAGCCGGAAAATAATATTGTGCGTACGGCGATTCAGGGACTGGCGGCGGTGATGGGCGGGACGCAGTCGCTGCATACGAATTCTTATGACGAAGCGCTGGCGTTGCCCACGGAGCAGGCGGCCAGAATTGCGCTGCGCACGCAGCAGGTGATTGCCTACGAATCGGGCGTGTCGCAGACCATCGATCCGCTGGCGGGATCGTATTACATCGAGGCGCTGACCAACGAGATTGAGAAGCGAGCGGCGGAGTACCTGGGAAAAATCGAAGTGATGGGCGGGATGTTGAAGGCGATCGAGCGCGGATTCGTGCAGCAGGAGATTCAGAACGCGGCGTACGAATATCAGCAGGCGGTGGATCGGGAGGACGCGATCGTGGTGGGAGTGAACCGGTTTGAAGTGGAAGAAGAGAAGCCGATTCCGATTCAGAAGATCGATCCGGCGCTGGAACCGAAGCAGATTGAGCGGGTGCGGGCACTGCGGGCGCGGCGGGATACGGGGCCATGGAAGGCGGCGCTCGAGGGCGTGGAGAGCGCGGCGCGATCGGGCGCGAATGTTATGCCTCGGATTCTGGAAGCGGTGCAGGCTTATGCGACGGTGGGCGAAATTTCCGACGCGATGCGGCGGGTGTTTGGCGAGTACCGGGAAGCGGTAGTGGTCTAGTACGAATCGTCGGAAGTTTTGTAGTCGCAAGCATTGCGGCAGGCGTCGCAATACATGAGGCCGTCCGTGCAAATGCGAATGTCGAGCTGCGACTGACAGAGGCAGCAGAACTTATCGCAGATGCACTGGTCTTCCGGCATTTCACACTGGCCGCAACGGTACTTGGCGTGGCCGGTTCCGGTGGACATAGCAACAATGTAGCGCTGGTGCCGAGGTGGGGGAACGTGCCGTTGGTAACCAGCGGCGCCGGGTAAGGGCTCACCGCAGCGGCTGAAGCCGCATTCAATTTTGCCGGACTTACGGCACCCTTCGGCTTCGCCCAGAGCAGACTAAAAGTCGTGTCTTCCCGATCGGTGAGGGCGCGATGCACGGTATCTTCCGAGGCAATCCCACGGCCTAAGTACCATATAATTCTCAGCAATGACCTTCCAACAGGTGCTGGATGGAGCGGAAGTCCTCGCGCAAAGCGGGGATCCGGGCGTGACGAGTGTGGAATATGACTCGCGGCGAGTGAAGCCGGGGTGCGTGTTCGTGGCCATGCACGGGGAATCCAGCGACGGAAACCGGTATATCGATCAGGCGATTCAGGCGGGGGCTGTTGCCGTGGTGACG
The DNA here is from genome assembly GCA_964403025.1 of uncultured Acidobacteriaceae bacterium. GTDB lineage: Bacteria > Acidobacteriota > Terriglobia > Terriglobales > Acidobacteriaceae > Sulfotelmatobacter. The sequence continues at coordinate 234,837 of CAYOEH010000002.1, read as the reverse complement.
GATTCGGCGGCGGAGAAACCACGCGAGGGCGTGGGCTGGGCGCTGGTTCCGCATGGACGGCGAGCGCTGGCGCGGCTCAGCGCGAACTTTTATAAGAAGCCGGCGGAGCGGATTGCGATTACGGGAATCACCGGAACAAACGGGAAGAGCACGACGGCGTTTCTGGCGGAATCGATTCTGACGGCAGCGAGGCGGAAGAGCGCGCTGATTGGGACGATTGAATATCACGTGGCCGGGAGAGTGTTGCCGGCGCCGCATACCACACCGGAGGCGCTGGAACTGAATCGCATTCTTAGTGAGGCGCTGGGAAACGGGGCGACGGAGGCGGTGATGGAAGTTTCGTCGCACGCGCTGGCGCAGGAGCGCGTGTTTGGCGTGCCGTTTGATGTGGCCGTGTTTACGAACCTGACGCGCGACCACCTCGATTATCACAAGACGATGGAAGAGTACTTTGCGGCGAAGCGAGTGCTGTTCGAAGGATGCGGCACGGACGCGCCGCGAGCAGTGGTGACGAATGGGGATGACGAGTATGGCGCGAAGCTGGCTGAATTCAGCCGGAAGAAAAGCGCCGTGGTGCTGAAGTATGGCTGGGAGCGCGGCGATCTGCACGCGGAAAATGTGGAGATCACAACGCGCGGGACGCGCTTCGATCTGGTGACGCCGGAGGGAAAGATTCCAGTGTTCTCCGCGCTGATTGGGCGCGTGAATGTGTACAACATTCTGGCGGCGGCGGGAGCGTGCTACGCGCGCGGATGTAAAGCGGAGGCGATCGCTGACGGGATCGACAAGCTGGCGTGCGTTCCGGGAAGGTTTGAGCGAGTGGACTGCGGCCAGCCGTTTACGGTGGTGGTGGACTATGCGCACACCGACGATGCGTTGCGGAATCTGACAACGCTGGCGCGGGAATTGGTTTCGCGCGCGGGGGCGAAAGGACGAGTATTCACGGTGTTTGGATGCGGTGGAGATCGAGACCGGAAGAAGCGTCCGCTGATGGGCGAAGCGGCGGGGCGGGGAAGTGATTTTGTGGTGCTGACGTCAGACAATCCTCGGAGTGAGGATCCGCTGGCGATCATTAACGATGCGGTGGTGGGTCTGCAGAAAACTGGGGTGAAATATAGCGTGGAGGCGGACCGGCGGAAGGCGATTGCGCTGGCGATTCGCGAAGCGCGGCCGGGAGACATTGTGCTGCTGGCGGGAAAAGGGCATGAGAAGGTGCAGGTGACGCGGGAGGGTGCGGCTCCATTTGATGACCTGGAAGTGGCACGCGAGGCGCTGCGAGCCTTGGGATATGAGTGCGAAGCCGCTCGGGCCGGAGCGAAGGGATGAGGCTGACGCTGGGCAAAGTTGCGGAGTTTATTTCCGCGGCAGGGGAGTTTGCGGCGGAAGAAACCGTGCGTGGGTACTCGATCGATTCGCGGACGGTGGGAGCAGGTCAACTTTTCTTTGCGGTGAAGGGCGAGCGGCTGGATGGGCATGACTACGTTGAGCAGGCGCTGGAAAAAGGCGCGGCTGCGGCAGTGGTGCGCAAGGATCAGGTCGGGCGGTATGCGAGCAAGACACAGTTGCTGGCGGTGGAGGACACGCTGGCCGCGCTGCAAACGCTGGCGACAGCGGTGCGGAAGTTGTGGGGCAAGCCGCTGATCGCGGTCACCGGTTCGGCGGGCAAGACGACCACGAAGGAAGCGATCGCGCATGTTCTGAACGCGCGGTTTCGGGTGCTGAAGTCGGAAGGGAACTTCAATAATCATTTTGGCTTGCCGCTGATGCTGCTGAAACTGGAACCCGATTATGACGTGGCGGTGATCGAGATGGGGATGTCGCATGCGGGGGAAATCCGGGCGCTGGCGAAGATCGCGCAGCCGGAGATTGGCGTGGTGACGAATGTGGCGGCGGTGCATCTGGAGTTTTTTGATTCGCTGGCGGGGATTGCGCGAGCGAAATATGAACTGATTGAGTCGTTGCCGGCGAACGGAACGGCAGTGTTGAATGCGGATGATGAGTATGTCTCGCAGTTTGGACGCGGCTTCAAGGGAAAAGTTGTGATGTACGGCATGCGGGCCACGGCCGATGTGCGCGCGGAAAAGATTCAGTCGAGGGGAACCGAGGGCACGGAGTTCGAGGTGGTGGTTGGAGGCGTGCGCGAAGGTGCCCGGTTGCCGTTAGTGGGCGAGCACAATGTGCGGAATGCGCTGGCGGCTGTGGCCGTGGGATTGGAACGCGGGATGAAACCATCGGAGGCGATCGCGGCGCTGTCGACGCTGGAGCCAGCGGAGAAGCGCGGGCAGGTTCTCCAACTGGGTAACATCACGGTGATCAACGATTGTTACAATTCGAATCCGAAGGCGCTGGAGGCGATGGTGGATGCGCTGGCCACGATGGCGGCGAAGCGACGGATCGTGGTGGCGGGAGAGATGCTCGAACTTGGTCCGAGTGGCGAGGAATTGCACCGGCAGGCAGGAAAACATATTGCTGAGAAGAAGATCGATGTACTGGTGGGCGTGCGTGGACTGGCGCAGAGTATGGTCGAGGTCGCGAAGCGGGAGGGAATCCACGCAGAGTTTGTGGCGTCGTCGGAAGAGGCCGGTGAGTGGCTGGCGCGCGAGGCGCGCGATGGAGATGTGATTTTATTGAAGGCTTCGCGAGGTGTGAAGCTGGAGAAGGCGCTGGAGAGCTGGAAGGCCCGGCGCGGTGGAAAGAATTGATCATGTTTCACCACGGAGGCACGGAGACACCGAGGAAGGGCAAAGTCACTGGCTCCCAGGGGCGGGAGGATTCCAGGAATCTTCCGGACAGAGCGGGTTATCAGGTTTAGTTTTTTCCGTGACTCTGTGTCTCCGTGGTGGAAGGAAGTTGAAGCGGCAAGACATTTTGGAGCGGGACGGAGGCTGATTGCTCTACTGGCTGCTGTTCGTGAAGCTGCAACATTATTTTCCGCCCTTCCGCATCTTCCGCTATCTGACCTTCCGCACTGCGTTTGCCAGTCTTACCGCGCTGTTTACCGCGCTCATCGTAGGTCCGCTGGTGATCAACCGGCTGCGCGAATTCCAGATTGGACAATACATTCGCGAAGAAGGGCCGAAGGCGCATCAGAAAAAAGCCGGAACGCCGACCATGGGCGGACTGCTGATCGCGATTGCGATTGTGGTGCCGACGCTGCTGTGGGCGGACCTGAGCAATCGTTTTGTGTGGATTACTGTGTTTGCCACTTGCGCATTTGCGGCGATCGGCTTCACGGACGATTACACCAAGGTCGCGCATCGCCGGAATTTAGGGCTGACTGGGAAAGCCAAGTTGGGCCTGCAGATCGCTACCAGCGTCATCATTGCAGTGATGCTGATTGCGATGCAGACCTACGGAATGTATTCGACCAAGCTGATTGTACCGTTCCTCAAACAGTTTCATCCCGACCTGGTGGTGCAGAATCTGGAACGATATCCGCATTTGTGGCCGCTGGCGTTCTTGCCGTTTATCGCGTTTGTGGCGCTGGTCATCGTGGGATCGAGCAACGCGGTGAATCTTACCGATGGGCTGGATGGGCTGGCGATTGGGTGCACCGTGATTGCCGCGGGGGCGCTGACGGTGCTCACGTATGTGAGCGGGCACGCGACCTTCGCGACTTATTTGGAAATTCCAAAGATGCCACAGGTGGGCGAACTGACGATTTATTGCGGAGCGATGGTGGGATCGTCGATTGGATTCTTGTGGTACAACGCGCACCCGGCGGAAGTGTTCATGGGCGATGTGGGATCGCTGGCGCTGGGCGGGGCGATCGGGACGGTTGCGGTGATCATCAAGCAGGAACTGTTGCTGCCGTTTATTGGCGGAGTGTTTGTGATCGAGGCGATGTCGGTGATTCTGCAGGTGGGATCGTATAAGCTGCGGAAGAAGCGAATTTTCAAGATGGCGCCGATTCATCACCATTTTGAATTGATGGGATGGTCGGAGTCGAAAATTATTGTGCGGTTCTGGATTGCGTCGCTGGTGTTCGCTCTGTTCGCGCTGACGACGCTGAAGCTGAGGTAAGAAACGATTTCACCACAGAGCCACAGAGACACGGAGAAAAGCGAAGGAAAATAGTCTTCCGAGGGCTGACGGCAAAGAACAATCTTGGCGGTTTTGAAAGACTAAGACATGGTATTGGTTTTTTCTGTGTCTCCGTGGCTGAAGCTGAGGTAAGAAACGATTTCACCACAGAGGCACGGAGACACGGAGAAAAGCGAAGGAAGAAAAATCTTCCGAGGGCTAACGGCGAAGAACAATCTCGGCGTTCTTGAAAGACTAAGGCATGGTATTGGTTTTCTCTGTGACTCCGTGGCTCCGTGGTTGAAGCTGAGGTTAAGAAGGGATCCACCACAGAGGCACGGAGACACGGAGAAAAGCGAAGGAAAATAGTCTTCCGAAGGCTGACGGCAAAGAACAATCTTGGCGGTTTTGAAAGACTAAGGTATCGGCTTTCTCTTTTTCTCTGTGACTCCGTGGTGAAATGAACTGGATGGAACTCAAAGACAAACGCGTGCTGGTGGTTGGACTCGGCAAGTCGGGAGTGGCTTCGGCGCTGTTCTTGAAGGCGCATGGGGCGCGTGTTGCCGTGTCCGACACGAAGAGTGGAGACGAGTTGCACAACGAAATTCCGGTGCTGCTCGATCATGGGATTACGGTTGAGACGGGCGGGCACGGGGAGCGCACGTTTCGCGGGCAGGATTTGATCGTGGTGAGTCCGGGGGTTCCGGTGGATGCGGCGCCGCTGGTGCAGGCGCGATCGTTGGGCGAAGCTGTGATTGGCGAGATTGAGCTGGCGGCGCAGTTTTTGCCGGGGCCGATTGTGGCGATTACGGGATCCAACGGAAAGACGACCACGACAACTTTGACGGCCGAGATTCTGACGGCGGGCGGGCTTTCGACGCTGGTCGGCGGAAATATTGGCACTCCGGCGATTTCGCTGGCGGACCGGGCCAAGCACGACACGGTGATTGTGCTCGAAGTGTCGAGCTTTCAGCTGGAGACCATTCAGACGTTCCGTCCCAAGATTGCGGTGGTGTTGAATGTGACGCCCGATCATCTGGACCGGCATCGGACGCTGGAGGTTTACGTGGATGCGAAGGCGCGCATCTTTGAAAACCAGCGGAGCGACGACTTCGCCGTGCTGAATGAAGATGATCCGACTTGCGTGACGATGGCGGCGCGGGCGCAGGCGCAAATCTTCTGGTTCAGCCGGCAAAAGGAAGTGAAACAGGGAGCGTGGGTGCGGGACGGCAACATTTTATTTCGCGATAGCGCAGGACAGCGCGAGATCATGCAGGTTTCCGAGATTCCGCTGAAGGGGGCGCACAATCTGGAGAACGTGCTGGCGGCGGTGTGCGCGAGCGCGCTGATGGGATGCGCGCCGGAGAAGATCCGGCAGGCGGTGCGGAACTTTAAGGCAGTGGAGCACCGGCTGGAGTATGTGGCGACGATTCGCGGCGTGGATTATTACAACGACTCGAAGGCCACGAATGTGGACGCGACCATCAAGGCGCTGGAGTCGTTTCCGGCGAACATACACCTCATTCTCGGCGGCAAGGACAAGGGCAGCGACTACTCCGTGCTGAACGATCTGCTGCGGCAGCGGGTGAAGCGCGTGTACACGATCGGTGCGGCGGCGGCGAAGATTGAGTCGCAGATTCAGGGTGTCGAAGTGGTGCATGCGGAGACTTTGGAGAATGCCCTGCGCAAGGCGAATGCCGTGGCGCAGCCGGGGGATGTGGTGTTGCTGGCTCCGGCTTGCGCAAGCTTCGATCAGTTCAAGAGCTACGAGCATCGGGGCAAGGTGTTCAAGGAGATCGTGCGGGGGTTGGTGTGAAGTGCCTTTACGCACTCGCGAGCAGACCGTAAAACCGCGGTGATAGAAACTCCTTTTGGGGCCGCCGGTCGCACGGTAGTACAAGGGGTCCTTCGACTTCGCAAATGCTTCGCCTTCGCGAAACATTTGCTACGCTCAGGATGACAATGCTTGTCTGATGACAACGCTGTCTGAATATCCGGTTGAACCAAGACAATCAACAGTCAAAATTCTGAATCAGCAATTCGGTCTGCGCGTCTCCGTGACTCCGTGGTGAAATGAGTTTCCATGGCAAAGCGGGTGAGTGTGGATCGCTGGCTGTTTACCGTCACGATGCTATTGGTATTTGTGGGGCTGGTGATGGTGTTTTCGGCGTCGGCGGTGATGGCGCGGGAGCGGTTTGGGTCGCCGTATGCGTTCTTGTTGAAGCAGCTGATCTGGGCGGCGGCGGGACTGGTGGCGATGGTGGTGGCGATGCGAGTGGACTACCGGCGCTTCAAACATCCGGCGCTGGTGTTTTCGGTGATGGGCGTGACCACGCTGCTGCTGATCTCGGTGTTTTTTCTGGATCGATCACATAACACGCACCGCTGGATACACGCGGGCGGATTCTCCTTCCAGCCGTCGGAACTGGCCAAGCCGGTACTGATTTTGTTTCTCGCGTATTTTCTGGAAGGCCGCGCGAAAACCATGGATGATTGGCGCAACACGCTGGTACCTGCGGCGGCGCCAGTGTTGGTGCTGCTCGGACTGATTGTGCTGCAACCGGACCTGGGTACGGCGATCGCGTGTGCCGGAATTGCGGCTTGCATTCTGTATGTGGCGGGAATGCGGCTGCGGTATTTCGGATATGCCTTTGCGGCGTCGCTGGCGCCGCTTTATTTTCTGATCTTTCATGTGAGCTTCCGGCGCGATCGCATCCTGGCTTTCATGAATCCGTACGCGGAGCGGCAGAAGGCCGGCTTCCACCTGATTCAATCGCTGATTGCGGTGGGCACGGGCGGGGTGACTGGAACCGGGCTGATGGAAGGCAAGCAGAAACTGTTCTATCTTCCGGAGCCGCACACGGATTTTATTTTTGCGGTCACCGCCGAAGAGTTGGGGCTGGTGGGAGCGATGTTTGTGGTGGCGCTGTTTGCGATCTTTCTGTGGCGCGGGATGCGGGCCTCGTGGCGGACGGAGGATGTGTTCGGGCGATACCTGGCGGTGGGAATTACGAGCATGGTGGTGCTGCAGGCGTTCATCAACATCAGCGTGGTGCTGGGCATGATGCCGACCAAAGGGATTCCGCTGCCGCTGGTGTCGTATGGAGGATCGTCGCTGTTTGTGACGCTGGCGTGTGTGGGCGTGCTGCTGAATATTACGAAGCAAGCGGAATAAGAATTGCCACGGATTTTCATGGATCTGCGCGGATAGAAACATTAAGGAGGACGGTTGAAACATCTATTTCTTGTGCCGGTGCTTGGGTGCGTTCTTGGAGTGATGGCTGTGGCGCAGAAGACGGAGCAGCACCAGAGCGTCCAGATGCCGCCGCAGGTGCCGATGTTCACGGCGGCGGAACTGGCGGCGAAGGTTCCGGCGGCGAAGCCGGAAGACGTGAAGTCGATGGATGCGATTTTGGCGGCGATCTACGATGTGATTTCTGGACCGGCGGGCGGGCGCGACTGGAACCGCTTCCGTTCGCTGTTTCTGCCGCAGGCACGTTACACCCAGGTCAGCACAGGGCCCGACGGGTCGAAGGTGATTCTGACATGGAATGTCGACGAATTCGTTCGCGATGCCGGCGAGATCTTTTCCAAGGAACCGTTTTACGAAAAAGCGATCGTGAACCGGCCGGAGAGCTTTGGGAATGTTACGCAGGTGTTCAGCAGCTACGAATCGCGACACAGCCCAACTGACAAGCCTTTCGAGCGCGGCATCAACAGCATTCAGTTGCTGAACGACGGCACGCGCTGGTGGGTGCTCTCGATTTTGTGGGACACGGAGCGGGCGGGGAATCCGCTGCCGGCAAAGTTCCGGAAGTAAAGATGGCCACGGATCTGCACGGATTTTTCTCGTCTTGTTTTATCCGTGCGAATCCGTGTTGATCTGTAGCTCTGGTTTATAGTCACCTCATGCGGGCCATTCTGGCGGGCGGCGGGACGGGCGGGCATGTCATCCCGGCACTGGCCATCGCCAACGAACTCAAGAAAAGTTATGAGGCCCAGGTGCTGTTTATCGGGACGACGCGCGGGATCGAGAACCGCCTGGTGCCGGCGGCGGGATATCCGCTGCAACTGGTGCGGGTGGGAGCGCTGAAGAACGTGAGCCTGATGACGCGGGCGAAAACAGCATTCGATTTGCCGCGCGCGGTCTGGGACGCGGGGAGAATGTTGAACGAATTTGCCCCCGACGTGGTAATCGGCGTCGGCGGATATGCCTCCGGTCCCGCGATGATGGCGGCGCTGGTGAAACATATCCCCACGCTGGCGTTCGAGCCGAATGTTGTGCCGGGATTCGCCAATCGCGTGGTGGCGCGGTTTGTGTCGGGAGCGGCGGTGCACTTTGAGGAGACGGCAAAATATTTTCGTCACGCTCAGGTGACGGGCGTGCCAGTCAGACGGGCATTTTTTGAGATTCCGGTTCTTAGTAATAAGAAGCGCGGAGGAACGCCAACTCTTCTGGTGTTCGGCGGGAGCCAGGGGGCGCACGCGATCAATGAGGCGATGATTCGATGCTTACCGGAGTTACGGCGGCAGGCGCCGGGGATTCATATTATTCATCAGACGGGGGAGCGTGACTATAATGACGCGCTGGCGGCGTATGGCGCGTTAGGCGAGTCGGCGGAGGTTTTCAAGTTTATCGAAGACATGCCGGGAGCGTTTGCGCGGGCGGACCTGGTGGTGTGCCGGTCGGGCGCGAGCACGGTGGCGGAAATTGCGGCGGCGGGGAAGCCCGCGATCTTTGTACCGTTTCCGCGGGCGGCGGACGATCATCAGCGGGTGAACGCGGAGGCGCTGGCGCGGTCGGGTGCGGCGGTAGTGGTGGAGGAATCGAAACTGGAGGGAGTCTGGCTGGCGGAGACGATTGCGGCGCTGCTGGGGGATTCGCGGCGGCTGCAGGTGATGAGCGAGGCGGCGCGAGCTTTGGCGCATCCGGATGCGGCGCGGGATATTGCGGCGATGGCGGCGAGAGTGGCGGGGATCGAGGGAGCGGATTCTTAGAAGGAAGTGCCTCGATGAGTTCGCGGTGGCGCCGAACTGATAGAGATCCTTCGACTGCATAAGTGCTTCGCGTGCGCGAACCACTTATTCCGCTCAGGATGACAGAAGTGTAGGAGGTGTAGGAGAAATATGAAGAGGCCTACAGGACGACAAGTGGCAGCAGTTGCAATCGTGCTGCTCGTTCTGTTTGGAGTGCTGTACGCGGGCGACTGGCTGGTATGGCGGTGGCGCGTGGCGCGAGGTGGCGGGTATGGCACAGTCGAGGTTCATCAATTTCTGGCTACGTCCTTGAAGGGCAGCAAAACCGAATATGACCTGGTGGGAAGCTTTCAGGAGGCGTGCAGCCGCTCGATTTTCCCGCAGCAGGGGAAGCCGGCTTGCTGGTGGCTGGAGGGGCACAGCTCGCAGTGGGAGTGAAGACAACCGGCCACGGATTCGCAAGGATTTTCACGGATACTTCTTTCTTGATGTTGTCGCAGGCGAAATGCATGGGAAGAACTAGAGGCCCTTACAACGCAGAATATCTGGTCGGTAGCGTGGTGAAGATTACTAGCCGAGAGGCGCTTGAGGAATTTCTGGAGCGCGGATTGCCGAGAGAACGCCTTTACGAGTCCGGGCCACGCCTGAGTGAAAGGGATCCCCTTCGGCAAGCTCAGGGCAGGCTTTCGACTGCGTAGGTGCTTCGCATTCGCGACGCGCCTACTCCGCTCAGGATGACAGAAGTAGGTGCGGTTCACAGAAATGTTTGCCAAGATTCAGCAGATTCATTTCGTGGGTATCGGTGGGATCGGCATGAGTGGGATTGCCGAGGTGTTGCTGAATCTTGGGTACAAGGTTTCGGGATCGGATCTGAAGCATTCGGGGGTGACCGAGCGGCTGGCGGGGCTTGGCGCCGCGGTGTTTGAAGGACATCGAGCGGAAAACATTGCGGGAGCGGAAGTGGTGGTGACGAGTTCGGCGATCGCAGCGGAAAATCCTGAGGTCGTGGAAGCGCACAAACTGCATGTGCCGGTGATCCAGCGGGCGGAGATGCTGGCGGAGTTGATGCGGCTGAAATACGGCATCGCCATCGCCGGCATGCACGGGAAGACTACGACGACCTCGATGGTGGCGGCGGTGCTGGCTGGAGGCGGGCTCGATCCAACGGTGGTAGTGGGCGGGCGCGTGGATGCAATGGGATCGAATGCGCGGCTGGGGAAGTCGCAGTATCTGGTGGCGGAGGCGGACGAGAGTGACCGGTCGTTTTTGAAATTGTCCCCAATTCTCTCGGTGGTGACCAACATTGACCGCGAGCACATGGATTGCTACCGCAACATGCGGGACGTGAAAAAAACATTTCTGGAATTCATGGACCGCGTGCCGTTTTATGGGATGGTGGTGGCTTGTAATGACGATCCTTTGTTACGGCGATTGCTGCCGGAGGTGCAGCGGCGCACGGTGACGTATGGAACGAAGCGGGGGTCGGATTTTCTGATCAAGATTCGCAAGACCAGTGAAAGTCAAAATCCCCACCCTGTCGCGCAGAACGCGACAAGGGTGGGGCACCCGCTCAATAGTTTTCACGTGCGCTATCGCGGAGAAGATCTGGGCGAGTTCACGCTGCATGTGCCGGGAGTGCACAACATTCTGAATGCGACGGCGGCGATTGCGGTGGGAGTGGGGCTGGATGTGGGAGTGGAGGCGATTCGGGCGGGGCTTGATCAGTTCCGCGGAGTGGACCGGCGCTTCCAGTTGCGCGGACGTGCGGCGGGCGTGAGCGTGATTGACGATTACGGGCATCATCCTACGGAGATCAAGGCGACGCTGGCGGCGGCGCGGCAATGCGGCTTTCGCAAGGTTCATGTGGTCTTCCAGCCGCATCGATACACGCGCACGCGCGATCTGATGGAAGAGTTTGGCACGGCGTTTGGGGATGCGGACTCGCTGTTTGTGCTCGATATTTATGCGGCGAGCGAGAAGCCGATCGAGGGGGTCAGCGGAGAAGCGTTGGCGCGGGACATCCGCGAGAAGAGTGGACGGAAGGTGGAGTATGCGAGTTCATTCGCGGATGCGGTGAGTGCGGCAGTGGCAGCGGCGGAGGATGGAGACATGATTCTCACGCTGGGAGCGGGCAGCGTTTCGCAGCTGGGGCCGATGATGGTGGAGAAGTTGAAAGAGAGGGCGGGGTAGGGAACCAATCCTTGCCGATCTACGTATCTTCCATTGCTAACGGATTTGGGCGCGGTTCGTCCAATCTGGCATAAGGGGTTGAAGCCATGAAAAATGCACAGGCATGGGGATGGCTGGCGGCCGGGGTACTGGCGCTGGGGTTGAATGGGATTTATCAGGATGGCGGCGCGGCCTGGGCTCGGCGAGCGGTGACCCAGGTGATGGGCGAGATCAGCGCACAGACCGGAGGTGTGCTGGCGCTGGCCGCCGGACGGGCTGACTGGTTCATGGCGAAAACCCAGGCGGTGACGGCGCAGGATGAAACTGCGTCGTGCCGGTTGGCGACGGCGGTGGCGCGTTTGCAGACCCGACTTGCCCGGACCGGCGTTGTCCGGAGCCAAAGCGATATGGCGCGGTTGGAGGCGATGTCGGCGCGGGAAGAGGCGCAGATGGCGCGGTTGGAGGCAAATCGGGCGCGGGTGGAAGCGCAGGTTGAGGCGCGGGTCGCGCGGATGCGCGTGCTGCCGGCGGCGTTCAATCCGGTGGCTTGTCCGCGGGTGCGGGTGAGTATTCCGCGGGTGGAGATTTCGATTCCTGGGGTGCATGTCGATACGGGGAGTCTGGGCAGCGAAGAATAGTTTTCCTCCTGAAAAGGGGCGGACGCGGAATACCAGCCGCGTCCGCTTTTGTTTTGTGGAGAAATTGTAGGGCTCGGCCGGGCTTCTCCCAGGCCGGACAGCCGGAGGCGGCTGTCCCTACATGAGCTTTTTCCCGGTGATGCCCAATGCGATTCCTGGCTGTGCAAAAGTGCAATATTTTGTCTGTCTCAATTCGCGAAATGAAGTTATAGTTTGAAGGCTCAGCGATTCCACAGCGACAACTGACCTGAACTGATGGCGCGGAAATCGGGACCGACCATCTTGCAGGAGGAGTTGTACCCACCCAGCGCTGGAGCCGCGCGCGAGGAGATGGACGACGCGCGTCTGGTCGATCTGGATGTGGATGAGGAATCGCCATTTCTGCGCGGGCAAAAGCGCGTCTCCGCCCGCCGAAGTTCACTTCCGAAAAAAACTGCAAACCGGTTGTTGTGGGCCATGGTGGCTGCGGCTGTGGTGTGCGCAGCGGGGTTGGCGGCGGCGGCGCTGTATCACTATGGCGAGCACTCGTGGCGTTTCCGGGTGGAATCGAGCGACAACATTGAAGTCACGGGCATGCAGAACGTGACCCAGGCGCAGGTCATGGAAGTGATGGGCGCCGACATTGGGCGCAACATTTTTTTCGTTCCCCTGGCCCAGCAGAAGGCGCAACTGGAGCAGATTCCGTGGGTGGAATCGGCCAGCGTGATGCGCTTTGTTCCCAACCGGCTGAAGGTGGAGATTCAGGAGCGCACGCCGGTAGCGTTTGCGCGCGTGGGGCCGCGGATGTCGTTGATCGACGCGGGCGGCACGCTGATGGAGTTGTCGCCCAAGCACAAGTATTCGTTCCCGGTGATTCTGGGAATGAATCCCGGAGAGCCGCTTTCGACACGAGCGCCGCGGATGAAGGCTTACAGCGAGATGGTGCGCGAACTGGACTCGGGCGGGGCGCGCTATTCGCAGGATCTGAGTGAAGTGGATCTTTCCGATCTGGAAGACGTGAAGGTGCGGGTGAATGATCCGGCGGGCGATGTGCTGGTGCATTTGGGGTCGTCGGATTATTTGCGGCGCTACAAAATTTATGTGAGCCACGCCCAGGGCTGGCGACAGCAGTTCCAGCGACTGGAGTCGGTGGATTTGCGTTACGACCGCCAGATCATCGTGAATCCAGATATCGAGCGAACCGCGAAGCAGACGCCGTTGAATCCGACGATGGCGAAGGCGGCGGCCGCGGCGGGAGTCAGGCCGGCGTCGTTGCTCACGCGTGTGGGGCCGAATGATCGGCCGGTGCCGAAGCCCGCGTTCGAATTGACGCCGAAAAAACTTGATCCGAAGGCGGCGGCCAGCGGAACGAAAAAGCCGGGCAGGCCAAAGGTAAGCAAAGTCTCGGTGAAGTCCGCCAGTTCCACGGCGGAGAAGAAAACGCTGCCGACGGAAAAGTTTGCAGCGTCTGAGGCCGCCAGGAAGCGGGCCGCCGTGGCCGCGGCCAAGCGCCGCGCGGCCGAGCGCAAAAAGCTTGCGGCGCGAAGTGCGGATGCGGCGGCAAAGGCTCCAAGTCATGCGGGCGGACAGAAGCCGAGTCCGGCGATTGCCAAGACTCAGGCCAGCCAGGAGCCGAGCGATTGAGAATTCGAGTTGATAACGTGCGATGAATTTTATCGGGGACTAATTCAGAGATGGCGAAGCAGCAGGGGAATGTTCTGACGGCGATTGATGTGGGCAGCGCGAAGACGTGCGCGCTGATGGCGGAGTTGAGCGACGGCGGCCTGCGCTATCGCGGACACGGTATGGCGGAATCGCGGGGGTCGCGCAAGGGCGTGATCGTGGATCTGGACAAGGCGGTTGCCGCGATTCAGAAAGCGGTGGAAGCGGCCGAGGATGTAGCCGGTGCGGCGGTGGAGCACGCCATTGTCGGCATCGGCGGAGCGCACGTGCGCGGCGTCAATAGTCATGGCGGCATCAGCCTGGGGACGCGTCCGCGAGAGATTGGGCGCGATGAGATCAAGCAGGCGGTGGAACGGGCGCGGGCGATTCCGCTGCCGGCGGATCGCGAGGTGCTGCATTTGTTGCCGCAGGAATTCATTCTGGACGATCAGGCGGGGGTGCACGATCCGCTGGGCATGATGGCGGCGCGGCTGGAGGTGCGGGTGCATCTGGTGACGGCGGCGGCGAGCGCAGCGCAGAACGTGATTACGGCGGTGAACCGGGCCGGCGTTCACGTGGACGACACGGTGTTTGAGCCGCTGGCGGCAGCGGATTCAGTGCTGCGCGCCGACGAGCGGGAGTTAGGCGTATGCCTTGCGGATATTGGGGCAGGGTCCACGGAGCTGGTTGTTTTTCTGCAAAGCGCGGTGGCTTTTACGGGAGTGATTCCGGTGGGCGGCGATCACTTCACCAGCGACTTATCGATGGGGATGTGCACGCCGCTGGCGGAGGCGGAAAAGATCAAGAAGGTGTACGGAAATGCGATCGTCACGCTGATTCCGGAAGGGAATGAAGTGGAAGTGCCGTCGGTGGGCGACCGGCCTTCGCGATTGCTGCCGCAGCGGCTGGTGGCGGAAATTCTGGAGCCGCGAGCGCGCGAGTTGTTCGAGATGATGCGGGACACTCTGCGGCAGAGCGGCATGTTCGAGGCGTGTCTGGCGGGAATCGTGTTGAGCGGCGGCGGGTCGCGCCTGCCGGGAATTTTTGATGTGGCGGAGTCGGTGCTGCGGCGTCCGGTTCGCTTGTCGTGGCCGACGCCGCTGGCGAAAATGCCCTCCACGCTGGCCGAGCCGGAGTATGCCACGCTGATCGGCATGGTGAATTACGGGCAACGGGCGCGGGTGGCGCGTGGGTTTCAGGGGGATCGATGGGGATCGAGATTGAAGGCGATGTTGGTGGGGTGAAGGAACAGTGGTCAGTGACCAGTTGCCAGTGGTCGGTAAAGCGGATTAACGCGGGGCTAGAAATTTCACTGGCCACTAGCCACTGGCCACTTGTGAACGGCACGAGAATCCAAAATCAGAGGTGCATAGAAAATGACAAACGATTCAAGCATTCGCATCAGCTTCAACGAAGAACCTCTTAACGACGCCAAGATCAAAGTGATTGGCGTGGGCGGCGGCGGCGGCAACGCGGTGAACCGCATGATCGATGCCGGAGTGGAAGGCATTGAGTTCATCGCGGCCAATACCGATTTGCAGGCGCTGCGGATGTCGCACGCGCCGGTGAAGCTGCAACTGGGCGTGAAGCTGACGAATGGACTGGGCGCGGGTGCGAATCCGGAAGTGGGGCGCAAGGCGGCGCTTGAAGACTCAGACAAAATTATAGAAGCGCTCGAGGGCGCCGACATGGTGTTCGTGACCACCGGCCTGGGCGGCGGAACGGGCACGGGCGCGGCGCCGATCATTGCGTCGCTGGCCAGTGAGATGGGAGCGCTGACGGTCGCCGTGGTGACCAAGCCATTTTCCTTTGAGGGAAAGCGGCGCATGACGCAGGCCGAGAAGGGCATCGCGGAATTGATGGAATCGGTGGATACGACGATCGTGATTCCGAATGAAAAGTTGCTGGCGGTGGCGGAGAATGCGGGATTCTTTGAGTCGTTCCGCATCGCCGACGACATTTTGCGGCAGGGCGTGCAGGGAATTTCCGACATCATTACCATCCCGGGGATCATCAACCGCGACTTCGCCGACGTGAAGACGATCATGGCGCGCATGGGATATGCGGTGATGGGGACGGCGACGGCGAGCGGGCAGATGCGGACGATCGAAGCGGCACAACGGGCGATTGCCTCGCCACTGCTCGAGGCGGGTGCGATCGATGGAGCGCGCGGCATTCTGATCAACATCACGGGATCGGCCTCGCTGAAGCTGGCCGAAGTGCAGCAGGCGTGCACCATCATTCAGACTGCGGCGCATGAAGACGCGAATATTATTTTTGGCGCGGTGCTGGACGAGAAGATGAAGGATGCGGTGAAGATCACGGTGATCGCCACGGGCTTCCGCGAGGTTCCCCGTTCGCAACAACGGCCGGCGGAGGTTCATCACTCGTTTGCGACGTCGCATGATAACGCCATGGAATTTCCGGATCCGGTCGGGCCGGCAGAGCCGGTATCGCCTTTTCCTGATTCATTCCCGGAACGGGTGATGGAAGAACACAGGATGGCGGAGTCGACTCCGGTCGCAATGGGTCACGCGGCCGCCGAAGTGATCTCGCTGGACAGCATGCGGAACGCGATGGTGGCGAACTTCGAGCAGGAGGATTTGGATGTTCCGGCATTTCTGCGCAAGCGCGGGGAGGTAATGTAAGGACGCGGGCGGAGGGCGAGGAAAAACTTTGCCCATTCAGCAGTACCTTTTCAGTCATGAGGTAATACGTTACCGAGGCAGCGGTACCGAAGTAACTCCCATTTAAGTACCTGTTCTATAACGACTTATATGCGAATTATGATTTGGTTCCAGAAAAACTTTGTTATTGCCTGAAATCCACTAACTCTCGTAGTATCGATAAGTTGGGGAAGTTACGGGGCGCCGACGGTAACTGGCAGGCTTCGTGCATCAAGGTAAGCAGGGAATCCGGGGAACAGAGGGACGAATACAAGATGTCCAAGTTGGGAACGCGCTATCTTCGTCTGATGGTGGTGGTGGGAGGTCTAGTTCTGGCGCCCGGAACCTGGGCGGCGCACGTCAACCCGCACCCGGTGAATGCGAGCAAGCCCAAAGCAACGCAAAAATTGAGCGAGAGCCAGCGAACGCGGCGTCGGATGCGGCATTTGGCGCGCAGCCGAAGCGCGAGCAGCCATAGTGCGAGCTTGACGCGAACCTCGACCAGCAGAACCTCGACCGGCGCGCGCCGGCACACTTATCACGAACGCTTTTCCATGAGTTCTTTCGCCGCGGGAATTACCGGCGGCGACATTACGGACGGGGAAGATCCGGTGGTGCGCCAGGCGGCGATCGATGCGCTAGGCAACATGAATGGCACAGTAGTGGCGATTGAGCCGACCAGCGGCCGGGTTCTGGCCATGGTGAATCAGAAGCTGGCGCTCTCAAGCGGTGCGCAACCCTGCTCGACGATCAAGCTTTCGGTGGCGCTGGCCGCGCTGAGCGAAGGTCTGATTTCGAAGGAAACTGAAGTCTCTCTCGGCGGGCGCTATCGAATGAATCTGACCGAAGCGCTGGCGCACTCCAACAACGCATATTTTGAAGCAGTGGGCCGCAAGCTGGGATTTGAAAAGGTGGCCTACTACGCCCATCAGTATGGCTTGGGCGAGTTGGCTGGTTATGACATTCCAGGGGAGCAGTTGGGAACCTATCCCGATGAAGTGATCCCGGAAAAGCTGGGCGGTGTGGGGAAAATGTGCTCCTTCGGCGAGGGCATCTCGATGACCCCGCTGCAACTGGGAGCGATGGTTTCCGCGATCGCAAACGGCGGGACGCTTTATTACTTGCAGCATCCAACGACGCCGGAAGAGATCACAGATTTCCAGCCGCGCATCAAGCGGCAGCTGGATATTGCGCCGGCGATTCCGGAAATCTCAGTGGGGATGGCCGGAGCAGTGCAATACGGCACGGCTCGCCGGTTAGGACTCAACTTCAACGAGGAAGAGATTCTGGGCAAGACCGGGACCTGCTCGCACGACGGCACACGCTTTGGCTGGTTCGCCTCCTACGCAAACACCAGCAGCGGCCGCGTCGTCGTAGTGGTGTTTTTACAAGGTGGGCGGCCGACGTTTGGTCCCAAGGCAGCGGAGATTGCGGGCCACATGTACCGCAATCTTTACGATCACAACTTCTTTCTGGCAGGTCCGTTGCGGCCTGCGGATACGGCTGCGGCGCGCTAAAGGACGGAGCAGCTAAGTCAAGTCAAGCTGTCTGATTCCAGAAGTCGATAATCACGAGGGCCTCCGACCGGAGGCCCTTTTTATTTTCCTGCCCAAGTCGCATGTGCCTGCTGCGCGTAATTAGCGATTTCTAAGGTGAAAGTACTGAATGCTGCCGATATACAGCCTAAAGGCACCGCGCCGGGGAAGTCCGGTCCGGACCGTGGAGGTCAAAACGACCGCGCCAAGCGCGGCGGATAACACCTGATCAACAAGAGATGAATTCCTTCACTGCAATGAGCGGCAGTTACGATTACGGACTGGTGGCCCTTTCCATCCTGCTGGCGATGGTTGCATCGTATGCCGCACTGGATCTGGCTGGGCGAGTGACCTCGGCGCATGGCCGCGTTCGGGTCGTCTGGCTGAGTTGTGGCGCGACTGCGATGGGGCTGGGGATCTGGGCGATGCACTACGTGGGCATGCTCGCCTTAACCATGCCGATGCAGGTTTCTTACTATCTCCCGACCGTGATCCTTTCGCTATTGGCTGCAATCGCCGCTTCCGCGGTGGCTCTATTAGTAGTCAGCCAGCCGAAGATGAACCTGCGGCAGGAGATCGCGGGCAGCCTCGTGATGGGCAGTGGGATTGCGGCTATGCATTACGTCGGCATGGCTGCGATGCGCTGTTCGGCGGTGGTTGTTTATGACATCCGACTCGTAATTCTGTCGATCATGCTGGCCATCGCGGCTTCTTACGTGGCCTTGCAGTTCTCTTTTCGAGTGCGGGATGAGAAGCGAACCAGTTGGCGGAAAATTATCAGTGCGCTGGTGATGGGCAGCGCCATTCCGCTGACGCACTATACCGGGATGTGGGCTGCGAGGTTTCACGCCTCGGGCGTAGCCCCAAGCTTGAGCAGGACCATCAACATTTCCGCGTTGGGGGTTGTGGCTATCAGCGGGAGCACGCTCTTCGTACTCGCAGGGGCGATTGCTTTGTCGTTCTTCGATAGGTTCGTTGTGTTGCACAGATTCGATCTCAGCACCTCCCGCGAACGAGAATTGTATTTCCACACGATGGCGGAGGCGGTCCCGGAAATTATATGGACTGCCGATCCCGATGGTGAGGATGACTACTTCAACCGGAGATGTTTCGATTACACCGGGCTAGCATTTGAGCAGATGCGAGGGACCGCATGGAAGGAGGTGGTCCACCCGGACGACGTAGACCACTGTTTTTCAAAGTGGCAGAACGCGCTGCGGGTGGGCGAACCCTACGATGTGGAATATCGGCTGCGCGGGAAAGATGGAACCTACCGATGGTTTCTGGGGCAAGCGAATCCCATCCGCAACTCGACGGGAGAAATCATCAAATGGTTCGGAACGTGCACCGACATTGAGAATCAGAAACAGAATCAGCAAATTCTGGAAGAGCAGATACTGGAACGAACCACACAATTGGCAGATGCCAACACCCGATTGCAGGAGGAAATGCTGGAGAGAGATTTCGCGCGCAACGCGCTGGATCAGCAGAACGCGGAGATGATGAAAGAGCTGGAAAAGCGTTCGGAGCGGGCGACGATGCTGGCGAAGATGGGAGAATTGCTGCAGAGTTGTGTTAGCCGGGAAGAAGTATTCGCCGCTGCCCTGGGTTTTGCGCCCAAGATATTTCCCACCGTCGGTGGAGCGGTGGCTCTGCTGAATGGCAGGCGCAGCCTGGCGGAGGTGATCGGATCGTGGGCCGACTGCCAACTTCCGACGAGGGAGTTTGAGCCGACGGCATGCTGGGCTTTGCGCACGGGCCACCCGCATCTGGTGCTGGCTGGCGATAGCACGGCGCGATGTAGTCACGCGGCGGGCGTAGAGAATACCTATCTGTGTATTCCCATCCTGGCGCAGGGCGAAACATTGGGCATCGTGCACTTTCAATCGAGCGATGAGGCACCGCAACTGGATGCCTCGGAAAAATCGTTCAAGACGACTTTTGCGGGCCAAGTGGGACTTTCCATCGCCAATATAAGACTCCGGGAGGCGTTGCATACGCAGTCGGTACGGGACGCCCTGACCGGGCTTTACAACCGGCGATATCTGGAGGAGGTATTGGATCGCGAAATGCGGCGTGCGGGGCGTGCGGGACAATCTCTAGGTGTGCTGATGCTCGACTTGGATCATTTCAAGCGCTTCAACGACACGCATGGCCACGACGCGGGGAACGCGGTATTGCGCGAGACTGCGTCTTTCCTGCTGAAGAATGTCCGAGCGGAGGACTTTGTTTGCCGCTTTGGCGGAGAAGAATTTGTGGTGATCCTGCCCACGGCTGGTTTAGACGGGGCGCATGCGCGGGCGGAGCGATTGCGCTCGAAAATGAGGGAGCTGAACATCATGTATCAGGGAAAGTCGCTGGGCATGGTTACATTTTCAGTCGGCGTGGCGGCATTCCCCGAACACGGGATGTCGCCCAAGGATTTGATGGCTTCAGCGGATGCCGCTCTGTATGAGGCGAAACGCGGCGGGCGCGATCAGGTTGCGCTGGCGTCGGCGAAGAGCGCTGAGGAGATGGCGATTCCTGTTCAAGAAAAATACAGTTTAGAAAAATCCCCGGCCAGCTGGGGTTAGCTTTGGCGCGAGTTTCTGCTTGTACGCCAAAGGTTGGGCTGGACGCTTTTATCTCTTGCGCTCGTCGCGCTCGACGACGCCGTCTTTGATGTTGACCACACGGTGAGCATACTCGGCGATGTCATGCTCGTGGGTGACCAGCACAATCGTGTTTCCTTCCTGGTGCAGGCGGTCAAACAAAGCCATAATTTCGCCTCCGGTCTGTGAATCGAGATTGCCGGTAGGTTCGTCGGCCAGAATGATGGAAGGCTTATTGACCAGGGCACGAGCGACGGCCACGCGCTGGCGCTGCCCACCGGAAAGTTCGTTCGGCTTGTGAGTCATGCGCGAGCCCATGCCGACGGCGGTGAGTGCGGCTTTGGCGCGTTCGATTCGTTCCTCGGTGGAGACACCGGCGTAGATGAGCGGCAGTTCCACGTTGTGCAGAGCGGTGGCACGAGCCAGCAAGTTGAAGGTCTGGAATACGAAACCGATTTCCTTGTTGCGGATGCGGGCCAGTTCGTCGTCGTCGAGTTCACTGACCAACTGGCTGTTCAGCCAGTACTCGCCTTTGGTAGGCGTGTCGAGGCAACCGATCAGGTTCATCAGCGTGGACTTGCCGGAACCGGAGGGTCCCATGATGGCGACGTATTCGCCACGCTCGATGCGCAAGTTGACGCCGCGAAGAGCGTGCACCTGCTGCTCGGAGCCCATGTCATAGGTCTTCCAGAGATCCACGGCCGCGATCATGCAGGACTGCGGGGGTGCGCTGACTGGGGGGGACGGCATGCTAAGTACTTCGGCGGTAGCCATATTTTTCTCCTGCTCCGGTGCCACTGAGTTCTCCCTGTTTGAATTCGATTCCGTGGGCTCCGTGTGCTGTTGCGACTGTAAAACTTGCGCTCAAGACTGTGATTCGAGACCTCGGTTTCGAGACCGGCTTCTCCGTTGGACGGATGAAGCGGGCGAACGTCATGACGATTCCTCTTCCTTCTTCGGAACCGAGTTATCGATCTTGACGCTACTTCCAGAACGCAATGTGCGCAAAACCTTGTAACTGCCGGTGATCACTTCGTCCCCTTCGCGCAGACCATTCATGACTTCGATGTCGGCGGTGCCCGTGATTCCGGTAGTAACGGGCACGAATTCCGCTTTCTTATTGCGAATGACGAAGACGCCCTGGATGTCCTGCTGCTGATCTTTATTGCTATTGCTGCTACTGCTCTTGGATGCGATTTCCTTGGGGGCAGGCGCGGCGGCATGCACAGAGCCCGGGGTTGATTTTTCTTGTTCCAACTGCGCCTTGGTGCGAACGGAGAGGGCTTGGATTGGAATGGAGAGCACTGCACTTCGCGCTGCAGTCGTGATCTTCGCAGTGGTCGAAAGACCGGGGCGGAGATCCGGCGGAGGGTCGGTGACCGTAACGACGACCTTGAAATCTTTAGCTTCTTCACTGGCAGTCGCCTGCTGAGAAGTTGCCACGCCGGTGGAGCGCACGATGGCGTTGTCTCCGATTTCAGAAACGGTGCCGTGGAAAATTTTTCGAGGAATGGCATCGATGGTTACTTCGGCTGCTTGCCCGAGGTGAACGTTGACGATGTCGGTCTCATCCACTTTCACTTCGGCGGTAATTACGGACATGTCGGCCAGCGTGAGCAGCGTGCTGCCAAGGGCGTTTTGGATGCCGATGACCACCGACTCGCCTTCGCGGACCGGCAAGTTGGTAACGACTCCGTCGTAAGGAGCGGAGTAGGTAGTTTTCTGCAACACATCGGCGACGCGAGTGAGATTGGCGCGCGCCTGAGAGACATGGCGGTCGGCGGAGTCTTTCTGAGCTTTGGCCTGGGCGACCCGCGCTTTGGCTTGCACCAGGCCGGCGTCGGCTGTGGCCCATGCGTTCTGGCGGCTATCGAAATCGGATTTTGAGATCAGTCCATCCTTATAGAGATTTTGCGCTCGATCCCAGTCCAGCTTGTTGCGAGAGTAATCGGCCTGGGCGCGCAGCAAGTCGGCGTCGGAGGTCCTGAGCGCCGCGTCGGCGGCAATAGCGTCCGTTTCCGCGGCCTGCACCGAAGCCTGGTTGGCGCTGACATCCGCCGAGGACTGCACGTTTTCCAGTTGTGCCAGCAATTGTCCCTTCTTTACGTGATCCCCTTCCTTCACGTACAGGTGGGTGATCTTTCCATAAGCATTGGCGCCGATGTTGACGTAAGTTTTGGGCTTAATCTCCCCCGAGGCGCTGACCATTGACAACAAATCCTGGCGCTGAACCTTTCCGGTCTGCACCGTGACCACGTTCTTGCCGCTTTGATACACGATGAAGCCGACGATGGCGGTCAACACCACCACTACGCCGACGCCAATCGCGATTTTCTTCCAGGGTTTCATTGTCTCCGTCACCTGTCCGGGGCTTGGCGTTTGTCACCCTGCGGCCTGCAGTTCGATCTTCGATTTTGGCCAGCCCGGGGACACCGGTCTGACGGACACATCTCCTGATACGATCCTGCCAACAGGAAAGTTCCATCGAGAGACGCGCGAATGAGACCTGCCTGGGAAGTCCAAGAGCCGAGGATACGGACCCGGAACCTGCAATTATAGCTTGCTCTCAGCCGGGGTCGTAGTCTCAATCCTGACCCCTGTTGACGCCTGTTGGTTGGGTAGCTTCTGGTTTGCGCGGGCAACTCGGAGCGACCGTGGGCGCGTCCAACAAAGGTTGGTTAGGCTCGGCAGGTCTTTCCTTTACTGTGACTTAACCTTGCATTCGCTCGATTGGGAGCCTAGAATACTGGACGAAAGCTTTACCGTCGCAGGAGTCCCTCTCATGGTTGGGGTTCGTTCCCGTTATCTCTCGTCTCTTGTCATCTTGTTCGTAGCCGCAGGCCTTGCCGGCCCGGCCAGAGCGCAAAGCGACAAGCCGGCCACTCCCAGCCAGCCGCCAGCGGGCACGCAATCAGCCCCGGCAGCGGCGACCGACCCGCAAGCCCAACCTGCCGACGATGCCGATCCGCTGAAGCGCAGACCGAATGAGAAACAGAAGAAGGCGCAGAAAAGAGCCCTGAACATCGAGCTTAGCAAGACTTACAAGAAGTGGCTGAACGAGGACGTCGTCTGGATTATTACCGACCAGGAACGGGCCGCGTTCAAGCAGCTCTCCAACGATGAAGAGCGCGATAATTTTATTGAGGCTTTCTGGCAGCGCCGCGACCCCACCCCCGATACGGAAGAAAACGAATACAAGGAAGAGCACTACCGGCGCATAGCCTACTCCAATGAGCATTTTGCAGCCGGAATTCCTGGCTGGAAGACGGATCGCGGGCGTATCTACATCATGTACGGTCCGGCCGACGAAGTGGATTCGCATCCCTCGGGTGGATCGTACCAGCGCCCGATGGAAGAAGGCGGCGGCGAGACCTCTACGTTCCCGTTTGAAGACTGGCGCTATCGTTACCTAGAAGGTATTGGTCAGGAAGTAATCATCGAGTTCGTTGATACCTGCATGTGCGGCGACTACCACATGACGCTGGACCGGTCCGAGAAGGATGCCCTCAAGTACACGCCGAACGCCGGCCTGACGCTCTATGAGCAGATGGGAATGGCGAGCAAGGCGTCGCGGTTCAGCAATGGGGGTCTGGAGCAGTTGGGCCAAGGACCGATGAGTTCGGATCTGCAGACCAAAGAGTTCGACCGGCTGGAACAATTTGCAAAATTGCAGGCTCCTCCTCCGGTCAAGTTCAAAGACCTGGAAGAAATTGTTAATACCAAGCTGATTACGAACCTGATGCCGTTCGACGTGCGCACCGATTATGTGAAGGTGACGGGCGATACAGTGCTGGTACCGGTCACCATCCAGATGAAGTACCGCGATATTACGTTTGCCAACAAGGATGGCGTGCAGCGTGGTACGGTGAACATCTTCGGGCGAGTCACCACATTAACCGGCCGCGTGGTGCAGACTTTCGAAGATACGGCGCAGGTAGACGTTCCGGCGGAGTTGCTGCCGCGCACCGCGGAGAACTCCTCGGTGTATTGGAAGGCGCTGCCGCTGCGACCCGGACGTTACAAAATCGAGGTTGCGGTGAAAGATGTGAACGGCGATCGCAAAGGCCTGTGGAGCCGTGGCATTGTGGTACCGGAGTACTCGGACGATAAACTCTCGACCTCTTCTCTGATCGTTGCCGACCAGATGGAGCCGGTGCCCACCAAGGATGTGAGTACGGGGAGTTTCGTGATCGGCGTAACCAAGGTTCGCCCGCGCGTGGCTCCGGCGGACGGCAAGCCTGCTCTGTTCAAGCGGAGTCGTGACCAGAAGGTAAACTTCTGGATGCAAGTTTATAATTTGGGCGTGGACGAGAAGACGCACAAACCCTCGGCCACTTTCGAGTTTGACATCGTCAACATTGCGACCAACAAACCTGTGGTTCAAAAAACCGAATCCACGGACACGATGGGTAATGTAGGCGACCAGGTGACGCTGCAAAAGTCGATTGCATCGGCAAACCTGCAGCCGGGCGTGTATCGGATCGAAATCAAAGTGAACGACAACATCTCCAAACAGGTTGTTGATCCTTCAGCGACGTTTGCTGTAGAGTAACCGCCTGTTTGATTCCCGGGGGTAGGAGTGAAGCTTCGCCAGCTCGGAACTTGGGCGGTGATCGTAGCGTTGTCGCTTCCTGCGTGGGCCGCTGAGCGGCCCGGGGCGATCTCCGGGTACGTGCGCGATGCCTCTGGGATTCCCCAGATGGGCGCGGTGGTTGAAATTGTCGGGACGGCGGCGCGCACCTGGACCGTGTTCACCGACGGCGCCGGATTCTACTACGCAAGTGATCTGGTGCCCGGCTTATATACGGTTAAAGTTTCGGCGGCATCCTTCTTACCTGCATGGCGCGACAAAGTCGGATTGCATCCCGGTACCAGCACTCACCTGAACATCACCCTGAACACGCTGCTGAATGCCATGCGCGTGGGCCCGCTGCGCGGCACCGCGGATGACGACGATTGGAAGTGGACGTTGCGTTCGGTGGCGAATCGTCCCGTGCTGCGGGTGTTCGACGATCCTACTTTGAGCGCCGATAGATCGGATCGAAACCTTACAGGGAGCCTCTCGTTCCTGGCGGGTTCGGCGGCTGGCGGTTATGGCAGCGGCTCAGATATGAACACCGGGTTCTCCGTGGAGCGCTCCATTTTTTCGACGGATCGTGTCGGTCTGAGCGGAAACGTTGGCTATGGAGACGGGCTTCCTGACTCGGTTTTGCGGGCAACGTACTCGCACCAGTTACCCGACGGTTCGGGGCCATCCATGGGGGTTGCGATTCGTCGTTTCGCACCCTCTGATCCAAATCTGCATGATGCCTCGCTGCAGGCATTGGCGCTCTCCGGCGCGGATGATCTTTCGCTTGGCGATGTGGTGGAGTTAAAGTTCGGCAGCGAGCTGCAGACGATCCAATTCCTCGGACGCGTGACCGCATTCCGGCCCTATGGCTCCGTGGACCTGCACGTTTCCCCGAATACAGTCGTCGGATACTCTTATGCGACGTCGCTGCCCACTCTGCTGGATGAGAAAGCATTTGATTCGGCGCCGGCGGATTTGAATGGAGGGTTGAATCAGAGCGACCCACGGATCAGCGTATCCAACTTTTCCCAGAAGCTTGAAAGCGCTCACCATCAGGAATTGAATGTCTCGCGGCGGATCGGCCGGAACAACATGCAGTTGGCGGTATTCAGTGATCGCGTGGAAAACACGGCGTTGCTCGGCACTGGCGGGGTGACCGCGGCTGGCGGGTTCCTATTGCCCGATTCTTATTCCGGTACCTTCACGTATGCCGGCGGCACGCTGGACACTCACGGACTGCGCCTGGTTCTCGAGCGCAAGCTCTACGCCGACCTCAGCGCTACGCTGGATTATGCCTGCGGCGATGTGCTGGATCTTGCCAAGCCGGATGTCGAGATTCAGAATGCCGGGCAGTTTATCAGTACACAGCGCCGTCAGGCTCTGGCCGCGAAGCTCAGCGGAAGCATTCCACGCACCCATACGCGGTGGATCGCCTCCTACCGCTGGGTGAATGGTTCAGCGCTGACGCCGGTGGATATGTTCAACGCGTCGCCGGGGCAGGGCGACGCTTTTCTGAACCTCTTTGTGCGGCAACCGATCCCGACCATGGGTTTCCTCCCGGCCCACATGGAGGCGTTGATTGACCTGCGGAACCTACTCGCGCAGGGCTATGTGCCGGTGATGGGCCAGGACGGCCAAACGGTTTATTTCGTGCAATCCGCCCGTTCTGTGCGGGGCGGGGTAACCATCACCTTCTAGACCAAAGTCCTCCCCAAAATAACTTCCCCCAAAATAAGTCCCCCGACTGGAAGCTGCCGCGGAGTACCTTATTCGTAAAATCTATCGTTCGGATCGTAACTGAATGGTTGACTGTAAGGATAGGCTTTCGATAATGTTCTGGGTGCGGCTGGGGCGCTGCATCTTATTCGTATGCAAGGAATTGCAGGCCTCTGTTTAGCGGTCTGTAACTTGACCCGCCCTACCGAACATCACTCCCCGACAAGATCCAGTTCAAGGAGACTCTATGAGAGCGCGCATCATCCTGGTGCTTGTGCTGTTGGCCGCAGTTAGCCTTTCGGCGCAGACCTTCCGCGGCACGATTCTTGGCACCGCAACCGACGCTTCGGGCGCGGTTGTTTCGGGCGCCAAGGTGACGGTAAAGAACGTGGCGACAGGATTGGAGCGCACCACCGAGACCAGCGCCGACGGGAGTTACGCGCTGCCGGAGTTGCCGATCGGTACCTACACCGTGACGGTGACCCAGGCCGGCTTTCAAACCTATGTAACGACCGGTGTAACGGTGGACGTGGGCAGCGAGCGCCGCGTAGACGCGCCCATGAAGCCGGGTCAGGTTGCAACCCGGGTAGAAGTTGCCGGAGATCTATTGCCCCAAGTCGAGACGACGACCAACGACCTTGGAGGTGTGATCACCCAGGAAACGGTGAAGGACCTTCCGGTAAACGGCCGTGACTACACGAAGCTGATCTATTTGAACCCTGGAGTGGCCGGATCGCCCGATCAGATTTCTGACTCACCGGGTTCGTTTGGTGAGTTCTCGATGAACGGCGCTCGGGGCCGATCCAACAACTATCTGCTTGACGGCACCGACATGAACGACGGTTTCCGTAACGATCCCGCGATAAACGAGGCAGGCGTGTTCGGAACTCCGGCCACGATTCTCCCCCTCGACGCTGTGGCCGAAGTACACGTGATTTCCAACTTCCAACCGGAGTATGGACGCAACGCGGGTGGCGTGGTCAATATCGTGACGAAGAGCGGAACCAATGCGGTGCACGGAAGCGCAGCCGAGTATTTCCGGAATGACGCTTTGGATGCCCGCAATTATTTCAACATTGCCGGCCAGCCCAAGGCTCCCTTCCACAACAATCAATATGGCGCGTCTCTAGGCGGTCCAATCGTAAAGGACAAAACCTTCTTTTTCTTCGATTACGAAGGGCAGCGCGAGCCGGTCGGTGTGGTTACGATCGCAAGTGTTCCGAGTACGGGGAGCGGACCGAACGGCCAACTGACTCCGGCCGATTCGACCAATCCGGTCATAAAAGCGTTGCTCGCGCGCAATCCGTGGCCAGCTCCGAACCTTCCGAACGCGCCGGGTGAAGCATCCGTCGTCTCGCCTTCCTTTAACGATCTGACCAGCCTTATTGCCAAGATCGACCATAGCTTCAACCAAAACAATTTACTTACGGGGCGCTATTTCTTCGGAGACAGCATCCAGTCGTTTCCTCTGGCCCTGACGGCAAGCGGCGGCCAGCTTCCCGGCTTCAATACCTACACGCCGACGCGAGTTCAGCTGGTTTCTTTATCCTATGTACGCACCATTGGCTCGAACAAGGTCAATGAAATCCGCTACGGCTGGAATCGATTCGCAGAAGGTTTTTTCCCTGCGGATCAAAGCTTTCATCCCAGCTCGATCGGGCTTTGCGCCGCCAGTTCTCTGGCGGGATGCCCCGGCTCAGGCGTCTCCGATTCGGGCCTTCCCATTATTCTCGTGAGCGGTGTTGCCCAACTCGGTGCGAGCTCGAGCGATCCGCGTCACCGCGTAGACAGCAATAATCAATTCGTGGACAACTTTTCGTGGAAGATCAATAAGCACGACGTGAAGTTTGGTTTCGATTTCCATCGCACCAGCGTAAATCAGGGGATCGACGGCCACTGGTTTCGCGGCCGACTCAAGTTCAACGGCGACGCCACCGGGACCGCGATTGGCGATTTCCTGGCGGGCGACGTTGACAGTGGTTTGCAGTACTCCGGCAACTCGGCCCGCTCTACCTTCGAAAACAACTACGGGCTTTACGTCCAGGATAGTTTCCGCGCGAGCCCCAGAGTCACTTTCAATTACGGCCTGCGCTGGGATTATGCCGGAGTCGTGGGAGAAAAGAACAACCTGTTGAGCAATATCACCAGCTTCTCGCCAGCGACCGGAGACGGAACATTCACGCTCACCCAGGTCGGACAGCCCGGTCTGAGCGGGTTATACAACCCGCAATACAAGAATTTTGCTCCGCGCGTGAGCGTCGCATGGGATGTCTCAGGGAAAGGCAAGACCGTGGTTCGCGCTGGGTACGGCGTCTTCTTCGATGCCTTTTCACAGGATATGGTTATGGGTCACCTGCCGTATCCGCCTTACTTCGATCCGGGACCAGCCTATAACCCGGTGGGACCCAGCCAATACCAGATCATCTCGGCGGTGGCTGGACCTGCAATCGTATCTGGGGCTCCGGTTTACAGCGCTCCGAGCTGCGCCAGCCTGGAATGCGACACCTTCGCTTTCGATAGAAATATCAAGACTCCGTACATGGAAAATTACAACCTGAACTTCCAACAGCAGATTACTGGGAAAATGATGCTGCAGATAGGCTACGTAGGGTCGCAGGGACATCATCTGTGGCGGTTTTTCGACATCAATCAACCCAGTGCCGCGACGATCAATCAGGTGGACGAGACAGTTGGTTTTCAGGACTTCGGAA
The DNA here is from genome assembly GCA_964403025.1 of uncultured Acidobacteriaceae bacterium. Lineage (GTDB taxonomy): Bacteria > Acidobacteriota > Terriglobia > Terriglobales > Acidobacteriaceae > Sulfotelmatobacter. The sequence goes on along the minus strand of CAYOEH010000002.1, from coordinate 205,600 downwards.
GTGCGGCGCGGCCATACGGAGGATACTGCACTGGAAATCCGTACTGCTCGTACTACGTAATGATGGAGAACTCCACGGGTAAGTCAAACTACAACGCCCTTCAGGGTAGTTTCCGGATTAGCGGGTGGCATGGGATCACATCAATACTGAATTATGCCTGGTCGAAGTCACTCGACAACTCCAGCGACGGGGAAGACTTCGAACCCAATGCTGCTCAACCGCAGGACAGCACTAATCCGCAGGCCGAGTACGGTCCGTCGAACTTTGACCTGCCTCGGCGGCTCTCTTGGATCTTTGCTTATGACATCCCCAAGATGGGTGGGGGGATGCAGAAGTTAAAAAACGGTTGGGGAATCAACAGCACCCTCACTATTCAGACCGGGCAGCCCTTCCAATACAATTACAACTGCGAGGACGACTTCAGCGGCGGCGGAGAATGCTACGACCGGCCAGATGTTGTGGGGCCTGTCAGCCAAAACAACCACAATCCCTATCAGTTCATGTCGCTAAGCTCCTTTGCAATTCCGTGTACAGTGACGGTAGCAACCGGGGCAGCTTCCGACTGCACGATCGGAACGCGTCACTATGGCGACGAAGGGCGAGACGAATTCCGAGGGCCGAACTTCCGCCAATTCGACTTTGCTATTTACAAAAATACTCCGCTGACCGAGCGCATTGCCTTGCAACTCCGCGCGGACTTCTTCAACCTCCCCAACCATCCTAATTTTGCGAATCCATTTCTACCGGCGTTCATTGCGGACCCGGCTTTCAACGGACTTACTCTAAGTCCCAGCGGGACTCGCGAAGTGGGCCAGGGTTTCTATCCCATCACTGCGACCGGCGACGTGGGGATCGGCAATCCGTTCCTGGGTGGCGGCGGTCCGCGCGGCATTCAGCTCGCGGCGAAGTTCACCTTCTAGGACCCTTGACTCAAGGCCCTTGCCGTTCGCGGCAGGGGCTTTTGTTTTTGGGGAAACTCCACAGCACCCTGAGCCGGTGAGCTTTGCGGGCGAGGGCGTCCACGCCGCAGAATCCCCGCCCGTCGTACGTCTTCCGTCACTAGGGTAGGCGGTTACTCGAATGTTACGCTGCTCTCATAATTCTTCCCCCAAAGCGTCTGTTGTGGAGACTTCGAATGCGTCGCTCTATCTGCGCCGTCCTCATTCTTGGCGTGTGCTTTTCCGCGCCGGTGTATGCTCACCACCTGAAGCAGGGCAGTACCTTGACGGTGCCGGTCACGACATCGTCTGCGCCGGCGCGTGCGCTTTACCAGAAGGGGATGCAGGACTACGAGAACCTCTATCTGGAGCGCTGCAACGACGATTGGCGCGGTGCCGTGAAGGCAGATCCCAACCTGGCCGTGGCCTGGGCCTGGATTGCTTTCAACAGCAGCGATCCGAATGAAGTGACCGCTGCCCGCGAAAAGGCGAAGGCCCTTGCGCCCAGGCTGACACCCGGCGAACAGCTGATGATTGCCTGGATCGTCAAGGTGCAGGAAGGCGACTTCATCGGCGGCATTTCCGCCATGAACGACCTGATCGAGATGTATCCCAAGGACAAGCATCTGCTGTACCTGGCGGGCAACTGGCTGATGCTGGAAGACGGCGACGAGCAGTCGCAGCGAATCATGGAGAAGGCGCTGGCCCTGGACAAAAAATTTCCGGCTGCGCTGAACGATCTGGCTTACCTGTACGCTCGAAACCGCCAATTTGCCAAGGCGTTTGCGGCGATGGATTCCTACGTCGCCCTGCTCCCGAACGAGCCAAATCCGCAGGACTCCTATGGCGAACTGCTGCGCATGGCGGGAAATTTTGAAGGATCGTTGCAGCACTACCGCGCCGCGCTGAAGATTGATCCTGATTTCGTAACTTCGCAGGTTGGATTGGGTGACACCTACGCGCTGATGGGAAATCAGGAGCAGGCTCGGATTGAATATGACAAGGCGGTTCGGTTTGCCCACAATGAGGCCGACCGGCTGACCTACAGCATGCAAAAGGCGATGACCTGGGTGCGTGATGGCAAGTTCGCGGATGCGGACAAGTTATTCCTGGAGGTTGCCGAGACGGCTCATGCGAAGGAGCAGGACCTGCAGGAAGCGCAGGCCTACGGGCACATGGCCGAGTACCAGTCCGACGATAACGCCGCTCTGAAATATCTGCAGAGTGCAGAGGATGCGCTGGGACATCGCAGCACGATTTCGCAGTCTGACAAAAGTGACGAGCTTTCCCGAATCCTGCGCAACCGCACCGTACGCGCCGCCCATGCCGGCGATGCGTCCTTGGCGGACAAATCTTTGAAGCAACTTGAAGCGATGGCCTCGGGCAGCCGGAATCGGGTGATCCAGGGCTCCTACAACGGGGCGGCCGGAACTTTGCTGATGGATCAGAAAAAGTTCGAAGATGCCATTACTTATCTGGAAGAAGACCAGAACAATCCTTTCACCATGGAGCTGCTGGTGCAGGCCTACTACCAGACCAACCAGTCCGATAAGCTGGCCGAGGCCGAGGCCAAGCTGCGGGGCACCAATATTCCCACAATGGAACAAGCTCTGGTGGTACCCGGCGCGCGTTTGCGGCGACCGGAAATGTAAGCAATCTCTTATCCTCGACCCAACTTTGGTCTATACTGGCGAACGCCAGCGGGAAGGCAAGAACCTTTCTGCTGGCGTTCCCGTTTGATGGCTTCCGGAAGATGAATGAACTCTAAGATTGATCGACGTTCGCGCCAAAGGGTAGTCGCCCAGGTGCCCGTCCGTGTTAGGGGTGCGGCCGGGGTTGGGGAGCTGGCCGCCGAAACTCGAGATGTCAGCAGGAATGGTGTGTTCCTCTATACCAAAAGCGCCATGGCCGAGGGCTCTGAGGTCGAATTGGTCCTGATGCTTCCTCCGGAATTGACCTCTGGCGAGAAGTGCTGGGTATGCTGCCACGCCCGCGTATTGCGGGTAGAACGTGGCTCCGGCAAGGATTTTGGAGTTGCCGCGGAGATCCAGCGCATGGACGTGCTGCCGGAGATCACCGATCTGAAGTAGCCTTTCTATTCCCGTAACGGCGTCCGTCTTCCCGAAAAAATTACCGACAGCTTAGAGTCTGAAGACTCAGACCCGGGAGTTTTCCAAAAAAGTTCAAGAAAATGCTTTCTTTGGCACCGACCTTGGTGCAATAATAGCGGCCCTAGAATTGCTCCGGCCAAACTCGGTAGTTAGGTGGGCCCAACTCATGTGGATTGATAAATTGGCAGATGGTGTGGTGCAAGTGCAAACCCCCATCGGGCCGCGATACTTGATGCCATCCTTTGTGCAACGGGCATATTTTCTTTGGATGTTCCGTCACTTTCCGATTCTTCCTCATGCCGTACTCAGTTCCTGGCAACAGCGCTTGATCGATCGGCTATGTTCCGAGCAGCGGTTCGTCTCGATGGCTTACGCCGATGGTATGGAAGACGCTCCGGTGATTGGAACGGTTGAGAGGCGCCAGGCGATGGAGCCAGAGTCCTTGCCGCCGCGTCGTCCGGTGGTCAGCGAAGGTTCACGAGGCTTAGCAGCAGAAGTGCGGCAGCGCTCTTAGCGGGGGTTGGGTCTGCAAAACTCGCTTCAGTTTCTGCGGTGAGCCTTTGGCATTGCCTGCAAGGTCCTCGTAACGAAACAACACAGCTGATGCTGCTCGCTTGCACTATTGCCAACGTCTGCATTTTTCCTCTCTCCTCGTTTGCAGCAGGGGTCGGCATTCGCGATGACGCTGGAGATGCTACAATCACAAATTACCCAGCCGGAAGATTTTCAGCGTAGGGGCGCGTAGCTCAATTGGCAGAGCAACTGACTCTTAATCAGTAGGTTGGAGGTTCGATTCCTCCCGCGCTCACCAGCTTTTCAAGCACTTACCCGAGTTGATGTTTTGGGTGTGCCGCAAAGTGTGCCGTAACTCGATCCGGCTACGCCCGTTTCTCAACTGCTGCGACCGCCTCCCATACCACCGTGTTGAATTCATCGTCCTTGCGTGGGAATTTCGCGATGGCGAGTTGGCCGCCCTTTCCCCTGACGGAAGCCTTGGGCCTCGCGCCGCCAGGAGAGGAGCCGGGCGCGAACAGCAGGCGCAGTTCCGCCTCTGTGTCTTTTTCTTCCATCACATGTTCGGCTGCGGAGAGCGACCCGCGTCTGCTTGCTTGGGCGAGAGTGGACGTTCTAACGCTGATGGCTTGAGAACCCCATGCCATCAACCGCAAGGAGCATGCCCGAGAGACAAAGGAGAGTCCCGAAGATGCGATACCAGCGCACGAACCAAGCCCTCCGTTCAGGAGACAAGTTGGCGAGTCGTTGCGATCCCCAGATCTTAGCTGCCCGATGGGGTGAGGCGACAACAAAAGTTCCGAGTGCCATGGCGACAGCACTCACTAGTAAGGTTAGTTGCGATTGAGTGTCACTGCTTAAGCATGCAACGAGTAGCGTCCACATAGTCAGCTCTTAGGAATATCGGGACGGTTCCACCATCCGCCGCCAAGAGCTTGAAACAACGCGGCGGTATCGGCATACCGACTCGACTGCGCCTGCACAAGGTTGATCAGGGCCTGCTGGTAGGCTTGTTCCGCGCTCAAAAGCGCGAGGTAGTTGGCATAGCCGGCTTCAAGCTGTTTCTTCGTCAAGTCGAGCGTGACTTTGGCGGCGTCTTTTGCGGCGGCTGCGGCCTTCAGGGCATCGGCGTCTTGTTGCAGCGCATTCAGCGTGTCCGCGACATTCTGAAACGCGGTTAGGACAGTGCTGCGATATTGTTCGTCGGCTTCGGTATAAGCGGCTCTGGAGGCGCGCTCCCGATGCATAAGAGTGCCGCCATCAAAGATGGGCTGGGTGACGCTGGTGCCTAAATCCCAAAAACCAGTGCCTCCTGAAAACATCCGGCTGAAGACCACCGCCATGCTGCCAGCGTCCGCGGTTAGCGCAAAACTCGGAAGGCGGTTGGCGCGTGCAATTCCAATCTGCGCGCTGGCTGAATGCAGGTTCTCCTCGGCCTGGAGCACATCCGGACGCTGCTCCACGAGTTGCGAAGGTAGGCTTAGCGGCAGTTCCTGCGGCAGTTGCAAGCTCGACAGCTCAAACTTTTCGGCCAGATCCTGGTTGGGAAAGCCGCCTGCCAGCGCCGCCAGTTGGTCCCGTTGTTGGGCCAACTGTTTCAGCAGCGGGGGCAAAGTGGCGACGACTTGCGCGAGTTGCGATTCCTGGGCCGCGACGTCGAGCGCGTCAGCATATCCTTTGGCATACTGCTCCCGCAGAATCTGCAGCATCTTGGTGTTGATGTCGATGAGCTCACGGGTCGCGTCTACCTGTCCCCGCAATGAGGCCTCTTGAATGGCTCCGGCGGCGACGTTTGAGCTCAGAGTGATATGCGTCGCGGCCAGGGCAAAACGCGCCTGCTGCTCCTGCGCTTGCAACGACTCCACGGTTCTCCGGTTGAGGCCGAACACATCTGGGACAAAAGAAACGCTCACCTCCGGCGTGTAAAGGCTGTAATTCAGGGCGCTGGTGTTGGTTACCGGGGAAAGATCAGCCGATGACTTCGCCCGAGTCGCCGAGAAACCACCGGTGACGATGGGATAGTAAGCGCCGCGCTGGGCCAACATATTCTCTCTTGCAACTATCAGCGCCGCTTGGGCCGCCTTGAGGTCGGGATTGGCTTTGAGAGAGCGCTCAATCAAGTCGTTGAGCGGCTTGGAGTGGAACAAGCTCCACCACTCTCCGGGAATGTCGTGACCTTCGAGCAGGTGTTGCCCCTCTCCACCGGCGACATTGGGCGTGCTGCTGGTGGTCGTAATTGGAGCGGGCGTATAACCGGAAACGTCCGGAGCAACAGGCTTCTTGAACCTGGGCCCAACCACGCAGCCTGTCGTAAGCAGTAAGGCTAACGCTGCGATGAAAGCGTTGAGACGCGATTTGTAAGTGCGAATCATGCGAATGAGTTCCTTAGGGCCTGTGGTGCATACCCGTTCCGTTGATCGCTCCGGTATTGCTGCTGTTGAAGTTCGCCGATCCACCAACGACCGCTGGGTTGGGTCCGCGATGGCGGACGTTGTTAAGCGAAGGGTTGAGCGATGCCGCGGCGGGCCGGAGAGCACTTGTCGAACGAACATGCTGGGCAGCGTTGACTGCTTTGCTTTGGACCAATCCGCCTTTTGCAGCACCGCCGGATCTTGCGAAGGCTGGCTGACGAAGGCTGGCCGCGTTTCGGGCAAGGGGACGTTTCTGGCCGGTCGAAGGCTGCTTAGGACGATTGGCCGCGGTCAGGCCTACACGGCCGCGCGGATGAATCTTGTCAGATGATCGCTGCGGTGAGGCCGCATAACTTGTCCCCTGCATTAACGAGGCACAACTGACCGTCAGAACTAGAAACAGAAGGCAGGTGACCTTCATAGTAAATCCTCTGACTCCAGGTGCGGGTGCTCGTCGCGACCTATAAATATCATTCGCAAAGCGGGCACAGCGAGAAGCAGCATGACGGGGCCGAGCAGCATGCCGCCCACGATCACAGTGGCGAGCGGACGCTGCACCTGGCTGCCGATCCCCGTGGAAATGGCTGCGGGAAGCAGGCCGATGCAGGCTGAAAGCGACGTCATCAGCAGTGGGCGCATGCGGGTTGAAGCCGCGCGGTACATCGCCTCCACCGGCACCAGTCCCTGAGATCTTTCATGGTTGTAAAAAGTAATCATGAGAATGCCGTCCATGACGGAGACTCCGAAGAGCGAAACGAAGCCGATGGCGGCGGAGATGCTGAAATTCTGACCTGTGAGATAAAGCGCAAGGATGCCGCCGACCACCGCGTCAGGAATGCCCGCGAGGGCCAGAAGGCAGTCGCGCAGGTTATTGAACAAGGTGTAGAGCAACCCGATAATCAGCACGAGGCTGACCGGCACAATAATCTCCAGGCGCTTCTTCGCTTCCTGCAGATCTCCGAACTCGCCGGCCCAAACCAGCCGGTATCCAGACGGAAGTTGCACGTTCTTCGCGATTCGTTGCTGCGCCTCCTCGACCGTGCCGCCAAGGTCGCGGCCCCGGACGCTGAACTTGACCGGGATGAAACGCTGCACGCTTTCGTGATAAATCCAAGCCGCTCCCGTATCCAAGGTGATCGTGGCCAGTTCGCTCAAGGGTATGTAGGAATTGGCGCCGCTGCTGTTTTGATAGGCCACTTTGATGTTGCGAATTTTATCGATGCTCTCGCGGTATTCAGGCGTATAACGGACGACGAGATCGAACTGCCGCTCTCCCTCCAAGACCTCGGTCGCTACCGCTCCGCCCATGGCTGCCTGGATGACCGTGTTCACATCGCCGGAATTAAGGCCATAGCGAGCGGCCTTCGCACGATCTACCTTGATGTTCAGGTTGGGCTGGCCCAGTACCGGGAAGATGCCAAGATCGGCGATGCCGCGCACTTGATTCATTTGGTCGCGGACTTGGTCAGCCAGCTTCGTCAAGACTTCGAGGTTGGGGCCGACGATCTTGACCGAGTTAACACCCTTAACACCCGAGATCCCCTCCTCGATGTTGTCTTCGATGTATTGAGAGAAATTGAAGATGACTCCCGGCAACTCGTTGTTAAACTCCGCTTGCACCTGCTCGGTTAACTTCTCCTTGGTCAAGCCCCTTGGCCACTCGTCAAACGGCTTGAGCGGCGCGAACAGTTCGACATTGGAGAATGGCGAAGCATCGCTACCGTCGTCTGGCCGGCCATGCTGAGAAAGCACCGTGATGACTTCGGGGTGTCGCAGGAGAATCTCGCGCATTTTTCTCGCGGAAGCCTCGCCTTCTTCGAGCGAGAGCGTGATCGGCATGGAGGCGCGAATCCAGAAGTTGCCTTCTTCCAAATGCGGAAGAAACTCGCTTCCCAGCCGGGGCGCTATCAGCAAGAAGGTTCCAATCGAAAGAGCGAGCTCAATTCCCACCACGAGAGCGCGGTGATTTAGCGCAAAACGCAGCGCAGGATTGTAGATACGGTGCAAAAAGCGAACCACGATCGTTTCGGTTTCTTTCAGCTGCTCAGGGAGCAGCATCGAAGCGATCACGGGCGTGATGGTGAACGTTGCAATTAAAGCCCCGGCCAGCGCGTAACCATAAGTGCGAGCCATGGGCCCGAAGATCTGGCCCTCGACTCCCTGCATGGTGAAAAGCGGCACGAAGCCGGCCACCGTAATGAGCGCCGAGAATAGAACCGCCTTGTCCACCTGTAGAGCGCTGACCAGAATCAGCCGCAAACGATCCGTCCAACCGTGGGCTGCTGTTGCATCTCCGGGGACTCTCGTCGGATCTGGCCCCCAATGGCCCTCGGTCAGGCGTTGCAGCAAGCCCTGTCTTTCTTCCTGATTACGTTGAAAATTACGAAAGACGTTCTCGACCAGGATGACGGCCGAATCCACGATGATGCCGAAATCCACGGCGCCCACCGACAGCAGGTTTGCGCTTTCCCCAAAAATCACCAGGAGAATGGTGGCGAACAACAGCGCGAATGGGATGTTTATTCCAACGATGACCGCACTGCGGAGATTGCCGAGGAAAATCCATTGAATCAGGAAGACCAGCACACATCCGAATATCAAGTTGTGTAGAACCGTGTGCGTGGTGATGGAAATCAGCGATGAGCGGTCATAATAAGGAACAACCTTGACTCCCGGCGGCAGACTCCCGTCGTGATTCAAGTTTTCGATTTCTTCTTTGACCTTCGGGATCATGATGTTGGTCTGTTCGGTTCGCCTCATCACCACGATGGATCCGACGACATCATCCTGATGGTCGCGGCCCAAAATGCCCAGCCTCGGCCTGTAGCCGATCGACACCTTCCCGATATCCTTCATCAATACGGGGACGCCGTTGGCTTGGGTCAGAACCACATTCTCGATGTCGTCGACCTTGTAACCCTGGGTCAAATCGTCGTAGCCACCGTCATCTATCAGACCGACACCCCTGATATTGATGGACTGCTGGCCCATGTGGATTTCGCGTCCACCGACGTTGATGTTTGCGTTGCCCAGAGCGTTCAGGATTTGAGGTACGGTTACGCTGTAGGCTTCCAGCTTATGCGGGTCTACCGCGACCTGGAATTCCTTGGTGGGGCCGCCCCAGCTGTTGATGGCTGCGATGCCCGGAATGGTCAACAATCGGCGCGCCACGATCCAATCCTGAACTGTGCGCAGATTCGTGATTCCGAAGTGCTTCGGGCCGACAACCTGGTAGCGATAGATTTCGCCAGTCGAGCTGTTCGCTTGGATGTTCGGAATCTGGCCGCCCGGCAGGCTGACGTTCTGCTGCATCGCGATCGAAGCCTGGGCGAAGGCGAAGTTATAGTCCACGCCGTACTTGAAAGTGACGCGAACGAACGACAGGCCATAAAACGAAGTGGAACGGATGATGTCAATTCCCGGCGTAGAGTAGAGGCCAATCTCCGTGGGGCGCGTGTAGTAACGTTCCATCTCCTCGGCAGAGAGACCCGGCGCCTGCGCGGTAATTTCCAAGATGACGGGCGTTGGGTTCGGATACGCCTCGATGTTGAGCATCTTGAAAGCAATGAGCCCGGTGCCAGCAAACAGCCCCAACCCCACGACCACAATCGGGCGGCGGCTCAGGCAAAACGCGAGGAGAGATTTGAACATGTCGTTTCTTTTATTGAAGTGAAAATGGCAATGAACTAATCGCTTGGTGGCGCCGACAACATGTTGCTGAGAAACACAGCGCCGTCCGCCACGACGAGTTCTCCGCGTCGCAAACCTTCCAGAACCTGAACCCGGTCGTCGTTTCGCAGCCCGATCTTGATGATTTTTTGCTCAAAATGATGGCGATCGGTTGTCACCCACGCCGTCATCGTCCCATCGGCTTCGCGGACCACTCCATTCACTGGAATAGCGGTGGCTTCCACCGGGCCATCGACGCGAATGACGAAGTTAGCAAGCATTCCGGGGCGCAGTTCGTCTTTGGGGTCCGCGATTTCGGAACGGATGGTTGCGCGATGAGTGTTCGGGTCAACTGTCTCGTAAATCTTTGAAACTTTGCCTTTGAAGACGTGGCCGGGATAGGACAACACCTTGACTTGAACCGGTTGGCCGAGGTGAAAAGATGAGAGCTCACCTTCGCTCACGTTCGCCAGCATCCACTTTATTGCCACGTCGGCGACCGAGTAAGGCGCCGGTACATTTCCTGGCTGCACGAGAAATCCGGGCTGCGCGACCTTGTAAGTGATCTTGCCGGCAATTGGGCTGCGCACGACCAGGGCGGGATCGATCTTGCGCAAAGCGATCATTTGATCAATTTCGGCATTGATCTTGCCAAAGACGAGGACCGCATCCCGTGCGGCTTTGAGAGCGCCCTCGGCAGTTTGTTGATCCGAGGTCGCCTGTTCCTTTTCCCGCTCCGAAACACCGCCAAGACCTTGAACTCGCGCCAGTTCCTTGTTGGTCAGATCGAGCGTCGCCGCCGCGCCAATCAGGTTTGACTCGGCCTGGATGAGGTCGGGGCTCTTGATCGTATACAGGGGCTGATCCTTCTGAACCCTGGCGCCAAGTTCACCAAAAGTCTTGAGGATGGTTCCCTGATAAGCTGGGAAGACTTGCACTGAGAGGTCTTCGTCGAAATCAATGTTGCCGACCGCTTCCTTCTCAACGGGAAACAGGTAGCTTCCCACCGGTTCGACCTTGATCGAGTTCACTTGGCTAGGCGTAAGATCCAACGCCGCTTCAGACGGGGACGAGCTTGCGATTGCGCCCGACTGCGGCGTATTCGCGTTTGCAGATTGACCACGACTGCGCCCGAGTTCCAGAAGCCCGGTTGCGACAATGATCGCTGCGGTCGTCACAGACACAGTGGCAACTCTCTTGCTGATGTGAAACCGATATTTCATCGTTGTCATTTAACCGTCAGCGCTCCCGGTGGACTCAAGGCCAGATCGGCCTTTTCGCATTCCACTATCCACTATCCACGAGTAGCGCCGCGGTTCCGGGAACGCTTTTTGCGGTTACCTCTCTTCGATATACGTGCGATGAACTCAGCAAAGCCCGCGTAGACCAAACCGATATACAAGAGCACTGCGAAGATCGCGATCGCCATCAAGACGTACCGGTTCAGTTCTTCGTAGCTCACTGAGCGCCCCAATCAACATCCCGGCAAAGCGGTTGCAGCATTCACGCTCCTGGCGTGGCAACACCCAGACCACACAGTTCGCACCTATTTTTCTGACGAGCGGCTAGTGGTTAGGCGGCAACTGCGGGACCGTTGGCTAATAACCGTCTTGAACCTGCGTGCCCTCTTAGGTCTCCAGGTAGTTGTGCTGATTGCTACCCCAACTATTCTGCGGGTGCGGGGCGGGGAGGGGAATCCTATCTTTGGGAGTCTGGTGCCTATCTCTCGGCAACTGGGGAGCCTATCTTTTGGCTAGTCGATGAAAAGGCAGTTTCCTCGCGTGTGGCGGATAGCGCACTATTAGACACGACATGAATGACCTATTGTCCATCTACGGACCCGCCAATCGCACCAAACTGATCGTCGTTGCCGGTTTCCTGATAGCGGCAATCGCGGCGGTCGACTGGGCGACGAAACCGTACATCTCACTGGGCTTTCTTTACTTGTTTCCCATCATGATGGTCGGTGGGTTTCTGTCCCGAACTCAGATCGTTGGAGTTGCCCTCGTGTGCGCCGTTCTACAAGAAGCTTTCAGCAATTTGCCGGAGAATGAAGCTGTGATCCGCTTGCTGTTCAGCTCAGCGGGATTTGTCGGTACAGGACTGTTTATTTCGGAGTTGATCCGCAATCGCCGAATTACGCTGACGCACGTCGAAGAGCTTGAAGGGCAGATCAAGTTACGGGAGGACGCAGAGGAGCAACTGCGTTCCCTCGTCGAAAGCAGTCCAGCTGCGATCGTCACAATCGACTCGGGGGGCAATGTTTTATTGGCAAATGAGGCAGCTCAACACTTGCTTGCTCTTGAAGGGAAACCCTTGCAAGGCCAGGAAATCAACTCTTATCTCCCAGCATTGCAAACGGTTCTGAAAACCCAACAGCCGCGAGTATTTCGGACTACGCTGCAGTGCACAGGGAAAAGGGGCGACGGAGAAGTCTTTCTGGCCGGTGTTTGGTTTTCGACATACGGTACGATATCGGGCCCGCGCCTCGCGGCCATCATCGTCGATCTTTCTGAGGATCTGCGCAATCGCGAGGATCTCAGCCTAGACTATCTATTGAAAAACACGAGAATTCTGATGAGCGCCGTGGCCCATGAAATTCGGAATCTCTGCGGTGCAGTGCTTGTCGTGTATAAGAACCTCTCCCGCGTTAAGGATCTTGAGACGAACGAGGACTTTCAAGCCTTGGGAAACTTGATTCAGAGCCTGGAAAGAGTATCAGCGCTGGAACTGGGTTCCACCACGGCTCAGAATGGGGAGGTGGTCGAGCTTACGTCTGTGCTGGACGAATTCCGGATACTGATTGAAACCGCCTATCACGAATCAAAGATCGAGATGCAGTGGGATGTTCAGGAATCATTGCCGTTGGTTTGGGCTGACCGGTATGGACTCATTCAGGTTTTCTTGAACCTGGCGAAGAATAGTCGCCGGGCCATGGCGTCTACCGGGATGAAACAACTTCGAATTGCGGGGCGAGAGGAGAAAGGGACGGTCACAATTCGATTCGAAGATACTGGAACGGGCATCGCTTCGCCAGAAAACCTCTTCCAGCCGTTTCAGCGTGGCGCCAAGTCGAGCGGTCTCGGGCTCTACGTTTCGAGGGTAATTATGCGCAGCTTTGGCGGAGAACTTTCTTACGAGCCGAGATCGGAAGGCTGCTGCTTCGCTGTAGTCTTGCCCCTGGGAGTCGCACAGGAGGAGGTGGCAAATGCCTGAAATTGCAGAAAAGGCAGTTCACATTTTATTGTTAGACGATCACGCCCTGTTCCGGGAAAGTTTAGGTCGGCTTCTCGCCGCCGAGCCGGGATTCGAAGTTGCCGCTCACTGCGGCACGATTAAAGAGGCCCTGCAAATCTTGCGTCAGAAAGCGATTGATGTGGTGCTCCTCGACTTCGATCTCGGGGAGCACGATGGTAGAGAGTTTCTGCGACTAGCAAGGGCACAGGGGTTCAAGGGAAAGGTTTTGGTCGTGACCGCAGGCGTAGACCAGGGCGCGTCAACGGAACTGATCCGCTCTGGGATTTCCGGCGTTTTCCCGAAGCATGACTCTGCCGCGTTACTGGCACAAGGAATCCGTGATGTGATGGCCGGCAAGGTTTGGTTTAACCAGGAGCAGCTGCAGACTGCCCTCAGGGCTGAGGTCGCAACCCCACAGGCCAATCGAACACGGCCATTTACCGAGCGGGAACAGCAGGTCCTCTCCTGCGTATTTGAGGGTCTTGCGAACAAAGAAATTGCGGATCGAATTGGAGTGACGGAGAGCTCGGTCAAAGCCACACTTCAGCAGCTCTTCACGAAGACCGGCGTTCGGACGCGCAGTCAATTGGTGCGTATCGTCTTAGAGCAGCATCGAGATCAGCTCTAGCACGGCAAGGCCGCGAGAAGGTCGGACATGGCCCACGAGGAACCGCGACGACGCTTGATATCACTGGTCCCGCTCGCAACCGTTACCCATTCGGAGACTGTGCCTCGGCGTTATCGTGACGGCTGGGTCGGGAATCAAGGTGCCAAAGCCGAGTGCGGGCATATGGCCGGCTCCGTAGTTGAGGGGAATTCTCGTCATCCGCAGATCCGAAGACTCAATCATTGGTTCCACCTCGAAGCGATTCTGCGTCCGGTATTGCCGCCCCAATTCAAAAATTAGATGCCGGATGCCGCAGGCTGGACGCCAACCGTGATCAGTCGGCAGCTCGGAAGCTATGAAGCCACTGTCAATTGGCGAAACATCCCCATAACGCTCAAAACCGGATCGGATGCTCTTGAGAGACCCGAATGGCAGGTTCGAGTTCATCGGGGTTTGGGGTCGAAAAGCCATCGGCGATTTCAATAGAACTCTTAGGGAACGCGGCCCTCAAGAGACAACGGAATCCTGGCAGAGCGCGGAATTGACAGCTGTTCAGGGAGAGCGGACTCGATCGAGTGCCTGAAAGAACCGTCGGAACTCTGACGCGCTGTTTCGCTGCGATAGGGCTCGAGTCGTGGAGGAGAAGCATCCGCATCCACCGACCATGCGGTTCGGTCGTGATAGTAATCGAGAAGTGGTTTGAGATCACGATCGGGAATTTCGCGCGCCCAGACGATTTTCGAGTGATCGATGTCGGCAGCGTTATATACCCATTCATTCTCAATGGTTCGCTCTGGCGAGTAATGGACGATAACCAGGTGAAGGCCCGCCGTGGCGTCGAGTTGTTTGGCGATATCCGCGCGGGCAACGCTCCAAGGCGCAGCGTCCGTTGGAGCGTTTCGCGCGCGTTGTACAAGGAAGAACGGGATGTTTACCAAAACGGCCAGCACGATCAGACGCGACAGGCCGATGCCCACGGGCTTGCCGAAAACCTTCCAGCACCGCAGATGTCGCATCGACTGCACCCAAAGCGCGAACGCCGTCGCGACGAGGGGGGCGGTATAGTGCACTTCAAGATAGACCACCGCCAGCAAGCCCGCCGCGCTCAGGCCAAACTGGACCAGCAACAACCGCATCCGGCGGTCACGCACCACCCAAGGCAGCGTTATGAATGAAATCGAAAGGATGCCGCCAAAAAAGAAACGCCACATCCCGCTCACCCACGTCCAGGAGCGATGCTTCCAGCCGGCAAAAGTGGGAACGTACTGTTGGCGTATGCCAACGTTGTAGTAGTAATTGAATTGCGCGTTGAGGTAGTGCATGGGAGGATTTGGTTTTTGCCATGCGAATAACGGGCAGTTGCACTGTTGGCTGATGTAAAGCGCGTGAGGTAGGAGAAGAGCGCTCCCAGTTACCCGCCAGTTGTCGTACAGGATAAATAAGGCCGTCAGCGCCAGAACGCACAGGACAGGCAGCAGCACGCGCGGTCCGGTGATCCGCAAGGCGGGACTGTGCTGAGAAAAAAGCCAGAGACCGAGAGCAACGGCCACAGGCAGACAGAAGATGAAGCCTTCCAGCGGGCGGCTGTTCGCCAACACGGCGGCACCAATTCCGAGCAGAAGAGAATCGCGGAGGCGCTGGTGATGAACGATTCGTGGGAAGGCGCCCATGACTAAGGCTCCGCCGATGCCCGCCACCGCGCCACCCCAGTAGCTATTCACCCAGTAAGTGAACAGGCCAAAGCGCAAGAGCACAAACACTCCGCCCAGCAACGCCCATTCGGGGGGAAACCATCCTTGCAGCATCCACGTAACCGCTGCACACATAACAGCCATGCTGAGCAGCACCCCAATCCACGGATGGCCCAGCAGTTGTCCGAGGGCGAGCACCGCTCCTTGCGCAGGCGGGAAGATTGACATGTAAGTGGGAGCCCGAAGCACGTGGAAGGTATCGAGGAAGACCCACATGGGGTGGGGCGGATTCGTAAGCTTGCCGTGGGCGAACGTGTCAGCGGCGAGCAAGTAGCTGAATTCGTCATGGGCCACCGGGATCGGCACTGGAAACAACCAAAGAACCGCGAGGCGTCCAAGGATGGCCGCAACGGCGACAACGAGGATGGTCGTGCGTTTTCGCGCTGCCAGGCGCGCGAGGAGTTTTTCAGCGGATCTCAGCCAGCGGTCCCCGAACCGGGGCGCGACGAAGACTAGAACCAGCAGGACGATCGAGATGAGCCAGAGGAAGTAGGACATAAATATTACGTATCAATTCGGTAGAACTTCGCGAGGATGCCGCGATTTCCTGAACCATTCGCCGGCTACAGTCAAGGAGGATTTTGCGCACCGCGCCCATGCACATTGCGCCCAGAAACTATACTAGAGGTTTTAAAAGCATGTCGTCGCATCGATGTTCTGGCGCCGGTCGGCCCGATTTGTCTTAGTTTCAACGCTACAGCGTTCACCCTATGGACTTCGATTGCGGGCAAACCTCATGATTCAATGGGTTTTCAGGTTCTAGGGAATTTACCTCAAAATGGCTACTTCAGCATCCAATCCGAGCGTTCCGCTCATCCCGTCCTTTTCCTACGCTCCGCGCCATGATTACGAGGGGCATGTAGTTCAGTTGTACACGGATGATGGCTTCCTCATCGATGAATTGAGTCGATTTATCGGCGGTGCACTCGCAGTAGGAGATGCGGCCGTCGTGATTGCCACAGAGCCCCACCGAAGAGAGCTGGAAAAACGGCTTACGGCACGGGGGCTGGACACGACGGAAGCGAACCGGCAAGGCCTTTACATTACGCTGGATGCCGCCCAAGCTTTGCCGCGATTCATGGAGAACGGTACGGTTGACGAGTCGCGCTTCAAGACAATGATCGGTGGATTGTTGACGCAAGCTCGAAGCGCAGTTGGGGGCAAAGAGTGCCGCATTGCAGTGTTCGGGGAACTCGTCGCGTTGTTGTGGGCTGGGGGAAAGCCTCAAGAGGCCATTCGGGTGGAGCAGTTTTGGAACGACTTGGCAAAGACTCACTCCTTCTCTTTGCTCTGCGCCTACCCTGTCTCGGGCTTCAGCGGTGAGGGGCACATCGAGCCATTCTTAAAGATTTGCGAAGAACATGCGGGTGTTGTTCCCAGCGAGAGCTATACAACCTTGGGGAACGAAGAGGAACGCCTCCGCAGCATCGCGCAGCTGCAACAAAGGGCTCGGATCCTTGAAAAAGAGCTGGCATTGCGTCAAAGCGAAGAGCGATTCCGGCTGCTCGTCGAGGCCGTACAGGACTATGCGATCTTTATGCTCAACCCTGAGGGCATCATCACCAGTTGGAATATCGGAGCCGAGCGACTCAAGGGATACAAGACCGCGGAAATCCTGGGCAAGCATTTCTCATGCTTCTATCCCGAAGAGGACGTACGAAATGGCAAGCCCCAATGGGAGCTGGTGATCGCGGCGAAAGAATCGCGATTCGAGGATGAAGGCTGGCGACTGCGAAAGGATGGATCGAGATTTTGGGCAAACGTAATCATCTCGGCCGTGAGAAATGATCAGGGCGAACTGTTGGGCTTCGCAAAGGTAACGCGGGACGTTACCGAAAGAATGCGAGCGCATCAGGCCCTGGAGAAAGAAGTGGCCGAAAGGCGAGATGCGCAGCGGCAACTGCACGAGTCGGAGGGGTCTCTGCGAGAATTGTCGATTCATTTACTCCGCACTCAGGATGAGGAGCGAAGGCGGATTGGCCGCGAGCTTCATGATAGTCTCGGGCAATATCTCGCGGTGTTGAAGATGAAGCTGCAGTCGTTGGAACTCCTCCCTGCAGGAGAGCAGGGCGATCCCGCGGTTCGGGATGTCGCGGAATGTATCGTGCTAACGGACGACTGCATCAGAGAGGTGCGGACGGTTTCCTACCTACTGTATCCGCCAATGCTGGAAGAGATCGGATTAAAGTCGGCGATTCCGTGGTACCTGGAGGGATTTTCTGAACGCAGCGGAATCAAGACGACCTTCGAGGTTCAGAGTGGTCTTGGCCGATTGTCTCGCGACTCTGAGTTAGCACTGTTTCGCGTTTTGCAGGAGAGCCTCACAAACGTTCACCGGCACTCTGGAAGTTGCACCGCAGGTGTGCAATTGCTGGCGAAGGATGATCGGTGTGTTCTGGTAATAGAAGACAAGGGGAAAGGCATCCCTTCAGAATTTCTGGACCGGGCCGGTAAAGACTGGATAGCCGCTCCGGGAGTCGGATTGCGCGGCATGAACGAACGTATGCGACAGCTTGGCGGCGAACTGGAGATAGTCTCGAGCAAAGGCGGTACAAGGGTTCGAGCGATGGTTCCTATGGGAGGATCACGGTCGGTGACGCCAGTCTAGAGTTACAGTGCCGCGGATGAACTACCTCGAAGCGGCCCTCTCAAATAGCGCGCTGCCTACCGAGGTTCGTCAAAACAGGGGCCAAGGATTTGTTCATGTTGGCATGCATCGAAGAGGGGCCAGCGTGAATCTCACGGATAGGACAATGTTAGACTGCGATTATGGCGAACAGGAAACCTAAGAAGAAGAACAAGAAACTTAAGAAAACTGGCCCAAAGAAGAGCGCGGCTAAGAAGGCGGCAAAGAAGAAGTTGGTAAAGAAAAAGTTGGTAAAGAAAAAGTCCGCCCCGAAAAAAGCTGAGCTGAAAGCGAAGACCGTCCGTGGCAAGACGGTCAGCTCGAAGACTGCCGGTGCGCCGAAAAAACGAGTTGCGGCGAGAGGGCGGAGTTCGGAGCCAGATCCGTATGAACTTCAAGAAATGAGGTCACGATCGGCGGGGCAGTCGGGAGATTTGCAGGGACTCTCCAATACCGAATCTGCCGATTCCGAGAGCGTGGACGAGTTAATCGAAGAAGGCAATGCGTTCGAGGCTGACGTTGTTTCTGGCGTGGAAAGCGCCGGAGACGATGACGAGAAGGAAGTTCGGACGCATGAGGTGCCCGAGGACGACGTCCCAGGCGAATATCTGGACGAGGAATAAGCGCGCCTCGGCCGGTTGATCCTGGCGTGGACAACTGGAGAGCTTGACTGGTTCTAACCCGGCGTCATCTGTCCGATTTTTGACCGGATGCTGAAGTTAGTGGAGCTGTCGAGGCTGATGCTGGCGAATCCGGAACGAGAGCCTTCTTCACTGACTCGGGAATCTCATTGGCATGCGCGAGTAACTGACTAACCTGCCACAACTGCGTGTCGGTTAGCTTAGTCTTGAAGGATGGCATTCCCGAGAGACGAATTCCGTTGGCCGCCTTCCAGTAAGTCTCTGATGCAGGGTCATCGGTCACACCGGTGCCGCGGAACAGTTGCGGCGGTTTGGGAAACATCGTGGTCTCGTAGTCGAGGGGTGGTTGCCCGGGAAGTCCGTGACACAGGGCGCAGTGCTGTTTGTAGACGCTTGCCCCCGCAAGAAAATTGGGTTCGTCGGCGGACACAGGGGATGGGGGAATGTGTTGCTTCTCGATATGAGCATCGAGGGCCATATTCGCCAGTTTCTTCTCCAACGGCATTGGCGGGTCGGTGGTTGCTACCGGCGCTATACCTGTAGAGAAGTAATAAAAAACACAAGCCCCTGAAATTGCAATCGCCAGAATGAAACCGATCACAATACCCTTTATCACGCGCGCTCCTGTTCTTGATCAGAAGTTAAAGCGATAGCCCAAAATCATCTTAGCAATCAAATGGTCGGTCGAGCCTGTAACCCCGACGCCAAGACCGAAATTAATCTCCCATTGCGGCGCGACGTTCAAGTCAATCGCGGGGAAGATTTGATGCTGTTGTTGTGAGACCGCATCGAATCCCGTCACTGGGCCGACCGAACCGTAATATTCCAGACCGCCGGCAATTTTCGGATTGAAATCGTAACTAAACTTAAAGTTTGGCGAAAAAACGACGCCCTGGTTGACGCTCTGGCCGTGGAAGGACCGGTCCAGCGTCGGGTTCAGGGCCCAATACCATCGGCCGACTTTCTGGTCCACGATGGGACGAATTTCCCACGTCCAGGTGTCGACGGAATATTGCCGCCTCTGGTAGCCGATTTCGTTGGAGAGGCTGACGCCGACAGGCCAATGCCATTTCTTCGGGACGGCAACGCGGGGCCGGATGTGATCCCCAACCCACTGCCAGCTCTCGCCTTCGGTGATGGAAGTGAAAATATAGAAGCCGCACTCGAACCAGTCATTGAAGCCGTGCGTGATCTCGACCGTCTCATGCTCGGCATGATTGGTGGGGTAGAGGCCGTCCACGGCGGTCTTCGAGCCGTCAATGGTGAAGTTGCTGTGGAGTTCAAACATGGTGTGTCCGGGATCGACCAGGTCGGATCCGTACACCTGGATTTCATAGTTGTCTTGAGCGCGAGCGAGAGGGACAGCGATGATGAGGATCAGGAACGAGGTCGCAAGACATTGGTAAAGCATTGGCCGATCAGTGTCACCAAGTCCCATGAGAAAGATTATCAGCTAGAGAATGAATTCTGGGTGACGAACAGATGACAAGTTATTCATCTTGGTTTGCGATGAGGATTACTTGCAGACGAAGTTGGCCGCATCGTTGTCGTTGCCGCTGCCCTTGTATACCGCCATTTGCGGATAGGGGCACAGAGGACGCGTAAACGCGACACCTTGTGCGACCGTGTTATTGACGTAGTGGGTCGCAATGACGCTCTCGGGTGCAATGTCCTGCTCAACCCACTGAACGAGCGGAGTGAGCATATCGAACACATTGGCGCCGGGACCACCGCTGCAGTGGTTCATGCCAGGCACCATGAAGAGGCGGTAGGAGTCTTGAGTCTGTTCCAGTGAACCGCCGGAAAAGTTCACGACTTCCTCGAAGTAATCGATACTGGTGAGCGGCGGCACCTCGGGATCACTAAAGCCATGGTATTGGATGAGCTTGCCTCTCCGCGCGCGGAACGGCTGCAGATCGGGATCTATCGAGTTCAGCACCGACGCCAAAGTTTGGCCGGGCACCACCACTTTGCTATCGACGTAAGCTGGGTCAGAGTTCCAGTTGAAGGTGCGAAAATCCCAACCCGGATCGTCGAAGACGAAGTACTTGAAGAAAGGAATGCCGATGGCGGCGTGAGAGTCGGTTTGCGGTGCAGGCGGCGGGAGTGGAGAAATATGGGAAGGCCAGCCATCGGCTTCGCCACCCCGCTCAAAGGGCGGGTAATAGCCCTGCTGGTGCACTATCTGATCAGGACCGGTCCAGAGATTTCTGACCGCTTGGACCTGATCTGCTGTAAGGCAACTCGGAGGGGTTTGGGAGCCCTGGCAGAGGAGCGCCTGGGGACTAAAGTGACAGCGCCGGGGATCGTTCAGGACGCCATCGACTACGTCATCCAGGGCGTCGCACGCGGCGTTGACGGCGTTGCCGAGGAGAGTATCTTTAGTGGTGAAGACTGTAGTGGCGGGGTTCTTGAACATCTGGCGTACGACCCATAGATTCCCGCCGACATGATGGTGAGTGTAGAAAGCAACCGGATCTCCGGCAACGATGCCGTCATAATCACTCGAGAAGCGCTGCGCTTCCATCAGTGCCTGTCGTCCGCCGGTTGAGCAGCCTGTGAAGTATGCACGTTGCGGATTCTCGCCGTAGAAGGCGGCAGTAATCTGCTTGCCGATTACGGTCATCAGATGAATCGAGCGATAGCCAAAATCGATGATCTTCTGCGGGTGTCCAAGGGCAAAGGATCCATCGGTGGAGAAGCCGACATGGCCGGTATCGGTACTGGCAGTGGCGTACCCAAGCGAGACGCCCGGAGCCAGCGCGCTGTAGACGATCTCACCGGCAAAGCCGCCGTTTCCGACACCCTCGAACTTCCCATTCCAGCCAGAGGCCGGCATCCATACTTCGATTCGGATGTCGGAATCGCTGGTCGGCTTCAATCTGGCCGCTACGCGGCAGAATGCCGGCATATTGGTGAAGACCTCGCCATTGGGCGCCTTAT
Organism: uncultured Acidobacteriaceae bacterium; assembly: GCA_964403025.1. Lineage (GTDB taxonomy): Bacteria > Acidobacteriota > Terriglobia > Terriglobales > Acidobacteriaceae > Sulfotelmatobacter. The sequence goes on along the minus strand of CAYOEH010000002.1, from coordinate 184,153 downwards.
AGGTGCCTGCCGGTATCGACTGGGCTGCCGTAATCGTGGTTTCTGGCAGAGTGAGGGACGACAGACTTTCACAGCTTGCGGCGGCAGCGCGATCAACCGCGCAACTGGCAAAGGCGAGTGCCGCTGCTGCCCAAAGCAGAAGGGTTCGCCTCAGTTCCGCGGCTGAGGAAGCACTCTCCTTGAACCCTTTTCGCGGCGATGTGGGCACCTGGGCCCTCCTGATTTGGCGCACTATCAGGCTAAGGTAAGAACCAGTGGTATGGCAAACGATGCTTCTTTAACTTACGCCGAAGTGGGCAAAGGTGGAGCAATTAGGAATTCAAGTACGGAAGCGCTGCGGTCATGGGATGCCTGCTTTTCTGTGTGCACATCGGGCAGTTGGTTGTGGTGGTGCCGAGTCATCGTCGTTCCAATCTTTTGGAAAGCGCGAGTTCGCGCGGCGACCAGATCCTTCCGCGAGCAGCTCAAGAGAACACAACAGTCCTGATCGGAGTAGTGTTCGAGCACCGACATCACATACACGAAGCGATCGAATGCTCCCAGTCCAAGAACTGCGGCGATCTCCGGCCGTTCCGCCGTCCCTATCGTCTCGCTGTGACGGGCCGAGGAGCCCGAACGGCCATTTCCCTCCGCCGGCCGCGGCTTGACGAACCTAACGGCGTTTTGGATGATCGCCCGCCGAGCCCAGGAGCGCGCCCATTCCTTGAAAACGGGACTGGCATCGACAGAGTCCTCCAAGCCGGAGACGAAGCACTGCTCAGCCTTTTCACGGTCTGCAGTCAGCAGGAACGACAACAAATACAGACCGTTCATGTCTTCCTCGAAAATTCGGCAGAAATTCGCGCTAGTTGCATATGGCGTGGATTCCCGGTCTACGATTTGCTTTGTGCCCAGCATCTTGCCTCCTTACAACGAGTAGTCGTTCGAACCTGGTGGAAATGGACAAATAAATCGCGTTTTAATTCGCGCGAAGACAACTTACGGCTAGTGCCGGCATCTTCGCGCAAGTCGCTTCAGCACATGTCGAGTGAGGACGCCCCCGCAGGAAAACTTCGCGCCCTCTTTCATGAGATCGAAGATGGCGTCTTCTCCCTCGCGGCTGATAACGGTTAGGCTGCCTACATCAATAACCAGTCTGCGCCCGTCCAAGTTACGGCTAGCGTCCTTCCACGTCGTGCGAAGCTCGTCCACCCACGGCTCGATGAGCCTTCCTTCCACAACCAGCTTGCGTTGCGACCGGTTATCGATGATGGAAATCTTGAACATGTTGATTCTTACGACGGAAAGTAAGGGCAACACACTGGCCAAAGGGCCACCCGCGCAAAGGGCTGAAAGCATTGATGAAAACGGAGCCGCCGCGGCAGTGTGTCGAAAAGTGTCGAAATCAATATCGACATTTGTCGAGGCGGGAACGAATAAGGGCGGAAGTCGGGGCCTGAACCACTGGAGATGGATCGAAACCTAACTTTGGTGAGAATTCACGGCCGAGCGGTGTGCAGCGCTTAGGCCGCCCGGTCCAAGCGCGTGGGACTCTGCTCAATGGAAACGGGAGTGGCTGTGGCTACTTTGCGTTTGACGATCAGCCGAATGCGAGGTCTCCTTACCTCACTGAGAAGAGCGCGAAGAAATAACAACAGGAAGAAAACTGCAGCCCCGCAGAGGCTCGCTAATGCAACGGATCCCATCATGTTAAAGGTTCAGAGCAAGGCAATGGCCAAGATTGATAGGGAAGTTAACTTACAGAGCATCAAATGGAACGAGCAACTTGCTGGAGCATTCGCGCGCTTGTTCTACTGCGGTGATGCCAACACGTTCGACAATTGTCGAACTCACGACACTCTTCGCGGGTCGATCCCCAGCTTCTTCATGCGAGAAATCAGGGTTGTGCGTTTGAGGCCCATGCGCGTGGCAGCGCCGTCGGCGCCCGCGACTCGTCCCTTGGTGATTTTCAAGATGCGCACGATCTCGTCGCGCTCATTGGCTTCCCGCGTTCCCGTTACCGGCGTGGTGCTGCCGTTGCTGCCCAGTTCACTGATCGGAGCTTGCAGGGCCGTGCCGTGGGTAAGGATTACCGAGCGCTCGACGAAATTTTCCAACTCGCGAATGTTCCCGGGCCAATGCCAGCTCGATAGCTTCTTCATCGCCGCGGCAGGAATCGATTCGATCTTCTTTTCCATGCGGCGGCCGTACTTCTGAGTAAAGTAGCGGACGAGCAGCGGAATATCCTCGGGACGTTCGCGCAAGGGCGGAATGCGGATGGGAAAAACGTTCAGGCGGTAATACAAGTCGCTACGAAACTCGCGATTCTCGATCATTTTTTCCAAATCGCGATTCGTGGCCGCTACCAGCCGTATGTCGACCTTCTTGGTTCGGGTGCTGCCCAGCCGCTCGAACTCGCGTTCCTGCAAAGCTCGCAGCAATTTCGGCTGGATTTCGATGGGAATGTCTCCGACTTCGTCCAGGAAGAGCGAGCCCTGGTCGGCGAGTTCGAGCCGGCCAACTTTTTGTGAGATCGCACCCGTAAATGCACCTCGTTCATGGCCAAACAGTTCACTCTCGAGCAGACCAGTTGGAATTGCGGCGCAGTTGAGCTTCACAAAGGTCCGATCCTTGCGCCGGCTGCGTTCATGGATTGCGCGCGCAATCAGTTCCTTTCCCGTGCCGGTTTCGCCCAGAAGCAACACAGTCGAGTCGCTGGGAGCCACGGTTTCCACAAGATCCAGAACATGGCGAAGCGCGGAGCTTTGCCCCACGATTCCTTCAAAGTCCAAATCGCCACGGAGTTCATCTTCCAGATAGAGTTTTTCCTGCGTCAGCTTGTCCTTGAGATCGGCGATTTCACCGAATGCCAGGGCGTTCTCCACACCGATCGCCACTTGCTGCGCAACCTGAGACAGGAACGCCACCGAGTCCGGATCGAAGGCATTCTCCTCCCGGCTTGCCAGGCCAAGGACGCCCAGCAAGCGATCCCGGCTGATAAGAGCCACATCGCAGAATGAGTTCATGCCCTCGGCAGCCGCCTTGGCATACATCTCCGGGGACACTTGGGCGGGATCAAGACGGTTCAAGACCCAGGGCTTGCCGCTGCGATAGGTTTCGCCCGGCATCGTGTCTTCGATGGGAATCAGATTATCTTCCTCAAAAAATCCCTTGCTCTCGGGGAAGTCGAGAGCGTGCTTACGCAAATGCACGCCATCCGGCTCGGGCAGCATGATAACCGCGGCATCACAACGCATAACCTGACGGACGCTCGCCGAGATTGCCTGCAGCAATTCCTGAAAGTTCAACTTCGAAACGACCTGATTGGTGAGATCAAGGATCAGCTTCAGCCGGTCCTGCGCCTGCCGCGAAAGATAAAAGTTCACGGCAGCGTCAATCGCCAGAGCAATCTGGTCGGCGACCAGAGAGAGGAAACGTACTTCGTCGTCGGGGTAGGCGTACGGACGCATGCTGCCGATGCTTAGCACACCGAGCCGGCGATCGCCTCTGGCGAGCGGGAGAACACAGGTAGCCGCAATACCTAGTCCGATTAGACATTCACCATGTTTCGGAAACCGCGTCTCCTCGTTGTTGTTCCAGTCCGCGATCACAAGTGGCTGCTGAGACTCGTGCACCCACTCGATCGGCGTGTCCTCGATGAGGACCTCTTTCGCAGAAACGCTCTGCCTCGTGCCATTGGAATAAAGCATGTGCCACGCGACCGTCCGGGTCTCATTTTCGAACGCGACAAGTTCCAGGTAGTCGAAGGGAATGACGTCACGTAGCGCTTTCACCAGCATATCGCCGGCAGCGTCACAATCGCTGCAGGTGCCAATCGCGTTGGTCGCGCGCAGCAGAGCTTCGTAGCGTTGCGTGTGTCCCACTGCGGAGGTTACCGGGAAAACATTCAAAGCACTCATAGATGGCTTCGGTTGTCACAAAGTGATAACGAACTCGTAAGCCATGGTTGCCGCCAAAAACCAGGAAACGGCTCGGGTTCGCGGATATGCTCGATCGGATGTCATGAAGGGCGGGAAAGCTTCGGCAAAATGTCGTAGTTTTCGTCAGCTCTCGAATCCCGTGTGTCGAGACGGTTCGACAGTCCCCTCGACGCCCACTGCCCGGTGGATCCGGAGTCAAGTTATTTCCTAGGCGGTCTGGTTCTCTACGATCATTCTGAGTTTACGTATGCCATCGTAAATCTGCTGTGCGTTTGCTCCACCGTAGCCGAGAATCAGGCCGCCTCGCGCCGGAGGTTTCAGGCAACAACTGGACAAGGGCATGACAGAAATACGCCTCTGCGCGGCATGCCTCGACACCGCCGCGTCGTCAATTCCTGGCGGCAGCAGTGCGAGCAGGTGCATCCCCGCAGCATCGCCGATCACCTCGAGCAGATCTCCCATCTCGGTCTGAATCGCTTTCATTAGCATCCTGCGCCGGTCCATATAGAGCACTCGCATCCGACGGATATGGCGAGCGAAATGCCCTTCGCGGATGAAATCGGTCATGACCGCCTGGTAAAGAGTCGATGAAAAGATATCGGCAGCATCCCGCGCGGCGGAGAAGGCGGGGAGCAAGTCCTTGGGAACAACCATGTAGCCCAAGCGCAAGGCGGGAAACATGACTTTGCTGAATGTTCCGATGTAAATGACTCTCGCGTCTGTGTCCAGGCCTTGCAGCGACGCGATCGGGCGGCTTCCGAACCGATACTCGCTGTCGTAATCGTCTTCGATGATCCAGGCGCCGGAGCCCGCGGCCCAATTCAGGAGAAGCATGCGCCGTGTGGCACTCATCGTCGTTCCCATGGGATATTGGTGCGAAGGCGTGACATAGACGGCACGCGCGCTGCGGCCTCGACGGATGATCTCGGTTACGTTCATGCCGTCGTCATCCACGCGAACTGGAATCAATTGAGCCCTGGCGGTCACAAAAGCCTGGCGCGCGCCGAGATAGCCAGGCTCCTCCATCCACACCCGGTCATTGGGATCCAACAGAATCTGGGCCGCGAGTTGCAAAGCCTGCTGGGAGCCAGTGGTCACCAGAATCTGCGATGGTGCGCATCGAACTCCGCGAACTGCCCCCAGATACTCCGCGATGGCTTCGCGGAAGGGCGGATAGCCCATGGCACTGCTATAGGCCATGATGCCCCTTGGCGGATTTCGAGAATGCCGAGCCACCAGCTTCGACCAGACGCCGATGGGAAACTGGTCGAGGGCAGGCAGGCTTACTCGAAACGCACCGGAGACGTCGAACCAGGGTTGCGCCGGCGCGTTCGTTAGCTCAACTCCACGTCGTGACATTCGCCGCGGACCTGCGCTGCGCCCGCTTTGGGGAAGTTCTTTCCGCGCTCTCACTGACGGCGGACTCAGCGCATCATCCGGAATGGACCGGGCCACACACGTGCCAGCTCCGACGAAGGTTTCGAAGTACCCTTCGGCGAGCAATTGCTCGTACGCGTTCAAGACCGGGACACGTGAAATCTTCAGCTCAGCGGCCAAGCTTCTGGTGGACGGCACTCGCTGTCCAGGCCGCATTTGGCCATCGAGGATGCTGCCGCGAAACCAGTCGTACAACTGGCGATAGAGGGGACTCTTGCTGCGGGAGTCGATGGCTATGAGTGGAAGGAAGCTGGCAGGAACTCGTCTCATCCTGATGCACTCCGAGAAGTGGTTATATCGTAACACGTCAAAGTGGCTATTGTTACCGACCACTTATCGAGTTATTTTTTCTCATATCAAAGCAGTATGGAGCCGGTATGAGCGCAGTGATATCCGCGACGACGATGGCAGACGCGAGGCAATTTGATTTTCTCGAAGGCGAGTGGAACGCGATCTGCCGCTTTCCTCTGCCCGATGGATCCCGGGGGGAGGGCCCCGGCTCGCTGACGGCAACGAAGGTGCTGGATGGCTGCGTCTCGTTGGAATTCTTCGAAGGACCTTACCAGGGAACGAACATCAAAGGTCTCGGCCTCCGCGCCTTCAATCCGCAAACCTCCGAGTGGGAGCATACGTGGACGGACACATCTGCGCCGGGTGGCTTTCTGGTCTGGCGCGGACGATTTGAAGGTGGTGCGATCGAACTTCACGGCAAGTGGGCGGACGAGGCAGGTCGACAGGTTCTCTCGCGTCTGACATGGTCCGAGATCACGGATCGGGCTGCGCACTGGGAAAGTCATCGGTCTACGGATGGCGGCGAGACCTGGAGCAAACATTGGGAGATTGATTTCACGCGGAAAACTGCGAAGTAACCGTGCCGACGAAGCAGCGACGCTCAGCCGAATACGCAGACAAAATAAAAGGAGGCAGTGCAGTGATGAACATCAAACCCATTCGGGCCTTGCTCATGATGTGCAGCTTGGTTGTCATGTTGCAGCCACTTCAGGGGCGCGCACAGCAAAATTCAGACGCAGCGAAAACTGGCTCTCAACAAACGTCCGTGCAGCATGATGGACAACATGATTTCGATTTCGAGATCGGGACATGGAAAATTCATCTAAAGCGCCTTGAGCAACGTTTAGCTGGCTCCAGTACCTGGGTCGAATTTGATGGGACTTCTGTTACCAGAAAGGTATGGGATGGCCGCGCTCAACTGGAGGAGTTCGAAACGGATAGTCCGGGCGGCGGCCATATTGAAGGTCTGACTTTGCGCCTGTACGATCCGCAAACTCACCAGTGGAGCCTCTATTGGGGGACCAGCAAGAGCGGCGCCATGGGTCCGCCCACGATTGGCGAATTCAAGAATGGACGCGGCGAGTTCTTCGACACGGAACCATCGGGTCCTAATGGCAGAGCGATCCTGGTGCGATTTATCTGGTCGAATACCGACACGACGCCTCACTTTGAACAATCCTTCTCGGACGATGGAGGCAAGACTTGGGAAGTCAACTGGATCACGGACCAGACGCGGGTGAGCGATGAATCTGACAAAGCGCACTGAACTCCGGCGCCTCGCCGATCGAGGATCGCATGATCGGGAGACGATTGACCGGATACTGGACGCGGGTTTTCTCGCTCACGTCGGATTCTGTGTGGAGGGCCAGCCGTTTGTCATTCCGACGCTGTATGGCCGCGATGGGGAGAAACTTTATTTGCACGGTTCGGCCGCGAGTCGCACGCTTCGGGAGCTCGCAACCGGCATCGCGGCCTGTGTGACGGTGACGCTGGTAGACGGATTGGTCCTGGCGCGATCCGCTTTCGATCATTCGATGAACTACCGCTCGGTAGTTGCCTTTGGAATTGCACGGAAGATCGAAGATCCCGAACAGAAGGTGAAATCTTTGCGTGTTATCTCCGATCATCTCATCGCCGGGCGATGGGAGGATGTTCGCCAACCCAGCGAGAAGGAATTGAAAGCGACGACGGTGCTGGAATTCTCGATCGAGGAGGCTTCTTCGAAGGTGCGCAGCGGACCGCCGCTGGACGACGAGGACGATTACAGGTTGCCGGTGTGGGCTGGGGTATTACCGCTTGAAATTAAATCGCGGATGCCGATACCGGACGACAGATTGATCGACGGTGTTATCGTTCCGGATTATGTCCGGCACTACGACGCTCGGCTTAACGACGGAACGAGCCATCCGTTCAACGATTAGCAGCAGGAGATTCAGGTCATGCGGGGCTTCTACACTACGAATTGCTCCGCCCGTTTATCTGCTTCTTCCGCCTGAAGGCTGCTCCGCTGAAAGCCCAGAATCCCACCAGAGTCCCGCCTGCGAATACGGACCACAATGCTGCATTCGACCAGGCAGCGTATTTTTCCAGTCCGGTATTCGAGAGATCCCAAAACGTCAGAGGCCAGATGAAGATTACGTAGACTCCCACCACCGTCATTACGGCCACGATTCCGACCAAGAGAGCCATCGCCCCCGCGGACAAGCTTTCGAACACCAGCATGCCCCAGTGTTGCTGGGTGTCGTCACTGCGCTGGGTGTTGATTCGCGATCTTTGGACAAGCGGAGACATAGTCCTCCCGGCGAATATTCGCCCAGCTCACGCCGCCGGACGCGATCTTCCAATGTCTAGGATAGAGACTATTCCCCAACCGTCCCAAGTTACGTTGGACATGACCGTCGCGCGGCGCTGTTCGGCCGGCACGGCAGACGGTTGTCAGGCCCAGTCGATGGCCATCAGAAATCGCCATTAGAACCGTCGACTGCCGCCAACCTATTGAAATGGAAGTAGAAAGGAGGGCCACGTTAGTTACCTTGCCGCACCTCATCTTCTCGGTCATGCTTCCGGAAGATGGATGGAATCGACCAATTTGCGGCCTTGGAAGGGTCGGATGGAAGTCCGGACTCGATTTGCGCCTGCGTAGCCAAGATCTTCCGCGTGACGGAAACGGAAGTCGCTCTGTTGGAGCTGACTGGTAGTCTGCTGAACTTCCTTTATCCCTGTGAGTTGAGAACGGCCGGGGCGATCCCTCTCTCCAGTTCAGCCGTAGCTGCCCGTACCGCGAGGACCAAGCAGGCCGAGCTTTTCAATGGCTTCGCGCAAGTGAAGCACTTCAGCGTGTTTGAGTTGGTCAAACTGGGGGACACGGGACTGGACGACCAAGTGATCCAGAAGCTCATGTCTGCGCCCGTTCTGGCCAACGATGGAGAGGTAATCGGCGTGATTCAAATCTCGCGCAAGGCCCCGCGCCCGGCCGCGGCAGGACCGGACTTTACTCCCGACGATCTGCGGAAACTGGAATCGGTTGCTCGCGCTGTCGGAACGCTGAGGGAAAGAGCAGAAGTTTTGCCGAAGTGACAGTGGATTGAAGGTTCGATTGCTTTTACTCGAACTCGAGTACTACGATCTCGGGATTTGATCCCAACCGCAGCGGCGGTCCCCATGTTCCTGCTCCGCTTGATGTGAAAACCTGCATCTTGCCGATCCGGCTCAAGCCGTACACAAACTGGCGGTAGATGCGACGCGCCATCCAACTCCAGGGGATGAACTGTCCAAGGTGAGTATGCCCGGATAGTTGGAGAGAAACGCCGGCGGCCTCCGCGATCTCCGGATTGTCAGGGGCGTGGGTCAGTAAAATGCTCGCGCGGTTGCGATCCAAACGAACACCGTGCAGCACCGACGCAAACTGCTCGTCCTGCACCGCGTTGCGGTAGGGCACGCCAACAATCTGCAAACCGTCCACTTCTACTTTTTCATTGCTGAGGACGCGCACTCCGGCCGCGGCAATGGCGTTCAGGTATTTGCTGTCATCGCCAAATTGTTCGTGATTTCCCGCGACGAAATATACGCCCTGGGGGGCCGTAAGCTTGCTTAACGGCTCGGCAGCTCGTCCGGCGTCGATGGCCGTGCCGTCATACAAATCGCCAGCGATAAAAATGGCGTCCGGCGCTTCCTGCAAAATCTTGACCACCATGCGGCGCAGAAAACTTCCATTTCGCACGTGACCCAGGTGCACATCGCTGATCAAAGCCGCCTTGCGCCCACGCCACGCCTCCGGCAGATTCGCGAGCCGCACCGTGGCTCGCGTAATTCGCGTCCAGCCTGCGTTGAAGACGCCGTATACGCCAACCATCGCAGCAACACTGAAGAACAATTCCACGATCCGATGGAAGTTCACTTCTGCCCCAGCCAGCCACGCAACAGCGAAAATAATCCAGGCAGAAACCGCTGCCACGAAGAAAAAGCTGAGCAGGCCCAGCCAAACTGCAGCTGCCTTATAAAACGCTCGCACAGCGGGGTTGGTGTAGCGAAAGGCAAGGAGCGAGGCGGCAACAAAGCTTACCGACAACAAGCCGAGCATCAGCTTTATCCAGAGCGCACCGGCAGGGTCGTTTCCTGCGGGCGAGAACGTCCAGGTCTGATAGAGAAGAAGATGGGCCGAAAAAAGAACGGTCTGAACAATTACAATAAAACCAAGTAAGCCCCTTCGAGCGCGCATGGTGCATTAGATTCCCCCACGCGCCGTTCCGATTGTATTTATTCATTTATAGCCGCTTATAGAGTGACGGTAAAAGGCGGCAACCGATAGCATATCGAAGTCAGCGCAGTTCTAATGATCGACCTCACAAAGGAGCGAATTCCTGATGCATAGGGACAATCAGATGGAGACGGTTCCGTTTCGTATTGAGCGCGTGGCGAACTCCAGGTTGCAGGAGGTCGATTTTGCAAAACTTGCATTTGGCAGTGTCTTTAGCGACCACATGTTCACCGCGGAGTTCGATGAGGGTCGCTGGAGTGACGGACTGATTCGTCCCTACGGCCCGATTCCTATCGCTCCGAGTGTCAGCGCGCTGCAGTACGGAGTCTCTGTTTTCGAAGGCATGAAGGCGTACAAGGCAGCCGATGGTCGCTCACTCTTGTTTCGCGCCGGTGAAAACGCGCGCCGATTTCAGCGCTCGGCGGCCCGGTTGGCCATGCCAGTCGTGCCTGAATCCTTGTTTCTGGATGGCCTGCGGGAACTGGTTCGCTTGGACCAGGCGTGGATTCCTCCGGCAGAGATCGGAGCACTTTACATTCGGCCAGTGTTGTTTTCGATCGATCCATCGCTCCGGGTGAAGCCGGCGGATCGATATCAGTTCATCATTATGACGTCTCCTTTTGGCGCATATTTTTCTGCGCCGGTAGATGTACTGGTGAGCGAGCGCTACGCGCGTGCGTTTCCAGGAGGAACCGGTGACATAAAGCCCGCAGGGAATTATGCCGCCGCACTGCTGGCGGATCAGGAAGCGCGCGAGGCAGGATTCAACGCCGTTATGTGGCTGGACGCTCAAGAGCGCCGCTACGTGGAAGAATGCGGCGTAATGAATGTATTTTTCGTTCTGGGGGAAGAGGTCGTTACGCCTTCTCTGAGTGGCACGATTCTGCCCGGCATCACTCGCGATAGCGTGATCGCTCTTTTGCGCGATCTGGGATATCGCGTGAAAGAAGATCGTATTTCGATCGATGAACTGGTCAGAAGCTACGAGCGTGGCGAACTTCGGGAGTGCTTCGGAACTGGAACGGCAGCGACCGTGACGCATGTCAGACGAATTCGATACAAGGATCGAACTCTTGAATTGCCCCCGATTGAACAACGAAAAGTGGGCGTTGAAGTACGAGAAAAATTGCTAGCTGTGATGACGGGCCGCGCACCTGATCTACACGGCTGGGTCCAGAGCATCTGACAGGAAACGAAAGGGACGTTCGGAATGCATTACCTTCTGTTTTACGAAGTTGGTGAAGACTACGTTGCAAGACGCGTGGAGTTTCGGGAGGCGCATCTGGAAAAGGCTTGGGCGGCAAGCGCGCGGGGTGAACTCGTGCTGGGTGGCGCGCTTGCCAATCCCGTGGATGGCGCCGTGTTGTTGTTTAAGGGCGACTCGCCGGAAGTCGCGGAGAAGTTCGCCCGCGCTGATCCATATGTGACCAGTGGGGCAGTGAAGCGGTGGCACGTGCGGGAATGGATGACAGTCGCGGGAGAAGACGCTGCAAAACCCATCAGGCCGCGCGTAGTAATTGCGACGAAGAACGCGCCGAGTGAGTCGGCGAACACATTGAGCGGAGGATCTTCATCCCAAGATAGGGGGATGATCTTGCGAATGTGGAAGGCGCGCTCGACCGCCGAGAAATCAGACAGATATATTCAGCACGCCACGGGAACGGTTTTCCCGGCGCTTCGAGCCATCGAAGGACATCGCGGAGCATATCTGCTCCGTCGCGCGGTGGATGGCGTGGTTGAACTTGTTGTGCTCACGCTTTGGGAGTCGATGGAGGCGGTCGGTAAGTTTGCCGGAGTGAAGCCGGAGAAAGCCGTGGTGGAACCAGAAGCGCGAGCGGCGCTGACCGATTTTGATGAGACGGTGACGCACTTCGAGATTGTTCATCACACGGATTGACAGCCGACAATCCTCCTCAAATCAAAATAGAGATAGAATTATCCGGGCCGATTGTGCCCTCGGGAGGTGTATGCACATGTCGGGAAGAGAGATGTCAGGGGCTCGGGCAGTAAGACGTTCGCTTTGTCTGGTTTGGATTCTCTTTGCCACCGTATTTGGCATTGCGCAGAACCAAAGCGGCTCCAATCTCCCGCCGTACAAGAATCCCAGCGTGCCGGTTGAGCAACGCGTTCAAGACCTGCTGGGCCGCATGACGCTGCAGGAAAAAGTTGCGATGTTGAGCGGGGCGGACTGGATGCAGAGCGTCCCGAACGAGCGGCTGGGTATCCCTTCCATAAAAATGGCGGATGGCCCGTTGGGTATCCGGTCGTGGGCTGGCCCTTCGGCCGAGACCAGTGCGCCGACCTCAAAAACAAAAGTGATGACGACTGCTTTTCCCGCAGGAGTGGCCATGGCTGCCACCTGGGATACGGAACTGGTCCAGGCCGAGGGGCAGGCAATCGGTCAGGAGGTGAAGGCGCTGGGCCGCGACATGATTCTGGGACCGACGGTGAACATTAATCGCACTCCTCTGTGGGGTAGAAATTTTGAAGGGTACGGCGAAGATCCATATCTTACGAGCCGTCTGGGAGTGGCTTACATCAAGGGGGTTCAGAGCGAAGGTGTGATCGCGACGGTCAAGCACTTTGCCGCGAACAACCAGGAGTTCGAGCGACACCGGATCAATGCAGTAATTGATGAGCGTGCTTTGCACGAAATCTATTTCCCTGCGTTCAAAGCTGCAATCGAGGAGGCCGGCGTGTGGTCGGTGATGTCGGCCTACAACAAACTCAACGGAGTGTACTGCGCTGAAAATCCTTTTCTGCTGAAAGACGTACTGCAAAAACAATGGGAATTCAAGGGCTTTGTAGTTTCTGATTGGGGCAGCACCTACAGCACAGTAGCTACGGTGAATGCCGGCATGGATTTGGAGATGCCCGGCGGTGAGCCGATGAAAGCATGGCTGAAACGACCGAAGACGCAGGAGGCCGGCAACGGCGGGGGCTGGCTGGTTCCGGAGAAGGTGCTTCCGGAAATATCGGCTGGCAAGATATCCACGGCTGCAATTGATGACAACGTAGGCCGCATGCTGCGCGTGATGTTCGTCAGCGGGCAATTCGACAAGCCGCACACCGCGACCGGCGAGATCGATACGCCTGGGCAGCGCGCCGTGGCACGCAAAGCCGCAACCGAGAGCATCGTTTTGCTCAAGAACGCCGGCGATTTACTCCCGATCGACCCTTCGAAGATTCACTCGCTCATCGTTATCGGCCCCAACGCCGCGATGGCTAGAACCGGCGGAGGCGGTAGTTCGCTGGTGACTCCCAGGTATTCGATCAGTCCGCTGAAAGGGATTCAGGATCGAGCGGGTAAGAATCTGCAAGTGAGTTATGCATTGGGCGTAAGCATGGAGGGCGAGGATCCAAGCAAAGATACTCCGGAGGCACGGGAGCAGCTTCGAAAAGAAGCCGTGAGCGCTGCGGCCAAAGCAGATGCTGCCATCATCGTGGTGGGTAGGTATCCCAAACTTGAGTCAGAAGATTTTGATATTAAGTCGCTCGATCTCCCGGCCGGGCAGGACGAACTCATCGCAGCCGTGGCGAAGGTCAATAAGAATACCGCCGTGGTGATCAACGCAGGCGGGCCGGTCATTATGTCGAAATGGATTGCGCAGGTTCCCGCCATTGTTGACATGTGGTATGGCGGACAAGAAGGCGGGAATGCAATCGCGGATGTTCTCTTCGGCGAGGCCAACCCTTCAGGAAAGCTCCCGGTTTCGTTTGTAAAGGAGTGGAAGGATTCACCGGCGTACGGGCACTATCCCGGCGAGAACTTGCAGGTCGAGTACGCGGAAGGAATTTATGTGGGCTATCGATATTTCGATACGAAAAAGGTAGAGCCTCTGTTTCCCTTTGGCTACGGTCTCTCTTATACGAAGTTCGATTACAGTGATTTGAAAATTTCGCCGACCGAAACATCGTCGGGGAAGCCGGTAGAGGTGAGTCTGCGAGTCCGCAACAGCGGATCTCGGGCGGGCGCCGAGGTGGTGGAACTCTACGTACACGACGGACACGCGAGCGTGGATCGCCCTGTTCAGGAGTTGAAAGGCTTTCGCCGAGTTGAGCTTGCGCCCGGAGAATCGAAGACCGTGAGCTTCACGCTCGACCGAGCTGCGATGGCGTTCTACAGCACTGCGAAGAAAGATTGGGTGACAGAGCCCGGCCAGTTCGACGTGCTAGTCGGGTCCTCGTCGCGGGACATTCGGGTGAAGGGCTCGTTTGGGCTCGAACCGTAATGCGTTTCGGCGAAGGCTGTATTTTCTGACAGAAGGTTCAGCGCGCAGCCGCTGTGGAGGCGGCTGCCGGTGTGGTGATCTTTACAGAATCAGGCTGCGTCCAGACCGCCTTCCCGCTGGACAGATCGATGCGATTCATCGTGATCTTCAATTGCTGATGATCGACCTCCACGAGCAGATAGTGGTAGTTCACTTCTTTGCTCTGGAACGGATCGCTCGGGGCACGCTCGATGGGATAAGCGTGGGCGGCTCCTCCACCGGAAACAAAATAAGTGACGCCTCCGCGTTCATGGCGCTCATAGTTGTGCACGTGTCCGGAGAACACCACGAAACGGGCACGGGTATGCGCTTGGCGATCCTCCAATATCTTCGCCAAAGCTTTCTCCGTCGACCGGGCGGAGTGGCCACCCCCAAGCATCTTCATATCCGAGGAGCTGGTGTATGGCGGATGGTGAAACATAAGGAAGACGAAATCCACGTCCGCCGGGATGTTGTCGAGTTTGCCGGCCAGCCATTGGCCCTGCGGTCCAGAGACTTCATCCAGAGAGCTGTCGAGCACCAGGATGAGCGTATTCGCAGCGCGCACTGAATAATAGCGGCTGTTCTTGAGATCAGGGAAGCGTTGGAAGTAATTGCCCAGTGCAATCTTCTCGCTCCCGTGCAGATCGTGGTTGCCGAGCGCCGGATAGACCGGAATATTCTTATCGCGCCAGACGCTTGTCTCCTTATCCCATACTTTCCAATCGTCTTCATCGTAGCCGTTATAGACGATGTCGCCGGTGAAACAAATGAATGCGGGATTCACCTCAGCAATGGCTTGCACCAAAGCCACGCGCACTGCAGGATTCGCGGCCTCCGTATCTTTCGGATCGTGAAAACGCGTATCGCCGTAAGCCACGAAGCGCAACGGCGTGCCGGCTTTGGCTTGCAGATCGACCGAAGTTTGCGCGGTCGAGGCCTTCGTGCAGCAAGCCAGTCCCAAGAGGGCAGCCGTTACGCAGAGCAGAGAAAACGAATGTGCGACAAAGCGGTATGGTGAACTCATAGTAAGAGCTTACGCCCAGCGGAGCGGACTACTAATTTCCTACGACGAGCACTTCGAATTGCCCCGATTCCGCAGTCGATAGAAACAGCCGGTGCGTTTTCGGATCCAGGGCCATCGTCTTGGCTTTCGGCAAAGTCTTCACGGTTTCAACCACGGAGTATTTATCCGGACCATCCTGACGAATAACGGTGATCGTTCCTTCGCCATTCGAATTGAAGATCAGCTTCGTCGCGGGATCGAAGGCAGTGGCATCCACATGGTCGCCAATTGGCAACGTAGTGATGACCTGACCCGTATCGGCGTTCATGACGGCCATTACTTTACTGCGGCAGCCGATGAACAGCCGGTGGTTAGCACGATCGATTGCCATGCTTGAGGGCGAAGCACAAGGCGCGGCGGGCCAGCGCTTGTCGACAGTGAGCTTGCGGGAGTCGATCTTCAGCACCAGGCTTTCATCTTCCAGATTGTTGTAGACGAAGCCGTTGCCATCGGCGGTCGCGTATTCCGGCCCGCCCCCGAGGTCCACCGTTCCAACGGCTTTGCCGGTGGCGGCATCGATGGCGGTCGCGCTATTGCTCGCGCCGTTGAAGGCGAAGACTCTCGAAGTGGCGGGATCGAAGATGATTGCATCGGGCTTCTGTCCCGTAGGAACATCGGCGATAGGCTTAAGGGTTTTCAAATCAAAAATAGTGACTGTAGAGGATTGGCCGTTGCTTACGAATCCACGGCCAAGCTCCGGAGCAATCGCGATTCCATGCACCCCGAGCGTCTTGGGGATAGTTCCGACGATGTTCCCCGAATCCACATCAATCACTTCTACCTGCGTTCCGTGGGAAACATACAAACGGCGCGCTGCCTCATCGACGGTGAGATAGTCCCAGCTGCCCTGGCCGGGGATCGAGATCTTCCTGGTAATTGAAAATTCTGCGGCTGATGCAGCGGAGATGCCAGCAAGGGTGGTCGCCAAAACCAAGACAACCGTGAAAACCGTAAGCCTCCTGGTCGAAGTGTTGCGGCACGGAACGCCGTTGTTCCTTTGCATGCGAATCCTTCTTTCTTTCATTGGCACAAAATGGGTACGCGACTGGAACTGAATTCTACGCAGCCAATCTGAAGTTCGCCTGAAACCATTGCGAAGCTTCGTTGGAGCGCATCTTCCTTGCTACTCTCGGCGTGGCTCCCAGCGCAGGCCGAGGGAATACGTAGGCCTGTAGTATTCGCGCTGCGTAACGTACCAGGGGCTGCCGTTGTAGAAGCCGAAGACCTGATCAGTAAGATTCAGCCCCTGCCAGAGCACGGTTAGAGTCCGTTGCACGCGGACACTCGCTTGCGCATCGACCTGCAAGTGCGGATACAAGTAGTTGTCTCCGAGCGGGCCCTTTGGCCCAAGAAAGGCGGGATCTTCGCAACCACCAGCGCCCGCCTGTGCCTGGGTGCATTGCTCCCACTGGTACTGGTAGATACTCGCGCTGTTGTAAGTGGCTCCCAGCCGGGCCGAAAGGCGACCCCGGTCGTAGCTGGGACTAAGATTCCATATCGTCGGAGTCTGACGCTGCAGTGCCGGATTGTCGGTTCGAAGCGGCAGTGTGCCGGCGTTCGAACCCGTCTTACTGAAGTTCGCCATGATGCCGAAGCCGCTCCAGGCGCCTTTCAGGAACCCGAGGTGCTGGATATAGGAAAACTCGACGCCGTAGAGCTTGGCGTTAACTCCGTTAATAATGTAGTCAAGAATGTCGCCGTGATACTGCGGATATTGCGCTCCGCCATAGTTGGGATCGGCAAGATAATAAATGGGCTGGCTCAATTGTTTGTAGAAGAAGCCAGCCTGGAACTCGCCATAGGGCTTCAGGTAGTGCTCGTAGAGCACATCGTAGTCATTGGCGTGCTCGGGCTTAAGGCTCGGATTTCCGACCGCGACAGTAAGTGGGTTCGTGCTGTTATCCAGCGTTATGTACGGCACCATGTCGTAAGGGTTCGGACGGGAAATTGCGCGGGCGTATACGGCGCGAATATCAGAGTCATCCGTGATCCGGTAGCGGAGCTGAACGCTCGGCAAAGGATCCCAATACCAAGTGTCCGCCTGCTGCGGGGTCACAGTTGCCTGGGTGCTGGTGGCGTTATTGACCACATTGAATCCAAGGATATCCAACTGCGTGGCCTCGACGCGTAAGCCGGTCTGCAAGCGGAAGCGACCGAACTCAATGGTATTCATTGCGTAGCCGGCGGATACTCTTTCGGTTAAGTCGAAGTTGCTGGCATCCGAACCGAAGGCAGTAGCCGGCTGGTCGAGCGCAAGGACTCCCTGGCTAATCGCATTGTTCAGATTGTCTGCAATTGTGTTGTAGTTGGTGACGGGGCCGAGTGGATAAGCGCCGAAGTAGTAGTGAGGGTTGGTGAATCCGCTGAGGTAGTTGGTCATTAGCGAGACCGGCGGATTGCTGGGATTTGCGATAAATGCCTGGTCGTAGGTCGGCGAGTACGCGTCCTGCCCCTTATGGGCATTGCGTGCCTTGAAGCCAAACTCAAAAGTCGAGAAGTGCGAACCCAGATGATAGTCCCTGGCGTACGAGATCGCGCCTTGCAGGTTCACTTGCGAAGTTATTCCCTGAGTGCCGTTGTACGCGGTCAAGGTATATTGCGATGGATCGTAGGTGGGAGATCCGAAGCAAGACGGATCCCACTGCGGCAGATGAAAATCGGGGCCCACAGTGTTGACGCATGTGGCAAGGGTACTGAGGGCGCTGCCTGGCACTGGGTCGAAGGTCGCTCCCGGATCGCCGGCTGCGCCCAGTTCGCGTGAACGTGCCGCCGAAAGTTCCCAGCTCAACCAAGAGCCGCTGAAGACATGCTTGCCGCCGATCGCTATGCTGGCTGCTCCAAAGTCCGGCACGCGACTGGAAGTTGAGAATTGGGGAGAGCCTTGGTCGTTGAGGGTGTAGACCCACTTGTCGCCGTAGTCTTTGAAATCAGAATCGAAGTAATGAAGATAGAGACCGGAAGCAGGGTCCTTGAGCTTGTAGTCGAGCGAACCGCCAAATCCATAGCGTTTGCGATGATACCTGTATTCCCTGACGTCCATGCTGCCATAGGAGGGAAACGCCGTGTCATTGGGCGAGGGTTCGATGTCGTCGATGCCGCGGCCGTTATAGTCGTAGCTTCCCGAAAAGAGCGCGCCGAATCGTTTGTCGTGTCCAAAGCGCTTGCCCGCAGTGCCGGTAACCAAGCCGATGTAACGTGTGTTTACGATAGGAGTGAAGCCGCCGATTCCTTCGAGTTTCAGCGTCGGCAATTCGCCGGCTTTTTTGGTGACCAGGTTTACCGTTCCGCCGATGGCGTCAGCGTCCTGATTGGCGGCCAAAGTCTTGTTGACTTCGACCGATTCGACGATGTCGGAGGGAATGGTGTCCAGTTTGAACTGGCGCACGTTGTCCTCCGGCGCGGGAAGCTCGACGCCGTCCACGGTCGTGTTGTTCAGCCGTGGTTCGGTGCCGCGGATCTGCACATATTTGCCTTCACCCTCGTCGCGCTCCAGGCTTACGCCCGGCATGCGGCCAACCACGTCGGCGATGTTTTCATTCGGCAAGCTCTGAATAACGCCCTCCGACATTACATCGAGAATATTGTCGGATGTGCGCTGCACGTTAATGTCTTCCGCCACGCCGAGAGCGTCAGCTACAACTGTAATCGCTTCTCCCTTTGCCTCAACCTTAAGCATGGCATCCACGCGCGTAGACTGGCCGGCAACCACCTTCACATCCGCGGCGAAGGGGAGGAAGCCTACGTAAGAAATTGTGACCTTGTAGTCGCCGGGAGCAAGGTCGATTACGGTGAACTCTCCCACCTGGTTGGTAACGACCGAAACATTGCCCGGATCGACTCGCACTCTCGCGCCCGGCAGCAAGGCTCCTCCAGTATCGGCTGCGTGGCCAACCAGGGTACCTTTCCCTGTCTGGGTGAAAGCCGAGTGTGACAGAGCTGCACAAAGGACCAACCAGAGTGCCATTTGCAGAACACTGTGGAGAGTGCGGGAAGAGGTCTGAGCTTCCATGTTGATGCTCCTTTGAACAACAACTGCGAGACTGCGATTGCAGCGCCGGGAAGCGGCGCACAATACAACTCGTTCGGGGACCTAGCTCCGCCAACAGAGGAGAATCTTCAGATCAGGGATGACTGAAAATCGTAGCGAGGGGTTGTGACGCAGTGATGAAAGGATGGTTAATATTTTTTCAGATTCACGCGGTTCACATGTTGGGGACTCTCGCGGAAAGGCAGGCTCAGGCGAGCAAAAAACGCAGCCGGGCTTCGAACCGCATGGCTTGCGATCGAGTCCACGCTAAATGAAGTCAGCGCACGTTATCGCTTCCCAACGATTTCGAGGCTTTGCCGTTGGTCCCGGTAGTGCGGAGCGACGTCGCTTTCGTAACTTTGTAGTCTTTGTATTCGATGGTGAGGGTGGCCACACCGCCGAGTCGTATTACGCTTTCTGTATGATTCTCAGCGGGCAACCAGAAGTCATTCACCTTCACATACCTGTGTTCGATGTCGGTTTTCTTGATCCAGAACGAGGGGTTCTTCGCCGGCTCTCCTTTGATTCGCACCATCGCGAAGTCTTTTGCGTCAACCCATATTTGTCCGCGATAGAGAAACTTGTTTTTGGTCTTGGGGAGCAGGTTCAGAACATATTGCGCGCCGTCCGGCGTGGATTCGTATCCAGCCAAGGTGAAGTCGTAGTTTTCCGTGCTCAGCGCTGTATGCCGGCGGTTCTCGTCGTTGGATGCTTCCTGCTCACTTTCCAGAAGTTTCTTGAAGACGTGGTCAATGATGAACTTAGGGCCAGTCTGCGACACGATGTGAAACTGTTTAGAATTCGGGGGGTGGTACTCCACGTTGACCACCATCTCTGCGTCGCGGGCGCTCGGAAAACCGCGATACTGCATGCGGTAGATTCTCGTTGCTTCGTATTGACCCAGCGCAGCGGCGCGCTCCGCGTTCCTCTCTTGCAGTTTCTCGACGACCTGATCAACCGTCAGAGGCGCATTCGGACCGGAATGTAAAGTTCCCTCGGCGGCATGTTCTTGCGGCAGGGGCTGGCAGATCGCCGCAAGAGTCGCGCACAGTAAAAGCGCCGCACACAATCCACAATCTCTCAAGCGATTATTTCCCATGAGTCCTACTAGAAGTTGTGTTGTCAGTTTACCCGAGATGAGCGACGTTACCATTCAAAATAAGACTTTCCTGCTTCTCTTCTGCCATCGCGTTCTCGCCATGGTATGTTGTGCCCCAAGCCGGGCTGTATAATCGGTTTTCCTGCTTATGCGACGGTTGCTTCTCTTGTGGACGGGACTGATCCTGGCTCCCTGGCTATTTGCACAAGCCGCTCATTCGTCCCATCCATCGAATGCACCGTCGCCGGCCGCGCAACCGCAGAGCGCGCCGAGTGTTCCGGAGTTTGAAGATGTCGCGCAGAAGGCTGGGCTCACGGTCTCGCACATTTCTTCCCCCGACAAGAAATACATCGTCGAATCCATGAGCGGCGGCGTAGGTCTGATCGACTGCGACAACGATGGCAAACTCGACATCATCACCGTGAACGGATCCACGGTTCAACGCTATCGCGAGAGCGGCGGTGATCTGATGATCACTCTCTATCATCAGGACACTGATCCCAAGAGCAACGATCTTAAGTTTACCGACATTACGAAATCCGCTGGGCTTACGCACAAGGGTTGGGGCATGGGCGTGGCTGTCGCCGACTACGACAACGACGGTTTACAGGATATTTACGTGACCGGCTATGGCGGCAACGCGCTGTATCACAATCTCGGTGATTGCAAATTTGAGGATGTGACCCAGAAGGCCGGAGTCGGCGCCGGTGGATTCAGCACGGGGGCCGCGTGGGCCGACTACGACCGCGACGGCCGCGTGGATCTTTTTGTCTCGCGCTATGTCCACGTCGATATGAACGATTTGCCGCAGTTCGGCAACGATCCCCGCTTCTGCCGTTTCAAGGGAGTGCTGGTGCAGTGCGGACCGTGGGGCATGCCGGGGGAATCCGATTTGCTCTTCCACAACAAGGGCGATGGCACCTTCGAAGAGGTTTCGAAAAAGGCGGGGGTGGACGATCCGCATCATTATTACGGCTTGGGCGCGACGTGGGGCGACTATGACAACGACGGCTGGCCCGATCTTTATGTCGCCAACGATGCCGGCCCGAATTTCCTATATCGCAATAAGCACGACGGGACCTTTGAGGATGTTGGCCTGCTCGATGGAGTTGCGCTCAGTGGCGACGGCATGGAACAAGGTTCCATGGGCGTGGACTGGGGCGATTATCTTCACGAAGGCCGATTGTCGATGGTTGTAACAAATTTTTTCGAGCAGGGAACCACTCTGTATCGCAACCAGGGGAACGATTCCTTTGCGGATGTTAGTGTGCGCGCCAAGCTCCTGCGACCGACGTATCCGTTCGTCTGTTGGGGCACGTCTTTCTTCGACATGGATAACGACGGTTGGCCGGATTTATTCGTAGACTGTGGCCACGTCTATCCGCAGGTCGATACGATTCCCGGTGGCACTCCCTACCGGCAGCCGATGCTGCTCTTCCGCAATCATCGCGATGGAACTTTTGATGATGTTTCCGAGGTGTTCGCCAGCATGCCTCCACAATCGAGGCGGGGGGCGGCTTTTGGCGACATCAATAACGACGGCAACGTCGACATCGTTGTGCTCAATGTGGGCGAGCCACCGTCGCTACTGCTGAACCGTACAGAGAGCACGAACCACCGCGTGCTCTTCAAACTCGTGGGCGTGAAAAGTAACAAAGCTGCGATCGGCGCTCGCGTCACGGTAAAGGCTGGAACGCTGGTGCAGTTCAATGAAGTCCGCGGCGGCGCCAGCTATCTTTCGCAGAATGATTTGCGCTTGCACTTTGGCTTGGGCGCGAGCGAAAAGATGAATGAAGTAAGCATTCGCTGGCCCAATGGCGAAACTGAGGTTCTGCGGGATATTCCCGCGGATTTCATTTATACGGTGGTTGAGGGCGAAGGTATCAAAGACAAAATCGCGCTGCCTGCCTTGTCGCAGCGGTGAGTAGAGCCAGTCCCCAGAGGCTAGGCAGCGCCGGCTATCGTGCTCTGGTAGACAGCCTCGGTGATTCCAAGCTGTGCACGACCGCGTTCGTTCAAATCTGCCAGCGTGCCGCGCCCCGCAAAATTGACCTCGAAATTATCGGCAGGAAAATCCGGCGGGGTCTTTCCGGTGAGGAAAGAGCGCGCCTGTCTTTCAAGGTAAGCGTTGTTCTTAGCGCAGCCGGGGGCCGAGGGGATGTACATCACATTGCTGTAGCCGGTTCCACGATGTTCGTTTTCGACGGCGTGAATCACGTCGCAATGCCAGAAGATCGTGTCCCCGGGCTCCATCTGGGGAATCGACGAGAGCGCCTTGATCAGAGGACTGTGATATTGCTCGTTCACCGAAAGAGCTCGTCCCGGCAGCGCGCCGCAAAGGTCATCTTCGGGCACATCGTCTTGAATGGCCCGCAGCAGAATGTAGACCATCGCTTCGGCGATCGGAATCAGCTGGAGGGTCCCGTCGCCTGGGCCCTGGCGCGTGAGCGCGGTCCATCCCTGAAAGGTGCGAAACATCGAGCACACCGCGGGCGAGTCCACTTCTTGCACCTACGGACGAAAAGCGACGTCGAAGGCGCTGTACTTCCTCCAGTTGCCCGAGAACACGCTCCGGTACACCTTGCGGAAATTTTCGTCGAGCCAGCGCTCCACGGAGCCACCATCTACGTGGGGCGAAAGACCGAGCGATGCCGAACCGGGGGGCCGGCGGCGAATGCGATCTACATAAGCGGGAGTTTCATCCGGGTTGATGTAACGCACTCCATCGCTTTCCGCCCGCCACAAGTTGTTTAAGAAAACTCGGACGTTCGTCAACGACTCAGACTGTCGCGCCTCGACCTGGGCGCGTGACCAATAGATGCCATAGATTTGAGGTTTGGCCGAAGCCAGCGTGCCAAAGTACTTGTCCTCGGCGCGATTCGCGAGCTTTGCATCCAGGTCGTTCCTTTCAACGTATGCCGCGATCTCGTCATCAAAACCAACAGCCACTTCCCGGCTAAAAGTGCCGCGCACCGCGCAAGCTCCGCGCGACCGGACCTTCCCCATCAGTTCCGCTGGCACTCTTCCGGATGCAATATCCGGGTATTGCACAACGGGAATGACGTCGTGTCCGGATTCACGCTCGGTGACGATTTCTTCCACACGTCCCCGCATTTCGGCCTCTACCTCGCGGAAGACTTCTTTGTATTCGGGCAACGCTGCCCGAAGCCCTTGTTTGGTAGTGCGAATCGCCTCTGGAAGATTCTCAATGACCAAAGACATGCCGTTGCTCGTTTGCGCGGTCTCACGGGGACCGAGGCTATCTGTGCACGCGACGCCGCAATTCTAGCGCATTTTGAGCAAACACAGCGATGAAACCTTAGCGCTTGATAACGAAATGGATTGAACTAAACTGAGTGCTTAGCTCTCCCGACGGGCATCGCTAGCTTTTCGGCTCACTGGGGGCCGCGCGATACCCAGAATGAGACGAATTACCGGGTTAGTTCGGAGAATTTGGCAAGAACTTCATCGGAATAGGCAAGAAGACCGAGGCTCGGGAAACTATGCTTGGGCTTGCGCTGGCCCCGAGGCGGACGAAATTTCGCGGCGCAGGAGAGACAAATGCAGAAACGCAAACTTGGAAAAAGCAACCTGGAAGTTTCGGCTCTCGGATTGGGCTGCATGGGGATGAGCTTTTCATATGGTCCTCCGAAAGACAAGCAGGAGATGACCACTCTTCTCCATGCCGCCGTGGACCGCGGCATCACATTCTTTGACACCGCCGAAGTCTACGGCCCGTGGTTGAACGAAGAGCTTGTGGGCGAGGCCCTTGCTCCGTTCCGCGTGAAGGTTGTGATCGCGACCAAGTTCGGGTTCGACGTCAGTCCCGACAAAGATCCTCGGGGAATGAAGGGCGCGCCGCCAGGCGTGAATAGCAAACCGGAGCACATCAAGCAGGCCGTCGAAGGCTCGCTCAAGCGATTGAAAGTTGAGACCATTGACCTTTACTATCAGCACCGGGTTGACCCGAATGTGCCGATCGAAGACACTGCGGGTGCGGTGAAGGAACTGATTCAGGCAGGCAAGGTCAAGCACTTCGGCATGTCTGAAGCGGGCGCAAAGACGATTCGTCGCGCCCACGCGGTTCAGCCGGTCACCGCTGTCCAAAGCGAATACTCTTTGTGGTGGAGAAAGCCGGAGCAGGAAGTGATTCCCCCACTCGAGGAACTCGGGATTGGTTTCGTGCCTTATAGCCCGCTGGGCAAGGGCTTCCTCACGGGAGCGATCGACGAAAACAAGAAATTTGATAGCTCCGACTTCCGCAGCACTCTGCCTCGCTTCACGCCGGAGGCTCTCAAAGCGAATCAGGGACTGGTTGACCTGCTCGGCAGCATCGCGAAGCGGAAGAAGGTGACTCCGGCTCAGATCGCACTGGCGTGGCTGCTCGCGCAAAAGCCGTGGATCGTTCCGATCCCAGGGACGACGAAGCTGAACCGCCTGGAAGAGAACATCGGTGCCGGGGCAGTCGAACTCACGGCTAACGATCTGCGCGACATCGGTGCCGCCGCATCCAAGATCACGGTGGAAGGTGCTCGCTATCCGGAGCGCCTGGAGAAAATGACCGGTCTATGAAAGGAAAGTCAAAGTCCATGTACAAAGCGAAAGCTTATTCCGCTGCCAACGCAAAATCACCGATGGAATCCGCCACGATCACGCGGCGCGATCCAACCGGAGATGACGTGCAGATTGAAATCCTGTTTTGCGGCATTTGTCACTCTGATCTCCATTCGGTGCGCAACGAGTGGAGCGAATTCATGCCTACTGTGTACCCGATTGTCCCGGGCCATGAGATTGTCGGGCGTGTGACCAAGGTCGGCTCCGCGGTCACCAAATTCAAGGCTGGCGACCTCGCCGCCGTTGGTTGCATGGTCGATTCGGACGGCACATGTCCAGAATGCCGGGCCGGCTTTGAGCAGTTCTGCCCGAACATGACACTTACCTTTAATTCTCCGGATAAGCACCTAGGAGGCGTGACCTATGGCGGGTACTCTGAGAGCGTCGTGGTGGACCAGAGGTTTGTGCTGCGTGTGCCTGCGAACCTCAGTCTCGCCGGAACCGCACCTTTGCTCTGTGCTGGCATCACAACCTATTCGCCCATGCGGCATTGGGGCATCACCCGAGGCAAGAAGGTCGGGGTGGTCGGGCTTGGTGGACTGGGCCACATGGGGGTAAAGATTGCGCATGCGCTCGGAGCCCACGTGGTCGTCTTCACCACGTCGCCGAAGAAAAAGGAAGATGCACTGCGTCTCGGAGCCGACGAAATCGCGGTTTCCCGCGATGCGAACGAGATGCAAAAGCACGCGGAGAGCTTCGATTTCATCCTCGACACGGTTTCCGCCGAGCACGACATCAATGCCTATCTCAACCTGCTCCGCCGCGACGGCAACATTACCCTCGTCGGCGCACCGCCGAAACCTCTCGCCGTCGCTGCCTTCGCCCTGATCCCGCGCCGTCGCAGTCTGTCAGGATCGAGCATTGGCGGCATCGCCGAAACTCAGGAGATGCTCGATTTCTGCGGGAAGCACAATATCACCGCTGATGTCGAAGTGATTCCGATCCAGAAGGTCAGCGAAGCCTACGAGCGACTGCTCAAGTCCGATGTGAAGTACCGCTTCTCCATCGATATGGCTTCTCTGAAATCTGAGTAAATGAGAGACACGAGTGCAGCTCAAAGGAGCGCATATGCCAACTCGAAACGACGCTCTCAAAGAGAGCCTTTCCCGATCTAGCGAAATTAAGATCAGCGTGACCGGTAGAAAATCAGGGCGTACGATCTCGATCCCCATCTGGTTCGTATTCGATGCTGACAAGCTGTACCTACTGCCGGTGCAGGGATCGGATACGCAGTGGTACCAGAATGTGTTGAAGAATCCGTCGATTCGAATCAGTGCGCGGGGCGCTGAGGCTGAAGTCAAAGTAGTTCCGATTACCGAGGCCAAACAGGTGTTGTCTGTGGTCGAGAAATTCCGAGCCAAGTACGGGAAAGGCGACGTCAAGAAGTACTATTCAAAGTTCGACGTTGCCCTCCTCGCACAGACGTGATGAGCGCCATCATGATTTCAAAAGGAGGTATTCTCCGAGGCGTGAAGACTAACGGTAAAGTGGTCTCTTTACGGGCGGACGGCCATGCCGGCTCAAACGAACCCGACACGGCTGAGTTGAGACGCCTGATTGCCGCCTACGCCCCGCACGACGGCAGTTTCGAGCTGCGCGTCCAGGGTGTGCACGCGAATCGGTTTTCACGAGCCAACCAGGAGTGTGTCCACGTCCTTCGGTTGCCCTCGTTGTGCATCGCCGCACAAGGAGCGAAGACCGTCATCGTAGGGGACGAGGTCTACGAGTACAACGCATCGCGCATGATCGTGTTCTCTGTTGCCTTGCCGGTTGCTGCCCAGGTCACGCAGGCCAGCTATTCCGCGCCCTACCTTTCTCTCAAGCTGGATCTCGACCCGCACAAAATTGCGGAGCTGGTGTTGAAGGTGTACCCGCACGGCTTGCCTCCAGCCCAGGAGCGCAGCGCCGTTTACGTCACTCCGGTCGACGCGAGCATGATCGATGCCGCAACGAGGTTGATGGAGTGTCTAGCGCAGCCGGGAGACGCTGAACTGCTCGCCCCGCTGGTAATCGATGAGATTTTGATTCGGCTTCTGCGCAGTCCCATTGGGGTTCGCGTGGCGCAAATGGGCTTCGCAGAATCCAGCGTCCACCGGGTTGCGAAGGCCATTTCCTGGCTGCGCGAAAACTTCTCTCAACCCATGAAAGTAGAGGATCTGGCCGGGCTGGTGCACATGAGCCTCTCCTCATTCCACGAGCACTTTAAGTCCGTCACTTCGATGAGCCCGCTGCACTATCAAAAGGTGTTGCGACTCCAGGAAGCGAGGCGGCTCATGTTGTCGACGGTGATGGACGCAGGTGCTGCGAGCCAGCGCGTGGGCTATCTAAGCGCTTCCCAGTTCAGCAGAGAATACAGCCGCTTCTTCGGGAGTGCGCCGAGCAAGGACATCTCCAGATTGCGTCAAGAGACTGGAGTTTGGGTCTGACCTCGGGAGTTATCAGCGACAAGGGGCGATAGCCCTCACTGAGTGCCCCAACCAAAGATTCGCCCTTATTCGATCCCCAGTTGTCTCTGGATTTGCTCCAGCGATGCGCCTTTCGTCTCCGGAACCATGGTCATGACCCACAGAAGCTGGAGCACCATCATGCCGGCAAAAAACGAGAAGACATAGCCGATCGGGAAGGAGGAAACCATCTTCGGGAAGAAAGTGGTGAGCAAGGCGGCAAAGATCCAATGCGTGCCGCAGCCGAGGCTCTGGCCCTCCGCGCGATGGCGATTGGGAAATATTTCGGAGATGAAAACCCAGATCACCGCTCCCTGACCGATTGCGTGGGCGGCGATGAAGGCAAAGATGCAAGCCGGTACGATCAAGTAGTGGCCGGTAAAGAAAGCCCATGCCACCAGGCCAAGCGAGGTGATGTAGCCGAACGAGCCGATATAAAGGAGAGTGCGCCGGCCGAGCCGGTCAATCAGCCAGAGTCCGACAAAGGTGAAAATCAGATTGGTGAACCCAATCCCGATCGATTGCAGCAGCGCGGCTTTCGCGCCTAGCCCGGTAAGTTCGAAGATGCGGGGAGCGAAGTACAAAATGGCATTGATGCCGGACATCTGGTTGAAGAATGCAATCAGGAACGCGAGCAGGATTGGTTTACGAAGACGCGTGGACCAGAAATGTCCAGAGGATGATTTTTGTTCCGATGCCGTTGCAGCCATAATCTCATCGGCCTCGGCCGCGATCTGTGCCTTCGGGGCCTCAGGCTCGATGCGCTGCAGCACCTCGATAGCGCCCT
Source organism: uncultured Acidobacteriaceae bacterium (assembly GCA_964403025.1). Lineage (GTDB taxonomy): Bacteria > Acidobacteriota > Terriglobia > Terriglobales > Acidobacteriaceae > Sulfotelmatobacter. The sequence continues at coordinate 155,960 of CAYOEH010000002.1, read as the reverse complement.
CCCGATCTCCCTTTCGACTAAGGAGCCAGCGTGGACTCTCCGGAAGACCAAAACAAAATATCGCGTAGAGCAACGACGGAAATGCGGCTACGCCCAACATCCAGCGCCAGGCGTTATCGCCGACGCCCGCTAACAATGCATTCGATACGTAGGCGATGAGGATGCCGAAAACAATGTTGAATTGGAACATGCCAGCGAGCTGCCCGCGATGTTTCGGCGGTGCGATCTCCGAGATATACATCGGGGCGACGACGGTAGAGATGCCGATGCCCAACCCGCCAATGATGCGCGCGACGATGAAAATGGCTACGTTCGGCGCCAAGCCTGAACCCACCGCACCAACAAAGTAGAGAACGCCGATCCAGAGCAGCGTGGCCTTGCGGCCGAATCGGTCAGCAGGCCAGCCGCCAAGCAGGGCGCCAACGACCGTGCCGTAGAGGGCGGAGGCCATGGCGATGCCATGCAATCCGGGGCTCAGGCCCCAAAGTGCCTGGATTGTTTTCTCGGCGCCGGAAATAACCACCGTATCGAAACCGAAGAGAAATCCGGCGAGCGCTGAGGTGAGCGACCAGAAGAAGATGCGACCATTCATAAGTGGGCGGAAAAGTGCCAAACAACACTGCTGCGACTCATTCGCGATCCGGCTTGTACTATACGCCAACAACGAAGGCCAAGAGGTGAGAACGGAACTTAGCCCTTGGTCAGCGGATATCCCTTTTCCCGCCAGTCGCGAATCCCGCCGTCCATCGAGATGACGTTGGTGTAACCCATCTTCTGCAGATTGTCGGCGGCTAGCGCCGAACGGAATCCGCCGCCGCAGTAAAGCACAATCTCCGAATTGAGATCGGGCACACGCGCCTCAACGTCGCGCTCGATGATGCCTTTACCAAGGTGAATCGCGCCCGGCAGGTGGTCCTTGGCGAATTCGCTTTCTTCCCGCACGTCCACCAGCAGAAATTTCTCATTGCTATCGATCTTCTTCTTCACGTCTTCGACATTCGTTTCGCGAACTCGCGTCTTGGCGTCGTCCACAATTTTCAAAAAGCGCGGAGGATGTTGGTGGGCCATAGGTTCTCCTTCTAGTCCGAGTTGCGACCATATCGTACCAAGCGGACAACGTTCATGGAACGCCGAAGCCGAAAGCCGAAGCTCTGTCTCGCTCCTCAATTTCTCAGTTAGCATGATCAGGTGCAGAAGAAGGAATCAACCAGGAAGATCGGATTGGCCCGCGCTTTGTCAAAGCTTGGCTACTGTTCTCGGTCGACGGCGGCAGAGTTGATTCGTTCCGGACGCGTGGCCCTTGGCGGGAAAATCCGGCGCGGTCCGGAGACGCCCGTATCGGGTAAGCGAGATCAGATCACGGTGGACGGAAAACTAGTTGAAGCGCAGAAAAAAGTCTATCTCGTGCTGAACAAGCCGCGTGGCGTAGTGACCACAGCGTCGGACGAGAAGGGACGCGATACTGTGTACGCGACGTTGAACACATCTCCCGCGGGCGACGCGAATCTTTTGCGTGAAGGATTGCCGTGGGTTGCCCCGGTCGGCCGCTTGGACAAGGCAAGTGAAGGTTTGTTACTCCTGACCAACGATTCCGAATGGGCCGCGCGCATTACCGCTCCCGAAACGCATTTGGACAAGACTTACCATGTGCAGGTGGGGGCTATTGCAGATGATGAATTTATCCACGCCCTGGTTCGGGGACTGAAAACAAAAGACGGTGAAGTGCTGCGAGTGAAGCGGGCTCGCCGATTGCGTGCGGGTCAGAAGAATTGCTGGCTTGAAATTATTCTGGATGAGGGAACGAATCGCCACATTCGGCGCATGCTGGAAGCCATGGGGGTGGAGGTGTTGCGGCTGATCCGGGTCGCTATTGGGCCGCTAGAATTGGGGAATCTCGCGAGGGGCGAACACCGTGCCCTCAGCATCGATGAGAAACGAGTGCTCGATCGCGCCATGGGAAAGCAAAATTCATGAATGACGTGACATTTCTTTCCGCCTTATCGATGGCCGAGCTCGTCCGCAAAAAGAAGATCTCTCCTCTCGAACTGGTCAATGCACATCTGGCGCAGATCGAAAGACTGCAGCCAAGACTAAACGCCTTTGTGCAAGTCGATGCGGAGCGAGCGCGACAGTCCGCCCAGGATGCCGAGTCCGCCGTGATGAACCCTGCGCCGCTTGGTCCGCTGCACGGCGTCCCACTCAGTATCAAGAGTTCGTTTTGCGTGGAGGGCCTCCGCTGCGAGGCGGGAACTCGCCTGCGCGCCGGGTTCATCGCACGCCAAGATGCTCCGCTGGTCACACGTCTGAAGAATGCCGGCGCAATTATTCTGGGCACAACCAACACGCCTGAGCTTCTGATGGCGTGGGAAACCGACAATTTGCTTTACGGCCGAACCAACAACCCCTGGGCCCTGGACCGCACGCCCGGTGGATCAAGCGGCGGCGAAGCGGCGGCGATTGCTGCCGGCATGTCCGCCGGTGGCGCAGGCAGTGATGGCGGCGGATCGATTCGCGTGCCGGCCCACTTCACGGGCATCTGTGGATTGAAGCCAACGCCAGGCCGCATTCCCTCGACCGGACATTTTCCCGTGTCTGCGGGCCCATTTGCATCCATCGGCGTCGTCGGACCGATGGCCCGCAACATTGGTGATCTGAAAATTCTTTTCGAGATCATGCAGGGCGTAGACGTTGGTGATACGAATGCCGCGCCGGTGCCGCTGCGCTGGCTAGGCCAAGAGGAACGCAGGAAACTGCGAATCGGTTATTTCGAAGATGACGGCCGCACTCCTGTCACGGCAGAAACCCGCGCCGCTGTTCGCACTGCAGCAGAAGCCCTCCGTAGCAGCGGTTTTCAAGTGGAACCATTTCAACCGCAAGGCCTCGAGGAGGCGAGACAACTTTGGTGGAAGTATTTCGTGGTTGCCGGGGGCATGCTCCTCAAACCGATGTTCGATGGCCGCGAGTCTGATCTCAGCCCCATCCTGAAGCAGTTTCTCGAATGGTCTGCGGCCCAGCCGGCCCACACCGGGCGTACGCTGCTGGATGCCTGGATTCGCCGTGATGCGCTTCGTGCGCAGTTCTTCGCGCAGATGGAGCAGTATCCCATCCTGCTATGCCCGGTTGCGGCTATTCCGGCTTTTCGACACGGAGAGAGGAGTTGGCCGATCGAAAACAAAACCGTCAACTATCTCGATGCCTGGAGCTATACCGAGTTCTTTAACCTGCTGGGCAATCCCGCTGTCGTGGTTCCGGTCGGTCAATCGTCGGAGGGCCTACCCATCGGCGTGCAGATCGTTGGCCGTCCGTGGGAAGAAGAACAGGCGTTGTCCGTTGCCGCCGCCATCGAAAACGAATGCCGAGAGTGGAGGGTTCCGCCTCTTGCCTAAAGTGCGTTCAGCTGTCGGTAGTATTTTTGCACTATTCCATCCGTCAGGCCGTGTGAGTACCTTGATTCGCACGCGGTTTCACGCACTGTGGGCTGACGCCGCGGCGGCGTGTTGACTGTTCCCGATGCGAGCAAACTCCCGATCAGAAGGTTTCGTCGGCAGGGCGTTGTCCTGGCTGATTCCATTTCTTGTAATTTCAGCGGCGTACCTGTACGCCTTCCCGCAGCCGAATCTTTTTTATGCCGCCGTGGTGCTGCTGCACGCCCTGGCAGGCGTGATCGCAGCAATCCTGCTGGTGCCTGGGCTTTTTCGTCTGCTTCGCAATGGAAGTTTTATCCAGCGAGCTGGTTGGTTTCTTATTGCGGTGGGAGCGGTTCTGGGGCTCATTCTCATCAAGACTGGCACCCCGCGCACGGAATGGAAGTGGCTCTATCTGCACATGCTGATCTCGCTCGCCGGGGTCGGCTTTCTGATTACCCCCAAGCTGGGGCTGCGGCCTTGGGCGGCCATAAGTGTGGGCGCAGCGGCACTGCGCACGGCGGTTTGTCTCTTGCTGCTTGCAGCCCTTGGTTACGGAGCGTATTACATCCGCGGAAGTTGGCAGACGCGTGCCCGCATTCAGAATCCTACTATCCCTCCCGACAATATGAATGGGGAAGGCGATGGGCCTGAGGGTACGTTCTTCCCTAGCTCCGCGCAGGTTTACGGCAAGCAGAAAATTCCCAGCAAGTTCTTCATGGAATCCGATTCCTGCAAGCGCTGCCACGAAGATATCTACAACCAGTGGTTTAGTTCTGCCCACCATTTTTCTTCGTTCAACAACCAGTGGTACCGCAAATCGATCGAGTACATGCAGGACACGGTCGGCACCAAGCCTTCGAAATGGTGCGGCGGCTGCCACGATCCAGCGGTGCTTTACAGCGGCTTGATGGATACTCCGATCAAGCAAATCGTGCACCGTCCGGAATCACAGGCTGGGCTAGGCTGCATGATGTGCCACTCCATCGCCAACGTGAAGAGCACGATGGGTCAGGCGGATTTCTATCTGGAGTATCCGAAGCTTCACGAACTTGCCGCGACGCAAAATCCCGTGGCGCGAGCCTTGCACGATTTTGTGATCCGGCTGAACCCCGAGCCGCACCGGCGTGTGTTCCTGAAGCCGTTCATGAAAACGCAGACGGCGGAATTTTGCTCTACCTGCCACAAGGTCCATCTCGACGTACCCGTGAACCATTACCGGTGGCTTCGCGGCTTCAATGAATACGACAACTGGCAGGCCAGCGGAGTTTCCGGCCAAGGGGCGCGGTCGTTTTACTATCCGGCCAAGCCGCAGCAGTGCGCCGATTGCCACATGCCGGCGGAAGCGTCGAAAGATGCTGGCAACGTCAACGGATTCGTGCATTCGCACCGTTTTCCCGGAGCGAACACCGCTGTACCCACGGCGAATGAAGATACAGCGCAGTTGAAGCTTACCGAGGGATTTCTGAAGAGCGGCGCGCTCACGGTGGATATTTTTGCTTTGTCGCCCGCGCAGGCGCCCTTGAAGACGGGCGCCGCAACTCAATCAGAGTTGGCTACGACATTTGCAGTGGGCGAAGAAGCAGAAACTAAAATCACTCCCGGTGCGGGTGGCGAAGTTGCGCCAGTCACTGCTCCGTTGAACCGCGTGCAGCCGACGCTGCGTCGCGGCGATACTATTCGCGTGGATGTGGTTGTTCGTACAAAAAAGGTTGGACATTTTTTCCCCGGTGGAACCGTCGATGCATATGACACGTGGCTTGAACTGAAAGGCACGGACGATAAAGGCCAGACTGTTTTCTGGAGCGGCATGGTCGAGGACGATGGCAAAGGTCCCGTGGAGAAAGGCGCGCACTTCTACCGCTCGTTGCAGATCGACGCGCATGGCAACCCCATCAACAAACGTAACGCCTGGGCCACGCGAGCGACCGTCTATGTGCGGCTCATTCCCCCCGGCGCAGCTGACACCGTGCATTACCGCATGTTGATCCCGGAAAATGCCGGCAACAAAATCACGCTGCACGCGCGCCTCTGCTATCGAAAATTTTCGTGGTACGGCACGCATGAAGCGTTCGCCGGACAGCCCGACCCGGCATCGCCGAACTCGGTTGCCCCCGGCTACGACGATCGTCCGACGGTGTTCACGGCATCGCTGAGCGGAGTTTCCGCCAAAGAAGAAAAGATTCCCGACTTGCCTATTGTCACGGTGGCGGAAGATGAAGTGACGCTGCCTGTCGTGGCGCACAATGCTCCCGCGTTTCGTGCGCAGACGATCACTCGCAAAGATGAATGGCAGCGCTGGAACGACTACGGAATCGGCCTGTTTCTGCAGGGGGATCTGAAGGCCGCAGCCACAGCATTCCAAAAAGTAACGGAAGCTGATCCGAGCAATCCCGACGGCTGGGTAAATATGGGCCGCTGCGCCGTGCAGGAAGGCGACATGGAGCGTGCCCGCGCTGTGCTTGAGAAAGCGCTGGCTCTTTCTCCAAATCTGGCGCGAACGAATTATTTCTATGCACGAGTGCTGCGATCCGACGGCGACTACGATGGCGCAGTCGCTCGCTTGCGCACAGTTCTCAGACAATATCCGCGAGACCGCGTCGCGCTTAATGATCTGGGGCGGGTTCTCTTCCTGCAACGCAAATATGAAGAAGCGGTGAAGACTCTGCAGTCCGTGTTGGCGGTGGATCCCGAAGACTTGCAGGCGCATTACAACTTGATGCTTTGTTACAACGGATTGGGAAACGAGAAGCTCGCGAAGGAGCATGAGGCGCGTTACTTACGATTCAAGGCCGACGAATCGTCGCAGGCGATCACCGGACCGTACCGCCAGTCGCATCCGGAAGATAACAATGAGCGGCAAGCCGTGCACGAACATGTTTCCGTGCCGCTGCCTGTGCTGAGCACGAACCATCGAACGGCAGTCTCGGCTGTCCGGCCCCACAAAGCGCGAGTGACGTCTTCTGCCGTTGTTGGCGGAGCGTCGAGATGAGTTGCAAGCTCCGAATGGGATTTACCGGATTTCTCATTGTCTCTGCGTCTCTATGGTTATTATTTTTCCCCCTGCAAACGAGCCAAGCCCAACAGATTCACTTCCGCGACATCACGGCTCAGGCCGGTATCCGCTTCACCCACAACAATGGTGCGTTTGGAAAGAAGTGGCTGCCGGAAACCATGGGCCCGGGCTGCGCTTTCATCGATTACGACAATGACGGTTATCCCGACATTCTCCTCGTAAATGGTGAAGACTGGCGTGGACACCCGCACGGTGGGCCTACCACCCCAAAGCTATATCACAACAACCACGACGGAACGTTTACCGATGTAACCCGCAAGGCCGGTTTGGCTGTGCCCATGTTTGGATTCGGTGTTGCCGTCGGTGACTATGACAACGACGGCTTCGACGATCTTTTCATCAGCGCGCTAGGACAAAGCCATCTCTTCCACAACAACGGCAACGGCACGTTCACGGACGTTACCAAGGTTGCCGGGATGCTGGGGCCGAATGAATTCTCGACCAGCGCCGCATGGGTGGATTACGATCGCGACGGCAAACTCGATCTCGTGGTCGCAAATTATGTGCAGTGGACCGAGCAGACCGATCTCTACTGCACTCTCGACGGCGAGCATAAATCCTATTGCACGCCAGAATCGTACAAAGGAACGTCAGTGCGCTTGTGGCACAACCTGGGTGATGGAAAGTTTGAAGATGTCACGCAGAAGGCTGGCCTGGGTGATCCCACGTCAAAAAGCCTCGGCATTACTATCCTGGACTACAACGCTGATGGCTGGCCCGACATGCTGATCGTTGATGACACGCAGCCGAATAAGCTCTACCTGAACAAAAAGAACGGGACCTTCGAGGAGAGCGGCGTGACGGCTGGAATCGGATTTAGCGAGGATGGCGTAGCGCGCGCCGGAATGGGTGTCGATGCTGCCGACTACGACCGCAGTGGTCACGCCAGCGTCATCATCAGCAACTTTTCCAATCAGATGGCCTCGCTCTATCACAACGAGGGCAACGGTTTGTTCGTCGATGAGGCTCCGCAATCGGAAGTAGGGCGAGCCACGCTGGTTACGCTCGGATTCGGTTGTTTTTTCTTCGACTACGACAACGATGGCTGGCCGGACATCTTCGTGGCCGACGGCCACATCGAAGACGCCATCGAGCGGGTGCAGAAACGGGTGACTTATGCCGAGCCTGCGCATCTGTTTCGCAACCTTGGCGGAGGCAAGTTTCAGGAGGTAACGGCGCAGATGGGACCAGCCTTTGCCGCTCCGCGAGTGGCTCGGGGCGCGGCGTACGCCGATATCGACAACGACGGCTTTCTCGATATTCTCGTCACTACCAACGCCGGCCCGGCTTACTTGTTCCACAACGAGGGCGGAACGAATCACAGTCTCCGCCTGAAACTGGTGGGGACGAAATCGAACCGCGACGGCATTGGCGCGGTGGTGCACATAAGTTCAGACAATAACTCAGACAATAACAAAGATAAGCAATGGAAGATGCTGCGCTCCGGATCGAGTTATCTTTCGCAGAGCGAACTCGTGCTCACGTTCGGCCTTGGTGCGCAAATCAAAGCTGACAGCGTTGAGATTCAGTGGCCCAGCGGTCAGGTGGATAAGCTCACGAATGTGAACGCCGGACAAACTGTAACCGTGCAGGAAGGGAAGGGAATTGTGAGCGCGCGCGCCTACGGCCCTCGGCCGAGACCCTCCCGATAATGTTTGCGTGTGACCCTGTGCCCTCTGTGTTTAAATCTTGAGTCAGATGACCTCCCAACTGTCAGTTGCTTTCGCCGGCATGCTTGCCGCTGCCTTTGGCCTCTTCGCGACCGCTCCGCAAATTCCGTCGAAGGCAAATCCGATCGAGGCCGCGCGCCTGAACAATCTTGGCGCAGCCTACATGAACCAGCAGCTTTTTGAGAAAGGATTGAAGTCCTTCCAGCAAGCCGCCGAACTCGATCCCACGCTGACCATGGCGCGGCTGAATGAGGGTATCGCTCTTCTCAACATGCAGAAGATTGACGAGGCCAAGGTCGCACTGCAAGACGCGCTTAGGCAGGATCCAAAGACTCCGAACGCATGGTACAACCTTGGCCTTCTGGCGAAGAATACGGGCGATGCTCAGGCCGCGATCGAGGCCTTTCACCACGTGGTGGAAATCGACCCGAACGACGCCGACACCTGGTACTTTCTGGGCACGGCGTACGTGCAGGCGAAACAGTTTCCCCAGGCCATTGATGCTTTTCAACATGCCCTGCAACTCAACCCGCTGCACGCCTCCGCCGAATTCGGACTCTCTCGTGCTTACCAGCAATCCACCGACATCGATCACGCCCGCCAGCACCTGAAAAAATTTCAGTACATCACACAAAATAAAATCGGCGCGCCCATGAGCCTGGCTTACGGCGAACAGGGCCAGTACTCGCGCGCGGTGGAATCGCCATCGGCGGTGTTGAAGGCGCCTGCGCAGATCAAGGTGAAGTTTGTGGATATGACGGCGGAGGCGGGCCTACGCTCGATGCGCCCTGCTCTGTCGGGTTTCGTCGATGCAGCGGGGCCGGGGGCTTGCTTTCTTGATTATGACAACGACGGTAAAGTGGACATTTTTTTGGCCGACAACGGCGCTCAAGGAGGCATGTCTCTTTACCACAATCTTGGGAATGGCAAGTTCGAAGATGTGACCAAGAAAGCAGGAATACCAGAGAACGTTCACGGCGTCGGATGTGCTGCGGGAGACTACGACAACGACGGCTGGACGGACCTCGCCGTGAGCACGAATGACGAAGTCCTGCTATTTCATAACGAAAAGAACGGTACGTTTCACGATGTGCACGAGGATGCGAATCTTCTCACGAATTACTCAAATCTTGGTCTTACGTTCGTCGACTACGACCACGACGGTGACCTCGATCTCCTTGTAACTCGGCACTATGACGCTGCAGGTGCGATGGAGTTGTTCCGGAACAACGGAGATGGGACCTTTACGAACGTGACCGAAGCGAAAGGATTACAGGAGGCGCGATCCACTGGGGGGGTGAGTGTGATCGGCAGTGACTACAACAACGATCGGGCTGTGGACATTGTCGTGCCAGATGGAGGGCCAACCATCCTCGAGAATCCACGCGAAGGAAAATTTATTCCACGAAGGCTATGGCCATCGACGTTTCCGTCAGCCGTTAGGGGTGTCTCCGTTCTTGACTTCGACCACGACGGCTGGATGGATGTGGCATTTACCCACATCGACTGGCAGGGCGTCACCCTCTGGCGGAACAATCATGGCAAGGCGTTCGAACGCGTTTCTCTTCCGAAAACGGAGTGGGTCCATGGGGGATACGGCGTCGCCGCCATCGATTACGACAACGACGGCTGGGTCGACCTCGTCGCGGTCGGCGAGACGAAAGAAGGTAAGGGCGAAATTCGCCTCTTTCGCAATCTCGGTGCAGATGGTTTCAAGGACGTCACCGCCGATGTTGGCCTCGACAAGATTCAGCTTAAAGAGCCGCGCGCCATCATCACCGGCGACTACGATGGCGATGGTGCGACCGATCTGCTGATCACACAGAATCATGGCCCTGCGGTTCTGCTGCGGAATGAGGGTGGCAATCAGAACCACTGGTTGCGTCTCTCGCTCAAAGGGTTGAACGACAATAAGAGCGCCATCGGCACCAAGGTGGAAGTGTTCGCAGGCGGCAACCGGCAGAAGTTTGAGATTGCCGGGTCGAACGGATACCTGGGACAGAACTCGACCAACATCGTGGTAGGACTCGGCGACTCGAAAGAGGCCGATATTGTGCGCATGACCTGGCCGACGGGGGTGCTGCAGGATGAGATTCACGTTGCCGGCGACAGGCAGCAGAACTACCTTGAGATGGATCGCCGCGGAAGTTCTTGTCCCACGCTGTTTGTATGGAATGGCGAACGCTATGAACTGGTCGCCGACATGCTCGGCGCGGGCGTGGTGGGACATTGGATTGGGCCCGGCCAGCGCGACATTCCGCGGCCGGTGGAATACATCAAGATCGATCGCGACGCCATTCGAGAAAAAGAAAATCCCCGCCCTGTCGCTGCAGACGACGCAGCGACAAGGACGGGGCACCCGACTCTCAGCTTCCGCTTCATGGAGCCGCTGGAGGAAGCTGTCTATCTGGATCAGACGCGATTGCTGGCGGTTGATCATCCTGCGGATGTCGATGTTTATCCCAACGAATACTTCGCGTCGAATCCGCCATATCCGGAATTCAAGGTGGTGGTGAGCAGGAGCGAAGATGCGCGTCCGCCCGCGGGTGCATGGGATGAGCACGGCCACGATGTCTTGCCCGATCTTCTCGCGCATCGCTATTTCGGCGATTTTGCGCTAACGCAGTTTCAGGGTTTTGCAAAGCCGCACAGTCTGACACTCGATCTGGGCGAGCCTTACCGTGGCGGCCCATTGTGGTTGCTGATGCATGGCGAAGTCGAATACTTCTCGGCCAATAGTATGTATGCTGCGTCGCAGGCCGGAGTGCGGGCTATCTCTCCTTTGGTGGAAGCGCTCGGCGCAAATGGGAAGTGGGACCGCGTAGAAGACGATATGGGATTCCCGGCGGGCGGTTTACGTACGATGACTGCCGATCTCACAGGCAAGCTGCCATCGGGTACGCAGAAGATTCGCATCACCACCAACCTGCAGATTTACTGGGACAGCATTCTGGTGAGCCGAACACCGCAAGATTCTCGAAACAAGGGGCAGACCGTGCGACTGACGCCGGTTCCATTGGTTCGCGCCGATCTGGGCTTCCATGGATTCCCGCTGAAGATCGAAGGTACGCCGCCGGGGAACGTGCAGTACGTCTACGAAAAGGTGAGCGCGACCGGACCGTACACGCGCCCGACCGGAACTTACACGCGCTACGGCGATGTGCTGCCGCTACTCGTCGCGACCGATGACAAACTGGCGGTCTTTGGATCGGGCGACGAAGTGCGGCTTGACTTCGATCCGTCGAACCTGCCGACTCTCCCCCAAGGCTGGGTGCGCGATTATTTCTTCGCGGCCAACGGCTACGAGAAGGATATGGACTTCTACGCCGCCGAAGGAGATTTCGTGGCTCCGCTGCCATTTCTGAGAATGGGCGATTATCCGTATCAGCCAGGCAAGTCGTTTCCGCTTGACGACGCGCACGTGAACTACCTTCTCGAATACAACACGCGGCACATGTCAGGCAACGAGCAGCGCGGATACTGGTTCGATTATGGCGCTTCGAAGTAGATCGCGAGTTTGTGTAATATAAAAACGTTTTAATATTGACATTCCCGCCCTCCCCATAATCCAATAGGCGGACTCATGGAAACCACTTCGGCTCCTGCTGTGTCGTCCGCACCTCGCCTTCGCCGCACGCTGACGCTTGGGGATCTAATTCTTTACGGCGTCATCGTAATTCAGCCGGTCGCCCCCATGTCGGTGTTCGGCGTGCTCAGCAATCGCGGTCACGGTCACGTCGTCACCACGATTCTGATCGCCATGGTCGCGATGCTTTTCACCGCAATCAGCTATGGGCGGATGGCGCGGGCGTATCCTAGCGCTGGTTCGGCGTTCACTTATGTCGGGCAAGAGATCAACCCGGCGCTTGGCTATGTAACGGGTTGGAGTATGGTCATGGATTACCTTCTTAATCCGATGATCTGCATCATCTGGATTAGCCAGCAGGCACATGTGTTCGCACCCGGCGTCTCGTATGCCGCGTGGGCGGTGTTCTTCGCGTGTGTGTTTACCGCTTTGAATGTGCAGGGTGTGAAGACTTCCGCTCGAGTAAATACGGCGCTGGCTGCGGGAATGGGAGTGGTGATTGCGATCTTTTTTGTGGCGGCGGCGCGCTACATTTTTGGCCATCCTCACGATGGAGCGGCGTTCTATACGCGGCCCTTTTACGATCCCGCGAGTTGGAATACGAAAGCGGTGCTGGGTGGCACCTCCGTTGCAGTGCTCACTTATATCGGCTTCGATGGCATTTCTACACTCTCCGAGGAAGCCGAGAATCCGCGGCGAAACATTTTGCTGGCGACTGTACTGGTTTGTGTAGTGATCGGGATTCTGTCGGCCTTCCAGGTGTATGCGGCTCAGCTTATCTGGCCGGCCTCTGAACCGTACCCAAACATGGACACAGCTTTTACTTTCGTCGCCGGACGGGCCTGGGCGCCGCTGTTTGCCATTGTCGGGTTCACGCTGGTCGTGGCGAATTTTGGTTCTGGCATGGGTGCGCAACTGGGTGCGGCGCGCCTGCTTTACGGCATGGGACGCAGTAATGCTCTACCGAAGTCCTTCTTTGGCGCAGTGGATGCCAAACGAAGAGTCCCGCGCAACAACGTTCTGTTTGTCGGCGCACTCGCTTTAGCCGGTGCGTTTCTGCTTCCAGCGCTCGCTGGAGCCACCACCGGCTATGATCTGGGCGCGAACCTGCTCAATTTTGGCGCTCTGATTGCCTTCATGGGTGTCAATGCTGCGGCGTTCGTCCGCTATTACCTGCATGAGCCGGAAAAGAAGCTTGGTAATTTGCTTCCGCCTGTTCTGGGTTTCGTAATCTGCTTTTTTCTCTGGATTAGCTTGAGTCCGAAAGCGCTGGTTTTTGGCGCGATCTGGATGGCGCTGGGAATTGCGGTAGGGGCGTGGAAGACGAAGGGCTTTCGAGGTAATCTAGTCGATTTCGAGTTGCCGCCGGACGAAGAATGATACATTGCCAGGGTTTTGGTAGAAGGAGAGGTTGAATGCTCGGCTCGAACAACATTGTTGCGTTTGTTCCGACGAAAGATGCGACGAAATCGAGAGCTTTTTATGAAGGAGTGCTTGGCCTTCGCTTCGTAAAAGATGACGGCTTTGCGTTGGTGCTCGACGCGAACGGAATTATGGTGCGGGTATCGCAGGCGCCGCAATTCACGCCGGCGCAATTTACGATTCTCGGTTGGGAAGTTACGGACATCGAAAAGATGGTCGCTGACCTGCGCGAGAAAGGAGTCCATTTCGAGAGGTACGGATTTATCGAGCAGGACGACCTGGGGATATGGACCGCGCCGACGGGAGACAAAGTGACGTGGTTCAAAGATCCCGATGGCAATGTGCTTTCGGTATCGCAACACGTCGCGTGACGCGTGTGTAGCGATGCGATGGTTCGAGAATCCTAACTACTCCTCCTTACTCCACGTTCCAGCCGCTGACTTCCACCACGGGTTTTTCACTACCTAATTCGTTTGAGCGGTAGGTCGCGGTTAGCTCCCGTCGCTCTCCGGGAAGCATGGAAATGTAATTGTCTTCCCAGACGACGGGCAGGATCTCTTCGCCCTTGGCGCCTTTCCTGACTTTCAATGTCACGAAAAACGCCAGGCTCTTGCTGGGATTTTCCAAGGTGACGTGCGTAACCGACTCTTCTCCTTTACGTTCTGTGCGGTCGGTAACTTTAAGCTTTACCTTGGGCAGTTGCTTGAGAGCGGTGAAATCGGCGTAGGAATCGGTTGGAGTCATCCACCAGTTCGACTTGGCCCAGTCAAGAGTCTCGGGTTTCGAAGAGAGCCAGTAGAAGTTCGAGCCTGCGAGTCTGCCGTTTGAATCGGTGAGTCGCAAAGCCACGAAGTACACGGGGCTCAGTCCGGCTACGTCGGGCAAGGTGAATATTTTGGCGGTACTGTCGGCGGGTGCGTCAACAGTATCCTCATGGGAGAATTTCTCGGACATGTCGAGGTTGTAAATCTTGGTTGTAAGCTTGAGACCTTTCACGTCTTCATACTGGCTGCTGACTACCCAGACGGAATGATCGTCATACCCGTAGACGGGATGAAGCGCTTCCATGGCGCGCTTGGCGCCGAAATAGCCGCCCGCGGGGCGAAGATAGTAGTCGTAGAGATGCCAGATCATGGAAGGCCAGGCATTGTTCAACATCCACTGGATCACGCCGGTCGATTCGTACTTGTTGCGACTGTAGGCCTCATACATCGCGCGCACGCCTTCGTAGGTTTGCAGTTGCGACTTAAAGGCGAAGTCTTCAACGGTGTCTGATTTGCCGTAGCGGTTGGCGAGTGCGGTGCTGAACACCTGGATGGTTTTGAATTCGCCGCCGCCCGCGTGATAGTTCCAGACGTCGTCAATCGGCCACATGTGCTCTTGGCCCACCATGGCTCGAATGCTTTCGATGGGAGGAACAGCTGGCCCCATACTGGTTTCCGTGTTGAAGCCGTAGGCTCCCCCGCAGCCGCCGGGATTGCACAGCTTGCGGTTGGGCTGGCCTGCGGGAGTGTCTTGTTCCCAATAGCTTGGAGCTATGTACTCATAGGGGCCCGACATTTTGACGCCACTGTCTCCCGTGACCGTGGTAGCTTTTCCGGTTGCCGAAGAGACGACGGGATTCGGCCACAGAAGCTGCTTCTCGATATTCAGATACATCTGCTCGACGTCGGGCGGAGGCGGATTGTCGCTGCCATTCAGCCACATGACGAGGCTGGGATGGCTGCGCAGGCGATAAATCTGATCGCGCAGGGATTGTTGCGCGATTTCAAAATCCTGTGGCTTCCAGCGCGGCCAGCGCTCCCAGAAGTCGCAGCAGCACCATCCTGCCATTACCAGGACTCCGTCGTGATCGGCCAGATCGAAGAACTCCTGGGTTTCAAGCTTGCCTTCGAGGCGGACCGTATTCAGTCCCATGTCGCGGACGTAGCGGAATTCATCATGCAGGCGCTGGAAATCTTCGCGGAGCATCATGTCAGGCGTCCAGCCCCCGCCGCGGATCAGGATGTTCTTGCCGTTGATGTGAAAGGCGCGCCCACCGGTTGCATTCACCTCGGACGTGACCTCGCGAATGCCGAAGTCAGTTTGGGAACGATCGCTGGCAGCGCCATCGATCTCGAACTCCATGGTCAGCGGATAGAGATTCGGCTTGCCCATTTGTGCCGGCCACCACAGGCGAGGATTCGAGAAGACGAGTTGAGGGAACTGCTCAGGTGTGAAAGTGACGTCTTTGCTTTCGTTGGCGACGAGTTCGACTTCCTGCTCGAAGGTGACGTTTTCGATCTGACCTTTCAGCTTGCCCTTCACCGGATGGGCGGTGCCGTTCTTTAGTTGCGCGGTAACTGTAAGCCGAGCGAAATTGTTTTCCGGCAGGTTCAACTTTGATACGACGGTGGGATAGCGGAGGGCAACCGGTCCGCTGGTGGTGAGATAGACCTCGCGCCACAGGCCCATGTTCTTATCGGGAGGTGCGGGGTTCCAGTCGACAAAGGTGATGGCCAGATCGTTCTCGGTCGGAGCGAAGACCTGGACAGCGAGAATGTTTTCCGCACCGGGTTTCAAAGCGTCGGTGACATTGAATTCGTAGGTGCGCCACGCTCCGGCAATGTCGTTGGAGTTGGCAATCTGTTTTCCATTCAGCCACACGTTGGCGCGGTAATTGATTCCCCTGAAATTCAACCAAACCGTTTTTCCAGCGTACGACGCAGGAGCGCTGAATTGCTTGCGATACCACCACGAGACTGCATAGGGGCTATCAGGCTGCATGGCGATGTCGGAAAAATTCCCGCCGATCGGGTATGTCACTCCGTCGAACTGGCGCAGGTTCATGGCGAAGAACGCGTCAGGAAGAGTCTTGTCCTTCACCAATGCCGCGACCACCGTGGTGGGAACGCTGACGTCATGCCAGCCCTTGGTGTCAAAGTTGGCCGTGGAGATGACTTCGCCCTTGGCCTCAATCTTGGCGGAGGATTGTAAAGCCCAATGGTCGCGCAGCGCGAGTTTTCCGCTCTGCTGAGCCGGCGGATTCTTGTCCAGTGATTGGGAAGCGGCCGAGGCTACGGTTAGGGAGAAAAGCAAACCGGCTAACAGAATTGCCAAGGAACGCGCGGACAAGAAAGTCAGGAACCTTCTTCCGAAAATCATCTTGCTCTCCTTAAGAGCTCCATCGCTGGTCGCTGGTACAGCTTCGGATCTGTAGACTTCGATTCGCGAACAAGATGGATAACACGTCTATTGATACGTTTCAATAGATGTTTTTGGCAGGGCAGACCCGGATCGGAGGTCAAGACCACGTTCAGAGCAACTCCGCGCGGCCGTAGCGCCCGGTTGCTTAGTTTATAATTGACAATTCTGCTTCACACTTCCGGAGTGACAAGAAGATGATTCGATTTCTGCAAACTGAAGGACCGTTCAAGAAAATTGTGCTCAGCGGCCTGCTGCTGCTCATCTGCGCGGCCATGGTGATCGCGTTCGTGCCCGGCATCGGCACCGACGTGTCTGGCAATCCGGGGGCGGGTATTGTCGCCAAGGTGGATGGCCAGGACATTAGCGCAGAGGAAGTGCGAGAGACGGCTCGTGGGATGTTGCAACAACAAGGAGCACAATTGGGCGCGAATGCTGCGATCCTGCTGCCTTTTTTTGCACAGCGCGCAGCCGACCAACTGGTGGATCGCCAGGCACTGGTTTCCGAAGCCCAACATCTCGGGTTGAAAGCCACTCCGCAGGAAATAAAGGACGAACTCCAGCACGGACGCTATGCAGAAATCTTCTTTCCCGGCGGAACATTTATTGGCCAGGCGGAATACGAGGGTCTGCTCCAGCAGCACAATCTGACTCCCCCGATTTTTGAAGATTCCGTGGGCAAAGAAATTCTGATCAGCAAGTTGCAAGCGCTGATCACCGGCAGCGCTTCCGTGAGTGAAGCCGCCGTCCGGCAGGAGTTCGACAAGCAGAATATGAAGGTAAAGTTCGAGTATGCCGTTCTGAAGCAGGACGACATCAAGAAGGGCCTTCATCCCACGACGGAAGAGCTGAAAGCTTTCTACGACAGCCACCTGAAAAATTACGCGAATTCGATTCCGGAGAAGCGCAAGGTGAAGTACGCCCTCATCGACTTCGCCAAAATCGAGAATGGCGTACAGATCTCACACGAAGAGTTGCAGGCTTATTACAACCAGCACCGCGATCAATATCGCGTGCCGGAGCAGGCGAAGGTCAGCCACATTCTGATCAAAACTCCGTTACCAGGGCCCGACGGGAAGGTGGACGAGAAGGGCGTGGCAGAAGCCCAGAAGCGCGCAGAAGATATCCTGAAGCAAATCAAGACAGGAGCAAAGTTCGAAGACTTGGCCAAGAAATATTCCGAAGATCCAGGCAGCGCGAAAGAAGGCGGATCTTTGGGATGGATCGGCAAGGGCCGCACGGTTCCGGAGTTTGAGAAGGCCGCTTTCTCGCTGCCCAAGGGGCAGATCAGCGATCTGGTGAAGAGCAGCTACGGTTTTCACATCATTCGTGTGGACGACCGGCAAGATGCTCACATGAAGACGCTCGACGAAGTGAAAGACCAGATCGAGCCAATTCTCAAACAGCAAAAAGCGCAGCAGATCGCTCAGAAGACGGCAGACGATTTGCTCCAGCAAGCTCAGAAGCAAGGGCTGGATGCTGCCGCAGCCGCCAAGGGCGCACCGGTTGTGACCCCCGACTTTTTCGGCCGCAAGGACCTGGTGCCGGGATTGGGACCGTCGCCGCAGTTCATGGATGCAGTCTTCACTACGGCGGAGAAATCCCCACCGCAGATGGCTACAACGTCGCAGGGCTTCGCCGTGTTCGACCTGCTAGCGGTCAAGCCGCAATCTACCCCGACGTTTGATGAAATTCGCAGCCGGGTGGAAGAGGAATTCAAGAACGAGCGCTCGAGCATTCTGCTGTCCCAGAAAACTCAGGAACTCTCCGATCGCGCCAAAAGCGAGCACGACTTGAAGAAGGCGGCAAAGGAGTTGGGCGCTGAACTGAAGACCAGCGAATTCGTCGCGCCCGATGGCCAGGTTCCGGATATCGGATCGATGACCGGGCAGGCTGCGGTCGCTTTCAGCATGAAAGCGGGTGACATTAGCGGGCCGATCAACAGCGGAGCTAACGGAGTGGTGATTTCCATGGACGAAGTGCAAGCTCCGTCGGAGGCTGATTTCGCCGCCAAGCGCGATCAGATTCGTGATTCGCTGTTGCAGAGCAAGGAACAGGAGTTGTTTCAGCTTTTCGTGACCAACCTGCGCGACCAGATGGAGAAATCCGGCAAAATCAAGATCAACCAGGAAGAGATGAAGACGCTGACCCGTGCGAGCAGCGAACCGGGAATTTGAGGAATTGATCGAGTTGCATGCCATTTTCGCGCGCCGCAGGCATTTTGTTGCATCCCACGTCGTTGCCTTCGCGCGGCGGCATTGGTGATTTTGGGCCATCTGCCTATCAGTTCGCGGATTCTCTCGCCTCGGCCCACCAGGGACTTTGGCAAGTTCTGCCGCTTGGTCCTCTGGGCTATGGAAATTCGCCTTATTCTTCCACCTCTGCATTTGCCGGAAACCCGCTGCTGATCAGCCTGGAACGACTGGCCAGCCGTGGCTGGATCGATCCGGATAAAATTCCCAGCCTCGCTTCTGATTCTGGTCCGGTTGCCTATGACCAGGTTTTCGCTACGAAACTACCATTGCTGTTTGAAGCTGGTCGCGGCTTTGTCGCGTCGGCGCCGCCCAGTGCACGCGAACGATTTGAACGGTTTTGTTCGGAGCATGCCTGGTGGCTCGATGATTTCGTCCTCTTCGATGCGCTGCGCTCCAAACATAAGCTGGCGAGTTGGAAGGCGTGGCCAGCAGCGCTGGCGCGTCGCGAACCTGCCGCCATGGAGCAGGCTCGCAAGGAACTCGCGGACGATCTTAAGATCCGGAGCGCCCTGCAGTTTGCCTTCTACGAGCAATGGCAGGCGTTGCGGCGTTATTGCGCGGAGCGCAAGATCCGTATCGTCGGCGACGTGGCGATTTTTGTAAACTACGACAGCGCCGACGTCTGGATGCGCCGCGATCTTTTTCGATTGAATGAGAATCTCGAGCCGGATGTGGTTTCGGGTGTCCCCCCGGATTTCTTCAGCAAGACCGGACAACGTTGGGGCAACCCCCTTTACCGCTGGGATGTGATGAAAGCGCGGGGCTATGAGTGGTGGATTCAGCGCCTACGCTGGGCGACGCAGAACTGCGACTACATCCGCCTTGACCATTTTCGCGGCTTCGACCAGTTCTGGGAGATTCCGGCGGGCGATCCTACAGCGATCAATGGGCGCTGGGTGGATGGTCCGCGCGACGACCTGTTTCACAAACTGCGCGAGGCGCTTGGCGGTCTGCCGTTCTTTGCGGAGGATTTGGGCTACATTACCCCAGCGGTGCATGCCTTGCGCGAGAGGCTGCAAATTCCGGGAATGGCGGTACTGCAATTCGGATTCGGCGACGAAGGGGCGCACATCTACCTCCCGCATCGCGCTGCCGGCAAGGTCATCTACACCGGAACGCATGATAACGATACGACAGTGGGCTGGTACCAGGCCTCTGCCGCCGATCATGAACGGCACAACGCCGATTCCTACCTTGGGCGCTGCGACGATGGGATTCATTGGGCCTTCATCCGTGCGGCTCAGAGCTCGGTGGCCGATCTCGCTCTCATTCCATTGCAGGACGTGCTGGGCCTGGGCAGTGAAGCGCGCATGAACACTCCCAGTCTGGATGGCGGGAACTGGAGGTGGCGTCTCGCTCCGGGCCAGTTCGAGGATGGATTGATCACAAAACTTGCCGAGCTTGCCGAACTCACGGACCGGCTGCCTAAGCCATTTCCCGTTCCCCCGGACGAGAACTTCGCGGCCTGAAACGGCGGCTCAGTTATCAACGCTGACAGCCGGTTGTGAATAGAGTGTTACAGGGCCTGGGAGGCTTTGCGCCCCGCGCCGAATCGTGTATAGAAGTTACGGAGAGTTTTCTTGGCCGGCGAACCCATTATCGAAGCCCGGGCAATTGAGAAGTCCTATCCGCAACCGGATGGAACCCGCATCCAGGTGGTGGGACTTACTGACTTCGCGATTGAACCAGGAAAGATCATTGCGCTGCTGGGCGCTTCCGGCTGCGGCAAGTCTACTTTGCTGCGCATCCTAAGTGGACTCTCGCAACCCTCTTCGGGGGCGCTGTTCTGGCACGGTAAGCCCCTGAACGGTCAAGCGCCGAATGTGGCCATTGTTTTCCAGAGCTTCGCTCTGTTTCCATGGCTCACGGTACTTGAAAACGTTGAAGCTCCGCTGGAGGCGCGAGGAGTGGCCGTGGTCGAGCGCCGCAAACGGGCGCTGCGCATGCTGGATACGGTGGGCCTCGACGGTTTCGAAACGGCGTATCCCAAGGAGCTTTCCGGGGGGATGAAACAGCGAGTGGGCTTTGCGCGTGCCCTCGTGGTTGAACCGGAAGTCCTCTTCATGGACGAACCATTCTCTGCGCTCGACGTGCTGACGGCGGAAAACCTCCGCGGCGAGCTGTTGGAGCTTTGGCTCAACAAGAAGATGCCCACCAGCGCCATCTTCATTGTGACCCACAACATTGAGGAAGCGGTGATGCTGGCGGATCGCATCGTGGTGCTAAGCAGAAACCCGGCTCGCATTCGCTCGGATTTTAATGTGAAGCTCGCGCATCCCCGCGATCGCAAGTCAGGCCGTTTTGTCGAACTGGTGGATTACATCTACAAGATCATGACTGAGCCGGACGTCGAACATGCTTTGCCCGATCCGGAAAGCACGGGGGAGATTGTTGTCCCGCCCGGAGGTCTGAAGAAAAGGCAATCTCCGGTTCGGACGAGTCGGTACCAGATTTTGCCGCACGCGCGTGTGGGCGGAATCGCTGGCTTGCTGGAGTTGTTGCACGATCGCGGCGGGCGCGAAGACCTGTTTCGCCTAAGCGAAGAACTGGTGATGGATGTGGAGGACTTATTGCCCATCCTGGAGGCCTGTGTTCTCCTGGGCTTCGCCTGGTTGAAGGAGGGCGATGTGCAACTCTCCCCACAGGGCGCGGCATTTGCCGATGCTGACATTCAGCGGCGCAAGGTCTTGTTCCGCGAAGCGGCGCTCGAGCATGTCACGATCCTCAAGCAGATTGACAGCATTCTGAGGCGCAAGTCGGATCATTCGATTGCCGACGAATTTTTTCACGATATTCTCGACGAGCATTTTTCCGAAGAGGAAGTGCAGCGCCAGTTGGACACGGCCATGAACTGGGGCCGTTATGCGGAAATTTTCGACTACGATCGCGAAAGTGGCCGGCTTACGCAAGCCGAAGCCGCTCCCGGCGAAAGTGCAGAACCGGTTGGTGAGAACCAGGACTCGGCTCCCACGCCGAAAGCCTGATCCCGAATCCAGTCGACAGAGAGAATCAGCGCATGAAAAAGAGCATCAGCTTCCGCGGATTCTCGGCCTATCGCCTGTGGTCGCAGCTGCCGACCCTCGAAACCTCGCACCTGCCCGATCTCATCATGTTCGCGGCGGGGATTGCGCTGTTTTATGGTGTGGTCACGGTCGGACGCTCGTGGTTTGGTCCGTTCACGCCTTCGGTGGAGATTTCGCGAAGCCTGCGCGTATTGCCGGCCTATGCCGGTTATTCGCTGCTGCGCATTACCATTGCTTACGTCCTGAGTCTGCTATTCACGCTGGTGTACGGCTATGTTGCGGCGTATAACGCGCGCGCCGAGCGCTTCATGATCCCATTGCTGGACGTGCTGCAGTCGATTCCCGTCCTTAGTTTTCTGCCGGGAGTGATGCTCGCGATGGTCGCGCTTTTTCCGGGACGACAGCTTGGTGTGGAGTTGGGTGCGATCCTGCTCATTTTCACCGGTCAGGTCTGGAACATGGCCTTCAGTTTTTATGCGTCGCTGAAAAGCATTCCGAAAGAAATGCGGGAAGCAGCGGCGATTTACCGCTTCAGTTGGTGGCAGCGTTTCACGCAGATGGAGTTACCCTACTCGGCCATCGGGTTAGTGTGGAACTCCATGATGTCGGTCGCAGGAGGATGGTTCGCGCTGATGGTTTGCGAGATGTTTGTATTGGGGCCGCGCGATTTTCGACTGCCTGGTTTGGGGTCGTACTTGCAAACGGCGGCCAGCGCAGGGGACACGACCTCGATCCTGTGGGGCGTGACCACCATGATTGCCGTGATTGTATTGCTGGATCAGTTCATTTGGCGTCCGGTCATCGCCTGGGCGGAGAAATTTAAAGTTGAACAGGTGGAAAGTACCGACAGTCCGCGGTCGTGGGTTCTCAACCTGGTGGAGCATTCCACCGGGCTCGCCAAGCTTCGGCAGAAGACGTTGCAGCCGCTGGGGGAGCGTCTTCTTCTGTATTTTGCGCGGAAGCATACCGAAGAAGCGCCCGAGCAACCTGTGGCTCCGTGGCGGGAATGGCTGGTGCGCGCACTGGCGTTGCTGGCGCTGGTTGGTATTGGCTACGGCGTGGTGCGTGCCGCGATCATGCTGACCGGCTTGCAGCGGTCTGAATTGCATGAAGCCGCGCTGGGCTTAGGTGCAACGTTCCTGCGAGTAAATCTTGCTTTGTTGATCGGTGCCCTGTGGACTATTCCTGCCGGAGTCGCGATCGGCTTCAATCCTCGACTGGCGCGCATTGCGCAACCGTTGGCCCAAATTGCGGCTTCGGTTCCGGCTACCGCGTTGTTGCCGGTAATCTTGCTCGTGCTCATCCGGATTGGCGGTGGACTCGGCTTGGCTTCCATTGTGGTTCTGCTCCTGGGCACGCAGTGGTATGTCTTGTTCAATGTAATCGCCGGAGCGATGGCGATCCCGACCGATCTGAAAGAATGCTGCTCCGTGTTTCGAGTGCGCGGCTTTGAGCGCTGGAAGAAACTGATTCTGCCGGGAATTTTTCCTTATCTCGTTACCGGCCTGGTGACGGCTTCCGGCGGAGCGTGGAACGCCAGCATCGTCGCGGAATACTTTCACTTCAAAGGGCAGATTTACACCACAACCGGACTGGGTGCGACCATCAGCCAAGCCACCGACAGCGGCAACTTCGACCTGTTGCTGGCCGCGACCATGATGATGGCAGCGAC
The DNA here is from genome assembly GCA_964403025.1 of uncultured Acidobacteriaceae bacterium. Classification (GTDB taxonomy): domain Bacteria; phylum Acidobacteriota; class Terriglobia; order Terriglobales; family Acidobacteriaceae; genus Sulfotelmatobacter. Next base: position 132,669 of record CAYOEH010000002.1, on the reverse strand, counting down.
GGTGGTCACCATCAATCGATTAGTCTGGCGCAAACTATATGCGCTTGCGGAAACGCGCTTCCGACTGGAGACTTGAAGAAGTAGCGGTCAGTGATCAGTGATCAGTGGCCAGTGTTACTCGAGCGAAATCTTCTTCGCTTGTCGCCGCCACTGACCACTGCTTTGGTTACTCCAGGTTACTTTCGAGTTTCCTGTCCGCCAACATTTCATCAGCTTTTAACTTCCTCTTCATCCCTCCGCAATGTCCCTGGGCTATTTCTTTAACATGCCCTCAAACCAACTGCATGGGGAAAAAACGCGGCCAGAAGTGTTGTCGCATGTGGCCGGCTTTCCTGGCGTTCCGGCCCTGGCAGAGAAATTTATTCCCGTGGATAAAGTGCGGGAGCTTTACCGCCGAGTGCAGCGATCTCCCGAAGGTTTCGGGCTGGAAGGTCTGCTGGCGGCGATGCGGGTGGAGTTGGACGTGAATGCGGCGGACAGCGCGCGAATTCCCGCCACCGGCCCAGTAGTTGTGGTGGCCAACCATCCCTTTGGAATGCTCGATGGAGCGATGTTGGCGGTTCTGTTGACGCGCGTCCGTCCAGACGTAAAGGTGATGACCAATTACCTGCTGCGCGATGTGCCCGAACTGGCGCGTCACTGCATCTTCGTGGATCCGTTGCAGAGCGATCGCGCCGTCGGTGCCAATGCCATCGATACGAATCGACGCGCCGTGCGGGAAGCTCTGGCTTGGCTGCAGGGCGGCGGAATGCTGGCTGTCTTCCCGGCGGGCGAGGTCTCGCAGTGGCAATTTCCACAGGCAGAAATCGCAGACCCGGTATGGAACGACACCGCCGCGCGTTTGATTCGCCACACGGGAGCTTCAGCTTTGCCGGTTTATTTCTGTGGACGCAATAGTGTGAGCTTTCATCTTTTGGGGATGATTCACCCCGGGCTTAGAACCGCGTTCCTGCTGCAGGAGTTTCTGCATCAAGAAGGAAAAACGGTGGAAGTCCGCGTGGGTAGCGAGATTCCGTCCGGATCCGCGTCTGGCATCGCAGATGATCGCGAGGCCACCGAATACCTCCGCTGGCGCACGTATCTGTTGGCGCGCCGTAGCCGGGCCGAGAAATCGTTGTCAGTGGCCGTGCGTTCCAAAATTTCGGCGAAGGTGCAGGAACCTCTGCCTCCTGCGGAGCCTGCCGACGTGCTGGCACAAGAATTGAACAGCCTCGCAAGCGATCGCTGTCTGGTGGAGAACGCCGAACTCGCCGTCTATCTGGCGAAGGCGGATGAGACTCCACGAGTGCTGCAGGAGCTGGGGCGATTGCGCGAAGTCACCTTTCGAAGTGCCGGCGAAGGCACCGGAAAGAGTCGCGATCTCGACCGTTTCGACCGCTACTACTGGCACGTTTTGCTGTGGCATAAGGCGAAGCAGGAGCTTGTAGGAGCTTATCGTGCCGGCAATACCAGCGAGATTCTCGCGAAGCGCGGAGTGAGCGGTCTTTACACCAGCACACTGTTTCGCTTCGACGAGCGCGTTTTCGAGAAGATCGGTCCGGCGCTGGAGTTAGGGCGTTCTTTTGTGAGGCCGGAATACCAGCGCCAGTACGCCCCGTTGCTTTTGTTGTGGAAGGGAATTGCGCGCTTGCTGGCGATGCAGGCGGATACCGCGGTGCTGTTTGGCGCGGTGAGCATCAGCAATGATTACTGCAAGGCCTCGCGCGAAATGATTTATAGGTTCTTCGAAGCGCGCATGCAGGAGGATGAGTTGGCCGGGATGGTTGAGCCACGGCGGCCGTTTCGTCCTGCCGGGTTGTGGCCTTGGGATTGCCGCGCCATGTGCCATGCTTTGCGCGATCTGGAAGAACTCTCTCAGCCAATCACCGATGTCGAAGCGGACGGCAAAGGACTGCCCATCTTGCTACGCCAGTACGCGAAGATCGGTGGCAAACTGCTGGGCTTCAACGTGGACCGGCAATTCTCCAATGTGCTCGACGGTCTGGTGGTCGTAGATCTGCGAAAAACTGACGCTGCCATGCTGGAAAGATACATGGGGCGCGAAGGCGCGATGCGCTTCAGGAGCCAACATACCTGTAATTCTTAAGAGCCCGCTCTATTGTTTCGCTCTCAGCCTCGTTACCTCGTTCGGCAGGATGCAGGACTGCTCGGTGTCCTTCAGGGCAGCCGCCAAACGTATTCCGAGATCTGCAAGCTCCTCCGCACTCATCAACTGCTGCAAGCGTTCGAACAACTGACGCTCTTCTTTGCGGATGTGAGCGGAAAGCTGTTGCGCAAAGACCGACAAGCTTTCCGGAGACATGCGACGTGCCCCCGCCTGGGGAAAAAACTCGCGCAGCGAAGCGTGCTCGGCGGCGAGTTCATCCACCAACGGGCACAATTCCGGAAACCCGCATGCAACGCGGAAGAGCACAGATTCTTCGGCCGCGAAATGAACTCTGATTTCCGGCTCGAAGTGCTGCTCAATCTCAGCCTGCCACGCTTGCAAGTCAGCATCAGGGATGGGCTGTGCGCGATCGATGCGCACGCACAAGGCCAACGCCCGTTGATGCTGGTGAGAGAGCGGAATCAGGCTTTTATTGCGCAGCATGGGTCAACAGCGGGGGCAGAAAACAACAGACGTCACGTCAGGCTCACCGTTTCCGCGGTTTCGCTGATCGCCGGACGTATCGTTAACCAGTCCGTGCGTACTCGCTCCCACTCCTGGATCAGCATCCCGTTGGTCTCGAAAAAGCTGCGAATGCGCGAATGTTCCCATCCGACAATCTCCTCGAGAATCGGCGCCAGTACTGCAAGGGCGCTGGTGCTGAGCACCGTGCGCTTCGCAATCTGTGAAACGTGAGGCGACTCCGAGACCGCGATGGTCAATCCGTCACGCGCATTCAGTTGCAACATTACATGAATATCGGAGCTGCCATCCCCCGAGTAAATGACGTGATCGGGGCCGGTGACATGCTCGGCCAGCAATTGGTTGAGCACCGCAACTTTGCCGTAGCCCGCGGTGGCGCGAACAATGGTGTCGATTTCGCCGGAAGGCTTGTAGCGGAACTCCGTGCCGAAAATGTGATCTTTAGGAACGATGTCTTCGAGCGCAGAGTGGATCACTTCGACTGGCGCGGCGGAGAGTATGTAGAAATCGAAACCATGTCCGTCCACACCGGTTTCGAGAATCTGGTAAAGCAGTTTGATATCGCCCTTCAGGCGTATGCGTTTTCCAACCTCGTGAAGATGTTCCTTCCGCACCTTCGCTTTGAACTCCGGGTCATGGAGCAACAGATAAGCAAGTTCTGCCCCCTGCTGCACCAGGTTGATCTTGGCCATGCCCTTGGCTTTGCGTTCGAACTCAGCCGTAGGAATACCGACCAACTCGGCCAGCACGTAGCCGGAGTCGTTGAAGGTGAGTGTCTGATCAAAATCGCTCGCGAAGATATAACGTTTGATGAGTTTATCTGCCATATGATCCTTAGATTCGCGATATAGATCGAAGGCCCATTTAAAGAATCGATAGGAATTATAAGCTTCTGCAAGCTAAAGCAGTGTGAACAAACGAAGACACGAATTCATGGTTGGCGAATTCCGCATCCTAGAGCGACAACACCTGCACTCTCTCTGCCTTTACTAAATTCTCTGACGCGTCCAAAATAGAGGTTTGGTCCGTCAAACTTTGATCGAGAGGGGCTGGCGGGCAATTTTCAGAGTCAATCAAGAAACCCACAAATAGACAGGAGCCCTCATGCTTGCATCTGGTGAACTGATCCGCTCGATGAACTACGTGGACGACATCACGACCACGTTACGCCGTATTTGTATTGCGATTCCCGCTATGAATGTCGAGGAGCGCAAACGCCTGGCTGACAGTTTGCGCGCGGCTGGCGGCGCGTTGAATGACGCTATCAAGGATTTGGAAAAAGAAAGAGTGGTGGCGCAGTAGTGGCGGCAGTGAAAACCATCGCGGTGATCGGCGCCGGCATTATGGGTCGCGGCATCGCGCACGCCGCTGCGATTGGCGGCTATCGCACGATTCTGGAAGACTTGTTACCGACGGCCCTGCGTCGGGCAGAAAGTGAAATTCGTGCCAATCTCGATAAAGCGGTTGAACTCGGAAAAGTATCGTCGCCCGATGCCGATGCTGCCTTCCGGCGGCTGGAATATGCCGGCTCGGTGGATGAGGCGGCGCGCGAGGCCGATCTGGTAATTGAAGCCGTCCCGGAAGAGATGGAGTCGAAGATCGAGATTTTCACTCTTCTCGACAAGATCTGCCGTCCTAACACGATTCTTGCCTCGAACACTTCATCTCTTAGCGTCACGGAAATTGCCAGCGTAACTTATCGCGCGAAGAAGTGCGTGGGCATGCACTTCTTCAACCCCGTACACAAAATGAAGCTGCTCGAGGTGGTGCGGGCTTTGGAAACTGATGATGACACGCTGGCCACCGCTGTCGAAGTTGGCAGGCGCATGGGCAAGGAAGTTGTCGTGATCAAGGAATCCCCGGGCTTCATCACCAGCCGCATTAACGCGATGATCGGCAATGAAGCCTTCTACATGCTGCAGGAGGGGGTTGCCTCGGCGGCGGACATCGACAAAGCGCTGAAGCTTGGACTGAATCATCCCATGGGCCCCTTCGAGTTGGTTGATCTGGTGGGGCTCGACACGCGGCTGAATATTCTCGAGTACCTGCACAAATCTTTGGGAGAAAAATATCGTCCGGCTCCGCTGCTGGTGCAGTATGTGAAGGCGGGACGGTTGGGGCGGAAGTCGGGACGCGGAGTGTATGAGTATCCGGAAGTTGCTGCCGCGGAGATGAAGCCTGCCGAGTCCACACCAGCGAAGAAGGCAACGCTCGCAGAAATTAAAGCATAGCTCTTTCAGCGCGCTAAAGGCCTGCGCCCAAAGCTCAAGCCAGACAAAGATTCCATTTTCTCATGCTCCACTCCCTTCGCAGTAATAAGAACGTGAAAGCTTTCGCCCATGCCCGCGGGGGTGACCAAGTGCTTGAGTTGCAGCCCGACTTTCGCTCGCTCCTGCGGCAGGCGGCATTCTTCAAAAGCATCGGCAAATTGATTAGCTTCTCCAATGCCCATCAAGAATTGGGATTGAGTGACGAGCTTGTGGGTTTGCATGCCGTGCTTTTCAGTGGCGGCGGCGAGCGCCGTGAAGTTTACGTCGGCGGTGATGTCTTGCTCGCCGGGAGCTTCATACGGGTTGGCGCTAACGGAATGCTGACGAATCGCCTTCAGCGTCCCACGATGGCGTCCGGCGAGTAGTTCGTCGCGGGTGTAGCCGTAGTCGATGGCGATGAGGAACCCGCGCCGCACGCTGGCGGCAATACGATCAATCAGTTGTTGCGCAGCGAGTGGCGCTTCGACGCGTTCCTCCGCCTCGGGATGGACCGAATAGCGATCGAGAAATTCCAGTTCTTCGGGAGACGCCCTTGCCCAGGTTTCCACGAAGCGCCCCTCGCGCGTGTCGACGCGCAGGGAACCTTTGGCGCTCAGGATCTCGACGGGAAGGGCATCGAAGAATTCGTTGGCAAATACGATACAGTTCAGATCGAACCTGCCGCCAGGAAGATCGATCGTTGTCAATCCAGCTTTGCCCGACTCGATGTAGCGACCTAGAGTTTCCTGAATACGCTCCCGCAGAGGCTGGGAACTTTCGGCCAACTCATAACGCAGGGCCGCGAAGAAGTCGGGAAACTTCTTTTCTGACCAACCCAGCACGTCGTGCGCGAACAGCCCGCGGCCAGGCCCAAGTTCCACCAATCTGATTTGTTCTGGCGAGCCCAGTGCCCGCCACATCTCATCGAACTGGCGAGCCAGCAACCGGCCGAATACCGCGTGCACGTCGCTGGATGTGTAAAAATCGCCAGCTTTGCCGAACTGCTGGGCATTCCGCGAATAGTAACCTAATTCATAATCGTAAAGGCAAAGCTCCATATAGCGCGCGAAGGGAATCGGACCGCGCTCCCGGATTTCCTGCTCTATCTTGAGCCTTAGTTGATTCACGATTCTCTTTGGCGGCGCTCAGCGCGGTCCTGCGGTGTGCGGATAAACATCTCGACGAAATAATCGTGCAGTGCGTCATAGAGCTGTCGTTGAAAATTCCATTCAAACTGCGGGTGATCGAGGTCCCGGGGATGCAGATCAAAATAGTAGGTGTGCACCGGCACAGATTCGTCTTTGAAACGGATGATCGCTTCCACGCCCTCGCCCTTGGCTCGCGCAGAAAAGTTCAGTAGAGGATGCTCGTACAAGCGCAGTTGATCGAGAACCCGATCGAGCCGGGTGTTGGCGGTTTCGGGCATGGGAGAGATTGTATCGCCTGGGAAAAACCCGGCCAGTTATTCGTAGCGCAGGGCCTCAATGGGATCAAGCCTTGCAGCTTTGATAGCGGGCAACATGCCGCTGATGATGCCGACGAAACTGAGTATGACAGTCGACCAAATTAGCGTAGCCGTATCAATGTAGAGATGAATATCGCCTTCGCTGGCGTCTTCGATGAATGCGCTCCAGAGAGTGAGCGAACCAACGGACCAGGAAACAAGATAAGCCAGCACGACGCCCAAAAGCCCACCCAGAGCCGTGATTACCAGAGCCTCGGCGAGGAACTGAAATAGAATGTGCCAGCGATGCGCGCCCAGGGCCTTCTCCACACCGATCTCGCGAGTACGTTGCGTTACTGAAACCAGCATGATGTTCATCAGGCCAACCCCGCCGATTCCGAGCGTCAGCAACCCGATAAAGCCGAGCAGAACCTTGATTCCGACTGTAATGACGGTGAGATCGGCGAGATCCTTCACAGCGTCGAAGACGAAGATGGCGCGATCGTCCTTGGGATCGAAATTGTGATGAAAAGCCATCGAGTTGCGCACGGCCGCCACCATCTTGCTGTGGTCGCCCTCATAATCCATCATGATGCCGTCGAGATAGTAGCTATTCTTGAGGTCGCTCATGGCGCTGTACGGCACGTACACCAGCGAGTTCATGTCTTCGTCGCCATTGGAAATGGTATGGCGAAGAATAGCGACGACCTTGTAGGAGATGCCGTCGACGCGGATACTCTCACCCAGCGCGTTCTGGCCCGAGAAAAGTTTCTTCTTCACCGTGGCCCCGATGACGGCTACGCGGGTGTGCGTGAAGTCTTCGCGCTCTCCGAAGAACGCACCTTCGCCCACATCGAGTGCCCGAATTTTCTCGTAAGTCGAATACACGCCATGAACGCCATAGCTCGCGCTGCGAGTGCCAAATGCGACCAGGCTCTGCTTATCGACTTCGGGAGAGATACGGGTGAGCATGGGGCACTCCGCGCGAATAAAGTCGAGATCGTCGCGCGTGAGTCGCACCTGCACGCCGGCTTTCGTACCTCCCGCCTGAATCGAAGTGCGTCCCGGAAAAATCGCGACTAGATTGCCGCCGAAGGTGTGGAAGGCAATCATCAGAGCATTCTGGAAGCCGGAGCCGTAGGCCAACAGCAGTACAACCGTCGCGATGCCCCAAGCCATGCCGAGCATGGTCAGCAAAGAGCGGCGGCGATTGTGTTTCAGCGCGTTGAATGCTTGCTTGCCTAGTTCGCCGAACATGATAACTCCGAAGTCAAAGGTCAAAACTCAGAATGCAGAAGTGAGAAATTGCATTCTGATTTCTAACTTTCTGCATTTCACTTACTCTTGCCGCAGCGCTTCCACGGGAGGCAGCAGCGCGGCTTTGCGCGCGGGATAAAGGCCAGACACAATGCCTGCAATAGAAAGCGAAACAATCGCGACGACGGCGGACGCAGGCACAATGCGCGGCGTGTCGAACCCTTCGGGTGAAGGCAACTGCGCCAGCAAAGCGACGAACGCTCCTGAGATTGCCAGGCCGATGCCTCCGCTGAAAACGGTGAGGAATGCACCTTCCACAAAGAACTGCGTCATGATGTTGCGATGGGTGGCACCCAGAGCCTTGCGAAGACCAATCTCCCGCGTTCGCTCGGTGACCGAAACCAGCATGATGTTGATGATGCCGATCGCGCCCAAGCCAAGGGTAACGAGTCCCACGACGCCTAGAAAATAATCCATCGCGTCAAAAATCTTTCCCACGCGAATGGCACCGTCGATGGTATCCCAGTCATTGAAAGCGTCGTCGAGACTAGGATCGAAAAGATGCCGCCGCGCGATGATGGTATGAACTTCGTTCTTGGCCTCGACGTGCAATTCTTTCTTGATAGGCCGGTAGTTGATAAATGAGATCGCATTTTCCGAATTTTGCGCCTTCAGCGGAAAAAGCATTCGCATGGTGTCGAAGGGAACAAAGATGCGATGGTTGGTTCCATTTTCGCCCTCTTTGCCGATCTTTGGAATCACGCCGATGACTTTGAAATCCATGTCGTTGAGCAGAATCGTGCTGCCGACCGCCGGCTCGCCCGGAAACATGTTTTTCAGCAATTCCCACCCCACCACCGCCACGCGACGATGCTGTTTGTTGTCCTCTGCGTTGAACCATCGTCCGGGATCGATTGGCATGTTGCGAATATCGCTGTACTCGGGAACCACGCCGAAAACCTGTCCGTTGGTTGATCCGTAATCGCTGACGGCACGGATGTCATCGCGCTCCAGGACAGGAGAGACGGCGCGCAGAAACCGAGCCTGGTCACGGATAGCAAAGTAGTCACCGTAAGTCAGGTAGTAGGGCTGCCCTGACTGGAAGCTACCGGCGACCGCCGGGATGCGGCCCGGGAAAACGAACATGATGTCTTGACCGAGTTCGGCCAGATTCTTGTCCTGGCCGCTGCGAAAGCCCTCCCCCAGGCCCACCAGTAGCAACAGCGAACCTACGCCCCAGGCAATTCCAAACATGGTAAGGAAGGAGCGCAGCTTGTGCGCCCACAGCGTGGAAAGCGACTGCCGGACGATGTCGAGAAGCATCCGCATAGCCAAGATATGTGCCCTCACGCCTCTAGCGAAGCGTGAGGGCCCCGGGTAACGTTCAGGCGAGGGGTCTCAATCCCGCCTAACGATCTGATCAGTAATACGCAGCCGGGCCTTGCGAAGTTCCCTGCTGGCATTAGTTCTTTAGACCGGACGGGGCCGAAAAAGGTTAGCCGGGGCAGGAGTTGCTATTGAAAATGCTGGACTGATGCCCGGCGATTTTCGCGCCGATATTACAGAAAGAGGGATCAAGTATTTCAGGGGACAAGGGGGTGCCATGGTCCAGAGCAACGTCTTCCGTCCGAATGCCATACGTAGTCAACCTGAAGCTCAGGAACCGGCTGGAGCTGCGGACTACGTATTAGACGCTGAGCGGCGGCTGGTCACCGTAAAGCTTCGAAACAAGGTCACGGTCTCTGACATCGCAAGGTATGCTGCCTCGCTCCGGGCGAATCATTTATTCGAGCCGGATTTTTCCGAGATTGTCGATATGACCGAAGTCGAAGAGCTGGATATCAAGGCCGAAGAGTTCATCCGCTTAGCGGATGAGATTGACCCCTTCTCGGTGCAGGCTAAACGAGCGTTCGTAGCTCGAGATTCAGTCCAGAACCATGCCGCCCGCATGCACAAGATTCTGCGGACGCAGAGGAATATTTCGATTTTCAGCTCGGTCGAGGCCGCTCAGCGTTGGATTGAGACCCAACTGTCGGCTCCTTAGATGCCACTGCCTCCACCCCTCAGAACTCAAAGTACCCTCCACATGCTGGCGAAAGGCGAGGGCCGGTCGTACCGGTCGGCGGGAGCGAACCCAAGACTGCGCTCAGGGTCTCCCACGCTGCCTGGTTCAAAGCTGGATCGGAGGCCACGAGTTCCCGAATCATGTCGTATGCCGCCATATTCAGGGCGCCTTCCGGCGGCGGTCCCATGGCCAGGGAAACCGAGCATTGCGGGCAAAAACAGATTCGTTGTGCGGCTGATTTTTGCCGTGGTTTGATTCCTACGGTCTGCGCGAACAAATAGACGGCGACGGATTTCTGTCCCGTTTCAATCGGGCGATTGCAGCGCAGACAGTACATGTTTTCCAAGCGATTCTCCTGGCGCCGAATGCGACCTCTGATGCGGTCCTGTGACAGATCAATACTGTCTTCTCTCGGATTCGCCATACAAGTATGCAGAAAGATTCCAGGGCGCCGAGTCTCGGCCCCACGCGCTCAACCATCGCTATCGAGAACCAAGCTGTGATCTAGGCAGCGGCGCGTGGCATCGTGCACTCTGTTGGCATGAGAGCAGCAGTTCGGAAGATTCGAGATTCGCACGTCACTGTCATCCATCCGGCGCTTCGCGCGGATCGAATGCTGCCTAAGCCGCCGGTCGAGGCGGTGCGCTTGTCACAACTTCGCAAGAATCGCAAATGCGAACAAGTCGCCGCGGTGTGCTACCGGATCCACAACGGTGCCATCGAGTTTTTGCTGGTCCAGACCCGCAACAGCAAACGTTGGACCTTCCCTAAAGGTAGCGCCGAACCAGGACTTACCCATGCCCAGGCAGCCGCACTCGAAGCGTTTGAGGAGGCTGGGGTTCATGGAAGGATCGAAGAAGCTCCGTTCACGGAATATCTTCGCTCCAGACGGTACGACAAACAGAGTTCCGCGGGATCCACCGTGAAGCGTCTTGCGGTCAGTGCTCATCTTTGCGAAGTGCTGAGGCTCAGCACACCGAAAGAGTCCAACCGAAATCGCACCTGGTTCTCTGTTCAGGCGACCCGGCGGCGCCTGCAGCAGGGGCGGAAGAACGAAGATGGGGATGAGTTCGGCCGCGTAGTCGACAGTGCGGTACGGTGCATCCAGCGGCTGCAGAGGGAAGCGGGCATCGCTGATCGGCCCCTACATTCTCGCCTGCAGTCAGATCGCCCCCAACGGAATGCGCACCAGAACGACGAGCTACGGAGAGTGCGCTTCGAGTATCCGCAAATTCGTCGGGGGTTTGCGGAGGGTCGCCAGTCCAGTGTGCCCGTCGAAAGGCTCCATCGGATCGAGGCGGCGGAATGTGAGGTCCTGCCGTTCGGCCCTGCCCGGCCAATCAATCGGAGTCCTCGATTGCTTCCTGGGGCGAAGAAGCTCAAAGCTTTGGGTACGGGTGCGAAGATCGGCTGAGAAACGGCGCGCGCCTGCTCAGTTATTCTTTGTTTTTCGGCCGTTCGTAAGCCTTCTGAAGATATCTGCGTGCTTCTTCGAGGGCGCCGAAAGTATCATCGTTGGTTTGAATGCCTTGCCGGTATTCGTTGATGGCGCGCTCGCGCTGGCCGGTGATGTCGAAAATCTTGCCAAGTTGGATATGGCTCCAAACCTCCGTCCAGCGCGGTTCTCCGTTTCCGTTGATCGACGACCGGTAGGAATTCGCGGACGATTGATAGTTTCTCTGCAGGAAGAAAATCTCCGCAACGCGGTAGTGGGCCAACGAACTGTTTTTGTTGAGATCGAGTGCTTTATTGAATTCGGCCAGCGCGCCAGAAAGATCGCCTTGCTGCTGCAGCGCCTGGCCGCGAAGAATGGAAGCCCGCAGTTTCACATCCGAAGAATTTGTGAGCACGCGGTGGTCGGGATCGATTGCGATTCGCCGCGGGCGTCCGAAGGTTTCAACTGTAAAGGGCGAGCTGGTGCCAACCACTTCGAGTTTCTTGTCTTCCGTTTTACCGTCGGTGTCAATCCGCAGGTCCACGGGCATGCGGAACAAATCGAGATCCTGTGAAATCTCGCCCGTCACGCGGAATCCCTTATTGTTACCCAGACGATACGTGGTGTACTTCAGCTTGAATTCGGGCGCGCCGGTGGAGTCGAGCCACTGCGAGAAGAACCATGTCAGCTGTTCGCCGTAGTATTTCTCCGCGATCGCCTTGAAGTCGTCCATGCTGGCGGATTTGCCCGAATACGTCTCGGCGAACTCGCGCATGGTCTTAAGATATTTGTCCTCTCCTAAAACCCACCGCAGCATGTGCAAAATCATCGCGCCCTTGTCGGTCACCAGCGATTGAAACTCGGTGGAGAAGGGATCGAGCTTGCTGACGCTCGAGAGCGGTACATTGTCATACGCGAGCGCGCCCACTGACATATCCTTAACCACTTCTTCCAGCCCCGCTGCACCGGCCGCGTTTTCCACGTACATGGCTTCTGAGTAGCGGGAAAATCCGTCGATAAGCCACCAGTCATCCTTCGATGAGGGACTCAGCGAAACTCCCCACCATTGATGTGCAATGGCATTGGCCATCAGACGGTAGTTCGTCTTTTCAGTGATCGAGGGGCCAGCCAGACCGGCAATTTCCGGCCCCCAAGCGTAAGGCAACGTATCGGCCGGCAGCTCTACAACATTCAGCCTTTGTGATAACGGCGTGCCATACAAGGTGATGAAGTAAGTAAACTCCTGCACCGCCGTCGTAGTATATTCGGGCGCCAGCTTCGAGTGATCAGGCTTGAAAAATACGTGCAGATCCAGGCCGGCTTCATCGCTCTTGTACTCCTGGAAGATGCCCGCAATAATTGTGCCCGGAAAGCTCGGCTTCGTGTCGACAAAGGTAAATGTCTTGGTCGGTAGCCCACTGCTATTGGGTTTCTTTGACGGCGGATTCTCGGTGACCGTCACCTTACCGCTTCCAATCACCAGCATGTGAGCTGGGACCGTGATGCGGATGGTTGAAGTAAAACGGTTGAGGCCGTAACCGCTCACCGGAAACCAGCGCCCGGCATAGAGGAGGTAACTGGTATCGTCGCCGATGTACGCGAGCTTGAGCCCGGGCACCGGGCTGTCGTCGGTGCTCTCGATCTCGCCTTCGTATTCGAAGGTCAGCGTAGTGGAAGCGTCCTTAGCCAGGCCGACGGGCAGCGGCACGCGAATCGTGGAATCCTGTGTGACCCGCTCCGCCGAGAGCGGTTGGCCATTCTCATCCAAAACCTTGGTGACGCGCATCCCGTTATGCAGTTCAAAGATGGCTGTGTTCAGATCCTGCAGCGCGGTGAATTTGACCTTGGCTCGAGCCGAAATCTGATGCAGGTGCGGCGTGAGCTCCGCCTCGATCTGGTAATCGTCCACCCGCAGGCGGACCTTCTCGGCAGCCCAGGAAGGAATCGCAATGAAAGTCAACAGCAAAAGGGCAGAGAAACCCGCGAGGACGCTCTGGGCGCGCCGAAGCTGAATCTGCATTAAGGAGAGTCTCCCGGAAATGGGCCTAACCATTTCCTATGATGAAGATTCTCCTCTAAAAGATGCTGCGAGCACAAGGTTTACCGCTGTCTGTCTTTCGGGTTTCCCCTCACTTTGTTGTTTCGAGCGCAGCGAGAAACCTGCTTTCTGCGGTCCCCGGCAATCCTCAGGTTTTCGCGCCATGCACTGCCTGAAGTGAGAATCGGGAAGATTCGATTGTCGTTTGTTTCACGCCCGGCGCAACAGGCCCAGGATAATCTCTGCTGCTCGATCTGCCGGAAGCGGAGTCGCGCCTTCACCTCCGCTTTCAGGAGCGTGGAGCTTGTCTTTCACCTGGGTCAGGCCATCCAGCATGCGCTCGCGGGCCGGACCGTCCGGGAGGATTTCCTGCACTCGAGCCACTACATTGGAGGCCGTAAAATCATGCTGCACCAATTCAGGGACGATTTCCTTTCCAGCGATCAAGTTCACCATGGCAAAGTATGGAACCTTCACGCGCGGCTTACCCAGCAGATACGTGAGCGATGACACCCGGTAGACCATCACGAAGGGAGCGCGCATCATGGCAGCTTCCACCGTTGCAGTGCCGCTGGCGACAATGCCCGCCCGTGAGTGCCACAGCGCTGGCAAGGATTCCGGCACGAGCGTGATTCTCTGCCGACCGGTTAGACTTTCGAGGAAGGCGCGGTCCAGCGTGGGTGCGACCGGCAAAAGAAATTCATAGTCGGAACCAAGGTGGGCCCCCGCTTCCAGGATCGTAGGCAGATTCATGCGCACTTCCTTCACACGGCTGCCAGGCATCAGCGTGATCCAATATTTTGCCGGGTCGAGATGAAATTGAGCAGCGTAGTCGCTGCGCTCGATTGCCGGCTGCGGCAAATCAGCAAGTGGATGGCCGACAAATGTCGCGTCCACTCCGCGTTCGCGGTAGAACTTCTCTTCAAACGGAAAAATCACCAGCGCCTTATCGATGTAGTCACGTAGCAGCCGTACCCGCCCCTGCCGCCACGCCCAGAACTGCGGTGCGACATAGTAGACCACCGGAATGCCGCGCCTCTTCATCTGCCGTGCCACGCGCCAGTTAAACGCGGGCGAGTCAATGACGATCGCGAGATCAGGCTTGCGCCTGTCAGCCTCCGCAATCAGATGCTGGTACAGTCCGTAAATCTTTGGCAGGCGGCTGAGAATCTCAGTGATGCCGACCACGGCGAGTTCCTTCGCATCAACGACCGTGTCGCACCCGGCGGCGCGCATCCGCTCTCCGCCAACGCCGAAGAATTCAAGCTGAGATGCTTGTGTGGGGACAGCCGTCCTCGGCTGTCCGGCGGAGCGAAGCACTGCGAGGTTTAGGTTGGCAGTCCGGTAGAGAGCTGCAATGAGCTGTGCCCCATACATTTCTCCCGAGGCTTCGCCCGCTGAGATCAGGATTCGCAAGAAAGCATTGTAAGGCTACGGCGACACTTAGTCGTCCCCGGCGGTAACTGCTGGTCCCGCCGCGATCTCCTGATCCTTGTACTGCAGCTGGTAGAGCTTGAAGTAAATCCCGCGCTGGGCCAGCAGTTGCTGATGTGTGCCCATCTCCCGCACCTGGCCTTTGTGCATGACGATGATCTTATCGGCGCGCTGCACGGTCGAGAGCCGGTGGGCGATGATCAGCGACGTGCGCCCTTCAACCATGCGGCTGAGCGCGTCGCGGACGCGGAATTCAGTTTCCGTGTCCACGCTGGAAGTGGCTTCGTCGAGAATCAGAATCTTCGGTTCGTGGGCCAGGGCGCGCGCAAATGAGATCAGCTGCTTCTGCCCAGTGGAAAGAGTCGAGCCGCGCTCCCGCACCTCTTCGTCAAAGCCCTTGGGCAGAGCGCGTATGAAGTCGGCAAGATTCACGTCTTCCGCAGCCTTCTCGACATCCTTATCCTGAATGCGCTGCGTGCCGAGCCGGATATTTCCACCGATCGTCCCGCTGAACAGGAACGGATCCTGCAGCACCACGCCGAAGCGGCCGCGCAAATCGCCAAGATCCATATCTCTCACGTCCACGCCGTCGATTCGAACCGCGCCCTTCTGGACATCATAAAACCGCAGCAGGAGTGAAATGAGGGTGGTCTTCCCCGCGCCCGTGTGCCCGACGATCGCCACGGTTTCTCCGGGCTCGATGGAGAAGCTTACGTCACGCAGAACCCAGTCCGCGCCAGCAGCGTCATTGGCGATTTGTTCCGGCGTATCGCGATAGGCGAACCAGACGTGCTCGAATTCGATGCGGCCCGGTCCCTCCGGACGCTTGACTACTGCGGGCGAAACCACCTGCACCGGCGTGTCCAGCAACTTGAAGATGCGCTCGCTCGCGGCCATGGCCGACTGCAGGATGTTGTACTTTTCGCTGAAGTCCATGATCGGGCGGAAGAACCGCAGGGCGTATTGGATAAACGCCACCAGCACGCCCAACGTCGCGACGGTTGGCACCAGGCGAAACGCAATCAGCGTCCTCCAATTGAAGCTTACGGCCACACTGCTCACCTGGATGTGGCGCATCACGCCGCCGCCGCCGAACCATATGACGCACGCAATTGCAATCGCGGAAAGAATCTCGACCACAGGGTAGTAAACCGAATAAGCCATGATCGCGTCTTTGTACGCGTCCATGTGATTGCGATTGATTTCCGAGAAGCGGTTGTAGGCCTTGCGTTCGCGATTGAAAAGTTGCAGCACCACCATCCCGCTGACATGCTCTTGCAGATAGGAGTTGATGCGCGCAATGGCCACACGAATACGGCGATAGGAATCGCGAACGCGGTCGCGAAAAATCTTGGTGGAATAAACGATGAATGGCAGCACGCCGAAAGTAATCAGCGCCAGCTTCCAGTTCATGCACAGCATCACGCCCAGAATCCCGAGGAGCACGAAGATGTCTTCGAAGATGGACACTACGCCCGAAGTGAACATTTCATTCAACGCATCCACGTCGGTGGTCACGCGTGTCACCAGGCGGCCGACCGGATTCTTGTCGAAGAAGGCAACGTGCAGATGTTGCAGATGGCGAAAGATCTGGCGGCGCAGATCGAACATCACTTTCTGGCCAGTCCACTGCATGAAGTAGGTTTGCAGGAACTCGAGCAGAAAACTGAAGACCAGCAGCCCTACATAGATTGATGCAATCTGCGCAATGCCGGTGATCGCTCGAGGGCTGAGCCAACTCCAGAAGCCGGAAGATAACTCCTTCGCCGGAGACAGATAGCGATCGATCGCCACCTTGGTGAGATACGGACCGAGCACATCAGCGAAAGATTTCAGGAAGATCGAAACCAGCGCGATCGCCACCTGCCAGCGGTAGGGACGCAAATACTTCAGCAGCCGCGCCATCAGGCGGCTGTCATACGCTTTGCCTAATACCTCTTCTTCCTGCGACATCTGTCTTTGTGATCCGTTGTTCTTGTAATCGGTGGATTGGCGATCCGCACTGAAACACCGCCAACGGCGCTGGTAACAGGGTACCTCAAATAGATGGCTCAGGCGGTCAACAGGATGGAAAACGTTTGCGGACGCAGCAGATGGGATAATAGTGACGCATGCCGCTTGGTATCTACATTTCGGTGCCCTTCTGCCGTACGAAATGCAGTTACTGCAACTTCGTGTCAGACGTCTTTTCGCGAGCCGTGTTTGAGCGCTATGTGGATCGCGTTTGCGCCGACATTCAGAAGGCCCCGCAGACTGCGGCGGAAGTGGGCGGGCAGTTGGAGCGCGCCGTAGATTCCATTTATCTGGGCGGAGGAACTCCGACAGTGCTCGAGGCGGCGCAACTGGAGCGGGTTTTTGCGACGGTGCGGCAGCAATTCGTAGTAAATCCCGATGCGGAAGTTACAGTTGAGTGTGCTCCCGGCACGCTAACTTCCGCCATGCTGGAGACTCTGTTGCGCTGCGGTGTGAACCGCGTGAGCCTCGGAGTGCAGTCGTTTGTGGATCAGGAAGCAGCCGCGGTCGGTCGTCTGCACAAGCGCGAGACAGTGCTGGGGGATATTGCCCGCCTGTGCGCCGCGGGAATTGCGAATATCAATATCGATCTCATTGCCGGGCTGCCCCATCAGACCGCCGAGAGTTGGGAATTTTCTTTGACGGAAGCTATCGCGACCGGCGCTCCGCACGTGAGCGTCTACATGCTCGAGGTCGACGAGGATTCGCGATTGGGCCGGGAATTACTGGCTGGCGGCACACGCTATCATGCGCACTTTGTTCCAGACGAAGAGTCTATGACGGATTTCTATCTCGCTGCTGGAGAGCGTTTGCAATCCGCCAGAATCGAACAGTATGAGATTTCCAACTTTGCTCGCGAGAATCTCCAGTCGCGGCACAATTTGAAGTATTGGAAGCGGCTGCCTTACTTTGGCTTCGGAGTGGACGCACATTCGATGCTGGCCTCTGCCACTTCTGACATTGACGCGGTGCGATTCGCGCCTGCCGACTCTCTCGAGCAGTACATGAGCAACGCCGCATTGCAGCGGACAGCAGTCTCGCACGAGGCAGCTTTGGAGGAGAGTTTCTTCCTCGGCCTGCGACTAACGCAAGGCGTCAGTCTGGGCGAACTTTCCGCAAGATTTGGCGAAGACGCGATCAATCATGCCAGCATGATAATTGCAGAGCTCGTTGAAGATGGACTAATGCAATATCGTGGAGATGTCGCCTTACTAACCTCGCGCGGCAGACTGCTCTCGAACGAAGTTTTCGAGCGATTCATTTTGACGGAGGAATCAGTCCGTTAATCGAAACGCCAGATCGTTTCGTGGGGCCCCGGCTTGCAGCCATACCATCCGGTCGGTTGGACACAAGTCCTTCCTACTCGCATTCGTCAGTATTGACGCGGGTCGCGCACATCTGTGCTTTCACCTCTCCGGGGTAACTTTTCCCTATTCTGTCGCTGTGGTGTAATCAAAGCTCCAACGCAGCCGGTGGAGGAATCTTTGGATTTTCAACTAAACGACGAGCAGCAGCACTTGAAGAAAAGCGTCCGCGAGTTCGCCGAGCGAGAGATTGCGCCCAATGTCATGAAGTGGGACGAGGCCTGCGAATTTCCCCTGGCTACGGTTAAGGAACTCGGCAAGCTTGGATTGTTAGGAACAGTTTTCCCGACGGAGTATTGCGGCGCCGGTATGGGCTACGTGGAATATGTCATTGCCATCGAAGAGTTGTCACGCGTGGACGGCTCCGTAGGCATCATCGTCGCCGCGCATACGTCGCTCTGCTCGAATCACATTTTTCTTGCGGGGGACGAGACGCAGAAAAAGAAATACGTCAGCAAACTGGCAACTGGCGAATCCATCGGTGCTTGGGGACTGACCGAACCCTCTTCAGGATCGGACGCCGGCAGCGCCCGCATGACCGCCAAGCGCAAGGGCAGCAACTGGGTGCTCAACGGAACAAAGACTTTTTGCACGAACGGCCACTATGCGGACGTGATCGTGGTGATCGCTGTGACCGACCGCGCCGCCAATACGCACGGGCTTTCCGCGTTCATCGTCGAGAAAGGTACCAAGGGATTTCGTCCGGGCAAGAAAGAAAACAAGCTCGGCCTGCGGGCCAGCGACACCGCCGAGATGATCTTCGAAGACTGCGTCATTCCGGCGGAGAATCTGCTGGGCAAGGAAGGCGATGGCTTCATCGACGCGATGCGCGTGCTCGATGGCGGCCGCATCTCGATCGCAGCTCTGTCGCTGGGCATGGCGCAGGGCGCATACGAGGCCGCGCTGAACTATTCCAAGGAACGCAAGCAATTCGGTAAGGCCATCGGCGAGTTCCAGGCGATCCAGTGGAAGCTGGCCGATATGGCTACGGAAATTGACGCGGCCCGCCTCCTCACCATGCGCGCTGCCTCGATGAAGGATGCCGGCATGAAGACGACGCTGGAGTCCTCCATGGCGAAGCTCTACGCGAGCGAAGTCGCCGTGAGGTGTGCCAACGAAGGGGTGCAGATTCACGGCGGATACGGATTCATCAAGGATTATCCCGCCGAGAAATATTACCGCGACGTGAAGCTTTGCACCATCGGCGAGGGTACCAGTGAGATTCAGCGCCTGGTGATTGCCCGGCAGTTGTTAAAGGACTGAAACTCGTCCTCGCATTTCTTCTTGACCGCCCTCTGCTTTACACTGATCGTTTGAACCAACACATCCAGCCATGGATTGACCAGCTTCGCTCCGGCGACGTGCGCGCCTTAGCTCGTGCCATTTCGACGGTGGAGAATCGCGCGCCGGGATGGTCCGATTTGCTGAAGGCATTGTTTCCGCACAGCGGCAAGGCGCGTGTGCTCGGCTTGACCGGCCCGCCGGGGGCAGGGAAGAGCACGCTGGTCGATCAACTCGCTCGCGTCTATCGCAAAGATAATCGCACCGTAGGGATCGTAGCTGTGGATCCAACCAGTCCCTACACTGGCGGAGCAATTCTCGGCGACCGCATTCGCATGCAGGATCATTTCTCCGATCCCGGTATTTATATTCGCAGCATGGCGACACGCGGCTCGCTCGGCGGGCTGGCGCGCACCACGGCCGACGTGACCACGGTGCTGGATGCTTCCGGGCGCGACCTCATCATGATTGAGACCGTCGGCGTAGGTCAGGATGAAGTGGATATTGTGCGGGTCGCCGATGTCACGGTAGTGATCCTCGTGCCGGGCATGGGCGATGATGTGCAAACCATTAAGGCTGGCATCATGGAGATTGCAGATATCTTCGTGATCAACAAAAGCGACCGCGATGGCGCCGAGCACGTGGAGCGCGAAATCCGCGCGCTGCAATCGCTGGCCACGCGCAACGACCGCTGGACGCCGCCGATCATCAAGACAGTCGCCAGCCAAGGCGTTGGAATCGAGGAACTGGCGGGCGCGATTTCGGACTATGAGAAATATTTGCTGAAGGAAAACCTCGTGTTGAACAAGAGTGTCGAGAACTGGCAGGAGCGCTTGATCGAAATGCTGCGCGATGCGCTGCTGGAGAAATCGCGGGCGCAGCTGGAGAACGGAAACCTGGCTCGGCTCGCGGCTGAAGTGGCCGAGCACAAACGCGATCCTTATACGCTGGTCGAGGAGATTGCCGGGAATGTAGGGAAACGCTGATGGCGCAAATCGATCACATCGGCATTGCGGTCAAATCGCTAGCGGCGGCGAAATCGATTTATGAAAAGCTGGGTCTGAGCGTCTCTCCAGAAGAAGTTGTGGAACAGGAGCAGGTTCGGCTGGTGATGGTTCCGGTGGGCGAAAGCCGACTGGAATTGTTGGAGGCGACCTCGGAGAATTCGACGATCGCGAAGTTTATCGCCAAGCGCGGCGAAGGGTTGCATCATGTGTGCCTGCGAGTTCCAGACTTGCGTACAGCCGTCGAGCGCCTGAAGAAAGACGGAGTGCGACTGGTCTCGGAGGAGATCAAGACGGGCGCGGGTGGTCACCGCTATGTTTTCGTGCATCCGTCGAGCACAGGCGGCGTGCTATTAGAGTTGGTGGAATCGCGGGCAACACATCCGTGAAGCCGCGCGCCGAGGTTGAAAAGGAGATTCTCGAAATTGTCGATCGAGAGACCCGAGCCTGGGATACGAAGGATGTCGATCTACTGATCACAGTTTTTCATCCCGATATGGTTTGGCCCTGGCCCCCGACCAGCGACGCTCACGATCCATTGAAGTGGGTGCTGGTCCTCGGTCGATTCGACGCCCAGCGCTGGAAGAAGGTCTGGCAAGATTTGTTCGATACGCACGCTCTCGTACATAATCGACGGCAAACCGGGAAGATCGAGGTTTCTGAACAGGGCGATGGCGCCCTCGCAGTCGTGGACGTCGATACGCTGTGGCGCGACCGCGACGGCAAAGACTTCCACTGGAAAGGCCGGGCCTGCAAGGTCTACAGCCGCGTGGGTAAGGACTGGAAAATGACCATGCATACTGGTCTTCTGGAATACTAAGACCTGGCAGGAAATATCAGCGACTGTTCGCAGTGAATGACCTCCGCAATGCTTCTCCTCGCCATCGATACTTCCGGTAAGCATGGCAGCATCGCGCTGGCGCGTGCGGGGGAGCACTCTGCAGATCGGGACGACGTGGAATTGATCGCCACGGCGCCTCTGGTCGGCGGCACTTTTTCTGCGCAGCTTGTTCCGCAGATCGCGACGCTGCTCTCCAGCCACGGATTCACCAAACAAGACCTCGACGCTTTTGTGGTGGCCTCGGGGCCGGGATCGTTCACCGGCCTTCGCATTGGTTTGGCCGCAGTCAAGGCGCTGGCTGAGGTCTTGAACAAACCGATCGCGGCCGTGTCGCTGCTGGAAGTGTGCGCGTTTACCAGTGGTCATGAGGGCAAGGTCATGGCTGCGCTCGATGCCGGCCGGAGCGATGTGTATGTGGGGGAATACGAAATTCCCGCCCGCGCGGGCCAACCCCCGAAAGAGCACATGTTAAGCCGGAGCGAATTTCTTGCCCAGGCACGAGGCTGGACGATTGTGACTCCTGATTCCGTTCTCGCCGAGGCGGCTCGCGAAATGGGGTTATCGATCTCGACTCTGCCTCAGGTCTCTGCCGCCGCAGTTGCCCGTTTAGGTTGGCGCAAGATTCAGTCCGGCGAGACGGTAACGGCCGAGCAGTTAGAGGCAAACTATATTCGCCGCACCGATGCCGAAATGCTCGAGAGAATTGGTTAGGCATGCGCGTCCGGCGGGCACTTCCGGCTGATGTTCCCGCCATGATGGCTCTCGAACAGGGGACCCCAACTGCCGCCCATTGGTCCCAGGCACAATATGAAAGCGGATTGGCAACCGGTGATTCGCTGTCCCAACGCGTTGGATGGGTAGCTGAAGTCCAAGAGGAACCAACAATTCCAGGCAAGGCACCAGCGCTTATTGGGTTCTTGATCGCGCATCGGATTGATGCGGAGTGGGAGTTGGAAAACATAACCGTCTCTGCGATTGCTCGGCGACGCGGTGTGGCTACGCATCTGCTAGGTGCTTTGCTCGAACATGTTCATGCGGAAAACGGCAGCGCGATATTTCTTGAAGTCCGCGAATCGAACCAGCCCGCGCGCAGCCTCTACAACAAGGTCGGTTTTGAGGAAACCGGAGTGCGAAAAAGCTACTATAGCGCTCCGTGGGAAGATGCAGTATTGTATCGGCGGCGGATTTCTTAAGCTGTTTCTCACAACGAGACTGCACTAAGAATATGGCATTGAACCGATTTTAGGGCTGTGATACTTTTAGCGAAGAATCCCGGTTTGGAGGTCTGCTGGATGCTGACTCCGAAGGACACTCTTCTGACCAGCCATGATGAATTCCGCAAGCTGGCTCAGGAGCACATGCAATATTCCACTCGTCTTGATTCACTCACCCAAAAGCGCTACCTCAGCGAAGATGAAAAGCTGGAAGAAGTCCGGCTGAAGAAGCTGAAGCTGCGTCTCAAGGATCAGATGGAGACGATTGAGCGGCAGTATCGGCAGCAGTACGGAGTTCACGTAGCGTAGTCGTTGGCGGTTGTACCGGCGGCCATGGCCGCAAGAGGATATTTCTATCTGCTCAAAGGCGCTGGTCAGCGCCTTTCTTTATTTGCACTTAGGCTGAAGCTGCGCCACTGTCGTTCATCACTGCTCTATAATTAGCCTGTTCTCTTTAGCACTCCTATGGTTCGTGACGGCTACTTTTACGCGCTGGGTTTGATCGCAGCCACCGTTCTCATTGGCTGGTTCGCGCGGCCCGCCTGGGCGATCGTTCCTCTGTTGCTGGCCCTATTTTTTCTTTGGTTCTTTCGCGATCCCGAGCGCTCCATTCCCGATGCCCCAGAAACCGTGGTTTCGCCCGCCGACGGAAAAGTAACGGACGTCTCTCCTGTGACCATCGGCGGCGAAAAGCAACTCCGAATCAGCATTTTCTTAAGTGTTTTTGATGTTCACGTAAATCGCTCCCCGATCGCCGGCATAGTTCGGGAGGTGCGTTATCAGCGCGGAAAGTTTCTGAACGCCATGAATCCGGCGTCTGCCGAGGAAAACGAGCAGAATATTGTTCTCGTGGAAGGTGATGGTCAGACGGTTGTTTTCAAGCAGATCGCAGGATTGCTGGCGCGAAGAATCGTCTTCCATCCCAAAGTAGGCGACCGGTTGGAGCGCGGCCAGCGCGTGGGACTGATCAAATTTGGCTCGCGCACGGATATACTCCTGAGCCCGACCGCCAACGTGCAAGTGAAGGTGGGCGACCGCGTCCGGGGCGGGGCAAGCGTGTTGGCATATCTGCAGCCGAGGGGCGAACTGGCAACGGCAGGGCGGGATTCGACTGCGGAAGGGGCACGATAATGGACCTTGCCCAGCGCCCCGATCAGCCCTCGGAAAAGCGGCGTCCGCGCCGTATGAGCAAGGGGATGTACATTCTCCCTTCGCTTTTCACCACGGGGAATATGGCGGCTGGCTTTTACGCCATACTCGAGGTAGTCCACGCCAGCGCTCTGAACTTCTGGCATTTGGACAATGCCGCCAAGGCAATCGGCTTTGCCGTCTTGTTCGATGGACTCGATGGGCGCGTCGCCCGCATGACCGGAACCAGCAGCGACTTCGGGAAGGAATTCGATTCGCTGGCCGATGTGATCACCTTTGGCGTGGCTCCCGCGATGCTGGCCTGGACGTGGGGATTTCACTTGATGCCACCGGTTGCGCTTACCGAATGGAACATCAAACTCACCCAACTGGGAGCGATTGCCAGCTTCTTGTTTCTGATGGCCGGAGCCAGCCGTCTGGCCCGGTTTAATATCACGACAAATCCGCAGCCTTCCAATCCTGGCCGGCCGGGAAAGAAGTATTTTGTCGGCATGCCCATTCCAGCGGGCGCCGGCGTGATTGCCGCCGTTGTACATTTTCAGGGAGGAATTCCGCTCGAATCCTGGTACACGGCGATCACCTGGCTTGCCATGGTTGCTGCCGTGGGCTATCTGATGGTGAGTACGTGGCGATTCTATAGTTTTAAAGACATTGATTTTTCTTCTCGCCGGCCATTTCGCCTGATCATTTTACTCGGCGCTCTGTTCGCTGGTGTGTGGTTTTTCTCCAAGCCGGTGCTATTCGCAGTGGCGTTGCTCTATACGTTCTCCGGAGTGTTCTGGCGCTTGCAGTGGATCTTTCGTCGCCGGAGCCAGCCTCCGCCACCCACCTACAAGGAGGCTTCGCAGACTTCATGAGTAGTCCGTCCAAAATTGCGGCGTCGGGCGCTTCTTCTTCCGTGCGCGGGCAACTTTATCGCGCCGCTATCGTGGGCGCAGCTACGCTCAAGGGCAAGGAAGTCGCCGAGATGCTCAACGAGCGTAATTTTCCCGCCGTGGATGTGCGCCTGCTTGACGACGACGAGTCCATCGGGCAGCTCGAAGCGACGGGGGACGAGATCAACTTTATCCAGAGCGTGCGCGACGAGCAGTTCACCAAAATGGATTTCACTTTTTTTGCCACCGATCCGGGATGCACTCGCCAGAACTGGAAGCGTGCCCGCGACGCCGGTAGCGCCATCATCGATCTTTCCGGAGCCTTGGAGGACGAGCCTGGCGCCACAGTACGTTCTCTGTGGGTGGAGCGCGAGCGCGGACAGATGTGGCAGCCCGATCTCCAGCCCGGTCCCTGCATTGTTGCTCATCCCGCAGCGGTCGCGCTTGCTCTGCTGCTGCTACGGGCGAGCAAGACTGGCGCGATTCGTAGCGCGGTGGCAACCGTTTTCGAGCCAGCTTCAGAGCAGGGACAAAAGGGCATGGACGAGTTGCACCAGCAAACCGTGAATCTGTTGTCGTTCCAGACCTTGCCCAAAGACGTCTTCGATACACAGGTGGCCTTCAATATGGTTGCGCGCTACGGCCCGAATTCTAAGCTGTCGCTGGATTCGCTGGAGCAACGCGTGCGGCGTCATTATCAAAAACTTGCCGGAGTGGACGCGCCTCCGCTTGCGCTGATGGCCGTCCAGCCACCAGTTTTTCATGGCCATGGACTCGCCATTTTCTTGGAGATGACCCAATCGGTGGAGCCGGTGAAGTTGTCGGAAGCTCTTTCTGGCGATCACGTGACCGTCGCGGGAGCGGAAGAGGATTCGCAGCCGAGCAATGTGAACACGGCCGGTCAGGGCAACATCCTGGTTTCTCTGAAAGTGGAAGCTTCGCGGCCCAATGGAATCTGGCTCTGGGCCGCTGCCGACAACCTGCGGGTGGCGGCCATCACCGCGGTGGAGTGTGCCGAGAGTATGATCGCAACCCGGCCGGTGGGAAAAATCCAATGAAAATGAAGTGGCGCCGCGCCGCGTGGCTGCTGCTGCTCGCCGGAGCCACTGGTTGCGGCTACCATGCGGCGGGCCACGCCGCGCAACTTCCGGAAAATGTAAAGACGATCGCCGTCCCGGCTTTCGTCAACGTGACCACGACCTATCGCATCGAGCAGATGCTGACCGCATCCGTAGTCCGCGAGTTCACGACTCGCACGCACTATCACATTCTCAACGACGCCAACGAAGCCGCCGATGCGACGCTGCGCGGCACTGTGCTTTCCACCTCTTCGACTCCGCTGACGTACAATTCCGCAACCGGACAGGCCGCCAGCGTTTTGGTGGTGGTGAGTATGAGGGTTTCTCTCACCGACCGGCAAGGTAAGGTCTTGTATCAGAATCCTTCGTACTTATTTCGTGAGCAGTACGAAGTCTCGCAGGATCTGGCCAGTTTTTTTGAGGAAGATTCGCCCGCCTTCCGCCGGCTCTCGCAGGATTTCGCCCGAACCCTGGTCTCCAACATTCTGGAGGGCTTCTAGATGCTAGAGTTTGAAATGGCCGCGCCCGGTCGCTATCGCAAGGAGAACTTTTGATGCGGGCTTTCGCCCAGGCGGATCGCTTTGTCAGCGAGCTTGAATCGCACCAACTGCGTCCGGCCTACGTGTTCGTTGGCGACGAAGCTTTCTTCCGCAAGCGCTTCCGCGATGCGATTATCGAACATCTGGTTCCTCGTGACCTGCGAGACTTCAGCGTGTTTGAGTTTGACCTCGCGGAAAACGATCTCGCCGAAGTTCTCGACCGCGCCCGCACCCCGTCGTTGATGGCGCCGTTCCAGGTATTCTTCGTGCGCGGGGTGAAGAGTCTTTTTGGCCGCGGTTCGAACGAGGAGAAGCTCGCCGCCATTCAGGACTATTGCAAGAATCCCAATCCTGACGCGCTGCTGGTTTTCGTCGCCGACCATATCAGCATTTCGGCCGACGTTCGCCGCATGGAGATGCAGGACAAGGAGCGCTACCAGCGCATTCGCGAAACCATGGGCACGTACTGCGGCATCGTGGAGTTGGCGCGCGTGGAGGAAGGCGAGGCGGTGCGCTGGATCTCCGACTTTTGCACCAGCCGCGCAGTAAAGATCGACGCCGACGGCGCCCGCGAGCTGGTCGATGCGCTTGGCGGCGACATGATGATGATCTCCAACGAACTCGAGAAGCTAATGCTCTATGTTGGCGCGCGGAACCGCATCACGCTGGGCGACGTCGAGACCATGGTGCTGGCCGCCAAGCAGCGTTCTCTCTATGAGTTGACCGACGCCATTTCTTCCAAAGACCGCGTGCGCGCGCTGGAAGTGCTGGACGCGATGCTGTCTTCCGGCGACGGCGAAGAAGCCGCCATCGGCCATATCTACATGCTGGCCAAAACTTTTCGCCAGATGCTGGTGATTTTCGAACGCAATGTTCGCGACCAGCGCATGCTCTGGGCCGCGCTATGGCAGGGCTTCCGCGTGCCTCCATTTGCTGCCGACGACATTATCAAGCAAGCCCGTCGTTATAAATCCCGCCGCGACTTGACGCGCGCAATCCGCCTCGTGGCCAAGGCTGACCTGGCTCTGCGCTCGAATCCCGTAAGCAAGCGCATGGTGCTGGAGCGTTTGGTAATGGATTTGACCACCGAGCCCAAGCTGGAAGCGCCGGGTTGGATGCAGGAGCAGTTGCCGGTGTGAAGGGCCAGTGGACGGAACATTGGTTTTGTCCTTTGAACAATGATTAATGCAGGCGACGTTGTTTCCTATCTAGAAATGTGCGCCGACTTCGGCGTCAATCTTCAGAGGGGAATGAACTTTCGGCTCACGCCTACCGAAAGCCTAATTTTGATGAGCCTACGCCCGGGCGCTCCCTACGCAGATGGCGTTGAAGACGGCGGGAAAGTGATCATCTACGAAGGGCACGACGTTCCACTGACCAAGAGTGGCCCCGATCCGAAAACTGTCGACCAGCCCGAATTTCTACCTAGTGGCCGGCTCACTCAAAATGGTCTGTTCGCCGACGCCGTCAGACGATTCAAGGCGGGTAGGGCTGAGGCGGAAAGAGTAAAGGTCTTCGAAAAAATTCGAGCAGGCATTTGGGCCTACAACGGGGTCTTCAGGTTGGTCGATGTTTGGCAAGAAACGTCAGGGCGGCGACAGGTGTTTAAGTTTAAGTTAGAGATCCTCGATAAATTGTGGGAGTTGTCAGCTCCTTCAATCGGCGGAATCGATCACGACAGGGTGATACCGGCGGCGGTTAAGATCGAGGTGTGGAAACGCGACAAGGGAAGCTGCGTCAAGTGCGGGAGCAAGGAAAATCTCCACTTTGATCACATCATTCCATATTCGCAGGGCGGGTCTTCCAAAGACGCCAAGAACATACAGATCCTGTGCCTCAGACATAATCTGAGTAAGCGGGACAGAATTGAGTAAGATTCGCGTCCGGTTAAGAGCGAAAAACGAGGACCTAACCGCTACTTCATCGCATTGACGCGAGCGCCTAGTCGTGACTTGTAGCGAGCGGCGGTATTGCTGTGCAGCGTGCCCTTCTGGATTGCCTTGTCGAGCGCGGAGACGGTCTGGCGGTAGGTCTGTTCGGCGGCTTGCTTGTCGCCCTTTTCGATGGTCTCGCGCAGTCCACGCAATGCGGTGCGCAGGCGGGACGAGTTGGCGCGATTGGTGGCAGTGCGCTTTTCGGTCTGACGGGCGCGCTTGAGCGCCGAAAAATGATTAGCCATGTCTGGTTCGTTACCTTCGTGTGTCCAGCAAGATATTCGGTGATGCCCGAATTGCCTATTATAGGGGAGCAAGTCTCGACCGGTCAAACACATGGCATGGCCTCTGATTCCAGATCCGTTGGCTCGTCTCAAAGTTTTGCTTGATTCCTCGACCCCCATCGTAGCGATCGAAACCATCGAGGAGGTCCGCGCGGTTCGCTTGGTGCGCGCGGCTTGTGCGGCCCTCAACCTCGCCGCATTCGAGTGGACAATCGCGAGCGGCCTTGTCCGCTGCGGTAGCGACGTCGGTGAACTGGTGGTCGACGGTCTGGACTCGGCCTCTCCTTATGGTGCGGCGGCCCAGCAAACGCTCGCCAACTCCAAAGCCATCTACAACAGTCAGGAGCCCGCGCAGATGCTGGCTAATCTGGAAGGCATTTCCATTGGTGCGGCGTTTATTTTGAAAGACCTACACCGCCATATGGACGAGGCGGTAGTGGTTCGGCGGCTGCGCGATGTAGGCCAGAAATTTTCCGAGAATCGGCGCACCATTATTCTCACCTCGCCGAAAATTGAGATTCCTCCCGAGTTGAGGGGACTCGTGGAGTTTCTCGAACTGCCGCTGCCCGACCGGCGTCGTCTGCGGCAGATCATTGATGAAGTTGTCGTGAGAATCTCCAAGGGCCACACTCTGCAGCGGAAGTTGGATCCCAAAGGATTTGACGCCGTGGTGGAAAGCCTGCGCGGGCTCACCGAAGAGGCCGCCGAGCGTGCTCTTTCTCAGGCCTTGGTGGCGCGCTATGCCCTGTGTCCTGAGATTGCGGGCGATGTTCTCGAGACCAAGAAATCTTTGCTCCGGCGTTCTGAAATGCTGGAGTTCACGGAAGCGAGTGAAGCATTTTCCAGCGTTGGTGGTATGGATAATCTGAAGAGGTGGCTGTCTCTCAGGCGCGGCGCGTGGGAAGATTCCGCCCGTGCCTTCGGACTGGAACCACCTCACGGAGTCATCATCCTGGGCGTGCAGGGATGCGGGAAATCGCTCTGCTCCCGGGCCGTGGCGGGGGAATGGAATCTTCCGCTGGTGAAATTCGATACTGCCGCCGTCTATGACAAATACATCGGCGAAACGGAGAAGAGAATTCGCAAAGTATTCGAGGTCGCGGAAGGTCTTGCGCCATGCGTCCTATGGATTGATGAACTGGAGAAGGTGTTCGCCGGCAGCGGGCCGGATTCAGCTTCGGCGGACGCCGGTGTTTCTTCCCGCCTGTTGGCCTCGTTTCTTTCCTGGATGCAAGACCGCGAAGCCCCGGTATTTGTAGCGGCCACCTGCAACAACGTGACCGCGCTGCCTCCGGAACTTATCCGCAAGGGGCGATTCGATGAACTTTTTTTCGTCGATCTTCCCAGTCAGGCAGAGCGTGAGCAAGTTCTATCGATTCAGTTGAACCGGCGGAAACGCAATCCCTCGGAGTTTGACCTGAAGCAGGTTGCCGCGGCTGCGAAAGGGTACTCCGGCGCGGAGATCAACGCCGCCGTGCAGACGGCACTTTATGTCGCCTTCTCCGAAAAAAAGCAGCTCACCACGCAACTTTTGCTGGACGCACTGGCCCAGACCGTACCGCTCTCCACCACGCGATCAGAAGAGATCTCCGCGCTGCGCGACTGGGCGGGAACTCGTGCGGTCCCAGCATCCCCGGTGGAAAAAAACGCATAACTTCCGAAGCCATTGACTCCCATCCCGGCGCGGGGTACGCTTTATGCAATGGTAGTGACTTGCCCTGTGGGCATGAGCATCCCGGCTGGTCCCGTCTCTGAGCACAATCCTGTTTTGTCTGCAAAAGGTGTGATTATTTCAACCCGTGAGGTAATCCCGGCTGCTATCCCCCTCGGGGTCCATCCTGCCCTCACATGGTTCAAAAAAGAGACTGAATGAAGAAAAGTATCGGGATAACTCCCAACATCGAGACGCTTTTCGGTACCCGCGACGAGAACATGCGCGTGCTGGAAGATGGCCTGAACGTTACGATTGACCTGCGATCGAACGCCATTGAACTAGAGGGTGCCGCGCGCGAAGTTGCCCGGGCCGAGCAAGTGTTCGCCGACTACGAAAGCCTGCAGCGCTCCGGATATACCTTCAACAATGGCGACCTCAACAGCATGTTGCGCGTATTGGTGGCGGATCCCACCGCGACCTTGCGCGGACTTGCCGACGCGGGCAAGCAGCGTTCGCTGGGACGCCGCATGGTGCAACCCAAGAGCGTGAATCAGCGCCGCTATGTCGAGGCCATCGAGAAACACGACATGGTTTTCGGCATTGGTCCCGCTGGCACAGGCAAGACCTATCTGGCCGTGGCCATGGCAATCTCCGCGCTACTCGCCAAGCGGGTAAATCGCATCATCCTGGCGCGACCCGCGGTGGAAGCGGGCGAGCGCCTGGGATTCTTACCGGGCACATTGCAGGACAAGATCGATCCGTATCTTCGCCCTCTTTATGACGCGCTCTATGACATGCTCGAGCCGGAGAAAGTCGATCGATATCTGGAAAAGAATGTCATCGAGATCGCGCCGATCGCATTCATGCGCGGGCGTACGTTGAA
The DNA here is from genome assembly GCA_964403025.1 of uncultured Acidobacteriaceae bacterium. Lineage (GTDB taxonomy): Bacteria > Acidobacteriota > Terriglobia > Terriglobales > Acidobacteriaceae > Sulfotelmatobacter. Next base: position 102,004 of record CAYOEH010000002.1, on the reverse strand, counting down.
CGATTCCTTTGTGATTCTCGACGAGGCGCAGAACACCACCTCGGAACAGATGAAGATGTTCGTCACTCGTCTAGGATTTAATTCCAAAGCAGTGATTACCGGAGATATCACGCAGATCGACTTGCCCAACGCTCGCCGCAGCGGGCTGCTGGAAGCCATCGACATTTTGAAGCGCGTGGAAGGCTTAACCTTCGTTCACTTCGACGAAGCCGATGTAGTCCGTCATCACCTGGTGCAGCGCATCATTCGTGCCTATGACGAACACAAGACCCATATCGCCGAGCAGCAGATGCTGTTATTGTCCGGCGGGAAAAGTGCCGAGGCCGCGGGTGGAGGATTGAAAAGCTCCGAAGTCAAGAATCCGGAGGCGAAGGATCTAAATGGCAGAACCCGGGAAGCGTCGGGGGAATAGGATCCGTGCAAGGAACAGTTGGTTATCCTTCGAAAAAAAATCACGGGGCTGAGCCATGCGACACTCGAACGCTTTGTGCTGCGGGCAAGGCGGGCGGTCCACTTACGCGACGGCGTGAACGTATTAGTGACAAATAGCCAGGAATTGCGTTCTCTCAACCGTCAATACCGCGGGAAAGACAAGGCTACCGACGTATTGTCATTTCCGTCGCCGCAACTGGGGCTGCGCCAGGCAAAACGGATTGCTGGCGAACTTGCGATTTCCGCTGACATCGCCCGGGAGAATGCCATTCGCCTGGGGCACTCGGCGGCGGAAGAGATAAAAATTCTGGTACTGCACGGTATTCTTCATCTAGCCGGATTCGATCACGAGCAGGATAATGGTGAGATGGCTCGCGAAGAGATTCGATTTCGACACCGACTGAAGTTGGACGTGGGGCTGATCGAGAGGACAGGAGCGCTTGCCGGCCGACCTTTTGGTCGCGAGTCGCTTCGCGCTCGCGCATCCCGCGCACGGCGTAGAACTTTATGAATTGGGCCGTCGCACTCGCGCTTGTCCCGCTGCTGGGGCTGTTAGCGCTGGCCTCCTACGTGGATCGTGTTTACCAGGAAATCGGCAAATTTCTTTCGCGCGAGTTTCAGGACAATATCGACGTCTTTGAGCAAAAGGTAGAACCCGGTCTGGGTGTAAGCCGTTCTCGCGCGTCGCTCTCCATGGCGGTACTCAAGCAGTTGACCACCGCGACCATTGCCTTGCTCGTCGGCTTCGCGCTCTTTAGTGACCAGCGCTGGAGTGCCTACGAAATCGCACAAGCCGCCATTAGCCTGATTGTGATCGTCATCGTATTCAATCAATTTCTGCCATTCCTGTTTTTCTCGCGCACCAACGGCGCCTGGCTCATTCGCTGGATATGGCTCTTGCGAATCCTGATCTACCTGGTGCTGCCGGTAACGATCGTTCTGGGCTTCTTGCAATCCGTGGTATCACTCACGCGCGAGAATACGCGCGAGGAGCCGGAGAGCGCGTCCGAGGCCGTCGACGCCTTGATCGAAGCTGGCCAGGAAGAAGGCATCATTCAGGAAGGCGACCGCGACTTGATCCAGTCCGTGGTCGAGTTCAGCGGCAAGACGGTGCGCGAAGCCATGAAGCCGCGACCCGAGATGTTTGCCGTACCGATGGAAACCACGGTCGAGCGATTCATCGAAATGCTGCGCACCAAGCACTATTCGCGCGTGCCCGTATACGACGGAAGCATTCACAACATCAAAGGCATTGTCTACGCCCAGGATGTGTTGCAAGTGCCGGATAGCGAAGCTTCCAAAACTCTCGAAACACTGATGCGCCGGGACGTCTATTTCGTGCCCGAAAGCAAACTCGGCAGCGACCTTCTCCGCGAAATGCAGAAGAATAATATTCGTATGGCGATTGTGGTCGATGAATATGGCGGCGTTGCGGGTCTGGTCACGATCGAAGACTTGGTGGAAGAGATCGTCGGCGAAATCCGCGACGAGCACGAGAAGCCGGAAATCGTCAGAGAGAATCCTGATTCGTACATCGTTTCCGGAGGTATGGACGTGGACCGCCTTGCCGAACTCTTCGGGACGAAACCGGAAGGAAGGGAATCGGCGACGGTCGCAGGCCTGGTCAGCGAGCTGGCCGGGCACATTCCACAGAAGGGCGAAACCGTGGACGATGACGGCCTGCGCTTCGAGGTTCTGGAGTCGACCGATCGCAGAGTGGAACGCGTGAGAATTACCACCGTGCAGCCACGGCAGTTGAAACTGATATAACAGGTGTTAGGTCTCAGGTGTCAGGTGTTAGGCCAAGACTCGAGACCGAAGACCGAAGACCTGAACTCCACAATCTAAGACCCCCTATGCCCTTCCGCTCAGGTTTTGTTTGCATCCTCGGCCGCCCCAACGCTGGCAAATCCACGCTGCTCAACGCGCTCGTGGGCGAAAAACTCGCCATCATCTCGCCCAAGCCGCAAACCACCCGCAACCGCATCCAGGGCATCGTCAACATCCCCAAGAGCAAGAGCCAGAGCGGCGCGCAAATTGTTTTGATCGATACTCCAGGCGTGCATAAGCCCGACAGCTCTCTCGGACGCAAGATGATGGTCGAGGTGCGAGAAGCGCTCGAAGGCTGCGATGTCGTTTTGTTGATCATGGATGCGACGCGCAAGCTCGATCGACGGGATGAGTTCGCCATCCAAATGCTGAGACACTCGACAACAAAGGTTTGCCTCATCCTTAACAAGGTGGACCTGTTGAAGGGAGGCAAGAGCAAACTGCTGCCGTTGATCGAGGAATACAAAAAGCTCCATCCCTTTCACGAAATTATTCCCATCTCCGCGTTAAAGAGGGATGGCCTCGAGATATTGTTGAAGCTGGTTGTCGCCGCATTGCCTGCGGGCCCTCCGTTATTCCCGGAAGATCAGGTCACCGACCAACCCGCGCGCTTCATGGCCGGAGAGATTGTTCGCGAGCGAGTGCTGCTCGAAACGGAGGAAGAGCTTCCTTACGCCACCACCGTGATTGTTGAGAACTTCGAAGAAGGCGCCAGATTGACCCGCATTTCCGCAACGATCTATTGCGAACGCGAAGGCCAGAAAGGCATCTTGATCGGCAAGAAGGGCGAGATGCTGAAACGAATCGGCACATCCGCGCGATTGCAGATCGAGCGCATGCTGGGTACAAAGGTGTTTCTTGAACTCTACGTGAAGGTGCAGCCTAACTGGCGTGAATCGCGTGGCTTCGTAGAAGAACTCGACTGGCGGCGGCAACTGCAGCATCTCACCGACGGACATGTCGAACTGCCGGACAAAGTTTCGATCGCCGGAAGACACAAGTGACAAGTGACAACGATCAATGCCGCCGATCCGGTTGGCGCTCGCCGCGCCTGTTTCGAAAGATTCCTTGGATTGTCGTTCTGAGCTTTAACAGCTAGAATCAATAGATAGCAGCGCCGAACCGAATCATAACAACGAGCCAATACATGCCATCGTCGGATTCTTCCGAACAACCTCTCCCTGAAAAAGATTTTGACCCTGAGAAGTTGGCTTTGATTTTGCGGGTTACACTTTCCGCGGACCGCAAAGCCGTCGACCCGGTCGTACAAGAAGTAATGGCCGTAGTCCGTGAGATGAATGGGGTAGACGGCAAAGAAGACGCGATTGAGTTGGCGCTCCAGGAAGCGCTGGCCAACGCCGTCATTCACGGAGCGAAAGAAGATCCCACGAAGACCGTGGAGTGCCTGGTCAGCAGCGACGACGAAGCGGGCATATTGATCATCGTGCGAGATCCGGGCACCGGTTTTACACCCGAAGTCATCCCCAGTTGCACCGTCGGAGAGAACGTCTATTCTAATCACGGGCGCGGGATTTTTCTGATCAACCAACTGATGGACAAGGTGGAGTTCAGAAAGAACGGAACAGAAATCCGCATGGTGAAGCGGTAGCTCCGGTCCCCGAAACTTTACTCGTTCACCACGATGCCGAGCGTTTTCATCTTGCGGTAAAGGTGGCTCCGCTCCAGCCCCAGCACTTCGGCCGCGCGAGTCACGTTCCCGTGGTTTTCGTCGAGCTTCTTCAGAATAAAATCCCGCTCATAAGCGTCCCGAGCCTGGTGCAGCGTAGAGAACTCATTGCGCACGGCGCGACGGTGTCCATCGCGGTAGACCAGCGGAGGCAGATGTTTGCGGTCTAATCGCGTGATCATCGGATTCATGATCACGATGCGCTCAATGACGTTGCGCAGTTCGCGGACATTCCCCGGCCACGAATAGCGCATTAACCCCTCAATGGCGTCATCGGTGATCTCGCGCGGGCGTCGACCATAAGTCGCGGCCAGGTCTTTCAGAAACTGCCGCGCCAGCAACGGAATGTCTTCCTTCCGGTCGCGCAGCGGAGGCACGAAGAACGGAATCACATTCAAGCGGTAAAACAAATCTTCGCGGAAGTTCCCGATGGAGATTTCTTCTTCCAGGTCTTTGTTGGTCGAGGCGATGATGCGGGCGTCCACCGTGATGGTCTCGTCGCTCCCCAGCGGCGCAACCCGCTGCTCGTCCAGCGTGCGCAGCACTTTGGATTGCGTTTTCAAACTCATGTCGCCGACTTCGTCGAGGAATAGCGTTCCTCCATTCGCCTTTTGAAACTTGCCTTCCTTGTCGACGGCAGCTCCCGGAAATGATCCTTTGTAATGCCCGAAAAGTTCGCTCTCGATCAGGTCCTCGGGAATCGCCGCGCAATTTACCTCGACGAAAGTCTCATCCTTGCGCAGGCTTTGCGCGTGGATCGCATGAGCCACCAGTTCTTTTCCGGTTCCGGATTCACCATAGATGAGAACGCGTCCGTTCGTGGGCGCCATCAAACCAATCTGCTGGCGCAACGCTTTCATGGGAATGCTGTCGCCAACGATCACGCTCTTGCTGTGCAACTGTTTTCGAAGGTCGACGTTTTCGTGCCGCAATTTCTTGGATTCGATTGCATTCTTGACCAGGATTAACGTCTTGTCGATGGAAAGCGGTTTTTCCAGGAAGTCATAGGCGCCGAGTTTGGTGGCGCGCACGGCGGTTTCGATCGTGCCGTGTCCGGAAATCATAATTACTTCAGGCGCATTATCGAGTTCGCGGATTTTTTCCAGCGTCTCCAGGCCATCGATGCCGGGTAGCCATATATCCAGCAGAACCACTTCGTAGGTGTGCTCGCGTCGCAGCAATCTGAGACATTCTTCACCACTCTCGACCGAAGCGGTCTCGTAGCCTTCGTCTGCCAGTACTCCCTGCAGTGACTCGCGAATGCCGGTTTCGTCATCCACTACCAGAATTTTATGCATGCTGGGCTGTTGGCGCGGCGAAGGCAGGTTCGGGAACAACTGGCAGTTCCACGATGAAGCGCGCTCCGACCGGCCGATTCTCTTCGACGCGAATCGACCCGTGATGCTCTTCGATCACTCGACTCACGATCGCCAATCCAAGTCCGGTTCCTCTTTTCCGGGTGGAGAAATAAGGAAGAAATAGCTTTTCCTTCAACTCGCGAGTCACGCCGTGGCCCGTGTCTGCGACGGTGATCTCGACGGCGTCGCGGCTGGCCACCAGCGAGGTGGAAATCTGTATCTCGCGTACCAAAGAATCTTGCATCGCTTCGGCTGCATTGTCCACCAGGTTCGCGATCGCTCGCTTGATCGCCTCGGCGTCCGCCATAACTTTGGGCAGGTCGTGAGCCAGCGATTTATGCAGATCGATGCCTTCCATCCTTCCGTTAAACATGGAGAGAGCATTCTCGATGACGTCGTTGATATCCGCCGGGTGCGGATTGGACGCGGGAAAGCGAGCCAGAGAGGAGAACTCGTCCACCAACCGTCGAACCGTTTCCACCGCGCCCGCAATGGTTTCGGCACACGATCGGACGATCTCCATCGACGCCTTGTCGGGAGTCGTTGCGCGCTCCAAGTGGCGCTGGATGCGTTCCGCGGATAGCGCGATGGGAGTGAGAGGATTCTTGATCTCATGCGCCACCCGTCGCGCAACCTCGCGCCACGCCGCCTGTTTCTGAGCCTTCAACAGATCCGAGAGATCTTCGAATACGATCACGTATCCAGATTGCTCGTCCTGATGGCGCAAGGTTGCCACCGTGACCGCTACATTCAAAGGCGTGCGCTGCAACGGCATCTCCATCTGACTGGTCGTCATTCCCATGCGGTCGGCGCGGCGCAGCAGCGGTTCAAGATCCTGCAGCACTTCCGCCGGAAAAACGTCAGCAAGGTGCGCCCCGCGCAGGATATGCTTTCCCTCCGCATATCCTTCCGGATGAAGGATGCGTTGCAGAGCCTGGTTGGCGTGGGTAACCGTGCGGTTTGCATCCAGCGACAGGACTCCGGTCGGGATGCTTTCGAGGATCGTTTCCATCTGGCGACGCCGTTGATCGAGTTCTGCATTGGCAGTGCTCGCATCGCGGCTGGATGCCTCAATCTGCCCCCGGCTGGTCTCCAGTTCTTCCGCCATACGGTTGAATGAGCGGACCAAGTCCCCAATCTCGTCGGCCGCACTTACATCGATACGGTAATCCAAACGTCCGCGAGAAATTTCCTGCGTGGCTTCGGCCAATGCGGCCAGCGGCCGCGTCACCAGTTTGGAGAGGAAGAGCGCCAGCCATGTGGTCACGAACAACACCATCATGGTCAGTAGCAAGAGCAGCCCCATGTAAGTCTGGCGCACATGCTTACGCTCGCGACTGAGTTGAAGATAACGCAACTGGCTGGCCTCAATCTGCTTCACCGTCTTCGAAAACTCCGCCGGGAGCGGCATAGCCACCAGGATCAAGCCATACTTTCCCACCGGCGCGCTGCCCAACGTGTATTCGGTTTGCCCCCATGTAAAACGGGCGGGTTGCCCAGCGGTCGCGAGCGCGAGCGGTAGTTTCTCTTTCAGGATTTCCCAAGGCGCGGGAGCGCCCAGGCTGGCCTCTACGACTCCATTTTGTAACGCGACGGTAAATCCGCCTTGCAGAGTGGGTTCGTGAATACGAAATTCCTCAAGGGCTTCGGTAAATCCATGACCTTCGAAAGCTCTCTGGGTCTCGGGTGCCGCCGCCAGAGACATCGCTTCCGAGCGCGCGTTCTGGGCTGCGTAGTTGGCCAGCAGCGAGGCCATGGCATCCGTATCCGCGCGAACCTCTTCCACCGGCGTAGAGAACCATTTATCAATGGATCGGTTCATCAGGCCGTAGGCGAACCAGTACATCACCATGACAGGAACAAAGGAAAGCAGTAGAGCTCCCACCACCATGCGCGTGCGAAACTTCGATCCCAGCACTCCCAAACGGCGCTCGGCAAACAGCTTGAGCAGATTGCGCGCCAACACGAACGTGAGCGCGACAAACAGGAGAGAAATCAGCAGTGAAAGCGCGTAAAAAACGACAACCTGCTGGTTGGTATCAGGACGCAATATGGTTTGGTTGAACGCGGTTTGCGAAACCAGGATGGCGAACAAAAGAAAAACCGCGATCGCCAGCAGGACAATCACCCGCTTGCGGTTGGCGTTCTTCCCAGCTCGGCTTGGAACGTTTGGCCCCACGCGTTTTCATTATAGATGCTGGTGGACACAGGAGAAGCATCCCAGACGCGCGAATGGCAATAGAGCACGGGATTGGCAAGCAAACTACCGAGCCTTGGGGCGCCCCGCGTGCAGCTCCTCCAACGCTGCCCGATAAGCTGCCTTCGGCTGGTAGGTACGATCGAATGGCAACGCCTGCCCGCGAGCCCCGTGCGAGTGGGAACCGATCCACGAGTACTTGTCGGTGAAACCCCAAGTCTGGATCGCGGTACAGCCGGGACTGTTCAGGCATGCTCGGACGATGCCGCGATATACCCCGGCCTGGCGGGTCAGATCCTCCGCTTGAACGTGGCCGCTGGAATCCAACGGCAATGAAACATCGAGCTCGGTGATATGAACCTGCACGCCGAGCGCCGTGAGCCGGGCGATGTTCGCCGCAATCGCCCCAATATCTGCATCCGGCGACGGTATGTGCATCTGCAGTCCCACGCCATGGATGGGAACGTCCCGCTGGCGGAAATCCTTGATCATGGCATAGATCGCGTCGGACTTGCGGTTCAGGCCTTCGCCCTCTGCTTCGTTGTAAAACAGCAACGCCTTCGGGTCTGCATCGTGCGCCCAACGAAATACTTGCTCGATGTAGCCGGTTCCTTGCCGGGAAAATCCTACGCCGGGCTGGTTGTACCAGAGAGAATCGCGCACGTTGCCGTTCTCGTCCAGAGCTTCGTTGATCACATCCCATGCAAAAACCTGTCCCGCGTAATGCTCCATCACTCGAGTGATGTGTTCGTGGAGAAGGTGAGACAACTGTGGTGTGGTGAAATTCCCCTGGGTCAGCCAATCCGGGTTGTAGCGTCCCCAGACCAGGCAGTGGCCGCGGACTTTCATTTGATGAGCCATGGCGAAGCGCACCAGTTCATCGGCCTGGCGAAAGTCGTAGCTGTTTGCATCCGGCCGCAACACCCACCACTTCATCGCATCTTCCGCTTCCACCATGTTGAATTCGCGAGCCAGCGCTGCGGCGTAGGCAGGCTCCGACATTTGTGCGGAGCGCACGGCTGTGCCGATAAGCACGACATCGTTATCAGCGGCTTGACGCAGAGTTTGGCCGTGCATCGGAAGTGGGATGGCGCACGTCAGTAAGGCTGCCAGCGCAGGAAGATAGACTCTCATCGTCTTTGGTTCTTTGTTTCGATTTCTGATCCACTAGAGTCGAGGCAGGAACGGTTGTAAAGGACATCCGTCACAATGAGCCTGTGACTTTCTGCAGTAGTTCTTTCCCACGCCGACGATAAGGCCATGCATCTCGTTATAGATCTGAGTCAGCAGCGTGCGCTTGGCGGCACTCATGCGCGAGGGAGAATGCGCAGCCCCAAAGCTAGCTGCTAATGTTCCAGTTGGAACATTTTCTGAGTCGGCGGCAGAGCCCGCCAAGGGTGCGAGGCTTCGCTCAAACAATTCACGGATATCCTCATAAGCGGCTTCCTCAGGCAGAATCTCATGGCGCGCAAGAATCCGTCGCGTGTAGGCATCCACGACGAATACCGGGTGATTCCCCGCGTAGAGCAAAATGGAATCGGCCGTCTCAGGTCCCACGCCATTCAGCTGAAGGAGTTCTTCTCGAAGTTCCGCGGTAGGGCGAGAAAATAATCGTGTCAGAGATCCGCTGTAGCGCTGATCGAGAAAATTAACGAAAGTTTTCAGCCGCTTGGCCTTCTGACGGAAATATCCAGAGGGCCGGATCAGGCGCTCAAGCTCGGCCAACCGCACATCGCGGATGCCCTTTACACTAAGCAGTCTGGCCGCTCGAAGATTCGCCAAAGCCTTCTCCACGTTTGTCCACGCCGTGTTCTGGGTCAGAAATGCTCCCACGATCACTTCAAATCGTGAGCGAGCCGGCCACCAATTCTGTGGCCCCCAGGCGCGAAACAGTGCGCGGTAGTAGCTCCGAATCTGATTTTCGCTTTCGTCGACTCGCAAACGCGGTCTCCCTCATGGTTGAGTCTACCCGGACCACAAACAGGCTCACGGACGTCGTGCCCGCACCTGACCGTCCTTACCGAAGTGCATGTACCGCAGCCTGGGATTCAGAATCGGACGCGAAAAAAGCTCATCTGGCGCGGGTTCCGCGATCTCACTCTTTTTGTGCCAAGTCCGGCGACAAGTCCAAGTACTACGGTAACTGGTACGGTAATCGACTTGCGTTGACAATTTGTGTCAACACCAAGACGCTGCTCTCCTCCCATTAAACCAAGCGGCGCTTCGTGCAAATGCCGGTGATGTTGCCAGGCATCGTTCCACTCGGTGGATAGGAGATCGACGTATGTCTCAACGGCTGGGTGACCTTCTCGTCAAAGAGAAGATCATTACCCCAGAGCAGTTGGAACAAGCGACTAAGGCCCAGAAGGAGCAGAATTGCCGCCTGGGCTCTGCCTTGGTGAAGCTCGGCTTCCTCACGGATGAGGATGTTACGAACTTTCTCTCTCGTCAGTATGGCGTCCCCGCCATCAACTTGTCGTACTTTGAAATCGATCCCGCCGTCGTCAAGCTGATTCCCTTTGAAACCGCGAAACGCTATCAGATTCTTCCGCTGAGTCGCGTGGGCGCGTCGCTCACCATCGCCATGGTCGATCCGACCAACGTTTTTGCGATGGACGATATCAAGTTCATGACCGGGTTCAACATCGAGCCGGTGGTTGCATCCGAAAGTTCCATTCTCGCAGGCATCGAGAAATCCTACGGCGGCCCTAAGGAAAAAGAAGAAGACCTCGAAACCGTAATGCAGTCGATGCAGGAGATGAACGAGAGCGACGTCGAACTGCAGACGGAAGAACAGCAGATGGAGCTCTCGCAGCTGGAGAAGGCTGCCGACGAGGCTCCGGTAGTCAAACTGGTGAACCTGGTGCTGACTGACGCGGTCAAGCGCGGCGCCAGCGACATCCACATCGAGCCCTACGAAAAAGAGTTCCGCGTACGATTCCGTATTGATGGCATCCTGCAATCGATCATGTCGCCGCCGCTAAAGCTGAAGGACGCAATCACTTCTCGCCTGAAAATCATGGCGAAACTGGATATCAGCGAGAAGCGCCTGCCCCAAGACGGCCGCATCATGTTGAAAATGAATATCGGCGGCCGCAAGAAACAGCTCGATTTTCGCGTCAGCACCCTGCCGGTGTTGTGGGGCGAGAAGATCGTACTGCGCTTGCTCGACAAAGAAAACCTGCGCCTCGATATGACCAAGCTGGGCTTCGAGCCCGAGTCTTTGGTCAAGTTCGAAAAAGCCATTCTTAAGCCTTACGGCATGGTGCTGGTCACCGGTCCCACGGGTTCAGGAAAAACCAACACTCTGTATTCGTCCATCTCGCGCCTCAACCAGCCGGATACGAATATCATGACGGCCGAAGATCCGGTCGAATTTCAGTTGGGCGGCGTCAACCAGGTGCAGATGAAGGAACAGATCGGATTGAATTTCGCCGCGGCGCTACGCTCTTTCTTGCGGCAAGATCCCAACATCATTCTGGTCGGCGAAATTCGTGACTTCGAAACCGCGGAAATTGCTATTAAGGCCGCTCTCACCGGCCACCTTGTGCTTTCTACTCTGCACACCAACGGTGCCCCGGAAACCATTACTCGACTCATGAACATGGGAATTGAACCCTTCCTGGTTGCGACCTCGGTGCACCTGATCTGCGCGCAGCGCCTGGTCCGGAGGATTTGCAAGGATTGCGCGGAGGTCGTGGATGTTCCCGTGCAGACCCTGATTGAAGAGGGATATGGCCCCGAAGAAGCCAAGACCGTGAAGATCCAAAAGGGCAAAGGCTGCGGCGTTTGCAACAACACTGGCTATAAGGGGCGTTGCGGTTTGTACGAAGTGATGGAGGTCGATGACGAGATCAGAGAACTGGTTCTGGTGGGCGCGTCGGCGGTGGAACTGAAAAAAAAGGCGATCGAACGCGGCATGATCACGCTGCGCCGGAGTGGATTGATCAAAGTTGCGGCGGGTATGACCACGCTCGAAGAAGTCGCCCGCGAAACGATTCACTGATTTGCGTTACAACGATTCGCGATCGGCTGGGTCCGCGATCTAGAGGAAGGAAACAAATTATGGGGTTGTCGTTAAGCGATCTGCTCAAAAGAATGCTGGAGATGAGTGGCAGCGATCTTCACATCACCACTAATTCGCCGCCTCAAATCCGGGTACACGGACATCTGGTGCCGCTCGATTTGCCGCAGATGACGCCGGCTGAGACCAAGCAACTCGCCTACAGCGTCATGACGGACTCGCAGAAGCATCGCTTCGAAGAAAGTTTGGAACTCGACTTTTCTTTCGGACTGAAGGGCCTGGCTCGATTCCGCGCCAACGTCTTCAACCAGCGCGGAGCCACCGCTGCCGTCTTTCGTCTGATTCCATTCGAGATCAAGTCCTTCAATCAGCTCGGTCTGCCCGCCGTTGTCAGCAAACTTTGTGACAAGCCCCGCGGCCTGGTTCTGGTGACCGGACCAACCGGCTCGGGCAAATCGACAACGCTGGCGGCCATGATCGACAAGATCAACAGCGAACGTCACGATCACATCCTTACCATTGAAGATCCCATCGAGTTCGTGCACATGAACAAGAACTGCGTGGTCAACCAGCGCGAACTCCACGCCGATACCAAAAGCTTCACCGATGCCTTGCGTGCTGCTCTCCGTGAAGATCCCGACGTTGTGCTGATCGGCGAAATGCGTGACCTGGAAACGATTGAGTCGGCATTGCGAATTGCGGAAACCGGACACTTGACCTTTGGTACCTTGCACACCAATTCGGCCACGTCCACCATTAACCGCATCATCGACGTCTTCCCGGCGCACCAGCAGCCGCAGATTCGAGCCCAGCTGTCACTGGTGCTGGAAGGCGTCATGTGCCAAACCCTCCTGCCCACCATCAACGGCAAAGGCCGCGCCATGATCATGGAAATCCTGATTCCAAACCCGGCGGTTCGCAACCTGATTCGCGAAGACAAGATTCACCAGGTCTATTCGGCGATGCAGTCCGGGCAGGATAAGTTCGGTATGCAGACGTTCAACCAGGCGTTAGCCACGGCCTATTTCCAGAAGCAAGTCTCATTGGAGACCTGCCTGGCGCGCTCCAGCAATCAGGAAGAACTACAGGAAATGATTAACCGTGGCGCCAGCTTGTTGAGCCGGGGAACTTCGCCGGGCTCGCCGATGGCAAAAGGAGCTCATTCCAAAGGCTAAAGCGCGTTTAACGAAGAGCGATGTACGGCCCGCAAGGCCACAGCGGGTTCAAGCAGTGAAGGTTTGGCAGTCAGCGACGACCAGTTGAGGAGAGGTTAACATGCCAGTTTTTACATTTTCCGGCAAGGATGCTTCCGGACAAAAAATTTCCGGGGAACGGACCGCGCCCAACAAACAGGCGCTGGGACAACAATTGCGACGCGAACATATTACTCCGGGCGCAATTCGCGAAAAGGGCAAAGAATTTTCGATGCCCACCTTCGGATCCGGCAAGGTCAAGGTCAAGGAAATCGCAATCTTCTTCCGCCAGTTCTCGGTCATGATCGACGCTGGCTTGCCGTTGGTGCAGTGTCTGGAAATTCTTGCGGCCAACCAGGAGAGCCAATCTTTCCAAAAGACGCTGACTGGCGTGCGCACTACGGTGGAAGGCGGCGCCACGCTGGCCAATGCGATGCGGCAATATCCCAACGTCTTCGACGACCTCACCACCAACATGATTGAAGCGGGTGAAACCGGCGGAATTTTGGACATCATTCTGCAGCGGCTGGCCACCTATGTTGAGAAGGCTGTGCGCCTGAAGGCTGCGGTGAAATCGGCGTTGATTTATCCCGTCGCGGTCGTCAGCATCGCAACTCTGATCGTCGGCGCGCTCCTCAAGTGGGTGGTGCCTATCTTCTCCAATCTGTTTGCCGGCTTGGGCGTTACGCTCCCTCTCCCCACGCGTATTGTCATGGGATTGAGCGCATTCGTGCAGGGCTTCTGGTGGGTCTTTATCGCGGGTGCGGTAGGAATTGTCTTTGGCATGAAGCAGATCCGCAAGCACCCGCGCGGTCGCTATTACTTCGACAAGGCGCTGCTTACGATGCCGATTGTCGGACCCCTTCTGCGCAAGATCGCTGTGGGCCGCTTCACCCGAACGCTGGGAACCTTGATCACCTCGGGCGTGCCCATTCTGGAAGGCTTGGCCATCACCGCCAAGACCTCGGGTAATGCCGTTCTGGAAGAAGCGTTGATGAAAGTACGGAAAGCCATCGAAGAAGGCCGGACCATCGTGGATCCGCTCCGGGAGTGTGGTGTTTTTCCCAACATGGTGACCCAGATGATCGGAGTCGGCGAAGCCACCGGCGCCATGGACAACATGTTGCAGAAGATCGCCGACTTCTACGAAGAGGAAGTAGACGCTGCCACCAAAGACATGCTGGCGCTGTTGGAACCGGCCATCATCGGCGTTCTCGGTTTCACCATCGGTGGCATCGTGATCTCGCTCTATATGCCGCTGTTCGCCATGATCGCCAAGTTGGCGGGCTAGAATACATTCGGGAGGGAGGCTGGGACTCGCTGCGCAGCGGCGACGGCCTCTCGTCCAAAACTGAATTCGGTCTTAGGTGTCAGGTCTTAGGCCTAGAACCCGAAGACCGAAGACCTAAGACTTCGTACCGCCGTTCACAACACGCGGTGGTCGTTGTTTCGCATCACTGGGATTCGCAATGCAATCGACGTTTGACGAGCGGAATTGGCTGGCCTGGCTGGTCAAAGTACGGATCCTGATCCTTACCTTCCTGCTTGCGATCCAGTTGGCTGTCGCGCATCTCACTCCAGTTCCCCTGCCCTTGCGTCTTTTCGTCGGTACCATGGTTTTGTGGTTTGCGCTCTCTATCTTCTACGCGCTGCTACTCTCGCTTTGGGATGAACATCGCTTGCAGGCCACCTTGCAGGTTTTGACCGACCTCGTCATGGTCAGCCTGGTGGTGCACCAGACGGGAGGCTGGGACAGTTCGCTGAATTTCCTCTACCCCCTGGTCATTATTGTGGCCAGCATTCTGCTTCCGCGGATATGGGCGCAGCTGGTTGCCGCACTGGCTTTCATCCTTTATGGAACGGTACTGGAACTCAACTATTACGGTGTCGTGAAGTCCTACTGCACCACGCATCCGGGACTGAAGGCGCTGCAGGCAATCATTTTCGTGAACCTGTTCGCCTACCTCGCCGTCGCTTACCTTGCCGCACTTCTGAGCACAAAACTGCGCCAGGCGCGGGTGCAATTGAAGGATGCCAGCGGCGCTCTGGAAAATCTTCAGATTCTCCATGAGAACATCATTCAGTCGATCAGCAGTGGATTGATCACTACCGGTCTCGACGGCCACATCACCCTGGTGAACAATGCCGCACAGAAGCTTCTGGAATGTGCGCCGGGCCAATTGGTGGCGACTCCAGTCGCCAAACTTTTCCTGGACCCTCTGCCCAACGCCGAGTCGCCGCAGGCGCATGCAGAAGTTCGATTCGACGCGGCCAACGGATTCCGTAAAACCTTGCGCGTAAGAGTAGCCACCCTGAACATCCCGGAGGGCGGCACGCTCGGTTACGTGTACGCGTTGGACGACCTTACCGAGATTCGCCGTCTGGAACGCGAAGTCCGCATGCAGGACCGGCTGGCGGCTGTGGGCAGGCTCGCCGCGGCCATCGCCCACGAGATCCGTAATCCACTTACCTCCATTGCCGGCTCGGTCAGCATGCTCTCCGCCATACCGGACATGAATCAGGAACATCGTCAGCTGCTCGACATCGTTACCCGCGAATCGCAGCGCCTCAACGGGATCATTACGGATTTTCTGGCCTACTCCCGCGGCAAACAATATCGCTTCGAAAAAGCCGACCTCGTCCCCCTGCTGGAAGACACACTCACCTTAATGCGGCACCGGATGACAGCAGAAAATACCGGCATCGAGATAGAGAGCCGATTTACTGTCCGCGAAGCCTGGACCCTAGCCGACGGTGACAAGATCAAACAGGTTTTCTGGAATTTTGGAGAGAACGCGGTGCGCGCCATGCGGGACGGCGGCACACTGCGCGTCGCCCTCGAACGTCTTGGAGACGATTGGCAGGTGAGTTTTGCGGACACCGGCACCGGAATGACGCCTCAGCAGACCGAGAAGATCTTCGAACCTTTCCAATCCAACTTCGAAGGCGGCACGGGGCTTGGCCTGGCTGTCGTTTATCAGATCGTGCAGGCGCACGAAGGCAAAGTCTGGGCGCGTTCGAAGTCGGGTCAGGGCACCACCTTCGTCCTGCGGCTGCGGCGCCTCGACGCAGAACGTTCTTCCACAGAATCGCCTGCGGCGGAAAGTTTCTCTGCACCTGCCTTGCAAATGCCAGCAGCCGCGCCGTTGGCGGCCGTTGCCGGAGAAGGGAGGCCGCGTGGCTAACATCCTGGTCTGCGACGATGAGCGCTCCATCTGCGAAATGCTCGACATTGCCCTGCGGCGCGACGGACACCGCGTCGAAACGGTGCAATCCGGCCAAGCCGCCAAAAACAAGATTGACGGAAATCTTTACGATCTGATCATCACCGATATCAAGATGCCCAACATCGATGGCATCGAGGTTTTGCGCCATGCGCATCGCGTTTCGCCCGACTCTCCGGTGATCCTCATAACCGCGGTGGATGACTACGAAGCCGCGGTGCAAGCGGTAAAAGCTGGGGGAGCGTCCGACTACATTCGCAAGAGTCCCGGCCTGGTCGATGAAATCAGGCTGGCCATCAGCCGCGTCCTGGAAAAATTGACTCTCAGCAAACAGAACTTTGCCCTGCGGCGCGACGCTGCTTCGCACAATTCTCTCGATAACATCATCGGCTCCAGTCCAGCCATGGAGAAGCTCAAGCAGACCGTGCGTACCGTCGCGTCTACCGCCAGCACGGTCCTGATTCACGGCGAGAGCGGTACCGGTAAAGAGTTGGTAGCGCGTGCGGTCCATATCTGTTCGCCTCGCGCCACCGAACCGTTCGTCTCGGTGAACTGTGGTGCTTTTCCCGAGACTCTGTTGGAAAGTGAACTCTTCGGCTACTTGAAGGGAGCGTTTACCGGGGCCACGCAGAACAAGCGCGGACTGTTCGAAGTCGCCGGCGGTGGCACCATCTTCCTCGACGAAATCAGTGAAATGACGCTGGCCATGCAAGTGAAACTCCTGCGCGTGTTGCAGGAGCGCAGCGTTCGCCCGGTCGGCGGCACCAGCGAAATCTCCATCGATGTCCGAGTCATCGCGGCCACCAATCGCGATCTCGACAAGGCGGTCGCCGAAAATCTCTTCCGCGAAGACCTGTACTACCGCCTCAGCGTGATTCCAATCCGGGTGCCCGATCTCCGTGAGCGCCGGGAAGACATCCCATTATTGGCGAATCACTTTCTAAAAAAATACGCTGCCGCCGCCAACCGAAGTATCCTGCGCCTCCACAAAGATTCACTCGACGCGCTCTGTGATTACGAGTGGCCCGGCAATGTCCGCCAGCTCGAAAACACCATCGAACGCGCGGTTGCTCTTGAGATGACCGACGAATTGCACATCGAGTTGCCGGCGGAACGACCCAAAGCCCGCGCTGCTGCGGCAGGCGCCTCTGGAGGCATGTCCGACATTGCGCCGGGCTCAGTCCTGCCACAAGGTGTGGGCATGGAGGTTTACGTGGCCGGCATCGAGCGCAACCTGCTGCAAAGTGCCCTGGACCACTCCAACGGAGTGCAGACGAAAGCCGCTGACTTGCTCGGCATCTCCTATCGCTCGTTCCGGCACTTGATGAAGAAGTACGAACTTTAAGAAGACTTCTAGCTGCTAGCTTCTTACGCACCAGTACCATAAAAGCTAGGAGCCACAAGCTTAGGAGCCGCCTTTTTTCAACTGCTGCTTCCACCCCAGAACCCGCGCCTTCGCTCCCTCGGCCTCAGCCTCGGGAATCATTCCTTTTTTCTGATAGAGCACGGACAGGCTGGTGTGGGCAAGCACGTCATCCGGATCCAATTCCGTAATCTTCTGCGCCACTTCGATCGCTTCATCGTAGCGCTGCAGGTCTTGCAGCGCGCGCGCCAGCCCGTGCATCGCCTCGGTGAACGCGGGATCGAAGGCGATTGATTCGCGATAAGCGGCAACGGCCTCTTCCAACTTCCCATCCGCCATCAAATCAAGCGCCGCATAGTAGTGGTCCTCGGCTTGTTGGCGGGTGTTTGCGTCAGACATTTGCGGGAATTCCTGGCAGAGACGAGATTCTAACATGCTCAAGTCTCCGGGCTCATGGCGAAGCGAACCTGCTCTGCGCATAGTCGGGGCGAGCCATCTGTGGTTATCATGCTTGTATGCGCCATTCGCTCCGTTTTCTCTGGAACGCCACGAAAGGCCATCGGCTGGCTCCCTGGCGAAGTCCCTATCTTTTGTGGCGCATCGAGACCTTCTGCGGCGTCAAGATGACGCAGATCGGTTTCCTGGAGTTTTGGGAATTTCTGTGGCGGGAGCGCACCAGTCTGTGGCGCTTTTTGAAGTGGACGGGAGAGATGGAGCGCTACGCTCACCCCAAGCCGAAGAACTAAGCAGTGAACAGTGGCCGGTGATCAGTGGACCGGTTTTCACTGGTCACTAGCCACTGACCACTGTCCTACGCGCCCTTGCCGGCCGCGGCTGCCTCGCCCAGGATGACGCTCACATCGCTTCCTTTGCCTGCCCCGGTCAACTGAGCGGCTGCCCCGCGATTGGCAGCGATCTCCAGGAACCCCATGCTGCCGAGAACGCCGAAAACTTCGCCCGGCGCGCCCTCAGCATAGGCATTGTGGATTTCAGTAATCTCGCGGCTTCCCACCACGATCTTGAATCCCGTGGCCTCGGCTCCGAAAAGCATAGGAGCATCTTGTGGAGTGATGTTGGTGATAAGGTTTCCAAACTTGTCGACCTTCAAAATGACCCCGCGTAACCGGTTGGCATCGACGGCTTTCGGTTTGGGGGCCGCAAAGCGCACGTACTCCTCAACCTCTTCGCCAAACTTCAGCGTATCCACCTCTTTGGCCAGGTACGCGGCGACGGGAGCAAAAATATCCCGCGCATGAAACGTATTGCTCACCGGCTGCAGAAAATAATGCTCCGAGGTGATGTGCCGCACATGCATTCGTTCCTCACGCGCGTACACCAGCGAAAGTACGCCATTGTCCGGCGCAACGAAATGATGTTTGTCGCTCGACGCCAGAATTGGCCGCCGCGCGGTTCCAACACCCGGATCCACCACCACCACGTGCACGGTTCGGCTCGGGAAGTAGGAATAAGCCTGCGAAATCGTAAGCGCTCCATCCAGTACATCAAAGGCCTGCACGGAATGGCAGATATCGACAATCTCCGCCTCCGGCACAATATCCAGAATGACGCCCTTCATGACGCCTACAAAGTGATCGTTGGTGCCGAAGTCGGTGGTGAGAGTGATGATGGGACGATACGCCAAGCTTACCTCGCGAACGGGAGACAGAATCTCCCCAGTGAATCGAAAGTAACTGCTCTGTGGCGCGTCGTCAAGACACGGAGGTAATAAGAAGAAGTGGACGGTGATTAGTGGCCAGTAAACCTAGCCGGGATTTTCACCGACCACTGAACACCAGCCACTGACTACTGCTACTCGATATGAATGTCGCCGGAACCGGTGCGCACCGTCAGCAGCGGCCCTCCACCACCCACTTTCCCAACGATCTGCTTACGCATTTCCTGCACCCGTCCCTGTATGGTCATCGTGATCGCTGGATTCACTTCCATGGTGCCGGAGCTGGTGGCAAGGTTGGCATCGAAAGCCGCATTCGCAGGCAGCCGGACGTGCACATTCCCCGATCCCGTTCTGATTTCCCACGTACCTGTCTGCGTACCCTCACCCGTGATGTCACCACTTCCCGCCTCCGCGTGAAATGCTCCCTGAATGCCGCGAGCCGTAATGTTGCCAGAGCCAGTATGCAGATCGACATCTCCCGATCCCGTTTCTTCCACTTCGATGTCGCCGCTGCCCGCGCCGCCTCGTATCGCACCGGCGATCTCGCGCGCCCGCACGTCTCCCGATCCCGTGTGCAAATGAATTTCCCCGGTAACCCGCGAAAGTTTCACGTCTCCCGACCCACTCTGCAGGTCGACGTTGCCGCGAATCCCTTCAATCGTCTGATCTCCCGAGCCGCTGCGCGTGCGGATCGTTGTATCCGCCGGCACGATGATTTCATAGTCCACCGAAATGTCGTGGGCGTTTACATAATCGATGCGGATACTGTTACCCTCCTGACGCAACGGAGGATGCTGTTCAATGTCGCTGACATCGGTGTGCCTGTCTCCGAACAGCCAATGATCTCCCACGAAGATCTTTCCGTGGATCGAAACCGATCCGGCCGGCCCGCTGCGCACAGTGATATCGCCCGAGTGGGTCTCGACTTCCAGATCGACGGGACCGCTCACCGAAAACGTCTTATCGAATGTCCCCTGGGGCGTAGAAGCTATTGCAAAGGTCGAAGCCAGCAGTACAATCAGCACGGTCGCCAGAAATGAAGATCGCGCCGGAATCGAAGACGGAATACGGCAGGTGATTTGATTCTTCATGTCGTAGCCACTCCCGGTTGTGGTTTCCGCAACACTTACATTCAGGTTCGAGGTTCCACGAGGGCCGTCACTTCGGGGCGACGCCTTCTGCGAGCAATAAACGGCTGTGGGTTGCGCCTTGCCGGATCCCCCTGATCGCGGTATAGGCCGGCGAGTCGTACCACTCACGCGCTTTCTCCACGCTGTCAAAAGCGATGACAACGAAGTACCCCTTCGGCGGTTCGCCCTCGAGAGCCTGGACCTTGCCACCGCGGACGATGTAGCGGCCATCAAAGGACGCCATGATTTGCGGCGCCTTCGCGCCATATTCTTTCAAGGCAGTGGGGTCCGTCACCTCGACTTCAGCGATCACGTAGCCAGGTGCGATCTTTGCTTGCTCTGCATGAACTGCCATGGCGCCCACCACGCCGATCACTATGCCAGCCAGCACTCCTAGCGCCGGTTTGAAATGCATTTCCATAGGCCTTCCCCCATGTAGGTGTCTGCCTGTCCTACTGCAGCACGACCTGGTCGCCCTCTTTCAGCCCGCTGAGCACTTCCGTCTTCGCGCCATTCGAGATTCCGATGTTCACCGCGACCTTATCCTTGCCTTCTTTGCCCTTTGGATCAGGAATCTCCACCGAGGCCTTCTTATCCTTGTCGTAAAGAATCGCGCCTTCCGGAATCTGCAGCACGTTCTTGTGTTCTTCCAGGATGATTTCGGCGTTTGCGGTCATCTCCGCCTTCAACTCGCCGCCGGGATTCTGAATCGAAACCCGCACTTCAAACGTGGTGACGTTATCCTTCTCCACGCCCATCGGAGAAATCTTCGTGACCTTGCCGGTAAAAGTCTTGTCTTTGAATGATTCCACTTTGATCCGCGCCGGCTGCCCCAGATACACCTTGCCGATGTCGCTCTCGTCCACTTTGCCCTTCACATAGACTTCGCTGGTATCACCCAGCGTCATTACCAGCGTGGCCGAAGAGCCGAGTACCAGAATCGAACTCACCGCATCGCCCATTTCCACATCGCGCGAGAGCACGATGCCATCGATCGGCGAAACAATGTCGGTATAGCTGAGCTGCTCCTCCAACTGCGTCAGATTCGCCTGATCCTGCGCCACCTGCGCCTTGGACTGCGCGATCTTCGCCTTCAGCACGGTAACCTGCGCCTTGGCGACGTTCTGTTTATTCAGCGACATCTCATAATTCTTTTCGGCATCGTCGAGCGCGGAAGCGGAAACCACGCCGTCCTTTGCCATGCCTTCGGCGCGGTCGTAGGCGCGCTTCAGCAGCGGCACGTCTGGCCCTTCCGCATCGACTTTGGCGCGCTCGTAGTCGGCTTGCGAACTGGTCAGGTTGGCCTGGGCCGCATCCAAAGCTGCCCGCGACTGGGCCACCTGGGCCTCGATTTCCACCTTGTCGAGCTGCGCCAGCAACTGTCCCTTCTTCACACGGTCACCGTAGTCGACCATCAACTTCTTTACGATTCCGCTGGCCTTTGACTTGACCTCAACCTTGGTGATGGGCGTGACCTTCCCGGTTGCCACCACGCTCTTGGCCAAGTCACCCTTTTCTACCTTCGCCAGCTTTGTGGGGTCAATCTTGGTGCCGCCTCGCGTGGCCGCGAAGACGCCAATCGCAATCAGCAACACAATCGCCAGCCCGATGCCGCCATAAATGAACAGTCTGCGACGTTTCTTCTTATTATTTCCGTTTCCGTTCACGACCGCCTCCTGAATATGAGCTGGAAATAGAGCCGTTCCGCGCTCTCATTAGTTTGTACGCAGCTTATGGTGCCTTTGTTCCAGAGATTTTGAAACGAACCCGAAGGGTCTGACGGGAGCAAATGACTTGCCGCCCTATAGTTAGACCGTCCTCGTGGAAAAAAGGTTAGCTTTGAGACTCCAAAAGTTTACCTGTGTTCCGGAGCCTGCCCTGAGCGCAGTCGAAGGGTGCTCCCTGGTGGTGAAGAGTCTAAGCCGTCGGCTCAACGCGCTCGCGTGCCCTCTAGCCCCTTTGGAATGCTAGAATTGCCCATCAGAATTGCGACTAAATGATCGCCTTCGTGCTGCTTCGCGTGCTGCTGATCCTTCTCCTGGTGGCCGCAAATGCGTTTTTCGCGGCAGCGGAGTTCTCCCTGGTCAGCATTCGCGACACCAGAATTCAACAGCTCATTTCCTCGGGCCGCATCGGTGCCCGCATCGTGCAGCGCCTCCATCAGCATCTCGATGAAGTCGTCAACGGCGTCCAACTGGGCATCACCATGGTCAGCCTCACCCTGGGCTGGATCGGCGAGCCCATGGTTGCCCAACTGGTAGGGTCTCTTCGCTTTGTCCAAGAGATCCCTCACGCCGCCGTCTATGCCCACGGTATTGCCATCGTCATCGCTTTTAGCTTGATTACCTACCTGCACGTCCTCCTCGGCGAACTTGTTCCCAAGACTCTCGCCCTCCAGCGCGCCGAGCAGATCGCGCTTGCCGTGGCTGCTCCTATGGAAGCGTTCCTCACCATCACTCGCCCTCTGCTTTTTTTCATGCGCCGTTCCGGCGGCCTCGTCTTGCGACTCTTCGGCGCGCGGGACACCCGCCGTGGAGGCGCGGTCCACTCCCCCGACGAACTCAAGCTCATCGTCACCGCCAGCCGCCAGTTCGGCCAGATTCCCGCGTCGCAAGAGGAAATGATCCACAACGCCATCGAACTCGACAGCATCACGGTCCGCGAAGTCATGGTTGCGCGTCCTGATATTTTTTCACTACCCTCGGATCTCATACTCGACGAAGCTCTCAACCGCGTGGTCGAGGGCCAGCACTCGCGCATCCCGGTCTACGACCCGCAACGCGGCCCCGAGCACATCGTCGGCGTCCTCTACTACAAAGAACTCGTTCGCTGGGTGCGCCTCCGGCTGGTGAACCTTGGACAGCCCGTAGCGTCACGCATCGCCCGCATGCAGATCGGCCACATCATGCACGACGTGCTCGTCGTTCCCGAAACCAAGGTCTTGTCCGAGCTCCTGGATGAATTCAAAGAGCGCCGCCGTCACCTCGCCGTCGTCGTCGACGAGTACGGTTCAACCGCCGGAGTGATCACGGTCGAGGACATCCTCGAACAGCTCGTCGGCGATATCGAGGACGAATTCGACGTCTCGCCGCCTGAGCCCGCATTAGCGGATGAATCCGTTCTAGTCCTCGAAGGCTCGGTGAATATTCTCGACCTCGAAACCCAGCACGGCTTGCTGTTGCCCCGCGACGCCGGATTCGAAACCCTCGCCGGATTCGTCCTGGCACGCCTGCAGCGCATCCCGTACCTCGGCGAATCCTTCGAGTACGAAGACCACCGTTACACCGTGGAAGGCATGGAAGGTCACCGCATCGCAAGAGTGAAAATCGAAAAAATGGAAAATGCCGAAGGCAAACCGGAACCCGCAAAGCAGGCCGGAGATTAAAGATGCACACCCCTGTCATCCTGAGCGGTGCGAAGGATCGCTTGCACTCCGGCGCCGCCGTCGGCTGTGCAAGCAATTCTTATCCCCGTCCCGCGTGTGCCAGGACTGCCGACCGGCAACTCGCAACTGATCACTGATCCATGCCTCGAGCCCTCCTCCAACGCGTCCTCTACACCCTCCCGGTAATCTGGTTGGTAGTGAGTCTCGTCTTCCTGCTCATCCACATGGTCCCCGGAGACCCGATCCAGCAAATGCTCGGCGAAGGCGCACCGCCCGCCGATATTCAAGCCACCCGCCACGCCTACGGCCTCGACGCTCCACTCGGCGAGCAGTACATCCACTACTGGAAGGGCGTTCTCCACGGCGACCTCGGCCCCTCGTTTCGCTACAACCAAAGTGTGACCCGCCTGCTCACCCAGCGCTATCCCTACACCCTGCAGCTCACCCTGGCGTCGCTCTTCGTCGCCATCATTCTTTCGATCCCTGCCGGCGTGCGCTCCGCCCAGCGCCGCAACCGCTGGGACGACCGCCTGCTCTCCATCGTCAGTCTCTTCGGCCTGTCGTTTCCCAACTTCGCGCTCGGCCCCATCCTCATTCTTCTGTTCGCGATCAAGCTGGGATGGCTCCCTGTCTCCGGCGCCGGCTCCTTCGCCAACCTCATCCTACCCGCCATCACCATGGGAGGAGCGCTCGCCGCCATCCTCACCCGCATGGTGCGCACCTCCATGCTGGAAGAGCTCAGCCAGGACTACATCCGCACCGCCCGAGCCAAAGGCCTGCCCGAGCGCACCGTCGTCTATCGTCATGCCCTGCGCAACGCCATGATCCCCATCATCACCGTCCTCGGCCTGCAATTCGGCGCGTTGCTAGCCGGCGCCATCGTGACTGAAACAATTTTCTCGTGGCCCGGCATCGGCCGCCTCACCATCCAAGCCATCTCGAACCGCGATTACTATCTGGTGCAAGGCTGCATCCTGGCGATTGGATTGACGTACGTAGCTGTGAACTTCCTGACGGACGTGCTGTACTCCGTGGCAAATCCGAGGATTAGGCAGTGAAGAATAAAAAAGGGCGGGGCATGGCTGCCCCGCCTCCCATACAAACCAAACTACGCCGCCTGCATCATCTTCTTCATCCGTTCTTGCATGTCTTGCGGTGACACATCCTCTACATGCGTAGCAATGCCCCACAGGTGTCCGAACGGATCTCGAATGAAGCCATTACGGTCCCCATAGAACTGATCCTGCACCGGCTTCAGGAGTTTCGCGCCCTCATCCGTCGCGCGCTTAACTACGCTGTCGACGTCGGGAAGGTATACATAGAGGCTTACCGGGCTTCCGCCAACGGTGGCCGCGCTGGTATGCCCCTCCCCCATGCTGGGATTCTCGTCGGCCAGCATGATGTGTGAATTGCCAATCTTCAGCTCGGCATGACCGACCTTGCCGTCCGGACCATTCATGCGAACGGTTTCCGTGGCTCCGAAAACTTTCTTGTAATACTCGATGGCTTGGGCAGCCCCCTTGATGACCAGGTATGGTGTGACGGAATTGTAATCCTCGGGAATATACGAGACTTTGCTCATGATTTTTCTCCTCAGAATAGGCTAGAGGTTGGAGGTTTGCGGCGCGCGGCGGAACCGCGATCGGTTCCGGCACGTCTTTATCAGAACACAATTTGTGAGTGATCTCAAGGGCTGGATGCTAGGCCTTCCGCAGCCCCCCGTGACATCTAACCTTGCCATCGGTTCGCAATTAGCTCATCATGGTCAAGGCGGACGCAGTACAGCCCTCCGGGAGCAAAACGAACATAAGTTCCTTGTTCTCTATATTTTGACCTCTAAGCTCTTTGCCATCTAGATTTTGCGGACACTCTTTTACAAACCCCGCGCCCAGCAAGACTTTTCAGAGGGTAAGGGGAGGGGGGACCTCCGATGAGCGGAAGTCCCAGGGCTCCTCAATTTCCTCAAGGGAGCTGCGAGTAGAAATTATTACAGGCAATTCTTCACCGTCGAACTTGTCCACGTCAGCCATCTCGTTCCGTCGCCAGGTTGCCGGAAATGCGCGCCATAATCCGCTGGCCGCAACCGGTGTCGTGCTGGTCATCATCTTTGCGATTTTTTCCCTCTTCGCGCCTTGGCTCGCCCCACAGGATCCCGCTGCCATCAATCTCCCTTCGCGACTCGACCCTCCATCCCGCGCGCACTGGTTCGGCTCCGACGAACTCGGCCGCGACATTTTCTCCCGCATCATCTTCGGTGCGCGCATTTCCATGCTCGTCGGAAGCTGCGTCGTGCTTACTTCGCTTGCCCTCGGCCTCATCATCGGTTCCATCGCCGGCTATTACGGAGGAGGCATCGACCGCTTCGTCAACGTTGTCCTCATGAATGCGTTCCTGTCATTCCCGGGAATTCTGCTAGCCATCGCGTTCGTTGCATTCCGCGGCCCAGGCATCTTCAATCTTGTCTTAGCGCTCTCCCTCGGCGGCTGGGTTGGCTATGCTCGTCTGGTCCGTGGACAAGTTCTGGCTGCGCGCGAGCGCGAATTCGTTGAGGCCGCGCGTGCCCTGGGCGCGAGCGACCTGCGCATCATCGTGCGCCACATTCTGCCAAATATCATTCAGCCGGTGATCGTACAAGCTGCCATCGGCATGGCCGGAGCGATTCTCGCCGAAGCCACCATGAGCTTTCTCGGACTCGGCGTGCCGCCGCCCACGGCTAGTTGGGGAGCGATGCTCAATGACGGCCGCGCCCATTTATTTGACGCTCCGCACCTGGTGCTCTTCCCGGCGCTCGCCGTGATGCTGGCTGTTCTGTCGTTCAACTTCATCGGCGACGCGCTGCGCGATTATCTCGACCCGCGCTCCCGCATCGAAGCTGGGCTTTAGTCGTCAGTGACGAAATAGCTGCAACGATCCGACAAACTCACGGGGTCGTCCGCTTTCGCTCCGTCCGAGCTTTGTGAGAAACTGAGCGCTCAGAAAAAAAGGATTTAATGCGCGCAGATCAAGGTGTGTCGATTGCAGATCCCCTTCATGGACTGGAGCGGACGAAAAGGGGAGTTTATGACAGGGCGTTTAGCGAGCGCTCACTGCTCATACTCTGTATCGCACTGGGCACCATTCAGGTCTGGATTGTGCGATACGCAATGAATCAGGACGGAATGTCCTACCTGGACGTTGGGGACGCATACTTTCGTCGCGACTGGGGCCAGGCGATCAGCGGCTATTGGAGCCCGATGTACACCTGGTTCCTGGGGCTTGCCTTATATGTGGTGAAACCTTCGATGTGGTGGGAGTGCATCACCGTCCACTTCGTAAATTTGATCATCTACTTCGTAGCGCTGTTCGCTTTTCGGTTTTTCCTGCATTCAATACTGCGCGCGCTTAGGGACAACGAGGCAGAGAGCGCGGACGACTCGCGGCCCTTGCCCGAATCGCTTCTTTGCGGGCTGGGATACTGTACTTTTCTCTGGGCTTTGCTGGTGCTGATCGACGCCGGAGACATTACGCCGGATCTGCTGGTGGCGTCCTTCTTGTTCCTGATCGCAGGCTATCTCGTCGATCTGCGGTATCACGAGTCTTACCGAAAGTTCGCGATGTTCGGAGGCTTGTGCGGAGCAGCATACTTGAGCAAAGCAGCCATGTTCCCGATCGGATGCGGCTTGCTCGCGATCTTGCTGTTCTCAGGCAGAATAACGAGGCGTCGCGTATTGGGCGTGTTGTTGGCGGCGGTGATGTTCGCGGTTGTGAGCTTGCCTTATGTTGCCGCTTTGTCGAAACAAAAGGGGCGTCTTACATTTGGAGACAGCGGGAAACTGGCCTATGCCAGCATGGTAAATCCCAACGTCCCGCAGAAGCATTGGCAAGGTGATCCACCTGAGGGCGGGATTCCGAAACACACGACCCGGCAGCTTCTCGACCGTCCTCCGGTTTTTGAGTTTGCCGAGCCGGTCGGCGGAACCTACCCTCCCTGGTACGATCCTTCGTATTGGAATGAAGGAGCACACGGGACCTTCCGGCTGCGAGCGCAAATTCGGGTTCTGGTGCAAAGTGCGCGGAACTATACAAAAATGCTGGTTCGTCAGATGGGGCTGCTGGCGGGGATCCTCATCTTTATCTTCTGGGGCGGCGCGCCGACTCGAAAAGCGATCCTTGCCAACTGGCCGCTGATCGCCGCTGCAAGCCTTGGCCTTGGCGCTTACTCGGTGGTGCTGGTGAGGTCGCGATATATTGGCGGCTTTTTCGTGTTGTTGTTCGTTGCGCTTCTGGCCGGGATTCGCCTACCAAGGAATACGCAGACTGCACCTTTGACAAAATATGTGGCGGCGGGAGTGATGGCAACTATCTTGTTTTCGGTTGGAGCGCGTTTGGCGGAAACGGCTTACATAGCCAATACCGTCTACGGCGATGCCCTGCCGAAGGACGAGCTAGGAGCGGCGGAGGGACTACAACGGATGGGGTTGCAAGCCGGTGACCGAGTGGCATCGATCGGTGATGGAACGGTCGACTATTGGGCGCGCCTGGGACGCTTCAAGGTTGTCGCGGAAGTTTTTTCTCCAGAGGCTGGGCATTTGCGGTTCTGGAGCGAATCGTGGGAACGCAGGAAACAAGCCTACGAATGTTTGAGACGCTCGGGAGCGAAGGTGGTCGTGGTTTGGGCTCCGCCAAGCGGCATCGACCCCGGCTGGCAGCAGATTGGGGCAACGAATTATTACGCGTATTTTCTGGCGAAATAGTGCGGCAAATCTCTTCTTTTTAGTTATGATTCGGGAACTCACACTCGACAGGAGTTCATCTTGGCGGTAGCTCCCAGAGCGGAAGCAAATTATCAGCCGGTTCCCATGCCGCTGAAGGAATCGGAGACGATAGAAGTCTCAGTCGTAATGCCATGCCTGAACGAGGCTGAGACGCTGGAGACATGCATTGTCAAGGCTCGGCGCGCGTTACAGGAAGTGAATATTTCCGGCGAGGTGGTGATTGCGGACAACGGGAGCAGCGACGGCTCGGTTGAAATTGCAGAAAGGCTGGGCGCGAGGATCGTGAATATCCGCGCGAAGGGATACGGCAACGCTTTGATGGGAGGAATCGCAGCCGCGCGGGGCAAGTACGTGGTGATGGGAGACGCCGACGATAGCTACGATTTCGGCCACATCCCGCGGTTTGTTGAACGACTGCGAGCGGGCGCGGACCTGGTAATGGGCAACCGTTTCCAGGGCGGGATTGAACCGGGCGCGATGCCGTTCTTGCATAAGTACCTGGGGAATCCGGTCTTGTCACAGGTAGGGAAACTCTTGTTCAAGAGTCCCGTGGGAGATTTTCATTGCGGTCTGCGAGGCTTCACCAAAGTTGCATTTGATCGCATGGGGTTGCAGACCACAGGAATGGAATTTGCCAGCGAGATTGTGGTCAAGTCCAGTTTGCTTGGGCTCTCCATCGCGGAAGTGCCGACCACGCTTTCTCCTGATGGGCGGAGCCGGCGTCCGCATCTGCGAACATGGCGGGATGGATGGAGGCACCTGCGATTCCTGCTGCTCTTTAGCCCGCGTTGGTTGTTTCTGTATCCGGGAATCGCGCTGATGTTCATCGGGGCGGTGCTGGGGCTGTGGTTATTGCCCGCTCCCAGGGTTGTTGGGAGCGTCACGTTTGACGTACACACGCTCTTGTATGCTGCGGCCTTCGTGCTGTTGGGATTTCAGGCCATCGCCTTCGCTTGTTTCACAAAGATATTTGCGATCTCCGAGGGACTGCTCCCTCCCGATCCGCAGTTGGATAAGATGTTCCGCTACGTCACCCTCGAACTCGGGCTCGTGGTAGGCGGCGCACTTTCAACTCTTGGTTTGGCCATCTCGACGTATGCCTTGCGTATGTGGGGCGTCCGGCATTTCGGTCCACTCGATATTTCGCACATGCTGCGCCTTGTGATTCCAGCCGTACTGTGTCTGATATTGGGCGTGCAAACCATCTTCTCGAGTTTCTTCCTGAGCATCCTGGGACTGCGGCATCGATGAGCAGCCCGGAGTTTGATCTTCACGCCGACAGCTACGATGCGGAGTTGAATGAAGCGCTCTCGGTCAGCGGAGAAGACAAGCAATATTTCGCCAGCCGTAGGGTGCAGTGGCTGGCGCGATGCATTCGAGAGCTGAGAGGAAACCCGTCTCATATTTTGGACTACGGTTGCGGCATCGGCGATACCTCGGGACTATTGCAAACCTCTTTCGGAGCTGAAAGCGTTGTAGGAGTCGATATTTCGCCACGCTCAATCGAAGTGGCCGCACAACGAAACGGAACGACAGCTTGCCGGTTCATGAGTTTTTCCGAGTATACCCGCTTGGAGTCGATCGACTTGGCCTACTGCAACGGGGTCTTTCACCACATTCCACTCGACATGCGTAGTTCCGCCGTCCAGTACATCTACGCGCGATTGCGTCCCGGGGGAATGTTTTCGCTCTGGGAGAATAATCCGTGGAATCCCGGCACTCGGTACGTGATGGCGCAATGCGTCTTCGATCACGATGCCATCACCATTCCGCCGCCGCAGGCGAAGGCGCTGCTGCGCCAGCAGGGATTCGAGATTGTGCGGACGGACTACTGCTTTTTCTTTCCACGCTTCCTGGGCGCGTTGCGTTTTCTCGAGGCTAGATTATCGCGCTTTCCGCTTGGAGCTCAGTATCAGATTCTGTGCCGAAGGCCGTCACATTAGCCATTCAGAGAGACGCGAGAGAAAACGAAGGGATGTTGAGTTTCCCCACAAATAATTCGCGGCCGATCGACAATTGCGGCGGAGCTCAATCGCAATGCAGGTCGATACGGTGGTTGTTTCGCGTTCTGGCCGTCTGCCTGGCGCTGGCGCGGATCGTGGCAGCTCGCAATACCATCGGCCCAGATCCCAGAGCGTACATGGAACTGGCTCGCGCCATCCTGCGCCATGACTGGCCAATGGTGGCCAACGCCTATTGGAGTGCGCTGTATCCCTGGTTGCTGGCGGCGACGATGTGGGTGGTCAAGCCGTCGCTGCGCGAGGAGTTTCCTCTTGCTCATGCTTTAGCTCTGCCGACCTATCTGCTCTGCATCGCAGCGTTTGAGTTTTTCTGGACATCTCTGTTGCAGTTCCGGGAGGTGGATACCGATCGAGCCACCGTGACCGGTGTGCCCATTCCGGTCGCACAAATGTGGGTGCTAGGCTACTCTCTGTTCATTTGGATGACGATCGGAGAACTCATCCTATTGATCAATCCTGATATGTGCGTCACTGCGATCGCACTGCTGGCAGCGGCCCTGCTACTTCGAATGGAAACCACTCCAGACGCCGCGCCGCGTCTTTATCTATATCTATGGTTCGGAATCTGTCTGGGTCTCGGCTATCTGATGAAGGCCATTCTATTTCCGATGGCGTTCGTTTTTCTGGGAATGATGATTTTGATTTCCGGACGACCTCTGCGACGGAAGATCGGGTGCTTCGCTCTCGCCGCGCTAGCTTTCATGGCGCTCTCCGTGCCGGAGATTGTAATCATTTCACGCGCCAAGGGGCGCCTCACATTTTCAGATACCGGAAAACTGAACCTCGCCTGGTTTAATTACGGTCTTCCGTATCGAAACTGGCAAGGGGAACCGGCTGGCACAGGCACGCCGGTGCATCCCACGCGAAAACTATATGAGCATCCCGCGGTGTACGCGTTCAACGGGCCGCTTCGAGCGAGTTATCCGCCGTGGTTTGATCCTTCTTATTGGAATGAAGGATTGTCGCCTGCCTTTAACCTTGGCAGAGTCGCCAGCCATGGGGTTCATGTGATGCTCGAACTCGGCTCGGAATTGTTGTACCCCAGGGCGTGGGTGGCAGGGATGTTGCTATTTCTTATCGGTGCGGATCCGAGAAGAACCTGGAAGGGGATCGCGGTTTATCGACATCTTGTTCTGATTAGCGCCGCTGCTTTTGCGGCATTCTCTTTCACGCTGATACAGAGCCGCTTCTTGCCTCCGTGGCAATTGCTACTTTGGGGGTCGTTTCTAGCGGGGATACGATTACGACAATCGACTGCTTTCCTTTACCGCTGGGTCACTGCTGTGGTCTCCCTCGCTTTGATCAGCGCCATGCTCAACCTCACATACCGGGGGTTCACCGAACATTTCCCCAGCGATGCCACCCCGGAATATGCGACGGCGGAAGGGCTGCTGCGAATGGGAGTGCAGCCCGGAACAAAAGTGGGAGCCATCGGCTTCGATAACGATGCGTATTGGGCGTACCTGGCGCGGTTGGACATCGTGGCGGAGATCAACACCGAAGACACGTGTCTTTTTTGGAGTGAGCCGCCGGAGATTCAAGCTCGGGTGCTGGAAAAATTTGCCGAAGCTGGTGCGAGCGTAGTGGTGGCTAATACGGGCGGAGGCGTCAAGACGACTTCGCGAGTGGTTCCATTTGATCTGGCGGGTTGTGCTCGTCCGGGACCTCGATGGAAGAATATCGAGGGCAGTCCGAATCACGCATTCTTTCCTTAGTAATCAGAGCTCGACGTTGAGTTTGTTCGGGCTCTCATCGTGCCCGTCTCAGTTCCATATACCGAGCCATTCGTTCAACTCAAAAACTAAAGCGCCCCTAACTTATTCAAAAGAAGGCGAATCCCGTTCTTGACATATATTACATATTGCAATATAAATATGTCGATCTGACATATGAAATTAGGCGAGAAAATCCGTTACTTGCGGGAGGTAGAAGGCTCGCTGCGCGGCCTCGGGCGCCCTATGACGCAGCAGGAGATTGTGAAGGCGGTTCGCCAGGAGCTGCGCAAAAGCATCAGCCAGTCCTATTTGTCGCAGATCGAAAGCGGGAGGCGACGGCACATGACGCAGTCGTCTCGCGCGCTGCTGGCGAAGTTTTTTAAGGTGCATCCCGGCTTTCTGGTGGATGACCCGGAGGGTTATCACACGGAGCTGACTTCGGATTTGCGCACCACTGAAGGCCAGCTGGATGTCTGGCTGCTGCAAGGTTCGGAGCGCTTCGTGAGCGATCCAGAAGTGAGCGCCGTGCTAATTAAAGCCGCGCGCGAGAAGGACACGCGGCGTTGCCTGTTGCTGTTGGGCGCGATTCTGGATACTCCGGGGCTTGCCGAGCGGTTGCTCGAAGCGTTGCGGCCGGAGTTGATGGTGAGCGGCCGTCGTGGTAGCGAGGATCAGGGCCGGGAGAGTTATCGCGGAAATCTTTCTCGCGAGAATCGGGGCCATGCGGCCAGTGCGGAAGGGAGGCGAATCCGATGAACCATTCCATGACCTGGGCGGACTTTTATCTGATTTGTTTCGCAGTCGGCTTCTGCTTCAGTTTCTTTTCGTTTGTGTTCGGGGGGGCACGCACAGGTCGATTGCATCTGCCGCATTCCCATGGGCACGTGGGCGGAGCGCATCTTCCTCCTGCGACCGGTGTGGCAAGTCATGCGCCAGTTGTCGGCGGCCATGCTGCGACAGCAACCAATGAAGCAGGAAGTCAGACCGCGGCGCACAGCGGTGGAGTTTCGCCGTTCAACTTCGTCACGCTGACGGCGTTCCTCGCATGGTTTGGCGGGACCGGATATCTGTTGACGCGCTACTCCGGAGTTTGGGTTGGCTTTGGATTGCTGGCTTCCATCACCAGCGGGCTGATGGGCGGAGGCATTGTGTTTCTGTTTCTGAGCAGAGTGCTGATTTCGGAGAACGAGAATATGGACCCCGCCGACTACGAAATGGTCGGCGTGCTCGGCCGAATCTCCAGCCCGATTCGCGCGGATGGAACCGGAGAGATGATTTATACGCAAATGGGCACGCGCCGCGTGTGTGGGGTGCGCAGCGAGGATCGCAGCGCAATCGGTAAAGGAACAGAAGTAGTGGTCACTCGCTACGAGAAGGGAATTGCTTACGTTCGTCTGTGGAGCGAGATGTCCGGCGAAGATATAGGCCCGGCCGAAACTCCGAGGACAATCGCTGACAAGGAGCAAGAACTATGACGCGTACCTGGTACAAGACGCTGGGGGCGTTGTTGTGGTTTGCACCTGTGGTGATTGCCGTGCGCTATTGGCAAGTGTGGGATCGCCTGCCGATGCGTGTGGCCAGCCACTTTGACGCGGCAGGGCGCGCCAATGGATGGATGACACGCGAGGGGTCACTGTACTTCGACCTGATCTTCCTGGCATTTCTGGCAGGCGTTTTTTCTGTCGTGCTGTTGGTCGTCCAGCGGAAATATGGGTTGGGGAAGGTGCAGTGGGCGCTGCTCGTTTTTCTTCATGCGGAATTGTGGACGTTTGTCTATCTCCTGAACTCCACGGTGGATTATAACCTCAACGGAACTGCGATTGCGATCCTGCCGCTTCTGATCGTGAGCGTTCTGGGCGGAGCCGTAATCGTGGCGCTTGTCCTTGGGGAAAAGCGGGGCCGCGCATTCTGCGCCACGGAGGTACTGGCGGAAGAAGTGCATTCGGGCAAAAGATTGGGCGCGTTTCTCCTTGGGGCCGCGGCCGTGCTGGTGGCGACGGCGCTGGCTGTTCCGAACTCAACCGCGCGGCTGGCTCTTGGCTTGAGCGCGGCTATTACCGGGGCCGCTTATGCCATGGCTTGGGATGGATTTCACTACTACTTTACCCGGCATGGAGTCGAGGTTCGAACGCTGAGATTTCGTCTGAAGTCGATCCCTGTGCTGGAGATCAAGAACTACGAGATTCAACCGTGGAATCCAGTAGGCGGATATGGAATTCGGGGGCTAGGGAATCGAAAAGCCTACGTTTGGGGAAAGTCCGGCGTTCGCGTCGAGATGTACGACGGAGAGGTTTTTCTGGGACATAACGATCCGCAGCGGATCGTGCATGACTTGAATGTGATCAAGCGATATCAACAGTCGTAACGAAAAAGTTTGGGAGGGAGGCGTTATGTTCGAGATGTCACGAATGGTTGAGATTTGGATCTTCGCCGGGCTGGGAGTGATGGTTCTTCTGTTCCTGATGAGCGGAATGGCTAGGCTATATCGCAAAGCGGGGCCGCACGAGGCACTCATCGTGTATGGCCTGGGCGGGACGCGCGTGGTGCAGGGACACGGAACCCTGGTGCTTCCCATGGTGCAAGTGTGTCGAGACCTGTCGCTGGAATTGATGTCGTTTGATGTGGCGCCGCAGCAGGATCTCTACACCAAACAAGGCGTCGCGGTGACGGTGGAAGCTGTCGCGCAGATCAAAGTGAAATCGGATCGCGAATCTGTGCTGACGGCGGCCGAGCAATTCCTTACCAAGAGCGATCAGGAGCGCGAAGCGCTGATCCGGCTGGTGATGGAGGGCCATCTGCGCGGCATCATCGGACAACTCACGGTGGAGGAGATCGTGAAGCAGCCGGAGATGGTTTCCGACCGCATGCGTGGCACCTGCGCCGAGGACATGAACAAGATGGGGCTCGAGGTAATCTCGTTCACCATCAAGGAAGTCCGCGACAAGAACGAATACATCACCAACATGGGCAAACCGGACGTGGCCCGCATCAAGCGTGACGCCGACGTTGCTACCGCGGAAGCGGATCGCGATACGGCGATCAAGCGCGCGCTGGCGCAGCGGGAATCTGCCGTGGCCAAGGCGCAGGCGGATCAGGAACGTGTGCTGGCGGAAACACTGTCTCTGGCCAAGCAGGCGGAATCACAGCGCGATCTGGAAGTGAAGAAGGCGCAATTTCTGGAAGTCACCAAACGTCAGCAGGCGCAGGCCGACAAGGCGTATGACATCCAGACCAACATCATGCAACAGCAGGTGATCGCCGAGCAGGTGAAGGTGCAGCAGATCGAGAAAGAGCAGCAAGTAAAGGTGCAGGAAGCGGAAATCAATCGCCGCGAGAAGGAACTGATCGCGACCGTGTTGAAGGGAGCCGAGATTGAGCGGCAGCGGATCGAAACACTGGCGGCAGCCGAGAAGCAGCGCCTGATCGCGGAAGCCGAAGGACATGCGTCTTCGATACGCGCACAAGGTGAGGCCGAGGCGGAAATTATTTTCAAGAAGGGTGAATCGGAAGCCAAGGCCATGAATGTGAAGGCCGAGGCATATCAGGAATACAACCAGGCCGCGGTGATCGACCGGCTGTTCACCTGCATGCCGGAGGTGGTGAGGGCGCTGGCCAGTCCGCTGGCAAACGTCGACAAGATCACCATCGTCTCTACTGGCAACGGGGATGCCTCCGGGATGAACAAAATTACCGGTGACATCGCCAAGATGGCGGCGCAGGTGCCGGCGTTGTTCGAGACGCTTTCGGGCATGCCGCTCTCGGAGTTGCTGGGTAAGGTGCGTCAGCTCGGTGACAAAACACCGAAGCCGCCGGTAGTTGACGTAACGAAGTAAGGGTCTCAATGACTCGTGCAGGGCAGGCTCTCGGGAGCCTGCCTTGTCGGGGCGGAAGAAATCGGAGTTGAGATTATGAACCGAAAATCGAAAGGAATGGGATTAGGAATTGGGTTGGGCGCAGCGCTAGGCGTTGCCCTTGGAGTGATGGCCGGACACATCGCGATCTGGCTTGGGATTGGGGTAGGGATTGGCATGGCGATCGGCAGCACGTTGCGACGGACGACGTGCGCCCACTGCGAGGCGGAAAAACGAAACCAGGAGCTAGGAGCTAGAAGCTAGAAGCTTAGAGAAAAGGAGTCCACCATGGCGTTACTAGAGCGTGTTTCCACATTGGTCCGAGCCAACCTCAATGACCTGATCGATAAGGCCGAGGAGCCGGAGAAGATGATCAAGCAGGTGATTCTCGATATGCAGAACCAGCTGCTGCAGGTGAAGACGCAGGTCGCGATTGCGATCGCCGACCAGCACCTGCTGGAGAAAAAACAAAAAGAGAACGAAGAGAAAGTGGCGGAGTGGATGCGCAAGGCCGAGTTGTCCGTCGACAAGAAACAGGACGATTTGGCGCGCGCCTCGCTGCAGCGGGTGGAAAGCTATCGCGAGATGAGCGAGAGCTTTGCGCAGCAACTGGCCGACCAGAAGGCACAGGTGGACAATTTGAAATCCGCGCTGCGGCAGTTGGAGCAGAAGTTGACCGAGGCGCAAGCCAAGGCCGATCTGCTGATCGCGCAACACCGCCGCGCTCGCGCTGTGGGCAAAGCCAGTGACGCGCGGCTGGCTGTAGGCGATGGCTCGAAAGCCGCGGCCTTCGACCGCATGAAGCGCAAGGTGGCGCACTCGGAGGCGCTGGGTCAGGCCAAAGCGGAAATTGCGGGAGACAACATGGAAGACCGGCTGGCCGCGCTCGAGAAAGAAGATCGCATTGAACAACTACTGGCGGAGTTGAAGGGCAAGCGAGGAGCGTGATTCCACACGTTGCCGCTTTGGCTAAACCGAATCCGCCTTGCGCACGGAACTGGAGGCAGTTCCTGAGATGGAAAATGGATGACCGTTTTCGCAGACGGCGACCGGGTCGGCGCGCAGGACGAACTCCAGCATTTCGGTTTCTGACATCTGGCTATTGTCGAGAACGTGCCATCGGGTGCGAGAGCCGCAGCCGGGCTCGCCGCATTCCAGTTCGGTGCACAGGAAATCGACGCGGTTCTCCTCGGCCAGCGGACGGGTGTAAGGCGCCCATTCAACATCGTTCTTCTGGTAAACATACCAATGGTCGCACTCGCGACAAATCAATCTGAGCTGCCACCCCTCCTGTGGCCAGTCGGGAAGGTTTTCACTGGTTGCGGGTGGGTTGGGGTAGGGGAGACGGATGCGAGCGGCTGTGGGCATGGGGCAGTCCGGATACTTGCATCGGACG
This sequence comes from uncultured Acidobacteriaceae bacterium, assembly GCA_964403025.1. GTDB lineage: Bacteria > Acidobacteriota > Terriglobia > Terriglobales > Acidobacteriaceae > Sulfotelmatobacter. Next base: position 64,769 of record CAYOEH010000002.1, on the reverse strand, counting down.
ACGGGCTGCAAATACATAAAAGTGTTATCTCCGCGGGCCAGCCATTCTGGCGTAACGGACGAGTGTAGCGCAAGCGCGAAAAGGCGCGTGGCGAAGTTTCAGCCCTTACATCCATTGACCGGCCAAGGCGCATCTCTGTAGTCTTGCGGTAGAATTCTATCTACGATTTAAGGGCTCAAGGAAAATTCATGAAGGAAGTTGCAATCCTGCTGGTGCTGCTGCTCGCCGTTATGGTCAACGGTTGCGGCAATTCGACTGCCGTGGAGGCACCGTCCGGCAGCGTTTGGCAATCGGTAATGTCAGGTGGGACTGGCATGTCGTCCGGGTTTAGCTTTAACACGCAGTTCACGGTTTCCAGCGGTGGGGTACTGAACATCTCAGGTAACGGCAGCTTTCAACTCCTCAATTTGGATACTTGTTACGGCAATCTTCCCTCGAACGCCATCACTCCCGCCGGAACACTGATCACGACCTACAATTCGGCCGACGTGGTGACCGGCACATTTTCCTTTACGATACCCTCCCCGAAGGGTGACGTTATCACCCTTACCAGTACGTCAGTGACAGGAACGGTGAATCCCAACAATAACTACGTCCTCAGCGGTGGCTCCATCATTGGCAATTGGGCGCTGGTTCCTGGTAGTGGCAGCACTTGCGTGGCTGCCAGCGGCTCTTTCACGATGACGCAGACGGGCACCTAAAATATTTTTGGGTTCAAAACCAATCGCTGCGATAGGCGACCCACCATGCGATGAACGCGATTGGAATGGTTGCGGCGAGGCCCCACCAGATCGGAAGCAGGAAGTCTGCAAGCAGGCCGAGCACCATGAAGACTATCCAGAAGATTTTGCGCTCCATAGACAGATTGTAGGTGGTGACGGGTCCGATGAGGAAGTTCAATCGAGCGCGCAGCTTGTAGTATCCTCGGCTTGTCGATATTCTGATGCACGTGTTGCGCCGCTGCTTCAACAATCCATGAACGTTAAACTTTTCTCTCCTACTTTCGGGCTGTTTCTGCTGTGGAGCACGGCAGGTTTCGGTCAATCTCCAGTGACGCAGGCAACGGCTCAAGCTGTCCCTCAATATTCGGTACAGGGAAGCACGCCATCCTCACCACAGGGTGGTCCGGTCTCGTATGCGTCGGTGACGCAACTGAACGGGCTGCTGGAGCAACTGGAAGCCACGTCGAAGACGACGCAGGCCGATCTCACGAAACTGCGAATTGAACGCTGGAAGACAGACAGTTCGTCAAAGAAACAGACGCTAGGCGATGTCGATTCCATCCAGCGGAATCTGCAGAGTGCGCTGCCGGAGATGATTGGGCAATTGCGCAATGCGCCGGAAGATATGCCGGCAACCTTCAAACTCTACCGGAATCTTGATGCCCTCTACGACGTGATGAGCGGGGTGGTGGAATCGACCGGAGCGTTCGGGCCGAAAGATGATTTTCAGGCGCTATCCAACGACCTGAATGGCTTTGAGGGAACGCGGAAGCAGTTGGCGGACCGCATGAATAACCTGGCTGCGTCGAAAGAGCAGGAAATTGTTCGGTTGCGCGCGGACCTGAAGACGGCGCAAGCTGCGATTCCCGCAGCTCCGCCGAAGAAACTTGTGGTCGACGACAACGAGCCGCCCAAGAAGCCGGTCGTCAAAAAGAAGCCAGTCCCGAAGAAGCCGACAACGGCGGCGCCGGGAACTACGACGCCCGCACAGGCCGCCCCGGCGCAGCCCAAATCCCAGTAGGGGACGCAGGCTTCGGCTAGGCATTCATTCGTACGATCTGGTGGCATGTCCTGGCGAATCTGTTAACCTTCCAGCGCATCAAAATTGCACTCGGAATCTGGCATGACTTCTCACGGCCACATCAGCGCGATCATCTTCGGTCTTGTGATCCTCTGGGTGGTATTTCTGGATGCGTTCGAGACCGTAGTGCTGCCGCGGCGTGTGACACGGCATTTCAAGCTGACTGCGTGGTTTTACCGGCGCACATGGATTCCGTGGAAGAAGGTTGCCGATCACATCAAGACCCCTTCGCGGCAGCAGAGTTTTCTGGGATACTTCGGCCCGCTGTCGTTAATTCTGCTGCTGGCATTCTGGGCTACCATGCTGATTCTTGGTTTTGCACTGGTTCAATATGGTTTAGGCGGGCACGAACAGTTGGGGAATGAGCCGATCACATTTGGCAGGATCGTCTATCAAAGCGGCCAGACCTTTTTTACGCTGGGCTACGGAGACATTTTGCCGACGACGGAGGCCGCCCGAGCAGTGTCTGTGCTGGAAGCGGGCATGGGATTCGCATTTCTCGGCCTAGTGATTGGGTACATCCCCGTTGTGTATTCGTCATTTTCCCGGCGCGAGATTCAGATTTCCATGCTGGATGCGCGGGCTGGATCGCCGCCCTCTGCAGTCGAGTTGTTGGTGCGGCTGGCAGGCAGTTCGGACAATCCAGCGATTGAACAGGCCGTGCTGGACGCGGTGCTGCGCGATTGGGAACGGTGGGCGGCAGAGTTGCTGGAGAGTCACATTTCTTATCCGGTGCTTAGCTTTTTTCGGTCGCAGCATAGTAATCAATCGTGGCTGGGAGCACTGACGACGATGCTCGATGTGACTTCCCTGCTGCTCACCGGAATTGAAGGAGTGCATCCGGGACAAGCGAGACTGACGTTCGCGATGGCGCGCCACGCAGCGGTGGATCTAGCGCAGGTGGTGAATGCGCACTACGATCCGCAATCGCCGGAACGTCTGACCGGCGAGACCTACGATTCGCTGCGGGAGGCGCTGTTTGCGGCGGGATTGAGACTGCGGACGAGCGATGAGGGTCGCCAGAAGCTGGATCGATTGCGGTCGATGTATGAGCCCTACGTCCACTCTACGGGACAGAACTTGATGCTTTCAATTCCGCCCTGGAAGCATCCGGAAAAAATGCGGGATAACTGGCAGGCCGGACCATGGGACCGCGCAATTCAAGCCAGGGGGCTGGCTGTGCTGGGGCAGAAGCCCGGGCGGCCGCAAGGCGTCGACGACCATTTCTAGCGGCCGTCCTGCAGCAACGGGCGTGCTAACATCCCTGCTTCGGCTTTCATTGCAAGACGAATATGGCATGAAGAATATTGGTGAGAACGTGGTGCGCATTGAGGCGGAGGCGTTGCGCGCTCTAGCCGACCGCATCGGTGGGCCGATGGCGGCGGCGTTTCAGCAATCCGTGGACTTGATGTTCTGCTGCGCGGGTCGCGTGGTCGTGACCGGGATGGGGAAGAGCGGGCTCATCGCTCGTAAGATTGCTGCCACGTTGAGTTCCACGGGGACGCCGGCGTTGTATCTCCATCCGGTGGAGGCATTGCACGGGGATTTGGGAATGGTGGTGCGCGGGGATGTCGTGCTGGCGCTCTCGGCTTCCGGTGAGACGGAAGAGATTCTTGCTCTGTTGGCCACGATCAAGCGGCTACAGGTGCCTTTGATTGCGATGACGGGGGACGAGATTTGTAATAAATCCGGACGAGTGTCGACTCTGGCGACTGCTGCCGATGTGGCGCTTGATTGCTCGGTGGCGGAAGAAGCCTGCTCGCTGGGGCTGGCGCCGACTGCTTCGACAACCACGATGCTGGCTCTTGGCGATGCGCTGGCGGTGACCTTGAGCCAGAAGCGTGGTTTTAAGGAGGAGGACTTCGCCAATCTTCATCCAGGGGGCAAACTGGGCAAGCGACTGGCGCGGGTAGAGTCTTTGATGCACTCGGGGGACGCGCTGCCCCGCGTCACACCGCAGACGAAGATGCCGGACGTGATCTATGAAATGTCGCGGAAGAAGCTGGGTGTGACGGCGGTAGCGCAAGGTGAAAAGCTGGTGGGGGTCATCAGCGATGGAGATTTGCGGCGATTGCTGGAAACACGGGGCAAAGACGTTCTCGATCTGACGGCGGGCGAGTGCATGACGAAGAATCCGCGGACGATCGGGGCTGGAGAGTTTGCTGCGACGGCACTCGCGCTCATGGAAGAAAAGAAGATTACGTCGCTTATGGTGGTGGATGCGGATGCACGCCTTACAGGTATCGTCCACTTACATGACTTGTGGAGCACCGAGTTAGTGTGATCATTCGATGAGGAGATGGTATGTATCATTACGATCCCAAGACCGCGCTCGAAGAATTAACGGAAGATGCCACGCTCCCGAACCCAGTGCATGTGCGCGACATGATGCTGCGGAAGCACCTCTCGGCCGACAAGTCGCTGGAGCTGAACCGCCTATTCGTGGAATATCAGAAATTCTTCGGCGAGGCGCAGAAGCTGGGGAAAGAGATTCTGCGGCAGTTGGCGGGATAGTATCGAGTTACGAGTACCTGGTACCGAGTCAACCTTTACAGTCTGCCTGCGTCCGCTGCCGCCATTCCGAGTGCCCGTCGGCTAATCGTTTACAATAATTAATTCAAGTCAGCGTCAGAGAACGCCTGTTGCTCGGTACTCGCAACTCGGCACGCGGTACTCGAATCTATGCATCGATGGTCAGGACTCTTCATTCCTACATTACGCGAAGCTCCGGCGGACGCGGAGGTAGCCAGCCACAAGTTTCTGGTGCGGTCTGGCTACATTCGGCAGCTGGCGGCAGGAATCTACTCGTACCTATTTTTGGGCAACCGGTCATTCAGCAAGATCATGGCCATCGTGCGCCAGGAGATGGACAAGATCGGGCAGGAGTTTTTTCTGCCGGCGCTGCATCCGCGCGAGCTTTGGGAGGCGAGCGGGCGCTGGGCGTTGATGGGAGACAACCTGTTTCGCCTGAAGGACCGCAAAGGCGCGGACCTGGCGCTGGGTATGACGGAAGAAGAGGTGATGACCGAGATCGCCCGCAAGGAGCTGCGCAGCTACAAGCAATTGCCGCAGATCTGGTATCAGATTGCTCCGAAGTTTCGCGACGAGCCGCGTCCGAGGTCCGGACTGCTGCGCGTGCGGCAGTTCATGATGAAGGATGCGTACTCGTTCGACATCGACGCGGCTGGGCTGGATGTTTCCTACAAGAAGCACTACGACACGTACTGCCGCATCTTTGACCGCTGCGGTTTGAAGTACATGGTCGTGGAGGCGGATTCGGGGGCGATGGGCGGGAAGGAATCGCACGAATTCATGGTGCGCACGCCGGCGGGAGAAGATCACATTGTGAGCTGCGATGGCTGCAACTACGCAGCGAACATGGAGAAGGCGACGTCGAAACTTGACGCCGTCGCCGATCTCGCGCCCGAGGGAGACGGCAAGCCGCTGGAAGTACACACTCCGGGACAGAAGACGATTGAAGACGTGGCGCGGTTCCTGGGTGTCTCGCCGAAGAACAAGATCAAGACGCTCGCGTTGATGGCGGAAGAGAAAGATGAGAAGACGGGTAAAACGAAGACGCGAGCGATTGTGGTGCTCATGCGCGGCGATCATCAGTTGAATGAAGCCAAGCTCAACGGAACGGTGGCGACCGCGACCCGGCCTATGGAGGAGAGCGAGATCAAGGCATTATTCAAATCTCCTGCGGGATATTTGGGGCCGTTGGGCATTGAGTGGGCGAAGGAGTTGAAGAAGGGCGGAGACCACCCGGTGCTGCTGGTCGATAAAGCGCTTGAAGGGCGTGCGAATTTGATCGGAGGCGCGAACAAAGAGGACTACCACGTCAAGAACCTCACTCCGGGTGAAACCTTCCAGCCAACGGCCTATATCGATCTTCGCAGGGTCACTGCCGGCGAGCCCTGTCCCAGCTGCGGCGAGCCACTACGGATTGATACCGCAGTCGAGATCGGGCACATCTTTAAACTCGGCTACCGTTATTCGGAGTCGATGGGCGCGCGGGTGCTCGACAAAAATGGCAAGGAAGTTATGCCGATTATGGGATGCTACGGCATCGGGATCGAGCGCATTCTTACGGCCGCCGTCGAGCAGAGCAACGATGAAAATGGATTCTGGTTGCCCCCGTCGATCGCGCCGTTCGAGATTGTAGTTACTCCGGTCAACGTGAAGGACGAGAATGTGCTGAAGGCTGCCGTCGACATCGCGACTCGTTTGGAGAGCACGGGCTTTGACGTGATTCTCGATGACCGGGACGAGCGGCCGGGAGTCAAGTTCAAAGATGCGGACCTGGTCGGCATCCCTTTTAGAATCAATGTCGGGAAGAAGGTTACCGAAGGTACTGTGGAGGTGGTTCTGCGCTCGACTCATGAGGTACGCGATGTTACGATCACGTCGTTAGTCGAACATTTTCAAGGAGTGCTGCGAGCCTAGGCTGAAGTTTGCGCCTGGCTGGCGGCGCAAATCGGCCTATGGGAATCATCAAAGCGTGTGTAGGGTTTCTTGCAATCGCAGCCGTGGTTGTGGGCCTGTTCCAAGTGGCTCCGCCGATGCTGGCGAACTACAGTTTTTCGGACGACCTGAAGACCGTTGCCATGATGGACAGCGCTAACCTGCAGAAGACGGATGAGGACGTTCGCAACGATGTGATCCGCAAGGCCAAAGAGCATGACCTGCCGATCGAATCGAAGCAGGTGACGGTCCAGCGCATCAATTCACCTGGTCTCTCCGCAGTCTACGTAGCGGCTGATTATTCGGTCACGATCAACCTGCCGGGTTACTCTTTCGACATGCACTTCAATCCAACCAGCGGAAACAAGGGGTTCTAACGACCCGCGCCGCTCTTGCAGTTGGAAAGTTGAACCCTTCGTCATAATGCAAGACCCCACATACGGATCCGGCGGGCTGATGGTGGCGCTCGTCTCTTCAGGCTTGTGCCTGGGCGGTTCTTGGTGGTCTGCCTACCTGCCGAAGACTCCCGGATCGATGGATGCATGAGGCAGACCGTGTTGTTTGAGTGACACAGGGCCGTCCTCCTTGCCTTTTTCCTTGTAAGACCGGGGAAATTCTTTCGGTGTTGCTGAGTTGGAGATGCTGGGTTCGCTAGCCAAAGCAATGCGGAGCGATGTGCTGGCGCCGCATTGGAATGACTGAGCAGAACACATCAGGATTGTTTTGACGAGGTGAACGGGACAGGATGCGTCGATTCTGAAGTCTCTCGAAGATAGCTAGCACGGATCTACTACTTGATGATGATCGCGCTATTGATCCCGCGGTTCCCGGCGCGGGTGCATCCTCGGCGGGCTAGTGGTCTGCCGGGGGAGCAGACACCATCCGGAGTGTTCGACTATTTCGGACCGCAGGAGCCGTCGGGAGCGTTTCCGGCTGCCGAACCTACACCAATCGCAGCCGGCTGGGACACCATGCCGTTATAGGTTGCTGTAACTTGATAATACCCGGTGTAAAGCCAGTTGTATTGCGGCGGCGTGGGCAGCACAGGGGGAGTTCCGGTAGGAATATCAATCCAACTGCACAGAGACCCTACGGCTGTCATCAAACCGGTCGCGTCGATGGGAACGGTGGTCGGCCCGTAGGCTGGCAGTGCCGGCCCGCAAGGGCTATTTGGATCCCCGCTGGATTGGCAACCCATCGGCGTAACGGTGTACGTGACAGAGTTGGTGACGGGGACAGTTTTGCCGCTATGGTAGACCTCGTTTACCTGTAGCTGAAGAGTTCCGTCTTGACCAGCCAGGTTAAAAAAGCCTCCGCTGTTTGCTCCAGTGGAGGTGAGCTGGACCGACTGCACGTAATCCGAAGTGCCGCATCCAGTCGAGATGAGTGACAGGGCAACCAGCAGTGCGGCCAGAATATTGGTTCGTTTCACTGGAAAAATCCTCCCGTAAACTTTCCGCTAATTTCAATTCGAATGTTGTCAGCTTCTAATATTGGAGTAAAGAGAAATGTGTGGTTACCATGCAATCGATTGGTCACGTCCGATGGTCACACGAGGGTGCGGATGCGGGTCATGGAGATGAAGTTTTGTCTACGAATACATGCGAGTACTGCGGTTCGCCAAATCTTGTGCGCAGTCAGATCAAGAATATCGAGCGGATGAAATCGCCAGCGGGAAGCGGAGTTTGAGCGAATGTCCGGGTCGCATTTGTTGAATTGGATTCGGACGATTGGTTTTCTGTCCGAGAGATTCAAGGATAGAAATTCGACCCAATACAGATCTGCAGACCAACCTTGAGCTGTCGCCGGATGAACCTCCAACACTCACCAGCCTTCGTGAACTCCCTGGTCTTGATCCATATTCGCTCACTCGAGGGCCAGTGACATTCGTAACGTTGTCACCACGTTACCCTCCACTTACTATCGCGATTGTAAGTAAGTGTTTTTTCACGCTCTCACGGTAGGGCTGATTTGGTTTTGCAATGCCGGCAACCAGGAAGATGGAGACGGTGAAGGTCAGGCGGAGGCACTTCATGACGAAAAGAGTTCGCTTACTATTAAGTTTTCTGACAGCACTGGCAACAATGCTCCTGGTCAATTGCGGAAGTAACTACTCATGCCAGGCGTCGTTCGGTGGTTCGTGTACGCCCTCGGGGTCGGGGATTAGCAGCACCGGCGGCGGAGGCGGCGGCGGCGGTGGTGGCGGCGGCAGCACGACGTCGGCTTTCGCCTTTGCCGTAGACCAGGGCGGCACTATTGACGGCTATACTCTCAACGCAAGTGCGGGAACGATTGCGCCCAGCAACGGTTATTTGGCACCAGTGGTTCCAACTAACAGCGGCGGTGTAGGTATGGTGATCGCGCAATCACAATACCTCTATGCTGGCTTCGGAAGCACTGATCAGATCTACGGGTGGTCCATCAGTTCGAGTGGGATTTTGACAGCGATTACCGGGAGTCCCTTCTCGGCGCCATTCCTGTCTGATTACATTCTGGGAGTGGGCCAGGCAAATATGACGACCGATCCTGCGGGGACCATGTTGTTCATTTCGGATGCGGTCTTCAACGAAATCTATGTCTTTACGATTGGAACCGGAGGAGTTTTAACGGCTGTTGCAGGATCTCCGTTTTCCGTTCCGTTTCCTCCCATGAACCTGTCCACGGACGGTTTGGGAAAGTACCTCTACGCGATCGATGGCGACTACACCACGCATACGGGTTCTCAAATTGCAGCTTTCGTGATCGGTACGGGCGGTGTGCTTACACCAGTCCAGGGTAGTCCGTTCACGGGTAGCAAGTACGCGATGTGGCAAGTAACGGGAGAACCAACTGGACAATTCATGATCGGCACCAGCGGCAAAACCGCGTATTACAGCGGAGCCGATGACGATCATTTGTACGTATTTGCCATTACGCCGTCGGGGTCAAACCCGGGAGCGATCACTCCCGTAACGGGATCACCTTTTGCCACCGTGTACTCCCCGTTTAACATCGCAGTTCAGCAGAATAAGGGTGGCGCTTCTTTATATTCCTTTAGCTTCAACGACACTATTTCAGCGTACAACCCGATCGAGGGCTACCAGATCAATTCGACTACAGGGGCGCTTACACCCGACGTGGGGTCGCCTTTCAGTGGCCTAGCCACCGGTTCTTGGGGTGCATTCGATCAGAGCGGCGCTTATCTATTCGTTTACAGCAGCTATTTCGACACCAGTACGGATGTAACGGTTACGCAATTGGCGCCTATCGATGTGGGCGCCGGGGGCGCGTTGACTCAACCGGTACCCACGCTGACTTTGCAGACCCCGGGTTTCTGGGCGGTGACCGACCCTCAATAGGCGATCGACGGCCTCTTGCCGTTGCGGCTGCGACTGTTAACAGCTTGGAGACCCGCATGAACTGCGGGTCTCTTTTTGTTCACTCCCGCGGCGGTACAATACACCTACCAGATCGCCAGAGTGCGTAGTTGTCGAGAATGGCAGGCGCCATCCGACGAAAGGGAATCACAGGCGGTTCAAACCTTTTTGTGCGGCGCATCGTCTGACTGGCAGGGAGTTTTTTCGGCGGGTGTTCGACTCAAACAGTGGCCATCAAAATTAAGATCCCGAAAGGCGAAGGCAAAGGCAGTAAAGCACGGCGCGGGTTACCTCGCGACCCGGTGCTTCGAGCCGCACTCATCGTATTTCTGGTAGCGGCGGTTGGCCTGGGCGGGTCCTTCTCTTATTTCTACATCAAGTATGACCGGATCATTCAACTGCGATTCAGCACGCCGGTCTTCACGAATTCAGCCAAGATCTACGCCATCCCTCGCGTCGTTCGCGACGGCGACAAAGCCACCGGCAAGGAAATTGCGGCAGCCCTGGCGCGCGCTGGATACTCCGAGAAAGAGGGCCAGTCGCCGCTCGGCAGCTTTCGGCTGGTGAGTGGAGGAATCGAGATCACGCCGGGCCCGGAGTCTTACCACAGTCCGGAAGAGGCGCACATCACCATCCAAGACGGCCAAGTGGAGCGCATTACCAGCAAAGGCAACGACCTTTCCGCCTACGAACTGGAGCCGCAATTAGTGACGGCATTGTTCGACTCCGAGCAACGTTCGAAACGCCAGGTGGTGAAATATAACGACATCCCGAAGGTGATGGTGGATGCGGTTTTGGCCATCGAAGACCGGCGTTTTTTCGAGCACAGCGGCGTGAACTTTACCCGCATGTTCGAAGCGGTGTGGATCGATTTGATGCGGCAGCGCCACGAGCAGGGTGGTTCGACCATTACGATGCAGCTTTCGCGCGGCTTTTTCCTGACGCCGGAAAAAACCGTCCGCCGAAAATTGACGGAGATGCTGATCGCCGAAGAGCTGGAACAGAAGTTCAGCAAGCAGCAGATTTTCGAGTTCTACGGAAACTGGGTGAACCTGGGACAGCGCGGATCGTTCGCCATCAGCGGATTTGCCGAGGCGTCACGCGCCTATTTCAATAAGGACCTGAAGGACATTAGCCTGCCGGAAGCGGCGCTGCTCGCCGGAATTATCCAGGGGCCCAGCCGGCTGTCTCCGTACCGGCATCCGGACCGCGCGCTGGAGAGGCGCAACCTGGTGCTGGATTCGATGGTCGACACCCATGCCATCACTCGCGATCAGGCAGAGAAAGCGAAAGCCGCTCCGTTGAAGCTCGCTCCACCAAACGTGGAGGCCAGCGACGCTCCCTACTTCGTCGATATGGTCCGGGATACTCTGATCAACAAGTTCAGCGAGCATGATCTGAACGACGAGTCTTACCGCATCTACACCACGCTCGATCCCGACCTGCAAAAAGCAGCCGCGCAAGCGGTTGAGTCCGGAATCAAGCTGGTGGATGAGCAGGTCACCAAGATGCGCACCAAGCGGGTGAAGGTGGGCAAGAAAATTGAGACGACGGTGGCGCCGGGTCCGCAAGCGCAAGTGGCGCTGGTGGTGCTCGATCCGCACACGGGAGCAGTGCTGGCCTTGGTCGGTGGCCGGGATTACGGTTTCAGCCAACTCAATCATGCGCTGTCCAAACGGCCCACCGGATCCATTTTCAAGCCATTCGTCTATGCAGCCGCCATGAACACGGCGCTCGATGGTTCTCAGACAGTGATCACGCCGGCCTCGACCGTGACCGATGCGCCCTCCAGCTTCGCTTATGGCGATCAGATTTACGAGCCGCGCAACTACAAAGAGGAATATCACGGCGATGTAACTCTGCGATATGCGCTAGCCATGTCGCTGAACAATGCCACTGTGAAAGTGGCGGAAGAAGTGGGCTATGACAAGGTTGCCGACCTGGCGAAATCCGCAGGAATCGCTTCGGTGAAACCAACTCCAGCCATGGCCCTGGGTTCCTACGATGCCACGCCTCTGGACATGGCGGGTGCGTACACGTCGTTTGCGAACAATGGCGAGCGACTCTCGCCATTGCTGGTGAATTCGGTGCGCAACGCCAAGGGGGATGTGATTGCGAACTTCAAGACGGACCAGCGGCAGGTGCTTGATCCACGTATCGCCTACATCATGACGAATATGATGGAGGGCGTGATTAACAACGGGCTCGGGTATACGGCGGTTCGCTTACGCGGTTTCACTCTGCCGGCTGCAGGCAAAACTGGCAGCTCGCATGATGGCTGGTTCGCGGGATACACCTCCAATTTGTTATGTATCGTGTGGGTGGGCTATGACGACTATAGCGATCTGCGGCTGAGCGGCGCGCAGACGGCCGCACCGATCTGGACCGAGTTCATGAAGAAGGCGTCGTTGCTGCCGCAGTACAGCGACATGAAGACTTTCTCGCAGCCCACGGGCGTAGTGGACGTGCAACTCGACAAGGCCACGAACCGGCTGGCTACACCCACCTGTCCAGACGATTACGTGGCAGCATTCGTGGCTGGTACCGAGCCGCGGGAGACCTGCGATCAGCAGAGTGGGGTGGCCGGATTGTTCTCTCGGTTCTTTGGCGGCGGAGAGAAGGCACTGCCGCCTCCACCTCCGGCGCAGGGTGCAAATGGGCAGGAGGACCAGGACGCGAAGAAAAAGAAGGGCTTTTTCGGCAAGATCGCCGGAATTTTTAAGGATGACAAAGGTTCGGCGCCGGCGTCTAAACCTCCGGATAGCGGCCAAACTCCGCCCCATTGACCCGGGTCGGCGTCAAATAAAATTCTTCGCCGCCCCTCGGAAACTGTGGCAAAATGGCCGCGTGGGAAGTGGTCGCTTTGGGGGGTGTGTATGTCCTACCGGAAGACCTGCCTGGTTGCTTTCCTGATTTTCTCAACCGCCGCATTCGCACAAGTTTCCCATTCAGAACAAGTGCAGATTTCACCGCCGCTGATGCGGGCTGTCGATCCTCCCGCGGCCGATGCAACCGGCGCAGCTCTCGAACAGCAAGCGGATCGGTTGCGCGGGGACAAGCTCTATCTTGATGCCCTTGATTATTACCGCGCGGCACTGAGCAAGCAGCCAAGCGATGCGCGACTGATGAACAAGATCGGCATCACCGAGCTCTTGATGCAGCGCTTCAAAGAGGCGCGAAAATCCTTTGAGCTCGCCATCCGGATGGACCGCCATTACGCCGATGCCTACAACAATCTGGGTGTTATTTACTACGAGAGTAAGAAATATGGAGCGGCAGTCAAGGAGTATGAGAAAGCGATTGCGGTAGACAGCAGCTCGGCTTCCTTCTTCAACAATCTCGGAGCAGCGTATTTTTCGAAGCGTTCGTTCGAGTCCGCAGTAGTTGCTTACCAGCATGCGCTCGAACTGGATCCCGACGTCTTCGAACGAACCTCACGGAACGGTGTGCAAGCGCAACTGCCGAGTCCTGAGGACCGCGCTCGATACGACTACACTGTGGCGAAATTGTACGCCAAGATGGGATTCTCGGATCAGTCGCTCGAGTACCTGAGGAAGGCCATGGAGGCTGGCTACAAGGATCTGAAAAATGTATACAAGGATGTGGAGTTTGCGCAACTGCGGAAGAATCCTCGTTTCACCGAACTGATGGCTTCGAATACGCCGGTCGTTTCAAATTAGCGCTGGGGAAGAGGTCACTCGGACACATCGCGGGTTGAAACTACGGGAAGTTCATCGCGAGACTACAGTATCTACCCGATTGATTCGCTAACAAATCACAATTGTCCTCGCAAAAGTTACAAAGTTTTACAAAATTAGACGTAACTTCTCCGAGTTCTGCGGTTTAATGATTTCAAATACTCCTGAAAACAACAGGGTGAGTAAGGAGAAACGGTAGCCCATCGGATGCTGACCCGAGCACGCCCCAAGCAAGCATCCGGTGGGTTTTTTCATTTTCAGCGCTTAGCGTTTAGTTTTTGCTAAGGCGAATAGTTTACGAAAGTCTGATCGTCGGACTACAATACCCCAATGTCGTCCCTTCCTGCTTCGCTTGCCTGGGCTCATCCTCTGGTGGCGGAGTGGTTTGTTCGGCGCTTTTCAACGCCCACCGAGCCGCAGGAGCAAGGCTGGCCGCACATTCTCGCTGGGCACACTACGCTGATTTCAGCTCCCACGGGATCAGGCAAAACCCTAGCGGCTTTCTTAGCCTGCATTGACCGGCTGGTACGAAAAGCTCTTGCGGGAGATCTGGCGGATCGGACAGAAGTTCTCTACGTCTCCCCGCTGAAGGCGTTGGGCAACGATATTCAGAAAAACCTGGAAGTACCGCTGGGGGAAATTCTCGCCATGGCAGGCGAGCGCGGCCTGCTCATGCCGGAGATTCGCACCGCGGTTCGCACCGGCGACACGCTGATGCATGAGCGTCGCGCCATGCTGAAGCGGCCGCCGCACATTCTGGTGACTACGCCTGAGTCGCTTTACATCTTGCTCACTGCAGATAAGAGCCGGGCGATTCTGCGCGACGTGGAAACGGTGATCGTCGACGAAATCCACGCCGTTGCGGACGACAAACGCGGCGCGCATTTGACACTCTCGTTGGAACGGCTCGAGGCCCTGACTTACAAACCGCCGGTACGAATCGGTTTGTCGGCTACGCAGAAGCCGATTGAGCAGGTCGCACATTTCTTGACTGGTGCTCGTCCCGATCCGGTGATCGTGAACATCGGACACAGGCGCAAACTCGACGTGGCAGTCGAAGTTCCGCCCATGCCGCTCGGGCCTGTCGCTTCGAATGAAATGTGGGACGAGGTCTACAACCGGCTCGTCGCGCTGGTGGAGCAGCACCGATCCACACTGGTGTTTGTAAATACGCGGCGCATGGCGGAGCGGGTCGCGCATCATTTAGGGGAGCGCATCGGCGAAGAGAATGTTGCGGCCCATCACGGGAGCCTCTCGCGCAAGCTGCGCCTGGCGGCAGAAAAGAAACTGAAGGAAGGACAAATCAAGGTTCTGGTGGCGACCGCTTCGCTCGAGTTGGGAATCGACGTAGGCACGGTAGATCTGGTCGTGCAGATCAATTCCCCCCGCGCGATTGCCGTCACGTTGCAGCGCGTGGGCCGCTCCGGTCACTGGCGCGGCGCGGTTCCCAAGGGACGTCTTTTTGCCACGACTCGCGATGATTTGCTGGAGTGCGCGGCGTTGGTGCGCGCGATTCGACAGGGGGATCTGGATCGGCTGATGATTCCGGAGTCGCCGCTGGACGTGCTGGCACAGCAGATTGTTGCGGCGTGTTCCGCCGAAGAGTGGGGCGAAGATGAGATGTTCGCGCTGGTGCGCCGCGCATATCCGTATCGCAATTTAGAGCGCGCGACTTTCGACGCAATCCTCGAAATGCTGGCCGAGGGAATTGCGGCACGGCGCGGGCGCTACGGGGCGTATCTGCATCGTGATCGAGTGAACGGGAAATTGCGGGCGCGCCGTGGCGCCCGGCTGGCGGCCATTACCAGCGGTGGGGCGATCCCCGATAGTTCGCTTTACGCCGTCGTAGCGGAGCCAGATGGTCTTGTCGTCGGCACCGTGGATGAAGACTTCGCCGTGGAGAGCAACCGCGGCGACATCATGCTGCTGGGAAATACTTCGTGGATGATTCGGCGGATCGAAACCAACGCCGGCCGCGTGCTGGTGCAAGATGCGCATGGCGCGCCGCCCAGCGTACCCTTCTGGCGAGGCGAAGCTCCGGCGCGGACGGAAGAACTTTCGGAACACGTAGGAACATTGCGACAGATGATCAGCGAGATGCTGCCGCGCACTTCGCCGGTAGGTTTCTCCGCCACTCAGCCGGAAGTTGCGCAGGCGATTGGCTGGCTGAAAGATGAGTGCGGTCTCGATGATTCTGGCGCCGAGCAGGCGATTGAATATGTATTGCAAGGCCGTGCCGTGCTGGGCGCCGTTCCCACGCAGACAACCGTGATTGCCGAGCGCTTCTTCGACGAAGGTGGCGGCATGCAGTTGGTGATTCATGCGCCTTTTGGGGGACGCATCAACAAGGCCTGGGGACTGGCTTTGCGCAAGCGTTTCTGCGTGGGGTTCAATTTTGAGTTACAGGCCGCCGCGACCGATAACGGATTGAACATCGCCCTGGCGGAACAGCACAGCTTTCCGCTGGCAGACGTTTTCAATTTTCTGCAAGCCGCGACAGTCCAGCCGATTCTGGAACAGGCAGCGCTCGATTCTCCAATCTTCGCTACGCGCTGGCGCTGGGATGCGAACCGTGCGCTCGCACTGCTGCGCTTTCAGAACGGAAAGAAAGTTCCGCCACAGATCCAGCGCATGCGCTCCGACGATCTGCTGGCTTCGGTGTTCCCGGATGCCGCCGCATGCTTTGAAAACATCGCAGGCGACCGCAAAATTCCGGATCATCCGCTGGTGGGTGAGGTGATGAAAGATGTGCTCACCGAAGCGATGGATATTGAAGGGCTGAAAGCTCTTTTGACCGGACTGGCCGACGGACGAATTCGATGTCTCGCGGTCGATACGCCGGTTCCGTCGCAGTTTTCGCACGAGATTCTGAATGCGAATCCCTACGCTTATCTCGATGACGCTCCGCTCGAAGAGCGGCGTGCGCGGGCTGTGCAGATGCGGCGGATGTTGCCGGAGTCAGTTCTGGAGGAAGTCGGGGGACTTGATCCGGCGGCGATTCAGCAGGTGCGCGAAGAGGCATGGCCAGATGTGCGCGACGCGGATGAGTTGCATGACGCATTGCACACGCTGGTGGCGCTACCGGAAACTGGCCCTAACCTCGAAACCAGCGAATGGAACTTTTACTTTGAGCGATTGATCGGGGAAGGTCGTGCGACAAAAGCGATGTTCAGTGGCCGGGTCTACTGGGTGGCAGCTGAGCGGGCTAAGACTTTTGCGGCACTGTTTCCCGAGGTGCGCTTTGAGCCCGAACTGGCTGAGGTCGAAGCGACCACGCCTGCGCGCGAAGATGCCTTGTTGACACTGGTTACGGGATGGATGTCACATGTAGGGCCGATTACCGCGACGCGACTCGGCGAGACTTTGAGCTTGCCTGCGCCGGACATATCAGCCGCACTTCTTCGCATGGAAGCGAGCGGAACTGTCCTACGCGGAAATTTCAGTGGCACGGCCGGACCGCCGGGGACGGCTGTCCCTACACAAGAGCACGAGATCGAATGGTGCGAGCGGCGTCTGTTGGCGCGCATTCACCGGCTGACGGTGGCGACTCTACGCAAGCAGATCGAGCCGGTGACCGCGGCTCAATTCATGCAGTGGCTGCTACGGTGGCAGCACCTGGCTCCGGGGACTCAGGTTTCCGGCGAACGAGGGACGCTCGAAGTTCTACGGCAGTTGCAGGGTTTTGAAATTCCGGCAAATGCGTGGGAGCGGCAGGTCCTCGCTCGCCGGATTGTGGATTACGATCCAAAATGGCTGGATCAACTTTGTCTGACCGGGGCGGTGGGTTGGGGAAGATTGTCGCCGCACCCGGCTACGCTGGACTATTCCAATCCGACCCGGGTGAGCGATTCTGAACCTGGCGCAGCTCCGCGCCAACGTCGGGTGATTCCGACCAGCGTTGCGCCTATTACCTTTTTCATCCGGGAAGATGCTGATTGGATGACGCCTCGGCATCCGGGTGCAGGGCGTAATGGAGAAGACCAGTCCGGCAACAACGGCCTGAGTGGGAGTGCGCAGACGGTGCTCGATTTCCTGCGGCAGCGCGGGGCATCCTTCTTTGCGGATATTGTGCGCGGTACGGAAAAACTGAAAGCAGAGATCGAGACCGCCCTTTGGGAATTAGTGGCTGCCGGGCTGGTGACCGCGGATGGCTTCGACAATTTGCGGTCGCTGATTGATCCCAAGCGGCGCGCCGGGCAGGGCAGTGGGCGCATGGCGCGCCCGCGTCACAACGCGGGACGCTGGGCAATCCTGCACGCGGAAGAAGTGGTCGAGCGATCACGAGCCGTAGAAGCTGCCTGCTGGATGCTGTTGCGGCGCTACGGCATCGTGATCCGGGATGTGCTGGCGCGCGAGGCGAATCTTCCGCCTTGGCGCGAATTGCTCATGGCCTTTCGCAGGTTGGAGGATCGCGGAGAGATTCGCGGCGGCCGTTTCGTCGATGGATTCCTGGGCGAGCAATTTGCTTTACCGGTGGCTGTGGATTCTGTGCGCGCGATGCGCAGGCTCGACTCCGCGACCGAAGCGATCACATTATCGGCTGCCGATCCGCTAAATTTGGTGGGGATTCTTGTTCCGGGAGACCGCGTACCTGCGATATCGGGTAACAGCGTTAGCTATCGAGATGGCGTAGCGATCTCCGCGCCTGCGCTTGCAACTCCCGCGAATCAGGCCGTGGCCAGCTAGCAGTTCGAAAGCGGTTTGCGCAGGTGCTTGCTGCGGCCGGGTCGGTTGTCATGGTCCCGTAGCTGAAAAAAGATCAGGGATCCGATGAGGGGGCCCCTCGGATCCCTGACCGCGCAGCTCAGCAAGAACCAGATCAAAAAGCGCTTCCCCCATCGCTTTTTGCCAAGCAGTGGCGCACTAGAGAGAGTGCACGCCGCATGCCAGTCGGCAGCTCCCTTTTTCTCTACCGCCGGTGTCATCGCAACTTACTCTGCCACAGGCGGTTAGCTTCCCGACAGGCTGATATAGAGTACCCCCAGATTTCGCCCAGCAACGGGTTCGCTATCTTATCGGATAGTTCCGCCCTATCTGTTCGGATAATGGAACAATCGCAGCTGGGAGGTAGATTTCCGACGAAAGTGTGGTAGAAGGGCACAGGTGAATCGCCTTGCGTCCAAGACTGGTAGTGCTTTCCGGCCCCCTGAAGGACTCGATCATTCCTCTATCCGAGGGAGAAATCACGATTGGGCGTGAAGCCTCGAACGCAATAGCGGTCACCGATCCGTCGGTTTCGCGCAGACACTGTGTGGTCCGAGAGCAAGACGGGAAATTTCAGGTGCGGGACCTCGGCAGCCGCAACGGTACACAGGTCAACGGTGATGCAGCGCAAGAGCAGTGGCTGAAACATGGAGACGAGATCGCCACGGGTGATTCTTCCTTCTTGTTTCTTCTTGAAGATGAAAATCCTATCCCGGGTCCGGGTCGTGTCGAATTCGAAGACTCTCACCACACCACCGAAACCACGATCATTCATCCCAGGGACGTCGTCTACCTGCAACCTGACCGGCTGTTGCGCGAGTTACCGGCTAGCTCCCAAATTGCCCGCAATCTGAGTGCGTTGCTGAAGATCAGCCGGATCGTGCACGCCATTCGCGATCTCGACGACCTGCAAGGACAGTTGCTGGAGCTGATTTTTGAGGTCATCCCGGCCGGTCGAGGAGCGATTTTGCTAGCGGACAATGAGAGCCAGCAATTCAATTCCCTGTTCGCCCGCATGCGCCAGGCCGGACAGGCCCCACTCGTGAAGGTAAGTCGCACGGTTGCTCGCCAGGTGCTGGAGCAGGGGATTGCGATTCTCGGCACCGATGTTCCCAACTGCGGCGATTTGCGACAGGTCGAGAGCCTGGCGGCCTCTCAGGTGCGCTCGCTCCTATGTGTGCCCCTCACTGTCTTTCGGCGCGTAATCGGATGCATTTATCTCGACAACAACAGTCTCGCCAACCGGCTTCACGAAGAGCATCTGCAACTGGTGACGGCGATTGCAGGCATCTCTGCGGTTGCGCTGGACAATGCACGCCGCTTGCAGTGGCTGGAAAAAGAGAATGAGCGGCTGACCATCGAGGTCACCCAGGAACGCAGCCTGGTGGGCGAAGGCGCCCGCATAAAAGAGGTTTATCAGTTTCTTAAGCGGGTAGCGCCTACCGAGTCAACAGTATTGATTGAAGGCGAGAGTGGAACCGGAAAGGAACTGGCGGCGCGGGCGCTGCATCGCAACAGCCCTCGCGCCAATAGGCCGTTTGTGGCCATCAATTGCGCTGCGATTCCGGAGACGCTACTGGAGAGCGATCTCTTTGGCCACGAGCGCGGAGCATTCACGGGCGCAGCGGGATTGAAGAAAGGCAGACTTGAAGTAGCCGATTCGGGAGTGGTGTTTCTCGATGAAATTGCTGAACTTGCTCCTGCGCTGCAGGTCAAATTGCTGCGCGTGCTGCAGGAGCGCGAGTTCGAGCGCGTCGGAGGAACACATCCAATCCAGGTCGATATCCGGCTGATTGCCGCTACCAACACAAACCTCGAACAGGCGGTTCGTGACGGAGCATTTCGTAAGGATCTGTATTACCGCCTGGCGGTATTGAAGGTGACCATGCCGGCTTTACGGGAGCGTCGCGACGATATTCCGATGCTGGCGCGCCACTTTGTGCAGAAGCATGCCAAGCGCTGCAAGGTAAAGCCCCGCCCGATTTCCCGCGAAGCCCTGTCTTGCATGGTGAATTATGATTGGCCCGGCAACGTGCGGGAGTTGGAAAATGCAATTGAACGAGCGCTGGTGCTGGGGTCTTCCGATATGATCCTGCCCGAAGATTTACCTGAATCGCTGCTGGAGCGTAATCCTGCGCCAGAAATGACCGAGGCGAAGTATCACGCTGCGGTGAAAGCCTTGAAGAAGCAGCTTATTCGCGATGCGGTGGAGCAGACGCAAGGCAGTTATGCAGAGGCGGCTCGTCTGCTGGGCGTGCATCCCAATTACTTGCACCGCCTGATTCGCAACCTGGAGCTAAAAGATATTCTCAAGGAAGCGATGCGCGACATTTCTCCGCGAGGTCTGAGCGGGCTTTCAGGCGGGAACGCCTAGATTTTCCTGGAACAGAATTAAGGTTACGGCAAGCTTAAGCGCATCAGTAGTCCCGGATCGAGATACGTTCCTTGCCACCGCACGGCAACGTGGAGATGCGGGCCTGTGGCACGGCCCGTGCCTCCGCTCAGCCCGACGATTTGCCCACGTTTCACCTGATCTCCTTCTTTCACTTTGAATTCGGAAAGATGCAGGTAAAGCGTCAGCAACCCTTGTCCGTGGTCCAGCACAACAAAATTGCCTTCAAAGTACAGCGGACGCGCCAGCAGCACGGTGCCGTCATTCATGGCAGCCACGGGCGTGCCGCTGGGGACGCGGAAGTCTAAGCCCAGGTGGGGACTCGAGGTCTTACCGTTGAAAATGCGTTGCGAACCAAAGACGTCAGAAATTGCAGCGTCCGCCGGCTGGCTAAAAGACCCCGACCACTCGCGCTCCGGCGTGACCCGATTCAGGTAATCCTTCTTAACCGCCTGGCCCTCTTCAATTTGTTTCTGCTGTTCCGGGCTGGGCTCCGTGAATTTGCTTTCAACGCTGAGGCTGACTTTGATCTTGGGATAATTGGCGCGAGCGACCTTCAAGTTCTTGGCGAACGTAGTCGCTGCACTGGGAGATTTTCCGGCCTGCCTTTCACCGGTTAGCTCAAGACTGTAGCTTCCGGGAGTGGTTTCCAGGCTGACGCCCGCCAGCGCGAACCATGTTCTGCTCTTCGCGTCGAAGCTGAACGAAACCTCATGTCCGAGCCATTTTCCGCTGAGTGATTCCAACCGCTGTGGAGGCTTGACCTGAAACAACACGGGACCGCCATTAACCAGGCGGGCGGGCTGGGCGTGCACCGTCCAGTTCGCTGCCGCGGCGGGAGGCACTGCGCAGAGAAAAGCCCAGCCGAAACACAGAAGTACGCAGGGAAACAGAGCACCGTTTGGTCGCGATGTCATGCTACCAGCCTAGCACTCCTTGGCGGCGGCTCTCGATTCAAGTCCGCGCAGGCGTGCGGAAGCGTTCAATCGTCTTCCTGGCCTGCTAGACTGCGGGACGAAACAAGGAAAATCCGGGGAGGCACTTTTCCGTGCGTCGAAAAAACGAAAACAAGGAATCTGCGGGACTTGGAACCCGCGCCGTGTGGGCCGGTGAGAGTGGCAAGTACTGGGAGGGTGCCACGCAAATCCCGGTGGCCCTCAGCGTCTCGTTTGGCTACGACGATGTGAATCAGTGGCTCGACGTCGCCCAAGGAAAGAGGCAGGGGCATATCTATAGCCGGAACACAAATCCCACCGTGGCCGCTTTCGAGGACAAAGTAAGAAATCTTGAAATGGCCGAAGCGGCTACCAGTTTTTCCAGCGGCATGAGCGCCATCAGCAACACACTTTTTGCGCTTCTCTCGCCCGGCGATCGCGTGGTTTCCATTAAGGACACCTACGGTGGAACCAACAAGTTGTTCATCGAATTCCTGCCTCGTTTCGGCATCGAGGTGGCACTGTGTGATACCAACGATTACAAGGCAATCGAAGCAGCGATTGGCCAGGGATGCAAGGCGGTATACCTCGAGAGTCCGACGAATCCAACCGTCAAAGTTGTCGACCTTCGCCGGCTGGCGATTGCGGCGCATCGTGGAGGCGCATTGGTGATAGTCGACAACACGCTGGCCACGCCCATCAACCAACAGCCTTTGAAACTGGGTGCCGACCTGGTGATTCACAGCGCCACGAAATTTCTGGGCGGGCACGCGGACGCCCTTGGCGGCGTGGTGTGCGGCCCGGCCGATTTGATCGCGAGGATTTATCACTTCCGCGAGATTACGGGAGCCTGCCTCGATCCCATGGCGGCCTACTTGTTATTGCGAGGGATGAAGACTCTTCATCTCAGGATCGCGCGGCAGAACGAGACTGCACTTAAGATCGCTCGATTCCTGGAATCGCATCCCAAGGTCATGAAAGTCTTCTATCCTGGATTGAATTCCCACGAACATTATGAAATCGCCCGTAAACAGATGCGTGGCTTTGGAGGAGTACTCAGCTTCGCCATCCAGGGCGGCTTCGAATCGGTGAAATCTTTTCTGCCGCGCTTGCGTTATGCGAACTTGGCTGCAAATCTCGGCGCAGTCGAGACGGTCGCCGGCCCACCCTCCACCACAAGCCATGTTGAGTCCACCCAGGAGGAACGCGCGGCGGCGGGAATTCCAGAAGCCCTGATCCGTTACTCCGTAGGCATTGAGGATGCGGAAGACCTGATTGGCGATCTGAGTCAAGCGCTGGACAAAGTCCGTGTCAAGAAGGGGCAATAGAAGAAGTGATAGAGAGACTTGGTGGACCTGGTCGGGATCGAACCGACGACCTCTTCCATGCCATGGAAGCGCGCTCCCAGCTGCGCCACAGGCCCACGATTGAAGCAGAAACCTCGGCCCGACGAGACAATTCGGGCTCCGCGTAGTTGCTGAATCATTTTCGCCCACATTGCAGGGATAGTCAACGCGCGCAGATTCTTCTGTTTGTTTCCACAGGCAACTTCTGCCATAATTGATCGTGCACCCCACCTGCACAATCTTTCAAACACAATTTAAAGCGAGGAAGAGATGCCAGCGAAGTACATCTTTGTAACAGGCGGAGTTGTGTCTTCTCTAGGCAAGGGGTTGGCTGCGGCCTCTATCGGCTGCCTGCTGGAGAGCCGCGGGTTGAAAGTCAACCTGATGAAGTTTGATCCTTATCTCAACGTCGATCCGGGGACGATGTCGCCGTTTCAGCACGGCGAAGTTTTCGTGACCGACGATGGAGCCGAAACCGATCTCGACCTCGGCCACTACGAACGCTTCACCCACGCCAAACTTTCTCGCGACAATAACTGGACGACCGGACGTCTGTACGAACAGATCATCGCCAAGGAGCGACGCGGCGATTATCTGGGTAAAACGGTGCAGGTGATTCCTCACGTCACCAACGAAATCAAGGCCGCGATGAAGAAGGTGGCGCAGGATGTCGACGTCGCGATTGTGGAAATTGGCGGCACGGTGGGCGATATCGAATCGCTGCCTTTCATGGAAGCGATTCGCCAGATGCGCCAGGAACTTGGCCGCGATGACACTCTCTTCGTGCATGTGACCCTGGTGCCATTCATCGCCGCTGCGCAGGAGCTCAAAACCAAGCCCACACAGCATTCCGTGAAGGAATTGCTCAGCATTGGAATTCAGCCTGACATTTTGCTCTGCCGTACCGACCGCTTCCTGGCGAAGGAGCTTAAGTCGAAGATTGCGCTCTTCTGCAACGTGAAGGAAGAAGCCGTAATCACGGCCAAGGACGTGGCTTCGGTATATGAGGTTCCGCTGGTATTCGCGAATGAAGGTGTGGACACGCTGATTCTGAAATATTTGCGCATGGAAGCAAAGGACCGCGACCTCTCCAAGTGGGAGGACATTGTGCACCGTGTTTACAACCCGAAGGACACGGTCACGATCGGAATTGTCGGCAAGTATGTCGAGTATGAGGATTCCTACAAGTCTCTCAAGGAGGCGCTGGTACATGGGGCGCTGGCGCACAATCTCAAACTTCAGTTGAACTGGATTGAAGCTGAAGGACTGGAAACCGGAGACGAGAACAACAGCAATAGTAATGACGCGCAGCTTGAGGATTACGACGGAATCCTGGTTCCTGGCGGTTTCGGGAAGCGCGGCATCGAGGGAATGCTGATTGCGATTCGTTATGCTCGTGAGAAAAAGGTCCCATACTTCGGAATCTGCCTGGGAATGCAAACCGCCTGTGTGGAGTTCGCGCGGAACGTGGTCGGCTTGGCCGACGCAAATTCGAGCGAATTCGATCCCGCGACCCCGCATCGCGTAATCTACAAACTGCGCGAGTTGCGCGGTGTGGAAGAACTTGGCGGCACCATGCGTTTGGGAGCGTGGACCTGCAAAATCGAACCTGGCACACTGGCGCACAAGATCTACGGCAAGCTGGAGATCAGCGAGCGCCACCGTCATCGCTACGAATTCAATCGAGAGTACGAAGAGCCAATGGTGGCTGCGGGGCTGCGAATCTCTGGCTCAACGCCCGACGGCACTTATGTCGAGATGGTGGAATTGCCGGACCACCCGCATTTCATCGGATGCCAGTTCCATCCCGAGTTCAAGTCAAAGCCGCTGGAGCCGCATCCGCTGTTCAGTACGTTCATCGCGGCTGCGTATGAGCACGGATCCAAGCGACGGGCGGAGAAAGAAGTGGCCGCGGTCGAGATGTTTCACCGTCCGGAAAAAGTAACGCGCCGCTAAAATGGTTTCCAGTTTCCGGTCTCCAGTTTCGAGAGAACCTGCCTCGTTGCCTGGGCCTGAGACTGGAAGCTAGAAACCGGAAACTTGAAACTGAATTTCCAAGTCGGCGATGTTCGCATCGGCGCGAGGAATCTCTTCCTCATCGCCGGCCCCTGCGTGATCGAGAGCGAAGAGCACGCTATTCGCATGGCTGAAATCATCAAAGGCGTGACGCGAGCACTCGGGTTTCCGTTCATCTTCAAAGCCAGCTACGACAAAGCCAACCGCACTTCCATCCGCAGCTTTCGCGGGCCCGGTATAAAAGAAGGCCTGCGCATCTTGAAAAAAATTAAAGACGAATTGCAGGTTCCCGTCCTCACGGATGTTCACGAAATTGCAGATGTGGCCAAGGTCGCGGAAGTCGTTGACGTTTTGCAAATCCCCGCGTTTTTGTGCCGCCAAACCGATCTTGTAGTTGCGGCCGCGCTCAGTGGGCGCGTCGTCAACATCAAGAAGGGACAATTTGTTTCGCCGTGGGATATGCGGCACGCGGTGGAAAAGTGCCGCGAGGCAGGGAACACGCAAGTCTTTCTCACCGAGCGTGGCACCAGCTTCGGCTATAACAATCTCGTGGTGGACATGCGCTCACTTTCGATCATGCGCAAATTTGCGCCGGTAGTTTTCGACGCCACCCATTCCGTTCAACTTCCGTCAGCGCAAGCCGACGACCATAGCCCAGCGGTCAGCGGCGGTCAGCCGGAATTTATCCCGGTCCTCGCGCGAGCGGCGGTGGCTGCCGGAGTCGATGGCGTTTTCCTGGAAGTGCATGACAATCCCAAAGTGGCGAAATCTGATGGAGCCAATGCGCTGGAGTCCACCAGCCTGCGCGAGGTTTTGAAGGAATTGCTGGCCGTGAGAAACGCGCTGGATGCGGCTCGGGCCACGCCGTAGATATTCTGTTCCGCGTTTGTCCGTGCCTCTGTATCTCCGTGGTAGATTTAATATTCCGCATGAGAGAAATCGCCAACTGGGCTTTGAACGTGGCCACAATGCGTGGCGCGAGCTATGCCGATGCCCGCATCGTAAGCCAGAGAAGCCGAGCGCTTACCACCAAGAACGGCAAGGTGGGCAGCGCGTCTGATTCCGAGTCGACCGGCGTGAGCGTGCGCGTACTCGCCGACGGCGCGTGGGGATTCGCCGCTTCTGAACACCTCTCTCGCTCCGGCGTTGAAGCCACGGCGGCTCGTGCGGTCGAAATTGCCCGCGCCTCGGCCCAAGTGAAGCAGGAAGATGTCCGCCTCGCTCCGGAAAAGCCGGTGACTGCCGAGTGGACGACGCCGCATACGATCGACCCGTTTTCGATTTCGGTCGAACAAAACATCGCCTTGCTTCTGAACATCGATTCGGAACTGCGATCCGTTGCCGGCGTCACGTTGGCCGAGACCAATCTGAACTTCAATCGGGAAGAGCAGTGGTTTGTTTCGTCCGAGGGAAGCGCTATCCATCAGACCAAGTATTCCGCGGGCGCAGGCTACACCGCATATGCATTCGCCGGAAATGAGATTCAGAAACGGTCGTATCCCAACTCATACGGGGGACAGTGGCAAAACAAAGGCTATGAGTTGATCGAAGAATTGCAACTTGTGCAGAATGCGCGCCGCATCGCCGAAGAGGCCGTCGCCCTCCATCGTGCCGACCAGTGCCCCGAAGGCACGTTTGACATCATTCTGGACAGTTCCCAACTCGGATTGCAGATTCACGAATCCATCGGACATCCTATCGAACTCGATCGCGTGCTCGGTATGGAAGCGAACTTCGCCGGCACGTCGTTCCTCACTCTCGACAAACTGCGCAAGCTACGCTATGGCAGCGAGATGGTGAACGTTGTCGCCGATGCTCGCCAGGAGCACGGCCCCGGCCTGGGGACCTTTGGATTTGACGACGAGGGAGTTCCCGCACAGTGCACGCCGATCATCACCAACGGGCTGTTCACTGGCTACTTGAGCTCGCGCGAGACCGCACACACGATCGGAGAGAATCGATCTGGAGGAACGTTGCGTGCCGAAGGCTGGAATCGCTTGCCTATGATACGCATGACCAACATCAGTCTGCTGCCCGGCACAAAGCCGCTAACACTTGAACAACTGATTGCCGCCACCGATCACGGCATTCTGATGCAGACCAATCGTTCCTGGTCGATTGACGATAAGCGCTACAACTTTCAATTTGGCTGCGAGATCGGCTGGGAGATCAAGTACGGCAAGCGCGTGCTTATGGTCAAGAACCCGTCCTACTCCGGCATCACCACTGAGTTCTGGAATTCTCTGGACGCAATCTGTTCGCGTGATGAGTGGACGCTCTGGGGCACGCCGAATTGTGGCAAAGGCCAGCCGCAACAGGTGATGGGCACGGGCCATGGAGCAGCCCCCTCGCGCTTCAGAAACATTAAGGTAGGAAGCGCTTACAAGGGAAGCTAATTTACCACAGAGGCACAGAGAAGAGCACGACTTGCTAACAAAAGACCAAGCCGGTGACATCTTTGAGCGCATAAGAAAACTCTCGACTGCGGATGAAACTGAAGTCCTGATCTCTGGCGGCCGGTTTGCCCTCACCCGTTTTGCGAACAATACGATTCATCAAAATGTCGAAGACGAGAACCACGTGGTCTCGGTTCGCACCGTTTTTGGCGGACGCACGGCGCGCGCATTCACCAACAAGTTTGACGACGATAGCCTTCGCCGCGTAGTTGCATCGTCAGAAAATCTCGCAAGAGTACAGCATCCCGACCCTGATTTGTTGCCGATGCCGGATTCCCGGGAAGCCGACGGCAACGCGGACAAGGGCGTCCGCGCCACACAGTCTCCCTCCCGTCATTTCGCAGAGACCGCGTCGATCACTCCTCAGCTGCGTGCCGATGGCGTCAAGAAAATTGTCGACGTTGCAGAAAAGCACAAGCTCACCACCGCCGGAATTTTTTCCAGTTCAGAATCGGTGGAGGGTATCCTCAACTCGCGCGGTCTGAGCAAATGGCACACGCAAACTCTGGCGGAAGTTTCCATCACCATGCTGGCCGACGATTCCTCCGGCTGGCAAAAGGCCAACTCGCCCGATGTGACCAACCTCGATCCCCATTTCTTAGCCGAGGTTGCGGCCAAGAAAACGATTGACTCCGCGCATCCGGCGGAGATTCCAGCGGGGAAGTACACCGTAATTCTGGAACCGGCGGCCGTGCTCGATATCGTCGGCTTCATGTTTTGGGATTACTCGGGCGTAGCGATTCTCGATCAGCGTTCCTTCCTGACAGGCCGTATAGGCAGCCAACTGTTCGGCGAGCACATCACGATTTGGGATGATGTAACTCACTCTCTGCAAACCGGGTGTCCGTTCGATGGCGAAGGCATGCAGCGCCAGACACTACCGCTGGTTGAAAAGGGAATCGTCCAGCGGGTTGTGTACGCTCGTGCCACTGCAGAGCGCATGAAACGCTCCGAAGAGAAAGACAAGGTTGGGCCCATCGCGCCGACCGGCCACGGCTTTGCGCTGCCCAACGAAATGGGAGAGATGCCGCTCAACGTTGTTTTTGCGACACCGCAAGATCCGCAGACGCTCTCGCAGATGATTGCCGCTACTGAGCGCGGCGTGCTGGTTACGCGCCTGTGGTACATCCGCGAAGTGGATCCTTATGAAAAAATTGTCACTGGCATGACCCGCGACGGCACATTTCTGGTGCAAGATGGACAACTCCGGCGAGGGGTGCGCAATTTCCGTTTCAACCAAAGTCTCGTCCACCTTCTCTCCAACGTGGAAGCCATGAGCGTGCCGGTTCGTGCGAGTGGCGAGGAGTCGTTTGATATGGTGGTGCCAGCGATGAAAATCCGCGATTTTAACTTCACAGAGGTCACAAAGTTCTAAGCGCCAAATCCCTCACCCTACCGGGGTGCACAAGATCAGCCTCCAAGGTCACCTCTGATTCGTTGTAATCCTCTCATCCTCAAGCAGTTAACGCCCCATCGTTCCATGACTTCCGTAACTTTGCGAGGCTGATTCGTGGGTGTACGCTGCCCATAAGTTCGCGAAAAAGAGTTCCCGGTAAATCCAGGTGCGTAGAGCGCGCCGCGGAAGGAAGGTTCGTCAGAAACGGTGCAAAGCGAAGCATCAGAGCAGCAGTTGACGCCGGACGCGCAGCCAGAAACTGCGAGTAAGCACTATGCGGAAATGCAAAGCGCTCCGCGTTTTCCGCTGCATTTGCCCGTGGAACTGAAATCGCAAACCGGCGACTGCTTGGCGGAAACCCAAAACATCTCCGCCAACGGAGTTCTGTTCGCCATGGATCGAGACGTCCCGGTGGGTTCTATGGTGGACTTCACGATTCTGCTTCCGGGCGATATTGTGGGTTCCCGTAATGATGTTCAGATTGATTGCCATGGACGCGTGGTTCGTAGCTTTGAAGATAAGGGCCGCCGCGGCGTAGGCGTGGTGATCGATGAGTACCATTTTGAGCGAGCGTAGGGCATAGAGAAACCAATGGCCAGCACGGTCAGCGTAGGCGAAAATCACGGTGTTCACCACGATGGTGGCTCGAACCACTTGATTCGGGTGATCCTGGCTGACACGCAGGCGATCTTCCGTGCCGGCCTGCGAAAGATATTCGCCCTCGAAGATGATATTCGCGTGGTGGGCCAGGCCGAAACTCTACCGCAGACGCAATCCGCCATCACAAAATTTTCCGCCGATGTTCTGATATTTGAGTCGGCCTTAGCGGTAAATCCAGTGGAGGCGGTGGCGGAACTCCTGCGTCAAGCGCCGGAATTGAAAATTGTTGTGGTCACGCCGGCTTCCGACGAACAACTTACACTCGACCTTTTTCGCCGCGGCGCACACGGCATTCTGTCACGCGAAGTTGAGCCTGAGGTTCTGGTCGACTGTCTGCGTAAAGTTGCGGCCGGCGAACCGTGGCTTGAGAACCAGGCGGTACAGTGGGTCATGGAAGCGTTCCGCGGCCATAATCTGCGGCCTTCCGGGGCGCGTCCCAAGGTCCAACTCACGCCAAAGGAAACGCTGATCGTGTCTTGTGTTACCCAGGGCATGAAGAATAAAGAGATCGCGGTCCGCGTGGGAACGACCGAGCAGGTGGTAAAGAACTACCTGCGCAAAGTGTATGACAAACTCGGGGTTGCCGATCGCCTCGAGCTTGCTCTCTATTGCCTGAGCCATCATGTCGTCGATGGCGTCAAGCCGCCGCCGGTTCCGGTTGCTGCCAGCGAGACGGAAAGTTCACCTGCCCCGGCTTCGACCAGTGCTGCAGCGGCGAACGGCGCTGCAGCTGGCGCTTCCGCAAGCAGCACCTCCGTAAGCGTCATTCCTTCCACTCCGGAAAAGATTTAGATTTCTTCGCAGCACCGCTCTGTAAACTTCTCCACATTTCTTGCAAGCAATCGATTTGCGCTGGCACCGCTATCGCCCATAGAATGAAACCAAGCCGTAGTCGAGGGAGCTCTTGCCCAGTCGGCAAGTAAATAGCCTTCCGGGAAATACGGATCCCAGCTTTCGCCGGAGAGATGGCCGAGTGGCTGAAGGCGCACGCTTGGAAAGCGTGTTTACTCGAAAGGGTAACGTGGGTTCGAATCCCACTCTCTCCGCCATTCCTTTAATCACAATCACTTAGGGGCGTGGCTACCACAGGTGGCTACCAATATTCATGATTTTTCTCTGATTCCCAGTATTGGGTTGGGCTTCAGAGGAAGAAGTCATGACCGTGAGCCTGTGGATTCGGGAAACTGTGGGCGGCAAGCGCACCTACAGGAAACCCAACAAGAAAAAGTTTTACCGCAACGGAACTGTATTTTGCCTGCGCTATTCCGTCGATGGTAAGCGACGGTGGGAGACTCTCGACGTAACCAACCTGAATGCTGCACTTGCAGCGAGGGCGACCAGGGAAGCGGCACTCCTGTCAGAAGTTTCCACAACCGCATCCGCCCCGGCGAAGCGGATCAACGTGGACGACGCGATCGCTACCTACTTGAGCACTGTTGCCGCTACACGGGCGCACAAGACGTGGTCGGCATACAACTTAATCCTGAACGAATTCCGTAAGACCTGCACCAAGGACTATCTCGACCAGATCGACAAGAGTGACCTCACGGCATTCGTCGTAGCGCAGAAGAAAGCGGGACAGGATGACCGCACGGTCGCGAACCGCCTCGCCGGAGTCGTAACCTTCCTGCGGGCGCACGGCATCACCAATGTCACGCTACGGCACAAGTACACGGAAAAGAAAGTGAAGGCATACTCCGTCGAGGAACTGCGTGCCCTCAATGCCGCTTCGACGGACGAAGAGTTGCAGATTTGGCAATTCTTTCTTGGCACTGGATTTCGCCAGGACGAAGTCGCTCATGCCTGCGACACCGACGTTGACTTCAAGTTGAAGACAATCAGTGTGCTAGAGAAGCGCCAGTGGAACTGGAAGCCAAAGGATAAAGAAGAACGCACAGTGCCGATTCCTGATTCGCTGGTAGAACTGCTCAAGGTGCGGAAAGCGACGCATCCTGATGGCTGGCTGATTTTTCCGAACACCAACGGGAATCCGGAAGGACACTTCCTGCGGATGCTGAAGGAACGAGCACTGGCGGCTGGACTGAATTGCGGTCATTGCTCAGGCACACTGAATGGCAAGACTGTTTCCTGCAAGGATGCGGCGTGCTGCCAGCATTGGATTCTTCATCGGTTCCGCAAGACGTTTGCCACGATGCACCATGCCAACGGCGTCCCCGCACGAACGATTCAAGAGTGGCTTGGTCACGAGTCTCTGGAAACCACTTTGCGTTATCTGGCAGATGCGGAGTTGGGGAGCGAGAAGACGCGTACGCAGGTCAACGGCAGCTTTGCTGAAATAGAGCCAGAGTGAAGCCACCCGGTTCAGTGACCTCCACCGAACTCTCGAGCGCCAGAAGGAATCGTGCCGAGACCGGCGGCGTGAAAAAAGCCGTGTGCATTGACTGCGCTGCCGGACATCAGGGCGTTAGGAGGCTGGCGCGATGCTGGGAGGCGTCAAGCGCTACATGGGGATTGTTGCAGGATGACAGGCTGACGGCTGCGGTTGAAGCTGCGTGGTCTTAAAGGTTGGAGGTTAATGCCGTTCCTTGTAGTCCGCTTGCTAGGCGGACTCATGCTACGGCGTCAGTTGACCATCGCTGGATCAAGATCAGCAAAGCCGTCCAGCATTTCAATCTCGTCCGCTGCCGCTTTCGTGTGTTTGCCAAGAATCATCTGGGCTTCTTTCCCGAAGCAAACTCGCACGATGTAGCCTGCTGCCGTCATCAGCGAGTTGATGCCGATGTTCGGCTTGTAGCCGCTGATTTGGCATTCTCTCACGAGCCTATCAACCAGCATCGGCGATACCAGCGTTTCTTCGGCTACTTGCCGGTCCCACTCGACTCGCTGCTTCATAGGTTTCTTGCTTTGACGCTTTATTCTGCTTTGACTCATGTGAATCCTCCTGCGGAAATATACGGAGAAAAAAGCTAAAGTGTCCGGTTCCTGCCAACCCGCTCATTCTGCCCGACTTCTACCACGGTAAATTTCGACCGTCATTTAACCGAAAGTCGAAAAAGTGAGTATTACCTGTTCGGGGACATCATCCCCGGAGACTATCCATGAAAGTCACTGAACTAACGAAAGCGCAAAAGAAAGTCATCAACCAGCTACGCGACACCGGATTCGCAGTCATGCTTTGGACGCCGGAGGAGTTGCAAGGCACGTCACCAATCACGATGGAATACGAAAGCACAGAATTCGGCTGGGGAATCATCGAAGACCACGGCGGAAGGTGGGCTGGTCTCGAAGTGCAAGTGAAGTGTCAAACATCCGACGATGGTAAGAAGGTGACTCTTACCATCATGGATCACAACGACGATCCGGTGCAGCCGTGGGGAACGGTGAAGAATCCGATCACCTACGATGTTCCGGCGTTTATGACCGCTGAAGAATACGCAGAGCAGATGAGCAGCGAAATCGAAACCCTCTGTCAGCGCTTGGGATGCAAAGCTATTGTGCCGGAACGCACAACACTGAGTATTAGGTAGAGTTGCGACTAGCTCCCGCGATCGAGTCCCCTTTCAAGGACTGAAACAAACCGGGCCGCGACCTCAAGCGCCGCCCGGAAGGATGGGCCAGGATCATTAGGCCGATAGCGCACGGCTACGCAACAAGTCGACCGTCATCCTCTTTGTGCCGCCGGACGATATGCCGTGTCCGCATGGTGGCGGCACTGGGAAAGTCTCGGCATAAGAGTCTGAACAGTCGGATCATGGGACTTTGTCGTCCAGTTGGTCCAGTCCTCAGTATTAGATGCTGAACGCTGATTCATTCAGGAACAACCTGACAGCTTTCGATTTTTTCGTTCGGCAAATGGCTGCGTGCTGACTGGCGACAGGAACTCGCTGCATCGCAAACCGGATCAGGAGAAGAATTATGGCTTCACTCACGCTAGCAGAACCACATTTCGCAGAAACAGTTACTCCAGACGGACGGTCGAGTCCGTCGAGTGACTGGATTTACATTCCGCAATTCCTGTCCCACCAGGAAGCCGACAGCCTGTACGCCGCCATGGGGGAATTCCCTTGGCTGCTCTCAGACGACGGCAAGTACGGCGTGCATTTCGGCAAGTCGTACGCCGCAGGCGGCAAATCGACAATAGAGCATCCGATTCCTCCGGCGATCCTTCTGCCTGTAGCCGACCGTGTCGCTGCTGTCGCGCATAAACAGTCGAACTACATCCAGTGCCATCGTATGAGTCCTGATGCGATTGTGCGACCGCACCGTGATCCCGCAGGCATGATAGTGCCTATGCTGACTCTCGGACAATCGCGGACGTTCCGCGTAGGTGGAACGATGCCTCAGGCATACTACTTGAAACGCCAGAGCCAGCGGAAAATCGAAGAGCACATTTCCGCAGCAGAGATCGTCATGAACCACGGCGATCTTCTCATTTTCAACGGGGGACGCATCATCCATTCGATGTTCGCGAACAAAGATGATCCAAACTTCAAACCGAACGGATTCGACTGGCGTTACAGCCTGTTGTTCCGCTGGACTACCGATGCCATGCGGCAGCACGGTCCGGGGGATAAAGCACGGAAAGCCGGACACGACGACCAGTACAAGAACGCAGGCAACGTGTGATTCTGTCAGAGTGCGCCAGGCTGTTGGCTGGCGAACCACAATTTTCAGACGAAATGATATGGAAGTAACAATTATGAATGGACCGATGAAGTTGATCGACGCAGTTTTAGGAGCCATGCAGTGTCAGGTTTGCGGTGCATGGCACGGCGCAAGCCGGCACACCAGGTACTACTACGCGGCTGCTTGGCAATGCAGCAGCAAACAATGTCCGACCAACCAAGAATACTGGGACGATCGGAAGAAACGTCTCGTCAAGCCGGATTGGAAAAAGACTGCTGGGATTTGCGAAATCTCTGAGACAGCCTGACGCGGCTGCCCAGCCTCATCGCCAAGTTGGTCGTGGACAGTCCTGCGGTCTCGCTAGCGGAACTATGCAAGCAACACGGCATCACTCACTACCAAATGTAAATGGCACAGACCATGTTCCGCGTTCACCGCAAGACGGGGAAAGGATCGCTGGCGTACCGAAAGCCAGTATTTCCTAAAAGCGACTAGCTATCGCTATATAGGGTCGGTTGTGTCAATGGCACAATCAAGATTCGGAGGGGACAGCTTCGTTGCGGTCGCTGTCCCTGACGATGAATCTACCGCTAGACCCAGCGGTTCCCAATCAATCCGCAACCAAGAGAACCGCAACAATGACAAGATCACCGCAAGTTCGAATCAACGTTGAAAATCTCGACAAACTAATGGAGTTGACCGATGCGCAGATGCGCGTCTGGCTTTATTACAAGCGACGCGAAGGCGCGGATGGGAAGGCCTTCGGCAAAGCAAAGACCATCGCCGCTTGGACGAAGTGCCTTGAACCGGGAACCGTGCGCAACAACCGAGCTTGGCTGACGCGCAACGGCTGGCTGAAGCCTAACGGCAAAAGTAAATCCGGTCTTCCGCAGTTCTTAGCTGTCATTCCAGAATTACACCTAGACGCTTCTGAGTGTCATCCTACGATTACACAGTTGTCATCCACAAATGACACTACTGTCATTCCAGAATTACATCAGGTGTCATCCCAGCGTGAACCAGAAGTATACAACCATGAAGCACTAACCAAAAGCACCAACCTAAAGCATTCCGTCCTTACGGACGGAGGTAGTCAGTCAGGCAGTGAGCCAGTGATTCCGCCTTCGGCGGATCGTCTTCCCACAGCAAGTCAAGAACCTATAGACCATACGACTTGGACCAATGAAGAACAGTCCTTGATGTTTGCCATTACACCTATCTGCCACCCATCAGGCTCCATGCTCGAAGACATTCAGACCATCCTGACGTTTTGTGGGAAGGTGGATGTCGATCCGCAGCACATTCTCCGGTGGAACAGAGTCCACAAGTCCGGTGCATTGCAGATACGGAATACCAGGCAGTTCCTCGCAGCGCTTCTTGGTAACGGCGAATACAAGATGCTTAACGACTACAAGACTCACAGTTTCTTACATTGCAAAATGTGCCGAGAGAACGGGATTGGCATCCCGGTAGTCTACACACCACCAGAGACGACACGAGAATGCCACTGTTGCGGCTACACACTGGACGCGAACATAGTTCACGAAGTTCCCGGCACAGGTTACGGCTATTGCGTCGAATGCTTGCAGAAGAATCCGTACCTCAAAGACGAACTGATACAGGCTAAAGCCGCCAGTGCAGGTCATGGATTCGAGCACGAGGATGCTGAATGAAGTCCAAGATGATCGTCACACCGTGGAAACCTCCCAAGAAAAAAGTCAAGCCGTTGAATCCTGAGATGGGAATACAGGACGAAGAACGCGCTGTTACGCCTGCTGAAAGACGGCGACATCACCAGATCGGAATACAACGCACTCTGGGCGAAGACTCTTAAACGTGTGACGGCTGGCGTCTAAATGTCGTGCATACATGGCATGCCGCGGAATGGTGCGGCGAGGAACCGGGCGTGGTTTATAGCGCTTATGCCAGCGGGAACTTTTGCTCTCGTAAGTGTGCGCGGTCTGGGAGACCGTGC
Source organism: uncultured Acidobacteriaceae bacterium (assembly GCA_964403025.1). Classification (GTDB taxonomy): domain Bacteria; phylum Acidobacteriota; class Terriglobia; order Terriglobales; family Acidobacteriaceae; genus Sulfotelmatobacter. Next base: position 28,981 of record CAYOEH010000002.1, on the reverse strand, counting down.
TCGCTTTCTTGCGGAGGGGCTTCCGTGCCAAATGAAGGAACTCTGAAAGGCAAGGACAAATTGAGTGAAAGCAATGATTCGCAGCGTTCGGTCACTTACCGACGGCATTTCAAGATCGAGCGGCTCAAAAGGGCAAGAATTCTAGCAATGGAGTATTAGAGAAATAGAGGAAATCAATATGGCATCTAACAATTACGCAGAAGTGATAACCGATTCGACCGAGACACAACAGGTCGTAGCGAAGTTCGAAAGCATGGCAGAGCAGGGCTGCAGTTTCAAGGTTTTGCAGTTCAATCCCGAACTGGATCAGTTCAACATCTACGGTCGGCGGGTATCGAATTATCCTACTCTCCTCCACGTTGAGGCAAGTGGCACCACGATGGACGGTGCTGCCGTGATGGCGCTTTGGAAAAGCAATGCTCACACAGTACAAGCTATAAATTTTGGCAACACCTACCGTGGCTTGTACTACGAATCTCACAACAAGAGCTACATCGCGATCCGCCACGCAGCCCCAGTGGCGTGCCAGCCACCGCAAGCGATTGAAAATGGCGCAGCGAGTCACGATCAGTCAATTGATTGAGTACCCAAAGGCAAGGGAAAGTTAGATCATGGGTTTCGGGAGCAAGAATCATATCGCATGAGAGTAAAGATCGTAGCTTTCGGCTACTTCACTTCTGACGTGCATTTCAAGATCGAGGGCGGCACGGAGGGGAAAGAACTGAATGTGGGGGATGTCATCGGGTACCTCGATCCTGAGACGGGGGAACTGATCGAGAATCCAGAAGTCGGGCAGCGCGTCGCGATGGTCGTGCCTGTTTCGCTGGAAGATTGTGAGCTTGAGGAACTTTACGCGCTCCCCGACCACAGGCCCGAAGACACGTCTGCAATCGGTGACAAGACCAACACAATTCCTGAATTCTGACCACTCGCAACGCACTACCCCGAAGGATTGTGCAGCGTGCTCAGTGAACCACCCCATTTGATCTCCAGCTCGCAATCGGAGTGTTTCTTGCGAGTTCCGGTGCTGTTGAGGCTCATGCGATCTGCCATAATGTCTCTCCATGTGCGGACGCTACCGATTGTCGCGGCGGAAGCAGCTTGTCGAGGAATATTTCGACAGCGCCCCTTGGGACGATGATTGGTCTCCTCGCTACAACATCGCTCCCACACAACCTGTTCCGGTGATCCGCCAGAATCCGAAAGAGCCTATTCGTGAACTCTCACTGATGAAGTGGGGCCTCATTCCACATTGGTCGAAGGACGGCTCTGGTGCGGCTGGCATGATTAACGCGAGATCGGAGACAGCCGCAACGCAGCCAGCTTTTCGTGAATCGCTCAGATCCCGCCGATGCCTGATTCCTGCGGACGGCTTCTACGAGTGGACGCGAGAGGGGAAAACCAAGCGGCCATTTTGCTTTGAAATAAATCACGGGCAGTTGTTTGCGTTTGCGGGATTGTGGGATCGGTGGAAAGACCCCAGTGGCCACTGGATCACGACCTGCTCTATTCTGACAACAGCTCCGAATGCAGTGACCGCAATCGTCCACGACCGTATGCCAGTTGTCCTCGCTCCCGAGATATACGATTTGTGGCTCGATCCGGGCATGACAAAGGTCGAAGCCGTGTCCGATTTACTGAAGCCCTACGATGCCCGTCTGATGCGGTGCTATCCCGTAAGCGCCCGCGTCAACAGGGTGGTGAACGACGATGAGGAATGTTCCGCACAAGTGGAACTGGCCCAGATTCAGAGTCGTCTCTTCTCGTAGCGAATTTTGTCACGGACCAGACCGTAAGCCTTCGACCTCTGCAGTGACAGCGAAATCTTCACCCGTAACTAACTGAAAACACGCGGCACGGATGGCGCTACAGAAACGTTTTAATGACCCTCGGAAACAGTTCGTGGACTGTTATTGGACCATAATTTCTGGTGTGCTTTCACACGGCAGAGGCCGGCCGAAACCGCCGAGCATTGCCGGGGCGCAACTATTCAGACACTTCCGCAACGTCTTTCGTATCCGAGGCGCTGCCTCAGAAGGTGATGTCGTGATGCTGTGTTGAATTCCTGAAAAATGGAGCAGATGATTCTGTTCACGCTTTGCACATTGACGAGGGCAAACCAATGGGCCGGGCTCGTTGCCGCACTTCCACGGAAAGTGCTCGATCACATTTGTGGTGTCAGCTTCTGCCGTAGATGCTGGGAAAGGATCGCGTCCAAGGCGCGCCGTGGCGCTAGCAGGGCCTCCGTGGGTAGCAGACGCGCAAAGCCGCAAGGGCCGCATTGGTTCTCCGACTACCCGCTGAGCTGTGACGGTTGAGGAGTCACTGATGCTATTCAATCAGTGCGTCAAGGGTGGTTCGAACCTGTACCCCACCCACGGATCCGTGCAAATAAAAAGGGGACGGCTGGGATCGGGCTCGATTTTCTTTCGGAGTTGACTTATAAAAACGCGAAGGTATTGCCTTTCTTCGCAACAATTCGGTCCCCAAATGGCTTGGAGGAGGCTGCGATGCCGGAGCGGCTTCCCCTTGTTTGCTACGAGGAACCGTAATAACTCAAACTCCTTCGGTGTCAGGCGCACCCTCGCGCCCCGAACAGACACAATCCTTCGCTCAAAATCAATCTTGAGCCCTCCTGATTCAAAGGTCTCCGGATTTTCCGTTTGCACCACACGACGTAAGAGAGCTCGGACACGTGCCAGGAGCTCTTTTACCGAAAACGGAGATACCATACAGTCGTCCGCCCCGGCATCCAAGATTACCGCTTTATTTTGCTCGCTTCTTGGTAACAGGAACACAATCATCGGCACGTCGGTCAGACCTCGGATTTCGCGACACATTAGGTCCGGCGGCTCCGCCATGAGGTCGACGAGAATTAGATCAGGACGGTCATTCCCGAGTCTTACCAAGGCTTCTCCGCCAGACTTTGCCTCGACCACCGAGCAGCCTTCGGAAGACAAAGTTGTCCACAATGTTCGACGAGCCCGTGGATCGTCAGCGACAACCAGAATCGTGGCAGATGTCGTTGATAGTCTCATATGAGAAGTCATTCCTCGTGTCTGAACTCTTGATCCGAGCTGAGGCGATGCTTACAAGCTTGTCGCGAAGTTCCGCTGCCCTTCCGATTCGTTCGAGAGCACGAACTCGCGCTGCAGCAACCGCCGCGCGCGTGCAGCCGATATGAAGAGAGCACTCGTGATCCGAGTAGCCTTCGAGGACTGATATTACAAATGCGAATCGCTCGAACACCGGAAGCTTCACAATCTCGGTGATTTCAGTTCGATCCGTCGCGCAATCGCCGGCACCTCGGGCAAAAGACTCTGGGGTGTCGACAGTCAATCCCGTGTGGAGCACTCGAATTGCATCCAGAATGATCATTCGCCGCGCCCAAGCCTCCGCCCAATTCTTGAAGACTTGGTTCCCTTCTTTAGCCATCTGCAGGCCACCGAGAAAGCATTGCTCAGCGGTAGGCTCAGCTCCTGTGAGCAGGAACGATAAGCGATACAATCGGTTCATGTCCGTCTCGAAGATTTGACAGAAATCCGTCGTGGTGGCGTTGGGTGATGGTCGCTGCTTTCCAACCTTTGTTGCTCCGAACATCTCGGTTCCTCCTCTACGGTGTAGTGGATATGAGCCCCGAGCGCACATTCTCTTAAATTGACGATTAGCTCGCGGCCTCGAAGCTGTTCTCGATTCCATCACCTCCTCGGAAATAGAAACTGCATTTGGAACCTTGCCGACCACTTGCTCGTCCCGTTCGGGTATTCCGCATTTCCAAAAAATTGTCCGTAGATATTCACAGGTACTTTCCCGAAACGCACAATTTTCCCGACTCCTCCCCCCACGGGGACGAGCCACCGTCCATCATCCAGTTTCCAGTTTGCGGTGATGATAGGCGACGAAGTGAGATACCATTTGTGCGGCAAGTTATAGTTCACGAAGGGCTGCAGCAGCATCTGATTTACGGCCGGCCGCTCCCTGGGGCCGGCCTCGACCGACCACAGGTTTTGCACAAGGGATCCAAACAACCAGTGCCCTTGGCTCTTCAGGACAACAATAGTAGGACCGATGCTGGTTTTTCCCGTCCCATAAATGTGCTCCGTGGCGGTAGGGACTGAAATGGCTGGTCCCGCTCCCCAAATAATCCCACCTAGACCCGCTTTTGTTGGTGAGAAGAACAAAGATTCTTGTATATCTCCTAAGCCGCTCGTCCCCTTTATTTCAGATGTGAGGTCGGGTGTTTGAATTACCGGTATGATCGTTCGCGTAATCAAGTTCCAGTCCTTCGACAACGGGATTGGAACCACAGGCTTTATCTCAAGGACGTATTCGTTTTCCTTGTTAATGCCTGTCTGTGGATAAAAGTCATTCTCGATGGGAACCGAGATCATGTGAGCGATAGGGTTTTGCGCGGCCTTCGCAATGTCGGAAGACTCCTGCTCCGGCTTAGGTGCGGTTGCCGAGGGCTGCACCGTCTCAGTTAGCTTTGAGGACTCTTGTGCACGGACCGGCACGACTCCGCAACACAAAATGCTCATCGTGACTGACAGAATCCATGACGCTGGCCGGGTTTGCCGCCAGCATAAACACAAGCCTGCCCAGGAAATCGCGCGCTTTTGTTCCCTCAGGACGTCTGCCCTTATGAAGGTCAGGCAGCTCCCAAATCTTTGAATAGAGTCTAGAGTCTTCATTTTCTTCATCACTCCCTCCAAGTTTTACTCTTGCGCCGCAGAGTCAATTTGCTGGCCTACGTTAGTTATGCAAGCGAACGTTCCCGGTGTCATCGCCAGAAAACTTGAATTACGGTAGAGCAAAGACAGTGCCAAAGCTGAGAGTCGCCTCCTGGCGTATCAGATCATCCAATCGGCGTAGATTTGGGGAGGCAGGGAGAGTTAAACAATGACCGCGGCCGTCACTCGGTGCCGAGTGACAGTGACGCGTCATATGGTGTCACCGACGACTTGCAAGATAAGCCAACTGATTCGCGCACAAGCCAAACCGTCAATAGTGCGCGGATCCATCGTGCCGATAGATCCATGAGGCCAGACTCAATCGGGGGCTAACGCATCGAGGGCATGAATTTAGAGAGGACGAATTTCACTCAGGCAGTATTTTGTGTCGGTTCGAGCAACGTAAATTTGGAGAGCTACCCTCGCATTAAGCCAGGCGCTGGCCTTCCAATCGTGATGAGCCCAATGCAAAGGGACGACCGATTTCAGGAGTGCTCGGGACAGCGGTCTCTTGCACAATCATTGGTCCCGCCAGGAATGCACTGCGTCCTCCCTTGACGGCTTGGGAAAAGGCGCCGGCCATTCGAACGGGATCAAGAGCTCGCGATACCGCCGTGTTTAGCAATACGCCGTCGAATCCCCACTCCATCACCTGGCAGGCTTGAGAAGGAAGGCCTATGCCCGCATCGACAATCAGCGGAATCTTGGGAGCACGTTCGCGCAATTCGCGTAAACCGCGAGGATTGCGTGGTCCCTGACCGGTTCCGATGGGAGCTGCCCAGGGCATGAGCACCTCACAGCCGGCATCCATCAGACGGCTACATAGAACCCAGTCTTCTGTGCAATACGGTAGGACCTGGAAGCCAAGTTTCACGAGCTTGTTCGCGGCCTCAACAACGCCGAAAGGGTCTGGCTGCAGGCTGACTTCGTCTCCGATGACTTCGAGTTTTACGAGATTCGTCTGAAACAGCTCGCGGGCCATACACGCCGTCTTTACGGCCTCACCCGCGCTGAGGCAACCTGCCGTATTGGGGAGAATCGTTCGCTGGGTCTGCCGCAACAGATTCCAAAATGCTTGACCAGAATCCTTCGAGCCCGAAAGCTGCCGCCGCAGAGAGACTGTAAGCATCGCGGGATTAGCGGCACAGATCGCACCGGATAACAAGGACGGTGAATCGTAGCGCGCAGTTCCGAGCAACAGGCGACTTGTAAAGCTCTGCCCGTACAAAGTCAGCTGATCTTGCATCTCTTGTCCTCCCAACTCAGCCTCCCGCCGTCGGATGAACGATGTCGATCCTGTCACCTCGGTCGATGCGGCAATCCTCATATGTGCCGCGTTGAACAAATTCTCCGTTGCAGGCTACGGCGAACGGAAGTGGTGGAGCGAGTGCCACTAGCAATGCCGCCAGGGTTGGCGGCTCTGGTAGGTCGTGCATTCGGCCATTCACAAGGACGGACATGCTTGCTCCTCCTCGACCTCGTGGGCACACACACGTAGGCAGGACCATCGCCCGGTGTACGATTCTTCCCATTGCCCGGATAGCAATGGCAATGCCTCCTCCACGATTGCGGGCGACAGCAGGAAACCGTGACGATACAGTCCGTTGATTCTCAGTACATGCCGTCCGAGATGATAGAAAAACGCAGGCCGGTTGTCGGGAAGGGCTGGTCGCACCTGCGTAGCGAACTCAAGGATGCGCGCCTCGGCTAGGGTCGGCAGCATGGAGTATGCAGAGGTGAGCAACTCCAATGCGCCACGCACTGACATTGGAGAGCGATCGTCACTCTCGATGCTGGTGGCCCCGACGACCAACTTACCTTCAACACGAGGTACGACATAGACGGAAAACCGCGGATGCAGCAGGCGCAGCATGTGGTGCAATTCGAGGTCCGGAGCATCGAGACGTACAATTTCGCCGCGAACCCCGCGCAGCTGCGATAAATCTCGGCTTGCGCCCATGCCGCGGCAGTCTACAACGATGCCCGCGGCGGGCAGCTCATCCGCCGCTATGAATGTTTGCCAGTGACACTGGACGCCTGCTCCTTCGAGCGCGAGGGCAAGAGTCTTCAGCAAGGCCCGATTGTCAATCTGCGCCTCGTCGGGAAGGTACAGGGACTGCAGAAACCTTGAGTCGAGCGCCGGCTCCAGTTCACTGAGCCGAGCCGCATCCACGTGAACCAGATGCGCTCCTGCGTCGCGCGTTGCGAGCATTCTCTCGAAGCGATGTGCCTCGGCTGCATCCTCACGATGCCAAAGCAGAAGTGTTCCGTCATCACGATAGAAAACCGGCTCTGGCAATTCCGCGAGCCACTGCGGCCACAGGCGAAGGCTGCGTCGACCCATCGCTATGATTTCCGGATCGGCATCAACAGCCTCTGCTGAAGGAGTAATCATTCCAGCCGCCGCCCAGGCGGCCGAGTCTTCGCCCCGACTGCTGCCCGCATCGTAGAGGGCGACACGCGCACCAGCCTTTGAAGCGCGCCATGCCAGAAGCCGGCCTACCAAGCCGCCGCCAACGATAGCAATGTCGGGCTGCGTCACCGATAAACCTCACCACCACTAGCGACAAATTCGCGAGCCTTTTCTGCCATTCCTTTCTGCTCGTCTGACCCGTAAGTGGCACGAATCTCTTCCGTGATTTTCATCGAACAGAATTTTGGTCCACACATGGAGCAAAAGTGCGCGGTCTTCGCCCCTTCGTGAGGTAAGGTTTCGTCGTGATACTCGCGCGCTCGTTCGGGATCGAGGCTCAAATTAAATTGATCGTCCCAACGAAATTCGAAGCGCGCCTTCGACAACGCGTTGTCCCTAAGCTGCGCCCCAGGCCATCCTTTCGCCAAATCGGCCGCATGCGCTGCAATTTTGTAACTGATGATGCCCGTACGAACATCCTCTTTATTTGGAAGACCGAGGTGTTCCTTGGGAGTGACATAGCAGAGCATCGCTGTACCGTACCATCCAATCTGGGCAGCGCCGATCGCGCTCGTAATGTGGTCGTAGCCGGGGGCGATGTCGGTGACGAGCGGGCCCAGGGTGTAAAAAGGAGCCTCAAAACAGTGGCGAAACTCTTCGTCCATATTTTCCTGGATGCCCTGCATCGGTACGTGACCGGGGCCTTCAATCATCACTTGTACGTCGTGGGTCAAAGCACGTTCTGTCAACTCTCCGAGCGTGCGCAATTCGGCGAACTGGGCTTCATCGTTGGCGTCATAAACTGATCCTGGGCGAAGACCATCGCCCAAACTGAACGAAACGTCATAAGCCTTCATGATTTCGCAAATTTCATCGAACTTCGTGTACAGGAAATTCTCCTGGTGGTGTGCGAGGCACCACTTCGCCATTATTGAGCCCCCGCGCGACACGATCCCTGTGAGACGCTGCGCCGTAAGGGGAATCCACGGAAGGCGAACACCCGCGTGCAAGGTGAAATAATCGACGCCCTGCTCGGCCTGTTCGATGAGAGTATCCCGCATCAACTCCCAAGTGAGCTCTTCTGCGAGGCCGCCAACTTTTTCGAGCGCCTGATAGATCGGTACTGTGCCCACCGGGACGGGACAGTTGCGAATGATCCATTCACGGAGTTCGTGAATGTTGTTGCCGGTGGAAAGATCCATAATCGTGTCTGCGCCCCAATACGTGGCCCAGATCATTTTGTCCACTTCTTCCGCAGGGGAAGATGTAACCGCGGAGTTGCCGATGTTGGCGTTGATTTTCACTTTGAAGTTGCGCCCGATGATCATCGGTTCCAGTTCAGGGTGGTTCACGTTCGCAGGGATGATTGCGCGCCCTGAGGCCACCTCCACCCGCACAAACTCGGGCGTTACTTGTTGAGGAAGCCCCGCGCCGAAGGGCTCTCCCCTATGCTGCCGTAAAAGCGCCGCGTAGCGAGGATCATCCAACAGGCGGTCCAGCAGCATCGATTCTCGTAGGGCGACAAACTCCATCTCCGGTGTGACGATTCCATTGCGCGCATAATGCATCTGGCTTATGTTTTGTCCGCTTCGCGCGCGCCGAGAAATAAGCGGAGCAGGAAAGCGCAGATGGTATGTCAGCAGACCCGTTTCACGCCGGCGTGCATACTCGGAACTTGGTTTGGCAAGAAGCTCAGTATCTTCTCGTTGATTGATCCAGTCAGTACGAAGGTGGGGCAGTCCACAGGACAGGTTAGTGCGTTCATCGGAGTCGGTGTACGGGCCGGAGGTGTCGTAGACCGGCAAGGGAGGATTTTCCTCTATCCGATTACTATGACGCGTGGGGAAAGAGCGATTTCCCGGTAAGGAACGCGAAGATCCCTTCGATTGCCCTGAAGGTAATGCTTGTGCGATGCCGGATACGAAGAGGGTGTACGAATTGACGAAAACGTCGGAGATTCTTTCAGCATTTAATCCTCATTGATCTCGTCGAGACTCGCGAGCCAGGCTTCAAGATACGAAGGAAGTTCGACGGTCTTCATCTGTTCTTAGAACCTATAGTTGGCCGCAATCGCGACGGCATTGTTTGCCTTAATGTTGATCCCTGGCGCGATATTTGCTCCCAGATGCCCTGTTCCAATGTCGAAGCTCCATTTGGAGTCGGGCAGACGAGAAAGCCTTATTGCGTAGATGAGGTCTGTGGGCAACGATGCGGTCGGGATGAACTTGATTCGTTTAGGTTCTTGGTCGACTTCAAAAGCAGGCGTGATCACCACAAGGTTCTTGATAGGGATGGGGAAAGCGAGTCCGCCGAACGCTCGGGCTTCCCAATCCACGGTGTTACCACCATAGCCGTATTTTTGTGCATTGGTCCCGCGAACCCCTGCATTCGCCACGAAACCGAACTTCTTTCCGAACATGATGAGTTTTGTACCAACGAGGTAGACATCACCGTTCGTCGCATTCTGGTGCTTGACAGCTTGCACAACGTAGGGATCGTTGGTGCGCAGCACTCCTCCCAGAGAGATGGTGGGCAAATGTTTGTGGCCGACGTAGTTCGAGGGCAAAAGTTTTGCTTTGAAGTTGAAGATATTCATTCCCGTGAAGTTGAAAAATGGACTCACTGTGGGGTCTGCCCCATTTGTGTGCTGAGCGCGGGTAAATCCAAACTCCAACCAATTCCCGAATCCTTCTTCGACTCCCACGTTGATGTAGTCAGCCGCGACAGGGCCAGCGTCCACGGCGTGGAAGCTGACCGTCGGCCCTCCAAATTTGTGTTCGGGTGACGGAACGACTTCCGCCAGGGGTTGGAGAAAAATTCCCGACTCGCCGTCCATCGTCAGGGACTGGGCGTGCGTCCGCTGCGAAAAGAACAAGGCCGCAAGGACGAGGGCAGCTACGGAAATCTGCTTTGCGTTTATTCGATTGATCGTCACGTCTGTATCCTTAATGCAAATTCACTGGGCCGGCGGCTGCTCTTGCCGGCCCAGCGGGGGAGAGCCGTTAATCTAGGGGTGCGATCAAAGGCCGGAGCTTAAGCCGCATCAGATCCGTACAATTCCTTAATGCGGGTATGCGCGAAGGCGAGAGCCTTGGGCATATCCATTCGCCCCCCGATGACCTCGATGTATGTGCCCGATTTACTCTCGCGGGCTGCTTCGAGCGCGCCTTCGAGCTCGCCAATCGTCTCAACGCGTGCTGTTGTCCAGTCAGCGCATCCCAACGCGTGCGGCAAATCTGCATACCGCCATTTCGCGAGATCGTTGTAGGACCAGTCTGGGTATGGTTCCAAGGCCCGCTCCACCATATAGCCGTCGTTGTTGAGAACAAGGATGATCGGATTGGCGCTGTAGCGCCCCATATTTCCTATCTCGTTGGCAGTTAATTGGTGAGAACCTTCACCAGTGATGAGGATCGTTCTCCGCTTGGGATCTGCGAGCGCTATCCCGAAGGCGGCTCCGGTGGCCCATCCAATCGACCCCCATAACATTTGTATGTGCACCCGCACATCATCGGCGAGCGTCATTGCTGGGAGCCCTAAGCTCGAACTCCCGCTTTCCAGGACGACGTTATCGCCCGGTCGGATAAACGCCGCGTAGCGAGAATAGAGTGGATCCATCGTGATCTTGTCGGCTGGTTTCGCATCTACGCGTTGAGCTCGTCCTGGTGTTCTTCTGTAGGGATGCGCGGGCGATTTAAATTGTGCGAGCGCGGCAAGCACGTCGGCGAGTCGAACATTTCCGAATACCTGTTGTCCGATGCGAACATCATTCAGCCCGATCGAAACGAAACGCGCGGAATCAAGTCGTCCAGAGAAGCCCGCGGTGGTTTCGTCGTTGAGGCTGATCCCGCCTAGGTCGAGCACCAATTCCGCGTCCTCGACAATCTGCCGCGTCTTCTCTGCGGACACCGCTCCCGCATACAACCCGGCAAATTGCGGGTGGCTTTCGTCGATGATGCACTTTTCCATCGTCGTGGTAGCGAACGGGCAGCCCAGGGCCTCGATCGCCTGTCGGGCTTCTTTTTGTAAGCGGAGACGCGCCAGCGTGAATGCCGGAAAGGCGACAATGGATTTCGCACCTTTTACTCGTTCGGTTATGGCGGCGACGGCTTTTTGGAGGGACGATGGGTTCGACTTGAGCGTCACAGGGCGCACCTCGGTCGGCGTAACCGGTGCCAATGCATAGTCCCCTGGAACGACAATGTAGGCAGGTTGATTATTGCGACGCGCCTCCGAGATCACCCGTTCCATTTCAATCATGCAGTTATCGGGGTCGATCACGGCGTGGACACAGGCCGCTTGAGCAGAAATGTTGATGAAGTTCCCAAAAACTCCGTCTCCAAAGGTGTGGTGGAGGTTCTTGTGCACGCGCTGGTTCTGATAGGACGGCATGCCGACGACATGGTAGACGAGTGAACGCTCGGCTTTTGCGCCCATCACCCCGTTGATCGCCGATAACTCGCCCACCGCATAGGTCGTAGACAGCATTGCCGCGCCCCGAACGCGTGCATAGCCATCGGCAGCGTAGGACGCATTCAATTCATTTGAGCAGCCGACCCATCTGATGTTTGGGTTGCGATCGACAGCATCACAGACCGGAAACGCGTAGTCTCCCGGTACGCCGAAACAGTCCGTAATGCCCTCTTCAGCAAGTCGCTGCACGATATAGTCAACCACGCTGGTCGCTTTCCCAGTCGAAGGCTCGGCGGTTTCCTTTTTCTTTTCTCCCATCGGATAACTCCCTTTCATTGCGAGATCTGAAATGTCTGCCGTTGTGCTGGTGTGCAATCGGCCTGCCAAAGGCGTGCGCATCTTGAGGGCTGTGCTCCACACATTGTGTTGTTCGTTTGACCCTTGAAACTACACGAGAGGACTGGAAGGAGCAGGACTACCGTTTCCAACTAACATCTTCAAAACCATCGACGGGCCGCCACAGGCTGGGGATCGTACTGCTGTAGTTTCCGGTGACAGTACACAGAATCCGTATGACGAGGCGCGTAGACAGTTGCGGGAAGTGTGAATCACTTCGATGAAAGGCTATTGTTTGTGACCAAGGAGTTTGACGCGTTATTGACATGTCACAGTTTCGACTGCGGCTGATCGCCCATTCCGAGGAATCCCTTTGTCAATCCCGACCTAAATCGCTTATCGACACGGCAAGTCGGTCTTAAGAGTGGCCCCAGTCTTGCAGTCTTCTCGGTCGAAACAACAATTGCCATCGACGAGCGCGGCCTGACCCTGGTAGCCGGTCGACCATGATTTCGGAAGACATAAGGAGCCTAGAATGTCGTACCGCAGCGTGAATCCGGCAACCGGAGAAGTTTTGAGAACCTTTACTGAACACACCGATGAGCAGATGTGGGATGCAGTGACCACCGCGGACCGCGCATTTCGACCATGGGCCGCATGTCCATTCAGCGAGCGCTCGAAGATTATTGGAAGATCTGCCCAGCTACTTCTTGAGAAGAAGGAGGACCTGGCTCGTCTCGCCACATTGGAAATGGGTAAGAGAATCGCTGAGAGCCGAGGCGAAGTGGAACTCAGCGCCTCGATCATGGGATACTTCGCGGATAACGCGGAATTCCTTCTTGCGCCAAAGAAAATCGACTCTGCCACGGGCGACGCCCGGCTCGAATATTCACCCTTAGGTGTCCTTCTTAGTATTCAGCCTTGGAACCATCCGTATTACCAGTTGGCTCGATTTGTCGGTCCGCATCTGATGTCTGGCAATGTGGTGCTCCTCAAACACGCGCCTGGTGTTCCCCAATGTGCATTGGCCTTCGAGCGGGTCCTCAGGGAGGCAGGCGTGCCTAAAGGTGTGTACACCAATATGTTCCTGAACAACAACCAATCGGGATCTTTGATCGATGACCCACGGGTGAAGGGTGTCGCTCTTACGGGGTCCGAGCGCGCGGGTGAGGCACTCGCGTCGCGAGCAGGCAGCAACCTGAAGAAGTCCACAATGGAACTCGGTGGCAGCGACGCGTTCATCGTTTTAGACGACGCCGATCTTGACCACACTGTAGCCATGGCTGTGCTCGGCCGATTTGGAAACAGCGGGCAGACCTGCATCGCGTCAAAGCGATTCATCGTGGTCGAGTCGATGCTGGACAGGTTTCTTCCCCGCTTCATCGCTGCGACCGAGCAGCTAAAGTTGGGCAACCCCCTCGACGAAAGTGTGACCTTGGGGCCGCTCGCTTCCGATGCAGCTCTTCAGCTCATCCTTCGGCAGATTCAGGAGGCGACGAGTAATGGAGCACAGATTGTCCTTGGTGGTCGCCGAGCCGGCGAAGTCGGCGCCTTTCTGAAGCCAACCATTTTGACAAACATAACTCGCGACAACCCAGCCTACAGGCAGGAGTTCTTTGGTCCGGTCGCGATGGTGTTTCCAGCAAAGGGCGAGGAAGAGGCCATTGCGATTGCGAACGATTCTCCATTCGGCCTGGGCGGATCTGTGTATACGTCAGATATCGAAAGAGGCAAGCGAGTGGCGAGTCGCGTCGAGTCCGGCATGGTCTTCATCAATTGTCCCTATATCAGCGCTCCGGAGCTGCCTTTCGGAGGCATCAAGCGCTCTGGGTACGGAAAGGAACTTTCCAGCCTTGGCATCGAAGAGTTTGTGAACAGGAAGCTGATCGTTGTTCCGAACTTCCCGGCATAAGGTAAATCCTATCTAGTTCGATCAAGGAGAACGTCTGTCAAGAAGCCAATATTAGTAGTAACGACCCGCTTCGTTAAGCCAGTCGAGACTCGAATCGATAATGAATTTGAGGTGCGTAGGAAAGCCGACGGAACACCATTTCAGCACGATGAACTCCTTGCCGCTGCCGAAGGAGCGGATGCCTTATTCATCACTCCGTTCGATAGACTCGACGCCGATTTCTTTAAGCGTGTCTCGCCTTCGGTAAAGGTGATCTCTACCTATTCAATCGGTGTCGACCATATCGATTTACAGGCTGCGGCGCTAAGGCACATTGCTATCGGAAACACGCCGAGCGCCGTGACGGACGCTACAGCAGACATCGCCATGCTGCTGCTTTTAGGTGCCTCGCGTCGTGCGTTTGAGGCACAAGAGCTAGTCCGAACCGGCGAGTGGACGATAGCGCGCAGTGGCGCACTCCTGGGCTGGCAATTGACCGGCAAAATACTCGGCATCCTGGGCATGGGACGAATTGGCCAGGCCGTCGCGAAGCGTGCCCGCGCCTTTGGCATGAGGATCCACTACTCCGACCCTCATCAGCAGTCAGAGGAAAAGACCGGAGATGCGGTGTTCCATGCCGATCCATTGGAACTTCTCGGCGTGAGTCAATTCCTCAGCCTGAACGCTCCAGAGACGGAAAAGACGCGTCACTTCCTGAACGCGAAGACGATCGCTCTTCTGCCTCCCGGGGCAATAGTAGTTAACACTGCCCGCGGGGGATTGGTCGTTGATGACGATCTCATTGCGGCGCTCCAGAGCGGCCGAGTTGCAGCGGCGGGCCTGGATGTCTTCCAGGGGGAGCCGAAACTGAATCCCGGTTACGTTGGGCTGAAAAATACTTTCTTGCTCCCTCACATTGGGAGCGCAACAGTGGAGAGTAGAACGCTCATGGGAATGGTTGCCCTCGACAACATCGAAGCTGTGCTAACCGGGAAACCGGCACCTTCGCTGGTGGCAGTTCTAGCAGACTGAGGATTCCGTGACACGAGTTGCAATGACCGCAGACAGCAGCCTCGAAATCTCGATCGATCGAGTGGGAAAGGACTTCGTGGTCCGCCCGAGCGGCCAAATCAATGTCTATTCCTCGCCCGACCTTCGCGATTCCCTACAGGCCCTCCTGTCGAAAAAGCCGTTGCCTCAGACAGTCACCGTGGACTTGGCCGGCGTTTCCTCCATTGAGACGTCTGGGGTGGCCACCTTGATCGAAGCTCTTAGAATCGCCCGCCATCGCCACGTTGCATTTTGCTTACAGGGCGCCGGTGGCCCCGTGTTCCGGTTGTTCGAGGTCACCGGCGTGCTATCGCTGTTCGACCTCGCCGGCAGCCGAGAAAAGGTGTCTTGATGGCCAATGTTCTCGAAAACGTGGGCGAAAGAACGATCGAACATCTCGACTATGTCGGAAGTCTGAATATTCAGTGGTGGGCCACCATCCGAGCCATGGGACGAGCGCTGCCATTTGTAGGGAATCGCTACCGCTGGCAGGCTACCGTGAGGCAAGTGCTGGAAATCGGCGTCGATGCCATGCCCATGGTTTCCCTGATGGCAATCTGCACGGGATTCATTCTTGCCATGCAGGGGGCCTCGGAACTGCGCCGCTTTGGAGCTCTGCACTACGTCATTGACTTGGTCGCGGTTGGCTTTACGCGCGAACTCGGCCCACTGCTCACGGCGATTGCGGTGAGCGGACGGTCCGGCTCGGCATTTGCGGCTGAAATCGGGACCATGAAGGTCACTGAGGAACTCGATTCCCTCCGCGTCATGGCGCTGGAGCCCGTGGAGTTTGTGCTCGCACCCAAGTATCTCGCAGCTTTGATTTCGGTCCCCTGCCTCAGCATCATCTCGAATTGCTTCGGTATTCTAGTCGGCGGTTTGTTCATGTTCCTGAGCACTCGCCTGGCGCCACTGTTGTACCTCCACTATGTGTTCCATTCGATCACCTTGCGCGACGTGATCACGGGATTGATCAAAAGCGTGGTGTTCGCAACCATCATTGCTCACGTCGGATGCCTCGAAGGGTTCCGGGTCCGCGGAGGGCCCGATTCGGTAGGGCGCTCCACTACGAGTGCAGTAGTGAAATCAACCTTCCTCGTCATCGTCGCAGATGCGGTCTTCACTGCCATCTTCTATTTCACGGTGAAAAGCTGATGCCCATCATTTCTGTCCATGATCTTGTGGTTGAGTACGACGGCCGCAGAGTGCTGAATGGATTGAATCTCGACATTGAACACGGGGAAACGATGGTGTTGCTGGGTGGCAGCGGCTCCGGAAAGAGCACCTTACTGCGTCAGATCATCGGGTTGGAGCGGCCCAAGTCGGGTAGCGTTCACGTGAAGGGGACGGATATCACGCGCTGCTCAAATCCCGAATTGAAGAAGATCCACCGCTCGATCGGTGTCGCCTTCCAAAGCGCAGCCTTGTTCAATTCGCTGACCGTGGAAGACAACGTGGCCCTGCCGTTGCGAGAGCATACGCGGCTCGCACCCTCCATCATTGACCTTGTGGTGTGGATGAAGCTGGCCGCGGTCGGTCTCTCGGAGTTTGGCAAGTTACTTCCCAACGAACTCTCGGGTGGCATGAAAAAGCGTGCGGCCGTGGCGCGCGCACTCGCTCTCGGCCCTGAAATCCTCGTGCTCGATGAGCCATCGGCCGGACTCGATCCCATCGTCGCCGCGGAACTCGATGAGTTGATTCTGCTGCTTAAGGAAGCTTTACAAATGACGGTCATTGTCGTTACTCACGAGTTGCCGAGCGCGTTCCGCATCGCTGACCGCATCGCCATGTTGTATCAGGGCTCCTTCAGCTCGGTTGGCACGAAAGATGAGCTGCAAGCAAGTCAAAATCCACGCGTGCGCCAGTTTCTTGATCGCGTTCCCGAGAACGTCGCGAAAACGCCGGCCGTGGCCGCGTACTTTGACAAGTATATGCAGTCTCAGGAGACCTACCCGTGACCACACAAGCAAAGGTTGGAGCCTTTGTCCTTGGATGCTTTTCGATCCTGGCATTCACGCTCATCTACCTCATCAATGCGCAGTTTAGCGGACACACCGTTCCTTACCGCACGTATTTGCGCTACGCCGGTGGTCTGGAACCGGGGGCGTCGGTGCTGTTTGGCGGCATCAACGTAGGAAAGGTGACGGCGGTGCGGCCTGCCGCGTCTGACCCTACCAAGATTGAAATTCTTCTTGATGTGAAACAAAACACCCCAGTAAACGAAAAGTCCGTAGCCAAGTTGGGGCTAGTCAGCGTCATGAGTGGAGCCGCACTGTCCATTACAACAGGCGGCAACGATGCCAGACGTCTTCCACCGGGCTCCACGATTTCATCGCAGGAAGCCGCCAGCCTGGACGAGATTGCCGGCAAGATGGCCGTCGTGGCTGACAACGCAAACGGATTGATCACGCAGGCGCGGGGAGAACTGGAGGGAATCAGCGGAGATGCGCGCGGTCTGCTCGCTAACCTGAATACACTCACCGGGAAACCCAATCAGCAGAGGATTCGAGCCGTCTTGGATAACGTCAACGAAATGGTTGCAACTGAACGACCCAAGATCGATCGTCTCACCGATCAGTTGAATTTGCTGACGCAGCACGCCGATCAGACCGTCCAAAACGTGAATGGCACGGTCAGCGATGTCCGCGAGCCCGTCCGTAAAGATCTGGCGGAATTGCAGAACACTCTGCTCGAAGCCAAGCAATTGCTGACTGACATGCAGGTGTTGGTGAGGGCAAATGATTACAAGATTGATGACACGATCGAAAACCTGCGGACAGCAACGGAAAACATTGATCAGTTGACCGACTCGGTGAAACAGCGTCCGTGGAGTTTGATTCGGGTCAAACAGCCCGAAGATAGGAAGGCGCCGAAATGATGCGATCGAATGAAAGAGGTGTCCCCGCAGATTTTCGCGCGCGGCGCCAGCGGATGAAAATGAAAAGAACTCTGACGACGATGGTTTTCTCTCTGGCAGCCCTGGTGGTTCTGACCAGCTGCGGAGGGAAGGTGAGGTATCCAAACTACTACACACTCAACCTGCCTGCTCCGCCGGATCCGCCTCCTGCAGAAAACGTGCACGCCGCGGTGGCAGTCCGTGAATTCCGCGCGCCCGCCTACCTGAGGCAGGGAGCCATTGTGTACAAACCATCTCCAGAGCAAATCGGCTTCTATGCTTACCATCGTTGGGCAATTAACCCTTGTGAGTTCGTGACCAACTCGGTAATCGAGCGCCTTCGCGCCAGCGGACGCTTTGCCCGCGTCAAGCCTTATGACGGGCGCCCCGACACCGATTACGTGCTCAGCGGACGATTGGAGAAGCTCGATGAAATCGACTATGAGGGCGGCGTCAAGGTTGAAGTCGCACTCTCCGCCCAGATGACGAATCTCGCCACGGGTCTGACCGTTTGGACTAACGCTGTTTCGGAAGTAGGAGACGTGAAAAAGCGCGATGTCGCAGCGGTAGTTTCTGAAATGAACCGCACCATGGAACGGGCGATGAAAAAGCTGCTGAGTCCATTGCCCGCGGACGTAGCGACCGGCACCACGACAGCTAATCGAAACTGAACGTTCGACCGTTGGAGGCACTGTGCGTCAGATAGTTTACTCGCGCTTGTGCCGGGCATTGCCTAATTAAAACTCTTCATCCGGCTCCTATCAACCGAACGCGACAAAAGCGAAAGCGAGAAGGATTATTAGCGCATACATCGAGGGTAAACGCGTTGTGAGCACGCAGGAAATCGTTTGTGCTCGCAGCTCACCTTGGAGACAATGCCTGCGTCTTCCACGGATAGACATGACGCCGAGCAACAGCACCGCAAGAAAGACGCCCCGCATGTCGAGCCATTCCATGAGGGAGCATTTTTAAGAGGACCGGCCTACGTAAAGCCTTCCTGATCTCGTGTTGTCTTTCCGATTCGATCTGGGCTCACCCCGGTCAGAGCCAGCTCGGTTGCCACGAACCCAATGGAGTCAACGGATACTTGTATTCTCCCGGCGTCTTCGACATCTCAATCATTTCCTTAACGCCTTTGTAGCGACCCATTGGCGTGTCGACAACGAATGTATCGGGATCCGGATAGAGGTGTTCATTATTTGAGCCGGCCGTTTTCTTCACGTAGTCACGATCGAAGATGCCCAACTCAGCAAGCCAGAGAGCCGTGCGTGACAACGAAACTACGACGCGGTAACTTCCGCCCTCCTTCGCACGCCGCAGCAGTGCCGACAGGACGCCGCAGGTCGCAAGCCAACCCGCTACGTAGTCGCAGGCCACGAAGATCGACGGATGTGCTGGCTTCTCGTCGCTACCCTCAATGTTGTCGAGGCCCCAGGCGAGAGTGGCAGTGATGTCGAAGCCGACGCGACTCGACCACGGCCCGGTTTCGCCGGCCCAGGTAATCTGTGTATCGATGAGACCCGGGCGCTGTTTGATCGTTTCTTCCGGCGTGATATTGAATCGCTCCCGCCATCCCTTCCGGCGATTCGAGACGAATACGTCGGCCTTGGAAAGAAGCTCGCGGAACTTCGCATGGCCTTCCTTGTTATCCAGCTCAAGCAGGGTGGACCGCATTCCGACATGCGAGGTGTAGTGCCAGAGCGTGTGCTCGATATCGGATGGCCGCCACACGTTGAGCGCGTCAGCGCCATGCAGAGCCATTGCGCGACCGATCGATGGGCCTGCGATGACGTGAGTTGTAGCGAGCTGACGGATACCGTCGAGCGGCGTCTTCGGGTTGGGCGTAAACGGTATTGGATCGCTTTCGCCCACTTTCTCGACGCTGACGATGGGCATTAGACCCACGGATTTTGTGAAGGCATCCATTTTCAGCACGTCTTTGATGTTGCGGGCGAGTGGCATGGGGATGCCGGCTTTCTCACCGGCTTCTTCAAGTTCCTCACCGTTCCACTCTTTCACTGCGTCGCGTACCGCTTCATAGATGCCACCCTTGGGCTTGAGGACATCGAGTGCGTGCTGGCGTAACGCGGGAAACACATCGGCAAGCATGACCCACTTGCCATCCTTGGTGGGAACAATATCCGGACCGCCCATAAATGGGCTATGTGCATCCGTGCGTCCGGGGAATCCATTGACCTGTTCCCACTTCCCGTCGAGGAACGGCGTGAGGCGCCGCAAAGCCTTACGCACGTCGACATGAATATCCTGCCCCTCGCCTGTACGTTCCTTCCATATCTTTGCGATCAGGATCGCCTTGGCGGCGAGCGAGATTGCGCTGATCGCCCCATATGGCAATCGATCCGGCGTGATGGGATCAGAGCCGTAATAGGTGACCTTGCCTCCGGAATCGGAAGTTGTTGCCCCTAAGCTTTGCAGTAAGGACTCAACATGAGCAGGCAGATCTATCGTGCTGCTCTTTAACGGATTGTTGTAGTTCGCGATTATGCCGTTTGCCAGTTTCTCTGCTGCATTCACAGTCGATCTCCTCTGCGCATCCAATGTGGCGACAATCACTCTGCGCCTTCGCTCGCGAGGATTGGGATTGCACGAGGAGGGCCAAAATGAAACAGCCGCTCTCAACGCGCAATCCCGCGAGATTCGAGGGTGTGAAGCCGCAAATTGTCTTCAGTCAAGCGTGAAGAAGTGTCATGTCATAAGTCGCGTCAAGAAATGACACACTGACAGACAGTTCGGGGGTGCTTTGGGGAACTTAGGCCTGCAGAATCTCTGTGGTGAGGCTATCGAGGTGCTGAGAACCAAGCACAAGTTTCAGAAATGCCAACGACACCGTTTACGATTTGCGTGGATTCAGGTTTGATGCCTGGCGTGCTTTCGCGTTATTTCAGATCGGCAGGTTCAGCTTCTTCAAGAACGCGGCATATCGCGGATCGCTGTGCAAACTCTTCAGCAGGGGTTCCACTTTCGTTCCGATCAGACCGCTGTCACGTTGGGCATAAGCCCGGTCTAGCCACTCGAACGCTTCGTCGGCCTGGTTCCGGAAAGCATAAACCAGGGCGATCTGGTACGCCATGCTTGCATTGTATTTCGTAATTAACTTACTCAAAGCGGCATCCGACTCCTTCTTCCGGCCAAGCGCGTGGTACGTAATCGCATAAAGAAATGCACGTATGGGGTCATAGCGCACGAGCTCGATTTCAGGCAAAGCATCCTGAGGCCGCCCCTGCATCAAATAGATATTGCTTAACTTCACATGGGCGGCCACAACATCGGGATTCAGTTCGAGCGCCTTCTTGAAATCCGCTACGGCTTCGTCTAGCTGCCCCATGTAAAACTCGGGCTCGGCAAGGGACTCCCAACTGTCAGCATTGAGCGGATCCAAGTCAACGGCTCGGCGGTCCAATTGAATAGCTTCGTCAAAGCGGCCGAGCATGGTTGCCGAGCCAGCCGCTGTCCTTACAACCTCGGGATTTTCGAGATCGAGAGCGACCGCCCGCTGGAAGGAAGCGGCGGCTCCAGCCCAATCGAAGTCGACCTGTTCCTTAATCCGTCCCATTTGAGTGTGGGCCTCTGCCAGATTCGGATTCAGCGCCAACGCTCGCTCTATTGCTTCGCGAGCAAGCCGGTGACCCTCCTCGGTGGGAATAAGGCCTGTGTTGACCTGCCAATTGCGTGCCCGAGACAACCCCACCCAAGCCAAAGCATAGGAGGGATCGAGCTGAGTCGCCCGTTCGTAATACTTTGCAGCCATCTCCGTATCTTTGTCTGTGTCCCGCTCAAAGTGGTAGTACCCCTGCAAGTAGGCATCGAAGGCTTCCGGGTTGACTAGGCGCGACTCTGCCAACTCAGCTTGTTGCTTCGAAGTCACAAGCACCCGAATTTCGTGCGCAACCGCCTTAGCTACTTCGTCTTCCACATTAAGAATGTCTTTCGCAGGATAGTCGTAATCCTGAGACCACAGGTGAGTTTGGTCCTTCACCTGAATGAGCTGAGCTGTAAGGCGCATCTGGTCTCCGCTTTCGCGGAGGCTGTTTTCCAGAACATACTGCACAGAAAGATCGCGTCCAATCTGGTCCAGGCGTTCGTCCTTATGCTTGTATCCCATGACGGACGTTCGCGCGATCACACCCAATTGTTCCGGGTTGAGCCGCCCTAACTGCGAAATCGTTTCCTCGGTCAGTCCGTCCGCGAGATATTCCTTATTGGGATCGCCAGTGAGATTCTCAAATGGCAGCACGGCGAGCATGATTTTTCTGGGAGGTTCTGTCGCTCGAAGGTGCTGCCAGGACATATAGCCCGCGCCCACCAAGATGACAACAGATGCAAGCGCGACCGCTGGCTTCCACCAGTGCGGCTTCAACCGACGCTGAACGGCCTCCTGAATTGTCGCTGTGTTCTCGCTTATCTCGGTGGCAGACTGGGCGCGTTGCTCTCCGTCTTTCCCCAAAGCGGTTCCAGGCGCTGAATCCCGGTGTTCGATGGCCGTCATCAATCGATAGCCACGCCGCGCCAATGTCTCGATATACCGAGGGTCGTCGGCGGAATCTCCTAAGGCGCGCCGAAGCGCATTGATCGTCGCGTTGATGCTATGGTCGAAACCCACAACTGTATCGTTCGGCCACAACCTCCCCTTGATTTCCTCGCGGGTAACAATCTTGCCCTCATGTTCAAGGAGCATCCGCAGGACCTGAAACACCTGTTCCCTGAGGATGACCTTGTTGTTGGGGTCGGGCGCCTCAATTGATCGTAGTTCGCCAGTCTTGAGGTCGAGCTCAAAGGCCCCGAACAGGACGCGGTCTGAGGAAAGGGTGTGCATGAAAACCGCACAGAATAAATGGTAAGAAACTGTACCAATGCGAATCGAAATTGTCGAAATTCAGATTAGAGCACCATCAGAGCATCTCCCGAAGAATCAATATCTTACCACCGCGATTTTTATTTTATCGAAAAATGACCGCTGTTCCATTTACACCCCCTTTGCGGCTACGGTAAACAGACGATATGGGCGAGCCGGATCAAGCGATATGCAGTTCGCGGCAAGCTTGGAGCAAGACATCCAAGATGATTGCGATCATCGATGACGATAAGGCGATTCAGAATTCGCTACGAGGCCTAATCGAGTCATGTGGACTTTGGCTCGTTGCTTCGGATCCACAGAAGAATTCCCCGAATCGGATTGGCACCCTAAGGCCGCATGCTTGATCGTTGATGTCAGCGAGGCGAAGATGTTTGGTCAGTTCACTATGGCCGACGATATCATTCAGCGCAAGCGAGCAGAGGAAGAGCTGCAGCGAACCCAGTTTTATCTCAACGAAGGACAACGCCTCGCTCACATGGGCAGTTGGGCTCTCAACGCTGCCGGATTCGATTACTGGTCTTCCGAGTTGTTCCGGATTCACAGCCTCGACCCGAATGACAGACCGCCAACGGTAGAAGGATATTTGGACCTCGTACACCCGGAAGATCGGCAGTTCATGAAAGAAGGAATTCAACGAATGTTGGCGGATCATCGCGAGTTCGACTTCACGAAGCGAATTGTCCGACCTGACGGAGACATTCGCCACGTACGTTGTGTGGGAGTTCCGGTAATCGAGGGGGCGACTTTCAAAGGGTTTGTTGGGACAGGAATAGATGTTACCGAGCAGAAGCGACTTGAACAAGAGAGGGAGCGTATACGTCAATTAGAGACCGAGCTTGCGCACACTAATCGTGTGAGCATGTTGGGGGAAATGGCCTCCTCTTTGGCACACGAAATCAAGCAGCCCATCGCAGCGGCCATCGCCAGCGCCAACAGCTGCGTCGAATGGCTCATGCATGAACCGCCCAATCTTGATCGGGCCCGCGCGGCAGCAGCCAGGATCGATAGTTGTGGGAATCGTGCGGCTGAGATCATCGACCGGATTCGTTCTCTTTATAGGAAGTCCCCTCCCCATCGTGAATTGGTTGATGCGAACGGAATTATTCGCGAGATGCTCTCTCTGCTCGAAGGCGAAACCAAACGGTATTCGATCACGATGCGCACAGAACTTACGACCGATCTGCCCGAAATCATGGCTGATCGTGTCCAGCTGCAACAGGTGTTCATGAACCTCCTTCTCAACGCCATCGAAGCCATGCACGATTCGGGTGGAGGGCTTACCGTGAAGTCACAACTCCAGGACAGTCAACTCCGGTTCTCGGTCAGCGACAGCGGCGTGGGTCTGCCAAAGGAGAATCCGGAACAGATTTTCTCTGCGTTTTATACGACCAAGCCGCAAGGCAGCGGCATGGGGTTAGCAATTAGTCGTTCCATTGTGGAGTCGCATGGCGGGCACTTGTGGGCAAGCGCTCACAGTGGAGCGGGCGCAACTTTTCATTTCACCCTACCGATCCAGGCCACACCCTCGGTTCCCTAGATTGTTCGAAGATGCGCGTACTCAGCTTTGGCCTGTCGATCTGACCTGTGCGAGTGCCATTCACGGTGCTGACTCACTCCCGTTCAATGAGCATCCGCAGGACCTTTTGTTGGGGTCGGGCGCCTCAATGGAGTCGTAGATCGCTAACGCTATTCGAAATTGTCGCTTGACCCCGATTTTATCGCAAAATGACCGCTGTTCCATTTACACGCCGTTGCAACTACGGTAATCAGAAAATATGGGCGCGACGGATCACAGCAGGAGCCAAACGTCCAAGTTGACCGCCATCATTGATGACGATGAATCGATTTGTGACTCGCTAGAGGACTTAATGGAGTCGGCTGGACTCGAGGCACGGTGTTTTGGATCCGCGGAAGAATTCCTCGAATCCGGTTTGCACCGTCAAGCTGCGTGCCTGATAACTGACATTCTTATGCCCAAGATGTCGGGGCTGCAGTTGCAGGCCAGGTTGAAACAAGAGGAATGCGATATCCCGATCATTTTCATTACAGCTCACGGAGACGCCAGGATGCGGATTCAAGCGATGAGAGAGGGAGCGGTCGAGTTCCTTGCAAAACCGTTCGATCATCAATTGTTGCTGAAAACGGTCCGTGCCGCGCTCAATATGTGACGAACATTCGGATCGTATGGGGTGCCTGGAGATGAGTGTCTTGTGACAGACTTTGCAACAGCTACGTACTCCGCGGGGGACCAACTCGATCGAAGATTCGAGCGGATCATCGGCAAGAGTGCCGTGCTGGAATCCGTTCTCGAACAAGTAGAACAGGTGGCTCCCACTGATTCAACTGTCCTCGTCGAGGGGGAAACCGGCACGGGAAAAGAACTCATTGCGCATGCCATTCACAACGCCAGTCAGCGCTTCGGACGCCCATTTGTAAAGCTAAATTGTGCAGCGATTCCGCTGGATCTTCTGGAAAGCGAAGTGTTCGGTCATGAGAAAGGAGCCTTTACCGGTGCAATTGCGCAAAGGATCGGGCGCTTCGAAACGGCCGATAAAGGTACTCTGTTCTTGGATGAAGTTGGTGACATCCCTCTTGCCCTGCAGCCGAAGCTGCTGCGAGTATTGCAAGAGCAGGAGTTCGAGCGTTTAGGGAGCAGTCGCACGCACAAAGTAGATGTCCGTCTGGTGGCGGCAACCAATCGGGATCTAGTAAAGATGGTCGGCCGCGGGCAATTTCGTAGTGATCTGTATTACCGTCTGAATGTCTTTCCCATCTTACTGCCCGCGCTCAGAGAGCGCCGTGAAGACATCCCTGCTCTTGTTAAGCATTTCGTGAATCTGTTTAGCCGCCGCATGGGGAAGCAAGTCGACCGCATTCCCCAAGAAACCATGGCTGCCTTTCAATGGTATTCCTGGCCTGGCAACATTCGCGAGCTACAGAACTTAGTCGAACGCGCAGTGATTCTTTCGCGGGACGGTGTGCTTCCAAACCCACTTCGCAACAATCAAACAGATCTCCCGAACCCCAGTCTGCATCGCACCCGAACCTTCCACCCATCGATGGCCCCGGAAGACTCGGATCGCGCTTTGATTGTGGACACACTTGAGCAGGCCGGCTGGATCGTCGGTGGACCGCGCGGCGCAGCGGGGAAACTGGGATTGAAACGAACCACGCTGCTT
The DNA here is from genome assembly GCA_964403025.1 of uncultured Acidobacteriaceae bacterium. Classification (GTDB taxonomy): domain Bacteria; phylum Acidobacteriota; class Terriglobia; order Terriglobales; family Acidobacteriaceae; genus Sulfotelmatobacter. The sequence continues at coordinate 3,197 of CAYOEH010000002.1, read as the reverse complement.
GCCAAGATGAAAAGGTTGGGCATCTCGCGGCCTATCCCTCAGGAAGGAACAGACCTGTTCGTGATGGCGCGGCGGGATGCTCAGATTTGAAAGCGATGCCACCGTTCTATTGTGGTCGCCGTGACTCCCTTGCCGAACGAATCGATCTCCCTGAACGGCGGGGGTGAACTGAACGACGCGAAAGTCGGCCTTACGCGAAACTGGCCTTAAAAGACAGACCTCAGGAAGCCACTCATATGGCGGAGTAGTGATCACCGAAGCGGGCAACGATCCAAAGGTCGCTGGTTTGGTCTACGTCACGGCATTCGCACCGGACAAGGGCGAATCGGCCGCGTCGATCATTAAAAGTGCACCCCCGGGCGCGCCTGCTCCGCCGATCCGCCCGCCTCAGGATGGATACCTATTCCCCGATAAGGCCAAGTTCCCGGCCGCATTCGGCGCGGACGTAAGTCCTGATCTGGCTTCGTTCATGGCCGACTCTCAGGTCCCGTGGGGTGTGGAAGCGCTCGGTGGTGCGATCACCCAGCCGGCATGGAGAACAAAGCCCAGTTGGTACCTCATCACTACCGAAGATAAGATGATCCCGCCTGACGCCCAGAGGGCTATGTCCAAACGCGCAGGCTCAACCATTGTCGAGGTCAAAAGCAGTCACTCCGTGTTCCTGTCCCATCCTCAAGCCGTCGCTCATCTTATCGAGCAGGCCGCAACAGGTGCCTTGGTGGCAACGAAAGAAGGCGCAACTAATGCTGCCGCAGAGTAGGCTTTAATTGCCACACTGGATTCGACGAGGCGGAGATTTTCGCAGAGTGTGATTCATGCCTACGGAATTCTTAACCTCGTTGAGTCCAGCCTCAAACTTCGCAGTGATGTCAAGTGTGCTCACGCTGCGGCTTCCCGCAATAGATCCTCGATTTTTTTGTCCAAATCCCTCGCGACCTCTAGTGCGTCGCGATTCCCATAAGGGGCTAAGAAGCTCGCCATCCTGTCATATGACAAATGGACGCCATCGGCGCGTTCGTCCACAAGCACGGTAACCGGCGCGTAAGAGCCCGCATCCGGGACATGCTTGACCATTTCCTTCATGATGAGAGGGTTGCCAAAGATGAAACGAATCATCTTCGGAGCCTCGCGGCCTGTTTCTTTGCGCAGAACCGCACCGTGATCCAGTTGCATAAACAGCATTAGTCCTATTTTGCTCAAGCCTTTCTCAACTGCGCTTTTCAGTTCCGCAAATGAGCGTGCCTCGTGAGTTGATCTCCCAAATTCAGCCATATCCGGATGACCGATGCCGGCGTTCACACCGGCTATTACTTCATCAAATGGCCTCGAGGTCGTCAGACTGAACCGCTCTATTTCGATTTTTCTTGTCATCTCGAATCTCTTTGTAGTTGCCGCTGTAGAAATTCGCTCGTCCGAGCGTTGGCAAGGTGAGCCGCGGCGGCGTTGTAATGCGCCCCATTATGACGAGAAAAGGCATGACTCTGACCCGGATAGCTGTAGACCGTTGCGTTTGGTTTCTTAGCGAGTGCCGCTTTGATCTCAGTTTGTGCAGCTTTAGAAATGAACTCGTCCTCTTCGGCTACATGCATGAGAAGCGGCGCGTGAAGCCCATCGACCTCTCCTAGATATTTCTCAGTATCGGCGCCGTGATACCAGACCGCGGCGTCGATCCCGTCGTTCCGGACGGCTGTCATGAAGACCATCAGCGCGCCGAGGCAATAGCCGAGCAAGGCAACCTTGCCGTTGCATTCCGGGAGACTGCGTACTGCGTCGATGGTGTCTTTGATGTCCGTGACTCCGGCATCTCTGTCATAAGCCTGATAGAGGCGAAGGCCGTGGTCCCAGTCGGCTTGGGAGGTGACGTTCAGGTCGACGCCTGGCTCCTGCCGCCAGTACAGGTCTGGAGCGAGCGCGATGTAACCTTGTTCCGCCAATTCATCGCAGTGCCTGCGAATGTCGGCGTTCACCCCGAACAGCTCCTGCAGAACGACAACGGCCGGAGCCGGTACTGTCTCCGGCCGCGCGATATAGGCGGCAAACTTGCCGTCCTGCCCTTGTACGGTGATGTGATCTTTCATGGTGTACTCCTCAGGCAGCTATCTTGATCCGTTCGGAGGTGGCAGCCGCTTCGATGAGCTTGGCTGCTTCCTTCGGATGAGACATGTAGGCCACATGGCTCGACTTCACCTCGACCGTCTCTGCCTTCGCGCGCTTCGCCATCATGCGCTCCTGGTCCGGATTGATCGATCGGTCTTCGCTGGCCACCATGTACCAGGTGGGCTTGTGCTTCCACGCGGGATTCTTTACCTGATGCGTGAACGAGTCGGTGGAGATCGGCACCTGCGCTATTGCCATGAACTCCGCTTCATCCCGTGGAATGTCCGCTGCGAAGTCGGCGACGAAGTGGGCCTCGTCGATCCACCAAAGCCCATTGCTGTCCGCTTTAAACGCCTTCGATGCTTGCGGCAACGCCGTTTCGATCGACGCACAACTCTCGCCTTCATCGAGAGCAAATGCAGCAATATAGACCAGTGCTGCAACGTTTGGATGATTTCCGGCCTCGGTGATGATGGACCCGCCATAACTATGGCCGACCAGCACAACCGGGCCGCCCATGGCATCGATGGCGGCCTTTGTGTACTTTTGATCGTCGGCGTACGAGGTCTCGGGAGGCTGTGCCACCGACACTCTGTAGCCATCATTCTTGAGGATGTCCGCGACCCTCTTCCAGCCCGAGCCATCCGCGAAAGCTCCATGCACCAGAACTACATTCTTAATATGCTGACTCACGATTATTCTCCTTTGCAGTAGAGATCCAGAAGGATCATTTGATTTTCGATTTCAATCTTGCGCGCCTCCGCGTCAAATCGCTCTTGCTTCGCGCGGGGGACGCACATTTCACTTGCAACGTAAACATTTACCGACTGCTAGTTGGCGTGCGCGGAGGAAGCAGCCTCTTCGATGAGCTTGGCTGCTTCCTTCGGATGAGACATGTAGGCCACATGGCTGGCATTTACTTCGACCGTCTTGGCATTGGCGCGCTTGGCCATCATGCGTTCCTGTATCGGATTGATCGAGCGGTCTGAACTGGCCACCATGTACCATGTCGGCTTGTTCTTCCAGGCCGGATTCGTTACCTTGTGGGTGAATGCGTCGGTGGAGATCGGTACCTGCGATATGGCCATGAAGTGAGCCTG
>CAYOEH010000001.1:1674704-1718549 GCA_964403025.1 uncultured Acidobacteriaceae bacterium | reverse complement strand
TCTTCAGCGTAGGATAGTGACACCCAAGTCGTTAGGGCTGAATCCAATATAAAGCATCGCCCATCGAACAGCCTTACGTAGAACTATGTCAACCACCCCGTCAGATCAACCCTCAACCTTGGAGCGCGACCCCGTGTGTGGGATGAATGTAGATCCCACCAAGGCCAAGCATGTCTCTGACCACGGCGGAAAAAAATATTATTTTTGCTGCGCGCCTTGCGTGGAAAAATTCCAGACCGATCCAAAAAAATATCTGCGCGCCCTTCCGCCGGCAAAAGCAGCAGGATTAGTGATGCTGGGCGCAGCCAGATCCGCGCCTCCCGCCCCCTTGCATTTGATGAAACCTCAGTCCGGCGCTGCTCGAGTCCCCGTCTCTACGGCTTACGTCTGCCCCATGTGCCCGGAGGTTCGCGAGACTAAGCCCGGAGCCTGCCCGTCGTGCGGCATGGCCCTCGAGCCCGACGTCCCCCTCGCCTCCACGCGCACTGAATATACCTGTCCCATGCATCCGGAAATCGTTCGCCCGGGCCCCGGATCCTGTCCCATCTGTGGCATGGCGCTCGAGCCCCGCACGGTCACGGCGGCAACCGAAGACAATTCCGAGCTTCGCAATATGACCCGCCGCTTCTGGCTCAGCCTCGCCCTGACCGCGCCTTTGCTTACAGTCGCGATGGGAGCGATGTTCGGGTATCGCCTTCACCTCGATCTGAACCTGGATGGCGCGCCGCTGAATCTGCCCTGGCTCGAACTGGTCTTGGCCACGCCCGTAGTGCTCTGGGGCGGCTGGCCGTTCTTCCAACGCTTCTGGACATCCCTGATCAACCGCAGTCCAAACATGTTCACGCTGATCGGCATGGGCACCGGTGTCGCCTACGGATACAGCGTGATCGCCACTCTCGCACCGCAGATTTTTCCCGACTCTCTCCGCAGCATGGGCGGATATCCCGACGTTTACTTCGAAGCCGCTGCCGCCATCACAACGCTTGTCCTTCTCGGCCAGGTCATGGAACTGCGCGCCCGCAGCCGCACCAGCGCCGCCATTCGCGCCCTCCTCGATCTCAGTCCCCGCACCGCGCGCCTGCTCAAAGCCGATGGCAGCGAACAAGATATTCCGCTCGCACAAGTGCAACCCGGCGATCGCCTCCGCGTGCGCCCGGGAGAAAAAATTCCGGTAGACGGCGTGCTCCTCGAAGGCCGCAGTTCCATCGACGAATCGATGATCACCGGCGAATCCATGCCCGTGGAGAAATCGCCGGAAAGCAAAGTGATCGGCGCCACGATCAACGGCGGCGGCTCTTTCATCATGCGAGCCGAACGCGTAGGCACTGAAACTTTGCTGGCGCGCATCGTGAAGCTCGTCGGTCAGGCGCAGCGCAGCCGCGCTCCCATCCAGCGTCTCGCCGACCGCGTCGCCAAATGGTTTGTCCCCATCGTCGTCGTTGTTGCCGTGCTCACGTTTATCGCGTGGCTCCTCTTCGGTCCGCAACCCCGCTTCGCGCACGCGCTCGTGAACTCCGTCGCCGTCCTCATCATCGCCTGCCCCTGCGCTCTGGGACTCGCCACGCCCATGGCGATCATGGTCGGCGTCGGCCGCGGCGCTCGAGCCGGTGTGCTCATCAAGAATGCCGAAGCCTTAGAGATTCTGGAAAAGGTCGACACCCTGGTTGTCGACAAAACTGGAACCCTCACCGAAGGCAAGCCGCAACTGCTCGGGGTTTCTTTGTCACCAAATGACAGTGAGGAAGCGCTTCGCCTTGCCGCCAGTCTAGAGCGCGCCAGTGAGCATCCTCTAGCCAGCGCAATCGTCACCGCTGCGGAAAGACAGGGCCTCTCGCTTTCACAGCCGCAAGATTTCAAAAATATCCCCGGAAAGGGAATCACTGGAACCGTTGCTGGCAGACAAGTTGCCGTCGGTAACGCTGCACTCATGACCGAGTTGGGAGCGTTTGCCCGTGCGAACGCGGACTTCCGGGATGCTAACCCCGGTGTTGGCACCACGCTCTGTGTTGCCATTGACGGCAAGTTCGTTCGCACGCTCTCCGTCGCCGATCCCCTGAAGCCCACCACTCTCAATGCCATTCGCGATCTGAAGAATCAGGGCATCCGCGTGGTCATGCTCACCGGCGACAATCGCGCCACTGCAGCGAATCTCGCGCAGGCGCTTGGCATCGAAGAATTTGAAGCCGAAGTACTGCCAGAAGGCAAGCTGGAAATCATCCGCAAACTGCAAGGGCAGGGAAGAGTGGTGGCGATGGCGGGCGACGGCGTCAACGACGCCCCCGCACTCGCGCAAGCCGATGTCGGCATCGCCATGGGCACCGGTACCGACGTTGCCATGGAAAGCGGCGGCATCACGCTGGTCAAAGGCGATCTCACCGCAATCCTGCGCGCCCGCAATCTAAGCCGCGCCACCATGCGCAACATTCGCCAGAATCTTTTCTCCGCCTTCGTTTACAACGCCATCGGCGTGCCCATCGCAGCCGGCGTCCTCTATCCCTTTTTCGGTCTGCTTCTCAGCCCCATCTTCGCCGCCGCCGCCATGAGCTTCAGTTCCGTCTCCGTAATCACCAACGCCCTCCGCCTCCGCCACACAAAGCTATAACCGCCCGTGTGGGACGGACACTTCCTTCGGCAAGCTCAGGGCAGGCTCTGTCCGTCGCCTTTGACTTTGTTCTTGAAGTTGATTTTGATTTTGACGAAGGCCGACTAGGGGAAACCTTTTGCAGTACCGTGGAAGAGCGGCGCTTCAGCGCCGCGTAAGGTTTGCTAAATACCGGGCTTTAGCCCCTGAAACTCTCTACAGCTTCCCCAAATACTCCATCACATCCGGCTGCGTCCAGTCCACCGCGCCAATGAACTTGCGCCGCACCACCCCATTCCGATCGATCACGTAGGTCTCCGGAAACTTGAACGTCCCATACAGCGCATTACTCTTCTGATCGGCATCCCGCACCGAAAGCAAATTCACATTGTGATCCTTCAGGAATCGCCGGTAGTTGTCCTGATCCACATCCACGCTAACCGCCAGCACGGTCACGCCTTTGGTCTTCATCCGCTGTTGCATCTGCACCAGTGACGGCATTTCCTCAATACACGGCGGGCACCACGTCGCCCAGAAATTCAATACGACAACTTGCCCCTTAAGTTGGCTGAGAGTTACCGTCTGCCCGGCATCGTGAACCGTGAAATCCGGTGCCGCTGAGCCAATTCGTGGCGGCCGCGTACCGCTATAGCAGCCGGAAAGCGAAAGCAGAATGAACCCCAGGGTAGCAATGCTGGAAAAACGAAGGATGCGTCGCACCCCGCTATAATAATAGATTCGGCGTATGCCCGCGACAGACACCGCAACCCGTCAACCCGCCGTGTCGGTGATCATCCCGGCCCGCAACGAAGAAGCCTGCCTCGGCGCGTGTCTCGAATCCCTGGTCATGCAAGCTGGAGTCGCCTTCGAAATCATCGTGGTCAACGACCATTCCACGGACCGCACCCGCGAAATCGCCTCCTCTTTTTCGAGTTCGCCCCATCAATCCGAAGTCCTCGTCATCAGCCCCGGACCGCTCCCTACAGGCTGGTCCGGCAAAAACAACGCCGTCATCGCCGGCTCCAGAACAGCTCGCGGCGATTGGCTGCTCTTCACGGATGCCGATACCATCCATCTGCCCGGATCGCTGATGCGAAGTATCGCAGAGGCCCAGCGCCACGGCGCAGCCATGCTCTCCTACTCTCCGGAACAAATTGTGAAAAGCTTCTGCGAGAAAGCTGTGATGCCTGTGATCTTCGCCGAACTAGCCGCGACCTTTCGCCCGTCACAGGTCAGCGACCCCAACTCTCCCGCCGCGGCTGCCAACGGCCAGTACATTTTGATCACGCGCGAGGCCTATGACGCCGTCGGTGGACACGCCTCGATTGCCGGCCACCTGCTCGAAGACGTCGCTCTGGCTCGCGCCGTGAAACGCTCTGGCAGGAAAATATTCTTCCGCTTCGGCGGCGATGCCGTCCGCACTCGCATGTATCGCACCTTCGCCCAACTCCGCGAAGGCTGGACCAAGAACCTCGCGCTCCTATTCCCCTCGCCGCTCCGCCTGGCTGCGCTTCGTGCAATCGAGTTTGTCCTGATCCTCGCCAGCTTCGCGATCGCCCTCGCCGCCGCTCTTCGCGGACATCGGCGGCCCGCCCTCGTGGCCTGCATTCTAGGCTTGACCTTGTACACGTTTCTTCTGGCGCGAATCCGCCGCGCCCATTTCTCCTGGGACGCAAACCTTCTCGCTGTCTTCGGCCTTCCTCTGTTCTCCTATCTCTTGCTGCACTCGGCCAGGGCGCACGCCAAGGGTAGTGTTCTCTGGAAGGGCCGTAACTATTCTGAAAAATCTGCCGTACTGGCAACTGGCCACTGACAACTGGCAACTGTTTTTATGGTCTATCTCACGCGCAAAGCTGAATTCGCCGCCTCGCACTATTACCACAACCCGGAGTTCACTCCGGAAGAGAATCGACGTGTCTTCGGCAAGTGCAATAACCCCAACGGTCACGGCCACAACTACACACTGGAGGTCACAGTCAAAGGCGAAGTCGACCCCCGCTCCGGCTTCGTCGTCGACCTCAAGCAGCTCAAAGAAGTGATGCACCGCGAGGTCCTCGACGCCATGGACCACCGCTTTCTCAACAAAGAAGTCCCCGAATTCCTGCACCAGATCCCTACTACCGAAAACATCGCCATCGCCATCTGGCAGCGCCTGGTAACCAAGCTCGAACACGCCAAGCTGCACCGGGTGCGGGTTTACGAAACGCCAGATCTCTTCGTCGATTTCTACGGAGAAGAATGAGACTTAAGCTAGAAGCTAGAAGCCGATTATGAAAGCTCACCTCTCCCGCCGCTACCTGTTCTCCGCGTCGCACCGTCTGCACAGCGAAGCCATGTCCGACGCTGAGAATCAGATGACGTACGGAAAGTGCAACAATCCCTATGGTCACGGACACAACTACATTGTCGAAGTAACCGTCAGCGGCCAGGTCGATCAAGGAACCGGAATGGTCTGCAACCTCACCGATCTCGACGGCTTCATGGAAAGGGAAGTGCTCTCTCGCTTCGATCACGAGAATTTGAATACACTGAAAGAGTTCGCTCAGAAAGTGCCCACCACGGAAAATCTCTGCCTGCAGATTTATGAAATAGTGCAGCGTGGCTTCCCTCGCGCTCATCTTGAAAGAGTACGCTTAGAAGAAACGATGATGAATTCGTTCGAATATCGTGGCCAGAACACAGCCGACTGAACTTGGTTTTGAAGTTGAATTACAAATTACAAAATTACAAATTACAAAATTACTGAATCGACCTCACCATGAAACCCTCAACTGAAATTTCCCTCACCGGCGCCACCTTCGAAGACCTCGTCCAGGAAATGCTCGTTCGCCTCGGCGAAGACCCGCACCGCGAAGGTCTTCTGCAAACTCCCGAGCGCGTTCGCAAGTCCATGCAGTTCCTCACCCGCGGCTATACCGAAGATGCCGAAGCCCTGCTGAAAGGCGCGCTCTTCACCGTCTCTTATGACGAGATGGTCATCGTCAAGGACGTCGAAATGTTCAGCCTCTGCGAGCACCACTTGCTGCCGTTCTTCGGCAAAGTGCACGTGGCCTACATTCCCAACGGCAAAGTCATCGGCCTCAGCAAAGTTCCGCGCCTCATCGAACTCTTCTCCCGCCGCCTGCAGATACAGGAGCGCCTCACCACCCAGATCGCCGAAACCATTCAAAAAGTTATCGAGCCGCAAGGCGTTGGCGTCGTCATTGAAGCCCGCCACTTGTGCATGATGATGCGCGGCGTCGAGAAGCAACATTCGGAAGCCGTCACTTCCTCCATGCTCGGTTGCTTCCGCGATTCGAACGAAACGCGCTCCGAGTTCCTGTCGCTCATCCGTCAGCGCTCCAACGGAATCTGATTGTGGCGCCTGTGGAACGGACACTCCTGTCCGTTGCCTTTGACTTTGCCCTTGATCTTGACTTCCGACTCAATCCTGAAGTCGGCCCGTGTGGAACGGACACTCCTGTCCGTTGCCTTTGACTTTGCGCTTGATCTTGACTTCCGACTAATCCTGAAGTCGGCCCTTGTGGTACGGACACTCCGTCGCCTTTGACTTTGCCTGTGATCCCGACTCGGGTTTTACATGCACTGAATTTCCAGCTAAGATACGCGCGTCCAAATTCTCCGGAGGATCCAGCCATGAGAAAGGCAGCGTTTCTGATCGCAGTCATGTTCTCCCTATCGATTCTTGCTTTCCCTGCTCACGCACAAGACGCTAAAAAGGAAGTCAAGCCGCCCGACAGTCCTTCGAAAGTTGTGCTCGACTCCTGGAACGATATTGGCCGCAAGCTCATCGCCATGGCCGAAGATTTTCCCGAGGACAAATACGATTTCAAGCCGACGCCCGCCCAGCGCAGCTTCGCCGAGCAACTGCTCCACGCTGCTGGCGCAAATTATTTCTTTACCGATCCTGCCATGGGAAAGAAGGCGCCTGCTGGAGAGGACCCCAAGCGGTCCGATTACAAGACCAAAGCTGACATCGTCGCCTTCGTGAAAAAATCCTTTGCCGATGGCGCGGCCGCCATCAAGGCCAAGGGCGACAAAGGAATGTCCGATCTGCTCGTCGACCCCTTCGCCAACCAGCAAATGCGGGTCCTCGACATGGCTTACGGCTTCATCGAGCATTCCGGCGAACACTACGGCCAGCTTGTCGTCTACTATCGCCTCTCCGGCCTCGTGCCCCCTGAGTCGCGGCCGAAAAAGTAACCGCACATGTGGGACGGACACTCTTGTCCGTCGCCTTTGACTCTGTTTCTTATTGCGAGCCGGAACCGCGTCATCCTAGCGCGTACGGATGCCTCAACTTCCGTTCGCCGAAAACCTTTACCACGAGCGCTCCGGAGACAAATCCGCCCACGTGCGCCCAGAAGGCGACTCCACCCATATTTTGCCTATGTATAGAGAGCGCGGTCTCTGTCCCACTCAGGAAATTCAGAACAAACCAATATCCCAGGATGATCCACGCCGGCAACCACACCACCAAAAACAGAAGCTCAAAGACCCAGGTCAGCACCCGCGCTCTGGGGTACAAAACGAAATAAGCTCCCAGCACTCCAGCGATTGCTCCGCTGGCTCCGACCGCAGGTGCGGTCGAATGCAAATTCATGGCGACATGCGTGCCCATCGCGATCACACCCGTGAGGATGTAAAAGACCAGGTACTTGAAGTGTCCCAGGTAGTCTTCAACATTGTCGCCAAAAATATAGAGAAACCACATATTGCCGATCACATGCATCCACGATCCGTGCAAGAAAAGGGATGTGAAGAGGGGAACCACGATCGCCGCCAGCGGATACCGGTGCGAGCCTCCCAGAAATACGGCCAGATGATACGGCACCACCCCGAACTGATGAATCAGCGAGTTCAGACTCTGTTGATCCAGCGACCATTCGAAGAAAAAAATCACTACATTGAGCCCAATCAAAAACCACGTCACGAAGGGCGTGCTATACCGAGGCTGGTCGTCGCGAATAGGAAGCATAAGAAATCTGGTAGTTTAGACTTGGCTTTGAAAGGGCGCCGCTTCAAGCCCCGCCGCCAGAGCAGTTACGAATGCGGGCTTTAGCCCCTGAGGGACTGCCCAGAGTTTTGACTGCTCGTAATTGCTCAATTACCCGACTACCAAATTACCAAATTCCTCATGAATGGCGTCATCGTCATCGACAAGCCCGCCGGTTGGACCTCCCACGACGTAGTCAACCGCATGCGCCGTATTCTCCAGCAGCGCTCCGTCGGCCATCTTGGCACGCTCGATCCTCTTGCCACCGGCGTGCTCCCCCTCGTCACCGGATCTCTCACCCGCTTGGCGCAGTTTTATATTGCCTCCGAAAAGACCTACGAAGGCGTGATCCGTTTCGGCTTTGCCACCAATACTTACGACGCCGATGGTGAACCCTTGGGTGAACTGTCTCCCGTAGGGTCTCGTGTGGCTCTGGATGATCTCCAGAAACTCGCTGCCGAATTCCACGGCCTCATCGACCAGATCCCTCCGCCCTTTTCCGCCAAGAAAATCCACGGCGTCCCCGCGTACAAATTGGCTCGAAAACAGAAAGAGGTCATCCTCCAGTCGGTTCATGTCGAGATCAAGGACTTCACCATCACCGCGGTCGAAGCCGATCGCGCCCACTTCCGCGCCCGCGTCTCCTCGGGAACCTACATGCGCTCCATCGCCCATGAAATGGGCCAGCGCCTCGGCTGCGGAGCCCATCTCGCATCCCTCCGCCGCACCTCCGTCGCCGAGTTCGACATCACCCAGGCCCACACCCTCGAACAGATCGAATTCCAGGGAAAGGGAATTGACGTAGAGCAACCCGTGGCCGTGTGGGGCGGGCATTCCTGCCCGCCAATCTCGCCACGCCCCATGCCTTCAACAGAACCCCAGCGCTTACCAGGAATAGACACCTTCTTCGTCCACCCTCGCGAACTCCTCCCCCAATTTCCCGCAGTCACCGCCGACGAAGCCACAGCCGCCCGCATCCGCAGTGGTCGCTCCGTCAATCTTCCCGAACTTTCGCGCGCGCGCCAAGTCAAAGTCTTCGCCGGACAAACTGAACTCCTCGCCATCGCCACGCGCGTCGCCGGCACCTTGTTCCATCCCAAGATCGTCTTCCCATCCGAATAGGGGCTAGGTCATAAACAGTTTTGGGAAGGGCAGTCGTGCCGTTGCTCATAGTGGGGACAGCCGCCCTCGGCTGTCCGTCGGGCCAAGGGCCCGAACTCTCTGCGCTTTCTCACGGCACCGAATAGGCAGGAATAAATCGGGAGGGATGTAATGTCCGATAACAGGTATTATGTAAAGTAGATCATCTGAGCCACAGAACCGGCCTCGCCACGCTTAGATTCTTCAGGAGATTACACCGTGCCTCGACCGAGCCTGCCCGCGAGGCTACTCCCTACATCTTGTACTTACCCAGGTCTTCGTCGTTCAGCCCTTCCAGATATTTCCGCAATTCCTCGGCGCTGACCCGGTCCGACATGTTCGCCGCCTGCTTCGAATTCTTCAACACGATCTCGTCGACGAAGATCGGACAGTCCACGCGCAACGCCAGCGCCAGCGCATCCGACGGCCGCGAATCGATGCTCACCACCTCGCCTCCGCGCTCCAGCCAGATCACCGCATAGAACGTATCTTCGCGGAGTTCCGTCACCACAACTTTGTGAACCTGCGTCTCCAGTCCCGTCAGCACATTCTTGATCAGATCGTGCGTCATCGGACGCGGCGTGTTCACTTTCTCCATCTCCAGTGCGATCGCGTTCGCCTCATAAACTCCCACCCAGATCGGCAACACCGATTCTCCCGCCACATCCTTCAAAATCACAATAGGCGTATTCGTCACCGGATCCATTAAAAGGCCGCGGATTGTCATTTCTACTTCCATCGGGAACTCCTGCAACGCTGCGTTTCAGAACAGCTGCTGCTTGGGCTTTTATACCACCAATTCTCCCAGCAGACTGTTGGGAAAGCTCTGGGTGGCCCTTACGTTTACATACGATCCCGGTTGAAGAGCGGATGTTTCGGGGGCGCTGAAGTTCAGGGTCTTGTTGTGGCTGGTGCGGCCGATCCACTGTTTGCGTGCTTCGTTCCTACCTTCAACCATTACCTCCAGGGTTTCTCCTATGTATTTCTTGTAGCGTGTGATCTGTATTTCTCTCTGACGCGCCATCAGAACTTCCAGCCGGCGGGATTTTTCCTGATCAGGAATCGCATCCTCCAGGGCCAGCGACGGCGTGTTCGGGCGCGGCGAATACTTGAAGGTAAAAACCGCGTCGTAGCCCACTTCGTCCAGCAATGCTAGAGTCTGGGCGAAGTCTTCTTCGGTCTCTCCGGGAAAGCCGACGATGACGTCGCTGGTGATGCTGATCGGCCGCCTGGCGGCCTTCATCCAGGAGATGCGTTCGAGATATTGCTCGCGGGTGTAAAGCCGCTGCATCGCGTTCAGCACGCGGTCCGAGCCGCTTTGCACCGGTAGATGCACATGGTCGCAGAGCGTAGGAACAGCGTCGATGGCGTCGATAATGTCGCGTCCGAAGTCACGCGGGTGCGAAGTAGTGAAGCGCACTCGCCGAATCCCCGGCACTACGCCTACGGCAGCCAGCAATTCGGCGAACGTTCTCTTTTTTCCGGAAGATCCGCAATCCGGATCTTTATAGGAATTCACGTTCTGGCCCAGCAACTGGATTTCGGTATAGCCGAGATCGGCCATCTGGCGAGCTTCGGCGAGCACTGACTCGGACGTGCGGCTTCGTTCTTTTCCTCGCGTGAACGGCACCACGCAGTAGGCGCAGAATTTGTCGCAGCCTTCGATGATGGTGATGTATCCGCGATGGGGATTGGTGCGGGCGGTGAATTCGGTCTCGAAGCATTCGTCGGTCTCGCGATCGTCGAGTCCGGTGACGCGCTGCTTCCCTGCTTCAATTTGAATCAGCATCTGCGGCAGATTGCGGTAGGAGGCCGATCCGCACACCATCGACACATGCGGCGCGCGCTCGAAAATCTTTTCGCCTTCCTGTTGCGCCACGCAGCCCAGCACGCCAAACTTCTTGCCCTGCTTGAGTAGCTTCTTGTAGTCCGCCAGGCGATGGAAGACTTTCTGCTCCGCCTTGTCGCGGATGGAGCAGGTGTTGTAGAGAATCAAGTCGGCCTGCTCGACCGTTTGCACCTGCTGGTATCCCTCGTGGACGAGCGTGCCAATGACCTTTTCGGAGTCATGCACGTTCATCTGGCAGCCGAAGGTTTCGAGGTAAAAGGTCTTCTGTGAATCCCCAGACATATGTGGAGACAGTATAAGCGATGCCCGTGTGGGACGGACACTCTTGTCCGTCGCTTTCGGCGTTGGGGTTGGTCTCGTGTCCTCAAAGACCGAGGTTCTCAGTCTCCGTCCTGTATGGACGACCCAGGGTCAACACCAAAGTCAAAAGCGACGGACAAGAGTGTCCGTCCCACACGACTGTTGCTCGAGCCAGAGCCACTTATAGTCTTCGGGTTTCCTTACCAAGCCTCGGCGGACAGGATTTTGGCGGATGTACTCCAGTTTCTCTTCGAAGCTCTCCTGCGAGCGGAGGACATGGTCGAACGATTCCTCCTGCCAGACTGGGCCGCTGGAGTTCAGGAGTTTGTTGACGCTTCGTGCCGAGGTGCCTTTGAGCATCTTCAATATGAGCGGTAGTGCGTAGGGCCAGGCTTTGTCATCACGTAGCGGTGTGAGTAGAAGATGGGCGTGGTCCGGCATTACTACGACGGCGTGGAGTTCGTAACGTTTCTCGTGATCGTGCAGGCAATGTTGGAGTATTGCGTCTCGGGCTTCTGGAGGAAATAGGATCCGATTCCCATTGCGGAAAGTCACGAATATGGCTCGGCCCGGCTTCTGATAGTGAGGCAGATAGCGACGGTATGCGTATTTCCTTTCCAGCGTGCGGTTAGGCATGCGGATCACTCGATATCAAGATCTAAAGTCAACATCAAAGGCAAACGGACAAGAGTGTCCGTTCCACATGAGCATTGCAGAGCCTCCGGCCTTTGTCTGTGACGAATGAACTCAGCCGCGTTGAGGGCAGACGGCGCAGCGGACTTCCAGATTCTTGCTGCGGCAAACAGCGGGAATGTCCTTCCAACCACGCGCTTTACGCGAACAATCGAGGAGGCACCAGGCTTCGCGGTATTTTTCGAACATGGCGCGGGATTGACGGCGTGTGTGGGGATAGAAGCGGACGCCTTTGCGGTGTGCGATGGCCTGGATGGGAATGACGTACCAGAGGTTTTCAGGGACGATGTAGGCGACGAAGAAATCGATTTCGGCGGAGGTGTAGACCTGGCCGTTGGCTCCGGTGGTTTTGACGCGGTAGCGGGTTTCCGCGTAGCGGGTGGCGGATTTGACTTGCACGCGGAGGAATCCGCGGTCGAGTTCGACGACAGAATCGTAGCGGTCGCTGTCTCCCCAAGGAAGGCAGACGCTGAATCCGAGGTGGGTGGCGCGCGCGAGAAAGGCGGCCTCGGCGGCTTCTCCACGACGTTTGCGGGTGGGGACTGCGACGGCGTGGATGGTGATGACTTTTTGAGGATGAGGTTGGGGGCGCGGGCGATGGATGATGTTCGACATAACTAAAAAAGCGCAGCGGGCGGCTGCGCGGGATGAAGACTCCTTAGACTTAAGAGTGAAAAAGTTTTAAGGGTGAAAACGAAAACGGCGCTGCCCGATGTGGGCTGCGCCGTGGTTTTTACTCTATATATTCAGAATAGCAGGTTGGAGAGGGTGATTGGGACATTTTTGGAAACTTATATCTGGCAGCGAATCAGCAGGTTGAAGGAAATTGCTGAGGTTTGGGGTCTTGACAAGGATTGGACGCCCGTCGTCGTGGTCGATGTTGGAACTCAAGATCCTAAAGGGTGAGAGGTGTGGAATCCCACCCTTCGACTACCGCTCAAGGCAGGCTCTTTGGCAAAGGACGCCAAAGATGGGGCACCCATAAGCGGAACATTTCCCCCGCATTCGTCGTATCCAAAGACGTACGGGAGGCACAAATATGTACTGCAATGCTTGTGGTAAGGCCATCGCTGAGGACGACCGAGTGTGTTCCGGGTGCGGCAAGATAGTGGGTGTGTTGTCCGCGCCGAAGAAACTGCTGCGCTCCCGCAGCGACAAAAAGATCGCGGGCGTTTGCGCCGGGCTCGCTCATTATTTCGATGTCGACGTAATCCTGGTGCGCATCGTATGCCTCTTTATCACACTCGCGTCGGGAGTGTGCCCGGGCATCATCACGTACCTGCTTGCCTGGATCATCGTTCCGTCGGAGCCGGAGCTGAAGTCGATGGTCGGGGTACAACAGACGGTGGCCGGCTAGCGCGCACGTACCGCGGGCGTTTCGCGGCTCCCCTCAGGGGCTAAAGCCCGCATTGAAAAAACAAATTCATATCGCAGCGCTGAAGCGCTGCGCCACCCAAAGGCAATGTTTGCGGCACGAGGGAAGTCGCGCCCTTCCCAAAAACATTTATGAGATAACTTCTAGTCCGGGGTCATCCCCAACATATCTTCGTGGCCTTCGAAGACGGAAGCCAGCTTGGTGAGGCGAAACAGTTGCTTCAAGCGCTGGTTCAGATTGATCAGCCGCAGCTCGCAATGCTGCCTCTTGGCGGAGACATACAAACCGACCAGGGCACCGAGGCCGGAGCTGTCCAGATAGCTGACATCGGTTAAATCCAGCACGATGCGGTTCGATTCCGGGATAAGGCCGCGAACCGTGGTCTGCAGCGTGCCGGTGGTGCTTGATGTAATTCTGCCGATGCAGCGCACGAGAATTTCTTCCGGGCCTTTTACGGTTTCGAGGCTCAATTCTGAAAGTGGAATGGAATTTGCGACCATCGCAGGTCCTCCTTGGGCTGAAAACTCGAACAGAATCCGAGACGCACAGGGTTCGATCAATGGGGCCGAAAAGCAATGCAGCCGGGCGCTTGGGACGGGAGAGGCTCGGCTGAACGCACCTACAATACTCCCGGCATCGCCAAAGTCAAGCCACAACTTTCCGCCAGGAATGGCGGAAACCTTCATTCACTCATGCGGCTAAGGGGTCTCGGGCAACGTGTATTCGAAGTCGTAGGAGTGCTTTCCGTCGGCGATGTGGATGTCCAGCTTGCCAGTGAGGCCGACGAGTTGGCCACTTCCGGAATCCGGGACGACGGTGACGCTGAGTTCCGGCGTGCCACGAGTGAGCGTGCCGATGTGCTGAAGGGCGAAAGTGCCGGCGCGCGGGCCGGCGGAAGTATGAAGCGTTCCGGTGACGCGTTCGATGGCGACATAGCCGGCAGAACCTTTGACGTCGGTGGAGGCCGTGAGCATCTGGCCTTTGCTGGAGCCTTCGAGATCGCCGTGGAAAGTTTTCTCGATAGTCATGCGACCGAGGGTGGGATCGATTTTGTCGTCCTGCGGCGTGAGTTTGACTTCGAATGGGCCGGTGGCGTGGGCGGGCATGGGAGTTCCCTTCTGAGCTGGGGTGGTCTGGGCGGAGGCGAGGCCCACGATTAACAACAGCGCAACAATGCAGGCGTTCCTGCGGGATCGATGCTTCGACGATCGCGGGTTCACGCTTGCATTGTCGCGTGAGGTTGTGCGCGCGGTCAATGGCGCGTGTCGATCGTCTGTCCTTTCTCGACGAAGAGCTGGGCCCAGGCGAGAACACGTACCCAGCCCTGGGCGTGGCTCTTGGCCTGCTCGGGATTGCCGGCGAAGCCGCTGTGGTGAATTTTCACCAGCGTGCCGGTGCCGGCACGTTGCGGTCCGCCCGGGTGCAGGCCGTGCACACTTTGGGGCTCGAGCTCCCAGCGAACCGTGGTTTTGAGATCGCCTGCGTAACTGGAGGTCCAGGTTTGCACCAGGAGACGCGGCGGATCGACTTCGAGATACTCGCCGCTGACCTGGAAGCTGTCACCGTTGGCGCCGACGCCGGTGCTTTTCCATTTGCCGTGGACGCGCACGTCGGATTCGAAGTTCGTGACGCGATACATTTCTGTTTGTCCCCACCATTGCGGGAGTTGGCGAGGGTCGGTGATGGCTTCAAAGACACGGGCCGGAGGCGCGGCAATGAAGATCTCGCAGGTAACGACATCTTGATCGGGGGTGATTGCAGCGTTTGCCATGGTACTCTCCTACTTTTCTCAGATCGAAAATCAAAGCAAATGCAAGGTCAAAGGCAACGGACAGAGCCTGCCCTGAGCTTGCCGAAGGGAGTGTCCGTTCCACACGTCAGCTCTCGGTGAACTTTTTCAGATTCTCGAGCACACCGAGCCAGCCACCGCTGTAATCCTTGCGGGCAGCCGCTTCTTTCGCCAGACCGCTATGCGTGACTTTCACGTGAGTGCCGGCGGCGGCGCGAGTCAATTCCCAGCGGACGACGGTGCGGAGCGATTTATTTTCGTGCCAGTTGCCATACCAGGTGTAGACGAGCAGACGCGGAGGATCGAATTCGAGGATCTCGCCGTGGCACTCGAACTCGCTCACTCCATTGACCACCACAGTTCCCTTCTGCGTGGCGTAGCCGTATTGGCCGCCCAGGCGCGCGTCCATCTTCCAGAACTTGTCGGGACAGCTGGGGTTGTTGAACCAGCGGATCAGCTCGCGCTCATCCGTTAATGCCTGGAAGACTCGCTCGGGAGGCGCGGCGATCTGGATTTCGGTAACGACAGCATCGTTGTCAGCGGTGATTACGGATTTGGCAGCGGTCATGATGTTCCTTTGGAGTACTTCGGGGGTCCCCACTTCTCGCAGAAGACGCGAGAAATGGGGCACCCGGTCCACGTAACACGGATTATTTTTGGGCGACTTCGTTTCGGCGCAGGTCAAAGAATTGCTTCATCTCTTTGCCTGCACCAGCGTTGAAGGTCCAGTCTTCGGTGTGATGGTTGGCGTCGATTATGGTGAAGACGACGCGCTGCATATGGCCACCATCGGGAAAGACAAGATTGGTGCCGTCGAAGAAATTAAAGGTGAAGGCTTTGCCGTCGGGCGAAACAGTGGCTTCCATGCGAGGCTGGTTGCCGGCTCCGCAGTAGTGGGTCAACAGCAGGCGGTTGGGACCGTCGAGATGGATCATGGAAATCATATCCTCGTGCCCCTCGCCGATAATCTCGCTCATCAGAGCGGAGCCGCCGGCGGTGTCCCGAAAGACGACTTGCAACGGTTTGCCTTGAGCATTCTTCCCTGCCCAAGAACCGGTAAGCGTCTTGAGCTGGTCGAACGATTTCTGGGTAGCGGTCTGTGAGAACGCGGCAGTTGCCGTGAGGAGCAGCACGAGTGAAAGGCCGAAGCGAAGTGATTTCATATTAGAGATCTCCTTTTAAGTTTTTGTTAGTCGGTTTTGGTGCAGCGTGTTGCCTGGTTTCTTTGGCGTACTCGGATTCGACAAATGTCTTCAGATTGCTCAGGTTCATGTTCCAGAAGGTGCGGTATTGATCGAGCCAGGAATCGACGGCGCGCAGCGGCTCCGGATTGAGATGGTAGACGCGGTGACGGCCTTCGCGGTGCTCCCGCACCAGGTGCGCCCGGCGCAGAAGACGAAGGTGCTTGGAGATGGCCGGACGTGAGACGGGGAAAGCTCCGGCAATCTCTCCCGCGGGCTGGCTGCCGCGACGCAGTAAATCGAGGACGGCGCGGCGGGTGGGATCAGCCAGGGCCTGAAAGGTGGCCTCCGCAGAATATGTAACCGAACGGTTCCGCATAATGCGTAACCCTACAGTTACACGAATGACATGTCAAGAGTTAAATTGGATCAACTTTAAGTCTTACATTGGCGTAGAATGTAAGCATGAATCGACAGATTACAACAGTAAGCACAAAGGGACAGTTTGTGATTCCGTCTGAGATGAGGGCTTCTTTGGGGATTCAGCCTGGTACGCGCATTTCTGTTACTCAGGAGGGATCTAGAATTGTGCTGGAGCCGGTGTCGGAAGAACTGGTTGATAAGACTCGCGGGATGTTGGCTGGGGGGGCTTCGCTGACCAAGAGTCTCCTGCGCGAGCGGCGGCGCGCGAAAGACCGATGGTAGAAGAGCCATGGTAAGGTACGTTCTGGATTCGAGCGCGGTACTGCGCTATCTCGATGGCGAGGCGGGAGCGGATCGCGTCTCGGAAATCATCAAGGGCCACCTGGCTGGAGGATGCGAGGCGATCATTTCTTCCGCGCATTGGGGCGAGATCGCCGGGCAGGTTTGCAAGAGACGCGGCAGAGCAGCCTTGGACATGGTTCTATCGCGCCTGGCTGCATTCGGCATTCCGGTGGCTCCCGTGGATGCCGACCGCGCGGTGCGGGCAGCCTTGATCCGGCTCAAAACATCAATTCCTTACGGGGATGCCTTCGGAGTGGAACTCGCAGCGGACTCCCGGGAGCGCGTTTTCGTGACGGCAGACTTCGATTTCAAGGTTGCGAGCCGGGAGGTTAAGATTGAGTTCTTGCCGGTGAAGTGATCGTTATAGAGTCAACATCAAAAGCGAGATCAAGGTCAAGTTCAACGGCGACGGACAGGAGTGTCCGTCCCACACAGGTCGAGGAAGGCCTGGTGGACGCGGGGGTCGTCGGAGAGTTCGGGATGGAAAGTGGCGGCCATCACTCTTCCCTGCCGAACCGCTACCGGATCTTTGCCTTCGGTGGCGAGGACTTCCACGCTGGGGCCGACGCGCTCAATCTTTGGCGCACGGATGAAGACCATTTCGAGCGGCGAGCTTCCCAGCTTTCCCTGAATGAATTTGCCTTGACGGATGGAGCTGTCGAGCTGGCGTCCGTAGGCGTTGCGACGGATGCCGATGTCGATCGCGCCGAGGCCGGCCTGTTTGGGATTTTCGACTTCCGCCGCCAGCAGGATTGCGCCCGCGCAGGTACCAAAGGTTGGTTTCACTCGGACGAACTGTTTGAGTTTTTCGAAGCCTTCTTCTCCCAGCAACTTCAGAAATGTGCCCGATTCACCTCCGGGGATCACGAGGCCCTCGATTTCGTCGAGTTGTTCGGGTTTCTTTACGAGCACAACCTCAGCCCCCAGCTCTTCGAGCCGGCGGCGGTGGGCATCGAAATCTCCTTGCAGCGCGAGGACACCAATCTTCATGATGAGTTGATTTTACTGGATCGCGGTTTGCTGGGTTAGCTTGCAGCCACCCGCCATACGACGGTGACCAGCAGGGCTACGGCGATGCCCAAGGATACTTCGATAAAGCGGTGCAGAGCGACGATCCAGGGGGACCGGATATGCGCGACGAGCAAGACGATGCTCAGTGTAATGGCGGCGAAACGATAGGCGCTTGCGATCCGCAAGAGCGCGGAGAGAATCCCGCAAAGCACAATCCCCAAACCATAGACGATCCATGTCGGATGAAAATACGTTGCAATCAGCGCTCCCAGCGCCGCTCCCAAGGCCGTGCCGGCAAAACGCTGCCACGCGACCGTCATGGGGTCCACGGTGGAGAGAAGAACGACGATGGTGGAAATGGGAGCCCAGTAAGACTCCGGCAGGTTGAGCGCGCGCGCCAATAGCATCGAGACGACAGAAGCCACAGCCGTGCGCGCGGAATGGATAAGAACGTCGCGGGGGATTCCGAACTGCTCCGCCCAGTGTGGCATAGAGGAGGATTGTATCGTGGGCGGAAAAGTCGCTTGACAGGAAAGGGCGTGTTTTATATATTACCCTTAGGTTATGGAACATTATGGTTATGCACGTTCGACAGCTCGCCTGGACTCAACCTTTGCGGCCCTGGCCGATCCCACGCGGCGCGCCATCCTGGCTCGGCTGGCGAAGGGCGAGGCCTCGGTAACGGATCTGGCAGAGCCCTTTGCGATGAGCCAGCCGGCGATTTCCAAGCACCTGAAAGTACTCGAACGGGCAGGGCTGATTTCCCGGGGACGCGATGCGCAACGGCGTCCGCGGCGATTGGAAGCGCGCCCTTTGCGCGAGGCCACGCAATGGCTAGAAAACTACCGCCGGTTCTGGGAGGCGCAGTTCCAGCGGCTGGACGCCCTTCTGCATGACTTGCAAACCAGTGGTGTAAGGAAGCGAGCCAAACGCACGAGTATCAGAGCAGGTTACTCACCGGGCTAGACGCCCGGTGAGGAATGACAAGCCCATACTAAGGAGACGGCGATGAAAAACAGTGGAACGTTCAACATTAGAGCCCATGGTGACCGCGAGATCGTGGTCACCCGTGTCTTCGATGCGCCGCGCCGACTGGTGTTTGATGCTTACACACAGCCCGAACTGCTGAAGAAGTGGTTACTGGGACCGGATGGCTGGTCGATGCCGGTGTGCGAGATTGACTTGAAGGCTGGCGGCAAATATCGCTACGTATGGCGAAACGACAGCAACGGACGCGAGATGGGGATGGGTGGCATTTATCGCGAGGTGGTGGCGCCGGAGCGGATTGTGGCTACCGAGGTCTTCGACGAGGCATGGTATCCGGGCGAGGCCGTGGACACGATCGTGCTAACGGAGCGCGATGGCAAGACTACGCTGACGCAAACGATTCTGTATAACTCGAGCGAGACGCGCAATGCGGTGCTGAAATCGCCGATGCAGTATGGCATGGCAATGAGCTACGACAGGCTGGAGAAATTCTTGCCGTCGGTAGGGCAGGAAGCGATCAGTGCTTAACTCCCTGGTGATGCGCGAGTCCGTGCTGGTGGAGAACTAGAGCGGGTCCGCCAGTCAGTCCGATTTTGCCCGGCTGGCTGGCGGCACGATTCCGTTCATCCGCAAGTACTCCACCATTTGCCCGTAGTGATCATAGGCGTGGGCCACGCCGAATGTGGCCAAGTGCAGGCGAGAGGACTTGCTGTGCTCCGGGGTCTGCAACACATTCTCACTGGTCAACGTAGCTGCGGCTCGGTGACCCAGGGCAAAAGAATCCTTCAAAAACTGAATGATCTCGGCTTTGGTTTTCAAATCCGCGGGGCCGTTCCCGTCCTTGATGTTTTCCGGAATCTTCTCGCCGGTAAGCGAGGACCACAGGAAATAGTTGGAAGAGGCGACGTGCTTGACCTGCACAGCAAACGTGCGCACACCTTTGTAGTCGCTGCCCGGCAGGTTCAAGCTTTCAGGAGAGAAGTTGTACTTATCTTCCGGCATAGCCTCGGCGACGTCCACAAGTTGTTTTTCGATGGCGCTGATCTCGCGGTCCATCGCTGCAGCCAGGGTTGGCGGCTGCTACTCTGGTTGCGCCTGCGGTACAGCGGCAGCGGCGCTCGGCGCGCCGTGGACTGCGGCGGTCCCAGTAGAGACGAGTGCAGCCATCAGGAGAAGGATCCTTATAGGTTTCATGGGAGCGACCGTCCTTATCTTTAATCTTTATCGTCGTATCTTTATTGTCGTTAACGTCATCATCATCAATCAGCGACGCGAATCCGGCGGAACCAGGTTGTTGGCGCGGTAGTAGACCACAAGCTGGCCATAGTGCTCCGCGCTATGCTCAATGGCAAACATCCAGAGGTCGGAGTTATGGTGCAGCTTCTTTCCAAGCTTCGTGGTTTTGTCCAGCCCGGCGTCGCCTTGCTGTTGGATCACTTGCGCCCCGTCCGCGACGGCCTCCTGAACGAATTTCACCACGTCGGCTTTGGTCTTGAAACCATCCCGCGACGGATTGTCGCCCTCGCCGAAGTCGGGCCCGATGTTGGAACCGGCAACCGCCCGGATGAGGACGAAATCGAGTCCGGCAGTATGCAGAAGATTTAGCGCGAAAGTGCGCTCATCTTTCTGCAGCTTGTAGTCGTACTTGTCCTCGGGAAAATCCTGAGCCATGGCGACGAGCTTGTTGCCGATGGCGTTCCATCGATCCAGCGTCTCGTCGGCCCGGGAGCGAGCAGGAAGCGGAGCTTGAGCTTGAGTCTGGGATTGAGCACAGACGCTGGTTGCGACGACAGTCAGCAGAGTGAGCACAAGAAGATGCTTCATCGAGATTGCTCCTGATGTTCGCGGTAAGGACTACTGTGGAAAGTAGACGTAGCGTATGCGTCTTTGTTAGCACGAACACAAGTTCCTCAGCGGCTGAAGCCGGTTCGTTTATGGGTGCATGATCGCTGCGCTGGAAGGGCTGCGCCACCCAAAAAGACCTGCACCTGCCGTATATACTTTTCCCATGTCGTTCGCCAAACAATTGCTCATCGCCGAGGTGCGCCAATCCGCGTGGGCCAATCAGGGCTTGCTGGAGGGATGCGCGGATCTTAGCGCCGAGGAACTTGGGCGCGACTTGCGCCTTTCGCACCATAGTATTCTTTCCACACTCTGCCATATCTACGACGGCGAAAGGGTGTGGCTCGATTGCTTGCGCACAACGGCAGATATGGGAACGTGGCGGCTGCCGCCCGGTCCGGCGCCTAAGCTGTCGCTCGACGAGCTTCGGCAGAAGTGGCCGAAACTCTGGGACGGGTATGATGGTTGGCTGGCAGAGCAGTCTGAGAGCAGCTTAACCGCCGATTTGAACCTGCAGCTTCCGGGCGCGGTCGAGGCGCGCCTGCCCCGCTGGAAAATTCTGCGGCATGTGCTTCATCATTCCACGCTACATCGTGGACAGGTTATCGGCATGATGCGCATGCTGGGCCACCGGCCACCTCCGAACAGTCCCATGGATTACTATCTCGCGGGCGAAGGCGTCAGGAGTGCTTGAGAACGCAGCGCGATCGCAGCCTCGTACGTTCGGCCTGGTCGCGGGGCTCGGCGTAGGCGCCGGTATCTTCTATTACAGGGAACTGGTGGAGGCGCATCTCGCGCTCGGTCTCTCGCCGCGCATCGTCATGGTGCATGCGGATGTGCGCCGCGTGATGAACCACGCCGCCGCGCGCGAGGCTGACCAACTAGCGAACTATCTTGCGGCATTACTCGGACAACTCGCTCGCGGCGGAGCGGAACTAGCCACGATCCCCGCGTTTTCTCCGCAAGTGTGTGCCGCCGAACTGGCAGCCATTACGCCCCTTCCACTGGTTAGCGTTCTCGATGCCATTTCTGCCGAGGTAAAGCGGCGGGGACTTCGCCGCGTAGGCTTGTTCGGGGCGCAGGTCACAATGGAAACGCAGCTGTTTGGCAGGCTGCAGGATGTGAACGTGATCCCGGCGAGGCCGGAAGAAGTGGATCAGATCGCCGCGATCTACGTTCGCGTGGTGGAAGAGGCGCGCGCCTCGGCGGAGGATTACGACAGGTTGCGTGCGCTCGCGCACAGGCTGATCGAGCGCGAGAAGCTGGATGCGATCATCTTCGCCGGAACCGATCTTGCTTTCGTCTTCAATCCGGAGAACACGGACTTTCCCCACGTGGACGGCGCTCGCGTTCACCTCAAGGCCATCATGGCCGAACTGGTTCGGTAAGGCACCCGGCTACTTCACACCTTTCTCTGGACTCCACGGCGGGGTGCCCCATGTCCCGCTTCTCTTGCGAGAAGTGGGAATCAGACCATGCCCGCTCCTCTCACCTCTTCGGACACACCGCGCAGCGCACCGGCATCTCCTCGCATCGGCATCGCTTGGGAATATCGCCCCTGCCCCGCGCCTTCGCCGAACAAGTGAGCAGGCACCACGTCTCCCGATATTTTTCAAACATTCCCTGGCTGTGCGGGCCATAATTAAAGTTAATCGTCGCCCGCGGAACAAACGCATCCGCCGGGACCACGTACCACAAATCTTTTCTGATCACGTACGCCGCCAGAAAATCGAGATCGTCCAGTGTGTAGAGTGGTCCGCTGCCGGCAGCCCTTGCATTGCAGCGCGTGCCTCGATAGCTGGTCGCGCACTTCACCTGCACCCGCCACAGCCGCCGCCCACTCTCCACCGCAAAGTCATAAGGACGGCTGTCTCCCCACGGCTTCAGCACCGGAAAACCCAGCATGGTCGCCTTCGCCAGGAACGCAGCCTCTACCGCTTCTCCCAGCCGTTTGCGCGTCGGCACCGCAACCGCCTGTATCTCAAGTTGGGGATGCCCCATAACCTGCCCTGAGCCTGCCGAAGGGTCTCGCTTCTTCTGCGAGACACGGGATGGACCACTCTGACCCTCCACCTTCACCATGATCTCCTGCGATCTCTCCGGATTCGATTTTTGAGCATAAAAAAGCGCAGACCGGAAGGCCTGCGCTGATTTATTTACCCTATACCTCTAGTATATCAATTTGCATAGGGCCGCTGGGACATGTTAGCCCTATTTATTTTACCCATCGAATCAACAACTTGATTCCAAAACCTCGCCTCGGGGGTCTTGACAAGATTTCCCTGATTTCAAAGCGCGCCCTTCAGACTTCCCAAACCGTCGACGAGGAGACTTTCTCAATCACAGGACATTGTCATTCCGACCATCCGAACGGTTGTCATTCCGAGTCGGGCGTCAGCCCGGCGAGAGCTGCCCTGAGCTTGGCGAAGGGAACCTGCTTTTCCGTCTCCGGCGCACGCCGAAGCCACTAGCACTCACTTCCCTAAATAGTCGATGAACCTTGCGTCCAATGCAGTGTCTTCCGCTGACTGCTTGCTTTTGCCCGTGGGCCGCAGAGCAAACCAGACCACTACGGAAATCATTCCGCACCAGCCTAGCAGGCGAACCACAGCAGCGATTTTCGTGTCGTAGTTGAGAACGCCGAGATCGCTGAAGATTCGAAAGAAATCGTGCTCGGCAAATTCCGGGTCGCCGGTGGTCACCAGAGGCAGCACCTGGGCCCGCGCATCGGCCATGTAGGTTGCGGTGTAGAGCCAGTTCTCGAAGAAAAAGAACAAGGAGAAAACAAAGCCGGTAGTCTTGCGGTGAGTAAAAAAGTACGCCGCGAGAAGGAAAGGCACGAGCCACTGCAGCAGAGTTCCTCCCCACAGCTCAAGCGTCGGGCCGAACCATCGAAAAAGATTGTGACCGCCCTCGTGGATGACCAGATTGGCCAAATCGATGAGGAGCATTCCGCCGTTGGCGTGCCAGGCATAAACGAGGAATCCGGCATAGAAAATAAGCCAGCCCACGAGCGCGGAACGGGAGACCCGCTCCCAAGCCTTGTCGAGCCCCAGGTCGAGTCCGACTTGGTCGAAAATCGATTGCAGCGCTTCGATCATATGCTCATTGCAGCGATTCGATCATGTGCTCGCTGCGATTCTACGTAGCCAGCGCGGCGCATAAAAGTTACGAATGATTCGGCCGGGTGCCCCATAGCGAAGCGCAGGACCTCCGCGACCGTGACAGGGTGCGCATGTGCCAGATTGGGAAGCTGTAAAACATATTCTGCTTTGGGGTGGCGCAGCGCTTCCAGCGCTGCGATAAGGTTGGGGGTTAGAGCAACTTTAGCCGCTGAGGTACGTTGTGGCCGCTCCCCACCGTGACAATACCGGATACAGTTGCTATTTCATCACTGCTTCCACTTTTCAGAAACAGAACCTGCTTCAGTCACAGCGCATGGCGGAGCTCCTCCTCGACGTTTTATTCCACTATCGCGCCCAGGGTAAGTATCTCCTCCATGAATTTGTGTTGATGCCGGATCACTTCCATGTGCTGATAACTCCTACCGAAACCTTGGAGAGAGCTTTGCAATTGATCAAAGGCGGTTTCTCTTTTCGGGCTCGGAAGGAATTAGGATTTGGCGGTGAGATTTGGCAGAAGAGCTTCTATGACCGGCGGGTGCGGGATGTTGAGGAGTACTACGCTTTCCGGGAGTACATTCGCCGCAATCCTGTAAAGAGAGGATTGGTTCGTGTCGCGAAAGAGTATCTGTACAGTTCGGGGCGCCTGGGATTTGAGTTGGATGCCTTCCCTCAGCGACTAAAGCCGATCGGCATAGGCGCATGAGTTGGGCGGGACACGAAGGCTTTGCTTTTGGGTGGCGCAGCGCCTTTTAGCGCTGCGATAAAGCTTCCTAAGAATTCAGCCGGGCTTCAGCCCCTGAGGTTCCCACCGTTGCATGAGAGCGCTGCTGAATTAGGAGTGCTTACCTCAGCGTTTAAAGCCGCTCAGCGTGGGCACTTGATTCGCAGCGGGACAGGAATGGATTGCTTTTGGGTGGCGCAGCGCTTCCTAGCGCTGCGATAAGGCTTCCTGAAAATTCAGCTGGGCTTCAGGCCCTGAGGTTCCGACTCTTGCATACAGAGAACTGCTGAATGTAGGACTCGCACCTCAGCGGCTAAAGCCGGCTAGCTTATGGGTGCTTGAATCGCAGCGCTGGAAGCGCTGCGCCACCCAAAGGCCTATGGCTTCGGGCACCTGAATGGTCCCACCCTTCGAAAAGCGCGAAGGGTGGGCCACCCGCCTGTCGCAAAAAACGCGACAAGGATGGGGCACCCGCGTGGTTTAGTTCTAGGCTGCCACGCTTTCACTAACGGAGGCGGCGGCCTCGATCACGAAAGCGGCGACATTTTCCGGTTGCGCAAGCATCGCCAGGTGAGGGGCTGGCCCAGCTTTGCATTTTTCTTTGCGCCGCACAACCACGATAGAGGGTGCCTCACGCTTCGCGGTTTTCGAAGCGTGGACGCCACGGACGGTGAGTATCAGGGGCTTGGCTGAAAGCGCCTCGGCTTTCACGCGGGCTGAGCGGCCGTGCCGAATGAACAAGAAGTCGAGACCCCGTGCCCACCTTCCGAAAATAGCGGAAGGTGGGGCAGCCTCAGTCGTGATAGGACAAGCAACCAGAATCAAGGATGGGCCAGCCCCCAAGGTCAAAATCGACGGACAGGAGTGTCCGTCCCGCACGTTCACCAGCCCCTGGTCTGCAGCATGTGCGCTTCGTCCAAGCCTGCGATTGCCAGGCCTTTCATCGCTCCTGTCAAATCTTCGCTGACTTCAAGTAATACTTTAGGGTCGTTGAAGTGGGTAGCGGCTTTGACGATGGCGCGGGCGCGCTTTTCGGCTTCGGCGGGATCGGCGAAGGTGGTGGAATCTTTCATGAAGATGCCGCTGCCGACGAAGACGGCTTCGGCTCCGAGTTGCATGACGAGGCTCGCGTCGGCGGGCGTGGCGATGCCTCCGGCGGAGAAGTTGGGGACGGGGAGCTTGCCGGTTTTGGCGACCATCTTGACCAGTTCGTAGGGTGCGCCGTGCTCCTTGGCTTTGGCGTAGAGTTCTTCTTCGCCGAGGACGGTGAGGATTCTCATCTCCTGCACGATCTGGCGGATGTGCTTGACGGCGTGGACGACGTCGCCAGTGCCGGCCTCACCCTTGGTCCGGATCATGGCTGCGCCTTCGGCGATGCGGCGGAGGGCTTCGCCGAGATTGCGCGCACCGCAGACGAACGGAACCTTGAAGGCGTGCTTGTCGACGTGGTGAGCTTCGTCGGCGGGAGTGAGGACTTCGGATTCGTCGATGTAGTCGACGCCGAGTTCCTGCAGAATTTGCGCTTCGGCAAAATGTCCGATGCGGCACTTGGCCATCACGGGGATGGAAACGGTGGCCATGATCTCGCGGATTTTTTTAGGCGAGGCCATGCGCGCAACGCCGCCTTCGGCGCGGATCTGCGCTGGGACGCGCTCGAGCGCCATGACGGCGACGGCTCCCGCCCTTTCGGCGATGGCGGCCTGCTCGGCGGTGGTGACGTCCATGATGACGCCGCCCTTGAGCATTTCGGCAAGGCCGGTCTTGAGGCGGAGGGAGGTGGAGCTACCGTTGGTCGTTTTTCCGTTGTTCTGGGACATGTGTGGATACCGTGGGTACCTTTTCGCAAGCGCGAAGGATTGGCGCGTAGCGCCGTCAACAGTTCATTTTACAACGGAGAGGGGAGGATCGACGGTATATCCGCTTTTGCCTTTGAAGTGTCGGCAGCTTGCCGTCCCCTGCGGGGACGATCGGTTCCCTCTTAATCTGCTTACCCAGGACTTACGTCCTGGGCTATCATATCCCGCCGCTACGCGGCTCGCATGTGCCGACTTCAACTTCATATCTTTTCTTCGAGCAGTCAATCAGCATTGGCAAAGGAGCCGGGCTCTGCCCCGGCTGGACAGCCGAGGGCGGCTGTCCCCACATGGGCTGAGTTAGCTCCGAGAAGATCAAAGTCAAAGGCGTCGGACAGGAGTGTCCGACCCACACGAGCTATCTTTCTACATATTTGGCGAACATTTTTTGGGGGTCGATGGCGATGAAGGTGCCGCGGCTGCGGGCCAGGACTTCGTTTTTTTCGTTGAGAATTTCGGCGGTGTTGATGTGCTGGCGGCCGTGGACGCTGACTTCCCTGCCCTCGACGCGCAGCGGTTTGCGTAGCGGGACGGGCTTGAGGTATTCGATGGTCATTTCTTTGGTGAGGGCGACGACGTGGTGGAGCTTGTTGACCTTGCCCATGGCATCGTCGAGGATGCAGGCGATGACGCCGCCGTGACAGTGGCCGGGCGGTCCGGTGTAGCGCTTGCTGAGACGGAAGCGGCAGACGAAGGTTTGGCGGGCTTCGTCGAGGATGAATTTGAGGCGCATGCCGTCGGGATTGTTCTGGCCGCAGACGAAGCAGTTGTTCTTTTGGAGTTTGAGGTAGCGCGTTTCGTGGCCGTGGATTTCGGGCTGGCGGGGCATGCGGATGATTCTAACGTGATTCTGGGAGGTAGGTTAAAGGTCAAAATCCCCACCCTGCGCAAAGAGCGCGCAAGGGTGGGGCACCCGCATGATTCTGTAACACTTGTCGAAAGTCAAAATCCCCACCCTGCGCAAAGAGCGCGCAAGCGTGGGGCACCCGCATGATTCTGTAACGCTCGTTAAAAGTCAAAATCCCCATCCTGCGCGAAGAGCGCGCAAGGGTGGGGCACCCGGCTTCTCAGTTGGGGCGGAATCCTGTATACATATCGGTTTTGGAAATCTTTCGATTGGAGCGCTTCGTGAAATCGAATCGACTGAATATTGAGAGTCATGCACTGAGTACCTCTGGGGCTAAAGGCCACTTCTGCAAAAATGCTTTAATCGCAGCGCTGAAGCGCTGCGCCACCCCAAAGCATTTTTTCATCGCAAGCTGCTTGATGTTCGTGCTTGCTTTCCTGCTGATCGGTTCCGCTACTTTCGCTCAGGATAAGGATGCGGACAAGACGGTTGTGCCTGCGCCGTCGGGGAAGAAGAATCAGAAGAAGGATCAAAAGAAGGAAGCTCCAGACTCAGAGAAAAAAGACGAGGAGAAGAAGGGCGGGATGACGGCCGATACTTTTTCGGGGCTGAAGTTTCGCTCGATCGGGCCGGCGGTGGCTTCGGGGAGGGTGATGTCGATTGCGGTGAATCCGAAGGATAAGTTTGAGTATTACGTGGGCGTGGCGTCAGGCGGAGTGTGGAAGACGGTGAATGATGGGACGACCTGGACTCCGGTGTTTGATAAGGAAGCGTCGTATTCGATTGGTTGGGTGACGCTTGATCCGAATGATGCGGCGGTGGTGTGGGTGGGAACGGGCGAGAGCAATTCGCAGCGCAGCGTGGCGTATGGGGATGGAATTTACCGGTCGGACGATGGGGGCAAGGATTGGCAGAATTTGGGACTGAAAAAGTCGGAGCATATTGGGCGGGTGGTGATTGATCCGCGGGATTCGAAGGTGGTGTATGTAGCGGCGGAGGGGCCGCTGTGGGGGCCGGGCGGGGATCGCGGCTTATATAAGTCGGCGGACGGAGGAAAGAATTGGAAGGCGGTGCTGACCATCAGCGAGAACACGGGCGTGGTGGATGTAGCGCTGGACCCGTCGAATCCGGACATTGTTTATGCGGCGGCTTACCAGCGGCGGCGGCATGTATTTACTTTGATCGATGGGGGGCCGGAGAGTGCGATTTATAAATCGACCGATGCGGGAGCGAGCTGGAACAAATTGAAATCGGGATTGCCGACGGTGGATCTGGGAAGGATTGGGCTGGCGGTTTCGCCAGTGGATCCGAACGTGGTGTATGCCACGATTGAGGCGGCGGATGGGAAGGGCGGAATTTTCCGGTCGAGTGATCGCGGGGCGACCTGGGAGCGAAAGAATGAATTCGACGTGGGCGCGATGTATTACGCGAGAGTGGTTTGCGATCCGAAGAATGTGGACCGCATTTTTGTGATGAATGTACAGCTGCGCGAGTCTCTCGACGGCGGCAAAACATTGCATAAAGTTCAGGAGACGAATCATCACGGGGACAATCACGCGATCTGGATTGATCCGGACGATACGAAGCACTGGCTGCTGGGGTCGGATGGCGGGATGTATGAGACCTGGGATGACGCGAAGAACTGGGAGTTCAAGGCGAACCTGCCGACGGTGCAGTTCTACGATGTTGCGGTGGACAACGCGCTGCCCTTCTATAACGTGTGCGGCGGAACGCAGGATAATTTTTCGTGGTGCGGGCCGGCGCGGACGCGAAATATCAACGGAATTATGAATTCGGATTGGTTCGTGACCACGGGAGGGGATGGGTTCCGGTCGGTGGTGGATCCGGTGGATCCGAACACGATTTATTCGGAGTCGCAGTATGGAGTGCTGGTGCGGCATGACAAGCCGACGGGGCAGGAGCTGGTGCTGCAGCCGCAGGAGGGTAAGAGAGAGCCTCCGCTGCGGTGGAATTGGGATTCGCCGGTGATTATCTCGCCGCACTCGCATACGCGGTTGTACTTTGCGGCGAATCAATTGTTTCGCAGCGATGATCGTGGAGATACATGGAAGGCGATCAGCGGAGATCTTACAAGGCAGATTGATCGAAACAAGTTGCCGGTGATGGGGAAAGTGTGGGAGCCGGATGCGGTGGCGAAGAATGCATCGACGTCGTTCTACGGGAATATTGTGGCGCTGGCGGAGTCGCCGAAAAAAGAAGGGCTGATTTATGTGGGGACGGATGATGGGTTGATTCAGGTGACGAGCGACGGCGGACAGACGTGGACGAAATATGAAAAGTTTGCGGGCGTGCCGGACATGACGTATGTGAGCCGGCTGGCGGCCTCGCAGCACGATGTGAACACGGTGTACGCGGCGTTCGACAATCATAAGAATGAGGACTTCAAACCTTATTTGTTGAAGTCGACGGACGCGGGAAAGACTTGGACATCGATTGCGGGAAATTTGCCGCAGAACGGGACGGTGCTGGCGTTCGCGGAAGATGCGGTGAATGCGAACTTGCTGTTTGCGGGAACGGAGTTTGGAGCGTTCTTTACCGTCGACAGCGGGGCGCACTGGGTGCAGATGAAAGGCGGACTGCCGACGATTGCGGTGCGCGATATGGTATTGCAGGCGCGGGAGAGTGATCTGGTGATTGCGACGTTTGGGCGCGGGTTCTATGTGCTCGACGATATTTCGGCGCTGCGGCAGACGAAGTCGGAATCGTTGGAACAAACGGCGGCCACGTTTCCGGTGAAGGATGCTTTGCTGTATATCGAGCGCCATCCGCTGGGCGAACCGAAGAAGGGGTTTCAAGGGGAGGCGTTTTATACGGCGGAGAATCCGCCGTACGGCGCGGTGTTCACGGCCTACTTGAAAGAAAAGTTGAAGACGAAGAAAGAGAAGCGGCAAGAGGCCGAGAAAGAAGCGGCGAAGAAAAGTCAGACGCTGCCCTATCCCTCGAACGATGAATTGCGGGCGGAGGCTGAGGAGAAGAAGCCTGAAGTTTACTTTATGGTTTACGACGAATCGGGGACGGCGATTCGGCGGATGGACGGGAGCATCGAGGCGGGATTTCAGCGGGCGGCGTGGGATTTGAGGTATCCCGTGGCGGCGCTTCCGAAGCATGAGGATGACGAAGAAGACTTTCTTCCGGCTTCGACGAATGGAACGCTGGTGCTGCCGGGATCGTATTCGGTGAAGTGTTTCCAGGATGTGGATGGAATTGTGACGGAGCTGGGGGCGGCGCAGAATTTCAAAGTAGTGACGGATGGGCAGAGTTCGATGAACGCGGGGGATCTGGCGGGGCGGGAAGAATTTCATCGCAAGGTGGCGCGGCTTTACCGGGCGGTGTCCGGAGCTACACATACGGCGCACGAGGTGGAAGACCGGCTGAAGTCGATTCGCGAAGCACTGAAGGATACTCCGGCGGCGGAAAAACAATTGGACGCGGAGGCGGATGCGGTCGAGCGGAATAATCGGGTGATCCTGCGCGCGCTGAGTGGGGATTCGGAAATGCAGAAGCGGAATGAACCGGTGGCGTCGTCGATCAACGACCGGATCGAGGCCATCATGGAGGGCGAGAGATTTTCGCTGGCGAAGCCGACGCAGAGCCATGTTGAGGATTACAACATTGCGGCGGCTGAGTTTACTGCACAACTTGCGAAACTTCATACTCTGGTTGAGGTTGATTTGGCCAAGCTGGAAAAAGATATGGAGGCTGCGGGCGCACCCTGGACGCCGGGAAGGGTGCCGGAGTGGAGCGAGAAATAGAAAGTGGCCACGGATTCGCACGGATCCGTCGAAAACCTTTCACCGCAGAGGACGCAGAGAGCGCAGAGAATTCAATAGATAGGAGTTTTCATTTTGCTGAGATCTGTTTAGTTCGGGGAAATCCGTGGCGAGTTTTCTATTTCTTCCACAAGTCGCTTGCTTTTTTCGTGAGCACCTGTGGTAAACTCGCCGCCGACTGTTGCTTAGCGCTGTGGGGCGCGGCAACGGCCGTGGGGAGATTGTCTCACTTCGTCTTTCTTTTCCGGAGGACTGGGGAATGGGCCTCGCGTTAATGGCGGTGATCTGGGTGATCACACTTGCCAGCACTTACTTCTTCGTCGCCAAGACATGGTGGCTGCCGGTAGGGGCTGCCGAAGCCGCACATTTCATTGACGGACAATTAGCCCTCACCTTTGTATTGATGGGAATTGTTTTTCTGGCGGCGCAACTCTCTCTGGGTTATATCGTCTGGAGATATCAGCAGAAACCTTCCTCGCCGCCGGTGCTCTATTCGCACGGCAATACCAAGCTCGAAATCATTTGGACCGTGCTCACCACGATTTTGTTCGTCGGATTAAACCTGATGGGCAGCAGTGTGTGGGCGAGCCAACGGTTTGATCCGGCGGGAGCGGGCGCGGTGCAGGTGGAAGTGACCGGGATGCAGTTTGCCTGGTATTTTCGCTACCCGGGGCCAGATGGAAAGTACGGGGCGACGAGTCCGAAGCTGATGGATCCTTCGGCGGGGGGCGAGGCGGCGGTGGGATTGAACACTTCCGATCCAGCGGCGAAAGATGATGTGGTCACCGGAACGATGTATTTGCCGGTGGACCGCGAAGTGGATGTGAGCTTGCGCGCGGTGGACGTGATTCATTCCTTCTTTGTGCCGTCGCTGCGATTCAAGCAGGACGCGGTGCCGGGACTGAATATTCACATGCACTTCAAGCCGACAGCGATTGGCGATTATGAAATCGCATGCGCCGAGTTGTGCGGCCTGGGACATTACAAGATGCACGGGATGGTGCA
This sequence comes from uncultured Acidobacteriaceae bacterium, assembly GCA_964403025.1. Lineage (GTDB taxonomy): Bacteria > Acidobacteriota > Terriglobia > Terriglobales > Acidobacteriaceae > Sulfotelmatobacter. Next base: position 1,686,698 of record CAYOEH010000001.1, on the reverse strand, counting down.
CGTGGTCAGCCAGGAAGATTTCGATAAGTGGCTGGCGGCACGGGAGGCGGAGAAACAATAACATGGCGACCCCGGTTACGGTTCATGCGCACGCGGCTCCTCAGGGCTTCATTCGAAAATATATTTTCAGCCTGGATCACAAAGTCATTGGCATTCAATATTTCTTTTTGGCGCTCACGGCGGTGTGGGTGGGGATGTTCTTGTCGCTGCTGATGCGACTGCACTTGGTTTGGCCAAATGCGGTGCTGCCGCTGGTGGGAGAGATCAAGCCGGAGACTTATCTCAGCCTGCTGACCATGCATGGCACGATCATGGTGTTTTTCGTGCTGACGACGGCGCCGCAGGGCGGGTTCGGAAATTATTTTCTGCCGATTCAGATTGGAGCGCCGGACATGGCGTTTCCGGTGCTGAATATGCTTTCGTTCTGGACGACCTTTGTGGCGTTCGTGACCATCATCGCGGCATTTTTTGTGACCGGCGGCGCTCCGCTGCATGGATGGACGGGATATGCGCCGCTGAGCGCGTTGCCTTCAGCCGGACCGGGGGAACAACTCGGGGCGGATTTGTGGATCACGAGCATCGCGATTTTTTGCATTGCGTCGCTGATGGGTGCGTTGAATTTTATTACCACGACGCTCGATCTACGGGCGAAGGGCATGACTTTGATGCGCATGCCGCTGACGGTGTGGTCGTGGTTCATTACGGCGATTCTGGGACTGCTGGCATTTGGGGTTCTGCTCTCGGCGGGGATTCTGCTGCTGATGGATCGGAATCTGGGTACGAGTTTTTATGTGCCGCTGGTAGTGGTGAACGGACAGATCATGGGGCACAAGGGCGGATCGCCACTGCTGTGGCAGCATCTGTTCTGGTTCTTCGGGCATCCGGAGGTCTACATTGCGATCCTGCCGGGGATGGGCGTGGCGTCGCAGGTTCTGTCGACGTTCTCGCGGAAGCCGATCTTTGGATATAAGGCGATGGTTTATGCCATGCTGGCCATTGGATTTTTCGGATTCATGGTGTGGGGCCATCACATGTTCATGAGCGGCATGAGTCCGTATTCGGCATTTGCGTTTTCCATTCTGACGATGTGTATCGGCGTGCCGTCGGCGATCAAGACATTTAACTGGTTGGGGACGATGTGGAAGGGGCATATTCGGTTTCAGACGCCGATGCTGTATGCGATTGGATTCGTTTCGCTTTTCGTTTCCGGCGGACTGAGCGGGCCGTTCCTGGCGCAGCCGGTGCTCGATATTCAGCTGCACGACACTTATTTCGTGGTCGGCCACTTTCATTTGATCATGGGCGTGGCGGCGATCTTTGGAATGTTTGCGGCGACCTATTACTGGTTTCCGAAAATGTTCGGGCGGATGATGAATGAAACCTGGGGACGAGTGCACTTCTTCATCACGCTGACGGGGACTTACGCCATCTTCATGCCGATGCATTATCTCGGCATCGCAGGCGGGACGCGGCGCTACTCGCAATATACGGAAGTGGCGTATTTGCAGAAGCTGATGCCGATTCACCAGTTCATGACGTACGCGGCGATCATCACGATCGCGGCGCAGTTTATTTTTCTGATTAATCTTTTCTGGAGCATGTTCAAGGGGCCGAAGGCGAGCGACAATCCGTGGGAGGCGACGACTCTGGAGTGGACGACGACAACGCCTCCACCACACGACAACTTTGGCGGGAAGACTCCGGTGGTGAATCACGGGCCGTATGAGTATGGAGTTCCGGGAGCGCCACGGGATTATGTGATGCAGACGGATCCGGCAACGACGCCGGCGCACTGATGCATGAGGATAGTGGAGTTGATGAGGATGCGAGCCAGACGCGCAGTTGTTGCGTTGCAAAGAACGCGCCGCTTGGCGCGGCTCGCCCAGATCCCCTTCGGCTTCGCTCAGGGCAGGCTTTCGCTTTGCAAAGAACGCGCGCTCAGGATGACAAATGGCGACGTATAGCCCAACTACTCCGGTAAATAAGCTAGGGCGCGGCGGGGATGTTCCCGTGCCGCCGAGCGGCGGGGACGGCGGCGATAACTCGCAGGGGTCAAATTTTCCAAATTATGGCGCGCGGTTGCGGCGGGCGCGGCTGGGGCTGATTTGCGGGATTGCGACAGTCAGCATGGTTTTTATTTCGCTGACCAGCGCGTATGTGGTGCGGCAAGGCCTGCCGACGTTTGATGGCGCGACGAATTCCTATGTCCGCGACTGGGGGCAGGTGCAGTTGCCCTGGCTGCTGCTGGGGATCAATACGGTGTTGTTGCTAATCAGCAGCGTGACCATGGAATTGGCGCGGCGGGAGATCAAGCGGAGGGCGGCGCTGGCTCCGCTGCAATCGATGCCGGGGATTTCGCTGGGCGAAGAGAAAAGTTTTCCGTGGCTGGGCGTGACGGTGCTGCTGGGCTTTGGATTTCTGGTGGGGCAGTGGATGGCGTGGGGAGAGTTGAAGGCCCGCGGATTTTTCGTCGACACGAACCCGAACAGTTCGTTTGTTTACCTGTTGACGGCGGCGCATGCGGTGCATCTGGCGGGCGGGATTGTGGCATTGATTTGGGCCTCGGTCACTTCCCTGCTCCACCGGCCGATTGAGGGTCGGAGGATTGTGGTCGATGTGACAGCATGGTATTGGCATTTCATGGCGGTGCTGTGGATTTATGTTTTTGGGCTGTTGGGGTTAGCAAGGTAGCGAGGCGGCCATCTTGCGAATGCAGTTGTATGCACGCGAGATCCTTCGCTCCGCCAGAAGAACGGCTGCGCTCAGGATGACGCAGCGAAAAGGAAAGGGGAAACTGGGGAATGGCTGACGCCACGCTGCAACATGAAGCTGTCGCGGTGCACGGAGTTGCGGGCGAATATGAAGAGCCGCTGTTTGGGGCTTACTCAAAGAAAGTTGGCATGTGGCTGTTTCTGGCGTCGGACTCGCTGACGTTCGGAGCGCTGCTGTTTGCCTTCAGCTACAACCGCATTTATACAGCGTGGCCCACACCGTTTGGCAAAGACAGCATCATCAATGCGACGGTGATGACGGCTTGCCTGCTTTCGAGTTCACTGACCATGGTGATGGCGGTGTTTGCGGCGCAGCGGCATGACCGGTCGTGGACGCGGAATTGGCTGCTGGCGACCATGGCGTTCGGCACGGCGTTTATTGTGTTGCACGGGATGGAGTGGACGAAACTGATCCACGAAGGGTTGACCTTGCCGGGATTTCCCAAGCCCGCGGGACAGAGTGAGGGCGAGTTCGCGAAAATCTCAACGGGAGTGCCGCAATTTGCGGCGACATTTTTTGGATTGACGGCGATGCACATGCTCCATGTGACGATCGGGGTGATCTATTTAGGTGTGGTGGCGCTGCGGAAGTGGTTCCTGCCGATTTTGGGAGCGCTGTGGCTGGCAGGATTTTTTCTGATTCCGTCGGACAACGTTTTTCATTACGGGGTGCATGCGCTGCTGATCGGGCTGGTTGTGGCGAGCATCATTCTTTTTTTGAAACCGAAAGATTATGACGCGCACGATGTCGAGGTATCGGGATTGTATTGGCACTTTGTGGATCTGGTGTGGATGTTTATCTTTCCGCTGGTGTATTTGATGTCGACCAAGGTGTAGCTGGGTACACCCTCAGGGGTTAAAACCCAATTTTTTTGGACGGTGAGCGGCGCGGCTAGAAGCGGCGCCCTTTCAAAGCGAGCAGATGCAGAGGAGGTTGCATAGGTCCTTTGCTTCGCTCAGATGACAGGGGAGTTGAGGGGAAAAGACGATGCACGACGTGGCGACGCATGACGATAGCAAGGGGCAATATTTCTGGGTGTGGGGCGCGCTGCTGTTCTTGACAGCCATTGAGGTCTGGCTCGGCTATCGACAGATCTTTGAGCCGGTGCGAATGCTGGAAGCGCTGCTGGTGCTCTCGGTAATCAAGTCAGCTTTGATCATTGCCTACTTCATGCACCTGAAGTTTGAAAAGCCGCTGATGCGGTGGTTGCTGGTGATCTCGGTGACCACGTGCTTTGTCATTATGTATTTCTTCTTCTTCCCGGATGCGGGGCGGATTTTGCGGTTGGGGGTGAAGTAGGGAGTGATGCAGGACATACGGGCGAAAATCCGAGCGGTGGGGTTGACGGCGATGGTTGGGCTACTGACTTTGCCCGCGCTGGCGCAGGGATGCGCGATGTGCAATGCGGTAGCGAGGAGCACGCCCAAGGAAGGTCAGCGAGCGCTAAACCGGGCGATTCTGGTGATGCTGGTGCCACCGATCAGCATCATGGTATTTGGAGTCGGTTTTGCGTTCCGCTACGGAAAACGGCGGGACGAAGAGCAGGATCGCGGCGAAGAGTAGTAGTAGTACAGACGCGAGAATCTCGTCCTGCCTAGAAACAATCTCAGGGGCTGAAGCACATCTACAAATGGAGCTCTAGCTAGCCGCCGGAAGAGCTGCTCTTCCTCGGTGCGCCAGGCTAACGGCAGGTTCCCTTCGACTTCGCTCAGGCAAGCTCTCCACTTCGCCGTCGTGGCGCTCCGGCTCAGGTCGGAATGACATAATGCCTTCAAGGCATACCCCAGCGGCTGAAGCCGCGTTCCTAGTTGGACGCTGCGGTGGCACGAGTGAACTCGTGCCCCTCCCGAACCTGGTGTCCCGACCATGCGGGGGAACTCCCAAGGCAACCGGAACGCGGATGAGGGTGCAGGAATCTTTCGACTGCGCATGTTGAACGAATCAAAATCAAAGGCGACGGACAAGAGTGTCCGTCCCACATGAGCTTTAGGCTGCGGCGGTGGTGCTCAGGCTGTTGGTCTCGCGCAAGGTGGAGGCTTCGCGCGCGCCGGTGTGGCGGAGCACTTCGCAGGCCCAAGATATTCTTGCGCTTTCCGAGCAAGAGACGTAGACCAGAACCCCCAAGTGGCGCAACTCGCCCTCGAAGCGATCCGCTTCGTCATCGGAAAAACCAAGGCCGACAAGAGTATTGGAGTTTCCGCAGAAGGCGGCAGTGTCGCGGGCAACCATGAGAGCGTGGAAAAAAGCTTGCGAGCGGATGAAGAAGCCGACCGTGGGAATCATGACGGCGCCAAATTCGGAGAGCCATCCGATGAGCCCGGCGGTCGAGGCATTGGCCTCGCGCTCAGAGTTGAAGAGGCTGGCGTCGCGAATGAGTTGTGCGATGGGATGGGTGGGCGACAACATCATGCAGATATCTTCGTTCTCGAATCCAGCTTGATTCAGGGTGTGCACGACATCATTCAGGGGGACATTCTGCGAATACATTCCGTAGGCGGCGGGGTTTAGTGCCATATCGAACTCTCCACATCGAGTATTAATCGGTGAATACTAATAGTGCTGACAGCAATGACCGGGAAGATGGAACCCTGGGACTCCAGCGAGTTTTGAAGTGAAGTAAGGTGCGAACCGAAGGTACTGACGGCCTCCACTCGACCCGAGCTACTGGATTGACTGAAAACTACGCTTCGGCGGCGAAATTGAAACTCGGGTAAACCATGTAGGGAGCGATTTTTCCATTGAATTGTTAATCGCTGATGAATTCGGGGCGCCGGGGCGAAGCCGAGAGCGGTAAGAGATTCCGATGCAGTGGCGGAAATTTCATGGTGGAGCGCGAGGCGGGTACGAAAGGGCGTTTGTTTGCATGGGATGGGGATTGGCAAGGACTTTGCAACTGGAACAGGTAAAGCCTTTGCCTAGGAGTTTGGCCATGAAACAGTTGCTGATGCGCCTGATGTTTGCGACCGTAATTACGGTGGTGGCGGTGGTACTGGCTCCGGCGGCTCGCGCACAACAGGCGGATCAGGACTCCGCGCCGACAGCGCCGCAGAAGGCGGATCCGGCGGCGGTTGCGAGTCAACATGCCAACGAAGGCCAGATGCCGGCCTCTGGCGAGGCCACGACAGAAGAGGCCAAGTCCTTTACCGGCAGGATCGTGAAAGAAAATGGAGAGATGGTACTGCAAGACACCGTCACAAAAGTCACCTATCGGCTGGATGACGCGGCGAAGGCAAAACAATATATGGGCAAGCGGGTGAAGGTTACCGGCAAACTGGACATGGACAGCAACACGATCCGGATCGAGAGCATCGGACTGATCCCGTAGCGTTGAGGGAGATCAACCCATATGGCTGGCGACATTCCGAACCATCCTCAGTACGAGTACGACATTCCGACTGCAGTTACGTTCCTTATTGCGGGATTGGGGCTCGGGTCGATCCTGACTTTGCCGTTCGCGTCGCGCTTCGAAAAAGCGATGCTGATTCCCTCCGGCGCGACGCAACGCGCCACGCAGTAAGCCTGCTTTATAATAAAAGGTTCGACACCGCCTGCTGAGGCCGCTGGGGAGCATCCCGCCGGGCCGGGGGGGCGATTGCCGGCCAACTTACCCGATGTCTCCTACGACAGCTACGGACAGCATAGTGGTGCGCGGAGCCCGCGTGCACAACCTCAAGAATATCGACTTTGAGGTGCCGCACAACACCCTGACGGTGGTGACGGGGGTTTCGGGATCGGGTAAATCGTCGCTCGCGTTCGACACGATTTATGCGGAGGGGCAGCGACGGTATGTGGAGTCGCTCTCGGCGTATGCGCGGCAGTTTCTGGAGCGGATTGAGAAGCCGGATGCGGATTCGATTGATGGAATCGCGCCGGCGGTGGCGATCCGGCAAAAGAATACGACGCGCAATCCGCGGTCGACCGTGGGAACGGCGACCGAGATTTATGACTATCTGCGGCTGCTGTTTGCGCGGGTGGGGCGAACTTACTGTGTGAACTGCGGGCGCGAGGTGAAGAAAGATACGGTTGACGAGATCGCGGATACGATTCTTGGGCTGGATGCGGGAACGAGAGTACAGGTAGTGTTTCCGTTGCGAGCGGCCGCGCCGGCGCAGGCGGAACCTGTGGCGAAGAAGAGTGCGCGTGGGCGCAAAGGTGGAAAGAAGGGCGCGACCGCGGATTCAGGCTTGACGGAGCAGGTGAAAGCTCGGTTGTTTGATTTGCGGAAGGCGGGATTCAACCGTTTGTATCAGGCTGGGCAGGTGTTTGAGTTTTCCACCCCGGAATCATTGCTGGATGTCGACTTCAACCAACCGGTGTCTATTTTGGTGGACCGGCTGGCGGTCTCGGCGGAGGCGCGGTCGCGCATTGTGGATGCGGTGGAGACGGCGTACCGGGAATCCGGGGAAGTGATTTTCGACGTGACGCAATCTGCGGACTCGGAGAAGGATGCTCAGGCAAAAACGACGGACAGGAGTGTCCGTCCCACACAATTACGCTTCTCGCAGCGCTTCGAATGCAAACAGTGCAACCTGCGTTACGAGGAGCCGGAGCCGCGGCTGTTCTCTTTTAACAATCCATATGGAGCGTGCCCGCGCTGCCAGGGATTCGGAAACACCATCGACTTCGATTTGGATCTGGTGATTCCGGATAAAGGGAAATCGCTGGGGGAAGGCGCGATCGATCCGTGGAACAAGCCGAAGTACAAGCCGCTGTTTGCGGAGATGAAGCGCTTTGCCAAGCAGGCGGAGATTCCGCTCGATGTGCCGTGGGGTGAACTGGAAGCGGAGCAGCAAGAGCTCATCCTGAATGGGGATGGCGATTTTCTGGGAGTGCGGGGATTTTTTCAATACCTGGAGCGGAAAAAGTACAAGCTGCACATACGAGTTTTTCTGAGCCGGTATCGCGGGTATTCGATTTGTCCGGAGTGTCATGGAAACCGGCTACGGCTGGAGGCGAGGCAAGTCAAAATCAGCGGGCGGAATATTTGCGACGTGTGCGCGATGACAGTGGAGGATGCGGCGACATTCTTCGCCGGGGTGCAGTTGAGTGCGGAAGAGGCGGAGATTGCGGAGAGGCTTCTGGAAGAGATCCGGGAGCGGCTGCGTTTTCTGAACGACGTGGGGCTGGAATATTTGACGCTGGACCGGCTGGCGTCGACGCTCTCGGGAGGGGAGGCGCAGCGGATTCAGCTGGCAACGTCGCTGGGGTCACGGCTGGTGGGAACTTTGTATGTGCTGGACGAACCTTCGATTGGGCTGCATAGCCGCGATACCCACCGGCTGATCAAGATCCTGCTTGATCTGCGGGATCTGGGAAATACGATTCTGGTGGTAGAGCACGATCCTGACATTATGCGGACGGCGGACCGGATTCTCGATCTGGGTCCGGGAGCGGGCGAGAACGGGGGCAAGCTGGTGGCGGCGGGAAGCTACGAAGAGATTCTGAAGAATCCGGCATCGCTGACGGGGCGATATCTTGCGGACGACTTGCGCATTCAGGTTCCGGCGGTGCGGCGGCAACCAGGTACGCAGCAGATCAGGATCAAGAACGTGCGGGCCAACAATCTGAAAGGGATCGACGTCTGCATTCCGCTGGGGATGCTGGTGGCGATCACGGGAGTTTCGGGCTCGGGAAAATCGACGTTGCTGCATCAGGTTCTTTATCAGGCGCTGGCAGAGGCTAAGCAGCAGCCGATCTCGGGCGGGGCGCGGGGAGCGGCGACCTGGGAGAGCCTGGAGGGCGACCAGTTTATTGATGAAGTGGTGCTGGTGGATCAGTCGCCGATCGGGCGGACGCCGCGCTCGAATCCAGTGACTTATATCAAGGCGTTCGATGCGATCCGGGAGTTGTTTGCTTCCCTGCCTGAGGCCAAGAAGCGCGGCTTCGGAGCGGGACATTTTTCTTTTAACATCCCGGGCGGACGGTGCGAGACTTGTCAGGGCGACGGCACGGTCACCGTGGAGATGCAGTTTCTCGCAGATGTGGAATTGATTTGCGAGGAGTGCAAGGGGACACGATACAAGGCGCAGGTGCTTGAGGTTCGCTACCGTGGCAAAAACATTCACGAAGTGTTGAACCTCACGGTGAAGGAGGCTCTGAAGTTTCTGGCGGAGGTGCCCAAGATTACCGAGAAGCTGCGCGTGCTGGAGGAAGTTGGGCTGGGATATTTGCGGCTGGGGCAATCGGCGACTACGTTGTCGGGAGGAGAGGCTCAGCGCATGAAGCTGGCGGCGCATTTGCAACCGGCCGGGCGCGAGATTGGACGGCCCAGCGCGGGGCGGCAGGACGAAGGCCGGCGGAGGCGGCGGGTACTTTATATTTTCGACGAGCCTACGACGGGATTGCATTTTGACGACGTAAGCAAACTTCTGGCGGCATTCCGCCGTCTTATCGATGCAGGTGGCTCGATTCTGGTGATCGAGCATAATCTGGAAGTGATCAAGACCGCGGACTGGGTGATTGACCTGGGACCGGAGGGCGGAGCGAGAGGCGGCAGAATTGTGGGAGCGGGCGCGCCGGAGATGATTGCGAATCTGCCGGGCTCCTACACGGGGAAGTATCTGGCTCGCCTGCTGAATGGCCATGGCAACGGAGCGACGACTCCCGATGGCAGCAATTAAATTTCTCGCGAGCGTGCTGCTGGCTTTTTCGGTGGGCGCGTGCGCGACGGCGCAGGATGCAAGCCAGGCTCCGGGACAATCTTCCGCGCCTGCTTCTTCTGCACCACCCTCTTCTTCTGCACCATCGTCTAGTACGCCATCGACGTCCACGCCAGCCGCGGGGACGTCATCGTCATCTTCACAATCTTCGAGTACGCATCGCACCGGTCATCACATTCGGGTTCCGGATGATGATTCTCCGGCGCAACCGGCGGAGCTCACCGAGGCGGAGGAGGCGATCGAAAAACAGAATTATGCGGCCGCTGAACCTCTTCTGCAAAAGTTGGTGGAGCGGGATGCCACGAGCTACGTGGGGTGGTTCGATTTGGGCTTTGTGGAAAATGCGTTAGGAAACGTGGAAGGTTCGATTGCGGCGTATCGCAAGTCGGTAGCGGCGAAGCCGGATGTTTTCGAATCGAACCTGAACCTTGGATTGCAACTGGCCAAGAGCGGGCAGCCCGGAGCGGAGGACTTTCTGCGGGCTGCAACCCATCTGAAGCCGACAAGCCACGTTGCCGAAGGGCAATACCGGGCGTGGCTCGCGCTGGGGCACACGCTGGAAAAGTCGGGGCCGGAGGAGGCGGTTGCAGCTTTCCAACATGCCGCTTCCCTGCAACCGAAAGAGGCCGAGCCGCACTTCGCCGCGGGAATGCTTCTGGAGCGAAACAATAAATTCGCCGATGCCGAACAAGAATACAAGCGGGCGCTTGCGTTGGATCCGGGGTCCACAGATGCGGCGATCGCACTGGCGAATCTTTCGATGCGCGGACGACGGTTTCCAGAGGCGGAAGACTATCTGTGCAAACTACTTGCCGAACACGCTTACCCCGGCTCGGAGTCAGCGGCGGTCGAGATCCAATTGGGGCGAGTGCTGGCTGCCGAAGGCAAGAATGACGAGGCGATTGCCGCGATGGAGGCAGGAATCAAGCTGGCCCAAGGAGATGAGGCGGCGAGGCGCGATCTGGCAGACGTATACGCGACTGCCGGGAAGAATGATCTGGCCGAGTCGAGCTACCGCGCGCTGGTTGCGGCCCACCCGAATGAAGCGGAGCTGCGCCGCAGCCTGGGGCAGGCGTTGCTGCGGCAGAAGAAATTTCCCGAGGCGCAGAAGGAATTTCTGACCACGGTGAAGCTTAAGCCGGATTTTGGAGAGGCATACGGCGATCTGGCATTCGCGGCGGGTGAAACTCAGAATTATGCGCTGGTGATTCGAGCGCTAGATGTTCGGGTCAAGCTGCTGCCGGAAACTCCGATCACTTATTTTCTGCGAGCCTCGGCGTGCGATCATCTGCGCGACTTTAAGACTGCGGCGGTCAATTATCACCTCTTTCTCAACACGGCCAAGGGGAAGTATCCTGATTATGAGTGGAAGGCAGAGCATCGCCTGATTGCCATTGAGCCCAAGAAATGAGTTTGGCGGAAGTCAATGAAACTGGGGATGGGAGATTTGCGATGGTGGCGGGCGGCAGTGGCTTTCGCACTTCTGGTGACGACCGGGCTGGGCGCGCGCGGCCGGGCCAAGGAACTGACGCTTGAAGAATTGAAGGAACGCGTGGCTGGGACTTCGGTTGCGGATCGGCCTGCCTTGTGCATTGAGATTGCGGAGCGGCAAGAAGAAGCGGCCGGTAGGCTGTATGTAGCGGGCGACGTCGACAAAGCGGAAGCGGCGCTGGGGGATGTAGCGTCATTCTCTGAATTGGCCCGCGACTACGCGATTCAGTCCCACAAGCACGAGAAGCAAAGCGAAATTGCGATCCGCAAGATGGCGCGGAAGCTGGGGAGCCTTAAGCATAGTTTCGTGCACGAGGACCAAAAGCAGATTCAAGACACCATCGACCGGCTGGAAAAGATTCGCGACGATTTGTTGGCGGCCATGTTTCCGAATGGAGTTAAGAAATGAAGTGTCACTGGCGGGCAACGAGCAGTGGTGTATGCCTGATATTGCTGATTGGCGCGGGGACGGCGTTCGCGCAGCACCGGCGTGATCCATTCACGCCGCTGGAAATCGACCAGATCCGCGATACCAGCTGGGAACCTCAACTGCGGCTCGGTCTGTATGTGAAATTTGCACGGGCCCGGCTGGTCGGCATGGAGCAGATGCGCAACGATCCGAAAACAAAGGATCGTGCGCAGCAGACGCATGACCGGCTGGATGACTTTCTGCTGATTTATGACGAATTGAACGACAACATCGATACCTATATCGATCGCAAGAACGACATTCGCAAGCCGCTGAAGGTGATCATCGACGCCGATACGGAGTTCCAGGCGAAACTCTTGGCGCTGCGAGATGCGGCGAATGTTCTGCCGGAAGAGGCCAAACAATACGAGTTTATTCTGAGCAACGCGCTGCATACGGTCGATAGTTCGGCAGAAGATCATCGCAGTCTTCTCGCGGATCAAGAAGAAGCGGCGAAACATAGAAAAAAAACGACGGCCGGACCATCGAGTAGCCGATCGGAATGAGGGGTTGGTGCGTATCGGGTGGGATTGGGGAAAGACGATCACAGGGGCTAAAGCCCACAGTGATTTTGCGGGACTGACGCGGCCCTGAAGGGCCGCT
>CAYOEH010000001.1:0-1674604 GCA_964403025.1 uncultured Acidobacteriaceae bacterium | reverse complement strand
CTTCCACGGTTGTCCGGACGGTTGTGATCATGGTTGGTGGAAAGTTCGCGCGTGAAGCTCATTCGGACAGTCATGCAAACGGTCGCGAGGGACGGTCGGGCCGCTCTTCCACGGTTGTCCGGACGGTTGTGATCATGGTTGGTGGAAAGTTCGCGCGTGACCGTAATGCGTACGGTTGTGATGATGGTTGGTGGGATGTTAGACAGTGACGGTGATTTGCGTAATCGTGCGTGACCGTCATCCGTGCGATCGTGAGTCGACCGCGCGGCTGAGTCATTGGTCAAGGGTAGGTCGTGAGGGATGCGCATCTCATCTCGTCATCCTCTCTTCATTGATTTCGTTTACTTCGGCGTGTGCTAATCTGGGCTCACTGTGCGTGAGGGATTGCTCGATATCTTCCATGAGGAACACCGGCAGCTGCGTCCCAGCGCTGCGCTCCCTGAATTAAAGATTGAGTTCTTTGCGTTTGCGAATGTGAATAATACGATTCGCTTGCGCCAAGGGAGGCTTCTGGTAAGGCTTTCCGATTTACTGGAAGGCGCGCCGGAGGCCGTGGTTCGCGCCATTGCGCACATTCTGCTGGCCAAGATGTATCGCAAGCCGATTGATCGCGGGCATGCAGCGCGGTATCGAAAATATATAGGCAGTCATGAGGTGGTGAATAAAGCACACCTGGTGCGCCAAATGAGGGGGCGCAAGCGGCTGCATTCTCCGCAGGGGCACGTTTACGATCTTGACGCTATTTTTGAGGATCTGAACTGGCGTTTTTTTCATGGACTGCTGGGGCGTCCGCGGATGAGTTGGAGCCCAAGCAAGACCAGGCGCATCCTCGGGCACTACGACCCGGCGCATAATGCGATTGTGATCAGCCGCATCTTCGATCATGCGTCGATTCCGCGCTATGCCGTGGAATACATTGTGTACCACGAGATGCTGCACCTGAAGCATCCGGTGAGGCTGCGCGGGAGCCGGAGGTGCGTGCACTCGGCGGAATTCCATGCGGAAGAACAACTGTTTCCGCAGTTGGAGCAGGCGAATGCGTTTCTAAAACAACTGTGAGTGAAATCGAAGTGCAGCTCTCTTCTTAGAGCGCTCCGGGGACCAATCTGATGCCGAGTTCGGTCGTTCGCTTCGAATCGATTGCGGATTCGTTGACCGAGCGATTCGTGCGATTGTACGGGACACGTCCTAAGATTTTCCGGGCGCCGGGCCGGGTGAATATGATTGGCGAACACACCGACTATAACGATGGATTCGTGATGCCGGCCGCCATCGATTTGTATACGTGGGTCGCGGTGAGCCGGCGAAGCGACCGCATCGTGCAGGTGCAATCAGACCAGTTTGCAGAAACGGTTGATTTGTCGCTGGATGCGCTTGCTGGTCCGCCGCGAAAACATTGGAGCGACTTCATGCGCGGCGTGGCGGCGACGATACAGGCGGCCGGGCACACTTTGAAGGGCGCGAATCTTATTGTCGATGGGCATGTGCCGATCGGTGCGGGATTGAGTTCGTCTGCTTCGCTCGAGGTCTCAGCCGCGCTGGGGCTTCTATGGGCCGCAAGCCTCGAATTGCCTCCGCTGGAAGTGGTAAACCTCTGCCAGCGCGCCGAGCATGAGTACGCGGGCACGCGCTGCGGCATCATGGACCAGTTCATCGCCATGTTTGGCCGCTCCGAGCACGCCCTGATGCTCGATTGTCGTTCGCTCGAACACAAGCTGCTACCGATTCCCGCCGAGGTTCGCCTGGTGATGTGCAACAGCATGGTGAAGCACGAGCTCGCGGCGGGCGAATACAACCGTCGCCGCGCGGACTGCGAGAGTGGCGTGAGGACAATGCGACAGAATCTGCCGAACGTTGTTGCGCTACGCGATATCACACTCGCCGATCTCGAGAGGTACAGGAGCGGATTGCCGGAGGTCGTTTATCGGCGGTGCCGTCATGTGATTCGCGAGAACCAGCGTGTACTCGCGGCGTCGGATGCGCTCCAGGTTGGCGATCTGGCACGGTTTGGGCAGTTGATGTACGAGTCTCACGCCAGCCTGCGTGACGATTACGAAGTCAGTTGCAGGGAGCTCGATTTGCTGGTCGAACTGGCGTCGACGTGTGAAGGAGTCTATGGTGCGCGCATGACGGGCGGAGGGTTCGGGGGGTGCACCGTTAACCTGGTCCGGTCTGACGCAGTCGATCGCTTCGAGAATCGGATTACAGACGCGTACGCGAGAGCGACGGGAAAGACGCCGGATCTGTTCGTGTGCTCGGCGGCGCAGGGAGCAGGCGCCTGGTGAGGATCGATTAGAAAGTGAAAGCTTCCCGTGACGCGGGGCTGCTTAGCGATCGGAAGGAAAAATTAGACGAATGGCGATCGACGATCTGAATCAGATGCCGCACCGGCGCTTCAACCCGCTCAATCGGGAATGGGTACTGGTTTCGCCACATCGCGCGGAGCGGCCGTGGCAAGGCCATGTTGAGAAAAACAGCATCGCGAAACCTCCGCAATACGACCCAGGTTGTTATCTGTGCCCCGGCAACGAACGCGCGGGCGGCGTGCGGAATCCCGCATATCACTCGACGTTCGTCTTCACCAACGATTTTGCGGCACTGCGGGCCGATGCGCCAGACGCGAGACTTGACCAGGGCGGGTGCGGATTGCTGGTTTCTGAAAGCGAAGCAGGCACGTGCAAGGTGGTGTGTCTTTCACCGCGCCACGACTTGACTCTGTCGCGTATGAGTTTGGAGGAGATTGCGGCGGTCGTTGATGTCTGGACGGAGGAGTACAAGCAGCTGGGATCGCTGCCTTACATCGACTATGTCCAGATATTTGAGAACCGCGGCGAGGTTATGGGATGCAGCAATGCGCATCCGCATTGCCAGATATGGGCGAATCAAACGATTCCCAACGAACCTCGCAAAGAGCAAGATTCGCAGGCCGCGTATGCCGAGAAACATGGCTCCTGTTTGCTTTGCGATTACCTGGCACTGGAACGAAAAGCGGGGAGCCGCATTGTGTGCGAGAACGATTTCTTCGTGGCGCTGGTTCCCTTCTGGGCAGTGTGGCCTTTTGAAATCCTTCTGATCTCGAAGAGCCACGCGCGCGACCTTGTGGCTCTGGATGGCCCCATGCGAAATGGTTTGGCCGACCTCCTCAAGCGAATGACCACTCGCTACGACAATCTGTTCGAGATCCCCTTCCCTTATTCCATGGGCTTCCACCAGGCACCTACCGATGGGGAGCCTCACCGGGAGTGGCATCTTCATGCTCACTTCTACCCACCGCTGCTACGCTCGGCAACCGTGCGCAAATTTATGGTGGGATATGAAATGCTGGCTGCTCCGCAGCGTGACTTCACGCCGGAAGCGGCGGCCGACAGGCTGAGAGAGGCGAGTGAGAAGCATTACGCAGATCGGGAGCAGCAAGGGCGCTAAATGGGCGGAACCTTCCAGCATCCTGCTGGGAGTGGAAAGAGGATCTTGCGCAGGGCGGTGCACACATCACAGAAGTAACCCCAGCATCCTAGTCTGCGCCGTTGATGCTAGGTACTTCTGCATATAATTGCTTCAAAAATGCGAGGGACGAATATTGTTTTCAGGCGCACCAGCGGCCGCGCAACAGCCCGGAGCGGTTTCCCGCCCAACGCACTTGCTCACATCCAGTGAGAAGCGAAGCACGGTTTTGTGCGTTTTGTTGATGTTGCTGACGCTGGCCTTCTACCATCCCATCGTCCATAACCGATTCACGAACCTCGATGACGACGCTTACATCGTCCGTAATCCTCATGTGTCCAGCGGTCTGAGCTGGGACAACGTGAAATGGGCGTTCACGAGCTATAAGACCGGAAACTGGCATCCGCTGACCTGGCTATCCCATGCTCTCGACTGCCAACTGTTCAAGCTGAATCCGGCGGATCACCACTATGTAAACGTTCTACTGCATGCGGGGAATGCGATCTTGTTGTATCTGCTGCTGGAGGGGGCGACGGGATTCACCTGGTCCAGCCTGATGGTAGCGGCGCTGTTCGCGCTGCATCCGGTGAATGTGGAGTCGGTGGCATGGGCGGCGGAACGGAAGAACGTGCTTAGCATGTTCTTCTTCTTGCTCACACTGCATGCCTATGGATGGTATGTGCGATGCGAGAGCGTGAGACGGTACGCCGTGGTGGCCGCTCTGTTTGCGCTGGGATTAATGACAAAGGCTGAGATTATTACGCTGCCTTTTGTGCTGTTGCTGTGGGACTACTGGGCATTGCAGCGGATGGGTGGTGGAACGGCAGTTCCCAGTTCTCAGTTGTCAGTTCTCAGAGAAAGCGCAACACAAGAAACTTCAGACGCAGCAGTACCGGCGGCGCGATCGTTTTCCTATTTACTAATTGAAAAAATACCGCTGTTGTTGCTTGCCGCGGGCAGCGGCGTGATTACGATGGTTGCGCAACGCGCAGCTCATACGGTGCGCGACGCGCCTGACGGAATGCGTTTCGGAAACGTGCTGGTCGCCTATGTGCGCTATTTGGGAAAGGCATTCTGGCCGGTGCGACTGGCGGCAGTGTATCCGCACCCTGAGGGCTCTCTTCCGGCCTGGGAGATTATTGGGTCGGCGTTGGCGCTGCTCTTAGTGACTGCCCTCGTTCTTCGCTGCCGAGGTCGTCGTTATCTGGTGGTGGGTTGGTTCTGGTTTCTGGGTACGCTGGTCCCGGTGATTGGCGTTGTACAGGTTGGAGTGCAGGCAATGGCCGATCGTTATGCATACATACCCTACATTGGCCTGTTTGTGTGCGTGGTTTGGGGCGTGGGGGAGACCGCACGGGAGCGGAGGATTTCGACGGTATGGCTGGTGGTGCCTGCGGCTATGGTGCTGGTGACCTTTGGAATGCTTAGCCGACGTCAGATCGCTTACTGGCATGATAGTGAGATTCTGTGGAGACACACGCTGAGCGTCACCGAACGGAACTTTATGGCGCACGACGGCCTTGCCCATGCCCTGGCCACGCAGGGTAGAACGGAAGAAGCGATTGCTGAATTTAACGCCTCCGAAAAGTTAGCCGCGTATTCCGCATCGGCGATGGTGGAGTTCGGGGTCTATGAGCAAACGCACGGGCACGTGCAAGACGCAATCGGACAATACCAGCAGTCGCTGGAAGCTGCGACGGATTCGAAGTCGCGTTCCGTTGCCTTGGGCTATCTCGGTTCAGCCTTCATGCAGCTGGGCGACGTCGACCGCGCATCGGCGAGCTTCACGGACGCGCTTCGGCAGAACCCTGACAACAGCTTCGCTCTGGTGAGCAGCGGATTATTGGCCGAGCGGAATGGCGATTTTGCTGATGCTGCGGAGAAAATCTCTCGTGCCATGAAGGTAGAACCGACGGACGTGGGTTATCTGCTGCTGAGCATGACCCTCCGGCGAGCAGGTCGCGTGGTAGAGGCGGACGAAGCGCGAGTGCAGGCGCAGCGGATTTCGCAGGATTTAGCCCAAGCCGAGCAGTCGGCCGAGCAGGTATTGGCTTCGGCTGGGATCCATCCCAACTAGAACGCGGGCGCAAACGCGTGCGCCAGATGACCGCCAGTTGAACGGGCGAAAAGCCGTTTAATCCCGTATTTCTCCGTGTGATGCGACTCACAGCCGCTTGTGAGATCGCACATTGACGGGCCCGCGGCGAACAGAATATCCTTGAATTTGAAATTGAAATTCATTTTCAAGATCATACGGACTATCTAAATGCTTCAGGCTTTTATTATCACGCTGCGCGAAGGGGTTGAGGCCGCCCTTATTGTTGGGATTACGCTGGCCTATCTCGCGAAGATTGGGCGCAATGACTTGCGGAAAGCGGTGTATGCGGCGCTGGTCGCCGCTTTCGTTGGAAGCATCGGAGTCGCGGTATTAATGTCGCGCCTGAATCTCAACGAAGACGCATTTGAAGGCTGGGTCATGCTGGTGGCCGCCTTCTTCGTCATCACCATGGTGATTTTCATGATGAAGACGGGACGCAAGCTGAAGGGCCAGATCGAGGGCAAGGTTGGGTTGCTGGCGGGCAATGACGCGTGGATCGGATTGTTCTTTTTTGTGTTCCTGATGGTGCTGCGCGAAGGCGCGGAGACGGTGCTGATTCTTTCCGCGGTATCGTTGAATTCCACCGAACTGATGAGCTTTCTGGGAACGCTGCTGGGAGTGCTGTGCGCGATCGCCTTTGGCGTGATGTTTGTGAAGGGCAGCGTGCGGATCAACCTGCAGAAATTCTTCCGGGTAACAACGGCCATTCTTTTCCTGGTGGCGGCACAGTTGGTGATTGCCGGGTTGCACGAGCTTTCGGAGAGCGGGGTCATTCCGTCGTCGAAGACGGAGATGGCGATTATTGGGCCGATTGTGCGCAATGATCTGTTCTTCTTTGTGACGATTTTTGCGCTGGCGGCGCTGATGGTGTTGTTTGATGCCAAGCGGCGCGAACCGGTGCTGGACTCTCCCTCAGCGGCAGAGCGGCGCAAGGCGCTGTGGACGGCGCGCAAAGAACGCTTGTGGATGGCCTCGGTGTATGGCTTCTCGTTCGTGTTCATCGCACTGGTGACGGCGGAGTTTATATACACCAAGAGCGTGAGCGCGCTCTCACCGGCGGCGGAGGTAAGCTTCTCGAATGGTCAGGTAAAGATTCCCTTGGCGCAGGTTTCCGATGGCGATTTGCATCGCTTCCAGGCGAAAGAAAACGGGGTCGAGGTGCGGTTCTGGCTCTATCAAAAGCCGGATGGGAAAATATCGACCGTGCTGGATGCATGCGAAATCTGCGGCGCGGTAGGGTTCTATAAGACGGCGAACGGAGTAGTTTGCAAGAACTGCGCCGCGCCGATTAATCCACAGTCGGTGGGAACGGCGGGCGGATGCAATCCGATTCCGCTGAAGGCCACGCAAACGGCGGACTCGGTGATTATTCAGGAGGCGGACATCGCGGCGGGTAGCCGCACGTTCGAGAAACAGTAAGGAATGTTCGTCCGCCTCGTTTACGAATCGTTCCGGCGCCAGAAGCGGCGCAAATTGCTGGCCGGCGCGGCTATTACTTTAGGCGTGACGGTTGCCACGGCGATGATTGCGGTCGCCACCGATATTGGCGACAAGATGAATCGCGAGCTGCGCACGATTGGCGCGAACCTGCTGATCACCCCGCAAGAAGATACGCTGGACGTGGAAATTGGCGGCGTCAACCTGAAGCCGCCGAGCGATGGCGCTTTTCTGAACGAAGCCGACCTGCCCAAGATCAAGGGAACTTTCTGGCACAACAACATCACGGGATTTGCGCCTGTGCTGCCGGTGAATGTAACGCTCGAGCGGGACGGGAAGACGGAGAATCTGACTCTGCTGGGGACGTACTTCGCCAAAGAAATTTCGTTTGGAAAAGAGGAGTTCACAACGGGCGTGCGATCGACGCATCCGTGGTGGAAGGTTTCGGGGGCGTGGCCGGGGGATAGCTCGCAAGATGTTCTGGTGGGAGAGAGGCTGGCGGCGAGGCTTTCCGCGAAGACGGGCGATGAAGTTACTCTTTCTGGCCGGCGTTTGCATGTGAGCGGAATCCTTTCCACGGGCGGCGCGGAAGATGATGAGGTGGTCGGGCCAATTGCGCTGGCGCAGGAAATTCTCGGAAAACCGGGCGCGGTGCGGCGAGTTTATGTAAGTGCGCTGACCAAGCCGGAAGATGCGCTGGGGCGGCGCGATCCGAAGAGCATGTCCGGGCCGGTGTATGACCGGTGGTACTGCTCGCCGTATCCGCAGTCGATTGCGTACCAGTTGCAGGAAGCGATTCCCCACTCGCATGCGGAGCAAATTCGGCAGGTGGCGCAGAATGAAGGCGCGGTGCTGACGCGGATTGAAGGGCTCATTTTCTTGGTTACGCTGGCGGCGCTGTTTGCTTCGGCACTGGCGGTTTCGGCCGCGATGGCTACCGCGATTTTCGAACGGCGGGCCGAAGTGGGACTGATGAAGGCTCTGGGAGCGGGGCGGTTTGCGGTGGCTTCGATCTTCTTTGCGGAAGCGACTCTACTGGCTTTGTTCGGTGGACTCGTGGGCTTTGCCGCGGGCGGGATACTGGCGCAGCAGATCGGGCGGTCGATTTTCAATTCGGCGATTTCGATTCCGCCGGTGCTTTTGCCGGTGATTCTGGCGATTGCGGTAATCGTCACGTTTGCGGGGAGCGCGGCCGCAATTCGGAAAGCGGTGGGACTGGATCCGGTGTTTGCGCTGCGAGGTGAACTGTGAGCGGATTCACCCCAGAGCAGCGGAGTTCCGCAAGAGACGTGGCAGCCGGGCGCGCGAACGCTCCGCATACTTCCATGTTTGTGCGAATGCTGGTGAGGGCAGCGGTGCTGCGGCGTGGACGGGCGGCGTCGGCATTGTTTGCGATGGTGGTGGCTGCGGCGGTGGCGACGGCGATGCTGAATCTCTATGTGGATGTGCAGGCCAAGCTGCGGCGCGAGTTCCGCAACTATGGGGCGAACATCATCGTGGTGGGAAAAGACGGCGCTTCCCTTCCCGCGGATGCGCTGAGGCAGGCGGAGACTGTGGTTGCGGGGCGCGGCGTGGTGGCACCGTTCGCGCTGGTGGTCGCGCGAACCAGCGATGGTCAGTCGATTGTTGTGGCCGGCGCTGATTTTGATCGAGTGCGGCAGCTGGACCGGTGGTGGTCGGTGAGCAACTGGCCTTCGGCAGTTCCCACCCTTCGGCAAGCTCAGGGCAGGCTTTCTCGCGCGCGAGAAATGGAGCACCCGCAGGCGCTGGTTGGAGTGCGGGCGCTTTCGGTGGTGTCGCCGAAGAATCTGCCGTTTGATTTGGAATTTCAGGGACACACGATTCATCTCACGGCGGCAGGAACGGTGCAGACGGGAGCGGCCGAAGATAGCCGGGTTTATCTTTCGTTGCCGGATTTTGTTTCGTGGGCAGGAGTTCAACCTTCGACCATCGAGGTCGCGGCAAGTGGATCGCCGGAAGAGATTGCAGGCATCATGAATCAGATGCAGCAGGCGATTCCGGAGGCGGATGTGCGGCCGGTGCGGCAAATTATGGAAGGGGAAGCGCGGGTGCTGGGCAAGACGCGGGCGACGCTGCTGGCGGCGGCGGCGCTGATCATTTTGACGGCGGCGTTGTGCGTGCTGTCTACTCTGATGGGATGGGTGTTTGACCGGCGGCGGGACTTTGCCATCATGAAAGCGCTGGGCGCGTCCGATCGGCTGCTGAACGGTTTTTTCGCAGCGGAGGCGGCGGCACTGGGAGCGATTGGCGCGGTGATCGGATTTGTGCTGGGCATAGGGATTGCGGCGTGGATTGGACGGGCGAATTTTCATGCGCCGGTGGTGCCCCGGTTCAGTGTTCTGCCTTTTGTGCTGGCTGGTAGCATAGTGGTAACGCTGCTTTCGGCAATTTTGCCGATTTCACTGTTGCGGCGGGTGCAGCCGGCCGTCATCCTGAGGGGAGAGTGAAATGATCCAGATCAAAGACGTAACCAAGCTCTACCCGGCGAAGGCTGCGGGAAATCCCACTTCTCCCAAAGGAGGGGAGAAATGGGGCACCCCAGGCGGGGAGAATGGCGCCATTCACGCGCTTGACCATATCTCGTTGCACGTGGCGCAGGGCGAATGGCTGTCGATCATGGGGCCTTCGGGGTCGGGCAAATCGACGCTGGTGAATTTGATTGGGTGCCTGGATCGACCGACTTCAGGAGAGATCTGGCTGGATGGGCAGAATGTTGCGGGGATTTCTGCCAGCGAGTTGAACCGGGTGCGGGCGGAAAAGATCGGATTTATTTTCCAGCAGTTTCACCTGATTCCGTTTCTCACGGCGGTGGAGAACGTCATGCTGGCGCAGTACTTCCACAGCATGACGGACGAGAAAGAAGCGGTTGAGGCGCTGACTCGGGTTGGGCTGGGTGACCGGGCGCAGCATTTGCCTTCACAACTTTCTGGAGGCGAGCAGCAGCGGGTGTGCATCGCGCGGGCCCTGATTAATGATCCGAAGATTATTTTGGCCGATGAGCCTACGGGGAATCTTGACGGACAGAACGAAGAGATTGTCCTGCGGCTTCTGCGGGAGTTTCACCAGCAGGGGCGGACGATTGTGATGGTCACGCACGATCCAGTGGTGGCGCGGCTTGCGGACCGGCGGATTGAGTTCCATCACGGCAAGATTGCGTCGCAGGAAGTTTTTGCGATGGCTGACGAGGAGCAGTTTGACGAGGTGCTGGAAGAGCTGTGGGTGCTGGCGGAGCACGGCGAGATTGCCGAGGTTGAGCGAATGGAGGTTCATGGGGCGCTGCCGGTGAGCCTGGCGATTGAGAAGATGATGCAGATGGGGCTGGTGGTTTCGGCGCCGCATCCGCCGCTGGCGCATGGGCACAAGCCGTTTGTGAATCCTTGCCATGATGCGCTGAAACCTGTGTCGGCGTCGGTGGGCGACGGGACGCTGATTGTGGAACTCACGCCTCGGGGCCACGAACGGGCGGGCAGCATCATCCGGCGCCACCGGCTGGCGGAGCGGCTGTTTACGGACAGCCTAGCCATGGATAGCGAATCGGAGATTGAGCAGCAGGCTTGCAAGTTCGAGCACATTCTTTCGCCGGAAGCGACGGATAAGATTTGCGCGTTTCTGGGGCATCCGCGGACTTGCCCGCATGGAGCAGCGATCCCGCCGGGGGCTTGCTGCGGCAATGGCTCGGAGCCTGAGGGACAAGTCGCGAATGCCGTTTCCGGTAAGCATCCTTAGCGGAGCGCCCGTTAGCCGGCGGACCTCAGGGGCTAAAGCCCCATCGTATTTTCGCTCTTGTGCGGCACGGCTGAAGCCGTGCCCTTCCCGATTCGTTTCGGCCTTCCTGACCGATCGCGGCTTTCCTGGCGGGGTGAAACCGGCTCGAGCGGTCGTGGTCTCCTTCAACCCGGCAATTCTTTTTCGAATGGGCGCAACGGCCTGATGGAATGACTCTGGTGTGACCCCGAACAAATCTGGTCATCGGTGCTGGCCGGTTTGCGCTGCTATTATCGATTAGCAAGTTCCGCCACGATGACCACGGGACGTCCCACGATCGGCGTATTCGACTCGGGCTTTGGAGGACTGACGGTCCTTAAAGCGTTACTTGAACTCATTCCCGGCGCTGATTACATCTATTTCGGCGATACCGCACGACTCCCTTACGGATCCAAGTCGGTGGAAACGGTGGCGCGCTATGCGGTGGAGGCTGCCCATTACCTGGAAGATCGCGGAGCGGAGGTGCTGGTGATCGCGTGCAACACGGCGACGGCGCTGGCACTCGACCGGATAACGGCGGCGGCTCACGTTCCTGTGGTGGGCGTGGTCGAGCCTGGGGCTGAGGCTGCGGCGGCGGTCAGCCTGAATAAGAAAGTTGTCGTCATTGGGACGGAAGCCACGGTAAGCAGCCACGCCTACCGGACGGCGCTTGAGGCACGCGGGTTGGAGACGCGGGAGAAGGCGTGTCCGCTGCTGGTGCCGCTGGTGGAAGAGGGATGGGTCGATCATCGTGTCACCGAAGAGGTGGCGCAGATTTATCTGGGTGAGGCTTTTGGGGATGGGTTCCACGACGCAGATGCGCTGGTGCTAGGCTGCACGCACTATCCTCTGCTGAAGCCCCTGCTGCGTCGCGTGGCGCCGGCGCACGTGAGCATTGTGGACTCGGCGGAGTCGACGGCACGCGTTGTAGCAAACCGGTTGGAGAAGCTGTTGCCGGCCACGGCGGCAATTCATGAGGAACGGCGGGCGCGGCCGCGACTCAAGTTCTTTGCCACGGATTCGGTGGAGAAATTCCGGCGGTTGGGCCAGCGATTTTTGGGACATACGATTGAAGATGTGCAGCATGTGGATTTGAAGGAATAGCGTCGACCCTCAGGGGCTAAAGCCCGCATTGATTGGAAAGCTTTACGCGGCGCTGAAGCGCCGCTCTTCCACGGTACAACGAGGCCATCTCTAGTTTTTGACGTCATGCGGAGCTGTGACTTCCAGAGCCCTGGTTGACGTGGGCTTTGCGCGCAAGGTTCGGATAGCGTCGTCTGACCTCACACAATTACTGTGTCCAAGCAGTCGTTCCATCACTCCAATCAGAAAGCTAAACAAAATGCATCCGCTCGACAATGTCATATGGGAGGCGCTGAGCACGCGGCAAACTGGGTTTGCCGAATCGTTTGGGCAGTCTTGCAGATTTACACCGGAGGTGAGTTCTCTCGGAGGCTTTCGAGAGGCCTCGCCGGAAGGTTATCAATCTTTGGAGGGATTGGTGGGGGCGCGGGGAACGATCAGGATATTTCTGGACTCTCCGTATGAGGACAGGATGGGATGGACTCTCGTCGCCCGCGCGCCGCTGGTGCAGATGGTTTGGGAAAACGGTCATGCCGTGAACGATTCGACGGTTGCGTCCACGGCGGAGATCGTCGAACTCAATGCCACGCATTCGCCTGAGATGCTCGAACTGACGGCCCTCACCAAGCCCGGACCGTTCGACAAGCGCACGCATGAGTTGGGGAGATACATCGGAATCTTTCGTCAGGGGAAACTCGTGGCGATGGCGGGCGAGCGGCTGAAGGTTCCAGGCTGTACGGAAGTGAGCGCGGTCTGCACGCATCCGGAGCACGCAGGGCATGGCTATGCACGATTGCTTATGGCCGATGTGATGCAGGGCATCCGGCGGCGCGGGGAGATTCCGTTTCTACATGTCCGGGAAGATAACGCGCGCGCTATTAAGCTGTACGAGAGGCTGGGGTTCCGGCGGCGCGTGCTGCGGCATTTGGCGGTGATCAGAAAGGATTAGAAATCGTCTCGTAAGAGTGGGCTAGATAGAGGAGCCCGCAGGGGCTAAAGCCGCATTGATTTCGGGGCTTTACGCGGCGCTGAAGCGCCGCTCTTCCACGGTACTGCAGGCGCTCGCATCGCCACTTTAACGCAGGTATCGTCGGGGACTCACCGCGACTTCCGCAGCGGCGTGGTGACAACTCGACAGGACGGTGGAATCTCCATCCTCTCGCAAAAAGCGCGAGAAGGATGGGGCACCCTCGTTGTGATGGTGACCACACAAGAGGTAAAGCCCACATTGATTTCGGAGGCTTTACGCGGCGCTGAAGCGCCGCTCTTCCACGGTACTGCAAGCAGGATTGGAAGTAGTCCTGCTCCCTTCACCAACGATTAGGGACGAACGATTGTCTCAGTACAGGTGGAAGTCGACTTCGACGGCCATTTCGACTTTGACGGGGTGGCCATCTTTTTGTCCGGGTTCAAAGCGCCAGGTGCGGACGGTCTCGAGGGCTTTTTCGTCCAGGCCCATACCGAGGGAGCTCACCACGCGAAGGTTGATGGGCTTGCCGTCGGTATCCACAACGATCATGAGGGTGCAGGTGCCCTGATACTTGGCTTTGCGAGCTTCTTCGGAAAACTCGGGCTCGGGAGAATAGATCGGACGCGGCGGAGTAACTCCACGGCCGGGGCGGAAAACGCCGCCGCCGATGCCACCACCTTCACCTGGGCCGACGCCTGGTCCAGTACCTGGGCCGACGCCACCACCGCTGCCTGAACCGATACCACTGCCAGAGCCCGTGCCGTTGGACGGGATGATGGCGGAGGATTTGGGATCACCAAGGTTGGGCAGATTATTCATGGCCACCTTGATGTCAGGCGGCACAACCACCGTGGGCTCAACCGCAAGCTTGGGATTGAAATTTCGTATGACCGCGGTTGGGGGCGTGATCTGCTGCATGGAGAACTTCGGCAGCCGTCCCTTGGAAGCTTGCAGCACATCGCGGTCGCCACCACCGCCTCCGCCGCCGGCTTGCGTCTTGGCGGGCTTCAGCGAGTAATCGCCGGGATCGATCAACTCAGTGGTGCTCTGCGGTTTGGCTTCGACCTTGGTGACGATGCGGCGTCCCATGATGGTGCCGCCGATGATCAGCGCGATTACGACGACGTGCGCGGCTGTGGAACCGAGAGCGCCGTTCTTTTTGTAGTTATAGAAGCCCCAGATATCCTTGACCGGGACGGGCTTCGATTCCAGCTTGAGGGGCGGAAGTTTCTTGGGAAAAAAGAATTCATCCAAGCCGCGAAAAAGAGATTTCCACAGCGGCTCGAAGGTATCGGGAGCTAGCAGGAGATGGAGTTCCGGTTCTTGGCCGGATGGCGGATTCACTTCTACAGATGACATGTTCCCCGATTCGGCTTTCCCGGGTCGGATAGCGAATGGAGCAATCCTCGCCCGACGCCCTGCTCTACACAGATGAATAGTCTTTGCAACGAGTTGCCTATTTTGCGTTGTCTAATTTTGAGCATAACCCAAGTCGCTACCCGGCGGCCGGATCACTCGTCTATGTCGACTATTCATAAAATTGTACCCCTTCTTGGCTTGGTTTACGAAGTGTATTTCCGAGTGCTGAGGCTGGGGTTTACCTTGTTAGTGTCGGGCTGGTAAATAGTTGGCTCCGCAGTCCTTATCTCGCACCTTAGTCCTTGTGCTTCGGGTCGCATGGACGTCCCCGGCGGGGCTCCCTATAATGAAAAGATTCAATCCATTGGGAGAAGCCAACCGAGTGCCGCTCGAACTGAAAGCGACCATTAATCTGCCTAAAACCGCCTTCCCGATGAAGGCTAACCTGCCGCAGAATGAGCCCAAAATGCTGGCCCGCTGGGAGCAGGCGGGGATCTACGAGCGCATCCGGGAGGCGCGCAAGGGGGCGCCGACTTATATTCTGCACGATGGCCCGCCCTACACAAGTGGGCCGATCCACATGGGAACGGCGCTGAATAAGTGTCTAAAAGATTTCATTGTGAAATCAAAGACCATGGCGGGATTCGACGCGCCTTATGTGCCGGGGTGGGACTGCCACGGGCTTCCCATTGAAATCAAGGTGGACAAGGAGCTGGGCGGCAAGAAGCTGCAGATGCGGCCGACGGACGTGCGGGCGGAATGCCGTAAGTATGCGCAGAAGTTTCTTGATTTGCAGCGGCAGCAGTTCAAGCGCATCGGCGTGTTCGGGCGCTTTGATCGTCCGTATGCCACGATGAATCCGCAGTACGAGTCGGTGGTGCTGTCGACATTTTTCTCGTTTTATGAAAATGGATTTGTCTACAAAGGGCTGCGCGCGGTGTATTGGTGCATGCACGATGAGACGGCTTTGGCCGAGGCGGAGGTGGAGTACGAGAACCATACCAGCTCGACGGTGTGGGTGAAGTACGGGTTGCTCGACGATCCGGCGAAGGTCTTTCCTGCGGAGATCAGTGCGGCTTTGGCGGGAAAGAAAGTTTCAACGATTATCTGGACGACGACTCCGTGGACGCTGCCGGCGTCCATGGCTGTGGCGTTTCATCCGGATGAGGAATATGTTGCGCTGGAATCCGGCGGCGAAGTTTACGTGGTGGCGGCGAAGCTGGCGAAGGATGTGGAAGAAAAGTGCAAGCTTTCGAATCCGCGCGAACTGGCGCACTTCCCGGGACGAACGCTGGAGCGGCTCAACTTCCAGCATCCATTTCTCGATCGTAAGATTCTTGGCGTGCTGGCGGACTACGTCACCATGGACACGGGAACGGGCGTGGTTCATACGGCACCCTCGCATGGCGCGGAGGACTTTCTGACGGGCATGAAGTATGGGTTGGATGCCACCAGTAATGTGGATGAGAAAGGGATCCTGCGCAACGGGCTGCCGGAATATAGGGGCAAGCGGGTTTGGGAGGCGAACCAGCCGATCATCGATTTGGTTAAGAGCCGCGGGGCACTGCTGCATACGGAGAAGACGGAGCACTCGTACCCGCACTGCTGGCGGTGCCACAATCCGATAATTTTCCGGGCGACGGAGCAGTGGTTCATCTCGATGGAGGCGCCGATGCCGGGCGGGAAGTCGAAGGATGACACGCTGCGCACGCGGACGCTGGAAGAGATCAAGCATGTGAAGTGGGATCCAGCGTGGGGCGAGGAACGGCTCTCAAACATGATCGCAACGCGGCCCGATTGGTGCATTTCACGGCAGAGGGTTTGGGGCGTGCCGATTGCAGTTTTTCTATGCGAGAGTTGCGGCAAGCCGCTCAACGATCATGCGGTGAATCGTAAGGTCGTTGAGTTATTTGCGCGATCGGGAGCGGATGCGTGGTTTACGCCGGAGTCGGACACGATTCTTGCCGCGGGTGTGAAGTGCCCGCATTGCGGCGGCGGCAAGTTCGAAAAGGAAACCGACATCTTTGATGTGTGGCTGGAATCGGGGGCAAGCTATCTGGCGCTGATTGATGACGAGCCGACGTATCCCTGGCCCGCTGATCTTTATCTGGAAGGCGGAGATCAATACCGCGGGTGGTTTCAATCTTCGCTGTTGTGCGCCATGGGCACGCATGGGACGCCGCCGTACAAAGGCGTGGTGACGCCGGGATGGACGCTGGATGAAAAGGGCCAGGCCATGTCGAAGTCGCGGGGGAACGATGTGGATCCCGTGGATATATCGAGCCGGCTGGGCGCGGAAGTGGTGCGGCTGTGGGTGGCATCGGTCGACTTCCGGGAAGATGTGGTGGGGTCGGAGCAGCTGATGCTGCGCATCGCAGAAAATTACCGCAAGATTCGCAATACGTTTCGCTACATTCTGGGGAATCTCGGGGACTTTGATCCGCAGACGGACGCAGTAGCGATCGACAAGATGGATGCGCTGGATCAATATATGCTGCGCCAGACGGTTGAGTTCGCGGCCGATGTGCGGACTTCCTATGAGGAGTTCGCGTTCCACAAGATCTATCACCGGCTGAATCATTTCTGCATTGTCGATCTGAGTGCTTTCTATTTCGATGTGCTCAAGGACCGGCTGTATATTTCTGCACCCAAGTCGCAAGGCCGGCGCAGCGCGCAGACTGCGGTCTGGCGTATTGGCGAGGCGCTGGTGCGGCTGCTGGCGCCGATTATGAGCTTTACTGCGGAAGAGGTCTGGGATTATTTGCCGAAGGTCAGTTACCGGGAAGAGAGCGTGCATCTGGCGAAGTTCCACGAAAAGGAAGACATCGTCGGCATCCTCTCAACTGACCGAGAATCAAACCTGCGTGGAGACGCGCAAAAACGCGATTGGAACGAACTGCGTGCTGTCCGCGAGATAGTTTTGAAGGCGCTTGAGGAAGCCCGCAATAATAAGCTAATCGGCACCGGGCTCGAGGCGCAGGTTACGGTGGCGGCCTCGGAGCCGGTTTATTCCGTGCTGTCGCGGCACGCCTGCGAATTGCGCTACCTGTTCATTGTTTCCGCGGTCAACCTGGTGCAGGGATCGGGTAACGGCACGGGAGGCGTGCACGTCGAGGTGAAGAAGGCGGACGGGGCGAAGTGCGAGCGCTGCTGGAATTATTCGATCCATGTGGGCGAGGACAAGGAGTATCTGACGGTGTGCGAGCGCTGCAGCGCCGTGCTGAAAGAGATCGGAGCAGCGAGTTAAGGCAAGTGAGACCTTCATAGAGTGATAGACAGGAAAGGAAGTCAAACTTCCCACGGTTGCGCAAACAACGCGCAAGAGTGGGGCACCCGCTAGAGCATCAAGATTGAGAACTGCATGCCCGATCGATCTTCCCCTAAATTGGCGAAAGCTTGTTGCCGTGCACCGATTCTGTGCATCATTATGACGACGGTATAAATTGCCTCGATCGAGCCACCTGTGAACTGGCGAAAGCTGCGAACGTTTGTGCTGACGGTGCTGGTCCTCTGTCTGATTCCGGCCATGCGCTACAACCAGATTGACGTGCCCTTGCTGCATTATTTTGCGGGCTCGCGCGAAGTGGATCCCTTGTCGCTGCATCTGGCGGGCGAGTTTGTCGAGAATAATCTTGGAACCCAGCAGGATGCGGATGGCTCGGTGACGGTGCGCATGATCGCGCAGCAATATTTATTTGTTCCGCACTGCATTCTGGTTCCAGCGGGAGTTCCGATCCATCTTCGGATCACCAGTGCCGACGCTGTGCATGCGCTTGCCGTGAATGGCACAGGCTACAACGTGAAGGTTTTGCCGGGGACGATCAGCGAGACGCAGCTTCAGTTTTCCACTCCGGGTGAATACAAAACGATGTGCCGCGAATTTTGCGGGGCGGGACATTATGCCATGCGATCCGAGGTGAAAGTTGTGCCACGCGAGCAGTTCCCTGCTTTGCAGCCGGGAGAAAGGGGAAACTGTGCGGCGGAATAGGGCAGCGTGGGGGCACGGCGCGGAGGCGGTTTGGCGCGCGGCCTGCATTTTGATGGCAAGCTCACTGGTCTTGCTGGCGAGCGACAACGCGCCGGAGCGCATCCCCTCGGATGTGTCGTGGACAGCGGAGACGGTCGCCATGGCTTCCTCGGGAGATGCTTTTCGGGGAATGCTGCTGGCGAAGCGCTGCGAGCATTGCCATGGTTCGGAGGGATTTAGCGCGGAGGCTGCCACACCCAACCTGGCGGGGTTAGACAAGCTGGCAATCTGGAAAGAGCTGCAAGATTTCCGCAGTCACAAACGGATGTCGCGGGCGATGGGGCCGATTGCGGATTCGCTCTTGGTTCGGGATGTGACGGATGTGGTGGCCTATTACTCGAAGCTACCCGTCTTCGCCGACCCGCAGGACAACCGAAGCTTTCCGCAGACCATGCCGAATCCTGCGCACGCAGCGATTGCCTCGCATCTGATTGCGTTTGGCGACGGCGAGCGCGGAATTCCGCCGTGTCAAGCCTGTCACGGCCCGGTTGCGTATCGGCCCGGAGTGCCTCCGCTGGCAAATCAGAATGCGGATTATGTTCTGAGTCAACTGGAAGCGTTCGCGAGGGGGAGCCGTGAAAACGACATCAACATGGCGATGCGCACGATTTCTACTTTGCTGACGGACGATGAAAGACACGCGCTGGCGGAGTATTACGGGGCCGGGCTCGGGCTGCAGCCGGGGAGTTCAAAGTAGGACGCAAGTTTTCCTTCAAAGCACAAGAATCAGCAGACCGACCTCAGGGGCTAAAGCCCCGTCTTCTTAAGCTACAGGTGGCACTGCTGAAGCCGTGCCCTTCCCAAAACTTCTAGCGTAATTCTTCCATCGCGGCTTCTAGCGCTTCCCGGCCCGGACGCGTCATCGATTCCGGTAGAGTGGCCAGCGGCTGATCGACCATATTCAGCATTTCGAGGAAGCTGGGCGCTTTTGTGTTCACGTAAAAAACTCCGGTCAACACTTCACCCTTGTCGTGAGCCTCGCTGAGGCGGGTCATGGCGGCGATCCGGTTGGTCGGATCGTAGTCTTCTTCGAGTTTGCGCAGACGCAGGCTGGAACCGTCGTGCATAGTGACGTTGGCGGTGGTTCCGGGATCGTATTCTACGTCGATCTCTTCGAAGTGAGGAACGAAACTCAGCTCCTGCAAGGCTTCGTCGTGATCTTTTACATACTTATAGGACTTGGTTGAGCCTTCGTGATCGTTGAAGGTGACGCAGGGCGAGACGACGTCGAGCATCACGGTGCCGTGGTGAGCGATGGCGGCTTTCAGCATGGTGCTCAGCTGGCGCTTGTCGCCGGAGAACGAGCGGCCGACAAATGTTGCGCCGAGTTCGATGGCAAGTCCGCAGGTGTCGATTGGCGGAAGATCGTTGATCACACCTGACTTCAATTTCGATCCGAGATCTGCCGTTGCGGAAAACTGGCCCTTGGTCAGGCCATAGACGCCGTTATCTTCGATGATGTAGATGAGGGGAAGATTGCGGCGCATGAGGTGAACGAACTGGCCGATGCCGATGGAAGCGGTGTCGCCGTCGCCGCTGACGCCGAGGGCAATCAGATTGCGGTTGGCCAGCAGCGCGCCGGAGGCCACGGAAGGCATGCGTCCGTGCACGGAATTGAAGCTGTGCGAGCGGTTCATGAAGTAGGCGGGGCTCTTCGAGGAGCATCCGATTCCACTTAATTTCACGACGCGCTCGGGCTTCACACCCATGTCATACATGGCTTCGATAATGCGCTCGGAGATGGCGTTGTGGCCGCAACCGGCGCACAGCGTGGTTTTGCCTCCCTTATAGTCGAGGACACTCAGGCCAATGTGGTTGGTTTTCGGTTCTGCGCTGGGCGTGGTCGCCATTTACTTACCCTCCATGGTGCTGAGTTCGTCTGTGACAGAGCGGGCATCGAGCGGCAGGCCGTCGAGATGGCTGATGCTGCGCAGCCGCGTAGTGAGCTCCGGTTTGAGATCGAGTTTGAGTAGGCTGAGCATCTGGGCGTCGCGGTTTTGCTCGACAACGTAGACGCGATCGTGCTGCTCGATGAATTCGTGCACCTCGCGGGTGAACGGATACGCCCGCAGGCGGAGATAAT
Source organism: uncultured Acidobacteriaceae bacterium (assembly GCA_964403025.1). GTDB lineage: Bacteria > Acidobacteriota > Terriglobia > Terriglobales > Acidobacteriaceae > Sulfotelmatobacter. The sequence goes on along the minus strand of CAYOEH010000001.1, from coordinate 1,654,341 downwards.
CGGTTTCGATGGCGTACTCGGTGCGGAGCTGATCGCGGCTCTCGATGATGCCCCAATGGGAAGTTCCATAGGCGATGATCCCAATTTTCGCGTTCGCGCCTTTCAGAATTTCGGGGCGAGGAACGAAGGAGCGCGCGGTCTCGAATTTGCGGTTGAGGCGCTCCATGTTGTTTTCGTAATCGTCAGGGCGCTCACTGTAGTTGGATTTATCATTGTGCCCGCTGCCGCGCGTGAAGTAGGCCGCGGCAGGATGATCGGTTCCCGGCAGAGTGCGGTAGCCCACGCCGTCGCCATCCAGGTCCTTATAGCGGGCAAAGCCCCCCAGCTTATCCAATTCTTCCTTGGCGAGCACTTTGCCGCGCTTGATCGGAGCGGTGGGATATTCGAAGGGATCGGACATCCAGTTGTTCATGCCGAGATCAAGATCGGACATGACGAAGACCAGCGTTTGGAACTGCTCGGCCAGATTGAAAGCGTCCGAAGCCATGCTGAAGCACTCTGCAGCCGAACAAGGAATCAGCATGATGTGCTTGGTATCGCCGTGGGAAAGAAATGCGGTGGAAAGAATATCGCCCTGCGAAGTGCGCGTGGGCAGGCCGGTGGAAGGGCCGACGCGCTGGATGTCCCAGATGACTCCGGGAATTTCCGCGTAGTAGGCCAAGCCGGAAAATTCTGACATCAGCGAAATCCCGGGGCCGGCGGTCGCGGTCATGCTGCGGGCGCCCGCCCAGCCAGCGCCGATGACCATGCCGATGGCGGCCAGCTCATCTTCGGCCTGAACGATGGCGAACGTAGCTTTGCCGTCGGGGCCGATGCGGTACTCCTTCATGTACTCGATCATCGTCTCGACCAGCGAAGACGAAGGCGTGATCGGGTACCACGTAACCACTGTGCATCCGGCGAACATGCAGCCGAGCGCCGCAGCCGAGTTGCCGTCGATGATGATCTTGCCGGCGGTCTTGTCCATGCGCTCGATGTAAAAAGCGCCGCGCTTCTGCAGGCTGGCCTTAGCGTAATCGAATCCCGCCTGGGCGGCGGCTAGATTCAGATTGGCTGCTTTTACTTTTTTCGCGAATTGCTTGCGGATCGCTTTTTCCACTTCGCCCATGTCAATTTCGAGCAGGCTAGCGACCACGCCGACGTAGACCATGTTCTTAACCAACTTGCGCAGCTTGGCTTCCGGGCAAACTGTGGCCACAATTTTGTCGTAGGGAACCGAGTAGAAAATCAGATCGTTGCGCAGCTTGTCCAAGGCGAGCGGCTCGTCGTAGAGCACAGAGGCGCCGGGGTCCAGGGACATAACGTCGTCCTGGGCGGTTTCGGCGTTCATCGCGACCAGAAAATCGATTTCCTTCTTGCGGCCAATATAGCCATCTTTATTGGCGCGAATGGTGTACCAGGTAGGCAGACCGGCGATGTTCGAGGGAAAAAGATTCTTGCCTGAAATCGGCACGCCCATCTGGAAGACGGCCCGCAACAGGACTGTATTCGAACTCTGCGAACCAGAGCCATTCACGGTCGCGACCTGAATGCTCATGTCGTTTACGATACGCTTGCGCCCTAACTGTCCGCCCATACCCTGGGGCGCAACATCCGTAGTGGCCATCCCAACACCTTCCTTATTGTTAAGGGGCGGAGTGGTCCGCCCGAGTTCTAGTTGAGGGGAACAGATGATTATACGGCGACGGCGCTCTCCCGGCACGTCAAATCGCCTGCCCGGAGCCGTGGGAATCTGGTTGAGAACGAGCGAAATGATAACTGATAGAGAAGCGAGCCAAACACGCGATTAATTGCGCCGCAAAGAACGCGCCGCTTCGCGCGGCTCGCACGAGTCCTTCGCTGCGCAAAAACCGCATGCTCCGGATGACAACCAGACCGGCCACTATGCGGTTTTGAAGAACTGAGCCATGTTGCGGAACTTATTATATCGTGACACGAGTAATTCGTCCGGAGAGAGTTTCTTCAGTTCGGAGAAGTGTTTCTGCAGGCTGACATCGAGCAGGTTGGCGGCGGCTTCATAGTCGCGGTGCGCGCCGCCTTCGGGTTCGGGAACGATATCATCGATGCAGCCGAGTTCGCTGAGATCGGTGGCGGTGATGCGCATGGCTTCGGCGGCCAATTCTTTCTTGGTGGCATCGCGCCACATGATGGCGGCGCAGCCTTCGGGAGAAATCACCGAGTAGACGGAGTTCTCCATCATGAGCACGCGGTCAGCGACGGCAATAGCCAAGGCTCCGCCACTGCCGCCAACTCCAATGACGGTAGCGATGATGGGAACTTCGAGACGAGCCATCTCGCGCAAGTTGTGAGCGATGGCCTCGGCCTGTCCGCGCTCTTCGGCGTGAATGCCGGGGTAGGCGCCGTCGGTATCAACGAGGGTGAAAATGGGCCGGCGATATTTTTCAGCGACCTGCATCACGCGCAGCGCCTTGCGGTAACCTTCGGGATGGGGCGTGCCGAAGTTGCGGTACACGCGCTGCTTCATGTCACGGCCCTTTTGGGTGCCGACGATCAGAATCTCTTCGCCGTGGAAGCGAGCCATCCCGCAAATGATCGCCGCATCGTCACCAAAGGTGCGGTCGCCGTGGATTTCGCTGAAGTCAGTGAACACGCGCTCGATATAGTCGAGGGTCTGGGGACGCTGCGGATGGCGGGCCAGTTCCGTTTTCTGCCAAGCGGTCTGCGAAGACTTCATCTCTTCCCTCAGGGTATGGAAGCGCTCCTGCAGCTGGGCCAACTGGCGGTGAGTTTCATCGTTTTGTCCGGTGCTGGCCTCCAGAAGCGCCACCTCGCGCTCGATCTGATCCAGTTCTTGCTGCGCTTTATCGTTTGCTTCCATGGAAGTCAGCCGATCGTCGTCAAGGAGGCCAAGTTCAGGAAATCACCCGCACGCTACCGCGCCCGCACAATTGTTCCACGCGCGCGATGAAGTTGCGATCTGGCAGGACATTATAGCCTTCCGCTTCCATGACCACCATAAAATCTCCAACGCGTTCCACGTCAAACAATACCCGTGCGTCGCCTTTGCGCTCGCGGAAAAGGGCGTGGAGATCGTCAACCGTGGATTCGGCGGCGGTTTCGAGCGGGATGCGAACGCGAAGAGCGCGCGGCAGAGGAACCTTGGCGTCTTCCAGCGGCATGATTTCGGCGGCGGTTATTTTAGGATTCGCGCCTTCTTCGATTCGGACGCCGGCCCGCACCAGCACGGGGACTTCGAGCTTCACTTTGTCGCCCAGGCGTTTATAGGCTTCGGGGAAGACAATCATATCGATGGAGCCTGACATATCCTCGAGGGTGGCTTGGGCGTAAAAGTCTCCGCGCTTGGACTTAAGCACGCGGACATTGCCGATGATGCCGGCTGTCGCAATAGTCTCATCCTTGCCGGTGGATTTGGTCATCGCGCCAATTTCGAGAATGGTCAGGGCTTGCAGATCTTGCAGCTTGTCTTTGTATTTTTCCAGGGGATGACCGCTGATGAAAAATCCCAGGATTTCCTTTTCCGCGGCGAGGCGCGCCTGTTCGTCCCAATCGGGGATGTTGGGGAGTTTGTCGTTGTCGGCGGCGGACTCCTCCTGCTCGAAGACGCCGAACAGGCCGTGCTGGCCGGATTCCACGTCGCGCTGCGCTTTCTGGGCGCGCTCCATCGCGCGGTCGAGCACAGTCATCAATTGTGCGCGGCGGCCGAGAGAGTCCATGGCGCCGCTCTTGATGAGCGATTCCAATACGCGCTTGTTGAGCAGACGAAGATCCACGTTTTCGCAGAATTCATAGATCGATTTGAAGCGGCCAAGTTTTTTGCGCGCGGCGACGATCGATTCGATGGCGTTGCCGCCGACGTTCTTCACGGCTGCTAAACCGAAACGGATGGCTTCTCCGTGCGGCGTGAAGTTCGCGTCGGAAACGTTGATATCCGGCGCCTCGACCGAAATCCCCATCTCGCGGCATTCGTTGATGTACTTCACCACGTCATCGGTGCTGCCGGTGACGGAAGTCAGCAAAGCCGCCATGAACTCGACGGGATAGTGCGTCTTTAAATATGCGGTGTGATAGGCGAGCAGGGCGTAGGCGGCGGAGTGCGATTTGTTGAAGCCGTATCCGGCGAACTGGGCCATGAGATCGAAAATCTTTTCGATCTTCTTCGGCGGAAACTTGCGTTGGGCCGCGCCTTCGACAAAGCGTTCGCGCTGCTGCGCCATCTCCTCGGCTTTTTTCTTGCCCATGGCGCGGCGCAGCAAGTCCGCTTCGCCCAAGGAGTAGCCGGCGAGACGGTTGGCGATCTGCATCACCTGTTCCTGGTAGACGATGACGCCCAGGGTCTCCTGGAGAATTTCTTTCAGCTCCGGAAGTTCATATTCAACTTTCTTACGGCCATGCTTGCGATCGACAAAGTCGTCGATCATTCCACCCTGGATGGGACCGGGCCGGTAGAGCGCATTCAGGGCCGTGAGATCTTCGATGGAATTGGGCTGGTACTTGCGCAGCACATCGCGCATGCCGTGCGATTCAAATTGAAAGACACCGGAAGTTAATCCCTTGTGGAAGACTTTTTCGTAGGTTTCCGCGTCGTCCAGCGGGACGGCTTCGAGTGTGATCGGCGTACCGCGCGTCTGCACGATGAGCTTCAGGGCATCGGTGAGAATGGTCAGCGTGGTCAGGCCGAGGAAGTCCATCTTCAGCAGGCCCATCTTTTCGATGGCGACCATGTCGAAGGCGGTGACAATTTCGTCGTTCTTGGTCTTGTGCAGCGGAACTAACTCAGTGAGAGGTTTTGGCGAAATTACTACGCCGGCCGCGTGGACGCCGGAGTTCCGCACCATGCCTTCGAGCTTCTTGGCAGTCTGCATCAACTCGCGAATCTGGCCATCTTTTTCCATGGCCTCGCGGAGTTGCGGGGAATCTTCGATCGCCTGATCGAGGGTGATGTTGAGCTGCGTGGGCACCATCTTGGCGATGCGATCGACATCGGCGTAGGGGATGTCCATGGCGCGGCCGACGTCTTTGATGGCGGCCTTGGCGGCCATGGTGCCGAAGGTGATGATCTGGGCGACGTTGTCACGGCCGTACTTTTGGGTGACGTAGTTGATAACCTCGCCGCGGCGGTTCATGCAGAAATCGATATCGATATCGGGCATGGAGACGCGCTCGGGATTCAGGAAGCGCTCGAAGAGCAACTCGTGCTGCAGAGGATCGATATCGGTGATGCCGAGGGCGTAGGAAACGAGCGATCCGGCGGCTGAGCCCCGGCCGGGACCGACGGGAATGTCGTGCTCCTTGGCGTAGCGGATGAAGTCCCAGACGATCAGGAAATAGCCGGAGAACTTCATTTGCTGGATGATGGCGAGCTCGCGATCGAGGCGCTGTTCGTAATCGGTGATCGAGTGCTTGAGCTTGCCTTGCTCGTGCAGGGGTCGCAGAGCGGCCAAGCGGCGGGCGAAGCCTTCGCGGGATACATGGACGAAGTAGCTGTCGATGGTGTAGCCGGGCGGGACATCGAATTGCGGGAATGGCGTCGCGACTTTTTCGAGGCGGAGGCTGCAGCGCTCGGCGATATCGAGCGTGCGCGAGAGGACCTCGGGCGAGTCTTTGAAGACGCGGTACATCTCGTCGTGATTCTTGACGAAGAACTGCGTGCCATCGAACTTCATGCGCGCGGTGTCGTGAATCGACTTGCCGGTCTGGATGCATAGCATCACATCCTGCGCGTGAGCATCGTCTTCGCAAAGATAGTGGCTGTCGTTGGTGGCGACGAGAGGCAGGCCGAGATCTTTTTCCAGCTGGAAGAGGCCGGGATGGATTTTGTGCTCCATCGCCAGGCCCTGGTCCTGAATCTCGAGATAGAAGTTTTCTTTGCCGAAAATGTCGCGGTAGGTTCCGGCTGCGGCGAGCGCGGCATCGTACTTGCCTTCTGTGAGGCGCTCGGCGACTTCGCCCTTCAGGCATCCCGAGAGGCCGATCAGGCCGCGGGAATGCTCGGCCAAAAAATTCTTGCTCACGCGCGGCTTGTAGTAGAAGCCATGCAGCGAGGCTTCGGAGGTGATCTTTACCAGGTTGCGATAGCCCTCTTCGTTCTGAGCCAGGACCAGAAGATGGTTGTAGGTATCGCCATCGGGGGGCGTGCGCTCGATGTTGTGATCGTCCTTTTTGCAGATGTAGAGTTCGCAGCCGATGATGGGTTTGACGCCGTACTTATGCGCGGCGTTAACGAAATGCACCGCACCAAAGATGTTTCCATGGTCGGTCATGGCAACGGCGGGCATTCCGAGTTCGCTTACCCGCTGGCAGAGTTTATCGACGTCGCAGGCGCCATCGAGCAGTGAATAATCGGTATGGAGATGCAGGTGAACGAATTGGGACATGGGGCTCAATATGATTTTACGTTGGGCTCATTCTAATGGGAAACGAGCGCGGGCAAGCGGATAGTTATCCACAGAGAGAAAACGCGCGGTGGAAGAACAGTGCTAAGGTGTGAATGAACAGAGATGCGAGCGAACTATTGACCTTCGTTCGCGCTGGGTACACGGAAATCGACACCGCGTTCGTCGTTGATTCTTGTTGTGGCGGGGATGTCGAGGTCTGAGAGCGGAATTTTTTGGGTATGTTGCGGAGCAAATACCCACACCGTTTGGCCGACGATGGCGTAGTTCTGAATTTCCTGCTGGTGCTGATCGCGGAAAATTAAAACCGTGGGCTCGACCGCTTCCGAACGCTCTGATTGGCGCGGCCGTGGAGGCGCTGAGCGGGCATATACATCTTGATCGGCTTGCTGGCGCATTCTCTGTTCGTACAAGCTCTGCTGGTTCATCTCATTCGCCAAACCAGTCTGTTCTTCCTGATCCTGGTCGTAGGACGAACCATCCCACCACCAGTAAGGGTCGACTCCCCAACCGACGTAGGGAGATCCGTGCCCATAGCCATAGCCGCAGCCGTATCCGTAGCAATTATTTCTGAAGCCGTAGTTGCGGAACCGCTGACCGTTGAAACGATTGAAGCCGCGTGGGCCGAACCCACGGGAAGAGAGAGGTGAGCGGAAAGAGGAAGATCCGCGCGGCGCGAAGCCCGAACCAGAGTGTACGCCGCTGAAGGAGTGTCCGCCGCCAAAGCCGCCGTGTGAGGAGAATCCGCCGTGACCTCCGGCAGATGCATGGCCGCCACCGCCGTGCTGGGCTGCGAGCGGCACTGACGCAGCCAATACCAAGAACGCCGCAACCGCCATGAGGCGCCGCATGGGCACATTATATGCCTGATTTGAGATCGCCAGAGCGACAAATTGCGACGCGCGGAACTCCTAACGTTTCTTGCTTTTAGGCTTCTTTGCCGGCGCTTTCTTGCCGGCATGCCTGGCAACAGGAGGCTTGCTGGAGTGCTTCGCGGGTTTGTGGGCGGGCCTCGCAGGCTTTGCCTTGGGCGCGGGCTTAGGCGGTTCTGATTTCGCTTTGGGCACTACAGGCGGAGCGACCGGGGCAACAGCCGTTGCCACCACTGCTGTTTTCTTACCCTTGCCTTTTTGCAGCTTACCCGGAATTTCTACTACAGGCGCGGCTGCCGCAGCGGCTTTCGGTCCGCGACCTCGCCTGGGCGGAGGCGGCGGTGGGGGTGGTGGGGGAGCGAAGGGCTTGAGGAATTTGAGGGTCTCGGTGCGCGAACGGAGCTTGCCATCGAGCAGGAGCATGAATACGTCGCGGGCAATCTTGGGATATTCCGGCAACTGCGGCGTGATCAGCAACTCCGTCATCTCGAGCAGAGGAATTCGCTTTTGAACGTCGCGCCACTTGGTGAAGAAATTCTTGATCTTCTGCGCCACCGCTTGCTGCCTCGCAGTGACGGCGAGAAACAGAACCATCTCGGGACGAGCGGAGGAGAGCAGATTCCAGGTCCGCGAGGGGGTCGCCGCTTCTTTTCCCATCAGGCGTTTTGCCAGGTCCTTGGCGTGGTCTTCGATATCGCGCCACGCTTCAACTAGATCCTTGCGGGGAATCTGACGGCGCAGATCGGAAACATCCTTTTCCGAGAGGTGCGCTGTCAGGAAATGCATCACCGCGGCCGAGGGGTCGACGGTGTAACCCAGATCCACAATTTGCTGACGGGTCTTCATCAACTGGCTGAGGCCGTTGGTATCGACCTTGGCGACCGTCCAGTGCGGGTGCAGCACCTTCAGGAATTCTTCTTTCTCCAGAGCGCGCACCACGGCCAGCGGGTCGTCTTCGTGGGCCAATTGAGCGATCTCGTGTCCTATTGCGCTTTTGGAAATGTGCTCGATGTACTTGTTTTCTTTGGCGGAGTCATAGCGCTGCTGGGTACGCTCCTCAAGCGGCCAGTGGAAGCGCGCGGCAAAGCGGGTAGCGCGGATCAGCCGCGAAGGATCCTCGACAAAGGAATAGTTATGAAGGATGCGCAGGACTTTCGCTTCGATATCGGCCACGCCGTTGAAGGGATCGAGCAGGAGGCCGCGTGATCCGTCATTCAGCGAGAGAGCCATGGCGTTCACGGTGAAGTCGCGGCGGCGCAGGTCTTCCTGAATGCTGGCGGGAGTGATGAGCGGGGGCCTGCCGACTTTCTCGTAGTGCTCGGTGCGGGCCATGCCAATTTCGGCACGGACGTTGCCGGGCAACACTAGAAAAAGGGTGCGGACATCTTCTTCGTGGCCGGCGATTTGCGCGCCCGCCCGTTCGAAATCCTTTTGCAATTTGAGGGGATTGCCCTGGACGGTGAAATCGAGGTCGCGGATGGTGAAGCCGCTGATAATGTCGCGGATTGCGCCCCCGGTAAGATACAGGGTGATTCCCGCCGTGCGGGCTACTTCTTGCACCAGATTGACGCCTTTCATTTGATCCGGCGTCAACCGGATTTCCATGGTGTAAATGTAATCAGCCATTCGTCTTCGAACGATCTACTACAAACGAGTGAGGCGACTCTCGGCGCTAATTCCGAGGCATGATCGCGCCTCCGGCACTTTTTCCACACGATTTCCACAGCTTGCCGAGGCCAAAGCCCGACAGTTGAACCCTTGGCCATGCACAAGCCGCTCAATACAAAACACTTATGAAGACTTGGGTCGCACTAAGGCAACTTAAAGGAATAACACAACGTTTACAATTTGGCTACTGCCAACGTCGATTCCCGCGATTCCTCGCGAAATAGTGCGAGAATCACGAGGCGGACTTCAAGCTTTTGCCAGCGCATTCGTAGGAGTCTTCTGGCCGAGGTCCGCAGCCTGACCGTAGAAGCCCGATACCCCATGCCCTCAACTCATAAGAAAGTCATCGTCCGGAAGATGGACCGGGATTCGGTTTCCGGCTACGTGTCGCCCGAGCAATTCGTCCATGAAGGCAAACTCGAGTTGCTGAATACTGCAGGGAATGTGGTAGCGATGGATCTGCGGGAGATCAAGGGTGTGTATTTCGTGCGGGAGTTCGGCGATTCGGAATCTCTCACCCGCAAGACTTTTACGTCGCGCCCGCGCTCCGAGGGGCTGTGGGTACGACTGCGCTTCAAGGATAATGAATTTCTCGAAGGCCTCATGCCCACCGATCTTACGCAGACGACGCCCGAAGGTTTTCTGATTAATCCTCCCGACCAGCGTTCGAACACGCAACGCATTTTCGTGCCACGCACCGCTCTGGAGTCGCTCACAGTGCTGGCCGTAATCGGGGCCGCGCGCCGGCCGAGGCGCGGCGCGGTACAGGATCAACGACAGGTGACGTTGTTTGAGGAGTAAGAATCTGGGCTTGCGCCGCGATGAGCCGTCCGCGCAGGTGGTGTACGATTTACTGGCTTATTCCATCCACCATGAAACTTGCAAAGATTGCATCCGCCCTCAAAGCGCGGCTCGAGAATGGCTCTCCTGATACCGAGATCAGCGGCCTTAACGGCGTCGAGCAGGCGGGACCTGGCGAACTAACGTTTGTCTCCAATCCAAAATACGCGGCAGCGGCACGCTCAACCAAGGCTTCCGCCGTGATCGTCGCCGAGGACTTCCCTGCTATCGCCGCGCCGATGCTGCGGGCCAAGAATCCCTATCTCGCGTTCGCGCTGGCGCTTGAACTCTTTCATCGGCCGCTACGATACGCGCCAGGAGTGCATCCGACGGCGGTTGTGCATGCCTCCGCGAAGATCGGTCGGAAAGCGCATCTGGGGCCGTACGTGGTGGTCGACGAGAATGCGGAAATTGGCGACGATGCGGTGCTGCTGGCGCATGTGGTGATTTACCGGGGAGTGAGGATTGGCGACAATTTCTTCGCGCACGCTCATGCGGTGGTGCGGGAGAATTGTCGCATCGGCAACAACGTGCTGTTGCAGAACGGAGTCGTGATCGGATCCGACGGCTTCGGTTTTGCCAAGGCTCCCGACGCGCATTGGCACAAGATTCCGCAACCAGCGCCGGTGGTAATTGAAGATGATGTGGAAGTGCAGGCGAATTCCTGCATCGATCGCGCCAGCGTGGGAGAAACTCACGTCGGACGCGGGGTCAAGATTGACAATCTGGTTCAGGTCGGCCATGGGTCGCAGGTCGGCGAAGATGCGCTGTTGTGCTCGCAGGTGGGTCTTGCTGGTTCGACGGAAATTGGTAAGCGGGTGATTTTAACGGGACAGGTTGGGGTAGTCGGACACTGTAAAGTCGGCGACGACGCGATTGTGACTCCACAGAGCGGTGTGGCTCACGATGTAGCCGCCGGCGCGCTGGTGAGCGGCGCTCCTGCGGTCGATCACAAATTGTGGCTGAAGTATTCTGCGCTGCTCTCAAAGTTGCCGGAGATGGCGCGGGCGCTGCGGGCAAAGACACAGAGGGAATGATCGGAGGCAATCCACGGACATAGCTGCTATTTTTCGTGAGATGCAGTGAGTTTCGTGGCTACAGCGTTTTCGCGGCATTCTTCCGGCAATCCGCTATCGATTACCGCCCGTACCTTCCCCATCAAACATTCGCGACTGCCGAAATCTTCGGGTTCAATTGGTGGGTGAAAGTTCACGGTTACCATACCGGGCTTGATGGCGAACCTTCCTTTCGGCATGACCGCGTGCGTGCCCGTGATGGTGATGGGAACTACGGGCACTCCGCACTCCATCGCGAGATAGAACGGTCCTTTCTTAAAAGGCAGCAGCTTGCCGTCAAACGAGCGCTTTCCCTCGACGTAGATCGTCATGTTGAGGCCTTGCTGCACGACTTGCTTGGCTGCGCGCACGGACTCGATGCCGGCGTCACGATTGCCGCGATCGACGGGAACGAGCGACCCCATCCGCATGGCCTGCCCGAGAATGGGAAAGGCGAACAGTTCTTTCTTCACCATCACCGACGTGCGCTTGGGAATCAGGGGAATGGTGATGGGCGGATCTAAGTTCGAAACATGGTTCGACATGAAGATGTAGGTTCGGGCAGGATCGAGAGTGTCGAGTCCGACGGTTTGGACTCGAACACCGGTGAGGCGCACGCCATTCCACGCACCGATCATGAACATGCGATACAGGAGGCGAATATCGCCGCTGATAAACGTCCAAGGGAAACCGATCAAAGCCGCCACGGGTGCGGCCAGTCCCCAGAAGACGAGCATCGCGATGGTGCGGATCATGAGTCGATATTGCCTTTCGAGCGTGAACCGGGGCTTAGTGCGAGGCTGGCGCTGACACAGCCTGCGCCTCTCCGTGAAGCCAAGCAGTGCGACGTGCCTGCTGTTCCGCGCTCACTTTGTCCATGTCTTTGAGTTCGTATGTGATCTCCTCGCGAGCGCCCACTTTCCATTTCAATTCGCGCTCACTTCCTCGGCTGCGCACTTTAACCGTGATCGTATCTCCGGCGGCTAGCCCGGTTGCCTCCTCGGAGAATTCCTGTCCCGGCGGGTTGCCGTTGATGGCGAGGATAGTGTCACCGGGTTGCAAACCGGCTCGCTCGGCGTCGCTGCCAGCAGTGACCGCTCCGACGGTCATAGGACCATCGAAGTTGCGCGATGCCGCGAAGCCGGCATCCGCTGTCGTGTTCTTTCCCTCGACCAGATGCAGGCCGACTCCGCGGAAAAAATCGTTCCACGGAATCTCCTCCGTGCCCGAGACATATCTTGCGAAGAACCAGCCTAAACCCGAGTCGCTCACTGCCTCGGCCGCTTCGCGGACGCCCTCGGAATCGGGGAAGAATCGTCCCTTCTTCGCGTAATTTTGATTCATCCATTGAAAAACTTCGCGAAGCGAAGACTGCCCATGACTGGCCTCGCGCACGGCAAGATCCAAGAGAATGCCGAGCAGTTCGCCCTTGTTGTAATAAGAAATACTGCGCTCCGGGCGGCGGTAGTAGGCATAGCCTTCGAGCCAAGCGTCCAGGCTTGAATCTTCGGCCGATTGCGTCAGATGGGCCGGACGACGCTCTAGTTCTGCGATCCCGGAAGCAATCGCTCGCTCGAACTGATGCTCATCCATGAGTCCGCTGCGCAATTGGATAATATCCGCTGCCGTGCTGGTGCAGCCTTCGCTGAACCAGAGGGCCCGGGTGTAGTTTTCTTTTGTGTAGTCGACCGGCTCAAGCGCTTGCGGACGAATCCGTTTCACATTCCACAGATGAAAAAACTCATGCGCCGTCACCGAGGCCAACGCTTCTGGAGAGCGCGAGAGCACGTCCGCGTTCACATCAATCGCGGTGGAGTAGGAATGCTCCATGCCTCCTCCCGCGGGGCCGCGTGGAAAATGGTAGAGGAACATGTAGGTGTCGAAGGGCCGATCAGCCATCCAACTGGTCGCCGCTGCGACAATTTTGCGCAGCATGGCGTCGATTTTTCCCATATCGTAGTCGCCGGATTCCGCATCCACCAGCACACGATAGTGTCCGCCGTCCTCGTCGAAATCCGATTCTTTGAAGTTGCCGATCTCAATGGGCGAGTCGACGAGTCGATCATAATCTTCGGCGCTGAATCTGCCGTCCGGCGAGGACAGCAGGGGCGTAGCGATGTGCCATCCCTCCGGAATATGGCTGAAACGCACGATCATTGGACTGTTTCGAGCGTCGACGGGATACATGAGAAGCTGCGCGAGATTGAAGAAGGCATGATACGAGCTGAGTTGCGCTCCGAATGGACCGAAGGAATCGACATAGATTTGATACTCGACTACCGCTCCAGCATCGGCTCCGGAAAGCTGCCAGCGGCTTTTGTCCAGTTTGCGAACATTGAGGGCTCGGCCGGCACGGTCTCTTGCGCGCACCCAGTTAATGTATTGCGCGAAGTCACGAACCTGATATAGCGCGTTCCATACTGGAAGCTGAAGCTCCCGCTGCGCGGGCCCTTCTGAAAGTTCCACTTGTACTTCGACCAGATGCTGCTCGGGATTCGCCAGAGAAATCGTGTAGCCGGTAGCGGCGTAGGAGGGGGCGAGGGCCGTGACTAAAATTAGCGCGAGACGAAAAAGGGGACGCAGCGTGTTCCGTCTCGGATCGAACTCGATCATCGCTTCCCTGCCGCATTCGCCGAATTCGTGGTAGCCGCTTCTCCCGCAAGTATTTTCAAGCGCGCGGGTAATTTTTCGTAGATTCCGCCGAAACCACCGTTGGAAAGAATTGCGACCACATCCCCGCTGCGCATTTCCGGGGCGATGCTGGCGACGATTTCATCAGCGTCTTTGATCAAGCGAGCGCGCCTGCCATGCTCCTGAATGTCAGCAGCCAGTTCGGGCAGTTCCAGTCGCTCATTCTCCGGCACCGCCTCGGAACGGAAGACTCCCGCGACAATTATTTCGTCGGCCACGGCGAGACTGCGCGCCAAATCGGCTTGCAGGACGCGGCGGCGGAGCGTGTTCGAGCGCGGCTCGAGAATCGCCCATAGACGCGCGCCCGCATAACGAGCGCGCAATGCTTTCAGCGTTCCGGCAATTGCCGTGGGATGATGCGCGAAATCATCAATAATCGTGATGCCGTTCACCTGGGCCTTCACTTCCAGCCGCCGCTTCACGCTCTTGAAGGTTTTCAGCGCCGCGGAAATTTCGTTCTTCGAGATGCCGTAGGCTGCGGCCAGAGCTGCCGCCGCGGTTGCGTTCCACACGTTGTATTCGCCGGCCAGCGGGAATTCGAGATCTGCCCAGGGGCGGCCTTCATGAGTTACGGTCCAGGAAGTTTTGCCGGCTCCCAGGGTGAGATTCGAGATCTTCCAGCCCGCATTCGCGCTGGATCCATATCGTTCCACTGGACTGAATGCCTTGCTCAGGCAGCGTTCGAGGCTCGCGCTCTCGGCCGCCTCGGCCGCACTTCCATCGAAAGCGATGACCCGGCCGCGACGTGGAATCAGATTCACCAGACGCCTGAACGCAGTTTCCACGGCATCGAGATCTTTGTAAATATCGGCGTGATCAAACTCCACCGACGTGAGAATCACGGCATCGGGAAAATAATGCAGAAACTTAGGACCCTTGTCGAAAAATGCGGTGTCGTACTCGTCGCCTTCCAGAATGAAATGTTTGCCCTGACCCAGATGAAAACTGGAACCAAAGTTTTCCGCGATGCCTCCAATCAGAAATGAAGGTTGCATTCCAGCGGTATGGAAGATCCAGGCCAACATGGAGGTGGTGGTGGTCTTGCCATGGGTCCCCGCCACGACGAGAACTTCCTTACCACGCAGGAATTCGTCATGCAGTAGTTGAGGCAGCGAGCAGAACGGGATGCGTTGATCGAGGATATGTTCCAGTTCAACGTTGCCTCGCGAGATCGCGTTGCCTACAACCACGAGATCGGGAGCAGGCTGCAAGTTGCGTGCGTCAAACGGCTGCGCTACGGGAATCCCGAGTTCCGACAGAAAATCAGACATGGGCGGATATGGCGCCGCGTCCGAGCCAGTCACGCGAAACCCGCGCTGCTTCAGCATTCCCGCCAGCGAGGCCATGGCGGTTCCGCAGATGCCAATCAGATGTATGTGTTTGGTGTCTTCCATGTTTTCCTGGTCTAACTGTTTCCGGCGATGGTCACGCTGGCTTCCAGAATTTTCAAACTTACGTGATGGTCGCGCACTGTCAAACGAGCCCGAACACCGATCGGTAGCGTAATATTTCCTGCCGTCACATGTCCGGAACGCACTCCGTAGGCCACGGGAATTCCCAATGGTCCAACGATCCGCTGAATTACATCTTGCAGAGAGTAGTCTTGATTCGCAGTTTGAAGGCAGTCACGCATTTCGCCGAAAACAATACCGCGCACGCCCTCGAATTTCCCTGCGAGTTTCAACTGCATCAGCATACGGTCGATCTGGTAAGGCTTGGCCGCCACATCTTCCATAAAGAGGATCGTACCTGACGTCTTGATCTCGTAGGGAGTGCCGAGAGACGCCACCAGAATCGACAGGCAGCCGCCGTAAAGAATGCCTTCGGCTTCGCCCTCCACTAATCCAGTCGCACCGGAACCAGTGCCCAGATTGGGTTCCCATGGTGATGCGCCGGCGAGTGCGGCCTGCCAGGAAGGGATATCGACGCCGTCGTCATGCGCCCAATCTTTCGCCGCCATGGGTCCGTGAAAAGTTATCAAGCCCCCAGCATCGCAAAAATACGTGAGCAGGGCTGTGACGTCGCTGTAGCCCACGAAAATCTTCGCCCGCGCTTTGATTTTTTCAAGGTCCAAGGCTTCGAGCAGATAGTTCGCGCCGTAGCCTCCGCGCGCGCAAATGACGGCCTTCACATCCTCACGAACAAACATCGCTTCGAGCTCACGCGCCCGACGATCGACGGATCCGGCGAAGTAGAGATCCTGATCCAAGATAGAGTCGAAATAAAACGGCCGGTAGCCTGCCCGGCGGAGGGCATCGCATCCGGCTTCCAGATCGGCGCGCTTGATATTACTGGCCGGCGCCACAATGCCGACGGTGTCTCCCGCGACAAGGGCGGTCGGCTTGACACGCGAAATTGGCGATGAAGACATGCAATCAGAAGCAGCTTGCGGATACCGCGCCGTTCAACGCAGAGCGATATAAGAACTGAGCCCCCGCGTTCGTCTGCAAGGGTAGTCAATCAATTCAGAAAGAATTCGCCGCGACACACTAACCGCGCGGTGCCGCGAAGAAACACTGTGGCGCCTTCCTGGCGTACTGTCTGCGTACCACCGGGAGCGTGAACGCGAACCGGAGATTCGGCCCTTCCCGCAGCGATCGCCGCCACGGCCGACGCGCAGGATCCGGTTCCGGACGATTGCGTCTCTCCCACTCCGCGCTCGAAAAAGCGTACGGTCACATCGTGCTTTCCATCGACCACAACGATTTCGACATTCACGCCGCGCGGGAAGCCGTTACTGCACTGAATTTCCGCCGCCCTCGATTGCCAGTGTTCTTCAAACGCAGGAACGAAGACAACGTAGTGAGGATTGCCCATCGAAACCGGGATGCCGCTCACTTTGCCGGCGTGAAGCTTTAGGGTCATTTCCTCCGCGACCGCGGCCTTTCCCATCTCGACCTCAAACTCGTATTCGGATTCGCTTCGCCCCGTCAGCTTGCAGATCTTCAGCCCTGCCCCAGTCAAGATTGTAATTCTCTCTTTCTGTTGCGAAGCATAAACGTATGCCGCCACGCACCGGGTACCGTTGCCGGAGATCTCGGCCTCGGAGCCGTCTGCGTTGATCAGGCGAATCTCCAAGTCGGCCGACGCGTGCGGATACATCCATTCGACTCCGTCCGCACCCACACCGTCGTGCCGGTTACAGATTCGCCGGGTGAGCGCCGCAATATCTGCCGGAGTCAGATCGTCTTTGAGGATTCCGGAATCGATCAACAGGAAATCATTTCCACAGGCGCTGGCTTTCACAAAAGGAATCACCACAGGCGACAAGCTCACTCCAATTCCACCGGGCCGAGCGACGTGGCGCTTCCCAACACGGTCGAGGCCTTAAGATCGCGAAGCAGCTCTTTCTGGTCACGATTGCACCCCGACACATCAAACTGCAAACGAACATGCTGGGCAGTGTTGCCACTCAAAACATTTTGCATCATGCGATGCCGATGCTCAAGAATGCGATTCACCTCCAGCGTGATCTCTTCCACGCTGCCGCCGGTTACTTCATAGCTGGTTAACAAGGTCTTAAGGTTAAAGGTCAGCTCCAGGTGGCCCAAGGAAAATAGGGCGGCCAGAACCAAGCCCGTAGCAAAAATTGCCGTCAGATAAAGTCCGCCGCCCGTGGCCATGCCCACCGACGCCACCACGAACAAAGTGGAAGCGGTGGTTAAGCCCGTGGTCAGGCCGCGGGTATGGAGGATCGAGCCGGCGCCGATAAAGCCGATGCCGGGAATAATCTGGGCAGAAATGCGGGTGTGGTCGCCGAGATGTTCAACCGCGAGCGCGTCGGAGAGAATTGTGAACAGAGCCGCGCCGAAACAGATGAACATGTTGGTGCGAAGTCCAGCGGGCCGGTGTCTCAGTTCCCGCTCGAGGCCGATGACACCACCCAGCACCGCCGCCAGCACGAGCCGCGCCAGAGACGTGGCGACAATTCCGCTCGCCATCTCTCGGTGTAGCAAGTCGACAATATGTTGCCAGTCCATGGATACTCTCTTTAAAACGGGAAGGGTTGCGATGGCCGGATTTTATCACCGCGCGGTGAGGCCTCCGACGCGGGTAACGTTAACCGGCCTGATTACCGTGTGCTCTCGGGCGATGGCGGGGTTTCAGCTGGAGTTCGACCTTGATTTCGACCCTGGAAGATAACCGCTGGAGGTTGCCCTGTGGTATGAATTTCGACGAGCGCAGTCAGATGCTGATCCCGCGTGGCAATCCAAACCGGGTCGCCCTGGAAGCCGATGACGTAATCTGCGTAGGCGGCGGGATCAGCGAGGGCATGCTCCCACAAGCCTTCTGGATCGGAGGGGCGTTTCCATACGCGATGATTGCCTTCATTAATGGTACGCCGCAGTGGAATCCCGGCCTGCTCCAGCGCGCCGACGTGCTCGCCCAGATACATGAGCAGCGTGGAATTCGGGGGAAAGTTCTTGATCCAGTCGCCGAGTTGGCGATCGAGCGCGAAGCGTGTTTTCATGTTGACCTCAGCTTCGCGATAGCAGATGGGATCGCCGCTCCAGATTGCGGCATAGCTCGATACCGCCAACAATAAGATTCCCAGCGCGGTTGCAGCAATTGGCCAGCGGAGCCGCGAATTTTTGAACCTGGGAAGCTTCATTGCGGATTGGACCAGAAAAGAGATTCCCATGGGGACGAATACAGCGAACGCAGGAAGCAGCTGCAATCCGTAACGGATGTTGTAGATGGAAAATGGCCACCACGGCGGCACAAAGATCGGCACACTGCCATAGGCCAAGGAGAGCGCGTAGAACGGCAGCGGAATCCAGAGCAGCAAAGCTGTCCGGCGACGCCGGCTCAACCATGTTGACAGACTTCCCAGCAAAGCCAGAGCGAGCCACACCCGTCCCATCCAGCTTGATTCACCGACATTCAGTTCGGCGGCCTTAAGGAAATACGAGCCCGCTGCGACAAGATCGCCCTTCGCCGGATTCACGGTTGCGGTTTTCTGTTCGATGGCTTTCGCCGAGTATGGGCCGTTGGCGAACTCGAAAGGATTCCGGTAAACGGCTGCGTTGTAGGCCAGCCAGAGAGCCGGTGCCGCGGCTGCGATCAAGATAAACTTCAGAATTGCGGCTCGTGAGGACGATGACGCGGCTTCGGCGGCGGGATCGTCCGTGAATTCCTTGAAAAGGTGGAAAGCGATTGCGGCGAGCACCAAGACTCCCGCCAGAAACCATCCGTCATAGCGGGTTAAACACGCGGCCGTGAGACACAGCCCGCATCGGGTGAGCGCTTTCGGGTTTCCGCGAACAAATTCCGCGAAAAACGCTACCGCCCAAATAAAGAAGGCCAGATACAACGCTTCGCCCATCGCCGTCGCTTGCATGAAAATCAAGTTCGGATTTGCGACGTACAGAATTGCCGCGGCCCATGCACCCAACTTCGCCGCGTACTGTCCTTCTGGGTCAGGGCCGAGGATCGTGCGGACAAGACGGAATATCCCGATCACGCTCAAGGCAAACGCGGCCATGGACGGCATCGAACCGCCCGCGCCGCTCTGCCACATCTGATTCGACACGATGAAGGGGAGGATCAGCAGATGCGGAAGGGGCAGCCAGACGGTGCCCAATTGCAACAGGCCGGGAGTTCTGGAATCAAAAACGCGGCGCGCTATGTTGATGTGAGCTACAGCATCGCCGTAGAGGAGCAGATCTCCGTTCCGGTAGTAGAAGAGAAAGGAAAATACGGAGATGAAAATGGCGAGCCACAGCAACCGGACGATCTCGATTTCGGAGTGGGCCTTCGCGGGCGGAGATTTCGGCTTCATTCGAGGTGGGTAAGCTCGCGAAAAATCTGAAAGCGGGCGTCGATTTCTTCGCGGGTAAGAGATTGGAGACGCTCGGTGCCAAAACTTTCCACGGCGAACGACCCCATTACCCCTCCGTAGAACAGCGCACGCTTCAGCACTTCGCGATTCAATTCGGGTTGCGATGCTACGTAGCCCATGAATCCTCCGGCAAAGGAATCGCCTGCACCCGTTGGATCCTTCACTTCATCGAGAGGCAGGGTGGGCGCACGAAATGGATGACGACCGATGCCGAATGCGCCCTCCCGAAAGAAAATTGTTGCGCCGTATTCGCCGTGCTTGATCACTAAGGCCTGCGGGCCCATGGACAGGACTTTCTGAGCGGCGCGCGGCAGATTTGGTTCCTGCGCCAGCATCTTGGTTTCGGTATCGTTGATCAGCAGCACGTTCACCAGTTTCAAAGTCTCGGCCAGTTCCTGACGCGCACCCTTAATCCAGTAATTCATGGTGTCGCATCCGGTGAGCCGCACACCGTTCATTCGTCGCCGGACATTAGCCTGCAAGGTGGGCTGAATGTTAGCCAGAAAAAGAAACTCCGTGTCCTCATACTCTTTCGGAATCTGGGGATGAAATTTCTCAAACACGTTCAGGTCGGTGAAGGTCGTCTTGGCTTCGTTGAGGTTGTCGGCATAGGATCCGCCCCAGCGAAACGTTTTTCCAGCGGCGCGCTCGATGCCGCGCGTGTCTACGCCACGCTTCTTCAGAACATTCTCATGCTCCGCAGCAAAATCATCGCCCACCACCGCAACCATGCGCACTTGCGTGAAGTAGCTGGCGGCAAGCGAGAAATAAGTTGCCGCGCCGCCTAGAATGCCTTTCACGCTGCCCGAAGGCGAGGCAATGTCATCAAACGCCACCGATCCCACAACGACAATGCTCATTCGCGAACCTCGTCTTCCTGCTCCCTCAGTCAGCTACATTACTTTGCTTTTACATACTTCCCCAGAATGAGCTTCAACTTCTTCCGCGCCGCTGCTGGAATCTTTTTGTGATCCGTCAGAATCGCGTGAGCCAGCGCGGAACCGCACTTGCATGATCGTTCTTTCGGCATTGCCGCTACGGTTTCGCGCACGACTTTGGCCGCGTTCTCCGCGTTCTTGACCAGCACCGCAAGGATCTGATCGACAGTGACGGAATCGTGATGCGGATGCCAGCAGTCGTAGTCCGTGACCATGGCTACGGTGACGTAACAAATCTCGGCTTCGCGCGCCAGTTTCGCCTCCTGCAGGTTGGTCATGCCAATCACGTCCACGCCCAGGCCACGATATACGTTGGACTCAGCTTTGGTGGAGAACTGAGGACCTTCCATGCATAGATATGTGCCACCGTGCCGGCCAGTCACGCCGACCTTCTCGCATGCATTCTCGACCACCGCCGCGAGTTGTCCGCATACGGGATCGGCGAAAGCGATGTGCGCTACCACTCCGCCGCCGAAAAAAGTATCCACGCGATGCCGGGTGCGATCGAAGAACTGGTCGGGAATTACAAAGTCCAGCGGCTTGTGTTCTTCCTTCAACGAGCCGACGGCGGAAACGGAGACGATTCTCTCGACTCCCAGCTGTTTGAAGCCGTGGATATTGGCGCGGAAATTGAGTTCGCTTGGAGAGATACGGTGGCCGCGACCGTGCCGCGCCAGGAACGCGACTTTGCGGCCCTCCAGCATGCCGCAGATATAAACGTCGGAAGGCGCGCCAAATGGCGTCTTCAGCCGCACCTCTTTCACTTTGCTCAGCCCCGGCATGGAATACAGACCGCTGCCGCCAATGATTCCAATCTCCGCCTGTGCCACCCAGCCTCCCAAGGTCCGCGCGTCCACAGAAATCCTCGCGCGCACGGACCAAACTCGTGATTATACCAAGTCGAGGCGCGCCTACTGCTCCGGGCGATCCCGACCCGTTACAATCTTTTTCATGTTCATGCGATTTCCTAACATCCTTCTTATCGTGCTGGCCGCGCTAACGTCCGTCGCTGCGGCGCAAGCAGTCGCGAAGAATGAGGCCGCGCCAAAATTCGTTACTGTTCCCATCACGCTTGACCAGAACCGCGTCATCATCGATGTCTATTTACCTTTGCCCGATGGAACGACAAAGCGGGTACGCGGGTGGGTTGATACGGGCGACTCCGAATTACAGATCTCCCGGCGTGCGGCCAGACTGATGGGGCTTGCCGTTACGTGTGGCGCGACCGACTGCTCCGCCGCACCGCCTGGCGAAGTCATGATCGGGACCATGAAAATCTCGCTCGGGGCATTGAAGGAAATCAAAATCCCGCTCAGACCGGAAACTGCCGCGACTGTTATGGTTCCGGGCATGAGCGCCGAGATCAAGATTCCATCCTCCATTCTTCGCAATTACGACGTGCTCATTAATTTTCCGGACCGAGAGTTCAGCATTGGCCTGCCTGGGAGCCTGGACTTCAAAGGTGTCAAGAGCAAGATGCTGGTGAACGCGAACACCGGTTTTATCCAGATTCCAAGCAAGATTGAAAATAAAAGCTACAACCTCGGCTTCGACGTGGGCTCGTCCATCAGCTTTCTCTCGGAAGAATTATTCGAAAAGCTCGCGGCTGCTCATCCGGGCTGGCCGCATATGACCGGAGCGGTGGGCCCCGCGAACATGGGAGAAGCCAGCGACGACGAGCCGAAGTGGAAATTGATGCGTCTGGACCGCTTGCAGTACGGGCCGCTTTATTTCACTGAAGTGGCTGTAGCTGAATTCGACAAGAGCTTTAGCGCGTTCTTTGGAAAGGATGCGGGCGGCGCCATCGCCGGACTGATCGGGGCGAATGCGCTGATGAACTACCGCATCGGCCTCGACTACGCCCACTCGACGGCCTATTTCGATCTAGGCAACACGTTCAAGTTTCCTGAATTCGATGTCGTCGGTCTAATCCTACGCCCGGAAGAGGACACGCAGTTCACGATCCTCGGCGTCGCCGATTTCGATGGCAAGCCTAGCGTACCGGAGGTTCTTGCGGGCGACCATCTGATCGCCGTGGATGGCATTCCGGTGCCCGATTCCACTATGGGGCAAGTCTGGTCTCTACTCGAAGGAACGCCCGGTCAGGAACGTAAGCTGACCATCGAGCGCAACGGCAAACAATTTACTGTCACTGCCCAGGTGCAGCATTTCTTGGGAGAGGCGGAAGAAAGTGAATCGCAGAAAAAGTCTGGCAGAAAATAAACTGGAATCGAGAGCGGTCGATTACTGCTTGAACACTTCTTTCTCCAGCGCGTCGGTGGTAGCCGCGTCCAGGCTCTCGCTGACCAACACGGTATCGCCGTGCTGGTCAATCACGACCGTACCGTCTTCGGTGGTCCAGGCGTGGCGGCCCTGCAGAAGTTCGATTTTATATTTGGAATGCTGGGCAGCAGCTTGGCCAGATGATGGACTCCCCACTTCTTCGGCCTTCTGATATCTCTTGGGTAGCGACCGCGCATAAATGTCGGCAAACTCCGCGGCTTTCTCCGCGTCCGACCAGCGAGACACGTAAAAGAGTCCAAGCGGCGCGGCCGAGTCACCTTTGGGGTGCGCGGCGTAATAGTAGCCACCGCGCCACTCAGGATACAGCCGCTCCGATAACTTCTTTCCCGCGTATTGCTCGATCAGTACAGCGACATCGAATTCGCCCATGGCTCCGATATCGAACTTCACGTAATCCTTGAAGTCATGTTTGAATTCCACCACGGGCATGGGTGGAATCTCCTCACCCGACAGGTAAGTTTCGGGCTGCATGATCTGCCGCGTGGTATGCGGAGGATTCGCCAGTACTCCCTCGAACGCCTTCTCCTTGCCACCCTTTTCCAGCAACTGCACCTCGAACTTTAATCCATAGCTGTAAGGGAAGGTGAGCGATTCCCGCAGGAAAATGGGAGCGTCCTTAAACACGGTCGAATCGTCGGTGCCATTGGCCATTTGCGATTCCATCGAGTCCACCAGATCTGGGGAGTCGAGAATCGACCGGCCGACCGGCGCGAGTTCGTATTGCAACATCACGGTTTCTGCCTGTCCTTCGACGACGGCCTCGCGCGCGTCGTCGATCTCATCGTTCTCAATGTCGGCGGGAGTGGGATCCTTCCTGATTTCGCCCAGGTCTTTGTCGCCTCGCTTCATCCACTTATCGAGACCGACGGCCTGATCCTGGAGCGCGTGCGTCAACTCATGTGCCATGACTGGCTCCTGCTCTTCCATCGGCACCCAGTCCAGAAGATTTACGGTCTTCGTCTTCGGATCGTAATAGCCAGCCACCTGCTCGCGCAGTAACGAGACCAGAAGTTTTTCCAGGTCGAAGTCGCGCGGCAGAAGGCCGAATTTTTTCAGCACGAGTTCCGACCGCTGCAGGCGCTTCACGTCTTCGTCCTTCATATGCTTGGTCAGGTACGATTCCACTTCATCGCGGCTGGTCAGTCGGCGCTTGACCTGTTTCTTGATCGACAGTCCGGTCTGTTTGCTATCGAACGCCAGAATCTCATCGACGGAGTGGAACAGTTCCTCCGCTTCGCGTGGCGTGATCTTGACCTCGGGCTTTTGTGCGGCGGGCGACTGCGCGGGAGGAGCTTGGGCGGGGGGAGTTGGCGAGGGGCGGGCGCTCTTATCCGACTGGCTTTGATTTTGATCTTGCGACCCCGGTGCGGCCTGATCCTGTGCCAGGGCTGCGGACGCGCCGCTCAACCTCACCACCAGCACAACCGCAAAAAATAACCTCAGAAGCCTCGCGTCCAACAGCTTGACGGTATTCATTAGGAACGAGTCTACCCTGTTTGCCTATACTTTCTCCAAGGACAAAACATGCCCGCAAATGCTTCCGTCAATCTATGGAGTTCCACCGGCCACGCCAGCGACTACCTGGAGCGTGCCGATTGCATTCCGCACCGCAGCGAAGGCGAAGCGACGCTTCTTGAATTCATCCCTGCGAACATACGGCGCGTACTTGATCTCGGCACGGGCGATGGCAGGCTGCTCGCCCGGGTGAAATCTGCATTGGCCCACGGCAGCGCGCGCGATGGCGTCTCCAAAGTGGAGGCCGTTGCCGTCGATTTTTCTCCGGCTATGCTGGAGGCCGCGGGCAAGCGCTTCGCGGGAGATTCCTCCGTTACGATCGTGACCCACAACCTCGACCGCCCGCTGCCTGCCCTGGGCAAATTCGATGCGGTCGTTTCCAGCTTCGCGATTCATCATCTCGTGCACGAGCGCAAACGCGAGCTTTATAACGAAATCTACAGGATGCTTAATCCGGGCGGAGTCTTCTGCAATCTGGAGCATGTCGCGTCGCCGACCCCGCGCCTGCACGAAGAATTCCTGCACGCTATCGGCTACACGGTAGAAAGCGAAGATCCGTCAAATAAATTGTTGGATCTGGAAACGCAGTTGCAATGGTTGCGTGAGATTGGGTTTGTGGATGTGGATTGCAACTGGAAGTGGCGGGAGTTGGC
Organism: uncultured Acidobacteriaceae bacterium; assembly: GCA_964403025.1. Taxonomy (GTDB): domain Bacteria; phylum Acidobacteriota; class Terriglobia; order Terriglobales; family Acidobacteriaceae; genus Sulfotelmatobacter. Next base: position 1,629,589 of record CAYOEH010000001.1, on the reverse strand, counting down.
GCTGCTGGTGGGACGGAAGGCGTGAGTCTGGAGGTTACAGAGATCCTTGGACTACGCGAGACGATTCGCGAATGCGAATCGCCTCACTTCGCTCAGGATGACAAAGGGTAACAGTTATCCTCGGCCCACTTTCTCCGCTACCCACGCGCCCGCTTCCCGCGTCCCGAGCACGCCGCCGATGTCTTGCGTAGTTTTTTTCTGGCGCACGGCTTCGAGGACTGCGGCTTCGATCTTCCCGGCTTCACGGGCAAATCCTAAATGCGCGAGCATCATCGCAGCGGTAAGAATTGCGCCAAACGGGTTCGCGATATTTTTCCCGGCGATCGGCGGGGCGGAGCCGTGGACCGGCTCGAACATCGACGTCTGCCCGGGATGAATATTGCCGCTCGCTGCCATGCCGAGACCGCCCTGCAGTCCGGCCGCGAGGTCGGTGATGATGTCGCCAAACATGTTGTTAGTCACAATCACGTCGAAGGGGCGCGGATCGCGCACCAGTTGCATGCAGAGCGCGTCGACGTACATGTGCTGCGCCGTGATTTGCGGATGCTCGCCGCTTACTTCCTTGAAGACGCGCTGCCAGAGTCCTCCAGCGTGGGTCATGGCATTGGATTTGTCGACCATGAGCACGCGGCCGCGCGGCGAGCCGTCGAGTTTGGGATGTTCTTCGCAATATTCAAACGCGTAGCGGATGATGCGCTCGACGCCCTTGCGCGTGTTGATGTCTTCCTGAATGGCAATTTCATCTGGCGTGCCTTCTTTGAAAACGCCGCCGGCATCGGTGTAGACGCCTTCGGTATTTTCGCGGATGACGACAAAATCCACATCCTTCGGCTCGACGCCTTTCAGTGGACAAAACGCCGTGTCCAGCAGCCGCACCGGGCGTACGTTGGCGTAGAGATCCATCTTGAAGCGCATGCCGAGCAGAATTTCCTTGGCGTGGATATTGGTCTTAACACGCGGATCGCCGAAGGCGCCGGCGAGGATGGCATCGAAGTCACGGGCCAGCATGGTGAAGCCGTCGGGAGGGACGGTCATCTCGTCGCGGAGATAGCGATCGGCACCCCAGTCGAATTCGCTGATCTCGACGTTCGCCCCGGAGGCCCGGATCACTTTAAGAGCTTGCGGAATCACTTCCTGGCCGATGCCGTCCCCGGGAATGACGGCGATGCGCTTTTTGGGAGGCTTTTGCGGGTCCACGGCAGAGAACTTAACACAAGGCAGGTCGAATGAGTAGATTGGCGTGCGCCGGAAAGGCGAGGTCCTAACGAGGAGGGGGCGTGAAGCCGCTGGGCGCTGAATCACGAAGGCGTTCGCTATAATCAATATTCCATGTTTTCTACACCAATCCAAGAGGCTCTTCGCGCGGCAGCGGCGAATCGGGCGGTAGCAATGCGCTCAGGCGAATACCGGGGAGCGGAGACTGCGGCTGGGTTTTCCGATCCGCAGATGGAATTCGAGGCACTGCGGAATGCCTGCGGAGTTTATGATCTCGGATTTCGCGGCAGGATTTCGCTGACTGGCGGCGATCGAGCGCGCTGGGCAAACGGCATGGTCACGAACAACATTCGCGATCTGGCTGCGGGACGAGGCGTCTACGCTTTCCTGCTGAATCCGCAGGGACGAATCCTCGGCGACATGGTGGTTTACAACGAGGGCGAGATGCTGACGGTCGAGACGGATCGCAGCCAGATCGAGAAGATCGTCGCGACCTTCGATCACTTCATCATCATGGACGACGTGGAAGTGAAGAATATCAGCGAGAGCTGGACTGCTCTGGGGTTGGCAGGACCGAAGTCGCGAGCCATCCTGAATGCGGCGGGCATTGAAGTTCCGGAACTGGAGCCACTGCAGACGCATATTGCCCGATGCAACTGCGACTGCGGATGCGTGAATTGCACGGTAGTGCGTGGCGAGGATGCGTCGCAGGAATCGTATGAAGTCTGGCTTGCGCCCAAGGATGTTTACGCTACGTGGCAAGCTCTGGTTGGCGCTGGCGCGACGCCGGCAGGGAGCGAAGCGCTTGAGATGCAGCGCATTGTTACGGGCGTCCCGCTTTACGGCGTGGATATTCGGGAGCGCGACCTGCCGCAGGAAACGGAACAGATGCGTGCGCTCAACTTTAACAAGGGCTGTTATGTGGGCCAGGAGATTGTGGAGCGCATTCGGTCGCGGGGCAATGTACATCGGAAGTTCACCGGTTTTCGGATAGAAGGCGTGGCAGCGATCGCGGCTGGTGAGAAGATTAGTTCCGGCGACAAGGAAGTAGGCGAGATCACGAGCGTAGCGGTTCTGCGCGGTGCATCGACCGAACGCACGGTCGCGCTGGGATACATACGGCGCGAAGTAGGAGTACCGGGACGCGAGGTCATGATTGGCGAAGCCAAGGCGACTGTGGCCCAATTGCCGCTGGAGAGCTTTGCGTTGGAGAAGGCGCAAGATGCGGTACTGCACAAAGTTTAGCGAAGAACGCGGCGGAAGACTTCATCACAATTTTAGCCACACAATTTTGAACGACGCAGATTTTGAAGCACGCAGATAAGGACATACGTTATGGCTGAGAAGAGACCGGAATCAGGTTTCACAGTAACCGACCGTCGTTTGTTCACGGAGGATGGAGAGTTGCGGCAGGAGGTTCGCGAGGAAGCAGAGCCGCGCAAAGCCGCAGCACCGGTGGCGCCTGCTCCCGAGGCAGCGCCCACGGGGAGCGCAGCCGCGGGCGAAACTGAGGTGCCTCCGATGCCGACGGCGGACGAGCAACAGGCGCAGGCGGAGGCTTACCGGAAATCCTCCGATGCGCTGAACTCGCGCGTGGAACTCAGCGGACACTCCGCTAAAGAATTCGAGATGACGTTCGAGCGCTTTATGGCGTCGCTGTATATGACAGCCATGCTGCAAATGGGATTGATGCATCAGCAGGGCGAGGAGCCGCGCATGGACATTATCGGAGCCCGGCAGACCATTGATACGCTGGCGCTGCTCGCGGAAAAAACCAAAGGCAATCTCACTCCCACGGAAGAAAACTTTCTGCAGAACAGCCTTTACGAAGTGCGCATGGCTTATGTTGAAGTGACCAACGCGCTGTCCCGCCCTCCGCAGCCCGGAGCAGCCACGGGAACCACGGGGCGCTGATCGTGCCAGCATGACGGTTCCAACCAGTTGCAGAATGAAGGTGAAAAGATGAAGGCCACGCTGACCGTGCTGGGCAGCGGCACGTCTATGGGCGTGCCGACGCTGGGCTGCGACTGTGCGGTCTGTCACTCGAGCGATCCACACGACCGGCGCACACGACCTTCGATCATGCTGGAATTTGCCGGCAAAGTAGTACTGATCGACACGACTCCAGATTTTTATACGCAAGCCATTCGCGAGCGCATCACGCGCGTGGACGCGGTTTTTTACACGCACACACACGCCGACCACATCCTGGGCATCGACGATCTGCGGCCGCTAAGTTATTGCCACAAGCCAGACAGGCTACCGCTCTACGCGCGTCCGGACGCGGCCGCTTTCCTGCGCAGAATGTTCAGCTACATCTTCGACGGCGGTTACAAATTTGGCGGGTTGCCGCGACTCGAACTTCGGCCGATCGATGGGCCGGTCGAACTTTTTGGCGCATGCTTCGAGCCAGTGCGATTGATTCATGGAGAGACGGAGATCTACGGATTTCGCTTTGGCAGGGCGGCCTATCTCACGGACCACAGTGAAATTCCGGAAGCGTCGTTTCGACAGCTGGAAGGATTGGACGTTCTCTTTCTGGATGCGCTGCGGCACAAGCCCCATCCCACGCACTCAACGGTGGAGAATTCCCTGCGCGTCGTGGAGCGGGTAAAAGCGAAGCGGGGCTTTTTCACACACATTTGCCATGATCTGGCGCACGAGGCGACCAATGCAACGCTGCCGGCGCATGTGCGGCTGGCCTATGACGGGATGAAGTTGGAATTTGAGATCTGAAGTGCAGTGGCCAGTGGCCAGTGATCAGTGGTCCGTAAGCTCTCGCGGCATGCTGATTTCCTAATCACTGGCCACTCGCCACTAACCACTGCTTATGCAGGTTTTTCATAAACTCGAAGACGTTCCGGCGGGATTTGGGCCGTCCCTGGTGAGTGTGGGGAATTTTGACGGCGTACATCGTGCACACGCGCATGTGTTGGGAGAGATTGTGCGGCGAGGGCGGAGCAGAGGGGCGAAGGCCATGGCGGTAACGTTTGAGCCGCATCCGGCGCGCATTCTGCGACCGGACTCAGGATTAAAGCTGTTGACTCCAGTACCGGAAAAACTGCGCCTGCTCGAAGCCACGGGGATTGATGCGGTACTGATGCTGCCTTTTGCGCGTGATCTCTCGCTGATGACACCGCGGCAGTTTGCCGAACGCATCCTGAAAAAGAAGCTGCATGCCGTGGAAGTGCATGAAGGCTACAACTTCCACTTCGGACACAAGGCGGCGGGTGACACGAATATGCTGGCGCAGTTCGGACAGGAGATGGGCTTTGAGGTGAAGGTCTACCCGGAGCAGAAGTTGCGCGGCGAGCCGGTTTCGAGCAGTCACATTCGAAGGCTGCTGGGCGAGGGACGGGTAAGCAGGGCGCGGCATCTGCTGGCGCGTCCGTTTTGCATTTTGGGCGCGCCGGGCCGCGGGCGCGGTTATGGGTCTAAGTACACCGTGCCCACCATTAACCTGGCGCGGTATGAAGAACTCGTGCCGAAGGATGGCGTTTACATTACGTGGACGCGCGTGGGCGCCGAGCGCTTTGATTCGGTCACGAATGTGGGCAATCGTCCGACGTTTGGTGCGGATTCGTTTGCCATTGAGACGCACTTGCTGAACTTTCATCCGATAGAACTGACGCCGGAGAGTGAAGTGGAGATCTGCTTCCTAGACCGGCTGCGAGATGAAATCAAATTTCCGTCAGTCGACGACTTGCGGGAGCAGATCGCGAGAGATGTCAAGAAGGCGAGAAGATATTTTCATTTGCTGCGGTTGTGTGCCTCCGATCACTGAACATTTCCACGAAGCGCGTTCTCCTGGATTCGAGGGTGGTAAATCATGAGCCCCGACAAGAGCGGACGTCTGGTAATTCTCAGCGGGCCTTCGTGCGTGGGTAAGAGTCCTCTCTGCAAGTCCCTAGGCAAGTTCCATCCTGAACTGAACGCCCAGCTTCAGAAACTGGTGCTGGTCAACAGCCGTGCTCCACGGCCCGGCGAGGTTGACGGAGTGGACTTTCACTTCCGGACGCGGGGCCAGGTGGATGCGCTGCGAACCGACCAGCGGTACGCCGTGCTGGAGGCGCGGGATGATCTGCATGCATTGGACATGAAGGAACTCGAGACTTCACTTCAAAGAGGCGATGTCTTGTTCGAGGGGAATCCCTATGTTGGGCGGGCGTTGCAGACGCACCTTCGCCTGGCGGAGGTGGAGCGGCTGAGTATTTTTCTCTCGCCGCTTTCGAAGGACGAAATCACGTATTTGAAAGCACCGGAGCGGAATGTGTTCCTTCATGAGTTTCTAACTGATGTCATGCGGCGGAAACTCTTGCGGCGAACGCGGCGACAGAAGGGGGAGCTCTCGCTAAAAGACCTGGAAAACATCGAGACTCGCGCCTCCAGCGCTTACCGCGAACTGCGAGAAGCGTGGAACTTTCAATATGTGATTCCGAATCACGACGGCGAGGATAGCGACAACTGGGAGGCGTTTTATTACTTGATCGGCGACGCGCGCAAAAGCCTCGACGCGTTTGTCGCCTTGCTTAAAGGCTCGGTTCCTCCGGGCGTGGAGCAATGGGAAGAGAACCTTGTGCCGTGAAAGCGCAAAATCGCTAATGCGGCAGATAGCCCGATTCCATAGGCAATTTGCCGTCCACGCGAATCACGTTGATGGTGTTGTCGACGGAGCGGACGTCCACCAAGCCGATGGCGCCGGGGGTGGACTGCACAATCTTGAGCACCTCGGCATCGGAGTCGACCAACTGGATGGAATCTTTATGAGCGGCGATGAGCGCCTTCAATTCGGCAGGACTCATCTTGATCAGGCGCTCCAGCGTTTCGCTTTCGCCGGCGGAATCCTTGTGCAATACGAGAACGATGGTCTTGCCGTCCGGCCACTTCTTAACCTCTTCGCGCAAGATTTTTGACAGATGGACGGCGGTGACATTGCCCACGTTGTTGTCCTTATCGACCACGACCGCCATGTGGTGGGCGAAACAAGGGGTAAGGAATATCACGAGAAAAACGGCAAGTGCAGCAACTCGGTGCAATCTCATAAGCACATCCAGATCGAACGATTACCGCAGGGCCCTACGATGAGGCTAACTGAGAATCTCGTCCCGAGTAGTAAAAACATTGTCAAATCACGGTGAGGGTATCCAAGAAGAAAACAGGGAGAAAACAGGGAGATCCGTGTGGGAATCTCGGCTGGACCGGCTCGAAAATCGGAAATTGACAATTCGTCGCTGCGCCGTACAATCCGCACTTCATGGCCATTAGTCCAATCGAACTGATTCAGCGGGCGACGCCGGGACAGCGGCGGACTCTGCTGGCGGCGGCGCTGGGCTGGGCGCTCGATGCCTTCGACACGATGCTTTATGCGCTGGTTGTGGCGCTGCTCATGCGCGATCTAGCCATGAGCAAGACCACGGCGGGGTTGCTCGGCACATTGACCTTGCTGGCTTCCGGCATGGGCGGGGTGCTGTTTGGGTTTGTCGCGGACCGCATTGGGCGCAAGCGGGCGCTGATGGCGAGCATTCTGACCTATTCGGTATGCTCGTTCGCGTCGGGGCTGGCGACCAGCATCGCGATGCTGGCGGCAGCACGATTTGTGCTCGGGCTCGGCATGGGCGGTGAATGGAATACGGGCGCAACGCTTGTCGCCGAAACTTGGCCTGCGGAACTTCGCGCCAAGGCAATCTCGATAGTGCAGAGTTCGTGGGCAATCGGTTTTGCGGCAGCGGCGCTGGTCGCGGGACCGGTGGCACGATACTTCGGATGGCGAGCGGTGTTCTTCGTGGGCATTCTGCCGGCACTGCTGACGTTGTGGATTCAGCGTGGAGTGCCGGAATCGGAGATGTGGGAGCAGAGCAGAACTTCAGGGGCCACCGCCCCGCCTCTCAAGGAAGACTCGCGCGACGCTGGAGAGTCGAGCTTCCACGACAGTTTTTGGGCAATCTTTCAGGCCCCGTATTTGAAGCCCACCATTGCGCTGCTGCTGTTTAACTCTTTCTGCATGTTTGCCTGGTGGGGACTTTTCACGTGGATGCCGCCGTACCTCTCGCTTCCCGTAGCGCAAGGCGGGCGCGGTTTTGGAGTGATGGGAACGACGGCGCTGCTGGTGGGGTTGAATCTGTTCGGGATGCTTCCCGGCTATGCCAGCTTCGGCTGGGTAGCGGATCATTTCGGACGAAGGAAGGCATTCATCCTCTATAGCTTAGCGGCGGCTCTTCTGATTCCACTTTATGCCGCCGTGCAGTCGCCGGTAGCGCTCATGATCCTAGGGACGATCGTGGCGTTCTTCGGCACCGGGTTATTTTCCGGTTCGGGAATCATGGGCAGCGAGATATTTCCTACCAGCCTGCGGGCGCGCGGGCTGGGCTTTACTTACAACGGGGCGCGCACGATGAGCTCGGTTGCGCCGCTGGTGATTGGGAGAGTCGGCCAGTCCAGAGGCTTGGGCTGGGCTTTTTGTTTGTGCGCCGTAGGATATCTGCTCGCAGCCTTGATGACCACGCAGTTGCCCGAGACCAAGGGGAAGAAATTGGAGTAAGCCCGGAAGCTCATCCTCAAACGAGCGAGTGGGTCCTTGTTACTCCATCGGCTCGACTACGACTTGTTCATCAGCAATGCTGCGACCGGGGCGCTGCACGATCACGATGGCGGAGAGTACCAGCACAATTCCGAGAGTCTGAACCGGACGGAGAACTTCGCCGAGCAACAGTGCAGCTAGAAGAATAGAGAAAACCGGCTCCAGGCAACTGGCGATGATGGCGCGCGTAGGCTCCAGATGTTGCAGGCCGAGGAAGTAGAGAGAAAACGCTCCCAGCACTGAGATCATCGAGAACATAAACAGAAACGCCCATTGGGCAGGTGCGTAGTGGGCGGCAACAATTTTCCAGGGAGGGTTGACGACGAGCCAAAAAGCGGCGGCGGCGGTGAGCGTCCAGACCAGGACACGCCAGCGGTCGTGACGCGCGAGGATGCGGTGCCCGGCGATGTTATAGAACGCGAAAGAGAATGAGGCAAGCAAGGCCGCGATGATGCCATAGGGATCGAGGTGAAGCGCCGTGCCAGATGTGGCTCCGAAGAGATCAATGACCAGAGCGATTCCGGTAACGGCGAGGGCAACAGCGACGAGTTTTTGTGCGGTCAGTTTTTGCTGGCCGCGAGCCACCACATAAAGCAGAACCCAGACGGGAGCGGTGTATTGCACGATGATGGCGGTGGCCACGTTGGTTCGTTGGATGGCGACGTAATAGAAATAGTTCGAGACGGCGACACCGAGCATTCCGAGCACCAAGCAGTAGGCGAGATCGCGTGCGGGAAGCTTAACGCGCTGCCAGCCCTGCGATGCAATGAGAATCGGAAGCAAGACGAGAAGCGAGAATGTTGTGCGGGTCTGCGAAAGAATCAGCGGATCGATTGGACGCAGGGCCAACGCACCCAGCGGCAGCCTTCCAGTGAACACGGCCCGGCCCAAAGCTGCGGAGACGCCCCATAGAAAAGCGGCGGAGGCAATAAAGAAATATCCGCGCAAAGGATGCGGGGGCGAGCTTGGCTGACTTTGGTTTGGGATGGCGGCCTCGTGAATCGATTTGATGATCAGGCAGCCGAAAGGAAGCGGTCAAGGCGGTCGGGATCAAAACCTTCGATGACCTCGGCGCCGGATGCGCTGAGAATCACCAGGGTTGGCGCAGTGTTGCTGTGGTAAGTCTCGAGCAATTCGACGCGAGCCGCAGCATCGAGGTTCATATCGCGTTCTTCAAAGACGATTTCTTTCGCTTCGAGAAAAATCTTCATCATCTCGCAGGAGAGGCAGCCGGGCTGGGTGAAGAGAAAGATTTTATGCTGCATAGTCTCTCTCATTCTACGCGTCTGCGTATTCAATCACGGTTGTGATCTTCGCAGTCTTCTCAAGCATGGCTGAGACCGAGCAGTATTTCTCTTCCGAGAGCCGGACTGCATCCTCGACGGCCTTGCGCGACACTTTCCCGCCGACCCGGTAAATGAGCTTGATCTCTGTGTATACGGACGGAGGATTGGGGGCGCGTTCGGCTTCAGCGCGGACTTCGAGGCTGGTGAAGGGCTCGCGCTTCTTCTGCAGAATCGAAACGACATCGTAGCCGGTACAACCGCACAAGCCGATGAGAACAAGTTCCATAGGACTGTTGCCAGCGGCCTTGTCTCCGTCGACGATAATGGAATGGCCACTGTCGGACACTGCGTTGAAACGGTGCTTCTCGATCCATGTGGCGCGCGCGTTCGTCATACGATCTCCACTGTGTTTAATTCTACCTACGATTATCGGTGCTGGGCTCGGGATGAATCAACACGCGGAACAACTCGGGCGCGGCTTGCTTGAAGCGTATTTCGAGTTCGGTCTGGATCTCGTGGACGCGCACCAGAGAGAGATGATCGGCGATGGTGCAGTGGCAGGAAACGTAGAGTCGTCCGCGAACGCGCGTGATGATGAACTCGTGAACATCCAGGATATCGGGGAATTCCGTGGCGACAACTTTGAGGCGACGCTCTAGTTCTGCATCGTGCACCTGTTCTTCCGGCTTTTCGATGGTGGCGGGCTCGCTCTCGATGTGGGTGAGGATGGCTGCGATTTCCGGCACATCATGTCGTATGTCGGCTTCGAGTTCGGTGACCTGATCGTGGGCAGCCTTGAGGGTCATGCGTTCGTCGAGTTCGACATGTTGCTCGACGTGAAGCTGGCCATCGAAATCCTGCACTGTGATGTCGTGGACGTTGAGATTGTGGCGAGTGGCGACGGCGCGAATGCGGTCGAATGTATTTTCCGAACGCTGCGGGCGGGGGAGCGGTTGAACCGTGACATCCGCGTCGGGAAGAACACCGTGGACCGCTGCGGTGACGGCTTCCACCAGCTGTTCGGATCGTTGGAAGGTGACGGTGCGGGCGAAGCCGACGGCGAGATCGGCAAAGTAACGATTGCCGGCGCGCCGGATGCGGACGCGGCCGATTTCGAGTACGCCATCCACGCGCGAAACTTCACCGATAATCTGGGCACGAACCCCGGCGGGAGCGGCATCGAGCAAAGCATCGATGGTGCGCCGTGCCAGCCTCCAGCTCACGGAAACGATCACTCCCGCGACGAAAAGAGCCGCGATAGGATCGGCCATGCGGAGCCACTCCAGACGATAGGTGCGTCCCGCGAGAATAAGAACCAGACCGAGGACAACGACACCAGCGGACCAGACGTCGGTGGAAAAGTGGAGTGCATCGGCTTCCAGCGCCTGGCTATTGTATTTTGTGGCGATCCGGCCCAGGGCGCGGGAGCGCCAGTAGTCCACCGCCATCGAGATCAGCATAACGACAAAGGCCCAGACCGACGGCTCGACATCAACGCGGCGGAAAAACAGGCGCACAATCGCTTCGTAGATGACCCAGACGCAGGTCAGCAACAGCAGGCCGGTTTCGACGAAGGCAGAAAAGTTTTCCACTTTGCCGTGACCGTACTGATGGTCGGCATCGGCGGGCTTGTCGGAGACTCCGACGGAGAAATAGGTCAGCGAGGCGGCGATGAGATCCAGCGCGGAGTGCGCGGCCTCGGAGAGAATGCCCAGGCTGCCGGTGGTAACGCCTACCACGATTTTTCCGCCGGTGATCAGCAGGGCGGCGAGAACCGAGTTTCCGGCCACCGCGCGTTTCTCGGCGCGCATGGCATTGGGTGAGTAGAGGGCCGGCGTCCCGGACATGAGGGGATTATCAGCGATAAGTCGGAATTGCGCCAAGGGAATCGGCGCGGAGAAATTCAAAACAAGAACTGATCGAAGCTTCACTGCTACTGCGCATCGCGGCTCCTATGCTAGGATGCTAAGTTCAAGTTGTTCCAACTTCCCGATGTACCAATCCTGGAGGATTTCTCGTATGCGTAAGAGTTGGCTGCTGTGTGTGTTGTTGGGGGCAATGGCTTGGGGGCAAGCGCCCTCCGGAAGCGCGCCGTCGCCGAGTCCGGCTCAGACTCCGAATAGTGCTGCGCCCGCAAGCACGCCGCCTGCCGCGGAAGTGTCGGAGAACGCGGTCGTGCTGACTGTTTTTGGTGTTTGCCCATCTACCTCGACAACCGCAGCAAGTAAGAGCGTCGCGGGCAGCAAGACAGCCACTGCTGCGGCAAAGCCGGCTGCGGCGAAGAAGCCAGCCGATTGTAAGATTGAGATTACCCGGAAAGAATTTGAGAAGATCGCCAGCGGGCTTGCGCCTACGGTGACGCCGCAGTTGAAACGTCAACTGGCGGCTGCCCTCCCCAAGTTCATGGCAATGTCAGAAGCGGCGAAAGCCAAAGGTCTGGATAAGACTCCGCAATATGAAGAGACGCTGAAAGTTGTGAAAATGCAAATTCTGACTCAGCAACTGCAGCGCTCGGTGCAGGAGGAAGCGGAAAAGGTATCCCCTGAAGATATTGAGACCTATTACAAGAAGTATCCTGAGGCTTACGAGCAATTTTCTTTGGACCGGCTCTTCGTTCCGCGTTTCAAGCAAGCGGAGGTCGCGGAGAAGAACAATGAGGAGAAGCTGACCGAGGAACAGCAGAAAGGCAAGGAAGCGACGGACAAGGCAAAGCAAGAAGCTGGAGAACAAGAGCTGACCAAATTGGCCGAGAGCCTGCGAGCGCGGGCTGCGGCTGGGGAGGACTTCGCCAGGCTACAGAAAGAGGCGTTCGAAGCCGCAGGAATGAAAATGGATTCGCCGACAGTCACCATGCCGAAAGTGCGGCGCACCGGATTGCCTCCGGCGCACGCTGCGGTGTTCGATTTAAAAGTGGGGGAAATTTCCGCGGTGATCACCGACAACGGCGGGCACTACATCTACAAAGTGGAGAGCAAGGAGGTCGTTCCGCTCGATCAGGTTAAGGACGAAATTCGCAATACCCTGAAGAATCAAAAGATGAAGGACACAATGGAGGCATACACGAACTCCTATCACGCGGAGACCAACGAGGCATATTTTGGTCCCGCGGGACCGAGTACACAGATGGGACGGCCGATGCCACCCCGCATGCGTCCCAACACGCCGCCATCTGGCTCGCAACCACAGCCCCAAGCGGCTCCACCAGCGCAGCCTCCGGCGCAACAGGCGCCTCCGTCTAATCCGAACTGATGGTAAGCGATAAACCTGTCGTCGTAGTGACCGGCATAGCGGGCAACCTGGGATCCCGGTTGCTCCCGCTGCTGGGCGAGTTTGCAGTGATTGGGGTGGACGTGAGTTCACCCCAAACTGATTTGCCGCTGCAATTCGAGCGTCTGGATCTGGGCGAGGAATCCTCGACCCGCGTCCTCTACGAATTGCTGCGTGACACACGACCGGTTTCGGTAGTACATCTCGCGTTTGTCATTGACCCGGTGCGCTCGGGGGTGCTCGACGCGGAGCGCATGTGGCAGATCAATGTCGCCGGCACCGCCAGGGTGATGGAGGCCATCACCGAGGCCAACCGCACCGCCGATTCCGGAATCAAGCAATTTATCTTCCCCAGCAGCGTTTCCGTGTATGGTCCCAGCCTTACTGCGCCAGCGACGGAAGAATCTCCGATGGCGGCGCACACGCTGCCTTACGCGATCCACAAGAAACAGTGTGACGAGGTGGTGCAGCAGCGATCGTCGGCGCTGCGTGGGTGCAGCGTTTATATATTGCGTCCACACATTTTTGCCGGAGCGAGCGTAAGCAACTATTTGCTGGGAGCATTTCGTGGCACTCCGAACGGCAAGAGCGCGCGGGCGGAGAAGATGCGCAAGGAAGGCAAGCGGCTGCCCTGCATGCTTCCGCGCGGCCAACAATATTTGGACAACAAGATCCAGTTCATCCACGTGGATGACATGGCGCGGCTGGTCACGCACATCCTGCATCGGGATCCGGAGCCACAGCGGCTGACCATTCTGAATGTCGCGGGACGCGGAGAGGCGCTGACTTTCGGCCGATGCATCGAGATGGCGCAGGCGAAGCTGGTGCGCGTTCCTGGAAGGTGGGCCATGCGGCTGGTGCTGGAGTTCCTCTGGAAGCGGCAGATCTCCGCGATTCCGCCGGAGGCGCTGCCCTACATGAGCGGCGAGTACATTATGAATACCGATCGGCTGCGCAAGTTTCTGGGTACGGAATACGAAAGCGTGATGCAATACAAGATCGCGGACGCGTTCGCCGACAGCTTCAAGAGCGTAGCTGCTAGTCCGCGCGAGGCGAGCGCGAGTTAGAGGCTCGCCACAACAATGCCTGCAAGGTCACGAACGAGGGGTTCTGGCCGCTGGTTGTTCTCTGCCGCAGCGACGCTCGATTCCACGAAATATTTTCAAGGGCACATGGAATAAATCCAAGGGTGGCTGGTTTACTCTATGCGGGTGTCTGAAGAGCGGCTCAGCGCCGCGTCGTTTGAGGATCTCGCACTGCCCCTGTTCGATCAGCTTTATAACTTTGCACACTGGTTGACGCAGGACAAAGCTGAGGCCGAGGATCTGGTTCAGGAGACGTACGCCAAGGCGCTGCGCGGATTCTCGTCATTTCAGGCCGGTACAAATTTTCGCGCATGGATGTACCGCATCCTGCGAAATTCCTTTCTCAGCTCGCGGACGGGATTGAAAACCATGGTTGTTTTGGATGAGGAGAGCGGCGAGAATCTGCCGACAGAAAAGGTGACGCCCGAAGTGCTGTTCCTCGAACGAGCCAATCGCGAAATGGTGCAGGAGGCTTTGGAAGGATTGCCCGTGCAATTCCGGGAGATCTTGTTGCTCTGTGAAGTGGAGGAGATGTCATACCAGGAGATTTCGGAAACCCTGGCGGTTCCGATGGGCACGGTGATGTCCCGACTGTATCGCGCCCGCCAGGCACTGCGCACCGCTCTGCGAGCCAAGATCGGAGGACGGCATGGCATGTGAGCAGTGGCGGGGAGATCTCGACCGTTACCTCGATGGTGAACTCGCGGCGGCAGAGTCGGCAGCATTAGCGGCGCACCTGCGAACGTGTGCGGCCTGTGCGGCCGAAGTTTTGGAGCGGGTGCAACTGAAACGATCGATACAGATGGCGGGGACGCGATACAAGGCGAGCGCGGAACTGAGGAACAAGATCACAAAGAGCGTTACGGCGAAGTCGAAGAGTGGAATTGCGCGGCAGTGGAGACTTGTTTTTGTTCCCGCGCTGGCCCTGGTGGTTGCAGCACTCGTGCTGACCGCTTACGTGGGTCAACAGCGGACGGCGCGGCAGCGCATTTATGGAGAGTTGGCCGACTTGCATGTATCCACCCTGGCCAGCAGCACTCCTGTGGACGTGCTTTCATCGGATCGCCATACGGTGAAGCCGTGGTTCCAAGGACGAATTCCGTTCACGTTCAATTTGCCGGAGTTGGCGGGATCGGAGTTCACTTTAGTCGGAGGGCGGGTCGCCTATCTCGAACAGATTCCGAGCGCTCATTTGATTTATCAGATTCGGAAGCACTTCATCTCCGTTTTCATTTTGCCGGATCGTGCGGCGGAGATTAAGAGCCTTCCGTCGGGAACAGCCGATCGACTCTCGTTCCGAATGGAAAGCTGGACACAGAACGGACTACGGTATTTTGTAGTCGGAGATACAAGCGAACAGGACATGCGGGCCTTGAGTAAGCTGCTGCGAGACGCCGGGTAGCGAGTCACGAGCGAGATTCACTTCTTCCCGCGGTACAAGCCAGCAATTGCAAAAGTGTAGGGCGTCCAACTGGCATCGCGGAATCCCGCGGCGCGCATGCGGTCGAGCATCTGTTGTGGTTCGGGAAATCGTTCAACCGAATTCGGCAGATACGCGTACGGGCCGCGGACGCCCGAAAGGATCGTGCCCACGCGAGGAAGCACTTGCTTGAAATAAATACGATAAAGGCGGCCCATCAGTCCTTTGGGCTCGCTGAAGTCGAGAATGCCGCACTCGCCTCCAGTCTTGAGGACGCGGACGATCTCGCGGAGGCCGGCATCATAATCCACGAGATTGCGAAAACCGAAGGCGGAAGTGACCAAGTTGAAGTGCTGCTCGGGAAATGGAAGGCTGAGAGCATCGGCTTCGATCCAGCGCGGCATGGCTGACGCGCCTGTCTGGGTGTTGTTGCCGAGAGACTTCGACCGTGCGCGCTGCAGCATGGCATGGGAGAAATCGGCACCTAGAATTTGCGGACCGAGCTTCCCTTCCCTCTTCCCTGCCTGCTTGCGTAAAGCGAAAGTCATGTCGCCAGTGCCGCAGCACAGGTCAAGAATACGGCAGTCGGGCTGGGCGAAAATGTGCGCGAAGGTGCGAGCGGTACGACGCCACCAAAGGCGATCCACGTTGCAGGACAACACGTGATTGAGCAGATCGTAACGCGGGGCTATTGAGGTGAACATCTCACGCACGGCTCGCGCTGCGGAATGCGCGTCAGTGGCGCCCTCCGGCGCGGCACCGATAACCGTGGGCCTCTCAGCCTCAGCCATGCGACTCATTTCTTCCAAACTTCACTTCTTCCATACCCAGCCGCCGTGGGATAAGCGGCGCAATTCTTCCACCGAATCGAGGACGACTTTGTCCGGCACATCCGAGGCGATTTCGACTTTCCCAATTTCTCGAGGCAAAACAAAATGGACTGCGCCGTTCTGTGTCTTCTTGTCGGCCTGCAGGCGAGCGAGAATCTTGCGTGCGCTCACTTTCAGTTCCGGCAAGCGACCCAGGCTCAACACAGCATCGGCAATGCGGCCCGCGGTAACGCTGTCGGTGCGCCCGACAGTAAGGGAAATATTGGTTGCGGCGATCATCCCCCACGCGACGGCCTCGCCGTGAAGCAGGCTGCGGTAGCCCGTTTCCGTCTCGAGCGCGTGTCCGATGGTATGACCCAGGTTCAGGACGCGCCGTAAGCCGCCCTCTTGTTCATCCGCGGAAACGATTTCCGCCTTCAGCTTGACGCTTTGGGCAATCAGGCCTTCCACCTCGATGGGATCGCGCTTCAGGATCTGTGCGCGCTTCTGCTCGAAGCGCAGGAAAAGATCGAGATCGCCGATGATGCCGCACTTGAGTGCTTCATAAAGGCCCGCGCGATAAGCGCGATCCGAGAGTGTGTGCAGAACCTCCGGATCAATCAGTACGACGCGGGGATGGTGATAAGTCCCCAGCAGATTCTTCCCCGCCCCGAGGTTCACGCCGGTCTTGCCGCCGACCGACGCATCTACTTGCGCCAGAACGGTGGTTGGAATCTGAACGAAATCCACGCCGCGCATGTAGAGAGAGGCCAATAGTCCCGTGACGTCGCCGACGACGCCTCCGCCCAGCGCGATGAGAACGGCTTTGCGATCTGCGCCCAGCCGAACCAATCTCTCAGCCATGGTCTCGATGGTGGCCAGCTTCTTGACCGGCTCGCCATCGGGAATCTGCAGGACTTGTGGTTTGAAACCCGCAGCATTCAGCGAGGTCATGAGCTTCGCGCCCCAACGTCGGCGGATGGGAGGAGCAGTGACTACAAATAATTTGCTCGATTGCGGCAACAATTCTGCCAGCAAGGCTCCGGCCCGCGATAGTAAGCCGTTCTCGATGCGAGCCTGATAGGGCCGCGGCGGGACATGGATGGTAACTTGCGCCATGGACTCCCATAATAGCCTATGGGCCATCGTGGTTTGGAGAGGCTAGATTGGGAAGAAATGAAGTTCCCTAGCTCCGCTCCGGGGACGGAATGAGGATCGAGGCTAGGATCGAAATCGTCAATATAGCCGCCACTACGCCTAGCATCGCCAGGGTCGGTACCTTCAAGTAATCGGCTGCGATCATCTTCACGCCGACCAGGACGAGGATCAACGCCAGGCCGGCATGAAGAAAACGGAAAGCCTTCATCAATCCGGAAACCGCGAAGAACAGCGAGCGCAGTCCCATGATTGCGAATACATTCGAGGCGTAGACGATGAAAGCATTGAGCGTGATCGCTAAGACCGCTGGAATGGAATCGATGGCGAACAGCAAATCCGTGGTTTCGATGACTGCAAGAACGACCAGTAGCGGCGTGGCGTAGGGGCCCGCCTTCCCTTGCCAGCTGCGCACAAAGAAGTTGCTTCCCTGGTAACTATCCGTTACGGGCATCAAGCGCCGCAAGGCCTTCACCGCCGGATTTTTGGACGGATCCACTTGATGTTCCCCGGCGAAACCGAGCCGGAGGCCGCTGTAAATAAGCAAGCCTCCGAGGATATAGAAAATCCAGTGGAAGCGCTGGATGAGGCCGACCCCGGCAAGAATGAAGCAGCCGCGCATGAGCATCGCGCCGAGAATTCCCCAAAGCAAAACGCGGTGCTGGTGCTCCTCGGGTACGGCGAAGTAGCGGAAAATTACGAGGAAGATGAAAAGATTGTCGACACTGAGAGAAAGCTCAAGAACGTAACCGGTGATGAATTCGATGGCGACCTGGCGGCCTTGCCAGAAAAAGACCAGGCCGGCAAATGCTGCTGCGAGGCCGATCCACATGGCGCTTCGAGCCAGCGCCTCGCGCGAGCGGACGCGGCCATGGCGATGAAAGACACGAAGATCCAGCACCAGCATGCCGAGCGCGAAAAGATTGAAGATGATCCAGAAATAGAGCAAGTCTGATTGCCGATTGTCGATCGCCAACTTTCCATTGGAAATCGGGAATTGCGAAGTCGATTACTTCTGGCGGCCAATGCTTCCGCTCTCCCAGGCATCCCACATACCTGCCGCTTTGAACATCTGGTCCGAGCCCGTTTCCCGCATCGACTGTTCAATCTGCGCGCGGGTAAAGCGCGGGCCGATCTTCTCGGGGAGATTCGCCAGGGCAAAGGAAAATTCCGCCGCTTCGGCTACATGCTTTTTGAGTTGCGCGAAATCAACTTTGTCATACGTGTCGGAGACGGCGTGGTAGTTTTCCAGATAGTTCGCCTCCTCTTGGTCCGCAACGAACGTCGGCACGCCTTCTAACATGAAATCAAAATGGTCGGTGCCCCATTCCATGTCGGTCTTCAGATCGGTGACGCCAAACTGCTGGAGCGGGGCGACGATGCGTTTGGCGGTGTCCAATACATCCTTGCGTCCCCCGGTGGCAAATCCGGTAGTTTTGCCCGTGCCTGAATCGTAGATGATGACTCCGGCAGCTTTATCGAGTTCGGGCCGGTGCGCCCTGGAGTAGGCGCGCGAGCCGAGCAGGCCTTCTTCTTCGCCAGAAAATAATATGAAGCGGATGGATCGGCGCGGCCGCAATCCCGAGGCTTTGATCGCGCGCAGGGCATCGATCACGAGCGCCGCGTTACAGCCGTTATCGAGCGCACCGGTGCCGAGTTCCCAGGAATCGAGGTGCGCGCCGAGAATCACGAATTCGTCGGGCTTCTCGCTTCCTTTAATTTCGCCAACTACGTTTGCGGTTTTGATTGGACCGCCAAGTTGGCTCGGAATGCTGAGATCAGCCCACACCGGATGCCCCGAGGCTAGCAGGCGTCCTATGCGCTCACCATCCTCGCGGGCCACCAAAACCTGCGGGATGCGATCAATTTCGCCCGCGAAGGAATTGGTGTGCCGGTAGAGAATGTCGTGCTCGCGTGTGGCGATAAAGGCCACAGCTTTCGCCTTGCCCTTCAGGGCAGCGGTGATCACGGGAGGAGCATTCGTATATTCGGCGAAGAGATCATCCCAAGTCTTTAGAACAGTTGAATGGACGAGGACAATTTTCCCGGAGATATCCCCGGCCTTCTTGAATTCGTCTGCAGTGCCGTTGCCCACATCGACGACCGGAACATGTCTCACTGGAGAGAGTGCAGGAGCCCATGCAATGGAGACGCACCGTACACGGAATTCAACTCTAGGAATCTGCTTGAGAGTGGGATCGAGAGCAGTCCCCGTGGCGCTAACCGTCATCTCGGTTGCGCCTTCGGCCCAGGAATGCGGAATGATAAAGGCTTCGGTGTGCACACTATCGGCGCCAGCAGCCTTGAACATCTGCACTCCCCACTCCACCGCGCGTTGCATTGCAGGCGTGCCGGGCACGCGGCCGCCAATTTCGTCGGTGAGCTGGCGCAGGTTGCTCTCGATCGGAGAGGGCTGGAGCGCAGCCTGAATAATGCGGGCCGCATCGTCGTTCTCAGTTGGAGCAGTTGCAGCAAGGCAAATCGTGGAGAAGATAAAACAAAGGCAAAAGGCTTTCCGGGTTCCCATATCCGGTGAATTAGAAACGAATTTCTGGAAAAGAGCAAAAGATGTCAATCACTTCGGCGGCAGCGGGTCCATGCGATCGAGAATATTGACGGTCTCGAGAATCGTGCTGCCCACAATCTCCAGACTCTTGGGGCTGAGCTTGTCTACCGTGTCCTGCGGCGTATGCCAGAAAACGTTGTCATATCCGTAGTCAAAATCGATCAGGTCCGCGCAGGGGACACCTCGCTGCATAAACGGAAGATGGTCGTCGGAAACCTGATTCTCGCGCGCAAAGAAATGAGATTGATAGCCCAAGCGAGTGGCTGCCTGGTACACGACCTCTTCCAGCCATGGGGTTGAGTTCTGGTCATGATCGATATTCAGGTCAGCGTCGCCGATCATATCGGCCAACAAAAAAGCTTTCATCTTCTTCAAGGTGCCATCGTCCTGCCATTTCTGCGCCAGATGGCGGATCCCGTATAAACTGTCGGCGTCGGTCCACGACTTCATGGCCTCCTCGGCATCGTCCCATACCAGCCAGATGCTGTAGCCCTCACGTTTTTTGCCGCGCAGTTGATTCGCGATTTCGAGGAGCAGTGCACTGGAGGAAGCACCGTCATTGGCGCCGATGTAGGAAGTGTTGCGCAACGGATAATTTGTGTCGTAGTGGCTGGCGATGACGATGATGCCGTCGCGCGTTCCGGGAAACTTGGCGATGATATTCCGCACCGGAAACTTCCCTTCCGTTGTGTCGGCCGTGAACGCATCGTCTTCAACTGTGTCGCCCTTCAGGTGAGAGGTGATGTATTCCTCGACTTTCTTGTGATTCGCACTGCCGATGGGGCGGGGGCCCAGCTTCACGATCTCTTTCACATACTGCATGGCGCGTGCGGAATCGATGGTTGGCGCGGGGCCGGTGTCCGGAGGAAGCGAAAGTTTAGGGACGGATGCTTCCGTGGCTGGAGGCGGCGCCTGAGCTTTTACCGAATTGGCATTTTGATCTCGGTCGCAGGCGAGCAACCCGGCGATCGAAAGGACAAAGACCAGGATTGGAATCGCGATTCTTTTGCTGATCATTGGACAAGCCTAAACAAGGGAGCAGACGCCGCAAACAATTATGCCGCCTTTTTTTCCTTGCGGGCCCGGCGCTGCTTGGGATGCACGGCCCAGGCGATTCCGATGCTGAAAACGTACAAGGCAATCATGGGCGCGGCGAAGATGCACATATTCAAGACGTCGGGAGTCGGAGTGACGATGGCCGCGATAATAAAAATGACCAGAATGGAATAGCGGAAATTCTTCCACATGAACCCGGCGCTGACGATGCCCATCAGAGCCAGGAAAAAGATAAGAATGGGCATTTCGAAAATCAGGCCCATGCCCAGGATGATGCTTAGAAAAAGCGACGTATATTCCCCGATCGTGATCATCGGCTGGAATTGTCTTCCGAAGTGAATCAGGAAGCCGAGCGCCTGCGGATAAACAACCTTGTAGCCGAAGTATCCACCGGTGGTGAACAAGGCGATCGTGGACACCATGAACGGGACCACGTAGCGCTTTTCATTGCGATATAAGCCGGGAGAGATAAACATCCAGACTTGGTACAGCACAAATGGTGAGGTCAGGAAGAGTCCAGCAAGCGCGGCGATCTTCAGATACAGGTTGAAAGGCTCGGTGGGATTTAGATAGACGAGCCGTTCCGACATGCCATTATCCTTGAGCGCCTTCATGATTGGGCGCTGCATGATTTCGTAGATGGCCTCCACTTTCCACCAACAGGCGAAGAATCCCACGGCAACGGCTGCGATGGAGTAAACAAGGCGGGTGCGCAATTCCTCAAGGTGATCGAGGAAGCCCATGGTGGGCATGGCGTCGCGCTTGCGGTCGTCGCCGGTGGCCGCGGTCTGGCTTTCAAACATGCGAGTCCTGCGGCGTGGAAACAGTCTCTGCTTCGGTGACTGCCGGGGAAGAGACGATTGGTGCGGTGTCTGGATTCTCTGCGACCGAAGTCGCGATTGCCGAATGCAAATCAGCGGACGCGGTATCTGCGGGAGCGGCCAGAGTTCCGCGGGTCTCATTTGCAACTGCTTCGCTGGACGCGGGATTCAAACTCAAACTGGACACCGCGCCCGGCGGCGGCCCGCTGGGAGGGAGAATCGTCTGCTTCTTCTCCACTTCCAGATGTGCAATTTCGGTTTCAATCTGCGACCGAAACTCATTCGAAGCGCGACGAAGTTCCGCGAGCAGACGTCCGGCTTGCTTGGCGATCTCCGGTAACTTTTTCGGCCCAAAAATAATAAGGGCCAGAAAGAACAGGAAGATCGTCTCGGAAAAACTCATGCTTTCATCATAATGCGGAGTTGGGCAGGCGGCAATGCTGGCTAATCGCACGAGCCGCGAATTCCTGTGCGCTGACCGCCCGTGCGATGGCTAAGGGGAAGGCTTGAGGACAACAGTATTGCGCTCATCGCTCGCGATGATACGGTAGAACCTTCTGAGCTCTTCCGCCCGGCTGACCGGCACACTCAATTCTTTGACCTCGAAGGTTCGCGTGTAGTCGACGACGTTGCCGTTCACTACGGTCTTTGAGTGATAACTGGCAAAGCCATAGTCTGCGTCCACCGGGGGAGGAATGTCATCGACGACATATCCGGAGGGAATTGTAATTTCAAAAGTGTCGGTATCGCGCGTCGGTTCTTCGAACTCGATGGGAAACCTGCGCGGTTCTTTGGTTTCCAGCAATCCCGAAGCTTTGTTTCCAATCACGCGAGGCCGCACCAGGAGCAGGTTCCCCGCAGTCTTGGCATAGTTCGGCGACTCAAACGAATAGTTGAAACCGAAAGGCAGATCGGTCTGCTGAAAGTTGATCAGGCTGGCGCGCGTCAGATGGAAGCTGGCCAGCGAGTTGCCTAGAAGCTCTTCGATGGGCTTGATGCGATCGGCATCTTTGGTTACCGTCCGCAATCGCCACCGCTCGGAAGATGCCCGCTCACCCAGCCGCACCTCTTTGACGTCACCCCTTAAAGTACCGGTCGGGTCGAGAGTGAGTTTGGCGGTACGCTGGATGCTGTTCATCATTGATGGTTGTTGCGGGAGTTCAACCAACTCGCCACCAGTTGGCGTTACCAGCAATCCATAGTTGGCTTGCAGGTAACCAGGAAGTTGACCAAACGGTATCAATTCATTGGTCGGATCAAAGAAGAGAATTCTGCCCTCTTTAGGATGCTGGATGGTCGCGATCAAAGAGGGATCATTCAGCCCGTCCGGGAGCTTGATGGCGAGGATTGCATGGTTGAATCCATGATGAGCAGGGGTCTGTGGAGTGACCGCTCCACGCTCGGTATAGATAATCACGTGATAAGTGTCGATTCCGATTTCCTGCAACATGGAACGGAGAAGGGTTGCTTTGTCTTTACAGTCTCCGAAACGATGCGAGAATACGTCAGGAGCCGAGTGAGGCTGCCAGCCCCCAATACCGAGTTCAATCGCGACATAACGAATGTCACGCTGAACAAATTCCGCAAGCACCTGCATCTTTTGCAACAGGGTGCTTTTTGAAGCGGTCAGAGCGAGCACCTCCTGTTTTATTGTGGGCGAGGCCTCCAGCCGCCCACCGAGCAGGCTGCCATACCACTTCCCCATGTCGTCCCAGTTCGCGAATCCGTTTAGAGCCCGCCCGCCGGGCGGAAAAAAAGAAACGATCATAGATCCGGCTACGCCATCGCGAGGCGGCATTTCTGGCTCTCTTCGGATTTCCTTCACATCGGTGACGGCCCATTGCGATAAGCCCCTAGCCTCCGTAGGCCTAATTTCCGGGTAGTTCAGCCAAGAAGCCCTATACTCCCATCCCGCCGGGAGCTGGAGTGAATAATGGCTTTCTCGTACCGGGTCCGTCTCCTGAAACTGCCAAGTGTCCTGTAGAAAGAACGGCTGGTCCTCTACTTCATACTCGTAACCGACGATATTTCCTGGATCTGGCGCGGGGATGCGCAACACTTTATATTTCACATCGGAGATCAGTTCCGCACCCATAAAACTGGGCGACACCTCGATCGCGTCCTTGTCTTGCACTTCGTAGTCTTTGCCTTGCGCAGGAATGCACCAGCCATGGAGCGTCTTTATCTTTCGTTGAGGATTAAAGTAAACCTCTACATTCCCGTGATGACGGCCGTTGGGGCGCAGAATTTTATAGGCTTCGCGAACCTGCGTCCTGATCTTATCGGTCGAGATGACGGTGACGTTCGTTTCGGAATATAGAAGTACGGCGTCGGTCTTCTCGTCGTAGGCCGGGAGCGGAGCATTGACGACAGCGTGCATCCACGCGGGCGCGTCGCCGCCCGCGTGAGCATGGGGCGCGCAGGCCAAGATGCAAGCGATCACCCAGACCCGAGCCAGCAGCTCTTTCCAGTTAATTGCTCGCGCTGGCCGATCCGGGTTGCAACACAATTTGTTCTTCATCGCCAGTCCTTACCGCCTGGAAAAAGTTGCGTAAAGCGCCATAGTATTTTGTCTCCAGGATCAGAAAGTCCACCGTCAAGTTCCGGGTGAGGTGCAAGGTGTCCTTGCCGTTCTCGACTTTCATGCTGTAGGTCACGATGTGGCCATCTTGGGTTCGGGGTGCGGGTACGCTGCTCACGGCCCATCCTGGAGGTAATTCGACGGTTATGTCGTCGGTCTTTTCGTAGGGATACTCAAAATAGATGGGGTGGACGCGGTTGGCGTGTTCGAAAATGTGCTTCTCAACCTGCGTAAAAATGGCGGCAGGCACAACCACGCGCCTCCCCGCGTTGGAAGCCCAGCCGGGGATTTTCACATCAAACTCCGCCACCAGAGGAGTTTCCGAGCCCGTCCAGTCAGGCTGGTTCACCAACTCTGCTTCCGCCGCAGCGGGAATCTGAGTCTTGACGCGCTCCTCGAGGAATTTCTTCCGCGCAACCTCATCGGAGTGCCGCACGTCGAGCCGGTGATACATCGCTTCCAATCCGGTGTAGGTAACCGTAACCTTGCCTTCCAGATCGCCGTTGTCAGTGAGCCGCAATTTGGCTCTTCGCTCCATGCGAGACTCCGAAGCGGCCGGAAGCGTGGTCTGGATCCAGGTTCCACCGTCTTTATCCAAACGCAAGCCGAAGACTGAGGTCTCCGACCAGGTTAATAAACCGAAGGGAGTATATTCTGCTCCGGGGTCGAAATAGAGATCCTTGCCATTCAGTTTTACCAGGACTACGTTGGAATTCAGCCTGCCAGACTCCATCGTCTTCGGATTGAAGAAATACTGGCTGCGGTTTGAAACCCAGCATCCATAGGCTTCGAAACCGGCGGCACGCACCAAAGCGAGATAGAGCCACGTCAACTGCACGCCATTGCCGTAGCCCCGCTTCCAAAGTTCCTCAACATTTTCGACGGGTTTCTCCTTGTCGCGTTTTTCCTCCTGCTCGGTCTTTTTCAACTCGTACGATTTGTTTCGAATCTGCTGCACACGATCGTAAATTTTTCTCAATTTTACTTCGGGAGCGTCGCTAGGCGAAACGATCTGCGCCACCACCTCTTCCATGGACTTGCGCTTCCCGACAAAGCTCTCCAATTGCGCGTTCCGCTTCCTGCCTACGCTCTTCCAAAACTTGTCCGGATCATTTTCGGGAGCGTCGTCCGTGTAGATAAAATCCACGCGCGACTTCAGTTCGTTGATCGGGGGCATAAAGTCCTCCGACTGGAAGCCAGGAATGTTGCTCGCATCCATATGAACAACACTGTCCGGGCCTTGCCTCGGATCGGCCCCCACCGGTAAGTCGTGCCAAGTCCAACGGAGATGCATCGGCGCGTAGGTCTTGTACGGTCTTAGCGAGAAGCGGGCACTCTTGGTAAAGAGATCGGAACTGAGTAACCACTGTGAACCATAAAGCATGACGCTGTGCTGGTATACGAAGTCCTCTCGGAAATCGTAGGTAAAGTAGTACTCAATGATGCTTCCCACCTGGACATCGGAAAGCGTAAAGCTTTTCGCCATAAACCGCGATCCCCGCTCCTTTGCCAAGGATTTCTCGAAGACATTGCCGTCAAATTCCGCGATGGACCCATCGGGCTTGATGGTTCGTGCATGAATAGCGTGAATGTCTTCCCTCTCCTTGAAAAACGGAATCTCTACGTTTCCGTACTTTCGCCCTTCCTCGGTCAGAATCTTGATCCGGATATAGTCATCTTCGTGAGGAGTCTGACCGTTATCGTCGCGGTCAACCTGGCGATAGAGGATGATGGCTGGCGCACCCGGAGCGAGGGGTTCGCTCGTCATCTTGAGTTCGTCAGGATTGGGCGGCTGAAAGCCGGCAGATGCAAAAACTGGAACGGGAACAAAATTAGCTGCGGCCAGAATCAGGGACACAGCACAGCAACCAGTGGAAAATACTCGACGAAGTGACACGGTCCGACTCCCGAGCGTTCGGTTTCACCGGAGCAGGCCCCCGCGCGTTCGGTGACTGCACACGATATAGCGGTATTTCCCGCTCGTCAATAGCCTTTTTCGGCCGACGTTGTTGCGGAAGGAGCACCAGAATTGCCTTCGCCCGCATCCCATAGATAGAGATTGACCGGGTCAGTTACCCTGGTGACTATCCCGGTCCGGGTCAGTCCAATGTGGTGATATACTGCGTATATTCAGCGCGGTAGGTGGGGAAGCTCGAGATCCCTCAACCGAAGGAAATGTTCAAAATGGCACGTAGTTCTCGCCGATCACTCTTTCTGGTGGTTTTTTTTCTTCTGGTGTGCGGCTTTCTGGGAATTCTGTTTGCCCAGCGCACCGGCCAGCAGGCCTCCTCGACCTCCAGCGACTCTGATGTCAAAGACAGCCTGAAGCAGTTCACGGATGTCTATGCCGTTATCGAGGATAATTACGCGGAGCCGGTCAACCCCGACAAGGCGATCTATAACGGTGCCATTCCGGGGATGCTGCACGCGCTCGATCCGCATTCGAATTTCTTTGATCCGAAGTCTTACGCGCTGATGCGCGAGGACCAGCGCGGCAAATACTACGGCGTCGGAATGACGGTAGGGCCGCGCAACAATAAAGTCATCGTCATCTTTCCGTTCACCGGCACGCCCGCCTACAAAGCCGGCATTCATCCGGGTGACGTGATCATTGCGGTCGACGGCAAGTCCACCGAGAATATGAGCACAGGGGACGTGGCCGATCTGCTCAAAGGGCCAAAAGGGACGACCGTACACATCAGCATCTCGCGCGAAGGCGTGGAGAAGCCGATGGAGTTCACGCTGATTCGCGACGAGATTCCGCGCTACAGCGTAGATGTGCACTTCCTCATCCGGCCCGGCATTGGATATCTGCACGTGACCGGGTTCAATGAGACCACGGAAGAAGAAGTCTCAAAAGCTCTGGACGAGTTTGGCGATCTCAAGGGTTTGATCTTGGATCTGCGGGGAAACCCCGGCGGCCTGCTCAGCGAAGGCGTTGGCGTGGCCGACAAGTTCCTAAAGAAGGGTCAACTCATCGTCTCGCATCACGGACGCGCTTCCGCGGAGAAGCGCTACGTGGCGCAGCATGGCAACGGCGGGAAGGATTATCCACTGGTCGTTCTGGTAAACCGGCTCACCGCTTCGGCGGCGGAGATTGTTTCGGGAGCGATTCAGGATCACGACCGTGGATTGATCGCAGGCGAAGTCACGTTCGGCAAGGGGTTGGTTCAGACCGTGTATCCGCTCTCGGAAAACACCGGGCTGGCGCTCACCACGGCGCACTACTACACGCCGAGCGGACGGCTGATCCAACGCGACTACAGCAACATTTCACTCTACGATTACTATTACAACCGCGATGCCGAATCGGGCAGCAACGCCAATCGTGAGGTGAAGCTCACTGACAGCGGCCGCACCGTCTATGGTGGCGGCGGAATCTCGCCGGATGTAGTGATTCCACCGGTCAAGGGCAACCACTTTCAGGACACTCTGCTGCAGCACTATGCGTTCTTCAACTACGCCAAGCGCTACGTTGTAAGCCATCATCCGACCAAGAGCTTTGAAGTGGATGATGCCATTCTGCAGGAATTCCGCAAATCGCTGGACGAAGCAAATATTCCATACACCCAGGCCGATCTGGTGGATAACAACGACTGGATCAAATCCAACATCAAGGCCGAAATATTCGTGGACGCGTTCGGTCAGGATGAAGGCCTGAAAGTGCGGGCGGAATCAGATCCGGAAGTGGTTAAGGCTCTGGAGCTTCTGCCGCAAGCCAAGGCGCTGGCTGATAACGCCAAGCATATTGTGGCCGAGCACAACAGCGTGGGAGCGTTCAACCGCTAAACTCCTAGTTACGAATAATGGCCCGGAGATAATCCGGGCCTTTTTTTTTGGCGCGATGCTCGACCGTCTTTACTGCCCGGTCGCATCTTTGCCGCCGCAACGACGTTGACGGCCTTTCATCCAAACTGCCGCGAGGTTGAGGGTAATCGAGAAGCCGAGCAGCATTCCACACAAGGCATGGCTTAAGTTCTTGCCGAGTTGAGTGGCCGGATGAAAGAGGTACGGCCACATAATGCCGGCGATCATGCACGAGGTTGCGATCGGCATCAACATTTTCGATTCATACAGCCGTTTTCTGAAGCTCATGATCCGCAGTCCTTCCAGGTCAGTCGGTTAAGCGGTACCATGCCAACACCGTCAACTTGACCGTCACAATGGTGATGGCGACGGTGAAGAGATCCCAACTCCACACATGATTCACGTAATAGTGGTAGCCAAACAGAAGGATGGCCACAATGCCTCCAATGATTCCCGCGAGACTTGTGGCGCGCAGCCGGTGGTCCAGGAAGCGTTCATCGATCGCACTGCCGAGAATAGGAAGATTCATGGTTCGTTCTCCAAGGTAAAGATCTGATCGGTGGAACAGCCGAAGATTCGCGCGAAGGTGAGGGCCAGCAGCAAGCTCGGAACATAACGGTCGCGCTCGATGGAATTGATGCTCTGACGAGACACGCCTGCGGCTGCCGCAAGCTGCTCCTGGGTCCATCCCCGAGCGTTGCGCAGCTCTTTGATCCGGTTTAGTACCTGGCTTGCCATGTCAAGTTAGCTTTCCACTGAATAGTAAGGCCCGGGAACCTCCGATGTCAAGCTAACTTGTCATCGCGGACTCAGCAGTTTAGGTGATGATCGTCATCCCCATCATCATCCTGTTCATTGACTTCGCTACCGGGCTATGTGAGAATCCGCGACAGCAGGGGCTTGTCGGCTTGAGTGGCAGCGAAGCTTCCCTCCTCGCAAGTCGCCGCCGTCAGAAGATGGAATACATTCAAAAACGTCCGGAGGCCGTGTCGGTTGTCGGGCGGTTTCCAACGCAGGCGGAGTTGGCTTGAAGCCGGTTGTACTGGGATTGGCGCTCGCGCTGGCGATAGTTGCTGGTTATACGGATTGGCGAAGCCGGAGAATTCCTAATTGGCTGACGGTCTCAGGATTTCTCCTCGGGGTGGCGGCCAACGCAGTGCTCGGCGGATGGGGCGGACTGAAGACTTCCCTGCTGGGCGCTGGTTTGGGACTGCTGGTGTTGTTGCCATTCGTGATTGTGCGCGCCCTAGGTGCGGGAGACTGGAAGCTGGCAGGGGCGCTGGGCGCGATCGTGGGGCCGGGAGTGCTGGTCGACCTGTTGATGGTATCGGTTTTTGTGGCGGGGATTATGGCCCTGGGGCTGGTGATTTACAAGCGGCGATTCAAGGAAACGCTGCGCAACATGGGACGGCTGTTGGCATCGATGGGAACGTTTCGTATGCCCGGGCCCGAAGTTTCGCTGGATAATCCGCAGTCGCTGAAGATTCCCTACGGAGTGGCCCTGGCTTTGACGACTGTGCTTTACGGGATTCTGAACTTGAAAATGGGGAGAGCCGGGTAGCTATGCAGAAATCGGTGCGGACAATTTGGCGCCTGGCGGGCGGCACGGGCGGTACGGAAATTGCCGAAGCCGCTATGATTCTGCCTTTGCTCTTCGTGGTGCTGATGGCGATCTTCTGGTTCGGACAGGCGTTTCGCATCTATGGCACGCTCACGCGCGCCGCCCGGGAAGGGGCACGGGCCGCGGTGGCTCCGGCTTGTACGACGTGCACCGCGACCACTCCTACGCAAAATGCCATTACGGCGGTCACCAGCGCCATGGCCGCGGCACATATGAGCACCGCGCAGCTGCAGCCTTGGGGTTCGACCTGGAATCCGCCCACGCTGTGCTCCTGCGGAAGCTCGAGTTCTTCCTGTGGCGGCGGCAGTGCAGTCGCGTGCGACGGGAGCGTCAGCGGCAACAACGTTTGCGTTCAACCCAACGTGCAGTTGTCCTACAACTCGGTCCTGGGCGCGGCAGGCACATGCGGTACCTCGGTCAGCATGGGCTATAAATATTCGATTCCCTTCACCCTGCCGTGCTTCCCGGCGCCGTGCACATCGATGGACCTCAGCAAGATGACGCTTACCGGACAAGCGGAGATGCGGCTGGAGACGCAATGAGGCGACCTCTCCATCTTCTGCTTCGCGTCGCCAAGTCCTATCGGATTTTCCGAGACGACCAAGCCGCGCAGATTGTAGAGTTCGCGCTTTCCATGCCGTTGCTGATGCTGTTCGTGGTAGGAATTTTTGACTTCAGCGGAGCCCTCTCCCTGAAGCAGAAGCTGACGAATGCCGCGCGCGACGGCGCCCGCGTGGCTGCGGCCGATCCGGCGAGTGATTTGTCGGCTACCGTGCCCGCCTCGGTGAGCGATGCCTTCCAAACAGTTGATCTCGGCCTGATATCGGCAAAGGTGAACGACTGCGGCCTGGGAAAGTTTCCGCCGAGCGCCAGCTCGGGTCTTACATGGACCGCCAGTTCCACCGGTTTCGGTTGTCCGGGCACAGGAATCAAGGTCACCATTAACCGGGGCTGCGTAACGCCGCAAACCACGGGCACGACGACCATCAATCTTGTGGATACATGTGTCACTGTCCTCTACGCCTATAGCTGGAAATTCGGCGGTGTGGAAAGCTTGCTGGGTGGAACGTTTACCCTTCCGAGCACCATCACCACAACGGCTGTAGCCTTTAACGAGAATTGAGGGACCGACCTTGCTGCCACCGCTAATTCGCCGTCCACGACAGAGAGCCACTCCCCGCTCCCGTGAGCGTGGCGTGACCATGGCGTTGGTCGCTTTGGCGATGGTTTCCATCATCGCCATGGCCGCGCTCTCAATCGACATCGGCACGTTGTATCAGGCAAAGGACGAAGCCCAGCGCGCCGCGGATGCGGCTGCCCTGACGGCGGCGAGAGTGATTTCGATTTCCGGTATCACGGGCGACCCTACGAATGCGACGTCTTCGTGGCAACCGACCTGCGGCGGCGCCAGCAGCGCTGCAACACTTGCGGCTACCAGCGTAGCTCAACAGAACTTGATCAGCGGTGTCGCAGTCTTGACTGCTAACGTGACCGTGAACTACGGCGCGGGCAAGGCGGGCGGAGCCAGCTTGGACTGCTCGGCCTTGGGAACGGATTTCGGCGTCAACCCGACCGTTACGGTAACCCTGAAGAGCGCGAAGCTGCCGATCTTCTTCTCGCGCGTGTTTTCGCTGTTCGGAAGCAACTACTCCGCGACCACCGTGAGCGCAATCGCCAGCGCCGAGGTCTTTAATTCGTCAAAATCAGGAAGTGTGGCTTCGACGATTATCCCCGTCCAGCCGCGCTGCGTGAAGCCTTGGATCATCCCGAACATCGATCCTGTAAATACCGGGAAAGCCTTCGTGAACAACACGGATGGATCGATCGTTAGTCCTGGAGTCAATCAACTTGGAACAGGGGTGATCGGTGAGACTTTCAACCTGGAGGCCGATTGTAAGGCACGCGCGGGTAACTGCAGCGCGACGAACATGAGCAACAATCCCCCCATTCTTGTTGGAGGACTTGGGGGCTATTTGGAGTACGTCCCCGCGTCGGTTCAAGGCACACCTGTCGCCGTCCCATCCTGCTCGAACGCCGACGCCTTCCAGCAGGCTACCGCAGGATGCGATGAAAATACGGTCTACACATGCGGAACGCCGGGCACAAATGCGTCCGCAACGCAAGCCGACTTGAACGAGAATCCAACCGGTCGGAGGGGCGATGCTGCCACCTCAATCGAGTGTCTGATCAATCAGACCGTGGGACCCGACACTCTTGACACCACTCCTTTCCCTTTCCAGATCAGGGCGGGCCTTGGCAACCCGCTCGTGCAAGCAGGGGTTGTCAACTCCAGTAATGTTGTCACCACCAGCGACAACATCGTGACGCTGCCGATCTATGACGGCACTGCTTTGGGGGCGGGAAATAATCCGCCGGTCACCATCGTCGGGTTCCTCCAGGTCTTCATCAACAGCGTAAGCAACGTCGGACGCCCGAACGTGACCGTACTGAACGTTTCCGGATGCGGCAACGGGCTGACCACGACTGTCAGTTCGACCCCTGTCTACGGCACGTCTCCCGTGCCGATCCGCTTGATCACGGCGCCGTAATCAAACTGCAATTCAAGAAATGTGGAAGGCTAGTCTGGGACGTTATCCGGCTGAGGATTTGCTTGCGCGCCTGGAATGGGCGCGGGCGGTGGAGGAGCCTGAATTCTGGCGGGGACTTCGGGTTCGGGATCGTCGTTGGCTTGAACTACCTGCGGCAAAGGCTGGTAAGCAGGCGCCGGACCGTCCGGACGCGCGCTCAGAATGACGCGGTCCAGAGTTGCGGGATTACTGGCTGAACTTAGAATCAGGAAATTAAATCTCGATCCGTTCAGCAGGTGAGACAAAACTTCCGGAGCGGATGCTGGACCAAGCTGCGCGACCACTTGCTCCTGCTCGGCCCCAGCGGGTATGGCGATCTCAGCCCCGGTGTGCTGGTGCACCGCGAAGAGCACTTCCGACAGACTGGCCTTGTTCGCCGTGATGGTAAGCATTCCTGCCTGGAAGGAAACGATCAAGGGAGGCGGAGGCGGAGGCGGCGTGATCTTTGCCGACTGCGCGGGATAATTCGTATTCACCAGCCTTGGTCCGGACGAGGAACTGGCTACGGCTTTCGCTCCAACGCTGCCGACCTTGATGATTACAGTTCGGCCGGAAGGAAAAACTTGATAAGCCTGCGGACCATTTAAATCGAAAACTACGCGCGTTACCGGCGGCTTCGCCGCGAACAGGCCCACGCGCACGCTCTTCACGTCGGCGCGATTCAGGGTCTGATTGTGCAATTGGGCGGCGGGAACCGCGTTGGCGAAATCGACCACCAGCCGGTCGGGGCCGGTCAAGACTTGGGCCTCAGGAACCAGGGGTTCGCTGCCTTCAATCTCGATCTCGATTGGATTCCGGTTCCCGAGCACCTGCACACGCCGCACTGTGGGCGCGTTCTGCGCTCGCCCCGGAAGTGTCGCGGAAGCCAATATTGCTGCCCACACCAATACCCCGGCGGCAGCTCTGGCAGAGCGATTCATAAACATCCTTGATTTGTATGCGGCGCGCTAGCCCGATTCTAGCAGGGATTGTGGACCATCCCCCTTACCAAAGGATTAAAACCTTGGGTCGTTCGCACGTTCCAGTGTCAATTTGGTCCTACTTGATGAGCGGGGTCAGCATCACGCCCAGAAGATCGGGTTGGCCGGAGGCTCGCTCCAGATGCGGGTTCTTGTCACCGTCATGGTACGGGACCGAATAAGTCTGGAAGAACTGGCCATTTTCGACGATAAGCTGGATCGGCGCAGAGGTTCCTTGCGCCGCTTTGATTGCGGCATGCAGTACCTCGGGCGTCCACTTCCGGCCGTTCGCCGCGATCAGCTTCATCCCCGGACCGATGCCGGATTGATAAGCGGGAGAACCCACGATCACATCATTCAGTTTGCCGTCCTCAGCAATGGTGAAGCCGAGAGAGTAGGAGAAGTCTGCGAACTTGAAGAGTTTTTCCGCCGCCTGGGTGAAGGCGTTGGGCCGGTCGTTGTAGACCAACTTCCAGCCCTCCCCTTCAATGCCGCCCAGCGGGGCGTGAGTGCTGGTCGCAGCGACGCGCTCCCGCAGCAGGCTCGCCCAGTCGTAAGGAGCAACATCGTTCAGCGTGCGAACCACGTCGTCGAAGGCGTACGGCACGACCATCGGAGGTCCGCTCTGTCCGCCGTGAAAGCGGCGGCAAAAATCGTCGAGAGACCGCTGCCCGTGGGTCTGCTGGCGAATGATCGAGTCGACTTCGAGCCAGATCAGCTCCCCTTCGGGATAGTAATCCAATCCGCGACGCCAGCTTGACCATGGTTGCCCGAGCATCCGCAGGGTCTGCACGGAGCGCGCCGTATCTTCCAGCGGACGCCATGTACGGCCCGGACGGTGGTCAAGGTTTGCGGCGGTTAAGGCCAAGCCTTCCCGATATTGCTCCGCTGATCGCAATCCACTGCGCTCCGCCAGCAGATTGCCCAGATATTCTGTGAGTCCTTCATAAACCCAAAGCAGATCGCCGACCATGGGCTCCTGATAATTTCTCGTGGCCAGCCCCGCGGGCCGACGATACTTGCCGTTCCAGGAGTGCGCGAATTCGTGCGGAATCAGGTCCGCGTAAAGCAGATGAAGGTCGGGATCGAGCAGCGTGCGCTCGGCTGCAGCGCTGTCGTTGGACTCGTGATGCTCCAGTCCATGCTGGCCGACGTCACCGCTGAGGGTATATAGAAAGTGATACTGGCGATAGTGTCGCGCCCCGAACAGCGCTCCGGTCTCGGCGACGAGTTTATGATAGGCGGTTAAATCTTCCGGCTTCATCGCCAGATCCGCTTCGCTGTCGGCCACCAGATCCATCTGATGAGCGGGCGTCTCGGAACCTGCGGTCAGATCAATGCGGCGGTAATATTTCCCCGCGATCAGCGGCGAATCCACGAGCGTGGTGAGTGAGACGGGAGCGAACTCGACCTCGTCGCCGGATGCGTGAGCAGGAATCAGCGCGGTTCCGAACTTCCACCCGGATGGAAGTGTGACGGATGGGACAAATTCGACCGCGTCAGAAGCCGCGCCCTGCGGATAGAGCACGACTGCGTTCCAATTTAAATCGAGCACATTGCTGGAGGCTGCCGGTCCTCCTCCGCCCGCACTGTCGTTGGACGTGATTGCGTCCAGGGAGATGGTTAATTCCTGCGTGTTTTCGGGCACGACCAGATGAAAAGCGTACATATCGACATCGTCGCGCCGCCAGGTTACCGGCTTGCCTGCAGCTTCCATGCGTATTCCCGTGAGACCGGCGATCGGGCCGCTGGGACGATGATTGCCTGGGATCCACTCGGGAAAGACAAGGGTCATGGCACCCGGCTTGACGGGGATGGTCAGCTTCGCGTGATAGATATTTCGCGGGGCATCTGTGAGGTCGACGTGCAAACGGATCGATTGGGCGAAGACAGATGAGCTTAAGACGAGCGATCCTAATACCAGCAGAAAAGACAGACGGCAGTCACGACGACTCGGCAAACGCACCCTCGACCTCCGCAAACTCTGAGCTCTGAAGTTGAAGGAATGAGCCTACCGAAAGAGGAGACTGGTTCGCAAGCGAGGTAAACACTGCGGATGTCTGCGGATCAGGACAGTGCCTCAGATGCGGCTTAACTTGCGCCGAGCCTGCCAGGAGATGGCGCCCAGGCCAGAAACAAACATCACCCAGGTGGAGGGTTCGGGCACGGTTCCAGTCCCACCGCCGCCGCCGCAGGGACCTCCCTTTTTCTTCTTGCCGACACCCTCGTCACCTGCGCAGCAACCGGTGTTCGTACCTTTTTTCCGGTTCGGACCGCAAAGCGGCGACGGTATTGGAGGAGGCGAAATTGGAATCCAATTACCGCCGGGAAAAGGATCGTACAAACTGAGCGGACCCGTTGAACCCAGACCAGGCCCTCTCAGCAAGGCTGACTCGAACGGAACCGGTGGAGTATGCATGGCGGTGCCCACTGGAAAGCGAATCGGCTGATCGAACTTAACCGCTGGAGGCTCGACCGGCGCGGCCGCCTGCTGCGGAACCTCTTCCACACGGTTGGCGCAACGGGTGCGCGCCGTCATTCGTCCATCGGTGAGAAGCTTTTCGCCTTTGTGGAGCGTAACCCTGTGACGGGTCCAATAGACGTGGCTGCCAATGCGAAAAGAAAGATAGACGGTTCGATCCAAGGTGAGCCGCACTATCCTGGCGTGGTCGTAGTCAAAACCGGCATAGTGAGCTGCGACAATCGGATCGTGCTCCGCTACCCATTTTAGTTCCTTTGCATCCTCCACTCCGCCGGGCACAACAGAATATGGGTAAACCGGGCGAGCGCTGGACGGCTCCGTGTGGTTAAGCAACTGATTTAGCGTGATTACGCGTTCACGGCTTAACTCCGCTTGATGGAAGTCGGGAACGGTCGGCCGCTGCGCACGGAACAAGGAGGGACTAAGGTACTTGAGCGCCAGGGTAGAAGCACCCACGCTGATAAAAATTACGATGGCGAACGTTAAGCATCGACGAACGAGACGATTACGACGATGACGACGGCTGCGCCGCCGCCTGACAGCCGGGACGTTTCCCCCTACGGGATCGCTCACAAACCGCTCCTACCTGCGGCATCGTCCTGGGCTCCGGACTGGACGCACACCACCACCGAAAGATTGCGGCAGTTTAAGTGCCATACCGCAGAGTCGCAGACCTAAGATAGTAAAGAAGATCCGCGTCCTTTTGGCGATCATGCTAGCAGAAAGAGAAATGGTTTGCACACATTATGATCCGGATTTCTACAACCGGTTCCCAGATTCGTAAACTCAACGCTCGGCTACCAGGAACTTTGAAACCACATCTGCATCAAGAGGGCACCGATCAGCGAAGCCAGCAAGGCGACGGGCATTGCCACGGCGCCGACCTTGAGGAAATCCCAGAAGCTAACATCGATTTTCTCCTTGCGCAGGGCGATCAACCAAAGAATGGTCGCCAGCGAGCCCGTAATGGAGAGATTCGGTCCTACATCGACACCGATAAGAACCGCTTCGGCAAGCAAACCCTTCGCGTGCGCGGCCTGGAGAGTACTTCCTGCGATGAGGCCGAGCGGCAGATTGTTGACCAGATTGTTCGCGATTCCAACGAACGATCCCGTGATGAACGTAGCCG
Source organism: uncultured Acidobacteriaceae bacterium (assembly GCA_964403025.1). Lineage (GTDB taxonomy): Bacteria > Acidobacteriota > Terriglobia > Terriglobales > Acidobacteriaceae > Sulfotelmatobacter. The sequence continues at coordinate 1,593,165 of CAYOEH010000001.1, read as the reverse complement.
CGGTAGGCGGGAGATTTTCCGCCCAGACGAGCCACTCCTTCGTCCTATCCATCGCGCCGATACTTTCCATGGCGTCCACCATAACGAAAAGCCCTGCCACCAGAACTAAGGTTGCCCAACTGATCTCGCGAGCAAGACCGAACGGGTTGCTCCGCGCTTGTATGGAAACTATAGCTGTGACCGCGAGAGCCGCCAGGCAAGTCGGCAGGCCCAAATCTTTGCCCATCGATGATGCGGTTAAGAGGAGAACCACCATCACTCCCAGCCCACCCAGCACCAATTTGCCGTCATGTGTGAGCGGCTTGGCTTCTACCTCGCCTTCAATGGTGGCGCGTAATTCATCCCGAAAGAGCCAACGCAGCGCCACAAAAGTCGCAGCAACGGAAAGTAAACAAGGAACGGCGAAGGAAAGCAGCCATTGTCCCAACGGAGGCATTCGGTTGTGGAAGACAACCAAGTTCGCAGGGTTCGAAATCGGCAGAAGAAACGACGCCGCATTCGCGATAAGAGCACAAACGAAGAGGTATGGCAGAGGCTGGACCTTGGCCTTGCGAACTGCCGCGAGGATCGCTGGGGTTAGAACCACCGCGGTGGCATCATTCGACATGAAGATCGTGACCAATGTCCCAGCGGCATACACCAGCGCAAACAGCCTTGAGCAGGAACCTTTCGCATTCCTTACTGTGACCGATGAAAGCCAATCAAAGACTCCATGCTCGCGCGCAAGCTCAGAAAGCAACATCATGCCGACGAGGAAAAGACAAACGTCCGTCGCTTTTGCGACAGCGCGAGCCGCAAGTTGCAGGGGCACCAAGCGGAAGATGAGTAATGCCAGGACTCCTAAACCAATCCAGTAAGCCTCGGGAATATTGCGCGGGCGGATAAGCATCAGCACGATGCTGATAGCCACGATCAGAGAGATCAGCAGGTGCGAAGGCAGCATCAACCAAGGTCTCTCTTTCTATGAACATCGCTTGCGAAAGCGTACATTTCCTCTGCGGTTTTGATTCCAAGGTCCGACCGAGAGTTTTCGCCCGTCCTGGGACGATTCCTGCGAACTGCCGGCAACTTGCACGTTTTCAGAGGTTTGAAATGGTGGAGCTAGTCGGGCTCGAACCGACGGCCTCGTCGTTGCGAACGACGCGCTCTCCCAACTGAGCTATAGCCCCGTACCGGATGGATTTCTAATTTCCTGTCCATTTTAGCAGCGTTCCCTCATCGACACCAACGGTGCTTGACGAATGCCCCCGTGCTGCGTCTAACCTGAACGGAGCCTCGTTGGGGAGTTTCCTTCTTCATGTTCACGCAGCTCAATGCCGGTGAGTCGAAAAGTCAGCCCCGGACTCTGACGGTGTCGCTCGCGCTGCACGGTCTGTTGTTCGCTTGGCTGCTGCATGCGCCCGAGCCTCGATTGTTGAATCCGTCTTCCGTCGCGCTTGGACGAAGCGGCAAGCTGCTCACGCCAATCTACTTTCCTACGGATTCGCCCGACGATAGCGCGACCAGCTCACCAGCCCGCGCCACTGAAGTGTATCGCCACCAGCGGCTGGGCCACGAGAAACTGATTTTGAAACAGAACGTTGCGCTGGCGAAGCTGCCCTTGCCTCAGGCTCCCCTGGCTCCATCGGCGGAGGACAAATCAAAGACAGCAACACTCTCAAAGCTGGGCCACGGCTCCCCCGCCGGACTGCCGTATGGAACTTTACCCGGTGGACCGGTGTTTGGAGACGAGATTCGTCCAGCGCTTCCGGTCGCCACGGTGGATCCCGTGGTCTATCCGTGGGAGCTTCCCGAGTCGGAAGGAAATGTGGTGGTAGAGATTACGATTGACGAGCGCGGAGAAATTGTTCGGAAAACCGTTCTCCACAGCATGGGCGCGAAGCTCGACGAAAAATTCCTTGCCGCGCTGGAGAATTGGCGCTTTCAACCTGCCATGCGCAACGGCGTCGCCATCGCCTCCAAGCAGGACGCCATCTTCCATTTCCGCGCCAGAGGCTGATCCGAATCGATCGAGATTTTCTCCGAGTCTCTGTACCTCCGTGGTGAACGATTCCGTTTCCGGCCACAACCGCTATAATCGAAGTGTGACCGCTAACGACGTTCAACAGCTCGCATCCGCGGATTTTCCCACGCGTTGGGGCAAGTTCCGGATTCACGGCTTTCGGGCTGAATTTGGTTCCGACGGAAACCGCCGGACCGAGGAGGCTGTCGCCCTCGTGATGGGTGACGTACAGTCCACGCCTCCGCTCGTTCGAGTTCACTCGCAATGCCTTACCGGGGACGTTTTTCATTCCTTGCGGTGTGACTGCCGTCAGCAACTGGAGATGGCCCTCTCGATGATTCGCGACCTGGGTGCGGGCATTCTGATTTACGAACAGCAGGAGGGCCGCGGCATCGGCCTTATGGCCAAGCTGCAGGCTTATGAATTACAGGATGCGGGTCTGGACACGGTCGAAGCCAACGAGCGACTGGGCTTCAAAGCCGATCACCGCGACTTCGCCCTGCCCGCACAGGTTCTCAAGGCGCTAGGCGTCACCAAAGTGCGATTGCTGTCTAATAATCCAGACAAGGTGGAAGCGCTCGCGCGCGCCGGTGTTGAGGTGGTTGAGCGCGTGCCCTGCGAAGTCACCCCGAGTCCGCACGCGGCAGAGTATCTCAAGACCAAGAAAGAAAAGCTCGGTCACATTTTTTCTTCGAGCTAGCGCGGCCGATATTCTTTATTACCAGTTTGATTTGTTCATCCCTGGGATTGTGTGCCATGGCTCGGCGGGGGATGTGGCGGCGACAAGGGTGCTAGCTTCTGTTTCTGCTCTGCCGAACTGAGTTCAAAACGTTTTCAAGCGATGGCTTATTCTTCCCTGGCAGGTAAGCCAGCGCTGCGCGAGCGAGCGATGCGTAGACTCCCTTCACGACAGGCATTCTGCGCAAGATGTTGAGGTGGCGCTTCACGGTATCGATGTCGCCACGGATCATGGGTCCGCCAAATGCTCGTGCCGCATCGGATACCTCGTAGTTTGCCAAAGTTTCCTTAAGTATCGGCAGCATCCTTCGTTTGGCTTCTCGTGGTTGCAAACCGGCGGCGGTGGCCACATGCTCGGAGGTCACGAGTAAGGCCGTCAACAAAGGCGACGCAAAGGTGCCCCACGCGTGGTAAGCCGCCTTCTCTTCCTTGCGAATGGAATACGCCCGGCCACCGAGATTCTTTACGACTTGGCGCGCCATACGAACTGCCGCGACATCTCCTTCGATGGCGAATGGTACGCCCACTAGCGGCGGACATGAGCCGTGAACAAAGGTCATCATCGGATGAACCGAAGCCACCACTGCCCCGCGCAGCCTCAATGGGGCAAGTTCGTGACTGGTAAGCGCACCACTGGAATGCAACGCGACTTTGCCGCTCCAATCCGCCGCCGCTTGCAGCGCCGTTGCCGCACCGGCAATCGCTCCATCCGGAACGCACAACCAAACCACCTCTGCCTCAATATGAGCCTTCCCCATCATCGCGGCGGATGCACCTACCTCTAGTGCCAATCGGCGCGCTCGCCGCAAAGACGCTGGCTGGTTGCGCGAGAGGATTTGCTCGACCCTGTATCCCGCTCGGTACAAGGCTACGGCGAGAGCACGGGCCAGATTCCCAGCACCGACGATCGCAACCCGCGGCTTCAGAGGCTTTGCAGATCGCTGTCCCGGCATGCCCGGCAGCATAGCAGACTTGGCCGTGCGTCCCTCGTCCTCATGCTCGGTCCGGACGCACCTGGGATGCCGTGCTTTATATTGTTGTGATGCGAAAGCTCGCTCACTCGGAAAAATCCACGCCGTCCAAATCCGCCAAAAAGTCTCGCGTCAAAGCCCGGATACTCTCGTCGCGTACGGTGTATCGTGGCCCCGTGTTTTGGGTGACGACCGACGAAGTACAGGAACCCGGCGGTATTCGCGCCCGTCGCGACGTGATTCATCACACCGGCTCGGTCGTCATTCTGGCGGTCGACGAATCCACTTCGACGCCCCGGGTCCTGCTCGAGCGTCAGTATCGTCATGCCGCGAATGATTTCCTCTGGGAGCTTCCCGCCGGACGCATCGATCCAGGAGAAAAAGCCTTACCCGCAGCCCAGCGCGAACTGCACGAGGAAACCGGCTACACTGCCGCGCGCTGGCGACTGATCTTTAATTTTTATGCTAGCCCTGGATTCGTGACAGAAACCATGTCTGTGTTTCTGGCCACTGGGCTTAGGGCCGGCAAGGCGCAGCCGGAGGCCGATGAAGTCATCGTCAAGCGCCTGGTCCCATTGACCAGGGCTGTCCGAATGGTCCTGACAGGAAAGATCCGCGACGCCAAGACAATCTCGTCCGTTCTTTGGCTGGATCATCAGATCAGGAACGGTCGAAAGCTGCATGCCAGCAAGCCCACTGCCTAGAAGCAGAGCGCTGGACGACCGGTGTGTTGATAAGTCTTTTGCATTGTAAATTTCTCCGCTGCGGGGCACCGTTTCGCTGCTTGTTTCGCCTTGACACTCCATCCTAATCGCTCCAAAATGCATCCTAAAGCCGGTCACGTCTTTGTTCCCCGACTGGACGTGCAGAAAGCGGGGGTTACGCGTGGAACGTCTGAAAGGCACGGTGAAATGGTTCAATAATGCGAAAGGCTACGGGTTCATCGGACGCGCAGATGGTCCCGACGTTTTCGTTCACTACAGCGCGATTACATCCGAGGGATACAAGAGCCTGCAAGAGGGGGATGAGGTCGAGTTCGAAATCACCGAAGGTCAGAAGGGACCGCAGGCGGCGAACGTAAGCAAGCCTGCTTAACTCTGTCACTGAGGCAGATCCTCGAATCCGCCGTCGCGGCCGGGCGACTAGGTCTTTGTCTACTCCAGCTAATCCTCTACCGGCAGGTTGGCTCTCTACCGTGTCCAAGCGCTGGCGCCGCACTCTATTCTTGTTTATCTTTAACCCGTGGACAATAAATCCATCGCCACGGTTCTCTATGAAACCGCCGATCTGCTGGAAATCGACGGCCAAGATTCTTTCCGCATCCGCTCCTACCGCAATGCAGCCCAGGCAATAGAAAATCACACGGAGCAGATCAAAGACATCATCAGCGAACCCAAGCAAGTTCTGGCCATTTCCGGCATCGGCAAAGGGATGCTGGTCAACCTGCAGGAACTCTTCAAGGACGGCCAACTCAGCGTGCAAGCCGACCTGCTCAAGAAATATCATCCGTCGATGCTCCAGTTGTTGAAGATTCAGGGCCTGGGGCCGAAGACGATTGCACTGATCTGGAGCGCCTATAAGGTCTGCGACGTTGATGGCGTGGAAAAGCTTGCACGCGAAGGCAAGATCCGCGAACTGCCGCGCATGGGCGAGAAGCACGAACAGAAATTGTTGAAGGCCATTGACGATTACCGCCGCATCTCCGGACGGTTTCTGATTGACGCCGCCGAAACCGAGGCGCAAAAACTTACCGCTTATCTCGCGAAGTTTCCCGGCTTCGACAAGATCACTCCTGCCGGCTCGTTGCGCCGCGGCCGCGAGACCGTGGGGGACCTCGACATCCTGGTTACGGGCGCGGCTTGCTGCAGCCCGGAGCAGCGCGAGAAGTCAGTGCAATACGTCGCAAAATATCCGCCGCTCATGAACATCATCGCCCAGGGCGACAACAAAATCAGCTTCCGCCTGCGCAACGATCTGCAGGTGGACGTTCGCCTGCTTCCTCCGGAGTCGTTCGGCGCGGCCATGCAGTACTTCACCGGATCGAAGGCTCACAACGTCGCCCTGCGCCAGCGAGCCCTCAAAATGGGTTACACCCTCAATGAATACAGCCTCGCGGATTTGAAAAGCGAAGCTGCCGTAGCCGGCAAGTCTGAAGAAGAGATTTATGCCAAGCTCAATCTCGACTACATTCCGCCGGAGCTGCGCGAGAATCTGGGCGAGATTGATGCTGCAGAAAAGCACACGTTGCCCACTCTCATCACTCTGGAAGACTTGCAGGGTGACGTGCACATGCACACGGTTGAGACCGATGGGAAAAACACGATTGAGGAAATGGCCGAGGCTGCCAGGGTGCGCGGCTACAAATACATGGCCATCACGGACCATTCCAAGAACCTGGCTTTCGCCAACGGCCTGGATGACACGCGCGCTGTGGCCCACATCCAGCGTATTCGCGAGGTCGGCAAGAAGATCGACGGCATCACGATTTTTGCCGGCATCGAAGTTGATATCCTCGCTGACGGCGATCTCGATCTTTCCGACGATGTACTCGCGCAAATGGATGTCGTCATCGCCAGCGTGCACTCCGTTTTTAATCAGGAGCCGGCGAAAATGACCGAGCGCCTGCTCAAAGCGGTCGAGAATCCGAACACTACCATCATCGGCCATCCCACGGGCCGTCTGCAGCTTCGCCGCGACGCCTACCAATTCGACATGGACGCCATTCTCAATACCGCGGCAAAACACAGAGTGGCCATGGAGTTGAACTCCTATCCCGACCGCCTCGATCTGAACGACGTTCATCTTCGCCAGGCCAAGCTACGCGGTGTGAAAATCGTGATCAACACCGACTCCCACCACACCTCGCACCTGGACAAAATCCGCTACGGCATCCTGCAAGCCCGCCGTGCCTGGCTGACGAAAGACGATGTGCTCAACACTCTGACTGCAGAAAGATTTGCGAAGGCGATGAAACACGGATGGAATTGAGAATTGGGCGGCAAGGAAAAGTGCAGAGTAGAATCGGACGTTGCAAAGGATTCCGCCTCGGGCCTTACCATGCAGAGGAGATCATTCCTGAAGGGCGCGGGAGTTGTTGCCGTCGTAGTTATCGGCGGTGGAGTCTGGCGTGCCTACGATGAGGGTGTATTCAGTGCTGGTGAGGGACCAGCCTACGAACCATGGAAAGACTGGCGCAAAGATTCCAGCGGTGGGCACATTTTGCTGGTACGCGCCGCTATTCTTGCGGCAAGTCCACACAATACTCAGCCCTGGCTCTTCAAGGTAACGAACTCCTCGATTGAGTTGTATATCGACACCCGAAGGAATGTCGGCGCGCTCGATCCTTATCTGCGCGAAGAGCACATTGGTATCGGTTGTGCTCTCGAGAACCTCATGTTAGCGGCGGCTGCGAATGGCTATCAACCCACCGTGACATTTCTTCCCGGCAAGCTGGTTCCAATTTCCGCCGAGCCAGGGCCTAAGCTCCTGGCGCGCGTCGATCTGGCCACGGGCAATCCGGAACAAAGCGAACTCTACGATGCCATCCCGCGCCGCCATACGAATCGCGGACCTTATGCTCCCGATAGATCACTTCCTGCCGAATTCGTCGACACTCTGAGTCACTTAACCACCAACGAACCGGACGTCAAACTTTTTCTTTTCACATCGAAGGCCGAACGAAAACAACTCGTAGAAATAATCTCTACCGCGAACGACATAATCTATGCCGACCCGGAGGTTGACCGTGGAAGCGGGCGATGGATTCGGAGCCACTGGAGAGAGGTTCAGAAATTTCGCGATGGCCTTTCAGTTGATGCCTTCGGGCAGCCCCCAATCGCGACCGCAATATTCAAGATGATGCCTCTGTGGATGCAGCGCTGGGTTATGTCGCGAGGACAGAAAGATGGATATTCCAAGCTGATGTTGCGTGCACCTCTGATGGGAATCATTACAGTGCGCGACCGCCATGATCAAGAAAACTGTATGCGTGCCGGACGGATTTGGCAGCACGCACATTTGCTGGCAACCGCTCGCGGCATCGCCGGACGGCCTTGCAATGAAGCCGTGGAAATGATCGACTACGAGAAGGCTCATGATAAACCCCCTCTGCGGGCTAAACTGCTTGGTGAGCTTCTGGGCGACTCGGCGTGGCAGCCAACTTTTGTTTTCTATATGGGCTATCCCATGTTGACCGCCCGAGCCAGCCCGCGCAGGCCGGTCGAGAATGTCCTTCTTTGACGTCTCGAGTGCGTTTCGCGGAAAGTTAAAAGGGAAATACAATATCTTATGAGCAATCCGGCGCCCGACCCTGTTCCCGTTCCTGCCGCACCTTCGAGCACACCCGCCGCCGGCGCCCCACCCGCACAGCGCGGCCCGACGATCCGCATAGGCGACGAGTTCGGCACCGCCAAGCGCAACCTGCCGCCCGTTAAGATCCTCCTGATCGCGCTGGGAGGGGTGCTCGTCATCGCCGGCATCGTATCTTTCCTGCAGCGTGCCAAACCGCAAGGAGCGGGATCACTCGACCTGGTGACGGCTGTTCAGATTCCCCATCAAAATGCCTCCCTCGTAGCTCTGACATTTACTCTGCACAACTCGGGTGAGAAGCCGCTCTGGGTTCATCACATTCAGGGAAAAGTCGTGACCTCAACCGGAGAGCTAACCAGCGACGCGGTCTCCGCCGTTGATTTCGACCGTTATTACCAAGCCTTCCCTGCTCTAAAACAGAATGTGCAGCCCGCCCTCGCTCCCGAAGACAAGTTGCAGCCGGGTCAAGAACTCAAGCGCACCGTGATCGTCGGTTTTCCGGTCACACTGGACGCCTTCAATCAGCGCAAGTCGGTGAGCGTGGTTATCCATCCCTACGACCAGCCAGTGCCCGTTACACTGACCAAATAATCCCCTCCCTTGCGTCATCAGTATCAAATGCGGTTGTATAGAGTGATGAATTCAACTCCGCTTTCTCTTCCTACTCTCGTGGTCCTCTGTTTAATTGCGTGCTTTGCGATGGCCACTCCTGCTGCGGCCAAAGACAAATATTTCGTTTATGTGGGGACCTATACTCAGGAAGGCAGCACGAGCAAAGGCATCTACGGCTACCGATTCGATCCGGATGGTGCGAAGTTGACTCCCGTCGGCCTGGCAGCACAGACGATCAACCCATCCTTTCTCGCGGTGCACCCAAATCACAAATTCCTTTACGCGGTCAACGAGGTCGGAAACTATGAGGGCAAAAAGAGCGGAGCGGTCAGCGTCTTTTCGATTGATCGCACCACCGGTAAGCTAACGCTGTTGAATGAGGTAGCGTCCGGCGGCGCCGATCCTTGCTACATCGTCGTCGACGACACTGGGAAGTATGTTCTCGTCGCAAACTACACTGGCGGAAGCATCGCGGCGTTTCCGATCCTCGCGGATGGCCGTTTGGGCGAGGCGTCGGCCTTCATTCAACACGCCGGCCACGGCACGAATCCGCAGCGCCAGGAAGGTCCCCACGCTCACTCCATCGACCTCTCACCCGACAATCGTTTCGTCATCGTGGACGATCTCGGGCTCGATGAGACGCTCGTCTACAAATTTGACAGCGTGAAGGGATCTCTCACGCCTAACGATCCCGCGTTCGCCAAGGCCGCTCCCGGCGCAGGTCCCCGGCACTTCGCGTTCCGTCCCGATGGCAAGTTTGGTTATGTGATCAACGAAATGGGTTCGACAGTTTCGGTCTATGGATATGAAACAGCGGGCGTCTTGCGTCCGCTGCAGACGATTTCAACGATTCCTAAGAGCTTCACCGTCCTCAACGAAGACGCTGAAATTGCAGTGCATCCTTCCGGCAAATTCCTCTACGCCTCAAACCGTGGGCATGACAGCATTGCGGTGTTTGCCATCGACCCGAACAAAGGAACCCTGACGCTCGTGGAGTATGCTCCCACCAAGGGGCAGAGTCCCCGTAATTTCGCGATCGATCCATCCGGCGCGCTGATCTTTGCCGCCAACGAAAAATCAGACAACATTGTCCTATTTCAAATCAACCAGCAAACAGGCGGCCTGACGCCAACCGGCAAAGTGCTGGATATATCGCAGCCGGTCTGCGTGAAATTCGTGCCGATCGAATAAGCGTTATTATTTTTTCTGGATGAATCTACGGCGGACAAGGTGGGTATTGGCGTCCGGTTTAATCTCGTCGTATTTCATGCAACTGATTGAGCCATCAACTTCCAGCACGGCCAGCGCGACGTCGTGCACGTGAGCGATGCCGTGCTCGCGCAGCGCGCGCTCCAGTTCGTCCATACTGACGTGTTCGCTCGCCATGTGCGATTGGATTGTCTTTCCATCGTGAATGAGAAGGCTGGGCTCGCCCTCAACGGCACGGCGAAAGCCACGGTTGACGCCGGAAAGACTCCCGACTAAATAGTTCAACAGCAACAGAGTGGAAGCGGCGACCACGCCGCCCACAAGTGACGTGTCCGGCCCCGTCATTGCATTCTGCACGGAATTGGAAAGAAGAAGCAGCAGCGTCAAGTCGAACGGAGTCATTTGCCCGACCTCACGCTTGCCGCTGAGACGTACCCCGATCAACACGACAAGATAAATGACCCCGGTGCGCAGAGCGATCTGCAGCGCGACATGCGCACCCGCAGGGAAAAGCACTCCGTTCAATTGGCCGTCACCGGAACCGGCGCATTCTTCGGCGTACTCAAGTAACCCGTAGCTTTATTTTTGTCGACTGTCCAGACCACCAACTCAAACAACAGGTGCTCGCGACCGGAGTAGAACTGAATCGGTTCGGCGACGTTGCGATCTTTTTTCTCGATGGTCTTGTCGTCAGAGCTCACATTCAGCGTGAACTTGCCGTGCTTGGCATCCGTCTTCTTGAGTTGCAGGCTCACCGTTGCGACCGGCTGTGGCTTTGCGCCACGGAGCAAGGTGAATTCGTAGTAGTTCCGATCGCCTCTATGCTTGAGCACTTCCAGATCACTGCGCGTGTTGGCGATCAATCCGCTCTGCACTCCAAGATCACCCACCGCACTTTGCAGTTTGGCCTTGGTGGCTTCCAGATCAGCCTTGGTGGAGGCAACATCCGTCTTGACGCCACCCACATCACTTTTCACGCCGGCCACTTCGCCGCTCACCTGGCCGATCTGTTCCTTCTGTTCTTTTTCAAGGCGGGATTCTGCGGCCCTCTGCTCTCCCTGCAACTGGGCGGCGCGTTGTGCCAATTCTTTTTTCGTCATGCCTACCTGCCGCGCCAGTGTCTCCTCTGATGCTTCGGCGGTCTGCATTCGGTTCTTCAGTTCAGCGACCTGAATTTGGCTGTCGCTCAAATCCTTCGTCAACTTATCCACGTGCTGCTGCGTGGTCACATAGGCATAAACGGACGCCGCGACAAAGGCGAGCGCTAAAATAATCAGAATCCATTTTCCTGCGGTCGATTGATGTTCCACGTGTAGTTCTTCGCCTTCGTCCGGCATCGTTCCTCCAAAAAGTAGACTGCCCTAGGTTGTGGGGTCGCTCCAATTGTTTAGCACAAGAGCAGCGCTGTCAATGTGCGCTGGAGGTCCTTCGGTTTGTGCTAACGGCGTAACGCTAACGCCTCATTCAGACTGAGGCCGGGATTGCGGCGTATAGCGGCGGCTTCAGGCCCAGCCTGTTTTGCCGCCGTCCCGAGAGCATCGCTGCGCGACTGCTGCTGCGATGGGTTTGGAAGAGGATCCTGCAGCATCCCAGATTTGAGCAAGCACGCGTAGGCCACCCGCGCGGGAAATCCAGCGCCCACGAGAAAACGTCCGTAGGCGAACCAGTCCTCGGCGCTTGCCGTCGGATCGCCAATCGATTCATCCAACTGAAGAGCGCGCTGATAAAGCTGCAGAGCTTCGTCCAACTTGCCGGCTTCGCCCTGAAGCGCTGCTTCGTTCACGTCGGCAACGCTCTCCAGTTTGTCCTGCTTGGTTTGGGACGCGATTCTTGCCGCTAGTTCGTAAGACTGAAGAGCTTGCGGCTTTTGAGACGCGCGTACCTGGCAATCGGCCATGCGAAGCAGAACGGCAATCATCTTCTGCGGCTCCGGACGGCTTGACGGCGCCCGCCGCGCAGTTTGTCGAGTGCTGATCTCAAGAAATGCCTTGTAATGCGCTGCTGCCTCCTGTGGCTTGCCCTGGCGATCAAGTTCGTCGGCCAAATAAAGATGCGCTGAAGCGTGACCGGGATCGATGGCGAGCGCCTGGTTCCAACTTTCCACCGCCAGATCGGGATAGCCACGACGCTGCGCCAGAAGACCGCGATCCATTAGGAGATTTACATCTTTGGGCGTGTAACGAAGCGAGGCTTCCGTCAAATGGAATGCCTCATCAAGGCGATTCTGCTCGATCAGGAATCGAAGCAGGGCCTGGCGTGGGCCCGGATCGGCCGGATTCACTTGTATTGCCTTTTGCCAGGCAGCTTCCGCAGGCTGCGCCTGACCTAGGTCTAGTTCCTGGCGAGCCAGTCGCATTTGCAACGAACTGTCGAACGAATCCAATGCCGCGGCGCGCTGCAGGTCTTTGAGATTGTCGGCGTGAAGCGCCAGATAGTAGCGCGCCTGATCGACCGTTGCCCACAAAAGCAGCACGAGAGCAGCGCCGACTCGCAGTTGGCGGGCGCCGGCGGTCCCACCAGTCAGCCAACGCCACGCCGAAGATAACCGGCTGCCGGTTTCCGAGGCGGCATCGGAAATCCGGACTCGCGAGTTCAGCAAGAGCGACGCGATCCTTCCATCGCGCAGCTTCCAGATCGCGCCATCCAGAATAAAGTGGTGAATGTTCACGAGCGAAGTGAAGATCAGGAAGCTACGAGTGAAGTCATGGTGGAACACACGGCTCGCCAGCCACGGTCCAGGAACGAATAAAGCGATGCCACCGGCGATCAGCACTCCGAAGTAGGCCCACGGGCGCCAGTCCCGGCCGCTCTCACCTGAAGCCTCGCGCCGGGCATAGTAGCTTGTAATCCATAAGTACTGCGCCGAATGCATCACCGCCAGCACGCCTGAACTGTAACGGCTCTGCGGAATGTCCAGACCTTTGATCAAGGAAATCGCCGCCGGCAAGAGAAACCATAGGCACTGCGATGAGAACAACGTGAGCGAAGGCAGCAACTTACGCCAACCGGTTTCCCGAGCCAGCCGCGAAAGTCCAAAAGATGCCAGCGCAACAAACGCAACCACGAGCAGGATTTGCTCCCAACGGCTTACGGCCGCGGGAATTCCGATTGAAATGAAAAGAGGATCGGTGGAAGGCCCGGTGTGGAAACCAAGAAAAAGGATCAGGTAAGAAACGATGAAGGCGCCGTAGAGCGCGCGGCGCGTAGAGTCGCTCGGGGTCGCTCCGGCGCGGCGAGCGAACATCATGAACAAACCATAGTTTTGCCCGCTGTAATGCCAGGGACTCCAGGTCAGGTAAATCGTGAAAATCCATGGCAGAATGCGAACCCAGGAATGCGACAAGATCAGCGTCAGCGCGAGCAAGGCGGTAATGTGTACGGTGAAGATGCGGTACTTGTGAAAATCTTCCGCGCGATGGTAGGCGCGATAGATGGTCGCCATAAAGTGCGGGTAGTTGAAGAAAAGAGCCAGCGCGTAGAAAACCACCGACCACGCTCGAACGCTCGACGCCACCGAGAGGTATGAGAACAGCAAAAGCGGCGCCGACCAGGCTCCGCATCCCACGATCAGATCGAGCCACGGATTATAGATCCAGGTTGACGCTGGAACTGCTCCGTTGCTCGGTTTGTTCTTCGATTCCATGATCGCCTTATTCCTTGAAATCTATTTGTCTTCCTTCGCCATTCCCTCCGCCATTCATCGACATGTTCGCTGCCCCACAAACTGGAGGAAGAGGCGGCATTCTGACCTGGGATGCTTGCCGTTTGTCCGGATTATAGGGGCCGGAAAGGTAACTTCACTTACCCAGATGAGCCCCGCGGCGGTAACGAAAGTAATGAACTAGAACAGTCTTCTACAATGCCGAAATGAAGAGTTGGGACGTAATTGTCATTGGCGGGGGCATTATCGGGCTATCGCTCGCGCTGGAACTCAGGAAGAAGGGCGCGAGTGTGTTGGTCGTCGAGCGCGGCGAGCCCGGCCGGGAAGCTTCCTACGCCGCCGGAGGCATGCTGGCCGATTCCGTCATTGAAACTCCGGCTGCCTTGCAACCTCTCGCCTCGGCCAGTGCCGGCATGTATCCAGAGTTCGTGCACGAACTGGAAGTCGCATCCGGAGTTTCCGCGGACCTGCGTGATCAGGGAGCGATCGTGTTTCCTTCACCGGAACATGCCCACGAGCATCCGGCATTCACCTTGCCCGTGCCGCTGGCTGAACTTGAGCCAGTCCTCGCAGACCCCAGTCGCCCGGCATTTTACCTGCAAGAGCGCAGCGTCGACCCTCGATCGCTTACTGGCGCGGTCCTCGCTGCCGCGAAATACCACGGTGTGGATTTTTCATCCGGCGATACGGTTATCTCCGTCAATCTGTCCGATGGCCAGGCGAGCGGAGTCATCACCAAGAAAACCTCGTTTCTCGCGGCGAAAGTCGTCAACTGCGCAGGGGCCTGGTCCGGCCAAATCGCTCCACATAGATTTCCTACCCGTCCTGTGAAGGGACAGATGCTCTGCCTCCTTTCACCTACGCGCGAACTGCTGAAGCACGTGATCCGATCGCCCGATGTTTATCTGATCCCGCGCAGCGATGGACGAATCATCGTCGGCACTACCGTGGAAGAAGCTGGCTTTGACAAACGCACTGACATCGCCACGATTCAGCGCTTGCATCGCGCCGCGGTCGATCTGGTCCCGGAATTACGGAATGCGAAGATTCTTGAAGACTGGGCTGGATTGCGTCCGGGAACACCCGACTCTCTGCCGATTCTCGGCGCGACCACCACTCCTGGCAACTATGTAGCGACCGGACACTTTCGCGACGGCATTCTCCTGGCCCCGATCACCGCGCACGTCATGGCGCAAGTCATCGAAGGAAAACGCCCCGATCTTGATCTCGCTCCATTTTCACCCGCCAGGTTTCCGCGATAAGGTTCGAAGCACTGTGGCTGTGGCGCTGCCTTTCACGGATTCCTTCGGGTATACTGGAGCGTTTCCGCAACCGCAGCAGTCCACACTGTTGCGTTCTCGCACGAGAAAGGACCAATCTATGGCTTCCCCGGCAGTCGATTTTGCCCGCAATAATCAGCAGCGTTTCCTCAGCGAACTAAAAGATCTCCTTCGCATCCCCAGCGTTAGCACGCTCGACGAGCATAAGCCAGACGTTCAGAAAGCGGCTGACTTCGTCGCCAATGAACTGCGCCGCATCGGCATGGAGAATGTCGGGGTCATCCCCACCAAAGGCCATCCACTCATTTACGCCGACTGGCTGCACGCGGCCGGCAAGCCCACCGCGCTGTGCTACGCGCACTATGACGTGCAACCGCCTGATCCGCTCGACGAGTGGCACACGCCGCCGTTCGAGCCTACCGAGCGCAACAACAACATTTATGCGCGGGGCGCAGTCGATGACAAAGGGCAGCTCTGGATGGAGGTGAAGGCCCTTGAATCGATGATGAAGTCCGGTAACGGCAAGCTGCCCATCAACGTGAAAGTAATCTTTGAAGGCGAAGAGGAAGTCGGCGGTGAGTCCATTGCCGAGTATGTTCGCAAGCAGAAGGCCAAGCTGAAGGCGAATTTCGCCCTGGTCTGCGACACCGAACTGTTTGCGCCCAATCTTCCCACGCTATGCGTCGGACTGCGCGGCCTGGTTTATACGGAGATCGAAGCCTACGGAGCCAAGACAGACTTGCACTCCGGCGTGTACGGCGGTGCGGCTCCGAATCCCTTCTTCGCGCTGATCGAAATCATCAGCAAGCTGAAGGACGCGAAAGGCCACGTGCTGATCCCTGGCTTCTACAAAAACGTGAAGGCGCCGAGCAAGGACGAACTCAAAGCGTGGAAGCGCCTGCCCTTCAACGAAGAGACCTATCGCAAGACTGAAGTGGGCTCCAAGGTTCTCACCGGCGAACCAGGTTACTCGGTTTTGTATCGCACCTGGGCGCGGCCTACGCTCGAAGTTCACGGGATGCCCGGTGGATTCGTAGCGGCCGGCGCCAAGACGGTGATTCCCGCCAAAGCCGCGGCCAAGGTTTCCATGCGGTTGGTGCCCAACCAGGATCCCGACGACATCCTGAAGCGGTATACCAACTTTGTGAAGAAGCTCACGCCCAAGGGCATCGAGACGAAAATTAAAGTGTGGAGCAAAGGTCCGGCCTCCGTGGTTGGTACTGACAATCCTTACATCAAGGCCGCGACCGAAGCGCTGCACGATACGTTCAAAAAAGAAACGGTGTTCATCCGCAGCGGCGGCTCGATTCCCATCGTCAACGACTTTTACGAAGGATTGAAGATTCCCACTGTGATGATGGGATTCGGCCTTCCCGACGATAACCTGCACGCTCCCAACGAGAAGTTTCACATCCCGAATTTTCACCACGGGATCGAAACCATCTGTTTGTTTTTTGAGAAGCTGGGAGCAAAGTAGCCTCCGGCATTGCGTATCGAGGGACGAGCCGCCTTGCTCGTCCCTTTTTGGATTGGTCGACAAGTCTTTGCTTTCTTGCGGCAATCGCAGTACTTTCCCTATGGGTGGTACGCCTTCGTTTTTTTCTCAAGGCCAATAGTAATAAAGCGAAAGTAAATTCAGCTATAATCGAAAGAAACACTAATCATTGACAATCAATCGTAACTAACCTAAGCTTTGCCGATTCGGTCCCAAGGACTTCGGCAAGCAGCCATTCGCCTCGATCATTCAAACCACACGTTCCGCAGAATCAGGAGATTCCGAGATGACATCCCTTTGGAAACTGTATTTTGTCTTTGTCGTGTTCCTCTCGACCTCACTTCTTGCACAATCTGGAGCAAACTTCTACGTATCCAAGAGCGGGAAGGACACGAGCTCCGGCAGTTACACCGCACCCTGGCTTACCATTCAGCACGCTGCCAACTCGGTTTCGGCCGGAGCAACGGTATACGTTGAAACGGGCGTGTACAACGAGTCGGTGACCCTCCCCGCGTCCGGCACGGCATCGAACCCCATCACCGTTGAAAGCTATCCCGGGGAGACTGCAGTGATCGACGGGACGGGACTCAGCGTGAGCGGAACGCAAGGCCTCATTAACATCGTGAACCAGAGCTACATCACGGTGAACGGATTTGAAATTCGCAACTACACCACCAGCAAGGCAGCCCTCACGCCAGCGGGCATATGGGTCACTGGTTCGGGCAGCGGTGTGCAGTTGCTCAACAATTTGGTGCACAACATTACGACCACATCGGAAAAGAATGGGAACGCCTTTGGCATTGCCGTGTATGGCACGTCCAGCACGCCCATTACGGACCTAATCATCAGCGGTAATCAGGTCTACAGCCTCAAGACCGGCGAGAGCGAATCGGTGAATGTGGACGGGAATGTGACCTATTTCACCATCACCAACAATATCGTGCACGACAACGACAACATCGGCATCGATGCGATCGGATTCGAAGGAGTCGGGCCCACCGGCTACGATCAGGCGAAGTACGGCGAGATCAGCGGCAACACCGTTTACAACATCAGCGCAATTCACAATCCGGGCGAGGGGAATTCGTACGATGCCGACGGCTTGTATTGCGACGGTTGCGCGTACGTCATCTTCGAGCGTAATACAGTCCACAATTGCGATCTGAATATGGAAGCGGCGAGTGAGCACAAAACACACGACAGCAGCTATGTCACCATACGCAACAACCTGTTCTACGACGCCAACACCGTAGGCGTTTCCATCGGAGGCTACGCCAGCGGGGTGGGTGGCAGCGACCACATCGTGATCGTCAACAACAGCCTGTACAACAACAACACGAAAAATCAAGGCACAGAGTTTCAGATTCAACACAATGCCCCGCCCAGCAACGGGAACTTTTTTGAAAACAACATCGTGTACGCCGGCAGTCAGAATGTATGGATCTACAGTTACGTCAGCGGCTCGACCGCGACGGCGAACTGGAACCTGTACTATTCCGCGGCAGGCTATGTGCAGGGAACTTCGATCGACTGGGGTGGAAAATCGAACTACAAGACCTATGCCGCCTATCAATCGGGCAGCGGAGAAGACGCAAACTCGCCGAACACAAATCCGCTTTACATTGATC
The DNA here is from genome assembly GCA_964403025.1 of uncultured Acidobacteriaceae bacterium. GTDB lineage: Bacteria > Acidobacteriota > Terriglobia > Terriglobales > Acidobacteriaceae > Sulfotelmatobacter. The sequence continues at coordinate 1,575,261 of CAYOEH010000001.1, read as the reverse complement.
TCAGCTCCACGCCTCCAAACCTTGACCTTGCTTCCAATTCCCCGGCCGTCAATGCCGGCGGTACCAGCCTCACCTGCAGCGAGGGGTATTGTAACGGCACGACCATTTACGGCAGCACCGATTACGCCGGCAATCCGCGCATCAACGGCAGCGGCCAGATCAACATCGGAGCCTATGAGCAGTAAGCGGAACACAGCGGCGGAGGAGTCATGACGATGCTCGCGGGCACGGCGCCTCACGTCGTCTCGCGAGCAGGAATTCGGCGGGGGAGTTTATCAAGCGAGCATTTCCAGCGTGCCCGCTGCGGGGGGCGCAGCGGCCGAAGGTCAACCCCAGGATTTTCGGGCATCGATCACGAACAAAAACGGCAAGGATGCCTATCCGATCTCTACCTACATGTGGCTGTTACTTCCTGAGGAAATCGCGGACAAAACTCGCAGGGATGCTCTGACAGAGCTGCTTCGCTGGGTGCTGACGTCGGGCCAGCGGGAGTGTTCCGCCCTGGGTTATGCGCCTCTGCCAGCGGAGATCGCAAAGCGCGCGTTAGAGTCATTCGATACGAGCAAGTGATTCCGGAATATCTGCACTCTGCAACTCTGGATTGTTTATCCCTGCCGGCTGCGATACGATAATTGTGCTCTCGCGATTCTCCCCACCTCGTCCTTCCCTCACCCGTAAACTGTTCAATTGCTGCAATGTGTGTGCAACCCAGAGCGCTGATCGATAAGACCATACAATATATAGTGTTATATTACTTGACCCCGCCCCCTTTTGACCGTTACAGTTGCTTAAATTTGTGGTGGCCCTACCAGCCGGGGACGAGACTTAAGCCGAAACTCGCATCTACTTCGGAGCAAGGGTATCCGTCTGGTAAACAGCTCGCGACGCAGCACAACTGGCAACTGGCCACGAACCACCGGCCACTGTTTCTCCCAAGGAGTTCACGTTGCTTAAACTGAAGCGGCTTCAGATTCTCGGCTTCAAATCGTTTTGCGACCGCACCGACCTCAAATTCCACGGGGACGGCATCGCCGCGATCATCGGGCCAAACGGCTGCGGTAAGTCGAATATCGCCGATGCCATCTCCTGGGTGCTGGGCGAGCAATCGGCAAAGACTCTGCGCGGCTCGCGCATGGAAGACGTGATCTTCGCCGGCACGCGTGATCGCAAAGCCACCGGCATGGCGGAGGTTTCGCTGACTCTAATCGATCCGCAGGAATATCCCGGCCCTGACGCCAACGCGCCCACCGAAATCGATATTCAGGACGAATTGCCGGTGAATCCGCTGTCCTCGAAACACGCTGAGGATTGGGACGAAGCTGCCATCCGCGCGCGCGCCGCCGCCGAGACGGAAGCCGCCGTGGAAGAAGCTCAGCCCGGCAGAACCGAAGAAGTAGAAATTCCCCGCTCGAAATTAAGTACCCTGGCCGTCGCCTTCCCTGACGACGAGCCGGTCTTCGCGCTACCAGCCCATAACGTCGCGCCGGTGGCTTCTTCGGCAGCCATTGCAGGCGCGCCACAGGTGGTGCTGAAGATCCGCCGGCGGAAATTTAATCAACAGCAATTCCATGCCGGAGAAATCGTGGTTACGCGGCGGCTGTTCCGCTCCGGAGACAGCGAGTATTTATTGAACGGCAAACTCTGCCGGCTGCGCGACATTCAGGATCTTTTCATGGGCACAGGCCTTGGACCGGAAACCTACGCCCTGATCGAGCAGGGACGCATTGGGCAGATTCTCAGCAGCCGTCCCACGGATCGCCGGGCGATTCTGGAAGAGGCCGCTGGAATCACGAAGTTCAAAACCAAGAAGCGTCTCGCGGAAGCGCGGCTGGAAGATGCCAAGCTCAATCTCGCCCGCGTGAACGATATTTTCGAAGAAGTCACGCGCCAGATGAATTCGCTGAAGCGGCAGGCTTCAAAGGCAGAGCGCTTTGCCAAGTTGCGTGAGGAGATGCGGGCAGAGCTGCGCGTGGTCCTGGCCAGCAAGTTTGCGGCTATCGAGCACGAAAGCACCGAGCTCGACGCGCAACTCAACGCACTCGCCGAGGATATGCAGCACCGTTCTGAAGCCGTACAGCAACTCGAATCCGAGCATGGTGAAGCTACGGAACGCGGCTACTCGATTGAAACCGAGCTGCGCGAGAATCGCGACCGCATCAGCCAGCTTGCCATGGAGATCGATCGCGCTCATGCCCGTCGCCGCCACAACGACGAACGCTCTGCGGAACTGGTGGTTCGCTCCGCTTCGGCGGAAGCTGAACTTGCTCAGGCCCGTCACCGCCTTAGTGCGCTTGAGGCCGAGCGCGATTCCAACCGGCAAGTGCTGGAATCCGCCGCCGCCGATCTGGCCGCTGCGCGGCACGAACTTTCGTTGTCGCAACAGGAAGCCGCGGCTGCGGCAACCGCGCTGGCGGAGATTGAGCGTCGGCAGGAAGAATGGCGCGTTGCGATTTTCGATACGGTATCTTCCGTCTCGCACCTTCGCAACCAGCTGGCGCAAGCGGAAGAACGCCTGGCGGGGGCGGACCGCGAAGAACGGCGTCTGGAAACTGAAATCACCAACGCCAACGAGCAAGTAGAAGCCTTTGGCGGACAGCGCGGACAACTTGCCCTCGAGTTCGAAACGATAACGCAGCGCGTGACCGGAATTACGGAAGAAATCGGCCAGCTCCGACGCCTGATCGAAGCCAAGCGTCTTGAAGAGACGCGGGCCAAGGCTAATCTCGACGTGCTTCGCGCCGAGTTCGCCACAGCCCTCGGGAAAAAAGGATCTCTCGAAGCGGTGATCGCAGAGCATGGCTATTCTACTGAATCGGTTCGCCGCCTCTTCCAGTCAGGAGTGATGCGGAGCGGTCTGGCACCGGTCGGCGTCCTGGCGGATTTTCTTGAAGTCGAGCCACGCTTTGAGCGCGTCGTAGAAGATTTCCTGCGCGACGAGTTGAATTACATCGTGGTCAAGTCCTGGGACGCCGCCGACGAAGGCCTGCGCCTGCTGCGCAGTGACGTCGATGGCCGCGCCACGTTCCTGGTTCATCCCGAGGACTCGCAAGCGAAGTTTTCGTTCGTGCTCGACGAAGCTGCGCATTGCGCGCCACCCACGGCATCCATCGTTCCGCTGAAGAACACGATTCGGGTTCTCGACGGATTCGGAAAGTCGCTGGAAGTCATTCTGCCGAAGCTGCGCGATGGTTACATCGTTCCCGGGTCCGACACCGCGCGTGGTCTGGCGCTCGAAAATCCCGATGCATTCTTCCTGGCGCAGTCCGGAGAATGCTTCCACAACGTCACAGTCACGGGTGGCAAACAGCGCGCCGAAGGCCCGCTTTCCATGAAGCGCGAGCTTCGTGAAGTTCTGCGGCAGCTTGAAGACCTGGAACGCGCTCTGCGCGACGAAGAGATGCGCGTTCTTACCCTGGGCAGAGAAATTAAAGAGTTCGCTTCCCTGCTGGAGCGACTGGAAGGGGAAAAACGCGAGGCCGAGCATCAGTCGATGACCTCCGGCCACCTGCTGCTACAGCTCGATTCCGAAATGTCCCGCGTGACCGAGCGCATCAGCGTTTCGCGTGCGGAGTTGCAACGGCTAGCGTCTGAACGTGCTGAGCAGGAATCGATCATCACCGTGCGGCAAACAGAGATCGCCGCGCTCGAGCAGATTCGTGCCGGACTCGAGCTGCAAATCGCCGCCGCCCAGGAATCGCTTGGCGCCTTGCGCCAACGCCGTGAAGACGCAGCCCAGACCAGTTCGCAGCGCGTGGCACGGGTCGCGGCTTTAGAAGAACGCCATCGCTCCGCTACTGCGGTGCTGGGGAGAATCGATTCCCTGTTCATCGAGATGGGCGAACGCGTCCAAACTCTCGTCTCACAGATTGAAGCCGCTGGGGCCGAAAAGCTGCAGCGCGAAACGGAAAATCTCCAACTCGAGCAACAATCCGCTGACTTTGAAGCCGAGCGAAACGCGGGCCAGGCCCGTGAAGGTTTGCTGCAATTTGAAAAGGACCAACTCCGCGCCCGGCTCTCGGAGATCGACGAATTGCTCCGCAGCGCGCGCCAGCTACTCGACCAGGCTCGCGACCGTCGTGGCGAGCTCCAGGCGGCTGCGGCCAAGCTACAAGCCGACGCCATGTACATGGCAGAAACCTGCCTCAACGAGCTCGGCATCGAGAGGCCCGCGCTGATGGCTGATACCACGCTGGCCCTTGTCACCGGCGATGAACTCGCTGCCCGCGATCAGTCTTATCGCGAGATGCGTGCCAAGCTCGAGGCCATGGGCCCGGTAAACATGATGGCGCTTGAAGAGTATCGCGAGACTGCGGAGCGGCACACCTTCCTCGATGCGCAGCGCAAGGACCTCATCTCCTCTATTGAAAACACCACGGCAACGATCCGCGAGATCGACGAAGTGTCGCGACAGAAGTTCCAGGAAGCCTTCGCCAAAATCAACGAGAACTTCCAGACTACATTCAAGAAACTCTTCGGTGGCGGCAATGCCTTCATGAAGCTCACGGATGAGGAAAATTCCGCCGAAAGCGGCATCGACGTAGTGGCTTCGCCTCCCGGCAAGCGCCTGCAAAGTGTGCTGCTGCTTTCCGGCGGTGAGAAGGCGCTCACCGCGCTCGCCCTGCTGGTCGGCATTTTCCAATTCACGCCCAGCCCATTCTGCATCCTCGACGAGGTGGACGCGCCCCTCGACGAAGCCAACATCGGCCGCTTCACCGAGCTTGTGAAAGAGATGAGCGTCCAAACTCAGTTCGTCCTTATCACCCACAGCAAAAAGACGATGAGCATCGCTCCTGTGCTTTACGGCGTGACCATGCAGGAGCCCGGGGTATCGAAGTTGGTCTCGGTTCGTTTCGGAGCAGCGCAATAAAGTACAAGTGACGATTTGGCAGACCCGAGGTCACCGTAAAGCGCCACGATATCCACTTCGATCCTCAGCTTTTCCACAACCACCCGCCCGCAAACCATCCGATTCGCCTAACCCTCTGTCTGCTCGCGACCACCAACGTTTTCCTGCTCAACAGGATAGGTACTTACCTCCAAGCCGTGATCTCCGTCGTTGACAAAACTTTCTGAGGGGCTAAAATACGGCTCGCTCCTGCCTTAATATTTCAATATGACCTCTGAACTTCTCGATCCCGTCCTTCTGCAAACAGATTTTCCCGACCTCCAACTTCACGCCAGCGGTAAGGTGCGCGACGTTTACCAGCTCGACGCCGACCGGTTGCTCTTCGTCGCCACGGACCGTATTTCCGCCTTCGACTACGTGCTCGCCACCGGCATTCCGCATAAGGGACGAGTGCTGAGTCAGATATCGCTGTTCTGGTTCGACTTCCTGTCGGATATTGTCTCCAACCATTTCATCACTGCGGATGTGGAGCGCTATCCGCAGTCGCTGCAGAAGTATGCCGACCAGTTGCGCGGCCGTTCCATGGTGGTCCGGCGCGCGCAGATGTTTCCCGTCGAGTGCGTCGTCCGCGGCTATATCTCAGGGTCTGCCTGGAAGGAGTACAAGGCGACGGGTAAGGTGTGCGGCATCGAGTTGCCAGCCGGGCTTCGCGAATCGCAAGCATTTCCCGAGCCGATCTTCACGCCATCCACCAAGGCCACCAGCGGCCATGACGAGAACATTTCGTTTGCCCAGATGTGCGATATCGTGGGCACGGAGACGGCCAGCACTCTGCGCGACCTCACTTTGCGCGTTTACAAGAAGGCGGCCGATTACGCGCGTCAGCGTGGCATCCTCATTGCCGACACGAAATTCGAATTTGGCCGCACCGCCAAGGGGATCACGCTGGCCGATGAGGTCCTCACACCGGATTCGTCACGCTTCTGGCCCGCCGATAAATACGAACCGGGCCGGGCGCAAGAGTCCTACGACAAGCAATATGTCCGCGATTACCTGGAGGAGATTCGCTGGAACAAGCAACCCCCTGCGCCCGCTTTACCGGCCGAGGTTGCGCAACACACCAGCGAAAAGTATCTTGATGCCTACCAGCAGATTACGGGAAAGAAACTGGATGTGTGAGCGCAGGGTATTCCGCGGCATCCGGGTTCGCCGGAGCGCGACATGACGCCGGCGGATTGGGCGATTGTTGCGCTGATCGCTCTGAATGTTTTGTTGGCTGCCATGCATGGGTTCTTTGCCGAGGCCTTGAGCATGGCGGGATTGGTTGTAGGCTACGTGGTCGCGGCCTGGCAGTACCAAAGGCTCGCCGACTGGCTGTTGACGTTTCTGAATTCGGAATTGCTGGCAGAGATTTTCGGTTTCCTGATGATATTTTTTGCGATCCTGATCGTGTTCAGCATTGCGGGACGGATCGCGAGAAGGCTCATGAAGGAAGCCGGGCTAAGCGGTTTTGATCGCCTTCTGGGCGCGTTGCTGGGTGTGATGAAGGGCGCGCTGGTGGTGGCTGTCGTCCTGATGGGGATGACAGCATTCACTCCGACCTCTTCGATGTTGGAGAAGTCGGAATTGGCCCCTTATTTCTTGGTGGCCGGGAGAGCGGCGATCTGGGTGGCGCCGTCGGCTTTGCGATCCAGGTTCTACGAGGGACTCGATTTCTTACATCGAGCTCCGAAGGATTTGACGGGGACTCCGGCCGCCTCCAGGAAATAAATGCTGTTGGCTGTTTGAGCGAAGACATCAAAACGACGACTTTAAACGAAGAGAGAGACCTACCGTGAAAGATCAATTGGAAGCACTCATCCTGCAGATGTACAAAAGCAACATTCTCTACTCCGAGGGCGTGCGCGAGTTTAAGAAGCGCTTCATTCTCACCGTCCTTCAGGAAAACAAGGGCAACCAGTGCCGGGCCGCCCGCGAACTCGGCATGCATCGCAATACCCTCAGCCGCACCATCGATGAGCTCAAGATCGATGTACGCCAACTACGGGACGGCGCCAAGCGTCCGCCGCGCAGTGCGCGTCCGGTCACGCTGGAAAAAAAGGCTATTCGCTAGCGCCCTCGTTCGCATCACAAAAAATTAAGGCAGCCCTTGCGGGCTGCCTTTCTTGCCAAATCCCTTACTACTACTGGGAAGACGCTGCTTTGTGGTGAACCGCAGGCTTAGCCGGGGTCGGGGCCGCAGCTTTCAGCAGCTTGCCTTTCTCCATCACCATCATGAACGGACTGGGGGTATAGGAGGCGGGCTCACCCTGGAAGTCCAGACTGGCGCCTTCTTTGGGGATGAGCTTCAGCGGAACCTTGTCTTCGAAGGTGAGCGTGATGTCAGCCTTCTTGGCATCGATGTCATCCGAACTGCCCGCGATGTCGAACTCAGTCGCAGTAGCTTTGATGACGGTGCCGTTCATCTGTACCGGCTTACCCTTGATGGCGTTCCACACGGCATCCTGATCTTCCTGTTTGCCATTGGAGAGAACGAACTCCCAGGTCGCGAAGTCCATCTTATCCGGCGTCGTTGCTACGACCATGTTGTGAGCCTGTTCCGGCGGGGTAGGCGCGGGCTTGATCGTAAATCCAACGGGTTCAGCCGGGTTTGCCTTTGCCTGAGCCAGAAGATCGGTCCAGCCATCGTCTCCACCGTGGTACTTGATGTACTGATTCCTCGCGTATTTCTCGATCTGCTGCTGGTACTGCGGCGTCGGAGCCACAATCGAAGCACGGGCGGCGTACCAGATCGCATTAATCGAATCGGGCGGAATTTTCGGGTCCGGCGGAGTAGGACCGGCATAGGCCAGGGCTAAGGGATAAACAACGCTAAAGTCTGTAGGATTCGCATCAGCCGCGACGCGAAGCGCTTTGCGCGCATCGTCATAGTCCTTGTCGGTGAGATCCGAGATGCCGATGGCCGCGCTGAAAATGGCGGTCATCTGATCTTTCATCTTCTGAAAATCGCCGTCAGAAGTGCCCTCGGGCTTGGCGAACTTCGGCAGCGCGTCCAATCCCATCTGCCCGTATTTCTTGGCGTCCGCCAGGTCCTGCTGAGCAGCGGAGTCGCCGCCCTGTGCCTTCAGGCGATCAAAGTAGGCGAGCAACGCCATCGCCCGTACATTGGTGGGGTCGGCGGCAACCAGCTTCGTGGCCGTATCGATGGTCTTTTGCTGATTCCCCGTCTGCTGGTAGTCCTGCATGAGAGTTTGCAGCGCGGCTACCTTCATCACGCTATTCGGATATTGCGTCATGAATGCTTCCAGCCCGCTGATCTGAGCTGCGGGGTCGGTCTGCTTGATCGCTCCCACGTAGGCGTTGTACTCGGCGGGGTCCTTAATGACCGGCGCTTGCGGGGATGCTGGCGGTTGTCCCTGAGCTGCTTGCGCCGCCGGCTGCGATGGTTGTTGCGCTGGCTGCGCGGCACTCTGAGCGACTGCCGTTGCAGCCACCCCAAGCACAACCGTGACCAGAATCTTTTTCATCAGTGTTGGCTCCTTGCACCTTTGGGAATCGATAATGTCGTGAATAAGCGTTCTTGCTGAATTGTCGGCTCTTTGCCTGGACCGTTTACGCGCTCCGCATCCTGTCTGGAAATCCAAGTCGCGTCCGGGCAGGCCTCGCGAAATCGGGGCGAACTGGGGGTTAAGGCGAATACCCTTCTTTCCCGGTTGGCCGGATTATAAGTACCTCTTCTTCCGAAGGCAAGCAACTTCCCAGTTTCCCCCCGCCATTGTATAAAATGCAGAAGTGCTTCGCCGGGGAAGCCACGGTCGCATCCGCGCGGTTTCGCCGCTGTGGACAACTCAAGACATTGCATATGAATGCACTCTCAAACGATAAGGCCCATTTTCTTGCAGGGCAAGTAGCAGTGATTACCGGCGCCGGGCGGGGCATCGGAGCCGCCATTGCGAGCTCTCTCGCTCGACTGGGCGCGATCGGGGTGCTGTGCGGACGAAATCGCCTCGCTCTCGAATCCACCGCGAAAGCGATCGCCGATACGGGCGGGAAAGCCCAAATTGTTCCTTGCGATGTAACCAGCCTTAAGTCAGTGGAAGCGGCGTCCGGGCAAGTAACCGACTCTTTCGGGCGCGTGGATATTCTGGTCAACAACGCGGGCATAGCAGGATTCGGCGGTCCGCTGCATCAACTTCCCCCTGATACGTGGGAGCAGATTTTGAATACGAATTTGCGCGGCGTTTATTACGCCATCCGCGCGTTCGCTCCCTTGATGATTCGTGCCCGCTCCGGCCACATCATCAACATTTCTTCGCTATCGGGAAAGAACGCGCTGCCGAATGGCGCGGCCTACGCAGCCTCCAAGTGGGGACTGAACGGACTCACGTACTCCGTGGCGGAGGAACTGCGCACTCACAACATCCGCGTGAGTGTGATCTGTCCCGGCTCGACCAATACCGACCTGAGCCCCCACGCTGGCAAAGATCCTGCAAAGATGTTGCAACCGGAAGACGTGGCGCACGCGGTGAAGATGCTGGTGACGCAGAGTGCGCAGTCGTTTGTGAGTGAGATTCTTTTAAGGCCGACGCAGAAGCCGTGAGGCAAGCCGCCAAGGCTTTCGATCGTGAGGGGAACCAGCTGCGCGTCACTTCTTGAACAGATTCTCAAACGCCTGCCGCGCGTCATTCGGGCGCAGCGTTGCCGGCGTTGAAGTTTCTTTTTCGCGACTCACGCGGAGTTCGTAGAACGTGCAATCGTTGCGGGCGTCTTTCTTTTCGATGCGCTTCGGCACCGGTTGCATGCACTCGAACCGGCTGCCGGGATCAAAGTACGCGCACTGTTTGCAAGAATGCAGCTCGAAGCCGCACTTGGGGCAAAGGCCGGTGGGCGGCATCCCTGGCAAGACGGTTCCACACTGCGTGCATCGCGAGACGGCACGGGTTCCGGGCAAATTCAGAGGCTTCGGCCCCATGCTGTAATCGCGTCTTGCGGGAGGGACCGCTGGCGGCTTTTCCACAGACTCCCGGCGCGGCTTTTCCTCGCGATCGCGATCCTGATATCCGTGCTGACGGTACTTGGCTGCCACAAAGCCTCCCCAAGCATGCTGGCGTATTGTCGCGCCAGTCGCGCTTTACGGCAAGTCTGAACCTGATTTTTCTCCGTCTACTCCACTGCTTGCTACTCGGTACGCAGAACTCACTTCGCTACAATGGAAGTATGATCCACGAAATCTTCCCCGTCGGACCGCTGCAATGCAACTGCTCGATCATCGGCGACGAAACCACACGCGAAGCGATGGTCATCGACCCTGGGGATGACATTGAAGACGTTCTCGCGCTTATCCGCAAGCATAACCTGCAGGTCAAGCAGATTGTCATCACCCATGCCCACATCGACCATGTAGGGGGCGCGATGAAGCTTCGCGCCGTGACTGGCGCGCCCATCCTGCTTAACCAGAACGACTACGCCCTGCTCAAGATGCTCGATGCGCAAGCCGCTTGGGTGGGCATGGCCGCGCCTGGTGCAGTTGAGATCGACCAGAGTATAAGCACTGGCGATACCGTGAAAGCTGGAGCCCACAGCGCCAGCATTCTGCACACTCCGGGTCACACCGAAGGCAGTATCTGCCTGTATTTCCCCGCCGAAAAAACTTTGATTGCGGGCGACACGCTATTCGCCGGTTCCATTGGACGCACGGACCTGCCCGGCGGATCGATGCAGAAAATCATGGAATCGCTGCGCGGAACAGTGCTCGCTCTGCCGGACGAGACCGTGGTCGTGCCCGGCCACGGGCCGCTGACTACGATCGGAGAAGAGCGGGAGAGCAACCCATTTCTGGTGAAGAGATAGAGCTTGTTGAGTGTTGACGGGCACCCGAACCCCGCAGGCTCTAATTGGCAACTATTAATTCCAAAAGTCGCCTGATCCCTTCCGCGAATTCATTCTCTACGGCGATCAAGCTCAGCACCAGATAGCCATCGCTCGGGAAGTCATAGAAGTGCCCGGGATGCACCAGCACCGATTTTCTGCGTAGCAGATCAACCGCCAGCTCTTCATCGGTTTGCATTACCGGGACGCGCAAAATTGCGTACCATCCACCTTCCACATTTAAACGTTGGCACATCTTCTGCGCGGCCAACTGGCGGTCGAGTTCAGCGAGGTTCGCGAGCACTCGATCCAGCAGCTGCCGTTGAACACTTTGCCGCTGCTCAAGCAGCGCGGGCGTGGCCCACTGGATGGGGGCATTCATCGAAAGATACGTGTCGGAGATTACCTCAAGCCGTGCCTGTGCCGCCTCTCTCTGCGCCACCGGGCCGCTAGTGACAATCCATGCCAATTTCATTTGCGGCAGCGCGGAGATCTTAGAGATTCCACTCAGGGTAAAGCTGAGGACACCTTGATTCGCGACAAAGCTTTGTTGCGGCACTCCGTTGTGAGCGTAGTCGAGAAAAACCTCATCCGCGATGATGGCCAGCCCGTGTTCCGCACAAAAGGCGTTGAGCAGCTCCTGCTCTTGCGCATGGACATACGAACCTGTGGGATTGTTCGGATGAACCACAACCACGCCCCGCGTCCTTCGCATAACCACTTTCTCCAAGGGCGGAAAATCCATCTGCCAGCCGTGGTCATAAATTAAGGGATAGGACACGAGCTTCACATCCTGCAAGTCCGCGAGAAATTCAAACAAAGGATAGCTCGGCTTCGGAACCAGCAACTCGTCCCCTGGATTGCAGAGCAGGCGAAACACAAACGAATAACCTTCACTGGTGCTTGTGGTCAGAATCAGCCGCCCCGGGTCGAGGCCGTCCATTCCGTGTTGCGCCCGGTAGTAGTTCGCAACCGCGCTCCGCGCGCTGGGCAACCCCTTTGGCTGAGGATCGTAATCCATCGCCCGCGGCGAAGCCAGCGATTCAAGAATCCGTGCATCGTCGAAGTGCAGCCCGATTTTTGTCGGATTCGAGATCGTCAGATCCAACACGTGGGCACCGCTCGATTTCACTTCTTCGAGCGTGTCCGTCAGTCGATTGCGCGTGAGCTTCCAGTTGGTGCGGTCGGAAAACATCCTAAGGTGTGCTTCTGCTTCTATGGTTGCAAGTAAAACCCTAGCTCCTGCGGCGGCGCAAGAGTCTTGGTGAGATCGTATTGCCGGCGCACCTGCCGCACCGCGACGATCTTTTTCTGAAACTCGCGAGCCAGGGTGTCGTAGCGTACCAGAACATTATCCAGCCAGAACGGGTGATATTCGCGCAGCCATGCTTCCCGGTACATCTCACTCAGGCGCGTGGTCGCATCGCGCAGATCTTCCAGCCGGGCATTAGCGTCCGTGATTTCCGCCAGGTCATTGTCCACGCGCTCAGCATCGGTCTGGTTCTGGAAAGCGTCCCAGTAAAACCTGCTGATCTCCTGAGTAAACTCAGCCTTCATACCCAGGACGTCCCAACGCCACGCGCCCAGCGTCATGTCGGCTAACGTGGTCTGGTTGGCGCGCGCCTTGTCAGATTTGCGGTAGAGCGATTCCAGCGCGTGCTCCGCGCCCAAACGCATCTCAGCGGCGGCCGGCAAAATCTTCTGCATTAGCGCTGCGCCTTCCTGCGTGAAGGGGTCGGCCCAGAACAACTCATCCGTCTCCAAGACAATGTGATTCTTCGCCAGGGCCTGATGCCCGCTGTCCAGATTCTCCAGCACGTCGCGGAAAGTGGCATCCTCGTTGCGATAGAAGGCCCAATCGTAGTCATTCTTGAAATCGTCGATATTGGATTCGCCCGCTTGCCATCCTGCCGCCGCGCCAAAAACCAGAGCCGGCCATGCCATCCCGTAGATCGACTCGCCATCGTCGTTCCAGGTTGTGTTCAGCATGCCCATCGCTTCCAGCTTTTGTCCGTCGCGTACGAAGTTGCGGATATCCACGAAGGCGACATCCAGGTCCGGCCAGACCTGGCTCCAGTTGTTTGCGCCCGGAGCCACGACCACGCGGAGTCCGGCATCGCGATACGGTTTGATGATGCTCTCGTAGCTGGGCTTCGCATCATAATCCCAGGGAACCGCAATCATGTCCTTGGGCAGAATGGTGAGAAGTTGCGGATACTTTACCGCGATGTCTCCCCAGAACATGAGTTGCTTGTGATAGGGCTGAAGAATGCCGCTCACTTTCTGCATGTGCTCGAGATACACGCGGCCCAGGCCGATTTCGCTGGCACGCGCCGCGGTTTGTCCATGACCAAGTTCAAATGTCTCATCGCCGCCCACATGCAAAAAGGGTCCGGGAAAAAGCGGCACCAGGTCCGCATACATCGCCTTGATCAGGTCATAGGACCGATCCTTGGTCGGCGTGAGCACATGGCCATGCGGTCGCTCCGCCACATCGGCATAGATCTCATACTTCAGCATGTGGTGGAGGTGTCCGAAGGTTTGCTGCTCGGGAAGAATCGTGACGTAAAGATTCTTTGCATAAACCACCAGCGCCTTGATCTCCTGGGGCGTAAGCGCGGCTTCTTTTGGCGCCACCAAAGGCTGGCTGGCAAAATCGAATACGTGCTCCATGTAGAGAGCAAACAGATTTACTTTGTATCCGGCCAGCATGCGAATCTGATACTTCATGAATTCTTCGGTCGGAATCGGACCTCGGCTGATGTCGTCTTGCACGCCGCGCCACTCCATGCTGGGCCAATCGCGGATCGACACCGCCGGACAAACCAGGCTTCCGCCATCTTCGCGAAGTAGTTGGCGCAACGTCTGCACGCCGTAGAAGAGTCCCTGGCCTGTGTTGGCGGCGACGATGAGATGAGCTTTGTCCGAGAACAGAAGGTAGCCCTGGTCGCCAATCGAATCCGCCTTCAGGCCCCTCGCCGCCAGGAACTTTTTGACCCCCTGGTCCTGCAAGCGTGCGAGAACGATAGTGCTGCGCTCCTGCTTTGCGTCTGGTTTTTCACCGGTAATGCTCACCTTCAAACCAGAACGGTCGTGGATCTCTTCCGCCAGCGTTTCCGCCGCGATGCGATCCTCGGCCTGGTGCCCAAACTCAACAAGGATTCGGGTGGTGGGCTTTACGCGAAAGCTGCCAGCATGCAGTTGTACTTCTTTCGGCTGAGGAATCAACTTCAGTGGATTGTGAGGCTCGGGAGTTTCCGCGAAGGCTAGCGCAATGAGAAGCGGAACGACCGGAAAAAACAGAGCGGCTCTTTTCATTCGGGTCCTTGGGAGAAAACGGTCTGGGCTCTATTCTAGCGGCAACCAAAGGCAACAGACGGCAGAATCAACTAAGACTTTCCGAACGCCTCTTTGTTTACCACATAAGGCATCTTCGTGATGTCACCACCGTAGTTCGCTTCGAGGACGTCGATCAATCCCTGCACACACCGTCCGGCCATGCCCTTGTTAGGATCGACGTCGAGCCGCGTGATGCGGGCTGCGCTGGCGAAGTGCGGGAACAGGCGGCAGCGGTCGGCGATCGCAGGGTCGCGAAGCGGTGAGTCCGCCGGCAATGGCTCTTTCTCATAAACATCGAGGGCTGCGCCCGCGATCCAGTTTTCTCGCAGTGCTCTCACCAGAGCCGCCTCATCCACGACCGGGCCGCGAGAGTCGTTCACCAGAAATGCCGTCGGCTTCATCAGCTTCAAGGTCTGCTCGTTGAACAGATGGTAGGTGGGCGTAGAGCTTTCGCCGGGCCGCAACAACGGAACATGGACGCTCACGAAATCGGCCTGGCGCAGCGCGTCTTCAAACGGCACGTACTTGATCCAGTTTTTCTCTTTGGTTATGCCGCGCGCGTGGCGCAAGTCCATCGTCTCTTGAATGGCCTTGATGTAATCGTGATTCTCGTAGGCGGGGTCGTAGCAAAGCATGTTCATATCGAAGCCGGCGCACTTCTTGATCAGCGCCAGCCCGATGCGTCCCGTGCCGATGATCGCAATCGTCTTGCCCGTGACTTCGTCGCCCAGAAACGGCAAGTAAGGATGCCAATATCCCCACTGGTTATCGCGCGTCAGGTGCTCGGCTGGCCACATCTTGCGGGCCAGCACGCCGAGCATGAAGAAGGCAAACTCCGCAGTAGCTTCGGTCAGAACGTCGGCGGTGTGAGTGAAAGGAATCTTGTAGCGATTGGCGTCGGCGCGATTGATATTGTCGAACCCGACCGCAATCTGGGCCACAACTTTTAGCGTGTTCTTGCCGGCTTCGAAGACCTGGGCGTCGATCGGATCGCGAAGCGTGGTGATCAAGCCATCGATGCCGGACTTGACCTTGTCGATGATCAAACTCTTGGGCGGAGCTTCCGGCTGAGGATAGACTTCAACTTCGTATCCCCGGTTACGCAGCAGGTCGAGAGCTTCTCCGATGTCGCAGGTCGAAAAAATACGCAGTTTCTTATCCATGTCACTTTCAGAACGACTGAGATTGAATTTGACTCAGCCCGCTCACACTGCAAGACACCGAAAATATCATACGTGACAAGCCGACGACGTACGGAAGCCGCCCTTCATCGCGGTCATGCTGCAACGCGCTGCCTTGGGCTATAATGGCCGGCACCCATGCCACTCGTCTCTGGCACCAAGCTCGGGCCATATGAAATTCAAGCGCCGCTAGGCGCTGGCGGAATGGGCGAGGTGTACCGTGCGCGCGATGCCCGGCTCAACCGCGACGTCGCCATCAAGATTTTGCCCTCTTCGTTCTCCGCTGATCCCGACCGCCTGCAGCGTTTCGCGCAGGAATCCCGCGCGGCCGCGGCGCTCAACCACCCTAATATTCTTTCGATCTTCGACATCGGCGAGGATCATGGCGCACCCTACGTAGTTTCTGAACTGCTCGAAGGCGAAACTCTCCGCGACCGCCTGCGCGACTCGGCGCTCCCTTCCCGCAAAGCCATCGACTATGCCCAGCAGATCGCAAGCGGCCTCGCCGCCGCCCATGACAGGGGCATCGTCCATCGCGACCTGAAGCCGGAGAACATCTTCCTCACGCACGACGGACGCGCCAAGATTCTGGATTTCGGCCTTGCCAAGTTCACCCGCCCGGAGGCCGATGCGTCCGGCGAAGCACCCACGCAGCAAGTCATCGGCACAGACGCGGGCACCGTCATGGGCACCGTCGGTTATATGTCGCCCGAGCAAGTTCGGGGCAAACCTGCCGACGCACGCGCCGACATCTTTGCCTTCGGCGCCATTCTCTACGAGATGCTTTCCGGCAAGCGCGCCTTCCACGGCGACTCTCCCGTCGACACCATGAGCGCGATCCTTAAAGAGGAGCCTCCCGACCTCAGCGAGACGAATCGCAACGTCTCGCCTGCTCTCGAACGCATCGTCCGGCATTGCCTCGAGAAAAATCCGGCGGAGCGCTTTCAGTCCGCGCGCGATGTGGCCTTCAACCTCGTGGCTCTCACGGATATTTCGACGTCCAGCCGCGGGGGCGTGCGCGCCATCCCGGAAGAACCGGCTTCACGCCCGTGGCTTCTGCCCTTGCTCGGTGGATTGCTCCTGCTCGGATCGTGGGTCGCCATCTATTACTTCGCTCATCGCGCCTCCGCCGCCACGGCGAACCCGACCTTCCACGAAGTCACCTTCCGCAACGGTACCGTCTGGGCCGCACGCTTCGCACCGGATGGACAGACCATCGTCTACGGCGCAGCCTGGGAAGGCCAGCCGCAGGAAATTTTCTCCACCGCTTCGACAGCAGCGACTCCCGCACCGTGGGTTTGCCGTCCGCGCAGATTCTATCGATCTCTTCCAAAGGCGAGATGGCGATCTCCTTACATCCCACGAACACGGGAGCTTTCGTTCAGAACGGAACTCTGGCTCGAGTCCCGCTTGCTGGAGGCGCGCCGCGCGAGGTGCTCGACAAAGTGGCTTGGGCAGACTGGACACCCGACGGCCAGTCCCTTGCTGTTATCCGTCCAAGCATGATCGGAATTCTGCATCTGGAATTTCCGGTCGGGAATGTGATCTACGAGCCTCGCGGCTGGGTCAGCCATGTGCGTTTCTCGCCCAAGGGAGATTTTTTGGCGATCGCCGACCATGTACCAGGCGGCGACGACGGTCGCGTAGTCATCCTCGATGCGCACGGAAATCCCAAAGCGAGTTCTTCTTATTACTCGAGCGTCGAAGGGCTGGCCTGGGCTCCGGGCGGGAAGGAAGTATGGTTCTCCGCTGTCCCCGCCGGATCGGAACGCGCCGTCTATGCGCTGGACTTCTCCGGCAGGGAACGCCTCATCTACCGTGCGCCCGGCGGCCTGACAATTCACGACATCAGCCGCACTGGCCTGGTTCTCCTGACTGCGGATAAATCTCGTATGAGCCTTTCGGCGCTCGCTCCCGGCGAAACGCGAGAACGTAGTCTGACCTGGTTTGACTGGTCTCTACTCGCCGATATGTCCGGCGACGGCAAGACCATCATCTTCTCCGAGACCGGCGAAGCGGAAGGTTCGAACTATAGTATTTTTCTGCGTAAGACTGATGGATCGCCATCGATCCGGCTTGGCGACGGTGGCTTTGGCTCACTTTCTCCCGATGGGCAATGGGTGGTGTCTATCGTAGGAGCGCCCGCAAGGCTGGTACTTCTACCCACCGGCGTCGGAGAGCCGAGGCAGCTTACCGACGACAAACTCGACCACTTCGACACCGGTTGGGCACCGGATAGCAAGTCGATCGTTTTCTCTGCCTCCGAGCCCGGACATGGTGCTCGCACCTATCTATTAGATATTCAGGGTGGCACGCCACGCGCCGTGACTCCTGAGGGCACTTCGGGTCGATTCGTTACACGAGACGGCAAGTACCTTCTTGCTATCGACGTGAAACGCCAGATCTGGCTCTACCCGTTGGCTGGCGGGAGTCCACGGCAACTCGACGTAACTTTGCGCGCCGAAGAACTTGCCGTTGGCCTTTCCGGAGACGGCAAGAGCTTGCTGGTGGCGAGTCGCGGCATCCCACTCAAACTTTTCCGACTGGATCTCGCTTCCGGTCACCGCGAGCCTTGGACGGAGATCGCTCCCGCCGATCCCGCGGGCGCGCAAGGCATCCCAACCATCAGGTTTAGCGCGGATGGAAAGTCGTATGCCTATTCCACATTCCGCGTGCTCTCCGACCTCTACGTCGTCGAGGGTTTGAAATGAGGCGCGATTTTGTGGAAGCAACTCCGATTACCGCATGCCCGCGTAGAACAGATGCTCGCGCTCTTCCCGCTTCTCTTCCGCGCATTTCTTCTTGAAGGCCATTAACTCCGCGGCTTTGAGCGCGATGTGCTCGCCACTTACTTCGAATTCCTTGATCAACTCCCAGGGTGCGCCGGAGTCACCAAAGCGGTCTTTCACCCCGATAGCACCGGTGATTACCGGCAGCCCATAGAGTTTCGGACTCTCCGTCAGAATCGCGCTAACCCGCCAGGCCAGAGCTCCGATCTGATGCTCTTCAGCCGTAATCACTACACCAGTGTCTTGAGCCGCGCGAATGACGGCTTCTGCGTCAATCGGTTTCAGTGTGTGCAGGTTCAGCACGCGAGTTTCGTAGCCGTAATCGCGCTTCAGGATATATGCCGCACGCATGGATTCCGGAACCATCGGCCCGCAGGCAATGATGCTCAGATCCTCCAGCTCAGTTTCATACGACGATTCCAGGCGCGTTTCAAAAGCGTCGGCGAAATTCGATGTCTCGCCGCGCAGGCGAATGACGTTCGCTTTGCCAAACACGAACGGCGTCTTCTCATTCGTGACCACCGGCGTGGCCTCGCGGGCAAAGCGAATGTACTTTGGCCCCACATGCTGGAGTAGCAGGTAATTCGTCGCCTTGCGCGTCTCCTCCACATCGCAGGGCACAACCACTGACATATTGGGCAGGCCTTGCATGGCGAACAGATCTTCCAGCGCCTGATGCGTAGCGCCGTCGGGACCGACCGAAACTCCACCGTGAGCTCCCGCAATCAAGACGTTGAAATTTCCGTAGCATACCGAAGTGCGAATCTGGTCCAGATTGCGCGCCGCGGCGAACGTTGCATAAGTTCCGAGCACGGGCAGCTTGCCTTCTTTCGCCAAGCCCGCAGCCGCCGATGTGGCCGATTGCTCGGCGATCCCCAGGCTGATCCAGCGCTTCTTGCGCTCGGGCTTGTTAGCATAGAAATCGCTGATGGTAATCGATCCGGAAATATCCAGGCCCAGGCAAACTACGCGCTCATCGCCTCCGTTTTCTGCCAGCGATCGGCCAAAGCCTTTCCGCGTCGGCTCCATCTTGACTTTCATCGTGTCCCCGGCATTCCACCAGTAATCCCGCGAGAACTTCGGCAGCTGCGAGTCGAGTTTGCGCTCCACTTCTGCCTGGTAGCGCTTCGCCTTGTCGAGCAGTTGCTGCACCGGAATGCGTTCGCTGAGGCCGAGTTCACTCAGAGCCTTGGTCAGCTCTTCATAGTTCGGCGCCTTGCCGTGCCATCCTGCCTGATCCTCCATAAAGCTGACGCCCTTACCCTTGACTGTATTGGCCAGGATAACGACCGGCTTCCCTTCTGACGCCTTAGCCTGCTGAAGCGCGTCCACTACATGATTCATGTCGTGTCCGTCGATCCGCACGACGTCCCAGCCGAAGCTGCCGTACTTGGCGCAAAGGGGCTCAACGTCCATCACGTCTTTCACCCAGCCATCAATCTGCAAACGGTTGCAGTCGATGATGCCGATCAGGTTGTCGAGGTGGAAATGTCCGGCCTCCATGGCCGCTTCCCAAATCTGTCCCTCCTGCTGCTCTCCGTCGCCCATCAAACAAAATGTTTTGTGACGCTTACCGTCTAGTTTCGCCGCCAATGCGATGCCTACCGCGATGCTCAAGCCTTGCCCCAAGGAGCCGGTAGAGACCTCAACGCCCGGCAGTTTGAGCCAATGCGGATGTCCCTGATAAGCGGAGCCAAGTTTGCGCAGCGTCATCACGTCCTCGACAGGACAGAAGCCTGCAACGGCCAATCCGAGATACAGGTTGGGAGCCTTATGCCCGGTCGACCAGATGATGCGGTCGCGGCCAGGCCAGGAAGGATTTTTCGGATCGTGATTGGCGACCTTGAGATAGAGCGCGGCAGTAATATCCATTATCGATAGCGTGCCGCCCGCGTGACCCGAACACGCCGCGCACAGCGCGATCAGATCATAACCACGCATCAAGTTGGCAGCGTCCTTCAGCTGTTCGATGGAATAGTCGCGGATGATATTGCCAGTAGTGGAATCTGTGAGGGCCATGGCCTACCCCTTCGCGCCGGAAGAAAGAAAAATGCACGGTGCTACGCCGAGCTTAGTGGGATGCGGTGAGGCCGGCTGTGATGGAAATCACGATGTGAGGTGACGCGAAAGCGCTTCGTTATTCAAATTTCCAGCGTGTGGATTTGCCCACGAACTCCTTCTCCCATAGGCCGAATACCACGCGGGGGCGAACCGCGAAAACTGGCTCCTTCATGGAGAGGATGTCCGGCTCCATTCCCTTCATGTCGAATTTGTACTTGCGCTCGTATTTGGGAAGGAACCTGCGGCGCGCCGGAACATCGGCAATCACGGCGACGCCTTCCACAATGACCGCTTCCTGCGCGTGCTCGGTACACACGACGCACTTTTTGTTCTGCGCCAGGTTGCGGGCCTTCCGCGACTTGCTACCGGTGCTGAACAGAAAGCAACCATCCTGCCACAAGCCCCAAACCACCATGGTGTGAGGCGAAACGCCGTGCGGCGAACCATCTGGCCTGACGGTCGTGATCCAGTAATTATGGGATTTCTTCAGGCGCTGCTCGGCCCAACTCCACGGGAGCAACCCTTTGTTGCCCGTGGGCAGGCCATAACCGGGCGCATGCAGACGGCTGGCCTTCGGCTTTCCAGTTCGCGATGGAATCCTTTTCGCCGACATGAATCAGATCGGTGCAAACGAAGCCGGGATAAACGACTTTACAGATTCTTCCCGGTCCACTGGTCGATGCGATCAAGCGCCTGCTGCAGGTTCTCCAGCGAATTCGCCACGCTGAAGCGCAGGTAGCCTTCTCCGTACTCCCCAAAAGCCGTGCCCGAGAGGGCCGCCACTCCGGCTTGCTCCAGCAGCGCGTCTGCCAGCGGCTTCGACTTCCATCCAGTCTTCGTGATGTTGGGAAAAACGTAGAACGCGCCCTTGGGCATACGGCAGGAAAAACCTTTGATCTTATTCAAGCCGGCGACGAACACGTCGCGACGCCGTTTGAACTCGCCACACATGTGATCGACCGAACTCTGATCTCCGCGCAGCGCCTCAATCCCAGCGATTTGCGTAAAGCTGGCGGTGCAGGAGCTGGAATTCGTCATGAGTCGAGTGATTTGCGCCGCCAGATCAGGCCGCATGACGCCGTAACCCATGCGCCATCCCGTCATCGCGTAGGTCTTCGAAAAACCGTCGAGCAGGATCGTGCGCTCCTGCATCCCAGGCACTGACATGATGGAGAAGTGCTCGCCTTCAAAAAGCAGCCGGCTGTAGATCTCATCCGATAACACCAGAATGTTGCGGTCGCCAATGATCTTCGCGACGTCCTCTACGTCTTTTCGCTCCATCACCCCGCCCGTAGGATTTTGGGGTGAATTAAGAATGATCAGCCTTGTACGGTCGGTGATGAGCGCAGCGAGTTCGTTTACATCCAGCGAAAAGTCATGATCTTCGCGAAGCCGGATCGGGATTGCTTTGCCGCCGACATAATGAATCATCGATTCGTAGATGGGGAAGCCTGGATTGGGATAAATAACCTCATCTCCTTCATCAATCAATGCCAGAATCGTGAAGAAAATGATTGGCTTACCTCCTGGCACGACCACCACTTCTTCGGCTGCAACTTTCACTGCACGAGTGCGGCTTACATAATCGGCGATAGTCTGGCGCAGTTCCGGCAGGCCAGCTGACGGGCCATAGTGCGTCCAACCTTTGTGCAGCGCGTCGACGGCGGCTTCGATCACGTTCGCCGGAGTGTCGAAATCCGGCTCACCGATCTCCAGATGGATGATGCTCTTTCCCTGGCGCTCCAGCGCCCGCGCCTTGTTTAGAACTTCGAAAGCAGTTTCGGTGCCCAGCCGCGACATCCGGCGCGCAAGCTGCAATTCATGTTGTGTGGTTGGCATGATTCTCGAAGACCCTCGCAGTAGCTAAACGGCACATTATACGCCGGGGTTGCAGTGGGGATTCGGAGGATGTCGGTGCATGCGGGGTGACGACAACAATTAGCGAATTGACCTGGCGGCACGACTGCACTACTGGGAAGTTTGGACGTCCATGTTCTCATCAATCGAAAGCTGGGCGGGCGTGCCGGAGTTGTCGTCCCCGGAGCGGGTAGCGACCACACGAAAGCCACTGGAACTGGTCTGGACCTCGTAGCTATAAGGAGGACGCTGCCGGGCGACGGTCACGTAGTGGTTCGAAACCAGTTCATCGAGGGATGCATATTTCGCTTCGCTGGCGTAGTACTGGCGCTCCGCAGTAGCGATGCTGATGAGGTCGGCCCTCACACCGGTGATGTTGATGGCGGCCTTTGGGCTATTGGCTCCGGCGGCGGCAGAAGAGCTCTGCGCCTGCCTGGAATAAATGTACATGCCAACGCCCAATACGATCACGACGCTGAGAAACCCGAACAGGCGGCCCATGTGTTCCCTCCTGATGGCAATTGCACCGCGAATCGCGATCGCTGACAAGTAACCAGAGGGCAGCGACCTGTTTGATGTGGAGTCCTAAGTGTCGGGCCGATAGCGATAATTAGCTCGCAATTGTCGTGATCCTCCCGTAGTCGCTCGAAAGCTTCCTACGAACCGACTTCTCGTTACTAATCCGGTCAACTTCCTCAAAGCCCGTTTCTGAACAGTTTTAGAGTTGGGCTGACAATATGCCGTCTTCCTGGGCTGCCATTTCTTGGATGGGCTGGGGACAATATCAATCTCGGCCTCGAATCGGTCCCGATTTGACCCGCCGTGAGTACCATTGAGATCGCGGCCATTGCAAGCTAAGGTCGTAACGTCGCTCTTGGCTCGAACGCGCTAAGACGCTTCGACTCATTTAGCTGATTCTGCTTTTGTAATGCCGCCTTTCAGTAACTTGGCGAACTGCTGGGGAAGCACTGGCCGGCTGAAATAGTATCCTTGCGCCTCGTCACATTGGTGAGCCTGAAGAAATGCCAGCTGTTCTTGCGTTTCCACGCCCTCAGCAATCACCCGAAGCTTAAGGCTTCGGCCCAAGCCGATCACTGCCTTCACGATGATGGTTTCGTCGGGTACGGTCGTGATCTGACCGACGAACGACTGGTCGATCTTGAGGGCATCAATGGGAAACTTCCTAAGATAGCTCAGGCTGGAGTACCCCGTGCCGAAGTCATCGATCGCCACCTGTACTCCTCTGTCTCGCAGTGCCGTGAGAATGGATGCGGTGGACTCGGCATGCTTCATCAGAACGCTTTCGGTCAACTCCAGTTCAAGAAGTCTCGGATCCAAGCGCGTATCGTGGAGGATGGCGAATACACCTTCAAGAAAGTTCTCGCTTCGCAACTGCATCGCAGAGATGTTCACCGCCATGGTCCCCAGGGGCAGGCCGGCATCCACCCAGGCCCGGGCTTGCTGGCAGGCTTGACGAAGAACCCATGTGCCGATCGGCAGAATCAGGCCGCAGTCTTCCGCAACGGGAATAAATTGTGCGGGAGAAACCGGCCCTCGAATGGGATGGGTCCAACGTAGCAATGCTTCTGCGCCGGTAATCCTCCCTGTCTTCAGGTTGATCTTCGGCTGGTAGTGCACCACAAATTCCTGCCGTTCCAGGGCGCGCCGCAGGCCCTCCTCAATGGATTGCCGCTCCACAGCCCGGACGTTCATGGCCGGCTTAAAATACTGATACGTCTGACGCCCATTCTCCTTCGCCTGGTACATGGCGGTGTCGGCATTCTTGATCAGAGTCTCCGCATTTAGGCCGTCATCGGGATAGAGACTGATGCCAACGCTGCAGGTGACGTGAAGATCGTGCTGGTCAATGAAATGAGCTTCGGCCACCCCCCGCAGCATTCTTCTCGCGGTGATCGAGGCATCTTCCGAATCTTCCTCTTCGGAAAGCAGCACAACGAATTCATCCCCGCCCTGCCGGCTTACCGTGTCCGAACCGCGTACGCAATCCACCAGGCGTTTTCCCACAGATTGAAGAAGCTTGTCGCCGGTGGGATGCCCGAGGGAATCGTTGATGTGTTTGAAACCATCCAAATCCAGGAACAGCACCGCGACTCTTCTCCGGTGACGCAATGCTAAGAGAATCGCTTGATTAACCCGGTCATTCAGGAGCATGCGATTGGGCAAGCCTGTCAAAAAATCGTGCTCGGAGGAATGGATCATCAGCGCTTCCGCTTTTTTCCGCGTGGTGATATCGCGGATCGCCGCCGTCACCAGGATGCCTTCGGCGCCCTCCAGCGGGCTCAGCATGATCTCGATAGGAAACTCACTTCCATCCTTCCGCCGCCCGTTGAGCTCGATCCCCATACCGATCTGCTGCGCCAGCGCGTCTTCCGCGGATCGAAGAGCGTCCGCGATCAGCCGTTCTGCGAAGCCCTCCGGAATGATGTTCTTCACCTTCTGCCCCACGAGTTCATCGCGGCGGTAGCCAAACTGTTTCTCCGCCTGAACGTTCAGCAGAACGATCTCCCCGTCCTGGTTCACCACCACCATCGCGTCCGGAGCCGCTTCCAGCAGCCCGCGGTACCTCGCCTCCGACTCCTCGCTCTCGCTGAGGTCGTGGCTGATCTCAGAAAACCCCCGCAGACTTCCGTCCGCGTCGCGCAACGCTGTGAGGGTGGCACTCGCTAGAAATTGCGAGCCGTCCTTCCGCACGCGTATGCCGTGTTCTTCGTGGCGGCCGCTTGCGGCAGTCATCCCCAGCACCTCCTCCGGCCTGCCCCGCTTGATATCTTCCGGAGAAAAGAAGCAAGAAAAGTTCTGACCGATAATCTCACCGGCGGTGTAACCTTTCATCCGTTCGGCGCCGGCATTCCAACTGACAACCCGGCCCCCCGGGTCTAACAGAAAGATCGCGTAGTCATGGACTCCGTCAAGGAGCGTGCGATATTTTTCTTCGCTGTCCCGGAATGCTCCCTCCGCCCGCCCGCGCGCCGAGTTGTCGCGCTGCGCGCCCCAACCGGCGGCAGCGGCGATCAAGAAGCCGAGAACGGTTCCGAAGATCAGAACCATCTTGGTCTGGCCCAAGTGCCGGGTGGTGTCCGCGTTGCGCAGCGCCAGCAATCGCAGTTCTTCGCCCTGCAACCTGCCAGCTACCGCCAGAAACTCGTCCATGGTTTCCTGGACTGATTCGCTTCGAGCCGCATTCGCCCCCGGACCCCCGGCTTGGTGAAGACTGATAACCATCTCCGCGCGCTGGATCTTCTGAGCAGTCAGGCTTTCGAGCGCGGGAACCTGTCGCTGTTGTTGAGGGTTGTCCGATGTCAAGTAGCGAATCGCTGCCTGGTCCTGCGCGACCTTTAGCAGGCCGGCACGGTAGGACTCGAGATAGGACTCCTTGCCGGTCAGTGCAAATCCACGGGAATTCGATTCGATGCTCTCCACGGCAAAGACTAAATCCTGGACGCTTTCCAGAACCTTGTGAGCGTGGCCCACCCACCGCGCGCTCTCCCCGGACACGACTATGCCTCGATAGGAAATCGCACCAACAACAAGTAAAGTCAACATGGCGGAACCGAACGCGAGTTGCATCTTGCGATTCAAACGGGACTTTGGTCTCATTTCACCTGTTCTTAGCGTTCCACTGACGTTCTCCGTGTCCAAAATGTGGATTGTGCGTATGAAAAGCGGACGAAAACCACCAGCCGGCTGGTCACTAGCCGGACTTCCATCGGCGCTCATGAAACAGAAGTTAAGCCTTTGTCTTCAATGATGTGGCAGGGATCCTACAACTTGCCGAGCGCAGACCCGCGTACAAATGGATGCAAGGGAACGGCCATGATGAGATGTGTCGTTTGTGATCGGCTGGAAGTTCGACTGACCGCCGACAGGACGTTTAAGTACGCAGGGGGGATTGCCACAATCCGCACGCTACTAAGCACAACAGGCATGCCGCGCAGCGCCAAGTGTCAGGCCGGGGAGACACACGGGCTCAACCCGCTGCGCAAGTCGTGACTGCCGTTCAGGGCCCATGAAAGGGCGCGTCGAGACCGAGATTGCCATCTCCCTCGCATGCCGGGCGTTCGCCGTATTCGCGAATTGTGGCCAGTTGACGGGCAAGCGGGAAGTAATCCCAAGGGAAGGTTTGCCGACCAACCCTCCGGAATCAGTACGCATCCTCTGCAATGCTTACGGGCTATAATTGCGCGCATCGATGGCGCTTACCTCGGGCACCAAACTCGGGCCGTACGAGATCGTATCGCCTGTAGGAGCAGGCGGCATGGGCGAGGTGTACCGCGCACGCGACACGCGGCTCGGGCGTGATGTCGCGATCAAAGTGCTGCCAGAGGCGCTGGCTCATGATGCCGACCGACTGCGGCGTTTCGAACAGGAAGCGCGCACGATTGCGGCGCTGAATCATCCGAATATCCTAGGAATCCATGACATTGGCGCGCACGACGGCGCGCCGTTTCTGGTCAGCGAATTTCTTGAGGGACAAACACTGCGCGACAAGCTCGTATCAGGGCCGCTGCCGGCGCGGCGCGCGATCGAATACGCGCTGGGCATCGCGCAGGGACTCGCGGCGGCACACGAGAAAGGAATCGTGCACCGCGATCTGAAACCGGAGAACGTGTTTGTCACTCGTGACGGACGGATTAAAGTGCTGGATTTCGGGCTGGCGAAGCTGGTCAGGCCGGAGGAAAACCACGAAACTGCAGTGACGCTAACGAGCACGCCGACTTTGCCGGGTATGGTGATGGGTACCGTAGGCTACATGTCGCCGGAGCAGGTGCGGGGCGAGCCGATCGGCCCGCGATCGGACATTTTCAGTTTCGGTGCGGTGTTGTACGAGATGCTCACCGGCAAACGCGCTTTCAAACGCGAGACGTCCGCAGAAACGATGACCGCGATTTTGCACGAAGAGCCGCAGGCAATGAGCGACACCGGTGAGCAAGGTCCGCTGACACTGCAGCGGATTCTTGCGCGATGCCTGGAAAAGAATGTCGAGCGACGATTCCAGTCGGCCAGTGATCTGGCGTTTGCTATTGAATCGCTGAGCGGAACCTTCACCGGAACTTCGGCAGGAACTTCGACCGCGAAGAGTGTGTCGCAGCCGAAGTCAGGGCGAGCGTGGCTCCCGTGGGTCATAGCCGCTGCACTGCTGGTGGGAATTGCGGTCTGGGGAATTTCTCGGCCGGCGGCGGCACCGGCCAACCCGCTCGAAAAAGCCCACTTCACTCGCGTGACCGACCTCAAGAGCGTGGAAGCGGCGATCTCGCTGGACGGCAGGTTTGTGGCTTTTGTCTCCGATCATGACGGCCCCTTCGATGTATGGCTCACCCAGGTGGGTACCGGACATGTGACCAATCTGACGCAGGGAAAGGCGGGCCCTTTACCTGGGCCCTTACGAAGTGTGGGTTTTTCGGGCGACGGCTCGGAAATTTGGATCGGCGGTGGTGATGTGGGTATGCGGCTGCGGCTGATGCTCCTGACGGGAGGTACGCCACGTAATTTCCTCAGCGAGGAGGTCGTCAACCTGGCTTGGTCACCGGACGGCGAGCGGATTGTCTACCATACCTTCGCTAAAGGCGACCCTATGTTCGTGGCGGACCGCTCCGGCGCCAATGCTCGGCAGATATTCCAGGACCGGCCGGGAATTCACAACCATTTTCCGGCTTGGTCGCCTGACAGCCGTTGGATCTATTTCTCGCATGGGAAACCGGCGACGGGGGAGATGGATTTATGGCGCATCGACCCGGCCGGCCGGAACCCAGAGCGCCTCACGCAAATTAATAGAGACGTCGCTTATCCCACGCCGGTGGGCGACCGCACAGTGTTCTACGTGGCGCGGGACGAGGACGGCTCAGGACCGTGGCTGTGGGCGTTTGATCTGAAACGCAGGGAATCGCGGCGCGCCAGCGTCGGTCTCGAGCAATATACGTCGGTGCAGGCCAGCGCGGACGGCCGTAAGCTGGTGGCCACCATCAGCAATCCCATCGCGGGACTTTGGACGGTTCCGATTCTTGATCGTGTCGCTGAAGAAGGCGACGTGAAACCGTTTACAGTGCCGACTGTGCGCGCGCTGGCACCTCGTTTTAACGGCTCGTCGCTGTTTTATTTGTCTTCCCTGGGGACGGGCGATGGACTGTGGCGCCTTCGGGACGGACAGGTGACTGAGGTCTGGAAGGGTGTCGATGGTGCGCTGCTGGAGACGCCCGCTGTTTCGCCGGATGGAGGTCGCGTGGCCATTGTGTTGCGGCGGAACGGGAAACGACAACTACATGTCCTGTCTTCGGACGGCGCCGAACTCCAGCCGATTGCGGAGGGAATTGTCGCCCAGGGTTCGAGCTGCTGGTCGCCGGATGGCATATGGATCGTCACCGGTGGCAGCGATGCCACCGGTCCCGGGCTTTTCAAGATCCCGCTGGATGGCGGATCGCCGGTCCGCTTGGTCGCCGGGGAAGCACTCAATCCAATCTGGTCGCCGGATGGAAGCCTGATCGTATATGCGGGTACGAATGTGCGCACCTTCGCTCCGCTTCTGGCCGTACGCCCGGACGGAACCAGCGTCAAACTGCCCGAGATCATCTTGCGGCGCTTGGGTGAGCGCGTCCGCTTCTTGCCTGATGGCAAGAGCCTGATCTACATGGGGGGATTGCTCGTATCACAGGACTTCTGGCTACTCGATCTCGCATCCATGAAATCGCGCCTACTCACCCGGCTGCAATACAGTGCCGCCATGCGGACCTTCGACGTCACACCCGACGGGAAACAGATCGTCTTCGACCGCTTACGTGAAAACTCGCAGGTCGTCATGATCGATCTTCCCAAGGAATAGCTCTAATCCAATAACGAGCAGTTATCAGTTCCTGACCACTCCATTTAGAGCGAGCAGCTCGTCGCGCCCCGAGAAGCGCGAGGTCTCTTGAAACGCCCGAGTGACGGGCAAAGCAGGAGTTCTCGGTTTTACCGTCGAATGAATACCGATAAACGCACTCGTGTTGATTGAGTCGCGTACAACTTCCGGACTGTTTGAACGTTGACGTCAGATCACCGTCACACAAGGAATACGAAACTGATCTGTCTATGAGGTGGGTTCTACTCGGAGACGCTGTGTTCTTCGTTTTGCGAACGAAGTACGCGGTCTACGGAATACGGAGCCCGGTGGCGGGGTTCGTGATAGTGGCGGACTTGCATCTCGCCGAGGAGGCCGATGGCGAGCAGATTCAAGCCGCCGAGCAGCAAGCCGAGAGCCAGCATCATCAGCGGACCGTGAGAGGCCATGACGGGAACATGGCGCAGGAACTTTTCCACACCAAGCCAGGCTACGACGGCGCTCCCGCCAAATACGCTCAGGAGGCCGAAGGTTCCGAAGAAGTGCAACGGGCGGGAAAGATAGCGGAGCAAGAAACGAATCGTGATGAGATCAAAAAACACCCGGAAGGTGCGCGAAATACCGTAGTGAGAAGCGCCGCGCTCGCGGTTGACATTGCGAATCGGCACTTCGCAAATCGACGCACCATACCACGATGCCAATGCCGGAATGAACCGGTGCAGCTCGCCATAGAGCGGAACCTGTTCGAGAATCTCGCGGCGATAGGCTTTGAAGGTGGTGCCGAAATCGTGAATATCCACGCCGCTTAATTTGGCCATCAGCCAGTTCGCCATGCGTGAGGGGATGCGGCGCATCCAGAAATTATCCACGCGCACCTTGCGCCAGCCGCTCACGATGTCGTAGCCGGCTCCAATTCTCTCCAGAAACACCGGGATGTCCGCCGGATCATGTTGCAGATCGCCATCCATGGCGATAATGTACTCGCCACGGGAGTGGTCGAAACCCGCGGCCAATCCGGCGGTTTGCCCGAAATTCCGGCGGAGCTTGACCACCGTCACGCGGCTATCCACAGCCGCGATCTCGCGCAGCATGGCAAACGTGTGGTCACTGGAACCGTCATCCACCAGCACGATTTCGAAACTTTCGCCAGCCGTCTCCATCACCGCTTTCAGGCGGTCATAGAGGTCGGTGACGTTCTCTTGCTCGTTGTGCAGAGGAACGACGATGGAATATTTGGGCACAGTCTTTTTATTATAGCCTGAACTGTTCCAGGTTCACGATCAATTTCTTCTCGCACTTCCACACTTTGGAAACTCCAACGGAACCGGAATATGACCTCAGCCCTGCTCCTTCAATTTCAATCGCGACTTGTTTTCTTCCATGAAAGCCTTGATGTCGTTGGCCGCTCCCAGTAGCCGGTTCCACTGCTCGTAATACAGCGTGACGGGAAAGCGTCCCAGGCCATAAACGCTGACTCCACCTTTTTCCCCCACTTTGAATATCAGGTCTCCACTGCGCTTCTTGGTCTCCACTTCCTTTTCCAACTGTGACAACCTGGCTTTCAGTTCTTCGTAACTCGGCTCTGTCATGCGTTTCCTCGTCGATGAAGTTTAAAGTCTCCCTATAGTAACTGGCCCACGCTTGCCGCATACAACTTTAAAGCGCGAGTCCGAATCTAGCCCACTATCGGAAATTGTACGAGCTTGTAAAAGAATGTAAAAACGGGACGCCAGCCTGGAAAGTGAGCCGAGACTGTTAGAATAGATGGAACCGCCTTTTGCCTTTGTGGGTTCATTTCTTAGGAGAAATAATTGCTCATTCAGCGCGCCGCAAGGCTTTTTGTGCTCTTTTCACTTACCATTTCCTTCTCGCTGATGGCTGGCGCCCAACAGACGCCGACGGCGGATGCAGCTCCGCAAAATCAAGCCAGTCCTTCCGGCACGGCTGGGCAGCAGACCACCCCGCCGGCAAGTTCTGGTTCTTCCGCGCAAACTCAGCCACAGGGAACGAACCAGCCCACTTCACCGCAACAGAGCTCGCCGCAATCTGCTGCTCCCGGGCAATCTTCTTCCCAGCAATCTCCTTCTCAACAACCCTCGGACAAAAGTAAGGACGCGCCGAACACCAGCGGAAAGGTCGAAGGCACCTCGAACGATCGCCTGTTCTATACGTTACCGAATTTCCTCACACTTCAGGGCAAGGGCCAACTTCCCCCGATGAGCGTTAAGGACAAATACAAGGTTGTGGCCCTGGGAACATTCGATTATGTGGAGTATCCCTGGTGGGCGGTGTTAGCCGCTATATCCCAGGCGCAGAATAGTGAGCCCGCCTTCGGGCAGGGATGGACGGCGTATGCCAAGCGCTACGGGGTCACGGCAGGCGACAGCATGGTTGAGAACTTCATGGTGGGCGCGGTTTTTCCCTCCGCCCTTCACCAGGACCCGCGCTACTACCAATCGGGACAGGGCGGATTTTTGCGGCGCACGGGTTATGCGGTCGGCCGCATTTTTGTGACCCGGGGCGATTCCGGCCACAGGCAATTTAATTATTCCGAGATTTTCGGCGCCGCCACCGCCGCAGCGATCTCGACCTACACCTACCATCCCACCAGCACGTACCTCAGCACACCCACCAACCCGCACCTGTTCGTTGCCTCCGATAAGACATTGTCCAACACGATCGATACTTGGGGAACCCAGCTGGCGCTCGATACGGTAACCCTGGTCGTGAAGGAATTCTGGCCCGATGTCCATCGCAAGTTGTCCCACAAGCAGAAGAGTGAGGTAGCGCCGACCGGCAGCCCCAATCCGTAGTTTGCGCCGAGCGTCGGCAGGTCCGCTCTAATTTGGACCTAAGATTCTTGCCTGTGGCCCCTCAGCTTCCGGCTTGAAAATGACACCCTGGCTGGTTCGACTGTTCATGATCACGCGCATGGGCGTGTCGAAATGCAGATGGCGGACGCATCCGTCTTCCTCCACGGATGGTTGCGAGGTCAGCCACTCCCAATCGACCGATCCTTCTCCGGCATCCGGATTCACCGTAAAATAGCCGATCTGGAATGCGGTGAGATTCTGGAAGAAATGGCTGCCCTGCGAAGGCGTTACGCGAAAATCGCGGAATCCAGCTTCCACAATCACACGCGCCCCGGAAATCTCATCCCACTCCACCGGAATTCCCAACCACGGATCATTCGATCCCCAGCGGCCGACTCCAATCAGTAGATATGGACGATTGTCAGCGCTCAGCAGGCCATTAAAATGTGCGACAGCTTTGGCCACTTCCTGACTGCGGCTGCGCTCGAAACGCTGCGAATCGACGACCACTGCGTCACACAGATTCTCGATGCGCCCGTTGCCCAGCACCTTGTTGCTTTGGCAAAGGAGTTGTTGCGGATCCGCATCGCCGACCGACAAATCCTGGTGGTCGCGCGAAAGGGTCAGTGGACGAATCTGCAGGAAACCGAACTCCGCAGCTTCGCCTGATTGCCGCGGCAACCGAACCGCAAACTCAATCTCCACCGGAATGCCCAGAGCGCTTTCGCCCGCTTTAACCAGGGTCTCAAGAATCGTTGGGAGAGGGAATAGATTGTGTTTGAGCATGGGCGCGAAGCTCACGATGCGTACGCCGGGGCGGCTTACACCGTCATACACCGCCTCATTGTCGTCTGAATAGGTGGACCCGACAGGAGGCAGAGTGCCGTCGGCTTCGGCCGCGTCCAGACCGAAACGCATCTCATGCAGATGGCCGGCGCGTCCCTCGGGGACACCGTTCAAGGAAAGCGCCCAGAACTCCGTCTGCGAGTTCGCGAGGATGTCTTCCACTGACGAAAATTGCACCAGATTCTGCGGATACCGCGGGCAGAAGGTCAGACATTTTCCTCCGTCGACCACCGCCCGGCCCAGACCAAGTGCCACGGCTGCGATACCATCGGCAAACTTCATCGGCGGCACGGGATAGAAATTGTGCGAGCGCACCACGCCCGAGAAATCCGGATAGAAGCGTTGAACGTGCACCGCTCCCACAAGCTGTTGCACAATCACGGCCATCTTTTCTTCTTCGAGCCGATAAGGCGTGGCGCGCACATACGCCTTGGCATGGCGGCTAAAGGTAGAAGCATAGACACGTTTGATGGCGTCGATCAATTCCGCGAGGCGTAGCGCCGGATCGGGTTGCTGGTTGCCCAGCATGAACGTCTCATACACGCCTGTGAAAGGTTGGTACTGCGAGTCTTCAAGCAGGCTGGAAGAGCGCACCGCGAGGGGATAGTTGACTTGTTCGAGGAAGGCCTTCAGGTCTTCCTGCAATTTCTCGGGGAGCGGAGCGGTGAGAAATCTCTGCAGGATCTCATCGTCATCATCGCATCCCAACGCGAAGTCCAGCAGATTATTCTCGGCCATGAATTGGTCAAAAGCGTCTGTTGCAAGCACCAGAGCCGCCGGCACGGCGATGCGGATATTGGGAAAACGGCGCGTGATGCGGTTCTTGCGCAAGAGATGACGCACAAAGGCGAGACCGCGCGCCTTCCCGCCTAACGATCCCGAACCAATGCGCAAGAAGCCTGATTCGGAGGGTTTGAAAGTCTCGGCGTTGAAGTCACCGATCAGCAGTTCACTCTGTTCGCGCCGGTAGTCCTTAATCGATGCGATCACATCGCGCCGCAAGTGTTCCGGACCGTCGAAATCGGACACTTTGCGCGGCCGCAGCTTGGCGGCCAAAGCAAACTCAGTTCGCGCCATCAGCCAGTGGGAAAAGTGATTGCTCTGCGCGTGGTACATCAGGCTCTCGGCGGGCACTGTCCGTAACTGCTCCTCCAGTTCGTTCAGATCCTTCGCGCGGCCCACTTCCCTCAGATCGGGCAGACGGAATACGAAATCGCCAAAGCCAACTTGCTCGGTCAGAATTCGCCGCAAATCTTTCAGCAACGTCGGCGAGCGCTTGCGCAGAAACGAGTACCCGGCAGCCGTCGCCCGGGGACGAAACTCCGTGCGGCTGGTCTGCAGCACAACCGGCACGTCCGGCACCAATGCCTTCATCAATCGAGCGAGCTCAAAACCGGCCTCCGGGCTGAGTTTGCCTTCCCACGGGAACTCGACGTCCGAGACCAAACCAATCAGGTAATCGCGATACTCCTGCACCAGCTGCGCCGCATCTTCGAAATTCGAACTCAGCAGAATTTTCGGGCGAGCCTGCATCCGCACCAGTTTATGAGCAACGTTAATGCCTTCCTGAATCACCCGTCGCGATTGCTTGATCAGCTCGGTGTAAATCACCGGCAAGAACGACGAGTAGTAACGGATGTTGTCTTCCACCACCAGCAACACGGGCACTCCCATCGCTCGCGTGTCGTGTAAAACGTTGCGCTTGTCCTCGATGTACTTGACGATGGCGATAAGAATGCGCGCATTCCCCTGCCATAGAAAAATTCGCTCGATGTCGGTGACTGGATTCCGGCTGATGAAGTTCTTCACTTCACGATAGTCGTAAGCGAGCACGACCACGGGAACATCAAGTCCACTACGCTTCACTTCATGCGCCAACTGCGCCGCCGTCATATCGGCTACCGCCAGGTTGGTCACGATGAGATTGAAGCGCGGCTGAGAGCGCGCCAGTTCCAGCGCCTCGGCGCAACTCGAAACATGCGTGATACCGGGAATCTGCCGCAGGTTCAGTTCGAGCGATTCATCGATCAGCAACTCATTGAGTCGACCGTCTTCGCGCAGGATAAAGGAATCGTAGAGGCTGGAGACCAGCAGAATGTTCTGCACCTTGAAGGGCATCAGGTTGTCGAAGCCTTCGAGGCGCGCTTCGGCGTCGAGAAACGGCTCACTCATGGAGCGGACGGCCATGTGGCAGTATCCTACGCGAAAACTCGGACGACAGAAGATGGGGTGCCCCATCCTTGTCGCGTTCTTGGCGACAGGGTGGGGATTTTGATTTAAAGATCTGACAGCCGACTTTTTCTTTCTCGGGTTAACACTCTGAAACTCAAAATCCCCACCCTGTCCCTGCAAAAAACGCAGGGACAAGAGTGGGGCACCCAGTCATTCCAGCAGCTTGACCGCCTATACCAAGCCCTGATCCAGCATGGCATCGGCGACTTTGAGGAAGCCGGCAATGTTGGCGCCGTTCACCAGGTTGCCGGGCGTGCCGTATTTCTCGGCCGTCTCATAGCAATTGCGGTGGATGGAGATCATGATTTTGTGTAATCTGTCATCCACTTCCTCGCGCGTCCAGTTCAACCGTGCGCTGTTCTGCGCCATTTCCAAACCAGACGTGGCCACGCCACCCGCATTCGCCGCCTTCGCCGGACCGTACAGAATCTTGGCATCCAGGAACAGTTTGGTTGCCTCCAGCGTGCTTGGCATATTGGCGCCTTCCGCCACTACCTTGATCCCATTCTTCAGCAGGTTCGCCGCATCTTTCGCGGTGATTTCATTCTGCGTGGCGCTGGGGAACGCGCAGTCCGCTTTGATGTTCCATAGCGGATTATGCTCCAGCTTCACGTCCGTCGGCATGAAGATCGCTTTCTTGTAGCGATCCGAATAATCGCGAATGCGGCCACGCTTCACATTCTTCAACTCCAGAATGTAAGCCAGCTTCTCGCGGTCGATTCCATCCGGGTCGTAGATCACGCCGTTGGAATCCGACACAGTCAGCGGCTTCGCGCCGAAGTCGAGCAGCTTCTCGATCGTGTACTGGCAGACGTTGCCGCTGCCCGAAACCAGACAGAGCTTCCCTTCCAGCTTGTCCTTGCGGCTCTTCAGCATTTCCTCAGCAAAATATACGCAGCCATAGCCGGTCGCCTCTGGACGAATCAGCGATCCTCCCCAGCCCAGCCCTTTGCCCGTAAGCACGCCGGTGAATTCATTGCGCAGCCGCTTGTATTGGCCAAACAGATAGCCGATTTCGCGTCCACCCACGCCGATGTCGCCAGCCGGAACGTCGGTATCCGGACCAATGTGCCGCTGCAATTCCGTCATAAAGCTCTGGCAGAAGCGCATCACTTCGTTATCACTCTTGCCCTTGGGATCGAAATCCGAACCGCCCTTACCGCCGCCCATCGGCAGCGTGGTAAGCGAATTCTTGAATACCTGCTCGAACGCCAAAAACTTCAGAATGCCGAGGTTCACCGATGGATGGAAGCGCAGGCCGCCTTTGTACGGTCCGATCGCGCTGTTCATCTCAATGCGGAAACCACGGTTGACCTGCACCGCGCCTTGGTCGTCGACCCAGGGCACGCGGAACATCAATACGCGCTCCGGTTCCACCACCCTGTCGAGGATTCGGTTGGATTGATACTCCGGATGTTTGGCCAGCACTAGCCGTAGAGAATCGAACACTTCCCGAACCGCCTGATGGAATTCAGGCTCGGCTGGATTCTTGGCCTTTACGCTAATCATTACATCGTCAATGTAGTCGCCCGGAGCCTTGATTCCGGGCGATGTCAGAGTGCCAGACGTCATGGTCCTACCTCCGTAAGTGTGTGAATTATTAAACCCTTCATTTTGCTCTCATCCACGCCACAAGCAATGACCCGAAGCACCCCCGGGGGTGATCCTTGTCACGATGTTCTTTACTTTTCGAATCATAGGGTTACAGCAAGAGTCGCTTCGCAAATGAGACGCCTCGCGAAGTGCGGCTCACAATTGAGTCGGAACGACTCAAGCCGCCGTTGAAAAGCATACGCCTTCTGCGCAGGGGAGCAACCGATAAAAGGCAATACTCCGCGGCCGTTTCCTCTTCCGGGAAGGTCAAGCTCGTTGCTGTTTTTTCCGGCAGTCTTCACAAACCCCGTAGATCTGAAAGGTATGGCGGGTTGTGGCGTAGTTGTGGCGGCGTCCGATTTCCTGTTCCAGCAAATCCACTTCGCGGGAAAAGAACTCCACTGAACTACCGCACTCGGTGCAGACCATGTGGTGATGGCTGCGCCGGTTGTACTGGTGCTCATAACGGGCAATGCCGTCGTGAAAGGCGACCTCGCTAGCCAGTCCACACTCGGCCAGCAACTTGAGAGTGCGATACACCGTGGTGTAGCCGATGCCCGCGTCTTTTTTCTGCACCAGGCGGTGGAGTTCGTCGGTGGAGAGATGGTCGCGAGTCTCCAGAAATGTGCGCAAAATCGTATCGCGCTGCGCCGTCTGTTTCAGTCCGACCCGCTTGAGATGCTGATGCAGAATGCCCTGCGCTTCGCGCACCATCTCGCGCGAGATCGAAGGCTGGTCATCAATGCGCTTCTGCAGCATGAAAGCTCAGGATAGCATCCGCCCATCTTGCAGATAAAATTCATTTTGAACGACGGGCCCCGAGCGAAATACGGCCTCATTTGTGCCTTATGCCCGTCTCCCCCTAGAATCAAGTTGCTCATGAGTACCTTGACAGCTACTGGCGTCCCTGCATCCCGGCGTTCGACCGGACTACGCATTTTCCTCTGGCTGCTAGCGATCCTGGTGCTGGCGGCTGCTGCCGTGGTCGCCTACGCCTATTTCGTGGCTCGCTCTGCCCTACCCCAGCTTGGGGGGAATCTTCCGGTAAAGGGCTTAGCCGCGCCGGTGAAAGTGACGCGCGACGCCCACGGTGTGCCCGCGATTGAGGCCGCGACCTTGGAGGATTTGTTTTTCGCGCAGGGCTACGTAACGGCGCAGGATCGCCTCTGGCAGATGGACGTGATGCGTCGCTTCGCCGGGGGAGAACTGTCCGAGATTCTGGGCGAAGACACGCTCACCATCGACCGGGAGCAGCGCATCCTCGGACTACGCGCCGCGGCGAAAAAGTCCCTCGCCATGGCTACCCCGCGCGACCGTTCTTACTTTGACGCCTACGCGCGCGGCGTGAACGCCTTCATCGAGGCCCGTGGAACTTCGCTTCCCATCGAATTCCGCATCCTGAAGTACCGGCCGAAGCCCTGGCAAGCGGAAGACTCCATCGTCATCGCGAACCAGATGGTGAAGGACCTCAACTTCTACACCTTTGAGGACTCGCTCACGCGAGAAAAAATCCTGGCGAAGCTGGGGCCTGAGCTGACTGCCGATCTGTACGTGAATCGCTCCTGGCATGATCGCCCTCCCACCGTCATGCGCGAGGACATCAACGATCAGCAGAACCAGGGTGACTCCGATGATGACGACGACGATGACGATTCGGGTCCTGATAATGCCGTAACCCAGCGTAACCGCGCGCTCGAAGTTTGGGCACAACACGCTCCCGAGGCAGTGAACGGATCGAACGACTGGGTAGTCTCCGGAGCGCACACCGTCACAGGAAAGCCGCTGCTCTCAAACGACATGCATCTTGGCCATCAGATGCCGAACCTGTGGTATGAAGCGCATCTGAAATCCGCCAATCTGGATGTCGCTGGCGTGACGCTGCCGGGAATGCCCTACGTGATCGTCGGCCACAACCAGCGCGTCGCCTGGGGATTCACCAACGTCGGCCCCACCGTGACCGACGCTTTCATCGAGACCTTGAACGCGCAGGGTGCATACCAGACTCCGCAAGGTTGGCAGTCGCCGGAGCACCGCCAAGAAGTGATCCACGTCAAAGGAAAACCGGATGTCATGGTGGATGTGAAGATCACGCGGCATGGGCCCATCATCAGCGAACTGATTCCCGGCGAGACGCGGCAAGTGGCACTGCGCTGGACACTTTACGATGGACTTCACATGCCATTCTTCGATGTTGATACTGCGCAAAACTGGGAGGAATTTCGCAAAGCGTTTTCCCAACTCGATGCGCCAGGACAGAATGTCGTCTACGCCGATGTCGACGGCAACATCGGGTACCAGACCACCGGGCACATTCCGATTCGCGCCTCCGGCGATGGCAGCCTCCCAATCAGCGGCGCGGACGACGCGCACGAGTGGACCAGTTACATTCCCTTCGACAAGCTTCCGAACGTCTACAACCCTCCTTCGGGCGTCATCGCCACCGCAAACGGTCGCATCACACCGGATGGCTATCCCTATTCCATCAGCGTGGAGTGGGAGGCACCGTGGCGCACCGCGCGCATTTACCACGTGCTGGAATCTGGAAGAAAGTTCGCGCCCTCCGACATGCTCGCCCTGGAAAATGACGTTCAGTCGGAAAATGATCTGTTCGCCGCGGAACGCTTTGTGTATGCCGTCGACCATGCCGCCAAGCCTTCGGTTCGGGCCAAGCAGGCTGCTGACCTAATGCGCAACTGGGACGGGCGCATGCTCGCCTCTGCCGCCGCTCCGACCCTCGCTGTGCGCTCTGCAGAGCAACTGACGCGGTTGTTGCTCGATCCCCGCTTAGGGTCTGCCCCAGAGGACCCGCAGCAAAAAAAAGCTGGCTTGAACTGGAAGACCTACGCCTGGGAGATGCGAACCGTATGGTTGCAGAATGTCATGCTGCACCAACCCAAGCGCTGGCTGCCGGAAAAATATCCCAACTACGAAGAACTGCTGACGGCCGCTGTAGAAGCTGCGGTAAACGGCGCGGATGCCCCAGAGGACTTGTCATCGTGGCATTGGGGTGGGATCAACGCGGTTGAGATCGAGCACCCGATTCTGAGCAAAATCCCTCTGCTGCAGCGCTGGGCAGCACCGGGCGTAAAGGAGCAATCCGGCAGCGGCTACACGGTCAAGGCTGTGACCCGCCATCACGGGCCCTCCGAGCGGTTTACCGCGAACCTGGCAGACCTTGATCAATCCACCTTGAACACGGTAACCGGCCAGGGAGGAAATTTCCTGAGCCCTTTCTACATGGATCAATGGAATGCCTGGTATGAAGGCTCGACTTTCCCGTTGCCTTTTACTCCGCAAGCCGTGGAGAACTCCGGCGTACACCGCTTGACTCTGCAACCCGCCAAGTAACTCCGGCGGTGCCTCAGAAAAAGTCGATAGCTTTCACGTCGGTGATGTAGCCGGTGATGATGATGGTTCCGGTCTCAATATATTGGTTGGGGGGAAGCAGAACATCGGTGAATAAATCATAGACACGGAGGTTGCCGCCCTCGGCAACATACTCCACGTAGCGGCTGTTGAAGCTCTGCAGGCCGGTAACGTCACCATTGTCCGGAGGAATCACCACGCTCGCGTTCGTCGTGTTGTAAATCGAGAGACAACCGCGCACCTCGCCCGCGACATTATTCACATTTCCAATGTTGGTGCAATTCATCGAGCCAATGAACAGCTGGCCGCCGTTCCCCATGTCGATACGGTCGTGGTAGCCGTCGGTAATGACCGCACTGCCAGTCACGGTCATCGAATTGAGGTTCACAAGATCGAGGCGTCCGCAAGTGGTCGCCGCCGTGGTCTCGCCGGTACACGCGGAATCGGTCGGCGAGTTGCCGGCCACGTAAAGGGTTGATCCGCTCAGAAACGCGATCGTTGCGCCGTCCACGTTAACCGACGCGCCTGGCGTCGGCGGAATGGCGGCCATGTTCAGAATCTGCACGCTGGCTTGCGTGCCCCCACATTCGGCGCCACAATTCAATACGTAGGCGGTGCTCCCATCGCTGCTGAACACTGCATTCACCGGACGGCAACCCGTACACAGCGGCACCGTGAGCGTGACTGGACTGGCGGTGTTCAAGAGCGCCGGTGAAACCACCGTCACTGCATCCGAGTCGTTGCTGAAAACCAGCAGCTGGGTTCCGCTGGGATTTGATACCACGGTTTGCGCGTTCGGCACACCGATGGTTGCCGTGATGCCGCCGGACGTAAGGTTCATCGCCACCAGCGCGCCCGGCGACGTTCCGGTCAGCGGAGCTGAAGGCACAGCTGCGTAAGCGGCGCCGGGCTGCGCTACGACCATGCTCATCGTCGAGCCTGGAAGCTGGATGCCGCCGGTCAGCGTCTCCTTTGTGGTGTTGACGACCTCGACCTTGTTTGTCGCCGAATCAAAGGCCAGTAAGGTCGCCCGGTCGGCAGAAATGGCCATCAGGCCCGGCGAGGTACCGGCGCTGATTTCGCCTCTTCCCAGCGTATCGTATTGGCCGTTGATGATTACCAATCCTCCCGACGCCGTAGCGCTTGTGACGCTCTGCGAGGCGAGAACACGTTCGGTCAAATTACTCGGAGGCGTGGGCCCCGCCGTCGATGCTTTGCCGCAGGAGACAAGAGCGGAAGTGGCGACGGCGAGTACAACCAACAAAAGAGCGGATTTCTTCAAACGTCAGGCTCCTAACTACAGGAAAACCAGAGATTTAAGTGCGAAATAGCGGATTATAGCAGAGCCCGGTTGCACAACACCTCATTCGACCCCGCTCCATTCGTACTCTTCCCTTCAGATGCCAGATTTTGTGTTCATCTTGTATGCTTTCAATATGGCGGAAGACATTCTTGCACGCATCAAGCAATCCCCGGTTCTCTGCGATGGCGCGATGGGGACTCTGCTCTATTCCAAAGGCGTCTTCATCAACCGCTGCTATGACGAGCTGAATCTATCGCAACCTGACCTGATTCGTGCCATTCATCACGAATACCTGCAAGCCGGGGCTGAAATTATTGAAACCAATACTTTTGGCGCGAATTCCTTCCGCCTCGCGCGGCATAGCCTGGCTGACAAAGTACGTGACATGAACCGGATGGGTGCAAAGCTGGCGCGCGAAGCCGCCAAGAGCTTCGATGTGTGGGTCGCGGGATCAGTTGGCCCATTGGGGACAAGAATTGAGCCTTTAGGAAAAACTTCGTTTGAGGAAGCCCGCCAGGCATTCCGCGAGCAGATCGCGGCCCTGGCCGAGAGCGGCGTAGACCTCCTGATCCTGGAAACTTTCGGATACCTCGAGGAACTTCATCAGGCCATGCTGGCCGCGAAAGACGTCGGAGCGAAATTGCCGTTGGTCGTGCAGGTTACGATCGATGAAGACGGCAACTGCCTCGATGGTTCCGATCCGGAAACTTTCACTCCTCGCCTCGAAGAATGGGGAGCGGACGTGATCGGTTGCAACTGCAGCGTGGGTCCGGTGGCCATGCTCGACGCGATCGAGCGCGTGCGAGCCGCCACTTCCCTTCCGCTGGCCGCGCAACCCAACGCCGGCATTCCGCGCTCCGTGGAAGGTAGAAATATCTATTTGTGCTCTCCGGAGTACATGGCCAGTTATGCGCGCAAGTTCGTCGCTGCCGGTGTCCGGATCGTCGGAGGATGCTGCGGAACCACCCCCGATCACATCCGGGTGATGAAGTCCGCGCTTCGAGTCGGTGAAGCCAGAGGGAAGTCAAATCCGGCTCACGCCGCGGGAGGCGCAGCTTCGCCGGTAGCGACTCCGGCGCAATCGTTGGAGGAGCGATCTCTATTAGGGGCCAAGCTTGCCCGCGGCGAGTTCGTAACCATGGTCGAGGTGGTTCCTCCGAAGGGAACGGATATCAGCAAGGAGTTGGAGGGTTCACGTTTTCTGAAATCTGTAGGAGTCGATGCAGTGAACATTCCCGACAGCCCCCGGGCTTCGGCGCGCATGAGCAATCAGGCGCTTTCGTTGCTGGTACAGCGCGAGGCGGGAATCGACGCCATTCTGCACTACACTTGCCGCGACCGCAATGTGCTTTGCATCCAAAGTGATCTTCTGGGAGCGGCTGCCGTGGGGATCAAGAACTTGATCTGTATCACGGGCGACCCTCCGAAGATGGGCAATTATCCCGATGCGACGGCGGTGTTTGATGTCGATGCCATCGGCCTGGTGAACATCGTTCATAACTTGAACCGCGGTCTGGACTTGGGCGGAAACCCCATCGGCACCGGTACTGGATTTGTCATCGGCGTCGGCGCGAATCCCGGGCTCACGGACCTCGACGAAGAAATCCGGCGCTTTGAATACAAAGTAGCAGCCGGCGCCGAGTATGCGGTCACTCAGCCTGTATTCGACATTCGACTGCTGGAAAACTTCTTGCGCCGCATCGAGCAGTGTCGAATTCCGGTCATCGCCGGGATCTGGCCACTGGTCAGCGTCCGCAACGCCGAGTTCATGAAAAACGAGCTGCGCGTTTCGGTGCCGGATTCCATCCTGGAACGCATGGCCAAGGCTCAAACCCCGGAGGCCGCGAGAG
This sequence comes from uncultured Acidobacteriaceae bacterium, assembly GCA_964403025.1. Taxonomy (GTDB): domain Bacteria; phylum Acidobacteriota; class Terriglobia; order Terriglobales; family Acidobacteriaceae; genus Sulfotelmatobacter. Next base: position 1,532,485 of record CAYOEH010000001.1, on the reverse strand, counting down.
CCGAGGGTGTGGCCATTGCCCGGGAGATGCTGCTGGCGGTGCGCCATACCGTGCAAGGGGCCCAGATCAGCGCGCCCCAAGGCCGCTACAGCTCGGCAGTAGATGTTCTGGAGGCTCTGGGGACGAAAACCGCTGCCCCGGCCTAGGTTTCCCTTTATGGTTACACGAAGGTCTATTTTCTCTAAATATTCATAATAAAAACTGGACATCCGCAGCGATTCGGAGCATTACAATAGAGCTGGAGCGAAACCCCGTTGGCCAAGTTTGAAGAATGCCTCCAGCGACTGGAGAAAATTGTCCAGGAGCTGGAAAAGGGAGATGTGCCTCTGGAGACGTCTCTCACCCTCTTTGAAGAGGGTATGAATCTTTCCTCCGCTTGCCGCAAGGAACTGGAGCAAGCGGAAGGCAAGGTTGAGATTTTGCTCAAGAAAAATGGGAAGCTCCAGGCCGAGCCGTTTGAGCCCTTGGCGGAGAAAGCGCCCGCCCGCAGGTAGGCAGCCGATTCGCAGCTGGAGCTTGATTGTAAATGTCTGTGGAGTAGTGGTTTCGAACCCTTCCCCGCAGCCCTAGTCCGCCGTTACTGACGGTGTTAAGTCAGGAGGATCTATGGGCTTTAATGTGGTAATTCTGGAAAGTGATCCTAGGGTCGCGCAGTGTCTGGCGGGTAAACTCTCCTCCCACTTCCACGCTGTTCACCTGACCCACTCCGGAGATGAACTCCGCGAGCGCGTCGCCAAGAACCGTCCGGAAGTGGTCGTCCTCGACATGGAATACTCGCGTCTCACCGACGTACGCAGCCTGCACCATGATTTTCCTGCGCTTCCGATTGTGTGCACTCATCGCATACCGGATGAGCAATTGTGGATCGACGCTCTGGAAGCGGGGGCCAGCGACGTTTGCGGTTCCGACGACGTTCAAAATGTTCTCACGTCGGTCTTGCGAAGCGTGGCGATCGCTCAGACCGCCGCAGCATAAACTTGACCGTAAATCTCAAAATGAGGGCCCCTCACAGCGTCCTCGTTTTTCGTTCGGAATGAAACGTCCCGCCTAGCCTGCGCTTGCTGCGGCAGCCTTACGGCCGGCGCCGGAATCCAATTTGAACTGGCTCACGATGTTCTGCAGATCGAGAGCCATCCCGGAAAGTTCACTGCATGCCTTCGCCGTCTGCCCAGCGGCAACCGATGATTCCTGCGTGGCGCTCGAGATCTGGGCCACGCTGGCGTTGATCTGCTCGGTGGCGCTGGATTGCTCGGTCGCTGCGGTCGCAATCTGTGCAATCATGCCACCCACATCCTCCGACATTTTGATAATCTCTTCGAGCGCTGCGCCCGAAGCCGACGTCTTCTTCACACCGCTTTCCACTTCCCGGTTACCCAATTCCATGGCTTCTACGGCGCTCCTGGTTTCAACCTGTATGGACTCGATCATCCCGGCAATTTCTTTCGTAGCTTGGGCGGTGCGTTCGGCCAGCTTTCGAACTTCATCCGCCACTACGGCAAAGCCGCGACCTTGCTCCCCTGCGCGGGCCGCTTCAATCGCGGCGTTCAAAGCCAGCAGGTTCGTCTGGTCGGCAATGTCATCGATCACAGCAATAATCTTGCCGATCTTCTCCGAACTCTTGCCCAGTTCGGTAATTCGCATCGCTACCTTGCGCGTGGAATCGGCAATGCTACGCATGGTAGCCAGCGTCTCCTGCACCGTCTGACCACCCTGGCGGGCCGCTTGGGCAGCGTTGTGAGACGCATTCGCAGCCTTCAGCGAGTTCTCAGAGACCTCATGAACCGTGGCGGACATTTCCTGCATGGCGGTGGCGACCTGCGTCGTTTGGTCCTTCTGCATATCCGCACCCTGCGCTTGCAACGTAGCCGAGGAAGAAAGTTCCTCGCTTGCGCTGGCTACGTGAGCGGAATTATCCATAATGGCCACGATCATGCGCTTCAGACTGCCACTCATCCCATTAATCGCAGCCGTCAGTTCCCCCAGTTCGTCCTGGCTGGAGACTTTCAGATCGTCATGGGTCAAGTCGCCCGCTGCAATGGTCTCCGCCTGAATCAGCACAGATCGGATCGCTCCAGCAATGCTGTGGCTCAAGAAAATGGCCACGAAAATTCCCAAGCCCAACCCCGCTAATGTAATCAAGCCCATCGTCACGTTGAGGGACTGGTTGTCCGCATTCAATTCGTCCCGGCTCTGGTCTACTAATCTGTCAAACGATTCCGCCATGGTCCCAAGCGATTTCTTCAGCTCGATGTTGATCGGCGTTGCCCCCTCGGCGGAGTCATTACCCGCCTTGACCACAGCTCCATGCTCACGCCCTGCAGCACGCTTGATTGCAGCTTCCTGAACCCCACGAAGCAGGGGAAGCTGCTTCTTCATTTCGTTCAGCCGGTCTCGATTCTCCTGCTCCCACTTCGGAGCCAACTCGTCCATCCCGGCCATGTCCTTTTCGATATCGCTCCAGGTTCCATCGAATAGCTTCTTCGTCTCCGCTAGCCGGGCTGGCTGTGTTCCAGCGAGAATCGCTTGGCGACCTTTGACCTGGGTCTGATTCAAATCCCTCTGTAGCCTGATCGCGGCTTTCAGTGACGGCATCCGCACCTCGAAAGCCGCGTCCTGGCTGCGCTTGATCTTTCCGGCCTTCAGGTAGGCCGCAGTGGCACTAAACACCATCAGGCTGAGGATCACTCCAAAACCCAGCCCCAGCTTCTTTCCGAGTGTAAGTTTCATTTCTTCTCTCGTTGTCCTCTGCCACAAGTCGGCTTGCGGAAATCCCTCACTCAGTCTCGCGAATCGTGATGATAAGTTTATCGGCGAGTTTTATCGGAATCTTTAGAGCTGGCAGTTGCACCTCTTTTCCCTTCCCGTAAGGATGCTTCACCCTCCTGCCGCTTGCTATACTCACTGCTCAATGCTGCAAGAAACTCTCGAGCAAGGACAGGCGCGAACCGATGCCGCGCTGGATCGCCTGATTCCGCTGGAAACTCAACACCCCATTTCCATTCACAAGGCCATGCGCCACAGTGTTTTTGCCGGCGGCAAGCGGCTGCGTCCCGTGCTGTGCATGGAGGCCGGCCGCATGATCGCAGGATCATTGCCGGTGAAAATCGAAGAACTGGGCGCGGCGCTCGAAATGCTACACACTTATTCTCTGATCCACGACGATCTTCCCGCCCTCGACAACGACGATCTTCGGCGCGGGCGTCCCACCTGCCACAAAGTGTTCGGCGATGCCCTCGCCATCCTCGCCGGGGATGCCCTGCAGACCCAGGCCTATGAAGTTCTGGCGCGCCTGCAATGCCCCGCCGAGGCGAGAGTACGGATTATCGAAGAAATCGCGCGCGCCACCGGCACGCTCAACGGCATGATTGGCGGCCAGGTCGTGGATTTGGAGGCTGAGCATACCCGGCCCACAGCGGAGATGCTGGAGTATATCCACCGCGCCAAAACCGCCGCGCTGATTTCGGCCAGCCTGGTAAGCGGGAGTCTTTATGCCGGAGCAAAAAACAGTGAAGTCGAGAAGCTGCGCGCCTTTGGTCAGTCGATTGGCTTAGCTTTTCAGATCGTGGATGATGTGCTCGACGTGACCCAGAGCTCCGAGCAGCTCGGCAAGACTGCCGGCAAAGATACCGCCGCTCAGAAAGTAACCTACCCGGCGCTGTTCGGGGTGGAAGAATCCTTGCGCCGGGCGGATGCTCTGGTGAGCGCAGCATTTGTGGAGTTGGACAGCTTCGGGGAACGAGCCGACACGCTGAAGGAACTGGCGCGTTATTTGGTGGAGCGGAAGAAGTAGCCGTGAGACAGACGTGCTGGCGTCAGTTCTCACGCCGTGAATAAATTCTGTGTTCCACCGTGTCGTCTGTGGTAAAAAACTAGTAAGGCGATGGAGTTCGCCATAACCGCCTGCGACGCCCGTTTGGCCTGCGGCTGATAACTCCTGCAAAATCCAAATTGATTTGTAGGGAGAAACTCCGTCGTGAAAGATTTCCTCGCTATCTCTGTCGCCGCCATCGTCGGCGCCAACCTTCGCTATTTGCTGAGCCGCCTCGCCGCCCGGGAACTCGGGCCCGTCTTCCCTTACGGCACGCTCTTCATCAACATTGTGGGAAGCTTTATTGTCGGCTTCTTCGTCATCTGGACCACGGAACGCGTCCTGGTCGATCCGCGCTGGCGCCTGTTGATAGTCATTGGCTTCTGCGGTTCGTTCACCACCTTCTCGAGCTACGCGTTCGAAACCATGTCTTATTTCGAGCAGGGACAGTGGGCCCTGATGCTCGGCAACATTCTCAGCAACAATGTTCTGTGCCTGGGCGGAGCTTTAGCGGGCATGGCGCTGGCCCGGGTGCTGTAGAATGGCGAACGCGATGGCAGTACAAGTCACGATTTACTTGAACGAAGCCGACCAGTGGCACCACCACCCGATGCATCTGGAGATTCTCAAATACCTGCGCAACGAAAATGTCTACGCCGCGACTACGATCCATGCCGTAGCTGGATTCCTGGGGCGGCATCGCGTGGAAACATCGCACCTCGTCGAGGCTGGCGGGAAGCTCCCCGTGATCATTATTTTCGTGGATACCGATGAGCATGTGAACCGCGTGCTGCCTACGCTAAAGGAAATGGCGTCGCACCGGCTGATCGTGCGGGAAAACGTGGTGCTGGAGCAAGGCAATCTCGATTGACATGTCCGCGACTACGCTCGACATCCTGGCCATTGCCGCGCACCGTGACGACGTAGAGCAAACCTGCGGAGGCACCCTGTTGAAAGCCGTGCAACGCGGCCAGCGCACCGGCATCCTCGATCTGACGCAAGGCGAAATGGGCACCCGCGGCACAGCCGAAGACCGGGCGCGGGAGGCGGCGGATGCGGCGAAGATTCTCGGCGCGGGTTGGCGTCGGGCTCTCGATATCCCGGATGGCCGCGTCGAAAACACCTGGGAGAATCGCTTGAAAGTGGCGAGCGTGATCCGCGAGACTCGCCCGCGTGTGGTGATTCTGCCTTACTGGAAGGGACGCCATCCCGATCACTACACCTGTTCCGTGCTGGGATATGAAGCGTGCTTTCTTGCAGGACTGCGAAAGTTAGCTCTCGGCTCCCAGCCGGTCGCTCCTCATCGTCCCTTCAAAATAATCTACGCCACGCTTTACTATGACGTGCGCCCCACCTTCGTAGTCGATATCACCCAACAATTCGAGCAGAAGTTCGCTTCCATCCTGGCTTATAAGTCGCAGTTCAGCGATCAGGAGGCCGGCAAGGATCTCTTCCCTGCTCACGACGAAATCCATGCACGCGTAGAGTCGATGGCGCGCTACTACGGCGCCCTCGGAGGCGTCACCTATGCCGAGCCGTTCCTGCAGAAGGAAGTCGGACTGGTCGACGATTTGCTGGCGATTCCCGTGAAGTCAATTTGACCTGCCCTAAGAATCACTTCTTCAGCGCGACCGCCAGCCCATCGCGAATGGGCAAAATCGTAGCGTAGAAGTCAGCCGAGCCGTAGAGCAGTCTGTTGAATTCGAGGATCGCTTTAGTCCGAGACTCCTTGGGATTTTTCTCCGCGACCCGTCCGCTCCACAACACATTGTCGGTGATAAACAAGCCTCCCTTGCGCAGACGCGGCGATACCATTTTCAGCACGCGGGGATAATCCTCTTTATCCACATCGTTGAAAATGATGTCGAACTCCTGCTTCTGCTCGGAGAGCACTTCCAGCGCATCCCCAGTGTGCAGCGTGATGCGCTCGGAAACGCCGGCGCGGTCGAAGTAGCCGCGCGCCCGCCCGGCGTTCTTGGCATCGCCATCGGTATAGATGACGCGGCCCTGTCCTCCTACTGCCTGCGCCCACCAAATGGTCGAGTATCCAATGGCAGATCCCAGCTCGAAAACCGTTTTGGCATTGATCGTCAAGGCAAGTTGCTGCAGCACGCGCGCCACTGCGGGGCCAACGATGGGCACGTTATGCTTGCTAGCGTAGTCTTCCATCTCCACCAGCACTTCGTCGCGCTTGGGCAGCATCGAGTACAGATAATCGTCGACTGGGCCCGCGGTAGTCAGGTTGTAGTGTCGCCAGCTGGGTTTGTTTTCCTTCTTCGTTTTAGCTTTGTTTGCAGGCAATTTATGACCTCGGGATTTGTGATCCGTGATTCTGTGATCCGTTACCAGTTTTTCAATCGTGGAGAGCAATGCCCGGCTTCATCGTCAAAATCTCAACGCCCGTCACCAGCTTCTTCAACTCCCCGGGACTTCCAGTCAACACCGGAAAGGTGCCAAAGTGCATGGGAATGACCGTTTTCGGTTTGAGCAGGTTGCAGGCGTAAGCCGCTTCGCGAGGCCCCATGGTGAAATGATCGCCGATGGGCAGCATGACAATCTCAGGCGCGTAAAGCTCGCGAATGATCGCCATGTCTCCGAACACGTTCGTGTCGCCGGCGTGATAAATCTTAACGCCGTTCTCGAACTCGATCACGTACCCGCAAGCTTCGCCGCCGTAAATAATCTGGTCGCCATCCTGTATACCGCAGGAGTGATCCGCATGCACCATGGTGACTTTGATATCGCCAATCTTTTGCGTGCCGCCCTTGTTCATCATGGCGGTTTTCTTGGCGCCCTTTTTCTCCAGCCAGCCGCACATTTCCGGGATGCCCACAACCTGCGGATTGTGTTCCTTGATGACCTCTACGGCATCGCCGATGTGGTCGCCGTGCCCGTGTGTGACCAACAGTGTATCGACCTTCTTCACCTTCTTCTCGGACGGGGGACATGCGGGATTGTTCATGATCCACGGATCGATAATGATGGTCTGCCCCCCTGGCGTTTCAATACGAAATGTCGCGTGGCCGAGCCACGTAAGCTGAATGCCTCTCAAATTCATGGACGATAGCTCCCCCGCAGCCCTCACGCAATTTACTCGTCACTCGCCCCGGCAATGGACTGCGGCCGAAATTAGTTTAATATGAAACGCCATGACTGAACTCAAGGTGCTAATTTCGCGGGAGCAGATCACAAAACGAGTCGCGGAACTGGGCGCGGACATCACGCGCGACTTCGCAGGGCAGCCGGTGATTCTCGTCGGCGTCTTGAAGGGTTCAGCGATTTTTCTGGCCGACCTGGCACGGCAAGTGAATCTGGACGCGACTTTTGATTTCGTCGGCGTCTCCAGTTACGGCAATCGCCCCAGCCCGACTCAGGAACTTAAGAGTGGATGGGACTCCACCGGTGAGGTCAAGCTGACAAAAGATGTCGACCAATCCATGAAAGACAAGAACGTGATCGTCGTGGAGGACATTCTGGATACCGGACTGACCCTCACCGTCCTGAAGAAGCTCTTGCTGGCGCACCAGCCTCGATCGCTGAAGATCGCCGCTCTGCTGGATAAGCCCTCCCGCCGCAAACTGCCGCTTCAGGGCGATTATGTCGGCTTCACCATTCCCGACGAGTTCGTAGTGGGTTATGGCCTCGATTACGCCGAACGCTATCGAAATTTGGCAGACATATGCGTCGTCCCGAGGGAGTAGAAGTCAGTCCCGCGTACTGGGTAACGAGCAAGCGCTACTCAGTACTAGGTACCAGGTACTCGATACCGGCACTCAAAGAAACGGCTGCTATCATAGAAAAAACATGGGATCTCCTCTGAGCAAGCCTGTAGATCATTTACCCGTCGAGCCACTATTGCTGGAAGTCGCGGATGTTCTGGCGACCTCGCTCGACCTCGATACCACGCTGCGCCGCGTCGCCGAGGTGGTGCGCAAAGTCATCGACTACGAAATCTTCGCGATTCTTCTGCTGAACGAGAAGACTCAGGAATTGCGCTTTCGCTTCCAAGTAGGCTACCCACCGGAGTTTGCCGAGCGGGCTCGCGTCAAGGTGGGCGAAGGAGTCACCGGGCAGGCCGCGCAGTTGCGGCAAGCGGTTCTGGTGGATGACGTCACTAAGGATCCAACCTACATCGCCGCCATACCAAACGTGCGCTCGGAATTAGCCGTGCCGCTCATCACCAAGAATCGAGTGATTGGCGTGATCGATCTGGAGGCGCAGAACCCAGGCTATTTCAACGAGGAGCACAGCCGTCTGCTGACTCTGGTCGCGTCTCGAATCGCCGGCGGCATCGAGAATGCCCAGCTCTACACGCGCACCACGCGACAGGCCCGCATTCTGTTATTGCTCAATGAAATTGCCCGGGAGTTGTCCTCCATCCTGAATCTGGATGAACTACTGAGCCGGGTCGCCGAACTGCTCCGGCGGCTGATTGACTACCAGATGTTCAGCATTCTGTTGCTCGATTCCACCGGCGAGAAACTGCAACATCGTTTCTCGCTGCGCTTCCATGAAAACATCCACCTGAAGCACGAAGTGCCGCTGGGTCGAGGTATCGTGGGGCAGGCGGCCGAGACCAAACAGGCGATCCTTGTGCCCGACGTGAGCAAGGACCCCCGCTACATCGAAGCCAACCCGGAAACGCGCTCAGAGCTGGCTGTGCCGCTGATCTACAAAGACAAAGTGATCGGAGTGCTCGATTTGGAGCATACGCGCCGCGGTTTTTTCACTGACGATCACCGCCGCACCATGATGACACTCGCTGCACAGGTGGCGATTGCGATCGAAAACGCCCGCCTCTACGAGGAGATCGCGCGGCAGGAACGCCGTCTGGAGCGGGATTTGGCGCTGGCGCGAGAACTGCAGATGCGCTTGCTGCCGCAGACACTTCCCAAGCTGGCGAACCTGGAGCTAGCGGCGAAATTCGTTCCTGCACGCGCCATCGGCGGCGATCTTTACGATTTCATTCCCTATTCGCTTTCGCGCCTTGGCATCGTGATTGGCGACGTGAGCGGCAAGGGAGCGCCTGCCGCTATTTACGCGGCCCTGGTGAGCGGGATCCTGCGCTCGCACGCCCCCATCGAGCCTGGCCCGGCCGAGATGCTCCGCGCGGTGAACCTGTCCCTGGCCGAGCGCCGCATTGAAGCGCAATTCGTCTCCCTCATCTATGCCGTGTGGGACGATCAGCACCGGACGCTCTTGGTGGCCAACTCCGGCTTGCCCCGGCCGATTCACGTGCACGCCGGCAAAAACCATGTCATCGAAGCAACCGGCTTACCGCTGGGACTTTTCGACGACGCGAACTACGACGAATTCCGATTCAAAATGAAGCCCGGCGACGTGTTTGTTTTCTTCAGCGATGGCATTCTTGATGCGCGCAACCGGAACGGCGAAATGTTTGGTCGGGGACGGGTAGAAAGGCTGATCGCGGAATGCGGAGGTAGCTCGGCGGATTGCGTTGTCGATATTTTGTTCAAAGCCGTGGCCGAGCACTCCGCCGGCGTCGAGACCTTTGACGACCAAACCGTAGTTGCAATCAAAGTGAAGGACGCTTCGCCTTCCAGTTCCTCGAAACGAAAATGAACCGGCGTAACCGAGTATCTGACAGCGAGCGGCCGCCGGGTTTCGTTTTTCGCAAGCACCAGCAACGGTCGCTCGGCGAAGCGTTCGCTCTGCACTGCGAGGATATTCCTCTGACGAAACTCGCAGCGCGCTTCGGAACACCTCTCTATGTTTATTCTGCAAACGCCATCCTCAAGCGCCTGGCCGCTTTCGAGAAGGCGTTCCGCCATTTTTCTCACACAATTTGCTACTCCGTAAAGTCCAATTCCAATCTGAGTATCTTGCGCCTGCTCGCGCGCGAGGGCTGCGGCTTCGACGTGGTTTCCGGCGGAGAACTGGAACGGGTGCAGGCCGCTGATCGTCGAGCAGCAAGAAAGGTCGTGTTCTCCGGAGTAGGAAAATCTCGAAAGGAGTTGACCGCGGCACTGCGGGCCGGCATCCTTCTCTTCAACGTCGAAAGTGAATCGGAACTGCGAGCGCTGGCGGAACGCGCGACGCAGTGCCGGACGGTCGCACAACTGGCTCTGCGCGTGAATCCCGATGTGGCCGCCGACACCCATCCCTACATTTCCACCGGATTGCACAAGCACAAATTTGGAGTGCCCATCCGCAGCGCGCGCGAACTTTACGCCCAAGCGTCCAAGGCAAAGTACCTGAAAGTTGCTGGCGTCAGCGTTCATATCGGCTCCCAGATCACCGACGTTGCGCCATTTGGCGACGCCGTGGGTCGGGTGGCCGATCTGGTTCGCAAGCTGCGCGCCGATGGCCACTCCATCGACTTCGTCGACATTGGCGGCGGACTTGGCATCGAATATCACGAGCCTGGGTTGGAGTTTTCCGATTGCGTTGCGCGGTATGCGCGGTCGGTGACTAATCCACTGCGCGAACTGAATGTCCATTTGCTGCTTGAGCCGGGACGCTCCATCATCGGTCCCGCGGGTGTTCTGCTTACGTCTGTCCTTTACAGGAAGGAAAATGACGGCAAACATTTTCTGGTTGTGGACGCCGCCATGAACGATCTGATTCGGCCCGCGCTCTATGGTGCGTACCACGAGATCGTTCCCGTTATCCGGACCAAGAAGGCTTCTGCCAAGAACGAAACGATCGATATAGTGGGTCCCGTGTGCGAGTCGGGAGACTTCTTCGCTCGCGATCGCGAGTTGCCGCGCGTCGAAGAAGGCCAGTTGCTTGCGATTCTTGACGCCGGGGCCTACGGAATGGCGCTCGCATCAAACTACAACTCGCGTCCGCGTCCCGCCGAAATCCTGGTTCGTGGAAAATCTGCCAAGGTTATCAGGCGTCGAGAAACGATACGCGACCTTTATGCGGCGGAGTTGTAACCGCGAACTGCTCGCGACTTAACCCTATCTTTCTCCCCACTTCAGCTTCGTGCGCAGCACGTGGAAGAAATCATGGTCAGTGCGAAACAGGCTGACGCTATGCTCGGACCGTCGACAGCGAACCCGGTCACCATCGCATAGATCAAGTCCTGGCTGCCCGTCCAGACTGAGATACGCCACCTCTTCGTCACTACGCAACAAAAGTTCAACCACCGCCGAATCCGGCACGACGAGCGGCCGGTGCGTGAGCGAATGCGGCGCTACTGGGGTGATCACGAAAGCGTTAACCGTCGGCATCAGCACCGGGCCGCCGGCCGAAAGCGAATAGGCGGTCGATCCCGTAGGCGTGGCCACAATCATTCCATCTGCTCTGTAGCTCGAGACAAATACCGAGTCGACGAAGAGATCGTAATTATTGAGACGAGCCAAAGCCGTTTTGTTGACCACCGCGTCGTTGAAAACCAGATAGCTTCCCAGAATCTGCTCACCGCGCACCAAGTCGCACTGCATGAGCGAACGCTGCTCCACGGCCGCGCGCCCCTGCGCAATCTTATCGAGCATGGCAAAAAGCGACGACAGTGGCACGTCCGTAAGGAAGCCGAGCGAACCCAGATTCACGCCCAGCAGCGGTACATCAATCGGAGCGGTGGCCCGGGCCGCGGAGAGCAACGTACCATCCCCGCCCAGCACTACCACAAGGTCCAGGGGCCGCGCTGACATTTGCGAGCGCGCCACTTCCTCTTCGCCGTTGGAATACTTGGCAGTCTCCGGATCAACGATCACGCTGTAGCCGTGAGCATGCAGCCATGCCAGGAGTTTTGGGACTATATCAGCCACCTCGGTCCGCGCCGGACGAGAGATGATGGCCGCTACCTTGGATTGGGAAGATGAGGGCGAGATTGCCATGATGAAAGAACGAAAGAAAGATTGTACAGAATCCGGCGGGAAATCTTTAACCGGCCGTCTGGAAGACTAGAACACTCCCCGCAGCAGGAATTCGCGATTCCCTTCCGCGCCAAGAATCGGCGAATCGATCACGTCCAGGCTTGAGCAGCCAAGGCCCTCCAGCGTCCCTTTAACTTTTTCTACGGAACCAAGTTGTGCCGCTTCGTCGCGCACAATCCCTCCCTTCCCAACGAATTCCCTCCCTGCTTCGAATTGCGGTTTCACCAGAACGATCACCTGCCTGCCGCGACGCTCGCTGACCGATTGCGGGAAGGCCGCATTCACCACCGGCGGCACAACCAAGGTCGCGGAAATGAAGGCTACATCGACCGTGATCAAGTCCGCCATTTCTCCGATACTGTCACTCGTCACGTAACGTGCATTCGTCTTTTCCAGCAGTCGAATCCGAGGATCTTGACGGAGCTTAAAATCCATCTGCCCGTAGCCGGTATCGATTGCGATCACGCGCACGGCTCCATGTTGTAGCAGGCAATCGGTGAATCCCCCGGTGGAAGCACCCACATCAAGACAAGTTTTGCCCTGAACGTCAATCTTCCAATGTTCGAGAGCGCGCTCCAGCTTCAGTCCGCCACGGCTCACGTACTTCAGATCTCCGCCGAGCAAACGCACAGCGGCGTCGAACGCAACTTGAGTGCCAGCTTTGTCGAACTTCTGCTCGTTGACCAACACTTTTCCCGCGATAATGAGCGCTTGCGCGCGATCCCGCGAAGCAACGAGCCCACGGTCGACCAGCAATTTGTCGAGTCTGAGTTTCACCATCGCTCCATCCACGATGTGTGGATCGGCATGGCGTGGCACGCTGCACCTACCACGAAAGTGCCAGCACCCGCTCCGGTGCAAAGTGCTGAACCATCTCTCGTTGAATCACTTACAAAGATACTGCTGTGCTTTTCCACAGAATTTTCCACGGTTGTGTTGAAAACTTTTTCTTGAGATCGTCTCTGGGAAAAAATTAAGAGCCGCCCACCCGGGCGGCTCTCAAAACTTCTCGCACACCAATCAGCCAGCAACTTCTTCCAGCAACTTCTGATCGATGTCAAAGTTGGAGTGCACATTCTGCACGTCGTCCTGATCTTCGAGCGCTTCCATCAGCCGGATCATGGTGTTGGCTGCCTGGCCTTCCAGCTTGATGTAGTTCTGCGGAATCATCGCAACGCTCGACGACGCAGGTTCGATTCCCGCCTTCTTTACCGCTTCGAGCACAGCTTCAAAAGCCGAGGGCTCCGTCAGGATTTCCCAATTCTCGCCATCGTCATTCAAGTCTTCGCCGCCCGCTTCGAGGACAATGTTCATCAGGTCGTCCTCTTTCGCCACACTCTTGGGAATGATGATGTCGCCTTTCTTATGAAACATCCAGGAGACGGCGCCAGCCTCGGCCATGTTACCGCCATTCTTACCAAAGCAGTGGCGGATTTCACTCACCGTCCGGTTGCGGTTGTCGGTATTGATATCGAGTAGGATCGCCACGCCACCCGGACCGTAGCCCTCAAGAGAAAACTCTTCGTAGGTAGCGCCCGGCAGTTCGCCAGTACCGCGCTGAATCGCCCGCTTGATGTTATCGGCCGGCATATTCTCCGATTTAGCCGCGAGAATGGCGCCGCGCAGGCGGGGATTGGAATCAGGATCGCCGCCGCCATTCTTCGCGGCGATGCTGATTTCCTTAATGAGACGGGTAAAAATCTTGCCGCGCTTGGCGTCGAGCGCGCCCTTCTTATGCTTGATTGTGGCCCATTTTGAATGGCCAGACATGGCTAGACCTCGTATCTAAGGATCTTGATTGGCGCGGGATTCGCCCGTAGAGGGAATCACAGGCTGCCTCGATAAATCTGCAGGCGAACCGAAATTATACCACGACCCGTTTCTCCGGCCGCCGCACTACTCCGATAATAAACACCACCGCGAACCAGAGCAAGCGCTCGCCCGATACATCACTCACGAATGGGTCATTGACTGCAATGAATATGCACCCTAACATGCCTGCGGGGCGCGTTTTGCACATGATCGGCCGAGTTATAGGTCACTACAGGGTTATCGAAAAAATCGGCGCGGGAGCCATGGGCGAGGTCTACCGGGCACGCGACGAAAGGCTGGGCCGCGACGTCGCTCTGAAACTTATCCGGCAGAGTTCCAGCGGCAACGCCGATCATCTGCGGCGTTTCGAGTTGGAAGCGCGCGCTGCGGCCGCACTCAATCATCCCAACATTGTCGCTGTCTATGACGTCGGCCTCGACGAAGGATCTCCTTACATCGTCTGCGAGTTGCTGGAAGGTAAAACTCTCCGGCAGCAGCTCTCGGAAGGTCCATTGCCCACCCGGCAAGCTATCGACTTTTCCCTGCAGATCGTACAAGGCCTGATCGCGGCTCACGATCGTCGCATCATTCATCGCGACCTCAAGCCCGAAAATCTGTTCGTAACCACCGATGGCCGGATCAAAATTCTTGATTTCGGTGTGGCCAAGCTCCAATCCGCGCCCGAGGAATCCGGCCGAACTGCAGAAGACCTTACCACGGTAACGAAAAGCGGCGCCGTAATCGGCACCGTCGCATATATGTCGCCGGAACAGCTGCGAGCCAAGGGGGTAGATCATCGCAGCGATATCTTCAGCGTGGGCGCGATTCTCTACGAGATGCTTACTGGTCGGCGAGCATTTCGCGGCGAAACCGAGGTCGACACGATCACAGCCGTCCTGCGCGAGGATCCGCCCGAGATCGATTTGAGTCAGCCAGGTGTTCCCCTGCCGCTGCAACAGATCGTCCGCCATTGCCTGGAGAAAGAGCCCGAAAAGCGTTTTCAATCGGCTCGCGATTTAGGCTTCGCCCTGGAAACCTTGGCGATCGCTTCCGGCGGACGAGCAGCCATTTCAAAGCGTCCGAAGTTGCAGACAAAGATGCTCCCCTGGGCGATCGCAGGAGCGCTTCTCATTGTGACGCTGTTGATTGCCGCTCGCCAAACGCCGCCGACCACTTCGTCGCTTGCATACCGGCGCCTGACCTATGACCAGGGCACACTCTATTCGGCCCGGTTTGCGCCCGACTATCGCTCGGTCGTGTACGGCGCCGCCTGGAACGGCAAACCGCTTCAACTCTTCTCCACCGTGGGCGATTCCCTCTTAAGCCAACCACTCAATCTTGCCGATGCAAACTTGCTGGCGATTTCCAAGTCCGGCGAATTAGCGCTGGTGCTTCACGGCGCTCACATGGCGCACCTTCAAATTGAACAAGGCATGTTGGCGCGTGCACCGCTGGCCGGCGGTTCTCCCCGGGAACTTTTAGAGGATGTCCGCTGGGCCGACTGGGGGCCGGACGGTCAGTTGGCCGTTGTACACCATACCGACGGACGTGATCGCATTGAGTATCCTTTGGGCCACGTCTTGTATCAGGGCAACGGCTGGATCAGTCACCTCCGCCTTTCTCCCGAGGCCGATAAAATCGCTTTCATCAACCATCCCTCGATGTGGGACGATCGCGGTTATGTTTTCCTGATGGACCTTAAGGGGAACGCCAAGACACTTACTCAGGAATGGGACTCGGCGGACGGGCTAGCCTGGAATTCCGACGGAAAAGAAATCTGGTTTACGGCCGCCGAAAATGGCTATACGCGCGCCCTGTTCGCGGTAAGCACCTCGGGCAAAGTTCGAACCGTTCTTAAAATCCCGGCAGGAATGACACTCCAGGATGCAGCCCCGGACGGCCGCATAATGGTAAGCCTCGATGCGGAACGAGTCGCCATGGCCACTTTTAACAGCAAGGGCGAGCCCATCAACCTTTCCTGGCATGACTGGGATGTTGCGAAAGATATCTCCAGTGACGGACAGTCCGTTTTGTTCGAGGACGCCAGCGAGGCCGCGCCTCCCAGCTATTCTGTCGCGATTCGTAAAATCGACGGAACACCACCGATACTGCTGGGTGATGGGAGCGCGGGCGGCCTTTCCCCGGACGGAAAATGGGCGATTTCAATTCTCGTCGGCAGCCCGGGCCGAGTTACTCTGTACCCCATTGGCGCCGGCCAACCCCATACCATTCCGGTCACAGGATTGGAACGCATCCACAACGGCTCTTCCCACTTCCTCGCGGATGGGAAACGAATCACCATCAATGGCAACGAACCGGGTCACGCGGTGCGCTGCTACTTCGTCGATCTGGACACCGGAAAACTAACGCCTGTCACGCCGGAAGGAATTACGGGTGGATTGGTCTCTCCCGACGGACAATCCATTATCGCCAATAACGGTCCAACCGCCGCTGTGTACCCGGTTGCCGGTGGCGCTCCGCACCCCATCCCCGGTCTCGAACCAGGCTTCGTTCCTATTCAATGGTCGGAGGATATTTCGGCTATTTATGGCTATCGACCCGGTCAGGTTCCCACCGGGGTTTACAAAGTCAACTTAGTCACCGGCGAAAAAACCCTCGTCCAGGACTTGCAGCCCAAAACGTCTGTCGGCATCGTCTACATCGCTCCAGTGGTTGTGAGTCGCGATGCTTCACGCTTCGCCTACAGCTACTACCAGGTTTTCTCTGTTCTGTATGTGATTTCCGGACTGCACTGAGTCCGCGGTGTCCCTAATCGAGTGATCCCGAAAAATCCGACCCAACGTAGTGGAAGAAAATAGAGGTCGACGTGTATCCTTCGCCAAGCGCATGCCGGTAGTGTGGAACCTTCGTTCCCCGGTAAACCAAGCCATCTCCCAGTGCCTGATAAACCGTAGCTCCACCTTCGGGAGTATCCAGACGAATCGGCCACGAAGTTGCCAGCTGCGGTTCGGGAGAAAAATCCAGGCATAACGTAACACTAAACTCGCACTGCTGGCGGTCCATGTGCTTTTTCAGCTCGGCACCGCTCAAGTAGGACGCCAGATAAACATACGAAGGCTTGACCGGCTCTCCCACGATGGCGCTCACTGCGTTCGTGATCTGGTGGTGAAAGTAGCGAGCGACCGGTTCATTGTGGGCCACGTAGCGCCGGGGACTCTGGTCGTCTCCCAGGCGGATCGCCCCCCTGCGAATTGCATGCCGATAGTAACGGCGCAAAGCAGCAAGATTGAAAGGATGGATCAAGTTGCGAAGAGGCGCATAGTTCCGCTCTCGAAATGCCAACGCACCTCTACTTACAATTTTCGACCACTCGACAGCGAGACGCTCGGCATGATCGGCTGGAGTCAGGATGCCAGCCTGCGCCAGCAAGACCCTTACTTCGCCGGGAAGGGAAAGCGCGGATTCCCCTGCGTGGAGTCGCGAAACTGCAGCTTCGAGTCGCGGTCCCAGCCAGAAGGGATGCAGCGTGCCAATAGCGGCATCACGCACCCACGCCACCGTGCCCTGCAAGTAGAAGCCGTCGAGCAACTCGCGATGGGCTTGCAGTTCCTCGGGAACTTCTCCCGCCGGCAAGATCGCGCACTCTGGGTCCAGGAATAATTCTTGAGGCGCGTCCCTCAGCGAGTCTCGCCGATTGACAGACCACTGCGGAATCAGGTGCAGCGGTAACTCATCCAGCAGACAATGGAACTGGTGTGGCGGCAGCATCGCGGTGTGTCGTTGCCGCGATGCCGCCCCCATGAGGCCTGCGATCCACTCAAGCCATGCCGTTTCTTTTACTGGTGTAGCCATCCGTTTACCGTGAACCGACTGTCGGCGAAAGCCCGCGAGCGACAAAGCACCGGCGTAATTTCGTGCAGTATCGAGCACGGGAAAAAGACGATCTGGTTCTGCTGAGGCACAATGGTCTCGTAGCTCCACGTGCCGAGCGGATAGTCGCCCTTCTTCCTGGAGTCATGTAGCCGCAGCTCTCCACCCTCGAACTGGCTCGGTTCGCGATGGAAAAAATACACGAACGTCATTCGCCGCGATGCAATCCGTTCCTGCGCGTCGTCACAATGCGCATGGAAGAAGTCTCCATCATTGCTCGCGGTGATTTGCACCTCCGTCCGCGTGATAGGAAACTCCTCGATCCCGAGTTGTTCCAACACCTCTGGCAGTACTCCTCGGATTCGATTGAGGATTACTTGCTCGTGCGCTCCCAACTCCATCAGAACGCGCGAGCGACGATGGCCGTAGTCAGTTTCGCCCGACTCCCCGCTGGGCGAAATGACTTCGCTGTTCCTGAACTCCGCTTCGCGCTCCAGGGTATAGCGAATCAGTTCTTCCATCTCCTGCGGAGCCAGGAACTCATCTAGAACTACGCACTGCGCTCGAACCACTGCGGGAGTTTCCAAGACGGCGACGACGCTGTTGGAAGCCGGTTGGCTTCTCACTTCGTGTCGCCCGACTGCGGTCGCGCGCCGCAGATCAATCCCCGGTGGTCCGCTCGGCGGTTGTGGTCCGGGGCCTGGCGGGTGCGGTCCAGGAATATCCTGCGGGCCGGAAGGCGGTTGCGGTCCCCCGGGACCCGGCGGTTTCGGTCCCGCGAACACTGTTGCAGACATTGTTTCTTCGGAGACACCCGAAGCTGCGCCACGGGCCACAATCTGCTCCACGATGCTGCTCCCCAGCAGGGTAAAAGCCCGTTGCGCGACCGTTTCACCTACCGATCGTGCGATGGCAGCAGTTACGGCCGATTGAGTCTCTGGATTGCTGGATGCATCCTTCGCGTTTTGCAGGAGGCTCGTTAGCAACTCCCGCTCGCGCGGGCTCAGGATCCGTTCATCCTGCATCAATGTTTCAGAAAAGGCGTCAAGTATCTGTTTCGACGTCATCAAGCACACTCCTCCCTAGACTTCTTCTAGGCATTTAGTTCCAGTGGGGCGTGAATGGGAAGCGCTTCGCGGCTACACTAGCAGGAGATCAGTGGACTTTCAAACAGAATTTTGTTTTCAGCGCAGAAATTTACATCTCCCTTACTTAAGCGGGAGATTCTAGCGGTTGGCCATCGCGCCCACCATGGACTGAAAGATCTTCATTCCATCGGTGCCGCCAAGTTCGGGTTCAGCGGACCGTTCCGGATGAGGCATCATGCCTACAACGTTGCCTCCCGCGCTGCAGATGGCCGCAATGTTCTCCAGCGAGCCATTGGGATTCGCCGAAGCCGTGATCTCACCACCCGGAGTGCAATAACGAAAGACAATGCGGTTCTTGTGGCGCAGCTCGTCCAGCGTTTCCGCATCGCAGAAGTAGTTCCCTTCCATGTGGCCAATCGGAATGGTCAGCACGTCTCCCTGCGCGCAGGCATTTGTGAATGGAGTAACCGCATTTTCAACCCGCACCTGCACCGGTTTACAAACGTACTTCAGCCCTGTGTTCCGCATGAGAGCCCCCGGCAACAGCCCCGCTTCACACAGAATCTGAAACCCGTTGCAGATCCCCAGCACCAACCCTCCCCAATCGGCAAAGCGGCGCACCGATTCCATCACGGGAGAGAACTTCGCAATCGCTCCGGTCCGCAGGTAATCCCCGAAAGCGAATCCCCCAGGAACAATGATGGCATCGCAATTTTCCAGATCGTGCGATTCGTGCCATAGAAAACATACGGGCTGCTTCGCGACCTGCTGGATGGTCCAGTAAGCGTCGTGGTCACAGTTCGACCCGGGAAAGATGATGACTCCAAATTTCATCTTCAGTTCCTTGATGTGGGATTTGTGGTCAGTTTAACACGCGCGATCCAGTAGGTCGCCTGGAGGGATGGGTTCGCGATTATTTTTGGTGAACAACAACATCCAGATTGGACGAAGGCGGAGGAACCGGCGGGCTTAGTGCACTGGTCTCCGGTTGCATCGCGGGGGGTTGGACGGGCCCTGGGTTCGGCTCCGTCATCGTCGCTCCGGCAGGAGGAGGCGGTGGCACCCCTTTGGCCCTCACGATCGCCCAGTGCCATTCCTGGTCCGGAAAAAGAGCAAAGTTCAGCTGGGTGCGAAACAGCGCCGTCGCAGAAGGCGCAGCCGATCCTTTCACCTTCAACAGCATTGTGACATCCGGCAGCTTCTCCGACGAATCTTGCGCCGGATGAGGAGCGCCAGCAACAGCCGGAACAATCCTCGCCCGCCCGTAGTACGAAGCCGCATCGCCAGGCTCGGGACGCCTCACAATGGTAAGGCCAATCACCACCTCGCGCAGTTCCCATGCGCTTCCGTTGTGTACCGACACCTGCAAAGAGTCCCCGTCGATGGTGGCCGGTCCTTCCAACTTCCCCAGTTCGCTTTGCGGCAGTTCGTTCAATGGGACGGGATCGGCGAGCAGAGAGCTTGTCTTTGCGCTAAAACTAAGACTGCAACTCACGTCCGGTGAAGAGACGTGAAAGTCTTTTCCCCCCGGATCGAAAGAGAACACCATCGTAGAGCCCGCAGCCCGCCGCTTTGCGGCATCGTCCACCACCTTGGAAAGGTTATCGTTATCAATCACCAAGTCGGATGGAGCGGACTTGCTGCGAAAACTCCGCGCTACATCTCCCAGCGGTGTGTCGTCCGGGTCCTCTTGCGCGCGAACCCGCTGCGGCAAGGCCAGCACGAGCACGCCCACGACCAGAAGGGCCATCGTCCAACGCGTTAGTAACGGTGTTCTCACCAGGGTTATCCGGGATCAGCACATCTCGTCCGCACGAAGTGCGGCGGTGCGTGATCCTACTGCGAACTGCGAGCTCGCGGTCTACTACCCCGAACTCAGGCAGTCCTGCCAAGATTGTAGTGAGAGTGGCCTGCGAAACAGAGATAACTTCGGCAAACCGTGGTACTAGACCTTCCGGGTGGACCGGAAAGTTAGTGGGCGCGCGCTAGACGAAATGGAGGCGCAACGGGGCGCGCGCCCAAACTCTAAAACCCCAACCTCTACAGCAAGCCAGAAGACCGTAACCGAACCACTGGATCAGCAACAGGTTGCCGTTTGAAGATCCAACGTGCCACCGCGAAGCCTACCGCCGCATAACACAGATGCATGAACCTCATACACACCCCCGAGACATCCGAGTCGACCACCACATTAGGGGAGGATCAGCATCACTATCGGCAAGTTAGCAGCCCGCAACAGTGTGTACAAGGCACATCGGTGCCATCGAAGTGGCACGGAAGTAATACGTCGGTCACTCGCGAAACACTAGCAAACACTATGGCTAATGAGCGTCGATGTTCTCCACCTCGCCCGCTCGACCCGCAGGTGGTACCACCACCGTGGAGAGACTGCCTTCCACCGTCAGTTTCTGGAAAGCGGCGAGATCGCGGCGTTGCAGGTCATCCCATCGGCTCAGCAATTCGCCACTCTGCCGCTTCAATTTCTCGAACTCAAGCTGTTCGGCCTCGGTGGGCGCCGAGTCCGAGCTGCCCAAGTCCATCGCCAGGAACGCCAACTTGGCATCGAGCTGCGGCGGGTAGGCAAGTGAATCTTCATTGGCGCTGATCGTCAGATTGATCAGGAGATCGCGCACCCCAACCAGTTTCTTCTCCAGATCATCGGCCGAGGATACAATCGCCTTCGTGCTGGCATTCTCCGGCAACCGCCGTTTCAGCCCAGCTACCTGCGCACGCACGTCCTGAATTTGATTCACTGCGTCATATACCTTGTTCAACTCCTCGTGAATCTGCGACAGCAAGCTGAATTGTGTCGCCAGATCCGCCTCACTTACCTTCACCCTCGGATCCAACTTTACTTCCAAAGGCGCAGTCTGGGTCGCACCACCTACCGTCAGCCTCACCTGATACGCACCCGGCGCGGCCACCGCGCCCTTTGCGCCCCCGTTGTACTCCCATAGATAGTAGCCGGGGACCCGATGAGCTTCCTCATACCGCAAATCCCAGACGAAACGATTTAAGCCCGCATCTGGCTTGATTTCCTTTTCCGGCTTCTTGTCGTCCGGTCCCGGAGGTTCATCGGGCAATTGTGCTTCGGCACTCGAATATTTGCGAATCACCTTCCCTGAGGAATCGAGAATCTCCAGCTTCGTCTCCGTCCCCGTTTTCGGAGCATCTTTCAGGTAGTAATAAATCACGGCCCCGGCTGACGGATTCTGCCCGGTCCGCTTCGAGGGATGATGTTCTCCCGACTCTCCCGCCTGAATCCGGTAAGCCGCTCCCGGCGTATAGAGATGAACATCTTGCTTCGCCACGTCGTCGGTAAATTGGCGCAACGGACTGACATCATCCAGAATCCAGAATGCCCGCCCATGCGTCGCCACCACCAGATCGTTATCCTTGATCACCAGGTCATGCACCGGAGTAGTCGGAAGATTTAACTTGAGCGATTTCCACTCCGCACCATCGTTGAACGAAACGTAGACTCCATTTTCCGTGCCCGCGTAAAGCAGGCCGCGTTTCTTCGGATCCTCTCGCACGGCTCGAACGAATGAGCCTTCCGGAATCCCATGCGTCAGCTTCGTCCAGCTTTGGCCGTAATCGCTCGTCTTATAGATGTAAGGCTTCAGATCGTCATTCTGATGTCGATCCACGGCCACGTAGGCCGCGCCCGCGTCGTGTGGGGAAGCATCGATCTGGCTGATCCGGCTCCACTCCGGCAAATCTTTCGGCGTAATGTTCGTCCAACTCTTTCCTTCATCGCGAGTTAACTGGACGAGACCATCGTCGGTTCCCACCCACAGCAAACCTTTTGTGATCGGCGACTCCGCCAACGCAAAGATGGTGTCGTAGTACTCGGTTCCCGAATCATCCAGCGTGATGTCGCCGCCGGAAACACTCTGCTTGCTCTTGTCGTTACGCGTCAGGTCAGGACTGATCGCCTGCCAGTGGACGCCACCGTCGGTAGTTTTGAACAAACGCTCGCCCGCGTGATAAAGCGTGTTCGGATCGTGCGATGAAATCAGCACCGGCGCAGTCCATTGGAATCGGTGTTCAAGGTTCGCCGCACCGTGAGCGTCAGAAAGTTCGGGCTGCTCGGTGATCGATTTCACCTGTCCGATGTGCCGGTCGTAGCGCGTAATGTTCCCTTGATAATCCGCGGCATAAACAACATTCGGATCCGGCGGGTACGGCGCGATGTAGCCAGCTTCGCCTCCGCCTACGTCATACCAATCCGTGCGATCGATCGAACCGTCATCGCTGCGGCTGGTAATGGCCACCGTTCCGCTATCCTGCTGCGCGCCGTACACGCGGTAGGGCGTAACCATATCCGTAATCACGTGGTAAAACTGCGCCGTCGGTTGATTGTCCTCCAGCGTCCAGTTCTTGCCTCCATCCAAAGTGACGGTCACTCCACCGTCGTTCGATGCGATCATCCGCCGCGTATCTCTGGGATCAATCCACAATCCGTGATTGTCCCCATGCGGAACATGGATTCGATTGAACAGGTGTCCGCCATCGGTCGACTTGTACGCCTCCACATCCATGATGTAGACAACGTTTTCGTCTCTCGGATCGGCGATGATGTGCATGTAATACCAGGGCCGTTGCCACAGGCTGTGGCT
Organism: uncultured Acidobacteriaceae bacterium; assembly: GCA_964403025.1. Classification (GTDB taxonomy): domain Bacteria; phylum Acidobacteriota; class Terriglobia; order Terriglobales; family Acidobacteriaceae; genus Sulfotelmatobacter. The sequence continues at coordinate 1,509,477 of CAYOEH010000001.1, read as the reverse complement.
TGGATTCACGAAGTCCCAGCTTTCGCCGCCATCGTCGGAGCGATATAAGCCGCCATCCGGATTGTGCGCTTCGATCAGTGCATAAACGCGGTCGGAGTTGGCAGCCACTGCGATCCCGATGCGCCCATACGGTCCCTTGGGCAGGCCATGCTCTTCCAGTCGCTTCCAGGTCGTGCCGCCGTCATTCGAGCGATAGAGCCCGCTTCCCGGTCCGCCGCTGGTCATGCTCCACGAAGTGCGGCGCGCCTGCCACAGCGCGGCGAACAGAATATTCGGATTGTGCGGATCGAAAGCTACGTCGATGCCGCCGGTGTTCTCATCCTTATAGAGAACTTTCTCCCAAGTCTTACCGCCATCCATCGTGCGGAAAATCCCGCGTTCGGTATTCGGTCCGAAGGGATGGCCAAGCGCCGCCACGAAAACGATGTCCGGATTGCTCGGATTAATGATGACTCTCCCGATGGCCCGGCTATCGTGCAGCCCAACGTTCTTCCACGTCTTCCCGCCGTTCAGAGACTTGTAAACGCCATCGCCATGGGAAATGTTACCGCGTATGCAAGCCTCGCCCGTGCCCACATAGATCGTATTGTGATCCGAATTGGCCACCGCCAGGCTGCCGATCGATCCACTTCCTTCCTTATCGAAAACGGACGTCCAGGTCATCGCGCCGTCGGTCGACTTCCAGACACCCCCGCCCGTCGCGCCGAAATAATAAGTCGTAGGATCGCCCGGGATTCCGGCCGCAGTCAGCGAACGCCCGCCGCGGAAGGGACCGATCATCCGATACTTCATTCCTTTGAATAGCTTTTCTTCCGGCTTTCCCGAATCGTTGTCCGCGGACTCGTCCGGGTTCGACGCGGTCGTGCTCGACGCCGCCGCAGATTCGGCGGACTTGGCCGCCTTCGATTGCCGCTCGGGTTTGGTCTGCGCCAAAACTACATAATCTGTGCCGAGTACCGTCAAAACGAGAATCAACGGTATCCACAGCATTGAATCCTTTAAAGATTTGCGACCACAAAATGTCCCTTGACTAGCCATGTTCGGATTGCTCCCCCAGGAGAATCGTACGGATCGTAACTACGGATGGTCTATCGTACTGCTGCCCGCGCAGAATGCAAAACGCCCCTGTCCGAGTGTCATCCCGAGCAAGCGCCTTTTGCGCCGCGAGGGATCTGGGCAAGCCGCCCGAAGCGTCGCAGTTTTAGCGACGCAATCATAGCGCGTTTGGCTCGCTTCCTCGTTCACCCCCCCAAATCCGCACAGCTTCACTTTTTCGACAGTATCCGGCGGGCGGCTTGAATTTCCTTCTCTTTCGCTGCGTCGACTTTCGGATAGGCAAGATCCAGTTCTTCCAGCGTCTCCACAATCGCGCCCGAAACTACCAGGTGCGTGAACCATTTGTTGTCCGCCGGCACCACATACCACGGAGCATGTTTGCTGGTGGTACGCCGGATCATGTCTTCGTAAGCACCCTGGTAATCATCCCAATAATCGCGCTCGTGAATATCTGCTTCGGAAAACTTCCAATGTTTTTCCGGTTCATCCAATCGCGCTAGAAATCTTTTCTTCTGCTCCTTCTTGGAAAGATGCAGAAAGAACTTCCGGATCACTGTCCCGTTCCGCGCCATGTGCCGCTCAAAGCAGTGAATATCTTCAAAGCGTTCCTTCCAGATGTCCTTCGTCACCAAAGAAGGCGGTACCTTCTGGCTCTTGAGTACTTGAGGATGCACTCGCACCACCAGCACCTCTTCATAATAAGAGCGGTTGAAAATCCCGATGTGTCCCCGCTCCGGAAGATGCTCGGTCGTCCGCCACAGAAAATCATGCTGTAGTTCGGTATCCGAGGGCGTCTTGAAGGAAGTGACCTGGCATCCTTCCGGATTCACTCCGGACATCACATGTTTGATGGTTCCATCCTTGCCCGCCGCATCCATGGCCTGAAAGATCAGCAGCAGCGCCCAGCGATCCTGCGCGTAAAGCTTGGCTTGTAACTCTTCCATGCGCGCAACATCCTTCTGCAACTGCTCTTCGGCTTGCTCGACGGAGTGCCAGCGCCCGGTGTCGGCCGGATCGTAGTCTTTTAGCTGGAAGTGCTTGCCCTCATCAATGCGGTAGGATTTCGCCAGTTTGGCAGTTTTCATTCGTGGTCGGCTCCGGATCAATCGCTGTAGAAAGTCTACACGCACTCCGGATCGCCAGCGGCGTTTCTGAGCTTCGCTTCCCGCCTACCATGCAGGGCAATTTCTCATACCCGCAGAATCATCACTTCGGTGGCTTTGATTAGAGCAGCCGCAGTCTGGCCCGGCTTCAGCTGCATTTCTCGTGCAGACCGTGACGTGATGATCGATGTAATTTGCTGATCGCCGATGGAAATCCTGATCTCCGCCATGAGTCCGCTAATGCGGACTTCTTCGATTCGCCCGATTAACTGGTTCCTGCCGCTGACGTGGCGAATGACTTCCTTGCGTTCCTTCTCCGTTCGCCCCCGCGTTCGGAAAAGCAGCCGGTCCAGCTCACTTTGCGGAATTCGGTGATGTCCTCCGGCGGTCTGGAGACTGCGAATCTTCTTCTTGTAAATCCACTGCTTGATCGTAGGAAAGCTGATCCCCAGTTGCAAAGCCGCGTCCCGCAGCTTCAGCAGTCCCTCAATATTCCGTTCGGATTTGCGGTCCTTCGGCATCGGGACGCAATCGTAGCGAGAACCAAGTTCGCGGTCAACTCGTCGCATCCGCATGAGTTCGCCCGCGAGCTCATTGCATAAATAGACCATATCGTACATTTCTGGACAGTAAAATCGTATCTCATGTACACTTTCGACTTCTGCCCCAAACGAGTGATTTTTTCGAGGTCGAAAATGCGCAAGACTTACCTGTTTATCGCAGCGATTGGTTTTTTGCTTTCGTCATTCTCGGCGGGGGCCCAAACGAGAGCGAGCCTTTCCGGCGTGGTGACGGACCAAACCGGCGCAGCCCTTCGCGATGTCTCGGTCACAATCAAAAACCTCGACACGGGTGCAACGCGCACGATCGCAACCGACGCCCGAGGGCACTTTCAGTCGTCCGGCCTGCCTGCGGGGCGCTTCGAGATTCGACCGGCAAAACCAGGGTTCGCCGATGAAACGCGCGCGGGAATCGGCTTGGCGGTCGGCCAGGAGACCAACGTCGACATTAAGATGCAGCGGAGCACCCCCGACGCCTGCGCGAGCGGCCACGAGTTCGCCACCACCGATTGCACGCTGACCTGGCACGGCATCACGGTGTACGGTGCCTATGACATCGGCGTCGGCTGGGTGAGCCACGGCTTACCGGAGAACGGCTACAACTATGAAGGCGCATCTCTGGTGAACCGGAACGGCTTTCAACATCGATTCCTCGTCGCGCCCAACAACCTGCAACAGACGGGTCTGGGCATCAGGGGCAAGGAAGAGTTTTTGCCTGGCTGGTCGGTTGTGTTCAACGCTTCCACTGGCATCAATCCGCAGTCCGGCCTGCTCGCCAACGCTTCAAAGACTGACATCATCAACAACGGCCTTCCCAGGAACAGCTATTCGTACGCCATTGACGGCGCGCGCGCGGGCCAACCCTTCAACGACGAATATTATGCCGGGGTATCGTCCAGGCATTTCGGCACGCTGACCTTCGGTCGTCAGCGCTCTCTCGGCACCGACGCGATGCTGCTTTACGATCCGGCTGGCGGCAGCTATGCCTTTTCCTACATCGGGTACAACGGCACCATGGCCGGCGGCGGCGACACCGAAAACAGCCGTTGGGATGACGCCGTGAAGTATCGCCTCGCCTATGGCCCGGTCCATTTCGGTGCGATGTATAAATTCGCCGACGGTTCTGCCGGCTGCTACTCGGCCTCTGCAACCTGGACTGCCACCACCTGCACGCCGGAATCCGCGCATAACAACGCCTATGGATTCGACCTCGGCGCAAACTACGGCAAGTTCTCCGCCGACATCGTCCCCCAACACTACAACCAGGCGATCAGCGTGCTGAACCCCTTGCTGGGGCCCCAGAGTCTGTCGGCGTCCTATCAGTCGACCACCGACAGTATCAATACCAACCCCATCAATGGCGGGGTCAATCTGATCGACCCGAACGACACCGTCTATGGCATCGTGACCGACAACTACGCAATTATGGTCGTAGCCAAGTATGCGTGGGATCCGTTCAAGTTTTTTGCCGGGTATGAATACATCTGGCAGAACAATCCGAAGAACCCGTTGGGCGTCGGAGCCGCGGATCAGGGCGGTTATTTCATGAGCGGGGTCGAAGACAACAATCTTGATTCTGAAAAGTTGGTGAATATCTGGTGGACGGGCGTGAAGTACACCTACCGCAGCAAAACCGACTTCACTTTCTCCTGGTATCAACAGCGGCAGAACGACTTCCGTGTTCCGCAGACCTGCTCGCCCTCAGCCGGTTTCCGCAGTTCCTGCGCGGGCACCCTCAACGAGGGCTCATTCTATGCGGATCATCACTTCACTAGGCGTTTCGACGGTTTTGCCGGAATTGCGTATTCCTGGGTGAGCGGCGGTCTGGCCATCGCCATCCCTCATAAGCCCGGCGTCCCCTATTTCAGCAACAACAACTGTGCTCCGACAGTCGGTGGCCGTTTCACCTTCTGATCGTTTCCGCGGCGGGCATTTCCCGTTCTGAGATTCGGTTCGGCCGGAGGTGCGATCATCCCTCCATCGTCGACACATCTCCGGCATCCACTCCGGCTTCCTTCGCCTTCAGAAAACGCCGCAGGATCTTTCCCGATCTCGTCTTGGGCAACGATGTCACAAACTCCAACGATGATGGAGTCGCGATCGGCCCCAGCTCTCTCCGTACATGTTCGATCAACGCCGCGGCCAGCGCATCGGAAGCCACGTGATCGCTGCGGACCTGCACGAACACTTTGATCGTTTCACCCTTCATCACATCCGGCACGCCGATCGCCGCAGCCTCCGCCACTGCCGGATGCGATACCAGCGCGCTTTCCACCTCGGCCGTGCCGATGCGGTGCCCAGCCACATTGAGCACATCATCGTATCGGCCCAGCACCGCGATGTATCCATCTTTATCTTTCATAGCAACATCGCCCGTGACATAGCAACCGGGAATCACCTGCCAGTCACGCTCGTAGCGTGCCGGATCGCGCCAAACCGTGCGTAGCATGTGAGGAAACGGCCGCTTCAGCACCAGTCGTCCTCCCACTCCCGGAGGCGCAGATTTTCCGTTTTCGTCCAGCACATCGGCCTCGGCTCCCGGCACAGCCACGCCAACTTTTCCCGGACGCATCGCCATCGACGGCGGCGTTCCCAGCGTCGGCCCGCCCAACTCAGTTTGCCACCAATTATCAATCACGTATCCCCACTTCCCGTCGCCGGCCAGATGCGTCTGCGCCCAACGCCAGGCCTCAGGATTCAACGGCTCTCCTGCACACGCGATCACACGCAGGCTGGTCAAGTCGTGCGCCGCCGGATAACTCTCTCCATAGCGCATGAACATTCTCAGCGCCGTGGGTGCGGTAAACATTTTGGTAACGCCGTAGCGCTCTACGATCTCCCACGCGGTTCCCGGATTCGGATAGTCGATTGCGCCTTCGCGAAACAGCGTGGTCACACCCGCGCACAGGGGAGCATAGACAATATAAGAATGACCGACCACCCAGCCGATATCCGATGTGCACCAAAAGATATCGCGGTCGCCTACGTCGAAATAATTTTCCAAATGGTAAGTGGTCCCCACCATATATCCGCCGTGTACATGAAGCACGCCCTTTGGCTTCCCGGTTGAGCCCGAGGTATAGAGCAAGAACAGCGGATCCTCCGCGTCCATTTCTTCAGCGGGACACTCCGGCGAAAATTTTAGCAACTCATTGAAGTCGATTTCGCGCGGGCCGGAAAGCTCAGCCTTGCTCCGCGAATACACCACAACTTTTTCAACGAATTCCAACTTCTCCACCGCTTCATCGACGATCGCCTTCAACGCCACGGTCTTTCCGCGCCGGAACCCTACATCGCCGACGATCACTACCTTGGCCTCGGCGTCAACGATCCGATCCTGCAAGGCCGTATGCCCCAATCCCGCATACACCACCGAATGGATCGCTCCGATTCGCGCGCACGCCAGCATGGCGACTGCACCTTCGATCGTCAATGGCATATATATGACCACGCGGTCGCCCTTCACCACGCCCAGCGATTTCAGGCCGTTCGCAAAGCGGCAAACCATACGGTGCAGTTGTCCATAGGTGACAATCCGTTCGCTGCCATCTTCGCCCAGCCAAATGAAAGCGGCGCGATTACGACGATCCGAGTTCGCATGCCGGTCCAGCGCGTTGATCGTGATGTTGGTCTTGGCGCCCGTGAACCACTTGTGATGTACGCCGTCCCACTCCAGCACCCGGTCCCACTTCTGCGACCACACAAAGCGACCGGCGTAGTCCGCCCAGAAGACTTCGGGGTATTTCTGTGCGCGCGCACATTCTCCCAGCCAGTTTTTCTGCACAACATTGCGGGCGACAATTTCCGGCACCGGGTATTCCTGGTCCAGAGCTAAAAGGTTGGAAATGTTTTCTGGCTTGTCAACGCTTAGAACGTTCATGCGGACCTCCGCGAAGGCAGTGATTGGTGACGGACTGCCGTGGATTCTGCTCTGGGGATGTACCCTCCGCAGTGACGCAGATCACAATAGCGCGTGTCTCAACGACGACAAACCGCGCCGCAAGATCGACTCAACTGCCTCGCAACTCGATCTACACCCGCCCCGCTTGATGTTTTAAATCACTTGGATCAGTGATCCTTATCACAGCGTCAACGGCTCGGACAACATAAGTTTGCGCACCATGTGCCCGGCCATTCTAAGCCGGGCGGAGCCGCCGTCCATGTTGACGATGACAAACTTGTTGCCGGACAGTCGTTCGGTTCTCTCCTGCTTCGTGAATTCAGGTTGCTCCCGTTTGCCTCACACAGCCTCTTGCCGATCACAATTTTTATTTACAACTAGGAATTTCTGTGGTAGCGTTCCGGCCCCAAGGGCTGATCCGAATATTTTAGAAACGTTGAGCCCCAATCAGGATCAGCCCAAATCGCGATCCCAGGTCGGAATGTTGTGCATCCCAGGCCCCTCGGCAAGCAGCGGTTTTGCTTGCCTATTTCAATGAAAGGCTCCCGGTTAGGAGAACAACACCGTCTATGACCCTGAAGAAATGGCTTTGCAGTTCTCTGCTAGCAGCCGTATCGGTCGCGCCCGTCTTCGTTTTTGCCGGAACGAATGATGCCGCAGACGCGAAAAATACCCCATTAGCGAATACCGACGCCGCAGCCACTCCTAACCCCAGCCCAAGTCCCACTCCTGCTGTTGGAAGCGCCAACGTCACAGCTTTGCTGGGCGTTCTGGTGATGAAAGGAGTGCTCAATCCCGCGGAAGCCAACTCTATTCGGAACGCCGCTCCCGATGCTGAATTTCAGCTCCTGGTGGAAGCGCTCACGCGTAAAGGCGTGGTGACCGCGGCCGACTTGTCCACTATCGTCAAGCCCTCGGCACGACTCTCCGCCAGTGCGGTGTCGGCTGAGGCCGTTCCAGTGATACAAACTTCTTCCGGTCAGGCTCGCCAGGAAGTGGCCCAGAATCCTCCCCAGAAAAAACCCGAAGCCCCCAACGTGGTGCCGGCGGTCGTTCCGCTGCGTGTCCTCCCCATTGATCCTCCGGTGAAGGAGGGATTGATTCCCAGCTTCAAGGTGGGCGCGGTAAAGGTCACGCCCTACGGCTTCATCAAAGCGACGGCCGTGCATGACACCAGCGATCCCAATGGTGACGATTTCCCGTTCCCCGGAATTTTCCTTAATTCCAGTTCGGTCCTGAGCACCGGTCCGACTCAGGACCCTTCGTTCCACTTGAAAGCCCGTTCCTCGCGCTTTGGATCGAGCTTTGAATGGCCTGATATTTCCAAGAATCTGACCCTGACCGGCAGGGTGGAAGGCGATTTCGAAGGAGGCTTCACGGAAGTCGATAACGCCGATGTCTCCTCCATTCGCAATCCGCAGCCACGCCTGCGTTTGGCCTATGCCCGGCTGGATTACGCCTCCGGCGAGGCAACCGACCTCTTTTTCGAGGGGGGCCAAAACTGGTCTCTCTTCGGATCGGCCGCTCTGCCCAACATTCTCGAAACCACGTTCCTCGGGGCTTTCTCCGGAGACGTTTGGGAACGAACTCCCCAATTTCGATTCGGCTTGGTACAGAAGCTCGGTGGCACAGCCAACTTCAAGTTCTCCCCGGAGTTCGCCATCATGATGCCGAGTTCGGGAGAAATCTACAAGTTGCAAGGCCCCACCGGCAGCGCCGTCTCGGGTTTTGAGGCGCAGATCGGTGAAGGCGAGCGCGAAGGCGCCGATTCCGGTCGCCCCGAGGTTGAAGGAAAAATCGCGTTGCAGTTCCAACTGGATAAGGCGCCGGCGGTCTCGCCTGCGCAGATATTCTGGAGCGGATACGAGGGCAAACGTACCTCCATCACCACCAGCGCCAACATTGCTAAGACAGACATACTGACCACGTTTCCAAATGGCTTCACCAACAGCAGCCACATGTTCGGCAACCAATTCGCCGTGCAATTGCCGACGCGGTGGTTCACCTTGGTGGCCAGCGCCTACCGCGGCGGGGACATGCGCTTCATGCTCGCCGGCCAGCTGAATACCTTCTTCACCGATACCACGGGCCTCTACAACGTCACCAACGTTGCGACCGTGGACAATGTCCAGGCCGCCACCGGAGGGATGGATGTTGGCTGCTCGGTGCCCGTCGCGACCGGCAGCACCTGTTCCGCCTCCGGCGGTCATTGGAAGATTGCTCCAGAGCGCCCCATCGGCGCCTTTGGCGGATTTGTCAATGTGGGCTTTCCTCTCTCCCGCTGGTTTAATGCCGATCCCAAGGGCCGTAACTCGGCCTGGAATCTCTACCTGCACATGGGGAAGGATCAAGTCGTCCACCACGACCTCGCTCATGCCAATGGTTTCGGCTGCGGCAGCGCGGATGGAAGCATGGCTTGCAATGGAGGGCTTCCGCTTTTACAGTCCAGGCTGTTGGCGGCGACCCTTTACTACAAGCTCAACGCGTGGGCGACGTTCGCATTCGAACAGTCGCAATATCAGACCACATTATTACCAGACCTGACCAACATCGGCGTGACCTACTCGATCGCAGGGCAGGCGGCGAATAAGTGGAAAGATCAGCGCACTGAGTTCGGGCCCATCTTTACTTTCTAAAAACGACGACCGCACGTAACCAACTTGGCGTTACAATGCGTGCGGCCCGAATATCGGAGATGCCATCGCAGAGTGCGGTTGCATCTCCGCCTCGGCCCACGCGGGCCAACGAACGCAAGTAATCCGGTATTTCGACAGCGAGTCCAACAAGGAGAAGCCCTATGGGAGAAGCGCTGAAGTCGATCGATACGCGTCCGGAAGAGCGCTACGAAGCGTCCCAGACAACTTGGGACAAGATTGCAGAGAGTCAGGATTTTAAAGATCTGATGGCGACGAAGAGGATCTTCATCGTACCCGCGTTTATTTTCTTCGTCGTTTATTATTTCGCGCTGCCGGTGCTGGTCGGCTACGCGCCGCAATTCATGTCGACGAGGGTGCTTGACGTAAATCTCGCCTACCTCTTCGCCTTGTCACAGTTCTTCGTGGCTTGGCTCATCGCCGGCCTTTATGTCAGGGCCGCCAACGACTTCGACAAGCTCGCCAAAGACATTGTGGAAAAGGCGGTTGATGCGAAAGCTCTAAGCGGCAAAGGAGGCCAGTAGCCATGGCGAACGTCCCACTTTTTATGTTTCTGCTGTTCATCGCGATCACACTGGGTATTACCTATTGGGCTTCGAAACGTTCCTCGGGCTCCAGCGCCTACTTCGCGGCCAGCCGCCAGATTAAAGGCTGGCAAAATGGAATCGCTGTAGCTGGCGACTACATGAGCGCTGCATCCTTCCTGGGAATTGCCGGCATCATCGCCTTCCAGGGCTATGACGGCTTCCTGTTTTCGGTGGGCTGGCTGGTCGCGTATCTCACAGTTTTATTAGTCATCGCGGAACCCCTGCGCAACGCCGGCAAATACACCATGGCAGACGTGCTCGCTTACCGCCTTAAGCCGCGCCCCGTGCGAGCCATGGCTTCGCTCAGCACTCTTACCGTCAGCACGTTCTACATGATCGCGCAAATGGTCGGCGCCGGAGCGTTGGTAAAGCTACTGCTCGGAGGCTACGTCACCTACAACCAAGCTGTGACCGGCGTGGGCATCTTGATGATTGTCTACGTCGTTTTCGGCGGCATGCTGGCCACCACCTGGGTGCAGATCGTCAAGGCGGTTCTGCTCATGGCAGGGACCATCCTCCTCAGCATCCTGGTCATGGCCCACTTCCATTTCAGTTTCGGCGAGTTTTTCGGAGCCATCGGGCACGTCACTTATCACGACGCCAAGGGAGGAGTAGTCGTCAAAGACTTCTTGCAACCCGGCCTCCGTTATAAGCCGCCGTATGGACCGCTCGACCTGATTTCCCTGGGATTGGCGCTGATCTTCGGCACCGCCGGATTACCTCACATTCTGGTTCGTTTCTACACCGTGCCCGACGCAAAGACTGCACGCAATAGCGTGGTTTGGGCGATGGTGCTCATCGGCAGTTTCTACATCATGACCACCTTCCTCGGCTTCGGCGCCGCGACCATCGTAGGCCCGGACTTTATCAAGGGCCACGGTGGCACAAACATGAGTGCGCCACTGCTGGCCAACTCTCTCGCCGGTCCCATCTTCTTCGCCTTCATCTCAGCGATTGCTTTCGCCACGATTTTAGCCGTGGTTGCAGGTCTCACCATTAGTGCGACCACCTCCTTTTCGCATGACTTCTGGACCAACGTCATCCACAACGGAGTCGAACGGAAACCCGGCGAGGAAGTGCTGGTCGCCCGAATCTCGGCCTTTGTTGTCGGTGCAGTCGCTATCCTCATTGCAATCGTTCTGGGCCCGACGGCGAACGTAGCCTTCCTGGTAGCGCTGGCATTCGCCGTGGCCGCCTCCGCGAATCTCCCGGTGATCGTTCTCTCGATTTTCTGGCGTAGATTCAATACCGCGGGAGCGGTCGCCGGACTCGGCGTCGGCTTGCTCGCTTCCATCGGCCTGATTCTTGTCAGTCCCAGCTTGATGGCGATCGATCCACCTACAGTCGTCGGAGCTGCCCGCCATCTGATTCAGGCAAAGGCCTGGTTCCCTCTGGAGAATCCCGGCATTCTCAGCATTCCGCTGGGATTTATCGGCGCTATTCTGGGAACGCTATTGAGTCACGAGCCGACTTCGCAGCACAAGTTCAATGAGTTGCTGGTCCGCTCCAACACCGGGCTCGGTGCGGAAAAGGCTGGCGCTCACTAGTCTCTTTCGGCAGACGATGCTTGCGCCACAGAAGTTGCGGCCAACACTTACTCTCCCAGCCAGAGTGCTGGCCGCATATTCTTTTTGCTTGCTCAGGGTTGGGTATGCGTGTGACTGCGGCGACTCATCCCATGGTTGCCCGCCAGTTCGCACCCTTTCTTCAGAAGCAGGTGCTACTCGTGCGGGCTTCGGAAAAGCTCTTGATACGTTATAAACTCAGTAACCAAAGGGGTAATTGATATGGCACAAATTCTTCAGAAGCCGGCAGTCAGTGAGACCACAGAAGCTCAGATCGCAGTCCATTGGCGCGAGGAAGAATACTATTATCCTTCCGCGAAGTTTGTCGGCCAAGCTAATCTCACAGATCCCAATGTCCTCGAACGCTTCAGCGAGAAAAATTTCCCGGAATGCTTTCGCGAGTACGCCGATCTATTGACTTGGGACCAGTACTGGCATACCACGCTCGATACCAGTGATCCGCCCTTCTGGAAATGGTTCGTCGGCGGCAAAATCAACGCCTCCTACAATTGCGTGGACCGTCACCTCGCCAAATACAAAAATAAAGCCGCGTTGATCTTTGTGCCCGAGCCGGAATCGGAAGCGCCCGTCTCCGTCACCTACCGCGAACTCTACGTCCGGGTAAACGAATTCGCCGCCCTGCTGCGCGATTTCTGCGGCCTGAAGAGCGGAGACCGCGTCACCATTCATATGCCCATGGTGCCCGAGCTGCCGGTCACCATGCTGGCCTGCGCGCGCCTCGGAGTCATCCACTCCGTTGTCTTCGGCGGCTTCAGCGGCGAAGCCTGCGGCATGCGCGCCGCCGATTCCGGCAGCCGCGTCCTCATCACCATGGACGGCTACTACCGTAATGGCAAAATGATCGACCACAAAGCGGGCGCTGACATCGCGCTGGACGTTGCCAAGAAGGAAGGACAGACCGTAGATAAAGTCCTGGTCTGGAGACGCCACCCAGGTAAGAATGCCTCCGCCTCGCCGTTTGTGAAAGAGCGCGACTTCTTCGTCGACGAGATTCTTCCCAACTATTCAGGCACCATGGTGCCTCCGGTCCCCATGGATGCGGAAGCGCCTCTCTTTCTTATGTACACCAGCGGCAGCACCGGAAAGCCCAAGGGCTGCCAACACCGCACCGGTGGCTATCTTTCTTATGTAGCAGGAACTTCCAAATACATACAGGACATTCACCCTGAGGATGTCTATTGGTGCATGGCCGATATCGGCTGGATCACCGGCCACTCCTATATTGTGTATGGTCCGCTGGCCCTGGCCGCCACCAGTGTCCTCTATGAGGGAGTTCCTACTTTCCCCGATGCCGGCAGAGTATGGAGAATCGCCGAACGTCTCGATGTGAATATCTTCCACACATCGCCCACAGCCATTCGCATGTTGCGCAAGTCCGGTCCCGATGAACCCGCCAAGTACAAATACCATTTCAAGCACATGACCACTGTCGGAGAGCCGATCGAGCCGGAGGTATGGCGCTGGTATCACGACATTGTGGGCAAAGGTGAGGCAGTCATTGTGGATACGTGGTGGCAAACCGAAAACGGTGGATTCCTATGCAGCACCAAGCCGGCGCTCGATCCCATGAAGCCGGGAAGCGCGGGCCCAGGCATGCCCGGAATCTATCCCACGATCATGGACGAAAACAACGAGCCGATTTCCGCTGGTTCCGGCAAGGCTGGCAACATCTGCATCCGCAATCCCTGGCCCGGAATCATGCAGACCATTTGGGGTGATCGCGAGCGCTTCGTCAACCAGTACTACAGCAAGTACTGCAAGGATCGTAATAGTAAGGACTGGCACGACTGGCCCTATTTTGCGGCAGATGGAGCAGTGCTGGCTGCGGACGGTTATTTCCGCATCCTGGGTCGTGTCGATGACGTCATCAACGTGGCCGGACACCGCCTGGGCACGAAAGAGATCGAGTCGGCGTGCCTTACCGTTCCCGAGGTGGCCGAAGCCGCGGTTGTGCCGGTCGTCGATGAGATCAAAGGCCGCGTCCCCGAGGTCTACATCGCTCTGCAGCCGGGCGTGCAAGCCAGTCCGGCAATTGTGGACAAGGTCAACAAAGCGATTGAAACCATGATTGGCAAGATTGCTCGTCCGCGTCGCATCCTTATTGTTCCGGATATGCCGAAGACCCGATCCGGAAAGTTGATGCGTCGTGTTCTCGCAGCCCTCTCCAATAACATGAGTACCGGCGATATCACTACCTTGGCCAATCCTGATGTGGTCGAAAAAGTCCGCGAACTGGTTCAGGGCAAAGAGGCCGTAGCCCTCGCCGATGGACCCGAGGATTTGAAGAAATTCGGAACGGAAGAGTAAGGCCTGCCATCAGGAGCAAACCTCGGCAGAGTTTGCCAGGTTTGAATTTGCCGGGTTTGCTCCTTGTTCCGTTCGCATAGGCGGAACGCCCAACGAACGGGCGCATTCAAGCCCCGAGCGTGCCTAGTTTTTACCTTTCTTTCTCTGGATTTAGAAGACTTCACTCATCTCAAACATGAGGATAGTGAGTCCCCGCGAAAGCTCCCCCTCCAGGGCACCAACCTCTCGATTGACGTTAGTAACTATTTTGTTATAGTTACTATCACATTTTTGACAGACTTGGTTTGACGCGCGGCTGTTGCATGAGGAAGGAATAAATGGCGAGTACGCTCGTGATACGGAAGTCGGCAGTAGAAAATATTGGAGAGCGCCCCGAGATTGGGCTGCGGCAGCGGAAGAAGGCTCGCTTGAAGCAGCAGATTATCGAAACCTCGATCAAACTATTTCGCAAGCACGGATACGAGCAAACCCGCATCGACGACATCGTGCAAGCCCTCGAAATCAGCCAGCCAACTTTCTTCCGATATTTTCCGGCCAAGGACGCAGTTCTACGCGAGGTAGGAGAGCGCGGCTATGCCTGTATCTGCGACCGACTGCGCTCGGAACTCTCGAGCAAAGCAGGCACGGAAGAGCGCTTGCGCCGGCTCTACGTCTCTATGGCAAAAGAGGTGGAAGCCGACAGAAGGCTCTGGCAAGCCGTGGTGCTTTCCGGTGCGATGGATCCCGTGAGATCAGCGGAATTAAGAGGTCATGAGGAAGCGGCTGCCAGCTTGTTGCGAGAGATTTTGACCCAAGGCCAGAAGCGAGGCGAAGTAACCCGCGCATTTCCGGTTGTACACCTAGCTGAGTTCATGGAAGGGCTTTACAACACAGTTGTGCGGCAATGGGCCGTAGATCTAACTGGACCGCACAAGCTCACGGAACGGGTACGAAGCGCCGTCGAGTTTTTCTTGCGCGGCATCCGGTCATAAGCGTTCTTCTCCGATCACCCCTATTTCTGGAAAGGAAAGCGTGATGAAGGCCGCTGTTTTGCACGAATTCAAGACGCCGTTAGCCTTGGAGGAAGTGCCTCGGCCGGAGCGTGCCGAGGACGAAGTCCTGATCGAAGTAGAGGTTTGCGGCGTCTGTCATTCCGATTTGCACGTGGCCGACGGCGATTGGCCGCAACTGGCCAGCATTGTAAAGAAGCCGCTGATCCTCGGCCACGAGATCGTAGGCCGGGTGGTAGAGCGAGGCTCGGCAGTCCAGAGTGTACAGGTAGGCGAGCGCGTCGGAGTGCCGTGGATCCAGTGGACATGCGGGCAGTGTGAGTTTTGCCGCGAAGGCAACGAGAATTTGTGTGTGCGTCAGCGCATCACCGGCGTCACGACGGATGGCGGATATGCCGAATTTGCCAAGGCCCCAGCCAGCCACGTAGTCAAGATTCCTGACGCGCTTCCCTCCGAGCAGGCTGCGCCGCTGCTTTGTGCCGGGGTCACCGTGCATCGCGCTCTCAAACGGGCCAGCATTCGAGCGGGACAACGATTGGCAGTTTTCGGCGTGGGCGGACTCGGCCACCTCGCCGTGCAAATTGGGAGAGCAGCGGGGGCGGAGGTGACCGCAATCGACATCGCCGAAGAAAAACTCTCGCTCGCGAAATCGCTGGGAGCCGCCCACATATTGAACGCGTCGAACACCGATGTCGTGAAGCGGTTGCGTGGCTCCGGCGGAGTGCACATTGCCCTGGTCACCTCGGCGGCCAAATCCGCATACGACATGGCGTTCTATTGCGTGCGACCCACCGGAACGCTGCTGGCGGTCGGCCTGCCCGCCCGCGAAATCTCGTTTCCAGCGATTCTGATGGCGGCCGGCGAGATCCAGATCAAGGCCTCTGCCGTCGGCACCCGGGAAGATCTGGGCGAGATCCTGGCGATGGGAGCAGCCGGGACCGTTCATTGCCAGGTATCCACACGCCCTCTCGCGGAGGTTGGTGAGGTTCTAGGGCAACTGAACCGCGGCGAGATCTCGGGGCGGATAGTGCTCCGTTTGCGGAACTAGTTTCCTTCCTTTTGCCGGTGCGAATCGGGGCTTACAAAAATGCTTGTTGATGTTGGTAACTATAATATGTTATTAACTATCACTTTTGTGGGATGCTTGCCAGAAAGGCCATCTCGGTGAATGTCAAACAGCTTTTCGATCTGACCGGCCGCGTGGCCATTGTTTCGGGCGGCTCGATCGGGCTGGGACGGCAGATGGCTGAGGGCTTAGCGGAGATGGGGGCGAACTTAGTTCTCTGCGCCCGCAAGAAGGAACGCTGCGAGCAAGCGGCGGAAGAATTACGCCCCCTCGGCGTGCAGGCTCTAGCGCTGGGCTGCGATGTCAGAGACCGTGCGGCGATTCAAGCAGTCGTTGACGCGACCCTCGCAAAGTTCGGCCGGATCGACATTCTAGTCAACAACGCCGGAGTGTCATGGGCAGCTCCCGTGGAAGAAATGACACTCGAACAGTGGGATAAAGTCCTCTCCACCAACTTGACCGGCACATTCCTTTTTTGTCAGGCAGCGGGAAAGGCCATGGTCACTCAACGCTCAGGCAAAATCATCAACCTCGCATCGGTAGCGGGATTGGGCGGAGCGTCGGCGGAACTGCAAGCCATCGGATACCACGCGAGCAAAGGCGGCGTAATTGCCTTCACCAAGGATCTGGCGTGCAAGTGGGCGCCGCACAACATCCAGGTGAACGCGATTGCCCCCGGATGGTTTCCCACGCACATGTCCGACTGGGTCATCCAGCATCGCAAAGATTCGCTCCTGCCCAAAATTCCTTTGGGCCGCTTTGGCGGGGATGACGATTTGAAAGGCGCTGCGGTTTTTCTGGCATCGGCCGCATCGGCCTACGTGACCGGGCATGTGCTGGTCGTCGACGGAGGCCAGTCTGCCTGGTAAGAGCGAATTCTTATGAACCTCCCATTGACGCCCGTACGCTTCCTCCGTTACTCGGTACAACAGTTTCCCCGCAAGACGGCAGTCGTGTGCCGCGAACACCGGTTTACTTATGCCGAATTTGGCGATCGCGTAGCTCGTCTGGCCGGGGCGCTGCGCGGCGCTGGAGTGAAGCCCCGAATTCGCGTGGCATTTCTCAGCCTGAACTGCCATCGCCTGCTGGAAGCTTATTTCGGGGTTCTCGAAGCGCAGGCCATTTTGCTTCCCCTCAATATTCGGCTGGCAGCGCCAGAGCTTACCTACATTCTGAATGATTCCGGGGCGGAGGTGCTGTTCCTCGAAGAAGAGTTTGTCGGTCTGGTCGATTCCTTCCGCCGGGACTTGCGCACGGTGCGCTCGTTCATTCTACTCAGTGGAAAGCCCGACGTGCCCTGGGTCTGCGATCAAAACTACGAGCAGATGCTGGCTGCCGCGCTTCCCTACCGCGAAGAACTGCTGACGTTTGACGAGAACTCGGTGGCGGAAATGTTTTATACCAGCGGAACCAGCGCCCGCCCTAAAGGCGTGATGCTCACGCATCGCAATGTGTATCTGTATGCGATGAATATCGCGCTGCATTATCACATTGCTTACGACCACGTGGTGTTGCACACGATTCCGTTGTTTCACGCCAACGGCTGGGGAGCAGCACACACGGTCACCATAGTTGGCGGAACGCATGTCATGCTGCCGCGCTTTGTGCCGGAAGAGGTCTTCCGGTTGGTGGAGCGGGAGCGAGTACGCCAGCTCAGCCTTGTCCCGATTATGGCTGCGGCGATGATCAATTCACCGGCGCGCTCCAAGTATGACCTCAGCAGCGTTGATTGGGCCACGATCGGCGGTGCCGCATCGTCTCCAACTTTAATACGCGACGCGGAGCAGAGTTTCGGGTTCAAATGCTTTTCAGGATATGGGCTGACCGAGTGCGCCCCTTCGCTTTCCTCGGCCGAGTTGAAGCCGGATATGCAATGCACCCCAGAAGAACGGTATTCGATCCAGGCCATGACCGGCTGGGCCTTCCCTGGGTGCGAGCTTCGCGTAGTCGACGCCGAAGACAACGATGTTCCGCACGACGACATGACGATGGGAGAAATCATTGCCCGCAGCGACGGAGTGATGGCGGGTTACTGGCAGCAGCCGGAAGCCACAGCTGAAGCCTTGCGCGGCGGATGGTTTCGCACCGGAGACATGGCAGTGATCGCGCCGAACGGATATATCCGAATCGTGGATCGGAAGAAGGACATTATCGTGAGCGGCGGCGAAAACATTTCTTCGCTCGACGTCGAAAAGGTCCTGGCCGCACACCCTGGAGTCTTCGAAGCCGCTGTGATCCCGGTCGTCGACCAAAAATGGGGTGAGGTACCACGGGCGGTGGTAGTGGCCAAGCCGGGATGCAAGCCAAGCGAAGCCGAATTGATCGAGTTCTGCCGCGCTCGTCTCGCGCATTATAAGTGTCCGCAATCAATTGAATTTTCCGAGAGCTTGCCCAGGACCGCGACGGGGAAGGTTTTGAAGAGGGAGCTGCGAAAGAAATATCAGGAATTGCCCTATGAACCAGTTCGTGAAGATCACTCGAGATAGCGATGTCGCAGTCATCACCATCGACAACCCGCCGGTAAACGCTCTCAGTCCGGGCGTCCCCGAGGCCATCGGGACGGCGATCGATGAAATGAATGCTGACCCGGCAGTCAAAGCTGCCGTTGTCATCGGAGCGGGCCGCACTTTTGTTGCCGGAGCCGACATCAAGGAATTCGGCAAGATGACTTCCGGAGCGTCGCCCCGCAGAACCCTGCTTCCGTTTCTCCTTCGCATTGAAGACAGCCCCAAGCCGGTGGTGATGGCGATTCACGGTGCCGCGTTTGGCGGCGGACTGGAACTGGCTATGGCTGGCCACTACCGGGTCGCATCGCTAACCGCGCAGGTCGGCCAACCGGAAGTGAAGCTGGGAATCATTCCCGGAGCCGCGGGAACGGAGCGTCTGCCGCGTCTGGTGGGCGTTGCCAAAGCAGTGGAGATGTGTGCCGAGGGCAAGCCGGTTTCGGCCCCCGACGCTGCCGCTCTAGGACTGATCGATCGCGTGATCGACGGAGACCTGCTTACCGGAGCGGTAGCTTTTGCTCGCGAAATCGCCGGCAAGCCCGCGCCCAAGACGCGGGAACGCATGGCGAAGCTGGGAACCCTTGCGGAGAATGCGGTAATTTTTGCAGCGGCGCGCGACGCCGCTCGCAAAAAACAAAAAGGAATGAAGGCCCCCCTGGCGGCGATTGACGCCGTGGAAGCAGCCACCGCAATGCCGTTCGAAGAAGGCTGCCAGGCTGAGCAGAAACTTTTCACCGAGTGCCTTTTCTCCGATCAGTCGAAAGCGCTCATTCATATTTTCTTTGGCGAGCGCGAAGTGGCCAAGATTCCTGACGTTCCAAAAGAAACTCCCGTAATCCCTGTCAATCGTGTTGCGGTTGTTGGCTCCGGAACCATGGGCGGAGGTATCGCGATGGTGTTCGCCAACGCCGGCATTCCGGTGTTGCTGAAGGACGTGGATAAGGCAGCGCTCGACCTGGGCATGGAGAAGATCAGGAAAAACTATGCCAGTTCGGTGCAGCGCGGACGGTTCACGCAGGCGTTCGTGGACGAACGTCTGCAATTGATCACGCCAGCTCTCAGCTACGATGCGTTCTCCGATGTAGAAATGGTGGTGGAAGCGGTTTTCGAGGGGATGGCGTTGAAGAAGAGCGTGTTCGCCGAGTTGGACCGCGCCTGCAAACCGGGAGCAATTCTTGCCAGCAATACCTCGACGCTGAATATTGATGAAATCGCCGTATCCACTTCGCGGCCGGAAGCAGTGATCGGAACGCACTTTTTCAGCCCCGCCAATGTGATGCGCTTGCTCGAGATTGTGCGCGGAAAAAAGTCGAGCAAGGAGGTGATCGCCACTTGCATGCAACTATCCAAAAGGCTGGGCAAGATTGGCGTGCTGGTCGGAAATTGCCGCGGCTTTGTTGGGAACCGCATGTTTGGCCCGTATCGCCGCGAAGCTCAATTCCTCGTCGAGGAAGGAGCCGACGTCGAAGCCGTGGATCAAGCGCTGGTGGAATTCGGAAATGCCATGGGTCCGCTGGCGACCGGTGATCTGGCCGGCCTCGACGTTGGTTGGCGCATTCGCAAAGAGTACCGCCATCTTGAAAAACCGGGGATCCGGCAGCCGTTCGCCGAAGATCGGCTTTGCGAACTGGGGCGCTACGGCCAAAAAACTTTAAAGGGATGGTATCGATACGACGAAAATCGCCGTCCGAATCCGGATCCTGAAGTAACCGCCCTGGTGCGGAAGTGGAGTGCCGCAGCTGAAATCCCGCAGCGGCAAATCTCCGCCGAAGAGATTGTGGATCGTTGCATCTATGCGTTAGTCAACGAAGGCGCACGGATTTTGGAAGAAGGATTCGCGCTGCGTGCCGTCGATATTGACATCATTTATCTCAACGGCTACGGATTTCCCGCCTATCGCGGCGGACCAATGTGGCACGCCGACACGGTGGGATTGCCGAAGGTCTATCAGCGCATTTGCGAATTTCACCGTCTGCATGGAGAACTGTGGGCGCCGGCTCCTCTGCTAAAACGTCTCGCGGAATCGAACAAGACGTTTGCCGGGTTCGACAGAGAGCAGAGTGAGTCGGGATTGCTGGAGCGGGTGAATTCAGCATGAGGCACATCACGTTGGTGCGCCACGCGCAAGCGTCGTTTCTGGAGGCAAATTACGACAAGCTCTGTGCCAACGGCGAAGTTCAAGCCAGATTGTTGGGAGAGTATTGGTTGCGGCGAGGCATGATTTTTCACAACGCCTACTCGGGTCCGCGCATGCGGCAGCAAGAGACCGCCGGGATTGTGGCCGATGTCTATCGCGCTGCGGGTCGCAGTTTTCCCGAGATCGTGGTGACGAGTGAATTCGATGAATATCAAGCCGAGGCCGTGATGCGTACTAGCCTTCCACAACTCTTGCCAGTAAACACCGAGATTAGAGAAATGAGCACTGCTTATGAGAGCGCCCGAGCACCGGACGAGCGGCGGAGAACTTTCAAAAGCTGTTCGAAGCCGTGATCAGCAAATGGGTGGCAGGAGAGACCGCGGCGGATGGCATTGAGTCCTGGCACGAGTTTTGCTTGCGAGTGGAGCGTGGACTGCTGCAAGTAATTCGCGGCACCACGCCGGCGGCGGCCGCTGTGGTCTTCACTTCCTCGGGACCCATTGGAGCGGCGATGCGCCGGGCGCTGCATTTATCTGCCGAGGACGCACTGCAGCTTTCCTGGATGTCGCGCAATGCTTCGTTCACTGACTTTCGAGCGGCGGGTGAGCGCTTCACGCTAAGCGCGTTCAATGCATATCCGCATCTCGACGAAGATTCCCTGCTGACCTACTGGTAGCTGAGACAGGACTTGGGAGTATGGTGGCACTCTGCGATCAAGCCGGAACCGTAAGGACAGGCGAGGAACTCGATCTGGCCCGGCTGCAGTCATTTCTGTTCGCCCACTTCGGTCGAAGCGGATCGATTTCTGTGGAACAATTCCCCAGCGGCCACTCCAATCTGACCTATTTGGTGCGACTGGGGAGCCGGGAAGTCGTTCTCCGGCGTCCCCCTTTCGGAAGCAAAGTGCGGTCAGCCCATGACATGGCTCGCGAATATCGCGTGCTGTCAAGACTGCACACTGCGTTTCCCGCGGCGCCCAAGGCCCTCCTTTATTGTGACGATCTTTCGATTCTTGGAGCGCCCTTCTACCTGATGGAGCCGATTCGAGGAATGATCATTCGCCGCGAGCCGCCTTCGGATGTTCCCTTCCTGCCGGAGACGGCGCGGCGATTGAGCGAAGTTTTTATCGACACTCTTGCGCGTCTGCACCGGGTGGACTACGCGGCGATCGGCTTGGCTGACCTGGGCAAACCCCAAGGCTACCTTGAACGCCAGGTAAAGGGCTGGATCGACCGCTACCACAATTCAAGAACTCACGACCTGCCGGAAGTCGATGCCATTTCCGCATGGCTTATCGAACGAATGCCAAGCAGCCATCAAACCGCTCTGATCCACAACGACTACAAGTATGACAATCTCGTACTCGATCCCACGGATGCGACGAAGATCATCGGCGTGCTGGATTGGGAGATGTGCACGCTGGGGGATCCACTAGCCGACCTGGGAACAGCCCTGGCCTACTGGACCGATCCGCAAGACCCCGAAGAGCTCCGCGAAATTCGTCCTGCGCCCACGACGTTACCCGGAACCCTAAGCCGGGCGCAGTTGGTCGAGCGCTACGCCTCGATCACCGGCTTGAATCCCGGAGATATGAGCTTCTACCTGGCGTTTGCCCGCTTCAAAGTTGCCGTCATCATTCAGCAGATTTACTACCGCTACGCCCAGGGATTGACGCACGACGGGCGGTTCGCAGCCATGCCGAAGAGAATCAAGACTCTCCTGCGCGCTTCACTACAGTGCGCGCAAAGCGGGGCGGTATGAAACTGCGCTCACAGCCGGTAATACCGCACCAGCCACTCGGCCACGCAGCACGGCTTGTCGGCGGATTCACTCTCGACGTGAATGAGAAACGCAGCGTCAACAAACTTAGGCGATTCTTTCACCGACAGCAGAGTCACGCGAGCGCGAACCTTCGAACCGGCGCGAACTGCGGAGGGAAAACGAACTTTATTCAGGCCGTAGTTCACAGTCATTGCAATGCCAGAGCCAATATGAATCGCCTCTTTCAGGAAGTAACTCAGCAGCGAAAGTGTGAGAAAACCGTGGGCAACGCTTCCGCCGAAGGGCGATTCCCGTTGGGCGCGTTCCGGGTCCAGGTGAATCCACTGGCGGTCTTCGGTGGCGTCAGCAAATTTCTGGATGCGATCCTGCGTGACCACCAACCAGTCGATCGCTGGAAATTCGCGTCCCTCGAACTGTTTCAAAGAATTTAGATCCTGAATCTCAAAACGTGGCATAGGAGTTCTTTATGACGACCTTAACAGACGTCGCACGCAAGACGACTAAAGGAACGGGATTCTTGACCGAAGAGTCGGTGCCCCAAGACATTTTCACACCCGAAGACCTGAGCGAAGAACATCTCGCCGTAGGCCACATGGTGGACGAATTCTGGGCCAACGAAGTGGAACCGAACTTGCCCGCGATCCGCGAAAAAAAACCGGGCGTCGCTCTGTCCGTCCTGCGGAAGTCGGTAGAACTGGGTCTGACTGGAATGACGATCCCGGAAGAATATGGCGGCACGGGGATGGATCTGCCGTCGCTGGCGGTCACCGCCGAACGCATGGGACGAGACGGTTCTTACGGCGGGTGGCACTCGGCCCACACCGGAATCGGCACCCTGCCGGTCGTCTACTTTGGAACTCCGGAGCAGAAGCGAAAGTATTTGCCGAAGCTCGCCAAGGTCGAAATGCTGGCTGCCTATGCGCTCACCGAGCCGCTGGCGGGCTCGGATGCGCTGGCCGCGCGCACGCGCGCCGATCTCGCACCCGATGGCAAGCACTACATCCTGAATGGCCAGAAGATGTGGATCACCAACGGCGGCGCGGCCGATCTATTCACGGTGTTCGCCAAGGTTGGCGGCGAAAAGTTTACTGCGTTCCTGGTCGAGCGAAACTTTCCCGGCGTAACCAGCGGCGCCGAAGAGCACAAGATGGGGATCACCGGAAGTTCCACCACGGCGGTGTATCTCGATAACGTCCCGGTGCCGGTAGAAAACGTGCTGGGCGAAATCGGCCGCGGGCACGTAATCGCATTCAACATCCTTAATATTGGACGCTTGAAGCTGGGTCCTGCCGGGGTTGGCGCAGCGAAAAACGTTCTGGCAATTTGCCTGAAGTATGCCAAGCAGCGCAAAGCTTTTGGTTCGGCGATTGCCGAGTTTGGCGCGATTCAGCACAAGCTGGCGGAAATGGCGATCCGCATTTTCGCGGCGGAATCGATGACCTGGCGTGTCGTAGGACAGATTGAGAATCAAATGCATGTTGCGTCTCCGGGCTCTGCGGACGGCAATCAAGAACTGAAGGCGATCGAGGAGTTTGCCGCCGAGTGCTCGATGATCAAGGTGTACGTCAGCGAAATGCTGGACTATGTGGTCGACGAAGGAGTCCAGATTCACGGGGGCTACGGATACCATCAGGACTATGTGGTGGAGCGCGCCTATCGCGATTCGCGCATCAATCGTTTGTTTGAAGGCACCAGCGAGATTAACCGCTTGGTGATCACGGGCATGCCCCTGAAACGCGCAGCACGTGGGCTTATCCCTCTGCTCGATGCCGCACGGGCCGTTGTACAGAGCGACGCCCAAAGTGACGCGCAAAGTGACAACGCTCGACCCATTGTTGTGGCCGGCGATCCGGAACTAAGCCTGGTTCGCAATGCGAAACAAATTGCCCTGCTGACGCTCGGGCTCGCGTACGAGAAGCACGGCTCGAAA
The DNA here is from genome assembly GCA_964403025.1 of uncultured Acidobacteriaceae bacterium. Classification (GTDB taxonomy): domain Bacteria; phylum Acidobacteriota; class Terriglobia; order Terriglobales; family Acidobacteriaceae; genus Sulfotelmatobacter. Next base: position 1,485,315 of record CAYOEH010000001.1, on the reverse strand, counting down.
CTCGAACAGCAGCAGGAGATCATCCTGAATATGTCTGACATCATCATGGAAGTGTTTGCCATGGAATCGAGCCTGTTACGCAGCCGAAAGCTCGCCGCCGCCAGCGGCGGAGCCAATGCTGCGGATGCCTGCGCCGTGTACTTGCGTGATGCCATCGGCAGGATCGAATTGTCATCAACGACAATACTAAGCGCCTGCGCGCAGGGCGACGAACTGCGGGAGAATCTCTCTCGCTTGCGCGCCTATGCCGCTCACGACCCGGTGAATTCGATCGAACTAAGGCGGCAGATTGCTCGACGCCTGTTGGCGAGGGAACGCTATACGCTGTGACGGAAGACTCCGATGTCGTTCATTGAGAATCAAGGAGCAAAACTCTATTGGGATGAACAGGGGCAAGGAGAACCGGTGCTCCTCATCATGGGCCTCGGCTATCCGTCGGCTCTGTGGCATCGCTCGCGCCCAGTGCTGTCGCAGCACTTTCGCACCGTCGCGTTCGATAATCGAGGCGTAGGCCTGAGCGATGTTCCTCCAGGTCCCTACGCAATCGCCACGATGGCGGCCGACGCGGGCGCGGTTCTTGACGCGGCCGGCGTTTCCCGTGCCCATATTTTTGGCGTTTCCATGGGAGGCATGATTGCGCAAGAATTCGCTCTGCAATATCCGGCGAGGACCTGTTCGCTGATTCTGGGTTGCACTTCGCCCGGCGGACCTGCTGCAGTTCGCGCCGAGCGAAACGTCTCGAACATTCTGATGGCCCGCGGCATGACTCTGGAGCAAGCTCGGGAGGCCATCCTTCCCTACATCTACGATGCGGATACGCCGCGAGAGAAGATCGAAGAGGATCTGAACCTGCGCCGGAAATGGCTTGCGTCAATGGAAGGCTACACCGCACAACTGCAGGCGATTCTGGCGTGGGAAGGCTACACTCGAATCGCTCAAATCACAGCGCCGACGCTGGTCATCCATGGAACGTCGGATGCCCTCGTTCCATGTGCCAATGGCGAACTGATTGCGAGCCTGATTCCAAATGCAAAACTGGTTTTGATCGAGCACGCCAGCCACCTGTTTCTCACGGACCAGACTCGCCTGGCTCACAAGGAAATACTGGAATTTCTTTTGTCGCATGTTGCGCAGGAGCTGCCAACCGGAACAACAGAGTCATGAGCCAACCGACAATCGCGCCAAGAAGCCTACATTAAATTCACGGCAAGCATAATGCATCATCAAAACAATTCATTTGATGAATTCTGCAAATGCGGATACGCTACGCGCCATCATGCAGAGACGGCGCCCTGAAGCCGGAGCGTGGGACTTTTTTTTCGTTTTCATTCAGCGAATTCAACACAGAACAAACAGCACGAAGGATCTTTGCTGGAAACAGTGAGAGTGCAGGAGCCCGCCCCGTCGCTGGCTAAGTGCTCGCAGGTCTTTGTTGTGATTCAACAAGCCTGGTTAGAGGGGGAGTATGAGTTTCGAACAGATCAACGTTGATCGTCGCGCGGCTTCACGTAATTTGGCCAATACCTGGAGCCGGATTTCCGTCTACCTCCCAATGAAATCTATCGCATGGATTCTTGCGTGCATCGTCTTCGCAACCTTGACGGCTCACGCTCAGGGCGTCGGTACGTCGGGAGAGGTCACCGGAACCGTGACCGACGCTGCCGGAAATGTTGTGCTCAACTCCACCGTTAAGGTTGTGGACACACAGACCGGTCTGACGCGCACAGCTGTCACGAATAGCACGGGGCAGTTCCGAATCGCGGGACTTTCGCCCGCCACTTACGACGTCAGTGCGGCCATGTCGGGTTTCGCAACCGATATCCGAAAAGGAGTGGTTGTCGCCATCGGACAGACGGTCATCTCGGATTTCAAACTGAATCCTTCACGCGTGGCGACGGTCGTGGAAGTGACGGATCAGCCGCCGGTGGTAGAGACGGAACGTGGAAGCCAGGCAGACAGGATCTCGCAGACCTACATTGCTGACCTGCCGATCGGCCGGCGCGATTATCTTACCTTCACCTTGCTCGCGCCTGGTGTATCCGATTCCACGCGGCTGGCGGGAGACCAGGATTTTAGAGTCGCGCAAACGCCGCAGAGCGGCCTATCCTTCTACGGCAGCAATGGCAGAGGTAATGACATCACAGTGGACGGCGGCGAGACTTCGGGCGATAGTGGTGGCGTGCGCTTGACGGTGAGCCAGGACGCTGTGCAGGAATTCCAAATTAACCGCAGCAACTACTCCGCGGACCTCGGAGCAGCTACCGGCGCTTCGATCAACATCGTCACCAAGTCCGGCACCAACCGTGTGCATGGCACACTGTACGGCTTTTTTCGCAACGATGCACTGGATGCCCGCGATCCTTTTTCGTTCACCCAGGCTCTGCAACCCGGCCAGACTTTCAATCCTGGCAATCCAGACACGGTAGGCTCGCCGATAAAGGATTCTCTGTCGCGTCAGCAATTCGGCGGAACGCTGGGCTTCCCGATCAAGAAAGATAAGACGTTTCTGTTTGTTGCGTTCGAAGGCTTACGGCAGGATGCGCAGAACGCGGTTCCAATCCTAACCAATACCGATATCTTCCGTCCCACTCCGGCGCAGAACGCCATCATTGGCGGACTCGCCGGCTCGACTGCGCCCCTGTCATGCCTTCCCGGCGTGACTTTGCCTTCGAATGTGTGCGCCTTTGCTCTGCAGAGCGTTTTGACATTGAATCCGAACCCCGGTACTAACCCTTTCATCACTCCCGGCCAGGCCGCGCTCAATGTCTTCCTGCAAAATCAGTTTGAAACCCAGGGCGGGCTTTTTCCTTACGACACGCGGGAATACTTGGCATCAGCGCGCCTCGATCACCGCTTCAACGCGGACAACGAGATTTCCGTCACCTACCGGTACGGCCACGATCTTGAGGAGTCGCCCGACGTTCAATCGCTAACCGCTTTTTCAGCGGGCAGCTCCACGCACACCTACGACAATGATTTTCAATTCGCCTGGTATCGCCAGTTTAGTGCAGCCACCCAGAACGAAGCTCGCGCGCAGTGGAATTATTACAGCTTTAACGTAATACCCAACGCGCCCGGACAGGTGGGGCTCCAGATTCCAAGTTTTATCAATAATCTCGGAACGAACATTTTCCTGCCCAACTTCACCATCCTTCGCCGGTATGAATTCGCCGACAATTTGACCGTAATTCGCGGCCGTCACAGTTTCAAATTCGGCGCCGACGAAATCCTCCGTGGCAATCACACCGAATCGCACACATTTTTCCCCGGCCGCTTTGTCTTCGGATCGCTCCCCGGCGCGGCGCTCAGCCCCGAGCTTGCCAGCACGACCATCAATCCGCTACAAGCAGCATCGTTGGGTCTGCCTGAGATTTACCAGCAGGGTTTTGGAGTCCCGACCTATCCTTATTACTCGCGTCCGTTGACAGGGATTTACGGTCAAGACTCTTGGCAGATCGCCAATAACTTTACCTTGAACTACGGCCTCCGCTACGAACTGGACACGCAATTCGCTCCCTTGACGACTTATAAAAAGGACTTCGCTCCGCGGGTTTCCTTCGCATGGGACCCCGGCAATAATCACAAGACGGTAATCCGCGGCGGCTATGGAATCTTTTATGGGCCCGTGGATGTTCAGATTCCCGACGTCGACTACAGCCTGGGGGCGTTGAATGCGAATAAGTCCGCGGTCGAGAACACTACAGGAGCCGGTCAAGTCGCGAACGTTAGCAGCATCTGCGGGGTCTCACAGTTCGGTATACCGATCATCCCCGGCGCCGGAGGCAGTCCTTGCAACCGGGAAATTTCCATCTATGCGGATGGCTTCGCCGGAGTTCCCGCCCTGGGCATTGCGGGATCGGCGACAATCTTCCAGACGCTCTTTGCCCAGGGATTGATTCAGTGCACCGCTCCCACCCCGGGGAATAAAGCTTGCATCACGCCGGCTGCCGTGGCCCCGTTGGGCATCGACGTCACCAATACCGGCCCTCTTTCTCCGCTGCAGGTGCTTTTCGTCAACCAGCCGAATTATCGCCCACCCATCGCACAACAGGCCTCGTTCGGAATCGAACGGGAGCTCGCGCCTGGATTGTCGATTTCTCTCTCTGGAGTTTACGTTCACACCCAGAGACTCCCGATCGCAATCGACACCAATCTCCTGCCCGCGCCCTTCAGCACGGTAACTCTGGCGAATGGCGAAACGGTTTCCTATCGCAATTGGAATACGAGCCCGGCGACGGACCCGCTCGGCGGAACCGAGGGCCTCCCCTGCGCCACAGCGAATTGCTTTGTAAATCCGCTGATTGTTCAAAACAACCAGTACAGCTCGGAGTCCTACGCTCTTTACGAGGGCGGCATCGCCGAAGTCAAGAAGCGTTTCGGCAACCATTTCAGCGTCTTCGGGAATTACACCTTCAGCAAAGGCTTCGATACATCCACCGATTACAACACCGACTACGGCCCGCAGGATCCCACGAACCTTAACGCGGATCGTGCCCTTTCCGAGTTTGATCAGCGGCACAAATTAGTCATCGCCGGCGTGATCGACAGCCCTTGGAAGAAGAGCATCTTGTCCGGTTTCCAACTGGCTCCTATCTTCTCTGCCCACAGTGGTCATCCCTTCAACTTGCTGGCCGGAGGCGAGGTGAATGGCAATAACCACACCACCAATGAACGTCCCATCGGAGCGCCCCGCGACACGGGTCTGGGCCCCGACTATTTCGACTTTGACATGCGCTTGACCTGGGCACACAAGCTGCGCGAGAACGCCAACCTGCAATTTACCGCGGAAGGATTCGACATCGCGAACCGCACCAACTATGCCAGCGTAAACAATGAGGTAAGTCCTCTCTTCGGATTCATCCCCGGATTTACAACCTTCAACGTGCGCGGCATTCAACCCGGCTCGGCTCTTGCCAGTGGGGGAAGTGCGACTTCAAGCACGCCGCTGGCCTTTACGTCCGCTTTCCCGAAGCGCCAGGTCCAGCTCGGCGTGCGCCTCACGTTCTGAGGCAGCGCTTAACGTAGGCGATCGCTCGCTTCCAACCCGTGACCCTCGAGTGGGGTCACGCCGAAGCTGCGCACTTGGGTTTGTATTTCCTCAGTTCCAGCTTGGCAATCAAAGCGCGATGCACTTCGTCGGGCCCATCTGCGATTCGTAGGGTGCGAATCGTAGCAAACAGTTCAGCTAGGGGGAAATCTGCAGAGACCCCCGCGGCTCCGTAGATCTGAATTGCCTGGTCGATAATCCGCAGGGCGATGTTGGGAACGGCGACCTTGATCTGCGAGATTTCGCTGCGCGCTCCTTTGGTGCCAACTTCATCGAGCATCCATGCAGCCTTAAGAGTCAGCAGCCGGGCTTGCTCGATCATGATTCGTGCGTTGGCAATGACATCGACGTTACCGCCGAGTTCCGCGAGCGGCTTCCCGAATGCTACCCGTCGCAATGAGCGGCAGCACAAGAGTTCCAGCGCGCGTTCGGCCGCTCCCAGCGTCCTCATGCAGTGGTGAATGCGCCCCGGACCAAGCCGCCCTTGCGCGATTTCGAAGCCTCGCCCCGGTCCGCCAATGATGTGATCGAGCGGCACCCGAACACCCGTGAAGCTGACTTCTCCGTGTCCGAACGGGGCGTCGTACGAACCAAACACCGGCACCATCCGCTCGACCTTGACCCCCGGAGTATCGATCGGCACCAACACCATGGTATGACGCTGGTACTTAGCAGCGGACCGATCGGTTAAGCCCATAAATATAAGCACACGGCAATGGGGATGACCGATGCCGGAACTCCACCACTTCCGTCCATCGAGGACGACATGATCGCTATCGATACGTGCCGTAGCTTTCATGTTCGTGGCATCCGAGGAGGCCACGTCAGGCTCTGTCATGCAGAATGCAGAACGAATCTCGCCCGCCAGCAGCGGCGTGAGCCAACGCTGCTTCTGCTCGGCCGACCCATATTTCACCAGAACTTCCATGTTTCCAGTATCAGGTGGGTTGCAGTTGAAGACCTCGGGAGCAATCGAGGAGCGGCCCGTGATCTCCGCCAGGGGAGCATAGTCCACATTCGTGAGCCCTGCGCCAAATTCCCCGTCGGGAAGAAATAGATTCCACAAACCCTCGGCCCGCGCCCGCGCCTTCAAACTCTCCATCGCGCGAGGCTGTTTCCAGTTACGCCAGTCGGGGAGGTTTTGCAATTGTGCGTAGTACTCGGGCTCTGCCGGCAACACGTGCTCTCGAACGAACGCCGAGAGGCGCTGGACATAGCTTTGGGCGCCCGGTGATAAGGCAAAGTCCATGATTTCGGCTCACAATAAAAGCACCTTAGCCTAACGATTCCTGAATAATTCTCCAAATGAATTCTATGAATCCTGTAATATACGCAGCGTGCATTTAAGTCAGGTTGATCTGAATCTGTTCGTGGTGCTCGAGGCCATCTATCGCGAGGGCAACATTACCCGCGCCGGCCAGCAGATGAACCTCACGCAACCGGCAATCAGCCACGCGCTGAAAAGATTACGCGACATGCTGCAGGACCCGCTGTTCGTCCGCCAGGGCGCGCACATGATGCCCACGCCGTTCACCCGCAACATGATCGAGCAGGTGAGAGAGGCGCTGCAAATCCTGGAAGTCAACATCAGCCAGACTCACAAGTTTGTTCCCGAGCACTCGCGGCGGAACTTTCACCTTTCCATGTGGGAATATCTCGAGGCCCTCATCCTTCCGCCGTTACTGAGTCGTTTGACCCGCGCTTCCCCCGGAATGTCGATCGCAACATCACGCGTCAAGCGCAGAGACCTTGAGACTGAGTTGGCCAGCGGTTCACTCGATTTGGCGATCGAGATTCCGATGACCGTGAGCGATCGCATTCGGCAGAAGTGGCTTTTGAATGAGCCCTTCGTGGTAATTGCTCGCAGGGGTCACCCCGCCATCGCCGGCACTCTCGACTTGGACACCTATCTCGCGCAGCGCCATATTCAGGTCTCTTCCCGTCGCCGCGGTCCCAGTCTGATTGACGTCGAGCTCAGCCGGCGAGGATTTCGCCGCCAGGTTTGTCTGCGCAGCCAACACAACTTCACCGCCTGCATGGTGGTCAGCCAGACAGACATGTTGTTGACCTTGCCGGAGCGCCATGCGCGCTTGCTGAACATGGCATCCATCAACCAGGTGTTCCCCTTCCCGCTCCCTGCCCCTCGTCTGGAAGCTCACCTGTATTGGCATGAGAGTGTCGAGAATGACCCGGCAAATCGCTGGCTGCGTGAACAAATCGAAAATGTCCTGACTCTGCCGGCCGGAGCATCGGAGACGTTGCGCACACCCGGCGATAAGCGCCCCCGAGCCATCCGTCGCCATTCGACCCGGTGACCTTGTCCCAGCCAGCGCCATCGTTTTCAGGCGAAAACATGCCCAGCAATTAGACCGGCCTTCTCACGGAAGGCGTTATCACGAAATGAAGCGTGCCCTAATCCGGCTTCGCGGTGAAGATCAGAAAATAATCCATGCCGTCGGCTTTCACAAAATCCTGCGAGTCGCGCAGTTCATATCCGGCTTGAGCGGCTTCGCGAACCACCACCTCCTTACTCACGCCATGATTTTCTCCATTGCCATTGCGATCAATGATGCCGATCTTGGCGCCTGGCCGAAGCGATGCGCGAAGGCGCCTGAGTAGCACGACTGGATGGGCTACCTCGTGGTAGGTCTTGAGCACCATCACGGCGTCGATACTGTCGGATGGGACCTGTGGATCGTCAGGTTTGCTGAGGATCGTCTTTATGTTCTGGAGCTGCTCTTTTTTCGCGCGCTGGTCAATGTAATGAATTGCTTCAGGGTTGATGTCCACAGCATAAACCGTGCCCGAGCCCGTGACGCGGCGGGCGGCGCGCACCGTGAACCATCCCGATCCGGCGCCGATGTCGGCAACACCCTTGCCGGGCTCAATGCCAAGCATGTCCATGACGCGGTTGATCTGCAGGCGCTCATCGCGCCCCGGAGCATCGAAAATGGAGAGATCGCCAGTATAGGGATTGCTGGTCTTGCGTTGTGTCGACGGCGTTGCCGAACCAGCCTGGGCGCGCACCGGTACCGGCCCCCACAGACCTGTCAACAACACCAAGATCGGCGCAATCCATCGGAGCGCTCTGTCACAAACTTTCCAGTTCATTGTTTCCCCAAGTGCATCCCCATGAACCATCAGTAACAGCGGGATTCTACGCCAACGATCCGATTAGGGTTTTTGCAACGGCCGTCATCATCAGGGGAGCGGGCAAAAAGTGTTTTCGAGCGATATGCAATCGTCTCTCAGGCCGACATCATCGAGGCTCTTGGAAGGCTAGAACTTCGCGAAGGGCATAGTTTCGGGCATAGTGAGCCCAGCCAAGAGAATTCCAACGAAGCCCCACTGTCTGATACTCGCTGAGCCTACAGCCTTTAGGCCTGGTGCCGGGAGGGGGAATCGAACTTCCCACAGTCCTTTCGGACCTGCGGATTTTAAGTTACTCTCGCACGAAGAACCAACAACTTGCACGGAGAGCGATGAATTGCGACCAAGTGCTACGAATCCCTTGTCCAGCAAGGGTTTTCGGCGATGCTCAGACAATCGGTAGCAGCGGGTAGGGTTTGGTGGTGGGCACAAAACTGGGCACAATGGGCACAGCGCTTTCCAGGCAAGCAACAGGCGGACGTAGCTCCTGACAGGAGTAGGCGCATTGCGATCCACATTTTCACACGAAGCGAGGCGATGGAAGTAAAGTGCAAGACAGCACGCACTACAACTATCCGGAGTGAAAGAGGAATGGAAGAAGTCTGGATCACAACAGCAGAAGTCCAAGTCGAGCCCGGCGATATGCCTTCCGGAGACGTTCTTGGCTTCATGAAGATTACTATGTGGGCATCTTCAGCGGAGGAATTCATAAACAAAATCAACCTGTATCTTTCCAAGTATAGATGGAAACTTTTATCGATGGAGAAGACACAACCGGTTGATCAGTCCCTCGACTATGGAAATGAAGTAAACGAGATGATCGACGAAACTCTAAAGGACAGAAATGCGGTGCGTCTTGGAACTTTCTTTAGCTACAAGCCCAACTGATGGGCGCAAAATCAGACCCTCAGCTCAAACGGACTGAAGTTCATCGAGAAACATGAGGGTTACAGCGGCACAGTGTACAAAGACAGCGCCGGGAACCCCACCATCGTTTACGGCCACTTGATCAAAGAGGGTGAGGACTTCAGCAAAGGAATCACGAAGGAAAAGGCCCATGGCTCGGATCGCTGGGCATTCAACTATCGCCGTGACGCAGCGGTACATCCACCCCCAAGCGGACGCTATTAGCCGAGTTTTCGCAGCAGCGCTGCCCAAGGTGGGCACAAAACTGGGCACAGTAGCCAAATCAGGTAAAAGGAGAGAACCGAAAGCAACGCAGCCGAAGCTTCTACAGTCAGCGTAAACATTGGGGCTTGTGGTGCCGGGAGGGGGAATCGAACCCCCACAGAGCTTTCGCCCCTGCGGATTTTAAGTCCGCTGCGTCTGCCAATTTCGCCATCCCGGCTCGCGATCATTTTAGCCTACCCGCCTGCTTCTTTTGCCGCGGACGGCCCTCCTTATCATGTGCCCGGAGTGTCATTTACTTGACCACTCTCACGGGCTACCCTTCTTAGTACGCCAGCATCTCAACAACGCCGTGGAGGTTCGCATGAACGTTCCGTTGAAGTCGTCGGGTGTGGTGTGTCTGCTCGCTCTTTTATTCTCTCTGTGGTTGGCTCCGCCCCTGCACGCCGGAAACGATGTGCTCGGTCAAATCGATCTCGAAGGCGCAACCAAAGTAGAGAAGGATGCCGGCGTCTGGCTTGACGGCCAATACGTCGGATATCTGCGCGAACTCAAGGGATCGAAAAAAATCCTGCTTCTTCCGGGCGAGCACGAAATCATCGTTCGCCAGGGCGGATACGTAGACTTCGTCCACAAGGTAACGGTGCGCGCGGGAGAAACCCAAAGCGTCGCCGTAAAGCTGGAGAAAGACACGCGGGTTCAACTACCTAAAATCACCGCTGAAATCAAGCTGGAGGTAAACCCCAATCGCGCCGCCGTATTTGTCGACGGCGTCTTCGTCGGCCACGTTGCCGAGTTCGGAGGGATGGGCCGGGCTTTGTTGGTCGCCCCAGGCAAGCGCAAGGTCACGATCAGCCTGCCGGGCTATCAAACTTTCGAGGCCGATATCGACCTGGTGGCCAATCAGAAATCAACGGTCAAGACTGATTTGGTAAAAGGTGGGCCGGCGGAAGGAGCGCCTCTTCCGCAATAGTCAGAAAGCAGCACCAAAGCTTCCCTATCCGGAGGCGGTGGCGCTGAGCCCGCGCTGCTTGCGCAGCATCTCCACAAACGGCTCGGCCGCCAGTTCGGCATGATTGCGGAAAAGACCGAGCAACGGGTCCTCTCCATCCCCAGCTTCGGAGGCGGCTTTCGATCTTTGACCGACCTCGTTTTCTAAACCTTCCGGCTCAACCAGAAGCTCCGGCATTGCATCAGGAGTTTCCGTCAGCCGGCTGAGAAATGCCTCCAGCAGGGCGCGGTGCTCCGCTGTGGTCTGGGTGAACTCCACACCCATTCCTTGATCGGGATGCATCACCCGCACTACACCTTCTGATCGCAACTCCACCCCGGCAGCTCGCATGGAGAGCGTCACTCGGGTGGAAACCGGAAATGGCGAACTGATCTCGAGGTAACAGCCACCCAAACTCAAATCCGTAAGCTGGCAACGGACCGGAGGATCGTCCTTTTCTGCGTCGGGAGTGTTGCGGCCAAGCCACTCGCGCAATTGACGCGCAACTTCCGGAGACGGATCCAGGAAACGCAATCCCACCTGCGTACCGCTCCCCTCCCACGCGAACTCCGCCGGCGTCTCCAGCTTCGTGGTCGAACCCGGAAGCGTAAATGACAAATCCCATTTGCCTTGTGGCTTACTGCGTTTGGGAAGCGTGATCGCCAAACCTCCCTCGCCCAAATCGGTCGTGTTCACCTTGAAGCGGCTCCCCGACTGCGCACTTACCATCTCCACTGGAAAGCGTACCGAGACCCTCGAATTGCGCCGGCGTTCCCTTTTCATCAAGGCTCGCGCAGCGCGAAAACTTGACTTGGCCCGCTCGGCGGAAACTGGCTTGTAAAGCGTAAAGTGCGCCCCAATCTCGAATGCCGATCGCAGCCCGATCTCCGGGTCCAGAATGGCCACGGCTACGGCGCGTTTGTTGCACGGAGCTGTCCGGGCGCCCCGCAGCACATCGGCCGCCCCCGGTCCTGCGCAATCCACAATAATTGCCTCGAACCGCTCACGGGTCAGATGTCGCAAAGCGGTCTCCGAGCTCGTGCAATGTTCAACCCCAATATCGAGGTCGCCCAGGGTGCGGCGCAGTACGCGCACGATCTTATCGTCCGAACACAGCAACAGTGACTTCAGAGTCATAGCCCGCTCTTAGAACGCTTCCAGTCCTGAGTATTCCGCCCCACACCTGCGAGGAATACCCTCAACTCTAAGCCCGCCCGCAAAGCTCAGGCAATCGATGTCTTAAGGCGGCAGGTTACTCTTGTCACCTGCGCCGATTCCCTGCTCCCCGCCTTCCGGACGCGATCTTGAAGCTTCCAAAGATCAGGCCCGAGTTCGGCGGCGGCTCGGAAATCTCCTGCCAAGTCGCAACTAGACAACCACTTAGAGGCGATTTGTAAAGTTAATCCCGCGCAAATCCTGTGTTGACTTTAATGGCATCTTGCCCTAATATACTCAGTCTCCGATTAGCTTTTTGGGCCCTTGGACTCTAGCTCTGTCTAGCAATGCTGAGACATTGTTTTGTTTCCTGAATCCACGGAGCTCTCGGAGAATCATATAGTTAGGCTACTTTTTAAGGGTTGATAGAATCCCCCATTTGTACGAAAGGCATTCGTTCATGGCGAAGCGACGCGGAAATCCAAACTGGGGCAAGCCGGAACCGATAGGGCCGGTCGTCCCGACCATTACAGAGTTTGAACAGGTGGTGCGCGAGTACAAGCTCACCCCCGACCAATATTTGCGCTCCACCCGTTTGCGGGAGTGGGCGCGCCGCAACAAGAATTCCAAGTACATCCCTGAGCCTCTTCTGGAAGCTTGGGGCTTCGAGATAGAGTCCACGCTCTAAGGCGTGAACTCGAGAATATTTTCCAGGGTCGCTGATCGCGGCCCTTCTTTTTTGTGCTCGACTGGTTGCACATCCCGCTCCCGGAACTATTCGCCGTGCTGGCCGCCGTCGCGTTTGCTGCTGGCCTGAATGTCTATGCCACGGTCGCAGCCCTGGGCTTGCTGGCCCGCTTCTCCCACATGCCTCTTCCGCCGTCCCTGCATTTACTGGAAAGCGGGCCGGTCATTGCCGCCAGCGCCGTCCTGTTCGTGATCGAATTTTTCGCCGACAAGATTCCAGCCTTCGACTTAATCTGGAGCGCTCTCCACACCTTCGTTCGCGTGCCCATCGCGGCTTTGCTCGCCTACGGAGCCACCGCGCAGCTCAGCCCCGCCCATCAACTTCTCGCAGCGCTGCTGGGAGCGGCCATCGCTCTCGCCGCCCATGGAGGCAAAACTGCACTGCGCGCCGCCGTAACGCCATCCCCTGAACCTGTCTCGAATATCACGTTGAGTTTAGGAGAAGACATTCTCGCCGTCGGCCTGACCTGGCTCGCTACTCGCCATCCCTACGCTGCTGCTACCATCGTCGCGATGTTGGTCGCAATCATTCTCTTGTTGGCCCGAATCGTCATCCGAGCTCTGCGAGCCTTATTCCGAGGCGCGGAGCAAGAGTTGACTGGCCGTCCCGCGTAAGATCGCTAATTTCCAAAATCTCTGAGCAGTTATCTCATCAATGGTTTCGGGAAGGGCACGACTAAGGGCGCGACTTCAGTTAAATGGTCTTGGGAAGGGCACGACTTCCGTTAAATGGTTTCGGGAAGGACGCAGCTTCAGTTAACTGGTTTCTGGAAAGCGCACAACTTCTGTTTAAACGGTCGTTAGGAAGGGCACGACTCCCGTTGAATGGTTCCGGGAAGGACGCAGCTTCAGTTAAGTGGTTTCTGGAAAAGGCCACAACTTCTGTTAAATGATTTCTGAAAACGGCACAACTTCAGTTAAATGGTTTCGGGAAGGGCACGACTTCAGTCGTGCCGCCCAGTCGCAATAAGGACGCGGGCTTTAGCCCCTGAGGAGCCCGAGGTTTACTTCTTCGGTTCACCATCTGGCTTCTAGTAACCACCGTATACCGTTTCCCGATATAGAACCTTCGATTGCATCCAACTGCAATTTCGTCGGCATCGCGCGACCGCCATCGAGCATCCAATGATCAACTCAGGAGCGCGGGGAACTATGTCCATTTTCGACGAAAAATATCGGGTGGTTGGCGTCGAGAATGATCGACTCCGCGTGCGCGGCGTTCACAGTGGCGATGTCTTAACCATTTTGAACCCAGAGCCTGAATTTCCCATTTCTCAGGAAGACTATCCCGTCGGCAAATTGATTTCCCTCACCGATCCCTCGAAAGCCCTGCCGAATTAATCTCCACCTACCCACGCTTCAAATGGAAGGTCTAACACTGATTTGAAGGTCAATGAGTGAAATGGATTTAACGTCAACACTCCTCGTCAGCCATCGAGCACCCCCGTCGTTTTCTCCCTGCAAAGAGAAGAACTGAGCAACGTGGGTCCGCCATTGGATTCCGTTATGATTGTTCGCCGAGATAAAATCGCTGTTGACGGTAACAAGCGATCACACACAACACCCCGTTCATCGGGTCAACGGGTGCAATGAGGATTTTTCACCAATTGCCTCGCCCTTGAATGCGGTATAAGTGAAGGCATCGCATCGAAGGGGTTTCATGATCCGACTCCCAAACGCCTGCCACCTTCCTCCCCATTTGCTCGCGATAGCTTTCTTCGTCACATCGCAGTGTGCTCCCTTGCTGGGCCAGTCATCGGAGACGGCGACAGCCCCTACGCTCGATGTGCTCGGCGCCCAATACAATCGGATAACGGACACAGTTAAATTTAAGTTAGTGAATAACGGCCAAAAGGCTGCGACTGCGTACTATGTCGCTTTTGGAGTGAGGGGCGAGAAGGAAGTCCTTTGGGAATCCGGCGCTGGAGAAGATTTACTGGATCTCATACTAACGTCCCAGTGTCGAAATGCGGGTGCGAATTCCCCGGAGGGGGATGACTCATGGGAAGGCGCGATCAAGCCGGGAGATGTGTATGTCCACTCAAATAGCGCGAATCTTCCAAAAAACCAACTGCCTGGTGTGGACCCGCCCGTCCAGGCGGCCGTGTCAGGAGTCGTCTGGTCCGATGGCAGCGTTGGACAAACGCGAACAATCCCGTGGGCGACGCCCTGGGTGACCCGAGCGATAAATCGCTTGCTCGACCAGCGAAAAGAGGATGCGGAAGAATCGAGCAAGGTCGTTGCGATTCTGAACGCACACCCGGAAGATGCGGACATCCAGCACCGGGTCGGCGAAGCCACCAAGAGCCTCCAATCTATGATGGATGACTATCGGCGCGCACGGCAGGCTCAAGCGTCCGGACAAACAGTGCACGTTGACAGCTCGTATCTGGTGAGCAGGGTTCTCAATAACCTGAACAACTTTGTGGCTTTGCGAAGGCCGGAAGTGCCCTTTAACACGTATAGGGCAGTCTTCGAGTGTCAATCCAAACGCCGGGTCGCGATGCTGCAGGCGATGCCTCCTGCAAGACCGGAACGGTGAAGTTCTGCCGCGAATAGGTGGGGGGAACTTTACTGAACTTGCCGTACAGTGGGCACTTGCGACCGGGCTCTTATCGGACACCTGACGCAAACAGTCGATTACTCTCAGCACCCCCAATTGAGCACCACCTAGACCTTCACTCCTCAGTGAGATGATTGCCGCGCCAATAAAAAAGCCACGGCCGCAGCCGTGGCTCCCGAGTGAGTAATCCCGATTAACCCGCCTTTCGATATTCGTCCTCGATCCCTCCCGTACCAATCACATCCTTCCGCCGCTCCCGCAAGCGATCCTGGAACGTGTCCCAGCGTGGCCCAATGCCAACCGCGCTCACGTCGATGTCCACCGTGCTCGTCCCCGCCGCATATCCGGGCTCAATCGATTCAGCGTCCTCCATCTCCGCCTCTTCCACGCTTTCGCTCCTCACCGCATCCGAAGCCCCCGCCGCTCGTGTCGAAGGCGAATTCCCCGGCATCTGCTGCGTCGTCGGCGTGATATTCCGATCAGTTCCATCCCGGTGCATCACTGGATCAGCCTCCCATTTCGATCGGTAGCGTCCTTCATAATCCAACCATTGGTCGTCCGATTCCAGGTCCGTCTCCACGTGCGGCGGAAAGCTCTCTACCTGTACCTTGGTCAAATCCACCGTAAAGTCGTCATCGTGTTTGGCCGACGCCCGCAGCCTCTCCGCCGGGACGATAAACTTCTTCGTCCTCAGCCATCCCCCGGTATCCACGACCACATAGCGAATCAAGCCGCTGGAGTAGTCGAAAATTACATCGTCGATCTTGCCCAGTTTCTCGTCATCCAAGCCATACAACTTCGCTCCCCGTATGTCTTCCGATTCATCCGTGAAGCGATAATCTCGAAGCATTCCGTAATTCGCCATAAATTCTTCCTCCCGGAAAATTCTAGCCACGCTTCTCTTGGATGTCGCTCCCGCGCCACAGGTATACGAGCAAAATTCACTTTGCGAACAGAAAATATAATCAAGCAAGACTTCGATTCGAAGCCGCGAGCCGCGCCAGAACCCTTCGCCCTCAACCTCCGAGGGTTATGATTAGGATACGTCTCGCCAAGTCCGCCTCTCGAATCATCTATAATCTCATCAAGGTATCCTCCAAAAGATGCAACTGCTCCCATACTCTGCCATTTTCGTCGGCGGCGAAATTCTCGACCTTATTTCGAGCACCGGTCCCGTCGCCAAGTTTGTCCTGATCACCTTGCTGGCTTTCAGCCTTATCTCCTGGGCCATCATCCTTACGAAGTGGAGCCTGCTGCGCCGCGCTCGGGTCCAAAGTGGACGCTTCCTGCGCGCCTTCCGCAAGGCTCAACGCATGCAGGATCTCGCCACCGTTGCCGATCAGTTCCGTCCCAGCCCGCTGGTCGGAGTCTTCGAAGGCGGCTACCAGGAATACAAGCGCCAGCTCTCCACTCCCAGTGCAACCCTGCGCAGCCTCACCGCCGTGCAGCGTGGCATGCAGATCGGCGCTTCCGAAGAGATCACGCGCCTCGAGCGCAACGTCCCCTGGCTTGCCATCACCGCCGCCGTCACCCCGTTCATCGGATTGTTCGGCACGGTCTGGGGCATCATCGACGCTTTCCATGGCCTCGGCACCGCTGGTGGCGCAACGCTTCGAGCCGTCGCCCCCGGTATCTCCGAAGCTCTCATCACCACCGCCGCCGGACTCGCCGCCGCCATCCCCGCCGTTATCGCCTACAACTTGATCGGCAACTCCATTCGCGTCTTTGCCGCCCGCGGCGATGATTTTTCTCTCGAAGTGCTGAATGCCATCGAGAGCATCCAGCCGCAAGCTGCAGCTGAAGTGAGGCGCTGATGGCTTTTACTTCCTCCAACGGCCGCACCCAGACCGCCCTCGCTGATATCAACATCACCCCCCTGGTCGACGTCGTCCTCGTCCTTCTTATCATCTTTATGGTGACCGCGCCCATTCTGCAGTCGGGCATCGAAGTCAACGTTCCCAAAACCCGCACCGTCAAAGAGATCACGGAAGAACGCACCGTCATCACTATTAATAAAGACCAGCGCGTCTTTCTGGGCAACGACGCCATCAACATCAATCAGATCGCCGCCCGACTCCGCCAGAAAATTCGCGACCCTCACAACCAGTTCATTTTCATCCGCGCCGATGAAAATGTTCCCTTCGGCGCATTCGCCACCGTCATGGACGCCGTAAAACAATCAGGCATCACCAACGTGAGCATCGTCACTCAGCCGATAGAACAAAATGGC
This sequence comes from uncultured Acidobacteriaceae bacterium, assembly GCA_964403025.1. GTDB lineage: Bacteria > Acidobacteriota > Terriglobia > Terriglobales > Acidobacteriaceae > Sulfotelmatobacter. Next base: position 1,468,304 of record CAYOEH010000001.1, on the reverse strand, counting down.
GCAAAACGCTGAGATCTTTTTCGAACACGATAGTTGGGGACGCGCCCTCGCTTGGTCCGCCGGATTCCACATCGCCGTCACCGCCATTATTCTCATCTATCCATATGTCTTCGGAGGATCCAGCGGCCAAGGTTGGGGTACCGGCGGCGGTGGCGACGCCATGGGTGTGACTCTGGTCAGCTCGGTTCCCTTACCCACCCCTCCCGCCCAGACCCAGAATGTTCTCGCCAACGAATCCAAGGGCGTCACCAAATCTGAACCGAAGGTCGAAGAGAAAGAGCCCGACGCCATCGAGATCCAGGGCAAGAACACGAAGGTCAAACCGAAGAAGCCTCCCACCCCGTCCAAAGCCAAGCCTCAACCCGAGCCTGAAGAAGAAACGAATCAGGTTGCCTTCGGTGAAGGTGGCCCAGTCAGCGGACCCTATGGCAGTTTCGCCGCCGGAGGCGCCAAGGGCGGCTTCGGCGTTACTGGCAGCGGTGGCGACTTTGGCACCAAGTATGGCTGGTACGTGCAAGTGATTCAGCGGAAGGTTTCCGAGAACTGGTTGAAGTATGAAGTCGATCCCCGCATCAACAACGCGCAGCGCGTCTACATCACCTTCGACGTTGCCCGCGACGGTCATCCGCTCAACGTGCAGGTCGAGCAATCCAGCGGCGTGCCGTCGCTCGATCAATCCGCGATCCGCGCTTTGCAGCGTATCGACACTTTCGGTCCGCTTCCGCCCGACTATAGCGGCGGCAAAATTTCCGTGGAGTACTGGTTCGACTACAAGAGATAAATTTTCGTGCCCGCGTATCCACGAATCGGTCACAGCATCCATAGGTGAATGTCTTGAATTTCAATCCGAAGGACGGAAGCCGAGAGCGCATTCACCTGATTATTCTTCAGGTCCCAATGAATGACTATGATGGATCGTAACTTGCCAATGAGAACATATCGGAGTACGATATTGTCGTGTGCAGTATCCTTTTGTCCGGCCCTGCGTAACGGCTCCAAACGGATGGACGATAGCCATAGACAATCTCCGCCTTCAGTTCCCCGACCCAATCTTCTCGCCGGGTTGACTTCTCTCCTCGTGCTGGTTCTTTTGCTCGCTTCCCCATCGGTCGCTCAGGATTGGGTGCGCACCGGTTCCGGCCTCGGCGTCGAAAAAGTTCGCCTCGCGGTTCCCGATTTCAAACCCTCTTCCAGCGATTCGCAAAATACCGCGCTGCTCAAGACTTTCAACGATACTTTCTGGGGCGATCTCGATAACTCCGGCGTCGTCGAACTGATTTCCAAGAGTTTCTATCCCTTGGAGGTCCCCGGCCAGCCTCCCGAGGTCACCTTCGGTGTGTGGAACTCTCCGCCTCCCAACGCCGCCATGCTGGCCTTCGGCAATCTTGCCGTCGCCTCTGGCAAACTCACCGTCCAGGGCTGGCTCTACGACGTTAAGAACACCGCGTCCCCGCTGGTTCTCGGCAAGCAATACACCGACGTTCCCACCGATGACGCAGCCCGTCTCATCGCCCACAAATTCGCCGATGAGATCATCTTCCGTCTCGGCGGCGGCATCCCCGGAATCGCCGAAAGCAAGATTTATTTTGTCAGCGATCGCTCCGGCCACAAAGAAATCTGGGTCATGGATTACGACGGCTCCAACCAGCGTCAACTGACTCGCCAGAGCTCCATCTCGCTCTCGCCCCGCATCTCGCCCGATGGTTCCCGCCTCGCCTTCAGTTCTTTAACCAAGTCGGGTTGGGAAATCCTGATGTACTCCATCGATCTCAACCGCTTACTCAGCTTTCCGCACCTCGGCGGCACCAATCTTTCGCCGTCGTGGTCGCCCGATGGCGCTCGTCTGGCGCTCTCGTCGTCGCGCGGCGGTCATTCGCAAATTTATGTTTGTGACTCTTCCGGCGCCAACCTTCATCCCATGACCACCGGCCGAGGGCCCGACGTTTCTCCGGCGTGGAATCGCAAGACCGGCGCGCAAATCGCCTTCGTCGGCGGCGGCACTGGATTGCCTCAGGTCTACACCATGGAAGCCGATGGCACCAACCAGCAGCGCATGACCGATCAGGGTTACGCCGTCTCGCCGAACTGGTCGCCGAACGGTCAATTTCTCACCCTCGCCTGGATCCGCAAATATGGTCCCGGCGAGCCCGGCTCTTCCGATATTTATTTGATGGACATCGCCAGCAAGCAGTGGGTGCAACTCACCCACGACGGCGGCCGCAATGATTTCCCTTGGTGGTCTCCGGACGGCCGTCATATCGTCTTCCAATCCAGCCGCTCCGGTAAGGAAGAAATCTGGGAGATGCTGGCCGATGGCACCAAGCTCCATCAACTGACTTTTACAGGACGTAATTCGCAACCGAATTGGAGTTGGAAATAAAAAAACTTCGTCTGAACTCGAAACCGATTTCGGGCTCGCAGGAGGATTTAACGTGAAGGGGATCAACATGAAACGTCAACTTTTCAAGTCTGTCGCCACCGTCATCGCACTGAGCGCCATACTCATGCTCGGAGCTTGCAAGAAGAAAGCAGCTCCGCCACCGCCGCCGCCACCGCCACCGCCGCCTTCACCAACGGCCTCCATCTCGGTCAGTCCCGATACCATCCAGACGGGCCAATCCTCGACTCTTACCTGGCAAACCTCCAATGCCACCGACGTTTCCATCGATGGCATCGGCGCGGTTCAAGCCAGCGGATCGCAATCCGTCAGCCCGACTGCTTCCACCACGTATCACCTGACGGCCAAAGGTTCCGGCGGATCGCAAGACGCAACGACGCGCCTCACGGTCACTCAGGCGCCACCGCCGCTTGCCGCTACCCCATCACCCACGGACGAAGATCTCTTCGGCCAGAGCGTGAAGGATGTCTACTTCGATTACGACAAGTCTGACATTCGGGCCGATCAACAGGGTGATATTCAGGCCGATGCTCAGTTCCTCAACCAGCATCCCGGCATCAACTTCACCGTCGAGGGGCATTGCGATTCCCGCGGCTCAACTGAGTACAACCTGGCTCTGGGCGATCAGCGCGCATCCTCGGTAAAGAATGCGCTGGTAGCGGCCGGGGTCAGTGCCAGTCGGGTTAAAACCATCAGCTACGGCAAGGAAAAGCCGTTCTGCATGGAAGAAAACGAAGCCTGCTGGCAGCAGAACCGCCGCGGTCACTTCGTCTATCAGAAGTAGTTGGCCGTTCCCGGTCAGGGGCGGAGATACCTTCGCCCCTGACTTTCCTTGTTCCCGGCCAACTCTTCACAACCCACGCCACGCCCAATCCATCTAAAATGGTTTCAGGAAACCTTTGCTTATGAAACTACGACGCTGCTGCACTCGATTCGCCCTGCTCGCTACGCTCTCGCTCGCCACCATGCCGGCGTGGGGCGTCAGTAAAGAGATGGTTCAACTGCAAACCCAAGTCCAGCAACTGCAGGAGCAGATGACCGCCATGCAGCGCAGCTTCGACGAGCGCATGGGCGTCATGAACAATCTGGTCGAACGCGATACTGACGCCGTCAACAAGGTCGCCGCCGCCGTCACCCTGTTGCAAACCACTTTGCTGAAGCAGCAGGGTGATTCCGCCTCGCACGTCGATCAACTCTCCGGCCAGATCCAATCGCTCAACGACAGTCTCGACGAACTCAAGGCCCGCCTCGCCAAAGTCAGCAAGCAACTCGAGGACATGCAGTCCACGCAGCAAAGCACCGCCGCAACGGCCGCGCAGCAACAAGCGCAGCAGCAGGCTTTGGCCCAGGCGCCTCCACCCGACGTTCTCTACAACAACGCCTTGCGCGATTACAACGGCGCCAAGAACGATCTCGCCATCCAGGAGTTTTCCGACTACATCAAGTTCTATCCCAACACCGATCTCGCCGGAAATTGCTACTTCTATCTCGGCGAAATTCAATTCCGCCAGGGAAACTATCAACAAGCCGCGCAGAACTACGACCAGGTCTTGCAGAATTTTCCCACCGGAAGCAAGGTCGCTTCCGCTCAATTGAAAAAAGGTTTTTCGCTGATCGAACTCGGCAAACAGGATGATGGAGTCGCGGAACTCCGCCACGTCATCCAACGCTACCCGCGATCTCCGGAAGCTTTGCAAGCCCGCGAGCGCCTGCGCAAACTCGGCGTCTCTTCCACCGGTCGCACTGGCGAATAAGTCGCAATGCCATTCACCAGAAGGCGTCAAGACCCAGCCGTCTGGATTTTAGGTGGCAAGATCTTGGGTGGACAGACTTAGTGGCAGGATTTTGGGTGGCGCAGCGCTTCAGCGCTGCGATAAACGATCCACCTTCATGGCGGCTTTTGCCGCTGAGGCTAACGGCAATTTGATAAGGAGCAACCCATGACCAAAATTTCTGACAACGATCCCGACCGCGCCAAAGGCGCCACGGACGACGAACAGCACCATCACGACGGCAACACCGGCCTCGCCGATCAACTCGGTCACCGCGATCAAGATCCAATCCTGAAAGACGCGGACTCCGACTTCCCCGAGCCCGGCAGCAATCCCGAGCACTCCACCGGCCTTCCTCGGCCCACCTCAAAGAAACCAAAAGTCGCCTGACCGCGGCGTCTGAGAGCCCAGCCTTACCACTGTGCTCCCCCGTGCCCTCTGTGTTTACGCCTTTCCCACGCCATCAATACAAACTTTTTCCACCTGCGCCCAAGCCTCCGACCGCGGATCCACCACGTCAAAGTGCCCCGCACCCACAATCGCTATCAACCGCGCATCTTCCTTGCTCTTCACCTTCGCATCCACATAATTCTTGCTGAGAGCCGGCGGCACAATGTCATCCTCCGCACCATGCACCAGCCACTGCCGCGTGCGAATCACCACTTTCATCGGATCCGCCTCCCGATAATGCTCCGGCACCCCCGCTGGCTGCCCGCCCAGAAACTCGACCACCGCATCGTTACTCAAATGCAGCTCGTAAGCCCGCTGCAAATCCACCACTCCCGCTAGCGAAACCGCCGCGGCCAATCCCGACTCGTGCGCCGCCAAACACAGTGCCAGTTGACCTCCGGCCGAATGTCCCAGGACGATCACCCGCCGCGTATCGAACCCGTACCGCTGTGCACTCTGCAACAAAAATTGATACGCCTTCCGAATATCCTCGAACGTTCCCGGCCATCCTCCGCCCGCATTCCCCACTCGCCGGTATTCCAAATTCGCCGTCGCAATCCCCTTCGCCTTCAACGCCGCACACAAATGCCCCAAATACTCCAGATCGTACTTCGCTCGCCAGAACCCGCCATGAATGCAAATCGCCAGGGGATGCGCTCCACTCGCCTTAGGCATTCGCAAATCAATAAACTGATTCGCATCGCTCCCATAAGCCACGCGCGCGTCCGCCTTCGGCGGAGCCAAACTCAAAATGTCATCGCCCAATCTGATCTACCCCGTGCCGTCTGTGTTTAGCTCTTTTGCAATCGGTGTTAATCCGTGAAAATCCGTGGCAAATCTCTTCCCCGCTACTCGTACCGCAACGCCTCAATCGGATCCAATCCCGCTGCCCGCATTGCAGGCACCATCCCGCTGACCACGCCCACCACCGCCAAGATCCCAACCGCCACCAGCAGAATCATCGGCGACACGATCAGTCGTATGTCGCCCGCCTCCGCATGTTTCGCCATCGCGCTATAAAACGTGATCCGTCCCAGCGATACCGACACCACATACGACAGCGCAATGCCCAGCACCCCGCCCACCGCCGTAATCGCCATCGCCTCCGCCAGAAACTGAAACAGGATATCCCGCCGCCGCGCTCCCAGCGCCTTCTCCACTCCGATTTCGCGCGTCCGCTGGGTTACCGAAACCAGCATCATGTTCATCAGCCCCACCCCGCCAATCCCCAGCGTCAGCGAACCGATAAACCCCAGCAGCACCTTCAGTGCCAACGAAATGATTCCGAACTGCGAGAGCTGCTTTTGCGCGTCGAACACGGAAATCGCCCGCTGGTCATCCGCCTTGAAGTTGTGCGCCGCAGAGAGCGTATCCCGCACCGTCTTGTCCAGCCTGTCGTGATCCAGCCCCTGCGAATCCATCCAGATCCCATCCAGATAATGGTTGTCCTTCAGAACATTCATCGCGTTATACGGAATGTAGATTGTCCGATTATCGTCGTCGTCGCCCTCCTGCATGCGCGGCTTCACCACTCCCACCACCTGAAACTCCACCCCATTGATCCTTATATCGTCCCCCAACGCCGGCATTCCCGAGAACAATTTATCCTTCGCCTCCGACCCAATCACCGCCAGCAGTCGATGTCGATCATTGTCCTCATCGTCCAGAAAACGTCCCTCGGCCATGTCCAGATTCCAAATCTCCTCAATCGCCGCATCCAGCCCCATTACCGGCATCGTAAATGTCCGGTTGCCTTTCTGCACCGACGAATCCTTCTGCGACATCCGCACCACATGCTTGCACAGCGGCACATTGTTCCTCAGCAGCTCGATATCGTCGTTCGTAAAGCGCACCTGCACGCCCGCTTTATTGCCCCCGGCCTGTTGCGACGTCCGCCCCGGAAATATCCCCACCGCGGTCGCTCCGAAACTTTGAAAAATATTCTCAATCGCCCGCCCAAATCCGTTCCCATAGGCCAATAGCAACACCACCGTCGCAATCCCCCACGCCATCCCCGCCATGGTCAGCGTGGTCTTGCGCAAGTCATGCCGCATCGCCGCAAACGCCTGTCCCAACAAATCCCGATGCATAAATTCTCAGCTTCTAGCTGCTAGCCTCTAGCTAACCGCACGACGTCGTCTTCCAGCTTCAGGGTTTAGCTAGAAGCTAGAAGCTAGGAGCCAGAAGCTACTCTTTCCTCAACGCCTCCACCGGCTGCAACAAAGCCGCCCGCCGCGCCGGATACAGCCCCGCCGCCACGCCCGCAACCGCCAGCGACACCACCGCCAATGCCGCCGTCCGCGCCACCAGCTTTGGCGGATCGAATCCCTCCCCCAGCGACACCGACGACAACACCGCCATCACCCCCGCGGCCGCGGCAATTCCCGTGAGTCCACTCAGCAGCGTCAGAAACGCTCCCTCCACAAAAAACTGAAACATAATGCTCGCATTCGTCGCTCCCAGCGCCTTCCGCAGCCCAATCTCTTGCGTCCGGTCCGCCACCGCGACCAGCATAATATTGATAATCCCAATCGCTCCCAGCCCCAGCGTCACCAGCCCCACGCTTCCCAGGAAAACATTCATCGCGTCAAAAATCTTTCCCACCTGGTCCACCGTATTCACCGTGTCCCACTCGTCGAATGAATCCGGATTGTCAGGATCGAATCCATGATTCCGCGCAATCACCCGGTGCACTTCCTGCATCGCCGTTTCATGCAGCGCCCGCGACTTCGGCTGGTACTCGATCAGCGAGATCACACCTTCCCCCTCGCCCACATTCGTCGGCGGAAAATATTCACGCATCGTGTTGTAGGGCACAAAGGATTTCAGGTTCTGGTTATTGTTGTCCCCATGTCCAATGCGTTGCAGCGTCCCCACCACCTGAAACCGCACGCCGTTCAGCAGAATCGTGCTCCCCACCGCCGGCCGCCCGGAAAATAACGTCCGCCGTGCCTCGTCGCCCAGCACAATCACCGGCCGCTTCTGCGCATCGTCCATCGCATCCAGCCAGCGCCCATCCTGAATCGGCAGGTAACGGATCTGGTTAAACATCGCGAGCACGCCATTGATCTGTCCGCTAGCCTGGTAGAAATCGCTCACCGCCCGTATGTCGCTCCGCGAAATCACCGGCGCCGCCGCTCCCACGCTTCGGCACTCTCGCAGAATATCCAGGTAATCCTGGTACGTCAGGTAATACTGCCGCAGCGCCGTAAAGCTGCCTTGCACCGCCGGAGCCCGTCCCGACCAGATGAACATCACGTTCTCGCCCAGTGTGTCGAACTGTTTTTTGTTTCCCGATCGAAATCCTTCACCCAGCCCCACCAGCAACAACAACGAAAACACTCCCCAGGCAATTCCAAACATGGTCAGAAACGACCGTAGCTTGTGCCCCCACAGCGTTCTCAAGGTTTGCCCGAAGATGTCGAACAGCAGCCGCATGCCAACCGATTATACGATCTCCAAATCCAAGCCTAATATCACACTAAGTCCTCAACATGTATTAAGATTCCGTAAGTTACTAGCCCAAAACGCCGATGCAGATCGAGTCCGCCCACTTCCCCGCCACTCCCATCGCCCTGAAAATGGCTGTAGCCATCGGCATCGGCATGCTCGCCGGCATGGAGCGCGAATGGTCCAACAAGGACGTCGGCATTCGTAGCTTCGCCATCGTCTCCCTGCTCGGCATGCTCGCCTCCCTCATCGGACCAAACGTCGCTATCGCCGGCATGCTCGGCGTGTTCCTCCTCGTCGCGTCCATGAACACCCGCACCATTCTGACCGATCGCTCCCTGGAGATCGCCACCTCCGCCGCTTTAATGCTGACGTACCTTCTCGGAGTTCTGGTCGGACTGGGTCATATCTTCACTCCTGTCGCGGGCGCGATTGTCATGACCATGCTTCTCGCCTGGAAAACTGAACTGAGCCGCTTCGCCGGTGGTTTGCAGCCCTCTGAAATTCGCAGCGCCGTCCTGCTCGGTCTGATCGGCTTCGTCATCTATCCCGTCCTGCCCAAGCGCTACGTCGATCCCTGGCAACTGTTCAACCCCAGTGACGCCTGGATCAGCGTCATCGCCATCGCTGGTATCGGATTCGTAAATTACGTACTGCTCCGCGTCTACAGCACCCGCGGCCTCTATCTCGGCGCCATCTTTGGCGGCTTGGTGAATAGCAGCGCCACGGTCGCGGAGTTAGGCACCAGGCTCCGCGAAACCAAGATGGTCAATCGAGCCAGCACTCTCTGCCTGCTAACGACCATCGCCATGTTCGCCAGAAACCTGATTCTTGCCACCATTTTCTCGCCCAGTTCTTTGAGCGCTACCCTCGTCCCGCTCCTGGCCATGACTCTGGTCGCCGGCTTCTGGATCTGGCAGGATCGCCGCATTGAAGACCAGGTTCCCGGATCTCTCACCCTCACCTCTCCGATTTCCGTCACCAAAGTGATCTGGTTCGGAGCAATCTTCATTGCCATACAGATCGCCGGAACCTTGCTCACAAAATACTTTGGGAGCTATGGCATGCTTGCCACCGGCATCTTCGGTGGACTGGTCAGCAGCGCCAGCACCACCGCGGCAGCAGCCACCATGGCGATGCACGGCAAAATAACCGCCGCTCTCGCCGGCAGCACCACCGTACTCACATCCCTCGCCAGTGCGGCGGTGAACCTCCCGATCGTCTGGCGCACGACCAAAGACAAAGCCGCCGTGAAATCACTGACCGTCCGCATGGCCACCGTAATCGCTACCGGCATCGTTGCGGTCACCATCGACCGCGTCTTTCAGTTCTCCGAATTACTCGTACGAAGATGAAACCCTTCGGTCGCGCCTTCGCCCACCTCCCATGCTCGAAACCCTCTCGTCCCTTAAATCTTGGGATGGCCCGCTCCCAGTGAGCTATCATCGCACTATGAAATGCGCCGCCAAGGCCAGTCTCTTGCTGCTTTGGCTTTTGGACGGAGCGTACGGTCAAGTCGTCGCGCCGCCAGTCGCCTCCGCCGGCAACCAACCCTCCGAAACTTCTCCAACCGTCGTCGATCTCTCCTTGCCGCAACTTCTAAAATCCATTCCAGAACTGCAAGGCCTCGATCCCGCAAAGGACCAGGAAGAACTTCCCGCTCTGCTCGACAAAGTTGGCGCCACCGCCGAAGCTCTTTTTCACAAAATGCCCAACCTCATCGCGCATGAAGAAGTCCTTCAGGCGCGAGGCAACGCCAAGCCCACCCGGCAAACCTTCGAATATCTCATCCTCTCTCACCACACCGAAAAAGACGTTACTCTCGATGAGTATCGCGTCGATTTGCACACCGCAACACAAACGTCGGGTGATTCCTACAACCCTGCGGCGGTTATCTCCGGCGGGGTATCACTGGCCGACCTCGAACGCCTGAATATTGAGGCCAACACACACAACAAAGCAGCTCTTCCTCTGAGCCAGGGTTTCGCCAACGGCTGGGTGTATTTCTATCCTTCCAATCGCTCTCAAGCTGCCTTCCGCTACCTGGGACGACAGCGCGTCAACGGACATAACAACTTCGTAATTGCCTTTGCGCAAGTACCGGCTTCGGTGCAATCTCCCGGAGAACTTCGTTTTGAAGGGCAGACGCTTCCCATCTATTACCAGGGCATCGCCTGGGTCGAGGAGTCGAACTTCCACATTGTGCGCCTGCGCACCGATCTCCTCGCTCCCATTCCCGCCGTTCACCTGCAAAGGCTTACTGCCGCCATTGATTTTGGCGTGACCCAGGTCGCGCAGACTGAGCCTTTATGGCTGCCCCAAAAAGTGGTGATTAATGTCGATGTCAGCGGCCAGATGTTTCGGGAGCAACATCTCTATTCCGGCTATCGTACCTATCTCGTCAAAACGAAGCTTATCTACTGACTCCAGTTTTGGTAGGGGTGCAGTCCCTTGTTTGGCGTCATCCCGAAGTCCCGCGTTTTTTCCAGCGGGACGAGAGCCTGCCCTGAGCGGGAGCCGAAGGGGATCTCCCGAACCCTACAGCCGTTCCTGGGCAGCTGACCCGCGACCCCTTCTTTACACTCCTTGACGGATCCTGATGCAAACGTCTGATCACATTCAGCATCACAATTCGCAGGGCCGGATTCCAATCCACACAAAACCAGGACTTTGAATTGGTAGCCAAGCCATACCCCGCACCCCGAGGCAATTGTTCCAACGCCCAAAGTTCGGCAATCGATGATCTTCAGTAATTTGGTAATAAAGGTAATTAGGATAGAAAGTCCAGGAAGAGGATAAAGTTAAGTTTATTCATGTCGCTCCAATTCAAGTCTGCTCTCATAATTTGTGCGTTTGTCACGTTCGGATGGAGTTCGTCCTGCTTGGCGCAGTCCCCTCCACCTGCGCCCGGCCCGCAACGGCCCGCAACGTCAACCGACGGCATGCCGGCCCTGAACCCATCCCCGCCCGGAAACATCAGCGGAACGGTGGTCGATCAAAGTGGAGCTGTCGTCACCGGAGCTCATATAAAGCTTACCGGCGACAATCAATCCCTGAATCAAGAGGTTCTGTCCGGCACCAATGGGGAATTCTCCTTCGCCAACATCGCTCCGGGCGGTTTCCATCTAGCCATTTCGTCCCCCGGCTTCGCCCCCCAAACCTCCTCCGGAACCCTGCATTCCGGAGAAATGTTCCTGGTCCCGCAGATCGCATTGACGGTTGCCGCCAATCTGTCCGAGGTAGAGGTCGGACTATCCCGGATCGATGTGGCAGAAGAACAGATCAAGGTAGAAGAGACGCAGCGCGTGCTTGGCATCGTCCCGAATTTCTACGTCAGCTACGTCCCCAATGCGGCTCCTCTCACCCCTAAGCAAAAGTTCAAGCTCGCCTGGAAATCAAGTGTGGATCCAGTCACCTTCGTCATTGTGGGGGCCGCGGCCGGAGTTGAGCAGGCACAAAACCACTTCAACGGATACGGCCAAGGCGCCGAAGGTTACGCCAAGCGCTACGGGGCCGGCTATGCCGACACGTTTTCAGGCATATTCATCGGCGGCGCCATCCTGCCCTCGCTTCTGAAACAGGATCCCCGTTTCTTCTATAAGGCAACCGGCAGCTTCCGATCGCGGTTTCTATATGCGATTGCTGCTTCGGTGATTTGCAAGGGTGACAATGGGCACTGGCAGCCCAACTACTCGAATGTGCTGGGAAATCTGGCGTCGGGCGGTATCTCAAATCTCTATTATCCGGATCCGGATCGCAATGGTGCTGGGTTAACCTTCGAAAACGCGGGAATTGGCATCGCTTCCGGCGCGGTCGCAAATCTGTTGCAGGAATTTGTCATTCGGAAGTTGACCCCGAAGGCGCCCCCCACCGGCCCCGCCCAACCGTGAAAATTATTTCGCGCGCCGCCACAAATCATTTCTCTCTCCCGCAAAACTCCGTTATGCTCTACCCGGGATGAACACGCTGCCTCTTTCCGAACTTCTCGGCGCCATGGTGTATGACCCGTCCGGCGCGCCCTCCGGCCGCGTGCGCGAAGTCACTCTCGCCCCTCAGGAAGACCGGACCCGCATCGCTTCCCTCATTGTCAAAACCAAGTCCGGCAACCGCGTCCTTCCCTTCTCCGCCATCTCCTCCATCGACGCCGACATCCACACCTCCACCAACTCCGCGGATTGGCCCGCCGCCAACGGCTCGGAAGGCCTGTTCCTTCTCGAACGCGATCTCCTCGATCAGCAAGTGATCGATATCAACGGTCGCAAGGTCGTCCGCGTCAACGATGTCGAACTCCAGATCGACTCCGTCACCGAAGCCGGAAGCCCGCATGCCACCTTGCGTGTTACCTCCGTCGATATAGGCGCCCGTGGCGCGGTACGCCGCCTCCTGCGCGGCCTCGCCCCTCGAGCCGCTCTCCATGTTCTGCTGCAGAGAATTCCTCCCCGCACCATTCCCTGGACCTTCGTCGATCTCATCGAAACCGATCCTGCTCGCCGCATCAAACTCAAAATTTCTCACGACGGTCTCGCCAAGCTTCACCCCGCCGATATTGCCGACATCGTCGAGGATCTCGCCCCCGACGAACGTGAAGCCGTCTTTCGCACGCTCGACGAAGATGTTGCCGCCGAAACGCTCGAGGAAGTCGAGCCTAACATTCAGAAGTCGATCGTCGAATCCCTCGATTCCGAGCGCGCCGCCGAGATCGTCGAGGAGATGGATCCCGACGCCGCCGCCGACCTGCTCGGCGACTTATCCCAGGATCACACCGAGCAAATCCTCGTCGAGATGGAGCCCGAGGCCAGCCAGGAAGTCGTCGAACTTCTTGAACATCGTGAAGAAACCGCTGCCGGCCGCATGACCACCGAATTCCTCGCTCTCCCGGTCACGGCCACCGTCGAGAATGCGATCGGTGTACTCCGCGAATTCGAAGGCGGCGTCGAAACCGTCGGCACCATCTACCTCGTCGATTCCAAAGGCACGCTCGCCGGCGCCGTCCCCCTCGCCAAACTCGTTCTCGCCCAGCCCAATACTCCGCTCCTCTCTCTCACTTCCGAGCCCCTCATCTCCACTCACGAAGCCACCAGCGACAACGAAGTCGCCGAACTCTTCGACAAATACAATCTCGTCACCCTCCCCGTCATCGACGAACACAGCAAACTCGTCGGCGTCATCACCTCCGACGACGTAATCGCCATGCTGCGTAGCAAACTGTAAGGCACCATCGGCCAGATCGGGAAGGGCACGACTTCAGTCGTGCTGTCGGCGCGGATCGGGAAGGGCACGACTTCAGTCGTGCTGTCGGCGCGGATCGGGAAGGGCACGACTTCAGTCGTGCCGTCGGCGCGGATCGGGAAGGGCACGACTTCAGTCGTGCCGTCGGCGCGGATCGGGAAGGGCACGACTTCAGTCGTGCCGTCGGCCGGGAAAAATGATCGCGGCTTTAGCCGCTGGGGTGAGCTCGCGAGCGACCAACTCTCACCCGCGGAGCTCCTCGACCCGACAGTCATCCTCCAACTGTTTATAATCATTCGTTCCCAGGAGACTCCCTTTGCCCTTCGATGACCTTCGCCAGTGGATCGCCGCCCTCGACCGCGCCGGTGAACTCAAACGCATTCAAACCGAGGTCGACCCCATCCTCGAAATCACCGAAATCACCGACCGCGTCAGCAAGATGCACATGCAGAAAAAAGAAGAGGGTGCCCCGCCCTTCCCGCGTTCTTTGCGGGAGGGTGGGGATTTTGACTCCCCATCCTTCGCCACGAAAGAGGGTGCCCCTGGTCTCGCTTCTTCTGCGAGACCAGGGAACCACGCTCCCGGTGGCCCCGCTCTCCTCTTCCAAAACATAAGAAATCATCCCGGCTCCCAGGTTTTCATCAACCAATTCGGCTCCGAAACCCGCATGAAGCTTGCCCTCGGCGTGAACTCCTTCGACGAATTCGCCGACCGCATCCGCGTCTTCATGGACCTCAAATCCCCGCAAGGCTTCCTCGACAAACTCAAAATGCTCCCGCTCCTCACCGAAGCCGGAAAGTTTTTTCCCAAGACCGTTCCCACCGGCCCCTGCAAGGAAGTCATCAAGCGCGACAACTTTTCCCTCCTCGACTTCCCCATCCTGCAATGCTGGCCGCAAGACGCCGGACGTTTCATCACTCTCCCCTGCGTCGTCACTCGCGACCCCAAATCCGGCAAACGCAATGTCGGAATGTATCGCCTCCAGGTCTACGACCCCACCACGCTGGGCGCTCATTGGCAGCGCCAAAAAATCGCCGCCGAACACTACCGTCAACGCATGCGTGCGGGTGCCCCACCCTTCCCGCGTTCTTTGCGGGAGGGTGGGGATTCTGATCTTCCCTCCCCCATCAAAAAAGCGGGCGGGAACTCCTCCGCCGTCGACCTCATGGCCCGCACCTCCGGCGGCCAAGTCCTCTCCAACAATCCCTCCGGCCGCATGGAAGTCGCCGTCGCCATCGGCACCGATCCCGCCGTAACTTTCTCCGCCATCGTCCCCGCCCCTCCCGACGTCGAAGAATATCTGATCGCCGGATTCCTCCGCGCCGCCCCCGTCGAACTCGTCAAATGCGAAACCGTCGACCTGGAAGTTCCCGCCTCCAGCGAAATCGTCCTCGAAGGCTACGTCAACCTCGACGAACTCCGCACCGAGGGCCCCTTCGGCGATCACACGGGCTTTTACTCTCTCGCCGATCTCTACCCTGTCTTCCACGTTCAATGCATCACGCGCCGCAAAGATCCCATCTACGCCACCACCATCGTCGGCAAGCCTCCCATGGAAGATGCCTACATGGGCAAAGCCGTCGAGCGCGTTTTTCTCCCGCTCATGCGCCTCACCATTCCTGAATTGATCGACATCAATCTCCCCATCGAAGGCGTCTTCCACAATCTGATGATCGTCTCCATTCGCAAGTCTTATCCCGGACAGGCGCGCAAAGTGATGAACGCCATCTGGTCGCTCGGCCAGGCCATGTTCACCAAGGTCATTATCGTGGTCGATGAAGATGTCGACGTGCAGGATCTCGCCGACGTCACCCTGAAAGTTCTCAACCACATCGATCCCGAACGCGACATCCAATTCACTCTCGGCCCCATCGACTCGCTCGACCACGCCAGCCGATTGGCCAACTACGGCTCAAAGATGGGCATCGACGCCACCCGCAAATGGCCCACCGAAGGCTTCACCCGCCCCTGGCCCGATGAAATTGTGATGGACGCGAAGACGAAAGCCTTAGTCGATAGCAAGTGGAAAGCCTTGGCGAAAGAGTTAGGGATCGAGTGATCCGCTACAAGACGAACGTCAAAATCCCCGCGGCATATGTCGATCCCGGGTGCCCCACCCTTCCCGCGTTCTTTGCGGGAGGGTGGGGATTTTGACCTCCAATACCTTTTCCATTCCCGGAAAGGCGGGGCCTATTATTCCCAGACCTTCGCTGGGTATTGTTCACTCGGGCATACGATGATCCCGTATCCCTTGGAGTCTCCAACGCTTTCAGCAATCGCGCTGTCTGCACTTCATCACTTTCAGTTGCAGTAGTCGCGAGGCTCGTCTGGGCATCTCGTTTGAGGACATCCAGTACCATCTCTATGTCCTCGATAAGGTGCGCCACGGCCTGGAAGACGCGAAAGAGCACGGTACCATTTCGCAAGACGACGTAGAGAAGCGGATGAGCCACTGGCTTTAGCCACCCCTTTCACCCTCCGTCCATCCACCGCATCGTCATCAACCCCCAAGCCTCCCAATATTTCCCCATCGCCCCGCTCCTCGGATTCTCCCTCGCGCACATCTTCGCCGTCGTCCGCCCTGCAATCGCCTCCACCGGAATCACAAACCACGCCCGGCACGGCATCACATATCCCACCACAAAATCAATCTCCGTCGCGTCGTAAGGCACCACCACCCCATTTTCATTCCTCTGCAAATTCAGCATGTAGCTCCCATACTGCTTCGCGCTTGAGGACTTCACCTGCACCCTCCACAACCTCCTCCCCACATCCAGCACAAAGTCATACCGCCGGCTGTCTCCATAAGGCTTGGCCGTCGCAAATCCCTTCTGCGCCGCCTTCACCATAAACATCATCTCCGCCAGCTCTCCCCGCTGCTTGCTCGTCAACTTGGCGAAAATCAAATCTTCGCTGCACTGCGCAGAACACGCACGCCTGTTCGCCTCTGACTTTGATTCCACCCCCGAAGCGCCCGCCAACCGTTTCGCCCCGCTCCTGCTCACTTTCATTGCTCCCACCTACTTTTCTCATCGCTCAGCCACTCGGTTCCCGCCCAAAAACACGAATGGCACAAGACCCGGTAGGCCTGTGCCGCTTGTTTTTACCCTATATATTCAGAATACCAAACCGCAGGGGGTAAATGGGACATGAAACCCACATTTATATCTCCCAGCTAATCATGCACTTAAGCCAAAAAGCTCACATTTCCTCTCTTGACAAGATTTCGCCCCCGGGTGCCCCACCCTTCCCGCGTTCTTTGCGGGAGGGTGGGGATTTTGACCTCCAATACCTTTCCTATTCCCGGAAAACCGGAGAATATTATTCCCTCGACCTGAACCCGCGTCCTTCGACCCGGCATACGATGATCCCGTATGCCTTGGAGTCTCCAACGCTTTCAGCAAGCGCGCTGTCTGCACTTCATCACTTTCAGCTGTAGCCGCCGCGAGACTCATCTGGGCACTCCCCGCTCCCGTGACATCTTCGAGCACACCTTGGAAGACGTGCGCCAGTGGTACGGATTCTACGTCGCCGGATATGTGGTCATGCCCGAGCAACGTTCACCTTCTCATGACCGAACCCGAACAGGCCAAGCTCTCGGTCACGCTGCAAATGCTCAAGCAGAACGTCGCTCGGCAGCTGCGCGAGCCTGAGGGCGGATCGTTCTGGCTCCCTCGTTATTACGACTTCAATGTCTGGAGCGAATCGAAACGCACTGAGAAGCTTCGCTACATCCATCGCAATCCGGTCAGCAGAGGATTGGCGCAAAGCCCCGAGCAGTGGGCGTGGAGCAGCTTCCGTCACTATGTCTCGGGAGTCGAGGGCGTGGTGGAGATTGAATCGCAGTGGACGGCGCGCAGAAGAGAGCACCTCGGCATCGCACCGCAGTTGGTGCCTCAAGATCAAAGTCCCCGCCCTGTCCCTGCAAAAAACGCAGGGACAAGGACGGGGCGCCCTCATCGATAGACGCCCCGTGGGTGCCCCACCCTTCCCGCGTTCTTTGCGGGAGGGTGGGGATTTTGACCCCCAGTCCCGCTCGAGAAGAAGATGGACGAGGTATGCTCACTCCGCGAGAAGATAGCACTCCGGGCGTTACTATTCGGCTGCTTTATGCGATAGAAAAGACCGAAAAGCCGCTAGTCCTTCTTACTTTTCTTCGCCTTCAGGCTGATCGCAATCTTGATCACGGCTCCGTCCACAGGATCAACCTCGAACACAGCTTTGCTCGCATAAGCTGCGCTGTCCAGCCGGTAGGTGAACACGCTGTACCACTGAAAAATGTTGGTGTCATACGGAGCACCATACTTGGCCTGTAGTTGCGCAGCGGTATAGTTGCGGTCGGCGAGCTGAAGGATGAGGTAGGCGTCTTGCCGCTTCTCGCTTTTGAGAGCGGCAATTTCGGAGAACGGAAAAGGCTGGCCTTGCAGCGGGTAATCCACGCTCGCCGTCTTGTGGCCATGGACCATCCCTTCCCGCACAATTCCGTCGATCCTTTTGTCCACTTCTCCCTCCAGCGTAAAGCCTTCGCGCTTGGCGACGCAGCGGCCTTTATCCGGAAGGCACTCCCCGCGAATTTCATTCGCGACAAAGACGCGAAGCGCCTTCGAGTTCTCCAGCACTGCTTTGATGCCTTGCTCTTCAGGCAGTGCGGCGGCCGCGGAAAGATACGGAATCATCTCGCGCCAGTCGAAGTTGTCGGCAGAGAAGCGTGCTTGCGGGCCGACGTCGAGCGGCTGGTTGCCGCCGTCGGCCGCTCTCGACAACCGCGTTGCGAAAACCGAGAGCAACAGCAGCAGCACGACCGGCAGGGTGAAGGACTTCATGGACTCTATTTCAGCTTTACGAAGAGCAAAACGTAAATCGCCCATACTCCCACTGTGAGAGGAAACTGCACCACCGCCGCATCGCGCAACGCGCCACCTCTTGGGAGTGCAAACGTGAGCAACATCATCGCCAGAGCCGTCAGCACGCCAAGGGTCAGCTTGCTTTTCCAATTCATGGGTGTTGAACCTCACTTTCCTTTCGCTCGGACCTGTCTTCCCGCAGGCGGGGAGTATACGCCCGGAAGGCAGGCGGAACAAGTGTTTCGCGATGCTTCGTTCTGGATGCTTCGTTCTGGATTGTTCGTTCTGGATTGTTCGTTCGGGTTTGTTTCTGGTGCGGCAGGGCGGATGGTCTGCGTAGATTGGCGTTTGTTAGTGAACCAGGAACCGGCTTGCAGCTGGGAAGACGCCTCAATTTCACTCTTTCGGTATACTAGATAAGTATGCCGGTTCTGAAAAACATCGCTGCCATCGCCAAAGGAATGAGCATCACCTTCATGGAGATGTTCCAGCCCACGACGGTAGAAAATTATCCCGACGGCAAAGGTCCGCTGCGTGGCGCGCGCATCGAAGCCCGCTTCCGCGGCGCTCACGTTCTGCAGCGCGATGAAAACGGGCTGGAAAAATGTGTCGCCTGCTTTTTGTGCGCGGCAAATTGTCCCTCGAATTGCATCTACATCGAAGCCGCCGATAATACCGCCGAACACCGCGTGAGCGGCGCCGAACGCTACGCCAAGGTCTACAACATCGATTACAATAGGTGTATTTTTTGCGGGTATTGCGTGGAAGCGTGTCCGACGGACGCGATTACGCACGGGCACGGTTTTGAGCTGGCGACGTTTAATGCCAGCAATCTGGTTTACCGCAAGGAGCAAATGCTGGCCCCCCGGCCAGCACACATGGGAGCGAACGTTGTGTTCAATCAGGCCGACGTGGACGGTGGGGCTCCCAAGGAGATGGTTGCGGGGAGTTAGAATCTGCAAGTGCGAAGCACTCACGCCGGTCCGCGAGGGCCGGCGTTTGTATATTACGAGTCCCGAGTAACCAGTACCGAGTAACGAGTTGAAGCAAAGTCTATGAAAGATTTCTTACAGACGGTGAAGGAACGGGTGGTCGTCTATGACGGCGCGATGGGGACGAACATACAGACGCGCAATCCTACGCTGGACGATTACTGGGGCAAGGAGAATTGCAGCGAAGTGCTGGTGCTGAGCCGTCCCGACATCATTCGGGAGATTCACGCGGACTTCTTCCGAGTGGGCTGTGACATCGTCGAGACGAATACGTTTGGCGGATCGCGGATCGTGCTGGGCGAGTTTGAACTGGCGGATCAAGTGCGCGAGATTAATGTGAAGGCGGCGCAACTGGCGCGGGAAGTGGCGCAGGAGTTCTCGACGAAAGATCGTCCGCGGTTTGTGGCGGGATCGATGGGGCCGACGACGAAGCTGCCGTCGCTGGGACATATCAGTTTCGATGCGATGGTGGTCGCGTATGAAGAGCAGGCTTCCGCGCTGATCGAGGGCGGGGTCGACGTGTTGTTGATCGAGACTTGCCAGGATTTGTTGCAGGCGAAGATCGCAGCCATCGGCGTGCTGGATGCGATGCGGAAGGCGGGAAAGCGATTGCCGGTTGCGGTGCAAGTGACGCTGCAAGAGACCGGCACAATGCTGTTGGGTACGGAGATTGGGGCGGCGCTGACGGCGCTGGAACCGTTTGATGTCGATATCCTTGGACTGAATTGCGCGACGGGACCGAAGGAGATGAACGATGCGGTGCGCTACCTCGCACTGAATTCGACGAAGGAAATATCGGTCCTTCCCAATGCCGGTCTGCCGCACAACGAAGGCGGACACGCGGTCTACAAACTGACGCCGCAGGAACTCGCCGAGTATCACAAGCATTTTGTTGTCGATTACGGCGTGCGAATCGTCGGTGGATGCTGCGGAACGACTCCTGCGCATTTGAAAGCAGTGGTGGATGCGGTATCCGGGGTGGAACCGGCGAAGCGCGAGGTGAAGCGGGTGGGCGCGGCTTCGAGCGCGTATACATCCGTTCCACTCGATCTGGAACCGAAGCCTTTGATCGTCGCCGAAGAGATGAATACGACGACCCGCGTCGAGCATTTTCGGAATCTGGTGCGGGGGAAGAAGTATGACGACATTCTGGCGCTGGCGAAGAAACTGGTGAATGACGGATCGCACATGCTCGATCTGTGCTGTGCGATTGTGGGCGAGGATGAGAAGGGATACATCACGTCGATTCTGGAAAGGATTGCCACGCGGGTTCCGGCGCCGATTCTGGTGGATTCGACCGAGGCGGATGTGGTGGAAGAGGCGCTGAAGAGGATTCCGGGGCGGACAATTATTAACTCGATCAATCTGGAGGATGGGGAGAAGCGAACGTCGCTGGTGCTGCCCATGGCGAAGCGGTATGGAGCGGCGGTGATTGCGCTGACGATTGATGAAGACGGGATGGCGCTGACGGCGGAGAAAAAGACGGCGATCGCGCACCGGATTTTCGATCTGGCGACGGAGAAGTACGGACTGGACGGAACGGATCTGATTTTCGATGCGCTGACGCTGCCGATTTCGACGGGGCAACAGGAGTACCGAAGCGCGGGAATCGAGACTCTGAAGGCGGTGGAGCGGATCAAGAAAGAGCTGCCCAACGTGAAGACGATATTGGGCGTGAGTAATATTTCGTTTGGCCTCGATGCGTATCCGCGGCGGGTGTTGAATTCTGTGTTCATGCACGAGGCGGTGGACCATGGGCTGGATATGGCCATCGTGAATTACACGAAGATCTATCCGCTCTACAAGATTCCGCAGGAAGAAGTGGATCTGGCTCGGAAGCTGATTTTCCGCGACGAGTCGGATGGCGATCCGCTGCAGAAATACATGAACCACTTTGCCGGGCTGAAGGGCAAGCCGGCGGCTTCGACGACGGCGCATGTGGATACGTTGTCGGTGGAAGATAAGCTGAAGTTCGCCATCATCAACGGCGAGAAGTCGGTGGGGGAAGGCGCGCGCAAGAAATCTCTGGAG
The DNA here is from genome assembly GCA_964403025.1 of uncultured Acidobacteriaceae bacterium. GTDB lineage: Bacteria > Acidobacteriota > Terriglobia > Terriglobales > Acidobacteriaceae > Sulfotelmatobacter. Next base: position 1,447,138 of record CAYOEH010000001.1, on the reverse strand, counting down.
GAGTTGCTGGAACAGGCGCTGGGGTCCTACTCCGCATTGGAGTTGATCAACACCGTTTTGCTCGACGGGATGAAGACGGTGGGCGATTTGTTTGGAGCGCGCAAGATGCAACTGCCTTCGGTGCTGGATTCGGCGGGTGTGATGAAGCAGGCCGTGGCTTATCTGGAGCCGAAGATGGAGAAGAAGGCGGGCGGATCGCAGAAGGGGACGATCGTGCTTGCGACGGTGAAGGGAGATGTCCACGACATTGGAAAGAATCTGGTCGACATTATTTTGTCGAATAACGGATTCAAGGTGGTGAACCTGGGGATCAAGCAGCCGGGGGACAAGATTATCAGCGCGGCGCAGGAGCATGGGGCGGATGCGATTGGGCTGAGCGGGCTACTGGTGAAATCGACGCTGGAGATGAAGTATGTGATCCAGGACTTGCAGCGGCAGAAGCTGGAGTTCCCGGTGATTTGCGGCGGAGCGGCTTTGACGCGGAAGTATGTGGAAGACGATTTGCGGCGGGAGTATGAGAATGCCGTGTTTTACGCAGAGGATGCGTTTGCCGGACTGCACGTGATGGAAGATCTGGTGACGGAGGATGGGGCGCGGGAGACGCGGCTGCGCGATGGACGAACGGTGAAGGAGTACGCGAAAGCGGCGGCGGTGGATGAGGAGACTGGTCCCGTGTTCGCGGAGCGAAGCACGGTGGTGACGGACGCGCCGAATATTCCGGAGCCTCCATTCTGGGGAGTGCGGGTGAAGCACTACGATGTGCGCGACGTTTTTCCTTATATCAACGAGACGGCTCTGTTCAAGAATCAGTGGCAGTTGAAGACGGCGTCGCAGGCGGATTATGTGCGGCTGGTGGAGGAGAAGTTCCGGCCGATCAAGAAGAATATCGAAGAGGAAGTGGCGGAGTCGGGGCTGTTCGATCCGAAAGTGGTGTACGGGTATTTTCCGTGCCAGAGTGATGGAAATGATGTGGTGGTGTATGAAGTGGACGGTGGCCAGTGGCCAGTGGCCAGCAAAGACGCTGCCAAGCTGCGCTCGGCTGGACAGCCGGGGGCGGCTGTCCCCACACAAGCGGTGGAGCTGTTGAGATTTACTTTTCCACGGCAGCGGGAGGGTAGACGTCTCTGTATCTCTGATTTCTTTGCGAGCAAGGCCTCGGGGAAGATGGATGTGATTGGGTTTTCGCTGGTGACGATTGGGGCGAAGGCTTCGGTGGAGACGCAGAAGTTGTTTGAGGGCGGGGAGTATACAAAATATTTGTATCTGCACGGGCTGAGCGTGGAGACGGCGGAGGCGCTGGCGGAGCTGCATCATAAGACGATGCGCGAGGAGTTGGGGATTGCCGGCGAGGATGCGCCTGCGATTCGCGATTTGTTCCATCAGAAATACCGTGGGTCGAGGTATTCGTTTGGATACCCGGCGTGCCCGAACCTGGAGGATCAGACGAAATTGTTTGTGCTGTTGAAGCCGGAGGAGAATGTGGGAGTGCGGTTGACTTCGGGATTTTTGCTGGAGCCGGAGCAGAGTACGTCGGCGCTGGTGGTGCATCATCCGGGGGCGAAGTACTTCGTGGTGTGAAGGGGATTCGCACCACGGAGGCACAGAGACACGGAGAAAAACACACATATATCTTGAAAAAGGGGACGCTCGGTGAGCGTCCTTTTTGTTTGCCAACCAGCGACAGGAGAAAAGCATCTTTTGTTTATGATTCGCAAACTACAATCCGGTGAGTATCGTTTGTATTCGCGCAAGAAAGATGCGAAGACTGGCAGGCGGAAGAATCTCGGGACGTTTTCTTCTTTGGCAGCGGCTAAGAAGCATGAACGCGCGGTGCAGTATTTCAAGCGGGCGGGATAGGGCGGGCTTCGCCCGCCGGACAGCCGAGGGCGGCTGTCCCCACATGAACCACTAAAAAGTAGCGGCGAGGCGGAGGGCGTAGCTGCGGGGCGGGCCGATGGCGTTGCCGGAGAAGAGGCCGCCGAAGTCGATGATGTTCAGGCGATTGTTGAGGTTCTCGCCGTCGGCTTGAAAGTTGAGAGCGAGTTTGTCGGTCTTATAAAGCTGAGCGCCGAGAGAGGCGTCGACGGCAAGGGTGGGCTTGATGCGTCCGCTCGCGAGGTTGATGCGATCGACGACCGCCTGGCCGTACTCGGCGAGCGCCTGCTGGTAGGTGCCATCAAAATCGAAGGGCAGGCCACTGCCATATTCCGAGCCAGCGGCAATCCATACACGAGAAATGAGCTGATAGCGAAGGCGGGCGCGGAGGGTGTTGCGCTGATCTTGCGAATCGGGGAAATGTCCGGTGAGTTGAGTGGTGGCGCTCACGGCGTCGGAGCCCAGGAACAGGCCGCCGGTGACCGGGAACCAGGCATTGCCAACAATGTAGGAATAGCTCAGAAAGCCGGAGAAGCGGTTCCAGTGCGGGAGTTCGAGCTTCGCTTCGGCGCCGTAGAGGATGGCTTTGCGAAAAGCTATAGGAAAGCTAACGGCGGTATTGAGGATTTGATCGTCGTCGGCGTAGTTATTGACGTAGCGGCGGAAATAGTTGGCGTCGAAGCGGAACTGGTTCAGGAAACTCTTGGTGGCGCCGAATTCAAAATAATTCCCGTGGGAGGGTTCGACGGGCAGGCGAAGAACGGTGGGTTCGAAGGACTGCACCTGAGGAGAACTGGAAAGCAGAATATTTTCGAACGAGGGAGTTTGAAACACTCGGTCATAGGAAGCGTGAAGGATCAATGTGGCTGCGGGAAGATAGCGCGCTATAGCAAGACGCGGGCTCACGGCATTTTGGTTGGCGAGTAATTGATAGTGGTCCCAGCGCAGGCCGGCATTGATCGTCCAGCTGCCGAAGTGGATGAGGTCTTGAACGAAGGCGGCCTGCTCGAGATCGGGACGGCTGCCGGAGAATGCGAATGGGCTTGTGGTGCCGGGATCGAAGGGATAGCCCGGGTAATTTGGATTTGCGGTGATGCTGTCGGTGAACGCTTCGTGGAGGAAGAGATTGTCGGATTCGAGACCAGCCTTCCATTCCTGATGGCCACGGTGAATCGAGACGGAGCTGTTGAAATATCCTTCGTTGAAATCGTTGTGCTGAGAGACGATGACGGGCCAGGAAAAAGGGTTCGAATAGAAGTCGTTGGAGTTGTTGCGAACCATGCCGCGGAGATCGAGAAGAAAGTTAGGCGAGAAAATGTGCTGATAGGAAGCGATGCCGATGGTCTCGAAATCGTCGGCGGTCTGGAGCTGAGAGGGAGTGCCGAGCGGAGGCGCGGGCTGGCCAAGCTCGGGCAGGAGCTGCAGATTTTGCTGGACCTGCTCGTTGGGAATCTCGTAACGCGCGAGTTCGTGGCGGACGCTGAGGGTGAGGCGATCTTTAGGAGTGAAATCACGTTCATAGCTTAAAGAGAAGTCGCCGGTGGTACCGCGGTTGGTGAAATTTTCCGGAACGACGGGATTGAGGTAGTGCGCGGTCATGTTGCCGGAGGCGCTGAGGCCGACGGTGTTTTTGCCGAAGGAATCCTGCAGGCGGGCGAAGGAGCCGGCAGTATCGAAGCTGCCCCCGGAGAGAACGGCCTGGCCGCGGAGGCCGGGCTGGGAATCGTGCAGAGTGTTGACTTCGACGACGCCGCCCATTTTGCGGCCGTACTCGGCGGGAATGCCGGCGGTGTAGATGGTGAGGGAGTCGACGTCGTCGGCTTCGATTTCAGGGCCGAAACCGGGAGAACGGTTGTCGGTGAGCGGGATGCCGTCGACGACGAATTGAGTTTGATATTCGGAGCCGCGGGGATGGAGAACGGCGTTGCCTTCATAGAGCCAGCCGGGCTGCGAGTTGATGAGATCGGGGAGTGAGCGGCCGGGGAGGGATGCAGGGCGGTTGGCGATGGCTTGCTGGTCGAGATGGTTGAGGGAGCCGGCGCGGTCGGGATCGAGAAGAGTGGTTTGGGCGACGACTTGAACGGCGGTGCTGAGAGCGGCGATGTTGAGCCGGACGGCATACTCGGTAGGAAGTGCGGAATGGATCTCGATGGGGCCGTCGTAGGGAGCGAAATCGGGTTCGTGGACCTGAAGGCGATACTGGGCGAAAGGGAGATTGCGGACGATGAAGAGGCCGGAATCGTCGGCGGAGAAGGTGCGGTGGAACTGGATGGCGTCGCTCGTGAGATCGATGGAAGCCTTGATGGGCTGGCCATCGGGCCCGGTGATTTTGAGGCGGAGCTCTCCGGTATTGCTCTGCGCCAGGAGCGGAAGCGCGAGGAGAAGGATGGCGAAGTGGAAAAATGAGCGCACGGTTGGCTTGGGGAATCTTTATGCTACCAGCTTCGACAATCAGGATTGGAGTTACCAAGGAAACGCCGGGCAGGCTGGCGTGGATACGGATTTTACAAACGCTGACAAATTGGTGACAACCGCGGGGATGTGGTAAGGGCATGATGAGGGTGCGACTGGGAATAAAAGACCGGTAGCGCGATCTTCACGCCCTCGGAGAAATTTGAGGGAATGGGGAACAGGTGTTTTCACCGCAGGGGGTGAAGGCGCCTGTTTTATTTTGCGGGAGCGAACCTCATGGGCTAAAGCCACCGTCCAGCGCTGCACCTTATCGTAGCGCTGGAAGCGCTGCGCCACCAAAGACGGATAGTGCTCTTTTTCTTGGCCGAATCGTCCGACGCCGCCCAGGGCAGTCGGTTCATGGAGCGGGCTTCCACCCGAATCTACTTTCGGAGGAGGAGGTCGGCGGCGACGAAAAGGGCGAATACGACCGAAATGACGCCGTTCATGGTGAAGAAGGCAGCGTTGAGACGCGAGAGGTCGTTGGGCTTGACCAGGGAATGTTCGTAGAGCAGAAGCAGCGCGACGGCGATGACGCCGGCCACAGCGAGTTTTCCCAGGGCGAAGGCGAACAGGAGTGCGAGGAGAAAAATCAGCATGACGAGATGAAAGGCGCGCGCGATCCAGAGGGCGGGACCGATTCCGATGTGGCGAGGGATGGAGTGCAGGCCGGTGGCGCGGTCGAATTCAAAGTCCTGGCAGGCGTAGAGGACATCGAAGCCGGCGACCCAGAAGGTGACGGCAGCGGTAAGCAGCAAGATGCGGGGGTCGAGGGAGCCGCGAACGGCGATCCACGCGGCGGCGGGGGCGATGCCGAGAGCGAAGCCGAGGACGAGATGGGAAAGACGGGTGAAGCGCTTGGTGTAGGAATAAAGCAACAAGACGGCGAGTGCGATGGGCGAGAGCCAGAAGGTAAGGCGATTCAGTTGGGAAGCGGCCACGATGAAGATGGCGCAGGAGAGCACGACGAAGGTGGCGACAAATGCGGGAGACAGATGGCCGGCGGGAAGGGCGCGGGTGAGAGTGCGGGGATTGGCGGCGTCGATGGCCGAATCGGCGAGGCGATTGAAGGCCATGGCGGCGGAGCGGGCCGAGAGCATGGCGACGACGATCCAAAGAAGTTGATGGGCGGTGGGAAGGCCGGAGGCAGCGAGCATAGCTCCGCAGAGAGCGAACGGAAGAGCGAAGATGGAGTGCTCCCACTTGATCATTTCGAGAGTGACGCGGAGGTTGTGAAGGACGGGCACAGGAAGATTGTAAGGCAGATGCCGGTTCTCAGTTCTCGGTCCGGGCCGACTTCGTGGTGGACTAGCGGTATCTTTCATCGAACAAGGGAGGAAAATCGCCGCGACGGCCGGTGGCAACGAGCTCGGCTCCAAATTGGCCGCCGGAGTTCACTCCAAAAAAACGATTACGAATTCGGCTCTGCTGAATATAGGGCCACCGCATCAATCCCCCGAGTTGACGACGCAGGCCTTTTGGGGAATGTGGCGGATGTAGGTGGATATCTTCAAATCCACAAACGGCGAGAAGTGACTCCAAGTTGGAACCGCTGAAACCGTACTCATGAGCGAGGGTCACGTAGTAGCAGGAATTCGCGCACGGTCCTTCCATGTTCGGCGTGCGCAGAAATATAGTGCCATCCTTCCTTAGAGCCTGATAGAGCGCATCGACGATCCAAAGCAGCGAGTACTTGGGGATATGCTCAATGACGTGCGACATGTGGATGAAATCGTATTCATCCGGATGAGGTGCGAGAAATTCTCCGACGTTGCTCTCGATCTTATGCACCTGGACGTTCCAATCCTTTAAGTACACTTTGTTCTCCGGCGCGTACTCGGCTCCCGAAATATTGGTGTAACCCAACTTCAGGCAGGCGGCCATGAACCAACCATCTCCGAAGCCGATGTCCAGGATTGCGGCGTTTTTGTTGCCCGGCAAGTAGCTGCGGTACTCGTCGGCGACCTCGTCAATTCTCTGGCTGCTGGGCGGAACGTGACTGGTAGCGGGCCTGCGCAGATCCATGCGGCGGTAGAGTTCGGCTACAAATTTGTGCGGGTCCATGGCAAGAAGAATGGTGGTTGGAGGGAGCATCCGTCAAGCCACCAGAGCGTGGGTAGTGGCTCAGTCTGACTCGCGGCAGCTGTGGCAACACGGGAGATCCCCTTCGGCTCCCGCTCAGAGCAGGCTCTCGTCCCGCTGGCGAAAACGCGGGACTTCGGGATGACGCTTTAGGAGCGAAATTTCGGAAAACCTCAAATGGAACCACCAGGACGTGCTGGGCGTCGCGTGAGGAAATCCTAAGGATTTGCTCGGCTGGGCAACCAGAGGAAGTCGGAGTGACGGTATTGCGCAAATGTGTTTACCGGCTGGCGCGTGATCGCCGATTGACAGCGGTAGTTAAGCTCGGAAAGCAATCGCCAGGAGCTTTCGCGGCCGACCTCGGAGCATTCGACGAAGACTACGGGCCTGGCGGCAGCGAGGGTGCGGCGCATTCCCTCTAATACGAGAGCCTCGGCACCTTCGACGTCGATTTTGACGAAGGTGGAAGGCGAAAGGTCGCCGGCATCGACCAGGTCGTCGATGGAGACGGTGCGAATGGTAAATTCCGTCGCGCCAGGGTTGTTGCCATGCCAGACCAGGCTCGCAGTCGACGGGTTCTCTACTAACCGGATGACGGACTGACCGGTGCGGTCCGAGGCCGCGCACTCGAGCAAGCGGACGTTGGTGATGCGGTTGATGGCGATATTGTTCCGGAAGGCGGCAATATTAGCGGAATGGGCTCGAAGGCGATCACGCGGCCTTGAGGACCGACGCGCTTGGCAAGGGATAGAGAAACATAGCCCAGGTTCGCGCCGATGTCATACACGGTGTCGCCGGCGGCAACGAACTGCCGGATGGCTTTTTGCAGGTGAGGCTCGTCCAACCCGAGGAGATAGCTGAGCTTCTCGGCGGGAGAAACCGAGATGCGATAGCCGGAAGCCAGCCCGCTGAGGATTCTGCGCGGCTTGGTTTCTTTCCCCAACAGCAGAACTGCACATGACTTGGCAAAGCGACGAACGACTGACATGGCTTGATTGCCTTGTATCACGCGTGGGAAGTGGCGGCAAGCGTGGGATGTAAGGAAGCGAGCCAAACGCGCTATTACTGCGTCACAAAGAGCGCGACGCATTGCGCGGCTCGCCCAGATTCCCTCGACAAGCTCGGGACAGGCTCTTCGCTGCGCACAAAAACGCTTGCTCAGGATGACAACCAAATCTCATTCCGGGTCGGAGATCAGGGGAACGAAGCGAACGAGGTCACGGAGCGAAATGACGGGATGGCCGTCACGCATGCGGATGAAGTGGAGTTGCTGGGAGTCGGGCGGACCGACGGGAACAATCATGCGTCCACCTTCGCGGAGTTGGGAGAGTAAGGCGGGCGGGACATCAAGAGCGGCAGCGGAGACGAGGATGGCGTCGAAGGGGGCTTGGGTGGGAAGGCCGAGGGTGCCGTCGCCGGTGAATATATAGACATTGCTATACCCAAGCGCGGCGATGACGGTGCGAGCGTTGGCTGCGAGGGCGGGGTGACGCTCGATGGAAAAAACTTGGGCGGCCAGCTCCGCGAGGAGAGCGGTGACGTAGCCGGAGCCGGTACCGATTTCAAGGACGATATCGGTGGGGGCGAGTTGCAAATACTCGAGCATGACGGCGACGACGTAGGGCTGAGAAATGGTTTGCTCGTCACCGATGGGCAGCGGGTGGTCTTCATAGGCTTCGGAGCGATAGGGTTCGGGAACGAAGGCGTCACGAGGAACGCGCAGCATGGCGTCGAGCACGCGCGGGTTGGAGATACCGCGGGCGCGGAGTTGAGAGTCGATCATGCGCTGGCGGTCGGTGAGGGTCATTGGGTGTTGGGAGCGAACCTCAGGGGCTAAAGCCCGGTTCATTTTAGTCGCATTACGCGGCGCTGAAGCGCCGCTCTTCCACGGTTGTGCCAGCGTTCGTGACGGTTTGTCGCCGTTCGTGTTCGTGACGGTTTGTCGCGGCTCGCGTTCGTGATGGTTGTGCGGTTGCGTTCGTGACGGTTTGTCGCGGCTCGCGTTCGTAATGGTTGTGCGGTTGCGTTCGTGACGGTTTGTCGCGGTTGCGTTCGTGACGGTTTTGTCGCGGTTCGCGTTCGTGACGGTTGTTGCGGTTGCGTTCGTGATGGTTGTGCGGTTGCGTTCGTGACGGTTTGTCGCCGTTCGCGTTTGTGACGGTTTGTCGCGGTTTGCGTTCGTGATGGTTGTGCGGTGCGTTCGTGATGGTTGTCGCGGTTGTGTTCGTGATGGTTGTGCGGTTGTGTTCGTGACGGTTTGTCGCGGTTTGCGTTCGTGATGGTTGTCGCGGTTGTGTTGACGATTTCGGTTAGGCTGCTGAAGGTCAACCCCTACCTCTGTGACGGTTGTGCTTTCTTCGTTGCAGCTGTGAAACGGTTTGCCAGGAGTTTCCGAGGTCAATGGTTAGTAAACAAATGATGGGCTACCGGGCACTGGTCACTGAGCACTTCTCTCACTTCTTGCGGCGGCGGACGCGCACATCGAAGCTGACGACACCGTTCTGATCGCGGGTACCGACGACCGAAAGGTTGCGATTGAAATAGTACTCGCCCTGGATGATCTGTTCCGAGCTTTGAGAGACGTTGGTGGAATAAGTCAAGGAGACGTTGTTGGCGAATTCCTGCTCGATGGTGATTTGAGGTCCGTTGCTGATGGGATTGTTTTCGGTGGTGAGTCCCTGGGGGTCGATTTTGATATTGCTGGCGCCGAAGAGTCGTTGCAAGCGATTACTGACGCTGGTGTTCAAGGCTTGGCTGAGGATCAGGGCGGTAGCTTGATCGGAAAACGCGCTCTGACCGGACTGCTCCTGGAGTTGACTGGACTCATTGCCGGTGCGGCCGAGAGCAAGCAGCGCGATGATATCGGATTTTGGAAGCGGCGGCTCGGAGCGGTAGTTCAGATTGAGGCCGCGATCGGGCGTGCCAGTGACGGTGATGTTGAGATCGTAGTTGCGGACGTGGGTAGAGGCCTGGAGATTCAGTTGCGGCTCGATGGAAACCGGGTTGGCGAAATTGATGTCGCCGCGCTCAAGGGTGAAGCGGGTGCCGTGGAAAGTGGCTTGGCCCTCGAGAACGTCGACGCGGCCGAGGACGGCGGGGCGAGCCACGGAGCCGCGGAGGCGGAGATCGGCGTCGCCGGACAGACGAGCGATGGTGGTACGCATCTGGAGTTCCGGGGCGGTTTGGACGTGGATATCGAGTTTAATGTTGTTGAGCGGAGAGTTGGCGACGGTGAGGGGAGAGCCTTGGCGGCCACGCTCGAGGTAGGAGCTGAAATCGAAGCCGGGAGTGACGGCGATCTTATTAATAGTAATGTCGCCGGAGACCGAAGAGGCAGAGCGTGTGCCCACCCAGTGCAGTTGCGCGTCCGCAGTGGAACTGACTCCGGGGGGATAACGGAGGCGCACATCTTTAGCGGAGGCGGTGAGATTGAAATTCAGCTGCTGATTGAGATAAGTGGCGTCGCCCTCAAAAGTTAATGTGCCACCACCGGTGTGGGCGGTTAACGTCTCGATGTGGGCACGATCGCGAGTGAAGATGAGAGAGCCGTTGACTCCGCTAAGGCCACTGGGGAGGTTCGCGTAAGAAAGCGAGCCATCGGCAAATTGAAGACGGCCTTGCGGGAAGGCATCGGTGAGAGTTCCGCCGACCGTCATATTCAAGGTTGCAAGTCCGAAGCCGGCGAGATCGGGGGCAAAACCGGAGAGCAGTTTGAGATCGAGATGGCCCTCGGCGGCCAGATCGAGGGCGCGACTGCCGGAGAGTTGGATGGAGCCGTGGACGGCCAGGTCAGTTCCCTCCCCCACCATATGGAATTGTTGAATGTTGAGGGATTGGTTTGCGACCACGAAACGAATGGGGGCCTGATTGTTGAGTTTGACCTGTTCGAGGTCGAGGGACAAGGAGCTGAGATCACCGTTTACCGTCCAGCGTGAGGGCTGGAGAAGTTCGCCGTGGAATTCGAGATTGCCTCCGACGGAGGAGTATCCGGTCAGTTGAGCGCCGAGATATGCCTGCCACAGAGGAACGAGATCAAGCTGATCCGCGCGGAAGGAAAGATCGGCGGGATAGCCGTCTCGCAGCTGGACATTGCCACTTACCAGTAAGGAACCGCGCTGCAATTGGGAGCTGCCGGTGAGATGAAGCTGGTTGCCTTGTGTCACGGCCTGCAGGTCGAATTCGCCTTCGAGTTTGCGATCGAGTGTGAGTTTACGGATGTGAACGCCGGCGTTGAGGATAGGCGCATCCGGCGTGCCTGAGGCTTTGAGTTTGAAATCGGCACGGCCTTCGACAGAGAGCCGGCGGGTGCGGAACTGGTAGTCGCGCGCCAGTTCGAGATTATTTCCTTCGACATCAAGATGAAAGACATGGGTCGTGGGGTTGAAGGAAGCGTTTCCGGTGATGACGGAATCGTCATGGAACAAATGCATGTTATCGAAAGCAAACTCGCCGTGAGCGAAGTGGTAGGCGGAATCAAATTGCTGGATGGCCTCGCCGTAAGCCGAGGCGTGGTTAAGATGGAGTTGCCCATCGCCGTGAGAGTCGGACCGAGTGCCTCCGGCTTGCAGGAGGAGATCGGCTGTGCCGGTAAGAGGATAGTTGTAGCCGGCTAAAGATTCCAACGAGGCCAGGTCGGCATTGTGAAGATTGGCGCGAAGCGCGAAGACGCTGTCGCCGGTGAGGTGGCCATGTTCAAGGGTGGCGGATGCGTCGAATTCAGCGGAGGTGTCGCCACGCTCCAGAGTGGCGCTGTGAAGAGAGACGGACTGGAAAGAAAGCAGGAGGGAGGCGGAAAGAGAATCCCACTGCGTTCTGAGTTGAGGCGTGTCGGCGGTGGCGGGGACGTTGACCCCGAAATCGTCGACCTGGAGACTTCCGGCAAGTTGCGGAGAAGAGATTGACCCGGCCATATTGCCATTAAAAGAGGCGCGGCCGTTCAGTACCACAGGGAACAGCGCGGGGCCACGCACCACGGCAGCGAAAGGAAGCCAATCGGCGAGGCTGGAAGTGGAGACCGACAAGCGCAGCGCGGACGAAGAAGAAAGTGTACCGGAGGCCTGCACGCGGCTGGTGGGAGTGGTCAGGTTGAATTGCGGAAGGTCGAGCGTGTCATTGGCCGCGTGATACACCCCGGCGGCGTGGGCGGTGATTGGCAGCTGGGCGGGAGCGAGGCGGTCGGGGGGCTTGACGTCGAGAGCGAACTGGACTTCGGCATCGCGGGGAGTACCCTTCCACCGAGTTTCGAGGGTCCCGGAGGCCAGTCCGGCAGGATGCAACGCCTGAATGGGGTGCTCTGGCGCATTCAGGGCGACGGCGAGATCCTGGGCGGAGATGTCGCGAAGGCGAAGAACGATCGATGCGTTCTGGATCGCGGCGGTGGTCTTGGGTTTGGCTGCTGGCGGGCGGGATTTATTCAGAGGAGGCGCAGCGGAAATGGTAGCCGTCTCAAAAACTTTTCTAGCGGCGGGCGAGAGGTGCTGCTCGGCGGCCAGCCACTGATTGATTTCGGCATCGCCGGTGACGCTTCCGCCAAAGATCTTGCCATCCAGCCGGGACAATTTGAGCTGCAGATCGCTGATCGAGTAGCCGGTAGTCAGAGATGCCTTGGAGAAGGAGAGCTGATCCGACTGCCAGGCGAGATCGCGCAGGGTGAGCAGGCCACTGGAGGCGAACTGGTCGAGGGACCAGTTGCCGTCTCCTTTGAGTTCGAGGAGGCCGCTGCGAAGCTCGCGATGCCGCGCGACGGAAGCAGCTTCGGTGAGATCGATGTGGGCATCGTAGGCAGCTTGGACATGCGGACGGCGAAAGTTAGTGACCTGGCCGTTGGCGGATAGATTGGAGTGGCCGGAATTCCATTTGAGCGAAGAGAGGGTGGCGGAATCCGAAGCCAGGCTGAAATCCACGGAACTCATCCACGCGAAGGGCCGGCAATCGGGAAGCTTGGTATCGACCATGCCGAGCAGGAGTCGGCCGTGGTAGCGAGCGTGGAGATAGGAATAATCCATCTGCAGGGACATGTTGCGAGCGGCGAAATCGAGGGGAATGGCCTGGTCGTCCCAGAGCAAGCGGCCCTGGTGAACGTCCATACGAGTGATCGAAAGTGAGAAAAGTTGTTCGATCGAAGCCTGGGTAGAAAAAGCGCTTGTCCGCCCGGGGAAGTTTGTAGTGCCGTCGGGATAAAAAATGACGTGGGCGACGGGCTGATCGAGAATCACTTCATGAAAGGCGAGCTCGGAACGAATCAGAGAGCTGATCTTCAAGCGGGCGACGATGTTCTCGGCGTGAGCCAATGGGATGTCGGTGGCGGTCTCGCGGCCATGCACCGTGATATTCCGCACCTCGACCTGCAAGCGAAACGGGATGGTATGGAAGCTGCCGATTTCAGCGCGGCCTCCGGTGATGCGCTCGACTTCAGCGACGAGGCGACGGCGAACCAGCGCCTGGAAAGAATCAGTATTCATGTAGATGGTCAGGGCGAGGGCGACGGCAGCCAGCGCGCCAATGACGATCAGCAGGTACTTCCACCAGCGGCGGGCTGGTTTGGTTACGGCCTCAGTCACTGCGATTGAACCCCTGAATCGCTGGACGAGGAGGCATCGCCGGGAATGTGGACCTGACCTTCAGAGCGCAAGGTTTGCAGCCAGGAGACGAGCATCTCACTAACTTTTTCCTGGGTGAGCAGTTCGCGGATCTTGCCGGAAACCTCGGTGAGCGGGACTTGGGATGCACCGGCCTGTTTCAATTTAGGGACAAACTGGTCGCGATAGTAGGCTTCGATGGATTTGGAATCGATTTGCACGGCGGGGCGGAGGCGAGCATCGACCAGGCGCATCACATCGATTTCCTGCTGCACGTGGGCGAAGAGATCTTTTTCCGCGAGATTGTAGGAGGCAAGCAGGGACTGCCATGCGTTGTCGGAGTTGACCTGAGGATATAGTTTGCGGGCATCGGCGATGCGAGTGGAGACTTCGGCGTCGGTGGCGTGGCGGAAGTCGGCGGACTTCATCTGCTCACGCAGCAGTTCCAGGTCGATGAGGCGGTCGAGAGCCGCACGGCGATCGTCGTCGGTGAAGCTGGCAAGGGAGCGGTCGCTGAGGAGCGCTTCGTAGCACAGAGCTTCATCCCAATCGGATTGCAAAATGACGCGGCCGTTTACCGTGGCGACGATGCGATCGATGACCTGAGGAGCGGGAGAAGCGGCGGCGATGCGCGGAAGGGCGATAAAAAGGAGAGCAAGTAAAAGCGCGAACGCCGCGGGAATCGAAGTATGGTCACGAAATCTCATTAAAATGGCTGCCCTATGCTGAAAAAAACGTTGAAGTGGCGCAAACGCTGCGTCTCGTAGTCTCCCGTCAGTTGTCCGCTGGAATTGAGGATGCCCTGGAAATAAGACGTCGGATTCAGATTGTATCCGAAGTCAAAGCGCAGGGGGCCGATTGGTGTTTTATATCGTAAACCAATTCCCATGGCGTGCGAAGTATAGTCGTAGCCGCTGTTATTGAATGAGGTAACACAGGCGGGATTGGGCACACCCAATGCCTGCAAACACTGTGAGGGGTCCGGCTGATGCCAGCGCAGGAGACCCTTGAGCATGTCGTGACCGGCAGTGAACACGTTTCCCATATCGTGAAAGAGAGCGAAGCCGAAGCCTTCCCCGAGGTAGGGCAGGCTGACCGAGGGAAAGCGGAGTTCCTCACTGTTGACGAACAGCGCGGAGCCACCAACGGGAAAGCCGGAATCGGGATCGCGAGGCCCTGCCTGATTCAACCCGAAACCGCGATGAGAGTTGCCGCCCCCGGCAAAAAAAAGTTCGGGCAGGGGGATGATGGAAATGTTCGACTGACAGGCCGTCTCCAAATTATTGAGCGGACAGGACCCTGGGGGCAGGATTCTGGTGCCACCATAGACCTGCTCCAGGCCGAGGGTAGTAGAGCGGGCGAAGACGAATTTATGATTCGGCCGACCGAAGGCGTAATAGGTGGAATCCTGGGTAAGGGCGCGACCATAGTCTGACTGAGAGCCGACATAGCTGGAGGCGCCGAAGCCATCGAGGGTGAAGTATTGGCCCTTGGTGCTTTCGAGCGGATTATCGCGCTTGTCGCGGATGAAGGTGAAGCCGGGACCACCGACGTGAGCCGGTAGAGAAAACAGACTGAATTCGGCGGGAGAGAAGTCCGATACGATGTTGCTGGCCTTAACCCGGCGGTAATCGAAGCGGTAGGTGATGGAGGTGGAATGATTGGCTTGCTGCTTGCCAATTTGCTGGCGAAGATCGACCTTGCCCTCGAAGCGCTGTGAGGTGAAGGTGGCGACATTGAGACTGTTGTCGTAGAAGGTGGTGAAGATAAGTTTGAGGCGGTCGTTATTGAAGATTTTTGGGATTTCGTAGCTGATCAAGCCGCGCTGCTGGAGGCGTCCGACGTGAGACTGGAAGGTGGCGGTCTGATCGCGGCCACCGACGTTCAAACGGGTTATATCCAATCCAACGCGGGGACTGACGCCGGTTGCGCCGTCAGGAGCTTTTTCACCGGCAGGCAGTCCGGTCTCGAATTCCAAGCCAACTCCGTAGGTGAAGGTATAGCGCTTTGCCTCCTGGACCTGGACGAGAACATTTTTCTCAGGGTCGGTGCCGTTGGGATTCTGGACGGCGGTGTCGACCTGGCTGAAGATGCCGAGATCGTAGAGTTTCGTCTGAGTATCGAGAAGGTCCTGCTGGCTGAGGGGCTGGCCGGCCACAACTTTTACCTCCCGTTGGACAACGTAGTCGCGGGTGTGATCGAGCCCGGCGACCAGCACTCGATTGACGGCGAACTGTTCGCCCTCCTGGATGGTGTAGGTAACGTCGTTATGATTCGGCTCACCGGGGGAAGGGTTGGTGGTGATATCGAGAAGAGCGTTGGGAAAACCGTGATTGAAATAATAGTTGAGGATCAGTTCGCGGTCGGTGGCGAGATTCTGTTCGGAATAAGGCTGACCGGTGCGGGTGTTCAGCTCGGCAAATCCCTTGGCGTCGACCTTCTGATTGCCCACGATGTGGAATTCGCCGACCAGGGTCTGCGGGCCTTCCTCGATTTGAATGTGGACCGCGAGATGGTTATCGCTGCCGTGATAATCGTCGTCGACCTTGGTTTGAATTTTGGCCTCTCGAAATCCGTTGGAGACATAGAGCGCCTGAAAACCAGCGACATCGTTCTTTAACCAGGCGTCGCTGTAGCGACCGGGAGAAAAAGTGCTGGCGGGCTGAATCTGCAGGCGCTGGCGGAGCATGCGGGTGGGGAAATACTTGTTCCCGGTAATCTCGATGCGCTCGAGCTTGTGCACCGGGCCGGGGTCGATGTTGTAGATCACCCGAAGGCGGTCGGGAGCGTTGTCCTTCTGAAAGGCGACCTTAGCGTCAAAGTGGCCGCGACTCTGGAGATAGTCGAGCAGGTTGCGCTTGCCTTCGTTCAGCAGATCATCGTCGATTGCGTTCTCCTGATAGACGGGAACATCTTTTTTCAACACACCGCGGCCGACGTGAAATCCTTGGGTATAGATCACGACGACCGGGCCGGGTTCGATCAGGAAGGTGTAGTCGACGGCGTTCGATTCGGGGCGGTACTTCTGTTCGGCGATGGAAACCTGGGCCAGAACGCGCTGCTGCTTCTGCAGCTTCTTGCGCAGATGCTGAAGAGAATTGGTGACGCGGCTGGCGGTGATCCGTTCGCCGGGGTGCATCCTGGCAATGTCTTCGACCAGGCCCTGGGACAGTTGAGAGTGCCCGCTGACGGTGATCGTGCCGATGTGCGCGGGCTCGCCCGAAGTAATGTGAAACAGAAGATTGACCTGCTGGGTATCGGCATTGGAAACGCTTTCGACGGAGACCCGCGCACGGTAGTAGCCGTTCTCCTGCAGAAGCTGGCGGATGTTCTGCACGGCGCGGTCGCGTTTGTCGCGGGTATAGAGTTCGCCGAGTTCGAACTTTGACGCGTTCACGATCTGGTTGTAGCTGGGATGGCTGGTTGAGCCTTCGACATCGACCGCTCCCACGAAAAAGTTGGGCGAAGTCACGAAGCTGAGCAATACATCCGGACCGGAGGGTGTGACTTCCGCCTGAATGTCAGCGAAACGGCCGGTGGCGAAAAGGATGCGGATGCTGTCGCGAACCTGATCGCGATCTAAGGGTTGGCCGGCTTTTTGGGGAAGCAAGGGAAGAAAGTGATCGACACTGGAGACGCCGGGCAGGTCGATGGACTTGACGGGGCGTCCGACATAAGCGGACATGGAGGCCAGAGTGGAGGGCGTGGTGGCTTGCGGCGTCGTAGCTTGGAGCTCTTGGGCGGAGGGCGAAGATACGGATGCGAACGAACCTGCCCGGGCGACCGGAGCGAGCGAAAAAATCATGCAAATGATAAGAGATGCGTACGTTCTCAGCAGATAAAGTCCTTGGGCCCGTTTCCTTCCTTCGATGAAGCGCGCAGAGCCCTCGTTGTCCAGCATCCTCACGGTTTGGTGATCACCTTATAATAAAGGGTTTGAGGTTGATCATTGATGACCTCCTTGAGGCAGGGCGTGGATAAAGACGACGTGGATAGAGGAAAGATCGAAGAACGGTACTCGCGGCAGATTCTGTTTCGCGGAATCGGAGCGGAGGGCCAGCGGCGGCTGGCTGCGGGTCGAGTGGCGATTGTGGGATGTGGAGCAACCGGATCGGCATTGGCTTCACTGCTGGCTCGCGCGGGCGTGGGAACGCTGCGGATTATTGATCGCGACTACGTGGAGCCCAGCAATCTGCAACGGCAGTCGCTGTTTGACGAAAAGGATGCAGCCGAATCGCTGCCGAAGGCGATTGCGGCGGCGCGAAAGATTGCGAGCTTCAATTCAGAGATTGCGGTTGAGGCGCGGGTGGAGGATGTGGTTCCCGCGAATATTCAGGTTTTGCTTGAGGGAATGGATGTAATTCTCGATGGAACAGACAATTTTGAGACTCGGTATCTGGTGAACGATTTTGCGGTGAAGGCTTCGTTACCGTGGATTTATGCCGCGGCGGTGGGCAGCTATGGCGTGACTTTGAATGTGCTGCCTGGAAAAACAGCGTGCCTGGCTTGCATCTTTCCCGACACGCCACGGGGGATGGTGGAGACTTGTGAAACTTCCGGGATATTGAATTCAGCGGTGAACGTGGTGGGATCGGTGGCGGCGACGGAAGCCGTGAAGTTGCTAGTGGGCGGTACGGCGCTGGGAAAGTTGCGGGAGACGTTGTGGTCGCTGGATGTGTGGACGAACGAAGTGGCGGAGATTGCGGCGGGAAAACCACGCGCCGGCTGCCGGGCGTGCGGTGAGCGGAACTTTGTGCATCTGGCGGGGGAAGGACGTCCGCATATCACCATGTGCGGAAGAAATTCGGTGCAGATCCACGAGCGGGCTCGGCCCATTGATTTTGCCGAAATGCAGCGGCGACTGGAGACGCTGGGCGTGGTGCGGCACAACGAGTTCGTGTTGAAGTTCTGGCGCGAACCTTATGAGATGACGTTGTTTCCCGATGGGCGGGCGATCATCAAGGGGACCACCGATACCGGAGTGGCGCGAAGTTTGTATGCGCGGTATGTGGGGAGCTAGGAGCCTACGCGGCTTTCTTTTTCCTGGGAACCTTGGCGCCCTTCTTCCGGGCTTCGGATAAGCCGATCGCGATGGCTTGTTTGCGGCTCTTGACGGTGCCTCCCTTGCCGCCGCGACCGGACTTCAAGGTGCCTTTTTTCTCGCGGTGCAGGGCACTCTCGACGCTCCTGCTCGCAGCCTCTCCGTATTTCCTATTGGATGATTTCTTTCGCGAGGCTTTTTTCTTGGCTGCCATGTTTGTTCCTCCTGCGCCTACTCGCTTCGGTGGGGGCGATTGGGCGAAATCTGCCACAACGCTGCCAAGGAAGCGGCTGCGGTGGTGAGCGCAGCCTTGGAATCGGTTTCGAGCACCTGAGTCTTGAGCCGAAAGATGGGCTGTTGCGAAGCGGGAACCGTGCCGCCGTTCGGGCTAGTTAAAGATCCCTCAAAAAGCTGCTTCCAACGTTTCTGATCGACCGGATTGGGAGTTGCTCGGTTAGCCATAAAGAGTCGTTGCCTCAATCAATAGACTTTCAATTCATGCCCCATGGTGTGTTTTTATTCGTAAGCGGCGGGCTTCACCATAGGGTGATCGCTGGACAACGGGGAGGTTTCTGTCCCTATGGGAGAGAGGGGGAAGCACTACCAGAGTGGGCACAGGGTAGAGTCTTTCCTACGCTAACGATTAGGGCGGCTTGCCGTAAGTTGTCACCGGCATGAACAAAAGAATCGTAACGATTGGTATTCAAAGGCTCCAAAGGATTTATCCTGTTGTGAATTTTCTGGGGAGTATGGTTGGGAATGCAGCATTTGACTCCGCATGACGTGATGACGATGTTCACGGCGCTGGCTGTATTGCTGGGCTGCGCCAAGGTGGCGGCGGAGTTGATGCAGAAGATTGGCCAGCCCTCGATCCTGGGAGAGATTTCAGTTGGGATATTCCTGGGGCCAACGGTGCTCGGGCGCTTCCGGCCGCACCTCTACCAGACCTTGTTTCCAACCACGGGTCCGATGCCGATTGTGCTCGATACCGTGACCACGCTGGGGGTGGTTTTCTTTTTGCTGACGGCGGGTCTGGAGATCGATCTGCGCAGCCTGTTCCGGCAAGGCAAGAGCGCGCTGCTGGTGAGTATTTTCGGAGTGGCATTTCCCCTGGGAGCTGGATTCCTGGCGGCCAGCATGTTTCCGCAATATCTGGGCGCGCAGGAAGGGGCGAATCCGCTCATCTTCGCGCTGTTCGTGGGAACGGCGCTGGCGATCTCGGCGCTGCCGGTGATCGCAAAGATCCTGATGGACCTGAACCTGCTGCGAACCGAGGTAGGCACGGTCATCATCTCCTCGGCGATGTTTGATGACCTGGTGGGATGGATTCTGTTTTCGATGGTGCTGGGGATGCTGCATCCGCCGGCGGGCGGGAGCGTAGCCGATGCGGTGAAACACACCATCGTGCTGGTGGTGTTGTTTGTGGGACTCACGCTGACGCTGGGGCGCTGGCTGTTCGACAAGATTTTGCCTTTTGTGCAGGCGCACACCACGTGGCCGGGAGGCGTGCTGGGATTCATCTTCACGCTCACGCTGGCGGGCGCGGCGTTTACGGAGTATGCGGGGATTCATGCCGTATTTGGCGCGTTTGTGATTGGCATTGCGATTGGGGAGTCGGGACATCTGCGCAAGCGGACCTCGGAGCATATTCACCAGATCGTCACCAACGTGTTCGCTCCATTTTTCTTCGCCAGCATCGGACTGCGAACGGATTTTGTCTCGAAGTTCGACTGGAAGTTGACGGCCACGGTGATTGGAGTGGCATGTGTAGGAAAACTTCTGGGCGCGGGATGGGGCGCAAGACTGGGAGGCATGGACCGAACGTCGTCACTGGTGGTAGGGCTGGCGATGAACGCACGCGGAGCAATGGAGATCATCCTGGGAATTCTGGCGCTGCAAGCAGGGTTGATTCGCGAATCGATGTTTGTGGCGCTGGTGGTGATGGCGCTGCTTACTTCGTTGATCTCCGCGCCGGCGATTCATTTCCTGGTGCACCGGAGACAGGCGCTAACGCTGAAGGACACTGTGACGGCCAAGCTTTTCCTGCCGCAGCTGGCGGCAACCACCCGGCTGGGAGCGTTACGGGAGATGTGTGAGGTAGCGGCGGAAGCGGTGAGCAACGCACCAGAACGGCTGTTTCGGCTGGTATCGGAGCGGGAGAGCATCGTCCCCAGCGGCTGGGAGAATGAACTGGCGGTGCCCTACGCGCGGGTGAACGGGTTGAGCAGGCCGCTGGTGGTCGCCGCGAAAACGACTGGGATCGATTTCGACGCGAGCGATGGCAAGCCGGCGCGGCTGATTATCATGATCCTCACGGGAGATAACCAGTCGCAACGCGATTTACTGGGAGATGCGAGCGAAATATTCAGCCACAAAGAAGCGGTGGACCAGGCGGTGCATGCAGGAAGTTTTGTGGAGCTGGTGGCGGCGCTGAACGCGCCGGTGAAGTAGGAAATTTGGCTGCCCCCCAGGGATTCGAACCCCGATAGCCTGCTCCAGAGGCAGGTGTCCTAGCCGTTGAACGAGGGGGCAGCGGACGAGCTAATTTGTTCTTAGCTCACTCTGATTCTATGGTTTGAGGCGGAGCGTGGTCAACAAAATCGAGAATCCGGCAGCGGGCTGATTGACTCGGGACAGCTGTGTGCGCATGGAGATCCCTCGCCCCGCTGGTGAAAACGCGGGACTTCGGGAGGACCCCTCAGCGACGAGCCACCATCGATATCCGGGTATCGCATAGGCGGTCTAATTCTCCCGGGGTAGAATCGATATTACGGTCTTGGTGGAGGGATATCCATGTCGACAACTTTTGAAAACATTGCCACACCGGGTGCCGACTACGCCGAAGTGGCCCGCCGGGCGCTGGAAGCGGAGCGGTGCGCGCTGGTTGTGGTAGATATTCAGGAAAAGCTGTTGCCTCCGATTTTTCAGAAAGAGCAACTGGTGCGCAACGCGAAGCTGCTGATTCGCGCGGCCAGCGTGCTGAAGATTCCTGCGATTGTGAGCACGCAATACGCGAAGGGGTTGGGCGG
Organism: uncultured Acidobacteriaceae bacterium; assembly: GCA_964403025.1. Classification (GTDB taxonomy): domain Bacteria; phylum Acidobacteriota; class Terriglobia; order Terriglobales; family Acidobacteriaceae; genus Sulfotelmatobacter. The sequence continues at coordinate 1,426,082 of CAYOEH010000001.1, read as the reverse complement.
GACGGTGCCGGAGGTCGCTTCCCTGCTGCCGGAAACCGAGGCGATCGACAAAAATCTGTTCTCCTGTTTCGGCAGCGAAGTTTTCTGCACGCTGCTCAAGCGGCTGCCGGGCAACCGCAACACCTTATTGTTGTGCGGAATGGAAAGTCACATCTGCGTGACGCAGACGGCGCTGGCGGCGCTGCGGGACGGGTATATCGTGCATGTTGCTTCGGATGCGGTGAGCTCGCGAAGCGAGTGGAACTGGAAAATTGGACTGGAGCGCATGCGCAGCGCGGGCGCGGTGATTTCTTCCACCGAAATGATGATTTATGAACTGATGCGCTCCTCGGCGTCTCCCGCGTTTAAAGAGATGCTGCCCCATCTCAAGGGATAGGAGATTCTCAGGCTGGAATTCTGCCTAGCTTGCTTCCGATTCCTTCTTCTTGACCCGCACGACAGTGATTTTGGCGAAGCCCTCTTCGAATGCGGGAGGTTTCAGCTTGGCCGCCATGCGGCGCATCACGTCCTGGGGAACGACGCGATCGCGGCGTTCGTGACGCTCGATGCAAACTTCCAGCGGCACGTCGAAGAAGACGGCGTGGACTTCGTAGTTGTAATCCTTGGCCAGCTTGATCCAGTGTTGGCGCTCTTGCGGCGTGAGATTGGTCGCGTCGACATAATTCATTGGACGCTTGGCGATGAGGCGCGCCTTGAGCATGGAGCGGAGATTGGAGAAGACGAGGTCTTGAAAGCGCTGCTCGCGAACGTCGTCGAATAGCAGTGACCGGACCATGTCGCTGGAGAGTGGCACGACGTTGTGACGCTTGAACCATGAACTTTTTCCGGAGCCTGGCAGGCCGATGGCAAGCACGACCAAGCCTTTCGGCGGACGCGGCGCGACTGCGGCAGGTGCGGGAGGTTTCGGAACTGCAACGGTCACTGGCTCAGGCGTTTGGCCTAGGTCGGCATCCGGGTCCACATCCGGCATTTCCTCTTCCACCGGTTCGGCGGGCAGTACAGGGATTGAGCCTTTGACTGCGGCGGGAGTAAAGGCTTGCGCTACGGCCTGCTCGCGTCCACGGCCGCCTCGGCCTCGACCTCCGCGGCGCCTGCGGCTACGGCCTGCTGACGAACCGCCGGGAGCACGCTGGGAAGCAGGAGGCTCAGCTTCGGATGGAGCGTCCTCGGCGCTGGGTCGAGCTTTGATTGGCCGAGCTTCGACAGGCCGAGCTTCAATGGGCCGAGCTTTGATTGGCCGAGCTTCGATTGGCCGAGCTTGAGAAGCAGACGGGGAAGAAATTTCCGGTTCCTCGCTCTCGGCATCGGAAGCCGCGCCTGGAGCTTGTTCCGCGTCAAAGTATGCCGGCTGAAGAGGAGGAGGAGCGGGCTGATCGGAGGGCCCGGCGGGAGTTTTTTTGCGGCGCTGCAAGCGCTCGCGCATCCATTTGCGCATGCAAGGCTTTTAACACAGATGAGAGTGCGGGATCAATGCGCTCGCGGCCTGCGAACCATGGCTGACAGCGGAGGAAAGCATTCGTGGCCGCGTGCCGATGGGAAGGAGACCGATTACAATGGCGGTGATGCCTGAGGCAGTTCCATCCGCGATCCATGGCCAGAAATACATTTCTCTGACTACGTTCCGGAAAAACGGTGCGGCGGTTGCGACTCCGGTGTGGTTCGGAGAAGAGGGCAACAAGCTATACGTGATGACGCGCAGCGACATGGGCAAGACCAAACGCATCCGCAACAACCCTCAAGTGAAAGTGGCTCCCTGCACCATTCGCGGCAAAGTAACTGGAGCTGAGTTCTCGGCGACGGCTCGCCTACTGTCGCCGGAAGAGCACGCGCGCGCGCGTGCAACCGTCAACCGAAAATATTTGTTGGCCCGATTGTCATCTCCGTTTAGCAGGGCGGATGCGTTCCTGGAAATAAGCTTCGTTTGATCCGGCTGTCAAGGACCAAACGCACAAAGTTCCGTGATGGGAATAAAACCGCTCGCGATCAATGCCCGCGATCATTTACGTCAGTTCCCTGTCCTGCTAACATCATCTGTCGTATAAACAAGATTCTGTGATGGCATTCATAAGAATGGAGAAAACATGGCAATTAAAGTTGGCATCAATGGTTTTGGACGCATCGGGCGCAACGTTTTACGGACTTCGCTCAAGGATCCGAATCTGGAATTCGTAGCGGTTAACGACCTCACCGATCCGAAGACGCTGGCGCACCTGCTGAAATACGACTCCGTCCTGGGCAATCTGCCGAATAAGGTGAGCGCGGGCGCGGACAGCATTACCGTGGACGGGAAAGTAATCAAAGTATTCAAAGAGAAAGATCCAGCGGCGCTTCCGTGGGAATCGGTGGGCGCACAGGTGGTGATCGAATCCACGGGCCGCTTTACGGACGCGAACGACGCCAAGAAGCACCTGCACGGCTCGGTGAAGAAAGTGATCATTTCGGCTCCGGCAAAGAATGAGGACATCACGGTGGTGTTGGGCGTGAACCACGAGAAGTATGATGGCGCGAAACATCACATTGTTTCGAATGCCTCGTGTACTACGAACTGTCTCGCACCGATCGCCAAGGTGATCAACGACGAGTTCAAAATTGTCAGCGGGACGATGACCACGATTCACTCCTACACCAACGATCAGGTGATACTCGATTTTCCACACAAAGATCTGCGGAGAGCACGAGCCGCGGCGCTGTCGATGATTCCTACGTCTACGGGTGCGGCCAAGGCGCTGAAGCTGGTACTGCCTGAGCTGGGCGGTAAGCTGGACGGATTCTCCATGCGCGTGCCTACACCGAATGTTTCCGTGGTCGACATGGTGGTATGGGTAGAAAAGAAGACGACGAAGGAAGAAGTGAACGCGGCGCTGAAGAAGGCCTCCGAGAGCGGGCCGCTGAAGGGGTATCTCGGCTACGAAGAGAACGAACTGGTATCGTCGGATTTCAAAGGCGATCCGCGGTCTTCCATCGTTGACTCGCTCATGACCCTGGTGGTGGGCGGCAATTGCGTCAAGGTGATCTCCTGGTATGACAATGAGTGGGGATACTCTTGCCGCGTGCGCGACCTGATCCACTATATGGCCGGCAAAGGCCTGTAACGAAATTGCGGAGCCACCTTCGCCGTCGCGCGTTGGGTGGCTCCGCGTTGCTTACTTTTGAATCGTGCTTGCCTTTTGAATCGTGGCTTACCTTTAGATCATACTTACCTTTAAATAACGCTGCCAAAGGACGACCAGCCAATGTCCAAGCTTTCCATCCGTGATCTCCCTTTGAATGGCAACCGTGTCTTCATGCGCGTCGACTTCAATGTTCCGCTGGAAGATGGACGCGTCATGGATGACACGCGTATCCGCGAGACTCTGCCCTCGATTGAGTACGCACTGCGGCACGGGGCGCGGCTGATTCTGGCCTCGCATCTGGGAAGGCCCAAGGGCAAGCCCAATCCCAAGATGAGCCTGAAGCCGGTGGCAGAGCGGCTGCGCATGGTTTTGGATAAGGAACTGGCGCGCGGCGAGAACGTGGGATTCTGCCCGGATTGCGTTGGACCCGAGGCGGAAGAAGTGGCTTTGCAATTGGAAAAGGGCCAGACCTTGCTTCTGGAGAACCTTCGTTTTCATGCGGAGGAAGAGGCGAACGACGAAAAGTTCTCGAAGCAACTGGCGAGTCTGGCGGATTTTTATATTAACGATGCGTTCGGCACAGCGCATCGGGCGCACGCCTCAACCGTCGGCATCACAAAGTTCTTGTCGAAATCGGCGGCGGGCCTGCTCATGGAGAAAGAGCTGCAGTATTTGGGCAAGGCATTGGAGCATCCGGAGGCGCCGTTTGTGGCCATTCTGGGAGGGGCGAAGGTCAGCGACAAGATTGGCGTGATCCGGAATTTGATGACCAAGGTGGATTCGCTGATTATTGGCGGCGGCATGGCTTATACCTTCCTGAAGGCGCAGGGACAGGAGATCGGCAAATCGCTGCTGGAGGCCGACAAAGTGGATCTGGCACGGCAACTGTTGGCGGAGGCGAAGCAACGAAACGTGAAGTTCCTGCTGCCGATCGATCACGTGGTGGCGATGAAGCCGGAGGCGAACGCGGTGGTGCAGCAGATCGGCGAAGGGCAGCCGATTCCGGCCGACCGCATGGCGCTGGACATTGGTCCGAAGACGATTGAACTGTTTTCGGAGGAAATCTCTCGGGCGCGCACGATTGTTTGGAACGGGCCGATGGGAGTATTTGAGGTTCCGGGATTCTCGCGCGGGACGTTCAAGATTGCGCACGCCGTGGCGGAGAATGTCGGCGCGATTTCGATTGTGGGCGGCGGCGATACCGTTGCGGCGGTGCACGGCGCGGAAGTTGCGGATAAGATGACGCACATTTCCACCGGTGGTGGAGCGTCGCTGGAATTTCTGGAAGGGAAAAAGCTGCCCGGAGTTGAGGCACTGACGGACAAGAAGTGATCGGTCTGGATACGAGCGCACAGGATTTCACAATTCGACTCGTGCTGGAGGACGACAAGGTTATCGAGTTCTTCGGTCCAGGCGAGATTACTCGCGAGACAACCAGTGCCATCGTAAACGCGGCGAACTCATCGCTACTGGGCGGAGGCGGAGTGGACGGAGCCATCCACCGCGCCGGCGGGCCTGGCATCCTTGCTGAATGCCGACAGATTGTGGGCAAGATTGGAAGTTTGTCAGCGGGAAAGGCTGTCATTACAACTGGTGGGAAGCTTCCCGCGAAATTTGTGATCCACACGGTTGGACCGATCTATCACGGCGGGGATCAGGGAGAAGCGGGAAAGCTGGCGAGTTGTCATCGCGAATGTGTTCGGCTGGCCGATGAACACGCGCTCGAGTCCTTGTCTTTTCCTGCGATTTCAACCGGAGCTTATGGATATCCCGTGGCGCAAGCGGCGCCGATCGCGATTGCCTCCACGATTGAAGCTTTGGTCTCTGCTCACCACGTCACGAAGATCCGGTTCGTTCTCTTTGATATCGCCACACTGAGAGCGTACGAACGAGCCGCCGAGAAATTTTGTTCCTCTAATACTGCTTATCCACTTCGAATCGAAAAGGCCTCCTCATGAGAAAAAAGGTTATTGCCGCCAATTGGAAGATGTATAAAACGCCCGATCAGACCCGTGAGTTTTTTCGCGATTTCCTGCCGCTGGTTGCGGGGCACGACCGTGATGAAATTGTGGTCTGCCCGCCGGATATTGATCTGGCGGCGGCGGTGGAGTCGGCGAAAGGGTCGAAGGTGGCCATTGGCGGACAGAATGTGCATTGGAAAACGGAAGGCGCGTTTACGGGTGAAACTTCGGCGGCGATGCTGCTGGCGCTGGGCGTGACCCATGTGATCATCGGACACTCGGAGCGGCGGCAGTATTTTGGCGAAACCGACGACACGGTGAACTTGCGGCTGAAGGCCGCGCTGGAGGCCGGTCTTAAGCCGATTTGTTGTGTTGGCGAGGTGCTGCAGGAGCGCGAGGCGGGCATGACCGACGATGTTTTGCGGCGGCAGTGTGTGCGGGCGTTCCATGCGGTCTCGGCGAAGAAGGCCGCGAACCTGGTTGTGGCGTACGAGCCGGTGTGGGCGATTGGGACGGGAAAAACAGCGACGCCGGAACTGGCTGCGGAGGCGCATGCGGTGATCCGCCGGGAAGCGACCGAAATATTCGGCGAGGAATTTGCGGCGAAGCTGCGCATTCTGTACGGTGGGTCGGTGAAGCCGGACAACGCTTCGGCGCTCATGGCACAGGAAGAAATTGATGGAGCGCTGGTGGGCGGGGCGTCGCTCGACCCGAAATCGTTTGCGGCGATTGTGAAGTATTAAAAATCGAGGGGTTCAACACTTTCCTGCAGGATCCCCTATCCATGGCAGCAGCAACTATGTTGCGGCCATGCGTGCCGTCCCTTTGGGACTCAGATCCGCCATCACACCTACCCCGGAGTTGCGTCCGGGGCTAATGAGTTCCGTCGCTGCGCGACTGGTGCGTGGAGCGCCCGTTGTTCTTCAAGTGCCCTCAATTCCTCGAAGCTTGCCGGGCTTTGCCCGGCTGGACAGCCGAGGGCGGCTGTCCCTACATGGGCGGTCCCTACATGAGCAATGCGAACTGCTCCCTCGATCTGCTAATCTGCTCTGCTCGCAATCCTTTGTATTAATTCTGCTCTAAGAAAAGAGCGTGGATGACGGAAACTGTGCGTCCTGAACCGACCCGGCTATTCCGCTGGATAGTGCTGATATTTGTAAGCCTGACGATGTTTGGGAACTACTATGTATACGACTGTATCGCCCCAATTGCCGACCTGCTCGCCAAGCAATTGGGATTTTCCGAGTCGAACATAGGTCTGCTGCAGGCGATCTATAGCATCCCCAATGTGGTCATGGTGCTGATCGGCGGATATATTGTGGACCGCATCGGAACGCGCAAGGCGCTTTTCATTTTCGCAACCTTGTGTTTTCTGGGGGCCATTGTTACCAGCTTGTCGGGGACTTTAGGCGTGATGGCAAGCGGACGCTTGATCTTTGGTTTGGGTGCAGAATCGCTCATCGTCGCCGTGACCACGGCCGTGGCTAAGTGGTTCCGTGGAAAAGAGCTGAGCTTCGCCTTTGGGATCAACTTGATGATCTCTCGGGCTGGGACGCTTCTGGCGCAGCAATCACCATCTTGGGCAGGATTTGCATATAACTACTGGCGTAATCCTTTGCTGATTTCAGTGGGATTCGGATCGCTGTGTATTGTGGGCGCATTGGTTTACTGGGTCCTCGAAACCTACGCCGAGAAGAAGTATCAGGTCGGGCCAGCAGGAGCGACGGACAAGGTCGTCTTTGGCGACATCAAAGCGTTCGGGCTCTCTTACTGGTACATCGTTGCGTTGTGCATCACGTTTTATTCAGCCATTTTTCCCTTCGAAACTTTCGCCTACCAATTCTTCATGGACGCTCATCACGTTACACGCGAAGCGGGCGGCGACCTGGTTGGAATGCTGACCCTGTTCACGATGTTTGGGACGCCGATCTTCGGATTGTTTGTCGACAGATTGGGCAAGCGGGCGTTGCTAATGATGCTGGGTTCGTTACTGCTTATCCCCGTGTATCTGATGATGGCTTATATCCATTCGGCGAGCTATATCACGGTTTACTTGCCGTCTTCGGCGGACGGTCATTTCGCGTTCGTAGCTCACCACTTACCTCCGATCCTGCTTATCACGATGGCAATGATGGGAGTAGCATTCTCGCTGATTCCGGCGGTGATGTGGCCGTCTGTCGCCTACCTGGTCGAACAGTCAAAACTTGGCACGGCCTACGGATTGATGACGATGATTCAGAACATTGGGCTGGCGGGATTCAATCTGATGGTGGGGTGGGCGAACGATCATAGCCATGCGGGAGCAAGCAATCCTCGCGGCTACAACCTGGGGATGTGGATATTTTCGATCCTAGGGTTCATGGGCCTGACCTTTGCCTTTCTGCTGCGGCAGCGGGAGCTGGGGCCGCACGGGCACGGTCTGGAGACGATTACCACGGCTAGCGCTAAGGGCTAATTGAGTCTGCAGGCTACCGATTTCCGAAGATTTGCGACTCTTCGGCTCCATCCGGGTTTAAGGTTGAGGGGTAGACTGATTCTCCAACTCACCACAGGCAAAGGGTTTCCAAAGGCGATCTGAGGGCAAAGAACAGCCGAAAAAAGCATCCGGAGTTCGGTAGAAATCCTCTGATATTCTGGAACTGAAGGGCCAGTACCAAGGTTCGGCAAGGGCACGCAAACAATACAACACAAACTACTTATGGCGCATCCGAATGAATGCGGCCGGAAAAAGACTAGTTGACCGAGCCACGACAAAATAAAGCCACTGAACTCAGTGAAGCGGAAGCCATTGAACGGGCCAAGCTCGGGGACGCGGAAGCGTTTCAGGCGATCTATGACAAGCATAAGAGACGTGTGTATTCGCTATGCTTGCGAATGACGGCGAACACCGCCGAGGCGGAAGACCTTGCGCAGGAGGCGTTTCTGCAGCTTTACCGCAAGATTGGCACGTTTCGCGGGGAGTCGGCTTTCTCGACCTGGCTGCATCGTCTGTCGGTAAACGTAGTACTCATGCATCTGAGGAAGAAGAGCCTTCCCGTGGTTTCGCTGGAAGAGACCACGCAGAGTACTGAAGAGGATTCTCCGAGGAAGGATTTCGGGGCGGACGATGTGGCGTTATCCGGTTCGATTGACCGGTTGCAGTTGCAGAGGGCGGTGAACGACCTGCCGCCCGGCTATCGAACGATTTTTGTTCTTCACGACGTGGAGGGTTACGAGCATAATGAGATCGCCGGTCTCGTGGGATGCTCGATCGGCAACAGCAAGTCGCAGTTGCACAAGGCGCGCATGAAGTTGCGCGACCTGCTCAAGATGAATAGAGCCGAAAAGGCCGGGAAGTCTCGAGCAGGTTAGGAAGAGTCGGAGTAGAGCATACGAGGGGACCGTAACCTCGGCGGGGGCGTTAGAACTGCGGTGATTGGCTAGAATCGCAGTAGACTCGGGGAGAGGTCGTATGAATTGCGTTAAGCTGCGGGAAAGCTTGGCGGAAGTAGAAGACGGCAGCACGCTGGAGCAGCGTACCCACCTAAGAACGTGTCAAGAATGCTCGGAGCTGCTGGAAGAATTAAATCTGATCGTGGAGACGGCTGGCGAACTGCAGGCTAGCGACGAACCCAGTCCACGAGTGTGGAATTCCATTGAGATTGCGCTGAGGCAGGAAGGGTTGATCCGCCCGCAGAATCCTGGGCGGCGGCCGCCTGTGCCTTCCTTCAGCGCGCGCTGGGGCGCGGCGCGCTGGCTGGTACCGGCAGCGGCCATGCTGCTGCTGGCAGTGGGAATTTATGAACGCCACGAGGCATTGCCGAATCAAATCCGGCAAGAGGCGGCCGTGGCCACGCCCGCAGTGAATCTTTCCGGGCTGAATGATGACGACTTCATCCAGGAAGTTGCGGCCAACGCTCCGGCAATGCAGGGACAGTATGAAGAGAACCTGCGGCGGGTGAATGAATCGATCCGCGACGCGGAGAGTGTGGTGAAAGAGAATCCGAACGACGAAGATGCCCGGCGGTCACTGATGGATGCATACCAGCAGAAATCCATGCTGTTTGAGATGGCGATGGATCAGCCGACGCCATAGTAAAAAGTTATCGTGGTAGAAGTTCTTTAGGGAAATTTTGCGGCGCGGGTCGATAGCAGCAAGCTCGGGGGAGTGGCTATGTTGAGGAAACACGCGGCGACGCTGGTTACTGTCACAGTGATCCTGGCGGGTACGCTGGTGGCGGAAAGCAGGAAGGAGCTCCGCTTCACGGTGGGGCCGCGAGCCGGCGTGTCGGTGATGAATCCCTACGGCTCGATTTCGGTCAAGCCTTCGCAGAACAACACCGTGATCGTGAACGCGGTTCTACACTCGGACCGGGTCGAGGTGGACAACAACCAGAGCGGAAACCGGGTGGACATTCAATCTCATTTGCTGCCGGGAGCAGATGCCGAGTCCGGGCGCGTGGACTATGAAATTCTGGTTCCGGCGGACGCCAGCATCACCTTGCATTCCAGCACCGGGTCGCTGCACGCGGAGAAACTGCACGGGGATGTAAATCTGGAAGGTCCAGGAGCTGCCGTGGATGTGCGGGACATATCAGACGCGCACGTGCACGTGAAGACAATGAACGGCGCCGTGAACCTGGACAACATTAAGAATGGACATGTGGAGGTCGATTCGCTAAGCGGAGAAGTGACCCTGAATAGCGTCAATGGTTCGCTGGTGCAGGTGGTTTCGACCAGCGGCCGAATCAACTACATTGGGGACTTCGGCAATAGCGGCGAATACCGGCTGACCAGCCACAGCGGCGACATCGATGCCACGATTCCGGAGTGGACTTCCGCCGACGTCAGCGCCCGCTCGGTTCGGGGCGAAGTACACGACGATATTCCTTTGCAGCCCAAAACCCACACCTATTTTCCGCTCGACAAGGGACGTGCCTTCGCAGGTACCGTAGGCCGCGTCGCGGTCTCATCCACGGTGGTGCTGCGAACCTTCAGTGGTAAAATCCATCTCAGAAAACGCTCCGAAAAACAATAAAGAAGAAAAAACTGAATCCGCGAAAACGGCGTCCGGGGACTGGCCCTCATGGCATACGGGCAGTCGTTCTGGTCGGCTATATGGGGGCTGGCAAAAGTAGTGTGGGCCGGGCTCTCGCCTCTCAGCTGGACTGGAGCTTTGAAGATCTCGACCAAAGGATTGAGCGGCGCAACGACAGGACAGTAGCGGAGATCTTCCGCGAGTTCGGAGATGCGGAGTTCCGACGGATGGAGCACGAGGCCCTGAAGGAACTGCTGGAGCAACTGGGCAGCAGCGGTGAGAAAGTAATCGCCCTGGGCGGGGGCGCATTTATCCACGAATCCAATATCGAGTTAATCGAAGCAAAGAAGATTCCCAGTGTCTTCCTGGACGCTGCGATCGACGAATTATGGCGACGCTGCATGGAGCAGCAGCCCAAGTTGGGTATGGAGAGGCCCTTACTGACTGGGGCGGAGGGCTTCCGGGAGCTCTACGAAAAACGGCGCCCCTATTACTTGAGAGCGGCGTCGAGACAGGAAACGGGCGGGAAGGCGATTGAGCAGATCGCGGCGGAGTTGGTTCGAACTTTGGGGCTGAGCCGTCGCGGGGGAAAGCGAGGACAAAACTAGTGAGTCTGAGCGCGTACCTAAAATGGGGAACGATCGCGGTGCTGGCGTGCGCGGTTGGAAGCTACGCCCGAGACAAGAAGGATCCGAAACCGTCGAGCAACCAGACCGTGGATTCCGGATCGTTCGGCGTCTTTGTCAAGGGCCAGCGCGTGGTGACGGAGAGTTTCACGGTACAGCAGGAGAACGGCATCAGTGTGGTGAAGTCGCGTCTGCAAGAGACCGGAACCTCTGGGGGGTCTACCCAAAAAACGGAGCTGCAGATGACCGCCAGCGGCGAGTTGGTTCGCTACGAATGGAGCGATGGCAACGGCGGCTCGCTGGTGGTGACTCCGAAGGACGAATTCCTGCTGGAAAAGATCGTGGCCCCGGGTTCCTCCAAGCCGGCGGAGCAACCGTTCCTGATGCCGAACACCTCGGCCATCCTGGACAATAATTTTTTTATTCACCGCGAGGTGCTGGCGTGGCGTTATCTGGCAACCAACTGTCAGACGGTCGGCGGTACTCAAAAGTGCCAGCAGGGAGCGCTGGAATTTGGTGTGCTGGTGCCGCAGGACCGGACGTCCATGCGGGTGCGCCTGGAGTTGGTGGGACGAGAGAAGGTAGTGATCCGGGGAACGGAACGCGAGCTGTTGCGCATAAACCTGCAAGGCGAAACCTTCGCCTGGACCCTTTGGGTGGACGACAAGGATCAATTCAAGCTCATGCGAGTCGAGATCCCGGACAATAACACGATAGTATTGCGGGACTAGCAAGGATGATGGCGTCTCTCGATGTTCTGATTGAGCGTTGCCTGGAGTGAGGTTTGCAGCTGGCGGATGCACGCACGGCTCGGGTGATCATCACAGTGCTTTTGTTCGCGCTGGGGTTGGGCTTTCTCTACGCTGCACGGCAGACCCTGGTAGCGTTCCTGTTTGCCATCTTTTTCGCTTACCTGATGAGCCCGCTGGTCTCCTACCTGGAGAAAGTTCTGCGCGGGCGCGGACGAGCCATTGCGGTGATCTATGTGTTGCTGCTGGGTCTGGTGATATTGTTTTTCGTTTCCACCGGGCCGCGGATCGCGCGCGAGAGCGCTCGTTTAGGCCAATCGCTGCCGGCACTTTCCCGGCTGAGTTCCGGGCAGATCGCGGAGCAACTCGGAAATGAACATGGTTTGAACTCGCGGATGGTCGACCTGCTGCGCGACTATCTTGCCAGCCACAGCGATGAGATCGAGAAACTGGCGCAAGGGGTGGGACTGCGGGTTGCGGATGTGGCCAAGCAGGCGTGGCTGCTGGTAGTGGTTCCGCTGCTGTCAATTTTTTTCCTGAAAGATGGCCAAAGCTTCAGCCAGATTCTGATTGATCTGGTGCAATCGCGGCCAAAGCGGGAACTGCTGCAGGGCGTGCTCAGCGATCTGAATCAGATGCTGGCACACTTTATCCGCGCCCAACTTAGCCTGGCGGCGCTCACGCTGGTAATGTATTCGGCGGTTCTGGGCATGATGCGGATGCCTTACGCTCTGGTGCTGGGGACGTTAGGCGGCCTGCTCGAATTTATTCCTGTGGTAGGGCCGCTGGTGGCCGCGGTGATCATCGTGAGCGTATCGCTGTTAGTGAGCTATCCGCACTGGCTCGCGCTAATCATTTTTCTTGGTGTCTGGCGCCTGATTCAGGATTATGTAAGTTCCCCGCGCATCATGGGCAGTAGCATGGAACTGCATCCGCTAGCGGCCATTTTCGGGGTCATGGCGGGGGGTGAAGTGGCCGGAATTCTAGGTATTTTTCTTTCGATCCCAGTGATGGCAAGCTTGCGCATTGTTTTCCGTCGAGGGCGGCTCTACGCGGAGAAGCGGAAGTTTGGTCCGCTGGACGAATACGTGCTGGGCGGCAAGGCCGGGATCAAGAAATAGTTTCTGGTTTCTGGTTTCTGGTTTCCGGTTTCCAGTTTCTAGTCTCGCTCGCGGGTTTCGAACTTCCCTTCCATCATTTGCTGCTATCCTGCGGAACCGGTGGCTCCTGCAGCTTTTCCTACGGCGACCTTGCGAAGAAATTCAGCGGCTGCCTCGGGCAGGACGGTGTTGATGAACATACCGGAGCCGAGTTCGAAGCCAGCCACGCGGGTGAGACGCGGGATCACGCTCACGTACCAGTGAAAATGCCGGGCACCAACGTAATCCGAGGGACCACTACGCACCGTGAAATTAAGGTCCGGGTTCTCCAGCCCGACGTAGATCTTGGCCAACAAGGTTCGCAGAACCCGCGCCAGATCGACGATCTCGGCAGCGGTAATCTCGCCGAAGCTCGCCATGTGGCGAAGAGGAAAGATGTGAGTGGCGAACGGAGTAGGCGACGCAAAGACCTCCATGGCCACGAACATCTCGCTCTTGAGCACGATGCGGGTCTGGTCTTCGACCTCGCGCTCGACCATGTGACAGAACATGCATTCTCCCGCGTCATCAAAATGGCGCAGCGCTTCGTGCAGGCGATGACGGACCTGGCTGGGAATCACGGGAGTCGCGATGATCTGGGAGTGCGGATGCTGCAGGCTGGCCCCGGCATCGGCGCCGTGGTTCTTGAAAATCGTGACGTGGTTGACGCGCTGATCTGCGCTTAATGAGTTATACCGCTCCTTGAAGACGCCGAGGATCTTGGCAACGTGCTCGTCGGGCAACATGGCCATACAGCAAGAGTGGTCCGGACTATCGATAATGACTTCGTGAAATCCGAAACCATCGATGCGGCGGCGCAGATGTTGCAAGCTGCGCGTGGGCTGGGCATCGCTCGACAGCGCGGCAAACTTGTTGGGAATGACGCGCACCGCCCAGGGTTTGCTCATATCTGGCGGAAAGCGCGTCACTTCGGGGGGAGTCTTGTTTTCGTTCCCGGCGCAAAATGGGCAGGTTTCCAAAAAGGCAGGTGCATTTTGCGCGGGGCGGTGAGTGGCTAGATCCTCCGGCCGTTTGGCGCGTTCAGTCGCTATGATGACCCATTCCTTGGTAAAGAAATTCTGTCGCAGTTCGGGCATGATGATCCTCTACTTTGCCTATCGGCGCGCGGGACAGATACTGCAGTAACGGAAGACTCCCGGCTTTCGAGCGCGGCAAAGGCGGCTTAATTCCTGTGGTTGGCGCATTCTCTCCTGGGCGGAGACGACACCGGTTACCTTCGGTAAATTATTTCCAAGGGATCGCTGTTGTAGAATCCAAGTTACCGCATTTATGGCCTTCAACTTATGAGCAGCAAACTTTCGATCGGGATTTTGGGCGCTACTGGCGTGGTGGGGCAGAGGTTCATCCAAATGCTGGAGAACCATCCGTGGTTCGAAGTTGCCTGGCTGGCAGCTTCGGATCGTTCTGAGGGAAAAATTTACTCCGAAGCCGCGCGCTGGCGGTTGAAGACAGCGATTCCGGCGAAGGTAGCGGCGATGAAGGTTTCGCCGGCCACACCCGAAGGCGCGCCCAAGATTATTTTTGCGGCGCTCGATGCCTCGATTGCTGCGGAGATGGAGCCGCGCTTTGCCGAGGCAAGCTGCTTCGTGGTCTCGAATTCCAGCGCGCTGCGCATGAAGTCGGACGTGCCGCTGGTCATCCCCGAGGTGAATGCGGGCCACATCAAGCTGATTGATGGGCAGGCGTGGCGGAAGAAATCGGGCGGGTACGTGGTGACGAATCCGAATTGCTCGGCTATCGGATTGGTATTGGCGTTGGCGCCGCTGCAGCACAGCTTTGGGCTGGAAGCAGTGATGGCGGTGACGATGCAGGCGGTCAGCGGCGCGGGCTACCCAGGCGTGGCGTCGCTCGATATTCTGGGCAATGTGATTCCCTACATCCGCAATGAAGAAGAAAAGATGGAGGAGGAGACGCTGAAGCTGCTGGGGCAGATGAACGGAACGAAAATTATTCCGGCCGCCTTTGCCATGAGCGCACAGTGCAACCGGGTTGCGGTGGAGGACGGGCACACGGAATCGATTTCGGTGCGTTTGAAGAAGAAGGCCCAGCCGGCAGAAATTATCGCGGCGTGGAATGAGTACCGCAGCGCTCCGCAGGAGTTGAAGCTGCCCAGCGCGCCGGCGCGTCCGGTGGTGTACATGGAGGCGAGCGATCGTCCGCAGCCGCGATTCGACGTAGACCTGGGCGCCGGCATGACCACGGCAGTGGGGCGACTGCGACCGTGCGGCGTGCTGGATTGGAAATTTACCGTTCTTTCGCACAACACCATCCGCGGAGCCGCGGGCGCGGCCATATTGAATGCCGAACTCCTCAAGGCGAAGGGTTACCTGGATTGAAATCGCTCTCCCTTAATCCTGCCGGGAAGTCACGCCGATGATCGTGATGAAGTTTGGCGGCACTTCCGTGGAAGATGCCAAGGCCATTGAACGCGTAACCGCGATCGTGAAAGGCCGCGTGGACCAGCGGCCGGTAGTGGTGGTGAGCGCAATGGCGCGGGTTACCGACACGCTGCTGACCATGGCCCGCGCCGCGGGAGCGGGCGAACGAAAGACGGCTCTCAAACTCTGCCGGTCACTGCAGGAACGCCACTACAATACCGCCAGTGAATTGCTGGGAACGGCGCTGTTCACCGATTTCCACTCCGAACTGGGCGCCGACTTCGAGTTGCTCGATGAATTGCTGCGCGGCATCTCCGCCGTGGGTGAGGTCACACCGCGGACCACCGATCATGTCGCGGCGTTCGGGGAGATTCTTTCCAGCAAGATCGTCGCCGCGGCATTCTCCGCTCACGGTTTGAACAGCGCGCACGTGGATGCGCGCGAAGTGCTGGTGACCGACAGCAGTTATATGCAGGCGGTACCAGAGGAAGAAGAGACCAACGAACGTCTGCAGAATAAAGTGAAGCCGCTGCTGGATGCCGGCCAGGTTCCGGTGATGGGTGGATTCGTCGGCGCGAACCGCGCAGGAATTACCACGACGATTGGACGCGGCGGCTCGGATTTTTCTGCTGCCATCGTTGGCGCGGGATTAGGAGCGGAGCGCATTGAAATCTGGACGGATGTGGATGGAATTCTCACCACCGATCCACGGATTTGCAAGGAAGCGCGGCGCATCAAGGTGATCAGCTTCGACGAAGCCGCAGAGCTGGCATATTTCGGCGCCAAGGTGCTGCATCCAGCCACGGTGCTGCCGGCAATTCATAAGAACATTCCTGTCTACGTGCTGAATTCATTGAATCCGGGTTGCGAAGGGACGAAGATTACTACCCAGGCGCCACAAGGGAAAAATATCTTCAAGGCGATTGCGGTGAAGAAGCGCATCACCATCGTGGATGTGGCAGCGCCGCGCATGCTGCTGGCGCACGGATTTCTGCGCACGATTTTCGAGGCGTTTGACCGGCATAAAGTCGCAGTCGACGTGGTTTCGACTTCGGAGGTCAGTGTTTCGCTCACCGTGGATTCCAACCAGGCAATTCCGGCGCTGGCAGCCGATCTTGCCAAGCTTGCCGACGTAAAGTATGAAGGCCGCAAGGCGATCATTTGTCTGGTAGGTGAAAATCTTCGCGACACTCCGGGTGTCGCCGCGGCGGTTTTTGGGGAAATGGCGAGCACCAATATTCGCATGATCTCGCAGGGCGCTTCGGAAATTAATCTGACGTTTGTGATTGAAGAAGACAAAGTGCCGGAAGTGATCCAGCGTTTGCATAACACGTTCTTTCGGGATCTGGATCCGGAAGTGTTCGCGTAAACTTACCGCCGAGGGGACAGAGGCCGCGGAGAATCATTGCTTCCTCTCGATGCGCCCCGACATCATATGTGGCTGGCGACCTTATGAACATTCTTCTCCTTGGCCGCGGCAAGACGGGATCGCTGGTGGCGGAGATAGCGCGCCAGCGCGGACATGAGACTCGGGTCGTGGGTGCGGCGGAAAACCCTCATGGCGAGGCCCTCACTGCTGAAAAGCTGGGCGGAATTGATGTCGTAATAGATTTCACGACTCCCTCCTGCGTAGTCTGCAATATTGAAGCCTGCGTCAAAGCAGGCAAGAACACGGTCGTCGGCACGACGGGCTGGTACGGAGAGATCGATCGGATCAAGAAACTGGTGGAGAGCCACGGCACTGGATTCGTTCTTGCGGCGAACTTCTCGCTGGGAGTGAATCTGTTTCTCGAGGTTGCGCGCACAGCCGCTGCAGCCTTACAGCACGAGTATTCCGGACAGATATTCGAGCGACACTACGCGCACAAGAAAGACGCGCCGTCGGGGACAGCTATCGCCATTCAGAACGTCGTCCGGGAGGCGAGCCGCGGAAAAGAATGCCTTGAGATCACTTCTTTCCGCGAGGGCGAGGTGGTGGGCATGCACGAGATCGTGCTGGAGTCCTCCGTAGACAGCATTTATCTATGTCACGACGCCAAGTCCCGCCGGGGCTTCGCCGATGGCGCGGTGCGCGCGGCGGAGTGGGTCGCCGGCAAGAAGGGCTTCTACGATTTCAAAGACGTGTGGCGGGAACTGTAGTTCGGCCACCGTTTCCACACAGGCTTATTCGCGCTATCTTATTAGCATGCAACTCCGTGGCTGTGGTACGGCACTGGTAACCCCTTTTCATCAGGATGGCACGATCGACGATGCTGCGCTGCGCAATCTGGTGGCGTGGCAGGTTGAATCGGGCATAGATTTTCTTGTGCCTTGCGGAACAACCGGCGAGACGCCCACGCTCACCCACGACGAATGGCTGCACGTGATCGATACGACGATCGAGGTAGCGGCGGGGCGCGTGCCGATCGTGGCGGGCGCGACTTCGAACTCGACGCGCGATGCCGTCGAAAAAGCAAAAGAAGTTGCGGCGCACGCCGGGGTGGACGCCATTCTCACGGCTTCTCCTTATTACAACAAGCCGACGCAGGAGGGCCAGTTCCGGCACTTCAAGGCGATTGCCGAGGCCGTCGGCGACAAGCCGGTGGTTCTGTACAACGTCCCCGGACGCACGGGAGCGAACCTGGAACCGTCTACGCTGGCGCGCCTGGCGGAGATTCCGAACATTGTTGGGATCAAGGAAGCGAGCGGCAGCATGACGCAAGTGGCCGAGGCGATCAACGCCGTGCCGGAACATTTCCTGGTCCTGTCTGGAGATGACGCCGTTACGCTGCCGGTGATTGCTCTGGGCGGGGTGGGCGTTGTTTCAGTGGCTTCGAACGAGATTCCGCATGAGATGGCAGCCATGACGCGGGCTGCGCTCACTAATGATTGGGCTGCGGCGCGCAGCATCCATCGCAAATATCTCGCGTTGATGCAGGCAAACTTCATTGAATCCAGCCCGCTTCCGGTAAAGGCCGTGCTGGCCATGATGGGCAAGATTGAAGAGAACTACCGACTGCCGTTGTTGCCCATGCGGCGTGATACGCGAGCGAAGCTGCAGAAGGTGGTCGCGGAAGTTGGACTGATCGCGAAACCGGCGACGTCCGCTCCGGAGGCGCTGGAATTTTACATTTACGAAAACTGGGCAGCCGGTCCGCACAAGATCGTGCTGCATCGCGGATCCTGCGGGCAATGCAACCAAGGCAAGGGACGACCGGCGGGGCACGATGCCAACCACGCGCGCTGGCATGGGCCGTATGCGACGCTGGCCCAGGGACGCGAGGTGGCGCACGGTATGAGTGGTGTGCTGATTCGCAGCGAATGCAAGTGCGTTTGAAGGCAGAAGTGAGAAGTGAGAAGTGAGAAGTCAGAAGTCAGAAGTCAGAAGTCAGAATGCGGAAGTAACAGCGAGGACAGAGTTTGACTTTTGACTTTTGACTTTTGACTTTTGACTTTTGACTTTTGACTTTTGACTTCTGCATTTCCTTTATACTTTCCCCGCATGCAATCCCTCAAAACTTCCATCGAGCGTCTGGCTGCGCTGGGCGAGGTCGAACACAATCCCGAAGCACGGCCGGTGTTTCTCGAATTCCGCGATGCCCTCACGCAAGGAAAAATCCGTGCGGCTGAAAAAGTTGACGGCCACTGGGTTGTGAACACGTGGGTGAAACACGGCATCCTGCTGGGCTTCCGGCTTGGTGAACTGGCTGAGATGAGCGGAGCAGGATTGAGCTTTGTGGACAAAGACACGTTCCCTGCCCGGAAGTTTTCTATCGCCGACCGAGTGCGCATGGTGCCGGGCGGGTCCTCGGTACGTGTGGGTGCGTATGTGGCGCCATCGGTGATTTGCATGCCGCCGATGTTTATCAACGTTGGAGCCTACGTTGACGAAGGCACGATGGTCGATTCCCATGCACTGGTGGGATCGTGCGCACAGGTGGGGAAGCGCGTGCATCTGAGTGCGGCGGCGCAAATTGGGGGCGTCCTCGAGCCGATTAATGCTGCCCCTGTAATTATCGAAGATGACGTGCTGGTCGGCGGCAACTGTGGAGTTTATGAGGGGACGCTGGTGCGCGCGCGGGCCGTGCTGGGAGCAGGCACGATTTTGACGCGATCGACGCCGCTTTACGATTTGGTGCGCGGCGAAGTGTACCGAGCTACAGCGGAAGCGCCGCTCGAAGTTCCGGAAGGAGCTGTGGTTGTGCCGGGATCGCGTGCGGTAAAAAAGGGTTCCGCCGCGGAGCTGGGGATTTCTCTTTATACGCCGGTGATCGTGAAATATCGCGACGAGAAGACCGATCGCGGGATCGAGTTGGAGGATTGGCTGCGGTAGCTTCTCGCCAGATTGACGCTGTCGGGATCACCCCAACAGCGAATTCCTCTCTTGTTTCGGCGCGATTGGCGCGGCTTCGGCGGCGTTCGGAATGACAAACGTTCTTGCGACGACGAGCTAAGCGACGTTGACCACGAGCTTCTGCGCGCCGTCGAGACTGACTTGAATCTGATCTAGTTTTCGAATCACGATGTCCGCTTCGCTCAAGGCAGATGCGGGGTAGGTGCTGGTGAGTGCGATCACCTTCATGTCGCCGGCGTGCGCCGCACGAATTCCGGCGGGAGCGTCTTCAATCACCAAACACTCGGCAGGATTCACACCCAATAATTCAGCACCCTTGAGATAGGGCTCAGGATGCGGCTTGCCGTTCGAAACATCGTCGGCGGCAACCATCACTTTCGGAAGAGGTATGTGCGCGAGCTCCAGACGTCCAGTTGCCAGACGGCGCCTTCCGGATGTGACCACCCCCCAGTGGCCGGCGGGAATGGCGCGGATGAGGTCGATGGCGCCGGGCATCACGGCAACTCCCTCGCGATCCGCCGCCTCGCGGCGCTCGAGCTTCCCGACTTCCGCTTCCGGGTCGAGATGAGGAGCGATGGCGCGAACCACTTCGACGGCGCGGACGCCGTGAGCGATAGCCATCACTTTCTCTTCATCAATTCCCCGCTCGCGGGCCCAGATGCGCCACTGGCGGTCGACGGAGCCGGTGGAATCGACGAGAACTCCGTCGAGGTCGAATAAAATTGCGGAACAGTGAAAAGTGGTCATCCTTTTTTCTAACACAGATTTTTCTAGCTTAGATGGGATTAGCGGATTGCAGAGGGCAAAATCAGCGGCGCTTCGCCCGATAACAGAGCCTGTTCCTGAGCTTGCTGGCGTAGTTTGAAATGCCGGGCGCGGAAATGCGCCTTGGCGCGTCTGCCCCAGGCGCGTACGAACCAGTAGTTGAGACCGGCGCCGATGGCAGAACTTACGAGCGGGATCATGCGTCCCGCCCACTTTTCGACAACCTCGCCGCTCGCGGTGGCAGCGATGCGCTGAATCACGCGGGGGACGAACTTGTTCACCACTTCCTTCTCGAGCAATTCGCGGCTGATATCGACGCCCGCCGCGCTGGCAGCGGCGATCCAGAGTTCCGCTATTTCGTTGTCAGTATTGAACTGGAAGCCGTAGACCAGGCTCAGCTTCTGAATGGTTCGCATGGTAATGGCGGAGAGGATGCCCAGATCGGGGATGATCGTGATTAAGCCGCCCAGGCCGAAACCGGCGCCCTCGGCGGCAGCCAGCTTCATTCCACCGCGAATGACGTCGTCGGCCACCGCGTCGAGCTCGCCCATCTCCAGTGAATACACTCCGTGATATCCGCTGACGGGCAGACGGTACGCGGTTCGGAGTTGCACGAGAAATTTGTCCGGATTGACCTGGACCGTAGAGTAGGCGCGCGTGAGTCCCTTGACCAAAGCATTCTCGGCACGGGCCCGCAGCCACGATTTGGATTCCGCACCTGCCATTCCTTCAACCTTAGCGCAGAGAGAAAGAGAATGCCAGCCTCGAGAAGCTTTCTTGTTGAACAGAGCGTGCGAACTGAATACAGTTATCACGCAGTGGATGACACGCCCAAAGCGTTCCTCGAAGAATTCCGCTCCACAATCCTCAAGAAAAGGGTTGGACAAATTGCGCTCGCTGTCGTGTTAGCTGAGGCGGTCTGGCGTCTGGTCAACTCGATGACCTGGTATCTCATAATTCCTCTTACTGGAAGGGCGTTCCAAGGCCACACGGAATCAGTGCTCTTCGAAAGTGCCACCACACGTCCAGTCCCATGGGAGAATCTATTCGGCTCGATAATGGAGTTTGTGCTGACGTTGATCGTCGTTTTCTATCTGAATCGCTGGGTTCAACGAAAGCCCGCGACTAGACCCGCGACTCACGCCGAAATGGAATACAACTCTGTCGGTCAACCGCTTGCGGCAGATGACGCAGCAACGCCTATGGATCGAGAGCCGGAGTCTACTCACTCGGACTGATGGCTACGAAGGTTGGCCAAAGTTCTTCGTGTTTGCCCGTGTGCTAGCATTGGTGTTACTCCAAACATCGAATGGCAACTGGAAAATTGCAAATCGTCCCCTTGGGGGGCCTCGGCGAGTTCGGTATGAACTGCATGGCGGTCCGCTGGGGCGACGATATTATTGTGATCGATGCCGGCCTGATGTTCCCGGAAGCTGAACTGCTCGGCGTGGACATTGTTGTTCCGGATATTTCCTATCTCACCGAGAACCGCGAGCGGGTGCGCGGCATCATCCTTACGCACGGCCATGAGGACCACATTGGCGCGTTGCCCTGGATTCTCTCCGAACTCAACGTGCCGGTGTGGGGCACGGAGTTCACGCTGGCCTATGTGGAAGACAAGCTGGACGAGCACGGGCTGCTGGAAGATGCCGATCTACGTGAAATGCGGGCTGGAGAGCGTTTTAAAGCGGGCGTGTTCACGGTTCATCCGATTCGAGTTACCCATAGTCTGGTCGATTGTGTTGCGTTGGCGATTCACACGCCGCTGGGCGTGATCATTCATACTGGCGATTTCAAAGTCGATCCCACGCCTACCGATAACCATCTGTTCGATCTGCACTCCTTCGCCGAGTATGGCAAACAAGGCGTGCTGGCGCTGTTTCAGGATTCGACGAATGTCGAGCGCAAGGGTTACACACCCAGCGAGCGCGCGGTGCGGCGGAAGTTTGACGAAGTGTTTGCCCACACCAAGCGGCGGTTGTTCATTTCGTGTTTTTCTTCGTCCATTCATCGCATTCGTTTGGCCGTAGAGCTGGCGCATCAGCACGGACGCAAAGTGGCGTTCATCGGGCGGTCGATGAACAACTCCGCTGAAATTGCCGAGGATCTGGGCTACCTTGAAATTCCCGACGGGTTGGTGATCAATCCCGGTGACATGAAGAATTTTGCGCCGGAGAAAGTGTGCGTGATGATCAGCGGCACGCAGGGCGAGCCGATGTCGGCTCTGTCGCGAGCCGCGGTGGACAATCACAAGCACGCGAGGATCGAGAAGGGCGACACGGTGGTGCTGTCGTCGCGCATTATTCCCGGCAACGAGAAGACGATTTATCGGATGATCGACCACCTGTTCCGCCGCGAGGCATACGTGATTTACGAAGACGGCACCTCGCCACCGATTCATGTCAGCGGACACGCCAGCCAGGAAGAACTGAAGCTGATCATCAACCTGGTGATGCCGAAGTACTTTATTCCGGTCCACGGCGAGTACCGGCAACTGAAGCTGCACGCCGAAATGGCCGGAGCGATGCACAGCTCGGTGGGCAAGGTGATGCTGATCGAGAGCGGCGATGTCCTGGAATTCGACGAACACGGCGCGCGCAAGGCCGGGCGGGTCAATGTGGGCCGGGTCTGCATCGATTCCGGCTCGCGAACCGATGTGGTTGAGGACTTGATTCTCAAAGACCGGCGGCATTTGAGCGAAGACGGGATCGTGCTACCCATCATCGCCATCAATAAGCTCACGGGACGTGTGGAGACCGCGCCGGAGATTGTGACGCGAGGCTTCAATCCTGGCGACAATGGCCTGCTGGACGGAGCCCGGCGCATTGTGGAAGACACGCTGGCGCACTCCAGCGAAGAAGAAAAGGCAGACTACGGCGTGATCAAGGAAAAGATCCGCGCGGATTTGAAGCGGTATATTTCGAAGCAGACGCAGAAGCGGCCGTTGATTATGCCGGTGATTTTGGAGATTTAAATCAATGGGTTCGTCCACCGCAGTCCCGGAAACCTGGCAAAATCCCGGTCCGTGGTGTAGAGCACCCCGCCATACTCCAGCGTGAGGGCAGCTAAATGTGCATCGCTGACCAATGGGCCGGAGGCTTGGCCGTCCACGATCATCTTGCGAAAAATAAGCCAGTGCTCATCGCCTGGAGTGAGCACTCGGACATTGGGCTGCTCCAACCACTGATTCACAAATTCCGCAGCCTCCACCACCGTGAATCTCTTCCCAGGAAGGCGCAAATCAGTCATGATCCGGAGGAATGCAGACAGCGATTGCCACGGCAACCCGACGGGCTCAACATCCGAGAAAACAGTCTCCACCCAAGCACGCGCCTTGATATGTTGAGAGGCTGCCGCATCGTAGGCATAGAGGAGAATATTTGCATCGAGCAGGATCACCGCCGATTGGGCCCCTCCAAGACGTCGAGCAACTCCTCTACGTTGTCGTAACTCAGCCCCGGAGGCAAGCCCAGGTCTCTTGGCTTAACCACAAAGGGCTTTCGTGCGGGCTGCCTCGCCTGAGTCAATCCCAGGCGCAGAAAGCGGTTCACGACCTGCTTGAACGGCTCGCCCGATTTGCGGACTTCCCGATTCAGCAGGTTGGCAACGTCGTCATCGAGAGTAAGCGTGGTCCTCACATCATGATGTTACTCTGCTAGACATCTTGATGTCAAGAGCTTCTTGCTTCACCTCGACCACCAGGGTATTGGATAATAATGAGAAATGGTCACTCTCGCCGACGTCGTCTCCGCCCAAGCCCGACTGCGCGGGATCGCGGTGCGCACACGCCTGATTGAATTCAAGCTCTGCGAAGCGGATCCGCGCAAGTTGTTCCTCAAGCCGGAAAACCAGCAACCCATTGGCGCCTTCAAACTGCGGGGAGCCTACAACAAGATCGCCTCACTCTCGGAAGAAGAGAGGAAGCGCGGTGTCATTTCCTATTCCAGCGGCAATCACGCGCAGGGCGTGGCTTATGCGGCGCGGGCGCTGGGCGCGAAGGCCGTCATCGTGATGCCGGACAATGCTCCGGCGATCAAGCGTGAGGCTACGGCGGCGCTGGGTGCGGAGATTGTCACCGTGGGTCCGGCCAGCTCCGAGCGTCAGATTAAGGCGGAAGAATTGGCCGCAAGGCATGGATATGTGATCGTGCCTCCGTACAATGACGAATGGATCATCGCCGGCCAGGGCACGATGGGATTGGAAATTCTCGAGGACTTGCCGGAGGTCAAGACCGTGCTGGCACCGGTTGGCGGGGGAGGCATGATCAGTGGCGTGGCGGCGGCGATCAAGTTGAGCAAACCTTCGGTCAAGGTGATTGGCGTGGAACCGGAGCTGGCTGGAGATGCGCAAGCCAGCTTGCGCGCGGGAAAGATTGTTCAGTTCCCTGCCGAAGAAACTTCACGCACTATCGCCGACGGACTGCGGACGCAGAGCGTTGGCGCGATCAATTTTGAGCACATCCGCCGCTACGTAGACGATATCGTCACCGTAACCGAGGACGAAATTCGCCAGGCTGTCAGGTATCTGAGCGGCAATCCCGCCACAATTGCGGAACCCAGCGGCGCGGTCGCGGTCGCCGGATTCGTCTTCCACGCGCGTCAACTTCCCCTCGGGGGCCCCAGCGTAGCCATCATCAGTGGCGGCAATATCGAGCCTGAGATGCTGGAAGAAATACGGCACGGGCAGCAAACTTCGTCTGTGCGGTAGGCGATCATTTTGAGCGTGGCGCAACCACCCAGCGGCGCAATGCGACCACTGACCAAACGGCTTCAACCAGTCCGAATGGCCAAGCTCCCTGCAAAAAGCCGTAGATCGAGCCGAGCGCGCAGGATCCGGCAAAAGCCAGGATGAACCAGCGACTCCGCGCCTCCAGGGCATAGCAGACCAGCATTGCCGTGACTGCGAACAACCCGAAGATGGTGAGAGGTGACAAGGGGTTCTGGCACGGCGGCTGCGATGTCTACACCAATTACTTGCCTTCGGCAACCGCACGCAGGCCGGTCATGGAAACGACGCGAATGCGGAAGAAGGTGGGCGTAATTAACTCCTTGCCCGATTTCAGTTGGCGCTCGCCCAATGCATTTTGCCACCACAAATAACGCTTCTCCAGCAGCTTCCGGGCATGGGCGCGCTCGTCGGCGAATTGGGGTTCGGGCAGCTCCTGGTAATGGCCGTTCACGATGACGCTCACCCACTCTGATTCGCTCGCGATTTCATCAACCTCGATGCAGACCTTGGGATTGGCGCGCATCCACTCGATCTTTTGCCCGATGGTGGAGAGAATATAAAAAAAGTCGGACTCGTAGGCGAAATAAATCGGAAGTACGTAGGGCTGGCCGTCCAACGAGCATCCGAGTCTGCCGATCGAACTGCGCGCCAGCAGATCGCGGCAGTCTTTTTCGCTCATTTCATTGACTAACATAGTCGTAATCTACCCTCTATACTGAGCTGGCGCTTTCTACCAACTCTCACGCGTATCAAGAAAATATGCTAACAGCTAGCAGCGCTTTCCTCCACCTGTGCCGGGTTGCGTCAGTGGGGGGGATGGTTCGCTTCTTGGGATGTCGCTTGCGGGGTGGCGCTTATCACTTTACGTTGTGACGTCCATCACAGTGGGCGCGGACAAGCGGTGCTGTACTGACTCTGGAGAAACCTGCCATGTGCCTGGCGATACCTGGGAAGATCCTGGAAATTCAAGAGATGGGTCCCATGCGGGCGGCCCGCGTACAATTCGGGGGGATCGTGCGGCAGGTGTCGTTGAGCTTCGTCCCTGAGGCCGGATTGGGCGATTATGTAATGGTTCACGTGGGCTTTGCGATCAGCCGCGTGGATGCGGAAGAAGCCGAGCGTACCTACAAGCTGCTGGAAGAGATGGGAGCGCTGCAAGAGGAATTGCCAGCCGCGGAAGAATAGTTTCAGTTGGATTTTGGATATGAAATATCTTGACGAATACCGCGACCAGCGCATTGCACGGGCTCTGGCGTCTGAGATCGTCCAGCGAACGACACGGCCATGGGTTTTGATGGAAATTTGCGGCGGCCAGACTCATACCATCATGCGTTACGGCCTGGATGAACTGCTTCCTTGCGGAATCGAACTGGTGCACGGGCCGGGGTGTCCGGTCTGCGTGACACCGCTGGAAACCGTCGACAAAGCGATTGAGTTGGCGCTGCGGCCGGACGTCACTCTGGTTTCTTACGGAGATATGCTGCGCGTGCCGGGATCGAGCTCGGACCTGCTTCGGGCGAAGGCGCAGGGCGCGGACGTTCGCATTGCGTATTCTCCGACCGAAGCGGTGAAGATCGCGCGCTCGAATCCAGAGCGCAAGGTGGTGTTTTTGGCGATTGGATTCGAGACCACGGCTCCAGCCAATGCGATGGCGGCCTGGCAGGCAAAGCGCGAAGGGCTCAAGAACTTTTCCATGCTGGTTTCGCACGTGCTGGTGCCGCCGGCGATTCGCGCCTTGATGACTTCCAGCAGCAACCGGGTGCAGGGGTTCATTGCGCCGGGACATGTGTGCACGATCGTGGGGTGCAGAGAATACGAAGCTCTGGTTCGCGATTTTCGAATACCCATTGTGGTGGGAGGGTTCGAGCCGGTCGACATTCTGGAAGCGGTGCTCTTGCTCGTGCGCCAACTTGAGGCACATGAGGCGAAGCTGGAAAACCAGTACGCGCGGTCGGTGAGCTATAAAGGAAACGTGCTGGCACAAGAGATCATGGCCGAGGTATTTGAAGTGGCAGACCAGAAGTGGCGCGGAATCGGGCCGATTCCGCAGAGTGGCTTGCGTTTGCGCGAGGAATACGCGGCTTATGACGCGAACCGTGTCTTCGAACTGGGTGAATTCACAGTGGACGAACCCGCCGAGTGCATCAGCGCCCAGGTTTTGCAGGGATTGAAGAAGCCGACGGATTGTGCCGCGTTTGGCATGCGATGTACGCCGGAAAATCCGCTGGGAGCTCCGATGGTATCGAGTGAAGGAGCATGTGCCGCCTACTATCACTACCGGCGGCATGCGATCGAAAGTTAGGAGAGCGAGTGTCAACAAAAGGCGTCGTCGACGTAAAGGTCGAACTCAGCTGCCCGGCGCCGATTGCGGTGAAGGACACCGTTCTTCTGGGACACGGGAGTGGTGGCAAGCTCAGCGCAGAATTGATTCGCGATATCTTCCTGCCGGCGTTTCAGAATCCGGTGCTGGCGCAGATGGATGATCAGGCAGTCGTGAGCGTGAATGGCCAGCGTCTGGCCATGACCACGGATTCCTTCGTGGTGAAACCGCTGTTCTTTCCCGGAGGAGACATCGGTTCTCTCGCGGTTCATGGCACCGTGAACGATTTGGCCATGGGAGGCGCGAAGCCGCTGTTCTTGAGCGTTGCCTTCATCCTCGAAGAAGGCTTCGCGATGGAGGAACTCCGGCGCGTGGTCGCTTCGATGCGCCAAGCGACGACCGCGGCGGGCGTGCAGATTGTTACGGGCGATACCAAGGTCGTAGAAAAAGGCAAGGGGGACGGGCTGTTCATCAACACAACGGGCATCGGAGTTGTGCCGGAGGGAGTCGAGCTTTCCGCCGATCGGGCGCGGCCGGGCGACAAGGTGCTGCTGAGCGGGTCGATTGGCGATCATGGGATTGCGATTCTGGCGCAACGTGAGGGACTGGAGTTCGAAACTCAGATTGTCAGTGACAGTGCGGCATTGCATGGACTAGTGGCGGAGATGCTTGGCGTAACCCGCGAGATTCGTTGCATGCGCGACCCGACACGAGGCGGCGTCTCCAGCACATTGAATGAGATCGCGCAGCAGTCGGGGGTGGGAATCGAACTGCAGGAAAGTTGCCTTCCGATTCATGAGCAGGTGCGCGGGGCCTGCGAATTGCTCGGACTAGATCCGCTCTACGTAGCCAACGAGGGCAAGCTGATTGCAATCGTACCGGCTGAAGTTGCGGAGGTGCTGCTGGAGACGATGCAACGCCATGCGCTGGGCGCCGAGGCGCAGATTATCGGTACGGTGACGAAAAAGAATCCGGGACTGGTGACGATGCGAACGCCTCTGGGAACGACGCGGGTGGTGGACATGCTGGCGGGGGATCAGTTGCCACGGATCTGCTAGGGGATTCCCAGTCGTCTGGTTAAGAACCTGAGGAATCTTTCTACGGGCCTAGATGACCAGTGTGGATTCCACTCTTGACTCGGCCCACCAGGCTTCGAGCGCGGCGGGATGTTCGCGCAAACAATACGCGATACCGTTACGATCCAGTTCACACAAGATTTCGACGATCGCCGGATCGAGAGAAGCTTCTACTGCCTTGCTCAGGCTGCAGGATGGTTCGTAAGACTCGGCGGCAATTCCTACAAGAAGCAAATTTTCTGGTGCGATTCCGAAGAGTTCGGCGCTGAGCAGCGTATCGACGAGCGCGGGTGAGTGAGGGTCCATGCGCACCGACGGGGGGTGTTTCATGATCTCGTCTTTACGATAAAGAAGCACCGTTCCCGGGGCTGCGTCGGTATCGACGGAATCGATCAGGATGACGAGAGCCTTTCCAGAGATTTGATCAATCAGATCGAGGGCCGGAGTTCCCAGGTCGAGAACTTCGACTCCATCGGCGAACTCGTAGCGCGACAGCAGGAGTTGCACGAGGTACGGGCCTACGCCATCGTCGCCCAGCAAGACATTGCCGATTCCGCCGATCAACACCTTTTTCATAGCACCTTTGCTTTGGCGATCTGCTTGCCCGAGGGATCGAAGGCGTGGCAGGCGCAGGCCATGCAGGGATCGAAAGAGTGCACTGTGCGCAAAACCTCCAGCGGCTCTTCGGGCCGCGCGAGCGGCGTATGCAGCAGTGAGGCTTCGTAAGGGCCGTGAGCGCCGGAGGCGTCGCGCGGACTGGCGTTCCAGGTGGAGGGTACGACTGCCTGGTAGTTCTTAATTTTTTCGTCTTTGATGACGATCCAGTGAGATAAGGTACCGCGGGGCGCTTCATGGGTTCCGACGCCTTCGACTTCGTGGCTGGGAAATACCGGCTGGTTATGAACCGTGTAGTCGCCCTTGGCGATGTTGTCGGTGAGAAGCTGCAAATGTTTTTGTGCGAGCTCCGCCAACATGGAGGCGCGAATGGCGCGCGCGGCGTGACGGCCCAGGGTCGAATGCAACATATCTGGGGTCACGCGGACTCCGCCGACCGCCTGGACATTGCCGATCGCCTGGGTGGCATACTTTACCGTCAGGGGATGGCCTTGTGCGAAGCCGACCAGCACCTGCGCCAGCGGGCCGACCTGCATGGGCTGTCCGTTGAAGCGTGGCGCCTTGACCCAAGAGTATTTCTGCTCTCCATCCCATCCGGTGAATTGGGGCTCGGTTTCTCCGGACCATGGATGGAGGGGCTTGCCCTGATAATAGGCGTGAGTGACATCTTCACTGACGGAATCACGAAACACTTTGTCGGATGCCGTCTTGAACGGGCGCGTGCCGGCGATGTTTCCATCCATGATGTATCCGCCGGGAAGATCGTAGCTGCTACCGGCGCTATCCAGCGGCAGATCAGGAACGGCAAGGTAGTTGCGGACACCGCTGCCGATTTTGAACCATTCCGGATACATGGCGGCCACGGCGCAGACATCGACAAAGTAGACCTGGTGGATGAACTGCACCACGTCGTCGAGCAGAACGCGGATCATTTCTAAACGATCCATGTTGAGGGCGTTGGCGCTATCCAGGTCGATGGCGTTGGCCACGCCGCCGACGGTGAGATTCTGAATGTGCGGTGTTTTCGATCCGAGAAGGCCTACCACCTGCAGAGCCTTGCGCTGATACTCAAGGGCCTGGATGTAATGCGTGAAGGCGAGCAAGTTCACGTCCGGTGAGAGGCGCATGGCAGGATGGCCCCAGTATCCGTTCATGAAAATTCCGAGCTGGCCGCTGGCGGCGACGGCGTTTACGCGGTCCTGCGCGGCTTTGAATTCATTGCGGGAGTTACGCGTCCAGGGAGAAATGCTCTCGGCTAGTTTTTGGGTTGCAGCGGGATCGGCCTTGGGAATTTGCATGATGTCGACCCAATCCAGCGCCGACAGCTGATAGAAGTGGACGACGTGATCGTGCAGGGCGTGGGCAATCAGGATCAGATTGCGAATGTACTGGGCGTTCAGCGGAATTTCGAGCTTTAACGCATCTTCCACCGCGCGCACGCTGGCCATGGCGTGCACCGTGGTGCAGACGCCGCAGAAACGCTGGGTGAAGAGCCAGGCATCGCGTGGGTCGCGGCCGCGAAGAATCTTTTCGATCCCGCGCCACATGGTGCATGAAGCCCATGCATTGCTGACCGCATTATTGTCCACCTCGACATCGATGCGGAGGTGACCTTCAATTCTGGTGATCGGGTCGATCGTGATTCGTTTTGCCATAAGACCTGCTGTTAGTGAGAGTCTGTTGTTTCAGATTCGTTCTCGCCGAAATGTCCATACTTGAAATATCCGGTCCAGCGAATGTAGGGCCGGCGGAAGCGGAAGTAGCTCGCCATGTCATGCCACTCGTAAAGCGGAGCCGGAAGAATGGCGAATCGCTTGACGATCAGAAGAAATCCCGCAATGCCCATGGAGATGAACCCTAGCGACACCAGGACCTCGATAGTGGTCGGGAAATAGAGCGACTCTGGGTTAGGGCGGAAGGCCAGAGTGGTCGGGCTGAAGCGATAAATCATGCCACCCAGCGAACTGAAAATGTAGCCCAGGAACATCATTCGGGTTTCGTGGGTTCGCAGCGAACGGCGCAGCATCCAGCCGCCGATTCCGACCAGAATCATCTCGAGCCAGAAAACACCGGCGAAACGATCGAAGTGGAAGGCAGTTCCTAAAGCGCCCCGGAAGAGGATGTCCAGAAGCCTCCATCCCATCCAGCCGAAGATCAGCCAGGCAGTGATGCGAGCGGCTTCGTCGAGAACCTCCATGTCCATGGCGCGTTTCCAGACCACACAACACAGCATGGTGGTTCCAGCGACGCATCCGAACGACATGAAGGTAGCCGCGCCCAGATACAGGAACGGCAGCCAAGGAGTCTGCCACAAAGGATGGACCCGTTCGCCGGCCAGCAGCATCAACGCGCCCAGCGACGATTGGTGCATGCCCGGCAACAAGTAGGCGGCAGCAATGATCCACGGGAAGAAATAGTGCAGCCGGCGTTCGAATCGCTCCACTCCGGGCCGCAGGCGGGAATCGAAATACCAGAGCCTCTCGAGGACGGGCGGAATGTTTTCGATGGCCAGCGGAACCATGGCGTAGATCGACATGCAGATCGCAACCTCTGCGAGCGGCGAGTGCATATTCCATTTCCACGGGAAGACGATCCAGTAGAAATTCCAGGGACGGCCAGCGTCGATACCGAGCAGGAGAAGGCCACAGGCGTAAGCCAGAAAACTGGTGAGGAGGGCCATGCGCATCAGCGAATGCAGGCGCTTGCGGCGAAACACCCAAGCAGCGATTCCTACGGCGAATGCGCCGGAACCCAGCGCGGTCAGCACCATCACGTTGAAGGTTTTCCAGATTCCCCAGCCAAACGCGTCGTTCATGCCGCTAACCGGACCGAGGCCCGCGAGCTCGCGGTAGGCAGTCAAAATGAATGCCACCAGGGTCATGGCGACCAGTCCGAGAAAGAAGCGGTTCACCACGGGAAATCCATACACTGGCACGGCCCGCTCCCAGCGGCTCTGATCGGCGGACGCGTTGGTGATGGTTATGCTGCTCATATTTGTGACCTCAGAGTTGCGCCCTCAATCCAGTCTCTTTTTCCCGCTCGTGAGCTTCGTCCTCATGGCCCTTCAAACTCGTGCGAATCACTTGCACCAAGCCGGCATACAACAGGGCGGGTAGCGCGAAGTATTGATAGAGCCGCCGCTGCCAGCGGAGTGTTCTGGCGGGGACTGATTCCGTGCCAAGTTCGGGCAGACCTAGTTTTTCGAAGGGAACACGGGAGAGATACAGAGCTTGTGTGCCGCCGTTATCGGTTTCTCCATAAATGCGTTCCTGATAGTAGCGGCCGGGATGATTCTTGATACGCTGTTTGGCTTCCGCCAGCAGAACCGTACGCGGACCAAAAATTACAGCTCCGGTGGGGCACACGGTGGTGCATCCCGGCTTGAGGCCTTTTTCGAGCCGATCGCTGCACAGCTCGCACTTTGTAACGCGCGGGTTGTATCCCTGCCATTGGAAACGCGGGATGTGATACGGGCAGGTGATAGTGCAGTAGCGGCAGCCGATACACTTGTCGGCCGTCCAACTGATGATGCCGGTTTCCGGATTCTTATGCAGAGCCTGGAAGGGACAACCCGCAGCGCATGCGGGATCCAGACATTGCATGCACTGGCGCTTCACAAAAGAATAGGGCGATCCGTCTTCTGGCTTGTAGAGCTTGATGATGTTGCGGGTGAGCTCGTTCAGATCGGTGGGCGCCTGATGCAACTGGTCGCCGCTAATGTCCTCGGGAGTATCGTTGGCCTCGGAGCAGGCTGCCTCACAGGCTTTACAACCGATGCAGATGCTGGCGTCGTAAAGCAATCCGACTGCAGCGCTGGGGACAGGAATCTCTTCCGCCTGCAGAGCTTTCGAGCCGACGGTAAGGGCTACGGCCGCCGGCACTCCGGCCTTGGCGACGGTGGTAAACAGTTCTCGCCGAGTGATGGCCACATCAGTCCTCTTTCTTTGGAGTCTGGTTCTCGGACGACAGCTTGAGTTTCTCGGCGTGCGTGCGATCCGCAATCACCCGGGCGACGCCAGCTTCCTGGCTGCTTTGGAAACGCTGAGAGGCAACCCAGGTGGCGCCACCGACGGCTCCAGCCACCACGCCGACCAACGCGGCCGCACCAACCTTCAGCTGACCGGCGCTGCTGTAAATCGGCGGATAGGTGTCGGGCGGAGTGGCCAGGTGAATGGGGACGGTTTCGACCGTACTCATCCGCCAGACCACGCTCTTCTCGGTGCAACCCACGCAGGGGATGCCAAGACCGATCGGCCATACGCCGGGAATCTCATTGAAGTGTCGCGTGGAGCAGGCGGCGTGAGTGACCGGACCCTTGCAGCCGAGTTTGTAGAGGCACCAGCCTTTGCGATGGCCTTCGTCACCGAAGGCGTAGGCGAAGCGGCCGGCATCAAAGTGCGCTCGCCGCGGGCAATTCTCATGAATCACGCGCTCGTAGGCAAAGAGCGGCCGGCCAAATTCGTCCATCGCCGGAAGCTTGCCCATGGTGACGTATTCCAGAACTACGGCCAACAAATTGTAAGGATTGGGAGGGCAACCGGGCAGGTTGACGATCGGTTTGCCGGATACAACCGTACTTACGCCCATGGCGCCGGTGGGATTTGGATCGGCCGATGGCACGCCGCCCCACGAGGCGCAGGAGCCGATAGCGATCACCGCGGCAGCCTGGGCTGCCACTTCCCTCAAAACCTGTACGCCCGGCCTGCCGCCCATCTCGTAGTAAATGCCATCGTCCTTAGTAGGAATTGCGCCTTCAACGACCAGAACATATTTGCCGGCGTTTTCCGCTATAGCGGAATGCAACGCAGCCTCGGCTTGCGCACCGGATGCTGCCATCAGAGTCTCGTGGTAATCGAGAGAGATAACGTCCAGGACAAGATGAGCAACATCGGGAGCAGAGGTACGCAACAGCGTCTCGGTGCATCCTGTGCAGTCCTGGAAGTGCAGCCAGATTACGGATGGCCGTTTCGTCTTGCCGATGGCATCGGCAATCTGCAAGACCGACTTCTTGCCGGTGAGCGCCAAGCCAAAGGGCGCGGTTGCCATGAGCGTGCCGCACAGCTGGAGGAAGCTTCTGCGGGAGACTCCGCTCGCCTTCAGATGTTCTGCGATGGTTGGATGTTTGGACATAGGCCCTTCCTGCCTTCGGCGTTCCCCATGGATCAGCGCCGGCGATACTCGCGAACTGAATTGAATTCGATCTTGCGGAGTCGAAGAGGAAGGCAGGTTCAGGAGGAGGCCGATGTTGTGCGCGCTGCCGTCTACTTAAGATTCAAAGAGAATGCCATGCATGAATGCGCGACGACACGGTCTCGTATCTGCACCTACAAACCTAAAACTCCAGCATTTGCCGCCCGGCTTGCAGCGATCCCGGCCGACGCAATTGGTTATCGCTTGAGCAGGCTGATTGAGTCAGTGATCTTGGTCACCATTGGGTGTGAGTGGAAGAGGGAAATCATGAAGATTTCGGCCTCCCGGCCAAAATATAGTGCCTGGGCACAACCATTTGGCGGCGATGGATGACGCGCGCGTGAGCTCTTCCAGAGAACTGGAGTCGAGATCGAAGTAAGGGCGGGGGCGGTCTTTCCCCCGGAAGGCTCGTCCCCGCATACATCAGCAACAAATCAATATTGGTCGAAAATGCTGAAATGTCAGTGACATCAAACACAGAGCTGCATATCTCCAGTCACACCGCGAACGGCTTGAGCACCCTATGTCTGATCCACCAGGCTGGCCTGCGTCATGACTGGAGTTCTTTGCCGCACCTCAGTGTCATCACTGGACAGCGAGCCTCACATGCAACCTTGTAGGCATGAGGCCAGCCATGAGGATGCGCGAAGGAATGCGAGGCGCGCACACCCAGGACAATCAGGTCGACTCGCCCTTCGTCAGCGAGGTCAAGGATGGTCTGGTCGATCGGACCGAGTTGAGTTCGAAATGTCAAGTTGTGCGGCAACTCTCCGGGCAGACAGGCTCGAAATCGCGCCTCGAAGTCGCGCTCTTGATCGTCGGTCTTGGCGTCTCCTGCGCGTTCCGCGACATGGACGATGGTCAGCCGGGCCTCGTGCTGTCTCGCGAGAGATGCAGCGTAGGCTGCCGCGCGGGCGGAATCAGGCGACAGATCCGATGGACACAGGATGTGGCGTAATCTTGCATTGGGTGGTGCGTCGTCCGGAGAGCCTGGGCCCAGCGTAAGAACGGGACACCTGGCATGCCGAAAAACTGCTTCCGCAACCGAGCCCAGCGCAATCTTGCGCAGCCCGGTTCGAGCATGGGTACCCACCACGATCAGGTCGACATTTTGCTCCTCGGCGACCCGCTCCAGTTCTTGCCAGACGTCGGTCCCCTGGAGAACCATGGCTTCGTACGAAATCCCTGTGAGTGCGCCTGTTTGCAAGAGATAGGCCTCCAGCTTTTGAACATCCCTGGAGGTTGCTTCCGCGGCCATGGCCATGACCTCCGGGCCCGCCATCACGAAGCCGAGCGACGAGACTACGTGCGCAAAGTAGAATTTGGCGCCATAGCTGCGAGAGATCGCAATGGCATGATGAAGGGCTTTTTCAGAACAGTCCGAAAAATCGATTCCGACCAGAACCCGACTAATGGCGACTTCGACAGCGTGCGATGTTGACGACATCTGCGACTCCTTTATGGCTGTGCGGGGCAAGCAATCAGCTCTAGTTGAGCTGATCCCTGTACTTGCCCTGCAGTCAGCTTGTCGTCCACTACTACGGTTACAAGTTTGCTCGAACCCTGCCGTGACGCCGATCACATCAAGTGGTGAATTCGGTTGCCGGGTAGAACAACCCCGCCGACAGCAGTTCGCGCGAGATTCCGGTATAGAATTTGACAGGTAGACGGAGCCAGTGACCATGGAAACGCAGAGTAAAGGCAATCCGGAACAAGATCGGACTCAGGCGGCAGCGCAAGTGGAAAGCGCTCACCAGATTCTGAAGACCCTGCAAGAGAAAATTGGAAAACATCCCGAACTGGGGGCGGCCATTACCAAACTGGAGATGGCGCTGAACATTCTGGCGGTGAAGACCGGCGGGATGCTGTAGTCGCGAACGCTATCGCGCCCCTGTGGCCTGTGCCCTCACCGCCTGAGGCTGCTGCAGTGGGGGCGTTGCTGGCGGCGCACGATGGCGCCAGTGCGGAATGCGTTCGTAGACCCTCAGCAGGAGCACCACGGCAAACCCGTACCAACTGGATACTCCCACCAGCAGGGACGCACCATAACTCAGAAGCAAGAGAAGTATCAGCGAGTTCAGACGCTTGCCTCGGCTGAGGCGATCCTTGATTTCGTGGCTGGTGACTTCGCCCAATACCGGGGACTCCAGCGATTGCGCGGCTGGGGGTGCGACCGGATATTCGCCGGTCCGACTGCGCCAGCGTTGCACGGCCTCGCATAATGCTTTGCCCTCGTTCTTGATTTTTCCTGCCGAACTCGGCTCGCTGGGATAAAGGCTGAATGTGCCCTCGCGGCCGCGCTCAGCGTCGCGCCAGTCGATGTATACGCGCTCGCTGTTCCACCAGCCCGGGGCGCTCTCGCCAATGCGGACGTTCAGCACCTGCTCCGGCTTGAGGGCGAAGCGGATTTTGTCGCCCATGTAAACCATGCGGCCCTGCAAGAGCCAAATGAATCCCTTGTCCCAGTCATAACCCAGGAGGTAGATGCGCAGGGCTACACCGGGAGCAAAGCCCGCCAGGATGGCGTTCCGGCCGCGAATCTGAATTCCTTCCGCATCGAACTTGGCGGCGAATTGCCCGCGGATTTCCGCACGGCCGCGCAGACTGAGTTGCAATCCTAATAGGGAGTAGCCTGCGACTATAAGCAGAGCGCCCGCCAGGTATGCGATCAGAGACATTTGCCCTTGCAGGTTGAGCCGGTGGACCAGCCACGCAATGAGTGCGGGCGGCAGCACATTTGCTCCGATTAGCAGCCACCGATTGTTGGTGGCGCGACGGAGCGCGGTCATAGTCGACACAACGCTCTTGCCAGCGGACGGGACCCCGTAGTGCTCCTCGTTCGATTTTGCGCTAAAGCTTGAATCGGAGGCTTGCGTGGCGAGCAGGCCAGCACGCCTCGTCTGCTCCTCCTGCGCATGATGCGCCAGAAGTTCCTGCACCCGCGCCTCAGGCACGTTGCCCACTTTGGCGATGTGCTCAATTCGCTTCAACGTTGTGGGATGCGTCAAAAGCGATCCCGTAACTTTTCCCCACTGGATGGGAGTGAGATTAAGGCGGCTCACTTTGAGCAGAGCCGTGATCATGGCTTCCGGATCGCCAGACAGCTGCACCGAGCCCTCGTCGGCAATCCGCTCGAAGCGCCGGGCCAGGAGATAAAACACGCCAAAGCCAGCAACGATCAGAACCAGGTCCAGTTGCGACCAGGCCACGAGTTTCGGGCTCCAGCGATACCACTGCATGAGCACGTCGCGATCGCCGCCGCTAATGGTCCTGAGCAGGTCGCTGATCCAATCGGTAAACATGGTCCAGGTTCCGCGGAAGATCGAGGGAAACAGGATGACCCCGAGCATGGTCAATCCGAGTTTTTTGGGATGCCTATGACGGAGGTGAGATAGTTCATGGCCCGCGATGGCATCGACTTCTCGCTTGGTGAGCCTCTGCAGCAGGTAGTCGGTGAACATTACGGTTTGAGCGCCGGTGGCGTAGGCGTTGGCGACTTGCATGCGGCCGGAGCTCAGCACGAATACCTGTTTAATTTTGACTCCGGCGCGCTTCGCCATCTCGAAAACCCGGTCGCGCAATTCGCCGGTGGTGAGAGCTTCGGGGCCGGCACCTGATACTTTGATTTTGGCGCGCAGGCACACCACGCGCGAGACGTAGGCGGCCAGCATAAGAACTACCAGCAGCTTGGGAGAGGTACTGAGAAAATCCAGCGCGCAGCAAAAGAACATGAGGGGAAGAAATTGCGCTCCCACCTCCAGCGAACGCTCCAGCATAAACTGGCGCCGCGTCCATTGCTTGCCGCGAAACTGCACGAAGACTTTGTAAGAAAGGAAAAGGCAGAGTAGATAAACGACCCACGGCGGAACGATGACGATGAGCGTGTGCGCGATGGTGGATTGCCATCCGCCGTCGGGAAGCCGGAATGCGACGAGATCCTGCACGCCCTGGCGGAGGCTGGTACGCGCGACCATCCAGAGGAGCATGGTGCCGTTCACGCACCACTGGAGGGTCTTGAAATAGCTGAACCATGCCGCGGTTGGATCCTGGAGCGCGTCTCTGAGCGCGGCGCGCCGCATCCAGAGAATCAGGAGGATGGGGAGCAACAGAAATCCCGCAGACATGGCGCATTGCCGCAGGAGGTCTGAATTGCTGTAACCGTAGGCCAGGCGCAGCGGCATGATCGGAGTCGAAGTCCCCAGAGGGAAGCTATAAAAGAGGAGTTGGGCGTTTTCTCGCTGGCCAGCAAAGCGATTCAATTGCAAGCCCTGAGAACTTTGTTCTTCAAAACCTGATCGAGGGCGCTGCACACTGACGAACAGCAACTGCTCTCCCGACGCTGCCAGCGCATCGGCGAGTGGTTGCAACGGCAGAGTGCCGCTTATCGTCCAACTGCTCGCTGAGAGCACATGGCTGCAAGTTGCCTGAAGCTGCCGCTGATTGGCCTCGGCGAGAAACTTTTCGTATTGCGCCTGCTGCTCCGGCTTCATGCGCACCCACCCACGGAATGAAGCCGTGGTTGAAGGGTGCACGAATGCTTGCGGCGGGCAATGCAGACCCAGCGAAAGAGCAGCTTGAATCGGTTGCCAGTTGCTGGGGGATTGGTCGAGTAAAAGATGAACTTTGGCGTTGCCGTTGCTGTCGAAGGTCAGGTTTAGTGAGGCTGAGTGCTGGGCGAGATTGGTATCATCGTCGTCATGGTCCTCGCCCTGTGCACGGCACATTGGAATGGTCGCGGACAGCACGAATGCCGACATCAAGGCGAGGAAAAGCGCCCGCCGCAGGTACGTCCCTCTCGTTCGCTGGATCAAGCGTAGCTCCTCCGCTGCCATTGCCGGTTCGCGGCACTATAGAGGAGCTTAGTTCCGTATTAACAGATAACAACGTAACCGCGGTACCGTTTGCCGGTCCGGCGGACATGTACAGTTGCGTGCCGGTTGGTGAGGACTTTTTAGGTAGTAAGAATTAAGGAAGGGCCGACTTCGATGTGGCTCGTTGAAAGTATGGAGCGGGAGACCGGGATCGAACCGGCGACATCCAGCTTGGGAAGCTGGCGTTCTACCGCTGAACTACTCCCGCTTTTAGAAACGACCAACTTACGTAGATACGTACCAGAAGAAGATTACGATTAGCGACACCCTGTTTGGGAAGCAACATCCAGTTCAGGATTCAACATACCGTTCAGGGATGCGACTGTCAACGTCGGCCAGCGCAGCGTCAGGGTATGGCGCCCATCAAAACGACCGGAACGCTTACCCGTTCCCGTTTCGCAGGTTGGCAGGCGGCATTTTAATCCGTGTGTGGCGCCGCGCTGGCGAGGGCGAGAATCGCCCCGGCGAACAGCAGCGTGTCCGCAAAGTAGTTGATTCCCTCGACTTTGACGTCGGTGCTCGGGTCGGACAGCGAAGCGATCAGGATCGGCCCATAGATGAATAAGACCAGCAGCACAATCCAGGTACCGAGATAAGTTGCCGCCATCCGCGTTTTCCTGGCCAGCAGAATGCTTGCCCCGGCGACGACGAGAATTGCACCCGTCAAATAGCTGATGAACAGGTGCCCCGGAATCCACGCGGGCATTAGTTTTTCGAGCGGGACTGCGGGGACGTTCGCCGGGTGCAGAAAATGCTCGACGCCGTAAAACATAGACGCGATCGCGATCAACACGCGGCCGACGGCAACCAACTTGCTTTTGCCCTGCCCGCGGCTTTGTTCGCCCATGGCATTTCCCGCGAGGATCCACCCACCGCCGCCGAACGACAGTTCGCGCAACAGAAGGGCCCAGTTAATCCGGTTGTGGGGCTCCGCGAGCGTTCCGGGAAGATCCATCATGGCCACGAAAAGAAACATCATGAACCCGAACAGCAGGCCCGACCAGCGGACCTGGATTTTCGTGGCGATGCTCAAAGACGAGGCCAGTAAGGCAACGCCGACGAAATAGGTCCAGAACAGAGGCCAGGGCATAAACTTGGGCACCAACTGCATGATGCCTCTGGCGGCAGAGAAATGCTCCGCGCCAAAGACCGCCAAGGGGAGGGCGAAACACAAATTGCTCAAGGCCACGATCTTGTCGAGGCCGCGGGCCCGCGCGATATCGGTCTTCGCAGCCCACAGCGCAATCAGAAAAATCAGGATGCCAGCGCTGGACATCGAAACCACCATGCTAGAGAGCCCAAGGAATGTTGCGAGAATGGTTGTGTGCATGGGGATGTCAGGCGTAAGGTCGCGTGCTCTATCCAGGGCGCGTTTCCCCGGGTCAATTCAGTTTCAGATTGTACGACTACGAGGAAAACAAGATGAGAATATTCCTCGGGCGCTGCCGGCTCGCATCTTTCGCCGGAAAACGGAGGAAGCCACGCCGCATCAGCCCGGCGGCTGTGGCGAAGGAAAGGCACCATCACCCACAACCGTAAAGCGCAGCTGAGACCGGGGCTACGTTTAGACGTGGGTCAATCGGCCTTACGCCAACTTGCGTCTCGATCGTAGCGGGTTAGAGTTTTTGCGATCTGGGCGGTCTTGGAGCCGAGATCTTTTTCGTACACGATTCCGTCTTGATCGACGATGAAGGTCATCACTCCCGAGGAACGGTACTCGGCAGGGTAGGCGAGGAACGCGAAGCCGCGCGTCATTTTCCCGTCCACAATAAAGCTGCCCTCGCTGCCGTGCGCCTTCGTTCCTTCGGCTTTCAGGATTCGAAAGTAATAGCCCTGGAACGGTTGGTGCTTCTGGTCTGCCGCTTCCCGGCTATCCTCAATGGCGGCGGAGGCGAGGAGAGGACCGATCGGGCTGGCGGCTTCTCCGGCAGACGTCTCCCAGTAGAGGCCGTTATGCTTGCCAGGATCGCTGAAGAATTTCTGCGCATACTGAGGGTTCGAATCGCCATCGTGCGGTTGCCCGTAATATTCCTTCTCGGCGTCGACGAGTTCGCTGCACACTTGTATGGTGGCAAGTTCGTTCTTCCCGATCCTTCGATAGAGGATTTCCTGCTTTCCCGCTGCGGTGTCGAAATACCAGGAGTTGCCTTGATGCACGAGCGGGATGGGAGTGGGCCAGTTTTCCGCGCCGATGTAGAGAGTCGTCGAGCCATCGGGTTCCATCACCAGACGATGCATCTGCTGGTACTTCTCGACGAATTGATCTCGATTACTCTTGTCTTCGGCATCATCGCCCGAGGATACGATGCTCATCGCATTCGATCCCAGCACCTTCAACAATGATGCCTGGTCGCCATCCGTGAGGGCTGCAACCAATGCCTGAGTGGCTTCGGCTGCAGAAGGAAATGTCCCCTGGCCGGCTTGCGGCGGGTCGAATTTCCGTTTCATCGAGGCCGGGGCGCTGGACGCAGTTCCCTGCTCGCCGGATTGTCCTACCGCGAAGCTTGTTGATAATCCCAGAACCGTGAGAGTTGCAACGGCAATTACGCAACTAGCGCCAATCAAATAGCCTTTAGAACGGACTCTTTCCAATGCCATGGCTTTCATATCCTTTTCCTCGCGCGCTTCAAGTTTGAAGCGTCTTCAACTCACCAGAGGGCTAGCGCCTACCGCCCCCGCCACCACCGTGAAATCCTCCGCCGCCACCGTGAAACCCTCCGCCGCCAAAGCTGGATTGTCCCCGCGAGGAAAAGCCTCGCGCTTCTCCGCCGTGGCTAACTCCACCAAAGGCGCCCGAGCGTGCGCCGCTAGAACCTCTGCCACCGGCAAAACCTCTGCCTCCATCGCCAGCAAAACCACGGGCGGCGCGATCGCCTCGCCCGTAAGGCGCGGAGCCTCGGTAGTTTCCGTGAAAGTAGGCGTTGCGGTCATAGAACGCGTGGCTGTGAAATGCGTAAGGACCGCCCCCGAAACGGACGTATCCGTGGCGCCAATCGAGCCCCCAGCCACCCCAGCCCCAGCCGAATCCGAAGAAGGGGCCGATGCCGAAACCGACTCCGAAAGAGAGATACGGCCCTCCCACACCCCACCAGGGATAGAAGCCCGGCCAAAGTACAACCGGATACCCGTAAATTAGTTCGGGATCGTACTCCGGAACGTAGACGACCTCCGGATCCGACGGCTCAATGTCGATGTCGGACCCATGGTCCTCCACCTTCTGCTGCGGGGTGGTCTTTAAGTTGCCGGCGTCCTTGGCTTTCTTGCGCATGTACTGGACGGCCTGCATCACCTCGGCTTGCTGGTTGAGATTGGCATCGCCAAGTTCGGAGGTCCAGGACAGATTCTTGTCCAGATTTGCCAGCACGGAGGGAAACTGGGTGAGAGCTTTCACGCTCGGATCCCAGTCCTGCTTATCGACGGCGTCGCCCAAATCCTTACCCTTCAGATTAGGGTTCTCTTGAAGGAACCGTTGTGCCTCGACAATTTGGGTCGGGTAGGCGGACGCAGCAAGAATCTGGGCCACGAGAGCATCGGGATAGAGCGCGATCGGAGCCACCAGCTCTTGCAACTGTTCAGGAGACAAGGGCGCGGTCGGCGGCTGAGCCGCGGCGGCCGGCGGCGGAGGAGCCTGCGGCGGCTGGTCTTGTGCCGGGGGCTGATCTTGCGTCGGAGGCTGATCTTGCGCCTGAGGTTGATCTTGCGCCCATGCGGGAGTGGCCAGAAATGCTCCCGTAAAGATCGATAACGCGAGTGCGCAGGCAATAACAGCGCCGCCTGCGGACTTAATACGCAATTTCCATTTCATACACGCTCCTGCTTGCTCATCCCCAAGACACAGCGTCGGTAATACGAACACTACAAATTCAGATACGTATTTCGGATACGTATATAGAGATGCCAAAAATCGCAAGAGCGTTACATCAATCCGACCGAGGCATGGGCAGAAGTCTGAGGCTGCCGCTACCGTTCAGCGTGGCGCGGCTGGCACATAAACTTTTGTTGCGGAAACCAGTTCCGCGTTGGATACCTCGGTCGTGATCTTTACTCGTTGCCACCCACTTTTTTTCTGAGGCTTGGCCGCAAAAGTGAGCCAATACTGGTGGGCCAGGTGTCGTTCCATATCATCAAGATAGGGATCGAAGTTTACAGGCGGGCCGGTGAAACCGACGGAATACGACTCGCCACCCGTCTCGTCCGTCAGCCGCGAAAGATAAATCTGACCCCAGTAGGTTTGCCAGTAACTATGGCCGAAGTGACCTACGCCGGGCGTGTAGATCGCATAGACCACGATTCCGGCAAGCCGCGCATCCTGGATTGCTGCGCTTAGATACGGATCGTCCGGATCTCCGCTCCCGTAGTAGCGATCAATTCCATCGGTGACCATCAGGACCTCGCGCCGTGCGGAACTCTCCGGCCAGTGCTTGGCCAAGTCGCTGAGAGCGAAATAGGGGCTGCCGTTGATCCCGCTCACGCCTTCCGGCAGCCGCAAAGACTGCGCAGCCAGGGCGTGATCGCTGGTGAGGTTCTGCTGCACCTTCGCGGTGCCATTCTGCATGTAGGCAACCGCAACCTTGGTGGAAGCCGGCTGCGATGTGATGAATCGACGGAGACTCTCCAGTTCCGTGCCGAGAGTGATACCGGAAC
Source organism: uncultured Acidobacteriaceae bacterium (assembly GCA_964403025.1). Taxonomy (GTDB): domain Bacteria; phylum Acidobacteriota; class Terriglobia; order Terriglobales; family Acidobacteriaceae; genus Sulfotelmatobacter. The sequence goes on along the minus strand of CAYOEH010000001.1, from coordinate 1,382,536 downwards.
CGTCGTCGAGAAGAACAAACAGTTCGAGCGCCGCGTTATCTCCCTGCGCGGGCACCCAATCGGTGACTTGGTCGCGATCGTGCCCCTCATATACCATCACGTCGCGACGGCCAATGTCCGGGACGTCTGTACCGTGGCGAGCTTCGACGGTGACCAGCAAGCGGGCCGGGGTACCCGGCGGAGGCGAATTCTGCGCCAGAAGTCTCCCGATGACAGGTGTCCATAAAGCCAAGCCGATTACGGCGGCGATCCTATAGTTGGCTTTCTTCATCAAGACTTCCTCCTTCGCCACGGGCGCGCCTATGATGCTGTCTAGACCACAAGCACTCTCGATAACTAGATGCTACGGCGGCGACTCCCGGCAACATCTGTTTCGTTTACACTGCAAATAGGAAACTATCAGTAGAAAACCATGGCGAACTCGACGTCGAATCGCAAACACGGGGGCACAGGCATAGCCAGCGATCAGCCGCAGGCGCCGGAACCGTCGTTTTCGGAGCGGGCGCGCACGCTCGTCTACCTAGGCCGAATCGGCAGCCTCTCCACCATCTCGCGCAAGCTGCCCGGCTTTCCTTTCGGGTCGGTGATGCCCTACGGGCTGGATGAGCGCGGACGTCCGATTTTCCTGATCAGCACGATGGCGATGCACACGCAGAATCTACAGGGCGATCCGCGCGCCAGTCTGCTGGTCACGCAGCCTGCGGGAGACGGCGATCCGCTGGGAGCGTCACGGGCAACGTTAATTGGAAATGTTGTGACCGTTCCCGATGCGGAAGTGGCCGATGCCCGCAAGCTCTATGTGGAGCGCTACGCCAATAGCAAGTACTGGGTAAACTTCGACGACTTTTCTTTTTATCGAATGGATGTGCTGGACGTTTACTATGTCGGCGGCTTCGGAGTCATGGGATGGGTGCAGGCGCGTGATTACGACGGAGCGCAGCCTGATCCACTAGCCGATGTAGCGGGGGGAATTATTGAACACATGAATGCCGACCACAAAGATGCGCTTGTTTTGCTGGCAAAGACGTGCGCTGGGATTGTGACGCAGGAAGCTTCTATGACCTCGGTGGATCGCCTGGGATTTCACGTTCGCTTGAAAACGCAGGACGGGGTGCGCGGTGCGCGCATCGGTTTTCTGCGGGAAGTGGGGAATGCGAACGAGGCCCGGAAGGTGCTGGTCGAGATGGTGCAAAAGGCGCGTGAGCATCCCTGAAATCCGCGCCGAGGAATTCTTAAAGCAAATGAAAATGCCCGTCATCCTTGCGGATTGACGGGCATTTTTGATCGCTTCGAGAGCTCAGACAGCCTGAACGTTCTCGGCTTGCCAGCCCTTGGGGCCTTTGGTCACGTCGAACTGCACGGTTTGGCCTTCTTGCAGGCTGCGGAAGCCGCCCGCCTGAATCGCTGAGAAATGCACGAAAACGTCTTCGCCATTCTGACGGCTGATAAAGCCATAGCCCTTGGCGTCGTTAAACCACTTCACTGTTCCTTGTTCTGCCATTGATAGTCCTATTCCTGTTTCTTGAAATGTGCTATGGAAGATTCGCTGCTAGTGAGGGGCGACGCTGGTTGGCGATACCGACCTTCAATTGCTTGTGAGTCAAACTTAGCTGAATTCAATTATACACAATGTCCGAAAATTGCATACAAAAACTTCGGTTGCGCCCGGAATCCAGGCCTATAGTGGTCCGACCACAGCCTATCCAGCTCCAGGAGGGTGGGTTTCCACAGGTTTCCGGCCCTTGAAGTTCACCTGACCTTTACTATCTTTGGGCGATACCTAAGACTAAGCGTATAGCTTAGAGGTTGGGTAGTTGTTATGGGAAACTTCTATACAGACGTCATTTCGCGGGATGCGAGGTTTAACTCAGTGAATCGCGTCAGTGACGCTTCCCTGCTCGAGCCGGCGACGCGCCAGCTGGTGGTGGCCGTAGTTTCAGCCGCCTCCCGCATGGGGATCGAACTGATGATCTACGAAACCTATCGCAGCCAGGAGCGCCAGCAGGAACTGTTCAACCAGGGCGCCACAAGACTTCGGACTGTGGGAGTGCACCACTATGGCCTGGCTTGTGACATTTTGCGAGTTGTCGCGGGCGAGCCTTCGTGGAAAGGCGATTTTTCGTTTCTAGGGCAGCTCTCCCGAAGTAGCGGCCTGATCTGGGGCGGGGATTGGGGAGCGCCTCACATTCGACACAGCTTTATCGACAGCGTCCACGTGCAACGTTGCACGGTCGCCCGGCAAGGGGAACTCTTCGAAGGCAAGTGGTTTCCGGACGAGGCCTACAATCCATACCAAGACCATCAAAATCTTCTGGCCTCGGTCATTAAACCTCCAATAAAAGTTGCAACGGGCGCCGCATTGCGCTCTGACAACAAGCCCGCTTAGGGGCGGTTCTTCCCGTCGCGTCGCGATGGGGCTGTCTACCGACTTGTTAACCCATTCTGCAGGTTATCGTCCTCTGAATTACTATGTTCGTTGCCATTTGTCATTCTTGAAAACTGCAAAGAGGACTCCGACTTATGGGCCGAACGAAAAACGACAAGATCCGTGGGGCGAGCCGCCGCTCATTTCTGAAAACCACCGTCATCGGCGGTACGGCTGCGACCCTGGCTCCTCTTTATCCCGCGCTGGGTGCGGCCCGCGAGATCGCAAGGCCCGAACCGAAGCCCGACATCAAGGCTTTCGAGCTGGATGAGATGACCATCTCCGATCTACAGGACGGAATGAAGTCCGGCCGGTTCACCGCCCGTTCTCTGGTGGAAAAATACTCCGCCCGTATTGACGAAATCGACAAGCACGGCCCTTCCATCAACAGTGTTCTCGAGCTGAATCCAGACGCCCTATCGATCGCCGACGCACTCGATCAAGAGCGACAATTGAAAGGCCCGCGCGGATCGCTGCACGGCATTCCCGTGCTGATCAAAGACAATATTGATACCGCCGATCGGATGATGACGACGGCCGGCTCGCTTGCCCTGGTGGGCTCTAAGCCAGCGAAGGATTCTTTCGTCGCCGAAAGGCTGCGGGCTGCGGGCGCCGTCATCCTGGGCAAAACCAACCTCAGCGAATGGGCGAACATACGATCCAGTCACTCGACTAGCGGATGGAGTGGCCGCGGCGGGCTGACGAAGAATCCCTACGCGCTCGATCGCAATCCATGTGGCTCAAGCTCAGGCACCGGCGCGGGCATATCCGCCAACTTGAGCGCTGTCGGAATCGGCACCGAAACCGACGGCTCCATCGTCTGCCCTTCGTCCTCGAACGGGCTGGCAGGCATCAAGCCTACGGTCGGCTTGGTAAGCCGTGGCGGCATCATTCCAATTTCTCACAGCCAGGATGGCGCGGGCCCCATGTGCCGGACGGTGCGCGACGCCGCGATTCTGCTAAGCGCGCTCACTGGCGTCGATCCGCGAGACTCTGCCAGCAACGCGAGCCAAGGCAAGTCGTTCACCGACTATGCGCAGTTCTGCGATCCCAATGGACTGAAGGGCGCCCGCATCGGCGTGGCGAGAAAATACTTCGGCTTCAATGATGCGGTCGATGCTCTGATGGAGCAATCGCTCGATGTCATGAAGAAGCAGGGAGCGACGCTGATCGATCCGGCAGACGTAGAGACTCTGGGTAAGTTCGATGAAAGCGAACTGCTGGTCTTCATGTATGAACTGAAGAGCGACTTGAATGCCTATCTTGCAGGCCTGGGGCCGAATTCACCGGTGAAGACGTTAAAGGAGATCATCGACTTCAACGATCGAAATCGAGAAAAAGAAATGCCCTATTTTGGGCAGGATCTATTTCTGAAGGCCGAAGCCAAGGGCCCGCTGACTGAAAAGGCATATCTCGACGCGCTGGAGAAGAATCATCAACTCGCCCGCACCGAGGGCATTGACGCCACCATGGACAAGCATCATCTCGACGCCATGGTCGCGCCTACGGGTGGTCCCGCATGGATCACGGATCTGGTGAACGGCGATCACGTCGCGGGTGGGAGCTCGAATGCGGCCGCGGTTGCGGGTTATCCGAACGTCAACGTCACGGCAGGTTTCATCTCCGGGCTGCCAGTCGGAATCTCTTTCTTCGGTCGGGCGTGGAGCGAACCCACACTAATCCGCCTGGCCTTCGCCTTTGAGCAAGCTACCAAAGCTCGCCAGTCCCCGCGCTTCCTATCTACCGTTGGAGCCGGATAAACCCGAATCCGCAATTAGACATAAGCCTCCCGATCAGGAAAGCGGCCCAAAATTATTTCGACCAAAAGTCGGGTCTAATGACTTACTCTGCTGTGCAGCCGTGTTAGCCTTACTGACACAGGGGGTACTAATGATGATGAACAAAGTAGTTGCTTCCCTGCAGAAGGAATACTCCCGTCTCGAAAAAGAGATGGGACAGGTAGGGAAAGCGCTAGACGCGCTCGGTCACGCCGGCGGGAGAAAGCTCAAGAAGACAGGTCGTACCTTGAGCAAGGATGCCCGCAGACGAATTGCCGAGGCGCAAAGACTACGCTGGGCGAAAGTCCGAAGGGCTGCCGCCAAGCTAGTGAAGTCGTAGGTTGCCGTAGTGCTTTCGCAAGCACCGCAGCCGGCCTCGTTCGTAACTCTCCAAAATTTACGGGCGAGGCCCAAGCTTCGGAACTCCATCCTTGGTTGAAACCAATCTTACGAGCTCACCAGCCACCGAGCTAAGTCCAGCGGAACCATCTCAGAGCCAGAACGAAAGAAACTCCACCCCAGAGAAACATGACTAATAGCCGCGGCCACTGATGGATTAATGGCGTGCCTTCCAGAATGCTGGCGCGTAAGGCATCGTTCAGGGCAGTAAGTGGAAGCGCCTTGATCAAGGGCTGAATTACCGCGGGGAAGCGCTCACAGGAGAAAAACACTCCGGAAAAAATCCACATGGGCATCATGACCAGATTCATGAGGCCGCTGACGCTCTCAATTTTCTGTGCGCGGCTCGCAGTCAGCAATCCAACTCCGCCAAAGCACATTGCCCCTACGGCGCCGAGAAAGACGATTGCCAACACCGAGCCCAACACCTTCATGTGAAACACAATCACGCCCAGGGTCAGGAGCAATCCGATTTCAATGATCATCAGCACCAGGCGGCTCGACAGAAGCGCGAGCAAGAAATCTCCGCGGCGCATGGGCGTACCGACGAAACGTTTCAGAAGCTTGCGTTGCCGCATATCGACCAATGCGAATCCGATGCCCCACATGCCGGAGTTCATCAGATTCATGCCGAGTAATCCGGGAATCAGAAAGTCGATGTAGCGTGAACCGGGCTCGGAAGAGCTTACGACGGTCGTTGCCACCACTTCTTTGCGGCCCGCTGCCGTCTGCAGCGCATTGTCCGCCGCAGTTCTTGCAAAAACACTCTCGGGCCGCGCGGGATCGTAGCGATACTGAAGTCCTCCTCGTCCGTCGGGTTCGATCACGAGATCATATTTTCCCAGCCGAAATCCTTTCTGCGCCGTGGCCTCGTCTCGCACTTCAACTTTGAACGACGCATGCTGTGGCGAGCGTTGCAACAAGGCTTCCGCTTCCCGTGCTCCCGCTCCCGCGACAATTGCTACCGAGGATGCGTCCGCGGGCTTGTTGCGAAAGGCGATGCCAAGCCCCAATGCCAGCAGCAGCGGAAACACGAATACCCAGAAGACGACTTCCGGTTCGCGCTTCAACTCCAGCATGCGTGCCATCAGGAGATGGAGGTAGCCGGACCAACGCCCGTTACGCTTCGGCGGACGATTCCGCGAAGGCATCTTCTCTACGTCGGGTGTTCGCTCTGCAATGCTCATGGATTTGTTCAGTCCGGACCGGACAGAATTGGGGGACCAGAATATGAAAGCCTCGGACTCCACTTATTCAGGAATTCAAGCAACACTTCCGGCGTCAGGGATCGTGCGTCTTCGAATTCGCCATTTTTCTGGCTAACCACTAACTTGCCATCGCTCCCGACAACGGCCAACGCGGGAATACCCTTGTTCAGCGGAATATCAAACTGCTTCACCAAGTCGGCATTCTTTTTTTCGTCAATTCCCAGGTCGACATGCACCACTTCATAGCCCGCCATCACCGATGCGAAGTCGGGCCGATGAAACGCCAGATCGAGCACGTGACAGTCGTAGCACCAGTTGGCGCCAAAAACCAACAGCACGCGCCTGTGCTGGGTTGCAGCTTTCTCCTCGGCTTCTTTGATCTCTGCATGTGCGTCCGCATCCGCCGGATAGATATTCTTATTCATGGCGGACGGCTGTTTCAGGTGAGGTGCGTCCGCTCGCTCCGAGCTTATAAGGTGCCACTGCTCACCCTGCTTTTTCCACCCTTGGCCATCGGTTATGCTCAGGGTCTGTCCATTCGGCAACCGCACTTCGGCTTTGAAAACAACACTCGTGCCCCAGGGCCGGTCGATCACTGCAACCGTTTCTAATTCCATACTTCGCGCCTTCAGGCCCAGCCAGAAATTGACGTCAGCATCCGCGCTGGTCACGACGCCGTTCGCCTGAACCTTCGGTGCCGGGTCAGCGCTGTAGAGCGACTTTAAGGCCGCCGCGTCTCCCGCGAGGACCGCGGCTCTCCACTGCTCGAGCGGAGCAAAATCGGCCACCGGGCCAGCCGCGGAAGTCTGCGTAAAGCTGAGTTGCGCCGCAAGCAAGACCGGCACTGTTACAACCAGAACGGCAGCGCGACGAAAATGTCCCCCAAAGTTCGTATTCATGCTTTTCCCTAATATCATTCTTCCCGCAAATGCCGCCCGGTCAGCCGCACAAATACATCTTCCAGACTGGCCTGACGCGTGGTCAGGTGCTGCAGGTGACTTCCCTGCCTTCCGACTGCCTCCAGCAGTGCTGGAATTGCCAAATGCGGCTCCTTCACATTGAGTGACAGCATGCCATCATCCTCGCGCACCGACTCTACGCTAGGCAGCGCACGCCATACATCGAGAGCTGCTCCGTCAGAATTTCCGCTGACGGCGAACTCCACCACATGATGGCCGCCTAGCCGCTCGATTAGATTTGCGGGCGAACCCTCGGCGATGATCTGGCCATGATCGACAATGGCCAGCCGGTCGCAGAGGCGCTCGGCCTCATCCATGTAATGCGTAGTAAGAAGGACGGTGCCACCTTGGCGTTGAAACTCGCGAATGATATCCCAAAGTTGCCGCCGGCTCTGCGGATCCAGGCCCGTGGTCGGCTCGTCCAGAAAAAGAATTTTCGGATTGCACACCAAGGCCGTCGCCACCGCCAGGCGCTGCCTCTGCCCGCCAGAAAGCTTTCCTACCCAGGCATCGGCTTTTTCTGTGAGCTGCAACTCCTCAAGCACCTCATCGGACGAGCGCGGCTCGCGATAGAAGCTGGCAAATAATTCTACGGTTTCACGCACCGAGAGCTTCTCGGAAAGCCGGGTCTCCTGTAGAGAAATGCCCAGCCACTCCCGCATTTCGCGCGCGTTCTCGCGCCAGGAGTGGCCGAAGATCGATACTTCACCTGAAGTCGGCTCGAGCAACCCTTCGAGGATTTCGATGGTCGTCGTCTTCCCTGCCCCATTCGGCCCGAGGAGGCCGAAACATTCTCCGGTCTGAATCTCGAGGTTCAGGCCGCGCACCGCTTCGACTTTGCCGTCGTAGGTCTTGCGCAGATCGCGACATTGGATGGCGGAGGGCATTGAGCGATTCTACCGGATGACCCATCTCAAGAATCAGTTCTGGACGGCATTCTCCTGATGCGGTGCGGGAGACAATAGCTCTTCGACTTCGGGGCCGCCTTTGTAGAGCCACCTCGCCATGAGAGAGAACCCAACGATCCTAGTCACGAGAAAGCCCAGTCTAATGAGGTAGTAATGGCGCAAATACTGAATCCCGGTCGACGACCCTTGCCCCTCGTTGATGTAGCGGAGGAAGGAATGCAGGTTCTCCGGCAAGGAAGACACCTCGGCGAAGGCCCACACGGCCAACAGCAAGGCAAGCGTGCGGCTCGCCAATATAAGAGCATCTTTTCTAGACATAACTTTCCCTCCCGGAAATGTCGCCCTGTTAAAATACCGCATCGCCGAAATAGCGGTTGAATCGTTTTGTCCATCCCTATCTGGAGGTCGATGGGCAGGAATATCCAAATGTGTCGTCGGACCTCTCGTTTGCCGATACAGGCGCAGCGGTCGGGATGAATTGACGACCAGGTTGGAATTCAGCCGTGCCTGCGGCTTATCGCATCGCAATAATTTCGTTGGGCCCGCTGGGCGGTGCAGGCAAGTCTGGCGGCGGCATCATCGGTGGAGGAGCAACTCCGTTTGCCGGCTTGGGCACATCTTGTTGATCCTCTCCCGGACGCCTGAGACTGGGAGCATTCGCGGGGTGCGGTTCGGGTTCCTTTTCCTTCTTCGCTTCTTTGTCCTTGTCGGGCTGCAAAACAACTTCCCTGTCGGTGCGTACGATCTTTTCGCCGTCCACTTTCATGGTCTCGACGCGGACTACTTCATCACCCACGAAGCGCACGAAATCCACGTCGGCCGGAGCCTCGCCGTAAATCCATTCTTCGTAGTCCGTTTCGCCGGCACGCTCCCGCACTTTTTTCGGGGGCTTGCCTTTAGCGTGGAGCACCATCTCCTGATTCATGCCGACGAGCACGTGATGCGCCTGGATCGCCTCCTTCACCTTCGGCGGAACCGTGTCCAGATATGCCTGTTCTTTGTTGCGTGCGTTGAAGTCGAGGGCTGGATACAGCAGACCGCGCAACTGAGCGGCTGTCATCTCGGGAACAAATTTGTCGAAGTAGACGTCCAGATATGAGCCATGAGGATTCGATTGCGGTTCGTTTGGTCCGGTGTTGAGCGGTCCATTTGCACCGGAAACCTCTATTCTCTGATACCACTTCTGCCGACGAATCGGTCCGCCGTTAAGCTCGAAATGAATGTGATCGTTCTTGATCTGAACAAAAGAAATATGCGCGGGATCTCCCGGCTTCACTGCTGGCCCCCAAAGATTGAGCGCCTGCTGCAATTCTTCGCCGTTCGGGGTAACGACGCCCTGCTTCAGTTGCAGACCTTTCATGCCCATGGGGAAAGCGGTCCGTGCATACACCAGCTGGGTTTCAAAATCGCGGATGATTTCATAGCGCGTCTGTTTCGATATATGCGGGGCATTGGGATCGATGGGCGCGGAGGGTTGCCCCGGAGAGGGCTGAGTGGCTTGAACGGCATCGGGAGGGTGCGGTTTAGAAGAGGGAGTCGCAGTCTGCGCTCTGCTGTTTTCGCTGGAAAGGATAACGGCGGCCGCAACAACGAGGAAAACCGCAAGAAGCGCCCTGCCAAGAATACGGTCCATAACCTACCCCAGGCCGAACAATTTAGCTCATTATAGCGCCGGACGAGGCTTGTGGAGGCAAAATGCATCGCAAGGAAATAAAAAAGCGAATCGACCTTCTGACGCGGGTTTAGCTGAATTTTGAATTGACACCAATATCTGTTTGGGGCAAACTCTCCGCACTCGCTTTCACGCCACTTTTGTCCATTGCCGATTTTGGTCCGGGATCCTGAATTCGTTACGATCGAGTGAGATTGGTCAGTTGCCGCCTCCACCTGCCCCCGAACCCGATCTCCATGGGCGTCTGCCGTTTGTATCCCAGACTTCCGCTGGTCTTGAACCGAACCAGGACGCCAGCGCGACCGCTCTGCTGACGTTCTTGCGCAACGCTCTGGCGACAGGTGGCCATTGTCCGGAAGCGATGCTGCGCGCGATTGCCGACACGGCGCGAATTCTGACTGGAGCGAACGGAACCGCGATCGCGCTGCGGACCAACGGTGTGGTGGTGTGCCGGGCACGAAGCGGCGACATCGCCCCGGAATTAGGCGCTTTGCTGAATGTGGACTCGGGGATCTCGGGCGAGTGCTTTCGCTTATCCAGAGTGCTTCGCTGTGACGACACGCAAAGCGACAACCGCGTGGAACCAGAGGTTTGCCGCTCTCTCGGGATACGCTCGATCGCTGCCGTGCCCTTGCGCAGTCCCGAGGGAACGTTCGGGATCATCGAAGTGCTGTCCAGTCAGGCGGGCGCGTTTGCCAAGGAGCAAGTCAACTTTCTGAAGGATTTGGCCGAGATCGCCGAAGCTGCCCATTTGCAGGAAGGCAGGGCAAAAACTTCAACTCCCGCTCAAGCCAGCAAACCGGTGGCTCTCCCTGAAATCATGGCTGCTCCGCCAGCGCGTCCTGAAAGACCTTCGCCTACTCCAGTCAAAGAAGCGGTTCCAAAGGCGAAACACCGTTCCTGGATTTTGGTCGGGGCTGTGGCCGTGGTGGTGATGGTGCTGGCTTCCGCCGTCGTCTGGTGGACTTGGCATGAACCGGTCGGGGAGTCTACGGCAAGCCAACCGACGGCGCAGACACACACGACATTGAAGGACAGGTCTGGCGTGGCTGGAGCCGTCGTGCTCCCTTCGAAACCTTCACCCACAATGAACAATGAGAAGGCTGACAGCTCGCGGGCGAATGGGGTGGTGCGGAATGCAGCCAGCATTCAACCCGTCGACGATGCAGACGTCACGCGCGGACTGAGTATCCCGACGAAAAATATTATTCTTCCGGCCGCATCCCGGGAATCGGCTCTAGGATCTTTGGCCGCCATTCCGCCGGTTGAGCCTCCGGCCGTGGTTGCAGGTACGACCGGGAACGACGAACCACTGGCAAATATAGTTTCCGCGCCCACCCCTTTGCCAAGACTTGAGATCAAGATATCCCAAGGAGTGAAGGAAGCGAATATCGTCCACCAAGTTGCACCGGTATATCCACTGGGAGCGTTGACCCGGCATATCGAAGGGGTGGTAAATTTGGAAGTCTCGATTGCCGAGGATGGAACGATCGGGGCAGTGAAGGTTCTTCGCGGACAACCGCTGTTAGCGGAGGCTGCGGTGACGGCGGTCCGCCAATGGCGCTACACAGCGCCTTTGCTCAATGGCAAGCCGATCGCAGTGCAAAAGGAGGTCACGGTCGACTTCAAGCTTCATTGAAGCGAAACTTCGTGATGTGGGAATGGTTGAGGCTCGAGAGGACTGGCTCCGGACACATCGCTCAGACGCTCTCCGGACCGCGCTTTTTGTGTTGCTGGCACTTCTTCATGATGGCCGAGCGGAGCCGGCTGCGAAGGTCTTCAGGCAACTCGTAAAGCTGTGAATCGCGATAGATCTCGATGGTCTTCTTGGTAGTGTCACAGACTACATAGCAGTTGTGGCACCAGGAAAGGTGGTTCTCCAACTCGACTTTTGTAGGTTCGTCGAGGACGCCGTCCAAGTAATTGGTCAGCTCGTGCAAAAATTCAGAGCATTTCACTGTTTGCCATCTCCACTCTCGCGTTTCTGGAAGTACCGTCCTAACCGCTCGCGAAGCTGAAGTCGCGCCCGCAGCAGCCGCGACTTCACTGCGGGGACGCTCAATTCCAGCGCCGCCGCGGTTTCTTCGGTCGACAATCCTTCCACGTCTCTCAGTACGAACACGGTCCGAAAGCCCGGGGGAAGGCCCTGGATCGTCTTACTTAAAATCTCCTGCAACTCGCCCTGCGTATACTGCTGCTCCGGATTCGGGCTCCAGTCCGCGATCTCACGCGGGAGCGAGTCGTCTTCCGTTTTGATGTCCTCATCCAGCGATACGGTGCGCTCGGGCTTCTTGCGGCGCAACTTCATCAAGGCTTCGTTGACGGCGATGCGCACCAGCCAGGTATAAAACTTCGACTGCTCCTGGAATTTTGCCAGGTTGCTGTACGCCTTCAGAAACGCTTCCTGCACCACATCTTCCGCATCTTCGCGGTTCTGCGTGATGTGTTGCGCGATCCGAAAAACGTTACGGTCGTACCTGCGCACCAACTCTTCAAATGCCGAGTCGTCGCCTTGCTTGGCGGCCCGCACCAGTGTCAGCTCATCACTGACAGGCCCCTCTAGTTTGTTTTGGATGGCTCCCATTCTCTCGACGATGCAGTATTTTGATTGCGATTAGAAACCGCGGCACACCAAGGTAATAATCATTCTACTTGGGAAGCTGGGAATTTGCCCAATCGCGGGCTGAGGCTGACCCACGGTTACCTGCCCGCTCGGATTACGCGCGATCTCAAACCTACGCCCGCCACATTCGTTCAGTTCGGAACAGCGAACATCCCACGCGTTGTACCCAGTGTCAAGATACTAATCCTGCGATGGCGATCAGGCTTTTACCGCGGAGAGATTTGCGTTAGAGTCGAGGTTCGCGGTCGCGCGGTCGAACAGGTACCGAAGTACTCTGGGACGGTCCCACAAGTGCCGTATAATCAGCATTTAGGGCCGTCCTACGGCCGCGGGTAACGGACAGGCGCAATTCTTAGGGGAAAACGGTAGCATGGCGGAACGAAACCAGAATCAGGGACAAGAGATCGAACAGATTGTGGCGCGCGCCGTGTCCCATGCCCTTCAGGACCAGATCCCAAAATTGCAGGAGCAGATTGCGCAGCGTGTGCTGGAGGCATTGCCCGCTTCCGAAAGCGAAGCTCCCGGGGCTCCACGCGAAAGCTCTGGCGCCTTGGTTCATGCAGTCGCAAGCATTCATGCGGGCTCCACGCAGAAAGAAATTCTGCGAGCTTTGTTGGATGCGGGCAGTGAGCACTGTTCTCGCATCGCTTTATTTGTAGTGAAAGCGGGAGCGGCTTCCGGCTGGCAATCTCGCGGCTTTGGCGATGAGGAAACGGTCAAGGATTTTCCGCTCGACTTGAATGCCGGGCCGGTGGCCCACACTTATCAGAATCGAGTGGCGACGCCGGGAAACATCGCAGAGATGGGCCGCCGATTTGTCGAGCAATTTGGCGCTCCATCGAATGAGCAGGTTCTGGTGCTGCCGCTCGCGCTCAAGGATAAAGTGGCTGCCCTGGTTTATGCCGACGGCGGCGACACGGGCAAACTGAGCTCCGATTCCCTGGAATTGTTGGTGCTCGCCACCAGCGCCTGGCTGGAAGTAATTTCGCTGCGCAAGCAAGCGGCCGCCAGGGAAGATGGCGACGCGGGAGCCGCAGTCGAGAGATCCGCTCCGGCGGCGCAACCTGTTTCTTCGTTTTCCGATCCTTTCGCCGCGCACGCTCCTAAGCATGTTCCCGCTCACCATGTGCCGGAACCTGAACCTGCGGTCGAAGTTGTTGAAGTGGCTTCGGCGCATGCGGCGAGCGCCGCTGCACCAGCTGCCGCTACTGATCCTTTGGCTGGACTCTCTCCCGCCGATGCCGACACTCATCGTAAAGCCCAGCGCTTCGCGCGTCTGCTGGTGGATGAAATCAAGCTTTACAACCAGGCGAAAGTTGCGGAGGGCCGACGCAACAAGGATTTATACGACCGCTTGAAGGAAGACATCGATAAGAGTCGCGGCACGTTCCACAAGCGCTATGGCAGCACGGTGGCGGCCGGTGGGGATTATTTTCAGAACGAATTGGTCCGCAGTCTGGCGGAAGACGACGTCTCGATTATGGGGGCGAATTTCCGCCGTTAATTTTTTTAGTTTCTCTGGCAGTCGCGCCTCCGCGAAAAGTTAAAAGTGGTTCGATCAGGTTCCAAGGTTGGGTGGGTAATCGCAGCTGCAGTTCTCTGTAGCTTGTTTGGCGCTCTGCTGGCTTCAGCAGAAGTGCCTTCGTTATTTTTGTCCGCGCCGCTCCAGGATCAGGCGGCCCCTTCCGCGGAGAAGCCGGCTCAAGCTGCACCTGCCGCCGGAACCGATAGCACTGCGAAAAAGACTCCTCCCAAGAAAGCATCTTCCACCAAGAAGAGCTCCGCCAGAAGCACCAAGCGCCATTATGTCAATGCCCGGAAGCCGCGCACGGTTTCTCCGCGTGTCCGGCGCATGCGGCAGGCCTTCGTGGAATCGACCAGCTTACGGCCCATGGCGGAACAACTCTTGCAGGATCGTTCGATGCCCGCCTACGCCGGAGTGCAAGCCTACGCCCTGGCCCATGCCAGGGAAGATGCGGGAGCGTTGGCCTGGCTCGTACTCGGTTACGCGCATGTGTTGGATAAAGACTATGGCAAAGCCATCGACCCTCTGAACCGCGCCAAGCTCCACGCCGGAGATCTGGGCGATTACGTCGCTTATTATCTCGGAACGTCCTACCTGGAAACCGGACACACGGCAGAAGCCTTGGCGAATTTGGCGGACTTCGCTAAGACGCATCCTGATTCCCTGCTAGGACGTGATGCCCAGGTGAGCTATGCCGATGCGCTGCTGCTCGAAGGGCAGGCTGCAGAGGCAACCTCCTTGCTGGAACGGATCCGCGTTCCGATCCGTTCGGATGTGGAATTTGCGCTGGGACGTGCTTACGCCGCGTCCGGGCAGACTGCGAAAGCCGCCGAGACGCTGGGAAATATTTACTACACCATGCCTGCTGCCACCGAGGCCGACGCGGCCTATGCCGAGTTGAGAAAGCTGCCGTCGGTCCCACCGCCAACAGTTGCCCAACTTAAGACTCGAGCTGAAGCGCTGATCAGCAGGCACCGCTATAGCGATGCGGCGGACGAATATCGCAACCTGGTGAATGCAGCCAGCCCTGATGACCGGCCCAAGATGCAATTGGCCTTGGCCGACGCATTACACCGCGGTGGCCGGAATCGTGATGCCAAGCAGGTGCTCGATTCGCTGGGCTCTTTGCAGGGCGAGTTGAACGCACAGCGGTTGTATCTTCTGGGCCAGGTCGCCTTTGCGGCAAACGATAACGACATGTTCTACCGGACGGTCGACGAGTTGCGGCAGGCCGATCCGACCAGCCTGTGGCTGGAGCAGGCACTGCTCTCCGCGGCCAACTTGCATCTGGTGCATCACGAGTACGACCAGGCCCTCGACTCATTTCGTGAGGCGCAGCAGCGTTTTCCCGACGGTCCGCGGGCTTCCTACGTGCATTGGAAGGCCGCGTGGCTCACCTTGCGGCAGGGCCGCAATGAGGATGCAAAGAAAGCGTTCGAAGAACAAATCGCGCTCTATCCTTCCGCCGGGGAAACTCCTGCGGCGCTCTATTGGCGCGCCCGTCTGGCCGAAGAAGACAATCAGTTCGCGATGGCACGCGCGTTCTATCAGAAGCTTTCGGACCGCTATCGCAACTTCTATTACGCCGAACTGGCCAGGCAGAGGTTGAAGAGTCTCCCTGCGGCAGGGGATGCAACCACGCAATATGCCCTGCTGGATCGCATCCCTCCGCTCGACAGCAGTGGCAAAGTGACGGATTCGGAACCGCCCTCGGACGAACTGCACGTGCAGAAAGCGGAGTTGCTGGCGAATGGCGGGCTGGTTGATTTTGCGGTGCGTGAACTGCAAGCCGCTGCTTCTACCGGCGGTGGAAGTTGGGCGCCCGCGGAGACTGCGCAACTCTACGTGGAGACCGGGCATTACGACCGCGCCATCGAGTACATGAAGCACTCGGCACCCAACTACTTCGCCCTCGACATTCCTGATTTGCCGAGAAAATATTGGGAGGCGCTTTTTCCGAAGCCCTATTGGGCTGATCTCAAACGATCTTCGGCGGCCAATGGACTGGATCCCTATCTTGTCGCATCCCTGATCCGGCAAGAGTCCGAGTTCAACCCCGTTGCAGTTTCGCGAGCCAATGCGGTTGGACTGATGCAGTTGCTGCCGAAGACCGGCAAACTCGTGGCTAAGGAATCGAAGCTCAAGCGCTATAACGCCAGCCAGTTGTACACGCCCGCGGTGAACATGGAATTGGGTACGCGTTATTTTCGCGGCATGGTCGACAAGTTTGGGGGATCGTTCGAGTACGCGCTCGCCGCCTACAACGCAGGATCGGACCGAGTGAACGAGTGGCTCGCCCAAGGAAAATATCGCGATCCGCAGGAATTCGTCGAATCGATTCCCTTCACCGAGACGCGGGAATACGTGCAAGCCATTCTGAGAAATGCGAGCGTGTATAAGCAACTGTACGGGACACCGTAGAATCCTCACTTCTGGAACGGACCCCCAAATACAGGGCGTCATATACTACCGTTCTGATTCTTTATCTAATGTCTTAAGGCGACGCAGGATGAAGCCTGAGACCCTTGTCTGCGCCTTCCTATGCTTGCGCGAACTTTAACTCAATTCGGCTGCGATTCCCCTTGGCCGCCCGATTTGTGGAGAAGTATTTCCAGTATCAGCAGCCCCGCACCAATCACGATGGCGCTATCCGCTAGATTGAAAACCGGCCACTGGTACTGCTTGACGTAGACCAGCAGAAAGTCCACCACGCGCCCGCGAGCCAGGCGATCCCACAGATTCCCCAGCGCTCCTCCCATAATCAGCGACAGGCCCACGCCAGTGGCAACCTGAGCCTGGTGGTTTTTCCAAAGTAAGGCTGAAACCACAATCAGAGCGATCACCGAAAATGCGATCAATAGTCCTGTTTTCCATGGCGCAGTCGAGTCGGCGAAAAGGCTGAAAGCGGCGCCGGTGTTCTCCGTGTGGGTCAGGCGAAAAAAGCCGGGAATCACCTGGATGTGGGAGTAAAGACGAATACGTTGCGCTACAAGATGCTTTGTCCAACGATCCAGCAATACGACGATAAGAACAATGAGCAGGTAGATGGCGCGTGCGGAGTTTTTGGTCATCCCAATAGTGCCTGCAAATATCTTAACCTGCTCGGGCAGAGGACCGCTCGACTCGGCCTCGGCGACTTCGTTCTTTTTCGATTCCTCCTCCATTTTCATCTATCCCCGGCACAGGCTGTCCATGTATTCTGATGCCGCCTTAAGCTGGACTGCGCGCCGCGACATGCGAATCGGCGGTCCGCTATGGGTTGTTCTAATTTTTATGTTTGCGAAATGTCCTCATGCGTCTCTTGAAACGTTGGAAGGGTCGAACTCTGCTGTTCCTGGCGGTGGTAGGGCCGGGCATCATCACCGCGAACGTCGACAACGACGCGGGCGGCATCCTGACCTATTCGCAGGCCGGGGCTCAATACGGATTTCTCCTGTTGTGGACGATGATTCCCATCACGCTGGCGCTGATCGTGGTGCAAGAGATGAGCGCCCGCATGGGAGCGGTCACTGGCAAAGGCCTGAGCGACCTGATCCGTGAGGAGTTTGGCCTACGCATCACGTTCCTGATGATGCTCGGAATTCTGATTATCAACTTCGGCAACGTAGTCACGGAATTTATCGGCATCGCGACCAGCCTGGAATTATTCGGCCTTTCGCGATACGTCACAGTGCCGGTATGCGGCGTGATCGTTTGGCTAATCGTAGTGAAAGGCCAATATAAGAGCGTAGAAAAAGTCTTTCTCGCCGCTTCGTTCTTCTACATCACCTACATTTTTGCCGGAGCACTGGCACATCCGCTGTGGAAGGATGCGACCATCGCGACCGTCAAGCTCCCGTCCCTCAAGGAATTCCGCGATCAGGCATATTTATTCATGGTGATCGGCGTGGTGGGAACGACTATCGCTCCCTGGATGCAGTTCTATCTCCAGTCTTCCGTCGTGGAAAAAGGCGTAACCCGGCGCGGACTGCAAGCCTCGCGCTGGGATGTAATCACCGGCTGCATTTTCACCGATGTAGTGGCCTGGTTCATCATCGTCGCTTGCGCCGCGACGTTGTTCGTACACGGATTTCGCGATATCAAATACGCGGCGGACGCAGCGCAGGCTCTCAAGCCTCTGGCCGGGCAATACGCTTATATCCTATTTGCGGTGGGATTGTTCAATGCTTCTCTCTTCGCGGCCTCGATTCTGCCGCTTTCCACCGCCTACACCGTGTGCGAAGGCTTGGGCTTCGAGTCCGGCGTTGACATGAAGTTCAGCGACGCCCCGTTCTTTTACTGGCTTTACACACTGCTGATCGTAGCGGGCGGGATTCTCGTGCTTCTGATTCCTGGCCCGCAGCTGGTGAGAATCGTTCTCTGGTCGCAGGTGTTGAACGGAGTGGTACTGCCGTTTGTCTTGGTCTTCATGCTGCTGCTGATCAACAAGAAGGAATTGATGGGCGAGTATGTGAACTCACATCTGTTCAATGCAGTGGCGTGGGCCACAACCATCATTGTGGCCGGACTGTCCTTCGCACTGGCGTTTGCCTACATTGGCGGGAAAACCGGCTAAGTTAGAGGAACGGCCTCAGTTTAGATCAGCCTTCCTGCTGCCAGATCTTTCACCAGGGACGCATCCGCCTCAAGAAAATCGAAAGAGGGCAGAGTGTTGGGGGCGGCCCATTGCAGATCGCGGAAGATGCGATTTTCCAGTTCGCCGTCATATTCCCGCACAATGAAAAAACGCAATTCGACTGCGGCTCCATTCGGATACGTATGCTGAATGCGCGCGATCTCGTCGCCGACCTTGGCGTGAATCCCTAATTCTTCTTCCAACTCCCGGCGTAGGGCATCGCGAGGCTGCTCACCTTCTTCAATCTTTCCCCCAGGAAATTCCCACTTCAGCGGCATCGTCTGATGCCGGGTGCGCTGGCAGACCAGCAGCTTGCCGTCCTTCTCGATCACCGCAGCTACAACCCGTTTCATAATTCTGCACTGCTGGTGGTGTGTTACGCGCTCGCCACCGGATCCACGCAACCCGTAAACGCCGCCACGCGCCCGCGCAGCTGGCGAAAACTCAGCGGAGATGAATTCAGCCAGATACGTCCGATCTCGGGCGCGCGGGCGTTGCCTTTTTCAACCCTCACGGCCTCTCCAGCTTTTTTCCTACGAGTTCCGCGCAGTATTGCACAAGCCGCTGATCTTCGGCTGCGAATGCAGCCGGGAAATGGCTGTCGATATCGAGTTCGCCGGCGACTTCTCCCTTTATGAAAACGGGCACAACAATTTCCGACTTGGTCTCCAGTGAACAGGCAAGGTAGCGGGAATCTTTGCTGACGTCATCGACCACCACCGTTTTGCCGCTGGAGGCCGCGGCTCCGCAGATTCCCTGATTGAGCGGGATGCGCGTGTGCGGAGTCATCGCGCCTACGAATGTTTCCAGCACCAGCATCGGCGGTTGGGCGCCGGGCTCCAGCATGTAAAAACCCACCCAGTTGTACTTCAGCATGCGCTCGTGCAAAAGCTTGCAGACTGCCTGCATAAACACTTTGGCTGCGGGTACGGCGCTTGCGAGCGCTGCAGCTTCGTGGCGAACCTCTTCGATTCTGGTGGCGGTATGCATCAGCAGATATTAACTCACAGAGCCAGATTCGCAGCTGTGGAAGGCGGAACGCCAGTAATCTGGCGGATTCCTTCCGTACTCTCAAAGAGTTCAGGATGGATTGCAGACGCAAGTGCATCGAGGCCCCGGAGAAGCGTAGGCGCCGGCGTGTTGAGATATTCGTCGCGAATGCAGTAGACGCGGGACGCCCGAGCCGCGCGAGTTCCCTGCCAGTTGCGGTCGGCCAGAATTTTTCCCAGCGGGACGCGGTCGCCCGCTCCGCACCAGGCCGCAATCCATACGTCCGGATCCTCGCTGGCAACTTCTTCGGCCGATATCTGCCGCCCGGGCCGGCCTAAGAATTCACCTCCAGCAGCTTCCACCAATTCCGCAACCCAGGGCTGCGACGCAATCAGTGGTTTACCCCATTCTTCGCAAAATACTTTCGGCCGAAGCAGCCCAGCGGTGCGACCGCGAACCTCTTCCATATGCCCTTGCATTTGGCTGATCACCGCTTCGCCGCGATCGCTGGCCCCGGCCGCGCCCGCGATGATGGCGATGTCGGCGTAAATATCAGCGAGTGTTCTTGGCGCAAAGCCCAAAAAGCGCACTCCAGCCTTAAGTATCTCGATGACCGCTTTTTCTTGATAAGGAACGGAAGCGATTACGAGGTCGGGACGAGCCGCAATAATCTGTTCGGCGTTCGCAGTCCACGAGTCGGCAAGGATGGTGCGGGCTTGCGATCTAATTTCCGGAACCACCTCCGCGCAGTACTTCGTGCATGCAACCACGCGATCCAATTCGCCAATCGCCGCGAGAATCACGGTGGCACTGGGTTGCAGGCTGGCGATACGGAGTGGCGTGTGGTCGGGCATGAGAATCCTATTGTCGGATCCGGCTCAGCGCGAGCGATAGAGCCTCCACGGCCAACTGAGCAGCGTGGGTTGAGGCCTGAGGCAGGCCGCCCACGGCGGCACCCACGTCCTCGCGCCGCAACTTCTTAGCTTCCTCCAGCGTCTTCCCTACTACTAATTCCGTCAAAGCCGAACCGCAGGCAATCGCCGCCACGCATCCTTTCGCCTTGAATTGCACCTGCGTAATCTGTCCAGCGTTTTGTTTCAAGGTCAAGCGGAGCACGTCTCCACAAGCAGGATTTTCAATTTCTGCGGTGGCGTCGGCATCGGCAATCTCACCGGCATTGCGCGGATTCTGAAAATGATCGAGTACCTGCACGGAATACATGAGCAAGACAATTGTAACTGGCGAACTTGAGCCGCAACCTCTAACTTCGCGAGGGAGTTCCTTCGGGAAAATAAATTCGCCAGTCTCGTTCCCGGGCGGTCGCTTCAAGATCTGGATTGGGATTCACCGCAACGGCATTCTTGGCCATCGCCAGCATTTCCGTATCCCAGCGCGAGTTGCCAAAAGCCGCGTCGATTTCTTTGCCGACGTTTTCGCGAAGTGCCTGCGGTTTACCTGCGCCAGAGGGTATGCGGATTAAGCGTTCTGTGGCGACGCCATGGTCAAGTTCCACTTTGGCTGCAAGAATGCGGCTTTCGGGTATGCCGAAATGTTTCATCCCGGCGCGGATCACCCACTCATTGGAAGAAGAGACGGCCCAAATCTCGCAGCCGTTTTCCTGCAGACGCCGCACGAGCTCTCGCATCTCGGGAAAAATCTGGACGACGAAGAACCGGTCGAAGAAACGAACGGCGGCATCCATCAACTTACGCTCCGGGATGCCCTGGTGCATGGTCACCATTTCGCCGCACATGGTAGTTTCGTCGACCTCGCCGCGCTTGTAGGCCGCGTAACGCTCTCGCATCACGCGATCGAGTGAAGCATCTACGATGTCGCCCTGCTTCAGTTCCCAATCGAAGAAACGTTCGCCAGCGTCGCCGGACCATAGAGTGCCGTCGCAGTCAAATGCCGCGACGCGCGGCTGAAGACGAAGAATGGAGTCGAGAAATTCGTTGGTAGCCGGAAGAAATGCTTCCGCTTCTGCAGTGCTCATCTAACGACGATAACGTGCTTCGGGGAAAACGCGCAATGTCACAGGGATCAATCAGGATGAGCGCGTTAATAGTCCTGCGTAGTCCTCAGGAGTATTTATATTCAAGGCCACCAGGGGATCGTCAACCGGCACGTATTGGATGTGATCCTGATGCGCATGTTCGACGTCGCGCGCCGTGGATGTGGCCGGGACGCGGAGGAATGCTTCGATCATTTCTCGGCCGATAAGGTAGGGGTGCCCATGCTCGCCCGAGAATTCAGGAACGACCGCCCAGACATTCTGATCGGAGATTCCGAAAGCGTCGCGCAAAATCTGGGTCGTCGCAGCCCCGACGGGCGGCCGGTCAACCAGCGTGACCATCGCCGCATCGCGGCCATGGTCGAGCACTTCGTGCAGACCCACCTGCAGCGAACTGAACTGGCCGCGCTCGGGATCGGGGTTCACGACGAGGGAGGCACCTTGCGCATAGATAATTGGCGCCAGCGCTTCTTCATTCTTCCCGACTACGACCACCACGAACTCGGTGGCTGACGAAAGCGAGCGAATCGCAGCCGAGAGAAATGTGTCACTCGAAGGCGCTTGGCCGGCCGTCGCTGGAGGCCAGGGCAGCAAAGCCTTATCCCGGCCCATGCGCGAAGATTCTCCCGCGGCGAGAATCACGCCGGCGAAACTCGGCGCTCGGATCATGCAGCGAAGATAGCAGGAACCGTGGGAAAGTGTTCATTTTTTATGATCGATCGACGATCGCAAGGAAAGCAATCCGCCGTCTATTCCTGCTCGTCGAGCGCTTTGTCTGGCTCGTGGTTCGCTTCGGGCTGAGAGTCTTGAGGGTGGAACCAACTCATGTGGGGCAGGCTCGAACTGGCGTGCCGGCGAATCGCGATCAGTTCCGCCGTAATAGCAACCGCAATTTCCTCGGGCGTGATGGCGCCAATGTCGAGTCCGATGGGTGCGTGAACGCGCTCGAATAGATGCGCAGGCACGCCTTCCTTCTGCAGCGTCTTCGAGATTTCGATCACCTTTCGTTTGGAGCCGATCATGCCCACGTAGCGGGCACGAGTCTGCACTGCCCAGCGCAGAATTCGCATATCGTCGCGATGCCCTCGCGTAACGATCACGATATAGGAAGTCTCGTTGGGGTCGAGCTTCTGGATCGCTTCGTCGAACTCGATCGCATGAACTTCACGAGCTGCGGGAAAACGTTCTTTGGTGGCGTAGGAGGTGCGGTCATCGGTTACGATGAGCTCGAAACCTGCATTTGCTGCAACCTGGCAAAGATTGATGGCCACGTGACCTGCACCGAAAACATAAAGTAATGCTGGAGGTAACACGGGTTCGATGAAAACCTCGAGCGTGCCGCCGCAAACCAGCCCGGTATCGTACTTCGGATCCTGGTTCAAATCGAAGCTCAACGTGCGGGGCTTTTCGGATTCCATCACTTCCCGGGCCGCCTGCCAAACGTCGGCCTCAACGCAGCCACCGCCGATCGTGCCGACGATCGAGCCATCGTCGCGCACCAGCATCTTCGCCGTGCGAAACGACGGAATCGAGCCGCGCACATTCACGATTGTGGCCACGGCGCCGCGGCGCCCCTCGCGGCGGAGTTGCACGATCTGTTCGTAGATGTCCATGCTACCGGAACCTTGCAATGTTGATTATCAGTCGGTTAACAGCAGCGAGTCAAACGGCATACGTTTTGTGTTAGTTTCACCCTTTCAGGAGGTCTTATGAAAGCGGTGCGCATTCATCAATTCGGTGGTCCGGAAGTTTTGACCTATGAGGATATTCCTGAACCGCAACTTCGCAAGGATCAGGTGATGGTTCGTGTCCGTGCCTGCTCGCTGAATCATTTGGATGTGTGGGTGCGCAAAGGACTGCCGGGCGTGAAGCTGCCTCACATTCTCGGCAGCGATATTGCCGGCGATGTGGTCGAAATAGGCGACTACGTGACCGGGTTCAAAGTCGGCCAGCGGGTTCTGGTGGCTCCCATGCATTTCTGCGGACATTGCAAGAAGTGTCTTGAGGGCCTGCAGAATCAGTGCCGGATCTTCACTGTGCTCGGCAATGCCGTGGACGGTGGAAATTGCGAATTCTTCGCTGCGCCTGCCGCGAACGTGATTCCGATTCCCGAATCTCTAGATTTCATTCAGGCGGCCAGCGTCCCGTTGGTATTCGTCACCGCCTGGCACATGCTCGTGGGACGAGCCGGCATGCGCCCGGGCCAGACCGTGCTGGTGCTGGGTGCGAGTTCGGGCGTGGGCATTGCCGCGATTCAGATCGCCAAGCTCTTCCACTGCCGCGTGATTACGACCGCAGGCGACGAAGCCAAGCTGGCCAAAGGCCACGAGCTCGGCGCGGATTACGGCATCAATCATTACAAGCAAAAAATCTCCGAGGAAGTACGAAAGATCACGAATAAAGAAGGCGTCGACATTGTGCTTGAGCACGTGGGCGCGGCGACCTGGGATGAGAGTGTGAAGTCACTCAAGAGCGGCGGCACGCTGGTAACCTGCGGGGCCACCACGGGGCCGAATGTCGCAATCGATCTGCGGCATTTGTTTGCGCGGCAATTGTCGCTGCTAGGCTCCTATATGGGCACCATGGGCGAGATGCACGCCGTGCTGCGGCATGTGTTTGCGGGACAGCTCAAACCTGTGGTAGATCGTGTCTTCCCTCTCAGTGAAATTCGCGCGGCGCACGAGTATCTGGAAAAGAGTCTGATGTTCGGCAAAGTGGTGCTGAGCATCTAAGCCTTACGGCACTCAGCTCTTTTTTGCGTGTTTTGGAGGCTTCGGGGATGACTTAGTCTTGGTTGACTGACTCTTAGCGCCGGAAATTGTAGTCGTCACAGTGTGCTTCGTGAGATCAATCACAAAACTGTCGATAACCTTGGCGGCAGGCGTGCTCCCGGTAACGTAAGGCGCCGAGAGATACGTACCCGCGATCTGCGTCTTGCTCACTTCGAAGCGGAGAAAACCGAAGTTTTTCTGGTCGTACTGTTCGAAGGTGAGGCCGTTCCCCAGAGCTAGGGGCACCGTCGGGTCGGCGCCGTTGACCTGGTGAAGCGTGCCGAGCTTGGTATAGCCTCCGGAGCCAGCCACGATGTAGGGAATCTGAAGCTTGCCCTTCGGCCCCTGAACCACATTCGTGAAGCGCTGGTAGTTGTGCACGTGCCCCGACAAAATCAGATCGGGATATCGCTTCACCGCCTTGAAGCTGCTGGAGAGCACCTCATCGACGGCGCTGCTGCCGGAGTGCTCCACATCACCGGAAAATGGCGGATGATGCACCGTCACAATCAGAGCAAGATTGGGATCTGCTGCCGTCAGTTCTCCCTTGAACCAGTCAATTTGATCCGGGTGAATCTCGCCTTCGGTTTCGCCGACATTGGAAAACAGTCCGATGATCGTCGCGAACGGAGTTGTGAAGGTCCAATAGACGTAAGGCAAATCCATCTGGGTTCGATTCGAACCGGTCATGAGCGAGCCGAGTTGGGCTGGATTGGTCGACATGAAATTTTGCACCCAGCCATCGAGCGGGACTTTATTGGGATCGACCGGCCCATCCTGCGGATCGTCGGGCTGGCAATCATGGTTGCCGGGGATGGAAACGATGAAGCACGGATAGTCTTTGTAAGTTTCGTAGAAGTACGCTCCATACTTATCGATATCGCCGGCAAAATAAATTACGTCCCCCAGATGGTAATAAAAAGCTGGCTGTTTGCCGTCTGGCGAATTTTGCGCGTCCTGCGTCATGATTTGCGCCACCAGATCCTGCGGCCCGGAGTCGCGGTAATCTCCGGTATCTCCAACGGTATGAAATACCATCACACCGTCGTCCTTGATTTTCGTAACGTCAGCCGCCGGGAGTAACTTCGATAAATCAAACCGGTATGGCAGGGGACGCGGTGGAGGAAGCGGTTGAAAGGGGTAATGCGGAAGTGGCGGGCTGGTGGCTTGTACGGGAAACTTTGGACCTGCAATCGGTGGCGTATGGCTGCGACGCTGGCCCGCACCCTTGCCGGTGCTGAAGGAATGCAGAGAACTCATATACATCTCCTACTTGTTAGATGGGGCCGGATGCGCAGAGACGGGGAAGATGCAGAAGAGCTTACAACAAAAACTCGTATTGTCAAACCGGTGTCAACGCGAATCGAACGATATCGTCCGCTGCCTGATCGACATTTGGATTCTGCACCCAACAACATTTAGAATAGACTCACGATGCCTCGCGAACTAAACTTTGGCCCCTACGTCGATCTCGAAAACGGCAAGAAAGTAGTCAAGGATCTTACCTTCGGCAATCCCACGCCAGAAGGAGTGGTGCTGACCACGCTGGACTCTGCCGTGAACTGGATGCGCAAAGGCTCCATCTGGCCCATGACGTTTGGCTTGGCTTGCTGCGCCATCGAGATGATGTCGATGGGAGCGTCGCGCTTTGATATTGCACGCTTCGGTGCAGAGGTATTTCGCCCATCCCCACGCCAAAGCGACCTGATGATTATCGCCGGGCGCGTCTCCAACAAAATGGCGCCCGTGATCCGGCAGTTGTGGGAGCAAATGCCCGAGCCGAAGTGGGTGATTTCTATGGGTGCGTGTGCCACCTCAGGCGGCGTTTTCAATAATTACGCGCTGGTGCAAAGTGTGAATCAGGTGATTCCCGTCGATATTTACGTTCCCGGCTGCCCGCCACGTCCTGAGCAACTCATCTACAGCATTACTCTTCTGCAGGAAAAAATTCAGAAGGAACGTGGAACCATCAAGAAAGCTTTCAACCTGGCATGAGAGATCGATTTCCCGCTTTCGTATCTTCGAAAATACTGCATTCCCCGATTCGGTCGTCCAGCACCAATCCGGTTAGGCCTTTTGGAGTTGACGTAAGCTATTGCGAAGCAATCACTTGGCGCGGCGAGTTCCAAAACGGGAATTCGCCGGGAAGAATGGCGAAACCATTCCGCCCATTGTTGAATCTAAGGGATTGACTGTAGGTACAGTAGGAACCACGCAAGGACCGGCGTTCAAAAGAGTCCAAGCGAATTAAGCCTGTGGAAGGTGCTCGATGTTGACAAAATTGATTGATGCGGTTTTTGGTTGCAGGCACTCCCGTTATAGTTTCCCGGTAACGCTTCGTGGAAAAGTACGCCGGCCGCAAGCCGGTGCATTAACCGGAACTTATGTCGCCTGTCTGGATTGCGGCAAAGAATTTCCCTATGATTGGCAGGAGATGAAGGTCATCACATCTCAAGCGGAAAGCCGACAGTATGTCGCTTCGCTGGCCACTAAGCAGGCTGCCTGATCGACGCTGGCTCCAGCGTATCAGCCCGCGCTGCCTGTCTAAGAACTTAGGAGCATCAAGCAGCGGCCTCGGGTCGCGGCTCTTGTGGTTCGCGCTAGAATTCTTCTAAAGACTCCGGGCATACACAGACCCTCCTCCCACTTTAGGAATCCTCCCCACCTATGTAACGTCCTGCTGAGTCTCTGTCACGCGGATCCTTCCGCTTGTCCCGTAGAGTAGAACTGTTGCGCTCCCCACACGCTTGCACGATGCGCGCTGGAAGGAAAGCGCCGCCGCGTGACCGGCACACCACAGAACCAGCGGGCCTGAGGCCCCTCAAGAACCATGAAGGAACTTACCCTAAGTGAATATTTCAGCGAACCCGCAGCAGAAAACCTGGCGTTGCATAAGGCTTTGGATGGAAGGGACGATCTCCTGGCTTCGATCCCCAACGTTCCGGCCGTTTTGCAGTCCCTGCTTGAGGAACTCAACGAGCCTGCCGACAACGTCAACCTTTTGAGAGTGGCCGAGATCATCGGCCGTGATGAAGCGCTGGCGGCGCAGTGTCTTCGCATGGCTAACTCGGCGCTTTACAGCCGAGGTCCTGCCCTCGACTCTCTGCGCGGAGCAGTGCGTACGCTGGGTATCGCCCGTATTCGCGACATCGCCATCTCTTGCAGCTTGCTGCGGGTCGTCCCAGCTTCCTCGAAAATTCTCGATCCGGCTATTTTCTGGCAGCACTCGCTGGCCTGCGCCATCATCGCGCGGAAGCTGGCGCGCTCTGTCGGCTTCGGGGATCCGGAGAAGGCCTATCTTGCCGGATTGCTGCACGACATCGGATACATCGTGAATTTGGTCGTATTCCCCAAAGAGACGGCAGTCGCCATCGAAAAAGCGCAGCGCGAGGCGTTGTTCCTGGGCGAGGTCGAGCATGCGCACCTCGGTTTCACGCACTGTCAAAGCGGGGAGTTGCTGGCGCGCCGGTGGAACTTGTCAGACAGCCTCGTGGAAGTGATTCTTTGCCATCACAACGTGGGTGCTGCCGTCACTAATCCCGCCCTGGTGGCGATCATCTCCCTCGCTGACCGACTGAGCCGTGCCTCGAACCTCGGATTGGGCTACGTGGAAGCGTCCGATCCTTTGGACGCATGGAACGTAGATTGGAACATTCTGGCCGAGAAGTGCCCGCTCGCAAGCGAAATGAGATGGACCGACTTTGTCAAAGATTCGGAAGCCTACGTCCAGGAAATCCACAATCTGGTCGCTGCCATGTACAAAGGCAGTTAAATCCTGCGGCGTTAGTCCGCCGCCACGGCCGCCGACGTCCGTTTTTCCATCGCCACAAATTCCCGCGCTTCATGCCCGGTGTAGATCTGCCGCGGGCGGGCGATCTTCTGCTCCGGGTCCGTGATCAATTCCTGCCACTGCGCCAGCCAGCCCGCCGTGCGCGGAATGGCAAACAGCACCGTGAACATTTCCGGCCGGAAGCCCATCGCCTGGTACATGATGCCGGAATAGAAATCGACATTGGGATAGAGTTTGCGCTTCACAAAATAATCATCTTCGAGCGCGATTCGTTCCAACTCCAGAGCGATCTCCAATTTCGGGTTGCGCCCCGTAACCTCGAAAACCTGCTCCGCGCACCAGCGAATAATCTTCGCCCGCGGATCGTAGTTCTTGTAGATGCGGTGTCCGAATCCCATCAGCTTGAAATGGCCTTCCTTCACCTTCTGGATGTAGGCCGGAACTTTGTCCTTCGAGCCAATTTCATCCAGCATCTTCAGGACTTCTTCATTGGCACCACCATGCAGGGGTCCCGCCAGGGCTGACGCGGCCGACGCCATCGAGAGATAAGGATCAGTTTGCGCGCTGCTCACCGAGCGCATCGCGTTGGTGCCGCAGTTTTGCTCATGGTCGGCATGCAAGATAAAAAGAATGTCGAGCGCCCGCGCAATCGCGGGATTGGCTACATACTTGGGCTCGACCATCTTCCACAGCATGTTCATGAAATTCTCGGCATAGCTCAAATCATTGTCCGGATATACATAGGGAAATCCCACGTTATGCCGGTAGGACATGGCCGCGATCGACGGCACTTTACCGATCAACCGCTTGATCTGAAGCAGACGGTTCTTGCCATCGTGCACGTGCTTGGCATCGGGGTATACGGTGGAAAGCGCAGCCACCGTACTCACAAACATTCCCATGGGATGACCATCGTAGCGAAAGCCTTCCATGAACTTCTTTGTGCTCTCGTGAAGCATGGTGTGGTGGGTGATGTCGTGTACCCATTTCTTGAGTTCAGCCTCGGTCGGCAGTTCTCCAAAGAGCAACAGGTACGCGACCTCCAGGAAAGTGCAGCGCTCGGCCAACACCTCAATGGGATATCCGCGGTACCGCAGAATCCCCTTATCGCCGTCAATGTAAGTAATGCTGCTGCGGCACGATGCCGTGTTCATGAATGCCGGATCGTACGTCATCAGCCCAAAATCTTCCGGACCGGTCTTGATCTGCCGCAGGTTCATCGCCCGGATCGTGCCATCCTCGATCGGGACGGTATAGGTCTGGCCAGTGCGATTGTCGGTGATGGTAAGTGTGTCTTGTGGCATGGAAGTTCCTGCTCCTCGGTAGCGCTATACGGCTAGCGTAGCTTACCTTTACTAGCTTCGACAACCAGCTTGCTGTGACTGAGGTCACGTCGAACCGTGACTTAGCATACGATCTGGATCAGTCCCATGGCGTCCCGTCGGGCCCGCTTAAAACACAAAACCGGCGGCCAAGGCCGCCGGTTTCACACTTGCGCACAGCCCTTCCTTTAGTTCGAGGAAGAATCATCGCGGCGCTTCAGGGTTGGACGATCATCATCGTTCGTGCTATCGCCCGTCTTGTCGCTGCCACTGGTGGAAGTCCGCCGCAGGCTCGGTTTGTTCTCGTCTCTCTGATCCAGAACCTTGTGGCGATTCTCGATTGAAGCTAACCTCGATTTCACGTCGTCGAATTCCGACGTAGTCACAACGTACTGCGCCTTGGCCGGCAGAATCTTGCGAATCTCTTCCTGCGTTTTCTCGATCCGGTCAGGCGTCTGCGGGTGCGTGTCGAACGTCTTGGCCAGGGTTCCAGGCTTCTTTTTTTCCATCGCCTGGATTTTTTCGAAGAAGGAAACGAAGGCGGAAGGATCGTACCCGGCACGGTACATATACTCCACGCCCAGGTAGTCCGCTTCGGCTTCGAAGCCGCGTGAGAATTTCAATATGCCCAACATCGCTGCCGGTCCGGCGGCTTCGTACGCTCCGTAGCCGATCCCACCCCCCACAAAAATCAAGGGGATGGTCGCCATCTGCATCAGCGTGTAGCGCGTCTGTTCGCGGGCCAGATGGCAGGCCGCTACATGGGCAATCTCATGCGCCATTACACCCGCCATTTCGGCTTCTTCGTCGGCTGCGAGGATCAGCCCGGAATTCACATAGAAAAATCCTCCCGGCAGCGCCATCGCATTCACTACATCGGAGTCGATCACTTTAATCGTGAACGGCACCTGGGCATCGGAGTTCCGCACTAGATTTTGTCCGATCCGGTTCACGTACTCCGTTATCACCGGATCATTGACCAGCTTGATCTGCGACTCGATCTGCTGCGCGTAAGTCCGGCCCATGGCCACTTGCTTCTCAATGCTGTACCAGTTGCCCACGCCGCGGCCGCAACCCACATTGCGGTTCCCCACTGCATCTACATCGGTCTTCGTCCCATCGTGCTTGATCTGACTATCATCCTGCGTCGGCAGATTTGCCGGCGGCTGCGCGGGGGCGTTTTGCACGTCGCCCGCTTTTGGTTGGCCTTTGTCTTGATCTGGAACCGGAGCTGGAGTTTGAGTCTGAGTTTGAGTTTGACCCGGATTCTGCGTCTGACCTGGATTCTGA
This sequence comes from uncultured Acidobacteriaceae bacterium, assembly GCA_964403025.1. Taxonomy (GTDB): domain Bacteria; phylum Acidobacteriota; class Terriglobia; order Terriglobales; family Acidobacteriaceae; genus Sulfotelmatobacter. The sequence goes on along the minus strand of CAYOEH010000001.1, from coordinate 1,352,250 downwards.
CCAGGCTGCTGTGTTTGCGCCATCGTCCAGGGCACTGCGCTGAACGCCGCCAATCCCGCTGCGATTGCCAACCCACGCAACTTCATAGGAACTCCTTTACGACCCACTCTTAGCCGGATTATACGCCCAGCGCGTCCTTACCCAACCAGACTTGATTAGACGTCCGAAAGCGGGGGTGGGTTATCCGCGCCATGCCTCGGACGCCGAGCCCGTTAACACCTCGGCGAAGCCAGGTTTTACGAAATCCGAACACCTCAAAAACCTGCTTGACTTTCATGAACAAAGCTCACAGACTACTGCTGCTTCCCCTCCCATTCGCCTGACGCAACTGTCTAGGCGCGCCCGGCGCCTAAGGCTACCTCAGGCCTTAACCCCGCTCAACGCACCCAACGTTCGAGCGCATGCTTGATCCAAACTCAAGCGGGAGTGCAACATGCCCAAAAGACTGATATTTGCAGTTCTCGTCCTGATCGTCGTTCTCCATTCTGCTCAATCCTTGAGCCAGCAGATGAACCAGCAATCCGATAACGGTCAAGCGCCGGCGAAGATCGAACTTTCTCCGGTCCGTGCGGAGAATCGGCTTGGGGACGAAGTGCCCCTGCAAATCAACCTATTGGATCGGAACGGAAAGCCCGCTGCCGCAAATCAAAACATTGCCGCCGACGTGAAAGTGGAGCAACCTTCCGGACAGACCGCGACCTACTCCATCACGTTCGCTCCGGGAGAGTCCTCAAAGGAGCTGCCGGTGCCCATACCGGAAAGCGGCGTGTCGAAGGTTACGGTGGAACAAACCAACAAACAACTGATTGGCGGATCGAACTTTGTACTGGTGCGTCCTACAGGTAAGAAGCGCAGCTCCAAGATCCCCAAGAACTCCAAGGATCCCAAGACGGAGCAGAAGGGGCCAGGTTCGGAGCTTAGAGACCTTCCTCGCCGAGGTAGCGGCGCCCATCTGATTCGCGTCGCGCTAAAAGTTTCACGCCGTCCTGCTGCCATTTATCCTGCTCAGGCAGTCGCGGTCGCAGCCCCGACTCCTCAACTGCAGCTCGAGGTTTCGGGAGAGGATGCGAACGGAGGAACTCGGGCCGATGGCAAGACCTGTGCTTCGGTGCAGGTTTTTTATCTTGGTGAAGCGGACCTGCAGCGCGACGTACAAATCTGGTTGAGTTTCAGCAACGGCAGGATCGACAACAATCCTATCGTGATTCACAAGGGTACCGCGGCGGGAATCGCGTGCTGGGTTTCATCGTTTCCGATTCAGGCTGCCACCATTCGAGTAGCGGCCACAAATCCTCCCGGCTTCACCTTCGCATCCCTCGGCGACGGCGGTGATCCCAAAGTGGCCACGCACAAGTTTACGGATAATATCGCCGGCATCCAATTTGTGAATGCCCCGCAGAGTATCACCATCGTGGACAGTTTTCGCCTGACGGCACAATTCATCGATCTGAATAATGAGCCGGTCCCGCTAACTCAAAGTCGCGACGTACATTTTACGACCGATAACGCAGCCCTCGGAATCAACCCCGGTCAGATTACCGTCCCGGTCGGGGCCTTTGACTCCTCGACGCAATTAACTCCCACCTACTTTGGTACTTCCACCGTGCGAGTATCCACTCCCTACTACGACCCGGTTCCTATGCCGATTCGAATCACCTGGATCGGCGTATTGTGTTTGAGTCTCTTAGGCGGATTCTTAGGCGGGTTGCTCGCTTGGATAAACTCTAACGGAAAATTAGTCGTGCGCATTATCACCGGACTGATCGTCGGGCTCGTGGCCAGTTGGGCTTACGTGGTAGTAGGGTTACCCAAACTCGAAACTTCCTTCTTACACAACCAGCTCAGCGTATTTTTTGTTGCGTTGCTGGTGGGACTTTCCGGGGTAAAAGGAGCGACGTTTATTTCTTCCAAATTCAATCTCCCCAGCTTTTAGGGATGTGACCGTTAACAGCATAGCGTTGGCCGTACGCGCCTTCGGAAGGTACGGCTCAATCCGTTGGGCGCGGCTTCTCGGCTGGAATTTTTGTGGTATGATGGTGGTATGAAGGAGAAGACTTCTATCACACTCTCACGAGATCTGCTGGCCGGAATCGACCGACTGGCGGGACCGCAAGGTTCACGCTCCGCGTTCATTGAGCGCGTCTTGCGGCGTTATCTGCGGCAACAGGCGCGCGCGCAGGCGCACGCACACGACTTGGAACGCATCAACCATGCGGCCGAGCAACTCAACTCCGAGGCCGCCGACGTGCTGGACTACCAGTCTGCGGAGGAGTGATCGTTTGCGGTGGCAAGTGTGAAACGCGGAGATCTCTACCGGGTGTACAAACCACACGGCGACCCGAAGTCTCATCGGGTCTTCGTTGTGGTGAGCCGTCAGGTGCTCATCGAATCCCGCTTCTCCACTGTGATTTGCGCTCCCGTGTTCTCAACCGGCGACGGCCTCTCGACCCAGGTCGCCGTGGGACCGACGGAAGGACTTAAACATTCCAGTTGGATTATGGCTGACAATCTAGTCAGCCTGCGAAAGACCGACTTGACGCAATACGTCGGTTCGCTGCCCCGAACGAAGGTCTCGGAACTCAACACGGCACTGAAAATGGCTCTGGACTTGGCCTAGCTCGTCTCAAAGAACATCCGCCCCAAAGAACATCGGGAACACACGAGTCGGAAGCACAGGGCACACGGAGATCAGTCGTAGTACTCGAGCCCCAGATGCGTGATCAGTTCCTCGCCCTTCAAATGCCGCAGCGTGTTCTTCAGCTTCATCAATTGAATGAACAAATCATGCTCAGGATAAAGTCCCGGCACCGTCATGGGAGATTTGAAGTAGAAGCTTAACCATTCCTGAATTCCCAGCCCGCGCAGCTCCGAACACCGTTTCGCTAGATCCGTTAGCAGCACCAGATCGAGCACGATCGGCGCTGCCAGAATCGAGTCACGGCAAAGGAAATCAACCTTGATCTGCATCGGATAGCCCAGCCATCCGAAGATATCAATGTTGTCCCAACCCTCTTTGTTATCACCACGTGGCGGATAATAATTGATGCGAACCTTGTGGCACATATTGCCATACAGCTCTGGGTAAAGCTCCGGTTGCAGAATGTGCTCCAGCACCGAAAGCTTCGATTCTTCCTTGGTCTTGAACGATCCCGGATCGTCCAACACCTCGCCATCGCGGTTGCCCAGAATGTTGGTGGAGAACCATCCGTTCAAGCCGAGCATGCGCGCCTTAAACCCGGGAGCAAGGATAGTCTTCATCAGCGTCTGCCCGGTTTTGAAATCTTTCCCGCAGATCGGTGCCTCGTTCTGCCGCGACAGTTCCAGCATCACCGGTAAATCCACCGTCAAGTTCGGTGCTCCGTTGGCGAACGGCACGCCTTCCATTAGCGACGCGTAGGCATACACCATGGAGGGCGCAATCATATCGTCGTTTTCGCGCAGCGCTTTTTCAAACGACTTCACCGACTGATGCGCCTCGGTCGCTTCGATGAAGGATTCTGTCGACCCGCACCACATCGTGACCAGGCGGCTCGCCCCGCTGGTTTTCTTGAAGTCGCGGATGTCGTCGCGCAACTGCTCGGCAAGATCCATCTTCGTCTTGCCCTTTTTCACGTTGGGCCCATCAATCTTCTTCACGTAATTGTGGTCGAACACTGCAGCGCGCGGCGTCACCGACGAAAGAAAGGGCTTCAACTGGTCAAGCAGCCTCTGATCGAGCACGCCCGCGTTCGAGGCCGCCTCGTACATGTTGTCTTCGAAAATATCCCAGCCAGTGAAGACCAGATCGTCGAGACCGGCCAGCGGCACAAATTCCTTGATCTTCGGCGAACGGCCATCCGTGCGCTTGCCCAGCCGCACCGTGCCCATTTGCGTCAGTGATCCGATCGGCTTCGCCAGCCCCTTGCGAATCGCCTCTACCCCGGCAACAAACGTAGTCGCCACTGCGCCCATGCCCGGGATCATTACGCCTAGCTTCCCTTTCGCGGGCTCGATCGTGCCGTTATTCTTGGATCGGCTCTGAGCCTTCGCTTCGGACTTCACTTCGACCCGTGCCGCTTTCGAGGATTTATTCCGTGTCGCCATATTTTTGGCCGCTTCCTCAGTAAGAATCTGTATGGATGTGCAAACCTTGTATGTTCTCGTATCGGGCAGGACTTTTGCAAATCAGAGAGGCCAAACGCGCAGAAAATCATTTTAACGGGGCAAGGCTGGCATTGATTGGAACACCCGTACAGACAGAAAGAGGGCGGCTGTCACCTCGTACACCTATTTCGGCTGCAAAGTTTGGGCAATCATGACCTGCCTCTTGAACGCTTCCATCATGTTCGGATCGAGCCGCACTTCGGTGGGCTTCTTCGCCAGCGTCATGGTATCGATTTTGTCCTGCAGCTTGAGCAGAGCGTAGAAGAGATTTTCCGGTCGCGGCGGGCAACCGGTCACGTAAACATCCGTAGGCACGATTTTATCGACCCCTTGCAGCACCGCATAAGTATTGAATGGCCCGCCCACCGAAGAGCAAGCGCCCATCGAGATCACCCACTTCGGATCGGGCATCTGGTCATAGATGCGCTTCACCACCGGCGCCATCTTCAAAGTAACCGTACCGGCCACAATCATCAGGTCGCTCTGCCGGGGGCTGGGACGAAACACCTCCGAACCGAAGCGGGCTATATCGAAACGCGAGGTGGACGATGCGATCATCTCGATCGCACAGCAAGCCAAGCCGAACGTCATCGGCCAGACGGCGGACTTGCGCGCCCAGTTGAAGACGTAGTCCACCGTGCTGATCATGAAATTCTTTTCGAATTTATTTTGCAGCCAGCCCATCCGGGCACCTCGGTTCGTAGCAGGTATCGAAACAATTATACGTTCAAAGCAAACGGCGCGAAGCACTTCAGTCTAGGGTTGGGACGCAGGAGTGTCAATCAGTTAAAGCGCAGCGGTCAGGTTGCCCCCGCATCGCGAGTCAGCTACAAATAGAAACATCCATGGATTCAAAGCCCGGCGTGGCCGCCCACCGCAGGAGCATCGCACCTCAGCTTCTCGCTGCATGGGCCAGTATTCGCACATCGCGATTCTGGATGGTCGCCATCGCCCTGTTCCTGCGCGTGGGCTGGATCATCGTCGGCCACACCTACAAGTTCAAGCCCACGGAAGATAATTTCGGTTTCGGTTGGGAGATGGGACGCATCGGCGCCGCCATCGCATCTGGGCGCAGATTCAGCGATGCTTTCGGCGCACCCACTGGGCCCACCGCATGGGAACCGCCGCTCTATCCCTATCTGACGGCCGGCGTCTTCCACTTCTTCGGGATCTATTCCAGATCATCGGCGTTCATTCTGCTCACGCTCAACAGCATTTTTTCCGCGCTGACCTGCATCCCGATTTTCCTCATCGCGCGCAGGATCTTCTCTGAGAAAGTGGCTGTCGGTTCGGCCTGGACCTGGGCCCTTCTGCCCTACGTCATGTTCTGGTGTACGCGCTGGGTGTGGGAGACGAGTTTTTCGGCACTGTTGTTGGCCGTGATTTTCTGGCTGGCATTGACCATGGAAGATCGCGACGGAATTCAGCCTTGGATCGAGTTCGGCTTGCTCTGGGGAATCGGGGCGTTGAACAGCACGGTGCTGATGGCCTTCCTGCCGGTCTCGGGATTGTGGGCCTGGTATCACCGCTCCAAGCGCGGGAAGCCGTCGCTGGCCGGTGTCGTGCTGGCATCTTTGGTTTTCATCGCCTGCGTCACCCCGTGGACGGTGCGCAACTATCGAACCTTCGGCAAGTTTATCTTCATCCGCGATAACCTCGGCGCGGAGCTACGACTCGGCAACGGCCCCGGCGCCGACGGCACATGGATGCAGTATTTGCATCCGACGCAGGATATCTTCGCTATGCGCCAGTACATTTCCATGGGCGAACTGGCCTATATCGAGAGGCGCAAACGACAGGCGGTCGATTACATCAAGGCCGATTACCCGCGCTTCGCCGTCCTTTGCTTGAAGCGCTTTGTCTACTTCTGGGCGGGACCTCCGCGCCTCGCGCAAATCTGGTGGCTCGCCGAGGTGAAGAATTCGCTCTTCCTGGCCTCGTCGGTGTTGATGTTTTGGGGACTGGGACGCGCTCTACGCCAGCGAAAACCCGGCGCATGGCTGCTGTTCTGGCTGATTTTGCTGTATCCGGCGATTTACTACGTGGTCTATCCCGGCCAACGCTATCGCCATCCCATTGAGCCCGAAATGACGATTCTTGGAGTCTATCTCCTCACCGAAGCGAGCCAGAAAGATCCCGCTTCCGCGCCAAAATGATTCGGAACATCCCCGGAGAAATTTCGTATAACCCTGTAAGCGGAGAACCGTCTACTTTTGGCTCTCACCAATTTGCGATCGCCACGTCTAACTTTTTGAAACGGAGGAATGCAATGAACCGCCCACGCCAATTCCCCGCCCCGGCCCGAATCGCCCTCAGCACCTGCGCTCTGTTCATTCTCGCTCTCGCAGCGCACGCCTCTGATCACCGCGGCGCGTTGACCGAGGAATTCCATCAAACCTACGCCTTCACTCCCGACGGACGCGTAGAACTCGAAAACATCAACGGAGCGGTTCATATCTCCACCTGGGACCAGAACGAGGTCAAGGTCGATGCGGTGAAGTTTGCCGATTCGAAGGAGCGCCTCGATCAGGCGCACGTTGACATCGACTCCGATAAAGACCATCTATCGATTCGCACCAAATATCCCGACCATGATCTGACCTTCAACTGGGGCTCGCACAACAATCCCGCCACTGTCGAATACACTCTGACGGTGCCGCGGGGCGCGCGCCTCGACGAGATCAAACTGATCAATGGCTCGCTCGATGTCACGGGCGTAAGTGGTGAAGTGCACGCCTCCTGCATCAACGGCAGGCTGGAAGCCCACAATCTCGCGGGCCGCACCGAACTCTCCACCATCAACGGCCATCTGGACGCCAAGTTCGACCAGCTTCCTGGTTCCTCGCTCGAACTAAAGTCGGTGAATGGTTCGGTGGCGCTGACGATTCCATCCGACTCCAAAGCCGAAATCGAGGCCAGCACCGTATCCGGCGGGATCGAGAATGACTTTGGGCTGCATGTAAATCGTCGCAGCTTCGTTGGACATGACCTGCGCGGCGAACTCGGCGGCGGCGGCATGCACATCAGACTGGAGAATGTGAATGGCCGGATCGAAGTCCATCATGCTTCCGATGGGCGTACTCTCAGCCCCGCCAAAGACTTGGGGCAGCGCGACGGCGATGACGATGACGACAGCAAGATCTGAACGGGCTAATAAATCGTGTATCCCGGCGCTGGAGTTCGGAGATCAGGCTTCGTCGCCATGAGTAGCAACGCCCCTTCCCGCTTGAACGCCCGAAGGTCGTCGAGACTATGAAACGATTTCGTCTGGTAGTCGTCGGGCGTGGGAGTGTCATCGGGAATTCGGCAGGCCTCGACACTTTCGAAAGCATGTTTCTTGAGTAGCTCGACGTACTCCACCGCTGAACGCACATGCACCGGAACTTTCAGCTTGTCTACCCACTGCAGGGAATATTGATTGTCTTTGTATAGATTGATCAGGATGAATAACTTTCCCCGCGGCGCCATCACGCGAAACAATTCCATCAGCGCGCGATCCTGATCGGCGTAGTAGTAAAACGATTCGACGGACAATACTTTGTCGAAGAAGTTCTCTTCCCACGGAATTTGCTGGGCCGATCCCCAGATGTAAAGCACATTGTCGAAATCCTTCGAAGCCGCGCGCGCCTCGCGAATCATCTCGTCGGCGACATCAAGACCCACCACTTGGCCGAAACCGTCCGGCCCCTCGCCCACCAGCCGCGCCAGCAACCGCGTCGCCCATCCCGAGCCGCAGCCTAGGTCCAGCACGCGCTCGCCGGGACGCAGGTTCATGCGGCGAATCGTCTTCGCGGTAATGTCGAAGTGATGGCTCTCCATCTTCGCGCCTTCGCCGGCTGCGGCCCAGCGATTGAATTCCTGCTGCAGCTTCTCGTCGGAGGTAAGAGGTTTTTCAGACAAGTTCATTTCCCTTTGTGAGTTTTGTGCTGCTCTATGCTACAGTTTTCCTCCTCATGGCGACACGCCTGCAGGACCCTCCACCCAAGCCTGACCCGGGATCACTTTACTGCCCGATTTGCGCCCAGGAGGTGAACGATCCTCTGACTTGCGGCGACTGTTCCGCCGTCATCTGCCGCCGCTGCGGAACGCCGCTGGAATCTCCCGACGAACTGGGAATCGGATAATGGACTCCGCCGCCGCGCCGCCCAACATCGAAACCGCTTCCAAGTCGCGGCCTACGCTGGTTCGCGGACTCAGCCTGCTCGATTCCGTGCTTCTGCTGGTGAGTGGCATCATCGGCTCCTCGATTTTTCTTACCGCGAAAGACATCGCCGGCCCGCTGCCGCAGCCCATGTTGTTCTTGCTCGTCTGGGTGATCGGCGGCGTGATTTCACTTTTCGGTTGCGTCGCCTTCGCGGAACTCGGATCGATGTTCCCCGAATCCGGCGGCCAATACGTTTATCTTCGCGAAGCGTACGGCGACCTCGTCGCCTTCCTCTATGGATGGATGCTGTTTGCGGTCGCCAACGGCGGTACCATCGCCGCTCTCTCCGTGGCCTCCGCGGCTTATACCGGACAAGTCTTCCCCATCGTCTCGCAAGAGCATGTCGTCGTTTCGCTCCTTGGAATCACGATCACCCGCGCGCATCTGTTCGGACTGCTGCTCATCGCCGTCCTTACTTACGTGAACGTCGTCGGCCTGCGCTGGGGCACGCTTTTGCAAAATCTCTCCACGTGGACAAAGTTCGTCGCCATGGCCGCGTTCGTGTTTCTCGGGTTCGCCATTGGCAAGGGCGACTGGTCGCACTTCCGCTGCCACGGCGCGGGCCTCACCATGGGACTTCACCCTACGCAGTTGATCTCCGCCATGGGCATCGCACTCATTGCAGTTTTCTGGGCTTATGACGGATGGGTATACATCACGTGGGTCGCCGGCGAAGTAAAAGAACCACGCCGCAATGTACCCCTGGCCATGGTGCTAGGCGTGATCGTAGTGGGCGCGATCTATATGGCGATGAACGTGACTTATCTCTACGCCCTGCCGCTCGGCGAGATCGCGCAACATGAAACCATCGCCCATGCAGCTGCAGCCGCGCTATTTTCTCCGCACGCCGCGGTGTGGCTGTCGCTGATGATTGCAATTTCGTGCTTCAGCGCCGCCGCCACCTGCACCCTCTCCGGCGCGCGCGTCTATCTCGCCATGGCGCAGGATGGCGTCTTCTTCGAGCGCATGGCCGTCATCCATCCCAAGTGGCGCACGCCTGCTTTCAGCCTGATTGGACAAGGCATCTGGGCCGCGTTGCTCACCATCAGCGGCCGCTACGATCAGCTCTACACCTATGTCATCTACGGCATGGTGCTTTCCTACACGCTGACCGTGATTGGAATGTTTCTGCTGCGCTGGAAGCGCCCCGAGATTCCGCGTCCCTACCGCTGTACGGGATATCCGTGGCTCCCCGCGATCTACGTGCTGGTCGGCACAGCCTGGACTTTGAACACGATCTTCACCCGCCCCACCGAGGCCTTCTGGGGCACCGCGATCGTACTGGTCGGCGTGCCGGGATACTTGTATTGGAAGCGCAACGCTCGGAAGGCTACAGCCGTGGAGTAGAACATGTTCGAGCGATACACCGAGAAAGCGCGGCGGGTAATCTTTTTCGCGCGCTACGAAGCCAGCCAGTATGGCTCGCCGAAAATCGACACCGAACATCTGCTCCTCGGACTCTTGCGCGAGAACAAGGCCTTGCACCGCTGGCTACCGCAGGCAACTCCCGAAACCATCCGCCGGCGAATCGATGATCTTTCAAAAGCGCGCCCGACGCCCCCAACCAACGTCGATCTGCCGCTGAGCAGCGCCGCTAAGCGCGTCCTGAAACACGCGGCCGACGAAGCCGAGCGGCTCGCCCACAGGCACATCGGAACCGAGCACCTTTTCCTTGGCTTGCTCGACGAACAGGACTGCTTTGCCGCCTCGCTCTTGCGCGAAGGCGGAGCCGACGCCGCGAGCATTCGGCTGCAAGTCGCGGCCTCGGACGAGAGGCAGTCGATGCCAGGAATCTATGAAGCCATTCGCACCCGCAGCTTTGGATCCCTCGTGGGAGGTGCAATCCTCATTCATGGCATCGCCCGCGGCGCGGATAGGATTCACGAATCGGTACAGCGCTGTCGCATTTACAACTGGCACTGGGCCAAGCGCCCTTGGACTAACGCCGACATTGTGATCGAAAAAAGACCGGCAAGGTTTCTTTTGATCTGCGCCTCGCCGAGGACGCCGAACATTTCGAACTCGTCAAGGGCGGCTGGAAGAAAGACCACTGCTTCATTTGCCGCTGGGAATTATTTGAATCGCCGGATGACGCGAACCACGGCACGGGATACACCAACGGTCATCACTGGGTATGCACTGAATGCTACGCAAAATTCTGGCAGCGGCGGATTTCTTCTCATCTCCCCATTATTCCGACATCACGTAAAGTTCCGTTTGCGCACAGTTTAGCCTCCGATATCTCCGGTCTGTAACTTAAGGCTGGCTGTTCGTTTTTCGTAACAAGCGCGAGAAACCACTTGCGTTGTTGCCGGTCTGCTGCTAATTTCCACCCAACTAACGGGCCAGCACTGATCTCGGGGATGCAGAGGGCTAGGCTCCTTTTCCTCGGTAGTTTCGCGGAAGTACTCCGGTGGTGATGCTTCCCTGCTTCTGTTCGACTCCAGACTCGGCCCCATCGAAAGGAGATCTATGTCTACTCCGAAGAATCCTCTTCCACTTGCCGGTAGTGAGCGCGCGCCGTTAGATGGAGCGCGCGAAGTCGGACCAGCGAATCCCAATGAAATGGTTGACGTGACCATCCGTTTGCGATCACGTGCCGGAAAAAAGCCGCCAGTTAATCCTCAGGAATTTACTAAACCCATTGAGGAGCGTGCCATTTTTACGCGCGGAGAATTCGAAAAACTCCATGGGGCGGACCCGGATGGTGTTGCTCGCGTGGAAACATTTGCCCGCGAAAACAAACTCAAAGTGAAGGAAAAGAGTGTGGGGCGGCGGACGGTCATCTTGTCCGGAACCGTCGCAGCCATGAACCAGGCATTTGGCGTCGAACTGAAAGAGTATGAGCATCCCGGCGGGAGATATCGCGGCCGTACTGGACCAGTCCACATTCCCGCGGATTTGCAGGACGTAATCGAAGGCGTCTTTGGCCTGGATAATCGTCCTCAAGCCAAACCGCATTTTCGTAGACGGCACGGACGAACCGGCGCTCGTGCCGCAGTCGTAAACCTCTCCTACACGCCGATACAAGTCGCCACTCTCTACGACTATCCCACCGGCGTCGATGGATCCGGAGAATGCATCGCCCTGATCGAACTAGGGGGCGGGTTCAACCCAACGGATCTGAGCAACTACTGGAGTCAACTCCAGTTGGCGAAGACTCCTACCGTTTCGGCAGTCTCGGTGGGAAATGGCAGCAACAATCCTACGGGGGACCCGAACGGCCCGGATGGCGAGGTGATGCTGGATATCGAAGTATCGGGGGCGATTGCGCCGGGTGCGAAGATTGTCGCCTATTTTGCCGAGAACACGGACGCTGGTTTCCTGAATGCGATCACCACGGCCGTGCATGACAGTACGAACAACCCTTCCATTTTGTCGATCAGCTGGGGTGGTCCCGAATCTTCCTGGACCCAGCAGGCCATGACCTCGATGGACGAGGCATTTCAATCTGCGGCTGCCATGGGCGTGACCGTTTGCGTGGCGGCGGGAGATGATGGTTCGACTGACGGTGTAACCGATGGACTGAACCACGTCGATTTTCCTGCATCCAGTCCCAATGTGCTGGCGTGTGGAGGCACACAGCTAGTGGCGTCGGGCAATACCATCACCAACGAAACGGTGTGGAACGAACTCGCCAACAATGAAGGTGCAACCGGAGGCGGCATCAGCGACGTGTTTCCGCTTCCCAATTACCAGAATGCGGCGGGAGTTCCGCCTTCAGCGAATCCCGGGGGACATGTAGGACGCGGGGTTCCGGACGTTGCCGGAGACGCCGATCCGACCACCGGGTACGTTACTCTTGTTGACGGCAAGCCCGACGTGATCGGGGGCACGAGCGCCGTGGCTCCGCTCTGGGCCGGATTGATCGCGCGGATCAATGAGAGCATCGGAAAACCGGCGGGATTTATCAACCCGTTGCTCTATCAGAACACCGGGACGGCCGCCGATTTCAGTGACATCACCTCCGGTAACAATGGGGCCTATTCGGCTGGTCCGGGATGGGATGCCTGTTCCGGGCTCGGGTCGCCGATCGGGAGCCAGGTTGCCGTAGCATTAGGGGCGCCGGCGCAGCCGCAAGCCCGGAAAACCGGCACCTAAGCGCAGAAACTCGAAGTGGCGCGACCGACCGAAGCTCCCCGCGTTGCGCCACTTCTTCCCAATTGATTTCAGACCACTTGCACCCTTCAGGCGGCTCCAAATGGGCCATCCAGCGCCTCATCTGTCACATTCAATTCACACTGAAGTGCAGGCATTCACGTACAATTAGTATCCGCCGCGTATGACGCAGCAGCTTTATTTACACACTTTTGTTGCAGTCGTTTGTTGTAGCATCCTTGGGTTTGTAATCGTATGTACGTTCGTGCCTTTTGTGGAGAACAAATGAGCCGCTCTGTGGTCGTCCGTCTGTTGCTTGTGGGGTTCCTCATTATCGCTCTGTTCACCGGATGTTCGCGCGATCCCAATATCCGCAAGCAGAAATATCTGGAGAGTGGCGACCGCTATTTTGACAAAGGGCAGTACAGCGAAGCCAGAATCCAGTACCTCAACGCACTGAAATTGGACTCACGCTTCGCCCCGGCACGTTACAAGCTGGGAGAAACTTATCTTAAGCTCGGCAACGCCTCCCAAGCCTTGCAGGAACTTTCGCAAGCGGTTGACCTTGCTCCTGACAATTATCCGGCCCAGATCGATGTCGCCAATCTCTTCGTTGCGGCCTCGAGGACTCCGGACGGGTCGATCAACAATGACGTGCTGAAAGAGGCGCGCAAACACCTCGATATTCTGCGCGAGAAGCAACCCCAGAATCCCAAAGTCTCCGAGGCCTGGGCAGACTATTACTCAGCTCAGAACAATGTGGGAGCGGCGCTGCAGGAAATGCAGCAAGGCATCGCTTCCGATCCCAATCGCTCGGAATCGTATTTAGATCTGGCGCTTCTTCAAGTGCGCGCAAACCTGCTCGATCAAGCGGAAGGCAATTTCAAGAAAGCCGCCGAACTGGATCCCAAGGCCACGAACGCTCAGCTGGCTCTGGGAGGGTACTACCAGACGCGCAGTCGCTTGCCTGAGGCCGAACAACAATTCAAGCACGCCATCGAACTTGCTCCCAAGGATCCCACCCCTCGCGAAGCGTTGGCGCGCCTGTACATGTTGCAAGGGAAGAAAACTGAGGCCGAGGCATTATTGAAACAGGCCAAGAGCGACCTTTCGGATAATCCCGAGGCCTACCACATGCTTGGAGATTTTTATTACGCCCGCGGCGATCTGGATAAGGCGACGGCGGAATATTCCTCGCTGTATAACGACCATCCCAAGGACATGCAGGTCAAGAGAAACTACGTCCAGCTTCTGATCCTGAAGAACCGTTTGGAAGAAGCCAGCACGCTGAACAATGAAATCCTGAAAGCAAACCCGCATGATCCGGCGGTGCTGGTCTACCGCGGAGAGATACAGCTTGGCCGCAACGATGTGGCCGGGGCGGTGGACTCACTGCAGCAGGCGATCAATGACGACCCCGACAACGCCGTGGCCCACTATCAACTCGGCCTCGCTTTTGATATGCAGCACAACGATGCGCGCGCCGAATCAGAGTGGCGCGAAGCCGCGCGGCTGCGGCCCGACTTCACGGATGCTCAACGCGCGCTGGCCGGGCTGGAATTGCGCCGTGGCGATCTTGATGCCCTTACCCAAACCGCCCAACAGATCATTACCGGAGCGCCTTACGCACCCGACGGCTACCAGATGCGCGCCCTGGTGGAGATGAATCGCCAGAGATATTCCGACGCCCAGCAGGACCTGACCAAGGCGATGGGTTTGGCTCCCGGAAGTCCGGCACCTTACGTCTTTATGGGCGATCTTTATCAGGCGCAGAGACAGTACCCGGAGGCGATTAAGTTCTTCTACCAGGCGCTCGATAAGGATGCTGCGTCCACCGATGCACTGCAGGGCATCATGAAAGTCTATCTGGCTCAAAAGCAAACTGACCAAGCCGTCGCCGCCGCGCGGGCTCAGATCGCCAAGTCGCCAGAAACCAGCGGCTTCCACGATCTGCTGGGGACGGCGCTTTCCGAGAAAAAAGACTGGAGCGGCGCGGAGGCTGCGCTGCGCAAGGCGATTGAACTGGACAAGAATAATGCCGATGCACTTTTGAAGTTGGGCCAGGTGCAGGCGGCCGAAGGATCGGTGAGCCAGGCGCTGGCTACGTATCAACAATCGATCAAGGACCATCCCCGCGAGATTGGATTCTACATTCTCGCGGGTGAGATGTACGAGTCGCAACAGGATTGGACTAACGCGAAAGCGATGTATCAGAAGGCGCTCGAAATTCAACCCGACAATCCTCTGGCCTCCAACAATCTGGCCTACTTGATCCTGCAGCAGAGACTGCGCAACGGCGACGGCAATGTCGATGTGGCGCTGGCGATGGCACAGACGGCGCGGCGCGGCATGCCAGACTCCTCGAATGTCGCAGACACCTTAGGTTTGGCTTACTACCAAAAGGGTGTGTACAAATCTGCGATTGATCTGTTCCAGGAGTCGCTGCGGCTGAATGAGAAGCGGGGCGAGATGGATAATCCGACAGTTCACTTTCATCTCGGGCTCGCTTATCAGAAAATGAACCAGCCAGCGCAAGCGCGACAGCAACTGGAGCGCGCGTTGAAGATCAGTCCTAACAACAGCGATGCGCGCAAGGCGCTATCGGAGCTACGCGGCTAACCCGCGCCCCACGCCCCCTCGCATCAGCTTTGCATTCGGGAGCGCTGCAGGGTCTCCGACGGTTTCTCTCCGAAGCGCGCCTGGTATTCAGCGGCGAAGCGGCCGAAGTGCAGGAAGCCCCAACGCGAGGCAGCCTTGGTCACGGTTGTGACCTGATTCGGTTGCGCAAGATCATCGTGCACGCGCTCCAGGCGCAGCCGGCGCAGAAACTGCATCGGAGTGTATCCGCGTTTTCGCTGGAAGCCGTGTTGCAGGGTTCTCGAACTCACCCCCGCAGCCATGCAGATATCTCCCAGGGACAGCGCCAGATGTGCGTTGGCGCTCATGTACTCTTCGGCGGCGCGCACCTGCCAGGGACCGGCATAGCGGGAGCGAACCAACAACCGCGTATAGTTATGGCGCTGCGCCTCCAGCAGGAGCGCAACCAGATCGTTCTCCAGTGCGCGCGCAGCCAGCTCGTATTGCTTTTCTTGTTCACGGCCTGATTCGCCTTCTGGATTGCTGCCGGCGCCGCGCATCCGCTCGAGGTGAGTGCACAGACTCAACACCAGGCGGCGAAAGCGCTGTCCGGCCTCGGTCCTCAGGTTAAAGCAGGGAAAAAAGACCAAGGGAGAATTAATCCGCCGCAGAAGCATCTTCTCCAATTCCTGAACCAGATTCTCGCGGCTGAGCCTTAGAAAAAGCAATTCGAAGTGCTCGGGAGTCCGGACTTCGACAGGCTGCAATGGCGACTGCACCAATCCCCACCCCGAACGCACCGGAACGATCTCGCCAGCCACACGATGCTCCACATCTCCGGACACGGAGAGAACCACCGCGTAGGAATCGTCGGGCAACTGGGCTTCTACCTTCATGGCCCCAGTGGTTTTAACGGTCGACAAATGCATTCGGGGACTTTGAGCCCCAAAAATCTTGGTGGAAAATGCGGAGCTAGGAGCGATCAATTCTGAGCGATAGGGGACGGCGGACTCGGCCAGTACGGATGCCGCTTCCTCCACATCGCTGGTTTCGAGCACCAAGGGATACAAGAGTAGATTTTGCTTGGACTGGTGAATACCTTCTGAGAACATCGCCCCTCGTTACGGTTCCATGTACCTTATCTTCCGGGATGGCAGAGTTCAAGAGCAATTTTCTTAATGAAACGATTCACTATGATTTATCCATCCGACTGTGTACCTTGGAGATCAATGCAGGCGGAGCCAATTGCGTAAACCGGATTGCTGATTTCTCCCGCTTGTTGAGAATGACTACATCGCGTGAGCGTTCTTTGCGAAGTACAGGTGATGGGACCGATGGAGACAACACGGCCGCAGCAGCGGCGCTGGGAGCGCTACCAGGTAAAGATTCGTACCAAGATCACTCTGAACACAAACGGTGAAACGCTCTGCTTCTATGGAGAAGCCAGCGATGTAAGCCAAGGCGGCTTGCGGCTGTTCATGCCGCGCGATCTTGAGCCGGGCATCATCGTTCTGATGGAATTTTCTCTGCCTTACAACTCACGAGTGATGGCGATTCGCGGATTGGTTAGAAACCGTGGCGGTTTCAGCTACGGAGTGGAATTTATGAATCCGACTGCTTACCAGCGAGACACGATTACTCAGTTATGCAAGACCCTGCAGCTCCTGCAGTGAACGCCACCCCGCGATCAGATTCCTTTTAGTCACGCGGTGAGGTTGCGATATGGAACGCTCCTTGATCTGGATCGAGGGTGACGCGGCCGGCTGGTCGTGTTCGAATTGCGGATGGCGATTCGTGGTACCGACGCTGTTAAGTGGAGAAGAAGAAGCTATGGCAGCATATGACCGCCTCGCCGCGGCGAAGTTTCGCGAGCATCAGTGCGAAGCCGAACTGAGCGTTCCTGCGGCGAACAAGAAACCGGATACCGGGACCGCTTTCGCAAACCGCGCGCGACTTCTGATTATGCGGGGTTTCAAGCCGAAGGATGCCGTGGAACTTGTGCTGCACGAAGTCGCGACGGAATCGGGCGGCAATGCAAAGCTGATCGAGAAGGCGCGCGCCGATGCCGAAGAATTTCTTTCAAAAATCCGCCAAGGCTTAATCTAGAACCCCAAGGCTCAATCCAGAACTACGATGTCCTGCTTGTCCGGGTCTTCGGCCTGAGGACGGCGAGCGGTACGGTTCGAAGGCAGACCGGCGTCGCGAATTTTATAAAGCAGCGCCCGATAGCTGATGTTCAGGGCTCGAGCCGCCTGCTTCCGGTTCCAGTGATGATGCTGCAGCACCTTCAGGATGATCTTGCGTTCCAATTCGTGCACAGCCTGGCGAGTGATTTTCTTCAGCGAAATCGGTCCATCGACGGCAATATCGGCACTGAAGAAATCCGGCTGGTGCGGGCGCAGATCACCAGAGATAGCCTCTTCGGTGCCCAGGATCACGTAACGCTTGATAAGGTTCTCCAGCTCGCGAACATTGCCCGGCCAGTGATACTTCTTGAGCGAGTTCATCAAATCGGTGGAGAGCGGCTTGGCGCGCGAGTTGAATTTCCGGTTATAGCGGTCGAGAAAATAGGCAATGAGATCCGGCAGATCGGAAGCCCGCTCGCGCAGCGGCGGCATGTGAAGATTCACGACATTGATGCGATAGAAAAGATCTGCGCGAAACGTGCCGTTGGCGATCTCCTCTTCCAGCTTTCGATTGGTGGCGCACACCACGCGCACTTCGACTTTCTTGTCTTCCTGGGCGCCGATGCGGCAGAACTGTCCGTCCTGCAGCAACTGCAGCAGTTTCGACTGCAGACTCATGTCGAGCTCTGAAATTTCATCCAGAAACAAAGTTCCGCGATGCGCCATCTCCACACGGCCAGGCTTTGTGCCAAAGGCTCCTGTGAAGGCGCCTTTTTCGTAGCCAAAGAGTTCGCTTTCGAGTAGCGTGCCAGGAATCGCAGGACAATTTACCTTCACCCACGGCCCTGTCTTCCATGGCGAAGCAGCGTGGATCATGCGCGCAATGATGTCCTTGCCAGTGCCACTCTCTCCCTGGATCAACACCGGAACATTCGCGCTGGCCAATTTGGCAAGCCGTTCTCGCAAAGCTCGCATGGCCTCGGTGCCCCCAAAAAACACCGCCTCGGGAGGCATTTCTCCCAGAGGCTGCACCAGGGAACTGACTAGATGTGAAGTGCTCATAAGGCTTTACCGGTTCGGCCGCACAAGCCATGGCGTGCGTGCATCCGGGGAACCAAACACAAAGGAGCGGGCTAACTCAGTGTAAAGGCTAGTCTATGTAATTGATGAAAAGCAACTTACTAAAGATTTTCCTTGGGGGACATCTAGTAATCGATGGGGAGGTATGGGAGTGTATTGCAACGTTCACCAAAGGAAAAGCCCTTCATGCCAAGGAAGCCTGTTTCCTTCGCGGTACTTTGATCGGGACGCGGTCGTTTACTAGTGGCCGGAAGAACTTCACGCCAACCAGGTTGTAGGTTTCGGCATGCTCGGTTCGCAATACTTTGGCACGTAAGGTGCGTGAGGCCGTCGGGAGAGCGGACAGACCAGCTAAGGGTGCGCTTGGAATTTCGAGGGAAACTTCCGCCGTAGCGGGGAGGGAACGTCGGACCGCCACCAGCATGCCGCCAGCAGATACGTTTAGGGCAGTGGCGAACTCCAAATACTCCTTATCCTCCTCCAGCCGGGTCCTGACAAAGACGGGTATGGCCAGAGGCAAGCGCGGCCATCGCCGGCGCTCTGCCATGGGAGTCTTTGCGATCACTCACGCCCCTTCTTTATCCGATTTACGCCAAGATAAGCAGCAGCTTTGGGGCCAAATTAGGGGTTAACCGGATCATCGGGGAAGCGAGTCCTATGAAACCCAATGAAACCACCCTTGTCCCCGCCCCGGACCGCGACAACCAAGCAAAGTGCTGTGTTTCCATCACCTTCTAGCCATGCGCCCATTCACTCTGACCGATGCCAAGCGGCCCTCCGGCATGTTTGTATAGTGCAAGGTTTTGCTACTCTTGGGTAATCAGGTTGCATTTTTCGTTGACAATGAAAAGTAACCTGGCTTACGATTTTCTTAACAGATTCATTCGCTCCATCATCCTCCCTCTGTGCTAGACCGCCGTACCCCTTATGGTCACCGTGCAAAAGAATGTGTGTGCTCCCGAGGCTGGCAAAGGAAGAGTGAGCGAGTCGACTCGTTCGGCTTCCGGATCGGGAATGCCGAGCTCGGCGGATCTCCCACAGGCTTATTCCGAACTACAACAGCGATTTCAACGCACTACGAACGCCCTTGGATCGGCCGCGCACGATCTCAAAACACCTCTGGCAATTCTGAATGGCTACGTCGAATTGCTGCAGAGCGAGAAGTTGGGACCGATCAGCGACCGCCAGCGAGAAGTACTCCATGACATGGAAGCGAGCGGCAAACGGCTGCAGCAGTTCATTCAGGATTTCCTCACTTACAGCGCCTTGGAGACCGGCGGCCTGAAGATGCAGTTTGCTGTCGGCAACATCAACGAGTGCCTCTCCGAGGTCTGCCGGCTGTGGTCGACGCGTTTTCAAGGAAAAGGATTGGCACTTTATTTTCTCGCCAATGACAAACTGCCGGAATTCGAGTTTGACCTTCCCAAGCTGGAGCGCGTAATTTCGAATTTGTTGGAGAATTCTTTTAAGTTTGTTCCTCAAGGCGGCACGGTTTGGTTGCACGCCGAGCCTTATATGTGGGAGCGCCGCGCCGCTGCCCAGCCAGCGTCCGCCGGCGAACGGCGTCGGCAGATGAATTCTCAGCCCAATTCCGTAAAGGTCAGCGTCTCCGACACAGGTCCCGGAATCCCGGCGGAGTTTCATCAGGAAGTCTTCGATGATTTCTTCCGCCTGCCGCACAATGAAAATCAGGATGGGATGGGCCTGGGTCTCGCCATCGTGCGCCGCCTGGTTCAGGGCATGGGTGGAAAAGTCTGGTTGGAAAGCGATCCCGGCGCTGGCTGCAAATTCTCATTTCTCATTCCCTTCAAACCATCCTCCACCCCTGGCGTCAAAGGAAAGGGTCGATGAGCGACGCCGCCAAGATTCTTCTGGTCGACGACGAGCCCGCAATGCTCCGCTATATCCGGACGCTGCTCGAAGTCGACGATTACAAAGTGGAGACGGCTTCAACCGGCGAAGAGGCGTTGCAGCGTGTGGATAAAGGCATGGAGCCGGATCTGGTTTTGCTCGACGTACTCATGCCCGGCATCGACGGTCTGGAGACCCTGGAACAACTTCGCCAGAAACGGCCGGGCGCCAAGGTTGTGATGCTTTCCTGCGTCAGCGACACCCGCAAGGTCGTGCAGGCCATGAAACTGGGCGCACACGACTACCTCACCAAGCCCTTTCAGAAGTCGGAACTGGATGCGGTCATTCATCAGTGCCTCGGTCAGGGAAAAGGTCCGGTGGGAGGCGAAGTTGAGGAAGTTGCCGACGATGTATTTTTCATCGCCGCCAGTCCCGCCATGCGAAAAATTCGCTCGCAAGCAGCGCTGGTCGCCAACGTCGATATTCCGGTATTGCTCCTGGGCGAAAGTGGCACCGGCAAGGAAGTGCTGGCCCGCCTGATTCACAAGCTCTCGCCGCGGGCGCATCGAACTTTCCTGAAGGTCAACTGCGCGGCCGTTCCCGCGGACCTGCTGGAAAGCGAACTGTTCGGCTACGAGCCGGGCGCCTTCACCGGGGCGACGCACGCCAAGCCCGGCAAGTTCGAGCTCTGCAACAAGGGCACCATCCTGCTCGACGAAATCGGCGAGATGCCGCCCGCCCTGCAGGCCAAGTTGCTGCACGTGTTGCAGGACCAGCAATTCTCAAGGCTAGGCAGCCGTTCTGTCATCAAAGTCGATGTGCGCATCCTGGCGGCCACCAACATCGACATTCCTCAGGCACTCGCCACCAAGCGGCTGCGAGAAGATCTTTACTACCGCTTGAACGCGTTCACCTTGCAACTGCCGCCGCTGCGCGAACGCAAGGAAGAGATTCCGATCCTGCTAAAGCATTTCATGGCGCATATGGCGGAACAGTATGCGCGCCCTCAGCTTCCACTCTCGCCACCTTTGCTGGAGGCATGCCAAAGACATTCCTGGCCCGGTAACTTGCGGGAGTTGAACAATTTCCTGAAGCGGTATCTGATCCTGGGGGACGAAAACTTGGCCGCCGCCGAATTGCAGCCACGCCACGACGGCAACGGAGGCGCTGGAGGCTCGGATCCAGCTGTAAAAGAGGCGGGTGGCGGATTAAAGTCGCTGGCCCGCACTGCCAAGGACGAAGCCGAAGGCGAAGCCATCCGGCAGGCTCTCGAGCAAACCAACTGGAATCGTAAACAGGCCGCCGGCCTTCTTCAGATCAGCTACAAGGCCCTGCTCTATAAGATTCGGCAATATGGGATCGCCGAAGCCAAGAGCCACCACAAACTTTCCGCCGGCGCCTGATCTTCGCTAACACTGTCACCCAAAGAACTTCGGCAGAATACTGGCTCGTCCGAAAAACTCTCTTCTGCTCTACTGCACTGTCAAACTGAACCCGGCAGTCTGCGTGAAGGAGCCCGAAGTCGCGGTAACCGTGAGCGAATATGTGCCCGCCGGAGTTCCGGTCACGACTGGCTGTTGCTTCGCCTTGCTGCAAGCTGGCAATGGGACGATGAACGAGAACAATGCCAGAACCATGAGCAGGCCTAGCAGGCGATTCCGCCGGCGTTTCTTGCCTCCCAATCCAACGACAGCCATCCCCGGAACCATGAGCCAGAGAGCGTAAAACCGCCCGCCCCACTGAAGAGAACTGATCACGGAGGGAGGTCGGGCCGTTGTCGTCAGGTTGAGCGTGCTTGACTGGGCACCCGGGCCATTGAACATAAGAGTAGCGGGAGTGAATCCGCAGCTCGCACCCACCGGGGTAGAACCGCAAGTCAGCGACACGTTGTTTCCAAACGTGATGGCCGGGTTTACCTGCAGGAAGTAGGTTGCGGTGTTGCCCGCAACCACGGTCTGGCTGGAAGGATTGATCGCGATCGAAAAATTGGTAGCCGTGAACGAAGCCGTCGTGGTGACGATCGGGTTTGTATTGTTAGCATTGGTGGCTGTCACTGTCATCGAACCAGTCCCTGCCGTAGTCGGGGTTACAGAAAATGCCACGGTCGCGATCGAACCCGATTGCAGGACGGGAATCACGCAAGCCGCGGTCGTACCGATAGGCGGGCTGCAAATGCTGCCAGCCCCTCCTGAAACGCTGGTAAAGGTAGCCGATATGTTGGTGGAAAGCTGCGCGCCCACGGTAACGTTCGTGGCCAGATCCGGCCCCTGATTCGTGACGGTAAAGGTGATTGAGATCGGATTGCCCGCGCCCACCACTTGTGAACCTGGCGAGTAAATGGGCGCCACGCAGGTAATACACAAATCGTTCACCGGTCGCAAGGCTACCGCGAACGCGTCCATGGTGGTTCCTTGAAACGTCGGCTGAAACGCTCCTTGCACCTGCAAATTCGTAGAAGTCGTATCGCCCGCAAAATAAGTGTTGAGGGCCTGATCCACCGTGATGCTAGTTCCGCGATCCACTCCGCTTCCGCCGAAATAAGTGGCGTACGAACCTACGGTGTTCGTACCCGACAGAGTGGTCGTATCAATGTGCGCAAAGAACGCGTTTTGTGTGCCCTTGAGGTTGGTCTGGATCGCTCCCGTCGAGGCCGGGAAATCTGTTGAATTGGTCTCGCCAGTGACCAGCGCTCCCGCCCCGGTATCGACCGCAATCGCCAAACCGCTATCGTTCAAAGCTCCACCCAGGTAGGAAAAATAGCTGAGACCCACCGCATTGGTAGTGGTGGTGGATCCGGAAGTCTCGGTGGGATTCGTAAACTTCGCCACATAGGCGTCCGTATCCGTAGTGGTCGCCGGACATGCCCCGAGAACACCCGTTGGAGCGTTCAGGCAGGCTTGAAATTGCCCGGCTCCAGTGGGAGCATTGAAAACGGTCGAGTTGGTAGCGCCGGTAATGTAGATGGCCGAGGCAGTGGTATCAATCGTAAGCCCGGTGGAGGAATCGGTATTGGCACCACCGAAGTAGGTGGAGAACAGTAGCTGCGTGGCGCCAGTCTGGGCGTTGTTCGGATTCAGTTTCGCCACAAAAGCATCGGTCGCTGCGGAAGTTGTCGCCGTCCCACAACTGACAGGATAGCTGATCGTGGTTGGAGGAACCGTGTTGAGGCAAGGCTGGTAGGCGTTCGTGATGGGAAAATCTCCCGTGTTCAGCCCACCTTGACCATTGGTGCCTTCGCCGCTGTTGAAGAAATTCGTAGTGCCGCTGAAGTAGACGTTTCCTGTAGTGTCGACCGCGATGCCGCCGCCAACAACTACAGCGCCCGTGCCGGGATTGCCGCCACCAAAATATGTCGAATAAGCCAGGCTTCCCGTTCCGATGGTTTTGGTATTGATCTCGGTGACAAAAAACTGGATGCTCGCCAGTGATGACTTCTGATACGCCGGAGGAAGCAAGGTGGCCGGAAAGCCGGTAGCCACATCGGTGGAAGTCGTGGTACCCAGCACGAAGGCGTCGCCATTGTTGTCGATGGCCAAAGCGCTCGCCGCATCCGTACCATTACCGGAAAGATAAGTCGAATAAATGAGCCCAGAAAGAGTGGGATTCAACAGACTGACGAATACGTGGGACGTGCCCGTGCTCCCGGCTTCAGGCCCGCTCTGGTATCCGTTGATCGTGGGAAAGTTCGTCGAAGTAGTTGTGCCGCCGACGTACGCATTTCCCGCGCTATCCACTGCCAGCCCTGCAGAGTCACCAATAGCGGGGTTGCCAGCGATGGTGTCGGTCCCACTCCCACCGAGGTAGGTCATGGCGACCAATCCACCTACGCCCTGCGTCGGGCTAAGCTCCGCAATGAAGATGTTCTGCGTACCTTTCAGGGCGGCCTGGTAAGGCGTCACGCTGGTTGGGAGCGGAAGATCGTTAGAAGTGGTAGATCCTGCGATATAGATGTTTCCGTTGCCATTCACCGCGATCGACGGAGAGGTTTCGGCACCGTTCGCGCCACCAAAGTAAGTGGAGTAGCTGATGGTTGGATCGATCACCAGTTCTCGTGTGCGATCGTATGCGCCAATCTCAAAGCCGACTCGATTGCCCGCGCGGAGAACGAAGCGCCCTTCAACCGGCTGCTGCCGGCCTGCAACGCTCTGGTAAACCCGCGGAGCCTGCAAGCGCACATCGGCGCCAGACCCCTTGAGAATTAAATCTCCGCCGCTCAATTGCAGTTTACTTACGCCATCAAACTGCAACTCGGCTTGCGACGGGTCCGCACCGGGTGCGACTTTGAAGTCGTATTCCAGGTGGCCCAGGCTGCCATAGAAAACCAGATCGATCCCCGGATAAACGTTCTGATAGTCAACTCCAGCAAACTGCGGAATGCTGGTATGCCACTTGTTCGGATCATTGCCGATGAAGTAATTGCTTTTGCCGGGAAGCGGCACGCTTCCCGCAACCGTCGTCGCCGGATCAGCACCCACCAGCTTCATGTGTACCGCCGCCACACCGCGGCGTGGCGTTTTGTGACCGGGTGACGCCGGCTGCGCCGTTTGTATGGCTAATACGGCTCCAGTCGGATCCAGGTAGAGACCGTATCCCGACCCGCGCGAAACGAACTTCACGCCCGAAGGGGCTTGGCCCTGGTTGGCTTCGAAGATCATCGGGAGTTGGCTGAGGAGAGCGCGTGCGTCCGGCTTCGCTTTCGCAGGAGCCTTGCCGAGGGCAGCTGAAATCGGAGAGACCGGAACCTTTGCCGACGCTTTCTGAGAGCTGTGGCGGAAGCCCGAGCCCAGTATCCCGCAGGCTGCCAGAAGCAAAACCACAACCGCACCCGCGACCCGGACTCGCTGCTGACTGCTTTCCGACGTCTTCCCCATCAACCCCTCACGACCATTTCCCATTACGCTTTTCCTCCGACGCACACCAATCATTCTGGAGAGAGTAGAGCCGAAGCGCGAGTTTTTACCCCGCATCGGCGAAACCGCCCGCTGCTGACATGTCACTTTGGAACTGGCGGAAAATAAACAACTACTTAAACATCTGACGGATAGCCAAGTCAAGCGAGGCTCCCGCTCCCGAGCGCGCTCCAACACCTCAGATGCGCCCGTGACCAAGGAAAGATGCCGCGATGTGGCACGAAAGTGGAATGAAGAGATCTGCAGATGAACCGAATGAGGACGATTTCTGCAAAGCGTTGCAGGCACGCGGTCCCTCGCGACCGCGAGTCACACAAAAGCTTTGATTCTTCTCAACAATCAGCCCGCGTATCGCGCAACGGATGGCAGCGTGATTGCCTCATTAGTCTGCGGAATCAGAGCGGCCGCGGACTCCTCCAAAATCCTCCAGGCCGCTTGGGCATTTACCGACTCAGTTCCATGAGTCTTTTTGCTCTTGCAAACCACGGGCGTTTCTATAAAGTGAAGCTATCAAGCCCTGCCCCAAGAAAAATGGGCAGGACTTGTGTCTTCCAGCCTTGGCTGTTGATTCCGTTCCGCATCAGATGTGTCTTCTTGGGGAATAAATGCTTTCGGAAAATACGCCACGGATGCAAACCGGCTCTCAGGAACGGCGGACGATGCGGCGCTTTGATATGCGCCTGCCAGCGGTAGTCCGTCTCACTGGAGAAAGCGAATTTCAAACCGAAACGCAGAATGTGAGCGCGCGGGGGGTTTTTTTTTATCTGGACCGGCCCGTCCCCGAGGGCACCGCTTGTGAAGTGACGCTTACGTTTCCACCCCACATCACGCTGACCGATGCGGTTCGCGTCCGCTTTACTGCCCGGGTCATCCGTTCGGAATCACCGCTGCCCTCCTTGCGCGTCGGCACCGCTGCCATGATCGAGGACTACGAATTCCTGCGCTCCGGCGGGAGCGCCGATTTCCTGAGCGCGTTGCAGAAAGAATGGAAAGCGGCAAACTGAGCGGGAGGGCTTTTACTTCTCTCTTCTACCCAAGTCCTTCATGCGCTGCCGCAAACGTCCGTACCGCCGCGCGATGCTGCCCAGATAAATCCCGTGAATCAGCCAGGTGGCGATGTAGGCAGCCCATAGATATTTGACGGCGTTCACTGCGGCACTCCCATCAACGACTCCAGACTTTCCGCCTCGTCCACCGCCCGCTGCAACATTTCAAGGCGATAACGCCACCAGCAAACCACGACGGCAAAGCAGGAGAATGCCAGCCAGTTCATCAGGAGCACATGCAGCATTCGTGGATCAATCGAACCACCGCCGCCAATCACCGGCTGGGGATGCTGCGTGCGGAAAAACCATATCGAGAAATATACCAGCGGCACATCAAGCGCGCCGAAGATTGCCAGTACTGCCGCCAGCTTCGGAGTCTGCGAACTGTCCGAAAACCGCCGCAGAACCAGATAACTCACATAAATTAGCCACAAGACTAGAGTCAGGGTAAGGCGCAAATCCCAAGTCCACCAGATACCCCACACCGGACGCGCCCAGATCGGCCCGGTCACCAGCACAACCGTGCAGAAAACAACGCCCACTTCCGCCGAAACCAGGGCTACAGCATCCGCTTTCGGGCTTCGCTCTATTAGATAGACCACCGAAGCCACCAGATTTACGGTGAAAAGCAAGAACGCCGTCCACGCCGAGGGCACATGGTAGTAGAAGATGCGCTGGACATCGCCCATCGTCCGCTCCATCGGCGCCACCCAGATCGCTTCGTAGAAAGCATAAGCCAGCAACAGCGCTGTAAAAACCGCGAGGATGGTGAGGGCCCGTTTCATTCCGCCTGCAGGATGGTCTCGAATAAAGCCAGACAAGCAGTAGTAAACACCACATCGTAGGTGAGAAGCAATACGATCCAGAAGCGCGCCGAGGCGTCACCGGCGAGAATGATGCGCGTTGCCTCCACCATCGACTGCACGGCTGGAATCGAGATAGGAAACAACAGCAGCGGCAGCATGATCTCACGGCTGCGGGTACGCAACGACATGGCCGCGAAAAATGTTCCATTCACCACCAGCGCCCAGGTTCCAAGAATCGCCACGGGAATCAATTGCCACGCCGGACCTAATGCCCGCAGGTTGTAGAAAATCATGAACAGCGGCGCCATCAACGCTTCCAGCACGCTTACCAGAATGAAGTTGCCCAACGCCTTGGCCAGGAACAGCGCATTCGCCGGCGCCGGAGAAACGCGATAAGCATCGAGAACCTGATTGCGCAGCTCGCGCGCCCAAGTCTGGTTCAGGGCAACCACGGCGGCGAACAGGAAGGCAACCCAAATCAGTCCCCCCGCAATTTCGCGCGACTCCTCGGCATTCGGATCGAACGAGAAGCTGAAGATCACCACCACCAACAGCGAAAAAAATAGCATGGAGTTGATCGCATCGCGCGAGCGCCACTCCAGCCGGATGTCTTTCGTCAAAGTCGCCAGGGTGATGGAGCGGAGCGAACTCATTGCGGCCCCACTCGCGCAGGATTCAGCGTCGCCGTACGTTCCACGATCTGCCCGGATTGCATCCAGACAAATTCGTCGGCCACACCCCCCAGCAGTGATGCCTGATGGGTCACTAGAAAAATAGTCTTGCCCGCATCCCGCATCTCTTTCAGCAATCCCACAATCTCTCGAGCCGAATGCACGTCTACGTTGGAAAACGGCTCATCTAGCAAAAGAATCTTGGGATCGTGCAGGATGGCCCGCGCCAGCGACATGCGCTGCCGCATACCTTGCGAATACTGGCCGACCGGACGCGCCAACTCCGGATCCAGCCGTACCGAACGAATCACCTGCTCACAGCGCTCATCTCCATCAATCTCGTACAGACGAGCGAAGTAGCGCAGATTTTCCATCCCGCTCATCTCGTCATAAAGCAGCGACGGGTGCGCCATGTAACCGACCTCGCGGCAGGCCTCGCGCGGACTCTTGCCCAGAATCGAAATCGTGCCCCGTGTGGGATGCGCGAGCCCCGCCAAGGCCCGCAGCAGGGTAGTCTTCCCTGCCCCGTTGTCGCCCAGAATCACATGAAACTTGCCGGCAGCAAACTCCGCTCTCAGGCCGCGCAATGCGGCAAAGCGGCCGAATTGCTTGATGAGATTGCTGACGGTTACGATTCCAGCGGCGTCCGGGATTTCAGAGGCGCTCACGATAGTTGGATTAAGGTGAAAGGTCGAAGATAGCGGAAGGTCGCAGCGAAGTCGAGGACGCTAGCAAACGACGCAAGCGCTGCACGCCATGGCAAAGTGTCATCGCGAGCGAAGCGAGGGATCTTGGTGTTGGCCCGCTGCAGCGGCGGTACAGGCAAGAACCAAGATCCCTCCTCCGCTCGGGACGACAAGTGTGTGTGGTCCCGCGCTATATTTGAAAACGGTCTGGTTCGAAGCTACGGCTGGCTGAGCGCCAGGTTGGGCCTGCGTAATGCTCTTGGCCGGTTCGGCGTGCGTCCCGGTATCGCCGTACCTCGCTTTCAGCTTCTCCCGCACAAAGGCAAAGCTGATGTGCCTATCGATGAGCCGCAGCAGGTGAGTCTCTGGAACCTGATCTTCCAGGTGGAAGTAATAGAACAACGCCTTGGAGCGGTCGTGTTGCTCCATCATGATCAGCAGGCCTCCAGCGATGAAAATCCAACACAGTACGGGCGGGATCAGTTTCTTCTAACATGCTTCTGCTGAATCTCATCCTGCTAATCGACGTGACTTTTTCAACACCCACGCCTGATAACAGAAGTTACCGCCTCCACCTTCCGCGCGATGCAAAAGAAAAGCCGCCCGAGATCGGGCGGCATGCATTTATTTTTTGGGAATTCTCCAGGCCGTCCGTCAATTCCAAACTATTTGCCCGTTTGAATTGAAGGAATACTTTAGAGCCCTCCACTTGACGGTTAAAGGGGCGTCATAGTTGTAGCCCTCGAGGATTACGTTACCTAGATACAAATCATTGAAATCGGAGACTGGGCTATTTTGGCTCACAGGGTTGTCCCCGTTGGCATCAGAGACAGTGTACGTGAAGTATCCGTTGGATTGGGCCGGGGTTGGGTTGTTCAGGGTGATGGTTAGTTTGTAATAGGCGTTGTATCTGAAGCCCGCGGGGAGGCCGATGTAAGTGAAACTATTTGTATTGTTGTTCCAGCCATAGAATCCGGCAACACCGCCATTGGGGTAGTAGCTGGGGCCTGGGACCTCGCTCACAATGGGCCCCTGGAACTCGATGATTGGGTAGTCACCCACGGAGTAGGTGGAATCGAATGCGGTGAGCCAAAATCCTGCCATGCGTTCGTCCAGCAATTCCCAAGTTGAAGGAACGTAGAGCTCGATCGATACTGAGTTGGTGCCAGCTAACAAGTCGAACTTGTTACCTTGCGTATTGTAGAAGCTCGGAGTAGGCGTCTGAAAACCTGACGGGCTGACACTCTCCGACAGAACACCGCTGGCGGCGGTAAAACCGGCCGGGGCAGCACGGTCCGTGTACCATGCGAGGGGCACTTCTGTCTGACTGCCACTGACCACGGCGGGCACGGAAAAATCAAGTCCGAGGGTTTGAGCGGTTGCAGACGCGGGCGCCACAGCCAGTAAAACTCCGGCAGCCAAAACCCAAATCGTTAAGCGCACGGTTAATCCACTTACACGTAGATGTTCTCTACGCACACTGATACTCATAGAAATTCTCCTTGAAGATCGAATTAGACGTTAGTGATGCGGGGCCCGCGTGCGGAACGACTAGCGGAACGTTACATCCGGGCGCTGACAAAGTCAACGTATTCCCAGCTTGTGGAAAACAATTCACACAGGGATATCGCTGCAGAACGCCCGCCAAAACTAAAGATAAAGATTCAGTTCGAAGTCAAAGATAAAGATTCAGTTCGAAGTCAAGGAAGGTTTCTGGACCTGCGTGACGCTCTTGCTCGGCTCGGCTTGCATCTGATTGCCGGGCTGCTGCGGCGCATATTTCGATGCGCATTTCGCTTGCAGCGCTTTGGCATGGAAGACGCCGTCCCTTCCAAAGCTGCCGTCGGCCAGCGCCTGAGAATCGTCCTTAAACGTATCGGGAGGTGCTTCCGTTCCGGTGTAATCCACCGAGAGCAATTGATCCTGCTCCATCAATACAAATTGCACGTGGGTTCCCGTCCGCTTGATTGACCCCGGCTGCACATTTCCCGCCACGCGCAGACGCTTGGTATAAGCGCCGTTCCCCATCTTGTGCAGTTCGCTGATGGTGACGTAATAACTCTTGCTGTCCTGCACTCCCGTATAGGCGAGATAGCCCAGCAGAAACAGGATCAGAACAGTAGCCCCGCCGAACTTCAGATAGGTCTTGCCTTGACTGGACATAGCACACCACCCCACAGGAACTGTACTTCTACGACTCTAATCTTCCCCAAGTTCAGAATCAAGATACGAGCCCCGGGCACTGGCTCAACCTGAAATCTTTTCACCATTGCACCCCCGACGGCGTCATCCCGAAGCCCCACGTTTTCACCAGCGGGACGAGGGATCTCCCCTGCGTACACAGCCGTCCCCTTTCAAACTGAGCCACTGTGAAAGGCACGGACTGCGATGGGCCACCCCGTCTATAACGTAGCCTCCATTTGCAAGCCTTCGATCATTTCAGTCAGCGTCTTCTGCGCGGCCTCGCGCTTCAGTTGCAGATCGGCCACTTCGTGGTGCAACGACTGCACCCGGTCCTCCTGCTCGTTCAGTTCCCGGACGTAGCGAGCCACCAGCACCTTCTCTTCCGCGCTGCCCTTCAGCGCTTTCATATTTTCACGGACCCGCTGCTGGTCTTCTGAGATCCCCGAAATCTTCGACTTGCGTGACGCCACTTCACCGTCGATCACGGCGACGCTCGCCTTCTGCACCATCACTTTCCGCAAAGCCTGCTCGATCTCGGGACTAATCATCTTCTGGATGAGAAAGAACTTGATCTGATCGTCGGTGACGTTCGACAGCTGGTAGCTGTTGGTGATGGGCCGGTATTCCTTGACCAGCAGGGTCTCCGTCTTCTTCGGCTCTACGGTGAGGCGGAAGCGGTGGAACGATGTCGAACTCTCCACCGGCTTCTCGTCGTCGTTGAGCTTCCATCCGGGCCGCGCCGGATGCTCGATCACGATGGTGCGTGTCGAAGTGTCGCGATTGCGGATGGTGTAAGTATTTTCCTCGCGCTCTTGCGTGGACTGCATCATTACCCCATGGGCGATGATGACTTTTGTCACGCGCTGGTTCTCAGCCTTCTGCTTGCCATCGATCAGGACGCCAAGGTCGGCCGCGTAGGAAAGCAGTCGTTTCTCGCCCGGCTTGATCGCATCCATCAGGCCCTCGCCGGCAAACGCATCGCCTTCCAGCACGTTGAAGCTGCCGCCATCGAGCGTCAGATCGCTGGTATTGTCGACCCAAAGCGCTCGCAGCACGGCGCTTTGCGAAGGATTCCATACGGATACTTTTTCGGCATCGATGCGCGACTGCAGAATCGGCACCAGCGCCGACTGGTTCTTGCGGATGGTCACGCGGTCGTGGAGTTTGTATTCGAAGAGGTCGCCGAGTTCGCGAGCCTGCGCAGTGGTCGTGGCCGCTTCGAGAGACTCGGCCACCTCGGTGGCATCGGGACGACCCGCCATGGCTTTATACACTGGCCCTCCAACCCCGAAGCCGCCACCTGAGGCGGCACCATTCTGGATCCTGGGAGCGCTCATACTCTGAGCAATCATTCCTCCTGCTACTCCGCCCGGAACGCCGCCGACTACGCCACCGGAAGGATTTCCGTTGGTGACCTCCGTCCGAGACTCCATTGTGGCCTCAAAGGTCTGCGGCGTGATCATGGCATTCTGCGGCAGTGCCACTACCGGACGCCGTGTGTAATACGGCTGTGAAAGCTCCTGCACAAACGACTGTGGCGCTCCCGCCACCAGCGACAACTCCACGTTCTTCCAGTCTTCGCCAACCGTGTTATCGACGATGGCCCAGCCTTGCAGCAGCGGCTTGCCTTCGTTCGGAATTACGATCCGGTAAGTGCTTTTCCATACCGGCACTTCGCTGATGTAGCTGACCAGCAGATTGCGCTCGCCTTCGCCCGCAGTAGAAATGGTCATGCGCCGTAGGTCCTGATCGCGCGTGGAGGCAACCAGGCCGAGATATTTTCCCACCTCCTCGTTCACTTCTTTTTCCGCTACCCGAACGCTGGTGGAAGGAGTCAGGTCGAACACGCGAACCTCTCCGCTATCGCTGACAATAGAAACCTGATCGATCGTAACTTTCTGATCGCCTTTGATGGGAATCTCCCGCTCATCAATACTGAGCAGGCGTCCCGAGGCGCTCTCCGATCCGCTGTGCACCTCCAGTCGCGCTCCGCGCAATGCGTCGAGAAACTGTGCCGTGGTCGGGTTCTCGCCCACAGGCAGATGCAGAGAGCCGAGACGCCGCTCGAGAGGAGCGTTGGAGTTGTAGCTGACGCCAGTGATCCGTCCCTTGCCGAGATCGAGCACGGTCAGGGACTTCAGAACATCGTTCAGTTGCGCGGTGGTGAAGTCTACGTTGACGTCCTGGCTGTCACGCACGCGGCCCGCGTGCTCAAAATAACCGACCCCATTTTTGTAGAGAATTACCCGGGTCACCGGCAGACGCGCGGCAGAATCGTCCGCGGCCGAAGAATTTGAAGATTGACCGGATAACGACTGGCTGGATAAGAACTGGCCCGCTGAAAACGAGGCGAGTAACACGCACAAGACAAAAAGTCTCAAAGAACGCATGGCTCCTCCATCGAGCTGGGGGCCGCTCATCCCAGATAGAACGCCTCTGGGACCCGTTCTTGCACGACGATGCGGCCCTGCAGAGGTTAGACACCGCAACGAAGATGTCTGAAGCCATGGATGCCAGCCCGCGTTTTTGAGATGGCCAGCGTACTCAAACCGAAAGAATCGTCCGTTAGAATGGTAGTGGTTCGAAAACTCCTATGATCCATCCCTGGCATGACGTAACTCCCGGCGACAAACTCCCGCAGGAATTCGACTGCGTGATCGAGATCCCTTTCGGATCGAGCGTGAAGTACGAACTCGATAAAGCAAGCGGCCTCATCAAGCTCGATCGCATCCTCTACTCCGCCGTTTACTATCCCGCCAACTACGGTTTCATCCCGCAAACCTTGGCGGAAGACGACGATCCGCTCGATGTTCTCGTGCTCTGCCAGGAACCCGTGGTTCCGCTCACCATCATCCACGCCCGCGCCATCGGCCTGATGACCATGATCGATGGTGGCAAGCCCGACCACAAAATTATCGCCATCGCCACCGAGGATCCCGAGTTCAATTCCTATCGCGAAGCCGCGGAGATGCCCCCTCACCGCATGATCATGCTGCGCCGCTTTTTTCAGGATTACAAACAGCTCGAAGGCAAGGCCGTCGAAGTAGACGAGATACGCCCCGCGGCAGAGGCGTATCCCATCATTCTTGACGCCCTGCACCGCTACAGCGAACAACGCCGCAAGGGCTTCAAGATTCCTGAGAAGCATTGAAGCGAATTACATCCCTTTGAAAACGAAACTGATCTCCTTGGTTTCGTTTGCGCCAATCGTTATCGTCTGCGTGGACGTCCCCAGTTTTTCGTGCCACGCTTTGATGGTGTAGGTGCCCGGCGGCAAACTGCTCAGGTCGAAAGTTCCGTCCTTGCCGGTCACCGCGAAATATGGATGTTTGAACACCGCGATGTAGCCGTGCATCCAGGGGTGCAAATTGCACTTCACCGGAATTGCGATTTCTTCCCGCGCGAACGATTCGTCCATGCTCGATCCCGGCGGCTCCGCCTTGTTCCATTCGCGATTATTCGCCGGCGTGGGATGAATGTTGTGCGACGTGGGATCGTCATTCACCACATGGAGTGGCTGGTTTGCCCGCACCGCCAAAACATGCGGCATGTACATGCAACCTTTCTGTTCGACAACTGCGGGCTGGGCGGGTGGATCAAACGTTCGGTCGCCCAACCCTTCGGCAACAAATACGATTACGTTCTGCAGCTCGCCTTTCGCGTCCGTCATCACTTCCTGCGCAAACACGGGGGCGGCATGCTGTTTGGCGCAGCTCGGGTCCGCCGCCATGCTGATCACCTTGGGCTTGGGCACAACACCTTCAAATCGGACGGTGCCCTTCAGGTCGGCAGCGCCTGTTGCACTGGTGTTTGGCGGAGCTCCCCCGGCCTTGGCCACGCCAGGAGCGGAGACGCAAATTGCCAGGGAAAAGCAAATGGCAAAAGTAAATGCGAATAGGGAAAGCAACTTTGTTTCATGCATACAACTTCACCTCAATTCAGAATTCGCATTTTGCGAACTTTGTTTTATGGCTCCATGCGAGCGAGAGAATCGTTGTATCCGCGGCGATACCCAGCCGTGAACGTGGCGCGGTCCTGATCGGTGGACCAGCGGGCAATGGCGGGATGCTGCGGCTGGCCGCTTTGGGCAGCAAGTTTTCCCAGGTACAGCCCGTCGCGGAAGGCTCCATCCCCTTGCAGTCGTGCTTCGGCGCTTGCCTTTGGCCTATGGGAGGGTTGGCTGTTGTCGAGCATCGCCGTCGTCCCCAAAGAGACAGCGATCGCCAGCGTGTATGCCGAAAGTTTGGTCATTTTTTCTCCTCTACGGTTCGGTGACGTGACCTCCGCCGGCTGAACGAGGAACTCCCTCGGCCTGGTCGCAACCGGTCAGCGGTCGATCTACTTATTCAGTTCGCAGGGGTTTCAATCGAGATGGGTCGAGCATAGGCGACGCACAAAAGGAGATTGTCACCGCATCGTCAAACGTGAGTCATTTTGTCGTCACACGTGTTCACGCGCGATTGACAAACTTTACGTGGACAAATCACGGCGAGCAAATCTCGACGGTAGCCCAGCCCGATAGTTGATCGCCGCAAATGCGAGGTAGACAAGGACTTCAACCGGCCATGTCCCGAAGTAACTTCGGCGACCGGGAGCTGACTCGTAGAATTCAACGAGTCGAATCCTGTAATTCCGGGTTAATACCAACGAAGTTCATTCTGCCGAGAGGCGTCGAGGGAACCATGAAAATTGCACGACATTGCACCCTGCTCGTTTTTCTTGTTGCCATCTGCGCTGCCATGAGTTTTGCCGACGAACCGGGAAGACATCCGGCGTATCTCCACGCGCTGACCGACTTACGCCACGCCCGCGCTCATCTGGAGAACCTGGCTCCCACTCATCACATGGACAAGGAAGAAGAGCACGCGATCAACGAGATCGACAAGGCCATCGAGGAAATCAAGCGGGCCGCGATCGACGACGGTAAGAATTTGAACGATCACCCGCCGGTCGATGCGCGCATGGACCGCGCCGGCCGCTATCACCGCGCGATGGAACTGCTGGACAAAGCTCACAATGATATCGCCCGGGAAGAGGATGACCCGGCCGTGCGCGGCCTTCGGGATCGCGCCCTTCATCACATCGACGAGGCCCACCGCATCGTCGATCATCTGGTCGTCCAGGCCGCCAGCTACTAAAACGCTTCAGCAAAGAATCGGGCCCGGCAGAGATGCCGGGCCTTTCATTCTTAAGTTTTCTGCAGACGCCAGCGGATCACCAAACGTGGCAAGCGTTCTCAGCCACCATGGGTTGTCCCGCTTTGCATCCCCATGCCTTTTGAAACTCCGGCATGTTCTGCACCACGCCATCCACCCGATACTTGCCCGGTGAATGCGGATCGGTGAGCACTCTCGTGCGCGCGATCTCCGGACGCCGCTTCTCGCACCACACGCGTCCGAATCCCAGGAAGAAGCGTTGCTCAGGAGTGTAGCCGTCGATTTTCTGGCCTTCTTTCCCCGTCTTATCGTCCGCGATCATGTGCTCGAGAGCCGCCAAAGCGATGCGCGCCCCACCGTTGTCGGCGGTATTCTCTCCCAGCGTGAGGCGCCCATTCAGCTTCAAGTCGTCAACCGCAACAAAGTTTGAGTATTCATCGGCGACGCAACTGACGCGCTTCTCAAACTCCTTGCCA
Source organism: uncultured Acidobacteriaceae bacterium (assembly GCA_964403025.1). Lineage (GTDB taxonomy): Bacteria > Acidobacteriota > Terriglobia > Terriglobales > Acidobacteriaceae > Sulfotelmatobacter. The sequence continues at coordinate 1,316,236 of CAYOEH010000001.1, read as the reverse complement.
TCCTGCTCGGTCCACCAATCGCGCAAGTTGCCATGAGGATCGTACTTCCGCCCCTGGTCGTCGAAACCATGCGTAAGTTCATGGCCAATCACCAGTCCGATGCCGCCGAAATTCACCGCGTCATCCATGCTCTTGTCGAAGAATGGCGGCTGCAAAATTCCAGCCGGAAAAACGATTTCGTTGAATGAACCGCTGTAATAAGCATTCACCGTGGGCGGAGTCATGCCCCACTCTTTGCGGTCGAGCGGCTTGTCGATCTTGGCAATGTCGCGCTTCGATTCAAATTCATCGGCGCGGGCAATGTTGCCCAGCAAATCATCCGGCTTGATCACCACCGAACTGTAGTCGCGGTACACATCCGGATAGCCGATCTTATTGCGAATGGCATCCAGCTTCACCTTGGCCTGTTTTTTCGTTTCTTCGCTCATCCAGGACAGACCCTGAATATCATCCGCGAGTGATTTCTCCAGTGCGTCCACCATCTTGAGCATGCGCTGCCTGCCGTCCGGACCGAAAGTCGCATCCACATATCTTTGACCTAAAGCTTCGCCAAGCTCCTGGTCGGTAAGGGTCACGCAGCGCTTCCAGCGCGCTTGAATCTCCTTCTGGCCGGTGAGATTCTGCTGGAACTTGAAGTTGACGTCGACGAAAGATTGGGAAAGCCACGGCTCCGCCGCATTCAGCACGTGCCAACTCACGTAAGTCTTCAGGGAGTCCAGAGATTCGGACTCCAGAACTCCATTCACTTGTTTGAAGAAATCAGGATTGGTGACGTTGAGCTGAGTGAAGTTGGGCGCACCAACGGCTGCAAAATAGCGATTCAGATAAAAATCGGGACCGAGGGCAACAGCTTCGTCGCGGCTCATCTTATGATCGCGATTCTTCGGATCGCGGCGTGCCGTACGGTCCATGGAAGCCTTGGCCAGAGCGGTCTCGATGCGCAGTACAGTCTGCGCGGAATCGCTCGCCTGTTGCGGAGTCTGGCCCACCAGCGTGAACGACTGCGTCACATACTCCACCAGATGCTGCCGCATCTCCTTCATCTTTGCATTGTCTTCCTTGATGTAGTAGTCGCGGTCCGGCAATGTGAGCCCGCCTTGATCAATGTAAGCAATCACCTGATCGGCATTGTGCAGGTCGGAAGAGGAGTAAAAGCTAAACAGCGACGTGCCCCCGACGAGATACAGATGCGCGAGCTCATCGATCAGAGCGGCCTTGTCCGGAACGGCAGCCACTCGGTCAAGCTCCGGCTTGAGCAGCGCGAGGCCTTTGGCATTCACCGCCTTCTCGTCCATGCAGGAGCCGTAAAGATCGCCGATTCTTTGGTCGACCGCGTCGCGGCTCGCCCCGCCCGCAGCAGCCTTTTCCAGAAGGCCGTGATCAATGTCGAGATTGCGCTCGCGAAGTTCCACGAAGCTCACCCACTGTGACTGGTCAGGAGGGATCTCCGAATTCTTGATCCAGTTGCCGCAGGCATACTGGTAAAAGTCCACGCAAGGATCAACGCTCTTGTCGATATTGTCCAGGCTGAAGCCGGGAGCGGGCTTCACGGAAGAATTTGTCGAAGATGTTTGAGCGAAGCTGCTGGCGGTGATGACCAGCAGCAAAGCCGGCATGAATCGGAACAGACGCATGGGCAAATCTCTCCTTATAGGAACGGATGAGATTCTAAGCCCCGCTGTTCCCCTGAGCAAGGACGCAAGGATGGAGCCTACGAAGCTGGAACCCAGTGAGTGCGTTCGAGGAACGTGGGAGGTTCGTAGGTCTGTCCAGCCGCCAGCCTGCGCGTCTCACGGCGTGTAGACCACAACAATACCGGCCCGAGCGACGCGGCCGTAAGCCGGGCGATTACAGGAAACTCCTTTTCAACTTCGCGGCGCAGCTTATGAATCTTCTCACTCACGCTGCGATTCACTTTCTTGAAATCCCGCTCCATCGCCCACAGCGCCGCATTGTAGGCGCCAATCATCTTCTTCACTTGCCGTGTGAACCGCTCCCGGACGCGCGGATCGGGGTAGTCTTTGTAACGCTGCCAGCCTAGCAGCATGGTCTGACACAGACGGTAAAGACTCGGTCCATTACGCTCAAAATCTCGCCAGAACGCCCAATCGAGAAACCGCTTAGAATCTTCGCGAGAGATTGCACCATGCTTGAAGTTGAACTTGTATTGCCCATGAATATCGGCGTAGTCAATGTTCGATAGCAATCTGCCCTGCTCCTCCATCTCCTGATAAAGCGGCGTTCCCGGAACCGGCGTGTAGAGCATGAACTGATGGAAGTCGGTCTCGTAATCTACCGCCGATTCGATTTCCTGGATGATATTGTCCGGCGTGTGGTGTTCCAGTCCGATGATGGTCGAGCCTTGCACCCGTATGCCGTGTTCGCGGAGCTCTCGCGTGAGATGCGTCAGATCGTGCCCCTGCAGCTTTCCATAACTCGATCTGGGAGATTCCAGCCCCATCCAGATCCAGGAAACGCCAAGTTCCACGAGCTCCACCATTGTGTATTTTCGAATCGCGTTGGCGGAGGCAAACACGGAAAGCTCCCAGCTTTTGCCGGCTTCTTTCATGCGCTCCAGCAGGCGCATCGCACGCTCGCGGTGTAGCAGAAAATTCTCATCCATCACAAAGAAGGACTTCACCGCAAGCTCCGCTTCAATCTTGCACATCACACCAAACAGTTCATCTCCGGTCTCGTAGAAATTGATGAACTTTCCTTTGCCGCCAAAAAACGCGGACGTCGTGCAGAAGTTGCACCCCATGGGGCAGCCCACTGACGGAATAATGGTTGCCGCCGTCCCGCCCTTGCGCTGTGGCAGACGCACTCCCATAATCCGAGTCTGCAAGCCGGAAACAATCGCCGGATGGCGAATGGGCGCATTTTCGTCTTCTCCCAGGTAGCGGCGCATCCACGAAATGCCTTCCCCGCGCACGATGTGGTCAGCATCGATCATCGCCTCCAGGCCTGGAACCGCCGCTACGTGTCCGCCCACCACGATCACGGAATCCGGCGACAGCTCCCGCACCATGCGGCACATCTCCCGAACCTTCAAGACATTCACGATGATCGAAGAAATTCCGACGATGTCATAGTGGTTGGTGGCCAATTCCCCGGCAAAAGCTTCACGCGTGGGAAAATCCAGCACGCTGCAAGGCGCGGAAATATTTTCCTGGATCATCATGATGCCCCAGGAACGATGGAACATACGCAGCGAGAAGCTCCCCTGGGCGCGCGTCACCTGGTTGTGATAGAGCTCCATGGGATTGATCGCGCGACTGCCAAATTCATCGTCCTGCGCATAAGGTCCAAACACCGAACTCAGAAGGATGCGAGCATGACTGCCTTTTGGATGAGTTTTCATGTTTGATTGTGCTTCTAACCTAACGCCCCAACTCAACGCGGCGCCGTGATCCCTGACACATTACGAAACTATTACACGCCGCCGAGCCCCTCCGGACAGGCTGTTCCGCGCATCTTGTTACGAAGGTATAATGCAAACTTCAGAGAATCGCCGCAGATTTCTGCAAGGATGGCCCGTCATGATCTCGCCCAATGCTTCCAACGGTAACGGTAGTAATGCTTACAGCGTTCCTCAGCCCCGCGCCGAGTGGCTCGCGCGGCGTAAGCAAGAGAACACCACCGGCAACTTCTCCCAGATGCACTACTCTCGCCAGGGGGTAATCACCGAAGAGATGGCTTACGTTGCCCACCGCGAAAAGCTAACTCCAGAGCTGGTTCGCGATGAAGTGGCCCGCGGCCGCATGATCATTCCTGCCAACATCAACCATCCGGAACTCGAGCCGATGGCGATCGGCGTGGCGTCGCTGTGCAAGATCAACGCCAACATCGGCAACTCGGCGGTCACGTCAGAAGTCAAAGAAGAATTGAAGAAGTTGCACACCGCCGTGCACTACGGCGCGGATACGGTGATGGATCTTTCCACCGGCGGCGACATTCACAACATTCGCGAAGCCATTCTCCGCCATTCCCCCGTTCCCATCGGCACCGTGCCAATTTATGAAGCCATCTCCCGCGTAAAGCGTGTAGAAGATTTGAACGCCGAAGTCATGCTGGAGGTGATCGAAGAGCAGGCCGCGCAGGGCGTCGATTACATGACGATTCACGCCGGTGTGCTGGTCCAGTACTTGCCGCTGATCTCGAAACGCATCACCGGCATTGTGAGCCGCGGCGGAGCCATTCTCGCCCAATGGATGGCCTACAACCACAAGCAGAATTTCCTTTACGAACGCTTCGACGACATCTGCAAAATTTTCAAGAAGTATGACGTCAGCTTTTCGCTGGGAGACGGTCTGCGTCCCGGCTGCGTCGCCGATGCCAGCGACGAAGCTCAGTTCGCCGAACTGAAAACTCTCGGCGAGCTTACGAAAATCGCATGGCAGCACGACGTGCAGGTCATGATCGAAGGACCCGGCCACGTTTCCATGGACAAGATCAAGGAACAGGTGGAGAAGGAAGTCGAGCTCTGCTACGAAGCTCCGTTCTACACGCTCGGACCGCTGGTCACCGACATCGCTCCCGGCTACGACCACATCACCTCAGCCATCGGCGCGGCCATGATTGGATGGTACGGCGCGGCGATGCTCTGCTATGTGACTCCGAAAGAGCATCTCGGCCTGCCCAACGAAAAGGACGTGAAAGACGGCATCATCGCCTACAAGATTTCTGCCCACGCTGCCGACATCGCCCGGGGACGCCCCGGCGCCCGCGACCGCGACGACGCCCTCAGCTACGCGCGCTACAAATTCGATTGGGAAAAACAGTTCGAGCTCTCCCTCGACCCCGAAACCGCCCGCTCCATGCACGACGAAACCCTCCCCGACGACCACTACAAAGAAGCAGCCTTCTGCTCCATGTGCGGCCCAAAATTCTGCTCGATGAATTATTCGTCGAAGGTGGACGCCTACAACAAGGAAGTCCATGGCATCGAAAAGAAAGATTATTCGGAGTTGGTGGAGAGGTTGGTGACGCTGAAGTAGTTCCTGTAGGGACAGCAGCCCTCGGCTGTCCAGCCGAGCAAAGCTCGGCCCTGTCGGAGACGGGCAGACTACCATCCAGCCTCTGCGCCAGTTGAGAGACACGATGATCCCGAACGTTTGCCGGAACCGGCCACGCCGATGGCTGTCTCACTCGATCCTGTTTCTTTGTACAGTCGTCCTTTGGCCGCCGCGAGCGGCACCACAGGATGACCTCGAAGCCACCGACAGGCGCATTTTTCAGGAAATTCGCGAGCACAACCATCTGATGGAGGATCTTGAGCATCTCTCCGATGCCATCGGACCGCGGTTGACTGGGACGGACCAATTGTGGACGGCTGAGACTTGGGCGTCCGACCTCGCCCGTCAATACAGGCTCGAAAACGTCCACCTGGAAGCTTGGAAAATCGCGCACGCCTGGAAACGCGGTCCTGCACAAGCTCGGATCGTCAACCCAGTCATGCGGAATTTTACGATCGCATCAGCAGGCTGGTCTCCAGCAACTGCCGGCCAGATCCGCGGCAAGGTCGTTTTCGTTTCGGCCACCAATCTTGATGAACTTAAGGCGTATAGCGGAAAACTCGCAGGCACAGTTGCTATCTTCGAGCAACCAGCGGACCTCACGCCAGAAGTTGCTTCCGCGAATCCTTCCTCGTGGACCGGTCCGTCGATACAGGCTCCCGCTCCGGCGTCCGATCGCAACACACCATCGCCCGAGGACCAGTTCAATGCGGCACGCCTGACCTTTCTTAGGAATGAGGGCGTAGCGGCGGTTTTGCTCGATTCGGGCAAACACAATGGACTGTTAACGGTGACGAACGCCGCTCACAAATACGAAATCGCTGAGCTTCCTACGGGCACACTGACTCACGAAGACTACTCCTTGATCTGGCGGTTGCTGAAAAAGGGCCCCGTCGAAGTCGAAGTTTCTCTCAATAACTCATTTAGCGGGGCGCCGGTTGAAGTTCACAACACCGTCGCCGAAATCCACGGCACCCAAAGGCCGGACGAAATCGTCATCCTTTGCGCACACCTAGACTCTTGGGATCTTGGATCAGGTTCAACAGATGATGGCACCGGCGTCGTGGCTGTGTTGGAAGCTGCCCGTGCGATAAGAGCCCTGAACTTGCAGCCCAGGCGCACGATCCGGATCGTCCTGTTTACTGGGGAGGAACAGGGAGAGGCGGGATCGCGCGAATACATCAAACAACACAAAACCGAGTGGAACAAGATTTCTGCCGTCCTCGCAGACGACACCGGCACCTCGCGAATCCTCACGCTACGACTCCACCAAAATTACGCGGCACGCAAGATAGTAGACACCACGCTGGCGCCGCTGGAGGATCTGGAGTTGATACAGCCCTGGATGGAGCGCTTTCACGGCAGCGACTACGCATCCTTCAACGATGTAGGTGTTCCTGGCTTCTCCCTCATTGGCAACCAGACGGACTACGATTACGACCAGACCCACCACACCCAAGCGGACACTTTTGACAAGGTCAATGCAGATGGCGTCATACATCATGCACAGGTACTGGCTGGTTGGGCGTTTAACACCGCTCAACTGCCGGACCTGCTCCCGAGGAATTAGAGTCGCCGGCGAGGTGCCCACTTCTCGCCTCCTTTGCGAGAAGTGGGCTTACGTGAAGTAGGGAGCGAATTTCATTGGGGCTGGCCCACCCTTTCTGAATTATCTCGAGCCCGCGGTTGCCCCGTCCTTGTCGCGTTTTGTGCGACAGGGCGGGGAATTTGAATTCCTGTCCTGAGCTGCGAAACGCTGGGTGCCACACTCCTCGCCTCCTTTGCGAGAAGCAGGAACCGTTAGACCATCTCAGCGGTAGGCTTCGCCGCGATGCCGCACGCGGCGAATCTCGATAGTGTCGGCATCGGGGCAGACGAAGAAGAGGCGGTAGTCGCCAATGCGTAGCAGAAGTTGTTCTCTACCTTGGAGCGACTTCACGTCGCCCACGCCTGATTCGGCAAAGCCAAGCAGCGCAGAGAAAATATGCATGGCGACGGGCTTACTTAAGCTGCGGACATCGCTTTTGGCACTTCGGTTCCTGATAGTTGTCGATCTCCTCTTGAGTGATGCCGAGTTCGGCGAGGAATTCCTCATGGGGAGTGCTTCTGTTTTGCTTCGACCATTCGCGAGCTTCCGCTAGCGCCTTCTCGTCTGCCGCTGTGAGTGGTTCGTCATCGACAGGAGCGTTGGCAATGGCGCGAGAGACGGGATCAAGCAGAGCTTCGAGAATTCCGACCACCGCCGAAACTTGGCTCGGAGCCAACCGCTCGATCAGTTCGTGGGCATGTTGTTTATCTGCCGCCATAACAAGATTATTCTACACGGCGAGCTCTGGGCATTCGTTGTACTGCCGAGTGCCTCGCTTGTGGCCCCCTTTGCGAGAAGTGGGCTCGCGGATAAGGGCGCCGCTCAGCTCTTGAAATCCGCCACGCCGTCCCACACCAACTGGACGGCAATCGCCAAAATCAGAAAGCCGAATATCTTGTTGATTGCTCCCACCGCGCTTGGTCCGAGGCGCCGCACCAGCGGCCCTCCCAGCCAGAAAAACAACAGCACCGAGAGCGCGATCGCAGCGATTCCAATCACCATCCCAAGGTACGAAGCGGCTCTATCCACATGGGCCGCCAGCGCCATCACCACGCCGATCGCTCCCGGACCGGACATCAGCGGCATCGCCAGCGGCGTAAGCGAGATGTCTTCCTTGTCCTCCGCTTCGTGACTTTCTTCGGGCGTGATGCGCGCGTGAGAGGTAACCATCCCCCAAGCGGTGTTGGCCACGATCAATCCACCGGCAATTTTCAAGACCGGCAGCGAGATGCCGAAGAAATAAAGTACAAAACGCCCAAAGAACAGAAATGTCACCAGGATAGCAAACACCCACAAACCGGTTTTCACCGCTGTGCGCCGGCGAGCCTGAGCTGTCCACGACGAAGTCATCGAGAAGAAGATCGGAATGCCGCCGAAGGGATCGACGATGGGAAACAGCGCAAGAAACGTAGCCGCCGCCGAATGCGGCAGCGTGCGCAGAAATTGCCCGAGAGCGTGCGCGGTGTTCATCCCGTTACCGGTATCCCTCCAACGCCTTGGCGGCGCGTTCGAGCGCTGCAGCCAGAACCGCCAGCTGCTGCCGCGCCTGTCCCGCATCCCCTTTGTCGACAGCTTCGTTCACTCCCGGAATCACCACCGCCGCATACCCGGTATATTCGCCGGGAGCATAAATGGCATGGCGAAACCACGGACGATGCGGCAGCCCTTCCGGCACTAGCAGCGCCCGCTCCGCCCCGAGCAGCGCCCGATTCAGCAGCGCTACATCGCGCGGAGGATTCTTCTGTTTTGATAAAATCTTCGCTCCTGCATCTTGAAGGTGCTTGGCCGCCGCAGTCACGGCTCCCAGATCGAGTGCGTGGTCCCCAAATTTGTTCTCTGCCCGCTTTCCCGCCGCGGCCAGATATGCGGCAACTTCTTCGCCATATTCCTGGTAATCGTAGGGGAGCACGTCGGCATCAGCCATGCGCAACGCCTCGAGACCAAAGATTCTGGCCATTTGCTGCTCATACACAAAATCGGGATCTCCAAATTTCTTGAACCAAGCGAAATTATCGAACACCGAGTGATAGACGCCATACGGTCCGGTAGAACTGATATCGCTGGAAGGCACACCCAGGTGCTGCTGAAAAGCGCTGTAATCAGAGCCACTGCCCAAATCCCCAACCGGAACCTCTCCCTTGACTGGCGCAGCTGGCGCACGGCGGCCGTCTCCAATCGCTTCCGCCGGCGATTGCGTCGACGCAACGCCCGGCTGATCTACCTTCTGCCATGCTTCGTAAACCGTTCCGCCCTTCGGGCTGGGCACGGCCTTGGTCACATCGCGCAAAAATCGTTTCAGACTCGGCACCGCCGAGGCTCCGAACTTTGGCCCCGAAACAGCCACATCCATATTGAAATACGCTGGAGCGTTGGCCAGTTCGGATTCATGTTGCTCGGCCCACTCGGTCGAACCCATCAGCCCTTCTTCTTCGCCGTCCCAGCTGGCAAAAATCATCGTGCGCTTCGGCTTCCAACCTGACTTCAACAACTCGCCAACGCCGTGGACCGCCTCGAGCATCGCCGCCGTGCCGCTGTTCGGATCGACTGCGCCATACACCCACGCATCGCGATGATTCCCCGCAACCACCCACTCATCCGGCGAGTCGCTCCCACGCACTCGGCCAATTACGTCCCACAATGTGCGGAACTGGTAGTCCTGCTTGAGGTGCATCTTCACCCGCACCGGCCCCGGTCCTACGTGATAAGTGAAAGGCAGGGCTCCCTGCCATTCGCGCGGTGAGTCGGCTCCGCCCAGATGTTGAAGAATCGGCCAGGCATCGTGATAGGAAAGTGGAGTGACGGGGATTTTCGGCATCTGCGCGGAATGCTCTGGAGAGATCCGTTTGCTCTCCGGCAACGACGGTACGGATGCCAATCCGGGCGTCGTTGGATCTCCGGGAAATTCGAACATGTATCCCACCGACCCGCGCTGCACGCCTGTATCCGGGCGCCAGGGCCCATCGGGATACTTATCTCCCCGCCGCCATCCATCGTCAAACGGATCCGAGTAGATGATCACTCCCGTCGCGCCGTGTTCCTGCGCTATGAATTCCTTCACCCCACGGAAATTTTGCCCATACCGTACGATGACAATCTTGCCTCGGACATCGACCTTCAACTTTTCCAACTTTTCGAAATCCTCCGGCGTTCCGTAGTTGGCGTAGATCACGTCCGCCTCGGCGTCTCCGGAGGGCGACATGCCGTTGAAGGGCATCACCACCCGCGGATCGTCCTGATATGGATCTCCATCCACGCGCTCGCGCGTGGGCCCGTGCATTTCCACTCCGGCTGGCGCCGTGACATCGACGCTGATTTCCAGCGGATAATTCATCCACACTTTGTATTCGACGATTTCCGTATCGAGCCCAGCCGCGCGAAACTTCTGCGCCACGTAGTCGGCCGTCGCCTTGTCTTCAGGTGTGCCGGCCATGTGCGGAGCTTGCGTCAGCGTGCGAAGGTGCTCTTCGGCGAGTTTAGGATCAGGCACCGCAAGGAAGCGGGCCTCGGTAGCGCTCTCCGCAGCCGCATCGCGGAAACCAAAGATGGGTTGCGGCGTCGCAGAAGCCTCCGGCGCATGGCCGCTGACGCGGGCTAAAACGAAACACAGGAATACGACTGAGCAAACAATCGCCGAATAAAAGAATCGCATGATACTCCCGTTGGGAAAGTAAGTAAGGTAGCACAGCGGGTGTGAAGTATGCAGACGGACGCGTGGGAATCAGGGGCGCAGCAGGAAACTACCGCACTTGCCCCGTCCCAATAATCTCGTACTTGGAGGACGTCAACTCCGCCAGCGCGAAGGGCCCGCGGCAGTGCAACTTCTGCGTGCTGATGCCCATCTCGGCGCCAAAGCCGAATTCCGCACCATCGGTAAAGCGGGTTGAGGCATTCCAGTAAACTGCGGCCGAATCCACGCCGCGCAGAAACTTGCGGGCGGTCTCCTCGCTGCTTGTCACGATGGAATCGGAGTGCTTCGAGGAATAGCGGTTGATATGGGCGATTGCCTCATCCACATTTGCAACCACGCAAACCGCCATACACAGCCGAAGATATTCTTCGTACCAGTCTTGCTCTACGGCAGGCAGAACGTTCAGCCCCACCGCCAAATTGCGCACCTTACTATCCCCACGGACTTCCACTCCAGCGTCGATCAGCTTCGTCACGATTCGTGGGACATATTCCGTCGCGATCCCTTCATGCACCAACAGCTTCTCCGCCGCGTTGCACACCGATGGCCGCTGCGTCTTGGCGTTGATCACGATCTCATCGGCCATCTCGAAATCGGCGGATTCGTCCACGAAGATGTGGCAGTTCCCCGCACCGGTTTCGATCACAGGCACAGACGAGTTCTCAGTAACGAATGTGATGAGTCCAGCTCCGCCGCGGGGAATGATCACATCGACCAGCCCACGCGCTTTGATCAACTCCTCGACAGACTGTCGCGTGCTCGAATCGAGCAGTTCGATCGCTCCCTGTGGCACTCCGGGCACCGCCGTAAGAATTTCTACCAGTTGCTGATTGCTCCGGGCGGCTTCCTTGCCGCCGCGCAACACAATGGCGTTACCAGTTTTCAGCGCGAGCACGGCAGTGTCGACCGTAACGTTCGGTCGAGATTCATAGATGATTCCCACGACTCCCAGCGGCACGCGCACTTTGCGGATGCGCAAGCCGTTTGCCCGCGTCCACTCCGCCAGTGTCTCGCCAATCGGATCGCCCAGCGCCGCCACGTCACGCACGCCCTGCGCCATCTCCTTGATGCGTTCCGTTGTCAGCAGCAGGCGGTCGCGCATCGCGCCTTCAAGGCCGGAGCTCTCCACATCCTCGCGGTTCGCAGCGAGAATCATCTGGGTATTGGCTTCAATCGCGTCCGCCATCGCCAGCAACAGCCCATTCTTCTCGCCGGTCGATAGTAGTGCCAGCTTCGCGGCAGCGTCGCGCGCGCGTAGCATCTTCTCTTTCGTGGACATCGATTCAGTAATGGTGACCGCCATTAGTTTCGCCTTTTCAGAGGAGGGAAATACGTTCCGATCTTGCGTTCCACGGCCAGAGTGATTCCCTGCGGATGGCGTCCATTCACAATCGCCACGTGGACGCCCGCTTCGCTGGCCAGCTTCGCAGCCCGTAATTTGGAAATCATTCCCCCGCGCCCCAGCGTACTCTTGCCATTGCATTGCGCTTCCAGCGCCGGAGTCAGTTTGCGCACCACCCGCACCAGGCGCGGTTTCCTACGTCCATTCGGCATGTAGAAGCCGTCCACGTCAGTCAGCAACAGGAGCCAATCCGCTTTCACCGCCGTAGCCAGCAATGAACTCAGCTCGTCGTTGTCGCCAAAAGCGCCTACCAATTCGCGCACGCTGACGCTGTCGTTCTCATTCACGATAGGCACCACGCCCAATGAAAGCAACTCGGCCAGCGCGTTCTGCAAGTTGCGATAACGCACCGGCGACGTGAAGTCATCGCTCGAAAGCAAAAGTTGCGCGACCACCTTCTTGCCGAAGAACAGCCGCTCGTAAGTATGCATCAGCTTGCTTTGCCCGACCGCCGCGCACGCCTGCATTCCGGGAACGTCGTTGGGCCGCTTGCCTAACCCCAGTCCGGACATGCCCGCGGCAATCGCACCGGAGGTAACGATCAGATACTCGTTCTTGCGGAGGTCGAACTGATCGACCATGGAGCGCAGGATGTTCGCGTCAATCTGACCGCCGGGAGCGATCAGGCTGGTGCCGACTTTGATGACAACTCTCATTCTTCGATCATGCTCTCATGCCTTATTGGAATGGTATCGTACTTAACGGCAGACAAAGTTTCCCTTATTTCTTCTCTAGATTCGTTACCGAAGTCGCCGGGCTTGCGGCACAGGGAACCCAGCGGGGAAGGACAATATCCCTATCGTGCAATTAAAATCGCGGTGTGGCAAGATGAAAAAACTTGCTGCTTTCGAATCCTATGCCCGCCTCCAATGCCACAAGCCGATTCTCCGATCGCGTCGAAAACTATGTTCTCTACCGCCCCGGATACCCTCCCGAAGCGCTGCAGGTTCTGCAGACCGAATGCGGTCTGAGGCCGACTCATGTGGTCGCCGATGTCGCATCGGGAACTGGCATCTGGTCACGCATGATGTTAGAGAATGGAAATTCCGTCTTTGGCGTCGAGCCCAATGCCGAGATGCGCGAAGCCGGCGAACGGCTCTTGTCGGGATTTCCGAAGTTTACCAGCATCGCGGGAACTGCCGAAGCTACTACTCTGCCGTCTCAGGCCGTGGATTTCGTCACCGCCGCGCAAGCGGCACATTGGTTTCACCGCGAGCACGCGAGGCGCGAATTCGTTCGTATTCTTGAGCCCGGCGGTTGGCTCGTGCTTCTGTGGAACGAACGCCTCACCGATTCGACGGCGTTCCTGCGCGACTATGAGCAACTGTTGCTGACCTACGGCACCGATTATCAGGACATCCGCCACGAAAAGACGACCTCGGAGGTGAATCAGTTCTTCGATCCCACTCCCTATCAAGAAAGAGAGTTTGAGATGCGCCAGGAATTTGACTACACCGGGATTGAAGGCCGTCTGCTGTCGTCGTCGTACGCGCCCGGACCAGACCATCCGCAATTCGGGCCCATGCTTCGCGAGTTGCGCCGCATCTTCGACGCCCACTCTGTGTCGGGACGAGCGACCTTCGAATACAAGACTCGATTGTATTTCGGACGATTGAGGTAAGAGAAACAACGATCTGCTCTGATACGATCTGCTCTGGTTTCATCCTTTTGAGGTTAAGCACCGTGTCCGAAGAAAAATCTTTTCATATGACGCCCGACGAATTCCGCCGCTACGGCCACGCCGTAGTCGATTGGGTCGCCGACTATCAAACTCGCATCGAGTCCTTCCCCGTGCTCTCGCAGGCAAAGCCTGGGCAAATTCGCGCGTCCCTTCCAGCAAACCCTCCGGCGCACGGCGAGCCCTTCGAGGCGCTACTCAAGGATGTCGAGAATCTGATTCTGCCCGGAGTCACGCACTGGCAGTCGCCAAACTTTTTCGCTTATTTCCCGTGCAACGCCTCCGGCCCGGGAATTCTTGGCGATCTGCTCTCTTCCGGACTGGGCGTGCAAGGAATGCTGTGGTCCACCAGTCCAGCCTGCACGGAACTGGAAACGCATGTGCTCGACTGGCTCGTGCCCATGCTCGGTCTGCCGGAGAGCTTTTTGTCGTCGAATACAGGCGGCGGAGTGATCCAGGATACTGCCTCAAGTGCCGCGCTGTGCGCGCTATTGGCCGCCCGCGAACGCGCCACGAATTACACCAGCAACAAAAGGGGATGCGATGGCCGCATCGTTGCTTATGCGTCAACGCAGACGCACTCCTCGCTAGAGAAGGCAGCCATGATCGCAGGACTTGGCGTCGATAATCTGCGCTTGATTGAAGTCGACGACAATTTCGGCATGCGCCCCGATGCCCTGGCGCGCCAGATTGAAGCCGATAAGCACGCCGGCCTGATTCCCTGCTTTGTTTGTGCCACCGTCGGAACGACATCATCGAACGCGATGGACCCGATCCCCCAGATCGCCCGCGTCGCCCATCAACACAATCTATGGCTGCACGTGGATGCGGCCATGTCCGGAACGGCCGCGCTCTGCCCCGAATTCCGCCACCTGCAGAACGGAGTCGAGCTCGCCGACAGTTACAACTTCAATCCGCACAAGTGGATGTTCACCAACTTCGATTGCAACTGTTTTTGGGTCGCCGATCGCAAGGCGCTCATCCAGACTCTGAGTATCCTGCCCGAATACCTGCGCAACCAGACTACCGAATCCGGCGCGGTCATCGACTACCGCGACTGGCACATCCAGCTCGGCCGCCGTTTCCGCTCGCTGAAGCTGTGGTTCGTCATCCGCCATTACGGCATCGAAGGCCTGCAGCATCACATTCGCCACCACGTTTCACTCGCGCAGCAATTCGCTGACTGGGTGCGCAACGACCGAAACTTCGAACTCGCCGCTCCCGCGCCATTGAATCTGGTCTGCTTTCGCCACAAAGCTGGCGACAACGCGAATCAAACTATCATGGATCGCCTCAACCGCAGCGGCGATCTCTTCCTGACGCATACCAAGCTGAGTGGAAAAATGACGCTGCGCCTATGCGTCGGCCAGACGAACACGCAAGCTCGGCATGTCGAGCACGCATGGAAAAGGATTCGCGAGGAAGCGGAACGATTACCAGCGATCGCGTAGCTTGCCCTGCGCGACCTTTTCTTGCGCTGCTTCAGCTAAAGTAAAAGCATGCGAACCATCCTCGGCCAGCGCCCGCTGCGCTTCGTCTTCGCCGCCAACGTGATCTCCATGTTGGGCAGCGGGATGAATTCGGCCGCGGTCGCCTGGTACATCCTCGAAGCCACGCATTCCGAAATGGCGCTCGGCACTTTCGCCGTTCTGCAGACCATTCCCGCCATGCTCATGCTTCCCTTCACCGGCGTGATCATTGATCGCGAAGATCGCCGCCTGCTCGTCATGTGGCTCGACGCCCTGCGCGCCGTGATCATCGTCGCTGTGGCCATTCTCGCGTTTCGGCACCGCGTACAGGTCTGGGAACTGTATTTGATGAACACCCTCGTCGCCGCGGGCTTCTGGATGTTCTGGCCGACCATCACCGCACTGATCCAGGAACTTACTCCGGAAGGTCAATTCGTGCAGTCGAATACTTTCCTCTTGGCTGGAGTGCAGGGAGGATGGCTGATCGCTGGAGCTCTTGTCGGCTTCATGTACAACCACATCGGCCTCGGCGGCGTGCTTCTGATTGACGTTTCCACGTATGTAGTTTCGTTCTTGTGTTATTTCGCCGTGCGCAAGGGACGCCACGTCGTGCTGCGACCGGAAGAACTGCGCGCCGACATCCTCGCCGCGGAAACCCAATTCCAGCGCTTCTGGCGCGAGATGCGCGAGGGCCTGCACTTTCTCCGCGCGCGCCGCGCTGTCATCCTGCTGGGCATCAGTTGGGCGCTGTTTCTCGGCGCTATGATCACCGGAGTCGTGGTTACTCCGTCGCTGAGCGATCGCATTTTTCACGTCGGCGCGGTCGGCTACGGCTGGCTCAACGCGGGATGGGGCACTGGCGCGTTTCTCAGCGCCCTCTATGCGCCTGCGATCATCGCCAGCCTGGGCGGCCGCCGCTCAGTCGCGTTTTCCATGGCGATCATCGCGGCCTGCGTGGTTTGCGCTCCGGTTTCGCATTGGCTGGTCGCAGCGATACTACTGTACGCAGTGATGGGCTCGGCACGCGGCGTTGGCGGCATCGCCATGAACACGAGTCTGATGGAAATGGTCCCGCAACACCTGATGGGACGCGTGCAGAACACCTTCTATTTTTTCGGGACATTTCTCCAACTCGTGCTAGCCATTGCCGTCGGTGCAGTCGCCCACAAAGTCAGCCTGGTCGCAGCCTTCGCCATTCTGGCCTGTGTGTACGGGTTCTCGTTCGTAGCCGCGAGTTGGCCCATCGGAACGGTCACGGCCGAAGAGGTCAGCCCCGTGAAATGAAGTCGATTCACCATGGAGGCACGGAGAACAAAGAAGATTTTTAGACTTCGGGTTTCTCCGTGTCTCTGTGACTCTGTGGTAAATCCACGCTCTTCGCTGTTATCCTTTCCCATTCCAAGGAGCACTCATGTCCTCTGATCTGCAAGGTCGTAACGGCGTCGTCTTTGGAGTCGCGAATAAACGCTCGATCGCGTGGTCGATCGCTCAGGGATTGCACGCCGCCGGCATGAAACTCGCCATCACCTACCAGAACGAGCGCCTGGAGCAGGAAGCCAAAGATCTGATTCTCTCCCTCCCCGGCGCGGAAGCCTACATGTGCGACGTCAGCAAAGACGAAGAAATCGAGCGCCTCTTCGTCACACTCAAAGAACGCCACGGCAAACTGCACGCGCTGGTGCATTCCGTCGCCTACGCTCCCGCTGACGAACTCAAAGGAGACTTCCTCAACACCACGCGCGAAGGCTTTCGCATCGCGCTGGATGTGAGCGTCTATTCGCTGATTGCCGTTTCCCGCGCCGCCGCGCCGCTCATGGAAGATGGTGGATCGATTCTCACCATGACGTACTACGCCTCGGAGAAGGTTGTGCCCCGCTACAACGTGATGGCCGTCGCCAAAGCTGGCCTGGAATGCTCGGTGCGCTATCTCGCATATGAATTAGGAAAGAAAAAGATTCGCGTGAATGCCATCTCTGCCGGTCCGATCAAAACCCTCGCTGCGCGCGGCATCGCAGGCTTCGGCGACATGCTAAAGGGCCACGAAGAGCGCGCACCACTGGGCCGCCGCGTGGACGTGGAAGAAGTCGGCTCGACTGGAGTCTTCCTGGCTTCCGACGCCAGCAGTGGCATTACCGGCGAAGTAATTTATGTGGACTGCGGTTACAACATCATGGGGTTTTGAAGCCGCTTCTCGGTTCTGGGATAATACAGATGATGCGAAACAAGCGACTCGTCTTCGCCTTCTTCGCCGCCGCGATTCTTTTCTCGATGGTGCGGGAATGGAGCGCGCCGCCCTCCTGCGCGCGGTGTCCTCATTCCGTCAGTCGCGGCACGAGCGAAGCCTTAAACGGCAATCCTGATCCTGCACCCGTTCTCCCCGTCCCGCTCCAAAGAAATCTCCACATCCCGCTCGCGCACCAGCCGCGGAAATTTCTCTCCCCACTCGATCAGCAAAATACTGTTTCCATCTCGCAGGTCATCCAGCGCCAGCGTCTCCAATTCCCGCTGAGTATCGATGCGGTAAAGATCAATGTGATAGAGATTGGCTCGCGGCCCACGATATTCGTGCACCAGCGTGAAGGTGGGACTGGTGACGTTCTCTTCCGCAGCCGCCTCAAACGCCGCCGCAATTCCCTTGACCAGCGTGGTTTTTCCCGCGCCCAGATCTCCGCGCAGCAGCACGACCTTGGGCGGCGCCAGCAGTTCGGTCAGCGTGCGCCCAAAGGTGATCGTCTCCTCGGCCGAGTGTGTAGTGATCTCCCGCGTCATATCCTGAGTCTGGCCGCAGAGAAATCGCGCCCGCAGACCAGGACCAGTATATCGGGAGCGTTGCACCCAGCGCCGGGACCGCCGTCGTCACAAAGCTTGTCAGAATTAAATCGTCTTTGGCACCACAAAAACAGACGACTTCAGTCCTAGCAAGTTCCGGTCGGTCACATGGTCGACCGACGTGCGCAAGCGGCGATGGTCGTCATCCTCGAACGCAACGAAGCGGAACGGTTGCAGCACTCCGGTTGCCGTCTTCCGCATCGGGGTCAAGATCTCAGCCATGCCATGAACGGGCCCCGATTGCGTCTGAAACGCGAGCTCCACAAACGAGCCGATTCCAAGAGGATGCTGCAATTGCAGCAGTCCGCCAGTCACGGAAATGCTTTGGAGTTTGGCTTTTGTACGCCGGCCATCTTCTAAACGAATCGCAGCCAGGACGGAATCTCCAAGCTGGACCCGGGCCGCGCGCTTCGATGGGTGCGGTTGGGGGAAGTGGGTCATAGGTAGATTCACTATGGCACGCCAGCAGTACAGGTAACAGGTTACGGAAGCAAATGGCCGGATTCCCGCGCTGCTAGCCCCCTTCCAGCCGGCCCAACCCTCTTGCATGCAAGCGCTTGGCACTCTGTTTACTATTGATACAATGTCCCAGCAGACCGATCCGTAGTCGGACAAGCGGCCGCGAGAACCATTTCCGCTGTCTACCCCAGGGAGTGCTTCAATGCGTTGCTTCTCATGTATATCCTTTTGCGTGCTTTTTCTAATAGCTTCAACCGCTTATTTCCAAGGTCAGGCCACGCGGCCGGAAAATGAGATGCCGCTTCGGGTTGGCATTGTTGGCCTGGTCCATGGCCACGTCCAGGGATTTCTCGATCATTCGCTGCACAATCCAGAGATTGAGATCGTTGGCATCGCTGAACCTGACCAGTCCCTCGCCTCCCAATACGCGAGCCGCTATCACCTGGACTCGAGCCTTCTATTTCCAGACCTCGAAGACATGCTCACGCGAAAAAATCCGCAGGCCGTCCTCGTTTACACGAATACCTTTGATCATCGTCGCGTAGTTGAAATCTGCGCCCGTCACGGCGTCCACGTCATGATGGAAAAGCCGTTGGCCGTCAGCCTGCCGGATGCACTGGCCATCAAGAAGGCGGCGGATATTGGCAAGATTCAGGTCCTGGTCAATTATGAAACGACTTGGTACCGCAGCAACCGAGGCGCATACGATCTGCTCCACGAGCATGCGCTCGGCGACATACGCAAGGTCGTCGTTCACGACGGCCACAGCGGCCCGAAAGAAATTGGCGTCGGTCCCGAGTTCCTGAGTTGGCTCACCGATCCTGAGCTCAACGGTGGAGGCGCGCTCTTCGACTTCGGTTGCTACGGCGCCGATCTGATGACATGGTTGATGGATGGACAACGCCCGCAAACAGTAACCGCCGTTACTCAGCAGATCAAACCTGAAATCTATCCGCGAGTCGATGATGAGGCGACCATTGTTCTGACCTATCCCAAAGCGCAAGCCATCGTGCAAGCCTCCTGGAACTGGCCCTTCGACCGCAAAGATATGGAAGTCTACGGACTAACGGGATATGTCATCACGGTGAAGCGGGATGATATTCGCGTGCGGCGTGCTGGCGGGCAAGAAGAAGAGGTCGCCGCTAAGGCTCTGCCCGCGCCTTATGACAACTCAATTTCTCTTTTGAAGGCGGTCGTGTTGAACGGGATGAAACCCGACGGCTTGTCATCCCTTGAAACCAATATCACGGTCACTGAGATCCTGGACGCTGCGCGTCGTTCCGCGGCTTCGGGAAAAACGATTCACTTGCCCACCTCCAGATGAAGCGTGGGACTGCCTGGCCTATCCGTCCCAGCCCACCAAGTTTTCCTTGGCGGCGTTCTGTGTGCGCCGGAAAGCCTCAGGTAGTCCGCGCAGCAAATCCGTCGCGACCAACGAATGTTCGCCCACCCTCTCACGCATCACGTCGCCGGCAAGTCCGTGCAGATGAACTGCCGCCAACACTGCGGCGAAAGGGTTCTTAGTGTTCTGTGCAATCATCCCTGCGGTCATGCCAGTCAGAATATCTCCCGTGCCCCCGGTAGCCATGCCGGGATTGCCCGTCATGTTCACCCAAGCTTCGCCGTCCGGCCGCACCACCAGCGTGCGATGCCCTTTCAGCACGACGATCAGCTCGTGTTCGCGCGCGAATTTCCGCGCCACACCGAGTCGATCTTTCTGTACATCGGCGATGGTGGATGCCGCCAGCCGCGCCATCTCGCCCGGATGGGGAGTAATCACCAGCGTTCGGCCCTTGCCGTTCAGTTCTTCCGTGCGGCCTTCAAACGCATTCAAGCCGTCGGCGTCCACCACCATGGGGGTTCGTAGTTTTACGACCAGGGCTCGCACCAATTCAGAAGTCTGCGGATTCCGCGAGATTCCCGGTCCAATTGCGAGCACGCTCTTTCCCTTCGCTAACTCCTCGATTTGATTTTGTGCGTTCGCCGAAATCGTGCCCGCATCCGTCTCCGGCAAAGGCTCGGTCATCAACTCGGGATGAAATCCCGCCACCGTCGCCAGCACCGACCTAGGTGTCGCGACCGTCGAAAGCCCGGCGCCCGCGCGCAACACCGCCGCCCCAGCCATCGCCGCCGCGCCCGCTTTCCCGAGTGATCCTCCAACCACCAGAACGTGGCCGTAGCTACCCTTGTTCGATTCCACGGGGCGCGGCGCTACCAGCGCGGCAAGCTCGTGTGATGTGATGACGTTCAATCGCAACGCCGAAACAATTGCTTCCTGCGGAGAACCGATCTCGGCCACTACGCTAGGCCCCGTCGTCATTAAACTGAACACGTGCGCGGGGCGGGGCGCCGTAAAAGTGACGATCGCATCCGTTCTGGCGATGGCGCCAGCTTGCGGGCCCATCGCGTCCGCATCCGCGCCGGAAGGAATGTCCACGGCGATCACTGGTACGGCGCTGGCATTCATGATGGCAATTGCATCGGCATAGAGCCCGCTCACCGGAGGCTTGAAGCCCGTGCCCAGAATCGCATCCAGGTAAAGATCGGCCTGCAACGAATGCCGCAACCGGTCACTCTTCAACTCTTCGGTAAAGTGAACTACCATCGCCGCGTTCGGCAACTTGCCAAACATGATCGCGGCATCGCCCCGCAGATCAGAGGGATCGGCCAGCAGGATCACCTGGACCTTCTTCCCTTGCTGATGCAACCGCCGAGCCGCTGCGAAACCATCGCCGCCATTGTTCCCTTTGCCGCAGAAAACCACAATGCGCTGCACCGCGGCATGGTGCGACAGCACATAATCCGCCACCGCCGCGCCCGCATTCTCCATGAGCGTAAGTGAAGGCACGCCGAAGCGCTCGCTGGTGACACGGTCGATCGCTCGCATTTCCGCAGCGCTAACAATCTTCATGATCGAATCTCTTTTCTTCTCAACTTCGCCTAACGACCGACTATAAAACAAAAGGGCCCTCCGCGCTGTGCGGAGAGCCCGTTGCACACACCTGGCCGTTGTTATTTATGCAGTACCTTCGCCTCAGCTCCCGCCTGCAGCGCCTGCACCCGGCTGTGCTTCACGCTGTAGGTGAAATACACCACGAGCCCGATAATCAGCCATACCACCAAACGAATCCAATTCCATATTCCGAGTTTGTACATCATGTATCCGTTCGAAATTACACCTAGGATCGGAATCAGCGGCACCCATGGCGTACGGAAGGGCCGCGGCTGATTCGGGTTGGTATAACGCAGCACCATCACCGAAACGGACACAATCACAAACGCCAGCAGCGTGCCAATGTTCACCATGCGGCCAATATCGTCGATCGGAGTCAGGCTGCCGACAACCGCAGCCAGGATGCCCACAAGAATCGTATTCTTCCACGGAGTGCGGAATTTTGGATGGATATCCCCGAAGAATTTCTTAGGCAAAAGACCGTCGCTAGCCATGGCGTAAAGCACTCTCGTTTGCCCCAGCAGCATCACCAGCATCACACTGGTGAGTCCCGCCAGAGCGCCCACGGTAATGATGTGCGACGCAGTGCTCAGGCCGCGATCGAGAAAGGCGCGGGCGACGGGCGCTTCAATGTTGATCTGTTGCCAGTGCACCATCCCGGTAAGCACGCCAGCCACCGCGATGTATAGAACCGTACAGATCGCCAGCGATGCAATCATGCCGATGGGCAAATCGCGTTGCGGATTCTTGGCCTCCTGCGCCGTCGTCGAGACGGCATCGAACCCAATGTAGGCGAAGAATATGTACGCCGCCCCCGCTCCAATTCCGGCCAAGCCGTTGGGCGCGTACGAATGCCAGTCCGTACCCCAGTTGCTGACGTTGATGTATCGAGCACCAAGCGCGATCACAAAGAGCACAACCGAAACCTTAATCACCACGATTGCGGTATTGAACTCCGCGCTCTCTTTGATTCCGACAACCAGAACCGCGGTAATGATGAGGGCGATGATGAAAGCTGGAAGGTTCAGGCCGATTTCCATCCCGAACAAGTGTGGAGCACCCAAAAGATCATGCGCCTTCTGCAATAGCTCGGGAGACTGTGTACTAATAATCGCGCTGACTTTGTCGAGGAAGGCTTGCGTGCCGGGTATCAGAGAAGAGTTCGTAGCCTGCGCCATCTGCCGCGCCACAATATTCTCGGCGGTCTTCAGCGCCGTCCAGTGATCGTAGGCCAGCCAC
Source organism: uncultured Acidobacteriaceae bacterium (assembly GCA_964403025.1). Taxonomy (GTDB): domain Bacteria; phylum Acidobacteriota; class Terriglobia; order Terriglobales; family Acidobacteriaceae; genus Sulfotelmatobacter. The sequence continues at coordinate 1,293,916 of CAYOEH010000001.1, read as the reverse complement.
AGCGGCATCTGGATATGAAGAATTTTCAGCAGTTCGATGAAATGGTTCGACCAGCCGGAAGATACCGCACTGGCACCCATGGCGTACTCAAGGGTAAGGTCCCAGCCGATGATCCATGCGAGCAACTCGCCCAAGGTGGCGTAAGCGTAGGTGTAAGCGCTGCCCGCCAGCGGTATCATGGCCGCGAACTCAGCGTAGCAAAGCCCCGCGAAGGCGCACCCTATCCCGGAGAGGACGAATGATAAGGTGAGTCCCGGACCTGCATACTGCGCACCCAGCCCCACCATCACAAAAATGCCAGCGCCGATCACTGCGCCTACACCGAGCGCGGTGAGTTGAAAAACTCCCAGCGTACGTTTAAGGCTGTGTTCCCCTGTCTCGCGGGATTCCTCCATCAGCAGTTTCAGCGGCTTGGTTGCCAGCAGATTCGCCATTCGTCTCGTTTCTCCTTAGAGGGCTACGCCGGTACGCGTCTCGCTCCCGCGCTTCTTGACCATGCGTAATATACCGGGATACCCAACAGCACCACAATCAATCCCGGCCACGTGAATTGCGGTTTGTAGCGCAATAGTACGACATCGATAAATAAAGCCATCGCGATATAAATTGCGGGCAACACGGGATAGCCCACCGCACGATAAGGCCGCTCTGCATCAGGATGCGTGCGCCGCAGCACAAACAATCCTACGATCGTCAAAATGTAAAACACGAGCACCGCGAAAATAATGTAATCAAGAAGCTGCCCGTAGCTTCCCGAGACGCACAACAGGCATGCCCACACCATCTGTACCATCAGCGAAACCGCCGGCGTTTTATAGGTAGGATGCAGCTTGGCGACATTCTTGAAAAACAAGTTGTCCTTCGCCATGGCATAGTAGACTCGCGCGCCGGAAAGAATCAGCCCATTGGCGCAGCCAAACGCGGAAATCAGAATCGCCCCCGCCATCAGCAGTCCGCCCGCGGCGCCGAACATCTGCGTCATCACCGCCGTTCCTACACGATCCTCGGCCGCATACTGAATGCCCCGCCCTAAAATTGTCGCTGCGGCCGGCGTTCCGCCCAGCGGCAGCGCCATCAAGTAAATGAAGTTGCAGGCGATGTAGAGGGCGATCACTACCCCTGTTCCCAGGGCCAGCGATAGCGGCAAGTTGCGGCTGGGATTCTTCACCTCTCCCGCGGTGAAGGTTACGTTGTTCCACGCATCCGCGGAAAAAAGCGAACCCACCTGTGCTACCGCCAGAATCGTCAGCGTCCCCACCATCACAACCGGTCCGCCCACTCCCACTTGCACGGCGTGCTGCGCGCCCAGTCCCGCGTTCTGCCAAAAGTGTCCGCTGAAGTTCGCCGCCAGCGCCGCCGCATTTCTTCCGAGCGCCAATCCGAACAAGGCCAATCCGAAAAGTGCGGAGACCTTGGCCGTCGTAAAAACATTTTGGATGAGCGCCCCGGTTTTCACTCCGAAGATGTTTACCACCGAGAGGAATACAACGAGAAGGATTGCGACCAGGTTCTGCGTATTAATTCCGACGTCCATGTTGCCCAAAACCATGGGCCCGATCGGGATCGGAGGCACTTTCCAGAGATGCAGAATCCAATGAGAGGAAGAAATCGCGGGAAAGAACACTCCCAGGAACTTCCCGAAAGCCACGCCCACGGCCGCGATCGTGCCGGTTTGGATTACCAGGAATAATGTCCAGCCGTAGAGAAAACCCCACAGCGGCCCCAGCGCTTCGCGGAGGTAAACATACTGTCCGCCGGCCCGCGGCATCATGGCCGCCAGTTCGCCATAGCTGAGCGCGGCGACGATGGTCATGAATCCCGCCACGGCCCACGCGCCAATCAGCAGCGCGGGCGAATCCACTTCGCGGGCAATCTCCGCCGAAACAATAAAAATACCCGAGCCGATCATCGACCCCATGACTAGCATGGTGGCGCTGGTCAGGCCCAGACCCTTGACCAACTCCTTATCTTGATGGCTATGAATGTCCCAATCGCTGCCGGCGGCCGGCGCTGTCGGTGTGCTCAGGATCCCTCCTTGAAGCATGCTCGCGGGCTGACGCACTCACGGGCACTATCAGGGTGGAATGACTTTACCTCAAGATGCGGAAAAATTCCTCTGCTGATTTACGTGGCTCCCGTAACAAATCAGATATCACCGCCACGGAATCGGCCCCAGCTTCGATCACGGAGATGGCGTTGGCCCGCGTGATCCCGCCAATGGCGACCAGCGGTTTTCGGGTCAATTGCCGCGCCCGGCGCACGCCTTCAAGCCCGACCACTGGGTCAGGCTTCTCTTTACTGGAGGTCGAAAACACAGGCCCAATCGCGAGGTAGTCAACGGAGGAGCGATCCGCTTCCTGCAGTTGCTCAGGATTATGCGTCGAAACCCCAAGCCAGCGGTCGCGGCCAATAATCCCTCGCACCGACTCTGGCAGAAGATCGTCCTGCCCCACATGTACGCCGTCGAACTCCGCGGCCACGCAGAGATCGGACCGATCGTTCATGATCAGCCGCAAGTCTGGCGCGGGCACTCCCTTCGGCAAGCTCAGGGCAGGCTTTGCCGGCGAAACTCTGCGCAGTTCGCGCGCCTGCTCCAGCATCACGCGCGCGTTTCCGCTCTTATTCCGGTATTGCAGCAGCGTACATCCGCTAGCAACCAGCGCTTCTGCAAAATTTACCAAGTCTTCTGTGGACGAGAAGCACGCCGCGTCCACAATCGGGTAAAGACGCGGGACGGAGATCACGCTGCCGTTTCCTTTTTGCTGGCCGTCAGGAATCGCTCGATGAACCCGGTGTCGAAGTTTCCAGCGCGGAAGTCCGGATCGGCCAGAATTTTCCGGTGCAGCGGAATTGTCGTGAATACTCCTTCGACGATAAACATTTCCAGCGCCCGCGTCATTCGCGAGATCGCTTCGTCGCGGTCTTTTCCGCGTACGATCAACTTGGCAATTAGCGAATCATAATACGGAGGAATCACGCCCTCCGCGTAGGCCGCCGTATCCACGCGCACCCCGGTGCCTCCGGGCGGATGAAACGCCGTGATTCTCCCTGCCGACGGTGTGAATTTCTCGGGATGCTCCGCATTGATCCTGCACTCGATGGCGTGGCCGCGATGCACAATTGGTCCGTGCAGCACCTCCCTCATGTTCGCTCCGGCGGCGATCATGATCTGGCTCTTAACCAAATCCACGTCGGTGACCATCTCCGTTACCGGATGTTCCACCTGAATCCGCGTGTTCATCTCAATGAAATGCAGCTGGCGATCCTGATCCATCAAAAATTCGATCGTCCCCGCATTCGTGTAGCCGATGTCCGCCAACGATTTGCATAACACCGCGCCAATCTGGTCGCGCAACTCCGGCGTGACTTGCGTTGACGGCGACTCTTCCAGCAACTTCTGATGCCGGCGCTGGATCGAACATTCTCGTTCGCCAAGGCTCACCACGTTGCCGTGCTCATCCGCCAGCACCTGGAATTCGATGTGACGCGGATGCTCGACATATTTTTCCATGTACAGGTCGCCATTGCCGAATGCGCCCGCCGCCTCCGACTGCGCCGCCCTGAAAAAAGTCGGCAACTCCTCCTCGTTGCGCACAACGCGCATGCCGCGTCCGCCACCCCCCGCCGACGCCTTCACAATCACCGGAAAGCCCACCTGCCGCGCCCACTCCAGCGCCTCGCCCTCGGACGCAATGATTCCATCCGAACCTGGCAGAATCGGCACGCCCGCTCGTTTCATGGCGGAGCGCGCCTTTTCCTTTTCGCCCATCAGCCGCGTCACTTCCGGCCGCGGCCCGATGAACTTGATCCCGCTGGTCTCGCAGACCTCGGCAAAGTTGGCGTTCTCCGCGAGCAATCCGTAGCCGGGATGCACGGCATCCACGTTTGCGATCTCCGCTGCGCTGATTACCGCCGGGATGTTCAGGTAGCTCAGCGCCAGTTGTGGAGGCCCGATACAAATCGCTTCGTCGGCAAAGCGCACCGGCAGCGAGTGCCGATCAGCCTCGCTATAAATGGCAACCGTGCGGATGCCCAGCTCCTTGCACGCACAAATCACGCGCAAAGCAATCTCCCCGCGATTGGCAATCAATATCTTGTTAAACATTTCAGATGAATGGAGACCCCTATCGCCCGATTGGTAGGCCCAACCCGGCTTTCTCCTCGCGCCTCCTCAGACGCAAAAAGGCGCGCGAGATGCGCGCCTCGGTTCTGGTCCTATTTCACTCTTTCGCCCGGATGGCGAACAACTCCTGCCCATACTCAATCGGCTGGCCGTTGCTTCCCATCTTTTTCACAATTTCTCCAGCCACGTCCGACTCAATCTCATTCAGCAGCTTCATCGCCTCTACGATGCATAGTACCTGCCCCACTTCCACTATATCCCCGACCTTGACGAAAGGCGGCGCGCCCGGTGAAGGAGCCTCATAGAAGGTTCCCACAATTGGAGACTTCACCATGTGCAAGGTTTCTTCTGGAACAGGTGCGGCCGGTGCCGGCGGCATGACCGAAGGTGGAACCGAGGCGGCCGGCCTCTGTTCCCCTGCCCCTCCGGCTGGATATGCCGGATAGGACATCTCACCGTGCGCGTGGACGATGGTCGCTTGTCCCCCGCGCTTGATTTTCACTTTGACGTCGCCGCGTTCCAATTCAAACTCGGCAATGTCTTTTTCGATTAAGAACTCGATGAGTTCCTTTAGCTCTTTTTGATTCATTCGTGTACGGTGGGACTGCCGCTTCAGGTCTTAGGTGCTAGGTGCTAGGTGTCAGGTTCTTTGATCTCAGCTGCGATGCGACTATCTCTTGCTGGTACTGTCCACGGCCTAAGACCTTTGACCTAAACTGTCAGGAAATCCTTGCTCGTCGGAGTCAACACCTCACAACCATTCTCACTGACGGCCACCATGTCCTCGATCCTCACGCCCCATTTGCCGGGGAAGTATACTCCCGGCTCAACGGTAATCACCATACCAGGCCGCAGGGCTTCCTTTTGCCCCGCTGCAACCCGTGGAGACTCATGGATCTCCAGTCCCACGCCATGCCCGGTTGAATGCGTGAAATACTTCCCTAGCCCGGCCTTGCGCAGCACCTTACGCGCCGCTTCGTCCACTTCTCCTGTCGTAATTCCGGGCCGAACCGCTGCGATTGCCGCCTGCTGGGCTTCCCTCACCGATTCATACGCATGCCGCGCATCTTCGGACGGGGCGCCCACCCCTACGGTGCGCGTCTGGTCTGAACAATAACCTGCGAGTATAACACCGAAATCGCACACTACGAACCCGCCGGCAGCGATGGGCTGAGCGGTAGCTCTCCCGTGAGGCAATGCCGACCGTTTCCCTGAGGCGATGATGGTCGGGAATGACATGGCCTCCGCCCCCGCCAGCCGCGCCGCATACTCCATCTCCGCAGCCACTTCCGTTTCCTTTATCCCTGGCCGCAATACTTCCAGCGCCCGATCGAACAACTTCGCTCCCAATTGCACCGCCGCACGGATCAGCGCCAATTCATCCGAATCCTTTACCATGCGCGCCCGCTCCACCAGCACAGGCGCACTCGGTAACCGGTAGCCGGAGGGCAGCAAATCCGTGAGCCTTTTCTTTTCTGCCACGGTCATGTGCTCGGCTTCCACTCCAATCGTCCATGCTGCCGATCTCTTGCGACGGGCTTTTAGCCAGTCCCCGATCGCCTGAGGTACCGACTTCTTTGCGATTACGACTTTTGCGCCCTTCACCTCTTCCCGCCCCTGCGTGTCATAGCGAACGTCCGAGAAGAAAACGCTTCCGGTTTCCTCGACCAGAAGAAAGCCCGCGCTGCCGGTGAATCCGCAGAGATATCGAATGTTCGGAAGATGACTGATCAACAACGCATCGAACCGGGTGGTGGCAAGCTGCTCCCGCAACTTCTTTTGGCGCAGAAGAAAATCCATATGCCTGTCGAGTCTAGCAGGCGGGAGATGCGACAGGTACCCAGTACCGGGTACCGCGAGCCCAGAATCAATCGAGAGGATAGTCTGCTTAGAACTAGGTGCTCGATACTCGATACTCGGTACCAGGTACCAGGTACTCTTTCCCCAAAAACGAAGCCGCCGGCCTGACAGGTTCTTCAGGCCGGCGGCTGTAAATCTTCAACTGCCCGCTGCTATGTTTGAATGATTCGCGGCGTGATGAAGAAGATCAATTCCTGGTTCGAAGTGCTCACCTGCGTGTGCTTGAACAGGTTGCCCAGGATCGGAAGGTTCCCCAGCAACGGCACTTGGTTGATGCTGATCGAATTCTGCGTCTGAATGACGCCGCCGATCACCACCGTGCCGCCATCGGTCACCAACACCTGCGTGGTGGCCTGTTGGGTAATCAACTCGGGGTTGCCTTGAACTTCCTGACCGAAGTTAGGCGTGGTGTTCTCCACGTCCACGTTCAGGAAGATGGTATTTTCCGAAGTGATCTGCGGTGTAACGGTCAAGCGCAGGAAAGCATCTACGTAGGTTACGGTCGGAGGACCGCCCAACTGCGCCTGAGTCACGATCGGCACGCGAACGCCCTGTTTCACCAAGGCTTGAATATTGTTCTGCGTGACTACTCGTGGCCGCGATAGCACTTTCAGCAATCCGCGCGACTCAGCCATGGAAAGCACCGCGTCGATACGTATGTTGTTGCTGGCATTCAGGAAGGTCAAGCCGCTGCTGGGTGAGGTCGAACCCAGGTTGGAGAACAACGGGATCGTCGATCCAGTCGTCGAACCAGTGGACGGCATCGTAATGTAGCCCGGATTCAAGCCGCTGACCGTGGTCGGGGATGTGCCGGCTGCGGCGTTTCCACCGATCGCGCTGTGGCCGTTGCCCCAACCGAAGCCCAACTGAGTACCGATGTCGCGGGCAAACTGCCGCGTCGCCGCTACGACGCGAGCCTCGATTTCCACTTCCTGCGTCTTGCGATCAAGCTGCGTCAGCAGGCGGTCAATGATCGGAATCACCTTCGGAATGTCGTTGACGATCACCGCATTGGTACGTTCATCCGCAACCACTTCACCGCGCTGCGAGAGGAACTTCTTTACTGTGACCATCACATCTTTGGCATGGGCATAGCTGAGGAAGCGGGTGACGGAAACTTTTTCCACCGCCAGGGCTTCGGCTTCCACCTGAGCCCTGCGGCCATCCGCTTCTTTCTTCAAAGTATCCACTGTTGCGATGCGCAGGACGTTACCTTCCAGCTCCCGCGCCAGGTCGTTGTTCTTGAGCACGATGTCCAGTGCCTGATCCCACGGCACATCATCCAACACAACCGTCAGAGTGCCGTGCACGTTCGGATCGAGCACCACGTTCAGGCCGCTGATTTCGTGAATCAGGCGGAAGAAGTCTTTCAAGTCTACGTCTTTCAAGTTCACTGAAATCGGTTCGCCCGTGTAGCGGGGACCCGCGGCAGCGGGCTGTTGTCCAGCTTGCGCCTTCTGCTCGGCGGCGAGATTGACTGCCGGCTGTATGCCCGTGCTGGAAGAAACGCTCTGCGTGGCCTGCGCTGCATGCTCGCTCACCGGCAGCAGTTCCGCAGCCGTCTTGTCAGCGAACTTTGCCGCCGCTTCCTGAGCGCGGTCGGCAGGTTCATCCGTCGTGTTCGAAGCAGCCGCTGTGTTCGAAGCAGCTGTCTTTGCCGTGTACGTGGGCTCGACCACTACAAAATCAGGTGAAGAAGCCGGAGCCGCATTGGCCGCAACCGTCTTCGCAGGAGCCGCATCGCTGACAGTTGGAGCCGTCACTACTGGCTTGGCCGCCGTCGTGGCGTCCACGACCCGCGGGGCAAACGGAGAGACGGTCTTGCTCACCGCTGCTGCCGGAGCTTCCACCGTCGTCTTGGGAACGCTGATGCGCGCCGCCGTTGGCTGCGTATGAAGCGTCAACACCAGCTTCCCGCCCGCCGAGGGAGTCAGCTCATAGCGGCAAGAATGCTCCAGGTCCACCACGATCCGGGTGGTTGGAGGCGTCTGTCCGTCCATGCCGATGCGCACTCCCTTCACGCCCTCGCCACCTACGGCGATGTGGCTCCGCCCCGTTCCCATAAGGGTCCCAGGCAAATCCACGATGAGCCGCGCCGGCGAATCCGCCGTGCTCAGCTTGGGCGTCACTGCGCCGCGAGCGCTGATCTCGACCCGGACTTCGTCCGCGCCGCGAACCACGTTCACTCGCTGCAGTTCGTTTCGTTGGCCCGCCGCTTGTGGCGCCGGCGTCTCTGCGGCTGAAGCCGTCAGCCCCAGGAGCAGCAACGGTAGGATTACACTCAGCAGTTGCTTTCGCATTTCGCTTCTCCCCAACTCGCGGGTCTACCCCGCGTGTCCTTGCTAGAACTCGATTTTGTTGGCGCTCCGGTTTCTCCGGCGCGCTCGCTTCGCACGCTAAACTGCCGGCGTGAAAATTCTCTTGACCACTTCCCGCGTCAGCGGTTTGCCCAACTTATCCTGCACCGTTTCCTCGAACACAACCGTATCGCCCGTAATTCTCATTACGTACCCGTTGAACACGGGATCGTTTTCACGCAGGAAATAAGCCTTGTTCAGGCTGTTGGTCACCACCGCGATGAAGCCGTTCTCCGACTTCACCACGCCGCGCAAGTTAATCTGTCCGATCTCCAGGCACTTCTTCCCCGTCGAGCATCCCGAGCCTGTGGGCTGTTGTACTACGGGGCTGAAGAATGGGTCGCGCTTGCCGCTCATCGCCCACTTTTTTTCCTCCGGCTTCGGAGCCTTGGGCGCCTCGGCGCTCTTGCTGGCGTCCGCTGCCTTGGCATCCGCCGAGATCTTGGTAGCCGCTGGAGCCGCAGCCTTGGCTGCCGGCTTCGGCGCAGTCGCTTTGGCCGCGACCACCTTCCCCTTCACAGTTGGCTTGGTCGCACCTTTCGCGGCCGCTTTGGCAACCGGAGCTGCTGGAGCCGCAGCGCCCTTCACCGGCGCCGCCACTGGCATAATCGCCACTGGTTTCGCCGTGGCGCCGGGAGCCGGTTTGGCCGCCGGCGTCGCGGAAGGCGTCGTCTTCGTTGGCTGCACCGCTTGGCTGGTGCTCTGCACGTTATTGATCACGTTCGGGTTCTGTGCCCAGAGTCCGCCCGTCATCAGTCCCACTGCCAGAATGCCTGTCGTTAGCTTCATAGCGATTCCTATTTGCCCGCGCCCGCCCCAGCTACGGCGGGTTTTGTTCCCGGCGCTGCTGCGGCCGGTTCCAAGTCGTGACTGAAGAACGTGGTCGCCGTAAACGTGGCTATTACGCTCTCATTCGGCGCGTACTGATACGTATGCTTCGCCTTCGCCTTGCTTGGATCTTTCGTATTGGAGACCAGCAAGCCGCTGATGTTGACGATGCGCTCCAGCTTGCCCACCCGGTCAAAGAAGTTCAGCATCGCGTAATACGGACCGTCCAATTCCATGTCGAAGGGAAGCTCGGAGTAGTACTCTTTTGACGTCACCGCCTTCGCCGTATAGCGCCGCAGCTCCACTCCCGCCTTCACCGCCTCGCTATCCAGGGTCTCGATGAAATTGTCGACCTGCTTGTCGTCGGGAACGATGCGCGCTTCAATCTCCAATTGTTGTTTCAAGTTGGCGAGCTGGCGTTCCATATCTTTCAATTTCGGCCGGTAAGACTCGAGCTCGTTGTTTTCCCGAACCTTGTCTTGCAGCGTGTGTTGGGCCGCGGCATTCTTATCGCTCTGGCTTTTGAACACCGTGAAGTACAGCGCCGCCGTCACAATAAGGCCGCCGGCAATCACTGCTCCCCACTGCTTCAGGCCTGACAGTTCGTTGAAATTCATTGCCATAGGTCCGCCTCTACGACTTTCCCTTCTCGCAGGTCAGGGTGAACTGGAACGCCTGCATGTCCTTGATCGTCTCGTCTTGATAGGTCTCTTTGATTTCTACGGTCTTGAAGAAGCCAGTCTTCTGCAGATTGGTGATTAGCGTGGCCACCGCGTCGGTGCTCAGCGCCGTACCTTCCAGACTCACCGTCGAGCCCGTGTCATCCATGCTCCGCAGCCAAACCGCCTCCGTTCCGTTCACCGTCTCGCCCAGCATGGCCAGGAAGGTGACTGGGCCGGCTTGTCCGGCGCGCAACGAATCGATCACATCGACCCGCCGCTTGTAATTGTTGGCCTGGGTCTGGCGTTCGAGAAAGCGCGCTTTCACATCGCTGAGTTCGCGGTTCTTTTGCTCGGCCGCCTGCATCTGCGTCGCGATCGATTTGCCCTGACGGTCCAGACGGTACCAGTAGCCGAAATTCAACGTACCGGCCACTAACAACACCACCAGCACCTTCAGCTTGGGCGATCCCATGTCGCCCATTTCCATCGTGGGCATCGTCGGCCCGCTGCTGCCGCCGCGCTTATTTTTTCCCTTGGAGGATTCCAGTAGATTGATTTTGATCATAGGGATTCAAAGCTCCTCAAGGCCAAGCCCACCGCGACCGCCAACTGGCCCGGATTCTGCTCCACCAACTCCACTCCCGGGCCGTCTGTCGGTGGCACCACGCGCTGGAATGGATTCAACAACTCGACCGGCATCGAAAATTCCTGCCGCAACGCTTCCATCAGTCCGGGCACTTTCGCCGAACCGCCGGCCAGGTAAATCTTCTCGATGTGCTCGCCCGCCGCGCTGGCGCGGAAGAAGTCAAATGTCTTCTGAATTTCCAGCACGATGATTTCAGTCACCTGCTGCAGGATCGGCGCCTTCGCGTCTTCGCTCACGGTGCCAACTTTTTCACCCAGCTTCAGCTTCTCGGCATCGTCGAAGTTCAGATCCAGTTCCTTCTGCAGCGAATCCGTGTACTGATGTCCGCCCACGCTGACGTCGCGCGGAAACAGCGGCGTCGTGCCCTTCACGATGTTGATGTTCATCACGCTGGCGCCGAGGTTCAAGAGCGCCACCACCTGGCCCGGCGCCGGCTGGTAGTTGTACTCGTAGCAGTTCTGCAAAGCCAAGGCATCGATGTCCACGATAGCCGGGGTACGACCAGCCATCGAGAGTACGTTGGTGTAGTTCAAAATCTTGTCCTTCTTGACGGCTACCAGAAGCACATCCATCTGCGGGCTGCCCGCTTCCTCCGAAAGAATCTGATAGTCGAGGCTCACATCCGCCAGATCGAAGGGAATGTGCTGCGCTGCTTCTTTCTCGATGGTCTCCGCCAATTCCTGATCGCTCATCGAGGGCAGCGAGATCTTCTTCACGATTACCGAGTGGCCGCTCACCGCCGTCGCCACCGCCTTGGTCTTGATCAGGCAGTCGGCAAACAATTTTGAAATCGCGCTCGAGACGGTTCCCGAATCCACAATCATCGAGTCCACTACGATGTCCGAGGCCAGTGCTTCCAGTCCCAGGTGCGCCACTTCGATCTGCCCACCCTTTTTCTTCAACTCCACTGCCTTGATGCTGGAAGAGCCCACATCCAGACCTACAATCGTCTTCGATCCCATTCCAAACATGTGCCCGCCTTTTCTTACTGTGACCCGGCGGCTTTCATCGCCGCCTTCGGTTTACGTTTCGCTCCCGACTCCATCTGGCTCGACTTCTCTTCCATCCACTGATCCAGCCTCGACTTCTTGAAGCGCCAGCGGTTGCCCAGCTTGAAAGCCGGAATACTTTGTTCCCCGACGTACTTGTAAAGCGTGTCCGGACTCACTCCCAGATACTGCGACGCCTGGCGAATATTCATCACTTCTCGCGAGTCGGCCATATTTCCTTTGCCCTGTCTCCCACAACATCCTGCGCCAATGTCTCCGGCTCCAGATTCATCTCGGGAGACGCCCTTGCCCTCTATGCCTGTCAAAGGGCTTTCGGTGTCCCGAGCATATATCAGCCCGGAAAAACCCCGCGCTCACGCGAGTTTCCTGTTTTTGCTGGGTTTCTTGCGGGTTTTCTGGGATGAGGAAAATCGACGCGCTCGATCGATTTCTATATGTGGTAGATGCTAGCGCTCTTTTGTCTATTAGTGGTATTGATCACGCACATGGTGATAGGTCACCCGCGTACTGATAACCGAAGTACTAGAGACGGTACGGAAGTACTAAGCCATCAGCTCATCTTGTTGCTTCTATTAGATAAAACTCGCGAGCCGCACTGGAGAGGAGGTGGTGACTGCTATGCTCCTCTCCTTGCAGAATCCAGATGAGATTGGGGCTTTCGCTTTACTGTACGTCCGAAACTTTCCCATTCAGGAAAGTCACTTTCAGATCCTTGTACACGTAAATCTGTTTGGCCCCGAGATTCACTTTCTTATCAGGTTGACCCATCGCCGCTTCGACCTGGTCCGGAGTCATTCCCTTCTCGATGCTCGCCGGTTCGGCAGGCGCCGGTTGCGCAGCCGGCTGTTGCTGTTGACCTTGATCCTGACCAGCTTGCTGGCCGCCTTGTTGCTGCCCACCCTGATCTCCGCCGCCTTGCTGTTGCCCGCCGCCTTGGTCCTGCTGTGCGTCCTCGCTGCTGATCGTCAGCACTTGTCCGATAGTATCTTCCACGCCGCCGGCTGCTGCGCTCGCCAAGGATCCTTTCGGAAACTGGAAAACCACATTTGCCTTGTTATAGGTTGGCGGATCGGTCTTGTTGCAGGTATCGCAGGCCACAATTTCAAGAGTCACCGTATCCTTGGGTACGTTCACATCGATCTTCATGGGATAGACTTTGTCGCCTACCGTGAACAGATGCGTCGTCTGTTCCTTGCCAAATTTTCCCATGATGGACTTGCGCCCCATCAGCGAAAGGCTGTTTGGTCCTTTGATCGATCCGTTCTCGTACCTGTTGGAGAGAACGTTCTGGTCTCCATAAGGCACCGCCAGGATTCCGCCTTTCTGGATCGCCAGCAGCGTACCCTTCTCCACTACCGCGTATCCGCTCGTGTCCGATCCCATTTTCACCAGCTTGTACTGGGCCGCCAGTTGCTCCTGCAGAGAAACGGCCTGCGAGTTCGCCAATGAGAACGGATAGATCGTGGCGGCCAGAAGAACAATCCCTGGAATTAAACTGCGGACTTTCCGTGACATGGTACGCCCCTCCGATTTAGCTTTTTCTAAACCTGATCCCGCCGAACCGCGCCCCAATTCAGCGGAAATCCTCGGACCCTTGATTGAAGAAAGGGAGCGTCGTGGTCCGACGCCCCCATAGTTGATTGATTACCGAAACCGCTTTCAACGGTGTGCTCAGTTTCCTCCGCCGGACGCAGTTTCCTGTTTGACCTGCGACTCGGTCTGGTCGGCCTGCTGCTGCTGGTCTTGCAGGGTCTTCGCCACGCTGGTATCTGGTGGCGGAGGTTGAACGGCCCCTGCCTGGGTGCCCGTGTCCGGCGCCGCCGGCATGCCGCCGGTCCCCTGCTTCTTTGCTAGTTCGCCCATGCCGTTGGTGATGTTCTCCTGGAAGTGGTTGTACATCTCCTGCAAGTCATCCACTTTCACGGCAACGGTTTGTCCCGACGCACAGTCGCCTTTCTTGGTCGCCGAGACACTTGCGCTCACGGTCTGGTCGGCATCTGGCGTGTCCGTGAGGCGCGTAATCACGTCCCCTGACGACAATGCGCATTCCTGACCGTTGGCCACCACCGTCACATCGGAAGCCACCACAAAAGTGCGCTGTGCGGGATCGAGTGCCGGCGGCGGTTGATCGCTGGTTGGCGCCGGAGCAGGAGCTGCGGCCGATGCCTGTCCACCACCCGAATCCTGGCCAGCCTGCGCTTGCTGCGCGGCTAGCTGGGCTTTTACTTCCTGGGCAATGGCTTCCTTCACCTCGGGACTGAGCGCCACTGGGCCCGAAGCTGCCGCGGGAGCTGGTGCTGCGTCTCCGCCACCACCGCCACCTCCTCCGCCACCGTCTCCAGCGCTGGCAGCCGCATCCGCCGCCATCGCGTCCGCATTGGCCTCTTGCCGTGCCGCATACGCCGCCTGCAGTTGCTGTGATATCAGATAATCCGTCAGCCAGTAGTATGGCGCAGCATACGCCGGGTAAGGATTCCACCACCCTCCGTAGAAGCCCCACCAGGGCGCTCCTCCCCAACCCCATGCTCCGATTCCCCAATAAACCGGCGCTCCCCAAGGATGCCAGCCCCATCCATAAAATCCCGGATGGTACCAAACACCTGGGTAGTAGCCATAGTACATATGTCCGCCCCAACCGTAGCCGCGATAAAGTCCAACATGATAGCGTCCACCGGCGTAGAAAGTCCGCGAGTAGTAGGCGCGCCCGCCGCGGGTCACGTAGGCTCGCTGCACGTAGCCGCCGTGTCCGGTCGTGACGATGCGGGCTCCGTTGCGCTCACTCACCACTGTGCGGCCGCCGCGGACTCCGTGGTTAATCTGCATGCCATTGCGATTGATGGAACGAATCGATCCATTGGGACGAACGCTCGCCGTTCCTCCGCCCTTCAGAGAAACTGTCCTGCCCGGAGGAGTACGGCTGCCTACGTTGCCACGGCTGGCTGTCGCTGGACGACCGCCTGTCGCGCCCGGACGCGCGCCTGCCGCGCCGGGACGCCCGCCCGCTGCGGTACCCGGTCGGCTGCCCGTTGTCGTGTGGCCCGCTGCTGTCCCAGGACGGCTACCCGTCGTCGTGTGGCCCGCTGCCGCTGTGCCAGGACGGCTACCCGTCGTCGTGTGGCCCGCTGTCGTTCCCGGGCGACTGCCTGTCGTCGTGTGACCCGCCGTGCTCGGGCGGCTACCCGTCGTGGTTCCATGGGAAGGTGTCGCACTATGCGATGGCGTCGAAGCATGCGATGCGGTCGAAGGATGCGATGGCGCTGACTTCGCTGGCGCCGACTTCGCTGGCGCTGACTTCGCTGGCGCGCCACCCCCACTCGGCTTGTGCTGGCCCCAGGCCATTGCCGGAACCACTAATGAAAGCAGAAGCACCAGCCCCTTCTGCAAAATCTCTTCTCTCGTCGAAGTGCGATTCATTACTGCCTCCTGAGCATCAAAACTCGTACCGCCAGTTTATGTTCCGAAAGCACGCCCTCGAGTCCGTCCTGAGTAGCTGGCTCCGGATCCTGTCTCCATAAACACAAAACTCGACAATTCCGCGCGCGTTAATGGAAATTAATTTCCAAGGGCCCCGGGGAAGGCTGCAGGATGCATGATCCGTCGCCACCGGATGTCATCGGCAACCTGTATCGTGGGGCGAAAAAACGTTACCAGAACTTCGCCATGCGCGCAATCATTCTATGGGTAACCTTCCATGTAACGGCTACGCCTCATCGAACCCTCCACAAATCGCCACTTCAACACCACAGCCGTGTCTATTGTGCGCAGCACTTCCCTCTGCCCCTCCGCTGCTGTAATCTATGCTGTCTTTCTCCGGAGGAATTCCTTGCGCTACCTCGATCGCCTGCAACCTCTCGCGCTCTTCGTCATGCGACTCACCCTGGGCGCCGTAATGGTCGGCCACGGATACCATAAGGTTTTCGGGGGGCTGCAACAGCATGCGCACTTCGTGGCCAGCCTGGGACTGCCCGCCTGGACCGCGTATCTGTCTTCTTTCGCCGAGTTTTTCGGCGGACTTCTCGTCCTGCTCGGCCTGTTTACTCGCGCCGCTGCCTTCGCCATCTGTATCGATCTGTCGGTGGCCATCGCGAAAGTACACTTCCACAACGGACTGATGGGCGAGCACGGCTACGAGTTCCCCTTAGCGCTGGCCACGCTAGCCTTCGCGCTCATTTTCTTCGGCGGCGGCCCCATGGCCTTCGATCACATTCGCGCCCCGGGTGGCGGCGGAAAATCCAAATAGCCGGCGTGTCGTGCGGCCCGGCGCGCTTTCCGGTCGGCAAGTGTGCACGGTTCCTACTTTCTCCCGCAACTTTTTGCCGGCCTCCGGGTTTGATCGGCTTCGCAGGGAGTATGTCCGAAATCGTGGCTGATCCCACTCTCTTGACGTTTCTTTACAGGAATCTGGCTTGAGTTGAATCTGGCCCCAGCGTGAAATTATGATGGGTCGTGAACAACTTTGTTACATCGTTACATCCGAAGGATTTTGTAAGCGCATCTTATCGCTTACCAAGAATTGATTGGAGGCTTCTCTTGAGAAAGTTAGCTCTTCTGGCACCGATCTTCGCTTTGTTGTTCTCTTGCCACTTCGCCGCCGCCCAACAAGGCGACATTATGTTCTTCGGCGGTACCCTGCTGTCCTCCTCGCCCAGTGGAAGTAACTTGCTTTCGGGAAACATCGCCGAGAAGGGTGGCACTTACCTCGGCGTGAGCGGTGACGTCGTCGGCTTCAAGCACCGGCTCGGCTTTAACATCGAAACTTCCTGGAGAGCGAGTCAGGCTAACTATCTCGATCAAGAGGTGAACTACCGCCCGATCCTCACCGACTTCAACGCGCTCTTCCAACCAAAGCTGGGCAAGAAGATTGGTGCAGACATTTTTGGCGGCATCGGCATTGCCAGCACCCGCTTCTACTTCCCTTTCATTACAGGCGGAAACTCTTTTACCGGGTACAGTAACTACACCTCGAGCGATCACTTTATGGAAGATCTGGGCGGCGGTATCCGCTATTACGTGTGGCACCACTTCTTTGTTCGTCCTGAGATCCACTACTACCACATCCAAAATAACACCAGCAATAGCAGCACCGGTGCAGGTTTCAGCTCCGACAATGTCTTCCGCGTGGGCGCCTCCATCGGATACACCATCGGCAACGACTAAGCTCTTGACCCCGCCGTGCGCACGGCGGGTTTGATATCATCGGGACGAACTACTTCCGATCGCCGGGATCATTGTGTTTCCGCAGCCGTTCGCGGCTGCTGCACCGGCGCGCCACCAATCGAGTGGGTGCATTCCAGAAACCCGCACGAACTGACAAGGGGATGTATTGAGAAAATTCGCGCTGCTCGCACTCGCGTGTGCGGTTCTTTCGTGTACAAACTTCGCCTCTGCCCAGCAAGGGGATATCATGCTCGGCGGCAGCATTCTCCTGTCCCCTACGATAAATAACGACTCGGTGAACTTCCAGCCCCCCGCTGAAAAAGGTGGCACCTACTTCAACGTCAGCGGCGACTTCATCAAGTTCAAGCACCACCTCGGCTTGAACGTAGAAACCGCCTGGCGTTACAAGCGCCGGGACTATCCCGACAATGGCGAAAGCGTCCGGCCTTTCCTGACCGACTTCAACGCTCTCTTCCAGCCAAAGTTAACCAAGAAGTTCGGCCTCGATATCTTTGCCGGCGTCGGAGTTGCCAGCTATCGCTTCTCGCTTCCCGAAGCCACTTCCTGCAGCATCCCCACCGGCGGGTGCACCTTCTTCAATAGCAGCAACCACTTCATGGAGGACATTGGCGGTGGCGTGCGCTATTACGTTTGGCACCGTTTACCGCACATCTATGTCCGTCCTGAAGTTCACTACTATCACATCCAAAATAACGTCGAGTTCAACTCTCCCAATCTGTTTCGAGTCGGCGCCTCGCTTGGCTATACCTTCGGCTCCGAGTAAATTGCGCGCTTCTCCACAAAAACAATAAAGGCAGCGCCTCACGACGCTGCCTTTCCTTACGCTATCGCTAAGTTCTACGGTTCCTGCATGCAGATTTCGGCTTCGTGGATTGCCGCGTCGATATGCTCGATCGCCTTGGCGCGATGGCCATGGAACTCGCCATCGGCATGTTCCATGTGTTCCTTTGCATGGTGCAGTTCCTCCAGCGCGTCGTGCACGCGTGGGTGTGGAGGCATCGGCGCGGGAGCCGCTGCCGCGGGACTGGCCGGAGCCGCCGCCACTGCAGGCACCGCCGCCTTCGGTCCAGCTGCCGCCGCCGTCAAGGCCAACGTCAACAGGAGCATTGCCGTAATCAAGAGAGTCAAGAACCCGATTTTCTTCATACGCTTCCTCCTCGTCCGAATTCCGGCGCGGACGCCGCCAGTAAGATCAATGCCCACGGCTCGCCTACCCGTGACACCCGCACAGTATAAGCTGCGGCTCGCTGGAATCCTCCTGTGTATGCGTTGACTGTTAAGGTGCGCTTCCAGTCTGCGACCTGCGGCTTCTCCACCACCAAAACAACGCGCCTCCCACCACAACAATGCTCACCGCCAGATCGAAGCGCCGCAGATCATAGGCCAGTCGGCCCCAATGCCGGCCAAAGGAATATCCCGCTCCACAAATCAGCGTCACCCACACCGCTGCCCCCAGGAAGTTGAACAGCGTGAACTTCCGCCATGGCATGTGGAGCGCTCCCGCCAGCAGCGAGGCCAGCACGCGCATCCCGAAAAGAAATCGCGCCAGGAAAACCGTGGCCGCTCCATACCGTGCGAAAAGCCGTTCCCCCCGCGCCAAGCTCTCCGCGCGAATGGAGAAGACATGCTGGTAACGTTCGATCAGCGGCCGCCCTCCGTGGCGGCCAAAAGCAAAACCAAGTTCTCCGCCGAGCGTCGTGGCCGCAATGCCAACCACAATGACCCAGGGAAATCGCAACTCGTGTTCGGAATAAGCCAGAAAGCTGGCGAGCAGCAGTATGGTCTCGCCCGGCAGGGGCAGCCCGGCGCTTTCCAACAGCAACATCGCCGCGACCGCCCAGTACCCGTAGTGCACCAGCGCGTCGCGCAGCAGATTCACAATGTGGTGGGGCATGATTAGAAAATTGTCATCCCGAGCAAGCTTCCTTTGCGTGGCGAGGGACCTGGGCGAGCCGCGCGAATCCACGAAGCCTGCCCTGAGAGAGCGCAAGCGACCGAAGGGCGCGTCCGGCTCGCTTCCTTATTCAGGCTGGAAGCTTCTCACGCGTGAGGAATTCAATCAACTCCCGATTGAACTCCTCCGGACACTCTTCATAGGGCAAATGCCCGACGCCAGGAAAAACAATCAGCTTGGAATTCGGAAAATATTTTGCCAGCTGCTTCGCTGACGAAACATACACCGCGCTATCTTTGCTCCCCCACATCAAAAGCGTCGGGACGCTTGCCAGCCTCGGCACAGTCGCTTCCAGTTCGCGCAGATCCCGTGTCCACGTCTTCACAATGCTCAACGCGTGCTCGAACAATCCCGGCTTCGCCAGCGGAGCCGTATATCCCTCGAGCGTTCCCGGTGGAATTCTATCGCGGTCACTATAGAGGCGGGCGTGAAAATAGGGATACAAGAAACTCATGCGCGCCGCTCCGAAGCGGAACAACGGCGCGCCCAAATTGCTGCCGGCAAACGGCGCCAGCCATCGTCCGTGCGCTGAGTACGGATTCACTGGCGCAACCAATATCAGGCGCTTCAGATGCAGGCCGGCGTTCCCGCTCAAGCACTCCGCAGCCGCCATCATCGCCACCGCACCGCCGCGGGAAGTCCCCAGCAAATCAAAAGAAGTGATTCCCAGCCTCGCAATAAACTGCAGAACGCGACGCGCCGTCCCGCGCATGGAATGATCGATTCCGGTCGCGCGATCCGAAAACCCCGCCCCCATCATATCCGGCGCGTAGACCGTGGCATAAGGCGCCAGAGCCGGCATGGTGAAGCGCCAGGAGAACGAGTATCCCAGCAGCCCGTGCAGCAGAATCAACGCTGGTCCCGGGGGTGCCCCACTTCTCGCTTCTTTTGCGAGAAGTGGGTCTCCCGTTCGCAGATACCGCATGCGCGCCCCATCCATCTCCATCCAGCATTCTTCTATCCCCGGACTGAATCCCGGAAAGGGCGCGGCTGGAGTTTCCCGGTCTACCGTCATCACCGCCAAATCTTCTCGCTCCGAATCTTCTCGCCGAAGACAACTCTTTCGCCGCCGCCGGATTCTATTTAAGTGAACATCGCCTCTGTTCGCTTCACTTGGGGAGCTTCGGCTCCCCGTTTTTCGTTTCTGGCCGCAGGTCTTGGGTCTCAGGTCTTAGGTGAAAGAATTTGCCCGGGTGCGATGGCACTGTGACCTTCCTAAGGCCTATGACCTAAGACCTGATTCCTTACGCCGCCTTCCTCTTCTTCCTCAGCAACTTCTTCAGCACCCGAATCCCCTTATCCACATGCTTTTCTTCCAGCAAAAACGGAGGAAGAAACCGCACCACCGTATCGTGCGTGCTGTTAAACAAAACGCCCTCGGCCAGAGCCTCATCCACAATCGGCCGCGCCGGAATCTCCAGATTGATCCCTTGTATAAATCCGCGCCCGCGCACTTCCTTCGCCGCCGGACTTTTCTCCGCAACCGCCTTTAGCTCCTGGTGCAAATACGCTCCAACTTTATTCACGTTGTCGAGCAGCTTGTCGTCTTCCACAATCGCCAGAAACTCCAGCGCTACACGGCAGGCCAGCGGACCACCCCCAAATGTTGTGCCGTGCTGCCCCGGCGAAATCGCGTTGGCAAATTCTTCTTTCGCAATGAACGCTCCCAGTGGAAGTCCCGCCGCAATCGGCTTGGCAATCGCCACAATGTCCGGAGTCACGCCAAAACTCTGGAACGCAAACATCGTCCCCGTGCGCCCCAGCCCGCACTGAATCTCGTCAAAGATCAGCGCCGCGCGATGCCGGTCCGCCGCCGCCCGGCACTCCCGCAGAAACTCTACCGAGCATTCATAAATTCCGCCTTCGCCAAAAATAGGCTCCAGCACAATCGCGCAGGTATTGTCATTCACCGCCGCCCGCAAACCTTCCAAATCATTCTGCGCAACAAACGTCACTTCCTCCAGCATCGGCTCAAATCCCTTGCGATGCTTCTCCTGCCCGGTCAGCGACAGCGCGCCAAACGTCCGCCCGTGGTACGAACCCTCGAGCGCCACCAGTCGCGATTTCCCCTCGCCACCCGCGCGATGTCCCGCCAGCCGCGCTAGCTTGATGGACCCCTCAATCGCCTCGGTCCCGCTGTTCTGAAAAAACGCACGGTCGAGACCTGAGAGCATGCACAGCTTTTCCGCCAGAGCGCCTTGATACTCGTGGTAATAAAGATTCGACACGTGAATCAGCTTCGCCGCCTGCTCCCGAATCGTCTTCACGATCCGCGGATGCGCGTGCCCCAACGCATTCACCCCCAGCCCCGAAACAAAGTCGAGGTAGCGCTTGTCGTCGAGATCGTAAAGAAATACGCCCTTCCCCCGCGTCAACACGATGGGATAGCGATTGTAAGTTCCCAGCAAATATTTCTTTTCCAGCTCCACGATTTGTTCGAATGTTCTCATAGGAAGATTCGATTCTACCGGAACAGCCGCATCGAAATCCCTCGAACCCTCCAAAGCCGCTTGACCACACGCGCCCTGGGATATAAGGTTGCAACGTGTCTGGCCCACCTCGGCCGTCCAAGATATCGCCGCGAATCAAGTATTTCTTGGTGGTTTTCGCGGTCGCTTTCACATTCGCGTTCATCGTGGAACATTTTCTTAGAGCTGGTAGCATGTCGAGAATGCATCCAGGAGCCCTTCTGGATGAGCCTGCGGGCAAGGCGGCAGCGATCTCGCTGCCTTTCCCCCTCTTCGTTGCTTTCCTAGTAACGACAAAGAAATTCGATTAGCCGGGGCGCTCTACGATACAACCTGCGCTCGCATCGAATCTTGGGCGAAGACCTCGAATTTGCTCACTGACCCACGGAGATCTCCCGCCGCCTCTGCCACAACACTTTGTCCGATCAGGTGTTCATATCTGCGAGCGTCCCGCCCGGCGTATGGCGAGACATCAAATACGACCATGAGGACATGATATGAAGAAATGGCTTTCGCTGGCGACGTTGCTGCTGCCTCTTTCACTGGCGGGATGTTCTCATCCACGCCCGGTATATGCCGAGCCGCCTCCGCCGCCAGATTACACGGAGATTTCTCGCCAAGGTTTTCACGATGGATTCGCAGCTGCACGGCGCGATGTTGACCAGGGAAAACCACCGGATGTCGAGCGCCACCCGCGATTCCGCAATCCTCCGGTACCTCCGGCGGCCTTTGAAGACTACCGCCGCGGTTTCAGAGACGGTTACCACGCGTTCCTCCACCACGGCTAGGAGCGTGGCCCGGTCAAGACAATCTTGAAGTACCCCGTCCAAGCTCAGCTTGGGCGGGGACTTCGAAGCCCGTCAACACAGCCCCTTTTCTCCCGGCGGCCGTGTCTTCCAGCTCCGATGCACCACTGTTTACTCCGGCCAATAGTGAGGCGAGCGCTGGAACGCTTCGAATATTCGAGAGCCTCCGGACTCAATCCACGGTTACGGGAGCGGTGACGCTGCCCATTCTGCCGCTCTGGTTGTCGCGCACGACAAAACGCAGCTCATAATTTCCCGAAGGCAAGTGGAAACTTCCCGGGTAGTCCACGTTTTCTGATTTGAATCTGACGAGCTTTTCCGGGGGAATCTTCCCTTTCATGTTCTTCGCGACGTTGTCGGCAATCAGCGTACCGCTTCGGGCAATGGCCATCACATCCACATCGATTTCGCTGTCACTTCCCATCGTGGTCAGTTCTTTGCCAGCGATCTGCAAGGTAAATCCCACCGCCTTCTTGTCGCTGTTTTCGCCGCCGCCGGCAGCTGGCCGCAAACGCACGGTCAGCGGAATGCCCGTCGCATCAAACGGTGAATTCATGACGAACTTCAGGTCGGCATCCCGGACAGTATCGGGGTTCATCGTGGCGCTGGTCATCAGGAAACCCTCGCGCGCGCGCACCTGCACATCCCGCTGCGCCACCTTGACCTTCAGATTCTTCCATCCCGCCTTATTGTTATGCGTGTCCAGGTAATACTCGATCAAATAGTAGGAGGAAGCATCATCGGCTGCGCGCCTGAATCCTGTTGCCACATCATTGCGGTTGTAGAACGCTCGTCCGCCAGTCGTCTCGGCGAAGTTCTGCATCGTGTCAATTGTGCTCTGCAGAGCCTGCTCTTTAACCAGCACGGAGGTGGCTAATACCGGTCCAGTTGATCCCCGGGTGGGGCCTAGAGCGACCAGGCCGCGCACGTCAACCGGATAAACGGAGACTTGCGCCTGGTTCAGCGCCGCGACGGTCCGCTCATACGACTGCGATTGGAGCGGCAAATTCACCGGCGAACTGTCCGGCGAATTCATTGCGAAGGGAAAGCCACTAGTCGCCCAGATCAATGTTTTTCGCCCGGGAATTCCGGAAAGCGCTTCGGCAATGGTCCGAAAGGCTTCCATGGTCGCAAGGATCGCGTCCTGTTGAATCGCTCGAGCAATGTCGGGGCCTCCGTCGATGAAGGCTCGTAACGACAGCGAAGCCGATGCCGTCACGCCTGGCCCCTGCAAAGGGCTCGAGAAGGCAGACAGTTCTCTTTGGCTATTCTGGCTCACCCCTTGCAGCGCAGGCTGTTGACCACCGAGCGTCTTAAGAGTACTGATGAGCGCACTACCGTCCGTCGTAAGCCCTTGCAACACTTTCACACCGTTACCGGCAAAAAGCACCAGGGCTATTTCTTGTCCGGAATCAAGGTTGTCGCCAAGATACTTGATCAATTGTTGGCGGCCGTACGCCTGATCGAGGAAAGGAGTATTCACCAGGTCGATGGCAATCACCGTGACACTCCGCGGCTGGCCGGTCGGGATGGCAAGATTGCTGAACACTCCCGGAGCGGGCGCCGGTGACGGCGCGAGCGGTGTATTGTTCGCCACTACCTCTTCGAAGCTGGCGATTTTTTGTTCTTTGCCGTCTTCAAAGATCCGGAACTGCTCCTTCGGCAAACCGTGTATATGTGCGCCAGCCTTATCCGTAACTACGACCGGCACCTGGATGAGAACGGTTTGGGAGCGAAACACTACGCGGCCCTCTTCACTGGCATGATGAACCGTGGGGGAAACTGGCAGGTCCCGGGGATTCCCCCCAGGCGCGTTGATGTGGGCCGCGGAGCCCGCAGCTTGGGCCAGAGCGTAACCCGACACCAGAAGTACACCGAGCAGGAAGCCGAGCCTTGTACAGTAGCGCATTGCGGTCCTCCTATTTTCAGAGTCGCAGGTGTGACACATGATCCTACTCCCGGAAGCCCGTCAATACAGCCCCTTCACCCCCGGCGGCCGTGTCTTCCATCTCCGATGCACCCACAGCCACTGCTCTGGATACTTCCTCACGTATTCTTCAATGATCGAGGTAAATCTCTGCGTGTTGGCCTGGATATCCGCCTCCAGATCGCCCGTACGCACAAGCTCCACCGCCGGATCAAAGCGCAGCCGGTATTTTCCCAGCTCCGCGTCCCAGATCGTGAACGTCGGCACCACGGCCGCATCGGTGCGCAGCGCAATTCGCGCCAGCCCGCTCGCCGTGCATGCCGGGATACCGAAAAAATCCACAAAGATCCCCTGCGGCGGAGTCATGTTCGTATCCATCAGCATGCCCACCACTTCTCCCGCGCGCATCGCCGAGAGCAGTCCGCGCACAAAATCGTCCTTGTCTACGGTTTTGTTGCCGTGCATGGTGCGATACTCGCGGATCAAGCGGTCGAGATACTCGTTGTCCAGAGGACGCATAACCACATGCATCCAGTGCCCGTGCATCGAATGCGCGAACGCGGATAGTTCCCAGCCGCCAAAATGCGCCGTTAGAAACAGCACTCCCTTGCGGCGCGCGTACGCCTGCTGGTAATTCTCCAGCCCGTCGTACACAATCACCTGATCAACATTTTCCAGCGTGTATTTGGGAAAGTGGCAAACCTCGGCCAGTTGACGTCCTAGCGAAGCAAATTCCCCGCGCAGAATCCGCGCCCGCTCCGCCTCAGTTTTTTCCGGAAACGCCATGGCAAGATTGCGCATACCCACCTGCCGCAATCGCACGTGCAGAAGATAAACCGCCCAAGCCAGACCAATGCCCGCCGCGCGGGCCAAGGGCCGCGGCAAACTACCGAGGATTTTAATGAACGGCCAGGCTGCCGCGTACTCAAGTCGCTGCCGCATCGGGGGAAGCGTGACGGTACCACTGCCAAAATTTATTTGCAAACGTGAGAAAAGAGGGTTGTCATCCTGAGGCGAGCGCGTTTTGCCCAACGAAGGACCTAGGCGAGCCGCGCGAATCCACAGATCCTGCCCTGAGGGAGCTGCAGCGACCAACCGCGCGTCTGGCTCGCCTCCTTATTTCGCGGCCGCCTGCGCCCACTGCGCCAACGAGGTCAGAAACGCATTCGCACCCGCGGGCGGATCAATCTCCCCGATCAGAGACGTCCGGAACGGCACCATGCGTCCATAGAATTCCCGCGTGCTGTCTTTATCTTGTTTGATCACGGCTCCGTTCAGACTGATGCCGGCAAACAGCCCGCGCGCTCGCGAATAGGTCAGCACCTCTGCCCGCATCTTCCAGTCCGTATTTCCTTCCGCATGACGTCCCACAGGGCCCGCCGCCACCGACGCATCCGCCCCCAGTGCGAACTCGCTCGAGAGCAGATGCTTCATGCCATCCTTGTTCATGATCAGCATTACCAGGTCTACGGCCTGCCCGCCGATCTGAAACCCAAAGCTTCCACCCGTCACCACAAAAAATGCCGGAGCGCTCCAACCCTTTTCAGTGCGGCAACTCGCCAGGCCGCGCCCGTACTTCGCGCCCACAATAAATCCGCCTTTCAGCATCGACGGCACCACCGCCACGCACTCCGCCGACCCTAACACTTCCTGAGGGATACCTTTATCCGGTGCTCCCTGAATCTCATTCAATACGTCTGCAGCCGCCTGCACCCGCTCCGTAGCCTTCGTTTCCTCATCCGCGGCAAAAGAGAAAGAACAGAGAGACACAATTACGATCAACAGCAAGAACTTTTTCATGGTTCCTCACCACACAAAGATTTTCTGGGATCTGGTACTTGGATTGTAAACGAAGCGCCCGCTGTTGTATGAGCAACGCTTAACTGAAAAGGTCCGCTAGGATATCTGGAAGGAGCAGAGAGATTTGAGCACAAAAAAATCGGGGCTGAAAGCGGTGACCCTAATCGCCACTCTCAACCCCGTCTCCCAGGTTCTGTGGTAGGTGAGGTGAGTATGCGCGGCAGCCGTTTTCTCGACAAGATTACCGAGGTCATCGTCCCAAAGTTACTAGCCACCCAAAGCCCAAGTCAGGCTGCTCTGGCTAGGAGCTAGCAGCTAGAAGCGGTTTTACTTCGCCGCCACCAGCGAATGCGTAATCGCATGCACGGACAGCGCGATCCGGTTTTGCACGCCCACCTTGCGCATCAACTTCGCCACGTGAGCCTTCACCGTGCGCTCTTCAATTCCGAGCTGCGAGCCAATCTCTTTGTTCGAGCGTCCGGCCACCAGCATTTCCAGCACTTCTTTTTCGCGGTCGGTAAACGTGACGCGGCCTGCCGGAAAAATCCGTCCCGGCGCCGACGATACCCGCTCAATAAACATGGAGAGCACTCGGCGCGGCGCCCACACTGATCCCTGACTCACGATGCGAATGGCCTGCGCAAATTCCGCGGGCGAGGCGGCTTCGTCCACATACCCTTTGGCCCCCGAGGCAATCGCCTTCAGAATGGTCTCTTCGTCCACTCCTGAGCCGGTCACGATAATGCGCAGATCCGGCCGGGTCGCCTTCAGGCTCGCCATCACATCGAACAGGTTTTGGCCGGAGCGATTTCCCAGAAGAATCAGGTCCACATCTTGCAACGTGGAAATCTCGGGCAATCCGGCGGAGATCAGTTCGAACTCGGGCTCGGTATCGAACAGGGCGCGAAATCCCACAAACCTCAGCGGGTCGCTCTCCACCACGGCAATTTTGATAATCGGTTTTCTCGCTACGGCTGCTTTCATAGGTATCCCTGTAGGGCGTAGTTTCTTAGCTAGAGCATAGCGGCATTTCCCTGCCCTGCAAAGAGAAGGTGACCGAAGTCGAATTACGGGAGTAACATGAAAAAAAGGGTCAGGAAGCCTTTCTGAGACCGAAATGGCGCGCTAATTCTCTGCGTGCCGCTCGCGGAGAACATTCAGCATGAAGATTCGTTCGCCTCGTTTTGTAACTGTCATCGCCAGCATCGCATTCACCATTGGCGCCCTGTTTGCGATGGTTCCAGCAGTTGCCGCGCAGGAAGCGAGCTCAACCTATCAGCCCAAGTTTCCCGGCGACCCCGCTCGCTCGGATTCCGAAGCGGCCGCCCTTGCCTACATGCGCGTCGTTCTCCGCGCCCAGCATCGCTTCGAAAAACAGTACGGCCACTTTGCCACGTCACTCACCGAACTGGTTCACTCCGGTTCCTTCACCAAGCGCATGGTCGATCCCAATCGCGGAGATTACACGGCCGGCTTCAAAGGCAAGAAAGATAGCTTCATCCTCGTCATGACGCCCCAGCACCTCGACGCCCAACACCGATCCTTCTACGCCGAAGACGACGGCAAGATTCACGCCGATGAGGAAAAACCCGCCGACGCGGACTCCCCAATCGTGAAGTAACTCCAGCGCGTACTTTAAGCCTGTCATCCTGAGCGAAGGTCGTGCTTCGCGAATGCAAAGCACAACCGCAGTCGAAGGATCCCTTGCAACTTAACATCCTGCGTTGGCCCTACTAGGAGATTCCACTGCGCTCGTGAAAGCGCCGATGCACGTAATGAATCAACTCGTTTATGATGGGTCAGAATTCATTTTAGGATTGAACAACCACACGGAGGAATCATGTCAGCAACCATCGGCGCGCCCGCGCCCGAATTCACCTTGAAAGATCAGGATCAGAAGGAAGTAAAGCTCAGCGACTACGGCGGCAAGAAGCGTGTCGTGCTGGTTTTCTACCCGCTCGACTGGAGCCCGGTCTGCACCAAAGAGCACGCCTGCATGGTCAACGATAAGAAGCAATTCGAGCAGCTCGACGCCCAAGTCCTCGGCCTCAGTGTCGACAGCGTCTGGTCCCACAAAGCCTATGCCGATAAGATGGGCATCCACTACCCGCTGCTCGCCGACTTCCACCCCCGCGGCGCGGTCGCCGCCAAGTATGGCGTCTATCTCGAAGACAAAGGCATCACCGGACGCGCCATCTCCATCATCGATCGCGATGGCAAACTCGCCTGGCACAAAAACTACGACATCCCCGTCGTCCCGGATATCGAAGAAGTTACGAAAGCCCTAGCCGCAGTGAAGTAATTCCTGAAGCGGGTGCCCCACCCTTCTCGCGGTTCTTGCGAGAGGGTGGGGATTTTGATCTCCCATGCTCGCGGCGGACTTCCTACATCCCCGCCTTGATCTCAGTCGCCTTCCCGCCCTGATAATTCACCACCAGCGGCTTCCCCCCATTCGGATACCTCACCGTCTTCTCATCCGACGACGCGCCGGCATCCGGCACGCCCATACCTACGGCAAAATCCGCCTGCAGCTCATCCATCCCCGGCTTCACTTCATGCTGCCCAATCGCCTGCCACACCTCCGCCGGCCAGTGTTTGTACAAATCATGCGGATCTTCCACATAAAACATCTCATCGGAGTAAATCTTGTACTGCCCGTCACTCTCGAATCCGATCGGCACCGCGTAGTCATGTCGATCTTTTTCGAACGTCGCCACTACCTGCTTCCTGCCACCCGGCGCGGGGACCACGATCACGTCGGTTATCTCGAGCCGCTCGATCGGCCCCAACAGTCCCTCATCATGCACAAAATCGACGCTCTTCACCACCGGGACATACCGGTAATACGTATACCGATATCCTTCCTTCACCCAAACCGGCTGCAGCGTCAACTGCTTCGCCGACTTCAAGTCGTACGGATATAGCTTCTTCGGCGTGACGTAATAATCCGCATTCGAGTACCCGGCATTCCGCGCTGCCTGCTGCTTCTGCGCCGCTAAATAATCCTGATGCCGCTCGTAAAGGATGTACCCCGCGCGCACTCCCGCTACCGCAATCGCCAGCGCCAGCGCAACCTGAATCCACTTCTTCGCGTCTTCACTCATCATTGCGAAAAAACTCTACCAGATTGTCGTCCTTGAATCGACCTCGTCGCGATACTTTGAAGCCTGTAGAATGGTCCCATTGGGGAGGTAGTTTTCGCACAAAATGCCCGGTCGTGGAAGTTGTCCAGCATGTGGTGGAGACGGTAAGTGCGCCGAGTGCTTCGGTAGCGGCACCAATGTCCATCTGAACGAGGATGACGCAAAATGCCGGAACTGCGGTGGAAGCGGCATCTGTCCAATCTGCAACGGCTCCGGCGGAAGAATCGGCGGTGCGACTGAATTGACCGATCTAGGCATATAAATCGGCCTTCGCCCCCAACCCCGGAGATGAAGTTGAGTTAGACTAGAAGCCCATGCCCCCAGTCACCGAACAAGACGTCCTCAGTGCCTTGAAGAGTTGCTACGACCCCGAGATTCCCGTCAACATCGTCGACATGGGTCTCATCTATACCGTCAATTTAGCGCCCGTCCCCGCCGAAACGCCGGAGGAGGCCAAACAGGACGTGACCGTCGACATGACCCTCACCTCCCAGGGCTGCCCCGAGCACGTCAATATCAGCGCCCAGGTGAAGTCTCGGCTCGAACAGTTACCCGGCATCCGCAACGCCGCCGTCAATGTGGTCTGGACTCCGCCCTGGACTCCTGAGCGCCTCAGCCCCGACGCCAAGAAACAGCTCGGCATCGACTAAAGGAAGAAGTCAAAAGTCTGAATGCAGAAGTAATCCCGTCGCATTTCTTACTTCTGCATTCTTACTTCTCACTTCTGCATTCTTCTTTCTGACTTCGTCCTTCTCACGGCTCTTCCCACACATCCATCGCGCTCTGCCCCGCCGCTTCGGTGATTCGCTTCCCGGCGCGCGCCGCCATCTCCATCACCTGCATCCCGCGGTCGAAATAATCCGGCAACTGCTTCCGCACGTTCTCGAACTTTTCCGGATACTCCGCCGCCAGCATCGCCAGCGCCACTCCTCCCGCCAGCACCCCTGCCGGATATCTTTTCTTCACGAATAAAACCGTCGCCGCTCCCACCGAAGCCGCCACCACCGCCTTCTTCCAGCTTTCCATGTTTCCCCCACAAAATTTTTTATTGCCGCGATTGTACCGCGCTCCCATCCATTTTATTCACATCTCTCCGATGCCTATTCCCTACGCCGCGTTGTGATTTCTGCAGCCGGCTGATCGCATCAGGTGCATCCATACGCGCACGCCCTCTATCCTTTATACTTTCCCGTCCTTCTCGGAGGCCCCATGTCGCGCCGCTCAGTAGCACACGCCATTCGTAATTCGACCTCAAATTCTCCCAGCCCGAAGCTCCTCCTTCTCCTTGCGATCCTCACCCTGGCCGTCGCCGCCTCTGCCCAATCTAAGCCCCGCGCCCGCGATCTCGGCGTCCCCTTCGACGGTACCCCCGGTCCCAACAACGCCATTACAGATGTCAAAGGAGTCGAGGTTGGCCACACCACCCTCATCTCCGGAAGCGGCAAGCTCGCAGTCGGCAAGGGCCCGGTCCGCACCGGCGTCACCGCCATTCATCCCCGCGGCAAGACGAGCGATGATGCCGTATTCGCCGCCTGGTTCACCCTGAACGGCAACGGCGAAATGACCGGTACCACCTGGGTCGACGATTCCGGCTTCCTCAACGGACCGGTCATGATCACCAACACGCATAGCGTTGGCGTCGTCCGCGACGCCGTGATCGCATGGAAGGTTAAACACGGTACGCCCGATATGGAGGGCTACTGGTGGTCGCTGCCCGTCGTCGCCGAAACCTGGGACGGCTGGCTTAACGACATCAACGGATTCCACGTTCACCCCGAAGACGCCTGGCACGCCCTCGACGTCGCTCGCTCCGGCCCCGTCGAAGAAGGCAACGTTGGCGGCGGAACGGGTATGATCTGCAACGAATTTAAAGGCGGCATCGGCACCTCCTCGCGCGTGCTCGGCGCCAAAGCTGGCGGCTATACCGTGGGCGTCCTCGTGCAGTGCAACTACGGACGCCGCGACCAACTCCGCATCGCCGGCGTTCCCGTCGGCAAAGAAATTCCCGAACATCCTGCCTACGGCAACGACGAGGACACCGGCTCCATCATCGTTATCGTCGCCACCGACGCACCACTCATCCCCACGCAACTGAAGCGCATCGCCAAGAAAGTTTCCCTCGGCCTCGGCCGCGATGGCAGCTATTCCGGCGACGGCTCCGGCGACATCTTTCTTGCCTTCTCCACCGCCAATCCCGGCGCAGGCGGCACCACGGGATTGCACCAGCTCGCCATGCTCCCCAACGATTCGCTCGACCCAATTTTCCTGGCGACCGTCCAGGCTACCGAAGAAGCCATCATCAACGCCATGATCGCCGCCGAAACCATGAAAGGCATCGACGATCACGAGGTCATCGCCCTCCCTCACGACCGCCTCCGCGAAGTATTAAAGAAGTACAACCGCCTCGAAAAATAGTCGGTCACAGATGGACTAGGGTGCTTCACCCTTCGCGCCTTTTGCGAGGGTGGGGATTTTGACTTTGAAGTTCCGTAACTCAGACCCCATTCCCATTTTGAAACTCCCCACTTCCCTACCCTCCCATTACCTTCGCTGCCCCACCACCGTGCCTTCCACTCCGCCGCGAAAGGACTACACTCAAACTTGTGAAACGCCTCTACACCATCGGACGCGTCAAGGGCGGCATGAAGTTCACCTGCACCCACTGCGCTCACAACGTCAGCACACTCGACTTCGACCCCCGCGACGGCAACCTCCGCACCCAGGCTGCCACGGCCATCAACCAGCATGCCACCAGCGTCCATCACGAGCCCGTCATGTTCTCTTCGCTCGATGCCCAGCAGCACGTCTGGCGCAGCTGATTCTGCCACCCTTCCAAAAGAGAAAAACCATCAGATTGGGCGTAGAATTGCCCCGCATTTCAATCCACCTAGGAGATTCCCAATGAAACCAATGGGGCTGCTGTTGGGAACATGTTTGTTGGCAGGATGTGCAGTGGCTGTTGCGCAAGAACCTTCCGCAATGGAGCCGCCCAAGGTCCTGTCTGTTACTCGCGAATACACCAAACCCGGCAGAAACGGCACACCGCACGAAAAAACCGAGAGCGGCTTCGTTCAGGCCATGGCCCGCGCCAAGTGGCCCACTCATTACCTGGCGGTGGAATCGGTCACCGGCAAACCACGCGCGCTCTTCTTCACTGCCTATGACTCCTTCGAAGCCTGGGAGAAGGACGTCCTGGCCGTTCAAAAGAACGCCGCTCTTTCCGCTGCACTGGATCGCGCTAACCTCGCCGATGGCGACTTGCTCGCATCCACCGATCAGGCTGCACTGATGCTGCGCCCCGAGCTGAGCTTGCGCGAAAGCGTCGATATCGCCCACATGCGCTACTTCGAGATTTCCCGCATCCACATCCGGCCCGGACACGACAAAGACTTTGAGTCACTGGCCAAGCTGTACCAAAAGGGCTGCGAGAAGCTGCCGGACTGCCACTGGGCCATGTATCAGGCGGTGTACGGTTTGGAAGACGGTACCTACATTATTTTCAACCCGATGAAATCCGCCGCGGAAATTGATCACACCATCGGAAACATGAAAGGGTTCTCTGACGCTCTCGGAGAAGACGGCATGAAGAAGCTGGACGAATTGACCGCTCGCACGATCGAGTCGTCCGAGACCAATCTGTTCGTCTTCAACCCGCGAATGAGCTATGTCTCGGAAGACTGGATCAAAGCCGATCCGGATTTCTGGAAGCCCAAGGCTTCCATGGCCGAGACCAATAAGCCTTCCACCAAGCCGGCCGAGAAGCCGGCTGGTCAGTAAAGCGGGACGCCTCGTCCTTGCATTTGGTGTGTATCCCCCACTTCTCACGAATTCTTGTTCGCGAGAAGTGGGGCTTTAATTTCGTGTTTTTCTTCGCTCGACGCCCGGCAGCAGATCTGGCGCGCCTGACTGGTCGTATTTCAATTCTCCAAGCCATCTTCGCGTAAAACTGAACATGGCAGAAAATGATGCCCTTTTGTCATTGCTGCCATGGTCCGCGGACATTAGCATCGGGTCATGAGGAAGCCGAGAAAGCCGCTCTCCGGTGCAAGTCGCTCCAAAACGATCGTATTTCTGGCCGCGCCCAGCACCCAAATCCTCGACGTGGCCGGCCCGTTTCAAGTCTTTGTTCGGGCCGCAGAGATCTTCGTTCGGGAGCATCCGAAAAACAGGCCGCCTTACGAGGTGTTGCTGGCAAGTTCTACCCGCCGTCGATCCGTTGTCACAAACTGCGGATTAGTACTAACCGGAACCGAGACCTTCCGCACTCTTCGTGGACCCATCGACACGCTCTTGGTCGCCGGCGGAACCGGCGTGGAAGAGGCCGCGCAGGACGAAGAATTAATTCTTTGGCTGCGAAAGACCGCTCAACGGGTGCGCCGCATTGGTTCTGTCTGTACCGGAGCCTTTCTGCTTGCCGAGGCGGGACTGCTTGACGGCAAACGCGCCGCGACCCACTGGAATTGGGCGGCCAGGTTGGCCAATCGGTTCAAGCAAATCACCGTAGACCCCGATCCAATTTATATTCGCGACGGAAACACCTACACCACCGCCGGCGTTACCGCCGGGATGGACTTGGCGTTGGCTCTCGTCGAAGAAGATCTCGGATCGCCCATGGCGTTGAAGGTGGCGCGTGAGCTGGTCTTGTACCTGCGCCGCACTGGGGGCCAATCTCAGTTCAGTGCGGTTCTTTCCCTTCAGGCTTCCGATCGGAAACAGATTGAGGAGACTCGTTCCTGGATCCTCGACAATCTTGAACAAGACTTACCGGTTGAGAAACTTGCCGCCAAGGCAGGCATGAGTCCGCGCCACTTTGCGCGCGTCTTCCTAAAGGATACAGGCACAACCCCAGCCCACTTCGTGGAGCGCCTGCGCGTTGAAACCGCCCGGCGGCGCCTGGAGGAGTCGCGGGACAAATTGGAAAAAGTTGCGAACGATTGTGGTTTTGGCTCGATCCAAACTTTGCGCCGCTCGTTTCTTCGCGTTCTCCGCGTTCCTCCAAACGAGTACCGGCACCGGTTCACGGACTCTACGACAAACTGATTCCAACCAAGGAGTAAAAGGATATGAACAGAAGAGAATGGCTCCAGAGATCGGCGGTATTTGGCTTCGGCGCTGCAATACCGTTCGCGGCAATCAATCTTTCCAAAGGCGCAACCGCGGCCAAAACTGAGACCAACACAGACGCCAACCCAACGGGAGACAGACCCAATCCGCTTCAACCTCCCGCCCATGGCGCCATCCCCGTGGCCTTTGTGGTCTCTGAAGGCGCGGTCGTCATTGACTTCGCGGGTCCGTGGGAAGTCTTCCAGGATGTCCATTCCGCCGAAGGCGTGGGATTCTTCCATCTTTATACTGTCGCCGAGACCACGAAACCGGTCACTGCCAGTGCAGGTTTGAAGATCGTTCCCGACTACACTTTTCAAACCGCTCCCGCGCCCAAGGTGATCGTGATCCCGGCACAGAATGGAGAAAGCCCGGCGATGCTGGAATGGATTTGCAAGTCGGCGAAAACGGCAGATGTCACGATGTCAGTTTGCACCGGCGCCTACGTGCTGGCCAAGACCGGCTTGTTGTCAGGCAAAGCCGCAACCACGCATCACAGCGCCTACAAAGAATTTGCAACGGAGTTTCCGGATATCCAACTGAAGCGTGGAGCCCGGTTCGTGGAAGCTGGAAGCCTGGCTTCCGCAGGCGGACTTTCCTCCGGCATCGATCTCGCTCTGCGCGTCGTGGAGCGCTACTATGGCCGTGCACGAGCCGAGCAGACAGCTGACATGATGGAATACCAGGGACAAGGTTGGCTGGACCCTAATTCGAACTCAGCCTATGCGAAAGCACCCGTCTCCACCGACGAACACCCGCTCTGCCCAGTCTGCGAGATGGATGGTGATCCTTCTTTGAAGTCCGTTTACAAAGACAAGACCTATTATTTCTGCTCGCAGGAACACAAGCGGATGTTCGACGAGGCTCCCAATAAATTCGTTAGCGCCGGAGCCTCAAGCCTGCCAGTTATGTTTCGGGGATGATTCTCCATCGCCTGGCGAGGGATTTAGACCAGCGTCGGAACCATGAGGCCGCGACCTCGCGCACCTCGGAAAACTGAATCCAACTCATAAGCAATTTCGATTGGACTTGCCGGTGCCCCACACTTAGAGTCCTTGGGTGCAGCCGAGTCGTACCAGAACCCGAGGTCTGCTCCGTCGCATCAATCTGCCGGAGTCTGCCCAGGTTCTCTTTCGCCCGCCCTTCCGCAACTACCAGTTCGACAGCGCCTACGACGAAATGTTCGAGGCACCGGGCATCCCACGCCCGCACTATCGAGCTCTGTTTCAGACCCTGCTCGATCTGCCTTCGGAGGAATTGCGCAAGAGCCAGCAAGCTGCCGAACTTTCATTTCTCCACCAAGGAATTACCTTCACCGTTTACGGCAATTCGGAAGGCACCGAGCGCGTTTTCCCCAACGATCTTCTTCCCCGCATCATTCCCCACGCCGAATGGCGCAAGATCGAGAGCGGTCTCACCCAGCGCATCGCCGCCCTGAATCTGTTTCTCGAAGACATCTACCACAACGGCAAAATCCTGGCCGACGGAATCGTTCCGAAAGAACTCGTCTATACTTGCCGCCACTTTCGCCGCGAAATGCGTGGTCTCAACGTCCCGCGCGGAATTTACGTCAGCATTTGCGGCACCGACCTGGTCCGCCTTCCCGATGGCAGCTTTGCGGTGCTCGAAGACAATCTCCGCGTTCCCAGCGGCGTCTCCTACATGCTGGCCAACCGGAAAGTGCTCAAAAGAGTTTTCCCCACGCTCTTCCGCGACTACGGTGTCTGCCCCGTCGATCACTACGCGCAAGCTCTGCTGGCCACGCTACGCGCCCTCATTCCGCCAAATTTCTCAAGCCGCCACGAGCCCACGGTTGTCTTGCTCACTCCCGGAGTTTTCAACTCCGCCTATTTCGAGCACACATTTCTGGCGCAGCAGATGGGCATCGAACTCGTCGAGGGACGCGACCTCCTGGTCCACGACAATGTTGTCTACATGCGCACCACAGCCGGACTCCGCCGCGTTGATGTCATCTATCGCCGTGTCGACGACGACTTCCTCGACCCGCTCTGCTTCCAGCGCGATTCCAGCCTCGGTGTTCCCGGACTATTCAACGCCTACCGCGCCGGCAACGTGAGTCTTGCCAACGCCATTGGCACTGGGGTCGCCGACGACAAAGCCGTCTACGCCTACGTCCCCGCAATCATCCGTTACTACCTGGGCGAAGATCCTATCCTCGCCAATGTTCCTACTTACATGCTCACCGATCGCGCCCAACAAAATTATGTACTCGATCACCTCGACGAACTGGTCGTAAAAGCCGTAGGTGAATCCGGCGGCTATGGAATGTTGATCGGTCCCCAAAGCACTGCCGAGCAGCGCGAAGACTTCCGCTGTCGTATCCTCGCCGAGCCTCGCAACTATATCGCCCAACCCACGCTGAGTCTGTCGCGCACTCCCTGTTTTCTCGATGGCGAAGCCCAGGCCCGTCACGTCGACCTCCGCCCCTACATTCTCTATGGCGAAAACGTAATTCTCGTCCCCGGCGGCCTTACCCGCGTCGCTCTGCGCCGCGGCTCGCTGGTCGTGAACTCCTCGCAAGGCGGCGGCAGTAAAGATACCTGGGTGCTACGCGCATGAGGATCGCATTATGACCGACCACCGCGAAACCACCATGCTCTCGCGCGTCGCCGACAACCTTTATTGGATGTCTCGTTACCTCGAGCGCGCCGAGCACACCGCTCGCCTGATCGATGTCGATCTTCAACTCCGGCTCGACCAATCCCCCACCGCCGGCTCCGACCGATGGCTGGGCCTGCTCGAAGCTCTGCAAGTTCCGGCTCCGGAAAATGTTCCGCTCGATGCGGAAATCCTGACTCATCTGCTCACGTTAGATCGCGCGAATGCATCGTCGATTATTTCCTGTGTCGCGGCCGCCCGCGAAAATCTTCTCCAGGTTCGCGAGCAGTGCAGCTCAGAAATGTGGGAGCAGCTCAATCGCCTCTTTCTGCAAGTCAAGAGCACCGCCTCCAGCGACGCCGGCCTCGCCGATTCTCACGGCTTCTTCCGCGCCGTGCAGGATGGCGCACACTTGTTTCAAGGCATCACCGACTCCACCATGTCGCACGGCGAGGGCTGGCATTACATCCAGCTCGGACGCTTCGTCGAACGCACCGAAGCCGTTGCTCGCCTGATCGGCGCCCACTTCAGCCGCTTTCCGCATCCTCTCGACCAGCCCGTCGAAAGCGAGGAGTATCTCGAATGGGTCGGATTGCTGAAGTCCTGCGCCGCTTTCCAGGCCTACTGCAAAGCTCACACCGCCGAGCTTCGTCCTCTGCGCGTCGCGGAATTTCTCCTGCTCAACCCCGGCTTTCCGCACTCGGTCGCTTTTTCGGTCGACCGCTTCCACGCCGCGCTCACTGCCATCGCCGAGTTAACCGAGCGCAAAGCCGAGCAGCCCGTCCGCATCGCCGGACGCCTGCGCGCCACTCTCAGCTTCAGTCAGATCGACGAGATCATGGCCTCCGGCGCCACCGCCTACGTCGATAGCATCCGCTGGCAGTGCGCCCAGGCCCACGCCGCCATCCAACAAGTTTATTTTGACTATTCGGTCGAGTCGGCCCTGGTAGCGTGATCCGAGCAGACTCCAGATTGTTGGCGATACCAGGAAACAACGACTGCTTCGTTGGTCCGAGCAGCACCGTGGAAGAGCGGCGCTTTAGCGCCGCGTAAAGCGCAAGAATGATTCGGGCTTTAGCCCCTGAGGGAAATCCTCCATGATCTATTCCGTCGTCCACATCACCACCTTCACCTACCAGCCCGCCGTGCGCGAGAGCGTGATGGAAGTCCGCCTGCAGCCGCGCAGCGACGGCCCGCAGCACTGCCTTACCTTCGAACTCGAAGTCTCGCCTGCCGCCAACATCATGCAGTACCGTGATTTCGCGGGCAACACCGTCCACCATTTCGATATCGCCGGAAAACATTCTCAAATCAGAATCACCGCCCGCTCCTCCGTCGAAGTCCGAGCCGTCGCTCCGCCCAACTCCGCCGCCGCCGGCTCCTGGGCCGATCTCGATCGCGCCATCGCCGCCCCCGCTCCAAGCCTCGCCATAAACGACGATGATTGGGAGATGCTTCTCCCCAGCCAGTTCGCCAAGTCCAGCCCGCACCTCGAGATCCTCGCCCGCGATCTCCGCTGCCAGCGCCGCGACACTCCGCTCCAGCTTCTCACCGAGCTCAACCAGTCCATCTACGAGTCCTTCGCCTACGTTCCCAACAGCACCACTGTCGACTCGCCCATCGACGACGCCCTCGTCTCCCGCCAGGGAGTCTGTCAGGATTTCGCGCACATCATGATCGCGCTCGTCCGTCCTCTGCGCATTCCCTGCCGCTATGTCAGCGGATACATGTTTCACCGCGACGAAGCCGAAGAGAAAAAGGATCGCTCGCTCGAAGGCGCGTCCCACGCCTGGATCGAAGCCTTCATTCCAAATCTAGGCTGGATCGCCTTCGACCCCACCAACAATCTGATCGGCGCCGACCGTCACATCCGCGTCGCCCTCGGCCGCGACTACGCCGACGTCCCTCCCACCCGCGGCGTCCACAAAGGCGAAGCCCAAAGCGCCCTCAGCGTCTCCGTCACCGTCAGCCCCTCCGACGCTCCTCCGCCCATCCAACTCCCTCCCACGCTGGTCATCCAATCCCGACCCGTGAACGTGCGCACCCCGCGCATCGACCACGAACAACAACAGCAGCAGTAGGTAGTTGCAGCATTCGCTCGTGTGGAGTAGTTCGATGCGGGCTGGATAGTTCGAGGCGGGTGCCCCACCCTTCTCGCGCATTTCAGCGAGAGGGTGGGGATTTTGACTTTCAGTGGAGCGGAGCTTCAGCGCTGCGATCGGAGCCCTTGTTGGTGGTGAGATTCCAGGTTGAAAAAAAATACAGATCGAATCCGATAAATTATCTGTTATCAGCAACTTGGGGGACACTCGATCTGGGTGATCTGGGTAAAATATTGAATCGAAACAACTTGCCCGCAAAATACTGGAAATACGGCACTTAGCGATGGACGATAAGTCATAGTGCCGCATTGCCTCCGGTTTCATGATCGGTGGTTGGGGCTGTGGAAGGAAAGGGCAGATGTCACAAGTTGTGCGGTGATATAAGTCGAAACTGGACTGGGGTGTCACATAGGTAGGGATGCTTCGACTCCGAGATGACAAGCGCTTCGCGATCGTCATCGCTACGCTCAGCATGACAGCCGGGCATTCTGCGAACTTTATTTCGCTCCGAGATTCGATTGGCGGACAAGAAATCAAAATCCCCACCCTGTCGCAAAAGACGCGACCAGGATGGGGCACCCGCAGCTACTGAGAACTGAAAACTAGAAACTGGAAACCGAGAACTAGCTCACAGCCTTGTCCGTGATCTCGAGCCCGCGATCGATGATGGCGAACGCTTCGCGCATCTGCTGCTCGCTGATGCACAGCGGAGGATTGGTAAAGAAAGTGTTCCAGCGCACGAAGGTGTAAAGCCCTTGCTCGCGGAAGAAGCGTCCCAGCGCGGCCATTTCCTCGGACGTGCCATTGAACGGCGCCATCGGCTGACGCGTCTTGCGATTGCGAATCAGTTCGACGATGCCGAACAATCCGATCGAGCGCACCGCGCCCACCGACGGATGTTTGGCCTGCATCTCCGCTCCCAGTTGCTTCAGGATCGCGCCCATTTTTTTCGCGTTGTCGATCAGCCCATCTTCTTCATACACGCGAATGGTCGCCAGCGCCGCCGCGCATCCCATGGGATGACTGTTATAGGTCAGCCCTCCGTAAAATACTTTGTCCTGAAAATGCTGCGCGATGTGATGACGCATGCCAACCGCTCCCAGCGGCAAATAACTGGAAGTCAATCCCTTCGCCATGCAAAGCAGATCGGGAACCACGTTCCAGTGATCGACCGCGAACCACGCGCCGGTTCGTCCGAAGCCGGACATCACTTCATCGGCGATCATCAGGATTCCGTACTTGTCGCAAAGCTTGCGCACGCCTTCGAGATAACCATCCGGCGGAACGAGAATGCCGTTGGTTCCGGTGACCGGCTCGAGGATGAACGCCGCAATCGTCTGCGGACCTTCGAGCTGAATCGTCTCTTCGATCATGGCGAGCGAAGATTCCGCCGATTCCCATCCGCGCTCGATGCCATGATAAGGATCGAGCACATGAACCACGCCCGGAATGCCAGGCTCCGCGGCCCATCTGCGGGGATCGCCGGTAAGACTCATCGCTCCCGCGGTCGCACCGTGATAGGAGCGATAGCGCGCAATGATCTTGTGGCGTCCGGTAAAGAAGCGCGCGATCTTGATGGCGTTCTCGTTGGCCTCGGCTCCGCCGTTGGTGAAGAAGAAAGTGTCGATATCGCCGGGCGTGATTTCGGCGAGCTTTGCGCCGAGGCGTGCGCGGACTTCTGTGGCCATGAACGGGTTTGCGTACGCGAGCGTTGCGGCCTGCTCGCTGATGGCCTGAATGACGCGCGGGTCGCCGTGCCCGATGTTGACGGACATGAGCTGGCTGTTGAAGTCGATGAAGCGCTTCCCTTCCGGCGTGTAGAAGTAAATGCCTTTGGCGCTGGCAACGGGAATGGGATCGACCTTCGACTGCGCGGACCATTCGTAGAGCGTGTGCTTGCGGGAAAGATCTACGATTTCTTTGCCAGTCATCGACGGGCTTGCAACGGTAGTAGTCATAATTTCCTTTTCAAATCATTCACCACAGAGTCACAGAGACACGGAGAAAACCTTTTATAGAACTCTTCGGATGATTCCGCGCGTCAGTAATGGCACGTTGAAGTTGATAAGCAGACCAACCGTTTTTCCTGAGAGCTTTAGGTACGTGAGGAGCTGAGCCTCGTGGACTGGAAGAACCCTCTCCACGGACTTCAGGTCGACGATAACTTCATCATTGACGATCAGATCTATCTTGTATCCGCATTCCAGCTGCAAGCCTTTGTACGAGACGGGGAGATCGACTTGGCATTTAAAGGGCAATCCGCGAAGGTGCAGTTCGTGGCACAGACATTGTTCGTAGGCAGATTCGAGCAGTCCGGGTCCGAGTTGGCGGAGGACCTCGATGGCCGCCCCAATGATTGAAGCGGTCCGAGGATCTTGCTCGTTTTCGATTTCTCTGTGTCTCTGTGACTCTGTGGTGAGAAGGTTCATTGTTTCTTCTCTGCTGCGGCCTAGAACTTCCGGCTGTGCTCTTTGGCCCAGCGTTCGACGACTACTTTCTTGTCGGTATAGAACTCGATGGCATCGCGGCCCTGGCCGTGGAGATCGCCGAAGAAGCTGTTTTTCCATCCGCTGAACGGGAAGTAGGCCATGGGCGCGGCTACGCCGATGTTGATGCCGATATTCCCCGCGGGAGCTTCGTAACGGAAGCGTCGCGCAGCAGATCCACTCGACGTGAAGAGCGATGCCTGGTTGCCGTAGGCGCTACGCTCGAGGAAGGCGAGGGCATCGTCCATGTCATCGGCGTGCACCAGGCTGAGGACGGGGCCGAAAATTTCTGTGTCGGCGAGATCGCTGGTTGCGGGAACGTTGTCGAGGATGGTGGGACTCACGAAGTTGCCCGACTCGTATTTCGGGATCTTCGAGTTGCGGCCATCGAGCAGAACTTTCGCGCCCTGCTTTTCGCCGAGGCCGATGAGCGACTCGACGCGCTCTTTGCTCTGCGGGGTGATCACCGGTCCCATCTGGACATCTTTGTCCAGGCCGTTGCCGACCTTCAGTTTGGAAGCGGCATCGGCGATGGAGTCACGGAAGGTCTTCTGCGCCTCGCCAATGGTGACGGCAACAGAGACGGCGAGGCAACGCTGGCCGGCGCATCCGAAAGCGCTGTCGCTGATGATTTGTGTGGCCATCGGCATGTCGGCATCGGGGAGAATGATGACGTGATTCTTGGCGCCGCCCTGACACTGGCAACGCTTTCCTTTTTCGCCGGAGCGGGCGTAGATGTAGCGCGCGACCGGGGTCGAGCCAACGAAGCTGATGGCGCGAACTTTGGGGTGGTCGATGAGCGCATCGACGACGGCTTTGCCCCCGTTGATCAGGCTCACCACGCCTTTGGGCAAGCCGGTCTTCTCCAGCAGTTCGTAAACGTAGCGCATGGTGAGCGGCACACGCTCGGACGGTTTGAGGATGAAAGTGTTGCCGGTAGCAATGGCGTAGGGCAGATACCAGAACGCGATCATGCCGGGGAAGTTGAACGGGACGATGGCGGCGGTGACGCCGAGAGGCTGGCGAATCATCATCTCGTCGATGCCGCGGGCAACATCTTCGAGGTTGTAGCCTTGCATCATCATGGGAATGCCGCAGGCCACTTCGACATTCTCGATGGCGCGGCGCATCTCGGCTTTGGCTTCGGTTAAGGTTTTGCCGTTTTCCTGGGTGATGATGCGGGCGATGTCGTCGATGTGATCTTCGAGGAGCATCTTCAGCTTGAACAGCGGCTGGATGCGGTCTTCGGGCGGCGTGCGGCGCCATTCAGGGAAGGCAGCGGATGCCGCTTCGACAGCCTGATTAACTTCGGCCGCTTCGGCGAGTGGAACTTGGGCGAGAATCTCCCCAGTGGCGGGATTGATGACGTCGCGCCATTCGGCGGCGTGCGAGTCGCTCCAGCGGCCATTGATGTAGTTGGTGAGCTTGATGACAGGTGGTGCTGCGACGGTCATAACCATGCCTCTGCTATCGCGAAGAATGTGGTGCGCGGGAAATCACGAAGCTATGCACAGCGTGAGAATTCCCTGGGACAATTAGTAATGATACAGCTTCATAGGGATTCCCTTTCATAGGGATTCCCTCGACTTCGCTCGGGACAGGCCCTTCGGCTGCGGTTGTCCTTCGCGCTCGGCGCGAAGGCGAATCCTCGCTCAGGATGACAAATCCTTTTACACCAATTGCGCCACGGCGCCTTTCTTATCGGACACCGCAGCCAGCGCGGATTCCAGCACGTCAAGGCCTTCGTCCATTTGCTCGTTGGTCGCGACCAGCGGGACAAGGACACGAATTACGTTGGAGTACGAACCGGCAGTGATGGTGATCAGGCCATGCTCGTAGCAATATTGTGTGATCTGCTTGGATTCGTCGGAGGCCGGAGTTTTGGTTTCCTGCGACTTCACCAGTTCGATGGCTTGCATGCCGCCGAGGCCGCGCACGTCACCAACAATGGGCCAGCGGCGCTGCCATTCGCGGGCACGACGCTGGAAACGATCGCCGAGTTCGTTGGCACGAGCCAGCAAATTTCCTTTTTCAAACAAATCGAGCACGGCGAGCGCAGCGGCGCAGGAAAGCGGGTTGCCGGCAAAGGTGCCTCCGAGACCGCCGGGAGCGGGCGCATCCATAATTTCTGCGCGGCCGGTGACGGCAGCGAGCGGCAAGCCACCACCCAGCGATTTTGCGGTAACGATCAGGTCGGGCTCGATGCCGTAACGTTCGCTGGCAAACATGGCGCCAGTACGTCCGAAGCCGGATTGGACTTCATCGGCGATGAAGAGAATGCCGTGCTTGTGGCAGAGATCGATCAGGGTTTTGAAATAGTCCGGCGGCGGGGCGATGAATCCACCTTCTCCCAGGACCGGTTCGGCAATCACGGCGGCAACTTCTTCATTGGCGACGACGCGTTTGAACGTATCCTCGAGGTGGCGCGCGCAGTAGAGATCGCAGGATGGATACTTCAGGTTATACGAGCAGCGGTAGCAGTAGGCGAACGGGACGCGATATACCTCGCCGGGAAAGGGCGCGAAGCCAGCTTTATACGGATGCGTTTTACTGGTGAGAGCGAGCGTCATCATGGTGCGGCCATGGAAAGCATCTTCAAAGGCGATGATGGCGGGGCGCTTGGTGTAGGCGCGCGCGATCTTCACCGCATTCTCTACTGCTTCCGCGCCGCTATTGACGAACAAAGTTTTCTTGGGAAACTTGCCGGGCGTCACTTGGTTCATGCGCTCAGCGAGGCGGATGTAGCCTTCGTAGGGCGTGACCTGAACGCAGGTGTGGAGGAATTTGTCGAGCTGGCCGCGGATGGCATCGACCACGGCCTCTTGGCGATGACCGGCGTTGGCGCAGCCAATGCCGCCGGCGAAATCGATGTAGCGGTTGCCGTCGACGTCTTCGAGCCAAGCGTCTTGGGCCTTGGCGACATAGATGGGGGTGCCGAGAGAGAGACCGCGGGGCACAGCTTGAGAGCGGCGCTCGGAGAGCGACTTGGATTTTGGGCCGGGGATTTGCGTACGTATTTGAATTGTGGACATCGTAGGTTCTCAGTGGCCAGTGATCAGTGATCAGTGGCTAGAAAATCAGTTTTACGAACCGGCCACTGGTCACCGACCACTGGCCACTTGTTTTCAGTACCAGCCAATCGGAGCTTCGTTCAGGTTGATGTAGACCTGCTTGGTTTCGAGATATTCTTCAATACCCCAGGGGCCGAGTTCGCGGCCGAAGCCGGATTGTTTGTAGCCGCCCCAGGGTGCTTCCACATAAGTCGGTTGCATGTGATTTACCCAGACGATTCCGGCGCGCAGGGCTTTCACGGAGCGCAGCGCCTTGAAAATGTCGCGCGTCCAGACGGCGGCGGCCAAGCCGTAGGGCGAATCATTCGCGATTTTGAGCGCGTCCTTTTCGTCTTCGAATGGAATCACAGCGGCGACGGGGCCGAAGATTTCTTCACGGGCGATGCGGGCGGAGTTTGTGACGTCGGAAAAAATCGTCGGCTGAACGTAATAGCCCTTGCCGATTTTTTCGGGGCGCCCGCCGCCGGAGGCGAGTTTGGCTTCCTTCTTGCCGATTTCGATGTAGGAGTTGACACGGTCGTATTGTTCTTTGCTGACTAGCGGCCCCATTTTGGTTTCGCGATCGAGCGGCGGACCGAGCTTAATCTTCTTGGCTTTCTCCGTCATGGCTTCGACGAAGTTTTTGTAGA
The DNA here is from genome assembly GCA_964403025.1 of uncultured Acidobacteriaceae bacterium. Lineage (GTDB taxonomy): Bacteria > Acidobacteriota > Terriglobia > Terriglobales > Acidobacteriaceae > Sulfotelmatobacter. The sequence goes on along the minus strand of CAYOEH010000001.1, from coordinate 1,249,144 downwards.
TCGACTTCTGCACCAGGATGCGGCTTCCGGCGGAGCAGACTTCGCCCTGGTTGATGAAGACGCCGAAGAGCGCGCCGTCGATAGCGGCTTCGAAGTCAGCGTCGGCAAAGAAGATGTTCGGCGATTTGCCGCCGAGTTCAAGGGTCACCCGCTTTACCGTGTCAGCGGCCTGCTTGACGATGATCTTGCCGACGGCGGCGCTGCCCGTGAAGGCGATCTTGTTGACGTCGGGATGCTGGACGAGTGGAGCGCCGCAGGTTTCTCCGAAGCCGGTGACGATGTTGACCACGCCCGGAAACAGACCGCAGTCGGCAAAATAGTTTGCGAACTCGAGTGCAGTAAGTGGTGTCTGCTCGGCGGGCTTGAGGACGCAGGTGCAGCCGGCGGCGATCGCCGGAGCGAGTTTCCACGCGGCCATCAGCAGCGGATAATTCCAGGGGATAATTTGTCCGGCGATGCCGACCGGCTCCTTGAGCGAAAGGGACATCGCGTTGTCGGGAACGGGATTCACGTAGCCGACCACTTTGGTGGCGAGGCCGCCGTAGTACTCGAAACAAGTGGCGGCATCATTGATATCGAATTCGGCTTCGACGATGGGCTTTCCGGTGTTGCGGCATTCGAGTTCGGCGAGAGCGGGAAGATTGGCGCGGATTTTTTCTGAGAGACGGAAGAGGACGCGGCCGCGTTCTTGGGCTGTGCTCGTGGCCCACGGGCCTTCTTCGAATGCGGCTTTCGCGGCAGCAACGGCGCGGTTCACATCATCGGCGCCGGCATCTGGAACTTGGGCGATGACCTCTTCGGTGGAAGGGTCGTAGACTGGGAAGGTCTTTGCAGACTTGCTGGTGACCCACTCGCCGTTGATGTACATCTGATACGTCTTCACGTCGGTTTTGACTCCGCCCGGCATTTGGTTCGACCTCCTGCTTACCTCAGCGGCTAAAGCCGCTGTCATTCTCGACATCTATCGCAGCGCTGAAGCGCTGCGCCACCCAAAATCAGAGTTTGTCAGCCGTTAACGGCACGACTGAAGTCGTGCCCTTCCCAATTTCCTGCGGCACTTTGTGGCGGCCGTAGACGAAAAAGAAAAAGGCGGCGAGACCGATAAAAAGCAGTGTCATACCTATCATCCAAACCTCATACCAGAAGATCGATGTGATCTGCTGGGCTGGGAAAAACACCAGCGCGATGCCGAGCACGGTTGTAAGTAAGCCGCTGGTGCCGGCTAGAAACAAGGTGGCGCGGCTGTACTGGCCTTGCGGCGTGGTCTCTCTTATGGCGAATCGAATGAGCGCGCCGAACATGTAAAGAAACGGGACGAGCTGCAGCACGACCGCAAGGGAAAGCAGTTTTTGAAACGTTTCCTGAACACCGGCGCCAGCAAAATTCAAAATAACCAGAACAGCGGACACAATTCCTTGAACAATCAGCGCGGCGTATGGGGTGGCATAGCGCGGGTGAATTTTGCCGAGCCACGAGGGCATGTAGGAATCGAGTCCGGCGACGAAAGGGATGCGGGCGGAGCCGCCCATCCATGCGGAACCGATACCGGCAATGGAGAAGCTAAGCATGAGCGCGAAGGGGACGGTGATCCACGCCACGCCCACGCGACCTGCCATCTGACTGACAGCCTGAACGATCCCTTGGAGGACGTTCACATTTTTTCCGACGGCGATGAGGAGAGTAAGAGTCGCGCCGACATAGAGGGCACCGGAAAGGACGCCACCCCACGCTACGGCACCGGGAAGAGTGCGAGCCGGATCTTTAATTTCGTCGCCCATAACAGAAGCGAGTTCGAGACCCACCAGGCCAAAGCAGATTACGCCGAAAGAATTCAGGACGAAGCGCGGATTGGAAGGGATCTTGAAATCTGTGACCGTGATGGTAGTGCCGAAGCGCGACCACATTAATATGCCAAGGCCGATCAGGACGGCGGCGGCAATAAAGGTACCGATGGCACCGAGGTTATTGATCCACTTGCCGACGCCGAGGCCGACGATATTCAGAACGGTGAGCAGCGCGAGCAAGAAAAGCGACGTGGTGGAGGCGAAGATTTTGTTATCCGCGAGACCGAGATGGTTGGGTCCAAGCACATACACCGACACGCCCACGAAGTACAACATGACAGTCGGCACGTAGAGCATGTTGTTGGTCCAATAGCACCAGCCGGAAAGGAATCCGTGAAAGTCGCCGAAAACTTCTTTGGCCCAGAGATAAACTCCGCCTTCGCCGGGATAGCGGTGCGCGAGTTCGATGACGGCGATGCCTTGAGGCCAGAAGAACAAGACAAGAGAGATGATCCAGAGCCAGATGGTGACGCCGCCGTTCGCTGCGATCGAAGGGACGACGTTGAGGTTGAACACGGCGACGACGAAGAGCAGGACGAGATCGCGGCGTCCGAGGGCGCGGATCAGGTGAGTCTGCACGACGGGTTGGGTGGTGGTGGACAAAGTTCTATTCGGCGGCTACTGTGCAGGCCGCGGGAGCAGCAGGTGATGCGCTATCGTTTCCCTCAGGGGCTAACGCCCGCGTCTCTATTGGCTCTTGGCGGCACGACTGAAGTCGTGCCCTTCCCAAAACCATTACGAGATCGCTTTTAGTGCGCGGCCAACACTGGCTGGCCTACGCGTTCTTGCTGAGCTTTCGCCAGCGAGGCGGCGATGTCATCGAAGGCAGATAGATGCTTATCGATATCGGCCTCGGTGTGCTGGACCGAGATGGTCCACTGCTCATCCCACCAATAGGGCTGCGCCATCACGCCTCGGTTAACCATGGCGAACCAGTAGTGGCGCCAGAGGTCGATATCGATCGTGGTCCAATCGCGGTAGTTGCGAATTTCTTTCGGATAAAACATCAGCGCGCCGTTCGCGCCAGCTTGCGCGATGTAGGCTTGGAGGCCGACCTTGGCGATGGTCTTGCGATATCCGTCGGCGAGTTTCTTGCCGAGTTTGTCGACGTGAGCATAGTTCTCGCGCGTAAGCACTTCGCGGAATGTAGCGAGGCCGGCGGCCATCGAAACTGGGTTGGTGTTATAGGTGCCGCCGTGGAAGACCTTGTGTTGCGAGATGAGGTCCATGACGGACTTGCTGGCACCGAACGCGGCTAACGGCAGGCCTCCGCCAATCGACTTGGCGAGGCAGATCATGTCGGGATGAACGTTGAAGTATTCGCTGGCACCGCCCCAACCAAGTTTGGCGCCGGTCTTTACCTCGTCGAAGATCAGGAGCGCGCCGTATTTGGTGGCGAGGTCGCGGAGACCATTCAGGAAGCCGGGTTGCGGCATGCAGAGGCCGACATTCATGAGAATGGGTTCGAGAATGATCGCGGCGATTTCGCCGGGATTTTCTTTAAAGCGGCGTTCGACGGTGGCGAGGTCGTTGAAAGTGGAGATTTTCACATTGTCGACTGCGGATTTGGGCACGCCTAAGCCACCGGGAACAGGCGTGGGATCGTCGATGTCGCCGAATTCCGGTGCGTGAGGCTTGACGCTCACCAGAGCGGAATCGTGGAGGCCATGATAGGCGCCTTCAAATTTGATGATCTTGTCGCGGCCGGTGGCGGCGCGGGCCAGGCGAATCGCATGCATGGTGGCTTCGGTACCGCTGTTGCCGAAGCGGACCATCTCGACGGGAAAGCGCTTGCAGATTTCTTCGGCGAGTTCCCACTCCATGTCATGCGGCATGCCGAACATGGTTCCGGTGGAGAGACGTTTTTCAACCGCCTTCATGACCGCGGGATGACAGTGCCCAGCCATGAGCGCGCCGAAGGTCAGGTTGTGATCGATGTATTCGTTGCCATCTAGGTCGCGGAACTTGCTGCCGCTGGCTTCCTTCACGAAGATGGGCCAGGGATCGTAGTGGCGATAGTTGCTGGCCACGCCGAGCGGGATGCGTTTGAGATTTTTTTTGTGGGCTTCGGCGGATTTAGGCGTGCGGCGCTCGAACGTGTCGAGCTCCTTCTGCAGATCGGGATACATCGAATTGCTCCGGGATAGCTCAGGCCCGTGGTCACCTGGGTGAGCGGGCCATTAGAATGCCGGGCGGCGAGCCGCGCGGGAATACGGACTATTCACATCTTACACGGACAAACTAAAAGTAAAACTTGAGAGCGAACTGCACTTCGCGCGGATCCCGCGCCTGCTGGACTTGGCCGAAGGTGGTGTCGCTAAAGTTTCCATCGGGATTCACGAACTCTGTTTTGTTGAACAGATTAAAAATGTCCGCTCGAAACTGGAAGTACTTTACCTCTGTAAGTGTAATTCTCTTCGAGAAGGTCACATCAAACTGGTTTTCCCCGGGACCGCAGCAGATCGAACGGGGCGTGGTGGAAAAGCTGCCCAAAGGAGGATCAGCGAAGCTGCTGGCATTGATGAAGAAATGCCCGGTCTGTTGAGTTCCGTTGACGACCTGCGTCGTGACTTGTTTTCCACTCTGGGTGTGCAGCGGCCCGGTGAGCTGGGGTGCATCGGCGCTCAGGAAAAACAAACTGCTGATCAGTTCGTTGTCATCTTGAGTCTGAATTCGGATGGGAAAACCACTCTGGAATTGGAGGATGCCAGACATGGCCCAATCATCCAGAACTTTTCCTTTGAATCCACTGTAGCGCGGGACGGGAAACACCCAGTAATAGTTGAGAACAAAGCGCTGCGCCGAATTGAAGAGAGACAAGGCGCGGCTGGCTTTGTAATTGAAGGGATCGACCGTTTCTTCAAAGCTGGACGCCCAGTCCAGAGACTTGCTCCAGGTATAAGCAGCCTGCAGTTGAAGTCCATGAGAGAAGCGCTTTTCCAAGCTGGCTTGAAGCGAGTTGTAGGCGGAGGCGGCGATGGTGTCTTCGGCGAAGATGTTGGTGAAGACGGGAACGCCGTCAGCGGGGCAGCCGTTGCCGGGCCCACCGGTAACCGGATTGCAGTTCGGTGAAGAATACGGACGGAGGCCAACAAAGTTGAGCGTCTGCCCGGCAGCCTGAATCGTGCCGCCGGTAGGCAAATGGAATCCATTGGGCAAGAGGGTTCCATTACCGGCAGGAAGCGTGACTGTGAATTGGTTGTCTTCGAGGAACGGGCCGCAGCTTGCCGGGGAACCGTAAGAGGAAACACTGTTCACGTTGTTGTTGGCGAGTGCGATGATGTCCAAACACGTTTGTGGATTCGCGGGATCGATGTCATGCGAAGCCAGCAACCGGTGCCCCTGCGATCCGACATAACCGAGTTGAAAGACCATATCGCGAGCCACTTCCTGCTGGAAGTTTAAGTTGTACTGGGCCGAATATTGGGTGCGCATATGAGGCTGAAAGTCCCCGTACAACAACATGGGGCGAAACGAGGCCCAGTCCTGCGATGTACCTGGCTTCGGGCTCAATATTCCATTAAACGGGTTAGGGCTGACACTGCCCGTTTGCGAGATGAAAGGGGTGTTCAGAAATGTTGCGGGCAGGAAAGTGCTGCCACCAAACGGAGGTTCTGCGCCGAACTGTTCGAGCACCAGTTGTTCCATGGGATTGTAAAAGAGGCCCCAACCACCTCGGATCGTCGTCTTGGGATTAAGGCTGTAGGCAAGTCCGATGCGCGGCGCGAAGGCCTTGTAATAAGTCTGCGTAAGTCCCGCCGAGACGCCGGAGTCTCCAGGAACAACCAGGCCCGTCGGCTGGACACCTGCCGCAGTGCAGTTGCTGGCTCCGAGACTGGCCTGCTCGGCGGGAGTTAACACGCAAGGATAGACGGTCGAATTCTGGCCTGGACGGAAGGTTTGAACATGGTGGAGTGCATCGGCCAGAGGCGTATCCAATTCCCAACGGAGACCGTAGTTCAAGGTAAGCGAGGGCTTGATTTTCCAACTGTCCTGCGCAAAGACGTAAACGCCGGTGTTGCGTATATCTTCTCGCTGCGCCGATCCCTGAGTATAACTGTCGTCGAGGCCCAGCAAGTAGCCGGGATAGTTGTCACTGTAACCTACAGAATTTTCGGTTGTGCTGTTGAAGGTATATTCGCCGCTGACGTTGTAATAGAGAGTCTGGTCAAACTGGGCCCGGCGGACATCCGCGCCAAACTTCATGGTGTGACTGCCTTTAACCAAGGTCAGACTGTCCGTCGCCATGTAAGAGTTCCCCACCTGCGGGAGTTCGCCCTCCCAGCCGTTGCCGATGGCGAAGCCGCCCGATACGCCGATAAACGGAACGCCCTGCCGATTCGGAGGTAAGCCGGTTGTGATGCCGTACTGCGGACTGGTGCCCAACTGGCCGACGATCGATAGCGGCCCGCTGTTGGAATCAGAAGTGCCGTTGAAACAAACGGCCTGCGCCGCGGCCGACAGGCAGGAGTCTTGAACCAGGTTGGTGGTTTGCGGATGCTGGAAGGTCAACTGGCCTTCACGCATATAAGTGAAGCGCGCTTCATTAATTAAAGAATTGGAAATTGTCCAGGTATGGCTGGGATTGAACTGCTGATACCGGGAACCAACATTGGCGCCAAATCCAGGAATGTTCGCTCCGGAAGCCTGGAAATCATAGAAGGGCTGAAAATTCGCATCATTCGTGAAGTAGTAATAGAAGCTGAAATTCTGCCGCTGGTTGATGTGATGGTCGAGACGGATAGTGAACTGATTTTGCGTATCAGCACTCACCGGTACGGCCTGATAGGTAACGCCGTCGGATCGATTCGCACCGGGGACAAACCGAAGCATGTCGAGCGCCACCGGGTCGATACAGGAGGTTGGGATGGTCGCATTTCCGTTCGCGCCGGTGGGGAAAATACTGCCCCAGCTTGCGCCGGCGACGGGCGTCTGTCCGCCCTCCGCCGTAATCGCCGCGCTACAACCCGGCCTTCCATTCAGGGCGTCGGCGGTGAACTGATCGGTAATGCTGCCGCTCAATCCCCCGTTGAAAATGCCGCTCCTTTCCTGCGGCGTTGGGACGATCACGGTTTGTCCGGAGATGCCCTGCCGCACGCGCCGGCCTTCATAAGATACGAAGAAAAAGGTACGGTCCTTTATGATCGGGCCGCCGAACGTTCCGCCAAACTGATTCTGATTCTCCTGCGGCTTTATGGTGTTGAAGAAACCTTGCGCGTTCAAGACGGTATTGCGGAAATATTCGTAGACGTCGCCGTGCCACTGATTGGTGCCCGACTTGGTAATGACGTTGACTACGGCGCCCGAGTTGCGGCCGTATTCCGCATCGAAGGTGTTGCTGATGACGCGAAACTCCTCAATGGCGTCAGGGGTGGGCTGGATCGTTGGCAGGTTTGCAAACTGGTCGTTGGCATCGCCGCCGTTGACGCTGAAATTATTAGCGCGACCGCGACCACCGTTGACGGAAACTGCTCCGGCGTCGTCGCTACCGTAGAAAGTGCCACCGCTGGATCCCAACTGCGATTGCACGCCGGGCTGCAACTGAAGGAACTGGTAAGTATCGCGAGCATTCAACGGCAGTTCGTTGACCGAGCGATTGTTCACGACCGCGCCGAGCTGAGTGCTGGTGGTATCGACCAGCGGCGCCTCGGAGGTAACGTCAACAACTTCCTGCGCCCCGCCGATTTGCATGATCATGTTGAGTGTGATGACTTGATTTACGTCGAGCGCGATCCCTTTGTGAATGCCCTTCTTGAATCCCGCTAATTCGAAATTGAGAGTGTAGGTTCCGACGGGAAGATCCGGGAAAACGTAATCGCCGCTATCGCTGGTTTGCGCATCCCGGGCTACTCCGGTGGCTTCATTCACGGCGGTGACTTTCACTCCGCCCAATACAGCGCCGCTAGGGTCCGCGACGCGACCAAGGATGCGTCCGCCGGTGCCTTGTGCGGGGAGCAATGTGGGGATCAGAAGTGAACACACGACGGCAAGACAAACGGCGGTCCAGCGGGCTCGCGGTGACGGCATGGAACCTCCAGGCATCTTCTCCAAGCTTCTTCACTGAGCATCTTGGGGAGTTTGTTTTTTCTTGAAAACGACAGCTTGTGTCCAGCCACAACCTTGCTATAATCCCGCAAGGTTAGAGAAGAGGTACGCGTACTGTCAAGGATAAAAACGCGTTCTTTCGCATAGAAAACTTGAATGCCCTTTCCAGCGAGCCATGAACTCATCCAGCGCCAAAGCGTACTTGAAGATCGGAGATGTGGCGCGGCGCGTGGGAGTTTCGCCGTCGGTGATCCGGTCGTGGGAGAGCCTGGGGCTGACGCGGCCCCGGCGCACGGAAAGCAAGTACCGGCTCTATACGGCCGACGACGTGAAGTTGCTGAAGCGGGCTCGTTTTCTGCGGAAAGTGCGCGGGTTGAACGCGGCGGCGATTGTGGAATTGCTGAGGCGCGAAGGGCGAGCGCGCCCCGCGGCGGACGGAAGCGCCGGAGCCATTGGCTCGCACTTGCGGCAGTTGCGGGCAAAAAAGAAGCTGTCTCTCGCGCACGTAGCGCGAGCGGTTGGCATCTCGGTGGGATTCCTGAGCGCGCTGGAGCGCTCGCAGATGAGCGGGTCGGTAGGAACGCTGCGCAAGCTGGCGCGATTTTATAAAACCAACATCCTGGATTTTTTTGACGCGACGGGGGCGAGCAGTCGGCAGGTGCAGCCGGGACAAAGAAAAGTGCTGGAGGCTGGTCCCGGCGTTCGCATGGAGTTGCTGGCCTGGGGAAATACCGTGATGGAGCCGCATCTGTTTCGCGTGGCGCCGGAGGCGGGCAGCGGCGATTCCTATACCCACGAGGGCGAAGAGTTCCTGTATGTATTGCAGGGTGAGTTGATGATCACGCTCGAAAAGGAACAGTACCGGCTCAAGGCCGGAGACAGTTTTTATTTTGAGAGTGCGACCCCGCATCACTGGAAAAATCCTGGGCGGGCGGAAACCTGGGTGCTGTGGGTGAATACGCCGCCGACGTTCTGAACGGCGATCGTTTACGGCGCAGGTGGTGGCCGTCTCGAGGAGTGAAGGAGGAGCAAGGAAGATGCGACGCTGGAGAGTTCTGCCGTTCCTGCTGACTTTCATGGTGTTCACCGGATCGTGCACCAAGAAGACGCCTTCGCTGAATCTACTGGTGTGGGAAGGCTATGCCGATCCCTCCTTTATCAAGGCTTTCGAGGAACAGCATCATTGCAAAGTGTCGGCGTCGTATATGGGATCGAGCGACGAGCTGACGACAAAGTTGAATGGCGGGGCCGCGTCAAATTACGACGTCATCTCTCCCTCCAGCGATGTGGCCACTGCAATTGCGATGAAGGGATTTGCCGCGCCCCTCGATCTTTCCAAGATTCCCGCATACGCACAGCTTTCTCCGCAGCTGGTTTCCCTGCCGCTGGTGCGCATGAATGGCCAGGTATACGGTGTTCCGTTCATGTGGGGACCGGACCCCTTGCTCTACGACACCACCGTATTTACAAAAGCTCCCGAGAGCTGGAATGTGCTTTGGGATCCGAAATACCGCGGAAAGATTTCGGTGTGGGACGATCTGTCCACGGTCTATATGGCGGCGCAAGTATTGGGCTATGACAGACCCGATTCGTCGCAGCTTTACAACTTGAGCGATGAGCAGCTGGAAGCGGTAAAGAAAAAGTTGCTGGAATTGAAACCGAATATCCGCAAGATGTGGTCGACCGGCGGGGAGTTGACGAATCTTTTTCAAAATCACGAAGTAGTGGCCGCCATGGGATGGCCGCTGATGACCAATCAACTGCGCAAGATTAACTTCCCGGTGGGAGAGACCATTCCGAAGGAAAACACCACGGGCTGGATCGATCACCTGATGATTACGGCGGGCAGCGAGAGCAAAGAACTGGCCGAGGAATTTCTTGAGTACATGATTGAAGCGCAGACTCAGAAGAAGGTGACGGAGGTTACGGGATACACGCCGGCGAATCCGCAGGCAGCGCACTTCATGACGCCCGCGGAAGTGAAGAGTCTGCACCTTGATGATGTGGACAACTACCAGAAGCGGCTTTATTTCTGGCAGAATGTGCCGCGGCGCGCCAAGTACAACGAGATATGGAACGAAGTGAAGGCAGCGCAGTAGAACTGGCTTCGGGTGAGTTTGCTCTGAGCGGAGTTTGAAGGGTAGTCAGACTCTGGCGTTGTGAAGAATCGGTGAGAAACGTTGGGATTGATGACCACTTCTGAAACTGCTACGAGGTCTGCGGACACTCCGGCCCAAGCGCCGCTGCTCCGGATTCAGAATGTTGCCAAGAGTTTCGGCAAGAATGTCGTGCTGCGCGACATTTCTTTGGATGTGGCGGAAGGGGAATTTCTCACCATACTGGGCGAAAGCGGATCGGGAAAGACCACGCTGCTGCGCATCATCGCGGGCTTTGAAAGCGCTAGTGCCGGCGAAGTGTGGATGGGCGAGGAGCGATTGGACCGCCAACCTCCTTACCGGCGCCGGGTAAACACTGTGTTCCAGCACTATGCGTTGTTTCCACACCTCACCGTAGAGCAGAACGTGGCGTATGGACTGCGCGTGGCGAGAAGGCCTGAGGCGGAGATCGCATCGCGAGTTGCGGAAGCGCTGGAGAAAGTAAAAATGTCGGCGCACGCAAAGTCGAAGCCCTCCAAAATCAGCGGAGGCCAGCAGCAGCGGATCGCGCTGGCGCGGGCGCTGGTGAATCGTCCGCGGCTTCTATTGCTGGATGAGCCGCTCTCGGCGCTGGACGCAAATCTGCGGCGGCAGATGCAGGTGGAATTGAAATCACTGCAGCGGGAAGTCGGCATTTCGTTCATCTTCGTGACTCATGATCAGGAAGAAGCGATGGTGATGTCGGACCGGATCGCGTTGCTGCGGTCAGGAGAACTGGAGCAGGTGGCAACTCCTCGTGAAATTTACAAGCGACCCGCTACCGCCTATACGGCGCAGTTTATTGGGCACACGAATCTGCTCAAGGGCGAAGTACAAGGAGGCGTGGTACGTTGCGCTTCCCTGACGTGGACGGCGGCACTTCCGAATGGTCCGGCTCTGTTCTCGCTGCGGCCAGAGAGTGTTCGATTGGCTCTGGGAAATGCGCTGCCAGCAGAAAGCGTACGCGTTAGCGGCAAGGTCCGGCATCAGGCATTTCACGGCGCAACCGAGTTGATTCGCGTGGAATGCAGCGACGGGCTGGTGCTGGTGGTGCGGACTTCGGGCAGCAGCGGAAGGCTGGACGATGTCGAGTTGGAGTTCTCCCCCGCCGATGCTGTGCTCGTGCGCGAGTCTCCGGAAAGAACCTGATGTTCTCGCGAACCTACAAAGCGGCGGTCACCCTGCCTCCACTGGTTTGGGTGACGGTGTTTCTGCTGATGCCGTATTTACTCATGTTTTGCTACAGCTTCTGGTCGGTGTCAGCGTCGCAGACGATCATCCATTCGTGGACGCTCGATAATTACCGGCAACTACTGCGAGTGGACGTTTACTGGCAGACGCTGTTGCGCTCCATGTGGATCGCCGCGCGCGTAACCATCTTTTCTCTGCTACTCGGGTATCCACTGGCTTATTTTCTTTCGCTTTATGCGGGAAAGAAAAAAGATCTGCTTTATCAACTGGTGATTATTCCTCTGTGGGTTAGCTACCTGGTGCGGGCCTACGCTTGGAAGACGATCCTGGGCTCGGATGGCGTGCTGAATACTCTGTTGCAGTATGTGCATTTGACGAAGCATCCGCTTGAATTCCTGCTCTACAGTCCGTTTGCGGTGGTACTGACTCTCACGCACATCTACACTCCGTTTACGTTTCTGCCGATTTATGCGGCGCTGGAGCATATTCCGCGCAATCTGGTGGAAGCCTCGCACGACCTGGGAGCTACTCCGGGGCAGACATTCTGGAAGGTAATCTTCCCGTTGTCGATTCCGGGAGTGCTGGCAGGAGCGACCTTTGCTTTCGTTTTGAGCCTGGGGGATTTTCTTGCGCCGCTGCTGCTGGGCGGGCCGAGCGGCATCATGATTTCCAATATCGTGGTCAGCTTGTTTGGCGCGGCTTTCAACTGGCCGCTGGGCGCGGCAATTTCACTCTGCATGCTGGCGCTGGTAGTGAGCCTGCTGTTTTTCTCCGAGCGACTGGAAAAGAAGTGGAGCTTTTCATGAGCGAGACGACATTCGCCTCGGGCTCACGCTGGCTTCTCTTCCATGCGATTGCCGTATTCGTATTTCTCTATTCGCCGATTGCCATCCTTATTCTTTATTCGTTCAACGGCGAGGGGGTTGGCGGATTTCCGCCGCATCATCTGACGCTGGACTGGTATCGCACACTTTTCGCGGATGGGCCGATCTGGGATTCGGTGCTCAACAGCGTGCAGGTGGCTCTGGCGGCGATGGTGATTTCGCTGGCGTTCGGCGTACCGGCGGCGCTGGCGCTGGAGCGAGCGCAGTTTCCGGGCAAGGCCGTGTTCCGGCGGTTAGTATTGCTGCCCTTGATCTTGCCCGGGATTATCACGGGGCTTTCGCTGCTGATGCTGTTCAACGTGATGGGAACGAAGCTCAGCCTGATGACGATCATCCTGGGACATGGAACCGCGTTGATCTCTGTGGCGACTACGGAAGTGTTCGCGGGCCTGCAGAAGCTAGATCGGGCGCAGGAAGAGGCTTCGCTCGATCTCGGCGCGAATTACTGGCAGACATTTTGGCGGATCACGGTGCCGAACTTGAAGCTGCCGATTATCGGCGCGGCATTGCTGATCTTCACGCTTTCCATGGATGAGATTGCCGTCAGCTTCTTCTTGATCGGACGCGACAACACGCTGCCGCTGGAAATATGGGGACGGCTGCGGCGCGGGATCACGCCGGAGATCAACTCGGTGTCGACGATTATCTTTGTGTTTTCGCTGGTGGCGATTGTTCTGTGGTATCGCTTGCGGATGCGTGGCGAAGGCGCGTCGAGCGCCGGGACCGAGATGGTGGAAGCTGCGGAGGGGCATGCAGGATGAGCGCGAATCGCAGGGACTTTATCAAGTTTGTGGTTGCAGGCGCGGTGACGGCGGGATGTCCCATCGATCTTTCGTCGGTGGCGGCTCAGACGGACGGCGCAGGAAAAAGTCAGGCCGCGGATGTGAACGGCGAAGACAATCGAATCTGCCACCAGGTGCGCGACGGCAAAGTTTTCACGCGGCCTCCGGCCTCGGCGCGGCACGACGTGGTGATTGTGGGCGGTGGAGTGAGTGGGTTGGCAGCAGCGTATCGCTTGCAGCATCGCGATTTTTTGTTGCTAGAGAAAGAACCGCACTGGGGCGGCAATGCCTATGCAATGGAATATGAGGGCAGCGTTTATGGGACAGGATCGGCATTTCTGACGAAGGATGAATATGCCTACCAATTCGCCAAGGAGATTGGGTTGGAGCCATTGCCCGTCAACAGTCCGGACGGAACCATCATTCATGGTGAGTTGGTTCTCGACACATGGGGTGAAGGCGTCGACAAGCTGCCTTATGCGGCTCCAGTACGCGAGAGCTTCAAGAAGTTCAAGAAGGAGATGCTTGCGATTGACGTAGAGAAACGTGGCAAAGAACTTTTCAATCAACCGCTTTCGGATTTCTTGAAGGGATATCCCGAGGAACTCAAGCAATGGTGGGATAACTTCGGGCCCTCCAACTGGGGGGCGACGAGCGGAGACACGGCGGCTGGTATCGCCATTGATGCGCTGCAAGAGATGGTGGAAGAGAGTCGAACTGACGATCGCTACACCTGGCCCGGAGGTTTGGGAGCGCTCACCAAAAAACTGGCGGACATTCTGCAGCCAAAATACAGGGAACGCATGCAGACGGGCGCGACGACCGTGGCAGTAGTCTCGGAAAGAGCCGAAGTACAAGTCACATACATGCTGGGCGGCGAATTGAAGACGGTTGCGGCCAAAACTGTAATCATGGCGACTCCCAAGTTCATTACGCGGCGAATCGTCGTGGGGCTTCCCGACAAGCAGAGTGATGCCATGCAACAGATTCGCTATATTCCGTATCCGGTGGTGAACCTGATTTTCGACAAGCCGGTCTTCAATCACGGCTATGACACATGGTGTCCCGGCAACAGCTTTACTGACGTGGTTGTCGCCGACTGGGTGATTCAGAAGCGGCCGGGCTACCAGCAAAAATTCAACATACTCAGCTGCTACACGCCGTTGAAAGAAGAGGATCGCGGCCAGTTGCTAAATGAAGCGGGGGCGCGCCAGATCGCAGCCAACGTGTTGAGCGACTTTCAGAAGATGATGCCGGGACTTAGTGCCGATCCGGTCGAAGTGCACATTTACCGGCGCGGGCATCCTTTATATATGTCCACGCCCGGGCTCTACACGCAGGTTCAGCCGCTGGCGCGGCATCCCATGGATCGCGTGTTCTTTGCCAACACAGATTCGGAAGGCCCGGAATCCACGACCAATCAAGGGATCCTTGCGGCACAACGCGCCGTGAAACAAGCGGAAGCGCGCTTGGCCGGAAGGCCCGCGCCGAAACAGACAGCGGTTGCAGGCTAACGTGGTTTTCAGTCTTCGCTTTTCAATGCCTGCGGATCCGACCCCGCCAAAGTAAAGTCCTACGTAACCTCCTGATAAGCGGCAACCCATAGTAAAGTTATAGGTGGGGCATTTGGCGGCCGATGCCATCAGCTCCCGCCTACAGGTTTAACAACAAAGGACAACCATATTTTGAGTTTGAGCATTCGCAACATCGCTATCATCGCGCACGTCGACCATGGCAAGACCACGCTCGTGGACGCCATGCTGCAACAGAGCGGCATTTTTCGCTCCAACGAGCACCACGTCGAACGCGTGATGGATTCGAATGAATTGGAGCGCGAGCGCGGCATCACGATTCTTGCCAAGAACACGGCCATCTTCTATCACGACGTGAAGATCAACATCGTGGACACGCCCGGCCACAGCGACTTTGGCGGCGAGGTGGAGCGCGCCCTGAAAATGGTGGATGGAGTGATGCTGCTGGTGGATGCCAGCGAAGGCCCGCTGCCGCAGACGCGGTATGTGCTAAGCAAGGCGCTCGAGGCCAAATTACCGCCCATTGTGGTGATCAACAAGATTGACCGTCCCGATGCGCGGCCGCAGGAAGTGCTCAACGAAATCTACGATCTGTTTATTGATCTGGACGCGAAGGAAGATCAGCTAGACTTTCCGGTGTTGTACACGAATGCGAAGGAAGGAACTGCGTCGACAGACGTCAAGGTCGCAGGCGAGAATCTGCGGCCGCTGTTTGACGCGATCCTGAAAACAATTCCCCTGCCTCAAGGCGACCCGGCGGGTCCGTTGCAGATTCTGGTGGCAAACCTCGACTACAGCGATTTTCTCGGACGGCTGGCAATCGCGCGTGTATTCAATGGAACCATGTACACGGGCGAGGACGTGGTCATCGCCAAGCGCGATGGGTCGATGCACAAGACCAAGATCACGAAACTGTTTTCCTTCTCCGGATTGAAGCGGACGGACATAACAGAGACAGTGCTGGGCGATATTGTTGCCGTGGCGGGTGTGGAGGGAATCACGATCGGCGAGACAATTACGGATCCAGTAAATCCCGCGCCGCTGCCGCCCATCGTGATCGATGAGCCGACCATCGCGATGACGTTTACGGTGAACACTTCACCGTTCGCGGGACGCGAAGGGACTTACGTTACATCGCGTAATCTTCGCGAGCGGCTGGCGAAGGAGTTGCTGACCAACGTTTCTTTGCGCGTAGAGGAGATGGGCACGACCGATTCGTTCAAAGTTCTCGGGCGCGGCGAGCTTCAGCTTTCGATCACCATTGAGATGATGCGGCGCGAGGGCTACGAACTCATGGTGGGCAAGCCGGAGATTGTTACCAAGCGTATCGACGGCAAGCTGATGGAACCGGTGGAGCATCTCACGGTGGATGTGCCGGAAGCATTTGTGGGCGTGGTGATGGAGCAGTTGGGATCGCGCAAGGGCGAAGTTGTGAACATGCATAATCACGGCTACGGGCGCGTGCGCATTGAGTTTCGCATTCCCAGCCGCGGGCTGATTGGGCTGCGCAGCCAGTTGCTCACGGATACGCGTGGAACGATCGTGATGAATTCCCTTTTTGACGGATATATGGAATGGCAGGGCGAAATTCCGCATCGAATTACGGGGGCGCTGATTGCGGATCGTGCCGGCACTTCGACGGCCTATGCGCTGTGGGGTCTGCAAGAGCGCGGAGAACTCTTCATCGCGCCCGGGGTTGAGCTGTATGAAGGAATGATTATCGGAGAGAACGCGAAAGACGATGACCTGGAAGTGAACGCGGTGCGGGAAAAGAAGCTCACCAACATGCGGGCTTCAACCGCGGACGAGGCGATTCGACTGGTTCCCTTCCGGCAATTGAATCTGGAACAGGCGATTGAATTCATTGCGGATGACGAATTTGTCGAGATCACTCCGAAATCATTACGCCTGCGGAAGAAGATTTTGCAATCGAATGGCCGCAAGAAGCGGGCGAAAGAGGCCCTGGAACAAGTGTGAAGTCTCGCGGGCAAATCGTGAAGTCAAAAACAGAAGCTCCGCTTCGCATGTTTCTGGTGCCCTGTAGTTGCGGTACGACGTTCGCGGTCACAGAGAACTATGACCACCGCGGCACGGCGTGGAGCCGATACATGATCTGTCCGGGTTGCGGCAAGCGGCATGATCCCAAGAACCGGCTACTGCAAGTGGGCTATCACCGCGAAGGATACTGGCAAGTAGATAAATGCTAGCCGAGTTTCGCAAGGGCATCCGCCTGATTTAACATGCCCCGCTTGACAAACCTGCTATACTTCTGGCCGCATTCGACTGCCGCCAGCTCCGGTCTCGATTTTCAGGAAGGTTTCCCCGACCTGCCAGTCCTGCCGAATTGAGCTTGCACTTCGACAGCTCAATGCAGAGGGCGATGCGTGAAGAATATTTTCGTGGGGAATCTGAGCTTTAACACATCCGAGGACGAACTGCGGCAGATGTTTGAACCGTTCGGGCAAGTGGATCGAGTCAGCATCATGACGGACCGCGATACTGGACGCTCGCGCGGGTTCGGCTTTGTGGAAATGGCCAGCAACGAAGACGGAGAGAAGGCCATCACGGCCTTGAACGGCTCGCAAGTGGGGGGGCGCACGCTTAATGTCAACGAGGCGCGGCCCAAGACAGAGCACGGCGGCGGCGGCGGACGAGACCGCGGAGGCCGAGGCGGAGATCGCGGCGGTGACCGTGGAGGCCGCGGCGGTGGTGGCGGTGGCCGGGGCCGCTGGTAAGAATCTCCAATTCAAACGAATAAGTGAGCTTTTTGCAACTGTGAGAGGTGCCCTACCTTCCGCAGCCATAGTGCTGCCTGTAAGAACCTCCGGTGTTATTTCAGCTTTGGGGCTCCCGGAGTCTTGTGCTTTCCAGCAGAATACTCAATTGAAGGTACTCGCCTCGCCCATGTAAACTGAATATCGCTGGTGTGCGCCCGTAGCTCAGATGGATAGAGCGATTGCCTCCGGAGCAATAGGTCGGGAGTTCGAATCTCTCCGGGCGCACCAGATTCCCTTCAGATTCTTTCGCCCGAAACCGGCGCAGGATTTCGGCTGCGGGCTCCCGCTTCGCTCACGCCCGCAAAGCGCCTCAGAATCGCTGAGATAGCGCTCCTCCGCGGGAACGAAATCCTCGAAGTCCGGGTGCGAATCAGTGTCAGCAACAAAATGTTTTTGGGAACCGGAGTCGGACTACACAACACCGAGGCCCGCTTGCAGCATCTGTATTCGAAAGAGGCGTCTTTTTCATTTGCCCTTGAGGCTGATGGAAACGCGGTAGCCACCCTGGTCCTGCCTGCTCTTTGAGGCATCGACAACCACGAGTGGAACCGGATCGAAGCGGAGGCGCAAGGGCATGCGGGCGTTGATCATCGATGACGAGCCTTTGGCGCAGGCTGCCCTGGCCAATATCTTGCGCGCCCGGGCAGACATCGAAGGCTTTGATACAGCCAGTGATGCGGTTGAGGCCCTCGACAAGCTCGGGAAGACTTCCTACGACGTGTTGCTGCTGGACATTAACATGAACATGCCCGAGATGTCTGGTATCGAACTACTGGACCGGCTCCAGCAGAATGAACACTCCGTTTCTTCCATCATCTTTGTAACGGCGCACGAAGAATACGCCATACCCGCCTTCGAAAAACAAGCGGTCGATTACGTGCTCAAACCCTTCTCGGCCGAGCGGCTCGGCGAGGCCCTGAACCGAGCTGCCGAGAGAACCGCCAGCCAGCGAACCATCAAGTTGTTCGACACTTTTCAAATGCTGCGGGGAGCCGCGCCACCACAGTCTCGCAAGATTGCGATCAAGGCAAAAGGCAGGATCCTCTTTATAGACCCTGGCGAAGTAGTTTCAGTCCATGCCGAGGGCAACTATGTCCTCCTGAAGAAGGAGTCCGGCTCTTATCTCCTGAGGGAATCCGTTTCGGATGTGGCCAGCAAGCTGGAGCCATATGGATTTATTCGCATTCATCGATCGGTGTTGGTGAACGCTTCATTTGTGGAAGAGATCCGGCCTCTTCCGACGGGAGATTACGGGCTGCGCATCAGGAGCGGCGAGGAATACACAGTCACCCGCACCTACAAGAAAAATCTTAGAGCATTGGCTGAATTCTGGCTCGGAATCGATACTTTCCTCGCGGACTAAGTGTGCTCGGCGAGCTCTTCGCAAACCGCTCATCCAAACTTTCCTCCGGAATCTCCAGAAATGCGGAGTTTCTGAAAATCGACCTTCCGTTTGGTGCATTTCAACAATCCTGAGGGACAGTCTTACAAGCCGAGAATTTGATATCAAAGGATTGCGCTGCGAATACCTGCTCAACCTATCTGTCATTTCATAAAGACATAGCAGCTGACTCACGTAAACACCTGAAAAATTGTCTACTGCCGGGTGGTTTATAAATTGCAACCTCGCTTGTGTGGGCGTGCCTTTGTGCGACGCAGCGCGGTGATTTCCGGTTCGCACAATTAATAAAGAAGATTGGGCCCTATTGAACGAGTTCGACTCGGAGGATTTTTTCATGACGACGAAACTTCGCAACATTGAACAAGTGCTGCTTGTCACTGTTATGTTGCTCCTGGCTACCAGCGTGGTTTTTGGCCAAGGCATCGTGACTGGATCCATCTCTGGAACAGTCCTGGATCCGCAAGGCGCGGTTGTCGACGGAGCCAGCGTGAACGCCACTCAGGTGGAGACCAACCGCGTGTTCTCAACCACCAGTTCCAAGGCTGGAGTTATTCAGATCCCCTCCCTGCCTCTCGGAACGTACACGGTGACGGTGGAGGCTAAGGGATTCTCAACATACAGGGCGGAAAATGTCCGGGTGGAAGTGGGTAAGGATACTTCCCTTGGCCCTGTCGGACTCAAGCTGGGTGGTTCAGCCGTGACTGTTGAAGTCGAAGGCACCGCTCCCTTGGTCGAAAGCACGACAGACCAGCTTTCTGAAACCTTCGATACCAAGCAGGTCGCCAGCGTTCCTTTGGGCAACACTTATGACTCTTTCGTTTTGTTTACCCCAGGCGTATCCACGGCAGGAAGCGGTGGTTTTAGCAACAATAACGGCGCGGAGTTGTCGATCAACGGTCAGCGCTCCCGGTCCAACAACTATCAACTGGACGGGCAGAATAATAATGACAACACCATCGGCGGACCTTCCATCTTTTTCGGCAATCAAGATACGATTGCGGAACTACAGGTAGTGACCAACTTCGACGCCGAGTACGGACGCAACATGGGCGGCGTAATCAACTACATCACAAAAGGCGGGACCAACCAGTTTCACGGAACCGGCTTCGAGTTCTGGCAGGGCGACCACTTTGATTCGCTGCAAAACCAGGAGAAATCACCTCTCCTCGGTTTCTGTCCTCCGGGTGTAAGTCCTTCCGCGGGTTGCAGCGCGCCGGTTGTTCCCTTTTTCGTGCAGAACCAGTTCGGCGGCACCGTCGGCGGACCCATTAAACACGATAAGATTTGGTTCTTCGGATCGGCCAATTTCGAACGCGAGCGCACTTCAGGTGCTCCGTTCTCTTCCTCTGCCTCACTGACGCCTGACACCACCGGACTTCAGCAACTGCAAGCAGCATTCCCCAACAGCCCAGGGGTTGCGGCACTGACGCAATTTGGCCCCACGAGTGTGACCTTGGGAAATCCAACGTTCAACAACATCCAAGACGTACCTGTAACAGTGGGCACGACAACCGTACCCATCGAGATGGGGTCGCTCACCCGATTTCTCTCCCAACCCTTCAACGACTATGAGGCTACGGGGCGGGTCGATTTCCAGCTTACGAGCAAAGATCGATTCTTTACCCGCTACATTTATCAAAAGACCATTCAATCCAATGAATCTTTCATCAGCCCCGCGGCTGCGGCGGCCGGTCAAATCGTCAGTGTTCCCGGCCTCAACCAACAGATTGGACTGGATCTCACCCACACTTTTACTCCTAATTTCTTGAACCAGGCCCGCTTCAGCTATTCGCGGTCCCGCTCGGAGTTCGACGGAGGAGGGTTTCCCACTTGCGTTCTGGCCACTATCGGACTCTGTCCTCCTCAGATCAACATTCTGGCCCCCACCGCCTTGAGCTTCGGACAATTCGAGGTTTTTCCCCAGGGCCGCATCATTAACGTCTATCAAGTGCAGGACAATGCTTCGATGGTGCATGGCAAACACGTGATGAAGTGGGGTGGTGAATATGATAAGCAGCGCTCCCCAAACTATTCTCTTTTCGGTACGAATTCCATAGTCACCTACCCAGACTTCAATTCATTGATCGCCAACACACCCCTGCAAACCCAAGTCGCATATGGAGTGCCTGTCACGCGATTTAAAGAGAACGACTTGGGCTTATATTTTCAAGATGATTGGAGATTCAGAGACAACCTAACTTTGAATTTGGGACTGCGATGGGACTTTTACCAGCAGGCCAGCAACCTCTTGCACAACGAAAGTGTGGCTCAACAGACTGGCCCCAACCCGCTTTGGAGTACATCTCTTCCTCTCAGTTTGACGACGGTGCCCGCGGTGCCGAATCACTATCATAACTTCGGTCCGGTGGTGGGCTTTGCCTGGACGCCGCGAATTCTTCCAGCTTTGCTGGGCAATAGCCAAACTGTGATTCGAGGCGGGTTCCGTATCGCGTACGATTTCGCTTATTACAATCTCGCGACCAACGTGCAAGGAACCGCGCCTTACACGAACTTTGCAAACATTCCAAATGCGGCGGGAACGGGGGCTGCAGGGTTGCCGAACATTGCAACTCTGGATGGCTCTAACATCGCTTCGGCACTTTTTCCTCTGGCGCCAAAAGGAAACCCCGGAGTTGCCACAGAACTCCAGTTCGGCAACAATTTCCGCAATCCGTACTCGCAGCAATGGAATCTTGGAGTCGAGCGTCAAATCGGCGGCAAGATGGCGGCGGAAGTTCGGTACGTCGGCAATCACACTCTCGCCAATTTTCAGGAGGTGAACGGCAATCCCGACATCCTTCCGTTAGTCAACGCCGGATTTAGCAACCTGATCCCTGCAGGTCTCACGCCTTGCACCAACACGGCACTGCCGGGAGCCCAGGGAACGGACTCGGCAGGAAATCCAGTTGGATACGCAAACTGCAACTTTAGCCGCGTGATCCAATACGCCAACAGTGGCTATTCCATTTACAACGGCCTCCAAACCCAATTCCGTCTGCAGAATTGGCACGGTTTTACGGGAGAGGTTGGCTACACCTTCAGCAAAACGATTGACAACGCCTCAGAGGCGTTTTCGTCTAATACCGGCACGTTTTTCGCGCTCGCGCAGAATCCATTCGATGTGACCAACGCCGAGCGCGGCGTCAGCAACTACAGTTTTCCTAACGTTCTTACTGCGCTTTGGGTGTACGATCTGCCGTTCCGTCACCAACAATCGGGCTTTCTTGGACATTTGATGGGCGGTTGGCAGATTAACGGAACTTATCGCTATTCGAGCGGCCAGCCCTACACCGTGGAAGAAAATGCCCAGCCCGGATCGCTGTGCGACCCGACCAACTTTACCGGAGGCGTACTCGACGCCTGCCGGCCAATACTTAGCAATACCGGCCTACCGTACAACACGGTGGGACAGTATTGCGATGGAACTCCGACGACCTGCCCGAATTCAGCAACAGGTACCACTTTCTATCCACTCGGGACCCTGGCCAGCATCAATGCGAATGCCGACGGGTGTATCGGCAGCGGAGGCACAGCGGGCCAATGCCCCGTTACCCCAATCGCTGGAGCTCACTGGATCCTCAACAATCCGACGGCGGCCAAGATCCTTGGTTCGCCATTTTTGGGAGTCGGCCGAAACACGGAACAGGGACAACCCATCAGTACCGTCAACCTGAGCGTGTACAAGAACACCAGGGTGACCGAACGGGTGACCATACAGTTCCAGGCGGATGCCTTCAACTTGTTTAATCATCAATGGCTGGGAACACCTTTCCAGAATGTTAACGATGCGGCTAACGTCACAGACGGCATAACCCAGTTCGGCAGCCGATTGTTCAACTCTAACGGCGGCGACACCTTTGCCGGAAACATCATCACCGACGGTATTGGAAGACGTCGCTTGCAATTCGGAGCGAAAATTATTTTCTAGACCGACGGCTGTCAAGAATAGAGGAAAACACTCCGAGCGCTTCGATAGAGCGACCATGCTGATCGAAGCGCTCGAGAAGTTTGCGGTGTCCTGCGACTCTCCTCGAGATCTGAATCCCCGACTCGCTCTTCGCGCTTCATTAATCTCCGAAATTGTGGAGCATGAATACAGCTGCTGCACTTCAACAAAAGATCGCGACAGTGTGACGCGCGCGAGGTGCCAGACGCAGCATTGCCGTTATAAGACGAAACCGCGGCTTCCGCAAAGTTGTATTCATACTTCCAAGAACCTTCCATAAGTCCTTGATAACTCGTGACGAGTGAGTGGTCTTCATATTGCAAAACCGCGACCATGTGTTGACTGCCGAGAGCTAAGGATCAAGAAAGGTGCATACTCATGGCCCTGCCCATTTGCCCAAAGAACATTGTCCGCCGTTCAAGCGTCTTCTCAGCTTTAGTGCTTCTCTGGTTCTCCTTCCCGCTGATGTTCGCACAGACCACGATCTCTACCGGCAGCATTCAGGGGATTATTTCTGACCCGACGGGCGCGGTGGTGGCTGGAGCCAGGGTCACGATAACTGATAAGGCAACAGGGCAGATCACTACGCAAACGACGACTTCAGCGGGCACCTACACTTCGGGTTCGCTGATTCCGGGCGACTATGTCGTCAGGGTGGAGGCGAAGGGGTTCAAGACCCTGGATGTAACTGTTCCCGTAGAAGTCGGAGTAACGGCGGCGGGCAATTTCAAATTGCCGCTGGGAGAAGCGGGGCAGGTCGTCGAGGTACAAGCAAGCGAGTTGCAGGTGAATACCGAACAGGCCAGCGTGCAGGGAGTCATCGATACTGAACAGATTGAGAATTTGCCGATCAACGGCAGGAACTTTCTCGATCTGGCTCAGCTGGAACCTGGCGTTCAAATTCAAGATGGTGGCAACTTTGATCCGACCAAGAAGGGATTTTCGTCGATCTCTTTCGGCGGCCGTTTTGGGCGCACGGCGCGCATCGAGGTGGATGGTGTTGACACGAGTGACGAAACTGTAGGAACGACCACGCAAGACATTCCGCAAGGAGCAATCCAGGAATTTCAGATCGGGGAGTCGATGTTGGACTTGTCGACGGAGTTGACCTCGTCGGGCTCCGTGAATGTGGTAACCAAGTCTGGAACGAATTCTTACCACGGCCAGGCCTACTACGATTTTCGTGACCAGTCGCTCAACGCCAATCTACCGGGAAAGTCGGACACCTACTTCCAGAGGAATCAATTCGGCGGAAATTTTGGTGGCGCGATCATCAAGAACAGACTGTTTTTCTTCCTGGATGTCGAGCGCACGCAGCAAGCCTTTGACCAGCCTGTGCTGGCAGGTCCTCCCTTTCAATCTGAATCCGGGGCGTTCCTGGCGCCGTTCCGTGAAACCGAGGGAATCGGGAAATTGGATTACCAGATCAGCAAGAATTACAAAATGTTTTACCGCTTCTCCTACGACCAGAACAGCGACGTATCGGCTTTTGAGGCGATCGCCTTCCAACCCCTGGACAACACGACTCACACTCGCGATCACGTCATAGGACTCGACTTCACGACCGGCGGGCTTACTCACAGTGTCCGCCTCGGGTATATGAAGTTCTTTAACCATATCGGGAGTGGCACGACTGCCTCTACTCCCTTCAATCCGTCATCCCCCATCGAGCTGGCCATCGGACCCGATATCCCTTGTCTTAATACATCGGGGGTAGCTCCCGACGTGTTCTGTGCAGGCCAGGGCTTCCTGGCGCCACAATCCACGCCGCAGTCTGATCATCAAGTGAAATACGACGGCAGCAAGGCGTTCGGTGCGCACATCCTGCGTTTCGGCGGCGGTTTAAATCACATCCGCGGCGGTGGCTTCGCAGGCTTTCTGGCCGACGGTCCTGCTGTGAACGCGAGTGCGTCTGCTTGCGTTGGCGTGTGCCTCACGATGCCCGGCGGAGCCGCAAATGCTCTGAACTATCCCGCGACCAACGTGCTCTTGGGCAACGGGGCGGGATATTCCACGGAGAAGCCTTCGTTTGGTTTTCCTTTTGGAGGTCTGGGGCCGGACAACCGGATCTCCTGGTACGTTGGCGATTCCTGGAAGATAAGGCGGAATCTGACACTCACATACGGGCTGCGCTACGTCAGGGACACGGGAAGAACGGACAGCGACCTGGCTCCAATCGCGGCTCTCAGCCAGTTTAATAATCAGTTCTACTCCGGCTTACAAAATCGGGTGAACGATCCCAGCTTGAATTTTGCGCCGCAGTTCGGTTTCGCGTGGGATCCGGCCAATAACGGAAAGACGGTTATACGCGCTGGAATTGGCTTGTTCTATGAGAACTCGATCTGGAACAACGTTCTTTTCGACCGGCCAGGACGCTTGGCAAACGGCGATTTTCTTGGGTTTCAAGGAGCTTGCTCGGGCGGGGCGGGAGTCACATACAAATTGCCGGGGACGTCGACGACGGTGAATCCAGGAGCCGGCGCAGGCGGCCTGAATATTTGCGGCCAGCCCATTGGTCAAGTGCAGGCACAGATCGCGGCACTACAAGCGCAATATCAGGCTGCTTCACAAGCCGTCGGGGTCGGACCGAACCCAGGCTATATCGGGAGCACACTAGCCGATAGCGGTCCCAATGGAACTGGCACGAACTTATTTGCTCCGAATTACAGGACTCCGCGCTCCGTGCAGATGAATCTTGGCATTCAGCGCGAGCTTCGGCGCGGCATGGTTCTCACGGCGGATTATCTCCGCAATATCTCTACTCACACGCTGCTGGCAGTAGATACCAACCACATCGGCGACGTGCGATTCTTCAATCTCGCGGCGGCCCAGGCCGCGATTTCGAACACAAACAAGAGCTTCGGTTGTGGCGCTGGGTTTGATCAGGCCTCCAGTCAGTGCGCGATCAATGCTGGAGCAACCGTCGTTAACTATGCCACGAATGGCCTCGATTCCGGTTACGAACTCTGCGGCGGTGAGCCTTGCTCGTTCGTGCCCACTGCTCCTGCCGCTGGCGCGGCATTTCCGGGCATCAACCCGAATGTAGGCGGAAATCAGATGCTGTTTCCCATCGGCCGGTCGGTGTACAACGGCTTGCAGACATCCTTGAAACAAGACGTACACAGTCCGTTTCCTGGCGTCCGTTACTTGAACCTGCAACTGTCTTACGCCCTCTCAAGATATGTCTCCGACGCGACCGACGGAGATTTCGTAAACAGCGCCTGGAACTACGCGAACCCCAATCAGTACATTGGCCCGAACGGGCTGGACCGCACCCACCAGATTTCTTTCGGGGGCACCATGGAGTTCCCCGCAAATTTCCGCGCCAGCGTGATCGGGCATTTCTATAGTGCGCTGCCAACCACCCTTACGCTTCCTCCCACCGGAGCAGCGGGCGGTATCTTCGTGACTGCGGTCAACGGGGACGGTACCGGCGACGGCTACGGGCCAAACGGCACCAATGGCACAATCGGTGGAATTCTTCCGGGAACGAACCTGGGTTCGTACGGACGAGGCATTAATGGCGGGAATATTAACGGCTTGATCAACAACTACAACCAGACTTACGCCAACAACCCTGATCCGGCCGGACAAGTATTGCTCACCAACGGTTTGTTCAACCTGACTCAACTTCGGCAACTCGGGGCTGTGATGCCAGTGGTCAACCCGGCACCCGCAAATGAAGCGAACAACGCCTGGTTACGGGACCTCGACCTTAGTATGAACTGGACGTACAAGGTAAAGGAGCGTCTGCAATTGCAGCCGGGAGTCGGGTTCTTCAACGTGATGAACTTTGCCAATTTCGACGCACCCAAGAATACTCTGAGTGGCGTGCTCAGCACGCAAGGCCAATTACCCGTGTCGGGAACGGTAAACGGCACATCCGGAGCCCAGCCCAACAACCTGAGGATTGGCTTGGGTTCCGGAGTGTTTGGCCTGGGATCTCCGCGGGTGCTTGAATTTTCGCTGAAGCTTACGTTCTAGAACTCCAAGTTGGCCTGCAGAAGTGCGCTACTCGATTCAGTCGTGACACAACCACGCGCCTGGTCCGTGGGTGTTCGACTGAGCGGTATCTTTCCGGGTTCGCAGCAAATACAGAGGGCGGCCACACAAGGGCGCAACAACAGATGGGATGAATATTTCCGCACCATGTTGCTTTCGTAATCCTGCCTGCTGCGTCTATCGGACATGCAGCCTCGTGGGGTAAAGAGGCACACTTACGCGACATCGTGTAGGGACGAGGTCCGAAAAAGTCTAATCGTACGGCATCTATTTCCTTGTGGGGTATACACAGCAAGTCTTCGAGTGTTGAGATCAATATGTCGCAGCCTCCGATCGTTGAAAGTATCGAGAGCTTAGAGCTGGGGAATCAATCAGGGGTCCCTATAAGTTCAGTTGCGCCAAGGGATCGCCTCCGTCCGGCCGTGACGAACGACAGACAACTTCTCAAGTTCCCCACGGGAAAGCATGCAGGAGACCCTTTGAAAGCAGATCGGGGCCGCAAGTCGTCGCCGCCAGGCATCGCCTCGACTGAGGCATTGGACCAGTTAACAACGTTGGCTCGCCGGCAGTCGGCGCGAATCGCAATCAAGGCTAAGGGGAAGTTCTTGTTTGTTTTTCTGGCGGATATTGTCGCCATCGAAGCCAAAGGTAATTATGTTTTGCTGCATCACACATCAAGCTCCCACTTCCTGCGAGAGTCGATCTCGATGATGGAACACCGTTTCAGTCCTTACGGATTCGTGCGGATTCACAGGTCGGCGCTTGTGAATGCAGCCTTGGTTGAGGAAATTCAGCCATGGTCGACGGGAGAATACGTGCTTCGAGTTCGAGGTGGGAGGGAGTATACCGTTACCCGAACCTACAAGCACAATCTTCACCGCCTGGCTGCGTGCTGGCTCGGTGGCGAGGGTTTCTACTCGGACAGAATTTCCGTGGCTCCGGACATTTCTGCTCGGGTGTGCCTTTAATGGGTGAAAGACTGAAGAGCAACTTCGCGGCAGCAGATTTGCCCCGTGAACCAGGCACAGGATCTGAGGCTGGCGGTTGGCCGACGCTCCGCCGCAGTTTGGTGCTTCACCTCCTAACGACATAACTTTTTCTAAGCGACAATTTCACCTGTCCCGCCGCCCACCCACCGCCATGTTCTCTGGCCTCTTTCGTTCTCGCCCATCAGCACGTCTCCGTACTGCACTTGCCGCTTAACCACGACAAACACAGACACCTTCGGATGTTTGTGTCGCGCCAAGAGGGTTGGGTAAATTTCATGGATCCTGGAACAGATTTGATTGGTGGTAAGTGGTTGAGAGGAACTCATCAACACTTGTCGACAGGTTGCTGTGAGCCCAGGATCGGAGCGTAGAACCGGCAGTGAAGACAGCACTTCCTGTAATTGTTCATTATTCGCGATATCACCGCGGAAGGTTTCAGAGAGTCCGGTCAATGTCTGCGTAATGACTCGAATCCGCTCTAAGATTGTTGCGCGCTCACGCCTGAGTAGCTGGAGTTCTTGCCTAATTCGACCGACGACGGTCTTTGCCTGGTAAATACTGGCGGTATCAATAGAGCCGCGCCGCTTGGATCGCCTTTGTCCCATCGCCGAAAATGAGCGAGCACCGTGAATTCACTTCGCATCTTGTGATCTACCGATACTTTTTCGCGGTAATAAAAACAAGCAACTTGTGATGAGCACTACTCAAACAGGGCTTGCCATGCACGTAATCATGATGAAGCGGGGCCTCACAAATTGTCGCTGGCGGCTATAGTCTCGCACTCGATTTCTGTTTGGCGATCCCAAATCCCTTGCGCAGGCCTTCGAACTATCGAAGTATTTCAGGTGCGAGAAAGCGCATGGCGACCCTCACATCCTGTGACGTTTCAAACCTCTCTGCTTACCGTCATGAGCCTCGCGCAGGCAGAACTTCGTAACCTGTCCAAGCGACAGAGCACGATCAGAAGGCGGGTAAACAGTCTCAGTCAGGTCCTGGCAGATTTGCAGAATGACGTGCGCACTTCGCCCTCTGGCGATGTTTCGGCTGATGCGCCCGCTACGCAACGCAGATGCTCCCAAGGCAGGAGCGGCGGCAGTGTTCAGGTGCTACCTGATACCCGAGGATCGGCAACGGATCCAAACTACAAATTAAGACGAGCCTGCCGTGTAGCGTTGCTGGAACTTGAAGAACCGGGAACCGCGGAAGACATTTATTCGCGCGTCATGCGCAGAGGGGCCTTTCATTTTGTGAAGCCGGGATCTGGAATTGCAAGTGTTATTCGCGCTCTTGATACGATGACTCGAGATGGAGAAGTTTGCCTGGTGGATGGCGGATCATGCCATCGTTGGGTGAGGATGGTGAGAGAAGAACCCCCGCTTCTCAGATTGTTGAACTGGACGAACAGCCAGCGTTGACCGCGGAACCACTC
The DNA here is from genome assembly GCA_964403025.1 of uncultured Acidobacteriaceae bacterium. Classification (GTDB taxonomy): domain Bacteria; phylum Acidobacteriota; class Terriglobia; order Terriglobales; family Acidobacteriaceae; genus Sulfotelmatobacter. Next base: position 1,220,186 of record CAYOEH010000001.1, on the reverse strand, counting down.
CCGGTGATCAGAAACAGCACAGCGCAGACGCCCCGTTATTCGGTCCTTGACACAGACGATCGCCTCGGGGTCCTGCCTCCTCTTCACAGGCTGATATCACAGCTTTAAGAGCATATTGCAACCGTGACGGTCGGGACACATCCAACAAACGACGACGGTAGTGCCTTTAGCCGGTGGGCGTAAAGGTCGTGCGAAGCAGGCGCCAAGATGCGGGCTGACTCGACAATGGAATAGCACAATGCTAAAGAAACCAATTTTGGTTGTAACGCGGCGATTGCCTGCGGCCGTCGAAGTTCGAATTAGGCTCCACTACGAGGCACGCCTCAACGCGAACGATCGCCTATATACGCGAGACGACCTAGTGGCGGAGTCTTACGGGGCCGATGCATTGCTGATCACCCAGCAGGACCGGATGGACGCGAGTCTCATCTCGCGTTTGCCGGAGTCGGTGCAGATGATCGCTACCTTGTCGGTCGGCTTCGATCATATCGATGTGAAGGCTGCGGAGGCGCGTGGAATTACGGTTACAAATACGCCTGGAGTCCTCACCGATGCGACCGCCGATATCGCCATGCTTCTCCTGCTCGGCGCATCCCGCCGGGCGACCGAGGGGCAAGCGCTGGTGCGCGGGGACGCATGGAACGATCCGCGGCCCAGGAGTTGTTGGGATGGCAGTTAACCGGCAAGATTCTGGGAGTCTATGGCATGGGTCGAATCGGCCAGGCAGTGGCCGAGCGGGCGCGGGCATTTGGCATGAAGATTCACTACTGCAAGTTGCACCGTCTGAATCCCGAGGTCGAGAAGGATGCGGTCTTCCACGCCGATGCTAGTGAATTGCTGGCCGTCAGTTCCTTTCTCACGCTTCACGCGCCAGCAACAGCCGAAACCAATCGGTTCCTTAATGCCAGGACGATCGAACTGCTGCCAAAGGGTGCGATTGTCGTAAATGCAGCACGCGGCAGCCTGGTCGATGATGAAGCCCTTATCGCCGCGCTACGGAGCGGGCACATCGCGGCCGCCGGTCTTGACGTGTACGAAGGCGAGCCGCACATCCACCCGGCATATCGCACGCTGCCAAATACATTCTTGTTACCGCACTTGGGAACGGCCACGATCGAGACACGTACGAAGATGGGCATGATCGCGCTCGACAACCTGGACGCACATTTTGCTGGACGTCCGCTGCTGACGCCGGTACTCGGATGACGGCGGAGATGTCATTTGGGAAGGGTCGTGAACAAAGGTCGACAATCCTGAACTAACGTCCGCATCCGATTTTTCGGCTCGCTGCCGGCGAGCCAGTTCTATCGGGGTGTCCACTGCGGGTGGCCGAAAAAGAGACCGTTCGCGAAGCCGATTTGATAGGCAAGGAAAAGTCCAAAAGCCAGACTCACCAATCCGGAAGCAAGCCCGAGCCAGTGGGAAAAATTCTGATGCCTCCTCCCAAAGAAGTTGAAGGCGGAGGCGATGCTCATGGTGATCAGCATCATGCCGCCCACCGTTCCGACTCCAAAGACGAGCAGATACACCATCGCCCAGCGCGGGTTTCGGATGGTGGTGAGAATCAGCAGCGCTACCGCAGCGGAACCTGCGAGTCCGTGAACGATTCCGATGATCAAAGGACGCAGTTGCTGATAGAGGCCGATCCTGCCGAAGATTCGGTCGAGCCAGGTAAGTGGAGTTTGATGACTGTGGGCATGCGCCTCGGGCGCGTGTCCGTGCACATGGCTGTGTGCGTAGTCGCCGTGGAGGTGGGCATGCGAATGAATGACTTCGGATTCTTCCGTAGAGGGAACGACGGCGCGCGCCGTTCGCATGAAGGCCGCAATATTCATCGCGCCTAGAACGATCAGCATGAGCCCCACGGAGAATTCCATGGAGAGACCGATGCGGGCGGGAATCACCACATCAAAGAGAATAATCGCGGAGCCCACGACAAAGATCGTAAGCGTATGGCCGATGCCCCAAACAATTCCAGTAAGCGCAGCCTTCAGCAGTTTGCGCTGTCGGCTTACGATCGTAGTCACGGCGATCACGTGGTCGGGATCGGTGGCATGGCGCATGCCGAGAAAGAAGCCCACCGCGATAATAGAAAGAAAGCTGATCATGATTTGCGATCTTCGTTAGATGGTCGCAGCCACGCGTGATTCATCCAAACGCTTCTGCAGGAAACTCAGATACTCCTCCATTCCCTGCCCGTTTTTTGCGGAGAGCTTAAACACCTGCATACCAGGGCGCACGGCCTGGATGTTACCGTATGCCGCCTGCCAGTCGAACTCAACGGCTGAGGCCAAGTCCATTTTGGTGACGACGGCCACATCGGCACTATTAAAAATAGTTGGGTACTTGAGAGGCTTGTCCTCACCTTCGGTCACCGAGATGAGCACCAGCCGCAGATTTTCGCCGAGATCGTAGGACGAAGGACATACCAGATTCCCTACATTCTCGATGAAGAGGAAATCAAGTTGGTTGAGATCCCACTCCTGAAGGGCATTCTGAACCATGGCGGCTTCGAGATGACAAAGCGTGCCGGTGGTGATTTGCTTCACCGGAGCCTGACTACGCGCCAACCTCACGGCATCGTTCTCCGTGGCAAGATCACCGACAAGCGCGGCCACTCGATACTGTTGGCGAAGCAAGGTAAGGGTCTTTTCCAAGAACATGGTCTTGCCCGAGCCGGGACTCGACACCAGGCTCACGACAAACACTCCGGCCGCACGGAACTGCTCACGCAACGAACGCGCGTTCAGATCGTTCTGCTTGAGAACATTTTTTCTGACTTCAATTAAGCGAGGCTGTGATCCCATTCTTCAATCTCCAATGCAACCACCTCGAGTTCCTTCCCTTGCACAACCTGGGCGGACGGAGTTCCGCACTCAGTGCAACAAAACAACTGCACCGATCTGACTGGACGATTCGCCTGGCAGCTTCGACAAAAGATGAGGACGGGAACATCTTCTACGACCAGCCGCGCTCCTTTCAGCGGAGTATCTTCGCAAGCCATCTCAAACGAGCCCAACAGGGCCTCTTTGACGACGCCAGAAAGCGCACCCAGCTTGAGATGCACGGCACTCACTTGAGCGCCGCCGCGCCGGTCCGACTGTTCCAGCGCCAGTTCTATGATGCTCATCGCGATGGAAAGTTCATGCATATTTCTCGTCTGCGTGCGGAGGGCTTTCCTAATTTCAATCGAGCCGAGCAAAGGCCGCCATCGCCGCCTGTCCCAGGCTGATTCCACCATCGTTAGGCGGGACGACGTGATTCGTCCATACCTCCAGGCCCACCGCGTGAAACAACGACTTCAAGTCCTTCAAGAGTAACTCATTCTGGAAGACGCCACCGGAGAGAACCACGACCTGGAGATCTCGGGCTGCACAGACGCTTACTACGGCGTCGCGCAAGCCTTGAGCCAGGCCACGCTGGAATGCGCGCGCAATCTCTGGGAGCGGACTTCCGCGAAGCCGATCACGCACCACCGCTTGCAGCAAGGGTCGAAAATCGAGTTCCTGCCCCGACCACGGAAAAGGGTATGGTTCCATCGCATCTACGCCGCGGGCCAGTTGCTCCAGCCACATTGCGGCCTGGCCTTCAAACGTAACCTCACGCGTAAAGCCCAGCAGCGCCGCCACCGTGTCGAAAAGCCGACCGATCGAAGTGGTAGGAAAAGTTCGGACATTTTTCTGGACCAGATCTACAGATTGCTGGTAGCGCTTTGGAAAGCAGAAAGGCGGAGCGGCAAGATCGGGCAAGCCCTCGACTTGCGCCAAGAAGCCAGCGGCGGCCTGCACCGGATACTGTGCCGCGGCGTCGCCGCCGGGCAACGAGGCACTGCGCAGATGCCCGACGCGATTAAAGCCGTCTTCGATGCTGCCTACGAAAATCTCGCCGCCCCAGATGCTTCCATCATCGCCGTAGCCGGTGCCATCGAAGCTGACTCCAACAACTTCTTTCTTCCACTCGCCTCGCTCGGCCAGCACGGAAGCAACGTGGGCGCGGTGATGTTGGACAGCCAATCTTTGCGGAATTCCCAGTGCCAGGGCATGAGAACTACTGGCATACTGCGGATGGGAGTCGTAAGCGACCAGCAGTTCTTCAGGACGAACCTCATACATGGCGATCAGATCCTGAATCGTTTCTTTGAACGCGCGCAGAGACTCATAATGGCTCAAGTCCCCGATATGCTGGCTCATGAAGGCCTGACCGTCGACAACGAGCGTGATTGTGTTCTTCAGATCGGCGCCGACGGCCAAAATTGGACGCGCGGTCGGCAACTTCGCCACGGCGCCCGGAGCATAGCCCCGAGTTCGCCGAACGATGACTGGACCGAACACGCCGTCACGGGCCACTGAGTCATCCACTCGTCGGGCGATTGGGCGTTCTCCGATCAAGAAAGCGTCGGCAATTCCAGAAAGGCGGTCGAGTGCTTCATCATCTTCATAGGCGATCGGTTCACTCGATCGATTTGCGCTGGTCATCACTAATACGTCTGGCGCACCGGCCGCGAAGAGCAAATAATGCAGAGGCGTGTAGGGCAGCATCACGCCGAGCTCGTTATTTTCTGGAGCAACTCCCGGATCAACTCCGGCGCGTTCAGGTTTCGCCGGGGCAAGCACGATGGGCCGTGCGCTCGACGTAAGCAGTTGTTCGGCTTCCGGTGAGAGCTCGACTAGCTGGCGGGCTACATCCAAGTCTCTGGCCATGATGGCAAATGGCTTTTCCTTGCGGAATTTACGTTCGCGCAAAGCCGCGACGGCAGCGGGATTCGCGGCGTCGCAGACCAGGTGATAGCCGCCGAGTCCTTTCATGGCAAGGATGCTGCCTGCGTTGAGAAGCAGCGCTGCTTTGCGAATGCTCGCATCGCTTCCGTGCTCAATTTGTTCGCCTTGTTTTAGAAAATAGCCGGGTCCACAAGCCGGACATGCGACCGGCTGCGCGTGAAAGCGGCGATTGCCGGGGTCGTGATATTCCGTCGCACAATAATCGTCAAGCGGCCATTGCCGCATGGTTGTGTTGGCGCGGTCGTAAGGCAAACTCAGGACAACGGTGTAGCGCGGACCACAATTCGTGCAGTTGATATAGGGATAGTGATAACGACGGTCCGCTGGGTCGAAGAGTTCTTTCAGACACGCATCGCAAACGGGAAGATCTGGGGAGATACGAACCGTAGGGCGCTCGCTGTGATTGCTTTCACGAATCGTAAATTCATTTAAGCCAAGCGGAGCCGCGCGATGGACTTCGACTTCCGTAATGCTGGAAGCGGGAGGAGGTTGTGTTTTCAGATCCTGGATAAACGCCAGCAATCCTTTCTCAGCGCCCTCCAGAAAAATCTCGACTCCTTCCTCGCCGTTCAACACCCATCCGGCAAGGGTGTTGGCGCGGGCCAGGCGATACACGAAGGGACGAAAGCCAACGCCCTGAACCACCCCACGAACTCGAATGGAACAAGCACTGGACATTCTTACTCCACATCCACGAGCAGCTGCAGCCCTGCCAGCTGGTATCCGCCACTCGATTTCTCCAAAGGAACAAGCGACGAGAAAGAGAATCGGAGGCCCATGCCGATCCCGGGCCCAGCGCGTATTCTACATAACTTGCCGGATTACGGGGCGATTCAAATGAAGTTCGGATGTGCGATCTCAAAGAGCAGCGAGCCGCCGTTGCAGCAGCAGGAAGTAGAGAGCAACCAGAATCAGCAGAAAGCCATTTACCCCTAGCACGACAGGCGCGGTAAAAACCGGGACGAGCCATCCCGATAGCAGATTGCCCAGCGGCATGCCACCTCGGAATGCGACGTTGTACACGCTCATCACGCGGCCACGCATTTCGTTGGTGGTGATCAACTGCACCAGGGAGTTCACAGTGGCGAAGACCGCCATCATGGAAGCGCCTGCCAGTACGAGGATAATTCCGCTGAGCGGCACCGACTTCGAAAGGGCGAAGGCAGAAATGCTCGCGCCCAGCAAAATGAGCGCACCGAGCGCCACCCGGCCTTTCCTCTTGAAGTTGCCCGCGCTCGCGATCGTCAGCGAACCAAAAATCGACCCCAGCCCCATCAAAGCCAGCAAATTGCCATAGGTTTCCGGGCCGCGATGAAAGATGTCCTTTACGAATACGGGGATGTAGGTGCGCATGGGCATACCTAAAGCGGTCATGCAGAAAGCCAAGAGGATCAGCGCCTCCATGGAATTCTGCTTGCGCGCGAACTGGATTCCCTGCTTCAGGCTGGCGAACATCGACTCGGTGGTCTTGGCCGGCAGGAAGCGAGCACTAATGATGGAGAGCGAAACAATGGGTGCCAAAAAGGAAAGTGAATTGAGTCCGAAGCACCAAGTCTCTCCCAACTTCGCTAAAGCCTGCCCCGCCAATGCCGGCCCGACCATAACTGCCACGTTGAACTGAATGGAATTCAGTGCAATGGCGTTGGGCATGTCATCCTTCTCGACCAGGGTCGGAATCAGCGCCTGGTAGGCTGGTCCACCAAAGGATTGCGCCAAGCCGGAAATGAAGGACAGGCACAGAATGTGCCAGACGTGGACCATGCCGGTCGCGACAAGAATGGTAAGCAGTCCGGCAGTAGCCATCTGCACATACTGGGAGCCCAGCAGAATCCTGCGGCGCTCGACGCGGTCCGCAACCACGCCGCCGATCAGAGAGAACAGGAAGATGGGAATCCCGCCGAGAAATTGATCCAGCGCCAGCAAGAACGCAGAGTGGCTAAGGCGGTAGATCAGCCATCCCTGCGCAACAATTTGCATCCACGTACCGATGCTGGACGTGCAGGCGCCAATCCACATCAGGCGGAAATCGCGATATTGGAATGCTTTAAAGACCCGGGCAAACAAACTAGGCGTCTCCAGAGGCTCTGGCAGAAGCGTACCACGCGGCTTTGTCAGTTCGACTGAGTTCATTTGGCAAGGGGCAGTAATTCATGAGACGTTGTAGATGGGCGAATGTCAACGGTGGATTCAAGGTTGTGGTAAGACTCATCTGCCGAATTTCTGTGGAACAAACAATTCCGATATGACCTACGACGCAATTTTGGTGGTTTCCTTCGGGGGACCGGAATCAAGGGAAGATGTGATGCCCTTCCTGGAAAATGTGCTACGCGGGCGAAATGTTCCCCGCGAACGGATGCTGATCGTAGCCGAACACTATTATCACTTCGAGGGCAAGAGCCCAATCAACCAGCAAACCCGGGAACTGATTGCAGCGGTGCAAGCTGAGATGGATCGAAATGGGCTTAAGATCCCGGTCTATTGGGGAAACCGAAACTGGCATCCTCTGCTGCCAGAGACTCTGGAGAAAATGAAACGGGACGGCATCCGGCGGGCTGTAGCTTTCGTGACTTCGGCGTACAGTTCTTACTCCGGATGCCGGCAGTATCGGGAGGATATTGCGCGGGCGCAACGCGAGGTAGGGCCAGGTGCGCCGGAAATAGACAAACTGCGGGCGTTCTTCAATCATCCCGGTTTCGTCGAGGCTACGGTTGAGCGAGTTCGCCAGGCGCTGGAAGCCGTTCCAGTAAACGCTCGGGAAAATGTGCAGATCGTTTACACCGCGCACAGCATTCCAGAATCCATGGCAGATACTTCTGACTACGTGAAGCAGTTAGAAGAAGTGCGGCGTCTGGTTTCGGGGGCGATCGGGCATAAGAACGACGTCCTGGTTTACCAAAGCCGCAGCGGCGGTCCGGGGCAGCCGTGGCTGGGACCGGACATTCTTGAATACGTGCGTCAAGTGAAGGCGGAAAATAAGGTATCGGCCCTCGTGCTCGCGCCCATCAGTTTCATTTCCGATCACATGGAAGTGTTGTACGACTTGGATATCGAGGCGCAACAGCTTTGCGATGCTCTGGGTTTGCCCATGACGCGGGCGAAGACAGTGGGCGTCCATCCAAAGTTCATAGCCATGATTCGCGAATTAATTCTGGAACGAATCAATCCGACGACGGAGCGTCGGGCGATGGGAGTGCTGGGGGCGCGGCCAGATATTTGCGCTGAGAATTGTTGTCCGGGGCCGCAGCGCGTGGGACGACCGCATGCGAGCTAGCGGGCCGCAATACTACGCTTTTGTGATGTCAGCTGGCGTAAATCGCGCAGACGGTCGTAAATAATGCTTGAAGCGCTAACTGACTTACAGTCATGGTCCAGTCAACATCGGGCTTAAGCGCCCATCAGGAATTTGCCGGTCGCTAGCCCAAGACCGAACGCTTCTACGACGGCTCCCAAAACAGCGAGCCATCTGGGTGCGACTGCCTTCCGAGGTTTTTCAAGCGTTTCGAACATAAGCCCTCATGGTGGCTTTGAGATGCCCATAGCTTGCGACGGCTGGGCTCAGTTTGCTACGAGAATTTTTCTGAGCCGGTTGTTCAGGGATATCGCCTCCTACACCGCGTGTCGCGGATCAAGAGGCATACCCCAGGTGCTAAAGCGCGGATAGATTCAAAGACCTAACGGCACGACTGAAGTCGTGCCCTTCCCGAGCTGCGAGCGACATTTTTCCGACAACCAGCGCGGTCCTCCACATCCCCAATCGAAGTGAGAGTTTCGACAGCGTTCTAGACGGAGCTGGCGACTTTTTGAGGATCGTAGTCGGTTGCTTTGGGGCGGCCTTCGACCAGATGCATAGTGTCGAGGATGGTCTGGATCACGGCCTCATTTCCAATCGCTGTATTGATCATCACGTGGTAGAGGGAGCGCGTGGGCCAGTCGGCATCAAAGTAATGCTTGACGAAGGCGATACGTTGGCGGTCGATCGAATCGACATTCTCTTCGGCCTCTGACTCCGTGGATCCGTCGTTCAGGAGGCGCCGAATTTTTTCGGCTCGCGGGGCATAGAGAAAAACGTGAAACGCATCCGGTTGCTCGCGCAGGAAGTAAGGAGCGCCGCGGCCCACAACGACAGCATTCCCTTCCTGAGCAATTCTTGCGGTGATCTGTTCCATCATAAACATCATGCAATCGGTGTCGAAGGCACGATTAGCGAGTTGGGAACTGGGCTCGTAGCTGCCTCGCCAAAAGGTTTTGGCCAGGCGGTAGAAGCGGCTGTCCATACGCTCGTCACAGCGCTTGACCGCAGACGGATCAACATTGGCCATGCGGGCAATCTCTTCGGTGAGACGTTGATCCCAGAGACTCCAACTGAGATGCTGGGCTAGTTGTGAGGCAATGGCGCCACCGCCGCAGCCGTACTCTCGCTCTATGGTAACGAGCCGGAACATGGCTTCCTCCATTTTAACGCGGACTAGTGTACCGCGATTCCGCCGCCGGGCTTGCTTTTTTTCATCAGGAAAACCAGGGGGACCATGGCCAGGATGGCCCATGCGAGGAAGCGAAAATCGTCCAGATAGGCCAGCATAGTGGCCTGCCGTTGAACCGTACCTTCAATCATGGCGTAAGCCTGCTGGGTGGCGAACGCCGCGTTGGCGCCGTGAGTCCGCATGGCCTGACTGGTGCCCTGCAGCATCGACTGGAACGCCGGATTGCTGGCGCTGAGATGACGGGACAGATCGTTCAAGTGAACCTGAGTCCGGCGATCGAGCATGGTGGTGACCAGGGAAATCCCCACGCTGCCACCGATGTTGCGGGCCAGGTTCATCAGGCCAGAGGCGGCGTTGTTCTTGTCCCGGGGCAGAAAGGCATAGGCCGCGGTATTGATGGGGACAAACAGGAAGGCCATGCCCGCAGCCTGCAGAACGCGAGCCATCGCCGCAGTGCGGAAATCGATTTGCAGATCGAACCGGGTCATGTTGAAGAGAGAGGCGGAAAGCATAACCAGACCGAAAACCAGCGGCCAGCGCGGGCTGTAGCGCGAAAGCAAAAATCCCACCAGGGGCAGGAGGAGCATGATGGTGAACCCACCGGGCATGAGGGCCAGGCCGGATCGCTCCGCGGTGTATCCCAGCAAAGTTTGCATGAATAGCGGCAGCAACAGCGTGCTGCCCAGCAAAGCAAAGCCCAACATGAACATCAGCAAATTGGAGATGCCAAACGTGCGATCGCGAAATAAATGCAGATCGATGATCGGGTCCTTGTGCTTCCACTCCCAGAAGATTACGAAGATCAACGAGACGACGGCGATAAGGGAGAGGATCACAATGAAGTGCGACTCGAACCAATCATCGCGCTGCCCCTTGTCGAGGACAACCTGCAAAGTTCCCAGACCAAGGGCCACAAAGCCGAGGCCGATGTAATCGATTTTGGTTTCACTGAGCTTGCGGCGACGGAAATAGGGCGGATCCTGAATGAGGCGCGAGGTAAGCAGAATGGAAATGATTCCGACGGGAATGTTGATGAAGAAAATCCAGCGCCAGGTGAAGTTGTCGGTGATCCAGCCACCGAGGGTTGGACCGATGGCGGGAGCCGTGACCACGGCAACGCCGTACACTGCAAACGCCATGCCCCGCTTGGCGGGCGGAAAGGTATCGGCGAGTATAGCCTGTTCGCTGGGCTGAAGGCCGCCTCCGCCAGCGCCTTGCAGCACACGGCAAATGATAAGCGTCGCGAGGTTCGGAGCCAGCCCGCACATGAATGAGCTGATGGTGAACAGCGCAACACAGCTCATGTAAAAGTTCTTGCGGCCCATGATGGAGGAGAGCCAGCCGCTCAAGGGAAGGACGATCGCGTTAGAGACGAGATAGGAAGTGAGGACCCATGTGCTTTCGTCCTGCCCGGCTGAGAGGCTGCCTGCGATATGCGGCAGAGCGACGTTCGCGATGGAAGTGTCGAGCACCTCCATGAAAGTCGCCAGCGTCACCGTAACGGCGATGATCCAGGGATTGATCGCCGGACGCCAAACGTCAGCGTTCTCCAGCGGCGGCGCAGCAGAACTCATTGATGAATCCAGACTTTGGGCTCGACGGACATGCCGGGACGCAGCGACTGATCCTTGTTTTCACCGGGATCGAGCACGATCTTGACCGGAATACGCTGCACAACCTTCACGTAGTTACCGGTGGCGTTCTCGGGAGGAAGCAAGCTGAAACGCGCGCCACTGGCGCCGGCAATGCTATTTACCTTGCCATTATATTTTCTTCCGTTGGCGTCGACTTCAATGGTGACGGGTTGCCCCACCTTCATGTATCGAAGCTGGGTCTCTTTGAAGTTGGCGGTGATCCAGATGTCGCTGAGTGGAATTACCTTCATCAACTCCTGGCCGGGAGCAACGTTTTGTCCGACTTCGACGGTACGATCGCTGACCACACCTGTGACGGGAGCGATAATTCTTGTGTACTGCAGGTTCAGTTGCGCCTGATCGAGGGCGGCTTTCTTTTGCAGTACCTGTGCTTCTGCCGATTCGGCCCGTGAGCGGCTGATCTGCATTTGCCGGGGCGCCGTCTGGGCGTAGCGGAAGTTGGCTTCTGCCTGCACCAATTTTCCCTGAGCTTGCGTGACCTGCGACTGGGCAGCGTCGGCCATGGCGTGCGCAGCAACGACGGAAGCGGCGCTGGCTTTAGCAGCGGCTACCGCCTGATCGTATTGCTGCTGCGAGATCTCCTGCTTATCCACCAGCTGTTTGTAGCGAACCAGATCGTTCTGGACCTTGACGTCGTTCGCCTCGGCTTCTTCACGCTGGGCTTGGGCGGCATCGAACTGCTGTCTGGCGGCCGCGATTCCGGCACGGGCACTGACTACGTCCGCTTCGGTGGCGGAAACTTGACTGGTGGTATTCACGTCCGTAATCGGTACATTGACGCCAGCCGCAGAAGCGGCTGCGCGGGCATCCTCGTAATCGGCTTTGGCGCGGTCGAAGGCCACTTGATAGTCGGTGGGATCGATTTCCACCAGTACCGTACCGGCCTCCACATACTGGTTGTCGACGATATCCAACCTTGCAACGTGCCCCGTAATCCGAGCGCTGATGGAATTGATGTGGCCGTCGATTTCGGCATCGTCCGTATCTTCGTAGCTGGAGACGTAGCGGTAGACGAAAAATCCCACAACCAGGAGCACAACTACACCGATGATGATGGCGATGCGGAAGCCGGGGCTCGCTGTACGCGAAGGGCGAGTGCGGAAATCTCGTTCCGTCGCAGGCAACGGCTTGTTGCGAGTTTCAGCTTGATCCGGCGGAGCGGCGGGCGGGCTTTGCGTCGTCGGTTCCATAAATTTTGGCTTAGTGTTCGCCTTTCAAATATCGTTTGACTCCCTGCTCAGCATCTCCGATGGCGCGCGCCAGTTCCACTTTTGCCAGATTGTGCGCGTACAAGCTTTGGATGTAACTTTCATGCGCACTGGCAACGGCCTCCTGCGCCTGGACCACCTCAAGGTTGTCGGTTACGCCGGCAGTGAAGCGATCCCGCGATTGGGTGAGCGCCTGTTCTGCCAAGTCAACGGAACTGCGGGCGACCTCGACCTGATCGGCAGCGGAGTTCAAATCCAGCAACGAGGCGCGGATCTCATAGTCAATGCGGCCTCGAACGTCACCCAGTTGAGAGCGGGCCTGCTTCAATTGGGCCTCGGCCTCGAGCACGTCACTGTGAACTTTTCCGCCCGCAAAGATGGGGATGTTCAGGCCACCATTGACCTGCCAGGTCCCGTTGGACGAAGCCGGATTGACGCCAATGTCGCCGTAGTTCGCGCTGAGGTCCAGCGACGGATAGTGACCGGCGGTAGCGGCGCGACGTGAAAGCTCCGCGGCCCGGACTTGGGCCTCGGCAGCCTGATAGTCGGAGCGGGAGGTGTAGGCGCGCTGCAAGTACACTTCGAGGGGCAATGGAGTCAGCACCTGATACGGAGCTTTTTCGGTCAACACAAATTCCTGACCGGGCGGCAGGCCAATGATCCGAGCGAGTGATAGTTTTTGCTTGGCGAAGTCGTTGCGAGCCGAAATTAATTGTTGTTGGCGAGTTTGCAATTCCACTTGAGAGCGCAAGGTATCGATGGCGGGACTCAGCCCGGCCTTTTGCTGGTCAACAGCCTTATCGTACAGAGCCTGGGCATTTGTAACCTGGGCTATCGCAGTCTCGATCCGGGCGGCATCTGCAATCGCCAGCAGGTAAGCGTTTCCCACTGCCAGCACCACCAGCTCGCGCGCATCTTTATAGTTGTACTGCGCAGACTTCAGACGCTCGGTGGCGGAGCGTTCCTGCTCCAGGTTTTTGAAGTTGAAGACGGACTGACTCACCGAGGCGCGCGCGTCGAAGTAATTAAACGGACCAATCACGCGCGGTACCGGGAACGGAAACACATTGCTCTTCAGCCCCAAGGCGGTAAGGCTCAGAGTCTGGACATCTTCCTGGATTTGCGCTTGCAGGTTCGGCAGCAAATTGCTGAGTTCCTTCCATCTTTCGCCCCGTGCCGCAATCGCCTGATCGCCGGAAATCAGAAGACCGAGATTATTGCGCAATCCACGATCGATAGCTTCCTGGAAGTTCATCTGCAGCACTTCCGGGCCGGCCTTGCCTTCCGGCTCGCTTCCGGTGAAGGGACTCTGCGATCCGGGCAGAGTGATGGACGGCACAGGCGTGGAGTTTTGAGCCATGAGGCCTGTGACCGCGAGGAGCGATACAAAAGTCCAGGCTAGAAACCTGCGGGTTGGGAAGGCATGAAGACAGTGCATTCTGATCTGACAGCATCCCATTATAAGTGCTCAGGATGGTCTTTTTCATCGCAATGAAACTATAACGCGTGGATTTTGATTCACTTATCGCGCCTGGAGATGCAAAAAAGGCGACTGGATGGAGCTCCAGAAGCGACCCCTTGGGCGCGAAACAGCATTTTCGCCCAATGGAAACCCTTACCTTCGACACTTTGCGATACGGGTTAATGCGGGTAGAGTTAGGAAACCATCGTCCTCCGGATTCTTGCTCGGACACTCTGGCTATTACCGAAGATATGTTTTGCACACGGCGGAAACCTCAATTTCACCTCAGAATTGACCGGGTACTGCTCGACTCGACACCGATCCGGTTCACGAATAGAAGCTAACCACAACCGAAAAACAGAACCCAGATTTGCAAACTGCATTTGAGGCGCGCTGACCGTCGGTCGGCGCAAAAAGTACCCGGACACATGCCATCTTCCGATCCGAAGCAAGCGGTGAAGCCGTTCGACCGCCGGCGCCGCCGGTATACCCGATATCGCAGCGATTTCCGGGTCTCGGTTAGCCACCTGGGGGACGAATATCAGAAGGTGGAGGGACATTGCAGGGATCTGTCGGGGGCCGGAATCGGCATACTTCTGGCTGCGGACCTGAACGGCGGCGAGGTGGTGAGTTTGAACTTCCTGCTTCCGGGAGCGGCCGCCGCGTGGAACGTAAGGGCTGTGGTCCGCTATCGCCGAGGATATCAATACGGCTTTGAATTTCTCTCCCTCAACCAAGAGCAGCGAGATGCGCTGGAGAATTGTCTGAAGACCCTGGAACCTGCCGACTAAACTTCAAGCCGGATCGTAAGACGTGCGGTGAGATGACTTAGGTCATCTTGTGAATAGGTGACTGCTGGGTCAAGCTTAAGTCGCACAGGTTTGCAGTAACGAAATCAGAACGCGTACCTCATGACGGACTCAAAGTCGAAGCCATCGGCCGGAACGGACTGGACGGGATTGCTGGCAGACCCCGACCTGGCACGAAACCTGGGAAAGCTGCTGCAGATCTATCGCGACGCACCTCCCGACCGCAGAGAACAGGCTTTACTGGCGGCCATGCGCGAGATCAAGCAAGCTGCCGGCGGCGAAGCAACGTCAGCCGAGGCCGCCGTACCAACGCCCCAACCCCTGCCCACCGCAACCTCCGCCACACCTCCTTTTGAGCCTGATCTTTTTAGTTCTACCTGGGCACAGGATCGCCGGCGGCATCCCAGAATCAAGTGCTTCGTAGCGGTCGAGTTGCGGGTGGATGATGGGGATGTTCCGATCTGGGGCAATCTTTCGAACACCAGCATGGGCGGATGTCAGGTGGAAACAGCCGCTCAGATTAGCGGCGGCGCCAAGGTCGAAATCGGCCTTTGGGTCGCCAGTGGCAAGATTTGGGTTAAAGGTCTGGCGCTGAACGGGGTGGTCACTCGCAGCGCTCCAGCCAGTGGCGTGCGCATTCGCTTCGCTGGAATGGAGCCACTCGGGAAAGAGAATCTCCGTCAGTTTCTGAAGTACGTCCAGGAAACCACCCGCGTATCGAGCAGCGAGAGCAGTTACTTGCAACTGTTAAAGTAGCGCTTCAATTCCTCTTGAGCCCGCGCTTTCCTCGCAAGAACCTCTCCAATTTTCACAGCTCATCCGACATTATTCCGCAAGAAATTGATACACTCGTGGCTTGACTGAAACCCTTTGCTGTCCTCGGAACTCTAATAGGGCTAGCCAGTAGAACGACACACCTAAGCACAGAGTTTTCCCTGAGAGGAGCACCCGTCCCATGGTAGCCAGTGAACAAGCGTTGGTAACCGGCAAGCAACTGGACACGCTGTCCATCAATACGATTCGTACTTTGGCGATTGATGCCGTACAGCAAGCCAACAGCGGGCATCCTGGCGCACCCATGGGTCTGGCTCCAGTCGCTTACTGTTTGTGGCAGGAATTCCTGCGTTACGACCCCGAAGACCCGACGTGGCTGAATCGCGACCGATTCGTTCTGTCGAACGGCCACGCCTCCATGCTGCTTTACGCGATACTTCATCTTGCGGGCGTCCGCCAGGTTGACGAGAACCACCAAGTGCTGAAAGAGCTGGCTGTACCCATGGAGGAGATCAAGCGCTTCCGCCAGCTTGGGAGCCGGACTCCGGGGCATCCTGAATCGCACATCACTTCCGGCGTCGAAGTCACGACGGGGCCGCTGGGACAGGGCGTTGGAAACAGCCTGGGGATGGCGATTGCGAGCCGGTGGCTGGCTGCGAACTTTAACCAGCCCGATTACGAAATCTTCGACTACAACGTCTACGCCATCTGTTCTGACGGCGACTTGATGGAAGGGATCGGCGGCGAAGCTGCGTCGCTGGCCGGTCATTTGAAGCTTTCGAACCTGTGCTGGATTTATGACAACAACCACATCACGCTGGATGGACCGGCGAGTTGGTCCTTCAGCGAAGATGTGGCGACACGATTTATCGGCTACGAATGGAACGTAACGCGGGTCACCGATGCCAACGATCTGGATATGCTGGCGCGGGCGTTTGAAATTTTCAAGAAAACGACGGATCGTCCAACCCTGATTATTGTGGACAGCCATATTGGCTATGGATCGCCGCACAAGCAGGATACGAGTGCCGCTCACGGAGAACCACTGGGTGAGGAGGAAGTGCGGTTGGTAAAGAAGTTTTACGGCTGGCCGGAAGATGCCAAGTTCCTGGTGCCGGAAGGCGTTCGTGAGCATTTCAAGGATGGAGTTGGAAAGCGCGGGCACGAGGCCCGCGCGCAGTGGTCGAAGATGTTTGCGGGGTACACGCAGAAATATCCGGAGCTAGCCGACCGTTTGCATCGCATGCAACGACGCGAGCTGCCCGACGAGTGGGACAAGAATCTGCCTACGTTCCCTGCCGATGCAAAGGGCATAGCAACGCGCGAGAGCTCGGGCAAGGTTCTGAATGTGCTGGCACAAAATATTCCATGGCTGATCGGGGGCTCGGCCGACCTGGCCACCTCGAACAAGACCGCGTTGAAGTTTGAAGGCGCCGGAGACTTTAGCGCCACCGACTACCATGGACGCAATTTACATTTCGGCGTTCGCGAGCATGTGATGGCTGCAAGCGTGAACGGACTGACGGTTTCTGGAATTCGAGCCTTCGGCGCGACTTTCTTTAACTTCAGCGATTACATGCGAGCCAGCATACGACTCTCGGCGCTGATGGAAATTCCGTCGATCTTCATCTTCACTCACGATTCGATCGGACTCGGCGAAGATGGGCCTACCCATCAACCGATCGAGCAACTAGCATCCCTGCGTGCGATGCCGAACCTGATTGTGCTGCGTCCAGGCGACGCCAACGAAGTAGTTGAAGCGTGGAAGATCATTGCGAAACTGCAGCATCAGCCCACCGCGTTGGTGCTAACCCGGCAAAACCTTCCGACGTTTGATCGCTCGAAGTTTGCCGCAGCTTCGGGTACAGCAAAAGGCGCCTATATTCTGGCGGACGCGCCGGGCGGCAAACCTGACGTGATCTTGATGGGAACGGGCAGCGAGGTTTCGCTGTGCGTCGAGGCTTACGAAAAGCTCAAGGCAGAAGGCATTCATGCGCGGGTGGTGAGCATGCCCTCGTGGGAAATTTTTGAGAAGCAGGATGCTGCTTATAAAGAGAGCGTTCTTCCCTCTTCGATCACAGCGCGGGTTTCCGTGGAAATGGCCGCGACATTTGGCTGGGAGCGGTATGTGGGATTGAAAGGACGAAAAGTGGGGATGCACCGCTTCGGCGCTTCCGGGCCGTTGAAAGATTTGCTGAAATTTTTCGGCTTCACTGCGGATGTAGTAGCAGAAGAGGCTCGCAAGGCAATTTCGCAGAAATAAGGGGCGATTCAAGGCTTCACCGCGTCGCTCGACACAGCACCGTAATCAACGACGTCCGCCGTCAGTTCATCAGGAGAAATCGCTATGCAACCTACTGGGATTTTGGAAACGGCAAAAGCTACGAACCCTCTCAAGGCCTTACTGAGCTATGGACAATCCATGTGGCTCGATTACATCCGGCGAGACTTGCTCACGAGCGGCAAGCTTAAGTCCATGATTGAGGAAGACGGACTGCGGGGGATGACTTCGAATCCGTCCATCTTCGAGAAGGCCATCGCGGACAGTCACTTGTACGACGACATGTTGCAATCGCTGGCTTCGCGGCGCGATCTTACCGTGACTGCCCGTTATGAACAGATCGCGATCCGAGACATTCAAGACGCCGCCGATATTTTGCGCCCGGTGTATCAGAGTTCGAATTTTCGAGACGGGTATGTCAGCCTGGAAGTTTCTCCGTTGCTCGCGCTGAAGACGCAGGAGACGATCGAGGAAGCCCGCCGCCTGTGGAAGACCGTGAATCGGCCGAATGTAATGATCAAGATTCCGGGAACGCCCGAAGGACTTCCTGCGATTCGCCAAGCGATTAGCGAAGGCATCAACATCAACGTGACGTTGTTGTTCGCGCAGGAAGTGTACGAACAAGTGGCTGAGGCTTATATTGCCGGACTCGAAGACCTGGCAAAGCGCGGTGGCGATCTGAAGAAAATGGCGAGTGTGGCCAGCTTCTTTATCAGTCGAATCGACACGCTGGTGGATTCGATGATCGACGACAAATTGAAATCCACCAAGGATGCGGGACAGCAGACTCTGCTAGCTAGCTTGAAGGGCAAGGTGGCGATCGCTAATGGAAAACTCACTTACCAGCGTTACGAGCGGATCTTCAGCGGGTTGCGATGGGAGGCGCTGGCTTCCAAAGGCGCGCAGACCCAACGCGTGCTGTGGGCGAGCACCAGCACGAAAAATCCGGCGTATCGAGACGTCATGTACGTAGAGGAACTGATCGGGCCTGACACGGTAAACACAATGCCTCCGGCGACCATCGATGCGTTTCGCGATCATGGGAAGCTTCGCAAGAGCCTGACCGAGGATGTAGCGGGGGCGCAGAAGGTGATGGATGATCTGGCAAAGGCCGGTATCTCGATCAAAGAAGTGACGACCAAACTGACGGCCGATGGAGTGAAGTTGTTTGCGGATGCGTTCCACACGTTGCTGGCTGCGGTAGAAAAGAGCATTGAACAAAAAGGAAAGACCGCTTGAGCCCTTTGAAATCGGTCGTGCCGGAGCTCTTTCCAACCAGTAACAACAGCCATCAGCATTTGGTGTGGTGAGGCGCGCTCTCCCGTGGCAACTGCAAAGTGTTGGCCGAGCCTGGACGGCGCGCCTGGTGTGCATCTCGGAAGCGACGCTAATGCGGGTCTTGCCACATTGGCAGCCGCGCGGTCTAAGAGACATCTGCCTAGCTTTGGTTATATATTTCGAAGTGCGGGCGGCTACTAGTCATACATCGTAAGGAGTAAGCCAAATGCAGTTGGGAATGGTCGGTCTGGGCCGCATGGGCTCGAACATGACGCGGCGATTGATGCGCGGTGGACATCAAGTTGTCGTCTCAGACTTGAGTTCGGACGCGGTGAAACAGCTCGCCGGAGAAGGTGCGGGCGGCGCATCGTCGCTGGAAGACTTGGTGGGAAAGCTGAAGACGCCGCGCGCGGTGTGGATCATGGTACCGTCAGGCGGTGCGACGGAGCAGACTGTACAGAAACTGGCACAGCACATGCAGGCCGGCGACACCATCATTGATGGCGGTAATTCTTATTTTAAAGACGATGTGCGCCGGGCCGGCGAACTCAAGAGCAAAGGCATTCACTACGTGGACGTGGGAACCAGCGGCGGAGTCTGGGGACTCGAGCGTGGTTACTGCATGATGATTGGCGGGCCCGATGAAGCCGTGCGACGGCTCGATCCCATTTTCAAGACGCTGGCCCCGGGGAAGGGCGACATTCCGCGCACGCCCGGCCGGGAAAAGCTAGGTGGGACGGCAGAAGAGGGCTACATCCACTGCGGTCCTTCCGGTTCCGGACACTTTGTAAAGATGGTGCACAACGGGATTGAATACGGCATTATGCAGGCTTATGCCGAGGGCTTCGACATCTTCAAGAATGCCACCAGCAAAGAGTTGCCGGAGAATATTCGCTTCGATTTGAATCTGCCGGACATCGCCGAGGTTTGGCGGCGAGGCAGCGTCGTCAGTTCGTGGTTGCTGGATCTGACGGCGATGGCCTTGACGGAAAATCCGACGCTCTCTGAATACGAGGGTTACGTGCAAGATTCGGGCGAGGGACGCTGGACGATCCAGGCAGCAATTGAAGAAGCGGTCCCCGCGGAGGTGCTGACCGCGGCCTTGTATGTACGCTTCCGGTCACGGCAACAACACACGTTCGCCGAGAAAATGCTTTCTGCCATGCGGCAGAAATTTGGCGGGCACATGGAAGCCGCCGAAGGGGCTGCCGGAGCTGCGACCAAGACTAAGAAAACCGCATAACGACCCAGCGCAACTTTAAGGACTTTTATGATGGCACAACTGGCGGAAAAACCCTCGGCGGCTCTACCGCGCGTCGGCAAGCAGGGAGATCCTTGTGTGATGGTGATCTTCGGCGCGGCCGGCGATCTGACGGCGCGCATGTTGATTCCCGCGCTGTACAACCTGGCTCGGGCGAATCTACTTTCGAAGGAGTTTGCGGTGCTGGGCGTGGCCCGCACGCAGATGTCAGACGAAGATTTTCGCAAGAGAATCCTGGATGATGTTAAGGAATATTGCGGCGACTGCATCGACGAATCTTTGTGGGATGGCTTCTCACGCCGCTTCTATTATTTCGCCGGCGATTTCAAAGACGACAAACTTTATCCGCAGGTCAAGGAGCACCTGGACCGGATCGACCGTGATCACTCCACCCAGCAAAACTTCTTTTACTACCTGGCGACTGCTCCGAGTTTCTTTGGCCCCATCGTTGAAAAGCTCGCGGCGAATGGGCTGATGGAGCAAAGCAATGATCACTGGCGACGCGTCATCATCGAGAAGCCCTTCGGTCACGACCTGGAGTCGGCGAAAGCGCTCAATCAGCAAATTCTGAAAGTCGCCGATGAAAAGCAGATCTATCGCATCGACCACTATCTGGGGAAAGAGACCGTCCAGAACATCATGGCATTCCGCTTTGCCAACGGAATCTTTGAGCCCATCTGGAATCGCCGCTATATCGATCATGTGCAGATTTCAGTGGCTGAAACCGTGGGCGTGGAAGGCCGCGGAACTTATTTCGATCATGCGGGCTCGCTGCGCGACATGGTGCCCAACCACATCATGCAACTCATCAGCCTGACGGCGATGGAGCCGCCCATTTCGTTCGACGCCAATGCCGTGCGCGATGAGCAAGCCAAGATATTGCATGCCATCCAACCCATCAGCGATGAGGAAGTTCTGAGCCGCTCGGTACGCGGACAATACGGGGAAGGAACATTGGGTGGGCAGCATGTTCCGGCATACCGCTCGGAAAGCGACGTGGCGCCAGATTCGCGTACGGAGACTTTCGTAGCGATGAAACTGCTTATCGACAACTGGCGTTGGGCCGACGTTCCCTTCTATCTTCGCACCGGAAAACGGATGCCTGCGCGCAACACTCATATCGTGATCCAGTTCCGGCGGGCTCCTTTTGTTTTGTTTCGCGATACCTCGGTGGAACATCTCATGCCAAATCAGTTGGTGCTTCACATCCAGCCGGAGGAAGGCATATCGTTGCAATTTGCAGCCAAGGTTCCCGGGCCTGTAATGCGGCTGGGAACAGTGGACATGAACTTCGAGTATCAGGAATACTTTGGAAAGCAGCCCAGCACCGGATACGAGCGGCTGCTGCACGATTGCATGATTGGGGATCAGACATTGTTTCAGCGGGCGGACATGGTGGAAGCGGGCTGGACGGTGGTCAATCCGATGCTGGATCTTTGGAAAGCGCTTCCCCCGCGGAACTTTCCGAATTATGCTTCAGGCACCTGGGGACCGAAAGAGGCCGATGAACTGCTGGAGCGCGACGGCCGGCGCTGGAGGAACTTCGAGAAATGATTCTGGCCGGCGATATTGGTGGAACCAACGCTCGACTGGCCTATTTTCAATCCCAGAATGGCGATCTTGGCTTGGTCTCCGAACGCGTATTTCCCAGCCGTGACTACACCGAATTCGGCGACATCGTCTCCGAATTCCTAAAAGGCTCCACTACGCGGCCTGAAGTTGCTTGTTTCGGCATTGCCGGACCGGTTCGCAATGGACGGGTTGAAACCTCCAATTTGCCGTGGATCATTGAACAATCCCGCTTGGCCAAACGGATTCATCTTCCCGCCACTCTGTTGATCAACGATCTCGAAGCCAGCGCGTGGGGGATTGGTGGTCTCCGCTCGCAAGATTTGACGCCGCTTAATTCGGTTGCTCCGGCAGACGGCAACCAGGCGGTCATCGCACCCGGAACCGGGTTGGGAGAGGCAGGGTTATTTTGGAACGGGAGCCAGCACGAGGTTTTCGCCTGCGAAGGGGGACACGCGGATTTCGCGCCCCAGGGCGAGTTGCAAATCGAACTTTTGCAATTTCTGGCGAGCCGGTACGGACATGTCAGCTATGAGCGCATCCTGTCTGGACCCGGGCTGGTCAATGTGTATGAGTTTCTGAGGAAAAAAGGTTCCGGCGAGGAATCCGCCGGTTTCGCAGCGCAGCTTAACAAGGGAGACCCGGCTGCGATAATTTCTCATGCCGCGCTGACCGGCACGAACCGCCTGGCAGAAGAAGCGCTTGACTTGTGGATTTCGGTCTACGGCGCGGAAGCAGGTAATCTGGCGCTGAAGGCGATGGCTACCGGGGGGATATTTCTCGGCGGAGGAATTTCGCCAAAGATTCTTCCCCGGCTCGCCGGACCGACTTTCATGCAAGCATTTCTGGCAAAGGGCAGACTCCGCCCGCTTCTGGAGAGCATCCCGGTACAAGTTGTCGTCAACGACAAAGCCGGCCTGCTGGGAGCGGCCCGTTGCGCTGCTGCCAAGAGCACTACTGTGTTAGCTGGGGCCTGATGAGCGCGATGGTCGAGGTTCGCGGGCTGATGTGGTTTATCGACCGGGCAGCGGCCAGCGAAACTGTCGGCAGCTGTGTAATAAGGCCTTGCAAACGAGGAAGCTATCCGCGCCAACCAGCAATTTCCTTCAAACCTTTGCCGCGCGCGTGTTCGAAAAGCCGCACGCGATGGCGTGCGTGCTCGAACTCATGAATGTCGGCCCACACTTCAGCCTGCCACGCCTTCTCGTGAGTAGCGGATGCTCCGCAGGTGGCGCAGCGAGTATGCAGGCTGACGGTCGAGGATTCCATCGCAGGTGCGCCAGCCAATTCCAGAAACACGCAACGAACCTCCTGAATCTCTTCGTTCTCGTCGAGCAGATGTTCGTAACGGAGGACATAGCCGAATCCCAGCTTGCGGGCCTCGGTTTCCGCCTCAGCCCGAGTGTGAAATGGCCCAAACTCCGCCCGTAATTGCTCGGTGGAATCGCATGCCATCCAGAAAGTTTCTTTATAAGCCATTCCCGCCCCGCCCTGGGATTGCGAAGCCGGCTCTAACCGCTGGCGAGCTCACGCATCAAACCGGCCTAACCTGCGCAATTCATAGACCGAAGGCGAGTTCCTGAAGTTCGTTTTTTATCAATGACTTACTCCGAAACGCGAGCGTAAACGGAGGCTTCGAACGCAAATCTTTTGCAGCAGTTATCCCGATGAAACTTCCCACCGCGATAGAAGCGCCCTATAGAAGCCTTGAGGCCGGTTGACCACTGCTCGCATTTCTAGCCCGTTGCCGCTCGGCCCAACGGGAAAACCGCGTCTTCGGATGCCTCATGCCAGCTCTTGCCACCATGGCTGGCAATATACATAGCCAATTCGAGACGGGACCAAACGCCCAATTTGTCAAAGGTGCTTCGCAGGTGATTCTTGATGACCTGCTCGGTTGTGCCCATCAGCTTGCTGATTTCACGGTTCGTAAGACCCTGCCAAACCAGACTCGCCACTTGAATTTCCTTATCAGTCAGGCGCTCGCGCGGCATCATAAGGTCGCCTCCCCCTTCTCATCGAACGCTGCAATCGCGAGCTTCACCCGCTTGCGGCCGTCCCTGATTCCGGCGCGCAGAAAAAGTGTTCGCAAATGTTGTTTTACAGTGCGCGGGCTGATGCTCAACTGGCCCGCGATCTCTTTGTTGCTGCAACCTTGAACCAGCAAGTCGAGTACCTGCTGATCTCTCGGCGTGACTTTCATTTCGTTGAGGTCCATCACGGTTCTCCTTGGTCTGTTTCAATTCGATTGCCTTCCGCCTCTATCGATTGCACATCCTTCG
The DNA here is from genome assembly GCA_964403025.1 of uncultured Acidobacteriaceae bacterium. Taxonomy (GTDB): domain Bacteria; phylum Acidobacteriota; class Terriglobia; order Terriglobales; family Acidobacteriaceae; genus Sulfotelmatobacter. Next base: position 1,196,348 of record CAYOEH010000001.1, on the reverse strand, counting down.
CCAAACTTTCGCTGAATGATTTCAGAGGTCTAAGACCTTCATGTGCGGGCACTTATGGACAAGGACCGCGGGCTTCAGAAGAAGTTCAGAAACCTCGTGCTAGGCTGGTTTATCCCACATTGGGCCAAGGATAGTTACGTAGAATGCGATTCCCACAACTTCGAACGTACATCGCCGGGTTTCTTCTGGCTGCAGATCCGCGAAAGCGGGAGGGTATCGAAACTGCTCGGCCAGGGGTCTAAACCATCTGGTTCACAAGGTTTCCAACAGGTTCGTAACGGTGTTGATTAACGCTCGAGGTGAGGTGTGAGAACGGCACGAATTCATAGGCTCATGCAGAAGACATTGCTTTCCCACAATGGACATGGATCGGCGTCAGCTTGTTTCACTCCGGGGCGTGCGGAGATTCCTGCCACGCTTTCCACACAGCCACTGCCGACACAAACGGAAGACCCCGCTAAGGCCACGTTGCGGAGCTTAGTCGGCGTCATCGTATTTATTTTTTTCTCGCTCTTTTCAGCATTTGGCCAGGGCGGCCCACCTTACTACACCAATGATCCAGGAACTCCCGGCCATCTCAACTGGGAGATCAATGTAGGCTATATACCTTTTTTCTACAGCGATCAGTCCGTCTCCCACACTCCAGATCTCGACATCAATTTCGGCATCGGCGATCGCATCCAACTGACCTACGAAAATGCCTGGCTCAGGGTCCAGAATCCGTCGTCCAGGACCAAGTTTGGTTTGGGTCAATCCAATCCTGGCGTCAAGTGGCGCTTTTACGACGCCGGGGAGTCTGGGCTCGCGGTCTCGGTGTTCCCACAACTCTTCGTCAACAATCCCAACGACGCGGTTCGGCGTGGAATCACCCCTGCGAGCGACACGTTCCTTTTGCCGTTCGAGTTTTCGAAGAAACTTGGGCCTGTGGATGTGGATTACGAAATCGGCTACGACTTCGTCCACAAAGGGCCGAACGGCTGGCTAACCGGCCTCGTGGTCGGTCACGATTTCACTCCAAAGCTAGAAGGCGACATCGAGTTCTACAACCAGGGCACTTTCCATCCGTCCGAGAACCAGCCCACGCTCGACATTGGTGGCCGATACAAACTCCATAGCCCGATCATCCTGCTTTTCATGGCCGGACGCAGTCTCGAACCCACGCGCAGCAACCAGGCTTATTTCCTCGGTTATTTCGGCATTCAGTTCCTGTTGCCCCCGAAATCCTACCAGTCTGATCGACCGGAAAACGAAGCTCCCACCTCCTCCTCGCCATAGTCGGCATTACGAAGCGCGGCTCTTACGGAAGTAATGTGCCTACGGATTCGCACGCTGCGCTGTCGAAACCCGAGTTCCTCCAACTTCGGGCCCCGTGTAACCCGTTGAGCTAAGACCAGTTGAGTCGCAGGACTTTGGCTGCCCCGACCTCGGAGACCGAGGCGGTGGTGCTCTCGAGCAGTAGCGCAAGCCTCACGAATCAGCTTCCTTGATGAAGGAATTGCACTAGAATAGGCTTGGAATTTGTGTGCGTGCTGGCGGACCCGAAGGCCGCAAGAGAAATTGTGACGGACCAGAAAAACAAACTGAGCCTCGACGAGCAGACTTTTGAAAAGCTGCTGGAAGCCGCTTATGTGCTGCAAGAGCACAACCGCGAGATGCGGCAGATGGAAGAGAGCCTGGAGTTGCACAGCGAGCGGCTTCGGCAACAAGAGGCGGAAAACCACGCTGCGATGCAAGAAAGCACGCACGGCGTGCAAGACAGCTCACCTGCCAACAACGACTACACGCTGACTTTAGCCGAGATTGTTGAAGCACAGCACCAGATTCAAATTCGCCATCTGGAAACCGACCAGGCGATGGCGGTAGTCGCGGAGAGAATCGCGCGAATTACAAACGCTAGCGGTGCAGCGATCGGCATTCTTGAGGGAAAAACGATCCGCTATCGCGCCGGCGCGGGAGCCCCGGCGCTGCCCTTGGGAAGCGAGGTTCCACTAGCGACCGCCATTTGCGCTACTTGCGTGCGCACCGGTCAGGTGCTGCGTACGCCCGACGTAAACACGGAGTTTTTGTTCGATCCGGAGTTGTGCCGCCAGCGGAACATCGAATCGCTGTGCGCAGTGCCGGTCTATCACGATGGCAGCATTGTAGGCGCACTGGAACTCTACTTCGACCGTCTCCAAGGCTTCGCGGAACAAGACATTCATACCTGCCAATTAATGGCGGGATTGGTGACGGAGGCGATTGGTCGAGGTACCGAGTCGGCCTTAAAGAAATCGATGGCCGCCGAGCGCTCCTCCATGCTGGCCGCCATCGAAAGGCTCAAGCCGAACCTTGCCGCGTTAGCGGGAGATCAGACCTCCGGGAGCTCCGCCATAAATAATGCGCGGGAAACGGGCGTGTCGGAAACCTACGTCTGTTGGAAGTGCGGCGACAAACTCATCGCACAAGAACAGTTTTGCGGGAAATGCGGTGCTCCGCGCCTTGAGGAGAGCGAACAGTCGACCCTGCAAAGCAAGATTGCGTCAGCATTGCGTACTCAAGAGCACGCCGATCAGTCCTCGGCCTATTCTTCCAACGGGAGCAGGTTGCCTCGAGACCCTGGCCTCACATTCACTGCAGAAGAAGAAGATCAACTGGCTCGATTGTTCGCCTCGGCGGGACTGCATGAAAATGCGTCGTTGCCGACGGAAACGACGGTTGCGGGTGCGGACGAGGATGCGATCAATCTTCTTTCCTCTTCGTCCCTGGTATCGCAGCGCGGAGAAGGAGTGCGCGATCTGCAAGCCTCTTCCACCAAACTGATAGAGTCGCCGCAAAAGGACGTTAATTGGAGTTCGGCGGCGAAAGCCCGAGAGTTCCTCGAAACACTGGCGGCTACGCGCACCCCGAGCGCCCTGGCCCGTTTCTGGCGTGCCCGGCGAGGAGATGTTTATCTCGCGATCGCCGTGATTTTAGTTCTTGTGGTCATTCGGTGGGGAATACTTTCCGGCGACTCGGTGGGCGCCACGGGCCGTGGTACTACAATTTCCGGCACCGCGGGCCGGCATAAAACACCAACTCCGGACGCGGATCTTTCCATGTTCGATAAGCTCATGATCAGTCTCGGACTGGCCGAGGCGCCAGAGACTCCGGAGTACAAAGGAAATCCCGACACCCAGGTTTGGATCGACACCCACACCGCGCTTTACTATTGTCCGGGCTCTGACCTTTACGGCAAGACCCCGAAAGGCAATTTCGCCAGCCAGCGCGATGCGCAGTTGGATCAATTCGAATCCGCTTCGCGCAGAGTATGTGACTAAGCCGCGATTTCCTAGGGTATTTTTCACACGGCGGAATTGACAACCTTGTTCGCCGGGAGTGCAATCATACTGATTCCTCTCTCTTGGAGAACTATATTGGCGCAACCGACCGACGAGCCGAAAGTGAGCATATTACCCGAGCCGGAGCTAAATCCGCTCCTGAATCCTCTTTTGGCGGCGCACATGGGACGCTGGGCGGAGGTGTATTTCACCAACCCTCCCGAGAAGCGCGCGCACGCCGTTTCCGAACTAGTCCGAGAATTGACGAACAATCCCGCGACACCGCAAGTCTCCCCGCAACGCAGTGACGAGCTCGTCCACGAAAGCGTACAAGAACAACCGAAGCAGGTTGAGAGTCGAATATCGTTTGCGGAGGAGGCAACCGTCATATGCGGAGCTTGCGGGCACAGAAATTCAGAGGCTCATCGATTTTGTGGAATGTGCGGCGTGCCCCTGGCAGCGTTTCCGAGCTCGGAGCCGGAGCAAGACGCAGCGGAGGCAGCGCCGTATGCTGCAACACGCTGGGATGAACCGGAAGCCAGATCCGGTGACACGGCGATTCCAGTCCATTCTGAATCGCCCGCCGACTTCGCCTTTCGCGACCAGGACGACAAAGCCAACGAAGGACCGCCGCTCTCGTGGAGGGAAGAGAGACCGGCGGAACTTCATATGTTGTCGCAGTATCAGCCTGAGCCCGCGTCCCATAGCTACCGGATCTATCTGGGAGCAGTGGTGGCGATCCTTCTCGCTTTACTGGTGTATGTGACGTGGCGCAGCAATACAACTTTCTGGAGCAGCGGCAAAGCACCTGCCGCTCTGCCACAGGCGGTTCCGACCTCCTCAGAGCAGCCTCAGGCGCCTCCGACCGCAAAGCCGGAGGAGGATGCGTCCGCTCCGCAAAATTCAAAGGGCGGTGCCGCATCGAACGTTGCCCCGTCCAGCAGTGCCGGGTCGATCAGCACGGCGGCTGCGCCGCCATTACAGAATCAAAACCAGCTTGATGCGACGGCAGATAATAATAGGAAGGTCAATACCGGAAGATCGAAGTCCGGTCCCACAGCGCCGGCGATCCCGGTGACTGCAAATCCGCCCGCGAGTGCTGCATGGCAAAGCGGCTCGGAGGAACTGAGCGCGGCGGAAAAATATTTGAACGCTGGCCCAGGCACGGCTCGTGACAGCCAACAAGCCGCTGCCTGGTTGTGGAAGGCCGTGGCAAAAAAGAACCTGACCGCGACCATGCTCCTATCTGACCTGTATCTTCGGGGAGACGGAGTGACTAAGAGTTGCGATCAAGCTCGATTGCTATTGGATGCGGCCGCGAGAAAAGGCGTGCCGGGAGCCGCAGAACGACTTCGAAACTTGCCCGCTTTCGGTTGCCAGTAAAAGTGGGCGGCCGAAATATTCAACGGCGACTTTCAGCTCAGACGATTCAGGAAGGCAACCCGACGCCCTCTCGTCGCGATTCGTACCAGAGGGCCAGTTCTACCCTGTTCCAGAGTCCCAGTTTATCGTAGATCACGCGGAGATAATTCTTAACGACGTGCTCCGTGGTGCCGATCGCCTGCGCCACGTCTCGGTTCTTCAAGCCTTGAGCCACTAACTCGATGACACGGTGTTCTCGCTCGCTGGGGATGCGATTTCCGTACCGTTCATAGGGGAACATGATTGCCTCCGATATAAGAGTGTTGCGAGTTTGACTCGCTTGATTCCGTCGGTGATTCCAAAACGAAGAAAGAGCCTATTAAAGTGGGCCTTCACCGTACGTCGAGCCATTTTGAGTTGTTTGGCAATTTCAGCGTTATCGCAGCCTTGCAAAAGCAATTCCACAATTTCTTTTTCGCGCGGTCCTAGTCGAACGGACTGCTCGCTCATCACAATTCCCTGCCCCCTGGTCAAAGTAGCTTTCGCTCCATTGGTTATAGAGCGTTTCCATATTTGGATTGTTTCCATATTTGGTAGCATCTACCATGCCACTTTGAGACCGAAATTGCTGTGATGAGAGAACACGCATTTCCACAGGCGATTCCAAGCTTGAAATAGAGAAAGCGCAGCCGCGAAGCCGGCCTGCTGCCCTCCCGAGAATTATCCCGCACGACCGCGAAACCCGCGCGGCTAGCGGGCTCTGTGCTAGTCACTCTCCATTCGTGGGGTCAAGTCTGCGCATTCTACGGGGACCATTACGGGTATTGCCCGTAGGGTTTTGACTGGCGAAAGTCTGTATGGCAACGGGGCGGCTTTGGCGCGGCTACGGCCTCAGGTAAACCCCCTAGGTGAAAACTACTGTGACCCTAGGGGTGGACCTAGAAGAATTTACATCTTTTGACACACCCTGATTCGTTCTAACGCGCCATCCCGCGCGGATATTTGGCACACCGAGAGCCAAACATCAGATGGATATTTCGAAATGCAGTCCCATGCTCTGGCAAAAATTAACACGCTGTTCACTTTCCAGCGCCCGCAAATCAATGGTTCGGACTTGCTACGCCGGACGGGCGGTCTCAGTGCGACGCGCGTAATAGGTAGGCTGGCCGGGTTCGAGCCGGCGGCCCTTGTCGCTGAAACGGGCGAGGTGAACGAGCCCGATCCTTTGCAGCCCATACTGCAAGGTGGTGGCGAGGACTCCAAATCCATACTCCACGCTGCGGCGAAAATTTATGGATGACGCTTCCGCGAAGTACTTCGTGGGACACGAAACTTCCCCGATGCGAAAGCCGAAGTGTACGCATTGGGCCAGCATTTGGTTGTCGAACACGAAATCGTCGGAATTCTCCAGCAGCGGCAATTGGGTAAGAACCTCGCGGTTGAAGGCGCGGTATCCCGTGTGATATTCGGAAAGCTTGATGCCCAGAAAAATATTTTCGAAGGCCGTGAGCAAACGGTTGGCAATGTATTTGTAGATCGGCATGCCACCGCGCAGGGCGGTTCCTCCAATAATACGCGAGCCCAGGACAACATCATAGATTCCGTAAGCCACCATACTGGCCATGGCCGTAACCAAAAGCGGCGTGTATTGATAATCGGGGTGCAGCATGATGACCACATCAGCGCCAGCGGCTAAGGCTTCGCGATAGCAAGTTTGCTGGTTGCGTCCGTAGCCGTAGTTACGGTCATGCTGAAAGACCCGCAGGCCCAGGCGGTTGGCCAGCGCAACGGTAGAGTCAGAACTGCTATCGTCCACCAGAATGCGGATGTCCACGAGGTCCGGCAATTCGCCCACGGTGGCCTCCAGAGTTTTCTCCGCGTTGTAGGCGGGCATTACGATCGCGATGCGTTTGCCGTTGATCATTTTCCGTAGGCTTCGATCAGATTTAGTAACTGGTGTAATGATACCTGAGTCCAAATCCGCCCTCGGAAGGTTTTGTGACAGAGTTCCACGAAGATCTCCAGGTGCGTTCAAGGACCGAAGGTACGCCCGTGCTCTACAATGTGGCCTGATGAAATCTCCGTCGCCACGATCTGACGGCCCCACACCGGCGTGTTTCGATCAAGATTCGCTATTTCCAAGGCCAATCGACTCAGGAGCCTCGCAGTGATCCGGCTTTTAAGCGTCGTCGGGGCCCGGCCCAACTTCATGAAAATCGCGCCAGTCATTGAGGCGCTGAGGAATGAGGCGCTGAAGAATGAGCCGCTGAAGAATTTTCCCGACATCGAACACTGCCTCGTGCATTCCGGGCAGCACTACGACGAACTTCTCTCCGGCAATTTTTTCTCGGATCTGGGCCTGCCTAAACCGGACGTGAATCTTGAAGTTGGTTCCGGCAGCCATGCGGCGCAGACCGCCGAAATCATGAAACGCATCGAGCCGGTCCTGCTCGACTACCGCCCAGACATGATCCTGGTTGTGGGCGACGTGAATTCTACGATCGCCGCAGCTCTGACCGCGGTCAAACTGGGAATCGAGGTGGCGCACATCGAAGCGGGGTTGCGCAGTTTCGACATGACGATGCCCGAGGAAGTTAACCGCAAGCTCACGGACGCGATTTCAAGATTGCTCTTCGTGAGCGAGCAGAGCGGGGTCGAGAACCTAGGACGCGAGGGCATACCAAAGGAACGAGTCTTTCTCGTCGGCAACGTCATGATCGATTGCCTGCTCCGGCATCGCGAACTGGCCAGGAGATCAACGATTCTGGACAAACTCGGCATGCGTGGGAACGGGACGGTTTGCCGTCCATACGGGGTTCTAACCCTACATCGGCCTTCGAACGTGGATCATCCGAAGACGCTGCAAGACATTCTTGCGGCGGTAAACTCTCTGGCGGCGGAACTTCCAGTATTCTTTCCCATTCACCCTCGAACTCGTAAAAATATCGAGAGCTTCGGACTGCTGCGATATTTCGCCAGCGAAGACAGCGTGAAGGGCACTGGCATTGTGCCTCTGGAACCGCTGGGCTATCTCGATTTTCTTTGCCTCAACGATGGCGCGCGTATCGTGCTCACGGATTCTGGGGGGGTGCAAGAAGAGACCACGGTCCTGGGCGTGCCGTGTCTTACGCTGCGCAAGAATACCGAACGGCCTGCAACTGTGGAACAAGGTACGAATCAAGTGGTCGGGACCAACCCAGATCGCATTCTCGCAGCCGCCCAACTCATCCTTCGCAGCAGCACTCGGCCGCCGCGTCGTCCTCCGCTGTGGGATGGCAAAGCCGCTTCGCGGATTGTGACCATCGTTCGCGAGCATCTCAACCGCCATCGCCAAGGATAAGAAAGGCAGGACTTGGATTTGCGACACAGTTTTCTACTACACTAGCGTTCACACAATGAAGCTCTCCGTCGTCATGCCGGTATACAACGAACAAGCCACGCTGCGGCAGGTGGTGGAAAGGGTTCTGGCAGTTCCGCTACAGATCGAATTGATTTGCGTGGACGATGGCTCGCGTGATGCGTCGCGGGAGATTCTGGCGCGGTTGGAGGGTGAGCATCCCCAGATTCGGGTTCTTCTTCAGCCAAGAAATATGGGCAAGGGCGCGGCCCTGCACCGCGGTATTCAGGAAGCTACGGGCGATTTCGTCGTCATTCAAGATGCCGATCTCGAGTACGATCCGGCAGAGTACACGGTACTGCTGGAGCCACTGATTGAAGGGCGTGCCGATGTGGTTTACGGCTCGCGTTTTCTTTCGGCTCGCCCTCACCGCGTGCTCTACTTCTGGCATTCGGTAGGCAATTGGATTCTTACGCTGCTTTCGAACGCGCTCACCAACGTCAATCTCAGCGATATGGAAACCTGTTATAAGGCCTTTCGCCGCGAGATTATCCAGTCGATTCCGCTGGAGGAGAAACGTTTCGGTTTCGAGCCCGAGATTACGGTAAAGATCGCCAAGCGGAAGCTGCGCATCTACGAAGTCGGTATCAGCTACTGGGGCCGTACCTATGAAGAGGGCAAGAAGATCCAGTGGAGGGATGGTGTGCGCGCGCTCTGGTGTCTGGTAAAGTATTCCATCACCGAGCCAGCAGTGGCTCGCCACAATGAAATGGTGACATCTGAAGCTGCGCCACTCGCGACCTCGGGTAGAGTGCCGCCCACCGACTAGGAGAGCAAAAAGACGGCCGCTATCTCTTTGGAACGTGCGGCTTCTGATAAGACGCGTTAATTCCCGAGCCGCTCCGGGAAGTAGTACCCGCGGACTTTATCGAAGTGGACTTCGCAGCTCCCGTATTGCCGCTTTTAGACCCTCCCGCCTTGACGTTTTGTTGCTCCAGTCGAGCGAGTTCGGTGTTTGTTTTTCGCCCCTTTGCTGCATTCGGCACCGGAACCGATGCCTTGCTGGTTTTCGGGATAGCGGATTTGGGAGTCAGCGGCTGGGACGCAGAAGAGGAAGGGTGATATGGCGGATTCTTGTAGAAATTGGAATTGGAATTCTGGCCTGCCGCCAGACCAGCAAACGCGGCGACGGTCACAAGCAACACGCTACCCCTGCGCTTCATCATCATTCTTGGATCTCCAATTCGGTCGCTTGCTTCCCCATGCATTCCTCTATTAGAGCATGATTTCGCGCCAGGAGCTGCCCAAAAGATCTGCAACAAATTGCAGAGTCCCGTCCGGGACGGGCAAGCGGAATGCTCGAAGGCCCTGGACGAACGCGTGGTTTGTTCCTCTTGGCAGTCGGAGGCTGCCGTGACACACTACCGGTCAAGACGACATGGGCGAACCGAGGAACATCAAGAATTCGGCGTTCAAGATTGAGACGCCTCTCGCTCTGCCCGACGACGAAGTGCAAGTCTGGCGAGTCGACTTGGAGTCTCTCCGTGCAGACGAAGCCCGTTGGCAAAAAGTACTCTCCCCTGACGAAACCAGCCGCGCTTCTCGATTTCATTTTGCCGTCGACCGTCAACGCTTTGTTGCAGCGCGAGCTCTCTTGCGCACAATTCTAGGAGGCTACCTGACCACGGAGCCGAAGGACTTGACCTTCGCCTACTCGAAAAGAGACAAGCCTTTTCTGGGCCCCGCCTATGCAGATCGGGGTATCACATTCAACCTTTCCCATTCCGGCGGAATCGCGTTGTATGCTTTCGCGCGTGGCCGCGAACTCGGTATCGATGTAGAGCAAGTACGTCGTGACTTCGATGTTGAGGCCATCGCCCGCCGATTCTTTTCTGCGCACGAGCAGGAACAACTTGCTGATTTACCGGCGACGGAAAGGATTGAGGCCTTTTTTCGCTGCTGGACCCGGAAGGAAGCGTACATCAAGGCAACCGGGGATGGTCTGTCCCTTCCGCTTACACAATTTGATGTCTCGCTCGCCGAAGGGAGCACAGACGCGCTGGTCGAAACCCGGCCCGACAGTGCAGAAGCGAAGCATTGGCTTCTACGTGAGGTCCCCGCGGGGACTGGCTACGTCGCCGCTCTCTGCGTGCGCGGTCAGGACTGGAATTTGAGTGACTGGTCAGCAATGCGGTCGAGTGCGGAAGCTGGACTGAGTGGCGGGGAGCGCTCCGCGGACCGATTCTAGCAGCACGCGGAAGTTGCTCGTCCATTGTCGCAATTCTTTTCACTTTCGAGATCGACGAGCCGCCTTTGCCGTGAAAAAACTTCCTAAAGCCATTCCATGCCAGCGACTTACGTGGACGATCCCCGGCGCATAAGGCCTGCCAATTGCTGCATTCTCGGGTAATTCAAAAGCGTGAACTCGGCTTTCTTCCAACAGCAAGAAAGTGATACTCTGTTGAGTAAGTTTTTCGGGACTTTCCTCTCCCTTAGCATCTGCAATCAATTTCGCTCCGGCCGCCGGAGACCGGGAAGTATCCAGTCAAAGACGATAAAGGTAATAGACAAGACCAGCAGCAAATCCAGGAGGCAATCGCACTTGACCGCTTCGACCAGCCATCTCATTCCGCCCCACGGCGGTGAACTAATTAACCTCATCGCTCAACCAGAAAAAGCTGCCGAACTGAAAGCTCATTCCAAAGAATGGCCTTCGTGGGATCTGACCGGCCGGCAGCTTTGCGATTTGGAGCTGCTCATTTCCGGTGGATTTTCTCCGCTCCGCGGTTTCATGAGTCGCGCCGACTATGAAGGTGTTTGTCACAACCTGCGGCTAGCGAGTGGCGTTCTGTGGCCGATGCCGATCACTCTGGACGTGACTGAAGAATTTGCCAAGAAGCTTACCCCGGGCTCCAGCAAGGTTGCGTTGCGCGATCCCGAAGGGGTGATGATCGCCGTCCTGCACGTCGAGGATGTGTGGCAACCTGATCGTAAAGCGGAAGCCCAGGCGGTTTTTGCCAGCACCAGTGCAGCGCATCCTGGCGCCGACTACGCCATTAACAAGGCGAATCCCTGGTACATCGGCGGGAAGATCGAAGGAACACAGATCCCTTCCCACTATGATTTTCGCAGCGTGCGCTTAACGCCGGCCGAAGTTCGTGCCGAGTTTGCCCGAGAAGGCTGGCGCCGCGTGGTTGCCTTCCAGACTCGCAACCCCATGCACCGCGCCCACGTTGAACTGGCATTCCGCGCCGCCAAGCAGGTCGAAGCCAATCTGCTCATTCATCCGGTCGTAGGCATGACCAAACCCGGCGACGTGGATTACTACACGCGAGTACGCTGCTACCAGCTTTTGCTCTCGAAGTTCCCACAGTCGACCGCAAAGCTTTCCTTGTTGCCGCTCGCCATGCGCATGGGCGGGCCGCGCGAAGCTATCTGGCACGCCATCATCCGCAAGAATCATGGCTGCTCGCATTTCATCGTTGGCCGCGATCACGCTGGTCCGGGCAAAGACACCGACGGCAAGCCTTTCTACGGCCCGTATGAGGCGCAGGAAGTTTTCAAGAAACACGAGGCCGACATCGGCGTCACCATGGTGCCGTTCAATATGATGGTTTACCTCGAGGACCAGGATAAGTACGTTCCTGACGACGAAGTCAAGAACGGCGACCGGGTATTGAACATCTCCGGCACCGAACTCCGCCAGCGACTGAACGAGGGCCGTGAGATTCCTGCGTGGTTTACCTATCCGGAAGTTGTAGCGGAATTGCGCAAGAGTTTCCCGCCGCGTCACAAGCAAGGCGTGACCATCTTCTTTACCGGCCTTTCGGGTTCGGGTAAGTCGACGATCGCGAATGTGCTGCTGACGAAATTTCTGGAAACTGGTGGACGTCCGGTTACGCTTCTCGATGGCGATCTCGTACGCAAGCACTTGTCTTCCGAACTCGGCTTCTCGAAGGAGCACCGCGATATCAACATCCGTCGCATCGGATACGTCGCGTCGGAAATCACGAAGAATGGCGGCATCGCCATCTGCGCGCCCATCGCTCCGTATGACGCTACCCGCAAGCACGTCCGGCAGATGATTGAGCCCTACGGCGGGTTCATTCTTGTGCACATTGCTACCTCCGTGGACGTTTGCGAACAACGCGACCGCAAAGGCTTGTATGCCAAAGCACGCGCGGGAATTCTCAAAGAGTTCACTGGTATCTCGGATCCTTACGAAGTTCCCACCGACGCCGAGGTCACCATCAACACCGGCGAGTTATCGCCCGAGGAAGCAGCGCAAGAAATTATTCTGCACCTCGAACGGGAAGGATTTATTGGAACAACGGCGCAGTCAGCCTGAACACTCTGGCGAGGGGCCTCGCGGTTAAGAGGCTACAGCCGGTATTGTCATGGATCTGCTGATCAAGAGCCTGGTGGGTTTCGTAGTCGGGACCCTTATCGGAATGACAGGAGTCGGGGGCGGTGTATTGCTGCTCCCGATTCTCATCTTCGGATTGGGCGTGCCTCCGCTGCGCGCAGTGGGCTCGGACGCTCTGTTCAACTTCCTCACCAAGATCGGCGCCAGCATCGTTCATCTGCGCAAAGGCACGGTCCGACGCAAAGTGGTTTTGGCGCTCGCCAGCGGCAGCGCTCCGGGATCTTATCTGGGCGTCAGTTTTCTGATTCACTTACGAAATGTTTATGGGGACGGCGTCAACCACTTCATCACGATTGCTGTCGGAGTCCTGTTGATTTGCATTCCCACTTTCTTGTTTTTCCAGAAGAAGATCGAGGATCGAGCAGCGGCCAAGCCACCGACCATAAAATCGTTTGCGTGGATGTCCTTGATCGGCCTGGTAGCGGGCTTTCTGGTGGGCATTACTTCGGTCGGCTCCGGCAGCATCGTCATGATGATGCTCCTGCTGTTTTACAGCTTTCAGCCGAAAGTCATGGTGGGCACCGACATCGTACATGCTTTGATATTGACCGGAGTTACCAGTCTTCTTCATTTTCGGATGCATAATGTGGACACTCACCTCGTTGGGGCGCTGTTGCTCGGCTCAGTTCCCGGTGGGCTGCTCGGTTCCTACTTGAGTACGCGGGTTCCGGTCCCGTGGCTCAGACGCATTCTTTGCGCGGTATTGCTGGCAACCGGCGCGCGCATGCTTATGGCTTGAAGACCGTTCGCAGTTCTCACTTAGTAAATGCCCGTGACAGAAACTGCGAATCGAGAACCATCTACAGAGAGGTTATGAGCTCAAATTCTTACGCACCAATTCTGCAACGCATTCATTCCGCGCTGGAAGCATCTCGCGCGGTTTTTGCCCGCTTTACTCCGGGGGCAATTGAAACCGAGTACAAAGTCGGACATGATCCGGTGACGGAAGCAGATCGCGCGCTGGATGCGGTTTTGCGTCAAGAGCTGCTGCGTGAAGGCGAAGGTTGGCTTTCCGAAGAGAGTGTGGATGATCCCATCCGCCTGCAGTGCTCGCGGGTGTGGGTTGTCGATCCTCTGGACGGCACCCGCGAATTCGTCAAAGGAATTCCGGAATTCTGCGTTTCGATCGGGTTCGTCGAGGACGGACGCCCCGTCGCCGGTGGAATCTACAATCCCGCAACCGACGAGACCTTCCTGGGATCGATCGATTCTGGCGTTACCTATAATGGCAAGCCTTCCCAGCCCAGCCAGCGCACCAGCCTCGAAGGCGCTCTGATTCTTGCCAGTCGCAGCGAAGTGAAACGCGGCGAGTGGAAGTCTTTTGAGAACGCAGCCTTCACCATTCGCCCCATGGGTTCGGTGGCCTACAAACTCGCGCTAGTGTCAGCGGGGCTCGCAGATATTACGTTTACTCTCACTCCAAAAAATGAATGGGACGTAGTCGCCGGAGCAGCTCTGGTGAAGAGTGCTGGCGGCTTTGTCAGCACTCTGGAGAAGTCCGAATTGACCGCGAATCGCCGCGATCCACTTCTGTCTGGCCTTCTGGCGAGCGGACCTTTCTTAAAAGACGATCTGCTGACTCTGGTCGAACCACACATCAGAGTGGCGGCAGACGCGCTAGATCGAAGCTAATGACGTCGAGGCTCGAAAGTGTCCCGCGCAGCACCTACGGGGCATCCTGCAAAATTCACGAAACATTAATCTCCCGGTAACTTCCGCGTAACGCCGGACGGGCTACCCTTTACGCTTCTCGTAGAAGCCTTCGAATGATTGCGGTCACACCGCGTGAAGTCCTGCGCTTCTCTGGCTGAATTATGGCAACTTCGGACGCGGAAATGGATGCGAGGCCGCACCGGAAGAGGTGAATCTCATGTACCGCAGAATGGCACTCTTATTGGCGTTGTCATTGTTCGCGAGCGCTTGTGGCAGTAGCAATGACCCACCTGCCTCGTCAGGATCGCTCTCCGGCAATTGGTTGATCAGCATGACAAAGACCGGTAAGACCACGGTGTCTCATACCCAGTCCGGGTCCCTCTTACAGAACGGCAATGCAATTACGGGCAACGTGATGTTCACGGACATACCGTGTTCGGGAGTGGGGAGTGTGAACGGCGCTGTGACCGGATCAGCGATCTCATTGACGGTAAATCCGGTGGGAACCACGATCACTCTTAGCGGTATGATCAGCACCGCCGCGGGCAAACCTCCCATGAGTGGCACCTACACGATTCTTTCGACCGGCTGCGTCGGCTCTCAATCCGCTCCCGAGACGGGGAGCTTTACGGCGAGTCTGGTACCGCCGTTGAGCGGTAACATCACGAGCACATTTTCGGCGCCGAAAGCGGGCACCACCCCAACGATGGCTGGCAAAGTAACCCAGGGAGCGAATACCGGCGCGAGCACCACGCCACTCACAGGGAACGTAACCTTTACAGGCGGCTTTTGCTACACATCGGCGAACATTGTGGGTTCAATCAGCGGAACTTCCGTGGTGATGAACCTAACGGATTCAGACGGCGTTCAAATCGGACAACTGTACGGAACAAGTGTGATCGATGGTACGTCCATTACGTCAGTGACCGGAGCTTTTCAGTACCTGGGACTGGGCACCGGTGCCAGCAAGGCGTGCGTCGAGGGTGATACCATCGACCTGACTGTGACGATTGCCGCATCGTAGTACTCCTTCCCGACCGGCACACACGACTTGACAGAAAGAGGCAGGCTGCCGAGAAGGCCAGCCTGCCTCAATTCACTTACTCTTCGTCGAACCTAAGCCAAGGTGTTACTGCTTCTTGTTAAGCACGCCAGGAGCGGATCCGGCTGGGTAAGTGTAAGGGAACGCAGCCGCGTAAGAAACCGCGGTGGTGTTCGCGCCGGGGTCCGTTGTCACGTACAAAACGGTGGTCGTCAGAGCTACGTTTGCGATCGTGAACGCAGCACCGTCGATGGTGATCGAACCACCTTCCCACGATGCGCCTGCCGTGAATTTTGTCCCTGACTTCCAGGTTACCTTGTAGCCTTTGTTCTTGGTGTCGGTGCTCGAGGTAATCACGGTACCGGTAGTTTCCGGAACGGTAATACCGAAGGGTCCCTGAATAGCTCCACCTACGTCTCCGCCCGCTTCTGTTGATCCGCCGAGCGTGTTGCCATTATCTTCCAGGTTCGCGGCCGTGGCAGTTCCGTTATTGCCAGCGATTCCGGACTGTTTGAAGTGCGAACGGTAAACGTCCAGACCGTCCGTACCACCGGTGGTGTAGAAGGGAACAAAGTCAGAGACAGTTTTGTCCACGTTGTCCTGCTCGGACTGGGCTAGAACATCTGGGCCGTAGGGGTCAGCCCCGATGAGAGAATTCGGCACCAGATAGCGTTCAAACGACCAGGCCTTGTAGGTGCCGTTGCGAAGAGTTGGGAAGGAAGGACCCGTAGGCCAGACCGAAGCCGCCGCAGTGACCGTTCCGTTCGGTAATTCCTGATTTAGCGTCCCCGGAATTGAAAGCGGGTCGACGCCGTCGAGGGTCAAGTAATTCCAGCTTGCGCCCGACAACTTGGCGGCGTTGCCGAAGCTGAAGAAGATGTAGCCGAGCGAGTTAGCTGTTGCCTTCAGTGCATTGACAACTTCGCCAGTGCTGTTGGCGCGTTCACGCAGACCGTGGATTGGCGTGGCCAGCTTCAGCGGGTTGTACGGGGCGCTATACGGGTTGATGACACCAACTTCCTGCGAATCATCGGTATTTCCCGTAGTGCGGAATTCGGTGTATTCGATCACGTTTTCGGTGCCGGAGAGAGGCTCCCGCAAGATGAGCGTGAGCGGAGTCCCCGCGCCGTCACCGCTGCCGCCAAACGCCGGATTGTGAGTATCTGCTGTAGTCGTGCCGTCAAAAAAATGAGCCAGGGGGAAGGGACCCTTGGTACCAACTCCGCTAGCAAAGTTGGCTGTCGAAGAGGAAAACGTGCCACCGTTATTCAGAACAAAGATGACGGGGGAGGCCCCGACCTCAATCGTCGAATAGTCTGGCACAGTGATCCCCGTTATAGGATCTTTCCCCCCGCTGAGAGCGAACTTAATCGGGGTCGATTGAGTGCCGGTGCCTTGAGCAGTATAAATCGGTGCTCCGATGTTCGAGGTCGGTCCTATGTAGCCGAGACCCGACCAAGTGGTGGTGTTGAGTTTGCCGAGAGCCCGCGTGGTCGCAAACAGCGCATCTTCTGCACGAATATCGGTAAAGGCAACGTTGATGTGAACATCGCCAGCACCTGCCGACGAGGTGCCGATGGCATTGGAAACGTTGCTCGCGGTGAGTAGGCTGACATCTGCGTTACCATCCGGCCACAATGCGGTGGGAGAGACCAGGTTGCCAGCGGTTGCGGGGATCACTTGCAGCTGAGCTCCACTGCCAGTGGTTTCCTGAGCTGAAAAAGAACGCACAGCGACAGTGGAGTCGACGCTTTCTGCCGTCCAGATGTCAGTTACGTCGGTGTTGCCCGTGGCATCGGAGCTGGCCGCGATCCAAACGACAAATACATTGCCGAGCTCGGGAAGAATTCGACCCTGGGGATCGCGGGTGTCGATGATGTTGGCGGAGTTTGAATGCGTCCAGTGGAACGCACTCTTTTGGCCGGTCGTCCAAGTTCCATTCGCGATATTGTTGGCAATCTCAGTGAGGGCGAGCTGATCGGCGCCAAGCGCTGCAGTCAGAAATTGGGACGAAGCGCTGGCTCCGACAACGTGGACGGTCTGCGCCTCGGCCGCTGGAATACTGGCTACCACCGCGGCCAGCAGCAGAGTCTTCAGAACTGAATTCCTTTTCATTTTCGTGTCTCCTTGAAATAGTGAGGCGTTTTCGAACTTGACGGTCGTGTACCTCTTAGCGGGGGAACTCAAGAACAGTTTGGCTAAGCGGTATTGGGAACAAACTTCTTTTCCTGTCTCTACGCGAGAAGCCGGGGCCGACTTCCGATGTGAGAGGCAATATATCCGGGGCGATTTATAATGTCAAGTAAATTGATAGGGTTTGTTGTGTTACTGCTTGATGAAAGACGGCTGGTCCCTGGTGCGGAGCCCAGGCCTCTACAGCCGACACGCCTGCGACCATCGAATTCCTCGTTGGGATGGAATTACTTGCGGAGAGATGACGGGAAGACTAAACCACCGACTACCCTCGTGCTGAGCGACACGATTTCCTAAGAATGCCGAAGCGCCGCAAAGAGTGAAGGCATAGTTTCAGCACTCGCCTTCTCCGTAGTCAGCGCTACGTCGTTGCATCTATGAACCTGTCCCCGAAAGCGCGACGGTTAGAGGACTCGCTGCGCCGTAGGAAACCGTCAGCGTAGCGGTGCGCGACCCAGTTGCGCTTGGAGTGAAGATGACGTCGATGGCGCAACTCGAGTGGGGCTGCAAAGTGTCGGCACAGTTAGAAGTGGCCAAGAAGTCACCCGCATCGGCGCCTTGCACAGAAATCTGAGGTGAGACGATGGCCAAGCCAATGTCAGAGAGGGTCACTGGACTCTCAGGGCTCTGGGTTCCGACGCTCAGGCTCCCAAAGTTGATGTTGCTCACCGAGACCGTCACTGCAATGCTCGGGGATGGCAAGAATACGATATCCGGCGCACCAAGTTCCAGGTCCGCAACTGCCGTTAAGAAATAGGGGGGGATCACTTCCCCGCCCGGTAACGGCTCGCTGCCGGGATCACCAGGCCCAATTCCTGCATTACTGAGAACGGCGCTGAGCTTGATCTTCGCAATCCATTGCTGGTTTGCATCCACTAACAAGCCATAGTTGTTCTTATCATAGACGCTGTTGATCGCCGCGATTGCGTTCGGATCGTTGCCATTCACGAACGGCTTATTGTCTGGAGTGTTCGGCATGGGACCATAGCCATACAGGATCTGCGAAGATTCCAGTGGATTCCCCACGCTAGGCCAGTATGCGAATCCCACGCAATTGCCCGAGGTCTGGCTGGTGAACAGGGTATGAGCAATGTTTTCAATAACAGCGTTTGCGCTAACTCCCATTGCGACCATGTTCATGCGCGCGGGCTGACCACAAACTCCGATGTCTGGAACGGGAGTGAACACTGGATTTTGCGCGCTGGTCAGATCCACTAGCGATTGAGCGTTTGTGCCGGAATCAACAATCGCCGCGAAACTGGTAGTCAAGTCGATGGCAGCAGCACCCGGAGAGGTGAGGCCAGAGTTGTCCGAGGTGGCCACTTTCGTGGTTAGGTTGAGAGTCTGCAGCTCTCCAGCGGTGGGGTTGGGGCTCAGCATATAAGGATTACTTGCGGTTGGATTGAGCGAGAAACCGGGGGCCGGAAGCGCCGTCGGCGTGAAAGATAGTGCGGTGAAGGTCCCGGTGGTGAGACTCATCTCGTAATATCCCTGCGCCGTGCTAAGAAGGAGCTGGTTGTTTGAGGGATTGACCACGGCGGCGCAAATCATGCACTGAATTCCGTTGAAAGTGACCTTCTGGGTGACTGGGGCTGTGAAAGTGGCGATCACGGAGTTATTCGCCAGATCGCTGGAGATGTTGCTGGCATCAATGATCTGCACATCCGGGGAGCTATAACTGATCACCGCTACCTGGGAACTGGTCTGGCTAGCGGCCGTGGCATTGGGGATGAATCCAGCCGGCATGGGTATGGAGGCCAGAAGCGCCAATGGAACGGGCAGCACGCTCGAGAATTGGTCCGCATCCAGATTCACCTCCTGCACGGCATACGCACCCTGAATTTCCGTTTGCTGCGGCAGATAGGCAGCGTCCACTACGGTCGACTTAAAAGGAATCTCCAAAATGCCCATCGTGCCGGAGGTGAACCCGTTGGTTTCGACGGTAAGTTGAATCACTCCCACCACTCCTCCGAGAGTGGCCGTGATCACTGTGGCGCCGATCGCCCTGCCCGTAGCCAGTCCGCTGGGGTTGATGGAAACAAAATTCGTAGTGCTGGGAGTCGATGAAGCCCTCCATGTGACCTGCGACGTGAGATCGCTTGTGCTGCCGTCGCTGTATACGCCGACGGCGGTCAGTTGCCGCTGTTCAGCTATCGAGATCAAGGAGGTCGTGGGAGCGATCTGAATCGTCTGTAGGGTCACACCGGCCGTAGGGTTGTTAGCAGTGGGCTTGCCGTAGGCGGGATCGACATTTCCGTTGCACCCCTGCAGCAAAGCAAGGCCCGCAGTCAGAACTGCGAACGCCACAATTTCATGGATTACTCTTGTTCTTGATCTGCCAGCTCCCGACTTGAGCGGATTCCTTCCGGACGTCTGCATCGATTCTCCTGAATGTATTGCTCCGGAGCTTAGCTGCTCCAGACTACCGCTGCGAATCTTTTGTCTGGGTCGAGGCGCTTCTCTCCTGCGCCTTCCCAGTCGCGCTTAAGGGCGGTGCGACGCTGAATTGCATCTGCTGTTTGATCCAGTCTAGGCCAGTACCTCCCGCAATCGTGGCGCGGAAGGCCGCCGCGTCGTCATAGTGAACGATCTTCGCATTCGCGGGAGCGGCTCCCTCCACTTTCTGCTTTGCTTCCGCCGGAGTAACCGTGACGCTCTTGACGAATTGAATTCTTACTTTCTGCGTCTTCAATCCGGGAAGCCACTTCACCGGGTCCAGGGGCGCTACTCCAGCCAGGTATTCGGACTTCAGGTAATCCGGACGTTCTTTCTCTGGAATCAGCGTCGACTTCGCAATCCACTCCGGCCAATCGCCCCACGGGTCCAGCAGATCCAGAGTCTTGATCCTGGGATCCACCGCCGCTGCCAGAATTGCGATGCTGGCCCCCGAGCCATCGCCAAACATTCCGACGCGGTCCATGTCCATATCGCCGCGAGAGGCGAGGTAGTTGAGAATCATCTGCACGTCGTGCGCGGAAGTAGCCAGCGATTCCTGAAGCTGACTCACAAACCACTCCTTCATCGGGCGCGGAGTGTGATAGCGCTGCCCAGTCAGGGCCGAAGCGAAACCAACCGCCGCAAAGCCATTCTTGGTTAGAAATTTTCCAAACTCGGGATTCAGGAAGCGATCGTTTTCGAAAGGATAGCTGTAGAGATAAAGAATCACCGGGGGGTTCTTCACCCCGTCGGGCTTCAAGATATACAAATCGATGGGATCTCCGGGACGCCACTCCACTCTGGTTATTTCCCGGGTGAAGATGGAATCGCGATCGCTGGGGTCACCGACGATTGTGCCGCCTATCTTCAGCTCGCTGCCCTTCAGCGAAGGAGTTGACCAATCCTCGATGATCTTTGGCACCAGAGAGGAACTGGAAATGTTTCCTCGAGCTGCGGGCTGAGCATCCGGCGACGTGACAGGCTTGCTGGAATCGCCGGGTGCTGCTTGCGCCACTACACTCCCGGCGCAAAACACGATCAGGGTTATCACTGCGACAAAATGGATTGCTTTATGAAATGACCACACCTTCATCAAATGAACTCCGCTGGAAGCGATCGTCGATTTTATCTGAAACCGAAAACTGAGGCAGGCTGGCCCGGTAGGCCAGTCTGCCTCAGAGGTTATGCGGACTCAAACATCATCCGGTAAAGCAACTACTGCTTCTTGTTGAGCACTCCACCGCCGCTGACCGCTGGGTAGCTGATCGGGAACGGCGCCGAATACGACACTTCCGCGGTAGCGGGAGTATTGGGGTTCGGGTTGCCAACGTACAGAGTGGTGGCGGTCAAAGAAACGCTGGCCACCGTCTGGGCAGTGCCGCCGATGGTGATCGCGGAACCTTCCCATGTCGTGCCCGCCTTGAATTTAGCGCCCTGCTTCCAGCTTACTTTGTAGCCCTTGCCTGTGGTCAGAGTGGCGGCCCAGGTTACGTAGCCGTTGGTGGTGGGAACGGTGATGTCGAACGGTCCTTCAACCAGACCGCCCACGTCTCCACCCGCCTCGGTGTCGCCGCCCAGCGTTGAGCTGCAATTGACGGCGCCGTTATTTCCAGCAGATTCCGCGGGAAGAACGGTGTCTTTGAAGTGCGAACGATACACGGACAGGCTATCGCCCGTGGTGCAAAACGGAACGTAATCAGCCACCGAGCCGTCAACCGCGGCTTCCGTTGCTGCCGCCAAGTGGGCGGGACCGAGGACATCGCCACCATCGTTGGCGTCTTGTACGACCCAGCGATAGAGCGACCACGCCTTGTAAGTTCCGTAACGGAGGCTGGCAAAGGAGACGCCGTCGATAAAGGCCGACGACGGGCAATTCCCGCTCGTGCAGGAAGGCAACTGCTGATTGCCGGTGACGGGATAGTTGAGCGGATCGACACCATCCAGGGTGAGGTAGTTGTACTTCGCACCTACGAACTTACCAGCGTTGGAGAAGCCCCAGAAGATGTAGCCCAAGGTGTTGGCGTTATTCAGAACGGCGTTTACGACTTCGCCGGTGCCGATAGCGCGCCACCGGTTTCCGCCGCTGGCGCAAGCCAGGTTGAGCGGGTTGTAGGGTTTGCTGAACGGGTTAATGACTCCCTTTTCCTGGGAATCATCCGTGTTGCCGTCGCTGCGGAACAGGTTGAATTCCGTGGTGTTCATGGTTCCGGAGAGCGGTTCGCGCAAGGTGACCGTGATGTTGGTGGCGGGCGGTGTACCAGCACTGAAGGAATCGAATGCCGGGTTGGCGAGGCTGCAAGAGGTGGTGCCGTCGAACAGGTTCGCCAGCGGATAGACTTGCCCGGTAACGTGCGAATCAGGGGCGACGCCCGTCTTCAGGTCCAGCGGGACGGAGCTAGCGCTGTTGTTGTTGAAGATGAATACGATCGGAGCTGCGCCGATTGGAACGGTCGTCGCGGCACGAACGGTGAGGTGGGTGATGGGATCGGTGCCGCCGGCCAATTCGAACTTCACCGGGGTCGCCTGAGTGTTGGTGCCCTGAGCGGTCAGGATCGGCTGGCCGATGTCCGCGCTGACGCCGATGTAGCCCAGACCGGACCAAGTGGTGGTGTTAAGTTTGCCGAGAGCGCGCGCGGTAGCGACATAAGCATCTTCCGGACGAATGTCGGTCAAGCCAAGGTTGACGTGAACGCCACCAGTCGAACCGGTGCCGATGGTACCGGAAACGGCCGCTGGAAGGGTGGTGTCGTCGACAGAGTTGTCAGCCCAGAGAGCCGCAACGCCGATGAGGTTGGCGCCCGCACCGCTGCCAATCACCTGAACCTGAGCGCCGTTGCCGGAGGTTTCCGCCGCGAAGAAAGTGCGGTTGCCAACGGTAGAGTCGACGGAGACGTCAGTCCAGACATCGGTGATGCCGGTGCCGCCGGTTATGTCAGAGCAACTTGCAACCCATACGATCCAGATATTGCCCAGCTCGGGCAGAATCCGGCTATCGCGGTTGTCGACTACGTTCGCGCCATTTTTCAACGACCAGTGGTATACCGCATTCGCGTTGCCCGCGGTCGCGCAGTTCAGCGGATTCGCGGAGTTCGAGGCGTAATTGGGTGCTCCGACGCCGGAGATGCTGAGAGCGAGTTCGTCGGCGCCGAGACCGGCGGTAAGGAATTGGGCCGAAGAACCGGCACCAACCACGTGCACATTACAGCCTGACAAGCCGTTGAAGCAGGTTTGCTCTTGTGCATGGGCGGCCGGAACCACGGCTGCGATCGCGGCAACCGCAAGGGCCGCGAGGAGGAATTTAATTCTAGTCATGATTCTTATTCTCCTAAACAAAGTTGAACGGCGTGGACGTGGTGCTGGGGACCACGCGAGTGGCAGCGGATCACACGAATCCGCTCGCCAGCGATGGAGCCCATCAAGAGGGTTGATTTTTGCGTTTAACGTTTTCGTTTTGTTCGGATGACCAACAGCGCGCCCGCTCCATTGATCGCTGCAACTATGGAGGAGCCGTGTTACACGGTCATGACTCGATTGTTAAACTTGTGAGAATTTTCGAGCCGCGCTTGTGCGAAAGATGTCGAATAAATTAATGCGAAATGACTAGGTCGGAAGGACCCGAACACATTCAACTCTAGTCTTTATTTTGAAGCTGAACTGTAACCTGAATTTAATCATCCTGTCATGTCCGCGTAACAAGGGCAGTGTAAGTGTATTGGACTCCATTGATTTCCGGCGCGGCCGCAACGTTATTCTCAGGACACGAGCTTGTCGTTGCGGTTCACTGGAAATTGAGTACAAGCGTCTGATTTCCCGTTGGAAGCTGCTTTCGTAAAGCTAATCAGTTGTCGAATTGTGCTGATTTGCGGTGAGAGAAACTGCGAATTGCCGCAAATGAGCGTTAGTGTATCCCGCATTCAAAAACTAAGTGCAGTACTGCGCCCGGAGGGATGTAGGAATCGTGAGATTTCTCAGTCGTGATTTCTGTCTTCTGATCTTGATAGGAAGTATGGCAGTCGCAGCAACGCCGGTGCAGGCTGCCGATCGAAACCTGGAGAGCCGTGCGGCGCTGGCGGCTGCGATTCCCCAGCAGGGCACTGCCTCCGTCAGCGGGACGGTCGCCGATGGCTCCAGCAAACCTCTGGTCGACGCAACGGTTTCGATCAAGGATGCCGCCGGCGTGGCCCAGACCGGAAGAACGGATAGCAAAGGAAAATACCGGATCGCCGGCTTGGCGCCGGGAACCTACACGATCTCGGTCACGGCAATGGGATTCAAGGTTTTCGAAGTTGCGGGTATTCCTCTGGCTGCAGGGGATTCGGTTCCGCTTGACGTGCTGATGGAGGCCGGAGCTCCCGGAGAAGCAGCCACCTCCAATGAACCGGCTGGGGGCGCTGCTCCAGCGCAGAATGCCGCAGCCACAGCGCCGGCGGAAACTCAGCAGCCCCAGAATAAAGCTCCGGCGTGGCTGAACGTCAGCCCGACGATGCCTTCGCCGCGGCCAGGTGTTACGCCGGCTGCGATTGAGCCTACGGTAACAGCAAGCGTGGTGAACAACGGCGGAACAACCGCCGCCATTAACGGCACCGTGACCGATTCGACGGGCGCCGTTCTTACCGGAGCTATGGTAACCGTCACGAACGCTTCGGGTTTTAAGCAGACTGCTACGACCAATGACAAAGGCGTGTATACGGTGGGTGGATTGCCGCCAGGAGCCTACGATCTGTCGGTGACTGTTCCGAACTTCAAAACTTTTCAGACTTCCGGACTCAATTTGACGGCAGGCGGCACTCTTCCCATGGATGCGATGCTCGAGACGGGTGGAGAGAAAACGGAAGTGAACGTAACGGCTGGAGGCGCGGCGCAGGTCGAAACGGAAAATGCCGAGGTTTCGGGAACCATTACACAGAAAGAAGTCATCAACCTCGGATTGAATGGCCGCAACTTCACCCAGCTGATTACTTTGACTCCCGGGGTCAGTAACCAGACTGGCCAGGATGAAGCCAAAGTGGGTGTACAGGGCAGCGTGAAGTACAGCGTGAACGGCGGCCGCGTGGAATACAACTCATTCGAAGTGGACGGCAGCGACGTGTTAAATGCCGGCCTGAGCGGCGCGGAAAGCACGCTGGTGGTCTATCCGAGTCTGGACGCGATTCAGGAAGTTAAAGTTCTCACCTCTAATTATGGCGCGCAGTACGGGCGGACTGCCTCCGGCACGGTACAGGTGACTACGAAATCGGGTGGCAGCCAGTGGCATGGAAACGCTTATGAGTTTTTTCGCAATGAAGCGATGAACGCCCGGAATTACTTCGACCAAACTCCCAAGGCGCCGTTGTACCGCAGGAATGACTTCGGCTTCACGCTCGGTGGGCCTCTGTGGATACCCCACGTTTACAACCAGAATAAACAGAAAACGTTCGTATTCTTTTCTGAAGAACATCGCATCGAGAAATCTCCGAGCGAATTGCAGCCAAACTTCAATCAAGCCGTGCCCACGCTCGCCGAACGTCAGGGCAACTTCAGCGATGTCTGTCCGAGTCCTTTCGATCCCACCGATCTTAAGAAATTGCAAGGAACTGGTATAACGGGTAATTACTTCTTCCCGATCGCCTCTTTCCCTGACTGTCCTGGAGTTCCAAACGGAGAGGCCCCTCCAGGGTTCCGGGTGCTGTTCTCAAATCAGGATGCCAGCGGGAACTTTACTTACAACAATCTGATGGGTGGCGGAGGTCCGGGCAGTACTGCTTTCACCAACGGTGGCCTTGACCCCAATGCCCTGGCCCTTTTGAATTCGAATCTCATTCCACTACCGAATTCCTTCGGGGGCTGTAACTCGAGCCTGGTCGGGCAAATCGATCACACGACGCAAGAGCCGATCATGCCCTGTTATGACGCCGTTATCTCGGAGCCGACGCATTGGCGCGAGGAATTATTCCGCATCGATCAAAATTTCAACTCCCACGTGCACGGCGCGTTCCGCTTTATTCACGATTCCTGGGATACGGTCACGCCCACTCCAAATTGGGGCACCGTAAGAAATACGTTTCCAACCGTGCAGAACAAGTTCGTTGGACCAGGAATCGACATGGTGGTTCGCCTGACGCAGACGATCACCCCTTCGTTGCTGAACGAAACCGTCTTCAGCTATACCGATGCACACATAACGTTGTCTGATGTGAACGGTCCGGGCGGGGCCGACTTCCAGCGCCCCGCGGGCCTGGGCAATCCGAACAATGTCGGCACATGCAACGGGTCGGCGGGTCTGATTCCACTGTGTCCGATGGGTTACTTATTCAACAATGGCTTCGGCGGAAAGGCACCTGGCTTGGTCCTCGGCGGGAATAACCAGGAATACGGCGGAGCCGGATTTACGATTGATACTTCCTACATGCCCTGGGAGCATACCAACCCAACCTATAACTTTCGCGACGACGTCAGCAAAGTGAAAGGAAAACACACCTTTCAATTTGGAGTGCAGTACGTACTCGCGCAAAAAAATGAGACCAATGGTGCGCTGGGAGCGGCATCGGGAGACACGCAAGGTCTGTTAACGACCAGCAACATCAATGGCGGAATTTATAGCACGGGTAACGCGTTTGCTAACTTTCTTTACAACGACGGGCTTGACGTAACTGGCGGCGCGCTGAATGTGTTGGGCGGGGGCAATGCCATCAAGAGCTACACGCAGGACAGTGCGCAACTGCGGTATTACAACCGTTATCAAATCGGAGAACCCTTCATTCAGGATGATTGGAGAATGAGTCCGCGCTTGACGCTCAACTTGGGCTTGCGCGTGAGTTTATTCGGAAACTACCATGAAAAATATCTGCGCGCTTACAACTGGGAGCCCCAAGCCTTCAGCCAAACGCTCGCTGCCGAGGTGAAGGTTGATCCCAACACCGGCCAACTGATCGGTTTGCCGGGCATCAAGCCGATTCCCTTCAACCTGGGGAATCTGGACCCGCGAATCATCAACGGCATCGTCCAATGCGGTCCGAACGGCGTTCCGGAAGGTTGCGTCAACAGTCACCTGTTCAATCCGGCGCCGCGGGTTGGTTTTGCCTGGGATCCCCAGGGGAATGGGAAGACCTCCATCCGCGCTGGCTACGGCATTTTCTTCGAGCACGGCACCGGCGATGAAGCCAATACCGGATCGCTGGAAGCGAGTGCTCCCGATGTTCTGAATCTGACGCAGCCTTTTCCGGCAGGTTATGCCTGCATCGGAGACTTCGC
This sequence comes from uncultured Acidobacteriaceae bacterium, assembly GCA_964403025.1. Taxonomy (GTDB): domain Bacteria; phylum Acidobacteriota; class Terriglobia; order Terriglobales; family Acidobacteriaceae; genus Sulfotelmatobacter. The sequence continues at coordinate 1,169,373 of CAYOEH010000001.1, read as the reverse complement.
TACCAACTGCAATATTTCCACGACTCTGGCTTCTGCTCCCGGTGCCTTCCCCATCAATGTGACCTCGATTCCCACGCAGACCAAGTATTCCTACTCGCAGCAGTGGAGCCTGAGTGTGCAGCGTGAACTGCCCCACAGTTTCGTGGCAACGTTCGCGTATGTCGGCAGCAAGGGAACGCGTCTGACCGTCGAGCGACAACTCAATCAAATACAACCAATTTCCCCTGCGCTGACTCCTTTCGCACCGCATGAGCCATTTCTACTCGACGTGGCGGGAGCCACGGTAGGTGATTGCGACAATATTGGAAGCATTTCTAACCCGGTTTTCGCCTTGCAGAGTGGCGTAACGGTCAGCGCGACGAACCCTGCAGCTGTCAACATGCAAATTGCGTGTCAAGGGCAATCAAATAACCCGTCCCACCCAGCGATCGCGGTGGCGAACACGTTTCGCCCATATCCGGGGTTAGGCGACATTTTCTCTCTACAGAATGCCGCCGATTCTTCGTACCACGGCTTTCAGACTACGATGCGGCGAACCAAGGGCCCGTTGACCGCAGGGTTCGCGTACTCGTACAGCCACTCGATCGATGACTCCTCCGACCGCACCGACCCTACGTTCGTGAATTCCCTTGATTTGCGATCCAACAAAGCCAGCTCCGATTTCGATCAACGACACTTGCTCAATATCAGTTACGTATACAGCGCTCCCAACTTTAGCCGTGCATTACAGAGAGACCTGCTCGGACCCATTGAAACAGCCGCCGACGATCAAGAGGATAAAAAAGATGCGCCAGGTTCGGGAGAGCCTTCGCGCCTTATGCGCTGGATCGGCGACGGATGGCAATTGTCAGGCATCACGAGCTATCAATCGGGAACGCCGTTCAGCGTGATCAATAACGGGGGAAGCAGCGGGATCGGGGTACCGGACAACGCTGGCGTGGCGAACGGATACAGCCGGGAAAACGGGACCGCTGCGCTCTCCTATCCGGATCTGGCAACCGGCCCGACTGGTGCAGCGCTCAGGTCGAATCCCAGCAGCTTTGGTCCGCTTCTGTTCAATCCTAACCTATTCGTTGCGCCTCGCGGACTCACGTTCGGAGACGCTGGACGAAATTTCCTGAATAATCCCAACCGCCTGAATTTCGACATGTCGCTACTGAAGCACTTCGCGATTCGGGAGGGTAGCGAGGTAGAGTTCCGCGCAGAAGCGTTCAATGTGTTCAACCACACCCAGTTCCGCATCTATAATCCCGATCTTGGAAATACAGGTAGCAACACCATCGGTTGCTACGGCGGGCCTACGTATTCCGCCGGCGCGTACTTCCCCGGAGGCACAGACTGTCTTACTGGCAGCGCGTTCCTGCACCCAGTGGACGCGCACCGTCCGCGAACTTTGCAGCTGGCTCTCAAATTTAGCTTCTAGCTGAGGGAGTGAGGCTTGATAGCTTGCTCGCGTTGCTCCATCGCTTCAACTTAGTCGTTCTTCTGGTCAGTTCATTGATTGTAAGTAGCGCGGATTCTGAGTAGCGAGCTTCCGCAAAGCGCAAAGTCTGCAGTGGCATCCAACATCAAGAACACGGCGCTATCGGGACGACTGCCCTAAGTATCTGCCCAATCGTACCAACTGAGAGTTGGTTAATTGAAAGTAAAGGCTACAGGTCCGTTATCAATCGTGAGCGGACCGGGGCTAATCGGGGGGCACGGTCCGGGAGTGTTGATTCCGAGGAAAAGGCCGTCAGGGTCGGTATCCAACAACGAGAACCCGGTCGAGTCAACAACCACGGTTGCCGGTGCGGCACCGCTTCCGTTTTCCGAGCTTGACGGCGTACCGATTCGCCCAATCTGCTCGCCGTTGTAATCATAAATTTGCAGATATACATTCTGCCCGCTGATGGTCCCGGTCAGAGACGCAGTTGTGAAACAAGGGTACCCAACGGCAGTAATTGTTCCGGTTAGAGTCGCATTGCTCGTACCTGCGTTTGTGCCCTGACTAAGCGATCCGGATACCGCCACCGGGACAGGGTTCTGCAAGCCCTGGAGGAGTTCCATGTAAGTCGAATTGATCGTCCCGGTAAAGTTGCCGGTCAACGAGGGAATAAGAAAGGCGTTCCACGTGCCGGTGGTGGGCGTGGTCTGACAAGCTCCGCCCATCCCCTGAAAATCGCCGGACATGGATACGTTGTCCGATGAAATGGTTCCGGTAAAGTTCACGGTTGTGCCGAATTCATCCACGGAGAAGGTCACATTCTGGCCGCTCACCGTACCGGTTAAAGAAGCAACACCCCCACAACGATCGTTCTGACCGAGTGGAGGGACCTGAACGCTACCGGTCAGCGTATTGTTTGTTTCCGCAAGAAAGCCCGAAACTGAAAGCGAACCATTCGTTTGTGGATATGGCAAGAGAACCATTTGCCAGTTGCCGGCCAGCGGCCCGCTCGCGGCGGACGAGGTCGAGGAAGTTCCACCACAAGCGATCAGAGTCAACAGAGCAGCTAAGAGTAATGCAGTGGCGAAAGTTCTCACAAATCTCCCTCGAAGGAATGCAACCAAAATCAAGGAATCATCCAGTGATCAATGCGGCAGCACACAAAAGGCGCGTGCGTCTTGCAGTTCTTGTGTTGGCCGACCAGTGTAGCCTCTGCTCTATGACTGCGTTGTTACTGGAAGGTTAAAAATCGATGAATTTGATTATGCCGCCCGGCAGGCCGCCTGTCCGCGAGGGTTGACTTAACGAATGAGGTCGTTCCGCGATGATTTTTTAACCTAAGATTCATCCAAGAAATTAAACGCCAGCGTATAGTTTTGCTTCTCCGGACTTCCTGAGGTAATACGATGCGAAGGTTGTGGCTCGTTGTGGTGCTGGCGAATTTGGTGCTTCTCGCCAGTTGCGGCGGCGGGGTGAATACTAGCCCTGCTCCCAGCCCGACTGGCGGCAACCCAGGTGGGCAAGTCGTTCTGCAGTCCATTACAGTCAGTCCCAGCAACGCCTCGATCGCGCAAAACACAGTGCAAGCATTCACTGCCACGGGAAACTATTCTGATGGAAGCACAAAAGATTTGACCACGACGGCGCAGTGGTCTTGCCTGCTTCCCAACGTCGCGACCGTCAGCAGCAGCCCACCGACGCAAGGCCTGGCCATGGCTTTGTCGACTGGGAGCGGAAGTCCCGCCACTGTGCTCATCACTGCAACTTCGGGAAGCGTTTCCAATAGCGCGAAACTGGCCATCAAGTCGGCGAGCGTGACGGTGTCCTCTGTCGCGGTAACTCCAGCGGCCGCCACCATCGGATTCTTGAATCAGCAGCAGCTCACCGCGACCGCGACTTTCAGCGATGGTTCCACACAGGACGTTACGAACTTAGCTTCATGGAGTGCCTCTCCTTTATTCGTTACCAATTCCGGCCTGGCGATCGGAACGAGCGTCGGAACGTACACTGTGACCGCCTCATTCGGCGCAGCGCCTCCCCCGATGACACCTCCGACCCTGACGGTGGATTTGTCGAATCTGGTGTCTGTCTCCATCTCTCCCGCAAGTCCGATCATCGCGAACCAAACGCAGTTGACATTTTCCGCAATTGGCTCGTTTAACGATGGCAGCACGCGCGACGTTAGCAGTCTCGTCACAAACTGGTCCTCCTCCGATGGCACGATTGCAGAAAACTTCGGCACAACCCCGGGCGACTTCAAAGGCAAGGGAGCGGGGCCCGCTACCATCACCGCTACCATCGGCACCTTCACTCCCTCGACAACGCTTACCGTTACCGATGCGACCTTACAGTCGATCGCGGTGTCTCCTGCCAACGCCTCTGTTGCTGACACGACCAAGCTCAATTACACGGCGACTGGCAGTTTTAGCGATGGCAGCACCGAGGATCTGACAACGCAACTGACGTGGTCGGTTCAGGGCAACACAGGGGCGGCATCCGTGAACTCGAAAGGCCTTTTGACCGGCTCGTCTCCAGGATCGATAACGGTGACCACGAGCAGCCCTTCCACGTTGGGCTCGATCTCAGGATCGACTGGGGCCACGGTGACTCCCGCCACACTGCAAACGATCGCGGTAACACCTGCAACCGCTTTTATACCGCCGGGTGTAACCTTTGCTTTTTCTGCGATTGGTACCTTCAGTGACGGTTCCACCCAGGACGTCAGTGCGCAGGCGGTGTGGACATCCGACTTCGAGAACGTGACCACGGTGAAATCGGCTGTGGCAACTGGTCAAGGGGTAGGACAATCAACTATCACGGCGAAGCTAGGGGCGATCAGCGGAACTGCTGAGCTGATGGTTGTTCTTCCACAACAGGTTTCGCTGACGGTCGGCCCCACGACGGTCCAGGTTGCCGCCGGGAGTTCGACGCAACTCAACGCCACGGGCACTTTCATCGACGGCACCAAGCAGGATTTCACCGCTCTGGTGAATTGGTCGTCTTCTAATTCCACGGCTGCCACGGTTGGCTATCAGACCGGACTTGTATCAGGTTCGGCTGCGGGAGCGTCTACCATCACCGGGACCCTGGGGTCGGTGACCAGCACTGCACAAGTGACGGTGCAATGACCGCGGCAGGACAGGTGAATCCGCCTAGGGTCATCCAGTGCCCTTACTGCGTGGAAGGTGACAACTTCATCGCCATGAAGGCCAGAGCTGACGGCCACTGGTTCCTGTGCGCACATTGCGCCCACGTTGTTATTCCGGACCTGCCTTCGTATCAATGTAATTGCAGGAAATGCTCCGAACTCAGCAAGCCGCTATACTCAGACTCCAAGTAGCGTCGCCGGCCCAAATCTGCGATCAAATGCTAAACCGAACCCGCCATCTGTGGCCGACCCCAAACTCCAATTTCTTCCCGATCCTCGCCAACTGGACTGAATCAGGCCGATTCCTATATGTTCATTTCCACAGAATGAAGGATCAATCTCGTAAAATTAACCATTCCTTAACTTGCGTGTCATCTTGATGAAACAAGCTTGCACGACACTCGCTGCACCAAAAGTTCAGGGGAAAAATAGGAGTCTACCATTCGGAGAAATGGCCAAGCCAATATTACAAGCCGGTAGCGCTCCACGTGCAGACCATTTCTGGGAGCCGCGAACTTGAATTCGATGGAAAATGTACATCGCAGCGCCGTCCAGGGCGGCGCAGAGGCTTCGGCCCTGGAAGCGAGAAACGACGCGAGAAACGAAGCGGGAAACAAGGGCTCGATCAGTTCCCTTCCCAGTTCGTCCAGCGACCCTACGCCTTTGAACGGGAATGGACCAGCAACCCCTCGCGACGTTTTGATCGCGCTGACTTATGGGTTGGAACTTGTAAGGAACGGCGCGATGCTGGTTGCATCTGAGGGTCGTCCTCGCCTTGCGAATCGTGCCGCGCTCGCGATTCTGCAGAAAAAAGATGGACTTTCGTTATCGAGAACAGGATTGATAGCCGACCGCGCTGCCGACACGCGCCTGCTGTTGAAGCTGCTGGAGGATGCGATCACGAGTCCGGAACGGGGTGAGCCGAAAGGTTCGCCGATCACTCTGCCGCGGAAAGCTGCTCACAGCGCACTGATCGTGCGGGTAGTTCCTGGGCCTGGTTTAGGCTCCTGGGTTGGCACGGAGAATCGGGCCGCTCTGGTCACAATGTATGACCAGGACATGGGCCTTGAAGTAGACGAGTCGGTGCTTACCAAATTGTACGGTCTCACCCGTGGAGAGGCGGCCCTGGCGTCACACCTCCTGCGGGGGAACTCAATTGAAGAGGCTGCCGCGAGACTCTTTATCAGCACCCATACTGCCCGGACTCATCTGAAGCGCATCTTTATGAAGACCGACACGCACCGGCAGACCGAACTCGTGGTGCGCATGTTCTCGTCTGTTTTGTAGCGAATTTCCTGGGCGCTGCGCCATGTCGGGCGATGCCTGATCAACCTTCCGAAAATCCCCGCAACGTGATTATGTGAGCAGAGTGCTCGCTGTCTCCTGGATTTTCAGGCCTTTGAGAAGGCTGAAACTTGCGTCGAAAAACTACCGGGCTAACGAATACCTCATTTGGGGGATTACAAGGTCTGCTGGCTCCTCCAGAGTACGCTACTAGGAGGACTATGCTATGTCTTGCGAGATGCATATCGTTCGGGGCTCTGCGGGAAGGCTCTTGGGGGCGGTGGTTGCGCTTGCTCTATTGATCCCAGCGGCGGCGATGGCAGATACGCTTTGTCAACCGTCCTCGGTCTGCGTCACGAACGATGTCGGCACGCTGTCCGGAACGGACAGTGGGCTGACGCTGACCGGTTCTGTCGTAACCCAGATCGGCGGTCTTCAGGGATCTAATTTGGGTTCGCTCACCTTTACCACTGGAGCACTGCTGAGTGGCAACATCAAAGGGCCGGCAGCGACTTTCGCTGGGGGCGCGGGCAGTAGCTTTGTAATCATGGAGAACACTTCGACGTTCACTGGAACCCTGTTTTCGGGCAGCTTTACCGGTCCCATTAACTGGACGGTGACCGGGGACAAGCTAAACAGCCACGGCGTTGTGACAGGCTGCATGGCAGGAGGCTGCGTTTACACGCTTAGCGGTAGCCTCACCGGCACATGGTCAAACGGCATGACGTATAACGGAGCAACGACGCAACTTACGTTCCGCAGCTCTAAACCGTTCAGCGGGTCGATCGGTCTCTCTCAAGGAAACACGTTTGTTGTGACTCCCGAACCCGGGACGCTGGCATTGATGGGGACTGGGTTCCTGGGGATCGGGTTGATCGGGATGCGGAAGCTTAAGTCTAAGGGGAACACGAATTCGGGAAGTTGGGCGTTGTGACAGTTGTCTTTTAGAGCAGGCGCGGCGCAGGTGGAAGGGTTTTCGGGAATTCAATAAAAGGATTGCAGTGATCATATTGATCACCAGCCTCAAGCAAACGCTTGGGGCTGCCTGCTTTCTGGCCCTCCCCGGATTGTTTTGAGCGCGGCGATAGGGAAGCTTTTTCTCGATCTCAAAAACTCTGGCGGGTCGCGCGATTGATCGAGACCGGCTTTTGAACTCCCGCAATACCCTATTTGGGGGATTACACGGGCTTCCCCATGGAAGATGATCTTCGGGAAGTTAAGGAGCTTTTATGCAGAGTTGTGTCATTCAGGATAGCAACTTTCGCGGCAATATCGAATTGAGTTCGCACTCGCGCTATAGCTTTTATCGCTACTCCCTCTGGCGCGCAAATTCAGGCGAACACCTCTTTGATGGTGCGGCCGGTGACCGGACCGAAGCTCTAGACACGATGCGCGCCCATATCCGCTACTTGTCTGCAGGAGAAGGACTGGCTGCGAGGGAGTAGTACGTCCTATGAAATTATCTCGACCTGTACAAGCAGCTCAAGACATTCAGAGAGCCGCTGAAAACCCAGAGAGGTTCGATGTCATCGATCTCGGGCCTTTCGACAACAACCGGAATGACGTGCTTGCGCTGAATGATATCGCGCAATGCGCTGGTGTGTCTCTCAACCCTGAGACCGGCCGGATCGAGGCCTTCCGGCAGGCCGACGGAGCCCGCAGTATGTTGGGAACGCTAGGAGGTTCTTTCAGCATTGCTCACGACCTGAACAACCAGGGAGAAGTCGTCGGCGGATCTCTCACCGAGGGCGATGAGAACTTCCATGGTTTCCTTTACCGCGACAACCGGCTCCATGACTTGAACGAGTTCCTGGATCCGGGAACTGGGTGGGAACTTCTTCAGGCCTTGGGCATTAACAATCACGGGGAGATCATCGCCATCGGCAACAATACCGGTCAGGATCGCATCGTCCTGCTCCGGCCTAGAGCTTGAGTGTGACCTGAGACTGCGGCGGGCGCGGTCTCATTTCCCAGGGAGCAACAAATGTTCTTTTGCATATCCAGCCTGGCCAGGCAGGCGATAAAGTTATTTCTCTTTCTCCTAGTATACGGTTCAATTCTCCACGCAACTCCGATCGAAGCACGCGCAGGGTGGCAACTGCGAGACTCGAAGCGTATCCTCAGCCTCGGCATAGCCTCAACCGAAACGAAAAGAACATTCGAGTTAGCGGCGATCGACGCGATCTTTGCACCTGGCCTTAGCGGGGGAGTTTTGTTGAAGCCGAGCGGCATCGCTTACTCTGGCGCCTCCAGTGGCCCTAACCCAGTCGAGATTCCAGAACCGCAACCATTGCTGCTGTTGGGAACCGGTTTGCTTTCAATAGCAACCGTGATCCATCGCCGTCGATTGGCTTGAATGCGATCGCTCCCGATTGACAAGAATCTCTACTGATCCGACGGGGCAGCTAGGACGAGTCCTGGGAAGGTTCGCACTGGTGAATCGGAAACTCCGTGTCCGGGCTTAGTGGCGCAATCGCATCTCGGCTCCTATCCTGCCAAATCGAGAATCAGCAGAGATCAGGAATAGTTATTGGTACAATAAATTCTGGAAGGACTGCTGCGGAAACACAGGTTTAATGCGGTTGGACCGAACCGACTCAAGGGGGCCTATGATACGCAAAATTAAAGCGGGAATTAAACTCATCGCGGGAAAACGCCGTGCAGGCCCGGACCTTCCGCTTTTTCCAGATGACGCGTTCCTGATCGCGTATCCTAAGTCAGGAAACACGTGGACCCGCTTTCTGGTGGGAAATTTGTTTTATGGCAGCGGAGTAGATTTTCTAAACATTCCCCAACTGATTCCGCACTTTGATGTGATGCCGGGGCGGTTTTTCCTAAGCATGCCGCGGCCTCGTGTAATCAACTGTCACGAGGCGTACAGGCCGCATTATAAAAGGGTCATTTATGTCGTACGTGACCCTCGCGATGTAGTGGTTTCCCTGTTTTACTTCCAACGCAAGCGCCGGATCATCGAGGATGGTTATCCGCTGGACCAGTTCGTTAGCCGATTTATCGCGGGAGAAGCGGTCGGTCCTCCCCGCTTGGGGTCTTGGCAACAGAACGTGGGAAGCTGGCTGGCCATGCGCCAAAATGATCCTACTTTCTTGCTTCTACGCTACGAGGACATGTTGCGCGAGACCGAATCAGCTTTGAGGAAAATAGCTTCGTTGCTCGGTATCGACGCCACGCCCGAGCGGATTTCACAAGCCGTGGAACGTAGCTCCGCGCAGGAGATGAGAGGCCTCGAGAAAGTTCAAGGCAAAGAGTGGCACCAATCGAAGGGTACGCGCCAGGAGATTCCTTTCGTACGTTCGGCGCGATCGGGAGGTTGGAAAACGGCTCTTTCAAGAGATGCCGCAGCCGAGATCGAGTCCGCTTGGGGGCCGTTAATGGATCGGCTAGGATACGAACGCTCGACCGATTTGCCTTCCGGCCAACTGGAACAAAACGCCGTGGGAGAACTACGCGGTTGATCAAGCGAACCAGGGTGTTGCCTCGTGCCTTTAAAGGGCCGTTTTTGATCCGCTGGCTTACGCGATCTGCGATCCCGGCCTGCCTGCGCAAATCGACTTTTTCGTCCAGGATTGAGCTTCGTCCGCAGGGACATCCGACAGGTCAGGTTTTTCTCGCGCGGACGCAACTCTGTCTCTGTGCCACGCCTGCGTGATTCATGCATTCAACGCTGCGCCGCACGTCGATATATACGATGTGATTTTCGGAACTTTGCTATGCCAAGGATGGCGCGGACAATCTTGCCGAGAATCAGGAAGTCTCTCCAGACCAGAGGGCTTCCAGCGACGATTTGGCGGTGCGCGGTGGGCCCTTATACGCTGCTCCGGCATTACCTGAATAATCGCAAACGCTACGTTACCTACAGCGATCAAGACCAATTTGACGTGCAACACGGAGTCGAAACCACTAAGCGAGTTCACCTGACCGATTTGGAGATTGACAGTCCGAATTGGATCCACGCGGATGGATACTGGCCGACGCCGTCGCACGTCTTTCAAAATGCACTCTCGGAGCTGAAAACAAACTACGACAATCTGGTGTTTATCGACTTCGGATCCGGCAAAGGCCGAGTCTTGCTCATGGCGTCGGAGTTTCCATTCCGCAAGATCATCGGTGTCGAGTTCTCCAGTCAACTCCATGCCATCGCTGAAGAAAACATACGGCGCTACCAAACCACGACGCAGAAATGCCGGGATGTCACGTCGATCTGCGCGGACTTCACTCAGTTCCCAATCCCGACAGACCCTTTGTTTGTGTTTCTCTACAACCCGTCATCCTTGGAGATCACTTCGGCTTTAGCCGGCAATATTGCCCAGTCGTTGCGCAAGCATCCTCGGGAGCTATGGGTTTTCTACGTGACGCCCGCCTACGACGTCTTCGAGTCGGGAAATCCGTTGGCGCTTCGGAAGATCAAATCGACCGCGAAGTATGCTATTTACACTAACTGCGCGGATTAGCGCCTTTCTTTCCCAGCCACTCCACTAGCACCGCGGCGAAACGTTCCGTGTTCGGCGCCATGTCGTAGTCACGGATGACTCGAGCCCGCGCTTCGGTCCCAATCCGCGCGCATAGCTCCGACGAATCCAAGAGACTACGGATCTTGTCTCTGAGGTCTTCCACATCGGCCACGGTGAAGAGCATTCCGTCTACCCCATGCTCAATCAACTCCGGAATGCCGGTGATGCAAGGGGCTACGCACGGTATCTGCATGGCCATGGCTTCCATCAACACCATCGGAATACCTTCCGCCAGGCTGGACAACACGAACAGATCTGTCTCGCGATAGAGCGCCATGAGCCGATCTTGATCGACCCAGCCGGCGAATTCAACGTGGGATGCAATGCCGAGTTCGGCGGCGCGATTCTCCAGCCAGGACCGGTCGGGGCCATCCCCTACCAACCGCAAATGAACAGGGCGCCCTTCCGAGTTCAGGCCTGCGATCGCTTCGAGCAGCAATGCTTGTCCCTTCTCCGGGGCCAACCGGCCCACGCTCAGAATCGACGGCGGCCGCGAGATCGCCCGTCGTGGCCCCGGGGCAAACTCGGTTGCATCGATGCCGAGCGGAACGTGGATCAGCTTGTCCCATTCACCGCGGTTGCATGAAAGCATCAATTGACCACGCCCGTGACCGCTGATCGAGCGCACGAACTGAGCACCTTCGATGAGCTCGGCCAGATGCGATTCCGAGGGATTGTGCAACTCTCCAAAGCCATATACTCCAAACGACATGGTCACCGGGAAGGTTCGCGAAATGATCAGGGCGACGGTTGCCGAGAAACTTGCATGCACGTGAGGAATGCCGCATTGACGCATGTGCCGGCCCACGAGAATCGCTTCGGCAAAATATGCCAGATGATACATCGCCCGCTTGGGGCTGCCACGTCCTAATCGAAGAGCAAAGAACAATCCGCGCAAGTAACGCAGCGGATGCCGTAGAAACTCACTCAGGTTCAGCAATACAGCTCTCGACGTCGGCACGGCCTTGACATAGAAAGTGCGAGCCGTCTCTTCGCGCTCTTGCGGATTCAGCTTTTCCAGAGGGCGATCGGGTGGGCTCACGGATGCGACTGCGACGTCGAGGCCAAGGGTGCGGAGATGCCTTACTTCAGCCAGCAGGTAGCTATGATTGATGGCCGGGAACTGGCCAATCAGATAAAGCAACTTGGTAGGGTCAGCCACGGGCCGCCCGCTCCGCCGCGATCACGGCGGCAATCCCCTCCGCCAACGACGCACGCGGCCGCCAACCAATTTCTGCGGCTGCGTGAGAAGTATCTGCGATCACATCCATGATCTCTCCCGGACGGGTCTCGTCGGCGCTTACTACAGGTTTGGACACCCCGGCGGCGTTCTGGACTAGCTGCACCACGTCCGCCACACTCACCGAATGGCCACTTCCCAAGTTGAAAATGCCATGCGCTTCTGCTCGCAGCGAGGCCACAAGAAACTCGATAGCGTCTTCGATAAAAAGATAGTCGCGCTTGGGACGCAGATCCTGGACGCGCACAACTTCGACGGCTGGGTCCAGCACCTGCCGCACAATCAACGGAATCAGGAATGAACCACGCTGTCCCGGACCGTAAATGTTAAAAGGGCGAACGATCAGCAGGGAGATTCCAAAGCGTTGCTCATAAAATCGCGCGGTGTCTTCGGCGAGAATCTTCGTATGAGCGTACGGATTAGCTGCCACCAGGGGATGGTCTTCCGCAATCGGCAATCGCTGCGGCTGACCGTATACGTAAGAACTCATCAGGGTGAGCGCGGCATGATTCTGGCGGCAGTGCTCGAGAACATTCACCGTGCCCATCACGTTGGTGTGGTAAAAGGCGCGTGGATTCTGCCAGCTTTCCGGCACATAACTTCTCGCCGCGAGATGAAAGACGTGGCTCACACCCTCCATCGGCAGCGAGCAACTGGCAATGTCTCCGTCGGCACTCGAATGCTGCCGGACAACGTGGCCCTGCGATTCCAGCGCCCTCACCAGGTGGCGCCCCAGGAAGCCTGTCGCTCCGGTTACCAGGATCTCATTTTTCATCCGGCAAGAGTTGCTTCCGACGGTCATCAAACTCGTCTACCGCGCGCATGTAGTCGTCCACGCGGCCAATATCCAGCCAATAACCGGAGTGGCGTTCGACGTGGACCGACTCTTTCCGCGCAAGCATGTCCAACATGAGGTCATCGAAGCCGTACTTCTGCCCCGCCGGCACGCGATCGAGAACCGATCGATTCAGGATGTAGACCCCCATGCTGACTAAGTACTGGAACTTTGGTTTCTCCTCAAATCCTACGAGCTGGTTCTCGCGGGCGTGAAGGACTCCGTAGTCGACAATGTTCGTGCGTTCGGAAGCGGCGATAGTGAATTGCCTCCTATGGCTAACGTGCTCCTCGTATAACTTCTGCATCGGCAGGTCGGTGAGCACATCTCCATTCATCAACAAGAAATTCTCGGGCAAGTCGCGGATCAGGCACAGAGGCGCAATCGTACTGAGCGGAACAGTTTCGAGCGAATAATCAATGCTGATTCCCCATCTCGATCCGTCGCCACAAAATGCGCGCACGATCTCCGCCTGGTAGTTCACGGCCAAGGTAACGCGATCGAAACCCTGGCTCGCCAGTTGGCGAAGTATTACTTCAAGAATAGGATATTCGCCGATCGGCATCAGCGGCTTGGGCAGCACAACCGTATAAGGGCGAAGTCGACTGCCCTTGCCACCGGCTAGGACCACTGCGCGCTTAGACATTGTAGAGGTTGGCCTTATACCGGCGCAGATTCTCCGGCTGGCGAAACCAGCGTACCGTGCGCTCTAAACCTTCACGCAACGGAATCTGGGGAACAAAAGCGCTCGCATTCCGAAGCTTCGAATTATCGCACTTCAAGCGTTGGACCTCGCTTTTTTCGGGCCGAAATCTCTTCTCGTCGCTGACTACTCGTATGTTGGAACCCATAATCTCGCCGATGAGTTTGACCAAATCTCCAACGGCAATCTCGTGGTTTGATCCGATATGAAAGACTTCGCCTTGGCCGCCATCCATTTCGGCGATGGCCAGAAAACCGCGGCACGTATCTTCGACGTAAGTGAAATCACGGGTAGCGGTCAGGTTGCCAAGGGAAATAGTAGATTTGCCCTCAGCTATTTGAATGATAATGCTGGGGATCACGGCGCGCGCCGACTGCCGGGGTCCGTAGGTGTTGAATGGACGCGCCACCACCACAGGAACATCAAATGAATACTGGAAGCTGAGAGCGATACAGTCGGATGCGATTTTTGTGGCGCTGTAAGGAGACTGCGGCTGCAAGGGATGTTTTTCATCGATCGGGACGTACTGTGCCGTGCCGTAGACCTCGCTCGTCGAAGTCTGAATAAATCGCTTTACGCCGTTTCGCCGGGCGGCCTGGCACAGATACAAAGTACCCTTGACGTTCGTATCCACGAAGCTATCTGGCGCTCGATACGAGTAAGGGATCGGGATGAGAGCTGCCAAGTGGAACACAATGTCGACCCCGCGAGTTAGCTCATCACAGAGGTAGGCGTCACGAATGTCGCCGGTCACGACCTCGATTTGCTTCAGGCAGCCGATTTGTTCCAGCCATCCCCAATCGTTGAACGAGTTATATTGGCTCAATACCCGGACACGCGCTCCCGCGGCAACGAGCTGCTCGGCGAGATGCGAACCGATGAAGCCATCAGCTCCAGTCACGAGCACTTGCGAATTGCGGACGTTTGCCATAAGCCTTTTACGATTCCGATCTCTACGGGTCGTGATGTGTCCTAGGCCGGTACAAAACGAGCATACTCCGGCCCACACATGGCTCTCTCAAGCATTTCTCGATGTGCAGGTTAGCTGGTGAGCTTCCGGCTGAATGCGGATACTCTACTGGTACGTGACGGGTTATTTTAACAAAAAGCTTGAGAAAAGGGCGTTCCAAAAGCAGGAAATTACCGAAGGGACGACCGCGCCCCCGGGGCAGTTATCCTGCCGGAATTAACCTTCCGTGCATCTCCGGCAGCCGATTCTGGAATACTATGATGCAGAGATGCTGATCTGCCGGAACCGGCTCACTGCCGGGCATCCCGGGAGTTCGGAGAATCAGATGAATACCTCCTCTCAGCCTGATAGGCCGCCGACTATGCCCACCGCCGAACTGCAGCCGGTTCTGGCCAGCGTGGTCATCCCAGCCTACAACTGCTCGGATTGCATCGTGGAGGCATTAAATTCAGCGCTGGAACAGACGTTTTCTGAGTTCGAAGTGATCGTGGTGAATGATGGCTCTCCCGATACGCCACAGCTCGAGCAGGCGCTAGAGCCTTACCGGGAACGGATCCGGTACATCAAGCAAGAGAATCAAGGACCCAGCGGGGCCCGCAACACGGGCATTCTTGCGGCTCGCGGAAAATATGTGGCATTCCTCGATAGCGACGACCTATGGCGTCCGGGCCACCTGGCGAGGCAGATCGCTCTTCTGGAGGCGAATTCATGCTTGGGTCTGGTTTATGCGGATGCCATGTTGACCGTAAATGGCGTCCCTGTACGTACTTATTTTGAAGACTGCCCGCAAAGCCATCCGGTGACCTTCGAATCTTTGGTGAAAGAAGAATGCTCGGTGATAACTTCGGCAACGGTAGCGCGGCGCGATGCCCTGGTTCAAGCCGGCTTGTTCGACGGTCAGTTCAGACGCTGCGAGGATTTCGATCTTTGGACAAGGATCGTGCACTGCGGCTTTCAAGTGGATTATGTCCGCGAGGTGCAAATCGTGCATCGCTCACGAAATGGTCTTTCTTCGGATGCGGAGTCCATGAAGCGATCTCTGGCAGCGGTTTACAAAAAGATGTCCCAACTGCCCGTTTCTGAGATTCAAAAAGATCTGATTCTTGCGCGGCAGGCGCGAGCTGAGGCCGAACTGCAGCTCGAACTTTGCAGAAAGTCCTTGCTCGCCGGAGATCATGTTCAGGCGCGGGCTACGGCTGAGGCCGCACTGCGCGTCCTGGACAATTGGAGATTGCGGCTTGCGGTGGTTGCGCTGCGTGTGGCTCCGCTCCCGTTTGCGGCGGGTTATCGGGCCTACGCGCGAATCCTGGCCCGCCGCAGACGCGCTCGTCTCGAGCGATTGCGGAAGTTCGAGTGGCAACAATTGGGGGTCCACGGCAAATGATTTATGGCATTCGATCGGTTCTCGGTTACCTCCTGGGCACCGATAAAGCGGAGCGGAACTTCGCGGTTTATGGGGACGACACCTTTCTCGTCTCATATCCGCGATCTGGGAACACCTGGACCCGCTTTCTCATTGCCAATCTGATGTACCCTGGAGAGCGCGTCACCTTCGCCAACATCGAGCGCTTGATCCCGGATACTGCTTCACAATCCAATCGCGCCCTCAAACGCACACCTCGTCCTCGCATCATCAAGACCCATCAATATTTCGATCATCGCTACGGGAGGATGATTTACATCGTTCGTGATCCGCGGGACGTGGCGCTCTCCTACTACGACTTCCACCGAAAATACCGCACGATTGAAGATAGCTATCCGTTAGAAGCTTGGGTGAAAGATTTTGTCCGCGGCAACCTGACCTCCGCCGATTGGGGTACATGGGGCGAAAATGTCGCGAGTTGGTTCTACACGCGCGGCCGATCGGCGGATTTCCTGCTGCTCCGATACGAGGATATGGTCGAAAATACCCCCAGAGAGCTCGCCCGCATCGCTCACCATTTAGGCGTCGAAGTAACGGCAGATCGATTGGACGAGGTGATCCGGCGAAGTTCCGCTGATCGGATGCGCGAACTGGAGAAGGTCGAGGAGAACGAGTGGGTGGCGACCAAGAAGCATCGCAAGGACATCCCTTTTATTCGGGTCGCGAAAGCTGGAGGCTGGCGCACCAAACTACCGGAGCCGTGTGTGGCATTGATCGAGTCTAGTTGGGGGGACTTGATGTCAACGTTGGGCTACGAACTGGTCTCGACGGGAGCGCCGCTGACTAACACGATGGGGCAGCAGGAGGAAGTTCGGAGAACATGACTGGTGCGCGTGGGCAAACAGTTTCATGTTCAACCGTTCTGTTCCACTCCGATAAGGATCGATCGCATTGGACTTTGTTTTGCGAAGCCGTCTTTTTGCCAGAATGATGTGCCGGAATGATTCGATATAAACCCAGCGCGAGGAGAACCTCAGTTGGATAGTTCGAAGCCCGCCGTAGTTGCAAGCGAGCACACCAACTCCGGCGATTCGCGGACGGCGGCGCCCCTAAAAGAAGGGTCGCTAGCCTCGAACCTTGCCTGGCGCGCGCTTGCTAACTGGTCCAGCCAGTTAGTCTCATGGGCGGCCTTGCTGGTCGTCGTTCGACTGCTCTCGCCCTCGGACTTCGGTCTCGTGGGAATGTCGGTAGTGCTCTTTTGGTATTTGAAGTTTTTGGGCGGGTTCGGAATCACACCCACGGTGATTCGCAATCGAGATCTTAGTGAGGAAGCCATCGCCCAATTGAATACCATGGGCGTAGTGTTCGGAGTAGGGTCGTTCGTGTTGGCCTGCCTATTCGCCTATCCGGCGGCACTGTTTTTCAAGACTCCACGGATGGCGACAGTTGCGGTGGTAACCTGCATCGCTCTTATACCAACCGGCATCCGCAGCGTGCCCGAAGGGCTCCTGAATCGGGAGATGCGCTTCAATTTGCTTTCGCTGCTCGATGCCCTTCGTGACGTTCTGAGCGCAGTCTTAACCGTTCTACTGGCTTGGTTGGGCTTCCACTATTGGGCCCTTGTATTGGGCATCCTTGGTTCGGAATGTGTCCGATGCGCGATGATTCTGAGTGCGCGGCGCCACCGTTTCGCCTGGCCACACATGGCCACGCTAAGAGAACCTCTTGCCTTCGGCTGGCGAGTGTTAATCTCCGGTTTTGCCTGGTCCACCTACAACACGCTCGATAACGTAACCGCTGGACGCGTTCTCGGCCAATCGGCGCTCGGTCTTTACGGCATGGCATGGAATCTCGCCAACACACCCCTTGAGAAAATTGTCTCTCTGGTCACCACGCTGGTCCCGGCCTATCTCTCCCGTGTGCAGACCGATCTGGCTGCCTTGCGCCACTATGTGCGAGCCCTTACAGAGATGATTGCGTTGGCGACGTTCCCGGTCACCATTGGCCTGGCTTTGGTGGCCCGCGAAGCCGTTCCTCTGATCATGGGGCGAAAGTGGGATGGAATGATCGCGCCCCTGCAAGTGCTTTGTGTCTACGCAGCGGTTCGCTCGGTCGTGGCGCTGTTGCCCAAGGTTTTGACTGCCTGTGGTAATCCGCGATTCGTGATGCGGGTTGAGGTGATGGGACTTGTCATTATGCCGATCTCTTTTTGGATTGGCAGTCATTGGGGAATCACGGGCATCGCTTTCGGCTGGGTTTTTGGTTATCCGATTATCGCTCTGGCGGAGTACTGGAAGACCATGAACACAATCGAGATGGGGATGGGAGACTACTTACGAGCCTTGCGTCCTGCATTGGACGGCTCGATTGCCATGGCGCTTATCGTTGCGGGGCTCCAGCATACCTTGCCCTCAGGCTTGTCCCCCTGGCTTCGTTTGGTGGCTGAAATAGGCGGTGGAGCAGCCACGTACATTGCTACGGTCATGCTATTGCACCACGAGAGAGCGATGCATTTCTTCAACATCGCGAAGCGGATCCGGAAGCCCAAGGTCGTTGAGGCTAGCGTCGCGACATCGTAGCATCCGGATCATTTTGCCTCTAAACCGAAAGAGAACTTGAATTTGCGTACCATTTGAATTTGCGTACTATGAGATACGAAATCCTGCACGAATTCCCTAATCCTTCGGTCGAGGCGGCGTGGCGTGACCTCCTGAATCGCATGGAGATGCCCTCGCACTACGATGCACCAGAATATTTTTTGGAACCTCATTGGGCCGGCAAGAAGCCATTCTCAGTTCTTGCGATTTCGGGCGAACAGGCGTTTGCAGTGCTCACTGGAATCCATGATCGCCGACAGGTCGTGTGTGGTTTGCCATCGCGGCCGCAAATTTCAGTCGACCCCAAGGCTGATGCGACCGCCGCGCTCGAAACACTTCTGCAAGGGCTTCTGAAGGAGGCTGCAAAGTCAGAACTCTTGACTGTCTATAGCTGGCCTGCCTTGGAACTTTCATCGTTTGCGGCGCGTGGATTTCGTCGTCGACAATTGCAAGGTAACGTGGTGCTCGATCTCACGCAAGGAGCAACCTCTCTTTTCCAGCAGTTCTCCAAAGACCGCCGCCGGAATATCCGGTTTGCTGAGAAACACGGGGTCACCGTACGGCTGGCCACGACCAGAGAGGACTTTCTCCGCGCCTACGAGGTGTATCTCGCCTGGTACGACACTCAGGGCGAAAAGGTAAAAGGAGAGCGTCGATCTTTCGAGAATTTTGAAACCGCCCAACTGCTTACCGCGAACCGCCGTTTATTCCTGGCTGAGCTGGAAGGGAAAGTGGTGGCTATTAATATGTTCCGCTTTTACCCCGATGGGTTGTTCGAATCGGCGGCGAACTATTCTCTCGACGAATTCCTGCACCTGAAGCCGAACGACCTGCTGCAATGGAAAGGAATTGAGTGGGCCTGTGGTCAGGGACTGCGCCGCCACTCGCTGGGTGGAGCGCATCCGTTTCTCAAACGTTTCGGCGGTACCACAGTTCCCATTATCCGCTACCGTCTGGATCGCACCCTCTTACACAAGCACGACTTGCGGGAAACTGTCGCGGATCTCGCGCGAAAGGAGTTCCGCAGGATTCCTCCATCCATGCAGGAGAGGGTCCGGCGCGCTCTGGGCAAGCAGGGGCAAAGCCCAGGAAGCGGCAAGCAGGAATCGCCGGAATCTGAGGCTGGCGGGGCTGAAGCCGGTTCCACCAAGGTTCGGAACGTGAAAACAAGAAGTTAAGTTCCCCCCCGGTGTTTGCCTCATTCCGAACTTCAGGGCGTGTCCCACAGCCTCAACTCCGTGTGTACTTCCGGCTGCTAGATGGCTAGGCCCCATCGTTATCTTCCTCCTCGGGCTGAGCTTCGCTAAGTTGAACGATAGTACGGAACCCGGTCGATTCAGGTCCGTGCAAATCTATCCGAGGTCACTCCTTTGTGCCTGCGAGAAAGCTCCCCCAGCCGGCCGCGCTCACAATACACCTTTCGTTCAAACCTCCCGTGCATCGCCATCCTCGCGCTTACTTGCGGGTTATTGACGATCACCACGGGTTGTGGCTCAAGCGGCGCTAGCCAGAGTACGCAGCCGCAGTCGGCATCACAAGTTCAAGTCGCCGTTTCGCCCCGCAGCGCCATGCTGAGTCCGGGCGCACAGCAGCGGTTCACGGCAACCGTGCAAGGAAGCAGCAACTCTGCCGTGACCTGGGCGGCATCGGCCGGGTCGATCTTAAGCGACGGCACTTTCGTTGCGCCGATTGCAAGCAATGGAACCCAAATCACAATTACGGCGACCAGCGTCAGCGACTCGGCTCAACGATCCACCAGCCTGGTGACGATTCAGCGTCCGTCGGCCCTTGCGATCACCACTTCCTCACTGAGCGGAGCGGTGGTAAATGCATCGTATGAGGCAGGTCTTGCCGCAAGCGGGGGCATTCCGCCATACCATTGGGTAACCTCCGCCGGCTCCCTTCCGCCCGGGATTGTATTGCAGTCTACGAGCGGTACACTCACGGGTACAGCGAGCCAGCCGGGAACCTATTCTTTCACTGCGAAGGTCAGCGACGCGGGATCGAACTCCGCAACCCAAAGCCTCACACTCGCCGTGTCAGCCGCGACCAGCAGCAGTTTTGACGGGCCCGCCGAGTTGCCCCGGGTGTATCTCAACACCACGCTCGCCGACACACCCGCGCCCGGTTCCACGATTAACGTGGCAGCGAACGGCGACTTGCAAGGCGCGCTGAATAATGCCAACTGCGGAGATACCATCGCATTGCAGGCGGGCGCTACCTTCAACAGCGGTGGAAGTTTTGGTGGGCCTTACACGCTGCCCGCCAAGTCTTGCGATGACCAGCACTGGATCATCATCCGGACCGGCACTCCCGATGCCGGTTTGCCAACTGAGGGCACGCGCATGACGCCTTGTTATGCGGGGGTATCGTCTCTGCCGGGGCGGCCGGCGTTCGCGTGTAATTCAACGAAGAAAGTTCTTGCCACGATCTCCTACTCGGGTACAGGAGATGGTCCTCTCCATTTTGCCGACGGCGCCAATCATTACCGCTTGCTTGGACTTGAGATTACACGCGCCACGAACGACGGGATGTCCGTAACTGCGCTCGTCGGGCCGGAAGAGGGAGGGTCCATGACGCAGATCGTTCTGGATCGTCTCTATATCCATGGCACACCCAAGGATGAGACCCGGCGCGGTGTGGAATTAAGCGGCGGGACCAGCGTGGCCGTCCAGGATTCCTATATCTCTGATTTTCACTGCAACTCCGGCGGTACCTGCGTCGATTCGCAGGCGGTCTCTGGCGGAATCGGTTCTCTGCCCATGGGGCCGTACAAGATCGACGACAACTTTCTCGAAGCGGCGGGCGAAAACATAATTTTCGGCGGCGGAGCCGCAACCCAGACTCCGGCTGACATCGAAATACGCTTCAATCACTTTTTCAAGCCCATGTTTTGGATGCCGGGCCAGCCCGGCTTCTCGAACCCGGCCTTTGTCGTCAAGAACAACTTCGAAGTGAAAAATGCGCAGCGCGTTCTGTTCGACTCGAACGTACTGGAAGATACCTGGGGCGGCTTTACGCAACACGGATACTCCATCGTGATTACTCCCAAGAACCAGCACGGCGACGGCGGCAGCGTTTGTCCGCTCTGTCTGGTCACCGATGTCACCGTGCGCTACGTCACGATCAGCCACGTGGGAGGGGCGTTTCTGATCGCCAACGCGCTAGCCGGCCCAAACGGAGGCGCTCCTTCGCAGGGTCAGCGCTACAGTATTCATGACGTGATCGCGGATGACATCGACGCGGTAAAGTACACGGGCCACGGTGCTTTCGCCCAGATATCTACAGTCGCCGCGCCGCTGTTGCAAGCTGTGACGATCAACCATGTTACGGCTTTTCCACCGAATGTGCTGTTCAACGTGGGTGCGCCGGAACCTGTCAAAATGCCGGGAATTGTCTTTACCAACAGCATCGTCACCAGCGGAGATTCCGCCATCACCTCCACAGGACCATTTCCGAATGCCGAGAACTGCGCACGGTTTGACGTTCCCTTGACGACCGTGGCGGAATGCTTCTCTGGTCTATCATTCTCGTCCAACGCGATGCTGGCCGCGCCCACGCTCTACCCGCCATCGAAATGGCCCACCGGCAACTTCTTTTATTCCACGGCGGCAATTGGCTTCGTGAATTACAACAACGGCGTCGGCGGCGACTACCATCTGCTGCCGTCCAGCCCGGCAAAAGGCGCCGCTAGCGACGGTTCCGACCTCGGAGCCAACGTGGACGTAGTCCTCAGTGCCGTCAGCGCCGTACAGTAGCAGTCCGCGAAACAATTCAATCCCCGCGAACCGCGTTCCCCTCCCCGGGAACGCGGGCCATTTTGTCATGATCGTAGGAAGTAAAAATGAGGCACAGAGGCGGCAAGATTGAGTCGAAGCTAGTCGCGGACGAAGGGTTACTGGGTTGAACCCTCGAGTCTCAATACGTCCCGGGTACGAGAGAGACTCCATCCGCCCCCTTCACCACGATATTTCTGGTGATGGTGTTGGTTGGAATGTTGTACTCCAGAGCACTCCAAATCGCGCCAATGTAGAGGTTGCCCTCGCCGTCCGATTTGATGCCGTCCACGTTGACGATGTGGGGAAGCGGGTGAAAGATAAAGCCCGTCGGGGTGAATCCGGACGGTGAGACGGGTATCTCAAGTAGGGCGGTTCCCAATGCTTTGCCATCATGGGTAGCCCACAATTCCCCGGTGTAGCTGTCAAAAGTGAGCCCATCTCCGCCGTTGACACCGTTGTGCGGCTCGAGGACCAGAGTGGCGAGAATGGCTCCGCTCACAGGATTAATTTGGACGATGGTATTGTGATCTGCCACTGCGTACAGGTTGCCATACTGATCATATGCAATGCCATCGCAGGTCCCAAGCTTCGCAGCCTTCGGAACCAGTACGGTCCATGTATTCGCAACAAAGCTGTAGCGAATGATTTCCGCTGGACTGGAGTACTTGGCAATCAGCATCGTCTGCCCACCCGGTTCGACGGCCAGGTCCCGAGCCCCGGCTATGCCACTCGCCAAGATCGTGTTGATTTCTGTCGTCGGGTCGTACAGGCTGACAGTTCCGGCATTCGGCACCGAGTAAATCAGCTGGCCCAGCGAGTTCAACGTCAAGTCATCTGGGTTAAACTCTTTTCCCACTCCTATTGTGTAAATCGTGGAGAACTCGCCAGTGTTCAGGTCGAGCAGCTGGATATCGGCATGGCCCTCGTTCGTGATGTAGAGCTGTTGCGCAGATGACGATAAAACGGTGATCAGAAGCACGGAAAAAATCGTTGCCATTCCACGCAACCGGGCCATCAAGAATCTCCTCCAGCGGTAAACTTAGATCGACCTTGGAGTATATCCCGGCAGCCCGGGAAAGTAGACGGCTTCAATGTAAATTTTGGGTTAAATAGCTGTTGGTGCCCAGACTCCCTGCCGTAGCGGGCTCTCCCGACCGATCGGGATCGCGGCTTGGTGCAGAACTTTGCAGCATCATCCACTTACCAGGTAAGACTGGTGTTCAGTCGATGAAACTCACTCGCCAGGGTCTGTTTTGCTCGCAGTGCCTTTCAGCACTCGTATCGTTCCCATCATCCCTCCATCTTCGTGTTGCAGGATGTGGCAGTGGTACGGGAACGTTCCCACAATGGCAGGATCCCGGAAGTCTATTCTGAGCTTCACACTGGGATATTGGCGGGAGACGCCATCCCAATAAGGCAAGGCGACGGTGTCGCGAAGATAGTTTTCCTGTACCGGTTTATTCTCCCGCTCGAGCACAATGAAATGAGTCTGGTGGATGTGGAAAGTGTGTACTTCCTGTGAGCGGTTCTCGATGATCCAATCTTCAACATCGCCCTGTCGAACTGTGATGTTGGGGGCGGCAGCAGGATTGAATGGGGAAGGGCTCCGCCCTTCCTCGGTGATGTAAAAGACGGTCGAAGCTCGGGGATTCTTCGGGTCTAGGACTTTCTCGGAAAAATACAGCTTTCGCTGGCGAGTTGGCCGGACATTCGTGAGCGAAGGAACCTTGGCCGATGAAACTGCTCGCGTTTTCACCGGGGACTCGGGCATCGGAAGTATGGAATCTGGCTGGGGAGCGTCCTGTGTGGCAGTGACGGTAAGCAGCCACCGTGGAGGCGTGTAGTCGTCATCATCCCGGATCGAGGTGTTGCTCCCGGTCGGGGTGAGAAAGGCAGAGTCCTCATCATTCACGGATGGAACCGTGTCCACTCCCGCAGTCAGAAGTTGCGTGGACGCTCCTTCGGCAGGACTATCGAATAGAAATTCCGCTCGCCCGCCCGGCGGAATAGGGATGGTTTGTGTCCACTGGACTGAATTCTTCAATGCAGGACCCGCATAGGGATCTTCGTAACCGAGCGGCACGCCATCGAGTGCCACCAGTCCCATGGACTGCCACTTTCCGTTGGTCAGCAAATGCAAGTCCAGGAAGGTATCGGCCGATGCGTTCAGGACGCGCCAGAGTTCTCGCTGTAACGGTCTTGTCTTGACGATGGCCCGCGGATACTCGGGATAGGTCACAGGAATGAAGTTAACTGACAAGTCCTTCGACGGGGGCTTCAGAACAGCTCCCGATCTGCGAGCAGCCGGATCGACAGCCGGCACTGCCTGATCCCGGATCACGAGAAGGCGTTCCGGCAGGCCCGCCAGCAGACTGTTGAAATGCTCAATCCCTTCGATGATCAGCGCGCCGGACGCGCCCCCCAAGACTTGTTCTTCAGTGTGGCCGTGGGGATGAGGATGGTACCAATACAGACCCGGTGGTTGGGTCTTTGGAATTCGAAAGCGATATTCGTAGGACGGAGCACCGGGCTGGATCATAGTGGTAAGCACATCATCCTGATGACAGTTCGGCGGGATCATCAAACCGTGAAAGTGCAGGTTCGTCGACGCGGACTGCATGTCCGCCGCCTGCATATCCAAAGAAGGGCATGGAACTCGATTCCCACCGGCCGCAGCGTTCATGGGATGGGTGGTATCTGGAAGCTCGTTCTTCAACTTCAAAATCAGCAGGTCGCCCTGTCTAACCCTTAAAGTCGGCGACTGGTTCCCGCTCTGGTCCACGTAGCAGTAGCGCAGCTCGGCGCTAGAACCGATTGATTTTCGGAGCGAAAGCGCGACCTGCAGAACTCCATTCTGGCTCCTGATTTCCTTCGGGGGGGTCACCACGCTCCCGGCGACTGCCCGAGAGCAGACCTCAGTTGGCATACTTTGTGCAACCGCAAAGGCAGGAAAAAAGATGGCAACCACGGCAGAGAAAAACGAGAGCCTCACCAGTATTTGCCAGCTCACTCTCGAAGGAATGGACAGAACGTCTCCTTAACTCTAACGATTCGTGAAATCGATACTCCAGGCCCGTAACCGCATCAGAACAAGAGTCCAAAGGCTTGTTGGGCAAGGCCCGAGCCTTCGATGAATCTTCACTCTGCCCGCAAGTGAAGCCTCTTTTTGTCATGATAGTATGAAAAGAAAAATCAGGCCGCTTGGCCCGTCTCCCGACGCCTGAGTTCAGCAAGAATCTTTACCAGCACCTGAGAGTCTTAAAACACCGGGGAATTTGCGCATGAAAGTTCTGAGCGGGGTTTGGCTGCTGTTCTGTCTGTTCGTCTGCTTGGTTTCCGCTCCCAGAGTTGAGAGCCAGTCCACGGGAGCCCCACCCGCTACTGGCGAAGCTAAGTTTGACGGTCCCGCTGAACTGCCGCGCGTCTACGTGAAAAGTACGCTTGCCGATACTCCGGCCCCTGGAAAGGTCCTTCAGGTGAAGGCCGATGGCAACCTGCAAAGCACTCTTGAAAGCGCAACTTGCGGCGACACTATCACGCTTGAAGCCGGCGCCGCTTTCACGGGACACTTTTTGCTTCCCAAAAAGCCGTGCGACGACGCGCACTGGATCATCATCCGCACCAGCGCTTCTGATGACGCTCTGCCCCCCGAGGGAACGCGTCTGACGCCTTGTTACGCGGGCGTAGCATCCTTGCCGGGTCGGCCAGATTTCCGCTGCACTTCCGCCCGCAATGTGATGGCCAAGATCGTTTTTGCGGGTCAGGGGGGATCCGGTCCTATTTTCTTTGACGACGGCGCAAACCACTATCGCTTCATCGGCATTGAAGTTACGCGTGAGTCGCCGGGCGCGGGCATAGTCGCTCTCGCAGGACCGAAAGGTCCGGTGGCGGCGGACCATATCATCTTTGATCGGGTTTGGATGCACGGCACGCCCGCAGACGAGACGAGGCGTGGCCTTTTTCTAAGTGGCACCACTTACATGGCAGTGGTGGATTCGTTCTTTAGCGACTTTCATTGTATGGCGAGGGGAAATTGTGTCGACTCGCAGGCTATCTCCGGTGCTGCGGGGGATCTACCCATGGGTCCATACAAAATCGTCAACAACTTCCTCGAAGCCTCGGGTGAGAACATCTTGTTAGGCGGCGCAGCAGCGACCAAAACTCCAGCCGATATCGAGATACGTCACAATTTTCTTTTCAAGCCGATTCTATGGATGGCCAAGCAACCGGGATTTATCGGCGGTTCCAGTGGAAAACCGTTTATCGTCAAGAACAATTTCGAGCTAAAGAATGCGCAGCGCGTTTTGTTTGAAGGCAACGTACTGGAAAACGATTGGGGCGGGTTTTCTCAGACCGGAATTTCCGTGGTGCTCACGCCTAAAAATCCTGATGACCAATGCCCTCTCTGCCGCGTGACTGACATCACTATCCGCTATTGCAAGATTGCCCATGTGGGTGGCGCATTCTTGATCGCCAACGTAGCAGGCGGCGGAGGAGGTATTGCCGCAGCCGGCGAGCACTACAGCATTCATGACGTTGTAATCGACGACATTGACGGAGAGAAGTACAACGGCCGCGGCGCTTTCATGGTCCTGACCTCTAACGAGCCTACATTGCGCGATCTTAAGATGGATCACATCACGGCATTGTCGGCGCGAGTCTTCGCCAACATGGGGAACAAAGGCCCAAAATTTCAGAACATCACATTTACCAACAATCTGATCGGGGTCTATGGAAAGCAGATCACGAGCACGGGCGGGGGCGCGGAGAACTGCATCTTCCAGCCTGACAGGCAAAGTCCTGCCGGAGTCCTGAAGAACTGCATTGACTCACTCACCTTCACCAGTAACGTCATCATTAACGGGACCGGCGCGTGGCCTCCTGGCAATTTCTTTCCCAGCGATGCGAAGTCGGTTGGCTTTGCAGAAGCCGCCGAACCTCGGCTGTGCAAAGCGAAAGACGATGCGTGCAAGAGCCCTTCGAAGTACGCCGGCGCAGGTACCGACGGCAAGGACATTGGCGCGGACATTCAACTGATCAACGCCGCTACCAGAGGTGTGATCTAGGCATGTGCGGCATCTGCGGCATCTTTCACTGGGGAAACGGCCAGCGTGCCGACGGCACCGCCCTGCTCGAGATGAACCACCAGATCGAGCATCGCGGACCCGACGATGCCGGGACTCTGGTATCCAATACCGCCGGTCTCGCCATGCGCCGCCTTAGCATCATTGATCTCAAGAGCGGTCACCAACCTCTCTCCAACGAAGACGGATCCATTTGGATCGTGTTCAATGGAGAAATTTACAATCACGCCGAACTCCGTCAGAAGCTGATTTCACGAGGCCATACTTACCGCACGCACAGTGACACGGAAAGCATCGTGCACCTCTACGAGGAGTACGGGCCGAATTGTGTCCAACACCTCCGCGGCATGTTCGCCTTCGTAATCTGGGACAAGCTTCGTAACAAACTCTTCGCCGCGCGTGACCGTCTGGGGATCAAGCCTTTTTATTACCGCCTGCAGGATGGCACTTTCATATTTGGCTCTGAGATCAAGGCGCTCCTGGCTTACCCCGGCGTCCGCGCGGAATTCAATCCGGGGGTTCTGGCCGAGTATCTGGCGTTCGGCTACGTGGCCGGTGAGGAGACTCTCTTTGCAGGAATTCGCAAACTCCCTGCCGGCCACACTCTTGAACTCACCGAAGATGGTGTAGCGGATATCCGCCGCTATTGGGATCTTTCGGTCGCCGAAGATCCCGAGTCACGCCAGAGGAGCTATTACGTCCAGCGGTACCGCGAGTTGCTCGAGGATGCTGTTTCGTCGCACTTAATGAGCGATGTGCCGCTGGGAGTATTTCTCAGCGGAGGACTCGACTCCAGCGCGGTTGCCGCGCTTACGGCAAAGAGCCGCCGCGAGCCCATCCAGACTTTTTCCGTAGGATACGGCGAGCAGTCCTACAGCGAACTGCCTTACGCGAGGGTCGTCTCCGAGCATATCCGCTCCCATCACCATGAAGTCCAGGTAACCCGCCAGCAGTTCTTCGAAAGTTTGCCGGATGTAATCTGGCACGAGGATGAACCGATCTGCTGGCCTTCGAGTGTCGCGCTGTATCACCTCGCCAAGCTTGCTCGCGAACATGTCACGGTTGTGCTGACGGGAGAAGGCAGCGACGAAACGCTCGCGGGCTACACCCGCTACCCGTGGACAGTTTGGAACGCCCGCATGGACTCGGTCTATCGCGGCGCTACCCCACCGACGTTGCGAGCCTTTGTTCGCGAACAGATACATTCCGCGAAGCTCGGCGCCACTCTGCGCCGGAGGCTCGAGCACACTTGTCTCGGCCGAGACGGGGCTTCCTGGCCCTCCTTCTACTTCGATAACTTCTACTCCGCCTTCTCAGCAGCCGAGCAGAGGCAGTTGCTCAGCCCGGACTTCCAGGCCTACGCGGACTCCGCCTATGCCGGCTCCATGGCGGTCTGGGAGCGTTCTCCAGGAACTCTGCTGAAGCGATTGCTTTACACCGACATTAATACGTATCTTGTGGAGCTGTTGATGAAGCAAGATCAGATGAGCATGGCGGCTTCGATCGAAAGTCGGGTACCGTTCCTCGATCATCCTCTGGTCGAATTCGCCGCCCGGATCCCGTCTTCGTATGCTTGCAAAGGCCTTGAGGGAAAAAACATTTTAAAGTCCGCGGTGGAGGATCTTCTGCCGCGGTCCATCATTTACCGCCGTAAAATGGGCTTCCCCACCCCCTGGTCTGGATGGCTGGCGGGAGAACAGCTGCAAGAACTGGAAACCCTGTTGCTTGAGCCCAGAAGCATGGAGCGAAATCTTTTTCAGCGAGAGGCTGTGCGCGGACTTTTTGCCGAACACCGCACCCGGACTCGCGATAATTCGAACCGCATCTGGAGATTGCTCAACTTGGAGTTGTGGTTCCGCGTCTTTGTGGACCGCGACACTTCCCTACTGAAAAACTCCGGCGGCCCACGGCTCGCGACCGCTTCCAGCCTCTCTTCGGGGAGTTCTTCTTAGGGATTCGCCGCGGCTACGTGGCTTGCCAACAAATTATGCGGAAGAGAATCCGAGGCAGTTTGCTCGGCGCCCTGAAGGCGTCTGGCATCTTTGACAGTGTGGGCGGTAGCCGCTGGCGCCAACGGCGGCTTCTCATCCTGTGCTACCACAGCCTTGCCCTCGATGAAGAAAATCTCTGGCGTCCCGCTAATTTTCTTACGCCCATCCGTCTGCGGGAAAGATTTGAAATCCTAAAGCAGAACGGCTACAGCGTTTTGCCACTGGGAGAAGCGCTCGAACGATTGCGCAGAAATGATCTCGCACCGCGCAGCGTGGTTTTGACCTTCGATGACGGTACCTACGATTTTTACAAGCTTACATATCCCCTGTTGAGGGAGTACGGATTGCCGGCTACCGTCTATCAGACTACCTACTACTGCGACCGTCAAATGCCGGTTTACTCTTTAATCTGTTCCTATATGCTCTGGAAGAGGCGTGAAATCGTTCTGCGCGCTGCACCTTCGATCGGTATTGTGAGTGACATTTCATTAGGCGCGCCAGAAGCCCGCCAGACGGCGATCAGCCAGATCATTGCGTTCGCGGAGCGGAAAAAACTTTCTACCGAACAAAAGAATGAAGTCGCCGCCGAGTTGGCTCAGCGTCTTGACGTGGATTACCAGGAGCTTCTGCGTAAGCGTGTACTCCAGTTGATGACCTCGGGGGAAATTGCGGAACTCGCAGACGCCGGAATCGGCTTTGAACTGCACACCCACCGTCATCGAATGCCCCGGGATCAGGAGCTTTTTGCAAGGGAGATCCAGGACAATCGCAACGCAATTGAGTCCATCACAAAAATCCGGCCCACGCATTTCTGCTATCCCAGCGGCGACTACGATCTAATGTTTCTACCATGGCTTGCCGAGCAGGGCGTCATCTCTGCCACCACGTGCGATCCGGGACTAGCGTCGGTGCAGAGCCGGCCGCTGTTGCTTCCGCGCTTCATCGATACGACCGGGCGAACCGCCTTGGAGTTCGAAAGCTGGCTCACGGGTGTTGGGGCACTGCTGTCAGCGGGCGCAAGCGCGACATCGCTGCGAAATCTCTCTCGCTCCTAGTCAGATCGTCGCCTTTCTTTATCCAACGTCAGGTATAGCTGCTCGAAGCGCTTGCATACCTCGTCGATATGAAAGTGAGCGCGCGCGAACTCCCTGCTGCGGCCGGCGTAGTGCGATCTTGCTATGGGATCGCGCACCAGATGAGCAAGGGCCTCGACCAGTTTCTTTTCGTCGCCAGGCGGCACGAGCAACCCGGTCTCCCCGTCCTTCACCAATTCCGGATTCCCACCCACGGCGGTCGCTATCACCGGAACGCCTGCCGCCATGGATTCCAGAATCACGTTGGAAAGACTCTCGGACGATGAAATCAGCACGCTCACGTCCACACTTGCCAGCATGGCAGGAATGTCATGCCGCTCCCCGGCAAAGAAAACTTTTTCCTTGATCCCCAATTCCGCTGCCAGCGCTTCCAGTCCCGCGCGAAGTGGACCATCCCCCACTAGAACAAACTCTATCGCTGGAGATTGTGTTAGCAGCTGCGCAACCGCTTTCAAGAATGCTGAGTGATGCTTGGCAGCGCTATTCATTCTCGCGATCATGCCTATGCGCACAATCCCGGATTTACGGGGAATCGCGGGAGCGCAGTCGGCGAAAGCCGACTCAGTCAAACCGTTGGGAATGATCTCAATCTTTTCTTCTGGCAAACCTGCGGTGAGCAAGCTGGCCGCGGCTGCATGCGAGTTGCACACCACGCGGTTGCAAAATCGGAAGGCCCAATACTGCGCCTTGAACTGGGTGTGGGTAAGCAGATCTCCCAGCTGTCGATGGCTTCCGATCACCGGCACCCCCGCCAACCGCGCCGCGGGAATCAACATGAGGTTGGTATAGAAATCGAAGGCGTGCGCCACTGCAACATGGTCGCTGCGCATACTGCGTATCATCGCCAGTTGCGCGCGTTGTGCCTGGAGGCCGAGGAGTCTGCCGCCTGGCGGAAATTCCGGAATGTCTCCCAACCTCGTCGCGAGGCCGCCGATCCGCCTCAAACAGGCGGGATGCACGTCAAAGCGCTCTCGGCTTAGAGACTCCACCAATGTGGCAAACTGACGCTCACTTCCACCCACCTCTAAGGTGTTGCTCATCAGGAAGACACTCAGGCGGCGGCCCGCGTTCGTTACGGCGCTTGATGGATCCGTTCGATTCCCTGCGGCGAGCTGAGGCAAAACAAGTGTCTCCCGATCAAAGATTGGAATGCGGCATTCACTTCCGGGAAAAGCCGCAGTTGTAGAATAGAGCAAAGACGGGGACTGGCATAGGGTTTGGCAGGTTTGCCGGTACGTTCCTTCCCTGGAATCCGCTGCTTTCCTTTGAGCGGAACTGCTGCGTGTGAATCGAGTGGAATCATTGTAAGGAAGCGCGAAACTCATGAGGATTCTGGTTCTCGATGGCGATCAGAACCAGGCGGTCGCCTGTGTGCGGTCGCTTGCCAGGCAGGGTCATGTCGTGCGGATTGGAGAATCGCGCCCGTGGTCGAAGGCTGGTTGGTCGCGTTATTCTTCCGGCAGTTTTCAATATGCCTCTCCACAAACCGATCCCCAGAGGTTTTTGTCAGACATAGTGGCCGAGGCCGAAAAGGAGAGCGGCACGCTCGTCTTGCCGATGACGGAAGCAAGCACGTTGTTAATTTCCGATCGTCGGGAACATCTGGTTGGGGCTGGCGCCCGCTTTGTCTTGCCATCCCATGCTGACCTGATCCGAGCCGTTGATAAGAGCCAAACTACTGACTTAGCGCAATCGTTGGGCTTTGCGATTCCGAAAACCTTTTCGGCAAGCAACGCCGATGAGGTCTGTGAGATTTCCGGGCAGATACAGTTTCCGGCCGTCCTAAAGCCTAGAACTTCCCAGGAGCATTCTTCGCAAGGAGCTATGCGCGCGACAGGACGGCCCCGCTATGCTCGCGACGCGAACGAACTGATGCAAGCATTCCTGGAGATGCGCCGCCACTGTTCCGCCGTGCTCGTGCAGGAGTTCGTCGAGGGCAGCGGCACCGGATACTTCGCTCTCGTGAACCATGGCGAAGTTCGCGCCGAGTTTGCGCATCGGCGGATTCGCGATGTACATCCGACCGGCTCAGGCAGCGCGCTGCGGGAGAGTATCGTCCCGACTGCGCAGATTCGAGAGGCTAGTCTTGCCATGCTGCGGGCCCTCAATTGGCACGGTGTAGCCATGATCGAATTTCGTGTTCGCGCGGATGGTGTTCCCGTCTTTCTCGAAATCAACGGACGGTTCTGGCACTCCTTGCCACTGGCGTGTTATGCCGGAGTCGATTTCCCCGCTCTTCTGGCGCAGATGGCGGAATTCGGAGATGTCGATCCTCCACCCTCGTACAAGGTCGGCCTGAGATGTCGCTGGCTGGTCGGCGACTTCCGCCATCTGCTGGAAGTTTGGAGAGGCCGCCCGCCGGGATACCCGGGAACTTTTCCTCGTCGTCTGCCCACGCTTTTGGCTGAACTTACTCCAAGACTGGGCACGCTTCATGATAATTTCATGTGGCAGGATCCTCTGCCTGAGCTCGGAGATTGGATTCGTTTCGTCCAACAGGTGTGGGGGCGCAACTCGCAATGAGAAACATCGCATGCTGAAAGCCGCTCTCCATGTCCACAGCACGTATTCCGACGGCGAGTTTACGCTCGCCGAGCTGAAGCGAATTTTCAGCGAAGCAGGTTGCTCGGTTGTGGGCATCACGGACCATGCCGACAGCTTCGACCAGAACAAGCTGGAGGACTACATCAGGGAGTGTGCTTCTTTATCCGATGACCGGTTCCTGTTTCTTTGCAGCCTCGAATACACCTGCGAAGAGCAGATGCACATTTTGGGTTACGGCGCCACCGCACTGGCGCAGACGAAAAAGCCGCAAGAAGTCATCCGCCACATTCAGGAACGCGAGGGTCTTGCTGTCATCGCCCATCCCAAGGACTCCATGTTTACCGGGATCGAAAGTTTCACGGTTCTTCCTGATGGGATTGAGGTGTGGAACTCGAAGTACGATGGCCGCTATGCGCCCCGGCCTGGCACGTTCGAAATGCTTCGCCGTCTGCGCACGCGCCATTCTGGCATGAGAGCGTTCTACGGTCAGGACCTCCACTGGAAGAAGCAATTTCGCGGTCTTTTTATTGAGTTGCAGTGCGACAGACTGGATCGCGGAGAGATACTGAAGACTTTGACTGCGGGCAACTATTTCGGAGTCAAGGCCGACCTTCGATTGGCCTCGACTGGCGAGCTCACTGCGGACCTTGCTGCTCAGTTTGACGCTCGGCACGCCCAGTCTGACAGGATGCGGAATTTTCTGAAGGCCGGGAAAAAAGCTATCGATAAACTCGGCGTCACAGCGCCGGCTTCCGTCAAGTCTCATCTGCGAAAGCTCTTCTGAAAACGCTTCTATGCGCGATGATGCCATCGTCTACTTGATGTATCACGAGATTGAAGTCGAAGGACGTTCCCTGTGCCAAAGCGAGCCGGGTTATGTGCGCTACATCGTGCGCGAACCGGATTTCCGTGAGCAGATAACCTGGTTGCAGAGCGCTGGAATGGGCGGAGTTTCGGTTTCAGACGCACTGAGCAACAAAACACCCGAAGGAGTTGTCATCACTTTCGATGACGGCTGCGAAACCGACCTGATTGTGGCCGCCCCAATCCTGAGCGCAGCCAATTTCGGCGCCACTTTTTATATCACCGTTGGGTATCTGGGCCAGCCCGGCTATCTGATTCCGCGCCAAGTACGCGAACTCAGTGACGCCGGATTCGAAATCGGGTGCCATTCCATGACCCATCCCTACCTAAGCGATCTCGCGGATCAAGAGCTAAGTCGCGAAATCGCCGAAGCCAAGACGCGGCTAGAAGAAATGATTGGCCGCCCAGTGCATCATTTTTCATGTCCGGGCGGACGATGGAGTCCCAAAGTCTCTGCGGTCGCACGCCGCGCTGGTTACCGCAGTATCACCACCAGCCGGATTGCCGTGAATCATCGGACGAGCGACCCGTTTCGACTGGCACGCATTGCGGTGATGCGAGGAACGACGTTTGGCGCCTTCCAGGATCTGTGCCGCGGCCAGGGACTCTGGCAGCGCCAGGTTCGCAATTTCCTTCAAAGCAGCTCCCACCGGCTTCTAGGGAATGCTCTTTACGATCGCCTGCGCGGCCTGATGCTGGAACGGAAAGCGTGAGACGATTGTCCCTCGAACTGATATCCTTTGCCTAAGACTTGAGGACTTGCGCACGCTGCGCGGCCGGATCGGTTGCAATCGTTGTGTTGTCGATCTGTTCTCCCGACAGTGGTCCGAGATAAGATCGGCCTAAAGACGAATTCTTGAACCAGAACTTCGCATCAAGATAAGCGCGATAAGAAGCCTTTATTCTCATGGCCGAGATCTTGTCGACTGCGGAGCCCTCGCTCGACAGCGGATAGCCTAAGTCTTTCAATGCCGCGCCCGCTAGTTCCTCAAACATGGCCAGTTTTTCCGTACTCATCTTTTTCTTCCATCGCCCCACCGGACTCCCGGAATCACCTTTGAACGAGGTATTGGGCTCGCTCACTGAGCCAATCCCGACTCGCATGATGCGGTCATAATCCAGATCGTGTTGAATGAATTCGCCGAGTCTCTCTAACGTCACGCGGGGCTCGGCCTGCAAATCCTCGAAACGCACTTCGATGTAATCGCTACCCAGACTTCTGCCCTGCCTTCTGCCACCTTGCACCATCCATTCCCAAAAAACGCCTGTGACCAGCAGACTCTTCTGACGGTCCCAAGGGAAAGGCCGCACCCATTTATGCGGGCGCGCATCGAGGGATAACGAAACATCCCGCCCATCGCGAATCATATGGATAAAGAGGGCGTCCGGC
Source organism: uncultured Acidobacteriaceae bacterium (assembly GCA_964403025.1). Taxonomy (GTDB): domain Bacteria; phylum Acidobacteriota; class Terriglobia; order Terriglobales; family Acidobacteriaceae; genus Sulfotelmatobacter. The sequence continues at coordinate 1,134,532 of CAYOEH010000001.1, read as the reverse complement.
AGGGTTTTCTTGATGGTGACTGCATGCAGCAGTTCTTCGGGAGAATTATCGGCCCACCGCTGCACTCCCTGGGCTCGCGCGATTTCTTGCATTACGATGCGAAGAAAATCAGCGCCGTTCCTGCAGTCGGACAATACCTTCGCGCGGATCTGCTGAGCGTCCAGGAACGATGCCCGGAATAATTTGCTTTGCAGCCAGGCATCCATCAATCGTTCACGGTTTGCCCGGACGCTCAAGTCGCCGAAGCGAGGCACCAAAAGGTTAAAAACGTTCGACTCCGCGAGATAGACCGCGAACCCGCCCGAAGACAGCAGCATGTTATAAAGCAGCGTCGTTCCTGAGCGTGGACAGCCAACGACAAAAACCGGCGCATTCTCCCTTGCCATTTGTTCCTTATTCAGTTCTGGTCAGCCTTATCCGAAAGGCAGCCGGTTAGTTGCCGTTCTGTTCAAGCGAAATCGTGCCGAACGCCTCGTTGTCGACGACAGTTTGTTGATCTGAGGAAATCACACGCACTTTCCCTTCGACATTGATTATTTCGCAACACAAAATAGTCCGCTTGGAAGAAATGATTCTGCGACCACGCGCTTCTACATAACTGGCATTGCGGCATATGAGCGTCCGGTACGCCTTGTCCCTGCTTTGCTCCCAGCAAAGAAATTCGGCATCGCTGGTCCACGGCAACAGTGTCCACGGTTTCCCCTGCCCGAAAACAAAATAGTGTTCCTCCGTTTCCGTCCTAAAACGATAGCAGACGGCGCTTTCAGCCGTCGAAGGCGAGGCAATACGCGTAAAGCTGTGCAAGCCCGCGTCAATTGCGGTCTCTGGAAGCAGCACCGTCGCAAACTCGACCGGCAGAGTAGCCACGGTTCCGAAATGCAGCACACTGTGGCGCTCTCGTTGACCGTATGCTGGCGACCAATCCTCCGACAGAATATCTTGTGACCATCCATGATTCTCTGGAGTCAAAATCGAGACCCCAGCGCCCGCACCGCGAAATATGGCCTTGGTTCGTTCTGCCGGCGAGAGCTCTGGATTGATGTGCCAGAACAAATCGAGTTGATGCTTACCTCGCCCCATGACCTGATCGCGCACCAACCAAAAGCGAGACTTCAGCGAGAACACAAAGCGCCGATGCACAACCGGGTCGGGCAAACGAGCGTAGCCATCGTGGCTAGCCACGAAAAGATCGAAAGTCTCTCCGCTGATCCACCCTTCCGCGTGAACTTTGGGTAGACTAACCCAACTGAACGGTCCCTTGGGTTCAGACTGGTCCAAGCCGTCGACCAGGAGCGTGTTGTGGGCCCTGGTGCCTCGGAATCGGTTGCGCTCAGAGGTTTTCCCCACATATTCAAATGTGCCTGGATCGATGAGTAAGGCACGGCCGCCGGTATTTGCGGTGATGCTGAGCGCGTCGGCGTGGCCATGTCCCGCAGTATCTGCGCCCTGCGGCCCGGCATCAATCACCAATTGCCGCTCGAGATCGTTTCCTGACATCACATAGAGTCCGCTGCTCTGAAACGCGGTAGAACTCTTTGTCACGGAGACAAGCGGCAACCGATTAAATTCAGCCACACCCTCCTCGCCCAACAGCCACAACGTTTCCTCTCGCAGTCCAACGGAAGCCGTTTTGAAATCACCTCGGCTGAACAAAACCGCTCCCGTGGCCAGCGGGTCGAAGAGATGAATCGAACGGTTACGCCCAGGATCGAACAATCGCCCGCCATCATCATCACCCAGGCTAGGTATTGGCCCGGAGCGCCCCAGAACGCAGAGCGCTTCCAACATGCGTTCGAGCGTACGTTCAAAAGGAGCAGGAAGGGCAAGTCCGTTGCGTGAAGCAAGCACGGCGGCGTGCAGAAAAAAGTCCAAGGCGTAGACGTGATAGTAGATGGACTGCTCGAAGTGCAGCCCATCGTCCCGCACCTGGCGCTCCGCTGCCTGCTGAAGAACTTTCCATCCGAGGGCTTGCCATCGCCCCGCCTGCCGCAATTCCGGGCACAAAGTACCAATGAAAAAAAGTGCGGCCCCTTCGCCGAGCAAATGAGTGTTCGGAGAAAAATATGTAGAAAGATAGCATTCGATATGGCGGCCCGACACCGCCAGGCTGCGACATAACTCGCTACGAAATGCCGCCGGCAGCGCCGCCGACCCGGACATTAGAAAGTAAACCCAAAGCCAGGAGAGGCTGCGAAAAGCCACTTCCAGGCTGCTCGCCCAGTTGATGCCGATGGGGTAAGGATTTTCTTGATGCCAATGTCTCCACTGGCTAAACAGCTCCGTGGCGAATCGCTCGTCCCCGGTCAGCCGGAACGCCTTGGCCAGCGTCACTAAATGCTGATGACGGTTCAGCTCCCAAGTAATCTTGCTGTCTCCAACCTCGGCGAAATCAAGATAGCGAATCTGAAACCAGGGTTTTCGGGGAGCCCGCTTTTCATGCACGCGGTCGCAGTGCCAGTCAATTTCCGTCCCGTAGTCCAAGTCCTTATAGCCCAGCAGATCAAACCTGTGCTTACAGATTCGCTCGGCACGCTCGACGATGTCGTCAGCTTCCTTGGGAAAGAGCTCGCGCAGTCGCGAGCACAAATGCGGAACAGAATCGGCCGAAAAAAAGAAATGCGGATCCGGACGCCCAGATTGAATCGCATCGAGCCGCGGTGGGAAGCCTGCGCCGAGTCTGTAGCGCCAAAAATCAAGGCGGGCGGTGGCTTGCTGCCGCAGCCGGTCAGCAAGCTCGTTCGGACTCATCACCACTACGCGCCGGTAACGACGATTCCATTCTCCCAATCCCATCCTCATTTCGTGCTAGGATTTTATATCGTTAGTCCGTTGGGCGGGCAGCTTTGCTCTCTGGCGCGTCCTAAGTTTTTTAAACCACCGAAAAAATGTTGCTTGGATATCCAAATGCGTGGTACTGCCTACGCATTGACCAAGAAGGAAAGTGCTTCGAATGAGCCGGATCAGCGTTTTCGGTTTGGGTTACGTAGGAACGGTTACTGCTGCGTGCTTTGCCCATCAGGGCAACCATGTCACCGGAGTCGATCTGAGCCCCGGCAAAGTCGAGGCGATGGAGGCAGGCCGAAGCCCTATCGTTGAACCACGACTGAAAGACTTAATCGCCGAGGGGCATCAGGCATGCCACTTGCACGCTACGAGGGATGCGGTCGCGGCCGTTCTGAACTCGGATATCTCCTTTCTGTGTGTCGGTACTCCCAGTCTGCGCAATGGCAAGCTTGATTTGGGACACATTGAGCCGGTTTGCCGGGAAATTGGCGAAACCCTTAAGAGCAAAGACGGATTCCATCTCGTGGTGTTGCGCAGCACCGTGCTGCCGGGCACGGCTGAGTCGATCGTGGTTCCAGTTCTGGAGAAGGCCAGTGGAAAGCGCATGGGCAAAGATTTTGGAGTTTGTGTCAATCCGGAATTCATGCGGGAAGGCACGGCCGTAGCCGACTTTCTGGAGCCGTCCATGACGGTCATTGGCGCACGTGACTCCTCCCACAGTCAAATGCTGCGTGAGCTTTACGCATGGGCGCCGGGCCGCATCTTTGAGACTTCTTTTCGGTCCGCTGAGATGGTGAAATATGTCTGCAACGCCTGGCACGCGACGAAAGTCTCGTTCGCCAATGAGGTCGGGACTCTGGCGAAGGAACTCGGGGTAGATGCGGAATCGGTGATCGAAATCTTCCTGGCGGACTCGAAGCTTAATATTTCACCGGCCTACCTCAAACCAGGTTTCGCGTTTGGCGGTTCGTGCCTGCCCAAGGATGTTCGAGCCTTGAACTATCGCGCCAAGGAACTCGACCTCGAACTTCCTCTTTTCGAATCTCTTCTGCCCAGCAATGAGTCGCACCTCGACCGCGCCGTGAAAATGGTACTCGCGACCGGGAAGAAAAAAATCGCGGTGCTTGGTCTCAGCTTCAAGGCGGCGACCGACGATCTGCGGGAGAGTCCTCAAGTACAACTCGTCAAGCGTTTGATCGGTGAAGGATGCGATATACATATTTGGGATGACAACGTTTCCCTGGGACGTCTGATCGGTTCCAACCGGCAGTATATTGAGGAGGTCATTCCCCATATCGGCTCCCTGCTCAGCACAAGTCTAGAGGAAGTTCTCAAGCCGGCAGAAGTGGTCGTCATCGGCATTCGCGGGCTTGATAAAGCGCTTCTCGACACCCACATTCGCCCCAGTCAGATTGTGGTGGATCTGGTGAATCTGGAGAAATCCCGGCGGCCTACCGCCAGCACAACTTACGAAGGGATATGCTGGTAGTCGAAGCCGCCAATCCAACCGGGAAATGAAAATACTCTGGGTCAAGGCAGGAAAGCTTTTGCCGGTCGATACCGGAGGCAAAATACGTTCCTTCAACATTCTCCGGCATCTTGCGAAGGAACATGAAGTAACTCTCCTTTCCTACTACGGGGGACGCCGTGATGTTGAGTACGAAGCGGCCATCACACAGCAACTGCCGCGTACCGAGATCATCCACACTGCTGCTCCAGAGGGCACGCTGGCTCAATCCCTGGACTATATTTTTCGGCTGCCTTCGGTGGCTCCCTACGCAGTAAGGAAGTTCACGCATCCAAAAGTTCGTCGCAGTGTGGCCCAGTGGCTAAGCAATGGCACTTTGGATGTGGCAGTGTGCGATTTTCTCTCGGCTTCGTTGAATTTTCCCGAGCACTTCGCGGCTCCCGTGGTTCTCTTTCAGCATAACGTTGAGACCATGCTCTGGCGGCGCATGGCCCACACCGAAAAGGCTCCGTGGAGGAAACTATCTTATTCGATCGAAGGCTGGAAGATGGCGTCTTACGAGACTCAAGCGCTGCGAAGATTTCAGCATGTCATCGCAGTTTCCGAGCATGATCGGAACGCGATGGTGGGGCTTTCGTCTGGCTGCTCGATCACGGTCGTTCCCACTGGCGTGGACACGGACAAGTATCAAGCCTCTCCTTCGGTCTCGGGGGATCCTCCCGTGGTTTTGTTCACCGGTTCCATGGATTGGGAACCGAATGTCGACGCGGTGGAATATTTCTGCGGGGAAATCTGGCCGACCGTCCTGGCCGCTTTTCCGAATGCGCGTTTTCAAATCGTAGGGCGGACTCCCAGCGCGCGTGTGCGATCGCTGGCGTCCGCTTCTGTCGAGGTGACAGGGACGGTGCCCTCCATCACTGACTATTTGCGATCGGCTACCGTGGTCGTTGTACCTCTGCGGATCGGGGGCGGCACACGGCTCAAGATTTTCGAAGCGATGGCCATGGCTAAAGCTCTGGTCTCCACTTCCATTGGCGCGGAAGGATTAGACGTGAAAGATGGCCAGGACTTGATGATCGCCGACAACGCGCAGTCGTTCGCCGCTGCCGTTGTTCGAGTACTGAAGGAACCCGAGTTGCGCCGAAGTTACGAGCAAGCCGCTGCCACTTTGGCGGCGCGCTATGACTGGTCGCAAATCGCCCGCCGCTTCGCCGAAGTACTCCGCGATGCTGCAACTGGTTTTCGCGCGGAGCGGACACAAAATGCGACCACGGTTGCGCCGTTGGCGAGATGAGAATTCTGACGCTTGATCAACCTTGCGCTTAATCCTGCCGGTTTAAATCCAGGATAAGTCTCGGCTCACAAGCAACTGTCCCAGCGGTGTCTTTGCTTTGAGATAGAGCTTGGTATCGAAATACATTCGGTACGCGGCGCGCATGATTCCGAGTTCGGCACGGTTCCTCGCATCCCGATCTGAACTTGCCAACTCATAACCCGTTGATTGCAGAGTGCAGCCCACCAGTCCCTCGAACGTCGCTAGTTCTTCATCGGAATAGCCGTTACGCCAACGTCCGATGGGGTTGAAGGTCTCATCTGGTCCACCAGCGAACGACGTATTGGGAGCGCTCACCGAACCGATTCCTACCTGCCGGATTCGATCATAATCGAGCTCTTGTCCAATGAACTCGCCCAACTGAGCCAGCGTCTCTCGCGGCTCGCTGATCAGCTTTTCAAAGTGCACTTCGGTATAATCGCCGCCCAAGCTTCGACCGTCCCGGCGGCCTTTGTTCACCATCCATTCCCAGTACAATCCCGCCGCCATCTTCGATGGTTTGCGATCCCAGGGCAGCCGCTTCACATAACCCTGCTTATCGGTGGAAAGCGCCACGTCCCGGCCATCACGAATGATGTGAATGACGAGGGCTTCGGGAATCGTCTCCTTGATTCGGCCGAGGAACAACAAGTGTTCGGGCGTCGTATCGGCCCAGCGCTCTACTCCCTGTTGCATGGCCATTTCGGACATGACAATGCGCAAGAAATCGCCGCCGTTTCTGCATTCACTCATCACTTTTTCGTCGATCGCGCCTTTGCTCAGACCCGACCGCGTGTAAAGCCGGCTGTTGTACCATGCCTGCAAAAGTTGTCGCTTGTTGCGCGGGATGGAAAGATCGCCAAATGCCGGTTCCAGCAAGTTGATGGCATTGGATTCGACTCGGTACACCGCGAAATTTCCAGCGGAGAGCAGCATGTGATACAGGAGCGTAGTCCCAGAGCGTACGCAGCCCAGCACGAACACCGGGGCCCGGCTCCGCGCATTAGGTGATATGGGGTGGTTTGAAGGCGTCACAATTCGCTTTGCGTAATCAGGATCTCTATCTCGTCAATGGTCAATTCGCAACCGACCCTGGTCGCGCCGGAAGCGACGATGCCGCGTGCGGAAGCGCATTGATTTCGCTGGCAAGGACTTCAGGCGCCCGGCGCGCGGTAGCCCAATCGGATCGAGCTTCCATAAAATTCCTGTGCCAGAGTTCCAGCACCAACATGCGCCACAGCATACCGGACCGATTGCGCCGTCCACGAACGTGTTCATCAATGAGTGAGCGCACGGCCGCAGGCTTGAAATAACCACGCTGCAGGGTACGAGGCTCCAGCAAAACTCCCCAAAATTGTGCTTTGGAGCGGTCCCGCATCCATTCGACCAGGGGCAACTGGAAGCCCTGTTTTCTACGGTGCAGTAGCGCTGGCGGAATGTCCAGCCTCTCTGCCAGCTTCTTCAGAATGTATTTCCGCGTTCCAGCCCGAAATTTCCACTCCACCGGCAGAGACGTAACCCACTCAACGAATTCGTGATCGAGCATGGGAACGCGCACTTCCAGGGAAGTTGCCATGCTCATACGGTCCACTTTCGTGAGAATGTCTGCGCTCAGATAAGTCTTGGTGTCCAGGTACAAAAGGCGGCTCATCCGGTCCGACGCGGGAGCGCAATCATAGGTCCGCTGCCACTCCGCCAGAGGATCCGGCAGATGCCGGACACTCTCCAGAAACTCCCGGGTAAATAGATGCCGTTCGCGATGCAACACAGGAAAGAACGAGAGTCCATCCAGATAACGGTCCCGCTCATTCAGTGAGGCGTTCCAAGCCAGATTCTTGCCATACATCCCGGGCGGAAGAAGTCCGTGAATGCGGTGACGGTAGATTGGCCCGATATAGCGATGAAAGGGATCAAATTTGCGCCGCTCCATCGCGACCAGGTAGCGATCATAGCCGGCAAATAGCTCATCGCCTCCATCGCCCGAAAGCGCAACCGTAACTTCTCGTCTTGCCATGCGGCAGACGTAATAGGTCGGGAGCATGGAAGAATCGCCGAAAGGTTCTTCCATCATCCCTGAAAGATATTGCAACGTCTCTTCAATGTCCGGCTCAAGTACCAGTTCGTGATGATCCGTGCCGAATCGCTCCGCAACCATGCGCGCGTACTCTGATTCGTTGAACTGCTCCGCGCGAAATCCGATGGAAAAAGTCTTGACCGGCTTGCTGCTGGCCCGCGCCATCAGGGCGACGATGATGGAAGAATCGACGCCTCCACTAAGCAAAGCTCCCAGGGGCACATCACTGATCAGACGGATCCGGACGGCCTCTTCTAACCGCCGCTCCATCTCTACAAGACATTCATCTTCGCTGATGCGCGTATGCGTGCCGTACTCGGGCAAATCCCAATACTGCCGGATCTTTGCCTCGCCGTTGCGGTATTCCATGAGGTGACCAGGCGGCAGTTTGCGGACAGGATGGAATGCGGTGCGGGGATCAGGTATGTAGCCAAAATAGAAATATTGCAGAAGGCCTTCTGTATCAACCTCAGCCAACTCCGGATGCAGAGCAAGGATTGCCTTGATCTCTGAGCCAAACAGAAGCCGTCCGTGTTGCAGAGCATAGTGCAAAGGCTTCTTGCCAAGCCGATCGCGAGCAAGCAACAGCGAATCTCGATCTCGGTCATAGAGGGCAATCGCGAACATGCCCCGGAGTTTCTTCACACAGTCCGCCCCCATCTCTTCGTAGAGATGGACAATCACCTCGGTATCGCTGTGCGTGTAAAACTGGTGGCCGCGGCCTTCTAATTCGCGGCGTAATTCTGGAAAGTTGTAAATCTCACCGTTGAAGACAACCCAAATGGAGCTGTCTTCATTGTGAATGGGCTGTTTTCCACCGGCCAAGTCAATGATGCTGAGGCGCCGCATGCCGAGGCCCACCCGACCGTGCGTATAGATGCCTTCATCATCGGGTCCACGGTGGGTAATCGTCTGGCACATTCGATGGACGTCGTCCGCGTCGACGACGTCTCCTTGCCTGCCAACGACGCCGGCTATCCCGCACACTGGCTGACCTCCTCTTCGCTTGCGGAGGTGGGTTGTTCCTTGAGAACCGGCCGTCGACCCTGCACAGCTATGGGTTGTTCCACGACTCGCAGATTTTCCAATCCGCAACTCTCGAACCAGCGGAAGACTTCTTCGTACGTGTGTTTCGACTGGTACCAGGGGGAATACCAATCAAAAGTATCGAGGATCCTCCACGTACGATCGGGATGAAACGCCATCGGGATCATATAGGCCAGCGCGCCGCTGGCGGGGCGCCCCATCAACGGAATCCGCCTCAACACCTGGTGAACACCGTACAGCGGAACCACGCCATAGCAAAGCGCGTGAAGCAGGCGGGGAGGCATGCGACGAGTTACCTTTCGATAAACGTCACTCATCCGGTACCAGGAGTTGTACCGGCTGTAGAGCCAGACTGCGACCTTCCCGCCAGGCTTCAATAGTCCAGGCAACATTTTGAAGGCCCGTTCGCAATCTGGAGTGTGATGGAGAACTCCGATGCTATAGATAAAATCGAAGCTCTCGGGTGCAAACGGAAGATGGAAAACGTCAGCCTGGAATATCGTTGCCTCGCGACCAGCGAGGTTGCGGGCCGCAACTTCGGCCGCCAAGCTTAGGTCAATGCCCACCACACGCGCTCCCCAGCGGGTGGCCACATCCGCAAAACGCCCCATCCCACACCCCACATCCAGGACCAGTTTGCCGGCGAGATCCTCGGGACCGAAACCGGTCCGCTGCCGGAAGGCTTGCTCCGAACGCTTGCTCTCATCGGTATCCAACTGCGTGCGAGCATGCACGTGCCATTGGAAACCAAAACTTCCGGCATACTGCTGCTCGTCCACGAAACGAAAAACACCATTCACCTGCGGATACTTCCGGCCGCAGCCAACACAGGCCAAATCGATGCCTCGTTCTTCGAGCTGGCCGTGACACGTGAGGCACCGGAGCACCGACAAAACTTCGTTAGCGACTCCGGAGTGTTTGGGGTTTGAGGATACCGTCATATTTTGCTTTGCTCAAAATCTGGCGTTTGTTGCTTTGCTCGTAGACTGGAATCGGCTGGCTTGTGATCCGCACCATGGCGCAGGTGTAGCCGATTACGTAATACGGATACAGGTTGTACTCGGTTGAAGCGAAAAATGAGCCCGCAACATAGGCCGCTAGACCCGCCCAGAGGGCTTGTGTGAAAAGCCTGAATTCCGGATCATCCCGATATTGATCCGATTTCCGAATCCGGGCGATATTCTTGAATGCCTCCCCAATCGCCATCAGAAACAATACCAGCGCAAGTAAGCCTGCTTCGGCGGCCAGCTCAGAATAGGCGTTGTGAGCCACTTTCCAGCCCTCATCCACGAGCGGAAAACATCCGGGTCCCACACCGAAGACGGGGTGGGTCAGGGCTGTTACGACGCTTTTCTTGAGCAGTTCCTTCCTTGCTGCAAGGGATCCCTTATCTCCTGAACCCTCAACGTTCCCCAGAAAGATACTCTCGACGCGCGCCCGATAGTATGAACTCGATAGGGCAACACCCAAGCCCAGCAGGGAAACCACAATCGTGACCACTATCAAATGGCGGCGCTTTCCCTTGACCCCATACTCCCAAACGCAAACCATGATCGTGACTATCAGAGCCAGCAATCCACTCCGCGAGGCGGTTAATACAACGCCGACACACATGACCGCTAAACTCGATCCCCAAACCACCTTCTTGAAGCCCCGGCTATGCAGCATGAAAGCCAGACCGAGAGGAAAACTGATTGCGATGTTGATGGCAAGATCGTTAGGGTTCGATAGAATGCTCTCCTGAATTCCTGAGAGCCGGCCGCCCTGGTTATAGTGCCGTAGTGCGATCGAAAAAAAAGTGACGAGTGCCACCGCGCTGACCTGGATCCAGAGCAACTTCCGCAACTCCCCCACCGTGACTACCACCATGCTGATAAGCATGGCCACCACCACGCCTTTTGAGAACTTATCAAAAACCGTGTGAAAAGCCCCCCCCGGCCACATTGCGAAGGGGATGCAGATCGTCATTTGAACGAGAAGCAACCAGAGGATCTTGACCGCTCTCGGAGTTTTTATCTTGGCGCCGCCCATCATTCCAGCAAGGAGCGCCACAAATGCAATCACCCCGGCAATCCTGGCCATCGGAATGTACGCCAGGACGCGGATGAAATCTTCGGGCCGGTAATAGTAGAGACCGAAAAATGTGACAAGAGCGCCGAAAACAAAAGGACGCCGCTCCAGCGAAACAACTTTCTTGGCGCGCGCTGCCCAGCCGGCGGAACGCCCTCTGACGCCCGTCGATGTAGTTTGCAATGTCATGACTGCTTTCTTGTCAGTCGATTCATTTGCTCTCCGGGCTACGGATGACTAACCTCGAACTGCTCAAAGGGCACGACGATGTCGTGCGGCAGGGTCAGCATCCGAATCCGCAGGACCTTGTCGGTGGGTGGAGTCCACTGCTTGTTCTCGTAGACCAGCAGTTGCTCGCCCTTCCAACTCGCCTCGTTGCTCGATATGGGGAAACGTTCCAACAATTGAAACTGATCGCCGCGCAACTGGTCCCGCAGAATGCGCTGCGAATCGAAGCGAATCGCAAGATTTTCTGAAACAACTATAAAGCGAATGCCATCCCGGCGGAAAGCGTCGGTCAAGTCCTCCCGGCTATGCAGCAACTGCTCGCTGTTTTCGCCGGGCCGGATATCATCGGCATAGAGCACCTTCCGCAGGATCAGAAAATGCCGGGCCGGATCGAGAGCCCGCATAAAGAAAACGAAATTGCCAGGCACTGGCCCGTCAAAAAGAACAATCCCAGCATGGTACTGATTCACCAGGAGCGAAGCCACGTCTTTGTAGCCTGAGATGTAAGGTCTCTGCTGACTCCAGGCTGGCACAGCCAACAGCGCGACCAGCACTGCAGCGACCCCTCGCATCGTCATTCGAAGGCTAGAAACCCGGAAGAATTGTGTGAGCAGTCCAACGGCGAGATACACCAGGGGTGGAAACCAATAGATGGCAAAACGCGCTTCTTTTTGCCCGAACCAGGAGAAAGTCAAATAACCTGCGAGAATCCAACACACCATGAGAGAAGCCTGCCCACGCCGATTCCAGCGCCACGCAAGCAGCAGGCCCAACGCCGCCAACACAAGCAACACCGGCGAAAAAGAACCGGGTAATGTCTCGGCGTAGTAAAAGATCCGCTCCCAGCCACTCATACGGTGAGAACCAAGATCGTTGGCCACCGCCTTTCCTTGCATAAAGAGCATCAGCACCAGGAAGGGTCCGGCAAGCACAGCAACCAAGGTGGCAACCGCAAGCGCGTCACGAGAGAATATTTGCTTCCATTTCCGAGTCACCACCAGGGTCAGCGCACAGAAAACCAGCAAATACACGCTGGTTTGCTTGCACAATAGCGCAGCGCTAAGCCAAAGGCCGAAATAATAAAGAGAACTTCTGCGTCCCTGGTCGAGATACCGGATCCAATGCCGAATCGCACCCACGCATAGCGCCAACGAAGGGATCTCCAACATGACGGTCTTTTCGAACAAAAGAACCATGGGGAGAAGTCCCAGAACCGCTGTGCTGATGGCCGCGGTGTAGGAGTCCTGCAGCTCCTCCACTAGCAGAAACCATTGGTAGAGGAGCACGACACTAAAGAAAATTACCGTCAGCCTGGCCGACACCACCGAAGGTCCAAGCAAGAGGAAGCTCATGCCTTCGAACAGATAGAACAGCGGCGGCCAGTGCAGGATGGCAACGGCGGGGTATTGCGCGTAATACAAGTAGGCATACTGCACGGGGTGTCTCAGCGGCAAGTCGTGCAAGAAATCAGCTACGAAGAGACCGGTGACCGCGTGCTGTGCCTCGTCGATATAGTAGTCAAATTCCCCCTTGCCGATGTTGTGGCAGGCCATGATGCAAACCAGCTCGATCGATCCCAGTAGCAGGAGCCACCGCCCGAGTGGTCCGGAGCGAGTCGACGGCTGCGCCTCTGCGCCGGCCGGTGCAATCTGTTCATCCACGCCAGCACTCGTCTTCAACGCGTCCATGCTGCTCGTCTCCCAGCTACGAAATTGACCAAAGCTACGGCGGCGGCACCATTCAGCAAGACAAAAGCGCCAGCCACATCGGCAATCCGCGCGATGATTCCGCGCTTCACCATGCGGCTTAAGGCCAGGGCGCTCAGAGCGTAGAACAACAATTGCAGCGTCAAGACCACCCGGTAGAAAGGACCATTGAGTTGCAAAGAGGCTATGAGAAGCACTCCGAGGGCAAACGGAACGGCCAGACGCAACAGCTTGTGGCTCAAAAACTCAAACCGAATCGGATTGCGGCTACTCAACAACCAGGGCTCCAACTGAACCAACTGATAGTTGCCGCCAAGGGTTCGAACCTTCCGCGAAAATTCCCTTTTCGCGCCAAGATCTGGCGCGTCCCATGCTCGCGCGCGAGCCTCGAAAACGGTGCGCTTCCCCTGTCGCACCACCTGCATCGGCAGATAGACATCATCCAAAATCGTTCCTGGCGGAACGCTGGTCAGCAACTCGCGCCGCACCGCATAGAACGCCCCTGTTGCACCCACCACCGAGCCTGAGGCCGATTCCAGTTCGCGAACCAGCTTTTCGACCCGCCAATATAGGCCCAATCCCTGACTGCTCTCGCCTTTCGCGGCCTCTCCGAGCATCAACTCACCACTCACGCATCCCACCTCGGGTTCGGCAAAGTTCTCAGCCAGCAGGCGCACCGCCTCAGGCTCAATCCGCTGACGGGCGTCGGTAAACACCACGATCTCACCGCGAGCCAACTTGATTGCGTCGTTCAGACCAGAAGCCTTACCTTGCGAATTCTGGTTTAGGACCAGTTCCAGACGCGGTTTGTGCCCGCGCAGGATGCCTTCCGTTCCGTCGGTCGATCCGTCCGAAACCACGATGATCTGGCAAGGCGGATAATCGATCGAAAACAGGTTCTGCAACTTCGTTTCCAGGCTTTCTTCCTCGTTGCGCACCACCATGACGATTGACGCCGCCGGCGTACACGCGCCACGCCTCACCGGATAGGAACGCCACAGCAGTCGCAACCACAACCAGCAGGCGTATCCGACATAGGCATAGCCGATCAGAAGAGCTGCTCCCCAGAACAACCACTTCATTGCGCTCCCCGTCCGAGCACGACGATTTTGATGGTCTGAAACATAATGAGCAGATCAAGACCGATAGAAGCGTTCTTTATGTAGAACAGGTCATACTGCAGCTTTTCCCGAGCATCTTCCTTGGTGTTTCCGTACTTGTACTGAACTTGTGCCCATCCGGTGATGCCGGGACGAACCACGTGGCGCACGCCATAGTACGGAATCTCTTGGCTCAGCCACTCGACAAATTCCGGGCGTTCCGGGCGTGGACCCACAAAATGCATGTCGCCTTTCAGGACACACCATAGCTGCGGAATTTCGTCGAGACGGGAGATTCGCAGGACTTTGCCGATGCGAGTGACGCGTGGATCGTTATCCGTTGCCCAGGTTGCGCCGGTATCGGCTTCCGCGTCCTGACGCATGGTACGAAATTTGTAACAATAAAATATCTTGCCACGCCGCCCCACGCGCTGTTGCCGATAAAGCACGGGCCCGGGTGAATCCAGCTTAACTGCGAGGACAATGAAGGGAAGCAAAGGGAGCGAAACCACCAGGGCCAGCAAAGCCACGGAGAAGTTCAGCACCCGCCGTACGATGCGGAAAAACACACTGAAGCGGAATCCTTCGGTGAAAATCAACCAGCTCGGATACAGTTGTTCCACTTCGATCCTGCCTGAGATTTTCTCCAGCCATGAAGTTGCCTCTTCCACCCGCACGCCGCCCAGCCGCAATTCCAATAGTTCTTCGACGGGCAATGTGCCACGGCGATCTGGAATGGCAACAATCACGCGATGTAAACCTCGTCCGCCTGCGACCTCCAGCAAATTTGCCGCCACCGATTCGCGAGTCAGTTCGCCTTCAACGTTTCCCGTCCAACCCACTACGTCGATGCCGAGGGTCGATCGCCGGCGCAGGCCATTGACCAGTCTCTCGGCGCGCTCGCCCGTGCCCAGCACGTACACGCGCTCGCGCAGGAACGGTTGTTTCACCATCCAACTGTAAGCCCCGCGCCAGCAGGACAACATGACGATGAGGATGATGATTCCCGGGAGAGTCGAACGACTTCCCAACATGAGTTCGGGAAACAGAAGGGCCACCGCGGCGAGGGCGAGAGTTACGGATCCAATTACCAGCAGAATACGAAAAACTTGTTCCCAATTCCTATCGAGACTGGAGGAGTCGTAGAGGTCTAGCCAATGGGAGAGCAGCAGCACGACCGCCGTGACGACAAAGATCTTGACGTATCCACCTTCGACATTCAGCAGCAACCAGCTATCCTGACTCCGAAGCATGGTGCCGAGCACGAAAGAAACCCAGACGATCAAGGCCTCCCCCGCCAGCAAAACCAGCGTGCGCAGCGGATAATAGACTTTGAACAGCCGGATCACGGTTCCCTGTTTCCCTAGGTCTTGAATTTGATCGTGTTGTTCTCAGCTTCGTCGTAGTAATAGCGAGTGTAGGGCAGCACGTCGGCGTTCGCGCCATTCAGCACGATTCCAATGAGGGTCTCCTCTGGAAATTCCTGTCGTGCTCGCCGCGCCATATCCACCGGTGTCGCGTTGGAGCGAACAACCATGAGAACCCCGTCGCAGGCTTTGGCCAGCACGCTGGAATCAGAAACCGGCACGGCCGGGGGCGAGTCAATGATGATCCACTCAAACAGAGGTTCGATCCGCTGAAGGAGGATCCGCAATCGTCCATTGGCGACCAGATCGGCGGGATCGGAGATCTCGTGGCCACTGGGAATGAAAAACAGATTTTCCATCGGCCCTCGCTGCATGATGGCGAATTCGTCGCTCTCGCCCTGCAAATAATCCGCGAGCCCGGGCGAAGATGTTGTGCCCAGCATCATGTGCAACCGCGGGCCGCGCAGATCGGCATCCACCAGCAGCACCCGGCGGCCATGCTGGCGCGCCAAGACTTGAGCCAGGTTGGCAGCGGTAAACGACTTCCCTTCCTTCGGCAGAGCACTCGTGACCAGGACCTTCTTTAGCGCCATCTTCTCGCGCGCGGAATAGAGACGGGAGCGCAGCGTGCGGAACTCTTCCATACCGCGCGCATTATCATCCCCGTTGAAGAACAGCATCGTACTCGCGTCCGGCGCCCAGGACCCAGGGACACAACGGGCCAGCAGAGTATCGAGGTTGAAGGGACTGGCGAAGGACGGCATCGCTGAGGTAAGCGGTAGTTCTCCATTCGAGGGAAGGCCCGTCCCAACCTCAAGAGACTGCTCTTCTGTCGGCATCGCGGACTCAGCCGCGCGATCAGGTTGGGGTACACCTCCCTGTGAGGTCGCCCGTTCCTGTTCGGCCTTCTTTAGAGCTTCGTGAATTCTGCTCATAGCTTCCTTTCCTTGGAGAGATCCTTCTCTTCTTCGCGCAGCCGATCAGCCAGAGTTGCGAGTGACCGGAGAGCCTCCACCAAATCGGGCTTCTCTTTGCCCGCCGAAGGATCAGGTGTTGTCAAGACCCCTGCGGAGATGCTATCCCCCAGATCGAAATCGCGCGCCACCGCGTCGACGACCGAGGGTCCGATCACTTTCTGCTGATCAACGAATGCGCTGACTAAACAGTGTTCACACAGCAAGTTGATAACGCGGGGAATGCCGTTGGCATAGCGATGAATCTCGACCAATGATTCGGCGTCGAAAATCTGCCCGCCGCTAGCACCCGCGATCCGCAATCGCTGCTGAATGTAAGCTTTGGTTTCCTCCAAGGTAAGAGGATGCGTCTTGGCCCGTAAGCTCAACCTCTGACGCAACTGACGCAATTGTGGTTGCTTCAACTTCTGCTCAAGTTCCGGTTGGCCTACCAGTACGATCTGCAAGAGCTTTTCGGTAAAGGTTTCGAGATTGGTAAGCATTCGAATTTCTTCGAGAACTTCATCGGTAAGGTTCTGCGCTTCGTCCACGATGAGGACCGCAGTCTCGCCAGCACGATATCGGTCTAGCAGCCAGTTGTAGAGACGCAGCAACACCTGGCTCTTGGCCTTCGAATCGCAAGGAATGCCAAAGTCCGCCATCATGTAGTCAAGAAAATGGGTCGTATTCAGACGCGAGTTGAAGACGAACGCGGTAGCCACTTGTTGCAGGCGAAGCCACTCCAGCAGTTTGTTGATGAGCGTGGTCTTGCCTGTGCCCACTTCCCCGGTGAGAAGCACAAAGCCTTTGCGGCTCTGGATGCCGTAGGTAAGGCACGCCAGAGCCTCTTCGGTATGCCGCGTCAAAAATAGATAACGCGGATCGGGGTTGACGTTAAACGGGTTTGCCCGCAGTCCGTAGAATTCTTTGTACATGTCGTCAGCTCAAAACTTGCCTTAGAGTCTTGCCGCTTCTTTCATATGCTCGGGAGGCTTCCGTTTCCAAAAATGGCTTTTACCGTTGCCATTCGCCGGCACGGTCTCCACCACCCAGGGCATCGAAACCAGCATAGGCAAGTCCAGCGCCGCCTCTGCATCTCCCTGGGTACGAATTGACTTGTCGCGAAACTCCAGCCATATTGCGAGAGTGGCCCCTAAGGCCAAACCGGCGCCTAGTCCACCGCCGGCAAAAAATAGGCGGTTGGGGAAACTGGGCGCGTCCGGCACACTGGCTGGATTCAACAGCCGCATCTGTTCTCCCTGTTGCTGCTGCTCCATCCGCAGGGCTATGTCCGACTTACTTTTGTCGGCCAACAGATCCTGGTAGACCTTTTGGGTGTTGTCGTAATCTCGGGCCAGCTGCTTGTACTGTTCTTCGATGGCGGGGCTCAACGCCACCCGGCCCTGATACACGGCTATTTCATCCTGCAGTTTCTTCTGGTCGCGCGAAGCTTGGCCAATCAAGTCTTCGTATTGGTGAACCTGCAGCCGCAACTGGCGTATCTCGGGCGGGTCCGACCCCGACTCTTTTGTCGGAGTAGCGCTGGTCGCATCGTTGGTGGCAGTGTTGATCTCCGCCAGCTTCTTCTTGATTTGCGCAATATCCGCCAGGGTTTTGATGACATCAGGGTGGTCGGCGGTGTAGCGCGCCTGCAGGTCGATGAGTTGTGTCTGTAATTGTGAAAGCTGCTGCTGCAGGGTCTGCGGATTGTTTGCCGACTGTGAAGCCCTCCATGCTGCAATCTGCTGAGCCAGAAGTGATTCCGTGTAAGACTTGTCCTGCTGCGCGCGATTCAGCGTCTGCGTGTTGGCATCGAGTTGCGAGTTCAACCCCATCAGGATTTTCAGGTTATTGTCTTCGTCCCCGGGGAGTTGCCCCATGTACTGCTTCTTGAACTCGGCCAGTTTGCTATCGAGATCATCCAGGTTGTGCTTCGTGTCTTCGAGCTGCTTCTGAAGAAAGTCCGTGGTTCCGCGCGCGACATCTTCACGCGACTTCAGATTTTCTTCCAGCATCAGGGACGTCAGTTCGTTACAGATCTGCTGCGCCTCGCGCGGATTCCCTGCTGTGTATTTAACGTTGAATCCGGGAACCGGGCTGGGCTGTGGGCCGGATTTCTTCTTGTCAGTGCCAATCCCCGTTAAATCGGTTTCCACTTCTTCGACAGCCATATTGGCGCGGATGGCTTCGATGGCGTCATCCAGGTTCTGCCCCGGCTTCAGCAACCCGGTGCGCTCCAGCATAGGCCGGAGGAGGCTCTCGCTAAGCACCTGCTGCTGCAAACTGGCAATGCGCTCGGTCAAATCGGTCGTGACTACTGGCTGAACAATGCCCGCGGGGACTTTTTGACCCTCCACCATGACCAGGGACTCCGATGTGTACTTGGCGGAGAAAAGAAAGGAGACGGCAATCCCGCCTATGGGAGCCAGCAGCGCCGGAATCAAAATCACCTTCAGCCGGCGGCGCAACATTGCCAGATAATCGTCTATGGTTAGTTCGCGGTTTTCCATCTCAATACCCGTTCCGCTGGCCCTCAAGGCCAGCCTAAGATAAGAATTTAGTCGAGCCTGATTGGGCGCGGAGTCCAATCCAATCCGATGGTTCCCACGTGGCGCTGCGAGATGCGGTTGCAGGGGCCACTCAATCCACAAAAGGAGCTGTCAAAGGCCACTTCATTAAATTGATAGCTGGCAAACGCGTGAAAATTCCGCCCGAACATCCTGTGTACGCCGAGCCCCGCAAAACCGTATTGGTAAGTATTGGCGGCCACGCCTTGGTCTGAACTACCCAGCACCCGGCTGTTGCGGGAGTATCCGATGTCAGTAAAAACCGTCCAGACTCGGCCCAAGGGACGCGTCGCGACGACGTGCGCGATGTCGCTCTCCGCACCAGCAAAGAAGCCGGATCCGGCCGTGAGGTAGTGTTCATAGGAAGCAGTAAGACTGGTTTTCGGAAATTGATAACGCAGCCGGGCTCGCCCGGCAGCGGAGATGCGCAGATCGTTGGTGGGACAGTTCTCTGCCGTCGGATCCTGCTGCGTAGGCGCCGGAACGCAGGGAGGAATCGCATCCGCGGAGGTGGGGTTGCCCACAAGCGAAAGCACATGGTCGAGTTGGACGAATTGAGGTCCGGCCCCAATTAGGAAATCCATGCGCCCGGAAATGCGATGTCCCCACATCAGTTGGACGAGATTGCTATGCAGAGTTGTGCCGGTGGAAAATTGGAAACCCTGGTACCCGTACACGATGGCTCCTTGATCATGTGGACCGAGCACGCGGCTGTAACCCAACTGGCCGGAGATCTGACTATTTCCGATGAACGGGGTACTCGAACCGGGACTTGAACTGGGACTCGTACCCGGCTCGTTTTGCAGAAAGTGCACGAACGCGTAACCACCGGTCGCGGTAATCGAAGACTTCGGAGTCAGCGTTTCGACCACGTCCACCAGGCTGAGGTTCAAGATGCGCGGGACCTGCCCCAAAGCGCCCAATGCCGTTCCCCCGAAGAAAGCGCTGATCCCTCCTAAACCCGCCCCCTCCGTCCCTATCGAGCCGTAGGCGCTGCCGAAGGTGCCCTCCGGTTGGTAGCTGAAAGCGTCGCGAATTCCTAATTCTCCCCGCTTCCATACAGCTTTCTGATAGAAGCCGAGTTCCTCGATCTGTTTCAGACCCAGGCCTCTCACGTTGTAGTACCCGACTCCTCCAAGGTAGTCGAGGGAGAGATCGTAATGGCTCCAGAGGCGATGCAACTCGAAACTACCTTCCGCTCGTGAGATGGACTGGGTCTCCGATCCACCCACAGTATTCTGGATGTTCGAATCCACGGACTCGCTCACGTGCGCGCCCGGCTGGATATAGCTCAGAGGCGCGGCGTGGGGTTCAAGGTTCGGCAGATCCACTCCTGAGATCGGAGGGTTGTCGCTAATGGACGGCGCGGGATTATCCGGGCCGTATGCTGGGGCCGGCTGTTGTGGACTTGCCTCCGGACTTGCGGTCGCCGGCGGTTGGGCGGTATTGTCCTGTCCCCAGGCGGCGCTCACCGCGAGCAGCAGCATGCCGAGCGACCACGGTCTATGGTGTTTGCTCATCATAGTTCTCTATGGCACCACTATCGTGTCGCCTGGCAGCAGTTTGATGTTTTGCTCGGGATGCTCGCCCTTCACGACTTCCTTGTAGTTAAACGGCAGCTTCACCTGCCGGCCGTTTACATTGCGCAACAAGTAAATGCGTTTAAGATTCGCAAACTGGGTAAAGCCCGAACTCGAGAGCGCCTGCAGCATGGTCATGTTCGGCAGCAAGGGCAGCGCTCCCGGGTGGCTCACTTCGCCCGTTACAAAGACTCTACGGCTATTCATCGCCGTCACCACCACAGTCACGCGCGGATCAGCGATATATTTCTTAAGTTTTTCGGTGATGGAAGCGGCCAATTGCATTGGTGTAAGTCCTGCCGCGGGAACATCGTTCAGCAGTGGAAGAGAAATCTTCCCGTCCGGCCTTACCGGTAAAGTGGCTGAAATATCAGGTTCCTTCCAAACCGAGATGTGCAAGGTATCATCCGCCCCAATTACGTAATCAGCCTGGGCTTCCGGCGCAGGGGCCTGCGCCTCGGGGGCAACCGCCGGTGCAGGCTTAGCGGCAACCTGATCTGTGTTGTCCTGGGCATGCGTGCCGGCCGCCACAAGAGCTAGCAGGGCCAGACAGGCAAGCTTGGGTACTCTCTTCATGCGCTCTCCTAGTGAAGCTAAGACGCCCGCTGAACATCCTATCTGTTTCACTTCGCACCGCAAAGCTTTGTAACAGACTTGTAACCTTTATCGTGGACCGCCGAGGCTCAAGCGGCTACGGGCAAGGAGTAGAGAAGCAAGCTCTCTCCCGTTCACGGGGAGCAGGAGGTCCGATTCGTTTCAGCGAAAACGCTCCAAACGCCACAGGAAACCTGAATTCATCTTAACTTGCCCTTCCAGGACTTGGCCCCACTCACGAGGCCCTCCTGGGAGATTTCCATGCAGGGGGAGTACCATCGCAAATTCCCGCCACTGGAAGACTTTTCCGTAACTACTAGCTTTGTTATCAAAAGGTTACAGCCAATAACGCGGGCCATCCAGTTCGAACAAGCACTTATTCTACCGCATATCGTCCCGCACAAAAGGGAAAGTCATTGCTCATTTACTGCTATTTAATGGATTAGCCCTGAGGGTTCCAAAATTCCAAAGTTCTTGTCCATGGTCGCTGGTTCGAGGTTCCCGCAAGAATTCTGATTCATCCTGCTCTCGGGTAATTGCGGACGCTTATCACTTCGCATATGCTGTGGGCGTCCCCATAGGCAGAAAAGTTATCGACACCGCTTCGTTGAGCCCAGTATTGCGATTTGAGCGACCAGTTGCGCACCCGACAGGTCCGGCCAAGTCGGGGCCGCTCCCGGTTTGGCAGATCCTCGTTCTCTGTGGGCTACTGCTGTGGCTCTATGGATCGACGCTCACCCACCTGGTTGCGCAATGGTGGAACAAGCCGGATTTTTCCCATGGTTTCTTTGTTCCTCTTTTTGCCGGCTTTGTGATCTGGCAGGAGCGATCCCAATTAGCCAGAGTGAAGTTGCACCCTTCGTGGTCGGGTCTTCTCATTCTAGGATTTGGGCTTTGTGTGCTCGCTCTTGGTCAGATGGGTGCTGAGAATTTTCTTTCGCGTTTCTCTTTGCTTATCGTGCTGGCTGGGTTGACCGTTCTCTTGCTGGGTTGGAGTTTTTTCCGCGCCATTCTTTTTCCCTGGGCATTCCTGGCACTGATGATCCCGATCCCCGCCATCGTCTTCAACCAGATCACGTTGCCTCTACAGTTCCTCGCTTCAAACATTGCCAGCACAATTCTCCCTTGGTTGGGCGTACCCGTTTTACAAGAAGGCAATGTAATCTTCCTGCCGAAGATGGCTTTGGAGGTAGCCGACGCCTGCAGCGGCATTCGCTCGCTCATGTCACTCGCCACGCTTGCGGTGATTTACGGCTATCTCGTAGAGCGTAAGACCTTAGTCCGCGTTCTGCTGGCGCTGGCTTCGCTCCCTATCGCCGTCGCCGCCAATAGTCTGCGCATCGTGGTCACGGGATTGCTGGTCCAATACTGGAACCCTGCCAAAGCGCAAGGATTTTTCCACGAATTCCAGGGCTGGCTCATGTTTGTTGCTTCTTTGGTCATGCTCTATCTTCTTCATCGCGCGTTTCGTATGATCTGGCCAGAGGATGGGAATAAATGATGAAAACGTTCCGCGGATGGCGCTTTGTTTTGGCCGCTGGCTTCATCGGGCTGACGGCGATTCTGCTCCAAGCGCGTGGGCCGCGCGAGAATGTTCCCCCACACTTGCCTCTTTCCTCTTTTCCCTCGCAGCTTGGCAACTGGAGTGGCAAAAACATTCCGCTGGAAAAGGACGAGCTTGAGGTTTTGGGGCCTGGCGATTTCCTGAGGCGCAGCTACTCCGATCCGGGCAGCGACCTGCCCCGCGTCGATCTGTTCCTGGCATACTTTCCCAGCCAGCGCACCGGCGATACCATCCATTCCCCCAAGAATTGTCTCCCCGGCGCCGGATGGACTCCAGAATCAAATGACCGAGTTGCTCTTTCGCCGCCCGGTCACGCTCCTTTCCCGGCGAACCGCTATGTCGTGGTCCAGTCTGGCGCGCGCAAACTGGTATTGTATTGGTACTGGGCCCACGATCGAGGAGTGGCCAGTGAATATTGGGCAAAATTCTACCTGGTGAAAGACGCGATTCGTCTGAACCGCAGCGACGGTGCCCTGGTTCGCATCATGACGGACATGTCGCCGGATGAGACGCCCAATGCCGCCGAGCAGAGGGTGCTTCCATTTACTTACAGGGTATTCCCGCTGCTCAATGATTACATCCCGCGATGATGCTGGGGCATTGTGCAACCAGTCCTCTCCGGGATTTCGCGTGCTTCCATTTAACGTTCCACAGCTGGTTGACGTTCAGGTTGTCGACTGCCAGGGATTTTGCTGCAAAGCCATCACTTTTTCCTTGTATAGTACTTTGGAGAAACTCCGATTTGCATCCTTAACAATTCAGATCACCAATTATCCCGCCAGTTGCGAGGCTGGCTATGACTTTGGTCGAGGGTGTACTCGAGCACAGTTCCGTCTATCGGCTGTGGCAAGCGCCGTTTGCGGAACAAAAGTTCGCCCCGGTTCGCGCAAACAACGATTTGCACCGGGTGCGCCGCGTGCTTGATGTGGGATGCGGCCCTGGCACAAACTGCCGGCATTTCAGTCACGTAGACTATCTCGGTATCGATTTCAACGAACGTTATATCGAAAGTGCGCGCCGAAGGCACAAGAGGGATTTCTTGGTGGCAGATGTCCGCCACTTTCGCCCTACTCAAAACGACAGATTCGATTTCATCCTGGCGAACAGTTTCCTACATCATCTGAACACAGAGGATGTGCTGGGAATCCTCTCACACTTGCGAACTCTTCTAACCGACGACGGCCATGTGCACGCCCTGGAGTTGGTGATGCCGGAGGATCGATCCATCGCACGTCTGTTGGCGCAATGGGATCGCGGCCATTTTGCCCGCCCGCCCGAGGAGTGGCGCACAGTATTCAGCAAGCATTTCGAACCGGTGCTTTTGGAATTTTATCCCCTGACCATGATGGGGACGACTCTGTGGAATATGGTGTATTTCAAAGGAAAGCCCAGGACGTGACTGAACCAGCAAACCACCTGAAAGCTCATCGCGCTGAATTGTTTGAATCAGAAGGTCGACCAGAGTCGATCCACCGCCAAGCATCTGCGCTTGCGGCGGAGCATCGCATCACTTATTTGTCCCCCTCGCTGCCAGTAAATATGGGTGATTGGTGGTTCGATGTAGCCACCAGCGATCATTTCTGGATTCGCCGGCGGTTTGACGTTATGAGGCGACTAGCGGATTCGTTGATTCGGAATGCGAGGCGCGTGGCGGAGATTGGCTGCGGCAATGGTCTGCTGCAAAGAGATTTCGAGGATAACTATGGGATATCGGTCGCAGGATTCGAGCTCAACGAGGTCGCCTTACAGAAGAACGTGAGTCGCCAGAGCCCGCTTTACTGCTACGACATCCATCAGCGCAATCCGGAATTCCGTAGTCATTTCGATCTCCTGTTGTTGTTCGATGTTTTGGAGCATATTGAAGATGAAGCCACGTTTCTGCAATCCGTTAAATTTCATTTGGCGGAGTCCGGCACTCTTCTGATCAATGTTCCCGCGCATCAATTCTTCTACTCCGACTATGACCGCGCTGCGGGGCACGTTCGCCGTTATTCAGCAAATCAGTTGGTGAGACTCTCAGAACAGCATGGGTTCAAGGCGCGAGCTCTTACCTACTGGGGCCTTCCGCTCGTTCCCCTGCTATTGGCGCGGAAGGCAATGAGTATGCAGCGCAGTAACGGCAAAGCTGGATTCGATTCTCGAGGACGCAGCGTGAACGCTCTCCTCTCGCAACTGGCGGCATGCGAGCCGATTCCGCAGAGTTTCCTGGGTACGTCGGTGATGGCCGTTTTGGAAAATCAGGCCTAGAACGAAATGGCTGAGGCACCCAGCGTCTCCGTCGCGATCCCGGTTTACAACGAGGAAGCAGTCCTCCCAGAATTGCTTCGCCGCACGCTCGCCGTCCTCGACGAACTTCCCGGCGGCCCGCATCAGATGGTACTGGTGGATGACGGAAGTTCAGACCGCACCTGGGAACTGCTGGAAAGGGCGGCCGAAGAAGACCCCCGACTGGTCGCAGTTGCGCTCTCTCGCAATTTTGGTCATCAGACTGCACTTGGGGCGGCCTTAGACTATGTTTCCGGTGACGCAACCATACTCATGGACGGGGATTTGCAGGATCCTCCCGAGGCCATCCCTGTTTTAGTGGATGCCTATAAACAGGGGCATGACGTGGTATATGTGCAGCGGGTAAACCGCAAGGAGTCCTGGTGGCTGCGCGGCTGCTACTACCTCTTCTACCGCCTCCTCGCCGCTCTCTCTTCGATTCAGTTGCCGCTGGACGCTGGTGATTTTGGGCTGATGTCGCGCCGCGTGGTCGCACAGATCAAGGGGATGCCGGAACACCATCGCTACCTCCGCGGAATGAGAACGTGGGTCGGATTTCGCCAGATTGGTATTCCCATTGAACGGGCAGCCCGGCGCGAGGGCCGTACGAAATATAGCCCGCTGAGGTTGCTTAAGCTGGCGTCAGACGGAATTTTCGCTTTTTCGATCGTACCACTTCGCGCAGCGGCAATATTTGGGGCAATGGCGACGGGTTTGTCCGCCCTGTTTTCTCTTTACTCGCTGTACGCGAAGTTCTGGTTACACTCGCCGCAAGGTTTCACGGCCTTGATTCTGGTTATTACATTCCTCTCTGGGGTAAATCTTTTTTTCCTGGGAATTATCGGAGAGTACGTAGGGC
The DNA here is from genome assembly GCA_964403025.1 of uncultured Acidobacteriaceae bacterium. Lineage (GTDB taxonomy): Bacteria > Acidobacteriota > Terriglobia > Terriglobales > Acidobacteriaceae > Sulfotelmatobacter. Next base: position 1,108,994 of record CAYOEH010000001.1, on the reverse strand, counting down.
GGGTGTACGAAGAAGCGAAAGGACGCCCGCACTACGTGGTCAGCAAGGTGGTCAGCCAACGCGTTCCCGGCAGCAATCCCGGTGATGCCGTGTAGATGGGGGCACTCGGGCCTTCTCCACACGGCGCCGATCCGATTGCCGGTTTCAAGCCGAAACGCTAAGGCCGCCGCTGGTAGCGGTGCTCGCCGAGGATGTGCCGCTCGAGGAGCCAGTACTGGACGTACCATCCAACAGGTTCACGACAATTTGTTCGTTGCTGTTGGGATTCAGATTGAACGTAATCTGTTCAGGCTGGGATGATTCTTGCGGATTGCTCACGGTGAGAGAAATCTGTTCGGGTGACCCGTTGCCCGGATTATTAATGTTGATCGTAATCTGATCAGTGCTGCCGTTGTTCAGGTTGAGCACGATCTCTGGACCGTTGCTGCTGGCAGCAACCGAGGCGGCCGGAGTCGTACTGCTGCTGGCGGCAAGCGGGGCGGCTGCAGTCGTACTGTTACTGCCATTGCTCAGGTTGAGCACGATCTCGGGACCGCTGCCGACGGGGACAACAGGCGCGGGTGCCGGGCCCAACGGTCCACTGTGGTGAAATGTACTTTGCAGCGTGGCGAACGCCTGTTGCGCACCCGCCAGGTCTCCCGATTGCAGAGCCTCTCCAATAGCATTGAAATCCTGCTCCCGCTGCTGCGAAATAAAGGGGTGTCCATTGCTGAACGGACCACTCTGGCCGAGTGTGTTGATGCTGTTGTAGGCAGTTTGAGCGTTCGCTAAGTTGCCCGAACTGAGCGCCTCCCTGAGCTGCCGCAAATCGCTTCTCCTGGTCTGGAAATACGACTGCAATTGTTGGCTCAACGAACTGCTGGAAACAGCGGAAGTGGACATTAAGATTCTCCTCAGAAATCGGTTGATCTGGCGCGAAACGCAACTGGTTACTGCCATTCAAAGGCCATATCGGACTGAGGGGAATTAAACTTCAATATTGCGCTGCTGATTTCTGCCGTTAACCCGCGTTGCAGGTTACGAAAGGAGATGGCTGTACCCGCACCCCGGCGATAGCCCCCGAGACTTTTTGAAGTCTCGGCGCCTTAACTTTCCATTCCTCATCCCTTTCGCCGAGTGGTACCATATCCGACTGTTTCCGGGTTCATTAATCCTGGAACCATAAAATGACGATCTCCTCTCGTTCGGTGGCGTCCCCTCGCGTGGTTTGCATCGAGGACTTCCGCCCGATCGCCCGCCAAAGAATTCCCAAGCCGGTATTTGATTACCTCGACGGCGGAGCTGAAAGCGAGGTTACGCTCAGGGAAAATTGCCGAATCTTTAATGATGTCACGTTTCGGCCACGCCATGCGGTCGCGGTCGAGCAGTGCAACCTGTGCACGCGGGTCTTGGGCTTCGATCTTTCTCTTCCATTCCTGCTCGCGCCAGTCGGTTACAGCCGCCTGATGCACCCGGGTGGCGAGGTAGTGGCGGCGCGAGCCGCCGGCAGGGCGGGTACTGCTTATATTCTGTCCACAATTTCCGGCCACAAGCTGGAGGACGTAAAAGCGGGCTCCGCGGGACCGGTTTTTTACCAGCTCTACCTCATGGGTGGCCGTGGTGCAGCCGAGGCTGCGATCGAGAGAGCTCGCGTTGCCGGATTTTCCGCGCTGGTCGTCACCATCGATACCCCGGTCTCAGGGATCCGTGAGCGCGACTATCGCAACGGCATGAGGGAACTCATTAGCGGTGGTCCGATCGAGAAAATCCCTTATCTTCCGCAAATACTTTCACGTCCCGGATGGCTCGTCAGCTTCCTGATGGACGGCGGCGTGCCTCCGCTTCCGAACGTTGTTGTGCCGGGTAAGGGTCCAATGCCGTTGGTCGATGTCGCCGCGGCCTTGGCGGAATCCACCGTAACCTGGGCCGATCTGAAATGGATCAGAGAACTCTGGCGGGGTCCGATCGTCGTCAAAGGTGTGTTGACCGGGGATGATGCGCGGCGATCGATCGATGAGGGAGCGGCGGCGATTTCGGTTTCGAACCACGGTGGCAGGCAACTCGACGGAGTTCCTCCTTCTTTGTGGGCCTTGCCCGAAGTCGTGAAAGCGGTGAACGGCCGCATCGAAGTGCTGATGGATGGGGGCATTCGCCGCGGCACAGATATTGCCAAGGCCATCTGCATGGGAGCGCGGGCCGTGCTGTGCGGCCGGGCTTACGCTTACGGTTTGGCCGCCGCAGGCGAAGCTGGAGTCGATCGCGCGATTGAAATTCTGCGTACCGATCTGGACCGAACTCTGCGGTTGCTCGGGTGCCCGTCAATCGCGGAGTTGGACCGCTCTTATGTGAACGTGCCACGAAGCTGGGAATCAAACTGAGTTGCGATTAAAGAGGTTGCATCACTGATGTTCGATCTGTTGTGCAGCATACTCCGTTCGTTAGAGGACAGTTATGCAATGGACCCAGATCTACGATCCGTTCGGCCATTGGTGGCTCTCCACGCTGGTTGCGGCGTTACCCATCATCATTCTTTTCAGTCTGCTGGCCGGCCTGAAAGTGAAGCCCCACTGGTGCGCCATTGCCGGCGCGTCAACCGCCGTGGTCGTTGCAATCATCTTCTTTAAGATGCCACCGGCGCTGGCAGCCGTCAGCTTTGGATATGGCGTTGCTTTCGGAGTATTAAAAATCGCCTGGATTGTCCTGGCAGCGGTTTACCTCTATGACATTTCCGTCGAGACCGGGCAATTCGAAATCATGAAGGAGTCGGTCGCTGGAATCACCGCCGACCGTCGCCTGCAAGTGCTCCTCGTCGCTTTTTGTTTTGGCGCATTCATCGAGGGCGCGGCGGGCTTCGGTGCGCCGGTAGCGATTGCGGGCGCATTCATGATTGGCCTTGGTTTCAAGCCCTTCCATGCGGCCGCCTTAAATCTGATCGCCAACACGGCGCCCGTAGCTTGGGGAGCCATCGGCACACCGGTTCACACTCTCGCGGCGGTGACCGCTTTGCCGGAATCCGATCTCAACGCGATGATCGGCCGCATTCTTCCCTTTACCGCCGTCCTCGTTCCTTTCTGGCTGGTAAAAACCATGGTGAGTTGGAGGGAGACGTTCGAAGTGCTTCCCGCCATCCTGGTGGTCGGCATCTCGTTCGCCCTGACCCAGTTCTTCTGGTCGAATTATGTGGACGGCAATCTGGTGGACATCATGGGAGGCGTGGTTTCGATTCTTGCCGCCCTGATCTTCCTGCGATTCTGGAAGCCCAAAAAGATCTGGCGATTCGATTATGACGACAAAGCACCAGCTCCTCATAAGCCAACCGCGGCAATCACGGACGACATGGGCGCAGATTGGGCAGCAGAGAAGTTCGATGGACTCGTCCAAGTGCGCAGCTACACCGCTGGACAAGTTCTGAAGGCCTGGATGCCGTTCGCGATCCTGTCATTGTTCGTGCTGCTCTGGGGACTACCCTCGATCAAACTGGCCATGAACCAGGCCACCACCCCGGCCTTTCGCGTGATGCTTCCGAATGGCAAGGTCCGCCCTGGTCCGCCGGGATGGGATGTACCTTATCTCCACAATGCCGTCTTTCGTGCGGCGCCGGTGGTTGCGAAGCCGACGCCAGAGGCAGCTCGTTATGATTTCAATTGGCTCTCCGCCACCGGGACCGGATGCTTCTTCGCCGCGATCGTCTCCGGATTCCTGCTAGGCCAAGGCCCGCTCCAGTTGATGAAAATCCTTTGGCGAACTTTGGTGCGGATGCGTCTCGCCATGGTTGCGATTTCCTTTATGCTGGGCCTTGGCTATGTGACGCGCTATTCAGGTCTCGACGCCGTGCTGGGTCTCGCCTTCACGCGCACCGGATGGATGTATCCATTCTTCGGCACCTTCCTGGGATGGCTGGGAGTTGCACTTACGGGCAGCGACACCTCCTCCAATGCCCTCTTCGGTAGTCTGCAGAGAATTACTTCTCAACAACTCGGCATTGACCCGATCCTCATGTGCGCCGCCAACAGCTGCGGAGGAGTGATGGGGAAAATGGTGGACGCTCAATCCATCACGATTGCCACCGCGGCTACCGAGCAGGTTGGTAATGAGGGAATCATTTTCCGTTTTGTGGCCTGGCACTCGGTCGCGCTCTGCTCCATCGTCGGAATCATCGTGCTGCTCTACGCCTACGTTTTCAAGTCAGCCGTGCCGCACGGGCTACTCTTCGTGAAATAGGAGGCAATCGATCGTGATTGAAGGAACGAGAAACGTCTGATGCGATTCATCGATCGCGAGGAAGTCGCGAAACGGCTTACCTACGAGATGTGTATTCCGATCGTACGCCAAGCGATGATTGCATTCTCACGGGGCGAAACAAAACAGCTTCTACGCTCCATCATTTTCCTCTCCGAGGGACGGCTATTCGGCGTCATGCCCGGCGCGATGGGCGCAAGTGCTCCATTTGGCGCAAAGTTGATCAGCGTCTTTGCGGAGAATTTCGCACTGGGAAAACCGTCGCACCAGGGCCTGGTCATTCTCTTCGATCCGGAGACTGGCGCTCCCGTTTGCGTTGTCGATGCGGGCGAGATCACCGCGATCCGCACCGCAGCCGCAAGTGCGGTTGCCACCGAAGCATTGTCGCGCAAGAACTCCCGCCGCCTGGCGATCCTGGGCTATGGAGAACAGGCCGCAACCCACGCCCGGGCGATCAGCCATGTTCGCGATCTTGAAGCCATCGTGGTATGGGGACGTTCGCCCGAACGCGCTCACTCTTGGGCAGAGCGGATGCAAGCGGAACTCGCCGTGCCGGTTGCCTCCGCACAGACAGTGGAACACGCAGTCGCTGAGGCCGACATCATCTGTACCGTCACTTCGTCGGCCGAGCCAATCCTGAAAGGCGAATGGGTGCGTCCGGGTACGCATCTGAATCTTGTAGGCTCAAGCCATGCGGGACCGATTGAGGTGGACAACAACCTCGTCGTGCGGTCGCGATTTATCGCAGACAGTCGCGAGGGCGTTCTCAACCAAGGTGCAGAATTTCTACGAGCCAAAGAAGCGGGGCTAATCGGGGACGAACACATTGCCGCTGAGATTGGTCAGGTCTTGGCCGGAGAAGTCGATGGCCGTCGCTCCGCGGAGGAGATTACCGTCTACAAATCACTCGGCCACGTTGTCCAGGATTTGGCGAGCGCGTGGGCGCTCTTTTCTCAGGCCGATTAATCGTGGATGGTCCTGGATGCCGATTCCACAACCTCACTCGACCGCGTTTCGCGAAATCACTTCGCGATACCAGTCCGCACTGAGTTTCGGCGTGCGCGTTTGACTCTTGAAGTCCACGTAATGAAGACCGAATCGCTTGCTATAACCGTCCGCCCACTCGTAGTTGTCCATCAGACTCCATAGGAAATAACCCTTGATCGGATAGCCCTCCGAAGCCGCGCGATGCAAGTGAGTAAGATGATTGCGCAGGTACATGACGCGATCAGTATCCTCGATGCGTCCGTCCGCCGTGATCACATCGTCCGCGGAGCAACCGTTCTCTGTAATGTAGAGAGCCTTCGGCTTCCAAATATCACTGACGTTGCGAACTGCCCAATACATCACTTCCGGGCCAAGGTAGAGCCAGTCCGACGCCATGCGCGGGTAAGACGACTGGCGCTTCTCCACAATGTAGCCAGCGGGAGAAGAGTCGGCGCGAACGTATTCCGGGGTGTACGCGTTGAGGCCGACGAAATCGAGCGGACTGCTGATGATTTTCATATCACCGGCCTCTACCTTAGGAGCGTTCGCACCCTCGCGCTGGAGATAGCCGTCGGTGTACTTCCCTTCCATGAGTGCTGTGAGGAACGGAGCATTTTCTTCGCGAGTGGCGCGGCGCGCCGCCTCGATCTGCTCGCGATCTTCGATCACCGGCACGTAAACCGTGGCATTTTCCGCGAGACCGACTTGCGTTCCGGGCTTGGCGTTGGCTCGAATGGCCTGCACGGCCATTCCGTGCGCAAGCACGGCATGGTGCCGAATCTGATTTACCTCTGCATCCGGCAACTTCAGGCCGGGCGCAAACTTCCCTGTCTTATAGCTCAAATCAGTGAAGCAGACGAACTCGTTGGTTGTGAAAAAGTGTCCGACGCGATCCGAAAGGTGCTTGGAAATATAAGCTGCGTAATCAGCGAACGCCTTGGAAGTATCGCGAGACTGCCACCCGCCCGGCAAAGCCTGCGGCAGGTCCCAGTGAAAAAGAGTGACGTAGGGGGCGATGTTGTTCTTGAGAAGCTCGTCGACAACTCGCTGGTAGTAGTCGAGGCCTTTCGGATTGGGCTGGCCAGTTCCGTCGGGGAAGATTCGCGACCACGCAATGGAAAAGCGATAACCGCCCACGCCCAGATTCTTGAGCAGCTTCACATCCTCTTTGTATCGATGGTAAGAATCATCGGCGACGTCGCCAGTTTCTCCCTGAAATGTCTTGCCCGGCGTGTGTGAAAAAGTATCCCAGACAGAGGGCTTCCGTCCGTCTTCATTCACCGCGCCTTCAACTTGATAGGAAGCGGTTGAACAGCCCCACACAAAATTCGGCGGGAACTGCAGCAAGCTCGCCTTGGCCATCTGTGCAAGCGCGATACGCGAGAGAGAGGAAGTTGCAAAGGCTGCCGCAGCGGTGCCAGCCAGGGTCTTGCCAAATCGGCGACGCGTGAGATTTTTCATGGGCGCAAGAAGATTAACACCAGCGCAGACTCAAAGTGAAGCCAAGGGAAAGCGGGCGCCAAGGCCTTTGTTGATTTTTCGCTCCGGGCGCGCTCTTTGCGAAGTGGATCCGTCTTGCTTTAAGCGGAAGCCGATGCTGCAGGTGTGGACAGAAGGCCCACACTTTGCGATCGGTTGGCCATTAGAAGTTTAAGAATGGCCTCGTGGTCGACCGGTTTCGAGAACAGGTAGCCTTGCGCACGCTCGCAGCCAAGATCTCGGAGGAGTTCGAGTTGGGCCCGGGTTTCTACTCCTTCGGCAACCACCTTGAGCCCCAGACTGTGTGCGAGATTAATGATCACGCGGACAATTTCGTAAGTCTCGCGGTCGCTGTCCATTCGTGAGACAAAAATTCGGTCGATCTTCAGAGTGTCGACGCGGAAGCTTTGCAGACGACTCAGCGACGAGTAACCCGTTCCGAAGTCATCAATGTCCAACCCAACGCCGAGTGCTTTCAACCCCGCGAGCATCCCGGCAGATTTTTCTGCGTCGGCCATGGCAATCGTTTCCGTAATCTCGAGATCGACGCATCGAGGATTCATGCCACTCTCATGCAGAAGCTGGCCAATCTGATCGGGCAGATCCGCCTGTGCGAACTGCTTAGGGCTGACGTTGACACTAAGGGAGAGAGGTGGGTCCGACGGGAACAGTTGCTGCCAGGAAAGCAATTGCCTGCAAGCTTCCGGCAACAACTGGCGGTTGATCGCGAGGATGATGCCCGTCTCGTCTGCGACCGGAATGAAATCGTTCGGCATCACCAGGCCCCGAGGACTGTGCCAGCGGGTGAGAGCCTCGAAGCCAACAATCCGCTCATTCTTCAGCGACACAATCGGCTGGTAATAAACCTTGAATTCGCCCTGGTCGACGGCTCGACGCATGTCAGTCTCAAGCTGTAAACGTTTGAGAGCCCCGGCATGCATGGCATTGTCGAAAACTTCGCACCGTGCTTTGCCGGTCTGTTTGGCCCGGTACATGGCGATTTCGGCGTCTCGGAGAACGTCCTGAGCCTCGGCGCTTGTGTTGCTGCTGAAGGCAATGCCGATGCTTGCCGTGATCACGATCTCGTGACCATCCACATCGAAGGGGAGAGCCAGTCTTTCCTGGATGCGTTCGGCTACACGAATGGCGTCGCTGGGACTTCGCAGTTCTTCCGCCAGCACCACAAATTCGTCTCCGCCCGGGCGGGCTAGCGTGTCGTCACCGAGAGGCGAATCTCCATTTTCTCCCAGTTGCGGGCGCGAGACCGTGTCCACATGGCGAAGGCAGGCAGTTAGGCGTTGGCCGATCTGAATCAGCAGAGCATCCCCGGCAGCGTGGCCCAGGCTGTCATTAAAAACCTTGAATCCATCGATGTCGACGAACAGTACGGCAAATCTGAAATCAGCATGTCGCCTGGAAGTTACCAGAGCGCGCCCGAGGCGATCGAGAAGGAGCGTGCGATTGGCAAGATTGGTTAACCCATCGTGAAAGGCATTGTGCGCCAGCATCTCCTCGGCCCGCTTGCGCTCCGTGATATCGCGATTCACGATTACCAGTCCTTCTGTTTCACCCCCCAGCCCACGGATGGCGCTGGCGGTGGATTCAAGGACTCGCCACGAGCCGTCTTTGTGGCGGATGCGATATTCAAGACGCTCGCCGCGACCCGTAATCCGGGCCTTTTCCGCGGCTTCGTGCACACGAGTGCGGTCGTCGGGGTGAATCTGTTCGAGGGGCGGTCCGGCCAGATCGTCCTGGCTATATCCGAGGACTTTATGATAGGCGGGGCTGTTATAGAGGCGGTCTCCGTTGTTGTCGACCACGGCAATCATATCGGCGGCGTTTTCGCTGATGAGCTGAAAAAGCCGGTCGCGTTCTGCCAGTTGGCGGCGCGTGCGCTGGAGCTGCCGGTGTTGGTAAACCGTGTAGATGTCGAACAGGAGTACCAGCGCGGCCAAGCCGCGGACCCACTCTCTGAGGTTCAGCGCGTAAACTTTGTCGTTGGCTAAATGAAATCCGGGAAAAGTCAGCGAAAGGATGCCGAAGGTTAAAACCAGGGTGACGGCGACGGCAAATCCCCAGAGCCACCACTCCCGTCCCTCCACCTGGCGCAGGCGGGGTAACACAATCTCGGTGTTACGCGCGGGTTGACTCTGTTTGTGCAAAGGTTGTTAACCTGTTCAATAGTTGGAAACAAGCGGACCCAGCTACAAGAGGAGTTATCTAAACAAGCCTTGCCGTCGGTGCTTTTTAGAGCATTTTCGTTGCCATCAATCCTATCGCCAACTGTATTGAAACCAACCTTGAGCGGAAGAGTTCAGGAAGCTGGACGTCCAGAGTCTGGAATCCCGTCCAGATTTCGGTCAGAAGCGTAGGATTCGGCCGGCAGAATCGGCGAGAGAACTGGGACTATGCGCTCTCTCCACGTTTCTCAAGCTTCATGCGGGAAAGCAGTTGGTAAATCGTGGCGCGGCCAACGCCGAGAATCTGTGCCGCTCGCGCTTTATTACCCCCGACCCGCTCCAGCACACGCATAACATGACGCCGGGAAACCTCTTCGAGGGAAAAGAAAGTCTCATCGGTAGATGATTGGTCGCTGGACTGGGCCTGGATTCTCTCGGGCAGGTCGCTGATGTCAAGAAACTTGCTGTCCGACATCATGCAGGCGTTTCCGATTACGCTCTCAAGTTCACGAATGTTTCCCGGCCAAGGATAAGTTGCCATGCGGCCCTGTGCCCGTCGGGTCAGGCCCGCGATAGGCTTTTCGTATTCCTTCGCGAATTTCTCAACAAAGTATCTCTCGAGCAGCGGCAGATCTTCACGCCGATTGGTCAGGGAAGGCAAAGCTATCTCGACCACGGCCAGCCGATAATACAGATCCTCGCGAAACTTCCCTTCCCGTACCATGGCGCGGAGGTCGCGGTTTGTGGCTGCGACCACCCGCAAATCTACCTCCCGCGGGATGGTTGAGCCTACCCTTCGAACTTTATGATCTTGCAATACCCGGAGCAACTTTGCCTGCGCACCGGGCGAGAGCTCCCCGATCTCGTCGAGGAAAATGACGCCACCATCTGCGCTTTCAAATAAACCAGCCTTGTCCTGCGTCGCTCCCGTGAAAGCACCCTTTACATATCCGAACAGTTCGCTTTCCACGAGGCTTTCGACCAAGGCGGAACAGTTACAAACCACAAAACGGTCCGTCAAAGCAGGGCTGAGCGTGTGCAGCGCCCTCGCGACCAGTTCCTTACCCGTTCCGGTTGCACCCGTAATCAGAGCAGTTCTGAAATGCGGCGCCACCCTTCGCATCTTTGCGAATACTTCCAGCATGAGAGGACTGCGGCTGACGATCCCCTTAAATTGACAGGCTTGGACCAATTCATGATCTAAAACTAGCGTTTTCTGCCGTGTTTCCGCCTCCGCCAGAAAGCCTGAAATTCGCTGGTGAAGTTTCTGAAAATCGAGCGGTCTTGTCAGATAATCGCAAGCACCTTTTTTTATTGCCTCAACGGCGGAATCCGGTGAATAGCGATCCGAAACCATGATCACGTTCACTGAAGGATCAATTCGAACCATGCGTTCCAGCAAATTCATCCCCGCAGTGTCAGGGAGATTAATATCAACAACGACGTTCCTCGGTCGAGCCTGCAGGAAGAGTTCGAAGCCGGTCTCAGGGTCGCTCGCGGTTAATATCTCGATCCCGTCCTGTGACATTGCGTCACGAATCAACGCACGGTTTTGTGGATCGCTGTCGATTGCCAACAACTTGAACGAACTGAGCTTGCTCATTAGGTCCCTGCCCACCTTACGGGCATCTTCCCTATTTGATGTGAACGTATTTACTTCCTTCCTGCGTTGGGCACAACCACGTCGCTGAAATGTGCCGCAAATGCAGAGGGTTGACGTTTTCGGGGTCGTGGTGCACAACCTTCAAACCAATGGTTTAATGGTTGGACCGCACAAACACTCCGCTTACTAACTGCGGCTACCGACATATTCCCGAGCATGCCACCTCCACTTGCTGCTGAATGCAAATAGCCCGCAAAAGCGTCAAGCGGAGTTACATCCACCCACGCACTCTTTCGTAACTCACTGGAAATACTGTAGCTTCCTAAATATAGGGTGGCACTAAGGCAGTCTCGCGAAGTCGCCAATTTTGTTACGAAATCCGAACAAAACTGAAGTAGCAATCCGCACGAAGAACTCGAGAATCTGACAGGCAGGAGCACTTGCCGACACTCTCATGAGTGTCCTCGGAACGCGACGGGCGAGGAGACGTGCTGTCAGACGCGCTTACGGTTCTTACAAATGAATGATCATCGTGGCGCAGGCACTTTGATTTGCTAAGTAATAGAGAACAACCGCCTAACATAGGCCAGTAGCGACGTGGAAACGCGCAGCAGCGCATTTTGTTACGAACTACGAACAGCTGAAGAAGAAGAAGAACAAACAAACTGCCCGCGACCGGTCAATCGAACGAGTGTCTATCTCCCAGACGTTATTCCAGAACCCATACCACGCGCCAACCTCTCGAGATGATATCCCGATGGCACAAGTGAAAGATCACGTGCAGGTTACGCACTTTCACTGTTTTGGTGATTCGCGTGCGTATGGTCTCGGGTGATCTTATGAAAGAGCATGTTCAACTCGACGGCCTTCTCTTCACCAATGACACGCAAGTTCTGTCTGTGATGAATCAGATTCTGGACAGCTTTTCGATCGAAACTGAGGTTTGCACCAAACTGGACTCAGCTCTGGATGCGGTTACTCATCGCAGGCTTGACGCCGTGATCGTGGATTGGGAAGAAGGGTTTGATCCCACGCGCATCGTAAGAGCGACGCGCAAATCCTCGCCCAATAGCAATTCGACTATCGTCGCCATGGTGAGCGGTCGCTCCGAAACACATGCCCTGCTGGTTGGCGCAAACTTCATGATTCACAAGCCCACCGACATCGAGCAGGCGAGGCGGTGTATGCGGGCTGCTTACGGAACCATGCTGCAAAATCGCCGCCGCGCCGCGCGCGTTCCAGTCGACATCGCGCTCGTGGCCAGAGTTGCCGGAATAGGAGAAATCCAAGCCAGAATCAGCGATCTCAGCGTGGGCGGGTTGGCACTTCACTGCAGCCAGCCGCTGCAAATCAATTGGGAAGTATTGACCCAGTTCTCGCTTCCCGGCACTACAGGTGTTATTCACGCAACCGGGAAGGTTGTAAACGCCAATGCCACCGGCCGGGCCGGAATACGCTTTTCGTTCATTCCCGAGGAAGATCGTAATCTCATGGAGAATTGGTTGGCGATCGAGTTGGCCAAGTTGGAGAAAGCCGAGATGCCCACGGACGATCTGAAGAGCGAAAGAAACTGACGAGAGTTTTTGACCGAGAGAGGCAACCAGTCTCCGGTGGGCCGGTCGACTCCGTGCGTTGATTTCGAATTAATCCGTCTCCAGACCCTTGGAGTAGTTCCACAGCTTTGATACTCCCAAGTGATCAGAGCTCCCGTCGGGACCGCACGATGTTGCCGTATTAAACAGCACGCTGTCCGAAAGCTGGACGACATTCCGGGAACAATACGCGCGCTCACGGTACTTAGCAAATGTATTTAGCGGACGAACACGCCTAAGTCGCTGCCCGTCTTGACCTTGCGCATGTCTCTGAGGAAAACCTAACGTTTGGTGCTGCTCGTGCAATCTCCACATTGGCTGACGTTTCCCAAACATAGGCCTTCCCCCCGGCTCGCGTTTGCGATAGGAAATACGCACTCTGCGGTTGCGAGTCGCGACCGGAAATAACGGATATCTGGTCTCGACTGGGAACTGGCTGATTTGAGGTAACAACAATGCGATTCACAATTCTCGCACGGATGGTCCTTTCCCTGACCGCGGTAGCCGCTTTGGCACAGCAGTACTCAGGCCCAATGGTTCCCCAAAGCACTTTGACACAGGGTCAACGTACCTTGAACTATGCTGGGCTGCCGCTTACCTTTGAGGCGAACCAAGGTCAGACTAGTTCTCCGGTCAGGTTTCTGTCTCGCGGGCGAGGATTTACAGCCTTTCTGACCGCAGGTGGAATGGTGCTTTCATTGCGTCCGAACCAGCCCTTGAAAGTTCAACAGGCCGCCAATGGCTCCGAGCAGCCTCTAAGCACCACTCTCCAATTCACACTAGTGGGAGCCGCGCGCAATCCGGCAGTCGTGGGCGAAGATCCGCAAATCGGCAAAGTGAATTACTTTATCGGAAGAGATCCTGCTAAGTGGCGCACGAATGTTCCAACCTACGCGCAAGTGCGCTACAAGAATGTCTACCCGGGCATTGATCTGGTCTATTACGGAAGCCATCAGCAATTGGAATATGATTTCGCAGTTTCGCCCGGTGCAGATCCGAGCCGGATTCAGTTGCAAATCGCCGGAGCAAAGCAGATTGCGATCGATGCCGCCGGCAACCTGGTGCTGCAGACCGGCAACGGTGAACTCCACTTCCAGAGTCCCGTCATCTACCAGGAAGCCAACGGCACTCGCGTTCCCGTGGCGGGCAGTTATGTAATGAACGATGCGACGCACATTGCCTTCCATGTCGCCGCCTATGATGCAACCAAGCCGCTAGTGATTGATCCGGTGCTGGTGTACTCCACTTATCTTGGTGGAAGCGGCGATGATCAGCCTTCGGGCATCGCGGTCGATAGCACCGGCAATGTTTATGTGGCAGGCTACACCAACTCAACGGACTTCCCGTTGGCCACGCTCGGATCTCTCCCTGCGGGCGCAATGCACGTTTTTGTTGCGAAGCTCGACTCAACTGGATCGAACCTGATTTATGCCGATTATATCGGCGGCAACAGTCAGGATTATGGCTATGCCCTCGTCCTCGACAGCGCCAACGATGTGTATGTGACGGGCAGTACGGCATCGAGCGATTTCCCTTTGGTGAATCCCTATCAGGGCATTTACCCAGGATCCTTCAATGCATTTCTAACCAAGATTTCCGCCCAGGGTTCTTCGCTCTTGTACTCGACCTATCTTGGGGGGAATGGTTCAGACCAGCCGGCGGGCATTGCGATCGACACTCCAGGGGATGTTTCCGTCGCCGGAAATACGACTTCCACCAACTTTCCGGTGGCCAATGCCTATCAGTCAACCGCAAATCCTAACCAGGGTACGTTGTACGGCAACTACGGCTTCCTGACCAAGTTCAGCCCAGATGGATCTTCACTCGTCTACTCCACGTATCTTGCCGGTGATTCAAACACGCCTTACAACTGCGGAGGGAGCCAATGTTGGTCGTCCCCTTATAGCGTGATCAACGGAATCGCCGTCGATGGCAATGGCAATACCTACGCTGCAGGCATGACCAACACTAACAATTTTCCGACTACATCCGGTGCGTATCTCACGATTAACTCGATTCAACAGAACGGCTTGGTTGGATTCGTAAGCAAGTTCAGCAGTGCCGGCGCCCTGGATTACTCCACATACTTTTATGAATCCAGCGGCATTCTGAACAACGTTAACGCCATCGCCGTAGATGGCTCTGCCTCCGCCTACATTACGGGCGCCGCTTTTAGTGACGGCACATTTCCCGTTACGTCCAACAGCATCTGCGATCCTGCCGTCTCCAGCTACGCCTGCGACTATGCATTCGTCACCAAGTTCGACTCCACAGGCTCGACCCTGTTGTATTCGACTTTCTTGGGCCTGAACAACAACGCTAATCCGCAATCGATCGCGCTCGACGCCAATAATGACGCCTATGTGCTGGCATCTACCTCGACTGGCTCATTTGGGATCGTCAACGGCATCGAAGGTTACTCCAGCGGCAATGATGTCTTGCTGGTGGAGATTGATCCCCTGGCCAGTACGCAGCTGTTTGCTACCTACCTGGGAGGCAGCGCGGATGAATATCCCGCCGGCATCGCAGTTGACTCCAGTAACTCCGTCTACGTGGTCGGCTCTACAGATTCAACCGACCTCCCGGTAACAGAAACAGCTTTTCAGACTGTGGCCGGGGGGAACACCGACGCCTTCCTGATGAAGATCGCATCGAACTCAGCACCATCCGTTACACTCGATCCCTATTCTCTGCAATACCCCTCGCAGCAGATTGGCTCAACCACTTCTGCGCAAAGCGTTTTGCTTCGTAACATGGGAAGTTCGTCGCTGGAGATTTCCTCGATCACGGCCAACGGCGACTTTGCTGAGTCGGATAATTGCAAACCTGGTGTATCGGCCGCTAGCAGCTGTACCTTGTCCGTGACATTTACTCCCATCGCAGCCGGATCTCTCAGCGGTTCCATCGTGATTCAGGATAATGCCGCGGGATCACCCCATATCATCAGCCTGAGCGGCTTTGGCTCTGGACCGGTCGCCGTGTTGAGTCCTGCCAGCATGACTTTTTCCGCTCAACTCTTGGGCGTCTCCAGTGCAGCACAGGCTGAAACCCTCACCAACACTGGCAACGCAGCCTTAACTGTAGGCACGATCCAGACCACGGGCGACTTTGCTCAAGTCAACAACTGTCCCGCTACCTTGGCAGCCAGTTCCAATTGCACCATCAACGTCACATTTACGCCCACAGCTTCTGGAACGCGCAACGGCACACTCACCGTTAGCGACAGCGCCTGGAACAGCCCGCAGACCGTGAATCTAACAGGAACAGGTTCACCCGCCGCTGCGCCTATTGCCTCTGTAAGCCCTTTGAGCGTGTCCTTCGCAAGCCAGTCCCTGACAACCTCCAGTGCGTCGCAGGCTGTGACCTTGAAGAACACTGGCAGCGCTGCGTTGACGATGGGCACGATTCAGATCACGGGAGACTTCACCCAGGTTAACAACTGTCCAGCCAGTTTGGCCGCAAACGCCAGTTGCACGATCAACATCACATTCATCCCTATTGCTTCAGGCACCCGCAGCGGAAACCTCACTGTCAGTGACAACGCAGCGGGCAGCCCGCAGGCGGTGAGTCTTTCCGGCACCGGCGCGGATTTCGGCCTGGCCAGCGCTCCGTCCAGCAACACCGTCCAGCCTGGCTCTGCGGCAACCTATAACCTGACGATTTCCCACGTTGGCGGATCATTTTCCAATCCTGTCAAACTGGCTTGCAGCGGCTTGCCGGCCAACACATCCTGCAGCTTGTCCTCCAATACCGTCACTCCGGGCTCGAGCAGCGCCACCTCCACGCTATCTATCACCACTGTGGCGACCGTGGCGCAGGCGAATCCGCGCGCTTCGCGCAGCGCGCCGATTTATGCCGTCTGGATTCAGTTGCAAACGATTGGCTTGTTTGGAGTGGGGCTGGTCACGTCGAAGCGTCGGAATCGGAAAGCGCGCGGTCGCAGTCGCATTCTGGCAGCTTTGTTAGCTATGGCCTTGCTCATGATGGCGTTGATCGCCATGACTGGATGCGCCGGAGGAACCGGCATCGCGCCTACGCCTCAGACCGGAACTACACCCGGAACCTACACCGTCACTGTTACAGGGACCTCGGGCAATCTGCAACATTCGATCCCTGTGACTCTCACCGTTCAGTAAACTCTCGTATAACATGATCCGCTAGTTGCACATAATCATGTTCTGGGTCACGCCTTGCAGGCTGGTGACCGAGTTCACGATCAACGGCGCGGACCAGAACTTGCTGTGGTGCTTGCGTAGGTAGTAAGCCGCGAAGGCTGAACCCACACTCTTCGCCGCTGCAACCGAATAAGTACGCGCGACCGTCGGGTGAGTTCCATACAGGTAAGCGGACTCAACTTCCTCGTTGCAAACGCCCTTCTTGCCAGCCAACCAATTCTGCCGGGCAAACAGCGTGGTGTAAGAATCAGCGAACGTGCTGCTGGTCGAGATAAAGGCCAGGCTGATGAATTTCTTATCGACTACGGGGTTATTCTCCGCAATCCTTGGCGTTGAGACCGGGGCAGCGACCTCGATCATCGCCGGGCTCATGCGCATGACGCTGCTGCTAGGAGCTTCGGGGAGTTCTCCGGCCCGCGAGACCGTAGCCAGCGCGATCACGGCGATTGCGGTGAACGCGATGAACATGGCGAACTTTGAAGGTGTTCCTCCTCGGGCTGCCTTCGACTTGAGGAGGGGCTGAGTTGACAGTTTTTTGTAGGTACGAGAGTTCATGGTCTTAAGGCTACCCCCCGCCCCAAAACCGCACAATCGCAAGGCCGTAATGGTCAGTAATACATGTTAGTAACCGTAGGTAACCCCCTGTTTGTGCCATTCGTGATCTGAGCGATTGCAAGCTTTGCCGAGGCCATTTCGACAGTTATCCGCTCCAGACCCGACGCGGTTTAGCGACTCGGATATGAAAACAATTCCATTCGAATTGTTTTGCGAGGTAGTCAAGAAAAGAGAACACGAAAACCTCCTCCGATCAGGAACGAGGACGAAAAGAGTTTCGAGGCGTTGACGACCGCAGATTACCCATCCGTGCCAAGACGGGCGTCTTTCCAAATGTCGATGCCCGCGTCCTGCGCATACCGGTCAATTTCTTTTTGTTGTTCATCCGAGAAGTCGAGTTTCTTCACCGCATCCAACGAGTCGTCCAGTTGCTCCACGTTGCGCGCTCCGATCAGGGCCGTCGTCACCCGCTTGTCACGCAGCACCCAGGCGATGGCCATTTGCGCCAAAGTCTGACCGCGCCTGCGCGCAATTTCGTCCAACGCCCGCACGCGCTTCAAATTTTCCTCGCTCAGGAGTTGCTTCTGGAAAGAATCTTCCATCGTCACTCGCGAGTTGTTGGGAATCCCATTCAGATATTTGTTGGTGAGCAGTCCCTGCGCCAGCGGAGAAAACGCAATGCAGCCCACGCCCAATTCATCCAGCGTCTGCAACAACCCTTCTTCCACCCAGCGGTTCAACATCGAGTACGACGGTTGATGAATCAGCAGCGGCACACCCATGCTCGCCAAAATGCCCGCCGCTTCGCGGGTTCGCTCCGGACTGTACGACGAGACGCCCACATACAACGCCTTGCCCTGACGCACCGCTTGCGCCAGCGCGCCCATGGTTTCTTCGAGAGGCACATCCTGCCACGGCCGGTGGGAATAGAAAATATCCACATATTCCAGCCCCATGTGCTTCAAGCTCTCGTCCAGCGACGCGAGCAGATATTTGCGCGATCCTCCGATTCCGTAGGGCCCCGGCCACATATCCCATCCGGCTTTTGTCGAGATGACAAGCTCGTTGCGGAGGCGGGCAAAATCCTTGCGCAGAATCTTGCCGAAGTTCTCTTCGGCAGATCCATAGGGCGGGCCGTAGTTATTGGCCAGATCGAAGTGTGTCACGCCGCGATCGAAAGCGCGCCGGATCATCGCTCTACCTGTCTCGAATACGTCGGCGCCTCCGAAGTTTTGCCACAGTCCTAGAGAGATCAGGGGCAGTTTTAGTCCTGATCGCCCGCACCGCCGGAATTGCGCTCCCTCATACCGCTTCTCATTGGCTATGTAGCTCTTCTCCACCGTCTTCGCTCCTCGTTCTAAGGATATGGGTTTGTGATTCTTCTTCTGCCGCCCCTCGGGAATCTAACAGCATCGCTCGCTAGGGTTGAGTCTAAGGACTATCGGCAGCGCAACGAAAGCCGATCGTTCCCGAGCGATCGTTGCTCGGCGCCATCAACAGAAGTTTGCCGTGCTGATCGCTCTGATACGCCTGCGGGAAATACCATTTCGATCCCTCTGGACGATAATAACTGCCGCCGCGCAAAATCGCGCTCCGCGTGTGCTCGTCGACATATTCGTCCGTCCATTGCCAGACATTTCCGACCATGTCCATCACTCCATAGGCGCTTACGCCTGTCGCGTGAGCATATACATCGTCAGGCGCGCGCAGGGTTCGCTCTTCGTCCGGAACGGGCACGGCGTCGGGTCTCCAAGCATTTCCCCAGGGATATTTTCTGTCGTGCTCGGGTCCTTGCAAAGCATATTGCCACTCCCACTCATGAGGAAGCCGCCTTCCGGCCCAGGCTGCGTAAGCCCGAGCGTCTTCGAGAGAGACCCAGGTAACTGGCTTATTTTCCCATCCCGCCGGATAGTTTCCTCCCTGCCAGTCTTTCAGAAAATTGAGATCGTCTTTCGGATGGTAGTGCGTCGCGTCGAGGAAGACTTTAAATTCTTTATTGGTCACGGGATATTGGTCAATGTCGAACGCGTCGACGTGCATGAAGTGGTCGTGGAAACGCCGCGGCGAATCTTCCCACGGATATTGCACGTCGACACCTGCGTCGTCGGAGCCCTCGATTTCAATGCCCGTAACCACAAAGTGATAGTCGCCGCCGGGGATATGAACCATCTTCGATGAAGTGGAAGCGGAAGCAGACGAAGACCGCGGCTTCGTCGGTTGGATATCGACAATTCGCTGAAGTAGGATCGTACGCTCCTTCGAATAGCTGGCTAGCGGCTTCGCCGTCATGCTCTTCATCTTCGACATCAATGCCGCTAACGACGAATCTGGTTCGCCGACCACCTGGAGCACGGCGCCAAAGCCGTGAGCCTCGATGGGAAACGACAAACGCGCCCAATTCCCCTCGCGCGTCATGTTGGGAACGAGCTCTACGCCGTAGTAAAGATCGAAATAATGCGCCCCATCCAGAGCCGGAACCGCTAACTGCATGCCGTCGACGTCATATTCGTTCCGGTTGATAACGGTCCAAAGCGTAGCTTTGTTCGAAGGCCACTTGCTGGCGAAAACTCCATAAGAAGTGGTTGGAAAGTACGGCTCCCATCCTGCGCTCGTGAGGAACGGCGCGAACGCTCGCTCGATTGAAGCCACGCGTCTCGTGGCCTCCGCATCGCGAGGCGTGATTCCGTTCCAAATTCCCCAGATATTCTCCCAACTCTCCCATCCAACGCCATTGAAAAACGAAAACTGCAAGTCGTCGGTTTTGTCGCGAGCCGAACGATCGGAAATGTTCACCATGTGCCGCGTCTCGAGCCACTTGAAGCGGTCAACATACGGCGCGAATTGAAATTTGTATTGCCCCCAC
Source organism: uncultured Acidobacteriaceae bacterium (assembly GCA_964403025.1). GTDB lineage: Bacteria > Acidobacteriota > Terriglobia > Terriglobales > Acidobacteriaceae > Sulfotelmatobacter. The sequence continues at coordinate 1,089,342 of CAYOEH010000001.1, read as the reverse complement.
GTCATCAGGTTCCACGCGACCCCTTCGTCGGCTGGCGGACCTTCGGGCTGGTAGGCAAGAGGGTGACCGGCCTTCTCAGCCGCCTGGAAAAATGCGAGCGGAACGCCATCCTGTGTATCTCCGTTGATCCCGTCCGCGCCAATCTCGGCCATCAGATGCGCGATCGCATCGGGCCACCGCTCCTTCGGATCTCGTGTTCCTTGATCCCACATCATCATGGGGAAAAGCACACGAACCCCGCGCCGATGGAAATCCGCGACCATCTGTTTCACGCCGGCGATGCCTCCGGGCATGGAGCGGATCATGTCGAGCTGATTCCGATCGTCAATGCCCAGGTTCGGATACGTCGGCCAGATGAGTACCGCGTCGATGCCTCCGTATCGAGATTGCAGATCGCCGAGATAAAGATCAACCGTGTACTTTCCGGCAACCGGGTCGTAGAAGTAGCGATCCTCGACCATCATTTGCGTCTGAATAAAGCTGCTTTGCGTCCATTGCAGCGAGGAAATTTCGTAGCGAGAGCCGTCGTATCCAATCCGAATCCTTCGTTCCGCGCGCCAGCGCGTGATGTCGTTCAGCCAGTCCTCGTGGGCAACACACGAGCGTTCTCCATCTCTTGGTTCCCATTCATCTTTCGGCGAGAGGCAATCGGGAGGGGCGATCATCATCTGCTCCCAAGCGCCGCCGGGAACGTATTTCGTGTCTTGCGCTGCTCCTGACTTTGCAAAAGCAGCTACGGCGAGAAAGACAACCATCAACCAGCATTGGGTATTGTGTGGGTTGCGCATCCCTGTCCTCGAAAGCATTCCATTTGACCCCAATTGACTGATATTGCTATCGGAAAAGAAAGGGTGCTTACTCCAGCTTCACTCTGGCCTCCGGTATCAGGCGCACCGGACCGATCAATCCCGATGGCATGAAAAACACACGACGCTGGAACATTACAAAATGAGGATCACCACTTGCCCCGTCACCGACCAGGCGGTTCCGCAGCGTATTGGTGACAACAATTTCGAGATGGTTGCTGCCGACTTTCAGGTACGGAGCGACATTCACGCGATACGGTCGCATGATCAAGAAATCGACTTTTTTGTTGTTAATCCAGACTTCGGCTACATCGTGCACTTCTCCAAGATCCAATTCCAGCGCCAAACCCTGCCGCAGATAAGCCTGAGCGATCTGGACGTCTAAATTGTAGTGACCCTGTCCGGAGAAATAACGCAGGTTTTGCGAAAGACTCCAATCCCGCAAAGGCGCAGCATGAATCTGTTCGCTCCATTGCTTCCCGTCTTTGTCATTGCCCAGCAGGTTGAGCTCCCAGTTGGGGCCGAGAGTTAAAGCGAGTGGAACATCTTTTTCCGAAACCTGGGAGACCCGATTTTTGCCGTCATTGAATTCCGTGTGATAACTTCCCGGTTCCGTCGTCACGCCAACGAGCCCTTCAGAGGTGCGGTCGACTTTGGGGAAGGTTGTGTGGACGGCATGCTTCTCCCGAGATTCCGCCAGGCCGATCAACTGGGAACCATAGGGATCGAGATGGATCTCGAGCGTGACACTGCCGCGGTCAGAGCGGTACACGGGTGCCTCGCCAATCTCACCCGTCCAGGGATTCCAGATCTGGGGTATACGCTTGCCGGCAGGCAGCGTGACGCGAAAATCCTGCGATTCTGTCAGTGGATTGCGAAAGAAGAAAAAGCTCATCGCGTCAACGTCAAATTGCTGAAAAAAGATTTGTGGTTCAGGCGTCGCAAAGTGAAGGTTCGGGCTGACATTCAATTCAGCCTGTAAGACTCGCGGGACCGCGGTTGCGTCATCGATGAATCGAACACTTCCGTGACCTTGAGGAGACGCGGGCTCGGACGAGGCACCTCGAATACCCGTGAGTTCCTGCATGATCTTCTGAATGCGTTGTCCGTTGCCGGAGTAATCTTTGAACGAAATCTCTTCCGCCGGCAGGTGCTCGGCAAAAACGATGGGCAATCCCGCTTTAGCAAACTCTTGCAGCTTTTCCGCCAATTGCAACGAAATACGCGTCTCGTTGCGCAACACAAGAGACGGATATACGCTGCCGGGCGTGTGCAGTTCGTGATTCTCCACTCTGGCGTAATGCACCAAGGTGTCTTCGTTAATGAAGTCGAAGTTATAGCCGTTCGCCATTAGCGAGTATTCGAGCGGATAGTCCTCATCTACCGGCATCCAGCTCGGGTAGTAGAGCCGGTGCGAATACAAAGCCACGCGGGAGATGCTGTGACCCGATTGCGAAAGCGATTGCACGCGGGCCATGTAGTCATTGAGAGGCTTCAGGTACGGCCAGAATGGATTGCGAGAATTGAGCTGCTCGGAAAAGGTGTACGTGAGTTCGTACTGCGTTGAAAAAGGAAACCAGCCAGGATCAGGGCGATCCATGTACTCGTAGGGAAAGCCGTGGTAGCCGATCCGTGTGATGCCCGCCGAGAAAAGTTCATCGGCGGTAGTCTTCATAAGTTCTGGAGTTATCTCGTAGGGGTGGTCTCGCCAGACAAAAGTCTCGCTGGAGATGGTATTTTTGCCGAAAAGATGTCCCCCGGAAGAGGCCAGCTTCAAGAAATCGTAGCGCCCGTCGGCGTACAAAACTTCAGTTTCCGGAAAGTCCGCCTGCCCATATATCTTCAGAAGGTCAGCCGGGGCTCCGTGCGGCTGAATGCGGATCTTAAGATGATTGCGATGCGCCCAGTCAATAAGCGGCTGGTAGAAGTTGTCAATCATCAGGTCAGAAACCGTTAGCCAGTAATCGTGCCGCACCCGCTCGCCGATCTCCGGATCGTCGAAGAATGGGAGAGAAGGATACTCCTCGCCGGGATCACTCTCTCCCGGACGTTTCACTAAAGGCAAATAGGGCATGAGGTCGTAACCTCGGCGTTTCTGAAATTCCTCAAGGAAGTCGTCCGTCCAGTACATGCTTTCAGCCGTTACTTCCAGGCTGTCGCAAAAGATCGCCCGCAAAGATTTTCCGAAGTCGTCGCCAAAATATTTCTTACCCGCTTCCCCCACAGCCTCGATGTGTCGATCAAGAGCCTGCCGTTTGAGGTGGTCGAGAACCCACTGCGTGCCAACCCCCGCGCCACCTTCCACCGTTTGCAAAGTCGGAGCTTGAATGAAGCTAAACAGCACCCACTGTCCGGCGGGTACATCCCACTTGAGACTGCCGTCCTCACTAACTTTCTCCGTGAGCAGAGTCGCGGATGCGACATCGATCTTGCCTGACTCCGTGACTATGTCGACTGGCACAGAATCAGAAAATTCCTGCGGTTTTCTCTTGCCATGAACCGACAAAGAGCCGGGCGCTGCCACCACGGCCACGAGCTTCTCAGACGTGCCAAGTGGCGCCCCGGGAAATCGGCCAGAGAATGTAGTTGGACCGGTGACAACAATTTCATGGACCAGCAATTTCTGTGCAGCAAGCTGCAAAGGAATGTAGGGACCGCCGAAGGGCCAGCCTGAGCCAAACGTCAGATCCACATCGAGACCGAGGCGCCCCCCTTCCTCGATCGCATATTTCACATGGTTGAACCATTCCGGCGTAAGAAAGCTGTCGACGCGACGCGCCACTTCGGCCGTGGGCGCGGGATTCAATCCATCTTTGAAGGACTGAATTTCCACTCCTCCCAAACCGGCATCTTTGATAATTCGCAGTTCTCGTGCAATCTCTTCATCGCTAACGTCCCCACCCGGCCACCACCACCGCACCATGGGACGAGCCGAGGCGGGAGGGTTCTTGAAGCTGGCCCGCAGCGGATCACCAGATTTTTCCGGTCGTGAAGATGGAAGCTGCGCGGAGGAGAACAACGCTAGGCACAGAGTGCAAGCCAGTAACGCGAGAACAGAGCCACGGATCGATTGCATAGAGCGAAGCACTCTCAATTGTTCTTCAAACACTGGGGATGGCCTTCTGTTGAGGAGATCTCGATTCGTCACCAGCGATGCTTCCCTCAAGCGAAGGCCGGGATCGAGTCGACTCGCGGACAATTAGAGTCGGCGCCATCCGGACCACCGATGGTTTCCTGGTTGTCTTGCCCTCAATCCGATCCATCAGCAGCGTGGCTCCAAAGGAGCCAATCTCATACCCCGGCTGGGATACTACTGTGAGCTGCGGGTGAAACGCGCTATTTCCAGCGATGTCGTCGAAATTAGCGATCGCTACGTCTTCAGGACAACGCACTCCAAGTTCTTCAAAGGCTTGCAGTGCTCCCAGCGCCATGACGCCGTTGCAGACCAAGATTGCGGATGGCCTGGCGAACTGCAAGAGAAGATCTTTGGCCAGCCGATAGCCGGAATTTTCTCGAAAATCACCTTCCAGAATCAGGTTTCTGGAAACTTCAATTCCACCCTCGCGTAGTCCCTCTTCGTAGCCTCGAAGACGCTCTCGTGCGACTCCCAGTTCCAGCGGTCCAGTAATGATCGCAATACTTCGATAACCGGTCCGTATGAGATGGCGCACGCACTCTTGCGCCCCGCGAACGTTATCCAACATGACGGCATCAATTTTCATACCGGCCGGCGCCCGATCCAGGCACACAACAGGAATCCCCGACTCGATGGTTCGCCGGATATGATCGACGTCTTTTCCGCGCGTGGGAGCCAGGAGAATTCCGTCCACTCTGCGGGAACGGAGAGCGGATACGATGCGGCGCTCGCGTTCGATTTGTTCATCTGTATTGGCCGTGACCAGAAGGAAGCCTCGCTCCAGAGCGCGGTCCTCCGCTCCCCGTATGATTTGCGGAAAAAAAGGGTTGGTAACATCGGGAAGAACCAGGCCCAGCATGTAGGTCTGGTTCACCTTCAGACTGCGGGCAATCTCGTTGGGATGAAAATCTAATTCTCGAATGGCGGCCTCGACGCGGGCTCGCAAAGCGGGACTCACGCGGGCGGTCCCCCGAATGACATTGGAGACTGTTCCCGTGGACGCTCGCGCGCGTTTTGCTACTTCGGCAATCGTCGCCATAAGAATCTTGACTTCACTTGCATAAGCATTTGCTTTTTACGCAAGACTTAGCTCCAGCTTAGTGACGGACGCCGGCGGAATTTGAAGAATGAGACCCGTTCCCGCCAGTTGCACGTCTTTGACCTGTGGAGTCACTTCATTGCGCTGATCGAAAGTGTTATGGGCGTGGAGATCGGAATTGGAAAGCGTGGTGGTCTCTCCGGATCGTATGGATGCCCCTCGAACGATGATCTCTGTCTCTCGGGCTTCGCTCACGTGCGGGTTTACCACGGTGAGCGTCAAATCCTTGTCGCGCACGGACGCGGAGCCCGCCAATCCAAAGAATGTCGCTGGTTTGCTATCGCGTGCGTAGTGGACAGTCGGGGCGGAAATAATGGTACGTACCGCCTGACCTCCCTGGTGTGTGCTGTACATTCCGAGGACGTGACCCACCGGAGTTACGCAAAACTTATCTTCATGCGCGAGGTAAAGACTGTTCAGACAATTAATCAGCTGCGCGGGACTTGCCAGCGTGACTTTTTCCGGATGCCGGTTAAAGATATCCAGCGTCATGGCGCTGAACACGGCGTCCCTTAGCGTGGGGATTTGTTCGAGAAAGTTGCCCGCGGTTAGCTGACTTCCAGGACGATACCACGGCCCCCATTCGTCGACCACCAGCTTCACCTTATGCTCAGAATCGAACTCGCGCATGGCTTGCCAGTGACCTTCGATCAGTGATTCCAGCCGGTTTCCCTCGCGCAACATTTCGTACCAGTCCTGAGCATCGAACTTGATCGCGTCCCCCTTGCCTGCATCCCAGTCCTGAGTACGCCCGCGGCTCAGGTTCCAGGAATAGTAGTGGAGCGCCCAACCGAAGATGGAGCTAAACAGCTCTTTGTCCTTTCGAGCAATCTCCTCGAAGAATCCCCGCGTCCACTGCCAGTCATCGGAGTTCGGTCCGGAGGCGATGAACGACAAGGGCTGCCCGTACTCTGGCACCCAGGTGGTGTACCTGCGAAATTCGACGGCATATTCCTGCGCCGTAAAATTTCCGCCGCATCCCCACGATTCATTTCCAACTCCCCAGTAGCGGACGTCATAGGGTTGGGCGGAACCGGAAGCGGCTCGCTCCTCCGCCAGTGCCGTCGTACCCGCGGGGGAGTTGCAGTATTCCACCCAGCGAGAGAATGCTTCCGCCGGCAGGCTGCGAACATTGGCCGCCAGATAAGGCTGGCAACCGATCGCCCGGCAGAGGCGCATGAATTCATCGGTGCCGAATCGATTGGATTCATAGCGGTGACTTGCAGGCGCCGCGCTGGTCTCGTCCTCATTGTTCCAGAAATTTGTTCGTCGAGGACGTTGGTCTGCCGGACCAACTCCATCGCGCCAGTCATAACTGTCCGCAAAGCAGCCGCCGGGATATCGAATCACCGGAGCCTTGATCTTGCGCATTTCATCGATGAGATCTTTGCGAATGCCGCCGACGTTGGAAATCTTGGAGTTTTCGCCGACCCAGACACCGTCGTAGATCACGCCTCCGAGGTGCTCAAGAAAATGTCCGTAGATATTCGGAGAGATCGTGCCCAAAACCTCTTCCAGCAAAATCTCAATACGAGCGTCGGATGCGCTCGACAGGATGGTGCCGGCCAACTTCGCCGGTTTGGCAAGCAGCAGCGCGGTTGCCCCTAACGCGCCATCGCGCATGAACTCCCGGCGTCTGATCATGCAGGTGTCTGCTCCCGTCCAGATGAGTAACCGAAGCGAGAATTTTGCGTCGCTGTTGACCCTGCGGTTTTCTGCCACAACTCCACGACGGCTCGCTCAGAAAATAAACTTCAACCCAAACTCTCCGATGCGTGGGATGTGGACTCCACTCGGGTGCAGAAAGTTGGTGGGTACCTCTTGATTGGCAGCGTTGCCGTTCACACAGTCCTCCGAGCCCGAGCTTGCCGAACCCGAGTCCGTCACATAACCGCAGCTGGTATTGTTCACACCCGTCCACTGTGGATGGTTGAAAATATTGAACGCTTCGGCGCGGAATTCCAAAGCCATCGACTCTTTTACTTTGAAGTGCTTGAACAACCCCATATCGAAATTGAGCCGGCCCGGTCCAGCCAGGGAATTACGTCCGGAGTCGCCAAAGGTCAGACCTGTGGGTTGAGTGTAAGCTCCGGGATTGTCAAGCAGTGGCCCGTATACAATCCCAGGGACAGCATCGAAGGTCGGTGCGTGACTATGAGGATTGCCTACAACGTCCGCGAAAGAACCTGAACCTACACTGTTCCCAACTCCGGCGTTATCGTAGTAGCCACCGTTCGTTATGCTGAACGGTTCTCCCGTCTGCGCCGTCGTGATTCCCGAAACCTGCCACCCTCCCAGCATCGATCCTCTCAGGCCCTTTGAATGCGCGAAGATTGGCAAGTTGTAAATGTAGCTAACCGTAAAAATGTGCCGCTGATCGTAGTTGGAGCTGGCGCGATAGGAATTTAGATTGTAGGAATCGACGAAAGTGGCATCGTAGCGATCCGAAGAATCATCGATCGAGTGGCTATAGGTGTAGGCGAGCGTGAGCTGTAGCCCGTGAGTGTTGCTTCTGCCCGATATCTGAAGCGCGTTGTAGCTTGAGTTGGCTCCGCCGATGATGCCATAGATTGAATCGTAGCCCTGGTAGGGCCGGTACATGTCTGTATTCACATTGCCGCACGCGACGTTGAGATTAAGAACAGCCTGGCCAACCACAGGAGTTCCGTTACCCAGATTGTTCACTCCGTTACCTAGATTGTTGCAGTCCGCGGATGTGATGTATTGTCCGGGCGTGTATGGGTTGTCATTAGCCGGCGTGGAATGAAGCTGATTACGGTCCAGTTGTCGTGAGAGATGAGTCCCCTTGCTTCCCACATAAGCTAACGTCAACAGCGTGTTGCGAACTAGCTCGCGCTGAATGTCAAAGTGGTATTGCTGAACGTAAGGCCACTGCGTTTGGGTGGTGATGGAAGTCAACTGGGTGTTGCCGCCGCCGAGGGGGTAGATGAGCGGTTGGCCGGCTGCCGATGTGCCTCCAATGCTCGTATAGCCTGAGATGAATGATTGAACTGGTGCGATGATGCCGGGAGGATTGCCTTCGAGCGACTCAGTGTTGGCATCGTTGCCGTTGGCGTGTTCGAAAAATATGCCATAGCCTGCCCGGATCGCGGTTTTACCATCGCCTTTGGGATCGAAGGCAAAACCGATCCTCGGAGCGGGGTTAAATAAGTGACCGGACATGCAACTGCTGTGCACTCCGTTAAAGCCGCAATGCACCATTCCGGTAATGTTGTAGACGCTTTGTCCGGGAGCAAAATCGAGGGCCCCGGTATTCGGATCAACGATGGGCGCATTCGCTGCGACGTAAGCATTCGGATCAAAATTGTAAGCATTGCCGTAGCGCTCGTAATAGCTGCCATACAGGCTTATTCTTACGCCGAGGTTCAGCGTTAGCCGCCGGGTCGCGTGCCAGTCATCCTGCACAAACGGTTCCAGGACCTTGTATCGGTTGTAGTACTTTAAGTTTTGGTTGGGTTGGGCGAACGCGTTGATGTATCCCACCAACAGATCCGCGAAACCATTGCCGGTGCTCGAAAACGGCCCCCCCGAGTTGCTGATTTCGTTGTACGCGGTATTTGCATTTGAGAAAAGATACAAGCTGCCGTTGGGCTCCTCTTCTGCAGGTTCGTTCTTTTCAATGGCCTCGAAGTAGGTTCCAATTGTGAAATTGTGCTTCCCTTTGATCCAGGTCAAATTGTCGTGGAAGCTGTAAGTCGGGTTCGAGTTATTCCATGGCAAGTAGCCGGGATCGATCTGTAAGCCGAAGTTTCCGTTCCCGCTAATCGAGAAGGACGGAATCGTTCCATTAAACCCGTTTTCAAAAATCCCCGTCATGGTCATGCTGGCCGGACGTTTCCATGCGCTACCCGTATTAAACAGATGCAAGTGGTTGGCCCCGTAGCTGAAAACGAACTCGTTGAGCAACGAGGGAGAAATCGTCGCCGTCAAAGTTGTCACCAGGCTGATTCCTGGACCCTGCAGGGTTCCCCCGATCGCCGGAACATTGGTGGTGTTGTTGGTCCACGGAGAGATGGGAAAGCTCTGTGTCCAGGAATCATGAATGAAGCGGAAACTTGCCCGAAGTTTAGGATTGATCTGATCGTCAACTTTAATCAGTTCCTCATGCCAGCTTATGGGCGCGGCGAACGTTCCGACGAAAGCATGTCCGTCATTCGGTAAAGGAATATTTCCCACCAGCGGGTTGGTGTTGGCTGGGTCCAGCAGATTCGATGGAATGCTGTTGTTGGGGAAGCCCAGATAATAACTGTCACCATTTGAATCCTGCGCCGGCGAGGAGTATGCGGGGCAGTTGACGCTCACCACCTCCTGGCCATTGGGAGTTGCAACAGGAACAACCCCAGCCCTCACAAAGGGAGTGCCAACGGCCGGACATACATCATTAAAGTTTCCCGCTCGCTCGGCAGCATTCGGAAGGAACAAGTCGGGGTTGTTGTAAACGTACGGAACATTTTCACGGCGAAATTCCTGCGACCAGAAAAAGAACACCTTGTCCTTCTTGATAGGGCCGCCGATGATGTATCCAAAGTCATTCTTGTTGTAATAAGTTTTCGCCTGTCCGGGAACATCGAAATAATTATGCGCGTTGAAGGCGGCGTTGCGAATGAACTCGAACGCTTCGCCGTGAAAACTATTGGTGCCGGACTTTGTTACCGCCTCGATCGTTCCGGATCCGTTACGTCCGTACTGGGCGCCGTACGTAGAAGTTAGGACGCGGACTTCAGCGAGTGCGTCGATGTTCGGGTAGACATTGATGTTGGCATTGCTGCCGGAATCGAGCACCTCGCCGCCGTCAATCTCCCAATTGTTGAACTCAGTGCGACCGCCATTGACTGCATAAGAAACGCTGCCGGATGGCCCAACCGTCCCGTCATCCTGCCCGGTCTGATCGCTGACTCCGGGAATCAATTTGATCAGCGTGGTAAAGTCGCGGCCGTTCAACTCCAACTGAGTGATCTGTTCACCAGTGATCGTCCCCGCTAATTCCGAGGACTGCGTTTCGACTTTGCCGACAGAACTCCCTTCCACCACAATTTCGCTGGTCACTTTGCCGATCTCCAGCGTCGTGTCGACCCTGATCTTTTCGCCGACGCGGAGGATGACGTGTTTCGCCTCGAACGTCTTAAAGCCGGGCGCTGTGACGCTGATGTCATAACTGCCCGCGCCGAGACCGGCAATTAAATAGTTGCCGTCCGAGTTGGTCGTGCTTTTGCGGCGAAGGCCTGTGGTGGGATCGCTGACCGTGACCTGCGCCCCTACAACTGCAGCGTTGGTGTTATCGACCACCGTGCCAGTGAAGGAGCCAGAACTCTGTCCCAACAGAGGGAGGGCGGAGAGAACAAAGAGCAACGCACTTACCGACATGAACTTCGAGATCATGTTTCCATCCCCGTTTCGATGGCTCATCACTCTTGCCCGCCAAGTGAACGCAAGTTTTCTGAAAACAAAAGTTGTCTTCCGGCGGTCTTCCTCGGCCTGTAAGTTCCAGTGCAAAACTGCCGGCGACCGCCAAAACTTTGCGATAACTATGAATCGCTTCAAATTGAAACGCCACATGGTGCGTTAAACCGGTATTCGGTGTCAAGATAAAAAGCTGCAGTCGTAAGCCTTCTTGATTTCCACGTTGCCCTCATTCGGCTTTCAGCTGGCATTAGCTGGAATTTTCCACAAAGAAGGTCAGATCATCGTGATACTGCAGGACTGCCGTGGACGTCTCCCGAATGTGACTTTCGGTCGAACGTCGCCGATCTTGCAACCGAGACTTTATTGAAACCTTCCAAAAAGTGCGCCGGTCGGTCTATACTCGCAGGGCGATACGGACCTCGTTCGATTTATGAATCGCCTTTTCTCCGCATTTCAATGGCGCTGGTCGCTTGCGAGAATCGTTCTGGCTTGCGGACAACTTCTCTTCGGTGCCTTTGCAGTTGCCGAGCAGCCGGTGCAATCCATGGAGCTCTCCCGGCCCATTCGTTCATGGGAGTTTATTTCGGCCGCAGGGAAACGCGCAGCGCTGTTTGGGACCGAACAGGGAGACCTCGAGGCGTGGGTCTATCCGCTAAAAGTTCTTCGCGACTTTCATCTGCGTTTTCATATAACAGGCGCCATCGTACCCGCCCAAGCTCTTGCCCGCACTCTGATCGTTCGCCCAGAGTCGAGCACGATCGTCTACACGAGCGATGGTTTTTCCGTTCGGGAAACGTTGTTCGCACCCGTTCACGAAGCTGGCGCGGTCATCGCGTTTGAAGTTCATACCAGCGAGCCCTTGGAGATCGAAGCGATTTTCAATCGTGATTTTCAGCCGGAGTGGCCAGGGGCTTTCGGTGGAGTTAATGAAGACTGGGACCCGAACCTCCACGCATTCCGTTTTGGAGAAGAATCAGGAAAATTTGAGGCTCTGGTTGGTTCGCCGTCTGCGGTCAAAGCCTCTGAGGAGCTTTCTACTAATTATGCTTCGTCCCAACAGGACTCCATGCTCCTGGGTGTGACGATGAAAGGGGTCGAGACCAAACTGGTGGTTGTCGCCGCTCGGCTCGATGCGCGGGTATCCCTCAATCAACTCTACGATCACTTGGCGAAGGACTATCCGGAATTGCTGCGCAGTTCGGCCAGTTACTACCGCGATTATCTCGATCGCACAATCCGTCTCAAACTTCCTGACGAACGAATCGAAAAAGCATATGAATGGGCGAAAGTAAGCATGCTGCAAGGTGTGGTCGAGAACCCGTTCCTGGGCGAAGGTCTGATCGCCGGATACAACAAGTCGGGTGACGATGGGCGCCCTGGCTTCGACTGGTTCTTTGGCCGGGACGCGGAGTGGACTTCTCTGGCACTGGATGCCGAGGGCGACTTTCCGACTGCCCGCGGCGCCCTGGAGTTTCTCAGTAAGTATCAGCGGGCCGACGGCAAGATTCCGCATGAAGTCTCGCAGAGCGCCAGCTTTCTGGACTGGTTCAACAAAACTCCCTACGCATACGCAGCCGCGGATGCGACGCCGCTCTTCATTATTGTGGTGAACGATTATGTGACGCGCAGTGGAGATATCGAATTCGCACGGCAGAAGTGGGAGAGCCTCTGGCGCGCCTATGGATTTATACGATCTACCTACGACGCGCAGGGACTCGCTCAAAATTCTGGCGTGGGCACCGGTTGGATCGAAGGAGGGCCGCTCTATCCGGTGCGAACTGAACTCTACCAGGCATCGTTGGGGGTGGAGGCCGTACGCGACCTTTCTCATCTGGCTCACCTTCTGGGCAAGGAAGATCTGGCGAAAGAGTTGGAGCAAACCTTCGAACGACAACAACCACTTCTGGAGAAAGTTTTTTGGTCTCCCGAACAGAACATTTACGCCTATGCGATCGATACGAGTAACCGGCGCGTCGACGTGCCCAGCGTACTCGCCACGGTTCCGATGTGGTTCCAACTGCTCGACGCGGATCAAGCGCGCAGTATGATTGAACCACTTGCCGGGCCCGATCAGCAGGCAGACTGGGGCATGCGGATTATTTCTGCGCACGATCCGAGGTACGATCCCGGCGGATATCACTACGGAGCGGTTTGGCCATTGTTCACCGGCTGGGCATCGATTGGGGAGTACCGCTATCACCGCGCGCTGCCCGCCTACTCGAACTTACAGGCCAACGCGCTGCTCACTCTGGACGGATCTCTAGGGCACGTGACCGAGGTTCTTTCCGGCGATTACTATCAGACGCTCTCTACTGGAACACCCCACCAGATTTGGTCGGCAGCTATGGTGGTCGATCCGTTGCTAAGCGGGTTGCTGGGCTTGCAAGCAGATGCGACCGCTTGTCATTTGGATTTCGCTCCTCACGTTCCCGGAGACTGGAATTCATTCTCCGTCAGCAACGTTCATGTTGGCCCAGTGACTCTGAATCTGAATTATCGGCGAACGCCCGACAGCATCCTATTAGAAGCACAGTCCACGGGAGCGGCGAAGTGCTCGCTGCAGTTTTCGCCGGCAACGAGCTTACGGGCAACAATTACTCGCGTTCATCTGAACGGTCGCCCGTTACCGTTTCATATCGAAGCAAACTCAGCGGATCAGCATGTGACGGTGAGCCTCCCGATCATCGGCGACCACAACACCCTAGAGATTTCGATGAAAAACAACTTTGAGATCAGCGAATCCGCGACTCTTCCCGCCTTAGGGAGCACCAGCCACGGTCTGCGAGTGCTCTCCGAGTCATGGACGCCAGCACGGGATTCTTTGAGCCTGATTTTGTCGGGTACTGCGGGAGAGACGTATGAATTTTCGGCATGGAATCCAGGTCAGATCATTTCCGTGCAGGGTGCTGAGCTTGAGAAAGGAACGCTTCAGGTGGCGAAGGTCCGGGTGCAACTGCCGGCGAGCGCGCCTGGCACCGATCCACGGGCCAAAGTTGTTTTTCATTTTGCAGCGCGCTAGGAGCGCGCGATCTCAACTTCAACCTTGTGGTTTCGCTTGTGAATATGGAGGGCTGTCACACAATGCTTCGAAACTCTGGAACCGCAACTCTGCTGATTTTGGCTGTGTGCCTTTTAGTTTCGTTCTCTCAAGCGAAGGCGCAGCCCGCGGATGGCCAAGGTCATCAGTGGTGGCAGGATGCGGTCTTCTATGAGATTTATCCGCGCAGTTTTGCGGATAGCAATGGAGACGGGATAGGAGATCTCAACGGTATCGACTCGAAACTCGACTATCTGAAGGATCTGGGCGTGGATGCAATTTGGATTTCGCCATGTTATCCATCGCCGCAAGTCGATTTCGGCTATGACGTTTCGGACTACGAAGATATCGATCCCATGTACGGAACGCTGAAAGATTTTCAGCATTTGGCGGACGATGCTAAGAAGCACGGCATCCGCATCATCATGGATTTTGTTCTCAACCACACTTCGCCGCAACACAAGTGGTTCATCGATTCCGCGTCCTCGCGAACCTCCGCGCACCGTGACTGGTACATCTGGCGCGATGGCAAGGCGCCTGGTGTTCCACCGAATAATTGGATTTCCGGCTTCGGCGGGTCAGCGTGGCAATTCGATCCCAAAACCGGCCAATATTATTACCACTATTTTGCGGTCGGCCAGCCCGATCTCAACTGGCGCAATCCCGCGGTAGAAAAAGCCATGTTCGATGTGACCCGCTTTTGGTACGAGCGGGGAGTCTCCGGCTTTCGGCTCGATGCCGTGGACCTGTTGTTTGAAGATCCGAATCTTCATGACAACCCTGTGTTGCCCGGGAAGAACGAGTTGGGCGATCCCAACATGGAGAACAAGTACAACGACAAACTCCCGGAGGTCCACACCGAGCTGAAGAAGTTGCGCAGGGTGGCCGACGAGCATGACGCCGTCTTAATCGGCGAAACCTATACCTCGAATCGAGAGGAGCTAAAGGAGTATTACGGCGATCACAATGACGAAATCCAGATGCCCATGGATTTCATGTTCTGCACGGTTAATAAGCTTTCCGCAGGCGACTTCCGGGCGCAGATTGCAAACGCCGAATCCACCGGGGGCTGGCCGGTTTACGTGATCAGCAATCACGATATGCCGCGCTCCTACGACCGCTACGGCGACAAGCAACACAATGACCAGATCGCCAAATTGATGGCTGGCATGTATCTGACCCTGCGCGGCACGCCGATCATGTATTACGGCGAAGAGTTGGGGATGGAAAACAACGATCCGGTGCGCAAGGAGGATGTGAAAGATCCAATCGGAATCGCCGGCTGGCCCGAGGAAAAAGGCCGCGACGGAGAACGTACTCCGATGCAGTGGAACGACTCACCAAACGCCGGGTTCAGCACCGCGAAACCGTGGTTACCGGTTCCCGCCAGCTACAAAACTCACAACGTGGCCAGCGAACTGGAAGACCCTGACTCGGTTCTGCAGTTTTACAAACACCTGCTGGCACTTCGACACCATGAACCGGCGCTTCTCAACGGCGATTACGTTGCCTTGAATCAAGACAATCCTAACGTTCTATCCTACGTTCGCCGCTATAAGAATGAAGCGGTGGTCGTGGCTCTGAATATGTCTGCGATCGGACAGCAGATCAGCTTCAACCTCTCCGAACAAGGCTTCTCTGCCGCGAACGCCACTACTTTGATGCCGACTTCATCACCTCAACCCAGTGGCCGGTTAGATCACATCGCACTGGAGCCCTTCGCGGTTTACATCGCGCGCGTGTCCCGATGAAAGAGCCTCGCAGAATCATTTTCGTGATGTGCGCTTTGCTCTGCGTGCTGATGTCCGCGTTGGTCTGGGCTCAATCCGACGCCGGCCAGAGCGCCCAACTCTCCAGCTTGATCTCGCCGCATCCTTACGTACAAAAGCGTGCGTCCAGTTATGACCGCACTGGCGGCAATGATGACTTCCGCAAGATTACTGCCGGAGAGACGCTCACCTTGCTCGACGACTCCGGCCCCGGCATCATCACCCACATCTGGATCACCATCGCTTCGTCGGAAAAGTATCACTTAAAGAAATTGGTTCTGCGTATGTATTGGGACGGCGAAACCTCACCCAGCGTGGAAACTCCCATCGGCGATTTCTTCGGCCTCGGCCTGGGAGACTATTTCTTGTTCGAATCTACTCCGCTGTCCGTAGCGTCAGATAAAGCCCTGAACTGCTTCTTCTGGATGCCTTTTCGGAAGCGAGCCCGGATCACTGTAACCAATGAAGGAAAGGAAGAGGTCGACGCGTTTTATTTCAATATCGATTATCAGGCTTTGAATAAGGATCTTCCGGCTGACACGTTGTACTTTCATGCGCAGTACCGTCAAGCGACTCCGGCGAAGGGATGGACGAATCAATGGGAATCCAATGACGCGGCAGCGGTGAACGGGAAGAAGAATCTTGATGGGCAAGATAACTATGTCTGGATGGAAGCAACTGGTCAAGGACACTTTGTAGGCGTGACCATGTCAATTCTCCAGAATCAGGATGGATGGTGGGGCGAAGGAGACGACATGTTTTTTGTCGATGGAGAAAAACGTCCTTCCATCAACGGCACGGGGTCGGAAGATTACTTTCTCGGGGCATGGAGTTTTGGCGATCATCCTTTTTCTTACTCTCTCTTCGGAGCGCCGGTGAAAGGCTCGGAGTTTGCCGGCAGCCGTTCGTCCATATATCGATTTCACCTGGATTCGCCGATTCCCTTCACCAAGTCTCTCAGAGCGACGATCGAACATGGCCACGCCAATCATCGCTCTGACAACTTCTTTTCCGTCGCGTATTGGTATCAAAAAGAGCCGCATGCGACATTTCCGACACTTCCCCCCGTCGAGGAGCGTCTCCCACGCATCTATCTAGTTGGAGGTCCAGGAAATGCTGTCAAGTGAGCGCCCTTCTAAGAATGCCCTGCCAGTCCTGCTGAGAGGCTTGCTGACGATTGGTTTGTGTTTTGCCGCACTGCTTGCAGCGGCGCAAAACGATCCAGCCCCGGAGCAACCGATCGTCGTCGGGTACTTTCCTCAATGGGGTATTCACAAGCGGTTCTTCGTCAAGAATCTTGTCTCCCTAGGAGCGATGAAGATGCTCGATCAGATCAATTATTCGCAGGGACACATTGACGCCGATAGTCAGTGCGCAATTGCAGATAAGAATGCGGATTTGAGCTACTCATTTTCTGCGGCGGATAGCGTGGATGGCTCAGCCGACACCCCTGACATGGCCCTTCGGGGAAACTTCCATCAGTTGCAAGAACTCAAGCGCTTGTACCCGGACATCAAAATCGTGATCTCGCTGGAGGGAAATGCGAGCTCGTTTGCCGAGGCGGCTCAACCCGCCAATCGTTTTGCCTTCGTCGCCTCTTGCATCCAAACCTTCCTCGAAGGTAACTTCGGCGACGGGATCGAGGCGCCGGGTCTATTCGACGGCATCGATCTCGACTGGGAATATCCAGGAGAGGATGACCAATACAATTTCCTTGCTCTGCTCGGGGAATTTCGCCGGCAACTGGATGCGGCTGGGCCCGATCATCTGCTGACGGTCGCCATGGGCGACTACGGCGCAGCCTACCAGCATCTGGATATGGAAACGGTTTCCTGGTACGTCGATCAGGTCGGCATTATGAATTACGACTACGGCGGGCCGTGGAGCAAGAGAACCGGCCTGGTCGCCCCGCTCTACAGCTCGCCGGGAGATGTAGGCAAGGGCGGGGACGTGGATGCCACCATTCAAGGCTATAAAGACGCAGGTGTGCCTGCGTCCAAAATGCTGCTGGGCCTTCCCTTCTACGCCTACTCCTGGCGTAACGTTTCCCCAGCCAACCACGGATTGTTTCAGATGGGCGAACCGCAGCGCGACGACTTCCCTTACAGCCACATTGTTTCTATCCTCAGCGAATTCACCACCTATCGCGACCCCGACTCGATGGCACCCTGGCTCTTCGATGGGAGCACTTTTTGGACTTACGATGACGAAACATCCATCGGTGCAAAACTCGATTACGCGAGGCAGGAAGCTCTGGGCGGAGTGATGATCTGGGAATTAAGTGGAGACACGCCCGACGGCAAGTTGCTCAAGACGATCTCCGAGCAGTTCAGAAACTACGATGGGGATGACGATGATGACGCAGAGACAGAAACCCCCTAAATCCTAAGGAGCAATTATTTGAAGACACGAGTGCCGGTGTTCGCCTGCTGTCTCGCGTGTTTGGTGATCGTAACTTTCAGCGCGGCGCAAACCATTCAAGTCGATATCTCTCCTGCTCATGCCACCAATCATTTTCGTCCCAATGAAACGCTGGGCGCCGGCGTCGATCGTATCCCCTCGGAGGCCGTGGATACTGGGTTGGCTCAACCGAATTTGGGCAGAGCCTTGGAGTCAGGTTGGCAGCCGGTCAGCTATCGCAACAATACCGAACTCTCGATCGAGGCCTGGCACTGGAATTCGCGGGGAACATGGAGCGAGCTTGGAGAGAAAGGCTACTTTACCGGTTCCGTCACTCCAGGCGAGCCGATCCTTCACTCTTACGGATATTCGCTGCCTCATCGCGGTTTTACTCGAAATGATGGAACTCCCAACGCTGGCTATTCCCGCATCACAGATGGCGATGACAAAACTTACTGGAAGAGCAATCCTTATCTAACGCAGCATTTCACCGGAGAAAGCGATGCGCTCCATCCCCAATGGGTGGTGCTTGATCTCGCCCAGACGCAGCAAGTCGATAGCATTCGCATCAACTGGGCGGAACCCTACGCCACTCGGTTCCTGGTCCAGCACTGGATCGGGGAGGATCCTATGCACAGCCCCACCCATGGAGTGTGGCAAACCTATCCGGGAGGAGCGATCGAGCATGGTCACGGTGGATTCGACATCCTCCGTCTTCAGGCCAGGCCGCTTCCCGTACGCTTCCTGCGCATTCTGATGACGGAGTCTTCCGACACCTGCGCCGCGGGCCATGCCTCCACGGATCCACGAGCCTGCGCCGGTTATGCCATCAACGAGATCTATCTGGGATCAACTTCCGTGGACGGTGAGCTTCACGATATTCTGCGACATACTCAGGATCAGGAACAGACTACAACCTACTGTTCTTCCGTCGATCCCTGGCATGAAGCGTCCGATCTCGGCACCACTCATCAGGCGCAGGCCGGATTTGACCTCTTCTTCACCAGTGGCGTTACACGCGGCCGTCCAGCGATGATCCCGATCGCGCTTGTGTACGACACGCCGGAGAATGCTGTTGCAGAAATCGCTTATCTCGAGAATCGCAAATATCCGATCTCCTACATCGAGATGGGCGAAGAAATGGAGGGCCAATATCTAAGTCCCGAGGACTACGGCGCCCTCTACATCCAGTGGGCCACCGCGCTTCACCATCTCGATCCCACACTCAAACTCGGGGGGCCGGGGTTGGGCGGCTTGAATGAAGATCTCGAGGCTTGGCCTGCGGCAAACGGCAAGACGTCGTGGGTTGCCCGTTTCATCGACTATCTCAAACAGCACGGCCGCATAAGTGATCTGTCATTTTTTTCCTTCGAGCACTATCCCTATGACGGTTGCAGAATTCCCTGGGGCAGCCTGTATGACGAGACGGAACTTGTAAGCCGCGTCCTGCAAATCTGGCGCGATGACGGCGTGCCGCCGGAAACTCCAATGTTCATCACGGAGGGAAATCTCTCCTCGGCTGCCAGCGAAACTTACATGGACATTTTCTCCGGGCTTTGGCTCGCCGATTACATTGGATCATTCTTGGCCGCGGGCGGAAATGGTGTCTATTACTTCCACTATCTGCCGTTGCAAATGGAACATGGCTGCAATGATTCACCGGGAACGTTCGGCATGTTCAGCGTCGACGCCCAGTACAAAATTCAGCAGCCGCTGGCGCAGTTCTTTGTGGCCCAGCTGATCAATCTCGAATGGGTCGCCCCTGGCGCTCAACCGCACGATGTATATCCCGCCAAAAGCGATGTTGACGACGGAGCGGGTCATGCGCTGGTAACCGCCTACGCGCTGAAGCGGCCCGATGGGCAGTGGTCTTTGCTGGTGGTGAATCGCGATCAGCAGAATGCTCACCGTGTACGAATCGAATTTCGAGATCAAAACCAGCCGCCAAGCTCATTCGTTGGATCGGTTGAGCTCTCCACTTTCGGAAAGGCTCAGTATCAATGGCACCCTGGGCACACGCGCTACGTTGGACATGCCGAATATCCGGGAGAACCTTCGGTTGTAGCGGAATCGTTCGGCCATGCTGATCCGGATGGGCCGATTCTGCACGCTGAGCAGAGTCCCACAGCCGACACCACCTATGAATTGCCTGCAGCATCGGTGGTTGTAATTCGCGGCCACCTTCGCGAGCCGTAGCTGCAATGATGATGAAGGTCCACGGCGCTCCTTTGCGTCCGGGCCAGAGATTTCGTTACGAAGGTAAATTGACCCTGATTACCGCCAGTGCCATCATCCCCTTAGCGTGCTTCGGGGCTCATGGTTTCAGTCCTGCGGTGAGCCGCCGGCCTTGGGAGATACTTTCATGCGGGTTTCGCCTCGTTTTTTCACCGGAGTTTCTTTCGTTCTCATCATCCTGACGCTCGGTGTTGCGCAGGCGCAGAAGAAGGAAATCAAGATCGGATTTTCCATCGAGGACATGAAAGGCGAGCGTTGGCAGACCGACCTCGACGAATTCCAACAGCGCGCCCATGAACTTGGAGGTGCCGTCGTCACCCGCTCCGCCAATGGCGACGATGATCTGCAGTTTCGCCAGATCAACGAACTGCTCAAGGACGGCATCGATGTTCTCGTGTTTCTGCCTCACGATACCAGCAAGGCTGGACGCATTGTGGAAGCCGCGCACGCGAAACACGTCCCGGTGATCAGCTATGACCGCCTGGCCAGTGCGCCGGTCGATCTCTACGTTGGGTTCGACCTCTTCTCGGTTGGACTCGAGCAGGCGCAAAGCCTGGTGGATCGCGCGCCCAAAGGCAACTACCTCCTATTGGGAGGCTCACCGCTCGACGCCAACTCGAAAGTCGTTCGCGCCGGACAAATGAAAGTGCTACAGCCCTTCATCGATCGCGGCGACATCCATGTCCTTGCCGATGTCTGGGTGCCGGAGTGGAGCGCCACAGAGGCTTACCTCATAGCCACGAAAGAAATGAACAAGCTCACGGCTGCTCCCACGGCGATTGTTGCCTCGAATGACGCGATTGCCGGCGGCGCAATCCAGGCGCTCGAAGACAAAGGCTGGTCTGGCAGAGTGCTGGTCTCGGGTCAGGACGCAGATCTCGCCGCCATCGAGCGAATCTTCGATGGCTCTCAACTGATGACCGTCTATAAGCCGGTCGGAAATGAGGCGCGATCCGCGGCGGAAGCCGCGATAAAACTCGCGCGGCACGAAGACGCGGAGAGCCGGGCGGTGGTGCCGAACGGCACGCTGACCACAAAGGCCATCCTGCTGACGCCGATCTGTGTCACACAGGAAAACGCGAAGCAGACTGTGCTCAAAGATGGATTTCAGAAGCTGGAAGTCGTCAAGCAAGGCCTGCCCAAAGACAAGCAGGCACAGTTGGACCAACCATAATAGGATCGGTGGCTTGGTTCAGCGGTACAGATGCGTCCCATCGATAGGAGTCAAACAAAGAACCAAGGACCTGCTTAAGGATGGGCGTTGTCGCTCACCAGTTTGCCGCAGCATTCCGGCCGTTCTGGGAGACTCGATCGGTCCCATCCCCCGCCCAGCGCCTGTATCAGCAAAACCGTGTTCGCCATCCGTCGTCCCAAAATATTAACCGCTGTTACTTCGTCGGTGAGCGCGGCACTTTGTGCTGTGATCACCTCAAGATAACTGGTAACGCCGCCCTTGTAGCGCGTGACGGAAAGGTCCAGCGAGCGCTGAGCGGCCCTCACCGCTTCACCCTGGACCTGCGCTTCGTGTTCCAGAATTCTGACCGCGGCCAGATTATCCTCGACCTGCTGGAATCCAGTGAGCACGTTCTCTCGATAAGCAGCGACTTGATAGTCATAAGCGGCGCGCGCCTGATCGTTGAGGGAACGTCGCCTTCCTACATCGAAGACTGTACCCACGGCAGATAGTCCAATCGACCACAAGCCGCTCGGCCCGTTGATGAGGGTCGTGATGGCGGAGCTTTCAAATCCTCCCGAGGCGCCCAGATTGACCAGCGGGTAGTAAGCCGTTTTCGCAACTCCGATTTGAGCGTTCGCAGACGCCACCAGTCTCTCTGCGGCTGCGATGTCCGGGCGTCTTTCCAGCAGTTCTGATGGCAGGCTGATCGGAACGTGCGGAGGCGGTGCGGTAAGAGGCAACGGAGGAAGACTGAACTCTGCCGGAGGTTTCCCGATCAGGATGGCGACGGCGTGTTCGTATTGCGCGCGCGCCACGCCTACGTCTATCGCTTCTGCCTGGGTGGTCTGCAACTGAGTTTTCGCCTGCTCGACGTCTACTTCCGAAGCGATGCCTCCCTGGAACCGGTTTTCGTTCAGTTCCAGCGCCTCTTCGTACTCCTTCACGGTAGAGTTCAGGAGCTGTTCCTCGGCGTCAAGGCTGCGGGCCTGAAAGTAATCAACGGCCAGATCCGCGTGCATGCTCAGATTAACCGTAGCCAGGTCCGCTGCGCTCGCCTGCGCCTGCTCTCGATAGGACTCCACAGTTTTTCGAACTCGTCCCCACACGTCGGCTTGATAAGAAACATCGAACGGCAGCACAAAGTCGTTGTAAGTGACGCCACGGAGGACTGTACTCGTGGGACTGTTGGCGGAGATGAGTGTCCGAGTCGCCGAAGGCCCGGCCGTTACGGTTGGGTAGTAGTCAGCCCGAGAGTAGCGCAGCGCGGCGCGTGCCTGCCGGAACTGCGCCTCCGCGGCCTTTAGATTCTGATTCGATACATCGACTTGTGATTCCAGGGCATCCAACTGAGAATCCTGGAATATCGCCCACCACGCACCGCCAAGCTTCTGATCGTTCGGTTGTGCCGGCTTCCAGTCCCCTACCTCTTTATAGGCCGGAGGAGCCTGCACTGCGGGCGGGTGGTACTTTGGACCGACCACGCATCCTGTCAACTGCAGCGCTGCGATCGCGATCAGAACGCGTTCAGCCGCTTTCCGGGAGCTCCTCAAACTTTTTCGAGGTAGCTTCACTTGGTATCTCCCGGCAATGTTGCCTGAACAATTTGGACTTCCTGGCCGGAAACAATGGAGTCTGGCGGATTGATAATGAGGTGGTCATTGGCCGTGACCCCAGAGACGACCTCGATCTCATTGCCGAAATCGTGTCCGGGCGTAACCGCAGTCAGCACGACCTTCCCGTCTTTCACAACTCCTACACGTAACCCTTCGGTGCGGAATAGCAGAGTATTAACCGGAATCAAGAAGGTGGAGGCCTGGGTCGGAACCGCCAAGTGGACTTCGGCATAAGAGCCCGTAAGCAGCGTGCCGGTCGGATTGTTTACATCAATTTCAATCAGCAGAGTACGAGTTGCCAGGTTGATGTCGTCGGCAGTGCGCACTAGTTTTCCCTGAAATTTGCGTTCCGGAAACTCAGCTAAAGTGAGATCCGCGGTCATACCGACTTTGATCCCGCGCGAGTATTCCTCAGGGACGTTCACGTAAACACGCAATTTTCCAGGTTGAGCGATGTGGAAGAGGTCGGTTTTTACATTGCTCGTGCTACCGGAATTGATCAGGTCGCCGATATCGGTGTTGCGCGCAGTAATCACGCCGTCGAAAGGTGCGTAGACCTTTTCGAAAGAGACCAGCGCCGAGTACTGCTGTACGGCTGCCTTGTCGGCCTCAACGATCGCTGCATTCGCATTGTAGCTGCCTACCGCGTTGTCCACATCCTGTTGGGACACCGCATTGCTCTTCAAAAGCCCCTGATACCGGGTTTTGGTAATGGCAGCGAGCGCGAGATTTGCCTGCGCGGTCAACAGGTTGCTGCGGGCTTGTTCGAGTTGCTGATCGACTTCCGGCGTTTCGATCACAGCCAGCAGCTGGCCTTGCTTAACGTGCGCGCCAATATCGAAATACCACGTCTTCAGATAACCATTGGTGCGGGCGTAAATGGGGGAAGTGATGTATGGTTGCACGTTTCCCGGAAGAATGATTTCATCCGTTGGTGTAGTTGGTTTCGGCGACACCACCGACACCGCCGTCGGAGCGGCTTTTGCTGTTTCCGTGTCTAGCGCAGCCCTCGCCCTGACTCGGGACCAGATACCCGATATCAAGAGTGCCACGACCGCGATGACAGCAATAGCGAGAGGCAGCCAGCGATTGCGCGAACGCGGTCTTACTTCTGTATTCCTCGGAGCTGTTTGACCGTCGATTTGTTTCAGTTCAGTTTGCGGCATCGTAGTTCTCCATATCGTGCGTGCCTAGCGTCCTTTTTCCTGGACTGAATGCCGGCTTGATCCTTGTAAGAGGCTGAAAAATGCCGGAACAAACAACAGCGTCGAAACCGTTGCGAAAAGCAATCCACCAATAACTGCCCGGCCAAGGGGAGCGTTTTGTTCACCACCGTCACCTAATCCGAGAGCCATGGGCACCATGCCGATGATCATGGCCAAAGCGGTCATCAGCACCGGGCGAAAACGCGTAAATCCTGCCTCGAGCGCCGCACCAACGGAGTCCATCCCCTCGGTCATCTTCTCTGTCGCAAAACTCACCACCAGGATGCTGTTAGAGGTTGCGACACCCATGCACATGATGGCTCCCATGAGAGCCGGCACGCTCAGAGTGGTGTGGGTTATGAACAAGAACCAGGCAATCCCGGCGAGCGCCGCGGGCAGCGCGGAAATCATGATGAAAGGATCCAGCCAGGACTGAAAGTTGACTACGATCAGCAGGTATACCAACACGATTGAAAATGCCAGTCCACTCAGAAGACCGACGTACGAAGCTCGCATCGTCTGAACCTGCCCGCGAACAACGACTCGAGAGCCGCGCGGCAGTTGCTGGCGCATCGCGTTGATAATCTTGTTGATGTCACCGGCTACGCCACCGAGGTCACGACCAGCGATGGAACCAAAGATATCGATGACTGGCGCGACGTTGTAATCAGAAACGACAGCCATTCCTGCTCCGCGCTGTGTGGAGACCAGACTGGCCATGATCGAGGGAGGAGCATTTGGATCATTGCCGGTGATGGGAACGTTCTCAAGATCCTGCAAAGTGTCCGTGCGATATTGCGGCGTCTGCGTCGCGATTTGATAGCTGACATGATTCTTTGGGTCGACCCAAAACGTAGGCGAAGTTTGGAAGCTGCCACTCAGTGACACCAGGAGATTCTGCGCAATGTCGTGAGCCGTAAAACCCAGCTGTTCTGCTTTCGTACGTTCAACTCTCAGACGGAGATACGGCTCATCGAAGAGCTGCTGAATCCGCAGATCGGTCGCTCCGGAAACGTACCTCATTTTCGCGAGCAAGTTATCTGCGTAGATCCGGTTTCCCTCCAGGTTGTTTCCGACAACCTGAACATCGATAGGAGCGGGCAATCCAAAATTCAGAATCTGACCGACCATGTCCGCGGGCAAGAAGGCGAACGTAACACCAGGAAACTGCTTCGGCAGTGTCAGACGAAGCTGGTGAATATAGTTGTCTGTAGGATGGTGGTCGGCGGTGAGGGTCACAAGAATGTCGGCGTCTGATGTGCCAACCGGCGCGGAATTGCTGTAAGAAAGGTTGATGCCACTATAGGGCAGCCCAATGTTGTCGATGACGCTTTGGACCTCTGCGGCCGGGATCTGTCCTCGAATGGACCGCTCGACCAGATCGCAAAGGTTGGCGGTTTCCTCAATGCGCATTCCCGTAGGAGCGCGCATATGAAGCTTGAAAGTGCCGCTGTCAACACTCGGGAAGAAATCGCGGCCCAGCCAGGGAATCAGAATCGCCAGCGACCCGAGACTAGCAGCGAAGAAGGTGATCAGAAAGGCGCCCCGGTGATGTAGACAAAATTCCAACACGCCGCGATAGCTTCTACGAAATTTCTCGAAGGATTCCTCGAAACCTTTCTGGAGTCGCACCAGCGGATTGCGGCTGGGGGCGCCCTCGTGTTTCTCTCCACGCAATAAGTATTTCGCCATGGTCGGAACGATGGTACGGGAAAGAAAATACGAGGCCAACATGGCGAACACCACCGCTTCGGCGAGCGGCACAAACAAATATCGTGCGACCCCGGAGAGCAGGAACATCGGCGCGAAAACGATGCAGATGGAGAGCGTGGAAACGAAGGCGGGAGTTGCGATCTGCGAGGCGCTGTCGAGAACAACTTCGTCCATGTCCTTCTCGGGTTCAGCCTCGCGATTGCGATTGATGTTCTCAACCTCGACCGTGGCATCGTCGACCAGTATGCCGACCGCCAGAGCGAGCCCGCCGAGCGTCATGATATTAATCGTTTCCCCAATCGCACTGAACGCGATGATCGAGGTCAGGATCGCCAGAGGGATCGAGGTAGCGATGATCACAGTGCTCCGCCAACTGCCGAGGAACACGAGAATCATGAAGGCAGTCAGGCAGGCGGCGATCAGCGTTTCCCTGACCACTCCGCTGATCGCACCGCGAACAAAAATCGACTGATCCGCCAGCGGGGTCATCTGCAACTGGGGTGGAACTGTCGTCGCAATCTGAGGTAGAAGGGACTTGATGCCTGCGATCACGCTCAATGTGGAGGCATTCCCCGCTTTCTGGATCGTCAACAACACGGAGCGCTGCCCGTTCACTCGTACGATGTTGGTCTGCGGGGGAAAACCGTCGCGTACCCAAGCCACGTCCTTTATGTAGATGGTCGTACTGCCAATGGTCTTGATTGGAATGCGGTTCAGATCCGCGATAGTCTGCGGGGCTGCATTGGGAATGGAAACGTCGTACTCCTTGGAGCCAATCTTGGACGTTCCTGTGGGCAGGATCAGATTTTGCAGGCTGATCGCATTGACCACATCCAGCGCGGACAGACCCTTTGACTGCAGGGCGGTTGTGTTGAGATCGACTTGCACTTGACGTTGTTTACCGCCATAGGGATACGGCACCGAAGCTCCAGGTACCGTGATGAGCTGCGTCCGAATGAAATTCAGACCGTAATCATTGAGTTGTTGTTCTGATAGATCTTGCCCGGAAAGGGCCAGTTGAAGCACGGGCACGCTCGAGGCGCTGTAGGCAAGAATGAGAGGTGGCGTGGTTCCCGCGGGCAGCTGCCTAAGTTGGGTCTGAGAGATCGCCGTAATCTGCGCAATTCCTTGTTGAATGTTCGCGGTCGGCTGCAGAAACACCTTAACCACGGCAATTCCGTAGAGAGACTGCGACTCGATGTGCTCGATGTTGTCAACCGTCGTGGTAAGGGCCCGCTCGGTGACACTAACGATGCGGTCACTCATGTCTTCCGGAATGAGACCGTTATAGTTCCAGATGATGCTGACGACGGGAATGTCGATGTTCGGAAAGATATCGGTTGGGGTACGCACAATCGCGAGCCCACCCATGATTACGATGAGGATCGAAACGACCACAAAGGTGTAAGGGCGTCGTAACGCGAGTCGAACAATCCACATAGAACCTCATCCTGGTTGAGCTCTATTTCTCGGACATGCTTGGCAGCGTCGTATAAATTCGGCGTGCGTGACGTTGCGAGCCGCTCGCCCGCCGCATCAATCGCCTGACCTTCACGCGTGCCCGTGCCAGCTGGGCTTTTACTGTTCCATCCGCCACACCTAGAATGTGCGCTGCTTCGCTCGTGGTCAGACCATCTAAGTCGCGCAACTGGAATGCCTTGCGCAACGGAGGGGAGAGCTGGGCCGCAAGTTCTTCCATGCGAGCGCGGAATTCGGAACTTTGGCACTCGTCCTCAGGGCTGGGGCGACAGTCCGACAATTGTTCTGACATGGTATGTCCCTGTTCCTCGCCGATAGGTTCGTCCAGCGACATATGGATTTGGCGAGGGCGCTTGCGCAACTGCATGCGCGCGGAATTGGACACAATCGCGGTTAACCATGTAGACATCTGCGCCTGACCCCGAAACTGGCCGATGTGCTTGTACGCCAACAGGAGTGCATCTTGAACCGCGTCTTCCGCATCCGCCGCGTTGTTCAGAAAGCGATAAGCACTTCTGACGAATGACGCCCGGCAGCGCGAGAAAGCCTGGTTCATTGCATCCTCTACGCTGTCGCTGTTGCAGACGTTGGGACGCGATAAGTCTCCCGTCTGTGTCTGTGCTTCTTGCACGTTCTTTCCTCCTGGCACTTAAACAGGAGGCACGTCTCGTTCCAATCAGGCGCCCTATGATTTAGCTGTGTATTTTCCGCAATATGCTCGACTTGACAGTTCCGGACCGCCCCATGGGAGTCGGAGAATTGTCACGCGACGGACAGGATGTCCTCATTTCGACAGGTTTCTGGCTCGACGAAGGGCACTGCATTCCTAAGCGGGAGATTGAACCCTGCTCGCCCGCATGGGGGATGGCGACGTAAATCCCAGAGGCTCGCTCCAGCTAGCACAGGCAACAGGAGCAAGCCGCCTTCACAGTGGCGTTGGCGATTCCAGGGGGGCGGGACTGCGAAGGCGAGCATTGCTCTTAGCGATTTGCCATGTGCCTGTGATGCGATGGCTCACAACTTTGTTGCGTTTTTCACGCAATTCACTTTTGGTTCCCCTTGGTGGCGATGTCTTTTAGGCATTCCAGTTGCTACCGTCCGAGACCTGAGAAGACGGACGTGAGCGAGTGGAGGATGCGGTCGTGAACGCGGTGGTTGATTTTCCGGATTCGCGGTACGCGGTGATAGAAGTCCTTCAGACGACAACTGGCCATGAAAGCATCGTTGTCGCTTACCCGAACGAAAAAACATTGCGCGAGACCTTCGCAGCATCCTCCATTGTGGCGTTCGGCTTCGCTACGCGCGACGAAGCGGTGGTGGCTGTCGCTGACCCGCCAACCATCGAAACAATGACCAAAGAAATTAACCAACCCACGCAGAGGGTCAATTGGGCGGAGCCGCGAAAAGAGAAAGGTTCAGCTTTGCACAGACTGAGACGGTTTCTCGTTACCTCCTGGAGTGGCGTTGCCACTTCAGCCGTTGTCATGCTCGCTTCTACGAATACCGTCTCGTCCGCAATCCGGATGGCGTTGGGCAGTTCCCTCTAAATTTCGTCAACGCCGAGATTGCATCTTGAAAGATGGCTTTGTCGGGGCCATTCCTGCTTTTTCAGCGCGTGTTAGCGGGCGATCACAGTTCTCCAATGTCTTCTGCGGAAAGGGAGACGATCTCGCGACAGGTGCTCAAATATTGACATGGTTCAGCACGATCAATCAGCGATTTCCTTAACAATTCCGCCATCTTCGGGCTTCGCGGGTTTGGCGGAGGATTTGCATAGCCGAACATTGAGAGAGTCTGAGGGCGTCCGATCGTCTAGCGCAATCGGCGATCGACCCACCCTGGAAACGAGAGGTTAGGAAATGATCGACCACACGAAAGAAAGATCCATGATGGAACACCCCTCGCGGAGAAGCTTCCTTGGCATGAGTTCGGTAGCTCTGGCAACCGCTGCTTTTGCCGGCCTGACCGCCAGTGCTCAAGACAAAGCGAGCACCCAGAAGGCGGAACACGACCATTCCTCAAGCGACCCCGGGCCGGAGAACAAGCCTCTTCTGGATCTCAACCCGAACTCCAACACTCCGCCTCCCACCGACCACGGCGACCTGGTGCCCATCTGGTACTCGTTCGATCTGGTGAAGAAGCGGGTTGAAGAGGGCGGATGGACCCACGAAGTGACTCAGCGCGTCCTTCCCTCTTCCAAGGACATTGCCGGCGTCCAGATGCGCCTCACCGCAGGCAGCTATCGCGAATTGCACTGGCACACTGCCGACGAATGGGCCTATGTCCTCTATGGCAATGCCCGCGTCACCGTGATGAACCCCGATGGCACCATGTTTATCGGCGATGTCAGCGAAGGCGATCTATGGATTTTCCCGGCCGGCTTCCCGCATTCCATTCAAGGACTTGGTCCCGACGGAACCGAGTTTCTTCTGATCTTCAATCAGGGGGACTTTTCTGAGGATGGCACTATGCTGCTCTCGGAATGGGTGGCGCATACGCCGCCCGAGGTATTGGCAAAGAATACAGGCCTGGATAAGAGCGTCTTCGCCAAAACGCCCGGTGCGCCACTCTACATTTTCCCTGGCAACTTACCCAACTCGCTCGAACAGGACAAGGCGGAAATCGGCGGCGACCAAGTTGCGTCGAAGTATCAATACACCTTCCGCATGCGGTCCATGGAGCCCCTGAAATCCAGCGACGCGGGCGAAGCCCGGGTCGTCGACTCACGCAACTTTCCAGTCTCCAGGCATATTGCCGCGGGCTTGCTCATCATCAAGCCTGGACACATGCGTGAAATGCACTGGCATCCGAACGCCTCCGAATGGCAGTACTGGATCTCGGGCAAGGGTCGCATGACCGTATTCTTTCCTGTCGATAATGCCCGCACAATGGACTTTAGTGCCAATGATGTCGGGTTTGTTCCCTCCAACGCACCTCACTACTTTGAAAACACGGGCGATACCGACCTGGTGGTCCTGGAACTGTTCGCAGCTGAGCAGTTCATGGATGTCTCCCTAAATGAGTGGCTCAGGCGCGTTCCCAGCGAAATGTTGAAGGCACACCTGAACATCGATAAGCAGATGGCCACGAAGATCCCGGCGGAGAAGCTGTATCTCGTTTAGTGCCCGGCGAAGGAGGGTGCCAGTCATTTAAGGAACGGAAAAATCGGGCTGTGTGCAGGGATGATGCACGCAGCTTTTCTAACCCGGATGAGGTGTTCTATGTTTTGAAAGAATCTTTCAGCCCATGCATCTTTTCTTGATTTTCTTCCTCGCGCTGCTGGTGTTTGGGCCGCCTTGCCAAACAGCGCATGATCTCATCCCCACAGTTCTCCGGCGACCATCGTGCCGCCCGAGGGTTGCGCCTGTTTTCCCCAGTCTCTCGAGCGGGGCAACCCTTTTGCAAACATCGCTCGGGCCAATGCTTTTATGTCTGGATCGCCGGAATCGGCAGCCCTGAGTAGTTCGTTGCCGGCGTCTCGCTGTCCGAACTTGCACCACATTACTCCGCAAAGAAACACGTAGTTGCTTTCCATGCCAGCTTCCTTTTTCGTCATTTCTGCAAGCGTCAATCGTGCTGCAGCATCTCGTTGGAACACTTCCCCCTCGTTGATGCAATCCAACTGCCAACATCAACTACCCCAAAAGGCCTGCGGCTCACGAACCTGTCTGGTTGTGGCGTCCAAATCTCGACACTCTGTCGGCCGTCGCGATCTCGCGCCGTCAGCGAGCCGCCTGAAATTCCACCGCGGTCGGCGCTATCGATCGCGCCTAGGATCGAGGAGTCTACTTAAACAGGATCTTGGCCATCATGCCTTTGTCCTCGTGATTCAGCAGATGACAATGAAATACCGACATGCCCCTGATGATGGGGTCGGTGAAGTCCAGAATGACGTCCACGGAGCCGGCAAAAGGAACATTCACAGTATCCAGCCAAGCGGGATCGGGAAGTAGCCCACCATTTTGTGCATAAGCCAGGAAGTGAACCTGGTGAATATGGAAAGGATGTAGTTCGGCAGTTGCATTGAGGATGCGCCAATGCTGATACGTACCGACCCGAGCACTTGTCATCGGAGGCGCGTCCATCGCAAATTTTTGACCGTTGATGTAGAAGCCGTTCTGGTCCTCGGTAAAGGTCACAACAAAGTCCGGTGGAGTCTGTTTCAATGGCTCCACATCGATTGGCTTGTACACGGGTGGACGCTCGTCGATCGCGTGTGCTTGCTTCCTCCCTGCCTCCGACCTGGGCTTGATTAAGTTCGGTTGATCTGCGCTGGGTGGCACCAGATCCGCCAGCACCATCCCCGGATTGGGATCCCCAGCCGGACCTGTGTTCACGCACAGAGTGCGCAGCATCCTATGCGTGCCAAGAAGTGGGCCGGTCACAATTGCCTCCAGCCGTCCCGCCGGTGCAACCAACAAATGATCGGCGATCTCCGCCGGATGTTTGGGATCGCGGTACGCAAGTGGCATCCCGTCGAGCGCCACGATTTCGAGAGTCTCGCCATCCAGTTGCAGGTCCAGATAGCGATCCGCGGAAGCGTTCACGATGCGCCAAAACTGCTGCTCCCCGGGCCCGATCTCGATTCCGGGCCGAAGCACGCCGTTCAGGGTAAAGATCTCCTCGACTGCCTCGTTTTCTCCCCCGCACCCCTTGGCTGGGACTTCAACCTCGCTCATGAGCTCGGCAGCATTCGGATCATGCTTGATGGAGCGGCCACGCACCACGAACACCCGCTCACGCAGGCGCTCTACTTCGGGGACATAACGTTCCATTCCCTCGATGACGATGGCTCCTGACATTCCGTCCAACACCTGCCGGTGACTCTCGCCATGCGGATGAGTGTGGTACCAGAACAGGCCGGGCGGATGATCGCGCGGAATGCGAACCGAGTAGTGCAACGCCTGGCCGGGCTTGGCCAGCATGGTCAGCACGTCATCTTGCGGGGCATCCGGCGATACGCTGAGGCCGTGAAAATGCAAGTTCGTCATGTCCATGCAAGGCTCGACCGCACATGACTCCTGAGACTTGGACGGAAGCTTGTTGACGTAGGTGATTTTGAGAACGTCGCCCGGGGAAGCGCGGATAACGGGAGCGACCGTCTTGCCATTGAAAGCGAAGGCATCCCGATCGTTCTGATTCACGGCATCCAGCGTGAGGGATACAACATGATGCTTTGCCCTGACCTGAGGCGGTTCCGGCGCCGAAACCGTCTGGGCTAAGCTGTTAGCTGCAAGCAAGATCTGCACACTGATGAACAGGATCCGGGCGTTTTTCCCTTGTGCTCTCATTAGGCAACCCTTCACTGGCAATCGATTCCTTACAGTCGCGTCTACGTCGTCCCAGGATTGCATGCAACTCTCCAAAACCAAGGATCTCGAAGGCTCTTCGATGCACGCGGACGAAGCAGATCACCTGTTCCGGGGGCGTCAACAAGCTAATAGCACTGTCAATATTTCGACATCCGACAATCGCGACTGCCTCTTCAATTCCCCTTTGGATCCACCTCCGCCCCAGTCGATCTAGTCGATATTGGTAAAGAACGTGCAATTGCCGGTCCAGAAAAGTAGGGTCAAAATGGAGACACAAGCGCTCACGTTTACTCGTTAGGAGGTCACCAGAAGGCCGCTCTAGGTCCTCGCTAACCATCCCAGGGCTGAGGTTACTGCGCTACCATATCTCTGATCATTGGCTATGTGAGACACAGACATATCGACGAGAGCGGGTTAAGGGCCATGAGCCTCGATAAATGGCGTGCAGTCTTTCGATTTCTTGCCGACGGCATTGCTGTCTTGAGGGTAAACTGCGCCCGCTTCCAACTCCAGTTGAGTCTTGCTACGGTTGTGCGTATAGATCTTGCCGGCTGCTGTACCATCGGGCCAATTTCCCGGAATCGGGTTCGAGGCGAGTGAATGACGGCCGCTGACGCTCCCACGGTTTTTGTCGTCGATGACGACGACCTTGTGCGTAGCTCGATACAAGGCATGCTGAAGTCGGTTGGCTTGCGTTCCGAGACATTTGGCACACCGCAAGGGTTCCTCCACAGCAAGCGGCCGGACGGACCAAGTTGCCTCGTTTTAGACGTGCGACTTCACGGAGTCAGTGGTCTGGACTTTCAGCGGGAGTTGGAGGACGCGGGCATCCGGATTCCCATCATCTTTATCACCGGCCACGGAGATATTCCGATGTCGGTGCGGGCCATGAAATCCGGCGCTGTGGAGTTTCTTACCAAGCCTTTTCGCGACCAGGACCTGCTGGATGCGATTTACCAGGCTTTGGACCGCGATCAAATATCGCGCCAACAGCACAGCGAGCTTACCGAGTTGCGAAAGCGCTACGAGTCGCTGACCGCGCGCGAGCGCGAAGTCATGAGCCTGGTAGTTTCGGGAATGCTCAATAAGCAAGTAGGTTTTAAACTCGGGACCAGTGAAGTTACCGTGAAGATCCAACGGGGGCATGTGATGCGGAAAATGCAGGCTCCATCGCTGGCCGAACTGGTAAGAATGGCGGCGAAGCTTGAGCTTCCGCCCGGCCATCGTGAATGAAAGCGCTTTCCCAACTTCAACGTTACGGTCTGGCGGCGATTTCTTGCGGCGTCGCGCTGGCGGTGGCATGGCCTATCGATGCGCCCGCGTCCTGCTTCCTTCTTGCTGTCGCAGTGAGCAGTCTGTTCGGAGGATTAGGACCGGGCCTCTTATCGATCGGACTCTCCGCTTTGGCCTTTGGATACCTATTCCTGCGGAGGACCATCCCGCCCGCCGTCGAGCCCGCAGTCTTCTTCCGATTTGCAGTCTTTGTGTTGGCGACTTTACTCATTGCGGCGTTAATCGAAATAAAGGGACGCGTCGAGGATTCCCGGAATCATGCCCAAGAAGCCTTGCGTCAGGCGAACTCGGATCTCACACGCGTCAGCCGGATGACCACCATGGGCGAGTTAACCGCTTCCCTTTCGCACGAAATAAATCAACCGATTGCTGCCGCCGTCACCGACGCACATACTTGCTTGCGATGGCTGATGCGCGATCCACCCGATCTGGAAGAGGCGCGCGAAGCCGCATCGAGAACCATTACAGACACCACACGAGCGGCGGAAATCATAAGCCGTGTCCGCCAGCTCTTCAAGAAAGGCACACCCCAACGGCAGTTGGTTAATGTAAATGAAGTCATTCGCGAAATGGTCGCGCTGCTGCGCGGTGAAGCGGCGCGATACTCCATATCGATCCGGACCGGCCTGGCCCCAGGTCTCCCCCACGTGCTGGGGGATCGCGTCCAGTTGCAGCAGGTGCTGATGAATCTCATGCTGAACAGCATTGAGGCGATGAGAGATGTGGAAGGGCCGCGTGAGCTCACCATCAACTCACAGCCAGGGGAGACCGGGCAAGTTGCGGTCTCGGTCAGCGATACAGGCGTGGGGATCCCGCCGCAACAGGTGGACCAGATATTCAACGCCTTCTTTACCACCAAGCCTCATGGCACCGGCATGGGGCTTCGTATCAGCCGATCGATTGTGGAGTTGCATGGCGGCCGCCTGTGGGTTACCGACAACCCTCCGCGTGGTGCAAGCTTTCACCTCACCCTTCCCACCCGGTTTGATCCTCACGAGTAGATTCACGCCGGCGCCAGGAGCCAGGTCATGCCTTACAGATCTCATACCAAAGTATGATTGCGCGCTTCCCAACGTGTGATTGCGCTGTTTCCCACGGAAGGATACCGTCGAAGCATGGCTATTGAGAGGAACAAAAAAATGGTTGCGATTGTCGATGATGATGAGTTAATGCGGGGTGCACTGCAAGGCATGATGAAATCTGTCGGACTGCCGTCAAGGGCGTTTGCATCAGCGGAAGAGTTCCTGAAGTCAGGCCACCAGGGGGAGACTGCCTGCCTGATCGCGGATATCCGCATGCCGGGAATGTCCGGTCTGGAACTGCAGGCGAGACTGAACGCTGAGCATTGCAAGATTCCAACTATCTTCATCACGGCACATGGCGACACAAAACTGCGGATGCAAGCGCTAAGAGCGGGAGCAGTAGAGTTCCTGGCCAAACCGTTTGATGATGAAGTACTGCTCGAGAGCGTTCGAGCGGCTCTGGAGAATTAAGGTCGATGAAAGTGGGCGTGCGATCTGGGAGGTTCTCTGTGGGGGCTATCCAAAGGATTGGTAGTGTTGATCAAGTAGTTTTTGAGCGCAGATTTGAGCAGGTCATCGGCAGCAGCCCTGCTTTGGAGTCGGTGCTCGAACAGGTTGAACGGGTTGCGCCCACGGATTCGACTGTTCTTATCCAGGGAGAGACCGGCACCGGCAAGGAGCTGATTGCGCACGCGATTCATAATCTCAGCTCGCGGTGCGGACGACCCTTTGTGAGGCTGAATTGCGCAGCAATTCCGCTGGATCTGCTGGAGAGTGAACTTTTTGGCCACGAGAAGGGCGCATTCACCGGAGCCATTGCGCAAAAGGTTGGCCGTTTCGAACTAGCTGATAAAGGCACGCTTTTCCTGGATGAAGTAGGGGACATTCCTCCCGCGTTGCAACCGAAGTTGCTGCGCGTTCTGCAGGAACAGGAGTTCGAGCGCCTGGGCAGCACTCGCACTCATCAGGTAGACGTTCGGCTGGTGGCAGCCACGAATCGCAATCTGATGGAGATGGCGAACCGGGGTGAGTTTCGCAGCGATCTCTACTACCGTCTGAATGTATTTCCGGTCCTCTTGCCGCCTTTACGCGAACGCCGCGAAGACATCCCGGAACTTGTAGCCCACTTTGTCGAGATTTATGGCCGCCGGATGAATCGCCGGATCGAGCACATTCCTCCGACAACTATGTCTGCGCTCACGTCATATCAGTGGCCGGGCAACATCCGCGAGCTGCAGAACCTGATCGAGCGCGCCGTGATCCTTTCCGACGATGGTGTGCTCCCCAATCCCTTGCCATCGACAGGGGTTCAGCCTGCTGTCGTCTCGAGAGCCGCAACTACTCTCAGGGAATCCGAGCGCTCTTTGATTCTGCGAACGCTGGAGGAAGTCCGGTGGGTGATCGGCGGACCGAAGGGCGCAGCCGCCAAACTTGGCCTGAAGCGCACTACCCTGATCCACAAGATGCAGAAGCTGGGGATTTCCCGGCCAAGCTTCCCACCCGCCCAGGACGTGATGGAACCAACTGCAGAAGGACCGGGCTGGCTGCCTCAATAGAGTTCAGATTCGTCAGACCCTTTGAGATCGTCTATTTTTAGCCAAGCCACTGCGGATTGGCGTAGGTGCCGTCAAACTGGTGACTGGTCTTGTACAGTTCGAATTGCCCTGCTTCCGCAGCCTTTGTGGTTTTTGCCAGAAGAGCCGCAACTTGGGAAGAGTCCATCGGCTGAAAACTGCGGGCAGCGTGGAGAGCTTGCTGCAGGATGGGCATCGAGTCGCAGCCGGTGATGACCACGCTCGTCGGAAGATTCATCGAGTAATACAGACACTCGGTCGCCGTAACGGTCTTGCTCTCAAGGATGATGTGGTCGCCCATCGGTTTCATGCCAAGCACCCCAATACCGTTCTCTGTCAAAA
The DNA here is from genome assembly GCA_964403025.1 of uncultured Acidobacteriaceae bacterium. Classification (GTDB taxonomy): domain Bacteria; phylum Acidobacteriota; class Terriglobia; order Terriglobales; family Acidobacteriaceae; genus Sulfotelmatobacter. The sequence goes on along the minus strand of CAYOEH010000001.1, from coordinate 1,052,706 downwards.
CCGGGAGGACTCTTTTTTCGAAACTGTTAAAGTGAGCATCCATCACGTTGAGAGGCATCTGCACCGCATCGAACCTGAACCCGTGCTTCGAAGCCGTGCCCAGCATCTTCAAATGAATCTCTGGACTTTTGTGGCCGGTGAAGCCGATAAAACGGACCTTGCCCGCTTTCTGAGCTTCGATCACAGCCTCCATCCCGCCAGCTTGAGCAAAAATGCGGTCCGGGTCAGTATCCCGAATCACTTCATGGAATTGGAGTAAGTCCACTCGATCGGTCTGCAGCCTCCGCAGCGATTCGTTGAGTTGCGACGTCGCGGCGGTTCTGGTTCGACCATCGATCTTGGTCATCAGGAAGGCCTTTTCGCGATAACCGTCGCGCAGTGCCTTGCCCATTCGAATTTCGCTCTCTCCTCCGTTGTAGTCCCAGCAATTATCGAGAAAGTTGATTCCCTCATCAATTCCCGCACGAATGATTCGAATACTTTCTTCCGTATCGCTCTGTCGAGCCAGGTGATAGCCGCCGAGCCCGATCAGCGAAACTTTTTCACCGGTGCGGCCCAGCGGTCGATATGGAATCCCATTCTTACGATCCGTGGCTTCGGACCCGCTTAGTGTTCCGGTCATCAAGAGGGATGCGGCAGTCATGCCCAGAAACTCTCTCCGGCTGAAACCGGAGTACTGATTCGCAATGATTTTTTCCCGCACAGGCGACTCCGAACGATCCGAGCGAGATTGATTGGAGTCATACTCATTGAGAGTCATAATAAAGAGCCTCCACTGTAGTCGTGCTCCGCAATCTTATGCGAACAGGCTGTTGCTCGAGAGTGGCAAATCGCGGACTCGCTTGCCTGTTGCAGCGAAAATCGCATTGCAAAATGCGGCCACAAACGGAGGCACGCCGGGCTCTCCCACGCCAGCTGGCGGCGCCGAACTCTCCGCAATGTAGACATTCGTCTGAGCCGGGACTTCGTTGATTCGAGCCACGGGATAATCATTGAAATTGGATTGCTGGATTACGCCGTTCTTGGCCGTGATCTCTCCGCTGCGAACAACGCTTGTACCGAAGACCACCGCGCCTTCGAATTGGGCGCGCACCGCCTCCGGATTAACGACGACTCCCGCATCCAGCGCGGTGTCAACGCGGGGGATGCTGATCTCGCCGTCATCTGTCACCTCCACCTCGACCACCGTGGCCACATAGGTCAAGAAACTGCGATGCGCTGCGAATCCAAACCCATGGCCCTTCGCGCTCTTCTTGTTCGCCCAACCGGACTTGCTGGCAGCCATTTCGATGACGTTCCGCAGTCGTCCCGTTTCCCAGGGATAGGTTTTGTAGTCGGCACCATAGTTTGGGTAGTCCACGTTGGTGAAATCCAAGGTGCGAGCCGTCCCGACTAAGTCGAGTAGATACTCAACCGGATCGCGATTGGCGCGATGGGCCAGTTCATCCGTAAAACATTGGACGGCAAAGGCATGATAGATGTTGGCCACGGATCGCAGCCATCCGATCCTGACATGCGCCTGCGCCGGACCGTTCTCGATGCGTATGTTGGGCAAATCATAAGGAAGATCCGTCCAACCTTGCGCCAGGTGAGGCGGATCTCCGTAGACCGCGTTCACGTCGAAGATGGAGGTAATCGGTGGAAATACCGATCTCTGCAGCCACGCCGTGGGTTTTCCCTTGTCATCAAGTGCCGCCTTCATGTACATCGCGGCCACTGCGTTGTAGTAGTCAAACTTGACGTCGTCTTCCCGGGTCCACACAACTTTTACCGGACGGCCCAGTTTCTTGGATAAGACCGCAGCCTCGGCGACGTAGTCAGGCTTGGATTTTCTTCCGAATCCACCACCCAACAATGTGACGTCGCAAATCACATCCTGTACTGGGATGCCAAGTTCCGAGGAGACGATCGCCTGCACAGCTTGAGGATTTTGGGTGGGCGCCCAGGCTCTGACTTTCCCGTCCTTGAATTCGGCCACCGCCACCATGGGTTCCATCGGTACGTGGGACAGGAGCGGAACGTAGTAGTCTGCCTCAAACACGTTCTCGGCAGGAAACGCTTTTCCGGAGTCGCCCACGCTGCGGATAAGCTTGCCCGGCTTGTGCGCCGTCTCTTGCAGTTCCTTCTTGTATTCAACCGAATCGTAGGATTCATTCGGTCCGTTGTCCCAAGTGATCTTGAGCTTTTTGCGCCCCTGGAATGCAGCCCAGGTATTGTCTGCAATCACTGCAACGCCGCCCAAAGGCTGAAAGGCCGCCGGAGGTTTGAAAGGATCGATGCGAATGGTCTGATGGACCCCCGCAACCTTCAACGCTTCCTGATCATCAAGACTTTTTATTTTTCCGCCGAAGACCGGAGGATGTTCGATCGACGCGTAGACCATGCCATCCACGCGCGCGTCCATTCCGTACACCGCCTTACCCGTGCAGAGCTTCTCCAGATCAACACTGGTCATTCCCTTCCCGATATACCGCCAGTCCGAAGGCTTTTTCAGCTGAAGCTGTTCTTTCTTTGGAACCGAAAGTCGGGCCGCTTCCGAGGCCAGTTCACCGTACCCCGCGCGGCGGCCGGTTGCTTTATGAACCACCACATGCAATTCGGTGGAACACTCCGATGCAGGAACACTCCACTGTTGCGCTGCCGCCTGGATCAACATCCAGCGCGCTGCGGCACCGCAGTCTCGCATGGTGTTATAGAAACGCCTCACCGATTGCGAACCGTCCGTGTTCTGGTCTCCGTAGCGCTTATCGCCAATCGCCTGGTCTATCTTCACGCGCTTCCAATCGGCGTCAAGTTCGTCCGCAACCACAAGAGGGAGAGATGTCCGGATTACCGTGCCCATCTCTGATCGATGAGCCACAATATAGACAGTTCCATCCTGTTGAATCCCAACAAAGATATTGGGATGAAGGGTTGCGCGGTCCGCATCGGTTTGACCATCAGTCGACTGGCCCTGCGCCCATACCGGTGGGATGTAGCGCACGGTGAGAATGAGCGCTCCCGTGCCGAAAACTCCCTTGAGGAACCGCCGCCGGCTCACGTTCTGGATTACGCTCATGTGGTTTTCCCCGCTGCCAGCTTGATCGCCTGGCGAATTCGTTGGTAGGTTCCGCACCGGCAGATGTTACCCGCCATGGCATCATCGATTTGCTGGTCTGTGGGATGGGGAGTGCTCTTTAAAAGAAACACGGCCTGCATAATCTGTCCCGACTGACAATATCCGCATTGGGGAACATTCACCTGCATCCAGGCCTCTTGAAGCGGATGCAGCCCGTTCGCGCCAAGGTCTTCGATTGTACGAATCTCGCTATTGGCCGCCGCGCTCATCGGCGTGATGCACGACCGGATCGCTTCGCCGTTCTTATGTACCGTGCATGCGCCGCACAGGGCGATGCCGCACCCAAACTTTGTTCCCGTCAGCCCCAGAATGTCACGCACGTACCAAAGCAGGGGCATGTCGGGATCCCCATCGAAGCTGCGGTCTATCCCATTCACTTTGAGCTTCATCATTCGCTCCTTCCCTCTGGACAGCATTCTTCGTGCCACGTTGGGCGGTAGCCATTCAACGCAAAAGCAGCGTGCATTTGGCTTCACGACGTTGAGCGAGATTAGGTCAGCGCGACGGTGTCCATATTTTGACGCAAGTGTTGAAAGGCGGTCATCATTGTCAGGCATGGCCCAGCATTTTGTTGCACGTACACGCACCCGCAGTGGCAAGGAAGATGCTTCTTCTCTGGAGTACCTGGGTTTCGTTCTTATGCTCGCCGTGCAGGTTGGAACTGCAAAGGAAGCCACAGTCAATGGGGGTAGGCCTTGAAAGCAAATAGATGCCCATCTTTTTTAGCGGCAGCGATATGTTTCATTCTGTGTATGTTTCCCGCTTTGCGGGTCACGGCCGAGGATGCGCAGTTTCACAACGCACCTCCATCCAGCGTTCAGCTGACAAACCCGTATGCGGGACAACATACAGCGGTCGCAGCGGGGTCAAGGCTCTACACAACGAACTGCCGCTCTTGTCACGGAAGTAGTGGACAAGGAAACGGAGCAATGCCCGCGGTATCGAAAGGACCAACGCAATCTGCGCCAGACGGGGAGGTCTTCTGGTTTATCACAACCGGAGCTACCGACAAGGGGATGCCGTCGTGGAGCACTTTATCAGAGCGGCAAAGATGGCAACTTGTCACCTACCTGAAATCGCTCAAGAACGCTGGTGGTGCACAAGGGAGCGGTCCTGCAACCAACACAGCGAAATAGTTCAAACAGAATGATCGAGGCCGATCGTGAACCCGAACGGTCTGGTGCGACCAAGGGCGGATCGAATACTCCCGCTCCCAATCAAAGGAGAACCCTATGAAACTTCTTACTGCAGATCGAGCAAAACTCGGATTCATCGGCCTGGGCAACATGGGAAGCCGGATCGCGCAACGCCTGCTCGATCACGGATACGTGCTTGTCGCCTACGACATAAATCCGGCTAAGGCGGTAGCTGTCGCGGGAAAGCGAGGTTTCGCCGCCAGGAACATTCGGGAATTGGCAACCACGGTCGATGTGGTTCTCTCCTGCTTGACCAACGACGAGGCAACTCGCAGCGTGTATACGGGAGCGGAAGGAATTTTTGCCGCCGCACGACCAGGAACCGTGGTGCTTGAGATGAGCACGATCTCTCCAGAGACCTCGCGCGAACTGCACAGCCTTGGGGCCCGACGTGGCATCGAAGTGTTGGACGTCGCCATCTCTGGCAGCACTCCTGCGGCCGAGCAAGGCACTGTGACGCTGCTGGCGGGCGGCAACCGCGAACTGTTCCGTGCCGCTAAGCCGATATTCCAGGCCATCGCGAAGCAGTATTTCCTCCTTGGCGACTCTGGATCAGGAACCGCGATGAAGTTGGTCGTCAACACGCTGTTGGGGGTTGGCATGCAGGCGATCGCTGAGGCTGTGGCGCTTGGGGAGAAATCTGGGCTGGATCGTGAAAGGTTGCTGGAAGTTTTATCCAAGACAGCTGTCATTGCGCCGGCTCATGTGGGAAAGCTGGCGAGAGCAGCGGTAAACGATTACAGCCCGCAATTCCCCCTCGGCCTGATGAATAAGGATTTCGATTTGATTTTGAAGGCGGCGGCAAAAGAGCATGTCTCGATGCCTGCGACCGAAGCCGCGTTTTATGTAAACTCCGAAGAACTGGCTGGGAACAACCATGACAAGGATTTCTCTGCTGTGTTGCGGCGGATGGAGGAAGTGGCGGGTATCGAACTTACTCCCTCGCACACCGTAATCGGGTGACTTACAGCGAGGCCTGATTCCCGCCGTTACAAGCGCGCAGCTATCTTGCGCTAATCGTCTCTCCCTTCACCGTTTTTCCTTCACCCAGAAACACACTTCCTTCTTTTCCGTTTCGCTAAGTTTCGCCTCCGGATGCATGGAGCTGTACAGCCGTGGTGGCATTCTGCCTGTCGATATGAGCCCGCAGATCGACTCCAATTTGTCGCGCTGTTGCGCTCGCGAATAGGTATCCCACTCGGACCAATCCAGCCGTTCCCGACCTTTGCGCACATCCCACGCGATCCACCACGAAACCGGCGCAACCTGACTGTACCAGGGCCAGTCAGTATGGTTGGAGTGGCAGTTCCCACAAGCCCGCACTAAGATTCGCGCAGGCTCCGAATCGACCAAAAGCGGCAGTTCCTGATTCCTCGGTTCGTTGGCAGCACGGTGCATGGTCTCCACTTGTCCAACAATCACGGCAACAGCCGCCAACACAAACATTGACTGCAGCGCTTTCGTCATTGAGCCTTATCGAGAACCTCGAATTGCTGAAAGCTTCTCGCACTTTTGAGACCTCACCGATGGATAAGTTAATGGATAACTTGTGTCAAGAAATGTCCCTATTTCGACACCTCTGTCACTCAACGGTCATCTAAGTGACTGGCTCACACCACACGACGCGGCTCACTAACTACGGTAAATACTGTATCTATCGTTCTGGCCTTAGAACTGCTTGAGCTGGAGAACAAGAGATACAACGTATGGCTACAACGAAGCTTCCAGACAGCATCCTCCTCACGATCGACCTCATTAGTTGGGCGGCAATCGTCTTCGTTATGGGAATGATCTTGACCCTGATAGGGGGAAGCATTTACGCCTCGCTCGTCATTGCCCACTGAATCGCCCATCTCGTTAGCATTGTAAATACGGCTCTTCCCGCGGTTTCGCTTTTTCCCTTTATTAGTTTAACGTCCGTCGACCTATTCAATGATCGCTAAAGACCAGCAATGTTAGTGAATGTTACTTGGCTACTTCTACTTTGTAGTTGTTCATGTTACTTCGCAACCCAGCGATATTACTGCAAGAAGGCCGGCGTGAAGCAATGTGGTACTTGATTTGCTCTCAGCCGAACATTGCAAAACACCGCGAACCTGACGTTTAGGAGGTACCGTGGGCTGCATGAAGTGCTGTAAGTCCAGACTCTCGGCGACCTTGAACTCTTCAACCTGAACCTGTCCTTAAACACAACATCGCCTGCAGCTTCTCGGGGCGAGCCTGGCAACGTGTCCACGGTCGGCGTTCTGAAATCTAGAGTCTCGGTTCGCAATCGAGTACGCCGCCCGTCATATCCACCTCGAATTTCAACTCATGAAGGGAGTAACCTATGATTCGCCGACGATTGACGATAATATCAGTCGCTGTTCTCTGTGTGATGTCGGTGGCCGCAAGAAAAGCGTCGGCCCAGAATGCCCCGTCGCCTCCTGAACCGATTTACAATCCTTACCCGCCTGGGATCCTTCCGTCCGATTTGGATTCAGAGCTAGCCCGGGTGCTGCGCGAAGTGAATTCCGTCGAGGCTGAAGCCATTACACAGTGGCACGCCTTGACCCCGCCTGTCGTAACTGGTCAGCCTCCCATATTTCAAAACACCGGTGTTGCCTCAGTAGAAATACTTGGCAAGCTTATGAACTACGACAGAACAATCTCACCCAACGAAAACAAGGCGTGCGCGTCTTGCCACATGCCCTACGCCGGATTTAGCGGACCGATCCCGTCGGTGAATCTGACGATGATCGCCTATCCCGCGTCGGCTCCATTTCGAGCCGGCAAGCGAACGGCGCAGCGATACACATATTCAAGCTACTTCCCTCCACTGCAGTACGACGCGGAGCAAGGTCTTTTTTTTGGCGGAAACTTCTGGGACTCACGTGCAACCGGATATTTGACTAGAACTCCCGACGGCGAGCAGTCACAGTTTCCTCCTGTTGACCCTAACGAAATGGCCAGCCCCGACACGGCCTGCATCGTGTACAAGCTTTCCCTGGCCCCATATAAATCTCTCTTCGAGGAGATTTGGGGTGCGGGGTCATTGAGCAGCATCACTTGGCCGGCCGATGTTGCGTCGATCTGCGCAACTCCGGAAGGATCTGCCGTGTTCGGCTCAAACACTCAGCCTCTCGCTTTGAGTCCGACCGACCGCACCCTCGCAACTAACGATTACGATCACTGGGCGGAGTCCCTGAGCGCATTCGAGCACAGCCTCTCGATCAGCCCCTTCACTTCGAAGTTTGACGCCTTCCTCAAGGGCAAGTACACGATGACCTCCGACGAAGCCGCTGGCTACGCACTGTTCGACGGCAAAGGAAATTGCAACTCATGCCATCTCGACGGAAGAGGCACCGCGCTGCAATCCACTCAGACCGATACCAGCACGGCCGCCGACGTAACTCCTGTTTTCACCTGCTTCGGTTCGGCCAATGAAGGTCTGCCCAAGAATCCCAGGGATGCGTTTTACTATGAGACCACTCCGGATTCCTTGGGATTTACCCCCAACCCGGGAGGCTTTACCTACACCGATTTGGGACTGGGGACTTTCCTCAGAAGCGGTTTCGGTTCAGCTCCAAATCCGAACTCAACTTGGACACAGTACGCATCAACTGTCGACGGCCAAATGCAAGTGGCTACGGCGCGCGATGTTGCTATGGTGCCGCCCCAGTGTAAATCCACCGAGGCTCCGGGACCGTACTTCCAGAAGGAGTTCTTCCACAACGGCTACATCAAGAGCCTGAAACAACTCGTCCACTTCTACAACACGCGCGACGTCTACCCATTTCCCGTTGAATCGGGAGACTGCCCCGCAGGAACCGTCGAAAAGGTAACCTGCTGGCCGGAGCCCGAAGTGCCGCAGAATGTAGACATGACAACCGGCAAACTCGGCCTGACGGATACGGAGGAGAATCAGATCGTCGCCTTTCTCCAAACCCTCACCGACGGCTACACCACTCCCTACCCTGACATCAACACCTATACAGGAACTTGTATGACGGGGGGCAACGCGTCAACTCAGGGGAACTCCACACTGATTTCCGCTGAAGCGCTTCTAAAACAACACTAGACAGAGCGTGCGAAGAGGGCGCATGGGCCGATTCCATGAGCCTTCATCGCCCTTTTAGTGACCATGGATTGATTAATTCTCTCGGGAGTTCAGATATGAATAGACTGCATCTGAAACTGTTGATTGTGACGATTGGCGGCTTGCTCTTATGCAATACAATCGCCGCTCAGGCAAACCCTTACACGCCCGCGATACCGCCTCCCGCACCAAAAACCGCACGCGTCCAGATCACGCAAGGTCCGGAACTCGAAATGGCACGCGACAAGCTCGCCGTTATCACGTGGACCACCAACAACCCAGGGGGATCAGACGAGCATTACGGAATCGTGCATTATGGTACGAATCCGAAGGAACTGAACCAGACCGCGAAGAATCCGATTCATCTAAACCGGTACCATTCGTCTACGGTTTTCCGCGTGCGTTTGGATGGCCTCACTCCGCAAACGACTTACTACTATACGGTCGATTCGATGGGGGCGAACGGCACTGGCGACGGGGTAAAGAGCGCTGTCAGTGAGTTCAGCACACGTTGAGATTCGGCCTAGTCGTTCTGGTTATCCCAACTTTGAGTACCTGGCTGGCAGAGTTCCTGGCGTCGACTACGCGTCCATGGAGCCTTCTTTGCAGGATGAAGCTGCCACCATACTGATCGAGACTGCCCGCCCGGAATGCCTTTCCACCGCGGCATTCCGGAGAACGCAACTCAGAAAGGAGTAAAGGTCTTGAAAACTCCATTGAATGTCATCCCGAGAGAGCGCGTTAGTTACGCGAGAGTGGGACGAGGACGAGCAACCGCAGCGCTCGCTGCGCGAATGGCGGCAAGAAATCAATGTCAGGCGATCCGTGTCGCTCTGATCATGCTCATCCTAACCTCTTTCGCCGCAGCGCAAACTCTCACAGGCACGGTGAACAATTCCACTACCGGCAAGCCCTCCGCTGGAGACGACGTGGTTGTCTTCAAACTTGGCCAGGGGATGGAAGTAGCTGGCCGCACCAAGACCGACGCCAAGGGTCGGTTCAGTTTCAAACTGAACGACGTGCAGGCACCACACCTGGTCCGCGCCATTCATCAGGGCGTCACGTATCATCGCGCGGTTCCTCCGGGAACAGCGTCGGTAGCCATCGAAGTTTACGACGTCGCGAAAAAAGTAAACGGCATCGGGGTGATTGCCGACATCATGCGCATCCAGGCGTCGCACGGCCAGATTGCAGTGACTCGCGACTTCGGAGTGCGGAACACTTCCAACCCGCCGCGCACTCAACTGAATAATCGCAATCTGGAGTTCTACATTCCCGATGGGGCTCAGGTCGTCGACAATTCCGGTACCGCCTCTACCGAGAACGGCGCCCCAGTAAAGTCCGCTCCCGTGCCCGAAGGCGAAAAGAATCGTTACTCGTTCATCTTTCCTCTGCGGCCGGGGTTGACGCATTTCGAGGTCACCTACGAGATTCCTTACAGTGGTACCGCGAATCTTGATCCCAGGTCGATTTATCCTTTGGAGCACTTCTTGGTCCTGTTGCCGAAGTCGATGCGGTTCAACACGGCCCCTGGCTCGACCGCCTTCAAAATGATTCAGGTTCCGAACGGACCCGACGCCACGGCGCAAGTAGCGTCAAACACTACCGACGGGCAAAATCTTGCTTTCAACATTTCCGGGGAAGGCATGCTCGAAGCCGGCCGACAGACCGGCACTCATGGTCGGGAACAGCGTGAGAACAGCTCAACTGGAGACGCTCATGTGACGCAGTCCGGGAACCGTCCTGGTGGAGGGTTGGGTCCGCCAATCGACGCTCCCGATCCGCTGCACGCATACCGATGGCGGGTCCTGGGCGGCTCTGCCGCAGTGCTGCTCATCGGCGGCATCTACGTGGCATCGCGGCAACGGTCCAAGGCGCGTGCTAATCGGCGCCAAAAGGTTAACTCTTTCTTGCCAACTGCTAGGCGAGAAGAAACCCACCTCGAGTCGACCGAATCCGAAATGTTGGAAGCGATGCGCGCTCCCATTGCCGCACGGGCCGCCTCCGTGTTGATGACAGGAATCAAGGAGGAACTTTTCCAGATCGAACGGGAACGCAAGCAGGGCCAAATCTCCCAGGCCGAATTCGAAAGGGTCAAGGCCGCTCTCGACGAAACCCTGGATCGCGCCTTAAAGCGCGAAGCGCACCAAGTCGAAACCACCCACAAACTCGCAACGCTCTAAAATCTCTGGCATGAGGCACAGGATTTCGGCGAAAAGAAATCAGCGTTGGGCAACATGTCTTGAAACAGCTCTCCGCCGCGATTCCTCAAGATTCGCGAGATAGCGCCGCCTTGATCGCCTCGGCACTACGCTGTAAACCTTGTTGTTCCGCAGAAAAGCGGCCTTCGCCCGCAGGCCGGGGTTTTCGACCCAGGCCCTGACGAGCGAATGGCCGGGCTGACGCTCAGTTTCCAACTCCAGCCGTCTCTGAGTTCGATACCGCTGGCCGGTCGGCAACGATGGTCTGCTGTTTGTCTTGACCCAGTTCCCTCTCTTCTTGCTTGGGATATAGGAATTCGGTCCCAGTCGTCTGCTCCGGATAGAACCACCTGAGGAGGGCATCCGGCTGTCCGGTTCCCCGCTGCGCTAGCGCAACCACAGTGCGATCGGTTGCCTTGGGACGGTCAGTTGGAATCGTCTGAACGGTTGCATACAGGACCGTCCTGTCCGCGTTGAAGATCTGCACAACATGCAGGTCTAAATCTCCGTCGAGCAACCTAAATACGTAGGTTCCGGCAGGCAATACCTGTCCTGGAATCTGGACCGGCTCGCTGAAACTGATTGTGGTAGCTTGGTCCGCCTCGTCAGCATGGGCAACGAGCCCCAGAAACAGTGAAAGAGCAATGATTAAACCCACAGCAATGGAAACTTTATGAATATTCATTTTGGTTGTCTCCTTGAAATAATGCCGCGCGCAGCGCACTTTTTCTCAGCGACAGTAAAGCTCACGAACAAGAGATTCAGTACACCACGCATCAGCATCGGATCTTCCTTTTCGCTTCTAATTAAGGCACGGCAGATGCCAAAAAAGACGGACCTGAGTTTGCCTGGAACGGGAAGGCTACAAAAAGCCAACAGGCTACACATCCATCACTTAGAGGGGCTGGAATGCTTGGATTGCTTGGATCTTGACTGCGATCAGAAAAAGAGAGCGCCTCTAGACCAGTCCGCAGGCCGACTCGCTATCCGCATGCCGACTCGCTATCCGCATGCCGACACTCGTGTCTTGTTTAGCTTTACTACCTGCCTGCAAAGCCTTTGAAATACCGCTTGCTGGTGGCGAGGCGGGTTTGGAGGGCTGCATGCAATTGATCGAGATAGCGTAGCCGCCAGGGGCTGACTACAGAGTGACTCCCCTCGAGTGCGCTCGGTCTGGTCGGGCTACGCAAGAATCGCGATGCGAGAGGGTCGACAAGCGACCGGGGAAAGGATGCACTCAATGGCAAATCAAAACGGCAAGAAGTGCGCACACGTACCGTGCCTGTGCGATGTAGCAGATGGGGAGAAATATTGCGGAGAAGCCTGTCGTGACGCGGGAAGTGACGACCTAGAGATCGCGTGTCAATGCGATCATGCTGCCTGTCCGCTCACGTTTCGGCAGCTCGGGCCTCGAAGTGCCGCGGGCATGGCCAGCTGAAAAACGATAGTTCCTCGCGGCGGCGTCACTCTCGCGGGACAAGGTTCCGCGGGTGATCGTCGATGCGACCCGTGGAAGGAGAATCGATTGTGAAACTCATACAACAAAGTTTGTCGCTTGTTCTCTCATTTTGCCTCGTATTCGCCACTGCGCCGGCAACGTTCGCCCAAACCGGCCAATCCGCCGCACAACCGCCGGTTCAAGACGCGCGATTGACGCCGGACCAACTGCAGCAACTTGTCGCGCCGATCGCATTGTATCCGGATGCGCTGGTGGCGCAGATCCTCGCGGCGGCGACTTATCCCGACCAGGTTGTAGAAGCAGACCGGTGGCTGCAACAACATACCGACCTTAAGGGCGAGCAACTCGGAAAAGAAGTCGATAAGCAGCCATGGGATCCCAGCGTGAAGGCTCTTGTGGAGTTTCCTTCGGTGCTCGCCAACATGGACAAGAATCTCTCGTGGACCTCGTCCCTCGGCGACGCTTACGTCAACCAGCAACAGGACGTGATGAACGCAGTGCAGGTGATGCGCGACCGCGCCGAAAAGGCCGGCAACTTAAAAAGTACAGAGCAGGAAAAAATCAGCAAGCGGGGGAAGACCATCGTTATCGAGCCGGCGGATCCTGAGGTTGTTTACGTTCCTGAGTACGACCCTTGGCTCGTTTATGGAGCGCCCATCGGAATCTGGCCCGGCTGGTATGCATATCCAGGACTCTACCTCGGGGTTCCGGGAATTGCATTTGGCTTTGGCTTTGGAATCGGTTTGTTCGGCGGCTTTGGCTGGGGCTGGGGACACTGGGGATACGATTGGCGCGGTCACGGAATTATGTTCGATCACCACGGCTATGTCTCCCACAGCAGAGTTTTCGCCAATCGCGGCTTCAATCACGCCGGCGGACTTCATGGCGGTGAGTTTCACGGCAGAGGAACACACGGATTCTCATCGCATGCCCAGGCCGGCACTCACTCCGGGGCATTTAGCGGTTTCAATCATGGCGGTGTGTCAAGAGGCTTTTCCGCACGCGGGCAGTCGAGCTTCGGAGGAGGTTTCCATGGCGGAGGCGGAGGCTTCCACGGAGGCGGAGGCGGTCACCGCTAATTCGTTCCAACCACATGAACTCAATCGATGATTATGGAGAGAGAAGTCATGCGCACGAACAGTATGAAGCTTGAAGCATTCGAAACATTCACTGTGAGATTTGCCCTGGGGTTCGCATCCACCATCCTTATCATGTTGCTGTTATTGGCCTTGCTGCTCGTGGCCGGCTTCACCGGTTCGAGCTTTGCCCAAGGCATACCGTCCAAGACGTTCACGTCTGCCGGGGAAGCTGCGAACGCCCTGTTTGAAGCGGCCAAGAAAGAAGACGAGACGGCTCTGGAAGCGATTCTGGGGGCGGGAAAGGAAGTAACTTCATCAAGCGATGAGGTCGAGGACAAACTGGAGCGCGAGCAGTTCAGCCAGAAATATCAGGAGATGCACCGCCTGGTCCGAGAACCCGACGGAAGCACAGTTCTGTACATCGGAGCAGAAAACTGGCCTTTCCCCGTTCCGTTGGCGTCTAAGAACGGTACGTGGTATTTCGATTCTGCCCACGGCAAGCGGGAGATCCTGTTCCGCAGAATCGGAGAAAATGAGGCGACGGCAATTGACGTGTGTGAGGAATTCGCAATTGCGAAGAATAACGGCGATAGTAAGGCGTCCAGCGAGGATCCAATCACCCACTTCGCCCAGAGCCTGGCCTCTGTCGCCCCAGCCAACGCCGACACCAAAGGGTCCAATCTTTTCCACGGGTACTATTTTCGAATCGTGACCAGGAATTCCGCAACCGGGGTGAGTAGCCAGGGCAAGAAGAAGGGAAGGTTGACTTTGGTCGCCTATCCCGCGGAGTACCAGTCCTCGGGGATCATGACCTTTGTGGTGAACTATGATGGGATCGTCTATGAAAGGGACCTCGGGCCCAGCACAACAACTGTGGCGCCACAAGTAAAGGCCCCGACCGGTTCGAGTTGGCACCCCGCGACATGAAGCTCACGATGCGACCACCCAACTGCCCTTATCGGCACAGCCATCTTTTAGAGGCATAGAGCGGAGCACCACTTGGATCTGAAACTCACCGGAAAACTTGCACTGGTAACCGGATCGACGGCAGGCATCGGCTTTGCAATCGCCAGGTCACTTGCGATAGAGGGCGCATATGTTTACGTGAACGGACGCACGCAGAACCGCGTAGAAGCAGCAATGGCAGCAATCCGATCGCAGGCTGGAGGAACCAGAGTTGATGGCATCGCGGCGGACTTTTCCGGTCCAGCCGGCGCAGAGGCAGTGATTGCGAAACTGCCCGCAGTCGACGTGCTGGTGAACAATGTAGGAATTTTCGAGCCGAAGCCATTCACCGAGATTCCTGACGAGGACTGGTATCGTTTGTTTGAGATCAACGTAATGAGCGGAGTGCGGCTCGCGCGACATTATCTTACCGGAATGCTGAAGAAGAACTGGGGCCGCATCCTCTTTATTTCCAGCGAATCGGCGGTGCAGATTCCGGCTGAAATGGTGCATTACGGAATGACAAAGACTGCACAGATTGCGGTGGCGCGCGGCATCGCGGAGTCGGTTGCTGGAACCGGCGTGACAGCCAATAGCATTCTTGCTGGCCCGACGGAGTCGGAAGGTGTGGCGGGGTTCGTCGAAGCCATGGCGGTGCAACAGAAAAAGTCGAAGGAAGAGATCGAGAAGGAATTCTTCGAGCACGTGCGGCCATCATCTCTGCTGAAGCGCTTTGCCACCGTGGATGAAGTCGCAGCCCTGGTAAGTTACGTGGCCAGCGAGATTTCTTCAGCGACCAATGGAGCAGCCTTGCGAGTGGATGGCGGCGTTGTGAGAGCGATTCTATGAGTGCCAACTAATAGGATGGTGGGTGTGTTTCGCGGCAACAAAAATGCAGCACTCAGCCAGAGGCCTACAAATGGATTGGGCAAAACATGGAGTCAAAATCGTACATTCGGACGAACTTGATCTGAATACACCGCAGACATCAGGCATGAGCCGGGCTGCTGCCATTACCCATGCCAGAGTTGGAGCAAGCAAGTTGTGGGCCGGCACGATGGTGGTTCAACCGGATGCCAAGACCGGACCGCATCACCATGGAGAACTGGAGACCGTGCTTTACGTGGTTAGGGGCCGAGTTCGAATGCGATGGGGCGATCAACTGGAACTCAGCGAGGAAGCCAGGCCGGGCGACTTTATTTACGTTCCGCCTTACGTGCCGCATCAGGAGATCAATGCCAGCCCAAATGAGATCTGCGAAGCTGTGGTCGTGAGGGACGGACAGGATCCGGTTGTGGTCAATCTAGATGTGCACACCCCAGAGCCGGCCAGTGCCGGGCATCGCGGCATGCCGTTCCACCCCGATCGCTGAATGTTCGTACTCTGGAATTTGCCCGCCGGACGAACAAAAACATCGAGACGATCTCCGACGTCACGCGGCCGACGGTGACGCCGCCGCCACGTCGGTCGGCAGTGTGAAGTGAAATGTCGCGCCTCGCTCCGCATTGGCACACGCCCACAAAGAGCCTCCGTGAGCCTCGATAATCCGCCGGCTGATGGATAGTCCCATACCAGTGCCCTGCGCTTTGGTCGTGAAGAACGCCTCGAAAATCCGGTCGACCTCTCCGCTAGGAAGGCCGATGCCCGAATCACTCACTGAAAAGAGTAGTTGACCGTTGTCGGTCCTCTTTGATGTGACAGTCAGTTCACCCTTTGCATCTTTCATCGCTTCGATGCCGTTGAGCATCAGGTTCATTAATACCTGCTGTACCTGGATGCGATCCGCTGTGATCAGCGGAAGCCCTGAGTCGAACTCAGTACGGATTGAAATGGAATTCAGATCCGCCTTCTCGCGCAGCAGAATAATCATTTCTCGAATGATTTCGTTTGCATCAAGCAACTCCCGGTCCGACGTGTCTCGCCTGTAAAGTGAGCGAACCCGGTCGATAACCTCGGCCGCCCGAGTGGCGCCGTTGATCATTCTTAATGCCGCCTCGCAACCTTCGGCGATATCAGGAGTATCGCGCCGTAGCCACCGCACGCAGCTCTTGGCGTCCATTAGGGCGGCGGCGATTGGCTGTTTGATCTCATGAGCCAGCGAGGCAGCCAATTCTCCCATCATGCTCACGCGGTTGATGCGGGCGAGATCTGCCTCCAACTCATGCAATCTCTGGCGCTCCACAGCTGCGAGCCTGAGGTCAGTAATGTCAATGTTTGAACCGATGTAGCCGGCAAATTCTCCCCCGCTCGTGTATCTTGGAATCCCACTTTCCATCACCCAACGGTATTCGCCATCCGCTCGCCTAAGGCGGTACTCCATTCTGAAAGGCTTTCGAGCGTGGAAGGCTGGCAGGAAACCATCGAAGCAGCCTTGCACATCATCAGGATGCACCCCTTCGGTCCATCCTATGCCTACTTCCTGCTCCATGGTTCGGCCGGTGAACTCAAGCCATGGCTTATTGAAGTAATTGCAAAGGCCATCGGTCCCGGTCATCCAGATCAACACGGGCGCCGTATCGGCCATTACCTGGAATCGAGCCTCACTCTCGCGCAGGCGTTCGTCAGCACGCTTCCGCTCCGTGATATCGCGGTATATCGCGTAATTCAGCACGTGCTCGCCGGAAGCCGTCCTCACCGAAATAGCCAAAAGAGACACGCCAATCTCAGTCCCATCCTTTCGTTTTCGAACCGTCTCGACCTCTACTCGGCCACCCTGCTTTAGCAGGCGCGTGTATGCTCGGGCGCCCCCCATCTGAGCTTCAGAAACGATCAGATCATTGATAGGCCGTTGCAAAACTTCATCAGGTTCATAACCGAACATGCGCGTGAATTCCTTGTTGACGCGAACGATGCGGTCATCGGTACTTAGTACAGCAACCCCTTCCGGAGCCTGTTCAAACAGCTGGTCTAAACGAGAAGTCTGCTTTTGCAGCTCCTCTTGTACGAGTTTTAGCTCTTCGACGTCCGTGTTCGTCCCGTACCAGCGAATAATTCGCCCGCCGGAGTCGCGTAAGGGCACAGCCTGAATCAAGAACCACCGATAACATCCGTCAGCCCGCCGCATGCGCGCTTCGGCCTCAAATGAGGTCGACCCTACCAAAGCTGTTCGCCATCCCTCCCGCAACTCGGTTACGTCTTGAGGATGAATCGCCGCGGTCCATCCCCACCCCTTGATCTCATTAAAAGACATCCCCGTGTAGTCAAGCCATCTTTGGTTGCAGAATTCGAAGTCGCCATCAGGAAGAGCGCTCCAGACCAATCCCGGAATCGTATCCATCACGCCGCGCAAAGGAAGTTCACGTCGTTCTTGATCGTCATGGATTTCGGTGGAGCGTGATCGTTCGTCCTGCTCGTCGCCGGCCCGAGCGGAAGTTTCATGCTTGCTGGATCGTGGATCTTCCATCGGATGGGCCCCCTTGCAGTGACGTGGCACTTAAGGCTCGAAGCAGAGAAGAACGAGTGAACATTGTATAAGAAATCGGAGCCCGCCTGTCTACACTGGTGGTACTGGGTCCTATCTAAACTGACCTAGTACCACACTGATCACCCTATTGACGTCTTCACTCGGCGAGGGTAACATCTGCCGCTAACACTCGTCCTTTCTTAGTTCAATTCAATTTGGCGAACACGGACCGAACAATAGCAAGTCAAGTGTGTGCCGTGGTCTCGCCGTGAGGTCAGGAGGCGTCATGCTCAGCCGAGAGGAATGGTTGCCTCTAGCCCGTAAGCTCGATTGGGATTATTCCTATGTGCGAGAGGATGAAGTCTTTCCAGAGGTGATCAGCGGAAGGCCTTGGCTCCCTCATTCCGAATGGAAGGACTGGGAAGAGTCATTCAAGACTTCCTATCGCGAATACGTCGACAACCAATACGAAAAAGATATGGCTGTACAGGCTGTGCACGATGCGGTAGGGCGCATAGAAAATGTTCAAAAGTTAGCCTTGCCTTGGTTGAACAGTCTGAAGGTACACGCAGCCGCGTTGCCACTTGCGGAGTTCACCGGAGTCATCGGCAATCTGCGAGGCGCGAGGTTTGGCCGCGACAGCGCCTGGCGAACGATGGCGACTTTTGGAGCCCTCGATGAATATCGCCATACTCAAATTCCACTGCTCCTGTTTCATCCGTTACTGCGCTTAGACTCCCAATTCGATTGGGCGCACAAGTTTTACCACACCAACAATTGGTTCGCGGTCGCCGCGCGACACTTCTTCGATGAGCTGACCCTCGGACAAAACGCGATTGAGTTTCATATCGCCACCAACGTTGTGCTCGAAACCGGTTTCACCAATTTGCAATTCGTTGGACTGGCGTCGCTCGCTCGCGAATCGAATGACCACATGTTCGAGAGGATGGTTACCAGCATTCAGACGGACGAAGCCCGGCATGCACAGATTGGGCACCCCGTTCTAACTACGGTCATGAAGCACGATCCCAAGTACGCGCAATACTTGGTGGACAAATGGTTCTGGCGAAACTGGCGCGTGTTCTCGATTTTGACGGGACTCTCGATCGATTATTTGACCGCACCGGATCAGCGTCCGTATTCATTCAAAGAGTTCATGGAAGAGTGGATCATCGATCAGTTTCTGCGCACCTTGGACGAATTCGGACTCGAGAAGCCCTGGTATTGGGAACTCCTGCTGGACGAACTCGACATCTACCATCACATGATCTACGCGAGCGCCTACACCTACCGTGCGACCTTATGGTTCAATTTCGTCATGCCAGGTCCGGCAGAGAGAAAATGGCTGCGCCAGAAATATCCCAAATATTGGGATGACATGGATGCCGTGTGGGAGCAAATCAGCGAGCGTTGGAGAACTGTTGGGCCCGGACCGGAAAATGAATTCGCAGTGCACGGGACTGCCATGCCGACTTTTTGCGATTTGTGCCAGCTGCCGCTGAGCGCCGGTACGCCGCGTAAGAACACTGCGAGGGTCCTGATGCACGACGGGCGCAAGTACATTTTCTGCTCGGAGCCCTGCCAGTGGATTTTTTTACATGAGCCTGAAAGATACGCCAGCCACAAGGATATCGTGAAGCGCGTGCTCTCGGGAGAGGCCCCGTCTCAGCTTCCGAATTTGTTGACCGATTATTTCAATCTCACCCCTGAGACCTGGGGCAAAGACGTTCACCATGGTGATTACGAGTGGCTCGGAGCTCGAAAAGATTCTGCCGCCTAGCTCGCTGGACTGACGTTTATGCCCATTCCTCTTTATGGTTTCCTGCAAGGTGACACAGTCGGTCTTCTGATTCTGGCTGACGACGGGGACACGCTCGCAGCCCTCGCACGAAAACTACAGGCTGCAGCCAGCCTTCGGGTCGCAGCCAGAGACGCGGTTCGGGTGGTTTACAAAGACAAAACCATGGACCCGACCATGACAGTTGCGCAGGCCGGGTTGGAGGCTTTGGATCGGTTTGACGTGCAATCAGGATAGAAGCGATGGGGTTTCAAAGGGTCGCCAAAACAGAAGACCTCTGGAGCGGTGAAATGATGGGCCTGGAGGTGAACGGTGAGCGTGTTTTGTTGGTCAACGTTGATAACCGAATTTACGCCTACGCAGATATCTGTCCTCACCAAGAGAGTCGTCTAAGTGAAGGCATTCTGACGGACAAGGTTCTCCGTTGTGAGAGGCATCATTGGGAATTCGACGTTTGCAGCGGATCTGGCGTGAACCCTCGGAACGCATGTCTGAAGCCGTTTCCGATTAGGGTCGATGGAGAGGACATTCTTGTCGACATAGACGACGTTAAGAGCTTGGGAGTCGGCGTGGACGGAGAGAAGGGGCGATGACCGAAGAGGTAGCAGGAGTCTATGATCGGGTGGGTCCTGTTCTCCAAGCGGGAACCGTGACGAATGCCATCATTGCAGCAATTAAGGATCTGAACCAGGATGTTATGGTCGTGGACCGCGGCGCATATGTAAGAATCCTGGTTCCGCAATGTTGTGTCGTGACCCGGTCGGCAATCGAAAAGCACTTGGGACGCCCGTTTCGTTTCCCAGGAGAGCTGGAGACTGTGATGTCGGCCTTCAAGGGTTCGCTTCAGCTGAACCAGGACGATGCGGCTTGGCGATTTGCCGTGCGCACCCGCAATTCCAGCTGAACGAATTACGTGCCTTGCCGTCCGTGAGGGGACATATGGCTCAACAAAAAACTTATTGGCATCTTTTGCAACAAAGGCGGATGCCAACTGAATACGAAATTGTGACCTCAAAACTCCTCTGCTACACCGGCGAGGGCTTCACAGGAAAGCGATTCGAGCTCGATGTTCCTCTGAAAGACTGGTACCGCCGATATCAGGAAGAGTCACCCCTGGTGTGCAGCTCGTGGGAAAAGTTCCGCGATCCACGAGAAACAACCTATACGAAGTACACGGATTTGCAGCGAGGGAAAGAGATCTTCGTGGACGGGATTCTGGATGAAATCGAGCTTACCGGGTACGACGCTCACCTTCGCCCCGCGTGGCTGCACATTTTTCCAAGAGTCGTTGCTCCGTTCCGCTACCCGGGACATGGTTTTCAGATGATCGCGTCATACATCGGCCAGATGGCTCCCAGCGGGCGCATTACGATCGCGGCGGCGCTTCAATCTGCCGACGAGATGCGCCGCATTCAGCGGATCGCTTATCGCATCCGGCAACTTCAGATAATCTATCCCGGGTTTGCGTCCGACAGCGGAACTTTGTGGCAGACGGACTCGCTATGGCAACCGTTGCGTGAAGTCGTTGAAAAATTGCTTATTACATACGATTGGGCGGAATCGTTCGTCGGACTCAACCTCGTGCTCAAGCCCCTCGTGGACGAATTATTTATGAAGTACTTGAGCGATGTGGCGCTTCGTGCGGACGACTACCTGCTCGGGCAGATATTTTATTCATTGAACGAAGATTGTCAGTGGCATCGGCAGTGGAGCGAATCCTTGGTCCGAATGGCGATCGAAGATCGTGCTCATAATAAGGACACAATGCAGGCGTGGATTCATCGATGGTATCCGCTTGCCGCTCGCGCGACGCATGCATTCGCGTCCCTCCTTGAAGACACCTTGGAACAGATGAAGACACCGCCGCTCGAGAACCTCGACCGGACCATCGATCTCTACTATCGCGACTACCTCCGGTCAATGAGCCTGGAAGTTCCTTCGTGAGCCTCTGAAGCGCCCTCTTTGTTCGCCCTCTTTGTTCACTTAAATAGCGGAATCAGTCTGTTCAGACCAGATTTCGACAGCGTGACCGCCAATTGAAGGTGCAACCGTGAAAGTTGGAGAGCCGCCCGGCCAGTCCTTTACTAATCACCAATGAATCCATTGATTTGTCATCTGTTGGCTTTGATGGATTGAGTGGAAAGAGGTTTGCATTGGCCTATTCACGGGGTAGCAGAAAGATGGAAACACAAGCATTCACCTTCGCAGCTTCACGGTTCGTGCCGGTGGCCGTAGGTTTCTTTGGTCTGGGCACCGGTTATTTTATCTGGGGCGGGCAGGCCCTCTTTGGCTTTCCCAAGGCAAGCCCGGAAGTGAACAGAACGATGGGCATGTGGGGATTCTGGATGCCGGGTTTCATGCAGTTCATCACAGGTGTCTACCTGCTGATTGGACTGACTTGGTTCGATGTCTTCGGAAATGTTGCTCCTTTATATATGGCCGGCCTCGCCTTCACGGCCTACGGCATTCATTGGTTTGCCATGGCTCATCGTCGCTACATTGAGGCGAGCGCAGAGCCGGATGGCTGGATGGCAATCGCGTTCCTATTCATCAGATATCTCCGACCTACTGCGGTGAGCGGTGAAGCGATGAACCATTTGAGCGAATGAAATCAACCGCGGTCGTTGCCGATTGGTAGAAAGTGCTGGGCTTGGAATTTGATTCTTGAGGTAGCCGATGAGCCATCTTTGCACTGCCGTTGTTCGATGCTGGGGGACGAAGCCCACGCTTCGCCTGAGCGGCTACCTATGGGTAGCGACGATGTTCGGTTTGCTGGCGGCTCTGGAGGCGAACCGGATTGGAGTATTTCTGGTATCTCCTTTCGCGGCCACCCTGACCATTCTAATGTTGTTGCCGGATGCTCCGGTTGCTCAACCGTATGCGTTGATTATGGGCTCGGTTTGCCGAGCTGCCGTGGGAACGGGAGCCAGTCTTCTGGGCAGCGGTCTCGGGACGGCGGTGCTCGCCATGATCGCTGCCTTTGTTGTCATCAGTCTGATTCACGCCTACCATCCTCCAGGAGTCGCCCTGGCATCCATTCCCGTCCTACTTCACCTCGGTCATTGGTTTCCTCTGCTTGTCGTACTTCCTTTTACTGTCATGGCTGTAGGATCAGCGGCTGCGATGAGTAAATGGCTTCGGGGCTGGCCCGTATATCCCAGGTCGCTGCGCGATTGCGCACGATAGTCGACGGGTACGTAGACAGATCCACTTACCTCAGGCTCGGCAAGAAGTTTGGTGCGACAACGCCAAGCCCATGCGAGATCGCGCAGAAAGCAAAAGATGGTTTGTGCCCGCCTGTTGACATATGTCGAAACTTCGACAGATCGAAGCTATCTTGTGTTACGTCCTCCAGTGAGCCGCGCCTGTCTTGTGTGCTTGGGACATGCAGATTTACGACCTCCGGATGCTGGAAAGAGTGGCGTCACAAGTGCAATATCGAGGTCCATGAAATGAACTCGGACTCATTTACGCAGGATCACCCGCCGCATCTGGGCAGATCGCCGTCTTTCACGAGTAGGGGAATTCCAAGCCTAACAATAGTTTGAGAGCTCGCGGAGAAAATCAACATGGTTAAGGAAATACTGACGCGCTGGCCGGTGGTTCGACAGCTCTTGACCGGCGGCGATGGTACTGGTGTAGAAGCCATGAGCGATCGAACCCGCAATCTTGCTCCCAAGCATCGCGGTGCTCAGGTTTCGCGCTCGGTCTGTCCCTACTGTGCTGTTGGGTGCGGCCAGCTTGTGTATCACAAGGATGGAAAGCTTATCTCCATCGAAGGAGATCCAGATTCGTTTATCTCCCGCGGTCGGCTTTGCCCAAAAGGCTCTGATAGCTTCGAACTGCTGACGCACGCGAACCGGGAGACGTGCATAAAGTATCGCAGGCCGTATTCCACCCGCTGGGAGGACCTGGACCTGGAGACGGCGATGAACATGATCGCCGATCGCGTCTGGGACACGCGAGAGCGCACGTTCGTGGAGGAAGTAGACGGAGAAGTCGTGATGCATACGACTGCCATGGCCCACCTTGGTGGCGCTACTCTCGATAATGAAGAGAACTACCTGATCAAAAAGCTCTTCGCGGCTGGCCTGGGCATGGTCTGCATCAGCAACCAGGCCCGCATATGACACAGCTCAACGGTGCCCGGTCTGGGCACATCCTTCGGTCGAGGCGGAGCAACAATGCCGCCAAGCGATCTCGTAAATTCCGATGCCATTCTGATTGTGGGTTCGAATATGGCAGAAAATCACCCGGTCGGTTTCCAGTGGGTGATCGAAGCGCGAGAGCGCGGGGCCAAGGTCATTCACGTCGATCCTCGTTTCATCCGCACCTCCGCCATGGCTAACATCTGGGCTCCCCTGCGCGCCGGCTCGGACATCCTGTTTCTCGGGGGGCTCATTCATTACGTTCTCGAAAACGAAATAGCTTTTCGCGAGTACGTGATCCCCTACACCAACGCTTCGATCATTCTCCCAGAGGAATTCGAGGATACTGAGGATTTGGGAGGTGTCTTCTCTGGATGGGACGCTGAGAATAAGCGTTACGAAGGAAGCTCCTGGCTTTACGGGGCTTGCGTCCAGGGCGGCCGAGTGGCACCCAGCGGCGCCGGACCTCATTCCGGTCACTGCAAGGATGGCGGCGGAGCCGCCGCCGACCTCAGGGATTGCGCGTCCGACCCCACGCTCACCCACCCACGATGTGTGTATCAAGTTCTAAAGAAGCATTATGCGCGATACACGCCTGAGTTGGTGGAACGGTTTTGCGGCGTTCCCCGCGAGCGGTTCCTGAAAATTGCCGAGACGTTTTGCTCGGCATCAGGCCCGGAAAAGACGGGAGCAATTTGCTATGCGCTGGGTTGGACGCAGCAGTCGAAAGGACCACAGATTATTCGCGCGGCTGCGATCCTTCAACTGCTTCTCGGCAACGTAGGACGGCCTGGAGCGGGCATTCTCGCTCTGCGCGGACATGCCTCGATTCAAGGTTCAACCGATATCCCAACTCTCTACGACATTCTGCCGGGCTACTTGCCGATGCCGAATCTAGGGCCGAACTCGCACAATCTTGCGGACTACGTTGCAGCATATCGCGATCCGACAGGCTGGTGGTGGAACTTCGACAAGTACATCGTTAGTCTGCTCAAGGCCTATTACGGGGATGGAGCGAAAAAAGAGAACGATTGGGGCTTTAACTGGCTTCCACGTGTCACCGGCGACCACTCGCATCAGGGCTATTTCTTGGAAATGATGGACGGCAATGTTGAGGGCCTGTTTGTGATGGGACAAAACCCGGCAGTGGCGGCTCCCAACTCGCGACTGGAGCGCAAGGCGCTCTCCAAGCTGAAGTGGCTCGTCGTGCGCGACATGGTAGAGCTTGAGACCGCCTCTTTCTGGTACGACTCGCCCGAAGTAGAGCGCGGCGAGCTTCGACCGGAGGAGATCGCAACGGAAGTCTTTCTTCTGCCCGCCGCCGGGCATGCCGAGAAAGACGGTTCCTTCACCAACACGCAGCGTCTCCTGCAGTGGCACCAGAAGGCCGTCGATCCTCCCGGGGACGCACGCAGCGAAACCTGGTTCATGTACCACCTGGGACGCCGCTTGAAGGAGAAGGCGAAGCAAGATCCGCGGCCGCGCAATGCCGGGTTGAGCGCCTTAACCTGGGACTATTCCGTGGAAGGAACGATGCAAGAGCCCCGGGTGGAAGAAGTCCTGCAAGAGATCAACGGCTACACGGTGGCCGATCACGCTCTGGTAAGCGGATTCAACGAATTGAAAGCGGACGGGTCCACCGCGTCCGGTTGCTGGATCTACACCGGCGTCTTCCCCCGACTGGGGGAGAACCGCGCCAACCAGCGGAATTCGCAGGACCAATTGGGACACGGCTGGGGCTTTGCCTGGCCTGCGGACCGTCGCGTCCTCTATAACCGCGCCTCGGCCCGTCCCGATGGGCGGCCATGGAGCGAGCGCAAGAAATTGGTTTGGTGGGATGAGCAGAACAAAGAATGGACGGGGCTGGATGTCCCCGACTTCACGAGGACGAAAGCGCCGAGCTACCAGCCGCCTAAGAACGCACAAGGGGATGAGGCTCTCGCCGGGGATAAACCTTTCATCCTGCATCCCGATGGGACAGGCTGGATTTTTGCCCCGAAAGGATTAGTAGACGGCCCCCTGCCAACACACTACGAAGGATTGGAGGCTCCAGTCAACAATCCACTTTATCCAGAGCAGCAAAGCAATCCGGCAGAAATGCGAGAGGAGCGTCCTGACAACCGCTTCGCCAATTCTCCCGATGACCGCTTCCCTTATGTCATGAGCACGTATCGCTTGACGGAGCATCACACCTCCGGCGCAATGTCGCGCATGCTTCCGCACCTGGCCGAGCTTCAGCCCGAATTCTTCTGTGAAATATCCCTGGAGCTGGCGTCAGAACGCGGAATCGAAAACGGAGGCTGGGTGACCCTAATGACTCCCCGCGGGATCGTTGAGGCTAGAGCACTGGTGACTCGGCGCATGCGGCCCCTACTGATCAATGGAAAGATGGTGCACCAGGTGGGCGTGCCCTATCACTGGGGCTATCGCGGCCTGGTCAAAGGAGACTCTGCCAATGACCTGGTGGCCATCTCGGAGGAACCGAATGTCAGAATCATGGAAGCCAAAGGCATTCTCTGTAACGTCTCTCCGGGACGTCGGGCTCGGGGAAAGGCCGCTCTCGATCAATTGAATGCTCATTTGGGGAGGAAGTGATGCCGATCAGTGCCTTTCTAACGGATGCTTCGGTTTGCATAGGTTGCAAGGCCTGCGAAGTGGCCTGCAAGGAGTGGAACCACATCCCCGATGATGGATTCAACTGGACTGGTCAGTCGTACGACAACACCCACGCATTGGGAGCATCGACGTGGCGGCACGTGCTCTTTTTGGAAGAAAAAAAGCCCATGGGCCCGCAACTCGCCGGAATAGAAGAGCCGTTTCGATGGCAATTCCTCTCCGATGTGTGCAAGCACTGCGAGAATGCCGGATGCCTGGAAGCCTGTCCCACCGGCGCAATCGTTCGGACCGAACTTGAATCGGTATTCGTGCAGCAGGATGTCTGCAATGGCTGCGGCTATTGCGTGGTTTCCTGTCCCTTCGGAGTGGTCGATAAAAACCATGAGGTCGGAACCGCCTTCAAATGCACGTTCTGTTACGACCGGCAGCGGGATGGGCTAATGCCCGCCTGTGCGAAGGCTTGCCCGACGCGATCGATTCGATTCGGCGAGATAGGAGAGCTACGGCAGGAAGCACAGGTGCGTGTCAAAGAGCTACAAGATCGCGGATACAAGGATGCGCAAATCTACGATCCAAAAGGATCCGGTGTCGGTGGCACCCATGCGATCTTTGTGATTTTCGGCGAACCGGAGGCCTACAATCTTCCTCCCGCTCCCGAAGTACCGACGATTCACATGAAATCAGCCTGGACTGCAGCGCTGGTTGCCGCACTTGTGGTTGTGCTGGTGGTATTCCTGGCTTTCGCGCTGTAGCTCGACGAGGAATTCTTCGCGTAGATCTAACCGAGGTTATTGAGTATGGCTGCAGATCCGCAAATCACGGAAGCACGTCTGGATGCCTTAAGGGAGGAAGCTGCGCGAACCGGGAAAATACAAGATCACGGCGTCGTGCCCATGGGCGGCCCTTTTCCAAAACCGGCTTCCGCGTTGAGTTATCACGGAAATCCCGTGCTCAAGCCGCCAACCTGGACGTGGCAGGTTCCCCTCTATTTTTTTGTAGGTGGAGTAGCGGGCATTTCCGCACTGATTGCACTCGCGGCCCATCTCTTCGGCAATGCCGGACTGCAACGCGCTGGATTGTGGATAGGTTTTTTAGGCGCGCTGGTCTCTGCGCCTCTACTCATCGCAGATCTGGGCCGTCCCTCCAGGTTCTTAAACATGTTGCGGGTGTTCAAGCTGCGTTCAGCAATGTCGGTAGGTGCGTGGACGTTAGCGGGATTTTCCTCTGCAGTGGGCTTGGCAGTCGTTTGCCACGAACTGATTCTGGCAGGATTCGGATACAACTTCTTGCTGGTGATCGAGTGGGCAGCTGAAATCGCCGCGGCGCTGACTGGACTGATTCTGGCCAGTTACACATCAGTCCTCTTAGGCGTGACCGCCATCCCGGTTTGGTCTGAAAATCGGAGGCTTGTGCCGGTAGTTTTTCTTGCTGGTGGTACGGGTTCAGCGGCGGCCGTGCTGGAGCTTCTCGGATTCCTTGTTCCGGTTACTCAGTTCATCGGAATCGTTGCCGGTGTAGTCGAGACCTCAGTCGCGATCATGATTGAACTCCGCGGGCGTTACGTTGATCGTCCACTGCGTGAGGGAGCGGTTGGTTGGCTGACGCGTGCCGGCTCCGCATTGGCCGGGCCTGCGTCGTTGTTGCTCAGAATTTTCTGGGGACACAACTCCGTAGCTCGCTACTTGGCTGCGGTTTGTTTCATCGTTGGCGCTTTGATCAGCCGCATTGCGTGGATTAAGGCTGGACGAGTCTCCTCACTCGATCCGCAGGCACTTTTCCGCATCCAGCGATCTGCCCCTGATGCAGCGACCCATTAATCTGTATCGTGAACCCAGGGAAATGCTCCAAGGCTGCAACGCAGGCGAACGAGATGCCGAGGAAGAATGAGTATGCTCAGCCTTCCCTGCTGCCGTGTCCTGTTCCGTTGCAATCGGGGCATCTGGCGCGCATGAACGCAACTCCGTGCCCTCGATCGGCAATCTGCACGATGAGGCCTGTGCCTCCGCAACTCGCGCAGGCATCGTCGGCTGTTTCGTGCCACACGACATCATGCATAGGCTGCAGAAACTCAAACCCATGACGAAAGACATTGCGGCTCCGCACAATAGCCCGTGTGGTTGCAACGGTTATCGGCAGTTTGATCTTTAGCTCGACGGTCTCGCCGATTTTCAGCTCGACAGGCAGAATTGCAGTCATGCCGGATTCGCTGATGTCGAGGCTCTGACCGGGAAAAAATCCACTCCCTGAACGGACCGTCACTTCCGTTTCCAACTCAAATCGCTGGCGACGCCGTCTTTCGTTCTTGTTATCGTCTTGCTCGCTTTGCTGCGATGAACCGTTTCTTACGTCGCTGCTTATTATTCTGTTCTTTTCTTCTCTACTATCAGTCACGGTACTGCTTTCTTATAATCAGCTTCTGAGCGTCTCGGCTTATGTATGCTTCTTTTTGACATAGCTGGCGTCAGACACACTTAGCCCTTCGGGCGAGAGGCCCTACAGCCTTCCCCTTAGCTCATTAGCATTATTAGGATCTTAAGTATTTCTCTACAGCTATTAGATGCAAATGAATTGCCATTCGCTGCATTCTCCGGGCCGCAACCTCGCCATTACACTCATTGACCGGAGCCTCGTGCTGAGGCATATCATGCGGAGCGCGGCGTAGAGCGAAGCTCAGACGCCTGTCCGGCAGTCTTCATCTCGCGTCAAACCTCGCTGCGACCGGTTCTGTCCGATCACGTTTCTGTCGCGGCGGCATCGATCAAATGACGCACCACCGGTTCTCCGGAAAGATAGCTGTATATTCGCCCTTCCAACTCACGGTCGGCCTGGGTTTGCCGCTCATGCTGACGCAGATGCTCTGCCCAAGAGTTCACCAGAAATATCTCCAGATAGCGATCCCCGACTTCAGTATCGCGGAAGATTGCCCACCGATACGCGCCATCGCGGCGCCGCATCCGACCATATTCATGCATTGCATCTACAAATTCTGCTGTCCGTTTTGGAATGACGGCGTATTCGATGGTAACCAGTACCGGTCCCTTCTCAACATCAGCCCCAACTTCCCCGATGACCACGGGCATGCGCCAGTGGTTCCAGGGACTCAGATCCGCGGTCGAATCGGGAAGTTGCGCGAAAAGGGCAATTGCTGCGGTGGCGATTGTCCCCATTCCAGCGTAGGCAAGCGCGGTTCCAACCCCTGATCGTTGCGCGACGGCACCCCAAGCCGCGGTCCCGAGAGCATAACTCCCCTGATAAACCAGAATGAAGATGGCGAGGACTCGTGCTCTTACCCAATCAGGCGCCAGGTTCTGGACAAGGGCATTGATAAGGGAAATGAAAATGACCCATGCCGCACCGCCAACCAACATAACTGCAGCCAGTGTGCTCAATCTGTGCAACTCACTCATCGCCAGAATCACTAGCCCCAAGCTCACAACGCCCGTCGACACTATCGACTCCGTCGCCCACCTGTCACGGGCCGACTGCATGACCAAAGCACCGATGATTGCACCGCCACCAAAGCAGCCAAGCAAGACTCCATAGCCAGTTGCATTCTGATTCACACTTCGAGAAACCGTCGGCAGCAACGCGAAGAGGGCGCTGGAGAAGAACATGGCTACGCCTGTTCTGAGCAATACCGTCAGGATTGCGGGAGAGTGCCGGACGTATCGAATTGCCGCGACGGTAGCTCCCGAAAAAGATTCCGGCGGCGCGCTCCTCCTGCGGACGGGCCGTTTCCACTTGGCAACCACAAGAATGACACCGAAGAACGATACGAAATTTGCGACGAAGGCTGCGGCGACACCAGCAACGGATATGATCGTGCCAGCGAGCGCCGGCCCGACCGCTCGGGCGAGGTTGAATTCAATCCCGTTGAGCGCGGAAGCCGCTGCTAGGTCTTCCTTGGGCACCAATTCAGGGAGGATTGCACGCCATGCCGGCGTTTCGAACGCGTCTCCCGCCGAGAGCGCAAATGTGAGCACCAAGAGTATCCATGGCGACATCACTCCTGCGATAGTCAAGATCGCTAGAATCAACGCGACGCCCATCATCCACGACTCGGTGAAAAGAATCAGCTTGCGGCGGTCGACGATATCGCCAGCGGAGCCCGCTGGAAGGGCCAGTAGAAAATATGGCAAGGAAGCGGCAGTCTGCGTCAGCGCAACATAAATCGGCCCAGCGCCAAGTGAGACCATCAACCACGCAGCACCGACGTTCTGCATGAAAGCGCCGGCGTCTGAAATGACGTCCGCGATTAGCAGATTGCGAAAAACCGTTACTCGAAGCGGTCGCCAAAGATTTGGGGAAGCAGTCGGCTTCATTTCTCTCCGCTGTTGGCTCTCAACGAGTCGCTCCCAAGGTTCGAGTCGAACTCCGGAATCCCGCACTTTGTGATGCGCCAGTGGTCGCTGAAGGTTCTACTGCCCTGCCCAAAGGAACGTCAACCAAGCGCCCACTGCGGGGACTAGGATTGATATTTCATAAATCGGTATTCGTTAAAGGCAGCCTTCCCCCTTTCCCGAGAGTCACCTGACCCCTGCCGCAGGTTTTGTTTCACTACTAAGTTTCAAAAGGGGCGCTGCTATTTCTTCCGTACAATCGAGGCATCTTCCACACTGGCCTGCTTATTCAATCCGTGAAAAGGCGAGAGGTCCCCTGCATTCCATGCCTCGCGGAGTCCAGGAGTACTCAGATCCCAGTCTGGGCGGATTTCACTCGTCACGGTGCGCAGGTCGTGCCAAAGATCGACGACTGATGGACGCCCCCAGAACCAATAGCCGTTGTAGATGCTGTAGATCACGAGGCCCGGCTTGAGCACGAGCGTGTGCGGGATCATCGGATTGTGCTCGGGGTCGGTGTACTCCTGGATGTCGAGATCCTTCTGAATCGTTCGGTCGGGGTCCGAAAGGAAGGTCCACTGGGCTCCGACTGACGCACGGAATTCCTGAAGAGTATGGTGATCGTCGGTGGCGATCGTGGCGATCTGAGTGTACGCCACTGCGATCTTCGGGTAGAACGCGGCGAGTTCCAAATGCTGCTGGTGCTCCTTCGGGCAGTAGTGGCCGCGCGCAAGGGTAAGGATCAGCGGATCGTCGCCTTGTAGCTCGCTGAGTTTGCACAGCTTGCCCGTGTGATCGGGCAGTTCGTAATCGGGGAAAATGCCGCCGGGCACAATATCAGAACGCATGATTGGACTCCTCAGCTTTCCGTAGTGGTGCAGTTTGGATTGTCATCCTGAACAAGCTCTTGGCGCAGTGAAGGATCTGGGCGAGCCGCGCGAAGTGTCGCGTTCTTTGCGACGCAGTAATCGCGCGTTTGGCTCGCTTCCCTATCAAGCTGCCACTACCCGTTTCCCTTAAAGATCCAGAGTGACACCCGCGTTTGGCTGGGAACAGCATACGAGCACGTTCCCGGGAGCGGACCTCTCTAGTGGCTCAGGGTTATAAATAATCGATCCATCAATCAGACCAGTCATGCAGGTATGACAGACTCCAATCCGGCACGACCATCTGACCGGAACGTCGCACGCTTCCGCCAGTTCAAGCAAGCTCCCGAATTTCGGATCCCAAGCGGCGGTAATCCCGCTACGCGCGAATGAGACTGGGGGGCCAGATCCGGGCGGCCCTTGTGGCAGGTGAGGAGTGTGAACAACCTGCGCCATACCAGGGGTTATAGCCTCGAGAGAACCGAAGATTTCCGTGTGCACATTCCCGGCGAGCACACCCCAGGTTCGCAGCCCATCGCGCATGCTCTGCAAGAACGAAGATGGGCCACACAGATAGAAGTCACTACCCTGTGACACGCCAATTCTCTCCAGCAAAGCTGTGTCAATGTGCCCGGGAGCATCGAAGTCTGCCCCGACTTGGTCGATCGCAGCGGGCCTGCTGTACACAATGTATGCTCGTCCGCGAGAGAGCTGTTTGAGTAAGGAACGCGATTCTTCTGCAAATGGATGCTCGACGCGATTGCGCGCTCCATAAATCCACCAGATCTCTCGTTGCGATTTTTCAGCGGCGAGCGAGTGCAGCATCGACATCACGGGCGTTGCGCCCACTCCAGCGCTCAGCAGAACCACAGGATTCTGGCTGGAACGCAGAGTAAAGCTTCCGCGCGGCGCACTAACATCCAACAGATCGCCTAATTGCATACGGTTGCACAGAAATGAACTTCCAATCCCCCTCAATTCGCTTTTGACGCTGATACGGAAATGATCGGCTCCGGGCAGATCAGACAGCGAATAGCTGCGAAGAACCGGCGGTTTGCCCGGATCGACGAGCAGCCGCAAAACCACAAATTGACCTGCCTGGAAGAGAGGAAGAGGTTGCCCATCGATCGGCGCCAGAACGAAGGAAGTTACATTATCGCTTTCTTTATGGATACGCGCGACTCGCATCTTTCGAAATCCGGGCCACGCCGCCGGCTGTTCCTCATCGGCGAGTCCCGGATTCCCCCCCGTAATTTTGGAGCTCAAGTCTTGTTGGAGCATTGCCTGGAACGAACTCTGCCAACCCTTGCTGAGTGCAGGAATCCGTAGCGATCGTTCCAGTTGTTCGCGAGAAGGTCCCGGCAAATACAAAAGACCGTCAATGTCGGCCACCGTGACCTTTTCTGGACCATCGGCGATTTTCACGATGTCATCGCCCGCCCCAACTTCTCCTTCCTGCAACACGCGAAAGTAGAATCCTGGTCTGTGATGTGCCACGAGCAACGCTGGCATACGAGGTTCGTTCATGCGAATGCCGACGCGGTAGCACGTCACACGTGGCTGCGTTACTTCAAATTCAGCACCACCGATGCGGTATCGATCGCCGATGCAGACCTCGCTATCAGGAAGTCCCTCGACGGTAAAGTTTTCTCCGAACTGCCCGTGGATGAAGTCGTTACGTCCAAGAAAGCGTTCCCAGTAGTGATAGGAGTCCATCTGATAAACGAATACGGCGCGCTGCTCCCCGCCGTGGCCGGCGAGATCGGCTTGTGCGTCACCATCGATATCGAGCTTGCGCACCATTCGCCGACCCGCAACCGGAGATTTCCAGACTGACGTTCGGACCGTTTTGCCGTTCCACATCACGTCGCGCGGAAGGCCGACATTTACTGAAAGCAATCGGGGCATGCGTACCTCATCGAAGTCCAGCGTCTGGTTAGCATCCTTTTATTTCGGTGCAGCGGGCCAGCTTCTGCGTGGCCAACTTGGTCCGGAAAGACCGGTCGATCCACGAGCAGCGCCGCGCTGCCTGGATCGATCACCTCCATAACTTGCCGGCGAGCCAGTAATCGACACTGAACTTTCCCGGACCAGAACAGAGGAGCCAGAGAAAGAAGAGCACGTACAGGACTTCTGGAAGGTAGAGGAAATCATCGAGCCGGCTAAGAGGCGAAAGTCCTTTAGGTATGGTGGAAATGGCGCTGGTCAGTGTCGCGACAATCATATCGATCAACAAAGCCGCGCTGGCCGGGCTCGAAAGAAACCCCACGGTCACCAAGGATCCGCCAACGAACTCGACACCCGACACGAAATAAGCCGTCTGGCGGGGAAACGGGACTTTGGCCTGAACGAGCGTTTCGTAAACAGGTTTCGTGCCGCCGGCGACAAACAATTTGTTTCCCCCGGAGATGGCGAAGAACAGCCCGATCGATACGCGTACCAGCAGGATGGCATATTGTTCCAAATTACTGCTACCCAGCAGCGCAAACTGGACCAACCGTTTCCAATCCATCTCTTGTCCCTCCAATGCGGTGTCGTTAGCGAGTTCTCGCGCCTCGAGATTATGTGCCCATCCGTTCGACCCATTGAGCGCGAAATGCGGGAGCCACGAATGGATCCGCAAAGTACTGTGTTTCCCGCGCAACCTTGTCGCCCCCGAACTCCATGATGCTCACGGTGTAGGACGGCTTGCCGTCATAGGTCAGGATCAGTTCGGTGACCCAAAGATCACCGCTGCCAATGATTCGCCGGACAGTAAACCGCTTTTTGCTCGGCTGACTCGCCCGTTGGCACTGTATGTTGTGTCGACCGCGGGTTCGCTCGCCCGACTGCGGGTAGTCCAGCACCGCGTCCTCCTGATAGATGCGGTGCTCCGTTTCAAAATCGTTGGCATCGGACGCCGCCCAATGCCGATCCAGTGCCGCACGGATCTCTTGATCTCGCACTCCAGAATACTGCTCCTTCTTTTGTTGATCGTTCTTTTGTTGATCGTTCATCTTGAGCCCTCAATTTGACAAGAAGCTAAATGCTTTAGCGGAATCCGAGTGTACAACTCGTGAAGTCGCGCTGTTTCTTCGATCACCCCGGAGTCTACACCGCGCAGAAGCGTCTAACTCCTGCCCGGCTCCAGCGGAAGCACCAGCCAATGATCGAGAAATATTCCGATCGATTGCGGTTGCTTCACGCCGCAAGACAATTCAATATCGTTCCGGCCGCTGAGGAATATCCTTCTCATTGGACTCCGCCCTCCGAACCTGCGAAACAGAGCGGTCGAGCAGCGACATGTCTGGCAATGGTGCGCCGGCGAATCAAGCGCAGTCTCCTTGCCGCGGACATTGTTCGAATTCAATCAGCCGCGGCGATACCGCTGGGCAGAGAAATTTCAACCTCCGTGCCAGCCCCTCGCCTGCTAAATATTCGAACTTCCGCGCCGATGCCTTGGGCGCGATCGCGCATCCCTGGCAGGCCCCAATGGGACGCCCGCCCCGACCGCACGATTTGTGCGTCGATGCCACAGCCATTATCGGCAACCACAACACGCAGATGACTCCGTAAGTACGCTATCTCGGCTTCGATCCTGGTGGCCTTTGAGTGACGAAGAGCGTTGACAAGGGCCTCCCGGGCGATTAAGTAGACGTGCTGTTGGATTGCCGGTTTTAATGCTCTTGGTTGCCCTGTAACCAGCATCCGAGTCTGGGCTCCGCTGCCCGGGGCAACCTCTCTCAACAGATCCGAGAACTCCCGTTCCAGGCTGCCAGGTGCAACTACCCCAGGTGCAACTACCGAAGTGCGGAGGCCTTGAAGTGCAGCGCGACCTTCCTCGATGGCGAGCTGCATCAGACGGGCTGCGCGGTTAAGCGATGCCCTGGCCGGCGAATCTTCAGCCATCTCTCGCAACGTGGCCCCCACAACGAGCGACGTACCGAGAAAGCCCTGAAGCAAGGTATCGTGCAGCTCGCCTGCGATTCGCGTGCGCTCAAGACGCCGTTCTTCGCGAAAATCGAGCTCTCGCTTGCGTTGCTTTCCATCAAGCCCGCGAAACCATCCTTGAAATGGTCCCGCCGCACGCGAGACCGCATCCAGATTGCTGGCAACTTCGTTAACCCTCGTGTTCGGGATCTGCTCGACGGAGCGATTCATGGCTTTAATCCTCCAGTTTGATCGTGCTCTTCCTGCGGGGAGAAGAGTGTAAGGGGAAGCTCCCCGCTCCTTTGCATCGAGAGCCGGTGCGTTGGTGCCGAGCATGGAGCATACAAAATCGACGGGGATGCCTGCCGCCAAAGGCCGAGCTCCAATGGTTGCCCACCTTTTGGTGAGGCGAGGGTCAACTGCACCCCGGCATCGCGGAAAACAAAGTAAGGAGCTGCGAATTCTTCAAGCCAGAAGCCGGTCTTGAGGCCAGTGTTGCCGAGGACGTCGTGCGACGTTGGCACCATCAGTATTTTCACGATTCTTCTCCTTTGTTCCTCGTAGTGCGCAGCCCGATTGAATCGGACGACATAAAGGGATCAGACCAGAAGGCTGGGAGGTAAACAATTGGACGATGGTATTGTCGATACTTTGGTATCGGCTCTTCTGCTAACCAGCGGGTGGCCATTCCGCCATATACCCACGGACTGACCCTTTCGGCACCCGATTGGCTTGAAACTAATGATGGCTGATTCTCTGACACTCGAGCCATTTTTCTGACTCCTCAATGACTTTTCAATACACCTCGCAAGAATCGTTCCAGTCCGAGCTGTGCATTATTCGACGGCCTACCGCAACAATAGAACCTTCCTGTCGTCACTTGTCAGACTTCATTACTTGAGAGGCTCTCTGGTAGAATTCCCTCAACGATGGGGCGTCATCAGTCAACTGTGCACAGCGAAGCATGACTTTAGGTGCGCGCACTTGGCCATGAAATGGGGTGACGCAAATGTTGCAAATCACACCAATCGTCTTCGTTGTCGACGATGACATCTCCGTGCGCGAGTCGCTGGAATTGTTAATCCGCAGTGAAGGCTGGCAGCCGGAGACATTCGCGTCTGCCCAGGAATTCCTCGACTACCCACGCGTTCTTGTTCCCAACTGCCTCGTACTTGACGTTTCTCTTCCCGGTCTGAACGGGCTGGATCTCCAACGGCTAGTCGCCGGCGATCGGACGGATATGCCGATCATCTTCATCACGGGCTACGGCGACGTGCCCATGACGGTCCAAGCCATGAAGGCGGGGGCGGTCGAATTCTTGACCAAGCCATTCAAGGATGACGTGCTGTTGACCGCCATCCGCGCAGCCCTTGAACGTAGCCGACTTGCTCTTAGGCAGGAGGCGGAGATGCAGATCCTCCGGGACCGTTACGCGTTACTATCGCAGCGCGAACGGCAGGTTATGGCGTTGGTGGTCTCTGGGCTTTTGAATAAACAAATAGGTGGGGAGCTTGGCATCAGCGAGATCACGGTAAAGGCACACCGAGGCAAGGTAATGCAAAAGATGAAGGCCGACTCTCTTGCCGACCTGGTGAAAATGGCCGCGAGGCTTCGCCCCGCACCCGCAGCGATTGCTGCCGCGTAACGGCTATTCACCGTCGTAATTCGTGAAGACGCGGAATTCGCAGACGCCGGCAAAACCTTTACACCGAATCGAGTGTCAAGTTGGCTGTCCATGGAGGTGAAACATGACCGGGTCTGACAAATCGAGAAATGACTTTCCTCTCGAAGCTTCAATTCCGACTGGCACCGCTCCTCTGGAGTCGATCCTGTGCACAGAGGAGTTGCATCGCCGCCCATCCGGTCCACCCAATTACGAAAAGGAGAACCGCGCGCTCGTGAAGCTGGTGAGCACGCTAGCCGATTCGCCAGCGACCGTACTACAGATGCT
The DNA here is from genome assembly GCA_964403025.1 of uncultured Acidobacteriaceae bacterium. Lineage (GTDB taxonomy): Bacteria > Acidobacteriota > Terriglobia > Terriglobales > Acidobacteriaceae > Sulfotelmatobacter. The sequence goes on along the minus strand of CAYOEH010000001.1, from coordinate 1,015,599 downwards.
GGCTGAAACGATCCTGGAGATTACACAGTGTGACTCCGCTGGCCTTAGCCTGCTGACGGGGGACGGCAAAACGCCGGACGTTTGCGGCAAAAGGTTCTATTGGCCAGCCATCGCCGGCATGTGGAATCCGCACGTCGGAGGTGGGACCCCGCGCAATTTCGGCCCCTGCGGAGACGTGCTTGATCAAAATCGTACGCTGTTGTTCAGGCATTTCGAACGGCGCTATCCTTATTTGCAGCCGGTAGTTCCGGCGGCTGAAGAATGCCTGCTGGTCCCGTTTTACGTCGCCGGCGAGGCGGTAGGAACCATCTGGGCAATCATGCACAGCGACCGTCGCAAGTTCGACGCAGAAGATGACCGGGTCATGGCCTCTCTCGGGAAATTTGCCTCTTCCGCGTATCAAGCGCTAATGCACATAGAAGACCTCAAATTCCAGGTGTCCGAGCGCGAAAAGGTGGAAGCGGAAGTCCGTGAATTGGCCAGAGGTTTGGAAGCGAAAGTCCGGCGTCTGGTCGAGGCCAATGTCGTGGGAATTGTCATGTGGAATCTCGAAGGTGCAATCACCGGAGCCAACGAAGCATTGCTCCGCATGGTGCAATACGACCGTGAAGATCTCGCGTCGGGTCGCCTGCTCTGGACGGACCTGACACCAGCCGAATGGCGTGGCCGTGACGAAGGGGCAATCGCTGACTTAAAGGCGACGGGAATCTTTCAACCCTACGAGAAGGAGTTCTTCCGGAAAGATGGCAGCCGGATACCGATACTAATCGGCGGTGCGCTCTTCGAAGATAGCGGGAACGAAGGAGTCGCTTTCGTGCTCGATTTGACCGAGCAAAAGCGACAAGCATCTGCCCGCCTCTACAGCGAAGAGAGGTATCGCGTTGTGGTCGAAACCGCCAGCGATGCGGTTGTGAGCATTGATGACACAGGCTCAATACTGTTTGCCAACCCTGCCACTGCGACAATTTTTGGCTACGACCCAGCCGAACTCGCGGGGAAACCCTTGACCCTCCTAATGCCTGAATACATGCGCGAACTCCACCAGACCGGGTTCAAACGCTACTTGGGTACCAGTCAACGGCATATGAATTGGCAAGGCACCGAACTGACCGCACTTCGCAAGAATGGCGAGGAGTTTCCCGTAGAGGTCTCCTTCGGCGAGATAACCAGAGACGGTCACAAAACATTTACGGGCTTTCTCCGGGATATCAGTAAGAGAAAGCAAGCGGACCAGGCATTGCGGCGCAGCGAGGCATTCCTCGCGGAAGCTCAACATCTCAGTCACACAGGCAGCTTTTCCTGGCGGGTGGCGACAGACGAAATCACGTGGTCAGAGCAACTCTATCGGATCTACGAGCTCGAGAGCGGTGTGCCCGTGACGCTCGAACTGATCCGTACTCGAGTCCAACCGGAAGACCTCACTTTGTATGAAAAAATGGTCGAAGAGGCACGAAACGGTGGCAACGACTTTGAATGGCAGTACCGTTTGCTGATGCCTGACCACTCGATCAAGTACATGCATGCACTCGCTCAGGCGACCCGCGACCAGGATGGGCAACTGGAGTACATCGCAGCGGTTCAGGATGTCACGGCGCGCAGGCTGGCGGAAGAGGCACGCGACAAGGCTCGATCGGAACTTACACATGTCGCCAGGGTGACGAGCCTCGGAACCCTGACGGCGTCTATCGCCCACGAACTCAACCAGCCGCTGTCCGGCATTGTCACGAACGCCAGCACCTGTATGCGAATGCTGGCAGCCGATCCTCCAAACGTCGACGGGGCCCGCGAAACTGCGCGGCGGACCATTCGCGATGGCAATCGAGCCTCTGAGATGATCACACGATTGCGTGCGCTCTTTACCAAGAAATCGGCCACGGCTCAGTCAATGGACCTGAATGAGGCTACACGAGAGATAATTGCGCTGTCATTGAGCGAACTGCAGAAAAACCGTGTGATCCTGCGGCCGGAACTTGCCGACGACCTCCCGCTGGTCACAGGCGATCGCGTCCAGCTCCAGCAGGTCATTTTGAACCTGCTCCGCAATGCTTCGGATGCCATGAGCACCATTGATGATCGTCCAAGGGATTTACTGATTCGAACTGAATCAGATGATAATGACCGGGTGCGCCTCAGCGTGACAGATGTTGGAGTCGGCTTGGAACCTCAAGCTGCCGATAGGCTTTTCGAAGCCTTCTACACGACGAAGAATGACGGTATGGGAATCGGATTGTCGGTCAGCCGTTCTATTATCGAGCGTCATTATGGCCGCCTGTGGGCGATGCCAAATGACGGTCCGGGAGTTACATTTTCGTTTTCTATCCCCTGCAGACCAGAGGGTTTGGCTGACGCCGAAACTCCTGCAAATCGGACTGATCTATCGGCGGACGCCGCATAGAGTCAGCTCGGTAAATCACGGGTAGGAAGAAGCAATACCAAAGTACAATGGACGGCCCTCATCAAATGGCGCATTGTTTTTGTCATGGAGCTCCCTAAGGCGAGGGGCGGAAGCGACCGTCCGCTTCTATCCGTGGTTGATGATGATGAGTCGGTGCGTGAATCGCTGCCCGATCTGCTTAGGGAATTCGGATTTGCGGCTCGATCTTTTTCGTCAGCGGAAGAGTTTCTCTCATCCGATTGTCTCGATCTCACCAGCTGTCTGATCCTCGACATCGCTATGCCGGGCATGAGTGGACCAGAGCTTCAGCGGGAATTGAAGCGTCGCGGGCAGGCGATTCCGATCATCTTCATCACCGCGAGCATAAATATGACTGTTCGCTCGCGATTAGTCGAACAGGGTGCGGTAAAGTGCCTGTTCAAGCCCTTCAGCGACACCGCTCTGCTTGAGGCCGTTAATTCGGCACTTCACCCGAAGTGAGCCGCACTCTGTTGAATCTGAGGAATAAAATGAATGCAACGTGCGAGTTTGCAGGTTAATTGGGGTCGTCGCGCATGGCAGTCTCAACATCAATCGTGTTCGTTGTTGACGACGATATTTGGTTCGCGAATCTCTGGAGCTTTTAATCCGCAACAAAGGCTGGCAGCGGGAGCACTGCGGAAGTAATCGAGCTTGTTGAAGAGCGTGTGTCGAACGCCCGCAATACTGTCGCTTTGTTCTTGCTTTCAACCGCAATATCCATCGACTTCAGCGACAGAAATGACGATGCAAACCGCTTGCTAATGGATCGCCTTGTGAAGTGAACCCGCGATTGCGCGACCGATACAAAAGTATCGCCCATACCATCGTCTACTTGTTCCTCCCGCGCCCTTCTGCTTAGATAGCCGGGTGATACGGTGATACTCGCCCTCTTGGCCGCTCAGATGAACAACGCGCATCTCGGGAGGTCTTTGAAGATCGCTTACCAACCCTTCGGAGGAAAATGTATGTCAAGCAAAGCAGAAGTCGCCATTGAAGTAGGGATCGCGGCATCGAATCCTCTTGATGTCATCCCAGACGAAATGCCATTCGATGTGCCCTATGGGCTTCCCATATCACTAGACCGAGCCCAGGCGGTTATTCACGCCGCCGTGGCAGAGGCCAAGAAGCGGAATTGGAAAATGAACGTGGCAGTAGCCGATTCCGGTGGTAACTTGGTTGCCTTCCAACGAATGGACGGAGCGATGCTCGCCTCCATTCAGATTGCGGAGCACAAGGCGCGAGCAGCCGTGACTTTCCGGCGCCCAACCAAAGTCTTCGAGGATGGCGTCAACCTTATGCATCTCAACTATCTGCTCGCGTTCGATGGGATCATTGCGTCTCGAGGCGGTATTCCACTGATCGACCAGGGCGCGATTATCGGCGCAATCGGTTGCTCGGGAGGCACGGATTCCCAGGACGAAGTCGTCAGCAAGGCTGGTGCAGAAGTAATTAACAAACTCCCGACGAGGATCAAATGACACAGATCTTGCTATCGCGGTCGTCTTTCAGCTTCGGATGAATCGGCTTTTCGAGCGTCTTCAAGGCGGGGAGGAATTGCTCGTGAGAGCAGCCAGGATTCATAGCTTCGGGCCGCCCGACGTCGTGGTGGTTGAGGATGTGCCGATGCCGTCGCCGGGCCCAAACGAACTTCTGGTGCGCGTGATGGCCGCGGGCGTCGCTCCCTGGGACGCAATCATCCGTGAGGGCAAGAGCAAGGTTAGCCCGCAACCTCCGCTCACCCTCGGTTCGGACTTCTCCGGTGTCGTCGAGAAGATCGGCCCCGGCGTTACGGGCTTCGCGCCGGCCGACGAAGTCTATGGCGTCACCAATCCGCAGTTCTGCGGCGCCCAGGCCCAGTTCGCCGCAGCCATGTCCGGGATGGTCGCCTGCAAACCGCAATCGCTGAATCACGTAGAAGCAGCATCGGCGCCCGTCATTGCGGTAACCGCCTGGCAAATGCTGTTCCAGTATGCACAGGCGATGCGCGGACAAACGGTAATGGTCGTCGGAGCCGCGGGGAACGTCGGGGCCTACGCCGTGCAAATGGCCATAGACGCCGGAATCCACGTCGTTGCCATCGCCCACCTCAACGACGGGGACCTGCTCCGATCATTGGGCGTGAAATCCATCGTCGACTCGAGCAAGTCCGCATTCGAGCAGGACCTCCCACAGGTGGATGCTATCCTCGACACGGTCGGGGGCAGTACGTTTCAACGCTGCGTCGCTGCGTTGAAACCCGGAGGCAAACTCGTCACCTCGGTCTCGACGCAGCCGCTCCCAGCAGAGGCCATTTTCTTCTACGCTGAGGTGACCACGGCGCGCCTGCAGACACTCACAACATTCTTTGACGCGGGCAAAATCACAGCGCGTGTGGGCTCAATCCTGCCGCTTTCGGAGGCGCGCCAGGCGCAATGCATGCTTGCGGGCGCACCACACAAGTCCGGCAAGATCGTACTGCAGATCGGGTACCCGTAGCAGTACCTTGCTTATCTCGGCCTACTCAAAAGGAGATTTGTAGAACTGTTCCTTCGCCTTCCGCCCTCGTGGCCGGATCGATGAGCAGACACATAAGTTCCGTCTTTCCTGACAAAGTTGCGGAAACACATTGGGCGTCCGCCTAGCGTGTGATCTGGCCGAGGTAGTATCCGAGTCGATTCTCGACGTCCCCCGGCTTGTGGAAGCCTTGCGCCATCAGCGCCTTGATCCCTTCCTGGGCGGCAGGTCGCCCGAGCGAAGCGATGCACGCATCCCATCCCGCGCCAAGCTCGACGTCCGGCGGCAGGCTGGTGTTGACGAGGCGCTTGGTCTGAGCGATCGCCCATTTGTCGAACTTGGCGATCCGGGTCGCGAGCGCCTCTACGAACGCATCCAGATCGGCGTCGGGCAGGGCGCGATTGATATAGCCGTAGGCCTCGGCCTGGTCTGCTCTGATGTCTTCCGAACTCAAGAGCACCTCGAGGGCGCGGTTTCGCCCGATGAGTCGGGGAAGCCGAGCCATAGGGCCGCCGCCGGCCACCATCCCCACGCCCACCTCCCATTGCGAGATGATGGTCTTCTCGCGGCTGGCAAAACTCATGTCGCAGGCCAGCGTGATCTCGCTGCCATTGCCGGTCGCACGGCCGCGGATAAGAGCGATCGATGCGACTGGTAAGCGGGTCAGACGCGCCAGAAAGTCCGGCCAGGGCGGCAAGCCTGTGGGACCCTCCGGCAGTGAAGTCAAGTCTTCAATCTTGGCCGTGAAATCCGAGTGATTCAGGAAGTAGTCGTCGACCGCGCTGTCGAAGACCACGACCCTGACATCCTCATCTCTCTCGAGAGCGTTGATCACTTCCTGGAACTGCTTGACCATTTCCGGGCCCATCACGTTGATCGGCGGGTTGTCGATGGTGACACGCCAATAGGCGGGCGACCGCCGGGCCACTCGAATTTGTGCGGGTTTCGCAGGTTCGTTCATGTCTGTGCGTTTGGTAGGTGCGTTCATAGTTGCCATCGGATTTTCCTCCGTATTTGTTAGTCACGATTTGTTAGTTATGGGAACCGGTTGATTAAAGTCGACAAGAGTCGTCGGCCGTTCATAGTTCGTTCGTCGCAGCAAATGCACAGGCACGGGACGGCAATCTCAAAAACTTAGAACTTCGATCCAAAATCGTCGCTCGGGTAGAACGAGGCGACATAAAGCTGCCACCATTCAGCCAGAACAATGCGGGCTGCGCAATTGGACGATGGTATTGCCCATACTTTCGTATCGGCTGCAGCGTCTTCATGGCGGAGGAAAATGCCCCTTCTCCATCCAGCTAGTCCTGAAAATCGATCCAGCGAAGGAAGCTTACTCTCCCACACTCGATACGAAGGTGTCGTCGATACCATCGTCTAATTGCTTTACTCCCTCACGTCTGGCCTAATCGCAGTCGTTCGTGACCCACGTTGCTCGGGCTAAGAAAACTTTTTTGTGAAGGAGAACACACCGTGTCTGAACTTTTGAGGAAACCTGTGGCACAAGAACCGGAACACAAGGTAAAAGCAAGCACCGCCGTGAAACGTATCGCCGGCCTTACCATCGTTGCGACAGCCGTGGCAGTGCTCGCCGTCCTCGTCGCCGCGGCCCTTTTCGTGCAAGGCCAAGACAAGGACAAGTATTCGCTGAAATCGCCCAGCGGAATCGCGTTCTCCGACTTCAGGGGATACGAGGACTGGTCGGTGGTCTCTTCCGCCCGGACCGACGAAATACTCAAAGTGATCGTCGCCAATCCCAGCATGATCAAGGCGTACAGGTCCGGCGTTCCGGGCAACGGCCAGCCGTTCCCGGAGGGCTCCGAGATCGTAAAGCTTCAGTGGAAGCTGAAGAAGAGCACGGAGGCCCCCTTCGTCGTGGAGGTGCCAGACGTCTTTTCCCAGGCCTTCGTTATGGAAAAGGACAGCAAGAGATTTCCGAAAAGCGGCGGGTGGGGATACGCGGTGTTCAACTACGAAGCCGCATCGGACAAGTTCACGGCCGATCCCAAAAGCCTCTCAGACTGCGGATACGCGTGCCATACACCCGTGAAGGCGAAGGACTACATCTTCCACCCGTACCAGAAGCGTTAAACCGCAGCTGCCCTGACATTAAATACCCCGCGCAAAGGATGTCCCTGTGCGAGGCTTTATTTTCGACGTGGATCCCGGTTTCATGCGGGAAGCGCGTCCTTGTACCGCGGGTTTCGAACCAAAGGGCCTTATGAAGCTGGGGGATTTAGGGAGGCCGACAGATCACTTCAGCTATAAACTCTCGATGTGTGAGACAGGTCGACACTGACTCCTTCGGCGCTGACGTCCTCCATAATGTCTGGTCAGGTTCCTAACAGGTTGATTTGTAGTTTCTCGTACCCATGTTCGCGTGCCCATAGGTCCAAAGGTATTGTTGCCAGCTCGTCTACAACCGCAACCGCCAGCCCCGTTTTCGTCAAGTCGATGCTCTTCAGATAGGTATGGCATGTGTCACAGACGTCCACACGGACGTGCGCGATTTCGGGCGCTGAATAATATGCCATCTGCGGTTCTCGTTCTTCGCCGCACGCCGGGCAGAAAATTCGTCGAAAAGCCCATTCGTGAGCGCAGAGCATGCAAATCAGCGACTTTTTCGCGCCGTCGCCTTCACTCCGCAACACGCCGACGGCAGGCTTACCGCCGCAAAGCGGGCAGGTTGATGGAGTTCCGTCGAGAACGGCGATTTCGCGGTGATCTGCGAGATATTCAGCATACGGTTGAAGAAACATCCACGCGAGTACTCGATCGGAAGATTGGGCTTGCGCAGTGTCGGCCACGCCTCCCGCCAATTCTGGCTCCCCGTGCCAGAAGTCTTCAATCGTGTGTTGCCATGCGGCTGGCCCCTTCTGCGCCAGGGCGGCGCTGGCCTGCGAAAGCGGCGCTGGCGCAATCTGCTGGATCACCGACAGGAATTCGGGAAACTTCGGGAGGAGGAGAAAAAGATCCAATTCATCGCGCAGGGGGCGATCAGAGGAAATCTTTGGCGCATCCGCGAGAGCTTTCCGGAGTTCACCGTAAAGGCTTTTCTGAAACATTGCGACACGCGTGTAGTAACGCAGTCCCTCCGCGCAGAATGGATAGGACGAGACGAGTTCGTTGGCGCGGCGAATGCGGCGATCCCACTTAGGTTCTTTCATTTCTTCATTTTCGCGCAGCCGAGTTGCGAAGGAGTTGCTCATACCACGTGTGGTGGTGCTTGTCGGCCCAGGCTCGCGAGACGTCGCCGCGAATCACGGAGCCAAACGCCCCACGTTCCATTGCAGTACCCATGTAGACGTGAATGATGAAAAGCGCGATCGTGGCGAGGGCGCACACGGGATGTACGAACACAGCAGCTAGACGCAGGAAACGCAGGTTCCACGGAATGTACTGCGGCAGCCAGAGAATCAACCCGGAAAGCAGAAGCAGCATGCCGTTCCAAAAGAAGCCCCAAAACAGCAACTTCTGGCCGGGATTGAAACGATCGGCGGAAGGAATCTGATCATCTTCGTTGCGAATGTAATGTCCAATGGACGCCCACCAGGCCTTGTCGGCAGGCGTTTCCTTCATCTGCCGGTGCCACATTCGGTACATCAGCGAGACCCCGACCACGAAGATCAGGCCGAACCAAGGATGCAACTCTCGCGAAATCGTTGCCCCACCTAGGACGACGGCGATCCAAAAGAGCCAGGGACTCCAGAAGGCCAGACCAGTCAGCAGGAGATAGAGGTAGGAGATTCCCGCCAACCAATGCACGAGCCGCTCGTGGAATGAATAGCGCAGCACGCGTCCATTCGGAAGGAGATAAGGCTCGCCGCTCATTCGCTTCCTCCGTGAGACTCTTGTTCGTCTTCCTTTACGACCTTAGGGCCGAATCGCAAGTAGTGAATGAAAACGCCGACAACCCCGAAAATAATCCCAAAATTCCCAATCCATTTCAGCGGCCCTTTCCACAGCCGTACCGACAGAGGGACGTGCGGATCTTTCGGGAGTCCGCCATACAGCTCGGGATTTTTTGCATCGTGTAGAACGTAGATGACGTGCGTTCCACCTACTCCGGGCGGATCGTAAACTCCCGCATCCTGGAATCCGGAATGGTCGCGAAGTTGCGCGGCGCGAGCCTCCGCCAGTTCTTTCATTTCCGATTTCGTCCCGAAATGCAGGCAGCCCGTGGGGCAGGTCTTGATGCACGCGGGTTCGAGCCCCACCGACACGCGGTCATTGCACAGCGTGCACTTAAAGACTTTGCGCGAGGGAGGATCGAATTTCGGAATGTTGAACGGGCAGCCGGTCATGCAATAGCCGCAACCGATGCAATTGGCCTCCTGGAAATCGACGATGCCGTTGGCATATTGGACAATAGCTGCGTCCGCCGGGCACGCCGCGAGGCAGCCCGGGTCTGCGCAATGCATGCACTGGTCTTTGCGCATCAGCAGCATCATGCTGCCATCGGCGCGTTCATGCTCGTTGAACTTGATCAGGTTCCAGTAGTTCCATGCCGTCTCCGGCATCGTCTGGTAGCTGTTATCGAAAACGGTTTCGCTGAACGTGTATCCGTTCCATTCCAGGCAGGCTACTTCGCATGCTTTGCAGCCAATGCACGTGGTTGTGTCCACCAGCTTGCATACCTGGAATTCACGGTTCAGACCTTTGCCCGGGACGACGCCGGCGTGACCGGAAATTCGGATTAGCTCTGTTGCCGCCTGGCTCATGGTCGCTCCCTACGCCTTTTCGACTTTCACTAAGAAACCCTTGGATTCTGGGGTGTGGGCGTTCGGATCGGTGACCGCGGGCGTCAGCAGGTTCGCCGGTGTCCGCGCATCCCTTCCTTCATCTTCGGCGATCCCGCGGAAGCCCTGGTGAATCGGCAACCCGATCTGATAGACCTTCTTGCCGTCGATCATCATCGGCTTCAGCCGGCGAGTGACAAAGGCTTTCGCGGTGTACGTTCCGCGGGCGCTGATCACATGGATCAGGTCGGTTCCGCGAATTCCTTTTTCGTCCGCCAACTCCACTGGAATTTCCACGAACGGTTCAGGGATGAGCTGGACGTTCATCGGGTTATTTTTCGTCCAGTAGTGATATTGCTCGGTCAGCCGATACGTGGTGCAGACGATGCTGTACTCCTCCGGCGATCCGAACTTGTCGAAAGGCGTGTTGAACTTCTTTACCAGCGGATTATTCGACTGATCGGGATGAAACGGATTCTTGATGGGGCTTTCAATCGGCTCGTAGTGCTCGGGGAATGGCCCATCCGCGAGAACTCCGATCGGAGCGAACAATCGTCCGGTACCCTCTGGGTTCATGATGAACGGACCCATGTGGTCCTTAGGAGGAGAGTCGGGTTTGAAGTCCGGCACGTCGTTGCCAACCCACTTTCCCGCCGCTTCATTCCACCAGATCTGCTTCCGCTCAGGATCCCACGGCTTTCCATCCGTGTTGCAAGAAGCTCGGTTGTAAAGCACGCGGCGGTTCGCAGGCCAAGACCATGCCCAGTTGGGAAAAACTCCCATTCCCGACGGATCCTCCGTGCCTCGCCGCTGGATCTGCGATCCCGCCTCGGTCCACGAACCGGAGTAAATCCAATTGCCGCACATCGTGGTGCCGTCGTCCTTCAACCACGCGAATCCAGGTAGCTGCTGGCCAGCTTTGATTACCTGCCCAGTGGCATCGTCTTTCAGGTCGGCTAGAGCTCTGCCATTAAGCTCCATGGCTACCTGGGAAAGCGGGGGATGAGACCCATCCGCGTACGCCCAATTCAAATTCAGAATGGGGTCGGGGAATTTTCCCCCGTCCTTCTTGTAGAGCTCACGAACCCGCAGAAAAATCTGCGCAACGATGTCCTGATCGAGTCGCGCTTGCCCCGGCGGCGGAACTGCGGCATATTTCCACGTGACCCACCGCGCTGAGTTGGTCATGCTGCCATCTTTTTCGGCAAAGCCTGCACAGGGCAACCGGTACACCGTGGTGTTGATGTTCTTTTGTTCTTCGGCCGTAATTCCCGGAGCTCGCCAGAACTCGCTGGTCTCATCCGGGTAAATCTCGCCCACTACAAGCCAGTCGGCCTTCTTCAGCGCGTTGATATTCTTATTCGTGTCGGGGCCAATCATCACTCCATTCATTCCGAATGCCATCATGCCCTTGACTTTGCCGTTGTACATGTCCTCCCAGATGTGGGTCCACGAATAATCGCGGTCGACTTTGGGCAAGTAATCGAAGGCAAATCCGTTTTCTTTCTTGGCGGCATCCCCATACAGCGACTTGAGCAACGACACCACGAATTTCGGGGTGTTTGAGTAGTAGTTCATCGAGGCCCACGGCGTGGGCTTTGAGGCCGTTGGCGTGGTGCGCTTCAGATAGGTGGCTAAATCCGTATCGGTGGGAACGGGAGCTTTAAGATACCCAGGCAGTGAGTCATACAACCCCGCCATGTCGGTGGCTCCCTGAATATTCGAATGGCCGCGTAATGCGTTTACCCCACCTCCTGCTCTTCCGACGTTGCCCAGAAGCAGTTGAATCATCGCGGCGGCGCGGATGATTTGGGTTCCGAACGTATGCTGCGTCCAACCCACCGCGTAGATGATGGTCGCGACTTTCTTCATGTCGCCGTCTTTGCGGACCGAGGTGAACAGATCGAGGGCCTTCAGATATTGGTCCTTGGGAATGCCGGTAATCCGTTCGACTGCCTCGGGTGTGTAACGGGAATACTGCTGTTTCAGCAGTTGGAAGACGCAGCGCGGATGTTGCAGCGTCAGGTCGTAGGCGACGTCTGCCGGCAGAGCGGGAGGTGCTGTCGCACCTCCTAACTTGCCCGGCTCTGGTTCGGGCGCGTGACCAGTCGTACCACCTTGGCCCCCTTGCCCACCAGAACCTCTTGTTCCCTCATAATTCCACGTGGAGAGATCGTACTTACCCGCTGCGGAATCAAATCCGGAATACAAGCCATCCTCAGGAAGTTTGAAACCTTCCTTAACGATGAAAGCTGCATTGGTGTAATTGACGAGATACTCCTTCGCGATCCGGTTGTTCTCGATGGCATAGCGAATCAGGCCGCCGAGGAATGCGATGTCGGTGCCGGCGCGAATTTGCAGGAAGAGATCGGCGGTAGAGGACGTGCGCGTGAATCGAGGATCGACGGAAATCAGCTTGGCATTGCGGTTGCGCTTCGCCTCCATCGCCCACTTGAAACCGCAGGGATGGTTTTCGGCGGGATTGCCGCCCATGATCAACATCATGTCGGTGTTCTTGATGTCGATCCAGCCATTTGTCATGGCCCCGCGTCCGAATGTTGGTCCCAAACTTGAGACCGTGGGGCCGTGTCAAACCCGGGCTTGGTTTTCTAAATAAACCAAGCCTAACCCCCTCATGGCCTTGACAACCAGATAATTGAATTCATTTGTGTCCGTGCAGCCACCGATGAACGAGATGCCTTCGCACCGATTCACTGTCCGGCCGTTCGCATCTTGCTCGACGAAAGAACTATCGCGCGTTTTCTTAGTCCATTGCGCGATCTCATCCAGAGCGTTATCCCAGGAAATGTCCTGCCAGTCGGTCGCGCCCGGACGCCGCACTTGCGGCTTTGTGAGCCGCCGCGGGTTGAGCATATCCTGTTCGAGCGAAGAACCCTTGGGGCACAGCGTACCGCGATTGGTAGGATGATCAGGGTCGCCTTCTACGTGGATCACTTGCGGCGTGACGTTCTTTGCTCCATCGCCGATCGTATAGATGAGGACGCCGCAACCTACCGCGCAATAGGGACACGTCGAGCGCGTTTCAGCAGCTCGGGCAATCTTTAACTCTTTGAGTTGCGCGTAGGCTGGCTTGAGGTCGAAGCCAAAGATGGTCGCGCCGACGGCACCGACCGTTGCTGTCTTGAAGAAATCTCTGCGCGTCGTAGACATCGAAGAATCTCCCTATCCGTCGAGGAATCGTGGGACTCTTAATGGTTTTCTATTCTAGCGCATCTCTGTCAAATCCAGAAATAGGGTTATCTGTCCGTGGCGCCCTGATTGCGACACTACCTTATTAAAGGGGTCATCACCAGTGGCATGGGCGTGAGCACCGGATTGCCATCGAGGGCAACAACCTGAAACTGATGCCCCCGCAGGGCGATGCGAAGGTCATCGGTCGCACTTGCACCGGAACCTGACCCTTTCTCCGTTGCCCACGCGTATCGGATCACCGTGGCCCACCCACGGCGCCATAAATCCTTTCGACTCCCGCCTCAACAAGTTTGCTAACCAACTCGTCCGCCACCCGATGTGCCATGTCTTATATTCTCCTTCGAGATCTCGTTGTTTCTCCCTTGAATTCGATACGACCGACATTAGCAAGGTGGCAAAGACCACAGTCGTACCCCGAGCGATTGCGATTGAGCCATGCGGGTGGAGGAGAGACAATTGGACAATGGTGTTGACCAATACGTAAGTATCAGCCGCATCCGGGTTGATCGAGGCGAACCGCCACACGCCCAGGCTACCAACCCACTCAGAGGCGGCCTTGGGCTTCGCGCCAACTGATGCAATGGTATCGATCAATACCATTGTCCAATAGATTCATCCCGCCACTTGTGGCTTAATGCCTACTACGCGAGGGCCGAGGCGCCCTCTAGCCAAATATTAGGGAAAGGATGGCAAAGACATGCCGGAAGCGACCTGGAAACCTCACGAGAAACACGGAAGGCTGACGACGCAGAGCGACTTACCCGACAGCGTCTACGCGTTTCCCACGCAGCGTAAAGAACCACTGACCGACGCAGAACATGTGCGTAACGCGGTCGCGCGGTTCGATCAAGTCATCGACGTCTCCGCCGCCGACCGTGCTTTGGCGTTCGCGAACATCGAGAAAGCTGCAAACTACTACGACGTCAACCTCGCGGAAACGTCATGGCACGACCCGGGCATTCATCCTCAAAAGAATAGAAGAGAGGCTGGTGCCAAAGGCGCTGTGACGCGCGAACGCCGAGCGCAGAGCTAAGAATCCACTGGTCAGAGAGTCGGCCGGCAGAATGTTGGTGAAAGGCATGCCCAGAGATAAATCCATTCGATCCGGTTGGCGTTGCGATAGTTGCGGCGAACGTGTGTTAGATCTGCAGGCGGGCTGGGTGGAGTGGCTTGCGGCAGAGGACACCAGGCGAAAACCGAAAGTAAGCGGTTTGCGGTTAGTTCACCGTCGCAACACGAGCCCAAGATGGCGAGAGCCATCCGGCTGTCAGTACAATCCACGAGACGAATTCAGAAAGAACCGGGGCATCGTAGAGGGATTAGCTCTTGACCGGTTCGCAGGTCCCGACGGCCTTATGTTACTGCTTTCGATGATTGCAGAACGTGAACTTCCAGCGCAAGAACTGATCGAACTCGCCAAGCGAGTGCAGATTCCGGGCTACGAAGCAGTGCACGAACTGGTTCACGATGCCGTCAGCGAAGGAGTCATAGTGCCTTCCATCTCCTCAGGCTTTTACTTGCAGTGCGAGATCTTGGACGTGCTGAAGTGGGCGAAATACCGAACTTCAGCGAAGACGAGCCCATGTTGAGCGCCAGAATCGGTGCGTCGTTTCTCACTAAATTATTTCGCCATGCCTGTCCCGGCGGCTTCCAGCTTCTAATTTCGGGATTCCATCGGGTCAGCGACCAATTCTAGCTTCGTTCATCTAAGTTTTGTTAGTGACTGTTTGCGCACCGTACAAGGAGATGAATATGAAAGCAGTTGTTGTCCACCAATATGGCGGTCCTGAAGTACTCAAGTTCGAGGAATACCCTGATCCGGTGGCAGGTCCCGGCCAAGTACTGGTGCGGGTCGCTGCCACGAGTGTGAATCCGATCGACTACAAGCGGCGTGCCGGGTTAACGAAAGACTTCTATCCCATCACTTTTCCGGGACTCATAGGAGTCGACATTGCGGGCACCGTGGTGAAGATTGGGCCGGAGGTGGAAGGCTTTTCTGTGGGCGACCAGGTGTTCGCTATGGCGGACAATACTTACGCCGAACTTTGTGTCGTAAAGGCCGCGATTCTGGCGAAAGTTCCCAAGGGACTCGATTTGATCCAGGCTGCGGCGCTGCCGCTGGTGACGACGACCGGCAACCAGCTCATGTCAGCTACGGGAATCAAAGCGGGCCAGACAGTTCTCGTCGTAGGTGCTGCTGGAAATGTCGGGCGTTCGGCGGTTTTCACTGCAAAGCAACGCGGAGCGACTGTGATCGCGGGGATCTTGAAGAGGCAAGTGGATGAGGCGAAGACTGTGGGCGCAGATCAGCTGGTCGCAACCGACGACGACACCGCGATTGCGAATCTTCCTGGGCTGGATGCGGTTGCGGATGCGGTCGGCGGAAGAACCGCCGAGAAGCTAATCGCCAAGGTCAAGCCGGGAGGAGTGTTTGCTACGGTTCTGGCGGAACCGCAGAACGCCGCGAAGTACCCATCTGTAAAGGTGGTGCACGTATTCTCGAAATTCGACAGGAAAACGCTCGAGTTCATGGCCGAAGCGGTGCGAGATGGCAAGCTGGTAATCCCGATTAGCCAGAAACTGCCACTCAGTGAAGCAGCCGAGGCTCAAGCAGCGGCAGAAAAGGGTGGGACCGGAAAGATCTTGCTGGTTGCTTGAACTCTTTGCTGGACATGCAACGTCTAAAGGAAAACTCGAAATGAAGAAAGATCACCGCGGAATCAACCCGGCTTCGAAACCAAGTGGCGACGGGTGTGTGGAATGCCTGGCGTCGCCGAAAGGTTGGTGGTTTCATCTCCGCCGCTGTGCCGAGTGTGGACACATCGGATGCTGTGACAGCTCTCCGAGCCAGCATGCATCCAAGCATGCGGCAGCGACAGGGCATCCGATCATTGCCAGCTTCGAGCCGGCGGAGGATTGGTTCTACGATTACGAGAAGCAGGGGATGATCAAGGGTGTGGAGTTGCTTCCGCCGCATTCGCATCCAAAAAATCAGCCTGCTCCTGGACCAGCAGGCAGGGTGCCAGCCAACTGGGAATCGCTCCTAAACTAGCTGCCCGTTATAGGGAGCCAGCAGATGAAGCGCTTCCCTCAGACCATAGGCGTTTCAGGCCGCATCCTAATTTATCGACAACAGAAGGCAGCGCATGAATCTACCCGACGCTCCGATCGCACACGAAGGCTTCTTCGCAACTTACTTCTTCACCGTCGCGCGTACTCTTCCTCGCTGACTTTGAAACCGATGGATTTTGTGCGCAGCGGCGGCTTCGCCATGTCCCGGCTTCCTCTCTCGCCATCACAGCCGAGACTAGCAGCCGCGCTTAAGAATCAACAAGTTCGCCTGCGTTAACTTCAGGTTGCTCGACAGCACCCTGACGGCGGGCTTTTTTCCTTAGCTGCTCTGCTTTCAACAAGTTCGCGCACGTTAACCGGAAGTTGCTCTGCAGCACCCTTTCAGGGGTGCAGTGTCATGCGTAAACCCGATGCCGTAGGCAGCGCAAAAACCCTCAACCCCTAAACTGTCCTCCGGGAGGGCAAGAACCTCACCCCCACTGCATCGGAATCGCCACGCTCCCCGGTCAGCAATCGGACCCGGAAAGCACGGCTAATCAGACCCCGGATCAGGGCACGGATCGGCGGCCCATGACACCCCGGAATCAGCAACGGATCGGCATCCACCAAACCCGCCGCTAATGGAAAATTCTCCGGCCCTCAACGCCCAGAGAAAGGGAGCGCCTATCCTGGCCCTTTACCCGCTCCGCGTCCTGGCGGGCTGCAAAACGCAAACGGCAGGCATTGGAATCGGCGGCCGCTCTGGATCAAGTTTCCGGCTGCGTCATAAGCGAAACAGGTGGTGAGTTGGTTTTGCGCGTTGGCCGAGGCGCAGTTCAGGTTTTCACCGCCGCTCGTGGATGGAGCTATATTTGTGAGATTGCACGGGTCGTGGTCGGGTTGTTGCGGAAAGCAGTGTTTACGCTGGTATTTTAATGGTGGCCAGGGACGGAGTTGAACCGCCGACGCCAGCCTTTTCAGGGCTGCGTACTACCAGCGTATCCCCCTTGTCCTTCAACAACTTAACTTTGCAGAGTGGTCCCAGTTTTGTGACCACTCTGTGACCAGCGCCGATGTTCGCCTAGCGTCGGCCCCAATCTCAGCCGTGCTGCTTGCCAGTGACCCGTTGATCTCCGCCAGTCCCAGGCATGGACCGGTGGCCCATCAGAACGCAAACCCGCGCTTATTTCCGGTTTGCTCGTCAACCGGGATGCGAACCCAGCCACTCTAGTTGGTGAGCGCTTGACCTTGCTTACAACAACCATCCGATGTGGCTCGACCGTTTAGAATGGCGACTGTCCGCTATGGCTGAAACGGATACTAACACGCGCGTCCGCATCGAATCGATCGATGTGGTTCGCGGTGTAATCATGGTTCTGATGGCTCTCGATCACACAAGAGACTTCTTCGGGAGTCACACCTTCTTCCCCGAAGATCTCGCCCACACGACCATCCCACTATTCTTCACGCGCTGGATCACGCATTTCTGCGCGCCCGTTTTCTTCCTGCTCACTGGCACCGGCGCGTACCTCTCGCTTCGGAAGAAATCAAAGAGCGAGTTGTCGCGATTCCTCTTCGTTCGGGGGCTGTGGCTGATCTTTCTGGAACTTGTGGTGGTGCGCTGTTTGGGTTGGTGGTTTAACTTCGACTACAACGTGACCGGGCTCGCCGTTTTGTGGGCGCTGGGCTGGGCGATGATCGTACTTTCGGCGCTGGTTTACCTGCCGGTTCCGGCAGTAACGACATTCGGCATAGTGATGATCGCAAGTCATAATCTGCTCGATTCTGTCCGATGGACCAATCCGCTTTGGTCCATCCTGCATTCGCCTGGTCTCATCATCAAAGATCCGCACATGGTTTATGTGGCCTACCCGCTCATTCCTTGGATTGGAGTTACCGCTGTGGGATACAGCCTGGGACAGAGCTACTCGTGGACGCCGGTCCGCCGCCGTTCGTTTCTGCTCTCTCTAGGCGTTGGATTGACCGCCGCCTTTGTCATTTTGCGCACCGTGAATATCTACGGCGATCCGCAGCGTTGGACCCCGCAGAGATCAGCAGCCTTTACTGTGCTTTCATTTCTGAAAACCAATAAATATCCGCCTTCGTTACTGTTCCTGTTGATGACACTTGGTCCGGCGCTGTTGCTCTTGTGGGCAGTGGACGCGAGAACGCCGCAATGGCTGCGGCCTGCGCTCATCGTTGGCAAAGTACCGATGTTTTACTACCTTCTCCACATTCCCCTGATACACCTGCTGGCAGTCGCGGTGTGCTATTCACGCTATGGGCATGTGCATTGGATGTTCGAAGACCCGCTGTTCCTTCAACCGCCCGGATGGGGATATTCCTTGCCCATCATCTATCTAGTGTGGGCCGGCGTCGTACTTGCGCTTTATCCACTGTGCCGCTGGTTTGCAGGCTTGAAGCATCGCCGCAAAGACGTCTGGCTCAGTTATTTCTAAAAAGGGCGGGTGGCCCGGGCTTTTGATTTCGCCAACGGCAACATCGTGGGTACCCAGTCCTTCGCGCACTTTGCGAAGGGCGGGAACCACGAACGTATGTACAACCGGGTTTAGATGGGGAAAACCGTCGTGTCGGTAGCATCGTACCCACCCTTGCAAAGAACGCAATGATGGGGCGCCGCTTTCGTGGTGGCGCTAAGACAATCTAGGGTGGGCCACCCGCCGGCGGTGTTGATGGATGATCCTCCTCGATTCGATAGCCAATGGTCTAATGATTGGCTTCCTCGCCGGGATGATACGCCGATTCGGTATGCTGCTTAACCTCTTCCAGTGTCATCCAAGCTGGCTTAAACTCTCCCTTCGCGTAGAGCGGGGCTTGATCGAAGAAGTGCTTGCTTTTCGGATCGGCGTTTTCGCCAAAAGTCATTACGGAAGCCGCATTGGTCGTGGCTCCGAATTCCACCACGCTGACGTAGGTATCGCCGTGGACGCCATAGCGTTGTCGCCCTTGCTTACCCGGCACTGAATACATTGTGAACGGGGCTCCCTCATAATTAGGCACGGCGGCAATCGGCAGGCTGGACTCGTCATCATCGAAAGTGGGGGTACCAAACGGCGGATCGAAAGTAGAGTTAGCAAACGGCGGTTTGCCATAGGCTACCGACCGCTGCAATCGATTCAGATTGCCGTAGGGCACACGCCACGTGCCGAACTGCTTTGACAGGTCTGCCAGGGCCCCTCGCAATGTCTCGTTAAAAGTTTCTGGCGTTGCCGCTTTTGTGAGCCAAATGGCATGATGCCACAAAATGAAGACTGTCATCGCCACAGAAATCCGCCGTGCTCCGATGATCCCAGCGTTCCAGTTCATCCACGGCTTCCGCGACCGTCGAATCCATCGCGCTCTTCCGCAGCGCTGCCAGCCATTCTGGCAGAAGTTCGTCCGCCATGGTTACGTGCGTGTCAAATACAGCCTTTTTCCAATCATCGAAGCTGAAGCGTGTAGTTGTCCCTAATATCCGCTGCGAAGCACGACCCCGTGGATTATTGGCCTCCGGACCCGCTTCTCTCACCATGTATTTTGGATAATCCTTTGGGTCGGGGTTGCCAGAACTCGTCAGAAAAAACGGAGAAGTGTTGCAGCTCTCCATCCAACCCGTCGCTGGATTCGTAAGCTGCGGGAGTTTTTCGAATGAGTAATAACCCTTCCATTCAGTTCTGGGATCGCTTCCGTCCACCGGGTGAGACCAGTCGAATTGTTCATCGCGGCGAGGGACGGCGGCGTTATAGACGTAGAAGATGTTACCGTCCCGGTCAGCCGACATGATATTGCCGAAGAGCATGTCTAAGTGCGAAAGCGCAGCCTTCAGTTCCGCAAGGTTGCGAGCGTGTGTCATCTCGTACCACTCCGGCAGCCAGCCATGGGAGTCATACTTCGGCAGCCGCACTGCAACCGGGTGGCCTTCAAACGAGGTCAGAATAGGCCCGTGTATTGTCCTCAGCATTCGGAAAGTGCGCGGTTCGGCCCCGTTGGAAGTTTTGACGAGGATCACTTCGGTGTGTTCCTCGGCAAGTTTGTGGCTGTCCCCGTAACGATATGAGAGCGGGTTCTTAGGATCGTCAAAATGCTCAGCATAACCATCTACTGAATCCGCGTCATTATCTGTGCTCGCCCACCCGATGTTGCGATTGTGACCGACATACGGGAATGGAAAGCCAAACCGGGCATATCCACTGAAGTCCCAGCCTTCGTCGCTATGAATGTGCGCTTCATACACCTGCTTCCGCCCGAAGAAGGGCAGATGCGGGTCGATGAAGAGCATTGCGTGTCCTGTCGCCGAGCGGGACGGTGCAATGACCCAGCCATTCGATCCGTTTTGGAACTCGACAGAATCGAAACCGTGCGAGGTTAGCAGGGGCGAGCTTCCCAGCTTAGGATCGCGGGCGAATCCGTGCTGGTAGTAACTGTAGCGAATAAACGCCAGTGGATACCACGCTTCAATTCTTGTGAGCAATTTCGGGTGGACATTGGGATGATGTTGAAGGTAGAAAGTGATCCCAGCAGCAAAGGCATCACAGAGTCCTCGCATCTTTGGGTCGAGCGCGTCGTAATCGGATTTGGCGAACCTTTCGATCTCGAGGGACCGGTTTAGGCGATCTTCGTCGATCAGCTCCGATCCGTAAATTTCTGCTCCGCGCCCAATTGCAAGCGCGAAATCTTCCTCCACCTGAGCGAAGTTGTCTTCCGCCTGAGCATACGCCAGACCGAAAACTGTGCTCGCATCGCTCTTTCCGAAAACGTGCGGCGTTCCAAATGTGTCGCGGTAGATTGTCACCGCTCTTGCGAGCGCGTCCGCCGAGGGTGTTTGGTTACTGCCTTGACCAGCAAGGTTGCCGATGCTGAGAGAAACGAACATGATCAAAGTGAGAAGATGTCGCATAGCTGCCTCGCAGGTCAGGCACTCCGATTGGTGCGTTGCTAATCAATCCGCCAGCGCGCCCAACTAACAACCGTTGTCAAACGCGCACAGAGTACCACGTGGACAGGAGCAGAATACAACCACAACGCCTGCATGCAGGTTGTAACGGATCGCTCGGCGCGTGACCGATACAACGATACTGAACGCAGCCTAGATTAGGTGCGCATGCCACCTGAGTTTTCTGTCACCTGCAATCAGGAACCAACAGTAAGACGATAGCGTTTCATTGTGTACTGTACGCTGACCTTCTTTATCTTCTTGGATCAGCACACTTGTCGGGCAAGGCTCGTCTTAGCGAAAGAAAGAATTCTTGAATGCCTCGTGTCGCTGATGCGCTACGTTCAAAACCTGAGCGAATTCGGGTTCGCCGTGCAAATCATTCAGCAGTGGGTCTTTTTCAATATAGGGATAGCTGAAGAAACCGGATTCGACGCTCATTCTCAGCACATGTAAAGCGGAGCTTTGGTTACCCAAGACGGCATACGCTTCGGCGATTTTGTATGTGGCTTCCGGATCCCCGACTCCTCGCTCTCTCACCGTTCGCTCAAGTCCATTCAACAGCTGCAAGCCTTCCGCTCCGTGCTGATGAATCGAGTCACTCAGAGCCTTTCCAATTCCCGTGTACAAAGTTGGGTCGAGTTCGTACGCCCGATCAAAATCTCTTGAGGCCTGGTCGAACTGCTTTTCGTGAAATTCTCCGAAACCACGGTAAAAGAGGGTGAACGAGGAATCGTCGACCGGCAGGCTCTGCAGAAACTTCTGGTATTCCCCCAGATAGAGATAGCTGTTTAATACCGAACCGTTGCCCTTCACGAAGGGAGCCAATTGACGCGCCCGCTCGCATTCCGCCACGGATTCGTCCAACATTCCAGCAAATCGGTAAGCATACCCGAGTTCCCAGTGAGCGGCGGCGTAATTACCGTTCGTTTTTAAGGCGTCTCGCAACAAGGGCACGGCCTGCTCAACCTTTCCCGTGTCAATCAGGAAATTCGCAAGGAAGATTTGCGCGTCAATCAGGTTTGGTCGTATCGCCAACGCCCTTTCGTACGCGGCTTGGGCACGGCTATATTGCTCCCGCCCGCCAAGCTCGAATGCCGCATCCGAATTATAGGAAGCTCCCAGGTAGGCCCACGCTGGAGCGTAGTTGGGGTCGATCTCAGTGGTCTTTTCGAACATTTGGATCGCCAGGGGAAACTTGTGCTGTCCGTAAAGGTCAAGTCCCTGTAAAAAATATTCATAGGCGAGCGGATTGATCGACGCTTCCGGCTTTAGATGCTCCGTTTCAACTGGAGACAAGTTCAGCTGCAGTTCTGAAATCAGTTGGCCGGTAACTTTATCCTGAACGGCAAGAAGATTGTCGTACTTGAGGTCGATCACTCCCTGGCCTAGAATATTTTCGGTTTTGGCGTCCACCAGTTGGTAGGTGACGCGCAAGTTGTTGCCATCGCGAATGAAACTTCCCGTGAGCAGCGTATCGACTTTGAGATCTGCGGCAACTTTCTGAAGATCAATGGCCGTTCCTCGATATTTCTCAATCGCCGCCGAAGGGCGGACGCTGAGGGAACTCACGTAGGCCAATTTCGTGATGAGTACATCCGCCAGTGACAATCCAAGAAAGTCGCTCCTTGAATCTTCGCCACGATTTTGGAGCGGAAGGATCGCCAAACTCCGGGGAGCGGTCGTCGGTCCTTTCCCAGATCGAATGTGAAGGAGCTTCGGCAAGGCGATCGCTGCCACGAGAATGACGAATCCGGCGGAGAATAGGAAGATTTGAGATTGCGTCGGATGCGAATGCGCCAGTTTTGGGGGCTCTGCTCGCTCGGCAGGTTGAGAAGAAGCCAAAGGACTGTCACATCTTCCCCCGTTGGAATCCGCAGACAATGAATCGAATTCCAGGTGGCCCAAGAACCGATAGCCGCGTCGACCAACGGTCTCAACGAACGTTGGTTTTTCGGCCGAATCTCGAAGCGCATCCCTTAGCTTGCTTACGGCCACTGCCAAGCGATGGTCGAAATCGACAAACGTATCTTCCGCCCAGAGGCGCTTGCGAAGTTCTTCACGGGTGACGACTTCACCCGCTGATTCCAATAGCACAGTCAACACCGAAAACGGTTGTTCCTGCAGCCGGACTCTGCTGCCTTCTCTTCGGAGCTCTCCTGCGCGAAGGTTAACCTCGAAATTCGCGAACCGTATCAGTGGTGGGAGGGTAGACGGCATCAGCGTATGTCACATTGTTCGAAAGTTTAGCACGATCTCACAAAAGCGACGACGCTCATATTTTGTTGGAAGCAAATGACTTATCAGGGGATTGCCAGGGTATCGAAAGAGAAGTGCCGAAGAATTGACCGTCGCCGCTTTCCGAGCGACAAGTGGAGACGGCTTGACCCGGTTATGGCCCGAGTACGCAGGAAAAGTAAATGTCAGCTCTGTCGATACCACCCCCCCGCGTGATGGAAGGGGCAGCAACAAATGCCCAGGCCGTTGCCGCACATGTTCAGCTGATCCAGATGTCTCGATGCTGCTGTGGGTGCTGGCCCGGATACTCCGGCGTACAAAATGCTGCCAGAAATAGTCCGAAGTTTGCTGCCGGCTATGGAGAGGCTGGGAATCGCCACCGCGGAAGAAGTCGAAGTCGAAGGCCTTGACCTTCGGATTCGCGATGAAGTGGTTGCTAACAATGGAATTGTCATCAGTCCATCGCTCATCGGAGCATGGGCGACGCACGGAACCGCGGCAATCAAAAAGAACGATAGGGCCCGACACACGAATAAATTAATGAACTCCGATCGCGTTTAATGAATGTTTGATGTCCTAGTTTACCTCGATGATGGCTTTGTCTTACTCATTTTGGGGGTGCTCTATGCACAGAATAGCTTTAACACTCGTCCTTGCCCTACTCACCGTCAGCGCTGGTCACTCCGGCGAGTCGACAGCGGATTGGGCGATCAATGCAACCGCAATCGAGGCGTGCAGCTGTCCTCACTTCTGCATGTGCTATTTCAACTCTCATCCGGCAGCTCATCACGAAAACGGCAAGACGGAACACTTTTGCAAGTTCAACAATGCTTACAAAGTGAACAAGGGAAATTATGGCGCAGTCGATCTGACGGGCGCGAAGTTCTGGATCAATGGGGATCTGGGTGGTGACTTCTCACAGGGACAGATGGATTGGGCGCAGGTGACGTTCGACAAAGGGACTACCGCCGAACAACGGCAGGCGCTCGGGGAAATCATCGGGCATGTGTTTCCGGTGAAGTGGAAATCGCTACAGATCGCCGAAGGCAATATCGATACCTGGACGTTCGACAAAGATCACGCACACGCCACGCTAAATGGCGGCAAGACCGCAGAGATCAAGTTGGCGCGATTTCAGGGAATGACCGACGAGCCGGCCGTGCTTAAGAACGTCAAGTATTGGGGCACGCCCCGCAACGACGGTTTTGTCATGATGCCGAACGAAATCGAAACGTATAGGGAGGGCCCCAAGGCCTACGAGTTCAAGGGAACAAACGGGTTTATGCTCACCTTTGACATGACTTCCAAGGATGTACCCGCGGCCAAGGGAGATTCCATGAGCCGTTAGTCCAAAGCACTTGCATATGATGCGTGCGCCGGGAATTTCCCGGCGCTGTTTTTCTTCCCATGGAAAGTTGCCCCTATCAAGATTTTGGTGAAGCGCTGAACTCCGCGGCTTAGAGACAGTCAATTGCTTCGGTAGAGGGCAGCATTCCCCGACGATCCGAACTTAGTTCGTCGATCAACGCTGTGGCAACCGCAGTTGTTCCCGGTTTGTCGGCAACTCTTACCTTGGGATTACTTCAAGGTTGCCAGTCACTCAATAACTTACGCGCTGCTATAATCCCGGCTGCCTTCCTCAGACGGAGCGTCGACATGCAAAAGTGTGTCCGTTGTGCCTTGCTGTCCATCCTTCTTAGTCCGTTGGCCTGGGCAGGGTCGCTCGTCATCCGGTGCGTAACGGTGATCGACGCCACCGGCAAGCCTGCACAACCCGATATGACCGTCGTGATTGAGCAAGATCAAATCGTAGCCATCGGTCCATGCACGAAGGTCAAGGCTCCTGCCGGCTCACAGATCGTCGACGGCCGCGGGAAGTTTCTGATTCCAGGCCTCTAAGACATGCACGTGCATGGGTTTTCTGCGGAGCCGGGAAGCACGGCGGAGGGTAAGACGTGGATGTATCCGCTGCATCTGGCCAACGGTGTCGTCGGCGTGCGTGCGATGTTTGGGCCCGAGGACGCCCACGCTTGGCGTGCGCAGCACGCCAAATATGGCAAGCCGTCGCCGAGCGTGTACCTTGCTAGCCCCATCATCGACGGACCCAACCCCACTTGGCCTGGAAGTGTCGCCGTCACCGATGCGGCGCAAGCACGCGCGGCCGTCGATCGTTACCAGGCAAACGGAGCGGACTTCATTAAGGTTTATGACGGCGTGCCGCGCGACGCCTACTTCGCCATCGTTGATGAAGCCCACAAGCTCGGAATCTCGTTCGTGGGGCATGTGCCCGATGCGATCAAAGTGGAGGAGGCGTCTGACGCGGGTCAGAAGAGCATCGAGCATCTGACTGGCGTGGCCGTTGGCGCTTCTTCTGAGGAAGAGGCGTTGTTCGCCATGAAGTGGACTCAGACGGGCGATTTTCTCCGGAGGGATCTGCGTGCAGACGCGACCTATGACGAGTCCAGGGCCGCGGCGCTGTTCGCTCGATTCATCAGGAATGGCACATGGCAATGCCCGACCCTGGTCGTGAATCGATCCTATGAACATTTCGACGATGGCATTTTCATGCACAAGGAGTGGTTGAAATACATTCCGAGCGATACGCGCGATCTTTGGAAGAAGATGGGCGATGACACTGGCAAGCAAAGAAGCGCTCAATATTGGTCTGACGCTCACCGCCAGTTTCCTGAGGAACTTAAGCTGGTCGGGCGCATGTACCGAGCTGGTGTCGGCATCCTGGCGGGCACCGATACTTACAATCCCTACGTATTTCCCGGCTTCAGCCTCCACGAAGAACTTTCGCTGCTGGTGGAGGCGGGCTTGCCGCCCATGGCAGCACTGCAAGCCGCGACGATTGGCCCGGCACGCTTCATGGGGCAGGCGGAGCGTCGGGGAACCGTCGAGGTGGGCAAGGTTGCCGACCTTGTGCTGCTCGACCGAGACCCACTCGCTGACATACACAACACCATGTCCATCCGCGCCGTCATCCTCCGCGGTAAATTCATGTCGCGTGGCAAGCTCGATGCAATGCTTGCGGAGTCGGAGGCGACTGCAGCCAAGCCACCCTCGAACCCACCGGGATCGAAAACCAACTGACTGAGTGACGTCCGCTTCGTTTGATCTCAGTAGCCCGGCCAGAAAATTGCCGACCCACGCAAACCAAACAAGAGCATGGACGTTCAATCGGAAAGTCGGAGTATGTCAATCTGGGCTTACCGAACGCATGCTCGGCTGCGCGCCCGCTTTGAAGGCGGTGCCTCTTCTTAGTCGCGTAACTTATTTCGAGTAATGATAAGTAGGACAAGGCTCAGCCGTGCCGGCTGAGTCAGCAGTTGGGGTGCAACTATTGCGGGCGACGACCTGCCACTTTCCCTTTGTGCGGTGCCATGTGTCGACCATCACGGCATGCACATCGAATGCGCCTCCATTGTGAACGCCGCTCCAGGTGCAGACCAGAGTTACAACTCCGAAGTCGCCGTACGCTTTCGCGCTGATATCGCGCACCGTATATTCCTTGATTTCGGTGTGGTAGAGGAAATCCAGCCAGTCATGCCGTTGGGACATCAATTCGCCATTCCGACGGTAGAGCGCGAATTCCGGCGCCACCAGTTGTTCTATCTTCGGGTGGTCCTTGGCATTCATGGCATCGGTCCATGTCTTGGTTAAGGTCACAAGTTCGGTGGAGGCTGTGGAGGGTCTAGACTGCACAGCGGCTTGACTTGCCGGCTGTTGGCCCAGTCCCGAAGATACGTAGAAGAGAAGGGCGAGCAAAACTGTCAGTAGTTGCTTCCATCAGCGCCTCCAAGCTCGCGGTTCGCGAAATCTACCATGCCGTGCACCGTCACACAACAAGAAATCCGGAACGATGCCAGCTCTGCAATAGCGAAGAACAATGATGATCGCGGACGGAAGAAAGGTGAACCGAATTCAACTGTTTGCTGACACGACTAAGATTCAATTCTGCCCAAATGCTCTCCGGGGCGAACGGACCTGCTACTTTTGGCGGGTTTGTTTGCCTTCCGTAACCAGGGTCCAGGGTTCGGAACCGTGGGCCACTTCGTATGTGTAGGTGGCCATGTCCGGGTTAACGGTCTTCTCTGTGAAGCGACCGTGAGTGATCTTCCCATCGTCTATCCATGTCCAGGTGTCGCCGTCAATGGTTCCGCGCTGGAATCCGCTTTCGCCGTTGCTCTGCGTCCCAAAATAAGTGTAAGTCTTTTCACGTAAGTCGTAGCCCATAATGCTCAAGCCTTTGGGCGTGCCGTTCTGGTTATACGAGTGGCAAACGATGGCAAACTCGCCTGCGAACCATTCGCATGATTCGGTATACATATATTTTCCACCGCGACTAAAAGCGGTTGGCTTGACATCTTCTTCGTATGCTCATTTGCCTAGGTAGTAGGCGAGTTTTTCATGTTCGGCACCGTGCTGGGGCGGGCGCTCCGGAGTTTGCGCGCCAATCGCTGGAATCAAGATCGAAGCGGAGAGCACCGCGAACAGGAAATATGTTATCTTGTGCAAGAAAATCCTCCGTTGGGCATTCATCCGATGCTTGACGAACTCCCAAATCCTAGCACAACAAAAAACCTAAGCTGAAAAAAACGCGAGAGGTGCTGAGTTGAGCAGTGATGCACAGGAACAACAACTAAAGACATGATTTCGTCGCACTCTCAGTCTGCGTTCAACCATGCAAGGCCCGGTCAAAACATGACTTCTGGGTACGCCCGTCACTCACTCCGAAAACCCAGACCGCGCGGGAAGTTAGGTTGTGCAGTTTGACTTGAGAATCGAGTTGTACACCACAGTCGCAGCGATCAGCAGCGACATGAAGAAATAAAAGTACTCACGCCAGAAGTTCGCGCGCTTGGTTGTCATCTGATTCGCCAACGCGTGCGGTTTAGAGCTCATTTTTGCAGGCCGATAATAGCACAGCCATCCGAGCAGCTTCGGCCATGCGCACCTTTCCGAGTGGTCGGCAAACCTTACCTTGGGATTTGCCGGTTATGCGTTCCGCATCTGCCCTGTGCCAAAACCAGTGAAGTACAATTTGACTTTGTGTCTCAAAAGTCCGGGCACGAGAGCGCGGTTTCAAATGCGGTAACGACGCCGTAGAATTATTGTTAATTCCACAAAGAGCGAAAAACATGCGTCAGTACCATCACATCGGAATTCCCACTACTGAAGTGAAACCTGGCGAGACCCACTTGAAACACCTGAAACTGTTTGTCGTCAGCCACGAGAAAAGCGAATTTGGCGTGGAGTGGATGCGTTTCGAAGCGGACGCGGCGGTCCCTGATCTGGTCCGGCAAGTTCCGCACGTTGCGTTTGAAGTGGATGATCTCGCTTCCGAGCTTGCTGACCGCGAAATTCTGATTCCTCTCAACAGCCCATCCGAAGGCGTCCGCGTCGCGTTCATCGTCGAAAACGGCGCGCCGATTGAACTGCTCGAATTCACCGACCCCAACCATCCTGCCCGCCGCGAGCAGAGCAAGATGCAGATATAAAGACCTTCCATCCAAACCATATTTAGAGTGAAGGCGAGCACTTGACACCTTTCAAGAGTGGCCAGCCAGCGAGCTGAGTTCATCAAGCAAGCCTTTCCCAACCCCACCTCTAAGCCAGCCTGACTCCCGCTTGTCTGCTATCCACCCGAGCGATTCGCAGCCTCTTTTCATTTGTCGGGATCCTTTTCTTCACGTTCGCGATAGACAACGTGGCCCAGGCGGTCGCATTCATTCTCTTCGGCGAGAGAGATTGTTGTCGGCTTTTCTCCCGCCGGAACTGATTCGCAGCGCAGATGATCCTCGAATCCGGGGGCCGAGAATAGGAAGGTTATGCTGGCGGGTTCGTTGCCGGTGTTCTTCAGGCTGACCCACGTACGCTGCGGAATGAACACCATTCCTCCCGCATGCAGATCGCGCTCCTGATCTCCAACATGAGCATGGATTGTGCCTTTCTCGATAAGCACGATCTCATCCTGCTCAAGATGCTTGTGGGTTGGTATGGCCGCGCCGGGAGGCATATCTTCTGTGCCGAGCACCAGATGCTCGGAGCCATTGGATTTGGGAGTGACCTTAAGAATGAATCCGCGGATCTCCACCTCGCCCGGTTCGGGCCGCCAGAGGCGCGTCTCGCCTTCATTTTTCTCCAGCAGCAGTGGAGTTGCGCCAGCTTGCACTGGTTGCGATTTCTCGGGCTCGGCGGCTGCGACGCGAGTCTCCTTCCCGCTCACGAACACCTTCATGGAGTTCTCGCTTTCGCCCGACTCATCGGTGTATTCGTAGGAATCCGCTGAAACAACCTTCATGGTGTATCGGGTGTGATACACCTTCCCGCTAAAAACGCTGTCCCCAAGCCAAGTCCATACGTCACCGCTCACCGTACCAGTCTTGTCTTCTGTTCCTCCTGAACTGTCGACTGCGTGGTATCGGTATGTCTTGGAAGTCGGATCGTAGTAGACGAAAGAGGTGTCCGAGTATTTCGTCCCCGGTCTATAGAGTACTGTCTCGCAGATCACGGCGAAGCCGTCTGCCGTCCATCTGCAATCGTCAGTGCCACTGAATTTCATCGCTGGCGAGTTCGGCCCCATAAACCCTGCTTTCAATTCATCTTCGATCGCAAACTTGCCGACCATTACTGCCAGCTTCTTCACTTCTGAGCTAGGCGTTGTCTGAGATTGGGCGCGAGCCACAGTCGCGCTTGAAGCGCATGCCAGCACAAATGAGAGAAACTTTTGGAGGACACTCATTTGGATTTTCCTTTCAGATGTGCCACGGATGCTAGCACAAAACGCCGGAGGCGAGTCTCACCTTTCCCGGTTGCCCCCTCTTGATCCGCAGTCCTGGATTCTTCTCATCCCTATCGTGTCTCACGTTTCAGAATGTTCGACAATCCGTAAAGCATTCGCTTTATCAAGGAGAGAAGATAATGGCGCAGAGACATCAACGCGGCTGGCTAAAAAAGGAAAAGCGTGCTCAAGGCGAAACCTGGGTATTGTTCTTCCGTACTACTCGACAATCCGATCGCAAACGAGTGGAAAACAAAGTCCCCATAGGCTTGGTCCGACACTTTCCCGAGGCAAGCAGTGCATGGGCCGAGGTCGAACGACTCCATCTTCCAATCAACCTGATAGATGTGCGACGCGGATTGATCTTCGGAGACTTGGCTCAGCACTACTCAGAACACGAGTTGGCTGAGGCCTCCGAATCAATCCGCCCCAAGGCGCACACAACAATAAAAGGCTACGAGCGAGTTCTCCGAAACCGCCTGCTTTCACGATGGGGGAACAGAATCGCACTTGGTATCGAACCGTTGGAAGTGGAGCAGTGGCTGAGGGCCTTGAAAAAGGAAGCACATCTTGCCAATCCGACACTCGACAAGACTCGTCGCGTCATGTCCTTGGTGTATAAGCATGGCCAAAGATACGGTCTAATTCCGCGAAACCAGGAGTCGAACCCCATGCGCTTTGTCCGCTGCAAGACGACCAGCGGATACGAAGCGATGATTCTCACCCCGGAACAGGCGTATGCAGTCGTGTGTAACCCCCGAGAGCCGGAACGCACTCTGACGCTTTTGGCCGCCGGCACAGGTCTCCGTATATCCGAATGCTTGGCCTTGCAATGGCATGACGTCAATTTCGCTGACGGAATGATCCACGTGCGTCGTACTTGGACGTGTGGCCAAGTGGGTTTGCCGAAAAGCAAAGCGTCGAAGGGCCCGGTGCCACTCCATCCCTTGCTCGCCGACTTCATGCGCCTCTGGAAACAGAAGACGACGTATTCCCAAGCCGGTGACTGGGTGTTTCCGTCAACCCGCCTAAACGGCAAACAGCCACGTGTCGCCAACATGCTTGTCGAAGATCATCTGCGGCCAGCCGCTGTCAAGGCAGGCATTCTTTCATCGCATCCGGACAATCATGGCGGACTCGTGGATGACGACCCGCGACGATTCGGTTTTCATAATCTGCGCCACAGCCTCGCGTCATTTCTCATCCGGATCAAAACCGATCCAAAGACCGTGCAAACTCTGCTTCGCCACAGCGACGTCAAGCTGACGCTTCAGTTCTACACCCATGCAGTCAGCCGCGATCGCATGGTCGCAGCAGGCAAAATGCTAACTGCGATTCTCAGTTATGCGCCAGACAAAAACGGACTGACAGCGGACTGAATTGGAAAACAGTTCAAGATAAGCTCTTCAAGGACATGGACGTATGCGTTGGTCTCCTTGCACACCTTCTAGATGCGGACTGAAAGCGGACTGGGAGGGCAAGACGCGATTCCGCTAAGTTCTTGAAAATATGGTGGCCAGGGACGGAGTTGAACCGCCGACGCCAGCCTTTTCAGGGCTGCGCTCTACCACCTGAGCTACCTGGCCACGTGTCGAGACCTGCTCATCCGCCGCAGGCTACGAGGATCGTTCGCTTCACGCTGAGGGTCGCGGGAAATGCTAACCGAGAAGCAGCTTCGACGCCGAACGTATGTGGAACGTGTTGATTATAGCAAAGCTCGGCGTACGCTCAAGCTCCACGGACGAGTAAAAATACATTTCACCGGTCTCGGGAGATGATTTACTTCAAGTCGTTTAACTGGAAATCAAAGAGACTGGACAGGCCCTGCGCTGCGGCAGGACGCAAGTATCTTCCCGATAATTTCTTACGAGAAATTCTCCACAAGAGCTCAGCGCCGCCAGACCGCCGTTTCGTTCATCACCGTCGTTGAGCACCGATTCGCCCCGAACCAGTAAGGAATCTCGCGATAGTCTTCGACTGCAAAAACGGCTAAATCCGCATCCTTCCCCGGTTCGATCGAGCCTTTCCGCTCCGCCACACGCAACGCCCACGCCCCGTTGATGGTGGCCGCGGCGATAGCCTCTGCTGGCGACATCTTCATGTGCGTGCACGCCAGCGACATTGCCATCGGCATGCTCAAAGTGGGTGACGTGCCCGGGTTGTAATCAGTTGCCAGAGCTACCGGCACGCCGGCCTCAATCAACTTGCGTGCCCTGGGATATTCCTTGAGCCCGAGAAAATAATTCGCTCCCGGCACCAGAGTGGCGACGGTGTCGCGTTTCGCCAATGCAAGAATGTCATCGTCGCTCACGTAGTCCATATGATCGAACGACGCCGGATCGAATCTCAACAGCGGTTGCAGAACTGTTTCCGAGAGCTGGCCTACGTGGGCTCGAACGCTGAGACCGCAGTGTTTCGCGGCTTCGAAAATCTGGATCGTTTCGGCCGCTGTAAAAGCGCCCTTGTCACAGAAGACATCAACAAATTGGGCAAGCTTCCGCTTCGCTGACCTCGGAATCATCTCCTTGCAGATGAGCTCAACATATCTTTCTGAGCGGCCTTGAAATTCTTTTGGGACGACGTGGGCACCCAGCAGAGTTGCCACAACCGTTCCCTGCCAGTGCGTGGAAGCATCGCGAATCGCCTCCAGCGACTTCAATTCAGACTCAACCGTCAGCCCATAGCCTGACTTGGCCTCAACCGTCGTGGTACCGTGCGCCGCCATGTCGCGCAACACAGCCAGAACTTTCTCCGCGAGAACGTGCTTCCCTGCTTCGCGGACACCTTCCAAACTCGACCGGATCCCGCCTCCAGCCGCTGCGATTTCTTCGTAGGAAGCGCCATCGATGCGCTTCTCAAAATCCACCAGCCGCGGGCTGACAAAAACCGGATGGGTGTGGGAATCTACAAATCCGGGAAGTACAACTTTGTTGGAGCAATCGATCTCGAGAACCTTTTTGTGGTTTTTCTTCAGCCAGGGATCGCGCAAGGCGTCTTTCGTCGTGCCGACCGAGACGATTTTTCCGCCGAGGCAGAGTACAGCGGCATCCTTAATGATGCCGAGTTCTTTCAGGTCAGAACCGCGCCGTGGACCCGGCTTGCCAGAGCCGGACTGCAATGTCAGCAGTTGGCCAACATTGGTGAGAAGCAGAGCCTGTGCGGAGTCGGCGTCGAACTTTCTTTTTGGTTTCAAGCAGCGAACAGTTTAGCAGGCCAGTCGCCAGACAAATGATGCGAACAAACGGGTCTACTTCCCCATCGGTATCTTCACTCCTGTCTTCTTCGCGAATTCCTTCGCCTCGTCGTATCCCGCATCCACGTGGCGGATCACGCCCATCCCCGGATCCGTCGTCAGCACGCGCTCGATGCGCTTGGCCATCGCGTCCGTTCCGTCGGCAACCGTGACCTGCCCGGCATGCAGCGAGTAGCCGATGCCCACGCCGCCGCCGTTGTGAATTGATACCCATGACGCGCCCGCGGCCGTGTTCAAAAGTGCATTCAGCAGAGGCCAGTCCGCAACCGCGTCCGAGCCGTCTTTCATGCTCTCAGTTTCGCGGAACGGAGACGCCACTGAGCCGCAATCGAGATGATCGCGCCCAATGACGATCGGCGCTTTGATCTTTCCCTTTTTCACCAGGCCGTTCATCGCAAGGCCGAACTCCGCGCGCTCGCCGTACCCCAACCAGCAAATGCGCGCCGGCAGACCCTGGAACTTGATGCGCTTGCGGGCCAGATCAATCCAGCGCCGCAGGATGCGGTTCTCCGGAAACAACTCCAGAACCAAATTGTCGGTCACGTGGATGTCCGAAGGCTCACCGGATAACGCCACCCAGCGGAACGGCCCCCGTCCCTCGCAAAACAGCGGGCGAATGTATGCAGGCACGAATCCGGGAAAATCGTAAGCATTCTTCACCCCGCGTTGGAAAGCAAACGTGCGGATATTATTGCCGTAGTCAAACGTGACCGATCCCATCTTCTGCAGCCGCAGCATGCCTTCCACGTGCTGCGCCATCGCGTCGAGCGATTTTTCTTGGTAGGCATTGGGATCACGCTTCCGCAACTCAATCGCTTCCTCCAGGCTCATTCCATTCGGCACATATCCATTCAGCGGATCGTGCGCCGAAGTCTGATCCGTAAGAATGTCTGGCACCACGCCCCGTTCGGCCAACTCCGGAATCACGTCCGCGCAATTCCCTACCAATCCAACCGACACATTTTCTTTCTTGCGCACGGCGTTCTTTAAAATGCGAAGGGCTTCATCGAGCGTCGTGACCATGAAGTCGCAATAGCCGGTCTTCAGCCGCTTCTTGATGCGTTCGGGATCGACATCAATTCCAAGAAACGCCGCGCCAGTCATAGTTGCTGCCAGAGGCTGAGCTCCACCCATGCCGCCCATTCCGCCGCTCACAATTAGCTTGCCTGCCAGATCTCCGCCAAAATGTTTATCCCCAGCGGCAGAAAATGTTTCGAACGTTCCCTGCACAATGCCCTGCGAGCCAATATAAATCCACGAACCTGCCGTCATCTGGCCATACATCATCAGCCCGGCACGCTCGAGTTCGTTAAACTTCTCCCAGTTCGACCAATGGCCGACCAGATTCGAATTGGCAATGAGCACGCGCGGCGCATGATCGTGCGTCTTGAACACACCCACGGGTTTGCCCGATTGCACCAGCAGAGTCTCGTCGTTCCCGAGGGCTTTCAGGGACGCGACGATGGCGTGGTACGCCTCCCAACTCCGTGCTGCCCGCCCCGTTCCGCCGTAGACGACAAGGTCCTGAGGACGCTCGGCGACATCAGCATCGAGGTTGTTCATCAGCATGCGCATGGCAGCTTCCTGCTGCCAGCCTTTGCAAGTGATCTGATTTCCGCGCGGCGCGCGAATCGAGGTAGGGGCCTGAGTGGCTTCCGTTTCAACGGGCATACCTAGATGTTAGTGCCTGCGCGAAACGCGTGCAATGCGAGAGAGGCCGCTTAACTCAAACAGAAGATTCTGTCCTCGGCTAGGTATGGAACTACGCCGTGGAACAACGCTACCAACTGCTGTAAGCTGTGCCGTCGGTGCCGGTTTGGTTCGACGCCGAATGTACGTCGCTGATGCCGGGATCTTGCTGGTCCACAGCCAGAAGGATATCTTCCTGCACCACTTCCCAGTTCGCCTCGTTCGTCGTCGGATCCTTGGGAAGGGTTTTGATGTAACCTCCGGTTACCAGGTCATCGAGGGACTGGGGCGCCTTTTGCTTATCCAGTGTGTACTGGGAAATCAAAGAGCGCAGCTCGAACAAATCCTGCCGCAGCACGGCCTCCCGCGAACGCAGCACGGACTGGTTATAGATGGGCAGCGCAATCGACATCAGGATCAAAATGATGCTGATCACGATCATCATCTCCAGCAGCGTGAAGCCCCGGCTGCGGCGCATTTTGAGCCTGCCTGCCATTTACCAGTCCTTATACTTGGTGCCGTCGAGTGCTTCGTCTTGCGACTTGGTGTAGACGTCGAATACGCTTTGCCCACCCCAGGAGTCGGAGTCCGGATCGTCCTGCATCGAACGAAGTCCCCACTCGGTAGTGCCCGTCATAGGATCGATTGGAATTTTGCGCAGATATCGGACCTTCTTGCCCTGCACGTCCACGCCCTTTACCAGAGTATCCATGTCGGGAGGATAACCTTGACTATCCACCTTGATCTGAAAAGCCTGGCGATCGGCATCCAGCTTATAGCGGTCGATGGCGTCACGCATCTCCCACAAATCGGCTCGCAAGCGGCGCTCTTTCTCCCGCTTGATGCTGAGCCGCGCCATCGGCACCGCCATCGTCGAGAGAATCAACAAAATGGTGGTCGCAATAATCAGTTCCAGCAGGGAAAAACCCCGTACCGGCTTTCCGCCCTGCCTCTGATGGAATCTGCGTCGCATCATCTTCCTACTGCACCATTTCCTACTGCACCGTGATCGACGCCTGCGCGCCGTTCACCGTGATGGCCTGCTGGCCGGGATCCCGCGCCCCGCCCCGGGTGATGGTCAGTGGAGTTTGGCCGCTGGCCTTGGCCTGGAATGTCATCGTGACTACGGCGCCCTGTCCTGAAACTCCACCTGCGCCGGGCGGCCGTGTAGCGGTGATCTGCAGGGTTCCGGTGGTTTCATCTTCGCGATGGACCAAGGCAACAGCTTGCCCATCCTGAGAGAGAAACCCTCCATTCGAGATGTTCACCATCTGCAGCTTCGCCGGATCGTAGTTCAACTGCACGGGGACGGAATAAACATTTTGCGCACCCGAGATCAGCAGATTCACCACGAACGTATTCCCTTTCGCCACGGTGATCTGACCCGGATCAAACAAGAAGTTCGCACTTCCCTGCCCACCCGGATTCGCACCTGGGCCGGATGGTTGGATCGCAGATTGACCCGCTGGCGGCTGGCCGCCGGAAGGCTGCCCTGCCGGAGCGCCCGGAGTTGGTGCCTGCGCGGCAGGGCGGCTGATATGTCGCAGTTCAATCGAATTCGCCGTCCCAATGTCGATCGCCCGCTGATTCAACTCGCTGAGGCTGGTTCCGCGAATGATGTGCGGAGTAATAGCGAAGACGGTCTCATCCTGTGAATGGTCTTGCGTCACCTGTCCAAACAGGTATCTCAGGATCGGAATCTGCGCCAAGCCCGGAATGCCGGCCAGAGACTTGGTCTGCGAGTCGTCAAAGATGCCGCCAATCAAGCTCGATTCGCCGTCCCGCAAGCGTATTTCGTGCTCAACCTTTTTCTGTCCGATGATGGGCTGGCTGATACCGCCAATGCTCGACTGACCCACCACCGAAGAAATTTCCATGGTGATCTTCAGCGTCACCTCGCGGTCCGCGTGCACATGGGGCGTAACGTCAATGTTCACGCCCACGTCGAGATATTGAAACTGAGTATTCACCAGAGGATTGATGCCGACGCCTCCGATTCCCGGCTGGAACGATCCCGTGGCCACCGGCACGCGTTCGCCGATCTTGAGCGTCGCCTTCTGGTTATCCAGGGCGCGAACCTGCGGATTCTGCAGCATCTTCGTATCGCTGTCGCTCATGACGGCCGAGAGGTTCGCCGAGCCAATCGACACTTGAAAATCGGTGGCGTTCAGGCTGCCCAGAGTATTGAGCTCGAGGCCGGTGCTACCCGTGCTGGACGTAGTAGTGGTGGTAGTGGTGGTCGTCGGAGTGGTGGTATTGATATTGCTCTGCAGGGTAACGGTCGCGCTGGACGGCGGACTCAATCCCAGGGTGCGCGATTTATCCTTGCTGATCTGCAAGACTGCGATGTCGACGATCACCTCCGGACGCGACTTGTCCAGATCGTCCACCAACTTTTCGGCCAGCGCGATCTGGTCCGGCGTGCCCCGCACCACCAGCGCATTCTGCGAGAGCAACTGTTGCACGCGCTGCACATCCAGCACGGCGCGAATCGCATTCACCACATCCTGCAACTCGGTGGGTTGCGAAAGATTCTGCAAGTAGAACGTCTTCAGGACGCTCTGCTCCAGCTCTTTGCGCTTGGCAGGATTGTCCTGCGCCACAAAAATCGTATTCAAGGTCACCGGACGCCAGAAGGTCTTCGATTCCAGCGCCGTAATCTGTAGCGCGTCTTCCAACGTTACTCCGTTCAGCTCGACCTTAATTCGCCGCGAAGTATAGTCCGGATCGAACAGCACGTTGACCCCGGCCAATTGCCCGATCGTCTGATAAATAACCTTGGAATCCTCGGTAAGTTTTACGGTGATGGGAACCACTGAGATGGGCGCCAGCTCTATGGGACCGCTCGCTTCCCTGATCTTTTTTTCCAGATTGCTGGGAGGTCCAGCGGCCTGCGGCGGAGGATTGCGGGCATCATTAATCATCTGCAGCGTGCGCTTCAACTCCTGTTGCGCGCTAAACAGCGAGGGATCAATCTGCGCCGCCTTTTGAAACAACGCCAGCGCCTCCTCCGGCTTACCCTGTTCGTCCCGTAATATTACCCCTTGATGGACGATAGTCATGGCCGCTTTGGAGCGCATTCGCTCAAAGCCCGACCGGTAGCGCAAATCCTTGGGCTTTAGGTCATAGGCCTGCTTATAAAGATTGTAGGCGGCTTCATAATTTTGGCGCGCCTCGGCGTCCTGTCCTTTGTCGTAAAGCGTCTTAGCTTTGTCGGCGATAGCGGGCAGGATGGCAACCAGAACCAGCAGCGCAACCGCCGCAGGCATCAGACGTCTCATTCGTCAGTCCTCGTCTAAAAATCTTTGCCGGAAGTCTTCGCCGGACAAGCAGAATACTGCACCTAGGGCCGGTAATTTGGACCTAATGTGACGAATCCAAGCACTACTTTTGCTGCGATTATAGCATCGGCCTTCCTGACTCCCTATCCGATTGCACACGCGGCAGTTACACTCTTTGGTCTTAGTCCCAGTGGGGGAACGGAGGCTTTGCCTTCAGTCTCCGGGCTTCGGCGGACCGGGCTTCGCAAACCAGCGTTTCACGATCGCTACGAAAGGTTTGTGCTGAAGCCCGATGGCCGAAGCCCGCGTCATTTACTGCTAAGATAAAGCCGAAGTCGCAACTTTATGCCCCGCCAGTCCACACACCAGACCAAGCCCAGCCCCGAAAAGTCTCCCCGCCGCGATCCCACCGCCTCCGGCGAGCGCAATGCCGCCGTTAATAGGATCGCTTCTCATAACTATTTCTTGCTGGAAAAATTTGAGTGTGGCCTGGTTCTTACCGGAACCGAGGCCAAATCGGTTCGCGGCGGCCTCGCCAACCTCAAGGATTCTTATGGTTTAGTGAAAGATGGCGAACTCTGGCTACTCAACGCTCACATCGGCCCCTACGAGCATGGCAACATTCACAACCACGCTCCCCTGCGCACCCGCAAGCTGCTCATGCACAAAGAAGAAATCCGCAAGCTGATCGGCAAGACCCAGCAAAAAGGACTGACCCTGATCCCCGTCCGCATGTACTTCAAGAACGGCAAAGTAAAGGTCGAACTAGCCCTGGCCAAAGGCAAACAGCTCTGGGACAAACGCG
The DNA here is from genome assembly GCA_964403025.1 of uncultured Acidobacteriaceae bacterium. Lineage (GTDB taxonomy): Bacteria > Acidobacteriota > Terriglobia > Terriglobales > Acidobacteriaceae > Sulfotelmatobacter. The sequence continues at coordinate 976,701 of CAYOEH010000001.1, read as the reverse complement.
AAACCGAACGCCGCCGCACCGCCGACAAAGAAGCCCGAGACGCCATCAGCCGCAGCCGGAAGACCTAAGAATTAATGTAGGGCAACTCACCCGAGCCTGCGACTTTGGATGTAAATGGGTGCCAAGACACGACGTGACCAGAGTCACTGACATTACACGTGCAATCCGCATAGCATCTCGCCCCGATAAGAGTCTCGCCTCTCCGAAGAGCCGTTCCTGCCGTTGACGCACACCCTCCCTGAGGCGACGGAATCAACCCTTACATCGGACGTAGCCATTCGTCCTGCGGAGGTTCGACATGATAGGCCTGTTTTCAAATTGCAAAAGGCCGGCTTGGATCTGGCCGGCTACGCTCACCTTACTAGCCGCTATCCTTCTGTTCGGGGCAACCGCGTTGGCCCAGGATGTGGTGCAGACGCTCCCACTGTCGCGCACGCCGGTGTCAAATCCTCCGCCTGCGGTTTTGAGCGAGAGCTTCATCGTGACTGTAACCCCGGCCCCGACGGCAATCGTGATCCTGCTTCCCGGCGGCGCCGGACTCATCCAACTTGCTCCTACCGGTGCCGGGGATGGAATGCTGGACGTGAATTCCCATAACTTCGTGGTGCGCAGTCGTTCCCTGTTCGCGGGCCACAACCTCGATACCATCACCCTCGATGCCGCCACCGATTTTTACCTGCTCCCCGAAGGTCTAGCCGGCCAGGAAGGTAGCGCCGCCCACGTTTCCGACATCCTGGAGGTCATCTCGTGGGCGCGTTCGGAAGTGCCTGGGCTACCAGTTTGGATAGTGGGTACGAGTCGGGGAACCGGCGGAGCCTTCGTTGCAGGCTCCTATAGTCCGGCGCAAGGTGGACCGGACGGCCTGGTTTTCGCTGCATCTGTCAACGATTCGAATGATCCCGATTCTCTGCTCATGGCGAACCTCGCAAACATCACCGTGCCCGTGCTCCTGATCAATGACGCCGGCAGCACCTGCAGTATTGCCCGCATCGCGGGTCAGCCTCCTGTACTTAAGGCGTTGAAGCAGTCGCCAAGAAAGGGCGCCGAGCGAGTTCCGTCCGGCGGCCTCACTGCCTTGACTGGCAATTGTGACGCGCTTTCGGATCATGGTTTTTTTGGTATCGAAGACACTGCTGTCCGCGACATCGCAGTATGGATGGCCAAATGAGTGGTCCTCTTCCTGCGACCTGAAAACACGGGCCACCCGCGAGGGCATGGATGGTTGTGCCTTTGGTCACTTGAGGCTGGTACCTTTCGTTTGGCGCGGATTACACCTTTGGGACGCGACAGGATGCGCCGGGCTGGGTTCTCCTTATAGAGAGCGATCTTTGTCAGGACGGTTTTGGGCAGGACGATCTTGGCAGAACGGTTCCGGGAGGGCTTATGCAGCGAGTGATTTGGCGGGTTTTGTTTGTCGCACTATTCCTGAGTGGAGCCGCACTAGCGCAGTCCCAGTCCGGGGATTCGCTGGGCGACGTGGCCCGCGCGAACCATGCGAAGCTGCAGGCACATGAAGCCGCCGGGACGCTGCCCAAAGTGATTACGAATCAGGATCTTCCTTCGGACCCGCCGGGAGTCCCGGAGTCCTTGGAACCGATGACCACGGTATCCGGCGTGAAGAGGTCCGCAGATAGCTATTCCGAGCAGCGCGCGAATCAGCATCTGCTGGCCGAACAGCGCGCCGGCGAGCAGTGGAGAGCACGTATCCAGAATCAGGAAGCACGCATTGCCGATCTACAGGCGCGCATCAACCGCGTAAATCAGGAGATGCATGCGGCCGTCGGCACGGCACAGTACGATACCCCAGTGAACCGCTATCAGTCGATCCAGACGGAACGCCTGGCCCACATGCAGGACATGATGGACCAGCAGCAGCGAAGACTGGAGATGATGCAAGACGCAGCCCGGCTCACCGGCATGGGACAGTAGCAAATCCGCCGACAAAGAAGCCAGAGAAGCCATCAGTCGCAGCCGGAAAACCTAAGCAGCACGGGTGCCCCATTTCTCGCGTTCTTTGCGAGAAGTGGGGCTTCACGCCGGCACCCTCCCGATTCTCAACCGGCACTCCTCCGAATCTTCTCTTCCCACCAGGTCCAGTCGTTGATCCGGACCAGTCCCGCCTCTCCGAGAAATGGGGCACCCAGGTTTAAGTGCCCGCCACAGAAGCAGGCCACCCGCCTGGGATCGGGAAGGGCACGACTTCTAGTCGTGCCGTAAGCGATCAAAAAAAACGCCCGCGCCTCAGCGCGCTTGACGGGTGTCTTCGTCGCGAGCCACTTGCCGCAATAGACAGGATGGGGGTAGCATCGAGTGATGGCGCGATGTCGCTCGGTCATAGTGTTGGTTTTGCTTGCCCTGTGGCTGGCGATCCCCGCACTTGCGTGCCTGCCAAATCCGCAAATGACAGCTGCGGAGATGGCGTGCTGCAAGAAGATGGCGGGGGACTGCCAAATGGGAATCGGGCAGCACCCTTGCTGCAAGACCATCGCAAGTACCCCACAGCCCGTTGCGTCGGTCCAGCCGATTGCGCCGTTTCACCCCTCCGTCGCGGTCGTCGCCGAGATTGTCACAGCTCCAGTCCCTTCATTAGCCGACGCTGAAGCAATACAAGCAGGTCTCGGTCTGCCGCCGCCTGCTCCGCCCGGCCTGCACTCAATCCTCAGAATCTGAAACTTCGCGTTGTTGCTTTCGCACACGAGGCAGTGCCTGCGTGTGTCAGCGCATCGCGGAGGAAAATATGAGACGTGCAGTACTGTTCATCGTTCTTGGATTCCCGCTATTTGCAGTCGCGTCCGCCCACGGTCCGGTTTTCGGGCTCGCAACACCCACAAATTCCCAGGGGGAGTGGACTTTCGACGAAGGAATATTCGGTCGGAACACGAGTCTCGGTTCGCAAGCATCGGTGCGAGAGTTGGTCGGGTACGGCTTCACGCCGCACCTGACCCTCTCTTTCACACTGCCCGCCGTTGTCGGAAATACGACCCTTCCGCCGACCAGAATCCAGCCAGGCGACGATTTTGACACTACGGTTGCGTGGCGCTTCCAGCACAGGGCAACCAAGGTTGGCACTCGGTTTGAAAGCACAGCCTTCGCTGGTCTCGCTGTCCCCGGCCCGCAGTCAGGGTTCAAAGGAATCGCTCACACCACAAACGCTCCCGGCACCATGTTCGGCGCGGTCACAGGCATGGCATCGCGCAGCAATTACATTTGGCTTGGCAGCACCTACACGAAGTTCTACGAGCGCAATGGAGACAAATGTCCCGACGTATTCGACTACAGTCTGGTCTACGGCTATCGCCCACTCCAATGGCGCAGACCTCCCGACAAATGGGACTGGAGAGTGTTTGGTGAGTTAGTCGGCGAACGTTCCAACCGATTCCTGCAAGCGAGCGTTCCCGTCGCAAACACCCAGGCTCACCAGGTTTTCGTTGGGCCGACGGCACTCGGAATTTTTCACAACTACACCGTCAGCTTTGGCGCGCAGTTCCCGGTCTATCAAAACGTCGGGTCCGCGTTCCCCAAGGAACATGTTCGCTTCGCGGTGAATCTCAGCTATCTGCTCTTTCAGCACGGACACTCACACTAGGAGGCTCCATGAGAAAACTGTCTACTTTGTTCGCGTCGTTCTTGATACTCGTTTCGTCTGCCTTGGCTGAAATCAAGTCCATTGACATCAAGATTTTCGGCATGGATTGAGAAGTCTGTGCACACGCCGTGCGCGTGTCATTGAAATCGATATCGGGTGTGGACTCGGTTGATGTCAGCCTCGAAAAAGGGCTGGCGGTCGTAAAGATGAAACCGGGCAACACGGCTACGCTCAAGCAATTGAATGAAGCCATCACAAGGAACGGATTCACGATGAAGGATTCGACGGCAACTATCGCTGGCACGGTGGTCACCACGGGTGGCAAGGCGACCCTGCGTGTTTCGGGTTCCAACGAACTGCTGCAACTAGAGCCAGCGTCCCTTTCGGTGGCAGGTGCGGTCTCGCTGGTCGGCAAAACTATTGTGGTAGACGGCACGATTCTCGAGGGAGTGAAAGGCAAGCCCCCCGACTCCATTCGTTATCAATCAATGAAGGAAGAACAATCACAATGAATGCTGCCACAACAACGGGCAAGCGATCAGCCGTGCTCAACTATTTCTCTCTCTTCACATCGCTCAGCACTCTCCTTTGCTGTGCGCTCCCATCGCTGCTTGTGCTCTTCGGCTTGGGTGCGTCGGTCGCGTCGATGCTCTCGTTCATGCCCTGGCTGGTCACTCTTTCACGGCACAAGCAGTGGACCTTCGCTGTATCCGGTACTCTGATTGCGCTAAGCTTCGTCAACACCTACTACATTGCTCCCCGTATTCGCGCTGAGCAATGTAACGCAGACGAGCCTTCAGCTTGTGCGGAAGCAAGCAAGCTCAGCAGAATTCTCCTATGGATTTCAGCAGTTATCTACGCGGTCGGGATGGTCGTCGCCTACGTGCTCGGACCAATCTTGACGAAATTGGACAATGCCTGATGCTTGTGGCCACGAATTCCCTTGACTTCGATTCTCCATACTGCGACAATTCTCTTTACGCATTAACTCTTTGACATCGGAATAGCATTAAGACAACTCCAGCGAATACAATATTCTACGAACCGCCCGCTGATTCTAAGGCAGTTGTAGGAGTCCACTTACGCTAAGTTGTTTACTTGTAATATTTTGCGGGCAAATCGTTTGTTTCCAGTATTTTAGCCAGACCAGCGGCAGTCCCACAACCGTAACTCGCTGATTCCGGATACTTTAACCGAGCGGCCTTCAAGTTTCTTATTCTGGATTTTCCTCACCGTTCCCGAGGCCACCATCAAAACCGTAGACCTCAAGTCCGACATGCCGCAGGTCCACGAGGCTTTGCATAGAATGGACCGCGAACTCGCGCTCGCCCGCCAAAGCAAGCTGAAGGTCCTGAAGGTGATTCACGGCTACGGATCGACTGGAGCTGGCGGCGACATTCGCATCGCCGTACAAAAGCGGTTGATGGAGATGGCGGAGAACGGGCAGATCCGCGGCTGCATCTTCGGGGAGAACTGGACAAAATCAGACGAAGTGTCGTGGAAACTCCTGCGATCACAAACGGAACTCAAGAGCGACTCCGACCTCGGCCGCTGCAATCGCGGAATCACGATCATTTTGCTTTAGATCATTTTGCTTTAGTCAGAAAAGATGCGCGAAGTATCAGCGCCGCGCAGGCACCGCCGCAGCCACCGGTTCCAGCCGCGCCGTGAAGTGGCGCAAGAACGGCGCCTCGTAGCTCAGCTTCATTCCCTGTATCTGATCGCGCTTCGCCCGGACGGCAAGGATCACTTCCACAACGTAGTCGATATGGCTCTGCGTGTAGACGCGACGCGGAATGGCTAGACGAACCAGGTCCATCGTCGCTGCAGCTCCGAACATCAATGTGCCAATCTCGACCGAGCGGATTCCGCCTTCGAGGTAGAGTTCGTTGGCCAGCGCAACACCAGGAAAACGATCCGGCGGAACGTGCGGCAGGAAAGCGCGCGAATCGATGTAGATGGCGTGGCCCCCGGGCGGCTGCACAATCGGCACACCATGCTCGGCGATATGGTTGCCGAGATAAGCAGTGGAAGCGATGCGGTATTCGAGGTAGTCTTCGTGAAGAGCTTCCTGCACGCCGACTGCAATGGCCTCGAGGTCTCGCCCCGCGAGACCGCCGTAAGTCGGATAGCCCTCGGTCAGGATCAGCAGATTCTTCTCCTGCTGCGCGAGCATGTCGTCGTTCGTACACAGGAATCCGCCGATGTTGGCCATACCATCTTTCTTGGCCGACATGGTGCAGCCGTCGCCATAGCCAAACATTTCCTGCGCAATCTCTTTCGGCGTCTTCGATTCGTAGCCGCGCTCACGCGTCTTGATGAAGTAAGCATTCTCGGCGAAGCGGCAAGCGTCGAAGTAGAGCGGGATGCCGTGCTTCCGGCAAATCGCGCTGACCGCTTTCACGTTCTCCATCGAGACCGGCTGTCCGCCCCCGGAGTTGTTGGTCACCGTCAGCATGACGAGCGGAACGTGCTCGCGTCCGACATTTTGGATCAAGCGTTCGAGCGCCTCAACGTCCATGTTGCCTTTGAAGGGATGCTTCAGGCCCGGCTGGCGCCCGTCCGCGATCACCAGGTCTCGAGCTTCGGCACCAACGAATTCCACATTGGCGCGAGTGGTATCGAAATGCGTGTTGTTGGGGACAACATCGCCTTTCTTGCACATCACGCTGAACAGAATGCGCTCGGCGGCGCGTCCCTGATGGGTAGGAATTACGTGCTTGTAGCCAAAGATATCCTGCACCGAATCGCGAAACCGATCAAAGCTTCGGCTGCCGGCGTAGCTCTCGTCGCCTTCCATGATCGCAGCCCACTGATGCGTGGACATGGCACCGGTTCCGGAGTCGGTGAGGAGATCGATGAGAACGTCGTCGGCGGGAAGCAGAAACAAGTTGTAGGACGCGGCGCGCAGCAATTGCTCGCGCTGCGGGCGGGTGGTCCAGTGAATGGGCTCGACGCTCTTGATGCGAAAAGGCTCGACAATCGTGCGGGGCATGGCGGCTCTTACCCTACTCTGAATATTGAGTGGATCAAAACCGCACAAGCGGCAGATCTCTCTGCCGGGATGCTACGCCCCTTGGGTCTCCGGCGGTGTGCTCGGGATCACAGGAGTTGGGGTAAGTGTAGCCACCGGAGCCGGCGTGAAAGGTTGGACCGCAATCGGTTCCACCATATTGTGCAAGTAATAGGTCACCGCAACGCCTCGCTGCCAGAAGCGCGGAATCAGAAGGAAGAGCAAAATCAACTGGCTCACGACAACCGCCCCGACAATGTTGTCCGGAGGCACAAACCTCATCCACACCCAGAGCCCTGCCACCAATATGACCGCGGCTACGATCGCGGTGACAACATAACTTCCAAGCAGCCGGCCCAGATTCCGCCACATATGCCGGAAGCCCGAGCCAATCGATTTCCGCACCGCCCGCTGATCGCTGAGGACCACGTCAGTCTGCGCCAGATCAAACCAAATACGCAGCGCCGTCATTACGAGAAAGATCACCGCCAGGCCAGCAAGCCGTACTTCCGGAAGAAGTAATTCGTTCGTGCTCTCCGCGGCCTTTCTCTCCAGCACGCCATGCAGTCCGAAGAGCGCAGCGGCTACCGCTCCCATCACGATGCCCGCCACAATCATGAGCCGTATAAAGCGCCACAAGTTCCGCCCACAGGCGCGAAAAAAGTCCTCTCGCGGCAAACGATATGTCGAGGCATAGCCCTGCAGCACTCCGGGCAAGAAGAGCGCTGTCATCAGTAGAAAGAAGAATGCGAAATGCATCGCAGGCGCCGCCGAGGCTATCTTCGGACCGAACTCTGGCCGCGAAAACATCTCCATGAGTACGCCTAGATCAAAACCGTTCACCAGTCGATCCGCCTGCAGGCTGTGATCCAGGATCTGGTGGACCTGATTATTGAATGCTCCCGCGCCGAACCACGCCAGAAGCACGTTCAGAACATAGAACCAGAAGATATAGCGCTTATTGCGCGTTACCCTGCCCCAGCCGCTGCTTAGCAGACTTTCGTTTTCGTTCATGAAATCGCGTCCTCGATCTAGCCTAAACCGCCCACCACGCCAACGCCTGTGCTACCCACTGTGTAAGAAACATCCAGTAATTTTCCAATTTTCGCGCCGGTTTCGGATTGGCTTCTACCTTGTAGCTGTTATTGAAGTCGTTGCGATCGATCTGGATCTTGTGGTCCGGATCAATCTCCGCCGACTCCACCTTGGCTTTCTTCTCGTACATAAACTTGGTCCAGCGGCTCACGCCATCCCAGTGCTCGCGAACTTTCTCGCCGTTGTCGAATTTAATTTCCACGTCCACTGGCATAACGAAATCGTCCTTGCGCTGCAGCCAGACGTAAGAGCGATAGACAGTATTCTTGTCCTCTTTCTCGAAGGCGCTTCCCTTCTTTTCGTACCAGTTCACGGGATAAGACTCCACCCGCAACACTTTGTAATCCATCACCGGCGAACCGTAGATGGCCTGATCGAAATACCATTTCAAATCTTTGCCCGAAACCTCCTGGATCGTATTCAGGAAGTCTGCCTTGGTGGGGTGGGTGAAGCGGTACTTCATGAAGTAGGTGCGCATCGCCTTCGCCATGGTGTCTTCGCCGACGATGCTTTCGAGCGTCAGCAGCACGCTCGCCGTCTTGCCATAAGTAATTCCGCCGTACGAGCTGAAGCTGTAGTAGTCGTAGGCCTTTTCCGCGATCGGATCGAGATCGGCCACAGCGATGTAGCCCAGCCGTTGCTCTTCCCGCTCACCCACGGTAATGCCGCCAAGATTCATAATGGAGGTCTTCTTACCGAGGATCGAATCCAGAACCTTCACTTCCGTATAGCTGTTGATGCCCTCGTCCATCCAGGCATCCTCGAATTCGTTAGTGGCCACCATGCCGTACCAATATTGGTGCCCGAACTCATGCTCGATCACGATCTCCGGCAGGTAGAGCCCCTCGGGCATGAACCAACTTGTGTCGCCCGTAATGAAGGTCGGATATTCCATCCCCCCGGCTTCCTCGCTCTCGGGATCGACCAGGGTGATCGTCTTATAAGGATATGGCCCGTACCAACTCTCAAAGTGTTCCAGCGATTCCCGTAGTATCTTTTCGTGCCGCTCCACCTGGTTCCAGTGCGCGGGCTGCATAAGGATTCGCATCTGCACCGGCCCCATCTGCCCTTGAAAGACGCCATCTTCCTTAACCTTGTAGCGCGGGCTCGCCGTCCAAGCGAAATCGTGAATGTCGTCACCGTGATAACTGACGGTCTTGGTGTTGTCGGCATTGTTTGCTTCGCCGACCTTCACACCGCTGGCCCCAACTACTTCGAACTGCGGCAGCGTCAGTTTGACGTCGTATACCCCAAAGTCGGCAAAGAATTCAGTGAAGGCGTGGTACTGGTGGCAGTTCCAGGCTCCGTGCCAGAACACGCCAACCTTCGGGAACCATTGCCCGCCGAGCACGAAATCGTGCTTCCATCCCGACCGCGCCTGAGTCTCGGGAAAATTCGTCTGGAAGGCAATCTTGAACTGCACGTAGCTGCCCGGGGCAATTGCCTTGGGCAGATGCACATCCACCACGGTTTTATCGTCTTTATTTCCGTCGTCGGGCTGAATGTATTGCACTTGCGAAGTCAGATCGCCCTGTCCCACTACTTCGAGGCTCTTAATCTCTTCCGACCCATATTCCTTGGCCTCCCACTTCTCGTAGCTGACGTCCCGACTGCCAGCTATTTTTGCTTCGCGAATCCAAGTTGAGTTCGGCTGAAATGCGTTCTGGTAAAGGTGAAACGGAAAGTGGTCCAGGGCTTGCCCCGTCAAATTGCGATAGGTGAGTACTTCGGTTGCGTCGACGATATGTTTCGCGGAGTCATACTTCGCGTCAATCTCGTAATGCACCACCCGCTCCGACATGGGCTTTGGCGAATTGATGGCCAGCGTGGTATCTGGAATCGCGAGCGACCCCGAGCTGTTCAAGGCCGCAGCCACACCAGCAGCCGTGGGCACGGGGGCTGCGGCAGTCTGCGGCGAAGCCGCTTTCGCGGCATGTTCCTTCACCAGCAGAGAAATTGCGACCACCGACACTACGGGGAAAAACAGAATCATCCACCGGATCTTCATGAAAACCCCTGTCCTCGCTGTGGGATGGAATCATACCGCAGGTAGTCAGGCAGCGTCACCCCGCCACGGCATCGCGCTCCGGCGCACTACTCCGGATCAGACGAGCTTGTGGAAGGCGCCGTAGTTCCCTGGCTCACGAATTTCATGAAGTTCGATTCTGCCAGGCGGGAGGGATACACTTCGCCGCTCAGTCCGAAGAAGCGGCAGAAGCTCATGATCAGTGGGCGCCAGCGCAGCGGATCGATATGCGGACGCTGGCCGCCGTCCGCGAGAAGCGTTTCGTCGACGTGAAGCTTCATGATATGCACCTCGAACATATTCGCGCTCACATTCTTGCCGAATGGACGGAACTCGTGCACGACGCCCTCCATCTGAACCGGGCACTCGGCCACACGCGGCGGCGTCACGCATAACGACTTCACTGCAGTAAGGCCGGCGACGCCAAATTTATCCGGCTCATGGCGATAGCCCCAGTCGCGCTTCTTACCGGGCACCGGGTTCTTCCCGGTGGTGAGTGCCAGGCGATCGACGTGGGTCACCAGATCTTCGGAGGGCAGGTTGATCACGCACTCACGAGTGCGGATCAGATTGTCGGAGGTCTGGCCCATCTGTCCGAGGCCTAGCATGCAGCTCCAGCCTAGCCACCACGCCGATGACATTGGCGCAAGGTTGGGCGTGCCGTCCGGATTTATTGTGCTGATCAGCGCTACAGGCGTTCCGAAATAAAGAATGGTCGGTTCAATCGTTTTATGCATGAGTTGACGGTAAGGGTTCGCACATGGAGAGAACTATCCGCTTCTTGCGGCTGAATCAAAGTGCCAGTCAACCAAAGAGGTCGCCCTTGCGCTTCCACCGCCTCGCCGACGATACTGGGAGTTCACACAAAAACGATTAATGACTATGAAAACGACACTCTCATTCTCCACTCCCGCTGAACTCGAAACCGAATCTCTCGTCGCCATTGCGCTGGATCACTCGGAAAAGGATGCTGCCTCCGGTAAGCAGTCCGAATCGGCCAAGAAAGAAAAACCGCAACTCAAACTCGCCACTAGCGATGCAGCCGTGCAGGCCGTGGCCGCCGAGCTGCTGGCGAGCGGTGAAGTGAGCGGCAAACCATTCGAAGTCAATTTGCTGCACAAACCTGCTGGACTTAAGGCAAAGCGCCTGTTGCTAATCAGCGGCGGCCCGGCCAAGAAGTTTTCCAGCTACGATCTGCGGCGCATCGCGGGAACTGCGGTGCGCACTCTCAAAGGCCGCGGAATCCGCAGCTTCGCCTTCATTGCCCCACCAAGCATTCCTGCAGAGGAAGCGGTGCGAGCCATCGTCGAGGGCGCGCTGGTAGGCAACTTCGATCCCGACTACTACCGCAGCGACCGTAAAGATCAAAAAATTGATGCGCTCACCATCCTCGCCAGCGGAAACGCGGATCACGCAGCCCTGGAAAAAGCTGCGCACGAAGCGCAAATCATCGGCGAATCGCAAAATTTCACGCGCGATTTGGTGAACGAGCCTTCCAATCGCATGACACCGACCATTCTCGGCGACCGGGCAAAGAAAATGTGCCAGGAGGTTGGCTTGAGGTGCGAAGTTTACGGGGCCGACAAGATTAAAGAATTAAAGATGGGTGCGTTCTGGAGCGTCGCGCAAGGTTCCGATGAACCTCCCACACTGATCGTGATGACTTACGAGCCAGCCGGCGCTCCGGCAAAGCCAGTCTTAGGCCTAGTGGGCAAAGGAATCACCTTCGACACCGGGGGAATTTCGATCAAGCCCGCCGACGGCATGGAGAAGATGAAATACGACATGGCCGGGGGTGCGACCATGATCGGCGCGATGCGCGCCATCGCGCTGCTGAAGCCGAAAGTGAAAGTCATCGGCATCGTGTGCGCGACGGAAAACATGCCGTCCGGCAAAGCGCAGAAGCCGGGCGATGTGCAGATTGCCATGTCCGGAAAGTCGATCGAAATTATCAATACGGACGCCGAAGGCCGACTGGTACTGGCCGACGGCCTGTTCTACGCGCGCCAACTCGGCTGCACGCATCTCGTCGATGCGGCTACGCTGACAGGCGCTGTCGTGGTTGCGCTGGGCTATGCGAATGCTGGAGTCTTCGCGAATGATGACGCCATTTACGAGCGCTTCCACAAGGCAAACGACCAAGCCGGCGAGAAGATGTGGCGTTTGCCGCTCGATGACGAATACAAAGACAACATCAAGTCCACCATCGCTGACATCGTCAACTCCGGCGGACGCTGGGGCGGGGCGATTAACGCGGCCATGTTCCTGAAAGAATTTGCGGAAGACACGCCGTGGATCCATCTCGACATTGCCGGCACCGCCTGGATGGAAGATCAAAAACCCTGGATTGCGAAGGGTCCGTCCGGAATCGCGCTGCGCAGTCTGGTGGAGTTCGTGAAGAGCTTCGTGAGCTAGAAAAACCGGCCACGGATTTCACGGGTTTTCGCGGATCAAAAAATCAGGAGACTTAGGATCCTTAAGAGGTATCCGTGAAAATCTGTGCAGATCCGTGGCCGGCTTCTACTTCGTTGTGGCCAGGTTAAATGCCTTCTCGAGATTTGTAACCAGCGGAGCTTCGTCCTTTTGCAGTCCGCTGCGGCCCATCATGCGCCAACGGTACTGACTCTGCGGCCAACCGTGCGCGTCATAGACTGCGAGCACATCTTCTGACGGACGACTCATGACCATCAGCACGATGTCGGCCTGATAGGGTTCATACACCAGCGTGAACTTTCCCCACTTCTGCATCGCGTCCTGAACTGTGGCGATCGCCTGGCGATCTTCGGGAAGCAGATTAGGACTGAACTGATCACCGTCATAGCTGGTGACGTAAACAAAACGCGCGTTCACCAGCGTGCCGGGGAACGGCGGAACGCTTTGCGGATTCTTCGCCGGCTTCGGCGCAGCCCAGGCCAGACTGGCTGTTAGCAGAACCACAACCGTGAGTACGGCTCGAAGACTCATTCAGCTTCTCATAACTGACAGGCTCCCCAGCCTCTTCATTATTAATCTATCAAGTTAGATGGTTTTGCTCAGGCGCGAGATGCCTGTGCCACTTGAACCATTCCGCACAAGTTGTTGAATTCACTGTTCTGAGAGTTTATCGCCGAGAAAGAGTACCGCAGGAGCAGCCCTGACAGGCGTCGAATCATCACGTCAGACCCCGAATCGTTCCGCGGCGCGAGCTTTCGCTTTCGCGGCTTCTTCTTCTCGATTCTTTGGCGGCGCGGTGGTTTCCAGGGAATGGAGAAGCCGGGCCGCGACGCCAGCGATTTCATCGATTGCGCTCAGAAACGAGGCTTCGTTTGCCTTCGAGGGTTTGTTGAAGCCGGTAATCTTTCGCACGAACTGTAGCGAAGCCGCACGAATTTCTTCGTCATTCACCGGGGGATCGAAATTGAAAAGGGTTTTGATATTCCTGCACACTTGACATCACCTCCGATTCGCAATTGGCCTCTCTGCGATATAAATTTTGCCATAGAGCCGGGCGCGAAGACAGGCCTAGAAGAGTCTCCCGACTGAAAAATTCACCCGGCTCTGTCCCGTGGGACTCACGCTGCCGAAAATGGCGATGGGGCCGACAATCGTATCGGCGATGAACCCAGCGTTGGCGCTGCCCCGCACGATCAGTGAATCGGGATTATTGAACGCCGAGCCCGCTTCATACCAGCCACCCCAGTAAACTTTCTTGCCAACGAGTTGCGGCAGACGATACAGCTCGCGGCGGAATCCGAACGATGCGTAACCGTAATGGTTGCCCACGAACTCATTGGGCAGATACGCGCCCAGGCGAAATGATCCACCCAGCGAAAAGACTTGAAACTGGCTAGCCGTTCCGTGAAATGTGGTTCCTCCAGAGGCAGCAAGAAAGAGCGAGGTCTTTTCGCTGGTAGGGATGAGGGTGGAAGTCTGCACCTCGAGCTGATCGATGGGATGAACAAGGCCTGGGCTTTGCAGCACGCGAGCGAGGGTGGCAACGATGCGCGTGCCCGCGCTGGGAATCGAGGGACTGTCTTGGCCGTCCCAGACATAGCGTGTACGAAATTCTCCGGTGCTGCCGCTGAGCACGGGTAAACCTGCACTGCCGATCAGCGGCGCGAGTTTCCCGCTGAATAACTGGTAGCCGAAGCGGAGTTCGCTGCGGCGTCCCGAGTCATAGCCAAGATCGAAGCCGCCGCCGGCGCGTTCGTCGCCGAAGACGGCCACGCGGGTTTGTCCCTCGAACGCGTTGCGCGGCAACTTGGAAGCGAAGGCGTAAGGCGCCATGAAGAAGTGCGTATTGGCGATCGGCTGGTAAAACTCCGTGGCAGCCAGGTTGCTCGAGCCCAGCATCAGGTCGTTTCGCCACTCGCCGCCATGATGTTCCACGTCCATGAAAGTAATCCGGGCGCCAGCGGAAAAATCGAACGCGGCCACGCCAGAACCGTCGACATTGACCGCGAGATCCACGAACGGCGGACCGTACGTCTTCTCATGTGCGGTCACTCGTAGAGCCGGCACACCGTGCTGCGTGAAGCCTTCGTAGCCGAGACGGTCGAACTCACCCTGGCCTGCAATGCGTGTCAGTTGAGTTTCGAGTTTCGGCAGATTCAGCGGCACGCCCGTGTCTGATTTCAAGCGTCGCTCAATTCTGTGATTCGTGTCGGAGTCTCCACCTTCCACAGTCACGGATTGCACTTCCTTTGGTGGAGAGTGCTTGCGCGCATTTCGTGCGCTGAGATATTGCTGCCACTCCGCGCCGTCTTGAATCGCGTAAGGCAGCAAGGCGGCGGCATGCCTGGCCGCGCTCTGGTAGCCGAGCCGGATGAGATCCGAAACCCGATCATAGTCGGTCATGGAAAAATTTCCCGTGTCCACAATGACGGTGGCATCGGCGAGTTTCAGCGACTGCCGCTCATTCTGCAGGATCATCACGCTCACCGCCCGCGAGAGTACGCCGGTAATGGTTTCCAGCTGCTCCTTCCCGCCAAGCGGCATTTGAAGGTCGATAGCAATGACCTTATCGGCATCCATCTCACGGGCGGCTTCAACGGGAATATTTTCGACCATGCCCCCGTCGGCCAGCACGCGCCCGTCGATTTGCACAGGAGTAAAGACGCCCGGAATCGCCATGCTGGCGCGAACCGCTCTCGGCAGAGAACCCTCATGCAGCACCACGCGATCTCCGCTTTGCATATCGGTGGCCACGCAACGAAATGGGATGGGCAGGTCGTCGAAGTTGGCGATGCCGGACTCCGCGAAGGCGATGCGATCCAGCAGTAGCTCGACACTCAGACCGGGATCGAACCCGTTCGGCCCCCTTAACCCGTGCTTGATACCGAGCGCGGCTTCAACCTGGTAGTCGCGGTGATCCTGCTTGCGGCGATACGAAAGCTGACGGTAGGTGGGCTCGGGAAGCAGGACCTCGTTCCAGTCAATGACTTGGGCAAATTTTTGCATTTCCGCAGGCGACATGCCGGTGGCGTACATGACGCCAATGATGCTGCCCATGCTAGTTCCGGCAATGCGGTCGACTGGGATGTGGTTCTCTTCCAGCCACTGAATCACCCCGATTTGAGCCAAGCCGAGCGCACCGCCCCCGCTGAGCGCAAGACCGATTCGGGGACGCTGCGCCGGCACAGATGCGGCAGGCTGCTGGCCTTGAGCCTCAACTGGAAGCGGATTTTGTGCCGATGCCAATGTGCCGAGCAGGATCAGCAAAAAGATGGTGAGGCGCGGCCCACGTCTGCCGGCGTAGTCGAACGAAGACATTATTCATCCTCCGAAAAGGAAACAAGCGGAGACCGCCTGAGAAAATTCACAGTAGCAGGTTTGATTGTGCAGTGTTGCCACCGATTGCCAGGTGCGGGTTCTAGTGCGAATCAGCTTGGCGAGCCTGATCCACGACTTTGCGGATCGCCTCGATCACCAGATCCGGCCGGTCGATCTGAATGTAATGCCCACTATTCTTCGCGGTGACATACGTGCTTTTGCTGGAGAGTTGCGCTAACTCATTCTGCATCTGCTGCCAGGCATCGTGCGTTGGTTTTACCAGGTCTTCGGGCAAGTCGGGTTCGGGCTGATCGGGATCGTGAGAGAGGACGGCGAGGGGAAGATCGCCGAGCGAGCCGGTGGTGGCAGTTTGGGCGGCGCTTTCAGAAACCGCTTTCAGTTCCGCGACGCCTTCTCGCGTGCTGTGAAAATTGCAATCCGGGGCGCGAACCGCGCCATCTTTGTCACAAAAACCTAACAGTCGCGGAACTCCGAAAGGCATCGAGAAGGCCAAGAACTCCTGCTCCCGCACCCAGGTTTTGTCCAGATCGTTCAAAGCCTGCGGAAAACGCTTTTCCTGTTCGGGGTGGGAAGAATCCACCAAAACCATGCCAACCACTTCGCTTCGATAAAGGCTGGCGAACAGACGAACGTTATATCCGCCCATGGAGTGGCCCACGAGAATGTAAGGCGGAGAAATGCCGGCATGTTGCAGAAGCGCGTGCAGTTCTTCGGCCATCACCTTACTCGTGCGGGAGCGCGGGCTGGAATCGCTATAGCCAAGGCCCGCACGGTCGTAAGAGCAGACGCGCGCGAACTGGGCAATCTGGGGCTGCACCTTGTGCCAGGAAATGTAGGAGTCGCCAAGGCCCGAGTCGAGAATCACAGTTGGAGAGCCCTGCCCAGTGCAATCGATATGCATTCTGTAGCCGCCGACGTCGACAAGTCTGCCCAGCATGGGATGGAAGCGACGATCACGGGCCTCGGAAATGTTTTCGTAGAGGAATCCGGCGATTGCAAGAAGGATGACGAAGACGAGCGTAATTCGTACGAGAATCCGGAGCCAAGGGCGAGGCTGACCAGCAGGGAAATCAGCGTCCGACATTTTGTCTCTTCGGGCGAAAACACGGGCAAGAGTGTCCACGCCACGCAATATCTCTCTTCTACATGACCGGAGGTACGGTAATACCCATCACTTCAAGGGTGCGAATCAGTTCACGACGGACGACAGCTACGGTGGCCAGGAGAAATTGTTTTCGCTTCTCATCCGGCTCGCTCAAGATGGGGTATCGATGATAAAAAGTGTTAAACAATTGTCCGAGCTGGAATGCATGCTTTGCGAGATAAGCAGGTTCGGTAGTGGCGATGCATTGTTCCACAATGTAAGACGTCTTCGAGGCCGCGAGCCAGAGTTCCCAGATTTCGGTGGCGGCTTCTCCGTTAAGAAATTGCGCTAGATCGGCGGAAGAAATGCCCTCTGAAACATGCTTGCAGAAGGCGTCGACATCGATTCCGGCTTTCTTGAAGATGCTGGTCGCGCGCACCACGGCGTATTGCGCGTAGGGTCCAGTTTCCCCCTCAAAGCTAAGGGCTTCTTTGAAGTCGAAGGCGATCACCGATTGCTTGGTGAACTTCAGCATGAAGTAGCGCAGCGCGCCGACGGCGATTTGTGTGGCGATCGACAGGCGTTCCGCATCGCTAAGTTGCGGATGGCGGGAATCGACTTCGTTTTTCGCGGAAACGATCAACTGGTCGAGCAGATCATCCGCTTTGACTCCAAAACCCTTACGGCCTGAGACCTCAATGTAGGAGCGCGTCTTGTCTTCCTCGCTGAGCGTGTAGCCGAGTTCGGCGGCGCAGCGCGGCGTGAGTGCGACCATCTCGTAAGAAAAGTGCGTGTAGTGGTCGGCCGCCTCGTTGTGGCCGAGTCCGCGCAGCGCTTCGATGACTGTGTTTTGCGCCTCAGACTGGCGGGCATCGATGACGTTATAGATTTCAGCGACGTCGCCAAAGTGAGGATGATTTTTCTCGCCCTCGGTGGCAGAAATCCAGCAGTCGTGCTGATTGGGATAGCGGTAGAACTTGCGATAGCCGAAATCACGCCCGAGCAAGCCGAACTTCCACATGTGATAGGCGATGTCTTTGCCAACATAGCCGACGGTGCCGTTGGAGCGGACGATTACTTTCTGATCGTCTTCGGAGATCGTGTCCGGTTCCTCTGTGTTCTCCGTGTCCTGTGCGGTGGAAACCGTTCCAGCGCGACGCATCACCCAGCAACCTTTGTTCTTGCCTTCGCTCTCGAAAGTGAGTACGCCAGCCTCTTTCAGCTTGGTGAAGGCTGCGTCCCAGAAATGCAGGTGCAGGATTTCGCTCTCGCGGGGCAGGAAATCGTACTCGATATCGAGACGATCCATGGTTTCGAGGTGGCGACGGAGAACGGCGGTCGAGATCAGTTCGGCGATGGCTGCAGTTTCGCTGCTGGCATCTTCGATGGCGTGAAGGGTTTCGCGGCGGGCCTGCAAATGTTCTTTGTCCTGCTCGTACCACTGCGAGACGCGGGCGTAGAGATCCCAACAGTAGTAGTCGAAGCGAGGTTGATGTGCCAGCGCTTCGATTTCGGCACGCGACTTTTTCTCGATGTGCGTGAAGCCCACCACCACGTCGGCAACTTGTACGCCAGTGTTGTCGATGTAGTTCTGGACGTCGACTTTCCTGCCGGCGTGGCGCAGCAGCCGGACAAACGTATCGCCGAGGATGGCGTTGCGCAGGTGGCCAATGTGGGCGGCCTTGTTGGGATTGATGCTGGTGTGCTCGACCAGAATTTTTCCTACGGACTTGTCTGAGACCGGCTTCTGGTCGGCAGCCAACGCCGCCGCCATCCGGGCGCGATCGATTCTGACGTTCAGATAGCCCGGGGGCGCAACCTGCATCTCAGTGATGCCCTCGATCGGACCAATCTCGGCGCGGATCGCTTCGGCGACCTTGAGCGGAGCGGTGCGCAGCGGCTTGGCAAAGGGAAAGAGAGGAATGGCGAAATCGCCGAGCTCCACCTTCGGAGGCTGCTCGATGATCACTCTCGGCAGGCTTGCGCCCGGATAGCGCAACTGAAGAAACTCCAGAACGCGCTGGGCCAGACGTTGTTCAAGATGACGATACAAGGATTCCCTCTATGTTGCTTATGAAGACAGTGATTCTAGCAGACCGCATCCCGAGGCAGGTTTGACGCGAGATGCGCGGTTCCCTATGATGAAAAATCAGTGAAATCTGATCATCCCGGAGATACGGAGCCCCAGAAAGTGCATCTTTAGGACCTTATTGTTCTGTGTTTCTCCGAGGCTCCGTGTCTCCGTGGTGAATTCGTTTTCTATGCGCATAGCCTACCTTGAGTGTTTTTCCGGCATGAGCGGCGACATGTTTCTCGGGGCGCTCGTGGATTCCGGAGTTCCGCCTCGGACGCTGGAGGAAACCGTGGCGGCGCTTGGAATCGGAGCCCAGCTGGAGATTACGCGTGTGGTGCGTAGCGGGATTTCCGCCATCAAAGTGGACGTGTGGGTTGACGGTGAAAAAGATCTGCCGCGCGAGGAATATTGGGAACAGAAGCAGCATCGGCATGAGAACCACGAACATTCGCACGCCGAGCATGAACATCATGCCCACTCCCATCCGTCTTCTGGCGAGGCTTCGCGGACAAAGCCTGCCCTGAGCTTGCCGAAGGGAGTGTCCGCGCCACACGAGCATTCTCATGGTCGCGGGTTGACTGAAATTCGGGGGATCATTTCTGCCGCTTCGATTTCGGCGGCAGCGAAGAAAACTGCCATCGCTATCTTCGAGGCGCTGGGACAAGCAGAGGCAAAGATTCACAACACTTCGCTCGAGAGCGTGCACTTTCACGAAGTCGGCGCCGTCGATGCGATGGTCGACATCGTTTGTGCCGCCGTTGGCGCAGAGGCGCTGGGAGTCGATGAAATTATTTGTTCGCCGCTGAACCTCGGCGGCGGGATGGTGAAGTGCGCGCATGGGACGTTCCCGGTGCCGGCTCCAGCGACGGTCGAACTGCTGAAGGAGGCGCCCGTGTATTCGTCGGGGCTGCAGGCCGAACTGGTTACGCCTACAGGCGCGGCGATCGTGAAAATCCTCGCATCGCGCTTTTCTGCATTTCCCGAGATGAAGATTGAGAAGTCAGGATATGGCGCGGGAACACGGGATTTTCCGGGACATCCCAATGTAGTGCGCTTGACGATTGGCGAGACTGCTTCGTCGGCGTTCGCCGCAAACACCGCGTCCGACACGATCAGCGTGCTGGAAGCAAACCTTGACGATCTGAATCCGCAGGTTTTCGGTTACGTAATGGACCGGTTGCTCGAAGAGGGTGCGCTGGATGTATTCGGTATGCCGGTACAGATGAAGAAGAATCGTCCGGGAATGGTGTTGACAGTCCTGTGCAAGCGTGAAGATGAAGCAAAGTTGACCAAGATTGTCTTCAGCGAGACAACCACACTGGGCGTGCGGCGGCGGGACGAAATGAGGCAGACTCTCGCGCGCCGGTGGGAAAGCGTCGCCACTCCCTGGGGCGAAGTGAGGATCAAGGTCGCCAGCATGAACGGGACGGTCACCAATTACGCTCCGGAGTATGAAGATTGCCGCCGTATTGCGGCAGAGCATCGCGTGCCGCTAAAGAGGGTGATGGGAGAGGCGGTAGAAGCTTATCTGCGCTTCAGCGGTCAAGAAAAAGCAGGTTCCCATCGGTAAGCTCAGGGCAGGCCCTCATTGGCTTAGCGCCGGTTCGGAAATGGCAAACGTTTTGGGAAAGACTATTTTAAGGCTATTAAAGCAACTAACGAGATGAGTAAGAAGTTCTACATTACGACGCCGATTTATTACGTGAACGCACGTCCGCACATCGGACACGCCTACACGACCATCGCCTGCGACACGATTGCGCGGCGGCAGCGACTGCTGGGAGCGGAAACGTTTTTTCTCACTGGCACCGATGAGCATGGGCAGAAGATTGAGCGGGCCGCGCAGGCCATGGGAAAAACTCCGCAGCAATATGCCGATGAAATCTCGGCGGAGTTTCGCCAGCTATGGAAGCGGATGGGGATTTCGAACGATGACTTCATCCGCACCACGGAAGACCGGCACAAGAAGCGCGTGCAGGAGCTTTTTCGGCGCATTCGGGACAACGGCTACATCTACAAAGGCACATACACGGGGCAGTATTGCGTCTCAGACGAACTCTATGTCGATGGCGCGGAGCCGGGCGATCCCTGCCCCACGTGCGGGCGCATTACCGAGACGGTGCACGAGGAAAACTATTTCTTCAAGCTCTCGGCATTTCAGGATAAGCTGCTCGCGCTGTACGCGAATCCGCACTTCATTCGTCCCGAGGCGCGGCGCAACGAAGTGATTTCCTTCGTGCGCTCGGGGTTGCGAGATCAATCGATCAGCCGTTCAACCTTTACCTGGGGCATTCCGGTCCCGGATGATCCCAAGCACGTGATTTACGTTTGGTTCGACGCACTGGCCAACTATCTCACTGCGATCGGCTACGGTTCTTCGCACGCCGGGGCGCAGGAGGCGTTCAAGAAGTTTTGGCCCGCCGATGTGCAGATGATCGGCAAGGAAATCGTCCGCTTCCATTGCGTGTACTGGCCGGCGTTCCTGATGGCGGCGGGTCTAGCCGAACCGAAAACCATCGTGGCGCATGGATGGCTGCTGTTTGAAGAAAACAAAATGTCGAAGTCGCGCGGCAACATCGTGCGCACGGAAACCATTCTCGATGTCCTGGGCGCGGACGCGCTGCGCTATTTTCTGCTGCGCGAGGTCGTGTTCGGACAGGATGGATCATTTTCTTTCGACGCGCTGGTGCAGCGCTATAACTCCGATCTGGCGAATGGGCTGGGAAATCTGGCCAGCCGCACGCTGACCATGATCAACCGCTATTTCAAGGGCGAAGTGCCTTATCCGTCGCATGGGGCGTCAAGAACCAGTGCCGATGCGGCCATCGCCGAGACGGCGCGCAAGACGATTCGCGAGTTCGGAACGCTGTTTGACCAGTTCCAGTTTTCGCGCGCGTTGGAAACAGCGTGGGCGCTGGTGGCCGCGGTGGACAAGTACATCGTTGAGAACGAGCCGTGGGCGCTGGGCGAAAAGCAGGACGAAGACAGCCGCTCGCGTTTGGCCACCGTGCTCTACACTGCGGCGGAAGCTTTGCGTATTGCGACCGCGCTGGCCCACCCGGTAATCCCCGACGCTACAGCAAAGATTTGGTTGCAGTTGGGTTTGGGAGACATTAAAAAGCTTGCTCTGGGCGAACTGGACTGGGGACAGCTGCCGTTGGGAACGAAGCTGGGCGATATACAGCCCGTGTTTCCGCGGGCCGACAAGAGTGCGATTGAGAGGATGCAGAAGATGGAAGAGGAGCAGAGAATAGCACCAGTAGTTGAGCCTCCAGCAGTCGCAGTGCCGGCGCAGACGAACACAACGGCGGCACCATCGCCGGTTCCGGCGGCGAACGAGAAAATATCGATCGACGACTTCGCCAAGATCGAACTGCGGGTCGGACTGGTCAAAGTCGCCGAAAGGGTACCCAAGGCTGACAAGCTTTTGCGGCTGGAGATTGATATTGGAACCGAAGTGCGGCAGGTGCTGGCCGGAATCGCCGAAGCGTATGCACCAGAAACGTTGGTCGGGAGAAAAGTGGTGATCGTGGCCAACCTGGCGCCGCGTAAGCTACGTGGAATGGAATCGAACGGAATGATCGTGGCAGCATCGCTCGAGGGCGGAAAACCAGTGCTGGCGAGCTTTTTGGAGGATGTGCCTGTGGGCGCGAGGCTGAAGTAAGCTGCGCACCGTTCATGGTTCGCGGAAGAAACAGTCGAAGACACGCCGAGCCTTCGCTCGGCATGGACATTCGAGGGCGGCTGTCCCACATAAACAAATACGAATGTTTGTAGACTCTCATGCACATCTCGAGGGCGAACAATTTGCCTCCGATCGCGAAGAAGTGATTGCTCGGGCGCGAGAAGCTGGCATGCAGGCGATGGTCGCCATTGGCAACGGCGATGGTCCGGCGCAGGTGGATTGTGGAATCAAACTGGCCGAACGATACGATTTCATCTATGCGACCCTCGGCATTCATCCTCACGAAGCCCGGCTCGCGGATGAAGCCGCGTATCAGAATATGGAACGCCTGGCGCGGCATCCCAGGGTGATCGCGTGGGGAGAGATCGGGCTGGATTACTATTACGATCATTCGCCGCGAGAGGTGCAACAGGAAGTTTTCAGGCGGCAAATGGATTTGGCGGCGGCTGCGAAACTGCCTATCGTAATTCACTGTCGTCCGTCGGAGGCCAGTGACAACGCCTGGGAAGACTGTTTCGAACTGCTGCGCGAGCATTGGTCAAAGCAAAGTCTTGGCGGAATTCTGCATTGTTTCACGGGAAACTGGCCGCAAGCCAAGGCCGCACTCGATATGGGCTTCATGATTTCGTTCGCCGGCAACCTGACATTTCCCAAGGCGCAGCAGATTCGTGACGCGGCCCAGGAAGTGCCGATCGATCGCATTTTGATTGAGACGGACTCCCCATTCCTGGCTCCAGTGCCGCACCGCGGCAAACGCAACGAGCCGGCATTCGTGAAAGAAACGGCGCGAAAGCTGGGCGAGTTGCGGGGATTGACGGCAGAGGAAGTCGGGCGACAAACCACGCAGAATTTCTACAATTTTTTCAAATTGGCTGAAACCGCTGAAAGCAAAGTTTCGGTGCCTTGACCCTCCTCGGGGGGTCTTTCTTCTGATAACCTCAAGATTCAGATTCCATCATTTCAGAAAGAATTGAAATCCGATGCCTGATAACAGTTTTGACATCGTGAGCAAGATTGACCTGCAAGAGGTGTCGAATGCCATCCAGCAGGCTTTGAAGGAGATCCACACTCGCTTCGATTTGAAAGATTCGAAATCTAATATTGAGCTGGAGAAGGATGCGATCGTTCTCCACTCTGCCGATGAGTACAAATTGAAGGCGGTAAACGACATCTTGCAGCAGAAACTGGTGAAGCGCGGTGTTTCGCTGAAGGGATTAACCTATGGCGCGGTTGAACCGGCCGCGGGCGGAACTGCCAAGCGCAAAGTCACCATGCAACAAGGCATTGTGATCGAAAAGGCGCGGGAGATCGTAAAGCAGGTGAAGGACTCGAAGAAGAAAGCGCAGGCCTCGATCCAGGGAGATCTGGTGCGGGTGAGCAGCAAGGACCGCGACGCGCTGCAGGAAGTGATCGCCATGCTGCGCCAGCATGATTTTGGAATCGACTTGCAGTTTACGAATTACCGGACGAATTAGGAAAACCGTCGACCACGGAGGCACAGAGACACGGAGAACTCAAGAAATCTGGCTCAGCCGTTCGTGCTTCCAGACGATCTTGAAACTTTGTTGAGTTTTCTCCGTGTCTCCGTGGTGAAAATTAAGTAGTCGGAATCCACATTGAGCGCACCGCCTCTCATTAACGGGAAGGAAGTCTTCGACCTGCTGCACGAGGATCTCGCGGCACTGGAGGGCGAGTTCAGGGAGGATACTGTCTCGGGCGTACAGGCGATCACCGAGATTGGCGAGTACCTGCGGAACGGTGGCGGCAAGCGGATTCGTCCGGCTCTACTTTTTCTTTCGGCCAAGCTATTTGATTATCAGGGACGCGGCGCGGTGCGCCTGGGCGCGGTGGTCGAGATCATTCACACCGCTACGCTGGTACACGACGACATTATTGATGAGGCCAAGACGCGCCGTGGACGGCCTGCCGCCAATACGCAATGGGGCAACTCGAAGTGCGTTCTGGCAGGCGACTGGCTCTACATGCAGGCGTTTAAGGTGGCGGTGCAGGAACGCAATTTCCGCATTCTCGACACCCTGATCGAACTGACGCAGCAGATGGTGGAAGGCGAACTGCTGCAGATGGAAAAGCTCGGAAAGCTGATCACGCTGGTCGAGCATTTCGATCTGATCTACCGCAAGACCGCGTGCCTGTTTTCCGTTTGCATGCGGCTGGGGGCGATCCTGGGGGGAGCAACTGAGGCACAGGAAGAGGCTTTGGGTCAGTATGGCCACGACCTCGGCATGGCCTTTCAAATAGTGGACGATGTTCTCGACCTGACCGCGTCCGAAGATGTGCTGGGCAAGCCGGTGGCCAGCGACCTGCGCGAGGGCAAGGTCACGATGGCGGTGATCCACGCACTGGAGCGCTGCACGCCGGAGGAACGCGCCAAGATCGAGAAGATCTTGCGCGACCGGGCATTTAATGGCGTGACTCACGGGCAGATTATGGAGATCCTGCAACGTTACGGCTCGCTCGAAGCCGCAACCGCACGAGCCTCGCGATACGCCGAATCCGCTGGTAAAGCGATTTGCACTTTCCCGGATTCAGAGATTAAGCGGGCGCTTCTTTGGGCTCCTGAATTTGTGGTGGCGCGCGAAAAATAGTCATACGCAATTTGAGAAGGTCTCAGTTGCTAGTCCTTTATATTTCCCGCATCATATTTCCGTCATCCCGGGCAACCTCTTTCATCCTCCCAGCGACCAATAGTCAGGATATTCACAGGGCGCACCAATCCGTTCGTCACCTCAAAAACGTTATCAGGACGACCGTGGTAAGAATCTGGCCAGGTAATCCAAAACAAAGGAGATATCCCATGAAGAACTTGCTGGTTTGTCTGCTGGCAGTGACCTTCGCGATGAGCTTGAGTGCTTTCGCGCAACAAGACAACAACATGTCGCAAACCCAGGCCGATCAATCCGCAGCCAAGGCGCCGCTCATGACGCTGAAGGGTACGGTCAAGGCGGATGGCGACAAATACTCTTTCGTCAACGATAAAGATGGCAAAAGCTGGGATGTGATGAACCCGGAGGAGCTCAAGGGACACGAAGGCCATCACGTTCAGCTTAGCGCTCACGTTTATTCTGACAAGGGCCAGATCCATGTAATGAGCGTAAAGATGCTGAAGGGCGGATCTATGAGTAACGACTCCATGAGCAAGTAATTTTCCTGCTTCGAAGTCGGGCGGGCGGCGCGAGCCGCCCCTTTTTTCCCGGCAGTTCCCAGCTTTTGCCCGCGGGGGGCCCCAAGCCCTCTCTCATTGGACCTGCTTCGCCGATTTGATTTCCATCACACAAATCTGTGACCGGAACCACAGAAGTTTTTCCACAGGCAAGCCCATAATCCCGGCAGTTGGTGGGGGTGTCCGACAGGGCGGAAGGCTAACGAGACGCATTGAGATGCGATGGATCGCCAAAGAGCATCCACCTGATCTCTCCCGGCACTTGTGAAAGGCAAGTCGCTCGGGTACCTCGTCCGCTGCGGATACACCACCAACGAAAAGGCGGCGGCTTCAGTCGAAGCTTTGCGAAAAAAGGCGCCTTGGTTGCTAATCGACGCGCCGGCCCGTATAGGGCCGAGAAACTCCGAGTGAAAGCCGCTGCCGGTTTACTCATCCTGCACGGGGAGAATCCTCCGGGAAACATAGCCTCCCTGTCACAGAGCCGGGCTTTGTCCTTCGGACGAAGCACCGGCTTTGTTTATACTGAACCTTTCCTGGGTTTTTCTTATCCAAAACCGTCTATGAACCTGCTTTCGCCAATGGCGCATCACGGATACGCCTTGCTCTTCGGACTATTGCTGGCAGAAGCGATGGGCCTTCCCTTCCCGGCTGCCATCGCACTCGTGGCCGCGGGAGCCGCAGTAGCGGCGCATGCCCTGTGGGGCCCGTACGTTCTTTTGGCGGCGCTCCTAGCGTTGCTGCTGGGGGATACGGCGCAATTCTGGCTTGGCCGGTACATGGGTTGGGCCTTGCTGGGATTTCTATGCCGGGTGTCGATCAATCCGGAAACCTGCATTCTGCGATCCGCCGAGTCGTTTTACAAGCGCGGCAAAATCACGCTGGTAGTGGCGAAGTTTATCCCCGGCGTGAACACTATGGCTGCGCCGCTGGCCGGCAGCATGAAGATGCGCTTCTCGCAGTTCCTGCGGCTCGATCTTGCGGGCGCTCTGCTCTACTCCCTGACATATCTTCTGGTCGGATATCTTTCGCGCGATTTTCTGGCTGCAATCTTGCGCGGCTTTCACGCGGTCGGACGGACTATGGAAGCGGTGATTATTGCCTCCCTCGTGGTCTATGGGATTTACCGGGTGGTGCAATACCGCAAGAACAAAGCCTACAGGGTGGTGCCACGCGTACAGGTGGAAGAATTGGCCAGGCGGCTGGCGTCGGAGGATGCCAGCCGGGTGCAGATTGTCGATGTTCGCAGCCACGGCTACTACGACTCAGGTGCCGCGCGAATCAGAAACTCCATCCGCATTGAACCCAACAATCTCGAGGAGGAAATCAAGCACCTTCCCAAAGATAAGGACATTTACCTCTACTGTACTTGAGCGCGCGAAGCGACCAGCGCCCGGGTGGCGCACCTGCTGCGGGAAAAAGGATTCAACACGTTTGTAATCGTCGGCGGATTGGCCGCCTGGCGCAAGGCCGGGGAGCCGGTGGAGATAGTTCCCGAGAACGATCTGGTAAAGCTGCCAACGTTTAACTAGCCGGCCTCCCTTGCCGCTTTATACTTCCCTGAATGGGTTCCAACCAGGAAATCGAGATTAAGTTTCGGGTCGCGAACTTGGCGGGGCTCGCCCGCAAGCTGCGCCGGGTTGGATTTCGCGTGGTGACCAGGCGGACACTTGAGATGAACACGTTGTACGACCTTCCCGGCGAAGTACTGAGGAGACGGCGGGAATTGCTGCGGTTGCGCCACTACGGCTCCGAGTGGACGCTTACGCATAAAGCGGGACAGAAGACCGGACGTCACAGCAGCCGCGAGGAATTGGAAACTTCCGTCGGCGATGGAAAGCAGATGGATCTGATTCTGAGGGCTCTGGGGTATGCGCCATCCTTCCGCTATGAAAAGTTTCGCGCAGAATGGGCCGATGGCAAGGGCCAGGTCGTCGTGGATGAGACGCCCATCGGCGATTTCTGTGAGATCGAGGGCGCACCTCGATGGATCGATGCGACGGCGAAGAAACTAGGAGTGAGCGAAGGCGATTACATTACGAAGAACTACGCCAGCTTGTTTCTGGATTGGAAAGCTCGAACAAGCAGCAGCGCTGAGGAGATGACGTTCAAAGCCGTGCCTCGGTCGACTCGACCAAGGCGTTCAGGTCGAGCGCCGGTCTAAGCTCCGTGGCACTTTTTGAACTTCTTGCCCGAACCACACGGGCAAGGATCGTTGCGTCCTACTTTTTCCTGGCCGCGAACAACTTGTTGCACGGGCTGTACATCGCCGGAACCAGCCATACGCGCCTGTTCCAGCTCTCGACGCTTGCGGCGCATGAAAGCTTCTTCGAGATCGTCGGCAGAAGTCGCTACCAATCGCGGCGGATGATGTCCGTTGCCATCACCGCCTTGTCGTGTAGGAACTCCCGACTCCGAACCTTGTCCTGCCAGTTCCTCTCCCGGCGGACCAGCCGCTCCGGTGTCCGGCGGACGCTCGATAATCTGCATCAGGTAGAGATAGCGCGCCGTGTCTTCCTGGAAGCGCTCCAACATGGCCTCAAACATCTCAAACGATTCCTTTTTGTACTCGACCAGCGGATCATGCTGGCCGTAGCCACGCAGGCCGATGCCTTCCTTCAGGTGATCCATGCTGAGAAGGTGATCTTTCCACTGCGAATCGAGCACGCTGAGCATGATCATGCGCTCGTGATGGCGCATGGCGTCGGCGCCGATCAGCTTTTCCTTCGCGTCGTATCGCTCTTTCAGCTTCTCGAAAATGGCATCGCCGAGTTCCTGCCGATTCAAAGTTTCCGGCTTCACGCCCTCCGCAATGAAATCCACACCGAAACGAGTGAAGACAGCATCTTTGAGACCCTTGATATTCCAATCATCCGCGTGGCCCTTGGGCGGACAATACTCCTCCATCAGATCGCCAAGAATGGCGGAAACATAATCTTCCAGGATCAGATCCTTCTGATCCATGCCCTCTAGCAGGCGGCGGCGCAGACCGTAGACCGCCTCACGCTGCTTGTTCATCACGTCGTCGTATTCGAGCAGATGTTTGCGGGATTCGAAGTGCTGACCCTCAACTGCTTTCTGCGCCGTCTCGATACGCCGGCTGATCAGCTTCGATTCAATCGGGACTCCTTCTTCCATGCCCAACCGCTCCAGCAGCTTCGACACCCACTCCTTCGCGAAGATGCGCATCAGGTCATCTTCCAGCGCGAGGTAGAAGCGCGAAGATCCAGGGTCGCCTTGACGACCGGCGCGTCCACGAAGCTGGTTGTCAATGCGGCGCGACTCGTGGCGTTCGGTACCGAGAATGTGCAGGCCGCCGACGGCAGTAACTTCATCGTGCTCTTTGTCGGTCTGTTCCTTGTAGCGGCTGAAAACCTCAGTCCATTTGTCCGTCGGAACCGTGTATTCATTGCCGTTGTAGTAGAAGATGGAAGTCGTGCCGTCTTCCTGCGGACCCTCAATCTTGCCCTGAGCCACGCGCAACTGCTGCGCGATTCCCTTCTTCACCAGTTCCTGCTTGGCCATGAATTCGGGATTGCCCCCGAGTAAAATATCGGTGCCGCGCCCAGCCATATTCGTGGCGATGGTGACCATCCCTTTGCGTCCGGCCTGCGCCACAAACTCAGCCTCGCGCTCGTGGAACTTGGCATTCAAGACGACATGCTGCTTCAGACCTTTCTTCTTCAGCAGTTCGGAAAGGCGCTCAGACTTTTCGATGGAGGTGGTGCCGACCAGAACCGGCTGGCCTTTTTCGTGGAGCTTCTGAATTTCATCGGCAACCGCGAAGTATTTCTCTTTCTCGGTGCGGAAAACTACGTCAGGATTCTCCAGCCGCAGCATTTTCTTGTTCGTGGGAACAACCATCACTTCCAGCTTGTAGATGTTGTCAAACTCTGTCGCTTCGGTTTCCGCCGTGCCCGTCATCCCCGAGAGCTTCTTGAACATGCGGAAGTAATTCTGAAACGTGATCGTGGCGAGAGTCTGATTCTCGCGCTCAATCTTTACGCCTTCTTTCGCTTCGATCGCCTGGTGCAGGCCATCGGACCAGCGCCGGCCCGGCATCATGCGCCCGGTGAATTCGTCGACGATGATGACCTCGCCCTCTTTGATTACATACTCCACATCGCGGCGATACAGCGCGTGCGCCTTGATCGCAGTCTCGACGTGATGCTTGAGCGGCCAGTTTTCCGGATCGGCAATATTTCCGATGCCGAGAAGCTGTTCGACTTTTTCCCAGCCCTCGTCGGTGACGGTAATGTTGCGATGCTTCTCATCGACCACAAAGTCGCCGGTAAGCTGCGCGGGTTCGCCCGGAGGGCCTTCGATTTCTTCGCCCTTTTCAAGTTTTGGAATGATGCGGTTCACGCGGTAATACTTGTCCGTCGATTCCTCACTTGCACCCGAAATGATGAGCGGGGTTCGAGCTTCGTCGATCAGGATGGAATCCACTTCGTCGACGATGGCAAAATTGTGGCCGCGCTGCACGCAATCTTTCAGATCGAACTTCATATTGTCGCGCAAGTAGTCGAAGCCAAACTCGTTGTTGGTGCCGTAAGTCACATCAGCGGCATAGGCGGCGCGGCGTTGTTCATCATCAAGATCGTGGACGATTACGCCCACAGTCAGGCCGAGAAAACGATACAGCTTGCCCATCCATTCGGAGTCGCGTTTGGCCAGATAGTCGTTGACCGTGACCACGTGTACGCCGCGACCACTGAGAGCGTTGAGATAGACGGGAAGAGTCGCGACGAGAGTTTTGCCTTCGCCGGTCTTCATCTCCGAAATCATGCCCTTGTGCTGCACCATGCCGCCAATCAGCTGCACGTCGAAGTGACGCATGTTCAGCACCCGGCGGCCAGCCTCGCGCACCACGGCAAAAGCTTCTACCAGGATTTCATCCAGAACTTCCTGCAATGCTTCGTACTGCTCTTTCTCGAATTGCTTCGCCTGGTCGACGTCAACATCGGAGTCGGCTTCCGACTCCACCTCCGCGGTTGGGAGGTTAGCGACGCGGCTCAGCCGCTCCTGGATGCGCTTTCGGAACTCATCCGTTTTAGCGCGCAGTTGGTCGTCGGTGAGCTGGCGCGTCTTCGGTTCGAGGGCATTGATGGCCCCGACCCTGGGCGTCATGCTCTTGATGACCCGTTCGTTCTTGGTCCCAAAGACCTTGCCGATGAGAGTGTTTATCAAACTGTGAAATCCTTCAGAGGGCGGGAACTGCCCCAGCGTATCTCTTTTAGCCTAGCATATTTAGATGCCGCAGACAGAAGCAAGGAACATCCTGGGAAACTGATTCGTCCACGGGAACTTGAAGCGTCTTCAGCGATCTCGGCGCACTCTGCGGTGAAGGGAATTTTCGTGTATATTCCCCACGACGCATGCCCACTTTCTACGACCGCTTTCTCGAGTGTGAGGAACGCTGGCCGAACAACGTCGCCCTCGAACTCCAACGCAATGACGAAGACCAGATTGAGAGTTGCACGTACGCGGACCTCCGCCGCATGGCCGAATCTGTGGGCCGCTGGATCGGCAAAAATAAATTCGCGCATGGGTCGCGTTTGTCTATTGTGGCGGACAACCACCCGCGATGGGTGGCCGCATACTTAGGCATCATTGCCTCAGGCTGCACCGTCGTCCCTCTCGACACCGCGCTGCACGCCGATCAACTCACGAAGCTGTTGAAGGATAGTGGCAGTACCGTTCTTTTCTGCGACGCCCGGCATGCCGCAATCGCCCGGGAAGCGGTCGCGAACCTCAAGATCGGGCTCGTGCTCATGGACCCGGAGCGCATGGCCCGACACTCCACAGACGAACAATGGCTAGGAAATCTAGCCGCGATCTTCGAAGGCGGTCCTGGAGACTTCGAGCCCGCGCCCTCGAAGGCGGATGATATCGCTTCGCTGCTGTATACCTCTGGAACTACCGCCGATCCCAAAGGCGTGATGCTTACCCACGCGAATATGTTGGGAGAAGTGGAGGCGGTATTCAACTGGGTGGAGCTCGGCCCGGGCGATGCGCTTCTAGGCGTGCTTCCTATGTTTCATGTGCTGGCCCAAATGGCGAACCTGATGATTCCGTTGGTCAAGGGCGCGCGCGTTGTTTATCTCGAAACGCTGAACACTACGGAGTTATTGCGGGCCCTGCGCGAACGCGACATCACAGCCTTTGCCGTGGTGCCGCAATTTTTCTACCTGATTCACCAGCGCATCTTCGAGGAGATTGAGAAACGAGGATTACTGACGCAAAAGATATTCAAAATCCTCGTCGCCCTGAATCGCAATCTACGAAGGTTCGGCATCAACGCCGGACCGATTCTATTTGCCAAGGTTCACCACACCTTAGGCACGAAGATGCGCTACCTGGTTACAGGAGGGTCCCGCTTCGATCCGGTGATTGCCAGGGATTTCCACGATCTCGGCATCGACGTCCTGCAGGCCTACGGATTGACGGAAACCACTGCGGCCGTCTTCGCGAATTCGCCGGGCAAGAATGTGATCGGTTCAGTGGGCAAGGCACTGAAAGGCGTCGAGGCGAGGATCATCGACGCACGACCCCAAGAAGACGGTGGCCCTGCCACGGGCGAAGTGGGCTTGCGCGGCGCCGTAGTGATGAAGGGCTACTGGAACCGTCCGGACGCCACTGCGGCCGTGATGCGCGATGGATGGTTCCACACCGGCGATCTCGGCTACTTTGACGCCGACCGTAATTTGTTTCTCACCGGCCGAAAGAAAGAGGTGATCGTTCTCAGCAATGGGAAGAATATTTATCCGGAAGAAGTCGAGGCCCATTACCTCAAATCGCCATTTATCAAAGAGCTCGCTGTGATGGGTCTCGAAGGTAAGCCGGGGGAGACTGGTGACCGTCTGCACGCGGTGATCGTGCCGAATTTTGACGTACTGCGCCAGAAGAAGATCGTGAATGCAAAGGAAGTCATCCGCTTCGACATCGAAAGCTTGTCGCAACAGATCGCTTCCACCAAGCGCATCGGAAGTTATGAAATCTGGCAAGAGGACTTGCCGCGAACCACCACGCGCAAGATCAAGCGCTTCGAAGTAGAAAAGCGTGTGAAGGCAAATCAGGCACGGAAGGTTGCGGATGATTCGGAATTGCCTGCCGAGCAGCCACTCACTCCTGACGAGTCAACGTGGGTTGAACAGCCTGACGTGCAGCGCGCCCTTCAGGTTGTGCGCGAAGCAGCGCTTACGGCGCCTGCGACTCTTCGACCCACTCATAATTTGGAACTCGACCTGGGGCTCGACTCCATGCAACGGGTCGAGTTGCTCAGCCACCTAGAGGACCAACTGGGAGGAAATGTAGAAGAGTCGCAGCTTTCGGGAATTTATACCGTCCGCGATTTGGTGGACGCGGTTCTGCAAAGCGCCGCAAGCGGCTCCCCGCACGGAACCCGACCTGCGTTCGCCGGTTGGAAAGCGATTCTGGCGGAGCCGCCAGATCCGTCTGATGTGATCCAACTGGCTCGGCCGCAGCCGATCAGCGCGACATTCTGGTACCTGGTTTCGCGGCTGACGCAGGTAATTGCCCTCGACCGGTTTCATCTCCAGGTGCGCGGAATTGAAAAGCTTCCGAAGAGTGGCCCATACATTATCTCTTCCAATCACCAGAGCTATCTCGATCCGCTGATTCTGGCGAGTGTGCTTCCGCCATCTGTCTTTAATAAAGTGTTTGCCGTGGGAACGAGCGAAATATTCGGGGCGGGATTCATGCTGCGGCTTGCTCATTCGCTGCGCATCGTGGTCGTCGATCCCGATGCAAATCTGATTCCCGCCATGCGCGCCGGGGCGTTCGGACTGCGGCAGGGACGCCCGTTGATGCTTTATCCGGAAGGCGAGCGGTCAATCGACGGCAGACCGAGAATCTTCAAGAAGGGTGCGGCGATATTATCGATTCATATGCAGGTGCCAATCGTGCCCGTCGCGATTGAAGGATTCCATAAAGCTTGGCCGAGAAACAAATCGTTTCAGGGATTTACGCCGCTGAAGATGGTGTTTGGCGACCCGATCATTCCGCCACCCGAGAGTGAAGCATCGGAAGCGGCTTATGAGAAGCTGACTGCGGAGTTGAAAGGGCGCGTGGTCGAGATGTGGAAGGGTCTGCAAAAAGAGGAGGCCCACGCGAACTGACGCCTACTTTGCTCTCGGATGCGTCTGGTCGTACACCTGCAGCACATGTTTCATCGACAACTGCGTGTAGCGCTGCGTAGTCGCCAGCCGTTCGTGGCCGAGTAACTCCTGGATGGCGCGCAGGTCGGCGCCTTCTTCCAACATGTGCGTGCCGAAAGCATGCCGCAGCGTGTGTGGGTGAACGTCCGGAGAAAGTCCCTTAGCCACGGCAATCTTCTTGATAATGCGGCCGACGCTGCGCGTGGTGAGTCGCCCGCCACGCCGGTTGATGAGCAACGCGTTTGAGGGCTTGTGGCCGGGAGCAAGGACTTTTTGCCGCTCTGGCAGATATGCGGCAAGGGCGTTCTTCACAGAATCGCCAAACGGAACGTACCGTTCTTTCTTCCCTTTTCCGCGGATCAGAATAGCCTCTGCACTCAACCGAATGTCATCGAGATTGATTCCGGTCAGTTCCGAATTTCGGATGCCGCATCCGTAGAGCAGTTCCAGCATGAGCCGGTCGCGGTCGGGAAAAGCTGCTACCTCGGGCATTTCGCCGTCGATCACCGAATTCATCTCTTCAATCGTGGGCACGCGCGGAAGTTTCTTAGGAAGCTTCGGCGTGGCGACCAGCTTCGCCGGATTCTGTTCCACCAATCCCTCTCGCGCCAGCCAACGATAGAGCGACCGCACCGCAGCCAGGGCGCGAGCGACTGAAGGTTTGCTTAGGCCCTTGTCGTAGAGCTGCGAAAGAAATCCGCGTACGACAATGTGATCGATCTGCTTCCATCCGCGCGAACCGGCATAGGCAGAGAAGAGCAGCAGATCCTGGCGGTACGCCTTTATGGTATGCGGCGAAGCGTTGCGTTCCCGCAGGTGTCGGATAAAATCGGCGACTGCCTTGGCTACGATCGTTTGAGCAAGTCGCGGGTTTTCTTCGTGTCTCGGTGCCTCCGTGGTGGATCTCATCTCGCTTTCGCCCTCGGGTGATGCTTCTGGTACACGGTTCTGAGCCGATCAAGCGCCAGATGCGTGTAGACCTGCGTGGTTGAAATATCCGCGTGACCCAGGATCGTCTGCACGGTGCGCAGGTCGGCGCCATTCTCCACCATGTGTGTGGCACACGAATGGCGCAGCATGTGTGGAGAAGCAGCGCGGCCCGAGTCAGCCGACGCAGCCCGCACCATCTGCCAGACACGCTGGCGCGTCAATTGCCGGCCTCCGCGCGCGATAAAAAGCAGAGGTGAACGGTTGGCGGAGCCGCCTGCGGATGCGCCGTTTTGTTTCCCTGTTGTAAGAGTCGGGCGCACTTTTGTCAGATACTCGCTGAGCGCATCTTGCGCCGAGCGCCCTAACGGAACCACGCGTTCCTTGTCGCCCTTGCCGCGCACCAGCATATATCCAGCTTCCAGCTTCAGGTCTTCGAGCTTGGCACTGGTCATTTCCGAGACCCGCAGCGCCCCCGCGTAGAAAACTTCCAGCATGGCGCGATCGCGGACGGCAAGTGCAGCCGCATACTCAGGGTTGCGTGCATTGCCTTGATGGTTCATTGGGGCACTCAGCGTTGCTTCCATCTCATCGCGAGCCAGCGCCTTGGGTAAAACCTTCCACTGCCGTGGCGATTCAATGTCGAGCGTGGGATCGTAGTCGATTTTCTCGTCGAGCAGCAGGTATCGGTAGAGATGCCGCAGCGCCGAGAGTTTTCGCCCCACGCTCCGTCCGTCGACTTGATGGGAAAAAAGCTGCTGCAGAAATTCGCGTACATCGTTGCGCCGCGCTGTCAGCAGCAGACGCTTACGTTTCTCCAGGAACTCAGAAAACTGGCAGATGTCGGTGGTGTAGGCGCTGATGGAAAGCGGCGCTAATCCCTTCTCGATCTTCAAGTAATCGAGAAAACTGGAGAGCACCCGCGAGTTGGCTTCTGAAGCCATGCTGAAGGGAGAATCGAGTATGCGCGTTATCGGACGCTAGGGGAAGTAGTAATGAGGATGCCCAAGGCAGTAGTTAGACACATCCCCTGCTATTTCTCGCCAGCGCCGCGAAGCAAGTCGACGGCGTAAAGCGCGCCTTCCGGCGTTTCCTCGTGCTTGAAGTAGGCGAAGACGTCGCGACCGGCGGACATATGTTCTGCAATGCGGCCGACCATGCTGTGGCGCTCCTCCGCCGTGTAATTCGGCTTGCGAAATCGGTAATACACGAGCGGAGCCGTGGCCACATCCGGCGTCGTCCGCTCTTCAGTCTCCGCCACGCACAAAGCGACACCGCGCGATTTCAACAAATCCCACGTCGACTCGGCGAACCAGGACTCGTGGCGAAATTCAAATGCCGCCGGCAGCGCACGCGGCAATAGCGTCAGAAAATCCTTGAGCAGCACGAGATCGATTTTCAGATTAAGCGGCAATTGAAAGAGCACTGGGCCCAGCTTCCCCGCGCTAGCCAGCGGCTCAATCGTGGCCAGGAATCGCGGCAGGAACTCCTCGGTTCCCTTCAACCGCTTGATGTGGGTGATCACCTGGTGCGCTTTCACTCCAAAGTGAAAGTGTGCGGGAGTTTCCTGAATCCAGTTCTGGATCGTCGTCTCCTTCACCAGTTGCCGAAAAGTGAAGTTGACCTCAACCGTATTGAGCTGGGCTGCGTAGTGGCCGAGAAACTTTTTCTGCGCGAGTTTGGGCGGGTAGAAATCAGGCTTCCAACTTGGATAGGCCCAACCAGAAGTCCCAACAAAAAGTTGCGGCATGACGAAGTCTCGAGGGAAATTTCGTAGCGAACGGGATTATACCTTGCGTCGTGACTTGCGCGACGGCTCCGACTTGACGGCTTTTCGCGCAGCCTGACGGCGAGGCCGCGTGGGCTCTTCCGCTTGAGCAGCGGTCGAGATCGGCGCTTCTGTTTTCTCCGCAGCTGAAGCGACAGCCGACTTGAGATCCGGCAAGCGCTGCTTCAATTCGTTTAGAGGAGCGAACAAATCGCCCATCTTCTCGACCCGTGCAACCGCTTGCCTCGCTTCGAATACCAGCAAATTTGCGTCTTTCTTCTTCAGGGCGCGCTCCACTTCTTCCCAACTCACTGGTGTCGATACCGTGGGATGCTCGCGCGCGCGCAACGAATAGACGGCCACCGTGGTTTTGTGTTCGTCATTCTGACTCCAATCGACAAACACCTTCCCGGTTCGAACCTGCTTCTTCATGTCGGAGACGACCATCTCCGGATGGTCGTGCTCGAGTAACTGCGCCAGAGCATGGGCAAAGTTCTTGGTCAATTCGTACTGGGTAGGAGTATTGAGCGGCACGTATATCTGCAGTCCTTTGGAACCCGAAGTCTTCGGAAAACTCTGCAACTCAAAATGGTCGAAAACCTCGCGCAGCCACAATCCCACCTGGCAGCATTGCACAATGTTGGCGGGCGGCCCGGGATCAAGATCAAACACCATCATGGTGGGACAAGTAATATCTTTCGCCAGTGCGAGCGACGGGTGCAGTTCGATCGCGGCCAGATTCGCCAGCCACACCAGGGTCGGCAAATCGTCGGCCAGAATGTAATGAACGGTACGATGATTCCCTTCGCTCCAGACAGGAACGGTCTTCACCCAGTCCGGCCGGTGCTGGGGCGCGTTTTTCTCGTAGAAAAATTCTTCGTCTACGCCATTGGGATAGCGCTTGCGCGTGAGAGCGCGCCCCGCCAAATGAGGCAACATCGCTGGCGCGATGCGGACGTAGTAGTCGATGACCTGTTGCTTGGTAAACCCCGTAGCGGGATACAAAACCTTTTCCATATTCGACAACTTGAGCTGCTTGCCTTGAACCTCAATGCTCGAATCCATTGTGCGCTCCAGCAGGCATTGTGCCTCAAACCACGCTCTGCGCCAAATACAGGCGTCCCCGTACAGCATCGTCGAATGGACGTTACTCACTGGTTTGACAACGTCCCCGCCCGCCACGTAATTTCAAAGTTCCGCACGAAGTAATCTGCCGCAGATTCGTCCCGGTAGGTTCGCCCGTTGGAGGTCCGATGAAACATCGAACATTCGCGCTACTTGCATTCATTCTCTTTCTCACTGCGCTCGCCGCGGCCCAGGATGTGGCGTCCTTCGAAAAGCGCATCACGGTGAAGAAACTCGACAACGGCCTGACCCTTCTCGTGTGCGAACGGCCGGAAGCGCCGGTTTTCTCCTTCTTCACCCTAGTTGATGCCGGCTCCGCGCAGGATCCCATGCGGCAGACCGGTCTGGCCCACATGTTCGAGCACATGGCCTTCAAAGGCACCGACAAAATCGGCACCACCGACTACGCGGCCGAGAAACCTGCGCTGGAAAAAGTCGAGATTACCTACGGCGCCTACATCTCCGAGCGCGACAAGACCGTCGGGCGTGACGAGGC
This sequence comes from uncultured Acidobacteriaceae bacterium, assembly GCA_964403025.1. Lineage (GTDB taxonomy): Bacteria > Acidobacteriota > Terriglobia > Terriglobales > Acidobacteriaceae > Sulfotelmatobacter. The sequence goes on along the minus strand of CAYOEH010000001.1, from coordinate 938,692 downwards.
CAAGTTGAAGGAACTGGAAAAAACCTGGAAAGATGCCATCGCCGCGGCCGACAAATATGTCGTGCCCAATCAATTTGGCAAGATCGTCGAGCAGAACGGCGGGAAGGATCTCAACGCATTCACCGATTACGACGAGACTGGCTACCACTACTCGCTTCCTTCGAACCGTCTGGAACTGTGGGCCTATCTTGAATCAGAGCGCTTCCTTCACCCGGTGCTGCGCGAATTTTACAAAGAGCGCAATGTGGTCATCGAGGAACGCCGTCTGCGCACGGACAGCAACCCGATCGGCCGTCTTCTGGAACAATTCAACGCTGCCGCATTCGAGGCTCATCCTTATCATCGTCCAACAGTGGGCTGGATGTCCGATTTGAATTCCTTCTCGGCCACGGACGCGAAGAAGTTTTTCGACGAATACTACGTCCCCGCAAACATGGTGGTCGCGGTTGCCGGCGATGTAAAAGCTGAACAGGTGATGCCGATTCTGGAGAAATACTTCAGCCGTATCCCCGCCAGCCACAAACCCGATGAGACCACCACCACAGAACCTCCGCAGAATTCTGAACGCAGAGTGGAACTGATGGAACAAACCCAGCCGCTTTATCTGGAGGGCTATCACCGGCCCGATTACCGAACCAAAGACGACGCGGTGTTCGACGCGATCACGGATCTCATGTCGGAAGGCCGCACCTCGCGCCTCTATCGCGCCCTGGTGCGAGACAAGAAGATCGCCTCGTTCTCCGCCGGATTCAGCGGGCTGCCCGGAATCAAGTATCCGCACCTGTTTGCCTTTTATGCTTTTCCCCTGCCCGGTCACACCACGCAGGAAGTGGCGGATGCGATTCATGCGGAGATCGAACGCCTGAAGAAGGAAGATATCAGCGACGACGAATTGAAGATGATCAAAACTCGTACCAAGGCGAACCTCATTCGCAGCCTGGGCGACAATGAAGGACTGGCAAACCAGTTGGCGAGCTACCAGACTCGCTATGGCGACTGGCGCGAATTATTCCGTTCCGTGGATCGCATCGACAAAGTAACCAAGGCTGACATACGGCGTGTAGCCAACGAAACTTTCAACGACACAAACCGCACCGTGGGCGTGATCGAAACTTCTACTGGAGCGAAACATGCCGCTGAACAAAGCTCCGGCGACCAAAGCTCACTCAACCAGGGCTCGTCGGAACAGGGAGGTGCGCAATGAAAAGCCAGCGCGGCGTCATTTACTTGACTCTAATAGCCGTCGCCACTCTGCTTGTGCCAACTCCCCGAGCCGCATCGCAAGCTACCGACTGGAAACAGATTCCGATTCCCACCCTCCCCAGTTTCCATCCGCCGCAACCCAAACGCATTCAGCTCTCCAACGGTATGGTGATTTTCCTTCAGGAAGATCACGAGTTGCCTGTGATCGATGGTTCAGCGCGCATTCGCGGGGGATCGAGCAATGAACCCGCCGCTAAAGTTGGATTGGTCGATCTCTTCGGCGAAGTCTGGCGCACCGGTGGAACCAAGGCACAAACCGGAGATCAACTCGATGACTTCCTCGAAGTGCGCGCCGCGAAAGTAGAAACTGGCGGCGGCGCCGATTCCACCACGATCGGCTTGTCCTGCCTGAAAGGCGATTTCGACGACGTCTTCAAAGTCTTCACCGACCTGCTGCAGCATCCTGAATTTCGCGCCGACAAGCTCGACTTGGCGCAGAAGCAAGCAGATGACAGCATCTCGCGGCGTAACGATCAAATCGGCGGCATTGCCGCCCGCGAATCCGCCAAGCTGGTGTATGGAGCCGACAATCCTTATGCACGCGAGCCGGAGTACGCTACGATCGCCGCGATTACCCGGCAGGATCTAATTGACTGGCATAAAACCTACGTTCATCCCAATCAGATCATCCTGGGGATCAGCGGCGACTTCGATTCCGCGACCATGGAAGCCAAACTGCGCGCCGCTTTTGATTCCTGGCCGAAAGGCGCCGAACTGCCGAAGGATGAAATTAAGTTTCATCCGGCGACGGCAGGCTATTACCTCATTCCAAAAGAAGACGTCAATCAGAGCAGCATCCACATGGTGGCGCTTGGCACTACGCGCAACAACCCGGACTACTACGCCATCTCGGTATTCAACGAAGCGTTCGGCGGCGGATTCTCTTCGCGCTTGTTCAACGACATTCGCACCAAACGCGGCCTCGCTTACAACGTTGGGGGCGGTATCGGCACGAACTTCGGCCACCCCGGCGTTCTGCAGTTCGTGGCTGGCACCAAGAGCCAGAGCACAATCGAATCTCTACAGGCGCTCGATGAAGACATCGACAATCTGACGAAGAATCCCATCACCGACGATGAAATCAGGCAGGCCAAAGACGCCATCCTCAACGCATTCATCTTTCGCCTCGACTCGCCCGACAAAGTTCTCGCCGAACGCATGACGTATGAATTTTACGGATACCCCGCCGATTGGCTCGACAAGTATCCAGCGGAAATTGGGAAAGTAAACGCAACCGATGTCAATCGCGTGGCCGCGAAGTACGTACACCGTGATCAGCTCGCAGTCCTGGTGGTCGGCAACACAAAAGAGTTCGATAAGCCTCTCTCCTCTCTGGGGCCGGTGAAGGAAATCGATATCACCATTCCGCCTCCGCCAGGGGCTAAGGAAGGCGCGAAGGAGGAAGAGAATGCCAAGCCCACTGCTTCGAACGCAGAAGGAAAAGCCTTAGCGGCGAAAGTAGTCGCAGCCATGGGCGGCGAGGCCAAATTCGCGGCCATCAAGGCCGTCAAAGCGGACTACTCCCTGACCCAGAAAACGCCACAAGGCGACTTCCCCATGCAGATGGAAACCGTTATCGTCTTCCCCGACCATTTGCATGCTGAAATGCAAACGCCCAGCGGCACAGTGACGATCGTGGCCACACCGGAAGCGGCGTTCCTCCACCTTCCCAACGGAGACATTCAGAATTGGCCAGAAGCTCGGAAGAACGAAACCCTCGAGCAGATCAAACGCGATCCTATTTTCATCGCTGCCCACGCGAAGGACCCGAACGTCTTCTTTCGCGCAGGTGGAAGCGAAAAGGTCGGCGACACCGAGGTTCGGATTGTGGACGTGAATGCCGCTGGCACGGCCATTCGCTGGTTTGTCGATCCGCAGACCGGACACATTTTAAAGGAGACCTACCGAACGATCGGCCAGCAAGGTCCGGTGCAGGGCGAGACCGATATGGATGACTGGAAGCCGATCAGCGGCCTGAATCTTCCGATGGTTCGCCGCAACAAACAGAATAGTCAGGATTCCAGCACCGCCCAGTACACAGCATTGGAATTGAATCCAACCGTTAACCCAAAGCTCTTCGAGAAGCCCGCCGAAAAACCGTCAGCCCAGCCGTAGATCTAACGAGCGCGCCGCTCATCGAGCTGTCGATTTCAAATTGCAAGCCCGCACAACGGGAATCGGTAGTCAATGAGTGATATCGGGATTTTTCGCCAACCACCGCTAACACCTTGCTTGTGTGGCCAAGGGGAGCTAACATCGTCGCGTGGAAATCCAGGATTTCGCGGAAGAATATCAAAGCAAGACGGACGACGAGCTGTTGCGATTGGCGCTCGACTCGGAGCAACTGACCCCCGAAGCCCGTGCTGCTCTGAATGACGAGCTTGCCCGGCGACGAATTGATAAGAATGAACAACTACAGGCTTTTATTGAGCAAGAAGAGCAATGCAAAGAGGAGCAAAGGAGAAATCCCGGAAATTTGTTCGTTTTTCATCCCTATGGCGTTGGTCGTGATCGGTTTGGAAAAGCTGGACGCATCTACAGTCCAGAAACGGGCAAGGAGCGGTTTAAGACGACTGTGTTCGTTGTATTGTTGTGGCTACCGCTGATACCGACCGGGACATTTATTGTGGAGAGAAAACGGTCATTTTTCGCGAGACAAGTCACGGTTCTGGAAAGACTTCCTCTCGATTGGGAGCAAGTGTTGAAGGTCTGGGTAGTTGCGTTTGCTATTCTTCTCGCTGTGATTTGGGCGGTTAAACTGCTGCCTCACATCCTCTACAGAGCATAAGCTTTACCTGCTGTTACTCACCTCCGCCGGCCATAACACTCACCATCAGTTCTCGACGACCTCTTGACTGCTTGATAATTTCGATCTACTATAGGCGAACAAAAGACGAAATATGCCAGCCCAAGTATTGCCCTTGTTCCCCGCGCCCGAGAAGTCGCCGCTCGTCGGCATTGCCCGCCTCGCCTCGGAAGGCGAATCAATTCGCGAAGGCCACAATGTTGAGTACTTCACTCTGCCTGCTCGTTCCCTGCTGAACCGGTGCGTCAGCAACCGCCGGCTGCCGTTTACCTGGACCATCAATCCCTACCGCGGCTGCGAGTTCGCCTGCAAATACTGTTATGCCCGCTACACGCACGAATTCATGGAAATGCGCGATGGTACAGAGTTCGAGCAGAAAATCTACGTCAAGCAACACACGGCGGAGTTGCTTCGGCACGACTTGCGTCGAGTCAAGCGTGGAGAAGCCATTGCACTCGGCACCGCGACCGATCCCTACCAGCCCGCCGAGCGCCGTTACGAAATCACACGCGGAATTCTGGAGGAGTTTGCCCGTCATCGCGGCTTCGAGTTGGGGATCGTCACCAAATCAAATCTCGTCGTCCGCGATCTCGATCTTCTCCGCGCAGTCGCAGTGAATAACGCGCTCTCGATTCACATCACCGTGACCACGATGGATGTGGAACTGGCGCGAATTCTGGAACCGCGCGCGCCTCGTCCCGATTTGCGCATCGATGCGGTTCGCGAACTGAGCCAAGCCGGAATCAACGTAGGCGTGAGTGCTTCGCCGGTCCTGCCCGGGATCACGGATTCACCTTCGAGTCTGGAGGATGTGGTGCGCGCTGCCGCCGCCGCCGGAGCGCGTCACATCTTCGCCGGACCGCTGTTTTTGAAACCATGTTCGGCGGCGATCTTCCTTCCGTTCCTCGAAAAGGAGTTTCCGCATTTAGTCGAGATCTACCGCCAGCGTTATCGAGACCGTTCATTCTTGCCGCCCTCCTATGGCAAGCGCATTTCGCAACTCGTGGCGCAATTCCGCCAGAGATATGGTATGGCACGTGACCCTCGAGGGACGAATTACGCCGAAAAATGGCCGGTTGAAGCTCCGGACCAACAGCTGGCGCTGTTCTAGATTTTCGATTTCCAATTACCCGCCCATCGCGCGACGGACACTTGGAGATCGACCGCCGGAAGCGTCGCAGCTCGCTTCCCTTCCTCTATAATCGCAGCACCTTATGGCGACTGCTCCCCCACCAACCTCGGTCGAACGACCTCCCTTAGGCGCGCGGTTGCACCAGTTCTGGCGGCGAGTCACCGAAGGTCTGGAACTCACACAGCTCTGGTCGCAGTTCGAAACCGAAGCTCGCGCCAGCTATCGGCTCTATTCCCGCGACGTCGCCGCAAAGACGCCCGAGGGCCTTACCCGGCGCGGCCATCGTCTGCACATAGCCAAGGAGTTTTTCTGGGCGGTTCTCGAAAAACTTTCGCCCGCACGCCGCGTCCTGTTGTTGGCCGCTCTCGTCATGCTCGTGTTCCCCAGCAGTGGCTTTAGCTACCGTGGCGCAGACCATGAGATGCACGTCGTGGAATTGGACTTCCATTTCTGGGGCGGGCTGCTGATGTTCCTTTTACTTATGCTGGAGATCGCCGATCGCGTCGTGATGAAGCGCGACCTACAGATCGCTCGCGAGATCCAGACCTGGCTTCTTCCCGGCGCGCCGCCGCAGATTCCCGGCATCTCCGTTGCTTACACCACCCGCCCCGCAAATACCGTCGCTGGGGACTACTACGATGTCTTTCCGCGTCCCGGCAAAACCAACGAGGAAAATCGCGTGGTGTTCGCAGTGGCCGACGTCGCGGGCAAGAGCATTCCAGCCGCCATGCTCATGGCGACATTTCAAGCCAGCCTCAAGACGCTATCAACCGCTCAGGTCGCTCTGCCGGAACTCGTCGCCAACATGAACAGATACGCCTGCTCCAACAGCCAGGGCGGATTGCGCTTCACCACCGCATTTCTCTCCGAATACGACGCGACGCGGCGGGTCTTCACTTACATCAACGCCGGACATAATAATCCGATTTTGCGGCGCGTCAGTGGATTGATCGAGCGCCTGGACGTCGGTGGTTTGCCGCTCGGGATTCAACCCGAAGCCAAGTACGAATCTGCGAGCGTGGCTCTCGCCCCCGGCGATTGGCTGATCATCTTCACCGACGGATTAGTTGAGGCGGAAAATGGGCGTCAGGAAGAATACGGCGAAACCCGTCTGCTCGCCGCGATCGTGGCCGGTGCCGCTGGCACGCCGCCGGAGATGCTCAATCGCCTGATGGCAGAGCTTGATTTGTTCGTTGGCAACACGCCGCAGCACGATGACGTGACCTGCTTGCTGGTGAAAGCGGAGTGAAGGAAGATTTCACCGCCGAGAGCGCAGAGAACGCCGAGGTTGAGCGCCACATCTTGAATCCGTCCCGGCGAGAAAAGTTATTTCTCGGCGTGCTCAGCGTTCTCGGCGGTTAAGTCTATTTTCATCCACTCGGCATACATTCGATGAAACGCGTGCACACCTTTTTCCTGCTTCACGCTGAACCGTCCCCGCGAGTAACTCCGCGAACGTAGATTTTTCTGGACTGTCTCGCAGATGCCGACATCTTCGATCTGAATCTGATCACTGAATTCCACCGATGCCTTCGCTGCTGCACTCCCATGCTCTTGCTCGGGCAGATACCACTCGAAGATGGCAAGAGAACGCTCTGGAGCAACCGGCAGCACAATATTTAAAGAAATATTGTCGGGATAGCAGTTCAGCATCCAGTTGGGGAAAATCCAGAAATAATCTGTGGTCAGATCCTCGCACGCTTCCTGATAGCGCCGCGGCGTCGTGTCCCCGGGCTGCGCACCGCGAATCGGACTGAACTGCCGCACGTGTCGGGCATGTGGTTCCACCACGTACGCGTTGTAATCCAGTTCGCGGTTCAGTCCCGGATGCACGCTCGGTAAGTGGTAGCCCTCGAGATAATTGTCGACGTAAGTCTTCCAATTACATTTCATCTCGTAGCTACGGCGTTCAAACAGTTTCATCCCGGCGAATGAAAACTTCTCCGCTTGCCGCGGCAACTCACCGAGACTCTCGCGCAGAGGTCGCGCCTCGGGACCAAGGTTCACGAAAATGAAGTTGAACCATTCCTCCACGCGCACCGGCACCAGCGCAAAATCTTCGGACCGAAATCCTTCCACACCGTCGATCTCCGTTGCGCTGATCAGTGAACCGTCCAGATCGTAGGTCCAGCCGTGATAGCCGCAGCGAAACAGTTTGCGCGAGCCACACCCCTCCGCCGGCGGTCCGGCGCGATGCCGGCACACGTTATAGAAACCGCGCAGCGTGCCTTCGGCGCCGCGCACAATCAGCAGAGGCTCGCCTACCAGTTCCGTCGTGAAGTAGTCCCCCGCCTTTGCTACCTGGTGGTGATGTCCCACCACCTGCCAGCTTCGCGCAAATATCTTTTCCTTCTCGGCAGCGAAGACACTTGCGTCGGTGTAAAGATTTGAGGGCAGCGTCCAGGCTCGTGCCACATTGGAATCGACGTGGAGGGACTCAAGAGGGTTAGGCATAGGAAGAGCAGGGTTATTGTAAGCTGGGAATACCGAACTGCAAATTGTGCCCCAGCTTAAAGCTCAAAAAACGCCTGCCGCGCTGAGCACTCGTAGCGAATTCCTTCCTCTCGCGGGATTGCTGTTCGCGACGTTAGCAACGTATGCGTCTACCTTCACTTTTGGATGGGTCTATGACGACCCGCCACAGATTCCACAAAATCAGAATCTCGAATGGAGCCGCACCGGCTTCTTATTCACTCATCAGCTGTGGGCATCGATGGCTGGGACGGACGCGCGCTTTTACCGGCCCCTCCTAACGCTCTGGTTCCTGATCAGCAAGACGGTGTTCGGTCTCAACCCTCACTGGTTTCATGTCACCACGGTTCTGGCTCATCTTGCCGCCTCGGCGCTTGCCTTTTTCGTTGCCCGTGCATTGCTCGAGGACGCCGGCTCGGCGCTGTTCGCCACCGCAATTTTCGCCTTGCATCCTCTGCAGGTCGAGTCGGCGTCGTGGATCTCCTCCGTGAACGATTCCCTCGCCGCCGCTCTGTGTTTCGCCAGCTTCTTGATCTATCGCAAAGCGCGAAGGAAACAGAACAATTCCACCGGTTGGTGGATCCTCTCCGGAATCTTCTTCCTTCTGGCACTGTTCACCAAGGAAGTGAGTGTTGTGCTGCCAGGAATCATTCTGGTTGATCTGTGGTTCAATCGCGGTTCCGACACTCGATCAGCATCTTCCCAACGATCTTTGCTGGCGGCAATTTCTCCCTACGCTGCGATCGTTTTAGTTTGGCTGGCTCTCCGATCCTGGGCACTCGGCGAGACTGCCGGCACTACATCGGCAACATCGTGGACCTCTTGTCTTCTGACGGCTCCCAAGATTTTCCTCTTCGATCTATACCGTGTTCTTGTCCCCGTAGGTCTGAGCCCGCAGTACGACTTCCACGCAGTAGAATCACCCGCTAGCGGACTATTCCTTCTGGTCGTGATTACTGTCATCGCTCTGGCCGCTGTGGCTGTCAGAGTCGCAAAGCGCGATCCTCTATTGTGGGTGGCCTTTGCCTGGCTGATCCTCCCGATGATTCCAACTTTCAACCTGCGCTGGATGAACCAAGACGATTTCGTCCACGACCGTTACATGTATATGAGCATGCTCGGTGTGGCACTGCTTGCGAGTTCTGGATATGGCTGGATCCGAAAGAAATGGCCAAACCTGCAGTTGCTTCGTTCTTTGGCAGCCTGCATCGCGGTGGTCCTGGCTTTTGCCAGCGCCATTCAATCTCAGTACTGGGCGAACGACGTCATTCTGTTTTCGCGCGCCGTCAGCCGCGCTCCGGACAACGAGTGGGCCCAGCTGAACTACGGCTCCGCCCTTAGCGCTCGTGGCAAGTTCGCCGAAGCAGCCCCTCATTTTGTCCGCTCTTATGAACTCATGCCCGGCTGGCGCGCCGCGGATTTCGCCGGCTTCTCATTTCAGCAGTCCGGAGATTTGCCCCAGGCAGAGCAATGGTTCAAGGCTGCGCTGCTCTACAATCCCTCCCTGGCGAACGCGTGGTTCGGGATGGGCCAGATCCGGCTACAGCAGCATCTTCCAGAAGAGGCGATTCCCTATCTGAAAAAAGCCCTGGCGTTTGAACCTACGGCCGACGGCTTTCACTACGAAATGGGAACTGCGCTGGAACAGGTTTCTCAAAAGTCCAACGCAATCGAGGAGTATAAAACCGAACTGCAATTGCATCCTTATCAGACTGGCGCACAAAAGGCCTTGGACCGGCTGCAAGCCACCAGCGCCCCCGGCAGGTAATTGGGCATGCTCGATCGTGCAAGAATGCGCGGAATACCACGTTCTAATTTGGGACCGTGTCTGGCCCGTAATGACAGGAATTGTCAGCTCGGCGACGCAATGTGGCACTGAACGCTCTTGCAAGAGGCTTAGAATAGAGACGAAAGTGTGACTTAATACTGAAAATAAAGCTGTTCCTGCGGACCTTCCGGAACCAAGGTAACTATCGAGTTTGGCCCGGCAGGTGCGAACATCAGGATCGACTGCGTCATTCGTGACCAGAATGAATTCAACCAAAGTCAAAAACGAGGGGAAAATCGAGATGCGGAAACAGAAGGGTTTTTCACTGATTGAACTGCTGATCGTGGTGGCCATCATCCTGATCATTGCAGCGATTGCAATTCCTAACCTGATGCGCGCCCGTATGGCAGCCAATGATTCGTCTGCGGCCGCTTCTACGCGCTCCATCGTCACCGCCGAAGTTGGATATTACTCTGCTTATCCGACCGTCGGCTACACAGCGTTGGCCCAGTTGGGCGGCGCGGCTCCTTGCACTCCGGGTACTGCGACCGGTTGCCTCATCGACAACCTGCTGGCCTCCGCTAGCGCTGGCGCTGGTAAGAGCGGATTCTTCTTCTCCGCCACGCCTTCGGCTGGTGCAGGTTCTACCGTCAACAACCAGTTCTACGCGACTGGCTACCCCATCACGGCGCAGACTGGAACCAAGTCGTACTGCGCATTTGATGACGGCGTGGTTCGTCAGCAGCCCGCTGGCACCATTACTCAGGTAGGCAGCTACGGCGCTTGCCAACTCCTGTTGCCGATCGCGAACTAACACTTGCATGGTACCTGGGGAAGGGTACGAAGCTAACGGGCAGCGAACGCGAGTTCGCTGCCCGTTGTTCTTTTCGCCACGAGTAGATCCCAACTCTCTCTCGCCCAGCAGAATTTGTCAGATCCCTCGTAAACTGCCACATATTGTCAGTCAGATCGAGCTAGCGCTGCATGAGCTGCTCTATCTTGCTCCTCCTCGTTTGTCCCTCGTTGAAAACAAAGGCAAACACCAGCCTCCGACGAGTGGGTTCTTCGCTCAGTTTGGCCCGCGACATGCGACTACATAAACGATCAAGGTTTCAGGTGGAAGGAGAAGGGCAACTTCTTCCATACGGAGCTAAGTTACTCGGGCGCGGCGATCGGGTCATCGTTTTTGCGATCTTGGCCCCTGGCGTGCCAACAAAATCTAGGTTACGGACAATTGTCTCGAAAAGGAACACTCAGAAGAGACTAAGGCAGCTGAAAGAGGCAACACAAGTGGAACCGAAGCTACAGCAAAAGGGTTTTTCGCTCATCGAGCTTTTGATTGTGGTGGCCATTATCTTGATCATTGCGGCCATCGCGATCCCAAACTTGTTGCGCGCCCGCATGTCCGCAAACGACTCGTCTGCGGCGGCTTCGGTACGTTCCATCAACACCGCGGAGATTGCCTACCGGGATACTTATCCGACGATTGGCTTCCCCGCTACACTCGGAATCCTGGGCGGCGCATCGCCCTGTACTCCCGCCGTTGCAACCGGCTGTCTGATCGATAACCTTCTGGCTACGGCCACCCCGGGTAGCAGTGGGAAGAGCGGCTACTTTTTTAACGCAGCCGGGTCCGCCAGCGCGGGCAGCCTGATCAACGACCAGTTCTATGACACGGGTACGCCCATGAGTGTGCAATTCGGAACGCGAGCGTATTGCTCGGCCGAAGATGCGGTAGTTCGCCTCCAGCCTCCGGGCACCATCACACTTGTGGCCAGCCACACCGCTTGTCTCCTGCTCAATCCGATGAACTGAGTCGGGCTGCGAACGTTGCCGCCCCATGACCGACGTAACTCCCTTACATAGTTTCAAAGCGGCGCGCCTTGCTTATAATTTCCTCTGGAGTATCCCTTAACCTCCCGACCGACTGCACCGATGAACGCAATCGAAATTCTGGGCTTGGAAAAAACTTATCTGGTTGGCTTTTGGGCCAAGCGGCCCAAGCGCGCTTTGCATCCTCTCCATCTCAATGTGGAGGAGGGCGAAATCTTCGGATTTCTCGGCCCCAACGGCGCTGGCAAAACCACAACCCTGAAGCTGCTGATGGGCCTCGTTTTCCCTAGTGCAGGATCGGCGCGTATTCTGGGCCGTGACTGGACCGATCCGGAAGTGAAGGCGCAGATTGGTTTTCTTCCCGAGCAACCCTATTTCTACGATCATTTGACCGCGCACGAACTGCTGAACTATTACGCGCAACTCTCGGGAGTTCCAGCCAAGGAGCGCTCCCGTCGCGTCGAAAGCACGCTGCAACGGGTCGCCCTTCCCGACGTAAAAGGCGTCCAATTGCGAAAATTTTCCAAAGGCATGCTGCAACGAGTAGGAATTGCGCAAGCGATTTTGCACGAACCCAGGGTCCTGTTCTTTGACGAGCCAATGTCCGGGCTCGATCCCATAGGCCGGCGCGAAGTGCGCGACTTGATGGAACAACTGAAACACGAAGGCAAGACTGTATTCTTCTCCACTCATATTCTTTCCGACGCCGAAGCGCTCTGCGACCGCGTCGCCATCATCCACCAGGGCGAACTTCGCGGTATCGGCGCGGTCGAGGATCTAACCTCCAGCGTGCAGGGGAAGGTTGAAATAGTGTGGCAAGGCACGCAGGTTCCAGCCTCCATGAAGGCGTTGGGCGCGGATTGCCACGTTACGGGCGACACCGTCCGCGCGGTCATCGACGAGAGGCAGCAGGATGCGGCCATCGATGCGCTGCGCCGCGAGCGCCTGCGGTTGATTGCGCTTACTCCCGTGCGCACTTCCCTCGAAGCTTATTTTGTCGAGAAGTTGCAGCGGGCCGAGACCACGGCTGGATCAACAGCATGAGGAAGACGGAATGAACGCGCGTATCTTGCACATCGCCTCAAACACTTTTCGCGAAGCCGTACGAGACCGTCTGCTCTACAACCTCATCGCGTTCGCGGTGCTGCTCTCGGGAGCAGCCATCCTGGTCGGCCAGATTTCCATCGACATCGAAAAATTGGTTGTGATCAACCTTGGCCTCACGGCGGTTTCCCTGTTTGGAATCGTGATCGCCATTTTTATCGGCATCGGACTGGTATCCAAAGAGATTGAGAAGCGCACGCTCTATACCGTACTTTCGCGTCCGGTTCGCAGGTGGGAATTCATCGTGGGCAAATACTTCGGGCTGGCTGGAACACTGGTGGTGAATACTTTCTTCATGGCCATCGGCGTCTTTGCAGCTTTGTTTTATGTATCCCACAAATTCGTACGAGCCGATGCGCTGGTTCTTGTCGCTTTGTATTTCATCGTTCTTGAATTCCTGATCATTTGCTCGCTGGCATTGCTCTTTTCCTCATTTTCTTCACCGTTGCTTTCTGCGGTCTTCGCCTTCTCGCTGTTCGTGATTGGCAGCTTCGCCGAGGATCTGCGCGGCTTTGCCGCCATGACCCACGGATTCACCCGCTGGCTGGTGACGGGCGCGGCTTACCTGGTACCGAACTTTTCCGCGTTCAACATTGTCAGCTCCATCGCGCATGAACAGCCGGTTGCGATGCAACTCGTCTGGCATAACACTCTCTACGCCCTGTTCTATGCGGCCATGGCGCTCAGCGGAGCCGTTCTTATTTTCGAATACCGGAACCTGAAATGAAGCAGCGCCGCAAAGTGTCTCTGATTGCCGGTTTGTGTGCACTCTTTTCCCTGGCGGCCAGTGCCCTGCTGCTTCATCGCATCGACCAGCTTCGTCCCCAGTCAACGCTCGAAGACGTTTTATATATCAGCTCTCCGAAACTGCTGAAGCGAGCCAGCCTTGGGTATGACGGGCTGCTTGCCGATATCTATTGGACCCGCGCCGTGCAGTACTTTGGCTTCCGGCATCACAATCACGCCGACAGTTACAACTTGCTCGCGCCTTTGTTGGAGATGACGACGCAACTCGATCCCCATCTCATTGTGGCTTACGAATTTGGCGCCAGCTTTCTCGCTCCGCCCCCGCCTAGTGGAGCGGGCGAGCCAGAGCGCGCGATTCAATTGATGGAATATGGCATTCGAAACAATCCTGACAACTGGAGGCTCTACTACGATCTGGGCTTTGTTTATTACATGAATCTCCAGGATTACCGGAAAGCGGCCGACGCGTTCGAGCGGGGATCGAAGGTGCCGAATGCACATCCGTTCTTGCGGCTGTTGGCGGCACAGATGGCGGAACATGCCGGAGATTTCAACACGGCGCGGATGCTGTGGTCCGCGACCTACCAGAACAGCCAGGACAAGCAGATTCGCGCGAATGCGGTGGAACATCTGCGGGCTCTGCGGGTCGATGAAGACGTTACCCATCTCCAGCAAGCGGTTACGCGCTTTGGCGAACGCACGGGACGATTACCGACCAGCATGTCGGAGCTTGTGGCCGCAGAAGGGTTGCCGGGAACTCCGGTCGATCCAGATCAACATCCTTACAAACTGACCCCGGAAGGGCGTGTCGAAGTGCGCGTGCCGGATGACTTTCCCTTCGCTACCAAGGGACTTCCTCCAGGCTACACGCCGCAGCCGAAATTCCACGGCGAGCAGCCGTAATCTCCTCCTCGCTTATGATGGCGAAGTATGGACGGCAGCAACGATTCCGCTTCCATTTCGCCGCGCATCGGCGTGCTGCGCTCGGCGTGCCGTTGGTGGAGAGACCTTGCAACTCGAGACGGCTCTTTCGCAGCTACGAATCAGCTGTTGCGCACGCTGGTTGAGTTTGTGCGCGATTCGACTCCGGAGCGGCGGCGGCAGCGCTATGGCGATGCCGAATATGACTGGGAGCATCGCGTCAATACTACGAGCGCGGGGGTTGGCTGGCGCGATCGACTGCTGGGAGTATTTCACTCGCCATATCAGCCAACGGAATCAGCTCTGTTCCACGAAATGATCGGGGCTTTGGCGAAGCAAGTTGGCCTGGATTTCCGTGGATTCATCTTCATCGATCTTGGTTCGGGCAAAGGACGGACGCTGCTGATGGCTTCCGACTATCCCTTTCGCCGCATCGTCGGCGTGGAACTCTTGCCGGCGCTGCATCGCGCAGCGCGGGAAAACATCGCCAAGTATCGGAGTGAGTCGCAGAAATGTTTTGCGGTCGAATCGATTTGCGGCGATGCGACTGAGTTTGCTTTTCCGTCCGAACCGATCGTGCTGTTTCTATTCAATCCGCTTCCGGAATCCGGATTGCGGCGCGTGATCGCGAAGCTGGAGCAGAGTTTGCGGGATCACCCGCGGAAGATTTATGTGCTCTACCACAATCCGCTGCTCGAGCATGCGCTTGGCGAGAGCGGCGCATTGAAAAAAATTTGCGGAACGCATCAGTATGCGGTTTACGCTGCGAAGTAGCTCTGGTTTTTTAAAATGCGGATCGATCTCGTAACATCCCTGGAAACAATAACTTGCGGGTCTCGACAGGACTGAGATCCGGCTAAAATCCGGCTTCTAAAAGACTTAGCGATAAAATCTTTGTTTCCATACGGTTGCTCTGGATTCTTCCATCCAAGTTGAAAAAGAGCGGCAAAATTTCTCGCGCTGAGCGAGGAGATTTTGTACAAGTGTAGCCTGGCCGTGTGCGGAAAGATGTGACATGTGACCAGCAACGCTGTGGAAAAACCGATCGCCGTATGTCGACCGAAACCAGCATCACGCGGTGCGGTATACTGTGAGCACCTAAAAAGGTGCTCTACGCGGAGGATGAGGCGTGCTTGACATTACCAAGGACATTCAATCGCTGACAACTTTCCGGCGGCGTTCGGGTGACTTTATGAAACTGCTGAGAAAAAACAAGCGGCCGGTGGTGCTCACGGTGAGGGGGAAGGCGGCGGCTGTGGTGCAGGATGCCGAAGCGTATCAGCACTTGCTGGACGCGGCTGCGCTGGCCGACGTCGGGGAAGGCGTCCGGCAGGGATTGGAGGACTCCAGAAAACGCAGGCTCCGGCCGGCAAGGAAGTTTTTTGAGGAGTTCGAAGCGCGGCATGGCATACCTCGTTAACCTCACCTCCCGCGCCGAGCGTGATCTCGAACATCTGTATAACGAAATCGAAGCCACGGGCTCCGATGCCGAGCGGAGATGGTACAAGGGACTACAGAAGCAAATTCTCAGTTTGGAAGAGCATCCCGACCGGTGTCCGGTAACTCCCGAGAAGAAGACAGTCAGACAGATGCTCTACGGTCGCAAGCATGGAGTCTATCGTGTGATCTACCGCGTGCTTGAGCGGAAGAAAGTGGTTGAAGTGCTGCACATCCGGCATGGGGCGAGAAGGTATTTCGGGCGGCGGAGCTGAGATGAGTACGGGGCGGTTTGGGGTTTTCGGATCGACCTCGCCTTGCCCAGCTGTCGAGAAACGCGAACGGTGGGCGACCCCTCAAACTACAGGAGGCACCCCTGGCGCACCTTAAACGAACCCCAGGGCTCGAGCTCGACCTCCTCGCGGCGGCGGCTGATGCCAAAGGGCGGATTTGCCTTTACGGCTCGAACAATGTAATCCATGCGTTCGCCACATTCGAAAGGCTCGGTGCCGTCATTTCGTCCGCGAAGCAGCAGGCGGCGTTTGTCGCGATGGTTGTGGCGATGCGCAAGGATTCCGGGAACTCAACGGGGCCAGAGACTGACGATATGGGAACGGTCTTGCTCGGAAGTCGGGATTAGCGCAGTCCAGCTAGGTCCAACGAAATTGCAGAAGCGGATTTCTCGCTCGCTCTCGCCGGTTTCGCCGCCTGCGCAGTGGCTCGGAATGAGAAGAGGGCGGTGCCATCCTGACGCGAAGGCTGTGGCGATGCGCGAGATCCCTCGCTCCGCCTGTAGAACGGCTGCGCTCGGGATGACGCCGATCGAAAGCCGAGCAGGAGATCAAAATCCCCGCCCCTTCGACTGCGCTCAGGGCAAGCTCTGTCTCTGCAAAAAGCGCAGAGACAAGGACGGGGCACCCGCAAGGACGGGGCACCCGCAACTTAGTTCAAGGGTAGAATCGCAGTAATGATCCGATTTTCTGCAGTGGTATTGATGATTGCCTGCGTAGTCACGGCTGGCGCCTTCGCGGAAGATGTTCACACCATCGCGCAGGGGGTGGATGAACATTACAACCACTTGCGCACCCTCCAGGCGGAGTTTGCCGAGCTTTACAGCGGGTCGGGGATGGAACGGACGGAGTCGGGGACATTATGGCTGGCAAAGGGTGGGCTGAAAAAACCTGGCAAGATGCGGTGGGAGTACCGTTCTCCCAGGGAGAAGCTCTTTGTGAGTGATGGGAGAGATGCGTGGTTTTACGTTCCGGGCGACCGGCAGGTGAGGAGAACGGAAGCGCGAAAGCTGGACGATATTCGATCGCCGCTGGCGTTCCTGCTCGGTAAGAGCAAGCTGGAAAAGGAGTTGCAGGGGTTGTCGCTGGCGCCGGACGTTGCCCCGCTGGCGGCTGGAGATGTGATGTTGCGGGGCGTGCCGCAGGCTATGGCGGACCGGGTTAGTGAGATTCTGCTGGAGGTCACTCCGGAACATCGGATCGCACGGATTGTGATCGATGATGTGGATGGGTCTTCGACCGAGTATCGGTTTAGCGACCAGAAAGAGAATGTGGTGATTCCGGAGGGACGATTCCAGTTTAGTCCGCCGGCGGGAACGGAGATTGTGGAGGGGGAGTTGGGAGGTTAAGGCTGCCTCAGGGGCTAAAGCCCTCATCCCTTTCAGCCGATGGCGGCACGGCTGAAGCCGTGCCCTTCCCGATCTTTAGAACAGTGCTTCGAGAACAAGGCTTCCAGAACAGATCTTCGGAAGCCAGGAATCCCCGATTTCGAGAAGCGGGGGTTCCTTAGGTTACTTGCGATACTGGAAACGGCGGACTTTGGAACGATCCTGGATTGAGATGGGAAGCGCCGATGTTAGACTGAGCCGACAGGGTTGTAGACGGGTAAAGACCGAAAAGAACGGGTAAATGGCGGAATTTGTCGTAAAAGTCGCGGACGAACGGGGTCACCTGCACCAACAGGTGGAGCAGGGCTACTCCGTGGCGGAGGTGCGCGACCGCTTTGCTTCCCAGGGGTACTTGGTTTACTGGGTGAAGCCGCAGGGAATGTTTTCCGGGGGATTTTCGGGACGAAGCCGGCGGAAACTCAAGCAAGGCCCGTTTCTGGTGTTTAACCAGCAGTTTCTGACGCTGATCAAGGCTGGCCTGCCGATTCTGAACTCCCTGGATCTGTTGATCAAGCGGCAAAAAGATGGGCATCTGAAGCAGATCCTGGAGAACGTGCGGGAACGGGTCAAGGGCGGCGAGCTGCTCTCGGACGCCTTCGCCACTCATGCCATGGTCCCGAAGATTTACACCACCACGCTGATGGCGGGAGAGAAGAGCGGGAACATCGATGAGGTGCTGACCCGGTACATCAATTTTCAGCGGCTGGCGATGACGTTTCGCAAGAAGCTATTCGTGTCGTTGATTTATCCCACGCTGCTGGTGACCGTGGTCACGATCATGGTGATGTTTCTGTTCACCTACGTGGTGCCGAAATTTGCGGAGCTGTTCAATAGTCTGGACGCGAAATTGCCAGCCATCACGCTGTTCATGCTGGCGGTAGGAACCAACGCGCAGAAATATTTTCCGTTCATTGTGGGCGGGCTGGCGCTGGGTGGGTTTGTCTTCTGGCAATGGCGGAAGACGGATCGAGGAGCCGACCAGATTGACCGCTTTATCCTGAGTCTGCCATTGCTGGGCGATATCCGGCTGAAGCACCAGGTCGCAACTTTTTCCCGGATGCTATCGACCCTGCTGCAAGGCGGGCTGCCGCTGGTGCCGTCGATGGAGACGGCTGGCGGTTCGATGAGCAGCCGGCGGATTCTGAAGGGCGTGATGCGGGCATGCGGCCGGGTTCGGGAAGGGCAAGGGCTGGCGAGCAGCCTGGAGGAGCAGGGTATTTTCCCTGACCTGGCGGTCGAGATGCTGGAAGTAGGCGAGTCCACGGGCGCGCTGCCGGCGATGTTGAACTCGGTGGCGGAGTTTTATGAAGAAGATGTGCAGACGGCGCTGGGCGCTTCCATGGCGTTGATCGAGCCTTTGATTCTGATGGTGATGGCGGTGTTTGTCGGCGGAGTGCTGATTTCGTTATATCTGCCGATCTTCACCTTGGGAGTGCACTGAGGGAGATTTTGTAATTTGGTAATCGCGCAATTTGTAATCTGTAATTTAGAAACTCGGCCAACGGGCGACTTTTAAATTACCGAATTGCAAATTACCAAATTACCAAATGGTTTTGGGGATGTGAGAAATGGCGACGGCGGATAAGAAATCACTTTTCGTACACGGCGAGAACGGCGGGCAGGTGGTGACGACGGGGAATCCGGTCACTGACCTGGAACGCGCTCAGGACGTGGCGCGGCGCTATCGCTGCGAATTTGTCGACCTCACGGACTTCCAGCTTCATCATGAGCTGTTCAAGAAATTCTCGCCGGAGTTGATGTTCCGCTATAAATTTGTGCCGTTGGAAGAGACTGCCGACGGTAAGCTGGCGATCGCCATCGCGGATCCAAGCCAGCTGATGATGATCGATGAGATCAGCTTGCTGCTGCAGAAGCGGATCGTCACCAAAGTCGCCACGCTGAAGCAGATCGACGACATCCTCAAGAAGACGGAGCAGTCGCAGCGCGTTCTGGAAGAGGCCAGCGAAGGCTTCCAGATCATCCGGGAAGACGAGAACACCGGCGCCGAAGAGACGCTGACCATCGACAAGCTGACGGCGGCGGGCGATACCAGTCCGATTATCCGGCTGGTCGATACGACGATTTTTACCGCGCTGCAGCGGCGCGCCTCCGACATTCACATTGAAACGCGGGACGACTCGGTGGTGATCAAGTTCCGCATCGACGGCGTGCTGACGCAGGCCATGCCGCCGATCGGCAAGGAACATCATTCGACTGTGATCTCGCGTATCAAGGTGATGAGCGAGCTGGATATTTCGGAGCGGCGCGTGCCGCAGGACGGACGCTTCCGAGTGAAGTACAACGGACGCGCCATCGACTTCCGCGTGTCGATCATGCCGTCGATTCACGGCGAGGATGCTGTGCTTCGCGTGCTCGATAAAGAATCGATGAGCGAGAAGTTCAAGTCGCTCACGCTCGACGTGGTGGGCTTCGACGAAGACGACTTGCGAAAATTCCGCCGCTACATCAAAGAACCGTACGGCATGGTGCTGGTAACGGGACCAACGGGCAGCGGCAAGACCACAACCCTCTACGCCGCGGTGAATGAGATCAAGACCGACGAAGACAAGATCATCACCATTGAAGATCCGGTTGAATATCAACTGCGTGGCATCACGCAGATTCCGGTCAACGAGAAAAAAGGATTGACGTTTGCGCGCGGGCTGCGGTCGATTCTGCGCCATGACCCGGACAAAATCATGGTCGGCGAAATCCGCGACACGGAGACGGCGCAGATCGCCATCCAGTCGGCGCTTACCGGCCACCTGGTTTTCACCACGGTTCACGCAAACAATGTGGTCGACGTGATTGGTCGCTTTCTGAACATGGGCGTCGAGCCCTATAACTTTGTCTCGGCGTTGAACTGCATTCTGGCGCAACGGCTGGTGCGGTTGATCTGCGAATCCTGCCGAACGCCGGTGAATTATCCGCCGGACGTGCTGGAGGCCAGCGGACTGGATCCGGCACAGTGGTCGAAAGTGCCGTTGTATGAAGGGCCGGGATGCATCGAATGTGCGGGCACGGGGTTCCGTGGACGAACCGCGATTCACGAATTGCTGGATTTGAGCGACCGCATCCGGGAGATGATTCTGGCCAAGAAGCCAACCTCGGAAATCCGGCGCGCGGCGCGGGAAGAAGGGATGCGATTCTTGCGCGAGTCGGCGCTGGATAAGGTCCGGCTGGGCTTGACCACGTTGAAAGAAATCAACAAGGTCACCTTCATCGAGGCCATGCGGTAGGAAAACTAGTGAGCAGTGGCTAGTGGCCAGTCCAAAGGTTCCAAATTTACTGATCGCTTATCATTTATCACTGACCACTAGCCACTGCTCCAGTTCCCTTCCAGCTATTGCATTTGGGTCGGCGTGGCGTTTGAATTGTAGAAGGTAAGCTTGGGGAGTGAGTTCCTGAAATGAGTTCCCGATCGAATCCAGCAAAACCAAAACTGGCGTGTGAAATCGCCGCCGACCGCGTGCTGGTGGGACGACTGGCGGAAGATCGCCGGAGTCTGGAAGCGTGCGCCGCGCGCGAACTCGCGCCCGGCAGCGTGATCCCGGATCTGGTGGAGGGAAACTTGCGCCAGCGCGATGCGGTGACCGCGGCCGTGCAATCGGCGCTGAGCAGCGTAGCGGGACGCTCCCACGACCTGATTGCGGTGGTACCGGATGCAGCCGTGCGGGTGGTATTGCTCGAATTTGATACGTTGCCTTCCGACTCTGAAGAGGCAGCCGGTGTGGTGCGGTTCCGCATGAAGAAATCTCTGCCTTTTGACGTGGACAAGGCCAGAGTTTCCTACCACGCACAGAAGACCGCGGATGGAGTACGGGTGGTGGCGGCAGTAGCCCTGGCCAGCGTGGTGGAGGATTACGAGGCGACCTTCCGGGATGCGGGATTTAGCCCCGGGGTGGTCTTGCCATCGATGCTGGCAGCTCTGGGCGCGGCCGAGGGGCAGCGGCCCACGTTAGTGGTGAAAGTGGACGCGCATACCACGAGCATCGCGATTCTCAACGCCGGCCAAGTGCAACTTTTCCGGACGCTGGAGAATACACGGGGTGTAACCATCACGGGCGAGCAATTAGCCGAGGAAGTTTATCCGTCCGTAGTGTTTTTTCAGGACACCTATCATTTGAACATCGAAAAGATTTTTGTTGCGGGCTTGTCCGACACAGGAAATGCGGCGCCGGCGCTGCGCGCGCAAACCGGCGCTGATGTGCAGGAATTAGTGACCTCCTCGCAGTTGGGAGTCAGCGCGGGAGGTTCGGTGCCGCGATGGAGAATGGCCGGTGTGGTGGGAGCCCTGATTTCGTAAGGTAGGATCGCGTGGTTTTATGGGGAAGGTCGCCTCGCGCTGATTGCGCCGCAAAAAACACGCGGCGCGGTGGCTCCCACAGATCCATCGGCGAGCAAAAAGCGCTCGCCTCAGGATGACAAATAAGAATTATGCGTCTCGATATCAATCTCGCCAGCCAGCCCTACGAGGATGCGCCGCAGTTCTGGATGCGCTGGGGAACAGCTCTTGTGGTCACGGCTATCGTGACCCTGGCGTTGCTTGCGCTCACGGTCACAGGCTGGTTTGATGCCCGCCGCGATCATGCCAAGATCGCGCAATTAAGAACGGAAATCGCGCAGCGTGACCGGGCGCGGCAACAGGCTGAGGATTTTCTGAATCGTCCGGCGAATCGCGCCACGCGGGATCAGTCGCAATTTCTCAACGAACTGATTGAGCGCAAGTCTTTCTCCTGGACGCGGGTGCTGGAAGATCTGGAGAAAGTAATGCCGGGCCGGGTGCACCTCATATCGATTAATCCGGAACTCGACGAGGATAATCAACTCAAGCTGAAGATGCTGGTGGGGGGCGATTCGCGGGAGAAGGCGCTTGATCTAGCGCGGCGGATGGAAGACTCGCGCCATTTCACCCAAACCTATATCCAGAGCGAGCAGTACGGAACTTCCAACACTGGAGACATGGTGCAGATAACCCTGGTTGCGACCTATGTTCCGGAGACTGTGCCCGTCCCGGCGCCGAAGACCGATATCTCGAAGAGGACTACTCCCTGATGCCAAACCTACGGCGAAGCCGGAAAAATATTAAGATCGCCCTGGCGGCACTGGTTGGGGTAGATGTGATTGCGGTGATCGTGCTGCTTTCGCCGCTGGTGGGTTCCTCGGAGTCGCGGCGGCAGGAGCTGAACCAGTTGTGGGGCGAACTGAAGATAAAAACCCAGCAGGTTGAGCCGCTGGCGAATCTGCCGGAGAAGGTAGTGACGGCAAACCGCCAGATCGACGACTTCTACAAGAAGCGATTTCCGACCCAGGACTCGCAGATCGCGACTCAATTTGGCAAGCTTGCGGCATCCAATGATGTGACCATCGAAGAGGCCAAATACAAGTTGGCCGATTCGGAAATTGGCCGCTTGCAGCCGGTCGAGGTGGAAGCGGATCTTGCGGGCAATTATGTTTCCCTGGCGCGGTTCATCAACGCGCTGGAGCGGGATGACATGCTTTTCATCATCGACAGCGTCACGCTGGCCGGCGAGCAGAAGGGTCCGATTAAGTTAAAGATGAGGGTCGAAACGTATTTGAAGGCAGGGGCGTAGTGAAGCTGGGAACGGAAAATCGGAAGACCGTGACCGTGGCTGCGGTGCTCGGAGTCCTGGCCATCTTGACTGTCCTCAGAGTCGTCTACGAGTTCATGCCTTCATCGTCGACGATCGCTTCCACGGGGACAAGCCCCGGCGTAACGGCGGGGCCGGGCAGCATTCTGTCGCGTCCTGGACGCCGCGGGACTGGAACTGGAGCGGGCAAGAAAGAGCATGCACCCCAGAGCCTTGACCCGACGCTGCAACTGCAACAACTGGCCGCGACGGAACAGATCAAATATGAGGGCTCAGGAAGAAACATTTTTATAGCCCAGGCGGAAGTGGAGATTCCCAAGCCGCTGGCCCCGGGCGCGGTCGGCCCCAATGATCCCAAGGTTTATCAGGCGCCCCCGGTGTCGGCACCGCCTCCGATTCCCCTGAAGTTTTTCGGCTTTGCGAGTCAGCCCGGAGAACCGAAGAAAATTTTTCTTTCCAAGGGCGAAGACGTTTTTATTGCCGGAGAAGGCGAGATCATCGACCGTCGCTACAAGGTGGTGCGCATTTCTCCGACCTCGGTGGACATTCAGGATGTGGTAGGCAGCGGTCCCCCACAAAGTATCCCGCTGACCCAGGGGTAGTGAAATTTTGCGATTGGGTGATGTTGCGATTGGGCAATTTTGCGGAGGCCCCCAAGCGGCATCTAATCGGGAAGCGGGCCAGTTTCTGAGACCGATGGGTTTATTTTCAAACGCGCGTCCGTCCGCCAACCGGCGTCTCCGGCGAGAAGACGGCTATGTTTTGCTGACCCTGATGCTGATGGTGACGATGATGGTCATCGCAGCGGCGGCAGTGATGCCCACCATCGCGTTTGAGATCCGGCGAGACCGCGAACAGGAAATGATCCATCGCGGCGTGCAATACTCGCGCGCCATCCGCAGTTACTACAAGAAATTTGGACGGTACCCAACGCGACTCGAAGATCTCGATAACACCAACAATCTTCGTTACCTGCGCAAACACTATAAAGACCCGGTGACCGGGCAGGATTTCAAACTGCTGCATTATGGCGATCCTGGATTGTCGATGACCGGCAGCATCGGCGGTGGCGGCATCGCGGGCGCAAATTCTGTGAGCCAAATGAATGGTCAGGCCGGGAGTGCTTCGGCATTCGGCGGGTCTGGTTCCGCGTTCTCGCAACCCTCGAGCTTCGGAGGAAATTCGAACAGCGCATTCGGAGGAGGGTCGGGCTTCGGTGGCGGATCAAGCTTAGGAGGAGGCTCGAATAGCGCGTTCGGAGGAGGTTTCGGCAGCTCAGGGAACTCCGGGACCGCCAGCAGTAACAATACGTCCAGCGGAAGCGGCAACCAGTCGACGAGCTCAGATCCATCGCAGAGCGGAAGTGGGAGTTCGCCGGACTCGACTTCCACGTCTGGCACTTCGTCTGGCACTTCGAGCGGTCAGGGAAATAACCAGGTGTTTGGCGGAGGACCTATCGTTGGCGTAGTCAGCGTGAGCAAGAAAGACACGATCCGAGAATTCAATCACAAACACAAATACAACGAGTGGCAGTTTGTATACGATCCGACTCTAGATCGCGGCGGGCTGATCATGACGCCCAACCAGCCAGCGCTGCAGTTGGGAGGAACCCCACCGAGCCAGATCGGACAACCAGCCGGCTCGAATTCTAGCAGCAGTTCGTTCGGGCAGTCGGGGTTTGGGCAATCGTCATCATTCGGACAGTCGTCGGGCTTTGGCAACAACAATTCTGGATTGACGAATGGCCCGTCGACGCCTGCACAACCGCCGTCCAACGCGCCCCAGTAATTGCTGGACACAGACCTTCAGGAAAGAAGAAAGGCCTCATCATCCGATGAGGCCATTTGTTGTTCACGGCAACTTAATCGCGAAGGAACGAAGGAAACTAGACGCTGAAAGATGATCCGCAGCCACAGGTGCTCTTGACGTTCGGATTCTCAAATTTGAATCCGGCGCCTTCCAGAGTCTCGACATAATCCACCAGGCAACCGTTCAGATACATCACGGAAGTGGCGTCGACAAAGACCTTAAGGTCGTCCATCTCGAACGTTTTGTCCATCATGCCGGCGGCATTCTCGAACTGCATGGAATAGGAGAAACCGGAGCAGCCGCCGCCCACCACGCCAATGCGCAGACCAGCGGGTACGGGATTCTGCTGTCCCATAATCTCTTTCACTTTGGCAACCGCACTGGCGGTAAGTGTAACCGGGGCGGTCTTCTTTACTTCAGGGACGTTGGTTGTAACGGGGACGGTGGTCGTAGCCATTTATCTCTCCTCGGCTCTGGAATGACTAAATTATAACAGAGGAGCGCAAGCTTCCAGCAGCCCAATCGACGGCGCAAGTTCCCTGGGCTACCAACCCCTCAGTAGTTGGATGCGCCCCGGCCGCGAGAGTCGCAGGTCCCGTTGGAGAAGGAGATAGTCCGGTCCTATGCCGATTCCCCGGCAGGGCTTGCCAAGCGGGGCTATAATGATTTCCGTTAGGGCTCTGCGGAATTTCAAATGCGGTAAATGGGGCGCCGCTTATGGAATTCGGAGGGTGCCAAACAAGCTCGCAATCTGTCGAGGTGGCGCTATGACCTGGACGTGGACTCCTTTACTGCTTGGGCTCGCGACTGTGTGGGGTGTTTTCACCGTCGGCCTGATCATCCTCCTCATTTATCGCAGCACGCTGACCATGCATGAGGATGAGCAACTTTACCTGGATGACGCGAACTCGCACATGCAGCAAGAGCAAACGGAATTGCTGGTGAAAGTGAACCGACTGACCAAGCCGGTATGGGTCTTCGGCGCCGGTTCGGGCGTGCTGCTGCTTGTGCTGTTAGGCATGTTCATTTATCAGGGACTGAACGCGGTTCAGTAGCTGCTGCCGAATTGCAAAGCGGTGCCACGCCGAGTCGCGTGATGACTGCGTGCTGCTGCGTATGCTCGTGCTCAGGTACGTCGCGCTGCGGATGTTCTGAAATGCTGCGTTTCTTGGGCGCGAGTAATCCTCTGGACGAAACCCTCTTCGAAGAATCTCTTCACGATTTGTATAATCTGGTTTGTGTCATCTGGTTTGTATAATCGTATTTCAAGCGAAAGTGGCGGAATTGGCAGACGCACCAGACTTAGGATCTGGCGGGTAAAACCGTGGGGGTTCGAGTCCCCCCTTTCGCACCAAAGCATTCGATCCGCTGCCGGCAAGATCCTTCGCTCCGCTCAGGATTTCGGCTGCGGGCTCAACGCCCGCAATGCGCCTCAACTTAGGATATGGCGGTTAAAACCGTGGGGGGTTCGAGTCCCCCCTTTCGCACCAAAGCATTCGATCCGCTGCCGGCAAGATCCTTCGCTCCGCTCAGGATTTCGGCTGCGGGCTCGACGCCCGCAAAGCGCCTCAACTCTGCTTTTTTCACGGGAATGAAACGTTCCGTGCGATCCCATCACTATCCATCGAGTGCGAACAAGAACTGGTGCCGATCGCGATTCGCGGTGCCAAGAGCTCGGGCATCAGGAGCAAACCGCACAAGAAGGAGGCTTTGCCGCTTCGACTAGTACCCGGCGCACAGTAATTTTCCCCCTCACCGTACCTCTCGGCGAAGGTAGATGGCCTTCGCGGGAGCGCTGTCTCTTCGTTTGGTAGTCAATCGAAAAAAATCAGAAATTTTCAACCGCCACCGAGTGGCGAAGGGAGAGTTGTGCAATGAAGAATATCAAATCGCTGAGACGTTTGGTTTGCAGCCTGGTCCCGTTTGCTCTGTTGTTGGGGACGGGGTCTGCTCTTGCCCAGTTCACGGGCCCAACACCGTTAACGCTGATCAACGGCTGGAGCAACGCACCATTCGGCACCAGCATCGCGAGCGTGGAGGAAGTAAGCGGCATCGTGAAGTTCAGGGGCGCAATCGCCACCACCGGGACCAACACAGAGCCATTCGTGCTGCCTCCGTCGCTAAGCCCGGCGACCGCTGTCTACATCCCGATCGATCTGTGTAACGCCACGAACGGGCGGCTCTTTATTCAGCCCACCGGTGTCGTGATCGTCCAGGCCGAGGGGGGAACGTTCAGCAATGCCCAGTGCTTCACGTCGCTTGACGGTGCATCGTTCGCCTTGAATGCTACCGGGTTTACGTCGCTGACGCTGATCAACGACTGGACCAATGCCCCGTTCAGCACCAGCGACGCGGCTGCCTCGAACATCACGGGGGTCGTTCACCTCAAGGGCGCCATTGCGACCTCGGGAACGAATGCAGAACCGTTCGTGCTGCCCAGGGGGCTTCGCCCCGTACACGATGTTTATGTCCCCATCGATCTGTGCGACGCCACCAACGGGCGGCTGTTTATTGAGCCTACTGGTGTCGTGACCGTCGAGGCCGAGGGCGGAACGTTCAGCAATGCCCAGTGCTTCACGTCGCTCGATGGTGCGTCGTTCGTCGCGAAGGACACGGGATTCAAGCTGCTTACGCTGATCAACGGATGGACCGACGGTCCGTTCAGCACCAGTCGTGCGGAAGCGGGGAATGCTTACGGCGTTGTGTATTTCCAGGGGGCCATTGCCACCTCGGGGACCAACACAGAGCCATTCGTGCTGCCCCCGTCTCTTAGCCCGATAACCAATGTTTATGTCCCCATCGATCTGTGCGACGCCACCAACGGACGCCTCTTGATCCAGTCCAGTGGTGTGGTGATCGTCCAGGCCGAGGGCGGAACATTCAGCAATGCCCAGTGCTTCACGTCGCTCGACGGCGTGTCGTTTGTTCAGTGACCGGGATCTGAAAACGGAGGGGCGAGGACAGATCCGAGCACACGGGTCTCCTCGCCCCAACCGGTCGATAATCGACGAGCAGTTTGGCTAGTGGCTGGTGGCCCCGCTATCGTTGCTGACCATGAGGCTCGAAACATTCACGGGCTCGAAGTCGGATAAAGTGAGACTGGTTAGACACGAAAGATCGTTGTCATTCCAGCGAGCGTCGGGTGTGCCAATCAGGCCTCCGCTGTCACCGTTATCGGCGAGGATGATTCCGTAGTTTCGGAATGCGGTGATGATAATGGCCGCTTGCGGACTGCTGGAGGCACATGTGGGAGTCGCGACTGATGCCTTTAACCGATAGATCTCACCAGCAGGTCCGGCCATGGTGCAGCTTTCCGGAGGAGACGATTGCGAAATCTCTGATTCCACGGCAATGGAACTCCCTCCCGTGGCCGTGCAGCTCCCCACGCCTGCCGTTTCCGTAGCGGGCCAGACCCAGTAGTTCAACATATGGTTGAGGGTGAACCGGATGGGATGCTGGATCGTTCCGGTCGGTGAGCTGGGTGTGCCGGTGCCGATTACCTCGTCGGCATTGGCGAGCAGCGGCCCTACGGGAAGGCCCGCGGCATCGGATGTTCCTGTGCCTTGCTGTGTCAGATTATTCGAAGATACGTCGGTCCAAAGAGCGTTTGAAGAATCGGTCCAGGGACCGCCTTCGTAGATTCCCTGCCACATCTCGTAAAGAGCAGGATTGTTTCCACCGCCTGCCTCCAGATAAACCAGAACGTGTCGATCTCCCGTCGAGTTGCTGGTGCCTTCCACTGGAGCGTTCGCTGGTATCGGGCCAGCAGTGAAATAGGACTGATACACCGTGGTTTTAACGGATACATCCGGCTGGTTGTAGGGAACTTCGATGGCCGGGATGCCATTGGGAAACGGGGCATTTGAATTGTTCCCGAAGAACGGCTTCACCGTCGATGACAAATAGCCGCTGTACATTGGTGCTGCGGGCGAAGTATCTACCGGCAAGCTGGTCGTGGCCGCATCCACTCGATGGTGAAAAATAGAAGTGGATGGAAAGATGCTGGCGAGAAATGCATTGTTGCCATTGATTGCGATGCTGATGTTCTGAGTCGCCTGAGCGTTTGTCGAGTCCGTCACTACAAATTCGGGCGTGTAAGTGCCTTGGCCGCCGATCAGCGAACTGGTGACGTCTCCTGTGGTTGCGTTGAGAGAGATCCCCTCAGGCAACGGAGGAAAGCTGGCGTTGGTACTTATGGAATAGGTGTAGGGCGGAGAGCCACCGCTGGCCAGAATTGTGCAGCCTGAATACGCGGAGCCTTGGGTTCCGCCTGGGCAGGAAGTGGTGGCGATCGACAGTGAACCACTGGAAGTTGCTACCGTGACCTTTGCCGTCGATGTAGTCGAGCCCGAGGCGTTGGTTGCCGTGAGCGTGTAGGTCGTGCTCGCCGTTGGACTCATGTTGGTTGAGCCGCTGGCCGACGTGGAAGTGAATGTTCCCGGGGTGATGGTAAGGCTGGCCGCACCGGTTGTCGTCCAGCTCAGCGTGCTGCTGGTCCCGGAGTTTACGCTGGTCGGATTCGCCGTGAAGGAGGTAATTGCGGGCACGGAGCCTTTTTCAGAGGGCGAACTCGACGAAGTCGTCGAGCCGCAGCCCGCTAGTCCGGCACAGGCAAACAGAATAATAGTGAAGCACAGCGCACTAGGATTCAATCGCGAAGAATTGAGGAGCCGGGAACGGAACCAATTTCTGCCAAGCGAGTAAGTTGAGTCCATGGGCGCTCCCTCCGTTGGCTTCGCCGTTTTCGTCATAAGCCGCTCGGGTTCGAGTTCAGCTCGTTCGAATGCAGGGCGCACGCCAAATGACGCTAGTCCATTTCCGGTCGCGTCTTAGCTCCAGCTCTCCATGGTCTTAGGCCCGTGGGCCAACGGCTTCAGCACATAGATCAGGGTTATGTGTGTAGTTCGACGTAGTACCGCCGAGCTGGTTCAACTTCGTTCGCCGGTTGCACGAACGTTCGGGCGTTACGATCGCGGTACGAATTAATTGGCCAGCATCACGGGCGAGCCGGCCAGCAGGCCGGCGGCGAGTTCCAGGTCGTGCAAGTCTTCGCGGCTGAAATCCTGAGTAAAGCGCGGATCCAAACCTTTGCGCGAAATCTGAAGGACGCCCAGCACGGTTGAATTGGTATCCAGAATAGGTACTGACATCAGTTTCTGAATGGGCGCGGGCGGAGCCGGACTGTCTTCCTCGGCTCCAACTGGCTTGATGGTCTCGAAGATACTGGCGTGCTTTACGCGCGCGAAGTTATTAAAGATTTCGGCTTTCTTGCTCAAGGCAGTGTGGGCAGCCACGGCTTTGCTGGAAATCGGAATTGCGCCGGTGGTGCGGAGATGCTCCGGGAAGACAAACTTGAGCAGACCGCCTTCCAACCGCAGCAGAGCAACCTCGGCATACTGAACGTGGAACACCTTCGCCAGGACCATGCTGATGTCTTGAGGCGTGACGCCTTCCCCCAGCACAGATCCTAGGGGCAGCAGGTTTTCGGGGAGAATAATCTCTTCTTCGATGGCCGCGTTTTCAGGCTTATGGGTCATAGTCGAACTCGAAAAGCTTAATTTGAAAGCCGCATCCAGTCTCGCACTTTGAACGCCAGACGAGGCTCGTAATGACATCCTACAACCCCTTTGGATTCAGCAAAGTAGCTTCGGGCCATGACCTTTCGCGGCAGGTCGGTTCGCCAGAAACTTGCAGGCAAATTGACAATTTTTGTCAGCGAATTGGGTCGTACTTGCCGAATCGAGGAAACGTCAGGCAGTCGAGCCCGACTTCACGGGAGCG
Source organism: uncultured Acidobacteriaceae bacterium (assembly GCA_964403025.1). Classification (GTDB taxonomy): domain Bacteria; phylum Acidobacteriota; class Terriglobia; order Terriglobales; family Acidobacteriaceae; genus Sulfotelmatobacter. Next base: position 908,329 of record CAYOEH010000001.1, on the reverse strand, counting down.
TCTTTCCTTTCTACTTCTAAGTTATTACACTGCTTGGCTATGAGTGTTCCGCCACAACCCAATGTCAAGCTGACCAATGCCCCCGACTATCGGGAATCCTATGCCAACAGTGTGCAGATGCGAGTGAATGTATGGGACTTCTTCCTCGTATTCGGGACGGTGCAACAGCAGACCGAAGCCCAAGTCGAACTGCGCAACTTTCAGGGTATCTATCTGAGCCCGCAACAGGCCAAGGCTTTGCTCGGACTGCTGCAGCAGAACGTCAACGGCTACGAGACCGCCTTCGGCGAAATCAAACTGGACCCCCGGATGAGCCCGGGGGGACAGGTGCACTAAAGTCACTCTGCATCCGGATTTAGAGAGCGACGGATGAGTTCGGGCTAAGCGAAACCACGGTTTGGCTGTGGCCCGTGTTCGTCCTCGATCGGTTGGAGATCGACGCTCCGCAAGGACCTGCAGGAGGAATACTCTGAAAGACTACCCATCGGGCCAGCGCGGGAGGGTGCTGTGGACCGAAAGTTATCCCGCCCTAGTGTTCGCGGTCATCTTTGTATTGATTTTTCTGCTGCATGTGCCGTTGCTGCGGCTGCCCTACTTCTGGGACGAGGCGGGCTATTACGTTCCGGCCGCGCGCGACATCCTGTTAACGGCGAGCTTCATTCCGCACTCCACGGTCTCGAACGCACATCCACCGCTGGTGATGGCTTGGCTGGCGCTCTGGTGGAAGGTGGTGGGATACGCTCCTCCTGTGACGCGGACCGCCATGCTCTTGCTCGCTGCTTTTTCACTTCTGGGTATATTTCGGCTGACTGAGCGCGTGGCGAACACAAAGGTTGCGATTGGGGCCACGCTGTGCACGGCGGTATATCCGGTATTCTTCGCGCAAAGCTCTCTGGCTCAAGTGGATCTGGCGGCCGCGGGGCTTATTTTCTGGGGCCTCTCCGCTTACGTGCAAGATGATTTGATTGGGATGGGAGTTTGGTTCGCGCTCGCCGCGTTGGCGAAGGAGACCGCGATTCTAGCGCCGGTTGCGCTTGCGGGCTGGGAGATGATCGGCCTGATTGTGGGCAAAGGTTTCCTGCGCAAGTTGTGGCTGAATGACGAGGTCCCCCAGGGGCTAAAGCCCGCATCCTCACTCAAGGTACAGGGCACGGCTCAAAGCCGTGCCCATCCCGAGCTCGCTCAGCGCGCCAGCCGCAGTGTGACGCTCCGCATCGCTTCCCTGCTGATTCCTGCGTTGCCGCTTGTGCTTTGGTACGCGTACCACTACGCGCATACCGGATACGTTTTCGGCAACCCGGAGTTTTTCCGCTACAACGTAGCCGCGACGCTAAGCCCGACGCGCTTTTTTCTGGCGCTGGCCATGCGATTGTGGCAAGTCAGCGGCTACCTTCATCTGTGGGTTTTGACGCTGGCGACGCTGCTTGCGATGTGGATGCTGCCGCCTGAAAGCGATTCGGGATCGGAGCGGCCAAGGATCAGCCTACCGGTGCAGATGGTTTTCTACGTCGTCGTACTCACTTATGTTGTGGCGATGGCCTTAATCGGCGGCGCAGTGCTGGCGCGCTATATGCTTCCAGCGGTTCCTCTGATCATCATCGTCTGCGTCTCGACCCTTTGGCGCCGATTGAGTTTTTGGCGTGCAGCGATAGCTTGTGTGGCGCTGGCATTTGTGGCGGCGTGGTTCTGGAATCCTCCTTACGGATTTTCGCCGGAAGATAACCTCGCTTACCGGGACTGCATTGTCCTGCATGAAGATGGCGAACAGTTTCTGGAGGCCCGTTATCCCATGGCGGGCGTGCTGACGGCCTGGCCCGCTTCGGATGAGTTGACCCGGCCCTGGCTCGGCTACGTTACGCGGCCGATGCGCGTGGTGCGCATTGAAGACTTCTCTCTGGACGAAGTCCTGTCGGCGGCTGATTTTCGCTCGGACGTTTCTGGGTCCAACTATGAAGTCGCTCTGGTATTTTCGACGAAGTACGAACCGGGTCCTGCGTCATGGGATCACTGGCGCACCTGGACGGAATGGAAGACGCGTTTTTTCGGCTTTCATCGCGACCTGCCGCCAGCCGCCGCGGCTCAGATTCTAGGCGGCCACATCGTATTTTCAGAACAGCGAAAAGGACAGTGGATCGCCGTGATCGAGATGGAGCGCATCGAAGAGGCAACGCTGCCGGCGCCCCGATCGCGGTTCCAGGCTCTTTTTTTGCAACCTACTTCCCGATCGCGCTCAATACCGCATCGTTGATGCCATACACCGTGCCATCGCTGCCGATGAGCGTGGGAGTGTAGGCTTCGCCGATTCCGCCGGAAAGAGTGATCCTCTCGGACAGTTTGTTGGTCGCCAGGTCCCAGCGATAGAGTTTGCCGTCTTCACTGTTTGCCATCACTGACTTTGTGAACGGATCGACCGCCGCGGAATTAATGCACCATTCCCGAACGGCACCAGGAAAAGTTGGGAAGTCGGGATCGGGAGTAACCCCGAGTTTGGTGATGACCTCTTTCATCACCTTCGTGGCGGGAATCACTGGATCTTTCTGGGTTGCGTTGGGGTCGAGGATTGCGATCCGATTGTGTCCGTCCCCGGTGTTGATCCCCGCATAGTTGTTGTACTTCGTCATCAGGAGATAAGTCGACTTGCCGTGATAGCTGGGGACCAGAGCGGCATCGACGATCGACGCAGTATCGTCCCAGCCGAAGCTACCGGGAATTTTCAGCTGTGAGAGATCGCTGTTGAAATGCAGCATCCAGCCGCGATCATTGTGGCTGGGAAAAGGATTCTCCAGCACGCCGAAGTACACGTCGCCATCGGGGCCGACGGTGGGAGCGGCGCTGCTTTCGTCGGTGAAGGTGGCGTCCAGTCCGGACCAGGGATCCAATAGACGAACGCTGTTGATGACGGCGAGCGTGGTGCTGTTGAGAGCGACGAGGTATCCGTATCCGAAGTCCTGAGTGTCGACCGCGACGTATACAGTGCTGCCATCGCTCGACAGAGCGGGAGCACAGCTCATGGCAACTTTTGTGACCGCCGGATCGGAGCTAATCGCAGCCGCCGAGACCCAGGTGGCTTTGCCGTCCGGTGAAATACGAGCCAACCCGCTTTGCAGGGCGATCGGCGTAGAGCCGAGAATCAGGAACCCGAAAAAAAGATTTCCATTGGCGTCGGTGGTCAGCGGAGTGTTGATCTGCACGTTCTGCTGGTAAACCGTAGGATCGGCTGCGTAGTTTTTCTGCCCATAGAAATAAAGATGCCGGACGTTGCCGGTTGCCGAATCGGGATTTTCCCGCACCAACACGCGGCCAGCGATATCAGGGACGAAAAGCTGATTGCCAAAGAGTGTGGGACCAAGGCCCGGGATGAACCCGGCGCTGGGCGCTTGATAGCCGGTCTTCTGGGTCCAGAGCAGGCTGCCGGTTGTCCCGTTATGAGCCTCTACGCGAAAGCTGTTCGCGCCTGTCTTCACCGGCACAATCACCGTGTTCGCCGCCGTGACCAACGGCGAACCGTAGTGAATAAAGATCTCGCCTGTCGGAGGATCGAGATCGACCGGCACATGCCAATGAATTGTGTTTAGCGGTTGCGAAGCCACGGAAGAAACCGCGGTGTGCTGGGCGTCATGAGCGTGAGTTGCCCAGACACCGACTTGCGAAGCCGCATTTCGTGGGAAAAGTACGCAAGTTAAGCTGATTAATAACGCGACAACACTCACGCGAGACCTTACCAACTTGGCCAGATGGTTCATATCGTTTCCTCTCGTTCTTGCGCTCGGACCTAACGGGACAGCGTGACACTACAAGGGGTATAAGAACAAGTTGTTAAGAAAATGTAAAAGGAATGTCATCTTTGGGACGGACGGCGGTTCGCTCTCAGCCCTGCATCAGGTAGCAGGAGTGCGTTTTGATGACCAACCACACTTCCATGCCCGGCGTGAGATGGAGGGTATCTCTGGCAGCGAGGGTCACGTGCACTTCCATCTCAACGCCACAGTCCACTCGCGCAGAAACAATCACATCGCGCTGCTGCAACGAGACCAGGCGGCCTGGAATTACATTGCGCGCACTCAGGCCGGTGGGGAGTGTGATTGCCAATAGGATGTCACCGGCGCGGATTCCGACCCGCAGCCGCGAACCTGCTTCCGTGCGCACCAGAGGAGTCTCGATCTCCACAAAACTCCCTGGTTTGTCTCCCACCAACTTACAGGTTAGAGTGCCGCGATCCGGGTGGACAGACTCCACAATGGCATCGAAGATATTTTCGAAGCCGGCCAACTGCGCCACGGTCTCCTGAAGCGGAGCGCGCAGGACTTCATGCGGCGTGCCCTGCGCGATGATCCGGCCCCGGTCCATCACGAGCACACGTTCGCCCAGAGCCGTCACGTCCTCGCGGCTGTGCGTAACATACAGAATGGGGATGCGGTGAAGCTGATTCCAGCGGCGGAGATCGTCGATGATTCTTGCCTTGGTCGAGGCGTCCAGAGCGGCGAGAGGTTCGTCGAGGAGAAGGATACACGGGTCGGTTACGAGAGCTCGGGCCAGAGCAACGCGCTGGCGTTCTCCGCCAGAGATTTTCGCTGGGAGTTGCTGATGTAGGTGCTCGATGCGGAACTCCTGCAGCATCGCAGCGACGCGTTCTTTTCTCGCCGACCTGGGCAGATGCGCCAAACCATAGGCCGTATTCTGTTCGACCGTCAGATGAGGAAAGAGTGCCAGATCCTGCAAGACGTATCCAATGCCGCGCTTAGCAACAGGAACGCAAACGGGAGGGTTTCCGTCGAACAGGACGCGCTCACCCACGGAAATCCGTCCGGCGTCGGGAGCAGCCAATCCGGCAACGCAATCGAGCAATGTAGTTTTCCCCGCGCCCGACGGGCCGAACAGAATGGTGAATCCGGGCGCGGCGTTGAAGTCCACGTCGAGGGCGAACTCGCGCTCCGTAGAAGTGAAGCGCTTACGGATGCGTGCGGTCAGCGCTGGATTTGCGGATGCGGTTGCGGCGTTTGGTTCCGCGGTCGTGGACATTGAGGTTTGTTATTCGGTCGGGGCTACGGGCCAGGTTTTCTGCTTTGGCGTTCTCCGGTGCACTCCATATACCACGGTGAGGACGACGAAGCAGAAGACTAGCAGCAGCAAGGCCATCCCGTTAGCTGCGGCATAGTTGGAAGCCTCAACCTGATCGTAGATGCTGATGGAGACGGTACGGGTCACGCCGGGAATATTGCCTCCGATCATGAGCACCACGCCAAATTCGCCCATGGTGTGAGCGAAAGCCAAGGCTACACCTGTAACCAATCCGGGAACAGAGAGCGGAACGACGACGCGGAAAAAAGTGCGTAACGGAGAAGCGCCCAGCGTCGCGGAGGCCGCGAGCAGTTTGCGATCCACCGACGAGAAAGAGGCGGCAAAGGGCTGCACCGCGAACGGCAAACTATAAAGGATGGAGCCGATCACCAGTCCAGTAAAGGTGAACGCCAGAGTGTGCCCGGTAATGGACTGCCACCATTGTCCCAGCGGGCTGCGGGAGCCGAGAGCAACCAGCAGATAGAAGCCGAGCACCGTCGGCGGAAGCACGATCGGCAAAGCGACCAGAGCTTCCACCAGAAATTTCCAGCGCCAGCGCGAGAAGGCGATCCAGTAGGCGACAGGCAAGCCCACTAGAAAAAGAATAGCGGAGACTAAGCATGCCAGTTCTACGGTCAGACGGAATGCTTGCCAGTCGATATACATTTTATTTCGCCATCTTTATTTAGCGGTTCCCTGCTTCGGTTCGGGCAAGGTAAAACCATAGCGCTGCAGCACGGTCGCTACTTCCGCGGTCTTCATATAGTCCAGGAACGCCACCGCGTCTTGTTTGTGAGGTGAGCGCGAGATTACGACCACGCCCTGATCCAGCGGAGGGTAAGCCTCGGCGGGAACGATCCAGTATTTTCCCTTGCCCTGCATGGCAGGCGCCGCGGCGTGAGCTAATGCGACGAAACCAACCTGCGCATTACCGGATTCGACAAACTGGGCCGCTTGCGAAATATTTTCTCCGAGCACCAAGCGGTCGCTGACCTTTTCATACAGGCCATAGTGCTTCAGCGCGGCAACGGCTGCGCGGCCGTAGGGAGCATGCTGCGGGTTACCGATGGAAATTTTTTTCACGGATGGATCGAGCAGAACATCCATGCCCTTCTGTTCCAGATCGAGCGGCGAATCCCTGGGCACCCACAGCACCAATCGTCCCACGGCATAACGATACAAGGTTGCGCCGTCCGCCTGACCACCGGCGATCAACTGGCGCGGGTAATCCATGTCGGCGGAAAAGAAGACGTCGAAGGGCGCGCCGTTCTGAATCTGCTGCGTCAATGCCCCGGAGGCGCCGAAGGAAAGCTTCACTGCGATTCCCGTGCGTTTCTCGTAGGCGGTCGCAAGTTCCTGCAAAGCGGAGCTTAAGTCTGCAGCGGCGGCAACATTGATCTCGCGATCCGCAGCCTTAACCCGGGGGATTGAAAGCCAACCCGCCGATACCGCCAAAGCAATCAAGCTGAGCGAAATCAGACGACGCATCCACATCGAAGCACCTCGAAGCGTTTCTAATCGATACGAGAATCCGAGGAGATTGTACAGGTACTCCACTGCCAGCTCACAGCCGACCTTTTGATCTGCGCGCGACTGCGCCGTGATTCCCAAAATAGCTTCCCAAAATGGGTTTCAGGTGGTCTTTATTCACGTTTGTAGTTGCTTGGCGCTGTAGGGCACTCCGATACTGGCCTCATTGATGGAAGATTATGACTTGCTCCAGGCTCTCTTATGTAGTTCGTACTTCCCTGCTTGCATTTTTGATCATTTCGTTGAGGCCGATCACGCTGGCGCAGGGTGCCAAGAAACCGCTGCCTGAAACCCCGATCCGAGATGCTGACGCGGATCACGAAGAGGAGCGCTCCGAGTGGTTCCTGCATGGTCGTGTCGTGCCGGGGAAATCATCTGCTGAATTGCGTCACCGCGCATATCAAAGCAAGATGCAGGCTCGCGCGGTCCGAGTGGCACGCGCTCATGCCGGACAGGCTGCGTCGCAGGCGGATCTATCGTCGGGTGGATGGACGCCTTTGGGTCCGGTGCCACTCGCTTCCGACGCCACGGGTAGCGGCTTTCAGGATTATCACCAGGTTTCCGGCCGGGCGACTGCGATTGCAATTGATCCGGCGGACGGTAGCGGCAATACGGTTTATATCGGCGGGGCGCAGGGGGGAGTGTGGAAGTCGACGAATGCGGCCACGAGCAGCGCCAACAACGCTACCTGGACGCCGCTCACCGACGATCAGGCGACGCTGTCGATCGGTTCGATCGCGATTCAGCCGGGGAATTCGAATCCCAGCCAGAGTGTGGTTCTGGTTGGAACGGGCGAAGCCGACAACTCCGCGGACTCTTATTTCGGCCTAGGATTTCTGAGGTCCACCAACGGCGGAAGTACGTGGGCGCCACTGATCTTGACCGCGAATGGCGGAACACTCTCTTTCAGCGGCTTGGGTGCGACCCGTATGGCTTTCAGCACCGCCAATGGACAGAACAACACGGTGGTAGCGGCCACGGCGGCAACCGGGGAAGGCATCACCGCGGGAGCTCTGACGAGCAATACTTATCGCGGACTGTACACCTCCACCGACGCCGGACAAACCTGGACCTACGATGCACTCTTTTCCGGAGGTGCGAGCCAGGCGACCTCGGCAACGTCGGTGGCTTACAACGCCGCTGCGGGACTATTTTTCGCGGCATTGCGCTATCACGGCTTTTACTCTTCCCCCGACGGCCTGACGTGGACGGCTCTGGCCAATCAGCCAGGCGCTCCGGGACTCTTGAGTGCAACAGACTGCCCGCAGAGCTACGTGACGACGTGTCCAATCTATCGGGGGGAAATCACCGTGGTGCCGGGACGAAATGAAATGTATGTGTGGTTTGTTTCGGCGGACGCGAACGGTAATCCCGTGGATCAAGGAATCTGGCAGAGCACGACCTCCGGCGCGTCGTGGACCCAAATCAGCGACAGCGCCATCCTCAACTGTGGCGATTCCAATGGCTGCGGCGTGGAGCAGGGATTTTACAATCTGGAACTGGCGGCTGTTCCGAACTGCCCCAGCAACGCCCAGAACTGCGCAACCAATACAGACCTATACGCCGGCGCGATCAATCTTTATAAGTGTTCCATTAATTCGGGCAACCCAACGTGCGTCAACCCGACCTTCCTGAATCTCACGCACGTTTATGGTTGCGATCCGCTGGGCGCGCTGGCGCATGTGCATCCGGACCAGCACGCGCTGGCTTATACAATTCCGGGGTCGGGCGCAGACCTGATGTATTTCGCCAATGACGGCGGCATCTACCGCGCGTTGAACGGATTCGCGGGGCTCTTGAGCGGGTCGTGCTCCGGCACGAATCAATTCGACGATCTGAATCAAAACCTGGGCTCGATGACCCAGTTCGTCAGCTTCTCGCAACATGTGAGCGATCCCAACACGATTTTGGGCGGCACGCAGGACAATGGCTCACCGGCCACGGCGACGGCTACGACCAGCACGGGGTGGGGAAACGTCTTGAGCGGCGATGGCGGGTACAACGCAATCGACCCCAACACCGGCCACTGGTTCGCGTCAAACCCGGACACCGGATCGGGGAGCCTGGCCATTCAGGAATGTCCCTCCGGCGTGAATTGCACCGACAGCCTCTTTAATGTGGTCGTGAGCAGCGGCGATGTCGGTGGCGACGACGGATCATTTTACTTCCCCTACATTCTCGATCCGCAATCAACGAGGAGCATGCTGGTCGGCACTTGTCGAGTATGGAGCGGGCCGCGATCGGGCGGGCCATTTACCCCGTTCAGCCTTAATTTCGATACGCTGGGTATCGGCACCTGCGCCGGCACCGAGGTGAATGCAGTTCGCGCATTGGCAGCCGGGGGTCCCGAGAACGCCAACGGTTCAGAAGTAATCTATGCAACTACCGACGGGCTTGGGCCAAACGATTTATCAACGCCGATCGGCGGGAATGTCTGGGTCACCACGAATGCGCTCGCGGTCGCAGGCACAGTTTCTACGTTTGCGAATGTCACGACCAATGGCCCCAGCGGCGGCAGCATCAATCCCAACCAGTTCCCAATTTCGGGCGTCGCTATTGATACTTCGGATGCAACCGGCAACACGGCTTACGTGACGGTAATGGGCTTTACCGGAGGCCCCGGGCACGTGTGGCAAACCACCAACGCCGGAACGACCTGGAGCGACTTCAGCGGGAGCGGCGCGAATGCGATTCCAGATTCTCCTGCCAACGCGGTCGTGATTGATCCTGTGGCCCACATGGTTTATGTGGGCACCGATGTGGGGGTTTTTCAGAGCTCCACGTCGGCTTCCGCATGGACCGAAGTAGGCCCGATACCTACCGCCTCATCAACCGGATTTCTGCCGAATGTAGCTGTGACGGCGCTTGCCCTTTTCAACTCCGGCGGGCAGAAACTGCTGCGCGCGTCCACGTATGGCCGGGGGGTGTGGCAGTTCAATTTACTGGCTAAGCCGGATTTCCAGATCGCAGTCTCGAATACTCCTTTGACGGTCTTTGTCAGCGAGAATGCTGTCTTCAACGGCACGCTGAGCGCAGTAAATGGATACAACAGCACGGTAGAATTGAGCTGTACCGCGGGTTCTTCGAGTCCGCCCAATCCCTGCGTACCGAGCCCGGCGACGCTCACGCCGACTCAGGACGGCGCGGCATTTTCAGTGAGCGCCGGCGCCGCCGGTGTGGCCGATTACTACTTCAACGTGCAAGGCGCTGGATTCGATCCCAACAGTACGACCCATGTTGCGCCGCTCACCTTGCATGTAGTGAATTGGAGCATGACTGCGCCTTCTCCGAGCAGCGTGAATGAACCTCGGGGCGCAACTTCCCCGCCGGTCAGTTTTCAAATTGCCGCGCAAGGGACGTTCAATCAGAGCGTAGGTTTGAGCTGCAGCTTCACTCCAAGCATCCCAGGAGCGACCTGCAATTTCACTCCGGGCGCAAGCTTCAATCTGAGTACCGGTTCCCCGATAAACGCGACGGCCACGGTAACCGTGCCGCTGGGAATCACCACTGGCTCCTACGGGGTCACCATTCAGGCGAGCACGGGGGGGCAACCCTAACCACTTCGTTCATTGCGAACGTCGTGCCAAACCCTACCTTCGCCCTCAGCCTGACCAACGCTTCTTTCCCCAACGTCAAAGCGGGCAGCACGGGAACAACTGGCTCGATTACGATTGCGTCTCAGGACGCGTTCACGGGCACGGTCAATCTGAGTTGTGTGTCGGCGTTCGGAAGCGGCAGTTGCAGCATCAGCCCGGCTTCGGTGACCGTCGCGCTCCCACCAGCGGCGCCAGCAACGGCCACTCTCACCATCAACGGGACCAGCTTCTCCGCCGGCAGTTACGAGATCGCCGTACAGGGCACGTCAGGTTCGATTACAAATTCTTTGGAAGTTCCCTTCGATGTCGGCGACTACGTAATCGCCGGCCCTGCAACGGTGACTGCCGTTCCCGTCGGCTCGGCCACGGCGAATCTTACTTTCACTTCGATCGACTCCTACAGCGGCACAGTCAGCGCAACTTGTGACGCTACAGCGCTGACAGGCGCACAATGCACACTCAGCCCGGTGAGCCCTATCGTGATCGGCAGCGGGGCTGTCGTTGCCGTGATCGCGACCATCACCGTTCCGAATGGCTCTGCTCCCGGCAGTTACAACATCAAGATCAATACTCAAGACGCCGCGGGCGAACCAAGCCACACATGGACAACCGCTCTCAGCGTGCAGGATTTTACGTTCAGTGCGGTGACGCCTGCCACAAATACCGCAGGCTCGGGGCAAACGGCCACCTACAATCTCAGCGTCATGCCGGTGGGAGCATTGTTTGCCAATGCTGTAAGTCTGTCCTGTTCGGGTGCTCCCGCGAACTCCACTTGCAGCGTAAGCCCCAGCTCCGTAACTCCGGGCAACAGCTCAGCGGCAGTGGTTGTGACGATCGCCACCACGGCCTCAACAGCGCAAGGCAACTATAGCCTCGTAGTTACCGGGATATCCGGCTTGGTCTCGCATTCGGTTCCATTTCCCTTGAACGTGACGAATCTTTTTCAACTGGCCGTCACGCAGCCCTTTCCCAGCGGCGTGGATGCCGGATCGCAGAACGTGGCGGCAAAAATCTCCGTGACGCCCGACTACAGCGGTTCGGTCAAGGCGACCTGCGATGCCGCGGCACTCTCGGGAACCCAATGTACGCTCACGCCTGCGAACCCCATCGCGATCAGCGGCTCTCCGGTGACGGTGACCGCCCTGATCAATATCCCCAGCAACGCCGTGCCGGGCACCTACAACATCGGCATTAATGTCGAGGACTCCGGCGGCGATCCCAGCCACTCGGCAACGATTCCGTTTACCGTAATCCAGGACTACAACATCGCCAACCTCTCGTCGGCAAGCCAGACCATCAGCGCCGGACAGTCCATCACCTACAACCTAAGCGTTTCGCCGGTGGGCGGGTCATACAGCAATCCGGTCACTCTCAGCTGCAAGGTCAGTCCGGCGCTCGCAGGATCAGCGTGCAGCTTCTCTCCTAACCCCGCGGAATTACAAAGTGGCCCAGCGGCGGTGGTCATGACGGTTAGCACACAGGCAGTGAGCGGACAGTTATGGCTTCCTCGGGCGAAGGCCGGTCCCTGGCTTTACGCGGTTTGGCTGGCTCTTGCGGCAATCGTGCTCTGGGGCGCGACGGGCAGGCGCCGCTGGAGTCCGGCGTTGCTGTTGGGATTCGTATTTTGCCTGATAATTTATTTACCTTCGTGTGGCGGGAGCGGTCAGAACGGAGGAACCAGCAACCCAAGCAACCCCCTTCAGGGCGCACCTGTAACGTATACGATCACGGTGACAGGCTCCCCTGCCAGTCTCAGCCAGCCTCCTCCATCTGTTACGCTCATCGTGCAGTAAATTGGGTCTGTTATGGCCGATGAGCGTTACAACGTCATCCTTGTGGGCGGAGGTATTGTCGGCCTGGCGGTGGCGCTCGAAATCACCCGACAATTCCCGCGGTTTCGCCTGCTGTTGCTGGAAAAAGAAGAGCGCGTGGGCCGGCATCAGAGCGGCCACAACAGTGGCGTGATCCATTCCGGCGTTTACTACAAACCGGGCTCGTTGAAAGCGAAGTTATGTGTAGCGGGCGCCGCCGCGATGGTGGAATTCTGCCGCGAACATGGGATCGCGCATCAGATTTGCGGCAAAGTGATTGTGGCTACTCACGAGGAGGAGTTCCCGCGCCTCGAAGAGCTGCGTCGACGAGGCGAGGCCAATGGGCTTACTGGCCTGCGTTCTATCGGGCCCGAAGAACTGCGGCAGATCGAACCCCACGCGAGCGGACTGCGGGCCTTGGTCGTTCCATCGACTGGTATCACTGACTACGCGGCAGTCTGCGACAAATATGCAGAGCTCATTGCCGCGAGAGGCGGATCCATACTCACTTCGACCGAAGTGATTGGCATCAGACGGCATGGGGCTGAAATCACGGTTGAAACCCGAAGAGGCGCATTCTCCGGGAAATCACTGATCAACTGCGCAGGACTATTCAGTGATCGCATCAGCCGCATGGCGGGAGACAATCCCCCAGGAATGATTGTGCCTTTTCGCGGCGAGTATTACGACCTCATCCCCGCACGCTCGTCGCTGGTGCGCTCGCTCATTTATCCCGTTCCCGATCCGCGGTTTCCTTTTCTCGGGGTTCATTTCACGCGCCGCATTAGTGGGAGTGTGGATGCCGGACCGAACGCTGTGCTTGCATTTCGACGTGAAGGCTACCGGCGAACAGACTTCAACGTGCGCGACTTAGGTTCATGCCTGGCGTTTCCCGGATTCTGGCGAATGGCGGCGAAAAACTGGCGCAGTGGAGTGGGAGAATTCCACCGGTCTTTTTCCAAAGCTGCGTTTGCGCGTGCTTTACAGCGACTAGTCCCCGAAGTACGCGACGAGGACCTGGTGCCAGGTGGATCTGGAGTTCGCGCCCAGGCGCTCACGCGTGAGGGCATACTGGTGGATGATTTTCAGTTTGTGCCCTCAGACAGGATGCTGCACGTGCTCAATGTCCCGTCCCCAGCGGCAACGGCCTCCCTGGTGATCGGCCGCACGATCGTGAGCACGGCTGCGGTAGGGCTAGGTTGGCAGTAGCCGAGGAGGAGCAGAAGTTGTAAATTCTGGCTGGACTCAGATTTCAGCTGAAACCCGGGGCGAGGCGGCGGCCAGACCTATCCGGCTGGCCGGTTTTGCGGGCCGGGCGAGGAGAGCCGGCCCCAACGATTCGGCGGAACTGGTGGCAGACGCGCCCACCCAGTCCTTGCGAAAACGGAAAACGTAAAGTACCACTTCCACGCGGCTGGATACACCGAGCTTATCGAAGATGCGGAAGAGGTAATTCTTGACGGTGTGTTCGGTGAGTCCGAGGCTGCTTGCGATCTCACGGTTCGATAGTCCCTCCGCCACACAGCGAACGACATCTTGCTCACGCTTGGAAAGAATCGCTGCGCCGCCGGAATCAACCAGCCGTATCGGCTCGGATGCACGCAGGGCTTCCATCACGTAACACAACTCCGCGCTGTTCGCCCATACCTGGCCCTCGTGAACGCTATGGATGCACTTGGCAAGACTTTTGGAAGATTCCGTGCGTGAGAAAATTCCACGGGCTCCGCAACGAAATGCCTGAACCACTGCGGACGGGTTGGATGCATCCATCAAGAGGATGACTCGTGTGCCCGGAACGGTTGTAGAAATCTGCCGTGCCAAATCGAAACCCTGGGTCCCGGAATCTTCCAACGCCGAACTGATCAGAACTACGTGCGGCTTCTCTTGAGCCACAATCGCCAGTATCGATGCCGGCTTCGGCTCGATCCCGGTGACTTCCAGCTGGCCATCCTGCGCCAATGCGTCGGCTAAGAGCTGACTGTTCATGCGAGTGCTTTCAGCGGCAAGCACCTTGATCCTTCGGAATTTCTCTGGTAATGGAACTGCGTGTTGAGCCATTTCTGTTTCTCCTTGGATGTTGATCTGGACGCAGTTAACACATACCCATCTCTGGCGCAGATGATTCGGAATGACGAAGGGGGACCACTTAAAGCATCAAGACGAGGCAACCTCGAACCAAGAATACCCGTTTTGATACACCGTTTGAGAGACTTTAGTCTTCACAGACCGGGGCGGTAAATGGCACTGACGTGCCATGTGGGTGGGGCCCGGACGGAGTGAGAAACGGGGTCGGTTGGACGCTGCTGACGTGATTCTTGTGGCACTGGCCCTGGTAACCGGAGGGAAGATTACCATCGCGGGCACGGGCAAATAGAGTAGAAGGTCTCTTGACACGGTGATCAAATAACGGTCATAGTGGGCGAACATCAGAACGTTGATTTACCCCCCAACGACAAATTTTCGCCTTACCCCATCTTCTTGGCAATTTGCAAAGGAGCAAATACCTTGGTTCTTACGAAGCCGGATGACGTTGCCTTTTTTGGTGGTGGGCCCCGGCGGGCGGCTTCATGCGCTGCGGCACGCCATAGCTGAGGTATACGAAGGCTTGAGTTGAAAGAAGTAGCGTTCGGGCCCACGGAGCGGCCAACAACCACACTCGGAAGCGTTAGAACAGACCATAGGAGGAAGCGTTGATCATTACAAAGCCCGATTTTGATGTCGCCATTATTGGTGGGGGACCGGCTGGGTCGTCTATGGCGGCCTACTTAGCCAAGGCCGGGGTGAGTTGCGTACTGTTTGAGCGGGAACTGTTCCCGCGGCCCCATGTTGGCGAGTCGCTCGTGCCATCTTCGACCAGAGTGTTCAAAGACCTGGATTTCATTCCGAAGATGGAGGAAGCGAAGTTCCCGCACAAGTTCGGCGCCGTGTGGACGACGGATGACAAGAAACTCCCGTACGAGCATGACTTCGAGGGTTTGTCCCCAGAATGCAACGTCGACATTCGCTTCGACGAGCGCGAGCAGGCCGGCGTGGACAAGAACCACACCTACCACGTGGATCGCAGCAAGTTCGATTTGATGCTGTTGCAGCACGCCAACAAGCTGGGCGCGGCGGTATACGAAGGCGTGAAGGTGAAAGAGGTGGATTTCGGGCCCAAGGAGCCAATCGTTCGGTTCAATATGGGCTCCAGGGAAATGGGCGTAAGCGCGAAGATGGTGGTGGACGCGAGCGGCCGTAATACTTTCCTGGGCAATCAAATGAAGCTCAAGATCAAAGACCCGGTGTTCGATCAGTACGCCATCCATACCTGGTTTGATGGCTACGATCGCCGCGCATTCGCCAAGAAAGACGCTCAACTGAATTTCATCTTCGTCCACTTCTTGCCGATTTCGAATACATGGATCTGGCAGATTCCCATCACTGACTCGGTCACCAGCGTCGGTGTGGTCACGCAGAAGAAACACTTCGCCAAGTCACGGAAGGATCGCGAACAGTTTTTCTGGGAAGCAGTGGGAACGCGTCCTTTACTGCGAGAGAAATTGAAGCAGGCCGATCAGATGCATGCCTTCAAAGATGAGGGCGATTACAGCTACGCGATGAAGCAACTGTGCGGTGACCGGTTTCTGATGGTCGGCGATGCCGGGCGCTTTGTGGATCCGATCTTCTCCACGGGCGTGAGCATCGCGCTGAATAGCTCGCGCTTCGCGCACAAGGATATTCTGAACGCCCTGGAAAAAAATGAATTCTCACGCGAGAATTTTGCTACCTTCGAGAACACGCTGCGCCTGGGAACCAAGAACTGGTATGACTTCATCACGGTTTACTACCGTCTGAACGTGTTGTTCACCTATTTCATTAACGATCCGCGCTACCGTCTGGACGTGCTGAAGTTGTTGCAAGGCGACGTTTATGACGAAGCGAGGCCACCGGTGCTCGAGAAGATGCGCCAGATGGTCACGGAAGTTGAACAGAACCAGAAGCATCCGTGGCATAAGTTGCTCGGCGATCTCACAGCGAACGCGTTCAGCCAGGCGAC
Organism: uncultured Acidobacteriaceae bacterium; assembly: GCA_964403025.1. Taxonomy (GTDB): domain Bacteria; phylum Acidobacteriota; class Terriglobia; order Terriglobales; family Acidobacteriaceae; genus Sulfotelmatobacter. The sequence continues at coordinate 892,298 of CAYOEH010000001.1, read as the reverse complement.
GTCCTAGACGGATGGACTGGCCGTTGAGATAAACGTTGCCGAAACGTTGCCGCTCGGCGGCTACGACAGGTAAATTCAACAGGAGGCCCCCAGGGATTTGGGGCCTGCTTCCAGTTTCCGGCCGGACCTCCGGCCGTGAAAACATTCCCCCGATCGGTGAGACGCCCGATGTCCCACACCAACAGGAATTTCATTCTCGCCTACACGTTCCTGGTAGCTCTGCCGGTGCTGGGACTCGTCGGAATTTTGAAGAGTGGACGAAGCTTGACCGCGCCGATCTCCGTGGACGGCATGTGGCAACTACAAGCTGATGCGGTCCGGCTAGCAGCTTTGCCATGCGGCAAAACGCTGGCCGAAAATCCGGACACGGCACTGGTCATTTCGCAGTCCGGCAAGAACTTCACCCTAAGCCTGTCCAACGATCCCAAGTCTACCGGGTCGGGCGAACTCGACGGCACCACGCTTAGGGCCTCGCTGGCGCCATCGGCAGCGTGGTCTGATGATGCCGGGTGTGGAACCGGTCGTGAACTTTCGCTGGTAGCGAAGGTCGATCCTAAAGCTGATCCTCGATCGCTGGTGGGAGTGCTCTCGGTGAACCATTGTCCCGAATGTAGGGCCGTGGAGTTCCAAGCGGTGCGCCAGTCTCCGCCAGTCCGGAAGGGACCGCACTGATGCCAGATCTCTTCAAGCTGGTTCTGCAGTTGACCGTCATTCTGGCGGTGTGCCGCGTGGTGGGAAGCCTGTTCCGGCGAATCGGCCAGCCGCGCGTAGTAGGCGAAATGTTCGCCGGAATTTTATTGGGACCATCTTTGCTGGGATGGCTTGCGCCCGGCGCTTCTGCCTATCTTTTTCCGGCGACGAGCCTCGGATTTCTGAACGCACTGAGCCAGATCGGAGTGGTCGTCTTCATGTTTCTGGTGGGTTTGGGAATTAACCCTAAAGAACTGAAGAAACATGGGCACGCCGCTGTGCTCACGAGTCACGTTAGCATCACGGCCCCATTTGTCCTGGCGGCGTTTCTCGCGCTCTATCTTTATCCCAGGCTTTCCGACGACAGCGTCACCTTCACCAGCTTCGCGCTGTTTATGGGATCGGCGATGAGTGTTACCGCGTTCCCGGTTCTGGCGCGGATTCTGATCGAGCGCGGATTGTTGCAGAGCCGGTTGGGAACGGTGGCAATTGCATCGGCTGCGGTAGACGACGTGACAGGCTGGTGCATTCTGGCGTACATCGTAGTGCTCACTCGCGCGGCGCACAGTGGAAGGTCGATCTGGATGACGATCGGCGGTATCGTCGTGTTCGCTCTCATCATGATCTATGGGGTGCGGCATTTGCTGGCTCGATTGGAATCTGCCTACCGGAAGCGCGGAGAACTCAGCGAGAACCTGATGGCGTCGATGCTCTTGCTGGTGCTCGGTTCTGCGCTCTGCACGGAATGGCTGGGGCTGCACCTGCTGTTCGGAGCATTCATGATGGGCGCGATTATGCCCAAGGAGCAGAAGTTCGTCCGCTACGTTCTGGATCGCTTCGAGACCATCACCGTCACGTTGCTGCTGCCGCTGTTTTTCGCATTCACCGGACTACGCACCAACATAGGGCTGGTGAAGGGCGCAGAGATGTGGAGGTATTGCGGATTGATTGTGCTGATCGCGACGGTGGGCAAACTTGGCGGATCAACCCTCGCGTCCTGGCTTACCGGGATGCGGCTGCGGGAAGCCGCCGGACTGGGCACGCTCATGAACACGCGCGGCCTGATGGAGTTGGTGATTCTCGATATCGGTCTGGACATCAAAGTCATCTCGCCAGCATTGTTTTCCATGATGGTAGTGATGGCTCTGGTCACGACTTTCATGGCGACTCCTCTGCTGGGATGGTTCTGTCCGGACCGAGTTTTGCTGGAAGAATCTCACAGAATTCCCTCGCAGGAGCCAGCCATTCGGACGCTGGCATCGCCTTCCGCGGACAGAATATCCGCCTGAGAAGATGGAGTACCGTAGCTTTGATAGACTCGTTCCTGTCCGTCATCGGTTTATCCACAAAAGCACATGAGTGGCCGACGAGACAACTGTAATTCGTCATTCGTGTAGCTGACGAACCTCCAGGGTCAGATAGCGGCGGCAAGAAAACGAGGTGAGCACGCATGGGAGTCGATATAGCGGGAAAGCGGATTGCCGTCTTAGGCGCCGGAAAGATGGGGGGCATCCTGCTCAAAGCACTTCTGGACAAAGGATTGTTGCGGCCGGAATTGGCGTGCGCCACCGTGGCGCACGAAGAGCGAGCCCGGAGCCTGAGTGAAAAGCTGGGCATTGCCGTAGGTACGGACAACGTTGCCGCTGTTCGCAACGCCGACATTATTCTGATCGGCTTGAAGCCGCAGATGGTGGAAGAGGTCGCAAACCAGATCCAGCCCGTGGTGACGAGCGGACAACTTTTTATTTCGGTGGCAGCGTCGGTACCGACGGGCCATATTGAGCGCGCGCTCGGACTCGACGTGGCGGTCATACGGGCGATGCCGAACACGCCATGTCTGTTGGGGGTAGGCATCACGGCACTTTGCCGCGGCAAGTTCGCCACTGCCAAACATCTGGACACGGCCAGCGCTCTGTTTGCAGTTGGAGGAAGAACGGTCGCAGTTGACGAGAAGCATATGGACGCCGTGACTGCCCTGTCGGGAAGCGGCCCGGCATACATCTACATCATCCTGGAGTCGCTGGCGGAAGCGGGAGTCAAAGTCGGTCTGCCGCGCGACGTGGCAACACTGCTTGCGGCGCAGACGACACTCGGCGCAGCGACGGTCGTGCTAGAGACCGGCGACCATCCAGCTCTGCTGAAAGATGCGGTCACAACTCCAGCGGGATGCACGATCGATGGCATCCTGGAGTTGGAAGAAGGCAAACTGCGAGTGACGCTGATCAAAGCCGTGGTCAAAGCTGCGCAAAGGGCGAAGGAGCTGGCGTATCGATAAGTTGGCTCAGAGAAAAATGAAGCCGAGGATCGCTCCTCGGCTCCTATAGCTTCCCGCAAAGATGACAAACAATCCACTCGGTTACTTGACCAACGATCCGATAAGCCCGAAGGACGCGCCAGCGCATTGATGGGCGTTGAGTCCGAAGGTTGAATCGCACCAGTTCGCGTAAGTGAAGTCGAAGAAGATCGAGTTCACAAACATCTGACCTCGTACCTGAGCCGCGCCATTGACATTGTTGGCCCGGTTGGTTGTGTTCGAGAGCAATATTCTACCGACGCTGCAACTGCCGTCCTGGTTGCCATTGGTGCAGGCCGGAGTAAGGTTGAACCAGTACTCGCCGGGACCGATCAACAGCGGAGCGGAAAGCTGAACTGCCACCGTGTACTCGTTCAGACCGAGGAAGTTCCGTCCTGTCGCCGCGAGGCTAATATTCGAGGTTCCGGAAGCGACGCTGGTGCCTCCGTTACCTTCGGTGACACCGGTTCGGACGTCATACGTGGCAGTTTGGGGATCGAAGTTCGCGTCGGCCTGGAGGTTGAAAACAATTCCGGTCACGCTCGCCGAAATTTCCTTGAGGGTGAACGAGGCATAGGTGGAGCTGCCTCCCAGAATAAGAAGAGTGTTCTCATCCGACAGTCCGGCAGCGTTCGGGCTAGCTGGATTGATGTCGCCACCGTAGAACAAGCACGGATCGCACAGAGTTGGCGGAATACCCGGAGCGGCCAGCGTGGATGCTTCGTCACTGCCGGCAAGATGCTGCGAGGGAGCCGGCTTTTTTGCCGCCGCCGCTGAGACCGTAAGCCCTACTATCAAAGTCGCCGCCAAAAGCATTGTTTTCACTCGATTCCTCCTGTTCAATCTTTTTGCTGTCTGTTTTCAGAATCATCGGTTCCGCGTGAAGCGCTGGAACCGTTCTCGCAATGTTCAGGCAACTGAAATCACCGGCTACTTAGTTCCGCGCAGACCAAACGACACATAGCCGCATTGGGTTGGGCTGAATCCGAGGCTTGCGTCGCACCAATTGGTCCAGGTCACGTCGAAGAACGAGGAGTTCAGGAACGTTTCGTGAGCCGGCTGCCAGTTGCCGTGGATGTCATTGGCTCCTTGCGTAGTGTTGGAAACAAATTGCCGGAAAACGCTGCAGCTGCCATCGAGAGTGTTGAGGCACTGAGGGGTAAGGTTGAACCAGTATTCCCCTGACGTAAGGGTGACCGGTGTTGACCACGACACCGCAACGGTGTACTCGTTGAGGCCGATGAAATTGCGGCCAGTGGGCTGGATCACAGCAGTGCCGTTGCCGGAAGCGATGCTGGTGCCGCCGTCGCCATCAGAAACGCCGGTGCGGATGTCATAGCTGGCCGTGATGGGATCGAATGCGGCATCGGCCTGGACGTTGAACAGGATGCCGTAGACCGTAGCTGTAACACCAGTGGGAATATTCACGGCGGCGTAGGTGCTGGAGCCGCCAACGATCAGGAGAGTGTTCTCATCCGAGAAGCCAACCGAGTTGATGTCGCCGGGATCAAGATCGCCGCCGTAAAACAAACACGGACTGCACAAAGAGGGTGGAACCGAGTGGGGATTGTTCCTAGGTTCCTGAAGAGGGATGGATGGGTCTCCGGCACGGTGCTGTGATACAGCGGGCTTTTTCGAGTTCGCTGCGAACGCCGTGAGACTGAGCGACATCAATAGCCCGACCGCGGAAAGCGTTGTTTTCACTATATTCCTCCCCTGTTTTTCTCTCCCCGAGACAAACACGAGTTTGCCGACGCGGAGTCTATACTCGCTGGAAATTTCGTGCAATGGAGAAGAAAGTACCGGCAGCGGCACATGGGCTGCGGAGCAAGGGCTTTTGCTTGGGGGTGCAGCGGATGCGACGCCGATCAGGATTGACTGCGCGGACCCGCGAGAATCCGATCAACGATCTCTTTCTGACTAGGAAGCAGCGCCGCCTGGATTTCGGTGAAAGGACGCCAGCACGGCGATCCTTCCCAAGAATTGACCAAGTTGCCGCTGGTTTCTGCCTCGAACACGCTAAGGATGCAGGGAACATCGGCTGAAGTTCGATACTCGAAAAGCAGCGAAGCTTTCTCGATCTGCAGGCCGGTCTCCTCGAGTAATTCTCGCCGCATCGCCTGTTCAGCTGTCTCCCATGGCCAGGCAAGACCGCCCGGAAATGACAGTCCCCGTCCATCGCTGCGGTCGATGACGAGGACGAGCGGGCCGTTTCTGACGACAGCAACCGAGGCACGAAGGAAGCCAAAAACGGGGACGCGGGAATATACCGCAAGCCCAGTCCGCGATAAAACCGCGAAGAGTTTGCGCTTGATATTTTCGAAGAGAGTCGCGAATAGCGGTCGCGGGCTGCAAGAGAGTTTTGCGTCTTGGTTCTGTGCAGCGCTCATCGATCCGACACATCGTCCTCGCCGGAAGCACTGCCTATCAGCGTCGCGTCGCGGACGACTATCGAAGCGGTGCAATTCCCCCCGCTTAACCGAATCAGATTGCCGGCGCTCTCAGTTATTTCCTAGTTGCACGGAGCGCTGGTCAAGCCAAACACGTCCAGTCTTCCCCGGGTATTGGTAGTGTCGGTCGGATCCATCGAGCCTAGAAAAACCATTCCGTTGGCAATCGTCGGCACGACAAACTTGGTTGAGTTTCCGGTTTGGTCCCGGGTGGGACACTGGCTGCTATTCCACAGCGTTGGAATGGCCTTGGAAACAACATGCTCGGCGTCAAAGGCGTACAGCGTAACTGGCGCCGGAGTGAGAGCCGTCGGCCAGCCATTGCCCAAAGCAGCCCACACAATCCCGGTTCCCTCGGCGGTACCCGAAGCGGAAAGCGAGAGGTTGGTTCCGTACTCGAAACTAACGGCAGTATGCACGGTGTTGGTCGTGCAAACCAGGACCGAAGGGCATGCGGGAGAATTGATCTGATACTTGGTCATGGTGCCAAACATGGGTATGGCATACATCTGTGAATCCCAATACCCGGGCGTCGTGTAGTACTGGTGAGAGGAGCCAAGGAAATACTGAGCATTGGCATTGGTCCCTGTAGCCGGGCAAGTAGAATTCGTCGGCGGGGTATATCCTCCGGGATCTGCCCGGTTCATGACAAAAATATCTCCCAGCTTGCTGGCAGCTATACCGTAGTAGGTGGAACCGCTATTGGGGAGCAGCATCACGCCGCTGGAGCCAAAATCCATGTCGGCGGGATTCATACAAGCCTGCGCGAAAGGCGTGAAGTAGGAAGCCGGCACCAGGCTTGGGGTCAACTTGACGAAGCTGTCGCCGTAGTCAGATCCGCCGGTGTTCGCGGTAAAGTCACCATCCCCGGTGGTGAAGTAGATATAGTTTGAGCCGCTCGGCGAATCAAGTCCCGCCGCCAATCCTGCACCACTCGCCCAAACCCCGCCGCCTTCGCCATTCGGAGTACTGCTCCACACGTAGGGCGCAGCCTTGAGATTCTTGGCGTCGTAACCCAATATCCAACCGTGAGGTATGCTCACGCCCGGGGTTCCGCCGCCATCCGCCTCAGAAAATCCGATGTAGATTCCGCTGTCGCCATTTGGCATGGCGCCACTTAGCTCGAGCAGTCCGGGACGCTGAATGTGATTGTAAGAGGTGAACGAAATGTTCTGATAGCTGCCGGCAATCGCCACGGGGCCATCGTACTTCTCTGCAAACGTTGTAAAGTTGAGGGCGTGCAAGCGATGAATGAAGCAAGTGTTCGGTTTCCGCTTCGTACCGGCTACGCATTGCCCCGTGGTTAACTCACTTTCGCTGACCACATAAAGCGTGTTCGTGGTCGGATCGATCACCGGGGTTCCCAGAATCCCGAAAGCGGGACTGACCGTCTTGCACTTCGCTCCCCCCACATCCGTGCATTGAACCGGTTCTTCGGTCGGCTCAAGCAGCGACACACTGTTGATCACGCTGCAGTTTGTGGCGTTCACGGCGTAAATCGAGTCATTCTGCGTGGCCACATAGACCGTGTTCTGACCGCCCCTCGAAACTACCAACGGCTGAGCATAAATCTGACCATCGAAAACGGCGGAGCAGATCTTGCCGAACTGCGCTGAGTTCACGTTGGTTTGATTCAGAACTGTCTCGGTGGCGTTCAGACCATCGCGCCCGATATTGTTGCGCCAAGTCAACACGTTTGTCTGGGCGCTCAGGGTTGCCGTGCAGGCAAAGATTGCAATGGAAACAACAACGTGGCGCTGGAGTGCGTTCATTTTTTCCTCTTCTTCACAAGGTCACAAAGCACAATCTGAGTCAGTTGGCGCGGGGGTACAAATGGGATTACTCACTAAATCCAGGGTTCTGCGGGGAGGAACAGCGTGGGTTATTGTGGTCTATCGGATTTACCTTGTCAAGGAAAAATGGGCGTTTCCCGCCGCATGGGGAGTGAAGGAAATTGCACACGCCACGGCCCGAGGAGCGCTGCCTCTTCTCAGCTTGATGCGCCAGCGAACCCACCCAAGCTGCGATCGAAGATTGCAAGTTATTTCATCTTGACACCATTTGGTTTGAAAGGCAGACTGAGGGCCAGTGTAAAGCCGGTTCCCCCAAAATCTCCTTATCAAGAACTTTTTCCAGAGCGAATGTCTTAGTCATGGCGCTTTCAGACGAATTGTGCCGGTTTCCTCTTATTAAGCCCTTGATGGGATCGATGGAAGTCATAGCAGACCTCCGGTACTACTCTGGGCCGCGCTAAACTGCGACTTGCCAAGAAGGGACTGATAAATGTTCACTCGCTCCAGGTGGTTCGAACTCGCGTTGAGTTGCTTCGTGATCGGGTCGGTACTGACTGCGCCAGCAAGCGGGCAGAGCTGCCTTAAGGTGACGCCGTCGAGTCTGCAAATCAACTTTCCGGCGCGCGCGATCAACACTCAGAGCCTGGTACAAGACGTTGTCATCAGCAACACGTGCGCCACGAAGATGACGATTAACAGCTTCAGTTTTGGTCCCTCCGTTTTCAAATTGCTTGCAGGATGGGCGCCCGACACCGTCACCCAGAATCAGGTGATGACCTACGAAATCGTCTTCGCACCTCAAGCGGCGCAAACGTACACAGGCAACTTCACCGTCAACATTGCTGGATATAGTCCGGTCGTGGTCACTCTGAACGGCACAGGACAACTGCCGGGGGCGATCGGAAGTTTGAGCAGTTCTTCCCTCACTTTTGACAACGTCCCGCTGGGAACCACCAGCGCGCCTCAGAATCTGGTCTTGAAAAACACTGGCACCAGAGGGCTGACCATCGTAAATATTTACACCGACCCGCCTTTTGCCGTGACCGGATTCGCTGTAAATCAGGTGGTGAAGGCAGGTTCGTCGCTGACGCTTCCTGTAACGTTCTCACCGTCGTTTACAGGGTCTTTCAATGGGACGCTGGTCGTGACTTCAAACAACTTGCCTCCGATGGGAACAACTCTTTACGGAACCGCGGTAGCGCCCAGCTCGTTGGCGATCACGAGTTTCCCAACCCTGCCGGTTGCGACGCAACAAGCTGCTTATCTGGCGACGCTTGAGTCCACGAATGGAACCGGTGCGGTGACTTGGAGTGTCGCCTCAGGATCAAGTCTTCCTGGTGGGTTGAGCTTATCCAGCACGGGCAGCATCACCGGCACATTGGCCTCAACCGTGGCTGTGGGAAGTTATCCCTTTAGCGTGACTGCAACTGATTCGAGCTCGCACAAAACGACAACGCAATTGACATTGCCGGTCGCCAAGCCTACCGGCGCCGATTGCAACAATATCGAGTGGGACGCGACTGGCACCACCACACCACTTGTTCCTCTAACGGACCTGGGCACGGGAACCTACTTTGGGGTGGAAGGCGGGCTCTACCTGAACGGAAGCAACGAAATGCCCGCCAGTCAGGACGCGGCGGGAGTGAGCCTCGCTCAATCCATCCAGCCGCTGGATGCAAATGGAAACCCGGATTCCACCGGTAAGTTCGCCATGCTTTCCATCGGCATGTCGATTGCCTACGATAACTACCAGACATTTGTCACTGACGCTACTGCCGATCCTTCCGTCAACCATGAGTTCCTCGTGTTTGTTCCTGGCGCGCAACCCCGCGTGGGCGCGGTAGATTGGGCCAACATTAAGCATCCGGCCTGGACCGATATCATGGACTACTTCCTGCCACAGAGCGGGGTCACGGCCAAACAGGTGGTTGTGGCATGGGTGGAATTGGTGGACAGTCAGCCCAAAGGTTCGTTCCCGTCAGACATGACGTCGCTCCAGGCACACTTGGAAAGCACGGCGCAGAACCTCCACACGTTGTTCCCTAACCTTAAAATGGCATTCTTTAACTCAAGGGAATACGCTGGCTATTCCAATGGTATTTCGGGTTCCGGAACGAACGATCCCGAACCTTACTCCTATGAACAAGCTTATGCCGTAAGGGGAATGATTCAGGATCAGATCAATGGCGTTGCTGCCATGAACTACAATCCCGCGAACGGGACGGTTGAGGCTCCCTGGGTGGCATGGGGAGCGTATACGTGGGCGAACGGTCTGCTTGCGCGCAGCGATGGGCAGGTGTGGACTTGCCAGAATCTTGAGGCGGACGGGACGCACACTTCGCAACCCGGCGGCGGGACCGAGAGAGTATCGAACATGCTGATGAACTTCATGAAGACAGACGACGCGACAGCACCGTGGTTCCTGGCACCCTCGGCAAAATAGGGGCGACATCGGCTGAACAAGTAATCTGGAGAACAGTATGCTCATGAGACTGTCTGCGCTGCGGCAAGTAGTTCTGTCCGCGGCGCTTTTTTCTGCCCTGATGCCGTCCGCAATGGCGCAGGGATTCGCCGGCACTTTCACACAGCACAACGATCTCGGGCGTACCGGGCAAAATCTCAACGAGACGGTCCTTACTACCTCCAACGTGAGATCCACGACCTTCGGCAAGCTGTTTTCGTATCCGGTCGACAACGAGGTGTATGCGCAGCCCTTGTATGTGCCAAACGTGTCCATTCCAGGTCAAGGCACGCACAACGTTCTCTATGTAGTGACGGAGGGAGACAGCATCTTTGCATTCGATGCGGATGGGCTGAGCCCGACCGTACTGTGGTCGCTGAATTTCACGAATCCCGCAAGCGGAGTCAACGTCATCTCGTGCGTGCTCAGCGGCCTGCAGTGCGGCGTCTATCCCAACGCGGGGATCACCGGAACACCGGTGATCGATTCCACCACCAACATCATGTACGTATTGGTGCGAACGGCGGAGACCTCGGCCGGCGTGACCAACTATGTGCAGCGTCTGCACGCACTGGATATTACAACGGGAGTGGAGATGTTAGGTGGGCCGGTGGTGATCGCCGGTTCGGTGAAGGGCACCGGCGTGGGCAGCGTTCACGGCGTAGTTATATTCAGTTCGCTGCACGAGAATCATAGGCCAGGATTGACGCTGGCGAACAACACCGTCTACATCGCTTACGCCGGCAGCGCCCATGGCTGGATTTTCGCCTACAACGCGCAGACGTTGGCGCAGGTGGGCGTTTTCTGCACGACCCCCAACGGCAGTTTGGGAGGCATTTGGGCCACCGGCAACGGGCTTGCGGTGGATTCCAATGGCAACTTGTACGCTGCCACCGGAGACGGTCCGTTTGACGCGAACACCGGGGGTTCCGATTACGGTGACAGTCTTATTCAATTCAGTCCAACGCTACAGGTGCTGCAATATTTCACGCCGAAAGATCAAGCGTGCCGCGCGCCAATTACCACTGATCTGGACTTGGGATCCGGCGGGCCGATGATTTTGCCGACTCAAGGCGGGGCGTTTCCGGATGAGATCGTTCAGGCAGGCAAAGGCGGCGCGCCTTGCGACCTGTTTCCTGATGGCAATTACGCCGTGCCTATTTACCTGGTGAATCGTGACAGCATGGGCGGGTACAACGCGAATCAGGATGCGGACATCCAGACGGTTGAGGGCACTGTCCACGGGTACTGGAGTAATCCAGCTTACTGGCAAGGACCGACCTCCGCCTATATCTACTATTCGGGGATCACGAGCGAGGGGAACGGCGGTGGAGATTATCTGAAGCAATACACGGTGACGAACGGCGTGGTTTCGGCAACGCCGACGGCGCAGACGTCCAACGTATTCCCGGTCGGCAGCACTCCATCCATCTCGGCTGACGGCACCAAGAATGGTATCGTTTGGGCCATGCAACGCAAGGATCTCCTCTCGGGCGCTCCGGGGAACCAGCCGGCGGTGCTGTATGCGTACCCTGCAACCGACGTCGCCAAGACGCTCTACAACAGCGCCCAAACGAAGGTGGATAAACAAATCAGAGATCAGATGGGATGCGCCAATAAGTTTCAAACACCGACCGTGGCCAACGGCAAGGTCTATGTCGCCACCCAGAATGAAATCGACGTTTTCGGATTGCTGGCGAACAAGCCTTCTGCTCCTTTGCCCTCAGTTTCGGTTCCATGTTTCTCGTTCAGCGGCGAAGCGGTGGGCACGACGAGCGCGGCGCAATCGACAGTCATCACGAATCTTGGGCCGGGAACGCTGACCATCAGCAGCGTCTCCATCCAAGGCATTAACCCCGGCGAATTTTCGCAAACCAACACCTGCGGCAGTTCTGTAGCACAGGGAGCGAGTTGCAAGATCAGCATCACGTTTACGCCGAGCATCGCGACCATTCCACAACAGGCGTACGTGCAGGTCAGCGATAACGCAGTGGGAGGCGCGCTCACGCTTCAACTCGTAGGCACCGGGAAGTGAAGGGCTCAATCCGGCATTCATCCCGCGCTTCCCGAGCACTTCCAATTCGGGCAACTGGATTTCTGGCTCGACTTCGTGCGCCCGCTTTTCTTAGTGGCATGCTCCTGCTCGGGGTGGTTTGCATGCCGCATCCCGTTTGGTCTCAGGCGACGCCGAAGCCGTTGCCTGAAGGAATCACGCTGGTCGATGTGACGGCACGGATGCATCTCTCGTTGCCGCCGCTGAGTAATCCGCCTGCCGCACAAACTTTGCAAAAACCGATCGCCTCCGGGGAATACTCGCTTGAGTTCGCACGTCAGGTTCTGATTCCGGCGATTGGCGGCTTTGTCGCCGCCGACGATTTAGACGGAAGCGGATATCCAGACCTCTACGTAGTTGTGCCGGGAGGGTCGAACTATTTTTTTCGGAACTTGAGAAATGGCACTTTCGTCGACACATCAAAAAAGGCTGGAGCGCCGGGAACTGGCAGCGACCTTTCCGCTACCTTCGCTGATTACGACCACTCGGGTCACGCCAGTCTATTCGTTGCCGGATTAGGGGGCGTGACCGTTTACCACAACAATGGAGACGGAACCTTTACAGACGTCACAGAAAAAACCGGGCTCAAGAGAATGCCGGGAGAACTGGCTACATCAGCTCTGCTGTTTGATGCGGAGGGTAATGGAACTCCAGATCTGTTAGTGACCGTTTACGCGGATTTGAACACTCCTCCCGCGAAGCCGTCGTTCCTGTTCCCCAACGATTTCGCAAGCGTGCGCAGCCATCTCTACCACAATCAAGGTGACGGAACTTTCCGGGAAATGAATGTAGCGGATAGCCTGGACGAGAATCCGGGACGTACGCGTAAGGCATTAGCCGCCGATTTTGGCCACAGCGGGCGATTGGATCTGTTGCTGCTCAGAGACAACAAGCCTCCGGCACTTTTTCGAAACAAGGGGCAAGGCACATTTGAAGACCAGACTTGGCAGGCGGGTGGCGAGAATTGGAAGTATGCCTACGTGGACGGCCAGCTGTCGGACTTTAGCCATGATGCCAAACTCGATGTCGCGCTGTGGTCGACCATCGGGAATGAAGTGCTGATCAATCAAGGCGACGGAAAGTTCGAGCAGGAAAAAACCTTTCCGATCGTATTTGCCGCCAACCGCCCGTTTGGATTTCACGGCGCAACCGCAGATCTTAAGGCAGACGGCTACGACGACCTGCTAGTTGTCGATAACAACGGTGAGTGGCATTACATCGCCAACCATCACGGACGGTTTGGGCTGGCTGAGCTCACGCTGCAACCGTCAGGGACGCAGGTCAAAGGGGAGCGCGGGCAATCTGTGTTTCCCAACTTGTCGTGCCTGGTTCCGGTCGGCGTTCAGAAGTCAGGGAAGGTCGTCCTGATTGGGGTACGAACGGACGGACAACTGATCGCGCTCGAGGCGCGCCAGAAGCGGAAAACGCCCCCATCTCATCCGTCCCACAATTGACTTTATTCCCGGCCTCTACTTCACCAAGAACCACGGTGAGGTCGCGTCGTCCATCTTCATGAAGTTCAAGAGCATATTCGCATCCTGCTCAGAGCCGCCCGTCTTCGGCGAGGGGTGTTGGCCGTCGCTCTCGAAGTAGTAGCAGGGCCATACCAGTCCGTCCCCGCGCGAGATCAGGCCGTTGGCCCAAATATACGGTCCCCACGCCACCCAGGGAGCCACGACCGGGCCGTTCGCGGCGTTATAGTTCATGGCGGCGACGCCGTTGAGTTGGTCCTGAATCATTCCTCTCACGGCAAAAGCGGTCTCGTAGGCATAGGGTTCTTTGTCACCAGGGTGCGACAAGCCATTTTCATAGGCGGCGTACTCTCTGCTCGAAAAGAACGCCAACTTCAAATTAGGGAACTCCGTGTGCAACAACTGAGCCGCCGTTTCAAATTCCGATTGGAGTGTTGTCATGTCCCCGGGGAAACTTCCATGCGGATTGGCGTCGACGGATTCCACCCATGCTGCAACCACCTGCTGGGGTGTGATCCCGGACTGCGGCAGGAAGTAATTAAACGTATCCACCCAGGCTGGACTTTTGAGGTTGGCCCAATCCACGGCTCCGAGGCGTGGCTGCGCGCCCGGCACAAAGACCAGGCTCGGGTTGATGGAAGGATCGGCTCCGGCGTTTTGCATGAACTTTTGGAAGGTATCAAACGCCACCGACATACCCATCGACAACAACGCATACTTGCCATTGGGATCGGGATTTCCGTTTGCATCCAGAGGCTGAATGGATTGCGCCAAGCTTACGCCGTCGGCGTCGTGGCTGGAGGGCATCACATTGCTGCCGTTCAGGTAGAGTCCACCTTCAGCGCCTAAATAGGTTCCAGTTCCCAGATCCGTGAGAGGAACCATCGGCGTGGTGGTTCCAGTTACATCCCAATCGATATTGCTGCAATTCGCACCCGTGGGCTTCTGAACTGGCAGCGTCAACAGCAACGTCGCTGAGTTCGAGCTCGAATCTGTGCCGGTCACGGAGAACGGGTAATTCCCTACTGGCTGGGTAGAAGCCAAAGTTCCGGTAATGCTACCCGTGCTGGACAGGCTCAATCCGGAAGGGAGACTCGACCCAGAGGCCACGCTCCACGTCACCGTACCGATTCCATTTGTGGATTGAAGCTGGGCAAGATAGGCCGCGCCTTGAGTTACGACCGGCAAGGTCGGGAAATTTGTGATGGCCAAAGTACTGGGCGCGATTGCGGTTCCGTAGAGAGTGACCCCGGTCGCGGGCAGATTATTTGAAGTCACAACCAGCGTGCCATTGAAGGATCCGGCAAACGAGGGCGAGAATGTCACCGGAAACGTGAGCGACCCCCCCGCTTTGAGATTCTCGGTCCCTGAGAAAGTTACCGAAAAGGGCGGGTCCGTATAGACGTCGCTAATGGTCACGCCGCTCGTGCCCGTGTTTTTCAAGGTGACACTCTGAGGCGCGCTCGTCGTTCCTAAAGGAACGTTGCTGAAGGTTAGGGAAGAAGCGCTCCAGCTGGGAGCTGCGTCGGGAAGAAAACCTGCGCCGCTCATCGAGACCACGATTGGGCTATAACCCTGCACGGTGACGGTGGCTGTACCGGTGTACGTTTGGGCGGCTGCGGGAGCAAATCTGATTTCAAAGATCATGTTTTGTCCCTCAGCCAAACTGACCGGCGCCCAGCCGCCGAGAAAAAGAAATTCGGGGGTCGACGGCATGGTGAAGCTGCTGACTTGTACGACCGGGCTGCAGAGGTTCGTGACTTCAATGTCGTGGGTCAGGGTTGTCGTCCCAATCGCTACTTTCCCGAAGTTGATCGTATAGTTAGCTGGAATGATACCCAAGCAACTCTGCGCCGCGGCGGCCTTGAATCCAACGGACAACAACAGGACGAACATCACACTGCGCATGGTGATCGCAGACCACGCAGATCGAGAGAACATGGTTTCTCCTTCAACTCCGATTGGGATTACAAATCTATGGGAGAGGTTCTACTAGTCGGCTTCGCGCCGGGAGGATTCCGGATTCACCACTGAAGCCTCCACCGGCGGAAAAGGATCAAGTCTGCGGAGAGCTATTGCGAATCTGCAATCACGCGATCCTTGAAGGGCTTTCGCTGGCGCAAAACAACAAAACACCTCCTGCCGCCGCGCCGTAGTTTGTCATCAGTGCGAAACATTGTCGAGATGAAAGTTCTTGCACTCCCGATATTCAATGAAATTTGCCCCCGAGCCGCAGCTGAAATCTGCGATGGAGTGGGAGCGAAAAAGGCGCAGTTATGGGTCTTTGGACTCTTGTCCAAAGATGCGGTGCCATGTAGTCTGATCTTCCAGCCAAGGCCAGAATTAGGCCGGTCACTATGCAAGAGATTGCATACGGCCAGTTTCAGGGCCTCGGCGAAGCTGAACGATTCATCTCCCCCCTTTTTTGGGCCTCGCTTGCAAAATAATGCACTCCCGTCGGGCGGTGCCGTCCGCTTAAGGCTTGTAAGTAGTTTGGGCTAAAGACTTCTGCAATGGGGAGAACGGCGTCGTACGTGCGCTACTGTGAGCCGCGTACTCCTCCCACATCATTTAGGGGAAGACATGGCAATCCGAAGATTTTCGTGGAGCGTTGCAGTTTTCGTTGCCCTTGGCAGTTTGGTTTCTGCGGCGCAGAACAACTGCAGCGGCTCACCGGCGTACGGAACCTGTGCCGCTCCCGCGCCTCCACCGCAAACGTGGTGCGCTGGAAATAACAGTGCGAGCACCTGTCCAGGAGGCAAGAATTGGGTGGGCTTCGATACGACGTCGCCGGCGGCTGGGGCGTGGTCCGGCCAGTTGGAAGGGTTGGATGCGAGCAGCATCCTGGCGGTGCCGTCCGAGCCTGGAGCTCAGGCGGATACGGTGGGTGGGATCGGGCCGACGAACGCGAATGGAGTGGGCCAGTACCTGGAGTTCGCGGGCAGCTACACGCAAGCCTTCGACCGAGCTACGGGTAACGGCATATTTTCCAACACGGCGAATGGGACCGCCGCTCCTCAGCTGCTCAGCACTTTGTTCGCGCCCGGCGGGTCTTCTTATTGCAGCAATCCATCCTTTGATGGCTTCGCAAGCTATGACCGGATTGACGAAGCTTTTGTCCTGGGCAATATCTTCAAAGCGCCCGGAACAGGCGGAGCAACTGTTTACTACCTTTGCTTCGGGGTAAGCGCAGGCGACGGTCCCGTTCCTGCGAGTAACCTGCAAGGAAACAGCGGGAAGAGCTATTGGAACGCCTACGTTTACGAACTTAATCCCGCGCTGCCCAAGAATTCTGCAGGAACGGCTTACTTTCCGGATTACGCGAGATACGGCACCTGGTCAGATGGATTTTATGTCGCGTGGGACCTGGAAGACCCGGCCCATAGTTACAACATTGTGGGATTCGAAGTTTGTCAGCTCGACAAGAACGACATCGTGGCGGGGCTTTCCTCGAACGCGCCGCAGTGCTATACCTACATTCCCAGCTACGTGGTCGGGACCAGCGGAACCGACAAGGCTTTGATCCATACTATTCTGCCGGCTGACTTCGAGGGCGATAACCCGATCCCGGCCGACACAGCGGGTGAATACTTCCTCGCACAAGTGAATCCCAGCAACGCGGGTACCAACGATACGTGCTCGGCCTTACCTTGCACATCGAAAGCGCTGGCTTTCTGGACGTGGTCTGGCCTGACCAGTGGCGCGGGCCCGACACTTATGCCCGTTAAGTTTCATGCCTACACTCCGGGCTGCTATAACACAAAGAGTCCGGCGAACACCTACTGCATTCCTGAGCCGTGGGGCGGCAACATTGACAGCATCGGAGACCGGCTGATGTCTCGCCTGGCTTATCGATACGTCACGGCAGGAGTCGCGGGAGAATATTTGGCCGTCGCTCACACGGTCCAAGAAGCCGCCACCAACCGACGCACCGGGATCCGTTATTACAAAATCCTGGCGGGTAAGACGCCTTCCCCCGTATTTATCGGGGACATACAAGACACTAAGACTCACAACTTCATGTCCGCGCCGAGTGTAGCAATGGATGCTGTCGGCGATCTCGGCATCACGTATACCGTGACCGGAAGCACCGCCCACGGCAGCGCGACCAACTACGATCCCTCGCCTTACTTCGTGACCGTAAACACCGCCGGGACTCTAGGCACTCCGGTGGCGATCCTTTCCGACAGCGGGGCGAGCGGGCAGGACGAGACCGATACATACTGGGGCGAGTACGTCAGCGTTACCTCGGACCCGGATGACGATGTTACGTTCTGGGCGGTGAATGAATACATGAAGGGAAATCAAACCGCCAATTGTTCCTCGAGCAGCACACAAAGGCCCGGTTGCACATGGGCATCAAGGATCTTCACTTGTCAAAAGGGATCCGGCTGCTAAGAACCAGCGGCAGCCAGCCTGCCCTCCTGGTAATGGCCTCGTTTGATCAAACGAGGCCATTATCGCTGCAACGACTTGACTGGACTGTTCTTCCGACATAGCATTTTTCGGCAATCGTGGGTTAACGGTCTCGTCTTCGAGGAGTTGCATTGGGAGGCTGAGCATCCGCGCTGGCGATGGCAACAACGTAATACCCGCACAAACCCTCTGTGAAAATCATACTGGTGCATAACGCGTATCAGCAGCCTGG
This sequence comes from uncultured Acidobacteriaceae bacterium, assembly GCA_964403025.1. Taxonomy (GTDB): domain Bacteria; phylum Acidobacteriota; class Terriglobia; order Terriglobales; family Acidobacteriaceae; genus Sulfotelmatobacter. The sequence goes on along the minus strand of CAYOEH010000001.1, from coordinate 874,438 downwards.
GGGGGAAGACGTTGTTTTTGAGCAGGAACGCGGGATGCTGGAAAACGCGGGTCACGAGGTAATTGCCTACCAGCGCAGCAATTGGGATGCGGAGGCTTATCACTGGATCCGGCTGCTCGGGCTCGCCAAGAGGACGGTGTGGGCATCGGACTCGCGAAGGGACTTCGCGGACTTGCTTCGGCGAGAAAAGCCGGATCTGGTCCACGTGCACAACACCTTCGTGATGATTTCCCCTTCCATCTATTCGGCGTGTTACCAGGCCAAAGTGCCGGTGGTTCAGACCCTGCACAACTACCGTCTGCTCTGCCTGGCGGCTAATTTTTTTCGCGACGGCAAAGTTTGTGAGAAATGTCTGGGGGGTTCGCTGCGGCCTGGGATAACGCACGCTTGCTACCGCCGATCGTATTCCGCGTCCGCGGTGGTCGCTGCCATGCTGACTTCGCATCGGCTGCGCCATACCTGGGATCGCGAGGTCGCCTGCTTCATCGCCCTTAGTGAATTCGCCCGCAACAAGTTTGTCGAGGGAGGCTTGCCCCGGGAAAAGATATTCGTCAAGCCAAACTTTGTTTCTCCCGATCCGGGCGCGCGCACCACTCCCGGAGACTACGCGCTGTTCGTGGGTCGGCTTTCTCCCCGAAAGCGGATCGACACCGTGCTCGCAGCCTGGAAGCGTCTTCCCCGTTCGATTCCTCTCCATATTGTTGGAGACAGCTCAGCGCGGGAGCAACTGCAAGCCGAGGCGCTGCGCGAGGGACTCACGAATGTTGAATTCAAGGGCCGGTTATCGCGCGAGCAAACTCTCGCAGCCATCAATCGGGCTCGCTTCCTGGTCTTCGCCAGCGAATGGTACGAGAATTTTCCAGTCACGATCGCCGAATCGTTCGCCTGCAGTACTCCGGTGATCTGCAGCCGCCTCGGCGCGATGGAAGAGATCGTAAGCGACGGGCGCACCGGCCTTCACTTCACTCCCGCCGACTCGGAAGACTTAGCCGCCAAGGTGGAGTGGGCATGGACTCACCCTGAGCAGATGCTCGGTATGGGAGCTCAAGCCCGGTCCGAGTACGAGTCCAAGTACACCGCAGAGAAGAACTATCCTCTGCTCATGGAAATCTATAACCGCGCCCGGCAAGGTCAGCCGAAGTGGGAAAGCAACTCGAGGACCTCGTGAAGATTGCCCTGGTTCACAACACCTATCAGCAGGCTGGCGGCGAAGACGCGGTCTTTGAGCAAGAATGCCGGATGCTGGAGAACGCTGGTAATAAAGTGGTGACCTACTGCCGGAGCAACTGGGATACGGATGGTTATGGCGGAATGCGGCGCTTCAGCCTGGCCAAGCAAACCATCTGGGCTTCCGATTCGCGACGTGACTTCCTGGAGTTGTTGCGCAGAGAGAAACCTGACGTAGTCCACGTGCACAACACGTTCGTGATGATCTCTCCTTCGATCTACTCGGCTTGCTACGAGGCCAAGGTCCCGGTGGTTCAGACGCTGCACAATTATCGCCTGCTCTGCCCAGCCGGGACATTTTTCCGCGACGGAAAGGTATGTGAAGAATGCCTGGGAAATTCGTTGTGGCGAAGCGTGGAACACTCCTGTTACCACGATTCCTATTCCGCTTCCGCGGTAGTGGCCTTCATGTTGGCGTATCATCGCCTCCGCGATACCTGGAAGCGCGAAATCTCCTGCTTCGTCGCCCTCAGTGAATTCGCGCGGAACAAATTTATGGAAGGCGGGCTGCCCGGTGAGAGAATCTTCGTCAAACCGAACTTCGTTTCTCCCGACCCGGGCGCACGAACCAGCATTGGCGATTATGCTTTGTTCGCCGGGCGCCTGTCGCCCGAGAAGGGAGTCAAGACGATACTGGCAGCGTGGAAACGCCTCTCCTTATCTGTGCCTCTCGTCATCATCGGAGGTGGTCCGGATCATGAGCAATTGCGGGCCCAGGCGGAACGCGAGGGTCTCACCAACATTCAATTTAAAGGGCAGTTACCGCGGAACGAAACCCTGGCAGCCATTAACAGTGCCCGCTTCGCGATCATTTCCAGCGAATGGTATGAGACATTCTGCATGGCGATTGCGGAGTCTTTCGCTTGCAGCACCCCGGTGATCTGCAGCCGCATGGGAGTCATGCAAGAACTGGTCGAGGATCATCGAACCGGACTTCATTTTGCTCCCGCTGACTCTCAGGACTTGGCGAGCAAAGTAGAATGGGCATGGACTCATCCCGAAGAAGTGCGAGTCATGGGTATCGCCGCCCGCGCCGAATACGAATCCAAGTACACGGCGGAGAAGAATTATCCGCAATTGATGGAAATTTACCAACGCGCGGCGCACAATCTGCAGAGTGCTGCGCGTTGATGCACATCGAAGCGAGTCTATATGCGTTTCTCATTCATGCTCGTCCAGTCCACGCTCGTCCGGTCCATGAAGCCTAAGCTGCTTTGGCTGTCAGCCATTGCATTGGCGTGTGTCGTGGGTGTTTCCGCTTCCTCTCTGCTGGGGTGGTCTTTGCTGGGGCGATCACCGGGACTGCTGACATCAGAAGGATCGTCCGGACGGCTTAGCTTGAATCCTCCAACGAGCCCGGTCCCCGCCGAGTTTTTCGGACTTCACATTCACCGAGCTTTCTCGACCACTCCCTGGCCGCCGGTTCCATTCGGTAGTTGGCGGTTGTGGGACGCCAAAGTTCACTGGCCTCAGGTAGAGATAGAAAAGAACCGCTATGACTGGCACATTCTCGACCGCGAAGTGGATCTTGCCGAGAAGCATCACGTCGATCTCGTGATGACGTTCGGCTTTACCCCAGATTGGGCGTCGGCTGGGCCGGTAGAGGCGCCCATGGGCCGATTCCGTCCCGGCCATCGCGCTCGCGGAGAAGTAGTTGGAGACATCGCGGACCTGGAGGATTGGCGAAACTATATTCGCACTCAGGCGTTACGTTATAAAGGCCGCATCCTTTATTACGAAATCTGGAACGAACCGAATCTTCCAGAGAATCGAATCATTGGCACCCCCGAGAGAATGCTGACCCTGGCGAAGGAAGCCTATCTGACATTGAAGCAGGTTGACCCGAACATCAAAGTCATTTCTCCTTCCCCGGTAAATCCCAACGGCATCGACTGGCTCGATCGTTATCTTGAGCTGGGAGGCGGGCAGTATGCCGATATCATCGGTTATCACTTTTACGTCCGCAAGCGCCCAGAAACTATGCTGAAGATGATCCTGCCCGTCAAAGATGTCATGCGGAAGTATGGCGTGAGCGACAAGCCTCTCTGGAATACAGAATCTGGTTGGATCCGAAATCCGCTGACCGATCCGATTGATCCCGTACTGCAGGCTCCGGGATGGGCCGCGCGGGCCTACATCCTGAACTGGGCGGCGGGGGTGCAGCGTTTCTACTGGTACGCCTGGGACGACGATGGAGGCGACAGCATTCCTTTTACTGAGGAAGATGAGGCGACCACGACTGTTTCTGCCCATGCGTACGCGGAAGTTCAGAAGTGGTTGATCGGCGCGCGCATGGATTCGTGCGAAAGAGACGACAGTGGGAGCTGGGTCTGCAAAGTGACGCGTGAATCTTCCGGGCCCGCCTGGATTTTATGGAACGAGGATCATAGTTCCAAGTTTGATGTGCCTAAGTCGTGGCAGATACAAACCTGCGCCAAGCTTTCTGGCGAGCGCGCCGCCTGCGGGGCGAGTCCCGTGGACGTCGGCGAGATCCCTATCATGCTGGAGGGGCCGTCGACACAACATTAGTCGTCGTAAACTTTTTGGGAGTCTAGCCGCGCCAGTCATTCTCGCTCGTGGATTTGCGATCTCAGATACATTCAATAGAAAAGCAGATCATTGTCTTGCCGCATTGAGATGCACGGAAGCACGCTATGAAAACAACTTCGGTGAAAAACACGATGGTTGCGTCCGTGTTGCTCGGGCTATTCCTGAGCCTCAGTGGTTGTGGCGACTCGTCCGCTAGTAGCACTCCGACGACTCCTACAACTCCTACTACGCCGGGCTGTACCACCGATTGCGGGACCCCGGCGGCTTTGGGCACGGTCAGCGGGGTTGCTCCGCTTTCCTCGTGTCCTTCCGGCGACAACTACGCGGCGGGGATGAGTTGCTTTCAGGCCACCGTAAGCTGTCCGAATACTGCAGACATCGGCGTAACGTATGGCTACTTGGCGCCAGCGGGTGCGGTGAAGGGAACCGTCTTTTTCCACGGCGGTGGTTACGGTATGACGGCCCAGGATATTTCTGATTATGCCACGGCGTATTCCGCAGCCGGATACGCCATGGTGCAGATGGCGTGGGCGGCAGAATGGGAAGATACCGGCCAGACCGTCAAGAACGTTGGCGAGGCAGCTTGTCGGCCGGCAACGCTGATGAACTATATCTTTGAGAACGTCGCGACCTCGGGTGCGGCAAAATGTGCGCAGGGATTCAGCGCGGGCTCCGCAGCCGTGGCCTATGCGCTCGCCTGGTACGGCGCGGGAAGCTATCTGGATAATGCCGAATTATTGTCCGGGCCGGTCTTCAGCGACATACAGCAGGGTTGCGAGTATCCTCAACCTCCGCTGCTTACGGTGTGTCCCGCAGGGCAGTTTGGTTGTACCGGCAGCCCGTTTCAGGATTCGCCGTCCTATACACCCGGAACCGCTTTGGGCGTCGGTGGGATCACAGGCGATGCTTCTTGCGGCGGCAACCCTAATGGCAATACTCCAACTTCGGCAACGTCCAATGCCAACTGGAAAGCGATGTCCATTGTGAACGGGACGTCGATGCCGGGTTTTTCCTATCCTCAAACTTCAGTGGCTGGCTGGGTCTGCAATAACGGCACCACCTCCGTGGGAAATAATTCAGCGGCTCAGGGGGACATCTTTTACCAGCAGTTCACCAGCACGCAACAGACTGGTGGGTCGTTCTCCCTGAATCCCGTCAGTAACTGCAACGGAGACGAAGGAGTCGATCCAGGCACTGTAGTTCTATCAGGGACCACGCTGGCCGGGTCAACCGCAATCAGCAATGACACAATTGCGCATTGCACCGTGCGGCATTAACGCTGTCAAATCATTATTCTTGCGGCGAAACTTTTTGCGCTGCCAGGGGTTGCCACTATTCTGTGGCGATGTCCTTTCTATACAACAATCGCGTGAGATAGGGTGTAAGAATGACGATTGCGTTGAGCTGCAAAATATGAGTACTTGGGGCGCATCTCGCGTCGGATCGCATCTTGGGGCGTTCAGAACCTCTTTCCAACTGGTCGCGGGGCTGGTTTTTGCAATCTCTCTGGTTGCATGCGGAGGAGGCACGGCTTCGACACCGGCGTCGACTGGGCCTACGCCTCCGAGTTGCTCAGGATCGGCGGCGTCGGTGGCACCGGCCGCGAAGGCTGCGGTCGCGACCGCCTCGGCTCAGGCTCTTTCGGCGCTGTCGCCGCAATACTTTGGCATGCACATCGACGTCGGGGCGATCGCCACCCCGCCAACGTTGCCATGGCCTGCTTTCGGCACAAGTAATTACATTCCGTTTGGCACGATCAGAATGTTGTCTACCGAGACCCGCTGGTCCGATATGGACCAGGGCAACGGCCAATACGATTTCAGCACGCTCGACCTGTGGCGAACTTTGTATCAGCAGAACGAGGTTGGGAACCTGGCTGGCGACTACCAGATCATGTTCACTATTTATTCCGTTCCGAAATATATTTCGAGCGATCCGACCGACGCCTGCGCTTTCAACTCAAGCAGCGGCCACCCTCCGGGGTCATGCGATCCGCCAACTGACGTGTGCGCTGACGGAACGGGAACCGATGCCGCATTCACAAACTTTGTAACTGCCCTGGCGCAGCACGTCAACAGCGACAGTCTGCCTAAGATCCACTACTGGGAAATATGGAACGAGCCAAATAACACTCCTTTTTGGAGCGGAACGCTTCCTCAATTAGCGCGGATGGCCCAGGATGCCCGTTGCGTGATCGTGGGAACCAATTGCAACTCCCTGACTACCTATCCCGCCACCGGGATTGATCCGACCTCACAGATGCTGACGCCCCCGCCGGTGACTACTTCGGATGAAACGAACACCGCTTTAAATTCCCCCAGTGGGTGGATGACTGCATATCTGCAGGCGGGAGGTGGGCAGTACGCGGACATTATTGGATTTCATGGTTACGTAGAACCGGGCGATCCCGTGGAAGGCGTTCTCACGGTCGCGCAGTCGATAGAACCCGTAGCATCCGACGCCGGCTTCTCCTCGAAACCGATTTGGGATACCGAGCTCGGCTATTCGTCGGCCGATGTAACGGATCCCTATACGCAAGCGGGATGGCTGGCGAAAGCTTACCTGCTGCAGGCTGGACTTGGAATTCAGCGCGTGAACTGGTTCGAATACGGAGCTACGAACGTTGGGACCCTCACCCTCGCAGGCGGAGGATTGGATCAAGCCGGCATTGATTACTCAACGCTCTACAGCTGGCTGAAAGGCGCCACTGCGACCGGTCCGTGTACGTCGTCGGGGACGGTTTGGACCTGTGGTTTTACGTTAGCCAGTGGCGCACAGGCGGAGGCAGCTTGGGATTCGTCGCAAAGTTGCAGCAACGCCACCGGCAGCGAAGTCTGCACTTTTAATACTAACTTCACTCCCAGTTCCGTCTACACCACCTACGAGGACCTGCAAGGCGGAACGCACTCGATTGCGACCGGATCGACCGCGCCGATCGGCGTGGAGCCGATCCTTCTCGAAAGCCCGTAAGTCGCGCGCCTTGGACTACGCCAATCGGGCTAGCTCGATAGCTGAACTCCTTGTCTTCGCGCCTCCCGCAGACTTAAAGGCGTGTACGTCAGGCCATGCCTAAATGTGTCCCTTCGGCACCTAGTTCCAATCGTCTGCCCTCCATAAAGTGGAAAAGACCGCAAAAACAAATCGTCTTCTTGAGGATTGCCATGTCCCCCGTGTCCATTCTTCAGGCCCGCAAGGCTTTTCGCCGGGCCGCCGAGTTCAAGCTCCAAACAGTAGCATTTTTCGCAATCATATTTTGCGCTTTCATTGGCGCTGGCGGAAACCTTGCCAGCGCGAGTCAGACGATCCAGGTCTACGTCAGTCCGACGACGGCAACTGTTGCTTCCACGCTGACCCAGCAGTTTACGGACAAGGTCTCGGGAACCACGGATGGTTCCGTGAAATGGTCAGCCACCCAGGGATCCATTTCCGGTTCGGGATTGTTTACCGCACCCAAGGTGACGTCAGATACGACAGTGTCCGTGACGGCAACAAGTCTCGCCGATACGAGCAAATCGGCAACCGCAGTTGTGACCGTGACGCCGCCGGTGAGCGTTACGATGAGTCCGACCAGCGTAATGATGAATGCGTCGAAGCAACAGGTTTTCGAGGCCACGGTCAGCAACACTCAGCGAACGCAAGTGACGTGGACAGCTACGGCAGGAATGATCTCTGGCGGAGGCATGTTTACTTCGCCGAACGTAACGCAAAACACGACGGTTAACATCACAGCGACAAGCGTTGCAGATCCGACGAAATCGGCGAGGGCCACTGTCACGGTGATGCCGCCAGTCAGCGTTACGATCACTCCCGGCACCGCAACCGTGACTTCGTCCTCCACTCAGCAATTCACAGGAATTACGGAGAACTCGACCAATCCTGCAGTTACGTGGACTACAACGCTGGGCACGATTTCCAGCAAGGGGCTACTTACAGCGCCCGCCGTGTACAAACAAGCCTGGGGCACGGTGACGGCAACCAGCGTGGCGGACCCCAATCGAGCGGCGCACGCAAACGTAACGATTATGCCCCCGACATCAGCCGCGCTCACCATTGTGACTCCGGGGCTGCCGATCACACCTGTAGGGTCACCTTTCTCTTTCGCGATGAGCGCAACTGGAGGATTTCCTCCATATTCGTGGACTCTGCTCTCCGGACCGCTGCCGACAGGACTGAGCCTCAGTTCGTCAGGCGTTCTTTCCGGAACACCGACGCAAGTGGGGACATTTCCCCTCTCGCTAAAAGTGACGGATCAAGGGACGAATCGCGACCAGCAAAGCTTTTACTTCACGGTCAGCGGCTCGGCCGTAGGCCAGGAAATCCCACTGACGTTCTTTGGCCTCCACATCGACTATCCCAACTCGCCGTGGCCCAACATTTCTTTCGGCGCGCAGCGGTTCTGGGATAGCGACATACAATGGGCACAAATCAATACCGCTCCCGGAGTGTTCGATTGGAAATTGGCCGATACGCGCATCAACACAGCGCTGGCCAACCACGTCGACATCTTGTTTGACTTGGCGCGCACTCCACCCTGGGCGCAGTGTGCCGGCACCGATAAAGCCTGCGGCTCTGGAGAGGGCGACTCGGTGTGCAGCTTCAACCAGCCCGGCCAGGGAGGTCCTGGTCAGTGCTTCCCACCCGCCGATCTCAACGCGGACGGCACCGGGGCGGATCAGCACTATATCGATTGGGTGACGGCTCTGGCTTCGCGCTACAAGGGCGAAATCAAGTACTACGAGATCTGGAACGAACCCACTGCGCCCATTATGTGGCAGGGCACGACCGCTCAATTGGTGAGAATGTCGCAAGATGCCCGGTGCATCATCATCGGGACAGGGTGCAGTTCACTGAGCACGTACACGCAGAAGGCGATCGATCCTTCGGCTCAAATTACAACGCCTGCCTATGTGACCGACACCGGCATTAACGTGGCCACGGCGATGAACGAGTTCCTGACCGCGGGAGGCGGCCAGTATGTGGACGTGATTTCTTATCACGGATATGTGCAATGGCCACAACCGCCGGAGAATGCCGTCACCGATGCCGCGCCGTTGCAGAACGTGCTGGCCGCGGCAAATCAGCAGGGAAAGCCGCTGATCAGCTCGGAGGGAGGGTTCGGCGCGAAGGTTACAATCACCGATCCCGACCAGGAGGCGGCATGGATCGCCCGCTTCGAAATTCTGATGCAGTCGATTGGCGTTGCGCGATCCTACTGGTACGCGTGGGATGGAGCGACGACGCCGTTCTGGTTTGAGTCGAGCGGTACCCAGATCGGCGGAACGACTTACAACGAAATGACTGAATGGATGGTGGGAGCGACCTTGAGTTCCCCGTGCGTGGCCGCTGGAACGGTATGGCAGTGTGGCTACACGCGGCCGGGCGGCTACAAGGCAATCGCGGTATGGGATACGTCGCAGTCGTGCAACGATGGAAGCTGTTCCACCTCAAGCTTCGCCATGCCAGCCGGCTACGATTATTCTCTCGATCTCACGGGCGTAAAGGCCAAGACAACCGGCTCAACCGTGCAGATCGGGATTAAGCCAATCCTGCTGGAGAATCAATAGCTTAGCCTGGTTGCTACTCCGCGTCGGCTCCAGGACAGCCAGGCCGCATAGCCTGACTGTTCTGGAGTTCGACGTTTGGAGCAGAGATCGCTCCGTGGGCATTTTGTGACCAACTGGAGAGTCTACGGGGCAGGCGGCCAAGCGTGAGGGCCTGGCAATTCAGAAGGGTGAAGAGCCAGGGAGAATTCTAGGTGGAGACCTTTGCGCCGGAATACTCCAGCGTTTTAGTTCGACCTTGGAATGGAACCTTGGACAGTAGAAAATTATTGATCATCAAAGCATCGATGCCGGAGCAGTGATAGCTCCGAATCGCATCGAGAGGACTCACGACCAGCGGTTCGCCGAAAAGATTAAATGATGTGTTGATGAGGATCGGCGCCGGAGCATACAAGCCAAAATGCTTCAGCAAACCCCATAGCTCCGGGTTGGCGCGCCTCTCCACTAAATGTAAGCGAACAATGTTTCCCGGCAGCACAAAGGCCTCCGGCAGACACTGCACGTCGGGACGCACTCGCGCCATCGAACTCATCGAGCGGCAAAGACGAGAACACTCGAAATAGTTCGGAGCATCCTCCTCGGGAATCGACAGGGCAAAAGGCCGGAACCACTCCCGATGCTTGATAAAGTCGTTGAGATTTTCTTTGACGTAAGGAGCCCAGGGAGAAGCCAGGACACTGCGGTTGCCAAGCGCGCGCGGACCGAATTCCGCCGCGCCTTGAAACCACGCGATGATCTTGCCCGCTTGCAGAAGCTCTACCAAAGCGTCGGACCTGCGCTCCTCGGTCGTCTGCAGCGAAGCCCGCGCCTTGCAGTTGTCCAGGATATCTTTGATCTCGGCCCGCTTGTACGAAGGTCCAAGATAGACGCTGTTACTGGTTCCCGTGCGCGGGGCGCCTAGCACATGATGATGCAGAAGCAGCGCAGCGCCTACCGAGCATCCAGCGTTTCCAGAAGCAGGCGGCACAAAAACCTGATTCAGTCCCAGACTTTGTTCGAGCGCGTGAACCAGCAGCGGATTCTGAAATAAACCACCAGCCAGACAAACGGCATCGATTCCCTGCTGCTTTCGAAACCTATCCACGCTCGCGATAACGATCTCAGTACAGACTTGCTGAACAGTTGCGGCCAGGGCGCGTCGCTGCTCGTCGCTCAATGAATCGTCTGGGTCCGCCATTCCGATTCGCAGACGAAACTTCGATGACAAGACAAAGTGCCCACCCGCCCCGTAGCTGAGGTAGCTCGGATCAACGCGGGGCAAACCATCGGCGCTCTTGCGCAACATGTCATGAAAAACGTCGCGATACTCCGGCTTGCCCTCGAGGCTGAGCCACTGCGTCTTGTGTTCATCTGCGTGCGGAGTAAATCCCAGAAGGCTGGTCACCTGGGAATAGAGCCAGGCTAGAGAATGCGGGTATTGCATGCTGCGCACGGCTCGGATGCGGTTTCCCGTGCCCACAGCGAGCATGGCAGACCTGCCATCGCCTTCTTCGTCCATGGTAAGAATCAAAGCGCGGTCAAACGGCGACAGGAAGAAGGCGTTGGCTGCATGGCAGAGATGATGTTCGAACTCGACAACTTTTGCAGCATGTACCTCATTAGGATGACGCAGAGTCCGGAAATTGCCCAACTCACGCGCCACACGGCCGATCTCACCGACCTGGCAATAGGCGGCCGCTATTGGGGATAAAGGAAAAATTCTTGCGCCCGCCAGGGACCGGCGAAGCCACCCATGCAAGGGCCGGCTGGACACAGCTACGTAGTCGAGATCGCGCCAGGTTACGCCAGCGGTTCGCAAACAGAATTGAATGGCGGCATCCGGTAGGCCGCTCGTGCTCTTCGTACGCAGGAGTTTACTTTCCTCCACCGCGGCGCGAACCACGCCATCCTCAAGCAATGCGGCTGAGGTGTCATGGGTAAACGACGATAATCCGAGGATGCGCATATCCGCAGAAGACTTATTTCAATCCCGATACTTCTACCCGTCGCAGCGTCTCGGCGTTTGAGGCAGGCTGGGCTGACTGCGGCTGCTTGGCGTCAGCACTCTGATAGCGCCGGCGCTTGAACGAACGGTATCGATCCAGCCAACGGATGGGAGCGTGGCAGTAGACAAAGGCTGTGAATCCATCCAGTATCCGCAAACCACGAAACAGTACGTCGTCCAGAAACCTCTGCACTGCGCTGGGATATCCAGAAATCGATGGCTGTGATTCCGGGTACTGCGGCCAGGCACTGCGGTATTGGCTCTTCCAGTAGCTAACGTACCGATCAATTTTCCGCTTCAGGCGCGGCGGCAAAACTTCCTCGCGCATGGTGGAGGATAAGATTTCTTCCTGCTTGACCAATTCGTGGTGAGAACCTTCATAGATTGCGGAACGGTCAGAACCCTGCAGCGAACACATCTTGGAATCGAAGGGTATCCCGAGAAAATCACAGACGCCGGTCATCACCTTGGTTGAATCCTGCACCATTTCTTCGTATTGAATCTGGTGCACGGGGAACTTCTGACCCAACAGCGCATCGCACTCTTGCTTCAGCTTATGAGAGCCAAGAATCGCTCTGTGCGCAATTCCGGGCTTGGAAAAAAACGAAGAGCCCTTGCGCGCCCGAATAATGCTGCGGCAAATGTCCGCCGGATTTCTCCAGATGATAATGAAGCGGGCGCCGGGAAACTCACGCGCCAACGTCTGTAAGGAATCGAAGTAGTCTGGCGATTTTTCACCGAAGACCGCAGCCGGGCCGGCATACTCCTTCCAAACAGCCATCGCGCCGGTAGGGAGATCCGGGACGATAGTAGGGATTTTATCGGTGCGGATGCGGTGACGGGAAAGAGCGGAATTCCAAAATTCCCATCTTGCCAACCAGCCCTTCTTGCTGCCTTTGCGGGGAAAGAGCGGACGCAAAAGCGGCAGATCGCCCTCGTACATGAGAGCGATCTGCGGATGCTGATTGAGCAAAGTGTAGAGCAGCGAGGTTCCGGAGCGCCACATTCCTATAACGAACAGAGGTCCGGATTCGGCAGTACTCGACATATAGGAATCCAGCCAGCTCATCATTTGGCGTCAGCGGTAACCGGAGCAGCCTGCTGTACCTGGGAAGCGATCCACGGATAAGTGTTCGCCAAGCCTTGCTCCAGGCGGATGGACGGCTCCCAACCCAGCACCTCACGCAAGCGAGTGTTGTCGCTGTTGCGGCCACGCACACCTTGCGGTCCGGTGAGGTTGTGACGTTTGTTGATTTTCTTGCCAGCCACTTTCGCAACCAGGTCGACCAACTCATTGATCGTGACCAGCTCATCGGTGCCAAGATTCAGCGGCTCGCGATAACCCGAAGCCATCAGGCGAATCAGGCCCTCGACGCAATCGTCGACATGCATGAACGAACGCGTCTGCTCACCATCGCCCCAAACTTCGATCTCATCGCCACTTTGCGCCAAAGCAACTTTGCGGCTGATGGCTGCGGGAGCCTTTTCTTTTCCGCCTTCGTAAGTTCCGAGCGGACCGTAGACGTTGTGGAAACGCACGATCGACGTTTCGAAACCATAATCTTTGTAGTAGTAACGGCAAAGCTCTTCGGCAAACAGTTTTTCCCATCCATACCCAGGTTCGGGATCGGCAGGATAAGCATCTTCTTCGCGCAATGCAGTGACGTTGGGATCCTTCTGTTTCGCCTGGTTGTAGACGCAGGCGGAGGAAGAAAACAGGAAGCGCTTCACGCCGTTTTGCCGCGCGGCTTCGAGCATATGGGCGTTGATGAGAATGTTGTTGCGGCTGATATCGGCATGGAACGCGGTGATGTAGCCAATGCCGCCCATGTCGGCCGCGAGGTTGTAGACCTCATCGAGGCCGTCACGCGTGGCCAGTTCGCAATGCTCGACCTTGCGAAGATCCAGAATCTCGAACTGATCCGCGGCACTGGACTCATATTCGGGATATTTAATGTCGGCGCCCCGGACCCAGTGGCCATCCCTCTTCAGTCTTTTTACGAGGTGATGCCCAATGAATCCTCCCGCGCCCGTTACCAAAATCCGCTTCTGTCTGCTCATCCCCATAGCCTCCTGACTGATTTAAGAAATCTGAATCGACTGCAATTCGTTTTTGCAAGTACTTGCGATCATTCTGAAATCTGAGCCGTGTCTGGCACCGGCCTCCGGAATATCCGGGGAAGGACGTGCTCCAACCACACCGCCCATGCAAACCGGGAACCGTCGATGAGATATCGGCGCCACAGCCGGCGTGGCTCAATCACCAGACGGAAGAGCCACTCGAGTCCGCTATTCTGCATCCACAGCGGAGCGCGCCTCAGCCGACCCGTGTTCATGTCGAACGCTGCGCCCACGCCTAACATCACCGGCACTTGAAGTTTGTCCCGGTGCTCGTACATCCACTTTTCCTGTTTCGGAGTGCTGAGGCCAACCCAGAGAATATCGGGATTGGCCGCGCGGACAATGGACTGTACTTCCTTCTCTTCAGCTTCCGTAAGCGGGCGAAAGGGCGGGCAGTATGTTCCCACAACTCGGATTCCGTGCCGTTCGTGCTCCGTTCTCGCCAACAGATCGGCGATGCCGGGAACGCCGCCGTAGAAAAAGTGGCTGTACTTCGATCCGGTTGCTTGGAAGAACGCTTCCATCACTTCTGATCCCGGAGTGCGGCGCTCTAATTCGCTGTGTCCCTGCAGGCGGCCAAGCCATACCAGAGGCATGCCATCGGGGATCACCAGGCCCGCAGCGTTGAGAATGTCGCGAAAGCGAGCATCGTTCCTGGATTCAGCGACTCCGTGCATTCCGGTAACCGCAATATAGTTGGTGGCATCCCGATCCCGCACCCATCGTTCGATGACGGCGATGATGTCGGGAATTTGCACGGCGTTGACCCGAACTCCCAGCACGCGAAAGCTGGGAATGCTGGGCTTGCGATTCTTGGCCTCAGCGGGTTCCATCGTCGTCATGGTGTCGTGCATTTTCATCACTGTAGAAACAATGACCGAATTAGGTCTCCGACTTGTCGAGGATGAAGTTCTCCAGAATCAGAGAATCCATACCGCTCTTGGAAAATGTACTGAACGCGTTCGCTGGAGTATTTACGATCGGCTCACCCTTCAAATTGAACGAAGTGTTGAGCACGATGGGAACACCCGTGGACTGGCCGAAGCGCTCGATCAAAGAGTAATAGCGCGGACTATGCTCGCGAAAAACCGTCTGCAACCGCCCGGTTCCATCCACGTGCGTGATCGCGGGCAGAGTGGACTTCTGTTCTTCCCTCACGGGCACGACGTACAACATGTAACGCGCGGGATTTTTCTGCGCGGCGTTCGGTAGTTCGAAATATTTTTCCGCGCACTCGGCCAGCACTGATGGCGCGAACGGACGGTAAGGCTCGCGAAACTTGATCTTCGAGTTCACGATGTCCTTCATGTTCGGATTGCGCGGATCGGCCAAAATCGATCGACTGCCGAGGGCTCGCGGACCCCACTCGAAGCGGCCTTGCGCCCACCCAACCACCTTACCGCTGATCAGGCGTTCCACTACTTGATCGAGCAGCGCGTCCTGGCAATCGAAGTAGGTGTGCGGGATATTGTTTTGCTTGAGGAAGTCTCCGATTTCACTATCGGAGTTCGACCGTCCCCAGTACGCGTGCTGCATGGTGAAGTTGCGCGGGTTGCCGAGCAGAGTGTTGTACACCCACAGGGCCGCACCCAGCGCACCGCCTCCGTCGCCGGCCGCGGGTTGAATGTACAACTCCTCGAACGGAGTTTCGTTCAGGATTCTGGTATTGGCCACGCTATTCAGGGCAACGCCGCCTGCCATGCACAGCTTCTTGAGGCCCGTGGTTTTGTGAAGATTCCGCGCCATGCCCAGCAACAGTTCTTCCGTCACCTTCTGAATGCTGGCTGCGATATCGGCATAGTGCTGATTCTGATCCGACAGTTCTTTGAAGTTTGCCGGTGGAGTTCCAAAATACTGCGGAAAGCCCGTGCCCTCGGTAAAGAACAGCATTTTTGGCGGGCGCGGCTCTCCGAAGAGGGCGGAGAATTTCCGGCTGTATGTCCGGTCGGTCGAATGGTGGAAACTGAAGTAGTCCATGTCCAGGGCGAAACTTCCGTCCTGGTTTTGGTGAACCGTTTTCCATACTTTGTCGACATAGCGCGGCTGGCCGTACGACGCCATGCCCATCACTTTGTACTCGCCTTCATTTACTTCGAAGCCGAGAAAAGCGGTGAATGCGCTGTATAGCAAACCGATCGAGTGCGGAAAGTCGATCTGCTTGGTCAGCTTGATTTCATTTCCTCGCCCTACGCCGCAGGTCGCGGTAATCCACTCGCCGACTCCGTCGACGGTCAGGATTGCTGCCTCGTCAAAAGGCGAACAGAGATATGCGCTTGCCGCGTGGGAAAGGTGATGTTCGCTGAACAGAACCTTGTCCTTGCTCACTCCCAATTCTATTTGCAAAGTCGACGCTACCCACAGCTTGTCGACGATCCAGGTAACCATGGACTCGCGGAAGACCTTCCACGATTGCGGGTAGGTCTGTAGCACCGACATGAGGATGCGGTCCAACTTGCGAAACGGCTTTTCGAAGAAGACTACGTAATCGAGATCGCTGCCCTGAATTCCAGCCTGATCCAGGCAGAACTTGATGGCCTGCTTGGGATAATCGAAATCGTGCTTGATCCGCGTGAAGCGTTCTTCTTCCGCAGCCGCCACCAATTGGCCGTCCCGCAACAGCACCGCCGCCGCGTCGTGGTAATAACAGGAAATTCCTAGAATGTACAAGGTTACTGCTTTCTGGCCCACGCCATATCAGTGGGCTCGTCGGGATGATCCAGCCACTCGGTCGGGCGCTTCTTGATGCGCAACGGATCCGAAAATAAGCGGGCAGCTAATCCAAACGGCAGGACCAGCACCGCATAGAAGACCGTCAGCAGGACACGGGCCTGGAAATTGCCAATCTTGTGCGCAATTTTCTTCCAGCCTTCCCACAGACTCTTTAACGCCTTCAGCATTTTTTCTCCTAGAACAGCGTGTAGATGAATGGAGCAATGGCTGAACTCTGGGCCACTACAATGAGCGCTCCCAAAAGGAAGAGGCTCAAAATCACAGGCAGCAGCCACCAGCGCTTGTTACCCACGAAGAATGAAAGCAGTTCGCCCGCGATGCCAAAGCGTCGAACTGTACTTTGTACGAATTTCATGATCTCTCCTTCGAATTCGTCCGACCCATTGCCGGAGTGCTTACTGCACGGTTGCCACGGAAGCCGCAGCGCCTGCCAGTGGTGGAAGCATTCCGCGTTGTTGCAGTTTTTCGAAAATCCCCTGAGCCACGACGGCGTGACCTAACGCGCTGTAGTGGGGATTGCATGTAAACGAAAAATAGGGCCATTGCAGATGATGCTCATCGCGATAGCTCTGCATGTATGACGTAAGAAAGTCGTAGGTAATTCCGTTCTTTCGATAGATCTCTTCCAGCCGTTCGTGCGCCTTCGGAGGATTCAACTCAGGCGGCAGTTTTGCGCCAATCTCTTTTTCCAAGCGTGGGCGCCAATTCGGATCCACTTCCCAAAAATCCGCCCAGGTTACGGCCATGAACTTCGCTCCGTCCGCCTCGACGGTTTTCT
This sequence comes from uncultured Acidobacteriaceae bacterium, assembly GCA_964403025.1. GTDB lineage: Bacteria > Acidobacteriota > Terriglobia > Terriglobales > Acidobacteriaceae > Sulfotelmatobacter. The sequence continues at coordinate 857,487 of CAYOEH010000001.1, read as the reverse complement.
TGGTCAACCCCATTACCTTGTCGGTGACCTGCCAAGCCTTGGTCCAGTCAGGACTCAGAGGATCTCCATACGAGCCGTAGAAAACCGGGATTCCATCCCATTTGGTAGGAGCGTAATCGATGCTGAACCAAATCCGCTCCAGGTAATAAAGGAGCACGGAGTGATTCTCGAGCCAGGTTCGGGGCCCATTGAACCATCGCTTCTGCACCGGACGAAAAATCAGATTTCCATCTGAACCCAGGTCGTAATACGGCGCATACCAGGTTTGGATTCCATACACTTCCGGCTGAATGATGGACGAGTTATTCATCACATCATTCGAGGTAAAAGTCAGCAGCACAAGGTCAGGATGAAACTGCCGAACTTTCTCTTGGTAAATCAAAAGCTCTTGCGTTGTGCCAATCCCTTCAACTCCGAAATTCAGAACTTCCGCGTTGTAACCCTTTGCCCGGAGGATTTTCTCCAGCTGAATGTTCACGACTTCGTTCGGCTGGACGTGAACCCCTTCGATCACGGAGTCTCCCAGCATGGCGATCCGGAAGTCGCCGGCAGGCTTATCCAACGTCCGTGCGCGGTCGCGCATGCCAAAGCTGTTGGTTTCGACCACTCCCTGAAAGCAACCCTTGTTGTGATGAATCGTCTTGTTGGGAACCAAGGCGATCCCAACATTCGGGTCATACTGGCGGAAGGGGGAACTCTGAAACTTTCCCATCGGCGCCACGCGCAAGAAAACTTCCCCGATACAGGCCAGAACGAACATCAGGAATACCCAGGAGATCAGAGAGAAGACAATTTTCTTCGTCAATGAAATGCCAGGGGCCTGAGTTGTGGGTTCTACCTGCAGCGGCATCATTTCGGGTGAATCTCTTTCCGTGTTCTAAATTGACGTCGCACGCCCGCTGTGCGATCGATAGTGTTGGGGGGCTTTTAGAGCTGGCTGAATCCCTCTATTGAAGGAAGTTGCCGTGCAAAATGCTGAGACGAAACGTGAGTCGCATGAAGGAGGAGGTCAAACAAGCCCAAGCAATGGTTCCAATATGCCAGCCCCTCCATGAGGTGTCAAGGAGTCGTTCTGCCCTACTTCGAATTTCGAAACCCGTCATAAAAGCGTCTCCGACCCGCGACAGAGAACCTTTAGTAACCACGCGAGTGGTTACCAACGGACTGCTAGGGAATCGTTACCTGTAAGGTCGTCGAGTAGCCCAATTGGCCGCCTCCCTGGATGAACGTGCCTTTCACAGTCAACTTGTAGGCACCTGGCGCGACCGAGGCCGTAGTCGTGAGCGTGACGGTCGCAGTTTGCGGTGTGTCCGTGCCATCCAAGGTGACGGACTTGGGCGAAATCGAACAAGTCGAATTGGCGGGCGCACCGCTGCAAGTTAAATTGATCACGCCATTGAAATCGCCGAAGGGCGTGACTGTCACGGTTGACACCCCGGCTGACCCTGGGCTGACGGTGATCGACGTGGGCGACATTGAGGGGGTGAAGTAGGGACCGTAACCGCTCAGCGTGACCGTCTGCGAACCACCAGGACCATTGTCATTGAAGACCATGGTTGCGGTTCGAAGTGCGTAGCTCAGCGGGGTAAATGTGACCGTCACCGTGCAAGTGACATCTACGCCCAGGTTCGTCGGGCTGCCGCAGTTATCCGTCTCGCTGAATTCACTGGTGTTCTTCCCGATAAAGGTAATGCTGGCGAGATCCAGATCGATTCCGCCCGAACTCTCGAGCGTTACCGACTGGGTCGCACTATTTTGATGAAGGGGAGTCGGAGGAAAGATGAGTGACGGCGGTGTGGCAGTTCCGGCCGGAGTGAGATGAACCAGACGGATGCGATTATTGCCAGCATCGGCAATGTACAGGTTTGATTGCCCATCCACGGTGAGACCGATGTTGGATAGCTTCGCCGATGTAGCCGGACCGCCATCGCCGCTGTAGCCGCCCGTGCCTTTGGGCAAAAATCCAGCGACGGTTCCGATGGTAGCGGTCAGCGCATCCACTCTTCGCACAACGCTGTTATTGCCGCCGCCGATGAACAGATTGCCGGAAGGATCCATCGCCAGTTCCAGCGGATTCCACATTCCGCCAAGCAGTTTGGGACCACCATCTCCCTGCAGGTGAGCGACGCCACTCAACGCGTAGGCGTTAATGATGCCGCCGGAAACCCAGCGGACGCGGTTGTTCTGGCTATCCGAGATGTAGACATTGCCGGACGCATCCACGGCCACACCCAAGGGATGGTCGAGCTTAGCGGCTTTGCCGGGACCACCGTCTCCAGCATTGCCGACCAGGCCAATGCCTGCAACCGCAGTGATGATCTGGCTCGTCGCCGAGACAACGCGAACGTACTGTGCCGTGTAGTCCGAAATGTACAGATCTCCGGCGGCATCTACTGCGATGCCGAGCGGTTCTGACAAGTTTGCATTCTTCGCCAGACCACCGTCTCCGCAGCTTTTGGGCGGCGGCAGGCACGACGATCCATTGCCGGCCACCGTGGAAATATTGGAGGTGGCCGCACTCACTTCTCGAATCACCATGTTCCCGGTGTCGGCGATCCAGATATTACCCGACGAATCCACAGCAACAGCAGCAGGGGCGTCCAAAGTAGCGCTGGTGGCAAGACCACCATCTCCCGTGTATCCTGCGTTGCCCGTACCCGCAACCGTGCTGACCACCAGCGTCTTTGCATTGACCATGCGGATTCGATTGTTGGCCGTGTCGGCAATGTAAAGATTACCCGAGGCGTCTTCGGCGACGTTGTAAGGATTGGCGAATGTTGCAGTAGTTGCCGAGCCTCCATCGCCGCCAGTACCTCCGCCCGCCAGGGTGGAGATGTTGCCTGCGCTTACGATCCGCACGCGCTGGTTGCCTGAATCCGCAATCAGCAAATTGCTGGCGCTATCCAGAAACACGCTCCCGGGCAGATTGAGCTGTGCCGCCGTAGCCAGACCGGAGTCGCCACTAAAGCCCTCAGTACCGTTTCCCGCGACAGTCGTGATGGAAGGGGCGGTCACGTTGATGAAGCGAACTTCCTGGTCAAGGGAGTCCGCAATGTAGAGATTATTGGAAGGGTCGATAAACAAGCCCATCGGGAGATGGAATTCAGCAGTGAGGAGCGCACCGCCGTTACCGCATGAGCTTTTGGAGGAGACGCACGCGATTCCAGAGCCGGCAAAAGTATTAATCGTCGAGGACCCGCTGAGGATTTCGCGGATGCGGTTGTCGCGCGTGTCCGCAATGTAAATGTTCCCTGTGCTATCCACGGCAACGCCCTCGGGGAAATTCAACTGCGCCGAGGTTGCCACGCCACCGTCGCCGCAGGCGCTGGTTGAAGAAGAACAGATATTTCCGTTACCGGCAATGGTTGCGATATCCCCGGGCTGGATCACCACACCCGCGACCGTAATCGGGCTCGTGGTCACATTCGCCGCGCGGATTCGGTGATCCGCAGAATCTGCAATGTAGATGTTTCCAGCGGCATCGACCGCGACCGCGTTGGGAAGATTTAAAGCCGCGGTGGATGCAGTCGCACCCTTGCCATCCCCGCAATTACCAGTAGAGGGCTCACACTTAGCTCCGCTCCCAACCACGGTGACAATCTTCCCGGTCGTCGCCGAGACCTTGCGAATTCGTGAACCACCGGGATCGGCGATATAGATATTTCCGTTGGTGTCGATGGCCAAAGCCGTGGGCAGATCCAGGCCCGCTTTGTTAGCGAGGCCGCCATCTCCGCTATAAAGTTCGTGACCCAGCCCCGCAAAAGTAGTGACGGCGCTTCCGCTCACTTTGAAGACGTAGGTCGAATAGGGCGCCGCGATGTATGTGTTCAGGGAGCTATCGCGAATGACCCCGCTGGGACCGGGAAGATCGACTGTAGTAGCAGTGGTACCAAACGTCCCGCCCCCGGCGTAGGTGCTGATCGTGTTTTGCGCCAACAACGCTGCCGGTGCCAATGCGAGGCACACTACAGAGAAACTGACGGTCACAACGGTCGGCCTGAAGCGGCGGCGGAGAGACATCAGAAAGTCAAAGCTCACAAACTTCCTCCACAATTTTGAATCTGAATCCCGGGACCACGTTTTCGACAAAGACTGTCGGGGGAGGATTGAAATGGCTGTAACAAACGATCGTACGTTATCGATTCAGCGATTCGACCTCGGCAAATCCGATGCGGGTCAAAATGCTGCCGGCGTACTTCTCTACGAGCTCCGCCTGGGTGTCAGTAAATCTTTCGCGCCAGCCGCCGACAGCGCCGCTGCGGATAAAACGTCCCTTGGCCGAAGCCTTTTGCGGGTTCACCTTCTCTTTATCCCGCATCTTCTCCACGGAATTGTTGGCCACCGCCCGGCGAATGGTCTCGCGCTCGACCGGCACATTGAGAAACGCCATCATGTCTGCGAGCGAGTCTTCGGGCTGGCTACGCATCTCGTCAAAGCGCACCAGCAAAACCTCTGCGTAACCTTTATCTTTCGCATCCATCCAGGAGTCCACATGGGCGGTCCAGGACCCGAACGGGTTCACTTCTCCGCGAAGAAATCGGGGCAGATAAGTTTCAAAATTGTCCTCGGCAAGGCCAAGCGCTTTCTGATAAGCAAATTCTGAAAGTGCAACGTCACGAGCATCCCGGACCAGATAGATGGCCTTGTGATACAGAGGAAGATAGGCTTCATGGGTTTTGATCAACCGGCCGTTGTTCGCAAGAACGGGCAACGCTTTCCCTTGCTTGCCGATATCCGGAACCAGTTGATGAACGTTGGTGAAAGTTGAAGATTGTCCAACCAGAATTTCATACAGCATGAACCTCAGCCACGTATTGCCAGATCTAGGATAGGAGGCCACGAATACGTCGGCCGGGCGAAGGCTGCGGTGGCGAATCCAAGTCAAGGGCTGGTGTATAGGGCTCTTGGCTATCTTGTGTCGGACTTTGCGAAGTATAGTCATGCTCTTAATTAAACCAGCGAACTCGATTCAATCCTGAAGCTCGAACTGGGGAGCCAACGAGCGGCACCAAGCGTTCTCGTGCCTGCGCCGCTCGCGCTGGAGCAGGCGACTGTGACAGTCTCACGAGCTGAATGCTGATCACCACCATCGCGATCAGCATCAAGTAGGAGCAATCCGGGCGTCCGCCGAAAGTTGCATTGAACATCGCATTGATCAACAGATTGATGTAGGCAGCCATGGCCCCCACGGCCAGGTAACGGAGTTCTGGTGAGGCGGACGCGCGAACCGTTCGCCAAAGATTCCGAACGATCACGTAATTGATCATGAGGACCAAAACGAGCCCTATCAGTCCGTTGTTGTAAAGAGTCTCGAGAAAACTGTTGTGCATGTGGCTGCTGCTGAATGGCGTGTCGGGATGAATGACGGCCACGAATCGAGACGCGATAAATCCCTGCCCAAGGATGGGATGCTGCAGGATAAAGGGCATGACAAACGCCCACAAATCGGTACGGCCGGTGAAACTGGAAACCTGCTCCAGTTGAAGATAAGTCGACGCATACTCCGAAAGAGAAGTGAACTTCAACGCCAGCGCCAGGATGATTGCGGTCGCGGCCACGAATCCGAGAACAGCCTTGAAGCGCTTTTGTAGACTAAAAAACAAAACGCCTGAAATGATCCCGGCGCCGATACCGGTCTTACCGCCAGCGATGACCATGATCACCAGAGATCCGCCGCCCACCCAGAGCGCCCACTTCGGCTTACCTTTCGAGTAAACCATCAGGCATAAGACCGCGAGCAAACCGGCAATCCCGGATATTCCTGTTGGAGCTTCTCGAAAGCGCTGTTCCAGGGCGCCTGAACCGTACTCACCGGTTGGATCGGGAATAAATATGGAGCGCAGCGTCGGCAACACAGTGAGAAAGACGAAGGCCCAGATCGTCACATTGATGAAGGACCTCAGGTCAGCGAGTTGAGAGATCTGTTGTGAACAGATGTGAACAACCAGCACTACCAACGCCAGCTTGAACGCCCAGGCCAGCGAAAATGCGGGGTTGGGCGAATAGGCACACGACAATACGCTAACCAGCGTGAGCCAGCTGACCCACTTGTAGTCTCCGTGAAATAGCCCCCGCAGCGATTGAGGATATTTGAGAACTAAAACCATGAGGGCGATCAGGGCGATCACCCAGAGGACAGCCTGGTCATAAGCCTCGGAGGCGAAGTTGGCTCCGCTCACTGTAGCGATATCACTGCGGTAAGAGAACACCTCTTCCGAAACGAGCAGCCCCCACCATACGATAAAGATGAGCCACTTGGCCGGCTGCTGATGGGCTCTGCCGTAGCCAACCGCAAAAACCAGCATCCCAAAGAAGACCAGCGCAGCGACGATGACCGTTGCCGTGTTCCGGTCAGCAAGAAAATTCCCAGCGGTCGTAAACAAGACCACAGTTGCCAAGGCGAGCGCAGCGATTAAGGCTGCGGTGCCGCGGCTGAGGCCCGGCTTTGCCGGAATCTGGGGATTGGTCTGTGCTGAGTTCATCGCGAGGCCAAAGTAGAAAAGATGCAGGTCGTGCGGTTAGCTGGCGCCCGAGCCCCTCAGAACCGCGGGAATGGTCTTGAACAGAATTTGCACATCGAGCCAAAGAGACCAGCGGTCGATATATTGCAGGTCCAATTCCATCCACTGCTCGAAAGGGATGCAATTCCTTCCCAGCACCTGCCAAAGGCAGGTGATTCCGGGCCGTACGCTGAAACGGCGGCGTTGCCAGTCTTCGTTGAATCCCTCATAGTCGCGCACCGCCATGGGCCGTGGGCCGACCAGGCTCATATCACCCTTCAGCACGTTAAAGAGCTGGGGCAGTTCGTCGATGCTGGTGCTGCGAAGAAATTTTCCCATGGTCGTGATGCGAGGATCGTTCTTAATCTTGAAAACAGGGCCGCTGAGTTCATTTAGATGCTCAATCTCCTTCATCCTGCTTTCTGCATCCGCAGTCATGGTTCGAAATTTATAAATCCTGAACCGACGTTTGTTCAAACCGAGCCTCTCTTGCAGGAAGAAGATCGGGCCGGGTGACGTCAGTTTGATTAGCAGGGCAGTGACCAGGAAGAGCGGAAACAAGAAAATGAGGAGCACGAGAGAGGCCGTAAAGTCCAACAACCATTTGACAACCGCCGGCCAGCCGGCCACGACAGTGCCCGTAGTGTGGGTGATGTGAGACTCGCCTTCGAACTCCTCGGCTTTCGAACGCGCGCGCTTTAGGTCAAAGATATTGGAAACGACACGCACCAAAATTCCCTGCTCTTCACAGAGTTCGGCAATTTCAGAGGCATAGGAGTGCAGGGACCGTAGCGGCAGAGTCACTACCACTTCGTCCACGACGTTAGTACGCAGAAAGCCGCGCAATTGGTCGAAACCGCAGCTGACGGAGTAGCCTTGCTCTTTGAACTTCACCAAACCCGGCCACTCATTGTCGACGAAGCCCAGAATGCGGTAACCGAGCCAGGGGCTCTCCTCGATTTTGTGCGCGAACTGGACGGCCGCGTCGTTGCTGCCGACGATGAGTATATTGCGCAGGTTTTTCCCTTTGACTCGAAGCGAGCGGAGCACGAGACGCACTCCCAACCGGTCAACTCCCGTAATTGCAGTCAGGGAAAACCAGAACACTCCCGCAAACACGTAGTTGATCATCTCCACATGAAAGGCCAAAGCGGTGGCATACATCATGACCGTGCCCACGGAAGTTGCTTTGACGATATCGAAAATCTCATCCCTCTTGCGGGACAGACGCCTCGATTGGTACATGTCGAAGAATCGAAATACCTGATGCCACAGCAGCAAGATCCCCAAGAAGATAATGAAATTTTGAATTGTGATCCTCAAGGCAAGGAATTCGCCAAAGGATACTCGCTTACTGAAGATGTGCGACACTGTCTTGGTGGCGAGGCCAAAACACAGAAGTACGATGACCATATCGCATATCTTCACCACGTTTGACAGCGTTTTCCGGTGATCGGTGCCCAACTTGAGGAACCTCCAAATCTGTTGCGATAGTTCAGTTTGGGGGATCGCAGTAAAAAACTTCCGCGTACACGTTTCTTGCAAGACTGCTTGGAAGGCTATCTCTGATCGTCTTCCATGGAGTCCATCATCGCAGTCACCGCTCCGGGCATAGTATGGGACTGAGATCCATAGTTCCCGTTCCGGCCGTTCCCGTTGCCATTGCCGTTCCCCGCATGGCCAAGATTGACCTTGCCGCCATAGACACTTCTCTGTGGTACGGCCGCCAGTACCGGAATGTTTAACTCCGACATAACTTCCGACGGCGTCCGCAACGAAGGATCGAGGTACTCAATAGTAAAAACAACGCCAACGCTGAGCGTGGACGCGAGCAGAAGACCGAGCAAGGCATATTGCAATCGATTCCCTGTGGGCAAAGAGGGTACCGAAGGGTTATCGACGATGGCGACATTGAGAATGCGCTGCTCGTCGAGTGCATCTGCCATGCGGGCTTCTTCCCGTTTTCGCAGATAAAGCAGATAGTTGTCTTCATCAGCTTTGGCGGTCCTGGCAAGATCATGCTGCGCCAGATCCTTTTCTTCCAACTGGCGGGCATTGTTCTGATACATGGTGACGATCGCCTGAGTCGCCGCTTCCCGGGCCTGCATCCCGCTGTAATCGGCTTTGGCCTTGGCCAATTCCGTTCCAATCCAAGAGAAGGTTGGATTCTGGTCGGTCACGGCGTCGCGCAGCGGCTTGCTCTCTTCGCTGGCAATCGAATCGCGCGTGTCTGCAATCTGCTTGTCCACCTCTTGCACCAGGCGATAACTTGGCTGGTACTTGGTCAGCAATTCCGTGCGCTTCAATTCGAGGGTGAGCAGAGCACTCTTCAGTCCCTGCAAAACGCTGGCGTCATCGGACTCCTTCACCTGCGTGGTCAAACGCTCGGGAGTACTGCCTGACTGTTTCTCAAGATCGTGGATCCGATGCTCCGTGGCCGCCAAGTCTGCTCGCGTCGACTGGAGGCTTGCATTGAAATCGTTCAGCTTTTGCAGCGTGATATCCCTGGCGAGTAATGGCGCAACGCCGCCTTGCTCCTGTGCAAATTGCTTGAGTTGGTTCTCGGCTTTGTCGAGATCCTGGCGGTAGAGTTCGGTCTCCTGCTCGAAGAACTTCAGCTGTCCGGGCGGACGGTGAACTTCAAGATGCTTGTCGATGTAAGCTTTGGCCAGAGTCGTCAACACAGCCGCAGCCTGTTTTGGATCGCCGGATTCATAACTGATACTGATCAGGTTGCTTTTTCTGACCGGCTCGACTTTGAGATTCGAGCTCAGAGCGTCCACCGCTTTCGCGATCTTTTCATCTTCGCTTCGCCGCAGTAGCCAACCCGAAAAGCTCTTGCGCCGCTGCAGGCCACAGGTCAATACCGTCTGTCGCAGTACGTCATCGCTGGTGATGAGAGCGGCTTCTGAGTTCAGTTGCTCTTCCGTGACTTCGTCACGGCCTTGTGCTGGTGCGCTCTGCTCCGACGACACGACTGGATCGACACGCTCATGCTTGACCAGGATCCGGGTTTCCGCCCGGTAGTTCGGAGGCATCAGCACCGCAGCCAGCAGTGTGCCCAGCAACACTCCGCTGAAGCACAGAACCAAAACGCGCTTATGCCGGAAGGCAACGGCAAAAGCATCGCGCAATGTGAAGGCGAAGGGCCCGCTGCCTCGTGTCGAACTGAACTCGTAATTCGTCATATCTGTCTCCTGAAGCCACTGACCGACAAAACCGTTCAACCACGACTACGGGGCAAGATTTCCATACGCGCCGACGCCCGAGTTCGGGATAAACGGCTTGATCTTCGACAAGGCGCTCTTGGGCACGAATAGCTGGTCGCCGGGACGAAGAGTTGGATCTTCCCCGAGCTTGCCCTGTTTCATCATCTGCTTTACGTTGAAGATCTTCGCCTCGAGCCACTGGTCGTTCACGCGCCGGAACAGCAACACTTGAGAATGTTTTGCGCTATCGTTGAAGCCGCCCGCCATGGCGATGGCTTCGGTCAGCGTCACGGTTCCTCGCATGTCGTATTTTCCAGGGTGGTTCAACTGTCCGCTCGCGGTAAAGTACGGCTTCTCAAAATCCTTCAAGACCACGGAAATGAGGGGATCATTCAAAATCTTGTCGTAGGAATTCCTGAGAGTCTGCGTCAGTTGCGGCACCGTTTGCCCGGCAACATGAACGTCCCCAACACCCTTCAGGGTGATGAAACCATCGGGCTGAACCGTCACCGTCTGATTAAACTCCGGACTCAACTCGAAGTTCACGTCAAAAGTATCGCCGGCGGTAATGCTGTACCGCGGGTTTCGCGACTGAAATTGTGGGTCGCTCTTTACGTCGGCTGAAGGCCCAGCGGCACTCGCACTCACGACCTGCGCCGTGTTCTGAGCGCCACACAGGGCGGCGACCGCGAGCATGAAGATGTTTAGCCCTAGTAGCATTCGTTTCATCATGAGCATTCCCTTTACCCACCTAATGCAAAGTCGAGTCGCCATCTTCGAATTCCGTTCCGGCTCAGCAGGCGAATCACGCAGCCCATATAGCTCCGCCCTCTGAGTTACATCTCCCCAAAAAGCGCGCGGGAGAGGATTGGCAATACAAACCGACCCTGCCTCGACTTGAATGCCGGTGATTTTAATCAGAGCGTTGACGTTTTTGTGAGCCTTGGGGGGAGGCCACAATCCCTCGGGTGCGTGGCCAATATGACTGGTGTGAAGGTATACGGCATTGTAGATTCTTGCAAGGGGCCAAATGCCCTAGTAACGAAAGTCTAAGCCACTTAGGCTACTCACAGGCATAAAGACTCTATCCAGTAGGGACCTAAGTCTCTATGCGACAGGATGTGATTTTACCCCCAATGTTTTGAGCGATTTGCTCGTGGATGGTTAAGATATTCCGCGAGACTTGCGGCTACTTCGTTCACATTTGGTTCGGTGAACATCGACGGATGATCTCCAGTGATTCGATGGAAATCGACGCCACCGCGAATCAAGTCCTTCCAGCCGAGAGCGAAATCAAAATAGGCGCCCTTCGGCCAGTCGCTCGACTGGAACAGAGCTATCTTTCCGGAATAAACGTCAGGCTCATACCGGTGGAAAGCGGGATGGATGACAGCATCTGCGTTATGCATTTTGCCCGCTCTCGTATTATTTGCCTGATCCGAAGATAACTGCCAAATGGTTCTCTCCAGCTTGCGGCGGGCTTCCTCGAGTCGATCGAAAATGTAGGCCGAACCTCCTTTGAGATCTGAATTGACGATGTTGGCTAAGTGATATTTGATTCTCCCGGCATAACGACCGTCTCGAAGGGGACTCTTGTAGTAAGCCTGATTGTGCGCGTCGAACATGGCGAGCAGTGCCAACTCTTCGCCTTGCTGGCAGAGTTGCCGAGCCATTTCATAAGCAATGACTGCGTTGACGCAAAGTCCGGCAAGAAAGTAGGGCCCATGCGATTGAACCTCGCGCATGGCCCTGAGCAGGAACGCGGCAATGTCCTCGATCCGATATGGAGTCGGAAGCTTGATCGCGTCGGAGAATGGAATATCGAGGCCGAGAAATGGCTGGTCGGCTCCGAGTTTCTCGGCGAGCAGTCGAAATCGCGGGCCGGCGCGAACCCAGAACAACGGCGAGTGCAAACCTCTCGGTTGAATCTCAATGATGGTCCGTGCGCGTAGACTCTGGTTCGGACTTCGCAACCAATCTGCCATCAATTCAATGGTAGGAGCCTGGAAAACAAAAGCAAGCGAGAGCGACTGATCGAATTCCTGCTCGATGCGATGAAGCAGCTTCGCGGCCAACAGCGAATGTCCGCCCAGTTGGAAGAAATCCTGAGTTACATCGGCGCTCTCCGTGCCCAGCACTTCTTTCCAGATCGCGAGCAGCTGGGCCTCCATGGAATCACGCGGCGCGGTCGGCCCGGTGCTTGCTTTCGCCGGGCTCACCTGGCTGCGGGTTAGCTCTGCACGGTCCAGTTTTCCGTTCGCGGTGCGCGGCAACGCGGAGACGAAGGTGAATGCCGAGGGAACCATATAGGCGGGCAATCGCGACTTTAGAAATGCGCCGAGCTCAGCTTCTGAAGTTGCGTATTGCTCGCTCGCGACTACATGCGCTGTCAAATGGTGGTCGTCCTCTACCGTGACCACAGCTTCCTTCACGTCGGGATGATCGCAGAGGATTGCTTCGATCTCTCCCAACTCGATTCGCATTCCGCGAATCTTCACCTGCTCATCCATTCGCCCCAGGAATTGCAGGTTGCCATCGGGCAGATACCGCACCTGATCTCCGGTTCGATACATGCTCGCCCGCGAGCCTCCCGTAAATGGTACTGGGAGAAATTTCTCGTGGGTAAGTTCAGAACGATTCAGATAGCCGCGCGCGACGCCCTCGCCGGCGATGTAGAGCTCTCCAGGAACTCCGCTGGGCACGAGTTGCTGATTGCGATCGAGCACGTAGAGCTGGGTGTTCGCGATCGGGCGGCCAATCGGGATCGACGTCGGCCGCATCGAAGTCAGGTTCTCCAGGTCACAGCGATAGACGGTGCTCCACACCGTCGCTTCGGTTGGACCGTATTCGTTAAACAGTTGCGCGCCGGGCAGCATCTTGTGATGCATTTCTACCAAATGTGGCGAACAAGACTCACCCGCCGAGACGACCGTGCGGAGTGAGGTCAACGTGGCGCTATCGACCGATTGCAGCAGGTCACCATAAACCGACGGAATACACAGGATGTTCGAAATCTGATGCTGGGAAATCAGTTCAGAAATTTGGCGCGCTTCCCAATTGAATTCTGGCGCAGGAAGAGTAAGACTCGCCCCTGAGCAGAGCGGATGAAAAATGGCCGCCACCGAGCTGTCAAAAGCAAAGGATGAAAGCAAAAGGAAGTTATTGCCCGTACTCCTGTAGTAGTCAAGCCGCGCGCTGGTAGACTGCGCGAGATTACGGTGCGTGATCTGCACGCCTTTGGGCGCGCCAGCCGAACCCGAGGTATAGATCACGTAGGCGAGATTTTCTGGTTCGAGATCTACGACCGGAGCCTGCGCCGATTCCTTCTTGATTACTTCCCAATCCGAGTCCAGGTTAACCACGCACATCGCTCCAGAGGACGGTACGATCGGAGGTAGATGCGACTGCGTCAAAATAACCGAGGCTCTGCAATCGCTGAGCATCAACTCCAGCCGTTCCCGCGGGTAGGCAGGATCGAGCGGCACGTATGCGCCGCCCGCCTTCAGAGTTCCCAAGATTCCGACGATCATCTCCAGCGAACGCTCGACGCTTAGCGCAACAAGAACTTCGGGCCCCACCCCCAAGCTTCGCAAATGATGAGCCAGTTGGTTCGCGCGATGATCAAGTTCCCGGTAAGTGAGCTCGCGATCGCCACACTTTAGAGCAATTACATCTGGATTCTTTTCTGCCGCCCGCTCGAATCGCTGGTGCGCGAAAATTAGGGGATAAGGTTTTTCAGTTTGATTGAATTCCACCCGCAGCTTATGACTCTCGTGTTCGGAGAGAATCGGAACACTGCTGATGCGCGCTCCCGGGTTCACAACGACGGACTGCAAGAGCGTCTGCCAGCAGTCGACCAAGTTCGAAATAGTCGCCGGGTCAAAAAGATCGGTGCTGTAGATAAGGCGTCCGGACAAGCCATCTGCGCGGTCGTCCAACACCAGGCACAGATCAAATTTCGAGGTCCGCGTCTCGACATCAATCGCGGTCAGATTCCATCCCGGCTCAACCTCGGAGAGCGATGGCTCTAACGACAGGAGCACCCGGAATAGCGGATTGCGACTAAGTCCACGATCGGGATGAAGCTCCTTCAACACCTGATCTAGAGGTGTGTCATCATTGGACAAGGCATCGATGGTCGTCTTGCGCACCCGATCAAGCAGCTCCAGAAACGTAGGGTCCCCGCTGAGGTCGGTTCGCAGGACCACAGTGTTCAAAAAGAATCCCAACAACTTTTCTGTGCCGGGATGATTGCGGCCGGCAGTGATACTTCCCACCAGGATGTCCTCCTGGCCTGAATAGCGGTACAGCAGCGTGTCGAGGGCCGCCAACAGCGTCATGAACAGTGTTACGCCATGCTGTCGGCTCAAAGCACGGAGGCTTTCGCTGAGTTGGCGCGACAGCGCAAAAGACTGCATCGCGCCGTGAAACGTTTCCGCAGCCGAACGCGGCCGCTCCGTGGGCAACTGGAGCACAGGCAAAGCGCCGCCGAGCTGCCGGCACCAATAGTCGACGCACTGTTTTACATCTCTTCCCTGCATTACCCCGCGCTGCCACACGGCATAATCGCCATACTGAAATGGCAGATCCGGCAGCACATGCGAGGAGGACGACCCGTTCGAGGATGAGCCTCCAGATTTGGAGAATGCCTGATACATGCGCACCAGTTCGGGCAGAAAGACCTGGTAACCCGTCACACCATCAAAGATCAGGTGATGGCAATTGACGAAGAGGCGGTACTCTTCCTCCGCTAGTTGCACCAACCGGGCACGAAGCAGCGGCAACTTTCCCAGATCGAAGGGCTGGCGTGCATCGTCCGTTGCCAGAAGTAACGCGGCCGCAAGCCGGTCGGGCTCTGGCAGATATCTCAGGTCATCCACCGGCAGTTTGATGGCAAACGGCGGATGCACGACCTGCACCGGCTGCCCGTTGACCACATCGAAAGTCGTGCGCCAAGCTTCGTGGCGGCGAATGATTTCAGTGAAGCTGCGCTCCAAAGCACCGACATCGAGCGGCCCCTCACGATGCACGGTGAAAGGTTCGTTGTAGACGGGAACATTCGGAGCAAATTGCGCGTGCAGCCAGACCTGCTGTTGCGCAAAGGTCAGCGGGATTACGGCTGCCGGATCGCGGCGCGGAACCGTCCCCTCAGCGCTTGGCTCTTTCGAGCGCTGCTGCAAGTACTGCTCCAGCAGTCTGCGCTTCTGTTCCTCGATGAATAGAGTTTCCGCCATCGCTAATGGACCACGCTGTGCGGAGGAGTCTTCGCTAGCTTCTCGCTCTGGACCGGCATCTCTCCCTTGACCAACGCCAACAACTGCCCGTTCGTGACATACTGCACGCCGCTGCGATTGCTGACGTATTCGAGCATCTCGCTTAGTTGAGGCCACAAACCTAACTTCTCAATCTCCCAAGGATGCCCATACAAATGCCATACGCCGCCGTTGCGGACAACGCGATCGAATGTGGCTTTGCCGAGTTGGAGCCAATCTTCGAACCGGACCAAATCTGGAAGCGACTTCAACAAAGCTCCGGCCGCTCTTAATCGCACAAGATTGCGAACGTAGTTCGACCGGTGATGAGGATAGGCCTGCAAAGTAGTAGGCATCGCAAATCGGCCAAAAGCGGCGCTCGAACTCAGCATCTGCGTGCTTCGCGCCCCCGCGTATCCCGCCTGCTGCAGCGCGCTAACTACATTTGCGTTGAATCGGCCGCGCGGATAACAGAACATTCTTATTTCCGTTCCTAAGATTTCTTGTAAGGCCGCCTTGCATTCACTCACCTCGCGCTCAAGTTCTTGGGAGTTGAGATCAGAGAGAATTGCATGGGAGACAGTGTGAGCACCGATCTCGAAACCAGCCGCGCAAAGCGTACGCAGATCGGCTGCGGAGAAAAAGGAATCTTCTCCCAGCCGACCCGTAGGAACGTAAAAGGTCCCGCGCAACTGACTGCGTTCCAGCAACTCAGCCACTTTCAGGCCGCTGTGAGCTTCATCGTCCCAACTTGTGGTCACGAACACATTTGGCATGGGGCCTACCGTGCGTAAAGCGATTCCTGAAGCTTCGTATCGGGAGGTTTCAGTTCCGTAATCTTTCGTCCGAACAAGATGAAGGCGACCACAACATACAGGAAGTTCGCGCCGATCATGCTCCAGATCACTCCCTGCAGGCCGAAATAGCGGGTCGCTGGAATACCGATGAGCACCGCGACCATGCTCGCAGCCCCATTCGCGATGAACAGCGAACGGGGAGACTCCATTGCCCGCAACAGAATCGCCGGTCCCAGGCTCGCGCTCCAGATCGTAGTTTCCAAAGCGAACAGCGGAATCAGATATGCCGATTCCATATATTTCCCGTTGTATAAGAAATGAAACAACGGCTGTTTGAGCGGGATCAAAACCGACCAGTATGCAACCGAGCCGGCCACGAATAAAAACGCAAGCCTCCGATTCAGCGAGGCAGCTGCTTTCCGTCCATTTTGATTTTGAACTCGTGCAGCATAGGGCAGAAACAACATGGAGAGTGCTGCGTACGTCTGTAGCACGGGAGCGGCGAGATTCATCAAAGCTCGGAGCTCACCCGCAGCCGCCATTCCCGAAAAACTGCTGACCAGCGGAATGTAAAAGTAATTAGGAATCCAGCCCACGACGCACGTAGCTAGTGCCCAGCGGCCATACTCCCAATGCTTTCCCCATGTGGCACGCAGATGTGGACGCCCGGTCTCCGGCGCTAGTACCGCGTTCAACTGGAAGACCATGATGAGGCAGCTGACCAGTGCCGCCAAACCCATGATCAGAAATGCGGTGAACGACGAGAGCCGTCCCCAGCGGAAAACCAAGAAGACTCCGCCGGTCACCAGTGCGCAGTAGAAGGTCGAGGCGAAGGCCGCTGGCCCTGGCGAGAGTCTTAGATAAAAGCTGCGCTTTGCCAGGCCGTGCATGAGAATAAAAGGCGTCGCGACCGTCATGCCGGCGAGCGCAACCGCGAGCACGGGGGAGTGCCCAATCACTCTCGTCACCACCGCGGCCATGCCCAAGAGCAGACACATGACCAGCGAGAGTTCCCAATGAATCCACAACGTGGTTTTCAGGTAGCCTCGAAGATTGTCGCGAAACAGGGTTCCTGAAAAAACTGATAATGGCTCCAGCAAAAGAGATTGGTAGAGAAAGCCGGCCAGTATGAAAAAACTGAACGACAGCGCGTAAGCGCCGTACTCTTTCGGCGTCAGCCATCGCGCCAACAAGATTCCCAAAAGAAAATTAGACCCTGAAATGAGTCCGTAGTCGATGATGGCAAGCCCGCCCTTGGCAGCCCATTTGCGAAACATGGCAAAGACGGACTCGCTACCCGACGGCTGCTGATCCTGTTTCACAGCTGGCGGTTCGGCCAATGCCTGTGCGCTCTGCTGTTGATTGGAGTGATGCGTAGCAGCGAGATCGACCGCGCCGGGCTCTCTTGGTGTTTTTGTTGGATTCATAAGATGAGATATGAGATGGGTTTTGCCCGCACTCAGTTTAGTTGTAGATCCGGTTGCGGCAAAGGTTCGCTCGTGGAAACTCGAGAAGATGGTTCCGACTGCGCCCGCTCTAAGCAATCACGCAGTTCCCGCGCGAGCGATTCCACGTTGGGTTCGTCCAGGACGTCACCGTGATCGCCATCGATCTCATGGACTTCAAGACCGCCAGCCACGTACTTGTGCCATCCTCCGGTCGGATCTTCCAGTCCGCGCAGACCCTTTTCGCTGGCGCGGAACAACAGAATCCGGCCGGAATAAGCCTCTAACTTGTAGTTGTTCTCCGCCGCAGCCAAGGTTCGGCGAACATTTTTGACGGCCGCCGGAAGAAACGTAAAGTCGATTCTCCTCTTGATTCCCTTTTGATAGCGCCGCATTCTTCGCTTCAAATAAGCGATCTTCTGCTCCGTCGAAAGCGAGAGGAATCGCTCGAATACGGATTTTGATTCCACGGCGTAGGTATCAAGAAGGACTAGCGCTCTTATTTCTTCCCCTTGGGCCTGCAGCCGCCGGGCCATTTCCAGCGCCACGTAACCGCCGAAGGAATAGCCGCCCAAGTAATAGGGCCCCTCCGGTTGAGCCGAGCGCAAATGCTCCAGGTAGACATCCGCCATGTCTTCGACACGTTGCAGGCAAGGCTGCGTGCCATCGAGGCCCTGGGCTTGTATACCGAAAAATGGCTGGCCGGGAGCCATGTGACGGGCGAGATCGCGAAACCGCAGAACGCTCCCGCCGAGTCCGTGAACGAAAAACAACGGCGGCTTCGATCCCAGCGGCTGCAACGCAATCACAGCCGATCGCGCAGCGGATGGCGTCTCGAGCCGCACCAACGCTACCAATTCTTCGATCGTTGGAGCCTGTAGCAGGTCTGTTAAGAGCAGTTTCTTACCAAATTCCTTTCCGACCATTCCCATCAGGCGCGCCGCCGCTAACGAGTGTCCACCAATCTCAAAGAAGTTATCGCGCACGCCGATCGGCCGCTTCCCCAGAACCTGCTCCCACTGGCGAGTCATGATCGACTCAAATTCATTGCGAGGAGCGACGAAGTCCGCTCCTCTTTCTGTACTGACCTGCGGCCTCGGCAACGCCCGCCGATCCACTTTGCCATTTGGAGTGAGCGGCATCGTCTCCAGAAAAACGAAGTCGGCGGGAACCATATACTCCGGCAGCCAGTCCTTCAAATACTTGCTCAATTCCCCGCCACTCGGCTTCGGATCGGTTGCGATCACGTAACCAGCCAATCGCTTTTCTCCATTCGATTCGTGGGCCACCACCACAGCTGAGGCGACCCCCGGATGTTTCTCCAGAACGGCCTCGATTTCTCCGAGTTCCACACGAAATCCGCGAATCTTCACCTGGAAGTCCGCACGGCCCAGAAACTCGATATTCCCGTCCTGCAGGTAACGAGCCAAATCCCCGGTCCTGTACATTCGCCTTCCCTGCTCGGAGGTAAACGAATCAGAGGTAAACGAATCGACGATGAACTTCTCCGCGGTTAGCTCGGGACGGCCCAGGTAACCGCGAGCCACGCCCGGCCCGCTGATATACAGCTCTCCGGGAGCGCCTACCGGCACCGGCTTTCGTTGCTCATCCAATATGTAGAGCCGTGTGTTTGCGATCGCGCGTCCGATTGGCAGATTCTCAGCGACGGGTTGTGCGGGATCCGGTTCGTACGAAGTAACAATGATGCTCGCTTCGGTGGGACCGTAAGTATTCACCCAACGGACGCGACCTCCGCCACAGCCTACCCATGAGGCGAACGCCGAAGATGAAGCCTTTTCACCGCCGACGATTAACAAACGCAAGCTCGGGGGCAACTTTTCGCCCGTCTCCATCAGTGCGCGTACCAACTCATGCCAATACGCCGTAGGCAGATCCAGCACTGTTATGCCGCGCTGGCGAATCCATTGGAGAAAATCGGAGCCAGCCAGAGGCATTCCCTCTGTGCGCAGGACGACCGTGCCGCCCGCGATCCACGTGGGAAAGATTTCTTCGATCGCGATATCGAAGCTGAGGGAAGAAAACTGCAGAGTCCGGTCAGACGGCTCCAGATCATACAACTCGATCGCCGCCACATGGTGATTCACCAAGCCGCAATGCTCGAGCATGACTCCACGAGGCTGGCCCGTCGACCCGGAAGTGTAAATCACATACGCGAGACTCGACGGATCGGATGAGCGCGCAGGATTCTCCGGGCTGCATCCCTCCAGAATTTTCCAGTCCGACCGGAAGTGCACCACCTCGGGTTTTGCGTCTCCTAGCCGAGGAAGTAGCCCGGGCTGAGTCAGCAGAACGGGCGCTTGAGAATCCGCAAGCATATACGCAAGGCGTTCGTCCGGGTAATCAGGATCGAGCGGCAAGCACGCACCCCCAGCCTTCATCACGCCCAGTAACGCCACGGTTAATTCCAGGGAGCGCTTTAGGCAGATTCCAACCGGTACGTCCTTCCGAATACCCTTCTTCGCCAAGTAATCCGCCAACTGGTTGGCGCGGTCGTTCAGCTCGCGGAAGGTCAGTTGCTGATCGCCGTGAATGACGGCAATCGACTCGGGCGTTTGGGCTGCCCGATCCGAGACCAAATCGTGGACACACTTTTTCGCGGGATAGTTGGCCGCGTTCGATTCCGGTTTGATCTCATTCTCCAGGGACCCTTGAGCCAAGCTGGATCGCGTCCCAGACGACGCACTCTTACCGCGCGCGTCGAACTTCACTCTTAGAGACCGCAGTCCGCGCAAACCGAGATTGGTGCGCCAAGTCAACGCCTGCGGCTCAAGCTGCAAATTCGAGAAGGCACGCAAGAGCGCCTCAAACACAATTTGTCCTTCCATGCGAGCTAAAGGCGCTCCGAAGCAGAAGTGGGCCGCGTACCCGAAGGCCAAGTGCCGGTTGTCCTGCCGAGTGATATCGAAGCGGTCGGGATCTGGAAATCGATCGGGATCGCGGTTCGCGGCCGCCATCACAGCAATCACCGCCTGCCGTTTGCGGATGAGCTTTCCACCCAGTTCACGGTCATCGAGGGCCAGCCGCGCGGTGTGTTGGCTGGGACTTTCAAAACGCAGCATCTCCTCGACGGCAGATGGAATCAACGATAGATCGTCGCGCAACTTCTGCATCTGCTCCGGATATCGCAGCAACGTTAGAACTCCGTTGCCGATCAGATTCGTAGTGGTTTCCTGCCCGCCCACCATGGTGATGATCGTGTTGGCAACAATTTCATCATCGCTCAAGCGATCGCCGTCAATTTCAGCCGTGAGCAAAGAGTGAATCAGTCCTTCCGTGGGATGTTGCTTCTGCTCCTCGACCGCGTTCCGAAAATACGCGGTCATTTCCTCCACCGTCCGGACCATCACCTTGGCGTGGTCGGGATTGTGTTGGAAATTCCCGAGCATCTCGGCAAAATTGGCGGACCATGCTTTCAGCTTGCGATGATCGCTGACAGGCACGCCCAGCATCTCGGCAGTCACAATGGCAGGAAGAGGCTCGGCTAAGTCCGCAATCACATCCATCCCGCCATTTTCCTGAACTGCGGCCAGCAGGCGGTCGACGATCTCGCGAATGTGTTCTTTGAGAACCTGAATTCGGGCGGGAGTAAATGCCTTGGAAGCTAAGCCGCGCAAACGAGTGTGCGCTGGTGCATCCATGAAGAGCATCTGCTTCACCATCAACTCCGCCATGGGGCTGAGTTGCGATAGGCCCATGCTTGTCAGGTGTTCGGGAGTCGGTGTCCGGTCGGCAGAAAAGCTCTGCAGCACTTCGACAACATCGACGTAGCGCGTGACGATCCAAGCGTGCAAGAACGAATCCCAATGAACGGGAGCTTCGCGGCGCAGGCGATGAAACAGCGGGTAGGGATTCGCGAGAACCTCAGGGTCCAGGAGATGATAGAGACTGAGAGCAGCGCCAGGGCTCTCCAGCCGGGAAACGGGTTTGCTTTCGGAAGACATTACTGAGATTTTTCGGTCGGGAACGGGGCTAGTTTCCGATAAGCCAGGTCATCGGGCCATGAGCCAGCATACAACGGGAGCAGCGGAGAGACGATCAGAAACAGTGGTGGGAGAACGGGACGACGCTAAGCCGCGGTCTTATCGGCGGGGTCGGGATGAGGCTCGCCAGCGCTTGCTGTTGCGAGCTTGGCCAGAATCAGTTTTTCAATCGCACCCGACATTTCGGCCAGGGTGGGATGATCAAACAGCTGGAGAAGAGGAAGCTCCACTCCGAAAGTTTCGTTCACTCTGGCAATCAACTGGGTACCGAGAAGTGAATGTCCGCCCAGCAGGAAAAAATTGTCATTCGCTCCGATCTGGTCCAGATGGAGAAGCGAGGCGATGATGGTGGCCAGGCGCTGCTGCACCGGACCGCTGGGGGCCACAAAGTTGCCTTCGCGGAGCAGATTGGCGTTGCTCGGAGCGGGCAGCGCCGCGCGGTCAACTTTTCCGTTGGCCGTCAGCGGCAAAGATTCCAATCGCACGAATGCCGACGGTATCATGTAATCGGGCAGTCTCTTGCTCAGGTGTTCGCGCAAGGTAGTGCCGCTGACTGCGGCCGCATCCGCCAGAATCACGTAAGCCACCAGAACCCGTTCCTCTGCTTGATTCGCTTCATTCTCACGCGCCACCACCGCGCTGGCGCTCACGCCAGGATGCGCATCGAGAACGCGGACGATTTCGTTCGGTTCAATCCGGAATCCGCGGATTTTGATTTGCTCGTCAAGACGACCCAGGAATTCGATCTCTCCGTTTGGCAGGAAGCGCGCCAAGTCTCCGGTGCGGTAGAGCCGATCGCTCCCGTGAGAATCGAGAGGCGCACCAAAAGGATTGGGAAGGAACTTCTGCCGAGTCAACTCGGCGCGCTTGTGATATCCGCGCGCCAGTCCCGATCCGCCGACGCATAATTCTCCAGCCGTACCCGCCGTCACTTCTCGCATGTCTTCGTCCACAATGTAAATCCGCGTGTTATCGATTGATCGGCCAATCGATGGAAGATGATCGGACAAACATTGGTGGGACGGCTTAACGGGATCAACCGCGCCGGAAGTGGCGACCACGGTACACTCCGTGGGACCATAATTGTTGACGAGCGTAAAGGGCAGGTCCGGCGTGGGTCGGCGATGCAGCGTGTCCGCACCGGTGAGCAGAATACGAAGAGCGGTCTTCTCAGGCCAGTTGAGCAACAGCATTCTCTCGGCCAACGGTGTGGCCAGAAAAGTAATGCTGATTCGTTCTGCGACGAGCCAGTCGCGCAACGTCTCGGGATTAGCTCGGCAAGATTCCGGCGGAATGTGCACGCTGGCCCCAGCTGCCAGGTACGGCCAGACTTCCCAAACCGCAGCATCGAATCCCACAGCGGCTTGATGACTGGCTCGATCGCGCGGCGTCAACTGAAAAGCGCGGCGGTGCCATGAGACGAGATTCGCCAAACCGGCGTGCGTGATTTCCACGCCCTTGGGTTGGCCCGTCGATCCTGATGTATAGATGACATACGCCAGGTTTCGTCCCGTGACTGGACACGGAAAAGTATCCGACGGAAGACGGGAGAATTCGCCAGCCTGTTTATCTACGTTGATCAGACGCCAACTACCGCTGGGCAGCTTCGTCGCGGAACCACCACCCGTGATCACCAGCTGAACTTCAGCGTCACGTAACATGAAGTCCAGCCGCTCCGCTGGTATGGAAGAATCGAGCGGGACATAAGCTCCGCCGACCTTCAGAATAGCCAAAGCAGCGATCAGCATTGCAGGTGATCGTTCCATGCACAAGCCGACGAGTTGCTCCGCGCCCACGCCAGCAGATTTCAGGTAGCGAGCCAACTGGTTGGAGCGACAATCCAGTTCGCCGTAGGTGAGTACTTCCAAGCCAGCTGCCAGCGCGACAGCGCTGGGGTCCGCAGCCGCCTGCGCCGCAACCATTTCCGGCACGGTTCTCAGTTGCGAGTCGTCGTCCTCTCGCATTACCGCCGTCCTGGCAGAATCATCCCCTGCGCCCGAAAGCGTTTTAGTCCGGGCAGTGACGGTCTGTGCATGAGCTTCATCCAACGTGGACCTCATCGAGCCAAAGGAACGGAACTCAATGTAGTATTCCTGATCGAAGTGAGCCAGGCTCGCGCTATTTCCTGCTCTTGCTCAGCACGAGTTGCTCGATCATGTTCACGCTCTGCAAGTTGTCGGCGCTGATCTCTTCGTCGCCAATCTTCACTCCAAAGTTTTCCTCCAGGAAGGTTACGAGACGGAAAATACCTAGAGAATCAACAACTCCGTTTTCGATCAGCGATTCGTCGTCGCCTACCGATGTGATTCCTTTGGCGGCGGCCAGTTCCTCATTGACGAATTGGCGTACTTGATCTTTAACGGTAGTTTCTTTCGTGGTCATTTGCTGCGGTTCCCCCTGGATTGGAATAACTGACTACAAACAAAACTTGTGGGCGTTCGTATTTCCTCTGCCGCTATACGGCGAGAGGCTGGGTGTCACGCGATAACTCGACGCGATCAACCTTGCCGGTAGACGTCTTCGGCAAACTCTTGCGAAACTCAATGAACTCCGGAATCATGTATTTCGGAATTCGCGTGGCGCAGTGCTGCTGCAACTCGGCCGCCTGGATGGAATCGGGCTCGTGGGCGGCAACCACGGCTTTAATGCGGTTACCGACGACTTCATCGGGCACCGCGATTGCGGCCGCCTCGCGCACCGCGGGATGGCTGAGGAGCGCGCTTTCGATCTCTCCGAGTTCAATGCGATAACCCCGGCTCTTGATCATGCTGTCGCGCCGGCCAATAAAATAATAGTTGCCGTCTTCCGCCAGCGTAACCAGATCTCCCGTTCGGTAAATCTTTTCCTCAAAGTTCTGTTGGAAGCGGTTCGGCACCACCATTTTCTTGGTCTTCTCTACGTCGCCCCAGTAGCCGTAAGTCACGGAGGGCCCACGAACATAAAGTTCACCGCTGCGGCCGGACTCGGTGACGATCTCATCTTGATCATTCACGGCGAACACTTCCGTGTTCTCGCACGCGATCCCGATGGGCAATTTATCCATGCTGGCGAGGCGCTCGCGATCCACTTTGTAGTACGTGCAGACATTGGTTTCGGTTGGGCCGTACAGGTTGTCTAGCTCAACTGCGGGCAGAAGCTCGGCCAATTGCTTGAGATACTTCATGGGAAAGACTTCGCCGGCAAAGAGGATGGTCCGCAGATGCGGGAAGTTCTCAGCTTTCAAATCAGCGTGCAGCAGGAGCAAAACTAAAGCCGATGGAACGGAGTACCAAACGGAGATCTGATGCGTCTCGATAAACTTTTGCAACGTGGTCGGGAACAGTGCAATTTCTTCGGTGACGAGATAGACCGTCGCCCCAGCTTCGATCGCGTTGTAGACGTCGAAAACCGAGAGGTCGAAGTGCAAAGGCGCGTGGTTAGAAAGCCTGTCTTCCTCGGTGATTTGGAACTTATCGGCGCACCACTCGACAAAAGTCAAAGCATTCTGGTGGGTGAGCATGACGCCCTTGGGCCGGCCGGTCGAACCCGATGTATAGAGAATGTACGCCAGATCGGTTTCCGTCAGAGTGACCTGAGGCGGATGCGTTGCCGGATATTCCGCCAACGCGGACCACGGCAGAACGCGGGTTCCGTTGCCCGACTCACGAGCTTCGTCGATGACCACACAGCGGACCAGGGACTCCCGCGTAGTGACATCCAGAGCGCGGCGTTTTTCGTCCTGCGTGATCAGCACGCGGATTCCGCAATTGCCGATGATATATCCGATGCGATCGACGGGCGCCTGCGGATCGAGCGGAACATAGACACCGCCCGCCTTCACAACCGCAAACATGCTGATGATCGACTCCACGCATTTCGGAAAAAATAATCCGACCCGATCTCCCTTGCGCACTCCACTCTGAACGAGGAGGTGCGCCAACTGGTTCGATCGCTCGTCCAGTTCCCGGTAACTGATGCTGCGACCCCGCGCCCACACCGCGGTCTTTTCCGGAAACCGGACCGCGCTGTTGCTTAACAGTTGTTGAAGGATGTAAGCCATTCCCCGCCCCTTAGAGAACACGCTACAGGAATTTGAATCTAGAAGCCGTGCAACCCTGAGATGATCAACTTCTGCATCTCCGACGTACCCGAGTAGATCTTGCCGGAGATCGCATCGCGTAGTTCGCGTTCGATCTGGTAGTCCGTCATGTAGCCGTAACCGCCATGAATCTGAATCGCGTCCAGACAGCTCTGGATGCAAGCTTCGCTGACGTAGAGTTTCGCGATGGAGGTTTCGCGCAACGGATGCTTGCCCAGACTCTTAAGCCAAGCCGCCTTGTAAAGCAACAACCGCGATGTTTCCAGCCGTACATCCATATCAGCGATCATGTTGCCGATCGCCGAAAACTTGCCAATGGGCTGGCCGAACTGGTTTCTTTCTCGCGCGTACTTCACGCAGCTTTCCAGCACTCGCTGCATCAATCCCAGGTGGCTGGCCAGAATGCACGTCCGCTCCCACTCCATGGAGGCGGTGAAAATGGCCTGGCCAGCGCCTTCCTTGTCCAGTAGATTCTCGGCCGGAATCTCGCAGTCGACCAAAGCCACTTCCGACATCGAGGAGGTGCGCAGCCCCATCTTGTGAAGCTTCTTGCCGACGATCAGGCCTGGCGTGCCCTTTTCCACCAGAAATGCGCTGACCCCATTGGCTCCCTTCGAAGGATCGAGAGTCGCGAAGATGATAAACAGACTTCCGTGTTCGGCATTGGTGGTGAATGTCTTCGTGCCATTCAGCACATAACAGTTCCCTTTACGCTCGGCTCGAGTTCGCAAACTGTAAGCGTCGGAACCCGACATGGGCTCGGTCATGGCGTGCAGGCCGATCCACTCGCCATTGATCAGCTTGGGTAAATAGCGCCGCTTCTGGGCTTCCGTCCCGAACGTCATCAGTGGGATTTCCGTGGTCCACATGTGAGCGTTCAAGGAAAACAGAAAACCGTTGTCGCGGCAGCCATAGCCTAAAGCCTCCAGCGCGCACACGGTGGTCAGAATATCGGCGCCGGCGCCACCATACTCTTGCGGTACTGGGAGACCCTGGATGCCGAACTCAGCGCACTTTTTCCAATGGCTCCAGGAAAATTCTTCCTCACGATCCCTGCGGATCATGTCGTCATTCAGTTCCTGCTGGGCAAACCGGATTACTTCCTTGCGAAATGCGGCCTGCTCTTCTGTCCAAGCGAAATCCAAAGTGCTATCCCCCGGGTTCGTCTAAGCGTTGATCTTCTGCTGCGGCTCGGGCTTGGGCTCCGACTCAGTGTTCGCCTTTGCGCCATTGGTCTTCGCGCCATTCGCCTTTGCGCCATTCGTTTTTACGGCGTCCTTCGTCGCGCCGTTGTTGTTGGCGTCCAGCGTTTTCCAAGGCATCTTTCGGAGACGACCTCCCGGCAACTTGATGCGCGCCGGAATGCCCATGATGGTCGTATTATCCGGAACATCCGTCAGAACCACGCTGTTGGCGACCACGAGCACGTTATTTCCAATCTTGCACTCGCCGACAACTTTGCAACCCGGCCCAAAATAGCAGTTGTTACCGATGCTTTTTACTCCGGTACCGATCAGAACCTGGGAATTGAAAGTGCATCCGGAGCCAATTTTCACCGGAGCAATTTGCAAACCGTAAGCGGTGTGCAAAATCAGGCCAGGGCCAATTTCAGCGTCCGGCGAGACCAGCACTCCTGCCAGGATGATCTGGTTCCAGCGCTGCCAGATCAGCGCTACGAATATCAAGAATTGGCGAAGCACGGGGATGCGCAACGTATGCGCCCAATGCGAAAAGCGGTACTGCAAAATGACCTTCGTTTCTCTTCGGATAATTACCCGCCATCCCCGCTCCAGTCGGCGGTGGGAGGCAGCAGCTTTCAAATCAGCTCGCAAGTTTTCGAACATTTTCTTTCTTTCCCTTGGGGTGATAATCGCAAACAATATAAAACTTCTGGCGGTTTGAAAGATTGAATAGAAATAGTGTAGTCGCGACCCTTACAACCGGTTGTAGATCGACTCTGGTATGGGGAAGGTTCGTTGGTTCAGTACTGCGCCCAGAACACGCACATGTGCGGCTTGCAAATCGTGAACCTCCTTGCGCAGGGTTTCACGACGGGAGGAGTTCGCTTTTAGCACCAGCACGAGTCCGTCGGAGGCCGCCGCCAGGGCGGTGGCATCGTTCGAGACATTCATGGCGGAGGCGTCGATGAGCACATAATCGGCTCTTGACCTCAGCTCCGCGATCCTTTGACGCATGCGGTCGGTGCTCAAAAGAGGCAGCGCCGCTTCCGCAGACGATCCGCAACTCACCAGCCACAAGTTGGAACGAGACACGGCACGGGCAAACTTGAGCACCGACTCAGAACCTTGCAGAGCGTCAGACAATCCATAATGATTATCGACACCGAACTGCTGGTGCAAGCCAGGCTTGCGCAGATTGGCGTCGACCAAATAAACGGAGCCGGTAACCTGTGCCGCCAGCAACTCCGCTGCGCAGGCGCAAATCGAGCTGCACCCGTTCCCAGATTCACTCGCCGTAAAGACCACCACACGGGGGGCATCAGCGCCGGGGTGCAGAAAAACCCGCTGAGTCAACTTGGTGAGTTCCTCGAGCTCTTTCGGCTCCAAGTGCAGATGTGGCTCCCTTACCGCGGAAACCACTGACTCAGGAACCGGCGTGGGGATCTTCTGGTCGATCGCGGCCACTGGGGTCGCGTCATACAGCACTGCTTCTTTTCCCAAGTTCTGTAGCAATTCGAAGTTACGGCTCATTTGGAAACTCTTCCCCTCTTAACTATCTCGGTACGAACCGTTCGCGAAAAGCCAGCAAAAACACTCCGTGAGCCCAACGCCGGCTGTTACCGTACCGCAGCCTGCCTCACTCTCGGTGATGCGATTCCCGTTAAGCTTACTCTTTCAGCCACTGGCCGCAAAGATCGAGATTCGGCGCAAGCCTAAGGCATTATGCTGTGCTGGCGCAGCTTGTACAGGAGGCCGCGATAGCTGATGCTCAATAGTTGGGCGGCCCGCTTGCGGTTCCATCCGGTTTCCTGGAGAGCTTGCCGGATCGCCAGGATTTCCGCCGCCGCGCGCAGACTGCGCAAGGTTGGCTTCGAATCCGACGCTGGTTTTGCAGGACCAGTTGATTCGGGCGCGGCATCGTTTCGCCGCTCTCCCGTCGAGGCCGAATTTTGCTGTAACAATAGATTGCTATTCATGGATGTCTCGACTTTTTCCTTCGCCGGAGGCGAGATATTTTGCGACCTGGAGCGGCTATAGCTCCGCCCTCTGAGTCACATTCCCAGGTTCGCCAAAGAGGGCCGAACCACTTCCAAAAAAACTCTCCCGCTTACAGCTTCGGGTCTCTGATCGTTTGTTGGAGATTAGTAAGGGGGGACCACCCAGCGTCCTTTTGCAAGAGGCGGCTAACAAACTTCAAACAACGTGAACCCAGACTACGAAAAGCTGCAAATTCCTGCAAGAGGCCCAACGCCTTACTTACCAAAGTCTCTATGACTGGCC
Source organism: uncultured Acidobacteriaceae bacterium (assembly GCA_964403025.1). GTDB lineage: Bacteria > Acidobacteriota > Terriglobia > Terriglobales > Acidobacteriaceae > Sulfotelmatobacter. The sequence goes on along the minus strand of CAYOEH010000001.1, from coordinate 828,744 downwards.
ACCCTTCAGCGACCCTGCAACTCGTTGTAAATACTCGCGCGCTTCAGTGGGCGTGAGGGTTTCCTTCCTGCCCCTCCTTCGAGAAAGCGGATCGACCGCCCCGGACGCAGTCCATTCGGTCTCGATTTGGCCGTCTTCCGTTGCCAGCGCCGTCCTACCGGTAATGTCCACGCCCGTCTGCGAAACATGTAACGTGATATCCAGATCGGAAATGACTTCCCTCACAATCGCGGTATCGATCGTCTTTTGGCGCAAGGCACACGCCAGAGACATCGCGTTGAAGCACAGATTGTTGATGTTGCGCGGAATTCCCTGGGTAAACTCGGCCGTCTCCGCCATCGCCTGTGGAGTGAACAAACTCCCGCCCACGTAACCGGCGACCCGCAAACGGTGCTGGACGTAATTCCTTGTCTCCTCCTCCGAGAGCGGCTTTAAGCTGCTGACCAGCGAAATTCGCTGGCGGAGCTGGGCGAGGTGACGGCTGGCCAGTTTGTCGGCCAGTTCGGGCTGTCCGGCGAGCACAATCTGGAGCAGCTTGGCCTGTGGAGTTTCAAAGTCGGACAACAGCCGGATGGTTTCGAGCACCGATGGATCCAGATTCTGCGCTTCATCCACGACCACGATGAATCGATTCCCAGCTCTGGCTTCGCGCAGCAAATGCTGGTTGAACTCCTCGTGCATACGGACAAAATCATGGTCGCCGGTTTCGTATCCCAGTTCCGCCAGCAGGAAGCGCATGAACTCCCGCGAGGTGCATTGCGTCTGAAACAGAAACGCGGTGCGAGCCGAAGTGCGAAATTTCTCGAGCAGGTGGAAAAGCAGAGTCGTTTTGCCCATTCCCGGCGGGGCAATGAGCGCCAGAAATCCGCGCTCCGACTCAATCCCATAAAACAATGAGGCCAGAGCTTCGCGAGGGCCAGGACTCAGGTATAGGTACCTCGGATCCGGCGTGACTCCAAAAGGATGTTCCCTGAGTCCAAAGAATTTTAAAAGCATCCCTGATCCCCTTTAGCCCTGTTGAACGATTTCAGTCCTAGCATTTTTTGCTCGCCCGCGAATACTTCACGCCGGCTCTACCTCATATCCTTGAATTCGAACGGACAACGATCGCTGGATCAAATCCACTGAAACGACCAGGCTCTGATTTTGATCCTGAGAAGAGAGAATGCCCTCGACTCCGTCCAGAGATCCGCCTCGAATTCGAACTCGCTGCCCTACACGTAGAAAGGATCGCTCTTCGAATGGAACGTCACTCGCGAGAAGCGTTCGAATGTCTTGCATCTGACTGTCGGGAATCGGCAGGCCGATATTCTTCATGCCCACAAAACCGACTACCCCGTGGGTTTGCAGAACTCGCAAACGCTCCGCCGAAGAGAAGACCATGCGCACAAAACTGTAGCCCGCAAATACCGGCAATTCCACTTCCTTGGTGCGGTCGGTCCACTTGTGCGAGCGTTTTACTACAGGCAGGAAGCTTTCCATCCCCTGGCTTCTCAGGTGTTCGGCCACGATTTTCTCGTGACGCGAGCGAGTCCGTATCGCGTACCAATGCGGCTGGTGGGGCAGCTCCATGACGCCGGTGCCGGCGTCCGAACTCATCGCACCATACGCTGCACTGAAAGTTTCGCCGACCATATTTTCGCACCGTGCGATTCTAGCTGGGCAAAAGAAGCAACACTCGTGACATGAATATCGTTGGAACGGGCTTAATACGGGGGAGAAACCTGCATGAAGAACTTACAAGAAGGAGAACAACCTTCTCTAAATCAATGGCCGGATTCTAAACCGCCTGTGCAAGTTTCTGCAAGAGGGCTAAAGTTAGGGGTGCAAAGGCCTCGAATGAACTCATGGAGTCGGATACAAATATCTCATGAAGTCGGATATAAATATCGCATAAGTCCTTGACGAGCCAAGGCTTACATCTCGCCTGGGCGATTCCTTCATCACTCGCACCATGGATTGAAGCTATCCCCAGGGGGCGGCGCGTTAAGAACGAAGAACGCAAAGAAACTTGGCCAGCGCCACAATCTAGCGCTGCAATCTGAAGTTAAGCGTGATGGTCGTTTCCATTTCCACAAATTGACCGTTGATTGCATGTGGTTTGAATCGCCACTGTTTGACAGCATCGATCGCCGCCTGCCCCAGTACCTCTTCTCCGCTGACCAGCCTCACTTCTTGCACCACGCCATCCGCATTGATGCGAATGTCCAGCTTCACCGGCCCCTCAATGTGCTGGTCGCGGGCTTGCTCCGGATAATCGGGCTCCACCCGGTAAAGCACGCTATTCTCCGCAACCGCAGAGGGCAGTTCCATCGCGCGGTCCCGCTCGAGTTCGGACGAGCGCTCCATCCCGGATCCGGCATCCTGCTCCGGCGATTCACCATTGCTTGTGGCTGGGTTCATGTGGAAAACTTCCAGGCCGTTTTCGTAGACGCGGAGGCTACCAGCGGGCGAAATCGACTCCCTCCCCTCGGCTTTGTCGGAGCCGGATAGGGCCGCCGAACTCGTTGTCCCTTTCTCTGCTCGAGGGGGTTCGGCAACAGTTGCGGCAGATGCCGACGAGGTTGTAGCGCTCATACCGGAGGACGCTTTGCCGCGACCCACCTCCAACGTTCGCTGGGCCCGTCCGGAACGCTCAACCAGCCGCACTCCGAGTAACAGTACACATATAAGCACGGTCAGGCCCAAGGCCCATGTGACTAAATCGATTCGGCGGGTTGGCTCTGGGGCGAGGTCGCTGAAAATGTCATCGTCAGCCTCATGGCTAGGCTCGACGCTGGTCAGCGAGACAAGAGGATGCTCAATCGGCGGAGGCACAGAAGAAAGCTTTAGAGGCTTCTCCACATCCTCGAGGTTCTTGATTACCCGATGCGCCAGTGCCTCCAGTGTGTGCTGGTCGCGATCCGAAAAGGCCGCAGGCCGAGCAGAAAAAATTTCGAAGATGCCCACGGGCTCCGCGTTGCGCAGGAGAGGCATTAACATCATGGACCGCACGCCAAGCCGGAGGCAGGTTTCGATATCGGCGCGTGGGTCAGACTGCGCATCCTCGCATCGCTGCACGCTCCGGCTTTGGATGCATTGCCCCGAGATACCGGATGAGTGATCGAACCTGGCTCCCAGTTCCGGCGCCGTGATTCCACTGCTGGCGCGGCACACCATTTCTCCATCGCGCAGCAAAACGATAGCTGCTCCGGTCGCGCCCGTTGTGAGACAGGCCTGCTCGACGATTTCGTTGAGCACGATTTCCAAAGCGAGCTCCGCCGAAAATCGCTGCGAAAAGCGTCCGCCGCCGTGCGCCGAAAACAGAGCGGCTAGACGCGCGAGACCAGATTCCGAACCGGAGCCAGTGCTCCGCGGCGCTTCGTCCTCCGGCCAAGGCAATCGATCCGACGGAGCACTTCTTACAGCCTCGGTTTCCGACATGGAATCATCCGGCATACAAATCAAATCCGGGTAAATGATGTTTCTGTAGCGGAGTTTCACCCCAAAATTCGAGGTTGTCAATACGCATTCGAAGCAACAGTCCCTTTGGCGAAATGCGAATGCTTTGCCGCGGAATCGACCAATCCCAAAACGGAAGAAGAATCTTTCGAGTCAATCAGTTTGAGTCTTCCCTTCAGGGCGGCGATGTTAGAATCAAGCGAAATCTTACGACGAGTTGAATACATGGTTTTTTGCCTCGAATCTTCCGGGGCTTTGCTGAGACGTCTAGCGTCGCAGCGGTTTCCAGATTTCGACGGAGTTGAAAATGCGGATTGCTGTCGTTGGTTCGGGATACGTAGGATTGGTCGCAGGCGCCTGCTTCGCCGACCTCGGTCACGGCGTGGTTTTGGTGGACAATGACGAGCGCAAGTTGGCCGCTCTCAAGCATGGGCAGGTCCCCATCCACGAAAATTTCCTGCCCGAATTGCTGAACCGCCATCGCGGCCATCGCCTCACTTTTTCCGATGACCTGCGGGAAGCCGTCCGTACCAGCGCGGCTATCTTCATTGCCGTTGGAACGCCGCCGACCGAGCGCGGTGAGGCCGATCTCTCGTATGTGGAATCGGTCGCGCGCGAAATCACCGGCGGCGTCGATGACTACAAAGTTATCGTCGAAAAGAGTACCGTCCCGGTCTACACCAGCGAATGGATTCGCAAGATCATTCTGCGCAACGGCGCTGACTCCAGCTCTTTCGACGTTGCCTCCAATCCGGAATTCCTTCGCGAAGGCACCGCCGTCACCGATTTCCTCTTTCCGGATCGTATTGTCGTAGGTTGCGACAACGACCGTTGCGCCAATGTTCTCCGCGAGGTGTACGCACCGCTCACCAGTGGCAGCTATTACGAACGCAGCGACGCCATCCCGCAACCCGACCGCACTTCCATTCCTGCCCCTATTCTCGTAACCAGCACCAAGAGTGCGGAACTGATCAAGCACGCCTCCAACGCATTTCTTGCCATGAAGATTTCTTTCATTAATGCGGTTGCATCCATGTGCGAATCGGTGGGCGCAGACGTCAATCAGGTCTGCCATGGCATTGGTACTGACTCACGCATCGGCCCGCGCTTCCTGAATCCTGGGATCGGCTACGGCGGCTCCTGCTTCCCGAAAGATGTAATGGCCTTCCGCGCCGTCGCTCGCGAATGCGGATACGATTTTCGCCTGCTCGATGAGGTGATGCACATCAATGAAGATCAGCGCGCCCGCTTCCTGCGCAAAGTCCGCAGCGCCTTGTGGACGCTTCGCGGCAAGCACCTCGGCGTTCTCGGGCTGGCCTTCAAGGGTGGTACTGACGACATTCGCGAATCCCCCGCCATCCTTATTGTGCAGGCTCTTTTGCAGGAAGGATGCAAGATTTGCGCCTTCGACCCGGCGGCCATGGAACGCGCACAGGAAGTGATGGGCACTGGCGTCAGGTTTGCGAACTCCGCCTACGAAGCCGCTACCGGCGCAGATGCACTGCTCATTCTCACCGAATGGGAGGAGTTCGCCAGTCTCGATCTCCAGCGCTTGAACCGGGAACTCAAATATCCCATCGTGATTGATGGCCGCAACCTCTATGATCCCGAGGTGATGGCCGCCAATGGCTTCACCTATTACAGCGTGGGACGCGCAGCCTCACATCCGGATGGCATTCCTGCGGCCTTGAAAAACGGCGCCAAGAAAGCATGAGCCCACAACGTGCTCTGGTCACCGGCGGTGCCGGCTTCCTGGGATCTCATCTCTGCGATGCTTTGCTGGGCGAGGGCTGGACTGTGATTGTCGTCGATAACCTGCTCACCGGCCGACAGGCAAACATTGACCATCTCCAGAATGACTCCCGATTTGATTTTATGAACAAAGACATCTGCGAGCCCTTCGACGTCGGCAAAGTCGATTACGTCTTCCACTTCGCCAGCCCCGCCAGTCCGGTGGATTACACCATCCACGGCATTCCCACTCTGAAAGTCGGATCGCTCGGAACTTTTCACGCCTTGGACGTGGCCCACAAATACGGTGCAAAGTATTTCGTATCGTCCACCTCGGAGTGCTACGGCGATCCACTCGAGCACCCGCAGAAAGAAACTTACTGGGGGAATGTAAATTCCATCGGCCCGCGTTCGGTCTATGACGAAGCCAAGCGTTTCACCGAAGCCGTTACCATGGCCTATCACCGTTACCACAAAGTCGATACGCGCATCGTGCGGATCTTCAACACTTACGGACCGCGCATGCAGTTAAACGACGGCCGCGTGGTGCCCAACTTCATGAAGCAAGCTCTGCGCGGCGAAGACCTTACTGTTTACGGAACGGGCAGCCAGACGCGCAGCTTTTGCTACGTCAGCGACGAGATTGACGGCTTCCTGCGCCTTGCGAAATCCGCGGAGCATCTGCCGGTCAACATCGGCAATCCAAACGAGTTTACGATTCTCGAATGCGCCCAGCACGTCATCAAAGTGACGGAATCGAAAAGCAAAATTGCATACGACGCGCTGCCGCAAGATGATCCCAAACAGCGCCGTCCGGATATCACGAAAGCTCGCACTTTGCTGGGATGGGAACCAAAGATTCAGCTCGAACAAGGTCTGCGCCTTTCACTGGATTACTTCCGCAAAGCCGTCGCGGAAGAAACTGCCGCAGCAAAGTGATCGCCGCTTCACAAACCCTGATTTCCACACCCGCCGGAACTAATAAAGGGGAGTAAACTCTGGGATCAACGGGGAGATATCACTCCCAAGTCTGCTTCGAAGGAGTTCGGTTATGCAGATAGTCACTCCCAGTCGAGTGTCCCTACGCTCCGTAAATGGTTTCGCGATGATCGCCGCCATTCTGGCGGCATCGTTTCTATACTCTCCAACGCTAGCCTTCTCCGGCCCGGTTAGCTTCGGCCCAAACGTTTACGTCTTCAATCCCAGCATGCCGCTAAGTGACATTCAGGCGACGGTCGATTCCATTGCAACCCAACAGGTTTCGAACCAATTCGGAACCCAACGTTATGCGTTACTTTTCGAACCCGGCACTTACGGATCCAGTGCCACTCCACTCAACTTTCAGGTCGGCTACTACACCACGGTGGCGGGGCTCGGACAGTCTCCCGCCGATGTCGTTATCAACGGCTCCATCGACGTATACAACCAGTGCTTTGACGGAAGCTGCGTCGCATCCGATAATTTCTGGCGATCGTTGTCAAACCTGACCATCAACGTAACCAATCCGACCTTCGGCTGCTACTCCGGCGAATTCTGGGCCGTGTCACAAGCCGCGCCCGTTCGTCGCGTCCTGGTCAACGGAAACGCCACTCTCATGGACTACTGCACGGGCCCCTCGTTCGCCAGCGGCGGATTCATTGCCGACTCAGAATTCGAGGGAGGCAGCATCGTCAGTGGTTCGCAACAGCAATGGATCACTCGCAACAGCCAGATCGATGGCTGGAGCAATGGCGTCTGGAACCAGGTCTTCTCAGGCGTCGTCGGCGCCCCCGCGCAGTGCTTTCCCGTTCAAGCGTCCTGCGGAGGACCGTACACCACGCTCGCAACCAGCCCGGTCACTCGCGAGGAACCATATCTCTATATGGACTCCGCCGGGCACTACAACGTCTTCGTGCCCGCCGTGCAACATAACTCCGTGGGCACCACATGGGCCAGCGGCCCAACCCCGGGCTCATCCATCTCAATCTCGAAGTTCTTCATTGCGCAGCCGACAAACTCCGCCGCGCAAATCACCGCGCAGCTACTCTTGGGCAAGAACCTCATACTCACTCCTGGCATCTACAACCTGGATCTGCCGCTGCTGGTCACGCGCCCCGATACGGTCGTGCTCGGTATCGGCTTCCCCACTCTGATCCCGGAGAACGGAATTGTGTCGATGATCGTCCTTCCTTCAAGAGGTGTCATGGTCTCAGGGATGATTTTCGACGCTGGAATTCCGAACTCTCCGCTGCTTCTTCAGTTTGGAACTCCGTTCGGCGCGAGTTCCAGTTCTGACCCATCGGCGCTCCAAGATGTCTTTTTCCGTATTGGCGGCGCGGAGCCGGGTCAGGCGACGGTTAGCCTGTCGGTCGGCAGCGACGACACAATCCTTGATGACATATGGGCTTGGCGGGCCGATCACGGCAACGGCGTGGGTTGGACCGACAACACCGCCGACACTGGCCTCGTTGTCACCGGTAACAACGTGACCGCGTATGGCCTTTTCGTGGAGCACTACCAGAAATACGAGGTCCTCTGGCTCGGCAACGGAGGTACGGACATCTTCTTCCAAAATGAGATGCCCTACGACCCTCCCAGCCAAGCCGCATGGATGGAGGCTCCCGGCGTAGATGGCTGGGCGGCCTTCAAGGTCGCCAATTACGTGACCCGCTTTAGCGGATACGGCCTTGGCAGCTACAGCTTCTTCAATCAGGGCGTGAACATCTACGCAGCCAATGCGTTCGAAGTGCCCACCACCCTCGCACCGTCGAGCATGAACGATCTACTCACGATCTTTCTCAGCACCGCCGGGTCTGGTGGCATCCTCAACGTAATCGACAACACTGGAGGGTCCTCGACGATCGCGAACCCCGACACCCCGGTCACCGTGGTAAGTTTTCCGTGACGGGACGACACATCCTTCACTCGTCACAATAGGAATCTCGAGAGTTCCCCGTCCAGGTTCCGCTTGGGCGGGGTTTTTTATTTGTCTTGGAGAAGTTACTTGGCTGGAAATTCACAACCAGAGATCCTGAGAGTGAAGAAAGAACTCAGAATCGAGAGCGGCCTCTAAGAACTTTGCGCCGTAGCCGCCACGAAATCAATCAACTGCTGGACCCCGTGCCGTTCATCCTTGGTATTCAGAAGGAACGACACTCCCATCCCGTAGCCGGGATGCGAGGACTTCACTTTGCCGCTTAAGCGCAACTTCATCTCATGGGTGCGCACCACAATCTCGACAACCACGCCGGCGGCGAACGCCAGCGGCATTTCGAGGTAACATCCTCCCGGACTAAGATCGCTGAGATGACAGTAGTTTCGCACTGAGCTTCCCTGCTGATAAACCTCCGCTCCCAGACGGCATGCATATCGCGTTTGTCCGCGACGATTGCCCGGCTCTTCGCGCAGCCGAGCGCCAGCTTCCCCATCACGTCCGTTCGTTTCCTGCTTTTCCGTGCGTTGCTCCGAACTCTCATTCGGCCGGAGGGAGTGTTCTACCTGCACTTCTTCGGCTGCCAGTTGCTGTCTCGGCGCGTCTGCCAGATTGATCTGCAGCCACTCCCGCAGCACCCGCCGCGAAGCCTGCGGCACATCGACAAACTGAATCCCGGCGCGACCGTTCCAATCCTGCCATACCACCTGGCCGGAGAGTCGCACGCTCGCGGTCTGTCCTGGCAATTGAAACTGGAAGTAAACTTTGCACGTGGGTGGCAACTTCTTGCCAAAATTCACCGCCATGCCATCTTCCGCCAAATCGACCAAAGTAGCTCTCGCCTGCTCCACCCCCGCGTAGTCGATCGTCGCGTGCGTGTGGACTGCGGCCCGGGCCTTGCGGCGCTTGTCGCGGAACAGCACACTCTGCGCCGCCCGCAGGCTGCTCAGCGCCCTATCGTAAGAAACCGGCTTGTATAGTACGAAGTTCACACCGAGGGAAAACATCTCCCGGATGTTCTCCTGCCCCGCCACCACGGCCACCGCCAGAGTGGAATCGTTCAGACGCGAGGAGCGGCTCTCGTGCAACAAGGAAGTTACATCCGCCTGCGTTTCGCAATCGAGAATGATCAGGTCGAAGTGCTCCTGCGCCAGCCGTACGGCCGCGCGAACCGCTTCGGAACACAACTCCACTTGAATGCCGAGTTCTTCCAGGACGCGCCTCAGCACTTCGACTGAAGCCTCGTCCACGCAAACCAGGAGTGATGAGAGAGTCATACCTGCGAACCATCGTAGGGTCACGGCGGTTCGTCCGACAAGTTACCGGAGTCATGCCAGCCACACTCGTCTTCCGTGGAATCACCTCTAACTGCACTGCACTCAGTCTTGTGACAACAGTAACCATGCGGATTACAAAAGGCCAATGGTCGCGCACTGAACCGTAGTGCTTTGACGCTGTCTGAACCCCTTCCTAGTATGAAGAATGCCGGACACTTTGCGGGTCCGTTTGACCTGTATTGCGGACGGCTTCGGGTTTTCTATGCAGTTGGCTGAGTAGAAAACTCTTTGGATAGAGACTTAATAGAGATTCAGTTAAGCATCAGAAGCAAGCGACACGACCCTTCCCCGCACTGAAAATTTATGGCATTGCGAAAAGACCACGGGTTGTCACTGCTGGAAATGGTGATCACGCTGTGCATTGCTCTCATTATGTGTGCCGTCACCTTCATTGCCATACGGCCCATGCTTAACCAGAGCAATGTTGACTCGGCCTATGACACCACCTTGATGGCCTTGCGCAATACGCGCAATCTTGCCATTACCCAGAGTCACGAGTACATCGTCACCTTTACCCCCGGGGCTGGTGTCGTGCCGGGCACGATCCAGGTTCAGTACCAGCCACCGACGGTAGGTGGAATCGCACAACCGATTCAGCAAGTGATCAACTATACGATCCCGCTAGGCGTGAACTTCCAGATGCAGGCGGGATTTCCGGCCAGTTTGCCCGATGGCTTCGGAACGGGGGTCAACCCGATCGACTTCGAATCTACGCCAGGCGTCCCCCTGAACTACGTCGTCTTCTATCCCGATGGCTCGGCGCAGGACGTCCTCGGCAACTACGTCACCGGTGTCGTCTACATGACGCGTCCCAACGACAGCATGTTTAGTTCACGGGCGGTTACCGTGTGGGGAGCTACGGGCAGAATCCGCGGTTGGCGGCTGGCACAGCCGGGAGGCGTTTGGAGTTGGGTACAACAATGACGCACGAAAAACAATCCGTTACCAAGCAATCAGCTGAAGGCGGTTTCACGCTTCTGGAGGTCATGATTGCCATCATGGTCATGACCATCGGGCTGCTCGCCGTCATCGCGACTTTTGCGACTGCAATCTCGGCCACGGCCTCGGCGCAGGAAGATCTCGTCGCCCGCCACAAGGCTCTTGATGCCATGGAAAGCATCTATACCGCCCGCAACAGCCAGCAACTTCCTTTCGCGTCGATCCAAAACATCGCCAATGGCGGAGTCTTCAAGGGCGGGGCACAGCAACTGCTTTGCGCCGGACCGGATGGTCTGGTTGGCACGGCAGATGACGTGGCCTGCACAGCTCCAGACACAGGCGCAGCTTGCCCCGGCGGAGTGGAGTGTCTGGTACTACCGGGTCCGGATGGCGTGCTCGGCACTGCCGATGACGTCACGCAAAGTCTCAGCAATTTCACCCGCACCATCACCTTTGGTCAGGTGCAGCTGCCCGCCAGCCAAGGTGGCGGAGTCAACCCAAATCTCGTCTCCGTCGCCATCACAGTCTCATACACAAAGCCTGGCTGGCCGGCGCGTGCCTACACCGTGAACAGTCTGATCTCCAGCTATCACTAACCCGGATGAAAACCATGAAGATGCGCCTCACAAAATCGCAACGCGGATTCAGTCTTCTGGAACTGATGATCGCCGCCACCCTCGGCGTGCTCCTCATCCTGGCCATGACCAGCCTCTTCCGGACCGGGATGACTACTACTTTCACGGTGACGCAGCGCGCCGAGACCCAGCAGAACATGCGCGCCGCCATCGAGTTATTGACCAAGGACATCAGCTTGGCGGGATCGGGCTTGCCCACAGGGGGCCTGCAGCTGGCGACTGCCGGCGGGGCCACTAAAGTCGCTTGCAATCAATCCGGAACCTGTTATGTCCCGGGCGACGTATACAACGCCAATTACATGACCGGCATCCTGCCCGGCTTTGGCAATGGAGTGCAGAGCAGCGCCGTCATCGCCGCCGCTCCTGCCGCGACCAACGACAGCATCACTTCGATCTACTGCGATTACAATTTCCCGCTCTCTAACTTTACCTTCGCGTTTCCCACCACTACATCGGCGACCGCGACAACGATCAATGCGGCAGTTAGTCCGAATAACGTTCTGGCCCCGGGCGGCCTCAATGTCGGTGACCTGATGCTGTTCACGGTCAGTTCGGCCGGCAACGGCACCACCAGCCAGGGTACCAGCGCCGTGCAGACCGCTGCCGCTGTAGGCGAGATCACCGGCCTGTCGCCCGGGACCCCGCCTACCATTAATTTTGCCGCCGCAGACGCATTGAATTTCAATCAGGCCGTAGGGGATGCCAACAGCCTCGCCTATGTCATTCAGAATTCCTTGGGTGGAGGCACCACCATCACCGCCTGCCGCCTGGAAGCGGTTACTTATTTCCTCGAGGTTCCACCGGCAGGTGGCACCGTGCAAACTCCGCGCCTGATGCGTCAGGTCAACGGCCTTCCCGCAGTCGCAGTAGCCGACAACATCATCAACCTGCAATTCAGTTATGACGTCATCAGTTCCACGACCGGTCTTATGAACGCAAATCTAGCCAATGTGATTGCTGCTGGAGATTCCCCCGCCCTGATTCAAAAGGTCAATATGTGGGTGATGGGACAGAGTCTCATTGCAAGCGGAGACAAGTCCCAAAGCATGTATCTGGCGAGTTCCGTCAGCACCCGCAACATGAGTTTCTGCAATTCCTATAGCAGTAGCTCGACGGTGTGCCAATGAGTGCCTGTGTGAGGTTGGAGGGGGAAAACATGAGGAAGAGTACACGAGATTCGCGAGGCTTCACGCTCATCGCGGCCCTTTTGTTGACGCTGTTGTTGTCGGCGATGGCCGTGGGCCTTTTGTATATGGTCAGCAATGAAGAGCGCATGGGAGGCAACGATCTGGAGGGCAACCTCGCGTACTATGGCGCGGAGTCCGGCATCGAAAACCTGACAGCCCAACTCTCGGAGCTGTATCAGGAGTCGCAGAGCCCGAACTCGGCCGCGATTCTGGCCCTCACCAACGCAACCAACTGGCCGACGGCGATTAGCGGCTCTAACATCACCAACACCGGCTATGCCGAGACCATTACCTGGCCATCCACCCAAACCAACGGGACGCCTTGTCCCAATCTTCCGAACCCCTGTGGTGCATGGGACATCGTCGGTTCCGGACAAGATCAGGGCATGGTCGCGTCTCTCATCCAATTCAACCTGCAAGTCACCGCGACTCGCGATACCTCTGGGGCCCAGGCCACGACCAACGCCTCCTATGTGGCGACCGGCGCATCCGTCAATCTCACCCGTACCGTGGAAGTCGCACTGCTTCCCGCTTTCGAATTCGGTGTCTTTTGTGATGGCGACTGCGATTACTTCGCCGGTCCTCCCTTTAACTTCGGCGGCCGGGTTCATGCCAACGGAAACCTCTTTCTTGCCTCCGGCGGCAGCACGTTGACTTTTACCGATAAGGTCGCCGCCGTGGGCCAAGTCATCACGGACCAACTCGAGAATGGATGGCCTACCTCGACTAACTACACCGGAAGTGTCTACGTACCAAACGCAGCCGGCGGCTGCCCCGCAGCCCCAGGAGCCGGACCGGCAGCGAATTGCGTAAAACTTCCGGCAGGCAGTTGGACGGGTGGTTTTCCACCCACGGGTGCGGCGAATGCTGGTTGGAAGGGGATTTCAACGGGTACTTTCGCCAGCTTCATCGTGAACGGATTGACCGGCGCTACCAAGCTGCAGCTGCCCTTCGTGAATTCGTCGAAGGTCGGGGCAATCGACATCATTCGCAGGCCGACACCGGGCGATACACCGCAGATGGCCAACTCGCGCCTCTACGGAATTAATGGTACTAAGGCCCAAATTCGTATCCTGCTGGCCGATACCGAAGGCGATCTGTACCCTGGGCAAGTCAGATCCGATCCTGCTCAAGACATACAGCTCGGAACGCCAAACGCTAGCCCATTCGTGAACGTGCCAAATGTGGCCACCGCGAACGGCGCTGCGGCCGGAAACATGTACTTCGCCTCCGCCCAGAAGGGTGCGGCCACGAACGATTGGACCGCAGCAGCCCCGACGGGATGCGCCGCCGGTCTTGCGTCCTGGCCCTTGCACGGTGAGGTCACCACGGGCACGGCCTGCCAAGGCGCCTGGCTCCGCGTGGAATATCTGAATGCTGCGGGAAACTGGGTTGGCGTCACGCAGGAATGGCTTGGATTTGGCTTCGGTCGGGCCTACAATCAACCTCCTACTCATCCCTACAACGCCTCCGCCGTTACCGCACCTTATTGTGAAAATTTCTCCACGACACTCTACCCTGTGGGCCAGTGCCAGAACGGTCTTAGCCCAGCGATCCTGATCCTCCAGCAGCTTCAAGGCAACGTCGCTACATCGGGGGCAACGGGAGCTGCCGCAACTCAATACAATTGGCTCCCCATCAACTTTTACGATTCCCGTGAAGGAGAGCCGCGCGACACCCGGCCGGCCGGCGACACGGGCGCTGACTGTAGCCCCAATGGAATCATGAACGCGGTTGAGCTTGACGTAGGTAATCTATGGCTCTGGATGCAGGGGGTGGCCCCGTACGCCGGAAAGAGCGGCCCCTTGGTGAGCCCCACTGCCTTGGTCAACAACAACGGCCTTATCCTCTATTTTGCCGATCACCGGGGCATGATCGCGGATAAATACCCGTTAACCACTTTCTACAATAACTTCTCCGGTATGTCGGGTTTGAACGACACCGTGAATAGCTCGTCGCAACTCGGCGTGCCCGATGGCCTGCTGGAACCGATCACCTACTACGCGTACAACCCCCCCACCGTGCCCGTTGGTTATTCGCCGGAAGACACGGCCGTAAAGGGTGCGACGGTGAATGGCGGGAACGTCGACGCCTGGGGCGAGAAATATCTGGGCGCCGGTTTTGGCCTCTCAGGGGGAGCAATGATCGAGCCCTATTACATTCACGGCACCATCAACAATAACGCGATCCAATGCTACACCAACGTGCCGACTACGCCGAGCGCTTCGCCGTTCCCCGGCACCGCCGAATGGAACATGGTGACCGGCCCGCGGCATGTGCTGCGCCTCGTCGACGGAGGTATGGATAATAAGGGAAACAGTTACCTGCCACCCACGAACGGCAACCCAGCTGTTTACGGGGTCGGCTTCACCGTCGCTTCCGAAGAACCGGTTTATGTGTGGGGTGATTACAACACTGGCTCCGCCGATCCTTTCTGGCCGAGTGAAAATACCACCACCACGCCTCATTCCGCTGCCGCCATCATCGCGGACGCGGTCACGCTGCTCTCCAACCCTCCGACCACCACCACTGCCCCAGTGATCAAGACGGGCTGGACGGATCTGGAAAGCTTCGAAAATCCCAGCCTGGCCGGTAACCGTCCCGGAAACACAAGCTACTATCGGATGGCGATTGCGGCCGGTAAGAGCATTCCCTTCCCAGAACCGGGATGGGCCTCAACTGCCGGATTGCAGGATTTCGGAACCGACGGAGGTATGCACAACTTCCTCCGCTATCTCGAGAACCGTGGCGCCAACGGAGCAACGGTGAACTACGCTGGTTCGCTGATCAGCATGTACTACTCGCAGTATGCAACTGGCATATTCAAGTGTTGCACTGCGGTATACGGCGCTCCTCAGCGTAACTATTTCTTCGACACGCAATTCCTGAACCCCAACAACCTGCCTCCCGGAACTCCCATGTTCCAGGACGTGGTGAGTTTGGGCTTTCACCAGAGCTTCACTCCACAATAACTCGCAACCAACGCAAGACAACACCCCGGTCCAGCTCCGCGGATCGGGGTTTTTTATTTTTTTGTACTATTCCCTGCCTTGTCTCTTTCGCTTACAGTAACCGGGCTAGAATCGTTCGCACCAAGACTCGCTCGTGAGCACATCTCGTCCATCGACGCTGCGGCAGCATCCTCGGAGGGGAGTCTCGATTTGGCTCTGGTCCGCATTCTCCCTTTGCGCTTTCGCTGGTATCGCTGCGTTTCTGATCCCTACCTTCATCATTCGCCCCTTCCGTTATGAGGCGCCGGGCGCTCTTCTTGTCGCCATGGCTCTACGGCAACGCGCTCCGTTCGCTACGCTGCTGACAGCCGTCGCCTGTTTCGCCCTGGCTTTGGCGCTGTGGAGAACGGTTGGCCGCTGGCGCAAGTCTGTCCTCGTACTCGTCCTACTCGTCGTGACTTTTTCCGCCGTCATGGCGCGCCTCAACTATTTCGAGTGGATGTTTCATCCCATCGCCGACCCGCAATTCCTTGCGCAATCCGAAAGCAAGCTTGACCCTAAAGAAATGGTTCTGTCCATCCACCTCGGCGATGACGCCCGCGCCTATCCCATCAGCCAGATGGCCTACCATCACGTGCTGAATGACGTGGTCGCAGGCGTGCCCATTGCCGTCACCTATTGAACGCTCTGTCACACCGGTCTGGTGTGGACGCGAACGATCAACGGACGAGTGCTGCACTTTTATCTCGCCGGCATCAACAACCAGAACTTCCTGATGCGCGACCGCGAGACTGGAACATGGTGGCAACAGATCACGGGCAAAGCGATCTACGGCCCGCTGCAAGGCGCGGCGCTCGAGCTCGTCCTCAGCGAAGAACTCAGCTTCGGCCAGTGGCGCAGCGAATCCCCCTCCGGCCAGGTGCTCGCACCCATTGCCAAATACACGAAAGAGTACGATCCTAACTGGGAGCCTGACGTCGCCAAGCTTCCCGTCGTCATCAGCTTTCCTGGAACCGAGCTGAAGTCGCGCGATGTCGTCATAGGACTGACTATCAATGGCGCCGCCCGTGCCTATCCCTGGGAAACTTTTGCCAAGCAGTCGCCCATTCTCGATCGCGTCAACGGCGCATCGCTGCTACTCGTCCTCGGCCCCGACGGCAAATCTTTTCGAGTTTTTCTCAGCCGCATCGACGGAAAAGACGCGGAGTTCTTTCTGCAGGCCGACACGCAACAGTGGACGCTGCTGGACACGCTCACCGCCAGCCAGTGGAACTTTCAGGGCTGCGCCACTACAGGCCCCGCGCAAGGAAAATGCCTCACCCGCATCCCGGCCCTCAAAGACTATTGGTTCGACTGGCGCAACTACCACCCCGACACCACGGTCTACAAACACTAGGACAATTGCTAAAAATCGGAGTGACAAGAAAACGAGGAGGGATTTATCCGTGTCTGCGATTCATGCCATTTTTTGGGATGTTGGAGGAGTTCTCCTCAGCAACGCCTGGGATCACAACGAACGCGCCGCCGCGCTTGAGCATTTTCGCCTCGACCAGGAGGAGTTTCACGCACGGCACGAAATGGTGGTCTCGTCGTTTGAGCGCGGCAAGATCTCGCTCGACGAATACCTGGACCGCACCGTCTTCTACCGAAATCGTCCCTTCACGCGGGATGAGTTTCGCGATTATATGTTCTCGTTGTCGCGGCCGCTGCCGGAAGTTCTTGCCTTCGCGCGCTCTCTCGCCGCGTCCGGAAAATATTTCATGGGAACGATCAACAACGAGTCGCGCGAGTTGAACCTGCTCCGCATCGAGAAATTCGGCTTGCGGGAAATCTTCCGATTGTTTGTCAGTTCTTGCTTCGTCGGACTACGGAAACCTGAGAGCGGGATTTATCGCCTGGCGCTTGAGATCACACAGATAAATCCGGAAGAATGTTGTTTCATCGACGATCGCGCTCTGAACCTCGAGTGCGCAGCCAAGCTGGGCATGCGCACGATTCAGATGCAAACCCTCGATCAGTTGCAGGGAGACTTGGGGAAGCTGGGCGTAAAGATCTAAGAAAATCGGCCTTGGGTCTTAGGTATTAGGTCTTAGGGATTGAGGCCCAACCCCTAAGACCCAAGACCTATGACCTAAAACCTATGATCTGCGAATAGCACCTAGCTTCTTCTTGGCTGTGCCTTCGGCGCTGAAGAAGCAACGGCTTTAGGAACTTCGGATTCGGCATTGGTCAAAGTCAGGTCGCTCGACCAGCATTCGGAGACCAACTTCCAGTCGCCGCCATTTTGCTTGGCGAAGACCCACAAATACTTGCCGCGCTCTTCCCGGCGCTTGCCGGTTGTGCCCGGAACCAGCGCGCTGTATCGTCCGACTTCATGTGCCAGGTCACCCACCACTTCCACGCGGATCGGTTCCACCGAGACTTCTCCCAGGCCAGATTCGAGCGCCGAGAAGAAAAATTCTCGCACGGCCGCTGCTCCGCGAAGCAACGGGAGATTCGAACGCAGCACCAGCGCATCGGGTGCGTAGAGATCGAGGAGTTCATCGAGCTGCCGTGTGTTGCACGCCAAAACCCATTCCTGCGTGAGACGCCGAACCGCGGCCTCGCTGCGGCTCATGGGTTCGCCCTTCGCAGCCGCGGCGATGCGGAGGCGGTCCGCTTCACGGGCGCTCTCGGGAGCGTTACCTCGCGGCGCCGCAACCCCGCCTTCCACTCCACCCTCAAAATAGTGATGATGATAATGATGGTGATAGTGATGCGTTCCGGACCCAGCCCCTTCTGGCGGATGAATCTCGGACTCCTGCATGGCTGAGGGATTTCGAACAAGCGGCTCCTCGCCGATGATCGATGTCTCGCGAGGCGGGGGTTCGAAATTCGTAGATGCGATGGATGACAATTGATCGGACGCAACTCCGGTCGGAAGCCCGCACATACCACAGAACTTGTTGCCTTCGCGATTGTGATGTCCACACGAAGGGCAAGAAATCGAGGCGGTGTTCTGCAGCGCAGTTTCTTCCACCGCGGTTTCAGAATCCATCTTCATGGTCAGCCGCTGCATGGCTTGCAGAGCCGCCGCAATCGCCTCCTGATTCGGCTTAGGCCGCCGTATTTCAGGATAGAGACGCTGATAGATCTCTCCTAATGCGGGATTATAGGGACCAATGCTGGGCGCTGCTTCCTCAGAATCAGGTGCGGGAGTCACGCTCAATGGCTTGCCGAGTTTCTTGTCTCTATCCACGATTCAGGCCACGCCGATTGGCTCAGACGTACGCTTCATTCTAGCCCAAGCGGCAAAATTTTATTAACGCCGGGAAAACTCGATTTTGCCTTCGGCTTCGGTAGGAACTCCGTTGCAGGTTGCCGGACGATATCGCCAGGCGCGGACGGTTTGCAGAACGTTTCGGTCCCTCATTAAGCCGGCGCTCTCTAGAATGAGAGGACTATGTACACGTCCATCGGCGCCGATGATGAAACTAACCTTGACCTTAATGCCCGCCGTCGTCAGCACCATCAGGGGATCGGGCGTGGTGAGAGCCTCGGGCGGCTGGGTATCTTCACAACGCGCACGTGCGCTCGTATGCGGCACGTCACTGAACTCGGAGGCGCGGAAAGGACTCTTCCAGAGTTGATGCTCGCGCTCCACTAAAACTGCCCGGCCAAAACGAATGGAAACGGAAGAAGACTGCACAGACGCGGCAGCGGGAATTGCACAGATCAATAACCAAGGCCAGAGTCGACGAAGCATCTTGCAACCCTCGATTGGGGCGGGTTCGAACCCGTATAGATACCGGGTGGCAAGTTTGGGGCCAGCGGCCGTCTTGCGCAACTATCTTGTTATCAACTGCTTATGAACGATCCACGGCATTCCGCCCCTACCGAGGTGAATCCGATTGCACAAACTCAGCCCGGATGTCCGCTGGCTGAGCTTCGCAGGGTCAACAGGGTAATTTCGGGCGAGCAATTCAAGCGGACCGGAACGTTGACCGTTCCTAGCCCTGCGTTGGTGTAGAGACTAAGACCACCCACACGATAACTTCCCCATACGTACTTTTTCGCCATTTCCGGCAAATAGAGCGGAGGAAGCAATGGGATTCTGACCTGCCCTCCATGAGAATGTCCCGAGAGTTGAAGATCAATGGGGAATCTGCAAGCTTCATCAGCGAAGTCGGGCTCGTGGGCGAGCAGGACGACGGCCTCGCTGGCCGGAATGTTGTGCAACGTCTTGGTGAGATCGGCGCTCCCATATATCACGTCGTCGACGCCTGCGAGCCAAACGCGTGCACCGTCGCGTTCGATCGTAACGGACCGATTCACCAGGACCTCGATCCCCTCGGTTTGAAGAGCGCGTGTCACCAGGACGGGATCCGTATCTAAATCGTGATTCCCCAGCACCGCCCACAAGCCGTGGGGTGCGGTCATCTGGCGAAGAAGGCGAGCGCAGGGCTCGGCAGCGGATGCTCCCTTCGCCTCGTCTCCGAAGGCTGGTGCGGAAACGAAGTCTCCTGTAAGAACGATCAAGTCGGGACGAAGGCCATTCACCAGCGGAATTGCCGCACGCAACGGGTGCACGGAAAAATATGGGTCGTAATGAAAATCGCTAAGCAGCGCGATGGTGAAGCCATCCATCCGCTCGGGCCAACGAGGCAGTACGTAATCCCGGCGGATGATGCGAGGTCGGTTCGGCTCCAGCAGGAGTGAGTCTCCGGCAATGGCAACCCCGCCCACCGCAGCGACGCGGTAAAGAAACTGACGCCTGGTCGTAGGGATCAGTGGCAAACGAGACTTGCTCTATAGGTATTTACGAAGTTCATATGCATGTGTCTAGAATAACCGACCGGAAAGAACCGCTGTAGTCGTCAGATGTAGTCGTCAGAACTTTCCTATCGCGAAAAACCGCCGCGGAACTAGAAGCTGAAGGTCACCTGCAAATCGATACGGCGAACAGCCGCGGAGTTAGAGAAAGGTCCGCTCGATGGAAGTCCGTTTGGGGTATCAAAGAATCGCGAACCCAGAATGCCGCTAGGGTTTGCGTAGTTCACCTTGCTGAGAGCATTGCGCGCGATCACGCCGAAAGTGAGATTGTAGCGGTGATCCGTACCGCTGGGCATTCCGCCAGGCCCACCGCCGAAAAGAGGACCGCGCGGACCGCCACCACCGCGTCCACCACCGCCACCGCCGCCACCACCCGGCCCTTGATTGCCGGCGGCGCGGCCAGTCTTGGGACCGAAACCGAAGGTCTTGGTGAGACGGAGATTCAGGGTAAACTGCGACGGGCCGGTGCCATAGTTGATAGGAACGATTTTTTCGCCGGCCGTGGGCCGAGCGTCGAAGGTCCCGAGCGGCGTGCAATAGGTGGTCGAAGGGGGCGTGTTTACGGTCGTAGGACAAGTCGCATTGGAAATGAATCCCGGGCGATCGTTGAAGATGGAATCGTCGTTGAGATCATTGGTCGTGGTGATGTTGAAGGGAGAACCAGAGCTTGCAATCATGAATGGACTGAGGCGGAAGCTATAGGGAAGAGCGAAAGAGCCGCCGAAGAAGAGTCGATTGCGGATATCAAAGGAGGCGCGGCCGTAGTCGGTGCTGATGTTGTAAGAGTTCGAAGGAAAGCTGGAAACGCCAGACGTATCGCTGTTGGCATAGTTGAGGACGTAGTAGCCAAAAACTTGTACCTTCGATCCAACTCTCACATTGGTGTTGGTGATCAGTTGGTTCTGACGAAAAACTGCTTCGGAAACGTAGCGGTAAAGATTTTCGCTGGGCGGCGGGCAGGTGGGACTGCACGGAGTTCCGGGAAAAGGAGCATCTGCGTTAATGGTAAGCAGTTGATCGAAGCCGCGAGAGTTCAAGTAGGTTACGTTTAAGGTTGCAGCCTTGGTCAGTTGGCGTTCCACGCTGATCGCGGTTTGCAACGTATAAGGCGCGTGCAAGCGCGGGCTGATCTGGTAAAGAGTGGGCGTCACGGGGACGGCTGCTCCGGTGCACGCGGTGAAATCGGTAATAGTAAGAGATGGGCAGACGGGATTGTCGATCACGAATTGTTTTTGCGTGATGCCGTCCAGACGGTCCGCTTGGAGGATTTGAGCTTCCTGAAAGCGGTCATAGAAAATGCCGAAGCCTCCGCGCAGAACAAACTTGGGTGGAGCGCTCTTCCCTCCAACGCCCCAGGCAAAACCCAGGCGGGGCGCCCAGTCTGCGTGATCTTGAATCCCAGTCTGAGTTTCGAAGCGCAACCCATAGCTCAAAGTAATGTTTGGGCGCACCTTCCAATCATCCTGGTAGTAAAGACCCCCGTCAAAATTGCCCACCACCAGCGCCGGTGTACCTGCTGTGTAAGTGAGCTGGGTAGCGATCGGCGTGGTGAGGCTTCCATTGTTCTGAAGCGCCGAAGCGTAGGAAATTGGGCACGGCGCTTGCCCCGGCGTGGGGATGCAAGTACTCCCGCCCGTAGGACTCAGCAGCGAAGAAAACGTAAATTCGCCGTTGAATCCGGAGGTCTGGCTGTTGGCGTCGCGGATGCCGCGTAGCCGCGCGCCAAACTTCACGGTGTGATTGCCGTGGACGATGGAAGTGTAGTTCTGCAGTTCGTAGTGGTCCTGGTGATCGACGATGTTGCCCTGGTTGTTGCCACCACCATCGAAAGATCCCAGCACGGTGAGAGTTGGCTGCGCGTTCAGCGCAAACTGATTGTCGAGCTCGCGCAAGTATTGGAACCGCGTTTCGTTCACAATCTTCGCGCCAATGACTTGGGTATCGCTGATTTGCAGCGTGTGCTCGGTGGAGTCGGAGTTGTAACCCTGAGAGGGCAAGTTGAATAAACCGATGCCCTCGTTATCCTCCGTGTCGCGGTAGTACTGATAGCGCACGGTCAGGGTGTTGTTCTTGGCAAGCTGGTAGTCGACGCGAGGCGTGATGTTGGTTCGATGCCTGGGGAACGGTACAGCCTGGATGAACGGCATCTCGGTGAGAGTGGTCGGGTCAAGCGTGATGGCATTGACGGCCTGGAGGTCGTTGATATTCCGGCGTTGGGCGTCGAAAAAAAATGATGCCTTCTTGTTGATGGGACCGCTGACATTTCCGCTGAACTGAGTCGAATCGTAGCCCGGCTCCGGACCTGCAAACGGATTGGGCGAGTTGAAAGCAGAATCGTTTCCGTCGATCAGAAACTGCCCATGATATTTATCGCTGCCCGGCTTGGTGAATACCTCAATCCGTCCGTAGCCCAGCTTGTCATATTCCGAAGAAAATGGATTCTGATTGATGCGAATCTCGCGAATCGATTCCTTAGGAGGAAGCTGGCCGGCAGTAAAACCGTCGATATAAAGCTGTCCGCCGTTCGGGCCCGCGGAGGGTCCAGCAAGCGCCTGCAAATCCGTGAGCAATTCGTCGGGATCGTCGGGCAGAGCCTCGAGTTCCTTACCTGAGATGGTAATGGCGCCGGCGTTATTGGCGGGATTGACATCCACGGTCGGTGCGGTGTCGGAAACTTGTATCTTCTGCTGCTCGACTTCGATGGCCATTGCGACGTTGAGGAGTTGCGCCGGACCGGCGCTAATCACCACATCGTCGTTTTCGTAAACCGAGAATCCCTGGGCAATCACATTCAATGTGTACTGACCCGAAGGCAGCGCTTTGAACTCGTACTGGCCCTGTCCGTTGGCTTGCGTTTTGATCGGCGCGGAGCCGGCAGCAGCCGGAGTGAGGACGACGCTGGCATTCGGGATCGCAGCGCCGGACGGATCGCTCACTTGCCCATGCAAATTTCCTGAGCCGGGCGGCGCCGCCGGAGTCTGCGACACGGCGAGCGGCGCGCACACCAGAGACAACCAGAAAATAAATATGAAACAAAAATACTTCCCTAACTTCATCCAAGATTCCATTCACGATTAAGAGTCTTCATCAGGAGTTCGCAGTAACCTGGCGTAGGTCTGTTTCAAAGCGGCAAATGTTATGGCCCCCCGGCATCAGCCGCGGGCGCGCCCAAGCTCCAAGGTGTCAGTATCGAAGAACTGCTGGCACCGGGAGCAGCACGCAAAATGGGCTCTACTCCGCTGAGCAGGGTAATCACCGTTCCTCCCTCCGAGGTTCCCTCTGTCGAGACAATGACAACAGCGTCTCCCTTGTGGAGATCGGAGAGCGAAATCGCGGGAATGCGGCTCAGCATTTGCTGAAAATCCGGTGCGCCACCCGGACGTCCGCCAGCGCCATTTCCACCAGAAGCCATACCACCGGACGTTCCCGTTGGACGCGAATTTTGGTCGCTCGTCGCGGCAGAGCCGGACGCGGCTCCGGGCACTGCTCCAGCGGTTTTCAAGCGCATTGCGATCCTTTGCGCCATCTCGGGAGGTAACTGGCGAAGCTGCGAATCGGCTGTGATCTTGATAAGCAACATTTTCTTTGACAATAGATCGTGAACGCTCAGGGTGGATGAACTTGCATCGACCGAATCGACGGTGCCCGCGACGTTACGAAATGATCCGGAAACAATTTCTTCGGCGGTCAGTTCACTTCCATCGGCGCTGTGGTCGCCACGCGCACGTACTTGATCGCCAGGATGAATTTCGGCGAGCGTGCTGGGCTTAGCGTCGTCAAATTTTACGGAGTCTGGCGGATACCGGCGAATCACGGTGCTGCTGGAGGTATGAATCACAACCGGCTTGCTCCGCACGTTGATGGTGATGGTTCCCGCCACCGGATCCACTGCCTTGGCGAGTCCATCCACACCACGTTTTTGCCAGTCCTGCCGCTCCTGCTCGTGTCGCGCTGCCAGGTCGGAACTCTTCATCACCACGATCGAGGATGCAGAAAGCGACAGGCTATCGTCAGAGATCTTGCCGCCAACCAGAATTCGATCTCCGACCTGAATATCCTGCAACTGTATCGGCACGGCATTCTTCAGATTCTTCTCGCCCGGGGCGATGCGGACGACGCGGGTTGTCGGCTGCACCGCGACGGCAAGGTCAGGACCGGAGTCGGGGGTGAGCGTGATCGCGGTACCATTGATGGCTTTGACGGCACCGATGCGCCGGCTGGCAGCGGCGGGGGCAGCGGCTTCCTGGGCCGCCGCGCTGGACGGAGCCCCATCACAAGTCGACACTAACGGAGCGCTGGCCGCGCTCATGGTGCAGAACACGATCGCCAAAAACCGACTTGTGGCTGGCTTCATACCTTCCATTAATTTACATCGGCACAACCTACAAATCGGCGGATTTACAAAGTTTTACTTCAATATGAGGAGTTTTCACACTGGCGACACAAATCGTTACAGTGTGTTAACCAGGCACGTCGGAGGGTTGGAGTTATTCCGCAATCAGGAGATTCTCAGCGAATGGCCACTGATCATCCACCCACTGGATGTCGCAGCGAAAGCCGGCGGTGCGAGACATCTGACGAACTTCTTCCAGGGAGTACTTATGGCTGCTTTCGGTCCAGATCGTTTCACCCTCAAGGAACTCGACGGTAACGTCCGCAGCGGGAATATTTACGATTTGGCGTCGCATCGACCGCAAGTGCATCTCTACGCTGCGGCATTCATGATTGATCTTTGCCACATGCTCGAAGTGAGCTAGATCGAAATCACCATCCAATTCGCCATTGATGCGGGCCAGCAGATTCAAGTTAAACGCAGCGGTAACTCCCAGTTCGTCGTCATAAGCCGCGATGAGCTGCGCGCTGGATTTCTCCAGGTCGGTCCCAAGCAGAAGAGAATCTCCGGGCTGCAAAATGCGGCGGACCTGGTTCAGAAATTTCAGACCGGCCATGCGATCGAAGTTGCCGATCGTACTGCCCAAGAACAAGACCAGAAGGTGTTGACCCGCGCGGCGCTGCGCGGCCACTTCAAGCAGTCCATCAAGATATTCGCGCTCGTAGCCGACGATGCTGATGGAATCAATGTCGCTGAGTTCCCGCTCGCACATGGCCAGGGCGGTGGGAGAAATCTCGATGGGATAGTAGCGGGTGCGCTGGCGCCGGCAAAGAGCTTCAAGGACCTGCCGAGTTTTCTTGCCGCTGCCGCTGCCAAGCTCAGCCACGGCTACAGGAGTGGCCACCCGCTCCACGATGTCTCCCGCGTGGCGGCGCAACAAACGCTCATCGGCGCGCGTGAGGCCATATTCCGGGAGATGGCTGATCACTTCGAATAGCGCGGAACCAACGTCGTCGTACAAATATTTCGACAGCAGTTCTTTTTGGCCGGGCTTGGTGAGACCCGTGCGAACGTCGGCAGCGAATTCGTCAGTTAAGTCGGCGGTGATAGCGTGAACGAGCATTTCGGTAGCTCCTTAAGCGGCTCAGCGGCTGACGCAGCGAAAGCCGGTGTAGATAAATTGGTAGTGCGCCTGAAACCAGTTGCGGAAGGTGCGCCGCAGCATGCATGCAGCGGTGCGCGCTGATCCACCTTTCATAACGAAGTGTTTTCCATCGAAGAAGTCAGAGGAATATCCCAGATAGAAGGGGAAAGGTTTGAATCCAGGGAATGCTGCGAATTCGGTGGACGTCCACTCCCAACCATTGCCGACCATGCCTTGAACGCCGGAGGCGCTCTCGCTGGCGGGATAAGCATTCACGGGCATCGGACTCCAGCGCTGGAAATCAAAGTTGCCGAATTCAGGAGCAGGTGCCGAGCCACCCCACGGGTACCGACGCTCATCACCATTCGGTGTAGCGTATGCGGCACGTTGCCACTCGGCTTCGGTGGGCAATGACTTCCCTGCCCAGTTGGCGTAGGCCTTCGCCTCTGCCTGACTCACATAGACGGGCCACTCGTGTGGAAGCGGGACATCGTTGAACATGGTGCGATACAGCCACTGATCGCCACCGCGCCTCCAAAAAGCTGGGTGCGAAATTCCGCGACTCGAAATCCAAGACCAGTCTTCGGCACTCCAGAAGCTCCTATTTTCGTAGCCACCCGCGCCAATAAAATCAAGGTATTGCCGATTCGTCACTTTGTACCGGTCGATGGAAAATGCGGGAACATGCACGGGGTGGGCTTCATACTCGTTGTCCCAGCCGAAAGGATTGCCAGCGCGCGGAAGGCCAAGTGTTACCGGACCGGCGGGAATTTCTATGCTGCGATGATCGACAAGAGGAGTTACCGGAGTGGGGGCTTCAGTATGCTGGATTTTTCGATTGAACGGCAATTGATGCAGCATGTAAGCTAGTGTTTCCGCATGCATGAGGCGATGTTCAATCGCCACGTTCAGCAGTGTGCTGATCGGAAAGCCATCTCTCCCCGAGAAACCAACATCCGAGAGCGCGTCAGGGAGTTTTTCGTCGAGCAGGGATCTGACCTTTTTAACGTATTCCCGTACTGCCGCAATCGGCGGCCATTCTGAAGGCTGATCGGTGGGCAATCCGCCCCCGACTGGATCGATGCCAAAAGCAAACAAACGGTCAAACTCAGGATGGAAGCTCTTCAGTCCGAAAACGCGGTCATGGAAAAGGTTCCAGTCGAAAGCCTCGATATGACCGATGTAAAAAATGATGCGATGGCGTTCCGGGATAGGACGTTCATAGAGTGAATCCGGAGTAACGATGGCAAAGAGATCGTCGGTCCTGTGACGGGCGTTCGCCAACTGCTCGATCAGTTCGTGACGAAGAGCAACGTCGCTGAAAGTGGTAGCCATAGGGATCTCCTGATATCTAGTGGTGGAATACGTTCCGGGCGAACGAAGCCAAAAGCAGTTTGATGATTCTACCCGCCTCTCGGACCGAGTACCATAGGGCAATGTCTCTTCCGGTATTCCATGTAGACGCCTTCACCGCGACCCCCTTCGCAGGAAATCCAGCCGCAGTGTGCCCGCTCGCGAATTGGTTAGATGACGAGTTATTGCTCGCGGTTTCGGCCGAAAATAATCTTTCTGAGACCGCCTATTTCGTGCCCCGCGGCGACTCCTACGAATTACGCTGGTTTACGCCGCTGTGCGAGGTGAAGCTCTGCGGCCATGCGACTCTGGCCTCGGCATTCGTGCTGCTGCAGATCCTTGCCCCCGGGCGCGACTCGGTCCGCTTCGAGACGCGTTTCAGCGGAACACTCACGGTTCGCCGCAGCGGCAAGTTGCTCGAAATGGACTTCCCCACCCTCGCTCCCTGGAAAAGTAAGGATCCGCCGGCGGCGTTGACGGATGGCTTAGGAGAAGATCCAGCCGCAGTGGTGCAGATTGAGGACAACTATTTTGCGGTGTACGAAACTGAGGCAGAGGTGAAGCGCATCAAGCCGGACCTCAGGCTGCTGCAGAACCTTCATCCCTTCGGAGTCGCGATCACGGCTCCAGGTTCTGACTGTGATTTCGTCTCTCGCTACTTCGCGCCGAGCTACGGCATTCCGGAAGATCCCGTGACCGGCTCTACCCATTGCTCGCTCGCGCCCTACTGGGCTGAACGGCTGGGCGAGACTTCGTTGCATGCGCGCCAAGTTTCGGAGCGCGGCGGTGAACTGTGGTGCGAAGTGAAAGGGGATCGAGTGATTCTCAAAGGCAACGCCGTTCTCACCTTGCAGGGCGAGTTCCTTATTTGAATAGACCTTACGGGAACTGATTAGAGGTTAGCCTTACTGAATCAATCCTTTACTTTGCAGGAATTCGCGAGCAACATCTTTCGCGTCGCGGCGCTGACCATCGAGTGCGTAATTTAATTTCTGCATCTCTTGATCAGAAATCTTCGCACCCAGCGCAGCGATCGCTTGAGACACTTCCGGATGTTGTTGCAAGGTCTGTTGCCGGATTACTGCGACCGCTTCGTACGGGGGAAAATAATGGCGGTCATCTTCGAGGACAGATAGATCGAAGGCGAGAATGAGGCCATCCGTGGCGTTTCCTGCGGCAATGTCAATCTGATGGTCTTTTAACGCTGGGGCCAGCAGGCCCAGATCCATGATCCGAGGTGCAGCGGCGAAGCGGAGGCCATAAGCGGCAGCCAGTCCGGTGTATCCATCGGGACGCTCCATGAACTCGTAGCCGAATCCAGCGTGCCATTGCGGCGCAAATGCGGCTGCCTGCGATAAAGTTTTCAATTTCAGGCGGCGCGCATCGTCGCCACGGATTTCCATGGCAAACGTATTGTTGAATCCGAACGGCGGACCGAGCGTAAGGCCAAAGCGCGTTTCATATTCGCTCTTCACCTGCTGATAAACCTGTTCCTTGTCGCTAGCAACCTTCTGCTTGAGGATGGCGGTAAGGGCCGTACCGGTGTATTCCGGATAGATGTCGATACGGCCAGCGAGGATTGCCTGCTGGCAGATGTAGGACCCCGCGAGATAGAAGCGGCGTTCGACTTTCAAGTGCGTGCGCGATTCGATCAGCTGGGCCATGAGCTCGCCCAGCAT
Source organism: uncultured Acidobacteriaceae bacterium (assembly GCA_964403025.1). Taxonomy (GTDB): domain Bacteria; phylum Acidobacteriota; class Terriglobia; order Terriglobales; family Acidobacteriaceae; genus Sulfotelmatobacter. The sequence continues at coordinate 800,291 of CAYOEH010000001.1, read as the reverse complement.
CAGAGACTCAGTAAAATTCTTGGACCCAATCACGATGCGGTCAGAATGCGATGGCGCACACGAAGACAGAAACAGAGCGAGCAGAATGCTAGAGATAGCGGTGGCGCAGCGCGGTCCCCGAAATTGCGAATGCCGTTTCATCGCGGGCGCAGGTGCCTCTCGACCCATCCCAAGCCGAAATCCGCCGACAATGCCAGGATCGCGGCAGGAATCGCCCCGGCAAGGATGAGTTCGTTGTTCACCATAGCGAGACCGCGAAAGATGAACTCGCCGAGTCCTCCCGCGCCGATTGCCGCTGCAATGGTGGCGAGTCCAACAGAGACGACAACCGCTACCCGGACGCCCGAAAGGATCACGCTCACCGCCAGTGGCAACTCCACCTGAAACAATAACTGGCGATCGGTGAGCCCCATCCCCCGCCCGGCCTCGACCACAAAGGGATCAACGCCGCGGATTCCCGTGTAAGTGTTGCGAATGATGGGCAGGAGCGCATAGAGAGTAAGCGCCAGGATTGCCAGCCGATCGGCACGGGCGCCAATCCACGGCACTGGCAGTAAGAAACCGAAGAGTGCTAGACTCGGAACAGTCTGAATGATGTTCGCCGTTCCCAGCACTGGCTTGTTCCAAACCGGCCAGTGAGCGCTCAATATGCCAAGCGGTATGCCGATCAGTACTGCGAACAAGGTAGAAATTCCGACCAGCCAGAGGTGTTCCAGTGTGAGTTCCAGAATCTCTTCGTGGTTCTGGAGGAAGTAGTGAACGACATTCATGACGTGCCTCGATTTACCACCGAGTCCAGTCCGCCTCCGAAAGCTTGCAAATAGGCGGTAGCGAGTGGATCTTTGGACTGCAAGAAATCCTGCGGGGAAAGAACGGTAACCAGGCGGCCAGCCTCCATGAGCGCGATCCGCGACCCCAGACGCAGTGCTTCGCGTAAATCGTGCGTGACGAAGACCACCGTTTTCTGCAATCGCTGCTGAAGAGACAGAAACTCGCGCTGCAACTGGTCGCGGGTAAGCGCGTCGAGGGCGCCAAAAGGCTCATCCATCAGCAGGATCGGCGGATTGGCGGCTAGAGCTCGAGCCACTCCCACCCGCTGCCGTTGTCCCCCGGAGAGCTGGTGGGGATATCGCGAAGCGATCTGCGGGTCGAGCCCGACCAATTGCAACAATTCTTCGACGCGGGAACGAATACGCTCAGCCGGCCAGCCTTCGATCCGGGGGAGAAGACCGATATTACGTTCCACCGTAAGATGCGGAAACAAGCCCACGTCCTGGATGACGTAGCCAATTCCGCGCCGCAGGCGAATGACATCGCTCTCTGCCGCAAGAGCACCGTTCACGCGAATTTCTCCGGCGCTCGGGGTCAACAGGCGATTGACCAACTTTAGGGTGGTGGTCTTGCCCGAACCACTTCGCCCCAACAAGATCAGAGTTTCGCCAGGTTGCACTTGCAGATTCAGGTCGTGAAGTAGCGGCCGGCCATTCGGAAGCGTGTAGGCAACGCCGCGAAAGTCAATCACCGGTCCATTGGCAGGAGCGCGTTCCATGTTTGATCGTATCGGAAGAATACCGGAGTTGGCTGGCGCAGTGCAGCAATGCATCCCGGCTCATGCTCGCTTTGCGACTGCCGCATCCAGAGTGCTAATAGACGATCGGGCTCCTGGGCACTACGATCCTCTTAGAATAGTGCGGAAAAACAGCTTGGGTATGAGTGTGTCCGGATTGCGCAGCTTTATTTCCTGCATCATGGTTCTCCTGCTTCCGCTCTCGCTCGTGGCTGCGGACGCAGGGTCGGCCATATTGCACAGTGAGGGTGGCGTGTGGCTGAACGGCACCGAGATATCTGGCTCAACGGCTGTCTTTCCTGGCGATGCAGTGGAAACCAAACCGGGGTTCGTCGCCAATATCGACGCCGAAGGATCCTCCGTCCTGATTCAGCCTGAGTCCATTGTGAAATTCGAAGGTAGTTTCTTGAACCTCGAGCACGGCAGCGTGTCTGTCGGAACCTCCACGTTAATGAGTGTGCATGTGAACTGTATTAAGGTCGATCCTATTACGAACGAGCGGACGCAATACGATGTCACGAACGTTAATAGCACGGTTCAGGTTGTAGCTCACAAGAATGATGTAAAGATCGAGGAAGGAAGTTCGCTCCGGAAAACTTCATCGCGAAGCGCCTTGGCACAGTCCGCCACGGTGCACGAAGGGGAACAAGCCAAGCGCGACGAAACACAAGCCTGCGGAGCCGGACGTCCTCCTGAGAGTCCGGCCAACGGCCTGAATCAAAAATGGCTGGAGATCGGCGGCGGCGCAGTGGCCGGAGTCGTCGCGCTTTGTCTGCTTCTCTGCACGAGCAAGGGAAAAAGCAGCGTCAGCCCCTCGCAGCCGTAGCCAGAAAATATCTGCGGAACTGGTTTTTCATCTCGCCGCGGTCCCCGACCCTATGCGAAGCCTTAGCAAAATTTAGAAATGGGGCGTATACTTAAGATCTTGACCTCGAAGACACCCTAACAGCACGTTGCGCCTTCGCGATTGAGAACACTCTGTGAAAGGCGACTGAAACGTGTTCAAGCTGAGAACTTCCGGAGGTCCCTCCTTCCGATTCCTGGACAGCAGTTTAACTGAACGGCCATGCACGCAAGGTAATTTGAGACTGAGCTAGCAGCTCTTCGTCGAAAGGTCGGCGTGCTACTGACCCGTACAAGTGCGGGCGTGAGGTCCGGGGGAGTAGCGCAGGTTTCTAACCTTAACCAGAACGGCAGGAGAGAGAAATGTCGGGAATCAATGGGGATAAAGCTAGGTTTAACCGGCGCCGTCGGCAGAAGATCAGCCGCCGTGTAAGCAATCAGAAAATGCTGAAGGCTCTGGCGGAGAAGCACTTGACGCCACCAGCCGCGGCGACGAATCTCAAGGAGAAAGTGGCATGACCACTCCCGTCATCGCATTGCCAGTCTCGGCCGCCGACGCCAGTTCCGTGAAAAAGAAGCGTGTGCTCCTGCTGGACACGTCGCAGACGAAACGCGATTTGCGGGCCGACGTAATGAGAAAACTTGGCATCGAGGTCGATTGCGCGGCCGATGTGCTGGAGGCGCGATGCTGGTGGCGAGCCGATTTGTACAATCTGGTACTGATTAACGGGATCGAGGAAACCGACGAGCGGGACAAATTCTGCACCGACATTCGCAGTGCGAATCCTCCGCAGAGAGTCGCTTTCTTCGTGGGCGGACCAGAATATCTCGCGCTTGCGCCGCATTCTGACGGCGCACTTGCGGCAGAAGACGCAGACGCTCTTCACCAGGAAATGGTCGCCGCTCTGCTTGCCCAGACCTCGCAACATTCGTCGCAGCGCTGGGGGATCCTGGAAGCTTGCAAACGCATCTCCTCGGTTCGATCCGTCAGCGAAGCCCGTTCGCGTGCCATCCGGGAGATCCCGCGGCCATCGCGCTGGGCCGAAGCCATCGAACACCACTCCGAAGAAATTCATTCTCAACCGACTTTTGCAAAAACGATCACAGCAGAAAGCGAAGGACTCGTATGAAGAACCTGTATGTTGGCAATTTACCTCACAGCACGACCGAAGCGGAGCTTCGTGGAGTGTTTGAGGCACACGGCGCAGTCGAGAAAGTAAGCATCGTTACTGATCGGGAAACCGGCCGCGCGCGCGGCTTCGCCTTTGTTGAAATGACAAACCCGGCCGAAGCAGATAAGGCTGTAGCCGCCTTGAATGGCAAAGAGCTGGGTGGACGCGCGTTGAAAATTAACGAAGCGAAACCGAAGACCGATTCGCCGCGCGGCGGTGGAGGCGGAAAGCGCTTTGGTGGTGGAGGCGGCGGAAGTCGCGATGATTATCAGGGGCACGCACGCCAGCCCCGCGAACCGCGCTGGTAGTACGCAAGAGCAACTTGCAGGCTGAGGCGGCGTGCTGCCTGATCGTTGAACGAACTGCTTGCCGTGCTTTGAGCTTGCATACGAACGAAATGCAACGAGCGCCAGCTGCGATTGCAAAAATTTGATAACGGGAGATGGGCAATGCCAGGACGAGGTCGATCAAGCTTTACTAAACGCCAGAAAGAACACACAAGACAACAAAAACAACGCGACAAAGCGGAGCGCAGGATTCAACGCAAAACCGAGGAACCCCTGGGAACATCGAGCGATTCGAATGAACTGGATTTGAGCGAGTTGCAAAGGCACGCCGCCGAGCAGGCAGCTCTCTTCCAAATGGGAGCCGACGACGGCGATATTTCGAGCATTCCCCGCGAACGTAGTCCGGAAAAGACAGAACCGTAGCGCTGTTTCTTAGCATTTCAAGATTGAGGGCGCGTCCCAAGGACGCGCCCTTTCTCCTTCCCGAACGACTTCCTCGAGATCTCAGGCAAAAACCTCGCCGGGCATCTTGGTCAGTGTCCGGCTCGCCAGCGTATTTTGTACAGCGCTCTCGCGGCGCTCTGCGTTTGACCAGTCCACCTGCTTACGCTCGATGCGAAGCTTCAGGGTGCGCTCGATGTGACGGAGCTCGATCACCTCACCCCCCGCGACTAGACTGGAAGCCAGCCCTTCCGACCCGGCTCGGCCAGTCCGTCCAACCCGATGGATAAAATCCTCAGCCATCTTAGGCAGGTCGTAGTTGATCACGTGCGCGACGTCGTCGATATGCAAGCCGCGCGCGGCAACGTCCGTTGCGACCAGTACCTGGTAGCGTCCCTGCTGAAATCCGCTGAGAGCTGCGTTGCGCTGGGATTGCGAACGATCACCGTGAATCATGGCTGCAGAAAAGCCTTCGCGCACCAGTTCCTTCGCCAACCGTTCCGTGCCTCGTTTCGTGCGGGCAAAGATGAGCGTTTGGCCCTTCTCAGCGTAGAGTAACTGTCGCAGAACATCGGGCTTTTCCGCCGGTCGTACTTCGTAAGCTTGCAACCGAACACTTTCCACTGGCTTCAATACTGATCCGATCGCCACGCGTACAGGACTCCGCATCGCATCGTTTACCAGACCGGCAACCGATTGCTCCATGGTTGCGGAGAAGCACAAGGTCTGCCGTTGTTGCGGCAACATCGCCAAGATGCGGCGAATCGCGGGCAGGAATCCCATGTCGAGCATGCGATCGGCTTCATCGAGCACGAGAATCTTGATCTCGCGCAAGTCAATCAGCCTCCGGCTGATGAAGTCCTGCAAGCGGCCCGGAGTGGCAATCACCAAAGCGGATCCACTCCGCACCGATTGAATCTGCGATTTTTCGGATACGCCGCCGATGACCAGTGCGGCCTTCGAAAGTTGTTTGCCCCGTAGTTTTTCGTATTCTTCGTTGACTTGAATGGCCAACTCACGCGTGGGGAGCAGAACCAGTACGCGCACTTTTTGCGACGGTTCGCGCTGCAACATTTCGATCACCGGGATCAGAAATGCCAGCGTCTTGCCGGTACCGGTCTGCGCCGTTGCCAGCACGTCTTTGCCTTCAAGAGCGCAAGGAATCGCCTGCTCTTGAATGGGCGTAGGAGTAATAAATTGAGCTGTCGCCAGCCTCTGCTGCAAAGCAGAAGATAGCGGTAGTTCCGTAAAGCTTGTCATTCGTAATTTTCTTTCTGGAGGGGCTTGATCAAACTCTGAATACACGTATCGTGAGTTCCCATGCCGCTCTTGTTTTTTGATTTGACGCTGAATAAACGGTGGGCAGGAAAAGCGGAGATGAATCTTGATCCAACAGGATCACCGCGTCACGAGCAAACCGTGGCAGTAGCGTTGAACTAACAATAGCACAGCTTAACTATTTCGACAATAGTTACGAAAGATGTACCTATGAAGCACTCGGTAACAACCATTATGAGCTCTGGGTTTGCTGCGGACCCAGCTTCTCTCGAATCTCTCCCACAATTTGCTGAGGAGATTTGTCAACATCGACCACCACCGCACATTTCGGATCTTCCAGCGTCTCCAGTTGACTCGCGAGCATTCTCTCCGCCATAAAGTGTCCGTGCCGCTCCCGCAACCGCTCCTGAAGCAATTCTGGTGTCGCCCTCAGATAGACCAGATTCACTTCCGGTGCGACCCTTAATTCCTCCCGATAGACGCGCTTCAGTGCTGAACAAGCCAGCACTGCATTCTTCCCTGCATTAATCCAAACGGTAATCATGGAACGCAGAGTGTTCAGCCAGGGGGCACGGTCGGCGTCGGTGAGCGGAATTCCGTTCCTCATCTTCTCGACATTCGCAGCGGGATGGTAATCGTCCGCGTCCACAAAGTCCCATCCCAGTTCGGAAGCCAGCAACTGCCCGACCGTCGTCTTCCCTGCCCCGGAAACTCCCATCAGCACGATGACCACACTTCCCCCAGGCTTTCAGCACTACCGCGCAATTTTACCGTGGCTGAGTAATGATTGATGATTGTCGGGCCGGCATCGGACTGGAAAACCACATGTCACACCAATGCAGGAAAATCTAAAATGGCGGTAGACTAAATCCATCGTTCAAAGTTCGGCACATGTTGGTAGAGGTCGCCAAGCCGCTTACTCTCATTTCTTGCATCCTATCTCTGTTCGCCGTGTTCCATACCGCTTTCCTCGCTCCCTTCAGTGACATGCATCAGAGGATTTGTGACACTCTCGCCCGCCTGGCACTGGCGGCCGCGATATGTCTGATCAGCGGATTGATTTTTCGCAAAGCAACACCAGGGCCGCACTCAGGCAGCACACGCCTCACGGCCACACTTCCCGTCCTGGTTTTCTGCTGGGCTTCGGGCACCATGCTCATTCTTTTCGTCGTTTCCTGGTACCTGGAAAGCCACTGCATTTTCTATCGCGATGTGCGGTTCTGATTTCAGGGGAACTTCGGTTGGGACTATTTCGCTGGCGGACCTTGAACGACCTCCACGAGGTCTTCAGGCCGTATCCATTTGGCGAATGCGGCTCGAACTTCTTCGGCAGAGAGCGCCTGGTATTTTGCCGCAGCCCGCACCGGTTCATCAAGTGGCAGCCCTACTAGCGCACGCGCCAGCAACCCATCCGCAATCTGCGACTCGCTGGCTTCACCCAAAGGGAGCTGCCGAAGAAGCATGGCACGGGCTTGTCGCATCTCGCCAGGACCCGGTGCAGCAGTCTGCATTGTGGTCAGATCCTGCTCAATTAATGCGCGGGCCTTCGGCACATTTACGGGATCAGCACCGTAGGAGACGCTGAAGTTGGTGCGAGTGCGACCCGCATCCAGAGCTTCGTCCACGTTGTAGACGTAACCAGTCTTTTCGCGAAGATCGCGATAAAGGCGCGTGGCATAAAATCCGCCGCCCAGGATATGGTTCGCCAGTTCCAGTGGGTAATAGTCTGGGTCAAAGCGATTGATGGGTAGTTCTTCCGCCAACGTTACCTGGTCCTGGAGGCGTGTCGGGTCCGGCACCGTGCTCGCGGTCGCTTTGTTCTGCGGTACCGGCGGCAGATCCACTTCCGGCTTTGGACCCGTGGCGTTCCAGCTTCCGAACCAGCGGATGATTTCCTGTTTCGCGTCTTCCGGAGAAATATCGCCAATGACCACAATCGTGGTGAGATCGGGGCGGAAAGTTTTGCGATAGTAATTCTGCACATCCTGCAGCGTCAAGGCAGAGATTTTTTCGGGAGTGGCTTGGCGCAGCTCAGGATCTCCCGCAGGCAGAAGTCCTTCCAGCAATGCGCGGCTGGCGTGATAGTCCGGACTTTGCAGGAGGCCGGCGACGGAATCTGCCGTCTGTTGCTGCACCACCTTGAATGCCTCCTCGGGAAGCGCGGGATTCAGTTCGTTATCCGCCAGCAGTTGCACGCCGCGCGACAAAAATTGCTTGAGCACTTGCAGTTGAAACGTGGCACCGGCGCTTTCACTGGCGGCAATATCGTCCAGAGCTTTCTGAAAAGCGAGCCGATCAAGAGTGGTCGTGCCGTAGGAGAACAGACCATCGAGCACGCTGGCAACGCCTTCTTGTTCGGGCGGAACCTCCAACACCGGCTGATGACGTATCTCCCCTGTAATGGTGATGGTCGGAGTGAGGCTCTCGGTCTCCACAATCAAGCGAATGCCGTTTGGCAGCGTGCTTTCAACCGGATGGAGATTCCACTTAGGAATCGCAATTGCCTTCGTCAACGAGTCCGCCCATGGCGGCAACGGCACTGGCTTGGTCGGAGTGGCAGTGACCTTTTCTGCGCCACCAAATCCCTTGCTCGCCACAGCCTGGCCTGATGGCTCAGGGATCAACGTGGCGACGATGGCATTCTGGTTGAGCAGATACTGTTGGGCGACGCGGTTCACATCCTGCACTGTCACTTTCTGGAGCGCTTCTACATCCTCCTCAGGAGAATTGCGACCTTCGGCGGCAAGAGCATCCGACCAGAGCGAGGCCAGGCCGGGGATGGAGTTGCGTTCAAACTCGAATGAGGCGACTTCGCTACGTTTGGCCGCTTCTACAAGATCAGGAGGAACACCATTCTTGGCATAATTGCCGAGGATGGTTTGCAAAGCCTGCTCGATACTCGTTGCGTTCGCACTGGTCGGGATCGCGGCGTAGGCAAAGGCCGCGCCGGCTTTGCGGTAAGTCTCGCTAAACTCGAACCCGGCGTCGAGAGCCTTGCCTCCGGGAACGAGTCCGTAGATATCAGCTCGCTGGCTGGCCAGAACATCGCTCAACACTCGGCTTGCGGCATAGTCGGGACTGTCCGTACCGGGCATGCGGTAAGCGACGATGCTGATGATGTAGGGATAATCACTCGGAAGCGTGAAGTGCTCACCTTTGACAGGCGGGAGATGAATCTCTGGGCGCGGCGGAATGCTCTTTCTTGGGATGCCGCCGTACAGCTGCTTGATCGTGGCGATGACTCTTGCGGGCTCGACCTGGCCGGTAATCACGAGAATCGCGTTGTTGGGCGCATACCACTTCAGCTGAAAGCTTTTCAGCATGGCGCCCGTGGTGGCATCGAAAGAAGGCCGCGTGCCGAGAGCATCGTGTTCGTAGGGGGTGCCCGCGAACATGTCGTGATTCATGCGGACGAGAAACTTGTAAGTCGGATTGGAGAGGTCGCGCGAAACTTCCTGCTCGATGGCGCCTCGCTCCTGCTGCCATTGTGCCTGCGAATCGGCGATATCGCGCATGCAGTTGGCGTCAGCATGAAGAGCAACGTCCACATCCTGGGCAGGGACCGTTTCGAAAAACTGGGTAATGTTCTGCTGGGTGTCCGCATCGTTATCGCCGCCCAGCTGGGCAAAGATCGCGGCGATCTGATCGGCGGAAAGATCCGCGCAGCCGCGAAAAACCATGTGCTCCTGCGCATGAGCCATGCCGGGAAAACCAGCGGGTGTTTCATCTCCACCCACAATGTAGTTTTCTTGGACGGTCACTACGGGAGCCAAGTCATTCCGGACGATCACGACGCGCAGGCCATTGGGCAGCGTGTACCGGGTCACATCCGAGGGCGAGGATTTGGGCAGAGAGATATTCTGCGCTCCGCAGACTGCCGCGAGCAGGCACAAACCAAGGGGAAGAACGTATGCTCGAATGAACACGGAAATCCGTAACAACTGCTTTCGTTTGTACGGAACGGTGGCCTCGCCTGATTTTATAGTCGTCGACCGTTAGAGTGCCAAAGTTCGACGGAGGTTGCAGCGATCACGGAGTGCTCTGGCCGCGTCAAAAACGCAACCGATCCCGGTTTGCGGCATCAGACTCAAAGATACACAAATGAGCTAAGAGCACAAATCGCCTTCGCAGTCCCGCCCTTCATAGCCCGATCCTTTACGCTGCGAAGGCGACCTTTGTTCTCACGCCTCGACGACAGTCTCTTGGGATTTGAAGTGGGATGCGGATGATCATCCCAACGCAGGGGTAGAAACTGATGGTGATAAATTGACGGCGATGCGCATTCTTCTCCTCAACCTGGGCGCGGAGTCTGCTCAAGAGGTCGAGCAGGCCTTATCCGGTCAGGGCTATGAAATCACCACAGGGCGCGGCCTGACAGTGGATGAGATTCTCGCGCGTCCCCCCGAAGTCCTGATCACCGAAGCAACACCGTCCGACCTCAGCTGCTGCGGCTTGATCAGCCAAATCAAGTCGGGCGCTGATCCGCAGATTCTCAAGATTGTCATGATCGTTCACGGTGGCGCGCTGGAGCGTGCCCGTGCGCTGGACTTGCAGGCTGACGACGTCATCTCTTTTCCGTTTGAACCGCTGGAATTCGCGGCGAGGGTCAGAGCCCAGTTTCGTGAGAGACAACCGAAGCTGGATCTCGAGGCCAAGCTGAACGATGCATTACAAAGAGAGCGGCTGGCGGAGAACGCTGTGAAAGCCTTGAGCGGCAGCGAGAATGCCCAAAGGCGTTCTTGGCCGATTCTCGTTCTCAGCGCGGCCGTGGTTCTGGCAGCAATCGTAACCGTCATTTCGACCCGGCACAGCCGAAAATATGCGCTCCAACTCAAAGCAGAAGTTGCCCAACTGAACGGCGGAATTCTGCAGCAGGGGGAACTGCTGCGCCGCGCGGCACAGGCGCGCGCATCGATCGCGGCAAACGACACATCAGGAACTCGCGAATCTTTGAAGGCGCAAACCGAGGAGATCCGCAAGAAGATCGCCGCAGACGGAAATGCAGACGAAGCATCCCTCAAGAGCCAGCTTCAGGAGACTCAGAATCGCCTGAACCGGCTTGAGAACGAGGGCCGAGTCGCGGAAACGATTGTTCACACATACGGACCAAGCGTTTGCTTGCTGCATGTGGTCGTGGAGTTTCGGGACAAAGACTTTGGAAAATTGATTCGCATCGCCACGGATGCCGCAGGTCGACCCCTGGTGGACGATAAGGGGATGGTATCTCTTGACCCAGACGGAATGGGACCGCCTTTGCAGCTTGACGTCTTTGGCACAGGCTTCCTCGTAGCCCGCGACGGACGTCTCCTCACGAATCATCACGTCGCGGAGCCCTGGTGGAGTAACGAGGAATTGAAGCAACTTCTCGACCGGGGTGCAGTCGCGTTCGCCGCGTCCTACATGGCGTACTTCCCTGGGACCCCGCAAGGCATCGCGGCGAACCTCGACAGGATTTCGCCGCACGCTGACCTGGCAATTCTCAAGCTAAATGCCCCAGCTCCGCTTCACGCCGCACTCCTGAACCTGGATGACCGGAGTGAAGCCAGTGTGACGGGCGATCCGGTCGTCCTGATTGGCTACCCTACCGGCATCGAAGGCATCCTCGCGCGCGCGGGGAGCGACGTCACCCAAGGAGTAGCGGAAAACGCCCACGAAGTAACCCAGGTTGTTTCGCAGCTGGCAGAGCAACACCTCATTCGGCCAACCACTACCCAAGGTCACATCGGAGACGTATTAAAGGACAAGATTGTTTACGATGCTGCGACCACCTCCGGCGGTTCCGGCGGACCGCTTTTCAATCGCGACGGCAAGGTGATTGGCGTCAACTTCGCCATGCTGAATGATTTTGGCGGCTCGAACCTGGCGGTTCCTATCCGTTACGCCGATGAGTTGTTGAAGTAAACACCCATCAAGAGCACCTCGAATTTCGGACCGCGATAGCGTTACCCCTACGCGCAGCGCCCTCCTGCGATTAAGCCGCACCAACATAAAGACCAGAAATTGATCGGTTGTCTGAGCCAGGAACCTGATCCAAAACACAGAGCCACTTCAAACAATCGGTTAAAATTCGGTATATGCGAGTGCAAATGCGCGCCCGGCAGATCCTGCGAATCTATGCAATGTGGCTGATGATCGCCTATTGTGTCGCGGCTCAGACCGGAGTGCCGCCCAACGCATCGCCGCCAAATGGCGAGGAAATACAGCTGCACTCATACCTGGAACATGCCGCGGACGCGATGCATAAAGGTGACAACGCGGCTGCAGCGGACGCTCTACGGAGCGCGTTGAAGATCGATCCGTATTCCATCGCCGCGCTAAATAATCTGGGAATTGTGCTGGCCAGAATGGGGAAGCCCGCCGAAGCGATCCCGCTGTATGAAGATGCGCTGAAATTCCATCCCAACGACCCTTCTACAAAGCGCAATCTGGCCATCGCTTGCTTTAAGGCCCAGCGCTATTTGCCGGCGTGGCGGCTGCTTCGGCCGATGGCGATGAAATACCCAAAAGATTTTCAGATTCTCGATTTGGCCGGCCTCTCGCTTTTTGCTCTCGATCGTTATCCTGAGGCCGCCACATATCTGGAGCGTGCAAACCAGGTCGAGCCATCCGATCTGGAGACCCTGGATATGCTCGGCAAGGCCTACCTGCGGATGAAGGACTACAAAGCGCTGACGAACGTATTTGCTCGAATCATGCAGCTAAGTCCAAACTCCGCATCCGCTCACATCATGATGGGTACGGCCTATGACCAGATGTCGAATCGGCCCGAGGCTATCAAAGAATATCAAGCGGCCATAGAAGCAGACCCGAACTTCATGGGAGCGCATTCCGGCCTGGGCTTTGAGTATTGGCGAGAAGGCGAGAATGACCTCGCCGAGAAGGAGTTTCGCGATGAACTCCAGCGCTTTCCCAGTGATCCGGTCTCGAACTGTATTCTGGGACAAATCCTTTTGGATAAGTCCCGGGCAGCAGAGGCTGAGCCTCATTTTCGGGCTGCCTTGGCCGCGAATCCTCGTTATGCGGAGGCTCTGTTCGGTTTAGGAAAAACTGAGCTGGCATTGCAAAATCCCCACGCAGCGGTTGAACCGCTTCGCAAAGCCATCCAGATTGACCCAAACTACTTCGAGGCACATTTTGTTCTCGGTACGGTGTTGCGGCAGCTAGGAGAGACTGCCGAAGCGGCGAACGAACAAAAGATTGCGCTCGATATCCAGGAAAAACACAGGGCAGAAGCGATTAAGAGGAACGAGAGCCGGTAAGGGTACCGCGAAAGAGTATTTCGTTCCTTGCCGAATCGTCGGGAAAACACAAAGCGCACGCCATGGGCGTGCGCTTTACGGTATTGGTTCGCTAGCGGTTAGAAGTTAAATTTGGCGCCGATCTGCACGTTGCGCGGATCGTGCCATCCGTTGACGGTGCCGAAACTCGCCCCGTCATCCACATCCGTATCGATCGTCATGGGATTGCCATGGTTGAAAGTATTGAAAGTTTCGAGACGGAGTTGCATGCCAACACGTTCGGCGAACCTCACGTTCTTGATGAGCGACATGTCCCATACCTGTAATCCGGGTCCATAAATCGCACCTACTCGGGAACTGCCGAAGTGGCCGACCGCGTCGGCGAAGGCGCCCGTGTTGAAGAATTGCGCCGCTGTTTTCGGACCACTCACATTGCTGGCGATCTGATCGGCCCGTATTTGAACGGTGCTACCGGATCGCGTCATCCCTAGACCGCCGGGATAGAGCGGACAGGAAGTTGTTGTGGCTGAGATGGTGCAGCTAATGGTCGAAGTCGGCACGGTTACCGCCGCGAAGGGGTCTGAGTTCTGCGTAACCGAAAGTGATTGGCCCGTCTGGATGGTGGTAATGCCAGAAATTTCCCACCCGCCGAGGAGTTTGCCGACAAGGCCACTTTGGTTTCGATAGAACGGGAAATCATATACGTAACTGGCAATGAACATCTGCGGGGTGTTTAGCGTAGACGGTCCGTAGCTCTGTCCCAAGTCGTACGTGTTGTACGTCGCCAACGCCCGATCCTGGGGACTCGTCGTGAGCAACCGGGACCAAGTGTAACCAAGTTGCACCGTTAGGCCTTTGCTGAAGCGGTGGTTCAACGAAGCTTGCAAAGAATTGTAGTTGCTGGTGAAGATGGGGTTGCGGTCGGTAATTACGCCGTACCCCGCATACGGAGTGATTGCATTGACGTCGGCTCCGGGACTCGCCAAACGAGCTCCAAGGGTGGGTTGATTGGTATCCACGTCGCCCAACAGATGCGTGCCCTTTGTGCCGACATACCCGATCTCGAGAACCGTGCCGGGCAAGACTTCCTGCTGCAGAGAGACGTTGTAATCCATGTAGCTCGGCACCTTGAAGGTCGGTGTCCCGGTTGCAATCAAGCCGTTTGGACCGAGCGGCGGGCCCGCCAGTTGCCCACCGAGCGGGCTATCGAACAAGTTCAGATTGCTGTTGCCGTTGTTATTCACTGTCACAGTTTGGACCAACGGCGGATCGGTGAAGGCATTCTGCTCCCAGATGCCATTCAAGGTGCGATCATAGAAAATGCCGAAACCGGCGCGGACGGCCATCTTGGCATTCCCGCGCGGATCCCAGGCTAAACCCAGCCGCGGTCCAAAATTGTTGTTGGAGCTGGGATTGACCCGGCTGCCGAAGGGTGAGCAACCAACCTGAGGAGCGATGGCTTGCGCCGCAGTACAAGCGGTGCCGGTTGGAAAGATAAGCCCGTTGGCGTAGGTCGCTGCGCTGGTCGCGGCGCCGCTAGCCGTCAGTCCAGTCATATTTCCAGAGATTGGATCGATGACTGCAGCGTTCGCGGGATTGAACAAAACAGGATTGAAGTTAGTCAGGGTGTTGTTGCTGTCTGTGGGCGACGGGAAGTAGCTCCACCGCACGCCGGCGTTTATCGTCAGCCGCGGAGTGACCTTCCAGTCATCCTGCACATAGACCTCAAAATTCACATATCTGAGATGCGGGATCGTGTCCTTGCTTGGCTGCGTGTAGCTGTCCGCTTGTCCTAGCAGGAAATTGGCGAATGCGGGGTTTCCGTTCGTGGGACTGAAATTGAATGTGGCAAACCCGGAGGAGGCGTTTTCCGTCTTCTGCATCCACATCGCGGTAAACCCAGTGCGGATGGTGTGATTTCCACGTTGGATGGAAAGATTGTCGAATATATTCTTGTCGATGTTGCGCTCAAAGTAGGGTGCGCTTCCATTACCCAGACCAGTCAGCGCTGGCACCGCCTGAGTTCCGCCGGTGAACGTTACATCAGGGGCTCGACCGTTCGGATCCGTGTACTTGGTGTTGTTGGTGAGTGTGCTGAGAAAAGTCGGCGAGTTTGCGATTCCGCTAAGCGTGGAGTTGATCGCTCCCCACGCATCCACATATTCGATTTCGTTCACCACTCTCGGTGAAATCGTGGCGCTCGCATTCACTACCAGATTCCGGCCGGGCGCGTTGACAGATGTGGTCTCTACTCCAGGGTAGTTTCCGCCGCCCCACAGTGAAAAGGGCTCATTCTGCGGGACGACATCTTCCATGTAACGCCCAAACACGCGGACCTTATCGCCTATGTTCTGATCGAGGCGGATAATATCCTGACGAAAATTATTCAACTGGCTGTAGTTGGTAATCAGCTGTCCGGTGGAACTATTCGGCGGGTTGTTCAGCATGAAGGCATTCAGATACGCGGTGGCATTCTTGCTGTAACAGGCCTTGCTGATGGTAGAGACGCCTCCAGCGGCGGTCACACATCCTGCTGGAGCGACTGTGATCGGACTCGCGAAGGAGCCGGCAAGCTCCGCAGTGGTCGGTACATTGATAATGTTCAGGCCTGGCGTGCTCGCTTTGCGCCACTCCTCCGACCAGAAAAAGTAGGTCTTGTCCTTCTGAGGGTGATAGAGCTTCGGAATGAAAAGCGGTCCGCCGAGGGTGAATCCGAAATCGTTGTAGCGTTCGATCGGCACTGTATCGTTCGACGAGAGCGGCTGCCCGGCAGCGATCGAAGCGCGCCCGCCAAATGTATTGGCATTATAGAAATTGTTGCGGTTGAACTCATAGGCGCTGCCATGGAACGTGTTCGTTCCCGACTTGGTTGCAACTACGATCTGACCGCCGCCGCTGCGCCCGAAGGCCGCGTCATAGTTGCTGCGTTCCAGCGTGAACTCCTGGATGGCATCGATGCTCGGGGTGTTCAGCAATGTTCCATTCGAACCGCTGTCGTTGATGTCGGCGCCATCGACGGTGTAATTGTTCGCCCCCGTGCGCGCACCGTTTACCGAAATCGAGGTGTTGTTCGCCAGACCAAAGCCAACCTTATCGGGCAACTGATTGGCGACGCCGGGTTGCAACAGGATGAGCTGCTCGAAGTTGCGGTTGTTCAGCGCTAACTCTCGCACCTGCTCGCCGGTGACGGTCCCCGATTCCTCCGCCGTGGTGGTTTGAATTTGCACGTTCTCCGCCGTCACCTCGACCGTTTCACTGGCCTGACCGGTCTTCAGCTGCACATCGAAAGTGTGCTTTTCGGCGACGTTGAGAATGACACCCTTTGCCACGAAACTTTGAAAGCCGGAATTCTTGACCGTGACTGTGTACCGGCCTGCGGGAAGGTTCGTAATGTTGAAACTGCCGGTGTCGCTGGTGACCACGGAGCGTATATCCGCGCCTGTTTCCTCACTGTGAACCAAGACAGTGGCGCCGGCTATAACGGCTCCGCTTGTATCGGATACTGTGCCGGTCAGTGTTGCCGCCAATTCTTGCCCAAGACCCGCAGCCGACAAGCTCAAGACCACGATGCAGACCGCTAAAAACGAAGAATACTGCCGTACAGCTCCACGATCAGCCTCGGTTGAGTCTTTCCGCATTCCGCATGTCACCTTCGTCATTGCACGCCTCCTCAAACCGACCTCCACACCTAAGAGCTACAAACCGCCCAATAATCTAAACGCACTATGCTATATAGCACGCGATAGTTCGTAGTCAAGAAGAAAAAAACAATCAGCCAGAGAAAATTGTTCGATACGGTCCGGAGGATTCTTTCTCGTGGGTCCGCGAGGATCGACACTAGGAGACACTTAAGTCAAAGTCAGGCGAAAGCCGGAAAATGATCGCGTCAAGTGGCTGTAAGCATTGTTTGCCAGCAAAACCAGCGCCCCTTCAACATCCTGATCCTCGTACGGGAAGCGCCCTTTCTGACCAGATTCTCTTTCAATCCTCCGTGGAGGACCATCAACGCTATCCCTTTTGAGAATTGAGCCTTTACTTCAAACTCTCAATAAGCTATATAGCATAAGGCGCTGCAAGTGGCCGAATCTAGGACTTGACGCATCCTGTAGCTGTCCAAGAATCTCGAAACGACGAATTATGACTCGAAATCATCGCAACAGGATGCCTGCCTACAAGAGAATCCAGAGCGAGATTCGCGACCGCATCGCGTCCGCTGGTCTGAAACCGGGAGATGCGGTGGCCTCGGAGCGTGAACTGGCCAAGACCCACAAGGTGAGCCTCATGACGGCTCGCCATGCTTTGGCCAGCCTGGAACACGAGGGAATCGTCGAACGCCGTCTCGGGGCAGGCACCTTTGTCGCCGTGCCCAGGATCCACTTTAACAAGTTGATGAGCTATACCGAACAAATGTCGAGCCGGGGTTTGGCTCCGCGCTCCCGAGTGTTGGTGGCAAGAGTGATTGAGGGCGATCCAGAGGTTGCGGCCAGGCTCGGGCTCTCGGCGGCCAGCCGATTGCTAAAGATCCAGCGTCTCCGGCTGACCGGGGAAGAGCCGTTCGCGTTGGAAACCTGTTATTTGCCCGCGGCCGATTTTGCCGATCTCGAATCGGCTCCTCTTGGTAGAAGTTCCCTGTTTGCGATTCTCGAACACGACTTTTCGACGAAATTGGCCTATGCCGATGAAGAAGTCGATGCTACGTCAGCCGATGCCACCGTTGCGCAGTTGCTCAGCGTGCCTCGCGGCGCCTCGGTGCTGCGCATTCGCCAGATTATTTATTCAACCAAGGGCAAGGCTACGATTTACGGAGTCGGGTTCTACCGCTCAGAGCGGCACACACTGTTTATTCGGCGCTTCCGCTAAAACGTATAGCCAGCGGCCCCGCGAAAAAGAGGCCATGATGCATCGAATGGTCGCAGTAATTCTCACAAGTCTTGTTGTATTGTCCGGCGCACCGAGTCAGGCAACGCCGTCGTCAAGCCCGGCTTCCCAATTCGTCAACACCCTGATGCCGCAACCGGCGCAGCTTTCCATGCAGGAAGGACAGCTTACGCTCACATCCTCGTTTGCTGCCATCACGGACCACTACCGGGACGCGCGACTCGACGCCGCCATAGCACGCACGCTGGATCGCCTCAGAATTCAGACCGGCATCGCAATTTCAACATCTTCGCCAGCCTCGAACCCTTCCGCGGCGCTGGTCGTTAGTGTTGATGGACCTGGAGAGAACATCCAGTCGGTCGACGAAGACGAGTCCTACTCTCTTGAAGTCGCCGCCTCGGGCGCGCGCCTGCACGCCGCTACCGTGGTCGGGGCCATACGTGGTCTCGAGACTCTGCAACAGCTAGTTCAGTCTGATGCAACGAGTTATTTCGTTCCCGCAGTGTCGATTCGCGACACTCCACGCTTTCGCTGGCGCGGCCTCATGATTGACTGCGGACGCCACTTCATGCCGCTCGACGTTATCAAACGCTCTCTGGATGGGATGGCCGCGGTTAAGCTGAACGTCTTCCACTGGCATCTTAGTGAAGACCAGGGATTCCGCATTGAGAGTCGGTCCTTCCCAAAACTCACTGGGATGGGCTCCGACGGAATCTTCTATACGCAGGAGCAAGCCCGCGAAATTGTCGCCTATGCGCGCGACCGCGGCATCCGTGTCGTGCCTGAGTTCGACATACCGGGGCATACCAGTGCATGGTTCGTCGGATATCCCGATCTTGCCAGCGCGCCCGGCCCTTTCCACATCGAGCGCGAGTTCGGCGTCTTTGATCCGGTGATGGATCCTACGCGAGAAAGCACCTACAAATTCCTCGACGCTTTTATCGCTGAGATGGCAGCGATCTTCCCCGACCACTTCATGCACATCGGAGGGGATGAGAACAACGGCGTGGAGTGGAAGGCGAATCCGCATATCCAGACCTTCATGCGCGAGCACAATCTTCAAGACGCCGCCGCGCTGCAAAACTATTTCAACCAGCGTCTGCTGAAAATTCTAGAGAAGCATGGCAAGCACATGATTGGTTGGGACGAAATTCTCACTCCCGATCTGCCCAAGGACATTGTCGTTCAAAGCTGGCGTGGCTTCGATTCACTCGCCGCTGGAGCCAGGAACGGATACAAGAGCATTCTCTCTGCCGGCTATTACTTGAATCTCATGAGCTCCGCCGAAACCCATTACATGGTGGATCCCCTGCCCCAAGGGAACGACCTCAGCCCCGAGCAGCAGGAGCGCATTCTCGGCGGAGAGGCCTGCATGTGGACCGAGCAGACCACACCGCAAGACATCGATTCGCGCATCTGGCCACGCGCGGCTGCTATCGCCGAACGATTCTGGTCGCCGCGTGACGTAAACAACGTGGACGATATGTACCGTCGACTCAATGCCGAGGCGCTGCGACTGGAAGCTCTAGGTCTCACGCATATCTCCCAGGAAGCAGTCAGCCTGCGTCAGTTGGCCGGAAGCGAGCAGATTGAACCGCTGCATACCCTGGCCTCCGTTCTCGAGCCGGTCACGTTCCACGATCGCGCACACATGCAGCGCCCGAATCAACTCACGCCGCTCAATCAACTTGTAGACGCAATTCCGGCCGATCCGCCATCGCGCCACAATCTTGCATTGCTCGTGAGCGCCTATCTGCAGGATCCTCCAACCCGATTGCAGGAAGAAACCGAACTTACTACCCACTTCAAAGCTTGGATCGCGGCAGAGCCCGGAATCCTGCGTCTGATGGCAGGCTCACCCACACTCGCCCTGGCAGAGTCACGCGCTCAACAACTTACCGCATTGGGAACGGTGGGAATGGAAGCAATTTCCTATCTCTCGTCCGGACTGCCCGCAGCCGCTGGTTGGAAAGCTCAGCAACTGGCTGTGCTGGACGAAGCCGAGAAACCGCAAGCATTGGTTCGTTTCACGATGATCAAACCGTTGCGCGATTTAGTCGGCGCGGTTTCCGAGGCCACCAACAAGTAAGCATCGCCATACAGAATTGAGCAGGCTGACTTGGTTAGCCAGCCTGCCCCAGTACCTTATCCAGATGGCGATGGTCTGTTCACGCACCAACCCCAGGACTCGCTAAGCAGGACTAGCGACCCAGCCCTGCCGCCATGGTTTTTACAATAGTTCCGTTTACATCGTCGTCTTTCACCGCCCACACGTAGGCGCCGCCAAGACCTCCCGGAACTTTCAGGTTTATATAAATCATCTTCAGAAATGCCGTCGCGGGGTCGTCATACGTATAGAAGGTCCCGCTGGCCGGACTGTACAGGGATACTGCAATTCTTCGCGGATCGAAGTAATCGCTGTAGCCATTGGATGTGAGCGCAGAAAGCGTCGAATAGGTCAAAAGTCCGGGAGTTAGCAGGGTGTCGCAGCCGGGCGTATTGCCGCTCAGGTCTGTACATGGACCTGTTCCATTCGCCAACAGAACTGGAGAAGGAGCAGTTGAGTTCTGATACAAGCCATGATTCACGTTGGGGACGCCGGTCCAACCGGCTCCATATAACGGCAACCCCATGGTGTACTTGTGCGGAGGCACGCCGGCCTTGAGATAGGCGTTTACCGTGTCATCGATGTCGAGCCCCTGGCCGAACAATGGGTCTTGGCGGGAATCGAATAGTGGCGATGCGTCATTGGTCTGCGTGACCCATGAGCCGGAATAGTTGTAACCGTCGATGGTGATGAAATCAACTTGCTCGGCGGCGTGGCGAAGGTCGATGTTGACATAGTTTTGCGAGCCCGCAGGCCCATCGAACGACAGCGTGTATTGCTCGCCCGTGGTTTTGCTCAAAGCGTTCAGTTGGCTACGAAACTCTGCCAGAAGGGCCGTAAAGTTCTGCGTGTCGGTCGCGGTGGGAAATTCCCAATCGATATTGAAACCGTCAAACAGACCAGGAGCCGTGATGCCCGCGGCAATGTTGCCGCTGACAAACATATCGATGCAGGAAGCCGCAAGGGCTTGCCGTCCAGAAGCGGTGCTGGCTGCGGTGACGAAGGCCGCAGTATTGGCAGCGGACGCCCCTCCGAGAGACATCAGCACTTTCAGGTTTGGATGGAGTGCTTTGAGTTGTTGAATAGCCGCAAAATTCCCATAGAGCGGCCCAGGGTAGGGAGTGCCGTTCACGCTGGGCAGATATGGAGATTGATAATCGGCCCATGTATCGGCAAACGCGCATGCAGGCGCCGGAGTCGTGGTCACGTTGCCAAAAGCATAGAGAAGGTGCGTCAGTTTATCGGCCACACCATTCTGCTGCAGATTCGCAATGTTGTAGCCCGCATAGTAGATACTCCACTCCTCGAAGTAGCCACCGAGAATTTTGCCTTGATTGTGATTTTGTGCGAATGAGGGGGAAATGCATGCGACGAGGGACAACAGAGTAAGCAAAGCCCCTCGGAGCAGGCGCGGCTGGAAATAGGTAGACATGGGAAACGCCTCCGAAATTCGTAAGCTACGAACCGGCGGAGTATAGAGCTATATAGCGGAACTTGCAATGCCAATTTTTGGTGCACAGTTTTTTGGCCAGCCTGGGCCCGGCAGCAAAGATCAAAGGCAAGAGAAAATTAAAGGCAGGCTGGCCTGTTAGCCAGCCTGCCTTTGTGGTTATTCCTGGCGCCAGTCTCTACGGATTGAGATCTGCGGCCAGGGCTTTGGTCAGGTCTCCATTCGGGTCGTCATCTTTCACCGCCCAAACGTAGCCGCCGCCCAAACCGTACTCTTTGATGTAGTTCACCTTGCACTGCACCGACTGAGCATTGTCGTAACTGAATGCAGTGCTGGTGGTTGCGTTGAACATACGGGCCGCGCAGCGGGTGGAGTCGTAGCTGGGGGTGAACCCGTTGTTGAGCAGATTCACAATTGTTCCGTAGGTCGCCAGTCCATCCGTCAGCAGGACGTCGCATCCCGCTGCCGGACTACTCTGATTGTCGCCCGACGAGCAATTTCCCACTCCATTCGCATTGGGAACCGGAGAAGTTCCGTTTGGAGTCGTGGCTCCGGTGGGATCCGTAACGCCGGTTGCGTTCTGATACATGCCGCCGTTCGCCGAGGTCAGACCTCCGGCCCAACCTGCACCATAGAGCGGGAAGCCCATGGTGTACTTGGCCGGGGTTGCGCCGTGCGCCAGATAGTACTGTACGGTTGCGTCAATCGTGTCACCTTTCCCGTACAGCGGACTGGCAGTTTCGTCGTACAGCGGAGATGCGTCATTGGTGGCATTCGACCAGTCTCCGGCGTAGTTATAGCCGTCGACATTCATGTAGTCCAGCACCGCATTCAGACCCGCAATGTTGATCGTGTCATAACCACCGTCGTTGCCCGAGTCCGGAGCCGCGCCCGGAGTTGAGGGACCGGCGGCCAAATCGGCCAATACTTGATACGTCTTGCCGGTCGTTCCCGACAACGTGGTCAGCTCAGTGCGGAACTCGGTCATCAACGCTGTGAAGTTAGCCGTATCGTTTGCGTTCGGGAACTCCCAGTCGATGTCAAAGCCATCGAAGAGAGTGCCGGTGGAGACACCCGACGCGATATTGCCCTGGATGAACATGTTGACGCACGAACCCACAAACGCCTGGCGTTGCGCCTCCGTGCTGGCTGCGAGATCGAAGAGTTGGTTGTATGTCGGGGGATTCCATCCGCCGATGGAGATCAACACTTTCAGGTTGGGATGGAGCTGCTTGAGTTGCACGAGCGCACCGAAGTTCCCCTGCAGCGGGGCCGCGGCCGGAGTAGCGCCAGGCACCTGCGGGACGACCTTCTGATAATCAGCATAGGTGTCGGCGAGCGCGCAATTCACGTTGCTGCCGTTCGCGACCGGCTTGGCAAAGGCATAAATGAGATGCGTGAGGACGCTGGCTACGCCATCGTTCTGCAGGTCCGCAACGTTCGCATTGGCGTAGTAAGTGCCCCACTCTTCATACCATCCAGCCATGACCAGGTTGGTAAGTGCGGTTGTCGTCAGGTTGACGGCGGAACTGGCCGCCGACGTGCCGGCGTAGTCGGTTGCTTCAACCGTAAAGCTGTAGCTGGTCGAAGGCGAAAGATTACTCGGTGTAAAGGACGTGCTGGTTGTCGTTCCGATCGCGGTCCCATTCTGCAGCACGGAGTAGTTCGTGATTGTGCAGCCGGTGGGAGGGGTAACCGCATTCCAGCTCAGGTTTGTGCTGGAATCGGTGGTACCCGAGGCCGCCAATCCCGTTGGCGCGCTTGGTTTGGTTGTGCACGAGCTCGCGAGAGTGGTTACATTCACCGCCGAACTCGCAGCTGAGGTGCCGGCCGCATCTGTCGCTTCCACCGTAAAGCTATAAGTGGTCGAAGGCGTGAGGCCAGTTACGGCGTCGGATGTTGTGGTTGGGGACGCAATCAAGGCTCCGTTCTGCAGTACCTTGTAGCTGACACTACATCCCGCGGGGGGAGTAACGGTATTCCAACTCAGGTTTGTGCTGGAGTTCGTCGTTCCGGATGCCGCCAGTCCAGTCGGAGTAGCTGGCGCAGCCGAGCAAGTCGAACAGGCGCCAGTCGCGGTCCAGGGTTCGCCGCTGCCAGCTCCGCCGCTGTTGGTCGCCGGACTCTGGTTCTGCGTCCAGAAATTGGCGACGTAGTTTTCTCCGTTCAGGCTCGCCGTCATGCCTGCGGTGTAGACCGCAGTGGCGCTCCACGCCGTTGCGCATGAGCCGCCGCCACCTGCCAGAGTTGTTACATTCACTGCCGCGCTCGCTGGGGAGGTGCCGGCAGCGTCCGTCGCTTCCACCGTGAAGCTGTAAGCTGTCGAAGCTGCAAGGCCGGTCACGGCGAGTGAAGTGCCGCTTGCGGTGCCAATCGAGGTTCCGTTCTGCAATACGGTGTAGCTGCTGATCGTGCAGCCACTCGGAGGAGTGTCCGCAGTCCAGTTCAGGTTGGTGCCGGAGCTGGTTGTGCCAGACGCGGCTAATCCCGTTGGTGCGCTTGGCTTGGTCGTGCAACTGTTCGCCAGCGTGGTCACATTCACCGCTGAACTTGGGCCCGACGTTCCGTCACTGTCCGTCGCCTCAACCGTGAAGCTGTACGCCGTAGAAGCAGAAAGGCCGGTCACCGCGAACGTTGTGCCGGTTGCGGTTCCAATCGAGGTCCCGTTCTTCAATACGGTGTAGCTGCTGATGGTGCAATTCGTAGGAGGAGTAACGGCGTTCCAACTCAGGTTGGTACTGGAGCTGGTTGTGCCAGAGGCCGCCAAACCAGTTGGCGCGCTGGGTGTGGTCGTACAACTGCCGCCGCTTCCGCCAGTTCCACTGAGGGAGGATGTCTGCGGACTATTTGTGGCGTTGTCGGTCACTGTCAGCGTGCCGCTGGCGGCGCCGGCCACAGTTGGATAGAAATACACGTAGATTGGACACGAGCCGTTCGCGGCCACCGAGGATCCACAATTGCTGGATACGACGAATGGGCCGC
Source organism: uncultured Acidobacteriaceae bacterium (assembly GCA_964403025.1). GTDB lineage: Bacteria > Acidobacteriota > Terriglobia > Terriglobales > Acidobacteriaceae > Sulfotelmatobacter. The sequence goes on along the minus strand of CAYOEH010000001.1, from coordinate 776,048 downwards.
TGACGGTGACGTTACTGATGCTTACGGCAGAGCTGCCGCTGTTGGCGAGTGTGAAGGTAACCCACGCGGTGCCTGTGCCGACCGCGGTGCTCCCAAAGTTGTAGCTCGACGGGCTCAGAGTAACTGACGCTTGCGCCAACAGCGAAATCGGGATAAAGACGCAGAGCAGGGAGGAGAAGAATAAAGCACGCTTCATGGTGGCTCCTTAATTCGGGGGACGTGCCAGAGCGATCCGCCCGCGGTTGGGTGATTGAGGAAAGAGTCCGGCTGCGGCTGCATCGGACTCCGCGTCGGGAGAAGTCAGCTGTATTCAGCCCTCATGGAAGATTCACAGCTTCCAAACTGCTCTATAGCACTGACTGCGAAGGAGCGTACGCCGCTTAAGCAAACTCAATCAAGGATTTTTTTTCTGTTGCACAATCCGAACTACAACTTGATCCGCGACGCCCTAACCACCAGAAGGTGTGGGGCGTCTAAGCGGCGGAGCAGATTTTTTTGGCGTGTGGAAAAATGCGATTCAGGAGCGATCTTGTTACGAAAAACGAACTTGATTGGCTGGAGCTATGCCGGTCGCCCGCGGACGACGTTTTTTCTCCAAGAGAGACGCGTAGGGGTGCGGACTTCTCGATTTACTTGAGGCCCGCAGCGATCGCTTTCGTCAGAGATGCATTCGCATCGTCGTCATTCAGTGCCCACACATAGGCTCCGCCGAGTTTGTTCTTCTTGATGTAGGCCGTCTTCGCGGCTACCGCTGCCGGATTATCGTAGGTGTAGAAGGTTCCGCTGGCTGGATCGTAGAGCGTCGCTCCGACTCGTGCCGAATCGTACCAGGCGGTGTACCCGTATTTGTTCGTGATGTTCTCGATGGTCGAGTAGGTCGCAAATCCAGCGGTCAACACGGTGTCACAACCGGGCGAGGGCGCCGCTTTGTCCGGCTTCGGACATAGACCCGATCCATCGGCCAAGAGTACTGGGGAAGGGGTGGCTGCGTTCTGGTACAAGCCATGGTTCACGTTGGGGACTCCGGTCCAGCCGACGGCATACAACGGCAAACCCATGGTGTACTTGCCCGCGGGCACGCCAGCCTTGAGATAGGCCTTCACAGTCGCGTCGATGTATCGGTCATCGGCATACACAGGATCCGCGGCCGTGTCATAGAGTGAAGACGCTTCATTGGTATGCTTTTCGTCCGGCGCGGCGTAGTCGTAACCGTCGATCGTCAGGAAATCGACTTGTGCGGCTGCGGCTTTAAGATCGATGTTGATATATTTCTTCGGGCTCGCTGGCGAATCGAACGTCAAGACATATTTCTTGCCGGTCGTTTTCGACAAAGCGTTGAGTTGCGTACGGAACTCTTTCAGTAGAGCAGTGAAGTTCTGCTTGTCCGCCGCACCAGGAAACTCCCAATCGATATTGAAGCCGTCGAACAAGCCCGGAGCCGTAACCCCAGCGGCGATGTTGCCCTTGACAAACATATCGATGCACGAGGAGGCGAGCGCGGCGCGGCCGGCCGGGCTGCCTGCGGCGGTCACGAAACCGGTAACGTTGCCTGCTTGCCCGCCCAACGAGATCAGGACTTTCAGATTGGGATGAAGCTCCTTCAGTTGTTGGATCGCACCAAAATTTCCATAGAGCGGAGCAGTATAAGGCTTGCCGCTCACACTGGGGAGCGTCGAATTCTGGTAAGCCGCCACGGGATCAGCAACGGCACACGCCGGGGGAGAAGTCGGAGTCACGTTGCCGAAGGCGTAGATTAAGTGTGTCAATTCATCGGCGACCCCGTTCTTTTGCAAATTTGCAATGTTGTAACCGGCGTAATTGATACCCCATTCCTCGAAGTAGCCTCCGAAAATCTTGCCCCGATGCCGCGCTTGCGCAAACGACTGAGAGACACATACGAGAGCTAACAAACTCGTCAAAACCACTCGGAAGAGCTGCGGTAGGAAACGTCTTGACATAGCTGAGAGACTCCAGGATCAGAAGGACTGACCCGCGGAGAACTATACAGGAGAGACACAGGGAGGAAATCGGCGAATCTTGAACAAGGCGCTTAGCACCCTCGGGCCATTGTCGGGTTCTCGAATAGGTAGTAGCGTTTACTATGCTATGGTCCGCCTAATGCTCGTAGTGATCTTGGGATGCGCCCTGGAGCCGGACGACAGACCTGCGGGCGGTAGCAATCCCTTCCGGTTCTGGCTCGTAATCGCGGCTATGGTCCTAATATCCTTCTACATCAACTAGTGTTGACACTGGTTTTCGCGTGGAATTTCCGCGCGCGTGGACGCCCCGAGCTAGCGCAACGTCTACATCCCGCTATATCCCGCTGGACAGGTTTTCGTGTACAAAACATCGGGCAGCGTAATCGTCACCATCGACATTCGGGAATGTCCTTCGCAAAAGTTCTTCGGGGGGCAGCGATAGCTGTATTTTGTTCGTCCTAGCGCGCAGTTCCTTGTACGCTAATCCCGACGCGGTATAGAGGCCGGTGAGAGTTACCATTCTCTTTTCTGAGGAGAAGTGATATGACAAGCCAATCTTCACGACGGAGTTTTCTTGGACTTTCGGCTTTGGGACTGGCCGCCGCCGTCGCTCCTAACGAGTTGATCGGGCCAGCGGCGGCGATGACCGGACTCGGAAACGAGACGTCGAAGACCAACCTGGATCAGGGCCCGGATAAGATCGGCCGGGAGATTTCCATTTGGGTCACCTCTGGCGAGGAACGTTTTGCCGCCGCTCCTGGGATTACTTGGCGTCCGGTCTCGGGAGCACCAGGAACCGATCAACTCAAGCTTAACCCTCTCCAAAAGTTTCAGGATATATTGGGATTTGGCGGCGCTTTTACCGACGCAGCCTGCTACACGTTCAATCGACTCTCGCCTCCGGCACGAGAGCAACTCTTCCATGAGCTGTTCCATCCGTCCGAAATGGGGCTGAGCATCGGCCGCGTCTGCCTCGGATCCAGCGATTACTCGACGAAACTTTACAGCTACGATGATGGCGAAGCCGATCCGGACCTGAAGCGATTTTCGATTGAACACGACCGCGAATACATTCTTCCAGTGCTACGCCAGGCGCGGCAGGAAAATCCAGACCTGTTTCTCTTTTCAACTCCCTGGAGCCCTCCCGGCTGGATGAAGTTCAACGGGAGCATGCTGGGCGGCTCAATGCGCAATTACTATTTTCCGGTTTACGCCCAGTATTACCTGAAGTTCTTGCAGAGTTATGCCGCCGAAGGTGTGCCGGTGCAAGCGCTAACCACGCAAAACGAGGTGGATACCGATCAGGATGGCAGAATGCCCGCGTGCATCTGGGGACAGGAATACGAAATCCAGTTCATCCGCGATCACTTGGGCCCACTGTTGGAAAGCGCCGGGAGGCCAGTGAAAATTTGGCTTCTGGATCACAACTACAACCTGTGGGGACGAGTCGTGGACTCACTCGAGGACGACAAGCTTCGCAAGTACGTCGATGGCGTTGCCTGGCACGGATACTATGGCACTCCAAACATGATGACCAAGGTGCATGATGCGTATCCGAAAACGGAGATGCACTGGACGGAAGGTGGCCCGGATTACACCGATCCCGGTTACCTGAACGACTGGTGCAAGTGGGGCGGGATATTCAGCGATGCACTGCGGAACTGGTGCCGCTCAATCACCGCGTGGAATCTGGCTCTCGATGAGCATGGCAAGCCGAACATCGGACCGTTTCCCTGCGGCGGCGTGGTGACCATCGACTCGCAAACGAAAGAGATCACCCGCAGCGGAGAATACTGGGCACTGGCGCATTACTCGCGTGTGATCCGTCGCGGAGCGCGCCGCTTTGATTCCCAGAGCTCAGCCGTCGCCCTGCAGCATGTGGCCTTGGAAAATCCAGACGGCCAACAGGTGCTGGTCGTTACCAACCCGGGACCCGCGAGGAAGATCGAACTTCGACTGGCGGATATGGCGGCCTCGGTTCCCTTGAAGGCAACTTCGGTTACTACTTTGGCTTGGAGGTAAGCGTCGCCCCGCAACATCAGGGGCCGTCGGCATAAAGAGGTTGCGCTTGGGACTTTCCATTTCTTCTGCCGGCGTCGACCGATGTTGGCACGCCGCGCAGGTTCATCACAGTGGTCAGCTTCACCGATGACTACTTCTGCGCGGGGAACACCTTCCGGTTAGCCCGCTACCACACTTCCTCTCACCCGTTCGAAAAGGTCTGACGCAAAGCGAATGGAGTCGAACCTTGGCCCGTTACTCGTGACTCAAATCCGCCCAAGAACTAGCAGAATGACGACCACGAAAAGAATCAACCCGACACCACCAGTGGGGTAATAGCCCCAATCTCGACTGTGCGGCCACCGTGGCAGCGCTCCCAGAAGTGCCAAAATCAGAATTACGATCAGTATAGTTCCAAGCATGTTTGCTCCTTTTCCTTCGATGAGGGGAAAGGCACGGGCCGAAAACGGCCCGCACCCATTGTCAGCTGTGAACGGCCGAGCTACAGCGTGACGCTAAGTTCGACGTTAACGCCCGGATACATCGGGTTGCACAGGTAATACACGCCGTCAATGTCGATGACATAAACGTTTTGCGTGTAGAGCCAATTGCCTGGCCACGCGCCAACAAATCCGAACGAATAGCCGCCGTATTGGAAGCTATGATTTCTGTAATCGCCCTCGTTCACACGAAACGTGTGTCCCTGTCCGAAGTTGGCGTTATAACGGTCGGCGGGAATGGTGCCGCCTCTGTTGCCACCGGCACGCTGCGCTGGTTGTGCATGTTGCTCCTGCGCGTCCTTGTTTTCCTGCTTGCCGTTCTCCTGCTGCGCGTTTTTCTCTTCGGGCTTAACGTTGTTTTCCTCCCTGGCGTTCTTTTCTTCCGGCTTGGCGTTCTTTTCCTGCTGCACGCCCTTCTCATCTGGCTTTGCGGACTTCTCCGGTTGCGCCTTCTTCTCGTCCTGGGCGGGCTTTTTCTCTTCTTCCTGATCGTGCTGCTCCTGCTGTGCGTATGCCGGGGCTGCAAGGATCAAAGACAAGACTGCTGTGCTGATAACTCCAATTAGTTTCATAGGTGTTGCCTCCATTGTCGATCGTTACTTACGCTTTCCTACTGCAAACTGCCTGTTGTCGCATTGACCGGGCTACCGATGGCGTCGCCGGATACGAGAAGTTCGACTCTGCGATTCTGCTGGCGGCCCGCGGAGTTGTCGTTGGACGCTACCGGCAACGTGTTGCCGAAACCTCTGGCGCTGACCGAATTGGTCGCCACGCCTTCTTGCACCAGATAGTCGCGCACAGATCCGGCACGATTCTCAGACAGCGTTTGGTTCATTTCATCGCCGCCGACGTTATCCGTATAGCCACCGACCTCAATGTTGAGTCCTGGATAGGCGAGCAGAATGCCAGCGACTTTTGCCAGCTTCTCTCGTGCACCCGGCTTCAACGAATACTTCCCGGTGTCAAACAGAACATCGGACATGCTGACGATGAGCCCGCGCGCGCTGTCTCGAGTCTGGAGAATCGAATTCAGCTGTTCGGACAACTTTGCCCGCATCGCTGCCTTGTCAGTGTCCGCCTGTTGCGCGTTCAACTGTGCCTGTTGTGCCGCCAAGCGGGATTGTTCGGCGTCCGCCTGCGCCGCTGAAACTGCATTTGCTGAAGCGGCCTGGCTGTCTGCCATATCGGATTGAGCCTTCGCGGTTGCGGCTTGTGCATCCGCTGTGTCTCTGCGGGCTCTGGCGGCATCGGAGTCAGCCTGCTCCTTCTGTCGGCGAGCATCCTCCGCCTGCTGTTGCGATTGCGCCTGTGCGTCGGCTGAATCCTGGCGTTCGTTGGCCAAGCGCACATCGTCCATTTTCTTGACCGCGATGGCGCGTGCATCTTCCGCAGTCTGCACCGCTTCGCGGGAAACTGCGATCAACGGTTTTTTATCGATGTGCTTGTCGATGGCATAGCCATCCGCGTTGTCCATGAGTTTGACGGCATGCTGATAACTGTCCGGAGCGTACTGCTCGGCTCCCTCGGATTGAGCAATGCGCACTGCATTCCGCGCCTCAAAGAATTCCAGCGGCAACTTGGCATTCAAGATCACGGGATCAAACTTGTAGCCGGTGGGGATGTAGCCGCCACGTTCCATCAGCTCGTATTTTGCATTTACGGCTTCTGTCGTTCCCTTGGTGCTTTCGCGAACTACGTTTTCGAGAATCACCACATTGCTGGGCTGCCGGACCGCATAGTAAGGTTCCGCCGTCACAATCAGGGCGAATGCCTGAAGATCCGTGGTGACGTCGAGTTTACTGCGATGGTTGCCGCCGACCAGGACTTCGCCCAGGTTCACGGCGCGGCCCTCGGGCGAAATCGCCCATAGAACGTAAGTCAGATACTCATTGCCGAACGTCGTCGGCCTCTGCAGATTGCCAAATTCCGCTTCGATCGCAATGGATCCGCGTTTGCTGTTTACTTCCGCCACGCCGTTTGCGGAGGGCATCAGGTCGGTGCCGGCAAAATCCAGCTTCGAAGATCCGCTGCGATGCTCGTAGTTGACCGCTTGCACACTGCGGCTGATCACGGTTACGCGGAACGTGGGTGTCGAGCTCATATGCTCGACTTCAACCGTGGCTTGAGAATTGGTTTGAGCCAGCGCCGGAAAACTCAGCACGATTATTGCGGCAAGCAAAAGTTTTTTCATCACACCATCTCCTTAGTAGCAGGTATCTGCCACGTTGCATTCTTCTACAGTTTGGCCTTCGTTTTGCATCTTGTAGCGGGCGTCACAACTCATCCTTTTCCAAGACGGATACCGGAAAGCGAGTGAAACAACCCAAAAATATTCAGCAGCCACAAAACCACGGCAATGACCACTACGCCGTTCAAAATGGACTTGATGGATGACTGCATGGGGATGAAACGATTCACCAGCCACAGAAGCACACCCACCACGATCAGAACTTCCAAGAGTTGAATTAAAGGCATGATCTTTTGACCTCTCTGTTTTGCGGGCTAACGCCTCTCATCCGCCCGAGGTGGCCCGAAACTGATGTTCGAAAGATCCAGGGTCGACTCGTGTCCGCCGCAGGTTCGGGGCGGACACGCGGATGAAGAATGCCGATTGGCTGGATGTGGTCGCCTCGCCGTAACTGATCTCGATCCGGCCCGCAGCGACCTTTAGGAATGAGAGCTACGAATCAGCGTCCGCAGCTCCGTCTACACACTCAGGAGAATAGAGAATGACAGGTGTGAACTCGCGTGTCTGAGCAAGATAGCTCACTTGCCGACAACTCGGTGCAGTGGCTCGACTAATCCTGCGCTCGCTGGCGGCGTTCGCAGCTTCCATTGGTGTCCAGCCAATCCAGCAGAGAGCGAACGCTGGCACGAGCCAGGGCGATCGCGCAGTCCGCGGCTCCGTAATAAATATTGAGCGTGTCGCCATCGGAATCCAGGGTGTATCCACAGGGGAACACGACATCGTCAACGTCGCCATGGCGTTCGTACTCAGCCTCTGGCCCGAAGATCCATGAATCTCCTCGGAGCAAGCACTTCTCCGGATTCTCCAGATCGAAAAGGGCCAAGCCCAATCGATACAGACAGCCGGAAGGTGTGTGACGCACTCCGTGGTAGAAGACGAGCCATCCTCTGTCGGTCTCGATTGGCGGCGGCGACAAGCCAATTTTGTTTGCATCCCACCAGGCGCCGCGGCGCGCTTCCAACATGAGTCTGTGTCTTCCCCAATAACGCAGGTCGGGCGAGTAGGAAATCCACATGTGTGAACCGAGGGTGGTCATGGGGCGATGAATCAGCGCCCAGCATCCGTCGATTCTGCGGGGCAGAAGGGCGGAGTCTTTGTCGTCGGGCGGCATGATTACGCCGAACCGTTCGTAGCTGCGGAAGTCTTTGGTCAGAGCCAGCGACACTCCGGGACCGCCGCGCGAATAAGAGGTGTACGTGACCACGTATTGCTGCAGCTCGGGGACGAACGTGATGCGAGGATCTTCGATGCCCCAGATCTCTTCCGGATAATTCTTCGGGTCGGACAGCAAGGTGGGCTCACTATCGATTTGCCATCCATCGACGCCGTTCCGAGAACGCGCCGCGCAAAGATGCGACAAGCCGCGGCGATCTTCCACGCGGCAAAGCAGCAGGGTCGTGCCATCCGCCAGCAGCGTTGCGCCTGCATTAAACACACTATTGATAGGGTACGGCCAATCCTTTTTGGCCAGGATTGGGTTCGAGGGATGACGATGAAGCAGTGGTTCGAAGCGAGTGCTTATCGGGCTCACGAGCTTTTCTGCAGGTACGGTCATGGAAGGATTTCCTTTTGTTCTGGCGCTTGCAGAGATCGCATTTCGAGGAGTGCCATCAAGAACGACAGCGTTGATTCTGCTCCCTGGTTTTCATTCGCGCGGTCGGGATGCAAGCCGTCACGGCAGCCGCCGGTGACGGAATCATAAAGAGGCAGTTGAAGATCGTTGTCCCCGAGGAACCAGTTGAAAGCCGACCAGGCCTCGTTGCGCCAGCGGCTGTCACCAGTCACGCGGTACGCTTGCAAACAAGCAGACACCGCACCAGCGGCTTCGAGCGGCTGCTGATCGAAACGGGCCTTCTCGCCATCCCGGCGATAAAAGCCTTGCGAGCCAATCGGGACAAAATGGCGATTGATGTCGCAGTGTTGTGTTTGTGATAGCCAATCCAGTGATTCCAGACCGGCCGAGATCATGTGATCATCCGACAATGCTCCGCCCACTAAGAGCAAAGACTGGGGCAATCTCGCGTTGCCGTAGGCTAGAACGTTCTCGAACCATTTCCAATCTGGCCGTCGGATTGATTCATACATTTTAAGCAGTCGTCGGCTAAGGGCGGATCGCACTTTCTGCGCGTCGCGATCTCCGGGATACGAGGTGAGGTATTCCTGAATTCCGAGCAGCGCGTAGGCCCAGGCACGCGGACTGTTAAATGCCAACACCGCGGGAAGAGAAGACTCGAACAATCGTCCGGCGGCGCCCCTCAATCCCTGATCCTCGGATCGGCCTAGAACCGTCCCGACGGCCCATAGTGCCCGCCCATGGCAGTCTTCGGAGCCTACCGCTTCGTTCCACCGGCGATCGTAGCGGAGAAAGTTCTTGAATCTGCCTTTCGCGGGGTTAAAGGCATGCTGAAGAAATGATAGATACAGACTACGTGAGTTCGCGGAAGGTAAATCGGCCTTGCCACGCCGATCGTTATCCGAGTTTTTCAGCTCCAATTGCTCCAGCATCACGGCAAGAATGAGGGCGCGCGCATTGTCGTCCGTTGTATAGCCCTCTTTGCGGTTCGGGATCGTGAAGATCGCGTGCTGCAGCATTCCAGTGTCGTCGGTCATCTGCTTCAAATGATTCTGTTTCAACTCCGGCAATTGATCCGGCGATTTGTGCGTGATGCGAGCCGAGAACTGGACTCTTGGAGTCTCCATGCGGTCGCTGCGCACTCGCGCAAAACTTTCCATGTAACCCTGCGCCACTCTTTTCCAGACCATGTCTCGCGCGAACAGATAGGCGCGCTTACGCATCGCGTGGCGAGTCGCGGGTGTGTCCAGCAGTTCGATTGTCTTTAGCGCAATCGCGTCGGGATTCTGGAATGGGACCAGCGCGCCTCTGCGGTCGTCCAACAACTCTATCGCGTGCCAATATGGAGTCGAGATGATCGCCTTGCCCGCGCCCAGTGCATAGGCCAGCGTTCCGGAAACAACCTGCGCTTCATGCATGTAAGGCGTGATGTAAATGTCCGCGGCGCCGATGAATTCGACCATTTCTTCGGGACTGACAAACCGGTTGTGGAAGGTCACCTGCGACTCCACGCCGATTTCCTTCGCCAAATCCTGCAGACTGGCCCGATACTTGTCTCCCTCCCGACGCAGAACGTGAGGATGGGTCGCGCCCGCCACTATGTAAGCGACATTCTTATGTTTGGACAGAATCTGCGGCAGCGCTTGAATAACGTTTTCGATTCCCTTGTTTGGCGAGAGCAGGCCGAAGGTGAGGAGTACTGCTTTCCCTTCCACACCAAAGCGGTCCTTATAAAAATTCGGGTCGAGGAACGGCAGGTCTGGGACCCCATGCGGCACCATATCGATCTTGCTGCCCGGCACCTTGAAGATTTCTTGCAGGAACTGGGACGAGAGTTGGCTCATGACAATCAAGCGGTCGGAAAGTTCTGCGATTTCTTCCATCACCATCAGTTGGTCGGGATCTGGCTCGCGTAGAACCGTATGCAGCGTTGTCACCACGGGCATCTTCAGACCACGCAGCAGATGCAGAATGTGGCTCCCGGCCGGGCCGCCGAAGATTCCATATTCGTGTTGCAGGCACACCATGTCGATGTTGTTGAAGTTCAGAAATTCAGCGGCTTCCTGATAGGACTTCACGTCGTCCTGGGCGAGCGACCATCTCACCCGCGAGGGATAGTCGTACCCTTCTTCGGTGTCGTTGACCGGGAGCGCCAACAGTCGAGCCGTCCCGCACTCCGCGGCAATGGCGCTGCACAGGTCGGTGGTGAATGTGGCGATTCCACAATGTCGAGGAAGATAATTCCCGATCACGGCGATCCGACTGGGCAGGGATGGCTTCGATTGCAGTCGTCCCCGAGCTGCCGCGGCCTCGTCCCGCATCGCGGGGCGCGGGCCGACTACTTCTAAGGGAGCGTTCGGTAGCACTGTGTAGGGTAGTGACATTCTCTCCATGACTCGACGAAAAGCGGTTTATGAAATACGGCCCAATTGTCAGACGGCCCAAAGAACACCAGCGCTGGTTGGAATTTCTCTGTCGCTAGTATTCAACGAAAGTGGGGTTGCGGACTGGTCACTTTTGACCATCTTGCCGGCGTGCGATGGTGCATTGTGTATCCATGAACTCGAAAGAGAAGCTGGCCTTGGCGGTTCGTTGCCCTACTTGTGGCGCGAAGCCCGGCGAAAAATGTGAGCTCAGTACCGGCCTACCCCGGACAGAGCCACATCGGGACCGGCGCTTGGCGGGCTCTGAAAAGTAAGGAAGCGGCAGCCTCAGGCCAGCGCGGGTTCGGCGAGAGCTGATCCTAGCCGATCGAAGGCGTGGTTCACCGACGCGACCGCAGCAGTGCTTTCCTCTAACGTGGGCGTAGATATCTGGAGCAATCCCTGCCGGCCAAGGTTCGGGGGCAGTGCGAACGCGTCCTGATGCTGCATGACAAATCCCAGAATGTGAGCCAAGCCCTCCGACTGGTATCCATTATCGAAGGTGATGCCGGTGCCGTGAAACGTAGAAGGCGACATCCAGTACTCACAAGCCAGAAGCCAATGGCCGCGGGTTAGGGATGACCAGACCTTCAGATAGTCCAACGTGCCTCCCGGAGCGAAACCGTATTCAATGTGAATCAAGCCAGCCTCGGTTCCGCGCATCAGGTCTGCCCACGATACAACAATGGCTGACTCAAGAACTTGGTCGAGACTCTGATTTTCGTTATGTGCCATAAACTGACCCTCCAGTTTTCTTAGCTGAGTTCACCCTCTAGCCCATTCCGCATTGCGCTGGGACGTCTGCCGTGCAACGGCGCTGTCGAGATAACAGCTCTGTTGCATGTGGCGCGAGTGAGCAGAAACGGTTACGTACGGCACACCGAGGAACCGCCTGGCAACGATTTGAGTTACTTCCAACCCATTGAACTGTTGTTCCTTTACCTTCTCTAAGATCCGCTTCAACGCGTTCTGGATCTTCCCTGCTCCAAGAGAACCAAAGAACATCACCCTGACTTCTCCTGCCATGAAGAAGAAATTCCATCCCGTGGCATGGATCTTGCGATCGAGAGTGAAGCCATCCAGAACCTTGAGCAGGCTCCACTCACCAGAACATGGTTCACTCTCGAGCCCGAGAAGTTGCGTCATCCCAGGCCAATCTTTCATCAGAATCGTTCCAACTTGAACGGTTGGTGGCATTTAAGATCTCCGGAAAAGAGGCCTGCGGGCGATGCGTCATCCCGTGACCAATCTTTCAGTTTCATCCATCTCTCGCCGACATACTGTGCAGAAACGCTCACTTTGCGGATTATTTGATAGTCAAGATTTATGCGGTTTGCACACCGTGCTGCGGACTATACTTAGTGAACATGAGCACCACGGTAGCGTCCAAGAAGAACGGTGGATTCGATCCCGACACCTTCCTTGCGACCATCGGCAATGGCCGGAAGATTCTGTCTGTTCCAAAGAAGGAAGTAATATTTGCGCAAGGGGACGGCGCAGACGCTGTCTTCTATGTTCAAAAGGGCAAGGTGCGGCTCACGGTCGTGTCCAAGATCGGCAAGGAAGCGACGATCGCCATCGTGGGCGAGGGGAACTTCTTCGGGGAAGGTTCATTGGCAGGTCAACTTCTGCGTATGGGCTCGGCGGCTGCCATGACGGATTGCGAGATTCTCCGCGTGGAAAAAAAGACGATGATGGAAGTACTTCACCGCGAACCCGCGCTTTCAGAAATGTTCGTGGCTTATTTGCTGGGGCGGAATATCCGTTACGAAGAGGATCTGGTCGACCAACTGTTCAACTCCAGCGAGAAACGCCTGGCCCGCGTTCTTCTATTGCTCGCACATTTTGGCAAGGAAGGCATTCCGGAAACGGTCGTCCCCAAGATCAGTCAGGAGACGCTGGCTGAGATGGTAGGGACCACCCGTTCCCGTGTCAGCTTCTTTATGAACCGCTTCAGGAAGCTCGGCTTCATCCACTATGCGGGCGGGACGGAGGGCGCTCTGCAGGTCCACAGCTCTCTGCTCAACGTAGTTCTACACGATTGAGTGCTTCCACGAAAGCGCCCTTCAGCGAACGGGCGCTGATCGCTTCCACCGGCTCCCATGCAATCGGCAACATATGACTCGCACGCGCCGGCTCGGTTGCTTTGTCCTGGCGATGGCCGCACGACAGGCAGATGGCTCCCACTTGCCGGATGTCGGTCTCTTTCGATATTTCATTTTCGCGAGCGGCGGTAGAGCCTGCGACGACCGGGCCGGAGCATGTGTCACAGGGGTAAACGGAGAGGTGAAGGTATTGTTTTTTCATAGAGGCCTCTTTGCGAAAAAAATATATGTATCAAATGCTAGGCTCTCTCCCCGAGTCTCTACGCAGTACCTCGGCGGCCGCTGACCAAATTGATGACGATAACGATCAGCGCCACAACCAGCAGCAGGTGAATCAGACCTCCGGCCACATGCAGGCTGAAGCCCAGCAGCCAAAGAATGAGAAGCACTACAACAATTGTCCAAAGCATGTCAGTCTCCTTGATGCATTACCCTTGTCGTGCATCCTTCCGCTCGACTGGAAACGCTCTTAGCGGCTTCCCGCACTCTAAACAGAGCCGCTTGGCTCGCGGCGTGATCAATCCGCAAAACGGGCACATCCTTTGCGATCCGACTTGCTGGGCCTCGGGTGCGAGCGTTGCCCGGAACCTCCTAAACAGGTCCGCGAGGGAAGCCAGTCGTCGACGGAGTCGATGGCGGAACGAGCCTAGCATGGGTTCCATCGATGCACCTTGTTCATCTTTCCGACACTTAACCATGACAGGATTAAGTGCGCGATTCTGAGCCGGATTGATCACATATGGCGAAAAACTCCGAATCGGCGGTCAGATCGGGAAATCTGCCCTGACTGCGGGGTCGAAGTGAGCAATTGAGATCAGCTATTCCTTTTTGCTTGAGCGATCATGATCCTGGAGATGAGCACTTCTTCTCTCTCTCTCAGGTCCTCTGAACTAAGTCAGCTATCTGAAGCTCTCTCCTCTTAGTTCGGTAGCCCTAAAGGAAAACTTTTATGAAAAAAACAATGTCACTGCTATTGATGAGCATCATGGGAATGTTCGGAACGTACGCATTCGCCGGCTCGGACCGGGAAGACACGGTTGACCGCATGCAAAGGTCGGTGGAGGTTCTGCAATCGATCATGTCGACGCCGGACAAGGGCATCCCCGAGGAAGTGCTGAGTGGCGCAAAGTGCATCGTCGTCGTGCCAAACCTGCTCAAAGGTGGCTTCATCTTTGGCGGCAAACACGGTCGAGGAGTGGCTTCGTGCCGCACCCCTGAAGGTTGGAGCGCTCCTGCATTCGTATCCGTTGGCGGTGGCAGCTGGGGATTGCAGATTGGAGTCGAAGGCGTGGATCTGGTCATGCTCGTTATGAATGATCGTGGCTTGCAGCATCTGCTTTCGACCAAGTTCGAACTCACCGGCGAAGGATCAGTTGCGGCGGGCCCGGTCGGCCGTCACACTTCTGCCGGAACTGACGTATTGCTTAACACGGAAGTCCTCACTTACTCGCGCTCGAAAGGCATTTTTGCCGGTCTGACATTGGAAGGTGCGGTTATCGAGCAGGACAACGATTCAACTCGCGCCATCTACGGCCATCACATGATGTTCCGCAACATTCTTTCGGGCAAGGCATCAACTCCCGCAAGCGCAGACGCGTTTGTAAAGGCCGTATCCGAAGCCGGCCACCAGGCCCATGTTGCCGAAGCAAGAGAAGACAGCAAGCAGTAAGTTTGTATCAGAACGCGGTCAGCAAGACCGATTAAGGGGCTGGCCGGAACCGCGTACCAGGTTCCGGTCACGCCGCAATAGCCGATGCGAGCATCTCGATAGTCGATGTGGTCTCACTCTTCTGAACGGCGGACAATATGAAAGCTAGTCTCCGGAAATGTTTTTGGGTATCAGTGGCTTGTCTTTGCCTCTGGCCCGTTCTTGCGTTTGCTCAGTCGCCCGATCCTGCACAGAACTTTGAGGCCTGCAAGGCTGGCCGCGAAGCCTGTGATCAGTCCAGGTTGAGCGCCGTACAGTTGACCGAAGTAGCTCTCGCCAACCATGGGCGCAACGTTGCGGACTGCAGGAACCACTACAATTCCTGTGACCGCTCGAAACTCTCCCCGCCTGAAGCTGTGGCATTGGCTGTCGCCGATCATCAGCGCAACGTGTCCGATTGCAACGAAGGGATCAGCTCCTGCGACCAGTCGAAACTCACACCGGGTGAGGCGCGTGATTCTTCCACGGCGGAGCACATGCGTAACATCGCAGACTGCAAGGACGGAGTGGGTTCCTGTGATCACTCGAAACTGACCTCATCAGAAGCAGGCGCAGTCGATATTGCCAGGGAGAAGCTTAACGCATCCGACTGTAAGAACGGCAGTGGCCAGTGTAATCACACCCAGCTGACTTCTTCCGAAACCAAGGATGTGTCCGCTGCAGAACACCAGCGCAACGCGCAGAACTGTGAGAACGGATGGGATCAATGCGACCACTCTAACCTCACTGCGTTGGAAGCGAAACAGACAATGTCTTCCGAGCGCCAGCGCAACCTCGCAGCTTGCAAGGACGGACAGGAAACTTGTGACTACACAAAACTGAGTGCCTCGGAAACCAAGACACTGGTCGATGCTGAACACAAACGGAACTACGCGGCTTGTTTGAAAGGGTACGGCTACTGCGACATTTCTCGACTCACCACCGATGAGACCCATTTGATTCAATCCAAAAGCCATTAACTCTTAGGGAAAATGACAGTAAATCTTTCGGTTGCACGGACCTTATGATTCAACGACAGTGTCCAGCGTGCAGTAGCGAACTGGTGCGGGCCAGGACCTCCGACACTCAACATCCGCCTGGGATCACGGTCCTTCCCTCTCCAGGTTGGCGTTGCAGCGTTTGCGGGCTCGGTTTTACTAGCGAGCAGATCCGCGAAAGCAAACGCGCGAAATCTGCCGCCATCGAGCAAGCCTAAGGTTGCAGTTAGGACAAGAGTGTCGACAGGATCCGGGTCCCCGCGCCTGGCTTCATGTAGTTCCTTCCCCCACTGCCGTTCATAAGTCAGAGCGTGAAAAACGGCATAGGAACTTCCGTTTCGAGAAATCCGGGGTCTCGCGTATCAGATCTTTTTTGTGGGTTTGCAGCGCGACCTGGGTCATTTCCTGAATCATGCGGCTGATTGTAAAACGATACGAACCACGGCCAGATCCTCGTGAGTAAGCACGTCTTTCAACTCCACTCCGTAGACCACGGGAAAGAACCGTTCCAACAGAGGCTTGGACACTTGGAGTCCGATGCAATCGTGATACTGCTGCGACGCGTATGCGGCCGAGTCGCCGCCAATACATCAGAACGACGAGCAAGAGTGTTGGTGGCGCGGACAGAAAGCAGGCGCCAGCTTCTGCCTGTGGCGCCGTTTGATGTTCGTGGCCGGCTCGTGGTTCAAATGCGGCCTAGAACCAGCAGAATGACAACGACGAAAAGAATGATCCCTAAACCTCCGGTCGGGGCATAGCCCCACTCCCGGCTGTGCGACCAGCGTGGCAGCGCACCAACCAGTGCTAACACCAGGATCACGATCAATATAGTTCCAAGCATTGTCTTGCTCCTTTTCCAGTCTGCTTCCCTTATAGGCGCTCCAGCGGTTTTCTAATGGTCAAGACTGCTCAATGGAGGAAACCTGATGGAAAGGGAGATCCGCGGTCTCGGGAGAGCACGGGGCCTTGGCAGCGGATCGATCGCGCTCCAACTACACCATATTCCCCTGCGATTCCCTGCGTGGAGTCGGACAAAAAATGACGCGGGCCCAAGGATGGGACCCGCGCCGATACAGAGTCAATCGACTTTCCTTGCTAATTCCGAGGGCGCTCTTCGGCTTTGGGCGCTTCTTTCGCAGGATGCGGGGCAGGCTGCGCATGGGCTACAGTTGCTGGCTTAGAAGCAGGCTGCGCGTGAGCCGCAGGGGCCGGCTTAGGAGCAGTTTGCGCATGAGCTACAGGTGCCGGCTTCGGAGCGGGCTGCGCATGAGCTGTAGTCGGCTTACTGGACTCAGTCGGGGGACGCGTCTCCTTAGGTTTCGCGGCTTTGTTCTCGTTCGAGCGGCTTGCAGATGCTTTGTTCTCAGCTGCCTTGTTCTCGTTCGTACGAGTCGTAGCTGCCTTGTTCTCAGCTGCCTTGTTCTCGTTCGTACGAGTCGTAGCTGCCTTGTTCTCAGCTGCCTTGTTCTCGTTCGTGCGAGTCGTAGCTGCTTTGTTCTCAGCTGCCTTGTTCTCGTTCGTGCGAGTTGTAGCTGCTTTGTTCTCAGCTGCCTTGTTTTCGGTCGTACGGGTTGTAGCTGCCTTGTTCTCAGCCGCCTTGTTCTCGTTCGTGCGAGTCGTAGCTGCTTTGTTCTCAGCCGCCTTGTTCTCGTTTGTGCGAGTCGTAGCTGCCTTGTTCGCAGCTGCCTTGTTCTCGTTCGTGCGAGTTGTAGCTGCTTTGTTCTCAGCTGCCTTGTTTTCGGTCGTACGGGTTGTAGCTGCCTTGTTCTCAGCTGCCTTGTTCTCGTTGGTGCGAGTCGTAGCTGCCTTGTTCTCAGCCGCCTTGTTCTCATTCGTCCGAGTTGTAGCTGCTTTGTTCTCAGCTGCCTTGTTCTCGTTGGTGCGAGCCGCGGCTGCCTTGTTCTCGGTCGCCTTGCTCTCAGATGCCTTACTCTCGGCTGCCTTGTTTTCGGTCGCCTTACTTTCAGCGGCCTTGTTCTCGGCTGCAGGAGCCTTGTAAGGTGCTCCCGCCTGTTTGGCCGCTACCACCCCAGAACCGCTAAACTCGCCGGGCTTCGCGGTCGCAGCGACTGCCGGCCGCCCATGGTTCACGGACGCCAAAAGCTCGTGGTTCGTACTGGCGGCGTGCGCATGCTGGGTTTGCATTGCGGTTGCCGGCGTGTGTTGCTCGTGTGCCGCTGTCTCTTCTGCTGCGGTCGGGCGGGCGGTAATTCCACCAGTACCGCCGTTATAGCTGACATGGTTTACCGTGGTTTCGTTGATTACGGTCTTGCTGTAGACATTAGTGATGTTCGTGACGTTCACATTATTTACCGAGCGGTTGTAGAAGAAGGCTCCGTTGTTCCAATATCCGCCCCCATAGCCGACACCACCGTAGCCAAAGCCGTAGTTGACGCCACCGTAGAAGCCGACACTTTGGCCCCAATAGCCTTCATTCCAGGCAAAGGCATCGCTGCCCCAACCCCAATAACCGGGGGTCCAGAGCAAGCCAGCGGTTGGCGGCTCGACCCATGTGCCAGGGACCCAGAAGTAGCCTTCATCCCCGTAAGACCAATAGCCGGGCGTCCACAAGTAGCCAACGGAGGGAACCATGGGCTGCTCATAAACAGGCAGCGCGGGAGGAGCGATCGTAATCGACACGCCGAACTGCGCGAATAACGAGGCCGGTATGGCCATTAACAGAACTCCGAGCAACAGAAAACGGGAGATACGCATTTTAATCACCTTGCCAGATCATCCTTCGATTGCCCGCTGAACCTTGTTGCTACCGGGCTGCGTGGAGTAAGGCGACGCCTCAAGCGTCATAGGGAAGGATTGCACGGGCGCAATGGCAGGTCTGTGCACTACGGCTCACTTTTGGGAAAATCGCGATTCAATCGGCTAAGTCAATTTCCGAGATCGCGTTGCTGGCAGCAAGCAAGAAAAACGGCGCGAGTCCAGAAAGTGGACCCGCGCCGATCATAGTTGTTTTTTAAGCTGCGCTCTTTTCCTGGCCTGCTGTCGCCGAGGCTGGCCTCACCAGGCTGGCGCACTGCTCGGCGTGCAGCTTCGCTGCCTCGGCGTCATGATGAACTGCATGCTCGCCGTGACCATGTGCCAGGTACGCGTGGTGCGCCGCCTTTTCGTGCTCCTCGGACTGATCGTATTTCGCGGCCTCATTGAAATGGTAGGCCGCTTTCTCATGATGACGAGCGGCGTGATGGTAATGCTCCCAGGTTTTTGACATGTGGTTCTCCTTTACTAGAACTCTGGCGTCGGAAGGGGCTGGACGCATGGCAAAGCTCTATGCCGCGCTGGGGCCTGATTCCCGTCAAGTTGTGGTACTCGAAATCAAATCGCAGTTCGTCGTCCGCTGAACAGGTTGATGACCAGGACCACCAATCCCACAACCAGGAGCAAGTGGATCAGACCGCCGCCGATATGGAGGCTGAAACCCAGAAGCCATAAAATCATCAGAACAGCGAAAATCGTCCAAAGCATATTGAAGCCTCCGATCTCATGCTGTGTCTGACGCACAAGTCGCCTCGTGACTTAAGCTGGTCTAGAAAAAGTCAGGTGCACAAGATCAGCTGCGACTTTAGCAAATGCGGAATGGAAGGTCTGATCAATTGTGCTCACGGCACTCCCGTGGAATTGCCGACACTGCTCGTCGTGATGCGCATTTCGGATTCATCATGCTTCTTTGGAAGGTTCGAGTCCACACTAAGCCGGTGGGAGTGTCGAAGCCGATTCCTTGACTGGTATCCGTTGTCTCTTGCTGGCTCGCCGCGAGCGATCAGACCGCTTTATACCCGCCGAAGGTTTATCCAGCGGCGTCTCGTAACCTTTGGCTTCGCGAAACTCAGGCCTTACTCCGAGTTTGCCCGCAGTCTGGAGATCAAGCTCCCCGGTAATCGGCAGATTCTCAGCCTTCTGAAATCCGCGGATGCTCGCTCGGGTTCGCAGACCGACGACACCATCGACCCGGCCTCGATAGCGGCCTTCGTCCTGCAGAATCTGCTGCATCCTATTTACATCTTTCGAATCCGCGACCGCTGGTGCCTCGTTACTGGGGGCGGGTCTCGAAGTTGCCGGCCTCCGGCGTGGTCCCGAGATCCATGGCGTCATCAATAGTAAGACAATCCCGGAACAAACAATTTTGCTGGCGTAAAACATTTCTTTTCCTCGGTTTTGTAAACAGACGGCTAATGCAGTGCCCGATCCCGCAGTGTCCTTGTGCCTTGCGGGGTCATTCTTGGCATCTGGCTCGAACCAGTTCCAGGAGGGAGGTCAGGGCGTCTGGTTTGGCGGAAGACCTTGCCCTCCTGAGACACAAATAGATTCGAGCATTCCTTCGGCGAATACTGTACTGAATGGCTCAGAAGGGTCAGATTTATTCACGGCTCAGGCGGATTGCGCGAGGGCGTGCGGAGTTCGGCTATTGGAAGCGTGGGAATGTCACGGGCAAGGCTAATGTTAGTGACTCGCCAGCGGTTGCGTATGCCTGCTACTCGGTGGCCGCTGTGTTCTTGGACGGGTCGGCGCGCCAAACGTACAGATATTTCTCGTCACTCGACGTGACCACGGGGATGTTTTTCTCGCGGGTCACGCGGTTCAATGCAGATCGAAGATTCTGCATCTTCTCTCCGTTCAAACTGCTCAGCGGGATCTTGACCGCTTGCTCGGCGCTTAGCTTTGAGAGATCGGCCAGAATGTCCGTTACCGCCTTCCGATGTTTTCCTTTGCGACCCAGCGGAACATCGGACCGATTCACCGCTGTATAGTGAGTATCGTTCCCATTTCCGTTCCGTCCCATGGTAGCCCTCTGTTCGCACCGCACCCTCAGGCCCACAATCCTACCGCAAAAAATCGTATCCTGCAACTAAAAATCTATGGGGAACCTGACAAGCGCAGCAGACTCCCCGCTAACCATAATATTGTCAAGGAGATGCTGCACCTACGTTGTACTAAGACCTACTGAGACTTTATCCGTACGAACGGAACAGCGGTACCCTAATCTCACCCGATGGCTGCACGAAGCACTAAAAGTGGGAGTACCAAAAACTTCGCAAGCGCCCCCTGGGACTCCTAAGAACTAGAGATCGCAAAACATGGCCCGGACTGCAGTGGGTAAGAAGGAACGCGAGTTCGACCCCAACACTTTCCTCGCGACGATCGGCGACGGCAGGAAGATTGTTGCGGTTCTGAAAAAGCAAACGATCTACACACAAGGGGATCGAGCGGATGCTGTCTTCTATGTTCAAAAAGGCAAAGTGAGGCTCACGGTAGTGTCGAAGGCCGGCAAGGAAGCAACGATCGGCATTGTGAGCGAAAGAAACTTTTTCGGCGAGGGAGCACTGGCAGGGCAACTTCTGCGCATGGGATCCGCCGTGGCCATGACGCATTGCGAACTTCTCCGGGTGGACAAGACGGTGATGATCGGTGTGCTTCACCGCGAACACGCTTTTTCCGACATGTTCGTGGCATATTTGCTGGCGCGCAATATCCGCTACGAAGAGGACCTCGTCGACCAACTGTTCAACTCCAGTGAAAAGAGACTCGCTCGGATTCTGCTGTTGCTTGCTCATTTCGGCAAGGAGAGTATTCCTGAAGCCACTATCCCCCGGATCAGTCAGGAAACTTTGGCCGAGATGATTGGCACGACCCGCTCGCGGGTTAGCTTCTTCATGAATCGGTTCAGGAAACTGGGCTTTATTCAATACAACGGCGGGGTGAAGGTACACAGCTCTCTGCTCAATGTGGTTCTCCACGATTGACTCCTCTCCGCCAAAGAAAACGGGGTGAGCAATTTTGAACAGTCTTCAGGGGGTTCAGTGTTGAATATTCGTGTCTGGGAGGTGGACCATGCCTCGCTCGGTTTGTCCGCCATTCTCAAGCGCAGTCGTTCTGTGCATCGGCGATAACCAGGACGTGCTGGAATGCGAAAGAGAGTTCCTCGAAACCTTTGGGTACACCGTGCTGACGGCTTCGACCGGCTGCAGGGGACTGGAGCTGGCTTCCACTCAATCGGTGGACGTAGTAATCCTTGACTATTTCGTGCCCACGATGAACGTGCCAGCGGTTGCCATGGAAATGAGGCGGCTCAGGCCGCGGGCGCCAATCATCCTGCTCACCGAAGGACTGGGTGTTCCGGAGCCCACGTTGCATCTGGTAGACGCCCTGGTCGCCAAGGACCGATTGGCCAGCCAACTGTTGCCCACGATCGCTTACTTACACGACTGCGGACGGATCCCGGCGCCCTCCTATGACGCATAACGAGGAGAGCAGCCGATGAGAGCCTTGTTACTTGCGGGCTTGTTGGAGTTCGCGCTCGGAGTTGCATTCCTGGCCGTGCCGGTTGCTCGCATCCAGTTTGTGGAAGACAGAACCGAAGATGCGAAAATCGAGGTACAGAGCACTCCCGGTGACCGCGAGCCGCCGATCATTAGTTTTGTGCTTATCGCAAGTGGAATTGCGCTGACCGGTGCCAACGCGCTGCGAAAAAACTAAGCGGCCCTCTAACGCCTGGTAATTTTAACGGATCACAGTTTGTCATTCAAACATCCGGATTTCGGGCTTGGCGGTGCCGGCCTATCTTCGTTTGATCATCCAGGCGATCAACCCTCCCGCCGTGAACCCTATCGCGAATGTCGTCGCGACGATAAGAACAGGGCGTCGCTGGATGCGCTGACTTGTGTCGTTCAGGAACTCTCTTGCAGCATCACCCCTCTCCTTTGCGGCGCGTCTCAATACTCCGACGCCGCTTCCGATTGCGTCGGCGACCGCGCCAGTTGCACGAGAAGCTTGAGGAACTGATGCGGCGATGTGTTCAGCTGCTCTTTCCACTACCGTTTGTGACATGGTCTTCTCCTCGATTGTTCTCGGGGCAATATCGCCCTGCCCGTCTGGCAATTGGTTCTCATCAAGACTTTCTCATCGCAGAGACATTGAAGTCTGATCAATTGGGCTCGATCGATTATGGTTTCCAGCCGATTGGTCGCGTGCGAAAAAAAAGGCCGGGCTCGTTTGAGCCCGGCCTGAAAGGTGTCGAATACGCGTATTTTTGCGCGGTCGTTAGGGTCCAAATGGCGGGTGTTCCGCCGCTAACCCATGACCGCGCTTTGACCATAACAGCTAGAGGCACAATACCCGTTAACACTCTGGCTGACTGTTCTTTTTTATACATCTCTGGAAATAACACCTGGCGATACTTTCTTCATTCGTGAAGAGAGGCTTGTGCTGTATGACTCCGACCGAACGCGCCCTTGCTCATAAGGTTTTGCTTGTTGATTACGATCATGCTGTTCGCTCTAGGATGAACGCGACTCTTGAACCCAGGGGATTTGAAGTAGTGGCAGCCGCCAGCGTGACAGAAGCTCTGAGGCGCATCGCTACAGAAAGCTTCGATGCGCTCATCACAGGCCTCAACCTGCCGAACCCTGTAGCGATCGCGGTTCGCAGCAGAAAGCAGCAACCACTCAATCGAACCAGCCCGCAAGCCCTACCGCGGTTTAGACGTCGCGCTCGTCGAGGCCTGAACTGATTGAGTTGCGCTCGCTTCGGGTGAGGCAATGGATTGGGTTTGCTTGTTCGGCGGAATTTCTGTTCCGGCCGGGTAAACGAAAATCTGTACCGTGCCCCAGCCGGCATCGGAATTCGTCTCTGCCTGCTTGCCCATCCCCAGCGTCCTAAGTTGGCTATCGTCAAATCCGAAGTTCTCGACCAGATACTCACGCACAACCATGGCCCGAGCTTCCGTTAACACAAGGTCTTTCTGAGTATCGCCTTCCATGCCGGCAGACACTACGACCACGGCAAAGCCAAATGGGTTATTGGCCAGGAACTCGCCACCGGCAGCTAGAGACTTGTGGTTCTTCAGCTTGGCCGAATCTTGCTTATCGAAAAGCTGCTTCGCCGAGTAGGTAAACTGCTTTGTCGGTGTGCCTTGCGGCAATCGGTCGATCTCATTCTTGGCGAGTTCGGCGGAGTCTTCGTATCCTCGGCTCTTGAAATACCCGCGCAGGAAGAAATTGTGCTTCATGGCTTCCATATTCTCCTGGAAGTCGGTGACCCCGGCTTGCGCCTGCACCATCGTATCCCGCATGGCGGCTGTCGTCTGTTCGAGGTTGGTGTAGAGCGCTTTGTCGTTAACCAGAGCGCCGGCGGTTCCCTGCCCTTTATCTATCTTGGCGCTGATCGAGTCTAGATTCGCCGTTGCCCGAGTGGCGTTCTTGATGGCTTGCTGGCTGCTATCCAGGATGTCGCTCGTTTTTTGGAACAGATCCGCCATTTCGAGTGGCGCCTCGCTCGAGATGATATCGCCATCCCGCACGTCGCCTGATCCAGCCGACCCAAACGAGATCGCCAGAAACTGATTGCCCAACAAACCCTCCGTTTCGATTGTGGCCACAGAGTCTTGCTTGATGATCTCGTGCGTTGACTTGCCGAGATCCATGATGACCGTGACCTTTTCGCCCGGCCTGTGGGGCAACACGATGTTGCGCACCGTTCCGCTGTGAACACCGCCCACGCGAACGTCGCCTCCAGCATCGAGGCCCACCACATTGTCGAATTGTGCTTTCAATTGGTAGGTCGAGCTAAAAAGATACTGCTTGCCTCCGATGATGAAGACGCCGAGGACCAGAATTGCAAGTGTTGCAACGATGAACGCCCCTAACCTCGCCGCTCTCGACATATGTCCCCCTACGAATGCCTTAGAAATTCTTTGACAAACTCGATGTCACTCTCTTGCAGCTCTTCAAAGCTGCCTTCTATCACCACAGCTCCCTCGTTAAGCAGAGCCAACCGGTCCGCAATTGTCTTCGCGCTATGCAGATCGTGAGTTACCACGATCGATGCCATGTGATGTTCCTCCTGGAGCTTGAGGACCAGATCATCAATCTCCGCTGAGCTGATGGGGTCAAGACCGGCGGTGGGCTCGTCGAGCAGCAGAATGTCTGGCTCCAAAGCCAGAGCACGTGCCAGTCCTACTCGCTTCTGCATGCCGCCAGAGATATCGGAGGGCATCTTCGCAAAGCCGCTTTCCATCCCCACTTCCGCCAATAATTCGTGGACTCGGTCTCGCTGCTCAGACTTCGACATGTCTTTTTTATGGTGCTGCAGGGGAAACGCTACATTCTGCTCGACGGTCAGCGAATCGTAAAGGGCAGCGTGTTGAAACAAGAATCCCATTTTCTTCCTGATCTCACCAAGCTGGTCGAGAGCCAGGCCGGCGATGTCTTGCCCCTGGATGCGAACCGACCCCGAGTCAGGTTTCTCCAGTCCGATGACGAGTCTCAGCAATACGCTCTTGCCCGTACCACTCCGGCCCAGCACCGCCAGGGTCTCGCCGCGCCTCACCGCCAGGTTAATCCCGCTTAAAACTTTTTGAGTTCCAAATGACTTGTGCACGTCCTCGACGGCGACCACTGGCGCACTGTCGTCTTTCTCGACTTCCTCTGGCTTCCTCGCAACTTGATCGATCGTGTGCATGTTTGTTTGCCGGCTTCTGGATCAATTACGGGAAAAATAAAATGATGAGCTTTACCAGTACGACATCCGCCAGTATGACGAACAGCGACGACAAGACCACCGAGCTTGTCGCTGCGCGACCGACGCCCGCAGCGCCACCCTGCGTCCGCATTCCCTGGAAACACGCAATCAGCCCAATGATCAGTCCAAACACGGCGGTCTTAAAGGTTGGTGGCAGGAAATCGTTGAAATCGGCGCCGCTAAAGCCGGCATTGATGAACTGGTGTAAAGAAACCGGCGCGACCATAGCCTGCGTAACCCAGCCCATGAGCAAGCCGCAAAAATCGGCAGCGAGGGTCAGCAGAGGCAGCATCAGGATGCAAGCCAGGATGCGGGTCGCCGCCAGCAGCCGATAGGGATTCACCGCAGACGCCTCGATGGCGTCAATTTGCTCGGTGACTTTCATCGACGCGAGCTCCGCGCCAATGCCAGCTCCCGCTCGACCGCTCACGACCAGACCCGTAATAATCGGTCCAGTCTCGTGAATCACAGAGAACACAATGGCGGCGGGCAGCAGCGACTTAGCCCCAAATCGAGTCAGGCTGTAGCGGGCTTCCAGAGAGAGGACAACGCCGGTTGCGGCTCCGGCCAAAGCGACCAGCGGCAGAGACTTTGATCCGATCTCGTCGAGCTGCCGAAATAATTCGCCAAATTCAAAAGGCGGCGTTACCGCAGCCCGGACAACCTGCCAGAAAAAGATGCCGAGATCTCCAAACCATTCGAGAAACTGGATGATCAGGCCGTTGGAATAACCCACAGCGGGCGATATGAGTGAGGTCGGTGCCCCCCGAACTGGAGGGTCAAAGCCTACCACCGCAACTGATTGCCGGTCGCTCATGGGTTTGAACCTGGATTTAGTGCTGCCGGCCCATTAGGGAGGTGCATGCGATGAAGCAAGGAGTGGGGTCCGCCGTATAGGAATTCAAGCGCGATGTTTCCGCCCACATATCCCAGCATGGTGTAGTTGCCCATCCGGAGCGCGTCCTTGCCGTCGTAGCGGCCGGGATACCACGCGTACACGGCAGTCATCGAGCCGGCATAAGGCGCAATGAGCGCCGGAACGGAAAAGACACGATGGCCATCTTCGCCGCGACGTGCTGTAAGGGTCGAGACCACGGCATGACGCAACC
Source organism: uncultured Acidobacteriaceae bacterium (assembly GCA_964403025.1). Lineage (GTDB taxonomy): Bacteria > Acidobacteriota > Terriglobia > Terriglobales > Acidobacteriaceae > Sulfotelmatobacter. The sequence goes on along the minus strand of CAYOEH010000001.1, from coordinate 749,894 downwards.
GTGGAAACACGCCCTTGCATTCACAGCGGTAGTACAACGTGTCTTCCTTGAACGCTTGTGCCAGCCCGTAGCGCGTCGTAGTGCTGACCGCAGCGATGCCGAAGGCGGAGCCAATTCGCTTGCCAAACCCCTCGGCGCCTTGCTTCCACTCAGGAGGCGTGTTATACGCTTGACCAATACCGGCCGCAAACGCCGCACCCGCGATGGGATACGGGCCGAACGCGTCGAAAACGTAGTTGCGGAGCTTCGTTCTCTGCGTGGGACGCGTGTAGATCAAATCGGGCGGAGCCGGTGTTGGGTTTACAACGATCCCAGACGAATCTCCTGCATTGACCAGCGATTGCGCCCCCGCGAGCAACGACATTGCTGGCAGGGCTAGCAGCAAGATCATTTTTCGGCGCGATTTCATTTCGGATTCTCCCTGGGAGCTCCAATGGAGGAGCGTCTGTCCTTATGAGGTCAGAGGACAAGCTCCGTGGTCGCACTGGCAGGCGATTTCGACTTCGCTGGATCCCGCTTCCTTACAGGCTTGACCGCAGTATTTGTCGCCTGCTTGCGCTAAGCACCGGCATGGAAGGTGTGCACATTTAGTCTGCTCAATTGTCGTCATCGTGGTTCTCCTTTTCAGAAATTGATCGTTAAACGATTATGGTCGCCACCAATGGTGTCCTTACCGCGCCGTGGCAAAAGCGTCCGGCGATGCACCCGGACTGTGAGGTGATTCCGCGTTCAAGCCCTGGCCGCTTCTGGAATCGATCCGCAAGCCCTACGAGAATCGTCGCTACGCGACTTCTTTCCTCTCCACCGCCACTGGCACCTGAACCAGTTCCTCAAACAGAGAGCGGTAGTGAATCATCGCCGTTCTGAGTTCTTCGGTGGTTGCTCCTTCTTTTCCGGCACGGAGCGCAATCTCGTGAGCCGACCGGTAGTTTTCCACGACACGAGGATGGTCGACAGAAATGTCGGCGGCGCGTTGCTCGAAATCGGCAAGGGGATAGCCCCGAACCTTCATTACAGAAGACACCAGGTCGTCCGCTTCCGCCACGGCGCCCTTCGGCGAATCGACAAAGCGGGACTGCACGGCCTCCCACTGCTTGGAATAACGCTGATGTTCCATCGCATCAAGATCACGAATGTTGAGTTTGTCAATCCGCTTCTCGCGATCCACCAGTTTCGCTTCTGCTTTAGAGCCATGGGTCAGGACCGCGCGGTCGTACTCGGGCCCAAACTTCTGCCGCAAGCCCGCCGTCGTGCCCTTTCGTTTTCGGACGTACAGCCAGGCACCAACTGCGACGATCACGATAACGCCGGCGGCTAGAGCTATGAGTCTCGGATCCATCAAATTCCAGTTCATCGAAACCTCCTCAAAAACGAGTCTGTTCACGACATTTGCTTTATCGTGGAACCCTGTTAACTCGTCAGTATCCGACTTCCGGCTTCGAAATACTGATCACAATTGACCGCCTTGCGAGCGAATGTTGCGGCGTCGAGTGGAAGCTATTGCACGAATGCGAAGAATTCGGAGAATTAAGGTCATCAGAATTCAACGCGGCAACACTCTTCCTCACAAAGTGGGCGATTCTCCACCGCACTGCCGACACATATGAGCGAATCTAAGTTTTTCCCGGATCAAATCCGATCGAAGGAAGACTCATGGAAACGACATCGATCAAGTTGTGAGTGCAATGGCCTGTTTTCGACAATCGGAGAAAGGTTGCCGCCGAAGAAATGGGGCACTGCAGACGAAAAGATTAGATATTGGGCTTCCCAGGCTTTGGCCGTCGCTTTGTATTGCGATCAGCAGCGAGTTTGGCTTCCGCTGCGAACATTCGTTGAGTACGGCCTTACAGGCGACTTCGGTTTATTCGTCTTGCCGGGCATCAGGAGTGGATGATAGTGCGAAACAGTTTTGCTCGTCTGTACGCAAGCGTACAAGAGTTCCAACCCTGATCAATATTGCACAGTCCTCAACTCGCCAAAAAGCTACGCTACCTCCTGACCCCTCCAACAAGGCGTCTGGGGAGGATGCGCGATGACAGAAAATCCGATTTCCAAAGCATTCATCCAGTTTCTGAACACTGCAAGCAATCATTGGGCTGCGAATGCTTGCCCTGGCTGCGGATTAAGCTTGGAATATCGAAATTGCACGTTCTTCTTTGAAGGGCAGACTTGGGAAATTCCACTTCCCCTCTGCGTCAAGTGTCACCCCATTTCGCACTTCGTCCAACCCTATGAAGCCTAAACACTCGGAATCAAACCAACGTGATGTCTCGGCTCATTTTAGTGATGGGAATCAAGGCTATTGGCCTGGAATTTTAAATGTGCCGAAGCGCATCGTAGAAATGTGGCCGTACGTTTTTATTTTCATTTCACTGGCAGGATTCGTATACCTGTTCGTTGGCGCTCGTTAGAGTGTACGAAAAGAGGAATCATTCGTTACTGAACAATCTACGAAACCTCGATTTCTGCAGGTGATTCAGGCGTTACGTCTTCACCGCCATCTCAGTCGGGCCTGGCATGCATGCTTTGGAACTGGCCGCAGGGTGGGCCGCCGTGGTCAATTCTGCTCAGTTTTTGTCCCGCCTTCCAACTACAGTATTTTGCAGTCCGAGGAGGCGTCTTTATGGAAAGGCTTCCACTCCTTGCAACAGGTCGAAGGCGAAAGTTGCCCCTAAATATCTGGCGAAATGTAAGAGCGAGAGTCCCGCAAATGGAAACCATGCTGGCAGCGCTGAAAGAATTGCCGGGACTTATGACGACGACGGAAGGTCTACAGGAACTTTCCAAAACTATTGAGCGCGCTGAGCCACAAGTCGCAGAACTGAGGCGGATGGTGGCGAATTGATGAAAATGGCAAACATCACGTCTAGGGTTCGCAAAATGGTGAACCATCGCCATTACACTCTAAGCCCATCAATCGGTGTAATTCACAACATTCCTAGTGGACCAAAGAAATTCAGTATGCCTTTATCTCATCACCACGGAGTGATTGGCCAGTGGACGCCTCCCAAAGAAGTCTCTTCAAGACGCGACTCGTGCTCGTGGCTTTCTTCCTGGTTGTTACTGGCTTACCCTTGGGCTTGCACAGATTGATCCGATAGCGTTTCCCTCACCCGCAAAGGTGTTCAGCCAGATGTTGGCGAGCCGATGTGTCGGTTCGCGTCAAGCCGCGGAGCTTCGCGGGGGTACTCTGCATTCTGGAGGCGTGTCTCCCTTCCGCTATTACGAACTTTGACCAAAGGGAGGCAACTCTGATCAAAATTGAGCATTGTCACATTGATTCTTGTGATCCAATTTACACCGTGCGCAGTAACGGCGGCCCGGTAGATGGTCAAGCAAAGACATACTTTCAACCCGAAGAGGTTTCTCACAACTGTGGGCGCTGGCCGGAGGTTGATCTTCTTCACGAAGGGACAAACAATCTACGCTCAGGGAGATGCGGCTAATTCGCTGTTTGTAATTCAAAGCGGCAGAGTGAAACTCAGCGTGAAGTCGCACGCGGGAAAGGAAGCAACCCTCGACATTCTGAGTGCGGCTGATTTTATTGGCAAAGATTCCATCGCCGGCCGGTCCACCCGTACAGCGTCCGCCAGCGCAATCACGGACTGCAGTCTCCTCCGAATTACCAAAACGGCCATGATGCTCGCGCTGTCACGGCAAGTGAAGTTGGCAAATCTGTTTTGGGCATACGTGCTGGCCAGGTATATTCGATACCAGCAGGATTTAGTGGATCTGCATTGCAACCTGAGCGAGAAGAGACTAGCGCGGATCCTGCTGTTGCTCGCCCACTATGACGGGAACGGAGGACCCGAAACTACGGTTCCGGCGATAAGCCATGAGACGCTGGCAGAAATGGTCGGGACCACGCGATCGCGCATTTGCTTTTTCATGAACAGGTTCAAGAAATCGGGCTTTATTTATTACGAACCTAAAGGCAAGCTATTGCGAGTTCATCGGACGCTTCTTGCCTTCTGCGATCAATAGCTTCCACACTTTGCAACCAGGCAAACAACTCTCTCAGCCCAACGATCTCCCCTCACGTTCGTCAGGCCCACGCGGTTGCTCCAACTTCCGCGCAAGTTCCCGGATGAACGGAGTGGTGCATGGCAAAGAGTGGAACCGTAGCTCGCATGTTGGTTCCGCGATCATCGGATTCTATTTCCAGCGTACCTCGCAACTCGTGCAAGCGCTCGCGCATTCCCGCCAAACCGACTCCGGTCTCGGCAGAGACTCCCTGAAGCAACCGCAGGCGCTCTTCTGGTATACCCTTTCCAGAATCGCGTATCTCCAGAATCACAGCGTCAGCTTCGTGTTGAAAATGGATGCTCGCGTCCGAAGCTCCGGAGTGGCGATGTACGTTGGTCAAGCTCTCCTGCAAGACACGAAAGAGAGCGATCTCCACATTCTTCGGCAAGCGTCCCCGCGACGGCGCGATCTCGGCCCTTACGTTAATTCCGCTTCGCTTGGCGAATCCCTCGATGTACCACTCAGCCGCGCATGCAAATCCCACCTCATCCAATAATGGCGGATGCAGGAGGTACGACATGGTTCGAATCTCTTCTATGGCTTGGTCCGCCAGTTGAGCAACGTCGGAAACCATCGCCAGCGTAGCCGGGGCGTCTTTGCAGTTCTCCCGCAGGAGCGCCAGACTTATTTTCAGCGCAGCCAGTGTTTGGCCCGTGTTGTCGTGCAAGTCGCGCGCTAGTTTTCGTCTCTCCTCATCCTGCACGTTGAGCAGACGCTGAGTAAGCTTTTGCAACTCTGCCGTACGCTCCGCAGTTAACGTTTCAAGTTCGGAATAGGCGTGTGACAGCTTCAAATGCTTTGCAATCCACATATGTCCTCCTGGAAGCGGCTTAGAGGAGACAAACAAGGTCTCGTATAGTGTTTCCATTGTGCCATTCTAGGAATCATGGGTCTGGTCAATATTGCACATGATTGAACATGGCACTGGGCGCGGTGTTTCGCTCGGATCCTCTGGAGATTGTAGAGACAAAGAAACGCGGAAAAACCTTGGGACCAAGAGCCGCGGTGCATGGCGCGCATTGCCAGGGGACAGCCAATAGAAGACTGTCAGCTGCGCGCTGCAAGCTTATTCAGATCCCTATCGATGCAACGGTTTGTCGCTGAGCAATTCTGCACAGAATTGAATCGCATTGCTCTGATAGATTCCACGTAACTACCGGGGGAAGTATGAACACATTTCGTATTTTGCTTGCGGACGAGCATCCAATCTTCCGTTTAGGTCTGCGCTCGGTGCTCGGCTCTCACCAAGGTTGGCAGGTTTGTGGTGACGCCGCTGACGGACGGGACGCCATAGAGAAGTGCATGCATTTGAGGCCTGATCTTATTCTATTGGACGTTTACCTGCCCAATCTAAACGGCGTCGACGGGGTGCGCCAGATCCTGAAAGACAATCCGAGCCAGAGAATACTGATTCTCAGCGAAGCGGATTCAGAGAAGGTGGTCCTGGATTGTTTACAAGCAGGGGTTCGTGGGTGGGTTCTAAGGTCCGACGGAATCGACGAACTGACGGCGGCGGTGGACGCTGCGCAGCAGACCCACTGGGTCTTGGGCATGCGAACGCCGGCTACCGTGGTGAGCGGCCGATGGAAAGGAAATCTTGGTCCCATCACAGTCCCGGCACGTCAACTGTCGCCTCGGGAACGCGAGGTGTTGCGGCTCCTGGCTGAGGGCAACAGATGTAAGGAGGTCGCCGTACTTCTGAACATCTCAGAGAAGACGGCGGACACACATCGAACCAACCTCATGTACAAGCTTAACCTTCATTCGATCGCCACGTTAGTGGCCTACGCGGTGAGAAACGAAGTCATCCAGGTTGCCAGGAGTTGACTGGATCGGAGAATCATCGATACATACCCTCGCGAGCGAACACTGACTGAATGAGTCTCGGGCACAATTCAGAAATGTACAAAGGTGAACAGACTTTGAGACCGCAAGAAATGTTGTGGTCAATCGAGCCTCAGCAGCCGTCTCCGTGAGAGACCGCCGTCGCAACAAGCCCGGCATCGCTGTGGCCGAAAGATTGCTGGTCAAAGATATTGAACCTGTCACGGCTCGCCACACCGTCAGCAACAACATCGTAGGACGAATGTCCGTATGGTCCAAGCACCGAGGCTTATCGGACCGTAACGGACCCACAAACTTCTGGAGGGGATTTGCAAGTTCTTGATTAGGTTTGGCGTCCCCGACGGGATTTGAACCCGTGTTACCGCCGTGAAAGTCGTCCTAGAGTTCGTAACCGATTGAAATTAAACGGTACGGATAGCGCTCTAGGGCACTTATCGGACTGTGGAGACGGGTTATGGCCAGGTGCTAAGGAGCCTGAAAGTCATGGACCCAACGCTTCTTTCCCTGCTGGATTCGATCCCGCAGAAATCACCTCGATCCAAACTCGAAACTCACCGCGAACTGATTCGCCAATTGCGACGCAAAGGCTGCACATATCGCGACATCGTTCGCATTCTTCACGAGCGTGTCGGCCTCGAAGTGGCAGTCAGCACGATTCACTCCTTCATCAAGGTTCGCGCAAAACACCGAAAGCAGCTGCAGTACGAACTGCCACCGCTCGAACCGGAATCTACCCGTAGCGGCGTAAGCCCGGACGATGTTACCTCACGAATTGCGGCGCTCAAAGCAAAACCAGTCCAGCAAAAGGCGAAACCCAAACACTTTCATTTTGAGGAAAGCGAACCGTTGAGGCTCGTAGGTCAAGGAGGATCTCGATGAACACCGAAACGAAGAACAAACGAGTCGTTTTCACCATGGGTGGCAAAGGCGGAGTTGGCAAAACTGGCCTGATGGTCGCCCTCGCTGAGTGGTTTGAAGCCAATGAGATTCCGTTCACGCTGCTCGATCTCGATACCGAGAACAAAGCTCGCGGATCGCTAAAGCACTTCTTCAATGGATCGGTGGCCAAGGTGAACATTCACACGCCTGCCGGTCTGGATGCATTCGTTGATCATCTTGAATCCGGCGCCGCGATCATCCTCGCCGACATGGGAGCCGGTTCCGGGCAGATAGCGAGCGACTGGTTCGACGCGATGTATGACGATGTTTCGGCAACTGGCGCACGTTTCACTGCTGTCGGTGTCGTCACGCCAGACCCGGCAAGCGTCGAGAGTGTCCTTACATGGGCGAACCGACTGCAAGAGCGGGCACAGTATGTTGTCGTCCAGAACGCCACAAGTCCCCAGTCAGACTTCAGCTACTGGGACTCTGCGGAGCAAGCAATCCGTTTCCGCGAAGCACTGTCGCCGATCGTGATTCGGATGGAATTTCGCTTGGCGGAACTTGAGAACCCCGCCCGGCAACACGGCATCCGCCTTGGCCAGGTTGCGACAAGGCAGAATGCGATCAACGAACTCAAGCGTGCCTCGATTGTGATGCGCGCCGAAAGCTATCGGCGACGACTCTTCTCCGAGTTCGACCGGGCAAAGGAGATATTCCTCCCATGAGCGCCGATCAGGAACACCTAAATCTGGCGGGTGCGGACTCCGAGAGCCAAACCTTGTTCGATGAACTGGCAGGACTGGTGCCTGCTGAACGACAGGGGGAATACTACAGGGTCATCGCGCACACTCGCACTCTCAGCCCAAACGATGAGATGCTGCGGATACTGGAAGCAATGGGCATCCTCGCGCTGCTGACGCGTGAGACGCCCGCCGAGATCGCCGCAGAACGCAAGTTATTGCGGAAGATTTTGGAAAGTTCCGCGTCTGCGGCCAATGCAGTCGCGAAGCGAATGGAAGAATGCGCATCGCGATTTGAATCACGCCTTACTCAGTTGCCGAAGGAATTGGAAACGGGGTTGGACCCGCCTCGAATTGCGAAGCTGCTGGGCGAGAGCCTGCGACAGTGTTTCCAGCAGTCCGGTCTGCCGGATACCGCAAGAGCGCTTGACCAGTCCTGTTCTGAAATGAACTCCGTCCAAACGCAACTCGTGAACGTGCTCCGGGAAGTAGCTCACCCTAACATCGGAGTGATTGCCAAGGTCCGAAGCGCCAATGACTCGCTTCTCCGGAGCATGACTACAAGAGCGCAACAGATCGACGATTTACTTGGTAGGCTGGAAAAACAGGTCTGGGCGATTTGGCTACCTGTCGTTGCGAGTGCTGCCCTCGCACTGGGCGTCTTCTTGGGTACTTGGTTTGCCAGCGAACGGCAACCAACACCGGAGACACCAAGCTCGGCCCAGTCACAACAGGGGCTGGCGTCTCCTGACGTACCGGCCCAAGCCCTTCCGCAGCGAAGTGCGAAGCACCATTGAGGAGATTACATCGCCAGAGGTCTCAAAGGACGTTATGCCGACCACATGGTTCACAGCAGATTTTCATTTTGGACACAATAACATAATCCGCTACTGCAATCGCCCGTTTCGAAGTGTCGAGGAGATGGATCAGACGATCCTTGAACGTCTGAATGCTTCGGTGAAGCCGAATGACACTCTCTATTTCCTGGGAGATTTCTGCATCGGAAGCAAGGCGCGGGTTCTGGAGCACCGCAAGCACATTCGTTGCAGGAAGATCTTTGCGCTCGCCGGCAATCACGACAAAGAAGCTCGCAAGTTGACTGAAGAGTTTTCTTGGCTCAACAACCTTGCAGAAATCTCCATACATGGCCAACCGATCGTGCTCTGCCACTATGCCATGCGCGTCTGGAATCGGTCACATCACGGATCGTGGCATTTGTACGGGCATTCACATGGGCGACTACCGGAACGGCCGACTTTGCTATCGATGGACGTTGGTGTCGACACGCATGACTTCCGTCCATGGCACTATGATGAAATCAGCGGACTGATGACAGCGAGAGCAAAGGTTCGAAGCGAACAAAACGCTTCGCCGGACGTCGAATAGTCAACGTGACAAGGCCCGGTTGCTATTTTTCCGCGACCGTTTTCACCGGCTCTGGATGTGGAATCGGTTTGACGTTGAAATCAGATGGTGGCAGTGCGACCAGTGCCTCGGGATTGTAGTAGTCATACAGGACCGAGGGAGCGGTTCGAGCTTTCAGCCGGTATCGAGGACGAAACTTGAACGTCAGCTTGGTACCACCGGCGTTGGGCCAAAGATAAAGCACAAGACGGTCGGGGAGAACGTCATAGTGCGACACGGTCCACCCTGAGTTGCTGACTACTTCGTCGAGCACGCGGCGGTCAACGTCGGCACCGGGTGGTAGGCCAATTTCGGCAATCATCATGCCCCATCCACGGCTTCCAATTCGTTCGGCCTCGATAGAGCAACGAACTTCCTCTCCGGCGTGGGCTTCCGTCTTGTCAAACCTAACCGCAAGACGGAGTGCATCAGAATCGCCGGGACGGGTAGCCTCGGTGACGGCGGCACCGGTCCAAGGGATGTAGTACTCGGCGACAGCCTGAGTACTGGCCGTCGAGAGCGTGCTTCCGTTCTGGACAACTATGGTGTTATCGCCTGGACGGATTAAGTCCGAGATGTCGATAATTGCCGGAGCGTCTGAGGTCGGAGACCAGTCCCCACCTATCGGTACGGTCTTGCCATTAACTACAGCTGCGAGTCTTGCGTCGGGGCTTCTGGAAGGGTTAGTGTCGATCCCTTTGAGTAGCGCAGATAGAACATCTACGGTCGCCTGACCGGAGTACCACACTCCGTAGCGATCTTTCTGCTGCAGCAACCAGAGCGTACCGGCATCAACGAGGCGGCGGGTCTCGCTTGTTGGGTCGACGGTCGCCAGCGCTAAGACTGCCATCGCGGTACTCTCGACGCGGCCTGCGTGTCCCCAACCGTAGAACGGAGTGTTGTGTTCGAGCACCCAGTACATGCCACTATGTTCCGGAGTTGCCAGTTTGATAATTTTCGAAATTGCGTCAGAGGCGTGTTGTTTATCGCCAAACCTAGAAGCCGCGATGGCAAACTCTGCGAGCGCATACGGTTCACTCAGATCACGATGAGGATCGGACAAGTAAGCAAGAGCGCGTGAGACCGACTCATGAAGAATCTTCTTCAGTGGGTCGTTCGTGCTATTTTCGGATTCCGCCAGAGTGACGGTGATGTAAGCGGTAAGCCCGCTGTCATCGTATCCATACTTCGGCTGCCAGTGGCCATCCTTATCCTGTTGTCCAACGAGCCATTTCTCGGCACCGTTGATGAGCTCGGGATCAACATCGGTGAAAGCTGAGACGTCCGACAGGAAGCGCACGGCATAGGCAGTGAGCGCTGCATCCGGCGAGCCGTGGCCCCAATAACTGAACCCGCCGCCAGACTCGCGGTAGTTAAGCAAACGGTGGTATCCGAGGCTGACGTAGCGACTGGCCTTTCCCTGCATCGGAGCACTCGTGACGCCGGCGGCTTTGTAGTATTTCAGCAACATGACACTGGGATATGTCGAAGATAAAGTTTGCTCACCGCAACCGTAAGGACGCTCAAGCCCGGCCTCGATGCTCTCCGTGACATGCGCCAACAGGTTGGGATATATCTTCAGCCGCGCCCGCATGCTGCCCGGAATTAAATCGGCCGGTATGTTCAGCGAGAGCGTAGAGTCGCCGTGGAGAATGCCTGTCACGGTTGAGATTTGGTCCCGGCCGTTGGGGTGAACGGTGATTGTCTTCTCAACAGCATCGCCAGTGGTACGGTTGGCGCCGTAGACCTGCTGCTTGCCGGCCTTCACCATCGCAGTTGCGAGGAACGGGAATATCGCAGTCGTGGATTCTCCAGCTCCGACTGAGATCTCCTGTTTGCCGGGATGCTCCAGCTCGAACCAATTCGCGGGCTTCATTTCCACACTGAGTTGCTGGGCTTGTGGAAGATAGTTGCGGACCACAACCGGAAGGTCGATCAAGTCGCCAATAGTGAGAACCTTTGGAGGGTCGTGCTCAAGAAAAAACGGCTGGAAGGCTTGGATTTCGCGGTCTGAGACACCGATCTCGCCAGTTTTCGTTGACGCCAGCACAGTCATCTTCCAAGTTGTGATGTTGTCTGCAAGTTTGAATTTCAGCCGTACACGACCGTTGGCATCGGTGATTATGGAAGGCGACCAGAACAGGGTTTCGGGAAAGTAGTCACGCAGCCTCGGCGTAAATGTCTCTTCGTGAACCTGAACCTTAGTTCCTTCGGCGGACTTGCTCACCGCCACGGATGAGCTCGTTGTCTCGACGTTGGCTACCGCTGCTGAAACCTCGACTGTCTCAGACACCGAGCCAACATTGAGCATCGCATTCACAGCCGTCATGCTCGTTGAGTGAACTGGCACAGTGCGTATCTGTGTCGATCGGAATCCCGGAGCAGAAATGCTCATGTCATATGTGCCAGGCGGGATGTCACGAATGATGTAGGCGCCGTCGGAGCCCGTGATCCCAGAGAATTTCTGGCCTGTCTGGCGGAGCGTTGCAATCACACTGGCGTTTGAAATGACAGCGCCTGTCGGATCTGTAACAACGCCGTTGATAGCACCTGTGTTCCCGCTCAGAGGTTCAGAATTAACGGACTGAGGAATGAGGTCTTTACCGCTCTGCTCGGCAATGTCACGGGAGAAGCTGGCGACGGGAAAGTCATCCGGTGTGTTCGCTTCGCCGTCCGGACCGGGACTCATAATCCGAATCCACGCGAGCTTCCGTGTTACGGGAGTGCCGGTTTGGACCCTCGCATCCGGCTGATAGGTAATCCGTGTGGCATCGCCATATTCCGACTCGACGCTGTATTTGACGTAATACGGATGTCCCCAAGGATCAACCAACTGGCGGAAGTTCACGCCACTGTCGATCATAGCTTTGTCGAGCGTTTCATCGTCTTGAGGAAATGCCCCTGTGGAGCGAGAGAGTTTGTAAATCGCGGAATCTATCTTCCCGCGAGCTTGCTCAAAATAGTCAATTGCACTGGTCCATATCGCGAACGGTGCGTAGAATTCACGCGGTATGTTGTGGCCAGTGCTTTGGACAATGACCTGATAGAGCGAGCCGCTAGGCTGGAAACCGAACGCGTAAGGATTACCCCAGGGATCCCGAAGTGTTTTGAGGTCGAGTCCACGCGAAAGTACAGCCGCCCTAAGAGCATCAAAGTCGCGGATGTACGCGCCAGAGGAGGCGTAAGTCTCTTTAACAACTCGATCGACGATCTTACCGACCGGCTGAAAATATGGCCAGCTCAGCGTAAGCGCCTCAACATCATCCGCGGTTCCCAACTGCTTGTCAGGGCCGGCGGATACAACATTCAGCGTTCGGTTTCGGTAATCGATCCCGAAATTGTAGTGATAAGGCGTGCCCCAAGGATCGACGATACTTCCAGGGTCAAGTCCCGCTTTTCGGAGAACGGACGCCACTTCATCGTTGTTCGTCGCGAACTTCCACCCGATCACGTCTTCGTTTAGAAGAGCTTTGCGAAAGGGTTCAAGTTCACTCCGCATCTTCTCGGAGAACAGCGCGCGGGTTTCATATCCGTAGTTGTTGCCTTCGATTTCTGGCAATCCGACCGAGTAGTAACTGCGTCCCCGCAAGAGCATCTCGGCGACAAGATCCATACCGTCGGGGAGCGGCTTAGAAAGGTCCAGTCCATCAAGGTCCTTGAATGTGATTCCGCCGACGGACTCAGGTGGAAACCACCAACTCCAGTCCCAGAAACCGTAGTGCCCTTCCCCAAACTCCTGGTCGGTGCGAATACGTTCTTCTACCGCCTTGTCGACCACGACGACCCCAAGGGCGCTGGCCGAAGTCGAGCCAGATGGCAGGCTGACGTTGAGAGCAGCTGATACGTCATCCCCTGGCTTGTAGGTGCTACGGTCAGTCTTGATTTTCACAGTCAGGGTTGACGGGCTCGGAAACAGAATGGCGCTGGCACCGGAGGGGATTTCATAGCGTTCTTCACTGTCTGTCTCCAGCGAATACGCTGCAAGCGTCAGTTCGCCTTTGAACTCGGGGGCGTACGGGATAACCGTGAACCCTCGATGATTGTGCAGACCTATCCCGCCGGTCCACAGGACGGCCCCGTCGCGTGAGAGGTCGACAATAACGTGTCCGGAGAGAGTGCTGGGAGCACGAACAGAAACTGTAATCTGATCCTTTGCCTGATACAGGGACTTGTCCGTTGTGACTTGAATCAGCCTGTCGGAGTCGCTCCAAAACACCTCGTCATAAGAAACGGTAGCCCCGGTCTTGTCGTGAACATCGAAGACAAGCTGATAGCCACGGTTGCGGTTAGAGTCGCCGTCGGCCCCAGTCAACAGTTGTAGATCGGAAACTTTGGCCACGCCGAATCGGTTGGTCTTGATGGCGTGAAGAAAATCCCTGATACCGGACGGGTTCTCCTCGCCGTAGTTTCTGTAGTGGTTCCGATCTTCGCTGACATTGACATGGCACTCCGCTGGGGTGCCGTCCGGATAATAGGTGGACACGTAGAAGGAGGCCCGATCTCCACTGAGATTCATGCCAGAAACATAGACGTGAATCGGCTGGTGACTGAGACGGACCTGGAATCGGCGCTGCTCCGTCTTCCCCGTGCTGGGATCGGTCACATATGCGGCATAGTTGAGGTCTTTGAATCGTCTGTACGTCTCCTCTGCGAGCTCGCCGTGCAGCTGCGTAAAGTCCAGCGTGAACGTCGCCCGTCCAGAATGGTCAAGCTCTCCCGACTGACGATCCGCTTCGTCAACTACCCATTTGTGTTGTGCGGAGTCCCAGTGGCCCTGTTCCTCCTCACGAACCAGTTTGACCACGCCGTGGGTCAGTTCTTTCCCAAACAGGTACTTGGCGGATATCGCAATCGATGCGTTCTGACCAGGCAAATAGTAAGACCGATCCGGCTGGGCTGCGACTGTAAAGTTAGGGAGATCGTAGCGGCTGACTCGAACGTTCGTCATCTCCTGGGCGCTACCGTACCGATCACTGTTTGAGAGCGAGACCTGGAGCCCATAAGGTCCGAGTTCTGTTGAGTCGGGGAGATCCCAGTCGATGCTGGCAATGCCGAAGTCGTTTGTTCTTGCCGTGCCGCTAAACACGGTATTCGACTCTGGATCGACGAGCTTGAACTCAGCGTCTTCGTTTGCGACCGCGTGCTTGTCCACACTGAGCACAATTGCGCGGGCATGAAGTGATTGTCCGGGTTGATAAAGCAGTTTGTCCGTATTGATGATGATGCGAGCCCGCGGGTCGAGCTCGAAGTCGAAATCCTCCTTCCTCGTTTGATCGCGTTTCCGGGCCTCAACGTTGATTGAGCCACCGTCAGTGACTGCTCCTGGGACACGGAAGAGAAGAACAGCATCGCCAGATGAGTTCGTAGTGTGCGTTATGACGGCGCGCTTGTCGACCGAATCGAATTCTAGCTCTCCTCGAACCTCCACGCCGCTCACTGGCTTCCGCGTAACCGGGTTGGCTGCGTGTATTCGCACGCGATAGGACTGGTCAGGCAGGGCTTTGTCAGCGTGCGCGATGCGGAGTTCGAACATGTCGGGGGCGATAGCTCCGAGGGCAACGACGCCACTGGCCGCTTGCTTGTCATCCAATAGAAGCCGGTACTTCACGCGATACCACAGCACCGGATCATTGTCGGCCACCACGGGGATTGCGGGTCGCGGCAAGGACAACTTGATTAAACTGCGACCGGGTTTGAGGTGCTCAGTAGTTTTGGATGACGCTACGACCGCGTCTTTGGGATCGAGCAGATCAACGTAAAGAGTGCCGGAGACGGTTGTTTCGGACTCGTTCGAAACAGGCGCGATCAATGCGATTTCCCGTTCGGAAATGACAGCGCTCATCTCCGATTCGTTGACCCGGAGAGGCGCGGAACTCGCGAGAAGACGCGTCGAGATTGCGACGAGCAGAATGGCCAGCAAACGAATGCGTTGCGCAGATCGCATATGTCAACCGTCGAGCACAAGATTTACGCGAATAGTAGCACGGGAGAGGACTTGCTTCTGTGCTTGAGGGTTCGCCCAGTCCAAACAGTGGCCGTTTCTACTTATTTCTACTTCTTCAGTGAAGGGTGATTTTTCGTAATCCAGCCTTCGACTTCGCTGTAAAACTGGGACGCCTGGATGAGGATCTCCTTTGCTTCCGTCTCCGTCGCAACGTTGGAGAAGGTGTAGTCGATCGTATTTCGCTTTCGCCGACAGGTTTCGAAATAATCGGCGTACTTGTGAACGGGTTTGCCCAACACAAGTTTCGTGCTCTCTAACGACACCCGGTGATGTCCCACCTTGCTCATGATCCGATATCCCGCACAGGCAATCGCCATGTTGGCGGCCTGGAGTGCTGCGTTGTAAGCAGTGGCGAATCTCCGATCTGCTGAGAGGCCAGCAAGACTCGCGTCCGCTAGGTCGCGGGCGATCAGGGCCCGCATATTGTCTAATTCCTTCTTGGAGGTTTTGTGTTTCTGGGCTTCCTTATTTGCCAACAAGCTGGTCCAAGTCACTCTGGCCTCCTTTCACAAACTGTTTCCGTCCTCGTAAAACGGCGCCAAGGAAATGGTCGCCCGATTTGATTTTCTCCCGAAACTCCTCTGGGGAATAGGCCGTGACGTTGACCTCTCTTCCCAGTCGCGCCTCCGCCTTGCGGAGCGCTGGAGACAGGTCAGCAAGACCTGCTCTGCCAATGACCATCACATCTATGTCACTCATCGCATGTTCCCGGCTTCGCGCCACGGAACCATATATAAAAGCACTCTGAATCTTGTTCCCAAACGGCTTTAGTATCTGCTCCAAGATCGGAGCCAGCCCTGCAGTTTTTTCGAACAGGTGCTGCAGGTCTCGGAACACTGGGGACTGGGTCTCCGCCTTGAAATAAGCCCTTGTGCCTTCCCGACGATGCGCCAATATTCCGCTTGCCACCAGAGATGATAACTCCCGCTGAAGGCTCGACGGGCTCGTGCCCAAACGGCCGGCGAGTTCCGAAAGATACCACCACTTGTCTGGCTGGCCAAGGGTTGCCGCAAGCACACCTTGCCGTACCTGTGGGAACAACGCAGTCAGCACGGAAGAGTTACGCATATTGCGTACATTATTACGCATATTGCGTAAGCGTGTCAACCGCAAAAGGAACAGGGTTGGTTGCGGGCGTTGAGTAATCTAAAGTGGCAGTTCAGATTACTCATATCCTTTCGAATCAGAATCGGACGCAATTCGAACGGACTCGAATGCTGTTCGACTTCGTGCGAGCAGCGTTCGCTAGTCTCCGGACGGCCTGCACCGACCTAAGCCGAAGGCTTAGGGATGGTGTCTCTCTCTTTCCCTGCCTCCCCTAGACGCGTGCTTGCAGTTAAGGCGCGAGCAGCCGGAACCGGGAACTCTTCAAAGTTCGATGGAGGGGGCTTCGTATTTTCAAGCAGCTAGAGGCCGGGATGGATTTAAGACGACACCTCTGAGCGAAATAGTGCCTCCGAATGTAATGCTCGGCAATTCCCTCCATCGGACTTCTGAGCTTCTGAGCAATACATTCCTTAGTACCGCTTTCGGGCGTGAACCTCATATCCGTCAATTCAGCCGGCGGAGTCAGAGACCAACCTCAATGTTCCGGTGCTGACCAGCTTCCGTGAAGTTCGCAGAAGACACGAAGACTTCCTGCTGATCCCTGCCCGTCTAGTTGGGTAGTCTTGACTGTTTGAAGCGACCAACACAGCCCAGTTACCGTCTTGTCGCCAATTATTCTCAGCTGGGCGCCTTCACGAATTCCCGAGATCTCGTGAGCTAATATTCCAGGTTTTCACGAAGAAGCGTGAGGGGGCCATGGACCTGGGTTCGCGGCAACGCGGAACTACTTTGTTTTCGCCGTATGGAATTGGCCTCGTAGTTGCAAATCACAAGATGCTTTTGGAGAACCGACCAAAGCAGGCGGTGGAAATCACTCATGTGGAAAATTAGAAGGGTAGAGGATCGGGGCCGGCTCATCGTAAAACTAATCGGCCGGTTAGAGGGGAATCAGTTGGCGGAGTTGGAAGATGCGTTTGGATCGGAGACAGATGTTCAGAGCCTCATCCTCGATCTAACCGACGTGCGATTGGTGGATCAGGAGGCTGTGCGGTTCCTGGCGAATTGCGAAGCGCGCGGAGTCCAACTGCGAAATTATCCAGCCTACATCCGGGAATGGATTGACGCGGAGAAGGCGAGCCCGGAAGCGACTTTGAATCAGCACTGAAACCCACGTGCTGATCGGCAGGCCGCCCGATGAACGCCGACGTCCTGCTTCACAAGCTTTGGTAACGACGTTTGTCGATTTTCAGTGCCTTGATCTTTGAATCCAGAGTCGAAGCCGGCATGCTCAAGGCAACTGCCGCTCCTGTCGGACCCGATACGCGGCCTTTGCATCGGCGCAGCGCGGCTTCGATCCGTTCCCGCTCCTGATCCTCAATATCCTCCGCGAGTGGCCGTACGCTGCCTGACTCATGAGACAACCAGCTTTCATCAATGGCGAACTCGTCGGTGTCGCTTACGATGACCGACCGCTCAATCACGTTCTGCAGTTCACGGATATTGCCTGGCCAGGGGTAAGACTGCAGGCTCTCCATCGTCCGCTTATCGATGCTCATTATTTTCTTGCCGGACTTGCTTGCGTAACGGTCGATGAAGTACCCAACCAGTAAGCGGATATCTTCTTTTCTCTTTCTGAGTGGGGGGACTTCAATGGGGAATACGTTAACCCGATAATACAAATCACTGCGGAATGTTCCGGCAGCAATCGAGGCGGGCAGATCTCGGTGCGTCGCGGCAATTACGCGGACATTGGCACGGATTGGCGTTGTACCTCCTACACGCTCGAACTCTCGCTCCTGCAAGACTCTCAGAAGCGTCACTTGGGTCTCGGCATTCAGCTCCCCAATTTCGTCGAGGAAGATCGTGCCTCCTTCCGCCAGTTCAAAGCGGCCGAGACGTCGCTGCAAAGCTCCCGTAAATGCTCCCTTCTCATGCCCGAACAACTCCGAGGCGATCAGGTCGCGGGGGATCGCCGCGCAGTTGACGCTGACGAATGCACGCGAAGCACGCGGTGAACGCTTATGAATCGCGCGGGCAATCAACTCCTTCCCGGTCCCTGTTTCCCCGGTGATCATTACGGTGGTATCGTTTTTGGCCACTCTTGAGACACGGGCCAAAACAGCTTGCAGTGCGGGCGACGTGCCGACGATCTCTTCGAACATCGAGGCCTTGTCAATTTCCTCGCGTAGAACCAGGTTCTCTTTCTCGGCGCTCTCTCCCTTACGTTTGCGATCGTCAATGTCGATACGGGTACCGCACCAGCGCGTAATCTGGTCGGCCTCATTCCGCAACGGCCGAATCTCGTAGACAAACCATCGGTATTCGCCATCGTGTCGACGCATGCGCGCTTCCATCGAAAAGGACTCGCCGCTGGCCATGGCGGTGCGAATGCCTTCTTTGAGTTGTCCCACGTCCTCGGGATGGGTGACCACGTCGAGAAACTCCATGGGGGCTTTCGGCGGAATCGTACCGAAGTAGTCGGCCGATGTGAGATTGCCATACGACCCGCTCCCATCGGCTTCCCAAAGAAACATGTGCAAGGGAGCTACATCAATTACCTGCTGAAGTTCCTTCGCGTGCTGCCGCACCGCTTCCTCCACACGCCTGCGTTCGCTGATGTCCTGTACCACAGCCTGGCGCCCCCCGCGAAAGGTCGGTGAAAGGGAGATCTCCACGGGCACTTGGCTTCCGTCTTTGCCAACAAACGTGCGCTCGAACCGGAAGAGACCTCCTTGGATCTTCTCGGGCGGTATTGGATAGTGGTCTCGGTCCTCCTTCGAGTACGTGTCCAGAATGGACATTTGCTCAAGTTCTGGCACAGTGCACTTCAGCAGCCTGAGGCCAGCAGGATTGGCCGAGACGAATTTCCCGTCGTCGCTCAGTAACAAAATGGCGGCGGGAGAAAGATCCACCAAGGAACGATACTTGGTTTCACTTTCGCGCAATTCGTTCTCGCCTCGGCTGATTTGCTCGAAAGCTCGAGCATTTGTAATTGCGACCGCGACCTGATTCGCAAAGATTTCGAGCCATGAAAAATCCTGCTGGCAGAGGCATTCGCGGTTGAATGTGGCTAAGACTCCAAGGATCTCTCCACGGGAAACGAGTGGATAGCCCGCAAAACTTCGGATGCCCTCCCGTTTCGCCCATTCCTTGTTCCCGATCCACTCACTGGTGGCGGCAGCATCTGGGATCAAGATCGATCTGCCTGTTGTGCCGATCTCCCCGACCTTTCGATGGCCCCGTGGAATCCTGCGGTATTGGCCATGAAGAGAGGACCAGTCTTCGCCAGGAACTGATTTGGAAGAGCCGGCACTTGCGACCAAATGGAGGCATTGTGTTTGGTCGGCGCAGTCGGTCCTGCGGAAACAGCTTTGACAGAGATCTCCGGGCGCTAGCAACCAAACCCGCGCCAGTGCGACCCCCGGTTGTGCTGCAAGACCACGAACAACCGCGCTCAGAACATCGACCGTCTGGTGTTCGCCCGCTACCTGTGCTGCGAAGGAGAGTAAGGGTTCAGCCTGCACAACAATACCTCTCGGTCGGCCTGATTCTACATGAATGTCCTTCCTGGCGCTGACCGATCGAAGCTTACGGTTATAGAGAGATAATCACCGCAGGCGCCCTTTGAGTCGGTGATATTCGTCACAAAAGCGTGTGATCGTGACATATAGCGGGCGAACAGCGGTTACGGCACAGCCCTTAGCGGCGGGAAGCCGATTTCTCTACAGCAACGATCGCTCTGCTCTATCTGCCTTCGAAAACTGAGGGTGAGAAATGGTCTCCCCTTGCTTTCGCGCATCGTCACTTCAGGCATCGCCCGGAAGAGTGCGCAAACTCGATATCAGTCCTAATCCCGTTTCACGAGCTTCCGTGATTTCCCGAGTGACTCGTGATTTTATACCTGTGCAACGGCTTCTTTTTCTGCGTCTTGAATTTGGCAGGCGGAATGCACCCTCTTATTCGGCAATACAAATACACTGCGGAGAAGAGAAATGCAAACCCACACTGCCACAATCGATCGATCCTATAATCGTCTCGTTCGTGCACCGCGCAGAATTGCGGTCACCCTTCTGGCGTTCATACTTACGTTTCTGGCGAGCCGCACGGCCCGCGCCCAAGACGACGGAACCACCCCCGACGTTTCTGCTTCGGACGCCTTATCAGCGTGCAATGTCAACTTCGGCGAGGGCACGATGTTTGGTTACGGACTCTACCCGAAGGTCGCAGTCAACGCTTCCGGGCTTGCGGTAGAAGTCGAACAGCTCGACGGGAGTATCGGGAAGATTGCGTACCGCATCGGACAAGTGAGCGGATCCTCCGTGACGTGGGGAGACCGGTATGAGGTACCCATAGATCCTTTTACTAATCTTCGAGCCTATCGTCCGAGCGCAGCGATAACCAAAGGCGGTCAGGTCATTATCGTCTGGAGCAATTCTGCCGGCAGGGGAGCGGGCGAAGTTTTACTGTGGTACAGAGTCGGACAAGTGGATCCAAATGGCGGCGCCAATCAGCGAATCCTGTGGCTCACACTCCCCTACACCTGGGATGCCGGCTTTAATTCTTCCATCGCAGTGAATGACAATGGCTTAATCGTGGGTGTTCACGAATCGGGCACGAACGGCACTGGGCTTTACTATCGGATCGGGCAATTCACCGACCCTCCGTACAGCTACTATATTAAGTGGACGAGCGGCCAACACGGTATCCGATATACGGGAGGCGTAAGTCCGAACATCGCGATCAACAACCTGAACCAGGTCGTTGAGGTTCACCAGGTTCAAGCCAATGAACTGCTTCTACACTATGTGCGCGGAACCATTTCTGCTCCTTACAGCAATATCGCTTTTGCTGGCGACCAACCGCGATACCACTCAAACGCCTCCGAGCCTACGATTGCTCTTCTCGACAGTGGTTTAGTCATCGAATCACAAATGGAGAGCGGCAAACTGGGCGGCATGGTGGGTCAGCTAAGCACTACGGATTCGATCAAGATCAACTGGACGTGTTCTCTGCTGTTCAATCCTCCTGTTACCAACCAGGAACGTCCGGAGCTCGCCGCGATCGGCAATACCGCCATCCTTGTTACTGTCGGGAACCCATATACCAACAACTCTCGTCTCTACTCCTACGTCTCGAAGTTCTGAACCGATGCGAGGCCCCGCTTTCTTGCGACGATAAGCGGGGTCCTCGCTAAGTCTGGAACCAGACGAGTCTCAATAACGCAGATTAAGGACGGGTGCCTAGGGCGAGCTACATCCGACTCTTCGTATCCTCTCACCGCCCACTCTCAACCCGCTCGAAATCGTCCGCATGGTAGGGTGTTCAGCAAAGGATCCCGGCTTTCATTACCTGTCGCGTTGCCCTGATTGTCGAGCGTGCTACTCAGTACGAAGAAATCATACTCGCTCGCACCGCGTGGGGAGAGGAAGAATGACTTTCGCGGCCGCCACTCCCAGTAACCCGCCGAGCAGCGTTTCCCAGGCGCGCGCCCCCAAGACCGATAAGGATGTTTCTCCACTGATCGCCAACGTTACCATCAGTGTAAAGGCGTAGGCCGCACAGGCAATGTCGTAGCGCTCCGGTAATGCCATGGCGTAAATGATCATTGCAATTGCAGCGAGTATCCACGCCAGCGACGGTATGTGCATTGCGATCGGCACGCACGCGATGCCCAGCGGGACCCCGATCAAGGTTCCAACGATCCGTCGGCGAACGCGATCTGCAGTCCCCGATGCCGAGCCGGCGATGACATAGGTGCTCGCAGTAATCGCCCATGCGGACTCTTGGAGGTGGATTATGCTGCTTACTAAAACGATGCCAAAAGCGGCCACGGCTGCCTGTAACCCCATCCGCAGTTCTCGTGATGCTCGCCCCTCCCCAATCGACGCATCCACAACCGACACCGGCGTCGGATGTTCCGCCGGTCCGCTGAGCAAGCGAGGAACCACCGAAGCCACCGTGGCTACTAATCCGGCCAGCGTTACCAGTCCCAGATCGGCCCGAGTGATCCCGGTTCCGTAGCCGAGAAGCTGGCCGATGTAGATCTGGGACCCGATGCCCGCGCCAAGGATTCCGAATCGCTTGAGATATCCAACCAGGAACGCGCCCGTGATCAGAATCCACTCCGGACCCAGCCCCGCGTGGCGCATCAAGAACGGCGTAAGACCGATCAAGCTGAGTGCGCCCGTCACCGCGGCAGCATTTAGGATCACAAGATCGCGAGTAGACAACCAACGAGTTGCCTGACCTTCTGAAACGCTCGCCCAGAGGCCGAAGCCGGCGGCCAGGTAACTGAGAAGCGAGCCGCCCGAGATGTGATACGAGTTGTAGAGAAGCGCGCCCAGCATCGCCGCAATGCCATATGCGGTTACCAGTCGCAGGCCTTTGACACGGCGATGGACGCCGGGATCGATTCTGTCAAGCCACCCACCGATTCTCTCAACCATTGAGTTCATTCCGCAAAAACCAGCAACAGCCACATAGTCACGCCCGACTTACCCTCTTTGCGTTTTCGCACCTCAGGTTCGGCGCTGGCTAGCGCCAGGTCGGACAGTCGCGGCTCGCGTCGCCTTTTGGCGAAGGAGTATAACGCAGCCAATTTTGCGGCCCGCCAACTCAGGAGGTAATGGGTGTATGCAGAGCACTCCACGCTCCATCCACGAACTCTTGGCCAGTCCCGTCCTAGCCCGCACCGCCAGAATCAATGACTTGTTTGCTTTTGCAAAATCCGGGTCGCAACTCGCTGAAAAAATAAAGGGCATCTTTGCTTACGACGCAATAAGAGCAAAAAATCGAAGAAACCATTCGGGAATTGGAATCAGCAACCGAGCGGGAATCGCGACCGCCATTCCCGACATCTCGTGAAGTCCCGATGAGCTTGAGCGTTCGAGTGCTTGCTAAGTGTCGAATTTTCTACTCTTTAAGATTGGCCACGAGCTTGCACTTTCATCCAGCGAGGTGCGCGACAAAGACTCCGTCGGATGCACCAATTTCAAAATTCGAGGAGATTCCAATGCTTGTGCCAAAAGATGTTCTTCGTCGTATCTTGTGTTTACTGATGCTTCCGGCGGCCGCTGCTTCCTCTGCGGCGCAAACCACCCCATCGCATCCTCAATCCGTTCTTACTGCACCTCGTGCCGTCACAGCCGAGAATGGTACGCCGAATCTGACTTGGCGGATCCCAGACACCAACGCGTTCGCGATCGAGTCGCCCAAGTTTGGTCAGTTGATCAACGGATCGACCGCTACCGTGAGTTTAAAGATAGGACACCAAATCGAACGCAAGACGTTGCGAGTGGTCCTGAACGGCAAAGACATCACGTCCAGGTTCTCCCGCGACCGGGACTCGGCCGTTCTTACTTCTGCGCAGCTGCGTACGGGCAACAACCGCCTGGTCGCCAGCGTCAGAGGAGCACACAAAGAATGGAAAGTGAAGCGAGTGAAATTCGATTACTATGCGGGGCTGCAGAGCGGCGAACCTATCGCGTACTATCCCCCTACGACCGTCGGGCTCTCCCTGAACTCCGGAGGCGCGCAGCCGTGGGTGACGCTGACGACGGGTACTCCGGCGAGTCTGCAGGACAATATTGACCGAACCCAGTATGCACTCCCTTACCCCGACGCCACATTCCCCTCCTCAAAAGACACTCCGTGCACCTCGCAGTATCAGATCGTTGTTTTAAACCGCCAAACTCCGGAACAAGAGGATGGGTACATGTGTGCCTCGAGTTCGGCCGACCTCAAGAGTAAGCTGGCCGGCTTGACAAAAGGCGCAGAAATCGTACTCGTTGGCACTACGCTGTATAACAACGCCGATGCCGGCCTGGACACGACGGCTATCGGGGGCACCAATTACTCGACCTATGGCGCTGAGTGGCAGCCTCAAGGCTATGCGGCGATTGGAGTTTCGGGAGCCAATGCCGGCAGCGCCTACGAAAGCTACTATCTGGCGTCCGACGTGGGTAAAGC
The DNA here is from genome assembly GCA_964403025.1 of uncultured Acidobacteriaceae bacterium. Lineage (GTDB taxonomy): Bacteria > Acidobacteriota > Terriglobia > Terriglobales > Acidobacteriaceae > Sulfotelmatobacter. The sequence goes on along the minus strand of CAYOEH010000001.1, from coordinate 725,978 downwards.
CTATATGCAAGATCCGTTCGCCAATGGTCTGCTCGCGGTTGACCAGCATAGCAATTTCAACTTCCATGCCGGCAACAACATGCAATTCCAGGTTTTTCCGAACGATCCTACTTTTACTAATAGCGCTTTCTTGACAGCGGTGTCGACCTCACCCCGGAACACCTTGGTTTCGGCCTGGCAGCCGCCCCCGGGGTCAGCGAACGGCTTCTGGCTCCTCACTCTGGATCGCGGGACGTTGCTGCCCATCGATCTGAGCAACCAGGGTTCTTGCCAAGGAGGCTCCCCCCACTATTGCGGGCAGTTCTTCCCAACGGGCAGCACGGACTCGACTGTGGTGTCGCAGGCAGTCGACAACCTCGGTGAGGCACTCATTCAATCGTCGTATCGTCATATGCTCGTGCTAACGACAGTTGGCCAGCCGTTCCAGAGTGGCATAGTTGGTGGCATAGATATAAGCGGGCTACAGGGTGCGCTCCTGCTTCTGGGGGGAACCGGTTATGCACTCCCATCGCTCACCACATCGGACTCAACCTACACTCTGGTCGCTGCGGGGTACGGCAATCAAAATTCTCCAATTCCCCCTAGGTACGCGTCGCCTTTGGCGTCCGGCGTAGTCAATTCGTCGTCCGCATTCAGCCAGCAAGGACAGACCGGGATTGTTCGCGGGGTGATGGCTCGCGACAACAACGGCCTCTATTTCCCCTCGGTCTCGTCGCAGGAAGACGGGAAAGGAAACGGACAGGACGCAACCAGCGTCAGCATGGACTACGACTTCTATAGCATCAGCACACTAACCCCAATCGATTGGCCGTTGACCGATACCTCGGGACACATCGCCGCCTATCACTATGCGAGCGAGCAGTTCCTTGGGTACGTGATCGGCGAGACGGGAACGCATTCCGCCGACGTGCGTTACTACTACGGCAGCGACAATACGAAGAACATCGTGGCGGCCAACACAGACTTCGATTGTTCCGTAAATCCCAACGAACCGAATTGCGTCTACGTCGACGGCAAAGGCTTTACTCAGCAAGATCTTGCCGACGCGAATGCGCAGCTTTACGCTGAGGTCACGGCGCTCAAAGGTACTTACACCTTCCTCGGAGACAACGGCGGGATTGGTACCTTGATCGAAGGCAATGGCGTCGCCACTCCGGTTTCAGATCAGGTCATCGCAGCCACTTATGAGGTGCTCAACGGGCAGAGTGGCGCATCCACGACCACTACAGTGGCGGCTAACGCTTCGGATTGGATGAATCTGCTGGCGGGGGTCACGTCCGTGGCGGCTGTCGCCGTGGGCGGGCCGCTCGAACTCCCGGTCGCCGGGGGCGTGATCGGGGTCGCAAGCGGTGCACTTTGGACAGGCTCTGCTCTCGGCCCGTTCGGAGGTACCGACACCACAACGCCACCCAGTTACACGAATTCGTTCGATGTTGAACTGGGAACCTTGGAACAGCAGCAGGATCAGTATGCCCAAGGTCTCATCATTTCGTACGATACCGCCCTCGACAATATTTACTCCGATTGGTTTAAGTTGTCGCAGACGGGTGCCAAAACCGCCAATTCCGATTCAGGGTGGAACTTCCCCAATCTGCTGAGCCCAGTCACCCTGGGTAACCAACTGGCGTATGGCACACGCCGCTCCATCTACGGGCAAGTGGTTCCGCAGTTCTATCAGATGGATTCCTACTATGCGCAACCGATCACTCAGATCGACACACTGGGATTGATTTCTCGCAAGGATGGGTACTACGGATCCCAGCCGTACGCCATCTTCTCCTGTTCGGTTGCCTATTCCTCTTCGCTTCCGTCAAACGGGTACGGTCTGTATGTGGCTTCTACCGGAAAGACGAGTGATATCTTTGTCATTGGCGGCGCGATCAGCAACAACAACACCGAGAATGTATCAGAACAGCTGCCCACTTCGGATCTGCTGAACATTCTCTTTAACGCGGTAGATCCGAACGATGCATCGACCTCCAACAACCTCAACATTCCGACGGCGCTCTTCGCAAACCCAGGCTCCATGGTCCAACGGAGTGGCCCCAGGAAAGAACCATATCTGGGAGTGGGAGGTCTCTGTTACAAGCCAGGGTGTTCGGCTAATACTTGGAACGACCCGAATGCTGAAACAGAATGCGTCGGCCCGTAATCTGGCCCCCAGCCTTACGGCTTCATTATGGCCCTCCGGAAAAACAGCCGGAGGGCTGGGCGCTGGGCTTGCAGTTCGCTTGCACTTGGCCACGGATGTAGCCTGATCGCCGCTCGCGTGTCGTAGCGCCGGCGGCCCGTCGCGGGGCCGTCAGGCGCTTCGGCGCTACTGAGAGCATCTTTTGTTGAACTGGAACTCGCCACAACTTTCCGAGGTGCACCATGCGCTATACCTGTCAATTTCTTTTCGTGGTTTTCGTGCTGGGGGTCAGCTTGCATGCCCAGTCATCGAAGCTTCCGCCGACGAAGATTGGAAAGTCTTCGATGTGGCAGCTGCCGCCGCAATTCATGACGACAGCCCACGCCGCGTGCGATCGTTCGGCGTCCTCCGATTATGCCGACTGCATGATCGGCCAGATGACCAAGGCAGGCGCTCCTGCCGACGCCGTAACTTTCAGCCGCGAACTCTACAAGGAGACTCACGGCGAGTTTGGGGTGATGACCGGATTTCAGGATGAGGGCCCAGTCGCGTTTGCCTGGATCACATATCCCTTGCGAGCCAACACCAACTTCGGTCTTTTGCTGCTGAACGGTCAGCCGCGCATCGTCAACGTTGAGGATCTCAAGCTGCTTGACGTCAAACCGATGAAACAGAGTCCGCAGTTCCGAGATGTTAAGGCGCAGTTTCCGAATGTCGATGTTTGGCCGGGAGATCGCGACGGAAAGATATGGCCGAACTCGCAAGTCGGCCCTGATGGCGGGATCCAGTTCACAGTCTCTTATCCGCTGCGCAATGGCTGCCATGCCTGCGCCAACGCCGGGCAAGCCATTTTCAACTGGAATGTCGACGCGACCGGGAAGTTTCTCGGAACTTCGTTTCAAGGGATGCTAGATCCGCCACTGCCACAGTAGCCGTGCTCCCTTTAAGATTTGCCTAGCCGCTCGTGCTCAGAAATCGACTGCTGAATCAAACCATGGTCAAAGCGAGTCTCGCTCCATTCCGCCTCGCCCCTCCACTCACGAACTTTCAGGAATTTCCAACTGAGCCGTGGCCGTCCGACCTGTGTAAACCCAGTGCCTGCAATGGTTTGCAAGTTGGCACGGGGAGTGCAATATCAAACGCGGGAAGTTCACAACGAGTTCGGTTGTTACGAAGGAGAAATCAAAATGACTGAATCTGGCACCAAGATCAGCGTCGAACAGCTGCCTGGAAATCGAAGATTCCATGTGCATAAGGACGATCTTGGGTTGGGCGCTCTGACCTACGTCAAACCCGACGATAAGGGCGTAGAGTACCATTACGAGACCTCTGCCGCTACGTTGTGCTTCATTCGCGGGGAGGGCAAAATCGCGATCAATGGCGGCCTGGTGGACTATTGCGGCAAATGGTTCGAGATTCCGCGCTTCGTCGAATATCAGATCCGTCCGGAAACGGATACGGTGATGCTCACCATCCAGAAGCCGGCCGAAGATGCGGATGGAGATTCAATCTGGAGGAGAGATTCATGATTCGCGCTTTGTGCCTCGCTCTTGTGTTGTCGCTCGCGGGTTCGGGGTTCGCACAAGCGCCTCCTGCCGCTCCCGCGCAGAATTCATCGCATGCTCCCAGTCACGCCGCGCCGTCCGCGGCTGAAGTCTGGGATAGTCTGATGGCCGGCAATCGCCGATTTGTTGCCGGCAAGCCGCTGGCGCGCGACCTGGTTTCCCTGCGCCATAAGCTGGTTTCCGGGCAGTCTCCGAAAGTGATCATCCTCTCGTGTTCCGACAGCCGAGTTGGCCCTGAGCTGATCTTCGATCAGAGTCTGGGCGACATATTTGTTGTCCGCACGGCGGGAAACGTTGCAGACGCTGTGGCACTCGGAAGCATCGAGTACGCTGTGGATCACTTGCACACTACTGTGTTAGTCGTGCTTGGACACCAGAGGTGTGGTGCGGTGAATGCGGCGTGTTCTGGCGAGAAGATGCCTAGTCCAAACTTGGACGCGATCGTGGAAAAGATTCGCCCGGCCGTGAATCAGGCAAAGACTTACGCCAAGGCCGATGATCTTGTCGAATCGGCGATCAAGGAAAACGTGCATCGCAGTGCGATGGATCTTGAGGCCAACAGCGAGATCATTCGCGATGCAGTGAAGACGGGCAAGCTCACGGTGATCGAGGCGGAATACGAACTCGAGAGTGGCCAAGTCGTTCGCCTGAACGCGCCCATCAACTCTCAGAACTAGCGATTCATCTTTCATAACGTAGCCATAAAACGGGAGCGTCGCCATCGAGATTATTGAATAAGAATGGCGGCGCTCCTGCGCTTTCATACGACCGCCTGCGTCGAACTGGCAATGGTGTTCTCTCCTGGAACCAATCTCTGACTCTCTTTCCCACTCTCTGCGGCCTTCGCGAACTCTCGGAAATTTCCGAAAGTTTCGGAAAGCCAAATTCGTGACACAGCTCATGTTTTCAATCAGTTGCCGTTTGGAACGGTGTGTGCATTACCAAACGTGAGACTCGAGCCAGACTCGGAAACGAAATGAAAAGAGGAAGCACTATGAAATCACAGATCAAGAGTATGTTTTGCGCAGCAGTAACGATGGCAGCCGCGGTTATGACCGTCGCTCCATCGAACGCACAAGAAGCGGCCGCTAGCATGCCGGTAAGAATGACTGTCACGGCAAGCGTGCCAAGCGACAAACGCATGCCTGAACTCAGCCAACAGGACATCGCCGTCACCCAGGGCAAAGAACGCCTGAAAGTGACGGAGTGGGTTCCGGCTAAGGGCGATCGAGCGGGTCTCGATCTTTTCATCCTGATCGATGACGCCTCGAACCCGACATTGGGAATGCACTTCGACGACCTGAAGACGTTCATCAACGCTCAGCCGTCGACGACTGCGATCGGCGTCGGTTACATGCGGAACGCCACAGTCCAGATCGCGCAGAACTTCACGACCGACCACGCCGCGGCTGCGAATGCCCTGCGGTTACCGCTAGGTTCTGCGGGAGCCTACGGAAGTCCGTACCTTTCGGCGATCGATCTGATGAAGCGCTGGCCGGCAAGCCAGAACCGGCGTGAGGTTTTGATGGTCACAGACGGAATCGACCGCGCCCGTCGCTCCATGCCTTGGCGCGGCTTGTACATCAATCCCGACGTCGATTCGGCGAGCGAAGTTGCCATGCGCACCGGCACGATCATTCACACGATCTACGCACCCGGTGTGGGCCGTCGAGACCGCAACTACTGGGAAGCCACGAATGGACAGATGGGCATTGCGAAGCTGTCCGATGTAACCGGTGGCGAGTCCTTCTTTCTGGGACTGCAGCAACCGGTGAGTTTCGCGCCGTATCTCGACCAACTGCAGAACATCCTCAACAACCAGTATCTGTTGAGCTTTTCCGCACAGTCCGGGAAAAAGGCGCAGCTTCAAAATGTGTCGATCAACACCGAAGTTGCCGGGGTCGAACTGGCTTCGGCCGATGCGGTTTGGGTGCCCGCTGCCAAGTAAAACGAGCGCGCGAGTGGCTCGACTCAATCGGGTCCCACCCCGCTTAATGTGCTTCACCTTAAGTCGTTGAATCGTCGGTGGCGGGGCGATTCACGTTTTGTGAATCGACCAACCAAATCGAGTAAAGAGGTTCGTCATGAAATTGTTCAAGTCAAGTGATCCATGGGCCAGCGTTGTCATTGTACTGACCGTTGCGTTGTTCAGTTGCTCGTTAGCCGTTAAGGGAATTACCCACGAGCTCTTTCTAGAGGCGGGTGTGTTTCTCGTCTCAGTGAAGCTCATTCTGATGGCGGGCAAGAATGCGGCAACTGAGAAGCGCCTGGAGCTGCATTTGCGCCAGATCAAGGAATTGCTGGCAGGCAACGGTTCGCTGGCTTGATCAGAGAAGAGAAGTCGGCGGGCAATCCCGCTGAGAGGATCCGTCAAGTTGTCTAAAAATCAAGAGAGGAAAACTATGAAAAAGATATTGGGTGTAATCACGCTGCTTGCCATCATTGCATTACCTGTTTTCGGCCAGGAGAAGGAACAGAACCGCGTAGCAAACGCGGGACAGGTAATGAAGGAAGTTCTCAACATTCCAGACGATATCCCGCAGAGCGTCATCGACAAGGCGGACTGTGTCGTCGTTCTGCCTTCCGTTCTGAAGTTCGCCTTCGGATTCGGCGGAAGTTATGGAAGGGGTGTCATGACCTGCCGCGGTGGCGAAGACTTCAAAGGCCCCTGGGGCGCTCCGACCGTGATGGCGCTCGAAGGCGGAAGCTTCGGACTCCAGCTCGGCGGACAGGCGACCGACTTCGTGCTCCTGCTGATGACTCCGCGGTCGGCTCGCGCCATTCTGGACAGCAAAGTGAAACTGGGCGGGGATATCTCCGCCGCAGCAGGTCCAGTCGGACGCAATCTGTCTGCTGAGACCGACGTGACGCTGCGAGCCGAGATTCTTTCGTATTCGCGGTCTCGCGGACTCTTCGCTGGAATCTCTCTGTCGGGCTCGACCCTGCGCTCGGACAATGGAGGCAACAAGAAGTTGTATGGCAGAAAGGTCAGCGCGCACGACATCGTATTCAACAACGAAGTCCTTGCTCCACCGTCGGCTAAGTTGCTGCTGGCTGAACTGAACAAAAAAACGTCGACGAAACAGTCGAGTGATCAAGGGAGCATGTGACTTATGCGAGGGAAGCCGCTTTCCATCCTGATCTCACTGCTGATCCTGTGCGTGGCGCTGCAAGGCGCCGGTCCTCTTCTCTCGGCGCAGGCCGCATCCCCTGCGCCGGAGGAGCTCGATCAGTTGCTTGCTCCGGTCGCTCTTTATCCCGATGCGCTGCTGTCGCAGATCACTACGGCGTCAACGAACCCGCAGGAGATCCTGGATGTCAACGCCTGGTTGCAGGCGAATCCCGGCCTGACGGGCACCGCGCTCACCGATGCGGCAGAAAAGCAAGGATTCGATCCTGCATTCATCGCGTTGGTGAACTTTCCTCAAGTGCTCGACATGATGGCTCAGCACATCGACGATTATGCCGCAGTCGGGCAAGCGTTCTCCGCTGATCAGGGATCGGTCACTGCGTCGATTCAACGACTGCGGGCTCAGGCATACGACTCGGGCGCACTGCACACCACTGAGCAGCAAAAAGTGGAAGTGCAGCAATCGGCTGGGCAGACGATCTATGTGATCCAGCCCGCGAATCCGACAGTCGTCTACGTGCCGCAATACGATCCCACGATCGTTTATGTTCGCCCTGCTCCTGGCGGCGTGGTTGCGACACCGGTGATCGGCTTCTACGCTGGGATCGGGATTGGGACACTGATCGTTGACAACCGTCCGTGGGGATGGGGCGGCTGGGGATGGAATTGGGGAGCGAGGCGCGCTTATTACAATCACGGCTACTGGAGCGGTTGGGACAACCCATATCGCCCGCCGCATTACTCGTATCATCGGCGGCCCGTAGTCTGGACCAATCGTCCCGGCTATCGCGGCAATTGGGGCTATCGCCCACCGCATTACCGTCCGCCAAGCTATCCGGTGCCCCGACCTAGGCGTCCGAATAATCCTCCCGGCCGTCCTGTGCCGGGCAAACCGGCCCCACCAGCGAAACCGGGAACGCCTGAAAAGCCGAGTACGCCGGGAAAGCCTGTCAGTCCAAGTCCGGGACATCCGACACCAGGTCGGCCGTCCGGGCGTCCCGGCGCACCCGGCACGCCAAGGAATCCAGACCAAAATCAGCCGAAGCCCGGCCAGGGGACAACGCCGGGCCAGCCGACGACGCCGGGAGGAAACAGGCCGACCCGCCCACAGCCACCCTCAGTGGAACCTGCGAAACCTGCGGCGCCGCAGCAACCCGGCACAAATCAGCCCCGATCAAATCAGCCCAGACCGGGGCGGTTAGCCGCTCCTGCCGGGAATCAACGCACTCGTCCGAATCAGCCCTCTGTACAGCCGGTCAAACCCGACGTGCCGCAGCCACTGAACTCGGGCCAGCCGAAAGCGAACCCTTCGACCACGCCCGGCCAAGACAATGCGCCGCGCGGCCGGTTTAATCGCCAGCAAAGCTGACTCACTCGAAGCTTATGCCAGCAAAATTGGGGTGCGGACACTTCGTCCGCACCCCAACTTGCGTCACGACATTCGCGCGTACTGCAACGCCACGGGAGCTGGTCACACGTCACTTCTCCTTTCTGCGCTGCACGGTGTGCGTTTTTCCCATCGTTAGATTTCGTGAATTCCCGATTACCTCGGGAGCCGACCGGCGTAACAATTCCAAGCAAATCAGGAGGATAACTTTTGGCTCGCCAGTTGCATTGCTTCCCCTTGAGCGGCAATGAAACCAGGAAGTCGCAGAAATCTATAGGAGAAATGTCATGAAGAAGACCAACACCGCGCTGAAGCTGGCGATTACCCTTCTGGCGCTGGCCTTCGCCAGCACCGCGTTCGCAGACCAACCGCCTGACAACGTGCAGGGCGACTGGACGATTTACTCAACCAACATCGAAAACGGCGAGACGGTCGTGAAGCACGTCCAGATCGCACAATACGGCAATCGCATCACGGGGTATTTCGAGGGCCCCGTGCAGTCGGGTCCGATTCAGGGTGAGGTCAATGGACATCGCATCCGCTTCAACACAGTTACCCGAACTGTTCTTCACTTCTGGGGACAGATCTACGGAGATTCGATGTCGGGAACCTATGGGATCCGCGGCAAGCACGCCGCGTGGCAAGCTGCACGTCCGGCCACGACTCCCACGGCGGTTCCGCCGAAGACGGGGGCGATCTATCAGTCTCAACCGGTTCTGACTCCGCCGGAAAGTCAGACTGAATATCAGCCGGCGAGCAACCAGGCTCCCACGTATCAGGCTCCGGCGTATCAATCTCAAACGACGTATCAGTCGCAGCCGGCATACCAAGCTCCGCCGCCGGCGCCCTCTGCTCAGCCTGAAGCGCAGCAGCCGACGAATTATTCCGCACAAGGCACCCAGCAGGGCAACTCGGCCCCGGCGCCAGCGCCTCTTTCGGCGGATCAGCTCGATTCACTCGTTGCTCCCATCGCGCTTTATCCCGATGCGTTGGTGGCGCAGGTGCTCGCGGCTTCCACCAACCCCGACCAGGTTGCATATGCCGACGACTGGCTCGCGCAGAACAGAGACCTGACCGGCCAGGCGCTGGCGCAGGCCGTGGATCAGCAATCCTGGGATCCCAGCGTGAAGGCGCTCACCCAGTTTCCGTCGGTGCTCGACAACCTTGCGCATAACCTCTCGTGGACATCGAGCCTCGGGCAGGCGTTCGCCAATCAGCAATCCGATGTAATGGCGGCCGTGCAAGCAATGCGCGCCAAAGCGCAGGCAGCCGGCACACTGCAATCGAATTCCCAGATCACGGTCACCACGCCAACGCCGAGCACGATCGTGATCCAGCCGGCGAACCCGCAGGTGATTTACATTCCGCAATACAACCCCACAGTAGTTTATGGCGCGCCCGTCGTGGTGCCGTACTACGTGCCGCAGCCGCTGCCCGTGTCAGTGGGAGTGGGACTCTACTTCGGAACTCCGATCACCATCGGAGCTTCGTTCGGTGGTGGTGGCTGGGGCGGAGGCTTCGGGTGGGGATGGCACGCGTGGAATGTGAACTGGGGCTGTTGCGGCGGTGGTGGCAACACAACCATCATTTACAACCACAACACCTACATCAACAACCATACGTGGAACAACACCAACTACAACGGCTACCACCCTTGGGGAGGCGGAGCGGCCGGATCGCAAAACCATGCCTGGTATGGAAACAATGGCACCTTTCACCCCGACGGCAACTACAAGCCGGGCGAAGACACGCATTATGGCCCCAACGGCGGCTATCACCCGAATGGGTATTTCGGTCCTGACGGCGGCTGGCACGCCGACAAGAATGCGGGCCAGAACCCGCCCAACGGTGGAAACAACGGGAACCACGGGCTGATCGGAGGGAACGGCGGTGTGCAGCACGACGTCGCTCCCAACGCCGGCCTTCATCCGGACAATGGGACGGGCGCGAGCACGCCCAATGGCGGAGCCAACGGTAATCATGGATTGATCGGCGGGAACGGCGGTGTGCAGCACGCGAGCACACCCACGAACAACGGCGGCCAGATGCTTGGTCAAAGCCGCAGCGAAGACAACCATTCCATGGGCCCGGAGCAGAACCGCTCCCGCGTCAGCGGAGACGGCACCGCTAACCGCGCAGAAAGCAATCGCGGCCGCGGCAGCATGGCCGGACGTCGTCCACAACAGCATATGGCCCGGGTGCACGCACCGGCGCCGCACCGCTCTTTCGGCGGTGGCGGACGCCGTCGGTAAAGAAGTTCAGCAATAACACGAGATCAAAACCTAATTCGAGGGAGATTGAAAATGGCATCCAACACCAAAAAGACGAACAACTGGAAGCGCATCGCGCGAGTGGCCGCAGTAGCGCTCGCCGTCCTGGCAATCGCGATTGTGCAACTGAAGACAAGGAACACGGCGCTGGCTAAGGACGCTCAGCCTAAATTCCAGTCGCCCGCCGCAGCCGGTTCGGCTCTGGCCCAGGCCGCCAAAAGTGACAATCAGTTAGCTCTTGCAAAAATTCTGGGTGTCGACACCAAGGTTCTTCTGACGACAGGCGACAAAGAAGCAGATACGGCGGCCCTGAAGGCCTTCGCCTCCAAATACGAGAAGATGAATCGCTGGGTCGACATGACCGACGGCAGCCGTGTGCTCTATCTCGGGGCCGACAACTTTGCGTTCCCAGTCCCTCTGGCGAAAGACTCCTCGGGACAGTGGTACTTCGACGCAGTTGCAGGAGCGCAGGAAATTCGGGCGCGCGATATCGGCCGCAACGAGCTGCTGACGATCGACGCCTGCTCTGCGATCGCCGACGCGCAGGAGATGTACTACGCCGATAGTGGCTACGCGAGTTTCGCGCAGCGCATCATCGGGTCTCCAGATAAGCAGGATGGGCTATATTGGCCTGCGTCCGACAAGCAGGACGTGAGTCCGCTTGCGACTCTGAACCAACTCCCCAAGTCATCGCTCAGTTCGCTCTCGCCAGATCAGCCTCTGGTCCTCGACGGTTACTCGCTGCGCATCCTGACGGCGCAAGGCGACGATGCCCCCGGTGGGTCCCGAAACTACATCGTGAACGGCAGGATGGCCGGCGGTTACGCCATCCTGGCGACGCCCGTCAAGTACGCCGAAACCGGCATCGTGACTTTCATGACTGGCGTCGATGGTGTCGTGTACGAGCGGGATCTCGGTCCCGACACGGCGAAGATCGCGGCATCGATTCACGAATTCAATCCGACCGACGACTGGTCGCCGGTCGAGTAAGGGGGAAGCCCTCGGTGTCGAGCCGGAGGTTAATCAAAATGAAAGCTCTTATGAACAGCAAATGGCTGCGTTCGGGGTTTTTCGCCCGGCACCGGATCAAAATCGTGATGTGTGCGCTGGTCGCCGAGATGCTGGCCTCGCCGCTCGCCGATTCACATCCTCGCGCGGGCGCGCTGCTCGGGCTTACGGTGCTGTTGATGGTGCTCGCCGGCATTGGTCACTCCGCCAACCGTTCGGTCGTGCGCCGGGTTGTACTGCCGGTTGCGGGGATCTGGATCATCACGAGGCTCGTCGAAGCCTTCGCCAATCCCCACGAGCCTTACGCCAACCTGTCTCCGGTAGTCGGTCTGGTGTTCTCGTGTTCGATTCTGTGGGCCATCTTTGATCATTTCCATTCCGACATGGGCAGTCCCCGAAATGCGATCCCCGAAGCGTTCATCAGCTACCTGGTGATCTCGACCGCGTATTCCCAGCTTTATTGGATCCTGAATCGCTTCGTCGACCATGCCTTCAACCAAACCATTCCGTCCACGCAGGCGGGAACGTTTCTCTACTTCAGCATGGTTACCTTGACCAGCGTCGGCTACGGCGGAATCGCTCCGCTGAACCCTTATGTGCGAATCGTCGCTGCACTGGAGAGTATGTCCGGTATCTTTTTCGTCGCGGTTGTGGTCGCGCGGCTGGTCTCGAGCTACGGCCCAAAAGCGGCACGACCGCGTCAGTCTTTGGCTCATGAAGCTGCCGCTGCGGAGGCGGAGTCCTAGTGCGAATGCGGACGCGTCGAAGCTGTGACAACGCTGGCGTCCTAGTAGTCACTCGGCGCGGAAAGGAGGAATGAGTTAGAGAATGCGAGCAGAGGAAGCAGGGGCTGCCTCGAGTGGGTCAACCCCCAACCTCTGCCAACCCCTTTTGCGATGTTCACTCGCTCGTCATTATCGAGGGCGCGGCGCATTTCACCCCGATCGAACAGCCGGCAAAGTCGCGGGCCTTCTGCTTGATTGGATAGCACAAAAGTAGAGGAGAAAACTCAGTGTGAAGGTTGTTACTCATAGGAAGGACAAAATGAAAAATACATTGTTCCTCGCTCTCATCATTCTTGCTGTAATCCCGGCGACCGCGCAACAGGAGACCGGGCCGAAGTGCTCCGCGAATACCGAAGCTGCGGCTGCCGTGGCCCAGGACTATGCCGTCCGCGTCGACGGATTGCTTCGTGATGTCTACGCCAGGCTCCAGAAAATTTCTGAACGCTTGGAAACTGGAAGGGTGACGCCCCAACAAGCGCAGAAGTTGAAGCTCGCGGCCACGCGGGACATGATCTCTCGCCTGGACACAATTGCGGCCGTTTACGATGCGCGGCTTCAAGCACCCAATCATGTTGAGGAAACCGGATCGGCTTCGAGCGACGCCTGTGATGCGGTTAAACCGACGCACGTTAACGCAAACGGCACAGTCAGCGTGGAGGAACTCAAGCGCGAGGCGGCTGTCGCCCCGCGAGGTGGGCAGGTTACCCGCTGAGCGTCGTCAAGTCCGCGCTGAGAGGGCGTGTGCGCATCTGTTGCCATCGCGACTCCCGCTTAAACCGCTCCTCTCGCGAACTCTCGTGAATTCCCGAGTCGCGACCTCTTTGTGTATCTCCTAAGTCAATTTTGTTCAATAACTTAACTTTGGCCCCGCGTTTGCCATTAGCAATGGTGAGCGATGGCGACAATCCAAAGGAGTTCAAAAATGCCCAAGACCTTAAATAATGCGTGGACGATGCCAGCGGCTCGCCGTGCGCTTTTCGTTCTCACTTTCCTGACTGCCGCATGTTGCGCGCAGACGGCAACGAATTCTAGCTGGGCCGTACTGGAAGCGGGTCTGGGACAGAAGAGCAGCAGCCAGAGGCTCGGGGCGATCAAGGTTCTCGGCCTCATACGCGACGATTCTCATGCCATTGAGCTCGCCGAGGCGGCTCTGAAAGACAAGAACAGCTCGGTCCGTACAGCGGCTGCGACCTCGTTGGGCCAGATGCACGCAACCGGGGGGGATGCCAGCCTGAAAGAAGCTCTCAACGACAAGAACCTGTTAGTTGTGATGGCAGCCGCCCACGCGCTCTGTTTGCTGAATGACCCGGCCTGCTACGACGTCTACTACGAGGTTTACACCGGTGAACGCAAAAACAACTCAGGAATGATCGCGCAGGAGATGCAGATCATTCACAACCCGAAGCAGCTGGCGCAAATGGGATTCAACGAAGGAATCGGTTTCGTCCCCTTCGCCGGCATTCCATGGGAAGCCATGCAGACGATTATGAAAGATCGCAAGAGCGGTACGGCTGCCAAGGCTGCCTTGATCGCTGCTCTTGCAACCGATCCTGAGGGCCGTACGGGCAAGTTACTGGTAAGCACGAGCCAGAACAAGAACTGGGTGCTTCGCGTTGCCGCGTTGGAAGCCATCGCGAAACGCGGTGATTCCGCTCTCCTGCAGGGAATCGAACCCAGGCTTTCCGACTCCCGGCGCCAAGTGAGATTTGCAGCGGCTGCCACCATCATTCATTTGGATGACGTTGCCAAGGCTCAGTCGGCAAGCGGCACCAAGATCGCCCAGGCAGTGTTGACGCCAGCAACCACAGCGACAGAAGCCGCCAAGTGAGCCATGACAGAAAAGGCATCAAAATGTTCAACCTGATTCGACAACTCGTCCGCCCATATCGCGGAACGCTCTTCATCATTCTGATCGCCATGATCGTTGAGACCACGATGAGCTTGGCGGCTCCCTGGCCGCTGAAGGTCATCATCGACAACGTTGCCGGTGGTCATCGGCTGCCCTTGCGGCTGCGGGATATGCTGGGGGCTGCGCTCGGCAATGAGAGCAAGATGCACATCGCTCTGCTGGCAGGGATCGCCGCAGTCCTCATTGCTGCTATTGGTGCCATCGCCGGATATATCGACAGCTACCTCACGGAAAGCGCGGGCCAGTACGTTGCCCATGATCTCCGGGTGCGGACGTTTCATCATCTTCAGCGGCTGTCGCTCGGTTATTACGATACGCATCAGATTGGCAACCTGCTGAGCACCATTACCACCGACGTTCAGACGATCCAGAATTTCGCGTCGTCCTCGATGCTTAGCATCCTGGTCGACACGCTGACGCTGGTGAGCATGCTGGCGCTCATGTTCTGGTTGAATTGGCGGTTCACTCTCGTTGTCCTGGGTGTCACGCCGTTTCTGCTCTTCTTCGTGTTCCGCTTCAAGAAGGCCATCAAAAGAGCCACGCATGCGGTCCGCAACGAGGAGGCCAACATTGTCACCGTGGTTCAGCAGGCCCTGGAGTCGATGCCGGTGATCAAGGCGTTCGACGGTCAAACAATCGAGGAGGGTCAACTGATCAATGTAAGCAGCGCCACTGTAAGAGCGGCGCTGGCGGCGCGGCGCGTCAAGTCTCTGCTTGCGCCGATGGTATCGGCCACGGTGGCACTCTGCACGGCAGTTGTCATGTGGCAAGGGTCGTATCTGATTCTTGCGGGAAGCATGACCATTGGCGCCCTCACTGTCTATCTCTCCTATCTCACAAAGTTTTTCAAGCCGGTGAAGGATCTGGCTACGACGACCAACGCCATCGCTCAGGCGGCTGTTGGAGTGGAACGCATCCGCATGGTTCTTGAGGCTGATGCCATTATCCCCGAGTGCGAAGATGCCATCGAACCGCGCAACATCAAGGGCGAAATCATCTTCCAGAACGTCGCCTTCGCTTATCCCGACAATCCTCCGGTGCTGAAAGATGTCAGCTTCTTCGTCAAGCCGGGACAGCGAGTGGGGATCGTAGGGCCGACCGGCGGCGGAAAGTCTACGATCGTCAGCCTGATTCCGCGTTTCTACGACGTGATTGCGGGGAAGGTGAGCGTCGACGGGCATGACGTGCGCGAGTACAAACTTCATCCCCTACGTGATCACATCGGCTATGTCCTGCAGGATACGGTGCTGTTTCACGGGACTATTCTCGAGAACATCGCGTTCGGCCGGCCGAGCGCCACTCACGCGGAGGTCGTCGAAGCTGCTCGCTTGGCCAATGCTCACGAATTCATCGCCCGCATGCCGCACGGCTACGACACGATGGTGGGCGAGCGCGGCCTGACTCTCTCCGGGGGCCAGCGGCAGCGCATCGGCATCGCCCGTGTGATTGTGCGCAACAATCCCATCCTCCTTCTGGACGAGCCCACCGCTGCTCTCGATGCCGAATCGGAGAAGGTGGTGATGGACGCGCTGGAGCGGCTCATGAAGGGACGCACGGTTCTTACCATCGCGCACCGCCTGGCGACGATTCGCGATGCTGATCAGATTGTGGTGATTGCAGCAGGCGTGGTCGCTGAGAACGGCACGCACCGCGAGTTAGGCACCCGGAATGGCCTTTATGCGGCGCTGTACCGCACGCAGTTTGAAACCGGGGCGGAAAAACACGGTTCGCAGTTGAGCCTCGTTCCACAGGCAACGCTTGCATAAAAAGGAGAAAATTCAATGTCGCGATATCTGATTGCTTTCCCCGATGATTCGGTGCGCCCAGTTCTCGACGCGATCGATCAAGCCACAACTTCTCTGCGAATCAAGATGTTCGTCTTTTCCGACTCGCGCATTTTGGGATCGGTGATCAAGGCACACCACCGCGGCGTGCAGGTGCGCATCATGCTGAATCCGACGCGGCGCAATGGCCAGACGGAGAACCAGCAAACCCGCAAGCTGCTCGAAAATGCCGGTATCGAAGTCATCGACAGCACGCCGGAGTTTGAAGTGACCCACGAAAAATCCATGGTAGTCGATGAGAAATCGGCCTGGATCATGTCGCTCAACTGGGAAACGGAGAATCTGACCGAAACCCGCGACTATGCCGTCGTGACTTCGCATGCGCTCGAAGTGCGGGAGATCGTCGAGTGTTTCGAGGCGGACTGGGCGCGGAAGCCGTTCCATCCCGGTGACCACTCGCACATGATCTGGTGTGTAGGAAATGCGCGGCAGCGGCTGTCGCAATTTATCGACGAAGCGAAGCACTCGCTCTGGGTGCAGAACGAGCGCTATCAGGATCCGCTGATTATTGAGCACCTCGTGCGCGCCAACCGCCGCGGGGTCAAGGTACACATCATGGCGCGCCCAGCGCATACGCTAAAGGAAGAAAAGCTTATTGAGGGCGTTGCCGGCCTGCGTATCCTCGACGATGTCGGCGTGAAGGTTCACAAGGTGCATGGCCTCAAGCTACACGCCAAGCTGATGTATGCGGACGGAGCACGCGCCATCGTCGGCTCGATCAACTTAGCCCCCGGCAGCTTCAACAGCCGGCGCGAGCTGGCCATCGAGGTACGCGACCAGGATGTTGTCGACCGCATTCACAAGCTGGTCCATCACGACTGGAAGAACTCACGTGCGATGGACCTGTCCGATGAGGGGTTGATTGCTGACATGGGCGAAAGGGGACGCGAGATCGTTTCTGCGGTATAGAACAAACGCCGTGCAAGTCTCGGCGACCTTGCACCAAATTGGCACCGAACTGGTGGAAGAGGTCCTCGCATCGGAAGCCGGCAGTCCAAAGATAATCCTCGATCTGCGCGATGTAAGGCTCGTCGATGAGGACTGTACGCGGCTCTGATCGAGGAACCGGGACAACAACTGCCGGCCGCGGAGCTCGACGTCAACGTGATCGCTCCCCAACACAGATAGGCCAAAACTTCGGTGGAGTCATCATCCAAAACAGGAGCGCATATTGGCTTGGCAGATCTGAGTTGTTAATCATAGGGGGTAAAGCATCCTATGAATTGCAAAGTAACGGCTAAGCTCTCATGAACATCAGGCAGGGCGGCGATCTTTAGTTCGGGGAGGTCAAACCCTCCCCTAACATGTCAACGCGGATGACGATTCGGGTTTTCCGATCATTGAGCATCTGAATCGCGGCTCGGCACTCCTCCATTGGTTGGCCGCTATGAGCAAGAATTGGCACGAAATCGGGGGCTAGCCGAGAATAAACTTGGATACGTTACGGGTGGCACCGATCACGTCGTACGACGTCGATTTCGTAATAAGCTGTCTACCAATCGGTGAGCCTTTCCAGAAGGGAAATGCATTTCGGAAATCCCCAAGACTTGTATTCCGTCCTACCTGATTTTGACCCGCGCGAACTGACGGAATACTACTTTGATCTGGTGCAAACGACTGCGGCAGAAGATGCCGATCTGACCCGGCAATTCCCGGAACAGTTTAGATACTCTCAATCTCTAAACCGAATTGCTGGAAGAAGAGCGCCTCTTTCAGGAGCGGACTGAGCCTCATCGGGGAATAGTAATCCATCGCTATCCAAAAGTCGCCCGTCACAGCCTGTCAATGAGACAGGACTGAGCCGAGCGAACAAGAGGCAGGTACTGGTTTTTCTGTCCTAGGATTTCCTAGTACAACAGGTGCCGAAATCACCCTAGATCGCCCGAAAACGTCTGCAGCCAGAACTGGGGGGGTTGCAGTAACGAGCCGCAGACCCGCGTCAATATTGAAGTTTCCCATTGTTGATGGTACTTTCAAGGTGCCCTTGAAAGGTGGGGGTTCGATTCCCCCTCCCGGCACCACACTTTGTCTTCGGCTTCGTTGTTTTCGCATACGTGGCCCCGCTTGTTGTGAGGTTACAACACGCGGCTGAGGCCACAGATTTCTCAGAGCGCAAATTGTCGGCCAAGAGCGCGCCGGCCTTTCGAACTCACTTGACTCATCCGGTTGTCTGTCGGCATTGCTTGATCTCTAATTTCGAACAGAGTTAGCGTCGGGCCGTGCTAACGATTCGTGCGATGACGGGCGGAGAGGGCTATGCGCAGCGCCATCTCCAACAGAGTGACTACTACGACCAGAATCGCACCGTCAGAGGCCTGTGGCACGGACGCGGGGCTGAACTGCTTGGCCTCAAAGGAGAGGTTACCGCCGAGGATTTCGAGGCAGTGCGTCAGGGCCTCGACCCACAAACGGGAGAATTCCTCCGGCAACGTCACGGGGCAGATCGCATTGCCAGCAATGGTGAGGAGCAAAGTAAGGCACGTTCTCTTTATGACATGACATTTTCGGCGCCGAAGTCCGTCTCTGTCATGGCCATTATTGGCGGTGATGGCAGACTGCTCACAGCGCACTCAATCGCCGTGCGCGAGGCCCTGGAGGAAGCAGAAAGATACTCGGCCACTAGGGTTCGCCTCGCCGGCCTGAACGAAAATCGAGCAACCGGGAACTGGATCGTGGCTTCCTACACTCACGACACGAGTCGTCAGCTAGATCCTCAGCTCCACACTCATGCCGTCGCTGCCAATCTCACCTACGATGGGACTGAAGGGCGTTGGAAGGCGCTCCAGGCTTCCGGTCTGTACGAACGTCGCAGCTACCTGACCGAGGTCTATCGCAATGCCCTGGCTCGCGAAGTACGCGCCCTTGGTTACGAGGTTGAAAACCGTCACGATGTTCGGGGTCGTGACAAGGGATTCGAGATCGCGGGATTCTCCCAGGACCTCCTCGATAAGTACAGTCAACGCAGTGCCCAGCGGGATGCGGCAATTCAGGAATTCACCAATTCACGTGGCCGTGCGCCGACGGACAACGAGGTCGCGGTACTGGTCCGGGAAACGCGGGCCGACAAGCTTCAGGAGATATCTACCGAGCGAGTCCGTAACCTTCAGCAAGAACGAATGACCCCGGGTGAGAGGCAAGCGCTTCGGGATGGCTTGAACGAGGCTCAGACAAAATCCCATTCGCCTCAAATCAATCGCGGTGTGCATGAGGCTTCGCTTGCATACTCCCAGGAGCACATCTTCGAGCGTCTCTCAGTCGCGAGGGAACATGAGGTACTAACCGAAGCTCTTCGTCACGGGCGCGGCAACGTCGAACTCAGTGACCTTCAGGGCTCCCTCTCCCTTGAACGTGCGAAAGGAGCTCTCATCTCCTCCGGGGATGAAATTGCGACACACGCGAGCCTCCAACGCGAGCGCGACATGATCGCGACAGTTAACCGAGGGATAGACCACTACGACCGCCTCGGCAAAGGCTGTGACTTTGAGCCTTCGGACAAGCTGCGTCCCGAACAAAGGCACGCTGTCGAGGCAGTGCTCGGTTCTCGTGATCTGGCGATCAACGTTCGAGGAGCTGCCGGTACTGGCAAGACTGCTACGCTCCGCGAAATTGACCGTGGTCTCAGCGAAGCCGGACACGAGGTTCTTGCGGTGGCTCCTACCCGGAGTGCCGTGGACGAACTGGAAAAGGTCGGCTTCCGAGATGCGATGACAGTCTCACGACTTCTGGAGGCTCAGGAATCACAGGGCACGCTGCGCGGGAGGGTCTTGATTGTTGATGAAGCAGGCATGGTTTCGGGCCGGCAAATGCAAAGCTTGCTGCACCTGGCGGAGGATCACGGAGCCAGAATTGTCTTTTCAGGTGACACCAGACAGATTCCCAGCATCGAGGCCTCGGATGCGTTGCGTATCTTGGAACGGGAGTCTGACCTGAAAAGTGTTTCCCTTACTGAAGTACAGCGGCAAACAAACTCTCTCTATCGCGAGGCCGTAAAGACCATGAGGCACTCACCGGAGGAAGGGTTCGCACAGCTGGAAAAGCTCGGTGCCATTCGCGAGGTACCCGTCTTCGACCGAGGCCAGATAGTGGCCGAGTTACATCGCGAGTTCCGAGCCCAAGGGCGCGATACCCTTGTAGTTGCCGGCACGCATCCTGAGATTTCCCAACTAACGGACGCGATTCGCCAAGACCGGAAAGAGCTCGGTGAACTCGGAGTTGGCCATTCTTTTGATCGATACGTCTCCCTCCAGTGGACGACAGCCCAGAAGCAGGAACTGTCCAACTACCAAGAGGGGCAGATTCTGCAGTTTCACAGAGACACGAAACTTGCAAAACGCCATGAGCCTCTAGAAGTCGTGAGTGTTGGACCTGAATCTCTGGTTGCGCGAAAAGAAACCGGGGAAAAGGTGAACATCTCGCCGAAACAGGCGCGGGCCTTCTCCGTGTATGAGCGTCAGCCTATTGAAATTGCCACGGGCGACAGCCTGATGCTCACGGCAAACCGTCGAGGGGCGGAATTCAAGGCGACTAACGGAGAGCTGGTCAAAGTGAAGTCCCTGAACGGCGGAGCCATTCATCTCGAAGACGGAAGAACACTTCCTGCGAACTATCACGAATACACGCACGGATATGCGGTCACCGCCCATCGAAGCCAGGGCAAAACCGTAGATACCGTGATCATCTCGGCAGACGCGATGAAAAAGGAACTGTTTTATGTCGCCGCCAGCCGCGGCCGGAGCGAGATCGTTGTTGTCACCAGTGACCGCGAGCAACTTCGTGAATCCGTCGGCGTATCCACGATGCGGCAGTCTGCGATTGAACTGGCTCGAAAACAGCTATCCGCATACGATCCGGAAAAGGGCCACCGTGTTGACGTGATAACTGGGGTGAACAGGCAAGCTGGCCAGCAGATCGGAGAGCAGCATTCTTCCGTTCCAACTCACACACCGGAACCGGAAAAGACTCCCCATGTCGGCGTGGAACATGACCTCGGTGGCCCCAGTCTTGGTCTCGGGCTTTGAGGTCTCGCGGAGACCACACCTGCACATTCCCCACATGGCGGAGAAATGGGCCGGGGGGTAAGGCTTGTGTCAAGGCCGCGTGGGTTGCGCCGCGAAGCGGTCGTGAGCCTTGACACAAGCCGCGCCCCGGCCATGCTGCTCCGATGTGGGAGTCTGATTAGATATACGTGCGTTCGGAACTTGTATAACGAATTGCAGTTGTTCCTTCATTTCCCAGTCCAAGGCACCTGTGCGGGTGCGTTCGGGCCGGGTTCGAAATATTTTCGATATGTTTGTCCTGCTGCAGGTTCCTTTTATAGATAGAGGGCAAAATTTTCGCCCGAATCTATGGAACCACCTCGCTAAAGGGGGGCTGTTGAGTGCGGCGATTGCTCTGTTCCCGTGGATTCCCTAAACGTACCTAAAAGCACTTCTAGGCGCTTTAGGCACTTTAAGCACTTGTTGAGAAGTTTGTTCGAAGTCAAAAAGAAAAAGATTCTTTGAAGGGAAGCAACAAATGCGTCTTGTACGGTTTCTATACGAATAATGTTCTCGTCCGCCCATGACGCGAAGACTAACGCCAGCCGAGTAGTGAATGGGCTTGAAATCTGTCGGACGAAATCGGACGCCAAAGCCGACCTTCAGACGACGCGGTGATTTCAGCCCGATCTCGACTCTCGCTGCAGGAGACTTTATGAGCGAGATGCACGAAGCAACACCAGTCAGCCAGCCGTTCCCTCATTTCGAGAGGTTAGTCGATTCGCGCGAGGCGGCTGCCTTGCTGCAGATCCACCCGAAAACACTTCAACGACTCGCCCGCAAGGGCGAGATACGCGCCATGCGGATCGGAAAATTGTGGCGCTTTCGCACATCGGATCTCGACGCGTGGGTGCATTTGAGGTTAAAGTTAGCCAGCTATCCGTGCCGTCCCTAACCACGGAGGATCGTGATGAGACGGACGAGATTTCAGCAAGGCAGCCTTCAGATTGTGAAGCGTGCTCGTGGCCGGAACGCATGGGAGTATCGGTGGTACGAACTCCAGGCAGACGGCTCCCGCAAGCGACGCTGTCTGATCGTTGGTTCGGTCGAACAATATCCGAACGAGGCATCGGCGCAGAAGGCCGTCGCCGCACTTCGGGCAGACATCAACTCTGAGAATCCGCGCACCAGCTTGACCCCGATCAGTGTTCAAACGCTCATCGAACACTACCGGGAAAAGGAACTGGGCACGAATTGCAGCAAAACACGGAAGACGCAAGTCACCTATGAGGGCTATTTCAACAAGTGGATTCTGCCTCGTTGGGGAAGTTATCGCGTCACCGAGGTTAAGGCAGTCGCGGTGGAGCAGTGGCTTCGTTCGCTGTCGTATGCGAACGGAAGTAAGGCCAAAGCTCGAAACATCATGAGTGCCGTTTTCAATCACGCTGTCAGATGGGAATGGCTTGATCTGAATCCCATACGCATGGTGCGTCAGAGCGCCAAGCGGACTAGGATGCCGATCGTGCTATCCATCGAGCAGATTGCGGCACTGCTTCGCATGCTGAAGGAACCTACGCGCACGATGGTATTCCTCGCCGTGTTCACGGGCCTTCGGGTCGGGGAGTTGCTAGGCCTCAAGTGGAAGGACATCGATTTCCAGAAGATGGAGGTCCATGTCATTCGCTCGATCGTCATGCAACACGTTGGGGACTGCAAGACCGAGGCCTCTCGCAAGCCGGTTCCACTCGATTTGCGACTGTCCAAAGTTTTGTGGAACTGGCGACTGCAGAGTCCATACCCAATCGACGAGGACTGGGTATTCGCCAGCCCACACAGCAAAGGCAAATTGCCGTACTGGCCAGGGTCGCTCTACAAGGCGCACTTGGAACCGGCGGCCAAGGAAATCGGAATCGTAGGCCATTTCGGTTGGCACACGTTCCGGCACACGTACGCGACGCTCCTCAAAGGGAACGGCGAAGACGTGAAGGTTGTGCAAGAGCTAATGCGACACGCAAACATCTCGGTCACTCTGAACATTTACGCGCAAGCGATCACGCAAACCAAGCGAGATGCGCAGAGCCGAGTTGTGAGCTTGTTGCTCGACGAAAACGAAGAAAAAACAAGCACCGAAGCTTATCGGACGTTAACGGACGTACAAAATTCTGGAGGGGATTTGCAAGTGGTTGATAAGTTTGGCGTCCCCGACGGGATTTGAACCCGTGTTACCGCCGTGAAAGGGCGATGTCCTAGGCCAGGCTAGACGACGGGGACGGCTGTAAGGTGGGTTGCTTAGGTTAACAGTTGATCGTAGCAAGCCCTTCGTAGCCCTGTCAAAAGCTAGACACGAGTGATTGCAGTTGTTTGCCTCTCGGAGGCGCTGTTTGCGATAACGCAGTCGGCGACGATTCCGTAACAATGCCGCGGCGAATCGAGCGATCGGCGACCATTCAGATTTTCGTACGCCCTCGTTTCCACGCCTTTCTGTTGTGTCCGACATCCAAAGACAATTTAGAATTGTGAAGGCCGCCCAAGGCGGTCTGAGAAATTTCGAGGTCAATGTGTCCGATCCTGTCTACCTCAGTCTTTGGTTTCGCGATTTTTCCGGACCGGAGATGTTGCCGCACGCCTTCGCTGTGCTGCAGCAGTTCCCTTTTTCCCAGCAGCGTCCGGGCGTCAGTTACTTCGCTGTGCATCCGGTTTCGTGGAGTGAGGCCACGGTTTTGGAGCGGCGCTTCCCTTCCGGAATCGATCCGGGACAGGCGACGCTGATCGCCGCCGAATTGATTCACGATGACTACGCTTATGTCTTCGAAGCGCACTGGGATTTGTGGACGCCGGATCAGTCGAGCGGGAACTGGTTGCTCGAGCCCGCCGCCGTGAAATTCATCGTCCAGGGAGAAGAATTTGACGATGGCGCTTATCAGCAAACGGGTCACATCGAAATCGACTTCGGTCTGGATTCGTATTTTCTGCACCCGGAAACCGGGCTCAGCGATCAGACTCGCGCCAAGATTCGCGACAACGTGGCAAAGCTGGTCGAATTCTCGGTGAACGTGGAGAAAAACAGTGGCACAAGTGCGCGCCTGCTCTGGTCGGAATCGGAAGAAAGTCTGGCACAGAAGCTGATCGCGCGATTGCAAAAAGTACAATAACGGCAAAAAGGGCACCGAGTCGCAGTTGATCTCGGTACCCTTCGTGCATCAAAACTATTTCGTCCTTCCACCCTCGACTTTCAGCGTATCCGATGCGCCTGCCTGCGCAGCGGCCAGCCGTGCTGTAAGCACGCGAAATGGAGAGCAGGAAACATAATCCATTCCTACCTTGTGGCAGAACTCCACTGACGACGGATCGCCGCCATGCTCGCCGCAGATCCCGATCTCCAGCTTGGGCCGCGTCTTGCGCCCGCGCTCGATCCCGATCTTTACCAGCTCGCCAACACCGATCTGGTCGATGGCGGAAAATGGATCCTGCTTCAGAATTCCCTCCGCCAGATACGCCGTCAGAATCTTGCCCACATCGTCGCGGGAGAAGCCGAAGGTGGTCTGGGTCAGGTCGTTTGTGCCAAAGGAGAAGAACTCCGCTTCCTTGGCGATCTCATCGGCAACCAGGCAAGCGCGCGGTAACTCGATCATGGTGCCCACCAGGTAGTGCACGTGTCTTCCCTTCTCCTTGAACACTTCTTCCGCCACGCGCCGGACAATCGCCGCTTGGTTCTCCATCTCTTTGACGGTACTGATTAGCGGGATCATTACCTCCGCGTGCGTCTTGATGCCCATCTTGTCGACGGCCACTGCCGCTTCAAAGATGGCTCGCGCCTGCATCTCGGTAATCTCCGGATAGGTAATGCCTAAGCGGCATCCGCGCAGACCCAGCATCGGATTGAACTCATGCAACTCTTCCACCCGCGCCAGCAGGTCCGGAAGAATCTTCTTCAGATCACCTGCTCCTTTGGCACCGTAGTCCCGATATTCGTCGACCAAATCCTTCTTCTGCCTGGGGCTCGCGCTGGGCAGGCCGGCGATGTCGACCATAAGCTTCTCGCGCTTGGGAAGGAACTCGTGCAGCGGCGGATCCAGCAGCCGGATGGTCACCGGCAACCCTTCCATGGCTTTCAACAGGCCAATGAAGTCCTCGCGTTGCCTGGGCAGCAACTTCTTCAGTGCGGCGCGACGGTCTTTCTCGTTGTCGGCGAGAATCATGGCGCGCATATCGCGAATGCGATCCGCGGCAAAGAACATGTGCTCGGTCCGGCACAGGCCGATGCCCTGGGCTCCAAACGCGCGCGCTTGAATGGCATCGCGCGGAATGTCGGCGTTCGCCCGCACGCCGATTTTGCGGAACGGCTCCGCCCAGCTCAGCAGTTTCTGCAGTTCCGCATCCTCGGCCGACGGCTCCAGCGTGTTCAGCTTTCCCTTAATCACGCGCCCGGTTGTTCCATCCAGGGAAAGCCAGTCACCCTCTTTGAACACCTGTCCCTTGGCGTGCATTTCCTTGGCTCGCTCATCGACCAGAACATCGCCGGCACCCGCGACGCAGCATTTTCCCATGCCACGCGTGACCACGGCCGCGTGGCTGGTCATGCCGCCGCGCGAGGTCAAAATGCCGGCCGCTACTTCCATCCCCTGGATATCTTCCGGGGTTGTTTCTGCACGGACCAGGATCACAGGATTTTTTGTAGCCCCATGCCCAGCCTTCTTCACCGCTTCTTCAGCAGTGAAAACAATCTGACCGACCGCCGCGCCCGGCGACGCCGGCAGACCTATGGCCAACACTTCGACCTTCGTGCTCTTCTCGTCCAATCGCGGTACGAGAAAGTCATAGAGCTGATTCGGTTCCACGCGGAAGATCGCTTCCTCCTTCGTAATCAATCCCTCGTCTACCATCTGGATCGCGACTCGCACGGCAGCTAAGCCCGTGCGTTTACCGTTGCGTGTCTGCAGCATGTAGAGCTTGCCATCCTGAATAGTGAACTCGAAATCCTGCATGTCGCGGTAGTGCTTCTCCAGCCGCGTGGTAATTTCGCGGAGCTGGTTGTAGACATCGGGCATGATCTTCTGTAGTTCAAGGATCGGAACCGGGGTGCGGACGCCGGAAACCACGTCCTCGCCCTGCGCGTTCATCAGGAACTCGCCGTAAAATTCCTTGGCTCCGGTCGCTGGATTGCGCGTGAAGCCAACGCCCGTGCCGCTGGTATCGCCAAGGTTGCCGTACACCATGGCTTGCACGTTGACCGCGGTACCGAGCATGTCATCGATGTTGTTGATGCGGCGGTAATGTTTGGCGCGCTCGTTCTGCCAGGAGCGGAACACGGCGTCGCGCGCCATCACCAGCTGCTCGTGCGGGTCCTGCGGAAAGTCGCGCTTGGCGTGTTTCTTGACGACCTTCTTGTATTCCTCGATCACTTCCTTCAGCGCCTTCGCATCGAGATCGGTATCGAGCTTGGTTTTTTTCTGCTTCTTTTTGGCATCGAACACTTCGTCGAACGCAGACTTCGGAATTTCAAGCACGACGTTGCCGAACATCTGGATCAGTCGACGGTAGGAATCCGCCGCGAAGCGAGGATTGTTGCTGCGCTTAGCCAGCGACTCCACACTCTTGTCATTCAAACCAAGATTGAGAATCGTGTCCATCATGCCGGGCATGGAAAACTTTGCGCCCGAGCGCACGCTCACCAGCAAGGGATTTTCGCCGACGCCGAGTTTCTGACCCTGCAAGGATTCCAGCTTGGCCAGCGCCTCATCCATTTGCCGGTCGACTTCTTTCGACACGGCGTTGTGCCGCATGTACTCGCGGCAGGCCTCGGTCTGGATGGTAAATCCCGGAGGGACAGGAAGACCGGCGTTGGTCATTTCGGCCAGGCCCGCGCCCTTGCCGCCCAGGTCGTCTTTCATCTTCCCGTTGCCATCGGCCTTGCCGCCGCCGAAGAAGTAGACGTATTTGGTGGGCTTGTTCTTGGATTCGTGAACTTCGTTTTCGGGGAGGGTCAATGTAGCCATGTCTATTATTCCTTTGCTTCGAGATTTTCGTGTCGTGATCCGCTTGTTACATGTTTTGATTTTGGGTGGCGCAGCGCTTCCAGCGCTGCGATAAAAACTCCATTAAATCCTAACAAAGGCTCGAGCCCTTATGCTTTTCCTTCCGTCACAATCTCGGAGAAATCCGCGATCGTGGAAAAACTTGTGTAAATCTTTCGCAAAATGCCCAGCCGGTTTGCACGAACCTGTTCGTCGTCCACCATGACCATTACTTCGTCGAAGAACTTCGTCAGTAGGGGGCGCAACGAAGCGACGTGCGAGAGAGCTGAGCGATAGTCGCCATTCCTGCGCCACAAATCATACTGAGCCCAGAGACTCACCGCGCCATGCGTATACAACTCACTTTCGGCTCTCGATAGGTTACCCAGAAGCCATCCGCCTGGGCCTTCCGGCGAACCCTCGGGAACGGCAATCCCCTTTTCTTCGGCCTGCCTCAGGATGTTCTTGATTCGCTTAAACGAAACGCAAACCGCGTCGAAATCTTCTCTGCGCGATTCCCTCGCCACCGTTAGCCCCTCGGCTCGTGCAACAGCATCCACTACATCGTCAGAATCCGCCGCCAGCACTGCCTTGACTACGTCATAGGCGTAGCCGCGCACATCCTTTAAGTAAAACTCGAGGCGCTCGTTGAAGAATGTAACGACCGAGTCGAGAAACGTTCTGTCGTCGACGAACTTCTTCTCAGCTTCCGATCCCTTATATCCAGCGCGCGCATCCCGCATCAGATCCGACAGGAGCAAGGGCAGTTTCTTTTCGGCAATCACCTTCACAATTCCGTTCGCTTGCCGCCGCAGCGCGAATGGATCCTTTGATCCGCTGGGAACAAGTCCTAATGAGAACATGCCGGCTATCGTGTCCGCTTTGTCGCCAATGGAAAGCACAGAACTCTCGATCGAGCGCGGCACATCGTCTTCCGTGGACTCAGGCTTGTAGTGATCGTAGATGGTGTCAGCGATGGCGAGCCGGGTCGCTTCCGGCAAGCTGGAGTCAAGCTCCTGCACACGCGCATAGAGACCACCTACAATGCCCTGCAGTTCCGTGAACTCCTTCACCAGTTCGGTAGTCAGATCGGTCTTGGCCAAACATGCGGCTTTATGGATCACGCCCGCTCGCACGGCTACGCCGTTCTGCTTGATGATTTCACTCAGCCAACTGCACAGGCGCTGGACGCGTCGTGTTTTGTCGTAGTAGCTGCCCAGATCTTTCTGAAAAGTAACGTTCCTGAGTGAATCCAGACGCTCCAGCAGCGATCGCTTCTGATCCGTCTCCCAGAAAAAACGCGCGTCATTGAAGCGCGCCCGGAGCACACGCTCGTTGCCGTGCCGGATAAGGCCCTGCGGATCTCCATCGGTATTCAGCACCGCAAGAAAATGCGGCAGCAACTTGCCGTTCGAATCTTCCAGCGCAAAATATTTCTGATGGTCGCGCATCACGGTGACTAACGCTTCTTCCGGCAGGGCCAGAAACTGTCG
Source organism: uncultured Acidobacteriaceae bacterium (assembly GCA_964403025.1). Taxonomy (GTDB): domain Bacteria; phylum Acidobacteriota; class Terriglobia; order Terriglobales; family Acidobacteriaceae; genus Sulfotelmatobacter. Next base: position 697,466 of record CAYOEH010000001.1, on the reverse strand, counting down.
ATCGAATCCGCCAAGAATCACCGAGGGAAATTCCGTCAGGTTCACGACGCTGTCGAGCAGCGACTTGTCTTCCCGCCAGCGCGCTCCGGGGATGGTTCGCGTGGCCGCATCGAGCGCTTTGCGAATTTGGTGCTCGCGCTCACTCCGTCCCAGAACGTGCACCGTCCGCAGCGCATCGACGTAGCCAGAACCCGCCCGCGGAATTGTTACGTCCTGACCGGACAGAATTCGGTGTCCACGCGAAACATTCCCGGCCCGGATTCCGTCAAACTCCAGCGGAATCGTATCTCCATCGAGCATCGCCACCAGCCAGCGCACCGGACGCACAAATCGTTCACTCGGTTTGCGCCAGTACATATTCTTGGGCCAGTAAATCGACGAAAGCTCCTTGGGAAGATTCTCCGCCAGAATCTCGGCCGCGCTCCGGCCTTTATTCGTTACTTTCGCGGCCAGGTACTCGCCCTTCGCCGTGACGATCTTTTCCAGGCGTGAGACATCGACGCCAGCCTTTCGGGCAAACGCGTGCGCTGCCGGCGTTGGCTCTCCATTTTTATATGCGACGTTCACCGAGGGCCCGGTGATTTGTTCCGTCGCGTCAGGTTGTGATGCAGGAACACCGGGAGCGAGGATCGCCAGCCGCCGCGGCGTATCGAAAGAAGTAATCTCGCCAACGGCAAGTCGCTCCCGGCTCAGCAGAGCGCTGACACGCTCGCGCAATTCCTGCGAGGCGGCGGTAATCATCCGCGCGGGAATTTCTTCGCAACCGATCTCCAGCAGAAAGTCTGGCATGACTTCAAACCTACAAGGTTCTCAAATCTGGAGCGCAGCCGATGTGATGCTCGTCACACCGGCCTGTGCAAAATCTAGAATCGGCGGCCCGACTTTGGGTTCACAGCTTACAAACCGACCGGCGACAATTTTTCTTTACGAATCTTCGGTTCGCGCGCAGGCTCAGGCTCGTCTGACTTCTTTGGCGCAGCCGCCTCGCTTTTCTGCTGATCGACCCACGCCTTCGCGATCCCGACCGCCAAAGCCCGCACGCGGGCAATCACGCCTACGCGTTCCGTCACGGAAATCGCGCCACGCGCATCGAGGATGTTGAACAAGTGCGAACACTTCAGACAAAGATCATAAGCCCCGAGCAACGGAAAGCGTGCGTTACCGCCTGGTTCCGGGTGCCCCACCCTTGTCGCGTTTTCTGCGACAGGGTGCGGATGCTGACTCTCTTTCAGTTCTGCATATCTATCGAGAAGCGCCTTGCACTCGGCTTCATAGAGTTCGAAGTGCTTCCACGCCTTGTCCACATCCGCCAACTCGAAGTTGTACACGGAGAACTGCAGCTCATCCGCCAGCCGCACATCGCCGTACTTTACTTCGTGCCCCGCCGTTTTTCCGTCAATCGATTTTCCGTCAATCGAGATTTGGCCAGGCGAGGGATCGCGCGCCCAAACGATGTCGTAAATCGAATCCACATCCTGTAGAAACGCGCCGATGCGCTCCAGTCCGTACGTCAGCTCGACAGAAATCGGAAACAAGTCCAGCCCGCCGCACTGCTGGAAATAAGTGAACTGCGTGATCTCGAGGCCATCGAGCATCACCTGCCAGCCCACGCCCCACGCGCTCAGCGTCGGCGCTTCCCAGTTGTCTTCTTCAAACTTAATGTCGTGTTGGCGCAAGTCGATCCCAATCGCTCCCAGCGACTCCAGATACAACTCCTGTACATTCTCCGGCGGAGGCTTCAGGATCACCTGCAACTGCATGTGCTTGAAGAGGCGGTTGGGATTCTCTCCATAGCGCCCGTCCGCTGGACGCCGCGAGGGTTGCACGTACGCCACCTTATATGGCTTCGGCCCCAGCACGCGCAGAAACGTCTCCGGCGCCATCGTCCCCGCGCCCACTTCCACGTCGTACGGCTGCTGCAGCACACACCCTCGCTCCGCCCAAAATGCCTGCAGGCGCAAGATGAGTTCCTGAAACGTCAGCGCTTTGGGCTTATCTTGATTCACAGGGCAGCTCAGGAGCAGACAAGTTAATCCCTGATTGTAAAGGAAGAGCAGACGAGCCGTCAGCTAACGTCTAGAAGGCAGTTTTCTCCAGCATCCCCGCCGTGACCAGCTTCTTTTCAATATGCCGCTGCAGAATCTGGATCAAAAACTTGCGCAAGTCAGCTCCCAGTGCCTTGGGCCACGGCGTTTCTGCAAAGCTATCCACAGGAGCGCGGAACATCTGCGCCGCCAGCACGCGCGATTCATTTGAAATCTCAGATGATGCCAGCCGCTTATCCTCCGGACACGTCAAGCCATCGGCCAGGGCGTGAAAGTAGGCGCGGCTGCCGTTCAGGCTGCGGCCGCATACAATGCACTCCGTCAACTCCGGCAGGAAGCCGACCAGCCGCGTCAGCCACAGTTCAAAATAGGTGACCGGCATCCACACGTCGGAACCGCGCATGGCGTGCAGCACCGAAAGCGTCAAGCGGAAGATTGCGTCATTCGCTTCGCGCTCGGGGAGCAATTCATCCAGCAACTCGGCCACGTGTCCCAGCGCCGCAGCCCGCGCATAGGTAACTTCCGTCGCCATGGGAGACTCCAGCACTTCGCAGGCATCCAGACGTACCAGTTCCTGCCGTTCGCGAACGTCGTAAAAGGCGCGAACGTAAGTCATCGGCTCCAGCGCTCCGCCAAACCTCCGCTTCGACTTCTTCGCCGACCGCGCCACGCCACGCACCTTTCCCTCCGCGCGCGTGAATAGCGTGACCAGCAAATCAGCCTCGCGCAGCGGATAGGTGCGCAGAACGATCGCCTCGGACTCTATCAGCGCCATGGAAGCCCAGCCGGTGGACGGTTGATTGTAAATGTATCGAAAAACAGGTGGAAAGATTAGAAACGCCGTCCTGGCAATCTCAGGTAGCTCCTGCAAAACGCTTGCGTCGCTGCAAAATGCAGTGGCCCAAATGGCCAATCCCTTTCGCTTTCGTGCTTCTAAGTCCATGCCCTGCAACAAATCAGGCCTTAGGTCTCATGTGCCCTTCGCGTGCATTAATAAGGATGCAACGGGCGCGAAAGAGGAGCCGCGCAACCAAGCGGTGGACTCGGAACTCGAGAGGAGGGTCTATGTCAATTCTGTTTGTTCTGCTGATGTTCTTGCTGGTCATCAGCGTCAGATATTTCATCGAGCCGCATTCTGAAGCGGTGCTGGAGACGGAAGTCATGGCCAAGCCGCAATCACCGCGGGTAAAGCGCGAATACGGTTTCGAAATCCCGCAGGATTATGGCTTTCATCTCGGACATATGTGGGTGATGAAGGAAAGCTCCGACGATGCGCGCGTTGGCGTGGATAAGTTCGTCACCAACCTGCTCGGCAAAATCGATCACATTGATATCTGCGGAGCGAATCGCTGGGTGCGTCAGGGACAAAAGCTGATCACACTGCACAGTGGCAACACCAGCGTGGATCTGCTCTCGCCGGTGGAAGGCGTGATCACGGCGATTAACAACGATGCGCTGGGCGATCCCAGCCTGGTCACGAACGATCCTTACGAGCATGGTTGGCTTGCCATGGTGAAGTCCCCAGACCTGACAGTAAATCAGAGAAACCTGATTCAGGGCTCGATGGTGGCACCCTGGATGCAAAACAACGTAACCCGGTTGAACGCGATGCTAACCGAATCCTCTCCTGCCCTGGCGCAGGATGGCGGATCGCCCGTCAGTGGTGTGCTTCCGCGGCTTACCCCTGAACTGCAGAAAAAAGTGGTGAAAGAGTTCTTGTTGTCGTAGCAGAACTCTGGCTGGGAAAGGAGAAGAGTCATGGCAAGCACCAGAGGAATCTTGGTCGACATCACGAAGTGCATCGGCTGCCGGAGTTGCGAGCAGGCGTGCAAACAGATTCACGGATTTCCCACGGACACCGAGTACAAGCTTTCGACTACCGCGCTCACAATTGTGGAAGATCACGGCGATCGCTTTGTGCGGAAGATGTGCATGCACTGCCAGGATCCAGCTTGCGCGTCGGCCTGCCTGGTAGGGGCTCTCAAGAAGAGCGCTGCGGGGCCGGTTACTTACGATGGGTCGAAGTGCATCGGCTGCCGTTACTGCCTGGTCGCGTGCCCGTTCGGTGTGCCGCGCTACGAGTGGTCGAAGCTGGTGCCCTACGTCAAGAAGTGCGACATGTGCGCGGAGCGCCAGGCAAAAGGCCAACTTCCCGCTTGCGTGGAAGCTTGTCCAGTACAGGCATCAATCTCCGGCACGCGCGAAGAGATTCTGGAAGAGGCGCAGCGCCGCATCCTCAACGATTCCAAGTACGTGAAGCACATTTATGGCAGCGAGGAAGCCGGTGGAACGTCGGTGTTCTTCATCTCCGATGTGCCTTTTGAGAAGCTCGGATTCACCGCTCCACCCAAGCAGGCGTTGCCGCTGCTGACAGCAAGTGCTCTGGGAGACGGACCTACCGTGATCCTGGTCGGTGGTGCTCTGCTTTCTGGCTTGTACTGGATCACGCAAAGGCGGGCACTGGTCGCGTTGGCTGAAGCCCGCGAGAAATCTGTAAAGGAAGGGAGTTAAGCCATGACTACCACAGGAATGACTACCCGAGAAACGACTGCCAAACGATTATTTCCAAGAATCAGTTTCTGGCGCACGATTGTGGCATTGATCTTCGCCGCTGGCATCTACTCCATGTATGCCCGGTTCGCGCTAGGCTTTAAAGTCGCGACCAATCTCACCGATCCTCAGCCCTGGGGGTTGTGGGTAGGATTAGGCACACTCTGCGGCGTCGGACTCTCGGCCGGCGGTTTTGCCATCGCAGCTTCCGTTTATCTTCTGGGCCTCGATCGCTACCGCCCGATCCTCCGTACGGCAGTGCTTATCTCCTTGCTGGGATATTGCACGGTATGTATTGGCATGCTCTACGAACTCGGTATCCCCTGGAGAATCTGGCATCCCATCTTCATGTGGAACCGGCACTCGGTGCTGTTTGAAGTGTCCTGGTGCGTGATGCTCTACACCACTGTGCTCGCGCTCGAATTCTCACCGGCCCTGATCGAAAAGCTTCCCTGGGCGAAGCCGCGCGAACTCTACCTGCGCTGGCACCACAGCATTCTGATCGCACTGGTACTGGCTGGCACGCTGCTCTCCTCGATGCATCAATCGTTTCTCGGCGGACTCTATTTGATCACCAAAGGCCGCCTGGATCCGCTCTGGTACACACCCTACCTCACCACGATGTTCTATCTCTCCGCCATCCCCGCCGGACTGGCGGTCACCATCATGGCGATTTATCTCTGCGTGCGCTCACTCAACGTGCGGGTTGACATGAGCATTCTGAGCGACGTGAGCAAAGTGATCGCTCCACTGCTGGCAATGTGGGGCGTATTTCGCTTCGTCGATCTCATCAGCCGCGACGCCATCGGATATCTGTGGATGTGGCGAGAAGAAACGCTGTTGTTCTGGCTGGAGATTGCCTTGTTGGTGATCATCCCGGTGATCCTGCTGAACCAGCCGAAGGTGCGCCAGAACCCGCAATATTTATACGGGACCTGTGCCATAGTCGTGATGGGCTTCATCACCAACCGCTTGAACGTCTCCATCACGGCCCTGCAGACAAGCTCCGGTATTTACTACGTGCCGAAATGGACGGAATTCGCCGCCAGTCTGGCCACCATCACGGCAGCTGCCGTAGCTTTCCATTACGCCATCGTCTACTTGGACATTTTGCCCAGGAACCCGCCGCCACAGAAATGGATGGCTGCAAGCGTTCCCGCAAGAGCCTGAAGAAGGACGCTGCAGCAGAAAGCCCCGGGACAACCAGCCCGGGGTTTTTCTTTTGTAGGCGAAGCGCGAGGTTTGTGAAAGTGCACGACGTTAGAAGCTGCAGAAAGACTAAAATTCGAGCGGGATCGGGAAGGGCACGACTTTTGTCGTGCCGTTAAGCCGTTTGAATTGTATCCGCGCTTCAGCGCCTGAGGTGCTCTCCTCGCACCCTTGGCACGTTTTTCCGCAGCCTCTTTAGTCATGCCGTAAGGCGGCCAAAATTGACGGGGCTTTAGCCCCTGAGGTACCCACTCCATGGTCCATTGAAATAGTGCCGCGACCTTCCTAAGAATCCACACCCAGCACGTGACATCTGACCTTGTGCCGCCTCCACAATGAGATCATGATTACAAGGTGAGCGGAGAATACAACCGAGACACGCAGGGCGCGACCGGAAACCAGGGCCTGCAACCGACTGATACCAAAGATTTTACAGACAACATCTTTGCCATCAATATTTTACCCGGATCACGCCGATGGCGACATCGCTAAGCAATTGATTCCAGATATTTTACTTTGATGATCTGTAATTTTTTTAATTCCAGACCAGAGCAATCGAAGCCAAGAAACTGGCGCCTTGAGACGGCAATTCAGTCCGCTGCCTTCACCTTTAGCCGGCGCTGCAGCGATGTGGGATGGATGCCGAGGATCCTAGCTGCCTGCGTCTTATTGTTGCCCGTCGCAGCCAGGACCTGTTCGATGTAGTTGTCCTCCAGAGCGCGCAAGCTGAGGAACTGATCTCCAGTGGGTGAGATGTCGACCGAGGAAAATGCTTCGCCCAGTTTTTTCTCCTCCCGCTGGTCGCGAATCTCTTCCGGCAGATGGCAAGAGTCGATCTCGCCCTCCGCATTCAGAATCATGGTTCGCTCAATCACGTTGCGCAGTTCGCGGATGTTGCCCGGCCAGGGATATTGCGCCAGCAGTTCCCCCGCCGCGACACTGAACCCGGTGAAATTTTTTCTCAACTCACGATTGAACTGCAACAGGATCTCGAGCGCCAGCGGCACAATGTCTTCCTTACGCTCGCGCAGCGGAGGAATCTCCAGCTGAACCACATTGATGCGGTAATAAAGGTCTTCGCGAAATCGTCCCTGGCTCACAGCGTTCTTCAACTGATCGTTCGTGGCCGCGATCAAGCGGATGTTCACTTTGATCGTGCTCGTCCCACCCAGACGCATGAACGTTCCTTCCTCGAGAACGCGCAATATCTTAGCCTGCACGCTGGCGGACATGTTGCCAATCTCATCGAGGAAAACCGTACCCCCGCTGGCGCGCTCCAGCAACCCTTCTTTGCGGCGCCGAGCATCGGTGAAAGCTCCGGGCTCGTAGCCGAAGAGTTCGCTCTCCAGCAGAGCATCGGGCAGAGACGCGCAGTTGATTTCAAGCAGAGGCATCGAGGTGCGAGGGCTGGCATAGTGAATGGCCTTGGCAAGCACTCCCTTGCCGGTACCACTCTCACCCAGAATCAGGATCGTGGTGTGATCGGAGTCGGCGGCCTTGCGGGCCACCTCCAACATCTTGATGGTGGCGGGATTGTGCGTGACGATGTGTCCAAAATCGTAGCGACCCTTTTCCGACTCCACCGAATCACGCACCCGCACGCGCAGGGCGAGCACTTCGGCGGCGCGGTGCAGAATGTTCGTCATGTCGTCGAGGTGAAATGGTTTCACCAGATAGTCGAAGGCTCCCAGCTTCATGGCTTCGACAGCGCGCTCTACCAGATGGTAAGCGCTCATCATGATCACGATCGCGGTCGGGTTCGCTTCTTTGATCTGCCGCAGAACTTCGACCCCGTCAATACCGGGAAGAACGATGTCCAGCAGGATCAGGTCGGGATTCTCATCGCGAAAAATCTTCAGTCCCGCTTCGCCGGAGAGCGCGGTGAATACCTCAAAACCATCCTGGCGCAGGCCGCGGGAAATGGTCCGGAGCGTCAGTTCTTCGTCATCGATGATCAATGCGCAATATGGCATGTCAACTCACGAGTCTCAAACCACAATTTCCGATTGCTCCTGAACCTGGTGTGTTTCCTCCTGCCGGATGGGCAGCGTGATGGTCACCGTGGTCCCGCGGTTCAGGACGCTATCGATTCGAATCTCACCTTTGTTTCTTCGCACATAAGTAGCGCTGATGCTGAGCCCAAGGCCCGTGCCTTTGCCGGGCTTGGTGGTGAAAAAGGGCTCAAAGACGTGCGGTAACACTTCCGCCGGAATGCCGCTCCCGGTGTCCGAAACGCAGATTTCGATGCTATCGACGAAAGTAAGTTTCTTGGCGGACACCGTAATACGCCCGCCATCCGGCGTTGCCTCGGCCGCGTTGATCAACAGATTCATCAACACTTGCGAAAGCTGATTGGAATCCACCAGGATGTGAGGCAAGTCTTCGGGAACCAGATTTTCTGCCCGCTTGCCGCGCAGCGCAGGCTGGCCTTCCAGGAAGCCCAGCGTATCGGTAACCAGGCGATGCAAGCTGAGATTGCTCAGGACCAGAGGACCAGGACGCGCATAATTTACCAGTCCCCGCAACGTTGCAGAGATGCGCTTGGTGCCGGCAATGCATTGTTCGATCTCCCAGCGCTGGTCGGGATCGGTGGCGCTCTTCATCTCCAGTTCCAGGTGAGACAGGATGCCGAGCAGCGGATTGTTAATCCCGTGGGCCGCACCCAGAGCCAGTTGCGCCAGCGTGGAATATTTTTCGTACTCGGCCAGCTGCGCCTGAAACTGAAACTTCTCTTTATCCAGTTGGCTATCTTCGTAGAGACGGCGGAAAACTTCTTCTTGCGCCTGGTTGCGCTCAACCTCCAGTCGCTGCCTCAACTCCGTCGCTTCCTTCAAAGCTTCGCAGGCTCGCTCCCATTCCAGTCGCTGCAATCGCCATACGATGATCATCACCACGAGAGCGACAAATGTGATGGGAAGAGCGTAGCGCACCATGGAGAATTCGAAATCGTTCGCCGACGCTTGCGCGATCGACAACACACTGGCCGGTACGTCCGTCAAGGCGCGCACTTCTGTACAAAGCGGAAACATCCTTATTTAGCATGAAGCGAACGATGGCAAGCCGCAGTGATGCTTGTCACTGGGATACGTGCGACGCAAGGGCACGAGTTCGATGGATGCGATTCAAGGTAAGTCTGTTCGAAGTCACGACTTACTTGATTCGGGCTAGAACGGCTTGCGGTCCCACACCAGCTTAGGGTTGACCTGCCCGCCCGAACCTGTACGTGAGACTCACGCTGGCGTAGGAGGGGATCCGAACCCCGACAACCTCCTGGATATCGGAGGGATCACACGAGGTCGGGAGTTGGGTGTTCTGACAGAAGTTTTCCGTTGTTTGGCCCGTGTATCCGCTGGCAATCAGAAAATTCACGCCAGCGGTCAGGCGTCCATTCATGAAAGGCCGAATCACCGCGCCGCGAAATTCCTTCACTGGAGTTCCGGTGCATTCGGCACTCAGGTTCGCAGGATTGCATTCGGTCCCCAAAGGCTTGGTGCCCACATATTCGAATTCCCCTCGCGCCTGCAGACGAAACGGGAGCTTCTGAATCGTCCCCAGCAAATCAAAGATCGTCCTCGGAGCCTCTGGTGTGGGTTGTCCTGAGTCAAGGTCCCGTGCATCTGCCTTTGAAAATGTCGCCAGCAGCGAGCCCTGGCTGAAGTTTCGTCGCACCGCGACCGTCATAAATCGCAGCCGACTCGGTCCTTCATTAAATTGCAACCCGGTATCCGGATCGATTTTCGCCAGCTCTGCGCTGCTAGTCACATGGCCGAGAGTGAGCTTCACATCCGTTTTGTGGATGGTCTTACTGGCGACGATCTGATAAGAATGCGCAGTGGCCACCGGACTGCCCACAGTAGTTCCAGTGCCGATCCGGGGATCCTCTGTAAAGAAAGCTTGGCCAAAGCTCAGAGAGATGAGCGGAACATGCCACGAGTCCCTGGGAAGAAATGAGACTGTCGCCTTTGGCGAGTTCACCCCCATCCATTTTTGAAACGAATTCTGTGAGTGCAGCAAGTCGTCGTTATCGATGTCAATTTCATCGCGGCGCCAGCCGAGATAATAGCGGAAGTAGCGGGCGAGGGCGCCTTCGGCGGCGACGTATGGTGTGTAGGGTGTAATGGTCACATTATTTCCGTCCACCGGAGTGAAAGGGCCGTAGTAGTCGGGAGCGCCGGGATTGAAGAATCCATAATGATCCAAGTCGTCGCGCCGTGGCGCTTCGCGCTCGTAGTCAAAACCCGCCAGCAAAGACAAATACTCCGCAACCTTGTTCACATAATTCGCGCTCGCGCCGACAACGGTACGGAACTCGCTCTGCCGGATCAGCCCCTGCCCAAAATCCGAAAACAGAGAGAGGTTGTAAGTGCGCAGGAATCCAGAGACCTGCAGTTGCTGGCTTCCGTTGAGTTGCCAGTTGTCGTTCACGGCTACGAGTGCGGTATGGGTCTGATCTTTCTGACGCAGATCGATGGTGTCGCGGTAGTTCGGAAACTTGTTGTCATACTGATTTTCCGCGAAGATCGGAACCAGTCCCGGGACGTAAGAGAATCCGTAATAGCCGATACCAAACAGACTGATCCAGTGCCGGCCGACGGGAATCAATCGCTCTCCATTGAATTTGTACTGTTGACGGTGCTCGAGGCGATCCAGGAATCCATTCCCGTACGAGCCCTCGAAGGCCATCCACGATTCCAGGCTGGGACTTAATCCCGCTACAACGTCGAGGTCGCGGTAGTCTCCGGTAAGTGTGATGAACGGATCAAGGCGAGAGCGCAGTCCATATGTCGCCGCCAGATTGACGGAGTGATTTCCTTCGCGAACGTTGAAGGCTCCGCCGTCGATCTGAACACTTTCCAGAACTTCCGGAATAAATATGTTGGGATCGGAGTAGCCATTCCCGTGGGCGTTGGCCGAAAGATTATTGGGCACGAGGTAGCTGCCCACTTCGATGTACTGGGCGATGGGCTCGCCATGATCTCCCGCGACGCCGGGAGCAAAATATTGCGGCGCTTTGATACCGCTGGACGCGGTTTCAATGGGATATCCCGGGATGGAGACCGGCGCTCCCGGTCGACCCGGATTTGCGTCCAGCAGATCCTGATGCACGAAAACTTTCTCGCCAGGATCCGGCGAGAGAACGTCCGATTCGTTCACATCCGCGGTCACAGTAACGTTTTCATTGTGAAATGCGACTTGGCCCACACTGATTGTGATTTCAGAATTGCCAGTGGGCCGGACGGTAACCGTGCGGCTCACCGAGCGAAATCCCTGAGCATCAATCTTGATCGTGAAATCGCCCGCTGAATTGGCCTTCAAAAAGAACTGCCCGTCACCTCCCGACTTCGTCTGTGAAACGACTCGATCGTGGCCGAGGAGTTGGACTGATGCATTTGGTATGGCATTTCCTTGCGGATCGGCGATATGCCCCTTCAGCACGATTTCTTGCGCAAACAGGGCAAAGGGCACGAAGAGGAGGAGCAACACACCAATCTTGATTGTTGCTCCCATCCCAATAAATGTAGCACTGCGCAAGGGATGAGTTCCTGACTAACCGTCCGCAAGAACTTCCAGCTTCCGCTGATCAATAACCGTCAACTTCGATGACCGCCTTGGCAAAGGCCTCCGGAGCTTCTTGAGGAAGATTGTGCCCGACGCCTCCGGCGATGGTCCGGTGTGTATATTTGCCGGAGAATTTCTTGGCATAGGCACTGGGGTCTGGATAATGTGGTGCCCCATTGGCATCGCCTTCAAGGGTGATGGTGGGCACGGTGATGACCGGACCTGCAGCAAGCCGCTTTTCCAGATCGTCATATTCTAGCTCGCCTTCAACCAAGCCGAGCCGCCAGCGGTAACTATGGATCACGATGGCAACATGATCCGGATTGTCGAACGACGCTGCACTGCGATCGAACGTGGCATCATCGAAGTTCCGCTTCGGCGAAGCGATCTGCCAGATGAGCTTGGCAAAATCGTGCCGGTATTTGTCGTAGCCGTCCCGGCCGCGTTCCGTGGCGAAATAAAACTGGTACCACCATTGGAGCTCAACCTTTGGCGGCAACGGCGCCCGGTTAGCTGCCTGACTGGGGATCAGATAACCGCTCACCGAGACGAGCGCCTTGCAGCGCTCCGGCCAGAGTACCGCGATGATGTCAGCGGTCCTCCCTCCCCAATCGAAGCCAGCGAGGATTGCCTTGTCGATCTTGAGCGCATCCATCAGCGCGATGATGTCGAGAGCTACGACAGATTGTTGGCCATTTCGGAACGTGTCACCAGAAAGAAATCGCGTCGTGCCGAAACCCCGCAGATAGGGGACGATTACCCTGTACCCCGCCGATGCCAATAACGGCGCAACATCGACATAGCTGTAAATGTCGTAGGGCCAGCCCTGCAAAAGAATGACCGCAGGGCCATTGGCAGGGCCAGCCTCAGCGTAGCCAACGTTGAGAAGGCCGGCGTCGATCTGTTTCAGTGAGGTGAACGAAGTGTTCTTGTTGTTGGCTGCCGCGTTGGCTGGTGCAGGCGCAACCCCGCCTTGCTCCGCGAAGAGTGGGTGAGGTGCAAGCAGTGCCCCGCCTGCGGAAACGCCAGCCATTGCCAACAGACGGCGACGTGAAATCCCGGTTGATTCTATGTGTTTCATGGTTAATTTCCTCTTTTATTGTCAAGCGGAAATCGAACTGTCTGCCGCTACCAGCGGCCGGCGTGAGCGCCACCATCCACGTGTAGCACCTCACCGGTGACTCTGGCTGCTTGCGCAAGATAGAGAACAGCGCTGACCACATCTTCTACGCGCACGACTTTCCCCATGGGCAGCAGTTTCTGAAGAGCATCCTTGGGATTATCTTTGTGCAGTGGTGTGTCCACCACACCGGGGGCTACGGCGTTGAAGCGAATCCCATCCTTTGCATACTCGATCGCGAGACTTCGGATCACCGTATTCAGGCCGCCCTTCGTAATCATCGAGACGGAGGCGTTTACGCCCGCAATTGGCTGATCGGCAAGCGACGCGGTGATGCTCACAACGTTGCCCGATTTCTGTTTCAGCATCTGTTTCACTGTGAGCTGAGTTATGTAAATGAATCCCAGCAGGTTGATCGAGACCAGGGCATTGAAGTCTTCGGTAGTAAAGTCCGTGAAGGGCTTGGTGCGGTAGATTCCAGCGCTCGTCACGAGAACATCGATGTTTCCGAAATGATTGATCGCTGCTTCTACAGTTTTGACAGCGGTCTCCTGCTTAGCGATATCTCCATCGACCAGAACCAGGCTGGGTGAGGCAGTCAGTACTTGGCTGACAGTACGAGACGTTGCGACCACGTTATAACCCTCGTTCAGGAAGGCCTCGACCAGACCCGCACCAATCCCCTGTGATGCTCCCGTAACAATTGCTGTTTTCTTGTCTGACATACGTGCCTTTTTTGCGGCTGGTTCGAATCCCATACAGGTTTCCGGCGGCCTCAGCCAACGCGTCGCTCCAGCGACCCTAGACGCGAAGAACCGACAAAGTCTCGCACCAATGCGGCGATCTCATCGGCAGCCGTGTCCGATGCGAAATGACCGGCGTCGAGAACGTGGACTTGAGCGTTAGGCACATCCTTGCGATAGCGCTCCGGCTCGCCCGGATCAAACGAGAGATCGTACTTACCCCAGATCACCAGCAGGTGCGGCTGCTTTTCGCGCATCCATGCCTGCCATTTCGGATAATCTTCCACATTGGTTCGATAGTCGTAGAACAGGTCGCTTTGAATCTCGGCCTGGCCGGGCTGATTGAGAAAATAAAATTCGTCGGTCCACAGATCAGGATCGTAGCGATCTACGTTCGGATCGTTTCCGAGATGGCGTGTACGCGTCGTCGCCAGCGAGAGGAGATTTGTGCGCAGAGCGCTCTCGTTGGCAGCGCGATCGACCCAAAAGGCCCGCCGCGTCTTCCAATTCGCGCCCAGGCCTTCGTTGTGCGCCACCGCATCCTGGACGATGAGAGCCTCTACGCGCTCCGGGTGCGCCAAGACCATGCGAAAGCCCACAGGGCCGCCGTAGTCCTGCATGTAAAGCGTGTAGCTGGAGAGCCCGAGCGACTCGGTGAAATGATTCATGACCTCGGCAATATGATCGAATGTGTACGCGAATTTCTTCGGGTCCGGCCAGTCGCTGTGTCCGAAGCCCGGGTAGTCAGGCGCAACTAGGTGATAGCGATCGGAAAGCCGGGCGAAGAGCGGTTCGAACATTCGCGATGACGACGGCAGCCCGTGTAGCAGGAGAATCGTTGGCGCATCCTTCGGTCCCGCCTCACGATAGAAAATCGAGAGTCCGTCAACCTTCACCGTGCGATAGAAAACTGGTTGCGACATGAGTATTTCGCGGCTCTTGACACTCAGGCCGTCTGAGCAATCGGGTTCTCCTGGAACATTCGAGCCACCAGAGCGGAATCGAGATACGCCCGAACCTCAACGATCTTGTCACCGCTGAACCGGCAAAGCCAACAGTACCGGTTGTCGAACCTGAGGCCATTCTTCGCGATAGCAAGGGAATGCAATTCCACTACCGCCCAGTCCCCACTCACCAAGGCGTGCTCCAGGTAAAGTTGCGTGCCTTGCGGTAAAACCTTGTTTAGCTTCTCGAAAGTGTGGGCCACAAAATCCACCTTGCTGCGGTAATGTCCGGCGAGCGGATGAGTTCCCTCGACGATCCAGTCGACGTCGTCGGCAACGTGGGCGAAGAATCCGCGCCCGTCACCGGTTTCAAGATTTTTGAAAATTTCGCGGACCTGCAAAAGATCTAGTGACATTTTGACCTCCATGGCTTTGGCCAGCCTTACATCGTCAGAACGACGCGGAACTCTGCTTTGCCGCTCAACATGCGCGCGTAGGCTTCGGCTGCTTTTTCCAGCGGATAGGTTTCGATCATGGGACGTACGCCGCTCAGTTCGGCGAAGCGCAGTGTGTCCTCGGAGTCGGCTGGCGTTCCGGAGGCCCAACCCTGAATCGCTCGACTTCCGCTAATGAGCTGGAGCGGGGTGACCTCAATGGGATCGAATGTCGCACCGACCACCATGAGCTTGCCGTTCGGTCCCAGGCCGTCGATCAACTCGGACATCGCTTTCGAGCTTGGGGCCGTCGCCAGAATCACCTGCGCTCCGCCCAGTTTTTGTAATTCTTCGGCTGCTTTCGTCGCCTGGCTGTCGATGTACACGCTGGCCCCAAGTTTCTTGGCGAGGGCTGCGTTTTCAGCACCGCGCCCAATCGCCGCAACCTTATAACCGAATTTGTTCGCGAATTGAACTCCCAGATGACCCAATCCGCCGATTCCCTGCACCGCAACCAAATCGCCGGGAAACGCGCCACTGTGGCGCAGCGCGTTATAGGTGGTAATTCCCGCGCAGAGTAACGGTGCGGCATCGACGTCACTGAGGGTTTCGGGGATGGACACCAGCGCCTCCACGGGAGCCACCATGTATTGCTGATATCCGCCGTCATAGCTGATGCCACAGACTTTCAAATTCCGGCAATTGCGAAAATCTCCGCGCCGGCATTCGCGGCAGGTGTTGTCCTGGCCACCGTGCCAGCCGACACCGATACGCTGCCCCTTCTTCCACGCAGAAACCCCTGCTCCTACTTCATCGATGACCCCCGCGACCTCGTGTCCTGGAACGCGAGGATACTGAATTCCTGGCCAATAGCCTTCTTTGGTGAGCACATCACTGTGGCAAACCCCACAGGCTTGCACCTTAATGCGCACGTGCCCGGCATCCGGCTCAGGAATCTCGCGCTCGACAATCTCGAAATCTCCTCCGGGCTTGGAGATTTGCGCCGACTTCATCTGTGTCGTCTTCATTGGTACTACTCTGCTCGTTGCCATAATTCCTCCTGGGAATTTTCTACCATCGGTGCCGGTAATCTACCTCGCCGGGATTTTCTTGCGCTTCATCTCTATTAACTCTTTGCCTGGTCCCCCTAGTCCCTCACCTCGAAAATGACTTCCAGTTCGACGGGGGTGGCGAGAGGAAGGCTTGCGACGCCATACACCAGGCGGCAAGGGTTCTTGTCTTTTCCGAAGACGTCCTGCAGCAACTCCGAAGCGGCGTCAGCGACTTTCGGCTGATCGCGGAAATCTCCCGAAGTGGCCACCGACACGCCGAGCCGGACGATGCGCGTCACTCTGTCGAGCGATCCCAAATGCAGCCGCGCGACGGCGAGGACATTGAGCGCCGCGAGATGAGCCGCTTGGCACCCCGCTTCTACATCGAGTTCCGCGCCCACGCGCCCGATGAATTTAGCCCCACGACCTTCAGTAGGCAGCATCCCAGTCAAAAAGAGCAGATTGCCCGTCTGCACCGCTTCTACGTAGGTACCAAACGGCTGGGGCGGCGCTGGAAGCTTGATGCCAAGTTCTTTCAACCGCTGTTCGGCGCTGGCCGGCAGACTTTCGGGGGCTTCTAGCCGCGCTGTCGAATTTGCATTCATTGCTCTCTCTCCAGTCCGATTGAAAACGATGTCGCCGGAGTGGGCCCTCCGAAAGGATAGTGAGTCTTTCAACAAGAAAAATTATGCGACATTTGCGATGGGTGCGGTTTCGACTTTCGTCACAACATTGATGTTGCCGTGCGTGGCTTTGGAATATGGGCACTCCAGGTGCGCGCCGTCCACTATCGCCTGGGCGACTTCGCGCTCTACACCCGGCATGGTGACATTGAGGCGAGCCTGAAGGAGGTAACCGCCGCCGGTTGTGCCCAGGTCCACTTCGGCGTCCACGACGGTTTCACCCGGTAGCTTGACTCTTTTTCTGGCAGCCACGATCTTCATCGCGGACAGGAAGCAAGCCGACCAACCGACGGCGAACAACTGCTCCGGGTTGGTGCCGGTGCCGGGAGTGCCAGGAACCGACAGCTTAACCTCCAGGCGGCCATCGGAGGTGCGGGAGGCTCCTCCGTCCCGGCCTCCCGTGGTATGCGCTTTGGCGGTGTAGATTACTTTCTCAATTTGGGTTATGGTGTGCTCTTTTTCGAGTGGGCTCATGGTGTGTTCTCCTTGTGACAATTTCATTGTTTCCGATTGTTTTCGGAGGCGATTCACAGTTGCGAGTAGTCCAGAACCGCGTAGAAAAATCCATTAGACGATGGTATCGACCGAAGCCTTCGCATCCGCCGGCACGACAAGCGCGTTCCTATTAATCTTCGGTCCGCGCGATTCGAAGTTTCGCACCTGGGCTGCGAAAACACATCACGAGATGCAGTGTTTTCTTGCTACCACGGAAGGCTTGCAGATACATACCACGTTTGAGGTAGGTGACTTTGGCGGACTGGGGATTGAAGCCGGTAAGTAGTGGGGCTACTTTGAAATGAAGTAGCCCCACTACCGGGTTCGTACTGAGTTAATGGCTCTCTTTCGGCGAGCTCAGGCCAGGTCGTAGCGGTCAAGGTTCATCACCTTGGTCCACGCAGCCGCGAAGTCCTCCACAAACGCCTCCTTCGAGTCGTTACTTCCATAGACTTCTGCGATTGCCCGCAGCTGGGAGTTAGAACCGAAGACAAGGTCGACCCGTGTGCCGGTCCACTTGGTTTTGCCCGTGGCTCGGTCGCGCCCCTCATACACGCCTTCGGTTGTGGAGGAGGGTTCCCACTTCGTATTCATGTCGAGCAAGTTGACGAAGAAATCATTCGTCAGCGTCTCGGGCCGGTTGGTGAAGACGCCGTGTTTCGTCTGCCCGAAGTTCGCATTCAGAGCCCTCATGCCGCCGACGAGAAGCGTCATCTCGGGGGCGGTCAGTGTCAGCAACTGCGCCCGATCCACCAGCAACTCCTCAGCCGACAGAACCTGTCCGCTTCGAAGATAGTTGCGGAACCCGTCAGCGACCGGCTCCATTGCGGCGAATGAGTGCACGTCGGTCTGCTTCTGCGAAGCATCCATGCGCCCGGGCGAGAAGGGAACCTTCACTTTGTGCCCGGCCCTTTTCGCAGCTTCCTCGACGGCTGCGCAGCCGCCCAGAACGATCAGGTCTGCCAGCGAGATCTTCTTCCCTTTGTTCCCGTTGGACTGCGAGCTGTTGAACTCCTTTTGGATCGCCTCCAGCTTCTTGATAACCTTCGCCAGTGCGGCCGGCTGGTTTACTTCCCAATCCTTTTGCGGCGCGAGACGAATGCGCGCCCCGTTCGCCCCGCCACGCTTGTCGGAGCCGCGGAACGACGCCGCTGACGCCCAGGCAATCGTGACCAGTTGCGAGATCGACAGTCCGGATGCGAGGATCTTGGCCTTCAGAGCAGCAATGTCCTTCTCCCCAATCAATTTATGATCCACAGCGGGAACAGGGTCTTGCCAGACTAAGACCTCCTTCGGAACGAGCGGGCCAAGGTAGCGCGCGATCGGCCCCATATCGCGGTGCGTCAGCTTGAACCACGTCCGCGCAAACGCGTCTGCGAGCTGATCCGGATGCTCGTAGAAGCGCCGTGAAATTTTTTCGTAAGCTGGGTCGAACCGCAAGGCGAGGTCCGTGGTCAGCATGGAGGGGGCGTGATGCTTTGAGGGATCGTGCGCATCCGGTACCGTAGCGGCGCCTGCGCCATTCTTCGGCGTCCACTGATGTGCACCGGCCGGACTCTTCGTCAGTTCCCATTCATAGCTGAACAGGTTGGTGAAGAAGTTGTTGCTCCACTTCGTAGGCGTCGCGGTCCAAATGACTTCCAGGCCGCTGCCAATGGTGTCAGCACCAAAACCTTTGCCAAACTTATTCTTCCACCCGAGGCCTTGCTCCTCGATGGCGGCACCTTCTGGATCGTTACCCACATATTGAGCGGGAACGGCAGCGCCGTGCGTTTTGCCGAATGTATGTCCGCCGGCAATGAGTGCGACTGTTTCTTCGTCATTCATCGCCATGCGGGCGAAAGTCTCGCGGATATCGCGTGCCGCGGCAATTGGATCCGGCTTGCCATTCGGCCCTTCCGGATTCACGTAAATCAGGCCCATTTGCACCGCGCCGAGAGGATTCTCGAGGTTACGATCCCCGGAGTAACGCTCGTCTGCCAGCCACGTGCCCTCGGGTCCCCAATAAATCTCCTCTTCGGGCTCCCACACGTCCGCGCGCCCGCCGCCAAAACCGAATGTCTTGAAGCCCATCGATTCGAGTGCGACGTTGCCGGCGAGAATCATGAGGTCGGCCCACGAGATTTTCCGGCCATACTTCTGCTTGATCGGCCACAGCAGCCGGCGTGCCTTGTCCAGGTTGACGTTGTCCGGCCAGCTATTGAGTGGCGCGAAACGTTGCTGACCAGATCCGGCACCGCCGCGGCCGTCGCCAATGCGGTATGTGCCGGCGCTGTGCCAGGCCATGCGAATGAACAGCGGCCCATAGTGCCCAAAGTCGGCCGGCCACCACTCCTGCGAGTCCGTCATCAGGGAATGCAGATCCTTGATCACGGCCTTCAGGTCGAGCGTCTTGAACTGTTCCGCGTAATTGAACTCCTTGCCCATCGGATCAGACTTTGATGAATGCTGGTGCAGGACCTTCAGGTTCACCTGATTCGGCCACCAATCAACATTTGCGTGAGATTTGCGAACGCCGTGCGCTACTGGGCACTTCGATTCGGTTGTTGTGTTTTTTTCCTTAGCTTCGGGGACGACACTCCCCGATGAACTCGCGAGTGTATTTTCCATAATGTTTTCTTCCCTTCGAATATTGACTATGAATTGCGTAAGAAACTATTTTTTGCTGCGGCAGCGGCGGCAAAGGCCAAAGACCTCGACCAACGGCTGCGTCAGATCAAAGCCATCCGGCAGATGCCGGGACAGCCGGTTGAAATCGATGAACTCTCCTTCGATGTCCTGCACCGATTTGCAGCGGGAGCAGACCAGGTGGTGATGAGGCTTGAGATTGCCGTCCACGCGCAGCGTGGTCGCGTGAGGAGTGACCTCCCGCAGCAACCCACACTCGATGAAAAGCCGCAGATTGTTGTAGACCGTAGCCAAAGAAACAGATGGAATGAGCCGCCGGACCGCGGCGTAAATGTCTTCCGGGGAATAGTGTCCGTGGGAAGCGACGACGGCCTCATAGACCACCTGGCGCTGGTGCGTGACCGCCAAACCGTGCTTCGCGGCCAGCTCACGGAACTGTTCATGGGTGAGACGCATAATTATCGGATGAGAATGATTATAAAAGGACCGGGAGCAGTGTCAACCGAAATCTTTCCTGTGACCTCGAAGACGGCGGCCGGCCGCAAGAACAGACTATGGCTGAGCTACCACGACCGGCCTCGGGCTTCTGGACGGGTTATCGGCAAACAGGAAGTGATGGGATGCCAGCATACCGCGATCAGGAATGGTCAGTCGGCTGGCACACGTTCCGCCATACGGTGGAGACGATGTTCGCTGAACTGGGAAACATCAGTTGACGAGCCGCGACCACTTGCGTCACCCGAACCTCAACGTGACCATTAAGTATATGTAGGAGGCATCGAAGACGAAACGGTACGCCCATGTGGGCTGTCGTACCGGGATTTCTAATCATCCCCGATCAAGACTGAAAATAGAAGGCCACATTGACCAGCGCGATCATCACGGGCACTTCCACCAGCGGCCCTATGACGGCCGCGAATGCCGCTCCAGAAAGGATTCGCCAAGCCTTATTGGATTTACATGGCTGCCCAGATTCTGACGATTCCGTTGCCGCTTTGGTTGCGGTGATCGAGCCCGTCATGCGGCCGTAAAAGGGACGGACGCTTTGAATAACATTGCTCGATCGCCACTTGCGTGGAGCAAGTAGTGCATTCCGAAGGGAGCAAAAGTGATGGTGCCCCGGGTGAGTTCGGTGCTGCGGCCGTTCGTTGCCAGAGTTGCGCTGCCGCTTAGAACGATGATCGTCTCTGGGCCATTAACTGCGTTTCCCAGGTATTGCGTGCCCGACTCTAGATTGATGCTGCTCAATTGAAATTCATCAGATGAGGTTTGGTAGATACATTCGGAGGCGCCTGCGTGGACACCATTCATTACAACCGGCAGACCACTGTCGAAAGAGAGGATTCTCATCAATCCCGGCACATCAACGTGCTTCGGCGTCAGGCCTCCGCGCAGGACGTTATCAGAATTTGACATCAACTCAACGGTTACACCTTCGAGATAAGCATGGAGCGTGCCTGCAGGCTGGAACGTACCCTGTCCTGGTCGCAGATGCACCAGGTTCAACAGATAGATCGAAAAGATGCCGCGGTCACGATGGCCGTCGACCGGGCCAAGTGTTTCTGACGCCCGTGCGACCCAAAAACCTGGATCGTTCTTATCAGTCAGATCTGTCTTGGCAAGGCGCGTGATGAGAGTATTCAGTAGAAGGTCCGCGTGCTCCTGCGGTGTCGTCATCACTGTGCGGTAAAGGTCTTGGAGCAGCGCTCGGCGGGCCTGAACAGTGTTTTCGGTCCGTACGAGCTTTTCCGGAAAGTCCGGCATGATCGCGCGCAGTTCAGGAATCGTGCGAAACATTTCGGCGATTTGTTCCAGTGGCCGGAATCCGTGCAGCATCCAGAACTCGGTCAAGGCTACGGCGACCTCTGGTTTGTCGTTGTCATCCTTGTAATCCCGTCCGGGAGCCTGCAAGTCAATTCCTGCCGCGTTCTCGCGGGCGAAACCTTCTTCAGCCTGTTTCTTCGTGGGATGCGCCTGAATTGAGAGCATCTTGGCAACGTCCAACACCTTGAATAGATAGGGCAGACGGCCGCCGAAATGGGCACTGGCCGTTGGACCAAGAATTTTCTCTGGGGCTTCCGCGATGAGCCGGTTCAGCGGGATCTCAATGCCTGAGACATTCGCGGTCGCCGGCCCG
The DNA here is from genome assembly GCA_964403025.1 of uncultured Acidobacteriaceae bacterium. GTDB lineage: Bacteria > Acidobacteriota > Terriglobia > Terriglobales > Acidobacteriaceae > Sulfotelmatobacter. Next base: position 675,867 of record CAYOEH010000001.1, on the reverse strand, counting down.
TTTGGATGAGCGCCCATCCATAATTCCGCGAAGGGTATTCTCTCATCGTTCGCAATGCCCAAGAGACCGGGAATGAAGTCGCAGCCGCCCCAGGCGTAATGCTGGACCGCGCCGTGCAGTCTCAGCACGCTTTCAGGCATGGGTGGTAACCGCTCTCTCCATGGAACGTAGTATGCCGTTCGGCTCTGCGACTCCCATCGCCGCGATCGCGTCGGCGCGCGACTGGGTATCGGCTACGGCATAGATGCGCAGTTCATCGGCGTTCCCCGACGGTCGCACGTGTGCCACATCGCCGTTATCGAACAGGACGCGCACTCCGTCCGTGTAATCCACGTGCGTGATCTCTCCGAATCCCATTTCCCGAGTGAAGAATGTCGCGAGGCTTTGTCGAAGGGATTCGAGGCTCGACTCAGGATCGTTTGCACCGTCATCAGTACTGGGTGAGAAGAACGCCACGAGTTTGAGCCCAAGCGCTTTGGGAAAGTTTTCCAACAGCGCGGCGCGGCTGAAGCGTTTCGGCAGCCGTTCAAACAGATCGACCACAGAAACTGCGGACTCATCCGCAGCGTAAAGAACACAGAGGATCGGTAAGATGGCATCCCTAGTAAGGAGAGCGGGCAAAACCGCACCATCCCGCGTGATGTCCGTGCCAGTCAGGAAGCCACCATTGGGTTCCCAGCCACAGACCCGCTTTTTCCCTGAGCGCCGTGCTTCCTCCATACCGGCAATCACAAAGGGTGAACCGATGCGCGTCTTGGCTTCGACCACGGATTTTAGATTCCCGCGATCAACGGCATCATTGCAACTGATGGGAACCACGACGGCATCGGCCTTTAGAAACTCAGCTACCACCATGCCCACTAGATCTCCGCCGAAAAAGTGCGCTTTGCCCGTTGCCGCATCCACTCCGAGAATCAACGGCCGGTCGCTGTCACCGTCCGTCGACACAATGGCATCGATCGGTCCATGCTTCGCGGTAGCCTCTGCAGCCAGTGCCTGGATGGTGGCCAGTTGTGCCGCCCCGATGTTCTCGGTGTCGATGGGAACGAACGTAGCGCTGCGTCCGACCGCGATCACTTGCGCATTCAAGCGTTCGAGGATCTCCACGAGCAGATCGCGCCCGACTGCGGATTGTTGGTCGACCAGTATGCGCTTGCCGCGCAGAGATGCGTTCTTGAAGAAGCTGGTGAATCGTTTGATCCACGCGGCACGCGCTTCAGCATCCTCTGCTGGAAGTTCCTGGTGGCCGGTTCTGAACATGCCACGCTCATCAAACAGAGACTCATCCCGATCCTGGCTGTACAGCCGTTGGCGTTCCTTGCGGACGCGCTCGTTGATCGGTGCTTCCTGCTCCTTACGCAACTCGCCTTTGCTGCTATTGGTTTTGTATCCATTCCGGTCGAATGGAATATGGCTGCCGGTAATCATCATGCTGCCTTTGCCGCGGGCAAGCGCATAACAGGTTAGCGCGGGAGTGGGGATCTTCCCAAGATTGATCGCCTGCATGCCGGCGTCGCGGATCGCAGCCACTATGGCTTGAGCGATCTTCCCACGGCCTTCCTCGTCGGGCACAAAACGGTCGGAACTGAGACGCAAGTCAAGAGCAAAGAAAAACTCGTCGCCCCGCAGGATTCCACCCTCGGCAGAGCCGAATGACTGCAAAAATTCCAGTTCCGCTAGAGCGTTGATATAGACCTCCAACTGCGTGAGGTCTACCACCTTGCCCCGCCGTCCGCTGGTACCGAACTCCAATTCTCGGGGTTCGTACTTCAGGCTCGATCGAAGCGTATGGGTTTGTGTTGCCACACTCATGAAATCCTCCTGCATCTCTGAATTCTCGGTGGGCTCATGGACGCGATTCCGGTTGCAGAGCGGAGAGCAATTCATCCAGCGGAACGGTCGCGAAGCGGGCAGCATAATCGGACACGCCGTAAGGAATAAACAGCTCACCGTCGTGGAGCAGTGCACCGCACGAATAAACGACGTTTGGAACATTCCCTTCCCATTCGCTGGGAATTGGTTTCAGCAGGGGATCATGCAGACGGCCGATCACTTTGGATGGATCGTCAAGATCGAGAAGACAAGCGCCTATCGAGTAGACACGTCCCGGGCCAACGCCGTGAGTGAGGACCAACCAGCCAGCCTTGGTTTCGATGGGCGATCCGCAGTTGCCGATTTGAACGAGTTCCCATGGAAAAATCGGTTTGAGAAGAACCTTGGGCTCATACCAGAAACGGACATGGTCGGAGAACATGAGATAAACATTCTCCGAGTCCTGCCGGGACAACATGGCATAGGAGCCATTGATCTTCCTGGGGAAAAGAGCCATCCCTTTGTTCTTGACCGCTGGACCATTCAGAGTCATGAGCTGAAAAAGAAGGAAGTCGGACGTCTCCAGGAGTTGCGGAATGCCGAGCTGCCCATTAAAAGCTGTGAAGGTGGCATAGTAGACGTGGGTTCCGTCGTCGTTGTGAAATCGTACGAAGCGGGCATCCTCGATGCCGTTTCGCTGCGAGCGGATGACGGGAAAAATGACTCGCTCGGACAAGCACTGTTCCGCAGGGAATCGGACCGAGTAGTTGGATTTGGCCAGCATCGAGATTCGCTCCAAGGTGTCTTGGCGGGCCTTTTCACCATCCGGCGTCGGCCCTTCCTTTAATTCGGTGTCGACCGCGGCCAGCAGCTCTTTCAAGTTGAAAGAATCCGGCAGCCGTCGCATAACGCGGCGTGTACGCTCGTTATCCAATCCAAGTTCGAGACAGGTCCGCTCGAAGAGGGCCTTGTGATAGACGTTGTGGGGCACCTGGTTAGGTTCAACAATATCGCCAGTGGCGGCCATGACCTCGATCCGGTGGTTGGCGTGGATGATGCCGGTGCGGAAAACGATAGAGGAAATGCTGCCATCCCCGGTTGCGCGCAAGCTCAAAACAAAACGCAGTGCCCCGGGAGGCAGGCCTTGTTGATTGGGATCAGCGACAATCGATGGGTTGAATAGAGCTGCGGACTCAACCGCGAATTCAGACAGGAAATACGATCCAATCAACAATCGTCGTTGCTCGGACAGTTTGTGTTCAATGGAGACAATCTTCCGTAGGTGCTCAAATCGTTCCTGGAAAAGCTCTTCGATTCGCGGGTGGTGTGCAGCTAGCTTCGAGGAAATCGCACCCAGCAATGGCCCGACGTCACTCTCGGAGATCGACAAGATCGAACTGACAATCCTCTGCACTCGCCGGTGATCCCCGGGGGTAAAGGGCCGCAGGAGAACCCGCGACGGATCGGGCTTCAGCTCCGCGTGCGTTCGTTTGACATGGACTGCATTGCGCTCATGGACAGTTGTTTTGTCGGTGACAAGACTGCGGGTGGCCATGGTTTTCGGATTCTGCCCTTCTGTGCGTCCGCAGCAACTGTTCTCGATGGCGATCGACTACCCTGGGATTTCGGAGGCCGGATCAATGACGCCCAACGAGTTCTTTTTGTTCCCGGCCGGGCTCATCTGCAAGCCAATACCTCTCGCGCAGATAGTGACGATGCAATTCCTCTTCGTAGTCGCGAGTGATGAGAGCTTCTTCGGTATATTCCGGAGATCCTTTGACGGCTTCCCGAGTGAGGTTAATGAAGACTTTCGATTCTTCCCAGCTGATTCGTTCAATCCACTGGGTTGAAATCAGGACCTTTTTACCCGGCCACCAGTTACGCGTGTCCACAATCAAGTAGCGAATCGCCCAATCCTCGTCATCCACCACAAAATCAGAGACGTGACCGATCTCTCCGTCCCGGGCCTGAATCGTACGGCCGGTTACATCCTTCGTGCTGCGCAGATGCGGGTCATCATCTTTTTTGTGACGAGTGGCTGCCGACCATCGCCCTTGTCGCTGAGGGTAAGCAAAACCGCCCCACATGTAAGGCCCGCCCCAGTATGCCGGCCAGCCATAAAACGAGTAGTACTGAATCTCGTACTGTCGGGAGACTGGTTTGTCGGTGTCCAGGGATGGACTGCTCTCAATTTGCTTCTTGGTCAAATCGACGGGAATGACCTGGTCGTCCTTGCGAGCTGGGTCGAGTGCATAAGGCGAAATCAAGACCTGCCGACCGCCCAGCCAGCCACCTGTATCGGCAATGAGATATCGAACCGCCCAACTCCGGTCATCGAAGTAGAACTCCTCAGCCTTGCCGATGTCTCCATCGCGGGCGCTCAGTTTATAACCTCTCAAGTCTCCGGCTAGTCGTAGCATGTGCGTTCTCCTTGGTGAAGACGGCCGCAGGTGTTTTCGACAGGAAACAACACATCGCCCTCGATGCAAGCCTATGGCAATGAGGGCTCGCAATCTGAGCAATAACGCTCACCGCGCGAGCCCTGAGGCGAACATTCCGGTCTCACGCAATCTGGAATCGCCGAAAGACGGGTACTTTGATCAAATCCAATAGGAATGCAAAAAGCAGTGCTGCCAAAAGCGTAGAAGCGACGACCGCAATGGGCAGGGGCCGCATCGCGATACCGCGCATTGCCAGTGCGGAGATTATCAAGATGTCCCCTATCGTCGAAACAATCAGCCATGTGCCTGGGCGAGAGTTCCACAAATGTTGGCGTTCGCGGATGGCATAGAGGGTAGCCTCGCCGCCGAACACAAGCGCGATCGCGGCGAGGGTCTGGAGCGCGCCCAGGTCGAGCCCTAGCTGGTATTTACCTACAAGTAGCGAACCCGTACAGAACCCTAGAAGGCAGATTCCTAGGACGGAGCATGCCAACACCAGCTTGCCGATTTGCCACTGATTGGGCTTTGCCGACGGCCGGACGTTGTCGGCGGTGACAGACATCCCAAGAAAATCACCGGTGATCATAATGATCACCATGAGTAAGGGCGTGAGGATGGCGTGACCGGTGACGATCAGCCCAATGGCGAGGAATAGCACATTGACTATCTTCTTGGTAACGGAGTTAAGCGTATAGGTAAGGATGCGCTGGAATGCCGACCGGCCTTCCTTGACGGCGAAAACGATGCCGCCGAGTCCGGCAGTGGTCAACACGATTCCTGCGGCCGACTTCGCTACGTCCGTTGCTGTGGATACTGCAACTCCAATCTGTGCCTGGCGCAGAGCGGGCGCATCGTTCGCACCATCCCCGCACATCCCAACCGTGTGGCCACTCTTCTCAAACGCCTTCACCAAGTCATACTTTCCCTCGGGAAAGACACCGGCGAAGACAGCGAACTGCTCCGGGCGCACATCGTTCGGAAGCGGGCCAGGAGGGCAGATCGGCCCGTCCAGTCCCACTGCATGAGCCACGATGCTGGCCGTAGCGGGCGCATCGCCAGTCACCATAACCATGCGCACGCCTAGACCTTTTAACTCAGTGATGAGATCGGCGGCGTCGGATCGAGGTGGATCACTGAGCGCGACGAGTCCGATGAGTTGCATGTCGTTTGGAGCGCCGGCAACCACTGCGAGGACTCTGTAACCTTGTTTCTCAAGTTCATCGGCCTCCGTCGCTCCTGCGGAACTCGCCCCTGTAGTAGACGGTTGCGCAAGAGCTATCACCGTGCCATATGCTCCCTTCACGATCCGTAAGCTTTGACCGTTTCCTGCGGTGGCCATCGCCTCCGACATCTTCCTGGCCGGGTCGAACGGTACGAATTTAACGAGCTTGGGGGGATTCTGCTCGCTCTTCTGTTTCGCAGCGCCTCGAATGGCTTCGTCTACGGGATCCTGGCCACCATCCGCACTTGCCAGCGAGGCCAATGCGAGGACGTGTGCTTCATCGAAACCCGGCATCGGATGGACGCTGTTCACGGACAATTGGTTCTGGGTCAACGTACCCGTCTTATCGGAGCAGAGCACATCCATGGTCGCCGCTTCATCGACGGCGGAAAGTCGAGTCGAAAGGACTCCCATTTTCGCAAGGGATCGAGCCCCAAGAGCAGTGGCGAGCGTGAACGTCGCTGGCAAAGCCACTGGGATGGCTGCGAGCACTGCCGTGAGCAGAAGAGGAATCGTTTCACTCCAAGGCAGACCACGGAAGGTCGCATAGGCGATCAGCCCGACGATGATCACGCCGTTGAAAATCGCAAGGTTGCGCACGACATGGAGAACAGCCTTTTGCTGGGAGCTCACAACATGCGCTGTACGCACCAACTCGGCAGTGTGTCCGAATTTGGTTCGTGCCCCGGTCTGGATTACTTTCGCAGTAGCCTCGCCTCGCCGCACGAGTGCACCTGCATACGTCTCCACGCCCGCACCAGACTCGACCGGCACAGACTCACCCGTCAGCATCGATTGGTCGAGGAGAACGGATCCGTCCACGATCTTCACATCCGCGGCCACCACTGCGCCCAGGGATAGCTTGACCAAGTCACCCGGCACCAACTCCGCAGACGGTACGATTTTCCATGCGCCATCCCTCTGCACCGACGCATTTAAGGCAAGACGCGACTTCAGGGCCGCGAGTGTTGCTTGAGCTTTTCCTTCCTGCAAGAAACCCAATGCGGCGTTGAAAAAAAGTAAAAACGCGATGACCGCTGCCTCGGTGACTTTGTGCAGCACTAACTGCAGCACGATCGCTGCCTCAAGCATCCATGGAACGGGAGCCCATAATTTGTCGATCATTCTGCGCAAGGGGTGAAGCGCAGTGCTGGGCATGGAATTTGGCCCAATCGTTTCCAGGCGGCTCCGAGCCTCCTCCGTCGTTAGTCCGCATTTATCAGCCAATTTACCCCCGGATAGTTTGCTGGGAGATTTTCGGGGTTGGGCTGATGCAGGATTGAGAGCTGTCGTCGTCATAAGCGGGCCTCTCGCTTCCATATTCACTCGGACAACTGCGGAGGCGACCTGAACTCTCGAAACCTCAGGAGTGAGTTGATTGAGGAAGTGGCTGTACCGAAACCGCTAGCGGTCGACGCCTCGCGGCCGAAAGCGAACTGAAATGCGGAGTCGGGCTCGGGCGAGGACTCCCGCCAAATAAGTTCTTCACCCCTTTGGTCACCCACTGAATCCGTCTCAGAACTTTTGGTTTGCCGCAACTCTCGCAGCCGAAAAGCGGTCGCACATCTGAAAGGATCGCATAGGCCATGTTGAGTAGTACTTGAAATGGTCGGAATCCGAATATGCGAGTGGCGAAACTCCCGGCGAACCATTTTGTGTTGGGCAAATTCCTTAGAGTCTCCGCGACGGCTTCCCCTCCCAGCCTCATCGAGCCATCGGGCATTAGGACGTGGATCGTTTCATAGGCATCCCAGATATCGAGATTAGGATTGAGCGACCGCAGCCTCTCCGGATCATCACCAATCGGTTGTACGAGGATGCCCGTCTCGCCAGATTTGCTCTGCGCGGACCTTTGCACCCAATGCCCAATGTGGCGGCAGACGGCGCATTCGTCATTGAACAGGAGAATTGGCTTAGTCTGCTTCTGGATCATCGTCAATTGTTCTCCGTTCGTAACTCAAAGGGCTGCGTCACCGCTGTCAGGACGCTCGATACGGTCGGGGATGGTCCCTCGACACGTCCAACTTCATTCCCGTCGAGAAACATGATTAGAGTTGGCGTGCCCTGGATCTGATAGCTGCCAGCGAGTTCCTGTTCGACTGCGATGTTGACCCTGAAGATCGTCTCCCGAGGTTCCACCATCTTTGCCACCTGCTCCAGGACCGGCTCGATCGCTCGACAATGTTCACACCCGTAAGACATAAACTCAACCACGATTGGTCCCTCTGCCTCTAGAACCAGCCGGGTAAACGTGCTGGCGGTAACTGTTTGTATCCTGTCACTCGACAAAGGCTTCAACGAGGTTCCTCGCCGATGCTCCGCAGTCCCGTTAATCATGGGCGCGTCCGCGCCGGAACCAACCCTGAGTTTTCCAACAGACCGACTGCGGTTTTCGCCATGTTGTCCCCTTTGCCCTTTTTATAGGGTCGTCGAACCGCGCTCGCAATACTGATCAGAATTGATCAGCCAATCTCAGGCACGGGGGTGAGACTGAGTTAGTGCGCACCATCTTTGTGGGACAGCTAAACGAACTGTTTCGCGGAGATCGCAGTATCCATGCCGACATTCGAGAGGAAACTAATCAGGATTCGTACGACAGCGCCGAGCAATTCGAGCAGCCGATCCGATCGCTGAGAAGGGTGGGATTGGGAAAATCATACTGGTCGCCTAGAAAATGCCCAGTATCGGTGTGATCTGCCAAGGTTAGCCAGGAGGACAAAGTGACAGAGAAAATGAACCGACTGATCGCCACGCCGCCTGATCGTAGCAGTCGCGAAGCCGACGTGCAGTCCGGTGACATGCAAGGTTTGTCAAATGCCGAGCAGGCGAATAGTGAAAGCGTCGAAGAATTGGCAGCTGATGGGCAATCTTTCGAAGCCGCGGCCGTGAGCGGCGTGGAAGATGCCGACGATCCTGATATTCATGAAGTGAAAACCAGAGAAGTGCCACAGGACGATGTACCCCGCGAATACGACGAACGATGACACGACGAACAATGGACGGCGATTCCAGGATACGTCTTCATCACCAATACGACTAGGGGTTCCGTGACCACCAAGTCATCGAGAATGCCGGCAAATAACAACGAACGACACCGCACATCACGCATCGGTTGGTTACGCGCGGCAGTGCTGGGCGCGAACGACGGGATTCTCTCAACATCTAGTCTAGTCTTGGGTGTCGCAGCCGCACACGCGACTCACAGCAACGTGGTGGTCGCAGGCGTCGCAGGCCTCGTAGCCGGGGCCATGTCAATGGCAGCGGGCGAGTACGTGTCTGTCCACTCGCAGGCGGACACCGAAAAAGCCGACCTCAAGCTTGAGCGTGCTGAACTGAAAGCTGACGACAAGGGTGAACACAAGGAACTGGCGACAATCTACGTCGCTCGCGGACTCGACCCTGCGCTCGCGAAACAGGTCGCCCAACAGTTGATGGCCCACGACGCGATCGGCGCACATGCCCGCGACGAACTCAGCATCTCCGAAACTTCCCGTGCGCGTCCGATTCAAGCCGCGTTGGCATCGGCTGGCAGCTTCGCCGTAGGGGCAGTCATGCCTCTTTTGGTCGCTACTATAACCTCGCCAGCAAGGGTTATTCCGCTTGTCGCCGGAAGTTCGTTGCTTTTCCTGGCACTTCTCGGTGGCTTGGCGGCACGCGCGGGTGGGGCAGGAGTGATCGTTGGTGCCTTGCGCGTCACATTCTGGGGAGCTCTGGCTATGGCGGTGACCGCTGGAGTCGGATCGCTATTCGGAACACGTGCGTGAGCCTTGCCTGCCGAAGCTGCGACATGTCACATCATCCAAAACTGCCGGGATGTGTGGTGGTAAATCTTCATCAGTTTCGCATTACTACCCCGGACCAGACTATCGGCATTGATCTCGGTACCACGAATTCGGTTGTAGCGGTTATGGATGGCGGCGAAGCCAAGGTCATCCCCAACGAAGAAGGCCCCTGACCGAGAGCGCCGCTGGCGAAGCAATGAATGGCGCAAAGCGTAAATACCCTGAGGAGGGTTGGGGAATGGAGGTTGGGTTGAATGATGGCGAATTCTCCGTACACGGGTACAAAGCAAAGTAAAGCCTGTGAAAATTCAACCTGCGTCGCTACCGAAGGCGGGAGGGACAGGCATGCCTAGCTCCGCCGCAGGCGGCGAATTCTGGGAGAGAAATTAACTTCGAGACACTTCGGGCACGGGCACCTGAAAGCTATGTCGTTCGGGAAAACGATGTGACCGCAGTTTTCACAAATCTGCCTCCCGTTGGGTAGAACCTTCATCACCCTGAATCCCTTCCCTAACACACAATAGGGACACCGGGGTTCCTGTGACCTTTTTCCTGTCAGACTCAAACACTCCCTCACTCGGTTTGCGCTGCCCAGTAAAGAGCCTACAGACATTGAGGCTTGGTAAACCGTTCGATAACGAACGCTTCTTTTTTCCTACAGACTCTAAAAACAGCGTGTTCTCCCACAACGTCGCCAAACTAAGCCTTGCTCGCTCCATGGGCCGCGCAGCAGAAAATCCGCCGAAGTTGCTTAGCACCCCATGAAACACGCGTTCAGCGTATGGTCCTTTCGAAAAACATCAGACGAGTATTTGCTGCGCGGGCTCACAAAGGACCTAAATTTCGCTGTTCGTCTGAATCCAGGAGCAAAGGGCACTCGCCGGTTCAAACTGGACCACTTTCCGCAAAAGCGCATCTACCCATTCTCTTCTATAACCCGCTTTACGCGTGGTCTACCCCGGGTCGGAGAAAGAGCTCAGACATTCATGAATCGGCTCGCAGCATTCTTCTCGGCAGCCTGGATGGGAGGCGCCACATGGGCAGGTTGCATGCGATTGGCGCAAGCTCGTACGAAGACCCGCATATAAGACTGTGCTACCTGGCCCCACACCATTTGGCGTGCATAGAGATAAGCACGTTCGCGCATCGCCTCGCGGACGGCATCGTTGTCCAAAAGTTCAATCGCCGCAGCCGCGATGGCAGCTGGGTCCTGGAAGGAAACTAGCACTCCGCGGCCATCGCCCAAGAGTTCGGCGGCGTGCCAGTACGGCGTCGAAATGATTGCTTTCCCGGCTCCCAAGGCATACGCGAGTGTTCCTGACACGGCCTGCGTCTCGTAGCGGTACGGCGTGACGTAAATGTCGGCCGAACCAACCAGCGCAGCCATCTCTTGCGGACTTACGAAGCGGTTGTAGAAGACCACGTTCTCCTCAACTCCGAGTTCCTTGGCCAAGGCTTGCAATTGGACCCGGTATCGATCGCCCTCGCGGTGTCTGACATGCGGGTGGGTAGCACCTGCGATTATGTAAACAACGTCGGGGTGCTGGGACAAGATGCAGGGCAGGGCTTGAATGACACTTTCAAATCCCTTATTTGGAGACAACAATCCGAACGTGAGTAGAACAGTCTTTCCCGTTGAAAACGAATTCTTGCAAGAAGCCGGTTCCACAAAAGGCAAGTCGGGGATGCCGTGAGGAATCAGGTCAATCTTTCGGCTTGGAACTCTAAATACGTCTTCTAGAAATTGAGAAGAATGCTCGCTCATAACAACAAGACGATTGGAGAGCGTGGCAATTTCTTGCATGACAACTAATTGGTCAACATCTGGCTCACGAAGGACCGTATGCAGCGTTGTTACCACCGGCATTGTGAGGCGCTGCAGCAGCCGCAAGACATGGCTGCCGGCTTTCCCTCCAAAAATTCCATACTCGTGCTGCAAACACACCAGATCGACATTGCTGGAATTAAGAAAGTCGGCGGCGGCTTTATAGGATGAAAGCTCGCTCTCGGTTATCTCGAATCGCACTCGCGCTGGATAGCGATAACGCGCATGCAGGTCATTGACGGCTACTACGGATACTCCAGCGGCGCCGTATTCAGCCGCAATCGCATCACACAAGTCTGTAGTGAAGGTGGCAATTCCACACTGGCGAGGGAGGTGGTTCCCGATAACCGCCACCCGCACTAGAAACGAGTGGCTCCCTTGTACAGATGATGCAGGCTTCTTTTCGAACGCGAGAGGACTCGCTTTGCGGCTCGTCTGGGTGTTGGGTTTCAAACTCACGAGGGTAGCAGGCGCAAACATTGCAGGCTCCTTAACGATGTGGTCCGGTTGGAAGGCTACGAACAGAAGATGTACACCAGGAGGCTACACCCGAGCCTCCTAGTGCTGAGCTCGTACTGACCCTCTTCAAACCGCCGTTCGCCGCCCACTCAATAAGTTAATGATCAGAACCGCCAACGCCACAACCAGCAGCAGGTGGATCAGGGCTCCGCCGAAATGCAGACTGAAACCCAAAAGCCACAAAACTAGAAGAACAACGAAAATGGTCCAAACCATGTCGACCTCCTGTGCTCATGCGCGAGCACCTGAATGTGAGTCTTATCCAAACCTTCGCAAGAAAACCGCTTCGCGCGAACTGATAGAACAACAAATGATGGGCTGTGCGCGCGCCTCGAATACGATGGTGCCGGCTGTTGACAAGCGACAGCAGAGGCAGAGGCCGAGTCCAGAAGCACTACTTTTTGTGAACGTTAGCCTCAGCTTTGGCTCCCCGAATTTCCGCAACGAAGGGCTCGGCCGCGGCTGGAACCGGCACTCTGCCCAACAGCAAAGCCCGAGTTGTGACATTTCGTCCGTAGATCGCACGTCGGGAATCATTGTCTTGACGGAGCGATGCGCCGGTCAGCGTAAGCCCCGCGAACGCGCCTTTGGCACGCGAGTAGGTCAGGATCTCTGTATCCAACTTCCAATCCGTGCCAGCCTGGGCATGCCGTCCAACTGGACCCGCTGCCGCGGAAGCATCCCCTCCAACCTGGAAATTGCTGGAGAGCAGCCTTTGCATTGCTTTGTCATTCTGAAAGATCATGACCACGTCCACAGCTTCCACCCCGATCTGCAGGCCCCAGCTTCCACCCGAAATCGTGATGAACGCCGGCGCGCTCCAGCCATTCGCCGTACGGCAGGTGGCTACGCCCTTACCCCCTTCAGCTCCGAAGACAAATCCGCCTTTGACCATGTGCGGTATGACGGCTAAGCACTTTGCATGCTCCAGCACTTCTTCCGGGATCCCCTTGTCAGGCATCCCCATAATTTCGTGCATCACGCTGGTGGCGTTGTCGAGCCGGTCGGTGGCATCTTCCCGCGCCGACCCCGCCCAGCAGAGCGTGCCGAGACCAAACATCGCGAGTACGAAGATTACTTTTTTCATGGAACACCCTCTTTCTTTTCTGTTACCTCTTCGCCCCTTCTCCGGTTTCGTACTGTGCCTTGCGCACAAATCCGGATCCAAATTCGGGCACACCGAGGTCAATTCGAACTTAGCAAATCAGGACTAAAACGGTCTGAGCAAAAAAGCTCACACTTGGCACGCGGAAATTCCCGACGAATTGACGCGAAGAAATCTACCTCTATTTTATTTGGATGATTTCGAGGCACATCCGGAGGCGGTCAATTCTGCTCAGATCCTAGAGGGTATATTTTTGCTGTTTCTTTGGACGGAGCCAACGTGTTATCTACGCCGATCTAAAGTCCGACATCGTGAAAGCTGAGAGAAGCACTAAACAGGACGTTCCGTGCGAAGCTATTTGGGCGTCTCAGGCCGGTTCGCGTCGTCCTGCACGGACTTGGTTGTAGCTGACTTGTCGATCCGCGACTTGGTGGACAGACCACACGCGTCCGGGGGATTTGTCATCTGCTTGGCGAATACACGGAAGCTGGGACCATCAGGGCGCAACGTCGACCAGTATCCCGACCGGCTCAACAAAGGTTTGTGACGGACGATCGTCTGGTTAACCAGAATCTTCACTCCACATTCGAGATTGTTCTTCGGCCGGAGAATGGTTTTGGCCGGGTCGTTCGCTTTCAACGCTCGGTCCAGTTGCCAATTGAAATCGCAACCGTAACGCTTGTGGTCCGCGTACGCGAGCTGCAACAACCCTTCACTGCGCATGGCCTTTAGGCCTTCCGGTTCTGTGTGACGAACGCTCACATTCGGATTCAGTCCGGCTTCAGCTGCCGCAAGTGCCTGGAAGAAGTAAGCCCAAAATGTGCGTTTGTCGGTTTCGGCCATCTCGTAAAATCGTGGGCAGAATCGACGGACACCCCGGGGGACCTGAGAAGAAAGCATCTGGGGTGGCAGCGCATTCTCGATGATCCCATCCCATTGTGGATTCCAAGGCGTCCCGCCGAGTTCGACCTTTTTCACGTCGATGGGAGTCGGCGGGACTGGTTGAATCGCCTGCGTATGCAAAGGTGTGACGATTCCCACGCACAATGCGAGACTCGCGATTAACCACCATGTGTTGAGCACAGGGATACCCACTTCAGTGTCCTGCAGCCTTGCCTTCACGCCGCCTTCCGGGATTTCGTCGCCGTCTTTCGCGCGGCACGTGGCTTTCTCAGGGCCTGTGGCGCGGTCTTTCTCGCTTTGGGTGCGGTTTTCACCACAGATGGCGATTCCAGCTTGGTTTGTTTCCCAGTGCGATGGTGGCCATGGTTTAGTGGTTGGATACGCGCGGCTTCTGCTTCCATCCGCAGCTGAGCGTCGCAGTCTTTTCGGCGCTCGCCTTCTAGGTATGCCGGAATCGTTTTCGTTGTCATAGCCAGAGTGTGGCAGAACTGGCGACTTCCAAGCTGTCCACTTTAGCTCTATGTCAACGATCCCGCAATAAGTGGAGTGGTGGAAGTGAGGTGCTGGCAAAGCTCCGCGGCTACGAACACTCTGATTCGAATGGGTAGCTTCTCAAAACAAAGTGAGGGACTGAGCAATTCTGTACAGTTCACCCGACGGCGGGGATACTAGCATTCCAACTTGCTCAGCGCGGCGCCTGAAACACGGAAAGCCCCCCGGGGCAGGCGTGGTTCGTGTCGACCGGGTTGGCATATCTCAGGAGAACAACATGAAAATGCTGATGACAATTTGTTTCGCCCTGGCCCTCCTAACCTTCGGAGTGGCTTCGGCTCAGGACAACATGCACAATGACAACATGAAGGGTGATGCGTCCATGAAAGCGGTTCACGTCACAGGCAAAGTTAGCGATGACGGCAAGACGTTTGTGGGTGACACGGACAGCAAGAGCTGGACCATCAACAACCCAGAGGCAGTAAAGGGACACGAAGGCCACCACGTCACCCTGACAGCACAATGTAATACTGACAAGAACGAAGTCCACGTCATGTCGCTCAAGATGGCGAAGTGAACGCAAAAAGACCGACAGCATGCGGAAGTAGTCGGTCGATCTGCCGTGCGAGAGACTGAAATAGCGGGCTGGGTCTTGGTTCGCAATCGAGCGCCCGCCAACTGGCCGCGCGAATCCGTTGAGGACAGCAACGATCAGCTGGACGGTGACCAGACTCTGGACATCCTCCTCGGGTTCGCGACGTCCGCGGTTCTATACCAGGGCTGAGAATGATCGAATACAACGGAAAGGAGCTGATCAAAATGGATTTCCTCAGATATCGGCACGTTTTCATTTGTTTGCTGCTTGCTATTCTCGCGGGTTGCACTCAACAACAGAGCTCGCAGGACCTGAAGGAGCAAACCGCGCAAGCAACCGCGGATGTGAAGCGCGATGCTAACGCTATAGCGGCAGGGATCAGCGAAGGCTGGAGCCGCGACAAGCAACTCGATTTGAACACTGCCACAAGAGACCAGTTGCTAAGCCTGCCGGGCGTGACTGCGGCAGAGGCAGACCGAATGATTGCCGGGCGTCCCTATAGCGAAGCTGGCGACCTGGTGACGCGGCGTATCATGCCGAAGGCAGAGTATGACAAAATTGCAGATCGGGTTACCGCTAAGAAATGACGTCCAAACAATAGTGGAAATGGCTCTTCCGGTCCGCAGAACCTCTTCGCTTTCCAGCCGGGATTTCCTCCCGGTCAGCCGAATCGCGATATACGGAGTCCTATTCCTCAGCCCATTACAGTTTGTTGTTCGCCTCAGCGGAACAGCCTGCCCGCGGTTATTCCCGCTGAAGTAGCTCCGCGCACCAAGTTCTTCCTCTATCCAACCCGGGAGCCGGAGCGAACTAGCAGGTTGCGGAAAAACTCGAGCTCTCAGGCAGGTTTTGCGAAGACTCCTGCCGTTAGGTCGTTGAAAATGAGCGTGCGCTTTAGCGTCTGAGGGTGTCGCTTTTTGATGTACGTGCGAATTTTCCCGCAACTTGCCAGGGCGACGCGGGAAACGGTATCGGCTCTCGCTACCAAAATAGAATAACCCTCGTTTTAGACCAGGGCAGTCAAGAAATCCGTTACGCGAGGGGTTCGAGGGGGAGGAACGAATGTTCGCCCGACTAATCGCCAACTGGGTCTATGGTGGGTTCCTAGCCGGTTTATGGTTGCTTTTACTGACTCCTGTCCTCGTGCACTCTTGGCCTGTTTCGCTCGTGACTACGTTTCTCTGCCTACCGGTTTACATGGTCCACCAATACGAGGAGCACGACAACGATCGGTTCAGACTGTTCGTCAATCAGAAGATTGGGAAACGAAGAGTAGGACTCTCACCGTTGGCTGTCTTCGTCATTAACGTGCCCGGAGTGTGGGGCGTCATCGGGATCTCTCTGGCACTGGCGGCGACGGTGAGCGCTGGGTTCGGACTTCTCGCGGTCTATCTAGTTCTCCTGAATGGCACCATTCACATCGTCCAGGCGGTCATTTCCCGAGGCTACAACCCAGGACTGGGAACCGCGATCGTCTTGTTTCTTCCACTAGGCGGATACGGTATCGCCGCCATTCAGCAGACTGGCGGCGGGACTTTCTTGATGCACATGACCGGCGCGGGAGCAGCGATTGCCATTCACGTCGCGATTATCGTCCACACAATGCGCCAACGACCCGGGCTCTGACATACCCGCAACTCCGTTGTCGGGCCCGCGAGCAGGTTACCGAGAAACTCGATTTGAAGCGGACGCAGTACCGCGAAACACTCTCGTTTCTACGGCACAACCTGATAAGAAGAAGGCATGCGCCGAAAAGACGAGCAACAGTTGGACGTGTTCAGCTACATCAGCCCCCTCTGGCGATACAAGCGACGTAAGCCGAGGTCGTAATGTGCTCGCAGGACCGAAAATGAATCCGCGGAACACCAGCGAATGCCGCCAGAACCCTTCCCGAATCACAAAATCTCTGAGACTGGAGGGAATCAGAGAATCTAAGTCGCGGAGTCCATTTTTCCGCACCCTGATAGGTCCGGTTGCTGCTGAGGATGCTTGACCTTATGTCCCCGGCAGCCGATCCTCCAACGTCTGACTGAGCGACTCAATCGAGGTGTTCTGGCTGAGATCATGGATCTCCTTATCCGCCACGATGTTCTGAAGTCCCATTTGCCCGCAAATTGCGCGCACCATCTGTAACAGCTTCGTGATTTCCTTCTCTGCCAACAAGTCAACCTGCAAATTCAGGTGGTCGCGACGCTCTCCTCGGCGCATCATGCGGTTCTGACGCATGAGTATGAAGCTGGAGAGAATGACGGCCTCCACCGCAACAATAACTCCGAGTAGCGAGAAGGGGTAAGGGTCGAACGGTCGTGTGCTGGGAATCTTGCCGCTGTTTACCAGCAGCCAGGCGACTAACAGCAACAGGTGGAGCACAACGAACAGAAGGCTTCCTGCGAAGCCTCCTACCGCATCGGCGAGACGTTCTGAGCTGGACCTTCGCTCTAGCGATTCTTCCTCTTGCCTCACAATCGAGTCTATGTGCGACTGGCTCTGCACGGAATTTTCGCTCATGAGCTAAACCTTTTGGCGATAGGATATGCTGCTTCTTAATACACTAGTCCGTAAATAGGAGTCCCGGTCTCAGGCGAAGTAGTTTCTGCTCGCTGTCGCCCCAAAAGATTGTCCTTCGCCTGCGAGCGGCAACGGTGGGGTGGACGAATATTCCATCCCGTCGAACGGGGAGGCTTCCCATCCGAGCTAACTCTAATACGGCCAAGCTCACACCGTGATACTGGTTTCTTGGAAACCGGAGGGATTTTCACCGCAGATTCGAGTGATCACCGGCAACAAGCAGTGGGACGCTTCATTCTTAGAGACGAAAGCATCCACGACATTCAATGCGGATTCTGGAATCGCGTCGTCACTGGAAAACAACACTATCGGTATTTGCGGCTTAAGGCGCTTTATTTCGATCGCAACCTCATGACCGTTCATCTCGGGCATGTGGTAGTCAACGACCACGGCAACAACCGCGCAGGCCGCCGCAATTCTTAAGCCTTGTCGGGCGGAGGCGGCGGTAAGCACCTTATACCCACGTCTTTCGAACAGCGCCTTTTGGTAACGCAGCATGCCGTCATCATCGTCAATGCACAGAATCGTTTTGGATCCGGGGTAATTGAACACCTTTGAACTCCACCCACCATTGATGATCGACGATGTGGGCCGGCTAAGGCTGGTCAAATTTGCACACTTTTCGCGACAGTTGCTGGACGGGCTGATGCGGGCGCGTCCAAATACAATGTGCAGCTATCATTGCCCTCTCGGTGTTCGGTCGCCTAATGTTGGCGCCCGGGAACTTTTCCCGGACGGGGGCGCAAGTAAGGGATTGTCCGCTCCAAAGCCGTTTCGCCGTAGCGCACCCAACGCGGAGTCGGACGTGGCGTCAGGGCCAGCATGTTCGACAAGTGACATAAGGACGGATGCAAATCCGCGACCACCTTGATGAATGCGGTGAGCGGTATAGCGAGCAGTAAGCCCATCACACCCCACAACCAACCCCAGAAGAGAATCCCAACCGTTGCCGCCACCGGCCCGATACTCACGCGATTCGCAATAAATTTCGGAATAAGGAGATTCGCGGACACGACATGCAGGCAGAGAATTGTCAGAGTGATGACAATGTATGGTCCCGGTGTGCTGAACTGAAGGAGGGCCGCCGCTAAAGGAAGCGCAAGCGAAGCGATCAGACCGAGGAATGGCAGAAGATTCAAGAGTCCGCTGGCGATTCCGAGAGGTATGGCGCCTTTTACGCCCACACCCCACAAGACCAGAGTAGTGGCCACGGCCATAAGCGAGCCAACGATAAGGTTCCCAGTTACGAAACCGTGAATCATCTGATTTAGGTTCGTGATGAACTGAGCCGCATCTATCCTGGAGCTGAAGAGGCCGTTCGTTCGAACGGCCATTTGGTGCTTGGTGCAGAGCATGAAAAACGTCAGAAATGGAACCACTCCGGCAATAATCAGCGCTCCCCACACAGATCCTACGCCGCGCACCAGATAATCAGGCCAGGTTGGCGATTCCTGTATCCGAACCTCTGGGATTTTCTTGGTAGGATGTACGTCGTTCGTAAGGTTGCCAGCGCTTTGTTGAAAGTTTTGGATCTTCCGGCTAATGGGCGCAACGGTCTGCTGAATCGTCGAGGCGTAGACTGGAAGTTCTTCTGCAAAGCTCGTCGCTCTTCCGTAGAGCGCGTAACCCAGCAGGCCGATCAGCCCGATGCCTGCGAGTACAATACTTGCCGCGGCTACACTGCGCGGTATATGCAGTCTCTCCAGTTTCACCACTAGGGGGTCAAACAGGATCGCAAGAAATCCCGCCAAGACGACCGTGATGCAAATCGAGCTCGCATAGTACCCAAACACCGTCAGCAAGCCCGCGACTAAAATGAAGAGCAGAATCGCGATTCTGCTGAGCAGCTTGTCGGACGACGAGGTCGAAGACGGCGGGCCCATCTCCGGTACGCTCACCTGATTTGGTTCGGCAGCCGTGCTCATATTGCTGACCTGGCCAGACATGCGCTTTTTGACGCGTAGATGCGCCATTTGGTTGGAGACGGATTCAGGAAAGCGCGTTCGGCGCCGAAGTTGATTGGGTTTGAGGCGTTGAAATATGTGCCCCGATCCAATAGACGAACTGCGGGCGCTAGTCTGACGCACTCCGGGTCTCTGCAGTACTGGGCGGAGATCGGCGGCACACCAGCTGTCTCAAGAGGATCAACAGGCTCCGGATAGAGCCGCCTGATTTACTTCTCGAACACTTTTTCGATCTGTCCGACCTTCTTCTCAACTTTGCCGGTGTTTTTTTCGGCGTTGCCTTCGGCCTGTAAATTAGGATTATTCGTGACTTTGCCGGCCGTCTCTTTGACTTTGCCTTTCACTTCATGAACAATGCCTTTAATCTCATCTGTCGTACTGGGGTTCATTGTTTTCTCCTCGTGGTTGAATAACATAGATCCGCAGATCCTCATGGAGAGGATTCGTTCCCGCATCCAAAGCGTGTTCTTCCTACAGCTTCAGCAGTCTGTCAAAAAACGAACGATAACGCTGCAGGGCAACGCGCAGGTCCTCAGTGGATACGTTGTCACCGCTCTCC
Source organism: uncultured Acidobacteriaceae bacterium (assembly GCA_964403025.1). Classification (GTDB taxonomy): domain Bacteria; phylum Acidobacteriota; class Terriglobia; order Terriglobales; family Acidobacteriaceae; genus Sulfotelmatobacter. The sequence goes on along the minus strand of CAYOEH010000001.1, from coordinate 656,080 downwards.
CACTGCTTTTCCAAGCCTGACCGCTCGTTGGCGAAACCTTCCGCGAGTCGCTGCATCACTGCAGCAACCAACTTGTCTGCGTCTTCAACCGTCCGGCGTGGTTCATCCACGAAGCCAGTCTGTACCTTGCTCCACTGCGATCGGAACTCTCCCATCTCCGATTCGGAGAACAAGGGCATGGGCTTCGAGAATGCAGCCGCACTTTCCGGAGGTTTCGGCTCTGGGGCTTTTACCAGCATGGGTTTTTCTGGCTGCTTTGCCGGAATGCCGTAGCTCGCCAACTCGGCCGTCGAAATATCCTCATCGATTCTCTTTGGTTCAGCCATTACGACACCTCTTTTTCTCGGTCTTTGGTACACGTGAATCGCCAGTATCGAAGATTGGGGTTCGCAAAACTGGTCAGAATTGATCGTGTTGCAAATCAGTTCTCCGGTATTTGCCGGTAATGCAACTGACTGCCCGTTAACGTCGTCTTGCCGGCAACGGCGGGGAATCCCCGTGGCCTTGGCTTGGACACCTAAGCGCAAGCCCGGTGTTCTCACGCAGCGGGTTGACGGTACTGAGGCTCTGCTACTTGTCGCCACGCTTCGACCGTCTCCTTTGCGAAGTCCTCGTATCGGCGGGGCGGATGGCCAAGCAGGTTCGTTAGGATCTCAATATCTCCGTCCTCCGCCACGAACCCTCGTTCTAGATAGCCTTGGAACATCATGCGGATATCAAACGCCGACCAGGATGGTGCACTCTTCCGCGTCTGTTCCTCGAAGGAGTCCAAGTCCTCGCCGGGGTATCGGATCTCTTTGCCAAGCAGCCCGCTCCAGATGGACGCTATCTTTTTGCCACTCAGAATCTCCGGACCATTCAGGTTGTAAGTCCTGCCGAGGTGTCCGTCGCTCGTTAGGGCGATGGCGGCAGCTTCGGCGATATCACGCGTGTCAACGGCAGAAACGCCAGGTGTCCCAAGGGGCATGGGATAAATGCCAGCCTGCATCAACGCGTCCTTCAGCGAAACGTCGTTTTGAAAGAAATAATTCGGGCGAATGATAGTGAAAGGGAGATTGAACTCATGGAGAGCACTCTCGAGCGCAAGCTTGGCGGCAAAGTGAGGAACGTCCTTGAACTCCTCCACCTTGAAAACAGAGTGATAGACGATCTGTTTAAGCTTGAGCTTTCTTGCCAGGTCATAGGCAATCAGCCCCTGCGTCAACTCGTCGGGAACGACAGCATTCAACAGGTAGAGCTTGTCGACCCCATCGAGCGCTTTACGGACCGCGACCGGGTCGAGCAGGTCTCCGAGGGATACCTCGATTCCTTCTGGCATCGCTGTCGATGCCTCCTGTTTGCGAACCAGAGCGCGGACGCTCGCGTTGCGTTTAACCAGTGCCTTAATTACTTCCGACCCGACCTTACCGGTACCGCCTGTTACTAGAATCTTCATTGCAAAGCTCCTTATAGAGTGTTGAGTCTGCTAGTTCTGAATGTCGTGGGATAGCGCGGCGGGGCGGGAATTAGGGCGTTCTGCCTCAAGAAGTCACCGTTCTGCCCGAAATGTCTTTCCCAATTCATTCTCTGCCAACCGGAAATAGTGCCGAAAGTTGTAAATGAGCGGGGACCACTTTTGCGGGTCGATATAGTTCTCACCGAGGACAAACTGGCTTGCTGCGTGCACTCGGACGATTTCCACCTCGGCCGCCACACCGCCTCCGAGTTGCTGTAGTCTTTCTCCGCCCATACTGTGCAGCCGATGGACCTTAGCTTCCATCTGGATCGGGCATTCTCGAGCCCGCGCCGGCTGCACAATCTCGCTCGCAAGCTGTGTAAGTCCACAGGCTTCGAACTTGTCCGCCTCGAAGCGGAACTGCTTAGCCTTAATCTGTGGAACAGGATTCTTGCCGGTGAGTGGCGCTAGCTTCTCCACTTCTCGCCACATATCCGGCGCGGGCAAGTTCACAACGCACTCAGGATGTCGTCCTAAATTGTCCGCTGTCTTCGTCTCGTCCAACAGTCCTAACATAAACGTCCATCCCAACGCCCAGAATGACGATACTGGCGCCAGATTCGTACTGCCGTCTTCGTTCAGCGAACTAATCAGCGCTACGGGCGTTCCGAAGTAGAGGATCTTCGGTTCAATCGTTCGAAACTCTACTTCTGCCATGACCTTCACGTTGAGTGCCCTTCCTAACACGCACCTGGTATCACTACAAAAAATAGATTGGTCTTCAGAAGGTCGATGATTTCGCTGCCCGGCCGGAACCCTCTCACGTTTCCTATGCGGCCTTAAGCTGCTGTGGGACGCTCTTGCCCAGGGCCGTGGCCAGAGCAATTTGGTGGTCTTGTTCGTCGATCAAGATCTCGCGAATTTGTTCGCTCATGGCATACTCGGCCAACTCCTCACACTGGCGGACTTTCTCGCGATAATTTCGAATCGTTTCCGTTTCGTTTTCGAGATCGAACTGCAACATTTCGGCGGCTTTCTCTGATGTCCGGACAGTCTTGGCTTCAACCGCCGGCATGCCGCCAAGATAGTCAATTTGCTTGGCGATGATGAGGGCGTGGCTGAGTTCTTCCGCAGCGTGTTTTGCGAGTTCGCCGGTGATGTTCATGAACTCAGCACCCTTCAAGACCTGTGAATAGACGACGTACCCGATGATTGCCTGGTATTCGCGCGATAGATCCTGATTCAAAAGATCGATCAGTTCGGGACGAGATACTTTCTTGAAAACTCCAACAGTCGTTTCATCTCTCAAGGTGCTTTCCTCCAAGATAGAGTGTGGGAGCTATTTTCGGACCTTCCGTTGTTTGAAATGTAGGATAGGAGTCGCCCTCACGGTAACAAGGACAACCTCGCCAAAACTGAGCAAAACGGAACAGTGCGGCCAACAACAGATGCGCGCGACAGCGAATTGGCCCGGCCTTGTGGGTTAAACCTTCTTAAGTGACGGTTGGTGGAGTCTCACGCGACCGTCATCATCCCACTTGACGACCGCGTCCTCATCGTTAGCTCGCTCAACTGTGCCGAATTCTCCATTCGGCTTTCCGAAGTTGCCCAAACCCTCGACGCGATCTCCGCGATTCAGTTCCTGGCCGGTGGTGGCGGGCTCGGAGAGTGGTGGTCTCTTGGCACGGTCTGAGTCAGGGATCGCACCAGCGTGAGACAGGGGTGGTTGGGGAGCTTTGCGCAGTTTGGGTATCGCCTTCTTAGTGCCATGGATCATAGTGTTCTCATTCCCACCAGGCCGGAGGATCGGGCTTCGTCACGACTGGTCATCGGCTAGATAGATAGAAGATAGGCCTAGAAAGAATGGATCACAGGTCCAAATAGCACAGTTCTGACAATTAGTTTGGCGAAACTGAGCGAACGTGCGGATCGACGGCAGCGAGACCGGCACCCTATACAACAAACATGGCAATGCCAGCGGCGAACATTGCTACTGTGGTGATCGCCACGACAAATGTTAAAGCGAAAACTCCCACGAAATCGCGACGCGAAGCTAGACACCAATATCTTGATAACGCGCTGTACGAATCGAGAACTTAAAGTGGTCCAATGTGCTCAGACACGTGTCTTCGGCACTTATACCATGATCTGTAGCGAAGAAATGAGATGGCCGTTATCAAGGTCAGTCCACCTTCCTCTTACAAGTGAGGTGCAACAATGGAAACCGTATTGATTGTTCTTGTGGTGCTGTTTTTGCTCGGCGGCGGGGGCTGGGGATACTCTCGTTGGCGCAACTAGCGAACGTGGGATACACGCTTAAAGCTGCTTGATCCCGCTTTTTGATCTTTATGAGGGTTCCGGAGCTAGACCGCGAACCCTTTTTCAAGTTTCCCAAACTTACGTGAGGCCCATCTGAAGTTCCTCGCTTCTCCTAGGCGTCTCGGAAAGCCGCGCATCTGATGGACTCGAATGCGATCTTGCACGAAGTTCAGCAACTGTACAACGTGAGTGACCGTCTTGACTCGCTGGCGGAGCAGCACCCCCTCGTCGAAGAGGCACTGATCTCCATCTCAGGAAGCGTTCGCAGCACGGCCACGTTGTTGGAAGTGTTAGTGGCGATGAAGATAACGCCGCTCTCCGGATTAGATCCAGCAAACGCCTGACATTGCTTATGGCTATCTCGGAAGCAGCTTTTGGCGTGGAGACTAATCGTGCAGGACAATGTTTAGAAGTGAACTATGAACCTGCAACCCGCTCCCAGCGTCATAGTCGATGAAGCCCAGCTTCCTGAATCGGTTCATGAAAAAGCTGACCCGCGACCGGGTTGTACCGACCATATCCGCCAAGGTTTCCTGGCTCATCTTGGCGATTACAGTCTCGGGCACCCCCTCCTTGCCGAAGTGAGCAAGCAAGAGCAGGAGCCGAGCCAGTCTTTTTTCGCTGGAATTGAAGAGCTGGTCGACTAGATCCTCTTCGTATCGGATGTTTCGAGCCAGCAGATACGCTACGAACAAATCCGAGAACGTATGTTCCCGGTGAAGCGCTTGCATCATTGCCTTCTTCTCAACGCGCAGAAGTTTGCACTCCGTCATCGTGGTTGCAGACTTCATGCGGACGAGCTTTCCGACCAAGCAACCCTCTCCGAAAAAATCTCCCTCGCTCAATATGCCCAGGGTTGCTTCCTTGCCAATCTTGGACACGACCGTGAGTCGAACCTTTCCTTCCTGGATATAGAACACTGCGTCCGCTGTGTCCCCCTGCGAGAAGATTGTTTGCTTCTTGGGAAAGGCCACGACTTTCCTACCCTCGCCAATCGTGGCAAGGAATTCCTTGGGATCGAAGTCGTGTATTTTGTTAACCGATTTGGTTCGTAGGACCAAAAGCCTTCTCCCGGTGTGGACCAACCTACACTCCCTAAGATTTTAGCGGAGCGCTGAATACCCAGGATGTTCACTTTTGCTCAGAACTGGTAAGAAGCGCCGTTGTGCGCAGAATGAAATCGGCGCCGGGCTAAGGTGTTGAAAATGAGCAATATTGTGCGTTTCCAGCTGTGAAATGTTGCATTCGGTGGCGCGAAAACCCCACACATGACGTTTCGTTTACCTGGTGTTGAAATGCGAGGCCGACTGGCCATCAACGGTTGATGAACCGGAATCGATGTGCGAATCAGCGATAATTGGTTTTCTGCGAACTGATGAACGCGACCACGGAGACCGATGCAGCCAAGTTCGACAAACGGGAGCCCGCCGAGTCCGACTGAGCCTTCCTCCCCGCCGTTGCCTGATTCGAGCAGACGGCTGCTACCGTGGCTGATCGCGGTCGCATTTTTCATGGAGTCTCTCGACACCACGATTCTAAATACCGGGGTGCCGACGATCGCAGCGGCCCTCCACGTTGCTCCACTCAGCATGAAGTCGGTACTCGCAAGTTACACCCTGAGCCTTGCGGTGTTCATTCCGATCAGCGGCTGGATGGCCGACCGGTTCGGGACACGCCGGGTGTTCGCCTCTGCGATCGGCATCTTCACCCTAGGATCGTTTCTCTGCGGCATATCGAGCGACATCCACCTGCTGGTCGCGTGCCGCATCTTGCAAGGCTGCGGCGGATCGATGATGGTGCCCGTCGGCCGGCTCACCCTGGTGCGGACGTTCGCCAAGTTCGAACTGGTTCGCGCGATGAGTTTCGTCGCGATTCCGAGTTTAATTGGCCCCATGCTGGGACCGATCGCCGGCGGCCTGATTGTCGGATATCTCCACTGGAGGCTTATTTTCTTCGTCAATATTCCGATTGGCCTCGTGGGTTTGTTCCTGGTCTACTTGCACCTGCCGGACTACCGCGAGCACACCAATCCCTTGGACGTAATCGGGCTGCTTCTCTTCGGATCCGGCGTAGCGCTGCTTTCGTACGTACTGGAGGTGTTTGGCGAACATACGCTGAGCAAGGGCGAAATTCTGGGGCTGTTAGCGGTTTCGATTTTCCTCCTCGCAGGCTACGGGTTTCACGCGACACGCACGGCATATCCCATGCTGCGTCTCACTCTGTTTCGCATTCGCACATTTCGCGCTGCCGTGGCTGGTAGTTTCGTGACTCGCCTCGGCATTGGCGGCATTCCATTTCTCTTTCCGCTTTTGTATCAGGTTGGCCTCGGGTTCACTCCTGTTCAATCCGGCCTGCTTATGATGCCGCAGGCCATCGCTGCCATGAGCCTGAAAATAGTCATGCCCAGAATCTTGGGTCGTGTCGGATACCGTGGCGTGCTGATTTCCAACACCCTGGTCATCGGCCTGATGATCCTGCTTTTTGCGACCATCGGGAAGGCTACCCCGGTGTGGTTGATCGTGCCAGAAGTGTTTTTTTACGGGTTCTTCACTTCCTTGCAATACACAAGTATGAACACGCTTGTCTATGCCGACGTCACGGAAGAACAGGCGAGCAGCGCAAGCTCTATCGCCAGCACGATGCAGCAAATGGCCATTAGTTTTGGCGTCGCTTCGGCTTCGCTGGTAACAGTCTTCTTTCTTCCCAGTCGCTATGGTTCCAATACCGAACAATTCATTCGCGGCATCCACCACGCGTTCTTTGTTTTGGGCGGGATGACACTGCTCTCCACAATCGTGTTCTGCGAATTGAAAAGAGGAGACGGTGACTCGGTGAGCCAGGGGAAAGAGCTGCACGGCGGGTAGGAGACCACACCGTCGACGAATTGAGTCCGCAGCCAGAATCAACAACTTCCTGGTGTTCCGGATGCGGCCTTTCGGGCGGCGTTTTGCAGGATTATTTTTTCAGAGTGCGGATGTAAGCTACCAACCCTTTAATGTCGTCCAGCTTCAAAGACTCTCCGTAAGCAGGCATCTTGCTTTTTCCGTTCGTAATGATATCCGTAAGCTCTGCGTCCGACATTTGCTGCACTTCAATCGACGTGAAATCGTGAGCACCCATCGTCTTTCCCATCGCTGAACCAGCCCCATCACTTCCGTGACAGCCCGCACATTTCGATGTGTAAGGAGTGTCCGATGCGGTTTGTGCGCGCACCGATAGGGGAAGGGACAGAACAACCCCCAAGGCCGTTGCAATAGCAGCCGGAACGTAGATTCTCTTCAGCATGCTCCACCGGTCGATGGCGGACGGGCCGATTCCGCGTCCGCGAAGCTTCGGATGGACCGCAATGCAATTGATGATCAATAAATTACTACATTCCAAAGCTTCATACTCAACTTGTATTTCCTCTTTCCAATAGCCGCTATCCAAATCGCACAGGCGTTCCCAGTACTCGGCGATATTTCCATCAATACCGTCTCCAAGCCTCTCGGTGCTAACCGCTCTGGCCAGAGACCCTGTGGCGACGATACGGCCGACCGGCGGTCAAGGCGGCGAATATCCAGAAGCGGGTTGGGTTCCATACCTTCCATCACACGTACACAACTTTGCTGACTCAGAACACCTAGGAAGTGAGGGTGGTACAGGAGCTCCTACGTCATGCGAACAGTCGCATCACGCTGGATCTTTACGCTCAGGCGGGAATGCCGAACAAACGGCTGCCACAAAGCAAACATGTTCGGATGGTGCTCAACCAGGGAGAAGCACTGGCCTAACTGGACCATGACGCAAATTGCCAATTCCTTGCGAGGCGTTTGAAAGAATTGGCGGGGACGACGAGACTCGAACTCGCGACCTCTGCCGTGACAGGGCAGCGTTCTAACCAACTGAACTACGTCCCCAACTTGTTTTCTTACCTTTATCGGAAACCCGCGTGTTTCGTTACTTTGTTCAGTCCAAAAGAGCCTGCGGGCAAAACCAAAGCGGCGCAGCTGTCCCTGCGCGTCAAATGGATTGTAGCAGACCGAATTCAGATCGGTACAGGTTTGGCAAAACAATCCGTAACGTTCGACAGCAATCGCATTGCGATTGAACCGGCATACTCCGGTCGATTTTGAAAATTCTTGAATGGCGGGGGTTCGCGCTCGAGCATAGCTTTTCGCTATACCTCAAACGCGGCAGCGCCTTAAGGATCGCGCAGGGGAGCAGCCCGGATTCGCGTTCGGGATCGCGGATCGCCGGTCCTGAGTCCGAGCCAATTACCAGGATTGATGTCCTCAATCAACCGTGATCGGCTATCTTCGTTCGTCAGTCCTCACGATTCTTGTACATTCCCAGTGCTGAGATGGTGATAACCGTCATCCTCCAGATCGATTGATTCTACTAAGGCGGTTGTTTCTAAATGAGATAGCGGTCAGCCAAGAAATGTCTTGCAATTAGTCTAGTGTTATAGTTAACTATATCACTAGTTAACTAGCTTGCAGCCCTGATGTGGGTTGGCCCAGAAAGAAACTGCACCGAGAAAAGTAGAGAGAGAGCTTAAGGAGAACACAAACATGAAATCACGCATTGCACTTTCCGTTCTATTCGCGCTGGTCGCCGCCACTGCTTTTGCCCAGTCCGACGCGCAAAAGTCCTTCGACAAATTGAAAACTCTAGCGGGTTCGTGGGAAGCCCACGTGACTACCATCCCGCCGCTACCCGACATGGGAGACGGAGCGCAAGCGGAGGTTACGATGCGCGTGACCTCCAGGGGAAACGCGCTGGTGCACGAAATGAAAGGAGCAGAAACGCTTGACGATCCGACAAAGTACGACCATCCAGTCACCATGTTCTACCTCGACAGCGATCGCCTGTATCTGACGCACTATTGTGACGCGGGAAACCGGCCTCGCATGGCAGCCCGAAGCTCGGCGGACGGAAAAACGGTGGAATTTGACTTTCTCGATGTTGCCGGCAATTTACAGTACGGACACATGCAGCATGCGGTGTTTACCGTCATCGACGCCAACCACCACACCGAGGACTGGACGTTCATGATGCCGGGAGACAAGCCGGTCCGCGCGCACATGGACTTGCAGCGGACAAAATGACGAAGCGCAACTCGGGTGAGGCTATCTGGAAAAACTGATGGATCGTGAGTGGAATGACAGTCAACCGATTTACCGCCAACTTCGCGACCGCGTCGTCGCGATGATCCTTGACGGCGTGTTGAAGGAAGGCGATCCGCTGCCATCCGTGCGCACCGTCGCCGCGGAGTATCGGGTCAATCCGCTCACGGTTCTGAAGGGCTATCAGGAGCTGGTCGACGAGCAACTGGTCGAGAGTAGACGAGGTCGTGGCATGTTCATCAATTCAGGCGCGCGCAATTTGCTGTTGCAGGGTGAGCGCCAGAAGTTTCTAGTCGAGGAATGGCCCAGAGTTCACGCAACCATTCAACGGCTCGGCCTGACACCTGAAGAGCTTCTGCATGCTGCCGACGCCACGGCCCTACCGCCGTCGAACCCTGCCGATAAGGGGAAGAAACCATGACAGTGATCGAAGCCCGCGGCCTCCGCAAGGCCTTCGGTGCCACCATTGCACTAGACGGCGTGAATCTCCGCGTGGAAGAGGGCCGCATCCTCGGGCTCATCGGTCCGAATGGTGCAGGCAAGAGCACCGCGCTCAACGCGATTCTCGGCCTCACGCCATACCAGGGAGAACTGAAGGTACTCGGACGCGACCCCTGGTCGGAGCGCGATCAACTCATGCGCGATGTTTGCTTCATCGCAGACGTCGCCGTGCTGCCGCGCTGGATGCGGGTTTCGCAGGCGCTCGACTACCTGGCCGGTGTGCATCCGCGATTCGATCGCGCCAAGGCGGAAGGCTTTCTGGCCAAGACCGACATCCGGCACACCAGCAAAGTAAGGGAATTGTCGAAGGGCATGGTGACCCAGTTGCACCTCGCTCTGGTCATGGCCATTGACGCAAAACTGCTGGTGCTGGATGAGCCCACGCTTGGCCTCGACATCCTGTATCGCAAGCAGTTCTACGATTCCCTGCTGAACGACTACTTCGACCGGACCCGCACCATTGTGATCACCACCCATCAGGTGGAAGACGTCCAGCATGTCCTCACCGATCTCATGTTCATCAACCGCGGCCACATCGTGCTCGATTGCAGCATGGAAGAATTCGAGTCGCGCTATCTGGAAGTGACGGTGCATCCCGAGCAGCTTGCCGCTGCCCGGGAGCTCATGCCCATTCACGAGCGCCAGGTTCTAGGCCGCAGCATCGTGCTTTTTGACTTGAAGACCATTCGCCCCGATCGGCAGCAACTGGCCGCACTCGGCGACACCCGCACGCCTGGCATCGCTGACTTGTTCGTGGCCATGCTGGCAGGGCAGTCGGGCAATTACGCCGGCGCGAAACAAGGAGTGGCTCTATGAATACTCAATCCCGTAACGAGTCCTTCGACGCGCAGCCAATCGCCCCCACGGTCATGCAGGCGACGCGGCCATTCTATTGGTCGGTGCGGCGCGAATTGTGGGAAAACCGTTCCATCTATATCGCGCCGCTGGCCGTCACCGCCGTCACTCTGTTCGGCTACATGATCGCTTCCATCGGCCGCGCCTTGTCCTTGAGCGACCTGGCTCAGCGGCGTACGGTGCTCGAAGAGCCTCTCACTTTCGCGATGGGTGTGATCATGGCGATCGCTTTTATCGTCGCCATCTTCTACAGTCTTGATGCCCTACACGGCGAGCGCCGCGATCGCAGCATTCTCTTTTGGAAGTCGCTGCCGGTTTCCGATCTCACCACCGTGCTGTCGAAGGCGAGCGTTCCGCTCCTCATTCTGCCTCTGTTCGCCTTCGTGCTCACTGTCGTCACGCAGTTCATCATGCTCCTGCTGAGCACTCTCGTGCTCCGGGGGAGCGGCTTCAGTGCGGCGACGCTGTGGACACAGTCCGGATTGCTCCCGATGTCGCTGGTGCTGCTCTACCATCTCGTGACAGTGCACATTCTCTGGCATGCGCCCATCTATGGCTGGCTCATACTGGTCTCGGGGTGGGCGCGGCGCGCGGCATTCCTATGGGCTGTCGTGCCGCCGGTCGCCGTCTGCATCGTCGAGAAAATTGCATTCAACACGACACATTTTGCCGCGCTGCTGCAGGACCGCTTCACCGGCGGTCCCGAGGCCTCCACCATGCCGGGCAGGTTCCCGATCAATCCGATGATGTTGACGCACCTCAGTCCCGGAAGATTCCTGACTGCCCCGGGCCTGTGGATCGGGCTGGCAGTTGCGGCGGCATTCTTCGTCGCAGCGGCCCAGCAGCGTCGTTATCGTGGCCCAATCTGATTCGCATGCTTCGGGCAGTCGAACAAGGAGGGAAGATTTATGAGCACAGCAGTAACGATGAAACGGATGGCAGAAGCGTCACCGCGCGTCAGGGCCGGAGTTACCGCTGCCTTTTATCTGCTCACCATACTGCTGGGAGGACTCGTGCTCTTCGTCCACGGCAGGTTGGCGTTGGCCGTCGATCTCATCGCAACCGCGTGCTATATCGCCGTGACAGCTCTCTTCTATGACTTGTCCAGAGGGGAACGATAGTAGGAGCAAACCAGAGTAGACGTTGATCGCCTGGGAAACGCGGAAAAGCGCCTCTTGCTGTGCCACGGGAGGCATCTCAGGCTCCAATTGTGCTTTTTCTGTCAAGTTCTTCCCAAACTCAAAGGGCGCAAGGCCTCATCGAGATCGACACACCTCTCCTTTTGCTGTGATTGGACACTTCCGGTCGCAACGTAATCGTATACTCTGATGACTTTATATAAACTTGCTTCTTACCCTGCTAGAAATGGTAGGGATCAAGGCCGAGGAGGAACTTCCGTTGCCACTGAATCATGATGTGCTCTGGTACAAGGACGCAATCATCTACCAAGTGCACGTCCGTACTTTTTACGACAGTAATGGCGACGGCATCGGAGACTTTCAAGGGCTCGAACAAAAGCTCGGATATCTTCAAGAACTGGGGATCAACGCCATATGGTTGATGCCATTCTTTCCTTCGCCGTTGCGTGACGACGGTTACGACATAGCGGATTACAACGCCGTCCACTCCAGCTACGGCACCTTGGAGGATTTCCGTAAGCTTCTGGATTCCGCCCACAGCCGGGGGATCCGAGTCATCATCGAAATGGTTCTGAATCACACCTCTGACCAGCATCCATGGTTCCAGGAGTCACGAGGTTCTCAGGATAATTCCCGCCGCGACTGGTACGTCTGGAGCGACACCGACAACCGCTATAAAGGAACGCGCATCATTTTCCTGGACACCGAGAAATCTAACTGGGCGTGGGATCCGATTTCGAAGTCTTACTACTGGCATCGTTTTTTCAGTCATCAACCTGATCTCAACTATGACAATCCCGCCGTTCGGGAACAGATGTGGAACGTAATGAAGTTCTGGCTGGAGATGGGCGTTGACGCATTTCGGCTTGATGCGGTTCCGTATCTGGTGGAGCGGGAAGGAACAAACTGCGAGAACTTGCCGGAAACTCACGCGATCCTGAAAGATTTTCGGAGAAGGCTTGATGAACAGTTTCCCGCCAGGATGTTGCTGGCGGAAGCCAACCAGTGGCCCGCAGATCTTCGCCCCTATTTCGGCGACGGAAATGAATTCCACATGGCGTTTCATTTTCCCTTGATGCCGCGGATGTTCATGGGCCTTAAGCTGGAAGATCGGAAGCCCATCACCGAGATTCTGCAGCAAACACCGGAAATTCCACCCACCTGCCAATGGTCGTTGTTCTTGCGCAACCATGACGAATTGACCTTGGAAATGGTCACCGACATCGAACGCGATTACATGTACGACGCGTATGCCGAAAACAAAACGATGCGGCTGAATCTGGGAATTCGGCGCCGGCTCGCTCCGTTGCTCGATAATGACCGCAGGCGCATCGAGTTGATGAACGGAATGCTGATGTCGCTGCCGGGCACTCCCATCATCTATTACGGCGATGAGATCGGCATGGGCGATAACATTAATCTCGGGGACCGCAACGGAGTAAGAACGCCGATGCAGTGGAGCGGAGGATGGAACGGAGGATTTTCCACTGCCGAACCCGATAGACTCTATGCTCCTCTTATCCAAAACCCAGTTTACGGTTATCCGGCAGTGAACGTCGTGTCGCAAGTCGGTAGCGGACATTCACTACTGCATTGGATGCAAAGTATCCTTGCGGTGCGCAGGTCGACGGCTGTATTCGGCAGAGGATCGATTGAGTTTCTCCATCCGGCCAATCACAGAATATTGGCGTACGTTCGTCGACTGGGGAACGAGGCGGTTCTGGTGGTCAACAATCTTTCGGGTGCGGCACAGGCTGTCGAACTGGATCTGCGGCGGTATAAGGGGAATATTCCGATTGAAATGTTCGGCAAAAATATATTTCCCCGGGTAGGAGAGTTACCGTATCTGCTGACCTTTGGGCCTTATCAGTTCTTTTGGTTTCGGCTGCGCCGGATCTAGCCGCGATTAATTTCGCAAAGGATGCCGCGTGACGCATTTTCGCGCGCTCCATCAGTTCACACGGAGAAGAAAATTGGCGGAAGATACATTTCTTACGGATGACTTTCTTCGTCAACTCATCAACGTGGGCGAGGTCGACATCCTTGTGGGGTTGCCAACTCACAACAATGCCAAGACGGTCGGTTCAATCGTCAAAACCATCCAGAGCGGCATTCTGCGCTGGTTTCCCCGAGAGAGGGCCGTCATCATCAATGCCGACGGCGGCTCACGAGACGGCACTCCCGAATTAGTGACGAGCATCTCAATCGACGATGTTCGTCGCGGCCCGAATCCCTACGCCCTGCGGACTCTTCATTCCATTAGCACAAAGTACGCTACAACCCCGGCCCCGCCAGCGGCATTTCGAACCATTTTAGCTGCGGCCGACTTACTGCAAGCCAAGGCTTGTGTTGTGATGTCTCCCGAGTCCTGCAGCGTTGAAGACGAATGGATGTCTAAACTTTTGCGTCCGATTCTTAACGACGGCTTCGATTTGGTGACCCCGACTTATCGCCGGCACAAGTTCGAAGGTGTGCTGATAACAAATCTGCTCTATCCAATGACTCGCGCACTCTACGGGTTAAGGCTTCGGGAGCCTTACGCGCAAGAGTTCGGATTCTCCGGCCGTCTTGGTGGTGAATTTCTCCCCCAGAACGTATGGGACGATGGAACTGAAGGGACCGGGATTGAACTGCGCTTCACACTGTCTGCCATCACGGCGCAACACCGTATTTGCCAGTCCTTCCTGGGCCAAAAAGATCACATCGAGCGGCGTGGCTCGGACCTGGTGCCGGCGCTCCGGCAAACCGTCGGGCCCTTGTTCTCCGCATTGGAGCCGGACTTTCCCTTCTGGAGTGCCGTCACCGGCTCGCAACCTTTGCTCACTATCGGCCCCGACCATGAAGTGCTCCTGGACCTGGTACGGGTCAATCGAAAGCGTTTGCGAGAGATATTCACCACGGGTGTTGCTGAATTGGCAACCGTCTTCCAATCGATTCTCTCTCCCGATACTTTGGCGGAACTGCAGCGAATCGCGCTCTTGGGAGAGAACGATTTTGATTATCCTGCGGAATTATGGGTGAAAACGGTTTACGAGTTTGCCGTTTCCTATCACAAATCCGTCATCAGCCGCGACCACATCATTCAAGCTTTAGCACCGCTCTTTCGCGGACGTGCGCTGGCATTCCTCATGGAACAGCGCACCGGTTCCGCGGAGGAAGTCGAAAACTGCATCGAACGTTTATGCCTCGAGTTTGAGCGATTGAAACCATATCTCTTGCAGATATGGAAATCGAGAGAGTGAGACAACTATGCGGGAAATGATCATTAGTGAATTGAGCCAGGCCGTGCAGGAACTGGCCAAAGGATTCGCCCACTACCTTCCTCGCCTCATCGTGATGCTGATCCTTGCGTTTGCGGGATGGGCGATAGCGTACCTTGTGAAAATAGTTCTGCGCAGCATCCTGCGCCTCATCCAGTTCGACAAGCTTTCGGAGAATGCCGGCGCCGCTCAACTCCTGACCAAGGCCGCGCTGCCCTCGGCTACCGAAGTAGTGAGCCGGTTTGTGTTCTGGGTGGTGTGGCTCGGCTTCGTGCTGCTGGGAGTGAGCGTGCTCGGAATCCTCGGCCTGCAGGAGCAGATTGGAAAATTCTTTTACTTTCTGCCCCGGCTGTTCGTTGCCATGTTCATCCTGTTTGTTGGATTATTGGCGGCGAGCTTCTTCTCCCGCGCCGCGTTGCTGGCTGCCGTCAATGCGAACGTGCCTTCGCCCCGAGTTCTGAGTCTCGCGATCCGCAGCATCATTATTGTTTTTGTGTTGTCGATCGCTTTTGAAGAATTGGGAATCGCAGAACAGACGATGCTGGTTGCCTTCGGAATCGGTTTCGGGGCTCTAATGCTGGGTTTGGCAATGGCTTTCGGCATCGGGGGCAGAAACTTGGCCAAGCGTTTCCTGGAACAGAGATTCGTGCGCGCCAAGAAGGATGAGAATGAAGACGAATTTTCTCCCCTCTGATGCTCCATCCTCCGCGCGAAGACTGTTCGCGGAGTCAGTCTCGTGACCTCACCGATCATAGAGAAGCGCCAGCCTCCGCAGGCGTTCGCCTAGGTCCTTGGTCAAAGCATCCGATTTGAATCGCCATTTCCAGTTTCCCGTCACCGTACCCGGTAAGTTCATTCGCGCCTCGCTGCCAAGGCCTAATACGTCTTGCAGGGGAACGATGGCGATCTCTGCAACGGATGCCAGCACCGCGCGAATGAATACCCAGTTCACCGGCTCATTTTCGAATCCTAAATATGCCCGAGTGAACTCCCGTTCCTTGCGGATGTCTTCTGCCGTGCGGATGCTCTCTCCGATTCCCGAACTTGTCCACCAGCCAACCGTCGTGTCGTTGTCGTGCCCGCCGGTGTAGGCCACAAGTTCTCGAGAATAATTATGCGGTCGGAAGCTGGGACCTTGAGGGTCATTCCCAAAAGCAAACTGCAGCAAGCTCATTCCAGGGAAACCAAACTCTCTGCGTATGGCTTCCACCTCCGGAGTGATCACTCCCAAGTTTTCGGCGACGAACGGCAGCACTTGCAATTCTGTCTTGACCGTGCGGAAGAACTCTGCGCCAGGGCCTTTCACCCATTTTCCATTCTGCGCCGTCGAAGCACCAGCTGGAACTTCCCAGTAGGCTTCGAATCCACGGAAATGATCCAGTCGCACCACATCAAACATCCGCAGGGACGCGCGAAAGCGTTCGATCCACCAGCGGTGACCGGACGCCGTCGACACGTCCCACCGGTACAGCGGGTTTCCCCACAGTTGACCAGTAGCGCTGAAATAGTCCGGCGGAACACCAGCGACCGCGGCAGGCCTGGAGTGCTCATTCAAACGAAACAGTTCCGGATGACTCCATACATCCGCACTGTCATGAGCGACGTAGATGGGAACATCGCCCATGATGCGTATTCCACGCGTCTTGCAGCGAGCCTTGAGTTTCTCCCATTGTCGAAAGAATTCGAATTGCGCAAACTTATGAGTGTCGATCTGCGGAGCCAGTCTCTCACGCCATTCCTTTAGCGCCGACAAATCCCTCTGCCGAATTCCCGAGTCCCAATCGGCCCAGACCGCATCCTTGTAAGTGCTTTTGCAGGCCATGAAGAGCGCATAATCATCGAGCCAATCAGCATTTTGCTCGCAAAACACATCGAAGGCATTGCGGTCCGTTCGAGCACGATCCGTAAGAAACGCTTCGGCTGCTTTACCGAGCAGGCCGTGCTTGACCTCGATCACGCGGCCGTACTCAACGCAGTCCTCGCAGAGATCCGACGCAGATGCAATGTCTTGTGGCGACAACAATCCCTGTTCGCGAAGCGATTCTAAATCGATCAGCAGTGGATTGCCCGCGAACGCGGAGAACAGCTGATAAGGGGAATCGCCGTATCCGGTAGGACCAAGTGGCAATACTTGCCAGATTGTTTGTCCTGCCTCGGCCAGAAATTCTACAAACTCATGAGCGGAATCCCCAAGATCGCCGATCCCATGGCCTCCAGGCAGAGATGTGACGTGGAGAAGGATACCGCTACATCGAGAAACGATCGCCGAATTCACTGTGTCTTTGAGTGTCAGCCTAGCAAGAGGGTTGCGACGCCTTCGAGAAATCCCGCGGGGGATGGACCATCGGCGAGGTTGAAGTTGGTGGGCAGTGCAGGACTCGAACCTGCGACCTCCTGCTTGTAAGGCAGGCGCTCTAACCAGCTGAGCTAACCGCCCATCCTGTGACTGCGAAACCAGATTCCTTCAGCTTAGTTTGGGGCAAGCGCCGTACCATCGCGAAACTTGACGATAGGTCCGCACGAATCGCGCCTGAGCGAGTATATGCGACTCGCGAAAAAACGGTCAAACGATTGGCGCTGGCTCACTGGCGACGCGTTCATGCTTGACTCAAGCCTGCGTCCTCGCCAGTCCCCCACTCAGTGGGCAATCGTTCGCTTCGCTCCCTGCTAGACTGACGCGGTGCGACGTCTGATCGTCAATGCCGATGATTTTGGATTTACTACGGGAGTGAATCGCGCCATCGTAGAAGCTCACACTCGTGGAATCGTGACTTCCTCCACCCTGATGGCCCGCGGACCCGCCTTTGACGACGCTATCCGCCTCGCAAAACAGCTCCCGGGACTCAGTGTCGGCTGCCACGTGGTATTGATTGACGGCGAACCGGTACTGGATGCGGCTCGCTTGCCCACTATCAGTTCAGAAAATTCTGCCCCCGCCCGTTTCCGCGATGGGCTCCTATCTTTTGCAGCTCGCGCTTTGACGGGTCGTCTGGATCCCGGGGAGATCGAAGCAGAGACTAGTGCGCAGATTCGCAAAATCCAGTCGGCGGGTATCACCGTCTCGCATGTGGATTCGCACAAACACACTCACTTGTTTCCGGCGGTCCTCCGGCCCATGTTGCGCGCCGCACGGGCCTGCAACGTACGCGCGATTCGCAATCCGTTTGGCCCACGCAAGCCTTTGAAATCGGGGACATTGTTGGCGCGACCCAACCTCTGGACGCGCTACGCGGAGGTACGACTTCTGCGCACTCTGGCTGGCAAGTTTCACGATGCAGCCAGCCGCGAGGGCTTGGAGACACCCGATGGCACCTTGGGAGTTGTGGTGACCGGCGCGCTGGATGAAAAACTCTTCCGCGCCATCGCAGAAATTATCCCGGAAGGTACTTGGGAATTTGTTTGCCACCCGGGCTACAATGATGCGGACCTTCGGATGGCTAACACTCGCCTCCACGAATCACGGGAGATCGAGTTGCACGTGCTGACCATGCCCGAGGTAAGGGAGTTGCTGTCGAACTCCGGCATCGACCTTGTCTCGTACGCCGAATTCGTTACGGATAAGGCCGTCCCGTAGCACGTGGGATCCGGTATAACTGCTCACTACCTCCGATCGGAATGACTTTGGTAATCTCAACAAGTTCCGGCCGAGAGTTATGATTGGGTTAGATTCGGCTCAGAAGACTCTTCAAGCTGGAGGGCGTTGATTATGTCTGCCTCAGGGGCAGCCCCGCGTACGACCTTGGACTTGCGCGTACGTGTTTGGGGAATGGGCGCCAACGACCAGCCGTTCCATCAGAACGCAGTCGCGCAGAATGTCAGCGCCACGGGAGCCTGCATCAACGGCCTCGAGCAGGATTTGAAGGTGGGCGACGTCATCGGCATTCAATACGAGACCAAGAAAGCCCGCTGCAAAGTGGTCTGGGTGATGGAGGCTGGAGGATTAAAGAAGTATCAAGTGGGTGTTCAGTTGGTGGCAGACCAGGAATGCCCGTGGCTTTCGCAGTTACCGGCCGAAATCCGCGCCAACCTGCCGGCGGCCGCCCCTGACAATCGCCGCAAATTCCAGCGCCACAAGATATCTTTCCCTCTCGAATTCCGCGACGAGCGCGTGAACACCCCCATGCGGGTGAACGCCACCGACATTAGCGGCAACGGTTGTTATGTTGAGACCGTTATGCCGCTGCCGATTTCGACTGTGCTTCGAGTGGATATTTGGATCGACCAGGAGCACGTCTCGGCCACGGCGACGGTTCGCACGCGCGATCCCGGAGTCGGCATGGGCATCGAATTTACGGGCTTACCCGAAGATTCCAAGCGACGCTTTCAAGCGCATCTCGACAAGCTGGATCCTGGCATTTCTACGAAGGGACGCAACCCGTCCGAGTAGAATCTCACACTCCTGTCGCGTCTGCAGAACCAAACCCCGGCTGCTCCCTGTAGAATCTGCATCGTATCCTGTCTCGGGCCATCGAATGACAGGAACTGACCGATAAAAAGGGCGGACCTCGCAGAATGAAGATCGGGATCACTTGTTATCCCACCTACGGCGGCAGCGGCGTAGTGGCGACGGAACTCGGACTGGAGCTGGCTCAGCGTGGCCACGAGATTCATTTCATCTCCTACGCCCAGCCGATTCGGCTTCGCGGAGAAGAACCCAACATTCACTACCACGAAGTGGAAGTATCGCGATACCCGCTATTCGACTATCCGCCCTATGATCTGGCGCTCGCCACGCGGATGGCCGAGGTATCGCAGTTATACGACCTCGATCTCTTGCATGTCCACTATGCCATCCCTCACTCGGTGAGCGCGCTGCTGGCGCGCCAGATGCTGGCCGATGGCCCTCGAGGACGCCGCTTGCCGTTCGTCACCACGCTGCACGGCACCGATATCACGCTGGTCGGGCTCGATCGCTCCTACCTGCCGATCACGCGCTACTCGATTAACCAGAGCGACGGCGTGACTGCTGTCTCCAACTATCTGCGTGACCGAACCATGCGGATCTTCGACGTGAAGAAAGAAATCGAGGTCATTTATAACTCGGTCAATTGCGACGTTTACTGCAGGGGCAAGAACTCTTCCGAACTCCGAAGAGAGTACGCACCTGACGGTGAGAGACTGTTGGTTCATCTCTCTAATTTTCGGCCGGTGAAGCGGGTGACGGACGTGATCGAGATCTTCGATCGCGTGCGCAAGAAAATTCCTTCCAAGCTGTTGTTGATCGGCGACGGTCCGGACCGTTCCGTGGCCGAATGGCTGACCGTGCAGAAAGGCATTCATGAAGATGTTCTTTTTCTGGGCAAGCAGGATCAGGTGCAGGAAAAACTGGGGGTCGCGGACATCCTGCTAATGCCGAGCGAACTGGAATCCTTCGGTCTGGCAGCGCTGGAGGCAATGGCCTGCGAAACCGTGCCGATCGCGACCCGCACGGGCGGCGTGCCGGAAGTGATCGAGCATGGCGTCAGCGGATATATGGCCGACGTAGGCGACGTGGAGACGATGGCGCGCTATGCCATCGAACTGCTAAGCGACGAAAGCGCGCTGCGAACCATGGCCAAGGCCTCCCGCGCGGTCGCGCAGGCTCGCTTCTGCTCCAGCAGGATCGTTCCGCAATATGAAGCCTTTTACCGGCGCGTCATCGAACGCTCTTCATAGAAGCCTTCCGGCACTGCCCCGGCCGTCTGCAAAAGCGGCAATCGAATCCGCACCAGCGTTCCCTTCCCTTCGTGGCTGTCAATCGTCATGCGCGCGGCGTCTCCGTATAGGACTTGCAGCCGTTCGGAAATGTTGGTGATGCCGATACCGGCGCCCCGCGTACTCCCAGCCTCCGTCGACGGGGTCGCTCCCATTCCGACGCCATCGTCTTCCACTTCGATGATCAGTCCTGAGCCAGACAAGCGGCTGCGCAAATGTATGCTGCCGCCTTCTACTTTCGAAGCAAGGCCGTGCTTAATAGAGTTCTCCAGGAGCGGTTGTAGGAGCATGCTGGGAACCATCACGTCCAGCGAGTCCGGGGCGAGTTCCTTCACCACTCGAAGTTTGTCTTTTCCAAAACGGACCACTTCAATGTCGAGATAGTTGTCGATAAATTCCACTTCTTCCCGCAGCGGCACGAACGAGTCGGTGCTATTCAGCAGACGCCGGAGAATGGTCGCGAGTTTGGAAATCACTTCGCGCGCCGTATCCGGATCGAAACGCACCAGCGAAGAAATCGAGTTCAGGGTGTTGAATAGAAAATGCGGATTGATCTGGTTCTGCAAAGCTTCCATGCGTGCGTGCAACAGCAACCGCTCCTGCTCTTCCAGCTTGATCTGGATGCGCACGCTGTTAAAGACCTTCAGCTCGATCCCGATGGCGGTGACCGAAGCGGCATAGATCGCACCAAATACCCAGAAGTTGTCGGGGCTCTCAATGCTGAAGATGGACTGGGGGAAATATCTCGCCAGTTCCGTTTGGACAAAACGCAGCAACACGATGGTGGTGAAAAACATGATCTGCCAGTCGAACAAACGCGGCCGAGGCAGATTGCGCCGGATCAGGCGAAAAATACTTTGATCGATGAATGGAGAGAATGACCAGATGTCTTCTTTATCCAGCGCCATGGCGCGCAGTTGGCCGGCGATAAAGCCTGAAAGCACATCGAAGGGCATCGCCGCCCATTCACCGTGCAGCAGAGCGGGTAACGCCATCAGCACGCCGCCGAGCGAGCCCGCCCAGCGGCCGCCGATCACTCCGAGCAAAAGCGCGGTTTCAAAACTCAAATCGCCGGCGAGAAAGCTCTTGACGGAAATCCGTATCCAGACGCCAATCGTGATGGGAAGTGCGATACACAATACGAGGTAGACCTTCTGCCGGAATGAACGTTCTTCGCGAAATAGTAAGGCTTTGAATTCCTTGGAGCGCACCAAACTGGCCGAGACGGCGGCAGCCACGCCCAGCTTGAGCAGCAGATGGATCAGAATGATTCGCGGTTCCATGGAATTCGGTCGGGCACAATTGCCCGCGAGAAAACTGTAGCACGAAGGAAGAAGGACGATTGGCTCCGGGACACTAGTCAGACAGCTCGGGGGACGTCACTTGTTCTTCAGGAACGCTCGCAGGTCCGTCCCGGTCATTTCTTTCGGCTCATCTACGCCGAGCATCCGCAGGATTGTCGGGGAGATATCGCGGAGAGAGCCGTTGGGCTTCAGAGTGTACTGTTTGGCATCTTCCGCAACCACGATGAAGGGCACAGGGTTGGTGGTGTGCGCCGTGTGCGGGCCGCCGGTGGCGGGATCGATCATCATCTCGGCGTTGCCGTGATCGGCCGTGATTAGCATGGCGCCGCCCTTGGCGCGAACGGCGGATTCGATGCGGCCCAGGCATGCGTCGACGGTTTCAACTGCTTTTACCGTGGGCTCGATCTTGCCGGAGTGTCCGACCATATCGGCGTTGGCGAAGTTCACGATAATAACGTCAAACGTTCCATCTTCGGTGGCTTTTACCACGGCGTCGGCGATGCCCGCGGCGCTCATCTCCGGCTTCAGATCATAGGTCGCGACTTTCGGCGACTGCACCATGACGCGTTCTTCGCCGGGAAAGGGCTGCTCCACGCCACCGTTGAAGAAGTAAGTAACGTGGGCATACTTCTCGGTCTCAGCCACACGCAGGTTCCGCATGTTGAGACCTCCCATGACGTTGGCCAGGATGTTCGCCATCGATTCCGGAGGAATGACAACCGGCAGGCTGAAATTCTTGTCGTACTGCGTCATGCAGACGTAATGCAGATTCTTAGGGACGCGCTCGCGGGGAATCGTGGCGTCAAGATCGGCCGCACCCGGAAGATCGCTGCCGCCCTTCGAATTAAGACCACTGTTGCGAGCCAGCGCGCGAGTGATCTGGCGAACGCGGTCGGCGCGAAAGTTAAAGCAGATACAAGCGTCATCATCGCGTATGGTAGCCAGCGGCTGACCGGCTTTGTCAGTACATACAAACGGAATGACGAATTCGTCGGTTACGCCGCGGTTATAGGAATCCTTCATGCCCTGCACTGGATCCGCGCACTTGCCGCCTTCCGCATCGCCAAAAACCATCGCGTTGTAAGCCTTGGCAATGCGCTCCCAGCGCCGGTCGCGATCCATCGCGTAGTAGCGGCCATTCACGGTGGCGATCTTGCCGGAGTTGTACTCCCGCATCTTCTGCTGCAGTTGTTCCAGGTACCCAGCACCGTTGGTGGGCAGCGTGTCGCGGCCATCCATGAAGGCATGAACAAAGACTCGATCGACTCCCTGCTGCTTCGCCATTTTCAGCAGGGCATAAAGATGGGCTTGCTGCGAATGGACGCCGCCATCGGAGAGCAGACCGAACAGATGCAGCCTGCGTTCACCCAAGCGCGCGTGTTTCATCGCCGCAAGCAGCACGGGATGTGAGAAGAATTCGCCATTCTGGATCATCAGATCGATGCGGGTGATGTCCATATGCACGATGCGGCCGGCGCCGATGTTGAGATGCCCGACTTCGCTGTTGCCCATCTGGCCTTCGGGCAGGCCGACAAAAGGCCCGCTGGTGTGGATCAGCGTGTTGGGATATTCGCGCAGCAGGCGGTCGTAGGTGGGCTTGCGCGCGAGCGCGATGGCGTTGGCTTTGGTCTCGGCGCGATAACCCCAGCCGTCGAGGATAGTCAGAATAAGCGGTTTCGGACGGGACATAATGCGGCTTCTAGCTCCTGGCTTCTATCGCTCGGGAAGCAATGATCGAGGAGGGCACAAAATCCTCGCGCTCTTTCATTTCTGTGGTGAATCGCTCTTCTCCTCGGCTCGCTTGAGGGCTGCATCGACCTGGGCCTGGATTCGCGGATATACCGCTCGCATGGTTTCGGCTGTCACGGCGGGCATCTCGTGGAGAAACTTCTGACCCGGCGGAGACGAGTAGAAGGCAGTCAACGCGTCGATCTCAGACTTTGAAAAGTGCCGCTGATAGACCGGGATCATATCGTTCAGCATCTCGTCGAGAGGAAAATTCTTGATGAGATCCTCAGACTGTTGGTCCATGCGAGTCAGGTCGGCTTCGGTAATCTCCGGACGCCTTTTCTTAATCTCCTCGCGGTTCATCTTCCGCATCTGCGCGAACACTTGCTGCATCAGCTGGCTCATCTGTTGACGGCTGGCCATGACATCAAAGAGTTTCTTGACGTCTTCCCTGGAAGCTGCATCCGGCGCGATGGAAACCGTGGTTTGAGCAGCGGCGGACAGCGAAAAAGCAAGAAGACATGCAGACAGCAGTAACCTCATTTTCATAAATCACTCCCCACTCTAAGATGGCTGTCCATTAGCCGTGATAGTTGAGCGCCTTCAATCCCAGGAACCGCGCCCCATCCCCCAACTCCGCTTCAATCCTTAACAACTGGTTGTACTTGGCAATGCGATCGGTGCGCGAGGCCGAGCCGGTCTTGATTTGGCCGGCCCCGGTGGCCACGGCAAAGTCGGCGATGAAGGTGTCTTCCGTCTCGCCCGAGCGATGCGAAATAACGGACGTGTAACCGTTGCGCCGGGCCAGATCAATCGCGTCAAAAGTCTCACTGACGGTGCCGATCTGATTCACTTTGATCAGGATCGAATTCGCGACCCCTTTATCAATTCCCTCTTGCAAAAATTGGATGTTGGTGACGAAGATGTCATCGCCCACCAGTTGAATCTTGCCGCCGAGTTCTTTGGTCAGGTTCTGCCATCCGTCCCAATCGCCTTCCGCCAGGCCGTCTTCCAGCGAAACGATGGGATAATCCTTCACCCACTTGGCATAGAACTTCACCATATCGTCGGAACTCTTGGCTGATTTGTCCGACTTCTTGAAAACGTATTTGCCATCCTGATAGAACTCGCTGGCCGCGGGATCGAGAGCGATCGCGATCTCTTCCCCGGGCTTGTACCCAGCTTGCTGAATCGCTTCCAGCACAACTTCAATGGCCTCGACATTGGACTTGACGGAGGGGGCGAAGCCGCCTTCATCGCCGACAGCGGTGTTGTAGCCTCGCTTCTTCAACACTCCCTTCAACGTATGGAAAACTTCCACACCCCAGCGCAGGGCTTCTGAAAACGAAGGCGCGCCCACCGGCATCACCATGAATTCCTGAAAGTCAACATTATTGTCGGCGTGGGCTCCGCCGTTCAGGATGTTCATCATGGGCGTGGGCAAGGTGTTCGCGCCTGCGCCGCCGAGATAGCGATAGAGCGGCAGACCGAAGTCCGAAGCAGCCGCGCGCGCCGCCGCCATCGAAACGGCGAGAATGGCATTCGCGCCCAGCCGGCCTTTGGTCTCGGTGCCATCCAGTTCAATCATCTTCTGATCGAGGCCGCGCTGATCGGCGGCATCCCAGTTGGCGAGGGCATCGGCGATCTCGCCGTTCACATTCTCTACAGCCTTTAGAACACCTTTCCCGAGAAAGCGCGCACTATCTCCGTCGCGCAGTTCCACCGCTTCGTGCTCGCCGGTGGAGGCGCCGCTCGGAACGATGGCGCGTCCAATCGCTCCATCAACCAACTGCACTTCCGCTTCAACCGTAGGATTGCCGCGCGAGTCCAGGACCTCGCGCCCGATAATTGCTCCGATATTCGTCATGCTGCTCTTACCGTCCTTATCTGAATGAATTATTCGCGAATCGTCGTCCACCGCACGGCGTTCGCGGGAAGGTCTGAATGAAAACTCAGACGCTGGCCGGTGAGATAGCCGACGCCTCGGTAGTTCTTGCCCATGGGGTAGTTACGAAACTCTCGATTATAGCGGATGCAACATCACAGCATTGTGACAACGCTCACACGGTAGGCATCCTGATTTCCCGCCTCAGAACGATAGTCGCCCTTGTCTTCGCTGGTTCCTTGGCAACTCCGGAGGTTGTTCGGGCCATCCGTCTAATCTAAAGTCAAAGCTAATGATGCGGAGATTCGAACGGCAGCAGATTTGTGGAGGAGTTATGACGAAGCGGACGGTTCTACCCTGCATGTTGCTACTGGCAGGCTTTTACACAACTATGATGGCGGCGCAGGCCACTGCGCCCATACCCGCCGGCACCGCTCTGATGGTGAAGCTGGAAACTACTCTCGCCACCTTCAGCAATAAGCCGGGTGATCCTTTTCAGGCGCGGTTGACGCAGCCCGTTGTGGTGAATGGCAGAACACTGATTCCCGCCGGAGCGATGGTGGAAGGCCGCGTCACCAAAGTGGCCGAACCTCGACGTATTTCGGGCAAGCCTACGATCGGGATTCTGCCCGAAGCCCTGGTTTTGCCGACCGGCGAGAGGCTGTTTCTGGATGCCACGCTGGTCGATACCAACATCGGTGGCGGCACAGACGTGAACAACGAAGGCGAGTTCAAAGGATCCGGGCATGACCGCCGCGACGAAATCGAAACTGGCGGTGGAACGGCCGGCGGCATGCTGATCGGCGGCCTCATCGGCGGCCCTCCGGGAATCCTGATCGGCGGAGTGGTGGGAGCTGGATCAACTGGCGCGCACTGGCTCAGCAAGCATCGCTCGGCAACGCTGCCTGCGGGGACCGAACTCACGTTAGAACTGAATCGCCCGCTGGCGATGACCACCTCAGTGGCCAACGCGGGGCAATAAGAAACTCTCATTTCTATTGACGCCGGAGGCGCGAGCTTCCGGCATTTTGTTCCTGCAAAGAAGCGCCATTCCGCGGTTACATTCCCGCGGCCAATTCCCATTCGCTCAGCAACTGCAGCTCGATCCAGCCTTCGACTGGCAAAGCGTCTACGGGCAAACGATTGTGCCAAAGGCTAAAGCGCAACTTCAGTCGGCTGGTCGGCGCTATCGCTGCTGGAGTTGAGGTAACGGCCCCGGCATGGTTGCCGGAGACGGGCTTCGCGAGCAGCGAGCTCAGGGGCAAGCGGAATTCAAAGCTTCGTAGCAACGCGACCTTGGCGCTTTCCTCACACTTTGGCGAAGAAGCGGAGGACGATCCTTCGTGCCCCTCGACTCTCCATTCCTTGAGCTGGCGTTCTCGCACCTTGGCGTCGAGACGCAGAGTCCGCCGCGGGCGGGCTTCGGCGTTCGCCCACGACTCCAGATTCACCACCAGCTCAAAATCCATATCGGGCACCGGACCGGCAAAATCTAACCGACCGTAGACGAACGTGCTATCGATTCCGGCATAAACGGAGTCCAGCAGGAACTGCTTCCCGTGCATGGCACCGGCGCGCTGATCGGCGGTGAAGATAGCCGCGCCCATCCACTCGAAGTAGCGAATTTTGTCGCCCGAAACGCGAGGATGAATATAGGCAGTTTGAGGTGTGAAGGCCGGGCGCACCTCGCCGGCGGTGATGGGCTGCGCCAGATAATCCGGCGGCGCCGCTCCCAGTGCCTGATAAATGTTCGACAGATGTTTGCGGTAGAGCTCGTCAAAATCGCGATCGTTCGCCGAGTGGTGTTCGGGACCGTACCACCAATTCCAATCGCTGCCCTCCGCAATCAGAATTTCTTCAAACGCCAGCTTTCGTTGCGCCTTACTGGCATGCGCAGCATGCTGCGCATAAAATTCGCGCGCGTGGTGCAGATAGTCCCACGCGCGATTGTCCTCCGGAGCGCCGATCCAGACGTTGAAGTTGGCATTGATCCATGAGCCGGGCACGAGTGACTTCAAAGGCGAGACGTTACGATGGCGGGCGATTGCTTCGGAAACAGTTACTGCTTCGAGGCCTCCTTCGCGCTGCAGCGCGTCGTAGAACCGGCGCAAGAATTCGCGCCCGGAATTCGGGTAATACTCCCAGGCGTTCTCTCCATCGAGAATCACCGACACCACCGCATCGCGGCCTTGAGCGAGCACCGGCTGAGCGGCCTCTTTGATGTTGCGCAGAAGATGCCCGGCAGCATCTGCCGGATCCATCCCGGAATAGACAAAACCGATCAGATCGGAAATGGTGTGGTCCCGGAATACCATGTGCATCGAGGTCTGGCCGTTCTCGTAGCGGTGGATGTTATAGAGTCGATCCGCCAAATGCGCGGGCAAGCGGCCGTTCCCGTCACGCTGGAAGAACACTCCCGTGCTGCGCCCGAGCACGCCTTCGTCGGTAGCCATCCATTTGATCCCGAGACTGTGCGCAATCGCGAGCGTCTCCTCAGAGACGCTGCCTTCCGACGGCCACACGCCCTGCGGACGAACGCCAAACACTTCCTGGTGAAGATCAAGCGCGCGGACCAATTGCTCGCGCGCATCTTCCGGATGGCGAAAGCGGTTCTGGGGCAGCGGCAATCCTGGTGACGAGTCGGCTCCGGCATTCGTGTCGCAAACCAGCGGAAGAATGGGATGATAGAAAGGCGTCGCCGAAATTTCGATGGATTTTTTCTTAGCGGCGGCAGCATATGCCGGCAGAACTTTGCCCAGCAGTTCTCGCTCGCGCGCAATGACAAAACTCTGATCTTCGAGCGAGTAGTCGCGCTCCTTCTTGATCAGTGCCGCGACGTCTTTTTCCTCGAGAAAAAACTCGTCGAACCATGCTATCTGCGATAGCACCTGCAGATCCGTGTAGTCCCGCGGCTGGAAATATTTTTCGGCCTTCTCCGGCGAAAATCCGTGCTCGCGAAACCGCTCCCAAAGTTCGCGGTAACGCGGATATCGCCCAATCACGTTTGCCGGGTTCGCCTGAAAGAGATACTGCAGGGCAAAGAGCCGGTCTTTCAGCGTGAAGTCCCTGGACTGCTTGGCCGCCACGCTCAGAAAGGGATCCTGCGCAGTGCCCGCCACGTAATTCTGAATTTGCGCGATCAGCGACGGGACCAGATTGAAGTTCTGGTGAACGTTGGGGAACTCGTCCAGCAGTTTCACCATGCCGTAATAATCCTTGAGCGCGTGCAGACGCACCCAGGGTAAACGATATTCGCCGGTCACCAGATCCTTGTAGAACGGCTGGTGCTGGTGCCAGAGAAGAATCAGACGCAGGGCGGGCATGACTGGAAAGCCAGTCTAGCACGGCGATTCCGCAGCGACAGTACACGAAAGAACGCGGCGTATGGTGCGCCGGAAAATCCTGGATCATCCTTTCACATGTTTGCCGCATCCCAGTCTCGGTGTATCGCCGAGTACATCTTCCGGTACACTAAGAACGCGGAAAATGCCTGAAACTCCTATCACCGCCATTTCTGAGTCTCCGACGCTGCTCTCCGATCAGGATCTTTACCTGTTCAACGAGGGTAGCAACTACCGTCTTTACGAAACCGTGGGCGCCCATCTGGTTACGCGCGACGGAAAAGCGGGCGCGATATTTAGTGTTTGGGCCCCGAATGCGCGCCTGGTCTCCGTGATTGGCAGCTTCAATTCCTGGAATCCGCGCACACATCTACTCGCTCCTCGAGCTTCGTCAGGAATCTGGGAAGGGTTCGTCCCGGACGTGGGCAAAGGTGCGCTCTATAAATTTCATATTGAGTCGCAGAGCCATGGCTACCAGATTGACAAGGCCGATCCCATGGGTCTGTGGCACGAAAAGCCGCCGCGAACCGCCTCGGTGGTGTGGGACCTTGACTACCAGTGGGGAGACCACGAGTGGATGGAGAAACGAGCCGCGCGGAATTCCCTGCGCGCTCCGCAATCAATCTATGAAGTTCACCTTGGCTCGTGGATGCGGGTGCCTGAGGAACATAATCGTCCGCTGACCTATCGCGAAACTGCGCCGCGGTTGGCGGAGTATGTGGGCCGGATGGGCTTCACGCACGTGGAATTCCTGCCGGTGATGGAGCATCCCTTTTACGGTTCCTGGGGATATCAGACCACCGGTTATTTTGCTCCGACTTCGCGCTATGGCACGCCGCAGGACTTCATGTACCTGGTGGATTACCTGCACCAGCATGGCATCGCGGTGATCCTCGACTGGGTGCCGTCGCACTTCCCTTCCGACGCTCACGGCCTCGCGTATTTTGACGGCACGCATCTATACGAGCATGCGGATTCGCGGCAGGGCTTCCATCCCGATTGGAAGACGCACATCTTTAACTATGGACGTACAGAAGTTCGCAGCTTTCTCATGTCGAGTGCGATGTTCTGGCTCGACGAATATCACATCGACGGCCTGCGCGTGGATGCGGTCGCTTCCATGCTCTACCTCGATTATTCGCGAAACGCCGGGGAGTGGATTCCCAACAAGTTTGGTGGACGCGAGAACCTGGAGGCCATCGAGTTCCTCCGCCGCTTCAATCAGGAAGTCTACAAGGAGCATCCGGAAGTCCAGACCATTGCGGAAGAGTCCACGTCCTGGCCCATGGTTTCGCGGCCGGTGTATCTTGGCGGACTCGGCTTCGGCATGAAGTGGGACATGGGCTGGATGCACGACACGCTGGAGTACTTCAAACAGGATCCTATTCACCGTAAATATCACCACAGCAAGCTCACCTTCCGCATGCTGTATTCCTTCCAGGAAAATTTCGTGCTGCCGCTATCGCACGATGAGGTGGTGCACGGCAAGGGATCGTTGATCGGCAAGATGCCGGGAGACGAAAAGCAGCGCTTCGCCAATCTCCGGCTGCTCTTTGCCTACATGTATGCCCAGCCGGGCAAGAAGCTGATGTTTATGGGGGACGAGTTCGGCCAGGTTCGCGAGTGGGCACACGACAGCAGCTTGGAATGGCATGTGCTGCAATATCCGGTGCACAGCGGCATGCAGGAGTGGGTGGGACAATTGAACCGGCTTTACCGCGCTGAGCCTGCACTACACCTGCTCGATACCAATGCAGCCGGCTTCGAATGGGTAGATTGCAACGACAATCTCACCAGCACGATTTCACTGCTGCGCAAGAGCGAGTCGGCGAAAGACACGGTCCTCGTGGTCTGTAACTTCACGCCGATCCCGCGGATTGGTTACCGCATTGGCGTTCCCGAGGGCGGTTACTGGCGCGAACTGCTGAACAGTGACGCTGGGGAATACGGGGGCACGGGCGTCGGCAATCTCGGCGGAGTTCATGCGGAGGGAGAACCGGCGCACGGGCGTCCTTACTCGCTGAAGCTGACTTTGCCTCCGCTGGGAGCCTTGTTTTTGAAGGCGGGATAGCAAATCCGTCCGCAGGTTCCGCTTCCGACCCTCATGCTAGACTGCGATCAGACGCGTCTCCCATGCGGATTCTCACCCGCTACATACTCCGCGAAGTAACCTCGCACGCTCTCATCGGCGCGGCCATCTTTACTTTCGTGCTGTTTACGCGCGATCTGGGACGCATTCTGGAACTTGTGGTCCGGGCCAGTGCCCCGCTGCCCAGCGTGGCCGAGATATTCTTTTACACCGTCCCCCTCGCCCTCACCTACACCATTCCCATGAGCGTGCTGGTGGGAATCCTCATTGGACTGAGTCGCCTCGCGGCCGATAGTGAAATTACCGCCATGCGCGCCAGTGGAATGGGTGTGTGGAACTTTGGCCGCGTGCTGGCGATTTTCGTTGTGGGCGCGTGGCTTCTGGCTCTGGGCAACGGACTTTACCTGGCGCCATGGTCGTTGGCCTCGCTGGGACATCTCGAAGATCAACTCAAAGGCTCCCAGGTTTCCTACGAAGTGCAGCCTCGAGTTTTCTATGAAGGATTTCCGAAGTATGTGCTTTATGTGCAGGACGTACATAGCGCGCAAGGCGGCGCGGTTTGGAAGGGAGTGTTTCTCGCCGATATCACCGATCCCGCAAATCCGACCATCACGTTGGCTCGCGAAGGCGTCCTCGTCCCTGAGGGCCAGGATCGCCTTCATCTGCATTTGATCGACGGTTCCACTCACGAAACGGATCCCCAACTGGCGGACCGCTATCAGATTTCCACTTTTCAGCAAACAGATATCCCTATCGAGCTTCCGGCTGCGGAAAACAAGGCGGATGAGCAGGTTCCAGTCGGGCTAATCAGCACGGGCATGCTACGCAATTATGCCCGCCGCGTCGATCCCATATCGGCGCGCTGGTATCTCATCGAGTTTCATCGCCGCTTCGCGTTGCCAACTGCTTGCCTGGTGCTGGCGATGGTTGGAATTCCCCTGGGGCTTTCCTCAAAGAAGAGCGGCAAGTCCGGAGGATTCGTCCTCACAATCGTGCTGGTCTTCGTTTATTACTTCGTCTCGCTGATTGGAGTGTCGCTGGCGCGGCAAGGCAAGGTCGGGCCCATGTTCGGAGCGTGGCTGGCGAATATTGCGTTCTTTGTGGCTGGCGCAATTCTGCTGTGGCAGGCCGAACGCCGGCCCATCGCGCTTTCGGCCTTCCGGCTGGCGGGAAAACGGGCCGCGCCCCCCAGCAACGGCCACATGCCCACATTCCGCCTGGGACGCAGAGATAGCGCCAACGCCTTCGAGCGTGCCTCCACCCGCCGCCGCGTTTTTAGCGCCAGCTTTCCCACGCTGCTCGATGACTACGTGCTACGCGATTTCTTCGTTTACCTGGGGATGATTCTTTCCACATTCCTGGTTCTGCTTCTGGTCTTCACCCTGTTCGAGTTGCTGGGCGACATTCTGCGCAACCAGACACCTGCCATCGTGGTCGCAGAATATCTGCTCAACGTCGCTCCCTACCTGCTGTATAGCGTGGCTCCGCTGATCATGCTGCTGGCGGTACTCATCACATTTGGCCTGATGAATCGCTCCAATGAGATCACCGCGATCAAAGCCACGGGGACCAGCATCTATCGCATCGTCACACCAGTACTGGCCGCTGCCGCGGTGCTGGCGGCAGGATTATTTTTCGCCGACCAGTTCTACCTGCCTCACACGAACAAGCGCCAGGAAGCCTTACACAACCAGATCAAGGGCAAGCCCGCGCAAACCTACTTGCGTCCTGACCGCAAGTGGATTTTCGGACAGCACAATGACATCTACTATTACCAGTTCTTCGATCCGGATCGCGATCAGTTCGCCAACGTCACGATTTATCAAATTGATCCCGCTAGCTTTGCCATCACGCAGCGCATTCACGCCGATCGCGCGCACTGGGCCGACAATCTGGATCGCTGGATCTTCGAGCGAGGCTGGCAGCGCTCTCTGCATGGCCCAGCCATTGCTGCTTTCCGCACGTTTGAGGTTTCGACCTTCCCGGAGCTCAGCGAGGCGCCTTCGTACTTCAAGAAGGAAGTAAAACAATATTCGGAGATGAACTACGAGGAACTGCGCCGCTATATCCGCGACTTGCAGCAAAGCGGCTTTGACGTGGTACGGCTCCGGGTGCAGCTCAACAAGAAACTTTCGTTCCCGCTGATTACTCTGATTATGGCTGTGCTCGCGGTGCCGTTTTCATTGTCGGCGGCCAAGAAAGGCGCAATCACTGGCGTCGCGGTTGCGGTGGGAATCGCAGTCGTTTACACCGTGGTCTCGCGGTTGTTTGAGGCTATGGGCGATCTCAGTCAGCTTCCGCCGGCTCTGGCGGCCTGGTCACCAGATCTGATCTTCGCCTTGGTCGGCGCTTATTTGATTCTGAAAATTCCCACGTAGCGTTACGCCCCGCTGGCCAAATTACTTCACCGCAACTCCCCACGGAAAGTTATCGGTCTGAACTTGCGGTTGTGGTGTCAAGGCGCCCGTCGACGGAGTGATGGCGTATTCCGAAAGATTGGCAGAGTTAAGGTTGGCCACAAACAACCAACTGTCGTCGCTGCGAATTGCCATCGAAGTTGGATATGAGTTGGTGGCAACCGGTGTCGGACTTAGCACGGTCAAACTCCCCGTAGTGGTACTGACCCGAAAGGACGAAATTGCGTTCTGCCCCCTATCTATCACGTACAAGAAACCGGCATAGGCATCCATCATCAAGGGCCCGGGGCTGTTGCCTGCAGCAAACGGCGAGCCACTGACTGGGAGCAGGCTGTAGTCCGCGTTTGGGCAAGTCGGCAACAAAACGGCGTTGCAAATCGTAAAGGCGCTGACGGTATTGTCGGGCTGCGAGTTCGATACGTAAACGAACCGGTTACAAGGATCGACGGTCACTCCGGAAGGCACCGAACCCGTAGCACTTTCGGAAACAGCGGTTAGAGCCCCTGCGGACGAAACGGAATAGTTCAGCACCGCGTAGTTTGTCAAATCGGTCACGTAAAGATGTTCCGTAGTTGGAGGCACGTTGGCCGAGCAAACCGCAAAAGCGGAAGGATAGACGGTTGGGCTTACCGCCAACGCGGAAGGACTCGGTATGGCGTTGCGCGTGGCACCGCCCGGCAACTCCGTCACGGCAAACGGCGAACCCGATACCTCCGTCAAACCGCCATTGCTTCCGATGACAAGCACCGACACGGCCGCGGGACTTGAGTCCGCGACAAAAAGAAATTTTCCAGCCGAGTCAATCACCATCGCGACTGGCGCAACCCCGCCCTTCAAAGTTGTCGTTGTTCCTGATCCTAATTTGCCGTCGGACGCGACCGGGAACGTTTCGATTCCAGTAGCGCTGTCATTCACCGCCGAACTCTGGGTGATCATCACATACGCAAACGTTCCAGCCGGGTCGAGAACGACGGCGGTTGGTTGTCCGTTGGCGGGTGGACCACTTGAATTGAAGATTTGTGACACATGCCCATTCACCAGATCAAGGCTAAAGGTGTCCATGTCGGCATTGCCCTGCGTGGAGACCACTACCAGCCCATTGTTCGAAGACGAGTACTTCGTGCTGCACGCCACTAGAACTCCGATCGAAATCAGGGCGGCTACTCCCAGCATCCAGGTGAACCTTGTCCGCATTCTTCGCTTTATCTCCTGTGAACGTGCTAATGCGCTCCCCGGCAGCCATCCACCGGGCGGGAACACTTTATGAAGGCGTGAATTGCCATCCATTTATGTATCAGGAATGGGCGGGAAGAGCAAACGCCACAAGCAGGTTGGAACCGCAGAAACGGCTGCGAGTTGCCTGGGCGCTGTGGTCAGTGGTCAGGGTCCAGTTGGCCTCTTAACTCCGCCGGCCACTGATCACTAGCCACTGCCCACTTTTTTAGGCTTCTTGTTCTGCCGGAACCGCTTCTGGCAGCGGTACAGCTTTGGCGGTGGCTCGCAGTGGAAGGTGAATTTCGATCAAGAGCCCGCCCTCCGGCCGGTTAAAGGCCGCAACGCGTCCACCGTGGAAGCGCACCGCTCTTTCGGTGATCGCCAGACCCAAGCCAACTCCTCCGGTCTGCCGGCCCCGATCGTCATCCAAGCGGTAAAACGGCTGAAATAACTTCTCCAGAGCGTCGGGTGGAACTCCCGACCCACAATCAGTAACGCTCACCACCGCCTCCGCGCGGGCTGAAGTCTCTTTCCTCTCC
Source organism: uncultured Acidobacteriaceae bacterium (assembly GCA_964403025.1). Lineage (GTDB taxonomy): Bacteria > Acidobacteriota > Terriglobia > Terriglobales > Acidobacteriaceae > Sulfotelmatobacter. The sequence continues at coordinate 621,251 of CAYOEH010000001.1, read as the reverse complement.
AGGTGTATCTCAACCGTCGTGCCTTCGCGGGTGTAACGGATGGCGTTGCGAACCACGTTCTCAATTGCGCTGTGCAACAGGGAAGCCTCTCCGCACACTCCCCAATCGCCGGCCGGAATATCGCTGCGCACGTGGCAATGACGCGCCTGCGCTTCGAATTCCGCATCTTCCGCCACATTCAGCACCACCTCATCGAGCATCACAGGCGTGGGCGGCACTCCTCGCTCGCCATCCTCCAGCCGCGCCAGGGTCAGCAGTCGGCCAATAAGCTCGTTCAGACGGCTGGCCTCGAGTTCAATGCGCTCGAGCATGCTCGCAGTCTCGGGCCCGGAGCGCTGCCGCGCCAAACCAAGGGCCACATTCAATCGCGCCAGCGGAGAACGCAACTCATGTGAAATGTCGTTCAGCAGGCGGGACTGCGCTTTGACCAGCGTCTCCAACCGACTGGCCATGGTGTCGAAATCACGCACCAGGCCTGCAATCTCATCCCGGCGTCTGCTCTGGGGATTGCCAGCACGTGCCGTCAGATCACCGGCGGCGATTTGCTGGGTAGCAGCGCGCAAGCGTGTCACCGGCTTGGTCAGATACCAGGCAAGAAAATAGCAAACTAATCCCGAAGACGTGACGGCAATAATCAAGCCCGGCATCGGGATGCCCCACGGTCCGAAAAACACACGAGGGCCCGGAGGCAACTCCATCGCGATGGTATAGAGATGTTGTCCGTCACTGGAAGCCTTCGACTCGGTCAGAATTTGCGGGCGCGGGAAAACCATCCCGGGCCGGGGGGGCAGCGGCCTGCCCGCAGCCACATGTTCTGCCCAGCCCTGGCTGGAGCGCCCCGATATCTCCTTTCCCTGTTCGTCGAAGACGTAAGCCCGCATGTGGTGCGTTCGCTGCAGATTTTCCAGATAGTCATGCGCTTGTTGCGTCCCGCCATGCTCGTAGGCAACAATCGCATCCGTGAGGGCGGTGGTACGTAGCGCATCCCAGGTGGAATTTCGCTGCGGACGAAAAGCCAGCATTACCAGGACCGCCAGCACCAGAAACAATGCCTGCGCCACCCAGAAGGAAAGAAAGATTTTCAGGAAAAGACTCTTCATGACGTGACCTTCGTCTTCTCCGCCTTCTCCGCTACTTTCTCGCGCGGTCGGGCAAAGATGTAACCCACGCCTCGAATCGTCTTGATGTGTTCGTCGTTATCGGTATCGCCAAGTTTTTTGCGCACTTTACTGACGTGCATGTCGATGCTGCGATCGAAGGGCGAGAACTTGCGGCTGAGCACTGCATTCACCAGCCGTTCACGCGGAACCACGCGTCCCGCCTCCCGCAGCAGTACTTCCAATAAGTTGAATTCTACTGAAGTCAGGTCGACGGGCTGACCGTTGCGGCGTACACTGCGCGTGGCTGGATCAAGCTCGATCTCGCCAACCCGCACGATTTCCGGCGCGGCGGGAGACGCTTTGTCGCTGCGAGTGCGGCGAAGGATGGCTCGAATCCGCGCTACCAATTCGCGCGGGTTAAAAGGTTTGGGAAGATAATCGTCGGCGCCGATCTCCAGGCCGACAATGCGGTCCACGTCTTCTCCGCGCGCGGTAAGCAACAAAACGGGAAGACGGGAGGTTGCGCGGATGCGGCGCAGAACTTCAAATCCATTGATACCGGGCAGCATTACATCCAGCACAACCAGCAAGTAGCCGCCGCCCGTGGCTCGCTGTAGACCACTCTCGCCATCGTGCGCGGCTTCTACGATGAAGCCTTCGGCCTGTAGGTATTCGCTTACCAGCGTGCAGAGTTCGACGTCGTCGTCAATGACCAGAATTCGTTCCATATTTCTGGTCTTCATTGTGCACCAATCAAGCGGTTGTTCGCGGTAAAGAATTGTCAAACCCCAGTGTTTTTGCTGTTGACAAAACTTTACCCGGTTTGACCGAGTCTTTACTACTTTCCCGGCCAATTCGTGTTCCTATGAGTGTACGCAAAAGTGCCGGCTTCCTGAAAGAAGCGTTTGCGGGAACCGGTTTTGAAGGAAGGAAGTCTATGAAATCGATTCGTTTTCGTTTTCTGGTTGCGGCTCTGGCGGTGTTGTTAGGCAGCGCGATTGCCAAATCGCAGACTGCGGATGCTCCTCCGCCTCCGCCGATGCATGGTTTCGGCTTGGATGGCCACATGATGGGCTTCTTCGCCAAGTATCTGGACGTGAGCGACGACCAGAAATCACAGATGAAGGCCGTTCTGCAGAAAGAACGTCCCACCTTGCAGCCACTGTTGCAGCAGGTTCACCAGATGGAGCAACAACTGAAGCCGTACGAGGAAGGCACCTACGACGCGGCCAAGGTGCAAGCTGCCGTGGCGCAGCAGTCGCAAACCCTGGTGCAACTGAAGGTCGAGGAAACTCGCATCCATAACGAACTATTCCAGTTGCTCACTCCGGATCAGCAGAGCAAGTTGAAGGAATTCGAGGCGAACCGCGCAGCGCGTATGCAGCAGCGTATGCAGAATGCCCCGCCTGCTTCATCGGAAGAGTAAGCTTTGGCTTCGCGAGTTGAGCTTCGCGGGAAGTTTGTCCGGGTATGGTTTAGCCGCAGCGCGAGGTTAGGACTCTCCTAGCCTCACGCGCTCTCCTCAAGCGCCACTCGAAGGAACGATGTATGGACTTGGAACAAATCTTCATTTTCGATGTAGGATGGTTCTTCTTCGTCGCCTGGGGGTTGGTTCTTGCGGCCGTCAGCGTGATCGCCTTTGGCAGGGACATCCTCCCGGCATTTCCCCGACTTACCCGCGGATCCGACCGGCCCTAGACTTGCCACGGGCAGAGTTGGATCCCGGAGTCGTCGGCACCCGTTTCACTTCTACGTACGGCCTCTGCTGAAGCTGCGTCCCAGCCTGCTAGAATTTCATCTACATCAACCACATGATTCCTCAGAGCATGCGTCCTCTGCTGCCCTACCTCAAGCGCTATCGCTGGGGCTTTGTTATTGGCGCGCTTTGTATCCTGTTGAGCAACGGAGCACAGGCGGGACTGCCCAGAGTGATTGGCAACGCTGCCCAGAGTCTGGAAAGTGGCGTAACCCGGCACAAGCTCTTGATTTTCACTCTGCAGGTGCTGGCATTAGCGGTGGTGCGAGGCATCTTCCTGTTTCTCACGCGCTGGATTGTGATCGGCATCTCTCGCGACATCGAGTTCGACCTGCGCAACGATCTTTTTGCCCACCTGGAAACACTTTCTTATTCCTACTACCAGCGGATGCGCACCGGGGACATCATGGCGAGAGTGACAAATGACTTGAATGCCGTGCGGATGCTGATGGGCCCGGCGATCATGTACTCGGCGAATACCATCGTGTTCACGGCCGCGGCCCTGTGGTTCATGGTGCACAACAGTCCAAAGTTGACGATGTACGCGGTTCTTCCGCTGCCGATTGTCAGTGTCACCATTCAATATTTCGGGCGGCGCATTCACGAGCGCTTCGAAAGAATCCAGGCGATGTTCTCTGACATCTCCGCGCGCGCCCAAGAAAACTTTTCCGGAGCGCGGGTGATTCGGGCCTACGTGCAGGAAGAAGCGGAGATTGCATCCTTCGAAAGCGCCAACCAGGAGTATGTTGCGCGCAGCCTGAAGCTGGTGCGGCTAATGGGCATGCTCTGGCCCACGCTGGAACTCATGCTTGGCCTGGCGCTGGTACTGGTCTTGTGGATCGGAGGCCGGGAAGTGCTGGCGGGGCGCATGCAGATCGGGGCGTTCACCGCGTTCAACATCTACATGATGCAACTCACATTCCCTATCATCGCGTTGGGATGGGTGGTCAACATTTTCCAGCGCGGCACGGCGTCGTTGGTGAGGCTGAACGAGATTTTGCAGGAACAGCCGGAGATCAAAAATGAGACTGACGCGAAAGACCGGCAAGTGGATGGAGAAATCGAATTTCGCGGCCTGAATTTTGCGTATGACGGCAAGCAGGTGCTGCATGATTTGAACCTGCGAATTCCAGCGGGCAGCAGTATGGCGATCGTGGGCCCCACGGGCTCGGGAAAAAGCACACTGGTCAATCTGATTCCGCGCGTTTACGACGCAGCGCCGGGGATGGTCCTGATCGATGGCCGGCCGATTCGCGACTTTTCTCTGGCATCGCTACGCCGGAACATCGGCTTTGTGCCGCAGGAAACATTTTTGTTCAGTGATCGCATCCGCGAGAATATTGCGCTGGGCGTGGAGTCGGCCAGCGATCGGGAAATTCACGACGCAGCCGATGCTGCGAACATTGCCGTCGACATTGAGGGCTTTCCCGAGCGCTATCAAACCATGGTCGGCGAACGTGGAATCACGCTCTCCGGAGGGCAGAAGCAGCGTACCGCAATCGCCCGCGCTTTGATCCGCAACCCGCGCATTCTGATTCTCGATGACGCGCTCTCCAGCGTGGACACTCACACCGAAGACAAGATTCTCAATCACCTGCGCGAAGTGATGCACGGCCGCACCACCATCTTCATCTCCCACCGCGTTTCCACCGTTCGCAATGCCGATCGAATCGCCGTGCTGCACGGCGGCCAGATCGTGGAGCTCGGCACACATGACGAGTTGCTCGCCTTGAACGGCTACTACAGCGACCTGTATAACAAGCAATTGCTGGAAGAAGAACTGGCCGAAGTCTAGCGCTGGCGGGGACGCATCCTAACAGCGAATTAGGTACCTTCCCATGCAGCGAGTTGACGCACCCGAGATTCTCGATTCTGAAGCCTGCTCGCCTAGCGACGCCCAGGCTGTGCTAGAAGTTATTGGGCGCGTTAATCGATGGTTCGGCGGGATCGCCACCACAGAGAAAATGGTGGAACGAGTGGCGCGGGTGACCGGGACGAATTGCTTCTCTCTGCTCGAAGTGGCAGCCGGCCTGGGCGGAGTTCCTGACACTGTAAGAAGAAACCTGGCGCGTCGCGGAATCACGCTGGATGTAACTCTGCTGGACATCGCTGCGTCGCACCTGCCTGATGGAAATTCCGCCGCGATCGGTGGCGACCGAAATCGACGGGTGGTGGCCGACGCTCTCGCTCTCCCTTTTTGTAATGATGCATTCGACCTTGTCAGTTGCAACCTGTTCGCGCACCATCTCGATCCACTGCGATTGGGGCAGTTCGTGCGCGAGGGTCTTCGGGTGAGCCGCCGCGCGCTGCTGATCAATGATCTCGTGCGTCATCCGCTGCACCTGGCTTTGGCGTATGCCGGTTATCCCCTTATGCGCAACCGGGTGGCGTGGCTGGATGGGCTTACTTCGGTTCGCCGCGCATATATTCCGGGGGAAATTCGAAACATGCTCGCTCTTGCTTCTCCGCGAGTGGAGATTTCTCGTCACTACCTGTTTCGCATGGGCGCGATTGTCTGGAAAAATCCAATCGAAGACGAACGAGTTGCCTAGCGGACGACCAGCACTTCGCGGACGTTGTCGCGGGCCAGAAAGAATTTGATGGAAGCGAAGTCACGGAAGAGATTTTCGATATGACGGTTGTTAAACACGCGCTGTAACTGGAAGCCATCCGAGATGGCGGTGTGTACCGCGCCCGTAGGACCGCGGCGGGCTTCGCGGCGCATTACAATTTTTTGCATCTCCAGGATGTCGGCACCGACGATGTGGAAGCGGTGGCACGGCGAGTCGGGACCGGCATCGCGGGTGTGGAAAAACGCAAGCAGCATGCCACCGGGCTTCAGCACCGACCACAGGCGTCCCACAACCGGCTTCACCAGGCTCTCATCAAGATAGTCCGGCAGATTCCAGCAGAGCACAAAATCGAAATGAGCCGCAGGATAAACCAGGTTGTCGGCAAGGAATTTTCGGCTGTCGAGAATGACATTTCCCTGCTCGTCTTTGGTAAGGAGATCGGGATCGGTGGAGGCGGTGAGCAGGTCTTCACTGTAGATTCTATGGCCATGTTCGGTGAAGTGGCGGATATTGGCGGGCGAAGTCGAGCCCAGGTCAAGCACACACAGGTCTTCCGCAGATTCCCAGGATCGAGTCAGTTCGCCCAAGCCGCTGGAGCGGCGAGTGAGCTTTTGCGAGCCCTGCGCCGGGACAGCGTCCGGTCCGGATGAACCCCGAAAAAGTTTCATGAAAGTCTGCGAGACCGACGACACTCTAATTTCCTAATTCTTGATTCATGACAACTAAATCTAAGCAACGCAATCGCAGTGCGAACTATTTCGCATCCGTGCGGTGAATATCGACTTTCCCCTTCAGGAAAGCGCCTTCTTCAATGGAAATACGCTGCGCCGTAATATCTCCAGTGACCGTGGCCGATTTCCGCAGGTCCACGCGGTCACTGGCTTGAATATTACCTTCCAGCTTTCCCTGCACCACGATGGCTTTGGCGTCGACGCTGGCCTTGACCTGGCCGTTTGGGCCCACGGTGAGGCTGTTACCTTTCAGGGCGATGCTGCCCTCGACCTGGCCGTCCAGGTAGAGATCTTCGCTCCCCGAAAGTTCGCCCTTAATAACGACCGACTTGCCGATTTGCGCCAAACCACTGGCGGGTGTGCTCATTGGACGCGCTCCTGATGCAACGGGATCAGTGCCGGTTTACTCCGGAATCTAGGTTTTACTGAGCAATGCCGGAAAACCACTCACTGAAACGACTATACGCAAGGCACGGAGGGCGCGGCAAGCCTTGTCACCCCTGAAATACCCAAGTCCCTGTAGAGATCGCCTGCAGCTCCAATTGTTACACTGAAAGCTGCAGGTTGCTGAGTGACGGATATGAGACGTGAGGCGGAACGAACTTGGCCGATCGTGATCGCGTTATGGCTGATCGGCATGCTGACCGGGGTGGGCGGGATTTCCTTTGCTGCCGGGACGCCTCCGGCGGATGCGCTGGATGCGGCTTCTTGCAGCACGCTGCTCCGGGCCGCGGTGGCCAATGAAGTCGCGGCCGCCAAGGATGATACGACCAAGCACATGTTCCGATCGCGCAAGCAGACTGCGCAGGGTTCCCAGACCAGGCTTTATGCGGAGACCCAGCAGGCGATGGTCGGCACGACGGTTGCCTATAACGACAAGCCGCTAACGCCGGAACAGAAAAAAGACGAGGAAAACCGCCTGATGGAGATGGCGAACAATCCCGATCTGCTCCGGCACAAGCATTCGCAGGAACAGGAAAACGCCGAGCGCACGGTGCGCATCGTGAAAGCCTTGCCCGAGGCTTTCTTGTACGACTATGACGGTGAGGAAGAAGGCTCCGCTGGCTTGGGCCAACTTGGAGTGCGGCTGGTGCGTCTGAAATTTCGTCCCAACCCCGCCTACCAGCCGCCTTCTCGCGTGGAGCAGGTATTGGCGGGTATGAAGGGGGTGGTTGTAATCGATCCGGTCGCGCGGAGAATCGCTAAGATCGACGGGGCCTTGTTCAAAGAGGTTGGCTTTGGCTGGGGAATTCTAGGTCACCTCGATAAGGGCGGCCACTTTCTGGTGCAACAGTGCGACGCGGGGCACGATTCGTGGGAGGTTTCCCGCATGTCGCTGGAGTTTACCGGTAAGATTCTGCTATTCAAAAGCTTGTCCCTCAAATCCGATGAAGTTTTTGACAACTTCCAGCGTGTGCCCGCCGACACCACGTTTGCTCAGGGAGTGCAGCTGGTAAAGGCGGAAGAGGCCAAGTTGGCGCAAAACCGCACCGCCGGGACAGTGGAAACCGAGAGCCGATCGCACTAGCGATTCGAGCTCATGCGCCCGCGCGAATTGTTTCCTTGCGCACAGTCAGCTTTTCGATCAGGTCTTCCTTGATTCGATAGCCAGTTCTAGGCTGGTGGCTGATGGCAATCATCCCTTGCGATGAAACCTCGACCTCCGGTTCAATAATGTCTTCTTTCCAGTAGCGCTTGGAAGCCGAAACATCTCCCGGCAGGTGAAAATTCTGCAGCGCGGAGAGGGCGATATTGTGGGCGCGGCCGATGCCTGATTCCAGCATGCCGCCGCACCAGACGGGAATATTCTGCGACTGGCAGATGTCGTGGATTTTCTTCGCTTCCGTGAACCCGCCCACGCGCCCCACTTTGATGTTGATGATGCGGCAGGCGCCGGTCTCTACGGCGACGGCTGCGGCCCGCGCATTGATGATCGATTCGTCCAGGCAAATGGCGGTGCGCAATTCTTTCTGCAGGCGAGCGTGGTAGAAGATGTCATCGTCCCAGAGCGGCTGCTCGATCATCAGCAAGTTGAACTGATCGAAGGTCCGCAGGTGTTCCACCTGATCGAGCGTGTAGGCGGAGTTGGCGTCGCAGCTCAGGGTAATGTCGGCCCAGCGGGAGCGGATTTTCTCTAACACGTTCACATCCCAGCCGGGTTTTACTTTTACTTTGATCCGCCGGTAGCCTGCCGCCAGTTCGATCTGGATCTTCTCGAGCAACTGCTCGACTGAATCCTGAATCCCGATGGAGACGCCACAAGGGATTTCAGTTCGCGTGCCGCCAAGCAGCTTCCACAGAGGTTGATTCTTCTGCTTCGCCTCAGCATCCCAGAGAGCATTTTCGACGGCGGCTTTAGCCATGCGGTGTCCGCGAACCTTGGAAAACAGAGCCGCACAGTCGCGTGCCGCATCGAGCTTACGACCGAGAACAGCGGGAGCAAGATAACGAGTAATTGTTGGCCAGCTGCTCTCGATCCACTCGCTACTATAAAAAGGATCTTCCCCGGCAACGCACTCCCCCCATCCATTTACGCCTTCACAATCCGCAGTGAGCAGCAGGATGCGGCGGCTGTAGGTGCGCCCGAAGCTCGTCTCGAAAAAATGGACGAGCGGCATCTGAATCTCGCGCAGCGTGATGGCTTCAATCTTCATAGTTCAGTACCTAGTACCGAGCATCCAGTACCTAAGTATGGGAATGCCGTGCACTCTCGTTACTAGGTAACTTGGTACTGTGTGCTGGTGAGTTATTCCTGCGACGCGTACGACCACTTCTCATCCCAATTGCCAAGCTGAAACTTGCCGTTGCCCGCGGAGTCGCGTTCATACCCTAGCACAGCAAGGTCGTCGTTAAACGCCCGCAGAAATTGCTCGCGATTGCGTTCTTGCACCTGCTGCGCCTTGCTTTTGGATTCCGCAGCCGCCTTCCACTCGTAAATCTGAGCGGGAACTTCGATTGTTAGCTTTTGCTTGGATGCCAGGACCTTGCCCGTCGCCAGCAAAGTTTCCACTCGCCTGGATTTCAGCCACCATTCGGCGATCAGACGGTCGCTCGGCAGTCCGCCTTGCAGGGGCGACGACGTAATTCCATACTGATTGATGTTGTAGCGGCGCGCGATCGCTCCCAGCTTCTCGATATTCAGATAGGCGTTCTTTATCTCTAGGGGATCGAAGGTCCACTCGATCAACTCAATGCCGCGTGCCAGGGCGTCTTCGCGTTGCAGCAGCTTAAGCCGGCGGCCCAGCCCGCTGTTGCGGTACTCCTTGCGTACGGCGAGCATGTGCGAGTGCAGATAGATATGGCCGGAGCGCGTGCCAGGCACCGAAAGCGCAAAGCCCACCATTTCGTTGCCCTTGAAGGCGCCCATCACCTGCCCGCCGACTTTCTCCGCCACGACAAACATGCGCAGGGGAACCAGTTCGGCGTCGGTGAAATTCCACACGTCTTTTTGCAAGGCCACGCACGCCTTCAGTTCATCGAGGCCGTGGCAGCGGCGAATCACGATGGAATCCGGGCTCACGCTGGCCGCTCCCTTTGCTTGGCCTGCTGCCAAAGGGACTCGAGATCATCCATCGACGCGCGTTCGAGAGTCATCCCTTTCTCGTAAAGTTGTCCCTCCATCCATTGAAAGCGGCGGCGAAACTTGCGGTTCATCTTGCGGAGCGCGGATTCAGGATCGAGCGCCAGATAGCGGGCGATGTTGACCAGTACAAAAAAAAGATCTCCGACCTCTTCTTCCATTCGCTCCCGTAAGCCTCCTGGAATGGCCTGACGCCCCGATCCGGCGATGCCATGGCCCTCCGGGCGCGGACCGGGAGCGGGAAACTCTTGCAGATGCTCGCGGAGTTCGTCGGTCTCCTCGGCAAGTTTGTCGAACAAAGCTTCGATGTGGGGCCAGTCGAAACCAACCTGCGCGGCGCGCGAACTGAGTTTATGCGCCTCCAGCAATGCGGGCATCGAGGAAGATATTCCAGCCAGGATGGAAGACGGGGCGTCGTCGATCGCCGCTTCTTCTGCTGCCTCTGCACTTTGCGCAAAGCGCTTCTTTCTTTCCTCGACCTTCAGCGCTTCCCAGTTGCGTTTCACGTCGGCGGAGGTGTCGGCTTTCGCGTCTCCAAACACGTGAGGATGCCGGTTGACAAGCTTGTTCGACAGTCGATCCAGAACGTCATCGATGGAGAATGTTCCTTGCTCTTTACCCATTTCCGAATAGAAGAGCACTTGCAGCAACAGGTCACCCAGTTCGCCAGGAAGTTCATTCCAATCGCGATTATCAATCGCCTCGAGAACTTCGTAGGCCTCTTCCAGCGTGTAGGGCTTAATGGAATCGAACGTCTGCTCGCGATCCCAGGGGCAGCCTCCGGGAGCCCGCAGGCGTTCCATAATGGCAACTGCGCGCTCGAAACGTTCGCCAGTGGTGGACATTTGCATCCACTTTAAACGAGCCGCCTCAATACGAGCAACGCGCGTCCCCTACGCTTTACGAAGACGGATATCCGAAGTACGGGCGGCACATGGGTGGACGAAGAAGTAGTTTTGAGTAACGGCGTAATCACGAGCCGCAAGCCGGACGACATTTCGGCCTCTAATCGCGAGATGATCGATTTGTTCTCCAAAGGTGCCAACGCCAGCGGAAAGGCCGCCCGGAAGGCCGCATAGATAAAGGGGTCCTTATAGATGCCGGCCCGGCCGCAAGCGCAGCGGGCCGGTTGCTTTTGGATAGTGATTTCAGCACTTTCGGCACTGCATCACGACTTTTGGACACAGCGGGTTGCAGCACCAAGGTGACCTGTTCCTTGCAAAAGACTCAATGCACACTCTACCGGTCGCAGTGCATGCGGGCGAGACCGGTTTTAGTAACCTTGTGAGCAGTTACTGTGGTGTTCGATCTATCCAAATGGTATTAGCGGCAAATCCGCGGGCAAGCCTGGAAGGCCAGCACTTTCACGTGGTGGTGATTGGCGGTGGCATCAATGGCGTCGCGATTGCGCGGGAGTGTGCCCGGGCGGGAAAGCACACGCTGCTCGTCGAGCAGAACGACTTCGCCTCAGGAGTAACCAGTCGTTCCACACGCATCATTCACGGTGGCCTGCGCTATCTCGAGCATGGGGAACTGAGTCTGGTACGGGAGTCACTGCGCGAGCGCGAGAGATTGCTGCGCGAAAAATCACATCTCGTGCATCCCATGCACTTCCTGCTGCTCTTGAACGAAACCAGCCAACGCAGCGCGATGCAGGTGCGCGCGGGGTTGTGGCTCTACCAACGCATGGCGGGAAAAACGTCGAGTTCAGGAACGACTGAAATGGAATTGAAGCGCCTGGAACGGGCGCTGGACGCTGGGCACCGGTGGTCGTTCTTCAATTACGAAGATGCGCAATGCGAATTTCCCGAAAGGCTGGTTGCGGAATGGCTGCTGGAGGCGGTGGACGCGGGGGCGATCGTCCGCAATCACACCGAGGCGCTGGCAGTTGATGTAGCCCACGGGCGGGTGCATGGAGTGCTGTTGCGCGACCAGATCAGGGGCCGCGACGAACGCGTCGATGCCGGCTGGGTGATTAACTGCAGCGGGCCATGGGCGGACCGGGTATGCCAGCGATCTTCCATCCGCATGGCGAAACCTATGGTGGGCGGGGTGCGAGGCTCCCACATCGTATTGGCGCGCTTTTCGGGTCCGCCGAATGCTGCGGTTTATAGCGAAGCGGCGGATGGCCGTCCGTTTTTTGTTTTGCCGTGGAATGATCAGATTCTGGTGGGCACGACGGAAGTTGCCGACAGCGGCGATCCAGGAAAGACAGTGCCGTCGCCGGACGAAATCAATTATCTGGTGCGCTCCGTGGCACAACTGTTTCCCAGGGCGAAGATCTCGGCACAGAGTGTGAAGCACGCATTTGCCGGAGTTCGGCCTCTGCCGTACTCGCCAGATAATCGGCCTTCCGCGGTGACCCGGCGGCACATCTTGCACGATCATACAGACGATGGAGCGGCGCGGATGATCTCCGTCATCGGCGGGAAGTTGACGACTGCGGCGTCATTGGCCCGCGAATGTGCGCGAACCATCGGATTGCAAGCCACGGAACCGAATCCGATTGCTCTGGGGCCGGGACCTGCGCTTGATCCGTTGCTGGACGATGCCGTGCTGGAGATTGCGCGGATCGGGGCTGTAAGCGAAGAATCGGCGCGAGGCATGCTCGAGTGGCACGGAAAACGTGCCGCGGATATTGCCCGCATGGCGTTGGTGAGTGCCGAACTGCGGGCGCCGATCTGTCCGCATACTTCGCACGTGATTGCAGAAGTGGTGGAAGCGTATCGCAGAGAGTTCGCGGTAACGCTGGCCGATGTTCTGCTGCGCCGTGTGCCGGTGGCGCTGGGCGCGTGCTGGTCAGAATCGTGCAGCCGCGAAGCCGCGCTGCGCATCGGAGCCGTTCTCGGCTGGAATGACCTTACGATGGGCGCCAACCTGGAAGCCTTCGAAATGGAGCGCGCCGCTTTTCTGCGTCCAGTTCGACCGGGCACTGCTACGTTCGAAGCAGCCGCGGACTAATGCGACTCGCGCTGCCGCAGGATTTCTCAAAGACCGACTTTTCCAGATTTATTTCTGCGCTTCGATCGACGCGGCAAATACGCGGGCGAGGCGCTGGGGGTGGTCGGAGATAATGCCGTCCACGCCACGGTCAGCCAATCGGCGTATGTCTGTGGTGGAATTCACCGTCCATACGTATAACTTCTTGCCTGAGTCCTTAATCTTCGTGATGACATTCTGCCGAGCCAAGTTTTGCTGAAGGATTACATAATTGATCGGTAGCTGGGACCAAACACCGAAATGGGCGCGCGTTTCGCAGATGAGGCCAAGCGGGATAGTTGCATCCGTGCCATGAATGACCTGCAACACTTCAGGAAGAAATGAAGAAACTACATATCCGCGGGCCGGGGGATAGGTGTGCAATAGCTTCAGCATGATGGCCTCCAATCCTGAAACTTTCAGTTCGATATCGAGGAAGGCAGAGGATTGGTAGCGCTTCAGGACATCCCGGAGAGTCGGCAGGGCTAATTGGTTAGACGAAGTCTGCACGATCTCAAAGCCGTGGACCCTGGTATCGTGGCAAATCACCGGCTGTCCATCGGCCGAGAGTCGCACGTCGAATTCAAAGCCATCGCATCCCTGGGCCAGCGCGCAATCGAAAGAAACCAGCGTGTTTTCAGGGATGGACTTTTCGGCCCTCGCGCCACGGTGGCCGAGAAGCAATGGACGAATCGGCATGGCGTTCGATTCTACCGGACGAACAAAGGTCTATTAATCCAGGTCGAAATCGCGGATGGGCTTGCCTGTGTCAGGCGATTCCTTGGCTTTCTTGACCGCCTCCTGAAACTTCTTTTCCAGCAGTTCGGAGGCATGTTTCTGCGCTTCGACCGATTGCCGGAAGATGGATTCGCGGCGGGTGTCCTGTTCCTTCATGGCGCGGGCTGCGTCTTCCATATCGTTAAACATTCGGGGCTTCACTGCTGCTGTATGGGCGATCACGGAGCGGGTTTCCGTGTCTACTTTCAACAGTGCGCTGCAGCAGGGGCAGGTGACTTCGAAGTTAGGAGGATTCTTCGCCATTGTGCGAATCATACCCCAAAAACAGAACGCCGCGCTCAGCGCTGAATTTTAATGGGGAAGATGCGAAACACGCTAAGCAGTTCCCAGCCGAGCAGGAAGATGGAGAGCAGGACAATGAGCACGGCCATCAACTCCCCGAAGGTGAGGCCGCGGCGATTGGGCTCGAACCGCCGCGCCGCGAGGCTGAGAATATTGATGGTGGCGAAGCCAAACACGACCGCCCAAAGAATGTTGTAGACGTCGTTACGGCGGCTGGAATGACGTTGAAGGAGCACGAGGGCTGCAAGAAACGGGGCGTGGGCGAGGTTGTACATCGAGACCGCGAACTTGGTCCGCGCCGCGCCTGCGACCACCTTGCTGGTTAGAGGAAGAGCCATAGAACGCCCGAATCCCCGGCCAGGGACGCCCTCGTCCCTGGAACGATGGATTGGATATTACATTTTTTCCCGGCTCCGGTCACGGAACAAGCGTCACCGCGAACAACGGCTTTTTTCCTGCGCCGGGGGCATCGATCCAGTTGGGGCCCGGCGCGCCTTGGCTGAAAGTTTCGATAAGATGGAAAGATGGCTGATCGGCGTGTAGTTTTTTTCGATGTCGGTAATACCCTGCTGTTTCCGAACCGGGCGAAGATGCTGGCCCCGCTCCGGAGCGATCGTCATCCCACGCTTGAACAGTGGCGAGCGCTGGAGCGCAGGACAAAAGCTGAATTTGATCGGGACGTACAGAGCGGCCGGGTTGATCACGGCTTCTGGTGGATATTTCACACTTGCCTGCTCAAAGACCTCGATGAGAACCCCGACGGGCTGGTAGGCGAACTGGTGCAGAATACGCAGAGGTCCGCGAACTGGGATCAGATTCTGCCAGGTACCCGCGGGGCTCTCGATCGAATCGCAGCCCAACACCGCATCGCCGTGATCTCGAACGCCGACGGCCAGATCGAGAATGTTCTTTCGCGCTGCGGAATTGCAGAGTCCTTCGAGAGCATTACAGATTCAGGAATCGTGGGCTTCGAGAAGCCGCGTCCGGAGATCTTTGAGGTAGCCCTCAAGACCATGAACGCACGCGCCGACGATAGCTTATACGTGGGCGACGTTTACTCGGTGGACTATGTGGGAGCCCGTAACGCAGGCATGCAAGCCGTGCTGTTTGATGTTTCTGGAGCCTACCGGGACCGGCAGGAGCCAAGAGTGGAATCCTTGGAAGAGCTCGAGGAGTGGCTGCAGCGTTAGCGTCCTCAAGTAGAATGTTCGCCATCATGTTCGATTCCACACGGTTATTGTTGTTTTTCGGTGCCGCAGTATTGCTGGCAGTCGCGCCTGGGCCAGGAATGCTGTACGTGCTGGCCCGATGTCTGGCGGGAGGAAAACGCGAAGGCGTGCTTTCGGCGCTGGGAACATTCCTCGGAGGCACGGTTCACGTTTTTGCGGCAGCGCTGGGAGTTTCCGTCATCCTGGCCCGATCGGCCTTTGCATTCTCCGCCGTGAAGTATGTAGGGGCGGCTTATCTGTGCTTTCTGGGAGTAAGGATGATCCTGGACGCGCGGAAGGCGGAGGCATTGTCCGCGGATAATCTTCCCACAGCGACCGGTGTGGCCAGTCGAAACCCGCTCTGGCAGGGCGTTGCAACGGAAGTGCTGAATCCCAAGACAGCACTGTTTTTTCTTTCGTTCATCCCGCAGTTCGTCAATCGCAGCGCCGGACATGTCTTCCTTCAGTTTGTGCTGCTAGGCACGGTCTCGGTAGTGCTGAATACCTCGGCAGATCTGATCGTCATCTTGCTGGCAGGGCCGTTGGGAAAAAAGATTCGCTCGTCGGCGGTGTTCCGGCGCAGGCAGAGAACGATAACGGGCGCGATTATGATTGGGCTGGGAACGTACCTGGCGACCAGCGAGAGCCGTTAGCACCGAAAAAATCAGGCGGAATAATTTGCCTACAGCTCTACAACCTGATGGTCAAGGCAGTCGGTGTGCATGCAGTCGTGGAGATTCTTCAGAAGTTCAATCCCATCGCGAGCAACGTAGTAAACGGCAGCGACTCCACGCTCCTGCAGAGCGCCGTTAGGATAAAGAGCCTCGCTCAATGCTTCGGCGTGGCGGCTGACCACCTCACTGCGCTTCAATTCCGCGGCCATGGCGCGTTCCCGGAGGCGATCCAGTTGGTAGCGCATCTTTGAGGCGCCCGTCTGGCTGGCGTCGACGAGCGTGGGATCGAGTTTGGCCAGAGCTTCGTGCAGGCTGGAAAAAGATTCTTCCACAGATTTGTTCGCGCGGTCGAAGGCCTCCTGTAAACCTGCTGGTAAAGTGCGCGCGGCCAAGGCGAGGCGCAGCGCTTCGGGACCGCGGAATGCCTCCGACGCGGCGATTCCATATTGCCGTAGCCAGCGCTGTACTTTGGGCTCGACCAGAGTCGCGGAAAAACGAGGGACGATCGGCGTCACGCGGCCTAGAATTTTTTCGTAGACCGCCCCCGCCTGCGCAAAGTAGGCGGCTTCGGCGGCGCCTCCGGCGTAAGCAAGCGTGGGCAAAAGATAGTCTTGCACCACGGGTCGCAAAAGGACGTTGGGACTAAATTTTTCGGGTGCTGCTGCGATGCGATCCAGGAGTTCGGCGGACGACAGCTTTTCCGCGGCTGCTTCACTACCGATCACAAATTCCGCGGCGCCCCCGCTGGCGCGTCGTTGAATCGGCGTACGCACGCCGTTCTGCAATGTGAACACAAGAACAGATGACGAAGTAACTTTCACTTGCTGGTGATAGTCGGCGGCATCAAGGCCTCGTCCGCGAGCCAGCAGGGCGTCATCGATTTCCGATGATTGCTCGACCGCCGCCCGATAGATAGGAGCCGCGACACGATGCAGTTCAGGATCGGAAGCGTCGAGAAGAATCACACCCCATGCGGCGAACAGACGGGCATAAAATCGCGCGAAGGCCGTGCCCAGGCTTTCGCCGGGACGATAGGACTCGCGCAGAAATTGCAGGGCTTCAGATTCTCCCAGCAGCGACGCGGCTTCCTCCACGACTGGAAGGATCTCATCTCCCAAACGCACTGCACTCACCGGAGCGCCCGGAATACTGTGACTGGAGGTCGTCAGCGTCCGCAACCGATAGTCGGGCCCGGGCATCGAGACGTGATTAACTTCTGCGAGATCGTGATCGTAGGTGGCGAGCCAGAAGACGGGCACGGCCTCAACGCCGGCGGCGGCAGCTTCCTCCGCCAACTTAACCGCGGTTAGCGCCTTGTAAATAGAGAACATGGGTCCGCCGAAGAGGCCTACTTGTTGCCCGGTCACAATTGCGGCCGCACCGCATCGCAGGCGCCCAAGATTGGCGAAAGTCTGCGGCGAAGCATCCCACGATGCATTCTGGCGTTCGAGAATCGCGCTGACGCGCTCGCGTCGGGAAGGTTCGTACTGCAGCGCGGAAGCTTCCGCATGAAACCATTCGCCAAAATGCGGGGAGTGCGGATAGAAGGGCCGAACGTTGGGGGAATAAGAGAGGAGGTCAGTGAAAAGTCGCGTGGTGTGCGGGATTTGGGCGAAGGGAAGACACTGCGATTTCACCGGCAACACTCCTGACAACATGGGCTTGTATCGTGTTGGACGGATGAGATCATCGTGGGTCAACACCGTGCTTTTGCAGCGGGTTTCCAGAAGTCATAGTTCAGATGCCCGTAGGTGATCGCGAGATGCAAGATAATGGTACGCATGCCCGGCGAGAAAGGAAATGCGATGACCTCGATCGTGACCCCGCTCCACATCGTAACTCCCGTGACCTTGCAAGGCTCCGTAGTCCGCGTCGAACCAATTCGCCGCGAGCATGCGGAGCTGTTCTGGCAAGCCGCCAAGGATGCGCTCGACGGCATCTTTCAATGGATTCCCTATCGGATGAAGACGATCGAAGACTTCGAACATCTGGTTGAGAAGGCGCTGGGCGAGCAGGAGCGTGGTGAGTCAGTCGTGTTCGCCACAGTCGAAAGCAAATCAGGACGAGTAATCGGCAGCACTCGCTTCATGAATATCGATCGCGCCAATCGCCGAGTCGAGATCGGTTCCACCTGGATCGCGCCAGCGTGGCAGCGCAGCGCCGTCAACACGGAAGCGAAATATCTCATGCTGCGTCACGCATTCGAAGTCTGGCAGTGTATGCGCGTCGAATTGAAAACCGATGCCTTGAATCAGAAATCACGCAACGCGGTTCTACGCATCGGCGCAAGAGAGGAAGGTACGTTGCGCAAACATCTGATCACTTGGACAGGCCGGGTGCGCGATACCGTGTACTTCAGCATTCTGGATGCGGAGTGGCCGGAGGTGAGGGCGAGGCTCGAAGCTAAACTTGCGAGCTGCTGAGCACCGGATCAGGGCTTTCGCTCGTTCACTCGCAGAACACCCTGACTTTCACATTTGCTTCGCGATCCTTCTGATCGACGTCGACGCTTAAATCGCTGAGTTGATCGATCAAATCTTCCAGGTTTTCAGGCTTGATCTGGCTCAGATCGAACGGTATGCCTTGCGCGTGAATGGCCTGGTTTGCGCGGTGCAGGGCTTGCGCCGGAATCAGACCTGCCAGTTTCACTCCTGCGCGCAACAATTGCATGGGAACCCGGACGTTCACTTTGGTGGGGCCTTCATGACCGGCTTCTTCAGAATCCACCTGGACGCGAAGATATTTTGGCCGAGCTTTCGTTGCCGACTCGGAAACATTTTGTGACGACCCAGCGGAGGGGCGCTCTTCAAGCGCCGAGATCAGTCGTTCTGCCTCGTCGGCGCTGATTTTTCCCTCGGAGAGCATCTGCAATATCTGACGACGATGTTCATTCATATTCTTACTCCTAGAAAACACAAATCGAGACTCCGGCGCTGCGATGCTCGATTTCAACCTCGGTATCATTCAGCGCGCGCAGAATTTGCCATCCAACCGAAAACGCGCGGAAGGGGTTCACCCGACAGACGAGACAAACGATGAAAATAACCGGCGATAGCAACACCGCCAACGGCACCAGCAATAACCACAATAGGATTAGCGGGACCCATACCCGGAGCGTACGGCTCTCCCGGCCGCGCAGACTAACCACCGCCACCAACGGAATCATGGCAATGCCTCCATCTCCCGGATCGCATCCTCCGCCGTTATTTCTCCCCGTCGCAGCCGATCCAGAATTTCACTCTTCGACGCCGTGGGATTTGTCTCCACAAACTCCAGACTTCCAGCGATCCTGGTGAGCCGCGATTTGATCGTGGGATAACTGACGCCGAAGGTCCGCTCCATCTCCTTAATGGATCCGTGAGAACGGACGAAGGCGATAATGAAGATCTGGTCTTCCAGCCCTAGTTGAGCCAATTGGGGAAGCTCAAAGCTGCCTTCAATGGCGATGTCCTTGTCCGCAAGCCGCACCCGCTCAACCACGATTCGCTGGCCATGGGTCAGGTGGGTCAAGTCTTGCCAGTCAGTCGAAGTTTCATTGATCTCTTCCATGTCCGGATATTAAGTTAATTAAGTTATATATTAATTAAATTAATCATGTCAAGGCAATTTATTCAGTTCTTTACATTGGCAAATACAGGAATCAATTTGACTTTCCAGCTTGTGCGGAGCTGAAGCCTCGAAGTGCGAATCGTGATCTAACAGTTTGACTTCCGGTAGCAAGAACCCTAGTCTGGAAGTAGTTCTTTGAGTACGGCCAATCCCACCAGTGGGGGCGTCACGGCTTCGACGGAGATGCTTGCGGCCAAGAGGCATGCCGGGGTGCACACACCCGTAATCGTGAGCAAAATGATAATTGCCAATCAACAAATGGCATACGCAGCCTAATTAGTTAGGCAGCCGCTTTCCACCGCTTCGCCCTTGGGCGGTGAGCGAGCGTCACACAGAGGGCTGCTCTTCCCCGTTACGTCTGGGCGGGGAGGTTAAGATCACAGGCTAGCGGCTAGCGTTTCTTGTCCGTTCTGAGCGTGGGCCGCGAACGTCTTGGGTAGGGTGGAAACGCCTAATGCCCGGGGCATGAACCCGAATAAGCATGTAGTCTCTTGACCAGTAACATTTTCGGACGCGGGTTCGACTCCCGCCGCCTCCACCATACTTTTCAACTGTGACAAGCCGGACGCCCTGCCGATGCGATCAGTCCCTAATACACTCATGCCTGTATCAAGCCTCATGAGTTCGTGCATCCCTCAGTACGAGCTGAGTTGAGATTTTCTTCGAGCCCTGTGACCACAAAGGCGCATCATTGGAGGGGAATGACAATGGAAACCCTCCTGACCAAAGCTCAGAAGTTCATTGCCCTCGCCCTTGCCGTCCTCCTGATCCTTGTTGTCGCGCTGTCAACCGTGCATCTAGGGGTCGAGATTGCGGAAGAGGTGTGGAAGCCTCCGCGATTTCTTATCCCGGTACAAGATCTTCTCGATATGTTCGCGTTTTTCTTGCTGGTTCTTATCGGGGTAGAGCTACTGGAGACGTTGAAGGTATATGTCAAGACAGATGCGATTCGGGTTAGGTTAGTCCTGGAGGTGGCCCTGATTGCGATGGCGAGAAAAGTCATCATCTTGGAGCCGGACCGTGTTTCAGGTCTGACACTGCTCGGCATCGCCGCAGTCATTCTGGCTCTGGGCATAGCCTTCTACTTTGAGAGGCAAGCGCAAAGGGAACAACCCTCCGCTCGTGGGCATGAATAGCCGATCAAACAAAAAGGCATCGAGAGGCAAGGAGTAATGGCGCGCGTATTTATCACAGGTTCCTCTGACGGACTCGGCCGCATGGCCGCACAACTCCTGATCGATCAAGGCCATGACGTAGCTCTGCACGCCCGCAGCCAACGGCGAGGGCAGGACGCATTGTCCGCCGTTCCGGGAGCGGAAACGGTCGTCATTGGAGATCTGACGAGCATCGCTCAAACCCGCAAAGTCGCGGAACAGGTCAACGCGCTCGGCTTCTTCGATGGGGTGATCCACAATGCAGGTGTTGGCTACAGAGAACCTCAGCGCATCGCGACCGAAGACGGCTTGCCCCAGGTATTTGCCGTCAACACGCTCGCCCCGTACATCCTGACCGCATTAATTCAGAAGCCGGAGCGACTGGTCTATCTGAGTTCCGGCCTGCACAAGAGCGGCGATGCCAGCCTCAAGGATCTGGCTTGGGAGCACCGCCCGTGGCAGGGACAACAGGCTTACTCCGATACCAAGCTGCACGATGTGCTTCTGGCGTTCGCCATCGCGCGCCGCTGGCCGGACGTGCTCTCGAATGCGCTTGAGCCCGGCTGGGTAGCAACCAAGATGGGAGGGGCAGGGGCGCCCGATGACTTGGATGCGGGGCATCGCACGCAGGTGTGGCTCGCGGTCAGCGATGACCCGGCCGCGAAGGTCACGGGAGAGTATTTCTATCACATGCGGCCTCGCGCGCCGATCGCCGGTGCCCGCGATGAGGAGCGGCAGGAGAGATTGTTGGATGCGTGCCAACGCTTCTCAGGCGTGAGCCTGCCCACGAACTGAAGAATTCTGTTTGCTCTACATTGGCTCAACGGACACGACCAAACGTTATCTCCGTTCGTGAGCGCGCGCCTCAACCCGTGTGTAAGATGAAAATGGATTGTGCAGCTGCAGGAGAACATTTCGCTCGCTCCGCTGACCACCATCAGGATTGGGGGGCCGGCGAGGTACTTCGTCGAGGCCCGGGATGTTGGGGAAGCGCAGGAAGCGGTTGCCTTGGCGCGCTCGCGCGGTCTGCCTTTGTTCGTTCTTGGCGGCGGTAGCAATCTGGTGGTAGCGGACACCGGCTGGCCGGGACTGGTGCTGAAAATTGCGATTCAAGGAATCGATCGATCTTCGGCTTCAGATGAAGCAGGCAAAGTTGTTTTCGACGTGGGGGCCGGCGAGTCCTGGGATCGATTTGTTTCTCGATCTGTGATGGCACACTGCGCCGGCGTTGAGTGTTTGAGCGGCATTCCCGGCAGCGTGGGCGGAACTCCGGTGCAGAATGTCGGCGCCTACGGACAGGAAGTCTCCGAAACAATTGCATCGGTACAAGGGCTCGATTTGCGAGATGGCGAGGTGCGTGAACTCTGCCGGGAGGCTTGTGGATTCGGTTACCGGGCCAGCATCTTCAACACTAGCGAACGTGGGAGGTTCATCGTTCTACGCGTGCGCTACGCGCTAACTCCGGAGGGTAAACCGTGCATCAATTATGCCGACCTGAAGCGGCACTTTGCAGGACGCGAAACCAGCCCTGACCTCAACGAAACCCGCGAAGCCGTGCGCCACATCCGTGCGCTGAAGGGGATGCTGCTCGTGGAAGGTGATCCGGATTGCTTAAGTGCGGGCTCCTTCTTCAAGAATCCCGTGCTCTCGGAAGACGAGCACGATGCGTTGAAGGTGCGGGCAGCCGCGCGAAGATTAAATGTACCCAGCTATCCCGCCCTTGAGACCCATAAGAAAGTTTCTGCGGCATGGTTGGTGGAGCATTCCGGCTTCGCAAAAGGCTACGGCATGGGCCGCGCCGGCATCTCGAGCAAGCACGCTCTGGCCATCGTGAATCGCGGCGGAGCCACCGCTGCCGAGGTTCTAGCCTTGAAAGATCAGATTCAGCATCGCGTGGAAGAAATTTGGGGCGTTCGGCTGGAACCGGAACCGGTGATGGTCGGCTTCCAACTTAGCTCGCGTGGCGCGAGCGGCTCGACCGCTAAGAAGCTCGAGTCGAATAATTAAGAAAGGCGCCGCCCCGGCTCGTGACCCGGTTTTGTGAACTGTGACCCCAAATGGGGTAGGTGCAGCGATCCGGCCCCGACGGCGCCTCAACTTAATCATCGGCAAGTCTTGCCGCCTCTTTAAAGATCTCCACAAACATCCGGCGCGTCAGCTTGCCGGTCTGCGTATTTTGATTCGAGGGATGGTAGGAGGCTAGTAACACCTTACCATCGGGTAACCCGTAACTGGCGCCGTGTTTGAAGAGATAGGGCTGCCGGCTCGGAAGTAGATTGCGGCGTTTCAGATGGTTGAGATAAGCGCCGAAGCCGATCTTGCCCAGTGCAACCACCACCTTCACCCTCTGTAATCCAGCAATCTCCCGATCCAGAAACTGAGAGCACTGGGCGAGTTCCTGCGGCGTCGGCTTATTGGCGGGGGGAGCGCAGCGGACGGCGGCGGTGATGTACAGATTCTTCAGCGTGAGCCCGTCGTTGCGATCAGTGGCATTGGGTTGGGTGGCAAATCCGGTTTCGTACAAAACGGGAAACATGAACTTGCCGGAAGCATCGCCGGTGAAGGGGCGCCCAGTGCGGTTGGAGCCATGAGCACCGGGGGCCAGGCCGAGGATGAGCACTCGGGCATCGGGGTCGCCGAAGCCGGGCACAGGTTTGCCCCAATATTCACAATCGCGGTAAGCCCGGCGCTTCTCGCGGGCTACTTGTTCGCGATACGCAACCAGGCGCGGACAGCGGGTGCAAGCGACGACTTCGTCGTGAAGCACCGTGAGCCAGCGAGGCTTCGCAGTAGAGTGTGTCGTTGTCATGCGTGGTCGTAGTACAGCTTATCGCAGATGGCGATCATCTAATAAACACAGCATCCCGCAGAGCGCAGGTTGCAACTGTACGGAAATTGGTCACATATATGTGCGCTAGCGTACGGTATCAACGGTATGGCGCATCGTGGGCCAGCCGACTAGGGTTAGATCACCCTTCCTCGAAGCCGTCCGTCGCTCTGTACGACGTGGCCCGGCCAGAAGCCTGCCAAGGGCGAATTGAGCTGGCAGATGAAACACAGGATTCTCATTGTCGATGATAGCCGCTTGATTCGCCGCTCTCTGCGTTTGTGGATCGACGGGAGTTTGCATTGGGAAGTGTGCGGCGAGGCCGAAAACGGAAAAGAGGCGGTGGAGAGAGTGGAAGAACTTCGCCCCGACATTGTAATCCTGGATTTTCAAATGCCTGTGATGAACGGGCTTGAGGCCGCGCTCCGCATAAGGGATGTAGCTCCGCGGACGGCGATGCTGATGTTCACGATGCATGCATCGAGCGAACTTGTGAAAACGGCTTTGGAGGCAGGCGTGGCAGATGTTGTCTCCAAGAGCGATCGACTCTCCGACCATCTTTCCTCAGCCTTGCGACAGATTATTGCCTGATCTCGAATCCCGATCACTGCCGGGACGGGAAAACACAGGTAGAATGCAAGGCGAATTGCATGCGTGCGTTTGACGGTCCTCTCCTTCTGTCTTTACACTCAAGTGAACGCCGCATAAATTCGGTTCGGGTTCCAATTTCCACGGAGCCTGGCTCGACGGAACATCCGGATGCGGCGGTTGTGAAAGGCGAAACGTGAGCCCCACAGAAACTACAGACGCGGCCAAAATCGAACCGAACCAGAAGGATATCAAGCGGGAGATCTCAGTCGAGATCCCAGCGGCGGAAGTTGCACGCGAAACCGAGTCGCAGATTCAGCGCTATCAGAAGAGTGCGCGGCTGCCTGGCTTTCGCGCCGGACATGTGCCCGCTTCCATCATTCGCCAGCGCTTCGGCGATGGCCTGAAGAATGATGTGATCGAGGCGCTGGTCCCGAAATACTTCCGCAGGGAAGCCGAAAAACAGGGCCTGATTCCGGTTTCGCAGCCCCGCGTCACCGATCTGCACATGCATGATGGCGAGCCGCTGCGCTTCAAGGCCAGCTTCGAGGTTTTGCCTGAGATCCAGGTTGAAGGCTATAAGGATTTACGCGCCGACAAACCTGAGATTTCGGTCACCGACGAGGAAGTCGAACAGGCTCTCAACAGCGTGCGCGAACAGCATGCAACCTACACCACGGTGGAAGGCCGCGCCCTGGCCGAAGGCGACTTCGCACAGGCTTCCATGGACGGGAAGCCCAAGGACGCGACCGAGGCGGAAGCGGCCAGCGCGAATCCGGTTCACATGGATGACGTGCTGATCGAAATCGGCGGCAAGAATACGGTGCCGGAGTTTTCGCAGAATCTCACTGGCGCATTCGCGGGAGAAGAGCGCACCTTCGACGTGAGTTATGCAGAAGACATTTCCGACAAGCGCTTGGCGGGCAAGACCTTTGTTTATACGGTGAAGGTAAATGGAATCAAGCAAAAGAGCTTGCCTGAACTGAACGATGATTTCGCCAAAGAGCTCGGTGAGTTCTCCAGTCTGGACCAGGTGCGCAAGCAGATTCGCGAGAACATGGAAGCGGAAAAGCGCCACACGGCGGAACATGCGGCGAAGGACAAGCTGGTCGCCGATCTGGTGAAGCATAATGATTTTGAAGTGCCCGAGTCTTTGGTGGACCGCCAGATCGATCTGCGCCTGGAACGCGGTCTGCGAGCACTGGCCGCGCAGGGCATGAAGATGGAAGACCTGAAGAAGATGGACCTGCCCCGGCTAAGGGCGGGCCAACGGGATCAGGCAATCCACGATGTGAAGTCTTCGTTGCTGCTCGAACGAATTGCCGAGCTGGAAAAAATCGAGGTCAGCGACGAGGAAGTGAACCGGGAGATTGACGCTCTGGCAAAACAGTCGAAACAAACGTCAGAGGCAGTGCGAGTTCGTTTGACAGAGGATGGGGGCCTCGATAGAATCCGGATGAGAATCCGCAGCGAAAAGACCCTCGATTTTCTTTATCACCAGTCCGCGTAGCTATCAAACGGCGCGGACACTTTCGACCCTCCCCGAACGGCGAAAATGTTTTTTCGGGGCGGAGTGTGGCAGTTCCGGTGACAGGTCCGGTAGACAATGAAACCAAATGATCCGCAAATGATGCTGGTACCGATGGTGATTGAACAGACTGGGCGTGGAGAACGCGCCTACGATATTTATTCCCGTCTGCTGCGGGATAACATTATTTTTATTGGGACGCCGATTGACGACAACATTGCCAATCTAGTGATCGCGCAAATGTTGTTTCTCGCCCAGGAGGATCCGGAGAAGGATATCCAGTTGTACGTGAATTCGCCCGGCGGATCGATCACGGCGGGCATGGCGATTTATGACACCATGCAGTATGTGAAGAATGATGTCATGACGTTGTGCGTGGGGCAGGCGGCGTCGATGGCGGCATTACTGCTAGCGGCTGGCGAACCCAAGAAGAGACTGGCTCTACCGAATTCCCGTATTCTGATTCACCAGCCGTCGATGGGTGGATTGTCGGGGCAGGCTACGGACATCGACATTCACGCCCGTGAAATTCTCCGTATGCGTGAGATTACAAACCAGTTACTCTCGAAGCACAGCGGCCAGAAACTCGACAAAGTGGAAAAGGACGTGGAGCGCGATTTCATCATGAACGCGCAGCAGGCTAAGGAATACGGAATCATAGACGATATCATCTATAAGACCGCAAAAGCGGTATGATCGGCCTTCGCGCTTGAACCCTGACACCGGACTAGCGCGAAAGCGGCAGTGGAAGGGTCGAAGTAGGCGGGGCCCAAAGTCATACCGAACGAATATTGAAGGAGTAGAGCCGAGTGAAAACCAAGTCAGGCTCCGACGAGATTTTGCGCTGTTCGTTCTGCCACAAGTCGCAGGACGCGGTAGCGAAACTGATCTCGTCGCCCAGCGATTATCCCCGCGCCTATATTTGCGATGAGTGTGTAGCGGTGTGCAATTCGATCCTGGAAGATGATCGCACTGCGACTCCGCAGGCCCCCGCGCCCAATCAACTGCCTAAACCGCAGGAAGTAAAAACTTTCCTCGATGAGTACGTCATCGGGCAGGAGCAGACCAAGAAAAAGCTGGCAGTCGCGGTTTACAACCACTACAAACGCATTTTCATGAACCGTCAGAAGACGGCGGGAGACGGCATCGAACTGAGTAAGTCGAACATCCTGCTGATCGGCCCTACTGGAACCGGCAAGACGCTTCTGGCGCAAACGCTGGCCCGCATGCTCGATGTGCCATTCGCCATCGTCGATGCCACCACTCTCACCGAGGCCGGCTATGTGGGCGAGGATGTGGAGAACATCATCCTCAAGCTGCTGCAGGCGGCCGAGGGCGATGTAAGCCGCGCCCAGACGGGCATCATCTACATCGATGAAATCGACAAGATCGGGCGCAAGGATGAAAATCCATCGATCACTCGCGATGTTTCTGGAGAAGGCGTGCAGCAGGCGCTCCTGAAGATTCTGGAAGGAACCATCGCCAACGTTCCGCCGCAGGGCGGACGCAAGCATCCTCACCAGGAATTCACCCCAGTCGACACAACAAACATTTTGTTTATCTGCGGTGGGGCGTTTGTTGGTCTGGAAAAGATTATCGGACGGAGAGTGGGAAAGAAGTCACTGGGTTTCCGCGCCGGCGAAGAGGCAGAGAAGGAAGAAGCGGTGGTCGCGCGCAGCAAGCGCAACTTCGAATTGCTGAGCGAAATGCAACCGGAAGATTTGATTAAGTTTGGCCTGATTCCCGAGTTCGTTGGACGCCTACCTGTCATGGGCATGTTGGAGGATCTGGACGAATTCGCGCTGATCGAAATTCTAACCCGGCCGAAGAATGCCATCGTCAAGCAGTACCAGCGGTTGTTCGAGTTCGAAAATGTGCGGTTGAAGTTCAGCGACGAGGCGTTACGCGCCATTGCCCGCCAGGCCATGGCGCGCAAAGTCGGGGCTCGCGGCCTGCGCATGATCCTGGAAGAACTCATGCTGGATTTGATGTTCAATCTGCCCAGCCAGAAGAAACTAAAGGAGTTCGAAGTCACCAGGGAGATGGTTGAGAAGCGGAATGCTTCCCTTTCGATGATGGAAAAGGCCGGATAGCCAAAGGCCCCTGTAAGAGTAGTAAACTGATTACCGAAGGTAGGCTGTGTAGAGGGCGCGTGGCGATTGTCGTTCAGCAATGTCATTCAGCGTCAACCCAGGGAGATTGAGTGACCACATCCAAGGAAAAATTCGAAAGCAAGAAGCTGCCCATGATGCCCATACGGGACGTGGTCATCTTTCCGTACATGATGACGCCCTTCGTAGTGGGACGCGAGTCCAGCGTACGCGCCCTGGAAGAGGCTCTGGCCGCCGACAAGAAGATTTTCCTGGCCACCCAGCACGATGCCTCCATCGACGAGCCCAAGTCGAATGAGATCTATCAGGTCGGGACGATCGTCAATATCGTGCAGAGCCTGAAGCTGCCCGACGGCAACATTAAAGTGCTGGTCGAAGGCATTGAGCGCGGCAGGTTGCTGCAGGCCACCGACGCCGATGGTTATATGCAGGCGAACGTTCGGGTCGCTCGCTACCCCGTCGAGATGAATGCCCAGATCGAAGCGGGCATGCAGCGCGTGACCACGCTATTTGAGCAGTACGTGAAGCTTTGCCAGGCGCTGAACTACGAGACCATGATTTCGGCGGTCCGGATGGAAGATCCGGCCAAGCTGACTGACATCATCGCGGCCAACCTGCAACTCTCCATCGAAGAAAAACAGGAACTGCTAGAGATCTTCGATCCGTCGGAGCGTCTGAACCGGATCGCCGACGTCCTCGACGTTGAAATCGAAAAGCTGAATGTGGATCGCACCATCCAGTCGCGCGTGAAGCGGCAGATGGAGAAGGCGCAGAAAGAGTATTACCTCAACGAGAAGATCAAGGCCATTCAAAAAGAACTGGGCCGCGGCGAGAAGAGCGAATTCGACGAACTGAAGAAAAAGGTCGATGCCGCGGGCATGCCGAAAGACGTGAAAGACAAGGCGTTGCAGGAGCTGAAAAAGCTGGAAGCGATGCCGCCGATGTCGGCCGAATCCACGGTCTCCCGCAATTATCTCGATTGGCTGCTGGCCGTGCCGTGGAAGAAGCGCTCGAAGGAAATACGGAATATCTCGCGCGCCGAGAAAGTTCTGAACGAAGATCATTACGGGCTTGAGAAAATCAAGGAGCGCATCCTTGAATTTCTCGCCGTGCGGCAGCTGGTGAAAAATCCCAAAGGCTCGATTCTGTGCTTTGTTGGGCCTCCGGGGGTGGGCAAGACTTCGCTAGGTATGTCGATCGCCAAGGCCACCGGACGCAAGTTTGTCCGGATGTCGCTGGGCGGCGTGCGCGACGAGGCCGAAATCCGCGGCCATCGGCGTACCTACATCGGCGCGTTGCCGGGCCAGATTATCCAGATGATGAAGAAAGCCGGCACGAAGAACCCGGTCTTCATGCTCGACGAAGTCGACAAAATGTCGATGGACTTCCGCGGCGACCCGTCAGCGGCTCTGCTCGAAGTACTCGATCCCGAACAGAACTTTATGTTTGTCGACCACTACCTCGACGTGGAGTATGACCTGTCGCAGGTCTTCTTTGTGGCCACGGCCAATGTGATGCACACGATTCCTCCGGCGCTGCAGGATCGTATGGAAGTGCTGCGGCTGCACGGCTACACTGAGCAGGAAAAAGTCGAGATTGCCAAGCAGTTTCTTGTGAAAAAGCAGATGCTGCAGGCTGGGCTGTCGGAGAAAAACGTGAAGTTCTCCGATGACGCCATCACCACACTGATTCGCGCTTACACCCGCGAAGCGGGGGTGCGCAACCTGGAGCGCGAAATCGGCAACGTTTGCCGCAAAGTCGCGCGCAAGGTAGTCAAGGAAGGCGAGAACTATAACATTGCTGTGACCGGCGAGAATGTCACCGACTTCCTGGGCGTCATCAAGTTCCGCGACACGCTGGCGCATGAGAAGAGTGAAGTGGGATTGGTCACCGGCCTGGCTTGGACCGAAGTGGGTGGTTCTATCCTCAGCACGGAAGCGACCGTGGTCGATGGCAAGGGCAAACTGACGCTGACCGGTAAGCTGGGTGACGTCATGCAGGAATCGGCGCAGGCGGCTCTTTCCTATGTTCGATCGAGAGCGCACCGCCTTGGCCTGACGCGCGATTTCTACCGCACGCTCGACCTACACGTGCACGTACCGGAGGGTGCGATTCCAAAAGACGGGCCTTCCGCCGGAATTACCATCGCGACCGCTATCGCAAGCGCGCTCAGCAAGATTCCAGTTCGCCGCGATCTGGCGATGACCGGGGAAATCACGTTGCGCGGCAAAGTACTGCCCATCGGCGGGCTGAAGGAAAAGCTGCTGGCGGCGCACCGCGCTGGATTGTTTGAAGTGATCCTGCCGCGGGACAACGAAAAGGATTTGGCGGAGGTACCCGAAAATCTGCGCAGCGCCATGAAGATGCACTTCGTGGATACCATGGATCAGGTGCTGCAGATTGCGCTGGAATCGCCGTTGCAATCGATCAGCGAAGAAGAGACGACGCGTCCCATCGCGCCGCTCACCTCTAACACCGGAGACAGTCCGGCGGCGCATCAGTAGGAGTTCTCGGTTTGGCCGACGACCGCGCAAAGTTCTTGCAGGGAGAGATCTCCATGCAGACATTGCCACTTGGTTTATGTGCGCGAAGAATGGCCGTCCTCTTGTGTATGGTGGCGGCCATCGACATTGCCGCTTCCCTTCTCGCCGCGAAGCCCCAACTGTGGTGCGCGCTCATTCCAGCGCTCATTCCCATTTTCACTCCTGCCGTGATCTTCTCGCGCCGGACCCGGTCTAAAGGCTAAAACTACGAGAAGCGTCGCTTGCAAGACTGCGCCGTGGCATTGCACACTGAAGCATGAGGGTCATCGCCCGATTCATGGCCGCAGCGACAGACGTAGCCCACTTCCCTGCTCCTAGTCTGCCCGAGGTTGCGTTTCTCGGCCGATCGAATGTGGGCAAGTCCAGCGTGATCAATACGCTGGTGGACACCAAATTGGCTCGCACCAGTTCCACCCCGGGACGCACGCGCAGCATCAACTTCTTCGAGATTCGCTGGCCGGGAAAGCCGCAGCCGGCGGTGATCTTTGCTGACCTGCCGGGCTACGGCTACGCGAAGCTCTCGCGTGAGATCTCGCAAGAATGGCCTAAGTTTATCGAGCCCTACCTCAACGAGCGTCCCACGCTCGCCTTGTGCCTCGCGCTGGTCGACGTGAACGTGCCACCACAAGACCGAGACCGGCAACTCCTGGATTTTCTTAATGTGTCGGGTCGCGATTTTGTGCTAATCGCCACCAAAAGCGACCGGCTCTCTAATAATCAACTGCGCAACGCGCTGAAGAGCCTGAGCGAAGCATACCCCACCGCAACTGTGATTCCATTTTCTGCGAAGACCCGTTCGGGGAGGGATGAGGTTTGGAATAAGATTCGGCAGTCTATCGCGGAATTCCCTGCCACAGCGTTCCAATCCTGAACATCTTCCGGAAAGGAAACTTCCGTATCTCCAGGCTGCACACCGCGCTCATTCAATCTTCAATTCGAATGTACCGATAGATCTAACAGGGCCTCCCCCTCACGGCACTGACAATTCAGTGGTGCCCGCAGTGGGGAGGGGAATGCGCGGCTATGTCCGATGAAAACAATGCCGGAGCGGCATATCTAGCGTCCTTGAAACAGAGCGCGCCCCAGGCTGCCGGAGCCGCGCCAGGGCGCGCGCCAGATTTCGGGTCGCCGCGCGAGAATCGGACTGGCGGTGCGGTCCCAGTCGACACGGCAAGTTCCACCAAGGTCGAACGGCGAAGAAGCCCGCGATACCGTTGCCAGGGCAGCGCGCACTTGCGCGACGCTCGTACCGGCGTGGCGACCTGGGCAACATTCACCGACATCAGTTTGCACGGATGCTATGTGGAGGCAATGTCCACTTTTCGTGAGGGAGCTCCACTCGCCTTAACCATTGAGGTGAATGGGTACCGGGTCGAGAGCAAGGGCGAGGTGCGGATCGTCTACCCGAACTTGGGCATGGGAATCTGCTTCACGACCATGTCGGATCCAGATCGCGAGCGGTTGCGTGAACTGCTGCGATCGCTCTCGCGGCCTTCGGTGATCATGTCTCCAGTAGTGGCTCCGACCAGTTATCCTATGGCACCTCAATCCAACTCTCTATCTCCCGTTTCAAATCCGGCCGCCGCTTTGAAAGCGGTGACGCAGTTCTTTGAGGAGCGTCACATCTTGAGCCGGGAAGAGTTTCACCGGATCCTTCGAAAGAGCCAGGGTGCGGGAAAGTAAAGTAGACCCCTGCCCCGATTACCCAAAGCAGATGAAGCAGGACTGGTGCGGACGTTGGAGTGGCGTCGAAGCTCGCGCGCGTGACGAGGCTTTGTCTTTAGGCCGCGGCAAAGCAAACGAATACGACGCCTCGGTCATCAACAAGCCGGTTCCTGAGGCTTGCATTACGTTAGTGATCTACGTCGAGATTACCGGGGTCGGTAGAGTGAAGACATGACACTCTCATCGATGGTGGTTTCACGCGATTGGCAGGAAGTCAGTGTTCTGGAATGTATTCTCGGCGGATTGCACATGGATGTTGCTGTCGAGAGCGAACCGCAGCGAGCTCTAGCGCGTCTCACAAAATCCAAGATCGACGCGCTCATCGTTGATTGTGACCTCAACGGAACAGGACAGTTTTTTCGCGGATTACAGCAGGAGGCTTCGCGCGCGAGCACCGTACCTCTTGTAATTATGGGTCGCGCACAAGGCAGACCTGAGATGCAGGCTACCGGCGCGATGTTTGCTTTCGACAAGCCCATCTCCGTGGAACAGGCGGTGCGTACGCTCTCCGCGGCTCGCAATATGATCCTCGACGGCCGGCTGCGTTATCACCGCGCGGGGATAGAGGTGCCTGTGACCCTGAGTGGGCGTAATCAGAAAAGAGTGGGCGCGCAACTCATCAACCTTAGCCAGGGCGGGCTGCAGGTCCGCGTCGATGACCAGTTCGATGCCAGCGATTTGCGCCGCGCGTCGTTCGAACTGCCCGGCACAAAGTGCGGAGTAAAGGCGGACATTGAAGTGGCGTGGTCGGACAAGCGCGGAAATGTTGGCATTCGCTTCGTGAAGCTTGCCGCACCGATGCAGTCCTCCCTACGTATTTGGCTGGCGCAGCAGTATTTTGCCAATTAAGAGCGGACCTGCCATCTAGCTCAAATCTCGGGCCGATGTAAATAGTGTCAGCGAAAGCGGTCACCTTCACTCACTTCTTCTTGCCCGCTCGATACAGCTTGGGCCAGACGAGCCCCCAAACTTGCACCTCCAAATAGAGCGAACAGCGCCCAGTAAGCGCCGGCGACGAAGAGAGCCGCGGCTGTGGCAATCCCAAGGGTGATATGCCAGGACGGGAGTTCGTGAGTTATCGCTAGAAATATCAAAGTAAACAGCAGCAGACCCGCAATCATGATAAGAGCATCCACCAGCCATGCCAGTGTTCTTGCAGAGATCGGACGGGAAAGCCAATTCGAACGGAGATCAGGTTGTAAGGCCGCTTCCGCCGGGCTTTCCGCTTGATGAGGCTGCGATGGCATGGTTCGCTCAAACCAGGAGTTGCCTCTCTCCGGTCGGATCGACGGCCGCGGATGCGAGGACAGAATCAGCCCGTCGCCCTCCGCGGGAGCGCTTTCGGCGGTAACTTCGGCCGGGCCTGTCGAACTCCGCGAGCCCTGGAAGATGGGGTGGTTGCCAGGTTCGCGCGCCAAGGTATCGAGAAGGTTGGAAAAGATCCACTCACTGATCCCTCGGCTGGTGCGTGCGGGCAAATCTACAAAGCGAATGCCGCACTGGCCCGAGGGACTGGACCAGAGGACCTGTCCGTAGGTTTCAACGCGCAGCCGAGGAAACCTCAATTCGAAGCGCAATCGAACGCGCTGATGCTGGCGTAGGGGAGCAACGGCCTGCACGGCCGCCCCTTCGCTATTGAGATTTCTTATGATTCCGCCATTGGCGGTATCGAGCGTAACGTAAGTCAGAGTACGCAGTTCATGCCGATAGTGGGTGCGTGCTTGGCGCGCGGGAAATGATACGACCTGCATACTATCCGCCAGAACCGGTTCGGATGGGGCCCGTTTCGTCCAATTCTAATTTCTGGGAGGCGGTTTAGCAGTAACTGAGTTGATTCAAGAAGGTAGTCTTACGAAAGGCCATGGCCGATGGGTCATGTGGGAATTGGCAAAAGTCGGTTAAAATCCGGTAAGTTCTTGTTAAACCCGGTAAAACCCAGCTCTGGCCGCAGTCGCATCGCGTCTTGGAGGCGGCGGAGACAGGCTACGCCAAGTGGTTAATTGACAGGGACCAGCTTAGATGGCCACACTTCCCCGAGCGGATGGGCCGTCCAGCACGGAATGGCAACGACTCCCACCAAACCGATCAATGAAGTTGCCGCCGGCCTTCCGGAGTCGCGCGTGCCCTCCTGGCCGCGGAGCACAGCGTCGCCGGCCGAGGGTGGTGGATATCCCAATGATTTCCAGCCGTCCGATTTGAGCGAAGAGCCGAAGTCGCGGCCATCTGGACGCGATGCCCTTCAGGCTCTCCTGGCATTCTCGGCGCTGCATCAACAGGTGCGATATCGCAGAGCGTTGGCTGCACGGTACCAGGGGTTTGAGACGATTGCACGCCCAGCTGAGTTTGAACAGGGCGAGCAATTCGTTCTGGACGAGGTGCTTCAATTAGTCGCAGAACGGGCGATCGCCATCACCGGGGCCGATGGATTGGGCATCGCTCTGGCGGAGAATAACGAGATTGTCTTGCGCGCATCGGCGGGTGCGATCAAACCGGATGTAGGCGCGCGCATCCAGCGCGATTCGGCGTTTTCGGGAGCATGTTTCCGCACGGCGCAGATCATCCGGTGTGACGATACCGAGACCGATGATCGCGTAAATCTTAGCGCGTGCCGGAAGTTGGGCGCGCGGTCCATGGTAGCGGTACCGCTGTGCGGCCGGAAGCGCGTGATCGGCCTGCTGGAAGCATTTTCGGCGGAACCCTTCGGCTTCAATGATAGCGATGTGGACAGCCTGGAATTGCTCGCAGAATTGATTCTTGGCGCGCTCAAGCCCGAGGACGAAGAGAGATTTGCGGAGTCGGCGCAGGCGGCCGTGGCCGAATTGGTCGGGCCCCCGATTCCGGCACCGGCAGCCCCAGCGACCGCAGCCCTGGCACCCGCAGTTCTGGCGACGGAGAAGATTCTTCCTCAGCCGGTGGTTACAGCGGGCGAATTTGTGCCGCCGGCTGTGGTTGCAGCCGTTCCGGCTGCAGTTGTTGAATCGGCAGCGTCTTTAGCCGCACCGGATCTGAGCACGACTACGGTTCAAGTGGTTGAGGAAACGCCGACCGACGAAACAATTTCTGAGCCGTCCACGTCTCGCCATCCAGGAGTAGTGCTGGTGTTAGTGCTCGTGGTTGTCTGCGCACTTTTGGCTGGGGGACTGTGGTGGAAGCTGAAGAATGAGCAACTGGGCAAGGCATTGGTCCAGCCGGACCAAACAATCGGCATGACTCCTCGGGCCGCACCGAAACAACCTGCTGCGGCTTCGACCACCGCACCTTCCGCTCCTTCAAATCTCGTTGTCGATGGGCAGAACAATTCGACCTCCATTTCTGGGTCGACGGATCGAAGTGCGACGGATGAAGCGGACACTGGACCCGCGACACCGCAAGAGGTGTCGAAACTGGCGCGGATTACTGGGATTCGCCATTGGTCTTCTGCGGATTCCAGCACGGTCGTGCTCGACCTGCAAGATCAGGTGCAATACGAAGCCCATCGCCTGACCGCGCCGGATCGAATTTACTTTGATTTGCACGACACGTCCCTCGTTCCTGAGCTTGAAGGAAAGGCCATCGAAATTGGCGACCCTTTGCTGTCGCGGGTTCGCATCGCGCAGCCGATTCCAGGGCTGACGCGGGTTGTGCTGGAGACGAAAGCAAGCTCGACGTTTTCCGTCAGCCTGGAGCCAAATCCTTACCGTCTGGTGGTGCAGGTTCGCAAACCGGGCGTCAACAGCACAGGACAGGTGAATCTATTCCCCGGAGCGCAGAACCGGCGGGACAAGCTGGCGATCGTCGTTCCTCCGCCCACGCGCGAAGACCTGCAGTTACGCGCGAAAGTTCCGAAGATGCGCATCGTGGTGGATGCGGGTCACGGTGGGTGGGACTTGGGAACGGTGGGCCGCAGCGGCTTACTGGAAAAGGATCTGGTGCTGGAGATTGCCCAGCGGCTGGGTAAGCTGCTGGAGAGCCGTTTGGGCGCGGAAGTAATTCTCACGCGGAACGACGACAATTACATTCCTCTCGACGAGCGCGCCGCAATGGCGAATCAGGCGCAGGCCGATCTTTTCGTTTCGGTCCATGCCAACTACAGCGACCTGCCTTCGGCGCGCGGGGTAGAAACCTATTACACGAACTTCTTCTCTGCGCCCAATGCCAAAGACGTGGAAACTCGGGAGAGTGCAACCGCGAGCAAGAAAGGTGCTACAGTCGCTCTCACCTCGGCCGACTTGCATGAGAGGATCGAGCAATCGCGGCGCCTTGCCGCCAGCGTGCAACGTTCGCTCTACGGAACTCTCTCGGTGCAAAATCCCGGCTTGCGCGACCGGGGCGTGAAAGAAGCGTCCTACGTGGTTCTTACTGAGACCGCGATGCCCGGAATCCTGGCGGAAGTCTCGTTCGTCAGCAGTCCCACCGACGAGCAGAAGTTGCGCAATGACGGATACCGCGAGCAGATTGCGGAAGCGTTGTACAGAGGCATTGCGCGGTATGCAGCGGGATCACGCGGCGTCAAGGTGGCTAGCGCGGGGAAGTAGACATCTTTCCGATCCTAGGCTCTCGTACCGTTAGTTAACCTAGTTTCCCGCCGGCACGCCGCCATACTTCTGTAGCCATTTCAATTCTTCCCTCACCTTGATCTTTCCATGCCACGGATTCTTCGCTAGCGAGTGGCCTTCGCCGGGAAAGATCAACAACGCGTTCGGAATTCCCAGCGAATACAGGGCGTGTTCCAGCAAATAATCTTCCAGCACGGCGACGCGAATATCATTGGCTCCGGCGACCATGTGAGTGGGAGTGCGGACTTTATCGATTTGGAAAATTGCGGCTTCGTCGTGATAGCGCTGCTGTGCCTCCCATGGACGTCCACCAAGGAAGTAGGCATCGTCGAAAGTCGTGTCGTCGTTGCCCCAGTTGCCGACATGCTCGACAGCTCCGGCGCCCGTGACTGCAGCCTTGAAGCGGGCGGTTTGGGTGATGAGCCAGTTGGTCATGTAGCCGCCGTAGCTGTAGCCGCCGACGGTGAGGTGATCAGGATCGGCAATGCCAGCCTTCACCAGCGCGTCGACGCCTTCGAGAATATCTTTGCCCGGGCGCGAGACGATGACAGGAACGATCTGCTGCAGAAATTTATCACCGTAGCCCGTGGAACCGCGGTAATTGGGCTCGAACACCAGCCAGCCGTCGGTGGCCGCGAGTGCGGCCCACTGATACCAGTCGGCCTCGAAATGATTGCCATCCGCGTCGGCGGGACCACCGTGAATAAACGTGAGCATCGGCAAATTCTTCGACTCAAATTTTCCGGGAGGATAAATCAACATTCCTTCGACCGTGGTGCCATCGTCAGCCTTCCATTTGTAGGGCTTGCCTTGAGGAAGTTCGCGCTCGGCAAAAAGTTTATTCAGTGACGTAATGGGACGCGCCTGATCGAGTTTGTCGACGCTGTCCGCCAGATAGACTTCGGCAGGCTTCTGCAGCGAAGAATAGACAAAGGCCACGCGCGGAGACTGAGCAGTTGCGGATAAAGTTTCATAAGTGCCATCCCAGCCGTTCAATTTGTGCAGCGACTGACCTGGCTGTGCGACGGAGTACATCGGAACCTCAGTGCCGAGACGCGCTGAAGCGAGAACGCCATCCGCTGTGACTGAATACTGGTCGACCTGGCCGATGAAATCCTTGCTCCACTGCTCGACGGCACCGCTTTCGCTATCGACCCAGTAGAGATGCGGTTGAAGATCACGATAAGGGCCAGCAACGTCTCCGACTTCTACGCTGAAGAAGACGTGGCGGTTGTCGTTGGCCCAATGTGGCTTGGTCTCTTGAGCCTGATTATTTGTAAGGCGGCGCGGCGCTGGGTTTGCCAGATCGAGGGTGTAGATTTCGTAGTCTTCGAACTTTTCTTGCCGTTGATTGATTGAATTGCTGATGAAGGCGAGCTTGCTGCCATCGGGCGAAGTAACCAGCTCCTCCACGCGCAAGGGCAAGGTCGCAATGGAGCGAGCGCCGGGGGTGAGATCCGATTCCTTCTCATCGTCATTTCCTTCTTTGGCTGGAGCAGTGGCATGGCGGGCAAGCGCCGCCGCAACATCGAGAGCGAAAATCGTGTCGCCTCGCTCGGCGGTGCGATACTGCACAACATCCTTCCATTGCTTCCTGTAATCGTCCTTCTGCGTCTTGGTCCACGGGTTGCGAGTAGCGAAGTACAGAGTGCGGGAGTCGGCCGACCAGGAAAACGTGTGCACTTCCTCTTGACCCTGAGTCAGTGGAATCGCCTCACCGCCGGCGGGAGAAATCACGTAGATCTGGCTTATATCCCCTTTGTCAACATCTTTGTCGTCATCTGAATCGGAATCGGAATTTCTTGCCGACGAAGTCTTGCGTTCCGAAAGGAACGCGATCCAACGACCATCGGGTGACCACTTGGGATCGCTGTCGTGGCCGGATTGCGTGAGTTGGATCAGCGATCCACCTTTGCCATCATCACGATAGAGCCATAGGTCGGTGCGAAAAATCTGCTGATCCCAGTCGGCCCGCTCGGTGCCGATGACAATAGAGTTGCCGTCCGGCGAGAGCGCCACCGAGGTGTAGCTGACCGAGTTGAAAAATTCGTCGAGGGTCAGCTTCGGCTTGCCTTCGGCGAAGCCGAGAGACGCGGAACCGAGAACAATAGCGAGCAACAAGAGATACTTTGCGGTTTTCATAGGGCCCGTTGCGGAAGAAGGGTTATACAAGATTGGCTTTGCAATAAGCAACTTGCCGGTGACTGATTTGACTTGGGGTCATGACCCGGCACTCATGCCAAACGGATGAAGCAAGATTCTACTGTGCCGGTTCGCCGTTCTTGAGAGCCTCGTCGAGAGGCTGGCCGTGATGAGAGGAGGCTCGCACCACCACGCGCCAGCCATCGTCATAACAGCGAAAGCTTGCGGTAGACCGATAACGGAGATCGCCGGGAAAAACTACCGCGCCCACTTCGTTCAGTGGAAACCATCTCCAGGTAAATTCGACGTCGGCCACGTTAGTCTGCTTGGCGATTCCCGTGATGGCTACCAGTTCTCTTCTTGCGGCTGGAATACTGAAGGATGGTTTGTCAGTGTCGCCGGGCGCAACGAGGGTGTGAAACGTGTCCACGCCTGACGGTGTGAGAATAACTTCCCAGCATGGCGACGGCGCTAGAGTTGGAGGGCAGGAAGTTTTGGTCCCGGAAATCCAGCCGCGATGTTGTAGCGCAAGAGACTCCGGCGAGAGGTAGTCATCGTTGGAGATCACGCCGGTGCGCAGCAGAAACTGTTGCGGAGCACGGAAAGTTTCAGAGCGTTCGATCAGGTCGGCAGCGAGACGGCGCGTGAGGAAGTCGCGGGGCGAACACGATGGTAGCGAGAGCAGAGCCAGACTGCTCAGAACGAGGATGAATAGTTTTCGCATGAACCAACGGGGGATTCCACACTACCGATTCTGGATTGTAAACAAAACCGAGCTTCTACGCGGCAGGAAAGGGCGGGACGCGATCTGACCTTCGAAACGGGCAGGCCAACGCCCGGGAATAGCCGCGGCACAATGCGGGCAATGGCTGTCCGAGGTAAGGCGATAATCCATGATTACGTAACCATAGCGCTGGATGAGGGTTTCGCTGCACTGCGGACAGCGCGTATTTTCCCACTCGCCAACCGCTCCGGGCAGATTGCCCGCATAGATATAGCGAAGGCCCGATTGCCTTCCGATCTCGATGGCTCGCAGCAGGTCTTCCGGACGCGTGTCACGCGGATCGGTCATCTTGTAATCACCGTGGAAAGCGGTAATGTGCCAGGGAATGTCGGGCGAGATGTTGGCGAGGAATTCAGTCAAGCGACGCAACTCGTCGGCCGAGTCGTTGAACCCCGGAATCAGAAGCGTGACGATCTCAAGCCATAGGCCCATTTCATGGATGCGGCGGATGCTCTCGAGGATGGGACCGATGCGTCCGCCGAGTTCGTGATAGTGACGGTCGTCAAAGCTTTTGAGATCCACTTTGTACAAATCGAGCCATGGGTGCAGATATTCGAGGACCTGCGGAGTGGCATTGCCGTTGGAAACGAAGCCGGTGAGGAGTCCGGCGGATTTGGCTTCCTTGAAAACGGCCACCGCCCATTCGCTGGTAATGAGGGGCTCGTTGTAGGTACTGACCAGAATCTTTGCGCCCTGCGTGATCGCGTCGCGCACGAGAAGCTCAGGCGAAGCTGATAGCGGAGGAGAGACTGCGTTGGAGTCGCGCAGAGCCTGCGACGTAACCCAGTTCTGACAATACGCGCAGTGCAAGTCGCAGCCCAGCATTCCGAAGCTGTAGGCCAGCGCGCCGGGATAGGCGTGAAAGAAGGGCTTCTTCTCAACCGGATCGCACTGTGTTCCGGCGGTGTATCCCCAAGGAACATAGAGCGTCCCACCGCGGTTGTAGCGAACCTTGCAGACTCCGGGCTGGCCTTCGGGAATGGGGCAGCAATGTCCGCAGGCGAAGCAACGCACACGGTGGTTCTCGAGTTTTTCGTAGAGAAGCGGGTCGGCTTCGCGGACTCGCTCGTCCAGAACACTGCGGAGGGTGCGCACGGGGGAAACCTCTGGTTTCATTCTAATGCTGGCGGGTGCAGACGGCTTCGGGCTTCAGACTTTCCTAGCGGGCAGCTTTTGTGGACGACTCGTGCCGCTGCACCCACTGATCGGCTTGTTGTTCGATGGCCGTACGTTGAGCCCGCGTGAGACGCGTCGCGATAAACGGGGCGAGCACCTTGCTGGCGTCGTCGCCACTGGCGCGGGCAAGTACAGTCCAGAAGTACGCTTGGTTCGAATCTTGTGTCACGCCGCGGCCACTCAAATAAAGCGATCCCAACTTGGACTGAGCGGGAACGTTGCCTTGCTCCGCAGCCTTGAGAAACCAGCGAACAGCTTCTTTCTCATCCTGTCTGACAGCCTGCTTTTCGTCGCCCTGAGCGTAAAGGAGGCCCAAGGCGTTCTCGGCGGCTGGATCATCGCGTAACGCCAATTCGCGGAGCTGGGCGAAGCTGGCAGAATCGGCGGACAGCTTTCCCGCGCCTGAACTTGAAGACTCACCAGGAGGTTTTGAGGAGGCGAGTACAGTCTGTTCTCCATTTCGCGCGCGAGCCTGAAGCTTTTCCTGAATCCAGGGTGCGAGAATGAAACCGAGAGCCAGAGCAATGGTGGCCGCGGCGGCGATCAGCAGGAAAAGATGCGCCCGTGGGAGCCGAATCCCGCCGACATTGTCCTGCGGTCCAGAAGCGTCCTCGCCCTCCGCCTTCTCGTCCGGCGGGTAAGCAAACAGGACACTGCCGGGGGACGGAGAAAAGGGCTTCGCAGAGGCCGCGGGCGCGCCAGAGGGATCGTGAG
Source organism: uncultured Acidobacteriaceae bacterium (assembly GCA_964403025.1). Classification (GTDB taxonomy): domain Bacteria; phylum Acidobacteriota; class Terriglobia; order Terriglobales; family Acidobacteriaceae; genus Sulfotelmatobacter. The sequence continues at coordinate 580,134 of CAYOEH010000001.1, read as the reverse complement.
CTCGGACCGCCCGAGTGACGGCGGCGAGAATGGTTTCCGCAAAACGCTGCAACACGGCGCTATCACTTTCGCGAAAAGCGTCAGGCTGCGCGGAAAATACTTCCAGCAACCCAATCACTTTTTCTCCCATGATCACTGGGACGGCGAGCATGGAACGAATGCCAAGAGCACGACAGCTGTGACGATCCACACGCTCGTCGCTCTCCGTATCGTCGCAGCGCAATAATTTCCCGGTGCGCACACATTCGCCCGAGAAACCGGAGCCTACCTGCAGGCTCATTCCGGCTGGAGGGGCGCTGTCGCCGGCGCTGGCGCGGCAGACCATGGTTCCGGCGTCTTTCCCTTCCAGCGCGATTGCCGCACCCGAGGCGCGAAGCAACGACTTGGCACGAAAGGCAATCAGTGCAAGAGCCGCTTTCAGATCTGACCCAAGCGACTCGGCCTCTCTCTGGACCGCAGACGCAGCGGTGAGGATGTCGGTGTAGTTCTGCCGAACAACGAAGCTTTCGCCATCCTCGGACGCGGAGGCCGAAGACTCCGCATTCGCGGTCGCGGCAAGGGCGTTCAGGAAAAGCCACTCCCGCAAGCGGCGAACGGCAGATTGCGGGAGAGGAGAAAAGCCGAGACCCACGCGACCGGCTGAGCCAAGCCATGCCACACGCGCCGTGGTAAAAATTTGTCCAGTGGCTTCCGCGAGATCCAGTGACAATTCCACACTTTGGTCGATTGCGAGCGGCAACGAGCATTGCAGAGCCACCCCGCACTCGCTCATGTCGAGAATCTCGTGGAGATCCTGCAACTCACCCGGCAAAGCGTGGCCGAGGCTCGCATACGCCGGCACATGCACCTTCTGGCGCACGCGACCTCGGCGGTTCGAGGAAGCGGATCGGGATACTTGAACGATGGTGGCCATTCGGCGGGGCCCTGGGCTCAGTCGGTTCATATTAACCTCCAAATTGTGAAAAAGTAAGCAGGAAGAAAGTTTTTAGTGCAAGATTGCCTGTAAATTGCTGAGAACAAAGTCGGAATTAGCCAAGGACTCGGGGGCAGCAGACTCCCTTATGAAGGCAACCCGGTCGGATGCGAACCTAATCTAACTCGGAAACCGGCGTTAGAAGAATGTCGAAAACTCACTTCAGATCAAAGCGGAGAGTCGCTCGAAAACCCTGCGGACTGCTGGCGGTCTTCGGACTGTTCGCGATAGTCACCACCGCCCACCCGGCACTGGCAGCTCTGGGCGGTGATATTGCGTCAATTCAAGCGGATCAACTCCATATGCAAGGGACGCTGAGAACATCAGCCGCCGCTTCGTATAGCGTGCATGAGATTCAATCGCCGGCTGGAACAGTCGTAAGGGAATATGTTTCTTCGGCCGGCAAAGTGTTCGCCATCACTTGGCAGGGGCAGTGGCCGCCGGATATGCGTCAGCTCTTGGGAAGCTATTTCGAGCAGTATGCACAAGCGACGAAAGCACAGAGCAGCGCGCGATTGGGCCGAAGGCCTCTCGAGATCGAGCAGCCTGGATTGGTTGTGCAGATGGGAGGACATCCACGCTCCTTCAGAGGGCGGGCGTATGTTCCTGATTTATTGCCGTCGGGCGTCGCGGCCGAGGCAATCCGATGAAGGATCCGGGGAAGTTATTAATCCTGATTTCTACGCTTGGCTTGGCTTGTGGATTCTCGGCAGGGTGCGGGGGAGGAAGCAGTAGCAGCAGTACTCCAGCGAATACGATCACAAGCTCTGGCGCGAATGTGGCGTCGATTTCGGTGAACGGCGGTCCAGTAGGCAACTACGATGATGCGAGTTTCACAACCGTAACAGTTTGCCTTCCGGGAACCTCCACCTGCCAAACGATTGACGGGATACTAGTTGACACGGGAAGTTCGGGGCTCAGGATCCTCTCATCCGCTCTCACGCTGTCGCTGCCGCAGCAGAAGGCCTCCGACGGCAATCCAGTCGTGGAATGTCTTCCGTTTGTAAGCGGATATACATGGGGGCCGGTGCAAACGGCGGACGTGGAGATTGCGAGTGAAAAAGCCAGTTCCGTACCTATTCAGGTGTTGAGCGACTCGGATTTTGTCGCCCCTACTTCGTGCACGAGTTCGGGGATGTCATCGGACACACTTGGGAATTTAGGCGCGAACGGTATTCTCGGAGTTGGGCTGTTTGCACAAGATTGCGGCAGCTACTGTGAGCAAGTGCAGACGGCTGCGGGAGATTTCAATCCGTACTACGAATGCGCCTCTTCTACCGCAACCTGCCAAGCCGTTGCTGAGAGCCTGACGCAGCAAGTCCAAAACCCGGTTGCCTTATTTTCCACCGACAATAACGGGGTGATCGTCGAATTCCCGGCGATTTCCGGAGGCCAAGAGTCCAGCGCAAGCGGCGCACTGGTTTTTGGTATTGGAACTGAGTCCAACAATGCCCTCGGGGCTGCCACAATCTACACGGCAAACGCAGGGGGAAATTTCTCCACCACGTATAACGGAACTGTGGACTCGGCAAGCTTTATTGACAGCGGTTCGAACGGCTACTTCTTCCCCAGCACGATAACGGTGTGTCCCAGCAGCGGCGATGCACCAGATTTTTATTGTCCTTCTACCACAGAGAATCTTTCGGCGACCAATCAAGGGGCAAATGGGGCTACCGGCACCGTCAATTTCAGTATTGCAAATGCAGAGGCTCTTTTCAGCGTCGACGATTCCGCCTACAGCGATCTGGGAGGCACGTACTCGTCCGGCAGTTTTGATTGGGGGCTTCCCTTCTTCTTCGGGCGGAACGTGTACGTCGGCATCGAGAGCACGACTAATCCTGACGGCTATTGGGCCTATTGATCGAGTCTCATTCCCGGGCAGACCAGGTCTTTACTTCGGTGCGCGCCTGGATTGATGCAGGCTGGAGATGCGGGAAATCGCCGCGACCATCATGCTGGAAAGCAGTTGCATAGTGGCGACATCGCGCTCATCGAAGGCACTGGGCGATGAGGAGAGCACTTCGAAGACTCCCAGGGTGCGCCGATAATAACGCAGCGGAGAGACCAGGATGGAGCGGACTCCAAGTCGGCGGCAACTGGCAAGGTCGACGCGCGGATTGCGCTCGGCGTCGTGACATAACATAACCTCCCCAGTGCGCACGGCTTCCGCGGAGATGCCCGCATCGGTCTGCAAGCGAACCCCGAGGTCGGGAGCAGTGCGGCCAGCCCGGGCGCGGCATACGATCTCATCGCCGGCTCGCAGGGCGATGGCGGCTCCTGTGGCTCCGGTAAGGTGTTGGGCGCGCTCGGTGATGGCACTGATCGCGGGCTCCAGATCCAGTTCCGCGGAGTGAATTTCCACTTCCTCCCCAACATGCACGGCGCGAAAACCTGACACCGGATGAGCGGCGTTGGCGACTCGTAGCTGGCTGCGAAGAACGGTCGAGGGCACCCGCGTCTGATAATCCGCCGCGTTCAGCATCTGAGGGTCAGGAACTGTGCGCAACAGATCTCGAACCAGACTGTCGAGTTCGGAGTCGGTGATGAGATGGGCCGTCTGCTGGTTGCGCAGCGTTCCGCCCAGAACCCGGGAGAGGCTCAGGAGCGACGTGTTTCCGCAGGCCAGGCAATAAGGACGGCTATTGGTGCTGATCAGTTCGCACTGGATGCAGAACGTGGCGGACTGCAGAGGAACGAAATGAACGTCCTTGAAAGTGGTGCCATAAACCGTCTTACTAAACATGAATGCATATCCTCACGAAGATTCGGCGAAGCTAAAGGTAAACAGGGATAGCGGAATGAAGAAGTAGCCGAACTGGTTCCTCATGTGGAAAACCTGGTATTACGTTCGGGTTGTTTTGTAAATAGGGCCGGACCCGTAGAAACCGTATGCAACAACTTGCACTTTTTGGTCGGTAAAGACTGGCCTTCCGCGCGGATTTTTGCCGAACGGGTATTGATTTGGCGAGACTGCTGGTTTAGACTTAAAAAACGGTCGAGGCAGAAAATGCCTTGATACTGGGGGAACCATGCAGTGGACAGCACCCGCTTTTGAGGAAGTTTGCTTGAATTGCGAGATTAACTCGTACGCCAGCGCAAAACTTTAACCGTCAGCCCTCCCTATAATCCTATCTTCACTTCACGCCTAACCCATCATGGGTAAGCGTGCGCCCGAGGATCTCGCTCACAGAAATCATCAGGTTGAAGTTTTTCCCGGAAAGCGTCTAACCAGCTTGGGCGGCAACAAATCCGCGATCATCCTGCCCTGAATGCGGGATCACTTCCACTCCGGGTTGTAGAGTACGATCTAAGGCATCGGCCAACACCACGGGGAAATCCCTCGTGAGCAGGTTGATATCAAGTTGCAGGTTCCGCTGCGAGTACAGGCGCCGCACCACCAGAGCACCTCTGTACCGATTGGACGAACTCACCAGATCGAGCGATAGAGTCCAAACCGCCAAACCGTCCAGCGATCTCGCACCTTTGCTCTTGCCCCAGTAAAAAGAAACTTCTCCGCGCCTCGCCTGGGCTCCGGAGTCCAGGACACCGCCGGGGTGGGACTCCCCTGGAAAAAGCTTGAATCGCACGTCGAACCCATCGAAATCGTTGGAACTGAAGGCAGCTTCGAGCACGCGCCGAATTTGTTCGTAATCGCGGGCGGCTTTCAGCTCTTCCGTGGCACGCCGGATCGCGAGGTTATTGATGACGATCTGGCGCTGATCGAAAGTCCGCTGGGCAACGCGAGCCAGTTCGCCCAACTCAAGATAGCCAAGGCGCTGAACTCCGATCCATATGCCAGTGCCAAGCACAGCGAGCACAAGGCCCAGGGAACTGCCAGTAGGCCAAAGCAGAAACAAACTGAGGAGAGCGAACACGGCGGACACGCCGTAAAGCACGATGACGACTTGGCGGTGGGTCAGCCCATGCTGCAAAAGTTTGTGATGGATGTGCTCGCGGTCGGCGGTAAATACGGGACGGCCACCGATCAGGCGTCGCAGGATGGAAAGCGACGTTTCCAGAATCGGCAAGCCGAACGACACCACCGGAATGGCAACCGCAACGATCGTTGGCGCTTTTTGTGCTCCGGCTAAGGCCAACGCGCTGAGCAGGAAGCCGATGAAAAGACTCCCAGAATCTCCCAGGAAAATGGTTGCGGGATTGAAGTTGTAACGGAGAAAACCCAAAATCGCCCCGGCCAGAGCAATCGTCATCACTGTAACGAGCGAGTATCCGGAGAGTAGCGCGACCACGAAGGCGACCAGCGTCGAGAACAGAGCCGAGCCCGCGGCCAGACCGTCGAGGCCATCGATTAGATTAAATGCGTTGGTGATAGCCAAGACCCACAGAATGGTGAACGGTAAGCCCACAAACCAGGGGAGTTGGTGCTCCCCGAACAACACCGGAATGTTGAGAATGCGCAGGCCACCGATGAAAAGCATAGTGGCAGCGAGAGACTGAACCGCGAACTTTACGTAGGGACCGACGGCGTGAAGATCGTCATAGACCCCGAGAAGAAAAACGATCGACGCCGGTAACAGGATGGTCAGCAGAGTCTTCAGCGATAAGGTCGACCGCAGGTGGGGTAAATAATGCCCCATGACGACCGCGACGATCATGCTTAATGAAAAAGAAATGAAAATAGCCACGCCGCCCAGGCGCGGTAAGGGAGTGGAATGTAAGTGTCTCTCGTTCGAAGGGATGGCAACCCATCCGCGCCGGGATGCGACGTCCCGAACGTAGCGCGTTAGGACGAACGAGAAGAAAAGCGACAAGAAGAAGATCGAAAAAAATACGACCGTCAACTGTCCCCCCTCGGCCAATCACGAGCATCGGCACGTGCCATTGTCATCCGACTAGTAGTATTGCAGCAGCGATCGCTGCCTGGTAGTTAGTTAACCGGTTCCGTCTGCGTTTGCGGTTGAGGGTTGCTTGGAATCTAGCAGCCTTCTGCACCAGGATTCAATTCCCCGCGGTGATAAAGCTGTGGAAAACTGGAATGGATTGGACGTCTGCGACAAATGTGATGGGATCAGCGTGTGTCATTGTGCTAAACTTTGCTGCGATCCTTCTTCCACCAGAGGCCTGTGATGGAGTTCGGCAGACTCAGTTTTGCCCGCAGCGGTAGCCTGTTTGCAATTGCCGTCGTTTTGTTGTTCGGTTCGGGATCTAAAGCATCGGGTCAACAAGCGCCCGCATCTTCATCCACGCAAACTGTCCCATCCGAGTTACCCGCTGTCGAGCCGATCTCCCAAGCTGCAATTTCGAGCAAGGCCGGCACTGCTGATTCGACGAAGTCCGCCGCGAGCGCCGCTCCAGCCGACTCGACCGCTCCCGCCGATGAGCCTTCTTTACCTCGACTGGGCTCCGGTGACCTCCTTGAGGTTAGCGTTTACAACGTCCCGGAGCTTTCGACCAAAGCAAGAGTTGGCAATTCAGGGGATGTTTATCTTCCCTTAATTGATTACGTGCACGTTGGTGACCTCACGGTGGAAGAGGCACAGGCGTTAATCGAGAAGCGGCTGGAAGATGGCGGCTTTGTGCGCGGCGCGCACGTCACCATCTTTCTGGACGAATCTACCTCTCAGGGGGTGACTATTCTGGGAGAAGTGGTGAAACCGGGAATTTATCCAGTGCTCGGAGACCGGAAGCTATACGACTTGATCTCGGCGGCTGGAGGATTTTCTGCGGCGGCGGGTCGAAAAGTCAGCATCATCCGGCAGCACAGTACGTCTGGACCAATTACGGTCGATCTCCCAAGGAATCTAGCCGACAATTTGCAAGACAACATCGAGATTCGGCCGGGAGACACGATCTCCGTGCCTCGCGCGCCGATTATCTACGTGGTAGGTGATGTTGGGCGTCCTGCAGGTTTGCTTGTCGATAACGGCACTTTGACCGTGTTGCAGGCGCTGGCGCTGGCAGGTGGGACGAACCACACTGCAAAGTTGGGCGGTATCCGCATCATCCACAAGGGTCCCACAGGAATGACCGAAACGCCGGTGCCGCTGAAAAAGATGCTGGAGGCCAAGGCTCCCGATGTAACCCTGCAGGCCGACGACATCCTGTTCGTGCCGCTTAGCGGAGTCCGATCCGCGGCCGCGACAGGCCTCAACGCGGCGATATCCGCGACAGCAGGATTGGCAATTCTCGCTGTTCACCCTTGAGCTAAACGGCACGAAATTGTTTACGCGGCTATGTCTGCTTCGCGCCGCTCCGGCTCGCTCAATAGGCGCTGCAGGACTCGAATATATCTTTCTGCAGTCTGGCGACGGGAAAACCTGCGGATAATGTAATCCCTACCGTTCTGCCCCAACTCGCGTGATCTTTCGCGATTCGCATTCAGGAAGCAAATCGCATTTGCCAGGGCGCCGCTGTTTTCCGGTTCAACCACCAAACCGGCACGAGCTTCCTCCAGAATACCTCGTGCCTGACCATCCACTCCCAGAATCACCGGCCGGGCACATGACATGAACTCCAGCATCTTCGTGGGGATGACGGTCTTAAACACGTCCGTTTTCTTGAGTGGAACAAGGCAAACATCAGAGGCGCAAATGTATGCCGGAATTTTCTCTCGAGGCTGCTGATCGATAAATCTTAGATTACTTAGCGCGCGCTCTCGCGCCAGCTCGACGACACGCCCCTTCTCTGCCCCTTCTCCCACCATCAGAAAGATGACTTCAGGATTCGTATCTTGCAACTGCGCGGCGGCGGCGATGACCGTTTCCAGTCCATGCGCCATTCCCATCGTACCGATGTAAGAAACAATGAACTTCTCCTCCGCGCATAAATCCCGGCGCAGAGTCGTTCGAGCGTCCGGAGAGAAAAGTTGCGTCTCTACTCCATTCTCGATTACAGAGATTTTCTCCCGCGGCATTTGCCAGTGTTCAACGAGGTAATCTTCAAAAGCAGATGTCACCACCACCACTCGATCAGCGGAGCGGTATAAGAAACCGGCGATCTTCGCCAGAGTTTTGTGCAACAACGAATCGGCGTTTCCGAGCCCGACAGCGGCCAGCGACTCCGGCCAGAGGTCGCGCACTTCGAAGAGGAAAGGAACGCGCTTCCACCGCGCCACCCACCAGCCGGAGAGTCCAACCAACAACTGTGGTGAACTTGCTATCACTACATCAGGACGCGACAAGAAAAGACCAGTGCTCGCGGCTGAAATGCAAAACGAACTGTAGTTCAACATCCGCTCGTACGCTTTGCGGTTGGGAAAGGGAAGAAGCCACGTACGAACAACATTTACTCCGTCGACCTGCTCGTGCCCTACCAGCCGCCTGAATCGTGCGCGATATTCAGCGGGCACAACTCCTGTAGGGTGATTGGGGAATCCCGTCAACACGGTAACCTCATGGCCCAGGCTGACCCAATGGCGAGACAATTCCGCAGCTCGCGCAGCCGGCGCCCCCATCTCTGGGGGGAAATACTGCGAGATGTACAGAATTTTCATGCGACCGATCACGATTTCAGAATGACCGCATTCACGAGGCTTGATCGAGGTCGCTAGCGTCCATCGCACCGGCGCCGGTGAAAAGCCTCTTCACTGCAACGGGTCGCCCCAAGCACCGTGATTCCTCGAGAGCGAAGGTGGCCTGCATCGTGCTCACAATTTCGCGAAACGGAATTGGAGACTCCGCACCGTTTCGAATCGAGGCAACAAACATCTCCCACTCGCCGCGATGTCCTTTGTCCTGTCGCAGAAGCGATCGAAATAGGCGCTTCTCGCCACCACGGACCAGTTCCAGGCGCCGGAAGTCCTCCAGCATAGCCACATTGCCTCCCCCGAAAACCTCAATCCGTTCTTTGGAAAAAGATCTGTCGCCGTTTACCAGATAGCTGATCGTCCCTTGGGAGCCGTTGGCGAAGCGCAGCGAACACACGACGTTGTCATTGCTGTACCGGCCGGGATTCGGCAAACTGCGTGTTTCAACTTCCACCGGTGACGAGCCCGTCAGAAAGCAGAGGAAATCAACAAAGTGGCATACCTCTCCCAGGATGCGGCCTCCGCCTTGCGTTGGATCATTCAGCCAGTGATCTGCGGGAAGGAAACCTGCATTCACGCGGTAGTGCACCGCCAGTGCTTCGCCTGTTTCTCGCACAAAGCTTTTCATCCGAATGGCCAGCGGAGCAAATCGCCGATTGAAGCCGACCATGAGAAGAGGGCGAGGAGAAATTGAATCATCGTATGCCGCGACGATTTCCAGCAATTCCGCTTCACTCAGGCACAGGGGCTTCTCACAAAATACATGCTTGCCCGATCCAAGTCCGGCGATAACATGACCCGTGTGCAGATGATGGCGAGTAGCAATGACAACTGTATTGACCGCCGGATGGTTGAAAATCTCCTGCTCATCCGTGGTGCAGGAATGGAATCCAAATTTTTTCGCGGCATGATGCGCGTGAGAACCGCTCGCCGCGCAGGTGATCACCATCTCAACTCCAGTTCGTTTGATCGCAGGCAGCAGAGTGCTCATGGCGAAGCTACCGGCACCGAGAAGACCGATCTGAACGGCCTGATGACTCGCGATCGGCCGATCACACGCGGCCAAGTCCACTCGACGGCGATGATCAGCTCCATCGGGGTATGTAATGAGGACGCCAAGAAACGCCTCATGCGCTTTTCCGGTGATCAGATCGTAGGCGGAGTGCGCTTGCGCAATGGGGAAGCGGTGCGTGATTAACGGCCGCAGATCCAGCTTTCGGTCTTTCTTTCGATCTGCTTTTCGATCAACGAGAAGTTTGAGAAACGCTTCCATGTTCCGCGTCTCCGTCCAGCGCACGTAGCCGATGGGATAATCGATTCCCTTCTGCTCATACGCCGCGTCGTAGCGACCCGGACCATAGGAGCGGGAGACACGGAAGTCGAGCTCTTTTTCGTAGAAGGACTTTCGCGGAATGTCCATGGCAACCGTTCCGACGGCCACGACCGCGGCACGATCCCGCGCCACCACTCCCGCAAGATTCACGGGGTCATTGCTGGCGCTTTGCGCCGCAATGAGAACCGAGTCGACGCCATGCCCGGCAGAATGTTGCAGGCACAAATCTCGGAAGTCCAAAGAGGAACTGCTGACGGCATCAGCTCCCAAATGCAGAGCCAACTCCGCCCGTTCGGCAGAAATATCCATGCCGAGAACGCAACAGCCGGCGGCGTTGAGAATCTGCACCGTCAACTGTCCCAGCAAGCCGAGCCCGATCACGGCCACTACATCACCCAGCTTCACATCGGCGTTGCGAACACCGTGGAGAGCGACAGCTCCCAGCGTGCTGAAGGCAGCTTCTTCAAAGGTAACGGCTTCGGAGGGGATTCTCGCGACTAACAGGCGCGGCACACAGGCAAACTCAGCGTGCACTGCATGACCGGCCCCAGCACACGCCACGCGGTCCCCAGGGCTGATATCGACGACGCCTTCGCCCACGGCGACGACCGTTCCGGCGCTGCTGTAGCCCAGAGCGCTGGGCTGGTCGAGACGGCTGCGGACGGCGGACACCGTTGAAACCAGTCCGTCGCGGCTGATCTTGTCGAGAACTTCGCGCACAAGATCAGGCCGCATTCTCGCTTTCTGCAGCAAGTTCTTGCTGGCGAACTCGGCGGAAGCCCGCTCTGTGCCTGCGGATACCATGGAGGCTGCAGTGCGAACGAGCACACATCCCGCAAGAAGTTTTGGAGCAGGCACCTCTGCGACGGTGATTTCCGCACTGCGCGCATCCTGAAAAACTTGTTTCATGCTGTTGGCACGCTCATCGTGGACCGCCGCCTTTTCACGGTACGCAAGTTCTTTCCGGAAAGACTGACGCGATAAATCTCAGACTCCTCGGCCGACCCTCCGTGGAATGCGTCGCGCAATATGACGATCTCGTCGCCCTGCGTTTCAAGCCTGCACCGTTCGTGCGTGAGAACGACCGTTACCAGTCGCACAGGTAAGCGGGATTGAGTTGCGTACACCAGAGAAACCGCGGGCTGAAGATCACCGTACGTGGGCGACTCCCAACCCAGCAATGGCGTGTCCGAACCAACCTCATGCACCGAGGTTTTGCCCGTCGTGATGTTCATCTGCTTCCCTGCCCGTATGACCGCGGCACGTCCCGCAGTGCTGGCAAAAATGCTCCAACGAACTCGGGATTGATCGAACGCGAACGCAACTTGAAAAGGCGAGTCAGAGATTTCGTATGGCAAATCGGCAGCCAGCCAATGCAAGCGCACATCGTGTTCGCCGACTCCCTCAATTTCATCCACAATCGCCCAGCCATGGCCACACAGCCACTGCACCGACCTGCGATGCTTCACGCCAAGAGTACGGTAGCCATCATGCTCGCCCTCAAACCGGTCTGCACAAGCGTCCTTGTCCGACGCATACACCCGGCCCGACGCTTGCGCCCAGTCGAGCCACAGAAACCGGCTAGCTCGGCGCATCTGATCTTGATGGTCAACTGTGACCGTATTATGAACCGCAGTCCCCGCGAGTCCATTATTCCACGGGTTCGCTCCGTTGTAGAGATAGGTTCCAGCGTCGCACGCCAGGTTGACGCCCTTCCACCACAAATCAACATGCAACTGATCTGCCTGAAATGGCCGCCGGGTATAGCGGCCGGCGCGAATCAGCGCCCATGATTTTTCGTCGCCTAAGCGGAAGTATCCGGTTTCAGCAGTAGAGAAAACCGCCGGAACCGTTCGCTCCACCACCGCCGGCTTGACGCCGAACCAGACTGCGGCCTCATCCCACGGCCCCGGCTTGAGCCCTGAGCGATTCAGAACGCCGCCACCCAATTGCAGCAAGGGACGGAAGTCGCGATGTGAGCCAGAGCTTAGAGGAAGGGTCAGGCTGCCATCGTCGGAGCCGTAGTTCGGCGCAGACCCACTGACGGGATCTACATATGTGCGCAAGAAGTCGTAGGCGGCCTGCGTACGCTTGTGAATTTCTTCGTCAAGCGGAAAGCGATGAATCTCAGCTAAGCGTAGGGTCCAAAGCAACAGATCGAGAATCACGCGCTGGTAGTTGAAAGAATGCTGCTGAGAAACGCCATCTGGAGTGATCTGGTCAAGAACCGCTTCCCGCAGCAGATGCGCTCCAAGATTCTGCCAGACCTTAGCCTCTCTCAACTCTGGATAAAGCGTACCCGCGGTCCACAGGCCAACGGCTTCGCTGATCAAATGGTTGCTGCGTTGGGAGCGGGCGTAGCCGAGGGTTTGCGCAATTCGCCAAGCGTGAGAGGCGATCATCGCAACGAGCCGGCCGACGCGCTCGTTCGTGGTTGACGGCGAGTGGATGAAAGCACGCAACGCAAACGACCACGCGAGAATGCGTAAGGAGCACTCCTGCCCGCAAATCCACAGTGGCCCATCCATCGGTGGACTGTGGCGAGCCCAGTCTTCGATTGCAGTCCAGAAAGCTTCGGGAAATTTCTCATCACCGCTCAGGGCGTAGGCCCGAACCAGAAGGTAGAAGAATAGGAACCTGGAGGGCTCAAGAATAAACTTCAGATCTCCGTACTCCGCTGAGGCGAACCGCATCCGCGTCCAGGATTGCTGCGGCGAAACGCTTTGACCGGTAACTGGGTTACGGAACCAGTTTGGTGGGAATCCGCACGGGAACGACAGTTGGCCGAAGAATGGCAGCTTCCCCGCAAGGATTCGTTCGGCTTCGGTAAGAACAGACTTTTTTCCGTCGGGCCCGATAATACTTTGAATGCTCGCGCCCAAGCTTCGGGCGTCATTGAAAAAAAATAGTCGGGTGCCATCCTGGCGTGTAGCTCGCATTTGATCTGCCCGCGCACCGGGAGCGATTCGCTTCAGGTCCCATGAATCCCATCCCTGCACGGAACGCATCTTCCACAACATCAGGCCGCTGCCGCGTTGCAGCTCGTATTGCAGGCGCAGCATGCCGTCGCGCAAGCCAAAAGTACGGCCCACCTGGAGCATGGTATCGACCGATTGGAGCGCCTTACCCATGTAGCACTCCTGCTCGGTTGGCCGCGCGAATCTTCGCAAGCCGTTCCGCCGCCCGATCCCGCAGCCACTCGTGCATCACAAAAAATTGATTATCGCGATCGAGATCCGACTGAGATTTCGCTGAGATAGCTCCTTGATCGAGAGCTGTAATTACCTCTGCGATTTTATCGACACCAAAAGCGATCAGCCGATCGCGTAAATCGCTGAGCGATTCACACTGGGCTGTTTCGGGAAGCTCATATCTCTCAAGAATCGGGCCCGTATCGATTCCCGCGTCCATATAGTGAATGGAGATGCCCACTGGAACATTTTTCAGCAACGACCACTCTGGACTGCTCATGCCACGAATTTTCGGCAGCAATGCCAGGTGGACGTTGAGCACACCGAGACACGGTACATCTAGCAATGGCTGGCGCAAGATATTACCACCTGCGAAAATGATCACGTCGGGCGACCATGTTTTGAGACGCGCGATGGACTCTGGGGAATTTTGATCGCGGCAGGTGATAACGCAGAAGCCATAAAACGCGGCTACTTCGTGCAAGCTGCGGAACACCCCTGATCCGTTCTTGAGGAAAGGCCGCAGGTGGGAATTCCGTATCTGTAGCTGACGATCGCTGTGACGCGGAATCAGCTTGGCCCGCGTATAATTCGCGACTCCTCGCAAACCCCACTGTCCAAGCTTACGCACGACGGTTGCGCGATCCAGAGTTCGAAGAGTGAGAACACCGGCCGGAATGTGTCCCAACCGCGCCATGCGGACCGCCATCGCGCAGGCGGTTTCGCTGTACACACTGGAACTTAGAATTACGATGCGCATGGCAATGTCGTGAGCGCCGGAGCTTCGAATGACGCCTTCCGGCGTTGTTCCAGTAGCAATGCGTCGGCGAGGAATTTGGCACCCCAGCTGATGTAGCGAAGCGGCTGATAGCGTCCCCAGACCGGAAAAGACCCACTGACTCCGCCGACAATCCCCGCCCGGCCACGCGGTGGAATCAGCTGTTTCAACATCTCGTTCATCTTGAGCGCAGCGTTGAGATATCGCAGGTCCTCCTTCATCTCGAACAGGCGCAGCCATACGCAGGACATCTGTGCATTGCCCGTGAGACAAGTAAAGCTTCCCGCACTCCTGAACTCAGCCGCATACGCTCCCGGCAAATATTTGTTCGTCTCGAACTTCCGCAGCAGTACCCAAGCGGAGTTCGCAACCGCCTCGATCGCATCAGTTCGCCTGCGCAGAATCCCACACTCCAAAACTCCCTGCAGGACATAGGCGATAAAGTGCAGATAGTTAGGATGGCCTCGCAGATTGATTCCTTCGACCCAGCCGCTCGGCCGGAATTGTGACAATACCCAATCCAGATTTTTTTCAGCCGCAATGCCGTATTGATGATCCGCGGTTTGTTCGGACAACTCCGCGAGAGCCCACGCTACCATGCTGTAATAGGTGTGCGACGCTTCCTGATAGGCCCCCCGGCCAGACCACGATCCCGCCGGCTGCTGCATGTGGACCAGCCAATTTCCGGCAGCGATGGCCGCATTCAATATTTCGGGACGGTTCGTCTCTGCATAAGCGCGAACCAATCCCTGCAGGATCTGCCCTGTGTTGAACACCGAGGCTTGCAATGGGCCTCCGTGCAGTCCACCGGGAAACGCCCCGGTTGGCATTTGCAACGAGAGCAACCACCGGGTTGCCGCTTCCGCCGAGGTGACAGCGCTGCGCTCGTTGCTCATGCGCGCAAAATCGTAAAGCGTTGGGATGAGATAACCAGTGACCTCCGGGTAGGACTCTGAATATCCCGTGAGCAGGCTGTAATAAGCCGCGATACCGCCACCGGTGCGCTGCGCATCGAGAATCCAGCGTAGCAACAGATTCAGAGTTTTCGGGCTGGGCCGCTTGGTCGTCGCGTACGAATAAAGATGCTTTTGCTCGAAAGTCACTCTGATTTTGTCGGATACAAGTTTCTGCACCAACGGAACGACGCGCTGCGGTCCGCGCAGCAAGCCCGTCGCTTCATTCAGCGCCTTTGCGATTTGACCGGTCGTGGCGCTGGTAGCGTCGACCTTGGCGCCTAGAGAGTCAGTCATCTCGGAATATTTCCTAGTGTGTCGCGATCGCAAGGCAGAGTCATGCGGTCGCGACCTCACGTGTCTGACAGAATTCTTCCGCTCTTTGCTGCGCTCCGGCATCCAGGAAGATTCTCATCCAGTTCTCCAGCGTCAGGAATTGCCAGATTTGCATCGACCGATCCTCGGCGCCACTTCGTTGTTCCTCCACAAAACGGCGAACCGCTTCGGGCCGGAACAAACCGCGCTTGCAGATATTCGCTTCAGAGAGAAGGTCGTCGACCATCTCCCGCAAATCATTCGCCAGCCAGTAGTCCACGGGGGCGGCGAACCCTGCTTTCGGCTGCCGAAGCACTTCGGCGGGCAGAACATCGCGCATCGCCCGGCGGAAGATGTGTTTCGTCGTGGGCTGGAATAGTCCTTTGAGCTTAAGGTCCGGCGGAATGCTCCAGGCGGAGAACTCGGCAAGCTCACGGTCGAGAAATGGCACGCGCACTTCAACCGACGACGCCATACTCATCTTGTCGTTGTAGTTCAGGTTCAGGCTCACCATGAAGATCTTGGTGTCGAGATAAAGCATCTGGTTCAAGAAGTCGGCGTCGTGCACGGTCTCAAAGCGGTGATGATGGCAGACTGCGGGGTCGGAAGCGCGAAGCTGATCCTGAACCTCGGCCGCGTACAAACTCATTTTCTGTTCCGCGTCGAGATAGGTGCAGTTGCGGATGAAACGGTCTTCGGGATCGAGCGATGCGCTACGAGCCATCTTCTTGGCCAAGCGCACCCTCCCCTTCATCGCCGTGCCTCGCATGCTAGGCAACGCATCCAGGCTGGCCTCGATTCCACTGCGGAGCAAGCCAGGCATTCTTTGATACGCACTCGCCCAGCGATGAGCAGCATGTTTGCGATATCCCGCAAATAATTCGTCTCCGCCAACACCAGAAAGCAACACAGTGGCCTGCTTGCGCGCTTCTCGGCAGACTAAGTATGCAGTAATGATTGCAGGATCGGCGGTGGGCTCATCCATGTGCCAGGTGAGGCGTGGTAACAGATCGGCCACATCCGGCTCAACCACAATCTGCTGGTTCTCACAGCCTAACTGCCGCGCCAGCCGTGCCGGCACATCAGGATCATCCAGCGTGGTTTCGCCAACCCGGTATTTGCGAGGGAAGGTAATCGTGTAAGTCCGAACGGGCTGTTTCGTCGACCGGCACATCATGGCCACGATGCTGGAAGAATCCAAACCTGCGCTGAGAAACGCGCCAATGGGAACATCGCTTACCATTTGGGATTCCACGGACCGGCGAAAACGCTCGCGCACCTCGTCAGCCAGGTCGGCTTCGGAAAGTGAGTAATGCGTACCGGCTGGTGGAAAATTCAAATCCCAATACTGTCGAATCTTCAATTCGCCATCGCGAAAGGTTGCACAATGCCCGGCGGGAAGTTTATAGATCCCCTGGAACATCGTCTTGGGATCCGGGACCCACAGAAAAGTCAGATACTGATGCAGCGACTCCAGATCGAGCTTAGCCTCGATTTGCGGCGCTTGCAGCACAGCTTTCACTTCCGACGCAAAAACCAGTTTGTTTCCACGGTGAGAATAGTAAAGGGGCTTCACTCCGAAATGATCGCGTGCTAAGAACAGCTCGGGCTTGCCCGACCGCAGATCACAGATGGCAAAGGCGAACATCCCTTTAAGCTTTTGAACGCAGTCCGCGCCCTCTTGTTCGTAGAGGTGGAGCACAACTTCCGTATCAGTTTTGGAAGCAAAGCGATGACCTTTGCTTTGGAGTTCGCGGCGCAGTTCGGCGAAATTGTAGATTTCACCGTTGTATGTGATCCAGACTGTGCGGGCTTCATTGCACATCGGCATGTGACCATCCGCCGAAAGATCAAGAATAGCCAGGCGGCGGCTGCCGAGACCAACGTAAGAGCCGTCGGGAAATCTTCTCTCCCACAAACCGGAGTCGTCGGGACCGCGGTGCGTCAAGACGTGCGTCATTCGCCCGAGTACTTCCCTGTCACCACAGTTCGCGAGTCCGGCAATCCCACACATTTTTGAATTGGCCCTTCTTTAGACTTCAGTTCTCTTGTGCTTCAGTTCGTAGATCTTAGCCTTGGTATGAAACATCTGGACCGCTTGAAATCCGCAATAAATCAGCCCGGGTACCCCATCCAGAAACCCGTACCGCAAGATGTAACGATACAGGAAAAGCAGTACGGGAGAGCCCGGCACAGCAAAGAGTTTGCGTTTCAACCAGCGCCTGCGCTGAGCTTGCGTGCCGAAGAGTGAAGGCGGCAAATCTTTGTCGTCCGCACGCTGCAGCAGCACGCGCGACTCCCAGTTGGAATATTCATCATGCTTCTGGATATATCGCGAAAGCGATTCCACATTGTGATGAATCAGGGGATGCCTTAGTGTTGCGGTCGCGCCTTCGACGACGACGTGTTCATGCACTTCCATATCCGCCATCGAGGCATCCTGATCCTTCAAGCGGCATTCAAAACGTCCCTTGCCTCGGCGAAATAGAGCCAGCTTCCACAAACTGACATCGCCGTAGCGCAAAGCGCGACCAAGAAACCATGTGCGAAGCCGGATGAAGCAGCCATTGATGGCTGGACTCTGAATGGTTGAACGAATTTCTTCCGCGAGTTCGGAGGTGAGCACCTCATCGGCATCGAGGAGCAGAATCCATTCGTTCGCAATCGGCAACTGATCCATGGCCCATTGCCGCTTCTTGGGCCATCCACCTTGATAATGAAACTGCACGACCTGCGCGCCGAAGGATCGCGCAATCTCCACGGTATCGTCCGCGCTCTGCGAGTCGATAACGTAAACTTCTGCAACATCCCTGAGCGCCTCCAGGCAGCGAGGAAGATTCTTCGCCTCATTCCGGGCGGCAATAATCACGCTCACGGGGATCCTGCCCGTGGAGTGCGCATTAGCCAGCGTCCGGATTTCTTCCGCCTTCTCCATTCCGCTATCGCTTAACCTGAAAGATTCTGCTCGCACCAGCTCTGCAAAATGTAAAGAGACCAGGGCCGAGACCAGGAAGTCCGGGCGTTCAGAAAATCTTCCCACACGTTATGCACTGCGGTTTTGTTGATCAGTGTGCCTAAGGGGCCAGCCCCGATCTTTTGCAACGATTCTTCAACCAGCGAACGCAACCCATCCCGCAGCCAGTGCTCGAAGGGCAGAGTGAAGCCTCGCTTCGGGCGATGAACAACCTGATCTGGAAGTTCGCCCCGGAGCGCTTTGACCAGCAACGGCTTCGGCGTTCGCGAATCCAGCTTCCATGATCCCGGTAAAGCCAGCACGAGCCGCGCCAGTTGGTGGTCGATCAAGGGTACGCGCACCTCCAAACCGTGCGCCATGCTCATGACGTCCGAGTCCCGTAATAGTGTGTTGAGCATATAACACCGCGCCTCGAGATAGGAAACGCGATTGATTGGGTCCAAGCTCTCGGCGCGGGTTAGGTTCTCGATCAAGGGTTTCTCCGTGCATAAGAAAGTGGCACATCCCGTTTTTCCCTCGGTCAATAGCACCAATTCGTTTAATTGGTCCGGCGTGAACAGCATGCGTGACAGAAAATAAGGGTGAATAAGTCTCGTGCCATTGCGGGCAAGAGCCGCCAACTTACGATACTGGTCAGTAGCCGGCGCGAGCGCCGCAAAAATACTTGTCAGTGAGCCTCGGACTGGTTCTGGCATCCGCTGCCATGCGTCGGCAAATCGTTCCATCCGCGGCACGGTGCGGAAACTCGAATAACCAGCGAATATTTCATCACCACCCAAACCAGACAGAGCAACTTTCACTCCGGCCGCCCTGGTTTTCTCCGAAACAAAATACGTATTGATACCGTCCACGGTGGGTAGGTCCATCGCATGGATGGCGGGATCGATCTCTGCAAATACCTCTGACTGAGAAACCATGATTTCGTGATGATCGGTACGGAATTGACGCGTGACCGCACGAGAATACTCAGCCTCGGAGTAGTCCGCTTCTCGAAACACGATGGAAAACGTGCTCGCCTGTACACCGTTTCGATTCAAAATGCCGACCAAAGCGCTGGAATCGATGCCGCCAGAAAGAAAAACACCCACAGGGACATCGCTTACCAGTTGCATGCGAACCGACTCATCCAACATCTCTGCGACCTGAGTTTCGAGTTCGCAACGACGCTGCGAATCGCCGTCGTGGAGGTAAGCGGACTGAACAATTTCTGGATCAACCAGATCCCAGTATTGTCTTTGGACCAAGCCTCCGTTGTTCCAACTCAGATAGTGACCCGCCGGAAGTGAACTCACGCCATCGATCAAGGTGTTTGGGTCGTAAACGGATCCGAACATCAGGTAGTTCACCAAGCCTGCGGGATCAATACGCCGCGGCACTAGACCGGTTCCAAGCAACGTCCGGACCTCAGAAGCAAATAAGAAATACTGATTGGACTCGTAGTAATAGAGCGGCTTGATTCCCATCGGATCGCGGGCTGCGAACAGGCGGTGCTGTTGCGCGTCCCAGATTGCGAACGCAAACATGCCGCGAAATTCATCAAGGCATTTTTCTCCCCAGTGCGCATAGGCTTTAAGAATTACCTCTGTGTCGGAATGACTGCGAAAATCCTGCCCCGCTCGCTCTAACTTCTCGCGCACCTCGCGAAAGTTGTAGACTTCTCCGTTGTAGACGATCCAATTGCCGGTTGCGGGATCGTGCATGGGCTGGTGTCCTAGAGGTGACAGGTCGAGGATTGCGAGGCGTCGGTTTCCCAGACCGACTTCAACATCTTCCGACGCAGAATCATGCAGGATGATTGTGCCACCGTCGTCCGGCCCCCGATGAGTGAGCGATCGAGTGGCGCGCTCCAGCACTTCGGCGGGCACGCGCGCGTTAAGGCCAATGATGCCGACAATTCCGCACATACGCAGCGTCGCTCCTTGGGTGTTTGGATCATCTTACGTGAAACATCAGTGATCCCCAGCCACGAGGCCCCGAGCCAGCGCCAGTAGTGCTTCCACGTGATTATCCCAACTGAAACTAATCGATCGCATCAGCCCCGCTTTCTGCATTGAAGTTCTCTGTTTGCTGGATTCAACGACCTGCAGAATCCGTTCCGCCAGTGCTTTGGGCGAGAAGCGCGGGAAGTACAGAGCAGCATCTTGGCAAATCTCGCGATGCACCGCCAGATCTGACGCAATCACCGGAAGGCCGCTCGCCATGGCCTCAACCAACGGGTGAGCAAACGTCTCAGCATAAGCAGGGGTGGCATAGACATCGCAATGCTGGTACAGGTGGTGCAGAGCCGCATAGGGCACCGTGCCCAACTCGACCACTTCCTCCCCGAGGTCGAGGCGCCGTACCAAGTCCGCCGCAATCTCTGCCTGATAACTTCCGGGATTTTCCTTCGAGACTAGTTTGCAAGTGAGGACTAAGCGGACGGGCCGCGGATGTAGCTTCGCTTTTAGAATTCCAACCGCGCGAATAAGAGTTTCAAAATTGCGATAGTAATTGTAGTGGCTCACGAACAGGATGCGGACAGCGCCTTCCAGGGCGTCGAGCCGCGATTGTACCTCTTGCGGCAGCGGGACCGCCGTACAGAAAAAGATATCTCGATCGAACCCGTGGTGGATAGACACTACATTTTTCCCGGCCCACTGCCGCAGCTCCGCAGCGAACGCTTCGCTGGGTGCGACCGTGCAGTCCGCGCGATGCACGGACCATCGGGCAAGCCCGCCCTTTATTTTGGTGTCGATCCACAAACGATAGTCGCCCCTTTGTCGGATATCGCGCAGAAAATCTGCTGACGTATACAAAGCATTCCGGCTGAGGAGAATCTGCGGTACGGGCGAGCGGAAGAGCGCAAAATTTCCCGTAGATAGCAACACGTCTGCGCCGGAGCGACGTACGAGGCGCGGTAAATCGCGCTGTTCATACCAAAATCTTCTCGCAGAACTGCCGTTATACGATTCGTTCAGCACCGTGACCCGAGTTGATTCCGCAATTTCACCGCGCAGCATCTCGCCAACCAGTAACGTTGTTCTTACGTCGTCCCGATTCGCCATGCGCGGCAAAACGTTGCGGACGTAGGTGAGGCCTCCGCCTGCACTGGCTGAGAGCGCGTTGATGAAGAGATGAATCATTCTCCGGACCTGGACAGGCGGCAACGGCAATCGCGACTAGACATTTTCAGCGGACGAGACTCGCAGCATATCGCGAAGCTGTCTTCGCCGATTGCTCCACCATAGGTCGACCAGGCCAGACAAAGAAAACCGCATCTCCGGCGTAGAGTATCTCGCCTCGATCTCCCTTCTCCAGAGCAATGACGGATGATCATAGCGGCTGTCGACAACTCCGGCGCAGGGCGAAAAGCAGAAGCGATGATAGTGTCGTATCGTTGCCCAGGCGTTCGCATCAATCGCACTCCACTCGAAAGTCCAGGCAAACGCATCGACAGGTTTCTTTGTCCATGAGACAAGCTTGCGAGCGCTCTCCCCGATCTCGCGTTCCAAAGTCTCGGGCGAGAGTCCGATAAGCCGTTCATGCGTAAGAGTATGGTTTCCGATCGCATGACCTCGATCCGCCAACTCCGCAATCTGGGCAGGATTCATCGGCTTCCAGTCCTCCCATTTTTCATCGCCGGGTTTTGAGTCGGGATTAATCCTCGTACGGTAAAAAGAGAAAGCCTGGTCGGTTGTCGCGCATTCTGCGAAGGCGGGCACAACGAAAAACACACCGCGTCCTCCGAAAGACTCAAGCAGCGGAGCCGCGACCGCGTAATTGCTCTCTCTTCCATCGTCAAATGTAAACAGGATTGGAGGTTTGGCGCTCGCCACACCGTCGCGATGATGCTCCCAAAGTTTGGCGAAGCCCTCCAGATTCGTAATCCTGAAGTATCGGGACGCCGATTCAAGTTGAGCACGAAACTGCGCTTCTAAAGAGATCGGCGTTTCGTGCATCGCGACTACGAGTCCGTACGGTCGGCGTTTGAGTCTCTGGAAATACAGAGCCAGCGCATCCGCCCGAGCCAGGCTGGCCGCCTGAATCAAGAATGCACGAGCGTGGCTTCTCAGGTTCATTTCGACGCAATCTAAATCAGCCCGTCGCCGTCTGCCGGCACAGGGTACCAATCGTGAGTTGGCAACAGCCCAGCTTTGTCCAGAAACCAACCGGTTGGCGCATCGAATGAACGCCGCTGAAAACCTCGTTCGCAGAATGATTCTTGCTGGCCCGGATTTTGACCGCGCAAGACGATCGCGTCGACCGTTTTCCTGTAGCGATCGGTGAGGGCTCCAATAATCCGCAAATACTCGTCCGCCGGAACTTCGGGATAGACATCGAGCACATTAAGAGTCCTAATCTGTCCGCGATATCCTCGGGTCCGCTGGTTCACGGTCACAAGCACTTGCCGGTCCGGTTCGCGGCTAAGAAAGGCAAACACTGCCACACTTGCGTCCCGGCCGGAGAAATAACGCCAACGGATGTAAGCTAAGTCGCGCCACGCAGTCAGCTTCGCAGAAGAATCCTGAACAACAACGTCGTTTACCTGTTCGGCAGAGGTAAGAAGCTGGAGCGCGTTGGACGTACTGCCATCGATTCTCAATGGCTTGAACAGCGCCAGCAATCTAGAGATGGAAGTACCCGCCAAGCGCGCGAGCCATGGACTCGAGCGCCGCCGATGCGCGAACTCCTCTGCCAAAGGCGGCCAGTGGAGGACCCCGAAAAACTCAGCGTCCGAATACGGGATGGGACTCGCTCCCGCCGCCTTCCACAGAGCCGCAGCCTCCGCGTTGGCCGAAGTTCCAAAAAGAGGCCACTGTTTTGCCAGCCGGGAATACTGCAAGAAAATGCGCCCTCCCTGACCGCGATAGCGCTCGTCGACATAGAACGAACTGGAGCCCATCAAACGGATTTTCTGGACATCAAAGCGAAAGACCTGCGGGCTGCACAAAATGCACCCCACGAGTTGGTCTGCCGAGCGCAGACCGAAGCCCAGCGGATCTTGTGATTCGCGTGCTGGATTTTCCAACAAGAACCAGCGCAGATGTCCTTCCACTGCATCCGCGGCTCGGCCTGACTGAGCCGCAATGAAGCAGGCTAGCTCAGAAACGTCTTTTTCAGAAAGAGCAACGAGGTCTGCGCCTGTCGCTCGCCGTGAAATCTGATTTCCAGCCGTCATCGAGCAGCATCCTCGTAAGTGCTTATCAACTTCCGAGCCTGATGAGACAACGTCAGTGTGTCGAGGATTGTCCGCCGAGCGGCTTCGCCAATTCGTGCCCGCAGTTCGGAGTTTCCCAACAAGGCTTGCAGACCTTGCACGAGTTCCTCCAGACCGTCGACCGGAATCAACCATCCGTTAATGCCGTGACGAATGATCTCGTCGATGCCCTGTCCCCAGCATCCGATTGCCGCCTTGCCACACGCCATCGCTTCCAGATAAACACATCCGAGCCCTTCGTAGCGGCTGGGTAAAACAAAAACTGTACACTCTTGCATGGCCTTCGCCACTTCCGCGCGGCTTCGGCGTCCGAGAAAATGAATGCGATCGCTGATGCCCAGGTCTCGCGCCAGACTGGCAAAACGATCTCGATCGGCGCCTTCCCCAATCATGTGGCCGTGCAAGTCGGGATGCGAGTCTTTCACTCTGGCGACGGCTTTCAGCAAGAGTTCGTG
This sequence comes from uncultured Acidobacteriaceae bacterium, assembly GCA_964403025.1. Taxonomy (GTDB): domain Bacteria; phylum Acidobacteriota; class Terriglobia; order Terriglobales; family Acidobacteriaceae; genus Sulfotelmatobacter. Next base: position 556,479 of record CAYOEH010000001.1, on the reverse strand, counting down.
GCCTTTCCCGGCCAACAGATTTCCGACGATCAAGATCGAGGGCGGTCCCCCTGACGCTGGAGCTGGCGCGAAGAAGGCGGGATCAGTTCCGTTGTAGATAACTTCGGAGGGGACCGGCGTACTTATCCCGTCCGCCAACAAACCTCGCACCTTCTCACTAATGCAGATGGTCTTGTGCGCGCTCGTGTAGACCTGCAGTGAAGTTTTCCGGCGCCACCGCGCGGCGATCCCGTCCTCAAAGCAGCGGTTGAATACGTCCAGACCATGAATCGTTACTACAAACGGAATGCCCAAGCGACGCGATAGAAACGCAGCAGCATGGCCGCAGGGCAATGCAGCGTGCGCGTGGATTACGCTCACGGGCCTACGCCGATGAAGTCGCCGAACTCTGTCCAAAAGAACTGCCCCGAGAAACGTACCCGCGCTCGATAGCCCGAGGTTTCCCGGAAGTTGCGGATAGCGAATCCATTCAGCAGGAGAGGCTTGGTTTGATTTCTGGCGGGGATGATAAATCGAGTCGACCGCCATCACGGAAGAAGCTACCCCGTAATCCTGAAGCTGGCGGAGAGCCTCCGCCACAAAGCAGCCGCTCACTTCGTCGCTATCAGAGGGATAAAAAGGCGTGAGTGTCAGGACGTGCAGCTTTGACAGTGAACTTTTCTCCACTATTTTTCCGTGCGATCCGAGGCCAGATACGCAATATCTGAAGTTACCTGCTCTCACTGGTCTCTGTCGAGCGCTTCAGAATCAGGTCCGCGAGGCCGGCGATCGTTACGAAGCGCGAATCCTGCAAATCACGATCGGAAAACTGCACGCCAAACTGCTGCTCGATTTCTGTGACGAATTCCACCACCTCCATCGAGGTAAGCCACCCCGCCTCGAAGTAGTCCTGCTCAAGAATAGTTTGGCTTGTTTGCGGAGCGACCTTTCCCCGGCTCACAAACCAGTGCTTGAGCCATTCCTGAATCGTTTCTTTCACACTCTACCTTTCGATGGCCACGCAGCGTGCGGGCGAACCATCGCAGCCTTTCAACTTCAAGGGCATCACGATGAGTTCCACCTCCGACGCAGTCAACGATTTCAGATTGGCAAGGTATTCCACGAGCACCACTCCGGCGCCCAAAAGAACTTTGTGGTTGGGAGAGTCTTTAGAAGTTCCGCGCGAATGGGCTGGATTATCCGGTGATGGCGTATCCATGGCGATGAGCCGCACACCATTTTCCACGAGCCATCGCGCGGCATTCTCCGAGAGAAATGGATATTCGTTATAGAACTTCATGTTGCCAAAATATTCGGACCACCCAGTGCGCAGAATCAAGCGGGCAGGAACCTTGCCGCCGATTTTTTGCTCTAGATCAGCAACGTCGATCGACTGCAGCGCCTGACATCCGGTGAAATCCACCACCGTGGCCGGGCCGACGAGCACATCGAGAGGGACTTCGTCGATCGTTCTGCCATTTGGGATGAAATGACGAGGGGCATCCGCGTGAGTGCCAATGTGCGTCCCCAACACAATCTTCCTTGTCTCACGGCCTTCGATCCCGTGGCGGCCAAGAATTGTGATCTCGACCACAGGGTGCCAGTGCGTGGGGAAGGTCATCATGCCTTCTTCAATGGGCAAGGAAAGGTCGATAATTTTCATAGTGATTTTCAGCGCGGGCCTTTAAGTGTAGATCATCAGTGGGCTAGGGTCGCGCTCTCAGGCGAAGGCTTGCGCCCAATCGGCGTCGAACCCACCTGCAGCTTCTCCGCTACCAGTTCGCGGATGCGAGTCTTCTGTATCTTGCCGTTCGAAGTTCGGGGCAATTCGTCAATCGCAATGTACCGGGCAGGCTGCTGATGCTGCGCTAGATTAACTCTCGCATGGGCGACCACCGACTCTAGAATGGAATCCAGTTCAAGGCCGTCGTCGAGTTTCAGAACCGCGACGATGTCTTCGCCGTAAAGCTCGTGTGGAATACTGACTGCAGCCGCTTCCGAGATACCCCTAACCTGCATGAGTACTTCTTCGATGGCCGCAGGACTGATGTTTACGCCTCCACGGATGATGACATCTTTCTTCCGGCCGGTGATGGAAAGCGAATTTCCGGCATCAAGGATGCCTACATCTCCTGTCGGAAACCACTGTGCAGCATCCGCTTCCAACAAGCGCCCGTTGCCGTCCAGGTAGCCGGCCATTAGATCGGGAGTTAGAATCTGCACTTCTCCCTCAACGGTCTGCGCAACCGCTTCGCCTTCGTCGTCCGCGATTCGTAGTGTTACGCCTGGAAGGGCCTCGCCAACGTATCCCGGGCCGCTATGCGCGACTGCAGAACGAGCGGTGACGAACAAAGTCTCCGAGAGACCATAATTCTCAACCAGCCTGACGCCATACCGCGCTTCAAACTCATCCTTAACCTTTAAGGGAAGTGGTGCGAAGCCGACAAATACGTGACGAATGGACGTGCGACAGAATTCCTCGCCAGTACGGCCCCGGTCCATTCTCAGCAGGATCGACAACACGGTGGGAGCCATCCACAACGCATTCACGTTGTTGACCCTCGCCTTCTCCCAGAAATGCAGGCTCGACCGCGCATCGAATACGTGATCCACCACAACGCTCGCCCCGCACAGGAACGGCAGAATGAGGAGGTTGTAGAAACCACCCATGTATGCCATCGAAAGGGTCAGATAAAAGCGTGAGTCCTGGTCGATACGTTGCGCACTAGCGAAGGCGGTTGCGTTGCGAAACATTCGTCCCAGTTTGTGCGCCAGTCCCTTGGGCTTCGCCGAAGTGCCCGACGTATACATAATCACAATCAAGTCATCGGCATCTACCGTTTCCAGAGGGACGAATTCACTTGCTTCCGAGAGGTCGCCAATCCTGATCTTGTCCGAGGCGATCGAGTTCTCGAGTGCTTCGTGCGCCGTGACCAACCCCACTACATTTGCGTGGAATTCTCGGATGGACTCTATATTCGAAGCGCTCGCCACAACCAGTGCAGACTTGGAACTGGTCAAGATGAACTCGGCTTCGTTCTTACTCAGCGCCGGGTTGACGGGGACAATGACAGCACCGAGATAAATACAGGCAAAATATAGAATCGCCAGTTCGCAACAATTTGGAAGTATCACCCCAATGCGATCGCCCTTTCGCACGCCTCGCGCGCGAAGTTCCGCCGCCAGGGCGCAGGCTCGCCGGTGGAACTCGCCATAGGTGATTTCTTGCCTAGTGTTCGCATCGACAAGGAACACCTCGCGCTCGCGGCAAGCCACAATATTTGTAATCGTCTCGCGAATTGTCATTGCACGGCCAAAGGAATGGGTTGTGCCGACTTCATGAGATTTGAGATGGCTACCCAGCGATCCATCTGGCCACGATAGGCGTCGTTGGGATCGAGGCGCAAAATGGTTCGGCCGGGTACATCAAGTTCAAAACGAGGAAAGTGTCCGGAGGTGATCACAATTCCTTCCGGCAACAAAAGCTGATTGATCGAAGCTGAATCAGCAAAACTCGGCGGACAAAGCAGCAACGCAACACCAATCCCTAGGTCAAAATGCATGCGGTCGGAAAAGTCCGCCATCTGCCAACAATTTTCAGGAGCCGCAGATGGCAGTTCGCCGTGCACAACGACATTCCTAAAAGTCTCGCAACTATGCTGCAACAGCGTGCGGTCGGGACTTCCATAGATCATCAGACAGAAGTCTCCACAGCGCTGCGCCGCGGTCATGATGACATCTTCCACGTAGCTGGCAAACAGCCGCTTCGAACGCACCGGCAAAATTCTCTCCGCGCCTACAATTTCAATCAGAGATGTGGGCCACTCAACGGCCCACGCGCCTCCATCCCTGTCATCCAGGAACAGCGGCACGCTACCGCCCGTCATCTTCAGCACCTGCTCCAACATTTCAAACGAACCGTAAACAACCCTGCCGAGCACAACCGGTCCTTCGGCGAGCACAAGGTCCGCCAAAACCAGATCCGCCGAGAGTGACTCCGAGGCAACGAGCTCCAGCACGGGACGGGCGCGGCGCTTGGCGCACGTGACGATCATTCCGTCCACCAACGACTGCACTGCTGAGAGCGAACTGCTGATGCTGTTGGCCGAGATGCCGGGCACGGAGAACGAAGTGAGTATTTCACGCGTCTTCGCGCCGGTCGTTCTCGGCAGGGTGGCAGCCACGCGGTTCAAATTATCTTCATTCAGATTGACAGGATCGAGTTTCCCCATCGCGACCACGAGCCGGCGCAGCTCGACACCATGCTTGCGCGCTGCCGCGGCGACCTTGGGCAGGAACGACGAATGAAACTGACTGCATCCCATCGCCACCGACATCATGTCGTAAAGCTGCATTTGCGACATCAATGGGCCCATGAATTCTTCCGCAGCATCCATCACGTCAAAGAGGTCGATTCCGGTGTTAATGCCAAGATTATCGAAAACGGCCACGGCGATCTCGGTAGGAACGTTGCCTGCGCTGCGCCCCAATCCGTAAAGGGTTGTATCGATGAAAGTCGCTCCGCAGCGGACCGCTTCCACGGCGTTGGCCACTGCGAACTGCAAATTGCTGTGTCCGTGGAATCCCAATTCACACGGGCAGCGTTCACGCGCTGCGCTGAGATACTTGTGCACGTCCTCGGGGAACATGCTGCCGGCCGAGTCGACGCAATAGACGACATCCGCTCCGGCGGCCGCGCCCGCTCTGGCCTTCTCGCCGAACGCTTCGGCAGAGATGCCATATGTCTTCATGAAATTGAGACAAACCTTGAGCCCCAACTCTTTGGCCATGGTCAAGTAAGGGAAGGCGTCTTCGATTTCCGGGGCGTTGTAGCCGATGCGAACAAAGTCGAGACCCGCGGAGCGCGCGGACTTTAATTGATCAGCGGTACCGATTCCAGGAATGAAGAAGCATCCGATCAGCGCGTTAGGTGCGGCTCGCTTTGCCGCTTCAATCAGCCTTTCATCCGACGCCGGCATCGCACCTTTGCCGGCTTTCGCGGCTCCCAGTCCTATGCCATGACCCACTTCGATCCATCGAAATCCGAGTCGTCCCAGAACGCTCGCGAGAACTGCAGTGTCATTTTCGGTGAACTTGAAGTCGATCGCGTAACTTCCATCGCGCAGCGTACACTCCAGAATCTCCACTCGCCGGCCGGAAAGGCTTTGCGGCATCGCTTCGTCTTTAGTTTCTGCCGAGTGCGCCATCCCTAACTCTCCGAGATGCTGCAAACACATCGAGTGTTCATGGATTTGATGGAGCCAGTATATTACCAGTTCTGACTCTGAGGGTAGCGGCTCACCGGAACGTCCTTTCACTGCAGCGGCGCGCTCGCGAATCGGACGGCTCCCACCATTCCTTCGGCCCATGCGGCCGGCGCGTACGCTTCAACTCGTTCCCGGCTTCTGCGTCCCATTTCCACCCGCAGTTCGGAATTCGATGCCAACTTCTCCATGGCAAGGGAAAGCTGGGACGCGTCACCGGGAGAAATGACAAATCCATTCCAGCCATTCTCGACAAGATCCGACGCACATCCTGCGACGTTTGTAGCAATGACTGGCAAGCCGCAGGCCATCGCTTCGTTTACCACGAGTCCCCAAGGATCGCTGTGAGTCGGGAAAATTAATCCATCTGCCAACGCGTAGGCCGCCGGGAGCTCTTCCCGATGCATAAAACCGAGAAATTGAATGGTCCCAGGAACAATTTTCGAGGCTCGTTCCACCAATTCCTGACGATCCGAACCGTCTCCTACAAACACTAAGCCAACTTTGCCGCGGTGCTCAGCTTTCAGCCGGGCATAAGCGTCGAGCAAGTCGAAGACTCCCTTCGCCTTTACTAAGCGGCCCACATAGAGAAAATATCGTTCAGGAAGATGGTGACGAGACCGCACCTGGGACTCATCCAGACGCGCCACTTCGGCAAATTTTGAGAACAGCGAAGTGTCGACGGCGTTGGGAGCGGTAAAGATTCGCTGCTCGCCGATCCCGAGATCCTTCAAGTAGTTCGAAGAAGACCTACCCGGCACAACGAATCCTGTGCACAGCCGTAAGAACTGTGTCTTCATGAATTCCACGACACGATAGCGCCGCCGCAGATCGAAAGCGGTGCTCTCCGACCAAAGCAGCAAAGGCACGCGATGAATCCTCGCCCAGTAAGCGGCCGCCCATGAGGCCAGATAGTTGTAGCCTCCGCACAGAACAACATCGGGCTTGGTGCGATTCAGGGCCGAATGGATTCCCCAGTTCACCAAGAGGTTGTATCGACCGAACCGTTGCCGCCAGGAGGGGAGCACGTCGTAGTCGAATCTGATTTCATCTTTGTAAACCCGCCACTGCCGCAGCGTAGGATCGTTCTCGGATAAGAAGACCACGTGCAGGTCGATTTCTGGCCTCTGCGCCAACGCATTAAAAACAGGAATCCGGTACGGCGCAATGATCTCGGTAACGATTACCGTCTTGTGGATCACGTACAAGACTCCCGACAAAGTTTGAGGATGTGCCTTCCTTCGGGACGCGGACGTTGACTACCAGGCCGGGGAGCGAAGACTTTCATGCGCACGTGACTCGCTTTAACTTGAAGCAGAAAGCCATACTACACGGAGGCGAATTGCGACGCACTCCGGCATGCAAAACATCCAGCAAAGAATGTGTCATGGGAGTGGCCGCCCGGCTAACGCTGTAGGTTGCGCCTGCTAGACTTTAGGCGATATGGCCCTGAAAGATCTTGCAAAACAGGTGATCCCTTATGGCATCTGCGAGTATTCCATCCGCCGCCACGAGTATATGCGCCTCGGATTCGACGCATACAGGGCCAGTCGGGTCGCCTTTTCTTCCCGCCAGTACCGTGACCTCCTCGAAGCGCGGCTTAACCTTTTACCTCGGTCCATCCTTTCCACATTGGCGACTTGTGTTGACGCGGGTGCCCACGCGGGGAAATGGACGCAAACAATTCTCGACCTTTTCCATCCCCAACGAGTTATCGCTGTGGAATGTGATCCGCGGATGGTAGCTCCGCTGAAAGCAAGATTCAACGGCTGCGGACGTGTCAGCGTCATCGACGCCGCCCTTGCGGAAGGCGAGGGCGCGACAAATTTTTACCAACTCCGGCATCCCGCCGGCTCTTCCCTATTGAAACCTCGAGACGGGATCAAGAAAGAACTCTTGGCCACCTCCTGGGATTTGGTTGGAACGGTGGACGTTCGAAAGATTGGCTATGACCAACTGGTCGCCGGCGAAGAAGAAATATCCATTTTGAAAATCGACATCCAGGGCGCGGAGATGGCAGTGCTGACGGGCTCTCGGGAAGGACTACGAAAAACGAAGTCCATCATCATGGAGGTGACGTTCGTCTCCCACTACGAAGACGACTCCGGCTTCCCAGAACTCCACCAGCTCATGCGCCGCCAGGGGTTCGGACTTTACCGTCTTTCTGCGCCTTACGAGCGTGGCGGCAGAGTGCTGTACTCGGACGCTGTTTACGTCCGCGAAGAGATTCTTCGCGACCTCGCTCCAGCAAGATAGCGGAAAGGCGAAGAATATCTGCCGACACTATGCACTGGATGCCTCGCCTTGAACCACTCGATTCAGCAACATCATCCACGCTTCCGCTGTGACCCGCCAATCAAACATCTTTTGGCAACGCTCGTACGCCGCCGCTCCCAGCTCTTTGCGGTATTGCGGCCGGGACAGAAGCTGTGAAATTGCGCCTGAAACCTCCAGCGCGTTCTCCGGATCTACCAGTCGCCCCGTATCGCCAAGGACTTCGGGAATTCCCCCGCGATTTGCGCCCACCACCGGCGTGGCGCACGCCATCGCCTCCGCGTTCACTAGCCCGAAGGGTTCCTGGAAGATAGAGGGGCAGGCAAATACCGTAGCCTTCTGGAACCACAGTGGGAGGTCTTTATCGTGATCCAGATAGCCCGTAAAGTGGATCTTGGCATGTTTCTTCTCCTCAAGAGAGCGTGCTAGCTCGCGCACGGACCGGATATACGTTGTTTCCCGATGCGTTCCGAAACCGGTCGTCCCCCCAATTACTAGTTTCGCATCCGGATGCTCTTCAAGCACCAATTCATAAGCTTGCAAGAGCGGCAAAACTCCCTTTTGCGGATCGAAGCGTCCCACGAAGAAAATCGTCTTCGATTCGCGAACTTCTTCCCGCGGAAAGAACAAGCGCAGGTTGGCGCCATTGAAGACTACCTGAGATTGGGCATTCAAAAGGGTTGACTTCGAGGCGAACGTGCTCCGCAGGTAATTGCTGCAGGTCACAAGAGCGTCCAGATTTGACGCCAACTCGTCCAGCGCTGGGCTGGACCAATGTCCGATGTGATCGTTGTGCAAATGAAGGATGACCTTCCCTCTGTAGCCCATTCTTCGCAGTGCTGATGTCCACTGTGGGCGGTTGTGGATATGAACCACGTCGAACTTCTGCAACCGACCGATCAGTGCCCGCAACCACAGAGTCTCCTCATGGCGGCGAGCCAGTGGGATTTTCGCGATGATTGTGCAGGCTTGGCTGACTTTGCTGCTTGCATGCGAAAGCGGGTACAAGTCCTTCTCCCGCGTGGGAAAACCAAAGACAGTGACCGGCACACGGTCTTTCAACAGGCTATAAACCTCGTAGGTCCAGCGAGCCACCGCACCGCCGAAGTAAGAGCTGAACTGTTCTCTCCCGGATAGCAGCACTGCCACTGACGGATGTTTACTCGGCGTCGCTGTCACTTCGCATCCCCGAATTGCTCGCGCAGCACCTTTCTGCCTAGCAAACCCGCCGCAATGATGTATACGGCTGCGCCAGCGCCAACCACCAGCAATGGCCGGGACGTCGAGGCGTTTACAATCCGCACCGCCCCGACCATCAGCACTGAGGAGAAGCCGGCGATTGCGATGAAGGGATTTCTCCAGAGATCCCGCAGATCTCGAGGAATCAACAAATAGGCAGTAACGCCGACGGCGAGTTCTCCCAGAACAAAAGCCACACACGCTCCGGTCAAACCAAACACTCGAACGAGTATCAGAGAGAGTGATACGGCAACGAGAGCGCCAACACTGGCCGAGGCCAGGCAGGCACGATGGCGCCCCAGGGCGTAAAGAACGGTTCCTGACAAGAGCGAAGCGACTGGAGCCGCAAGCAAGAAGGGGGTCATCCAGCGCACCGGAGCTACCGCGTTCGCATAACTTGCGCCCAAGACCCACGGCACCACCAGGTTTGCGGTAACGAGAGCGCCAAGCGTCAGCGGAATGCAGATAGCGGCCAGGGCCGAGACTGCGGCGTGAAGCAGACGCCTCAGCCCAGCGGGAGACTGGGCGGAGAGCGCCATTCGAGGCATGAGCACGCTGAATCCAATGGTGGCGAAGTTGCGCAGTATATCCACAAAACGAACCGCGGCAGCGTAAAGCCCAAGAGCGTAATCGCCCAGGAACCAGCGTACGACAATGTGTCCGGTGCGGTGATAAATCGTGCCCATCATCGTGGTCGCCGCGTAGTGAAAACTCGGAATCAGGATCGCCCGCCACCGGCCAGGCGCAATCGCCATTGGTGGCCGGAATCCGTTGTTCCACAGCACCAGCCAACCCACGAGATTTGTGATAAGAGCCGAACCGAGGATGCTGCCGGGGACCCAAATGATGTCTTTCGGACTGTGCACGAGCAGCAGAACTCCACCGGCATACAACGCTTGCTGGATCAAAGTGAGCAACGATCGAACGTGGAATAGCTCCAGCGAAGTCAACAAGAAATCCGATCCCGCCAATCCCACGCACAGGACGCCCACGCCGTACCAATGCAGCAAGGAACGAACCTCTGTGCGTCGTTCAAAACTAGCGACGGCTAGCAACAGCACAATTGCAGCGGAGATGCTCAACACCCGCAGGACCAAAAAATCAGGGATCATTTCGGCGGCAGCATGACGGCGGGCCGCAATCTGCTGCGTGGCGTAAACGGTGAGCCCCGGATTTGCCACCACTTCAAAGAATGCGCTCAGCGCCACCACGTAGCTCCAGAGCCCATAGGTTTCCACGCCCAGACGCCGCACCAGGATTGGAAACGTGATCGATGTGATCAGAAGGCCCAGTACGCGCGCCGTTCCCACGGACACAAAAAAACCGCCGTAGCGCACCAGGGCACTCGATCGTTTCACGGCTGAGTCACCATGCGGAAGGAAGACACCGATTAAGATACTCTCTGTTGGGAGTACCGCTGACGCCTGGCCACTCCCTCTTGAAAGACAGAAGCCCACTGCGCGGCAATCTTTTCCCAGTCAAACAGATTGGCATGGCCGATCGCAGCAGCGGCAAAGGATCGTCGCAATGCGGCATCGCCCACAAGCCGATCGAGACTCTCGGCAAGTTCAGCATCCGACCCAACCAGGAAGCCAGTCCTGCCATTGACTACATAATCTGAACGGTAGACGTCCATGGCAATGCAGGCGAGTCCGCAAGCACTGGCCTGCAACAGGACCTGCGGATTTCCCTCCAGCACACTGGGGAAAAAAAAGATGTCCGCCTGTCGCATTTCGTGGCCTAGATCTTCCGACGTTAGATGCCCGAGAAAAGCAACGTTGCGACACCCAAGTTGCTGCGCCAGATCGCGGCACTGTTTCTCTGTTTCGCCCTTGCCCGCCAAACGAAACTGCACACCAGGAAGTCGGGCAGCTTGTTGAATCACGATTTCGACGCGCTTGCGGGCTTGAAATGATCCCGCGTACAGAACAACAGGCGCGCCACCTTCCGCCCTCTCTGTGGGTGGGAAGTAACAACGGCGGTCGATACCGTCATAGATCGGGGAAGCTGCCACTCCAAACATTTGGCGAATCGTCTCGGATACATACTCGGAGTTGCCAAACACCATGTCGCCCTCGAAGATGGACCGCCCGATCATTCCGCGCCCAGTGTTTGCGTTCATCGCCATCACGATATAGGTGATAAGAGCGCTCCTCAGGCCGAGGAACTTGCGCAGATCGAAGAAAATGCGATCCAGCAGACCGGTACGCGGGAAAAAATAAATATCCGGGGGAGGGAAAAAACAGTGACGCGCCAGGCGCAGGGTGTTTCCGTGCTTCGTCCATGCGACCAGGCACGTGTTACTCCGGGCGAGGAGGCGCGCGTCTGCAGCTTTGCCATCACAAAGCATGGTTACATGAAACTGGTCTTCTGGCAGGCGGGCAACGATCTCTTTAACGGTGAGATTCTGAGCGTTCGTGTTCATCGCAGCGGCGTCCGAAGGCGTGAACACTCTGATGGGAGCGGTGCGGCGAGTCATCGTGGGTTGCAGCATAGTCTAACTGCTTTTTCGTTCCGCGTCTGCAAACGCGGGTCGCCTGAGTCGTTATGGGGCGCAGCGGAGTCCGCCCAGGATTTTGCGGACTGTCGACTCAAGCTTGGGCGATCGTTTTAAGGCATTGACCGTCTTATACCTCAACATTTCACGAAGATGTCGGCTCCACGATCCGGTTAAGGTGACGTGCAGCGTCTGGCGCGTGCTGTTACCGAATCGTTCCTTATACCCTTCCGCGCCCAGGCCTAGATCTACCCGCTGCATTCCATCCATGTCGCAGGCTTCAATCACAATCCTCGAAAGCAGGCAGTGGCCGGGAGAATTTTCTTCCTGCCCGCTGTCGAAAGTCGGCTGGTACCAAAACCAGCTTCCTTGGAATTGAAATCCATAGTTCCACGCGACCGGACGGTCCTGAATCTTAAGCAGGCTTAGGGTAACCACGCCACGCCCGTCGAACCGTCGTGCGAGTTCTTCCAGAAAGAGCCGCCGCTCCGGCGTAGCGAGACTGCTCACGCGATGAGTGTGCAAGAAGCGCGCTACATGGGCGTCGGCAAATATAGGCAGAGCGGGCTGTATTTGCTCCCAGTGTTGCAGATGAGCAAATGTCACTCGGCCCTCTTTCTCCATTTCGCGCAGATAGCGACGGAGCTTCTTCTTCCCCACCAGAGTGGCCTTCAAGTGCTCACGCTGATCACCGCTGCCCAACTCCACCTGAGAGCACACATAAGCGGGCCGGATATGGATGTGAAAGCCATGCTCCCCACCTTGGTCGCGCAGGGCGTCCGGAGTTTTGGAGTCAGCGGGAAGATTGGCCAGCGAAATCGAAGCCGCGTCCATCTTTCGCAACTCGCCAAGAACAGCATCGATGAACTCAGCTCGCAGTTCCGACTGGGTTAGAAAGTCGCAATAGTCTGCCGTTGTGGCGGCTAAGAAACTGATCTGCTTCTCGCGCGGATCGGTGGCCAGCGGGGCCACACCAACCAGCTCGTCTGCCTCGTATCCCAGGAGAAGCAGCGGCTTAAGCGAAGCCTGATATGCGGTCTGCACCGCGAGCGCCCACTCGCAGGTGTAAAACACTTCAGGCCGCTCCGTCTTCAGCGCAAGCTTATTCCACTGACGATGAAGTTCAGGATTCCCAGGAATTTCCCGGTGCAGGACGATGCGCAAGACTCACTTCTCTCCCGTCGCTTTGGACTTGGAGAAGTTCAAAGCCAGAAAGCTGATCAGAAAAATTCGGCCTTTCATGATCGGACCACAAACTCCCAGCGCAGAGGAGTGCCACGCTTGATGCCTTGCTCGGTCACGTTCTTCGAACTCCCACTCAACGGCAGATCGACATGGCGGTAATCCGCTCATACATCTCCAGAAGTCTGGGGAAGTTTCGATCCCAATCCGCCCGCTCGTCCACAAGACGCCGGTTTCGCTCAGAGAACAAGCTTCGCTGTTCTCGGCTAAGACGGGAGGCACGCAACATCCGGTCGGCAAACTTTTCCGCGGAGTTCGCTGGCGCAAGCCATCCGTTACTCCCTTCCACAACCCATTCTCGGTTAGACGGAATGTCGGTCACAATAAGCGGTAGACCGGTTGCCATTGCCTCCAACAACGAAACAGACGTGCCATCCGACTGTGCGCAACTGATATACGTGTCGGCGGCGCGGAACCACTTCGGCATCTCTTCTCCTACGCGGGGATTAAGCGTTCGAACAACTCGGCTCAAGCCGTGAACTTCGACGAACTCCAGCATTTTCCCTGCTTCTGATCCATTGCCCAGCAATAACAAGCGCAACGAGGAGTCCAGCCGGTATGCTTGTCGGAATGCTTCCAGCAGAGTGTTGACTCCATAAAGTGGCTCCCACGAGCGCGTAGAAATAAACAGGTGCGTCCCTGGTTCGCGCTCCCACTCGTCTTCGGAAAGCAGAGGTCCGACCGGCGCAAAAAGTCCTTTCTTGATGCCCCAAGGAAACTGAACGATGCGCGAGTCCGGGATGTCGGCAAACTGCTTTGCCTTGGCGCGAACGGTATCGCAATCACAGAAGAATCCGTCCGCGCTGGACAATGCCATCTGCGTCGCCTGCTCCCACTCCTGGCTGCGCTGTGCGGCGAACAGGATGTCCGAACCCCAAGATGTAAGCAGCCAGGGATGAAACCGCGAGAGTGTGGTCAGGTAGCCGCAGCTCTGAATCGGACCGGCATGGATTAGATCCGGGGCTATGTCTTCTATTAGGCCCTGGAACTCTGGCTGAAAATGGGCGAATGTCGCCGGATCCGAATTGCGGGGGAGTGTTTGTTTCGTTCGAACCCAGCGTACTTCCTCCGGCAGCCATCCTTCCGCCGCGCTATGAGTGGTTGGGTCGAGAAACCAGACTTCGAGTCCAGCCTGGGAAAGCTTTTCCAGAAAGCGCCGGTTGTGCCCTGAAATATTGTCGGAAAAGTACAGAATTTTCACGCAGCGCTCTCGTCCTCAGCCAGCAAGTCCCATCGCAAGTGTTCGCCCTGCGGCAAATCGCAGAGCAGCTTCTTGCCGACAACCAGCGCCAGATCGAAAGGCATGACGGCTTCTGTCGGAGCCGGTCTCAAGGCCTCGAGCATCTCCTCACTCAAGACTGTTCCCGCTCTCAAGTCTCGAGCCGCCCGCAAACAGCGTCGCTGCACAACCACCGTATCGTGCTCATTCTCGGCAACGAGCTTTCGTGAAGAGCCCAGAGCACACTCGAGCTCACGGGTGCGATCGACCATCTCACGCCACGAGGAAGGAGTCATGGAAAAGGGATGGTCTGGACCTTCCCGACGGTTGTCATCTGTAAAATGCTTCTCGATCACGCGAGCGCCCAGCGCAACTGCACCCAGCACCGTAGCATGTCCTGGAGTATGGTCGGATAGGCCCAGCACCGCTGAGGGGAACGTGGCGCGATAGGTCTCTAACACGCGCAGATGGATATGCCGGAAATTCTCCAGGCTGGCCGTGTAGTTTGTATTGCACTGCATCAGGACCAGCTCTGAATTGATCTTGACCACTTCTTCGACCGCACGCTGCACTTCTCCAATGTCAGAAGCCCCTGTCGCCAGAAGAACTGGCTTTTGCTTGGAAGCCACTTTGCGCAGCAGTTCGGGCCACGTAATATCTCCCGAACCGATTTTGAACAGGTTGACGTAAGGGTCCAGCATGTCCACTGCTTCCAGGTCGTAGGGGGCTGAAAAGTATTCGATCCCACAAGCCTCGCACTCCCGCTTCAATGCGGGAGTCCACTCCCAAGGCAAACTGGCTTCACGGTAGACCTGGAATACGCTTTTCTTCCATTTCGCCTGGTGAGATAGCTGATTGCCTAACCCGATGAAGCCGCGCTCGCTGACAATTTTGGGAGCTCGAAAATTCTGAAACTTGGCCGCGTCGGCGCCCGCCTCGGCACAGAGCCGGATCAGCAATTTGGCGCGCTCGAAGTCACCGTCGTGGTTGGCTGAAATATCCGCGACGAAGTAGGTTGGGTGCTCCTGGCCAACGGGTTTCTTCCCTAAGCGGAAGGTGGTCATTCCGGAACTCCTGCAAGATGACTCTTGATACGATCGACGTAACCGTTCTCGCGTAATTGGGCGAATCTGCGAAGCCCGGCATCAACGTTAGGCATGGAGCGTCCAAGAGCCGCAGAGATTCTTGCAGTATTCAGCGACGAGTTCCGCGGCCGCTGCGCCCTCAATCTGGCTCCGGCCAAGCGCGTGGAGACGACCTGCCCAGGGTCAAGGCCGAACGTGGAGGCTACTTGCCTCGCGAAATCGTACTTGCTGACGGGCTCAGCCCCGACGACATGGTAAAGACCGGCCAGATTCCGGTCTAACAACGCCAACAGGATTTCCGCCAGATCGTTAGCCAGCATGGGACAAAAGATCACATCACAGAATCCTGGCACGAGGTTCCCAAGCGCCAACTGCTTCAAGATCCACTCCGCCAAGCTGTCTTTCTTTTGTGCGTTCCATCCGTAGAGGTTGACGCGCGCAATGGATGCCGCGGGATTCTGCCGTAGTACTTCTCGCTCGCTCTGCAACTTGGTTTTAGAATATACATTCACCGGCGCTGGCGTATCTGTCTCGGCGTAGTTGCCGTGCTCACCATCAAACACCGAGTCCGTAGAGATGTGCAGCAGCCGTGCGCCTGTGCGAGAGGTAATCCCGGCGATCGTTGCAGGTACCATGACATTGACCAAGTAGGCTTCATCAGGATGCTCTTCGCACCAGTCGACATCGGTTGAAGCCGCGCAGTGTACCACGGTGGAGGGCTCTAGTTCTTTGAGGATGCGTTCGGTTTCCGCCTGATTGGCCAGATCGGCGGCCAGAAATTTCACTCCATCGACGCGAACAGGATGGCGATGATAAAGCCCAACTACTTCGCGGCCCTGTTCTTGCGCCAGCGACACAAGATTGGCGCCCAGCAGCCCGCTCGCTCCGGTGACGAGGATCATTCCTGAATCTCTGTCGGCAACCTAGTTCCAGGACATCGCGCCCTGAAAGCAATTGGACCGGCATCGGATAGGATCGCTCGATCGGTCAATGTGTCGCCCATTTCTAGTTGCCCGCAAGCACGCATTGCGTTTTGCCTTCGATAAGTCGACATACACTCACTGATCTCTCCACCTTCGCACTCACCCTGGCGCATTGTCGTGTACGACCTGTGGGAAGGTCGTCAACAGCTCCCGCAAACGTCCCTCGGCCGCGGGCTGCCAACAATTCTCGCGTGCATCCTTGCTCACTAGATTGTTCTCCAGATATTCAGGAATCCTCTTGATCTCGCTCGGATGGTTCAGGCCAGTGCCCACGCCGAAACGAATAAACTGTTCCACATATCCATACGGCCAGAATTCCAACCACTTGCACAGAAAGCACGGAATGCCTCGAACCGCGCATTCGGTCGCGACCGTGGAGAATATTGTGATCCCAAACCATGCCTGTGCCAGAAGCTCCTCAGTAAGAGGGCCGCTCACGATGCGCGTTACGTCTTTTTGTCTGGGGGAGAGCATCCGGGCCAGCATTCCGGCACGCTCGCGTTCGCTTTCCATCGGGTGCAACTTCACAACCAGTTTGCGCTCCGTAGACAGTGCAAGCTCGGCGAGGACCGGCAAAACATCTCGGTAGTACTCTTCCGCCCGTCCACCTTCAGTTTCAAAGAGCTCTGACAAAAAGAGCAGGTACGGTTTAGATTCATGTCGCGTTGTGATCTGGGATGCATTCCAAGTCGCGGGAAGTGCTGGCGCTCCAATCTCGACTCTATCTCGCGGCACTCCGCACGTCCGCACCAGATAATCCTCCTCCATTTTTCCTTTCACCCAGATGATATCCCCATACCTTCGTTTGAAAAAATAGCGGCCGTCCAGCGCTCCATGATGGCAGGCAATATTTGGCAATCCTCGCGCTTGAGCCAGGAGCAACGGAATTCGCGTATAGGGATTGCTGTCATCTGCGCACAGCACGCCTTGAACCGGTTCGGTGTCAAGAACATTTCGCCAAGCATCGCGAACCTCAAATCCATGCCGAACCCAGCGCATAAAATTGCGCAGATATCCCGTACTGTCGAGAGTCGCGAATTCCGTCGTTCTTGTGACTTCCTTCAGCAGACAAAGCCAGCGGCCCTCCATGTCGGCATTTTCTACGCCGCGGTCGCGAAGGGAAGCATAGGAAGAGAGCCACCTCGCCCCCATGTTGCTGGGCAGATCCTGCCCCCAGCCACTGCGGCGCGTGGCCACCAAGAGAAAGTTTTCTTGCGGAAAGGTATTCGCATAGGCAATCCCTGTTCGCGACACATTCACATACGCGGAAGGAACTAATACCGCCGGCCGCTGCGAAGACTGGCGATTTCGCGCGAAATGGGCACGAAATTGGTATCCGGCATCATACTTGTCCCAAAAAACATCCAGAATTTGGGAGGTGGAAAGTTTTCTGGCCACGCGGAAGTAGTGCGCCAGTCCCGTCTTTCGGGATCTACGGGATCTAGGAAAAACATGTAGCTGGTTCGGCACCAGGGATTGCAGAAGGTTGGCGTGAAGACCAGGGCGCGAAACATGAACTTCATCATTCGAACCAACCGTTTGGGCGAAGCGCTGCAGGAGGATCAGTTTCTCTAATTCTCCATGGAGCAGCAGCGACATTATCTCCCACCAGTCCAATCCATGCTCGTCCACCAGTTGACCACGGCCCTGATCGAGCAAACGCCTCACCTGCTCGAAAACATCAAACCCACATCGCAGAGAATTCAGCGTCGTAACCGGGCACTGCAATCGCTGGCTCCAATGTTTATAAGTATCCATTCCTCCTAGGCCAACATCCACAATTCGATCCCACGTAAGATCCGCCCACGGGCTTGCTTCGGGAGTATCTTCCGGATGTACGAGTAGAATCTTCATTTTTGAAAATAATGCTCAGAACCTACCAGGCGGTCCAGCCGCCGTCCACTGCGAGATTCGCTCCCGTAACATAGGAAGCCGCATCGGAAGCCAGGAACAGCAGAGGCCCTTCAACCTCGTGCGGACTGCCGACCCGTCCCATGGGAACCTTGGCAGACAGCCGATCACCGAACCCCGGATCGCGCTCCAGGAATTCAGAGGCGGGAAAAGGTCCAGGACTGATGCAATTCACGCGAATACGATCAGAAGCCAAATGGCAAGCGGCGTAACGGGTCAGTTGAATCAGCGCTGCCTTTGCCGATCCGTAGTAGGGAGGGCTATTGGCGCCGCTGGTTCCGTATATCGAGGGGTCAGGGCTGACACTTCCATACATGGAGGATATGTTTACGACCGAAGCTCCCCCAGCCGTACGCTTGCCTGATTCTCGCAGCAGCGGCAGTGACAATTGCAGAAGCTGAAAAGCCGCAACTACGTTGACGCGATAGGCGTGATGGAAATCTTCTGCAGTCGCGCTATGAATGGTGCCAGGCCGACCGGAATTGGCGTTGTTTACCAGTATGTCCAATCGATTATGCGCTTGTGCAATTTTATCAAGGTGAGTCCGGACAGCGTTTTCGTCCGTGATATCGAAGCAAGCAATCGAGACTTGATTTCCCTTCCCAGCTAGCTCGGCGGCGAGACTCTGTAAAGCACCTTCACGACGCCCATTCAGCACAACATGCGCGCCTGCGCCAGCAAGCGCTCGGGCCATCGACTGCCCTAGATGCCCTGCCGCTCCTGACAGGAAGGCCACGCGGCCGTCGAGAAGAAACCGTGACAATACATTGGGTGTGCCGCCCTGTGGATCATGCATGAGCCAGGTTCCATTTTGAAGGATCGAGTACCTCAGCCGGAGCTTCAGGTAGAGAATCTCGGAGTTCCTCGCACTGTTCGTCATTCAACTTCGGCAACCGAAAAAGTGCAAGATTGCTGTCCAACTGAGACATGGTTTCACATCCCACCACTAAGCTGGTTATCCAGGATTGCGAGCGTACGTAAGCGAGGCAAAGATCCGCGACACTCTCGCGATGAAATTTCCGGGCAAGGTCGTGCAATCGTTTGATACAGGTTACAGCATCGTACTCGCGGAAGACCGGCCAGCGCTCTGCCGGATGTAAGAGAATGCCTTGCAGATAAATGCTTCGCCCGTGCACAACAACGTCCGGACGGCGCTCAAGTTCACGGTCGATTCCACGAGCCCAGCGCGAGTCGAGAACATTCATGGGGAGTTGTATGTGCTGGATGTCTGGATCCTGCAGCGCATCGAGCGCTTCTGAAGGCTCGTAAATCGAAACCCCCAGCTTAGTGATCTGGCCATCTTCGCGGAGTTCCAGCAGACGCCGCCATGCGGCGCCCTGCCACTCCTTGTAGTGATCCCAACGGTGGAGGAGCAATGTAGATAGTCGGTTTGTGCGCAACGCGTTGCATGAGTCACTTATGCTTTGATCGACGGCAACCCGTACCTCGGCAGCAGTTGCATCCGGCGAGATCGAAGTCAGTGTGTCGAGCTTGGTGATGACTTCCGTCCTGGAACCCCAGGCGCCAGCAAGTGACTCGCCGAGGATTTGTTCTGAATCTCCGTAGGATCGGGCAGTGTCCAACGCCGTAACGCCATGTGCAATCGCCCGCCGCACCATGGCAATGGCCTCCGGCCTGGTCGGCTTGCCGGTCTGATTCACGACACCATATTCCCTTCCCAATTGGACCGTCCCCAGCGTCAACGCACTGTGCACCCGGTTGTCAATCACCTGGTAAGGCACGCGAAAAGCCGGTTCACCAGGAAGCGAGCTCAGTTTCTGCGTCAGATCCAGCCAACCCACGCGGACAGGATCGTCCACTCCGCCAAACAGGCGCAAAATTCTTCTGTAATCCTCATCGTCGTCAATTGTGCAACGCAGATGGCTGTAGTCAGATTGTTCAAGGCAAAGAGGAACATATTTTCCTGCGCGACAATTTCTGGCCATCCACGGGCCCACATGCTCCCGGTCATATCCGCTACGAGCCGCGGCGTGAGCTTTTCGTAGCGTGGAGACAAGGAATGCTTCTCCCGATAAACCGTAAGGCAAGCGACTCTCCGGCGAGCTGGCAGCCAGATAGTCCTGAGAAGACTGGACGAAGGCGGACGTCAAACCCTCCACAAATCCGCCATCGGGAAGAAGATTGTCGCCGGTCAGGCGGATTACAACGCAATCACCCGGGAGATCCAAGCTCGCAAAGTAGAAACGTCCGAGAACATCGTCAAGCGGACCACGAAATACTCTGAGACGATGTTCGTGAAGTGTTTGCGCTAGCCTATCGTCCGAAGAATGATCCGAAGTGGCGACAATAAGCTCATGTCCGCGATTCGCAGCACGCAGAGCGGACAAAGCCGCGCTAGGACAACCAGCGACCGGCAGGAGGGCCTTCGCAGACAATCGAGTGCTGGCAGTGCGCGCCTGCAGTATGACGATGACTTTCACGTGTTTCGATTAGAACTCGTCTCTTCTTCCCCTAAATGGCACCCGTTCCAGCGAATCTCCTATTCGACAAACCCCTGATCAGGCTGGGTCGCAACCACCTTCAGAAAGCAAAACGTCCCATTGCTTTTTCCATCGCCAGAATCACATCTCCCACATCTTCGTCCGTCATCCCGTGAAACATCGGAAGGCTGATCAGACGCGCATAGGCCTCCTCGGCGATCGGATAGGCTCCAGCGGCGTATCCAAAGCGATCACGGTAGTAGGGATGGAGGTGCACAGGAATGTAGTGAACGTTGACTCCAATGTTCTCCGCTCGCAGCGCACGAAATATCTCGCCGCGATCTGTGGTCAACTTCTCGAGATTGACGCGAATCGGATAGAGATGCCAGGCCGGCTTCACGTCGGTTCTGACTGCGGGAACAGTCACTCCTTCAAGATCGCGAAACGCGGCAGTGTAGCGAGCGGCAATCTCGCGACGGCGTGCCAAATTTTCGTCAAGCTTCTTCAGTTGAGACAAACCCAGCGAACAGGCGATATCAGTGAGCCGGTAGTTGAAACCGAGAAGCACCATTTCGTAGTGCCACTGCCCGACGCTCTGGCGCTGGCGGGCGTCGCTGGATATCCCGTGATTCCGAAATCGTCGCAGCGTTTCAGCAAAGTCCGCGCGGTTCGTGGTCACCATGCCGCCTTCTCCGGTCGCAAGGTGCTTGACCGGATGAAAGCTGAAGACTGTCATGTCAGCGATGCTGCCCGCGCGGCGCCGCTTGTATTCAGCACCTGGCGCGTGGGAGGCATCCTCGATCACGATGCATCCTTCGCTGGCGGCAACGTCATGGATCGCATCCAAATCCGCCGGATGCCCGGCGTAATCCACTGCAAGCACAGCCTTCGTCCTGTCAGTGATTCGTTCCGCAACCTGCTCAGGATCGAGGTTCAGGGTGTCGGGGCTCACATCCGCAAATACGGGGGTCGCGCCCTGATACAGCACGCAGTTTGCAGTTGCCGCAAAAGTCATGGGCGTGGTGATAGCTTCATCGCCCGCCTTAAGCCCCGCCGCGAACGCTGCCCCGTGCAGTGCCGCAGTGCCCGAACTGAAACTCACCGCATGCTTGGCACCGACCCAAGCAGCGAAGGCCTCCTCGAATTCCGCGACTTTGGGGCCCGTAGTGAGCCAATCGGAGCGCAGCACGTTCACGACGGCCTGGATATCTTCTTCCCCAATCGACTGACGTCCGTAGGGAAGCAAGGTTTTTCTTACCGGAGTCCCCCCGTCGATGGCGAGCGCTTCGCGGCTGATGGGCAACACAGGCATGGCACTGGCCTAATTCGGCGTCTCGGTGTCGCGATTTATTTCGGAAGCCGGGGCTCGCGATGTCAATCGAGCAACGGCATCTAGACCGCTACCGGCGACTTCCTTACCGCTCCAGGCTCGATCAACTCCTGCAATTGTTCATTGGTGAGCCAGCGTTCATTGGTGTCGCTGGCGTAGCGGAACCCTGGCGGCAACTCCCGCGCGTGGACCCAGTTTGCCCTTTTCCACCAGGGATGCGTGGGTTGGATCACGTACATGTCATCCAATTCCACTGTGTTGCGCGCTTCATCCTCGGAGAGCAAGACTTCGTGCAGTTTTTCTCCGGGCCGAATGCCAATGCATTCCACGGCGCATCCTGGAGCAACCGCTTCCGCGAGATCGACCAACCGCATGCTGGGAATCTTGGGCACGAAGATTTCGCCACCGTGCATTTGCTCGATGGCGCGAACCACAAAGCGCACCCCCTGCTCCAAAGTGAGCCAGAAGCGTGTCATACGAGGGTCGGTGATCGTAATCTTGCCGCGCTTGCGTTGCTCCTGGAAAACGGGAATCACGCTGCCGCGGCTACCGACAACGTTGCCGTACCGGGCGCAGCTGAAGCGGGTTTCTTGCGCTCCGGCGTAGGCGTTGGCCTGTACGAAAACCTTTTCGGCACACAACTTCGTGGCGCCGTAAAGATTAACCGGGTTGACAGCTTTATCCGTGCTGAGAGCGAGCACCCGCCCAACGCCTTTATCGATGGCCGCATCAATCACGTTGCGGCCGCCCATGATGTTAGTCTGAATGGCTTCGAACGGATTGTATTCACAAGCCGGAACCTGCTTCAGTGCAGCCGCGTGAACCACCACCGTGATACCCGAGAAAGCCCGCTGCAGCCGGCCGGGATCGCGCACATCCCCGATAAAATAGCGCAGGCTGCTGTGGTCGAGTCCGGAGCCCCGCATGTCATGCTGTTTCAACTCGTCGCGGCTGAAGATGACCAGCCGCCTGGGATGATATTCCCCCAGCATGATCTCGACGAACTTCTTGCCGAACGAGCCCGTGCCGCCAGTAATCAGGACTTCCTGTTCCGACCAATTCATCAATCCTGCCATTTTGTTTATTTTCTCTGCCAGGGTACCGCGCGCATTCCCTCGTTTACAAAACCCGAACCTGCGTTGATTCGCTACTCGGTTCCGATGATTGCAAGGTAGTATAGCGGAGTTTCTTCCGTCGGCGTGAGCCGAGCATGGTTGCACCAGAAGCGCTGCGTTCTCAATTCGGAAATTGTTTTCGACGAAAGCAATGCTAGAATATCGGCGAAACCATACATCCGATTGTTAGAGAAATTCGCGGGCGATGAGCCAGCCATCGAGTCGCCGGCTTTCTCGGGTGCGGGTGAATTCCAGCCCGTTCGCCGGGAGACGCTTTTAGAGATCTGTTGAGGAGAATGCATGGATTCCGGACCGCTGGTACCCAGTTCCCCGACCATTCGTGAAATGCAGCCGCTAGCCGTAGACATGGGGAAAGCGACCGGCCCGCGCGTTTATCCCGAACTCCTCTCTCAGGAGTCCGCTCTCGGCGAATATGTTCGTGTTCTGGTAAAGCGGAAGTGGACGGTTCTTGCTTGTCTGGTCACAATCTTCTCCCTGGTCGCGATCGCCAGTCTCAAGATGACTCCGGTCTATGAGGCCAGCGGCAGTATCGCCATCAACAAGCCTGATTCCGGACTTGTCAACTTCAACAACTCTCCCACCTTTAGCGTCGATTATTACGATCCGACCGAAATGGAAACGGAAGTAAAGATCCTGCAGAGCGATCTCCTTGCCCTGCAGGTTGTGAAAGAACTCGCTCTTGACCGCCGTCCGGAGTTCGGCGGCAAAACGGCGGCTCTGCCTTCTTCACTCGATCTGGCGCCTGATCCTCTACAAGCCGATACCGGACGCACAACTTCCCTGCTCTCTTCCTTTCGAGGCAGCTTGAAGGTGGCACTCGCACCCAACACCCACATTATCGAGGTGCATTACCGCAGCCCGGACAAGGAACTGGCCGCGAACGTGGTGAACACGTTGATGACCACCTACACGGAGAACAACTTCAAGTCCCGCTTCGACTCCACCATGCAAGCCTCGGACTGGCTCTCCAAGCAGCTGGTGGACCTGCAGATGAAGGTGGAAACTTCCCAGGAAAAACTGGTGCACTACCAGAAAGAGCATGAAATTCTGGGCATTGACGACAAGCAGAACATCACTACGGCAAAGCTGGACGAATTGAACAAAGCCTTGACCACGGCGGAATCCGAGCGCATGGACAAGGAATCCATCTACCGCCTGGTGCAGTCGGGAGACACGGAGACGATCGCTTCCGCGGCCAACGTTTTGGATTCCGCCGGAGCTGGGTCCACGTCCCAGTCTGGATTGCTGGAAACTCTCCGCGCCAAAGAGGCCGACCTTAAAATTCAGGCCGCCGAACTGAACACACAGTTCGGGCCGTCTTATCCGAAGCTCGCACAAATCAACAACCAACTGAAAGAGGTCGACGCGGAGCTTCTGGCGGAAACCCGGAAGGTCGGGGGCAAGATCAAAGGTCAATATATGGCGGCCTTGCAGCGGGAAAACATGCTGCATGACGCCCTCGAGAAGCAGAAGCAGGAGGCCAACAAGCTCAACGAGAGCGCCATCGAGTACAGTCTGCTCAAGCGCGATCTCGACACCAACCGCCAGCTCTACGAAGGCTTGCTGGAGAAGTTGAAGGAGGCTGGAGTTTCGGCTGGACTGCGTTCCAACAATTTTCGCATTGTTGACGTCGCCCGCGTACCCACGGGCCCGATCGAACCGAATATCCCGCGCAATCTTTCTTTCGCGTTCATGCTGGGTCTGACCTCGGGCGTAGGGCTCGCCTTCTTGTTGGAGGGGCTCGACAATACCGTGCGGACCACCGAACAGGCACAAATGATTTCTGGCCTGCCGCCCTTGGGCATAATTCCTCTCGGGTCCAGGACGGCGCGCGAAGGAGCAAATTCAAAGCGTCTGGTTATCGCCACCTCCAAGGAGGCAGTGGAACTGATCACGCAGGTGAGGCCGCAATCGCAGATGGCAGAATCCTACCGCGCCTTGCGAACCTCTCTGTTGCTTTCGAACCTGGGCGCACCCCCCAAAGTCATTATGGTGACCAGCGCGCTCCCGCAGGAAGGCAAGACAACGACCAGCATCAATTGTGCAGTGGTCCTGGCGCAGAAAGGCATTCGCGTACTTCTCATCGATGCTGATCTTCGCCGACCCAGCATCCACAAGACCTTGGGCATGGGCCCTCGTAGTGGTCTCAGCAACGTACTCACCGGCAGCGCCACGTTGGAACAGGCAATCACGCGGTCTACGGTTCTGCCCAACTTGAGCATTCTGCCCGCCGGGACTCCGCCGCCCAATCCTGCTGAACTGTTAGCCTCCACGAATATGCGCGACGTTTTGGAGCAGCTGCGCGGCCAGTACGATCACATCGTGGTGGATACGCCGCCTACGCTGTCGGTGACCGACGCCGTAGTTCTGTCGCCCCGGGCCGACGCCATCGTGCTCGTCATCCGCTCGGGGCAGACCACAAAGCAGGCGCTGCGACGCTCGCGCGATATTCTGATGCAGGTAAATGCAAAAGTGTCCGGAGTGCTGCTGAATGCCGTCGATCTGAGTTCCCCCGATTACTACTATTACTACGAATATCAGGGGAAGTACGCGCGCTACTATCGCGACGAACAATCACACGACGAACAAGATGGGGACGGCGAGGAGACTCCCGAGGCATCACCGAATAGCGCGTAGTCGAGCGCACTCGCTTTTCTGATTAGAACTCTACAAGCGACATGGAATTACCCCTCAATTCTGCGGTGCGGAAAAGACTCGTCCTTGGCGGGGCGGTGCTGCTGTGTCTCCTTTATCTGTTTCTGGCGGTACGACTGTTTGTCGCATCGCTGTTTGGGGAGAGAGTGGATTTCGCGAGCCTGCAACGAGCGGCTCTTTTCGATCCGTGGAACGCAGACTACCGCAATCATCTTGGCCGCTATTATTCATTGGTCGCCCGAGATCCGGGTGCGGCCGTCGAGCCCTTCCGTGCGGCCGCCGCACTCGATCCTCATTCGGCTCGTTATTGGTTCGACCTGGCCTCGGCTTACCAAGTGCTGGGAGATATTTCGAATCAGACGATGGCCCTGGAACATGCAATTGAAGCGGACCCCACTACTCCCGACGTCGCTTGGGAAGCGGCCAACTTCTACTTGGTCCAAGGGGAAGATGCCAAGGCGCTCCGCGAGTTCCGGGTAGTTCTCCAAAATGAGCCAACACTGGCCAATCCGGCGATTCAATTGTGCTGGCGAATCAACCCGGATGTCGATGCGCTCTTGCGCGATGTCGTTCCTGCCCGTTCCGAGGCCTACCTTGCGTTTCTCGAGCTGCTGATGCAGAAAGAGGAAACCGCGGGCACCGCCAAGGTGTGGGGGGCTATGATGGCAACGCCGCAGACCTTCGAGCTCCGCTACGCCAACCAGTACATTCAATACCTGCTGAACCACAAGGACGTGGATCAGGCGCGGCTGGTGTGGCAGCAAGCCGCTCCTCGCTTCGGTCTGTCCGCTTATGTGCCTTCAGGCCGCAATCTCGTGGTCAACGGGGATTTCAGCCTCGATGTTCTGAACGGCGGCTTCGATTGGCAGTACGAGAAACAGCAGAGCGTCACTCTCACCCTCGATCCCAGCGATTTTCACGGCGGTCACCGCTCTCTGCTCATCAGTTTTGATGGCCCGGCTGTAACCGATGCCGGGATTCGCCAATTCATTGCGGTCCAACCCAACACCCTCTACGAGTTTTCTGCGTACTACAAGAACGGAGACTTCGAGGGCGCCGGTGGTCCGCACTTTACAATTCAGGATGTATACACTCGAGACGTCTTGTATGACAGCGACGAGCTGAAAGAAGCCGGGTTCTGGAAATCCGCCACCGGAGAGTTCAGCACCGGAGCAGATACAAAGCTGGTAATACTGCACGTTCGGCGATTGCCGGAAGGTAGTCCGATCCGTGGTAAGCTCTGGGTCGACGATTTCCGCCTCGTGCCTAAACGGCAGTAATTCACCGATCTTGAAGCATTCGTTCCATGAGCGCGCCCAACATTGTCGAAATCCATCGCCGTGAGCTCTCGGCAAAAGCCGAGAAGATACTGTTGTACGGCATCTTTGGTCTGCTCTTGTTTGGGCCACTCGCGTTTGGCGCAGTGGAACCTTGGTCGATTTTCGTGGTCGAGACCGGCTGTGTGGCTCTGTTTCTTTTCTGGATAGGTAAGCAGGTCTTCGACGGCAAACTGAAGGTCCGGTGGAATCCTCTGTTTCTTCCCATGGGGACATTCGGCTTGCTCATCGTGGCGCAAGTCGTTTTCGGAAGCACGGCGTATCGGCACGATACGGTGTCACTCGCGCTGCAGTACTTCAGTTACGCGATGCTTTGCTTTCTCGCCGGGCAAACTTTGGTTCGGGGTGCCCAGGCGCGCAGTCTGGCCTTGATTTT
The DNA here is from genome assembly GCA_964403025.1 of uncultured Acidobacteriaceae bacterium. GTDB lineage: Bacteria > Acidobacteriota > Terriglobia > Terriglobales > Acidobacteriaceae > Sulfotelmatobacter. The sequence continues at coordinate 529,511 of CAYOEH010000001.1, read as the reverse complement.
TTCGGTTTATGGAGCCGCGCTCGCCGGCTTCGCATTGCTCCAGGGCATCTCCTCGAACGGCAGGCTCTACTGGCTGCGTCAGCCGAGAATGGGTGGCTGGATCTATGGTCCTTATGTGAATCACAACCACTACGCCGGTCTGATGGAGATGCTGGTGCCCATTCCTCTGGTCGTCTCCCTCACGCGGCTCGCGCCTCCCAAGGTCCGGGCCGTGGCCGCGGCAGCAGCAGCGGTCATGGTAGGAACGATTTTTCTTTCCGGATCACGCGGAGGCATGCTCGCGATTTTTGCGGAGATTGTCATCCTGGCGACCTTGCTGGTCAAGCAGAAGCGCGGACTGCGCACGGCTGTCGGAATCGGCGTCTTTCTCGCGATCGTCGTGGGATTGCTGGTGTGGATCGGCGGCGCTGAACTTAGCCAGAGAATCGCAACCGCAGGCCCGGGACACTCCGACCTTTCCAGTGATATTCGCGCTTACATTAATCGCGACGGCCTTCGCATGTTTCTAAAGAAGCCAGTCCTAGGGTGGGGCCTGGGAACTTTCCCTATCGTTTATCCGCAGTTCCGCACCTTCTACACGAACTTCTTCGTCAACGAGGCGCACAACGATTACCTGCAACTGCTCGTCGAAATGGGCTTGCTCGGGTTTGCAACAATGGTGTGGTTTGTGGTGACGCTCTACACCAAGGCGATCAAGAAAATCAAGAACTGGCCGAGTGAGATCGGCGGTGCAGTCACTTTGGCGTGCATGCTCGGCCTAAGCGGAATTTTGGTGCATAGTGCGGTTGACTTCAATCTGCAGATCCCCGCCAATGCCGCGCTATTTTATGTGCTGTGCACGATCGCGGCTTCGGAACCCTTCGCGAAACCTGCCCGCAAACGTCGCCCGGTCCGCACCAAGCCTCCCGAAGAAGTGCTGAACTCGGAAGAGTCTCTGCCACAGTCCGCCACGAATTTCTGAGAGCCACTTCCCTTCAAAAATCTTCGGGCCGTCCGGCAGCACCGGACGGCCCGAAAATCTTGCACTTGAAATCGACTTGCTTCAACCTACTGAGGAGTTGAGGGACTTACCGGGTTGTCATTCCTGGTCAGAATCCAAATAGCGACACCACCGACTATGGCACCACCCCCTACTATGGCAGCAGTTGAGCTCAGCGCGCCTCCGCCAGCTGCCGGCGCAGCACCGGGCGCTCGCTTCTTGTTTTTCTTCTTGTTGTCGGATGACTTGTCGTTTTGGTCCGCAGGAGGCTGCGACTGTTCGTCTCTCGTGGTCTCCTGGCCCTGCGCCAGCGTCACGGTCCCACTGTCATCGGTTACAGTCAAATCGCCTTTGCGGGCTGCGATCCTTACCGTACCGTCCGTGTCGGTCACATTGAATTCGGTCCACGTGCTGGAAACTGGCGCCACTCGCACATCTCCGGCGGTTGTGGCTACAGACTTCGAAGTGGCAACGGCAACCCCACCATGTTCCACCTTCAAGGAAGCGCCCTCAAATTGCACCAAAGAGTCGCCGAGAACCGTGATGCTGGAACCCGGGGCGTTGATGTTGGCGCCGGAATCGGATCGCGTCTGCACCAGATCGCCGGTAAAGATCGCTGAGGACGAAGGAACATGAGCGCCGTTCAACCAGGCAACTCCGTGGGTATAAAGCATAGCCGCGCCAGATTCGGCGGCAAATAGTGAAGCAGGAAAAGCCAGCAGTAGCACGCAACTTACCATCCTGCGGAAAGCAGCCATGCCCATCCCACACTCCGTTATTAACTAATTTGGTGACTGTTAACGCATCGTATCCTCCAGAGTTCTTGCCAGTCAATGGCTTTTGTGCACAGAAATCGGCTTAAGCAGTGGAAAACTTTTTGAGAAGTAGAAAAAAAGCGGTCAGCAAAATCCCTCGGGGCGCCTGGCAACTGGCCAGTGATCACTGATCACTGGTCGGTCAGCGCCACTGATCGATTGCTTTCCACCAGATCAGCCGAAGCCATTCATCCACAAACGTCTTAGCCCACTGCCGATGAGTCCACCAGCGGCTTCCAAATGCTTCGTCGTTCCGCGCTGCAGCCACGGAGTATTCATATCCGGGGATTTCCCGCCGAAAAACATCCAGCGCCCGGCGTGTATGAAAATCAGACGTTACGATCAGCACACTCTTGGCGCCTTCGCGCCGCAGGCACTTCTCGGCGTCCTTGGATTCGTCTTTAGTGGAGAGCCCCTCGATCGGGCAAATGCTGACCGATGCCGTCTGCGGCAAATCCTTGATGTACTTCTCTGCCAGCTCAATCTCGGTGAACTCGTAGAGCTTCGCGTTCGTCGGCACATCCAGTACGATGCGCTGTCCATCTCCCCGACCCAGAAGTTCCAGAGCGCGACGCGGACGGTAGTCGGTTTCGCCCGCTAGCACCAGGATGACATCGGATGGACGTGGGGCGTCCACGATCAAAAAGTCGCCGGCTTTCGCAGCAAGGCCCACCAATAAAGCCGCGAGCAGTACAAAAACCGCGAACCACCCGGATTTGCTTGCACCCGGTCTCTTCATGACTTCCCAACTCTGCACCGGGGACTCGAATTCAGCAGCCATTCGGTGCGGTTCATCGCCGCATTCGGGCGCGGTAGCATGCTAGAATCGGAACGAAATTCACTACTCGAAAGATCCTTCAGAGAGATCCCTTTCATACCAATGACTAATCAATCTGCCGCAAACCGCACCGTCGAATCAACGAAGAACAAGATCAAGCAGCGCCAGGCGCGCGTCGGAATCATCGGCTTAGGGTACGTGGGACTGCCACTTGCTCTTCTGTTTACCGAACAAAAATTCTCCGTCACCGGCTTCGACATCGATCAGCGCAAGGTCGATACTCTCGCGCAGGGTGGATCCTACATCTACCGAATCGGCGCGGAAGAGATTAAGGCAGCCAAAGCGCAAGGTTTCTCGGCCACCTCCGACTACGCACGACTGGAGGAGATGGACGCGGTCATCATCTGCGTTCCCACTCCGCTCAATCAATACCATGAACCCGACCTCAGCTACATCACCGATACGACGCACGCTATCGCCCCTCATCTCCAGCCCGGGCAGTTGGTGGTCCTCGAGAGCACAACCTACCCTGGAACCACGGAAGAAGTGATGGTGCCGATCTTAGAGAAGGAGAACAAGCTCGGGTTGAAGGCGGCTCGCGGCGTTTCCGACGCGCAAAAGGAATTCTTCGTCGCCTTCTCGCCAGAACGTGAAGATCCCGGCAACACCACGGTAGCTCGTCGCGACATTCCCAAGGTGGTCGGCGGAGTGAATCCGCAGGCCTCGGAGTTAGCAGGCGCTCTGTACGGATCGATTTTCCAGCGTACCGTTCCGGTTTCTTCACCCGCCGTGGCCGAGATGACGAAGCTTCTGGAGAATATCTATCGCTGCGTCAACATCGCGCTGGTCAATGAACTGAAGATGCTCTGCCTGCGAATGAATCTTGACATCTGGGAGGTGATCGAAGCCGCCTCCACCAAACCGTTCGGCTTTCATCCCTTCTACCCCGGACCGGGCCTGGGCGGACATTGCATTCCCGTTGATCCTTTCTACTTGTCGTGGAAGGCCAAGGAATGGGACTTCCGCACCCGCTTCATTGAACTGGCGGGAGAGATCAATACCAACATGCCATACCATGTGTTGGCGTCGATCGGCGGAGCGCTTAACGGTCACAAGAAATCCTTGAACGGGTCACGCGTCCTGATCCTCGGAGTAGCCTACAAGAAAGACATCGACGATCTGCGCGAGTCTCCCGCGCTCACCATCATCGAACTGTTGCAAAAAGAAGGAGCCCAGGTCAGCTATCACGATCCTTACTTCCCTTTTATCGGGAAAGGACGCAAGTACGATTTGCAGATGAAGCGATCGGAGTTGGAAAAACTGGGCCAATACGACTGCGTCGTAATCATCACCGACCACTCCGACTACGATTACCGGCGCATCGTCGGCGAGTCGCAACTGGTGGTCGACACTCGTAACGCGACCAAAGGTATCGATAGCCCGAAGGTTGTGCGCTGCTGAGCGGCTCTAGAGTCCAATTGCTCCTCCCCAAAGGGAGGAAGAAAACGTCTCCTTTAGGGTGTAAAATTTCTTCTTGGCAGCTGCCGGTTTAGGATAATCGCTGGCTCCAACGACGCAAGTAATTGAAGTAGAACTACTTGTATTCTTGGATTTGCACGAGCGAAAACGGCCTTTGCCGTGCATAATTTTTCTGCGGGGTAGTAAATTCGGCAGTCTGATCTCTGGCTCTCCCGAGGCTGCGTTCTTCGAAAGATCGAAACTTTCAAGCCCGCAAGGGTGTTTTAACCTAGGTCGAGTAAAGCGGTCATGGGATATTCTGCATCTCAAGCAACTCTCTTCTCACTGCTCCCGAAGACGAGGACTCCGTGGACAGAGTTCGCTTTCAGCACTGGGACGCAAGCCTGCCTGATCGCGTTTCTGTTGTGGCTGCGTCTGCTGCACCCCGCGATTCTGGCCGCGCCTGAACACACTTTTCGATCGATTCAACTGGTAAGTACTCCAGTCCCGGTCAATCATCAGCCCCAACCCTTGCGGCCGTTGCCGAAACCTGTCTTCGTTGCGAAGCTTGATCCGCCAGCCAATGCTCTGCGCGTGCCTGCGCCGCGGCCAAGAGCGGTGAAGGTGCAAGACGCTACCGCTCCTACGGTCAGCATTGCGACCAGGAAATTGGACCCGCTGCCTCTGAACTCTGCGCCGGTGATTCCCAGGGTAATTCGCACCAATGTTTTTTCCACCGGCAGTTCGGTTGCACCCACTCTCGTGCGTGCTCCCTCACAAGTGCAAACTGGGGGCTTCGGCGATCCTAACGGAATTCCAGCCAAGGCCAACTCGGGGAAAGCCGTGAACATCGCTGCGGTGGGATCCTTTGATCTGCCATCGGGCGGCGGCTATGGCAACGGGACCGGCGGAAGTAAGGGAGTTCCCGGCGTGGTTGCGAGTGCCGGTTTTGGTGGGGGCACCGCTACTAATGTCCCGCCTCGCAATTCCACGCCGCAGGCCGCGGTCCAACCAAGTGGATTTGGAGATGCCGATGTACCGGCTCCGCCCACCGTGCGATCTCATCAGGCAGAGCCAGGGGCTACGCCCCTGCTGCCGGCTGAAATCATCTCCAAACCGACACCGGTCTATACTCAAGAGGCCCGCAGTCTGCGGATTGAAGGCGAGGTCCTGCTCGAGGTAGTTCTGGAGGCCTCAGGCAGTCTGCGAGTGGTGCGGGTGGTGCGCGGGCTAGGGCACGGTCTTGACGACAATGCAGTCAAGGCAGCCGAGCGAATTCGCTTTAAGCCGGCGATTAAGAATGGGCAACCAGCCGATTCCACCGTCGTCTTGCACATTATCTTTCAGTTGGCGTAACTTGCTCCTCCGAAGGTTTTTATGCGTATTCTGCAGGTAGGTTTCCTTTCATTCGGGTTGGTGTTGGCGTCTTCTCTCCCGGCACTTTCCCAGAACTCGACGTCTCCATCACCTCAAGTTACCGCGAACGACGCACCCGGACAGAATGAAGGAACGCTTTCTTCACCACCTCCAGCGTCTTTCAATGACGTGATGGAGCGCGTGATCCAGAAAGAACATCTCTTCCTGGCGCAGATGCGCCACATGCGGCCTATGGTCGAGACGTATCTGCAGGATCTCAAGACCGACAGCGAGGGAAGGGCGGTCCCCACCAAAGACCAGTATTTTCTAGGGCGGCTGGATATGAGTGAAGGTCCAGAAGACACCTCATTCGTGGGTCAACCGGGTTTCGGACACCGCATGGTCAATCATTTGACCAGCCTCTATGCCATGCACTTCCTTCCTCTCGGCTTTGCCCAGATGGTTGTGCTCGATACAGATTTCCAAAAGAAGTATTACGACTTCACTTTTGTGCGCCGCGAATTTCTGGGAGAAGTGCGCTGCCTCGTAATCGATGTTCAACCGCGGGAGAATGCGCCGACCGGGCGCTTCCAGGGACGCATCTGGGTTGAAGATCAGGACTACAACATCGTCCGGTTTAACGGGACCTACTTCCCTCATCCCAAAACCAGCTACTACCTGCACTTCGACAGCTGGCGGCTGAACATGCGCCCCGGCGCATGGGTACCCGCATATATTTACAGTGAAGAATCCGACATGAAGACGGCTCTTGGCAAGTCTCTGCACTTCCGGGCGCAGACTCGTCTTTGGGGATATGACTTGAAAGGTCTAAACAAGAACGCCGAGTTCACCCAGATTCTGGTCGACTCTCCCCAGTCGGTCAGGGATCAGAGCGATGCCGCCGCCGATGCGAGTCCGGTAGTCGCCGAGCGCATGTGGCAGCGCCAAGCCGAGGACAATGCGGTGGAACGTCTTCAGAAAATCGGATTGCTGGCGCCTCCCGGCGACGTGGATAAGATCCTCCTCACCGTGGTCAACAACTTGATGGTGACCAATAACATCGACTTGCAATCGGATATCCGTTGCCGCGTCCTGCTCACTTCTCCCTTGGAGTCCTTCACCATCGGGCACACGATCGTCGTAAGCCGTGGTTTGCTGGATGTGCTCCCCGACGAAGCTTCGCTGGCCATGGTCCTGGCCCACGAACTTAGTCACATTGTTCTGGGACATACGCTCGATACCAAGCTGGCTTTCAACGACCGCATGTTTTTTCCTGATGAAGAATCGTTCCAGCGCATGGACTTCAAGCGCAGCTCGGCCGACGAAGACGCCGCGGATGCCAAGGCTTTGGAGTTGCTGAAGAATTCGCCCTACAAGGACAAGCTGGGGAGTGCAGGTCTATTCTTGAAGGCGTTGCAGGAGAGCGCTCCTGAATTGCCCAACCTGATTCGCCCGCACCTGGGCAACAGTATGGCGGGCAACAAGAGCGTTCGGATGTCGGCATTGTTGGCTTCCGCGCCGGAGTTGGACCCGCAACGCACCGACCAGATCGCGGCGCTTCCTTTGGGGGGGCGCATTAAACTGGATCCGTGGACAGATCAGGTCGACTTGGCGAAAGCCAAGCCGGTCGCGTTGACGTCAGCTCGCGAGAAGATGCCCTTCGAGATTACGCCGTTCTTCCCGTACCTCACCCGGTATCCGACTCCCGGGAGCGATAAGGTTGCGCTTACCGCGCCGGCCTCGAAGTAAGCAACAGGGTGTGCTTACGTAGTTGTTTGGAAGTCCCGGCAAAAAGACTCAAGACTATTGGATGGAGCTGCCAACATTCGAGAACACATTGTTGGCGTTCGAGCCGATCAGACGGATCGTACCAACGACGATCACCAGAATTACTGCCAGCATAACTGCGTACTCCGCGATATCCTGCCCACTCTCATCTGTAACCAGATTTTGCCAAACACTGCTAAGCATTTTTGCCACGGGCTCCGTCTCCTTGAAAGAGTATTTCGTATCAATCCCATCCTGACGAACTGGGAACATTAATCCCGCCAAATCCTGTGACCGGATCAGTTAAAGTCCCGAGGCTGGTCTTTCCATAAATGATAGGTGCCGGGATCAAAGCCGCCAATGGCCCACAAGTGCCATCCCCAACAGACTCAATAGAATCTCCTAAGTCCCAATTACACAATGCTTTTCAAAGGGAGCGACTGATTCACCGCGAATAACGCCAACTCCAGCCGGGTTGATACTCCTAGTTTGTCGAAAATGTTGCTTAAGTGGTGTTTGACCGTGTCTTCACTGATTTTGAAGTATTCCGCAATCTCTTTGTTCGAATACCCTGCTACAACCGCCGATACAATCTCCAATTCGCGAGGGGTCAGACCAAACTTCTTCTGGCGAGCTTCGTCACTGGACGATTGCACCAGCGTCCGCAAGTACTGCACCAGGTTTGAGACGCTCTCCCGTCCCACCCAGTATTCACCCGCCATAACCGTCTGTATGGCCTTCAGCAACAGTTGCGTGGCGGAGTCTTTCAGGACTACGCCGCGTGCGCCCAGCTGCAGCGCCTCGACGATCTGACTTTTTTCTGCCGCGGCCGTCAGCAGAATCACGCGTACCGGAGTGGAGTTCGCCCCCGTACCCAAGTCGCGTAAGGCTTCGAGTCCCGGATGCTTGGGCATGGCAAGATCCAGCAACAGGATGTCGGGCTTCAACTGCCGCGCCAATTTCACTGCTTCAGCGCCATCCGAAGCCTCCCCCAATACTTTTAGATTGGGCTCTGCTTCCAGCAGCCGGCGCAGACCATCGCGGAAAATTGGGTGGTCGTCGGCAATCACAATGCGAATGGGCTGTTGCTTTTTAAAGTTCATCTGAAACTTCTCCACCCTTCGGAACTTTGATTTCCAGGCGTGTTCCTAGACCGGGATTTGATTCTACAGTGAGTGCACCATCAATTAAACGCACCCGTTCCTTGATGATCATCGGACCCTTCCCCAGCTGGTCCATTTCATCCGCCGTAAGGCAGCCCGAGAAAGGAAAGCCTCTGCCATCATCTTCCATTGTCAAGCTCCACTGCGTGGAATTCGATCCCAGCCGCACCAGAGCGTGACGCGCCCGGCTGTGTTTGCGAACATTGACCAATCCCTCCTGCACAATCCGCAGTAGTTCCCGGCAAATCTTATCCGGCATCTCCAGTTTCTCAATGTCGGTGACAAAACGCGCGGAGATTCCTGTCTCTCTTTCAAACCGCTCGACTGCATCTGTGATGACGCTCAAGAGTCTTCGCGAATCTACATCGATCGACTTCATCTGCTGCATCAGTTCGCGCAGCTTCAGAACTTCCTCACGCAACAGTCCCTGGATTCGGCCTAACTCGCCGCCCACCACTTCCGGAGTAGTCTCCGCCTGACGCTTCAGAACATCTACCTGCATCTCAACAGCAATCAGTGACTGCACCGCGCCATCGTGCAGTTCTCGGGCAAAACGAGCGCGCTCCGCCGCTCCCGCTCTGCGGCGCAGCCGGTGCAAAAGATAAACGTTGTAAACCGCCGGTCCGACCTGGCGGAGCAAATCCAGCAGAAACCGCAGCTCTTCCTGCGTGTCCCCCTTCCACGACGGTTCAAATACGAAGACTCGTCCCCGCCATTCTGCCCCGAAGAGAAAGGAAATCGTAATCAGATGCCGAAAAGGCTGCCGCTGCCTGAGTTTCGCCAGAGGCTCAGTTTGCGGCGATGGCGCTGGGTTCCCCTCATGATCCAACGCAATCACAGACCAGCGGTCCCCTTCATTCTCCGCATAACACACATCGCCCGGGAAATCCTCCAGGTAAATCTTGGCCTCCCGCGGACCTGCATCCAACCACTTGAAATCGTGAGATTCCTGCTTGCGATTGTCTAACGCGCCCAGGAATCTTCTTTGGCTGTGGATCTCCTGCGCAGCGATCACCAAACGGTCCGCATCATACATGCTGACGATTTCACGACCGATCTGCTGCAGAGTTCCGGTCAACCCGGAGTCCACGCGCACCTGCGCCAGCATCCGGGTTACTCCAGCCTTCTCCGCCCGCAGGTGCTTCTGTTGCTCCGCCAGGTAGCCCAGCAGCAATCCCATCACCAGCAGATACACCGAGAGCATGAACAGCCGCTTCGGCTCGAACTCGGTCGTATTCATCCTGAGGCCGGAAAAAATATGCCAGCGCAAACTGGCTCCATGGGTAGCCAACACATGGAACAGTACGAAGCTCTCGGCCCACAGCAAGACCACTTCGGCTGCGGCCGTGGCCAGCGTCTCCCACAAGCCCCAGCGGTAAGCCGCAGCGGTCAGAACGAAAACAAAAAACAGGATGAAGGGGCTTCTCGGGCCGTCACCAAACACCGAGATGAAGGCCGGCCATACAATGTCGGCGGCATGCACCAGAAGGCGAAAGGATGCGGTCGACTCCTTTCGTCTCCGCAGCAGCATCAGTACCAGGATGCTGTTTCCCATGTAAAACCCCAGCAACCCGTAGGCCGCAGGGGAATTACCCAGTTGCGTCGGGTCCATTCGGATCGCGACCAGCGCCGAAACCGCCAGGAATACGCGCGCGGTGGCTAGCCATCGCTCCGTCCGGCGAACCTCGCTGGGGTCGGCTGGCGCCGTTTGTCTGCCAAAAAATCTGTGGTTACCGTCAGTGCGCAATCGAGTCACTTCCGCGAGAGTGCCGATCTAAATGGAATTGTCTCGCATACTATTGATAAGAAAGATCGAGAGCAAGCAAAACTTTATGTGGGTCATGGCTCAGCCACTCTCGTTTTCGAATTCTGGCACGTCCCCTCGCATCTAAGAGATTACTTCAGTAATCGAGGCTTGCTTTAATCCCGGTTTAGAATGCCAGCGAGGATTGTCTTTCTGCGCGCATCTTCCAAGCTTTGGACTGCAGCCATAGCGGCCTGTATGGCTACTCTGATCCTAGGGGCGCTCTTCCTGCCTCGTTCGTTTGCCCTCGGCGCGATCAGCGACTGGATTCAGTGCATCCTGCTTCTGTCCGGAGCCCTCTCTCTTATCCCGAATGCCGTACGTTCCCGCGGACGTTTGCGCGTCTTTTGGGCGCTGCTGGCTACCGGCATGGCCTTCTGGTTCTCCTACCAGGCGATGTGGACCTATTACGAAGTGGGGCTGCACCAGGATGTGCCCGACCTGTGTGCCGGCGACATCGTGCTTTTTCTTCACATCGTACCCATGATGGCCGCACTGGCTCTGCGCCCACATGCTCCGCAGGATGACTATTCCCCGCGTCTGCGCCGTCTCGATTTTGCTTTGATGATGTTCTGGTGGATGTATCTTTACGTCTTCGCAGTCATGGCCTGGCAGTACGTCGTCGCTAATGTCACTGCTTACGACAATGATCTCAATTTGCTGTACCTGATCGAGAAGCTGGCATTTCTCAGCGCGTTGCTCGTGGCCTGGATCAAAAGTAAGGGCAGATGGAAGACTCTTTACGCCAATCTGTTCGGCGCAAGCCTTGTCTACGCTGCCAGTTCGTATCTCGCCAACTGGGCGCTCAGCAGGCAGAGTTACTACAGCGGAAGCCTCTACGACATTCCCCTGGCGGTTTCCATGGCGTGGATCACTGGAATCGGTCTATGGTTGCCCGGTGACGAACCTCAACCCGATTCCCGCTCAAGTTCTCCATCTCATGGCATCTGGTTGGCAAGACTCGGCATGATCACGGTATTTTCTCTTCCCCTGTTTGCCGCATGGGCGTTACTGGAACCCGCGATCCCGCCGCGCATCCGTTACTTTCGCCTGGCGCTCACGCTGGCCGCGGCGCTCTTCATGGGAATTATGGTTTTTGTGCGCCAGCGCTTGCTCGATCGCGAACTACACCGCTTGCTCAAACAATCACGCGAGTCCTTCGCCAATCTGAAACGGCTGCAGGCACAGATCACGGAATCCGAGAAACTGGCCTCGATCGGGCAACTGGTAGGCGGGGCGGCTCACGAATTGAACAATCCTATCGCCGCCATGCTGGGTTACTCCGATCTGCTGCTGAATACTTCTCTCAACCCTGACCAGCAGGAACTCGCGGGAAAAATCGGCCAGCATGTTCGCCGCACCCGATCCCTGGTGGCCAGCCTGCTCAGCTTTGCCAAGCAGGGTCCGGCGGCAATGGCTCCCGTAGATCTCAGGACGGTACTGCGAACCGCCGTCAAACTCTCGGAGCCCATGTGCCAGGCTCTGAAAATCGAAGTGGTCATTGAGTTACCGACGGAGTTGCCTGCCGTTCTGGCAGACTCCAGTCAATTGCTCCAGGTATTCGTGCAAATCCTGAACAACGCGCTGCATGCTGCGGACCAGTTTGGCTGCTGCGCGCTAATCCTTGCCGCAAGGCATAAAGAGGGCATCGCCACCATTGACCTTTTCGACGCTGGCTTTCGTCCCGATCCGAACGCAAGGTTAAGTGACATGGCAGAAAACAATGCTGCGCCCCAACTCCTGTCGGGCATGGGCCTGAGTGCCTGTCAGGGCATCCTGCAGCAGCATCGCGGAAAAATTTCTTGGCAGCACGGCCAGGAGACCAGCCTCCTTATCCGTGTCGAACTCCCGGTCATCCCTCCGGCACCGGAGAGATCCCCTGCAGCTGGCGTTCCTGTGATGTGGCAACCTCAATCGTTCGCTTGAGTTGGCCGCAAGCGGCGAAGATATCCCGTCCCCGCGGACGTCTCACAAACGCTGGAATGCCCGCGTCCCGCAAAGTCCTTTGAAACGCCACGACTCGCTCTTCGCCTGGAGTGGTGAAGTCGATTCCCGGACCCGGATTCAGGGCTATCAGATTTACTTTACAGCGCAGCCCGCGCAGTAACTCGGCAACTTCCTTCGCATTTTCGGGTTCGTCGTTCACTCCTCCAAGCAGCACGTATTCGAAGGTGATCCACTCTCTTGTTCGCAAAGGAAAATCCCTCGCCGCCGCGACGAGCATCTCCAGATTCCACTTCTTGTTCAGCGGCATGAGCCGCGTGCGCAGTGCATCATTCGAAGCATTCAGAGAAATTGCCAGCTTCGGCCGGATCGGCTCCGCGCCAAAGTCGTGGATGCGGGGCACAACGCCCGCCGTCGATACCGTCATGCGGCGTTCTGCGATACCGACGCACTCAACCAGCAGCCGCGCCGCCTTGACGAAATTTTCGTAATTCAGAAACGGCTCGCCCATGCCCATGAAAACCAGATTGATGCGATCCTCGGGCGGCGAAACCCGCTGATCTTTGAGCACTGCGCAAACCTGCCCCACAATCTCTCCCGCGGTGAGGTTACGCTTCACGCCGAGCAGCGCCGTCAAACAGAACTGGCAGTCGACGGCGCACCCAACCTGGCTTGATATGCAAATCGTCGAACGCCCGAAGGCGCGCGCGGCAGTTTTTTCTGCAGCACCCGCTTCCGCCATCTCCCCCGCTTCGCTCCCATCTCCGGCTTCACCCCCGTCGCCCTCCGGCATCCACACAGTCTCTACGCTCTGCCCATCGGCGAACGCAATCAGATACCGCACCGTTCCATCGCTGGATACAAATTTATTCTCGATTCTCGCCGCTCCAACACTGACCCCGTTCTGCTCCAGCTGTTCGCGGAACTTCAGCGGCAGTGTGGAAATCTCCGCCAGCGTTTCCACTCGCTCCCGGTAGACCGCCTGCATGATCTGCTTGGCACGATAGCTGGGTTCGCCCGCCCCGCTCACCAGGGCGGTCAATTCCTCCCGATCCATGCCGAGCAGTGACGATGTCGTAGATCCAGCCATTTTCCTAAGAAACTCCTCCTCGGAACCGAAACATTATCTGTAACCCGTTGATTCCACATGGCTAACCGTCTTGTTGTCGCATGCCGCGCCGTACCCTGCCAGATGTGTAAGAATAGTAGGGTACCTTCTGTGGAAGTTCCACGGTCTAACTTAACAGCGTCCGACCCAAGATATCGACATGGTAAAAGAAGTTCGCAATATTCGTCGTCAAGTATTACCTCACGGCCTCACCGTGATCACCGAGCAGATGGAGCACATCCGCTCGGCTTCCATTGGCATTTGGCTCGAAACCGGCTCTCGTGACGAGATGCCGCAGTCCAACGGCATCTCCCATTTTATCGAGCATATGGTCTTCAAGGGGACCAAACACCGCACCGCCGAAGAGATTGCCCGCCAGGTCGATTCCATCGGCGGCAACATGGACGCCTTCACCTCCAAGGAGTGCATCTGCTTCAATGTCAAGGTGCTCGACGAAAATGTTCCGGTCGCACTTGAGATTCTTACCGACCTGGTGCTGCATCCCACCTTCACCGCCGAAGACATCGCCCGCGAGCGCGGCGTGATCCTCGAAGAGATCAAGATGGACGAAGACAATCCCGACTACCTCGTCCACGAAATCTTCACCCAGAATTTTTGGAAAGATCATCCCCTGGGCAAGCCCATCCTTGGCACCAAGGAAACGGTGAAGCGCTTCGGGCGCGAGGCCGTGCTTGAAACCTATGCTCACCGCTTCGCGCCCGGGAACATCATCGTGGCGGCCGCAGGACACCTCAATCACGATCACGTCGTTGATCTTGTGATCAAGCATTTCGAGCACCTCAAGCCGGCGCAGAACGGCTTCCATTCGGCCGAGCCCAAGATCGTTCCTCGCATCGTGTTGCGCAACAAGAAGGCGCTCGAACAGGTGCAGCTGTGCATCGGCGTTCCTTCGCATCCCATTGCCCACGAAAAGCGCCATGCCGGCTACATTCTCAACACGCTGCTTGGCGGAGGCATGAGTTCGCGCCTCTTCCAGAATATCCGTGAGCGTCAGGGCCTGGCCTACTCGATTTATAGCGACCTCAATCCTTACCGCGATACCGGATGCCTGGCGGTCTACGCAGGCACTTCGCTGGCCTCGGCCGCGAAGGTGGTGAAGTCGGTCGTCAACGAATTCCGTGATTTGAAAAATAAGCCCGTACCGGAAGAAGAATTGCGCCGCTCCAAGGATCAGCTTAAAGGCAGCCTGATGCTCTCGCTAGAATCGAGCACCGCGCGTATGTCCAACCTGGCCCGCCAGGAAATGTATTTTGACCACTTCCAGGATCTCGACGAACTCATCGAGAAGATCGAAGCCGTCACTGTCGAAGATCTACAGGCTCTCGCCCAGGAGTTCTTCAAGACCGAATCCATCGCCGTAACCGCGCTCGGGAACTTGAACGGACTGAAGATCTCTCGCGATCAACTGGCCTGCTGAAAGCGCTAGAGACCAGTCTGCGACAGCTTTGAAAGGGCGCGGCTTTCAGCCGCTGAGGAACTCGGCGGCGGCCTTTGTAACTTTCCCATCCGCCGCACATCCCATCTCAGCCTGCAGGTGCAGACCTGCCGGACGACCTAACTCGATACTCACCATAGGAGAAAATTATGAAGAAGTTTTTCGGCAGTTTCGCGCTGGCGTGCGTTTTGATGGCTTCGATGTCGGCCTTTGCCCAGGATTCCATGAAACAAGACAGCGCCCAGCAAGACACCATGAAAAAAGACGATTCGATGAAAAACGATTCCATGAACAAGGACGACACCAAGAAGACCAAGAAAGCCAAGGCGAAGAAAGACACGATGAAGAAGGACGACAGCATGAAGAAAGATGACATGAAGAAGGACGACAGTATGAAAAACGACCAGATGAAGCAGAACTAGTCGTCCGGAATACTGGCGCGGGCCGCCAAGCCCGCGCCAGGCTTTTTTTGCAAGTGTCCCGCCGTACTCAGCACTTCCCCCTGCTCCTCTTCCGCCTCCGCACTCGCATCATCCCCACCCGGCTCCTCCGATAACCCCGTTTTCAAATACTGCCGCAAGCAGCGCGAGCACGGCACGTACCCATCCTGCATCGCCTGCTTCGCGGTAATGGTTCGTTCCGTAGCCTTGTCATGAATAAACGGACATCCCGCCACGTGGAAAACTTTCGATCCGTCCGAAACCACCACCAGCATGTCCGGAGGAATATCGTGCCCCGGTTCCGCCAGGATCGACTTCGCCGGATGCTTGAACGTAAACTGATCCATCAACGCCAACGCCCCGGTGAACAAAGCGACGGCGGCCACCGGAACCAGCCACGCCGACCAACTCGACCATCCACTTCCCTTTACCACATTTTTCGCCAGCCGCCTCTCCAATCGACGACTGAAACCCGCAGGCACCTCCAGCATGCGTTCATCGCCATACAACTGGACCACGTTCCGCGTACCTGCCAACACCGAAGCACAGCGCTTGCAAGTCCGAAAATGTTCGTCCATCGAAGCATGCAGGGTCGCATCCACATCCCCGTCGATGTAGTTCGAAATCTCCCGCCACACCTGTTCGCAGTTCACCACTTCGTGGTTCACCATGGCTTGGTCCCCTTCTCGAATGGCAGGCGGCTGAACCAGCCCTGCTCCCATCCGGCGGCCAACAGATCGCGCAGCATCAGCCGCGCCCGCAACAGCCGCGTTTTCACCGAAGCAACCGTAATCCCCAGTGCCTCGGCCGTCTCCTGAATGTTCAAGTGCTCCAAATCGCGCAGCATGAAAACTTCGCGATATTTTCGATCCAGCGTGGCCAGCGCCTCCGTCAGCCGTTGCCGCACTTCCTTGCGTTCCAGTGCTTCCGATGGAATCTCGCGCCAGTCGGCGAAATCCCGAGGTGCATAATCGCTTTCTTCGTCGCCCCCGCCGGACCGAAGACCGTCGATGCCTTCCATGGGCACAGTTCTCTCCCTTCGCCGGCGCATCAGAGCTTCGTTCACCGTGATCTGTATGAGCCAGGTGCTGAAGCGAGCCTCGGCGCGGAATTGCCGGATATTCGCGAACGCCTTCAGCATCGCCTCCTGTACTGCATCCTCCGCATCCTGCTCATTGCGCAAGATGGCAAGCGCCGCGGCATACACCCGCCGTTCATAGGGCCGAACCAGCTCATAGAACAATTCATGCTGCCCGCGCTGTACGCTCAAAATAAGATCCTGCTCGCGCGTGCCACCCGCCTGCCCCGGATTGTTCAAGGCCATCTTCGCTTCGGACATCTGGCTCAGAATCCTCACGCGTTCAGCTTCGGTCTCAGGTCGTAGGTCTTGGGCATTCCTAACACCTGAGACCTAAGACCCAACACCTTCCCCTCAATACTCGGGATCTTTTTTCCAGCCGGTCAGCATGGAGAGAAAATTGTTCCAGCCATGAAGAATCACCATCACCAGATGTCCCAGCACAAAAAACAAAATCGCCCACATCAACGCGAAATGCCAGATCCGCGCGTAGTGAAATCCCCCCATCATCCATGCCAGCCAGGAGAACTGAATGGGCTTCCACACGGCGAAACCGGTCAGCACCGAGAGAACGCCCAGCCCAATCGCACCGGTGTAAGCCTGTTTCTGTAGCGGGTTGTAGGCCTCGCGCGCCGGCGGCTTCGGTCCGAAAAAGAAATAGTGCTTCACCATCGGCCACACGCCGGGAATGTCACGCGGGACGAACAACACCTGCCGGTAGTTCCCGCTGAAAAGCTGGTAGCCGAGATAAAGGAGACCAGTGCCGAGGTAGATCCACATGAAGGTGAGGTGCCACTGCAACGCTCCTCCCAGCCATCCGCCTATGGCGAACGCCTTCGGCCAGTGCAGTAAATCCTTCTGTGGAATTTTGGCGCCGAAACTGGGAAAGGCTCGGAAAATCTGCAGTCCGCTGCCCACCATCACAAATAGCGCGACCGTATTAATCCAATGGCACAGACGCACAATAAATGGATGCTCGTAGACGGCGCACGCCACCACGATGGGCTCTTCGTCTTTCCCTTTTGATTGAATGATTTCGATCACACTATCGCTCATGAGACCTCCGACGCACGCACGGAAAGCCGGCAGAATGCCGCACTACAAGCCGTAAAACCACGAATAGCCCTGGTCTTCCCAGTATCCAACTCGATCGAGTACGTGCGTGACTTTCAAATCGGTTAAGTATTTCGCCTGCTTATAACCGACCTTGGTTGGAATGCTGAGACGCAACGGCGCTCCATGCTCGCGCGTGAGTGGCTGCTCATACATTTCATAACAAAGCAAAGTCTGGGGATGCATCGCCGTCGCCATGTCGAGCGACTCGTAATAATCATCGGCACAGTTCACCGTAATGTAGCGCGCGGCGGGATCGGCGCCGATCAACTGCAGGAAATCGGAGAGCCGGGCGCCGCCGAATCGTCCAATCACGTCCCAGCCTTCCACGCAAACGTGGCGCGTGTTCTGGCGATAACGAGGCAAGGCCTGCACCTGTGTCAGTGTGTATTCCCCCGGTTTCTGTACCGCGCCGCTGACCGTGAGAGTCCAGTTCTCGAAGATCACGCCAGGATCGTCGACGTCATAGCCGTTGATAGGAAACTTCGCGAAGGGAGTGAGGTCGGAATTGTCGAAGGTCGTCGCCAGATGGCCGGAGCGGAACATCCGGGCCGAGGCCCAATCGCTGAAACCCAAGCCCTTCTTCAGCAAACCCTCCTGAAACTTCGGGATGGCGAAGGCTCCCAGCGCAAGCACGGGCGTGAGCTTGAGCAGTTCCCGGCGGCTGACTTGCCGGAACTTTTTTTCGTCCATTTTGCGATCGCTGTCCTTCATGAGTTGACCTGCAAGAATTTTCCTCGGTCCCAGCCATGGGATTCGTGAGACGCCTGAAAGTTTCGCCCTGACTCAGTTTGAGAATGATAACGCGCCCGGCCCCATCGGGCCGCACCTTTTACTAGCCTTTTGGAGCATTTTCGAGGCATACTAACGGGAGATTAGCCTCCCCAGGATCAGCCCCCCGGTTCGCCAGTCCAGAGCCGGCGGCGCAGGTTTTCAAACCCAGGTTCCCGCATGTCGATGCTGAAGACAATCGTGCCAAAAACCGATCGCACTCTGGTACCAAAGCGGCGAAGAATTGGAAAGGAAGATTACCGGCAGCGCGAATTGATGGTGGGTTCGCTGTGTCTTCTTCTGCTGGCCCTGGGTATCGTGCTATGGCATGATCGCGATTTCTGGTTCCCCGATTCTCCCGACGCGGAGTTTGATCAGCCGGCCGAAAGTTCACCGGTAGCGAGTACCGCTCCGGCCAGGGCGCCCACGGGAGCCGCCAAGCTGGCGCCGGCGGCCAAACCACACCACAAAACTCGGCGTGCCGCGCGGAAAGCTAACTTCGCAAGCCCGGCCGCAGCTCCCGCCTTGGAAACTCCCCCGCCCGTCGTAATGACCAGTCGCACGGTCCTGCCTCCGCTGGAGGTGGAAGTGGTGGCAGGGGACTCACATCGTGTGATCCGCCCCGGCAGCAATTCCGTGCATGTGGATTTGCAGCCCGGCGATCCGCCGCAGTCGGCTGCTGAAACGAGCGCCCCGGCCGATGCCGAGACTGCAGCCAGCGTCACCAGCAATGCTTCGGAGCGCGTGCGGATGTCCGCGAACGCATCCGCGATCGTGACCAGCCCGGTGAAACCCAGCTATCCGCTGCTGGCGCGACAGATGAAGGTGCAGGGTTCTGTAATTCTGCAAGCGCTGATTGGCAAGGATGGAATCATCCAGAACTTGCGGGTGGTGAGTGGGCCGCACATCCTCGCCTCGGCGGCCCAGGACGCCGTTCGGCAATGGCATTTCAAGCCCCACGTTGAGGGCAGTGAAGCGGTCGAAACCGAAGCCAAGATCACGGTCAACTTCACTATTTCGACCAACTGATCCGGCTCCCGCCGCGATTCGTCCTCAAGCTCCAGGTCCTGGGTCTCAGGTCTGAGGCAAACCCGAAGACCGAAGATCTAACACCCATGACCTAAGGCCTACGGCCGACTTTCACAATTTTGCAGCCCAAAATGACGAACGCCCCGATCTCTTGCGAGATCAGGGCGCCCGGGCAGCCCTCCCCCAGAACTGCTCACCCGTGAAACTATACTTTTGGCGAAATTCTGAAAATGGCACTCTGGTGCCATCTCCCGGCTCCAAAGTGCTACGTCAGTGAGCCCGCTGAATCTGCCGCGTTTTAGCCGGTCCTCCGACTGTGCTCCCGGCGGCGCCGACGCTTAAGTTAGTGCGTTTCTTCGCCGATGGACACATTAGCCAGTAGCGTCGGCTATGGGTCCTATGCCACGGTTCAAAGATCCCAAGATTTACCGCGATATTCTCGACGGGCTGCAAATCGGGGTCAGTGTTCTCGATCTGGACCGAAAAATTGTTTTCTGGAGCGACGGAGCGGAGAAAATCACAGGCTATGCGCGAATCGATGTTCTCGGCCACTCCTGCGCGGAGAACATTCTTCTCCATTGCAACGAAAAAAGCTGCGAAATGTGCACTGGACGGTGCCCTCTGGCCTCCGCGTTCCACGATGCCGTCCCCGTGGAGGCGATGAGCTTTATCCACCACCGATCCGGACACTGGGCCCCGGTGCACACTTGGGCGATTCCGCTGCGGGATGAGCATGGCTCGATCATCGGCATCATCCAGACCTTTGAAAGTGAGTTCGCGGGAAACGGCCCCAGCCCCAACGACCGGAGCCTCAAAGACCACGGCTGCCTCGATCACGCCACCGAATTGCCCAATCACGCCGTGATGCAATCACGCTTGCGGGAAATGCTCGGGACGTTCGCGGAACTCCGAATTCCCCTGGGCGTCGTTTGTCTGGAGGTCCATGAACTCAGCCAATTCCGTGCCCGCTACGGACAGGAAGCAGCTGCGTCCATTTTGCGGGTATTGGCGCGCACGTTGAGAAACGCGATTTGGCCGACCGACTATGTCGGACGCTGGACAGAAGACCGGTTTCTGGTGATTTTGAATGGCTGCTCGGTAGATGCACTGCGGGCGGTGAGCGAACGCATCTTGAAGATGACCACCAGCGCCACCATCGAGTGGTGGGGAGAGGAATTGTCGGTGGCGATTCTGATCGCGAGCGCAGCGGCGGTGACGGGCGATACCGTCGAATCGCTGTTGCGGCGAGCCGAAGACGCGCTCGAACAAAAACTCGGCGCGCCGGGCAACCGCCGCGTCGTCCGTCCTCGAGGAGTTGAGTCTCACGAGTGAACCATGTTTGCGATTATTGGCATTGTCGTGGTTTTCGGCTGTGTGGTAGGCGGCTATCTGATGGAGCACGGCAACCTCCGCGTGCTGATTCAACCGGCCGAACTCCTTACCATCGGCGGAGCCGCCATCGGCACCGTCCTCATCGCCAATCCACTTCACATTCTTAAGCAGATTGCCGCGGGAATCGGTGGCGTCTTCGGTGGTTCCAAATACACCAAGCAGGCCTACATCGATTCCCTGAAGATGATGTACGAATTGTTGAACAAAGCCCGGAAAGACGGATTGATGGCTCTGGAAAACGATGTCGAAGAGCCGGACAAGAGTCCCATCTTCTCCAAGGGTCCTGCGGTTCTCAAAAGCTACCACGCCCGGGACTTTGTTTGTGATTCCTTGCGCATGGCCATTACCGGCGTGGACGCTTTCGATCTCGACCAGGTCCTGGACCTTGATCTGGAGGTTCACCACCATGATAGCGAGCAGCCCACGTCAGCCCTCACCAGCGTGGCTGATTCCTTGCCCGGGCTCGGCATTGTCGCTGCCGTTCTCGGCATCGTTATCACCATGAGTGCAATGGGTGGCCCTCCGGAAGAGATCGGGAAAAAGGTAGCCGCGGCGCTGGTCGGCACTTTTCTTGGAATTTTGCTCTGCTACGGCCTGGTTGGCCCCATCGCTGCCAACATGCTCAAGATTGCCGGGGACGAGCATGCCTATCTGTACGTCTTGCGCGTGCTGATTGTTTCTTTCCTGAAAGGCACCGCGCCCATCATGGCCGTAGAAGTGGCGAGGCGCGCGGTGCCGGGCCATGTGCGGCCTTCCTTCCGAGAAGTAGAAGCGGCGTGCCGCAACCGGACGGCGACCGACGATGCTGCGGCCACTCCTGATGCTGCGGCCGCATCCGGATAATCCTTGCGGGTAGAATTTTATGGACAAGACACGTCCCATCATCATCTTGAAGAAAAAAGGCGGGCACGGCGGCCATCATGGCGGAGCCTGGAAGGTCGCCTACGCCGATTTCGTCACCGCGATGATGTCTCTGTTCATCGTCTTGTGGCTGCTCAGCTCCAGCAAGAAGGTGCAAGAAGCCGTGGGCGGCTACTTCAAAGATCCGACTGGCACCTCGGCGAAGATGGGTTCAAGCCTGGCCGGCTCCGGCGAGAATTTCACTCTCACCCGAGACAATATGCCCAAGCTGAAGGATCAACTGGAACAAAAGATCCGGCAGATGGACGACTTCGCGAAACTCCAGAGCCACGTCGAGATGACCGTCACCAGTGAAGGCCTTCGCATTGAACTCATGGAATCTCTTTCCGGAACATTTTTCGACAGCGGACGTCCCGAGCTCAACGCCGACGGTCGCGAATTGTTGATCCGGCTGGCGCAGGAACTGGACAAGCTTCCCAACAAGATCTCCATCGAGGGCCACACCGACTCCAAGCCCTATGCCACAACCGGAAACTACAGCAACTGGGAGCTCTCCAGCGACCGTGCCAACGCCGCGCGCCGCCTGATGCAAGCCAACGGAGTCGGAGTGGACCAGGTCACCCAGGTCCGCGGCTTTGCCGATCAACGCCTGCGCAAGCCCGACAATCCTCTCGACCCCTCGAACCGCCGCATTTCGCTGATCGTGCAATACATCGTGAAAAACAACGACGAGGAAGATGCCAAGCCTTCCGCCGGAAGCCAACCGAAAAAATCCGAGGAGAATAACTCTGCCGCACCGCAACCGAATCAGACCAAGAAAGACTGACAGCTCTTAGGTCTTGAACTAACTTTACAAACTCGCCGCGCTTCTGCGGAAACTCGCCCTGTATAATCGCCGCTTTGATCTTTCCTCAGGAGCTCTTTCATGAAGAAGTTCGCTCGTCTGGTGTGCCTTCTGTTAGTGATGGCGCCGGCTATAACTTTGTGGTCGCAGGACAAGGACATAGAGAAAGTTGATCTGGAGACCATCACCCGTATTCGCTACGAAGGTTTTCACAATTCCAAGGTGATGGACTATGCCACCGGATTGATGGACTCGATCGGCGAACGGCTCACCGGCTCTCCCAACATGAAGCGAGCCAACGAGTGGACACGCGACCAGCTCACGGCGATGGGCCTCTCGAATGCCCATCTCGAACCCTGGGGACCCTTCGGTCGCGGCTGGGCCAACCAATACGTCAACGTGCGCATGACCTCGCCCGACGTGGTCACGCT
This sequence comes from uncultured Acidobacteriaceae bacterium, assembly GCA_964403025.1. Classification (GTDB taxonomy): domain Bacteria; phylum Acidobacteriota; class Terriglobia; order Terriglobales; family Acidobacteriaceae; genus Sulfotelmatobacter. Next base: position 506,924 of record CAYOEH010000001.1, on the reverse strand, counting down.
CCTCGCCTATCCGAAGGCTTGGACGCCGGGCACCAACGGAGTGGTCCAAGGCAAATGCGTTCGCGTGACCATTGACGACCAGAAAGACTTCGACAAATATCGAGGTAAGCTCGCCGGGATGATTGTGATCCTCGGGGCTGACGTCGAAGCCAAGCCCATCACGGAAGCTCCCTACAAACGCTTGAGTGATGACGACCTCGTCAAGCTGGCCGACTATCAGACTCAGGGCGAGCATCCCGCCTTCCGCTTCGCCGACTTCGTGAAGCGTCAGCAATTCATCAAGGACTTGAATCAATTCTTCGCCGACGAAAAAGTTCTGGCCGTCATCGATCACAGCCGCATGACCTCAGGCGGTGGCACTGTGTTTGTTCAGTCCGGCGGATCCTACAAGACCGGCGAGACCACCACGGTCCCGCAGCTCACCATGGCGCTCGAGCACTGGACGCGCATCTCGCGGTTGCTCCAGCAGAAGAAAGACGTCTCTCTCGAGCTGAATGTCACAAACACTTTCTACGACGATGATCCCATGCAGTACGACACCATCGCAGAAATTCCCGGAACCGATAAGAAAGATGAACTCGTAATGCTGGGAGCACACCTCGATTCATGGCACGCCGGCACCGGAGCGACCGACAACGGCGCCGGAACCATCGTCATGATGGAAGCGGTTCGCATTCTGAAGGCACTCGACATCAAACCCCGCCGCACCATCCGCATCGGCTTGTGGAGCGGCGAAGAAGAAGGCTTACTCGGCTCGCAGGGTTACGTTGAGCATCATTTCGGAGCGCGTCCGCCCATGGACGACCCGGGCATGAAAGGCATGCCGACCTTGCTCCGCCGCGAAGCCGGAGACGTAACAGTAAAGCCCGAACAAGCAAAAGTCTCCGCCTACTTCAACGTCGATAACGGCAGCGGAAAAATTCGCGGTGTGCATCTGCAGGAGAATGAAGTCGTCGCCCCCATTTTCGAAAGCTGGATGAAGCCCTTCAACGACCTCGGCATGAACACACTCACCATGCGCAACACCGGAGGCACCGACCATCTTTCTTTCGACGCAGTCGGCATCCCCGGATTCCAGTTCATCCAGGATCCACTGGAATACGAAACCCGTACGCATCATTCGAATATGGATGTCTACGACCGCCTGCAGCCCGAGGATTTGAAGCAGATCGCCGTGATCGTTGCCGGCTTCGTGTACGACGCGGCCATGCGGGACCAGATGCTTCCGCGCAAGCCCATCGAAAAAGGAGTGCCACGAGAGCCGGAGAAAAATTAGCCACTCAACCATTGCGCCTAAAATCAATTGCGCAAAAGTGTGCAGCAGTCACGCGACGAACAAAATAGAGCTGCGCCCCAATTTGGAACACTCTATCCTCCTGTTTCGTTGAAAGCAAAAAAAGTTGCGCCGCTGGCCCCTGCACGGGACTAGAATCGTCTGTTCCTAACAATTATGTTCGCTGCGACAAAAATCTTGCCTTCATACGACCGAACCGCCGGGCCGATCTTCCCGGAATTTGGAAAGCGAGTATGCCCTCATATGTCTCGAAGCCAGCGCCCCCCAATCAGGACAAACGCTGGAAGCTGGTGGACGCAACCATGCGCCGCCAGGGTCAGCAGTCACGTGGCCTGATTGAAACTCTGCACACCGTGCAGGAAGCGTTCGGCTATCTGGATGTGCCTGCCCTGCGCTACGTCGCCATGTCGTTGCGCGTGCCCCTGAGCCGAGCCTACGGCGTCGCAACTTTCTACCATTTCTTTACTCTCAAGCCGGCCGGCGAACATACCTGCGTCATTTGTATGGGCACGGCATGCTACATCAAGGGAGCGCCTCAGTTACTGCACGCGGTCGAGCACGATTTGGGAATCGTTGCCGGTGAGACCACGTCCGACCGTAAGGTTTCTCTCCTCACGGCGCGCTGCCTCGGATCCTGCGGGCTCGCGCCAGCCGTGGTGTATGACCAGGAAGTCGCCGGGAAGGTCAGTGTGCCCGGTCTGCAACAGAAGCTGAAGCAGTGGACGCGTCCATGATGACGATTACTAGCGACATGACTGTGGAAGAACATGACTCCTGAAGAACTCGATCAGATCGCCGAAACCGAGCGCGCCGCGCAAAGTCAGTTCCCGCAGCAAGTGCGGGTATGTGTTGCAGCCGGCTGTATTTCCTGCCAGAGTCAGAACGTGAAAGACGCACTGGATCAGGAAGTCGAACGGCGCGGCACGAAACAGCGCTGCCGGGTGAAGGGCGTAGGTTGCATGGGGCTGTGTGCGGAAGGTCCGCTGGTTTCAACCAGCAGCGGAGTCCTCTACCAGCATGTGGCGGCGAGTGATGCGGCGGCGGTTCTTGATAGCCTGGACGGGACGGCCGTAGCCAACCTGATTTGTCCCACAAATGTCCCTTTCTTTCAGCGGCAGAAAAAAATTGTACTGGAGAACTGCGGCGTGATCGATCCTGAGCGGATCGAAGACTACATCGCCGTCGAAGGTTACACGGCGCTGATCAAAGCCGTCACCGAAATGACGCCGCGCGAAGTTATTGAGCAGGTGACCAAGAGCGGCCTGCGCGGCCGCGGCGGCGCGGGTTATCCCACCGGGTTGAAGTGGAGCACGGTGTCGAAATCCGTAGGCACGCAGAAATATGTCATCTGCAACGCCGACGAAGGCGATCCCGGCGCCTTCATGGATCGCAGCGTGCTCGAGAGTGATCCCCATCGGGTTCTTGAAGGCATGCTGATTGCTGCCTACGCTGTAGGTGCGTCCGAAGGTTACATCTACGTCCGCGCCGAATATCCGCTGGCCATCAAGCGGCTGCGCAACGCCATTCGGCAGGCCGAGCGCGCCGGCTTGCTCGGCGCAAACATCTGTGGAACGCGCTTCAGTTTGCGGCTGGACTTGCGGCTGGGTGCGGGTGCTTTCGTCTGCGGAGAAGAGACCGCCCTGATCGCATCGGTGGAAGGCAAGCGTGGGACTCCCCGCCCGCGCCCTCCTTATCCCGCCATGGAAGGTCTGTTCGGCCAGCCAACCCTCATCAACAACGTCGAGACCTACGCCAACATCGCCCCCATTATTCGCAACGGCGGAGATTGGTACGCGGGGATCGGCACCGAAAAAAGTAAGGGAACCAAGGTCTTCGCGCTGGCCGGAAGCGTGCAGAACACCGGCCTGGTGGAAGTTCCCATGGGGATCAGCTTGCGCGAGATGGTCTTTGAGATCGGCGGCGGGATTCCGCAAGGACGGAAATTCAAAGCCGTGCAGACAGGCGGTCCCTCCGGCGGATGCCTGCCTGAATCCTGCCTCGACATGCCGGTCGATTATGAATCGCTGGTGCGCGCCGGTTCGATCATGGGCTCGGGCGGAATGATCGTCATGGACGAAAGTTCCTGCATGGTCGACGTGGCCAAATATTTTATGGATTTCTGCATGACCGAATCCTGCGGCAAGTGTATTCCCTGTCGCGTCGGCACCTATCAGATGCACCGCATTCTTACCTCCATCAGCACCATGAGCGCTACCCCGCAGGATATGGCGATGCTGGAAGAGCTCTGCGACCTGCTGAAACACACCAGTCTCTGCGGCTTAGGACAGTCGGCGCCGAACCCGGTGGTCAGCACGCTGCGTTCGTTCGGCGAGGAGTATCGCGCGCACATTGATGACCATAAATGTCCGGCCGGGGTCTGCGGCCGTCCGGAGAATGGAGATCAGCCATGAGCCCGACCACGAGCGTCAAGACGCTCAAGATCGATGGCCGAGACCTGAGCGGCCGACAAGACGAGAACATCATGGATGTGGCCCGCCAGAACGGAATCTTTCTCCCTCGCCTCTGTGAGATGGATGGTCTCTCCGACGTTGGCGCTTGCCGAATGTGTCTGGTCGAAGTGAAGGGACAGAACCGCTTGCTTCCCGCCTGTGTTACCGCGGTGGAAGAGGGCATGGAAGTGACCACCAATTCCGAGCGTCTGCAAAAATATCGCAAGATGATCCTGGAGTTGCTTTTCTCCGAACGCAATCACATTTGCTCGGTGTGCGTTTCCAACGGCCACTGCGAAATGCAGATGCTCTCGCAGAGACTCGAGATTACACACGTCCAATTCCCCTACCGCTATCCGAAAATGGAGGTCGACGCCTCGCACGAGCGCTTCGTCATCGATCATAACCGCTGCATTCTGTGCACCCGCTGCGTGCGGGTATGTGATGAAATCGAAGGCGCGCATACCTGGGACATCATGGGCCGGGGCATCGACGCCAAAGTGATCACGGATTTGAACGAACCATGGGGCCTGTCGGAAACCTGCACCAGTTGCGGTAAATGCGTGCACGTCTGTCCCACGGGAGCGCTGTTCGAGAAAGGCCGCTCGGTGGCCGAGATGTTGAAGCGCCGGCAGTTTCTGCCTTATCTCACGCTAATGCGGGAAGAAAACGAGTGAGTATTTTGAATGGATAAAAAACGCCTGGCAACGGTTTGGTTGGATGGCTGCTCCGGCTGTCACATGTCGTTTCTCGACATGGACGAGCGCCTGCTCGCGTTGGCCAGTCTGGTCGATCTGGTTTACAGCCCACTGGTCGATGCAAAAGAATTTCCCGAGAACGTCGACCTCACGCTCGTCGAAGGCGCGGTGAGCAGCGAAGAAGACCTGCACAAGATTCAGCTCGTGCGGCAGCGCACCAAGACCTTGGTTTCACTCGGCGATTGCGCCGTCACCTCCAACGTGCCGGGCATGAGAAATTCTTTTGGCGTGAAGGCAGTGTATGACCGGGCGTATCGCGAGAACGTAACCTTTGATCCGGGAATTCCCAACCAGGTGGTGCCCGCGCTGCTTCCGTATTCGCGACCGGTTCATGAAATCGTGGCGGTCGATGTCTTCGTTCCCGGCTGTCCTCCGTCGGCGGACACAATCTTTTACGTGCTCACCGAGTTGCTGGAAGGCCGGCAGCCCGACGTGAGCCTGAAAACGCGCTTTGGATCATAACCAGTTTCAGTACGTAATTCGTTGGAGATCGTGGGTGAAGCTGTGAAGCAGGGCAGGACAATTGTTATCGACCCCGTGACCCGAATCGAGGGTCATTCCAAAATCACTCTGCATCTCGACGAAGATGGAGCCGTCGAGGAGGCTCGCTTTCACGTCACGCAATTCCGCGGCTTCGAAAAGTTTTGCGAAGGCCGTCCGTTCTACGAGATGCCATCCCTGATGGCGCGCATTTGCGGCATCTGCCCCGTCAGCCATCTCATCGCCTCCGCTAAAGCTTGCGACGCACTACTCGCGGTCACCATCCCGCCTACCGCTGAAAAACTTCGCCGCATCTTCGGATTGGCCCAGGTCGTGCAGTCCCACGCCTTGAGCCTGTTTCATCTTTCCTCCCCGGACCTGTTACTCGGCATGGACGCAGACCCCGCCAAGAGCAATCTCTTTGGCGTGGCCGAGGAAAATCCGGAACTCGCCCGCGACGGAATCCGCCTGCGCCAATTCGGACAGGAGATCATCGAGCGGCTCGGCGGAAAGCGCATTCATCCTGCCTGGATCGTTCCCGGAGGCGTAAGCGAGCCGTTGACCGAAGTGAACCGTGACGCCATCCTCTCCGCCATCCCGGACGCGCTCGGTATCGTCGAGCGCACCCTGGAATGGTTCAAGGGAAGAATGGAAAATTTCCGCGAGGAAATTGCCAGCTTCGGCAACTTCCCCACGATGTTCATGGGCATCGTCAAGCAGGACAATGGCCTCACCTTCTACGACGGAAAAATTCGCATCATCGACGCCGCTGGCAAGGTCGTAGCCGACGCTCTCGATCCCAAACGCTACTTCGACTACATCGGCGAGAAGGTCGAGCCTTGGAGCTACATGAAGTCCACCTACTACAAGCCGGTGGGATTTCCCGATGGCATTTACCGCGTAGGGCCTCTGGCTCGATTGAATGTGGCCGACCGCTGCGGCACTCCTCGTGCCGATCAGGAACTGGCCGAGTTCCACGAACTCCAGCGCACCGCCGTGCTGAGTTCATTTCACTATCACCACGCCCGGCTGGTTGAGATGCTCTATTGCGTGGAGCGCATGGAGCAGTTGCTGAACGATTCCGAAATTCTTTCCCAGCGCGTGCGTGCCGTCGCGCGACCCAATGCACTCGAAGGAGTAGGCGCCTGCGAAGCTCCACGGGGAACGCTCTTCCACCATTACAAGATTGACGAACAGGGCTTGATTCGCTGGTGCAATCTCGTCATCGCCACTGGACACAACAATCTCGCGATGAACCGCAGCATTCTGCAGGTGGCCAAGCATTTCGTCCGCGGCAATCATTTGACTCCCGGAATGCTGAACCGCGTCGAGGCAGTGATTCGCACTTACGATCCTTGCCTGAGCTGCTCCACCCATGCGCTGGGCGAGATGGCGCTTCGCATTGAACTGCTCAGCCCCAGCGGCGAACTATTGGATGAAGTTGCGCGCGGCTGAATCGCTAACTAAGAATCGCCAACCAAAATGCCTCGTGTACTCATTGTCGCGTACGGCAACCCGCTGCGCAGCGACGACGGCGTGGGCTGGGTTGTCGCCGATGAATTACACCGCAGACTAGCATCCCCGGAAGTAGAGGTCGTGCGACTCCAACAACTCTTGCCCGAAGTTGCGGAATCCGTCAGCCGCGTCGAAACTGCAATTTTTGTAGACGCAAGCCGGGACGGCGACCCCGGCGACATACGCTGCCAGCCCGTCGCTGCACCCCCGGCGAGGATCCAATTCTCCCATCAACTCTCTCCCGCCGAAGTCCTCGGCCTGGCCAGCCAGCTGTATGGGGCCACGCCGCAAGCCCTCTGCGTAACTCTTGCAGGAGAATGTTTTGAGCACGGCGAAGGACTATCGGAGAAAGTGGCCGCTCGCCTGCCGCTCCTGGCCGCCGCGGCGGAACAATTGACGAAGAAGATCCTGGCCGGGCCGCTGGCCTCTTCGCTTCCTTCCCAGGAAGACGAAGCCGCATCCTGAGGCCATTCACGAAGAGAGCGAACGCTATTGATTCTTCAACCCTGCGCAGGAACTTTGCCTGCAGCTTCCTGGAAATAGCTCACTGTGCGGCGGGCTCCTTCGTTCAGAGCAATCTGCGGCGTCCACCCGAGTACTCGTTCCGCCTTCCGGATATCGAGATAAATCTTTTCAATCTCGCCCGGTCGTCGCGCGACGTACTGTGCCCTTAGATCGCTCTTGCCAAGTCGATCGCGTATCACATCGAAAACCTGCTGGTCCGAAGTTTCCGATCCGCTGGCGATGTTAAATATCTCGCCATCTCCTCGCTCGATGGCCGCAAGATTCGCGCGAACCACGTCTTCAACGAAAATGTAATCGCGCGTCTTGCTACCATCCCCATAAATCACGGGCTGAATTCCTGCCAACATCTGCTCGCAGAAAATCGCAATCACGCCCGCTTCTCCATGGGAACTCTGTCTAGGTCCGTAGACATTTCCGTAACGCAGAACGACGTAGTTGAGCCCGTACAAAAAGCGGTAGGTAAAAAGATAGTGCTCCACCGTGTGCTTGCTGATCCCGTATGGAGTAATCGGATTGATCGGATCGTCCTCAAGAACCGGAAGCCGCTGTGGCTCGCCGTATGCCGCGCCGCCGGTAGAAATGTAGATCACTCGCTTACAGCCATGGGCAACCGCCGCCTGCAGTATGTTGAGGGAACCAAGAATGTTCACCGAAGCATCGAAGAGTGGCTCGCGAACGCCGCGCCGCACATCCATCTGGGCAGCGTGATGATTGACAACCTGCGGCTGCTCCGTTTCGAAAACGGAGTTCACAAACTCCGCGTCTCGTACGTCGCCCAGATAAAAACGTGCCTTGGGATTGAGATTGTCCCTCGACCCACGGGACAGATCATCGATAATTGCAACGTCGTGCCCGCCAGCGATGTACCCATCCGCGACGTGAGAGCAAATAAACCCCGCCCCGCCAGTTACCAGTATGCGCACAAAAAATCCGATCCTTTCAGAGACGGCAGATTATGGAACACACTCCGACTAAACATAACTTGCAACTGCCGGACGATAAAAAAATAGAGAGGATGCCCTATCCACCACCTCTCGACCAAGAATACACCACTCGAATTTGTTCGTCGTCGATTGCCGTCTGCCCGATCGCTGGCGGTATTCAGATCAACAATCTTTGCAAATCTGACGTCCACTCTTTGCGCTTGTCTCTAATGTTATTCTCCTCGATTAGACTTCTGAACATGCGGACTCAACGGTCCGAGAAAGGATAAGCTTTCAAGATGGGAAGAATCTGGAACAATTGTCGGAAGGCCGCGAGGGAGACTGCGGCTAGACTACCGGGCGTTCGTCCACTGGTTCAGTTGGGGGGGCAACTGTGGGGTCGATCCCCACAGTTTCGTGACGTCTACTCTCGCGAAGCGCCATCAGCTGCGTCTCCGTTCAACATATTCAGGAATTCGTGGAGTTCGGCGGTCCCCGGCTTTGATACCGGAAAAGCGTCTCTCTTTGATGACCTCCGCATCAAGTGGTTGGAAACGCGCCTGGGTTCATTTTCGGGAACACGCGTACTCGAACTCGGTCCGCTGGAAGGCGGTCACACCTACATGATGGAGCACGCGGGCGCAAGCGTGGTTGCGATCGAGGCTAACGAACGAGCCTTTCTGAAATGCCTGATTGTCAAGGACGCTCTCCATCTGAAGTCTGAATTTCTTTACGGTGATTTTCGTCCCTACCTGGAAAGTACTCGCCCGGGTCGCTTCGACTTTGTCCTCGCGATCGGCGTTCTTTACCACATGCTCGAGCCGCTCAAGTTGTTGCACGATATCGCCCGGGTGACTGATGCTTTTGGTCTCTGGACACACTATTATGACTCGGACCTGATACGCAGCAAACTTCACTTTGACTCCAAACCTTTTCTACAGACGTTCGAAGGAAAATCGGCTGAAGTATACAGACAGCATTATCTGTCATCGGTCGCGCTGCCGACGTTTTGCGGAGGCAGCGAACCAACCAGTTGCTGGCTTGCCAAAGAAGGACTGCTGCAGTTCGTCAAGAGTCTCGGTTTTGAGGTTCAAATCGGCGAGGACAACCCCCATCATCCAAACGGGCCAAGCATCCTGTTGTTTGCACGACGCACATAATTTCACACTTCTGGCTCTTTCCGGAGACTAAACTTAATTCCTTAGGGTTCTTCATAGACCTCAACTTGGTGAACGAACATCCAGCAAAACGGTTGTTATTATGCCCAAAGATAGGGCGCTCCTGCCGAGTAAATTGGTTGGCCGCCCGCTGAGCCATCATGCTGGTTAACACCGGAAACGCATCGTTGAACCTCCCGAAAATTAGGTCTGAGCGTGAGCGGCGATCACCGAAAATAGAGGCGAGAGGCACAGCGCAACAGTCCTTTGGTTCCTCATGGCAACCTCATGTGGAGAACGTAGCGCCCTTCGCGCATCTGGGGGGAACTCGCGAGGAGGACGCTAATGGTGCAACACAAAGTCCTCGGCACAGCTAAGGATGCAGGAAGAGGCCCACTTTAGAAGGCGAGATCAGAGAGCCAGTATCTTAGCATTTGGGTGAGGGAACGGAGCTCGGCGACTTGTCGACATCGAAGCCGGCACCCGATGCGCATACAATGAACACTCGTTGCTAACGTCATCCTTCGGCCTATCCATTACCGTTGCATCGCGCACTTGGTAGAATAGCGAGGGTTTGACCCCGACCATTCTGGGACTATAGGATTTTTCAATCCATCATGCGAAAGCTGCTGCCGCTTGCTGTATTTGTTCTTTTCTCTTTTGGGTTGTGTTTTTCGCAATCCCTCGACGATCCATTTTCTCAAGACACGTCTCAGGGCCTTTCTCAGGGTAATCAAGGTAATTCGCAGAACAGCTCCCAGGGCACGACCGTGAATTGCTCCGACCCAACGATGGCGGGAAGCGCACAATGCAACGCCGGGCAAGGTCAGAGATACAGTGGGCAATTCGGGAATAACCCGGTGACGCGCACGCCGGTGTTGACCAGCCCTAACGGCTTTAGCCCGGACCAGTACACCCCCAGCAGACCTCCGCTCAATCCCTCACAAATCTGGCACCGTCCGGCGCCGACCCGTCCAGAGACGGAGTTCGAACAGATGGTGGCTGACTCGGTCGGTCGCCCACTGCCATTGTTTGGCCAGTCGTTGTTCGTCCAGGCTCCGAGCACTTTCGCTCCGGTCGATTTCATGCAGATTCCGAGCGATTATGTGATTGGCCCTGGCGACGAACTACAGGTTAAGGTTTGGGGCCAAATTGAGGCTAACCTGCGCGTCGTTGTGGACCGTTCCGGGCAAATATACATCCCCCAGGTGGGAGAGATATCAGTTGCTGGCCTCCACTACGGAGATCTGGAACCACACCTGAAAAACGAGATTTCGAAGATCTTCAAGAACTTCAACGTCACCGCAACCCTCGGCCGCCTTCGCTCCATCCAGGTGATTGTTGTTGGCGATGCTCGCTATCCCGGCACCTATACCATCAGCTCGCTAAGCACGCTGGTGAACGCGATTTTCGCATCCGGAGGGCCTACTCCCCAGGGATCGTTGCGGCACATCCAGGTGCGTCGCGACGGCGCTACCATCACAGATTTCGATTTCTACGACCTGCTGATTAAGGGGGATAAGTCGAAAGACGTCCATCTCCAGCCCGGTGATGTTCTCTACATTCCTCATGTCGGCCCTCTGGTTGCCATCGCGGGATCGGTAAATTCACCTGCCATCTACGAAGCGAAGAGTGACTCCACTCTCAGCGACTTAATTGAAATCGCCGGTAACCTGAGCACCGTCGCGGATACTAGCAAGATTACGATCGATCGCTTTGTGGATCACCGGGCTCGGAAGACTCTGGAGTTTCCTTACGACCAAGAATCTCGCGCGCTGCCCTTGCAGGACGGCGATATAGTTCGTGTGTTTTCCCTTGTTCCGCGGTTTGAGGATACCGTTACCCTGAGAGGCAACGTCGCCAACCCCGGCCGTTATCCCTGGAAGCCCGGCATGCGTGTGCGCGATTTGATTCCCGACGCGCAAGCGCTGCTCACTCGTCGCTACTGGCGCAATCGTGCCGCCATCGTCAATGGCAGCGCCACCGAGTACCCGATTAGCACCCCGCTTCCACAGAACGTCCGTCAGGGGGCTCCTAATCAGCAACAAACCAATGGCGGAATGCCAAATACAACCGCGTCCAATGCAACCACCGCACCCGGAACTGCAAGCGGCAACTCTCAAAGTAATCTGCCCGATGCCACAGGTTCGTCAAATCTGTCGGACTCCCTCTACGCACAAAACCAGCAAAACTCAACCAGCAATGAGTCGTCTGGAACTGGCACTGCTGCGAGCGGGAGCCAACCGCCTTCTCAAACCACGGCTAGTAATCCAAATAATCCCAACCCGAACGTGGTCAGAAACATCGCAGAGGATGTGCGGCGCTATGCTCCCGAAATCAATTGGGACTACGCCATCATTCAGCGGGTCAATCCCATCGACCTAACCTCCAAGCTCCTTTGGATGAGCCCACGTAAGGCGATTCTGGAACACGACGAAGCCAGCAACCTGGAATTGCAGCCCGGTGATATCGTAACCATCTTCTCGCAGCGCGATATCACTGTCCCGCAAACAGAGCGCTCCCAGTATGTGATCATCGAAGGCGAGGTAGTGCGGCCGGGCGTTTATAAGCTCGAAAACAACGAAACGCTTCATTCCGTTTTGCAGCGTGCTGGCGGTCTGACTCCCAACGCCTATGTTTACGGTTCGCAGCTCACTCGCGAATCGGCGCGGGTAGACCAACAGAAGAGCTTGGACGAGCTGGCGAATACCATGGAGGTACAGATCAGGCAGTCAGCCATGTCGGTGGCAGCTTCCGCCACTCCTGGAGATTTGCCGCAGATGTTGGCGGCACAAGAGGCGATCATCACGGAACTCCGTGGCGCGCGTGCCAGTGGACGCGTCGCACTCCCCGTCAAGCCCAAGGACAAAACCGTCACCGATTTCCCTGATATGGCGTTGGAGGACGGCGACCGGCTGACCATTCCTCACACTCCTTCCACCGTCTCGGTGGTAGGTGATGTATACAATCCCGGATCGTTTATTTTCGAGCCCCGGAATACTGCCGGGGCGTACCTCGATATAGCCGGCAAGGGAAAACCACAGTCGGACATGCATCACGCCTTCGTGCTGCGTGCGAATGGTGTTGTGGTCGCCGCTAATAACGTCAACGGTCTTTTCACCGGCACAAAATTTGATCGCATCCACCTGTACCCCGGTGATCAGATTGTCGTGCCCTACAAGATCCCTACCGGAGCTTTCGTTCGCGGACTGCGCGACTGGACGCAGATTACTTCACAACTGGCAATTACTGGAGCCGCGCTCGCTATCATCGCGCCATGATCTTTGCCGATCGGAGATGGATCGGAGAGCATCTGCCGCGGCGATCAGGTTGTGCCCTAACTCTAGCCGCCGTGGCTATCCTCAGCAGCAGTACGATCTGCTTCAAGTACATTCGGATGGACATGGAGTTCTCCGTCGTCGACACCCGGATTTGAAGAGCGTCGCGGTGGATATGCTAAACTTTCCAATCGTAGCTTAGTACAAATGTCACGCACCGCTCTCATTACCGGAATAACTGGTCAAGATGGTTCCTATCTGGCAGAGTTTTTGCTAAAGAAGGACTATCGTGTTTTCGGTCTTATTCGCCGTAGCAGTACGATCAACTTCGAACGCATCAAGCATCTCCAGAACGACGTTGAGCTCATTTCTGGCGATCTTCTTGATCAAAGTTCGTTGATTACCGCTCTGCAGAAGACGGAACCTGACGAGGTGTATAACCTCGCGGCTCAATCTTTTGTCCCCACATCCTGGAGCCAGCCAGTTTTGACCGGAGAGTTCACGGCGCTTGGGGTTACGCGGATGTTGGAGGCAGTCCGAGTCGTCAATCCCGCTCTCCGCTTCTATCAAGCATCCTCGAGCGAAATGTTCGGCATGGTGGAGGAATCGCCTCAGACAGAGTCGACTCGGTTTTATCCGCGCAGTCCTTATGGAGTCGCGAAGCTGTACGGTCACTGGATTACGGTTAATGCGCGAGAAAGTTACGGTCTGTACGCCTGTTCGGGCTTGTTGTTCAATCACGAGTCGCCACGCCGTGGGATTGAGTTCGTTACTCGGCGCATCAGTTACAATGTGGCGCGCATCAAGCTGGGCCTTCAGGATAAGCTTAAAATGGGGAACCTTGAGGCCGAACGTGACTGGGGCTTCGCCGGCGACTATGTTCGGGCGATGTGGCTTATGCTCCAGCAGGAGAAACCGGACGACTATGTCATCGCCACCGGGAAGACGCATAGCGTGAGAGACTTCTTGGAGATCGCGTTTTCTCGCGTCGGTTTAGATTATCGAAATCATATCGAAATCGATCCCGAGTTGCTGAGACCAGCCGATGTGCAGCATCTCCGTGGCGACTGCGCGAAAGCTCGTCGCACGCTGGGATGGTATCCAGATGTGACTTTTGAGAAACTGGTCGAGATGATGGTCGATAGCGACCTTCAACTGGTTTCCAAAGACATCTCCGGAGCGATATCTCTTGCAGGCTGAATAACCCCGTTCCTTCGATCGGGCTGGAATCTACGCAACAGTGCGGCGCATCCTCATCACCGGCGGAACAGGGTTTGTCGGCCCCTACCTCATTCGCTTTCTAAAATCTTCTGACGTGAAATTGATCGTGGTTTCTCCTGGCGACACCTCAATTCGAGAATTAGAGGTTGACTATTGCAAAGCCGACATTCGGAACTCCGATGACGTCGGTGCAGTTGTTCGCGCGGCGAACCCGAACCAGATCTATCATCTTGCGGGTATGTCTTCGGTCCGCGATTCCTGGAACGATCCTAGGCTAACGTTCGATGTCAACGTGGTGGGCTCATTTAACGTTTTTGAATCCGCGATGCGCTTGCCATCTCCTCCAAGGATTCTGAACGTCAGCACCTCACAGGTATATGCACGCTCCGACACCGCCTTAACGGAAACCAGTCCTCTCGATCCCGACAGCCCCTACGCAGCTACCAAGGCAATGGCGGAATTGCTGACCGTGCAATATAAGAAGTATACGAGTGGGGGTATTATTACCGCCCGAGCGTTCAACCACACCGGACCTGGGCAATCTCCAAGTTTTGTTTTGCCGTCCTTCGCGAAGCAGCTGGCTGAAATGGAAGCGGGCCTCATCCCGCCCGTGCTGAAGGTCGGAAATATCGACGTGAAGCGCGACTTCGCTGACGTCCGCGACGTGGTCGCCGCTTATCACGATCTTCTTAATAAGACTAAGACCGGGGAGATCTACAACGTTTGTTCTGGTCGCGCAGTTCTTTTGGCAGACGTTTTGAGAGAGCTTCAACAAAATTGCAGCGTAACCGTCAAGATGGAGGTCGACTCCTCTCGCCTCCGGCCAAATGAAACCGCAATAATGCTGGGAGACCGTGGAAAAATTCAGCGCGTGACGGGATGGAGACCACGGATTCCGCTGGAGACGACTCTCAAGGACTTGCTCGTCTACTGGCGGACGAGAATCAAACACAATTCTGCGGAGAATAATGGCGCACTGACCGAGAGCTTACCGTGATCTACGCCGATCAGCGATGGATTGGAGACCATGGCATCGGTCGGTTCGCGCGGCATGTGCTTGCCGATCTCGATTATTGTCCGCTAACCCTAAGGACTCACCCCGCCGCGCCCCTGGATTCCTGGCGGCTTGCGCGTGCGCTCGGCAACCTTACTGAGCATGACCTCTTCTTTTCGCCAGGTTACAATACTCCCCTGTTCTGCCCTTCACCTTTCGTCTTCGCAATTCACGATCTTAGTCACATTCACTGTCCGGAGAATAGCAGCCCACTCATTCGGCTGTATTACGCAACGGTCCTGAAACGCGCTTGTCGTCGTGCCGCCAGCATTCTTACGATCTCCGAATTTACACGCACGCAGATTGTAGAATGGTCCGGAGTGCCGCCCGAAAAGGTCTACAACGTGAGCTGCGGGGTTGACCCGACGTATCGTCCGGAGGGTGATTCCTACGGCCTTCCATTCCCGTATCTCTTGTGCGTCACCAACCGCAAGCGCCATAAGAACGAGTTCCGGGTGGTGGAAGCTTTTGCTCGGTCCGGCCTTGCGGCTGAAATTCTTCTGGTCTTCACCGGCAATAGCACCGCCGATCTTGCGGGGTGCATAGAACGGCACCATGTAACCTCGCGCGTGCATTTCACGGGCCTTGTTCCAGAAGCAAAATTGCCATCGCTCTATAGGGGCGCAGAAGCGCTGATATTTCCTTCCCTTTACGAAGGCTTTGGCCTCCCACTGGTGGAAGCCATGGCTTGCGGCACGCCAGTCCTGACCTCCAACATCACCGCCATGCCAGAGACCGCTGGGGACGCCGCCCTGCTCGTAGACCCCACTTCGGTAGAGCAGATCGCCGAGGCGATGGGGCAGATCATAAGCGACACTTTCTTGCGTCAGCAGCTTCGTGAAAAAGGCCTGGCGCGAGCCGCTCAGTTTCCATGGACCAAGACATCAGCCATGGCGAATGGAATCCTTACAAGGCCAACCAGTTTATGAACGTGGACAAGGCCGCAAACTACACGCCGTTCTTTACCTGCAAGCTTGCTCTGCTACATTGATTCATTGGAGTCGCTCGCTTTCAACGAGGTTTCGGGCAATTTCGGACTTCTTACCATTGCCTTACGGCACACGTTATTTTATTGCTACGACAACAAGCCGGGGGCTATTCAAGATAATGCCGCGCTCGACTTGCCGCACGTCAATCGCCGCCTTGATCAGAAGAAATGTTTCCGCAAACATCGAGGCCATCCAATGAAAGCCCTTGCCCTTATTGTCAATGAACTTGAAACACGTAGAGTCCTCGAAGCAATCTATTCCTTGTTCCTCCCGCCCGGAATACAGACGCTCTCTCGCCTCTTTCGTTGAAGGAGAGAACATGCCCTCATACAGCGCCCTGGCCGCAAACCATAACTTATCTACCGGATGATTGATGTTCACAATAAATACTTTCACGTCGCTAAATGCAGCGAACAGCTTGCGCAGATCGTGAACTTCGTTGAAATGGTTAATGCCATGCGTCGCTTCGTTTGGGAAATTTATTACAGCCTTGCCTCCGACGCGCAAATGCCGATAAATGTTGCCTACAAAACGTTGGGTGTTTGTCACATGCTCTAAAACATCCGACGAATATACGGCTTCAAAAACATTCCCAAGATCTAGCCCTTCTTCGCAGAAATCACATCTTTTCAGTCGCAAGTTCTTGTAATATTTTCCATAATTCGAAGACAGAAATTCAATCGTTTTTGCCGAATGGTCGACACCCATTACGAACACATCTCGGCGCAAAGATGCGTAACGAAGGGCAAAGATCCCGATACCGCAGCCAACTTCCAAAATTGAGGTGAGGCTCTCATCTAAGAATAATTTCGATAATTCGTATGAGTAGATCACAGCATTCGGCGACGCAAACGGACGCCTAAAGACAGAAAACACAGGCAACCCCTTTCTTCTCCAACTTCATATAGGCGCAGCGAATCCTGCTAAACAAAAAACAACCTGGCCAGGTGATCAACCCGAACAAATCGCGCGCTTTAGACAGTCGCAGGAGGCGCCACCCTCCTCGCAGACCCAGTTCGGTGGAGCAGATCGCCAGACACGTGCCGACGATAGAGCCGACTAGGTCATTTGGCCCAACACTGGTAGCTGATCCAATATGCCGTCGAAGCAGACAACGTTGTCGGCGTAGTCCCGTTGGTCCACGTAAACAAATCACTGGATGGGGAAGGGCTATTATCCTTCATCACAGCCAACCCGTTCCAGACCCCCGCACCCGCATCGCTGGCCTGGTACTGACACACCGGCTTGTTGGTTCCGAACGGCGGCGAATTGAAAGTTAAGGTGATCGTACCTGTTCCGGAAGGAGATCCAGTCCCCGTGCTGGCAATAATCGTTCCTGCGGCATTGGTAGACCCGATAGCAACGGAACAACTCGGGGACGTTCCGCCGCCGCTGGTGAAGGTACAGGTTGGCGCCGTCCCTGCTGTCTTGATGCTTCCGACAGTCATCTGCTGCCCAGTTGTCAGGTTTCCGGCGATGTCAGATGTCAAGCCGACTAGCGGAACCGCCGCCGTGCCCAGCGCAGTTCTGGGAAACAAAACCGGGCCTCCGGCATTGGTCGCAGCTCCCGCCGATCCATACCAAGTGGCGATGACGTTCTGTGAAACTCCGTTCCTGTTTCCAATCGTCACTTGAATCTGTGGGACGCTGGGCGTTCCGCCAGTGAGTTTGATCGTCGGATTCGTGAAAACTGCTAGTCCCGCGTAGGCATAATTCACCGGGACATTAAATGAACAGCCAACGACGCTTTCATATTGGGCGCAGGCGACATCAATAATCATCGTCGCCATGCGGTTTGCATTGTTCGGCCAACTAAGGACAAGTCGGCCCTGGAGGTCGCCCGCTGCTTTTGATGATGATGATCCCGCCGCCTGGGCCACAACAATCGTTCCGTCCGCGCTGATGGACTCGTATCCAGTCTCAATCATCGGCTTCTGGATGGGCTTGAGCATGCTGCTGGTTCCGGGATAATCAAGCGAAACCCAAGGTTCGACCACGTAGAATCCTCCCGCATCCACTTGTGGTGCAGCAATTCCGCCCGGCCCTGATCCAGACCAGATTTGGGCTGTGCCTTGAGCATCCACGAGGCCGGTGGAGGTGACATGAATTGCGTTTGGGGATCCGGAGCCAGCCTCTGCAAATAAGCTCAGCGTGCTTTGAACTAGATCGCCATTCACTGTAAGGAACGATGAAGGAGCAGTATCCATATTCCCTTTGAAACTGATCGTGGAATGGTACAGTCGCGCCGACGCGCCTACCAGCACCCCGATCTGATTCGATTCCACGTTGAACCATACGTCTAAGTCGTTGTAGCCAAAACTGTAGGTGCCCCCGTTAACGCTAAACACCAAGCCATTCGTGTTACCGGGAATGGGGGCGGCCTGGTTGGTGTACCCAACGTGGACGTTGTGCATGGAAGTGCGCTCAGTCCATGCCCGCGTGCGCCCGACCAAGGCGTTTTCCAAAAGAATGCCATTCGCCGACGTTCCCGTGCAGCCGGAAACCGTCACATCCTCCCAAGTCGTACCTATCACCGAGCCGGAGTGAACACAGCTCGCGGCGGAAGATGTGCCGACAACCGACAATCCCTTCAGCATTCCCGCCTTTTCAATCGTGAACGGATTCATTTGCCACTTGATTCCGTCCCCTGACCCCGTGTAATGCAAAATTGTCAACAGACTCCCGGCGCCAATCAAGGATTGCGAGGGCTTGGTCATTTCAATCGTGGTCGAGTAGGAATAATTTCCCGGAGGAATCGCAACCACACAATTGAAGCTACACGCGGTAAACGCAGCGTTGATTTGTGCCCCAATATCGGAACCGGCAGGCGCAATCGGAACCGTTAGTTGAGCCTGAACCAGCGCCCTGAACATGAAAAGCAGGGCAGCTACGGCGAATGCTGTTCTCGTGGACATTTTGCCGAACCTTTCCCGTCGGTTCTCGCACGGAACGAACGGACGCCTAGGTCTCTTTGAGAGTCCCAACAAAGTCCGGCGGCAGTTTCTTAAGCCTAGCGTCCTCGAAGCTTCCTCTCTTTTTCTGGAGTCGTTTGATCGCTTCATCTTTGGAACAGAGAATGGCGATAGCGAAGACGGAGCCGAATGAGCTGAACACGATGTTAAAAATTCCTGCACATAACAGCGTCGCCCAAAAACTGGCTGCCGCGATAGCGAATGGCTCCTTAGTGTCTAGGGCCTCGCGGCGCAAATAAAGCCACATCTGGACCAACAGAGCACCAAAGAGCATCAGACCGACTATGCCGAGGTGCAAGACCAGAGCCAGCGGAGCACTATCGATGAGCATCGGATAATCTGAACTTAGCTTCTCATTTTGAACGATTCCGAGGCCGAACACCTTATCAGTTGAACTGGACTGCAGGATAAGTTCAGAATAAAAACCCCACTGAGCAACTCGCTCAATAAGGGATCCCGTGTCCCCCAAATTGCTTTCGTCCGCAGTGAATGAAATCAATCCGACAAACATAGTCGAGATACCCAATACAAAGTAAAGTACCGGGTACCAAAGCCCTCGTGCCGCCTTCTTACCGAAGGTAAGGACCAGGGCATAGCTGGAAGCGCAGGCAAACACCAAGTAGGAAAGTCTGGTCAGCGTACTGAAACATGCGGTTGCCGACAAAATGAACAGTAACGCCGCTCTTTTTGGCATCGTTCGGTATAGCGCTACTCCGAGCGCGCCACAGAGTGCGCAGAACAAACCGAAGTTCATCGATGACGAGAACAAGCTAAAGGCCCGGACGTTATCGAAAAAGATCCAGCTATTTATGTGGAAGGCCCCATCACTGCTTTCCGTGGGAAGGAGGGGCTGACGTGTCAGATACTGGGCGAGTCCTATGATCGCGCTGAGCGGCAAAAGGAACACAATGCACCGTATAATGGCGCGTTCGGAAACGGCGCCACGAAATGCCAACAAGACCGGGCCAATTAAAACTAATGCATAATATGCATTGTATGATTGTAAGACATCTAGCAGGGTCATTCCGCGCCCGGACATAAGATGTGGCATGTCGCCGACCAGATAGGCGATACAGAGCAACCATGTGAGTACTGGCAGCCCTGTGTGTCGAAGCTTCGGATAAACGAAGAAACCAAGGCATGCGATCGCCAGCACCGCGATCTTAAATATGAAATTACCCACGAGGATGTACCCGCCCGTTAAATACATTTGCAACTGAGGAACGGCGCCATCCACAATCAAGAAAAAGAGAAGAACAACTACTAAAAATGCCACAAGACGACGCATCGAAAGATTCAGGAGATCATTCATTTGCCCACTTCTTGCTTCCGACTGTCGGAATATACGCCCCGAACCATCCCAGGTGAAGCCAGTCTAGATGATAAGGGAAGCCCCCCACGATAGTCTTGCGCGCCCAGCCACACGCTCCTGCAACGTGCAAACTGGAACCTTAGTAGACGTCGAGAAAAACGCACGGTCAGGAATATGAAAGACGCCAGCTTAGGCACAGCAGAATGAAGCCGCAGGAGGTGCAAGCCAGAGGCGGTGGCGTGACGGTCAATGATAACCCAGTTTCCACCGGTGCTTTGATTCACTTTGTGCAGGACGCAGGAATCCGGAGCAGCGGCGAGCCGCCATCCCTTCTTGCGCAGGCGCAGGCAAAACTCGGTATCCTCCCAGTAGAGAAAGAACCCCTCGTCAAGCAACCCAGCATCTTCTACCGCCGCGCGCGAGACAAGCATGCTGGTGCCGTTGAGCGAATCAAACCAATCATCTTCGTGGGGCTCCGTGGCGAGACGCCCGTACCCTATCCATAGATCCACGCGCGAGCCGGCCCAAGCCTGCACGGTCGAGGGTGCATCCGCGTAGTAGCAGATCGACGCGACCGCACCAATTTTTCTATCCGTCAGGGCCTTTGCGACAAGCGCAGAGACTGCATCGGGAGCCGGTCTGGTGTCGTTATTCAACAGCCAGAGATACTCCGCGCCATGAGCAAGAGCGTAGCGAATTCCAACGTTGTTGCCGCCCGCGAAACCTAGATTCTCCCCGCTTTCGAGCAGCACGACATCGGGATGAGCAGCCCGTATTCTCGCAGCCGAATCGTCAGTAGAACCGTTGTCCACTACGACGACCGTCAGCTGCGGGTAGGTACACTCTTTTAGCGCGGCGAGGCAGTCGATCGTGTCCTGCCCGCCGTTCCAGTTCAAAATAATGCACGCAACTTTGGGATTCAAACTCAATGGGACTCGCTTCCTATGTCTCGCCTCCCCATCCTACCGGACAGACCATCCCAGATTCCGAGAAGAAAGCTTCGAAACTTACGCGGGCGATCTTGCTCGCTCACGAAACATTTGATCGTCTCTCGCAAGGAATCGTTCATGGATTGAAGAATCCAACGAGGAAAAACGCGAAAATACTTCCGATAGAGGGCAATTCGATTGCGCGACATGTAATATCGCCTTACCGCACTGTGATGAGTAGGTCGGAAGCTGAATCCCAGAAAACTCAGGCTTTCACTCGCGCGACCGGATGCATGCATCAGCACAGCCTCCCTAGAGTCGGCGATAAGGTAGCCGGCAGCACGGATGCGGAGGCAGTACTCAAAATCCACACAATCAATGAAATACTCGGACGCAAACCCTCCGATTTTGTCGAAGATCCATGTCGGCATCAGCGCCCCTGACGTGAGGGAAAGCACTGGACCACCATCGCTAGCGCGTCGCACCACAGGCTCAGTTCCTGTGTCTGGGTCCACGTATTTGGGGTGAATCGAACCCACCCGCTCGCGATCAGGATGGGATTTCCAGTCTGCAAACATCTGACAAATAAAGCCCTCGGTGATCCTGCTATCCTGATCGAAAAGAATCACCCAGGGATAGCCACTGTTTCTAGCCCAACACACGCCTTGATTCAAGGCCTCGGCTACGCCTAGGTTCTCTCGATTCTCGATCATCTGAAAGCAGAAGGTCTGGCTCATCGCCCGCAGCGGCTCCAGCTCGTAGCAGCTTGAGCCGTTGTCCACTACTATCAGCCCCTGTACCTGGGCGAGAATCTTGGAAGCATTTTCGAGCATCTTGGGGGTTGGATGATAGGTGACAATCACGGCGCACACAGATTGCGCTATCATTCTCCCGGCCTCATGCGATTCCTGCCCTTCGCGGTGACTCACACACGCCCTAGGATAGAAATACTAGCAGAAGCTTACGGCCGACAATGTTCAGGGTTGGAAGGATGAACTTCAAAAATACAATGACTCGAGGTTGTTCACTCCGATTCCTGACATCCGGCGCCCATGTAGAACGCGCCGGAGCAACCCAGAGTAGCGCGCTTCACCAGGGAGAGAAAGAGCTTGAGTCTTAGTATTTCGGTGGCGATGTGCACGTTTAACGGAGAGCGCTTTCTCCGCGCCCAACTCGATAGCATCGCCACCCAAGATAGGCTTCCGGACGAGTTGGTGATCTGTGACGACGGTTCCTCGGACGGTTCCGCCGAAATTGTGAGGGAGTTTGCCCAGCGCGCGGCCTTCCCCACTCGGTTTGTCGTCAATGATAAGAATCTCGGTTCGACCAAGAACTTCGAGCAAGCTATTTCGCTCTGCCAAGGTGCGATCGTCGCGCTGGCAGATCAAGACGATGTTTGGTATCGGCACAAATTAGGCCGGATCGAAGAAGCTTTCCTGCATTCGAGCGCAACCGTGGCGGCGTTCAGCGATGCCCATCTGATTGACTACGATTCCCGCTTGCTGGGATCGCGCCTTTGGTCTAGCTTTTCTTTTGATCTTCGAAAACAGCGCCGGTTCGCGAATGGTCACGCTCTGAATGTTCTACTGAGACACCCCGTGGTGACCGGCGCGACCATGGCATTCCGGAGGAATCTCTTCGATCTCGTGTCTCCGATTCCCTCCGATGATATTCACGACCGATGGATATCCTTCCTGCTGGCGGCGTGCGGCCAGTTCGACTTAATTGCGGATCCACTCATGCAGTATCGTCGGCATCAGGGACAACAAGCGGGACTACCGCCGACAGTTCTTGGGGCAAGAATGGCACACGCACGAAGCAGAGGCGGAGGTTCGTATCTTGAAGAAATAAGACGAGTTCGAAAAATCCGAGAGAGGCTGGAAAGGCGAAGGTCGGATTTCCAGAATGCTGAATACGCTTTGGAAGAGATCAATGGCAAAATCTGTCACTTGGAGCATCGAGCGCGATTGCCCCGAACCAAGATTGCGCGGATTCCGAAAGTTCTTCGGGAAATCTTGAACCTCCATTATTGGCGCTATTCGGGTGGGTGGATCAGTATCGGGAAGGACTTGCTGATTCGCTAAGGCCCAGCGACAAAAGCAAATATCGATTTACTTTCATGCCCTGGAAGGATCCTCGTTCGCTGAAACGGCCGCGCGCATCATTTGCACAGAGTGGTTTCGGACCTGGAACGGTCTGAACAACGTTAAGTTAGTGCTCACCGCCGCCCTCGGACGAGAACTCTGTCACGGTTACCCTGAGTCAGCCCCGTGTTTCAGAACATCGGGAAAAATAAATAATGTGCGCACGGGATGCCTTTGAATGATTAAATTGGTCTGGTAGAATTCTGCGATTCGGAGTCCGAGAAGCGCGCTCGACGATCGTACAGCACCTAGCAGAGTCAGTGTACGCGGCGTCGGCTCGTTCTTGTAGATGATTATATGAGAGGGTAAACAGGGGAAGCCGAGACATGGAACAGGCCAGCATCTTGGTTCAGAATCCCCCCGCGGGGGAGACGACAGGGCCGAGGAAGCGTTCGACGGCTCCGGTGTTTGTACTGGGCAGTGGACGTTGTGGAACCAAATTCCTGTACTACATGCTGCTTTCTGTCGGTGGGTTCGCTGTAAGTCATTCGGAGACTAACGTTTTCAACCTGCTCGGTGTGTGCTTCGGCAGCCTCGCAAGGCGAGGCAATCGCCGGCGGATGCTGGACGCCTATTTCGCTAGCGCGGTGTTTCTCGAGAGCGGAGTCGATCCCGAAGATATCAGAGACAAGGTGATGGAAGATTGCCGAAATGCCGGCGACTTCCTGCGTATCCTACTGGAAGCGGTCGCCCGCAAGCAAGGCGTGCGCCGATGGGCTGATTCTACGCCGTCGCACTTGCTGTATCTTCCGTTGATCAAGAGATTAATTCCCGATGCACTCATCATTCACATTATCCGCGATGGCCGCGACGTGACCGCCTCTATGCATCGCCGGGGCATGTTTGGTCCGATGCCCTGGGATCGCGCCCGTGCATGCGTCGCACCGGCGATTTATTGGCGATGGATCGTTAGCAAGGGCCGCCGTTATGGCCAGGCGCTGGGCGGGGATTACATGGAAGTTCGTTACGAGGATCTGGTGCAGAATCCGCGCGAAACGCTGAAGCGCGTTGGGCTGTTCATCGAGCACGACCTGGATTACGATCGCATCCAGCGAGTGGCGCTCGGGTCGGTTCGCGATCCCAATACTTCATTTCGCGGGGATGGCAAGGAGACCGACGCCAACAGCATCGGTCGCTGGAGACGCATTTTTACTCCGTCCCAGATACGAGACATTGAGTCAAGCATCGGGAATCTGCTCATCGATACTGGGTACGCGCTCGAAACGCCCAGCGCAGAGCTGCATTTGTCACTGCCGCTGCGTTTCATGAATTTTCTGTATCCTCTGTATTTGGACTCTAAAGTTTGGCTCAAATCGAATACACTGCTCTCGCGCCTCGCCCGCAAGGGTTGGCTGAATCCCCCTCGACAAGACGGAGTGCTCCTGAAAGGGTGACCCTCAGCGGCTAGAGCTGCCTGGGCCCCGGGTATTCTCTACAGCATTCTGAAGAGCCATTTCTAACGAGTCTTGACCTTAGATCCTTTACTCCTGTCAGGGTGGTTAGTGACAAGGCTTGAGGAAGCCTTATCACTACCGTCAGGCGAGACAGTCTTGCGCGAAAAGGACAATAACTTATAATGTCCAGCGTCCCGAGCTAGGATGTGTCGCGTCTGGAACCGCATTTGGCATACCCGCAAGAATCATTTCTGCATTGACACGCCCCAACTGCAGCCAGATGAACGGGCCGGTCAGTCGGAAATCGACGCGCGCGCGACCCCCAAGTCGGAGAGGCCGTCAGAATGAATATTCTCAGGAACCGGGTTCTCAAGATGAACATGACTTTAGTTGTCTTGAGTGCGATCCTTGTCACGACCGGTTGTTCGACGTCGCCTTCGCTTCCCAAAGGAGCGGTTGGCAACATTAGGAATTATAACTATTCGCCCTCAGTAATTGAGACGGGAGGTACACGCCAGTTTTGGTGGTGCAGTTCAGGCGTCAATCCGAGTGACAATTCCCAGGTTTCGGATGCGATCTATTTCGAAGCGATCAACATGTCGACATTTGAAACCTTAGGGCCAGTGTTGGTGTTGGCCGAAACTCCCGGTTCGTGGGATTCTGTTTTCACTTGCAATCCAAAGGTAATTGGCGGCGTTTTCGCTAACCCTTTCGGCGACGGGGAAAGCTATCTCTTTGCGATGTACTATGTGGCCACGGGAGAGACTAACGGGACCAATAATCGTATCGGGGTCGCCTTTTCTAAGGATGGCTTGGTCTGGAAGAAGTACCCGCAGCCGGTCATCTCGTCGACCTCCCAGGCTGGATACGGCGTGGGCCAGCCAGCTGTTTACAATGCCGATGGTAAAGCCGCAATCAAAATGTTTTATGAGGATAGCAACCCAACCTTGCATCACACCGCTGCGGTGTCAAGCGACGGACTGCACTTCACGGTACTAGGGACGCTGACATCCAACGGATTGGATCTGGATGATCCCCAAGCGAGTTGGGGGGACATGTCCTATGATTCGAGGGGGGATGAATGGTACGCTGTTTTCAATCGACCTCTCCGCCCGACCTCTACCACTGGGGGCGTACTCGAGCGCGGACAATATGGCATTGAACTCTACAAGATCCCGCAAAACGCCCTCTTAACGGGAGCCTCGCCGTGGCAACAGCTGGTCACGATGGACACAAATGTAACTGGCTTCGAATCAAACTTCATCGCCGGCTTCGTGCGCGACCTTTACGGCAATGTCGATGTGGGGTCCTATCCCAAAATCCAGATGTACACCTCCGTATCTTACCCACAGCCGAACTGGGAAGCCACTCCGGCTGAGGCAGGGACCTCGGCCGACGTTGGAAACTGGATCCTCATGCCCATGGAGTGGGTCCCAGTTCCCGCTGCAAAGATTCCCTTCAATCGGTACTTCAATGGGAGCGTGCATGAGGTTACTACGGGCTGGATTGACCCGAACGCGGCATTCCAGTTGGAGGATCTGCTTGGACACCTCTACGCGAATCCGTCGAACGGAGCGACGGTGCCGTTCTATGGCTGCAAGAATGGCCAAGAAGACTATTTCGTGTCGCTCGACGTGGGTTGCGAAGGTCAGCGGATTCTCGGCAAGGACGGCTATGGATACCCCCAACCGGTTTCCGGACTCAACTTGGTGGCCCTCTACCGCTGCGGCACGGGGCACGATCATTTCGTTAGCCGAGACCCGAAATGCGAAGGCAAGACCACGGACGAACTCCTGGGTTATGTCGTTCCTTAGAACCGCCGTGCTAGCCTGTCATTCACCTCGACCAAAAGACTCGATCGAGATCTTGTGGGCTCCGCGGACTCACTGGTCGTGCGCTTCACAACCCTTCCCGTTTTCCCATTCTGCCAGACAGGCCATCCCAAGTTCCCAGCAGGAAGTTGCGGAATTTGCGGGCGCGGTTCTCCTCCGCCAGCAAGCACATAATCGTCTCATGCAAGTGGCGATAGGCAATAGTCAGGATCCATCCGGGAAATGAGAAGAAATATTTCCTACACAGGACAATCGAATTACGGGAAATGTAATAGCGTCGGATGGCGCTGTGGTGACTGAGATGGAAAGTCCGGCCAAGGACTGTGGATCTTTCGGGACTGCCAGGGGAGTGCAGTAGCTTAGCTTGCTTTGAATCGGCGATAAGATAACCCGCGGCCCTTATGCGAAAACAGTACTCCCAGTCCACAGCATCAATGAAGTATTCGGATGCGAACGATCCGATCTTGTCAAAGATCCATGCAGGCATTAGCGATCCCGAAGTCATGGGCAACACTGGGCTGCCGTCGCTGGCGCGAGGAACCGCTGCCTCGATGCCCGTGTGCGGATCGACATACCTAGGGTGTATCGACCCCACCCGTTCGCGGTCGGGATGGGACTCCCACGTCGCGAACATGTGGCTCATGAAGCCATCGGTAATCCCGCTGTCCTGATCAAAGAGAATCACCCAGGAATAGCCCTGGCTGTGAGCCCACCGTACGCCTTCATTCAAGGCCTCCGCGATGCCGAGGTTCTCTCCATTCTCGATTAATTTAAATCCCAGAGACTGGTTTTTCTCACGCAGTGGGCCCAATTCCTCGACGCTGGAGCCGTTGTCTATCACAACCAGTTCCTCAACCTGGGCGAGAACCCGGGGGAGGTTCTCAAGCATCCTGGCGCTCGGGTGGTACGTAACAGTCACCGCGCAAACAGATCTCGCAAAGCATTTGTCAGCTATTTGTGTGTTCATGGTCTGACGGAAAAGGGCTACGGCTCCAGTGCTTGCGTCCGCCTTCCATAAAATGGCGATTGTCAAAAGCTCGATTCGCTCTGCTGGCAAGGATAAAGATGTGACAGGGCTCGAAACTATCCACACGAAGGATCTTGAAGCCTGCTTTATTCACTAGAGCTATGGCTGTCATGGTGTCGAAGACGTGATGATGCATGACACGAGTACTATGATTGCGTAGGCACCGCTGCCGAAACTGCTCTTTTGTTCCAGCCGCTTCATCTCTAGATAGATCGTGGAGTTCCAGTATTTCAGGAAGGTGCGTCAGATCTTCTTCACCCACTGCCTTTTCGTAGTCCTCGATCATGTGTTCCAGCGGAGTGGTAGAGCGGTGCCAGTCGAAGGTGCCGTCTTTGTGCGGCAGAATTAACAGAAGCAGGCCGTCATCTTTCAGAACCCGTTTCCATTCTGCGAGCGCTCGCAGAGGATTGGCAAAGTGCTCCAGGCAATGGCACGCCAGAACGCATTCGTAGCTGGAGTCCTCAATCGTTGGCAGATCTGTGGCGTCGCAGATGATCTGAGCACCTGGATCCTTTCCGGGATGAAAAAGGAAAGTATTGCCCTCCCGCACTTCTCCGGCCCAAATTGTACTCGACGAGTACAAGCAATTGTCCAAGGATCCCAGAACATCGTAGATCGGGAGTTGCCCATCGTAGGCAAGAGTTGCGCTGGGTCCCCCTATTTCGAGACCACGTTTAAATCGCAGTCGGCGACGGTAGGCCCCCGCGAAGCCCAAAATTCGGAGCCGCTGACGGACAATGACCGTCAGCCGCGGCCCCAAGACATTTCGAGCAGCGACCCGAACTGCTTTCCCGATCTCCATAGCCATCATCCAGTTAGGCTCTAACTTAGACCAAGCTTCAATAAAGGTATCGAAACATGTCTAAGCAAGGTCGAGGTAAATCAAGTCGTAAAAGCTTTCGACCCGAGCCGTCCGGCCGCGGTAATCGCTCTGAAGTTTCCGCATTCTCGATCGGTTGAAAACCGAGAGACTGCCCTTTCACAGGCCGCACACAGAATTGCGCTGTCATTTTGCCGGTCCTGACACGAGTCACACAGTTGGCTCTGAGCCGCAGCATCAACATAGAAATACTAGCAGACACCTAAAATCAATGCGGAGCATCCGAAGTCATGGCGTTCGAGACCCTACTAGACGGTTTGCTAGAGGAAAACGATCTGGCACGTTGTAGAATGTTGTAAGGCGGCCGAAAACGGCGTGCCCCTTGTGACCGGTGTTCGCGAGGAAGAGCAGTATCCAGGCATGCTGACCGAAGAAATCAAACAAGATAATACAACCTCGATTGCTCTCGCTTCCCCGCCGCGTTCGCTGGGCACAAAAATCATGCGCAGCGTGGTGTTTGGTGGTTTGCGCTACGTTTTTGTAGCGCCAATTCCTTTCATCATGACTCCACTCATACTTCACAAGATTGGGGTCACGGGGTATGGCACCTGGGCGGTGTTCCTTGCCATCAATGGGCTGACATCTCTGGCAGATTTGGGGTTGGTGGGAACGTTGAGCAAATTTGTCGCCGAGTACTACGCTCGACAAGATTTCGCCGCCTTAGCCAGACTTTTGGGTTCGGGGTTGGCCTTATTCCTCCTACTGGATTTGCTCATCGGCAGTGCGGTTTGGGGCGCGAGTCCGCTGCTTGTGAAAAGGCTTTTTCATGGCAGCGTGGTGCCAGGTGCCGAATTGATCGTGCTGTTGCGCTGTTTTCTGATCGTCATTGCCGCCAATATCCTGAGCCAGGTATTCGCCTCCGTCACTACTGGCTTGCAGCGCCTCGATTTAACCCACATGGTGGGCGGGGCCAATACCATAATGAGTGCCGTCTTCGGCGCTGTTCTTCTGCTTCGGGGAGGCGGCTTGCGCGGGTTGGTCTATGGATACATAGCGTCCGCAATCCTGACTATTGCCATCTATCTCATCCTCGTTCGGAAACTACTGCCGCAAATAATACTGAATCCGATGCGATTCGACAGGAGCGAGGCCAAAAAGATGTTCGGCTACAGCCTTCGCCTGTACGTCACGCAGGCGGCCGTGGTAGTGCACAACCAGGTAGAAAAACTCTTCCTTGCAATGCTGGTAGGCGTGGCGGCGGTGGGGTGGTACGACATTGCGAGTGACATTGCGCTGAAGTTGCGCGGTGCCATTGGACTCGTCCTCAGTCCGGTCTTTCCTGCCGCTTCAGAATTAAACGCGCTGGATGACCAATCGCGAATGAAGGAACTCTACTACCGCAGCCACAAATACCTTGCTCTCGTTGGCGTGCCGGTGGTGTGCTACGTCGCTGCAGTTTCGAATCGGTTTGTGGCACTATGGCTTGGGCCCAAACTGGGGATGATCGCCCTGCCCCTAAGCATTCTCCTTGCTGTGAACTTCTTCAACCTTGCGACTGGGCCCGGATTCATGATTTTTGCGGGAACGGGAAATCTGAGGCCTGGCATCCAGTCAGCGATCCTGGCAATCGTCCTCAACGTGCCCCTGAGCCTGGGTCTGATCTACAAGTTCGGTTTTGCCGGGGCAGTGATGGGGACGGCTGGAGCGTTGATTCTTGCTTCAGCTTACTTCATGGCAGTATTCCACCGCCAGTCGGGGTATCCGGCCTTTCGGGTACTCAAGGAAAGCTACTTCAAGCCGGCGCTCTGCTCGGTATTGCTCTTGGCTGTGATTTTAGTGATTCACCCGGCGAGGAGTCTTTCATGGTTTGGACTAGTTGAGATGGGAGTTGTTTTTGGACTGCTTTACTTCGCTCTCATTCTGCAGAGCGGTTTCTTTGACGAATATGACTGGGGCAAGATCGAGAATTTTATGCCTATGGCACGCCACGCAAGGAGGTTGTGCCGCATTGCTTAATCGTGCCGCTCGATTTTTTCCAATTCTCCGAGAGTTGAGGTCCCAGCTTGCGGTCGGCGGTACTTTATTGGAGGTCGGTTCAGGCTCTCTCGGATTGGGAGAGTTCTGGACTGGTGATTTTGTGGGATGCGATGTGATTTTTTCATCGCGCCCGGTGAAGCATATGCGCGCGGTTCGGTGCTCGGGGCAGCAGTTGCCTTTCAATGATGGCGCTTTTGATGCGGTTGTCGTGTCCGACGTAATGGAGCATGTGCCGCCCCGACACCGGAAGCAAGTGGTTGCCGAGGTGCTGCGCGTGGCCAGGAAACTGGCGGTGTTCGGCTATCCTTGTGGGAAGGCTGCATTCGAGCTTGACCAGAAATTGCATCGTGATTACCAATCCCGAAACTTGCCCTCTCCTGTGTGGCTCGAAGAACATATGCTTCACCCGTTTCCTGATGATGATCTCATGATGGATCTGCCCCGGGGATGGAAGAGTGGGGCCGTTCCAAACGAGAGCCTGAAGTTTCACTACTGGATGATGAAAACCGAGATGTCCCAGCCGTGGAACCGCTCCTTCCGCCTGATGTTGCGAGTCATGCCGGGATTCGTGGAGCGACTTCTGCAACATGTCAACAGAGAACCGTCGTACCGTAAGATTTTTGTGCTTACGCGCGAGTCAGAGGAGCCCCGTGCCTGAGGCGTCCTGTTTAAGTTCGCTGAGTGTGATCATCCCGACCTACAACCGACGGGAAGTGCTGGTAAGAGCAATCGAAGGATATCTGGCACAGTCGTCGCCTCGGCTCATCCATGAACTGCTCGTGATCGACGATGGCTCCACAGATGGCACGGAATCGATGGTTCGAGAGTTCACCAAACGATCGCTGTTCCCGATTCGCTACCTACAGCAGCCCAATAAGGGTCCCGCGGCTGCTCGCAATTTAGGGATTCGGGAGGCTCGCTCCGCTCTAGTGCTGTTCTCCGACAGCGACATCGTTCCCGAGCGTAATTTAGTTGAACAACATATTGAGTGCCACCGGAGAAACCCTCAGCCCCCTGCGGCTGTTCTGGGCCACGTTACATGGTCACCGGAAATTGAAGCGACTCCTTTTATGCGCTGGTACGGTGATAACAAATTGTTCCACTTCAACCGACTACAAAATAACCAAGAGGCCCCTTTCCAGTTTTTCTATACCTGCAATCTGAGCCTGAAAACCGAATTCCTTCGAACCTGCGGGCAATTCGACGAGGAGTTCAAGAGTGCGGCATTCGAAGATATCGAGCTCGGGTACCGGCTCAGCAAGCAGGGTTTGCAGCTCTTTTACAATTCGGAGGCAATCGGCTATCACCACCAGTTCTTTTCCTTCGAGGGTGCTTGCCGAAAGTTCCTGGGTAATATCCCCGCGGGCCAGGTGTTTCTCCGGAAGGAAGCAGGCCAGCACTATGCGAAGCAAACCGAGAAAGGAGGACCACGACCCGGGCATGCGCTCGCAACAGGATTTGCCGGGATGGCAGCTGCAATACTTTCTCCGGCCAGGCGACTTCTAGATTCCTCCATTCCCCTCCCGGGGATCGTTTACCACCTGTTCTTCTGGGATTGCAAGAGACAACTGCTCAAACAGGGTAAGGCAACTGTCGGGCGCAATGAGGACCGGCATACGGTGTTGCCTTGATTGCCTTTAGTACATCCCAGAGGCTTAGAGTAGCAACAGCAATACCCGCACAGCCACTTCACGCCGCCGACTTGGTCGGGACCTGGGCAGACTTGCGGCGGGCATAGAGCAGTCCAGCAGTGACTCCCAGCAGCTGTGCCCAAGCTCGTGCGGCGAGCAGCGCCGGGGAAAGCAATCCGACGATTGCATCTTTCTTGATAGCTCGGAGTGTGAACGCCAGTGTGCTCACGAGAAACGTAGCCAGCACTAGCAGCGATGCAGGCCATGTCGGCCGCAGCGCTAGATCGATGGCGACGGCGATCAGCAGCGCGGGCGCGAACAGCAGCTGGAGTTTCATAAGCTGTGGGGTGTGGCTGTCCTTCACGGCCTTGGCGGGGTTCTTACGCACGGCGAGCACACGCCAGAAAGCGAATTTGTACTTCTTCTTGAGATATCGCCAGATCGTGTCAGGATGCGTGTGGTAAACGATCGCCGCAGGAGCAAACTTCATCTTCCAGCCGCGCGCCGACATCCGGTAAGAGAGTTCGATGTCCTCGGCGCAGGCCACGGGAAACGAGATATCGTAACCATTCATCGCCAAGAATCGGTCGCGCCGAAACGCCGCCGAGTAGGTATCGATGAAGTCGATCGAGGATTGGCTCCTCATCAGGCGATAACGATCCTCGTATTCGATCTGCACGAAACGAGCCACAGGGCTCGTTTGGTGTGTACGGTAGACTCCCTTCGCTCCCACGACCTCTGGATCTTGAAAGGGTTCAAGCATGGCGTCCAGCCACTCTGGCATCGGGACGCAATCATCGTCGGTGAAAAGGATAATCGTACCCCGAGCTTCCAGAGCACCGCGATTGCGGGCCGCCGCCGGGCCGGCATTTGCCTGGCTGATGAGGCGAACGCCGGAAAAGCGTTCGACCGCGCCTACCGTGTTGTCGGTTGAACCGTCGTTGACAACCAGAATTTCAATATTTTTCGGCGGGGTCTGCTTGAGAAGGGCCTCGAGGCAAGTGCCAACGCGACACGCTCCATTAAAGGTCGGAACGATGACCGAAGCTTCGATGGGAATCCCGCTCGCCACTTTCAGCATGGGAGGCCGGCTCCTGAAGGATTGCATCCTGGCACGCCGAGGTTAAGGCACGCGGTAAGAGGGCACCTCGGAGTTCTTTCAGAACCTGCAACGGAAGACGAACGAGGAGATCTAGTCACCACCTTGCGGGCTCGCGATGGGCGTGATGCTGCCGCGCCCCGGCTCTGGTGGGGCAGCCTCGGCGTTCTCATGCTGGCTGCCCCGCAACAGATACTTCGACAGCGTAATAAAACCCTTGACGTTGCGCTGCAACTCGCGGCGATCTTTCAGTGACTGTTTTAGTTTGTACAGAAGATAGGAAGGACTGAGATAAAAGCTGCGACGCGCCCGGTCGCAGAAGCTGACCAACTGTCCGTGCGTGATGTTCGGGAGGGTGACAACGCTATTGTGAAGGCCGTCCTTCGTCAACCACGCACCCCAGTCTTCGATCTGAATGTAGTCCCGCTTCTTGGCTTCCTCGTATGCAGTCGTGCCGGGATACACCATAATGGGGAAGAACTGTGCCGTATCCGGCTGCAGTTTCTTGGCGAAGTTCAGCGTCTTTTCCATGCTCGCTGGCGTTTCGTTCAGGTTCCCGACCATGAAGCAGCCGTGCACCATGATGCCCGACTCCCGGCAGCGGCGGACGAAGCGATGGGCCTCTTCGTGATATTTGGCGTCACGGCGATCATCGTTGTTCTTCTTCATGCCGTTGATGACTTCCACATCGCCGCTTTCGAAACCGACGCAGAACAGGCGGGCACCGGCCTTGTGTAGCGTGGAAAGTAGCTCGCCCTCGGCACCGATGTCGGCGCGGCAGTTAGCGTCGAATGGCAACTTGTTCCCGCGGTGAATCAGTTCCTGCGCCAACTCTAGCGTGCGCGGCTTGCTGATGATGAAGGTATCGTCCTCCAGCATGACGGTCTTGATTTCCGGCATCTCGCGGGAGACGAAGTCGAACTCGTCGGCCACATTCGCCACCGATCGATACCGCATTTTGTGACCGCTGAAGGTCTGCGGATAAACACAAAACGAACAGTGATAGGGGCATCCGCGGCTGGTATCGAAGACTACCAAGGGCCACAGCGAGTGGCCATAGAAGTAGTCTGGGGTATGCAAAAAGCGCTTATAGACCTCGGAAACAAAAGGCAGCTCATCGAGATTCTGGATGGCTTCCCGCGGCTGGTTGCTGATGATCTCTCCAGTTGCTGCACGGTAAACCAAGCCGTCGACGGAAGAAAGATCGGCGCCGCAGGCTTTCGCTTCCAACCAGTCGCGCACCGTGTATTCGTACTCGCGCACCGCGACAGCTTCCAGGGCAGCTGACATCGCGAGCGTCTCTTTCGGCAGTGACGACACGTGCCTTCCGACCATCAACAGGTGCAACGAGGGCTTCGCGGCGGCCAGAGCTTCGAGCACGCTCACATCATTGAGAATGCTGGGAGTGGAAGTATCGCAGACCACTGCTTCAATATTCTTGCTTTTAATACGATCGATGACCGCCTGGACCGTAAACCCGGCAGCGGGAGCATCCACCAAATCCACATCATGTCCGTTCTTGATGGCCACTCCAGCGGCCGTAGCAAGCCACTTGGGGTAATACAAAGTTCCACTCTTGGTAACTGCGGGACTGCGCTGCTCGCGAGAAAAGCGAGGGTGAAATGGAGGGTTCAGGAATAAGACGCGCATGGTTTCGTCGAGTATATCAGACCCCACTGCAAATGATACGACGAAGGACCAAGCTCGCCACGGCTAAAATCTTTGCCTCCAAGAGCTTGAAGCCAGCACCTGGAACGCTTTCAGCATATGCGGGGAACGAAAGACCCGATTACGGTACATCTTGTTTCCCCTTCCAACCCCGCTTCATTGCTTCCAGGCGCTCCCGGTTCCCCGGGATATCGAAAGCACGAGCGGATCTATCTCGCAGAAACAGCCAGAGTGCGGCAACAAAAAAAGAAAGAATCGTAGCCCCGAGGACAATCAGCGTCCGATGCGGCGAGGACTTCACGTCCGCCGGTACGGCATCGTCCACTACCTGAACGATTGAGCCCTCACGCGCCTCGTCGAGCTTGGCGATTTCGAACTCCTTCGCCAGCAACTCGAAGACGGTCTCTTGATATTTGAGATCACGATACCGGCGGAGGTATTCCATGCCGGATTGAGTCACTCTTCCCTTCGAGAGATTGATGTCCGACCCAGCGTCATTCTGCGATCCTGCCACGCGCTGCAACTGCGATTGCAGCGCAGCCAGTTCCTGTTTAGCGAGAACAACAGTAGGGTTGTCATCGGTCGCGAAGGATCGCATGCCCTCAATCTCTACTTGCTTGGCCACTACCTGCGCGCGCAGGACGGCCGCCGATTCGACCAGCGCCCGTGCCTGACTGTCAATCTCCAGGACACCGGTGGATTGCTGCGTCTTGGTCATCGCATCTTCGGCCGCGGTCAGATTATCCTTCGCCTGGTGCAGTTGCTGCTCGAAGAACAAACGGCGACGCGCCGCCTCGGTAATCGCCAGCGTTGCCGATAGTTTTCGAAATTCGTCTACGTAGCCGTTGGCCAGTTCAGCAGCCCGCTTCGGATCGCCATCCTCCAGCGTAATACGAATCAGGCCATCCTTGCTGCCCGCAACCACCTTCGTTCGGTTCTCGAATTGCTTTCGCGCGCCCGACATTCGTTTTGCGTGATACTCCTGCATTAATCCAAAACGCTTGATCATTCCGTCTTCGACGGTCCGGCTCATCAGCAAGGAGACGTACATGTCGGCCGGGTTCTTAAGACCAAGACTGCCACTGGCCAATGCGCCCAGCGCGCCCAGTGCGCCTCCCAATTGTCCGGTTAACGACGAACCGACGGAGGAATTTTGCTGAGGAGGTAGTAATACGATCTTCGCCTCGTAGCGGACCGGCAGCAGCAAAGAAACCACGATTGCCAGCACGAATGCGGCCAGCATAAACCGCAGGATAAAGCGCTTGCGCTCCACAAGCAGAACCAAAATATCGAGGAACGAAATGTCGGTTTCGTCGGCGAATGGATCCGCGTTTCGTTCTATGCTTTCATTGATAATCGGTTCGGGTTGGATCTCGGTTTGAATCATCGTGTTCGCGAAAGTCGCAGCTTTACTATTATGATAACGCCGCAGACAGTGATTCTATCAGTTTTGCAGCGGCCTTGGCCGTACCAGACTCATTCCGGTAATTGTCTTTGCTCCGGATATCGACTCCGCTTTGTGCTAGTTTGAACACTTCGACTTTGGTTGGGATTTCGGAAGTCGCGGACGGACAATTGCAGCCAAGAGTTCATTTACTCCAACCTACGCGGACGGGCTCGTACCCAATGGTTTCCAGCACGATCGTCGATGATGTCTATTGCCGAGTCATCCGCGCGCGCAAGAGCAGATGCCGGTCCGCTGGGTTCCGAGCGACTTCATGGCTTCTGATGACATTGGTCGTTGGCTGCGGTTTGCTCGCCTTCGCGCAGACGCCGGCGGAGGACGGGCACACTCCTGATCCATCTTCGAAACCCCAGAAGCATTCTCCCGATTTTGTTCCGGTACCGGTTGACTTGAAATCGCTCCCGCGAAATCTTTTTCAGGATCAGAAGAATTTCTGGACCGCGCCGTTCCATATGACCGACGCCGACTTGCACTTGATAGTTCCCTTGGCCTTTGCCGGCGCTGCGTTGGTGGCAAGCGACACCGCAATCGAAAAACACGTTCCTACAAATCCCACGACGGTTTCGCACGCGGTTACCGCTTCCAACGCTGGGCTCGGGGCCATGGCGGGTTTAGGCGCGGGAATGTTCCTGTGGGGACACGTTACGAACAACGATCAAGAGCGCGAAACCGGACTTCTCAGTGGAGAAGCCGGCATCGACGCATTCCTGGACACCGAAGTCTTTAAGTACGCCTTCGGGAGGGAGCGCCCATTCACCGGCTCCGGGCGTGGGAAATTTTTTCAAGGCGGAACTTCTTTCCCCTCCGAGCACGCCTCCATCAGTTGGGCGATTGCCAGCGTGATTGCTCACGAATATCCCGGTCCTCTCACCCAATTTCTAGCCTATGGATTGGCAAGCGGAGTTGGTGCTGCGCGGATTGTAGGACATCAGCACTTTACTTCCGACGTAATCCTGGGCAGCGCCCTGGGGTGGTATCTCGGTCGACAGGTCTTTCGCTCCCACTCTCAATACGGCGATGCGGAAATCGCCAGATGGGGCACATTCAGCAAAGGCGACACGAGCGCGAGCCGCGAAGCGCGGAATATGGGGTCGCCCTACGTACCCCTGGATAGCTGGGTTTACCCAGCCATGGATCGCCTGACCGCGCTCGGATACATTCACAGCGGGTTCGCCGATATGCGTCCGTGGACGCGCATGGAATGTGCGCGTCAGGTCAAAGAAGCTGCGAATCGCATCGCGGATGACGAAGTCCAAACGAGCGAAGCTGCGGTGCTTTACGGGGCTCTGCAAAAAGAATTCAGCCGGGAAGTTATCTTGTTGGATGGCGGAGACAATGCTCAGCTACAACTGGAATCGGCTTACACGCGGAGCACCGAGATCGTCGGCAAACCGCTTACCGACGGCGATCACTTCGGGCAGACCATCGTAAACGATTACGGCCGCCCCGAGGAACAAGGCTTCAACAACGTTTCGGGATTGTCCGGATGGGCGGAATACGGTCCATTAGCAGTTTATGTCCGCGGCGAATTGCAGCATTCTCCTTCTGCCCCCGCTCTGCCACTGACCGCGCGCGACGCCATATCTCAGGCCGATTTCATTCGAAGCGGCATTCCATCACCATTCCCAGTGCCGCCCGACACGCCAACCGCCGCTTTTAGCGAAGGCCGATTCCTGGACACGTATGTGGCCCTGAATCTCTCCGACTGGCAGCTCTCCTACGGTAACCAGAGCTTGTGGTGGGGGCCATCTCAGGGTGGGCCCATGATGTTGAGCGATAACGCGGCACCGATCAGAATGTTCCGCGTCAACCGGGTCACTCCCTTTACGCTCCCGAGTTTCTTAGGCTTCCTTGGACCCATGCGGCTGGAGGCCTTCATCGGGCAATACTCGGGATATGAATTCATCGATGGTCCGCTGGGGCTAGTCGGCCAGTACGGTCAGGCGCTGAATCCTCAGCCAATTGTTCACGGCGAGAGAATCAGCTTTAAGCCAACCTCAAACCTCGAAATTGGCCTCTCGCGCACCACCGATTATGGAGGACCCGGCTATCCTTTGACCCTGCATTCATTCCTGAGGAGTGTGTTCTCGACCGGTAACACGCTCGCTGGCAATCCCAATAAACCAGGAGCACGCCGATCCGGAATGGACTTCAGTTACCGGATTCCCGGACTAAGGGACGGATTGACTTTCTACGCGGAAGGCCTTGCTGAACATGACGAAATCACTCCGATTCTTGGGCCCGACGTCGCTGCCTGGCTCGCGGGAATTTACATTCCGCGCCTTCCCAAGATCCCAAAGCTGGATTTCCGCCTCGAGGGAGGCTATACAGACCCTCCCTATAGCGCGGGGGACGTCGCATTCGGCGCCTTTTACTGGGATGGAGCCTGGATCACCGGTTTTCAGAATGCAGGTCACCTGATGGGCAGCTGGATGGGCCGACAAGGCCAGGGCGCTCAGGCCTGGACCACCTACTGGTTCAGCCCGCGAAATAAACTCCAATTCGGCTTCCGGCATCAGAAAGTGAGCCACGAATTTATCCCCAACGGAGGCACACTGGCCGACGCGAACGTCCGCGCAGAGTTTTGGCCGCGATCAAGTTTCAGCCTCTCGGCTTCAATACAATACGAGGTGTGGAATTTCCCGGTCATTGCATCGACCAGACAGTCGAATGTGACCTCTTCAGTACAATTGTCATTCTGGCCCAAGGGCTTCTCTCGGAAAACCTCAGCCCCATAGATGTGGGCAGCTGATGGTCAGCCTGAGAGAAACAAATTATTTTTTAATGGATTGCAGTCCGCAACTTTCTATCGCCCTCGGGGTTCCTTGTTGAGGCGGCGTGCGAAACGATGGCGGGCAAAGCTGCTAAGAGATTCCCAGAGATTAGCCCTAAGTCGATTTTGCCCCGCCTTTAAAAGAACCTTCAGGAGGGGACCCAAACGGGAAGTTCCCTCCTTGGTGCTGGCCCTGCGAACGCAGTGTTTCTGTTCTTGACATTCTAGCGGTGACCGGCATATGTATGGCTAGACCAAAATCATGGGAAATGATTGATTGCATTCACTCTGGGTAAAGCCAGAGCCTAATACGTATGATTAGCAGTCGTCTTAGCTTTGCCCGTTTATATCTGCGAATTTTGATGTTGTTATTGCCTGCCTGCGCTTATTTCATCGCAGTCAAGGTTCGATTCGGCTTCAATTTCCTAATCTCGGGAGCGCCTCCCGGCGGGTTGCCTTCCTACTGGGGCATCCTTCTCCTGACCACCATTGTCTGGGCAATTGCAGCCGAAGAGTCTGGGCTTTGGAACGTGGAACAGTTGTATGCTCCTGGTGGGAAAAGTCGGCGGCTGCTCGAAGCGTTGGCGTTTACCTATTCGGTGGTCATGGCAGCCGGGTTTCTTTACCGGCAAGCGAGTTATTCGCGTCTCGTCATCGCCATCAGCGCAGTTGCTCTGTTTTTCTTGGCCACCCTCGCCCGCGTTGTGTTCCGCGTTTCGTTCGAATTAATCCGCAAGGATGGCAGGAACGAGGTCAAGATCCTGGTCGTGGGCACCGATCGTTTCGCCCGCCGGGTCGGAACCTCGCTCCTCAATGGCGAGGTGTTGCCTTGCCGGATCGTCGGCTTCGTACGGCTTCCGGATCAGGAGGTCGCGGTTGACGGGCCAGTCTACGAGATGGATCAGATCCCCACTTTCTCCAACGGCAACTCTGTCAACGACATCATCATTGCTTTGCCGGCTGCTCGTCTCAGCGATGTCCAGAAAATTGCCCCCGTCCTAGAAAAGCTCTGCGTCCCCACTCGCGTCGTCATCGATCTTGGTGAGGGCGTCATTCTCCGCGACCGCCTCATCGACCTCGGTGGGATTCACATGCTTGACCTTCGTCCTACGCTCGCGGAGACGGGCCCTTATCTGTTTCAGAAGCGAATCTTCGATGTCACCTTTTCGGTTCTCGTTCTGCTGATTACTCTGCCGATCACCCTCGCCATCGCTCTCGCCATAAAATTGAGCAGCCGTGGACCCGTATTCTTCGTTCAGGAACGCGTCGGGCTAAACGGACGAGTTTTCCGGATGTTCAAGTTCCGAACCATGAACGTGGGTAGTTCTGAAGAAGGAAATACACGTTGGACCTGTGAAGAAGATCCCCGCCGGACCAGGGTTGGATCTTTCTTGCGCGAAACCAACCTTGATGAACTGCCCCAATTCCTTAACGTTGTACGAGGCGACATGAGCATCGTTGGGCCGCGACCGGAGCGCCCCTTCTTTGTAGAACGATTCCTGAACGAATTTGATCGTTACAACTCCCGTCACATGTTCAAGGCTGGAATCACTGGGTGGGCGCAGGTAAACGGTTGGCGAGGCGATACCTCCATTGCCAAGCGCGTGGAATACGACCTCTACTATCTCCGCAACTGGAGCTTGACCTTCGATCTGCAAATCATCAGCATGACTCTGCTCCGCATGTTTACCAGCAAGAATGCCTACTGATGCGGAGGCGTGAGGACAGCCCGAGAAGCCCCTGAGCCTTTTGACCTCGTCACAATGAGACGCAGCCTAAGCGCCTCAATTTTTCTTCAAACGCAGTTTTGGTATTTTCCGGGGTTTCAGAAAACCGCGCATGTTAGCTTGATTCTTCCGCATGGCCATGGATCGCCTCATCTTCCTCGCTACGGTCGTAGTGCTCGGGTCTGCCTGCGGCTTCAGTCAAATACCCCAG
This sequence comes from uncultured Acidobacteriaceae bacterium, assembly GCA_964403025.1. GTDB lineage: Bacteria > Acidobacteriota > Terriglobia > Terriglobales > Acidobacteriaceae > Sulfotelmatobacter. Next base: position 466,239 of record CAYOEH010000001.1, on the reverse strand, counting down.
CCTGTTTGCAACTCGACATTCGACGCGTTCAAGGATTGCGCTTCGGCAGGGCACGAGGCAATATCCGGCATCCCAACCCTTGCCAGCGCTGCGGCCATGCCAAGACCCTTAACCGATTGGCGTGTTGACGTTCAACCACCGCAAGCCGCCGGAGCAGGTGGCGAGGCCTCTGAAACGCCTTCCGTACCCGAACAGCAGGGTTTTCATTGGGGTCGGGCCTTGACCGAATCACTTACCTTCCTTCTGATTGAGCAGGCATACGTGGTGCACACGGACTTCCGATGGGTGGTCTCCGAAAACGGAGTGCCCTTTAATCATTATTGGCGGGATTACAGGCAGTCGCTCTCCGAATGGACGAAGTCTGGTTGGGACGATGGTGACCCCAATTGGTTTGGCTATGTCGGACATCCCATTCAGGGCGCTCTCAGCGGCTTCATCCAGGTCCAGAATGATCCTAAGTCTGCTCCGCTGGAGTTCTCCAAGACCAAGGCCTATTGGAAGAGTCGCTTAAAGGCAGCGCTCTGGAACGCTGTTTACAGTACCCAGTGGAATCTCGGACCGTTGAGTGAGGTCACTGTCGAAAAATACGGCACGAAGGACAGACCTCCGTGGAACTCGAACGGATCCTACCCTTGCAACACGAATCATTGCTATACCGGTGTGGGCCAAATTGACGTTGTGATGACGCCCTTGGGTGGCACAGGCTGGCTCATCGGGGAAGACTTCCTGGATAAGAAGGTTGTGCGCCGCGTCGAGGGCGCCACCCAGAACCGCTTTCTGATCGATAGTATGCGGGTTGCTCTCAATCCAATCCGCTCAGGAGCCAATATGCTCCACGGCGAGCATCCCTGGTATCGCGCCTCACGCGAGGCTCAAGGAATGAGCTTTGTCACGGATCAGAAAACCAAAGTCACTCCAGATGAAACCGTGAAACCACAACTTCCTAACCATGGAAATCTGTTCTTCGGATACTCCCACACGGGTGTATCCCACTGCGAGGTGCCCGCTTTCGGCACCACAACCTCCTGCGACCCAGTTTCCAGTGCCAGCTCGAATCTCAGCGGCTGGAACACATCCGTCGAGAAAATGTACCTTCGCTATTTTGGAGCGGTTGCTGATTTCAGCGGACAGTATGGCGGCGTGAGCCAGAATAATTTCTTATTCGGCCTGCGGGGAGGAGCTTCGATTGGCCGGTTCCGCCCGTACGGGCACGCGATGATCGGAGCCGTGCACGTCCGTGAGAATGCCCCCTCCGGATCAACCTCGGAAACATCATTTGCGGAAGATCTGGGCCTGGGAATCGACACCCGGCTCGTGCGGCTCCTGAGTTGGCGCAATCAAGTAGACGCACTTAAGACCGGGTCGCCTGACTTTGAACGTCGTAACCTTCGCCTTTCCTCTGGTTTCGTTGTGCGATTTTAGCCCGCAGGATTTGCCTCAGCAAAGCAAAGGCCTGCTATATCTTCAAGCATCGGTTTCGAGCTTCGTATATCTCGCCTGAAGTTCATATCCATTCTTAGCCAGTTCTAATTTGGGACTATTGGCCTTTCGGCCGATGGTCCAATGCACTGTTGGAATCTACAAGTTTCACGGGGTTTCTCACAAAATAGATTGCATGAGACTCCCCCAGTCCATCAACCGTTCTCTCTCCGTTTTCACCCTCCACTTTCTAACCAACGGCATTACGCTGCTGTTCTTCGCCATGGTTTCGATCGGCGCCAGCGCAGCTGTGCCACAACTCGCTTCTTCACCGTCGACCTTGCGCTTTGGCGCCGTCAGCGTGGGACAGACCGAAACTCAATTGGTTACTGTTACAAACATCGGACAGACGAGTGCGACGGTCTCGGCAATCACCGTAAACAATTCCCAGTTCACCTCGTCCTCTTTGAGTTTGCCCCTGGTCCTCTCTGCGGGACAAAGCGTCAACCTGAGTGTGACCTTTGCTCCCTCGGCCATCGAATGGACAGGCGGAAGGATCCAAGTGAACAGTGACGGATATCCCTTCCTGATTCAGTTGGAGGGCACGGGCGTGAGTGGCCAGACCGTTACCGCCAGCCCAACCAGTCTCTCCTTTGGCCAGGTAGCGATGGGATCTACCGCCACTCTGCCGGTTGTTATCACAAACGGCGGGTCGTCGAGCGTGACCATCGCAGGAGTCCAGAGCGCAGACAGTGAATTTTCGATGAGGAGTCCTGCGGTCCCGTTGGCTCTGGGCGCGGGGAAAAGCGTTACGCTGAGCGTCACGTTCACCCCACAATCGACAGGCGTGGTTGGCGGAAGTTTGTTTTTTTATGGCGTGGGCCGGCTGAATATTCCTCTTACCGGCACTGGAACCATTACCGTGCCGGGCCAATTGAGCGTAGCTCCCGTCCCCATGAACTTTGGCAGCGTAGCCGTTGGATCGACCACCACTCAGCCCATTACCCTGAGTGCTAGCGGCGCCAGCGTAACTATCTCTTCCACAGCCAGCAGTAGCTCCCAGTTTGTTTTGCAAGGAATGTCGCTCCCGCTGACGATTCCCGCGGGTCAACAGGCGTCGTTCAACGTGGCCTTCACGCCACAAAGCAGCGGGGCGGAATCGGGCGCTCTTTCCTTTACCAGCAATGCTGCCAACGCGGCGGTGAGCGAGTCTTTAAGCGGCACCGGCACAGTGACGTCGTACAACGTCAATCTTTATTGGAACTCCAGTTCCGATGTAGCCGGGTACAACGTTTATCGCAGCACCAGCGCCAATGGTACCTACGCCAAGATCAATCCGTCATTGAACGGAACCACCGCCTACACCGATAGCACGGTAGTCTCCGGCCAGACCTACTACTACGAGGCCACAGCGGTGAGTTCCAACGGGATGGAAAGTGCGCGTTCCACACCTGCAGTGCAGGCCTTGGTTCCGTAGCACAATGCCCTCATAAAGGGCCTTGGCGCCGCTTTAAACGACGCAGGACTAACTTCTCTCCGTTGTACCGGCGGGCGCATCCCAAGTGCGCCCGTCTTTAATCTCTATCTCTTTATCTCTATCTCTTTGCTCGATCTCGTTACTCGTTCTGATTTGAGATCTGACTAACCTGCGCGCACCGATCGCTGACGTTCCACCTCTTTGCTTCCTCCAACTCTCCCATCGCCAACCGACGGCCGTCTCCAAGCACCGGTCAGGGAGACTACGTCTCCCTGAAGTCGAAGTTCATTCCCTCCGCCACAACGCTTGGCATTTTGATCTAGGTCGCGACGATCGCCAGAAAAGGCTTTGTGTGCAAGAACTTGCACGACTTCCAGCCCTGCGTAACACCCCTGCGCACCCAAAGTAATCATTCTAAATAGCTTAGTGGCACAGAAGGGCCATACTCCTTGGCCCCGCACATGCGTTAGTACTAGTACAGACGGCCAATGCGGGGGACTCACTAAAGTCATGCGAACAAACTGGCTCAGCGCAATTCTGAAACCTGCAGCGATGGTTCTGCTGGCGACCTTTGCTCTGTGTCAGCTGGGACTAGCCCAGCAGCAAGTCTCTTACGCGTTGCTCCAGCCGGGAGCGCTCGCACCAGCCCCCATGGTCCAGTCATTCCAACCGGTGGCGCCGTCCCACCCGTACTCCGAGCACCGGTTTTGGGATCGCGACAATAGCATTCTGTTTGCGACCAATGCCGCTTTCAGTGCGGCTGATTTCGTGGTAACCCGCGACAATCTGCGAAATGGCGGCGAGGAACTGAACCCGATAACCCGTGTGTTCAGCGGCAGCACTCCCGCGCTGGCAATGAATTTTGCGGGCGAGACTGCAGGGGTGGTCGGGATCAGTTACTTCTTCCACAAGATGGGACATCACCGCCTGGAGCGGGCCGTTTCCATGCTGAATATTGGCGGCTCCGCGGCGGCCGTGTCATTTGGTCTGGCGCACCGATAAGCTCTCTGCACGGCGTCACGCCTTCGCCGGATTAATCTTTTCCAGAGCACTGCCAACCCCCGCTCCTGGTTTCCCCTCTTCGCCGCGACGCAAAATCCACAGAAGCAGACCCATCGCGACCAGTGCGATGAGAAAATAAATGATTCCGCCTTCCCGGTGGAGTCTTCCCGTCAGGAAACTCGGGTCGACACGGCTTCCAAGCATCCCCAGAGCGAATATTCGAAGTCCGTTCTTGGCCACGGAAACCGGAATTGCCACGGCGACGAGCAACGACTTTCGCCAGAACGAACGCAACAGCAGATGCGCGAGAACCATGGTGGTGACCAGCAACATCAGGCTCGAACGGATGCTGCTGCACTCGGGCGCCACCTCGAGCGTGAGTCCCGGAATGTGTACGAGCAAGCCCCGTTGCGCCACCGGTACGCCGACCGCCAAGAACAGCAAGTGAGCCGCTGCCGCAGACCCTTGCTGCAACAGACTGACGATCCAGTTCAGCGCATATTGTGGCAGTGGAACCATCCACAACAAAAAACAAAGAGGAAAGATTGCGCGGCGGAATGCGCGCGGACCAAAGCAGATCGCAAACGCTGCCATCCACCACCCCACCAGAGCCAGCATGTTCATCGCCAGCTGCACATCGGAGGATGGCACTCTCGATCGCAGAACCGCATTTGTCAAAGCAGAAATGATCAACAGCAGCAAAGCAATTCCTGCTTTAAGACCAGACGACGGTGCCAGGGACTTCCACTCCAGGAAGATCATCGCAGCGCTGAGAGGAAGAATCAGAAGTATGTGGGTGTACGCGTCGTCGCCCAGAGCCAATGCGAAAGTAGCTCTCAGGGGACCAAACCAAATCGCGAAAGAAATCGCGACCAGAACGGAAAAGACGAGAAGGGGCGAAAGCTTAGGAATTGATTCCTGCTTGCCGGCACTCGACACAATATCCTTTCCCTTCGGGCTTGCGATTATTTTCCCGTCGCCGGCTCGCGGCAAAGTGGTGCGGTTTTTCCCGGAAGCTCAGCCTCGGCCCTCTCCCGCGTTGGAATCGGAGCAGGCGCTGCATTCGAGATGATACTGGTCACGCCTTTCGCGCTGATGGCCCGCACCACGTAATAGTACTTTTTGCCGCTCTCCACTAAGTCGTCCATGCAACTGGTCCCTGAAAATGGCGCGGCGTTGATCAGGACAGGCCGCGGATCCTTTGTTCGGGTTCCACGATAGATGCAGTAGCCGATGGCATCGGCATGTTTGGAATCGGCCCGAGTGCTTGCTCTCCACGAAAGAATCACTCGATGGCCTCCCTTCGACTGGAGCTTTGTTGGCACTGCGGACGAATTAAACGTCGGGCAGAGGAGACGCGCGATAGGCGCATTGCTTGGGGCTACTCCGGCTTGCCTGGACGCTTCTACCGCCCGCGGAGCCGATTCTGAACTAGCGGGACCAGCGCCTCGTGTGCAAGCGATTGGCAGCACGCCGAAAATAGCGGGCGCTGCGACAACGAGAAGGAATCGGAGGCTTGGCTTCGCTCGCACCGAAGGGTCGACCATGGTTTCGCACTCTCATTGTAGCTTTCCAGAAGGAAACTGCGATGGCCTGGTCAGGCTGGCGTTACGATCTTGGTGCGCGGTGACACCCGAGTGCGCTTGCTTGGCGCTTGCCCCCACCCAGCAGGGCGCCTAGTTTGCCCGAGAATTGAAATGCTCCAAAGAGACGCCGCTTCAGCAGGACGTTCTGCACCATCTGCTTGAGCCGAGAGCCGTGAAAGTCGACGAGGTTGAGTTCGGCCAGAAATGCAAACAGTTGATGATCTTCAGCTCCTGCCACTCCAATCGAAGTGCCACGAAAAATCGGATTGCTCCGGAACATAAGCCGGGTCGCTTCGAACAGAAAGGCGCTTGGGTTCGTGTTCGGTTTCCCGGTGTAATCGAAGTACGGCCCGTCCTGAACGCGTACGCCGGGTTGAATTAAACCCTCGATCACGATTTCAGACTGCGCAGGAACCTCGAGGTTCACCGTCTCGCATTGGATGAGCGGAATCGCCTCCCGTTGCAATGCTCCCGCCAGCTCGTATTCATCCACCGCATCGGGATATGCTGCGGCCGCGGCCATCAGCACGGTCTCGCTGACACCGATCGCAACTGCCATCGGCAAAGGCTGCCCCGCTTTTTCCGCGATGGCAAAATGCCGACCCAGGTGGCTCCGCGGAGAAGCACTAACCGTCGCCTGCCTTGGACCTAACAACTGCATACGATACACGCCCACATTTCGCGAGCCGGTCTCCGGATGCTTGGTTACGTTGATGTGCCACGTGCCAAGATACCGGCCGGCATCGTGCTCGCTCCAGTGAGGCACCGGCAGCTTCCGGAGATCGATACCCCTGGCAGGAACAATGTTCTCGAGGACCGGGCCAGTCGAGACGATCCGCGGTTTGACCGGTGTGGCTATCCTTTTCTTGGCCTCTGCTACGAGAACTCTCCGGCCGGTGCCGAACCCCAGACCAAGCGCCAGCCCGATTGCGTTCGTGTCACATAAGCCGTTGGTAAACACTCGTTGACCGGGATAGTCCTTGACGTTCTCAAAGAGAAGTGATGCCCTGCTCTCCCTTGTCATTCTTCCGATCTCGAATCTCCAGTCGGCTTCGTCTCGAACGCGCACCAGCAGGCCTGCGTCATCAAGAGTCTGAATGAAATGGCGCAGGCTTGTAGATCCGCCGGAAAGCTCCGAAGACGAGAGCACTTCCGCACCCGGCCAAGCTTCACTCTTCGAAAGAGTATCCAGCACCGCTAGATCGCCCATTCTTCCTGGCACACATCGTGCCCATCGTGCGTATAGTTCGAGCGATCTTTGCGATACAGCAGTTCCGCCGCGCGCTTCGCAAAATAAGTGACGATAATGTCCGCGCCCGCACGCTTCATGCACGTCAGCGCTTCCATCATGATCGCGTCCCGATCCAGCCGCCCCATCCGCGCCGCCGCGTCGATCATGGCGTACTCCCCGCTCACGTCGTATACAGCGAGAGGCATTTTGAATTCCTGCTTGGCGCGATACACGACATCCAGATAGAAAAGGGCCGGCTTGACCATAATGATGTCCGCGCCTTCTTCGATATCCAGAGCAATCTCGCGCATGGCCTCGTCGGAATTCGAATAATCCATTTGGTGGGTGCGCTTGTCGCCGAACGCCACGGTCGAGTGGGTTCCTTCCTTAAAGAACGGGTCATAGAGCTTGGAAGCAAATTTTGCCGCGTACGCCATAATCGGCAGGTTTTGGAATCCGTTCGCATCCAGCGTCCGCCGCATGGCCTGAATCTGCCCATCCAGCATGGAAGCTGGCGCAACCATGTCGCTGCCGGCTTCGGCATGCGAGAGCGTGATTTTTGTGATCAGTTCCAGCGAAGCGTCGTTGTCGAGATAGCCGTTGCGGACGATCCCGCAGTGCCCGTTCAGCGTGTACTCGCACGGGCACACGTCGGTAATGACAAGCATCTCGGGCACGTTGCTCTTCAACGCTCGTACCGCTTCCTGCACGATCCCGTGCTGCGCGTAGGCGCCGGAAGCCTGTTCGTCCTTAGTCTCAGGCACGCCGAACAAGAGAACGGCGGAAATGCCCAGATCGCGCGCCACAATCGCTTCCTCTACCAGGCAATCGATCGACAAATGATAGTTGCCCGGAAGCGGTGCGATCTCTTCCCTTACTTTGCTGCCGGGCACCGCGAATAGCGGCAGAATGAAGTTGCTGGCGGAAAGCTTGTTTTCACGAACCAGCTCTCGCATCGATTCGTTCTGCCGCAGTCTTCTGAGTCTTTGCGCTGGGAATGCCATGGTCGTCTTCCTTTCATTTCATCGCGTATTCGCTAGGCTGGTTGCTTGGTTTTCGTAGTTGAAAGGGGAGAATTTTGCCACTGGATGTGGAAACCGGAAAATCACGCCGGATTCGCACCATGCCAGATTGTCGCCACATCTCGGTCCCAGATTGTGCCCAAGATTCTGGACTGGCCTCGCCGCGCTTGAGCAGCGTCATGAATTTCTCCAGAACCTCGGCTTCGTTCACCTCTCCAACTCGAGGGCTCACTAAAAGGTGCAGGTGCGTGAATCCCTTCGCGTCTTCTTCTTCGATCAACTGGTAATCGGTGCTTTTCCCGCCGAAGCGCTCGGGAAGTTCCTTCTCCACGATTCGAACGAAATCCGTGTCCACGAAAGTCACCCCTTCGCCTGTCAGTTTTTCGTAGCTGCGGATGTTGCTGAGACAAGTATCGAAACCGAGTTCTCCGAAGCCACAGCCGCAGCCCTCGGAATCCAGTTCGCCAAAATCGCCCATGCCTACGTTCAGAAGCAGTTTGGGAGATTCATAGAGCAGGCTGGTAAACAGATAGGAATCCAGACGTAGATCGAAGTTCGGAACCACTTGCCGGTGACTGATGATGGCTGTCGTGTCTTTGTACAGGTGACAGTGGTCGCTTTGCGAATGAGGATGGTTGCACCCTGCGGCGATTACTCCGGCTTCGGAGATTCCATAGACCGGAATCGCCACGGCCCTGGTGGATTCGATTTCTCTTTTCTTGTGTGGCGTGAGCGGCTCGCCCGTGACCAGAAACTTCGCGCCCTTAAGACTCAGGTTCGCCTCAGCCGCGGCAATGCACACCCTTACCGCTGAGGCTGCAAAGGTATAAACGACGCAGTTCGCGTGCTCGCCCAGGGTTTGGGACGCCCATTCCGCGATTCGATGGGCATCATTGAGTCCAGCGTATTGCGGCTCGGCTAGCGGAGATCCAAACAGCCGATGAACCGCAAAGATGGTCTTCGTGCCCCATCGTTTCTCCCAGTTCACTCGTACGCGATCCTCCGCGACCTGTGAGAACCACTGCTGCACCGGGTTTCCGATATGCGCGAATCGCAAGCTGGAGTTGATCCCCGGCGCTCCCGGAAAAACTGGAAACCAATTGGCGATGGGCGCCGTGAGGCATCCGTGGAGATCGAGCAAGAATGCATCGTAGAGAGATCTCTGGTGCAGGTAATCAAAGTCGATCCGGATCCTGGTGCCGGCGCTCCTCGTCGCCCCGCTCCTCACCTCATACACGAAAGAAAGGAAGGGATTGTCGAACATGCTTTCTTCACAAATAAAATTGACCCCGTCGCGCCGGACTGGCACCTTCCCCTTGAACTCATCCACCGTGAAATAAACCCCTTCCAGCTCCAGGGTGCGCAGGCTGGCCTCCAGCCCGTCTCGGCAGACCCAGGATTTGAGATCGCGGAAGGTAATTTTCTTCGCTGCCAGTAGTGGCAAGTAGGGGCTGCGCGGATAGCCAAAAATGCTGCGCTCGGCCAACCGCAGGAAATTATTTTCGCGCGCCCCGATTCGTTTCCGAAGCAATGATCTCGCCAGGGCGATCGCCTCTTCAGGTTCCATTCGCGATTGCGCGAATTTTCGCAGCCCATCGATGAATCGATAATATTTCCTCAACCGTCAAACCTCACACGGAACGGGGGTGGAAACACTTTTTCTGCGGTCCTTCTGAGGTTCCAACCGCAGGCATTTTTTCCGGAAACCAGTAGGGGGTCTTCCGAGCTGGGGGGCGGCAACGAGGGACCATCTCGCGCCAAAGCTCGACGGCTGCATTTTCCGACATTGCCGGACGAAAGTATGTGATTGCCATCACATGCAATCCACGGCGTCAGCCGAAACCAAAGTACCTACGAGCGAACTTTTATTTCACACTCCGGTGTGAAATCCTACATTCCTTGAAGGACGCCTCTTGAGCCGCAGCTTACGGCCTATGATTCAGTTTGCACAGGACTCGACTGCGACACCGCTCTTTAGCATTGTCGTCCCCGTTTACAACGACTGGGTACCTCTGGATCAATGTCTGAAGTCTTTGGCGGCGCAAACGGCGTCTCCAAGTTTCGAAGTCATCGTTGTGGACGACGGGAGCAAGCAAACCGCCCCGGCATTATTTAACAGCTCGCAGTATGGTTGTCCATTGACCGTAGTCCGGCAGGCTCATACGGGCATTCCAGCCGCCCGAAACCATGGAATTCGCATTTCCAAAGGGACCGTGCTGCTGTTCGTGGATGCTGACTGCAGGCTCGACAGTAACTGTTTAGCAAACCTGAACTCAACCATTTCGCGCTCACCCCTGCACGATTGTTTTCAACTTCGGCTGGTCGGAAACTCTTCCAGCCTCGTCGGCAGAGCGGAAGATTTGAGGCTGACGACTTTTCAAAGCCTCATGCTGCAGCCAGATGATCGCATTCGCTACCTGAACACAGCTGGCTTCGCCATTCGCCGTGCTCGCCTGGGCATCGAAACCGATGTATTCGATCCTGTCGCCCTGAGAGCCGAAGACACTCTCCTGCTGGCCAATTTGATGCAAGTGGGCGAGCTCCCCTTGTTCGTCCCCGATGCCATCGTCGAACATGCCATCCCACTCTCTTTAGTGGCATGCCTGCGCAAAGATATTCGCTCTGTTTATCTGGAGCGCAGGGCGTACGACATCATCGCGTCCAAGGGAGTGAGAATTCGCGTGACCCATCGCGAGCGCCTGCAATTGCTGTGGTCCATGTGGAAAGCTGCCGGCCAAGATTCCATCGGAAGATCAGCCTGGCTCGTGGTGGTCGTAAGGCAGGCCTTTCAAAGGATGATATCTTTTGGTTATCAGTGTGTACGGCCACGCTTAGCCGGGAACGTATAGACGAACTGGTTCGCGTGTGGTCGGTTGTTCCTCCGTGCGCTCCTCCTATCGAGGCGATTGCTATAAACTGCCTGAAGCCGGGAGGCAAAATGGAAATCCTGGCTAATCTTAGAATCGGGCAGTTCTTTCGCAATCAATGAGGCGACAAGCAATGGATGAAAAGGTCCAGAGGGTGCGAGAGGTATGGGTGGTATCCCTGTTTCTGCTGGCCTTCCTCATCTTCAACGTAGTCACTGCAACATCGTATCCATTTCCTCACCTTGATGAATGTTTGCAAGCAGAACCCGCGATTAACTACATTCATGGGCAGGGCTTTGGCATCCGCTTTGATGAAATACTCGGGATGTATTCCTTCCTGCTCGTCCCCTGGATGGAGCTGTTCGGTTCTTCGCTTCAGTCCATTCGAAGCGCCGGTATCTTTTCGATGACGGCGGCTTTTCTCGTGCTTTGGTCGGCGGTGAAGCGGCTCGAAATCATACCTCTCGCGTTTTGGCGGGTCTTCCTCTTGATCTTGCTGGCTACCGAATGCGGGATGATCGTTGACTATCGAAACGGACGTTACGATGGCTTTGGCGCTTTGGTTATGACGGTCGTGCTTTGGTTGATGTCGATCAAAGGCAAGCGAACCCGCTTGTTTTGCCTCTTCGTGGTCTGCCTGTTCGTTCCTTGGGCGGGAATGCAGTTTATGCCGGTGATGTTTACTGCTGGAGTCTTTCTTTTCCTCATTTTTCGTTGGCGATTCTGGATGGAAATCGCCGTATCATTTCTCGCCAGCGTGTTAGGCGTAGCCGCCTTCTTTAGCATAGCGGCCGCCAACGGCAGGTTGTGGACCCTCTTGAAGTTCATACGGGGGCAAAGAACTGGCCTAAACGTCATCTCCGATTTGATCCATCATGGGCAACTCATCCTTTACAATCATATTCCCGTTGATTTCAGCCTTCCTTTTCTTTTTGGCGCCGCCGCCATCCTGCTTGTTCATCTTCTGCGCCAAAAGAAAATCAATCTGCATTCAGGAATCTTTCTCGGGATTCTATTTGCTGTTTTAGTGAGCATCATGATGCTTACCGTCGCAAAACTTCCCACCTATTACAGCTATATGATTGTCATTCCGATTGCAGTTGCTCTTTGCTCCGGTTTAGCTCTATGCGAACCGGGCAAGCTCAGAAACGCCGTCCTGATTTTGTGTTCCCTGAGTGCAGCCGCTGGAGCCGGGATCCACGCGGCGGCGTACATTGGTAACTCTCAGGATCGGGATTATTCGCATTATGAACAATTCGTCGATCAAACAGTGCACGCCGATGATATAGCCTATGTGGATGCCACGGGATATCTTGCAGTAAGGCAGCGAGCGCGGGACGCCTATCTCTGGGAAGCGGAAGGGCCCATCATTCCCTTGATGTCGCAGCAGCAGAAAGACTCCATCACGGTTCTTCTCATACCTTCGTCGGCTTTGGAATACACAACAAATGGGCTGGGCGGCCAGTGGCAGGAAACGGGTCAAATGTTTGCTCCAACAGGCCGCAATCTCTTTGGAAATAAAAGGGTGGGAGTGGTGACGTTCAGGCCAATCAACCTTACGGTTTACAGAAGGCGCTAAAGATCATAAACTGCCCATGAGCCTGCCTTGGCGCTGCCGATTTCCATTTAAGCGTATGCCGGCTTGGCGTCTCTTCCAAGCTTCTTTGCTGCCTCGCTTACCTGGAGTGAACCTATCTCAAGATTGGCTCATCAGAAGACGGTATTGTGACGAGATACGACGGTAATTTCGGCTAATTTTTTATGGCTAGTTTGTCGCTATCTTGGAAGTGGTTCGGAGATGGGTTCCAATGAAAGCAGCCGTGCGGAGAGCGGGGTTTGTGCTGGCGTTCCTCGCGGCGGGAGTGATGGCGGCTTGCTCGCACGCCGCGCCCAAGCTTTCGAGCTCCTGGGATCCAAAGGCCGCGGCGGCATACCTCGACGATCGGGAGGCCTGGTGGTCGCAATGGCCTGGATCCGCGCGTGATCACGGAACCTTCTGCGTATCGTGTCACACGGCCTTACCGTACGCTCTGGCCCGGCCAGCCCTCCGCACCGCGCTCCGCCAGCAAGGTCCGTCAGACGCGGAACGAGAATTAGTCGAAAATGTCACGAAGCGGGTTCGGCTCTGGAAGGAGGTTGGGCCGTACTACAGCGACCAAGGGTACGACCACAAAACCGCCGAGTCCCGCGGTACCGAATCGGTTCTCAACGCGCTGATTCTTGCCAACCACGACGCTCAGAGCGGACAACTCAGTGATGACGCGCGCGCAGCATTCGACAACATGTGGGCATTACAGCAAACCACGGGAGATAATCGAGGATCATGGTCGTGGCTTCAGTTCGATCAGGAGCCTTGGGAAGCGAACGATTCCGCATACTACGGCGCGACCCTGGCCGCGATGGCTGTGGCAACAGCTCCCGGAAATTATGAATCGGCTCCGGGCATCCAGGAGAATCTCAAGCTCTTGCGCGAATATCTCACCCGGGAAAACGCAGCACAATCCGCAATCAATCACGTCTTTCTACTCTGGGCTTCCACCAAACTGCCGGGGCTTCTGACGCGCGACCAACAAAAAGCTATCATCGAGGAAATTTTGAGCAAGCAACAAACCGATGGTGGTTGGAGGTTGGCTTCCATCGCCTGGAAGTGGAACGGCTGGAGTCTTCGGTTGTTCTTGAAGATGTGGCTCCGGGAAGATGGAACCCCGATGGAAGGCAAGAGTGATGGGCTCGCCACCAGCCTTACCGTGCTTGCTCTCGAAGAGTCAGGCGTATCTCGCGATAATGTCCAACTCAAGCGTGGGCTCTCCTGGTTGATGACCCACCAAAATCCCGCAGAAGGTGATTGGCCGGCTTCCTCTGTCAACAAGCGCCGACATTTATCTTCCAGCACTGGGCGCTTTATGAGCGATGCCGCAACCGCTTTTGCCGTGCTCGCTTTGACAGAGAACCAACGCACAACGAATCCGATCGCATCGGTCTCCGATCACTGAGGATATGATCTTGCAAGAATTTATGAAGAATTGCCGCCAATTCTATATCGATGGAAAGTGGGCTGATCCCGCGCGGGTCAACGATTTCACAGTCATCAATCCTGCGAACGAGGAACCCATTGCCACCATTTCGCTCGGTAGCGCCGCAGATGTGGACCGGGCCGTGGCTGCCGCCAAACGCGCCTTCGAATCGTATTCGGAAACCAGCGTCAGCGATCGCTTGCTGCTATTGCGCCGGATCGTTGAGATCTATCGCTCGAAAATGGATCAGATGGCGGAAACCATTTCGCTGGAAATGGGCGCTCCCATCTCACTCGCTCAAAAAGCCCAGGCGCCCGCCGGGCTCGGACACTTGCTCGAAGCCGTGAAAGTGCTGGAGTCCTTTCACTTCGAAGATCTCCAAGGTTCCACCCTCATGCGAAGAGAGCCGGTCGGAGTTTGCGGACTCATCACTCCCTGGAATTGGCCCATGAATCAGATCGTGTGCAAGGTCGCGCCTGCCCTGGCGGCGGGCTGCACCATGGTTCTCAAGCCTAGCGAGATCGCACCTCTCTCCGCCTATTTATTCGCTCAGATCCTGCATGAAGCGGCCGTCCCACCTGGTGTCTTCAATCTGGTGAATGGCGATGGCCCCACCGTCGGCTCGGCGATCACGTCACATCCTGACATAGACATGATTTCGTTCACCGGTTCCACGCGAGCCGGCATCGCCGTGGCCGTAGGCGCCGCTCCCACCGTGAAACGCGTCACGCAGGAACTCGGCGGTAAGTCGGCCAACATTATTCTCGAGGATGCCGACTTCGAGAAGGCAGTCAAACATGGCGTGCAGGAATGCTTCCGCAATACCGGACAATCCTGTAACGCGCCGACACGCATGCTTGTGCCTCGATCGAAGATGGCTCAGGTAACGGACGTGGCCAAGCAGGTGGCCGGAGCCACCAAAGCTGGCGACCCATTTGCCGAAGACAGCATCATCGGCCCGCTAGCGAGCAAAGCTCAGTTCGAAAAGGTGCAGCGGCTGATCGGCCAGGGGATCGCGGAGGGCGCGAAGCTGATTGCAGGCGGTCTTGGGCGGCCCGATGGCATTACGAAAGGCTACTTCGTGAAACCTACTGTGTTCGTGGATGTTCGCAATGACATGACAATCGCGCGCGAGGAGATCTTCGGCCCTGTCCTCTGCGTCATTCCTTATGAAGACGAAAATGATGCGGTGCGAATAGCGAACGATACTCCCTATGGTCTGTCTGCTTTTGTAACATCAGGAGACCCGGAGCGGGCGCGCAAGGTGGCCAAGCGCCTTCGCTCGGGCAACGTCCATATCGATGGTGCCCGAGTGGATTTCGCAGGTTGTTTCGGAGGCTATAAACAGTCCGGCAACGGCCGAGAGTGGGGCGAAGCGGGGCTGGAAGAGTTCCTCGAGCTGAAAGCGATTTTTGGCTATGCCTCGGCCAAGTAGGAGCCGGCCCCCTCACATAATCTCTCTGTTTACATATGTTTACAATAGATCTAGGGCAGACTTGCAAGAGCGGGTATAATGGTTTCAGAGATTCCTATTCGCGTCACGTTGCATCTCCTTATCCCCCCTGGCGATCGGTAATCCAAGAAGTTAAAACGGTCTGTTCATGACAGGAACCTACCAGGGATCAAACTATGGTATCAGCATCCTTTGCCCATTTGTCGACGTCTGAGCTAAACCCAGCGTCGGACGATGCTACTGCAAGAAAGCTCTCGGTCATCTGGCAGGAGCAACTCGGGGTCGACTCCGTCAGCCCCGATCAGAATTTCTTCGACCTCGGTGGAGATTCATCGCTTGCGGTTCGCATGTTCTCCGAAATCGAGCAGGTCTTCGGAGTCAAACTCCCTCTCGCCACGCTGTACGAGGCTCCCACCATCGAGGAACTCGCTCGCATTCTTCGGGCGGAAGCACCAACGAAGCAATAGCCGGCAGCAACGGAGGAGTCGCGTGCCACTCGGAACCAATTGGTCAAAGACGTGGACATTCTTCGAGGGGGAATGGCACGAGGGCAACATCGGCATCATGGGCCCGCGCACTCATGCCGCGTGGCTTTGCTCGGTCGTGTTCGATGGAGCCAGAGCGTTCGAAGGTGTTACTCCCGATCTTGACCTTCACTGCGCGCGGGTCAACGACTCGGCGAAAAAACTGTTCCTGAATCCCACCGTCTCGACCGAGGAATGGGTTCGGCTTGCGCGAGAAGGTATCCGGCGTTTCGACAAGGATGCGGCGCTGTACATCCGCCCTATGTATTGGGCCGAGAATGAAGGCCCCTGGGTGCAAGCACATCTTCCTGAATCCACTCGCTGGTGCCTTTCAATCTACGAAGCTCCCATGCGCCCGCCCAAAGGCTTCTCCATCACGCTGTCTCCGTATCGCCGGCCAACCCTTGAAACCATGCCGGTAGACGCGAAAGCCGGTTGCCTGTATCCGAACAACTCCCGCTCGCTGTTTGAAGCGCACGCGCGCGGCTTCGATAACGCGATTGTCTGCGACATGTTGGGCAACGTCGCCGAACTGGCCACCTCGAATATTTTCATGGCGAAGGATGGAGTTGTGTTCACACCCATTCCCAATGGAACATTTCTTGCCGGCATCACTCGCCAAAGGGTCATCGGGTTGTTGCGCCAGAGTGGCGTAACGGTGGTCGAGGAAACTCTCAGCTATCAGGATTTTGAAAAGGCGGAAGAGATTTTCGCGAGCGGGAACTATTCCAAGGTGGTCCCGGTGACTCGCATCGGCGACCGCGCTCTCCCTTTCGGCCCGTTGTACACCAAGGCGCGAGAACTCTATTGGACATTCGCACATTCATGATCGCAGGAGCTACTGGCCAGGTGCAGTGTGAAGACTGAAGCTACATCGGCAATGATCGAGGTGCTCACCACGATTTGGCAGCGCGTGCTGCAACTGCCGTCCGTCCAAGTCGACGTTGACTTCTTTGATCTCGGTGGTGACTCTTCCTTAGCTCTTCAACTCTTCAACGAAATTGCTGAGGTCTGTCATCGGGAATTACCCCCGGTCACAATCTACCAGGCGCGCACCATCGCAGCTCTGGCCGCCTTGCTCGAGCAGCCAGCGGCACCGCGCTTCCCTGCCCTTCTACAGTTAAAGCCGGGAGTCAAGAACCCGCCGATTTTTCTCGCGCATGGTTTGGGTGGCAGCGTGATGGATTTCTTTCAACCCGTGCGGCACATCGAATCAGACCATCCGATTTACGGAATTCAATCGAAGGGCACCGACGGCCTGGACCAACCGCTGGAACGTATCGAAGATATGGCCGAATTTTCTATCGATGCGATGCGGGAATTGCAACCCCAAGGTCCTTACATCCTTATCGGTTACTCACTTGGTGGACTGGTCGCGCTCGAAATGGCCCAACGTCTGTCCGCCGCCGGAGAAAAGATTGCGCTCCTGGCGATGCTCGACGCATATCCCCACATGCGTTACCTGTCACTCGGACAGCGCACCCGCCTGATTGCCCGTCAAGCCAAGCGTGGCTTTCACGCTCTTGCGGACTTCTCGGCCGGCTCGTCTTACAAACCTCCGGCTGGCGTGTACTTCACACCCGCGATGCAGCGCGTGCGCGACAGCGCATACCTGGCTCTGACTCGTTACAAGCCACGGTTTTACGGTGGCAAAATAAAGTTCGTGCGTGCCGCGATCGGCTCAGGCTTCCCCAGTGATGCTGCTGCGGTCTGGCGACCCTTGGTCGAAGAAATCGCTGTCGAGACAGTGCCCGGCGATCATCTGGGAATGATTGCCACATACCACGCAGAGCTCGCATCCGTTCTCTCTCGATATCTGAGAGAAGTCTTAAGCTAAGAGACAACGCGCTCCCGGCGAAGCCTGCCTGGGACGCTCCTTGAGCCACCACTTCGATCTGCGATACCCTCCAACCGCTGTGATACTCTGCGTCGAGGAACGAGGAGCGAACATGTACGTCAGCATTCGAGCCTTTAAGTTTGCGTCTGCAATGGCATTGCTTTTTTGCGCATCGTCTTCATGGGCCCAGCCGCAAAGTCAGCCTTCGCCCAAGGAAGGCGACTACGTTGCCCGCAATTTCCATTTCGAATCCGGCGAAACGCTGCCTGAGTTGCATATGCACTATGCGACGTTTGGATCTCCTGTGCGCAATGCGAAAGGCCAGGTTACGAATGCCGTTCTGCTCTTGCACGGCACCAGCGGTGCCGGCGCACAATTCCTCGCGCCCCAATTCGCCGGTCTCCTATTCGGTCCGGGACAGCTCCTGGATGTCACTCGCTACTACGTCATTCTGCCGGATAACATCGGCCACGGAAAATCCAGTAAGCCCAGCGACGGCATGCGCGCCCACTTCCCGCGGTATGACTACTACGACATGATTGCCGCGCAGCACGAATTATTGGAGAAGGGACTAGGCGTAAATCATCTCCGCCTGATTCTCGGCACCTCCATGGGCTGCATGCATTCCTGGATCTGGGGCGAAATCTATCCAGACTTCATGGATGCGCTCATGCCCTTGGCTTGCCAGCCGGAGCCTATCACGGGACGGAATCGCCTCTGGCGCAAGTTGGTAATCGATGGCATCCGCAACGATCCCGATTGGAAAGGCGGTGACTACACGACCGAACCGGGGCCCGGCCTTAGAACCGCCGGCGAGATGTTCTATATCGCTGCGGGCTCAGCTCTGCAGATGCAAAAGGACCTGACCACCCGCGACGCCACCGACGCGGCAGATGAGGATTTCGTGAAGCGCTTCAGTGCAAGCCACGATACCAACGATCTGCTCTATGCGATGACTGCTTCGTGGAACTACGATCCATCGCCACAACTCGAGAGGATCATGGCCCCAGTGATGTTCGTGAATTCCGCCGACGATTTCATCAATCCTCCTGAACTCGGCATCGCCGAACGGGAAATCAAACGAGTCAAGAAGGGCCGTTTCATCCTGCTCCCAATCTCCGACCAAACCCACGGTCACGGCACTCACACCTGGGCGGCAGCGTGGCAGCAGTATTTGAAGGACTTGTTGGAGGAGTCTCAACCCTAGGGCCAGAAATAATTGGCCCAGACCAATTGGAGCTGTCCGGGTGAGGCAGGCCGCTACTTCAGCAGGCCGGGAGCCAGCAAGTATGCCGTCGTAGCCAGACCGAACATGAGCAGTCCAACCGTTCCTGCCAGCTTGAAAGGCGACGGTCGAGCCTCGTTGTGCAGCCTCGATGCGGCCCGCAGTTTCTCGATCCAAACTTCCTCGAATTTGTTCTGACTGGATCGCTCCCAGATTAGCGCTCCGAGGCGGCGGTGATCGTCGGCCGCAAGCGAGACGAAGCGGAAAGGCTGCAATGCGTCGGCGACGGGGCTCAACATCTCTGCTCCTCCCAGCACCGAACCGGCTCCGGTCAGGAACATCAGCTTGACTCGCGATCCCTGCAGGACGGGCTGAGAAAGCGAAAGCAGACCACCGGTGAGAGAAATTACTTGGAGGCTCGCCCCAATACGTTGGCCATCTGGAAATCGAAGCACGGCCGGCGTGTTTCCTTCAAGACGTGCGCGCGGGACGCGCCACGGCGCGCCGGATTGGGGGAGGCTGCCCATAATCAGACACCAGTATGCGGCGGCAGTGGTTACTAAAAGAAGATTACGGAAGTGCCAGTGTGGGTCTGGTTACGAGCCTCGCAAGGTTTTATTCTTGGTTTTCCTTTCATAGGAAAGAGTTTGTCGTATTCCTTCGTGAACGAAAAGCAGGGGGCAGGTTACTAACGCGTGGATACGACTCCGATCCCAGCTCGATACGAAGTTTTTTCTGCCTTGGCGAATGAAAGCAAATTATTTCCCCAGGACGACCGGATTATTCGCCCGTCTCTGCGGCGATGAGCGGCTGCCAGGTCCGGCAGAAGTGCTCCTGTCTGAAGTTAAAAAAGGGGTTCGGAGCCCTGGGCCCGGGTATTAGGTTCTGGACAGCTCCGAAGAGGTTGAAGGGCAACCAAAAGGAGACGTGCCTCGGGAGATTCGGGTCGCCGGTGTTCACGAAGTTTCCCCAGTAGGTCTTCATCTCGCTGGCGAGCTGCTGCTCGTCGGGGCTGAGCGTGGTGCCGAAATTAAATAGGAACTGGAGCTCGGCAGCATGCTCGGAAGCGGTTGGGTAGCCGTACACGTCATTGGGGGGCTCGACGACCGTGCCAAAACCGACCGTGGGCGGCGCATTGGGATCGTTGAATTCATAGCCGAAGACGGGCACGAAATGCGAGAGATCCAGGTTGGAATCGGATCCGTTGCAGGCAAAGACCAGGTCGGTGAAAACCTGTGCGAGGGCCTCATCGGAACTGGATGCATCTCCGGGCGGGAAAGGATCGGGGAAGTCGGCAAGGGGATACTGGTCGGCGATCGCAGCGCCAAAGGCTGGCGTATTTTCAGCGGCCGGGAAGCCGATCGCGCCGAGGAACAAATTGATCTCTTGCGGATAGGTGCAAACCGCCGGTGTGCTGGAACCTTCGGCTTCGCAGAAGGTATTTGGGTTGCTGATGTCGAAGTTCGCGGGCCCTCCGGCTGCCACTATGTTGAGCAAGGTGCTGGGGAAGGGGAAGTCGAGGGGTTCGAAGAGCCTGCCTTCATTGGCGTTCGTGCCCTGGAGCACAGGGACGCGGATGAATTCACCTCTCGACAACGCCGGCTGCAGCGCGCGCGGCAGAACCTTGGTACCGAAATCGGGCGAGATCCCGTTTGCTCCGAACACTTCGCCCTGGGCGGTGAGAATGCGGGTGACCGGCGCGGCACGGAGACAGGCTGCATCATTCGGCTGCGCACAGCCCAATGCTTCATCGAAGAGGGCGCCGAAAATCTCGCCATACACCGCCTCTGATGGCACATCGTGGAGCATATACGCGCCGCTCTCGATGATCGCGCCGCGAAACAGACCGATGGCGGTGGTGGTTGAGACAAGATTGCTCGAGACGCTGAGGCCACCGGCGGATTCGCCGCCGACCGTCACCCTTCCTGCATCGCCGCCGAAACCGGCGATGTTGCGCTGCACCCACTGCATGGCAAATTGCTGGTCCATGAGGCCGTAGTCGCCGGCGTCGCCGACGTTCTGTAAAAAGCTTGGGGAATTGGCTAGCAATCCGGGTTCGACCAACCAGCCCAGCGCGCCGAGGCGATAATTGATGGTCACCACGATGATATTGTTCTCGGCCACCGACACCGAGGGGTCGTAATCGGCGCCCGAACCGGTGATCAGCGCGCCCCCATGGATCCAGAGGAAGACCGGCAACTTCGAATGCGGGGTAGCGGTTGCGGGTACGTAGACATTGAGGAAGAGGCAATCCTCGGACTGCGGCAGGGGCGCGGTGCTGGCAGCCTGCGGGCAGGCTGGCCCCGGGACGTCGGCCAACACGGTGCCCGTGGGCGGAGTCGGTGGTTGCGGCGGTGACCAGCGCGCCGCCCCATCGGGCGCCGCCGCGTAGCGGATACCGAAGAAGACATCGACCGCGGCCGGGTCGGTGGGCGACGGTATGGCAGTGAAGGTGCCCGCGTCGGTGACGACGGTCTGGGCGGAAGCGGTTACGAGTGAAACTGCAGCGAGGAAAAGCGCCGCCAGAGCGAGAATTGCCTTGCAGCCAAGGGCAGCATTGCTCGACATGGAGATGTTCCTTTCTGGTCCGGAAAGCGATGTCAACGCGGGCATCGTCGGCTTCAGAATGTCGCCGCCCCTGCAGGGTGGGGGCTTTACAAGTGGCGCGAGCGTATCTGACTTCGCGACATTCATCAAATGAATTGTTTGGATGATGATCAATGACTGCCGAGAATGCCTTGGCTGGAGCACGCTTTCACCCGAAAGATGGGCTCATGACTTGTCTGTTTCAGGGAAGGTTATGTGCGCACGGCAGAAAGCGGGCCCCGCTCGCCGCTGATAATCACAATGCGGCTGGGGCCTCTTTGGTTTGCTGTCGATACCATTCCACCGTTCGCCGCAAACCATCTGCAAACTCAACCACCGGTCGGTAACCGAGATGCTTTTCCGCCCGCGACAAATCCGCCAGGGAATGTTTGACATCCCCGGCCCTTGTCTCCGCGTATGCAACATCATCGGTATATCCGGTCAATTTCTTTAGCGTCTGAAACGTCTCGTTCAAATCGACGCGTGTTCCTGTGGCAACATTGAAAACCCGTCCTGCCACCTCGGTTGCTGTGGCACTGCAGGCCAGCAGATTCGCCCGCACAGCGTTGTCCACATAAGTGAAATCACGGCTCTGCGTACCGTCGCCAAGAATTGTGGGGCGCTCGCCTGCGAGCATTTGCGTAATGAACTTCGAGAGCACACCCGAATAAGGAGAGGTCGGATCCTGGCGCGGTCCAAAGATATTGAAGTAGCGCAAGCACACAGTTTCCAGCCCGTAGCATCGATAGAACGACGTCATGTAATATTCGCTCGCGAGTTTTGCCACGGCATACGGTGAAATTGGATTCGGCGGCATTTCCTCGTGCTTCGGCAGCGTGGGTGTATCGCCGTAGGCGGAAGAGGACGCCGCGTAAACCACGCGCTTAACCTTTGCGTCTCGGGCGGCAACCAGCACGTGGACCGTCCCGTCCACGTTGGCGCGATTGTTGCCGATCGGGTCGAGAACCGACCGCGGCACAGATGGAATAGCAGCCTGGTGAAGTACATAGTCCACTCCGCGGCAACTCTCAGACACCGCATCGAGATCAAGCAGGTCGGCTTCGCGGAAATCGATTTGATCGATGACTTCCGCAAGATTCTCGCGTCTGCCAGTGGAAAGATTGTCAATCCCGCGTACTTCGTCGCCCTGGGTCAATACAGCGCGAGCGAGAGAAGAGCCGATGAATCCGGCAATACCCGTGATCAGATATCGAGCCATACGTTATTCTATCCAATGAGGGAGGCTAAGCCCTTGGTTGCCATTTGACTCGAGCGATCGGCAGGGCTCGTCAAGTGTGCCTTGGCTTCAACCTCAAGAGACTGCTGGGAGACACTCTTGTTCAGGCGGCGCGGTCCAACCGTCGTGGCCGCCACTGGGACAGTCAATCGTGACTGCTTCCATCCGCTGTTAGGAATTCCTACGCCGCCGCCGGCCGATTTACAACGCTAGGGAGATCCTTTTCTGCCGAGGCAAGGGCACGAACCTCCGACGCCACGCAGATGACGAAGCACGCGATACTAACTTCGAATAGATTGCGCTTCGTCAGGCTCATCGCGGCAAATAGCGCCTTGGCGATATTCAGATGCACCAACCCGCCGCACACTAGCGCGATCCATCCCACGTAATAGGTAATCCTTCCGACCAAATGCAGCCGACTTGATCGATTCATGGTCAGAACCTCCTGTTTTCTCGATTTAACGGACTAAGCACTGCACCATTATGGGTGCACTCGATATGCAGCGAATTGTATACCCGGTTTTCAATTCGCGGCAACAATTTTGGGGGAAACCAGCATAGCTGATCAGGGCGATTTGTTTTCTTCGCCTCCGGATCCTGTTTTGGCCGCCCAACCGATCAACCGCCCCACGATGGGGTCGATGACGGTGCTACCATCAATGTCTGTGAAGAAACAACGTACTGGCGACACCGGAAAAATACACATCGAGCCTTGAGCTGCTAATTTGCGCCAGCAGCGTCATTCAACTTGTCGCTGATGTACGCCTGCGCAGAAAGAAATGAAGTGAGCTCGGGCAAATCGAGAGGATCGATTTGTACATTGAACTCTTGCTCTAGGACGGCGACAAGAGTGGCCGATGCTAGAGAATCCCAAGCAGGCAGTGTCTGAACACTCGCACCGCGAATCTGATTCGGGTTCAGGCCATGAAAAACCAAATCAAAACACCGGATTAAGCGATCTTCTAATTCATTCATCTATAGCCTCCTCGACGGAGTGGAACAGCTTAGGCAGCCTTTCAAGGCACTCGGTGCGAGAAAGTGTGACCCAAGGCTCCGGGGCTGAAGAGTGGAGTTCAGCAAGAAACTCCTGCAAGGGCCCGTTCCGGTCGGTGGGATTGAAGTCAAGGCTTATCTCTGGGGCTTTGTTTCTGCTGAACAGGTAGTTCAGACACTGATGCTCAATGCGTCGGGAAAACGCGCGGCAGCTCATGGCCCAGTAGTCGACTTTGATTCGATCAACCGCAAACCTGCCGAGAAGCACCGCAATTTTTCCCAATGGGCCAAACTTATCGTTATAGGAAATTAATAACGCAAAAGTGGACGGATCAGCCAGATACTTGCTCCACTCTCCTTCGGTCAGGCGCTTGCCGTTCAGATTGAACTGGTTCGTTTTGTTTAACAGCTCAAGAGCCCTGGGATCATTTTTGCGCTTGAGAGAAGTAAAAAGCATGTGTGCAGCTGCGCTCTTCAGGAATTCGTCTGAATTCGGAGAGGAAGCACTAGATTGCCGAGCGACATTCGCATTGCGAAGGCTTTGCAGTCGAAGAGCATCTTCTTCCGAGAGGAGCGCTTTGCCAAACTCGTTGCGGAGCCGCTTGAGCAAATTCCACACGCCGGGAAGATTGTCCTTTGGGAAGACGAAACACTCCATTTCCGGAAACGCTGCCTTAACCTCTGCTACTTCCATGGGGCTGTCATCGACGAACACAGCGGCATCGGGAGCAATGTTCCAGTCGTTCAGAATCCGTTGCACGGAATCCGATTTCCGATTCCAGTGCACTTCCCATGGGAAGATCGAGTCCTTTGAGATCAAAACATCCTTGCGCTCGAAGGCCTTCTTGACCAAAGCCGGGTCATTTTTACTTGCAACAGCGATCAGTATTCCGGCGCTGGCGAGGGAAGCAAGGAATTGCTGAAAGACCCCATGCATGTGTGTGTTTTGCTCGAGGCTCCAGCTCACGCCGTCAACACCAACCTCGCCGAGAATGCCACCCCATAGTGTGTCATCGAGGTCAGTGATCAGGCCCTTCCGCGGCGTGGGATTTGCGAGCAAGGCGGCAAGATGCCCGGCAAGGATTGCAGCATGAGGGAGCGAATAGGGAAAACCGGTGACAATTTCGGACTTCACATCAAAGCGACTGGCAAAGGGCGAGTCTTCTAGGAGAGATTCCGAATCAAGCAAACGAATGTTCTTAGAGAACGCAAGATGCGCTGCCGACGACGCAACGATCTGTCTAAGCCGGAGCTGCTCGGAAGTGGCTTGAGTATTATGACCATGAAACAACGGAGGCAGTGGGAGAGTCGGGAAAGAGAGGACTATCGGAGAATTCTCTGCAGCGGCCTGTAGTGCCTCGCTGAGTCGATTTAAGTGTTCGTCCGCCGAGCTAAGTATGGAGGTGACGTCCGCTACCCGCCATCCCCCTAGTGTTCGAATGCCAAGTCGGGGGTCAATATCGGACCATTCCACTAGAACTACTAAGGCGTCGCAGTCAGACAGCCGTGCCCGTTGTACGTTCCCCAAGAGATCTCCGAAGAGGCCGGTCTTAATCTCGTTCTTGCGTCCGGGCTGGAGGGTGATGAGTTGGGCGTTGACGAAAGTAGCGAGGTGGAGGGGGGTGAACCCGCAGGCGAGAAACAGCTTCCGTGTGGCTGAACCGTCAGGAATTTGACGTTTGATTAATTCGAGGGCAGAGATAATGTTCATGGGCGAAAAGGTTAGATTTCGAATCTAGAAAACGTCCAGATACATAGAGGGTAATGTTTCGGGCAGAAGATTGCCGTTGAAAAGCGTTAGATAACAATGCAAGACTCGGCGCGTCGGAAAAAACCGAGCCTTCTTAAATGCACTGAGATCGGTGTAACCTAAAATGGGGACGGTGGCCATTTGCGCGCCGTGGGACACAGCCGTGGAAAGAAATTGATGCAAGAGAGAAATACGTTCCTCGAGCTCAAGCTCGTCCCAGAAGATATCCTCCACGAGCAAGCACTTCGTTCTTTCGCGGTTATCGATCGGCATTATATAGCCAGTTAGGATGCCGCGCCGTGGCCCATGCGAGGCGTGCGCTACTAAAGCTCCAGTCCGATCAAAGCACTGCCACTCCGCCTCCTCTAGAGTCCATTTGCGGGCCAGTGGCTGACAAGAAATCAGAGGTGCCGCAAGTTCCAAGAAATCCTTCACACAACTTGCTGGAGGACCCGTCGTTGAAGCAGTGAAATCGCCAGCCTTGAGCAATGAAGACATGTATCGAACGGAGAAAATGCGATGGACGGGAAGCTTAAGCATGCGGCAGCAGCCTTCGATCATTCCGTTCATGGGCTCGCCGTCGACACAAAAATTGACCATACCGTCAAAATTAGCGGCGCGGATTCGCTTGACCAGTTCAGACCACAGAGCGATGCCAAAGCCAAATTTCTTGTACTCTGGGAGTACTGAAAGAAAGCTGCAGCTGATTAGGTGCAATGAATTGCCACGGCATTCAACGAATCGGGGAAATCCGGAGGCGAAAGCAATTAAGGCATCACCGTCGTACAGAGTGGGCGCGAGGGACGATGTCGCACCAGGGGACGTCAGGTAAGATTGAAAAAACTCGGCCGAGTAGCAGAGGGACTGCTGGCTATTTTCTCCCCAAGAACACTGAACCATCTTCGCCAAAGGCGAATAGTCGCCTCGAAAATCCTCGATCGAACGCTGAGTTCTGTGCACGGTAGTGAACTTTCTGGACACACCCAATTGATCTCGCCTAGCGATGGTAGAAGGCCTTAATTATATCAGTAGCCAAACGACGGTTATGACTGCGGATCGACGCAGCAGAGACTGGCATTCGCGAAATAAAACACCCCTTTAGAAGGTTTTACGCCAGATATCTATTAGGACCTTCCAGCATCAGTCACGCAATCGATGTAGGCCTCCTGGTGTGATTACGTAATCTACCATCCTTAAGGTTCGACAGGAATTCTTCGTTAGCTTCGAGAAACCATTGTGCTCGAATGTGTTATTAGGGTGCCGCCTGAGACTGAACTGCTTTTCGCAGAGCCCCGTAGATCGTCCCCTCTGCTACTTGGGCGAGGAACCTGGCAAAACGCCTAAAGCGAAGCTGGCCGGGCGCCAAGGTGTCCCGCCTCAGTTGGAAATGGAGAGGGCGTTCGTCCGTTAAGATAACGGAGCGAACGTATGAGGAAGGAACGGAAGCATTTCTCTCCAGAAGAAAAAGTAGCCATCCTGAGGCGGCATCTTGTGGACAAAGTGCCCGTCTCGGAGCTGTGTGAAGAACTGGGCCTGCGGCCAACAGTCTTTTACCGCTGGCAGAAGGAACTGTTCGAGAACGGAGCCGCCGCTTTTCAGTCTCAGGAACGTCCCCATCGCCAAGTGGAGGAGAAGCAGAAACGGATCGAGTTCTTGGAGAAGAAGGTGCAGACCAAGGACGAGGTCCTGGCTGAGCTGATGGCGGAGCACATCGCGCTAAAAAAAAGTCTTGGGGAACTCTAACCGGTATCTGGGTGCCGCATGATGTGCGGGATCTAGTCGTGGATTTCGTCCGGCGCTGGTCGGAGAAGGCCGAGATCGGCGTCGGACGCTTCATCCCTTGGCTGGGCGTGACCGCCAGCAAGTTCTATGACTGGCGGCAGCGGTACGGGTGCGTCAACGAGCACAACGGTTGGGTTCCCCGTGATTTCTGGTTGGAGCCGTGGGAGAAAGAAGCAATCATCGAGTTCCATCTGAAGAACCCGCTGGAAGGCTATCGGCGGCTGACGTTCATGATGCTTGACGCTGACGTTGTGGCCGTCAGTCCGGCGAGCGTTTGGCGGGTGTTGAAGCAGGCCGGTTTGTTATCCCGGTGGAAGAGACGGCCGTCACGCAAGGGGACTGGTTTCGAGCAGCCGCTGCAGCCGCATCAGCACTGGCATATCGACGTTTCCTACATCAACCTGTGCGGCACGTTCTACTACTTGTGCAGCATTCTGGATGGGTTCAGTCGTTTCCTGGTGCATTGGGATCTGCGCGAGTCCATGCGAGAAGCTGATGTCGAAGTGATTCTGCAGCGAGCCAAGGAGAAGTACCCGGAAGCGAAGCCGCGAATCATCTCTGACAATGGCCCGCAGTTCATTGCTCGCGACTTCAAGGAGTTCATTCGCATCTCGGGCATGACGCATGTCCGAACCTCGCCTTACTATCCACAGTCGAACGGCAAGATTGAGCGCTGGCACAAATCGCTGAAGAGCGAGTGCATTCGGCCGGGAACCCCGCTGTCGCTGGAAGATGCGCGGCGTCTGGTCGAGGGCTACGTGGAGCATTACAACAACGTCCGCCTGAACAGTGCCACCGGCTACATCACGCCGAAGGACGTGCTGGCCGGGCGTCAGCAGGAGATCCACGCGGAACGCGACCGCAAGCTGGAAGCCGCCAGACAGCAACGCCAAAGTCACGCCAGCAAGCCGCGTGAGGAGCGAAGCGGCCAGATACCGCGATGTCGGACAGCAAAGGAAAGCTATTTTAACCCAAAGTAGCTGAGTGATATCGCAATTTCGCCAATGAGGTGAGGGCGATTCGGTAATATCAAGGACAGCCAAACGGCGGAACAGGAGCGAAAATCGCATGAGATGGACCATGCTCAAAGGGGCACTGATCGCGTCCACACTGATGATGACCGTTTTTGCAGATGCGAGAGATTGTTCCACGTCCAAGCCGTTTCACCTGCCGAAGACACAAAAGCTGTCAGGAACGTTTCGGGATCCCGGCGGAGCTGTGGTACCGGGAATTGAAGTGCATCTACTCTCAGGTAAAAACGTTGTTCGGCGCGTCAGGACAGATATCTCAGGAGCGTATGATTTTGGTGAAGTACCCTCAGGAACTTACAAAATCCGCGTTAAGTACGCTCCGAAGGACGCCTTCTGTGCTCCTGAGATTCGGTGCGTGGGGGAACAGTGCACCATCGACTCTACCTTGAAGCCAAATCCAAAAAACATGGTCTACGTTGAATGACGGCCGCACCTTCCCAGCGAAGATGTGACCCAGTTTGATGAAAAACAACAAACGGCACGGAGCTACAATGATCTTGCCGGGCGAAACGGAAGCGGGCACTGCGGGGACGCAACCAAGCCGAGGGATATCCCGGTGGGCTCATCGAGACGATGAACGGAGCGGCGTGAGGACTCGTTCTTGCGCCGCCCACACTCCATCGGATCGAAAGACCCCCATGCCTTGAAAATCCCCGCCCGAAGGGCGGAATATTCACTAGCGGAGAACGCCGCTTCTCCATTTCACGCTGAGCCAACACAAAGGTGGGTACTCTGTTGCCAGAGACGACGTTGTTGACCTTAGAAAAATTGCCTCCGACCGTTCATGGGATTTCAAAAGAACAGTTCGAATCAGCTTCAATCGAATAAAACCCGACGAATGCATCTGGCATTTTCAACCCTCATTCGTCAACTGTTCGGAAATAAAGTCACTCAGCGGTCCAAAAATGGTCATCTTCTCAGGATCGAGCAAACCGAATTCAATCTCCCGCTGAAAACGGTCCTGAGCGGAAGTCATCAGCTCAAGAAATCCGAGGGAATCGAGATAGCCTGACAAAAGCAGATCACAATCGTCGGAGACATTTTCAGACAACGTGCCTCCCCGTTCCTTGAGCTTACCAGCCAGGAATTCCCTCAGGAACTCGCGTACGTCACTCTTGGTGAATATAGTCATAGCCCCTCTTGCAGCATCTTTAGCATTGCTTTTCGATCAAATTTGTTATTTGCGTTACGCGGCAGACTCTCAAGAACGTGAAATCTTCTTGGCACCATGTAGTCGGGAAGGCCCACCGCCAGGTTGCGGCGAAGTTCTTCGGTATTGATCTCCCTGGCTTGAATGAAGACCTCGACGCCGCCGCAACCACTGGCAGTGACCGGCCATCCTACAGCAACAACGCCATCAACCTTACAGAATTCTCGGACCTTTGCTTCGACTTCACCAAGCTCAACGCGATGGCCCATTACTTTCACCTGAAAATCAACGCGTCCCAGGTGCGTAAGGGGCATGTCCTTGTGAGGCTTTCGGACGCGGTCGCCCGTTCGGTAAAAAATTTCAGTTTGCCCGGGAGGAATAACAAATGCGGAAGCGGTTTTCTGAGGATCTTTCCAGTAGCCCGGTGCCATTTGGGGGCCATTCATCAATAATTCGCCCTCCTGTCCAGGATGAACTTCCTGAAGATTCTCGTCCACAACCAAGACTTTCATGTCGGGATAAGGATAGCCGATAGGCACAATGCCTAGTTCCGATCTCGCAGGCGAAGAAGCGGGGTCCCAACGATAAAGAGTACAAGCGATTGTCAGCTCTGTGGGGCCGTACAGATTCTCAACAATGGAGTTCGGGGCTGCTGAAAGCCAGTCTTTGGCGGAGGAAATGGGGAGCGACTCGCCACAGAACAGACTGAGTCGGAGGGAAGGATATTGACCCGCTTTCAGCACGCCCATCTGTTTCATAAATGCAATTGTCGAAGGAACAGAAAACCAGATAGTGAGCTCTTGCTGCTGGATAAAGCGGCTCGGGTTTATGAGCACTTTCTGGCCCGGGCAACAAATGCAGGCGCCCCGCTCCCAGGCAACGAACATGTCGAAGGCAGACAGGTCGAAGGTCATGTCGAACATCTGAGAGAACCGGTCTTCTTCAGTGACCTGATAACGCTCCACCATGTAGTCAACAAAGGCTCGAACATTTCGCTGGCTTACCGGCACGCCCTTGGGAATACCGGTGCTCCCAGAAGTGAAAAGAAGGTAGGCGATGGAGTCCAGAGCGGTGGCGGGCTGCGTCCAAGAGGAGGCGGAATCGAAATCTTGAGAGGTCAAAAAAGTATGCTGTCGCCACGTGCTACGAAGCTCCGAAACGTCCGAGACATCGGGAAGGAGAATGATCAGAGAACGCGAAATGCGAGGGAGCACTTGGGCAAGCTGCGGAAGAGAGCTTCCATCTACAATCACCGACTGGCATTCCGAACGTTCGAGCATGGCAGAGGTACGTTCAATTGGGAAAGTGCGGTTCAGTGGGACGTACCCGTTCCCTGCAAAAAGAGACGAGAGTACGCCAACGAAAGCGGTTGGCGTGCGGTACCCAAACACGGCGGTAAGAGGTTCCCCTGAAGAAGGGTGGTGAGCCTGGATGGTGGCCGCCAAGCGGTAAATTGCTTCCCGAAGTTCCTGATAAGAGAAAACTCGATTCTCAAACCTCAAAGCAGGTCGAGCCGGATACCGGTCGGCTGAGTTAAGAAATCCTGACCATAAAGCTCTGTCCATAGTCGGCAACGGTTCTCAAACTTCACTAATTTATGTACCATAACGGCAGCTACGTCTAGCGTCTAGCCCTAAAGTTCCAAGATCGACTATTGAGAATGCTCTCTGAGGGCAGTTCGTGGCTAACTAATGCGCTCCGAACAACTTGAAGGAGAGAGTGGGTCACGATTGAGTTGTAGAAGAAGGGAGCGAGCCTGACCTTGTCGCCAGTTCGTGGAAGCACTTGCGTTATGGCACGTGCCCGCTTGCCGCGCCGTTTTCTCGAAAAATAATTTAACGCAGGTGAAGATGTTTGCCTTTGTGCAGGACATGAAAATTCGAGTTCTCCAACATCTTGCCCGCAACGCGCCTGGGGCAACGAGCCTACGGGTTCTCCTGCACCGCTGGCGGGGGGTGCACCTGGGCCGGAATGTCTGGATCGGCTACGACGCGATTATCGAAACGTCACATCCGGAGTATGTCACGATCAAAGACGGTGCTTCTATCGGGATTCGAGCCATCATCATAGCCCACTTTCGCGAATTGCGGGGCGTGACCATCGAAGAAGATGCATCCATCGGGCCGGGCGCCATCATTATGCCCAACGTCACGATCGGCAAGGGTTCCGTCGTCACGGCTGGTAGCGTGGTTACGACCTCGGTCCCCCCGATGACTCTCGTTCAGGGAAATCCTGCACGAGCGATCGCTAAAGTTGGGATTCCTCTAAAAATCAACGTAACGCTTCGCGAGTTTTCAGCTCGGTTGCGACCGCTCGGAAGGAAGTGACGATGCGCTTGGGAACTCCCGGCCAGAAAATTGGAATCTGTCCAAAGAGTGCGTTCGAGGAACGGCGCCTTTTTCTTCGCGTGTTGGGAAGCGCACTTGGCTTAGCCTTTGAAGGGAGGGATGCCGGTGATCACTTAGGCTTAGCAGGGCTCCTACTCTTTTCCGATTCCGCGTCCGCCCTAGAAGCATCTCTTACATCCGGACTAAGTATTTTGCAGTTTCAGGTTTCAGGACCAGAACAGTCTTGCCATACGAAGACCGTAAAATTTGCGCCCTCTGATGCACTCCATGCCGCGTTTCGCGGTCAGACGCTTAGTGATTCAAGTCTGACAAGGTTTTGGCCGTTGAAGAAGGAGCTAGGCGTTCTAGCCTCGATAGAAGACTTTCCGGTCTGGGCTCGAGAGCGGTTGGGCGAACGGAGCCTGTACACGTTTGGAATTGATCTGCCAGCCTGTTTTCCCGACGGTTTTTTTTATCAATTCTTTCAGCGGACCCGTTGGTTTGCGGTTCTCCCTCTTCTAATCTTTCTGAGAGAGTGCTTGCCCGCTCCCTACTGGCTTAAGGCCGACGCGCGAGCTTCCATCATCATAGACGATCCGAACCTCCATCGGACGAAGTACGGGTTCATTGATTTCGCGAACCTGGTACGGCATGCAGACCAACACAACTATCATGCTTCTATCGCTACCATACCCCTAGACATGTGGTACACAAACCTGTCCGCGGCTAACACCTTCCGCGACAACCCCAAGAGGCTTTCCCTGCTTCTTCATGGTGTAAACCACACTTCCAACGAACTGGCACAGGAGTGTAGCGCCGAGGAGGCTTCGGTTACCCTCGCAAAGGGCTTGGGAAGAGTCGAGCGGTTCGAGAGGAAGTCCGGACTCTCTGTGGCCCGCGTGATTGCCGCACCTCACGGCGCATTTAGAGAGCATTTTGCTAGTGCCATGAGCCTCTTTGAATTCGAAGGAGCCTGCGTCTCCTTAGGCTCGCTGTTGAAATGGAATCCGCAACGCAACTGGCCAGCAGATACTGGTTCGAGTTTCGTCCAAGCCATGGGAATAGGCTCGCTGCCAGTCTTCCACCGGATCGGGAGATCGGATATCGAAATCCGCTTGCTCTCCTTTCTGGGGCACCCCCTCATCGTAGCCACACACCATCAGGATTGTGCTATGAGTTACAGCGAGTTCGAGAGATTAGCCAGCACGATCAATGGAATTTCGAGAACAAACTGGTGCAGCATCCAGGAGATTGCTAGATCGAATTACTGTGCGCAACAGTTAGGTAGCACGCTCCAAGTCTTTCTCTACTCTCGACACATCTCGTTGCGTTTGCCGCCGGGAATACGAGGCTTGGAATTCAAGTCAACGCCCTTTTGTGCACGCGACATCCCTATTTCACTCGATATGCTCGAAGGGAAGAGAGAACAGGTGGTGGTCGATAATCTTGCGCTGAGGTGGGATGCGGTGTCGAATCAACTGCTTGTTCGAAGCATCGTACCCCTTACGCTATCTCACGGGGAGATGAGTCTGCCTCCCGGACAATGGTGGCCGTTCCTGCGGCGTTTGCTTACTGAAGCACGTGACCGAACCCTTCCACTGATACCGAGTTGGTGGCAGTCGTCGTACATATGTCAGTAAAATCCGATCGCCAAATAGTTTCTTGGCTTTGTATGGTAAGACAAAGGTAATCTTTATATGTGGATGTTAAGCCCATTGACGGACGCCCGACCCTGATGCAGAGAGCGGCTTCAGACGCAAGCTGAAAGTCGCGCCGCACTAAGCGAATTTCAGCTCCATGAGTTCGCTCGTGGGAAGCATCGTCGGAGGGACACAGTCGTCTAAACAGATGAATGGTGCAAAGAGTCTGATTTGTTCTCTGGTCGCTGGTGGGGTTGAAACGTGCTTCGCAAATCCCGGCACCTCGGAAATTCATCTCGTCGCTGCTCTTGATCGAGTCCCGGAAATGCGCTGCGTGCTCGGTCTCTTCGAAGGCGTCGTGACCGGAGCCGCCGACGGCTATGCGCGCATGGCTGAAAAACCGGCATGCACCCTGCTGCATCTCGGCCCCGGTCTCGGGAACGGCCTCGCGAATCTGCACAATGCAAACCGAGCTCGCGTTCCCATCGTCAACGTTGTCGGCCAGCACGCCACATATCATCTGCGTTATGACACGCCACTCGCTTCCGATATCGAAGGGATCGCTCAGCCTTATTCCAAATGGCTGCGCACTTCGAAGTCTTCATCAGAAGTAGGACGTGACGCAGCCGAAGCGATTGCCGCATCGCGAACCGCTCCCGGCCAGATCGCAACCCTGATTATTCCCGCCGATGTCGCATGGAGCGAGGGTGGAACCGTTGCCGCCCTTCTGAATGTACCGAAGCCTGCCCTGCCCACGGCGGCAACTATCGAGCGCGCCGCCGCCATGCTTCGCTCAGGCTTGCGAACCGCGATTCTGCTTACGGGAAACGCTGTGTACGGCAAAGGACTGGTTACTGCGGGTCGCATCGCGGCGGCCACGGGAGCCCGACTTCTTACTCCTTATCCGCTCACTCGCCTGCAACGCGGCAGCGGGATTCCAAGAGTCGATCGCGTCCAGTACGTGCTCGAACAGGGAATCGAACAGTTCAAGGAGTTTCGTCAGTTGATTCTCGTGGGCGCTCCGCCTCCAGTCGCGTATTTCGCCTATCCAGGAAAAAGCAGCGAATTCACTTCGCCAGGGTGTGAGATCCACACGCTCGCAAGCCCAGGCGAAGATTATGTTGGTGCACTCAATGCACTCGCGGACGCATTGTCAGCACGCGGCACAGAGCTAGCGACGGAGAAGGCCGCGCGCCCACCGATGCCCAGCGGGGAGATTACGCTCCATGGACTTGCAGCGGCCGTAGGAGCGATTCTTCCCGAGAATTCCATTGTGGTCGACGAATCCATGACATCAGGCCGTGGTCTGATGGCCGCAACCGCAGGAGCCCCGCCGCACGACTGGTTAGGAAACACAGGAGGCTCAATTGGGATCGCCTTGCCTCTGGCCGTGGGCGCGGCTGTAGCGTGTCCCAGCCGTAAAGTCCTATGCCTGACCGCCGACGGCAGCGCCATGTACACACTGCAGGCGTTGTGGACCATGGCGCGCGAGAGCCTCAACGTAACCACGGTGGTTTTCGCCAACCGTGACTACGCGGTCCTCAAGCGTGAGTTTTCTTATCTGGGAGTAGGCAATCCGGGTCCCCGGGTCTTGGACATGTTCGAGATCGGGCGTCCCGACCTCGATTGGGTGCAACTCGCAAAGGGCATGGGAGTGCCCGGCACCCGCGTCAATTCTTTGGATACATTCGGAAAGGCGTTACAGGCAGGATTGAAAGGTGAAGGACCGACGCTGATTGAAGTGCCCTTGTAGATTGGCCGGAAGGAAGGATCGCGATGTGTTCATGCTAAAGCCGGCAGGATCGAAATAACAGTGTAGGACCCGATGCGATTTTTGCACCAGGAAACCTGGGGTTCCGTACACTATCTCGCCAACGGCTGTGAATCAGCAGGTCGAACGAGGTTTTACAGAATTACTGAAAGACTCTTGAGGCCCCTGAATCCAAATGTAGGAGCCCACTCTGGCCGTGGGCCCGTGAGCTGCATCTCCGGAAAGCGCTGAACTAGATTCAGGATCGCAATCTGCCCCTCTAACCGCGCGAGTTGGGCTCCGATGCAAAAGTGCAGACCCGCACTGAACGCTAGGTGTTGGTTGTTCAGCCTCTTCAGATCCAACTGATTCGGATCCCTAAACTGTTTTGGATCCCGGTTCGCCGCACCGAGCATGCATAGAACCGTCCATCCCTTCCGTATTTGCTGGCCACAAACTTCGATATCTTCCTTGAGCACGCGGGCCGTGAATTGCACGGGGCTCTCATAACGCAGAATCTCCTCCACAGCCGAACGGATCATCTCCGGCTTCTCTCGTAACTCCGCTGTCTCCTGCGGGTGCCGCAGGAGCGTGTACATTCCGTTGCCGATCAGATTTCGAGTCGTCTCGTGCCCTGCGAAAAGGAGCGCGATACACTGCGCGTATAGCTCTTCTTCGGTCAGCACTTCTCCTTCTTCCTCGATGTCGATCAGGAGGCTAATCAGGTCGCTTCCTTTATTACGTCTCCGTTCCGCTACGGTCTTTCGGAAGAATTCGGTTAACTGAATTAGCGCATCTTGCGCTGCGCGCGCCTCTTCCACGGTACGATTTGGATTGCCTCGAAACACCGCGATGGCCCGCGACCAATTAACAAATGTGTCGCGCAGTTCCTGCGGTATTCCGAGCATCTCCAAGATGATGCGCACGGGCATTGGATTTGCGAACTCGCGCATGAGTTCGACTTCCGAGCCACGCTGTAGCGGCTTTAGCATTTGAGCGACGATGGCCTCGACTTGCGGACGCAACCCTTCAACCGCAGCGGGCGAAAATCCCTTATTGAGAAGTTTGCGCAGCCGCGTATGCTCCGGCGGGTCCATGAAAATCAGCCACAAACTTAGCATTCGCGCGAGTTCGCTGAACTCGGACTGGCGGCTGAGCGGGAGAGGCAATAACATCTGCTTCGCGCGCTTTGCGGAAAGCCGCGGGTCTTTCGCGATCGAGGAGCACTCGCCGTGACTGAAAATCGACCATACCGCCCATTTGCCGCCAACATCCAAGAAATGCAACGGGCCTTCTTCGTGCAAGCGGGCGTATGTGGGATACGGGTCCTGCAGAATTTCGTCGTTGAAAACAGTTTTCTTGGCCGGAGCGATAACCTTGGTCAACTTTCACCTAACTCGCAAGATCAGAATTTCAGTCACGCAGAAACCCTCAACCTACTGAGGTTGAGTTTAACAGAGAACTTCCCGGGCAAGCCTTCGCAGTGAGTGCGCAACCAACCTGGATTCAGTGTGATAGATGAATTCTGGAGGGAAAACGACCTGCCGTGCAAAAGGCGCTAAATGAGGGCTCGGAGGCGCTTATCAGGAGCCGGCGGGTAGGCGCTGCCAAATCAATTCCAAGGTTTGAATTTTTCCGTTCACGCGCGTTGGCGGTGTAACTAATACGACTTGATCACCCTGGAATTTAACAGTGCGGACCAAGTCCTTATCTACGTAGTTCTGAATGGATGAGATTTCGACGTGATGGATTACCTTGTCACCGCTGAGCGTGTACCGTCCGGCATAGGCGAGAGATGTCTTAAACGCATCAGCCTGTTCCTGCAGCGATCCGCCGCCGGGGGAGAGCGACCTACGCCCGTCGTAGCTGATCAGGGCGCTCACTCTGCCATCCGCGGTGTAGGTGAGCAAACCCACAGGCTTGGAGCCATAGGGAGTCTCGCTTCGCTCCCCGGTCGACGTTATGCCCGAGACGGACACCAGCTTCCATGTGCCCACAATTTTGTCTCTTACGTGCACCAGACACCATCTGAAAAGGCCACGAATTCAGCCATCGCCAGAATTGCAGTTTTCATCCTGATCCTCGTTCGATTCTATGTCCGCGAACTGTGTGCGTCATCGCCGAAAAGCACCCTTGACACTCTCCGCCTTCTGATGGAAGGAATTTGAGCATACCGGTTTGACGAAAGCTTCACGCCAAGCCTACACTCTCCGTTCTATCTCGAGAGGTCCGATTCGCGTAGGAAGCGATGACAAGGGAATTGGAAGGCAAAGTCGGGCTCGTTACTGGTGGGACTTCGGGCATCGGCCGTGATACCGCCGTGCTTTTCGCGAGGGCGGGAGCGAAAGTGGTGGTTTCGGGACGGCGCGAACCGGAAGGCAAGGAAACCGTCGAACTAGTCAGTGCTGCGGGCGGCGATGGTCTGTTTGTGAAGGCCGACGTGTCGAAAGCCTCCGAAGTTGATGCGCTGATTCAGAAGGCGGTGGAAAGGTTTGGCCGCTTGGACATCGCCTTCAATAATGCGGGGATCGAGGGCGTTTGGGTTCCCATCATCAAACAATCCGAGGAAGATTGGGATCGGACCATCGACATCAATCTTAAGGGCGTCTGGCTCTGCCTGAAGTACGAAATTCGGCAGATGCTCAAGCAGGGCGGTGGCGGAGCCATTGTAAACATGGCGTCGATCAACGGCCTGATCGGTGCTGCTGGGGCAGCCGCGTATAGTGCGAGCAAACATGGAGTGATGGGGCTGACGAAGGCCGCCGCGCTCGAAACTGCGCGAAGCAGGATTCGGATCAATGCAGTGTGTCCCGCAGTGATCGAAACGCCTATGCGTGAGCGACTCTTTGACGCTCCGCTGGTCCATAAATACGTTCTTAGTTGCCATCCGATCGGCCGTTTTGGAAGACCAACGGAAATCGCCGAAGCCGTGGTATGGATGTGCTCGGATCGCGCATCTTTCATGACGGGCCAGTCCCTGGTCCTCGACGGCGGCTTCCTGGCGGGACAAAATTCTCCGAGCTAGGTGCCCGTTGTTGATTTATTTACACTTGCTGTGGGTGTGGCTATGGCTTACACCGCCTAACTAGCGATGCGGACCCAGGCTCTGGAGATGTGCCAGAGCGGGCATCCGATCCCGATTGGGTGCGATTGGCAAGGTAACGGAGTAACCGGCACTCGGGTCGCTTCGCTGAAGGGTTCTGGAAAGCTCCGCGGGAAGGTTTTTAGGGCCAGGGTCTTACACGGATCGAGGTACCCCTGTAAGACCGACGCTCAAGGTCTCACCCTGGCTGGTGTCATTGGCAACCTTGGCCAAGTCGCCTTTCGCAATTTTTCCGCTCGGCGTCATGGGCATGGTTGAGATCAAAAAGATGTCTGACGGTCGCTTGTACGGAGCAAGATGTTTTGCGGCGTATTCGGCCAGGTCAGTTTTCGTCACATTCGAACCAGGCGACGCTTGAACAAAGGCCAAAATCTCCTCATCTCCACGGGTTGTTCTGCCGATCACAGCAGACTGGGCTACTGCGGGATGGGCATTCAGAACGGCCTCAACTTCAGCGGGATAGACGTTGAAGCCAAATCGGATGATGAGATCCTTCGTGCGTCCAACAATGAAAAGATTCCCATCCTCAAAGCGGGCGAGATCACGGGTGTTAAACCATCCTTCCGCGTCTATTGCGGCGGCTGTTTCGTCGGGCGCGCGATAATAGCCTTTCATGATGTTGGGCCCACGCACCCATAATTCACCCACTTCTCCCTCGGGTACTGGCTGACGATCACGTCCAACCAGTCTAGCTTCCACTCCCGGAAACATGGGGCCGACCGAGTTATCGGTGCGCGGCGGCGCTTCGAGCCTCACCTGCGCTACATTAGGAGAACACTCTGTTATGCCATAACCATGATGGAGGGGCAGGCCAAATAGGCCTTCCACCGACGACTTGATGGCAGGGGGCAGTGGGGCTCCCGAACAAGAAATGATCCGCAGCGCGGGAAGTTTCAAGGACCGCAAATTTCTCATTTTTGCGTATTCTAGGAACAGGGAAAACATGGAGGGCACGCCTAACATGATCGTTATTCGATCTCTCTCGAGTGCCACACGTGCGGCCATGGGATCGAATCGAGGCTCAAGATAGATCGTGGCTCCGCTGAGCAGGGTTCCCAGGAAAACTATCGAAAGCCCAACGATATGAGAGAGCGGCAGAATGCCATAAAGGCGGTCTTCGGAGTTCAAGGACCGGATCTTTGCGGCCCCCCCCGACGAGAAAAGAAGGTTGTTGTGGGTCAACATGACGCCTTTGGGAAGGCCGGTTGTACCCGACGTATAAATCAAGGCAGCGACGCGACTCCCAATGTCAGCATCGATCGGCTCGGGTTGGACGTTCTCGTTTAGAGGGCCCAGGCCTATTTGCCCTAGATCACGCACCTCTTCTACCAACGCTCCATGCCGATTCGCATGTGCGGTGGCATGCACGGACACTCTCGTCGTGTAGACTACGCGCCGAGATTCGCAGTGATCACGGACCGCATCGATCTCCCGCCCCGACAAACGTGCGTTCACGGGCACGGGCCAAGCGTCCAGACTGCCGACCGCCAGCAAGACAGCTGCAAATTCCCGGCAGTTTTCACCGACGATCATGACTCGATCGCCGGCTCGCACTCCGGCACCGCGGAGCCAATCCGCCGTCTGCGAGATGATCCCCTCCAGCTCCCGATACGTCCAGCTGCCGTTTGGATCAACAACAGCTTTATGATCGGGCAAACGGTCCGCCCAAGGCTTCACAACGTCGGATATGCGCATGGACATTGAAATGTTCGTCGACTTCGCTGGTAGCTCACCTTGTGTCACGGGTGGTTTCCTGATGAGAAACTCCCCCTCAGTGAGATATTCCCCGAGGAACTGGAGCTTCCGCTCGCCAGGTCTATGCTTTGCTGCGAAGCTTCTTTTCAATGAAGGCAACGACACTTTTCAAGGAGGCAAAGTTGTCAGTCGTCACTTCTTCATCATCTACTGCGATGGTGAAGCGCTCTTGAACAAACACCACCAGTTCGATCACCCCCTGAGAGTCGATCACATTGCCTAGCAGCGGCAAATCGTCAGTGAGTGCTTCGCTCCTGCCAAATAGAAACTTCTCTGTAAGAAAGCCACGAATTTCCTGTCCTATCTCTGTCGTTTCGATTTGCATATATCCCCCTAGTTGTTGTTGATGTAATAAGTTGTGAACGCAGCAGTTGAGTGGAAAAAACTGCAACGACAGCCATGTTGTCCTTCCAGCCGCCAGGTTCACGGGCTGCAAACTTGCTAGCCGTATTTCCAAGCGCGGAGTTGTCGTTGATTCCAATCTTGTCAACGGAACAGTGGGGGGAAGTCTCGCTTACGTAGTCCGCGGCGGTTTCGTCGAAGAAACAATCACCATCGGGCGCGTCGTAAGATTGCTTTGCTCGCCGAAGAATCGATTCAGGAACGGGACCTTCGCCGGCTCGCGTCATCACGTACTCTTGCTTTTCGCCTCTGGGTACATAATGAAGTCATATTTACTACGCAGGTTTACACCGGCATCGAGCTCAATCGGCCTCGATGGAATGTATCGCAACCTCAGGCATCTGGCGATGGTCATGAGATGAATCTGCATTTCGATGCGGGCAAAATGCTCCCCAATACAGTTTCTGGGGCCCGCGGAAAAAGGGATCATCGCCAGGCGATGCCGTAGTCTTGAATTTTCAGGTCGAAAGCGATCTGGAT
The DNA here is from genome assembly GCA_964403025.1 of uncultured Acidobacteriaceae bacterium. GTDB lineage: Bacteria > Acidobacteriota > Terriglobia > Terriglobales > Acidobacteriaceae > Sulfotelmatobacter. The sequence continues at coordinate 425,596 of CAYOEH010000001.1, read as the reverse complement.
TGAAGCGGTCTGGTTCTTCCCATAAATCGGGATGCCTCTGGATGAAGTAGGGTGCAACATAGATTTCCGTTCCGGCCGGAACGAAGTACTCGCCGAGCCGATCGTCACCCAGCGCTTTACGGGTTACCACCCAACCCGCGGGATATAAGCGCATAGTTTCATCGATGATTTGTCGTGTATAGAGAAATCGCGGCAGATCACCGAACTCAGAACAGGTCGTCAGAGTGTCGAGCTCGTTAGACAGCCTCTGTTCGACTTCCGGATGCTGGGAGATCAGATACCAAGCCCAATTCAGAGTACTCGCCGTAGTCTCGTGACCCGCAACGATCATCGTCAGAATCTCGTCGATGAGTTGGCCGTCCTGCATTAATTGGCCACTCTGCGGGTCGCGCGCCTGCATGAACATACCCAGAGCATCAGTGTACGTGGCGGTATCCGTTCGTCTTCGATCGATGACCTGAAGAATGATCTTCCCCAAAGCCCGGAACGAACATGCAAAGTCCATGTTGCGCGCCGGTTCCTGGGAGAGGAGATCGAAATGCGAGCCGACCAGTTCGTAATCGTCGCCTAAAATGAAACGGAGCACGACCTCGAGAGCCATACCGCTGACGTCGCGTGTAACATTGACACTTTCGTTTCTTCGGGCCGCCAGTTGCCATTTCCTGACGAGTTCCGTATTGACGGCCGTCATCAGTTTAGTCGAGCGCCCGATTGATTCATGATTGAACGTTGGTTGTATCATTCGCCTCTGCCGTTTCCAGAGGTCACCCTTGCTTACCATGAGGCCATTACCAAGGAGTAACGCCACGCGCCTGATGGCCTGTCCTTTTGCGTAGTTTTGCCAGTTCTCAACGAGCACACGGTGCGCGAACTCGACGTCCCGGGTCACATACGCGCTGGTCTCATAAACGGAGGCCTTGTAGATGTTACCGAAAATTTTGAACTGACGCCCCATCCACTCCAGGAGGTCGTCACTGACTCTATATTTCTCTTGAGGGCCCGGCGGCATGCGTCCGTGTTCGACTTCCATATCTGCTCTGTTCTGCCCCGGTATGCGACTATGTTGAATTCCGTCTTGTCTGACGAGCCGCAGGTCCCACTTTCAGAGTCACTTAGACTCGTTATGGCAATTGGGCGGGCGTTTTATGCGCAACTTTAGGCCCTGCATAAACTCTTCGTAAGGATGTTCTGTGGTTAGTGGAACAGTTGCCACTCCCAAGGCTTCAGCAGCGGGAGGTCCCCAAAAAGTGTGCGCCGGCACATTGCGACTCACCACGGTACCAGCCCTGATCACCGCCCCTTCACCAATTCGCACGTTTGGCAGGATCACACAGTGTGGCCCAATAAAGACGTCCTTTTCAATTACAACTTTTCCGTTGCTTGTTGGTCTTCTGGGTCCAGTGTAAAAATGTGAGATTATCGACGTTCTGAGGCCGATTGTGCAGTTGTCCCCGATTGTCACTTCCGTAGGATGTATTTCATCAATGTACACAAACAGGCTAATCCAGACGTTGTTCCCGATCGCAACTCCGCGCAGCCGCTGCAGCCACGGTCGCAAACTGAATCCCCCCGGCGCCACAAAAGCTATCCTACCCGCAAGCCTACTGAGAAGTGGCAATGTCAATGGCTCCTACCTCTCATTTTATTAGTATTCGAAACGCCGCACCGATGCATCGCGGGACAACAAAACTTCTCGTGACACGTTGCTCCGTTTCTTCTCACCGTAGTGCTGAACGCTTTCGCGAGGCTTGATGATAGACTGCCGCCATGGCCGGAAATGCCGCGACATCCGCTTTTTTCGATACCACGTATTGCAGCCAGTTCCGGTAAATAGTCACGGCGGAAGAATGCCACGTCTCTTGCAACCCGCCGCTCACGGCAGCTTCAGGAAGTTCCTCCATCCGTTCTTCTCGCTGATCCGACAAAGCGCCATCTCGAAAATCGGTGAGAAGTTTCGTGGATGCCGCGTCGAAATAACCTTTCGGCATGGTCGGATACGTCTCTCGTTCTCTCTTCAGAAATCTCCGGATATCTCTTCGATATTCTTTCATCAGAGTCTGCGCGCCGTATTCCGGATGACCCTGGAAGTGTACGAACAGGCTCTGCTTTTTCTTCTTCACGAACGAATCCACTCCGCCCTCGGCCGATTGCGTCAGCACAGTGTAGCCGCACGCCGTCAGCGCATCCGCCTGCACTTCATTCCAGCGGGAGTGCGGAAATCGCACTCGATCTCCGGTACCGCTGGTAAGCACATGGTTGGCAGTCTTTGCAAAATCAAAAACTCCAAACTGTTTATCACTCAGCGCATGGCGGCCGATGCCGTCGCTGTGCAGGACGCCTGCGTGAGCCGCTAGACAAGAAAGTACAGTGGACGAAGTATTCCGTTCGGCCCAGTCCAAAGCCGCCGTCAGCGTGGCCCAGTACGATTCATCCCGCAGGTCCGCGCACCGTGGCTCGGTACCGGTGATGATCACGCCATCAAAGCGGTTGTTCCAGAGATCATCGGTGCCGAAGTAGAAGCTGTTCAAACGCCGCTGCCCGCGATCCGTACGAGGAATTCCGGTCAGCGAATAGAGCTTGAGGAGCACAGGAACATCACCCGAAGCGATATCCAGAAGCTCGAAGAACTGTAATTCCGTATCTTCCAGCGCCGGGTCCGGCATGTTATTGATGAGCGCGAGGCTCACGCACTCCGCCCGCCGTGCATCGCTTACCTCCGGAGCCGGGCGTGAATTTCCCCTTTCCGCCCAACCATCCGGAACTCGCCCTTCGATTATTAACGGCATAGCACTCCCCCAGAATGCGCGTTGCAGCCTATCCCCATAGTCATGACCGGGCGGCGTCCAGCGCCTGCCCTAGATCGGCAAGGATGTCGTCGATATGCTCGATGCCCACGCTCAGCCGAAGCATCTCCGGCGTCACCCCCACCTTTGCCTGCTCTTCCGGCGTCAGTTGCCGGTGCGTAGTCGATGCCGGATGACAGGTTAGCGATTTCGCGTCGCCCATGTTCACCATCCGCTTGAACAGCCGAAAAGCGTTGAAGCACTTCCTGCCACCTTCGTACCCGCCCTTCACCCCAAAAGTCAGCAGCGAGCAGAAGTTCGTTCCTAAGTATCGGTGCGCCATCGGATACAGCGGATTGTCCGGAAAGCCCACATAGTTCACCCACTCCACCATCGGATGATCCCGCAGAAACTCCGCTACCTTCCGCGCGTTCTCCACATGGCGCTCGACCCGGAGCGCCAGCGTCTGGACCCCCTGCAGGAACAAAAAGCCGTTAAACGGAGACAACGTGGCGCCGGTATTTCGTTGACACACAGTACGGCATCGCCCGATATAAGCGGCGTCCCCGAACTGATCGACATAGACGACATCGTGATAGGCCACTTCCGGCACGTTGAACATATAAAACTTTTTCGGATGCTGCCGCCACGGGAACTTGCCGCCATCCACAATCATTCCGCCGATACTCGTGCCACCGCCTCCAATGAACTTCGTCATCGAATGCACCACCACGTCGGCGCCATATTCGATGGGCCGTAACAGAATCGGCGTTGCCACGGTGTTATCGACCACTAGCGGCACACCGTGCTTGTGCGCCACTCGGGCCAGTCCTTCAATATCAGCCACGTTGCCGGCGGGATTGCCAACACTCTCGCAATAAACCGCGCGAGTATTCTCGTCAATTAACTTCTCGATATCCTCGGGACGATCAGTCTTCCCGAATCGCGAACAGATTCCGCGCTTCGGAAAAATGTGCGCCAGGAGTGTGTACGTGGCGCCGTACAATTGCGGAGTGGAAACAATGTTGTTCCCCATTTCCGCGATATTGATGAGAGCGTATTCAATCGCCGCCATTCCGGAGCTCACACTCAGCGCATCCACACCGCCTTCCAGCGCGGCAACCCGCTTTTCCAACACCGTATTCGTCGGATTTCCAATGCGGGTGTAAATATTCCCCTGCACTTCCAGATTGAACAGCGCCGCTCCGTGCTCAGCGCTATCAAACTCGAATGCGACCGTCTGATAGATCGGCACCGCGACCGCTTTCGTCGTGGGATCGCCGTCGTAACCGGCGTGAATGGCAATCGTCTCTCTCTTCATTCGTCGAATCTTACTTGGTGGTCGTCACTGCGCTCGGCATCGAAACCGTTGCCGACGCTCTCGAGAGCGACTTCTCCAGCGCGCGGGTGAGCGTGCGCGCGGCGAAGCCGGCGCCGAAAGCGAACCGCATGACCGGTCCAAAGCTGTTCGCGGCCGAAACGCCCGCGAAATACAGGCCGGGCACGGAAGATTCGAAACTCGACGAAAGCACCGGCGCTCGGTTGAGAGCCTTGATCTGCGAGCGGACTTTCGCGCTGAGGAACTGCAATCGATCCAAATCCACTTTGTAACCAGTCGCCGCAATGATGTGCCCGGTAACAATCGCTCTCTCGCTGCCATCCTCTGCTCGAACCTTCAGGTGAACTTTACCGTCCTGCACCTCCGCGCTCTGCGGCGTGCATCCCAGATGCAGCGGCACCTTCCCCATCACTTTGTCTCGTATGAACCACCCGCCCGACGGTCCAAGCGCTCTCCGCACTACGTCGAGCCGAATCTGCTCGGGTAAATAGTGAAACGCAGCCGGAGCGTCCGCATAAAATCGCGAACGCAGTCCCGGACCAAGCCCTGATTGCGGATGCCGAATCTGCTGCCAGCGCGATCGGGGTTTGCCCGTCGGCTGGCTGTGAAACTTCAATTCCGTCCTGCGGCTGACAAGTTCCACATTCCCGCCGGCCTCATGCAGTAATCCAGCCAGATCCAGAGCCGAGGCTCCGCCGCCGATCACGACGACGTCGCGGCCTCGAAACGGCTCAACCTCGCGATGGCGAGCACTGTGCGAAAGAAATTCTGCTGGCAAATGGGCCAGGTTCTCGGGAATGTATTCAAAGTGAGTGATGCCAACCGCCAGCACCACAGTGCGCGCGTCGAGCGTTTCACCATCTTCCAGTTGCAACCGGAACCCATCCGCCAACCGATCGACGCTCACCACCAGCTTGTCTTCCAGCTCCGGCACCATCCGATCCCGAAACGCCAGACCATAAGCCGTGAACGTCTCAAGCCGTACCGGTAAACCGGCGTCGGCATAGTCGATGCCTCGCTCGGCGCAAAATTTTCCCAGCGTGAACGCGCTCTCCGGATCGTAAATATTGGACGCGAAGCCATCCGACTTCAGCATCATGCCCTTCGGCATCTGCGCCAGCCAGCTATCCATCGGACGACCGAAAATGCGAAATGGGATGCCCCGACGCCGGAAGTGCGCCGCGATTGACAGTCCATACGGACCTGCTCCAACAATTGCAGTATTCAGCATAGTTCTATGAAAGGACCTTCCTCGGGGGAAAAGAGCTTTGTGCCGATAACTCAGATGAGGAAATATTGGCTCATCCTACCACGTCCTGCACTCGTGACAATGGAACGAAAGCGCGACGCGGCTTGCATCATGGTAACTCTGGGCGAATCGACCCTTCGCCACCGAGCAACCCGTAACTCTTTTAACACCAATGAGATAGCGGCCCGCGGTTCCAGCTATTTAGCGCTTGTTGAGCAGGCACACACCGGTCTAGCGGCGTACAACCGGAGAATGGCGATCTGCTGTGTATTCATCACGCCCTCCTGTTGATTGCGTTACTACACGCTAAACCGCAGGTTTGCCGAGAATGCTCGACCTGGTAAGCCAAGCGGCCCCATACTTGAACGCCAGCACCCCAAGAGCCGTGCCTAGTGTATTGGTAATAAGATCGGTCATTCCGGAGTCCCGCGTCGGCAGAAACGCCTGCAAGACTTCGATGGTTAGACTCACGGCGAATCCCAGAGCAACCGTCACCAACACTGGTCTTCTGATCTTTCGCACGGTCAACAAGTAAGCAAAGAAAGAAAACCCGAGTGGAATGAACCCTGCGATATTAATGCCGACGTCGTTCCAGTAGTTCCAATCCTGGCGAAATTCATCCCATGGTCGTTCGAGAAACTGTTCATGCAGCACGAAGAAACGATCCGGGATCAGAAGGTCCGTCGCTGAATCGATCTGGTTGTGAACAATATTCCCGCCCTCTTCGTTGAACGTATAGAGCGAAAGCGCACCCTCTGTGGCGGCGAGACCTTTCCCTTCCCCCTTCGTCCAGTTTGCGAAATGGCTCGAGACTTCGTCTGCCGTCAGCTCACGACCGTAGACGGCGAGTCCCCGTACCTGCCCACTCCAGTCATCGGTAGTGACAGGAGAATTGCCAACAATCAATCTCCCGGTTAGATCACCGCCCGAAAATCTGAAGTGTAGATACTTCTTTACGAACTTTCCATCCGCATAAACTGTCGTACCCGCCTGCCCCGAGCTAATCGCAACCAGCACCGGCATCTGACGACCGAAAACATCATCGGCATAGACCTTGGCTTTCTCGGCACGGTGCAGCTGATCCTGACTTGTCCGACGGATTACCAGATCGCCCAGAGACTGGCGCAGCGCGAACGGGCTAACCCCACTCTCCGGCAAATAAAACGCGAGGATTGTACCGGAAGAATGAACTCTCCTCGGTTCCAGCCATATCTCCAGGCCGCATGCGCCGTCCATCGGTGAGGCATCAGCCTTGAAAGTTCCAGCGCTCACGATGCTGCCGTACTTGCCGAAGAGAAGACCGCTTCCAGCACTCAACCAGCTGACTTGATTCTTGGGAGCATGAAATGGCCATAATCCCGCCACCAGTATCCCCAAGAGAACGAAGACACAAATTGCTCGCAACAACATTGCTTGGATCTTGCCACTTTGCATGCCAGGCAATGTTCGTGAGAGCAACCTACTCAGCCAGAACCATCAGGCTGTATCCGCCCAACACCCGCACCGTCAGGTCGGGAGCAAGAGCAAAGCTGAGTTTTCTTGGAACCCTCGCAATCTTCTGCACGAAAAGATCGCCGAGTTCGATACATCGCGGAGTAAAGAAGTAATCGACAATGGAATATCCTACGTCGGTCAAGGTGCGCAGAGCAGTCTCCTTAGTGAAATAGTGAAGATGCGCGTGATGATCGCGGCGAAGCAGCAGACCGTTTCGGCGTGCAACTGCCTGAACCGAAAGATCCAGTGGAATGTGAAACAGTTTCTGCTTCGCTTTGCTCCGGACTGATCGCACCAACCCAATGTAATCCTCAACATGCTCGAAGACGTCGAGCATTAACAGCAAGTCGAAAAAAGTATCGCACTGATCCTTGCGTATATCGAACAAGCGAAACCGAAGATTTTCGTTGCCCCGCTTCGCGCTCATGGCCAGTGCGTCAGAAGAAACGTCGTAGCCCCAGCAAACGCAATCTGAAGGAAGATGCGGTTGCAATTCCGCCAGCACCAGTCCCGCACCGCAGCCCACGTCGCACACGGTCTTGGGCGCAAGGTTTTGCTGCTTCATCATTCGCCGGATTTGCCTCACCTTGAAAGGTGACTCCTCGATATGCCACGAGGGATTGTTTTTAAGATAGCTACCGTCTCGGTAAATTGCGCTTTCCGAGTCAATGCTGCCCAACTGGCCAGGAACCGCGGCAGGCGATTGCCGCCGAAGGGGGAGAGCAGTCATAACGTAAACTCCTTATAGATTGCGGACAGCAGAATGTTGGACCGAGGTCTTGGGAAAGGTAATTGCAATCTCACTGTAGAGGAAGTGCCATCAATGGCGGGGCAACGCGACCGCATCCGAGGACGGCTTCAGAAGCCTCTCTTGATTGCCAAATACGGAATAAGCGCGACTTCTGCCAACCCGGGCGCGGGATCGCTCGCGCTGAAAACCGCTTCCGCATTGCAATTTCGCAACGAGCGGAGGTAGTCCTTCACACTGGTATCGCCTTTGAGAATCCCCACCATGGCAGCAGGTATGTCCGTGGTCGTCCGTACCCATCCCACTCCCGGCCGGGCTTTGCACGCCGACACCGGCAGACCTACTTGATCGGCGTAGAGCATGTAGCTGAAGTCCACTCCCGCCTCAACCCCAAGACTGTGATAGCCCCACGTTCTCGCATTCACGTCGAGCAGCTTGAATTGGGAATCGCGCGGATCGAGTTTATATTCCAATTCGACCAAGCCGTAATAATCAATCGCGCGCAAGAACCGCTCGGAGAGTTCTTCCAGGATGGGGATATCCAGCGTCTCAACATACGTGCTGGCTCTTCCAAATTGAAGCGGATGTTGGCGCCGGCGCCGCACCACCATCTTACCCACTGCTTCGCCGTCGCGGAAAAACGCGCAGTAAGAGTACTGCTGGCTGCCGCCGCCCGGAATTAACTCTTGCACCATGATCTCTTCGCAAGGGGCGTGCTCCGCCGCCTTTTGAAACAAGATTCTTAACTCATCATGGCTGTTCGCCAACCAGGCCTTCGCTTTTGTGGCGTAGAAGAAGTGCTCTTTGATCGCCGGCTTGACTGCAAAAGGAGGAGTCAGATTCTCGAGTTGATCGAGTTCCCTGAGATTCTCCAGATAGTAATGGGTCACAGGCGTCGGAATTTTGAGTTCGCGCGCAAGACTATAAGTGTTTCTCTTGTCCCAGGCCCATTTCACACTTTCCCAATCGGGAGTCGGAACCCGGAACATTTCACTGAGCTCTGCCCGATAGCGCGATAAGGCCGCCACCAGTTCCTCACGGGTTGGATAGAGCACCCAACCGTCTAAGCGAAGCCGCTTCCCCAATTCGAGCAGGCTGTCTACCGCAAGCCGTCCATCGCGCAGATTCTCGAGTTTCACGAACTTCGTGCAGTAACGTGAATAGCGCGAAATGGAAAGTTCGTCGTCCACGACACAGACCGGTATCCCTTTCCGGCCGAGGCTGCGCACGATTCCCAGTCCCTGGTAATCGCCTCCGATCACGATTGCACCCACGGTCTGATCAAACTCCTGCGCAGCAATGGGACTTGGGATGGGTTGAGTTAGAGCGTTCATCTTGTCAGTTGCTTCCGTTCCGGGTCATACAGCGCACCAATTCACTCGAGGCAAACTCCGCTCCCGAAACAAATCCCAGGAGTGGTCCGAAGCTCCATGCTGCAGGCTTTCCTACGAAGTGCAATCCCGGAATCGAAGATTCCAATCCGCGCCTAAGCACGGGAAAGCCGTTAACAGTCTTCACTTGCTTGGACAATGAAGGAGACAAGAACGGATATCGTGACACATCGACTCGGAATCCCGTCGCGAGAAGCGCATGATCCACGAGGCGCTCCGTACCATCGTCCAGTTGAAGGCGCAGTTGACTGCCCGCAACCGCGGCGGATTTCACTCGACGTCCCAACGTGATGGGCACATCTGCGATCCGTGGTTGCAGCCACCCTGCTCCGGCGGGCCGGATCGCCCGATAAGCGGTGCGGCCTTGAAAGCCACGAGGGAAGCGCCGGAATACATGCGGCATTGCCACCAGCCGGCTGATCCCAGCCGGGCCCACATCGCGCGTCGAATACAGCATTTTGGAAATCAAGCCCAGGTGATGCAGCCGCGCGTGTAGCCCGACCCAGTTCAGAGTCTGCGCGCGCGCAATCACTTCCACCTGAATGCCGTTCTCTTTCAACAACGCAGCGGATTCCAAAGCACTCTGTCCCGCCCCGATGATGGCTACGCGCTGGCCCGTAAATTTTTTCAAATCCTTATGCTCGCTCGTATGCGAAGCCAGGCTCGAAGGAATTCCGGCGAACTCGGCCGGCCGCGCCGCAAATGGACTGATTCCGGCTGCTACCACCACGCGCCGCGCGGTAAATTCCTCACCATCCGCCATGACCACCTTGAACCCACGCCCGTCCACGTCAATACTGGCTACATTGCGTGTTTCAAGATCTCGCACCGCCTGGCTCTGGTACCAGCGGCCGTAATCCACGAACCGATCGAGAGGAATCGGTTTCGATACGTGATTACCCTTTTGACGGCAGTAGGCGTCCAGCGTCAGCTCTTTTTTCGGATCAGCAATGTGCGAAGCGCCCCAATTTGACCGCAAACACATGCCGGCCGGCATTTGGTTTTCCCAGAATGCCATGGGCTCGCCGAAAACTCGCGCTTCTATGCCAGCCGCTCGGAGGTAAGCCGCTGAGGAAAGTCCATACGGACCTGCGCCCACGACAACCGCATAAGAATTAGATGATTTGTTGTTCAAGGATTTTCTACCCGGTGAGGTCTAGTGATTAATTGCCCGCAGCATCCGCAAGGAATCGGTTAGCGCCGCCTTATCTGCTCTCCAGCGACGATACGGAAGATCGCTCTTCTAACCGGACTGCCAAACCATCAACTTCTTGCATGAGAGGATCAGCCACAGGCTGCATCTGGATGTCATGCGGCGTGTCAGCTGATATCGATCCCAGAGCAGGGTGGAGATCGCCAGCCTGCACATCATCAAATGTCTCAGTGGAAAGAGAATCGATCAACTCGATGTACTCGTGTTTTTTCTGATCCCATCCGTTGCGCTTGACATACTCGTAACCGCGCCGGGCAAGCGACTCACGCAGGTCCTTGCTCTTGATCACCTCGAGCATCGCTTCCGCCATCGCTTCACTGTCGCCCGATCGAAAGAAATGAACGATTCCTTCCTCGAAATAGAAGGCATCAATCTTCGTGCGGGAGGCGACCACGGGCACACCCTGCGACATAAACTCCATAATTTTTGTGCTATAGGCTTCGTTGCCGAAGGAGTCAGCCCTTTTCGGGACCACTCCGAGATCGGCGTTAGCGATCACTTGTGCCATTTCGTCAAGAGGTACAGCCTTCAGAAATTTGACGCTTTCCTCCAGCCCTAATTTTCGTGTGAGCTCTCTTAACTCGCCCTGCATGCCACCTGATCCGCAATAGATCTGGAACTCAGCATTTGGAACCTGCTGTTTGACGCGCGCAAAAGCCTCAATCGCAATGTCAACTCCCTGGTGCCACTGAAGACTGCCGGGGAACAAAATGACGAACTTGTCGTCAGTCCTGGTTTTGTCATGCCGGGAAAACATTTCAGGATCGACGTGATTGATAAGAACAGAACACTTCGCCGCCGGCGCCGAGCGCGCAACCACAGTCTTAAGCCAGAGATGGTTCGACACAATCACATGATCGACAAAACTTGCCGACAGTTTTTCCAGTACTTGCAAGAACTCGACATAAGCCGTTTTGAATTTCGCGTGAAATTTGTTGGCAAACAGCTCCGGCACCACATCATGAATATCAAGAATCAGTTTGGCGCCGGTCATCTTCGGATACCACGCTGCAAATACCAGGAAATCCGGCATGTTGTGGATATGAATCACGTCATAGCGATTCCGAACATGCAGCTTCTTCAGTTCGCGTGTGGAGCTCACCAGGAATCGCATCAATCGCCATGCATACGTCCACTTGCTACGCTCGTTATGTTCACGATGCTGCACTCGATAGACCGTGACGCCGTCGACCTGCTCCACAGGCTGTGAGCTAGGCTCTCGGGATAACGCGATTACATCCACCTGATCTCCGCGTTTCGCCAGCGTTTCTGCGTAGCGTCTGACGCGATTGTCAGATTCGTACTGGCTATAGGCCACCATGCACACTTTCTTCCGTGTGTTCCTGGCCGAAACCGGCACAGCCTCCCGATAGTAGCGAGCTACATCGCGCGGCAGGGCGCTCCAATACGAGCCTTCATATTTCTCGCGCACGTAACGCAGGAAGTCGTCATAAAAGGAGACGGGATATTCATCCCGCTGCTGTTTGCCCTCAAAACACATGTAGTCCGGATGAGTGTTGAGCAGCACCATGCCGCCATGCTCCGCTACCCAGTCAACTTTTTTCTTCCAGATGTCAATGTTCTGATCGCGCAGCACTCCGAACAGGTTGAAGTCCTGAACCAGCGTATACGGAAGCTCTACGTAGCCCTTGCCGTTTGGCCCCGGAACCCAAAAGGGAAAGATTGTTGCTGCACCATCGGATTCTGGTTCAAAAGGATCGGTATCAAACGTAGACGCGTCGTACTCCATTCCCAGAGCATGCAACCATCCCAACTTGTGCTGCATAAGCGGAGAACGAAATCCCACCACATTCCACTGTTGCCGATATTCGCCGATCCGCGAGGCTTTCGCGGCAAAAATCTCCTCAGAACTGTACAGCTTCCCATCATGCTCCAACCCGTGAATCCCGACTTCAAATCCTGCCTGATCGAGAGTCTTACGCAGGGCCTCGGGAGTGCGGTATTCCCCTTCGGGAACGAAATTAAAGCACGAACTGAATCCATGCTTCTGTTCCAGATTCATTAACCTCTCGACGCGTGACACGCCTTTATTGCCCTCGACATCATGGGTAAGCACCAGCGCGAACCGTTTACCGTCAGGCCACCCCGGCCATCCCGGAGGAGTGTGTCTGGATCTGGGGTCGATCGGCCACACGTCCGCAAAAGCTCGCCGGCGGCGGTTTGCGCGCCACCGCCGCAACATCAGACGAAAGCGCCAAGGCAGGAAAGGTTTAAGAAAGTAATACGCTCGATTTACCAGCATTGTGAAGGCTGTTCCTCAGCAATAACTTTTTTCAGAATTTGCAGCTTGCGAGGGAGGCGATGCTATCCGACATGTCTGTACAAGAGATTGCCAACTGCTTCCAGCGCCAGATCTGGGACGACCGAAACGATCTGCCGAGACATCTTCCTGTTCCAGACACTTACTTCTGTCGAGTCTTTCTTTGGGTAGATCCAGTAACTGATCGACTTTCGAGATGCACCCCAGCGTTCCTTGAAAGCCACGAGCCCATGGTTGTCAACGTCGGAACGGCCCATTTCCAACTCCTCAAACCCCCGCTCCTTGGCGTCCTGTATGGTTTTCCAAAACAGCAGGGCTGTCCCGCCAAGGTTGTTGAACGCGACATTGCTGCACCCGTATTTGTAAACCATGGTTTTCTTGTGCGAAAGAGTGAGAATGCTGGCAACCGGTATGCCATCTTTCGACGCCAAGCGAATCTTAAGGTCTTTTCCAAAGGCTGCAATCAAGCCGCGAAACCAGGCCAACGGTTGCGGCGGCAGATACTGTCTGCGGCGAGTCATCACCAAAAGATGATAAAACTTCTGGAGCAAATCCTCTGAGGCACCCTCCTCATACTCCAGCCGCTCCCGTTCCGCGCGTCGAATCTTTCTCTGAACGCAGTCCTTGTGCAGGTTGTGAAATAGCTGGTCAGTCCCAGAACCTAAATCCAACTTGTGGAAATAGTACGTAACGAACTGGCTAAGCTCCGTGTGGCCGGTCGGCTCATAGGAGATCGGTCTGATTTCAAGGTACTTCCATTTTTCCTGCGTGACCTGCTGCTTCATGTGCACGAGCAAAGCATCAAGTTCGTCCGCCCTGTCGACCAAAGGATCGCAATGATCGGAGAAAGGCAATGACACCAGGCGTCGACCGGTCAACCAGCTCTTGACCCGGCAGAAGACAAGCCCGTTCGTGAGAGGAGATCCCGGAGGACATGTAGTGACAGCCGCAGGCTCGTAGCCGTAAACATCTCGGAGAGCCGTCAACCACTTCGGACTATGAAACACCGAAGCCCGAGGATGAGTGTCGACAAACGCGGCCCAACGGGAATCGCGGAGCGGGTCGATCTCGTAAGCACCGGAAGCCACGCGCTCGACCGCCTGTAAAATGGGCGGAGACGTCCTGTCAGGAGCTAAGGCCACGGCTGTCGCGGTTGCTGACTTCAATTCGCCCATGCGCGCGGTTTTCATTGCTTTAACCACAAAAGAGTAGCCTTCGGAAACACAACTCTATATTTATAGTGAACTTGAACTCAACTCCGTTACAACTTCTGCGACCGTCATAATGCGAGCGCCCCGCCGCGAAGCGAACGACACGGTAAACTCCAACAGGTCTGGGGTGCAACCAAAGCGCGATGGGTTGTCGCGTACGTCGTGAGAATAAAAAATTAACCAACTTCTTTGCTGCTCATTGTCCGAAATGAGCCCCTGAACCTGGGCATATTTATCCTGACCACCGTATAAGCTATTGGCCCGGAGAAGGTTTAGATCCACTTGAGGCCCGTTCAAGCCTGGCCAAATGCCCCTGCAACTAGCTACATCAGTACGCAATGCCCTTTTTGCGTTTAGCGTAACCTCACCAAACGGGAAGGCGAAGTTCCCGAAGTCACCCTTTCCCGTTATTTCCTCAATGGCATCTCTTCCCTTCTCCACTTCCCTCTGGAACTTATCACATGAGACCGAACGGCACGAAATATGAGTGAAGGTATGGCTGGCAAGCTCGTGGCCATCGGCCATTAGAACGCTCAAGTCCTCGCGCCGAAATTGTTCGCCGAGTTCATTTGACGTATTCATCAAGCCGACAGCGGCGTAATACGTTCCTCGAGCTCCGTACGTCTTAAGAATATGCCCGCCGGCCGTCAGCGCCGTCCGAGGAAAATCATCGAACGTGAAGGAAACAACGGGCCCCATGGTTCCTAGCGAGACCCGGCGCGAGTACATGGAAGACAACAATCGCCGCCGTAGCAACCCCAGCTGCGCTCTGACACTCATCCCGAGATCGCAACCACCGGGTCTTCCTGGAGCACGATCCTGATCACTCTATCGTCTGGCACCGTCTGGTTCTTACGAAAAGCCAGAGACGTAAGACCATCCGTCACTGCGACCTCCTCCATCCCAAGATCAGCAAACACCTTTCCCGAAGGCGCGTTCCTCGGAGTCTTGCGGTAATTAGCCCAGAAGTCTTTCCCTGACTTGTGAATGTACACCCTTAGGATATGACTGAGAAATGCGTGCTCAACGCGCTTTGACTGGATCCGACAGCTGAACATCAGATCCGTCATTCGCGGCTCGCGGCTATCGACGATACTGAAACCGACAACCCCATAAGAACCAAATCGATCTTCACAGGTCAGGACATACGTATCCAAATACGGAGTCGCTAAGATGTTTCTCAACACATCGCGATCATAACGATTGCCAGAGAAATTCATCTGGTTGGTTCTTTGGGTCAATTCATGGACCCGGTCGAGATTCTCTTCGGTCATGGGACGAATCGACAACTGGATTTGACAGTGGCGTAAGAATGCCATGTAATCCTCGCCGAAGCCTTGCGCCAAATCCTGGCGCTCGGCCTCAACCCGGTACATCTTCCGCCTCTCCTTACTTTCGGCGGTAACCGGCACCTGACACTCTTTCATGTCGGGCAGGCTCCGATACTGGACCGCATCCAGAAGCCGTACCTCGGGGCATACGGCCTTCACCTGTTCCAGCTCGAATGGGGAATCGTCCACGAACAACAAGGAATTCACGCCTATGTTGAGTTGCTGGGCAATCCTGCGAATGCCTTCGCTCTTCGGCTCCCAGGAAATCTGTGGACAAAGAAAGTATTCATCCAATTGAAATTGCTTGAGAGTTTGCATTGCTTCATCGTGGTTATTCTTGCTTGCCACCGAATGCAAGATACCCCGCGCGTCGAGCGCCCGAATCACTTCAGCGATGCCAGGTTTCAGCTTCAATTTGCGAGGACCATCTTCCACTAGGATGCCATCCCAGAGCGTGTTATCGAGGTCCCACACCACACACTTAATCTTCGACGACTTTTCCGCCGCTTGCTCAACCTCCTGGACGAACTCCATCAAGCCGAAATAGAGCGTGATCTCGTTCTCAACCCGCTCGACGTCGTCCGGGATCAATTCAATATTGAAAGGCTTTCGTACGTCAAAGACTCCAACAATTTCCTTGATCGGGATACGAATCCGGTGAAAACCAGGCGTGAGCTCGATCAGTTTCTGGAACGGAATTTTGACGTCCTCATTCACCGCTCGCAAAGTGAGTGAGAGTCGAACCGCGTGGGATTCCGGGTTGTAGCACTCAAGCAGGAAAGATGTGGGCAGGTTAGCGCTATCCGCAGACCGGCTTGCGATCCTTTTCTTGAAGCTGTAGCGCTTGCCCGTAACCTTCGCCTTTACCCCTGGAGATATGGGAAGTTGGTACAACACTGTCCCGATGCGATAATCCCTTCGTTCCAGCCGTTCGGCCTGGGCGCTTGAATGTAGCCGTACACTCCCCGGCGACCATAGTTTTCCCCAGCGCTTAAAGCGGATTTTCAACAGGTAGGAATTGAGTGTCTCGGGGCAGTCCACCCTTACCATGCCGTCGCTGAATCGTCGGCATCTCCCGTCTTCCCGTGGACTGTACAAATCACAAGTGGAATAGCAAGTGGGCCAAACGCACTCCGTGCAATGCTCGCTCCAGGGAAGAACCGTTCGTCCCAGAATCTTCCCTTTCAGCTCAGCCAGAGCGGAAACCACCTCCGATGGAATCTGGCTGCAGGATTCGACTTTGTGATTTGCCTCTGTTTCGTACATCGATGAACTCCGAACACATCCCTGACCGGAGACTGACTTGCACCGGCCTTTTTACGAATCGCTGCGAGCTACTGAGCTCTCTGCAGACGGTAAATAAACTGATTCCCCATCCAGGCATTGTGGTTCCGGTCTGAGGGACCGAACAAATATCGCGTGATCTTGTACATCTCGGCTTGCCCGGCGAACTTCGACGTTCCCAGCGGCGGCAACCCGTATCGATACAGCCCCGAGACGCTAAGGTTGTTGTCCAGACAAAGCCCCATGACTTGCCGCTCCCTGAGTCGGTTGAGGGCGTACGGCTCTGGCCTCACCAGTTTTAAGAGCTTTTGATACAAAACGACAGGGACACCCCAGAAATGAAAGCTGTCGGTAAACTCAAGAATTACGCAAGCTCCGGGTTTCGCAAGCCGGGCTACTTCCGCGATGACGGCGGCCGGTGAATCGACATGAGCAAGAACCCCAACGCACAAAATGAGATCGAAGGATTGCGGAGACAGATTCGAGTCGAGAAAACCGCCATTGATCAGCTCCACATCCTGGGAGCGGTCCGCGGGTATTTTCTTGCGCGCAAGATCGAGCATCTTGCTGGAAAGATCGAGAAGCGTCAGCTGTTTGCAGCGCGGCAGCAAGGGCACGGAAAGCGAACCGTCTCCGCACCCAATGTCCAGCACTCGATCGACCGGCAAGTTTTCGGTGAATTGCCTGACCGTCTCGACTCGGATCTGGATGTCGTATTGCCTAGGGCAAAGATATTTGTCAGGCACCTCAAACAGCGATTTCACCTGCTCGATTTTCGTCGTCATAGTGCTATCTAACATAGGTTGTCTCGTGAAGAATTAGTGCGCCAGCAGCGTGATTGCCGGTGCTCCCAGATGAGCTATCTCCAGATACTTTCCCTGCCTAAGAGGCGCCCCATTTGCTGCCGCCGCAGATACGCAATGGCTGCGCGATCATCCACCTGCGGGACGTTCGTTACATATCCGGAGACAAACCCGTACATGAGACCGATCGAACCGACTACGTAGGGCTTCCGAAAGAGGCGGACGATGCACTTGCTGAGCATAAACAAAGGGTGGTATCCACAGATGTAGTTCGCGCGCCCATACTTCACCAGCGTCTTCCAAAGTCCATCCGCGGCGCCGGTGTCTCTGTGATGAACCAGATGCAATTGGGGAAAGCTTCGTGTCGTCCATCCCAGGCTATTGGCTTTGACCTCATCCATTGTGTCCCAGCCGGGCGCTGCCAAAAATCCACCAATGCCATCCCAACAAGCCTTTCGATAGATCTTGGTGGCACCCCTCACGTGAAATGCCGGGGCCTCCTCAAATCGCTTTACGCCGTCGAGAACGTAACAAATCACTCCGCCCCCAACCCCCAACTTGTCATCACGGTAAAATTCGTCGAAGCACCTCTCAAAATAATCTGGCTCGAAGCTAAGGTCTCCGTCGAATTTGGTCATGAAATCCCAATCGCTGCAAGTCAGCGCTCGATATCCATCATTGAACGCGTCTACCACCCCGCCGCCCGCCTTTCGAAAACCCCGATCTTTGCGGTGCACCGCCCGAATCCAAGGGTAACGACTGGCGTAATCGTCAATAATCTTACCCGTGCCGTCTTTCGAGCCGTCGTCGACGATTACCCACTCTTTCGGCAAAACGGTCTGCCGAATCATGCTCTCGATGGTGGATTGGAGGTGTTCCTCCTCATCCCGCACGGGAGTGATAACGACGTATCTTGTGGCTTGAGGTTTCATCTGTTTCGAATCGGTGATGATGATCTTTAGCCCTTGCAGGCTACGCCTTTACTGATGCGACCTTGGCCCAACTGGGCGGCAGGTTTCTTAATACCTCGATGCCTTCGAAGACGCTGCTTTCCCGTGCTCCGTGATCGCGAACCCATGCTGCCATGGCGCGAACTCCTTCCGCCAGGGTCGTCTTCGTCCGTTTGCCGAAAATCCGCTCCGCCTTGGAGTGATCGGAAAACGCAATTTTGACCTCGTTCCGCGCATCAAGATGATTGACCTTAGCCTGCTTCCCAATGGCCTGTGAGACCACTTCAGCGAGTTCGTTCACCGTATGTGGCACATCAGCACCGACGTTGAATATCTGGTTTCGCGCCGCAGGAAAATCAACCGACGCTGCAATGATCGGAGCCACGTCGTCGATGTGTGTGAACGCGCGTTGCTGAGTGCCGTCACCAAAAATCGTCATCGACTCTCCACGAAGCAGCTGATTCATGAAGATTCCAACCACGTTGCGATACCTGTCTCCAATGTTCTGCCGCTCTCCGTATACGTTGTGCGGACGGAATACGACATAATCAAGGCCGAACATCTCGTGGCTCACGCGCAACTCTTGTTCGACCGCCAGCTTGGAAATTCCGTAGGAGTCTTCTGGCACAGGAGTCATATCTTCCGACATCGGACTTTGGCCCGCACCGTAGACTGCAATTGAGGAGGTGAACACAAAGCATTTCACATTGTGGTTGATGGCGGCATTGATCAGGTTCACGGAGCCAATCAGATTGTTGTTATAGTTAAATCTCTTGATGAAATGACTCAGTCCTTCGGCCGCGTAGGCCGCGAGATGGTAGACGTAGTCAAAGGAATGCCGATCGAAAAGACGGTTGATCAAGTCGTGATCCATAATCGACCCTTGAACGAAAGTAGCGCGCTCAGGAACATTCTCCCGGAAACCACCGCTCAGATCATCAAGGACAACGACGTCGTGCCCCATTTGAAGTAGCTGATCCGCGACATGGGATCCCATAAATCCAGCGCCGCCGGTTACTAGGGACGTCGGTTTACTCATAACACTCTCTCTCCTTAGAAATTAAGAATCTCGGAAGCCATCAAAATGGGTATTCAGCTGCTCTGTACCGAGACCGGTTCCACTGCTTGCTCGGTGCCATGTTCGACGAACTGCACCGGATCGAGTTGTTTATTCCACGCCACAGTGGCGCGATACATTTCGAGACGGCCCTTCACCACTTCATTCGGTCGCACCAGATTGGCTAGTCCATAACCGGCTTGCCGGATACGCAACTTCGCCAACAGCATCTGACGATATCTCCGAGCACCTCGGGCTCCATAATGCTTGTAGAAGTAACGATATCCATTGCGGCAGACTTCAATGGCGAACCGCACTGGAAAGCGACCCACCGACTGCCCGCCCAGGTGGGTGATGGAGACTTCAGGAGTAAACCGAATTCGAAGACCCGCTTTCCAAACTCGCCGACACAAGTCCACTTCCTCAAACTGATAGAAGAACTGCTCATCGAATCCGCCCAACTTCCTAAGCAGATCGCCACGCAGCATGACGCAGCAACCAGATTGCCAGTCCACTTCCCGCTCCGTATCGCCTTTCCATCCCTCATATTCGTCCGATAAAACAGGGTGATTTAGGTGGCCGAGAAATCGCAAACCAAAGGCCGACACCAGATAACGGGAGATGGTGGGAAACGGCCGCGCCGACCGCTGGTAAGTGCCATCCGGATTGTGCACCCGGCATCCGAAAGCACCCGCCTCAGGATGCCGATCCGCAAACTCAATCCAACGATCCAGCGAGCCGTCATGAATGATCGTGTCCGGATTCAAAATAAGGACATATTCCCCACTGGCTTCGCGGATGCCGGCATTGTTCCCTTTGGCAAAACCGAGGTTTGCCCGGTTTTCCACCACACGGACAGCAGGAAACTGTGCGCGAATCTTCTCGACAGACCCGTCTGTCGAGCCATTATCCGATACGAGCACTTCGTACTGGATCTTATGTGTGCTCTCAAAGATCGAGCGCAAGCAATTCTCAATGACCTTCCAGTCATTCCAGCAAATAATCACGATGGAGAGCTTCATAGAATTTCTTCGCCTATCGAGCCAGGATATGCAAACTGCATGGTCGGCTCTTGATCCGGAATCACAGCTGGCTGCGGTCGTTGCGCATTAGACAGCTGGACTGCCATGCTGGCCGCCGGAATCATCGCAAGAGTCACGAACCACCAGTTCTTAATCTGATCGAAATAGCTTATCCCGAAGAAGCCAGCAAGGTGTGCGCACAAGATGCATCCAATCGTCCACAACAACCTTTCTTGGGTGGGGTTCCGCGCCATCTTTCTTGCAACGCCAATTCGTCGGAAGCTCTTTGAGATAAGCAAAAGGAACAACACCAGCGTTGCCAGACCCCCTTGAACCGCCTCTGCGACGAACTGGTTGCAAAGATCCCAGGTGAAAAAGCCCCAGTTGGCATTATCCGCGGTGCCCACCAACCACCAGCTACTGAAGTGCCGCACGCACTGGTCGATCAAATTGGCACGATCCCAGCCGGTTGATCCTCCGGCGAAATCAACGTGAGATAAGACGAACCAGACCGGAGCCTTCATCACCAGAGCTAATCCCAGTATCGCCGCCACCACTCCGCAGAGCATCCACCGCACGTGCTTGCGGAGCGGCCAGAGGCATAGCGTTCCGATCCCTGCCGCCGCAGCCGAGATTCCAGTGCTCGAGGATGCGGTTATTGTAATGATCACAGACGCAACCAGCCCCACAACGGCTGCAACCTTCGCCTTCGGCACACTCCACAACCAAATGAACAGCGGCACCAAAGTCCCGCCAAACGTGCTGGCAATGATCTCCTGCTCGAACACCCCACGGCATCGGACGTGTCCATTGCGGATATCGGGCACAATCTGCCCACCCATCAGTAGGCTGAAAACGTTGGTCAGGTAGCGCTGCTCATACAGCATGCAGGCAGCCATGACGAGCGCAATCACGACGAACGCCTTAGCGATCCGCCGAATGTCATCCGCCCCGCGGATGAGACATCGCACCAGGAAATATCCGCCCAGAGTATCCCAGAGAAAACCAATCTGGTTCGCTACCGCCGCGCCCTCGCGATAAAGGAGCACGAATGCAGTCGCCCGGCACAGGGCCCAGGCTACGAAGACTTTATCGATGCCAGTGAAGCCGCCTGCGAGCGGACTCTGCGGGGACGAAGGTTTCAACAGGAACCGCACACATCCAAACAGGATGACGATACGCTGAGCAAAAAGGTGAAATCCGACGATCGTGAATTGCTGGTCGGTTGGAACAAGAAAGGCAAAGAAGAGCCACGGAACGATAACCCACTTGCGGGGAAGCACCAAGACCAACACGATGGCAATGAGCATCGCGGCCAGTCCGATGGGGCTCATTGTGCTGCCCGCGGAACCGCCGCCAAACGCTACGTTGGGGTGTGGGTCCATTGGGTGTTTCTCCTCGGCTGAGGCCGTAGCTAACTGACCAGCGCCCGCACAAGCAGGCAAACGCGCTTTTTATTCGTTTACCATCGGCGCTGCTTTTCTCCATGGAGTCAACATATTCACCACGGTCCGTTGCTCTTCGGCCGATATCGATCCCGTGAAGGCGACAGCCGGCCAAGATGCTATCAGGCACGCCAGTGAGACTTCGGCTAACTTGATCAGGGCCGCTGCACGCTGGCTAGCACCCCATGGAGAGGGCAGCATTACGGCGGCAGCGCCGACGGCGATCGTTACCGAGGTCGCGGCGGCCAACCTCATCGCGTCGGGGATTAGCTTCCTCGGGTTGAAGAAGCCAAGTACGGTCGTCATAGCAAAGAACATATAGACCACACCGACCAGCTCAGCCACGACCAGCCCCAGAAGCACCCCGTGAAACCCTATTGCTTTTCCAAAAACTGCCAGAATCGCAAGCACGCCGAGCCGAAATGCCTGCCGGATATTGTCGTGCAGCGCATTTCCCGAAGCCCGGTACAGGATCAACTGCAGGCGGGAAATGGAGTTGAAGAAGCTAGACACGCACGTTAGCCAGATCGCCACACCGAACTCCGTACCTGTTTGCCCCGTCCAAGCGAAGACCAAGAGCCCACCGAAGGCTCCAACGAACGCAAGGGGAACTAGGGTTACGGCAACGGTGATCTTGAAGGACTTCCTGAAAAACCGCGCCAACCTCTCCGACGAACCCGAGGCGAATATGAGGGTACCGCCGGACAGCAGAGGCAGAATCAGAGCGTCCTGCCCCATCAAGGCCGCCGTCACCAGCCTCGTGGCGACCGCGTAAACGCCCGCAACCTCCGCACCAAAGAACTTCAAAATCGTCACTGGAAGAAGCATGCTGTAGAGCACTTCGAGGACGTTCACTAGCTGGTAGCTGCCGGCAAACCGAACCAACTCAGGAAACGCACCCTTCGTGAAGTGCGCCAGCCTGATCTGGATCTCTGGCAAAATTCGTCGGGACGCCACGAAGCAACAAAAAACGTAGACGAGTTCCGAAGTCGCCATGGTGACGGCCATGGCGAAAAGGCCACGGCCGAAGTGGAGCAGCGCAATGATGGCGACGGCTTCGGCCGTGGTGGTGACTATATTGAATTTCCTGGTCAGATCAATTCGGTGCGCGCCCATGACGATCGCCTCGAACGCAGATCCGAAGTTCGCCATGACCATGATCAATGCCAGGAGCGTGATCGCCCCCGCTGCCGAGCTAAGGAATTCCACAGGAACGCCGCTCGCCCGCGCCAGCTTTTGGGAGTAAATCGCAACAGGAATCAGGCCAGCCACGGAAAGCACCAACATGGAAATGCTCCCGGTGCTCAGGAGCTTGTTGGCGGTTTCAAAGTCACCGTTGCCGGTTGCCTCGGCGACATATTTCTGGAACGCTGACTTAAGGCCGGCGCTCCCAAAGCGCATATAACCGGCCGTCGCCATGATAATGGACCAGATGCCATACCCGCTGAGTCCGAGGTGGTAAATCACCACCGGAACCATTACGAACCTGGTTCCAACCTGAACTGCGCTGGCCAAGACGCCGAAAATCGTGTTCTTCCCGATCGTCGTTGCTAAACGACGGTCAGACGAGATCGCGGCAGGTGTCATAATCGCTGAAAACGGTCTTTACGCGTTACGTGGAGCCAACACAAGCGGCGAAGTGGTTAGCGGAATCTAGCGTAGGGGTCGGGAGCTGCGACCCAGAATTGCCGAGTGAACAATTGAATTAGCCCTGTCTGAAAAACAACGTTTTTCAGACAGGGCGGAAATAGGCGTTCCCCACGTCTCCGATACTCGTTACCTTAAAATCGGGCCGCCAGGGCCCTCTAAGGCAGCTATTGAACGACCGCAGTCAGTCCGGAGGGCGGATTCGGCGAGGCGCTTCCCGCCTGATACGGGTAGGCGCCCGCATCCTGTGCCCCGCTTGAAGAACGCGCAACGCATCCTGTCCCGCACGCTCCGCTCACACCAAAAGTCTGTGGCGCCCCTGTGAAGTAAGCGGTCGGCATATTTGCTGGGGTTGTACCGGTCCCTACCGCACTAGAACCACTCGGCAATGTGTAGTCGGAATTGACTGTTACGCTCGTGTTCTTGCCGTGCGCGTCAAATCCGCATGAGCCTTGCCAAGTCGAGAACGAGATACCCGAGCCGCAAGTACCATAGAAGGGATTGGCTCCTGGCTGCATACCGTAAAGGTTGTAGTCTGACGTGGTGATCGAGTTTGCATCGGAGTGGACATAGGTCTGGGAATTCGACAGAAGCAGGTTGCTCTCGAAGACCGTCCCCGATGCTTGTGTATTCCCAAAATTTGCCCCGCTGTTGTCGCTGCCGCTGGTTCCCATAGAGCAGGGCGTTGCGCCGGGGTCGATCGTGTTATTCACAAAAACTTGATTGGTTCCGTTCGTTCCAGATCCGGTAAAGTGTGTGAGTAGTCCATCGGCACAGTAGGTGTTCCCCGTTAAATTGCCGATTACGTTGTTGAAATAGTAATTAGCATTTCCAAGCGATTCGCTGGATAGTAAGCCCGATGGATGCCAGCCCATGTTTCCGTGAAAATAGTTGTTGTAGAAGCAGACCCCTTTGTAATAAGAGCCGGGAGCGTTGTTCGCCCATGCGTGGATTCCGTCGTGGTGAAAGTTGTCGCCATTATCATCCCACGGCTGCATGTTAGAGAAATCGTTGTCGTGGACTGCGCTACTGCAATTGGAACTGGTGATAGTCGAGTTGGAGCCTTGGTCACCGAATACGACGCCGTGATCCATACCGGAGACCGTGTTGTTGTAGATCTGAACGTTGGTGGAATTTGATGCCGAGCCTCCATAATAGAACACGATCCCCCAATGCACATTGCTGATCGTGTTGTAGGCTATCGTATCGTTCGACCCACCCCAGACTTGTATCGCAGCGTTGTTGCCGCCGCTGGAATCGTTCGTCGTCGGGCATGGCGTGGTTTCAGAGGACCCAGAACCCGAACACACGTGAACGTACAGATTCGAAATTGTCCAGTGTTCGATGGTGGTATTCGAGACATCTGCAGAACTGCAGATTCCGCAGCCGCCGTTTTGCTGATTCGCCAGCCCGGTTCCGTTGGCCGTCGCCTGAATGGTGCAGTTCGTTCCGTTTAGCGTCAGGTAGCTGTTTCCGGCTAAGTCGATAATATTACCACCCCAGTAGGCCGCCTGAATCGTGGCGGGGCTACTCGAGTCGCACTGGAAGGTAATCGGGTTACTCGATGAGCCACTGCCTTGAAAGACCAGATACTCACTCGCCCCGGCGGGCGCGTTGAAAGTTCCGCACAGATTCACGGTTGTTCCCGGCCCAATCTGGCTGCCACCCGATCCCCAGTTTGAGGAACTGTTGAACCACGCGGCGGCATGCGCGTCAGCGCAGTCGGCGCCGGTATTGCCGCCGGCTGCGTTTTGGGCAATATAAATGTCGCTGGCGGTTGAAAAAGCCGTGGCGAAAATCACAAGGATTGCTGCGAGTAGAACTTTTCGGGGGGCGTTCACTCTATTCCTCCATTAATCGTGTGCTGGGTTCGTTATTTTAAACGAACCTGCTGGTCAGACTCATCGTGCCCAGTAGGGGAGTGGCTCACGATCTACTGGATGATCGAGTCTCTTTTATAAATGGAGGTGTTTCGTCATGACAGGTCTCAGGAGGACATGGACTCCCGTCCGAGCGCCCCTATGAACTGCAGGGAAAGTCGTTGGAAACGCTGCACTTAGGTTCGCCAGCCGAGTTCCTGAGATAGCTTTTTCCCTTTTTGGCAAGGTATTGAGATTTTGCGACCCAATCATAAGCCCCAGACAGCTTGGCTTTGAACAACGGAGCGTCGTCGCAGGAGTTTACCGGCAACCGCTCCATGAACAAAGGCTCGCTGCCTCGGTTCGCCCTGCCCACAATGGTACAAACCCCATTTCGATAGCCGGCCTGGCCAAGGGAATCGCGCAACATCTTCTTAAAGTCGTTATCTGTCTGAGGAAAGGCGTAAGGGTAAGCGAATGAGTCCACGGCACAGCCGAGCATCTCCTCGATGGTCCTCCGGGAGTTCACAATCTCTTCCTGAATCTTCGCCACGCTTAATTGGTGAAGCTGGGGATGAGTCACGGTGTGCGATCCGAACACGATTCCGTGCCGGCTCAATTCCCGAACTTCAGACCACGTCAAGCAATCCGTTCCTTTGAACGAGACCGTAGTCTCTCCAATATAAGCGGTAGGTAGAAAAACCGTTGCGCTGAAGCTGTACTGGTTTAATACCGGAAACGCATCACGATAAAAGTTGCGGTACCCATCATCGAAAGTAATAACCACGAGTTTAGCCCCAGTTCGCGATTGCGTCTGCACCTGCTGAACGGCTCGCGCCAGACTGCACGTCTCGTATCCGTTTTCGCGCAGGTATCTCAACTGCGCCGCAAATACTGCGCGAGAAGTCTTCGTCCGGTAATACGCGTGAGCGTTGGACTCGTCCTCATCGCTAATGCTGTGGTACATCAGAATCGGAACGGAAGGCGCGCTACTCTTCGCCAGCCGCAAGAAGGGCGACACCAGGTAAAGCGTAGCGAACCGATCAGGACGAAAATCCATGGGATAAGCTTGGCCTGCGCCGCTGGTCAGGCTGAAATTTCCTGGGGGTTGTCGACTCCCGGCCACGCAGGATCGACCTTCTCGGAGCTGCAGGATTGCTGAGGTGAGGCGTCGACCCGGCCAATGCTGACATACCGGAATCCCTTCCGGCTGATCTCTTCCGGAACGAACACATTCCTTCCGTCGATCACCAACGGCTGCTCGACCGTCGCAAGCAAGCGGCCCCAATCCATCTGCCGGAATTCGTCCCATTCGGTGACGATCAGGATGGCGTCTGCTCCTTCGGCTGCCTGATACGCGTCGCCGCAATAGGCAACCTCCGGAAGAATCGCCCTAGCCTTCTCGGCAGCTTCGGGGTCGTAGGCACGGACTGCCGCACCTTCCGCCAACAACGCCTTGACGAGAGTAATGGAAGGTGCGAAGCGGACGTCATCGGTGTTCGGCTTGAACGCTAGACCCCAGACTGCTACTTTCTTGCCACGCAGGACCCACAACTCTTTTCGAATTTTTTCGACAAAATGTTCGACCCGGCGCTGATTGATCTTCTCGACTTCTTTTAATAGGGAAAAGTCGCAGCCGGATTTCTCAGCGATCCTGATGAATGCCTGCACATCCTTCGGGAAACAGAATCCGCCAAACCCGATTCCCGGGTTTAGAAACGACGAACCAATTCGAGGGTCAAGCCCCATCCCTTGTGCCACCTTGGTTACGTCGGCTCCAACCACCTCACACAGATTTGCCACCATGTTGATGAACGAAATCTTCATCGCCAGAAAAGAGTTGGAGGCATGCTTGATGAGCTCGGCTGAATTGGTATCAGTGGCCAGGAAGATCGGCTTCTTGTGGTTTGCACAATCCGTATGCAAAGGGCAGGTAAAGTTTTGGCGAATGATCGGTTCATAGATCTGCCACAGAAGGTTTTCGGCGCGTGGCGAGTCCACTCCGATCACGATTCGCTCAGGATGAAGAAAATCCTCAACTGAAGATCCCTCACGTAGAAATTCGGGATTGGAGGCAACATCGTACTTCAAACCGTTTCTGCTGTGCACGGAGAGGTGCTTCTGCAACTGGGCTCCAGTCTGCACCGGTACCGTGCTTTTTTCGATCACCAGCCGATATCCAGACGAATGCTTCGCAATCGCTCGAGCGACTCCTTCGATGGCAGCCAGATCCGCATCACCGTTCGCCAGTGGCGGCGTTCCCACGCAAATGAAGATTGCGTTTCCCCAAGCGATTGCGTCCTCCGTGGACCCGAAATGGAGCCGACCAGCCTTGCGGACTGCTTTGATGACGTCCTCCAAATGCGGCTCAAACAGCGGCATGACCCCATCTTGCAACTTGGTGAGTTTCTGGAGGTCGCTTTCACTGCAGAAGACGTCGTGGCCGATCTGAGCCAAGCAAGCTGCGGTGGTGAGACCTACATATCCAGCGCCAATAACTGACAGTTTCATGTTTATTGTCCTCTGCTGCGAACTTGGGGAGTAGGGAGGAAAAACTGGCTCACGCTCTGCGATCGGCCGATGTTAAGGTTCCTGCGTCAGCCTCGACCTGCTTGCGCGCGGTCATCGAAGTGAAGTTCAGAATCTCCTCGACGACCCGGCCTTGCTGCGCCGCGGTCAGCTGCGGGAACATCGGCAAGGAGACGATTTCCGCGGCAGTTTTCTCGGTCACCGGGAAGTCTCCTTTGCGGTAATTCATTGCTGCGTAGGCTTTCTGCAAGTGCAACGGAATCGGATAGTGAATGCCAGACCCGATCCCTGCCGTCTTGAGATGTTCCATCAGGCCTTCGCGATCTGCAGTGCGTACCACGTACAGGTGATAGATCGCGCGCGACCGCAACCCTTCATAAGGACAAACCACCGCCCCGTCTGCAGATTTGAGCAGCCGGTTGTATTCCGCTGCGCGTTCACGGCGCTGGGCATTCCACTTTGCCAGGTGATTGAGCTTCACATGCAGCAGGCCTGCCTGAATCGAATCCAGCCGGCCGTTGTAGCCTTCCATGTCGTGATAGTATTTCGTGGCTTGGCCATGGTCGCGAAGCATCTTCATGGTTTTCGCGATGGCGGCGTCGTTCGTAGTGGCTGCCCCTGCTTCGCCGCAGGCACCCAGATTTTTCCCCGGATAGAAGCTGAAGGCCGCGGCTCGTCCCATCGATCCCGCCTTCATCCAGCGGTTGCGCTTTCGCGAAAAATATTCGGCGCCGTGCGCCTGGCAAGCATCCTCAATCACCACCAGACGGTAACGCTCCGCCAATTCCAGAATCGCGTCCATATCGGCCATCTGCCCGTACAGATGAACCGGAACAATGGCCGTGACTGGCCGTCCACTGCGCCGGCTGATCAGCGCTCCCGCATCGTTGACCGTGCACTGTCTCTCCAGATACTCCACGAGTTTTGCGGGATCCATGTTGTAGGTCTGCTCATCGATGTCGACAAACTCAGGCAACGCCCCGGCTTGTGAAATCGCTTCCGTGGTGGCGATGAAAGTGTGCGGCACGGTGACTACAACGTCGCCAGACTTCACTCCGCACGCCATCAGTGCGAAGCGCAAAGCATCCGTTCCGCTGCTGATGGCGACCGAATAGCTGGCCTCGCAGAAGGCTGCGAATGCCTTCTCAAAATCCTCCACCATCGGTCCACCGATAAATCCGGCGGTCCGCAGGGCCTTTTGAAAAACCTCCGTCAACTCCTGCTCAAGTTCCACGTGGGGAGTAACCAAATCAAGAAAAGGAATGCTGTTTGCACTGCTATGAGAACCGCTCACTTTGAAACCTCCGTAATTTGTTCGATAGACCGCAAAAATTTTGCCGGATTTCCCGCCACAATGCTGTTGGCTGGCACGTCCTTGGTGACCACGCTGCCCGCGCCCACAATGGCGTTCTCCCCGACGGTAATATTCGAGAGAATCGTCGCCCCCGAGCCAATCGACGCGCCCTTCCGGATTACCGTTCGCTCGACCTTCCAGTCGGCCTCGGTCTGCAGACTTCCATTGGCGGCCGTGGCTCGCGGATAGCTGTCGTTGATGAACATCACGCCGTGGCCGATGAAAACGTTGTCCTCCACCGTGACGCCTTCACAGATGAACGTATGGCTCGAGATCTTGCAGCGCTTGCCGATGCTGGCATTTTTCTGGATCTCGACGAAGGCGCCGATCTTCGATTCATCGCCAATCTCGCAACCGTACAGGTTGATGAACTTCGAGAGCTTCACGTCTCGCCCCAGCTTCACGTCCGGAGCAATGCACTGGTAAGGATTCATGAATGGTTTCCGCTCTAGCGGTTGGTATTCGATTCGAGGATTGCCGGTTTGAATGAAGATTTTTTTCCCCAGGCCTGCTCCACCGCGTCGGTCTTCGCCGCCACAGCGGTTGGCCCAGGAAGTGGGACCGCAGCGGAAGTCCGGGCGGCTCGCGAGTACCACGCGCTCTGTTTTCTGCGGCTGTTCACGCAATCCCGCATCAACTCGGCTTCATTCCAGGGAACATCGTGATACGCCGATCGCAGGTATACGCTCTCCGGATCTCTGATCCACTCCTGCGGGAACAAAGCGATCGTGTCTTTCTCGGTCACCTTCGGCGCCGGCTGCGCAGCCTTTCCGCTCAACGCGGCATATAACGCTGCAGGAAGATCACGTCCCGGCCCCAGGTTCAGGTGGCCCACCTGCGTGGCGCGAGGATTCACCTCAATGATGTAGGCGTTGCCGGTGCCCGCTTCAATCATGAAGTCAAAACCGTAAAACCCGGAGAGCCCAAGCTTGCGAGTAATTTTTTCGGCTGCCGCTGCCATCTCCGCGTTCTCGATCAAGCGCACCACGGTCGCGTGCCCAGCCGCGCTCGCCTTCTTCACCACTTCAAAATGAAGACTGGCGAGGACGCTTCCCTTCCAGCAGCAAATCGTACTGGTGGCTTCGTGTCCCGCGATAAATGCCTGCGCGCTCACCGCCGAGTGGCGCCGCAGCAATGAAGGCCAAACCAGCGTCTTGTCCTGATCGATGAGGGCCCGCTTCGCTGCCCGCGCCAACAGTGGCGGAGCTTGCAACCTCCGAAAGGCGGCCTCGGCCTCTTTCACGCTGTGGACGATTCTTACGCCGTCCCCACCTGAGGTCCCGTTCGCCTTCAGAACCGTCGGGAATCCCGTTCCGCTAACCCATGTCCGGAGATGTTCGATATCCCGGATCACCTCAGCCTGCGGAGCGCAGATGCCTTCGGCGTGAGCCAGCGCCATGAAATCGCTTCGCGAGTAAACCACCGGAAAACTTTCCGCCGCCCCGAGAGAATGCTCAATCAGAGCGCTGATTGTCCCTGTCTTCGTCGGGTCTTGCTTGGCCGAAGCTTTCCTGGCCGAACCTTGTTCTTGCCGGTACAAGCTCTGCAAATGCCAGGTTGCCAGGTCGTCGCCCGGAACGATGATGTCGGGCTGTGCCGCTGCAATCGCCGCGGCGAAGGAACCGAGTGGCGCGAGTCCGCTGTAAGCATGCGTTTGATGCACGGCTCTCGTCCGGCCAAGAGGATGGCCGGATGGGCACACCGCCTCCACCACGCATCCCGCGTTGGCCAATGCCATGCCCAGCCGAGCCGTCGGGAACCAGCAGCAGGTGGTAGCCAGTAAAACCTTGGGCTTCACTTCTGTTCAAGCCTCACGAAACCAGCTGGCAAAAGCAGATAAAAATCTTTGGTCATTCGCGTGTTCTTGCTTGGAGTCAAAACTCGATTACAGGTAAACCAATTCTCCCCGTTTGCTGATCGATGTGTTCGCGGCCTCGAGCATCTTGACCACGCGAAGTCCGGCGGCGCCGTCATTGAAAGGAGTCTCGTCCTTTGCGATGCATTCGACAAAGTAGGCCAACTCCCGGGTCAACGCCTCCACCTGCTCCACCTGCGGCGCCCACATATCGCCCGAGCGGTAGTGCACCAGCAAGTCATACAGCCCTTCGCGGCTGGTGACGTTCACGCCTTTGTCGTAGATCTTGATCTTCTCGTCCACCTCCAGATCGTTCCAAACCAGCATTTTCTTTGCCCCGCCGATCAGCGTGGTGCGCACCTTCACCGGCGACAGCCAGTTCACGTTGATGTGCGCGATCACTTTGTCGGGAAAATACAGCGTGATGAAAGCCACATCCTCATGCCCGTTAAGATGCGTCTGCCCGGTCGCAGAAATCGCTTCCGGAGTCTTCTGAAACAAGTGGTCGATGATCGACAGATCGTGCGGAGCGAGATCCCAGACCACATTTACGTCATGCTGAAAGAGCCCGAGATTCACCCGCATGGAATCGTAGTAGTAGAGTTTGCCCAGCGCTCCATCGTGCAAAAGCTGCTGGATCTTCTTCACCGCACCCGTAAACAGGAAGGTGTGGTCCACCATGATCTTCAGGTTCTTCCGCGCAGCCAGTTCAATCAGCTCCTGCGCCTGGTTCGCGTTGCTGGTGAACGGCTTCTCGACGAAAACGTGTTTGCCATTCTGCAGAGCGGCTTTCGCCAGTTCGTAGTGCGTCCACACCGGCGTCACCACGGCAATGGCATCGATCTCCGGAGAAGCCATCAGCTCCGCGGCATCATCCGTTACGCGCACGTCCGGATAGGCTTTCGCCACCTTCCGCCGGGCGGAAGCGCTTTTGTCGCACACTGCCACCACTTCCGCCTCGTCCATCCGGTCCAGATTCCGAACGACATTCGGCCCCCAGTACCCATACCCTACAACTCCAAACTTCACCATGACTTCACTTCCTGACTCTTGCAGTTGGTCTGTATTGCGCGGTTTAGTCACAAGCGTGGCCATTTTGGAAGTAACCTCATTTGGGGGGAGGGTGGTTGAGTTCTTGTGAAGAGGAGGGATCTTCTAGTGAGCGCCGTCGCCCAGAACAACGGCTCCAGGCGTGCGCCAGAGGATTTTCATATCGGTCCAGGGAGAGCAGGTGCGCGCGTATTGCAGGTCGAGGCGGACCATGTCATCGAATTTCACCCGGCTGCGTCCGCTGACCTGCCACAGTCCCGTGATTCCGGGCTTGGCTTCCAGCAGCCGCCGGCGATGCCAAATATCGTAGGCCTCCACTTCGTAGGGCACCGGAGGCCGAGGCCCGACCATGGACATTTCCCCGCGCAATACGTTGATGAACTGGGGAAGCTCATCCAGACTGGTCTTCCGCAGGAAGCCTCCCACTCGCGTAATCCGCGGATCGCGCGTGAGCTTGTAGACGCCTTCGCCGTTCCCGTCCGAGGGCTGCTTATCCGCCTTGCCGGCAATCAACTTTTGTACGTAGGCCTTGTGAGCCCCGGCATCATTGTTCACGTACATGGAACGGAATTTCAGGAAGACAAACGATTTTCCGTACTGGCCGATGCGACGCTGCCGGAAAAAAATCGGGCCCTTCGACGTCGCTTTGATCGCCGCGGCAATCATCAGAAAAAGCGGTGCCAGGAACACCAGCGCCAACAGGCTCACCGTGACATCCATGATGCGTTTCATCACGCGAAGACCCTTCGTGGCATTTTCCCGCTGCGAGAGATCCGGATACAGCGTGGGGTTGCTCGGTCTCTGCTCGCCCTCGTGATCCCAGTCCTCGGGAAAAACGTGGAACGAGAGACTCAGCTCGCCGAATTGCTCGGCGGTCAGATTTTTCCGTAACGTCTCCGTCACCCGCGTGATGATGGTGGCCGGAATCGAGTTGCTGTCGGAGGCGATCTCGGTAAACAGCACCCCCAGCACGTTGTCGTTAGCGTACCACCCCGTGATATCCGTTTCGCGCGACGAAAGGGCCAGCGTCGCTAGGATTCGCTCCAGCGTCTTTCCATTCTTTTCCGTCGAGAGGTACTTGCCCATGTCCACGAGCAAGAGCATGAATGGCTTCCGCGAACGCTCGCTTCTCTTTCTTTCTAGCGCGATCATCCGCCGAAAGGCTTCGGCGTTCAAGACGACCGTATCGCCGGAAGTTGTCGCTCCGGAGATCGGGCTTACGGTGGCGCGTTTAGTGGAACTTCTTGCGTTCACGATTCCCTCCGCTTGTTCTGCTTGTGGGGGGTAGAGTCAAGCGAACTGCTGTGTTGCGAATGATTTTTGGAATGGCAGGATTAGGAGATTTTCGGCTGGTGGTTTCGGTCTTTTTACTTGGGTCGATCTACTTGGGTCGATCTACTGAAGAACTATATCGCTGGTAATAATCGCTGTGCGCCGCATTTTCGCTGCTATTCACCAGGGCTCCCAGCAGTTTTGACTTTTCGAGCGCCTCCAGGCCGCGCTGCAGTTGCTGCTTCTCGGTCGTGCCCTTGCGCGTGACCAGCAGGATTCCGTCTGACAGCCGGGACCAGATGCTTGTGTCCGCCAGCGGGAGCACCGGTGGAGAATCGATGACGATCCAGTCGAACCAGCCTTGCAGCTGATCCATCAACTGCGCGAGCTTCCCGGATTGCATCAGTTCCAGAGGATTTTGCGGTGTGGTGCCCGCCGGCAGAACCCAGAGCCCCAGACTTTCGAGGCGATAGATGTTACGGGTTTCCGTCTCTCCACTGAGCCACTCGCACAGCCCAGGAAGTTTGCCCAAGCCAAATTTCTCGGAGACGGTCGGCCGCCGCAGATCGCCTTCCAGCAGTAACGTCTTATGCTGTTTTCTCCGTGCCAGCGTGCAAGCCAGATTGGCCGCGACCGTACTCTTGCCTTCCTGTGGAATGGTGCTGGTAATGAGGACCTTCTTCAGCGGACGGCTCTGGCGCAGCTGCCGCAAACGCACCGCGAGAAAGCGGAACTTTTCCGCGCCCAGGCTTCCCTCTTTCCCCACCGCAACCAGCCGGCTTTCCTGCGGGATGAAGACCGGCAACACTGGACAGTGCTCCAGTAAATCGCTCGCAGCCGGCTGAGCCGTCTCGACGGATTCCACTCTGGCCGGCCGTTCCTCGATCGCATTGCCCAGGCGCATCTTCTCTTCCGCGGCCCGCAGCAGTTCCGTAGCCACAGAGAATTTGGACTCTCCGTTCCCTGTCTCCGACTCAGCCCTCTGCAATGCGTCAAATATACGGCTCATGATTTAGATAGCTTCCGGCGCAGTTCTTATACGATCCGCGTTTTCAATTCGTCTTCCTGGGTTTGTGCCGCCTGCAGTTGGGCATAGAGCGCCAGCAAGGTCCGGGCGGCCTTCCGCACGTCGAGTTCTTCATTTGCTTGTACCTGCTTGCTCTCCGTCCGCTTGGTCACTCCCAGGCGGAAGTCTTTCGCGATGTCGTCGATGATCTCAGGACTCACGCTGGGCATCTGTCTTGCATAGGCCGCAATCAGCGCATTTTCGCAGATCGTATTGATCAATCGTGGAAGCCCCTGCGAGTGCTGGAACACCGCCGCAACCGTCTCCGGCGGAAACAGCGCCGAGGGACCGGGACTTCCCGAAAGCCGCAGACGGCTGTGGATGTATCCCATGGTTTCAGTCGAATTCAGGGGCAGCAGGTGGGAGCGCAGCGCGACTCTCTGTTTCAATTGCCGCAGATCCGGAGAGTCGATTTTGTCATCCAGTTCGGGCTGCCCGACCAGCAGAATCTGTAACAGCTTGTCGTCCGCAGTTTCAAAGTTGGTCAGGAGCCTGATCTCTTCCAGAATCTCCGGTGAAAGGTGATGCGCTTCGTCAACCACCAGAACCGTCGTCAGCTTCTTCTGGCTGCGCGCGATCAGGTGATGCGCAATCTGCAGCAGAAGTTCACCCTTGGTCTTGCTGGTGGGAGGAAGTCCCAGATCCGCGACAATGTACTGCAGGAATTCGAGTGGCGACAGCCGGCCGTTAAAAATATAGGCGTAGGCAACATCTTTACTCTGTCGTAGCGATTGCAACAGGCAGCGCAGCAGCAGAGTTTTCCCGGTTCCCACTTCGCCGGTCAAGACAACAAAACCTTTGTGCCGCCGCACACCGTAATAAAGAGCGGCCAACGCTTCGTTGTGCCTCCCTGTGGGAAACAGGAACGAAGGGTCGGGAGTAATCTCAAACGGATTCCGCTTCAGGCTGTAAAAGGCTTTGTACATGGATAATCCGCTAGCCCCGCAGGTAACTGAAGGCTGACCCCAACAAAATCGTAACAGATACGAAAACCGCTGTCGCCCAACCCAGCCATAGCCGCCGCCGCTCCTGCTGCTCTTCGCTGGTAACCGTGATTGCCGGGATTTCCGACATCACCGCAACCGGCAACAGCTTCTGCAACGCCTTCTCGTCGTGAATCCGGTCATCCATCATTTCGAATGCCCCCGCGACCGCGGCGCCCAGAGCTAATCCGATCCCGAGTCCAATTCCGCAGAACTTTAAACGATTGGGGAAGTCCGGCTTCACCGGCAGGCTTGGCGGATCGATAATGCTGAAGCGCTCGCCCTGCTGCAGCAATTCCATGCTGGTGGCCATCGCCGACTCATTCTTTTTCTTCAGCAGGTCGTCATAATTTGCTTTGGATTGCTCATAGCCGCGCGTCAGGTCGGAGAGTTGCTGCTCACGGATGGGTTCCTGATTCAAACGGGCCTGATAATCGTCCACCTTCGCGGTCAGCGCCGCCATGGAGTGTCCCCGGTTGGTGATCTCAACCTGGTTGGAACTCAATTGGCTTTGGATCTGGGCCAGCATCGACGCCCGGGCTGGATCGCCACCGCCCGCGGGATCCGCCGACTCGGTTGCCGGGTTCTTATCATCCTTATCCTTGACGCTGGCCAACAGTTGGGCCTTCATTTTTTCCGTCTTGGCGATCTGTTCCTTTAGCTTGCGTACATCGGGATGGCGGTCGGTGTATCGCGAGCTCAAATCGGCGAGTTGCGCCTTCAGCTTTTCCAGCTCTTCGTCGATCGCCGGAAGGCCGACGCTGGTTCCGTCCGCGGTCTTGGCCGGCCCCTGCAGCGTGCGGTACTGGTCCGCCAGGCTTTGCAGGTAGACATGCTGTTGTTTGGCCGTGTTCAGAGCGTCCTGCTCGCTCTGCAGCTGCGATTGCAGTCCACTGAGAATCTGCAGATTGCTGGCCACCTGCCCCGGCATTTCGCCAAGATGTAGTCCCTTGAATTCGCGAATCTTTTCTTCCTGGTCCGAAAGGGTTTGCCGGGCGGTCTCCAGTTGACTCTCAAGAAACTTGGTGGTGTCTTCCGATTGCTGCTGCCGGACCTCCAGATTCTTGTTGATGAACAAGTTCGTCAGTTCGCTGGTAACTTTTTGTGCTAGACGCGGATCGCGCGAAGAGTAAGAGACGCTAAAAGAATTAATCTGGTTGCGCGCATCCCTCACTAGTTCGATGTCAATATCTTTGCGCATGGCGTCCACCTGCTGGTCCGGGGACGGCTGCGAAGGCGCCCCGCCATACAGGTTGACCTGGTCGATGATGTGCAGCAGCCGCGTGCGGCTGAGAATCTGCTGCGTGATGCTCTGCATGCGCTCCTGCAAGTCATCGTTTACGTTGGGCGTGACGTAATCCTTCGGCATGGTGGGTTGCTCCACCAGAATCGTCGTGCTTGACAGGTAGCGCGGCGGAAGCACCCAGCTGGCGCCCCACACTACCGCCCAACCCAGAAACAGCGGGATCAGGAATTGCAGGTGGCGACGCCGCACCACGCCCAGGTAGCGTTGCAGGTCGAAGCTTTGTTCCGAACTTTTCTCGTCGAGATCGTCAACCATACTTATCTTCCCAGAGGTCTTGAAAACTGATAGGAAATTGAAACGAATTCGCGGTTCGTATTGGGAGTCGCCGCCAGTACCGCAACCGTGCTGTAGTCCTCGTGCAGCCGCGTGTATCCCAGCTGCAAATTCACGTGCTGGTGAAACTGCTGCTGCACAGTCGCGCTTCCCGAAACCGTGTGCCCATTCTCGCTGATCCCATTCGCGATGCCCAAAATATCATTCTGCGCATATCCCCCCGTCAGCGATGCGCTCAGCGCGTGGGAAAGCTGTTGCCGGAAGGATGCGTTGGCGCTATCCATTTTCACTGCGCCTAGCAGCCCGCCGCCGCCTGAGATGACGTGCGAGTAACTCATGGCGAAGCTGCTCCGGCGCGCCTGCCAGCTCAAACTGCCTCCCGCGGCTGGGTTCCAGCTGTGCGAGCCGGGCAGAGGGGTTGATCCGGTCTCAGGAAACTGCGGTCCAACGTTCGCGTATTGCGGACCCCCAAAGGCAGAAAAAGACAGCCTCGACGACGCATACAGTGTGTAGAAGAAAAGCACCGCCTGCGTCTGAGTCTCGTTCTGCCCCGCAGTCGGGTAGGAGAGCAATCGCTGGTACTGATAAGCGACGCCGAGGTAATGCATCTTCGAAGCTCGCAGCGCGTAGAACACCGACCCGGCCTGCGTACTCGAATCAAACAGCCCCGGCACCTCGGCCTGGTTCGGATAGTGCAGGTTGGTAAATGTGCCACTCGCTCCCACCATTTGGTTGGCGGCAAACTGGGCGGCGATCCCTACATTTCCGGAATTGCTCAGCCGGTCCGCAATCGGCGCAATCACGGAAAAATTCGCCTCTTGCGTGCCGCCCGAGACCGCCCCAGCCGCAGCCAGATCCGGTTGATTGAATACGTTCGAGCTTTTCTGGAAGCCATCCCGCCCGCTCAAGGTCACGTGCGGGCTCAGGCGGTACTGCAGATTGATCGACGCGTTCTGATCCTGCTCGTTCAGGGCACTCTCCCGCTGATAGAAGGTGAATCCGGGAGCGTACATCGAAACAATATGCAGTCTTGGGGTGGTTTCGTCCAAAGCGATGAAGGGTGCTACCGAATAACTCACGTCGCTCACGGGATGGCCGGCTACTGGCCCCACTGCATTGTCCGTGTATGCACTGGTGAATGCTAATCCGCCGCGAAGGTAGTTGGACCGTTCCTCCGAAGTCGTCGAAATCGGAAACGATTGCCCGCTCACCGGAGGCGGTGTCAGCATTTGGTCCGAAGGGCTCTCCGGGCCAGTAATCTCCGGACCACTGACGGCGGGCGCCGGCGCAGGCGGCGGGTTCTCCACTTGCGACCACACGAACGCTGGAGACAACAAGCACAGCCCAACGCAAACTCGTTGCAACAGTTTCATACTAAGGTACGACGATCGTGTCCCGCGGCTGCAGCTTGATGTTCTGCCCAGGATTCTGTCCCTTCACGACGTCTTTATAGTTGAAGGGAATCCGGGTCTGCGTGCCGTCGGCGTTCTGCCGCAGGATATAAATCGATTTCTGTTTGGCGAAGTCGCGGAATCCGCCAGCCACCGCGATGGCATCGAGCACCGTGGCGGAATTTGTGATCACGTACGACCCTGGACGGGTTACCTGTCCCAGGATGTTGAACTTCTGACTGTTAATCTGCTGAACGATCACCGTAACTTCGGGCTCGGAGATGTAATTCTTCAGCTTGGCTGCAATCTCCTGCTCGAGCTTCAGTGGAGTCTGTCCCGTCGCCTGTACTTCCCCAACCAGCGGCAGCGAGATCTTTCCATCCGACCGCACCGGAATCGAGCGCGAGATATCTGGCTCTTTCCACACATTGATCGCCAGCACGTCATCGTTGCCAATCACAAAAGAATCGTCGTGCGGCCTCGGCGCCGTCGCAGCGTCGGTACTCGGCGAAGTTTGTGGCGCGCTGGAGCCTTGAGCGCTCGCGGCAGTTTTCGTTCCTGCTTGCGCCCACAGCCCGCCCGCCGTCAGCAGACACAAAGCGCTCGCGGCCACTCCGGCAATCCAAGAACTGCTAGCTGTTCTTTTCACGTCGGCTCCTTGGCGCTTCCCGCTCATCCGGCTGGCGTCCGTAATCAACTTGCTTTCCCATTTCCCTTAGTCTGGACTGAACTGGCCAGCCGGGTTCCCGAAAAAGATGACAAGTACGACTCCGAAGCGCTCATGTGATACTGCTCGATCTTGTACAACATCGTACGATAGCTTACCCCTAACAGCCGGGCGGCTGCTTTCCGGTTCCAGCCAGTTTTCTCCAGAGCGGCCGCGATCGCGTTCTTCTCGGCTTCCCCTTTCACGCTCTGGATCAGCGATTTCAAAGATTGCGGCAGTGACCTGTCGGCATGCGCTTCCGCCTCATCGTGCCCCGGTAGCGCCAGCTTGAAATTCCGTGCGGATGGCGCATCGCCGTTGTTTCCCAGATGTGGTTCGAAGCCGTTCAGGCTGAGGTCCTTTTCGCCCGCCACCAGATAGCGTTTGACGAAGGTTTCCAATTCTTTCAGATTCCCCGGCCAGCCGTGGTTCTGGCAGGCAGCCAGCACCGACGGACTGAATTCTCGCGCCGGCAACCCGTAATACCGGGCCAGCTTGTGCATGGAATAACGCAAAAGAACTTTGATTTCGTCTTTGCGCTGGCGCAATGGCGGCACGTGAATGGTAAACGCGCTGAGACGGTAATAAAGGTCCGCTCGCAGGCGCTTCTCGGCGAGAGCGCGCTCCATGTTGCCGCTGCTCGCCGCCAGAATCCGTACATCCACTTCTACCGCTTTGTGGTCGCCGGTCCTCACAAATCGCTTGTCCT
Organism: uncultured Acidobacteriaceae bacterium; assembly: GCA_964403025.1. Taxonomy (GTDB): domain Bacteria; phylum Acidobacteriota; class Terriglobia; order Terriglobales; family Acidobacteriaceae; genus Sulfotelmatobacter. The sequence continues at coordinate 385,995 of CAYOEH010000001.1, read as the reverse complement.
GCAATACCTGGAACAGCCTCGACTGCAGCGCCAGCGGCATCTCCGTAATCTCGTCGAGCAGCAGTGTTCCCTTTTCCCCAATCTCGAGTTTTCCCGGGATCGTCCTGCCGCCGTTACTTGTCGAGGATCCGTTTCCATTCCCTCGGCCGAAGAGTTCGATCTCCAGCAAGTCTCCCGGCATTTCCGCGCAGTTCACGCGCAGGAACTTGAATCCAGAGTAGACCGACAGCTTGTGGATCAGCCGGGCAACCGTCCCTTTTCCGCTTCCCGGTTCACCCAGAATCAGCACGGGAACGTCCGCCTGCGCCAACAACTCCGCCTGGGCTCGGAGCTTTTGCATAACCGGGCTTACGCTGAGGAAGAATTCATCCTCACCCACCGATTCGATATCTTCGCTCGCCATCTCCGCGTCCGCATCCCCGTTCGAGGAACCGACATTTCTCTGGATCAGGAATTCCAACTGTCCTTCGCTCAAAGGACGAACCAAAACATCTTTCGCGCCGAGGCGGATGGCTTCCTTCTGCCGGCCCGGATCCTCCGGGTAGCACAGCACCACGATCGGCAGATCGGGACGAAGCCGGCGAAGCCACGGTAGAAGGTGCAGGCTGTCGGTATCCCCGCGCGGAATATCCAGCACCAGCACGGTCGGCGCTATGTCGGATTGCACTCGTTCCATGGCATCCCAGCCATTGGCCGCCGTTTCCACCTGCCAGGAGTTGGATTCCGCCAGCGACCAAAGCATGCGCAGAACCGCCGATTCCCTGCTCACGACCAACAAGCGAAGTGTTTCAGTTGTGTTTGGTGCCATGGGTGAGTTGGACCTTGACGACAGTGTGGAAGATCAACTGCGGGAGATTTCTTAGACCGGTTCGACTTCGTACCCTTCCACGCGGACGGCTAGCGATCTTTGGATCGCATCCACCGAAATCACCAGCGTGCGGTCGCCATTGCGCGAAACCAGGATGCCTTCCAGACCGTCCAGCGCGCCACTCCGGATTCGCACTCGCTGCCCGATCTTCAGAAAAGGGTGGGAGGACCAGGGCATCGGCCCTTCGATCAAACCGCGAACCGCGTCGATCTGTTCTTCCGGAATAGCAACGCCTTCCCCGCTCGCGCCCACCAGTCCGAATACTCCTTCGACCCTGAGCGCACGTAAGCGTTCCGATCGGTTCGGCACAAACTTCGCAAACACGTAGCAGCTAAACAGCGGCATCTGTACCGATTTCTTGCGATCGCTCCAGCGATGCACCTCGGTGACCAGAGGCAGGAACGTTCTCACGCCTCTCTCTTCCAGTCGCTGGGCCACGATCTTCTCGTGGCGGGGGCGCGTTTGCAGCCCATACCAGTGTTCCACTTCCGCCTCAACCAACGGCGCCGATTGCGTGAATTCCAGTGTGCTGGTGGCCATAGCTTCGCCCTCTAAGTCACATCTCACAGTGACCCCAAAACCACTTAAAATGCCGCTCCCACCGGAAATCTCACAAAAACGAGATCCTGAGGAGATACGATCTGAATAATCGGGGGGAATTTAAGAACGTCTTGCCAACTTAAAACAGCTTTTCTCAGTTATCGCTGCGTTGGTATCTGCGCGACTTCCGTTCCTGGGGTCTTACCGCCCTGAAGCACATCCACTGCCAAATCCGAGAGGCCTTGCGAATCTCTACTATTCCTATAGTGATTGTAGCAAATTAAGTTCGCTTGTCAAGACACGCAAACTTCCGCGTATCGCGCCTACTGGGTCGCCAGTGAACCATCGGGCCGGGGGGAGAAATGTGCCGATCTGACTGTCGGCTAGCCCTGACGAGAATGAGCTTACATCCGATTGCAGATTGTTGCAAGGGGTATGAAGTGGCCCGTCCGTGCCACTACCCTTGCACACTAGTGACACATCACGCAGAACCGCCGCACTGCCTCAGTCTCGCAACAGCTCCGCCAGCTGGGCGCCTCTCGATGCGCGGCCAAAAATTTAATCAAGTGCATGATTACAAGCAGCTTAGCGATCTATATTGCCCCGCGGAACTCCCCCGGCCGTCAGCCAGGCCTGCGGATCCCCGCGGAAAGCCCACTCGCGCCCGTCTATGCAATCTTTTGCAGTTTATGTCCATCACTTGCAACACTTGCAAGCGGCAACAATGCAGAAGGTTGCATACGCTCACATGAACGCGACCACAGGAAAGTTTCCAGGAGTGGATTATCTATCAGGTACAAGCAGAAATGACGACCGCTGCAGAGTCGACCAATGAAGCGCAGTTGCCAAGAAAAACGGCGTGCCCGATTCGGCACGCCGCTTGTTACTCGAATTTTCAAAGCAAGCTGTCAGGGTTCAACCCCGCTGCTTTTGCGTCTAGCGAACTGACGCCTGCCGGCGTGACCGGTAAACCAGAGCACCCACGCAGAACAAACTGGAGAACGCCAGATACATCAAGGACGTTCCGCCCTCGGGAACTGACTTGGATCCGCCGCCTCCGCATCCTCCATTCCCACCCCAGCCGCCCCACCCCTGATTGCCGCAACCGCCGTTACCACCCCAGCCGCCATTGCCGCCGTTCCCACCCCAGCCGCCATTGCCGCCGTTCCCACCAAACTGGCTACCGTGCTGGTTGCCGCCGGGGCCACCGAAAATCAAGAAAGCAGATGGCGCACTGTTGAGAACGCTAGCTCCCGCTGCAGTTCCGCTCGAGAGCCCTTGAGCAAAAGCGCAAGGCGCGAAACACATGAGAGCCGCGAACGCTCCCCACACCAAAAACTTGGCGACTGATTTCATCGTACTTCTCCTCATTACTGATTGGGATAAAGCGCGGGGGAAGGCTGAACAGGCAGAGCCGAACTCTTCTCCACTCTACATTACATATGTCACTTTACTTTGAAACCGGAAACTGTCAAGACTGATAATTTCTGCAATACGTCGCAACCGATTGCAACTACCGGCTCCCCTCATCGATCGGACGGGAGGTCGGGAAAGAACAAGTTCGCGATAAAGCCTGGCAGAACAACCCAGGTTTAGGAGGAATGTTTACGGCGCTGGAATCTTAGCACTTACCGCCGTGGATGGCGCGCTCTCTTCATTACTGGAATTGACCGCCGTGGTCTCATAGTAATAGGTCTGGCCGTCCGTTACCGACGAGTCCGTATACGCCGTCGTGCTGTTCAGCACAGGATTAATCTGCGTGAAGCTGCCCGTGGTCCCGGTGCGGCGATAAACGTTATATCCCGTTATATTCGGGGACGTGCTCGCGACCCACAGCAGGCTCACGCTATAAGCCGGCGCTGCCACTCCAGTTCCGGTGAGAGTTGCGGCTCCCGGAGAGTTCGTCGCGCTGCTCGTGAACGACGCGCTGGTCGATGCCAGCCCGCTCGACTGAGGCGTAAACGTAACCGTGAAACCCGCGCTCTGCCCCGAGGGTATCGTAACCGGGAATGTAAGGCCGCTGATGGCAAACTCCGAACTGCCCACCGTCACGCCCGTGACCGTCACGCTTGCCCCTGTGGCATTGAGCGATCCCGTCTGGGTTCCACTCGTTCCTACCGTGACATTACCCACGCCGATCGTAGTCGGACTCACGCTCAACTGTCCTTGCGTCGACCCAGTCGCCGAACCACTCAATGAGATGGCCAGGTTTGTATTGGAAGCGTTCGAAGCAATCGCTACGCTTCCCTTGAAACTGCCCGAAGATTGCGGTGCAAACGTCAAAGTGAAAGTCGTGCTCTGTCCCGGTGTTAGCGTCACCGGCGTGCTCAATCCCGAGACGCTGAAACCCGTACCGGAAACCGTGCCTTGCGAAATCGTTGCATTCAGACCGCCGGTATTCTGCACCGTCTCCGTCTGCGCCTGAGTCTTGCCCACCTGCACGCCGGTAAAGGAAAGCGTGGCTGGTGTCGCGGTCAAAGTGGCTGGCGTCACTCCGGCTCCGGAAAGCGCGATGTCGACTGTAGTGGTCGACCCGCTCACCGTGATCGATAGAATACTGTTGGCCGCGCCTACTGCGGTCGGCGCGAAAACCACCGCAAACGTTGTGCTCTGGTTCGGCGCCAGCGTCAGTGGCAGGGTCAGGCCCGTATCGCTGAAACCCGAGCCGCTAAAGGTCGCCTGCAAAATCGTGAGATTCGTTGCCCCGGAATTCTTCAGGGTCTCGGTCTGCGTCTGGCTGGTGTTCACTTGCACGCTGCCGAAAGTGAAGCTGGTTGGGCTCGCGGTCAAACTACCGGCCACCACCGCTGTCCCGGTAAGCGCGATGTTTAACAGACTGTTCGAGCCATCGTTGGTAACTGCCAGATTGCCGGTTGCGCTCCCGGCTGACTGCGGGCTGAAAACAACGTTAAAACTCATGCTCTGTCCCGGCGACAACGTGACCGGCAGACTTAACCCGGCTGTGCTGAAGCCCGCGCCGGTAACCGCCACTTGCAAAATCGTAAGCGTGTTTCCGCCAGTATTACTCAAGATCTCGGACTGAGCTTGGCTGGTGCCAACTTGCACGTTGCCAAAAGTAATGTTCGTGGGAGCAGCATTCAAGGTGCCCGTTACAGGAGTCTGCGTGCCTTGGCTGGCAGGTTTGCTGGAGCTAAATCCTTGGCAGCCCACCATGGTGCCCAGGGCTAGGATGACGACAAGCGCATTCGAACGAGTGGGGAGGTGGCCCATAGGAATCGAAAGAATCGAGTTAGTCCTGTTCAGTCAGCTCCAAAAACTTGAAATGTTAGTGTGCCCTCACCCCTCCCGCGGCGTAAGGTCCCGAAAGGGCATGCTCGAAAATCGCCAAGGTACAGCCCTGGGAGCCAATCAATCGATCGGCCCTGCCGACTCTTCACAACCACTTGGGACCGCGAAATCCGGGTGATCGTGGGCGGAAAAGCCGGAAAGCCTGCCTGCAAAAACGCAGCAGACACCTGCTTTCCTCCGGTTCAACCGCCAGAGTTTCGGAATTCCAGAGATTTCGAACGACTCTCAGGGGAGTGCAGCCCGGTTTGTCCGTAACCCGACTGCGTGATAGCGAAATATACAGGGAATCTCTTTGTTTTAGGGTGGTTATTCACGCACTATCTTGAACTAGCTCATCGGGAGTAATCCAGGCATGCTGGATAGCGGCGTCACTTGTTTGGCGTCACCCCGAAGGCCCGCGTTCTCACCAGCGGGACGAGGGATCTCCCGAATCACACAGCCGTTTGGCATCAAAGCGAGACACTACCAGGATATCTCGCGTCGTGCCCTCCTCACTTCCCCTTCTGCTGCGCAATCCATCGGTCTGTGCGCGCCTCCAGCAGATCCAGCGGAAGCGTTCCGCCGTCGAGCATCTCGTCATGGAATTTCCTCAGATCGAACTGCGGCCCTAACCCTTTCCGCGCGCGTTCGCGGAGTTCGCGAAACTTGAGCTGCCCCAGCTTGTAACTGAGAGCCTGCGCCGGCCATGCGATGTAACGATCGGTCTCCGACTGGATCGTCGGCTCGTCCACGGCTCCGGACTTGCGCATGAACTCCACCACCTGCTCGCGGCTCCATCCTTTCGCGTGGATTCCGGTATCGACCACCAGCCGCACCGCGCGAAAGAGTTCGGAAGAGAGTCGCCCGTAATCCGACACTGGATCCTGGTAGAAGCCAACCTCTTTGCCCAGTTGCTCCGCGTATAGCGCCCAGCCCTCGATGTAGGCATTGAAGCCCAGACTATGCAGGCGAAACTTCGGCAGCCCCGTCAGTTGCTGCTGCACCGAGAGCTGCATGTGATGTCCGGGAATGCCTTCGTGATAGGCAATCGCCTCATCGTCGATCAACGACCGCTCCGCGAAGTTGGAAGTCGCCACCACAACCCGGCCCGGCCTCTTGCCGTCGGGTGTGCCCGTCACATAGTGAGTCGCGGCCGCCGCCTGAAACGCCGGGATCGCTTCCACTGTCACCGGCGATTTCGGCAGCAGCGTGAATAGCTCCGGCAGTTTCGGCTCCATCTGCGCGATATAGTGCCGGAAATCGTCGAGGATCTGATCCGCCGAAGTCGGAACATATTTGGGATTGGTCTTAAGCGAAGCTCGGAAAGATGCAAGATCGGCAAAGCCTTCCTTCTTCGCAATCACCGTCATCTCTGCTTCGATTCGCTCCATCTCGCGCAAACCAAGTTGATGGATCTCGTCCGCCGTCATCCGCGTCGTCGTCCGCGCGTAGATATCGTTTTCGTACCGCTTCTTCCCATCCGCCAGAGACATGACAGAAAGCGTCGTTCGCCCTTCCGGCGCATATTCCGTGCGCAGGAAATTCGCGAAAGTCTTGTACGCCGGAATCACGTCGCCATTGATCGCATCCGTAATTTCTTGCGTCAAACGCTTCTGCTCTTCCGCGGAGATGCTTGCTGGATACTTCTTCGTCGGCTGAAGAAACGGGTCGGAATCGATAATCCCCTGGCACTGCACCGGCAGCTTCTCCGCCAGAAATCGAACCGGCATCAGCTTGTCTTTCATGCCCGCACGAAGCACCTCGGTTGTCTGGCTCAGCACCCGCGGAATCTGGTGAAGCCGCGCAATGTAATCCTCGTAATGCTTCACCGAGTCGAGAGGAACCGAGAGCGGCAGATCCGCCAGGCTGGTATGGACGCCGTTCTGCTGGTTGATCGGCATCTCGTACTCTTTCAGATCAAAATCGGCAACGCGCTGCTCGAGCACGCGAATCAGCAGGTCGCGAGAAAGCTGGTCCTGTTCAGAAAAGTCCGTGCTCGGGATGGCCTCGATTCGCGCCAGGAACTCCCGGTTCGTTTTAACGCGCTGAACCATAGCTGCCAGCGAGTACTCGGCCAGCTTGTCGTTGTAACGGTAGTCGCCGTAGGCAGTCGCCCGCTCGGGAAAATTGCGAAGATCGGACTCGTACTGCTCGTCGAAAAGCGCATTCTGAGCAGCCAACCGGTCAGCCAAAGGTTTCCCGCTCTGCCCAAAAACGCAGCCGGTCGCGATCAGGAAGAAAAGAATATTTTGCAAGCGCATAGTTTATGCAGGCTACCAGACCGGACTACAGAACTGATGAGATGAACCGGTAATTTTTTCAGCGCGAGAAGACGGCTCCATGGGGCAGCCCTGATCCCTTCCACCCATGTGGCCACTCGCGGTCGACAAACCCGAAGCCAACTTTTCCATCGCTGTCGCGAAAGGCGTCATCCAGGGTAAGCGCCCCTGTTGCGGGATCCAGTTTGATCAGGTAGAGGCGCTCCACCGGCCCGGACGTCATACTGGAAGTCACCACCACGCGCCCGGCCTTTGCATCCCATCCCGTCCATGCGGTTGGTACGTATCGCTCAGCTTCAGTCGCGACACTTCCACCGGCTTGGCCGCGTTCGCGATGTCGAGCACGATCAATCCGTGCGTCGCTCCCGCGCTCTGCACCAGGTAATGTCCAATGATCGTTGGAACCCCGCACCAGTTGCCGGGAAACGTGTACACCAGCTGCGACCGGGGCTCGCCGGTGTTCACCCCGGTGATGCGTTCGAGCCCGCAGCCGAGAGTCTGTACAAAGATCGACCCATCCGGACCAAGCCGCGGCTCTTCCGGACTGATCTGCGCGTAGCGATTCTCTCCCACGTCGAAGTACGCCGTCTTGATCACTTCCAGATCGGAGAGACGCCACACCTGGTAGGTGACGCCTGCGAAAATGTCTTCCAGGTGCATGGAAGAGTTTGTGGAGACGACCCGATCAATTTCGGGAAGGACCACCAGGCTGTAAGGCGTCAACAGAGCGCCCGCAAACGCCGGATCCGCATTGCTGGCGGAGCGATCACTTTACCTGCGTCATCAATCTCCACCAGCCCGCCCGTTTTACCGATCGGTTCTTCGGTCGCATCGTGGTGTGCGTGCTGAAAGGTGGCCAGCACATGTCCGTTGGGCAGTCGCACGTAGGAGTGCGGATGCATATAGCCCGCCATGTCGGTAAATGACGTCTCAATTCTGGGATGCAACGGATCGCGCAGATCAAAGACGAAAGTCCGCCCGGCGTCATGGTCATTGGCGAAGAGCATCCCGCTGGCCGGCATGGTGTATTCCGTGTGATGCACGCGCATGGTTGGTTGATCGGTTGCGAGCGTCGTCACTAGATGTCCATAGGAAGCCGAGGAAGGGTCGGCATCGATTACCGCAAGAAAATCGTTGCCCTTGCGTGCTGCATCACCGCACCACACAAAAAGGTAATGACCGGGCACGGTGGTTTTCTGCTCCTGCGATTGCACCGCAACGCTCACCGCGCAAAATACCAGAGCAAAGGAGAACAGAAGACGTGGCATGGAGACCCCAATCAAGAAAGTAGCTTCGTGGACAGCTCGCAAGCATATCACTGTAAACAACGGCAAAGTAAGGAGCAGAACCGGCTCGATTGTGTATAGATTCGCCGATTCTTCATTTGGGATGCATTTCGGTTCCCGTGATTTCGCGGCGGTCACTTAGGCTACCGTCTGGAATTAGCACGGCCACCCAAGGCATTTCCACGGACGCCACATCGGCATGCCAGATAAGCTCTTGAACATTTCCCGAGCTCAGATCGATCTTTTGCATTGCCGGTTCATGCAGGACGAGATTGTCGGCGCGGATGGCGAATGTGTGACTGCCGGCGCCTTCAGCGGAAACCCGCACGACAACTTTATTGTGACCTGAGTCTTGATACGCAACTTTGAAGTCGAAAACGTGTTCTCGGCGCAAATCGAGATGGTAGAGTCCACCCGGCAGGACCGTGACGGTAGTGTGAGTTGCCCCCTGACGCACATCGTAATGACCTTCGGGTAAATGAAGGTTGAATTCGCCGTCACTCCCGATCGAGGCCACGCCGGTAAGCTGCCCGCTCGTTTGTTCGCGGAATTCCACCGGTTCGTGGCGCCCCGAGTCAGCCGTCCCGCGCACCGTGGCGGCGACGGCGATGTCTTGCATCAGCCATATCCACTGCCCTACCGGCTGAGTCCAGACTTCTTTGTACGTCCAGCAAATCTGTGTGGGCCAATAGGGAGCGTCGTCGAAGCCCTTAGTTTCAATCCCGACCGGAAGCGCACCCACCATCTGGCCCGAGCGCACGCTGTAGAGCGGAGTCCAGTCATAACCTTCGCCATACATTACGCTGGCAGAGAAGGGATTGCGCCCGACCAGCCATTGCGCTTGCTTCTGAGCCAGGTCTTCGGCCTCAAGATTGCCTCGTAACTGTCCCGCGGCCGAGAGCGCTTTGGCCTGCGACAGCAGAACGCTGGAGTTGCCGCGAAAGTCAAACCAAACCGGAAACCGGCGCAGATAGTTTCCGTCGCCCAGCGGCATTCCGTGCCGTACTTCCTGCAAATAAGCGTCGCGATCAGCCGCGCGCAGAGGAGTCCAATCTTTTGATTCAGGAATGAGGCGTGCTTCGCTCTCGCGATACACTGCGGCTGGTAAAACCCCGTACGGCTCATCGACGGCCGATGCCGGTTTGAGATAGTACTCCGAGTGCAAGACGACAGCCGAGTACCATTTCATCCATTTCTCGTGATCCGGAAAGGCTTCACACAGGCGGATCAGAGCCATGATGGGTTCCTGCTCTTGCCCGATGTGGAAACGATGAAAAAGATTCTCTCGCTTCGGACCAGTATAAAAATAACCAGCCAGCGGAATCGTCCAGGGTTGTAGCTTCCGCTCTTGCGATGCCAACACCAGGTCGCCCAAACTGACTGCTTCATCGGCGTAACGCTGGTCTCGGGTCGCCCGGTAGAGCTCAACCGACGCGACGACGCCGAACGATAGGCGCTCCAGTTCGTCCTGTGCGCCGTAAACTTCGGCGAGCGGAGGCGCCGTTTTCAAACCCTCCACTGCGAACTTCCAGTCTTCTTCCGCAATCATCAGGCTGCGGTTCGCCAACTCCGGATCGCTTTCCTTCAACACTCGCGCCGCTAGCGCTTCTACTCCACTTACCCGAAAGTTCCATTCCGGATTGTTGACGGCCTGGCCGAAGCGATCGTCCGCCGTACCCATGATTCCGTCGGTCCAGTAGCTCACTAGTTGGCCGGTGCTGCGGTATCCGTCTCCAAAGCGCGTTTTCAGCACCCAGTTCAAGCCCCACCGCGCTTCTTCCAACAATCGCTCCGTGAGAGCTGGATCTTCGCCTCGCTCTCTCAAAGTTTCGGCCAGAGAAAGGTCCGCGTAGACCATTCCCGGTGTGTTTCCTGTCGCACTGAGATCTCCGGCATCGTGATATCCGCCGTTGACCACGATTCGCTGGTCTCCGTGAAGCGTGTAGATATCCTGATGACACCGGCCGTGAATGCCGGGCACTTCGGTTCCACAGCGCTCGCTGTACATGAAGTTGATTGCTTTCCAGATGCTGCTATTCCATGCGTCATCGCCGATGCGGAACGAACGAGTCAGCATATCGCCGGCCTTGATCGCGTAGATGCCGGGCTCTCGGACCTCGGAAAAGTTTAGCGTTTGATACTTGCCAAGCGGAGTAGTCGTCTGTTCCACCGGCTTGGTGAGGACAACCTGGCCAGTCTGTTGATCGACGACGGAGAACTCGCCAGCCGCCAGATCGCTGGCGATTGCGGATTTCGATGTACCGGTTGTATATCCACTGTGGCTGAAAGCTATCTTTCCGGAGGCCACATCCCAGCCCTCGACGTGATCGGCCACAACGCTCTGTAATTCGAGGCGATCAATGTCAAGAATTGTCTGGTCGCCGGGCTCGGGAAATTTCTTGGGAAGGCTATACGCAAAATCGACTGCCGTGACACGATCGCGATCGAGCGGGGCGATTTCCCACACAATCTGATTCCACATGTGATTCTTGAGAATAATCGACTCGTGGCGGCCTTCGTTATATCGATCTGGTAGTTTGTGCACGCCATCATTGTGGAGAATCAAGGAACAAGAAATCGCAGGCGCGCCGACAACGTCGGGATACACCCAAAGAGAGATGCGGTTATATCCGCTCCAGTCTTCGCCGGAAAATTTTCGCGTGGCCACAAGGTCTTCCCACTCACCCTCGTTGCCCACTTGGGCGATGTTGGAAGTTGAGCGGATTCGCAAGGCATGCTTTCCGTCTTTCGTGTGATCTTCGCTTAGCGTCATCTCTCCCGCGCCCGCGAACGACCACGACGAAAGGTCTTCCATGCTATCCAGGACCCGCGAATCAAGCACTTTCTTGTTCAGCCAGCGGAATTCAGCGCCATCTTCAAAGCGCGCCTGCATAGGCTTAGCGGGAGTTGCTTGTTCCGCCGCTTGCTGTGCGCTGAGAGAAACTCCAAGGCAGATGACGACCAGTGCCGTTCTCAAACCAAACCACCGTACCTCTGTTCCCGCGAAGGTTCGTGTAGGAGCTGTGAACATGGTTGGCATCCTTGCCGGCATATCTCCCTCCAAGCGATGACCATTACAGATAGGGATGAACGATTGAACTGCGGAACTCTACTTGTCTGCACTGTCGTTTTTTCGTGCGGCAGGCTGCGCGGACGGCAGCGTTTCCACACGCGGCTGCGGGATCATTTCCATCGCCCAAACCGCGGCCGGACGCATGTACATCGACGCCCTAAAATTTCCCTTCACGTCCCATGCTTCCGGAGTGCGGAACCAGTATCCTTTGCTCTCGTAGATCACGTGGTACAAACCCCAAGCCGTGCGGTAAGCCTCGTCCCGCATCCCTTCGCTAAGCAGGAGAGCGGCGAATCCAAAGCTGGTTCCTACCCACACTTCCGGCGCCTGTTCGTTATCGCGAATGATTGAGCCATCCGCGGCCATGCCATTGGCCGCGCCCATTTCGCCGTCGCCAAATTTCATGACGTTGAAGTCGAATATTTTTCTGGACGCCGCCAATTGCATTTCGTGCGGCACTAAGTCGCCCAGGCCCGTCATGTTGGCATACCACTGTCCGGCCAGTTGATCGGCCTGGATGCTGTCGCGATATTCGCTATCCGTGTCGTAGCGGAAATATTCGCCGCTCCAAAGCTGGCCAATGTATGTCTTTTGAGCTTTGAGGAATAGTTCGTGATACTTTGAGGCTGCGTCGTTTTTGCCAAGTGTGCGTGCCATCTCCTCAGTGGCGCGCAATGCCGAGAGCCACAAACCGCCGCAATAGGCGCTTACCCCTCGTACCACCCATGAATCGTAGGTTTGATCGGGGTAGCCGCCATTTTCAGGAATGCCACCGCCATGATCGAATTGCTGCAAGTAAACCATGGCGTCCTGCACAGCCGGCCACATCTGGCGCAGGAAGGCCGCGTCTTTGCTGCCGGTCAGGACGTAATCGCGATAAACCATCAAAACAAACTTTGAATTCAGATCCTTCCAATCGTTCGTATCCTGCCAGCCGGGTTCATTCACGGCGATGAACGGATCTCCCTCCGGGACTCCGAGATCGTGCGGCACCGCGCCTTTCTTTTTCCGCAGGTGCAAGCTGGGTTCGCCCGTCAGTTGCGACTTCCAGACCCATTGCCCCTTTTCCGGCCATTCCTTCGGCACCGTGTCGGCGAACTCGCGCAGCACCTGCTTGTCGATATCGGGCCAGAATTTCAGCAGCGGCATCGAAGCATAAAACCGCACATCCAAAGTTCCGTAATACGCATAATCGAAGCATTCCAGTAACGCAAAGGAAGAAGGAGTTTTGACATCGCTACCGACTGGGCGTCCCCAGAACGAGCCTCCATCCGTCAGTGTGTAAAGTTCGTTGAAAAGCATGCCTCGATACCATAACGGCTTGCTTTCATCATTCACATAGGGACCCTGCCACGCGTCGATCGCATCGCTCCAGGCCGAGGCGTTGCGCAATCCGTCGCGCGCAATTGCCCAGGCATTGTTGCCGCTGGTTCCATAAAAATCCGTATAGCGGCGATCCCATTGGCGACCTTCGCCGAATTCCACCACTGGGAAGTCCCACGCAATTACCATGGGGATTACTTTTTTCTCTCCCGGCTGAAGGGTGAAGCGCACAGCAATTGCTCCCGCTAGTTTTTCGCCATCGCTCACCCAGGAAAGATCGCTGTTCGCCAGCCGGCCATCTTTGGCAAAGCCCGTCCAAATCGCTTTTCCATCTCCTTCGGAGGGGAATGTAGCCTGGTAACTTACCTCGACGCCCGGCGACTCAAGGGCGGCAATCGCGAATTGTCCGTCAGCCTCGCGCGGGGCCGTGCTCGCGCGGTTGCGCTGAAACGCCACTCCCTTCATCATCGCAGCGTCGATCTTCTCGCTGACGAATTGATTGTGATTTCCCTGACTGGGAGCGCCTTGAAAATCTCGAGTAAAGGTGCGAAACCAGCCCACCATGTTCGTCCATGAGAGCAGGACAGACACGGTAACGGCGTGCTTCGTGGGATTTTCCGCATGCCAGCGATAAACCGCAACTGGATAACTTGACTCGCGATAATTATTTGGCAGCACGGGAGAAAATTGTTCCAGCACCACGTGGGCTGGAAATTTATCCCATTTGTAGTCGTACCACGACTTGGGATAGAGCGCCGCATATTCCCCCGCGCCCACCGGATAGTCCCATTGCCAGCTTGCGAGTGAGCCATCCGCCGGGTGATCCGTCATCAGCACCCGGGCTGTCCCTTCAGCCTCGCCCTCAGCCTGCTGAAACATTGCAAACTGATTGGCATAAACGGGCGCATATTTGTGAACTCCCGCTTTCATGTGCCAGCGGGCAAAGTCCCCTCGATAAGTGCGCGAAAATGTTCCGGAGCCAAAGCCGCCCACCGGCGCGCCTTGCCAAAACCCATCATCAATATTGCCGGCGATCCGAGTCACTCCGGGTTTCTCGAGTGGAAGGCCGAGGGGACGGCGCCAGGCCGCTTTCGGTATCGCGTCTCCAGCCCAAACTGCCGTCGTTACCAACGCGACAGATAGGACTCGTAAGTACAGGCGAACTTTCATTTGTATGAATCTCCTACTTATCGAGCCAATACTTATTGAATCCTTCGTAGTCCGACGGTAAGCTCGCCAGGATCGTTCTTCTCAATTCCAATATGTCGACGGAACCCTGTTTCTGATAGAGCACGTTTCCGTCGGGACCAATCAAGACGGTATAAGGAACGGCTGACTCCCACTTGGGATCGAACGCGGCCTGCAGGCCGGCGATATCGTCGGAAGCAAACAATAAGTTACGGCTGGTGGCGTGCATTTTCTCCAGCACACGCAATACGCTGCTCTTTTCATCCGGCATGTTTGCCGCCACCGTAACTAACTCGACATCGCGAACGCCATACATTCGGAAGGTGTCCTGGAACTCGGGAAATTCGTGAATGCACGAGCCACACCATGTAGCCCAAAAACTGACCAATAGCGTTTTTTTTGTTGGGTTTGTTCGTAACGTCTTCAAATCCGCCGCCGCCGCCATTTCAAGCTGGACCGGCTGGGATTCGATTTTCCGTAAAGTGTCCAGGCGCGCGGCCTGTTTTTCTTTCCATTTCGTCGAACAGCCGAAAACACCGGTGTGCTTCACTTCTACTTCCCGATGGGCGAGGAGCGCATCGATGGCGTCGCGCACCTCATGGGTTTTCACTAGTTCAACGCGGTAGCTACTGTCCATGCGGCCTTCATAGCGAAGACGCCGATCATGATCGAAGACAAAGGCGTGCGGCGTAGCCTGCGGGCCGTAAGCGTCCGCTACCGACTGTGTTTCCCCGTCGTAAAGGTACGGATACCTCAAATGCTTGTACTGGGCGCGGATCTTCATCTCTTCAAGGCTGTCGCTGACGTCGGAGGAATCTAACTCATCGATGGTGATCGCCTTGGGATCGTTGGGTTGAATCGCAACCACTGCAACACCGCGGTCTTTATAGTCCGCCGCAAGTTGCGTGATACGCCGCTCATACATTTGCGCGATAGGACAATGGTTGCAGGTGAACACAACTACGAGGACTTGACTAGCGGAATAGTCGGCAAGTTTATGAACCTCTCCGTCGACGCCAGGCAGTTCAAAGTTCGGCGCAGGAGAACCGAGTGCAAGAATCGGGTGTGCCTCCTGTGCCCACGTGGTGAGCGCGAGCAGAACAAACACGAAAACCTTCCACATGCTATCTCTCTCCTACGAACCGTAATTCATAGTCTCGTCTGGCCTTCTTTAAGACACATTCGCCTATTTAGCGGGCAAAGGCCGTGAGGTGATATCTGCATTCACCAACCCCATAGCCCATTTGATCGCCTCTGTATACATCTCCTGAAGTCTAGGATCGTCCCAGTTGTCCTTAGGGTGGCCCAGGGTGGAATAGTAGACGCGGCCCTTGCCGTACATTTTGGCCCACGTTACGGCGAAGTCGCCATCGGTCCTGTGGACTTTGGAAGTCGATAAATCGAGTTTGCTGGTGTCAAGGCGCATCAGAACGCGCACCTTGTCACGCGAATAGTTTCGGACCTGGTAGATTTCGTCTCTGAGAACAAAAGACCGCGGCCACTGCTCCATGCCTGGGAAGCTAGAATCCTCAACGACGATGGGAGCGTCAAATGTTCCCCACGGATGCTCGTCGAAGTACCCACCGATCATCTCGCCATATTCCGGCCAGCCCGTGAAGGTGATGGTGGCACTGTGAACGCCAATAAAACCTTTTCCATCATCATGAACGAATGATAGGAAATCTGCCTTTTGTTGCGCATTCATCTCAAGTTCGCCGCCGGTGAAGAAAAGAACGGCGTCGAAGTCGTTAAGGTTCTTGGCATTGAACTCCAGTTTCTTTTTGGTGAGCGCTTCTGTATCGGTGCGAATTGTGGTGTCCCAGAGCTTGGTCTTCTCGCCCAAGCGTTCAATCGTGGCCATAGCGTGAGAAACGGATTCGTGCCGATACCCCTTTTCCTCACCGATGACCAGCAATTGTTTTTTCTTCGCCTGTACCGGCGTCTGTGCTTGGCTGATACAAACAACGCAAGCAATTACGAAAACCAGAGCACTCCAACGCACGATTCTCATAAGCAACAATTCTCTACGGCGCCGAGCCCACAGCGGTAGTTACGGTAAGCGTTCGCCCATTGATCACGGTTGGGCTCGGCCCATCCATGTTTGCTACGAAGGCCATGTTGGTTGCACTATCCACGGCAATTGCATAAGGCGCAATCCCAGTCTTTATCGTCGCCGCCACCGCATTAGTGATTCCGTCAATCACAGTCACAGTATTGTCGTGAGTATTCGCGACGTATACTCTGTGAATGTCAGAGTCAACCGCTAAAGCCTGAGGCCGGGATCCCACACTCACGGTTGCAACGACAGAGTTGCTGGCGCCATCAATTACCGTCACGGTATTGCCTGCGTAGTTCGCCGCATAGAGTCGGCCGGAAGACGAATCCACAGCAAGTGCGCAAGGAATATCACCGGTATGAACCACTGTCGTGGCATTTGTTCTGCCATCAAGCACTGTGACATTCGAACTGCCCGCGTCTGCCAAATAGATTTTGTTTGCCACAGAGTTCGCCGCGATTCCCCAGAGATGGGCGCCCGCGGTCACCCTTGTTGTGCTATCGGTGGCGCCATCGATTACAGTCAAGTTATCGCTCTCATAGCTTGTTAGGTAGAGTCGGTTTGTCGCCGGATTCACGGCAATAGCGTCAGCCTGCACGCCGATTTTCAGAGTGCTTGCCGCGTTGGTTGTTCCGTCAATGACCGTCATGCTATTGCTGAAGGTCTTCGAGATATACACCTTGTTGGTGGCAGGGTTCGCCGCGATAGCATAAGGCAAATCTCCCACTTTGACAGTGGCAACGACGCGATCGGTTGCTCCATCGATCACGCTTACATCGCCGCTTCCCGAGTTCGCCACGTAAACTTTGTTGGTGACAGGATTAATCGCGATTGCTTCGGGCGCGGTTCCTACTTTTATTGTGCCGCGAAAGTTTCCGGCGTTCTCCAGGACCGTTACAGTGCCAGAGGTGGCGTTCACCGCGTACACTCTGCGGCTTGTCGGATTCACCACAATTCCGTCCGGACTAATTCCTGTTCCGCTCGGCGGCTGAGAAGCGGTCTTGGCTCCCATGCCGAGCCAATTCACCGCATTTTCAATGAGCTTGTTCTGAATGGGACTGGTGAAAATCTTGTCTCCGTGTCCCATATTCATGTAGATCATTTTGTATTTCGTGTTTGTCCAAACCACGGGGAGGTCGCCACCGGTGAGAACGTCCTTCAGCCCAAGGGGATAATTCGAAGGATCGAGAGTGACCAGGACTCGCACATCTTTATTAAGTCGGGGGCTGGGTTTCCAAATGTACCATTCGTTGACCGGCGATTCGTAGGAGTCGGGGATGTCCCTTGCGACTGGATGAGTGCGGTCATCGATGACGAGCTTTGCCGGCAACGGCGGCCAATTGTTACTGTAAAAGACCGCCCCGCCTAACAAATCGACGAACCATGGCCAGTTCGTGTCTTTGTCGTTGTATCCCGAGAAGTGAAAACCCAACCATGCCCCGCCATTTTCCATGTAGCGCTGGAACGCAAGTCTTTGTGCGGCATTGCTGGGTGCGTCGTCGAGCCAAACAATCATTTGGTACGCTTTCAAATACGCATCATTCATGTTCTCCCAGTCGGTTGTCGAGTCAAATGTAAAGTTGTCGGCGATCGCTCGGGCGGCAAGGAATTTCAGCGCGGCCTCGGCAAACTGCACGTGATCGGGTTCGACGTTCGTAGAGTAAAAGGCAAGCAGCTTAAAGCGAGTTGGTTGAGCGATGCTCGCTACAGAGGAGCAAAGAACGGCCAAAAACATCAAGAAACGAATCGAGTGCATCTTCATTGGCGGGCGGCCCAGAAGATCGAATTGCGAAAGATGGTCGTAAAAGCAGTATTTCGGAACAATTCAGGATGGTGCCCCATGAAGATGTAGACGTTGCGCGCCTTGTAATGTTCATTTGTCCAGATGACGGGATGATCTCCCATCTTAGTTTTGGTATCTGGCAAGTACGTGGCCTCATTGACGCGCGCCAACACGCGAACATTCTGACGCGGAGATTTGTCGTACGTGTACCATTCTTCCTGATCGACTACAAAGGATCCGCCCACATCTTTCATAACGGGGTGCGAAGGCTCTTCCACGACTACCGTTGCGGTGGCGAACTTCGGAATGTAATCGGTAAATCTGATCCCTCCCATAAACTGGGAAAACCATGGCCACATGCTGTATCCGTCAAATTCTCCGAGCAGGGTAGCGTGATGAAATCCGATCCAACCGCCTCGGCCTTCCTCAATGTATTTTGTGAATGCGGTTACAGCGGCTGGAGTCCATCCGTAGGGTGGATAGTTCAGCTGTATAAACAACTGATAGCGAGACAGGAATTCGTCGTTAATCTTATCGGTGTTCTCGATATAATCGACACTAAAAGCGTTGTCGTCCGCCAGCTTTTGCAACCACACTCTAGCTGCGTCAACGAAAGGCCGATGGATGCCGCCGGATTCCGCCAGAGCAATGACTTTAAATTTAGGCTTGGAGTTCTGCGCCATGCCGGCGCCGGGGGAACTGAGAACCACAGCCACTATTACCCACAAACAGCGGTGAAAGCGAAAATACGAAACCAGTCTTGAAAATGACATTTGGGCTCCAGTTTCAATTGAAAACCCAGTCGATCCAAAATTAGCGTTTCCACGCCGCGAACAACATTTTTTTCGCAACCGGCGTTTGATCCGTCGGTGTATGCATCAAACTCTGCCGGGCAAGCCACAGGTATTGTACTCCAAACTTAGTTATCAAGCATTACAATGTGGCGGGCGTCGAAGCATCCCACCGGACGGCCAAATCATAAGGCGGCGGAGCTGCTATTGTCTGAGTCGGATGCTTTTGCAGGAATCGGAAAATGCCTTAACATGACTCACGTCGAGACCAAGGACGAAGCGGTTGCCGGTGAGCGCACAGTGACGAAAGAACGAGTACCAATCGGAAGGCCTCCCCTTCTCCGCCAAACCAATGCTCAAATCCTGTTGAGACTTCTTCGCGAGGCGGGGCCATGCTCGAAGGCCGACCTGGTTCGCGCTTCCGGGCTGAGTGCTCCTTCAGTGACGAATGTGGTTGCCCACCTCGCGCTCGCGGGACTGGTTGAGCCTATCGGCGAAGGAGATTCGACCGGTGGAAGGCCGCCCGACATACTACGTTTCCGGGCTGAGCGAGGTTCTGTAGCGGCGGTTGAGATTGGGCCTGATTCCCTCCGCTTTCTTCTGGCTGATTTGGATGGGCGGGAAATTGGGAAAGCGAGGGTCTCTCTGGAGAGGCCGCCGTCGTCCCCTTCGGCAGTCTGCGACCGGATCAGCGGGATCGTGCGCGACTTGCTGCGCAAACAGAACCAAACCGAGGTGCAACTGTTGGGGCTCGTCGTAGGAGTACCCGCCATCGTCAATGTTCAAGAGGGGGTCGTAAGGGCGCTCAGCGCGCTAAAGGGATGGACCGATGTACCTTTGGGGGGCATGCTTGCAAAGGAATTTAAATGCAACGTAACGATAGAGAATGATACGAATCTCGCAGCCCAAGGCGAATATTATCGAGGAGCGGCGCAGGGAGAAAAGAATTTTGTTTTCATTACCATCGGCGAAGGTGTGGGTGCCGGTATTTTTGTGAACGGAAGCATCTATCGTGGATCTCAATGGACGGCGGGAGAGATCGGCTATCTTCGAGTGCCCAGCATTTCAAGGGAGCACCCCACCATCCACAAATATGGGAAGCTCGAAAAGCTTTTGGGTGCTCCGGGAATCCTGAAGAGCTGGCAGTCGAATCGGCAGAGATCCCGTACGTATCCCAAGGTGAACTGTGCGGCTGACGTTTTCGATCTTGCGGCCGCGGGAAACGCGGAGGCCAAACGGCTCCTTCGGCAACGAGCCAACCTCTTGGCTGACATCGTGCTGGACCTGGCCCTCATCCTCAACCCTAGCGTTATCCTTCTCGGAGGCGAGGTGGGCAATCATCCACGCCTGTTGCAAGAGGTGGAGGAATTGTTGAAGGGAAGTGAATTTGCGATCGTACGCGTAGGATTGAGCGGGCTCGGTCCCTCCGCCGTCTTATGGGGCGCAATTTATACGGCGCTCGATCCAGCCATTCTTGGACTATTGCGGCCCTCTGGTTCTCCAACTTAATCGAGTTTCTGGGGAAAAAGCCTCCCGAAGCGTAAAGAACTCCGCAACCAAACTTTCCCGGTTGACTGACTTAGTAAATAAAGATAACTTAGTATGGTGAGCCGCTCGTGGTAGCCAAGCCCAAGTTGCGTCCAGCCGTCTCTTCTCCGGAAAGAGCGAAGCGGCAGCGTGAAATGAAGCAGATGGACGCCGGTGAGGTGATGCGGCAACTCCGCGAACGCGGCTCCGAGTCAGGCGAAATTTCGGAACGGCACTGGGGGTTATCCTCCTCTCGGCCCTCGGCAGCGGTTTCCTTCCTGCTTGAAAAAGGCTTGCTCGAAAGGACTTCCAACGGAAGGTCAAAAGCCGGCCAGCGAAGCGGCGCCCTTCGCATTAATGCGGGATACGGACACGTGGTCGGCGTGGACATAGGCGCGAGCAATTTACGAGTTGCATTGGCCGACATGAACGGGAGCGTATTAGGGAAGTGGTCTGCATCCACTAAGAAAACTTCTTCTCCCGATTTGGTGATCGAACAGATCCGCACGGGTGTGAAGTATCTGTTGCAGCGTGCTTCTGTACCCCGACGTTCGCTATTGGCCGTAGCTGCCGGTGCACCCGGCATCACCGACGGAGACGCGGGTGTTGTGGTGGCAACATCCTACCTGAGAGGATGGAAAGATGTCGCACTTCGAAGCTTGCTGGAAAGCGCCCTACGCATTCCGGCCGCGGTTGAAAACGATGTAAGAATGGCAGCCATCGGAGAGAACTGGAGGGGCGCCGCGCAAGGCATCGGCGATTTCGTATTTCTTGCTATTGGAACCGGGATTGCCGCTGGCGTATTCGCCAATGGCAAGTTGATCCACGGTGCAGATTGGACTGCGGGTGAGATCGGCTACATGCATGTTCCGGGCGGTCCGGAAGAGGCCGCGAAGCATTGCGATCCGGGATCACTTGAGAGCGTAATCGGCGGCGAGGGCATCCGGCAACAGTGGTTGCGCGGTTGCGGCGAAGCTGGCACTGTAGTCGCCCGCGACCTTAATGCAACGGAAATCTTTGAACGAGCTCGTGCCGGAGATGAACTTGCGGAGCGTGTTCTGAATCGCTCGGCGAAAATGCTGGCTTATGCGGTGTACAACATCTCTTTGGTCCTAAACTGCGAGCTGTTCGTATTGGGTGGCGGAGTAGGGATGAGCCAACCGTTACTGGATTCTACGCGCCAGTTCCTGCAAGAGTACACCGAACCCGTCCGGCCAAAGCTGGCCGTTAGTAGTCTGGGGCCGGATGCGCAGTTGATCGGAGCGATTCGATTAGCGCTTAATAAAGCAGATTCGGGAATCGGCCTGGTAGCGGGTGGTCAACCCGACTCGCCGCGAAGATTGCTTCTTGGAATCTAGTTCAGGAAGACGCTCCAATCGAACGGTTTAGCTTTTCCTGGGAAGACTGATGCTCTCCAACTCTCTTCCCCGAGTTTCCGGTACAACAAACCGCACAAATACAAGGGTGGCGATGCAAAGCGTTCCGTAGATCGCGAATGTGCCGGCGCTCCCCAGGATACTAATCAGGGTTAAGAATGTTAACGAAACCGCGAAGTTAGCAATGCCTGAGAACAATGTTCCGGCGGCGACCCCGCGCCCGCGGACGCGCAACGGAAAGACTTCGGCAACCAGTATCCAGGCGATCGCTCCCAGGCTGAATGCGAAACATGCGATATAGACCACGAGACACGTGATTGCTATAGATCCTAGCGACGAACCGAGCATTGCTTGATGGCCAAAGGCGAAAGAAAGCGCGAAAAGGGCGATTGTCATGCCGGTCACGCCCACGTAGAGCAGCGGCTTGCGTCCAACCCGGTCGACCAGAGCGATGCCCCCGACCGTCGCAACCACATTCACTATGGCCACGATCAGGGTCGCAAAGATGGCATTGGCGTGCGAGGAACTTCCCGCGAGCTCAAAAATCTGCGGACCGTAGTAAATGATGGTGTTGATACCGGTGACCTGTTGTAAAACGGTGAGTCCGACTGCGATGAAAAGCGCGCCGCGGACGGCAGGACTCCAGAGGGCGCTCCAGCGTTGTTCCACGGGCGTTTTCAGTCCTTGCTCAATGTCATCGAGAAGACGCTGTGCCCCGTCGGCATCCGTATAGACATGCAGTACTGCTGCCGCGTCCTTGGGGCGACCGTGTGCGAACAGCCAGCGCGGACTTTCGGGAACCGTGAGAATTACCGCCAGAAAGAAGACTGTCGGCACAACCGCGAGGCCGAACATCAGTCTCCAAGCCTGTTGTGCAGCCAGCCAGTAACCCACGAGATCCGCGAGCGCGATTCCCACGGTCAGCGCCAACTGATAAAGCCCGATGAGCATACCGCGCGACTGAGGCGGGGCAAGTTCAGAAACATAGACCGGCGCGGTTACCGAGGTGAAACCGATTCCGATTCCGATAATCGCACGCGCCACAATCAGAACGAAGACGTTGGCCGACAGAGGCGCCAGCAAAGATCCGACGATAAAAATACCTCCCGCCCATACCAGCGTTGCACGCCGGCCGATACGATCGGCGACCGCCCCGCCCACAATGGCTCCAAGCATGGCACCGATCAGGACGATACTGACGACCAACTCCTCCATCAAAGTTGAAAGCGCGAATGTGCGTTTGACGAAGATCGCTGCGGCCGCAATGATGCCCATGTCATAGCCGTACAACACGCCACCCAGTGCTGCGATCGACGAAATGCGCAGGATGAATCCGCGATTTACGCGAGGCGGATCAGAGAGTCCAGGATCAGACACATATTTACCTCAACAGCATCATACTGTATAGTTTATAATCATTCATTAAAAACATCGACCGTTCGGTGTTTGTCGGCAGATTAACCGAGGAAATCAAATGGAGAGCCAGGCAGGCCCAGAGTCGCGCTGGATCGCCGGAGTCGAGCCGCCGAGCGAGATGCTGACCCGGAGCATGACATCCATTTATGAAATGGAATGTCGAGAACAGCCCGAGCATCTTGCCAGGCTGCTGCGGGCTTATCAGGAAGACAAGCCGATCCGGGAAGCGATCGAACAACTGCGGCAGATGGCACTTTCCGCCGGGCCTGTAATGTTGGTTGGAATGGGGGCTTCCTATTGCTCCTCTATTATCGCTTCCTCTTTCCTGCAGTCGTGCGGCCGGTTGGCCTTCGCTGCAGACGCAAGTGAGTGGCTGCACTACTCGCGCCCGGTATGGGATCAGGCCGCTGTTTCCATTTTGTTGACCACTTCCGGAGAGAGCGCGGAATTGGTGCAGCTCTGTCAAAACAGTGCGAGGCTACCGATCGCTTTGCTTTGCAACAACGAAAAAAGCACCTGTTGGTCGTCCATCGAGGTCAAACTGCCGATTCTGGCAGGGCCAGAATACGGCAACGCAACCAAGACATTTACCAACGCTACGGCCGCGTGCATCGTGTTCGCTTCCCACATTCTGGGGCGGGCATGGCGCGAAGATGCCCAACGGGCGAGCGTAGCTTACGCTGCCGCCCTCGATAAGGTATTTAGCCTGCGAGGAGAACTGGAAAAATTCTGCCGCGGAGCCGCGAATATCGAGCTCGTAGGCCGGGGACCAGCATACGGTGCCGCCATCATGGGTTCGTTGTGTATTCGCGAGATGACCGGCCATCGCGCTGCGGCTTATTCCGGAGGCGGGTTTCGGCATGGTCCGCTCCTTGACGTCGACGGATCGCACGTCGCCATCATTTCAGCCCTGGGACGAGCGGCCGGTTTGGGAGTCGATCTCGCTCATGATTGTCACGCGCGTGGCGGCAGAGTGATCTTGGTCGGAACCGAAGAGCGGCAGGCGTCCGAAAGGTTCTTTCCGGTAACGATTGGGGCCGTCCCGGAACCGTGGGAAGGAATCACTTCCGTTCTCGTGCCACAAGCGCTGACGCTTGCCATGGCAGAAGAGTTTGGTGCGAAGCTTCCCCCTCGTTTTCAGTACGGAATTATGAAGGAGTAGAACGCGGATCCTTCGCTCGTCCATGTTTCCCGCGCAAGGCGGTGCAACACCGAGCGGCACGATGCATAGCAAGAGCTGATCGTATTGGGCTAGTGGTTGGGAGATTAGGTGAGAGTTAGTCAGGCGAAGGCTCGAAAAGGAGATGGAATGACACACTCGAAGGCGTCCTCGATAATCGCTCTAACGCTGTTCGCAACCATGTTCGCCACATTTTTCGCAGTGAGTCCCGCTTGGGGGCAGGAAGTCACGGCCACTATCACCGGAAGCGTGACTGATCCCACGGGAGCCCCACTGGTTGGCGCCTCCGTGGTGGCTCGCGATGTGGATCGCGGCACTACCTACGCAACTAAAACCAATGGGGATGGCGTCTTCAACCTCCAGCGCTTGCCGGTTGGCACTTACGAAATAAAGGTGACCGCGGCTGGATTTCGGACGGCTCAGCAGTCCGCTGTCACGCTGGTGCTGGATCAAATCGCCCGCTTCGCCTTCCAACTCCAGGTGAAAAGCGTAACCGAGGTCATGGAAGTGATCGATCAGGCTCCGACATTGCAGACCGATACCGCGCAGGTAGGCACGGTGATTGATGCAAGGACGAACGACAATCTCCCCTTGGCCTCGCGCAACTTCGTCCAATTGACCTTGCTCAGCCCGGGCGCACTCACCATTGATCCCCAGACCATGAATACCGGTTCCCAAACCTCGCAGCAGATTGCGGGCAATGGAGGTGGGCGCCCATATATCAACGGCAATCGCGAAGAGTCGAACAACTTTATTCTTGACGGCGTGGATGACAATCAGGCTTCCGAGAACGCGGTGGGTTTCACCCCATCGCCCGACGCCATCCAGGAATTCAATGTCATCACCCAGAACGCTTCGGCGGAATTCGGCAATTTTCAGGGCGGTGTGGTCAGCGCCTCAATAAAATCCGGCACGAATACCTTCCACGGCGACGTCTTTGAATTCATCCGCAACGATAAATTCAATGCGAACTCGTGGCAAAACGGCTTCTTACCCAATCCGCAAGGGACGATCGGTCTCCCGAAGGCAAAGATGCGATGGAATCTGTTCGGGGGCACAATCGGCGGTCCAATCATCAAGAGCAAATTGTTTTTCTTCGCTGATTATGAAGGCTCCCGCTTCGATCATCCGCCTGCGGCAAGCGGCTTGACCGTGTTATCAACTGCCGAACGCGCAGGCGATTTTAGCGCCTTGCTG
Organism: uncultured Acidobacteriaceae bacterium; assembly: GCA_964403025.1. GTDB lineage: Bacteria > Acidobacteriota > Terriglobia > Terriglobales > Acidobacteriaceae > Sulfotelmatobacter. Next base: position 360,824 of record CAYOEH010000001.1, on the reverse strand, counting down.
ACCCCCACCTCTGCAAATCCCAATGGCGTGCAAATCTATGACCCCTGCACTCCGGGCACAGGAGTCAGCGGTACACCGTGCGTCCTGTCCGGGAACCCTGTACCTTTTCAGGGCAACATCATTCCTCCCAACCGACTTGATAATGCCTTCAAGGTGCTAATGGCCTCGTCGCTCTATCCACAACCGACTCCCGGTGCGCCCAATAGCGCTGTAATTCTCAATGGAAGCCAGAACAACGACGATCAGGAAGATTTCAAAGTCGACTACAACGTCTCTGCCAAGGACCGCCTTTTCGCCCGCTATTCACGGGGCAAGGAAATCGATCCCTTAACGACTTCCTTCCTGCTTGGCGGTAACTCGAGTTCGGAAGCACACATCGACAACACTGCTTTTGATGAGACGCACACCTTCACTTCGTCACTGCTCAACGATTTTCGCATTGGCGTGAACTACGTCCTGCCCTATGGCCCGAATACCACCTTTGACCCCTCCGTCGCAAAGTTGGCAGCCCAAACCGGGATCGCCGGTACGAGTGAAGGCGGCATCAACGGATTGCCAAGTATCACGTTCACAAGTGCCGCTAGCAACGGAAACGGCATCGGCAACTACTCCAGTTTGGGCAACGGTGCGATCATCCAAAAGTTCGCTTCTACGGTTTGGCAAGTATCCGACAATCTTCTATGGAGTCACGGCCACCACAATACAAAATTCGGATTCCAGATGAATCGGTACCGCTTAAACATTACTTATCCAGGTAATGCCGGAGTGCTGGGCGACATCGGCTTCACCAACAACTACACGTCCGAGGCCGGCGATGGACTATCTGGCGGCGATGCGGGAGCGAGCTTCGCCCTGGGCTTGCCCGATTCCGTGGCTCGAGGCGAAGTGGGCGGCGGCTTCCATCAAAGGGACTGGCTGCTGGCGGGTTTTGCGCAGGACGATTGGCATATAGCCGACGGCCTCACTTTGAATCTGGGATTGCGTTATGAGGCACGTACCCCATGGATCGAAACCAACAATCGCCAGGTGAACGTAGACAAGACGACCGGCGTCGTGGAGTTTCCCGGAAACAGCGCCATCGGCACCGGCATTGTCGGCAAGAACGGATACAGTCGAGGACTCTACAGCAGCAAATATGACGGACTGGGAGAGTTTGAGCCGCGCATTGGATTGTCCTGGGCTCCCGCATTCCTTCAGAGGAAAACCGTGGTCCGCGCAGCGTTTAGCGTCTCGTCTTATCTCGAGGGCACGGGGACTAATCTGCGCCTGCCCCGTAATCCGCCATACACGCCAACCCAGATCGGGGGAACGAACAACTACAACCCAGGCGCCACACCTTATGACACCGAGGCAGGAGCTACGGGCGGGGCCACACCCCAACCGCAATCGGTTTCCGGAGCGACTATGTTCGCCTGGGATCCGGTGGTGCAGCCGGCGGTCGGGGAACAATGGAATCTTTCGATACAGCATCAAGTTACACCAACGCTCACGGCGCAGGTTGGTTATGTCGGTCAGAAGGTGACGCACCTCGTGGTGCCGCTGGATCTCGGACAATTGCAACTGGGAACTGACAACACCCCGTTCATCGGAGGCTTCAACGGAGTCGATGCCGGCGGGAACAGTCTAGGGTATGGCCCGAACAGCTTCGCTGATGTTTACGATACGGCGTCGGTCGGAACCATGCGCTATGACGCTTTGCAAGCAGTATTGCAAAAGCGCGTCAGCGGAGGACTGGAAGGCCAGCTCGCCTACACGTTTGGTAAGTGCATGACCAACAACAGTGGATACTACGGAACCTACAGCACAAATTCCGAGACCACGAGTTCGTATCCCTATTGGCAGAACCTCTACGATCCGAAATCGAACTGGGCACGTTGCTACTATGATTCCAACCAAGTCTTGAGCGGCTACGTCCTTTACGAACTGCCCGTGGGGCGAGGAAAATCCTTCGGCCATGATCTTCCCGCGGCAGTCAATGCGGTAGTTGGAAACTGGTCGCTCGGTCCAATTTTTTCCTATCATGCAGGATTCCCGCTGGCCGTCTACGGACCCGACAGTTCTGGCACCTTCACCGGCAACGACGGTGCCGGATCGGGTTCTGCTCGTCCGAACTGCAATGGTCCGGTCCAGTACACCCACCAGATCGTAAACACTGCTTCGGGCTATCAATTCCAGTGGTTCTCGAATGCAAATAGCACATTCACACCGGAGGCGCCCGGGACCTTTGGCACGTGCCCGGCGCAAGGCCCGGTCATTGGACCTCGCTATGTGGATTTGGATCTGAGTCTGCAAAAGAACTTCCTGTTCGGCGAGTCAAAGCGTTTACAGTTTCGCGCCGACTTCCTGAACGCATTCAACCATCCCAACCTGGCCGCGCCGAACATGTACTACAGCTCAACAGCTACTACATTCGGAAATATCACCGGCAGTCAGGATCCCAGGAATCTCATGTTTGCTCTCAAGTTCTATTTTTGAGTTGGGTATCCCTCAGGCCGCAGGGGCAGACACGATAACGTGTCTGCCCTTTTTAATTTCAGATGCCTGCCGAGGGGCCGGGGCCCTGAGGTTCATCACGAGTACGGTGTTCATCACCAATCCACCAATTACCATTCGTGAAGCGGGTCGCGCTCGGTTCGATTCGACTTTGGGGTAATGTTGTGTGAAACTTTCGAGGACTCGATCATTGGCATCCGCATGAATTATGGTGAACTCGGCGCGCCTCGTTCTTTGCCTCACCCGCTGTCTTCCCGGCCGATGAGCGTAATACTCTTGAATCTCACCATCGCAATATTGGGCCTCGCCTTCCTGGTCTGCCTACTGTTCGGCTTCGTCACCTTCATCAACGCGCATAATGCCTTCAAACGCGTTCAGGGACAGCCCTATCAAGCCACCACCTTTCAGGTGACTCGTCCCTATTATCAGAAAAGCCATGGCATGCATGGGCCCGACATATCGGTTTATGCCAGTGGGATGGTAGAGGGCAAGAAAGAATGGATGAATTTGGTTCCCTACCTCAAACGTGTTCCGCGCGATCAGGCCGAACTGAATGATTCGGTCCCGCCGGGCACAGTGATTCCGGTTTACCTGTTTCCCAATCTCAAAGGGCGATCCCGAATCCAGGTGATCGACGTTCTCCCGCCGGGCGAAGCAAGCAGAAGAACGGAGACCTGGGTGCTGCGGCGCGCGCCCGTGGCTCTCGTCGTCCTGGGTGCTCTGATCCTTCTCTTGGTGCAAATCCGCCGCTTCTGCGCCTCGCCCGCGACTAGGCAATAACCGCCAGCGCGTGACCAAGGATCGCGGCGGCGAGAACAACGGTGATCTTAACCTCAATGAGTGAAATGGCGATGTTACGTTAATTGACGAAGATTTTTGCGTTATTTCGGTTGCGAGCACGGACAAATAACACAGGAATGGCGATGGCCCAAACGATCAAGATTCCAATAATTACATCCGACCTGTCTCTTCCATGCAATACGAAAGCAAGAAGTATTGCTGGAAGAAATCCTGCATGGCCCCAGAACGCTGGTGTGACCGCAATTGCGAATATACCGGCGCGGAATATCGCCTGAGCAAGAATCGGCCTCATATTGCGAGAAAGTTTCCAAGTCAGGTAAGCGATACCTATCCCCGGCAGCGAAACCAATGTGGCGTAGAGCAGGACTACCAAGCCAACGATAACCGCATCGAACGCTTTCTCTAAAGCAATCACCTTGAAGACGTGAGCAGCACAATAGGCCACAAAGAACACGAGCACAAAACCTGCGACAATCTCTTTCCAAGGGCCGTTTTGGCGCGTAGTCGTCACACCGAAGGCGAAAAAACTCGACAGCTTTTTATACAGTAGTAGCCAGCTTTCAGACAATTGACGGAATCAGGCGTTTACACTCGTTGAGAGTTGGCACAGCCGGTTCAATGTGATATTGCGATACTGCGCCAACTAACAGGAGGTATGAACAAGTCGGGTACGTTGGCAAGAAAAGAAGGCCGGATTCAAAGATTGAATCCCGCCGGAGTTTGAACCGGTTGTGAGGGTCGCTGGGCCTGCCGCTGGTCTCCAATGCTCTTTCCAGGCAATAGGAAGTCTAGCGTTACGAACGGCCGTGTCGGGCACTCTCGGGAGGAAATATCATCACTCCTTCCAAAGCAAATGCGGTGAAATGCGGTGAAGTTTAGTTTTGAGAGTTTGTAACCGACTGAAAGAATGGCTCCTCAGGTAGGATTCGAACCTACAACCCTCCGGTTAACAGCCGGATGCTCTGCCATTGAGCTACTGAGGAGTGTGGAGAAGCGCGCGCGGAGCGCGCGCTTCTTGAGCGCATCAATCATAACATTTTGGGGGGCGGGTGAAAACCTGCGGTGCGAGAGTTTGGTAGGCTATCGGGTTGCGAGGTGCGGGATGAGTGGAGCGGGGCTGGTTGTGGTTTCGGTGTTTCTTCTGGTGGGTGCGGTGTTTGCGGGGGACGATGTGAAAAGTACGGCGAGTGCGACGGTGCCGAAGGCGGAGAAGCGTCCGCTGGAAGAGACGCTGCATGGCGTGAAGATTGTCGATAACTACCGGTGGCTCGAAGATGCCGACAGTCCGGAGACGCAGAAGTGGGTAGCAGCGGAGATGGCCTATACCAACTCTGTGCTCGATCCCCTGCCGGGGAGGAATGCGATTCATAAGCGGCTGACAGAATTGTTAAGCATCGGAAGCATCAGCGCGCCCCAGATTGGTGGGAAATATTATTTCTACACACGCCGTGAGGGGATGCAGAACCAGCCCATCGTTTATGTGCGCGAAGGCGGAGCTGAAGGAAAAAACGACGGACAAGATCGCGTTCTGGTGGACGTGAATCAACTGGCAGCGGACGGAACGATCGCGCTCGATTGGTACCAGCCTTCGGAGAATGGAAAGTATCTGGTGTATGGCACGTCGCCCAGCGGATCGGAGATGAGCACGCTGCACATTATTGAAACCAAGACCGGGAAGGCGCTGCCGGATGTGATCGAACGCACGCGGGCGGCGAGCATTGCCTGGCTGCTGGACAACTCCGGATTCTATTACACGCGCTATCCAAAGAAGGGAGACGTTCCCGAAGGCCAGGAGATGTACAACCGGCACGTGTTTTATCACGAACTGGGGACCGATCCGGAGACGGACACGAAAATTTTTGGCGAGGGGCGCGACCCGGAAGACTGGCCCGGCGTGAGTCTCGATAACGATGGGCGCTTGCTGTTGATCTCGGTCCAGCAAGGCTGGACCAAGACCGAGCTTTTCTTGATGGATCTGAAAAAGGGCACGCCGCCTGAGCGCATCACTACCGGCAAGAATTTTCTATATGGCGGATCCATTTACAACGGACGGCTTTACATCGTCACCAACGAAGATGCGCCGCGTTACCGCGTGTTCGCGGCGGAAGCGGGTAACTATGAGCGCGACGACTGGAAAGAAATTATTCCTCAGTCGGACGCCGTATTGCAGGGCGCGTCGGTGTGGGGCGGGAAGTTGTTTGCGCAGTACGAGCAGAATGCAAGTTCCCAGTTAAAGATTTTCGATCTCGGTGGAGACCATCTCAGCGATCTCATGCTGCCCTCGATTGGGACCGTTTTCCAGTCGGACGGGAAATGGGATCGCGATGAAATTTTTTATGGATTCATGTCGTTCACCGTTCCTCCCACGGTTTATCGTTATGACCTGAAGACCAAAGCAACCACGCTATGGGCCAAGGTGGATGCGCCGGCGATCGATCCGGCGGCCTACGAGGTAAATCAGGAGTGGTACCACTCTAAGGATGGAACGCGGGTGCCCATGTTCGTCGTCAACAAGAAAGGATTGAAGAAGGATGGGCACAATCCCACGCTGCTCACGGCGTATGGCGGGTTCAATGTGAGCCTGACGCCATCGTTCAGCCGCACGGCTTATCTGTGGATGGAGCATGGCGGAGTTTACGCGGTAGCGAATTTGCGCGGCGGCGCGGAGTTTGGCGAAGACTGGCACCGCGCGGGAATGCTCGACAAGAAGCAGAATGTTTTTGACGACATGATCGCCGCCGCCGAACATCTGATTGCAGAAAAATATACGGACACGGATCATCTGGCGATTCAGGGCGGATCGAATGGCGGGCTGCTGATGGGAGCGATGATCACGCAGCGTCCGGATTTGTTTCGCGCGGTGGTGTGCCAGGTTCCGCTGCTCGACATGCTGCGCTACCAGAATTTCCAGATCGCCAAGCTGTGGATTCCGGAGTACGGGAGTGCTGATAATCCCGAGCAGTTTAAGTGGCTCTACGCCTATTCGCCCTATCACCATGTGAAGGCGGGGACGGAATATCCCGCAATTCTGTTCATGACGGCGGATACGGATACGCGCGTCGACCCCATGCACGCGAAGAAGATGGCGGCGGAGATGCAGGACGAAGCGAAGAACGGGGCGAGCAAGACGCGTCCGATTTTGTTGCGGATTGAAACCAAGGCGGGACATGGCGCAGGGAAACCGGTGACCAAGCAGATTGAAGAGTTCACCGATGTGTATTCGTTTTTGTTTTGGCAGCTGGGGGTGAAGTGAATTCACCACGGAGACACGGAGGGGTTCGAAGGCAGGATGAATCGGTCCGCCGGGTGCCCCATGTCTCGCCGGTTTTGCGAGACATGGGACTCTTTTAAATCGTCGCCTGCCCTTCCATTTAAGCTCGCAGCATGGCGTTGATGCGGGTTTGGTAGGCTCGCTCTTGGCGGGGCCGGCGGAGCAGGCAGGTGTCGTTCTGCCGTCCCTTCGGGACTGGTTATTTCTTTATTCAGCTTACCCCGGACTTAGGTCCGGGGCTGTGATCTGCCGCCGCTTCGCGGCTGGAGTGGTTTGCGCGTTTCGGCTGATGGAGCGGTTGATGGCGGGCGACACAGGGGCTGAAGCCTGCATCATTTTCTCGAACTTTACGCGGCGCTGAAGGCGCCGCTCTTCCACGGTATTATCGCGGTTCGTGTTAGGAACAGGATCGAAATCAAGGTGAAGAGCAACGTCAAAGGCGGCGGACAAGAGTGTCCGCTCCACACGGACGTTTGTGCGTGGAATCTTCTGTCGTCCCTGCGGGACTTGGTTACTTCTTTCTTCAGCTTACCCCGGACTTACGTCCGGGGCTGTAATCTGCCGCCCCTTCAGGGCTGTCCGTTTACTAGGAAGCTCCTTTTTGAGTTACGAAACTTCCGGCGTAGTGGACGAGCACCAACATTTTGACGAGTACGACGGCTGTACATAGGGAGACCACCCAGTACAAATCCGTGTCCTTAATGTCGGGCGGAGGATCCTTCTCGATGTTAGGAAAGGGATCGAGTTCTGTTACCTGCTCATGCAGACCGCTGAGTAACTTCTGGCGTGCCCTTAGAGCTTTTCGGAGGCGGAAGAGATCGAACTGAATCCGCCAGAAAGATATCCACATAATGGCGACCAATCCGAGATCGGTAAGTAGCGTCATGTAACGCAGCTGGTCGGCCGCAGTGTGCCCGATCAGAAAGGCGCTCAGAGCGAAGGAAGCAACGGCGAGGATGTAGCTCACATCTTGCACTCGGTTTCGATAAATCCTGGCCTCAGTTCTGTCCTCCTGGATCGAGGTCTTGAGAACGTCTGCTGTAGCGCTCGGGTTTATTTTCATGTTTCCCTCCGACGGCGATTCTTTGTGAGAGCCGACCTCGCGCCTGCCGGATCACCAACAGCATTCTAGGCCTGCGCCTCCATGTCGCCGGGATTTGGAGTTATTGCGCTTCGAGGTTTTGCCAGTAGTGTCGCCTTTCGTGCGGCTCCGAGCGCCACGCCGAGATGATGCGCCTTTCGTTATTTTTTCTGTCGGCATAGATGATCGTTCTTCGTCCCAAGCCTGGCGCAGAAAATGTATTTACACAATGTAAATACAGTGGCAGCGCAGACGGCAGCTCCCCACCCCAGCCCCGAAAGGGGCGATAGAGGATAGCCCCGGACGTAAGTCCGGGGTAAGCAGCGAAAAGAGGAGCGAGTCCCGTCAGGGACGGCCGAAACATCACCCGCGTGCCCGTTGCCATTCCGAGCCTTTCGCAGCCGCGATCAGCGGCGAGAATGGCGAGAGCCTGCCTTGAGCGACGTCGAAGGGAATCTGCTGTCTCTGTGACATCCAACCTTGCCTTCCACAGCCCCGCTTCGCAATCATGGTCGAGGCCGTGACGCTCTACAAGTAAGCGAAATCGTCCCATGCCAGTCCTCTTTCAAAAGATTTCGGTATTAAGTTCTTTGACATCTATATTTTACGGAGGTTCCCACTGATTCTAAAAGACTTACGTGACTGGTAATGCTCCGAACTCACTGAAAACAAAGACTTTTCCTGTAAGTCCTTTAGAAGACGGATTTTACAAGGATCAATTTTAGTAACTCCATGATCCCAAAGGATTTGCGCTAAAAGCAAGGTTTATGAGTACCGCAGCTAGAACGCAGCGGAGAAAACATCAGCGTGGAGAGAGATCACCGGGGCAGCCGTGGCCCAATACTCTGCTGGCTTTCTCGAAGGAGAAAAACGCGGGCCGTGGCAACATTGAAGGACACGGTTAAGGAAGACCGGCGCGAACCCGCAGATCGAGATCAGTTGTGATCGGGAAGAAATATTAGAAGTTCGATGTGCCAATACAGATGTGCCAATACAGGTGAGGTGAATTAATTCGAGCGCGGCGGACTCACTGAAGCTACAAGGCTGCTGAACAGGCGCCTCGGCCACGATGGTGCGAACCCGTAAAGATACGTAAAAGGTATTGACCGGTTTGGGGATTCCGAGTACATTGTTGAGTTCCAGGGACATTCCGAAGCCTCAAGGTTCGTTCTGAGTTACCTCGACCGCGAGTCCAATCAGGAAAAGTGAGCATCTTCGGAGTGCGGTCGCGCATCTATTCTGAGTATAGGGATTGCGCTAACTCCTAAAAATCTTAGTAGAATCAGCAATTTAGAACGACGTGTGGTTTGTTACGATTCTACGAGAGCCAGGGCGGAAGCGGATGCCCATACTTATAAAGGAAGGGGAAAGACACACATGCGATCCGATCGTGTGTTTGACGCTTTACAAACATTACGGAATCGTTATATGCTTTGCCAGCTCGCCTCCAAGGCCACGCGGAAGTTCCACCGGCCCAGCACCAGAATCCAGGAAACAATGAATGGAGTGTTGGACCGGATCGCAGGCGCGGAGCGGCAGGATATCCTGTCGGAGCCGGAGAATTTTGCCGAGGCACAACGGCGGGCTGCGTAAAACAGCCCCGCCTGCCTGCCTCGTGGTGTTTTGTCTTCCCTGCATACCCTCCTTTGAAAATCTCCCGAAAACGCTGAAACTTGCACGTTTGAGTGAATCGGGTTTAGGTGAATCATGACCATTGCTGAACTGAAAGAAAAGAACATCACCGAGCTGACCAAGATCGCAAGGACCTTGGAGCTGCCCGGTGCCAGCGGACTGCGCAAGCAGGACCTCATCTTTAAAATCCTGCAGGCGCAGAGCGAAAAAGAAGGGCATATTTTTGCCGAAGGCGTGCTGGAAATACTGCCCGACGGCTACGGCTTTCTGCGGTCGCCGGACTATAACTATTTGCCGGGGCCGGACGATATTTATGTATCGCCGTCGCAAATCCGCAAGTTCGATCTGAAAACCGGTGACACAATCAGCGGGCAGGTGCGGCCGCCGCACGAGGGCGAGAAATACTTTGCGCTGGTGAAGATTGAGGCGGTGAATTTTGAGTCGCCGGACGAAGCGCGCAACAAGATTCTGTTCGATAACTTGACGCCGCTGTATCCGCAGGAGCGGCTGAAGCTGGAAACGACGCGGGAAAATTCCAGCGCGCGGGTGATGGATTTGCTGACGCCGCTCGGTAAGGGACAACGCGGGTTGATTGTTTCTCCGCCACGCGCCGGCAAGACCATGCTGCTGCAGAATGTGGCGAACTCGATTACGACGAACCATCCGGAAGTGGTGCTGATGGTGCTGCTGATCGACGAGCGTCCGGAAGAAGTGACGGACATGCAGCGGTCGGTGAAGGGCGAGGTAATTTCATCGACCTTCGACGAGCCTGCGGCGCGGCACGTACAGGTCGCGGAGATGGTGATCGAGAAGGCGAAGAGGTTGGTGGAGCACAAGCGCGATGTGGTGATCCTGCTGGATTCGATCACGCGGTTGGCGCGAGCTTACAACACGATTGTTCCGCCCTCGGGCAAGGTGCTATCGGGCGGCGTGGATTCGAATGCGCTGCAGCGGCCGAAGCGGTTCTTTGGGTCGGCGCGAAATATCGAAGAAGGCGGATCACTGACGATTATCGCGACCGCGCTGATCGATACCGGATCGCGCATGGATGACGTGATCTTTGAAGAATTCAAGGGCACGGGCAACTCGGAAATTATTCTGGAGCGCAAGCTGGTGGATAAGCGCGTATTTCCGGCGATCGACATTCAACGGTCGGGCACGCGTAAGGAAGAGTTGCTGATCCCGCGGGAAGATCTGTCACGGATCTGGGTGCTGCGCAAGGTGCTGAACCCGCTGTCGCCGGTGGAAGCGATGGAGTTGCTAATCGACAAGTTGAGCAAGACGAAGTCGAACGGCGAGTTTTTGTCGAATATGAGCTCGCTGTAAGCGACAGCGGTTCCGCAGCGGCTAAAGCCGAAGTCAATGTGAGCGGGGAGGCGGCACGACTAAAGTCGTGCCCTTCCTTCCCCAAACCAAACCTTCCTCAACCTTTCCCAAATTTTCCATAGCCTTTCCCGCCCCTCCCGAGCTTTTCCCACCGTTCCCGAGCCTTTCCGCCGACGCTTGCCGAGCCCTCCCCTAACTCCTCTCGACTTTTTCCGGCTGCATCTCTCCCAAGCCCTTCTTTTGTCCCGAGCAATTTCCGTTGCGGTCTCCGAAAAAAGTGGCCATACTTTAGGAACGGGCAGAACGATCGCGTCCGTTTCGAGGGACACCGTGCGAGCGAAATGGTTGGCTTGCAGTCTGTTTCTATTTGTGTGGCTCCCGCTACCGGGGACGGCGCAAACCCATCAGGTACAGCCGCAGACCATCAACGTAGCACCGACAGCGGACGACGAGACCCGGGATCGCATCTCCCGCGAACTGGCCAAGAGAATCAATCTGCAGCGGCAAGCCGCGCTCAAGGCCGATACCGACAAACTGGTGAAGCTGGCCGGGGAGCTGAAGGAGTACGTCGACAAGTCGAATGAAAACGTGCTTTCGGTCGAAGTGCTGAAGAAGGCAGAAGAAATCGAGAAGCTGGCGCACAGCGTGAAGGACAAGATGAAGGGGCCGAACTAGAAAGAATCGGGTGATTTGGTCATCGGGTGATTGAAGAACGTTTTGCGTTCGGACATCGCGCACGGTGTGCTAGCCTGTTCTTCCGTTTTGCCTGGAAGAATTGATGATCGCCCGCCTTGCTGCCTTCGTTTTGTTCCTTTGCCTGACCCTGCATGCTTCCGAAATTAAGGGAACGGTCAAGAATGTGGCGGGTGGTGAGCGACTGGAGCGCGTCCAGGTAAGCGTTCTCGAAGCCGGCCGCGAAACGAACACCGGCGCCGACGGCGCTTTCGACATACAGAATCTTGCGCCCGGCACGTACACGCTGCGAGTGAGCGCAGTCGGCTATCGACTCTCGACTTTTTCCTTTTCGCTATCGGCTGCAGAATCCAAAGAGTTTGATCTCACGCTGGTTCCAGACAATTTCCGCCACACGGAAAGGGTGCGAGTAACGGGCGATGTTTTTCAGCAAGAGGATTCGCCTGCGATCAGCGAGAGCAACCTGACGGCCTCGGAGATCAGGGCCGCATCGACGGTTTTTGCCGACGATCCGTTCCGCGCTATTCAGGCATTGCCGGGAGTTTCCGCGCCCGGAAACAATGAGTTCTACGCCCAGTTCTCGGTAATGGGGATGCCGTTCCAAAATGTCTCCATCTACCTGGATGACGTGCTGGCGTCACCGTTTCACAGCATCCCTGACATTTCGAACGGAGCTTCGCTTAGTTTTCTTACGAGCGAGACGGTGGAAGAGATGAAGCTAATGCCGGTGGCGTATCCCGTGAAATTTGCAGACGGCATTGGAGCGGCGCTGGATATTCGCACGCGCGAAGGCAGCCGATCGACGCCGATATTTCGGGTCTCGGCGGGAATTGCAGATAGTGACATTCTGGGCGAGGGAGAACTGGGCACGTCCGACCACGGATCGTCACGAGGATCATGGATCGCATCGGCGCGAAAAAGTTATATCGGATATCTGATTCGCAACCGCGAGGACGATGTGCAGAACGCATCGTTCTACGACGGAGACGTGAAGCTGGTTTACGATCTCACGGCGAAACAGAGCGTGAGCATACACGCCCAGGGCGGGCAGACCTCGACTCAACTCACGACCAGCAGCGACCCCGATGTATTTGCCGCGGGCAACAGCGCCTTCACGCTGGCGCGCGCAGGATGGCGCTGGAGCATTAGTCCTCACCTGTTGCTGGACAGCCACGCGGCGTATCTCAGCGAGCCTTACGACTCGCACAATACCTTTGGACAGATTCTCGACAGCTATGCGTACGGTGAGTGGCTGGGAGGAAGCAATCTGACATGGGCGTGGAAAAACAACGATGTGCTCGAGGGCGGAGCCACTTTGCGGCGGCTGCGCGACGATGGATACAGCGTGTTCTACGGGAGCCCGGGGCCGGCGTTTTCGGCGTACGCGAGCGGAACCGGGCTGCGAGGCGACCTTTACCTGCAACAGACTTCGACGCTGTGGAAGAATCGGGTGCACGTAATCGGCGGAGTCCGTTGGGATAATTTGCAGAGGATTGGAGTGCATCCTTTCTCGGAGCAGATCTCGACGGCAATCCGGGTATTGACCGCGACGGAGTTGCAATTTGGGGTGGGGCGCTACGCGCAGTTTCCCGATTTTCAGGAAGTGGCCACGCCCTACTGTTTGCCGTTTGGAAACCTGCTACAGCGTTCGGATCACTTCACGGCTGCGATCGAGCAGCGCCTGGGCGAGTCGACGCGCGTCCGCTTGCAAGCCTTTGACCGGCAAAACAGCGATCTGGTTGGTTCGCCGAGTGGCTTCGCGACGGAACCTCCGGGCGTGAATCCACCTTGCGGGGCGCTGGAACCTTTAAGCGGGCAGAATTCCATTTATCAGCGAGACTACTCGCGGGGAGTGCAACTGGTTCTGCAGCGGAGAAGCGCGAACCGTTTATCGGGGTGGGCGGGATATACGCTGGCGCGCGCGCGGCAAAGAGAATACTTTGTTTTGCTTCCGCTCTCGCCCTCCGCGGAGGAGCAGCTTTCTTTTAATACGCCCTACTTCCCTACTTTGGAGGATCAACGGCATTCTTTGAATGCGTTCGGCACTTATCGGCTGAGGCCGACGATCAGTTTGAGTGGAAAGTTTCTGTATGGCTCGGGATACCCTGTGCCTAGTGGAGACTTCGTGCAGGTGGGAAATACGTATGAGGAGATCGGAGTGAATAATTCGGTGCGCTTGCCGGCTTATATTCGGCTGGATTTGCGCTGTGACAAAAGTTGGGCGTTCACGCGATGGAAGTTTACGCTCTATGGCGAAGTCTTGAATGTAACGAATCATGACAATCGGATTTATATCTACAGCACCGGGGTGAATCCCAGCACGCTGCAGAGCAAGATACAGACGCAGCAGGAGTTGCCGGTAGTACCTACGGCGGGGTTGGTTTTTGAATTTTGAGTGGGAGTGATTGGGGTGCGCGGCGCCGTCGATGTGAGGGGCGCGAAAAGAGTTGCCTGGGAAATTCATCGCCGGCTGCGGTCAGGGACGCAACTCCGTGAGCGTGGTGGTGTTTTCATTCTGTAGAATCCGCGAGGCGCGGAGGAGGACACGGATATGAAACGGACAATTGCAGGAGTTCTTTTGGTGCTGGGACTGGGTGCGGGAACAATGTTTGCCGATGATGGATGGCGCGACCGGCGCGACGTTCGGCATGATGAAGTCAGGATCTCGCGGGAGCGGCGGGAGCTGCGGCGTGATCTGTATTGCGGAGAGTATGGTGCGGCGCGGCATGAGCGGAGAGAGCTGCGGCGAGAATACCGGGATGTGAATCGGGATCGGAGGGATTTGTACTGGGACCGGCGGTAGGAGGATTGGGGAATTGAGTGATTTGGTGATTTGAAAAAGCTGGCAGCCGAACGGCTGATGGAAATGAGAAACGCCATCCGGAATTTGCCGGATGGCGTTTGTTGTTGGTAACGAATTTGAGAATTATTCGGCTTTGCCGCTGCGAATTCGCATGCCGTAGAAGGAACGGTAGACGAAAAAGAACGATACTGCGAAAAAGGCCAAGGCCAGCACGTTGGTGATCATCGGACCTTGATCGTGGGTTAGAGTAACCGCCAACTCGACGGCGAGCAGGCCGAACAGCGTGGTGAATTTGATGACGGGATTCAGGGCCACGGAGGAAGTGTCCTTGAAAGGATCCCCGACGGTATCGCCGATGACGGTGGCGTCGTGCAGCGGAGTTCCCTTCTGCTTCATTTCGACTTCGACGATCTTCTTGGCGTTGTCCCAAGCGGCGCCGGCATTGGCCATGAAGATGGCCTGATAGAGGCCGAAGATGGCGATCGAAATCAAGTAGCCGACGAAGAAGAACGGTTCGACGAAGGCGAACGCCAGCGTGCCGAAGAAGACGGCGATGAAGATGTTCAACATGCCTTTCTGGGCGTACTTGGTGCAGATCTCCACCACTTTTTTGCTGTCGGCGACAGAGGCTTTCACGACACCCTCGAGTTTGATGTTGGCCTTGATGAACTCGACGGCCCGGTAAGCGCCCGTGGTGACGGCCTGGGTGGATGCGCCGGTGAACCAGTAAATCATGGCGCCGCCGGTAATCAGGCCGAGGAAGAAGGGAGCGTGGAGGAGGGAAAGTTTGTCGACATTTTCGGTGAGACCGTTGGTGAGCGCCATGATGATGGAGAAAATCATGGTAGTGGCGCCGACGACGGCGGTACCGATCAGGACGGGTTTCGCAGTGGCTTTGAAGGTGTTGCCAGCGCCGTCGTTGGCTTCGAGAAGATACTTGGCGCGCTCGAAGTTGACTCCCATGTTGAAGTCTTTTTTGATTTCGGCTTCGACGTTGGGAACCTGCTCGATCAGAGAAAGTTCGTAGACCGACTGAGCGTTGTCCGTGACTGGGCCGTAGGAATCGACGGCGATGGTCACTGGACCCATGCCGAGGAAGCCGAAGGCGACGAGACCGAAGGCGAAGACGGCGGGAGCCAACATGGTTGCGGCGCCGGCGAGGCCCATCGTGCTGAAGTAGTAGGCAATCGACATCAGCAGGACCATCGAGAGGCCGAGGTAGTAGCCGGAAAAGTTTCCGGCGACGAAGCCGGAGAGAATTCCGAGAGAAGCTCCACCTTCTTCCGCGGAGGTGACGACTTCCCTCACATGGCGCGATTCCGTGGAAGTGAACGACTTGACCAACTCGGGAATGAGCGCTCCGGCGAGAGTTCCGCAGGAGATGATGACCGCGAGTTTCCACCATTGGGTGCCGTCACTGCCGAGGTCGGGGATGATGAAGTAGGAGACCAGGAAAGTGAGGGCGATGGAGATGATGGAGGTCAGCCACACTAGTGACGTGAGAGGCGTTTCGAAATTCATTTCGTCGGCGCTGCCGAAGCGGGCTTTGGCGACGATAGCGTTGAGGAAATAGGATAATGAGCTGGCCACGAGCATCATGACGCGCATGACGAAGATCCAGACCAATAATTGAACCTGGACGGTGGGATTCTTTACACCGAGGAGGATGAAGGTGATGAGCGCGACGCCGGTGACGCCGTAAGTTTCGAAGCCGTCGGCAGAAGGGCCAACGGAATCGCCAGCATTGTCGCCGGTGCAATCGGCGATGACGCCGGGATTGCGGGCGTCGTCTTCTTTAATCTTGAAGACAATCTTCATCAAGTCGGAGCCGATGTCGGCGATCTTGGTGAAGATGCCGCCAGCGATACGGAGGGCGGCCGCGCCGAGGGACTCGCCGATGGCGAATCCGATGAAGCAGGGGCCAGCGTAGTCGCCGGGGATGAAGAGAAGAATGATCAGCATAATGAGAAGTTCGACGCTGATCAGCATCATGCCGATGCTCATGCCGGCTTCCAGAGGAATCTGGTAGACGGGGAATGGCTTGCCGGGTAGGGATGCGAAGGCGGTGCGAGAGTTGGCGAAAGTATTGACGCGGATGCCGAACCAGGCGACACCATAGCTGCCGCCAATGCCGACCAGGCTGAAGCCGAGAATGACAGCGACGCGCATGGGTTCCATGTGCTCAAGCATGCCGAAATAAAGCAGGATGATGACGGCGATGAAGGCCCACAGGAAGAGGATGAATTTGCCTTGGGTGACGAGATAGGTTTTACAGGTTTCGTAGATGAGTTCGGAAATCTCGCGCATGGAGCTATGGACTGGGAGATTCTTGAGGCGCATGTAGATGACCATGCCGAAGCCCAGCCCGAAGATGCAGAACAGGATGCCGATCATTAATAAACGGTGACCGTCGATGGCTCCGTTCAAGAAGCTGACGGAAGAGAGATCAGGAAGTTTCAGCGAGGCTTCGCCGCCGGTACTTTCGCCAGAAGGTTGAGCCAGGGCGGAGGCGGCGCTGACGGTAAGCAGCGTAGCCAGGGCGAGAGTCTTACTTAGGAAACCATTCAGGAAACCGGTAACCACGCGGCGTCGTTGGAACGCAGCAGTGGCGAGCCAGGTGCGCATAATGAGTCCTCCAAAAATGAATCGGATTTCAGGAATATGCGGTAGTGGCGCAGTTTAAGGAAGCGAGCCAGACGCGAGTAATGTGTCGCAAAAGACGCGACACGTCGCGCGGCTCGCCCAGATCCTTCGCTGCGCAAAGAACGCTTGCTCAGGATGACAATCAAACTGCGCCCCTACCGAACTACAAACGTGTTTAGAGACCGCCTTCCGGCGAAGCCCTCGCGTCCGAGCACGCCTGTGCCGCATCGGGGACCATCGCCGGAATTCCGAACACGCTTCCACCGCAAGACCTTAACGGAGTGTTGGAGCTTGGCCGCGTCGGAGTTTGCGTACTCCAGCCGGAGAGTAAGCGTGCGAACCGGACGGAGTAGCGCAAAACGGGCATTTATAACATGTTGCAAGGAGAGGGTCAATCGCGAAACTGAAGAGGCGGAGAGTGCCGGTGCCGAAATGGGCGAGAGGCGAGGCCCCAGGGGCTAAAGCCCACATCTCTTGTGAACGTTTACGCGGCCCATTCGACTTCGCTCAGGGCACGCCGCTGAAGCCCCGCTCTTCCACGTTACTTTCTGCGGTGAGTGCAGGCCATCTCATTGTTAATTACTGAGCGCTGTGGAGTCAGGTCCAGTAGGTGCGGTCGAGAGAGCGGTATTGGATGGCTTCGGCGATGTGCTTGGGTTCGATCTGCGGAGTGTCTTCGATGTCGGCGATGGTGCGGGCGACTTTCAGGATGCGGTCGTGGGCGCGGGCGCTGAGGCCTTGCTGAGTCATGGCGCGCTCGAGCAGGCGTTCGCAGTCGGCGGACAGTTCGCAGAAAGTGCGAATGTGGCGGGAGGACATTTGAGCGTTGCAATAGATTTTCTCGCGCGAGGTGGAGAAGCGTTCCAATTGTTTTTGGCGCGTGCGGATGACGCGCTCACGAATCTTCGCGGAACCCTCGGGCTCGGTGGCGGAGCGCATTTCTTTGTAGTTCACCGCGGGAACGTCGATGTGGATGTCGATGCGATCCACGAGCGGGCCGGAGATTTTCGAAATGTAGCGCTGGATCATGGGGGTGGTGCAGTTGCACTCGCGAGTGCGGTCATTGCGGAAGCCGCAGGGACAGGGATTCATGGCGGCGGCCAGCATGAAGCGCGCGGGAAACATCAGCGACATGGCGGCACGGGAGATGGTCACGGTGCCATCTTCGAGAGGCTGGCGCAGGACTTCGAGGACATTGCGAGGGAATTCGGGAAGCTCGTCGAGAAAGAGCAGGCCGTTGTGAGAGAGCGAAACCTCGCCGGGGCGCGGGATGGCGCCGCCGCCGATCAGTCCGGCGTCGGAGATAGTGTGATGCGGCGAACGATAAGGGCGCTTGCCGACGAGGCCGCTGCCGGGATCGAGGACTCCGGCGACACTATGGATTTTGGTGGTTTCGAGGGCTTCTTCGAAAGTGAGCGGGGGAAGGATGGTGGGCATGCGCTTGGCGAGCATGGTTTTGCCGGAGCCGGGTGGACCGATCATTAGTATGTTGTGGCCGCCGGCGCAGGAGATTTCGATGGCGCGCTTGGCGGTTTGCTGGCCACGAACGTCTTTGAAATCGACCAGGAATTCTTGCGACTCGCGCAAGAGGGCGTCGCCGTCGGCTTTCAAAGGAACGATTCCGTTGCCGGAGTTTACGAAGTGAATTACGTCCAGCAGAGAACGGACGGGGTAGACGTCGACACCGCCGACCATGGCGGCTTCGCGAGCGTTGGCCTCGGGGACGACGAGGCGGGAAATCTTTCGGGTGCGGGCTTCAAGGGCGATCGGGAGGGTACCTCGGATGCCGCGAACGCCGCCGTCAAGGGAAAGCTCGCCTACGAACAGGCAGTCAGAGATTTCATTTCTTGTGAGGCCGCCGTAGGCGCCGACGATGCCGAGCGCCATGGGCAAGTCGAAGGCAGAGCCTTCCTTCTTGATGTCCGCGGGAGCCAGGTTGATGGTGATGTGAGTGGGGGGAATGTCGTAGCCGCAGTTTTTGAGTGCGGCGCGGACGCGGTCGCGGCTTTCGCGGACGGCGGCATCGGGCAGGCCGACGGTGTGGAAGTGATCCTGGTCGGTCTTGATGCCGGAGCAGTCGACTTCTACCTGAATAATGTTGGCGTCGATGCCATAGACGGCGGCGCTGAGGGTCTTGTAGAGCATCGGGGATGCGCGGGGAGCCCTTAGGTGCCGCGGTCGGCACACGAAGGCCTGATCCGAGAAGTATCTAGGTTAAGCGCGCGACGAGAGGTGCGCAGTGACAGATGTCACGGGGTGGGGCTGTGAATCGTGAGCGCGGATGTACCGCAGCGTTGTCGCGATGGAAAGTCAAAGTCCTTAACACAGAGGGCACAGTGCAGCACAGGGTAGAGCTCGGCGTCTCTTAATTCGCGTCTTCTAATTCGCACTCTGGCTGCGCTGCGCCAGGAACTTGTTCTGACATTGTTTGGCGAGAGCAAGTAAATCGGTGAACTCAGGAGTTCCGCGAAGGCTTACGAGGAGCGGGTCGGTTTGGAGGGCGGTGTAGGCGCAGTAGTTTTTCTCGACGGCGCGACGAAGCGAGCGGAGAACGGCATCCTTCTGGCCGCAGTAGGCGAGCAAGGCGCCGACGGAATAGAGAGGCTCGACATCGACTCCGGCGAGAGCCGTGGCTTCAACCTTTTGAGCGGCGGCGTCGCACTGCGTGGAGTGCGGAGGGTCGACGCAGGCTTGGATCAAATCGCGGCCCATCAGGGGAGAGTTCGAGGCTCTCTGGACGGCTTGGCGCGCGGCGGCGAGTTTGCCCTCGCCCAGAAGAAGCGTGCCGGTTTGCATGGCGGCATATTCCGAGCCGGCATCGAGGCGAACAAACTCCATGGCTTTGTCTGGCTCGCCGAGCTGGCCGAAGACGCCCGAACAGGAACGGATTTGAAAGTTGGCCCGATCCAAAGCCAGAGCGGCGTTGCATTCGTGTGCCGCTTCATCGAGCAATCCGGCATAGCGGAGAACGTAGGACAAAGCAAAATGGGCCATCGCATTGGTGGGATGACGATTCACCGAGGCCAACGCTTCCGCATAGGCATGGGCGGTGTTGCCGCGATCGGTTTGCAGGGTAATCAAATAGCTGGAAGCAGAAATCAGATCGGGATCGAGCACCAGCGCACGGTCGAGGGCAGAATCGGAACGTTTGAGCATCAGTTCCCCGCCGTCAGCGTAAGCACTGTTGTAGTAGTAGCGTATCCCCAGAGCCTCCCAGGCAGGTGCGTACGTGGGATCAATGCCAACGGCGCGCTCGAGCATGGCGATGGCGTCCTTGTTCGGAGCAACGTCATGAGGGACGGCGATGCTGCGCAGATAGAGGTCGTAGGCCTCCTCACTCTTCGGTCGAGTGCCTGCGGTGTCGCCCGAGGCTGAGAAGCCTCCCAGAACAGGCACCAAGCCTTGTCGGACGCGCGAGGTGATTTGCTCCCGCATGGAAATCTTGTCGGACGCGAGTACGTTGATGGTGTCTCGCCAGATACTGCGGTTGTTGGCGACATCGACTGCTTCGAGAGTAATCTCCAACTGATCGCCCTCGGTGAGGTAGTGCCCGGTTACAACGGAGGTAACGCCCATGTCGCGACCGGCCTGCTGCAAGTCGAGGTTCGGCCCGATGTATTTGCTGGTGGTGGCAAAGGGGCGGATCGAGAACGACGGCACATAACTCAACGCAGTCGCAACTTCATCGGGCAAAGCCAGCCGCAGAAAATCAGTGGATTGGTCGGAGCTTAAATTCTGGAATGGAAGCACGGCGATCGCTTTCGATCCTGCCGAATCGATCGGGGAACGGGAGGGATGCCTGGACTGCCAAAAAAGCAGCACGACCAGGATTGCGGCGATCGCGGCAACCGTCGCTGTGGCGATCCATGGGAGACGCGCCTTGTGGGAAACTGCGGCTGGCTCGACCACGGCCTCCGACTTGCCGGTTTCGGTGTCGCGCTTCAGACGCTGCATGTCGGTGCGAACGTCGGCGGCGTGCTGGTAACGCAGGTTACGATCTTTTTCTAGACACTTGTTGATGATGCGTTCGAGTTCTGCGGGCAGGTCGGGATTCAGCCGCGCGGGCGAGGGGGGTGCGGCATCGAGAATGGCTTTGAAGATGACGGCAGAACTTTCGCCGCGAAACGGCTGGATGCCGGTCGCCATCTCGTATAGAACAGCACCAAAGGAAAACAAATCGCTGCGTCCATCGATTTCCTTGGCCCGGGCCTGCTCGGGAGACATATACGCGGCCGTACCGAGGGTTGAGCCGATGCCGGTAAGATGCAGATCGTCGATGGTGGCCGTCAGACCGCTGGCCGATGTGCCCTGGCCCGGCGGAGTGGACGCAAGCGTAACCTTGGCCACGCCGAAATCAAGGATCTTGGCGTGACCCCGCTTGGTGACGAAGATGTTGGCGCGCTTGATATCGCGATGAACGATGCCAGCGGCGTGGGCGGATTCCAGCGCATCGGCGGTCTCGATTCCGAGCGACAGCAGAGTGTCGAGTTCCAGCGCGTGCCCGTTCATATGATGCTTGAGCGTCGCGCCATCGAGAAATTCCATGGCGATGAAAGCCTGGCCATCCTGCTCGCCGATGTCGTAAATGGTGCAGATATTGGGGTGGTTCAGCGCGGAGGCGGCTTGAGCTTCACGTTGAAAGCGAGCTAGAGCCTGGGATCACGGGCAACGTCATCGGGCAGGAACTTGAGGGCTACGAAACGGTGGAGGCGAGTGTCCTCAGCCTTGTAGACCACTCCCATGCCACCGCCGCCCAACTTCTCCACAATGAGGTAGTGCGAGATGGTTTGGCCAATCAAGAATAAAGAGCTCGCCCGTGCGACCATCGTAGGGGGCTGACCGAATCAAAGTCAATGCAATTTCGGGCACGCACGACCGCATGGGCGCCTGCAGCCTGCCTTATCCTACCGCCGGATTCACCCGGGTTGGTGACGAAGTTCGATGTCAACTCAGAAGGTCCGGCCCGTATTGACCCGACGTACCTACTTCTCCAACAAGAACGGTTGTTCAAGCAGGCCGGGGGCATTACGATGATCCGAGTGATAAACCGTTTTTCCGTCCCTGCGGAAAAATAGGTCGGTCCCCCATAATGCAAGCCTCTTCTGGTAGCCCTCGACCGTCTCGCCCTCCGCAAAATCTGGAGCGCGAAGAGTCTCAGCTTTGGCGCTGGATTCTCTTGTTCATGGTTTTACTGGCGGCAGGCTTCGCAGCGCTGGCCTGGGAGCGTCTGGAGAGTTTGCCATATCATCTGGGCCCACTGGCGCTGGGCGTGCTGGTCCTCTCGATACTTCTGGCGGTTTACGCCTACGGGCGACGGCGAGAGGTGGTCGAGCTCAAGCTGCTGCTTCAGGATTTGCAGGAACATGTGGGAGCGGCTCCGTCTGAAGAGCAACTGGATCAACTGAACGAGATGATTGCGCGCTCGCAGCGCAGCTTCAAGGAGTTGATAGATTCCTTCGATGATGCGGCTTGCGCCGTCTCTCTGGACGGCACTCTGCGCACGGTCAACAAACGTGTCAGCGAACTGATCGGACTTCCCTATACCGAGATCGTAGGACATAAATTCTTCGAGTTCGTGGAAGAACCAACGCGAGCCAGTATTGAAGCCGGACTCGTGCGTTTTCTGGAGAAACGGCACTGGGCGGGCACGGTGCGCTTGCGTCTCAAGAACAACGCCCGGCCGCTTTTTTTCGAATGCGTGCTCAACGCAATCGTGAAGAGCGGTGAGGTGGTTGGACTGAGCGCGCTGGGGCGCGATGTTACCGGGCAGCACGAGAAAGAGCTGCGCTTCACGGAACTCTTCGAGACGCTGCAGGAGGGTGCGTATTTCAGCACGCCGGAGGGCAGATTGCTGGACGCGAATCCGGCGCTGGTGAACATTCTGGGTTATGCGACCAAAGATGATTTGCTGGCGCTCGATCCGAGCCGGCTGAACCTTGACCCGGGACAACCACCGGTTCTGGGGCGAGCTCCGGACGATCGCGGCGGGGTGCGCGCCCGGGAGATTACGCTGCGGAAAAAGGATGGGACGCCAGCGGTGTTTCTGGAATCGTCGCGTGCGGTGTGGGATACAGCGGGCAAGTTGATTCGGTACCAGGGAACGCTGATCGACGTGACGGAGAGACGCAAACTCGAGCGTCAACTGTTGCAGCAGGAAGAATTCCGCCGGCGGCTGCTGGAAAGCTTTCCCGACCTTATCCTGGTGGTGGATTTGCAAGAGCGATTCAGCTTTGTGAGCTCGCGGGTGCGCGATTTGCTGGGATGCCAGTCCGAAGATTTGCTGGGAAAGAAGATATCGGGAACACCGGCTGAATCCCCAGAGCTGATCGCGCTGTACAGCGACGTGGCCTCCGGCAAGCGGATTTTTGGGTCGGCGGAATACGGCGCCCGGCACCGCGATGGCAGCGGACGTACGATGCGAGCTTCCGCCAGCCAGTTCTTTGACGCGGACTCCAAGCTCGGGGGCGTGATCATTTGTGTGCGCGACATCACCACGGAAAAGAAGTTTGAGCACCAGGTGGTGCAGAGCGAACGCCTGGCGGCCATGGGCGCGATGATCGGCGGCGTGGCCCACGAGCTGAACAATCCTCTTACCAGCATTCTGGGGGTGAGCGAACTTTTGCAGGACAGCCAAACCACCGACTCGGCGCGGAAGCAGATCGCCATGTTGCAGCAGCAGGCGCGACGCGCGGCGGAGATTGTCCGCAACCTGACTTATTTTGCAACTCCTCCGACTCCGGGCAAGACCCGGGTCAATCTTGGAGATGTGGTGGAACGGACGCTCAATCTGCACGCCTACTCGCTGCGGAAAAACAACATTACCGTGGACTTCGTTCGCGAGACCGGGCTGCCGCAGGTTCAGGGCGACCCCCATCAACTGATGCAGGTTTTCCTGAATCTGGTGATGAACGCGGAACAAGCGATTCGCGAGGCACACGACCGGGGGACTCTACGCATACGCCTGGGAACGGGCGGAGAATCGGTTTGGGCGAGCTTTCTGGACGATGGTCCGGGAATTCCGTCGGAAGTTCTGGCGAGCATTTTCGATCCGTTCTATACGACGAAGCGTCCGGGGCGCGGAACGGGGCTGGGACTCAGCATTTGCAAGTCGGTGATGAAGGAACACAACGGGACAATCGAAGCCGCCAACGCACCGGGAGGCGGAGCCGTGTTCACGGTTACTCTGCCTGCGGCTCCTGCGATGAGCTAGAGCGGTTCTTGCTCGCCTCTTCAGTTTCTGCTTCTCAGTTTCTCTCGACCGCCATGGCGACTGCGTTGCCACCGCCGAGGCAGAGGGCGGCGATTCCACGTTTCACGTTTCGGCGCGCCATCTCATAAATTAACGTCACGAGCACGCGAGCGCCGCTGGCTCCGATGGGATGACCGATGGCCACGGCGCCGCCATTCACGTTGACTTTGTTGGGATCGAGGCCGAGCTCACGCATCACGCCCAGAGCCTGCACCGAGAAGGCTTCGTTCAGCTCGTAGAGGTCGACGTCTTCATTCTTCCATCCGGTCTTTTCCCAGATCTTGCGAACCGCATCGACGGGCGCCATCATGACCCATTTAGGTTCGACGCCGCTGGTAGCCTGGGCGACGATGCGGACCATAGGTTGAGCCCCGAGTTCCTTCGCCCGTTGCGCGCTGGTCACGACAACGGCCGCGGCTCCGTCATTCACTCCGGGCGCGTTGCCGGCGGTTACGGTGCCATCTTTCTTGAACGCTGGCTTTAGCGCACGCAGAGCTTCGATGGTTGTATCCTCGCGCGGGGATTCATCCTTTTCAAAGAGCACCGGGGCTTCGCCTTTTTTCTTCGCGGGAAGTTCGACGGGAACGATTTGTGATTTGAAGCGGCATTCTTTCATTGCGGCGACGGCCTTGCGGTGAGAATTCACGGCAAACTCGTCCTGCTCTTCGCGCGTGATGCCGTATTTCTCGGCGACGTTCTCGCCGGTGATGCCCATGTGATAGTCGTTATAAATGTCCCAGAGACCATCGTGCACCATGGAATCGATCACTTTTCCATTTCCGAGCCGGTAACCTTTGCGCGCCTGCGGAAGAAGGTAAGGAGCATTGGTCATCGATTCCATGCCGCCGGCAACCACGATGGAACTGTTTCCGGTTTGCACGGCTTGCGCTGCGAGGGCCACTGCTTTCAATCCGGAGCCACAAACTTTGTTGATTGTCATGGCACCTGTGGCCGGGGACAATCCGGCGAAGATGGCAGCCTGCCGCGCCGGATTTTGTCCCAGTCCGGCGGGGAGAACGTTGCCCATAATGCATTCGTCGACCTGATCGGAATTCAATCCGGCGCGCTTGACCGCCTCGCGCACGACGATGGCACCCAGCTGGGTGGCACTCAAATCAGTGAGGCTTCCCTGAAATTTTCCTACTGGTGTACGACAACCGGAAATGATGACAACCTCATCGAAAGCCGCCATTGATCATGCTCCCGCGAATATTTCGCAGCTCCATTATAGATGCAGACGTGAGTGGAAACGATCAACTTCTGCGTTACGGTTTCAGTTGCTGCGCGCTCATCCGCACGCAAGAAAATTGAGTCGAACTCGAACATCACTTAGGGTCTTCAGTGTATGCGTTGATGTGATTGCGATGCGTTTCGGTGCAGCGGCATCGAAATTTTCCTGTTGGCTCGCATCACGCTGTGACTTTGGTACAGCATCGCTCGCTACCATGCATGCATTTTTTTCTTGACTTCATTTTTCATTAACTCTATACAATCAATTAGTTGCAACAAGACAGCGTTGCAGATTTTTCCATGAAAAATGGAAGGGAGAATAGAACCAATGGCAACCAAGAAAAAGGCAAAGAAGAAAAAGAAGCACTAAGAGGTCAGTACGAAGTCAAAGGGGGACGCCAAAAGCGTCCCCTCAGTTTTTTGCGCGGAAGTTTGTGCGATGGGATCAATCCAAAGAAGGGGTTGCACTCTTCGCATTGGAAGCAACATTTGGCGCGTGCTTTTCGCGGGCGGGACATAAGCCGCGAAAGGCGCAGAAGGTGCAGTGGAAGTCGGGCTTCGGTTTGAAGTTTCCTTCCGCGATGCCACGCGCCACAGCCTGCACCCGCTCGCGCGCTTCTTCCAGTTGAAACTCGGCTCGCTTCGAAATAACAGCGACGTTGCCTTCCAGATTGTGAAACGCCAACTCGCCCACGCGGTATCCCCACTTCTCTTTCGCGGCCATGGCGTAGATGGAGAGTTGCAGGCTTTCGTCCGCGTCCTCTTGTGAGCGAGCCTTACCGGTTTTGTAGTCGATGATCACGATGCTTCCATCGGACATGCGGTCCATGCGATCGATCCGCCCTGCGACCTTGGTTCCGGCGATTTGAATGTCAAACCATTCCTCCGTGTGGAGGACCTCGGGCGCGGGGGTTGAATGCGTAGCGGCCAGAAAATCGTTCAATTGCTGCAGTCCTTGCTTCAGGTACAAATCTCGCTGATAGTCGTCCTGGATTCCGGATGCGGCCAGGTCATCGCGAAAGAGTTGCAGGAGCTCGTCGTCGGTCTTGGGCCTGCCTAAGCGGACCGAATCGTAGTAGGTGCGCAATATGCGATGCATGGCCGCGCCATATTGGACGGCTGCGTGAAGTTGCCGCGACAATTTCCATTCGCGTTCAAATTTGAACTGCAGGGGGCAGGTTTCATAGGTCTCGACCGCCGTGGCGCTCAGGCGTGCGTCCAACCCGTCAATGGCCGGAAGGGCGAGCCACGCGGGCAAACGGGAGCGCTCGGTTTGAGAGGTGTCGGCGGCGGCGGCGATCTCGATCAGCTCCGGTTGGGAAGGCAAGGCCGGCCGCGATCGGAGCCACTGGTGCAGGCCTGCGTTGCCGATGAGCTCGCGCATCAGGCCGGCGGGAGTTTTGTCGCGGCCGATTCCCTGCTTGCCATAAATGTGCAGCGAATCTTTCGCGCGCGTCATTGCCACGTAAAAAAGCCGGCGCTCTTCCTGATCGTGAAGGGTCTTATCGTCGCCCGCAGCGGCGGAATCGGGATCGCGCAACTCCGCGGGAAACTCCACGAGCGTCTCCCGGTAACTGGCGGGAAATGAGCCTTTGGTCGCGCGCAGAACAAAAACATGAGGGAACTCGAGACCTTTGGCGCCGTGGGCAGTCATCAGGCGTACGGCGTCTTCGTCTCCCTTGGACGCCATCGGAATCACTCCGCAGGCTTCGCGAAAATAATTCAGATACTCGATCCATTCGCCGAGTTCTCCGGTGTTTGTGGTGCACTTGTTTTCCCAGTCGGCGGCGAATTTCAGGGCCGCCTGGAGAACGGGGGAATGGAGAGGGAGCTGAAACTTTTTTCCGATTAGCTGCAGAGCGGTGCGCGCTTTCACTTGCCTCTGGGTGACTTCATCACGCGCCTGGCGAACCACGGCCAACACTTCGGCACCGCCCGCGACGCTACCCAGGACGGAGGCGAGCGGAACGGTCACGCCGTCCTTCGAATCTCTAGCAATCGTCCGCAGGGCGGTGCGGAGTTGTTCCGGATCAACATTGAACTGGGGCAATGCCGCGACGCGAAAAAGACTGGCATCGGCGGTGAGGTCGACGACGGCGGCAACACAGGCAAACAGATCCCGGACTTCGGGGGTGTCGCTGACGTCCATGTTCTCGATGGAGAAGGGGATGTCGCGCTCGGCGAGATGTTGCACCACGTCGTCACGGTGAATGTGGGAGCGGTAGAGGATGCCGAAGTCTTTCCATTTACAGCGCGATCGCCGTTTGACGTCTTCAATGATGCTGACCACGTCGGGAGCCTCGGCATCTTTGCCGCTGAAGGCGATGGCTTCCACGGGGAAAGTGGGCAGAGGCTGACCTTCTTTTTTCGCGTCCTCCTCGCGCGCCGATTGCAGAGGAGTGCGGCGGTAAGCGACCGTAGACCGCTCGTTGGTGCCAAAGACCGGAGGATTTTTGTCGATGATGGCAAAGGCGCTCTGAAGAATGGGAGTGGTGGAGCGGCGATTCTTGCCGAGGACAACGAGCTTGGACTCAGGAAAATGGCGGCGGAAGAGATGGAATGCCGCGCTGGATGCGCCACGAAAGCGGTAAATACCCTGATCGGGATCGCCGACGGCGAAGACGTTTCCAGCAGTTCCGGCGAGGGCCGCGAGAACCTCGATCTGCGCGAAGTTGGCGTCCTGAAATTCGTCGACCAGAATGAAGCGTGCGCGGGCGCGTTCGGAAGCCAACAGACCTTGGTCATTCACGAGCAACTCGTGGGCGCGCGTAATCATGTGGCTGAAGGTGCCGTAGTTCGCTTCACGCAGCCAGCGTTCGCTGGTGGCGAAGACGCGGGCAATCTCCTGGCAGCGACCGATTACCTCGGTGTCACTTAACTCTTCTTTCGATTTCGCGACGCGCGGAACCGGGAGTTCGCCACGTTCGAGCTGTGCGACGTAGTCCGCGTATTTTTCGGGAGTGACCATTTCGTCGTGACAGCGGCTGAGGAAATCCAGCAGGTCGTTGAGAAACTTTCCGACGTTGGCTGCCCGGACGTAGTGTTCGAGACGAAGCTCGTGAACCTTTTTGCGGAGGTAGATCCAGAGATCTTTTTCGTCAAGGACACCGAAATCTTTGCCGGCGCGCTTGAGCAGGGTGTTGCAATAGTCGTGGAACGTGGCGGAATGAATCTTGTGGCCGAGGAGCGCGCTGACGCGATCCCGCATCTCGCCGGCAGCGGCGACGGTGTAAGTGAGGGCGATAATTTCGTCGGGCCTCGCGTGTCCCTCTTGGACCAAGCGGGCGATGCGATGGATGAGGACCGAGGTTTTGCCGGTGCCAGCGCCTGCAATCACCAACATCGGGCCGTGAACATGGTCGATTGCTTCGCGCTGATGATCGTCGGGAACAAAGGGACGAGATTTTACCTTGGAGACAGCCATTGGGGCTCAGAATACCACCGCAGCCAGGACGCGTGGGGACGGACGCGCGGCGGATTCAGAAGGAGAATAGGGTCGCGACCACGACTGCGGTGGCGGCGATGGCAGCGGTTTCGGAGCGGAGGATGGTGTTTCCCAGCGATGCGGAAATCCATCCGGCTTGCTGAAAGGATTGCAACTCGTCTTCGGTCCAGCCGCCCTCGGGGCCGACGGCGAGAATGATTTCGGACGCCGACGCGTGAGACTTCAGCACATCGCGCAGCAAGGTTTGCTCTTCTGACTCTGCCAGGACAATGCGCAAAGCTTGAGTGGGATTTAGTACGTCGGAGAGTTTGATCGGCGCGGCAATTTCCGGGGGCGCAGTGCGGCGGGATTGTTCTGCGGCTTGCCGGGCGATGCGCTGCCAGCGCTCCACGCGATTCATCGAGGCTGCGGCAAAGTGCGAGTCCGTGCGGCGTGCTATGACTGGGATCATCCGCGAGACGCCAAGCTCGGTGCACTTCTCGATGGCCCACTCCATGCGGTCGAACTTGAAGATGGCGAGAACAAGGGTGATCTCGATCGAGGCTGGAGCTGCGATATCCTCGGCGAGGTCAAACTCGACTCGGTCTTGCGTCGCCGATGTGATTCGGCCGCGGCGGACGGCTTGGCCGGTGGCAATATCGAAGTCTTCTCCGACGCGAGCCCGAAGGACGCGCACCAAGTGATCGGCATGCTCGCCGACGAGAGCGGCGCGATCTCCTGAGACTTCGTCGGCAATCCAGCGGCGGCGTGTCATGTCCGCTAGCCGAACATGTCTTTGACTTTGCCCAGCAGCGACCGCATCAGCGGCTGATTGTCGACCTTGGTGGTGGTCTCGAGTTCCTGCAGCAGTTCTTTCTGGCGCTTGCTCAGCTTGCTGGGAATCTGCACGCGCACTTCTACGTACAAGTCGCCTTTGCCGTGTCCATTGAGGACGGGCACGCCCTTGTTGCGAATGCGAAAAGTAGTGCCGGGCTGGGTGCCATCGGGAATTTTGAGAGCATGCTCGCCCTCGAGCGTAGGCACGCGAATCTCGGCGCCCATTGCCGCCTGAGTTACGGAAAGCGGCACGACGCAGTGCAGGTCATTGCCTTCGCGTATGAAGAATGGGTGCTCCTTCACGTGCAAGACAACGTAGAGATCGCCGGCGGGGCCACCGAAAGGACCGGCTTCGCCTCCACCGGAGAAGCGAATGCGGGTACCGTCTTCGACGCCGGCGGGAATTTTTGCGTCGATGGAGCGCTGCCGCAAAATACGGCCTTCGCCCTTGCACTTGGGACAGGGGTCGGTGATCACATTGCCGGTTCCCTGACACGTGGGACAGGTTCGCGCGATGCTGAAAAAACCCTGCTGGTAACGCACCTGGCCGCGGCCGGAGCAGGAGCGGCAGGTCGTAGGACCTTTGCCGGGGGCCGCTCCGGAGCCGTGGCACTCCTCACAGGTTTCGTGACGGCGCACCATGACCTGCGTTTCGGTGCCGAAGACGGCTTCTTCGAATTCGATGCTGATGTCTTCGCGCAGATCGGCGCCGCGTTGCACACGGGTGCGGCGGCGGCCGCCCCCGCCGAAGGCATCTCCGAAGCCGAAGAACTCGCCAAAGATTTCGCCGAAGTCCTGGAACACGGTCGCGTCAAAACCCCCGCCGGGCGAGGCTGCGCCACCGACGCCAGCGTGGCCGTAGCGGTCGTAGAGAGAACGCTTTTCGGAGTCGGCGAGAATTGCGTAGGCTTCGGTTACTTCCTTAAATCGCTCCTCCGCATCCGGATTGTTTGGATTGCGATCGGGATGCCACTGCATGGCGAGCTTGCGATACGCGCTCTTGAGTTCAACTTCGGTCACGGTGCGGCTGACGCCGAGCACTTCGTAATAGTCGCGTTTTGCGTTCGTGGTCAGAATTGGCGCCTTTCTAATAAGAAGAACAATGACGAGAGAAACTCCAAGCTGCCGACCTCAGGGGCTACAGCCCGCGTTCAAGTTAGTCATCGGCGGCGCGGCTGAAAGCCGTGCCCTTCCCAAACTCTTCATGGGTCAAACCTGGTTAATTTATTTTCCGGGGTTCCTGGCAACCTTGACCATCGCCGGGCGCAGCAGGCGGTCCTTCAACTTGTAACCGCGCTGCAACTCCTCGATCACTTGATGATCGGGGACCTCGATGGTGTCCACCATTTCAATGGCCTCGTGAAAGTGCGGGTCAAAGGGCTCGCCCTTGGCGGCGATCGGCTGCAAGGACAGCTTCCCCAATGCCGTTTGCAGCTGCTTGTAAATCAGATCAATACCGTTGCGGAATTCGGCCGCGTCGGATTTCACCTGCAGGGCACGCTCGAAGCTGTCGAGGACGGGCAATAAGGATTTGATCGCGTCAGCGGCGGCATAGTCGCGAAAGTCCTGCTGTTCCTTGACGGTGCGACGGCGCGCATTTTCGAACTCGGCCTGGGCTCGAGCCAGTCGGTCGAGGAGGGAGTCCCGCTCCGCTTTTATTTTTTGCAACTCCGAATCCGGAGACGACGACTCGCCCGCCACGGACTGCGCAGGGCTCTCCCCGCCATCGCCGGATGGCAGTTCGTGTTCTAAGTCGAGATTCGACTTCTCGACCTCCGATCTTCCATTTGATTTCCGCATAAAACTGACTACTCCGATTCATTCAATATTTTGTCGAACAGGCGCGCGATGTAGGAAACCGCCGTCATGGTGTGTTGATAGTCCATGCGCGTGGGGCCGATCACGGCGAGGGACCCGAACATATCCGTTCCGGAGCGCGCGGGAGCCCCGATCAGCACAAAGTTCTGCATGGAAGGCAGCGCATCATCGAGTCCGATGACCACGCGCACCGCTTCCTGCTTTACATCGAGATAGGCTCCGAGAAGCTGAGCGACCTTTTCTTTCTCCTCGAGAGTTTGCAGCAGCTCCTGCAGACGCTTGCGATCTTCCTGGCCGGTTACCAGATTGGCCGCGCCTTCGACGAAGACGACCTGGGTGCCCGCTTCGGCGGCAAGTGCGCCTTGCTTGTAAAGTTGCTCGATCGAATTCATCAGGCGATCGTATTCGCTGCGCTCCTGGTCGATTCTCCGCGACAGTTCGGCGCGCATCGATTCCATGGTCCAGCCGCGAAAATTCTCGTTGATGTAGCGGGCAGCTAGATCGAGTTCGGCTTGCGGCAAATCGAGGCGCAACACGCGATCGCGCACCAGACCGGAGCGCGTCACCAATACGGCCAGGACTTTCTGATCGCTGAGGCGCGAGAAGTACACATGCTCGAGCGCGTTTCGGGTGCCGCTGGAGGCCACGGTGACGCCAACGTTTTTCGAGATCAGCGACAGCACATGCGAGGTACGCTCCATGAATTCCTGCACGTCGCTCACACCGGCGAGCGAGTCGGAAATCATGCTCTCTTCCTGGGGCGCGAGCTTGGCGGTACCGGAAATCTGCTCGACATAATAGCGGTAGGCCTCGGTGGTGGGAACGCGGCCGGCAGAGGCGTGCGGCTGCTCAAGGAATCCAGCATCGGACAGGTCCGCCATCACGTTGCGAATGCTGGCCGGACTGAGTCCCTCGCGGTTCGAGCGCGAGAGGGTGCGCGAACCAACGGGCTCGCCGGTGGAAATAAAAGTCTCCACGATCGCGGTTAGAACTTCGCGTTCGCGCTTGCCGATATGCGGATCAGTAGGCATTCTGTAAAAAGGGGTCGCAGGTTGCAGCCAGCGGTGTTTCCGATTAAGTATTTTAGATGCAGAAACTTAGCCAAAAGGCGCAGACAGCGCTTCCTGCTTGGATTCTAGGAATGCGTGCTCGTCCTGTCAAGGACGGCGCGCAGGGTCTCAATTAGGGCGTCCCATCGCCGGCGGGAACCTCGGCTCGCATCTTCCCCGGCGCAGTCGCTCCGGGTATCCTCAACTGCCGGGATGCGAAAACCGTGCCTATGAAAGTGAAACCGCATGTGGCCGTCATCGGAGCGGGGGCGTTTGGAGGCTGGACCGCGCTTCATCTTCTTGAACGCGGAGCGCGAGTGACGCTGCTCGATGCCTGGGGGCCGGGAAACTCGCGAGCCTCGTCGGGAGGCGAAACGCGGATCATGCGTGGGACGTACGGTCCGGATCAACTCTATAGTCAGCTCGCCGCCCGCACGGTCAAACTGTGGGAGAAATATGAAGGGCGCTGGAAACGGCAGTTTCTGCACCGCACGGGCGTTCTGTGGATGGTCAGCAGCCGCGACGACGCGTACGAGCGCGGATCTCTTCGGATGCTGCGGGAGGCGCGAATAAAGTTCCGGGAATTTTCGACGGCGGAGATGAAGAAGCGATGGCCGCAAATTAACTTCGACGGGGTGCACTGGGGAATTTTCGAACCGGAGTGCGGATATCTGGATGCGCGCGCCAGTTGCCAGGCGGTGGTGGACGCGTTTGTCGCGGAGGGCGGCGAGTACTGGCAGATGGCTGTGGCTCCGGACGGGTTGGAGAATGGTCCAATGCGCAGCGTGATTTTGTCGGATGGTTCGCGGTTGAAAGCTGACTACTATGTTTTCGCGTGCGGACCGTGGCTGGGCAAACTGTTTCCTGGGACTCTAGGCCGGCTGGTGCAAGCCACCAAGCAGGACATTTTTTTCTTCGGTCCGCCCGCTGGGGATTCGCGGTTTACGGACGCGCATATGCCGGTGTGGGGCGATCACGGCAAGCGCTTTTTTTATGGCATTCCAGGAAGTGACCGGCGCGGCTTCAAGATGGCGGATGACACGCGGGGCGCGGCTTTCGACCCTACGTGCGGGGAGCGGGTGGTCAGCCAGGCTACGTTGAAACGGGTTCGGGAATATCTGGCGCTTCGATTTCCGGCCATGAAAGACGCACCGCTGATCGAGACGCGCGTATGCCAGTACGAGCAGACTCCGGACAGCAACTTTATATTGGACCGGCATCCTAGAATGGAAAACGTTTGGATACTGGGCGGCGGATCGGGGCACGGGTTCAAGCATGGGCCGGCGCTGGGGGAGATGGTGGCGGATTTGGTTTTGAAGGGCGGCGAAGCGGATGCAGTGTGGCGGCTATCGCGGTTTGAGTGCTCTTGAAGTCAAGTATTGCGGATAACGGCGGGCTCCTCAGTCAATCTTCGTGCCGGGCCGGGATTGGTTGTAAACTGCAATGGAAATGGGGTGACGAGAATGGATCACGCTATCGTTAGAGACCCAGACATCCTTGGAGGAACCCCAGTTTTCAAGCGGACTCGCGTTCCCTTTCAAGCCCTGCTGGACTACCTTGAAGAGGGACAAACGCTCGATGAGTTCCTCGCGGATTTCCCGACGGTCAGCCGGGAAGCGGCAATCGCCGGGCTGGAACAAGCCAAGTCTCTCCTGGTTGCTCACCTGCAATGAAACTCCTGCTCGACGAATGCGTGCCGCGCAGGTTTAAGTCGAGCTTATCAACCGAGGAGCATCAGTGCGTGACCGTACCTGAAGCGGGCTTTGCAGGCAAGACAAATGGCGAACTGCTCGGACTGGCGGAGACAAGTTTTGATGTTTTCATTACGCTCGACAAGGGCTTTGCCTACCAGCAGAATCTGACGGGACGACGGATTGCCATACTTCTCATTCGCGCGAAATCAACTCGCCTAGCGGACCTGCTTCTGCACGCAGAGGCCTGCCATACCGCCATATCTGCGATCAAGCCCGGAGAGATTATTCAGGTCGGCGAAGGAAAGTAGACCCGAGCCCTACTGAATCTGAATCACGCTGGCCGGCTCGCTTGCCTTGATCTCTCCGACCCGCGCAACTACCTTATGCGCGAACTCGAAGATTGATTTGGCGTGCGGGGAGTTTTCTCCCTCGAGCACGATGGGCTTACCGCCATCGCCGGACTTGCGCACCTCGGGATCGAGGGCGATGTTTCCGAGGAAGGAAACGCCGAATTGCTTGGCCATATTTTCGGCACCGCCGCGGGAAAAGATATCGATCTCGTGGCTGCAATGCGGGCATACGAAGTAGCTCATGTTTTCGACCACGCCGATCAGATCTACTTTCATCTGGCGGAACATTTCGATGGCTTTGCGAGCATCTTGCAGAGAAACGTCGGAGGGCGTTGAGACGACCACGGCTCCGGTCAGCGGAACATTCTGCACCAGCGACAGCGCAATATCGCCTGTGCCCGGCGGAAGGTCGACGATCATGTAGTCGAGATGTCCCCACTCCACCATGCCCAGGAACTGCTTCACAATCTGGTGCAGCATGGGACCGCGCCAGATGACGGGCTTGTCGCCCGGATTCAGAAATCCCACGGAGATTACTTTCAGGCCGTAGGCCTGCAGCGGTTCGATGCGATTTTCTCCGACCATCTTCGGTTGACCGCTCATACCCAGCATCAGCGGGACGTTCGGACCGTAGACATCGGCGTCGAGCAGGCCGACTTTGTGGCCCATCTTGGCCAGGGCAACGGCGAGGTTCACCGAGAGCGTGGTTTTTCCGACGCCGCCCTTGCCGGAACCGACGGCGATGATGGCGTCCACTCCAGGCAACGGTTGCGGCGCCTGTGCAGGCTGGCCGGGATGAGGCATATGTGCGTTCAAGGGATCACACTCCAAGGAAAAAGTCAGGATGGATCGAATTTCTTATTATACAGGCGGATACGGGTGATCGCTTTGCTGGATGCCCCAGGTCCTCGCCGCTTTTGCGAGACCTGGGAGTTGAGTTGCTGCGGGGCTCTCGGTCGGGTTCTCCGCAGTTTGGCGGCGGAAAATCCCACTTCTCGCAAAGGAAGCGAGAAGTGGGGCACCCGCGATTCAGTAGCCTTCCCCTTCGAGCTGCACTTTGCCTCGAAACATGCGGAACAGCAGGGTGAAGTAACCGAGAGCCAGAACCATGCCGATAGCCCACCACGTGAAGCCGACGGTGAGGCCGTGGCGTCCGGCGGCGGTGTTGTAGATGGTCAGGTTGTAGGCGGGATTACTGCTCGACGGCAATACCACGGGATAGAGCGCGAAGGCTGCGCCCACCAGCATTCCGACGATGTAGAGGGCCGAGCCGACGAAGGCAAGTTTGTCCTGCCCTTTGCGGATGGCGTAGATCATCAGGCTGAGACTGCCGAAGACAACCACAGGAATGAGATATCCGATGGCGTGCTGTTTGTAGTTGTCGAGAACCGCGGGGCGAATGTAGGTAGTTGCAACCAGACCGATAACGGTCAAGACCAACTGCAGAGGCCAGGCCCATAGCGCGACGGTGCGGGCGCGCTGATTCAGTTCGTGCTCGGTTTTCACCGCGATATACAAAGAGCCGTGCGCGGTCAGCGTGACCAGGGCTATGACGCCGGTGAGGATCGTATACCAATCGAGAATTCCGGTGTTGGCGCCTACCCGGAAATTCGTCCAGAGGGGCTCGAAGAAATATCCGTCGACCCCGAGCGGCACGCCGCGGACAACGTTGCCCAAGGCCGCGCCAAAAAAGATCGCCAGCAAAATACTGGAGGCGCAGAAGATTAAATCGAAGAAGCCCATCCAGACCGGATGCTCCATGTGCCCGCGCAGTTCAATGCCGATGCCGCGCAGCATGAGCAGCCAGAGCACCATCATGAGAGGTAGATAGAA
Organism: uncultured Acidobacteriaceae bacterium; assembly: GCA_964403025.1. Lineage (GTDB taxonomy): Bacteria > Acidobacteriota > Terriglobia > Terriglobales > Acidobacteriaceae > Sulfotelmatobacter. The sequence continues at coordinate 324,597 of CAYOEH010000001.1, read as the reverse complement.
GCCGCTGAAGCTGGAGGCATAGAGCAGCGGAAAGGCGAAATAAAGAGTTCCTCCGGCAGCCAGCAGCCAGACTTCATTGCCGTCCCAGACGGGACCGATGGCGCGCAGGATCTTTCGCCGCTCCTCGCTGGTGCGGGCGGCGCCGAGGTAAATTGCGCCCGCGCCAAGATCGAATCCATCAAGTACCACGTAAGCCGCAACCATCACGGCGACGATCATGAACCATAACGTTTCCATGGCAACCTCAAGGGCTAAAGCCCGTGTCTTTGTTGGCTGCTGTCGCAGCGGTAAACCGCTGCGCCACCCAAAATCCAGCGCCGCAATCTAGTGCTGTGAAACTGCTTCGGCAACCGGCCCGTGCTCGATTTCGCGCCGCACCAGGAACAGAAACAGAATGCCGAGTACGGTGTACATGCCGAGGAAGCCCAACAGGGTGAACATTCCGTTGCCCGCCGAGACCATCTTTGAATATCCATCCGCCGTGCGCATCAAGCCATAAACGAGCCATGGCTGCCGGCCTAGTTCTGCGGTCATCCAACCTGCAGTGTTGGCAATGTAGGGGAACGGCAGGGCGAGCAGCAGAATCCAGAGCATCCAGTGAGCGGAAAACAGCTTGCCACGCCACAGCAGAAACGCGGACACCAACATAATGGCGATGAAGATCGTCCCCAATCCCACCATGATGTGGTAGCTGTAATAGAGCAGCGCGACGTTTTCCGGCCACAGGTCTTGCGGGAACGAATCTAAACCCTTCACATTGGCTGCCCATTCCCGGTACGTCAAAAAGCTGAGCGCGGAGGGAACCTCTAATGGGTTATCGATTTTTCGCTCGGCGACGTTTGGTTGTCCCAAGATGATGAGCGGCGCGCCGGACTGGCCGACGAAGAGGGCTTCCATGGCGGCGAGGGTGACGGGTTGGTTGGCGGCGATCATGCGGCCCTGACCATCGCCGGTGGGAAACAACTGCAGCACACTGAAGATCAATCCGGCGATCACGCCGACTCGCACGAAAATTCGGCCGTGGGTCTCGAATTTTCCCCAAAGCAAGTAAAACGCACCCACGGACGCCATCACAATCGAGCCGGTGATGGCGGCGCCGCTCATGTTATGGGCATACTGCCACCAAGCCCAGGGATTCAAGACGAGCGCCCAGAAGCTGGAGAGTTGCAACGAGCCATCGGCTGCTTTCGCATAGCCTACGGGGTGTTGCATCCATGCATCGGTGGCGATGATGAAATAACCAGACAACCAGGATCCCAGAAAAACAGCGACCGCCGACCACCAATGAGCGCGAGGGCTAAGGCGCTTCTCTCCGTAGAGAAAGAGGCCAAGAAATGCCGACTCCAGGAAAAATGCAAACATGCCTTCCATGGCCAGAGTCTGCCCGATCACACCGCCGGCATAGCGCGAGAAATGCGACCAGTTGGTGCCAAATTGAAATTCCATAGGAATTCCAGTGACCACGCCCAGAAGAAAGTTGATTCCAAAAATCTTCGCCCAGAAGCGAGCCGCCTGATGGTAAGTCTCATCGTTGCGGCGAAGGCCCAAGGTCTTGAGCACGACGATCAGCGGCGCCAGACCCATGGTCAGTTGGGGGAAGAGATAGTGGAAGGTGACGGTGAAGGCGAAGTGAATGCGATGAACGAGGAGGGCACTGTCCATAGAAAATCCTGAAGAACCGAATAGGCTATCCAGTCTGTTCAAAGTCTGATGTGACGGCGGTCACATCGAGCTGTGGATTATCGCTTGGCCTTGCGTCGCCGCTCCATCTCAGAGCGGCGATTCTCGCGGCGGCGGCCGGCGTCGTCATAGCGGCGCCGCTGCTCATCGGTCTCCGGGATGACGGGCGCCACCTTCAGCCGATTTCCTTTGGCGTCTACGGCCACGAACGTCAAGTGAGCCGACGCCACGTGTTGCGCGGTGTCGGCGAGGTAATTCTCGACGAAGACCTTTACTCCGACTTCCATCGAGGTCTGAAAAACCCGGTTCACGGACGACTTGAGAATGACCAGATCGCCCACTCGCACCGGCACCAGAAAGTCGATGTGGTCGACCGATGCGGTGACCGCGTAGCTCCGCGAATGACGATGCACGGCCATCGCACCCGCCAGATCGATCCAGTGCATTAAGCGGCCGCCCAGCAGCGCACCCAGAGGGTTCGCGTCATTGGGAAGAACAATCTCCGCCATTTCCGATTGCGAATCCCGCACCGGGCGAGGCGTTAGGGTTGGCGTCTCTTCGCTCATAGGTTTTGCATCCTCAACTTGCGATTGCGGTAGTTGTTCCCCGCCGCTTGCGTTTTTCAAGGTAGGATTCCACGAAGCACTCCGCCATCCTCTGTAAGCGGGCGTCGTGATGTCGCGGTTCCTGCCGATTCCCTGCCGCATCAAATTCGAGCATCCCTTGTTCGACCGGACGATGATCGCGCTCGCACACGTAGCGAACTTGAATGCGGCTGCCAGTGCCGTTCTGCTTGTCAGCGCCCAAGGTTCTTGCTCCGAAGCGGATCGAATCCCACTCGCGATCCTTGGGCAAACGGCCGCAGCCTTGGGCGTAACCCAGATTGCAGAATTGCTGCAGGTCGTCGTGCGATGGAGTCTCGTCCTCGTGTCCCGGCGCGGTGCAGAGACCACTCCACCCGCATCCCAGCGGAAGGCGAGTGGCATGCAGCCAAGTTCCGTTCTCCAACTTCTCCACCGGAACAAAAAACGGACACGCCAACGCAAGCCTCCCGCAGCGCCAGAAATTTCCAAGAGCGTCCATTCTACTCATCGCGCTGAACGCAAGCCACTGTCCGGTAACCATACACGAGGATGCCGTTTATACTAACCTCGTCACAACGAGATCTGCCTATGGACCGTATCGCCGCGCTCAACGAAATCCTCACACAGGATCCGAACGACACGTTTGCCCGCTACGGGTTAGCGATGGAATATTCGAAGCAGGGCGACCTGGATCGCGCGCTGGCGGAGTTCTCCATCCTGCTGAAGGCCAATCCGGACTACACTCCGGGATATTTCATGGCCGCGCAAACCCTGGTTCGCGCCGACCGCGGCGCCGAAGCGAAGACGATGCTCGGCGAAGGAATCTCTTCCGCGCGGCGGACCGGCAACTTGCATGCGCAGTCAGAGATGGAAGCCATGCTGGCGGAGTTGGGTTAATTCCTCCCTTCAACCATACCGAAGAGTCGGGCATTACTTCGCCATCCTCTGCATCATCCACTCCACCACTGCGGGAAATAGCTGATAAATCTTCTGGGGTACGTACATCGTACAGGGCACAATCACTTCCCTCTTTTGTTTCTGATATCCCCGCAGCGTAGCCCGCGCCACACGGTCCGCGGTAACGCCGCGCACGGAATTGGGCCGTACCTTTTTTCGTTCGTTGCCCAGCACTACGTTCTCGCTGAAGGCCGTCCGCACGTAGCCGGGACAGACGGTCAGCACATGAATGCCATCCCTTTTCAATTCGACGCCCGCCGCCTTGCCGATGGCATTCATGGCAAACTTGGTGGCGCTGTAGGCGGCATGAAAGGGCAGTGGGATATGGCCGGCCACGCTCGAGATGTTGATGATGGTCCCGCCGCCCTGCTGGCGCATCAGCGGAATAACAGCCTGCATGCCCATCACAGCGCCAAAGAAATTCGTGTCGAACATCTCGCGGCACGCAGCCATCTCCATCTGGGCCACCGAATCGAGCAGCCCGTGCCCAGCGTTATTGACCCAGACGTCGATGCGCTGGTAGTGATGGAGCGTCAGGCCGACGGCGCGGTCGATTTCCTCGCGATGGCGTACATCACAGGCCATGGCAAGGGTTCGCTCGCTGTGTCCCACGCGGGCCCGTGCCGCTTCCACGCGGCCGGCGTCGCGCGACAGCATCACTAACGTCGCTCCCTGGTCGGCAAACAGTTTGGCAATCGCTTCCCCGATGCCCATGGAAGCGCCCGTGACCACTACAATTTTTCCTGCAAGTTCCATAGCGCGCTTTTATTCCTCCAGAACTGGCGAAGTCAAGCGCTGCGGTACAATCAGGGTTAGTCCGCTCATTCTGGCGCGGATCCCCGCGCCCACGGAGACTGCTTGGCCGCCCTCATTCCCTTGTTCCCGCTGGATGTCGTACTGTTCCCCGGCACTCCCCTGCCGCTGCACATTTTCGAACCGCGGTACAAAGAAATGATCGCCGAATGCCTGGCGCAGAATCGACTGTTTGGAGTGATCCGCGCGGTGGAACAGAGTCTGGCTGAAGTGGGATGCACCGCCGAAATCGTTACCGTGGTGAAAGAGTACTCGGACGGCCGGCTGGACCTGGTCACGGAAGGCCGCAGGCGTTTTGAACTCCTCGGAGTGAATCAGGAGCGTTCCTTCCTGCAGGCGGAAGTTGTGATGATCGACGATGAGCCTGGCGCGCCACCGAAAGAAGACACGGACCGCGCGGTTCAATTGCACGCCGAACTGCTGGCAATCGCAGGTGCTCAGCAGGATATTTCTGCAGCGGACCCGGCGGTGCTGTCTTTCTATCTCGCCGGCTCGTTGCCGCTCGATCTGGATTTCAAACAGAAGTTGCTCTCCCTGCGCTCGGAGGCGGAGCGGCTTTCCCTGCTCATTACTTATCTGGAGAAACTGATTCCGAACTTGCATCGCGCGGCCCGCGCCCGGGAAAAGGCCGGGGGCAACGGACACGTTCACTGAGCTCGAAATCGGACCGCCGCAAACCCGCGTATAATCCAGGAAAGTATTTCTGGGGGTTCCATGAGTCTTCCTCGCACGCTGGGCGAATTGCGCCGCAGTTCCTTTTCCGAAGAACGTTTGCGTACCCGCCGCGTGAAAGATGAACTCCGGGAGAATCTCATCGCCCGCTTGCGGCAGAGCGACGACGCCAGCATTTTTCCGGGCATTGTGGGCTACGACGACACCGTAGTGCCGCAGATCGTGAACGCGATTCTGTCGCGACACAATTTCATTCTGCTTGGGCTGCGAGGTCAAGCCAAAAGCCGCATCCTGCGGGCGCTGACGACGCTGCTCGATTTGCAAATGCCTTACCTTGCGGGCTGTGAGATCCGCGATAATCCTTACTCGCCCATCTGCCGGCGCTGCCGTGAGGAAGTTGCGCGGCTCGGCGACGCTACGCCGGTTACCTATCTCACTCCCGACGATCGCTACGTGGAAAAGTTGGCCACGCCCGACGTCACCATCGCCGACCTCATCGGCGATATCGATCCCATCAAAGCCGCGCGCGGCGGTCACGAACTTTCCAGCGAATTCACGGTTCATTACGGCTTGCTGCCGCGCGCTAATCGCGGCATCTTCGCGGTCAACGAACTTCCCGACCTTGCCGGCAAAATTCAGGTTGGCCTGTTCAACATCATGCAGGAAGGCGACGTACAGATTAAGGGATATCCGATCCGTCTGCCGCTCGATCTGGCGATCGTGTTCAGCGCGAATCCGGAGGACTACACGGCTCGCGGAAAAATCATCACGCCGCTGAAAGACCGCATCGGATCGGAGATTCGGACGCACTATCCCGCAACCGTGGATGAAGGCATCGCCATCACCGCGCAGGAAGCCTGGACGAATCGCAATGGCCACGCGATGCACCTGCCCACCTACGTTCAGGAAGTGATCGAGCGCATCGCGTTCGCCGCCCGCGAAGATAAGAAGATCGACAAGCGAAGCGGCGTGAGCCAGCGCCTGCCGATCTCGGCGATGGAGAATATGATTTCGAACGCCGAGCGCCGCGCCTTGCGCAATGACGAAAAGCTAGTTGTGCCGCGCATCAGCGACGTCTACGCAGCGCTGCCTGCGATCACCGGCAAACTCGAACTCGAGTACGAAGGCGAGATGAAGGGTGCGGACTTTGTCGGACGGGAACTGATCCGCGCAGCCATCGCCAAGACTTACGACGAATATTTCACCGGCGCCAATGTGCAGCAGATCGTGCAGTGGTTCGACCTCGGGGGTGAGATTCAGCTTTCGGATTCCGTCCCCGCTCTCGAAGCGCTGGAAAATCTTAAGGAAATTCAGGGCCTGATCGACAAACTCGGGCCGCTCGGGGTCTCGCAAAAGGAAAGCCCGGAGCAGCAAGTGTCGGCGGCAGAGTTCATCCTTGAAGGTCTGCACGCCCACAAGCGGATTGGGCGCAATGAAGAGCGCGTCTTCAAAGCCGGAGAGAAAAAGCCAGAACCGCGCGAGCGAGAAAAAAGTTTCGAGAAGGAAGAGCCACCGTACCGCCAGAGAAGGCAGTTTAATTAGGAAGCTTCTAGCTGCTAGCCCCTAGCTTCTAGCTAAACCGGAAGCGGTCCTGGCTAGGAGCTAGTCGCTAGAAGCCAGCAGCGAGCATGAAACGCATCCGCTACACCAAATACGTTCCCGATCCGGCGGGCGAGATGAGCATGGAGGACTTGCTCGGCGCGCTCTCGGACTACCTGCTGCAGAGCGGCTTCCAGAGTGACATGTGGCACGAGATGCCGGAGGGCGAGCAGACGCTCGATGATCTTCGGCGCGCGATCGAGCAGGCTCTGATGGATGGCGACGCGTTCGACGAGGAGATGCGCGAGCGCCTCGAGCAAATGGCGGCGGACGGTGAACTCGACGAACTGATTGAAAAGCTGATCGAGCGGATGCAGCAGGAAGATTACATTTCCATCGATCAACCGCCGGACCCTTCGCGCCCATCTGGCGTTGGCGGGCAGGTTGGTGAAAATCAGCAGCAGGCGAAATTCGAAATTACCGATAAGAGCCTCGACTTTCTCGGCTTCAAGTCGCTGCGTAATTTGCTCGGCTCTCTAGGCAAATCCAGCTTCGGACGCCACGACACGCGCGACCTCGCCACTGGCATTGAAGCCAGCGGGGCTTCCAAGAGATACGAATTCGGCGATACGCTCAACCTCGATATCACGGCGACGCTTTCGAGCGCGATTCAGCGCGAAGGGCTCGCACTGCCGCTCAACATCGAATATTCCGATCTGCAGGTTCATCAGTGTGAATATCAATCCTCGTGCGCCACGGTGCTCATGCTCGATTGCTCGCACTCGATGATTCTTTACGGCGAAGACCGGTTCACTCCGGCGAAAAAAGTGGCCATGGCGCTGTCGCATCTGATCCGCACGCAGTATCCCGGAGACTCGCTTTCACTGGTGCTTTTCCACGATTCCGCCGAGGAGGTGCCGCTTTCGCAACTGGCGCGCGTGAAAGTTGGACCGTATTACACGAATACGCGCGAAGGCTTGCGGCTGGCGCAGCGGATTTTGCAGCGGCAAAGAAAAGACATGAAGCAGATCGTCATGATCACGGACGGCAAACCTTCCGCCCTCACGCTGGAGGACGGACGCATTTATAAGAACGCCTTCGGCCTCGATCCGCTGGTGGTCAGCCAGACGCTTGAAGAAGTCTCGAAGTGCAAGCGCGCGGGCGTGCTGATTAATACGTTCATGCTCGCGTCAGATTATGGCTTGGTGCAATTCGTACAGAAAGTCACGGAGATGTGCCGCGGAAAGGCCTACTTCACGACGCCGTACACGCTGGGGCAATACTTGTTGATGGATTACATGTCGCGGAAGACGAAGACTATCCATTGATTCGCACGAACGTCCCTCAGGGGCTAAAGCCCCGAATTCTTCGCCGGTTTGAGCGGCACGGCTAAAGCCGTGCCCTTCCCGAACCTGGCCAACCGAACCTGGCCAACTTTTCCCAAGACCGGGGTCAACTTCCCAAAATTCTGAGGACTGCTGATACTCTTTAGTATTCATGGCAAACTGCGTTCGATGCGGGCGGCAACTCCCAGGCTTTTCCTTTGGCAAGAAGATTTGCCAGTGGTGCGTGCAGCACGAGGCTGCGCAGCGCGGAGAAATCGTCGACGACGCGCCGCAACCCGTGATGCGAACGCCTTGGGTGCGGCGTGGCGAATCCACGATCGGCGTCACGCAAATCATTTTTGGTATTTGTGTTGCAGTCTTTCTTGGTATGGCGCTCGCCGGTTCCACCGTCATGGATTTCTCGCCTCAGGAGACCATTCTATGGGGCGCCAACTGGGGACCGCTAACGCTGCGAGGCGAATGGTGGAGGCTGCTCACCTCCGTATTCGTTCACGGCGGGATCATTCACATCGCATTCAACATGTGGTGTCTGTGGAATCTCGGTGCACTGGCCGAATCGCTCTACGGACGCTGGACCTACGCGGCGATCTATCTCATCTGCGGCGTCGGAGCCAGTTTGACCAGTGTGGCGTGGCATCCCTACGGGCCGAGCGTGGGCGCTTCCGGAGCCATCTTCGGACTCGCCGGCGCGCTGCTTGCCGCCTTTAAGCTGGGAGAATTTTCTGTGCCGCGTGCCGCACTTTCCGGGACGCTGCGCAGCTTGGGCGCGTTTGTTTTTTACAATCTTGTCTTTGGAGCAGCAATGCCCGGCATCGACAACGCCGCGCACATCGGCGGTCTGATCACGGGATTGATCGTGGGCGCGATCATCGCCCTCATCGCGCCATTCCGGGAGCAAGCTCCGCGCCGCGTTGCGATCCTTCTTGTAGTGGCCGTCGCTCTAGCCGGTGGCGCAGCCGAAGTTGCACACCACTATGGCGTTCCTTTGCGGCTGGGAAGAGCCCATTCTCAGGTGACGGGCAATGCCGCGCCGCCTAGCCGCACGCCAAACACTGGTCGTAGCTAAGCTTTCAACTCGCCCACCGCCCGCCACGCCTGGTTGATGGCTTCATCTGTGTAGGCGTAAGCTCCCGCATCGGCATTGGCGATGGCGATGCGGCCGAATGGCTTCCTCGCCACTTCGCAGGGAGTCTCGCCGCCTTCCAGCCAGAAAGGATCCCACAGCGAGTTGTATTCGTAGGCGTAACCGTGGGGCCAGCGATTGACCGTAATCGCGGCGATGTCGCGCGCTGGATCAAAGTCTCCCGCTCCCAGAGTGCGCGCCAATTGTGAGCGAATCTCGCGCTCCATGGTTTCAAAGGATGTCTGGAACAATTCAATGCGGCCCAGCATGTGCTGCTCGCGCGCTGGGCGGCCGGGCTGACAGGGCGTCCTCATCATGTGAACCACGATGGGCTCTTCGGGCTTGCGGGCGCATTCATAGCCGCCGATGCTGACGGCTAGATCGAGGCCGACACGTGTGTGATAGCAGCCGGGGGCGTAAACCGCATTCGTATTCAGCTTCTGAAATGAAGTCCAGTTGCGCAGAGCGACGTTGGTATAGAGCAGCGGAACCTTTTGCGCCGAGGCCAGCGCGTCCCGCTGCTTTTGCGGCAGCCCGTCACAGATATACGGGATGACCACATGCCAGCAGGCCAGGATGCAGTTCTTCCCCTTCGCGGTGTATACCTTGCTGCCGCGTGCGTAGGCCACTTCGACTTCCTTTGCGGCAGCCGCATCGCCGACGTGCTTCACGCGAACCGCGGTGCTGTTGAGGCGAATCTTCACGGGGGATGCGGCCGAGTCCAGCTTGGAGTAATTTGCCTTCGCGAGTACCACGTCGGTTGCGGAGTTTCCTGCGATCGCATCCGGAATCAGTTTGCGCACCAGGAGGCGCGCGATGGTCGCGTTGCCATCGGGGAAGTGGAAGAAATATTTCTCCGCTTCTTCATTCGGAATCACGTCGCGATTCATGCCCTTGCCGGGCGCGGGGTCGAGCTTCATTCCTTCGAAGCCGGGCAGATCGAATCCCCAGGCATCCTGTGCCGAAACCGCGTCGATTCCCACGCCAAACAACGGATGCGGTACAGTCTGGAAAACCTTTACGACATCGGGATGAACTTTTACGACATCGCTGAGGAAGCTGGCGTAACTAATGCGCGCGAGCTTGGCTTTTTTCTCCGTGGAGGTAAGGCCGGGAAAATAATCCTGCTCGTCGCGCAGCAGGCGCTCGAAATCGATCTTGGCTTGGGGGGCAATGGGCGCTTGCGCGAGCATTTGCTTCCAATCTTCGATCTCCGCGGCATTGGCGTAATCTTTTTCACCGCCGCCGAACGACGCGGGACTCGTTACCAGACGATCTGCACCGAATGTTTCTTTGTCGAAAAAAAATCTTCGGACGCAAGCCGAGAGAGTGATACAGCTTGGCATCGTGATACCTGGGGTACGATGCCACGTCGATGCCCAATTCTTCGATCAGGCCGCGCGCTTCCTTGCTGTAGGGCGCGGGGCTTTCGATGGAATACGTCCCGCCAAAGCCGAGGCGGAACGCGTTGTCCACGCGGAATTCATTGCGCTTGGCGTGTCCGCCAAAATCGTCGTGATTGTCGAGGATGAGGATGCGCGCGTTCGCGCCCGCAGCTTTGCGATAAAAATGCGCGGCGGAGAGGCCGCTGATGCCGCCGCCCACGATGATGAGGTCGTAGATCTCGCCGGTGTCCTGCGGCGTGCCAGCGGTGTCCCAGAAAGTTCCGTCGCGCAAGGCGTGTGCGGCGTCAAACGAGCCGGGATGGCTGCCGCGCATTCCGGTGAGCGCTGGCGGGTAGTAGGCGGGCGATTTCTCCGGATCGCCGTCGGCGAAAAGATGCCACGGCATCAGGGCAGCGCCCGCAGTAACGGCCACGCCGTTGAGAAAGTCACGGCGCGTGATGCTGCGATTCATTCCCAATTCGCGGTCGCCCAGCTCGCGTTCGGTTCGGTCGGTCATCTTTATCCGGGCCTCGAGTTCTAGCTGTCGGCTTTCTTGACGGCTAATTCCGCGCCCTGGAATCCGATGCGGCTATGGGTACCGTCACAGAAAGGCTTGTTGACCGATCCGCCGCAGCGGCAGAGAGAAAAAGCGGGCTTGCCAGTGAGGTCATACGGAGTGCCGTTGGCGTCGACGAGCTCGACGGAACCTTCGGCCGCCTCGACGCGGAACGGACCATTGGGACGCACGGTAATTTTTACTTGAGCCATGAGTGGTAATTCCTCCAACCTTACGGGTTTCTAGTAAGGATAAGAAGATATCACCAAGGAAGGGTGCGTGTCGCGTGGGCGGAAAGTTGAATTACGCTAGATCGGTAACTCTTCGGTGGTTGGGAAGTGATGTTGTTCGCGGCCGACTTTGCCATCATACTTAGTGGTCATTTTGAAGAGTTCCAGGCGCCCGTCGGAGGCGAGAAAGCGGCATTGGTTGCGCAGAGCCTGCATTTCGGCGGCAGCGAGCGGTTCGAAGTTTACCGCGACTTTGAGATTCTGGTCGAGAACCTGCATGGTGTCCACGCCGCTGATCGTGGTGGCCACGGGGAGGCTCATGGCATAACGGAGTCCTTCTCCAGGTGCTACGGCGCCGTGGCGAACGAGCTCCCCGCTGCCTCCCAGGCTTTTCATGCCCAGAGCAGCAATGCCGCGACGGGTTGCTTCGGGCAGGACTTGGGTTTCGAAGCTGCGAAAAGTTGCGTCGCAACAGTTCAGCGGCATCTGCACGGTGTCGAAGGGAAAATCGTGGGACAACATCCGGAGATGAATTTCAGGATCCTTGTGACCGGTGAAGCCGATGAAGCGTACCTTGCCTTGTTGCTTGGCGGCGACGAGCGCTTCGGCGACGCCATTGGGAGCAAAGATTAAATCGGGATCGTTTTCGTAGACGACTTCGTGGACTTGCCAGAGGTCGAGATGATCGGTTTGCAGGCGGCGAAGAGATTCTTCCAGCATGCGCATGGCTATTTTTTTGTCGCGGCCGTGGGTGCAGACTTTGGTCATGACGAACGCCTGATCACGCTTCCCTTTCAGCGCTTTGCCGACGCGCTCTTCACTGAGGCCATCGTGATATTCCCAGGCGTTGTCGAAAAATGTGACGCCGTGGTCGAAGGCTTTGGCGACGATCTCCATCGCGGCCTGGTCAGTTTCCGCGGAGCCGAGATGATAGCCGCCAAGTCCCATGGCAGACACCTGGACACCAGTGTGGCCCAGCGGCTTTTTGGGCACCTGTCCTTCGGGGATCTGCTGTGATGGATCGGACTGTTGCTGCGCCATGCTGCCTCCGGGTAGGAGCGGCGCCGCACCCAGGACGGCTGCTCCTTTGATAAAACTTCGGCGATTCCATTCGAACTTCGAAATCACGTCGTTCTCCTAAAATTGCTTCTCTGGCCAGGGGTGACCTGTGTTTTCCTGAGCCCCGAGCATGTCCTTGACTTCGGATTGTTGCGTGTCGAGCGGAAAGCCGTGAGCGAGGCGGGCTTCGGGATTATCAAACCTCAGCGACAACTTATAGACCTCGTAGCGGCCATCGGCGGCGTCCGGCTTGCAGCGGTCGCGGAGTGCATTCATTTCCGATTCCGTCATGGGAGTAAAGTTCTGCGCGATCTGCAGATTCTGGTGGAGCACGTTGAGACTATCGATACCGGTAATGGTGGTGGTGACGCCGGGAAGGCTCATGGCATAACGCAAGCTTTCTTCCGCGGTGATGACGCCGCGTTTGATGGCGTCGCCGTGGCCACTTAAGGGCTTCATGCCGAGGACGGCGATACCCCGTTTGGTGAGTTCGGGCAGCACGTCCCTTTCGAAACTTCGGGTGAAGGTAGCGTCGAAGGCGTTCAGAGGCATCTGAACGGCATCGAAGGGGAAGCCGGTATTCAGCATGGCGAGATGAACTTTGGGATTTTTGTGGCCGGTGAATCCGACGAAGCGGACTTTGCCATCTTTCTTGGCTCTCTCGAGGGCTTCGGCTGCGCCATCCTTGCGAATGAAGAGTTCGGGGTCGTTGTCAAAGCCCATGCCATGGACTTGCCAGAGGTCGAGGTGGTCGGTCTGGTATCGGTGCAGGGATTCTTCAAGCATCTGCAAAGCCAGACTGCCATCGCGGCCGTGGGGACAGGTTTTTGTCATCAGGAAGACTTTGTCGCGGCGGCCTTTGAGGCCAGCACCCATCCAGACTTCCGTCTTTCCGCGGCGATACTCCCAGCAGTTGTCGTAGAACGTGATTCCGCCATCGACGGCCTGATGGATCATCTCGATCGCGGTTTTCGCATCGGGAGCTTCGCCGAGGTGATGGCCGCCGAAGCCGAGGGCGGAGACTTTGGCGTCGGCACGGCCGAATTTTCGTAAGGGAATGGTTCCACTGGAAGATTGCGGCACAGATCCACCTCTGGCTCCTAGAGATGCAGCCGCGGAAAAGTCGGTTGCGGAGAAAAATTAGCTCACGCGGCCAGGGTGTTGGTGCTGACCAGGCTGCGGTAAAGATCGAGGTAGCTATCAATCATGCGCTGGGCGGTGAAGCGTTCGCGGGCGCGGGCGAAGGCACGGTCGGCATAAGCCTGACGCAGGGGACGGTCGGCATCCAGTTGGCGGAGGATTGAGGCCAGGCTGCCGGCATTGTTGGTGCGGAAGTAGAGCGCGGCATCGCCCCAGACTTCGCGGAAGCTGGGAATGTCATTGGCAACGATGGCGCAGCGGGAAAATGCGGCGTCGAGCGGAGCCATGCCGAGAGGCTCGTAACGGGGAGTGGCGGCGTAGACGGCGGCGCGGCTGTAAAGCGAGCGGAGTTGAGCTTCGGTCTGAGGGCCGCGAATGGCGACGCTGGCTTCGGCGGTCGCGACTTTTACATCGGCACGGATGGGAATGCGCGGGACCGGGACAGTTTGCTCCGCACCGACGATGCAGACCGGGAACGGATGAGCGTGCTGGGTAAGGAGGAAGACCTGCTTGCCGGCATCGACCAGGCGGCCAACGGAAAGCACGGAGTCGTCCTTGCTGATGTAGGGATTGAAGAAGATGGGATTGCGTCCCGGATAGATGATCGCCTCGCGGCGGGGCTCGGTGTAGGTGGCGCGGAGAGCGTCGAGCATGCAGACCGAGGGTGCGATCACCGCATCGGCGGCCGCAATGCCGCGGACGACGGTTTCGCGGTACCACTTGAGCCAGGGCGTGGGACGCGGAGTGCAGCCCTGCACGGCCTGGCTCCAGGTAATGAGATCGCCGTGAGCCATGATCACGCGGGGAACGTCGACTTGAAGATCGCCGTGGCAGAACTGGTGCAGATGAAGCAGGTCGGGATGAACCTCGCGCACCAGGGTAGCGAGGAATTCCGAAGAATCGAGCAGGTCCTGCGGGGCCTCGTCCATCCACTCGAGGCGAAAAGCGGTGGGGCGGTACTCCAGGCCATGGAGATGGTCCATCCAGGTAATCTGATCGGGTAGGGGAATCTCGCCGAAGGTGACCAGCGTGACGCGCACGCCGCGCGTGACCAGTCCGGTGACCAGCTCGCGAGCATAGGTCCAGGAGCCAGACATGGTATCGGCAGTGACGAGAACGTGCAAAGCGCCTCCGGGGAGCATGCGGGATGCCGCGGTGGAAGCGGCACCCAGCGAGTCGCGCTCGCCTATTCTAATGCGAATCCGGGTGAGGCGTCGAAGAATTCTTGCGCGGCTTAGGAACGACTCACAGCCGATCCGAGCCGATCGCTCCCGTCTCCCCAGTATTCGCGGAGCAAACGATTCATAGGCTCTGAGTAGAACCGCGCCACCAACTCTCCTGATAGACCCGAAAGGAGAATGACGGCGATGAATAAGACCGGCACCGCTTTCATAGGGTTACCTGCCATGACGAACAGTTCAAAGAAAGCGAAAACTATGAACATGTGGGTCAGATACACCTCGTAGCTGCGCTGACCCAATTTCACGAGCGGGCGGAGGACCCGGGGACTCGTCCAGTTCGTCTGCGATACGGAGGCTATGACCATGCAGGTGCCGACCGCGAGGATGGTCATATTGAGGCCGCTCTTGGCGAGGCCCAACGCGGAGGCTTGCGGGGAGAATCCCAGGCTGAAAATCAGAATTGCTGCGCCAACAACGCCAAGAACCGAGAGCAGAGGACGGGAAAAGCGTTTCCGGGAAACCAGTAATGCAGTAAGGCATCCGAAAGCGATCGCATCCATGCCTCCGAGGTAGGAATATTCCCGCCAGATCTCGTTGTTATGCGCGAGGGTTGTACGGCCGAACGGCCCGAGCACGACAAAGATGAGAAGAAGCGCTATCAGCAGCTTGCCTCGACCGAACAGACGGCAGATCGGAGGGAAGAACAGATAGAACATCTCTTCTACAGAGAGGGACCACAGGATGTCCCAACTGCCGGGAAGATATCCGCGGCGAGCCTCCAGGACGTTGACATGGAAGGTGAATGCGGCGAGGAGCGCTCGGCCAAGGCCGCCTGTCTCCGGCAAGACCACGAAATGTTTTAAGCCCGCTAGATGGAGGAAGGTGAGCACCGCAATCAGCAGGACAAATAGTGGCGCGATGCGGGCAAAGCGCAGCAAATAAAAGTCTCGGATATTGACGCGGGAAAGCGAACCCCAGCGCCGGAGCGTAGTCGAAGTAATGAGAAAGCCGGAGACGGCGAAGAAAATCTGAACGCCCAACTGACCATTCCAAACCAGCGAGGAGACCAGTTGGTCGGGGAGACCCTTGGCGTACTCCAGATGGGCCTGTATGAGTCGAATATTGACGTGGTTCATCAACACGAAGAAGATTGCGAGGCCGCGAAGCACATCCACTCCGTCGAGCCGCGTCCAGCTGTGCGCAGGTCTGGGTGGGCTGGACGGCATTTCCTATTATGCAGGAAGGGCGGACGGTTTGGCCGCGCGGAGCGATGCAGCCTGATCAGCTGACGCCTAACCGTTGCTGCATTTCGCGTGCCAGATTATCTACAGAGAGGATTTTCTCCGCGGCCGGCGCGGGAATGTTGGGGACGGCCATTGCGAGTTCGCAAGAGAGCAACATCGCAGTCAAGCTTTCACACATTTCGCTGCGGAATTGTTGTTCGACGGAGCGGCGGGCCTGCGTTTCCTCGCGCTTGCGGCGGTGCAAAGCGGAACGAACTTCGCGGAGCAAGCGTTCCATGCCGCTGATGGCAAAGTTCAGGTAGACGGGGAAGGCTGTGCCCAGGTGTTCGAATACCTGATCGCTTTCGGCGGGCTCGTTTTCGAGAAGGAATTGATCGATCACTACTGCGGAGTAGGACTGCTCCCGCAGGCGTACCAAGGCTTGCTGAAGATTTTGAGCCCAATGGGTTTCGTTGCCGGTGGAGTCTTGGACCGTGGTAGCGCACTCTGGACCGCGTGCTGATGGTGTAATGAGTAAGATCATGCAGGTTCTACAGCAAGCGGACCTCCAACAAACTTCGCACTGAAAACACAGGAGTTATCGGCCGTGCTGAGGACACTTTTCCCGTTGCGGATCACTGGAGCTTCGTTCATTTCACAATTGAACTTCTCCCTGATAAGCGTGTCTCTAATATGCGTGCTCGGCGTAGTCCTTCAGCTTGCGGTATAGCGTGGTTTTGCCGATACCAAGGAGCCGGGCGGCTTGCAATTTGTCGCCGTTCAATTCTGCAATGGCGCTGAGGATGGTCTGCTTCTCCAACTCGGCCATGGGGACGATCTTGTTGGAACTGGCGCCGTTCCCATTTCCGTTCGCCGGGACCACTGCTGCCGTGCAAGCAATGGCTGGAGGTAAGTCAGCAACGTGGATGAGTGGTCCGCTGGTAAAGGCGCAGGTGCGTTCCAGACAGTTTTCGAGCTCGCGGACATTTCCCGGCCAGTCATAGGCCAGCATAACTTTGAGGGCTTCGTCGCTGAGAACTTTTTCCTGCGCGGAGGCGCGGGAGGCACGCTCCATGAAGTGCGCGATGAGCAGAGCGATATCCTCGCGGCGTTCGCGCAGAGGCGGAATGCGCAGGCTGAGAACGTTCAGGCGGAAATAGAGGTCACGGCGGAAGGCGCCTTCGGTGACGGCCTGTTCCAGATCGCGATTGGTAGCGGCCAGGATGCGGACGTTGATGGGAATGCGGCGGGTGCTGCCGACCGGACGAATCTCCTTTTCCTGAATCGCACGCAATAGTTTGGATTGGAGATCGACGGGAAGCTCGCCGACTTCGTCGAGAAATATGGTGCCACCCTCGGCGATCGCGAGCAGACCGTCCTTGGCTTGATTGGCGCCGGTAAATGCGCCGCGGACATAGCCGAAGAGTTCGCTTTCGATCAGCGTGGGGACGAGGGAGCCGCAATCGACGGGGATGAAAGGCTTGTCGCGAAAAGGTCCGGAATAATGAATAGAGCGCGCGACCATTTCCTTTCCGGTGCCGCTTTCTCCGAGAATCAGCACGGGATGGGAGCTGTTCGCGGCTTTGGCGATGATGCGGTAGAGCTTCTCCATCTCGGGAGCGCGGCCGACGAGGCCGCCGTAGCCCTGCTTGGACTTCAGTTTCTCGCGCAGAATCCGGTTTTCGGTCTTCAGCTTGAGATGGTTGGAAACGCGCTCAAGCAGCAGCTTGAGTTCGTCAATGCTGAAGGGTTTGGTGACGTACTCGTACGCGCCGTGCTTCATGGCTTGCACCGCCGATTGCACCGTTCCATAGCCGGTCACGACGATGACCAGGGCTTCCGGACGCTGGGCCTTGATCTGGCGGAGAGCTTCCAGGCCGCTTGCGCCGGGCAGGCGCAAATCGAGCAAAATGGCATCGATGGTTTGGGTTTGCAGCAAGCGAAAGGCGTGCTCGGCGGAATCGGCGACGTAGGCGTTGAATCCGAGGGAGAGAGCGACTTCGCGGCAAGCTTCGCGGATGGATCGTTCGTCGTCGACGATAAGAAGGTTGAGATAGTTGGCGGCCAGGGTTTGGGGCTGAGCGACTAACGGACTTACAGCGGCTGACGTCATGTGAGTGATTCCTTTTTGACTGCTTGAAGTGGCGTAGGTGATGAACCGGGACGGGGGTGGGCCGTCTGCAGAAGCTCGGCTTCGGTCGATTGGGATGCGCGCGGCAGAAGGATCATGACTCGCGTGCCCTGTCCGAGTTCGCTTTCAACGTGGATCAGTCCGCGGTTGTTGGTAACAATGCTGCGAACCGTGGTGAGCCCCAAGCCGGTGCCTTGGCCCGCACTCTTGGTAGTGAAGAAAGGCTCGAAGAGGCGCTGTCGAGTTTTCGCGTCCATGCCGCGGCCATTGTCAGAGACAACTAGCAGAACGCAGGGGAATGCAGAGTTGCCGTGCCGAGCCAGTGGAGATCCGGCCACGGTTTGAAATCTGCAGTTGCCAGTCTCCACTACGATGCGCCCGCCGTCGGTCAAGGCATCGCGGGCATTGAGAACCAGGTTGAGGATGATTTGCTGGGCCTGCGCCGGATCGATCTTGACCAAGCCCAAATCCGGATCGAGGCGGAACTCCAGCTTAATATTCCCGCCGATCAGGCGAGTCAGAAGATCCTGCATATTTTGGGCAATTTCATTAAGGCAGACCGCGCGGACCTGGCTGGATTGCGGGCGGGCGAAGGCCAGCAGTTGGCGCACCAGTCCAGTGGCCTGCAGAATGGCGGAACGAATTTCGACGGCGTAACGGCGCCGGCAGTCGCGCACATCCAGGCTGGAGAGTAATAGATCGCAATAGAGCATGACGCCGGTCAGGACGTTATTGAAGTCATGGACGACGCCTCCGGCCAGACGCCCTACTGCTTCCCAGCGCTGCGTTTGCAGAAAACTCTCGTCTACGGGCGCGATCTCGTGGTTGGGTTCGGCGATCAGTAAAGCATGAGGGAGGGCATCGCCGGAAGCAGCCAAGCGCCACGCGGTCCAGCCGGTGATCGCCAGGCCATCGGCGCCGCAGCTTTTTCGTTTTGCTTCGACCCGGATGCTGTCACAAGTGGAATCCAGCAGGGCGCGCAGAAGCGATTCCGTGGTGTCGCGGTCTTCCGCAGAAACCAGGTCGCAAAGCCGCAATACGTGTTGTTTCGCCAAATCAGGATCGAGCGCCTGCTCGAAAGCCGGATTCATTTCGATGATCACTCCTTCGCGATTACAGCGGGCTGCCGCGATGGGAGCGAGTTCAAAGATGGAACGAAAACTCGGCGGTGCGTTCTCTGTTGCGGAAAGCTCTGACCATGGAAATGGAGTGGCAGTGTTCATAACTGATACTTTGCCGGGGGAGGATGCCGAAAGGAACCCGGAGAATGCTTGCTCGATACCTCGGTGCTCCCGAAATGGGATTGGCAGGTCCTCGTTTGACCTGCCTTTACGTTTCGAGTCCCACTATAGGAGGCCCAATCTGACACTGCGAAGGGCATATGTCACTCAAGGCGGTAACAGAGCTGTGGAAAACAGGCAAACAGACTTTGATTGTGCAGCTTAGGGGTCTAGCAATTTAGTTGGAAGGGCGATTTGCAACGCCGATGCCAGGGATCATTCGCTCGCGGAGTTGCCGTATTTGGCGATGGAATTGGAACCGGCGAACGAGACAGGGGCAGTGAGCCGGAAGGTCAGGCGACGTCCTTTTTGCACCCAGAAGCCTCTTGATCCTGCGCTCGAGCCATCGGCAACGGATCCAACCATGGGCTGCAAAGTGCCTTTGGCGAACAGACTGGAAGTCTGAAGCGCGAGCGTGCTGCCATCGACAGTGACGGTCTTCAAGGTCAGGCGGAGAAATCCGGGATCAGGGCTCAACCCGGGGCGATCGACAGCCGGTTGGGCGGACTCAACGCAGCCACTGACGGGCGTGCCGCGTTCGATGGCTGTGTCTCCATCCATGGTAACGGGCCCGGCCAGCGACGCTGAAAATGTGTCGCCGGCACGGACTCGCGAGATGGGCAGAGAGCTATCCAGGCGGACGGTGATGAGGGTTCCAGCCGGCAGACTGTGAGCATTGGAATGCGAGCCG
The DNA here is from genome assembly GCA_964403025.1 of uncultured Acidobacteriaceae bacterium. GTDB lineage: Bacteria > Acidobacteriota > Terriglobia > Terriglobales > Acidobacteriaceae > Sulfotelmatobacter. Next base: position 305,007 of record CAYOEH010000001.1, on the reverse strand, counting down.
GTTCGAAAGGGCGTGCTGCTGCTCGACGAACGATCGGCGGGCACCTCTGGGTGCGCGCTGTCGTCGGTCGCATGATCTGGATTTTGGTGGAAGGGGAGATTCTGCTGTGCTGGGGGAACCGCGCTGATCGGCGTCTGGTTCGGTCCATCGGGACCGCCGCATCCCTGGTTGATCGCTGTTGCAAGGCAGAGAGCGAGCAACAAAGATCCGAACTTACAACGATCGCGGCCTTGGCGGGTCTCCATACAGGGTATGGTTGCTCGATCCTCCAGCGCTGGGTAGTGGCAAGTGAAATACCAGATCAGGAATGATAAGAATCAGACAGATACGCGCATGCTCGGGCGGGTGTATGTAGAAGTTGCCTTCCGTCATGCAAAAAAAAGCTGCAAAAAAACGCGGAGAGCGTGACGCTCTCCGCGAACTGACTGCGACCGGTAACCGAGAGACTAGTTGGTTCCGCCTCCAGCGTTGGCGCTCTGCGATTCGTTTTCCGGCTGAGCGATCACGCCATCAAACGGAGTAGCTCCGACGTAACGGCCGTGCACCACGCTGATGCGGCGGAGCGGGTAACCGGAATCCGGTCCACGCTGCCAGGTGCTGCCGCCGTCCATGCTCTCGAACACGACGCCGGTCTGACCGCTGGTGGCGAGCAGACGTTTGTGGCTGCCATCGTAGGCTACCGAGGTGATGTCCTTATCCGGCAAACCGGTGACCAGGTGGTTCCAGCTCTTGCCGGAATCCGCGCTGTGGAAAGCACCTTCGCGGGTAGCCACGAAGACCTGCCCATCGGGCGCTACGGTCACGCTGCGAATGTTGATCGGATACGAAGCCAGCCGCGCCGACTGCCAGGCCGCTCCCGAATCCTGAGAAACCAGGACTGTCGAGCGGGTTGCAGCGACCACAAGGCCATCCTGCGACTGCACGGAGACAAAGTCTTTCTCTCCGGCAACCGGTCCACCAATCCAGACTTTGCCGTGATCTTTGCTGGTGAAGAGCCCGGAGGAAGTTGCCGCAAACCAACGGGTTGATCCCAGATCAGCATCGTTCACGCGGCCCTCAAGAATGGAATGGGCGCTGGTGGTGGAGCTCACAGTCTTTTTCTTGCCGCTCTTCAGAGTGACCGTGTGCGAAACCGTCTTCGAAATCACAACATTGTTGATGGGATGCCAGGTCGAAGTACCTTCGGCCAGTTCAAAGACGCCTTTGTTCGTACCGGCGATGAGAGTTCCGTTGCTGGCTTGCTTCAGAGTGAAGACATCGCGGCCGTCAAGGCCCGAGCTTCGCTGCTGCCAGTTTTGTCCGCCATCGTGAGTGAAGAACACGCCGCCGAATTCGCGGTCGTTGACCAAGCCGATGTAGATGGTGTTCGGCTCTTTGCTATCGGCCAGAATGGCACTCACGTAACGGTGAGCGTATCCGTGGTTCGAGGAAGTGAAGGTCGCCGCGGCATCGTCGCTGGCGAGTACGCCGCTGCGATCGGTCGCAAGCAATACACGCTGCGAGTTGCGCGGATCGACGAGTACGTCATTCACCACGACTTCAGGGCTGCTCGCGAGCTTCCAGTTCTTACCCTCGTCGACGCTCTTCCACAAACCTTCGGTGGTACCGGCATAAACGATCGCCGGATTGCTGGGATCCTGCCGCAGCACTCGGGTTCGGCGCGCGGTAAAGGGAATGCCCTTAATCTTGTCGAACTGATCGCCGCCGCTGACGCTCTTATAAATACCGGAGCAGGCGCTGGCGAAAACCTCAGAAGGATTGGCGGAGCTGACGATGATCGAGAAAACGTCGGAGTCATCGATCATGCCTTTATTGATGTGCTGCCAGTTGGCGCCGCCGTCGCTGGTCTTCCAGGCGAGGTGCCAGGTTCCGGCATAGACGACGTTCGGATCTTTGGGATCGACAGCGATTGATTCGATGTTCTTGACGACACCGTCATTGGGCGAAATGCGCTGCCAATTGTTGCCGCCATCGGTGCTGCGGTAGACGCCATCGAGCGCGCCCGCAACTATAACCTTATGATCGGAAACCGAGATCGCCATGGCGCGTACGGACTTGCCGCGCATGGCCGGCAGAACTTCCCAGTCCTTCCCGCCGTTGTGGGTGCGGAAAATGTCGCCGGCGTTCTGATCCTGAACGCTCCACGCGGAAACGAAGATATCCTTGGAGTTCTGGGGATCGAAGGCGATGTGATCGAGCACATAATCGTCACCGCTGCCCAGCTTGGCAAACCGTGTCCAGCTATGGCCGGAGTCATCGGAGACGAAAAGCACGCCAGTGCTGGTGCCCAGCAGGATACGGTTGGGGTTATGAGGGTCGAAGGCCAGGCTGCGAACATCGCCGCCATCGGGACCCAGAATAGCCCACTGGTGACTGCCCGCCGCCGCGTAGACCGAAGCTAACATCAACACCGCCAACAACTTAAGCCAAGCAGATTTCATAAAGATTCTTCGCCCCAAATCGGAGAAAGTGAGATGCGAAAACTAGACTGACAGGCGAAACCGTCCCCGGGCAAGTTACTGAAGGCCACGCATAAGAAAGGCCGGTCGCTTTCGACGACCGGCCCTTTCCCTCATTACCGAGATTACTGCGCTTTCTTGGCAGCCTTCCTGGCCACCGGCTTGGGATGATCCGGAATTGCCTTTGTTTTGGATTCATCCACGGGTTGAGTGCCGGTCGAGTCGAAGGTCGCACCCGAGGGCACAATCCAGTACTCGGCGGTCTTGGTGCCACCGCTGCCGGTGCGGACTTCGATGCGGCTCGCATCGATGCCCTGCTTGGCTTCGCCTTCTGTCAGATAGAACTTGGAATCGACGGCGCGTTCCGCCGCCAGATTCTTCCGTTTCTCGGCTGGTTCAGCGTTGCCTACGATCACCAGCTTGCTGTCGGGATTCTGCTGCAGGTTCTTGGCTACGTCATCCAAGATGGCCTTGCAGGTGTTATCCACGCGCCAGGGCTTCTTCTCGTTGGGGAAGTCGCACTGGCTCAGCTTGGCGGCTTTCGGCGGTGGGGGTGGCGGATTTTCAACCGTCGCTTGGGTCGACGCTTGACCCGTCAAACCGCGCGAATCGGTACAGGTGGCGCTGACGGTGATGGTTCCCGGCGCTGCGCCATCGGTCGAGAGAGTCGCTGTGTTGCCGCTTCCAGAAACCGTTCCGCTGCTGGCGGTCCAGTTGGAGACGGTAACCGGAACGTTATCCGGACTGGTGCAGGTGCAGGTTACGGTCACGCTGGCGCCAGTCTGGACGCTCGACGGACTAGCCGAGCAACTCATGGTCGGAGGGTTCTTCGGAGGCAGCGGCTTGATGGTGTAGCTCGCGGTGCAGCTCGCCTCGTTGTTGTTCTTCATTTTCGGATCCGTCACGTGAGCCGTGACGGCATAGCTGCCGGGAGCAGTGTTGGTGGTGTCGATTTGCGCGGTTGTGTCCTTGCCGGTAACCTGGCCGCCGTTGCCGCTCCAGGCATAAGTAACCGTGTGCTTGGGGTTGAAGTTGCTGGCGGTAACCGTAGCGGTGATGGGCTCACCCACCATGACTTCCGTCGGCTGCACCGAGCAACTCGCGGCCGGAGTTACCGCAGGGGCGCCGCCCCAGCTGAAAACCAGACCAGTGCGCAGGCGGACGCCTTCAAACGAAGGACGCTCCAGGTTGGGAAAATCCTGGGAAGCGAAGCTGGAATAGTTATGCCGCGCCCAGACGTAGTCGGCTTCAAACAAGCGAAACGCGAGCCACTTCTTGATGGGCAAGTCCATGCCGCCGCCGAGAATCGCTCCTACGCCATTTCCCGCATTGAGGCCATTGACCGACAGGCGGTTCAAGCTGACCATGGTGTGCAAGAAATAATTTGCGCCGTCGGTGCGCCACATGAAACGGGGACCAATCGATCCGGTAGTTTCGTAATTGCTGCTCCCCCAGTTATGACCAAGATCAAATTCAATGCCCCAGTGGGGATCGAAGTTGTAGGTGAGGGCGGCACCGAATCCGGCAGACATGTCGGGAACATTGAACCCGGTGGGATTGTTGAAATCCCCGAAAGGCGCGGGCACCGTGCCACCTGGGTGCAGCCACTGATATCCGGCAAACAAATCCCATTTCGGATTCGAGTCGCTCTGCGCGAACGCAGCACTCGAGATGAGTGATACTGCAAGAACCACTAGCAGGCCGATCACCGCGCGGCCCTTGCTGAACTTCGAACAAGCTAACATTCTTCCCTCCGTCATAATATCGATACGCGGCTCACGTGTACTTGGGGTCCGACGGCCGCGGTAAGAAAAACATTCCGAGAGTCAGCAACTGTAAGGTCGGACTCCTGTTTTGGGAACCCGCAATTCTAACCTACGGCAATCTCAAAGTTAAAGAGTGATTTGAAAAATACCGGTGCTGGACCTCGAATTCGTCGATTCTTTCAGCTCAATCTCGTCTCAAATTGACATTGATGTAGGCCGCGCCGTCTGCAGTCCGGTCGAGCAAGCAGCGTGGAAGCAGCCCTCCCGGACCTTGCTCGACAGGAAGCTGGCCGAGTATGGTTGTAGTCTCGGTGCCCAGGATTATCGAAGATTCGCCACCGAAGAAGCGGGCAAAAGCAAGGGATGAGCCAGAGAATACTGATTGTTGAAGATGAAGAGAACGAGCGCACGGGGCTGGCGGAGTTGGTCACGTCTTGGGGCTACCGCACCGAAACTGCCGGCGACGGCGTTGAAGGGCTGGAAAAAGCGGGGCAATGGACTCCGTCGATCGTGATTACCGACCTCAAAATGCCGCGCATGGGTGGTCTTGAACTTCTGGAACGGCTGGCGGAGCAGACTCAGGACATGGCCGTGATCCTGGTGACGGCGCAAGGCACGATCGATAGTGCGGTTCAGGCCATGCGGATGGGGGCCTACGACTACATCACCAAGCCGATCGATACGCAGCGCCTGCGCACGATGCTGCAAAACGCGTCCGCTCTCGTGGGTATCCGCACCGAACTCGAAAGTACCCGCCGCAAGTTGAGGGACACGGGTTCTTTGGGGCAACTGCGGGGGACGTCGCGCAAGATGCAGGAAATCTTCCGGCTGATCGAACTCGTGGCTCCGAGCACCGCGTCGGTATTGATCACCGGGGCAAGCGGCACGGGTAAAGAACTGGTGGCTCGCACGATTCACCAACTGAGTCCGCGCCGGGAAAGACCTTTCGTCGCCATCAACTGTGCAGCCATTCCGGAGACGCTGATCGAAAGTGAAATCTTCGGCCACGAAAAGGGTGCTTTCACCGGAGCCCTGGAGCGGCGCACGGGATGCTTCGAACTCGCCGAGGGGGGAACGATTTTGCTCGACGAAATCGGCGAAATGCCGGTGGGCACGCAAGCGAAGCTGCTGCGCGTGCTCGAGGACCACAAACTCCGGCGTCTGGGCAGTAAAGTTGAAACGTCGGTGGATGTGCGCGTACTGGCGGCCACGAACAAGGTTCCGGACGATGCTGTGGCCTCGGGAGAATTGCGCAGCGATGTTTATTACCGGTTGAATGTGTTCAACATTCACATGCCTCCCCTGCGGGAGCACAAGGAAGACATTGCGGATCTGGTTCAGCTTCTGGTTTCGGAAATGAGCACGAAACATGGCCGCAAAGTTGCCGCTGTCAGCGAAGCAGTGCTGAATCTGTTCAACAACTACACCTGGCCAGGAAATGTCCGCGAGTTGCGCAACACGATTGAGCGGGCGGTGATCGTGTGCGACAGCGGCATGATCGAGACGAAACATCTGCCGCCCGGATTCGGCCATGCCATCTTGCGCACCAGCGCCAATGATCCTGATGCGATCCGTTTGGGGGTAGGAACCACGGTGGGTGAAGCGGAGAAGATGTTGATTCTCAAAACCCTGGAATCGACCAGCAATAATAAGACGAAGGCCGCGGAAATCCTCGGCATTAGCTTGAAAACTCTTCATAATAAGCTCAAGGAATACGGGGGCGGCACGGCAGACGCGGAACCAGTGAAAGAAGAGGTCGAGCGTAGTGGCCAGTGATTCGTGATCAGTGTCTGGTAGAAAGTCTAGAATTTCAGCTTCGCGCAGCCGCTTGCGTTGACGGACTGGCCAAAGATCACTAACTCACTGGCTGCGGTTTTCTTATGCGACGTAAAGTCACAATCGTGCTCGCCATTACCTTCATGGTCGCGGTGATCGTGACTATTTCCTCATATCTTTACGTCTCGCAGTTTCTTCGCCAGAGCATCAACAACACCTACGACAGCAGTTACCGGCTCACGCAGCAACTGGCCTATTTCGCCGAGAACGACCTCCCGGATCTGAGCAGCACGCGCATCGACACGGATGATCCGGTGGCGGTGCGGCGGGCGCTGGCCGAATATCTGCCGATGGATACGAATCTACTGAACAATCTTGAATCGGATACCTCGGGTTGGCCCTATATTTATGATGCATCCGTCGTGGACACGAATGGAAAAGCGTTGCTTCATTCGAATGCGCAGCTGGCGGGCAAGAAAATTCCGCCGAGACCGGACTTTCGCAGCGTGACGACGGCTCGCTTCCGCGAACAACTTCGTCTGGTGTACCAACCCACCGCAGTCTACGACGTGACCTACCCGCTACAACTCAACGGAGAGCCCTTTGGCACGATCCGCATTGGCGTGTCCACGGTCCTGCTGAAAGATGAACTCGAGCCTCGTCTGATGCGCGCTCTTTATTTCTCGATTGCGGCGATTGTTGCCTCGCTCTTGCTGGCGGCGATGATCTCGAATGTGGCCCTTGGCCCATTGAGAGAGATCAGCCGCAACCTCGACAGCGTCAGCTTGGGAACAAGTGAAGAGCTTTCGGGAAAGGAGTCGGAACACGACGAATTCGGGCTGGTCACGCTGAAGATCGCGAACCTGGGGCGGCAGATGCGGGACACGAAAGAGATTTTTTCCGCACTGAAAGACAACGTCGATCAGCTCATGTCCAAGCTGCAAGACGGCCTGATGCTGTTCACGCGCGACTCCCGCGTGGTGCTGGTGAGTGCGCCAGTCGAGCGCTTCCTCGGCCGGCCACGCGGAGAATTGCTGGGCCGAACGGCAGGAGAAATTTTTTCTCGCGACTTGCCCCTGGGATCAATGGTGCTGGATGCGTTCGATCGGAAGCGTCCGCTCTCGCAGCGCGAATTCATAGCGGCCGGCGGCCGGCGGGTCCAGGTGTCAATGGATTTTGTGCAGGAAAAAGGCACACACATTGGCGCCCTGCTCACCATGCGCGATGCCGAATCGGTGCGGCGCATCGGAGACGAGATTGAGATGTCGCGTCGGCTCTCGGCCAGTGGACGAGTAACCGGCGGCGTGGCCCACGAAGTCAAGAATCCCATCAATGCCATCGTGCTCCACTTACAACTTTTGCAGAACAAGCTGTCGCAGCTCGATCCCGATACTCGCCGCCACATGGACATTATCGGGAGCGAAATTCAGAGGCTCGATCGAGTGGTGCAAACGCTGGTCGATTTCATGCGCGCCCGCGAGTTGCATCTGGTGGAAGTGGACTTTCGCCGTCTGCTCGATGACGTAGCGCTGCTCGCCGCTCCGGACGCGGCGCAACATGGCGTCGAAATCCGGCGCGAAGTGTGGCGGGAGCCGCTGCTGGTCAAGGCAGACCTCGACCTGATGAAGCAGGCGCTGCTGAATGTTGTGCTCAATGGAGTGCAGGCCATGCCCCAGGGAGGCCCGCTGACGATTTCAGCGCACCCTGACGGCAATGTCGTGGTCGCCGAAATTTGCGATCGCGGCATCGGCATTGCGCAGGACATGCACGAAAAGGTCTTCGAGCTTTACTTCACTACAAAAAAGGACGGCACGGGCGTTGGGCTGGCGCAAACCTACCAGATTCTGAACTGGCATCACGGATCGGTAGAGTTTGAGTCGGCGGAGGGCGAGGGGACGACGTTCCGGTTCCGGATTCCTCTGGCGGATTCAAATCTTGATTCCGATCACGAAGGCCCTGTTCATCTTGAAGCCGAGATGACAAAACCGAGAACTTGATTTCTTCCCTGCCGCGCCGAGGCGTAAAATTGACGTACTTTCACGGTGCTTGGGATTGAATCATGACTCTGGCCGCGGTCCTCGTGGTTTGTCTTGCAAGTCTGTTTCCCGCCGGCATGCGGGCATCGCCTGTCCAAGATCAGGGTGGCGCAGTTGCGTCGCAGGCCCAAACGCCGCCTCCGGCACCTGCTGCGGCCTCGCCCTCTGGGCAAACACAGAGTTCGCCGAACCCACCCAAACCTTCTCCCAAGCCACGCCAGCATCGCAAGAAAGCGGCTGTTCCGGACTGCTCAACTTCGACCACCACGCCGAATCAGCCCGGCGCGGGCAATTCGGCCAATGCATCCAACGCCGGGTCGACGACAAAGACTGCTGGCAACACCAACCAGCAGACTGCGACTGATGCCAAATCGACTGCGGTGAAACCGTGCCAGCCTCCGATTGTAGTGATCAAGAACGGTGGATCGAAAGAGCCCACGGTGCAACTGAAGGGGGATGCCACGGCGGAACAGGCATCACAAGAGCGCTCCACCACTGAGCAACTCACCGCTGCCACCGAGGAGAACCTGAAGAAGATTGCGGAGCGTCAACTCAGTTCGAGCCAGCAAGACGTGGTGAATCAGATTAAGGACTTTCTGGAACAATCGAAGAAAGCCATCGCGGCTGGCGATTTGGAGCGCGGGCGTAATCTCGCCATGAAGGCTCGCCTGCTCTCGGACGAGTTGCTGAAGCCTTGAATCGCGATCACTTCCCTTTCGCCCGAGCCGCATTTACCTTGGTCAGCAGGTCCTGCGACATGGCTTGAACCGGGCCGGAGATCTTCACGGCTTCGGTCAGGACTTCGCGCGCTTCGGTCACCTTGTTGAGCTTGGCATAGACAAAACCCAACCTGTATAGCGCGATGGAGTATTGCTGATCATCTTGCCCCTTCAGTAGTTCCAACGCGGACTTCAACTCTGGAATCGCCGCCGCCGTCTTGTCTTCTTTGATGTCCGCGTAGCCGACAATTGAGTGCGCCGCTCCGGCTGAGATCTTGCGCGGCTTGTTGGCATCCGGCTCGTCCGCTTTGGCGACTGTAATCGCTCTCTGGGCGTAGGTAGTGGCCTTGGCGATGCTGCCGGGCCTGGGATCATCGACGTAAGACCCAGCCAGCAACAGCAAGGCGGGTAGCGAGTTCGGATTGGCCACCAGCATTTTTTCTCCGTACGAGAAGAGCCGCGCCTGATCGTTCAATTGGCCGGGACCGAGCGTGTACATGGCATAGTTCGAGACCTGATCCTGAAATTTCGAATTGGGGAAGGCCATGGAATATTGTTCGATGTAGGCCATCCGGCTCTTGGCATCGTTCTCGCTGGCAATCACGTTGAAGCCCGCCGACTCCAGAAAGTCGCAGTTACTCTTGGCTTCTCTTTTGTCTTCCTCTACCTGCAGTTTAAAATCGTGGTCGCTCATGCCTTCCGGCTTGGATTGCTTTTCGATGGAGTTGCAAACCGCGCCGCCCTTGGCGGCATAGGCCATCAGGTGGACATTGTCTTTGGCTTGCTGTGCGATGTTGGCTTGCGAAACCACGATGTCGAGATTGTGTGGGGAACCGGCCAGCGCTTTGTCGCCAAACTCGAGCGCCTTTTTAAAATCGCCGGTACTCTGGTAGGCCTGCGAAATCTGCCAGTCGGCGTAAGTCACTGCCGCTTGGTTCGACGAATACTTCTGGACAAAATCCTGATACATCGCAAGTTTCTTGGCAGCGTCCGGCTCGTTTGAGATGGCTTGCAGCTCATGGTCTTCCGGCGTGCCGGCCGGAATCAGGATTTGGTCGGTCTGGGCGGCTGCTTGCGTGGCCAGAAATACAAGAGAGAAGAGGACGACAATCAGCACCAGCGACCCGGCGTAGCGTTTCATAGGTCACCTCCGCCGGTGGAGGGAAATGGAGCTCAACCTCCATCAGCAGGCGAATCGTAGCGCCGAACGCGGTTGCGCGCAAGGGCTGGGCGCACACGGGAATGTGCCTAAAGAATGGACGAATGATGCCGCGGCGTTATTGCGGAGCGGCCAGCCGGCTGCTGACTTCGCTCAACAGTCTCTCCGCTGCTTCTCCGGGATCCTGCGTCGCAAAGTTCTCTTCCAAAACAAGAAGAGCCACGGTGGGATCAATTTCCTGCAGTGCCTTGCCGATCGGCTTGCCGCGCAGGGATTGGACGCGGGAAGAAACCACGACCAGTTTCGCCTTGGTCGCCTTGAGCAGGATCTGCGCGTCGTCGGGGTTGGTGGTAGTCAGCGCGTTGTATCCCGCACTGCACAGCACTTCGCGCAGAAGCATACACACATCCGTCGACGGGTAGACGCAAAGCATGCGTGGGCGAGCATCCCCGGTTTTGCCGCGTGAGTATCGCGAACCCAGGTAGGCCGCGGTAATCGCTTCTTCTACTGTTTCGTAGGTTTCAAATTGCGCCAGCAGGTTGGTGAGCTGCAGCACTTTGCGGACTTTCGGTGGCACTCCGCTGAGCTTAAGATCTCCACCCTTGGCGCGCGCGGCTTGCACCAATCGCATCAGGGCTCCTAGCCCGCTGCTGTCGACGAACTCGACATGATCCAGTTGGAGCACGACGTCGCCGTATTTGTCGATGGAGTCCGCAACCTGTGCGTGCAAAGTAAAAACTTCATTGCCGGTCACGATTCGGCCGTGACACTGCATGACCAGCACATCCCCAACCGGACGGCTCTCCAGACGAAGCAGCATCACGCCTCCTGAAATTTGAAAGTCTAACCGATCGAGAATGGCTCGGCCCTACAGAATGCCTGTCTATCGGCCTTCGCAAGAAACCAGCAATGCGCTGGCCGGGCCGATTATTTCGTGGGGCGAATCTTACGTGGGCGGAACGGGCAAGTCAATGAACTCGGCGGAGTTTCGGGGCCGAGAAGCGTCACGCTTCCCAAAAATTCAGAATTGGAGCGGTTAGTCCGCGGGCATGGGCGCGGGACGCGCCACCACGGGACGAGCTTCGGCAGCGACCGAGTGTTCTACGCTCGTCTCCAGCCACCGGCGAACTTCCGGCAGCGCCTGCCGCATGGCTACTTCTCCGCAGCGAATCAACTCGCCAGCGCGTTTGAAGTCGTCATAGGCGAAGCCGGCTACCTCGGGCTCGACAATCACGTCGGCTGCCCCGCGCCAGAGATGGCTCATTTGGTCTTGCGCGATGGCGAAGGATTGTCCAATCACATCAAAAAGATGACGCGGCGCGCCGTCTTTCGACCACTGTCCCTTCAAATGCACTGCCACAACGCGATCCGCGCCCATCTCGTGCAGCGGCCCCGTCGGCACGGGATGCGAGAGCATGCCATCCACCAGCCAGCGCCCGCGAATGTTGACCGGCAGGAACATGCCGGGATAAGCACAACTGGCGCGCACGGGATCGATGATTGAACCGGAATGAAAGACCACGCCTTCGCCAGTGTTGAAATCGGTTGCGGTCACGCCGAGAGGAATGCGCAACTCTTCGAAAGTTTTTACTTTCAAAATGCGCGCAAGGAACGAGACCATGCGGTCGTTTGAGGCAAAGCCATATCGTGAGACGGTCCAGCGGGCAAAGGTGGTGAAACGAACAGAGTGCGCTACTTTTTCCAGCTCTTCGATGGAGAGTCCGCTGCAATAAGCCGCGCCGATGAGTGCGCCCACACTGGTGCCGGCAACGATGCGGACCGGGATACCTTCTTCTTCGAGGACTTTCAGAACGCCGATGTGGGCCATGCCGCGGGCAAAGCCACCACCCAGCGCCACACCAATCGCAGGAACTCGTGGCTCAAGCCCACCGGCCTTGCGCGAGAGTTCCCGCCCAAAGGCCTGCACGGACCGGACGATCCTGCCAAGACTTTTCACCGCTACCCCACATGCCCGGTTCCCCAGGCACCCACATTCAAGCGTTACATCAACTGTCTCGTAAGATGCCATAAACGGGGCCAAGGCTACAGGGCCCGAACGTGCCATTTTTAGATTACTTTTGGGACCTGAAGACTGTATCTACGGGGCGGAGGCGATCGGGAACGCGTCGGTGAACCGTGACTAACTCTTGTGGCTCTGTTAACTTACAGCCTATGGTTCGGGAGATATCGGCGGGCGGCGTGGTCATCCGGAATCGGGACGAGGCTTGGTGGATGGCCGCGATTGAGCCGCCCGGCGACCAGTCCAGAGTTGAGGGCAGTCCATCGCGACGTCGCGGAAGCAAGGCGAAGCCGGTCTTGGCGCTCCCTAAGGGGCTGGTAGATCCCGGCGAAAAGCCGCTAGAGACCGCGCTGAGAGAAGTGAAGGAGGAAACCGGGGTAACCGCTGAGCTCGTGACCAAGCTCGGCGACATCAAGTACGTTTATTCGCGCAGCTGGGGAGACGGGCAGCGCGTGTTCAAGATCGTGAGTTTCTATCTGATGCGCTATCGCTCCGGTCGCATCGACCAGATCACACCGGAAATGCGAATTGAAGTGGCGCGCGCCAGTTGGGTTCGCCTGGACGAGGCCCCGAAGCTGCTGGCATACAAAGGTGAAAAACAAATGGCGCGGCGCGCGCTGCAGTATGTGTTGGCACACCCAGAACTTTAAAAACATGGACTCTGAATTCTTTCGCGCCAGTTCCCCGCGTAATGCTTCTATGCCTTTTGGTGAAGGTCTACGCCGCGTAGGGCCGGTCTCCCGGCTGCTTCAGATACTTCCGCCGGTCGTGTGCCTGTCGTTGCTTCTGTTCCCCTTGGCAGCAAGGGCTCGCTTGGCTGCTTTGAATCCCGGATACGTCGCGGCTCTGGCGGCGGCTGATCATTTTTTACAAGCATGGCAAGCCGGTGATAGCGAGAACGGAATGGCGCTGCTCACCAGCCATGCCAAGGACACTGCAACCACAGACACGATTGACAGATTTTTCTCCAACTCCGCGCCGATGGCGTATGAGATCGGACGCGGCAAGCTGCTGAAGCATGGGCGGTATGAGTTTCCGGTTGTTCTGGTCAGCGGCGCACCGAACGGCGGTCGCATCCGGCGCCGCTTCTCGAGCATTGTGATTGTGAACACTGGCAACAATGACTGGGCAGTGGATAAACTGCCCTAGTCACATCCCTTCGGATGCCATGTGTTCCACTGTGACGGACTTAGATTTTTTTCGAGGCAAGATCATGAAACGGATTAATAAAGTTGCAGTCCTAGGCGCCGGAACTATGGGCGCGCGCATCGCCGCACATTTTGCCAACGCAGGTGTACCCAGCTATCTGCTGGATATCGTTCCCCCGGACGCCGACGCTCCGGCGCGGAACAAGATTGCTGCGGCTGGTCTGGATGCTGCGCGAAAGTCCAAACCCGCGGCGTTTATGGATCCCTCGCTCGCGCGCCTGGTGACGGTCGGGAATTTTGAGGACGATCTGAAGAAGCTCGCCGAAGTCGATTGGATCATCGAGGCAGTCGTCGAGAATCTCGACCTGAAGCGGGCGTTGCTGCACAAAGTGGAAGCCATTCGCAGGCCCGGCACCATCATTACTACCAACACCAGCGGTCTGCCTGTCGGCAAGATTGCCGAAGGCTTCTCCGACGATTTCCGGCGCTCGTGGTTCGGCACGCACTTCTTCAATCCGCCGCGCTACATGCGGCTGCTCGAACTCATTCCTACCTCCGATGCGGATCGCGCTTTGATCGATACGGTCTCCCACTTCTGCGACGTTCGTCTTGGCAAGGGAGTGGTGCTAGCGAAGGACACACCCAACTTCATCGGCAACCGCATCGGCACTTTTTCGGTGTTGAATGTGATGCGGCTCATGCAGGAGATGGATCTCAGCATTGAAGATGTCGATGCGCTGACGGGTCAGGCTGTGGGCTGGCCGAAGTCGGCAACGTTCCGCACGATTGATTTGGTAGGGCTGGACATCCTGGGTCACGTGGTCGGGAATATGATCGCGAACGTTCACGACGAACGCAGTGATCTCCGCTTGCCCGACTTTTTCAGTCAAATGATTCAGCGCAAGTGGCTGGGCGACAAAACCAAAGGCGGCTTCTACAAGAAAGCAAAGACCGGCGAAGGCAAGGAAGACGAGCGCATGGCGCTGGATTGGAAGACGCTGGAATATCGCCCCCGGCAGAAGCCGAAGTTCGCCGCGCTCGACATGGCCAGGAGTATTGAAGAGACGGGCGCGCGCCTGCGCATGCTGCTTGGCCTGGAAGGCAGTGGTCCGCAGAAAGGCGATAAAGCAGGAGCGTTTCTGTGGTCGGCGTTGTCAGATCTGTGGACTTACGCGGCAAACCGCGTGCCTGAGATTTCCGATTCGATCGTGGAGATTGATCGTGCCATGCGCCTTGGCTTCAACTGGGAGCTCGGTCCGTTCGAACTGTGGGACGCCGCGGGCGTCGAAGCCACGGTCGCGCGTATGAAAAAAGAAGGCAAACCGGTCGCGGCGAATGTGGAGAAACTTCTCGCGGCGGGAAAGAAGTCATGGTATAGCGATGATTCTCAGTCGGCGTCCGGGCGAGCCTACTTTGACCTGGCGACGAACAAGCTGCAACCAGTGGAAGTCCCCGCAGGCATCTGGTCGGTCACCGTGGCGAAGAAATCGAACGGCGTGGTGAAGAAAAATTCCGGAGCGTCGCTGGTGGATCTTGGCGACGGCGTGGGGTGCATCGAGTTCCATAGCAAAATGAACTCGTTGGGTGCGGACATTATTAGCCTGATCTTGCAGACTCTCAAACCCGGCGGCCCGGGCGACAACTTCGACGCGTTTGTCATCACCAACGACGCGACTAATTTTTCGGTGGGCGCCAACCTCATGCTGCTGCTGATGAGCGTGCAGGAAGAAGAGTGGGACGACGTCGATCTCGCCATCCGTCAGTTCCAGGGCATGACGCAGGCCATCAAGTTCTCAGCTAAGCCAGTGGTCTCGGCGCCATTCGGGTTGTGCCTTGGGGGTGGGACGGAAATTTCGCTGCACGCGGCGGCTCGCCAGCCGCATGCCGAACTGTACACGGGATTAGTTGAAGCCGGCGTTGGCCTGCTTCCCGGCGGCGGAGGCTGCAAAGAGATGCTGCTGCGAGCCGTCGACGGCGCGGTTGCGGCGCGGGGCGGGAAAGGATCCGGCGACGCACTCGCCGGATCCATCGAAATGCTGGAAGCAATGAAGCGCGCATTTGAAACCATCGCGACCGCGAAAGTCGCGACATCGGCGCACGAAGCCCACGGCCTCGGCTTCCTCAACGACGGCGACCGCATCACGATGAATCGCGAGCGCGTGCTCTCCGACGCCAAGGCTCGCGCTCTCGAACTCGTCCGCGCGGGATACGAACCGCCCATTCCGCGGACCGACATCCCCGCGCCCGGCGAAAATCTTCTGGCCACGCTCAAGTTGGGCGTCCATATGATGCGGCAGGGAGGCTTCGTCACGGACTACGAGGTGAAACTCGGCGGCAAGATCGCCGAAGTTCTTTGCGGCGGGGCCGTCACGCCGGGCTCGCCGGTCAGCGAGCAGTACATTTTGGACCTGGAACGCGAAGGATTTAAATCGCTTTGCGGCGAGAAAAAGACGCAAGAGCGAATTCAGTACACGCTGAAGACGGGGAAGACGCTGAGGAACTAGGTCCCATCTTGCAGGGGTATATATCGATGGTATATACTCTGTGGAGAGGAGACACCGCCATGGCAAGAACCGATATCGCCAAGCTCTTCCAGAACGGCCGCAGCCAGGCCGTGCGGCTGCCGCGGGAGTTCCGCTTTGAGGGCGACCGTGTGCGCATACGCCGCGTGGGCCAAGGCGTCCTTCTCGAACCGATCATCCAGGACCCGGCGGAATTGTTCCGCAGACTCGATGAATTGAATTCCGAGCCGTTTCCATACCGGTCCAACCAGCCCCCGGCGACGAAGCGTCCCGTTCTTAAATGAGCTATCTGCTAGACACGAACGCTTGCATCGCGCTGATGAACGGGGCGCCGCCGGCGGTTCGAAGCCGGTTTGAAAAAGCAATTCGCGGAGATTTCCAAATCTATCTCTCCTCGGTCGTCACATTCGAACTCTGGTATGGGATTGCCAAGAGCGCGCGCGTTGAGATGAATACCGAGCGCCTCGAATTGCTTCTCTCCAGTACAGTCGTCGTGCTTCCGTTTGAGAACGAGGACTCACGCGTGGCAGGCATGATTCGAGGAGCCTTGGAAGCTGCAGGCAGACCTATCGGCGCGTACGACTACCTGATCGCGGGCCAAGCTCTGGCGCGTCAACTTACCCTTGTGACGGCTAACGTCTCCGAGTTTTCACGGGTCAAGGGACTTCAGTGGCAAGACTGGGCAAAGCCGTAGCGCTTTGCGTTCACTCCAATCCACTGCCCAGCCCACTCAATCCAAATTACCGCTAACCCCGTACTTCCTGTGAGGCAGTAAAAACGGAAAGGAACACTCACATGAAGAGTCGTAAGTTTGCAGTTCTGCTCGCGTTGTGCGCAATCGCATTTACAAGCTTTGGTGCTGCTCAAAATCCCATGGTCGGCGGGCATGATATGTCGCCCATGAAAAACATCGTGCAAAACGCGGTCAACTCGGACGACCACACAACCCTGGTGGCAGCGGTGAAAGCCGCCGGTCTGGTGGACACGCTCCAGAGTCCCGGACCCTTCACGGTCTTCGCGCCCACCAACGAGGCTTTTGCCAAGCTGCCGGCGGGCACCGTGGACAATTTGCTCAAGCCCGAAAACAAAGATCAACTGACGAAGGTCCTCACCTACCATGTGGTGGCGGGGCGGCTGACGTCGAATGAGCTCAGGAAGAAGATCAAAGAAGGACATGGCACCGCGGAACTGACCACGGTCGAGGGCGGAAAGCTGGAAGCCATGATGGAAGGCGGCAACATTGTTCTGAAAGATGAAAGGGGCGGCACGGCCACCGTCACAATTGCCAACGTAATGCAGTCGAATGGGGTCATCCTCGTGGTGGATAGCGTGTTGCTTCCTTGAAGACTTGTCAAGCATGCGGTCCGAAGGGCGCTCGAAAGAGCGCCCTTTTTTTTGCGCGGGGAATTCACCAGCACGAGCGCTACAATTGATGGCCATGCGAAGAATCCTCTTGCTCGCCGTCCTGATAGGTTCCTTTGTTTTGGGATCCACGCTCGCAACCGCTCAAACGGCTTCACAGAATGAACCTGCGCCTGACGTTCCGGATGCGATCCAGGCGCCGGCGGGACTCGAAGTTGTAGTGTATGCGCATGCCACTGGGTCTCAGATTTACACCTGCCAGGCTGCTGCCGACGGAAAATTCGGCTGGACGCTCAAGGGGCCAGATGCGGAGTTGCGCGACCGAAAAGATAAAGTGATCGGGCATCATTCTGCGGGTCCCACTTGGAAGTTGACGGACGGAAGCGAGGTGACGGGGAAAGCGGTGGCGCATGTTGATTCGCTGGACCCGGATTCGATCCCGTGGCTGCTGGTCAATGTTGTGAGCCATGCGGGAAGCGGCGCGCTCAGCAACGTGACCACGATTCAGCGGGTGCGCACGCACGGCGGCAAGCCTCCGGCGGAGGGTTGCGATGCCGCGCACGTCAACGCCGAAACCAAGAGCAGTTACACGGCGGACTATTATTTCTACGCTCCGGCCAAGTGAAGCTCGTACACCATGTGGCGCATCGAATAAAACGAGACGAATAGCTGAGATTGGAAAATTATGCGTGAAGTCGTCATTGCCTCCTCTGTTCGCACCCCTGTGGGACGCGCCTTCAAGGGCACGCTCCGCGCCACCCGTCCCGACGAACTGGCTGCGGTCGCCATCAAGGGCGCGCTGGAGCGCGTGCCTGAGCTCGACGCGAAAGAGATTGAAGACGTCATTCTCGGCTGCGCCATGCCCGAAGCCGAGCAGGGCATGAACGTGGCTCGCATCGCCTCGCTGCGCGCAGGGCTGCCGGTGGAAGTCTCGGCGCTGACGATCAACCGCTTCTGCTCGTCGGGTCTGCAGGCGATTGCCATGGCGGCGGAGCGCATCATGAGCGGTGGTGCGGAAGCGATTGTCGCCGGCGGTACGGAATCGATGTCGATGATTCCGATGGGCGGTCACAAAGTTTCGCCGAATCCCTGGCTGGTCGATCACTATCCCGATGCCTATCTGAACATGGGGCTTACGGCCGAGCGCGTGGGCCAGCGTTTTGGCATTACTCGCGAGGCAGCGGACGAATTCTCCCTGCGCAGCCATCAGAAGGCGCTCGCCGCAATTCAGGCGGGCAGGTTCAACGAAGAAGTGGTTGCCGTGCCGGTGAGCTTTACCACTCCGAACGGATCGAAGCCCAAGCGGCAGGAAATTGTTTTCAAGATGGACGAGGGCCCGCGCGCCGACACTTCGCTCGAAGCTCTGCTTTCGCTCAAACCTGCATTCCACCTGAAAGGGACCGTGACCGCGGGAAATTCTTCGCAGATGTCCGACGGCGCTGCGGCTGCGGTCGTGATGTCCGCCGAACGAGCGAAGGCCCTCGGCATCAAGCCGCTGGCGCGCTACGTTTCGTTCGCGACCGCCGGATACAAACCCGAAGAAATGGGGCTCGGCCCCGTGTTCGCAATTCCCAAGGCTCTGAAGATGGCCGGGCTGAAGCTCTCTGACATCGATGTAATCGAGTTGAACGAAGCCTTCGCGGCGCAGTCGCTGGCGGTAATCAAAGAGGCAGGGCTCGATCCGGAGAAGGTGAATCCGAATGGCGGAGCGATCGCCCTCGGACATCCGCTGGGCTGTACGGGAGCGAAGCTGACCGCAACTGTGATTCGCGAGCTGAAGCGCCGCAACGCTCGCTGCGGCATGGTCACCATGTGTGTTGGTGGCGGCATGGGCGCGGCGGGAATCTTCGAGAACCTGGATTAATCCTCACGGGAAGTTTGACGGCGGGCGCTATAATCTGTGGCAGGGGGGAAGGCCCATGTCCATCTTCCGACTTTTGCCGTTCTCGCTGCTGATCGCGATGAGTGCCGCGCCGGTGGCAGCTCAGACTTCGCCGGAGAAAGCTCCCTTTGTAATTCAGTATTCGGATTCCGGAATTTCGAACATCCGCATCGGGAAAGACTCTCCGCAGTCGACCCAGTTCGGCGTCCCAAAAGTCTGGCTGACCGGGCCGGACGGGCAACTGCTCGACGACACTTATTGCTACTCGATGCGCAGCTACAAGGTTGCTCGCGATAACCCGGACTCGGACTCCACGCACGCAGTCGGGTATTCCACCTGCCAGCCTGCGGCGCGCTTTCGGACCCACACCATTAAAGGAGTAATCCTGCCGGAACAGCCATAATGGCCAGTAGTTCTGTCGAAAAACGCCCGATCAGCCATTGGCCTGCAGATCATAGCCCGGGCGTTCCGCTTCTATCATTCCTCAGCCCTGCGCATTAGAATATGGATGATTCTTCTATCGAGCCCGTTCCACACATTGCGTATCCAACGCGATCTTCAAGGACGAACCTAAATGGCGACAACGACGTCAATTCCCAGCACCAAGATTTCTGGCGGCAGCTTTCTTCTGGAAACCCGCCGCCCCGAAGAGATTTTCACTCCAGAAGATTTTACGGAGCAGCATCAGCTGATCGGCCAAACTACAGAAGAATTTGCCGTCAATGAAATTCTTCCCAACTCGGAGAAAATCGAGCACAAGGATTTCTCGGTTTCCCGCGAGTTGCTGAAAAAGGCCGGCGAGCTGGGCTTGAGTGGAGTCGAGATCCCCGAGGCTTATGGCGGCCTCGAAATGGATAAAGTCACCGCGGCGGTGATCGCCGACCACATCGCCAAATATGCCGGTTTTGCCACGACCTGGGGGGCGCATAGCGGCATCGGCTTGCTGCCCATCGTTTATTTCGGTACGGAGGAGCAAAAGAAGAAGTATCTGCCGCGGCTCGCAACCGGGGAAATGGTTGGCGCCTACGCGTTGTCGGAATCCACTTCTGGCTCCGACGCTATGAACTGCCGCACCCGAGCCGAGCTTTCTGCGGACGGCAAGCATTACATCCTGAACGGCGAAAAAATGTGGATCACCAACGCAGGCTTTGCCGATTTGTTCACCGTCTTCGCCAAGATCGGCGACAAGTTTTCCGCATTCCTGATTGAACGAACCTTCCCTGGCTTCTCGATTGGCGCCGAGGAACACAAGATGGGCATCCGCGGCTCCTCGACCTGTCCCATCATTCTCAACGACTGCAAGGTGCCGGTGGAGAATCTGCTGGGTGAGATCGGCAGAGGGCACGTGATTGCTTTCAACATTCTGAATATCGGCCGCTTCAAGCTGGGCGCAATGTGCGTGGGCGGCGGACGCGTGTCCCTCGAAAAAGCGATCGGCTATGCCAAGCAGCGCAAGGCCTTCGGCAAAGTGATTGCAGATTTCGGGCTGGTGCGCGAAAAAATCGCCAACATGGCGACGCTGCTCTACGTCGGCGAATCGTTGGTTTATCGCACGGTCGGGATGATGGACGTAGCGCTCGGAGAAGTCGACAAGACCAGTGCTGACGCCATCAAGGAGACCCGCAAGGCGATTGAGGAATATGCGGTCGAGTGCTCGATCATCAAGGTCTGGGGCTCGGAGATGGTCGATTACATCGTTGATGAGAGCCTGCAGATTTATGCGGGCTACGGCTTCGTCGAGGAGTATCCGGCGGAGCGCGCGTATCGCGACGCCCGCATCAATCGAATTTTCGAAGGCACCAATGAAATCAACCGCCTCATCATTACGGGCTTTCTGCTGAAGCGCGCCATGAGCGGGCAGTTGCCGCTGATGCCCGCAATCAAAAAGCTGATGGACGAAGTGCTGTCTGGTCCCTCGATGAGTGACGATCTGGAAGGTTCGCTCGCCGAGGAACGCAAACTGGTAGGACAGGCCAAGAAGCTCGGCCTGTTTGCCGCCGGGGCTGCTACCCAGAAATATATGCAGGCGATTCAGGACCAGCAGGAAATCATGGGAGCCATCGCCGACATGACGATTGAAAGTTACGCCATGGAATCGGCGGTGCTGCGCGCGCAAAAAATCGCGGAGATGAAGGGCGAGGCGGCTGCCGCTCTTCCCATCGCGATGACGCGCGTCTATCTTACGCAGGCGATGGAGAAAGTGGAATCCGCCGCAAAGAAAGTAATCGCTGCGGTTGCCGATGGCGACATGCTGCGCACTCAGTTGGCGATTCTGCGTCGGCTGGTCAAGTACGAACCGTTCAACACCATCGAACTTCGCCAGCAGATCGCGCAGAAAGTGATCGAGCGAGGAAAATACACGCTGGTATAGATCCTTAATCCACGGGGACACAGAGGGCGCGCGAGTATCCCCATTTCTCTGTGTCCTCCGTGGTTAATTCTTTTTCCACTTTCCTCTGATACAACTGTCCTGATGAAGATCAGATTTCTATTCCTCATTGCTGTGATTGGACTGCTTGCGTCGGCGGCGCCAGCGATCGGGCAAGACAACACTCCAATATCCAAGGACCTTGCCCTCACACCCCCCATGGGATGGAATTCCTGGAACAAGTTCGCCTGCAACGTCAGCGAAGAGATGATCCGGAGCATGGCCGACGCCATGGTCAAATCAGGCATGAAAGACGCCGGCTATCGGTATGTCAATATCGACGACTGCTGGCAGGTGAGCCGCGACGCGAACGGCAACATCCTCGCCGATCCGCAACGCTTTCCGCATGGCATGAAGGCGGTGGGTGATTACATTCATTCGCTCGGGCTGAAGTTCGGTGTCTATTCGGACGCCGGTTCGAAAACCTGTGCTGGGCGACCCGGTGGCCTCGGCCACGAGTATCAGGACGCCATTCAGTATGCGGCATGGGGTGTGGATTATCTGAAATACGATTGGTGCAACACCACCACGCAGGATGCGAAAGCTTCCTATGCGAATATGCGCGCCGCGCTTGACGCTTCAGGGCGGCCCATCGTGTTGAGCATTTGCGAGTGGGGCACGGCCAGACCCTGGCTGTGGGGAAGAGAAGTTGGCGGCAACTTGTGGCGTACGACCGGCGACATCAGCGACAAGTGGGCGGGACAGACTAAATGGCCAGATGGCAGCTGCTGCTCGAACGGCATGCTGGCCATCGTCGATCAGCAGGTGGGATTGCAATCCTACGCCAGGCCCGGACATTGGAACGATCCTGACATGCTGGAAGTGGGCAACGGCGGGATGACGGACAGCGAGTACCGCGCCCACTTCAGCTTGTGGGCAATTCTGGCTGCGCCTCTAATCGCGGGCAACGACCTACGCGATATGCGGCCCGAGATTCACGACATTCTCACGAACAATGAAGTGATCGCGGTCGATCAGGATCCGCTGGGTCGCGAAGGCGAACGTGTTTGGAAAGATGGCGGTCTGGAAGTCTGGGCCAAGCAACTGAGGGACGGCAGCCGCGCCGTCATCCTGTTGAATCGCGAAGGGACAGAGCAACAAATTTCAGCGAGCTGGGAGAATCTCGGCTATCCCAGCAACGTGAGCGCTTCGGTTCGCGACTTGTGGCTGCACAAGGATCTGGGCAAGTTCACGGGAAAGTTTTCTGCGCGGGTTGCGTCGCACGCAGTCGTAATGGTGACCGTGAGGCCCTAGCGCCGTCCTCAGTTGACTACTAACTTGCTTCTAATTCTTCGGGAAATTTGGATCGGCTTTCACTTCCTCGATCTGGGCCGTATGCCGCGCGCTGTGGGCCGAGATCAGCAGCAGCCACTGATAACCATCCAGGGTTCCAAATACCGGATGGTCAAAGAAATGATCGCGCAAGTCGTCGTTGGTGGTGCGGATGTATTCCATGGTTGCCGCGCGGCTGTCTTCGAACGTCTTTGCTAATTCCGCTTCCGTCGCCCACCGGCCATTGGGCCGAAGAAACTCTGGCGCCTGCGCCTTGTGACTGCGATCCGGCACTCGCTGCAGAATCATTTCGTCTTTTCCTTTGACCTGATCGCGCTTCTCGGGCGCCGCGGGAGAGGTCATGACCTGCTTCTGCACAAGGCTGAAAATCGCCGACTCGGAGACCGTGATGTGCTCGGCGACTTCCGCCACCGACCAGCGATCCGGGGCAGGTTTGAAGGTCCATTGTTTCTGAGAAAGTCCGGAGATGGATTTCAGGAAATTATCGCGCGTGGCTTGAAAGCTCTTTAGCGCTGACTCACGTTCCTCCGAGGTGAGCGTAGCCGGGGCGGCAGCTTGCGCCCATCCAGAAGCGGCCATCATCCCTAGAATGAAAAGCAGGACCAGAGTTGTGACAGTCTTTTTCATCTGCATAGTCTTCTCCATTTTGCAATTCCTCTTGAGAATCGAAACCGTGTAGCTTAACAATCAGGATTTAGTTTTCAGCTCTTCCATCACGCTCTGGATCAACTCCTTCGCGTCGCTCAAGCTCTTCATGATGATCTGTATATCCATCACGGGCTTGCCCGGCCAGCGTTGGCTCTGGCAATAGACCCCGTGCTGGCCGACCAATGCCATGGCGTCGGTAATCGCGTCCATGGTCACGGCCAGCCGTCCCCGCGGAATTCCCATCATGGTCTCGTAATGTTCCAGTTCTTCCTGCTTTTCGTCGAATACCGGCATCGGACGATTGTAACCGCTGCCACCAATGGCGCATAATTATTGGTCTGCTGACGGAAACTTTCCTTACGCGTCTAACTTCTTGGCCAAACTGAAATATTCCAGAGGAGAAACCATGCAAAAGCGAATCGCCCTTCCCGCCCTTTTCACCATCTTATTTGCCACTGCATCCCTGGCTCAGATGGGTGGAGGCCGACCCAGCCCTGCTGCCTCCGCCACGTGCGACCTCGGTGGCGGCAAAACCATCAAGACGGATTACTCGAGCCCGCGCGTGAAAGGCCGCAAGATTTATGGCGACCTGGTGCCCTTTGGCGAAGTCTGGCGCACTGGCGCCAATGACGCTACAACATTCGTCGCCAGCGCCGACGTTGTGGTTGGCGGGAAATCCGTGCCCGCCGGAAGTTACACGATTTTCACCGTGCCGGCGGCCGACAAGTGGACCCTGATCATCAACAAGAAGACCGGCGAGTGGGGCATCCCGTACAAATATGAAAGCGATGAACTGGTCCGCGTGGACATGAAGGTTTCCAAGCTGCCTTCGCCCGTCGAAGACTTCACGATCGCCTACGACAAGTCAGGAGCCGGCTGCACGCTGCGCATGGATTGGGAAACTACGCGCGCCTCCGTGGATATCACGGCGAAATGAAACGCTTTGGTCGTTAATTCCTCGATTCCTCGATTGCTGAGTTCTCGATTGCTGAGTGTTGACTGAAAATCTCTCGCGTGCGGGATTTCAGTCAACACTCAAAAATCGCGCTTGACGATTCCACGCGGCGTTACAATCCTCCTAGCAGTACCCCATGGGAGGTTTCCATGCCCCTCTACGATTATGTTTGCCTGGATTGTCATAAGCCCTTCGAAACGGTTCTGACCTTGAACGAACACGATAAAGAAGCTCCCAAGTGTCCGCATTGTGGGAGCAAGAACGTAGAGCAGGAAGCCGCCGCATTCTTTGCGGTGACCTCAAAGAAGAGCTAACCGAAGGCTGGCTTTTCGTTTGTTATTGGGATCGTCTGACCGCAGCTCAGCTTGGGGCGGTCCAAGGGAGTCACTTGCGCCTGCGAAAACTGCCGCTGTTTTTCTGTTAGCTAGCCCTCAGCCGTTAAGAGCTATACCGCCGGCTTCCAGCGAAGTACCGGTTTCCTCGCGGCTGCCGTTTCGTCGAGCCGCGAAACCCGCGTGGAGTGTGGCGCGTCGAGGACGGTCTGCGGATCCTCTTCCACTTCTTCGGCAATCGATTTCATCGCGTCGATGAATAGATCCATCTCTTCTTTCGACTCGCTCTCGGTCGGCTCGATCATTAGCGCGCCGGGCACGATCAGCGGAAATGCCGTCGTATAAGGATGGAAGCCGTAGTCGATGAGCCGCTTGGCGATGTCCATAGTGCGCACGCCTTTCTTTGCCTGCACCTTGTCACTAAAGACAACCTCGTGCATGGTCGGCGTGGAATACGGCAGGTCGTACGTGCCCTCGAGGCCTTTGCGAATATAGTTGGCGTTCAGCACCGCGTCCTCCGTGGTCTGCCGAAGGCCATCCGGGCCGTTGGCCTGAATGTAGGCAAGCGCGCGGACGAACATACCAAAATTTCCGTAGAACGCACGGACCCGCCCCACCGATTGCGGACGGTTGTAATCGAAGCCAAGCGTACCGTCAGACTTGGTGATCAAGACCGGCGTCGGCAAGAATGGCTCGAGTTTTTTCTTGATAGCCACAGGTCCCGATCCGGGGCCACCGCCGCCGTGCGGAGTTGAAAAAGTTTTATGCAGGTTCAGGTGCATCAGGTCTACGCCAAAATCTCCCGGACGCACCTTGCCCACCAGCGCATTCATGTTCGCGCCGTCCATGTAAAGGAGGCCGCCCTTGGCATGGAGAATATCGGCAATCTTGTGAATTTCCTGCTCGAAGACCCCCAGCGTGTTGGGATTGGTGAGCATCAACGCGGCCACGTCTTCACTCATCTGCGCTTCCAGAGCTGCAATGTCGACCATGCCGCGCGAATCCGACTTCAGATTTTCGACCGCGTAATCGACCATCGCCGCCGTGGCTGGATTCGTTCCATGAGCCGAATCGGGAATCAAAACTTTTTTTCGCGGACGTCCTTGCGCGTGGTGGTAGGCCCGCACCATCAGAAGTCCGGTCATCTCCCCGTGCGCGCCCGCCGCGGGCTGCATCGTGATCGCATCCATGCCCGTGATTTCGATCAGGCACTCACTCAGCGTTTTCAGAATCTGCAGCGCGCCCTGCGAAATTTTCTCTGGCTGGTAGGGATGTCCGTTTGCGATTCCTTCCACGCGCGCGACCGCTTCGTTCACACGCGGGTTGTACTTCATCGTGCACGAACCCAGCGGATACATTCCGAGATCGATCGCATAATTCCATGTGGAAAGGCGCGTGAAGTGACGAATGATTTCAATTTCGCTCACCTCGGGCATATTTCCGAGATCTTTTCTCTCGGAGGCGCCAAGCAGCTTGGCCGGATCCATCTCCGGGACGTCGAGCGGGGGCAACTTCCACGCCGCCTTCCCGGGGGAAGACTTCTCGAAGATCAGACCTTCGTTCTGGTTGACGTGGCGCGTAGCCTTAGGTGTCTCATGCTTCATCGCGTCACCTCCGCGACATCGGCTTCCGCCCTGGCAGGGCGCGCTGACTTCTCGCTCTCCGCGACCAGCCCCGCCGCCGTATCAATCGCGCTCCGCGTGGTCAGTTCCGTGCAACACCACAAGGCTGCATTCCCCAACTCGGGATAAAACTTCTTCAGCGGCAACCCGCCGATCACCTTGCGTCCCAGAAGCCGGCTGTTGATGGCCTGAGGATCTTCACTGGTCTGCATTACAAACTCGTTAAATCGTGGAGCGCCCGAAAACAGTACCTTGCCGTGCTTGGCGAATTGTCCAGCCGCGTAAGCCGTCTTCGCCAGGTTTTGCTTGGCCAACTCTTTCAGTCCAACTTTGCCGTACACCGTCATAAAGATGTTGACCATCAGCGCGACCAGCGCCTGGTTGGTGCAAATATTCGAGGTCGCCTTCTCGCGCCGGATGTGCTGTTCGCGGGTAGCCAAGGTGAGCACAAATCCGCGCCTGCCTTGTTTGTCGACCGTTTGACCCACCAACCGGCCCGGCATTTGCCGCACATATTTCTCTCGTGTGGCGATCACTCCGCAGAACGGCCCTCCGAATCCCATGGGAACACCGAACGATTGCGCCTCCATGGCGATGACGTCGGCATCGCGCGGTGGTTCCACGATTCCCAGCGAAACTGCTTCGCCAATCGACACCACAAGCATCGCGCCGTGCTTGTGGGCGATCTCGGCAATCGCCGCCACGTCCTCAATCGTTCCGAAGAAATTCGGCGATTGAATCAGCACACAGGCGGTCGACGGCGTGATTGACTTCTCCAGTTCCGTCAGGTTCAGCCGTCCGTCATCGCCGAAACTTGCCACGGAAAGTGGCATTCCCTGATGCGTGGCGTAAGTGGCAAGGACTTCCCGATACTCCGGATGCAGGCTGCGCGCCACTACCACGGAGCGGCGTCCGGTCAGGCGCACCCCCATCATCACAGCTTCGGCGGCTGCGGTTGAGCCGTCGTACATAGAGGCGTTGGCCACTTCCATGCCGGTGAGTTCGCAGATCATGGTTTGAAATTCAAAAATCGATTGCAGCGTGCCCTGGGAAATCTCCGCTTGGTACGGAGTATAGGCAGTAAGAAATTCGCCGCGCGAAATCAGGGAATCAATAATGACCGGCCGGTAATGGGAGTACGCCCCGGCACCCAGGAAACTAGTGTAACCTTCGCCATTTTCGCGCGAGCGCTGCCGGAAGTAGTCAACGATTTCCGATTCTGCCATCTGGCGTGGAATTTTCAGGTCGCGGCTCAGCCGGTATTCGGCTGGGATCGGCGCAAACAATTCGTCGACCGATCGCAGCCCGATCTCTTTCAGCATGGCCTCGCGGTCGGCAGGAGACTTTGGTAAATAGCGCATAGGAAGTTAATTAGATGTAACTCGCGGTCAGTTCGATTGCGACGCCCATCCGGTGGTTTGAACCGTATGCAAAATTGATCATGAAATCTCGCGGATTTCCATTGCGAGCGGTAGCTGCACTCAGTGTCCGCCCTCTTCCGCCACAAACTTTTCGTAATCAGCGGCGGAGAGCAGCGCGTCCAGTTCGGCCGGATTCTTGAGTGTGATCTTCATCATCCAGGAGCCGTGCGGATCTTTATTCACTTTCTCCGGCGCGGTCGCGAGGTCGCCGTTGATCTCCGAGACCGTTCCCGAGGCCGGCGCATACAGATCCGACACCGCCTTCACCGACTCGACCGAGCCAAAGGTCTTGCCGGCGGCGAGTTCCTCGCCCACCTTAGGCAGGTCGACGAAAACGATATCGCCTAACTCCTCCTGCGCATGGTCAGTTATGCCGACCGCGGCACTCGTCCCGCTTGCCTGAATCCACTCGTGTTCCTTGGTATATTTGCGATCTGTTGGATAGGCCATGATGGCTTCTAGCTCCTAGCTTCTGGCTACTAGTTAAATCCTTTGTGTTTCCCGGTGCTCTCTGTGGTCAGGCTGTTTTCTTCGGACGCTTGTAAAACGGCGTCGGCACTACTTGTGCTGCAACACCTTGGCCACGAATCTCTACTTTGACCGGCGTGCCTAATGCGGCGAACTCTGGTGGCACGTATGCCAGTGCAATATTCTTCTTCAGAAATGGCGCGGGAGACCCGCTGGTGACATAGCCAATCTCACGTCCACCGTCATCCAACACTTTATATCCGTCGCGCGCGATGCCGCGTTCCGTCATCTCAAGACCGACCAGCGTGCGTTTGATCGGTTCCGCCTTGGCCTTCTCCAGCGCGGCGCGGCCAACGAATTCCGGCTTCTCCATCTTGCAGAAACGATCGAGCCCAGCCTCCCAAACATTAATGGTATCGGAAATTTCGTGCCCATAGAGCGGGAGTTTGCCCTCGAGGCGCAGAGTATTGCGCGCGCCCAAGCCGCAAGGGACGACGCCAAATTCCTTGCCCGCGCTCAAAATCTCATTCCACACCCGTGCACTGGTGGCCTCATCTGCCGGGACGTAGATCTCGAAACCGTCTTCCGCTGTGTATCCCGTGCGCGCGATCAGAATATTCTTGAGTCCGCAAACTGTCCCACGCGTCACCCAGTAAAACTTTACGGCGCTCAGATCGGCATCGGTTAACTTCTGTAAAACGTCCACGCCCTTCGGCCCCTGGATGGCGATCTGCGTAAAATCGTCTGAAAGATTTTCCACTGCGCAGTCGAAGTTCCGCGTGTTGTCGCGCACCCAGTTGAAATCCTTCTCGCGTGTGCCAGCATTGATTACCAGCAGGCACTCATCCTCGCCGAGTCGATGAACGATTACATCGTCCACAAATGTCCCCTGCGGATAGAGCAGCGCCGAATACTGCGCCTGGCCCACGGCCAGCCGCGAAGCATCATTCATGGAGATGTGTTGCACCGCGGCCAGCGCCTGCGGACCGGCCAGACGGATATCGCCCATGTGGCTGACATCGAAAATGCCCACACCCGTGCGCACCGCCATGTGTTCGTTGATGATGCCGCAGCCGATCGACGCGGGGTATTCCACCGGCATGTCCCAGCCATTAAACTCCACCATTTTCGCGCCCATCTGGCGATGGACGGCATTCAGCGCGGTTTTGCGGACGGCGGGAGTGGCTTCCACAGAAGACAAATGCAACCCTCAACCAGCGAGCAGTGGCTGGTCTGCCAAGACTGGTGACTGTTTACCGTATCACGCGGTTTTTCGGGCGGTCAAACCGGAAGGATCTTCACCACGGAGGACACGGAGATCACGGAGGTATCGCGGAATTCGGAATCCCGACATGCCTCCGACCTGGAGTTTTATCTTCCGAATTGCACGGTGACATGCGCGCCCGCAGCTACGTGCGTCCCGGCTGGCGGCGACTGTTGCCGCGCCACGCCGCTGCCTACGGCCTCCAATTCGAGGCCAGTATCCTGGGCAGCTTCCACGGCGCCCCGCACCGTTTTTCCAACGAAGGATGGCACTTCGATTCCTCCCTGTTCCACGTCCAGTACCACAGTTCCCGTCGCGGGTGGTCCGGCTTGACCTGCGGGGACATCGACGGCGGTCGGATTCTTGGTTTGTGAAGGCTGGCTCGCAGCAGCCGCCACCGGCTCACTTTGTCGGATCGCGGCCTGCACGACTTTTCCGTCACTTTGAGCAGCGTCAGGCAAAGGCGGCACACTTGCCTTAGCAGCAGCCGACTCTGATGAACCTCCGTTCACCTCCGCGGTCTCCAGAGGCTCGCCCGGATGGTCCGGCGTTCCTTCTTCCAGATCTTTGTCCTTCGTCTTCGTCTGCGCCAGCAGCAATTGGCGATTCGGTGCAAGCGGCAGATCATGTGGCGTGTGCAGATACTCGAGCACCTGTTGCGCGACGCGGCGAAACACCGGCGCCGACACCTGGCCGCCCTGGTGCAGGCCCACTGCGGAATCCAGAATTACCGTGACCACAATTTGAGGATTGTTCAGTGGCGCGAAGCCGGCGAATGAGGCGATATACTTTGTCTTGGAATACGCTCCGGTCGCCGGATCTACTTTCTGTCCCGTGCCCGTCTTTCCCGCCGACGTGTAGCCTTCCAGAATCGCCTTGCGCCCAGTGCCTTCGAGCACTACTTTCTGCATCATCGACCGCATCTCGGCCGCGGTGAAGCTGGAGATTACGCGCCGCGAGCTTCCCGGATGAAATGCCACGGTTTGCGGCGAGCCTTGTGCTTCCACAGGGCCCACGAAGATGCGCGGCGCTACCCACACGCCATCGTTCGCGAATGTCGAAACTAATCCCGCCAGCTGGATCGCCGAAATCCCGATTTCCTGCCCCATGGAAATCGCCGCAATTGAAACCTTTGACCATCGGCTCACCGGCTTGGTCATCCCGCGCGTCTCGCCCGGCAACTCGATTCCCGTCTGCTGCCCAAATCCGAAGGCGCGAATGTACTTGTAGAATCGGTCTTCGCCGAGGCGCAGCGCGATCTTGATCGAGCCCACGTCGCTTGATTCCGCCAGTACTCCCCACACCGGCAATAAGCCATGCGGCTTTGAATCGCGAATGCGCATGCCGTTGTAGACGATCGATCCCATCTGGCAGTCGAACACTTCGTTCGGATTTGTCAGTTTTTCTTCGAGTGCAGCCGAAATCGTGACCAGCTTAAAAGTCGATCCCGGTTCATACGCGTAGCTCACGGCACGGTTCGTCAACGCGGCTGGTGTGATCTGCTTACGGAGATTCGGGTTGAAGGTGGGACGGTTGGCCAGCGCCAGAATTTCTCCGGTGTGTGGATTCTCGACGATGACTGTGCCTGCGATCGCCTGAGTGTCATGAATCGCTTGATCGAGTTCCTTCTCGGCAATGTACTGAATGTTCTTGTCGATTGTAAGGACGAGGTTTTCGCCCGGCTCCGGCTGTTTCTCAACGTCGGAAAACCATTGCCGGCGAGCGTCCACCGAGATGAACATTTTCCCGGCGAGACCGCGCAGTTCGTCGTCGAATTCGTGCTCGATGCCACTCTGGCCGGAATCTTCCATGCCGACCGTTCCGACGACCTGCGCTGCCAGATCGCGTGCGGGATAAAAACGTTTCGGCTCTTTCTGAAAGTGGATGCCCTGCAGGTTGAGCAACTTGATGCGTTCGATGGTCTCGTCATCAGCCTTGCGCGCCACCCAGCAGAAGGTTTTGTGATTACGGCAGTCGGCCAGGACTACGTTATGATCCTCGCCCGTGATTCGGGTGATCAGGGAAACCGCCGTCGGCAAATCTTTTACTTCGGTCGGCACCGCAAACGCCGAATCCACGAGTACGGACATAGCCAGTTCATGGCCGGCGCGGTCATAGATGACACCACGCTTAGGGGACAGCGGAATCTCGCGCTGCTGCTGGTGTTCTGCCTGCTTCACAAAACTGCCGTAGCGGAAGATCTGCAAATAGACCAAGCGTCCGCAGATCGCCACGCACCAAAACAGAAGCATCCCACCCAGCAGGTAGAGCCGGGAATTCTTGCCGAGGCTGGAGTTGGTCGACATGAAAGTCGCTAACTTTGGGCTGCTTAGACAAACATGGCGGCCCACCATTCACGGGGGACCGCCAAATAAATTCGTGTGGGGACAGTCGCCTTCGTCTGTCCATGCCGATCGCAGCTCGGCTGTAGCCGCCTACTGCCCGGCCAGCATAATCGCAGGTTCTGCGCTAGCCATTACCGGCGCGTTCGAATCCGCTGCAGCGCTATCCATGCGGATCACCTGTCCCGGTGCCAGCGGAACCAATCCCATGCGGCGGGCCATCACGTCGATTCTTTCGGGATCGCGCAGGCTGGCGTCTTCCAGGCGCAGGGCGCGGTTCATCTCGGTCAAATTGCTGAGTTCGCGCTTCGCCGATTCGATCTGATAGCCATACTCAATGGCCCGGAAATGCTGCCAGGCATAAGTAAACACCAGCATGAACAGCACCGCGAGCGCCGTGCCAAACTGTTTCATCTCACGATTGTGGCCGGGGTCTTCCACCTTCACCAGGCGTGAATTATCGATTGCTTTGGCGAAATAGATTTCCGGCGTGCCTGTAAAAAATGCGTTTCGCCGTACCACCGGAACCGCGCTCCGAATTGCCGCCGCCGTTGCCATCATGCTGCTCCTGCGAAAACAGGTTCCCGATACATCCGTGGACTCTGCAACTCGAACAGCCGCCGAAGTTCCGTTTCCTCGGTGAGCCGCGTCTGTTGAACGTTCCGTTCCGCGCGCTCCACCGCCGCCATCAGATCCTTGATTAATGTTCCCGTGTACATCGCGCACCTTCCAACTCGAATTCCCACCCAGAACCTGGCTTCCGAACCGGAAGCCTTTTTATAGCGGCGGATCTTTGTCCACCTTTTACAGAACCTGAATGACCCGGCACGCCTTACAGCTATGCCGGGGACTCCGGCAGGTTTTCCGGAATCTAAACTTTTTCCGCCGCCCGCAACTTCGCGCTGCGTGCCCGCGGGTTGCAATCTTGTTCTTCTTCGGATGCCGTTACCGGTTTCTTGGTCAGCACCCGGAAGTACTTGTCCTTAATACTGCCCTCGCGAAAGGCATCCTTTACGATGCGGTCTTCCAGCGAGTGAAAGCTGATCACCACCACGCGTCCTCCTGGCTTTAGAATCCGAGGCGCCGCTCCGAGCAGCGCCTTCAGATCGTCCAGTTCGCGGTTTACGAAGATTCGAAGAGCCTGAAAAGTTCGGGTCGCCGGATGAATTCGCCTCTGTTCGGAATTCATTGGCCGGGCCGCGGCTGATATGACGTCCGCAAGATGTGCGGTAGATCGTATCGGCCGCGACCGGACAATGGCTCTGGCGATTCTCCGCGACCTCCTTTCCTCTCCGAATTCGTAAATCACATCGGCAAGCTCGCGCTCGTCGAGGTGGTTTACCACTTGTTCGGCGGTACGCTCCGACCGCGGGTCCATCCGCATGTCGAGCGGTCCATCCGCCTGAAAACTGAATCCGCGCGCCGCATCGTGCAGTTGCAAACTGCTCACTCCGATGTCGGCCAGAATGCCGTCGATGGTCGCTGGCGGTTGGCCATTCGCAATTTCTGCAAATGACCGCTGCAACAACGTAACCCTCGGCCAGTCGGGTCTTCGGTCATGGGTCTCAGGCGACGGAACATCGGACCTGCCTAAGACCGAAGGCCTAGCACCTAAGACCGCATTCAGCTTTGCCTGCGCGATTGCGAGCGCCGCCGGATCTTTATCGAGCCCAATCAAATGTCCCGGTGCGCCGAGGCGTTTTGCGATTTCGTAACTGTGTCCGCCCAGACCCACCGTGGCGTCGATATAAGTCCCGCCACGCCGCACGTTTAAAAAGTCGATCGCTTCTTTTAAAAGAACCGGAACATGGCTCGCTTCCCTTCCACCACCATGCCCAACCCCCTGAGGGGTGTCTGTTGAACCCTCGCCCACTAGATGCCCAATTCGTCGAGCGTCTTCTCATCGTCAGGCGTGAACTTTTCTTCCTCGACCTGTTTGCGGTATGCGTCCAGGTTGCGCACGATCAAGTGCGTCAGGTTGCCGGTAACCGCAACCTCGCCTTTGATTTGCGCCGCTTCGCGCAGCAGTTGCGGTATCAGCAACCGCCCCTGCCCATCCATCTCCACGACCTGGCCGTAATAGTTCACGCGGTCCAGAAACTTCTTCTTCGTAGGATTGAAAGTGGAGAGCCCGGCCAACTTCTGCTCGATCCGCTCCCACTCCTCGAAGGGATACACTTGAGCAACCTTCCCATCGAGACTTGTGATGTAGTATTGCTGTCCGTACTTCTCGTCGATCACCCGCTTGAACTCGGCCGGGATCTTTAACCGTCCCTTTTCGTCGACGCGAGTTGGGTGATTGCCGCGAAACATAATCTGTCATCCTGAGGCGACATGCCCTTCGTCGCCGAAGGACCTGGGTTCGCCGCGCGAATCGACCGCTTTCTCTGTAGTCGAATGAACCGCGCGTTTGGCGAACTTCCTTTATGACTGCTACCGGGGAGGTAAAAGCGACGCAAAGTATGGTCAAACTCAGGTGGTTCGGGCTGTTTGTCGTGCTCTTGGGTCGGTTAACCACCGGCTCCTCGTTTTCAGCTTCCCGTTCCCACAGCATGAAACTGTTTGACCACTCTGAACCACTTTGTACCACATCTTACCCGTAAGTCCTTGATTGTCAATACCAAACTTGAAGGTAGTATGGTGACGAAAGTGCGGATTCGCTAAAATACGAGCACTTGTGGTTAACCAGTTATACGACCACAAGATGTTGGGTTTAGACTCTGGATTCCTTCGCTATTCATTCGCTTAGATTTTTCTTGCACTGCGCGCCAGTCGGGCACTTCGTTGTGGAAATCAGCGACTTTGTGATGTAAGGCTCTGACTTCTGGCTATGCCGCACCGGCTTCAATTCGCCGACTGGGTTGCCTTCCCCGTCCTGCAGGTCTTCGCTTTCTTCTCGAATCCGGAGAATCTGCCGCGACTCATGCCGCCGGAGACGCAGACCCGGATCGATCGTCTTGAACTGATCCAGCCACCGCCGTCGCTGCATCAGAGCCTCAGCGTTCAGCGCGTGGCTGGAATCGGCTCGATCATCACGACATCTTTTCAACCCTTCCCCTGGCTGTCCCTGCGCCGTCTTTGGGTCGCCGCCATCACCGAGTTCGAATGGAATCATCACTTCGCCGACGTGCAACAGAAGGGACCATTCCAGCGATGGCATCACCGGCACGAATTTCTACCAGAGGCACGCAATGGTTTGAACGGCACGCTCGTCCGCGACCTGATTGAGTACGAAGTAGGATTCGGACCGCTGGGAGCGCTGGCCAACTCGCTGTTCATCGCGCGCCAGATGCGCCACACTTTCGCCGAGCGGCAGAAAGTACTTCCTCAGCTTCTCGCCTGATTGATTAGCGCATTCAGTAGACTGCGTTTCCAGCCCGGCTGGTGTGAATCTGTCCCGCCTCCACGGAGATGGAGTAGGCCTCGCCACCCTCGCCATTCCATTCTCGAATGTCGAACGCAGCCCCGGTGGGCGCGTGGTAGGCGGCCATGTTGCGCAAGGTCAGTGGCTGGCCCGGCTTGCACACCTCTGGTTCGGCCGTGAGTCGTAGAAAATAAGCGCCCATGCCGCTGCCCACCACTTTGGCTCGACCGTTCACCTCCATCAGCACCGCTGACTTCTCGTCGATCGCGATTTCGCGTGGCGTCTTCGACCAGCCATCCGTCGCAATCCTCGCCAGAAATCCCAGGCTTCTTCCCATGCGATCGCGTTTGGCGAAGTGGCTGTCGGTGAGAATGTTTTCGAGTCCCGGCACTTTCAGAAAATCTCGCACCAGCGTCACCCGCTTGACATAGGGATTGTCGAGAACCTCCCGCGAGGTGAGATCGGCATCGTTCGGCTTGTCTTCCAGACAGCCGTAAACGAACTGCCCGAGAATCGCCAATCCTGCGCTGGTTCCTCCGATCGGCTTGCCCGCAATCACGTGGTTGCTGATGGCCTCTTCCACCGCAGTTCCCTTCCAGAAGTTGACGTAGTGCGACTGGTCGCCACCGGCAATGAAAATGACCGTAGCCAGCCGGATGATCTTCGCCACTTTCGGGTCCTCCGCCGCCTTGCGATTAGGAATAATGAGCGTCGCCACCGAATTCATCTGGCACAATTTGTTCACGTACTTGTTGTAGTCGTCTTTTCCCGTCGCGCGCAGAATCAGAAAGTCGCCGTTGTGGCCTTTCCCGCACAGCCAGCGGAAGGCTTCGTCAAGGTCCGCGCCCCCGCCCATCATGGCGACTCCGGGCTCGGCGCGAGTCTGCGCATCGAGTTCGCTGCCCAGACGCTTGTATCTATAGGACTGCGAGCGGCCGATCGCGAAGGCATTGCTGAAGCAGATCAGACTGAGAAGTACAACGCTCACGAGTTTCATAACTCGACGAATATACCGCAGGGCGCGATCACAGTGGGAAAACCGATCGGCAGAAGAGCCATCGCGATTGCAAGTGGCTCGCCTGACTCCTGGCGCTTGCCCCTGGTGTTACACTGCGTCCGTTTACTCACCGACAACTTACGGAGGAGCCTATGAACTTTAATCGCGGCAGGATCTGGCTGGGCGGTTTGGCGGGAGGCGTGGTCTGGCTACTGTGGAGTTTCCTCGTGGGTCACTTCGTCATTACCGACGCGCGCTACACGGCAGCCCAGAATGCCGGATTGTTCCTGAAGACGCCGCGTTATCCCTTCTTCGTAGTGCAGTGGATTGTTCTACTCTTCGTTCTGTCGATCGCGGTCGCCCATCTGTACGCCTGGGCGCGCCGAGGGTTGGGACCGGGTCCCGGCGCCGCGCTGAAGGTCGGCTTTCTGGCCGGATTCTTCGCGGGCTTCCCAGGAAATTTCGCTCAGGCCACATGGTTCGCGGGTGATCGCGTATTGCCTTTTGGTTGGATGATTGAGATGTGGCTGGGCGCCATTTTGGCCGCGTTGGTCGCGGGCTGGGTATACAAAGATTAGCTGTAGCGCTGCCCTCCCGGCGGCCGCTTTGTCGGCGGGACGCCGGGGCTACCACTTACTTCGCAGGCTCGACGAATACCGCAGTCCCATAGGCCAGCACTTCGGTAACGCCCTGCATCACCTCGGTCGCGTCGTAGCGCGCTCCGACTACGGCGTTCCCGCCCAGCTCCGCCGCATGTTGCAGCATCAGGTCAAAGGCTTCGGCGCGCGTCTTCTCGCACAGGTTGGTAAGTAGTGTGATGTTGCCGCCGACCAGCGTTTGCAACCCGGCGCCGATTGTGCCGAAGATGGAGCGCGAGCGCACTACAATACCGCGCACCACTCCCAGCGTGCGGGTCACTCGGAAGCCATCCAGCTCGAACTGCGTCGTGACCATATTGTGCGCCACCATTCGTCCACCGCCTGTGTAGCTGGTAACCATCGCGTCGTTCCTTTCCCAGTCCCCGCTAACTATAACGCGAATGCTACCCAGGATGCGCAGCACAGCTCTGGCGCAAGAAGTTATGCCGTCGCGCAGCGATCGCCGCTACAGCGCCGCACTCACTCCAACACGGCCACGATGAAAAACCCCTGTGTCGACGTATCGTACTCGACCAGCAGTACATTGGGCTTACAGCAGATCTGGCAGTCTTCAACGTAGCTCTGACGACGTCCCGCGGACTCATCCACGGCGGTGATATTCCACTCGCCGCAACCGGCACATTGAAAGCCCGCTTCCATGAGGCAATTATCTCAACAGCCGGCCTAAAGCCGCGTAGCGCCGCCCAGCCGCCGAAGAGGGCAGCGCTACTTCCAGCTTTCTGCAAGTTTCGATTATTTCGACGGAACAACTTGCAAGTTGTTTGTCACCGCAAATATGCCCGGCACGGTATTGGCGCGAAGCCCGGCGAGATTCTTATCGGAATCGTTATCGACGACGCCTTCCAGCGTGACTCGCCCCATCTTCACAATGATGCGAATGGGTTTCTGGACGCCCAAAGCATATTTCTCCATAGACGGGAAGCCATAGATCGCGCGATACAGGCGTATGCGGAGCCCGTCATCCATGGGCGAGGGAGGAAGCACTTCGATC
This sequence comes from uncultured Acidobacteriaceae bacterium, assembly GCA_964403025.1. Lineage (GTDB taxonomy): Bacteria > Acidobacteriota > Terriglobia > Terriglobales > Acidobacteriaceae > Sulfotelmatobacter. Next base: position 267,374 of record CAYOEH010000001.1, on the reverse strand, counting down.
TGGTTATCTACCTTCTCCACGCCTTCGATATGCTTGATCGCGTTCTCGGCATCGGATCTGAGCGAAGGCCGTTCCACCTGGCCGAGCAGCGTAACCGTGCTGCCATCCACTTTAAAGGCGATGTAATCGAAAACGCCGAAATATGGAAGCATGAGAAGTTCGTGCCGAACTTCCCGGGTGATTCGTTCCTGCGACCGGGGTGTGGGCTGTTCCCGATCCTGCGCGGAGCCCAATGTTGCGAGCGCGAACAGAGTAACTACGGCAACTGCCGACTTACGCTTCATAGCTGTTTCTCCTTAGCTCTAAAGAGTCCCCAGGGGTTTGGCCAGTTTACTGTACGTTGTCCGGTGCGGAAGTCTACGCGGCGTGGAAACTTTTGCTTGCCGCGAGGCCGCATCGGTGTTATTCCTGACTCGCTCACTTTGGATGCAGGTCCATATCCGGAGGACTTTGCGCCGAGAAGATTTTTTGGCGACAAATGAAATCATGCAGTTGACCCTGGGGTCTTGCATTGTCTGAACCTATCGCCGACCACGGTTCGCTGAATCGGACTTCATTCATCTCTCCGGGCGTATCGATCGCCGAGGCTGAAGATCCCAACCGGCCGAAGCGCGTGCTCGGCTTCCGCGATCTGGTTCTGTTTTACGTGGTCACCGGCATCAGCCTGCGCTGGATCGCTACCGCCGCGGCCGCCGGTCCCAGTTCCATTGTCATCTGGATCGGCGCCTGGCTCTGCTTCTACACGCCACTCGCGCTTTCCGTGCTCGAACTTTCTTCTCGCTATCCCAGCGAGGGCGGACTCTACGTCTGGAGCAAGCGCGCCTTCGGAGACTTCTCCGGCTTCATGTCCGCATGGACTTACTGGACGAGCAACCTTCCCTACTTTCCAGCCGTCCTCTACTTCGCTGCCAGCAACATCCTGTTTGTCCGCCAGAACGCATGGGCACACTTCACGAACAACGCTACGTTCTACATCGTTTTTTCTGTGCTCACGCTAAGTGTTGCTACGCTGATGAACATTGTCGGCCTCGACGTCGGCAAGTGGCTGCATAACATTGGCGCGCTCGCCATGTGGATCCCCGTGGGTATCGTCATCGTGATGGGACTGATCGCCTGGCATCGTTTCGGTTCGGCCACGTCGTTTACTTTGCGTACGATGACGCCGAGCGTGCATTTCAACGACATTATTTTCTGGTCGGTGCTGACCTTCGCCTTCGGAGGATGCGAGACCGCATCCTTTATGGGAGAGGAAATCAAGAATCCCCGCCGCTCGATTCCCTTCGCTTTGTTGTTCGGCGGAATCACGGTGACACTCTGCTACATCCTGGGGACGGCTTGCGTATTGCTGGCGTTGCCCTCAAGCGAAGTCAACAGCCTGCAGGGACTGGTGCAGGCCATCTCAAAAACCGCCGGACGCGTGGGTTTTCCCGGGGTGTTGCCGGTCGCCGCATTCCTGATCGCTCTCAGCAACATCGGCGCAGCGGGTGCTTACCTCGCCGCTGTGGCCCGCCTGCCCTTCGTCGCGGGAATTGATCGCTTCCTCCCTCCCGTTTTTGGCGCGCTTCACCCGCGATGGAAGACTCCGTGGGTCGCATTACTCACGCAGCTCGCACTAGGCGTCGTTTTCATTTTCCTCGGCCAGGCCGGAACCAGCGTCAAAGGCGCTTACGACGTGCTGGTCAGCATGGGCGTGATCGCGTACTTCATTCCGTATCTTTATTTATTCGCGGCCATGATCAAGCTGCAGCGCGAACCCGGCGGGCCGGAGGTGATCCGCGTTCCAGGAGGCAGCGTGATGGCGAAGCTGGTCGCGACTCTCGGATTTCTCACCACTGCGCTGACGATCATTCTTTCGTTGATTCCGCAGCCGGACGAGCCCAACAAACCGCTGGCTCTGTTAAAAATCGTAGGGGGAACGGGAGCGCTCGTTTTGGTGGGGATGTGGATTTATCTAGCGGGAAAAAGAAGGGCAGCAAAATCCTCCATGGAAAAGTGATCGACAGCTGGCAAGAACCATGTGGGGACAGCCGCCCCTTCGACTCCGCTCGGGGCAGGCTCTCGGCCGTCCGCTGGGCGAAGCCCGGCCAGCAACCCGGAACCGCAGTAGTGTGCTACAATACTTACAATAGTTACACTCAAGGGAGATTGCCATGAGATCAACTCCTTCGATGGTCATCAGCATGCGACTGCCGGTGGCAAGCGGAAAGCGCCTCAAGCGCATGGCGAATCGCCACGGATGGACCCCCAGCGACGCCAGTGCGCGCCTGGTGGAGGAAGGCCTGCGCCGCTCGGAATTTGCCTTTATTGACTTTCGCGATTCACCCGCCGGCCGGCAAGCCTGCCTGCAAGGCAGCACGCTCGCTGTATGGGAAGTCATGCTGCTCGTCGACAGCTATCGGAAAGACGTGTCGGCCGTAGCGAAGCATCTCAAATGGCCCCCAGCGAAGGTTCAGGCAGCGGTCAACTATGCGGCGGCGTTTCCCGAGGAAATCAATGGGGCAATCGCTGAGAATCAGACGACGGATTTTGAAGCCCTGAAGCACATGCTGCCTCAGGCGACCGAATTCGTTCCCAAGAAACCTACAAGAAACCGACATGCTCAAGCTTCTTCTCGATGAGCATATCTCGCCGGATGTAGCCAATGGTCTGCGGCGCCGCAATCGCGCCCTAGAAGTTCGCTACATGGTGGAATGGGAAAGCGGACGTTTCCTGGGCCAGGACGATCCCGCGTGTTTGCGCGAAGCCGCCGCCCAGGGCTTAACGCTGGTTACCTATGACCGGAGAACGATTCCTCCCCTGCTCAAGACCTGGGCCGAAGAAGAGCGCAGTCATGGCGGCGTGATCTTCGTCGATGAGAAAACAATTTCGCCCGCCGACATCGGCGGCTTAGTCTGGGCTTTGACCAGACTGGCCAGAGAAACCGGGAATTGGACCTGGACGAACAGGATCTATTTCCTGCTACGCTGACACTAACGAGAGAGCTTAGGGTTTGCCAAAGCTCCCAGCTCGGCGTTCACAATAGAAATCTCTTTTGCGAGAACCCAACCTGACAATCCGCATGACGAAGACAGCGTGAAGGCTCGTATTCCCTGCTCCCGCAGATAATTCGCAGCGGATCCAAGATTGGCGGCCCAAGGCCCTGGAGATCCGGCCATCCGGTATGACTCTGATATTTCAGCACCAAATTCCGTTAGCAGATCTTCGATTGGGAGTGATTCCAAACCGAAAATGACGTTTCCGAACGCGTCGTTCTGGAAGCTGTAGCCCTGAACTCCCTCGAAGACGACGTTCGTGAACTCGGTCGGCTTGTTTGCCGCACGGCATTCGGTACGAAGCGTGATGATCCGTGCTTTGCAGTGGACTTCATACGAAACCAGTAAGTTGTTGAACGGACAGCGCCATCTTTGCCTCGTGAGCGGCTTTTCTCCGTACCTCCGTGTCTCCGTGGTGGAAATCCCCTACACCGGTGTCGCCGTCTTCCTCGCCGGATTAAAGAACGGGAGCGCCGTCACCTTCACATTCGTCTTGAGCCGAATCGCCTCGATCGTAATCTCCATTTGCAATTGCGTTCCCAGCTTGGAATGCTCGGTCTCCACGCTGGCCAGCGCAATCATTTTCTTCAGGATCGGTGACCAGCTGGTAGTGGTCGCCTTGCCCACTTGCTTTTCTCCCGAGTACAACGGCACGGCCACGCGTGATGCCTGGCTCGGTGCGGCTGGCGTAAGACCGTAGCGCTCGTAGAGCGCTTCCACGTCGGTCCAATCCACCTCGACTCCGACCAACTGCCGCGGCACGCCATTCTTCACATCCTGCTCCAGCGCTCGCTTGCCGATGAAGTTTTCTTTCTCCAGATGAACCATCTTGGCGAAGCCTAGCTCGTACGGCGAATACTTCTGCGACGGAATCAACGCCTTCTTTGAACTGGTGTAATCGACTTCGATCAAGAGAAGCCCGGCTTCCACGCGCGCAACATCGAGCGCCAGCATGCCTGCCGCATGCAGGTCAAATTGCTTACCTTTCTCCGCCAGGGCATCCCACACCTTCACCGCATTATTCGCTTCTTTTAATGGAACCCAGATTTCATATCCCAGGTCGCCGGTGTAGCCAGTCCGCGAAATATCCACCGGCACACCCGCAATCTTGCCGTGCGTGACGCGGAAATATTTGAGATTCGCGATGTCAGCCTCGGCGACAGACTTCAGCAGCTTCGCCGAAGTCGGCCCCTGCAGCGCCAGTGCCGCAACTTTCTCGGAAATGTCTTCGACCTGCACATCCATGTTCAGGCCGTTCTGCCGGAACCAGCGCAGGCTCGGATCGGCAGCCGTCCAGCGATAAACATTTTCCTCCAGCCGCGAAAGGGTTCCGTCATCGATGACCTTGCCCTCTTCATCGCACCAGCAGCAATAAATCACCTGCCCCACTTTCACCTTATTAATGTCGCGCGTGATCACGCGATTCACCAGTCGCGTCGCATCTTTCCCCGTGATCAAATACTTGTAGAGCGGCGAAATATCAATCAACGCCGCCGCATTGCGGATGGCGTTGTACTCGTGCTCGTGATGCACCTCATACACGCTGACCGTGTAGTAGCCCGACCACTCGCGGTAGTTCAAGCTTTGGCAAAGCGGAAAAGTTCTCTCGTGAAACGCAGTTCCAATGGGCAATGGAGTAGCCTCGAAAAAGATTTGGCTCGAAGCCGGATTATATGCATCCGCGCGCTCGTGCGGCAACTCTGGCGCTCGTGACTTCCAGTCACGGCCTGCGCAAAGGTGCAGACAAAACCCTCCGTTCCCGATAGAATGACCCTTCGACTTTCATCCATGCGCTCAGTCACCCCAATCCTGTCGAACACCCTCCGCAGCTGGAGCGTCCTGCCCAGCGGGCTCTGATACGCGCACCCCAAAACTGCGCTAGTATTCCTCGTCTGCATTCTCAACCGGCAAGCTAAAGGCTTAAGCTTATGGCGAACTCATACGATGTCATCGTAATCGGCGGCGGCCACAACGGACTTGTCAACGCAGCCTACCTGGCGCGCGCCGGAAAGAAAGTTCTCGTGCTCGAACGTCGCCACATTCTCGGGGGCGCCGCCTGCACCGAAGAAGTCTTTCCCGGCTTCAAGTTTTCGGTGTGCTCTTACGTGGTCTCGCTGCTGCGCCCGGAAATCATCCGCGACCTCGATCTCCCGCGCCACGGTCTCGAAATCCTCCCGCTCGATGGAACTTTCACGCCCATGCCCAGCGGAGATTACCTGTGGCGCGTGAACGACCACGGCAAGACTCATCGCGAGATCGCCCGCCACTCCCGGGTCGACGCCGAAGCCTACGACGAATTCGGCAAAGCCATGCAAGCCATGTGCCGCTTCGTAAAGCCGATTCTCAGCATGGTCCCTCCCGATCCCAATACGCTGAACCCGCGCGAATTGATGAAACTGCTCTTTATCGGCCGCCGCTTTCAGGGCATGTCGAGCTACGACAAATACAACCAGGTCCAACTCATGACCATGAGCGCCATTGATTTTCTCGATCAATGGTTCGAAACGGACGTACTGAAGGCGACGATGTCCGCCTCCGGCATTATCGGCACATTCCTCGGCGTGCGTTCGCCCGGCACGGCCTATGTGTTACTTCATCACTACATGGGAGAAATCGACGGAGCATTCCGCGCCTGGGGCTTCGCTCGCGGAGGCACCGGCGCAATTTCCAATGCAATCGGCGACGCGGCCCGCGAAGCGGGCGTCGAGATCCGCACCCAGGCTGCCATCGCGAAAATCATCGTAAAGGATGGCAAGGCTAAGGGAGTCGTTCTCAGCAACGGCGATGAAATCTATGCCGAGACAATTTCCTCAAGCGTCGATCCGCGCTTAACCTTCAACAAGTTCATCGAGGCCGGGCACCTTCCCGCCGACTTTCTCGAAGACATCAACCGCTTCAAGTATCGCGGCTCGTCTGGCAAGGTAAACATGGCGCTGGACGCTCTGCCGAACTTCAGAGCGATCCCCGGCCCCGGCGCACATTTGCGGGGAGCAATTTCGATTTCGCCATCAGTGGAGTACATGGAGCGCGCCTACGACGATGCCAAGTACGGCAACTTCTCGCGCAAGCCATACATTGACATGGTCATCCCATCGCTCACTGACCCTTCAGTCGCGCCGCCGGGCAAGCACGTCCTCTCCTGCTTCGTGCAGTACGCGCCCTACAAGCTTCGCCCCGGCTTGAATTGGGATGACCAGAAAGAGGCGTTCGGCGACACCGTGGTCAACACCATCGCCGAATACGCACCTAACATCAAAGACATCATCCTGCACCGGCAAGTCATCACGCCGCTCGATCTTGAGCGCGAGTGGGGACTGAGCGAAGGCAACATTTTCCAGGGCGAGCTTTCTCTGGAGCAGCTTTTCTTCCTGCGTCCCGCGCCGGGCTACGCGCGTTTCCGCACACCCATTCAGAATCTATACATGTGCGGCTCGGCCACGCATCCCGGGGGTGGAATCATGGGCGCACCGGGGCGTCTGGCGGCTCTCGAAATTCTTAAAGACATCAAGGGAGCGGCGTAACCATGCCTGAGAACAGTTCCGCCCGGCGCGACATCGTCATCATCGGCGGCGGCCACAACGGACTGGTCACCGCGTTCTACCTGGCTAAGGCGGGATTCAAGCCCCTTGTCCTCGAACGTCGCGACCAGGTTGGCGGCGCTGCGATTACCGATGAATTTCACCCTGGCTTCCGTTGCTCCACGCTCGCCCACACCTCCGGCCCGATTCGTCCTGACGTCGTTCGCGACATGCAACTGGAGAAGCACGGGCTCAGGGTAATCACCCCGGAAACTTGTGTCACGGCGCTTTCGCCCGACGGACGCGCACTTTCGCTTTATCAAGACGAAAACAAATCCGCGCAGGCGATCGCCGCCTTCTCGCAAAAAGATGCGGTGAAATATCCCGAGTTCGAAAAGTCGTTGGCCAAAATCAGCAAAGTGATCGGCGAGGTCCTCGCTACCACGCCGCCTGACATCGACCACCCCAGCGGCGGCGATCTCTGGAGCATGTTGAAGACCGGACGCGCTCTCCGCAATCTCGGCAAGCGGGACATGTATCGCGTGTTGCGCTGGGGGCCGATGGCCGTGGCCGATTTGGTGGCGGAATATTTCGAGACCGAATTGTTGCGCGCGGTCGTGGCGGCCCGCGGAATCTTCGGAACTTTTCTCGGACCATGGTCGGCCGGCAGCAGCCTGCAATTACTGATTCGCGCTGCCGGAGATGCTCATCCCGCGGGTTCAGCCTTTTTCGCTGCTGGCGGAATGGGTTCACTGACGCAAGCCATGGCCTCTGCCGCGAAGGCCGCCGGCGTCGAGATTCGCACCGGGGCGGAAGTCATCGAGATTCGCGTCAAGGACGGCGCAGCCACCGGTGTGCTGCTCGCCACCGGCGAAGAAATCAGCGCCAAAGCGGTCATCTCGAACGCTGATCCAAAACGAACTCTGCTCAAGCTGACTGACCCCACTCATCTTTCTCCGGACTTCGTGCAGAAACTTCAGCACTATCGCGGCAACGGCACGGTCGCGAAGGTTAACCTGGCGCTCTCCGCCCTGCCGGCTTTTACCGCTCTGAAAAACGGGGATGGCGGCGCGTTGAAGGGCCGCATTCACATCGGCCATGAGATCGACTATCTCGAACGCGCCTTCGATGAATGCAAGTACGGCAACTTTTCGCGCCAGCCTTATCTTGAAGCCACAATCCCGTCGTTGACCGATCCCACGCTCGCACCCGATGGCAAGCACGTAATGTCGATCTATATGCAGTACGCGCCCTACCAATTGAAGGGCGACTGGGAAAGCCAGCGCCGTACGCTCGGTCAAACCGTGGTGCAGACTCTTGCGCAATATGCGCCCAACCTGCCGGAACTGATCCTGACTCACCAGATCATTACTCCACTGGATCTGGAAGAGGTCTATGGACTAACCGGCGGCCAAATCTTCCACGGCGACCTTGCGCTCGATCAGTTCTTCACCATGCGTCCGCTGCTGGACTGGGCACGCTACCGCACGCCGATTGAGAATTTATATCTGTGCGGTAGCGGCACACATCCCGGCGCGGGATTAACTGGCGGTTCGGGGGCGAATGCGGCGCGAGAGATCTTGAAGGCGCTCAAGAAGTGATGGAATCGTCGGCGTACACTTGAAATCGATAACCTGCGGTACGATTCGCATGAAGAAAGCGAAATCCAGCAAGCGTGGTCGGGTCAGAAAACCCAAGACCGGCGCCCAACTGGTGGACGAATATCTTCGAGGAATCTCCGAGCCCGCTCGTACGACCTTGAAGAGAGTTCGCGCGATTATTCGGTCGGTTGCACCACCAGGAGCGACCGAGGGCATTAGCTATGGCATCCCGATGTTCAAGTACAAAGGAATGCTCGCAAGTTTCGCCGCATTTTCAGACCATTGCAGCCTGTTTCCGGGCGCGGGGCCGGCCGTCAAGTTCAAGAACGAACTGAAGAATTTCGAGACGTCGAAAGGCACAATCCGCTTCGCACCGGACAAGCCTTTACCGGCCGCTCTTGTCGGAAAGATGATGAAGGCGCGGATCGCGGAGAACGAACGAAAAAAAAGCCGCTGACCGCGCTGCTTTTCAGATCATGAAGAACTCCGCCATCCTGCTGGTCTCGTGTCCTGATGCCAAAGGGGAAGTCGCCACCATCGCCGACTTCGTCTATCGCCACGGCGGCAATATCCTGCACGCCGACGAACACGCCGACGAAGAATCCGGTTTGTTCCTCATGCGTGTGGAATTCGATCCCAAAGATTTCGACATCGATCTCTCTGACGAAGCCCTCGCCGATTTCGGCAAATATTTCTCTCCCATCGCTGAACAATTTCAGATGACCTGGCGCTTGGCCCAATCCTCGCATCGCCCGCGCATGATCATCCTGGTTTCGAAATACGATCACTGCCTCGTCGATCTGCTCTACCGTCACCAGAGCGGCGAACTCGCCTGCGACATTCCGCTGATCATCTCCAATCACCCCGACAACCGGCCCATCGCCGACTTCTACAAAATTCCCTACACCGTCATCGCGACAGCAAAAGACAACAAGCAGCAGGCGGAAGAACAAGTCACATCCTTGATCCACAGCCACAAAGCTGACTTTATGGTCCTCGCCCGCTACATGCAGATTCTGTCGAACGAGTTCGTCAACCGCTATCCGCAACGCATCATTAACATTCATCACTCATTTCTTCCTGCCTTCGTCGGCGCGCGCCCTTACCATCAGGCTTTCGAACGCGGCGTCAAGCTCATCGGCGCAACCAGCCACTACGTCACAGAAGTTCTCGACGATGGTCCCATCATTGAACAGGATGTAGTCCGCGTCTCCCACCGCGATACCGTGGAGGATCTCATTCGCAAAGGCCGCGACCTGGAAAAGGTCGTTCTCTCCCGCGCCGTCCGCTGGCACGTTGAAAACCGGGTCCTTCTGTATGGCAACAAGACCGTGGTTTTCTGACGATCCCAGTTTTGCAGGGCCGATCCTCGCGCGGAAGTACATGGCCCCCCGGAAAACCGCAATTGGCGGGGTAACAGTGTCGCTCCGCTAGTAACTTGCGGTACCCAGTGACTTTCGTCTTTACTTGAACAGCAGTTAAGAATTCCCTCATCAGACGGGGAGAATCTCGCTCGCGGAGCTTTCTTGGCCGAGGATCTTAAATTTGAGTTAGCTATCCTGGCAACCGTCCAGGGGTTCTACCAGAAACTGCTCAAAGACTTGCTGGGCGCGGAGATTCCCGTTCCGAGCGGGTTAGACGAACTCGCCCTTCGTCATACCGACCGGGACCTGCCGGAAACTCTCTCTCGTATGTATCGTTGGCTGCATGTGCTCGACATGGCCATCACTCCAGCCATGCTGCGGCAAGCGCTCACCCCGGAAACGGATTCGGAGGTCGCCGAGGCGTTACTGCGGTACTTCGTACGGCGGCGCGAGCCTAGCGAGATCAACCGCGACAAGACCGATCTGATTTCAACCTTTCTCTATCGCCATCCCCGGGTGCACGGGCAATGGCAGCAGCAGGGTTATGGCCTGGATGGTGCGTTGCCGCTTTCTCCGTTCGAAATTGCCCTGATCGAGATTCTGGCCGACACAGATGTGCCCTCGCTCCCTGAAGAGCACGTGCAATTGCTGCGAAACTTCGATCCATTGCGCGAGGAGATTGCCCGCTATCGCGATTTCAACTCGCTGATGGATTCCGGCATCGTTTCGCGTGTACGCGAATTGAAACGCTGGCTGGATTCTTCCTTTTATCATCCCGGCGTTCTGGCTACGGTTGCGGCCCACAATGCCGCATTCGGAGCCCGGTTTGACGAACTCTTCACCAAGGCTCTGGGAGAGATCAAGCAATTCGCGCAAGCTCTGGACGAAATGGGTGGAAGCATTCTCAGCACGGTGGACGGCGTGGAAGTCACCGTGGAGCATGTGGCTGCAATCGAGCAGAAGGAAATGCTGCAGGCCGACTACGGCGGCGCTCTGGAAAAATTTCGCCGGGTCTCCAAATTGAAGAAGGAACTCGACCGGCGCCCGCCGATTCGTAAATCTCTGCTCGCGCCCGCCGCCGGGCGTACCGTTCCATCATCCAGTGGGGCAGCCGCGGCCGCCAAGCCTGCCCGAGCCGCCGCTGCAAAAGCGCCTGCTCCAGCACAAGCTTTTCAGCCGCCGGCGATCACGGCACAGCAAATATCCGTCGAAGAAGGGAAACTACGACGCGTTGAAGAATCGATCCGAGTCTTCGTCCGGGTGGCCGATCCCAAGTACCGCCAGATCGTCCCCATGCGCTTCTTTAACTTGACCCTGACCGTGCCCGAGGCTGACGCTTACAATGCCAGCTTCCTCGAAGAGAAGAGCTTGCGCGCGGATGTGGCCCGAACGCTGATTCGCCTGGTTTCCTGCGTGGCGAGAGTCAACACCGAACTCGAAGAACTCAAACGCAGCGGGAGCATGTCCTCAGTGTGGAAGCTCCACGCCGACGCGTTGGTAGTTTTGCTCGACGTGGCCAGTACAAGCGCAGAGGAGGCCGAAAGCGTCGCCAAACTCGCCGGAAACAGCGATGCCGGCACGTCCGCCAAAGCCATCCGCGAAACCATCCAGAAACTGCGCCTCCGCTCCGACCTGGCGGTGAAAGCGCTGGCTCACCCGGGGAGTTAAGAGCAGTTCTCAGTTCTCACATCCCATTACAGACTGTCATTCCGAGCGAAGCGAGGGATCTTGGTTCTTGCCTACACCGGCAGCGCATAAGGTCGACTTCCGCACGAAGAGGACTATTCTCGGGTCGCACGTCCCTGACCAGACTGTCCGATGCCGCGTTAGGCGCGTGTCAGTTCTTGCAGAACGCTACGCGCTGCCGGATGGTCATTGTCGATGTTCGCTCGTTGGAACAGCTTTCGAGCGCTAGGGATTGACGCTCTCACGCCCTTACCTTCAAGATACGCAATCCCGAGATAGAAGAAAGCGTCGTCCCTACTGGATTCGCAGATGTTCTTTCCCTTTGTTGCCTTGCGAAAACAGCCAACCGCGGCGATTGGGTTCCTCCGGACGCCTTTTCCCCAATAGTAGTGAATTCCGAGCTGAATGAGGGCATCGTCGTCACCCGAGGCGACGCTGTTTCGAAACCATTGAACAGCCTTTCTGAAATCGCCCTTTTGCCTGTGGGTTATCGCGATATTGCTGGCGGCGCAGCTCTCTCCCGCACGAAAAGCTCTTTTTAGCCATACGAGCGCTTCACGCGGATTACTGTCGGCGTGTTCCCTGTCCCCTAGCAGAACACCCAGATTGCATTGAGCTGATGCAAAACCGTGCTCTGCGGCGCGCCGGAGCCATTCCGCAGCCTTCCGCGCCGAACGCCGAACGAGAATTTTCCCTTTCTTGTCTTTGCATCCGTCCTCAAACCGCTCTGCAACCTCCCATTCAGCTTCGGGGTTTCCTTGCTTCGCCCTCGCCAGCAAGGCTTCCCACTCGGCGACAGACATTCTGAATGGATATGGAGGGAATTCGCCGTTTGCTCTGGGCAATTTCCAAGGAAATCCGGAATCAATGACCATATGGCTCGGTTAAGTCACCGTTTCGTGCACTTTCAATTCGGAGGTTTGCCCCTTCAAATTGTCTCGCCTACACTCCGCCGCGGGCTTCGCCCGGCGGACAGCCGAGGGCGGCCGTCCCCACATGGGCAGTGATGGCAAATCGCTGACGGACGACAGCTAGTTAATATCGAACTGCTCCTGATGCAGCGCTGGATCGCTCTTCACGATGATGGTCCGCTTGGTCAGCTCTTCCATCTCATTCAGCAGACGGCCATTGTTCGACTTCAGCTCCTTGGCTACATCGGGATGCACGCGCAGCATCACGTCTTCGTGTTCCAGGTGCTTCGCGATCTTGCGCATCTCCACGTAAATCTCGTTCGCCACCGTGGTGAGCGATTTCACGTAGCCGGTGGATTGGCAGTAAGGACAAGGCGCACCAATGGTGCGCTCCAGCGATTGCTTGACTCGCTTGCGGGTAATCGCGACCAGCCCGAAATCATTGAACTGCAGCACTTTTGACGGCGCACGATCGTGCCGAAGTTCTTCTTCGAGGGCTTGCATCACGCGCTGGCGATTGCGGCGCTCATCCATATCGATGAAGTCGATGATGATGATTCCGCCCAGATCGCGCAGTCGAATCTGCCGCACAATCTCCTTGATCGCGTCCACGTTGGTTTTGACGATCGTATCTTCCAGCCGCGAGGTCTTCCCCACATACTTGCCGGTATTAATGTCGATGGCCACCAGCGCCTCGGTCTGATTGATCACGATGTATCCACCGCTCTTCAGCCAAACCTTCGACTTGAGCGCCTTGTTCATCTCCTCGGCCAGGCCGAACTGCTCGAACAGCGGCGTTTCCTTGGTGTAGAGCTTCACCCGCTTCACCAACCCCGGTTGAAAACGATTGAAGAAGCGCAGAATCCGTTCATATTCCGGTTCCGTATCAACCCAGATAACGGAGAAATCGGAGGTGACCTGGTCGCGCAACACGCGCTCCACCACGTTCAAATCGTGATAGATCAGGGCCGGCGGCTTGGAGGCTTCGGCGCGCGTCTTGATGTCGTTCCACAGGCCTTTCAGAAAGCGGATGTCCGCCCGCAATTCTTCTTCGCTCGCACTCTGTGCCGCAGTGCGCACGATGAAGCCGCCGTGGCCGTTGTCGCGCTCGCTCATCACGATGCGCTTCAACCGTTGACGCTCCTCGTCTGATGCGATCTTGCGCGAAACTCCGGTGTGATTCACGGTCGGCATGTACACCAGGAAGCGTCCGGGCAGCGCGATGTGGCTGGTGATGCGCGCGCCTTTTTTGCCGATGGGCTCCTTGGCAATCTGCACCAGAATTTCCTGGCCTTCTTTGAGAAGGTCGCTGATCTTCGGGACTTCGTGCGACTCGCGACGCGGGAAGCGCCGCCCCCCACCCCGGCGGCCGCCACCTCGGCGCTCATAACCCGGCCGCGGACGAGGTGCTCGCTGCGTGTAACCTGCCGTTCCAGCAGGCGCACGAACCTCAGCATGTGCATCCACCGCGCCAGTCCCGCGCGCTTCCGCGTCGAGCAATGCTTCCGCCTGGGCCTGCGCTTCCTCCAGTTCCAGTTCTTCCGGGTCTTCCTCGCTCTCCGGCGCACTGCCTTCCGCCGGAGCCGCACCCGACTCCGCGAGCGACGTCATGTGGATCTCATCGACCGTCTCACGGACTTCGGAAATGTCGCGCGGCCCAGTCTCCAAACCCTGCTGGACTGCCGCTCGCGTCTCCTCTTCAAACTCGTCATAACCCTCATCGGACGTTTGTTCATAGCGAACCGTATCAGCTTCTTCCTCGTCGATGGTTTCCTCTTCCAGCGTGCCCGGGGCCGCGAAAGCCGCGACTTGTTCCGGCGCTGAAGCCGCGCCCCTGTCCGAATGCTCGGGAACGACTACGATCTTGTCCTCTTCCTCAACAATCTCTTCGACGGTCTCGGTTGCCTCCGAAGCTACGGCAGCGGCAGCGACTGCAGAATCCCGCCGGTAAAATTCGCGGTTCCAGTTGACTGAGGTTGCAGCCGACTCAACCGGTTTTTCGGGAACAGGCTGCGCCCCATCGAGCTGCTCGATCTGCGTGGAGGCGGGAGCGGCGGAGGGAGCAGCAAAGATGGGCTCGTCGTCGGGGAAAGTAGCGGCGATCGGCACGTCCGACTCGGTCTCAGAGCTTCGATCTCCAACCGTGCGCGATGGCGGCGCTACCGGCGCCGGAGTCATGCCTCGATATTTGGAAATCGACTCTCCTGGAAGAATGATGGGCTGGTATCCCGCTGGGGGCCCAAACTGATGTCGGCTGGGCGATTCCTGGCGAGAAATTGCCGCGGGCGCAACTGGCGCACTTTCTACCGCGGGCGTAGCTGAGCGTGGCTCGGATGCCCGGTCACGTCCATCATTTCGTCCATCGCGACGTCCGCCACGACGCCGGCGGCGGCCCCGCCAACCTCCGCGTTCCCGCTCCTGAGAATCTCTTCCCGTAGAAGTATCGGGTGAAGCTGCCGCGATCGACGGTTGGGTTTCACCGTGCTCTTCTTCGGTAAAACGCCCTCCGGATTCGCCCTCGAAATTGGTAATATTTTCAAGTGCATCTGAGCCTTCCGCCGCTTGCGGGGCGGAAGACTGACCCTCCTCGTTCCCGGGCTGCGAACGCATATCCTGCACTCCGCGGCCGGCGGGCACAACGTCGGTTACATCTTCGTCATGGTCTTCCAACTCCATAAAGTCGGAAACGTACAGGAAGGCATCCCGCTCCAAACCAATGTCGACAAAGGCCGACTGCATGCCAGGCAGCACGCGCGTCACGCGGCCTTTATAGATGGATCCCGCTAAGGTGTATTCATTTTCGCGCTCGAGGTAGATTTCCGCGAGCAGATCATCTTCCACCAGCCCCACCTTGGTTTCGTGAGGCGTGGAAGAAACAAACAACTCTTTATTCATGGACACTCCGGTCCCGCTCCGACTTTTTTAAGAAAGTCGGACGGGCTTCACCGGGGCGAAGCGAGGAAGGAGACGGGAGGATCGAGCGTCGCGATGCTGGCCCCGGAGGAGGGACGGCTGGGGGCGGGGAGGTTTCTCCCTGACCGCATCCGCTGCATTAGCTTGGGTATCTTCTGCACTTTGCTATTGCACTATTCGCTTTCGTCTGCCGGGTTTGTGACCGCACTCTCTGACCGTTTCCGGTCGGGGGGCCGTTTCCCTGCCAGCAGCGTTATTGCTTCAATCCTGCCCGACCTTCAACTGCCCGACTGGCCGGTGAAATGCCCCCTTTACGCGAGGGCGATCGATATTTTTGGGGCTGCGCCTAGCCAGCGCAGCAACTGCTATCTACCGTCTTCCCACTTCCAGCTTCACGAACCCTTAGCTGGCTCAGCCAAACCTGGTTCACCCAGCTAATTCACAAACCGGCGCATTCGAACATTCATGACCATCCCCAGCGCCAGGAACATGAACAGAACGGAAGACCCACCGTAACTCATCAGCGGTAGAGGTATTCCGGTGACCGGCATAAAACCGACCACCATGCCGACATTGACCAGGATATGGAAGCTAAGCACAGCCACCACACCCATCACCACGAACGTGCCAGCGCGGTCGGGCGCTGTTTGCGCGTTCTGCGTCAAACGCATCAGCACTATGAAGTATAACAGCAGAACTCCCAGAGCGCCGACGAATCCATGCTCCTCGGAGAATGCTGCAAATATAAAATCCGTTTGCGGAACCGGCAGGAAAGCACCGTGTGTTTGCGAGCCTTTGCCGCCCCACAACCCTCCCGACCCCACGGCAATCTTGGATTGCTCAACTTGGTACCCCGTGCCTTGGGGATCATCTTCCGGGTGTTGGAAACTCGTAAGCCGCTGCTTCTGGTAACCCTTGAGCACGTGGACCTGTGGAACGAAAAACACTGCCCCCACTCCAATACCCGCAATCAAAGCCACGACCAACCCTTGCTTCCACTGCATTCCGCCCAGAAACACTCCCATTACAGCGATAGGAATATACGTGAGAGCCGTACCCAAGTCCGGCTGCTTCAACACCAGAAGCATGGGAATTACAACGATGGCTCCGGCTTTCATAAAATCCGGCCACGAAAGCTCCCGGTGCCGCAGGTCCGCGAAAAATTTTGCCATCGCAAGAACCAGAATCAGCTTCACCCATTCCGATGGCTGGAAGTGATTCCCGCCCGGCATCTTGATCCAGCGCTTCGCTCCCAAGTACTTCTGCCCAAAGAGCAGTACGGCCATAAGGGAGGCAACTGCCGCGATGTAGAACCAATGAATCCTATCGAGCAGCGCCTGGTAGTTGACCAGGCTGATCAGAAACATCATCCCCACTCCGGCCAGAACCCAGTAAATCTGCTTGACGTGGGACCCCACAAATTTGGTGTGCATGGTGGCGCTGCGAATCTCCATCACGCCCAGTCCACAGATCATGAGCACGAAGACCAGCAGTAGCCAGTCAAAATCGCGGAATGAAACGTAACGGCTCATGAGTTCTGAGTACCCAGTACCGAGTACCGAGCTATGCCCTCCATTCGCGGATTTTCTTCGCCTCGTATCCTCATTGCATTTTCCCGGTACTCGGTACTAGGTACCCGGTACTGATGATCCCCGGCGCAGCCGTTGCCCGCACCGGAGGCTTCCTCGGCAACTTCAGCGAGAAGCTTCCACCCTGCAGTTTGTCGCTCTCGGGCGCGGTCCACAGAGCGCCCATGTCAACTTCGCCATCGTTCCCCGTCTTCTGCGCCATCTTGCTGGGCAAGCGCCGCTGCTTGTCGACATACGCTTTTAGCACCTGTGTCGCCAGGCGCGCCGCCAACCTGCCGTGTTCTCCACCTTCGAAAAGAACGCAGACGATGACGTCGGGATTGCGTCGTGGCGTGAATCCGACGAACCACCCGTTCTGCGCCAGGTCCTCACTGTTCTTAAAGCGCGCGCGCGTGGCAAGCGAAACAATCTGCGCCGATCCAGTTTTGCCTGCGATGTCGATTCCCGGTACGTGCGCCGAAGGAGCAGTACCCTCCGGCAGCAGAACTCGCGACATCGCGTCTGTGATGAAGGTCCATCCGTTGGGATCGATGGGAACCGTCTTCGTTTCCGTAACGTGACTGGTTTCGACGTATCCGCTGGGCAGTTCTTGCGGATCGACGACGTGCGGTATCACCATTTTGCCGCCCATCGAGATGGCCGCAATCGCGCGCATTAATTGCACTGGTGTGAGTGCGACCGCGCCCTGTCCAATGCCCACCGAAATGGTTTCTCCGGCAAACCACTTCTGCTTGAAGTTCTTGATCTTCCATTCTTCCGAGGGCATCACGCCGCTCACTTCGTTGGGCAGATCAATGCCCGTCTTCTGCCCTAACCCCAACATGGTGGCGTACTTGGCAATGCGGTCGATGCCCAGCTTTTCTGCCAGCGTGTAGAAGAAAACGTCGCAAGACTGGTAGATAGCCTTCTCCAGAGTGACCGGACCGTGCCCGCCCTTCACCCAGCAGCCAAATCGGCGTCCGTAAAACTCCGCGCCGCCGGTGCAGTTCACATGCAAATCCTGGGCGACTCCCTCTTGCCAGCCCGCGACTGACATGATGATTTTGAAAGTCGAACCCGGCGCCAGCTGCGCCTGAATCGCCTTGTTCAGTAGCGGCTTGTCGGGATCCGTAACCAGCTTGTTCCATTCATCCCGAGACACTCGCACCGCAAAATCATTAGGGTCGAAGGTCGGCCGGCTCACCATCGCGAGGATCTCGCCGGTCCGCGGCTCCATCGCGACGATCGCGCCGTTCTTTCCTTCCAGCGCCTCCTCGGCTGCGATCTGCAAGTCAATATCCACTGTGAGCTTCAACTGTTTTCCCGGGACAGCTTCGGTTTCCCCGAGCAGTCCTACTTCACGGCCATGGCTGTTCACCAGCTCCCGCCGTGCGCCGTTCTTTCCCATCAGCGCATTGTTGTACTGCCGCTCTATGCCCGAGACTCCGACAACGTCTCCCGGGTTATAGAGTTCAAACTGCGGCTGGTTGAGCATGTCTTCCGTGACTTCGCCGACATAGCCGATCAGGTGTGCCATGAATCCATTGCGCGGATAAAGGCGCCGGTGCGCCATGATCGTGTCGAGCTCCGGCAGTTCGTTGCGATGCGCGTCGATGAAGGCCAGCTCGTCCGGCGTGATGTCTTCTTTCAGGAAGATGGGCTCGTACTGTGGCATGGAGGCGAAATGGTGAATGCGCGCCCGCATTTCCTCGGGATCGAGATGCAAGCCCTGCGCAATCAAGTCCGCGTCCGCGTTCAGATCGCGCGAAGAATCGCGGAGCAGCAGCGCCGAGAACGATGGATAGTTGTCAACAATGACGCGCCCCTCGCGATCCAGAATCTTGCCGCGCGGTGCGAGGATGGGAACATTGCGGATGCGATTCTTTTCGGCCAGCGACGAGTACAGACCGCTCTGCATTACCTGCAGCCGCCACAATCCGTAGGCCAATACAAGAAAGATCGCCAGGATGGCATACTGCGCCGCCGTCAAGCGGATTGCCGATACTTTTTCGTCACGACCGAACATAAGAATCAGTTGCCAGTTCCCAGTTGCCAGCAGCCAGTCAAGTGCTCGTCAGAGATTCACCTGATCCACGACAAGTCACAACCAGAGTTGAAGGTATGGCAGCTTTCAGGCTCATTGTACTGCGGCGCGGAAGCCGAAGGATTGCCGAAGCGGGTAACGGAAGTCATGGCCTGCACAGATTCACTGGCAACTGGTTCTCACGTTCTCTGCTTGAACTTGTCCAGCAGAAAATACAATCCAACCCCGAGAGCGGCATTCGCCAGCCCAGCTTCAATTCCACGGCTCCAACTCCAGTTCAGCGTCATGTTGACCATGCCTCTCGCCACGGTGAAATAGACGGCGGCGTGCACTAGATAGAACCCCAGGGTCACCAGAAACCGGGCGCCGGCGTTTTCCACGTCCAGCTTCGCGCCCAGCGACGATGCTCCGTAACCCACCACCGTCTTCGCGATCCCGTAAATACCAATCGGATATGGTCCCAGCATGTCCTGCGCCAACCCAATCGCGGCTCCAGTCAGCAGCCCGGAAATCGGATTGCGCCGCGCCATGGCGAAGAAAATCGTTACCAGCAACGGCAGATCGAAGATGGAGAAGATCCGTCGCGGCAGGAACGTCTGCAGAAATAGCGCAAGCAGTGGCACGCCAATGGTCACCGGAATGCTGAACCGGTAGACCTCGATCTGCTCTCCCGATGTGTAAGTGATGGGCACGCTAGTGAGGGTCGTCTTCCGTTGCTGGCGGTTGGGGACTAGGTTGTGGGACGGGCCGCTTGGGCTGGGTTGTCGTGCTTTTCGGCGCTGGCACCGCCGCGATCGATCCCTCGGCGTTAGGAGAATCGCCATTCAAGGCCGGCTCGCTAGCCGCCGCCTTCGGAACACTCTTCTTCGGCACCTGGCTGGCCGCGGCCTGGCCGTTTCCGGGCGCCTCCTGCGTACCACCCGTGCTCACGGCTTTCGTGCTGCCTGGAGCTGCACCTGTTGGAGACGGGGGCACCTTGCCGATCGACGGCGTCGCGGGATGCTGTGCCGCCTCAGGTTTCACGGAACTCTGAACTGGAGCCGAAGGCTTCGCGCCAGGGCTCGTCGCCGGTACAGGTGCAATAACCTTATTTCCTGTGGCGGCTGCCGTCGCTGTATCCACTGCAGGCCTGTCCGGCACGGAGGGCAATCGTTGCGCCAGAATATCGGCCGCACGAACTCGGCCCCCAGTTTCCGCGACTGGATTCTGTTCCTGCTTTTCCGTAATGACCAGCACTTCTTCCAGACGACTCAAATCAGCTGCCGGCTTTACCTGTATGTTCAAAAACATTTCCCGCCCCGGGCTCACCTTGGTCACCGTGCCTACCGGCAATCCCTTGGGAAAAATCTGGTCACCGCCGCTGCTGATCACCGTTTCTCCGGGTGTGACCTGCTCATCGCTCATCACCCGTTCTAGAATCACTGCCCCATCCGCAGTGCCACGCAGCACTCCTTGGAGCCGGGATTTCTCGAGCATTGCACCTACGCCGCTAGTCTGGTCGTTGATCATCAGCACCAGCGTGGTGGAAGGATAAACGCGCAGCACCTTGCCCACGATGCCGCCCGCCGTAATCACCGCCATGTCCAGTCCCACGCCGTCATTCGAACCTTTGTCGATGTAAATCGACCGGGACAAATCGCTGCCGCTCGATCCAATCACCTGCGCCGCGACGGTCTTGGCGATCGTCTGCTCTTTGAAAGCCAACAGACTTTGCAGCCGGTGGGCCTGCTCCGCATCTTCGCTCAACCGCACCTGCTCCAGCCGCATCTGTTCGATCTGCTCTTTGAGCTGACGATTCTCCGCCCGCACTCCGCGGAGAAAAAAGTAGTTGTGCCAGATATTCTTGCCGCTGTTCTGCGCCCAGACCAGAGCGCGCTCAAATGGAGTGATGGTATCCACCGCCCAGATGCGGATCAGCCGCGTATTCTCCGCGTCCGCGCTGCGTTTGACCTGCACCGCCAGCCCCAGCACCTGCAGGAACAACACTCCCACCAGAATGATCAGATTGCGGTAACGGCCGAGAACGGATTCCATGGGAGAGATGTTTCCAGTTTCTGATTTCCAGTTTCCAGCTAGCCCAGCCCACTGGAAACTAGAAACTGGAAACCGGAAACTGTTTTCTACTCGATCGAAATCTTCCGCAGCAGCTTGAAGTCCGAGAGCATCTTGCCCGTGCCCAGCACCACGCTGCACAGCGGATCGTCGGCGATGGAGACCGGCAGTCCGGTTTCTTCCCGGATGCGCTTGTCCAGGTTCTTCAGCAGCGCCCCGCCGCCGGTCAGCACAATGCCGCGGTCGCTGATGTCGGCGGAAAGCTCCGGCGGCGTCCGCTCCAGAGCAACACGAATCGCATTCATGATGGTCGATACGCACTCGCTGAGGGCCTCGCGGATTTCGCCGTCATCTACCGTGATCGTCTTCGGCACGCCCTCGATCAGGTTGCGTCCTTTAATTTCCATGGTCATCGGCTTGTCGAGTTGATGCGCCGAACCAATCTCCATTTTGATCTGTTCGCCAGTGCGCTCGCCGATCAGCAAATTATATTTCCGCTTCAGATAATTCATGATGGCTTCGTCCATCTGATTGCCAGCCATCCGCACCGAACGCGAGTAGACGATACCGCTCAAAGAAATCACCGCGATGTCAGTGGTGCCACCGCCAATGTCCACGACCATATTTCCGCTGGGCTCGGTGATCGGCAACCCCGCTCCAATCGCCGCCACCATCGCCTGCTCTACCAGATGCACTTCACTCGCCTTAGCGCGATAGGCTGAGTCCATGACCGCGCGCTTTTCCACCTGCGTGATCTCGGACGGCACTCCGATCACGATGCGCGGATGCACCAGCATCTTCCGGTTGTGCGCCTTCTGGATGAAATAGTTCAGCATCTTCTCGGTAACCTTGAAGTCGGCGATCACGCCGTCCTTCATGGGCTTGATGGCGACGATGTTGCCGGGCGTGCGCCCCAGCATCTCTTTCGCCTCTTTGCCTACGGCCTCCACTTCGCCGGTATTTTTGTTGATGGCAACGATGGAAGGCTCATTCACCACAATGCCCTTGCCGCGCGCATACACCAACGTGTTGGCCGTCCCCAGATCGATCGCCAGATCGCTGGAGAACAGGCTGAATAAAGACCTGAGGTTATGGGAACGTGATGAATGAAAGCCGTTGCTTGACATGACGAATTCTTCTCTCGCTTTACCTAATTCGAACCGCTCGGTTTCCAGGCAAGCCCGGATTCTCGAACCCGCTGCGCGAACTCACTGCACAAACTCACTGCACTTCCCTGATCGAACTGCCGATCTACTGAATAATGATCTTCTTCTGTTGCGTGTTCACTCCGCCCTCGGAGGTTTGGGCCGTTACTGTAATAACAGCTTCTCCGGTTGCCAGCGGCGGCGTGAAGTAATGGAACGTGCCGTCAGAGGTAACCATGGGTACCTCTCGCCCGTTGACCATCACCCGCGCCCCAATCTGCGTCTTGCCGGTCACTTCAATCACGTGTCCATGCTGAATGAACGGATCCAGTTCCAGGTCGATGGCTTCGGTCTGCTTTCCCTTGGGAATAATCGTGAAGCGATTCTTCTCGCTCTCCACCGATTCTTTTCCCGACGCTTCGTACGACTGTACCACCCAGTAGTAGGCACCTTCGCCCAGGCTTGTAACCGTAACGTCCGCTGTGTTCACTCTCTTATCTACCAGTGTAGAAGAAAAGTAGGGATTTCTCGATATACGAAGCCGGTAACCAGACGCATTCGCCATCGACGTCCAGGAAAACTCCACATCTTTAGTGGTCTCCCCGGAAGTAAAAATCGGCGCCATGTTCGCGGGAGAAATCGGCGTCGGCGGTCCCGTGCCTTTCGCCTTCTCCATGTGCGCTTCTTCCTGCCGGAAACTTACTTTCTCCCAGTTGGCCAACTGCACCGTCTCCCCGTTGCGTGTGACCTCGCCGGCGCCCTTCTTCATCAAAATCTCGTGCTGATCCAGCTTCGGATCGTTGTGTACCTGCGCGGTCGACTGGGGAGCCAGTGATGCCGTCGCTCCTGCCACAATCACCTGCGATTTCGATCCCTGTGAATAAGTCGCCGTGGATAGGTCCACTGTTCCTGTGCTCACCGCGACGGCTACATTCGTCTGCTGCTGATCGTTCGCCGAATTTTCTTCAATCACAATCAGCGAATCCTGCTTCACGGTGTAACTGGTGCCGTCGTTGAAGGCCACCTTTGCCATGCCTTCCGATCCCGTCTGCACCACGTCGCCCTTATCCAGAGGAACGTTATAGTCCGCCGCCAGCCAGCTACTGCTGCTGCCCTTCTTCACCCGCACCGTGCCATCGAGCGCCGTAAAGTGAGCCTGCTGCGCCGTGGATACCCCACTCCCCGCGGGCGGTGCCATTCCCGCCACCCGCTCCAAGACTTTATTTGCCACACCGTCAGCCGCCTTGATGCTGCTCTCAGTAAATTGCGGAAAGGCCAGCCTAATCCCAACCAGGCACACCAGGGCGGCGGCCAGGATCAGCAGCGCCACACTGCGGTACGTGACCGTTTTCCATGCGATGTGGACGCCCGGTTTGCGAGTCTGTGAAGACACGTGGACCAAAACCTTATTCGAGCCTCTTGAATATGCGGTAGTTCAAACGTTACCACAAGCCTGTCGGCACCAAGAATAGGTAATCAACAAGGAACGTTACCTTCGTTTGCGAAGCGTGTTCACCCCGCCGTCGGCGGTTCCTTATTCTTCTCTAATGCGAACCTGTGTCCTCCATTCTTACGTTTAGGACACTGTTTTTCGATCTGCCGATGACAGACCCTCCGTCTTCCGCTATCCTTTTCCACTCATGGCCACGCCTGCGCCAACAGTTTGCCCTCGCGATCACCCAACCTTCCTCGCGGGTGGCATGGCAATCATCTGGGCAATCGCGCTCGCCAAACTCCTCTTTCATATTTACTTCAACAACCGCTACGGATACTTTCGCGACGAGTTCGATTACCTGTCCTGCGGCGACCACCTTGCCTGGGGATACGTCGACCAGCCTCCGCTCATTCCGTTCCTCACTCACATCAGCCGTGCCGTACTCGGCGATTCTCTCCGCGCCATTCGCTTCATCCCCGCTCTGGCTTCTTCGCTGCTAGTAGTTCAAACCGGCGTGCTCGCCCGCGAATTCGGCGGACGCCGTTTCGCCCTGCTCCTCAGCGCCATCACCGTGGTGATCGCGCCGCAATATTTATCGAACGCCAGCCTGCTTGGCACCAACTGCCTCGAGCCCAATCTTTGGATGGGCTGCGCCTACTTCGCCATCCTCGCGATCAAGCGCGATAATCCACGCTACTGGTTCTGGTTCGGCGTGGTCGCCGGCATCGGCCTTCAGGAAAAATATTCCATCGCGCTCTTTGGTCTCGGAATAGTCGTCGGCCTTCTGCTCACCGCGCAACGCCGCATCTTCCTCAATCCGTGGATCTGGCTCGGCGGCGGGGCGGCGTTCTTGATCTTCCTGCCTAACCTGTTGTGGAACATTCACTATCAATGGCCCTTCCTCCAACTCATGCACAACATCCGCGTCGAAGGCCGCGACGTCATACTTCCTTTCCCGCAATACTTCTTTCAGCAGACCCTGCTGCTTCACCCGCTCACCGCACCCATCTGGCTTACCGGACTATTTGCCTTGCTCTTCTCGGCGCGCCTCAAGCCTTACCGCGCGCTGGGCTGGTGCTACCTGGTCTGCTTCACTGCTTTTTTTGTTCTTCACGGAAAGAATTACTATCTCGCCCCCGTCTATCCCATGCTGCTCGCCGCAGGCGCCGTCGCGATCGAATCCGCCATCGACGGCAAGCACGAGGGAAAGCAAAGTGAGCCGGCACGATCTCGACTCGCGTGGCACAAGCCCGTGATCGTCGTCATCCTGCTGGCCGGTGGTGCACATCTGGTTCCGATCACTGTACCGGTCTTTTCGCCTGAACATTTCCTTGCCTATGCCAAAACCCTTCCCTTCAAGCTGCCGGTCATGGAGCACCACCACGCCCGCGCTGCGCTCCCGCAGTGGTACGCCGACCAATTTGGCTGGGAAGAAATCGTCGCCGAAACTGCCGTAGCTTGGAGTCGCCTTCCCGCCGCGGACCGTCAGGATGAAGCCTGCGGCATTTTCGCGCAGGATTATGGCCAGGCCGGCGCCATCGACTTTCTCGGCCGGCAGTACGGCTTGCCCCCCTCGCTCAGCGGCCATCAAACCTGGTTTCTATGGGGACCGCGCGGTTACTCAGGCGATTGCATGATCGTGCTCGACGACAACCGTGCACGTCTCGAACAACTCTGGGACCACGTGGAATACGTGGGCACATCCGCCGACAATCCTTACGCACTGGAAAAGGAAATCGACGTTTATATCTGTCGCGGAGCAAAGTTCGGCGCCCTCGCTCAACTCTGGCCGCAATTAAAGCGCTGGCGTTAAATATTGGCGCGAAGAGAGCCGAGTGTCGCGTGGCTGGTTCCCTACACAACATCCCACATCCGTTTTGTTCAGCCAAGCAATTTCTCTCGGCGGCGCTTGACATCGTCAGACGCCGTCATCAACAATTCATTCGCACTTCAACGCGGTTTTATGTAGGTTCGAATTCGTTCCACCCGAGAAATTCTTGACGAGGTCCCATTTAATGATCATCGCTCGCCTGACCATAGTCTTCTGTCTCCCGTTTGTTCTCGCGGCCGTCCTCTCCGCGCAGAAGGTTACGCTTTCGCAGCCCACAGTCTGGGCGACGAAGCCCGACGTTGCTTCCTTCGAAAAAATCGAGACCGACCGCCTCGCCGCTTCCCAGCGCTCCATCGACACGTTGCTCGCCGCTACGGGACCCCGCACGATTGAGAACACTCTCGCGCCGCTCGACGAAGCGTTCCACCAGATCAACTCCACCGCTTACTTCGCCCAGTTGATGGAGCAAGTCCACCCCGACACTACCTTTCGCGACCACGCCACGGCGATGCTCACGAAAGCCAGTGCCGCCCAGACCGCCATCGCTCTTAATCACGAGGTTTACAACGCGCTCGCCGCGGTCGATCTTTCCCACGCCGATGCCGCCACTCATTATTATGTGCAGCGCCAGTTGCTTGAATTCCGCCTCGCGGGCGTCGATAAGGACGATGCCACCCGGGCTCGCCTCAAGAAGTTGAACGATCAGGCTACCGAAGAGCAGTCCATGTTCGACCGCAACATTGCCGACGGACAAAAAGTTGTCGAAGCCAATCCTTCCGAACTCGACGGGCTGCCTCAGGATTACATCGACCGCCATAAACCGGACGCCGCCGGCAAAGTCCACCTCACCACTGATTATCCCGACGCCCTTCCTGTCTTCACCTTCGCCAAAAGTGATTCTCTGCGCCGCCGCATGTCCGTTGCCTTCAACACCCGCGCTTATCCCAAGAACCAGGAAGTCCTCACCAGCCTGATGAAGACGCGGTACGAGATTGCCACGCTTCTTGGCTATTCCTCCTGGGCTGACTTCAACGCTGCCGACAAGATGATCGCCAAAGGCCACAACATCGCCGACTTTATTCAGCAAGTCGACGACGCCAGCCGCGCACTTGCCCAGAAAGAATTCGCTATGTTGCTCGCCGAAAAGCAGAAGACCGATCCTGGAGCCAAGGAGATCTGGAGCCATGAAGGGGGCTATCTATCGGAATTGGTGCGCCGCACTAAATATGATTTCGACTCTCAATCCGTTCGCCCTTACTTCCCCTTCATGGAAGTGAAGCAAGGCATCCTCGATACGGCAGCCGATCTCTTCCACGTCACCTTCCGGCAAGAGCACGACGTTCCCGCCTGGGATCCCGCCGTCGAAACCTGGATCGTCATCGACAGCGGCAAGCCGATCGGACGCTTCTATCTCGATATGCATCCCCGCCCCGGCAAGTATAGCCACGCCGAAATGGCTCCGGTGCTCGACGGCATCCGCGGCAAGCAACTGCCCGAAGCCATCCTGGTCTGCAACTTCCCCGCGCCCACTTCTACCGATCCCGGCCTCATGGATTACGGCGACGTGCAAACCTTCTTCCACGAATTCGGTCACCTCATGCACCACATCCTCGGCGGCCAGCAGGAGTGGGCCGGCATCAGCGGCATCAGCATGGAATCGGATTTCGTCGAAGCCCCTTCGCAAATGCTCGAAGAATGGATTCGCAGCCCGCAGGTTCTTGCCAAGTTTGCCCGCCATTACAAAACCGGCGAACCCATCCCCGCCGACCTGGTCGCCCGCATGAACCGTGCCTCCGCCTTCGGACGCGGCGGCTGGGTTGGACGCCAAAATTCCTTCAGTGCCATCTCCTACGATATTTACAAAACCAAGCCTGCGGATGTGAACCTCGACGCCGTCACTCTCGACGACGCGCGCCGCTACACCCTGTTCACTCCCTTGCCCGACACTCACACCTGGGCCTCATTCGGCCATCTCGGCGGCTACTCTTCGGCTTACTACACTTATCTCTGGGACAAAGTGATCGCCGAAGATTTTTTCCTGCAATTCGACCATCACAACCTTCTCGCGGGCGACGCTCCCATGCGCTATCGCCGCGTAGTCCTCGAACCCGGTGGATCCATGTCCGCCAACGATCTGGTCAAGAATTTCCTCGGCCGCCCGCAAAACATCACCGCCCTGCAACACTGGATGGCGGAGGAATTTGACACGTCCTCGGGAGATCAGAAGTCAGCCGGGCAATGAAGCTTCAAAGAGAATCTCGGCAGGAAATCGAAATGTGTCGCGAGGCGAAGCCTCAAAGGCTGCGTCGTTCCCATTCCACCTACTTGACGGCTTGGACCGCTAGCTTGCGGAATCCGGCGAATTGCGGCAGAAGGCCCAAGGTCCCGAGGCACGTCCGGTCAAACTCCCGCAGTTCAGCTCCTGTCTCATCCGCGGGATGCGCTTCCAGCTCATAGGCCAATAGCGCTGCAACGTAGAGGGCTACCGAGCTGTCAAAACCAGAATGTGGGATGCGGTCGGGATGATGGTGATGGGCGATGGCCTCCACTGCAAGGTTGGGCAGCCCCCTCAATCCAAGGAGATACGCACCAATCTCTGCATGCGAAGTTCCCAGGATTTCCTCCTCGGCCTGAAACGGCTCGCATCCCCTTTCCTGGGCGCGCTCGAGCACAGAACAGAACTTGTCCGGCATTTTGCTGGCAAGGACAAGCCTTCCCACATCTTGAAGAAGCGACGACAGAACGGTGACGTCGCGCGTCTTCGGCTCCAGCGGAAGCACCACGGCGATGGCAGCTGTCCTCTGAGCTCGTTGCTGGAGAGCCTCAAAAACCGATTGCGGAATCCGCGAGTCTGGGACAAAGACCCGAAACGCTTCGGAGACTAAAACCAGATTCTTGATGGTCTCCATGCCCAGATACGACGCCGCGCTCTGTAAGCTGGTTACAGTCTGCGCTAACCCGAAAAAAGCGCTGTTCACCAATTGCAGCACCTTGGCGGACATGGCCACATCATGCTCCAGAATGTCCGCAACTTGGCTGATGGAAGTGTCGGGACGGCTCAACGCCTGGGTAAGCGCGTTGTACGAGGTGGAAAGAGACGGCAGCGCACCGACGGTTCCAATGATCGCGCGAATCTCCGGGGTGCAGAGTACATCCTGCAGCGTGCACACGCGTTCGATCATGGATCGCAGCTCGGAAGCTTCGCATGGCTTCCCCAAGAAGCGATGGGCCACGTGCACGGAACGCGCTACCAGCGTGATTTCAGAATATCCCGACAAGATAATTCGCGCGGTACCGGGATAGCGGTCACGAATCTGGCCAAGCAGCGTAGCTCCATCCATACCCGGCATTCGCATGTCGGAGATGACCACGTCGAAGCTGGCCTTTTCGCAAGCTTGCAAGGCGGCTTCGCCCCCGACTGCAAACTCCATGTCCCAGCGCTTTCGATCAGCGTGCAGCATGCGCTGCAATCCGTCGAGAATCTTGCTTTCATCGTCTACAAATAAAATTCGCTTCACGCGCCGACCGCCTTGGCCGCAAGCGCTGTTCCATCGTGAGGCAGCCAAACGATAAAGGTCGTTCCTTTTCCCTCTTGCATCTCGAAGTGAATGGTGCCCCCGTGTTTGTCCACGATCACGGAACGCGCGATGGCCAGGCCCTGCCCCGTCCCCTTGCCAATTTCCTTCGTGGTGAAGAAGGGATCGAAGACGCGGGCTCGCACCTTTTCAGGAATTCCAGACCCTGTATCCTGGATTCGGATTTCCACTCATTCCGGATGGTCCCGAGTTTGGATCTTGATTTTCCCCTTTCCCGAGCCTCCTTTCTCGATCACGTCCGCAATGGCATGCGCGGCGTTGACGATTAAATTCAGAGTCACCTGGTTAAATTCTCCGGGCTGGCAGGCGATCAGAGGCAGTGACGCATCAAAGTCAGTCTCTAGATCAGCCACATATTTCCACTCATTTCTCGCCACCGTAATCGTGTTTTCAATGGCATGGTTCAAATCGAGTGGGATTTTCTCCTTCGTGCCGGGATGGGAGAACTCCTTCATCGCACCCACCAGCCTCGACACTCGAGTTACACCCTCCAGCGCCTGTTCGATGGCCTTCGGAATTTCCTCCAGCAGGTAGTTGGCGTCGACACTCTTTACCGCAGCTGCCACTTCCTGCAATGTTTCGCTGGACAGCGTATTGCCTGTGGCGGCCGCCAACAGCCGTTCGTAGTTCACTAGAAGGCCCTTCAGATCCACGAAGGCATCCTGCAGGAACCGCACGTTGTCGCCGATATACTGCGTTGGCGTATTAATTTCGTGAGCGATGCCGGAGGCCAGCTGACCCACGGACTCCAGCTTCTGCGCGTGACGGAGCTGCACTTCCAGGGCAGTTCTCTCGGTGACGTCGGAACCGATGACCAGTAACTCGGTCGTGTGTTTAGTGGCGACGTGAAGCGATGTGATCGTTAATCCCAGCAAACGCGTTTCGCCATTCATTTCAAACGGAACCTGATCGCACCGCCGGGACGATTGTTCCGAACGCCAGGATCGGATTTCGTCTCGCATCCCGGTCCGCAACCACCGCACGCCGCATTCCCCGAGCTGCTTTCCAACCACGTCGGCCCCGGATAAGCCGAATGCGGCCGCGGCCCTCGAATTCCAACGCGTGATGCGCGAATCGTGGTCCACACCGATGAGAATCGAGGGCACGGAGTTAATAAAAGCCTCCGCCTCCTCCAGGATTGACTGTTGAAGCGAGAGCCGGCGATCAAACAGCGAGGTGGTGACCACCGCGCCCAGGGTAACGAAGGTGACGGTTAGGACGGCACAGAGCGCAAGCGCAGATATACCGACCGACCGCGACAGATCTGGCTCCACGCCGGTAGCCACGAAGCTGACCGCTGCCATTCCCGTGTAATGCATAACAGGAATGGCCAAACCCATCGCGACTGCACCCGCCAGCTTCTGTATCCATCCGTGGACCTCATCTCGAAAATACGAGATCAGCAGCAACCCCGCCAAGGAGATCACAATGGCCAATATCACGGACAGGATCCACGGGCCACGATGGTAATGGTGCATCGCCGCGAGTCGCATTGCAGCCATCCCGGTATAGTGCATGGTCGCAATGCCGATTCCCATCAACGCGCTTCCAACAGCAACCCCAATCAGCGTTATGCGTTCGCGGCTGACCACGTACAACGCGATCAAAGAGGCCATGATCGCTGCGAACAGCGAGAACACCACCGTGGGGACGTGGTAATAGACCGGGATCGGCAAGCGGAAGGCCAGCATCCCGATGTAGTGCATCGCCCAAATCCCGTTTCCCATGGAGAACGCGCCGCCCAACAGCCAGGCAAGGCGGAGCCAACCGCGATTTGCGATCACGCGTCCGGCGAGATCCAGCGCCGCGTACGAAGCGAAAATGGCGATTCCGATCGAGACTGCGACCAGTCGATAGTCATAGGTTGCCGGAATCGGGGTAAAGCCATTCATCGGTCGACCTTGTGCGCCAAGACAAGCTGCTGTCGGAGATCATCGGCAGAAGGCGTCCTGCACTTCATCCCTCGGCAAATTCCGTTGAATTGGACGCCGAAGACTTCCCGTTTCACTAATGCGGCGACCGGGTTTGCCGATGAAATGGAAGTCACCTCCTTTCGAAGTGCAGGCATTCGAGGAGTGCCGGGCGACGCCCACCATCGGCTGTCCGGCTGAAATCGAACCTTGATGGGTAACAGCGAGAGTCGAGAAATCGACACAAACTCAGGAAATAGAAAAGGCAGGACATCATGGCGGAAAAGATCCTTCTCGTCGACGATGACAACAACATCCTTGATGGGTATCGCCGCAGTTTGCGCCGCGAATTTGAGATGGAGACCGCCCCAAGTGGCCGCGAAGCCCTGAAGCTGATTGCCGAAGCCGGACCCTACGCCGTCGTGGTTTCCGACATGCGAATGCCTGAGATGGACGGCATCCAGCTTTTGTCCACCATCCGGGCACAATCGCCCGACACCATCCGCATCATGCTCACCGGCAACGCCGACATGGATACGGCCATTGATGCCATCAATGAGGGTGCCATTTTCCGTTTCCTGAACAAACCCTGCAGCAAGGAAGCAATGGCGAAAACCCTTACCGCGGGCCTGGTGCAATATGGTCTGGTCATGGCCGAAAAGCAACTATTAGAGCAAACTCTGAGCAGTTGCATTCAAGTTCTCACGGAAGTGCTCAGCCTGGTCAATCCTGCCGCCTTTGGTCGCGCCGAGCGCGCCCGGCGCTACATCCACCATGTCGTGACCGCAATGAAGCTGGGAAACCCATGGCAGTACGAAGTCGCCGCCATGATGTCGCAATTAGGTTGCGTCACTCTGGCTCCGGAGACAATCGAGGCCGTGTACAGGGGCGAGCCGTTGTTACCCAGCGAGCAGAAACAATACGACGCGCATCCCGGTGTGGCTTACGATCTGCTTTCGAAAATCCCCCGTCTGGAAGCGATCGCATGGATGATCGAACACCAGAACCGGCCCATCGTCGATGCCAGCGAATCCGAGTCACCCGATATTTGCATGGGAGCGGAAATCCTGAGGCTCGTCCTGGCGTACGAAAGACTGATCCATAAAGGAAGCTCCCGAACTGAAGCCGTGCATTTGCTGACTCGCCAGAACCCGAACTTCAATCGCGAGTTCTTCCAGGCCCTCGTCGCCCTGGATCCGAACGCCGAGGCAGGCGAAATCCGCAACTGTCGCGTCGAAGAGCTTGCGCCCGGCATGATCGTCCAGCAAGAGGTACGCACTCACGATGGCGCCTTGCTGGTTTCCAAAGGACAGGAGGTCACTCCGACCGTCATCTTCAAGCTCAAGAACTTCCACGCTCGCCGGGCCATCTCCGGGACTCTCAATGTTTCTATGTCCACCACCACACTGGCCTTTGTGAAAGGCGCCTCGTAGCCGGCCACGATCCCATCGCCAACCAAGCCCGTTAGAAACAAGCAAGGGGAAACATTGACTTGCCGCCGCTACCCCTCCTATCATCGCGCGACAGGGCTCGTCGTAGTTCTCCCCCATGATCGGCCAACTCATCTCCCATTACCGCATTATTGAAAAGCTGGGCGGCGGCGGCATGGGTGTGGTCTACAAAGCCGAAGACACGGTCCTGCATCGTTTCGTGGCCATGAAGTTCCTGCCTGAAACGCTGGCCACCGACCCCAACGCCTTGGCCCGCTTCCAACGCGAGGCGCAAGCTGCCTCCGCTCTGAGTCATCCTAATATCTGCGTGATCTACGAGATTGGTCAGGATCAAGGCGTCTCCTTCATGGTCATGGAGTACTTGGACGGCCTCACCCTGAAGCACCGCATCGCAGGCCGCCCCCTGGACACCGAAACCGTGCTCTCGCTCGGCATCGAGATCACCGACGCGCTCGACGCCGCTCATTGTCAGGGTATCATCCACCGCGACATCAAACCGGGAAACATCTTCATCACCAAGCGTGGTCACGCCAAGATTCTCGACTTCGGTTTGGCCAAGGTCGTTCCCATCACCGGTTCCTCCAGCCAATTCTCCGACGACCACACGCAGTCGGCCACCATGAATGACGACCACCTCACCAGCCCGGGCACGGCTCTGGGAACAATCGCGTACATGTCACCGGAGCAGGCCCGCGGCAAAGAACTCGACGCGCGTACCGACTTGTTCTCGTTCGGCGCGGTCCTCTACGAGATGACTACCGGAGCGTTGCCCTTCCGCGGGGATACCTCCGCCGTCATCTTTAACGCGATTCTGGAACACGATCCGCTTCCCGCCATCCGCCTGAATCCTGACCTTCCCCCCAAGCTGGAAGAGGTGATCAACAAGGCTTTGGAAAAAGATCGCGAGCTGCGTTACCAAAGCGCAGCAGAGATTCGCGCCGACCTCAAGCGTCTGCGGCGAGAGTCCGAATCGCGCCGAGGCGTACATAGTGCTTCTGGATCGGCCTCCGCTGCCACCACGGATTCTTCCTCCGCCAGCTCAATTACTGCGACTGGCAGACGCTCCGCCTCGGATGCCGCTCCTGCCGCCGCCGCCGCCGCTCCAGCACAGTCCTCCAGCCGTTCCGCGATTGCACTCCCGGTTACAGCGAAGAAGATGGCTTGGCCGGTTGCAGCAGCAGTCGTCTTCATAGTCGCAGCAATCGCAGGCTTTTTTATCCTGCGCTCGCGTTCCACTCCGCACCTTACGGAAAAAGACAGCGTCGTCCTCGCCGAGTTCACCAACACCACTGGCGATCCGGTTTTCGACGGCACGCTGCGCCAAGGCCTATCGTCGCAATTGGAGCAGTCGCCCTTTCTCAACTTGCTTTCTGATGAGCGTATCGCACAGACGCTCACGTTGATGTCCCGGCCTAAGGATGCTCGCCTCACGCACGAACTCGCCCGCCAGGTCTGCCAGCGCACGGCCAGCGCCGCCGACATTGAAGGGTCCATTTCTTCTCTGGGCAGCGAATATGTTGTTGGTGTGAAAGCGGTCAACTGCCACAACGGGGACGTGCTCGCCAGCCAGCAAGCGACCGCCAGCAGCAAGGAGCAGGTTTTAAAAGCCCTCGCCGAGGTCGCGACGAAGCTGCGCGAGAAATTAGGGGAATCGCTGGCGTCGGTGCAAAAGTACGACACGCCCGCCGAGAACGTGACCACTCCATCGCTCGAGGCTCTGCAGGCTTACGGCCTGGGCTACCAGGCTCATGTGATGAAGAATGATTCCGCGGCTGCCATTCCGTTACTCCAACGTGCAATCAGCCTGGATCCCAATTTCGCAATGGCTTATGCGGAGCTGGGCACGAATTACAGCAACGCGGGAGAGATCGCGCGTGCCGCCGAAAGTACTCGCAAGGCCTACGAACTGCGCGAGCGCGTCAGCGAGCGCGAAAAGTTTTACATCGTCTCCCACTACGAATTCTTTGTCACCGGAAACCTCGAGGCGGCTCGCAGGTCCTACGAACTTTGGGCCCAGACCTACCCCCGCGACCCTACTCCTCCCGGAAACTTGAACAGCATCTACAGCGATCTCGGCGAATACGATAAAGCTCTCGGCGCCGCGCTCCAGGCTATGAAACTCGGCCCCGGAAGTGGAATCTCTTACGCGAACCTCATCATCTCGTATCTGCTGGTCAATCGCCTGGATGAAGCCCGCGCCACCGCCGAAGAGGCCCGCGCCCGCAATCTGGATAATCCTCTGAACCACATTAATGTTTACAGCATTGATTTTCTGCAACACGATACCGCCGGCATGGAGCGCGAGGCAGCCTCACTCATGGGCCAGCCGGGGCTCGAAGACGCCATGCTGTACCAGGAGTCCGATACCGCTGCATATGCCGGACAATTTTCCAAGGCGCGCGAGTTGACGAGACGCGCCGCCGAGTCCGCCCGGCGCGCCGACGAGAAGGAAACTGCTGCCGGCTATCAGGCCGAAGCCGCGCTGCGCGAGGCGCTCGCCGGCAACTTGAGCCTGGCCCGCCAGCAAGCCCAGGCCGCTGTCTCTCTCTCAAATGGAAAAGATGTTTCAGCCGTATCGGCGATTTCTCTGGCTCTTGCGGGCGATGCCTCTCGGGCTGCCCGCCTGGCCACTGATCTCGCCCAGCGTTTCCCGGATGACACCATCGTTCAATTTAACTATCTGCCTGCCATCCGGGCCGCCACTGCTCTTCAAGCCGGCAACGCCACCCGGGCCATCGAAGCGCTTGCTCCAGCTGCTCCCTACGAACTTGGTTCTCCCGCGCAGAGCTTCAGCTTCGCCCTATACCTCGTTTACTTGCGCGGTAACGCTTATCTGGCAACTCACCAAAGCGCCTCAGCCGCAGGCGAGTTCCAAGAAATTCTCGACCACTACGGCGTCGTCGGAAACGAGCCCATCGGCGCGCTGGCGCACCTGGGACTGGCTCGTGCGTACGCACTCTCTGGCGACGCTCCCAAAGCGAGAATCACCTACCAGGATTTCTTGGCCCTTTGGCAAAACGCCGATCCCGATCTGCCGATCTTTAATGAGGCCAAGACCGAATATGCCAAGCTGAAATAAGCTCATGTAGAGCGGGCGTCCCGCCCAGTTGCCTTTGATCTTCGCTGGTAGCCTCGCCTTCAATCTTTAATTTTGTGCTAAATTCTGCCCCGTCGAATTGACCGCCTTACAGGGCGGCGTTACCCTTCAGGCCTATGAGCCCCGACCTGGATCAACTGCGTCTCGCTTACAAAAAAGCCACCGACGAGTGGGTTGACGCCATTCGCGCCGAAGAAGCTCTGGCCACTCCCGACCATTCCATGATTGCCATGGAGAAATGGGACGACGCCCACTTCCGCGAAGAAGACGCTCACGCCAAAGCCACCGCAGCGCGCGAAGCCTACAAAGATGGCCTTCGCAGCGCCAACTATGGCATCTAAGTGAAAATCCCACCCTTCCAGCAAAGAAGGGTGGGACACTCGGCTAATCATCGTGCTTCGTCTATTTGCCCGGCAGATAACTCAAGTCCGGACGAAACTGGATGATCTCGCTCGATTCTTTCTCGATCGACCGGTCGAAGCGGTCCACAATCGAATCCGCCTCCGCTTGTCCGAACGCTTCCTTGAGCATGTCGCGGAAGGGTTTCACATCCGGCTTGTCCTCAAAGTCCGCCCAGCTCTTGTGCGGAATGGAGAGCACATACGTCCCTGACGTTCCGCCGTTCACCAGTTGGTAGAATCCATAGTTGACCGGCCACTTGGTCTTGATTGCGGCCTCGTGAACCCGTTCAATGCCCGACCGAAAATCCGAGCCTTTCCCGTAACGCACTTGATAAATGGTGATCTCCGAGAACTTCGGCAGCGCCTCGTCTCCGCTTTCGTTGCTCACCTTGGGCATGAAGTCGTAATAGCGAGTCGTGATCGAGTCCACATAGTTCCCAAGAACCTTCTGGAATTCCGCCAGATCTGCTTCGTCGGTGACGACCGGCTTGTCGTAATCCGCCCAATGCTGGTTAAAGTGGCCGACCAGGAATGTTCCCGTATTTTCGCCGCTAAGCGTCACCCATACCAGCAAAGGCAGCGGATCGTTCTGCTGCTTGTGCCATGCCGCCTTCTGCTTGCGCCCCGCCTCGTATTGCGGCACATTCGAGGCCTTCACTTTTTGAAACTCTATGCTGGCCAGAGTCCCCTTCTCCTGCGCGGCCAGCGACCCTGCTACCAACAACACGATTCCCACAGCTGACAGCAGCTGATTGCGTTTCATTGTGTCCTCTTTTCTGTAAGTTGTTTAGGTTTCCCACACGCTAAACCGAGCAAGCGTCCGAGTCGCTCGGCTTGCGAGGTCAAGTTTTCAGTTTTCAGTAACGCCCGAGTGTGGAAGGAAAACCCCGAGCATCCTACACGCTTTCGCGCGGAAAGGGCGAAATATTAGATTTTGGTTTTGTGGCCGAGCAATCCATTGTCACAACGGCGGCTAGAGTCCAGAGGCATATCGTTCCCGGATGAACTCGCCAATGGAGGCGTAAGCCTTACTCAAAGTCCCTTCATCCGGCAAGAACACAATTCGGAAATGCTGCGTCCCCGGCTTCTGACCGAATCCCGAGCCATGCACAACCATCACGTGCTTCTGCCGAATGAGTTCCTTGACGAAGACTTCATCGCTCTCGGGAATGTCAATGCGCGGGAAAGCATAGAACGCTCCACGTGGCGCAACGCAACTCACGCGCGGCGTCGCCTCGCACCACTTCTGCGTCAGATCGCGGCGCGAACGAAGCTTGCGCTGCACTTCTACCAGATGATCCTGTGGACCTTCCAGCGCCGCCTTAATCGCATATTGCTCGGGATGATTGGCGCACAACCGCGCCCGCAGCAGCCGGTGAATGCCCTCTGTATAGGGTTTCACCGCTGCAGCGTCACCAGAGACGATCCCCCAACCAATGCGCCATCCCGGAACCAGATAATTCTTCGACATTCCGCCAAATGTAATGCATGGCACATCGGGCGCAACCGAAGCAAACGCAATGTGCGGAGTATCTTCCAGAATCAGTTTGTCGTAGATCTCATCCGAGAAGACGACCAGATTGTACCGCCGCGCAATCTCCGCAACCTGTTCCAACATCTGGCGCGAGCACAACGATCCCGTCGGATTATTCGGATTGATCAGGACAATGCCGCGGGTCCGCGGTGTGAGTTTGCGTTCGATATCGGCCAGCTCCGGCTGCCACGCATCTTCTTCATTCAGATCGTAAGCATTCAGCGCGATGCCGAGCTTGCACAGCACAGCCGAATACAGGGGATAGTCTGGACTGGGCGTAAGAATATCCTCGCCAGGATTCACCAGCGCGGAAATGCACAGATCGACGGTTTCACTCACACCTGAAGTAACAAACACGTCGCGCACAGTCTTGATGCCCTTACGCGCCGCTTCGCCGCGAATCGCTTCGATCGCTTCCGGAATCCCCGGAGACGGCGCATAGCCATTCTTTCCGTCGCGCATCGCCTCATACACAGCGTTGATGATGTGCGAAGGAGTCTGGAAGTCGAAGTTGAGCGGATCGCCAACGTTCAGCGGAAGAACTTTGTATCCCTGCTGAATGACTTCGTCCGCCACGCAAGCAAGATCGCGAATGGCATAGCGAACGTTATCGAGACGCTTAGCAGCGGTAATCTCGTGAGCTGTAGTAGCTGGAGTCATGAAAGCCTCGCCGCAGCGGACGTGCCGACTGCGGCCCGCGATTCAGATGCAAGAAGGATTCTAACCGCAGAAGCGTGGAGCGTGCAGGGAAAACGGATAGGGAGTGATCTAGTGCGGGCTGAAGCTGATAGAAATATCTTCCACGGTTTGCGCCGGAGCCGGAACGAACTTCCACTTCGTCACCGCGCTGGCCGCGCTCTCGGCCAGGATGGGATTGCCACCAGCCACTTCCACATTCGTCACTTTTCCATCGGGAGCAACCGTGACCTTCAGACGAACCAGGCCTCCGATTTGAGCATGCTTCAGCAGTTCCGAGTATTCCGGCTTTACCGTGACCAGCACTCTGCGATCGGATTTTGCGGTTTTTTGGGCCGGTGCAGCGGGCGCGAATCCGCAGAGGATGCAGAGCGTTAGAATCGCCGAGGCGGAAATTCCCTTAGCGCTTCCGGCGGTTTGTGAAATGAGACGATCGAGCAAGACGGACCCACGACAAAGCAGACGGATTCAACCCCAAGCACTTTGCGTACGTTAGGTCACGAAAGCGTAGGGAACAAGATTACCAAGGTACTTTGTGTTCTATTCGTTCTTTGCCGCTCCGGTCAGTGCAGTGATCAAGTTCGGACCCGTCGGACTGCCCCATCCCGTCACCAGGTCATATCCCGTCACCGCTGTGTACTTTCCATTGTTGCCGCTCACGATGTCGTGGAAGTCGCTGTCGTAACTCGATCCCACCCCAATCGCGTACAAAGCCGGATTGAGGAAGCCGAGTGTCGATCCACCATTGACCACGAGCTGTTCATTCGCCATCGCGATGAGGCCGGCCCACTGCGGAGCGGCGTAACTGGTTCCTCCATTTCCTCCGCTGCAGCCGCCGTCGTAACAACTGTATTGGTTGGTATTCGCTTCCGCCGCTACGTCGGGATAATTGCGCAAAGTCTTCGATCCATGATTCAACTTGGTAATCACTCCCGAGAGCTGCTGATAACTGGGGATCGGAACTTTGTTCTTCGAAGGACTACCCGCACTCCCGCTCCAGCCAGTCTCCGCTTTCCACGCGCCCCCTGGGCCGCTCGTGGTCAGGTCCGTCCCACCTACAGCCGTAATGTAAGGATCATCCGCCGGCCAGACCACGTCACCCGGAGTGCCGGAACCACTGTCGCCGGTGGCTACGAATACACTCTGGCCCTGCACAGCCATTTCCTTGAAGATCGGATCCAGGCTGCTCTCATCATCGCTCCATCCCCAGGAGCAGCTCAGTTGCTTGGCGCTATTGTCCGCCGCCATCCGGTTAAAAATGGAGACGTCTTTGTTTCCCACGTAAACCAGGACCTCCTTCAGACCGGGAGCCATGGAGATTGCCATCTCGATGTCTATGACTTGTTCGCTGTCATCACAGGAACTCGGCGGGCAGCTCAGACTCGCCCCATTCAGCGATACCCCGCGGACCGGGACCTTGAGCGACTGATTTACTTTGCTGAAGAAAAGCTTTACATCACTAATTTCGTAGCCGGCATATTCTAATAATCCAACTCTCTGACCACCGCCGTTGAGTGGACCGGAACCATAATAGGCCGCCCGCATATCGCTCCCAATAAACTGGCCGCCCGGGCCAGAGCCCGTGGTTTTGCTCGCGCCATTTGGCTGCTCGGAAGATCGAACATTCTTCGCGTGGGGCGATGTGTAGTTGTCCAGGCCCGAGATGTGTAGCAGCGGCACATCGAGATCAACTGTGGGCTCGCGGTCAGGCGCGTAGAATGTGCGGCCCTCGGTGGGATGCTGATAGACGCCCAGAGTCACCTGGAAAGCGCTCTCAATGTTTGCGGCTGGACCCTCGACATCGATGACCATGCGGTTGGCGTGAGTCTCAATCACGGCCAAGTCATTGGCCTGAGCAAAACGTAGCGCCGCCGCGTAATCAGCCTCGGTGGGAGCGAATCTTGCAGTAAATTCCTGCACGCTGAGATATTGGTGGTAGTTCGAGCTTTGCGGATCGTAGGTCTGCCGCAAAAGATCATCAAGCTCCGCTTCATTCCGCAGCGGCAGAGAAATGGCCAGGCTCAGACGCTGCGCGCTTGGAAGATGGCCCACTAACGGCGCAACTCCGCTGGCGACGGCCGCAGGAACGTGGCTCGTCATGATGGGATGCTGCTCTGCCTGCGCCGCAACGGTGAAGAAAACTGTAAACACGCACAATATGGCGGCAAGCCGCGGCAAGGTAACCGATAAGATCTTTTTCATTGGATCATCTCCCCACAGGCTTGGTACTGTACAACGCAAAGGGTAGATGAACAAGCAGAGGATAGTCTCTAGTCGAGGCATGCCGGGGAAAATGCGTTCACCGCAGAAAACGCCGAAAGCGCAAAGAAATCTTTACGTAGTTCCTCTGCGTTCTCAGCGTCCTCGGCGGTGAAGGATCTCTTTAATCTACTCGATCGATCTGCGCTTTTTGCAGCGTGTCCGAGTAATCCACGTAGACTGACTTCCACTCAGTGTAGAAATCAATCGCACCGATGCCGCCCTCGCGGTGGCCATTGCCCGTGGCCTTCGTGCCGCCGAAAGGCAGGTGAACCTCGGCGCCGATGGTGGGCGCGTTGATGTAGGTGATGCCAGCGTCGAGATCGCGAATCGCGGCGAACGCCTTGTTCACATCTTTGGTGTAGAGCGCGGACGAAAGTCCGTACTCGATGCCGTTGGCGATCTCGATGGCATCTTCGAGGTCGTCGCAGGGAATGATCGAAACCACGGGGCCAAAGATTTCTTCCTGCGCGATGCGCATCTTTGGATCGACGTCGGTAAATACGGTCGGCTCCATGAACCATCCATACTGATAATCGCCTTTGTCGAGGCGGTTGCCACCGCACATCAGCTTCGCGCCTTCGTTCTGGCCGATTTCCACATAGCTGAGGTCGGTCTGCAACTGCTTTTCGTTCACAGCTGGACCCATCTCGACCGTTTCATCGAGTCCGTTGCCAACTTTCAGTTTCTTGGCGCGCGCCACGTAGCGCTCCACGAACTCGCGATACACCCCCTTCTGCACGATGATGCGGCTGGTCGCCGTGCAACGCTGGCCGGTAGTGCCGAAGCCGCCCCAGAGCCCGCCCTCAATGGCAAGTTCGAGATTCGCGTCATCGAGGACGATCATAGGATTCTTGCCGCCGAGTTCGAGTGAGCAGTGCTTAAAGCTCTTGGCCGCGATGCCGCCCACGATGCGACCTACGGCAGAAGATCCCGTCAACGAAATAGCGCGCACGTCAGCGTGCTCCGCCAGTGGCGTACCCACGTCGGCGCCGAATCCGGTGACGATGTTGACCACACCTTTCGGAATGCCGGCATCGGTGAAAGCGCGCACCAGGTTGAATGTGGAGAGCGGCGTATCCTGCGCCGGCTTGATGACGCAGGTATTGCCGCAAACCACGGCGGGCAGCAGCTTCCAGGAAGAAATCGCCATCGGGAAATTCCACGGCGTGATCATGCCGCAGACGCCGATGGGCTGGCGCACGGCCATGGCGAACTTGTTGGGCAGCTCAGACGGAACGGTGGGACCGAAGAGACGCCGCCCCTCGCCGGCGTTGTAGTAGGCGGCGTCAATCGCTTCCTGCACGTCGCCGCGAGTTTCGTTGAGCACCTTGCCCATTTCGCGAGTCATATCGCGGGCATGCTCTTCTTTGCGTCCGATAAGAATCTCCGCGGCGCGGAAAACCATCTCGGCGCGGCGCGGCGCGGGCACAAGCCGCCACTTGGCGAACGCGCGCTTGGCCGCGTCCACAGCGGCCTCAACATCTGCCTTGGCCGATTTCTGAAAGATGCCTACTACATCGCGCGTGTCGGCAGGATTGCGATCCTCAAACGTTTCGCCCGTCGAGGATTCCACCCACTCGCCGTCGATGAAATTCTTGAAAACTTTGGTCGGGTTGTAGCCCAGCGTGGCCGGGGAAGCCAGTGTGTCGGTCGCCATAATGTCTCCTTATGAATGCCTGAATATTGATGCTACAGCCGGCATGGAAGGTGCGGCAAGGGATGGAGGTTCGAGCCTTCATCGGGCTGGACAGATCGATATGGCAGCGCTATCTTTCGACCATGTTCAAAAGCGATGCCGGGGCGGAGAGGAAGTATTGGGCCCATAGTAAGGCGAAAGGGAAGAACCGATTCATCTGGCGGGAGGGAGTGATGCCAACCCTCCTGACTTGGATTGTCGTGGTGCCAGTCGTGGAGGTCATCGGAGGCCGTGCGCATTCATTCTCTCTGCGGACGACCGTCTTCATCGGCGTAATCATGCTTCCTATCATGCTATTCGGGGGGTACTTGACCGGGAGCTGGAGATGGAAAGACTTAGAGAAGAAATACCCTGAATAGCTTTCTCGCTTGGGCGAGTCTTGAACCAGAGGTCGACAGGGATTTGATCGTGCCGGTCCTCGTGACTATAGTATAATGACCATGATCGAAAGGATGTCCTGCGATGAAAAAGATGGCGGCGGGTAAGTTCAAGGTTCATTGTCTGGCGATCATGGATGAAGTTCAGTCCAAGCGGGAAGCTGTGTTGATCACCAAGCGTGGGAAGCCGGTGGCCAAGCTGGTGCCTGCGGGCGAAGATAAAGGTAAGGACGAAATTTTCGGCTTTATGGCGGGCAAGATCAAGATTGTTGGCGACATTGTTTCTCCTGCATTTTCTCCAGAAGACTGGGGTGACCTTTATTGATTCTGCTCGATACGCACGTGGTGATCTGGCTCGCCGATGACGAGACTCGAATCTCGAAAAAGGCAGAAGCGGCCATCGTTGAAGCGCGCCGGGCCGGAGATGGTCTCGCCATCTCCGGGGTCACTCTTCTCGAGTTGGCCATGCTCTCCAGTAAGGGCCGCATCGAACTGAAGATCAGCCTGGAATCGTTCATGAGCAACGTCGAGAGCCGCTTTATCGTTCTGCCGATTAACGGTCGCATCTGCGTTCAAGCTTTTGATCTGCCCCCGAACTATCCGAAAGATCCGGTGGATCGAATCATTGGAGCGACGGGCATGGTGGAAGGCCTGTCATTGGTCACGGCCGATCGCGCAATCCGAAATTCGCGGGCACTGCCTACAATCTGGTGAGGGGACGTCGCGCCCCAGGCGCTAAAGCGAGATGAGTTCCATTCTTCTCTCCGCGGCACGACTAAAGTCGTGCCCTTCCCAAGAGCATGCTCTCCGGCTTTCTCTTTCCCGCCGAATCTGCTTAAATCAAATAAAGGCACAACCCCAACAGGTTGGTCGTGTTTCAACAATCGTGGTCGACATTCACTCGCATATTCTTCCGGAAGTAGACGACGGATCAAAATCCTGGGAGATCTCCGTCGCCATGTGCCGGATGGCTGCCGCCGACGGCATCACCCACCAGGTCGCCACACCTCACGCCAACGACCGCTATCATTACGACCGCCCGTATCTTCAGGGGCTGG
The DNA here is from genome assembly GCA_964403025.1 of uncultured Acidobacteriaceae bacterium. Lineage (GTDB taxonomy): Bacteria > Acidobacteriota > Terriglobia > Terriglobales > Acidobacteriaceae > Sulfotelmatobacter. Next base: position 224,196 of record CAYOEH010000001.1, on the reverse strand, counting down.
TCGAACACCTGCAACAACTCGTCGGCGATGCTCTTACGCTCAGCCTGGGCTGCGACTTCCATCTCTCCTACGACAATCTGCAGGACGTGCTGGCTAATCCCGCCCGCTATGCCATCGCAGGCACGCACTACATGCTGGTTGAGCTGAGCAACTACAGCGTGCCGCAACAGATTACCGATTGTTTTATGAAGCTCGGGGACTGCGGTGTCACTGCGGTGATCACGCATCCCGAACGGAATCCGATTCTGCGCGAGAGTCCGCAGCGCGTGGTGGAGTGGGCTGAGCAAGGGTGCGTGATTCAGATGACGGGATCAGCACTCACCGGATTCTGGGGAGAGCGCGTGCGCCGCGCCGCACACTGGCTGCTGGAACATGATGTGGTGCACGTGCTAGCCACGGACGCGCACGATACGGAAAAGCGCGTTCCTATACTCTCCACGGCGCGCGAGGCCGCGGCCGAGATCTGCGGCGAAGAAGTCGCGGATGCCCTCGTGGAGGCCAATCCCACAGCGATCATCCAGTCGCAACCCCTGCCGTATTTTCCACGGCCGGTCAGCGGCAGTTATCGCAAGACATCCGGCAATTAGTAAGTCCAAATACTTGAGTGCATGGGGACACTCCTGCCCATTCTTGAACTTGTTTGAGTTCTAGTGTGAACTACTGCGGATCGGACGACCCTGAAGTGGAACTGTCAGCAGGAACTGCGGGACTTGAACTCATGCGCGCTCCGGGGTCGGCGCCGTGCGAAACCGGGCTCTGCGATAACGAAGAGGAAGTAACGGACGGTCCATGCGAAACTTCCGGCGCCATCGTCATGGCGCTCTCCGGATTCAGCAGGTGGTCGTGGCTGGGACCGAGCCCAAGGCTGATCAGCGCTCGTGAATCGGGTACAGTTTTCGATTGCCAGCCATGATCCGACTGATAGCGGCGCATGGCGTCTTCGCTGGCCTGATTCCACGTTCCCGCTGGCTCGCCCGTCAAGTAATGCTCGCGGATCAACGCTTCCTGGATCGCCTCCGCGCGATCGGGATCAATCTTCTGCTGGCCGCGCGCCGTCTTTTTCTTGGAACTCTTCCGCAAACTCGCGTGTGAGGCTTTGCCATTGTGAACCGCGGTTGTGCTCGATTTCGGATGCTTCGCCGCCGTGGAATGCGATGCAGAATGAGCCACCGGCTTCTTGGTACTCGCCGTGGCGCTAGTCTTCTTCGTGGGAGAGGTCGTACCGGCAGCAGGGTCAGTCTGAGCCCGCGTTGCGAGCGGCGATGCACAGATGCAAACCACCGCCAGAGCGCAGGCGCCCAACCATCGCGTCATGGTCTTCGGGTAAGGCTTTAGTTCCAAAGGCAAAACCTCAAGTTGCCAAACGACCGCGCCGGCAGACTACCACAAAAAACGACCACAAAAACAAAGTCCAACGGAAAACCGGCACTGTCATCATCCCCTATCGGATGACGCAATGCCAGTTCCCGTTGGCTCGTCCCTAGGTTACGGAAGTGTCCCGGCCACGAAAATGGTTCCATCCTGGCGAGTGGAACCGCGGGGGCGGACAAGAAATACCACGTCCTGGCCGCTCTTCAGCCCCGACGCCACCTTGGCGAAGTCCTCTTCGCTGTTGACTGGCTGCTTGTTCACCTCGAGAATCACGTCGCCGCGGCCCAGATTAATGTCCTCGGCAAACGAGCCCGGCTTGACGTCCTGCACAATTACGCCCTTGCCTGCCGGCACGTCCAGCCGCTCGGCCATCTCGGGAGTAAGCTTGCGGATCGTGATGCCGAACTTGTCCTGCTTGGGCGTGCTCTCATCGTTACCGCCCTCATCTTCGTTCAGGCGAGCGGCAAAGAGCTTGGCACGATCCGCAATGGTCACGGTCGTATCCTGTTTCTTGCCATTGCGCAGGAACTCGAGTTGTACCTTCGCTCCCGGCCTGCGCGAGGCAATATCTGCCACCAACTCTGATCCCTTCGTCACCTTCTTGCCATCGACCGTGGTGATCGTATCGCCCACTTTCAGTCCAGCCTGATCGGCCGGGCTGCCCGGCACTACGCTGGAGACCGCGACGCCGCTCCCGTTCCCATACACCCGTGTAATCGCGGGGTTTTCCACTGCGTCAAACATGATGCCGATGGAGCCACGCACCACGCGATGGTCGGGTCCGATGAGTTGGTTGTAGACCTCGGCAACGGTATTCGAAGGAAGCGAGAAGCCTACACCCGCATAGGCATTGGTTTCGCTCAAAATCGCTGTGTTAATGCCGATAACTTCGCCGTCCATATTGACCAGCGGCCCGCCGGAATTCCCCGGATTGATCGCGGCATCGGTCTGAATGAAAGTCTGGAACTGCCGGCCAGGCACGATGTCCCGGCCCTTCGCCGAAACAATGCCAGCCGTCACCGTACCCACCTGCCCGAACGGGCTGCCGATGGCCAGAACCCAGTCGCCCACCTGCATGCTGTCCGAGTTGCCCAGTTTGGCGGTCGGTACCGAGCGATCCATATCAATCTTGATCACCGCCAGATCGGTCTCCTGATCTTCACCGACCACTTTGGCGTCATGTTGCACCCCAGGTGGATCATCCTGCAGCCGCACGCGAATGCGATCTGCCTTATCCACAACGTGCCGGTTAGTAACGATGTAGCCCTTGGGGTCGACAATCACCCCTGAACCCAGCGAACGCTCGCGAATCGCCGCGTCGCCGTTCGGTCCACCCTGCCCGCCAAAGAAGCGGTTGAAGAAGTCATCCATGCCACCATTGCCGCCCCCCCCGCTGTCGTCATCATCGGGGTTCTGCTCGCCTCGGCGCCGGTGCGGATTCTTGATGGTCGATTCGGTATTGATGTTGACCACGCTCGGCCCCAACTGCTTGGCAATCTGCGAGAACTCATTGGAAAGCTGCTTGGGCGAAGGAATGGTTAACGGAGTCGCATCGGAGGCCTTTTGCCCTTCCTTGCCCTTCACTCCGTAGGAAACTACCGTGCCAATTAAGATACCCAGCGCCAGCGTTGCCGCAATGCTGAACGAATAGACCCAGCCATGGGTCTTCAGGCGCAGCCAAAATGCCTGCGAATCCATATATCTGCTTCCTCCGAGACGGTAAACGCTCATTATACCCGTTTGTACAGCCGCATCGGTGGATCGCGAGTTACGCGACCACCAGTCGGTTAGACGCACAAAATCGCTATTTCGTTTTGGGAAAGTTACTTTGCTTCGTAGACCGTTTTGCCGCCAACCACGGTACGCAGAACTTTGGTGGCCAGCACTTTTTCCGCTGAGGACGCGGTCACATCGCGGTCCAGCACAATGAAATCAGCGAGCATCCCCGGCGCCAGCTTGCCTTTTTCCTTTTCTTCAAACTCGGCAAAGGCTGAACCGGTGGTGTAAGCCGCAATGGCCTGATCCATGGTCAGCCTCTGCTCTGGAAAATATTCCTGCTTGCCGTTTTCGCTCTTACGCGTGACCGCCGCGTACAGCCCACGAAACGGGCTGACTGGCTCAACCGGATAGTCCGTACCGAAAGCCAGCACCACCCCTTTGTTCAGAAACCCGGCCCACGCATAAGAAGTTGCGGCGCGCTTCGGACCCAGCCGGTCCTGCGCCCAGCGCATATCGGTGAGCACGTGACTCGGCTGCATGGAAGCAATGACTTTCAACTCCTTGAAACGTGCGATTTGCGCCGGCGTGGTGACCTGCGCATGCTCAATCCGCAGCCGGAAGTCGTCGCCGCCATTGGCTGCCTTCACCTTCTGCTCGCGCGCCGCTTTTTCTACTTCGGCAAAAGCATCGAGCGCCATCTGAATCCCTTTGTCGCCGATGGCGTGGAATCCCAGCTGGAAGCCGGCCAGCACTCGCTCTTTGGCCATATCGTTCAGCTTCGCCGGGTCATAGCGCGGCAAGCCCGAATTCCCCGGATCATCCGAATAAGGCTCCAGCAGCGCCGCCGTGTGGCCGCCCAGCGAACCATCCATGAAGCCCTTCAGCATCCCCGTGTGCAACATCAGATCCGACTGTGGATGCGAATCGCGCTTGGTCTTTAGTTCATCGACGGAATTGTCGAACGGCAACCACTCGGAGATGCGCGCCGACAGCTTGCCGTCTTTTTCCAGTTCCTCATAAATCTGGAAGTTTTCCCAGTCCGGCGAATAATCCTGCGCCGAGGTCACGCCGTGCTCCGCCAGGTCCGCCAGCGCAACTTCAATGCCACGTCTCCGCACCTCGTGCGTCGGTTGGGGAATCACCGCCCGCACGGCTCCCTGCGCCGTATCGCGCAAAATCCCCGTGGGCTGCCCGTTGGCATCACGATCAATCTGGCCGCCTTCGGGTTCGCGGCTGGCGATGGTGATACCGGCTAACTGCAGGGCGCGGGTATTCGCCACGGCAAGATGCCCATCTACGCGATCCACAAACACAGGGTGCCCGCCCGAAACCTCATCCAGATCCCAGCGGCTGGGCAGAACTTTCACCGGCCACATGGTCTCGTCCCATCCTCCGCCCAGAATCCATTCGCCCGGCTTGGCTGACTGCACTTGGGCTCGCACGCGTTCGCGGAATTCATCGAGCGTCTTTACCCCGGTTAGATCCGCACTCAACCTCTGCAGTCCCGCATCGGCCAGGTGCAGGTGCGCGTCATTGAATCCTGGCATGACGAAGTGTCCGTCCAGATCGATCACCTGCGTCTGCGGCCCCTTGAGTTTTTGGATGTCTACAGTTTTGCCCACAGCTTGAATGCGATCGCCGCGTATCGCGATCGCCTCCTCGCGCAGAATCGAACTGAACGGTGTGTTCGAGGGCACTCCGGTATAAACATTCGCGTGGATGAAGATGACGTCCGCCTTAGGCCCGGAAGCAGTCGGCGATTGACCAGGCGCTGCAGTCTGCGCCTGCAAGAATGCGACGCAGCAAAAGACCACAACAAAAGCCGGGTGCCCCATCCTTCGCGTTTTTTGCGAAGGGTGGGATTCCAACACTGCGTTCAGCTTATGGGTGTCGCAGCGCTTGAGAGCTGCGAAGAAATGCTTCCTTCTCCAACGGGTTTTAGCCCCCGATGCCGCGAATATTCCCATTATTCTCCCGCTCCCGCCAGCGCCAGCATGGTCAGCAGAATCCGCTTCAGTCCCAGCTCACGTCCGTTGCTGTCAAACCACTCCTGCAAAGTGTGTGCCCCGCCGCCAGAGCCCCCGCCACCAATGGCAATCGCCTCCTGCCCCAGCGACAGCGGAATGTTCGCATCCGTCGACGCGCGCTGCACCTGCGCCGCGTTATTGAGTTGGTTATCCACGGCGCGGATCACATGCAAAATCCGCGCGGTCGTCGCCAACTCTCCCGCGGGACGGTTGCCGATCGGCACCATTTCACAATTCACGCCCGGCCGTTTCTGCGCCGATGATTTCATCTCCGCTGCCATCGTCTCGTCTTCCACCGCCCGATTCAGCGCCAGCCTCAGCGTCTGCTCCAGTCGCTCCATCTCCGTCATCGACGTCGAACGGATATCCACCTTCATGCTGGCTGACTCGGGAATCGAATTCACCGAGGTTCCTCCGCGAATCACTCCAATGTTGAACGTGGTCTTCGGCGCCGTAGGCACTGGCGTCGCGGTAAATGTATCGATCGCCTTGGCCAGAATCACCACCGGATTCGGCGCGCCAAAATCGCTCCAGGAATGTCCGCCCGGCCCCCGCACGATCACCTCAAAGCGGCGACTGCCCAGTGCCTCCGCGACAATCGTGTCCGCTCCCGCACCGTCGAGCACCACGCTGTAAGCAATAGAATCCTTCCAGCGCGGCGTGGAAAAAATATGCCGCATCCCCCGCAGATCGCCTTCCCCTTCTTCTCCCACGTTGCCAATGAATACGAACGGCAACGCATGCCGCAGCCGCACCGAGCGCAGAAGGGCCGCAATCCCGAGCATCGCCGTCACGCCCGCCCCGTTGTCGGAAACTCCCGGCCCGTACAACCGGCTGCCTTGCCGGCGGATATTCAGCGGCGTATTGGCAGGAAACACAGTATCGATGTGCGCGCTCAGCGACACGTAACGCCGCCCGAATCCCGGATGCACGCCAAACACGTTGCCCACGTCATCAATGCGAACATCATCAAGCCCAACTTCGCGAAAACGCTCCGCCAGCCACGCCCCGCGCGCCGTTTCCCCAAACGGAGGCGCCGCAATCCGCGCCATCTCCATCTGCCACTGCGTCAGTTGCGGCTCCTGGGTGCGCAGCCAGTTGAACGCCGATCGCACCTCTGGCGAGGCCGCAAGGCGCGCCACATCCTGTTGCACCGTGGGTGCAACGTCCGGCAAATCCGCGCGCGGAGGAAGTGGGCTCATGGGAAGTTATTGCGTCATCTTACAATAAGATCGAAATGCTTGAAACCACAGTAAACATGCGTGTTTTCGAGCATTCGAGTCCGCTCAACGTCATAGCTAACAGACTGAGAGAATTGGCCATAAACAGACTGCTCTTTTATACGCGCTGAGCCGTTTGCGAGTCGTGCGTTATTTTTGAGTTTCCAGAGTGGTTAACAGATGAGGAACAGGCTGGCGGACTGAGCGATTCTTGCGCTGCAAGGGGTGAAGCTGAGGTCAGTGAGTGCAATGGGGATTTTTCACCAACTTGCCGCAGTGACGTTAGAATTGCTTCGCCATGAAAGCCGTACTCCGAGGAATTAGTCAGGTCCTATTTGTGATTGCTGGCTTGTTGTTCTTTGTCGGAGGACGGGTGATCAGCGAGTTCACGAAGACGGATCGCGTATCTGCTGAAATGGTGGGCATCGGCTCGGCTTTCGTGTTTGGAATCTTTGGAATGGTGGCGAAGAACGCGTCGGATAATCTCGATGACGAGGACTCAACCGGTCAGTGAGTGTAATCGCGATTTTGCAACAATTATCGGACGGTCGTCCTTGGCGGCGCGAGTCAATGGAGCTACTTGGTGCTGGGAAGCAGTCGGAAAGAACTCAGGATGCGCTTGACCGATGCTGGCATCGACTGGTTAATCGGCCACTTGGCATAGAAGAAATAATAATAGCCATTGTTCCCACAAACATAGCGTTCATACCTAATTTCGTTTGCTACCCTGTGTCGAAACTCCATGGCCGAATGGTCGGCTACTCTGATTTCCTTCACGGACGACATGTCAAGGCCGGGCTGCTTGCCGGAAAGGAGACTCACCTTTAACTCACTCAGGGTGGCACCACAATCTCGGTTCTGATCGACAACGCCGATACGAAACGGGCCTTCCACAAACGAAACGTCGTAATTCGTCGTGTGCGGTATTTGGGCGTCGGCGTGGCGGGTGGGCGCTGAGGGAACAGCCACTGCAAAGCCGTCGTTGCTATAGACGTATTCCTTCCAATCTCCGCTCGGTTCCTGTCCCCATGCAAACGCCGAGAAACAGAACAGTAGCGAAATTGACCAAAGGATATTGCCTTTTCTGACGCCCATTTTGAGGTTGCTGGCTTTCGAGTTGTCCCGATTTTCGCGTCCGCTTGCGACCACTTTCACGACTGGACTTTACGCCAAGTCTTCGCTTATTCCAAGGCAGTTGTTGTTAGCAGGCGATTACACTCAAAACCCACTCGGGCGGCATGATGAGTGCAATGGGGATTTAACACCAAGTACGAGTTTTCCCCACCTTCCTAGTAGCTGACCATCCGGAAGGAAATATCCCGGTATCATTCGGAGCGTAGGACTATTCAAATCTCGCTGCGACCCTTAGCGGATGCCGATTGCAGTCGACGGTTGGTTTGTCAAGGATCGCCCCGCCGAACCAGATTGAATCAGCCTCTCCACTGACGCCGCCCGCTGCCGCGCCAGTTCGTCTCCCGTGATCTCGAATTCTTTTTCGTATTCTGCCAGCGCCTGCGGAAGCAGGCCTTGTCGTTGGTAGAGCATTCCCCACATCCAATGGAGTTGGGGAAACCGGTCGTCGCTGTGTTCGGCCTGTTCCAGGAGTTGTTGCGCGCCGGTCAGGTTTCCCATGCTGATCTCGACGTTGGCCAACCATAGCAGCGTCGACTCCCTCCAGTCCGAGGTCAGTTGCGGAGACTGCAACTCACCCTTCAGCACGGTTTCAGCTTCGCCGTATTTTCCTGCCGCAAACAGTCCACGGGCAAGAGAGGCCTTAGCCTTCTGGTTGTCCGGAGCAATCTGGCTTGCTTTTTGGAATTGTTCAAGTGCAAGGTCTTGGCGCCCTTGATCCAAATAGACATTGCCGAGCAGATCCATCGCAAACGCGTCTGACGGGCTGACTTCAATCACGCGAGAATAAAAGGCGATGTCGTCCTGGTAATACTTCTGCTGGGAAATCGTCATGACAGAAAACGTCATAAAGACGAGACTCACAACAACGATTGCCGTTACTTTGGCTGGCCTCTCGTGAGACCACACTTTCTGGACAATCAGTGCAACCAACAGCGAAGCCCCCGCCGACGGCAGGTACAAATAGCGGTCATTCGTCGTGCACCCCTGCTCGTAGATCCGGATCACGGCCAGCGCCGGCAGCACAGGGATCACGATCAGAGCGGCGGCAAGGCCGAAAAACGACCGGTAACGAATCGCAAGCCACGCGATAACGGCAGCACCAATTACGACCGCAGACAGCTGCAGCCAGAAGAGTGTAGTGGGCGATGCCGCTAACGGGTTGACGTAGGTGCCGCCCAGGTTCCACGGGAAAAATAATTTCTTCAGATAAAAAAGCAGGATCGAGGGAGCACTGAAGACGACATTCGCCCAGCTATGCTCCGCTGTTGCGCCCCGTACGCGGCGCATCACGGCCCACCTCACCGCCAAATAGCCTGCGGTCACCACGCCATAAGGGAAGGCAGCTCTCCAGAGTCTCTGACTCCCGGCGACACGGTCTTTCAGTTGTATCCAGGCAATCGCCGGCAGAATCGCCAGCATCGCCATTCCCGTTTCCTTGGCAAAGAGACCGGCTCCGAACCACACCGCGCTGAGCCACACCCGGTGGCAGAGGAGATTGTCACGACCGGCTTCTGCACGGCCGTTTTTCTTGTCTTTGTCTGTGTCCAGCAATGGCGGGTCGAGCAATGTCAGCATCGCTGCCAGCGCGGAGATCGCAAAGAGAAGCTCGCAACTTGCAGAAACCCAGCTGACGGCGTCGACGTGAATCGGGTTGACGGCAAAAATCGCGGCCGCTGCAGCCGCGCCGGCATCGTTCCCCGTCAGCCGCCGGCAAATCCGGTATACCAGCCAGGTCGCCGCAACATGCAGCAAGATGCTCGAAAGATGCCAAAACCAGGGAGCAAGTCCGCCGCAGGTGTGCAGCAACAACATCCACACGGAAAATATTGGACGATAAAACCGACCGGGCTGGTCGCTCAATTGACTCCAAAGATTGGAGCCCAGAAGTTGCGGCAAGTACTCCCACGACTGCACCTGTCGGTTGTTCACAATTTGCGGAAAATCATCACCTTTAAACCCGCAAAACAGCGAACGCGAATAAATGAGAAAGGCCACGCCGCAAGCGGCCAGAGGCAACCGCTCCGCGCGCAGCCACTGGAGCGTTGTTCGACGTGGAGGGTCTTGCCTGTCGGTTTTAGCTTTCTTTCCCTTTGGCATTTGACTTCAATTGCGGGGGCGCGACTCGACATTCGACTAGCCAGAATAGGGCGTTTGCCTTCAAATTCCAATGGGACTACCAGGCTACATTCTTGAGCGCAGGGAACTCGCGAGCGTGTGCGCCGGCGCCACACAGTCCCGTCCCTTACGATGTCCGCGTGCTGTTCCTCATCTCCGCCTGGCTGGCTCACGACGAGGAGAGCGGTGCCAATGGTGGTAAGCGTGGGCCAGAGAAGTTGATAGAGAGGTTGCAATTAGGTGAATGACAGCTGTTGCGGCTCCGATTTCGGGGACGCTGGGCGGGTTTGCCGTGGGTCGCTGTCGAAACCAGGCGATTACACTCATTGACCTTCAATTTTCTTCTCCACTGCCCTGAACCGCTTCCCGCACTTCGGACATTCGACACGCTCTACGAACGAAGGAAGATTCCCAGCCTTGGCAAGTCATTTATCAAGCCTGTGAATCCCGTTGTCACTGGCATTTTCTGTTCGAAAAGTTGCGGGCTTGCTTTTCCTTGTTCGCATCTCCGCCGTCATCGCCATAAACATGAATCACGAGACACATCCTTTTCGCGGGTTTTCCACACTCGCGCCGTGACATGTAACCTTGCCCTCGCCACTCAATCGCGAGATCATGGTTAACGCGGACGCACTACCGCGCCCTTCATCGAGGGATTAACTCTTTGACAACTCAATACCCGCCCCCTAAGTCGCTGATTGCAAAGATTTTACTAGCAAGCCATTGGCAATCAATATTTTAGAGCGTTTCTCCAGAATGCATTTTCGCCAAACGACTGATTCGAGAGATTTTACTCAGATCGATCTGTGATTTTTTTCGATGCAGCACTCTACGCCAGCCGGCTGTCGACGTATCCCGCTCTTCGTTCCACTGCGGCGACTAACTTTTTCGTGGCTGGAACATCAATCCCGTGCTTGCGAGCGCCACGCAGGATCGGCCCTGCGATCGCATCCAACTCCGGTGGTTTGTGGTGTTCCACATCTTTCTGCATGGAGCTGCGCATGTTTCCGGGCATTGCGCCAACCCCGGCGAGCACCGGGTCAGGATCAACGTTCGCGCCCTCGGCAACTCCGACCGCGCAAGCTTCCCGAACGCAAGCCACGCCCAAACTCCTCCACTCGGGATCGGACAGAATTTCACCGACCGTTTTATCCGCCGCGGTTGTGCTCAGCGCAAACGGCGCCAGAAACACCAGCTTGCCCCACATCAGCGTTGGCTCATCGGGAATGAAGCGGCAGGTAAAACCAATTTTCTGAAGTTGGTCGAGCGTGCTGCCCAACAGCACGCGTCCCGCCGAAAGGACATTCAGCCGCGCAAACGGAGATCGATGAACGATATGCCCCGGGCTCACTCGCTCCGTCTCGCCCGCAATCGTCGCCGGAATCACGCGCCCAGAGCCGTATCTGGCGCGCAGCAATGCCACATGATCGATCCCATTCAGGAGCGGCACGATAGCTTTCACCGAATCGGGGTTTTTCAATGCCGTCAGTGCCGCTTCCATCTGCGTCGCTTTCACCGTAAGCCAGAGCACGTCGACGGGAGGAACCGCCACAGCTACGGCGACATCAACGACAAAATTTCCGAAAGGACTCTCTAAACGAAGTTCTTTGGGATAATTCGCAAGCGCCTCATGCCGCACCACCAGCGTGACAGATTCTCCCGCGTGCGCCAGGCAGGCGCCGACCAGCCCTCCAACGCCGCCCGCTCCAAGAATCGCATGTCGCATGAGCCCTCCTGAGACCGAGTGCCCCGTCCTTGTCTCTCCCGGCATTTCGGGAGAGACAGGGCGGGAGTTTTGACTTTGTTCAGCCGTCAGCTATGCCTCACCGTCGCCGGCAAGCACTCCACCACTTCTGCGTCAGTCAACGTATGGTCACTCGCCTTGGCTCGTTGATAAATACGTTCGACAAGATCGTCCGTCGCCGGAATCCCGCGCCGCTCCAGCCAGAACAGCACATTCGACTTTCCGCTCATCGGACCGATGTCAATAATTTGCTCCAGCCCAAACACATGCGAAGGCACGCCCGAGTAAACCGTGTTGGCGAGCACGACATCGTTCTTGTGATACGCCTTGATAATCGCCGCCGCATGCACACCTGTGGCCGTGCGGAATGCGTCGTCACCCACCACCGGATAATTTGCGGGAATCGGCACTCCAGTGGCCCGCGAGACGGCCTGGCAATAATGTTTCAATTTAGTGAGGTCCTGCTGATCCCAAGGAGCAATTCCCATTAGCTTGAGATTCACCAGCATCTGATCGATCTGCGTATTCCCCACCCGCTCGCCCAAACCAATTGCGCAGGCGTGCACGCAATCCGCGCCCGCGATCACCGCCGCCATTGAATTGGCAATCGCTAAGCCGCGATCGCTGTGCCCGTGCCAATCCACGCGAATCTTTTCACCTGAGGGCTTGACGACTTCCTGGATCACAAACCGGACCAGCGCCAGCGCGCCCATGGGAGTGGCATGACCGGCGGTATCGCAGATGACGATGGCCCGTGCACCGCAACTGATCGCCGTCGAATACAACCGCTTCACTGTCTCCGGATCGCAACGGCTGGTGTCTTCGGTGACGTACATCGCGTCCAGGCCGAGCGAAACCGCATACTTCACGGCCTTCTCAGTAGTCTGCAAAAGAAAATCGTCCGACCATCCTTCTGTGAACCGCCGAATCGGGCTGGATCCAATAAACGTCGCCGCCTCGATCGGCAGTCCCGTTTTCTGTACGATCTCGGCAATGGGACGAATGTCGTTCTCATGCGTGCGCGCCGCGCAGTTGGCGCGAATCTTCATCTTGTGCGCAACGATCTCCCGCGCCAGCGCAGTCACATGCTCCACCGCTCGCGGCCCTGCGCCCGGCAGTCCGAGATCGAGGGAGTTGATCCCGAGTGTTTCCATCAGATGAAGAATTTCAATTTTCTCGGGAATCGAAGGGTCGCGGACCGAAGGCGATTGCAGCCCATCGCGCAGACTCTCATCGTTGAGCAGCACCGGCCCCGGCGGCTTTAGTCCCGGCGGATGATTCTTGTTCCAGTCGTAGATGAGTTCGGAAGTGTTCATGGGCGAGTATCCGTACCGAGTACCTAGTGAACCCGCGCCTCTTCGTAACTAGGTACTCGGTACTAGCAACTATTTTTCCTTCGGAGGCAGTGTCAGCCCAAACACTGAAATCATCCCTTGACCCGCTACATTCACCTTCGCTTCCGCGGGATTCGGGAGATAGAGGGTCTGGCAGTGCTCGCAACGGTAAACTTCGGCATCCGGTCCCCACGCTTTTTCGGCGTCACCGCAGGCCTGTTCGACCACATCCGTGGTGTAAAACCAGCGCTTTAAATGGCCGCCGCAGAACTTACCTTTTTCATTTTTTTCGTTGCAGGCGCGCTGCCCGGCCTTCTTGATCTTCACTTTATGATGTGGAAGCTGTGTGGGAGATTGCAGAGTGGAAGCTGTCATTTCGCCAGTCGCCAAAGACTCACCTTCGTTCGCGCGGCGCTCGCGCCGCCGGATTCGGCCCTACGAGCGTCATTGTACTCGAAGGTCAAAGCCTCACCCAAGCTGCGATGTCGTATCCTAGGGCCTTATTCCCGTGGCCGGCGATCCAACGCCAGAATGAGCCTTCTATGAATCGTTCGTCATTTCCCGCGAAAAAAATTGCGCTGACTTGCTCGATCCTGCTCGTTCCGCTTGTATTTCTCTTACACCTGACCCATGCCCAGACAGCGCCAAAGAAAACGGTTGAACACAGCAACGTCCAAATGGAACTGGTGCGTACCGAGACCGGCTTTTTCGAAGCCTGGAAGACCAAAGATGAAGCCTACTTCCGCGCTCATATGACGGACGATGGAATCTTCTGGGGCGAGTCCGGCACATTTTCCCGCGACCAGCAATTACAGCTACAACAAGCGGCCGCCAAGGTCTGCAATGTGGACGGCTACGGCCTCTCCGGATTCGGCGTGCTTCCGCTCACCGCAGGAGCGTATTTGCTCACCTACGAAGCCGAGCAGTATGCCACCTGCAATGGCGAAAAACTTCCAATCCACATGAACGGCAGTTCGATTTATGTTTTCAGGGCCGGCCAGTGGCAAGCGATCTACCGCGCGCAGGTTCCGCAGAAAAATCAAAGCTGAACGTTGCGCAGAAGAAGTTAGAACTCCAGCTTCGGCTTGGCCTGATCCTCGCCAACGCGGCCGACTGTAATCTCGGCCTTGTAGTAATTCTCGCCCTTCACCGGAGCTCCTGCCATCCGCCGCAGGATGGCTAGCTGTCCGACGTGAGTGAGCGCATCGGCCACCGGCCCTTGAAACAATTTCTCCAGCCTAGCCTCCACCGGGGCGCCCGAAGCCAGGAAGTCATCGAAGCTCTTTAGCGCAGCGAAGAATCTCTCCACTTCTTTTTCCCACGGCAGGGGCTTTGAGTTATGCCATGCCTGCTTGCCCTTCGCAATCGAGAGCGCCCAATCGAAAAGATCGCCCATGTGAGCCACAATTTGAATCGGCGTGCGCAATCCCTCTGCGCCGTGAAACTCGGCAAACGTGTCGGGAGCGTTACGCACGGCGTTACCGGCGCGATACGCAAGTGCGGCCAGCGTGTGACGAAATAATTCCATCTCCGAATCAGAGTGCACAGGAGTGTTCATGAACACAAGATACACTTGACCTTGGGGTGACGAAAAGGAGATGAAAAGCATGCCGAAAAATGCCGACGCCGCGCAGCCAGGGCTTGTCAGCCGTGAGATTGCCGAGCATTACCGTTGGGGAAACGATTGCGACGGCTGGCACCTGGTGAAAGACGGAAGCCTGAGCGTGATTGAAGAGTTCATTCTTCGGGCGGGTGCGAAGTTCGCCACTACCATAACAAGGCCCAGCAGTTTTTCTACATTCTCTCTGGCGAGGCCATGATGGAAGTGGAAGGACGAAGCACGCTGCTTCGCGCGGGCAGTGGAATCCGCGTTCTGCCTGGAACTCGGCATCAGATCAGCAATCCGTCGTCCGGCCCCGTGCGCCTTCTGGTAATCTCGCAGCCGCCCAGCCGAGGCGACCGCTTCACGGAATGATTAGCCGGCGATACTCCTCGTCGTACGCTCTAGGCTGGGTCCCCACTTTGGCCTCCACGGCTTCATCCGCCGGTTCGCACAAGCACAGGTCCGTAAAAACGAATCCATCGCGCGTGACCGTGACTCCACTTTGTACTGCGATGGCCTGTGCGAACATGGGACCGTCATACACGAACGTGTGAAACTCGCCGTTCTCCCCACAGGGATCAATTCCTCTCGGAAATTCATCCAGCACTTGTTGATCGAGATCGCGTCCTGCAAACGAAGCAGGCACTTTCTTGGGATCGAGGCAAACGATTCGACTCCGCAATCCGCCGGCCCACATGTCGTGGATGAGCTGCAGTGTATCGATCTTCCACAAAGGGAACACGGGCGCAAGGCCAATGCCTCGCATGCGATCTTCGCGGTATTGGCGCACGTCTTCGAGGAAGAGGTCACCAAAGGCGACCGCCTGAACGCCAGCATCGATCGCCTTTGCGCAAGCCGCGCTCATCGCGGCCTCGTACTCCTGGTTAGAACAAGGCCACGGCAATGGCACCTCCCACAAGGGAACTTTGACGGCCGCGGCCTGGGCTTCGACCAATTCACGGCGAACCCCGTGCATGGCGACGCGGTCAAAGTTGCCGTTGATGGTGGTCAGGAGGCCTACGATTTCGTATTCATTGGATTGACGCAAAACATGCAGCGTCCAGGCGCTGTCCTTGCCGCTGCTCCAGGATACAAGTGCTTTCTTTCTCAAGCCGGTTTACTTCCTTTCGCAGATTCTCTTTCACAGCGGCTTGCGCCGCACCACGCCGGCCGAGTGCAGCGCTCCACGCAACCGCGCCACCACCCCCTGCGCAAACTGCATATCCAGGAACCCTTCCATCTGCCGCGTAAATTTCGTGCCGTACCCGTACCACCAGACTTTTTTCATTTCGGGCAGCAGGTCCACATCCACATATTTCAGTCGAACCATTTCTTCCAGGCCAAATCGCCCGTGGGCACGGCCCACGCCGCTCGATTTCACACCACCATGCGGCGCCTCGCTGATGCCGAAGCACGAAACTACGTCATTCACCATGACGGTACCCGCATGGATTTGCCGCGCCAACCGCTCTCCGCGGTGGTTGTCGCGAGTCCACACGCTCGCCGCCAAGCCATATTCGGAATCATTCGCCAGCCGTACTGCTTCTTCGTCGCTATCGAATGCCATGACGGGAAGCAACGGGCCAAATGTTTCCTCGCGCATGATGCGCATGTCGTGGGTTACATCCGCAAGAACCGTAGGCTTATAGAAATTCGGCCCCAGTTCTGGCAACCGTGACCCTCCCGTCAAAATCCGCGCCCCGCGTGCAGCATCTTTCACGTGCTCCTCTACAATTCGCAGCTGCCGCTCGTGAATCATGGGACCCACGTCCGCTTCGCGGTCAAGTCCGGGCCCGACTCGCAACTTCTTCGTCTTTTCGACGCATGCCTTAACGAACGCTTCGTATAAGCTGCGATGCACGTAACAGCGCTCCACCGACAAGCAGGTCTGACCGGCGTTGAGGAACGCCCCCCAAACCGCCGCGCTCGAAGCCACGTCCAAGTCGGCGTCGTCCAGAACCAGCATTGGATCTTTCCCGCCAAGTTCGAGCACCACGGGAAGCAGTCGTTCCGCCGCAGCCATCGCAATACGCTTGCCCGTGGCTACACTTCCCGTAAACACAAGCTTGTCGATTGGCGAAGCGATCAGGGCTGCGCCTGTTGCCCCATCGCCAACCAAGACCTGAAAAATCTCCTCCGGCACACCCGCTGAGTACAGCAGCGACTTCAGCTCGATCGCCACCATCGAAGTAAACTCCGAGGGCTTCAGCACCACCGCGTTCCCCGCCACCAACGCCGCGAGCGTTTCCGTTGCAGGAATCGAAAACGGGTAATTCCACGGAGAGATGATCCCGATAACCCCGTAAGATTGTCGCACCAGTTGCCCGCGCTTCAGCTTGGTGGCCAGATTACCGTGCCGCAACGGTTCGTCGCGCAGCAAGCGGTAAGCATTCTCGATCAGGAATCGTGCCGCATCGAGCACCACGAGCACTTCTGTGGTCAAAGCTTCCGCCACAGGTTTGCCGGCCTCGCGCGAGATGGCCTCGGCGATTCTAGATCTCTTCTCATGCAACCGGCGCTGAAACTCGCGCAGCACCGCGATCCGCTTCCGCACCCCAATCGCAGCCCACGCTCCCTGCGCAGTGCGCGCTCTCGCGACGGCGGCTCGCACCTCACTCTCACCCGCGCATTCCAACTCACGCAGAACTTCCCCCGTCGCCGGATTCACCGACGCAACCTTGCGCGCCCCGACTTGTAGCTCACTCGCCATTCGTACTCGTACAGACGTAGCTTGCTACTGCTCGAGGGGCGATGTCCACTGCGCCGCCCGCTCAGTACTTCACATTCACCAGATACAACCCGCTCGCTGGCGCCGTCGCTCCTGCCGCCGACCGGTTGCGGGCCTCAAGAATCCGCGTCAGATCCTCTGCCTTCAGCGTTCCTTTGCCCACCAGAATAAAAGTTCCCACCAGATTGCGAACCATATGATGCAGAAATCCTGACCCTTTCACCGTGTAGACAAACTCATCTTCGTGCCGCTCCCAGAAGGATGAAAAAATGCGCCGCACATTCGATGCTGGCTCGCCTTCGCGTCCGCGCTCCGGGTCCACCGCGGCAAACGAAGTGAAATCGTGCTCACCCTCTACCGCTCGCGCCGAGCCCGTCATCCCCTGCTCATCAAGTGGAAACGGATAATGCCACACATACTTTGCCAGAAATGGCGGGCAAATGGCCGCGCGATAGATGCGATAGCGATAAGTTTTGGCCCGCGCCGAATGCCGCGCATGAAAATCTGCCTCCGCTTCGTTCACTTCAAGCACTCGAATCGAGGCTGGCAAAACATCATTCAGCGCCTTCACAAAGTTCGCTGTGGGGACCGAAGACTCCGTGACAAATGTCACAACCTGCGCGAGCGCATGCACCCCGGCGTCGGTTCGCCCTGAGCCCTGCGGCAATACCTTTTCACCCGTGATTCGTCCAATGGCTGAGGCAAGTGTGCCCTGCACGGTCTGCGCGTCCGGCTGGACCTGCCAACCGGCGAAATCCGATCCGTCATAGGAGAGAATCAGTTTGAGATTGCGCATACGATCTTTCGAGTCCCACGGCCCCGCTGCTTCATCCAAAACATTTCACGATTTCGACTTTCCACGTGGCCGAGGACTTTAGATTCCTAATGACATCAAGCATGGCGAGCACTTTACCAGCTTCAATCGCTGCGCTGCGCTCGAAAGTGAGCTGGGCGTCTCGGATATACTGTTGCGTTCCAACCACTTTCGTGTCGTTAAGGAATTTTGGTCCGCATCTCCGGACCTTTCACTTTTCAGGAACCCGGACGCCGCTGCTTGCGTACTAACTTCTGAGTGGAGCTTTCTTTAGGAACCGATCGGGCGGCGAGGTGATTGCCGGATCCTTTGCGACAAGATATTCAAGATCTTAATGAAATGAATATTTTCACGGTTCTCATGAACGGAGATCAGTAGATGCCATTCGCACGCATAGCCTCAAGTATTTCGCGGGCCGCCGCCGCAGTGTTATTCGGAATGCTGACCATTGCCTGTTGGGCCCAGGAGCCGCCGGCCGCGCCCACTCCGCAAAACACGCCAGAGGCACGTCCTCTGCCGGTGCTGAATTATTCGCAGCCGGTTTCCCATTTTCCGAATCCGGTCGGACCCTACACACCGCGCCATCTGGCGGCGCCGAACTTGGCTAACACCGCGCGCATCGACTCCCTGCTGCGAGATGGCAAGCTCTACCTCTCGCTCGATGACGCCATCGCACTCGCGCTTGAGAACAATCTCGATATCGCCATCGCGCGCTACAACCTGAACATCGCCGACACCGATATCCTGCGTGCCAAAGCCGGCGCTCCGACCCTTGGCGTCAATACCGGCGTTGTGCAGAACACTCCCGGAGGCGGCATCGGCGGCCTCGGCGGACAGGTCGGCTCAGGAACGGGGGGCACCACTCTCGGCGCGGGCGGGGCGGGCGCAGGCGCGGGGGGATTGGTCGGCTCTACGCTCGGACTCGGGTCGCTCATCACAAGCTTCGATCCGGTTCTCACCGGCACGCTTCAGGATGATCGTTTCCACATCCTCCCGTCCAGCACCTTCAGTCCCGAGTCGCCGCAGAACACCACTACCGCCAGCTTTTCTTACCTGCAGGGATTCTCGTGGGGCACAAACCTGTTGGTGGGATTTAACAACACCCGCGTCACTACCGGGAACGCGCCTTTCAGTCCGTTAAGCCCGCAACTCAACTCCGGCTTCAAGTTGCAACTCACGCAGCATCTTCTCCAGGGTTTCGGTCTCGCGGCCAACAATCGTTTCATCAGTATTGCCAAGAACGATCGCGAACTTTCCGACGTGGCCTTTCGCCTGCAGGTGATCACGACGGTGAACCAGATTCTGACCATGTACTGGGATCTGGTTTACGCCTACGAGAACGCTCGTGTGCAAAAAGAGTCACTGGCCTTCGCCGATAAGACGCTCTCCGATACCAAGAAGCAAGTGGAAATCGGCAGCTTGGCGCCAATCGAAGTTGTCCGCGCCCAGAGCACCGTCGCCCAGGACCAACAAGCTTTGACAATTGCTTTAACCAACCTGCAACTGGAGCAGTTGCTCATGAAGAACGCGCTCAGCCGAACCCTGCGCGATCAGACTCTGGCATCAGCCGACGTGATTCCAACTTCTACCATGGAACTTCCACAGAGTGAACCGGTCCAACCCACGCAGGATTTGATCGCCGACGCTCTTCGCCATCGTGCCGATCTGGTGGAGTCCCGCATCCAACTCAACACAACGGAGATCAGCAACCGAGCCGTGCGCAATGCCCTGCTGCCAACGCTTGACCTTTTCGCCTATTACGGTGGCACGGGACTGGGTGGTTCGCAAAACCCATCAAATTTGTGCGCGAACCAGCCGATAGCCGAGCAGGCTGAGGGTTTTTGCGCGGGACCGAATAATGCCCCCGGCGCCGGGGGCCAGACCTTCATCCCCATCGCTTCCACCACCAGCTATGGTGGAACGCTCAACCAACTCGTCAACTCCACCGCGTCCGACAAGGGAGTCGGTGTAACCCTGAATATTCCTCTGCGTAACCGTGCCGCCCAAGCAGTACAGATTCGCTCCGAACTGGAATATCAGCAGGCTCAGATGCGCTTGCAGCAGATCGAAAACCAGATCAGCATCGAAGTCCGCAACGCCCAGTTCGGAGTCGAACAGAACCGCGCAAGCGTAGTCTCAGCTCAGGCTGCCGTCGACTATGCCAAGCAATCCCTGGATGCCGAACAAAAGAAATATCAGTTCGGCACCTCCACCACAACGTTGGTCCTGCAGACCGAGAGCGGGCTGGCCACGGCGGAGTCCACCTTGATGTCGGCCATGGCCGCCTACGAAAAGTCGCGCGTCGAACTCGACCGCGCGACTGGAGTGACACTCGACCACGCTGGCATCAGCATTGATGATGCTGCGAAGGGCCAGGTCACGCGCCTGCCCAGCGTACCCTACATCGCGCCGCGCAAGGATCTGCCCTCAGTATTGCAGCCCGCGCCACAGGCGGCCGCTCCGCAACAGCCGCAATAATGCGGTCACGCAATAAACAGTGAGAAGATCGTGACGGAAACCGGCGCGACCTCAAGAACCGCCGGTTTCCTCTCACAATTCTTTACAATCCCCGCGCGCTTTCCCAGGCTCAGTCTCGCTAAGATGGAATGGCACTCGGGATAACTTGCGCATCCAAGTTTTAGAAATCTATCCTGTGCTTTCAGCGTGATGCACAATCCGTTTCGACCCGGTTCTTATCTTGAGGAGATCAACATGTCTTTTCCCCGACCGAGCTCGGCCGTGTCCCGTCCTGCCTTGCTCCTGACGGTCTTCGCGATTTTCGTCTGTGCGCAACTCCCATCTTCCTTGCAGGCGCAGGATGCCCCCCCCGCTCCGACGCCGCAAATCGCGCCCAGTCCTGCCCCGCCGGAGGCGGTGCACTTGCAGGATTATTCCAAACCGCGCTCAGCCTTTCCCCACATCCTTCAGCCGTACCAGCCGCAGACGGTCGCGCAGCCGAGCATGAGCAACTCCCCCCGTATCGATTCGCTGATGCACGATGGCAAGATCTATCTCTCCATCGACGACGCCGTCGCCCTCACGCTCGAGAACAATCTCGATCTCGATATCGCCCGCTACAACCTCAACATCGCCGACACCGATTACTTGCGCGCCAAGTCCGGCGCAAATATTCTCGGCGTCAACGCCGGCATCGTGCAGAACACTCCCGGCGGAGGCGTCGGCGGCCTCGGCGGCACTGTAGGCTCCGGCACAGGCGGAACAACTGTGGCCGCCAGCGGCATCGGTACCGGAACCAACGGCTTGGTCAGCTCCACGCTCGGCATTGGTTCAAACATCACCAGCTTCGATCCCATCATTACCAGCACGCTGCAACTCGACAAGAACGACACCGAATCCACCAGCGTCGATAGCGTGCCCATACTTTCCCAGAACACCTATACCGCCGATTTCGGCTATACCCAGGGATTTGCGTGGGGCACCACTCTGAATGCAGGATTTAATAACACTCATGTAGCCACCAACAGTCCGCTGAGTCTGCTGAGCCCTCTCGTCAATTCGAATTTCCAGTTCCGGATTACGCAAAATCTTCTGCAGGGATTTGGTTCGCTTCCCAACCTGCGTTTCGTACGTATCGCAAAGAATAACCGCGAGATTTCCGACGTCGCCTTCCGCCTGCAGGTCATCACCACCGTTGATCAGATCGAAAATATGTACTGGGATCTGGTCTACGCCTACGAGAACGTGCGCGTGCAGGAGGAAGCTCTTACCTATGCGCAGAAGGCGCTGGATGATTCCAAGCAACAGGCGAAAGTCGGCACCGCACCCCCCATTCAAGTAGTGAGCGCGCAGAGCACCGTTTCGACCGACCAGCAGAACCTTATCCTGGCGCAGAACAATCTGCAGTTGCAGGAACTTCTCATGAAGAACGCGCTCAGCCGCAGCATCGAAGATCCGGTGCTGGCCGAGGCTGACGTAATTCCCACCTCCACCATGCAGCTTCCTGAGCAAGAGCCTGTCATCCCCACGCAGGATTTGATCAATCAGGCTCTCGACCATCGTGCAGAGCTGGTGGAGTCGCGCATCGATCTCAATTCCCGCCGACTGAGCAGCAGAGCAGTGCGCAACGCCTTGCTACCCACACTCGATGCCTTCGCGTATTACGGGGGATCGGGCGTCGGCGGCAACGTCAATCCGGCGGCGCTGCCTCCCATTTGTAATCCAGCCATCTCAAGTTGCTTCAGCAGTTCCACCGCTCCGCCTCCCTTCTCCAGCGGCGGCCCTGTGGGCTACGGCAGTACGTTGAACCAACTCGTCAACTCCACGGCTCCCGACAAGGGCGTCGGCTTCACGCTGAACATTCCATTGCGTAACCGCGAAGCGCAAGCCAACCAGGTTCGCGCGGAATTGGAAGATCGCCAGGCCCAGGTGCGTCTACACCAACTCGAAAATCAGGTGCGCATCGAAGTGCGGAACGCACAATTCGACGTGAGACAAAACCGCGCATCCGTAGAAGCGGCCCAGTTCGCCGTCGACTTCGCCCGCCAGACGCTCGACGCCGACCAACAAAAGCTGAAGGTCGGCCTTACCACCACAACCGCGATTCTGCAGGACGCTTCCGTCCTCACCACATCCGAATCAAATCTGGTTTCCGCCAAAGCGGCTTATGAGAAGTCCTGCATCGAACTCGATCGCGCCACGGGCTTGCTTTTAGACCACACAAACATCGACGTCGCCGAAGCTACCCGCGGCCAGGTCACGCGTCTGCCCAATGTTCCTTATGTCGCGCCACGCCAGGGCATCGCTCCCGGCCGAACCAATCCGCTGCAAGCGACATCACCTCAGACGCCGCCGTCGTAGTCCACGCAGGGAGATACCTCGCCGTCAATTCTCTATCGGAGCCTCGACGATGTATCCTTCCTCGCGTGAGCCTGTCCGTCGTCATCATTACGCATAACGAAGAAGCCAACCTCGCCCGCACACTCAAAAGCGTGCAGCCGCTGGTCAGTGACGGCAAAGGAGAAATCATCGTCGTCGACTCCGGATCCACTGACCGGACCGTCGAGATTGCGAAATCGTTTGGCGCAAAGGTCTCTGTGGAAGAGTGGAAGGGTTACGCCGCGCAGAAGAATTCGGTAATTGAGAAGGCCACTGGAAGCTGGATATTGAGTCTCGATGCTGATGAGGCGGTGAGCCCGGAGCTCTTGAACCAGATAGGGAGTGCCCTTGTGGAACAAGGCTCCGTCTATGCGCGACATTCGCCGGACAGCCTGTTGTATGTCGACGCATTCTCGATGCCCCGCCAGAACCTCTTCCTGCGGAAGCGAATCCGGCACGGCGGTTTCTGGCCGGACAGGAAGGTTCGTCTCTTCCGCACAGGCAAGGGGCGATTTGCAGCGCGGCCGGTCCACGAAAGCATCCAAGTGACCGGCAGAGTTGCAAAACTCAATGGCGCCCTCATCCACCACTCCTACCCCACACTCTCCGACTACATCGAGCACATGAACCGCTACTCCTCGCTGGGCGCAGAGATGGTCGCAGCCAAAGGCAAAGTCCGATTCAGCGTCATCAACATTGTCCTGCGCCCCCTAGCCACTTTCATCTACAACTATTTCTTCCGCCTCGGTTTTCTCGACGGCCGCGAAGGCCTGCTGCTGCATCTCTACCATGCGGTCTACGTCTCGTGGAAATATGCGAAAGCGTGGGAACTCTCGCGCCAGCAATCTCCGTCAACAATGTCATCCTGAGCGGAAAGTCCGCAAGCGCGGACTTCCCGCGCAGTCGAAGGATCCCTATAACACGGGCGCTGAATCCGATGAGCCGATAACTTCTCAGCGTATCTGACCTCATCGCCGCACCTGCCTGACCGACCGGTCGTTCCACGCACACCTCTCCACCTTGCCCGTAATCGCTCGCTTCCCTATCATCACAAACAGAACACTGGGGTTCGCATGGAAAAGAAGCCGTCTACTCACTTCAACCCGCCGCCGGTCGCCGAAGGTCCCATCGCCGACGTTTTCGAAAATCGCCATCCTTCCACAGCCGAAAAAGATTGGGCGGAGAAAACGCTTGCGCCTACGATCGAGAAAGCTCCCGAACGCCCCATTGGCGCGCCGACCGGCGTGAACATTGACGAGCAGGACCGCGCTCGCTTCACCACGATCTCTGGCGTTCCTATTCGTCGCCTCTACACGCAAGCGGATCTCCCCGCCGACTGGAGCGAAGAAAAATATCTTGGCTATCCCGGCCAGCCGCCCTACACGCGCGGCATTCACGCCACCGGATATCGCGGCAAATTATTCACCATGCGCCAATTCTCCGGCTTCGCCTCGCCCGAAGAAACGAATCAGCGCTACAAGTATTTGCTCGAGCACGGCGGCGGCGGCCTTTCCGTAGCCTTCGATCTGCCCACGCTGATGGGCTACGACTCCGACGATCCGGCGAGCGAGGGCGAGGTGGGCAAGTGTGGCGTCGCCATCGACTCCCTCGAAGATATGGAAATCCTCTTCGGTGGCATCAATCTCGAAAAGACGACCGTATCGATGACCATCAATTCACCCGCATCCGTTCTATGGGCAATGTATCTAGTGGTTGCGGAGAAACAAGGCGCGGACTGGAAAAAGATTTCGGGCACGATTCAAAACGACATCCTCAAGGAATACATTGCGCAGAAGGAATACATCTATCCTCCGGCGCCGTCCATGCGGCTGGTCATCGACACCTTTGAGTTTGGATCAAAATTCACGCCCCGTTTCAATACGATCTCGATCAGTGGCTATCACATCCGCGAAGCTGGCTCGACCGCGCTCCAGGAGTTGGCCTTCACTTTGTACGACGGCGTGGAATACGTCGAGTGGGCTAGGCGTCGCGGGCTCGACGTCGACGACTTCGGTCCGCGCCTCAGCTTCTTCTTCAACGCGCACAACGATTTTTTCGAAGAAATCGCCAAGTACCGCGCCGCCCGCAAGATTTGGGCTCGCGTGACGAAAGATCGCTTTGGCGCGAAAAATCAGCGCACCGGCCTCATGCGATTCCACACGCAGACCGCAGGAGTATCTCTGCCTGCGCAGCAGCCGATGAACAACATTGCACGCGTTGCCTTGCAGGCTTTGGCCGCAGTTCTGGGCGGAACACAATCGCTGCACTGCGACTCCTACGACGAAGCGCTGGCTTTGCCCACTGAAGAAGCGGCGCGCATCGCGCTGCGCACGCAGCAGATCATTGCCTACGAATCCGGTGTGACGCAGACCGTCGACCCGCTGGGCGGTTCCTATTTCCTGGAAGCACTCACCCTGGAAATAGAAAAGGGTGCGTTCGACTACTTCGGCAAGCTCGACGCAATGGGCGGAATGGTGAGAGCCATCGAACGTGGCTACCCTCAGAAGGAAATTGCCGAAGCTTCGTATCAATACCAACGCGCTGCCGAAGCCAAAGAGAAGATCATCGTGGGTGTAAACGAATTTGTGGTGGAAGAGGAATCGCCGCACATTCTTTACATCGACGAGAGTGTCGCCCGGCAACAGTCGGCCAAACTCAAGGCGCTCCGTGCCCGCCGGTCAAACGACGACGTGCGACGCTGTCTAGACGCCTTAAAGAAAGCCGCGGCGCAGGAACCGCAAGCAGGCGCGAATGGAAGCATCTCCCCCGCCAACACCATGCCTCCTATCGTCGACGCGGTGCGTGCCTACGCAACCGTAGGCGAAATCTGCGAAGCGTTGCGCGAAGTTTATGGGACTTACACCGAGGTCAGCATCACGTAGCGTTGGCGTATCGGGGCTAACGAATCGGACCACAATGGGAAGCCGGTGGGCCTTCGCATCGTGATCGACGAGAACAGCGCATCGCTCTCGGGATATGATTGAGATCACAGTTTGTGATCTCAAATGAAAAAAAGAATAAGTGCGACACTGCTCAAGATGCCGAAACGGCGCGCGACGCTAGCTTCCGCTGTGGAATCGCGCATCTTGTTTCTGCGCCACCAGAGGGTAATTCTCGACTCCGATATTGCCGAGCTTTACGGCGTACCCGTAAGGGTTCTCAACCAGCAGATCAAGCGCAATCGGGAACGCTTTCCTTCCGACTTCGTCTTTCAGCTCACCGCCAAGGAACACGAAAACTTGAGATCACAAACTGTGATCTCAAGTGGCGTGCATGGTGGGCGCCGATACCCACCTTATGCCTTTACTGAGCACGGCGCGATCATGGCGGCAACCGTGCTCAATTCCGAGCGAGCCGTGGAAATGAGTGTATTTGTGGTCCGCGCGTTTGTGCGCTTGCGCGAAATGCTGGCCACGAACCGCAAACTAGCGGGCAAGATCTACGAACTGGAAAATCGCCTGGACACACACGATTCTACGATTCAGGATCTCATCGAAGCGATCAAGGAATTGATGACGCCTCCAGATCCACCGCGCAAGCGTATCGGATTCCAGCTTCCGGCCGGCAAGGCGAGAGGGCAATAGCAGGCTTTTTCCGCAACCGCCGCTTCCAGGGTCGAGACGCGATTCTTGCTTCTCCACGCGGCGCGAAGCTCCCCTCCCCGGCGTATTCGTTTTCTATTCGCCTCCTGCAACCTTCTATGATAAAACCTATGGGTCCATGCGAAAAGCCGTCATCCATCTCAAGAAGTCCGATCCGGTCATGCGAGCCATTATTGAGCGCATTGGGCCGTGCCGCATGCCATTTAGCCGGCCGGAATTTCACAGCCTGGCTGAAGCCATCGTCTACCAGCAACTGAACGGCAAGGCTGCGGTCACCATCTTCAAACGGTTCGCCGCGCTGGCCGGCGAGCCCCTCACGCCGGAGGGCATCCTGAAACTGAGTGATGACCAGATGCGCAGCGCGGGATTGTCGAAACAGAAGTCCGCCTATCTCAAGGATCTCGCCGCCAAGACAGCCGCCGGTCTGCTGGATTTTTCGCGACTGCCGGACCTACCAGACGCAGAAGTGATCGAGCATCTGACGCGAGTTAAGGGCATCGGTGTGTGGACGGCGCAGATGTTTCTGATGTTCGCGCTGAAACGCGAAAATATCCTGCCTACAGGCGACTTTGGCATCCGCATGGCGATGTACAAACACTATCTCGACATCAAGCGGGCGAACGCTGCGAAAAAATCCGCCGCTAAGAAAAAATTGGCCAAAGCGAAGAAAGCTCCCAAGCGCAAAATCAAACTGCCCACTCCGGAGCAGATGGAAAAGATCGCAAATTCCTGGGAGCCCTATCGCAGCGTAGCTTGCTGGTACCTGTGGCGGAGCATGGATACGAAAACGCTGTGACCAAAGGACCTTGGTAATCTTGGCGCTGTGCTCGGCTCCGCCCTCTGTGGTTAAATGAAGTGCGATGGCTGATCTCAAGATCCGCGTACTGGTAGCCAAACCCGGACTCGACGGTCACGACCGCGGCGCCAAGGTGATTGCCCGAGCGCTGCGCGATGCCGGCATGGAAGTCATTTACACCGGCCTGCGGCAGACCCCGGAGATGGTCGTTAGCGCCGCCCTGCAGGAAGATGTGCAGGTAATCGGGCTCTCGATTCTTTCGGGCGCTCACAACGCTATCGTGCCCCGCGTCATCGACCTGCTCAAGCAAAACAAAATGGATGATGTGCTGGTTCTGGTGGGCGGCATCATTCCCGATCAGGACATCGATGCGCTTAAGAAGCTCGGGGTGGCTGCCATCTTTCAGCCGGGCACTGCCATGGACGACATCGTCAAGTTCATCCGCGCAAATGTAAAGAGCTCTGGCGTGCCCGCCGGTTAGTCGAGCGATTGACGATCGGTATTCTGTAATTTGACCGCCCGAGATTTTCCGATCGCCCGATCGCCCGATCACTCAATCACTCAATCACTCAATTGGAATGCCGACTCCGAACTTAACCTCAATCCGGCAACAACTCGAGCGTACGGTTGGTCCTGCGCCGTGGTATTGGAAAACCTTCCCGGCGTTCCGCTCTTCCTCTGGGCAGCACTTTGCTTGGACCTATCACGGCGACCTGGGCCCCGTCGGATACGTGGTTTCATTGGCCCCCGAAGGAGAGCCAGACAAGCCTCGGCTCGCCTTGAATACATACTGCCGGCCGTTTATTGCGTCGCCGAATTGTCTTGGCATCTGGTGTCCGGAGGGGCGCAATCTTCGTTTCGCAGGGTTCGATCCGGACCAGCTCGCGGCTTTTGATCTCGCCGAGGTCGCAGGATGGTTCAAACCATCTTCCGACCGCATCTATTCCAAGACTCCACCCGTCGCCGACTTTGAAGTTCCTCTCACGCTGGCTCCGGGAATGAACAAGATCGAGGTGCCTCCAGAATTGGCGACGGTTGATGAGTTGATTGTGCCCACCAGCTATAAGGCGATGTCGAATGACGATCCGGCATTCGCGCTCTTTGTGTTCTATCTGCAGGCAGGATTGGTGGAAGTCTTGCCGCAGAAATGGTTCACCGCGGCACAGTATCAGGTGGGGCAGCAATGGATTTCACGCGCGGCGCGTGATCAGGAGTCGCATCGCATTTTCGGCGAGTGCTTCGGCGCAGGAACCTTTCTGCTGGAAGAAGACGGATGCCGGCTGGCGGAGTGGATCGATAAGAAATCCTGATCCTACGATTTTCAGCGCAGCGGATATCCGGCCTCGCCTGGTAACAGCCCTTCGACCCTGAGCACTTTCATTCCTGGCTTGACCTCTGTCATTTTCACCAAGGTGATCGCTCCGGGGAAGAGGTTCAGAGCCTCCTTCTGCATGCCCACGGAAGGAACCGTAAAAGGTTCAGCATCGGCCTCACCGCGGAACACCTGGGCGGTCCAATATTGCTTGTACTCGATTTCCGACATCGCCATGAGCTTCAGCAAGGCCATACGTTCACTACATCCCGGACCCCGTGTGACCAGCTTGATGGCTTGTCCCCCCGGCCACAAGTGCTTCGTGCCGACAAAAATTCTTCGCAAGTCCCCCAGGCTTACATTCTTGATTGGATTGCCCGTATTCACGACCACGGCTACATCCCTGTCCTGATCTTCAGCATCCCGAGCAGAGCAGAGCAATGTCAGCCCTAGCAGAAGCAGAGTTGCCGTTGATCTCGCGCCCATGCTCTCTCCCAACCTTAAAAGGTAAATGCCCACTGCAGTTGCAGACCGTTCAGGTCCGGCTCGCCCCGCCGGACGGTGTGGTCCAACTGGGCCGTAAAGGCGATGTAATCGTTCAGATCGTAACGAGCGCCGAAGGAAGGCCCCAGCCGCAGGCCAACATCGTTGTAGATTGAGTTGTTCGGGCTGGCGTTTATGTACTGATAACGGAAAAACGGACGGATGTGGACGATCCGTTTGGAAATCTGCGAATAGAACGCCGGAGTATTGAAGACGACATCGCTGAAATGCAAAGCCGCATAGCGAATGAGAAACCCCTCATTAAGAAACTCGATGCCGTGCGCCACATACACGACATAGCCGTTGACAATACCCTGGCCGTAGCGCAATGACGGTCCCTGGATGAAGTTGCTGATCTTGTCGTGATAGTACGATCCGCCGATTTGCAATCCAGGAACGGTGTCAGGACGAAGAAACAATCCAAGGTTTATCTGATTACCGTTGTTCTCATCGTTCAACAAACCGTCGCCATTGATGTCAGGCCGAATGGTGTCCGAGGATCCATATTCCGCAATGTAATGCAGCCCCAGCTTCCCCGAGGGAATGGTTCCAGTCACGGAGACGCCGACCGCCTGCGTAGGAAGTAAACCGCCGTCGCTTGCGTACTGCATCACCAGCGGCCGGTCCGCGGTGGTTTGCAGCCAAGCAGCGCTGCGAAACGCCCAGTTGTAATAACCGATGTTGGTCTGGTAACGTCCGAAGGAAAATTTCAGGTGGTCGTTGTAGTCGTATTTCAGAAGCATTCGCCGCAGATTGAGGCTGTAGCTCTGCGCGTCGCCTTCCTCGAAGATAATTTCGGAAAGCACGCTGGCTTTGTCCGTAAGCCGTGAAGTGAGGAACAGGCCAAAATCGTCGGTGTAGAAGTTTCCCGCAGATCCTGGGATAAACCCGCCAGTTCCCAGCTCCGGCTTGCGCTGGTTGAGGACCTGGTAGTTCACTTCTCCGAACCCGCGCCACTGGATGCCCCGCACATCGTGCCACTCCCGTGGCGCTGGGGATGGCGCTGGCGCAGCCTCCGGCGGAGCGGGTGATGGAGTCTGTTCCGCAGTCTGCGGCGATGGTGATGGCAAGCCAGGATCGGCCGCGGGCACGGAGGGCGCTGGCGCCTGCTTCGCCTCCAGAATCTTGATCCGCTCTTGCAGGTCATGATCTTGCTGCTGCAACTGCTTAATCTGCTGCACCAGTTGGGTAATCGCCGCTTCATCACCGGAATTGGCCTGCTGCGCCCAGCTGGATGCAGGAACCAACAACAATGCTAGTAGCACGCAATCGATGCGCGTTCTGATTTTCCTCCCTGGCACAGACTTTCCTCGACCGCCAAAGCAGACTCGCAAGCATTCTCCATATTGACTTTCGGCAGGACAGGCTGAGAGCATCGGGTTACGCAGGTACCGGGTGCCAACGCCTTGATCCTCTCCCCATTCTTTTCTTTGCAAAGTGAAGAGAATGCCACTCTCTTGGGCCTCCACTCCGACGACGGAACCAACCAGCTCACACGAGCCTGCGTTCTCTCTTTAACGGCTGCAATCCGGGAGTTGGCTCACCAAAGTCGCCCGCTGGTCATCACCGGAAACGCAAAATTTTTCTCCGCAGGCGCCGGCCTCAAAGAGATTGCAGCCCTCACCTGGCCGGCAGCGTATGAGTTCTCCAAGATTGGCCAGGCGCTGATGCGATCGGTTGAGCAGTTCCCCGCTCCGGTATATGCCGCCATTTCGGGATACTGCATGGGCGGAGGCCTCGACCTGGCGCTGGCTTGCCACCGGCGCATCGCCTCTCCCCACGCGCTGTTCGGCCACCGCGGCGCCGCTTTGGGCTTGATCACGGGATGGGGCGGAACGCAAAGACTCCCGCGGCTTGTGGGCAAAGCCGTTGCTCTCGAAATGTTTGTCGCCGCGGAAAAGATCAGCGTGCAGCGAGCTCTGTCCATCGGACTCGTGGACGCGCTGGTGGATGATCCTATAGCTGAAGCGTTGCGCCGCGTTGCATCGCGCTGCGGGAGTGTTATACCGTAATCAGTCCGCTCTCTTCACTCATGGCCGATCGCAGCGAAACTCCCGCCCTACCTACGTCTCAGGCCTCGAACGTCCTGACCACGAAAGTCGATCCTACCTCGGCGCGTTTCGAGGCCAACATGCGCTTTCTGGCCGATCTCATGTCGCAGGTGCGCAACGAAGGCGAAAAAATCTGCGAAGGCGGTGGCTCCAAAGCCATCGAAAATCAGCATACCAAGGGACGCCTCACCGCCCGCGAGCGTATCGAGTTGCTCATCGACCCTGGCACTTTTTTCGAGCTGGGAATTTATGCGGCTCACGGAATGTATGAAGAATGGGGCGGAGCCGCGGCCGCAGGCGTCATTACCGGCATCGCCCGCGTTCAGACGCGCCTGGTCATGATCATCGCCAACGACGCCACCGTGAAGGCTGGCGCATTTTTTCCGATGACCTCGAAGAAGGTGATCCGCGCCCAGAACATCGCCATCGAGAACCGCATCCCCACCATCTATCTGGTCGATTCGGCCGGCGTTTTTCTGCCTTTACAAGAAGATGTTTTCCCCGACACCGACGATTTCGGCCGCGTCTTCCGCAACAATGCCGTCATGTCCGCCCTCGGCATTCCGCAGATCGCCGCCATCATGGGCATGTGTGTGGCCGGCGGCGGATACCTGCCAGTCATGTGCGATCACGTTCTGATGACCGACGGCAGCGGATTATTTCTGGCCGGACCCGCGCTCGTGCAAGCAGCCATCGGTCAAAAAGTTTCCGCCGAAGATTTGGGCGGGGCGGCCATGCATGCTGGCATCAGCGGCACCGTGGATTTCCGCGAGCCAAATGACGCGGCTTGCCTGTCTCGCATTCGTTCCATCGTGGAAAAGTGGGGATATCGCCGCCAGTCCCCCTGGGATCGCAAGAAACCGGTCGAACCGGCAATGGCTGCCGAGGAAATCTACGGCATTTACGATTCCTCCCCCGCGCGTCCCTACGATATGAAAGAGATTCTGGCCCGCGTGCTCGATGGCAGCCGCTTCGATGAGTACAAGCCGGAGTATGGCAAGACTCTGATCTGTGGCTACGGGCGCATCGGCGGCTTCGCCGTCGGCATCGTCGCCAATCAGAAACTTCACGCTCAGCAAATCGATCATGAAGGCCACAAGCGCATCGAGTTCGGCGGCGTGATCTACACAGAGTCGGCCGAAAAGGCCGCCCGCTTCATCATGGACTGCAACCAGAATTTGATACCCCTGGTTTTCTTTCACGACGTCAACGGCTTCATGGTGGGCCGCGACGCGGAGTGGAGCGGGATCATCAAAGCCGGAGCGAAGATGGTGAATGCCGTATCGAACTCCGTGGTACCGAAGATCGCCGTGATTGTTGGCGGATCGTTCGGCGCGGGCCACTATGCCATGTGCGGCAAAGCCTTCGATCCCCGCTTCGTCTTCGCCTGGCCAACTGCACGCTACGCGGTGATGAGCGGCGATTCCGCCGCCGGAACCCTGGTTGAAATCAAAGTGAAACAACTGGAGCGCAGCGGCAAGAAGTTGAGCGAGGAAGAAAAAAAAGAGCTGTACGAATCGGTGAAACGCACCTACGACGAGCAGACCGATCCGCGTTACGGTGCAGCTCGTTTATGGATCGACAAGATCATCGATCCCATCGAAACCCGTGACGCCATCGCCCAAGCTCTCGAAGCCGCAGCCCTGAACCCCGACGTACCGGAGTTCAAGGTAGGAGTGCTGCAAACATGATTCACCACGGAGACACCGAGGCACGGAGCAAACTTCTACATGAACAGCTCACTGAACAGGTCATTGGCGCCGCGATCGAAGTGCATCGCGAACTTGGCCCTGGTCTTATGGAATCTGCCTATGAAGAGTGCCTCTGTCATGAACTGCATCTCCGCGGAGTGAGGTTCGAGCGCCAAGTGCCACTGCCGGTGCGATACAAAGGAGTCGGTCTGGACTGCGGGTATCGAATCGATCTTGTCGTTGAGGATTCGCTGGTTCTGGAACTCAAGTGCATTGAACACATCCTGCCAGTTCATGAAGCACAACTACTTACTTACTTGAAACTGACGGGCAATCGGGTCGGGTTAATCTTGAATTTCAATGTTTCGATTCTTACCCGAGGCGGGATCATTCGAAAGGTTCTTTAATTCTTAATCTCCGTGCCTCTGTGTCTCCGTGGTGAATGAATTGTCCGACGCCGTCAAATTGATCGAGTGTCCGCGCGATGCTTGGCAAGGCTTGAAGGGCGAGATTCCGCCTGACATCAAGCGCGCGTACTTGCAAGCATTGATCAGTGCCGGATTCAAACACATTGACGGTGTCTCTTTCGTCTCGCCCAAAGCCGTTCCTCAGATGGCGGACTCGGAAGAAGTGTTGAAGGAACTCGATCCTCCCGACGACGTGGAGATCATCGCTATCGTGGTCAACGAAAAAGGCGCGCAGCGCGCCGTCGACACGCACGCGGTTCGCACGCTGGGATTCCCATACTCCATCTCCGAGACGTTTCTGCGCAAAAATCAGAATCAGTCCGCCGAAGCCGCCCTGGAAGAACTGGAATTGATCCAGAAGAAAGCTGACGACGCCTCCCTCGACGTAGTCGTCTATATCTCAATGGCCTTCGGCAATCCCTACGGTGACTTGTGGAATGTTGACGAAGTGATCGAGGCCATCTCGCTGATGGAAGTCGACAACCTGCGTATGATTTCCCTGGCCGATACGGTCGGCATGGCCACGCCCGCGCAGATTGGTGAACTGGTTGGCGCGGTCATGGCAAAGTACGATTACCTGGAAATCGGCGTCCACTTGCACAGCCGCCCCGAGCAGGCCGAGGCGAAAATTCTTGCGGCCTACGACGCGGGCTGCCGCCGTTTCGATTCCGCCATCGGCGGCCTCGGTGGCTGTCCATTCGCCCAAGATGCGCTGGTCGGCAACATTGCAACGGAGAAGGTGATCGAGGCTTTGAAGCAGCGCGGCGCGGAGCTACCTCCTCTGAAATCGCTGGACGCCCTGCTCCGCGCGACCACCGAGATAGGAGCCCGGTACACGAATTCTGTAAATGACGATTAGTCTTTCGCTATGACCTACCAGACAATCCAGCTCGCCTACGACGCCGGTACGGCCACCATCACGCTGAACCGCCCTGACAAACGCAACGCCATCAGCTGCGAGTTGATCGACGATTTGCTGCGCGCCTTGCAGGAAGTGGAGACGTCCGACGCGCGCGTCCTCATCTTAACTGGCGCCGGCAAGGCCTTCTCTTCCGGCATGGACTTGGAAAATCTGAAGGCTCTGCTCGGCCGCTCGCCCGAACAGAACCTCAAGGATTCGGAGACCATGGTCCACCTGTTCCGTTCTCTGTACGAATTCCCCAAGCCCACAATTGCCGCCGTAAACGGCGCGGCCATCGCCGGTGGCACGGGACTGGCCTTGCTCTGCGACTTCACTCTCGCGGTTCCGGAAGCCAAGTTTGGCTACACTGAAGTGCGCATCGGCTTCGTCCCGGCCATCGTTTCCACATTCCTGCTGCGCCAGGTCGGAGAAAAACAGGCCCGCGATCTTTTGTTGACCGGGAGAATTTTCGATGCAGAAGAAGCGGCACATTGGGGATTGATCAAAGAGATCGTCGCGCCCGAGGCGCTGATGTTGCGGGCCCGCGAACTGGCCGCACTGCTCATGGAGAACAGTCCGACTTCCCTGCGAGCCACAAAAAAGTTGTTGAACGATCACGCCAGCGGGGAACTGGATGAGCAGATCGAAACAGCTGTCCGCGAAAATGCCGCTATCCGGACTACGGCTGACTTCCGCGAAGGCATCACGTCGTTTCTGGAAAAACGTAAGCCGGTGTGGAGCGGCAAATGAATTCAGCTCACCCTAACGCGGTCAATGAAACCCGGCTGCGCGTCCGATACGCGGAGACCGATCAAATGGGTGTCGTCTACCATTCCAACCATTTCATCTGGTTCGAAGTGGGGCGTGTCGAATTGCTGCGCCAAATGGGATTCTCTTATCGCGACATGGAAACCAACGACAATCGCTTCATCGCCGTCGTCGAAGCCAAATGCCGCTATCGCGCGCCGGTACGCTACGACGAAGAAGTTCTGGTGCGCACGGAACTGCTGCACGTGCGCGATTCAGTGGTCCGCTTCGGTTATGAATTGCGACGCGTGGATGACGACGCTCTACTGGCGGAAGGCGAAACCACCCATATCGTCACCGATAAAGATATGAACATCAGTGCCCTGCCCGAACAATATTTGACGGTATTTCGCGCCGCGGTAGCAAAGCAAGACGGAAAACTCTCTTGAACGCACTTCACATTAGCGGAAACGATCTCACTTTGGAAGCCGTGCGGGATGTCGCGGAGCAACACCGTCCCCTGCTTTTATCGGCGGACGCGCGTTCCGCCGTCGACCGTGCGCGAGCCGTCGTCGACGAAATCGTCGCCGGTAACAAATTGGCCTATGCCGTCACCACCGGCGTGGGTAAGCTCAGCGACGTCCGCATCGTCGGCGACCAGATTCGCGAACTGCAAGTCAACCTGGTACGCTCCCACGCCGTCGGCGTCGGCGAACCGCTCCTCGCCGCCGAAGTCCGCGCCATGATGCTTCTCCGCGCCAATTCTTTGGCCAAGGGTTACTCCGGCGTCCGGGCCATCGTCATCGGCACGTTATGCGAAATGCTCAACCGCGGCGTCACTCCTTTTGTTCCATCGCAAGGCAGTGTCGGCGCCAGCGGCGATCTCGCTCCCCTGGCGCATCTCGCCCTGGCCCTGATCGGCGAGGGTGAGTGCATCGACTCAGCCGGCGCGCGCATTCCCAGCGCCACCGCACTCAAGCAAGCGCAGATCAAGCCGCTGGTTTTGGAAGCCAAGGAGGCCATCTCCCTGATCAACGGCACGCAAGGCATGCTCGCCGTGGGCACGCTCGCGCTGCTCGCCGCCGAAACCTTGGTCGACTCCGCCGATGTCCTCGGCGGCCTCTGCTGCGACGCCTTGAAAGGCACCGACGCCGCTTTCGATGAACGCATCCATCAAGCCCGTCCCCATGCCGGGCAGATGAAAACTGCCGCGAATCTGCGCAAGATGCTCGAAGGCAGTCAGATCCGTGAATCGCATCGCACCTGCGGCCGTGTGCAGGATGCTTACTCTCTCCGCTGCATCCCGCAAGTACACGGCGCCGTACGCGATACGCTCGCACACTGCCGCCAGGTTTTTGAAACGGAAGCGAACTCCGCCGTCGACAATCCTCTGGTCTTCATCACCAACTCCGAAAACTCCGAAGGCGATGTCGTCTCTGGCGGAAATTTTCACGGCGAGCCTCTCGCCTTTGCTCTGGATTTTCTCGCCATCGCCCTCAGCGCGCTTGCCGGAATCAGCGAGCGCCGCATCGAGCGCCTGGTGAACCCCGCTCTGAGCGAAGGTTTGCCGCCGTTTCTCGCGCAAGGCGCAGGTTTGAACTCCGGCTTCATGATGCCGCAAGTCACCGCCGCCGCTCTGGTCAGCGAGAACAAGGTTCTGGCCCATCCTGCGTCGGTCGATTCCATCACCACCTCCGGCAATAAAGAAGATTACGTTTCGATGGGCATGACCGCCGCGAACAAACTGAAGCGCGTCGTCGAGAACACGCGCAACGTCCTAGCCATTGAAGCCATGGCCGTCGCTCAGGCCATCGATTTCCTCGCGCCGCTCAAGACCTCCCAGCGCGGCCAGGCTGCCCATGCCGCGATCCGCTCAGTGTGCCCCTCGGTCGAGAAAGACCGCGTCATGTACAAGGACTTCGCGCGCATCGCGGAATTGCTCGCCAGCGGTAAAGTGGCGGAAGTGATCCGCTGACGAATTCTCGGGGCCCATACTTTGTGCGAGACCCGTTCAATTGACACACAATTGCTAGGCATCTACTCTTGCCTCACTCCCTGATGGCGCCTCCTACTGAGAGCTTCCAGAGCAAGCATTCGCAAATTCACTACGTGCTTCTTGCAGTGGCGTTGCTCGCCTGCCTCCTCCCTTTTTCCGGCAAAGCTTTCAATATCGACGACACTTTGTTCGTGTACGTCGCGCGCCAGATCACGCAGCATCCCTTTGATCCGTATGGATTCAAGATCAATTGGTACCGCGACGCCGTTCCCATGGCCGTCGAAACCAAGAACCCGCCGCTTGCCTCGTACTACCTCGCCGCGGCCGCCAGCATCGTCGGTTGGTCCGAACGCGCGTTGCATCTCGCCTTCTTCTTGCCCGCGCTAGCCGTAGTGTTGGGCACATATCGCCTGGCGCAGCGATTTACCGATTCGCCGCTCCTGGCCGCCCTCGCCACGCTTCTCACGCCAGGCTTTCTCGTCTCCGCCAACAGCGTGATGTGCGATGTCCTGATGCTGGCCCTTTGGCTTTGGGCCATCATTTTCTGGATTGAAGGTCTCGAGTCGCAGAAACCGTTCTATCTCCTGAGTTCGGCCCTGCTGGTCACCGCCTGTGCGTTGACCAAGTTTTTTGGCATCGCCTTGATTCCGCTCCTCGCCGCATATGCGCTGGCCCGGCAGCGCCGTCTCGGAAACTGGGCATGGTATCTATTGCTGCCAATCCTGGCCCTCACCGGATTCCAATATTGGACCAAGGCCGTCTACGGACTGCGCATGATCACCAGCGCCGCTCATGTCTCCACCGGAGTCCGCCAAGGAAGACAAACTTCCGGCCTCGCAAAGCTGCTGGTCGATCTCAGCTTCGTCGGCGGCTGCGTGCTCCCCGCGCTGACGCTCGGTCCCTTCATTTGGTCGCGCCGCAAAATTCTTGCCCTCTGCGCCGCTAGCGGAATCGCAGCATTCCTCCTCGCTACCGGGCGAATCGATCTCGGTGGAATGCTCGGCCCGCCTCGCTTCTATTCGCACTGGCTCAGCGTCGGCATTCAGTTGACGTTCTTCCTCGCCGCCGGATTCTCCGTAATGGCGCTCGCGACCGTGGATGCATGGAAGCGCAGAGACGCCGGCTCCCTGTTGCTCATGCTCTGGGTCTTCGGCACGTTTATCTTCACCGGCTTTCTAAACTGGACCATCAACGCCCGCTCCGTCCTCCCTCTGATTCCCGCCGCCGGCATCCTGCTCGCCCGCCGCATCGACGTTCTGCGCCCCACCTCGATTCGCTTCCGTCCCGCGCTGTTGGCCATACCGTTAGCACTGTCGGGTGTCGTTTCGCTCTGGCTGACCTGGGCGGACACGGAACTGGCAAACTCGGCGCGCATAGCAGCCGCAGAAATTGAGCAAGAAACTCGGAACCAGCCCGGCACCGTATGGTTCACCGGGCATTGGGGATTTCAGTACTACATGGAGTCGTTCGGTGCTCACGCCGTAGTACTCGACGACCCTCCGCACCACCCCGGAGATTTCCTCGCCTTAGGCGCACCCACCCAGCTTTTCGAAATACGTCCGCGACTGGTCGCTTCGCGCGACATCATTCGAATTCCCATGCACCTCGGCATCACTACCTCCCAAGGCGACCTGAGAGCCGGATTTTATTCTTTCGATTCCGGCCCTCTACCCTTCGCCATTGGACCCGTCCCGCCCGAGAGCTATGAATTGCTTCGCCTGGGACCGAGCCTCCCCTCCTCGGAAACTACACGCAAGGATTCGCTCCGGGTAGCATCGCCCTAAGGGGACGTCGTCGCTTTCGCCGCGCTCCCATCCAATCCCAACTCGCCCGCAATCCCCTGCAGCGCCGTGATGCAGAACGCGATGTGCTCGTCCAGATCCACGCCCAGCGCCGCCGCGCCGTTCACAATGTCCTCGCGATTCACCTTCCGCGCGAAAGCTTTATCCTTCATTCTTTTTCGTACCGACTTCGCATCTACCTCGGGCAGTGACTTCCCCGGCTTGATCAACGCCACCGCGGTAATAAATCCAGCCAGTTCATCGCAGGCAAACAGAGCTTTTTCCATCGGCGTGTCGCGCGTCACCCCGGTGTACTCCGCGTGCGACATCACCGCTCGACGAATCACCTCCGGCCATCCGCGCTCCTTGAGAATCTCGTTGCCCCGGTAAGGATGGTCTTCCAGGCTGGGATACTTTTC
Source organism: uncultured Acidobacteriaceae bacterium (assembly GCA_964403025.1). Taxonomy (GTDB): domain Bacteria; phylum Acidobacteriota; class Terriglobia; order Terriglobales; family Acidobacteriaceae; genus Sulfotelmatobacter. The sequence goes on along the minus strand of CAYOEH010000001.1, from coordinate 185,245 downwards.
ATAGTCAAAATCGTGAATCAGTCCGACGATGCCCCACAATTCTTCCTCGGACAAGCCAAGTTCCGGCAGCCCAAGACCCGATGTCTCCGTCCCCGAGCCATTCGCAAACTTCCGCGAGCAAGCGCGCATGCACGCCTCCACCGCCAGTGCATGCTTGCGCAAACTTTCCGACTGGGTGAACTCAGTTAGTAAACACCACGCTGACTCACGATCCATCATTGCTTTCCCCATATTTCCTGCGGCATCCCGCCGCCTTATTTCGACTTTCACCGCCAACACGCGCGGCTTTCTGCATTTTAACCTTGACTTCCACAGGCCTTGTACCGCAGATTGTCTCTGCAGTCGGAACCTTTTCCCCCATATGTGATGGTTCCAGGAGTAGCCCGCTCTGGCACTCCCACAACCCGATGGCCACGACTCTTGCCCCGGTAGATTCACGGGAAGTCGTCCGTTGCGATCACTGCCTGTTGGTGCAATTCCGCACCGTCAACAACAATTGCCGCCGCTGCCATTCGTCGCTCGACGAGGAACCCGAGCCCGAACCGGTGGTGATGACTCCACCGGTGATGATGCCCGTGCCCGGCATGGGCCGCGGACACTTGAACCTGGCCACTTCGATCCGCTCGCTGCGTCTGCGCAGCGGCTTGAGCCAGCGCCAACTCGCCGGACGCATGTCCGTTCCCCGGACCTACGTCTCCAAAATTGAAAACGAAAAAGCTACGCCTACGCTGTCGTCCCTGGAACGGCTGGCGCGAGCTCTAGAGGTGACCGTGCCAGAACTGCTCAGCGGCGGGGAAAAGAACCGCCAGGACGAAATCAGCGAGCTGATGAAAGATCAGTTCATTGCGGAGATCCTTCCCTTCGTTTCACAACTCAACGGGATGCAGATGTCGAGCATCCTCACCCAGGTGCGCGACTTGACGGTGCGGCCCAGAAGGACCGCGTAGAGTTAACGTTCACGAGGACCCTGCCGATAGTTTAGGCAGCAGCAAGAATTTTATCCGGGCAACCAGCCAACTCACTGCCGGGACCAATCCCTTGGTCCCGGCTTTTTTCTGCCGACCAGCCCCATGAATCCCAAATAGATCGATTCACATCTATGCATCATGCAGTTGGAACATTCTGAAAATATCTTTTCCGCCTTCCCTGCCTCCGCGAATCAACCCGAGGTAAACGGCTGGGGTGACGAAGCCCCCCGCCCCATCGCGCCGGCTGCAAGCTCCCCCGGATCCGACGACTCCTTGCTTGATGCCTACTCCCGCGCAGTAACCGGGGCAGTGGAACTCATCAGCCCTTCGGTGGTAAACATTGAAGTACATCAATCTGCCGGACGCACTCGTTCCGGCGAGCCTCGCGAGCGCCGCGGTGGCGGCTCGGGATTCGTCTTCACTCCCGACGGCCTGATTCTCACCAACAGCCACGTCGTGCATGATGCGAGCCGCGTCGAAGTCACTCTGTCCGATGGTCGCAGCATGCCCGCAACCGCCCTCGGCGACGATCCCGCCAGCGACCTCGCCGTCATCCAGATCGAAAAACCGCGCATCGACGAACCCGGCCTCACTGTCGCTGCCCTCGGCGATTCCCAGCAGCTTCGCGTCGGACAACTCGTAGTCGCCATCGGCAATCCCTACGGATTTCAATCCACCGTGACGGCAGGTGTGGTCAGCGCGCTCGGACGTTCTCTCCGCTCCTATTCCGGCCGCCTGATCGACGACGTCATTCAGACCGACGCCGCCCTCAATCCCGGCAACTCCGGCGGCCCGCTGGTCGATTCCGTGGGACGCGTGATCGGCGTGAACACCGCAACGATCCTTCCCGCCCAAGGAATCTGTTTCGCCATCGGCATCAACACCGCAAAGTTCGTGGCCAGCCGCCTGCTCCGCGACGGCCGCATCCGCCGCAGCTACATCGGCGTATCCGCCCAAACCGTGCCGGTGCATCGCCGCGTCGTCCGCTTCTACGATCTACCGAAGGAGTCCGGAGCGCTGGTCCTGTCGGTGGAAGAGAATAGTCCGGCGAAGCGCGCAGGTCTGCGCGATGGCGACATTATTGTTGCGCTGGACGACAAGCCGGTCGCCGGTGTGGACGATCTGCACCGCGTGCTCACCGATGTCCGCGTAGCCGTAAGCAGTTCGCTCACGATTCTGCGGCGGACGGACAAACTGGAGTTGAAGATCGTCCCGGAAGAGGCGAAGTAGCTGGTGTGGCGCGGGCGCCCTCGCCCGCGGTGAAACCAGAATCTCAGCGGCAGAATCTTTGCAAATCTGGCGGCGGTGGTGTCGGGACAACGTCGAACTCACCCTGCCACCCGGTACAGCCACGGGCTACAACGCTTCTAGCTGTGCTGCCTTCCAGTTCGCGTGCCTTGCTCTTGGCACGTTCGAGTTGGGTGCTGCTCAATTCTGCTTCAAGTGCCTGCAAATCCGTCGCAGCCGCACGCAAGCCACCGTCATAGCTGACCAACATCCACACGTAGGCCTCAAACTTGTCCAAGGTCACGCCCTGACCATCCCGCAGTAGCATGGCGAGTTGCCACTGCGCTTGCGGAAGCCCTTGTTCTGCGGCCTGCCGGAATCGCTTCGCGGCCTGAGTATAGTCGTTGCGTTCGAGAGCAATTTTCCCCAGCAGATATTCAGCAAAAGGATGGTCATGAGCGCTGGACTTTTCCAGCCAGCTCGACGCTTCGTTCAGGTCGCGGGGAGGCACCTCGCCTAGGAAGATCATGCGGCCCACCAGCCACTGCGCAAGTGGATCATCCTGCCGCGCCGCCTTCTTGTACCACTCCAGCGCCTCGCGCGGGCCTGCAGTTGTGTTCCGTCCAGTTTCGTAAAGATAACCGAGTACGACCTGCGCGGGAGCGAAGCCAAGATCAGACGAACGGTGAAAGTAGTCGATTGCATTCGCCCCGCTGCGGGTCGCGCTGCTTCCCTCGAGCGCATTCATTCCTTTTTCAAACAGGGCGGTCGCATCCAGACCGGAGGTGGTCGTCTGCGCATCGGCAGACGCGCAGCCCAGAACCAGGCAAATTGCCATCAACGCCGGCTTGCAATCTCTCATAATCTCTCTAGAGAGCATGATGGTTCTGCCCTCCACAGCTGTCAATTAGCCATCGGATGCTGGCCTTCCGACCTGCACTGCCAGCGGCCGTGGTTGCTAGATGTTGCCCTGCGCAAAGCGTTCCTGACTCGGAATGGAAAGGACTAAGGTCCATTGCCTCCCCCTTCCCCACTGTGTTAGCTTCGAGAATCGGAAGGGGATAGGCCTTGCAGGCAAAAATTCCCGCCGGTCTGGATCGCAAGGAAGCGGAAGTCTACCGGCATCTCGATCCAGCGCGGCTCCCAAAGCACATCGCGATCATCATGGACGGCAACGGACGTTGGGCCAAACGGCGCCACCTGCCGCGCGTGGCCGGACATCGCGCCGGCGTCACCGCCGTCCGCTCCACCGTCGAAACCGCGGCCCGCATCGGCGTCCACGCGCTCACCCTCTACGCCTTCTCCGAAGAAAACTGGAAGAAGCGGCCCAAGAGTGAAGTTGATTTCCTGATGCGCCTGCTCAGCCGCTACCTCAAGGCCGAGGTCCCTAGGCTGAACGAAAATAATGTCCGCCTCGAATACATCGGCCGCCAGTACGAACTCCCCGAAGATGTCCAGGAACGCATGGCGTGGGCGCGCGAGAGCACGTCTCACAACTCCGGCACAATCCTCACGTTGGCACTGAACTACAGCGCGCGCAGTGAACTCGTGGACGCATTCCGCTCCATGGTGAACGCCGCTTCTGTGAACGGAGGCTTCGAGCACCTGCGAATAGACGAAGATACGGTTGCAAATCATCTCTACACGCGGGACCTGCCCGATCCCGACCTGGTGGTGCGCACCTCCGGGGAAATGCGGCTCAGCAACTTCCTGCTCTGGCAGTTGGCCTACGCCGAGATTTATGTGACGCCCACTCTGTGGCCCGATTTCCGCGGCGTACATCTGCTCGAAGGCATCGCCGAATATCAAAAGCGCGAACGCCGCTACGGCGGCCTGAACCACGGTGATTCGAGTCATGGCGATTTGAACCACGCCAATCTGAATCGCGGCGACTCCCACCCCCACTCCGGACCCCCGAAGGTTAGTAAATAGCGCCCAGCATGCTGAAACGCATCGCGACCGCGCTGGTTCTCATTCCGATCGTGATATTCCTGGTGCTGCGCGCGCCCGTGCCAGTTCTAGCGGTAGTAGCGGCCGCAGTTGCTCTGGTCACGGTGCAGGAATTTCTGAAGCTCACCGAGTCCTATGGCGTTCACCCGCTGCGCCTGCCGGCTTACATCTTCGTGGGATTATTTTTTCTCCTGCTGGCCGCCAGCGCTGCTGGCGAAACGCCTCAGCTCTCCGCCGTCAAGTTCGTTCTGGGCGAGGCGTTTGCCTGCGCTATTTCTCCCTTCATCTTTCTGACCATCGCCATGCGCCGCTCGCCCATGAGCAGCGGCTATCCCGCGGCCGCAGCCTCCGCGTTCGCCTTCGCCTACATTGCGCTTCCCCTGGGAATGCTCGTCCAACTCCGCCAGCAATGGGCCGGCGCTTTCTGGATTCTCTATCTTCTTCTGATCGTCTGGGCCGGGGACATCTTCGCCTACTTCGTAGGCCGCTCGCTCGGACGGCATCTGATGGCCGCACGCATCAGCCCGAAAAAAACCTGGGAAGGCGCGGTCGCTTCGCTGGCCGCCAGCCTGGTGGTCGGCATTCTTTTGTTCAATCATGCCCTGCAGATCAGTTCATTCCTGCTGCGCGTGGGATTGATCGACCGCCGCGACGGCTTGTTCGGCCTGGAAAAGCCAGAGCTGCGCCCCATCATCCTGCTGACCATCGTCCTGAACCTTGCCGCGCAGCTCGGCGATCTGGTCGAGTCGCTGATCAAGCGCGGCGCCGGCGTAAAAGACTCCGGCACATTGCTTCCCGGCCACGGCGGCATGCTCGATCGCATCGACGCCCTGCTCTTCGCCGCTCCCCTGCTGTGGTACTATGCGGCTTGGCGTGTCATGCAGTGACTCTCCCCCTCCGCCCCAACCGCTGATCGCGTAAGATAAAGAATTGAGCTCTCGAAGCTCAACCGTATGAGACGCATCGCCATCCTGGGATCGACCGGTTCCATCGGACGCAGCACCCTCAGTGTCGCCGAGTCCTACCCAGACCGCTTTCAGATCGTCGCGCTCGCCGCCGGCTCGAACCTCGAAGCCGCTTTCGAACAGGCCCATCATTGGCGCCCCCGCGTCATCTCGATTGCCACCGAACCGGACGCCGATCTCCTGCGCTCTCGTCTCGCACAAGCGGGCCTGCGCGAGATCGAAGTGGTCCACGGCGCGGCCGGCACGGTGAAGGTCGCCACCCACCCTGAAGTCGATTTCGTGGTCAGTGCCATCGTCGGCGTCGCCGGCCTTGAGGCCACCTACGAAGCCGTGAAAGCAGGAAAGATCGTCGGCGTGGCCAACAAAGAATGTCTGGTTGCCGCCGGGGAACTCATCACCGCTGAGGCACGCAAACAAGGCAAGCCGCTCTTGCCCATTGATAGCGAGCACAACGCCGTCCACCAGTGCCTGCGCGGCGGTCGTATCCAGGAAGTCGAACGGATCTGGCTCACGGCCTCCGGCGGCCCGTTTCTGAACACTCCTCGCTCCGCCTTCAGTTCCATCACGGTCGAGCAGGCGCTGAATCACCCGACCTGGAAGATGGGCCGCCGCATCACCATCGACTCAGCCACCTTGATGAACAAGGGCTTCGAAGTCATCGAAGCATGCAGATTGTTTCACATACCTCCGTCGAAAGTGGAAGTGATTGTCCATCCGCAGTCGACAATTCACTCCATGGTCGAGTTTATCGATGGCAGCATACTTGCTCAGTTCTCGGTGACCGATATGCGTCTGCCGATCCTTTACGCTCTGACCTATCCCGAGCGCATTCAGTCGGATATGCGCTTCCCGGTCAGCAACTTGCGTCATCTCGACTTCAGCCCTCCGGACATGAGTAAATTCCCTTGTCTCCGTTTGGCGTATGAAGCGGTGGAAGCGGGCGGTGCAAAAACCGTCGCTCTGAATGCGGCCGATGAAGTCGCAGTGGCCGCGTTTCTCGAAGGCAGTATCGGGTTCGATGAAATTCCCAGGATTATCGAAGATTCGGTTTCCGCATCTAATTCGGGAAAGCTGGGTTCGATCCAGGAGGTGCTTCAAGCCGATGCCGAGGCACGCCGATATGCTCAGCAGCGAGTGGGCAGATCGCGCGCAGAGGAGCGGACGCGGGCAACTTCTTTCATCTAAAATGTTCGTTTTGGAATCTAACAAACTGTGGAGTACGTACTCTAATCTATGCCTGACTTTCTGATTTCGCTGATCGCCGTCGTCGTCATCCTCGGCTTCATGATCCTGATCCATGAGTTCGGCCACTATGCGGTGGCCAAATGGCTCGGCGTTAGGGTCGAGGTGTTTTCCATCGGCTTCGGCAAGCGCCTACTGGGCTACCGCAAGGGAGATACCGACTACCGCATCAGCGCCATCCCGCTCGGCGGCTACGTCAAGATGAGCGGAGAGAATCCCATGGACGAGCGCACCGGCGATCCTGCGGAATTCCTCTCGCACTCCCGCTGGCACCGCTTCCTCATCGCCATTGCCGGCCCCACCATGAACATCATGCTGGCCGTCTTTCTTCTGGTCGGCGTCTTCATGGTGCACTACGAATATCCTGCGATTTTCGATGCCCCCACCGTGATCGGCTGGGTGATGAAAGATACTCCGGCAGCTAAAGCTGGCTTTCAGCCCGGCGACCGCATCGTTCGCATCGCTGGCATCCAGGATCCTACCTGGGAGCAGGTCGATACCCGCGAAGCCCTGAATCCCGGCCAGCCCTTAGACGTCACGATCAATCGCGAGGGCCAGCTACTTACCAAAACCATCGCTCCCGAGCCTTACGGCGTCGATCAGATCGGATTCGCCGGCTGGGCCGCCAAAGAGCCCTGCGTCTGCGTCACCGACCTGACTCCCGGCATGCCCGCAGACAAGGCCGGCCTGCACGATGGCGACGAAATTCTCGCCGTGGATGGCAAGCCCGTACCCGCTCTCGCCGCCATGGTAGAAATGCTCGAGACTTCCAAGGACAAGCCGATCTCCCTCACCGTTCGCCGGGGAACGGAAACCAAAGACTTCACCGTCCAGCCCGTCCTCATCGAGAAAAGATATCGCATCGGCATCGGCAGCATGCCCATGAAAGTGACCAGCCTTGCCTTCCCTGCAGCACTTCGGTTATCGCTTCAGGAGAACAGGAAGGCTTCCCTGCTGATTCTCGAACTCGTACAGAAAATGCTGCAAGGCAAAATTTCCGTACGCTCCATCGAAGGCCCCATCCGCATCGGCCAAGCCGCCGGAGAAGCCGCCCGCCGCAAAGGTTGGACGCCGCTCCTGCTCTTGACCTCGGCCATCAGCCTGAACCTTGGCGTCTTTAACCTGCTCCCCATTCCCATCCTCGACGGAGGCGTCATTTTCTTCCTCCTCATCGAGAGCCTGATGGGCCACGACATCAGCATGCGCATCAAGGAACGCGTCTACCAGGCCGCATTCGTCTTCCTGGTGCTCTTCGCCGTAATGGTCATCTATAACGACTTGCTGAAAACCATTCCAGGATTAGCCGACCGCCTGCAATAGGCGGTCAGGCCACGCAGCCCTGTGGATTCAGTGCAGGTTGCGAGCCTTTCTCGTATGAGATACAATGTATCTCATACGAGGGATTAAGCATGGCTGCTACTGAAATGGTTCACGTTCGCGTTGAAAAGCGTATCAAGACGCAGGCTGCCAAGACTTTGGCGGCCATGGGGTTGTCCGTATCCGATGCTGTGCGCGTCCTGCTGACACGCGTGGCGGCTGAGAAGGCGCTCCCTTTCGAGGTGAAGGTTCCGAACCCCGCGACAGCGGCGGCGATGCAGGAGGCCCGCAAAGGCGGACTGCCTTCGTTTGGCAGCGTGTCGGAGTTGATGGACGACCTGAACACGGAGGATTGAGCGCACCGGCGCTTTCCGCAAGGACTTCAAGCGCGAGAAAAAGGGCAGCATCGCCGCGAAATAGATTTTATCGTTGCCAGCGTCGTCTCACTCCTCTCGCAAGATAAGCCTTTTCCTGAAAAGAACCGCGACCACGCTCTCACCGGAGACTGGTGCGATCACCGGGAGTGCCACCTTAAACCGGACTTACTTCTGATTTACCGCAAACCGGATACTGAGGTTCTGCAACTCGTTCGCTTGGGTTCGCACAGCGAACTGTTCGGCTAAGGAGATGGGGGACCGCTCGGTCCGACAACCGAGTCCCCATGCTAAAATAGAGCTTCCCATGTCTATCATTCCCCGCAGGAAAACCGTGACCGCCGTCGTTGGCGGCGTGCGCGTCGGCTCGGATGCACCAATCGTGGTGCAATCCATGACCAACACCGATACCGCCGATATCCCCTCGACCGTCCAGCAGTGCGCCGCCCTGGCCAGCGCCGGCTCGGAACTGGTGCGCGTCACCGTCAACAACGAAGGAGCTGCTGCCGCCGTTCCCCACATCGTCGAGCAACTCGACAAGCAAGGCATCCGCGTTCCCATCATTGGCGACTTCCACTACAACGGTCACGTCCTGCTCACCAAGTATCCCGACTGCGCCCGCGATCTCGCCAAGTACCGCATCAATCCCGGCAACGCCAGCATCGGAAAGACCGGCGACTCCAACTTCCGCACCATGATCGAAGTCGCGGTGAAGTATCAGAAGCCCGTCCGCATCGGCGTGAACTGGGGTTCGCTCGACCAAACTTTGCTCACCCGCATGATGGACGAGAACTCCGCGCTCGCCGAGCCCAAGGACGCCCGCGAAGTCACCATGGAAGCCATGGTCGTCAGCGCTCTGAACTCCGCTGCATTGGCGGAAAAATTCGGTCTGCGCCCCGATCAAATCATTCTCAGCGCGAAAGTCAGCGGCGTGCAGGATCTCATCGACGTTTACCGCGCCCTCGCCGCCCGCTGCAACTACCCGCTGCACCTCGGCCTCACCGAAGCCGGCATGGGCGCGAAAGGCGTTGTCGCCTCCAGCGCTGCCCTAGGCGTAGTTCTGCAGGAAGGCATCGGCGATACCATTCGCGTTTCACTGACTCCTGCTCCCGGAGGCGATCGCACTGAAGAAGTCCGCGTCGCCCAGCAGATTCTGCAATCCATGGGCATTCGCAGCTTCACCCCGCAGGTCACCGCCTGCCCCGGCTGCGGACGCACCACCAGCACCTTCTTCCAGGAAATGGCCGAACAGATTCAGACCTACCTCCGCGAGCAGATGCCTACCTGGAAAGGCCGCTACATCGGCGTTGAAGAAATGAAGTTGGCCGTCATGGGATGCGTAGTGAACGGCCCCGGCGAATCAAAGCATGCCAACATAGGTATCTCACTGCCCGGTACGTTCGAGGAGCCTAAGGCTCCGGTCTATGTGGATGGACGCCTGTTCACCACGCTCAAGGGCGATCGCATTGTCGCGGAATTCATCGAGATCCTCGACGATTATGTCGACTCGCACTACGCCGCCCGAGAAACGCAAAGCGAGGAAGTAGCCGCAAGAAACTAAGGGCTGCACGTTAACCAGCTATCCAAGCGCTCGGGAAGGGCACAACTTCAGTCGTGCCATCTAGGATTCCATTATCTATCAACGGGGCTTTAGCCCCACGCCCACGCACTACTGCCCCATCAGCAAGAAGATCGGGCTCTGCAAAGCCGACGCGCTGTTGGCTTGGGGAGCCATCGGCAACGCGCCGACCACCGTATCCGGCGGCAGCGGCGATTCGGGATTGTTCGCATTGTTGCCGGTTGTATTGATCACGGCAACCGCTCCCGCGTCGCACATGCTCACATAGACCCGGCTGCTATCTTCCGACGCCACGGTGAACACTCGGAATCGTGGATTGCTGGGAGAATACAATGCGGGGTACAACGGAGTCATTGCGCATGAACCCATCGGCGGCACCGCATATTGATACTTGCCAGCCGCATTCACCGCGAACGGCGGCGAAGTCAGCAATGTCAGGGTTGACGTGTTTGGATTCGGATACTTGGGCGTAAGCGTATTCGCGTCGAACACCGTCACGCTAGGCACCACGCAAGGCGACACAGTCACATTCGGGTCCGGACAGGTTGTCGCAATCTGGTAGCTCGCCACGTAAAACCGTGTGCCATCCAGCAACGCGGTCACCGAAACTGGAATCACCGCACCGCACGTCGCACACGCAGTTGCACTCAGCCCGGGAATCGACAGTGGTGTCGTCGACAAAAGCGTTGGTGTATCGTTCGTGCCCCCCGTATCGGAAAATACATACACCTTCCCGGTCACTGGATTCGCAACGTAAAGCCGGTTCAAATTCGGATCGAAGAAAGCAAAATTCGCACCAGCCCCCACCGGAAGACTGCTGGTCACCGTGTCCGTGGCAACATCAATCGTCACCAGTTGCCCGTCACCCTCGGTCAGCACATACACCTTCTGGCTGTCGCCCCGCGCCACGATCCAGACCGGCGTGATCCCCGTGAATCCCGTGACCGTGTTCGAAGAAAGATCCACCGGATTCAGGCTGCTGATCGTGTTGCTCCCTTGATTCGCCACATAAAGTTTGAAGGCATTCGGCGTTTCCGCCAGCGCCACCGGATTGGTTCCCACCGTCGCAGTAGTGCTGACCACGTTTGAGGTCGTATTGATAGAGCTGACCGAATTGGTCCCAAAATTCGCTACGTAGACCGCCGTACTCTGCGTCGTGTTCAAGAACACCGGCTCCGAGCCCGTCGGCAGCGCGACCGTGTTCACCGTTCCCAGCCCGATAGACAGCCTGGAATCAAACACCGGAGTGAAGGAGGAAACGATGTCCAGTCCGCCTGGGACCACGCTGCCCGCGCTCGCGACAAACACCGTCGAATCATTGGCCACGATAGCCATATGCGTGGGATTGTTCCCGAGGTTCGGCACGGAGGGGTTACTGGAGGGAGTTTCGCCGACGATAGCATCTCCCGAAACGTCAATCTGCATCGCCGTCCCCGGATAACTGTCCGCGTTGGTGCTGATGCCAAAAACTTCGTGGAAATCACTCGGCTGTGGATTCGTCTCCACCGGGCATCCCGGAACCCCGCCGGTCGAGCACGGAATCACTACGGGACGGTAGACCTGACCGCAGGCGGACCAAAACAAGATAGGCAGCACCATGGCCGCCCATCGGCCCATACGTCGAACACTCATCGGCAACCCATCCTGCGCTCTTCAAGGAAGATTCTGATCATAGGTGAGAAGAATTCAACATTCTAACGGGTAGGCCTCGATCTGCGCCAGTGCCGCCGACCAGCTCGCGTCGTTTCCGCTGAATCTTTAACCTCTGGGATGCCTGGGTCGAGGGACGAGTTGGATGAGGAAAAGATTACACCTTCGCACTGAGGCGAATCGTTCGAGTGGATGGCGCCGACCGGGCGCCGGAACCGGAAGCCAGACTTCTTACCGCCCGCGCCGCGACTTGCCTCCCGCCGCAGCCACCGGAGTTTCGGTCTTCTCGGTCGCAGCAGGTTTCTTCTTGCCTTCCATCTGTGCTAGGCTTTGCTTGAGAGCCGCCATCAAGTCCACCACCGGAGCCAGTTTCTTTGGCTTCTCCACGGCTGCCACTTCTCCGCCTTCGAGCTTGGTCTCAATCAGCTTCTTCAGATTTTCCTGGAACGAATCTTTGTACTTCTCCGGATCCCACTCATCCGCCAGCGCTTCAATCAACTGGTGCGCCACTTTGATCTCGGCTTCCTTCAACTCCACATCAGGCGCGCCAAATCCTTCCACCTTGCGCACTTCTTCCGCGTAATACATCGTGTGCAGCATCAACCCGCCTTCGTGCGGCCGCAGAAATACCGTGTACTCCCGGTTGTGCATGGTAATTTTCGCGATGGCCACGTATTCGCTCTCTTCGAGCGCCTTGGTCAGCAGCGCATACGGCCGCCGTCCCGCCTCTTCCGGTAGCATGTAATATGACGACTCGAAATAAACCGGATCCACATCGGTCGCTTTCACGAACTCCAGAATCTCCATGGTCTTCGCGGTCTGCGGCTCGATCTTCTTGATCTCTTCCGGCTCGATGATGATGTATTCGTCCTTGCGAAATTCGTAGCCCTTCACAATTTCGCTGCGCTCCACTACCACATTCTCCAGCGGACAAATATATTGCTGTTTCACCCGCACTTTATCCGGACGGTGAAGCATGTTGAAAGAAATTCCGCTGCTGCGCGCGCCCGAAAATAAGCGCACCGGCATCGAGATAAGGCCAAAGGTTAAGTGCCCAGACCAGACCGAAGCTGCCATAGTTCCCTCGCACCGAGATCCTGAGGCCGACCTTTGGCCGGCTTCAGGGAGTCAGAAGCTAAACCCCACAGCAGTCAGAGTTTAGCCTAGAACCACATTTGATGCACCCAACCAAAGGCACGAGGAACCGAAATTCAAAGCCGGACGGGATGGGGTTTCCCGGACCTCGGCACTAGGGCTTGTAGTTAGATGGCTGGTTCGTCGGGAGCATGAAGAGAGCACCCAGCCCATCGATGAACCTGCTAACCAACGTTCTTGCCATCCATCTATAATCCTGTACCGTAGAAGGAATCACCTCCAAGGGGGCTCCCATGCTCCTTCCGCGTTCCGCTACCGTAATCGCATTGACCTTCGCCGCAATGTCTGCCGCCGCGCAAACGCCACCCGCGCCGTCCGCAGCCGATCGACAGCAACCTGCTAAAGCAACGGCTTTGCCCGATGCCGCACCTGCGAGTTGCCGCGTGACCCTGCCCTCGGACGGGCGCTTCCTACCTCCGGCTCCTCTGTCGGGCGACCCCGCCAAGAATATGTCAGGCCTTGGGACCGGTCAGTTTTGGTTTGGCAGCTCGAAGCTATGGACGATGCTGCCTCTTGATGGAACATGGAGAGCGTGGCAGGCCAGCCAGCCCGGCGATTTTGCCTATAGCAATAAACTTCCATGGTTCCGCATGCATCCGGGTTTTTCGGGGAAAGATGGATCGCTCACCGTTACCGGCAAAAGGCTCGACGGTCCGGCCCCGGTGTTTACCGAGACCGAAGAGACCTATGGCGGCACCATGATTATGGGTGGCATTGCCTTTCCAGTATTCGGCTGTTGGCAAGTTACAGGTCACGATAAAGACCAGGAACTGATCTTCGCCGTCTGGGTCGCGCCTCCCGCGAAACAGAAGCAGCCTGTCGATGTCTCCTTGCCGGCGGCTATCTCGGAACCGCCGAAGCCCGCGCCCCGCCTCATCTACGTCGATGCCGCAACCCAGGCGAAGTCGCTTGTCTACAAGGTGACGCCCGAAATCCCGCCGGGCGTTGACGTCGCCGGGACTGTCCTCCTCCACGCAGTGATCGGAACTGATGGTCGACCCCGTGACCTCCAGTACGTCTCCGGTCCACTACAGCTTTTAGAAGCCGCGATCAAGGCGGTCACTTGGTGGCAATACAGAGTTACCGGAGAAGCGGAGGAAGTCGATACGATGATTGAAGTCGCATTTCCGACTTTGGGGGCTTGAACTCTCGCAGCTTTCGAGCAACAGCTTTTGTGAACCCTCCGCCGCCCACGGCTCATCTTTGGACAAGAGCTTCCAACCGGCCCAAGGAGGAGACACAATGACCGACCTGCGCTATCCCATCGGCAAGTTTCACTACGAAGGCACGCCCACCGAAGACCAAAAACATAAATATCTGGCCGATATCGAACAAGCCCCGGCCCATCTCCGCGCCGCCGTCAAAGGCCTCTCTGACCAGCAACTCGACACGCCCTACCGTCCCGAAGGCTGGACCGTTCGCCAGCTCACGCACCACGTTCCCGACAGCCATCTCAACGCCTACATCCGCTTCAAACTCGCGCTCACCGAAGATGAGCCGACGATCAAACCCTACGCCGAAGACCGCTGGGCCAAACTTGCCGACACCGGGACCACCCCCGTGGAAGTCTCATTGACGATGATGGATTCCCTTCATGCCCGCTGGATCCGTCTTTTACGATCACTGAAGCCGGAAGAGTGGAAACGCACCTTCCGCCATCCTGAACTCGGCTTGATGCCTCTCGAGAAGAATCTGGCGCTCTACGCCTGGCACGGCCGCCATCACGTCGCCCACATCACCGGCCTGCGGCAGAGAAACGGCTGGTAAACAAAAGAAACGATTCGCGAAACTTTGGTCATCTTTTCCCCATCAAGCCCCGCCGATACGCTTTTAGTGTGACCATTCTTTCTTCAATATTCTCCGCCTTACGACGCAGCCTGCTTCGCACATCGATTCTTATTCTTCTCCTTTCGTTCGCTGTTGCCCAGCAATCTCCAGTCGCCCCCGCCGCTCCCGAGCCGACGGCCACCGGAACCGAGCAGTCTCTCGGCGCGGTCGCGCGGAGTTCCAAGAAGCAAGGTGCCTCGCACGCCAAGAAAGTCATCACCGAAGACGACATGGATGCGATCGCGAATGCGCTTCCTCGCCTGAGGATGGAGGGTGCCGAAAACAGCGACGAAATTATTGCCGCCATCGGCAAATACAAAGCAACTCACACTCCCGACGAAACCGAAGAAGCCGTGCAAGCCTGGTATGAACGCTACGACGAAGACTTAGCCGCCGCCATTCAGGACAATCAGACCGTCCAAAGCCTGCGCGAAGAAAACCTCAGCAACGGTTATGAACTTTGCCGTCAGGGCGGGGACTACCAAAGCTGTGAGAATCGTCGCCGCGCCGAGTACATCGGCCAGCGCCATGATCAGTACACCATCAGCCGCAACATGGCTCTGGAGGTACGCATTCAGCACGTGTTCATGAAAGTCCGCAACGGAATCATGCGCTACAACCTCCGCTACGACTGGTTCAAGATTCGCACCACGAATGGCATCGACCTCTTTTGACTTTTAACCGTCATCGCGCGCCCTGAAAAAGCCGCGCCCTTACGGAGCTCCCAACTTCCACAACAAATAGCTGCTCGCCTCCCGCAACACCGCATAGAGCCGCTGTCCCACCCCATGCGGACGCGAATCGGGTCTCGGCGCCACATACACCGGGCCTACCCCCTCATGCTCCAGCAGCCGCTTGATCCGGAATACGTGATAGGCGTCGCTCACGGCGACGCAACTGTGCAGCCCATTGGCCCGCATGATCACAGCCACGCGTACGGCGGATTGCGCCGTATCGGAACCCTGCGTTTCCGCGATCAAATTTCGTTCCGGAATTCCGCGGTGTTCCAGGTAATCCCGTCCCACACCGCCTTCGCTGAAGCTGGGATCCGCCGCCGCGCCGCCCGTCGTGATGACTACTGGCGCGATTCCCTTTTGGAAGAGATCGAAGGCATGATCCAGCCGCGCCCGCAACACCGGCGAGGGATGCCCGGAATACTCCGCCGCGCCGAACACCACAATCGCATCCGCCCGATGCAGTTCCTGCTGTGAGCCTTCCTGCACCACGCGAAACGCGGTCAGCCCGAGAAACGCCACCAACGCGAGCGCTCCCAACGCTTCCAGCCACAACAGCCAGCGGCCGGTCGCACCTCGCGTAGCATGATCGTCATTCATCCTTTGGCAAAAAACGTGGAAATTTCGTCGGCCGGAATAGCGCCTTCGCGCATAATCTTCCAGCGCGCTCCCTCGTCGGTCAGATCGACAATGGTCGATGGAATATCCCGCGGCGACGTTCCTCCATCCACAATAATGCTGATCCTTCCATGCAGTTGCTCATGCACTTGCTCCGCGCTGGTACACTCCGCCGCCCCGCTCAGATTCGCCGACGTGGCCGTAATCGGAATCGCCGCCGCCGTCACCACCGCCAGCGGAATCTTCGCATTCGGCACGCGCAGCGCCACGTTCCCAGTGTTGGCCGTAACCTTCAATGGCAGCCGCGATCCCGCTTTCACAATGATGGTCAGCGGCCCCGGCCAATATTTCCGCGCCAACACGTAAAACTCCTCAGGCAGTGCCTTCGCCAGTTCTTCTGCCTGATCCACACTCTCGATCAGCAGCGATAGCGGTTTATGCCGCGAGCGCGTCTTGATGTCATACACGCGATCCACCGCCCGCAGGTTGAACGGATCGGCCGCCAGCCCGTAGAACGTGTCCGTTGGCATGCCCAGCACTTCGCCTGCTCGAATCTGATCGGCGGCGTACTTTACCAGAGAACTCTCCGGGGACTCACAATTGATTTTTATGATTTCGGCGCGCACGGCCTTCCCTTCCTGCCCTGCTTCTTGTTGGAATCTTTGCCTGTGAAACTTATCATAATACGGCAAACCGCGGCGAGGCGGGGACTGGCGTATCACGCACTCACCATCTCACGCATGAAAAACCGCTCCCCAACAAGCGGGGCTGCCCCAGCTTTGCTTCCTTTGCAAAGCTGGGCAACTATGCGGCCAGGCAGCGGAAGTTTTCCCCGAAAGCTCCGCGAGCGGGGGCGAACAAGTCCGATGCAAAGAAATGTGAGGCGCACCCCCGCATCAGCTCCGCCTATAATCAGGGGGAATGGAACAAACGCGCCTCGCCGCTCACTCGCGCCTCCGCCGCATTGAAGGCCGCCACAATCCTCTGGTCAAGCAACTGCGCCAGGCCTTTTCGCACGCCGAACTCACCGAAGCCGGAGACTGTGCCATCGAAGGCCTGCGCATCCTCGAAGAAGCCATCCGCAGCGGCCTCCGTTTCAGTGCCGTCTTCTTTCGCGAATCCGCCCAGGACCGCGCCGAGCGCCTGTTGCCGCAGATCGGAGCTCAGGTCGAAACCCTTCTTCTTCCCGATAAGCTATTTGACAGTCTCGTCCCCAGCGAGTCTCCGCAAGGCGTTGCCGCGCTGGTACGCCTCAAAGAATCTTCGCTCGACGATGTCACCGAACGCCTGCAAGTCGGCCCGATCATTGTCCTCGCCGCTCTGCAAGATCCCGGCAACCTCGGCACCATCCTCCGCTCCTCCGAAGCCTTCGGCAGCGCTGGCATCGTCCTCGGCGAAGGCACCGTCAGCCCGTTTAATTCGAAAGTGGTTCGCGCCTCCGCCGGCTCCGTCTTCCGCCTTCCCATCATTCATCGCCACGGAAAGTCATCAGCCCTCAAGCTGGAAGAAGTCTCCGAGAAGCTGCGAGCCCAAGGCGTCCGCCTGATCGCGACCTCTTCGCACAAAGGAACACCGATCGATCAGGCAGACTTGAAAAGTCCCGCCGCAATCTTTTTCGGCAACGAAGGCTCCGGCCTCCCGCGCGACATCGTGGCCAAAATGGATGAGTCCATCGCCATCCCCCACACCCCGCAGGTAGAATCCCTCAACGCCGGTGTAGCCGCCAGCATCGTGCTGTACGAAGCCGCAAGGCAAAAAAGAAGATAAGAGGTTGTTCACCACAGAGGCACAGAGAACACAGAGAAAAGCGTAGGAACGCTATAGAACTCTTCGCTGGAAGCGTTCCAATTACACTTGGTAAAAGGTCTTTAATTTATTGTCTTGGTTTTCTCTGTGTCTCTGTGACCTCCGTGGTGAAATGATTTTTCATGGGACTCTTCGACATCCCGAATGCTGCGAACGCCGCCGACCGCACCCGCCCGCTGGCCGACCGCATGCGCCCTCGCACGCTCGAAGAATACTCCGGACAGGAACACCTAATCGGTCCCGGCAAACCCCTGCGCACTCAGATCGAGCGCGACGATACCGGTTCGCTCATTTTCTGGGGCCCTCCCGGCACAGGAAAAACCACGCTCGCCAAAATCATCGCGAAGCTGACCAAGGCTGAGTTCATCGAATTCTCTGCCGTCCTGGCCGGCATCAAGGAAATCAAGCAGGTCATGGCCGACGCCGAACGCGCCCGCCAGTACGGCACGCGCACCATCGTCTTCATCGACGAGATTCACCGCTTTAACAAAGCCCAGCAGGATGCCTTCCTGCCCCACGTGGAAAAAGGCAACATCCGCCTCATCGGCGCTACCACGGAGAATCCGTCATTCGAAATCAATGGCGCGCTCCTCTCCCGCACTCGCGTCTACGTATTGCAGCCGCTCACCGAAGACCAGATTGTCCAGTTATTAAAGCGCGCCCTCACCGACGAAGAACGCGGCCTCGGCACCATGAAGCTGCAAGCCTCCGACGACGTCCTCAGGAAAATCGCCAGCTACACCAGCGGTGACGCCCGCAGCGCCTACAACGTCCTCGAAGTCGCCGCCGGCCTGGCGCAGCAATCCGGAACGCAGCCCCCGGAAATCACCGACGACATCGTTCGCGACGCCCTGCAGAAACGCACTCTCCTCTACGACAAAGCCGGCGAAGAACATTACAACCTGATCTCAGCCCTGCACAAATCCGTGCGCAACAGCGACCCCGACGCCGCCCTCTACTGGCTCGGCCGCATGATCGAGGCCGGAGAAGATCCGCTCTACATTGCCCGCCGCGTCGTCCGCATGGCGGTCGAAGATATCGGCCTCGCCGACCCCAACGCTCTCTCCCTCTGCATGGCCGCGCGCGATGCCGTCGATTTCATCGGCATGCCGGAAGGCAATCTCGCCCTCGCACAAGCCGTCGTCTATCTTTCCGTCGCGCCCAAGTCAAACGCGCTCTACACCGCCTACGGCGACGTGCAGCACGACATCGAACAAACTGCCGCCGAACCCGTCCCGCTTCATCTGCGCAACGCGCCCACCAGTCTCATGAAGGGCCTCGGCTACGGCAAGAATTATCAATACGCGCACGACGTCGAAGGCAAAGTTGCCAACATGCCATGCCTGCCCGAAAATCTGCGCGATCGGACGTATTACCACCCCACCAGCGAAGGCATCGAAAAACGCATTCGCGATCGTATGGAAGAGATCAAGCGCCTGCGCCAGCAATCACCTCCAGCCAAGTCAACTCGGCAAAACAGAGAGTCCTAGCGCTACCTCCACGCATCCAATTTTTGAGTGATTTTATAAATTGCTGCACAGCTGGTTGTGTAAATCGTAGGGCTGGTTTTATAAGACGTCGCAAAGTTGTTGTGTAAATCCTAGGTCTGGTTTCATCGATAGTTCTAGGGCTGGTTTCGTAAGTTGTCTTAAAGGCTGGTTGCATAACCTGTCCGAAGCTTCGTTTCATAGTCAGGTTTCATAAGCTGTCCGAAAGTTTATTTCATAAACCTCTCGTAAGGCTGGCTTCATAGTTGTTTTGGGAAGGGCACGGCTTCAGCCGTGCCGATCAGGGCCTCTAGAAGTTGGCTTTAGCCCCTGAGGTCGTGCTTGTAGTCATTCTTTAAGGGAACCAGCAATGGCCACCAGTCCTGCGAATATTTTCGACGAATTCCCCTCCACTCGACCTCCGGTCGACACCCAGGTGGAAAGCCTGCAAAAACTGCAGAAGGCCGCCCAGAAGATCAGTTCAATTCTTGATCTCGATCAGCTCATCGACAACATCGTCAACGAAGTGGCGCACTCCTTCGGCCTTCTGGAGACCAGTGTTTACCTGTATGACGAAGCTCGCGGAGAACTGGTAATGGGCGGCGTTCATGGCTGTTCCCTTCGCCAGAAGGGTTTTCGTCTGAAGATCGGCAAAGAAGGCATGGTCGGCTATGTCGCTTCCACCGGCCAGATGCGCTACGCCCCGGATGTTCGCAAGGACGAGTATTACATCGGTTGCGAGGAGTCAACCCAGTCTGAAGTGGCGATTCCCCTTCACGTCGGCGAGCGCCTCGTAGGAGTATTCACCGCGTCGCACCCCGATCTCGACGCTTTTCCCCGCCAGCAACTCCGGCTGCTCCAGGCCCTGTGCGATCACATGGCCATCGCCATCGATAACGCGCACCGTTTCCAGTTGGAGCGTGCCGAGCGCGAGGCCATGAATCGCGAGGCCGAAGAAGCTCGCGCCATCCAGCAGGCTCTCTTGCCCAAGGCATCTCCTTATATTCCCGGCTTTGCCGTCTCCGGCCTCAGCATCTCCGCCCGCGCCATCGGCGGAGATTGGTACGACTTCATTCCTTTTCCTGACGGCCGCTGGGGATTGGTTCTCGCCGATGTCTCCGGAAAAGGCACCGCTGCCGCTCTGCTCATGTCAGCAACGCGCGGAATGCTCCGCTCTCTGGCCGAAGCTTGCTGCACTCCGGCCGAAGTACTCGACAAACTGAACAGCCTGTTGGTAGAAGATTTTCCGGCCGGCAAATTTGTCACCCTCGTCTACGCCGTCTTGGACCCGGCAACTCGCAGCATCACATTCGCGAGTGCAGGGCACTTGCGTCCACTCCTGGTCGACGACAGCGGACCCCGTTTCCTCGATACCGAGCGCGGGCTCCCGTTGGGCTTGAGTTGCGGCGACTACTCGCAGAGCACTGTGGCTCTCTCCAACGGCTCGCGCCTGGTTTTCTATAGCGATGGCATCAGCGAGGCTTCAAACGGAGAAGACGAAGAATACGGATTGGATCGCCTCGCGGAGCACGTTTCCAGCCCCGGCGCTTCCGCAATTACCGTTCTCGATGACGTTCGCGCCTTCGCCGCCGGCGTTCCCCTGCGCGATGACGCCAGCGTCGTATTCGTTCAAGTCGCCTCCTGATCGCCGCCCCGTAAATTGTTTTTGGAAGAGTAAGGCTTCAGGAGCCGGCCCTGAGCAGAACCGAAGGGTGCCATGAACCGCCGCGGCAGCACCGTGGAAGAGCGGCGCTTCAGCGCCGCGTTAAGCGTCTAAAACCCATCGGGCTTTAGCCCCTGCCGAGCCGGCCGCAAAGTCACAACAATGATCACACTGGCCAGGCTCAACACCGCAAGGATGAAGATGCTCCCCTCCGGCCCCGTCGCTCCTCCACTCAGAATAGGCTTGCCCACCGGATGCGTGGCCAGCAAATGGTGCTGTACCATAGTTCCACTGTCGGCCACGCCATACAGGAACGATTGGCTCCAGTCCCACGCCGCATGAAACCCAATCGCCCACCACAGCGAACCGGTTCGCCACAGGCTCAAGCAGAAGACCATAGCGGCCAACCCGGCGGAGAGTAATCCAATCGGAGATTCTCCCGGATTCTTGCCGTGGCCCAGACCGAAGAGGAACGACACGAGGATGGCCGCGCTCCAGAAACCCAACGCTTCGCTATGGCGCGTCTTGAAAGCCCACTGATAAAGCCCTGCCAACCCTCGGCTCAACGTGTATTGCAGGTATCCGCGCGTCAGGTATTCCTCGAGTAAGCCGACCAGCAAGAAGCCGAGCAACCAGACCGCTCCGTAGCGAAGAATGTCCCTCCCAAAGAGCAACCGACTGTCGATAACGAGCAGCCCGGTCTTCCAGAGCATGAGTACCAGAAGTGACAGACACGCGACTCCCCACCCCAGACCAGCCAGGAAATTCGGAAGCTTGCGCCTCCCACCGAAGCCGTAGACAGAATTCGGCCGCCGTTCGATCTTTGACATAATCCAGGTAACGACGAGCGTTATGAGGAAGGCAACCGACTCACCGACATAGAAGAAGGCCGGCGAAAATTCCTCGCCCGGGTTTGGGCCCTTTGCCGGATGCAGCTTGTGGCCAATGCGGTTCGCGCAGAAAGCTACGGCAGCAAACAGGGCAATGAAGATGAGCAGGCTCCAGCCCGCCCGGATGCCGTCTTTGCCGATGAACACCTTGCGGAGAGTCGAAGGTTGCGCCGGCGGAACAGGTTCGGAGGGTATGACCTCTGCGATAAGGTTCAAGGGGCTCCTTCCGTGGGGCAGGAATCTATTGGATCCTTTTAGTTCTACGCTGCCAACGTTGCTTTTGTTCTGCGAATTTCGACTCGAGCTTTCGCTCTCATCGGAATCTCGTCTGGTGCTCCTTGAGAATGCATCGGTCCATTACCACAAAAATCCCTGCTTTCCGCGCTTTTTCCGACGCCTTCTCGTGAACCACATTTTCCTGCATCCAGATCGCGGGCACCTTCAGCCGGATCGCGTCATCCACAATTTCCTCAACGAACTCCGGCCTCCGGAAGATGTTCACGATATCGATCTTCTCCCGCACTTCGCGCAACGAAGCATACGCCTTCTCCCCCAAACCGGACTCAATCCGCGGATTGACCGGAATAATGCGGTATCCCTGGCTCTGCATGTAAGCCGACACCCCATGGCTCGGCCGCATCGGATCGTTGGAGAGTCCAACCACCGCAATCGTCTTTGCCCGCTTCAATAATTCCGTGATTGGATCTTCTTGAGCAGGAGCTGTCATTTGACTTGCAAGGCTTCCGTTTCCATACCTTGTCATCCTGAGCAAGCGTTTTTTGCGCAGCGAAAGCCTGCCCTGAGCGAAGCCGAAGGAGATCTGGGCGAGCCGCGCGGCGTGTCGCGTCCTTTGCGACACAATAATCGCGCGCTTGGCGCTTCCCTATTTCTTATTCGCCGCGTCCAGCTTCTGCTTGTACATCTTCAGCGCCAGCTTCCGTACCGTCTCGGAAACTTCCTTGTTCGCCGATATATTTTTTAAATCCACCGCCAGCAGATGTTTCATCAAACCCAGGCCCAGATCGAGCGGCGTGCGCGGATTCGCCACCAGATTCCTCACCACAATGTAGTTCTTCATGAACCGCCGCTTCAGCGGAATCTGCCGCAACACCGCTTCCAGCACATTTTTCTGCAGCGCAAACTTCTCCACTTCTCCATCGGAAAGCTTCGGCGCCTCGAGCACCGCCAGCGCCACCACTTTCGTCCCATCGCGAATCAGAATCGACCGCTCTTCTTTGTTGCCTTTCAACGCCAGTTGAATTCGTCCCTTCACGTCCAGATGGTTGATCTTCTGCAGCGAGTTCTCCCGCTTTGCCTCCACCGGAGCATGAGCAGCCGCGTGACCTGCCGCTTTCGCATCCGCGGCCACCGCCGCCTTGGCCCCCGCCGCCGGAGCAGCCACAGCCGCTGGCGCTTCCCTCGCGATCTCCTGCACCGCCGATACCGGAAAATAATCCCTTCCCAGCAACTCCATAATCCCGCCAATCGGCTGGAAAGGCTTTCCTTCCTCCGCACTGATTTCCGGGGCGTGCTCGGCCAGATAAGCCGAAACATGCTCATCGGGAACGTCTCCTCCATCCGAAGTTGCCGCCGGCGCTGCTGGGTCGACGGAACCCGGCGCTTCAGCGGCTAGAGTAGCTTCCTCGGTCACGGCGGTCGCCGCAACCGCGGGCTCGGCAGTTGCGCCTACGCCTCCGCCCAGCAACTCAGCCACAGTCCTTGCGTCATTCTGTTTCAGGTAAGGATTCGATCGCAGCCCTTCCAACACTTTCGCCGCTGCCCGTACCCGGGCGCTTTGCAGCATGGTTGCAATACTCTCCGCGGATGCGGAAATCGCAAACTTCGTCAACTCGCTATCCGGGATCGAAGGATTCTCCAGCAACGCAGGCAACAATTTCGGACGCAGATTCTCCGGCGAAATCAAATAGTCGAGCACCTCCCGCGCCGTCTTCGGATCGGCCGCCGCCACCCCCGAGGCCTTCTCGTCCCACCCTGCCAGCGTCATCCGCGCCAGTTCGCCAAACAATTTATTGTGCTTGGCCAGGTAAACCAGAATTTCCAGATTCTCATCCGGCGCCACCGACAGCGCACCCCGCGCCGCAAATTGCATCATGTTCGATGGCAACTTCGACGCCCGAATTTGATCGATTATGCGTGCCATCATTTACCTCTCGAACTGGCGCCACTCGTGCCGTTCCTCGCCTTCGCTTCGAGTTCCCGCACCACCAGCTCAAATTCGCGAATCAACCGGCTCGGCGCGCCGCGCTGAAACTCCTCCAATAGCGCCCGATAGTACCAAAGCGTTCCTTCGCGCCCACCGTTAAAACGTTCCCAGATCAATTCTCCCACCTCGCGGTAGTCGGAAAGAATGGAGCGCACGTTGTTCAATTTGTCCGCCGCCGAAACCAGTCTCGTTTCCGCATCTGCACTCTTCAAGTGCCGCAGGTACGTATCCTTCCGCTCGCGCCACGGCAGTTTCGGAACGACATACGAGTCGGTGCACCCCTCCACAATTTTCGCCACACGGCTTCCAAAACGACGCTTCACTTCTTTGAGCATCTCCGCACCGCCGCAGTCTTCCACCACATCGTGCAGCAGCGCCGCAATCGCAATATCCTCGTCGCCGCCGTACTCCAGCGCCAGCGACGCCACTCCCATCAGGTGCGCAATGTAAGGCGTCGTCGAAGCCTTGCGTACCTGGCCCGCATGTTTCTCCGCTGCAAACAGAAATGCGCGCTCGAATCGCGGACCAAGCTTGATCGCCTTTCCCTGCTTCCCGCCCACTATTTCTCCTGTTTCTCCCCGCGCCGCGCCATCAAATACGCCCGGAGGAATGGCTGCAAATCCCCGTCCAGCACGCGATCCACATCCCCCACTTCCGTCTTCGTCCGGTGGTCCTTGATCATGCGGTAAGGCTGCAGCACATACGAACGAATCTGCGATCCGAAATCGTTGTCCAGTTTCGAATCCTCAATCTTCTTGGTCGCCGCGCGCTTCTTCTCCATCTCGTATTCGTACAGCTTCGAACGAAGCATGCTCATCGCCCGTTCCCGGTTCTTATGCTGCGACCTCTCGTTCTGGCAATTCGCCACCAGTCCCGTTGCGATATGTGTGATCCGCACCGCCGAATCCGTCGTATTTACATGCTGCCCGCCCTTGCCGCTCG
This sequence comes from uncultured Acidobacteriaceae bacterium, assembly GCA_964403025.1. GTDB lineage: Bacteria > Acidobacteriota > Terriglobia > Terriglobales > Acidobacteriaceae > Sulfotelmatobacter. The sequence continues at coordinate 160,627 of CAYOEH010000001.1, read as the reverse complement.
ACCGGTAAGTATCGGTGCGAATATCTTCCGGCTTAATCACGATGTCGATGCTGTCGTCGATTTCCGGGGATACAAACACGCTGGCAAACGACGTATGCCGCCGCTTCGCCTGATCGAACGGCGAAATCCTTACCAGGCGGTGTACCCCGATTTCACTGGTCAGCAACCCGAACGCATATTCGCCATTCACCGCGAACGTCGCCGATTTCAGCCCCGCTTCCTCACCCGGCTGATAATCGTAGAGCACCGTCTCGAATCCCTGCCGCTCCGCCCATCGCAAATACATCCGCAGCAGCATGTCGGCCCAGTCCTGCGACTCCGTCCCGCCCGCGCCCGGATGAATCGTCACAATCGCGTTCAGCGCGTCATTGGGCCCGGAGAGCAACGTCTCGGTTTCGAGCTTGTCGATGAGTTCGCGCAGCGAATCGATCTCGCGGCGCAACTCCGCATCCACATTCTCGCCTTCCTTCGCCAGATCGAAGTAAGCGGCAATGTCATCGCCCCGGCGTGCCAGATCGGCGTCCGTGGCCAGCAAATGTTCCAGCCGCTTTTTCGCCCGCATCACTTGCTGCGAGCGCTGCGGATTCGACCACAAATTCGGGTCGGCGGACTGCTTCTCAATTTCGCTTAGTTGCGGACGGAGTTTGTCCGCGTCAAAGATACTCCCGGAGCTCGCGCACCTTCTTACTCAGTGCCCCGTATTCCTGCTCGAACTCTTGATTCATGAGGATGCTTCTGCTTTCTCCCCTGATTTCCTGGGAAACCCAAAGCGCGTGAGTAGCGCTCCTGCTGAAATTATCGCACACAGCCACGCGAACCAATCCCCGTGCCGCGTGTAGAACGTGGTTACGGAAGTGAGTGCATACGGCGCAACCAGCGCCCCGCGCTCCTTTCGCGGCAGCCGCGCCACCGTCCGCCCGTATGGATCGATCGACGCCGTCACCCCCGTATCCGTCGCGCTCAAAATCCAGCGATCGTTTTCAATCGCGCGCATCCGCGTCTGGTTCAAATGCTGCGCGTACGCCCCGCTATCGCCATACCATCCGTCATTCGAAATGTTCACGAAAACTTGCGCACCGTTGTTTGCAAACTGCCGCACCTCGTCCGGAAACACCGACTCGTAGCAAATAAAAATTCCCAGCGGCATGCTTCCCGCATCTAGCGGCGCCCTCGAAGTCCCCGCCTTGAACTCTCCCACTTCCTTCGTCAGCCCGCCGGCAAACGCAAATAGCTTCGGGAACGGCAGATATTCTCCGAACGGCACCAGATGCACTTTGTCATACCGCGTCGTCCACTCGCCCGTCGGGCTCACCAGCGCCGCCGAATTGAACACCGCTGACGCCGACCCGCCACTCTGCGCCGCCGGCGTAGTTCCAATCGCGCCCGTCACCACCCAGCTGCGAGTCTCACGCGACATCTCACTCACCGGATTTCGAAACAGCGGATCGGTCGTGAAAAAAGGTGCCGGCGATTCCGGCCACACGATCAAATCCGCCTTGCCATGCGCCGATTCGGTCGCATTCGAGGCGGACGAACTCGTCGTCGCCCCCTTTACACTGAGATCCGTCAATTCACGCAGCGTGCGTTCGAAAGTCTCCCGCGTCCAGTTCTCATCGACTGGAATATTTTCCTGCACCAGCAGCGCGGCCCGATCCCCCACCAGCGCTGGAGCGTCCACCAGCCTCCCAGCCTGCAACACCGCCGCCGCCGCCACCGCCGCCAGCAATAATGTGTTTCGCTTTTTTCTCGGAACCAGGAATGCCGCCGCCACTGCCACATTCACCAGCATGATCTCAAACGAAATCCCGTACACCCCCGTCCACATCGTGATCCGGCTCAGCGAAATGTTATCCACCTGCGCCGTCCCCAGCAGATCCCACGGAAATCCCGTCACCCGCGTACGCGCCAACTCCACCGCGACCCACAAAAAGGGCACCGCAATCAGCGCCCGCCGGTTGTCCCGGCCCGGCCCCGCCGCTAGCCCCACCAGCAGCCCAAACAGCCCGTGATAAAGTCCGAGATAAAGACAGAAGAGAAACAGCGCCAGCGCAGCCGCCGCCAAGCTCAGCCCGCCATGCTCGTGCATCGTGTCATAAATCCAGTAACACGTGCCCGCGTACCACAAAATTCCCGATGCGTAGCCCAGCAGAAATGCCTGCCCCGGCGTGGCCGCCTGCAGATGCACGGCTCCATCCACCTCCAGTGCCCCCGCAGGCCGCGCCCGCAACAAAGCCACAATCAGTGGCGCAAACGCCACCCAGGATAAAACATAAAGTCCGGGCAGAGGAAAAATCAGGATCTGCAACAGCGACGACAGACCTGCCAACAACCATGCGCTGTAATGAATTTGTCGCACCCGCAAGAATAGCAAACGTTTTGCGGACTAAGAAAAGCGTTGTCGTTCCGAGTGGCCGAGGAGGCACTCTTGTCATTCCGAACCGAGCTAAAAGGCACCGCGAGAGCTTGCCCCGAGCTTGTCGAAGGGAACCTGCTTCTTCCCCGCCACAACTCCCCGCACGAACTCGACAATCTCTGCCGTCACATATGGCGGTGGCGCAATGCGAAACACCGGCCGCCCCGCCACCGGCCTCAGCGAAACCCCTTGCCACGCCGCCCCGCCATTCCAGCGCTCGTGCAGAATCACCGCCCCCGCTCGATCCAGAAATTCCTGCGCCGACTTCTTAAAATCTTCCGTCCCCGGATCGAGCATCGTGACATACAAATCCGGCCGCATAAACTTCAACACGCTGTTCGATTCCAAAATCACATTAACCGACGATCCCGATGATTCGATCCGCCGCCGCAGCGCCGGCATTGCCTCGGCTAGCCTTCCCTGCTCCGTCCGCACCCACAGCGCCCGCGCCGCTCCCGCCAGCAGAAATCGCGAAGTATCTGAATCCCCCCCGCGATCTTTCTCCTCCGAAATCGCCCATGTATGATCGGCCGTCGCGCAGTCGCATGCCTCACCATTCGCCGAGCAAACCCCATGCCCATATTGCGTAATCTTCACCGCCGTCCACTCATACTCGCGCAATGCCGAGATCAGCCCAGCCACCACGCTGGTCTTTCCCACGCTCCGCGAATGCCCGCCAATCACGACGATCGCCACGCCTACCTCTTTTTCCCCAACCGCGCCAGCGCCGCCAGCTGCTTCAAGTACTGCCGCACCGGCTGCGCCGGAGTTCCCCAGAACGCTACACCCTTCCCGCGCAAAACCTTATTCGGCAACACGCCGCCTTGCCCCCCCAGCATCACTCCTTCTTCAATGCGCGCATGTTCCCCAATCCCCACCTGCCCGCCGAGCACGACATCATTCTCAATCACAATGCTTCCCGAAAGCCCGGTCTGCGCCGCAATCACCACATTCTCCCCCAGCCGGCAATTGTGGCCAACGTGTACCAAATTATCGATCTTCGTCCCGCGCCCGACGCGCGTCTCCTCCAGCGCCCCGCGGTCAATCGTCGTGTTCGCCCCAATTTCCACATCGTCTTCAATCACCAGCCGGCCCACCTGCGGAAATTTCTCATACCTTCCACTTTTCGCGTCGTGCACATATCCAAAGCCATCGCTTCCCAGCACCGCGCCCGCATGCACGATCACGCGATCGCCGAGCATGGTCCCCGCATAAATCGTCACATTCGGATAAATCTCGCACTTCCGCCCGATCTTTACTCCGCGCCCAATCACGCACCCCGCGCCGATCCTCGTGCCTTCACCAATCTCGGCATTCTCGGCCACTACAGCGCGTTCCTCCACCACCGCGCCCGCTCCCAGGTGAACCGAAGCATGCGCCACTGCACTCGCATGTACGCCAGCTTCCCGCTCCGCCCGTTTCCCATCCTGCAGCAACTTCGCCGCCCGCGCAAACACCAGCTTCGGATGCCGGCAGATCAGCAACGGTTTCCCCGACGCTCCCGCCGCAAATTCTCCCGCAATCACCGCGCCCGCCCCCGACTGCATCGCCCGCGCAAGATATTTTTCCTCTTCCACGAACACGAGATCACCTGCCGCAGCCGACGCGTGACTTGCCACCCCGCTCACCTGCACACCCCTATCCCCTTGCAGCCGGACTTCGAGAGCATCAGCCATCTCCTGCAACGTGCGTTTCATCGCTCTCACTCTATCGCAGAGCACAGACCCTAAGGAAGTACGCAGACTCGTCGCGGGACAGGGTTATGTGGGGACAGCCGCCCTCGGCTGTCCGGTCGAGCGAAGCTCGACGGTCTCTCCGTCAGCCGGTAAACTACGAATGACCATCGAGAAGACGAAGTCGAAGAAGCGTATGCCTTCCCCAATCGCAAACCACTCACGTTCCCTTCTCCTCCGAATCGCCGCCCTCGCGCTCGCAGCTCTCAGTCTCACCTTCCCCGCGCGCTCTCCCGCGCAGGAACTCGCTCGCCGCCTCATCCTCAAAGACGGTTCCTATCAATCCATCACCAAGTATGAAGTCAAAGGCGACCGCGTTCGCTACTACAGCGCCGAGCGCGAAGAATGGGAAGAACTCCCGTCTTCGCTGGTCGATTGGCCCGCCACCGAAAAATTTGAGAAGGACCGCGCTGCCGCTCCCGCCGTTCCCGAAGCCACCCTCATCGACAAGGAAACCGACGCCGACCGCGGCGCCGGAGCCTCTCGCCTTCCGCAAGTCGCTCCCGGCCTCCACCTGCCCGAACTTTCCGGCATGTTTCTACTCGACAATTTCAAGGGCCAGCCCCAGCTCGTCGAGGTTCAGCAGGACGAGGGTGATATCAATCGCGGCTCCAAAGCCAGCATTCTCCGCGGCGCGATCGTTCCCGCCGCCGGCGCCAAGCAAACCATCGAACTCGATGGCGAGCACGCCACCGTCTATGCTCACGTCGCCGTTCCTTCCATTTACATTAACCCCGAAGACGAATCTTCCGCCCCAGAGCCTCCGCCCGGCCAAACTGCTTCCGCTCAGCCGTCCCAACCCAGTCTTGACGCTCCCCGTGCCCAGCCCGCCCAGCCGCAGCAGCCCGAGCAAGCCGTCGTTCCCTTCGATCGTTTCGTCATCGTTCATCTGAAAGTGAAAAGCGGCAAACGCATTGTCGGCGATCTCAAACGCTCCCCCAGCGGCAAAACCACTCCCGAACAAACTTCCGTCAAGACCACCATCGACCGCGTCACCGGAGGCTGGCTCAAGCTGACTCCCACCGAAGACCTCGCCCCCGGCGAATACGCCATCGTCGAAATGAAGGGATCGCAAGGCATGAACCTCTACCTCTGGCCCTTCAGCGTCAATCCCACGGCCCCTGCAAATACGAACCCCTGGACCCCGGATGTGAAAGAAGTGAGAGATAAGAGTGCGGAGCCAGAAAAGCCGAAGTGATTTCGGAATTGAGTGATCGAGCAATTGGGCGATTGACCGATCGAAAGTCTTTCTTCCAATCGCAAAATCACCCGATCGCCCAATCACGCGATTTACTTCATCACCCCCCGCCATGCAATCCCAATATTGTCCCGTGTTTCTCAAGGCAGGCCGGCGTGAATGCCGAGAGCCTCGGCAACCTTGCGGAGTGGTTTGTCTCGTGTCCACAGAAGTGTAGACGAATCGATCAAGATAGAGGCGATCAGGTGCGCGTCGATCAGACCGATGCCCGAGCTGTACAAACGGCGAGCCTCAATCATGAGCCGCGCCTCCGCCAGTTGAGGCATTCGCACCTGCGGTAACAAGTCCAGCAGCGCTAGCGTTTTTGCGCGCTCTCGCAAAGATCCCAGGGCGAGTTCCGCAATGATGAACGGATGGATCACAATCTCCCCCCGGTTCAGATGCTCGCGCATCTCTTTATCTAACGAACAGAGGTGGTCGATCCAGATTGACGTATCGGCGAGAATCAACGCGGCCGCGGCCTGCGGCGCGGAACACTCTTCAATTTCGGCATTGTGCCTCCCAGGGACGCCAATCTGTGCGCGCTCTCCCGCTCGATGAGAGCTTTGAGGGCTTCTCGAACCAATGCCGTCTTCTCTTCTACCCCCGTGAACTCCTGAGCGATGCGCACCAGATCGTCATCCAGAGCAAGGGTTGTTCTCATAAAAACTCCAGGCACTGATTATAGCATCACATGATGTCTAATTTGGTGCCTAATTGCCGCAGAAGCCGAGCGGGAGGATGAGTGTAATGAGGATTTCTCGACAATCTAGTGCAAACGGGTCGCCTTCTGCTGACTCAACCGACAGCGGTCACTGGGTGTAAACGCCTGATTGCTTCAGCCATGCGCTAAACTGGGGCTGGCAGTATTTCGGTACGAAGAGGAGTCATACGTGGAAATACGTGAGCGCATTGCTGTGATCTTGTGCCTGGGCATAGGCCTGGCGTCGTCGGGGCTCACTATGGCGCAGTCCTCTTCGGGGTTGGGACAAGAGATGAGTCATGCAGATCGCGAGCCGCCCGGACTGCATGACTTCGATTTTTTATTCGGACGCTGGCAAGTCCATCATCGAAAGCTGAAGCATCGCCTCGTCAACAGTCACGAGTGGATCGAATTCGAAGGGACATTATTCTGCCAGCCACTGATGGGTGGCTACGCTAATGTCGACGACACCCTGTTCGAAGTTCCGGGCGGCACTTACCGCGGCGTAGCTCCCCGATCGTTCGACGCCAAGACGGGGCAGTGGTCGATCTGGTGGATGGACAGCAGGACGCCGCTTGGGCCGATGGATCCGCCGGTGAGAGGCAGCTTCCACAATGGCGTGGGAACGTTCTATGCGAACGACGATACCGAAGACGGGAAACCAGTCCGCACACGGCTCATATGGTCCGAGATCACGCCCACCTCAGGTCACTGGGAGCAGGCAGAATCAACCGACGGTGGTAAAACGTGGGAAACGGATTGGATAATGGACCTCAAACGAGTGCAATAGTTGGCTGAATGGATATTTTGCCTTCGAGACCCGGCGCACCGTTAGCCGCAGCAAAATTGACAATGTCGTTGACGACATCGTCAAGCTGCTCGAGTACGCGAAAGGTTTTCCGCAAGAACACTTGATGTCAGCGGGTCAACTGTTGCTAAATCCCCGTTACACTCATGGACACGGGTGCGAACCTCAGGCGCGCAGGGCGGACACCTGGCAGCTTCTAAATTACAAAACTACCCGATTACAAAATTGCCCAATTTTTTATTTCATCACTCCCCGCTGCGCAATCCCAATATTGTCTCGGGTCGTGTTCTTCACCAGGTACATCATCTCGTCGGCCTGCCGGATGATGTCATGCGCGTCGCGCGCATCGTGCGGATAGGTCGCCAATCCAATCGAAGCTCGCACATTCAGATTCAATCCTTCGTCGCGGCAGAAATTGCTCGCGCGCAGCGCATCGCGCAACCGCTTCGCCACCACCAGCGCCTGATCTTTTCCCGTCTGCGGCAGCAGCACCACGAATTCATCTCCGCCATAGCGAAACGCAAAATCAATCAACCGCAGCTGCGCCTTCACCAGATACCCAATTTCCGCCAGCAGCTTGCTCCCAATCAAATGCCCGTGCGTGTCGTTCACCGACTTGAAATGATCCAGATCGATGAACAGCACGCTGAATTCGTAGCCAAATCGCGACGACCGGTATACCTCCGTCTCCAGCGTCTTGTAGAGATGTCGCGCGTTATAAAGTCCGGTGCAGTCATCGGTGATCGTCAGTTCCTGTATCTTCTCCACCCAGCGCGCGTTCTCAATCGCAATCGCCGCATAGTCGCACAGCGACTGCAGAAAGAAAACTTCCTGCTCGTTGAATTGCGACCGGTCCACATTCACCAGCTGGATCACGCCCAGCACCCGCAGCCTCGATTTCAGCGGCACCGCGATAATCGACCGCGTCTCCCACTGCGTGGTCTCGTCAATCCGCTTGGCAAACCGCGGATCGTGATCCACATCGTTTGAGACCACCTGCTCGCCGTGCTTCGCCACCCATCCCGCGATCCCCTCGCCCACCTTCAGCCGCACGTTCTTCAGCGCTTCCGCCTTATCCCCCACCGCAATCGCAAAATAGAGTTCGTCATTTTGCTCATCCACCATCAGCAACGACCACGTATCCGGACGGAAATATTCCGCCATCTTCTCCATGATGGTTTGCAGAATCGAGTCGAGGTCGAGCGACGATGTCAGCGCCTTCGCCACGTCGTGGAAAATGCTGAGCTCCTGGCTCTGGCGGGTTGGTTGTGTGCCGACGGCCTCGGACATGCGGGCTTCCTTCATCTCCCGTGGTAGCGCGGGCGGTCCGGCCCGCAAGCCTTATTCACTTTGATCTTCGAATCGTTACCCAAGTCTCAAATCGACGATTCGTGGCATGGACGAGTGACAGTTCAAAAAATTATAGATTCGCATCCGGTCCGCCGCAATGAACCTTGGTAACCCGAACCCTTAACGCCAATGGGCTCTTCACGATAGCCAACTCCCATCCCCACTTGACCGCCCACTCAACGTTGGGCGTAGTCTAATAATCTATGCCAACCACATTCAAACCCGCTCGCGCGCTCGCGACCACCCTCGCGTTACTATTCCTGTCACTCCCTACTCAGCAAGCCTATGCCGCTCCCGCCGTCGACCCCAAAACCGTGGCCGAAGTCGACGCCGGCCTCGGCCCCTGCACCGCCGATTTCGTCATCACCGATCAGGATGCCAAGCCCATCTATGCCGCCAACATCCGCGTCCACATCACCTACGGATTTATGAACCTCCACAAGTTCGACCTCCAGGTCGGAACCAACGCCGACGGCAAAGCCCGCTTCATCGGCCTCCCGGAAACTTCCAAACAAGGATTTTTCTTCCGCGCCTCCGAAGGCGACCGCGAAGGCTCCGCCTTCGACAACCCAACCAAAACCTGCAAGACACAATTCACCATTGTGCTGCGGAAAAAATCCGACTAGAGCGCCCATCAAAACAATTGAATCCTCGGCGTTCGCCAACTTCTCTTAAATGTTGTTCTTCAGAATCTGCCATGGAAGCGTTCCTTCATTTCTCGACTATTACGGAAAAATCCGACAACGCACTCTTCGCGTTGTCCGCTGCATTCCGCCAGACAATTTTGATTGGACCTATCAAGAGGGTAAGTTCACCTTCGCTGACCTTATCCGGCACATTGCGACCATCGAGCGCTATCTGTACGCGGAAACCGTACAAATGAAGCCTAGCCGTTATCCCGGCCACGGCAAAGAATTGGCGGACGGACCGGAGAACGTCTTGGCGTTTATGAACCGTCTGCACGCTGACTCGATGGAAATCTTTGGCCGTCTTTCCGACGAAGACTTGCAGAAGCGGTGCGTCACCCCTACCGGAGCGCCAATTGGAATCGGAAAATGGCTGCGCGCTCTGGTGGAGCACGAGATCCATCATCGCGGTCAGATTTACGTCTATCTCGGGATGCTCGGCATCAGCACCCCTCCTATCTACGGCCTGACCTCGGAAGAAGTGCGGGTTAAGAGCCAATAGGGATTCGTCCTCGACATCTCAGCGACCTCGGTCCTAAGCCCAGCCCCCGCCTTCCTTCGGCCCCGTAGTAACCTCGTCCCCCAACCTTCTCTGGCGTCCGCGTCCGCCTTCGCCTATGATAATTGGCGTCGGAACGCGGGCCTAAGTCTTCAAATCGCCCGCCGGAGTCCTTGTGGGCGCCTTCGGAGAGAAACTTCGCCAGCAGCGGGAGCGGCGCGGCATCTCGCTCGACGCCATCTCCACCACTACAAAGATCAGCACCCGCATGCTCCGCGCCATCGAAGACGAGCATTTCGACCAGCTCCCCGGCGGCGTCTTCAACAAGGGCTTCGTCCGCGCCTACGCCCGCCAGGTCGGCCTCGATGAAGAAGAAGTTGTCACCGATTACCTCACCGCTCTGCGCGAGAGCCAGATTCACTCGCAAGCCATTCTCCCCAACTTCCGCGCCCCAGCCGCCAAATCCGCGGCTCAAGGCACCACCACGCTTCACCGCAACGCCCTCCATCAGGACGACCCCGCCGCAATTCCACCCACTTTGGATCGCCGCATCGAAGAGCGTCGCAAAGAATCCCGCCGCCGCGAGGATCGTGAACTTCGCCATGCCGATCGCCCCGGCACGGATCATCCCAGCTCTAATCGTCTCCCGGATCATCTGACTGAAGATCGTCCAGAGGAAGATCGTCCGAGCCTAGCCCTCGACGATGTTGTCCCTTCGTCGCGCCTCTCTTTCCTCAACCTCGATTCCGCCCCGTCGTCTTCGCACCTCGCTGATAGCGATTCCGAATCGTTCGCGCCCGAAGGCCCGATCCATGCCGAGAATCCCTCTTCCCGGATCCCCTGGGGCCAACTTGCCGGACTTTTGCTTCTCATCACCCTGGCCCTCACCCTGTGGAATCTTCACCGCCGCAGCCAGTTCGCAGTCGCATCGCAACCCTCCGCCTCACAGCCCTCGCCCACGCCAGTCTCCACCACTACATCGGCTGCTCCGGCCACCACATCCTCCGCGCCCGCCAAACCCGGCTCGGTTTCCGGCGCCCACCCAACCACGCCGGTCCCCGCCGCTGAGCCCGACGCCGACGGCAACCTTCCCGTCGCCAAGCCCCACGCTCCAGCCGTCGCGCCCAAGCCCGCGCAATCTCTCTCGCTCGTCATCCGCGCCGCACAAACTTCCTGGATCTCCATCACCGCCGACGGCCAGCCCGTGGCCCGCGAAACTCTGATCGCCCCCGCCAACACCAGCGTTCGCGCCGTCCACGAAATCGTCATCCGCACCGGCAACGCCGCCGGCGTCAGTTTCCTGTTCAACGGCAAAGAAATCCCAGCCAGCGGCGACCCCGGCGAAGTCCGCACCTACACCTTCGACGCCTCCGGCGTCAGCACCTCGCCCGCACTCCCACCCTCCACTCCCCCCAGCTAGACGCATCGCCCGCGTGTGGAGCGGACACTCCTGTCCGCTGCCTTTGATCTTGATTTCGTCAGACACCCGGGTGCCCCGTCCCTTGTCTCTCCGTCCTTTAGAGGGACAGAGCCTGCCCTGAGCGCAGCCGAAGGGGCGGGGACTTTGATCCCGCCTCAGCCGCTGAGCTAGGCGCCGGGTGCCCCACTTCTCGCTTCCTTTGCGAGAAGTGGGATTCCCGGACGTTCGAGAATCTCAACCCGATCCCTCCTCCATCGTCCTCCGTCAGAACCTCAAACGACGACGATCCCGTGGAAGACCGGCGCTTCAGCGCCGCGTTAAGCGTCCAAAAAATTAAAACGGGGCGGCTTGCGCCGCCCCGCTCAAAAACTGACCACTAGCCACTGCCCTATGTCCCCTCGCTCCAACCCGCCAGATACTCTTCCTGCTCGGGCGTCAGCCGATCGATCTTGATTCCCATCGATTCCAGCTTCAGCTTCGCCACGCGCTTGTCGAGCTCGTCAGGAACCTTGTACACCCGCTTCTCCAGCGTCTTGTAATTCTTCACCATGTACTCGACCGAGAGCGCCTGGTCGGCAAAGCTCATATCCATCACCGACGCCGGATGTCCCTCCGCCGCCGACAGATTGATCAGCCGCCCCTCGCCCAGCAGGTTGATCTTGCGCCCGTCTTTCAATGAGTATTCATCAACGAACGTCCGCGTCGTCCGCTTCGACGATGACATCTTCTCCAGCGCCGGAATATCGATCTCCACGTTGAAGTGTCCGGAATTCGAAATGATCGCGCCGTCTTTCATCAGGTCGAAATGTTCTTTGGTCAGCACGCTCTTGTTGCCCGTGACCGTGCAGAACACGTCGCCCAGCTTCGCCGCTTCCGTCATCGACATCACGCGGAAGCCATCCATCACCGCCTCCAGCGCCTTCGTCGGATCCACTTCCGTGACGATGACTTCCGCGCCGGCGCCGCGCGCCCGGCTCGCCAGCCCGCGCCCGCACCAGCCATAGCCCGCCACCACAAACTTCGATCCCGCCAGCAGGAAATTCGTCGCGCGAATAATTCCATCAATCGTCGACTGTCCCGTGCCGTACCGGTTGTCGAAAAGATGCTTGGTATCGGCATCATTCACCGCGACGATGGGAAACTTCAGCACGCCTTCCTTCGCCATCGCCCGCAGCCGGATCACGCCCGTCGTCGTCTCTTCCGTTCCGCCGATCACGCCTTCCAGATTGTCCGTGCGCTTGGTGTGCAGAATCGTCACCAGGTCCGCGCCATCATCCATCGTGATCTGCGGCTTGTGATCGATCGCCGCCATGATGTGGTTGTAATACGTATCGTTGTCCTCGCCCTTGATGGCAAACACCGGAATGCCCTGATCGCGCACCAGGCTCGCCGAAACATCGTCCTGGGTTGAGAGTGGATTCGACGCGCACAACACCACGTCCGCCCCTCCGTCGCGCAAACAAATCGCCAGGTTCGCCGTCTCCGCCGTCACGTGCAGGCAGGCCGAAATGCGAATCCCCTTCAGCGGCTGGTTCTTGATGAATTCCTTGCGGATAATCTGCAGCACCTTCATCGACTGGTTCGCCCACTCAATGCGCTTCTTGCCCAGCTCCGCCAGTTCCAAACTTTTCACGTCGTAATTAATCTGTGCTGCTGTTGACATACGCCTCCTGTGGCGCCTTCATGCTGAGAAATTGATGTTGGTTGCCTCTGTATTAATGGAAGGGTACTTCGATCGCCCCGGTACCTGGTCAGAATACACGACTCGGAGCCAAGATCAGCATACCCAAATACCCTTTAGTGAGTAAGCCTTTTGGCCTATCTTCCCGATTGCACTTTGGTGAGCCGGGTGCCCCGTCCTTGTCTCTCCGTCTTTTGGAGAGACAGGGCGGGGATTTTGATTTGCTCCCACCTCAACTGGGGTGCCCCATTTCTCGCTGCCTTTGCGAGAAGTGGGAACTCTACCGAAGACCTACTTCCGCGCCCCCGCCGTCTCCCGCACACCCGCGTCGCTTGCCAGCTTCGCGGCCTTGTCTGTCTTTTCCCAGGTGAAGTCAGGATCGTTCCGCCCGAAATGTCCATACGCGGCCGTCTTCTTGTAAATCGGCCGCCGCAAATCCAGCGACTCGATAATTCCACGCGGCGTCAGCTTGAAGTTCGCCCGAATCAGATCCGGAATGATCTCGGGATCCACTTTCTCCGTTCCAAAGGTATCCACGCGCACGCTCACCGGGTTGGCCACTCCGATCGCGTACGCCAGCTGAACTTCGCATCGATCCGCCAGCTTCGCCGCCACAATATTTTTCGCAATGTGCCGCGCCATGTAAGCCGCCGACCGGTCCACCTTCGTCGGATCTTTTCCGCTGAACGCTCCCCCGCCGTGCCGACCCATCCCACCGTACGTGTCCACGATAATCTTCCGGCCCGTGAGTCCGGTGTCTCCCATCGGTCCGCCAATCACGAACCGTCCCGTGGGATTGATGTGATACTTCGTATCTTCGTCGAGCAAATGCGCCGGAATCACCGCCTGGATCACATGCTTCAAAATTCCCGCGCGCAATTCGTCGTTGCTGACGGTCTCGGCATGCTGCGTGGAAATCACCACCGCATCCACGCGGATCACCTTCCCCTTCGCATCGTACTCCACCGTAACCTGCGACTTCCCATCCGGGCGCAGAAACGGCAGCGTCCCATCCTTGCGCACCTGCGCCAACCGCATCGTCAGCTTGTGCGCCAGCGAAATCGGGGTCGGCATCAACTCCTCATTCTCATCACACGCATATCCAAACATCATTCCCTGGTCGCCGGCGCCGCCGGTATCGACGCCCATGGCGATGTCGCCGGATTGTTTGTTGATGGTGGAGATGACGGCGCAAGTGTTGCAGTCGAAGCCATGGAGAGCGTTATCGTAGCCGATGCTTTGCACAGTGCCGCGAACGACTTGTTGAAAATCGACGTAAGCTTTGGTGGTGATTTCTCCGGCGATGACGACGAGGCCGGTGGCGGTAAGAGTTTCGCAGGCGACGCGGCTGACGGGATCTTCGGCGAGGCAGGCGTCGAGGATGGCGTCGGAAATCTGGTCGGCGATCTTATCGGGATGGCCCTCAGTAACGGATTCGGAGGTAAACAAAATGCGATTCTTCGCGATTGCAGCCAAGATGGTTTCTCCTTAGAAAAATGCTTCGGACTTAACGTGTGGCGAGAGCCGCGGACAAGGCGCGCGGTCGCAACCTAGATGATGCGAAAGAGTGATCAAAAAGAAGTCCTGAAAAAGGCTACCAGACACAGCGCTACTGCGCAATTAATTTTGCCTTAACTGCCTCGCAGTCAATCCAGTAGCAGAATAATCAGGGTGGACGGAACCATTCGGGAGTCAAGCGGATGCGGCTGAAGCCGCTGTTGTTTTGCGGAACTTTCCTTCGCGATCAAAATCCCCGCCCTGTCTCTCCAAAAAACGGAGAGACTAAGGACGGGGCACCCGGCCTAGTTTCTGGTGAATCCGGAATGTAAATACTTGATCTAAAGGGTGTAGCCGCGCAGCGCTCTCCATGCTTGAATCGATGTCCAGGCCTCCCGTGGTGAAGTCTTCAGCGAACCCGCCCACGCCTGAACAAACACGACTGCGGAGCTTATTTCTCGACTCGGTCAAGGCCGCAGTCATTGCCACGGATTTATCAGGGATCGTGAACTACTGGAACCTGTTTGCCGAGGAACTCTACGGCTGGCGCGCGGAAGAAGTTTTGGGCCGGAACATTATGGAAATCACTGTGGGCTCCGGCGATGAGGAAGCGGGGCGAAGGTACATGGCGACTGTGCTGGAGGGAGCCAGCTGGGCGGGAAAATTCGAAGTGCGCTGCAAGGACGGAGGTTCGGTAAGCGCGTTCGTGACCTTATCCGCGGTGCGCGAAGAGGATGGTGGGATTGTCGGGATCGTGGGAGTGAGCCAGGAGCTGGCCGCCTTGAAAGAGGTGGAAGGCGCGCTGCGACGGAGCGAAGAACAGTTCCGGGCCTTTGCGAATTCCCTGCCGGAATTGTGCTGGATGGCAGACAGCGACGGTCAAGTTTTCTGGCGTAACGAAAGATGGTACGAGTACACGGGGAGTACGCCGCAGCAGATGGAAGGACTGGGTGGAGAATCGGTGCACGATCCCGAGATTCTTCCGGCGGTACTGGAGCAGTGGAGAATGTCGCTGGAGAATGGAACTCCGTTTGAGATGGAGTTTCCGCTGCGCGGAGCGGACGGAGTCTTGCTCTGGTTTCTGGCGCGAATCTTGCCGTCGCGCGACGAGGCGGGGAAGATCACGCGGTGGTACGGCACGGCGACGAATATTGATGAACAGCGGCGGTTGTTAAAGTCGCTGAGCGAAGCGCGCGACGATCTGGAAAAACGGGTGATGGAGCGGACCGCGGAACTACATTCGGCGACGGACAGTTTGCGTGATTTGTCGGCCCGGCTGTTGCGGATGCGAGACGACGAACAGAGGAGACTGGCGCGGGAGTTGCATGACAGCGTGGGACAACTGTTGGCGGCGATCAGCATGAACATCACGGTGATTTCGTCGGAGGCGGACCGGCTGACTCCGGCCGCGGCGAAATGTGTTGCGGAGAATGCCGAGCTGGTCAACGAGGTGAGCCGGGAGATTCGAACCATCTCGCATTTGCTGCATCCGCCGCTGCTGGATGAAGCGGGACTGGCATCGGCTCTGAAATGGTACATCGAAGGCTTTGCCAAGCGCAGCCGGATCGAAGTGAATCTGGAAATTCCGCCGGATCTGGGACGTCTGGCACGCGATACGGAGATCGCAATGTTCCGGGTAGTGCAGGAGTGCCTGACGAACATCCACCGTCACTCCGGAAGTGAAACGGCGACCATACGGGTACTGGCGGGAGAAAACCTAACGGTTGAGGTGCAGGATCACGGGAAAGGAATGCCGGCGGAGAAGTTGCGAAGCTTCGCGCGAGCGGGAAGAATTGGCATCGGTTTCAGTGGGATGCGCGAGCGGTTAAGACAACTGGGCGGCACGCTGGAGCTTCAGTCGAGTGGAGACGGGACTCTGGTGAGAGCGAGATTGCCGATCGAGGCAGTAGTTGACTCCGAAGAGGACTGGGCAAGTTAGGGGGCTGGCGCCAACTGAAAATAAGTCTGCCCCCGCAGCAGCGCCTCGACTGCTTCAAACATGGAACGGAGGTCGGTTTTCAAGACCAGGCCTTTGACTCCGGCTTTCCGGGCCTCGTGCTCGAGTTGGGAACAGGGGTCGGTCGTGACCAGAAGGATGGGCACTTCGGGGTGCTGATGGGATAACTGCCGGGAGGCTTCGAGGCCATCCATTTCAGGCATTACGAAATCCATGACGGTGAGATTGGGAGCATGTTCATCCCATTTCTCGAGAGCGCGGCGTCCATCCTCGGCCTCTCCGACGACCACCCACTCATTCTGCCTTTCGAGGACGGAACGAAGATGGGAGCGGATCATCGCATTGTCATCCACCAGGAAAATACGAACCACGCGTCTCCTTCCGAGAGCGATGATTCGGTGGAGCGGACACCGATAGACTCACGCTAGCGCGTCGGACGAAGACAGGCTATACAGCAGGAACCCGATGCAGGGCAAGGATTTCAGACAGAGGTTCGCCAGGAGCAATCCTTAACCCTTAGCCGCTTACGTTGATGCGGGAGAAGGAGAGAACGGCCCGCGACGAGATAGGATGCCCCATCGACATAGCGGGGCGGAAGGTGGTGAAGATCAACATGCGCTTCACTTGCGGCAGAAGCTCCTGCGAAGCGCCCGGATCGGAGAGGATTTTGTAATCCTCAACCCGGCCATGGGCGTCGACGTAAGCTTCAATCACGAGCGACTCGGCATTGATGGAACTCATGGTGCCGAATGCGCTCTGTTGTAATTCCGGCCCGGTATTCAACACCAGAGGGACATCTTCGTTATTGGCTTGCAACTGTCCGGGGGTCGCCAGGATAGCTGCGACCAGACCGAAGATCAGGATGGCGCAGGCGAGGCCCGCGGTGGCGGGAACCATGAAGGCTTCCAAGGTATTTTCGAGGCGAACCACCAAGCCTTCAAACCGTGGACGACGAGTCTGTGCGGCCTCGCGGGAAATAGCGAGACGAAGCTTCAGGCCGAGGTCGGCGGGCACGTTGGGACGGCCGGCGGCTGAGAGTAGCTGTTGCGTCTGGCGCAGCAGAGTGTATTCGCGGGTACACCCAGGGCAGGCATCGAGGTGCTCGCGCAAGGCGCGCATCTCATTGCCGGTGACGGCACCATCGAGATAGGGCGAGAACGACTCACTCGCCTGGGCACAAGTCAACTTTGACTTCGTGGATGTAACGTTCGTGGCCATGTGCGTCATGGCATCACCTCAACCCTTCTACCCCCTCCAGCAACCGGTCGCCGCGCGTCGGCGGCTTGATCTTCCTGTTTCTCTTCCTGTTCTTCAGGCAGGGCGAGCCCTAGTTCCTCCCCCACCTCGCGCACATAGGGCGCCAGGCGTTTTTTCAGGGCCTGGCGGCCGCGCGTCAATCTGGACTTCACGGTTCCGAGCGAGATCTGCAAAATTTCGGCGATCTCTTCGTAGGACATTTCTTCCAGGTCACGGAGAATCAGCGTGGTGCGATAGGGTTCCGCAACCCGCCGTAGTTCCGCGTCCACACGCTGCTGCAACTCACGATGCGCCACCTTGTCGAAGGGCGAATCGTGATGATCGGTCAGGGCGCTCTGCAGGGCTTCGTCCCCGCTCCCTGCGGCTTCCGATTCCACCGGCTCGATAGAAGTTTCGTGCGCCTTGTGGCGAAACCACCAGCGTTTCCGGTTCGCCGACTCGTGGAGGGCGATGCGGTAAATCCACGTCTTCAGGCTGGATTCACCGTGGAAGTGCTTCATGCCGCGGAAGACTTTCAGGAACACGTCCTGGGTGGTATCCGCAGCGTCGGCGGGATCGCTCACCATGCGATAGACGAGCCCGTAAACCGGACGCTGAAATTCTCCGATCAGCCAGGCGTAGGCCGTTTCCGAACCGGCTTTGAGGTCGGCCACAATTGCGGCCTCTTCGGCCCGAGCTCCGATCGCGCTTGCTAAATCTGCCAAGGTGGTTGCTCCCGCCATGTATAGGCGTCCCCTGATTATAGGATTTTCCACCCCATCCTGAACCGAAAAATCTTTCGGCCAGCCGATCGGTCAGCGTTCCGTGACGCTTGAAGGGATAGACTCCGGCCGGGGGCTCCGGGTTCCCGGCAGTAAGTGGCTTATTCCCAAAGGTAACCGGAGGGAGTTACGGAAGAGGCGTTTATGCGGTGGTGGTTCGAGCCTGGGTGGAGGGGAGGTGCTTGAAGATCTCTTGGAGGGCGATGAGCAATTTTGAGGAGCCTTTATCCAACTCGAGAGCGGATTTTTCAAGGAAACCGATGGCTCCGTCGTGCTGCAGGCGGGCGGCGTTTTTCTGCGACATGCCGGTCATGACGACCACGGGAATGGCTTGGGTGGCGGGATCTTGTTTGAGGGCTTTGAGTACGTCCGGGCCGCTCATCTTGGGCAGTAGCATGTCCAGCAGAATAAGGTCGGGGAGCGTCTGGCGCGCGAACTGCAAGGCTTCGTCGCCATCGACGGCGCTGGTGACGTTATACCCGGCGCGGGCCAAAGCGCGTTCGGTCGCCAGCCTGAGAAACTTGCTGTCTTCGACGAGGAGAATTTTGATCATTTTGTGGGTGCCCTGTTCTTTGAACGACGCTCAGGGGCGGTGAGCATTCATCCAGAATGATTATCGGCTTAGCGGGAGGATAATCCCAGTGCCGGGGGGTTACGTTAGAGTTTTGTAAGAAGTATGGAGGGAGGGGCGGTGCCTTAGCGGCCGTTTGCCTCGAATCCACCGACTAACTTTTGGTACAGACTGTTGGCGCGGTGGCGGAGCGCGGTGAGAGAGTGCGCCCGCATCTGGATGCTGAGCCTGCGCTTCAGGGCTTCGCGCTCGGCAGTGGGCAGAGCGAAGGCGCGCATGCGCTCAACCATGGCGTCCTCGCGAAAACGGCCACGGTTGCGGGTTTGAATCTGCGCGAAGATTTCGGCTTCGTTCTCTTTGGTGTGCTGCCAGACATCGAACTCAGTTCCGAAGCGGTCATTCAGGCGCTGAATCACCGGGGTGAAATTGCGTGTCAACTCCTCGAAGCTGCAGAAGACGATGGCCTTCTCGCACGAGAGTAGCCGCTCATGAAAACGAAGCCAGGCCACGAGAGCGGGGCGGGCTGAGATTCGATGCCGCACCATGTGCGAAAGAGCGACGGCTTCGGGCTGACGCACGATCACCAGGGTGGGGATTTTCATCTTCACAGCGGTGAGAACTTGGGCCGCGGCGTGCGTGTGATGCACGGTGCGGACCCGGCGCCTCTGCACGGAGAGGAAGGCAACGTTTGCAAAGGTTGTGCCGGATCTTCCGAAGGCCTCGATGACCAGGTCGGTGTCGTGATCGACTACACGATCGACCAAAAAGCGATGGCGATAACGAACCAGGGGCATATACAACCACGGATAGGCGTTCATGAAATAGTGCGCACGGTAGTAAAGCTCCCGGCGCAGGGAGATGGCAGGATGATCCGGGGCCTGCGGTTCGGCGGGGGAAGAGGGTTCCGCGACGTAGTTGCGGGGAGCGGCGTAGGTCGGTTGGTCGTTCATTATTTATTCCCCAATGTTCGTTCCCTGTTGTTCATCCCCTGTAACTCATGCAGGGGTAGTTCCCGAGCTGCAATTGTCGGGGTGGAGTCTCGCTTCATCTTTGCTTCCCGGGCATATGCCTTGGCTTTGCGATACAGGCGCAGTAGAGGGATCGGCAAGAAACAGAAAGCAACGCGGGTGCATGCGTCCAGGGTTCGATACAGACGGTAGCGAAGCTGATCAAGGCACATTTGCGCAGGCGATGGTGTTGGGCCGGGGGAAATCGTCCGGCGTTCTGCAGAGTCGGTCTCGCTCCAGAGGGTTATGTAGTGGTCGATTCTTGTGCGCAGACGGGGATCGAGGACATCCGGTCGAGGTCCGGCGACAATCGCGTCTTTGCGCAATAAGGAGTGATGCTTCCCCTCATACACGGCAGAGCGGTCGGCACCCTCGAGGGTAGAGAGACTGGGGTCATACGGAATTTGCAGGAATTGGCACAAGCCTCTCATCACGACGGCGGTGTCGCTCACCAGATCTTCGTATTGCACCTGGTGCACAGAAGCACCGGCCGCTACGATGGCGTCGCATTGACGCTTCAGCACGCGCGAACCAAGCAAGGAACGCAAGAGCATTCCCGGCTTGCGGAAATAGCTGTTTCCGGTGTCTGCGGCTCGAATGGTTGCTCCGATGGTTTCGATAGGGTGGCGCCACACGATGATGAAGCGCGTGTGTGGAAAATCCTTCGAGATCCGGTCCAATCGGTCGTAGTAGTTCGGAGATTTGTCTCCCCAAATCCGTGCGCCTTTGCGGCGCGCATATTCCTGGTGAACCGCTTCAAAGGCACTGGTGAATTCTGCGACGTGGTCGGCGAACTGAGCGGGGTCCAAGCCATGTCGGCTGAAGGCCTTATTCCAAAACTCCCAGCGCGATGTCCAATCCCGCAAGAGAGGCGGCTTCAGAAAAACCGGATGCAACAGGAGGAGATCAGCCTCGTACATGAGAGCGACCTGGGGATGTTTATTCAGCAGGGCGTACAACAGCGAGGAGCCGGCCCGCCACATACTCACGATGAACAGCGGACCTGGCGCTAGCTCCGGCATAGTTTTCGTTTCTTTTTCGCGGCCATCAGTATTTCTGCCCACAGGGTGTTTGAAATCGGAAAGGGGAATCTGTGGAAGAGGGTCACGACGAGTTGCTCTGCACAATGCTAAGAGACGGCCTGAAGCCGCATATCGATATTTGGATCTGTGACAACCACGAGTTCGTGTCCGCTTCGACAAATCCTCCAGCGATCCTGTTCTTTTTCCACCACCATGAGTGCGCCGGTGTGGGGACCACCTTTGACCGGCACCTTCCCCCGGTCCGAGCCGGTGATCACGCTGGAGGTAGCCAGCAGGTTGCGCACATGGGTCACGACCGCGATGGAGTTCGGCGAGGACTCCGCCAGATTCAACAGTTCTTTGAGGCGGTGGGCGTAGCGGCCATAGAACTGGTAATAAGACTCTCCGCTGGGAGCTGCCAGATCGAGGTGCTGGTTCAGAAGATTCAGGAAGGGGAGGATTTCGCGCACTCTCTGGCCGCAGAAGACGCCGAGGTTCCAGGGACGGAGATCGCTGGTGTGAGTGATGGGAGCTCTGGTGTGTTTTCGCAAGACTTCGGCAGTCTGGCGGGCGCGGCGAAGATCGGAGCAGAAAATGGCGTCGACGCTATACATCAGGCTGACTTGCTGAGCAGTCAGAGCGGCCTCCTCGAGACCTTCTCCGTCCAAGGGGACATCGAGCCAGCCACGCAGTCTTTCGTCCCTGCCGGGCATATTCAGACTGGTGTGGCCGTGGCGAATGATGAGCAGTTTTCCCATATTGCGTCGTCTCCGAGTCGGCTCTGGGCAACGCTCCGCCCGAACCTGGAAATTCAAGTACACACATTTGCGGGGAGTTCTATCGAACACCCAAAACAACTGCCCGCCCGTAGGGGAAACTAGCGGGGGAAGATGCCGTCTGGAGGAGGAAGATGAATGCCGTGTTACATCTCTACTAATATAATAGACTTTATTAAAATACAAGCATTATTTGAAGGGCTCTGGAGCTACGGGTTCTGCTGTATTGTCCGCTTCGCTGGCGGGCGATAGCCTGTACTTGTAAGTTTCTGGGGCATTTCGAGCCCCAACGGGTGGTCATGGGCTAGTGTCCGGGAACGGACGTTCGGGCCCTCACGACCGCCTTTTTTCTCGAAGGTATTGTTCTAGCTGATTGAGAGGTGAAAAGCGGTCACGGGCCAACTCCACGCCTGAAATTGCCAACCAATACGGCTGCGTTTTGTGCCTGAGATGGGCAGCTCAAATTACAGCGTGAGTTGTGGATGGTCCGGGGATCAAGGAAATCCGCGACGAACTCGAACGACTCATGGGGGAACAGATAGAGAGTCTTCAAGAACAAACGTTCTTGGGGATCAGCGAAGAGGACTTGCAAAAGGAGAAGGAACGACTGAAGCGCATCCGGGAATTGTCCGCCGAATTTCTCGAAGCTCTAAAACGAATCCCCCCGGAGCCATCGTGAACGGCGGTGCGCACGCTCCTGAAAGGAAGCTATGACGGAAAATCCGAGTGTGAGGCTGCCGGGAACGGTGGAAAAAATCATCAAGCCTTCGGGGCCCAGTGAAGCGGAGAAGGCGCAGATTGCCATCGAAGGAGCAGATGAGCTCTACCGGGAGATTCGGGTGGAGAATTCACTGACCGACGAAAATGGGAATGGGGTCCGGCTGAAGAAAGGCGCAAGCGTTGAAGTTACGGTGGAAGCGCCTCCGGAAGCGACGGCGCCGAAGAGCGACGGAGGATAAGTGCGGCCTGTCGCTTGGAACGTGTTCAAGCAAGAACGAGCCGCCCAAACTTCGGGCGGCATAGGTTAGGACCTCAGGGGAATACTTACTTCATGCTGCTCAGCTTGGACACTTCGGCGATAGTTGCCTTATCGTCGTAGATGCCGGCGGAAACTACGTACGAGGTTCCTTTGGCGCGCAAGTGATACGAGAGCTTGCGGGAAGGCTCGTTCTGGCCGGGCTTTGGCCACCAATACTCATTCCAGACACCAGAGGACGAATCTTCCACTTTCTTGCACCAGCTTGCCGGATCCCCGTAAATAACCTTCCCCGTTTTCGCGTCCTTCACGGTGTCGAGCCCTTTGCCAACCATCTCCGGCTTGATGGGGTGGGCCGCCAGGACCCGCTTGTCGCAATCCTGAATAAAGATGTAAGTGTTCTTCCAGACCCAAGGACCCTGCTTCTGGCTAAATTGCGTCAAGTCCCCGTCTTCGATAGGGTGCTGGCGGCTTCTTTTACTTTGGCGACGACCTCCTGGGCGGTTGCCTCGTCCTGGCCAAGCGCGACAGTGCACAGGCTGACGTTTAGGAGAACCAAGGTCGCAACGACGAAAAACCGGCTGTTTCTCATTGAGAATCTCCTTTGCGATCAAAAACGGGACCAAGTCTACACCCTTATCCAAGCAGACGTGATGCCCGGCGCCTTTGTGGCGCTTGGTTCCCCGGTGCTACATTTGCGGGTTAGGCGTTTGAGGTGTTCGGCGGGAAGATAATTCCCCAGAAGGTTTCCGCCCGCTCGTCCTGCTCAACAAACTCGATTGCGTAGGTGGAAACGCCCTCCAGTGCTGCCAACTGCGCAACCACGCGGGCCGAGACTTTGGCGCCTTGCTTGTTATTTACGGAGATGACCGAGCCCACCAGAAGCTCGCGACTGAGTTGAACGGCAGCACCGTGCTTATTCAATTTCGTGGCCTTGGCCGACATCGTAAAGGAACATTTCTGCCGATCTTCTCCGGATAACCCGACAGAAGCGTGGAGCGCCATGCGATTGCTTCGGCGTTTTGCGATCTGGCTTCGGCTGGCAGTTGCGTTAACAGCCAGTTCTGGACGGAGCGATTTCGGGCGCGGATGTGCAGGTTTCAGGTTCATTCTGATCGGGACATTAGAGTGTGCTCTTAATCGCTGCAATGTGCCGTTCGTCACCTCGCCAGATTACCCCGTAGAACTCCTTGATTCTTCAGACTGAGAGACGCGTTGCATCACGCCAGGAAATAGGACATGTACCAGACCGGCAACCGAAGCCAAGCTGGCCATGGTATGAGGTCCATGCACGCGGCCTCACCATGCAGTTCGGCGCAACCGACCGTACACTCCCACCAGTAAGGGATGAGAAACGCCAAGGGCCCTGATAACGACAACAACTTCCGGCACAGCGCCAGCCGCACGGCGAAGGATTCATCTCGCTCGGCCGGCGTGAGTCATGGAGAGGCAGGTGGAAGCACAATGCGGTTGAGCGCCTGGCATGAGGCGATTCAATATTGATCATTACTAGTACTAGTACTAGTACTAGTTAGTTCGCGATCGGCAACAGGAGCTGGCAAGCGCCGTAGCTGCCCACCTGAGTGATGGTGCCAGCAGGTTGCTGACGAACCACGCCGTCATCAAATGCGCAGTACGACTTGGTTCCAGTCTGCGCCGTGATGGGGTAGCCAGTCGCGTAGAACTGGTTGTTGACGGTAGAACCTGCACCAGCCGAAGGCGTGGCGGAGAAGAAGAATCCGCTCTTGCCAGCGCCGGCGCTAGCGGAGGCCAACAGGTTGTCGATGAGGCAACCGGTCGCAGTACCCGGAGTGCAAGGAGCGGCGCCACCCAATTTGGCCAACACAGTGTAACCAATGGTCGGATACGCGGAGTAATAGCCGACTTCGGCGGTGACGATGGAGCGGGTGGAAGCGGCCGCAGACGAATCATTGGCTGCCATGCGGGCGCGCATCAGGTTAGGAATCGCAATCGCTGCAATGATCAGGATGATGGCCACCACGATTAACAGTTCAATCAGTGAAAAACCCTTGTGTTTTTGCATTCCGTCTCCCTTTTGACTAATTCGCAAGGAATTCATAAAGAATTTGTAAAGATATTTGCACGTCTGAGTCCAAGCTGGTTAGTTACTTCAGTTACCGCGGCGATCGCGATAAGCCCTTTGTTTCGGCAACGCAGGCGAATGGCTCGTTACCTTAAGGATGGTGCCGAGGGCGACACTTGATCGAAAACTTGTATCAGGGACAGACAGTTCGTGTCACGTTTGACGAGTTTCAGATGAGCTGGAAGTTGTCGACTGCTCACCGGCTAAGTAATGGTCAAGGACAGGGCGCTACTGGTCCCACCGCTGGTACAGCCTAAATCGCCTGAGGTTCCGCTGGGAGTGTTGACCGTCACGCTTGCGGTTCCGGGAGCGGTAATCAAGGTAGTGGTGAGAGTGACCTGCAACTGGGTAGGGCTTGTGACCAGGGTGCTCAGCGCAGTCCCGTTGATCTCCCCCACGGTAGATGAAACAAAGTGACTGCCATTCACCGTCAGAACAAAGCCCTGCTGCACTTCCGCAAACGTAATGGTGGTGGCAGAAAGAGATGCAATGGCGGGGGCTGGCCGAGCACTTCCGCACGCGGGATTAAGCGAGTTGCAGGATTGGAAGACGAGGAAGGCGAACAGGATCGCGGAGAGGGATCGCAAGAAAGCTAAAACTCGTCTCATGGAGCATCGTACCATGCGTTTGCCAGTTCTCCCGCGTATCGCCGGTTATCGATAGTTATGCCGGGGGGCCTTGGGCCAACGGCGCAGTTTAGTCCGATGGAAATAATTCCGAGTTTTGTGCGGAGCGGACGCCCGCCCTGTTCGCACGAACGAAGGTTAATGCCAGATTAAATTCTGGTTACAAGCATAAGAATCGATGTGGAAAACGGCGCATCGAGAGGTTCTTGAATCGCCGTGCGGTGGAAAACCGAACCGGTTCGGATGTCCTTCTGAGACCTTCCCGGCTTGAACCGAAATGGTAAACACTCGATTCCATGCTACTCCCCCAGCTGAATACCCGATCCCTTTCTGCATTTGCCGCTCCTGCGGTTGCAGTCGCAATCCTGATGACGATGCTGCCCGCACCGGTGCGAGCGGCGACGGAACAACTGGGTTCCTCCCCCGCCAGCCTGAGTTATGGCCATGTTACGGTCAGCCAGAATAAAACTCTTGTCGTCACTTTAACGAACAAAGGTCGCACGAGCGTAAAAATTTCGAGCATCGACTCGAGCAACAGCAAGTTCGAACTTTCGAAACTGACGCTGCCGGTGACGCTGACCGCAGGAGAAAAGCTTGAGCTAAGCGTAACGTTCGCCCCGACTGCGACTGGCTGGGTGGGCGGCCATATCACGATTGTCAGCAATGCCTCCAACGAAACTCTTACCGTAGCAGTGGGAGGTACGGGGGAGGGTGCGAGCAAGCCGCAACTGGGCATTGCTCCCACGACACTGAGCTTTGGCAATGTCGCAGCGGGAACTACCGAGACCCTGACGCTGGGGCTGAATACCAGCGCGGGAAGCATTACGATTTCTTCAGCGTCCAGCAGCAGTTCGCAGTTTGCATTGCAGGGCGCGACATTCCCACTAACGATCACCGCGGGAAAGGAAACATCCGTTAATGTAACGTTCACGCCTGCGAACGACGGGGAAAAATCC
Organism: uncultured Acidobacteriaceae bacterium; assembly: GCA_964403025.1. Taxonomy (GTDB): domain Bacteria; phylum Acidobacteriota; class Terriglobia; order Terriglobales; family Acidobacteriaceae; genus Sulfotelmatobacter. The sequence goes on along the minus strand of CAYOEH010000001.1, from coordinate 134,587 downwards.
GCCACACTGACGTTTGTAAGCAATGCCGCAAATTCGCCAGCGTCGGAGCCTTTGACGGGAGATGGCACGGCACCCTATGTGACGCTTTCCTGGGTCGCGAGCGAGTCGGCGACCGGCTACAACGTTTACCGAGGCACAGCTCAGACCGGCACTTACGCCAAGATTAATTCGACCGTTGATCCAGACACCAGTTACACGGACAAGACGATCGTCGATGGCACGACCTACTACTACGCAACTACCGCCGTGAACTCAAATGGGAAAGAGAGCGGTTACTCGAACCGGGTGAAGGTGGTGGTGCCCTAGGAACGGGGTGAGGATCAAGCTCGCGAAAGATCGCCATTCCCTCCAACAACGAGGTTCCAAGTGGCAAGCGCAGGTTACGGGATTAACGAACAGACCTGCCCAGGGCTGCAACGGTCAGAGCCGGACTGAGGCGGACCTTAAACTTGTCGTCGTGTCCGCAGCTGATCACCGTAACTTCGCCGGGATACTCTCTGACCCAAATCACGTGTTCAGGATTCACAAAGACTTCCATGCCGTCCACATCTTCAAACATCACAAACTCCACGTTGCCTCCTTCTTGCCGGTCGCCGCTGCTTTAAGTAATGACAAACTCGCCCCACCAATTCGGCCGACGGTGCTGGGAATCGTAGCTCGACCGGCGCGCGGGCCGGTCGAGTTTACCGAAAAAACTGCGGTTGCTCCAGCGGTTCCGAAGTCTTTGGGCGTGGGACTGACCTGGTAGCTGCCGCGTAGTGCCTTCCAGGAGTCGCCCATGATTGAAACGACGTGAAGAACGGTCCCAACGGGAGCGATCAAAGGTAGACTGGCTCGGGTGGGAAGTTGAGATCGGAAATCCTGGATTCGAGCGGGAATTGGCGATGAAGCAGAAGACAATCCTGGTGACAGGCAGCAGTGGGCTGATTGGATCGGAGGCGGTGGAGTACTTCGACCGGCAGGGGCACCACGTGGTGGGCGCGGATAACAACATGCGCCGCGAGTTCTTCGGCCCGGCCGGGGATACGCTGTGGAATCTGGAGCGTCTGAAGAGATCCACCAAACGATTCACACCTGTCGATTTGGATATTCGAGACCGGCGCGGGATCGAGGAGCTTTTTCGCTCGAATCGCTTTTATTTGATTGTTCACTGCGCCGCACAACCCTCTCATGACAAAGCGTGCGACATCGCGTTGATCGATTTTGAAGTGAACGCACTGGGAACGGTGAACCTGCTGGAGGCGACGCGGCAGCACTGCCCTGAGGCCGTTTTCCTGTTCATGAGCACGAACAAGGTATATGGCGACGCCCCCAACGAGATTCCGTTGGTGGAGCAAGAAACCCGATACGACTACGCGCGTCCAGAAGACTTCGCCGGCGTGAGTGAGACGTGCCGTATTGACCGCACGATGCATTCGTTGTTCGGCGCCTCCAAGGCAGCGGCGGATCTGGTGGCGCAGGAATACGGCCGTTATTTCGGGATGAATGTAGGCATCTTTCGCGGCGGATGTCTTACCGGGCCATCGCATTCCGGCGTCGAGCTACATGGTTTTCTTTCCTACCTGGTGAAAGCGACGCTGAAGGGCGGGAATTACTCGGTGTTTGGCTACAAGGGCAAGCAAGTTCGAGACAATATTCACAGTAGCGATGTGGTGAGGGCAATCGAGGAATTTGCAGCCAACCCGAGGCCCGGGGAAGTTTACAACATGGGAGGCGGGCGGGAGAACAGCGTGTCGATGCTGGAGGCCATCGCCCGGATCGGAGAAATGACCGGGCGCAAACTACCGTGGAGGTATGTCGAAGAAGCACGGAAGGGCGACCATATTTGCTACATTTCCGACTTGAGCAAATTCAAAAGCCACTATCCAAAATGGAAGACTACCCGCGGACTGGATTCGATTCTGGAAGAAATGGTAAGGTCCGAGACGTCCCGCCAGGGTGCCGCGAGCCGCTAGATCAGATGTAGACCATCCCTTCGGAAACTTCAAAGAACCTGCGAAACTTCCTCGAAAAGTCTGCAAGGATTTTTCTGTTTCCGCCCTAAGCAGAGACCAAGCATTTTCTGTGGTGAGGACGTGATGCATTCGGAAGGCGCATTACCTTCGTAAGGGATCGTCCTCAAAACCGTTCGGTATAGTTTTTACATGCAGAATGGCCCCGGAAAGAGCGGAAGTGCCTTGCTGGTACCAGAGGCAACGCTCTCGCCATCAAGTTATGTTGAACCGCTATCCGCAGGCCTGGCTGCCGCGAGTGGTTCCTCTGAAGGCGCGTTGGTTCCCGCTCGCGTCTACCGGTATCCCGTTGCGATCGCGTGCAGCTTTGGTTTAGCGGCCCTGGCGCTTTTGTTGTTCGGTATCAAGACGCCGGCAACGATGTTTTATGACGAAGGCTACTTCGTTCCGGAAGCGAGAGTCTTCATTCTGGGCCCGAATCCGAATTCTCATGCTAATCAGGAAAAACCTCCGCTGGGGAAACTACTTCTGTCCATTGGCATCAGAGCCGCCGGAGACAACGCATTGGGTTGGCGTGTCGCGGCCGCTGTGTGCGGCTCCCTGGCACTGGTAGCGATCTTTCTTTGGACCTATCTGCTACTGCAAGATACGCGGCTTGCTTGCCTGGCGGCGGGGCTCACCGTTTTCGATAATTTTTGGTTTGTGATGTCACGCATCGGGATGATGGATGCATTCCTGATGCTCTTCCTGACGTGGAGTTTGGTGGCCTTCACGGCATGTCTCGTCCTGGATGTGAGTACTCGCCAGCGCCGTTTTCTTTTCTGCTCATCCGGTGTTTTGATAGGGTTGGCGGGCGCGTGCAAATGGAATGCGATCGATACGCTGGCCGTCTTTTTTCTGGTCACATTCGCGCTATGGTGGATCGCACGCCACCCGATTGCAAATGCAAACTCCTCCCTTGCGGTCTGCGCAGAAAAGATCAGGCAGCTTGGGGTTCCGGTTCTTCTGCTTGGACTGGTCGTCGCTCCGATCGTGGCCTATAGTCTCGCCTACTGGCCTCTCTGCCAAGCGATTCGTCGACCATTCGATATTCACGAATTGGTGGCGATGCATAAGTCGATCTGGCATTTCAACAGTACAACGATTTCGAATCCGACGATTATTTCCCCTTGGTATTCCTGGCCGTTCAACCTGGGTCCGCAGCGTGCGCTTTCGTATCTGGTGGGCAATCCCGTGGTCGCCTGGGGCGGCCTGGCGGCGATGGCGGTCTGCCTGCGGCGTTTCTGGAAGGCGGTAAGTTTCCAGGAAGGATTGGTCTTCCTACTTTTTGCCGCGAATTACCTGCAATGGGCGGTGACTCCTGAAAAAGGTGTCTTTTATTACTACTACTACCCCTCGGTGATGATCCTTGGCGTGACGATCGCCGTAGCCCTGCGCAGCTTGCCGGCTCGGGTCTTTGGCATAAGCATCAGCCTCCTTGTGCTGATCGCTGCTGGAACCTACTTCCTGCGGTGTTATCCGCAGATGGCACATTTAGAAGCTCCGTGGGACTGCGCCTTTGGATGTTGGCCGTAGAAGGTTTATGACTTTGACGATTTTCGTGAGACTGCCCGCGTGAAGATGACCCGCTATGATTGCGACACAAACGGAGGTCGGTAACCGGAAGGCGTGGGGGCCCGATGCCCTTGCCGAAGTCCGCGAGGCCCGGCGCAAACATCAGGAGACGATCACCGACCATCGCGACGAATACATTCAATCCAACCGTTATTTCTACGACCATCTCAAGCGAGTACTGCAATTCATCGTCGAGCCGGGCAAACATGTTCTCGACGTCCGTTGTGAGACCGGCCATCTGCTTTCATCCGTCCGGCCGGCATTTGGGGTTGGCGTTGAAATCAGCGCTGCCATGGTCGAGCGCGCGGGCCGCCAGCATCCAGAGCTGCATTTTGTGCAGAGCGATCCGGAAGACCTCGAGCTGAACCAAACCTTCGACTACATCCTCTTCAACCACATTTTTGACACCGTCGATATTCTTCGCGCGCTGGAACGTATCAAGCGGCACTGCACGTCCGAAACGCGAATTGTGGTAATCAACTATAACCATGCCTGGACGCCCCTTCTCGAAATTGCCAGCAAGATCGGACTGCGCTCCCAATTTGTCGAACCCAACTGGATCAGCGAAAACGATATCCGCGGGTTTCTGAAGCTGGCCGGTTTCCGGCCGGTTCGGCTCCATCGATTGATGATGTTTCCGAAATGGATTCCGGGACTCTCGCAATTGTTGAACGGGTTGCTGGCCCGGCTGCCGGGCTTGCGAGGACTTTGCATGATGCAGATCATGGTGGCCCGGCTGGTCACCGAGCCCAAGCGCGAAGAAGAAGTCACCGTATCTGTAGTAGTGCCTTGCCGCAATGAAGTGGGCAACGTGCAGCAAGCCGTGGAACGCATCCCCACCATGGGGAAACATACGGAGATTCTGTTTTGCGATGACAAATCGACGGATGGCACTGCCGATGAAGTGCGGCGGATGATGGCGCTCTATCCAGAAAAGGACATTCGCCTGGTGAAGGGGCCGGGAATCTGCAAGGCGGAAAATGTTTGGGCCGGGTTTCGGGCCGCGACGGGCGACATCCTGGCGATACTCGACGCCGATCTAACAGTAATGCCGGAAGAATTGCCGATGTTCGTGAACGCGCTGGTGAATTCGCAAGGTGAATTTGTCAACGGGAGCCGCCTGGTCTACCCTTTGCCACAGCTGGCGATGAAGTTTGCCAACACGATGGGCAACAAACTTTTCGGGCGAGTCTTCTCATTCCTGCTGGATCAGCGTATCAAGGACACGCTTTGCGGCACCAAGGTCTTTTGGCGCAAGGACTGGGAGTGCATGGAAATGAATCTCGGCATGTGGGGAATCCAGGATTTGTGGGGTGACTACGAGCTGTTGTTCGGCGCAAGCAAACTGCACCTGGAGATTGTCGAAGTTCCCGTGCATTATCAGGAACGAGTTCATGGCGTTACCAAGATGACCAAGGTATTCTCCAACGGAATGCGAATGCTGCGCATCTGCTGGTATGCCTGGTTTCGGCTGGGAGGTTAATTCTTTTTGCCTGCAGCAATTCTCCGCCGCTTGCTTGCGCATCCACTCACGGCTTCGCTCTCCCTGGATAATCCGGCCACAACGGAGATGCGAAATCAGATCATTGCGTCCAAGCCGTTCTTGAAATGCATTTACGACGAGTGGTACAGAACCCTGGCCAAAGACCTCCCGGCGGGAGAAGAGCGGGTGTTGGAGTTGGGTTCGGGCGCGGGGTACTTAGAGCGATTCATTCCGGGGTTGATCACTTCGGAGATCTTTCACTGTTCCCGAGCGAAGGTTGTGGCCGACGCGCAGGAAATACCATTCGCCGACGGGTCGTTGCGGGCGATTGTGATGACGGACGTTTTACATCACATGCCGCACCCAGAGCGTTTTTTCGCGGAGGCATCGCGATGCCTCTGTAGGGGCGGAAAGATCCTCATGATTGAACCCTGGGTCACGCCGTGGTCGCAGTGGGTCTACACACGCTTGCATCACGAGCCGTTTCGGCCGGAGGCAGAGGATTGGTCCTTTTCCTCCACCGGTCCACTTTCTGGGAGCAACTCTGCAATTCCCTGGATCGTGTTCGTAAGGGATCGGCGCAAGTTTGAATCTCTTTTCCCGGAACTGGCGGTCGAGCGGATTCGCCCTTTCATGCCGTTTCGTTACCTGGTATCTGGCGGCGTGGGGATGCGAAGCCTGATGCCGGGTTTCACCCACTCCGCATGGGCGGGGCTGGAAAGCATGCTGGAATCGCAGATGCCGCGGTTCGCCATGTTCGCCTTTTTATCCTTGCAGCGATCCTAGAGGGCAGTTCAATCGGGCCGATTTCGTCCGGATAAGCGACTCCCCCTCCCCAAGCGGCGAATTTCCCACCCCTATCGCCTGCCCGGTTCCGGTTTGACCCTCTGCGGCGAAGTCCTTACACTTGAGGGTGATCTCCGCCCGGCGCGCGACTCATCCTGTGGAGGGTTTCCTGAGTTTGCGATTACGAATTGCGATATTGGCGGCCTGGTTGGGGCTGCTGGGGTTAGTTTGCGCGGGGCAAGACGCGGCTCCGCAGAATCAACCCCCTCAGAGCCAAGCTTCACCGGAACAGTCGTCTTCACATGACCAGGCTCCACAAAGCCAGCCTCCAGAGAACCAGGAGCCCAAGAAGCCAACTCCGCCGAAGCCGACTCCGCCGAACCAGTATTCGCAGGAGCGCTCTCCGATCGCGCTGGATAGCAGTGAGACACTTTTTTCGGTGCTGGCCGCACTCAATTCCTGTGGGTACGACCAGGACTTGACCATTTCGGACGCGACGCGGAGCAACGTGCGGGCCGAGGTACAACGAGTTTTGGCGGAGTCAGCGGACGCCGAGGCGGCGCGGTCGGGGCTGTGCGAGTTCTACCTGACCCACACGGCGGAGAGAAGTTCGAATCGCAGCTTGTCGCCGTACATCTCGCTGGCACTGTATATGGATGGTCCGCCGCATTTTGCGCCGAGGATCAAAGAAGAGGATCTGCCGCCGGATGCGTCGGCCATTGCGACTTTCGGGACTTTGCTGGAGCGCTTCTACGAAAAAGTGGGACTGCATTCGATCTGGGAGCGGCATCGCAGGGACTACGCGGCCATGATGGCCCGGTATCACGAGCCGTTGGCGAAGATGGTGTTCGACACGGAAATCTATCTGAAGCAGCCTTCGTCGCAATATTTGGGGCGGAGATTCACGATTTATCTGGATTTCATGGGCTCGCCGAATGAGACGGATGCGCGGAACTATGGAGCGGACTATTACGTGATTGTATTTCCGGCTCCGAACATGCCTTCCGGCGAGGCGCCGAAGACGGCGCTGAAGATGGACCAGATTCGGCATACGTTTTTGCACTACGAATTGGATCGGGAGGCGGAAAAGCACTTCACGGCGATCAAGCGGCTGGAGCCGCTGCTGCAGTCGGTGAAGCGAGCTCCGCTGGAGGAGAGCTTCAAGACGGATATTTCGCTGCTGGTGACGGAGTGCATGGTGCGCGCGATCGAAATACGGACCACCGGGAGCAAGCAGGCGGCGGATGAGGCGCTACGGGCGCAGGCAGTAGATGACGCGGTGAAGCAAGGATACATCCTGACGCGGACGTTTTATGACACGGTGGTAGCGTTTGAAAAAGACCCGGCGGGCATTCGGGCGGCATACGGCGACTTCCTGGCGAATATCGACATAAAGAAGGAAGAGAAAGCCGCGGCGGACATTCAGTTTGCCAGCAAGACATCACCGGAACTGGTGCAATTGTCGCGTCCCGAGGAGCGGCGAATGCTGTTCGCGGCGGAGAAGCGGCTAGCGGCGGGGGATCCCAAGGGAGCGCAGGAACTGGCGCAGCAGGCACTGGATAAGAAGATTGGAGACCAGGGACGGGCGCTTTTCATCCTGGCAGAAGTGGCCGTAGCCAACAAAAATCGGGACGGGGCGCAGGATAATTTCCAGAAGGCGATTGAAGCGACGAGAGACCCCAAGGTGGTGGGATGGTCGCACGTGTATTTGGGGCGGATTCTGGACATGAAAGAGGATCGCGAAGCGGCGTTGCAGGAGTACCGGGCGGCTCTGAGCGCGGCGGGGCAATTGCCGGAAATCAAGGCGGCAGCGGAGCGGGGTCTGGAGCAGGCGTACGAGCCTCCGGCGAAGCCGCAGCCGCAGTAAGGATGCGAGTCAAACGTACGACTATTGGGTGCGGCTTGCGCGGGATCACGCTCCGAAAGATGAACCCGCGGTTACAATGCAGGGTAGAATCAGCAACGAATTGCAGCTGTGGAAGTCGAATGCCAGGTAGGTTGGTTTAAGGAGAACGCATGAAGCGAACAGCAATCATTACTATTATCGCAATGCTGGGAATTTCGGGTTGGAGTGTTGGCCAGAACAAGCCGGCGAGTTCGAGTACGACGCCGGCACAAGCGGCAGCAGCGCCCGCAGGAAAACGGCGCCCGCAGGCCAAGACACAACCGGAGTTCGACGCGTATAAGGTTGCCGCGGCAATCACCGATCCGGAAGCGGGAGAGAAAGCGGCGGACGACTTCGCGACAAAGTTTCCGGACAGCGAGTTGCGGCCGCTGCTCTACAAGCAGGCAATGGGCACCTACCAACAGACCAATAACGCCGACAAAATGCTGGCCATGGCGAGGAAGGTTTTGACTTTCGATCCGGACGATCCGGATTCGCTGCTGGGAGTCGCGCAAGTGCTGGCCGAGCGCACGCGCGACACAGACCTGGACAAAGATCAGCGCCTCGGAGAAGCCAGAAAAGATGCGGAGCGCGCGCTGGTGACGGTGGATACGGATGTGCCGACGGCGGGAGTTGCTCCAGAGAAGCTGGAGCAATACAAGGGCTTTGTTCGTTCCGAGGCATACTCGATTCTGGGGACGATCGACTTCAATGCAAAAGCCTGGGCAGCGGCGGAAGGAAATCTGAGGAAGTCGATTGATGCGTTACCGGAGCAGCCAGATCCGATTGCAGTCTTCCGGCTTTCAGTGGCGTTGGATATGCAGAACAAATATCCCGACGCGTTGAAGGTAGCCAACCAGGCGGTGGATTTGACGAAGGCCGGCACGAATGCGGGGGACGCGGCACGGAAAGAGAAGGATCGGCTGATCCAGTTGATTGGCGGCATCCCCGATACGCCCGCGAAATAAGGATGCGAGCCCAACGCGCGACTGTGGCGCCGCCAAGAGCGCAACCCTTCGACGCGGCAGTGCAATCATGAAAGAAAGGGAAATCACCGCGCTGGAAGCGGCGTTGGGCTACCATTTTCGGCGCCGGGGCGTGATCGAACAGGCGATCACTCACAGCTCGCAGGCGCGCGAGCAGGAGTCCCAACAATCGGGCGATAACAAATATAAGGTCAACGATAACGAGCAGCTGGAATTTCTGGGAGACGCAATTCTGGCGCTGGTGACGAGCGAGGCACTGTTTCATCGATTTCCGGAATTTCGTGAAGGTGAGCTTTCCAAGCTGCGCGCCCACGTAGTGAGTGAGCGGCACCTGATCCGAGTGGCGCAACGCCTTGAACTGGGGCATTACTTGCGGCTGGGGCGCGGCGAAGAGAAGAGCGGCGGTCGAAGCAAGACGGCGCTGCTGGTGGACGCGCTGGAGGCCGTTCTGGCCGCCATTTACCTGGACGGCGGAATGGAACCGGCCCGCGAGTTCATTCTCCGTGAGATTCTGGCCCCGGAGCTGGAACGGATGGAGCGCGAAGGCGGGGCACTGCCGATGAACGATTTCAAGTCGGCTCTGCAGGAGACTCTGCAAGGATTGGGAATCGCGCAACCTTCTTACGTGCTGGTGGAAGAGGCGGGACCGGAACACAGAAAGACGTTTACGGTGGAAGTCCGTCTGGACGGGAAGAAGGGCGAAGACCGGGCAGAATTTGTGGGACGGGCACAGGGTTCCACCAAGAAGGCGGCGGAGCAGGATGCGGCGCGACAGTTGCTGTCGTATCTGGCATCGCGGCCACAGGCGGCGGGAAGCCGGCTAGTGCGGGCGTCGCGCTCTGCGGAGAAGTAGCGTGGCGAGAGAAGTGGAGTGAATGAATTCTTCAGACGATCAGCTTCCGGGCCCTCAAGTTTCGGACACCCAAGTTCCGAACAATCCGGTTCCGGACAATCAGGTTCCGGACAATCAAGTTCCGGGCGAGCGCATCTCACAAGTGCGCAGAACTGCGTGGACGGTCGGTGTGGGCATATCCGGGTCGGTGCAGTCCCTGCTGGGAACGGTGGTGATCGCGGTTTTTGTGATCACCTTTATCGTGCAGGCGTTTCAGATTCCGTCGCCGTCGATGGAGAATACGCTGCTGGTGGGCGATTATCTCCTGGTGAACAAGTTGTGCTACGGAGGAAGCGGGCTGGGAGACTATTTGTTGCCTTATCGCCGGGTACGGCGGGGCGACATTGTGGTGTTTCATTATCCGGTGAACCCAGCGCAGCACTTCGTGAAGCGAGTGATTGGAATTCCTGGAGACCGGGTGCGGCTGATCAATAAGCAGGTGCTGGTGAATGGAGTGTCATTGCGAGAACCCTACGCGCACTTCAGCCGGCCGTCGAATGACGCGTTCCGGGACAGTTTTCCGCGGCTGGATGTGGCGGCAGGTGAGACCCCGGAGTGGTGGGTGCAGTTGCGAAAACTAGTCGACGATGGACAGCTGATTGTTCCCGTTGGACATTATTTTGTGATGGGAGACAATCGGGATGATAGCTACGACAGCCGCTATTGGGGGTTCGTGCCACAAGCCAACATTATTGGACGGCCGCTTTTAATTTATTGGTCGGTGCAAGAGGGAGAGGGCGAAGCAGCGGGGCCGAACTCGGTAGCCGGAAAACTGGCGCATTTTGCTTATGCGGTAACGCACATTTTTCAGATCACGCGCTGGAACCGGACTCTGCGGCTGGTGAATTAAACTCTTCGCGGCTAAGATAGGCCGTGCGGTTCGGCAACCAAGACGGGACGGATAGATCACGGTGGCGAAAAAAGACAGCAACGCGAAGAATGAAGTAGAGGTAGACGAAAAACCGCGCGAGACCACAGTGGAGTTTCTTTCCTCGCTGGCGGCCGTGCTGGTGACCGGGTTGTTCATCATCACGTTTGTGGTGCAGGCGTTTGAGATCCCTTCGAGTTCGATGGAGAACACGCTGCTGATCGGGGATCACGTGTTTGTGAACCGCATTCAATTCGCACCGACGACTTCCTGGGTGGGACCTCTACTTCCCTACCGGCAGGTGAAGCGCGGCGATATCGTGGTATTTCTGGCGCCGTGCGAGCCGGGATTGTATGTGGTCAAGCGGATCATGGGCGTGCCGGGCGATCACATTCACCTGCGCAATGGCGTGGTTTATCGCAATGGCGAGGAGTTGAAGGAATCATATGTGATCCACTCGCAGGACGCGGCGCAGTATCCGAATCCGTATCGCGACAATTTTCCGGCGGTGCCGCCGTCAGAGAATTACAACGTGTATCCATGCTGGGAGCCGGAGTTGCCGATGCATATTCAGGGGGACGATCTGGTGGTGCCGCCGGGCCGTTACTTCGGCATGGGCGACAACCGCGACGTGAGCCTGGACAGCCGGTATTGGGGATTTATTCCGCAGGAAAATATCATTGGGCGGCCGATGTTCATCTACTGGTCGTTTGAGACGCCAGCCGACCAGTATCGCAAGACCGAGATGAGCGACCGCATTGGCTTCCTGGCGCATGTGGTATTGCACTTCTTCGATGAGACGCGATGGCGGCGAACGTTGCGAGTGGTGAAGTGAATTTTTTTTCTTCCAAGCTGCGGGTTGTATCCGTGGCCGCGGGGATTTTGCTGGTCCTGTTCCTGGTGCGTCCGGGGGTTTCGCGCCTGAAGGCGCGCATTGCCAATTCCATCAGCCAGGCAGTAGCGCGTCCGGTAGAGATTGGTTCGGTGCATCTTCGGTTCCTGCCGCAGCCTGGATTCGATCTGAAAAATCTAGTCATCCACGAAGATCCCGCGTTTGGTGCGGAGCCTATGCTGCGTGCGCCGGAGGTGACGGCGCTGGTGCGGTTGACATCGTTGGTGCGAGGACGGCTGGATATCTCGCGCCTGGAGTTGACCGAACCGAGTTTGAATCTGGTGCGCAGAGAAGACGGGCGCTGGAACTGGGAGGCTCTGCTGGAGCGGACGGTGCGCACACCGCTGGCGCCTACGGCGAAATCGAAGCGTGAGTCGCGTCCGGGCTTTCCATATATTCAGGCGAGTTCGGGGCGCATCAACTTCAAGGCAGGGGCGGAGAAAAAGCCGTACGCGCTGCTGAATGCCGACTTCTCGTTGTGGCAGGAATCTGAAAATGAGTGGGGCGTGCGGTTGAAAGCGGAGCCGCTGCGCACCGATATGAATTTGACCGACACGGGCTTGCTGCGGATGAACGGAAGATGGCAGCGGGCCGGAAGTCTGCGGGAAACGCCGCTGCAGTTCAGTTTGGAGTGGCAGCACCTGCAACTGGGGCAGTTGAGCAAGCTGGTATCGGGCAACGACAAAGGTTGGCGGGGCGATCTTCGAGTGGACGCGACGCTGAGCGGGACTCCGGCGGCGATGCAAGTGGCGGCGGACGCGTCGGTGCAGGACTTTCATCGCTATGACATCTCGTCGGTTGAAGGATTGGCGCTGGCGGCACATTGCGATGGCAAGTACAGTTCGTCAGAACAGATGATGCGGGAGATCTTCTGCCGCGGGCCTGTGGGCAATGGCATGGTGACTCTGCACGGCGATGCGGGCGGACCGAGAGCACACAAACTGGACTTGTCATTGAACGTGGAGGATGTTCCCGTAAGCGCGTTGGCGCAACTGGCCCGACGCGCGAAAAAAGATCTGCCCGCGGATCTTGTAGCCACGGGGAGTGTGCAGGGCAACTTCGGAGTGAAAGAGGATGGTGCATCGGCGACTGCAGCGAAGTTTCAAGGCCGCGGCGAGATCAGCAATCTTCGTCTGCAGTCGGCGAATACGAAAGTGGAACTGGCTCCGGGGAGCGTGCCGTTTACGCTGAGTTCAGAACCCGTCAGCGATGGCGCTTCATCGCGAAGCAAGGGTGTTCGCCGGTGGAATAACGCCGGGTTGCCCGTCCCTAACGAACTGCATATCGAATATGGTCCTTTCCCGGTCGCGCTGGGGCGGCCTGTGCCGGCGCAAGCACGAGGCTGGGTGGGGCGATCGGGTTACGCGGTGGCGGTGCGCGGTGCGGGGGAAATCTCACACATGCTGCGGATGGCAGGCCTGCTTGGACTCCAGGCGGTGAAAGCGAGCGCCGAGGGTGCGGCGCAAATCGATTTGCAGATGGCTGGATCCTGGACGGAGAACGCTTTGGGAAGCCTTTCTGGTTTTCCGGTGCCGAGAGTTAACGGAACGGTGGAATTGCATAACGTCCGAGCCAGCGTGCGGGGAGTGAGTGAGCCGATTGAAATTTCTTCGGCCGAACTGAGGCTCCTGCCCGATGAAGCGCGGGTGGAGAACCTGAGTGCGCGGGCCGCGGATGCGCAATGGACGGGCTCGATGACATTGCCGCGCGGCTGCGGAACCCCGGGACAGTGCGTGGTCGAGTTCAATTTGAATGCCGACCAGGTTGCACTGAGCGGGCTGTACGAGTGGCTGGGACCCCATCCGCGCGAGCGACGTTGGTACCAGATGCTGGTGCCGGCGGATCCCGCGGCGCCATCGTTTTTGCAAAACTTGCGGGCATCGGGAAAAGTAAGCGTCGGGCATTTGCGAATTCATAATGTGGTGGCCGACCGGGTTTCCGCATCGCTTGAGTTAGAGCATGGAATGATGAAGGCGTCCGATCTACGCGCTGACCTGCTGGGCGGAAGGCATCGCGGTAATTGGCAAGCAGATTTCACGGCGGCGTCGCCGGTGTACAACGGCTCCGGAATTGTGACAGGAATTTTGTTGGAGAAGGTAGCCAGCGCGATGCACGATCCGTGGATTTCTGCAACCGGGGGAGGGACTTACGAGTTCAAGGCATCGGGAGCGGATTCGGCAGCGTTCTGGCAGTCGGCCGAGGGCGAACTGCGTTTCGATCTGCGGGACGGAGTTCTTTCTCATATCTCCCTGGATAGCGATGAGGGACCGCTGCGGATCGCTCGCTGGCAGGGGCATGCGCGACTGCGCAACGGGAACATCGATCTCGAGAAAGGTGAGTTTGATTCGCCGACGGGAGCCTACGAGATCAGCGGGACAGCGTCGCTGGGGCAGAAGTTGGACTTCAAAGTGATTGCTGAAACGCCGAAAGCGGCGGGCGCGGTTGTTTATAGCATCACGGGAACCGTGGCGGAACCGAGGGTAACGGTGACTCCGACGCCGGAAACGCAGGCGCGGTTGAAGCCGTGACGGCTTCCCTCAGGGGCTGAAGCCCACATCTTTTCCTAACACTTATCGGCACGACTGAAAGTCGTGCCCTTCCCGATCTCTCTCCAGCAAATCTTCCAGAAACTCTCTTCCCGGCTATGGAACGTAGCCGGCACCGCGCAGAACTTTTCCTGGGAGCGCTCCTGTCATCTTTGCGTGATCGATCACGGGAACGCCGTTCACGAGGACGTACTCCATGCCTTCGGAAAGCTGATTTGGATTATCGAAGGTGGCGAGATCACGCACGGTGGCGGGATCGAAGATGACGACGTCGGCCCACATGCCGGCTTTGAGAACACCGCGATCGGTGAGGCGCAGGCGTTGCGCGGGCAAGGCGGAAAATTTGCGGATCGCATCTTCCAGCGTCAAATCCTTTTCTTCGCGAACATATTTACGCAGGATGCGGGGGAAGGTTCCGTAGGCGCGGGGATGAGGATGCTCCTGGCCGAGGAGGCCGTCGGGCGAAGTGCCGGAAGAATCGTTATCGATGGCGACCCAGGGTTGCTGCAGGGCGAGCGTGACATCGGGTTGCGACATGCCGAAGACAGCGACGCCGGTGCTGGGATCCTCGATGAGGAAATCGAAGAGGGCATCGATCGGATCTTTGTTCCAGAGCTGGGCAATTTCGGAGAGACGCTTGCCTTGCAGGGGAAGCATCTTGGGATTTTGCACGACGCCGATCATGATTGCGTCGGGGCTGGGAATTTCCTGCCATTCGTTATCCCAATCTTTGGATGGAGTGAGCATGTCTTTGCGGATGCGCTCACGAGTTGCTGGATCTTTGAGCCGCTCGACGAGCTTCGCGGTTCCACCATCGTGGGCCCAGGGTGGAATGAATGCGGAGAAATCGTTGAACCACGCGGTGTAGGCGTAGGTATCGGCGGTGACGTCGGCGCCGGCGGCGCGGGCAGCGTTGATTTTGGCGACGACTTCGGGCATGCGTCCCCAGTTGTTTTTGCCGGCAACTTTGATGTGCCAGATTTCCACGGGGACGTGGGCTTCGCGGCCGATGCGCAGAGCTTCGTCGATGGCTTCGAGTACGGAATCGCTTTCGTTGCGCATGTGGGTGGAGTAGATGCCGCCGAACTTGCCACCTTCAGCGGCGAGAGCGATCAGTTCGTCGGTCTTGGCGTAGGGGGCGGGGGCGTACTCGAGCGCAGTGGAAACGCCGACTGCGCCGTCTTTCATGGCGTCGCGGACGAGAGCTTTCATTTGCTCGAGCTGCTCGGGTGACGGCTGCTTGTTGTCTTCGCCGAGGACGATACGTCGGACTTGCGTGGCGCCTACGTAGCTGGCGAGGTTGATGCCCATGCCTTGTTTTTCGAGGCGCGCGAAATATTGGCGGAAGGTTCGCCAGTCGGGAGTGATGTGGTAATGCTCGTAGCCGGCGCGACCGGATTGAATGACGGCGTCGTCGAGGGGAGCGATGGAATCGCCTTCGCCGGTGAATTCCGTGGTGATCCCTTGATAGATTTTTGACGGCAGGCGGGGATCGACCAAAATGGTGAGTTCAGATTGCCCGAGCATGTCGATGAAGCCGGGAGCAACCACTTTACCGGCGGCGTCGATGGTGCGCTTGCGGGGCGACGCGGCGAGATTGCCGATAGCGGCGATTTTTCCGTCTCTGATACCGAGGTCGCCGGAATACCAGGGGGAGCCGGTGCCATCGATGATGTGGCCGTTGGTGATGACGAGATCGAACGGGGCGATTTGAGCGAGGACATAGCGGGCGGTAGTCAGCAGTAGTGTGATGGCGAGCGCAAAGTGCAATTTGTAAGGGTTCATAGTAAGTTTGCTTCTCAGTTTGGCGGATTCAGAATACGACCACAGGGGCTAAAGCCCGAATTGATCTTTACGCTTTACGCGACGCTGAAGCGCCGCTCTTCCACGG
Source organism: uncultured Acidobacteriaceae bacterium (assembly GCA_964403025.1). Taxonomy (GTDB): domain Bacteria; phylum Acidobacteriota; class Terriglobia; order Terriglobales; family Acidobacteriaceae; genus Sulfotelmatobacter. Next base: position 118,792 of record CAYOEH010000001.1, on the reverse strand, counting down.
TACTTCAAAGGCCTGTGCTAACTAACGGTAATCCCGCGGTGCGCGAGCGCGCCTAGCGCGATCCAGATGGCGAGCGCGAGCCATTCGTAAATCGTGAAGTGTCCCGGGATCGCCGGGACGACTTTCATCAGCATCATGGCGATGGCCACGAGCAGACCAAAGCCGGCAACCAGCCATTCAACCGACGATCGCGTCGATGGGCCTGGTAATGTTCGCGTGCGGAGCATGCAAAGATAAGCAGCGCAGGTTGCCGCCCATCCAATCGCGCAAGCGACGGAGCCAACCTCGGTGATCGGGACCAGGATCGCGTCTCCCAGGAGCATACACGCAGCCGTGGCGATGCCGATGCAGAGAACTGCTACCGACGGCGTCTGATGCTGGGGGTGGATGCGGCCGGCGCGTGCGTCGACGAGGCCACGGCGTCCCAGAGCGAACACGAGGCGACTCGCGGCAACGAAATTTCCGTTGAAGCATTTGACCAGCGACAGCAACGCGGCGATCAAAATTATGTTGACGATCCAGCGCGAGCCTACTGCCCGCTGGAAGGCGACGGCGGTCATGAACTTCTCGCCGGTCAAAGCGTGCCAAGGAGCGACGAAGGTGACGGCGGCGATGATGGTTGTGTAGAAGATTATGCCGACGAGGATGGCCATCCAGATGGCTTGCAGAAAACTTTGGCGGCGAAACTCGGGAGTGGATTCCTCGGCGGCCTTGCTGACGGATTCGAATCCGGTCATGAAATACGGGACAATCTGAACCACAAGCAGGAACGACACCAGGGGCGCATGGGTGAAGAGCGGGGGGAAGTTGTGCGGCGATCCTTTGCCGACGCCGAGGGCGACGAAAATGATGAACAGAGCGAGCGTACCGAAAGCGGTCCAGTTCTGGAAGGTTGCGCTCAGGCGGATGCCGCGGTAGTTGAGCGTGGTAAGCAGCGCCGTGAGGGCGAGGCCGATGAGGAGGTGCGGAAGATAGACGGGGCGTCCGGCGATGCGGTAAATCTCGATCGAATCGAGCGCTGGGACGATGTAACCGGCGATGCGGCCGACGGCGACAGCTTCCCAGGGGCAGACGATAAAGTAGGCAAGCATCATCATCCATCCGGTGGAGAAGCTGACGGAGCGCGAAAATGCGGCGGCCGTGTAGGCGATTTCGCCGGCAGCGTCGGGCATGGCGGCGACCAGCTTGCCGTAGACCCAGCCAATGGGGAACAGCAGAGCGCCGCCGATCGCGAAGCCGAGCAGGGCGCCGAGAGCTCCCCCGCGGAGCAGCCAGTCGTCCATGACGACCAGCCAGCCGACTCCCACCATGGTGCCCCAGGCTAGCGTGAAGTAGTCAGCAAGGCGGAGTTTGCGCGCGAGATGGGACATGCGAAAGAGTTCGAGCTATGGAGGGCGAATTATAAGGCATCGGAGTCGATCCAGGATTTGTTACGCTTTCGACGGCGGTCTGCCGATGCCGAGGAAAACTGGTCGAGCTTCGCTCGACAGGACAGCCGAGGGCGGCTGTCCCCACCTGGGCATGATAGTATCGACAATACTCTGCATGATCCCTCAACCTCTGAATTCAGGCGCTTTTGATGCCGTTGCGCCTGTGACGACTCGTTGAAAAACTGATGACAATTTCTACCAACTTGCGGAAGCGCGTGCTCAGCGGCATGCGTCCGACCGGGAAACTGCACCTGGGAAACTACGTGGGCGCGCTCGATAACTGGGTGCGCATGCAGGATGCGTATGAGTGCTTCTTTTGCGTGGTGGACTGGCACGCGCTCACGACCGACTACGCCGATACTTCGCAGGTGAAACAAAATTCGGTGGAGGTGGCGCTGGACTGGCTGGCAGCGGGGCTGGATCCGGAAAAATCCGTCATCTTCATCCAGTCGCATGTCCCGGCGCACGCTGAGTTGCACCTGCTGCTTTCCATGATCACGCCGCTGGGATGGTTGGAGCGGGTTCCGACCTACAAGGAGCAGCGGGAAAACATCAAGGAAAAAGACTTGGGCACTTATGGATTTCTGGGCTATCCCGTGCTGCAGGCAGCGGACATTTTGATGTACAAGGCGGATGTGGTTCCGGTGGGCGAAGATCAGGTCCCGCATGTGGAGCTGACGCGCGAGATTGCGCGGCGGTTCAACAACTTCTATGGCGAAGTTTTTCCGGAGCCGACGGCTTTACTCACGCCCTCGCCCAAGCTGCCGGGGACGGATGGGCGGAAGATGTCGAAGTCATATGGCAACACCATTCTGCTGACCGATCCGGAGCCAGTGGTGCGGCAGAAGCTGAAGACGATGGTAACCGATCCGGCGCGGGTGCGGCGGTCGGACCCGGGGAATCCGGATGTGTGTCCGGTGGGCGATTTGCATAAGATTTTCAGTGATCGCGCTACCATGGATAAAGTGTATGAAGGCTGCCGTTCGGCGGGCATTGGGTGCATTGAGTGCAAGGGCTGGGCGGCGGATGCCCTGGTGAAGTTGCTGAACCCGATGCAGGAGAGGCGCAAGAAATTCGAGGAGAATCCGCGGCTGGCTTGGGATATTCTTGAGGCAGGCACGGAACGGGCGCGGAAGGCCGGGGCCGAGACGATGAATGACGTGCGCGAAGCGATGGGGATGTCGGTGGGGTACGAGGCGCCGAAGTAAGAGTCAACCGCCCCACCCTGTCGCAAAAATCGCGACAAGGATGGGGCACCCTGATTCAGCAGTTCTGATTTTGCGATGACGGACAATGCAAAGCTCGATGCGGTGAATGAGCAGATTGCGACTGCGCCGCCTGCGATTGTTGCTGACGCGAAACCGTCGAAAGAGGCGGCAAAGAAAGAGGAGAGCGATTCTCCCTTTGCGGTTTCGGTGACCGATGTTTATGAGGGGCCGCTGGACTTGCTGCTTGATTTGATTCGCAAGCAGGATATCGATATCTATGACATTCCGATCGCGCGGATCACGGCGCAGTATCTGGCTTACGTGGAAAAAATTCGAGAACTGGATGTGAACGTGGCGGCTGATTTTATCTACATGGCCGCGGTGCTGATTCACATCAAGTCGAAGATGCTGTTACCGCGCGATCCGTCGGCGAAAGCCGAGGAGTTGGAAGATCCGCGAACGGAGCTGGTGAACCGACTGCTGGAGCACGAAAAGTTTAAGTCTGCGGCGCAGATGCTTTTGCAGAAGCAGCAGATCGAGGACGCGGTGCTCACCAATCCGGCTCTGAAAGAATTCATGGATGCGGAAGGCACTGAGCCGGAGATGGCGGCCGACGTGATTGATCTGGTCAAGACGTTTCAGCAGATTCTGGAGCGCGTGCGTACCCGGCCGGTCATCAATGTGAATGAAGAGACGGTTACAGTGGGGCGGATGATCGACTATCTGCGGCGGCGGCTATCGCTGGAATCGAGACCGATCCGGTTGAAGCAACTTTTGCTGCGGGTGCCCTCGCGGCAGGCGCTGGTGTGCATGTTTCTAGCGCTGCTCGAAATGGTGCGGCTGCAGGCGATCCAGGTGCGGCAGGATGAATTATTCGGCGAGATCGCGGTGCGCAAGCATACCGGGTTCGACGCAGTGATGGCGGAGCAGGCTGCGGTGAGGGATGATTGGAGATAGTGTGGAGTTCGGAGCGATGAAGCGTGGCCAGCTTAGCGGCAGGGGATATCCTTCGCTCCGCCTGAAAAGCGGCTGCGCTCAGGATGACAAATTCTGATTTATGAGTTTAAAAGCTCAACTCGAAGCCATTATTTATGCGGCGGAGACGCCGATCACGACCGAGCAGATCACCCAGCTCGTGAAGGAATCGGTGATGGCTGCGGGCGCGGCAGCGGACGAGACTGAAGTGAAGTCGCGAGTGCGGGCGGCGCTGGAAGAACTGGTTGCAGACTACGGCACGCCCGATCATGGGATTGAGATTCGCCAGGTCGCCGGCGGGTATCGCATGTCGACCAAGCCCGAGCAGCATGAGATGGTGCGGAGTTTTGCGAAGAGCTTGAAACCGCCGATACGGCTCTCGTTGCCAGCTTTGGAAACGCTGGCGGTGATTGCGTACAAGCAGCCGGCAACGGTTCCGGAGATCAACGAGATTCGCGGCGTGGATTCTGGCGGCGTGATCGCTACGCTGCTCGATCGAAAGCTGATCACGACGGCGGGGCGCAAGCAGGTGATTGGACGTCCGATTCTTTACAAGACGACGAAAGAATTCCTCATGCGCTTTGGATTGAAAGATGTGAACGAATTGCCCAGCATGGAAGAGTTCGAGAAGCTGGTGGCGGAATCGTTCCAGAGCGAGTTGATTCCGGCGGAAGAGGCGGCGCAAATGATTGAGTCTGCCCAGCCGGAAGAGATCGCTGAATCCGCCGCGCAGAAAGAGTAACGTGCAGCGGTGAAACAAAAGTGCGACCACGGGCTGAAGCCCATCGTAATCTGGGGGCTTTAAGCGGCGCTAGAGCGCCGCTCTTCCACGGTCGCAACTGCAGCCGTGAATTTCGTGTTCGGAAGTTCTCATACATGCCCGCTGAACGCCTGCAAAAAATTATTGCCGCCGCCGGGATTGCTTCCAGACGCAAAGCCGAAGAACTGATCAGCGCGGGCCACGTGAAGGTGAACGGCACGGTGGTGACGGAACTGGGAACCAAGGCCGATCCGGACGTTGACCACATTCGCGTGGATGGAAAACTTTTGCAAGGCGCGCAGCAGCACATCTATTTGGTCCTGAACAAACCCAAGGGCTACGTCACGACGGTGAGCGATCCGGAAAACCGGCCGACGGTGATGCAACTGCTTCGCGGAGTAAAGAAGCGGGTGTATCCGGTGGGGCGACTGGATTATGCCAGCGAAGGTCTGCTGCTGCTGACCAACGACGGCGCGCTGGCGAACAAGCTGATGAAGGCAGCGTCGCAGGTTCCGAAAACGTATGTGGTAAAGGTTGCGGGGGCGCCGAGCGCGGAATCGCTGGAGAAGTTGCGCGGCGGAGTTTCGATCGCGACCGAAGATGGACGGCGGGTGCGAACCGCGCCTGCGGGAATCCGTCTGATCAAGGAGGCTACCAACCCCTGGTACGAAGTGACGTTGATTGAAGGACGTAACCGCGAGATCCGGCGCATGTTTGAGAAGGTGGGACACCATGTGGAGAAGATCAAGCGCGTGCGCTACGGGCCGCTCACGCTCGACGTTCCGCCCGGGCGGTTCCGCCCTTTGACCGTACAAGAAGTGGATCGCCTGCGCACCGCGTGCAATAAACCGATAGCACAGACCAAGCCTTCCGTGGCATGATGAGCGGCACGCATGAGCCGTTTCTTCGATCTGGTTTCCAAGCCCGCCCGCGACATGGGGACGACGAATGCTCCGAACGCGGCGCCAGCTGCGAAGGAGGGACGGCCGCAGCTCATCAAACTCGATTCCAACGAAAGTCCCTTCGGGCCTTCGGCGAGTGCCCTGAATGCGATGCGACGCTCGCTGAACACGGCGAATTTTTATCCTGACGACGATTGCCGCCAGTTGCGCACGAAGCTGGCCGCGCATCACGAAGTGCCGGCGGATCAAGTGCTGGTGACGGCAGGATCGACCGCATTGCTGGGGCTGCTTTGTCAGACGCTGCTCACGCCGGGCCTGAACGCGGTTACCAGCGATCGTTCGTTCATTGTTTACTCGCTGGCGGTGCAGGCGGCGGGCGGACGTCTGATCGAAACTCCGATGCGCGAGGACAGTATCGATCTGGAGGCAATTCTCAGGGGAATTGATGCAGACACGCGCATCGTTTTTCTGGCGAACCCCAACAATCCTACGGGCACCATGCTGGAAGCGGCGGTGGTGGAGCGGTTTCTGGCGGAGGTTCCGAGCCACGTCGTGGTTGTGCTGGATGAGGCTTACTACGAATTCGCGATGCATTTCGCGGCGCTGCGGAAGATTACCTATTCAAACTCACTCGATTATGTTCGCAAAGGCGCGAGCGTGGTGGTGCTGCGAACTTTTTCCAAGGCGCACGGACTGGCTGGACTGCGCGTAGGGTATGGTCTGGGCCCCGCGGAGTTGCTGGGCTATTGCGCGCACATGAGAAACACATTTTCCGTGTCGTCGGTGGGACAAGCGGCGGCATTGGCGGCGCTCGAGGACGACAGTCACATTCAACGCGTCGTGGAGTGCAATGCGATTCAGTCGCGCGATCTCAGCCACGGATTGTCAGCGCTGGGATATCGAGTAGTTCCAACGGCGGCGAATTTTCTGTTTTGTGATCTGGGAGAAGATGCGGCCGCCTATACGGACCGCTTGCTGGATGAAGGCGTATCGGTGAGACCGCTGGGGCCTTGGGGAGCGGCGAATTGTATTCGCGTCACGATCGGGACGGGGGAGCAGAATCAGGCATTTCTGAAGGCGGCGGGGCGCGTCGAGACAAGTGCTTCCCCTGCGGAGCCTCAGGCGTAGAAAACGAATGAGTGTGCCGACAGCCATCGCCTGCTGGATCGGTCCACTACAAGATTTGTGTCCGCCTACGTTCCGTGAGTCGTCGGTGACAAATAATCTACCAATCTCCACAAAACTTTACCTGCGGATGGAACCTAGCGCACAACATGCTGGTCGACTTCGAGTTTGATTCATCGACCGAGGTTAGCGGAGTCCAATCATGAGCAGGTTCGGGTCACTGGCGTTTGCCAAAGGCTGCGCTTCAGTTCTGCAGAAAACAAACTGGTCGGCTTGTCTGGCTTTCTCCCCGCTGCTGGTGGGGCTGAGTGGATGCGCCTCTGTGCAGGTTCATCTGGGAATGAAAGTTTACCTGGACAAGACTCCCGTCGCGTCCATGAAGGTTACCCTGCCGAAAGGGCCGTCGATCGGACCGGGCGAGAAGCTGCCTCTGGTGGTTGTGGTGACTGAGCCGGACGGCAAGGTATTGCAGACGGAGGGAGCAGGCGGGGGAAAGGTGATGTGGAAGGACCTTAAAATCACGGCAACTATCGTGACCGCCAACCAGAAGGGCGTGGTCTCCCTTCCTCGTGATCCGAGGATCAGCGACGGGAAAGTTCCGCACGTCACGATCACGGTGCCCAGCCATCCGGACATTCGCGCGGATCTCGACATCCCAGTGCGGTACGACGAAAAGTACACGGCGAATTTTTCCGGCAGCCCAGGCTCGAGCGGTATGAATGGTATGGATGGAACGGACGGGGCGAGTGGCAGCATGGGATCCATGGATCCGAACAATCCCTCGGCGGGCGGAAACGGCGGGAACGGGACGGACGGCTCGAATGGTGAGGATGGAGGGGCAGGAGGGAACGCGCCGCCGGTGCAAGTGCGGGTGGCGTTCAGATCAGGGGACCATCCACTGCTACAGGTGAGCGTAACCGCAACAGGCCATCAGAAGCTGTACCTGGTGGATCCCCATGGAGGGTCGCTGATGGTGAGTGCTGATGGAGGGGCAGGAGGATCCGGGGGAAGGGGCGGCCGTGGCGGGCGAGGAGGCTCTGGAGGGATGGGATCGCCCAGCGGAACGAGCGGGAGCAGCGGCTCCGATGGGCGGAACGGCTCCGATGGTTCGCCCGGGAAGGGCGGAAGCATTACGGTGACTTACGACCCGCAAGCGAAGCCCTTCCTGGCTGTGATCCGGCTTTCGAATCGGGGTGGGCCTCCGCCGGTGTTCATGGAAGAACCGGTGGCGCCGTTGTGGTGACCCGGTGCAGCGAGCGGTTAACTCACAAGCACCGCAGCCCGGGCGGCTCCGTATAGTCCCGCGTCACTTCCCAGTAAGGCGAGAGTGATGATGGTTTTTCGTTCGTTGCGGATCTTTGTCTGTCCCGCGGGCGTTTTTTCCTTTCCCGGAGAATCGCTCTTCACAGGATCCGCAGCCGCGGTTGCGGCGTAGACGAGCGAGCGGGCGCGCAATTCCTCGAACATGGTGGGGGCGTAGGCGTCCCAGGCGCTCGCAACGCCTCCGCCAAGGACGTACATCTCCAGATTCAGAACATTGACCAGGCCGGCGAGCATGATTCCGAGGTAGCGGCCGAAGGTGCGGAAGATGCGGCGGGCGTGCTCATCGCCCTGAATGGCCAGGTCGTAAATTGACTTGGCGCCGAACTCTGCGTCGGAGGATGCGGCTTTGGCCAATGCTGGCGCATCGCCGGTGGCGATTGCCTCGCGCACCATGCGCGCAATCGCGCTGGCGGAGGCGTAGCGCTCGGCGCATCCACGGTTGCCGCAGCCACAGGGAGGGCCTTCGGGCTCGACCGTGACATGACCGAACTCGCCGGCCATGCCATTCATGCCGTGGAAGATTTTTCCATCGAGGATGATTGCACCGCCGATGCCGGTTCCCAGGGTTACCACCGCGACATTGGCGATGCCGCGGGCCGCGCCCAGCCACTGCTCGCCGAGCGCGGCAACCTTCGCGTCGTTTTCAACCACCACGCGAGTGCCCAAGCGGCGCTCGATTTCGGCGCCCGCAGGATAGTTTTCAAAGCCGGGGAGGTTAGCGGCTTTCCGCATTACTCCGGTTTGAATGTCGACGAGACCGGGAAGGCCTATGCCAGCTCCGAGAAGCTTTCCGGTCGGCTTGTACTTTTCGGAGATTCGCTGAATGGCGTCGCACATTTCGGTGATGACGTGATCGGGGCCGAGAGCGACTTTGGTGCCGAGGGTGACTTTCTCGAGGAGCTGGCCGTCGCGGCTAACGGCGGCGATGCGCAAGTTGGTGCCGCCGAGATCGACACCGATGGAGAAATCGGACATGGTGAGGAGGTTATCAGAATTGCGGCGTGGCGGGCTTGGCGAAAAGGCCGTCGAGCATGCTCGACTGGACAGCCGAGGGCGGCTGTCCCCACATGAGTGTCGTTACTTCTGGCAGTTGGGGCAGTAGTGGCTGCTGCGGCCGGCGATTACGATGCGTTTGATGGGAGTTTTGCAGACGCGGCAGGGCTCGCCTTCGCGACCGTAGACGCGATGCTGGAGCTGGAAGAAGCCCTCCTCGCCGTCGGCATCGACATAATCAGAGATGGAGGAACCACCGAGGGCTATGGCTTCGCGGAGAACTTCTTGTATGGAAGTGAGCAGCTTGGCAAACTGGTCGCGAGTGAGGGTAGAGGCGCGGCGGCGGGGGCGGATTCCGGCGCGGAACAAAGATTCATCGGCATAAATGTTTCCCACGCCGCGGAGAAGCTTCTGATTGAGGAGAGCGCTTTTGATGGGGGTCTTGCGGCCACGAAACAAAGTGAGGAAGCGGTCGAAATCCGCTTCCAGCGGTTCAATGCCGCCTGCGTCAAAGTCACCGGCCGGGGCGACGCTCAAGCGGCCGAAGCGGCGGGGATCGACGAAGCGCAATTCCCTTCCCGAGGCGAGCTTCAGAATTGCGTGCGTGTGCTTGAGAATTTCTGATTGCGATTCGGAGACCTGCAGGCGGCCGGTCATGCCGAGGTGGACGATGAATTGGGCTTGCGTGGAATTGGCCTGTGTGGGGCGGACACTCTTGTCCGCCTTTGCGTGCTGCGTCGATGAAGGTCGTGGCGTCCTCGCTCTGGATCCCGTTTTACGGTGCCGACTTTTAGCGGGCAAAGCCTGCCCTGAGCCAGCCGAAGGGAGTGCCCGCTCCACACAATCCAAATCAAAAACAATATGTTTGCCAACGCGGCGAACGGCCAGAATGTGGCTGTGCTCGAGGGTAGCGGCGATTTTCGGCGCGGGAGATTTGAGAACTTCTGGTTTCTCGCCCAGCCAGACGGATTCGATGACATCGCTGGTGACCCGCTTGGCAAGGCCGCGGGCAATGGTTTCAACTTCAGGGAGTTCGGGCATGTGTCTGCCGTTTGATGAGGAAAGCAGTTTGCGGGATTCGTGACGGGACGGAGCGCCGGAAGAATCGAATTTCGACGGACTGGAAGCTTTTCTAGTCTTTCAGCGGCACTACGGCTCGACCGTCGCGGCAGAACGTGGCTACTTTCTGGAGATCGCCATTGGCCTGGGGCAGAGTCATCACAGGGCCATAGCAGTAAACGGCGTGGCCGGTGGCGGCGAAGTACCAGCGTCCGCTCTTGGAATGTTGCTCGACCTGCCCGGTGAGGCGGCGGTCGGCATGGGCGGCTGGCTTGGCGGTGGTCACACTGAATGCGGTGCACAGCGTGGTGCTGAGCACCGTGGTTAACAACAAGGCTAGGGTCAGGGCCTTCATTGCGTTTAACCTTCTGCAGCTTCGTGAAATTCGTTGCTTCCTTAAACCTCGGGCTCATCAAGCCTGGGGGCTAAAGCGTAATCAAAACTCGACGCTGATCTGTCAGATCCGAAGCGGGCACGGGTGGAACCTGGGTATTGGGTTTTGCACCCTTGCCGGCGCGGCTCTGCGAATGCTGATGCGGAGCCTGATTTAATGGAACCTGGGTTGACGGGGCCTGGGTTGACGGGGATTGAACCGATGGAGCCTGCCCGTGGGTCGACGGGCCGTGGTTCGGAAGAGCTTGAGCGTTTCTGCGAGCCTGGTCGCGAGCTGATCTGTCGGTGAGGACTTTAGCCTTAGCGGCCCACAGTTCCTTGCTGTCACCAAGCAGCACCTGAATCAGATTCTTCTGGGCTTGGATGGTGGTGTTTTGCTCAACGATGAGCAGGGTCATAAGACTATAGGAAAACAGGAATACAACCGTGAGGAGTGGCAGAAGGGTTCGCTTCTTCTTCGGAACCGCGATCGGCATTACGGCCGTGCTACCCAATAGAATCGTCAAGCGCCACTCCGGTCTGCCCGATAACGGCGGGCAATGGGAAGAGTGCAGCTTGTCTTCCAATAAGCAGAACGGCGGGAAGATGTTGAATTCTATGTAGGTTAGTGGGAGGATTGAGGGGTAGCGGACAGGCTGCAAGTGCAACTCGATGCACATTATGAGCAATAGGATTTGTTGAAACATGCCGCTGCCAGCGAGCGGAAACACGCGCCAGGCGCGGGTTTCAGCGGAAGGGACAGTGCTACTTCTGAGTTTGCACCCTATTTGAAGGGAATGGCGGTCTGCTGGGAGGTCCATCCCACGCTCGGTACGGAACCCCAGAACATCCTTACCGACGGGATGTATTTGGTCGTGCTGCCGGTCGGGGCGGTGCGAACGAATACATCGAAGCGCCAATTCAGCACGTCTGCGACGTATATGGTTTGGTCCGGGCCGATCGCCATGAAGTGAGCCCACGCCATTTGGCCGGGCTTATGGCCAGGCTCGCCAAAAGCGCCGAGGATCTTTCCGTCCTGATCCAGTTCGACAATGCGGTCGTATCCGCCGTCGACCATCCACACGTGATGGTCTGCTGTAATCAGCAGGCCGTAGGGGTAGCCAATGCCAGTCCATTGCAGGATGAACTTCCCGTCCGAATCAAAAATCTGGATGCGTTGATTTTCGCGATCGCCCACGTAGACGCGACCCTGGTCGTCGACGGCAACGGCGTGAGGCAGGTTGAATTCACCGGCGCCGGTTCCGTATTTTCCCCAGGCCTTGATGTAATTACCGTCGCGATCGAACTTCACGACACGGGAATTGCCATAGCCATCAGCGACGTAGATGTCGCCGTTCCGGGCGAAGGCAACATCGGCTGGCTTGTTGAACAGCCAATTTGCTTCTGCACCGGTGTTGATTCTTCCCAGGACCAGCAGGACATTGCCGGAGGGATCCAGCTTCAGCACAAGATGGCTGCCATCATCGGTCGTCCAAAGATTGTCGTCGGCGTCGATGCGCAAGCCATGCGGATGCGAGAAAAGACCTTCCCCGAGAGCCTTAATGAAGTTGCCCCTGGCGTCATATTCGGCAAGCATGGGCTTGGTTCGCTGGAACAGGAATATGTGGCCTTTCGAATTCACCGCGACCGCCGAGGCTTCGCCCGGAATCATTCCGGCTGGAAACTTGAAGAAGCTCGGCACAGCTCGGTAGGGGAGTTCGGGAACGGCCTGGAACGGGGCGGCGGGCTTAGGGTCCGTTTGCTGCGCTGCGATCCTGAAGGCTAGAAGGACGACGGAGGCGAACACAACTGCCAGCGATCTTTTCATCTTCCTCCACGTGAACCAAACTTACTTGCCACCGATTAGGAGTTTCGCGATCGTTGCCAACTGCATGTTGGAGGTGCCTTCGTAGATCTTGCCGATCTTCGCGTCGCGCCAGTATTTCTCCACGGGGTAATCTTTGGTGAAGCCGTAGCCGCCATAGATTTCGATGGCCAGCGAGGTGACGCGCTCCGCGACCTGTGAGGCGAAGAGCTTGGTCATGGCGGCTTCTTTCACGAAGTTCGCGCCGGCATCTTTCATGCGAGCGGCGTTGTAGACCATCAGACGGGCGGCTTCGATTTCGGTGGCCATTTGCGCAATCTGGAACTGGATGCCCTGGAAGTCCGAGAGGGGCTTGCCGAACTGCTTGCGTTCCTGCGCGTACTTGGCCGCGAACTCCCAGGCTCCGCGGGCTACTCCGATCATTTGCGCGCCGATACCGATGCGGCCCTCGTTGAGAGTTTCGATCGCGATCTTATAGCCTTTGCCGGGCTCGCCGATGACGTTCTCTTTGGGGACGCGGCAGTCTTCAAGAATCAGCTCACAAGTAGACGAGGCGCGGATGCCGAGCTTGTCTTCTTTTTTGCCGACGGTGAATCCGGGAAAATCTTTTTCGATAAGGAATGCGGTGATGCCTTTATACCCAGCGGTAGGATCGAGGGTGGCGAAGAGGATGAAGAGTCCAGCCTCTTTGCCATTGGTGATCCAGAGCTTGCGGCCGTTGAGGACGTAGTCGCTGCCTTGGAGCGCGGCGCGAGTTTGCAGGGCGAAGGCATCAGAGCCGGATCCGGCCTCGCTGAGCGCATAGGCTCCAACGGTCTCGGCCGCCATCTTCGGCAGATAGCGCTTCTTTTGTTCAGGATTGCCGTAGCGCAAAAGCGCGTTGTTGACCAGCGTGTTTTGAACGTCGACGACGACGCCGGCCGAAGCATCCACACGCGACAATTCCTCTACGGCGAGAATCGCTTCGAAAAACTTGGCCCCGCCGCCGCCATATTGCTCAGGGATTTCGATGCCCATCAGGCCGAGCTGGAAGAATTCGTGGATCAGAGATTTTTCGAAGACGCCCTTCTCATCCATCTCTTTGACCAGAGGGCGAATCTTGTCGTCGGCGAACTGGCGGATGTTGTCGCGGAAGAGAATTTCGTCTTCGGTGAGCGTGGTCAGGGGAGTGGGCACGGGGGATTGGAGGGTCTCGGGCATATAAGTCCTTCAGGCGGAAGAATGGCGGACCTTGGATTTTAGCATCTCTGGAGACGCGCTGCGGTCAGACAGACTTGACGGGAAAGCAGTCGAGCTTCGCTCGACGGACAGCCGAGGGCGGCTGTCCCTACATCATCTTGCTAGCTTCGGCGGGAGTGAACCAGCTTCAGGGTGTCGGCTTGGAGGATGCGCTGGATCTGATTGCGGGCGTGAACCGACCAAGGGCCCGTGGTATCGAGCCTGATATAGGCTTGCCAGTGTTTCAGGGCCTTGCGGGGCTCGCGAACTTTTTCGTAGGCGAGAGCAAGATTGTAGTGCGCGTCGGCGTAGGTTGGAGCCAGTTGGACCGCCATCTTGTAAGTCTGAATGCCTTCTTGCACGCGGCCCGTTTCATCGAGAACATTCCCCAGGTCGAAATAGGCTAAGGCATAGCGCGGATCAGCCTGCAGGGCCGCGCGGTAGTGCTTTTCCGCTAACGCGAAGTCCTGGCGGTTGTAGTAAAGCGTGCCCAGGTTGATGTGCGCAGCGGCGTGCGTGGGCTGGAACTCGAGAACTTTTTGGTAGGCTGCGAGGGCTTCGGTTTGCATCGCCGGATCTTCTTCCAGCGCGATGCCGCGGGCAAACCATGCGGCGGCTTCGTCCTCACGGGGAGTCGGCTCGGCGGCAGGAATGGGCGTGCTGGTCACAACTTTCTCCCGAGTGGCGAAGTCCATCACAAACTGTCCGGCGATCGGCTCGAGCAGTTTGCCCTGGTGACGGAAGGCAACGCGATGCTTTGTGGTAGAAGAAGCGCCGGCCTCGACGAGAGGATTTCCCATGCCGGCAGCCTGCTTTTGCATGGCTTCGAGGGATTCCCGGATCACCGCTGGGCGCACCTTCATGGCACACAGGTCGCGGACCTTTTTGATCTTCAACAGGTCGGCGAAAGAATACGCGTCGGAGGCGGCGATCAGACCCGCACGCTCCCAGTTCGCCAACTGGCGCGGAGTCAGGTGAAGAATTCTGAGTAAATCAGCTCGACTGTACACGACTCTCACAACCTCTCGCGCTCAACTCTAGCGCAAGCATACACCGCCGCCATTATCCGCAACCAGCGGGCATAAACGCAACAGCAAACCCTTGTGGAAATCTGTGGAGAACCTGGTTGATTTACATGCCGCGAGAATGGTGCAAACCGAGATTCCTTGCTGCGCTCGGAATGACAGGCGGTTTTCTTGCCGCATCTAGACGGCGACGGCGGCTTGGTATTCCTCGTACGTGCCTTTGAAGTCGGTGATCTTGTGATTGCTCTCGAAGTGCCAGATGCGAGTGGCGACTTCGTCGATCAAATCGTGATCGTGAGTGACGAGCAAGACCGTTCCCTGATAGCGCTGCAGAGAAATGTTGAGCGCGTTGATGGCTTCCAGATCCAAATGGTTCGTGGGCTCGTCGAGGACGAGTACGTTCGGCTTCTGCAGCATGAGTTTGCAAAAGAGCAGGCGCGCGGCTTCGCCGCCGGAAAGGACGCTGGTGGACTTGGTGGCTTCCTCGCGCTGGAAGAGCATCTGCCCGAGAAGGCCGCGGATTTCTTCGCCGACCGCCGCCGGATTCCACTGATGCAGCCACTCCAATACCGTTGTGCCGCCTTCGATCAGGCTGCGATGGTCCTGAGCGAAATAGCCGATCGAGGCTTCGTGACCCCAGATCGCTTTGCCGGCGTCGACGAACGGGCCATCGTAACCGCTGGTCTTGCGCAGCTCGGCTTGCGGGGTGGTGGGCGAATTCGCCAGCAATGCATTCACCAGCGTGGTCTTCCCTGCTCCGTTGCGGCCCATGAGCGCGATTCGTTCACCACGCGTGATGCTGGCGGTAAAGTCGCGAATGACGGGTGTGTCGCCGTAGGCCTTGCTTAGGTGCTCGACTTCCAGAATGTGTTTGCCGGAAGGACGCTTCTGCTCGAACTTGATGTAGGGGCGCTGGATGTTTGACTTGGCCAGCTCCGTAACCTGCAGTCGCTCGACTTCCTTGCGGCGCGACTGCACCTGGCTGGAACGCGTACCGGCGGCGAAGCGCGCGATAAATTCATTCAACTGTGAGATTTTCTTTTCGCGCTGCGCGTTTTGCGATTCGATCTGTGAGCGCACCTGGGTCTTGGCAAGCACCATTTCGTCGTAGGAGCCGGTGTAGGTGATGATGGTCTCGTAGTCGATGTCGGCGATGTGGGTGCAAATGCTGTTGAGAAAATGGCGATCGTGCGATATCGCGATAACGACGCCATCGTAAGCATTCAGAAATCCCTGCAGCCAGTGGATCGAATCCAAGTCGAGATTGTTAGTGGGCTCATCGAGGAGCAAGGCTTGGGGATGGCCGAATAAAGCCTGCGCCAGCAGCACGCGGACTTTCTGGCCGCCCTGGAGCTCGGACATCTTGCGGCCATGGAGTTCTTCCGGAATATCCAGGCCATCGAGCAGAATGGCGGCGTCGCTCTCTGCAGTGTAGCCGTCTTCCTCGCCGACAATGCCTTCGAGTTCGCCCAGCTTCATCCCGTCTTCGTCGGTCATATCGTGCTTTTCGTAAATTGCGTCGCGCTCCTGCATGGCGGCCCACAGGCGCTTGTTGCCCATGATGACCGTGTCGACCGCGGTGTAGGCATCGAAGGCGAACTGGTCCTGGCTCAAGACGCCGAGCTTTCGGGGACGCACCACTGTGCCTTTTTGCGGATCGAGCTCGCCGCTGAGCAGCTTCATGAACGTGGATTTACCCGCGCCGTTGGGACCGGTGAGGCCATAGCGTTTGCCGGGCGTAAATGCTACCGAGACCTCATCAAACAAAATTTTTGCGCCGTAGCGCATGGAAACATTACTGACTGAAAGCATGATTTCTAGTTTCTCTTCTTCTGGGCTTCGTTTTCTGGGCTTCTACAGGGAAGCTTCTTCAGATTTCTTCTGGACTGCGGGGAATTTCCGCCAAAACGGTACGCAGCTGGAGCTAATAGAATATCACGCCGGTCGCGTCCGGCGTGGTGATCAGGAGCTCGCGGTCCAGGGATCGATGAGCGGAGCCGAGATGTCGTCAAAGTCCCGGATGTTGCGCGTCGCGAGCGTGGCATGGCGCGCGAGAACGATTCCCGCGATCATCGTGTCGCGATCTTCGCGAGGCCGACCTTGGAGTTTTCGGGAAGCCATTAAAGTGCCTGCGTGTTGCGCAGCTTCATAATCAAACGGGGCGATGCGGTGATCTATACCGAGCAGCAGATTCTCAAAACCTTCGGTGTAAACGTAGCGCCGCTTTCCTCGGGGCATGATCTGCAATCCGAAAAGTATTTCCAGTACGGTAACGGAATTTGTCCAGATCGAGGCCCGAGGCTGCCTGTCCAGCCATGCGATTACGTTCTTCTCCGGCCTGGGACGCATGACTTCGGAGACTACGTTGCTATCGAGAATGATCATTCCTCAAACGTCGGAGGCTTGATCTTGAGATCGCGCAACTTTTCAATCTCGAAATCCGGCCCGCTCTTGGGAAAGAGTGCCGCAAGTTCGGTGCCCAGGCCGCCGGCGGGGATGCTTTCTTCCTTATGCGCCGCAGCGCGCAAAATGTCGCGCACCTCTTCTTCCATGCTGCGGCCGTTGCGGCGGGCACGGTGCTGAAGACGCGCCTTTACTTCATTTTCGATATTGCGAACAACGAGTTGAGCCATGTTGATATCATGATATCACGACTGGGATTCGGAGTCAATTTCCACTATGTTTTTCTTCTCGGGATCGTCGCCGCGGTCACTGCGTCGGGAGAACGCCTTGAGAAGCCAGTCCATCGCCAGTTGATAGGGATCCTTCGACTGCATGAACCGATTCGCGATGCGAATCGGTTCACTTCGCTCAGGATGACAAAACTAGTGTCCGCCGAGCTCGCGCACGATGGCGCCGACGAATTGTTTGGCGTCGCCGAAGAGCATCAGGGTGTTATCGAGGTAGTAGAGGGGATTGTCGATGCCGGCGAAGCCTGGGCTCATGCTGCGCTTGATCACCATCACGGTGTGGGCTTTGTCGACATCGAGGATGGGCATGCCGTAGATGGGGCTGGTGGCGTCCGTTCTGGCGGCGGGGTTGGTGACGTCATTGGCGCCGATCACAAGGGCAACGTCGGTTTGGGGGAAGTCGCCGTTGATCTCATCCATTTCGATGAGGCGGTCGTAGGGGATGTCGGCTTCGGCGAGGAGGACGTTCATGTGGCCGGGCATGCGTCCGGCGACGGGATGGATGGCAAAACGAACTTCGACGCCCTTTTTGGTGAGGATGTCGTAGAGTTCGCGAACCTTGTGCTGCGCCTGGGCCACGGCCATGCCGTAGCCGGGGACGATAACCACTTTGTTGGCGGCAGACAGGATCGCAGCCGCTTCCTCGGCGGTCGCGCTGTGCACGGGACGGGCTTCCGCGGCACCGACTGCCGCCGCTTGTACCTGGCCGAATGCGCCGAACAAAACGTTGGTGAACGAACGGTTCATCGCTTTCGACATGATTACGGAGAGGATGAGTCCGGAAGAGCCGTCAAGGGCGCCAGCGATGATCAGGAGCTTGGAATCGAGGACAAATCCCATGGCCGCGGCGGAGAGACCGGCGTAGCCGTTCAAGAGGGAGATGACCGTAGGCATGTCGGCGCCGCCGATGGGGATAATCAACAGGACTCCGAAGATCAGCGAGATGCCGACGATCAATGGGAAGAATTGTTTGGCTTCGGGATGCAGGACCAGATAAATGGCGCTGCCGATGGCGACGGCGAGCAGCAGGAAGTTGACGAGGTTCTGTCCTTTATAGGTGATGGGCCGCTGGGGCAGGATCTCCTGCAACTTTCCCGCCGCCATGAGGCTGCCGGTAACGGTGAGGCCTCCGAGGATGACTTCCATGGAGAGCACCGACATCATGAATTTGGGAACGTTCGGCGTGCGCAGATAAAATTCCGCCGAACCGACCAGAGTGACGCAGAGTGCGCCGAAGGCGTGGCTGAGGGCAGTTCGCTGCGGGACGGCGGTCATCTGCACCATGCCAAGCGGGATGCCGATGCCGCTGCCGAGCACGAGGGCGATGATGATCCACTTCCAGTCGACGATGCCGTGGCGCAGCAGAGTGCCGGCGATGGCCAGCACCATGCCGACTTCGCCAGCCCAGATGCCGTGGCGGGCGGTGGCGGGGGAACTCATCCATTTCAGCGAGAAAATAAAGAGGGCGCTGGCGATCAGGTAAGTAAATTCGATGACGTATTGGTTTCCGGCGAAATCGGGATTCATTTATTTTTTCACCGGGCGGCTGGTCTTGAACATCTTGAGCATGCGGTCGGTGATCAGGAATCCGCCAACCACGTTGCTGGTGGCGGCGACAATGGCAATCACCCCTAACACGGTAGCGAAGCTGCTCTTGCGCTCGCCGACGAGGACGATTGCGCCGACGACGGCGATGGCATCGAGGGCATTGGTCAGCGACATCAGCGGGGTGTGGAGGAGAGGCGAAACGTGGCGGATGACTTCAAAGCCGATGAAGCAAGCCAGCATGAAAATGAATAACGCGTCGATCAGGTTGGAACTCATTAGCGACCTCAGGGGCTAAAGCCCCGCTTCTCAAAAAACTCTTACGCGGCGCTGAAGCGCCGCTCCTCCACGGCATCCCGCGAGTCCGTGGTAGTGCCGAAAAACTATCCGCATTACCCGCCGACGGCGGCTAATGCCGGCAGTTTGAAAAAATCGCGCACGCGGGCGTTTACGATTTCACCGCCGCGGGTCACGATGGTCTCGCGGATGATTTCATCCTGCAGGTTCAGTTGCAGCTTGCCTTCCTTCACGATGTAGGTAAGGAAGGTGGTGACATTGCGGGCGTACATCTGGCTGGCATGGTAAGGGACGCTGCTGGCCAGATTGATGGCACCGATGATCGTAACGTTGTGCGCTTTTACGGTTTCGCCGGTGCGAGTGAGTTCGCAGTTGCCGCCGCGCTCGGAGGCAAGATCAACGATCACGGAGCCGGGAGCCATGCCCTTGACCATATCCTCCGTGATGAGTACCGGAGATTTCTTGCCGGGAATCACGGCGGCGGTGATGACCACGTCACTCTCCACAACCACGCGGGTAAGCAGTTCGCGCTGGCGGGCGTAAAAATTTTCATCCTGAGCGGTGCCGTAGCCGCGGGCGTCCTGAGCGTCTTTTGCTTCGATGGGCAATTCGACGAAGCGGCCACCGAGGCTCTGGACCTGCTCTTTGGAGGCGGCACGCATATCGTACGCGGAGGCGACGGCGCCCAATCTACGCGCGGTCGAAATAGCTTGCAAGCCTGCTACCCCAGCGCCGATGACGAAGACGCGGGCGGGCGTGATGGTGCCGGCGGCCGTCGTCATCATGGGGAAGATGCGGATGGAAGTTTCGGCGGCCAGCAGTACAGCTTTGTATCCGCAGATCGTGCCCATGGAAGAGAGCGCGTCCATGCTTTGTGCACGCGTAGTGCGGGGAACGAGTTCGACGGAGAAGGAGGTGACGCCGGCGGCGGCAATCTGCTGAACCACTTCCGAAGAGCCAAAGGGGCGCAGGAAACCAACCAGGAGCTGGTCTCGACGCAGGAGGGGAAGATCATCCTTGCCGGTGACGTCATTGGAGCCGTAGCAAAGCACCTGCACAATAATGTCAGCGGCAGCGAAAACCGCAGCGCGATCGGGGAGAATCTTCCCACCCTTCTCGACGTAGGCTGAATCCGGATAGCCGGCTGCCTCACCTGCGCCTGGCTCGACAACCACTTCGAGTCCGGCCTTGGCGAGCGTGGGGATCACTGCGGGAACCAGCGCGACGCGCCGCTCCCCGGGATAGCTTTCCTTCGGAACTCCGACAATCACGCGGTCATCCTTTCCCCAGGATGCAATGTTACCCGAGGCGGTGAAGTGCTAATCCTATTCGGTCGCAGTACGGCCGACTGTGACGCTCGTCACACGCCGGAGCAGGAAAAAGCATCAAAGGATTGGTGGACACAAATTTACCACCGGACAAATTTTCCACCGATACGAAACTGGCTTCGACGGACCAAAAAACACTATCAGAAACAGGTGGTGGAGAAAAGTGTGGATACGGGCTTGCTCGATCCGGCCCAAGACCAGAATCTGCGGTGAGAACTGTATTGACCCTCGCCTCTTAAGGCTGAGGTAATGAATTGGAACTCTTGTGGCAGCTAGTTCTCAAGGAATCGGGAAGAAGCACCGCTGGTGGAAAATTGCCGGCATAAGCGCGTTCATTGTTCTTGCCAGCGCGGCGGTGATCGCTCGCTTGGTCATTGAGCGCGCGCAACCGATTTTGCGGGCGAGAGTTATTGAAACTTTATCGAATCGCTTCAAGAGCAAGGTTGAACTGGCGACGCTCAATGTTTCCGTGATTCGGGGGCTGGAAGTTTCGGGCAGTGGTCTAAAGATTTACGGGCCAACCGATCCGAATCCTTACGCGCCCGGAGTGCAGGCCTTGATCAGCTTGCAGGAGTTCCACTTTCACACCGGAATTCGAAACCTGTTCCGTCCCACCGTGCACGTCGACACAGTTTACGTGAAGGGCATGGAATTGAACGTCCCTCCGAAAGAAGATCGCCCGCAATACAAGGGCGTGAGTTCGCAGACGAGAAAGATATCGATTTTTGTCGACAAGTTTGTTTGTGAAGATACAAAGCTGCTGATCAATACATCGAAGCCAGGTAAGCCGCCGCTGGAATTCGCCATCGGCGATTTAGAGATGAAGGACATTGGTCCCGGCCAGCCGATGCGCTTTGATGCCACGCTGGTTAATCCGAAGCCGGTGGGAGACATTCACTCAACCGGGTTCTTTGGACCTTGGGATGAAAGCAGTCCGCGGGAAACACCGGTGCAGGGAGACTATTCTTTCAGCAACGCCGATCTCGGCACGATCAAGGGGATCGGCGGAATACTCTCCTCTACCGGCCGATATTCTGGAACCCTCGACGATATTGCGGTGGACGGAGAAACTGACACACCGGATTTCCGAGTTGCGACGAGCGGGCACCCGGTTCGGCTGCGCACCGAGTTTCATGCGATTGTCGATGGAACAAGCGGTGACACGTATCTCAGGCCGGTGAAAGCGACGCTGCTTCATTCGTCTTTTACGGCAAACGGCTCGATAACACGGGTACACAATCCGAATGGACACGACGTAGAACTCGAGGTGGTCATGGATCACGCGCGGATTGAGGATCTGCTCAAACTCGGTGTGCGTACCGATCCGCCGGTGATGACTGGTCCGGTGGAGATGAAGACGAAGTTGAGCTTGCGTCCAGGCGAGGCGGACGTGGCTGATCGATTGCAGCTCGCTGGTACCTTTCATGTGCTCCGCGCGCACTTTACGAATGAGAAGGTGCAGTCTCGGCTGGATTCGTTGAGTCTTCGCACGCAGGGGAAGCCAAAAGAGGCGCAGGATGGCGTGGAAGGGAATGTCCCGGTGGATTTAAGCGGAGTGTTTACGCTGAAAGATGGATCTTTATCCTTTTCGCTGCTGCATTTCCTGATCCCGGGGACGCAGGTAGATATGTCCGGCGAATACAGCCTGGATGGGCGGACCTTCGACTTCCGAGGCACAGCGCGGCTTGACGCGAAATTGTCGCAAATGACCACCGGCTGGAAGTCTGTTCTCCTGAAGCCGGTCGATCCATTCTTCAGCAAGCACGGTGCCGGCACGGAGATTCCCGTCAGGATCACGGGAACAGAATCGGAACCGCATTTTGGTTTGGACTTTCATCATAAAAATGAAGGACAGACCGCAGAAAAGAACTACGATTCAGCGGCCAAACGCTGAGAGATATTCAGATATTCCTGAATCCGCCTTTTTCATGGCGTTGCACCAGGCAAATCAAAGAACCTAGGGTGCCACTACACCGTAATTACAGCCACCACCCCATAGATACCTCCTAGCGCATCCTTTTATGCTCCGAATCAGGTTGACGTGATTGCCGCCGCTCCGGCATCGACGCCGAAGAAAGGACTTTTCCAGTGAGCGCCTCCCCCACCACCCGGCTTCCTCAAGTAAGAACCGATCACGAACTTATTTCGCGTGCGCAAGACGGAGATCCCCAGGCATGTGCTGCAATTTTTGATTTACATCGAAGGCGGGTCTATTCCACGTGTTTGCTCATGACGAAGAATGTCTCCGACGCGGAGGATCTGATGCAGGACGCGTTCATTCAGATTTTTCGTGGGCTCGGCAGTTTTCGAGGGGACTCGGCATTTTCGACATGGATCTACCGTGTAGTGGTAAACACCGTGCTGATGACGCGCCGGAAGCGGCATTTGCGGGAGGTTTCGCTTGACGAGCCAGTCTCAGTAGATTACACGCCAGTACAGCGGGAGCTCGGAGGGGACGATACCGAACTGTTGGGCACGGTGGACCGAGTCGCTTTGACGCAAGCGGCGAACGAGCTGCCAGCAGGCTGCCGGACCATTTTTATTTTGCATGAAGTGGAAGGCTACGAGCACCACGAAATTGCGGAGCGGCTGCGGTGTTCGATTGGTAATTCGAAGTCGCAATTGCACAAGGCGCGGTTGAAAATGAGAAAGTTGTTGGCTTCCGGAAAGAAGCGCATTGGCAGGAGGCGTGCACCGGGGACGCCCGGCAAAGTGCCAGCGATTCGGCCGCTCGCCACGGCGGCTTGAATCCGCGCGCTGGGTGACGAGCGTCGCTGCCTTGCATGACTATTCCGTCTTGAGAGTTTGTCCCGCAGTGTAAAGTTCGGCCGACGACGTGGATGGTGGCGTCCTGACCGCATCGGTGAGAGGCACAGTGACTGAAATCAGCGTACCAGCCGCGCTGGATTGAATATCCAAATGGCCGCCAAACTCGCGCACTCGTTCCCGCATTCCCGTCAGCCCAATGCCGAAGCTCGTTCCTCTGGTCCGAAACGCACTCAATAATTCCTGGGGAATTCCCTTTCCGTAGTCCTTTACGCGCAGAACGATTTTTTCCGGGAAAGCTCGCAGCGCGACTTCGGCCTTGGGGCTCTTCGAATGACGATGAATATTCGTCAAACTCTCTTGCAGGACACGGAACAGCCCAAGCTCCAAGTGCCGGGGAAGACGGCCCAGACGCTCGGGTATTTCCATTTTCACTTCAACTCCACTTCGTTCCGAGAAACCCTGTACGTACCATTTGGCTGCGGATGAAAAACCAACTTCGTCCAGTAGCGGAGGGTGCAGCAAGTGGGATATGGTCCGGGTTTCTGCAATCGACTGGTCGAGAAGCTGGATCGCATTGGCCAAGAGTTCGTCGGTGGGCTGCGACCGCGAGAACATTTCCAGATTCATTTTCACCCCGGCCAAATATTGGCCAAGGCTATCGTGAAGCTCCCGGGAAAACTTGCGCCTCTCCTCATCTTGCATTTGCAGTAATCGCGTAGTCAGCTGACGAAGAGATTCTTCGCCGTCTCGAGCGGCGCTCTCCGCCATAGCGCGCGCTTTAAGTTCGCTGGTAAGAAGCCGGTAGTGGAGGAACAGGAGTATAAGCGCCAGCGCGAAAGATACGCCCAGAATGACGACCGTAAGCTTGTACAAACGATTGGAGGCTTCCATGCGTACCTTCAGCAGCCGCCGTTCTTCCTGACGCATTTGCTGCATGGTGGAAGCGTTCTCGAACGCAAGGGCAAGGATGTCGCCCGCCATCGTACTCTGCCCGGCTGCATCCTGCGGGGAGGACTTCTTGAGCTCGATTGACTTCTTAAACAGGTCGATCCTGCGGTCGGATACATTCTCCAGCTGCGTACATAGTTCCTGCTGCCTGGGATTGTCCTCGGTCAGCCTTCTGGCCTGCTGAAGTTTCTGGCGAACCTCGGGAAGGGCTGTATTGAATGCATCCATTAGCGCCTGATTTCCCGTGATGGTGTAACCGTTTCGCGCACGCGCCAGTTTTGCGATGGAGGAGTCTATTTCGCCGAGCGCGGTCTCAACTTCGAAAGAGTGGACCACCCAACCGGCGCTTTCGCGGAGACGGACAATGGTAGCGTAAGCCGCGATCGAACTCAGGAGCAGCACAACCACGGCAGATGCGAAGGCTACCTGTGCATTCTTGCGAGGTGACATAGATGGTGGGTGCGGGCTTGGTATTCCAGCCGTTGGCTAACCGTCTTCGGCTTTACCGTCTCCAAGGGAGAAGGCCGACGGTTCAAAGATGCCTCGGCTCGCTTTAATCGTATCCTGCCTGCGAATTTCACGCCATAAACATGTCGACGTCTTTGTAAGGCTTTGTATACAGCAAACACCTGATTGCGCAACATGGCTGCTCCTTAGTATTCAGTACACGCAAACGAAACGGTGAGACGTATTCGCAATTCACGCTCTGAGAACGGATTGGTTATCAACGCGGAATCAGGGGCGGACTGTTGAAACTCCGGATTCTGGTAGCGGACGATCACGAGGTGGTCCGTCGCGGTCTCGCGTCTCTATTGCAGGCACAGCCGGGTTGGGAGGTTGTTGCGGAGGCGTCGGATGGACGGGAGGCCGTGGAAAAGGCGAAACAGCTGAAACCGGATTTTGTAATTCTGGATATAGGCATGCCGAATCTCAACGGGCTGGCGGCCACGCGGCAACTGGCGCAGCATGACCCCAACTGCAAGATCATCGTTCTGACCATTACGGATTCGGATCACGTGATCCGAGAGGCTCTCGATGCCGGCGCCCGCGGATTCGTATTGAAATCCGATGCCGTTCGAGACCTGGTTTCCGCCGTCGAAGCGCTGCAACGCGGCCAGATGTTCTTTACTCCGCGAGTAAATGAAATGGTGTTAGCGGGCTTTCTGGAAAAGGGAGTCGTCGCTCCGCGGGGAGCGCCGCCCAGGTTTCCAACGTTAACACCTCGGGAACGCGAAGTGATCCAGCTTCTGGCCGAGGGAAAAAGTTCCAAAGAAGTGGCGACGGTGCTTAAGTTGAGTACCAAGACTGCGGAAACTCATCGCAGCAATATTATGCGAAAGCTGGGCTTCCACTCCATCCGGGACTTAGTGTTGTACGCGGTCAAGAACGACATTATTCAGGTTCAAATGCCGGACACAGACCCGTCCCGGAACGACTCAGGAACTTAGAATCGATTCGCGCGATTTCCTGTCGACCTTATTGCTATTACTATTACTTGCACAAAAAAAACGCCGGGTACTATGACCCGGCGGCTCGCGGATTCTGCGAGAATCGATTCAACTGTTGCGCAAACTAGCCTGCCTTCCTATCAGATCTCAACTTGCGGTCTTCCTCCTCGTCGGCATTCGTATCGTCGACATCGCTGGGAGCGCGATTTTCCTTCGCGGCAGACTTGGCAGCGTCTTTCGTTTTGCCCCACGCATTCTGCACTTTGCCCTCAACCTGCTTGGCTGCACCGTGCACCTGCTTCTCGGGGTCGCCCGTCCACTCGCCTACTTGTCTTTCCACGCGGCCCGCCACATCCTTGACTTTTCCTTCTACGCGATCTTTATCCATGATCATTGCTCCTCTCTTAGTTTGATTTTGAATGGACCACTCATTAACTTCCACCGATTGCCACATGAAAGCCGCAAGCAACCTTCGTCGGGGCTGGCGCGGCAAGAGCGCCACCGCTAAATTGGGTTGCGGCCCTGAATGAGGCGAACCAAAACAGCTATGATCGCGAGCACGAGCAAGATATGAATGAATCCGCCCAAAGTGTAGGAGCTGACCATCCCAAGCAACCATAGAACCAGAAGTATTACCGCAATCGTCCAGAGCATCGTAGTCTCCTTTGGTGATGCGCTTTTTTCTGCGACTGTTTGGCTCAGCCAGACTATTGAAGGCAGGAGGTTGGGAATATAGGGTTGATTCCGTAGCGCAGAGGTGCTGTGGCCCTAAAAACTGCGGGATGAGGGTTCAGACGGTTGCAGTTCCCGGCAGACGGTCTCAATAGATTTGTACGATTCCGTTTCGAACCGCGTACAAGGTTAGATCAGCAATGGAATGTAGATCGAGTTTCCGCATCAGGTTGGTGCGATGCGTTTCGGCGGTCTTCACGCTTAAGCTAAGGGTCGTGGCGATCTCCTTGGTAGTTTTGCCTTCGGCAACGAGTTGAATCACTTCCCTTTCCCGAGGTGTGAGAACATGCTGCTCGAAATTATCACGCACTTCCTGCGGGCGCAGATACCCGTCGAGCATCATCTGCGCGACTTTGGAAGTAAAGAACGTTCTACGGTTTTGCAAAGCTTCCACCGCAGCCACCAAGTCGCGGCCGGCATCGGACTTGAGCAAGAAGCCGCGCGCGCCTGCTGCGAGCACTTCGCGCACGACCTGCTCCGAATCGTGAATGGTGAGGATCAGAATGCGAGCCTCGGGCATGGAGGCAAGGATTTGCCGAGCAGCATCCAAACCGTTCAGGTTCGGCATTCCGATATCGAGGAGCAGCACATCGGGCTTTGATTGGCTGGCAAGCTCTACGGCTTCGCGACCATCCGCAGCTTCGCAGCAAACCTCCCAACCAGCGTGGCCCTCAAGAATGGAACGAATGCCCTTCCTTGCGACTTCATGATCGTCGGCGATCAGTATCCGAAGCACGCGCGCTCCCTCCTGCCTCCCGGCAACAACGCGAAAATGTCGGTCGTCGATCTAGCGGAGCGAAGCGCCGTGTTGAGTTGGTTGCAAACACAACGTAGCCGGTTGCCACGGATCTGTCGGCCCACTCGTGCAGGGCCGGAACAACCAGGTCAAGGAACGAACTGAATTATGGAGATGCAATGTTGCCGCCAATCCCAAATGCATTCAGTTTCTAACCGTTGTGCAAGGGCATGCTGAATGTGATGTAAGTTTTTCCCCGCAGGTTACATAGAAATCAAGAGCCGGACCTCAGCACGGCCTAGGTGATCAATCAGGTATTTACCTTAGCGCGTAAAGGCGCGCTCCGGTCGCCGCGAGCAGAAGAGATGGCATCTAACAGGGCCGACGGAGGACTCCCTATGCGCTCATCCGCTCCCTGGAGCGTCACCAAGATTGTTTCAACCGGCTGCATCGCCGTTGTTTTGGCGGCAAGCGTCGCGGGACAGACCTCAGCCCCGAATGGGTCGACAACGGCACCTGCACCGGCCTCAACTCCAGCTGAAAATGGGGTTCCTCAATCCGCAGCCCCTGATCAACAGCCCTCGGCGCAGGAGCCCACCAGTAATGACCAGGGCATGTTCGTATTCAGGAAGCAGATCGAGGAAGTTGTGCTGCACGCTACGGTTGTCGATCCGGAACAGCACATGGTCACGGGACTGGATCGAAGCGCCTTCACTGTTTACGAACAAGGAATGCCGCAGACCATCACTTCGTTCCGCCGGGAAGATGTTCCGGTCGAGATGGGGATCGTGGTGGACAACTCCGGCTCGATGCGCGAGAAGCGCGGGCAGATCAGCCAGGCGGTCTTAAATCTGATTCGCGCCAGCAATCCTGAGGATCAGATTTTCGTGGTGAATTTCGGACTGGAACCTTATCTGGATCAGGACTTCACCTCGGACGTGAAGCTGCTGGAAGCGGCACTGCATCAAGTCTCCGCAAAGGGGAGCACCGCGCTGTATGACGCCATCGTAGCCTCGACGGTGCATCTGGAACACAACCCGCGTCTTAACAAGAAAGTCCTGCTGGTCATTACGGATGGCCAGGACAATATGAGCGAGGAGACCCTGCAAGAAGCTGCGCGCCGACTGCAACAGGCGAATGGTCCAACGCTGTATGCTATTGGGCTCACAGGCGGCGAATTGCGAAGCGCGGGGCGGGAGGCGCTGCAGAGCTTGGCTGCGGGAACCGGTGGGGTGGCTTACTTTCCCGAATCTCTAGATCAGGTGGATAACATCACGCGGACGGTGGCGCGCGACATACGGAGCCAGTACATCATTGCGTACAAGCCTCACAATCAGAATGGCAAGCCGGACTACCAATCGTTGCGAGTAGAGGCGAACGCCCCGGGATATGGCAAACTCACCGTCCGCACCCGAAGCGGATACTACCCTCCCGAGGCAGCTCACTGAGAGCCGCCTTACCGCTGGTCTGTCCTAACTCAGGCAACCGTGGTTTCCGGAGCACTGTGGATCTGAGCCGGCATCTGAATCTGGATGATGTTGTTCTTGATGGCATAAACCACCAGATCGCGAATCGAGTGCAGGCTGAGTTTGCGCATGATATTGCTGCGATGGGTTTCCACGGTCTTGGTGCTCAGGTTCAGCAGGGTCGCCACTTCCTTGGAGCTCTTTCCTTCCGCCAGAAGTTGAGTGATCTCGCGCTCCCGCACCGTCAGGGTTGGCAAGTTCGGCGCCTCGTTACGGGCTACGACGTGACCTTTGTCGAGGAACCCAGCCAGCACCAGATCGTTCACCCGCGGAGTGAAGAACATGCGCTTGCTCTGCAAAGCTTCCACGGCAGAAACCAGATCGCGAGCCGCGTCCGACTTGAGCACAAAACCGCGAGCACCAGCATCGAGCGCCTCACGGATGACCTGATCGGAATCCGTTATGGTGAGCACGATGACTTTGAATTGCGGATCGTACTGCATCAACTGGCGCGTAGTGTCCAAGCCGTTGAGGCTGGGCATGCCGATATCGACGATGACGACATCGGGTTTCAAGCGCTTGGCCATTTCGAGCGCTTCGCGGCCATCCGAAGCTTCCCCGCAAACCTCCCATCCCTCATGTTTCAGAAGAAGAGAGCACAAACCTCGGCGGACAATTTCATGATCGTCGGCTAACAGGATTCGCAGTTTCATGGCAGACTTACCTCCACGGTTTTTCCGAGAGTATTAGAGACAGATTCGGATCTTCAGTACCCCACTAGCACGAAGCCTGTGGGCTTCGTGCCAAAGCGGTAAACACCCGATGCTGACTCACTGATTCGACGGCTTCCAACAGATCGCGCGCGGCGTTGGATTTCACAACGTAACCTCGGGCGCCCGCATCCAGCGCTTCCCGCATCATCTGCGGAGAGTCATGTTGCGTAACAAACAGAACTTCGGGACCAGCGTTTTTGTGCTTCTGCTGAATGAGCCGGCAGGCTTCAAGGCCGTTCATTCGAGGCATGGTGACGTCGAGCACTACGACATCCGGCTGCAAAGTATCGACCTTCTCCACGGCCTCGAGTCCATCTGAAGCTTCACCTACTACTTCCCAATCGCCTCGGCCCTGAAGAAGAGTTCTCAACCCTTGTCTCACGACGGGATGATCATCCACTAACAGGATCCGGACAGCCATAAAGTTCTCAACCCTCTGATGCGCCACCGTGCACTCCTGACCACGGCTCCACGGCCGGCTTTGCTTTGTAGTTTGCCCCATTCCCGCCGCGGAGTCCACTAGCATCAGGGGAAGGCAATTCCGAATGCGTGAAACACCTTGAAGCTAGCATGGCGGTCAACTCCCCCGAATACAGGGAATCCTGTATTCTAGCGCTCAAAATATCCAGACTTAAGCAGAGGCTAACTCGCAATTGCAGGAAAATAGGTGCCCGCATGCAGCAGAGCATCCACGGCTTCGACGATGGAACCGACGTCCGATTTCGCGCAAGCTCCCCGGATCCCGGCCTTGCGGGCTTCCTCCGCCAATTGTTTTGAGAGATGAATAGTGACCAACAGAATGGGTATCTCCGGGAAAAGCCCCGAGATCTGCCGGGCAACATCGAGCCCGTTCAGATCGGGCATTTGAAAATCCAATAGGATCATGTCGGGGGGATTTTTCTTTACTCTTTGCAGAGCTTCCCCTCCGGTTCGCGCCTCGTCGCAAACCTGCCAGGCACTTTGCTGCTCCAGGAGAGCGCGAAGATAATTGCGTACCGCCGGGTTATCATCTACCACCAGAATACGAACCAAACTGACCGTCCCTCCACTTAAAACGTAAAGATGTTTCTAATGTTCGCTGGTACCCGATACGGGACGGGTGCCAACCATTTAATAACCTCGCGGCGTGCCATCGCAATACTGCGAACTCCGTAGAGTGGGTAACTCACCATATTCCTTTGTCGCTGCCCGTAAGCTTTAATTCGATCGCCGCCGCGGCAGCTAAACCGGGCAACAGGCTGAGGCGCAGAGCGCTTTGTAGCTCGCCATTCAGGAATAATCTTTTCCACTCCGAAACGTACAATCTGGCGGCCTGCGGGAAAATAGGAATGCGCAGGAATTTCCTTCGGAAGCTGACCAGTTCGTTGCCAAACTGCGCCGCATCGGTTACCAGCGGTGACAACAAAAGATCTTCTCCGCGATACGGCTTCACATATCCAGAGACGGTCACGAGGTACGTGGCCAGGCCATCCCAAAGGCCGGCGGATTGAGCCAGCGACTTGAGATATACGTAGTCAACTGAGCCCGAATCCACCAGGCGTGCAGTGTCCACAACATCGCACAGGCGCAGATAAAAGTGGCGATACATGCGTTGCAGGGTGCTGATTATCAAGCGATCTTCCGACGCCGGCACGCGAAAAGTCTCTCCGCCAAATCGCGCCGACTGCGCTCGCGTGACGAGAGAATTCGTGATCGCGACCTGCTCTCCAGTCTGGCCCAAGCGAGATACGTGGACCTCGACCAATTCAGGGAGACCGGGCACAACGAAGTTCCATTTGTTGGCCAGCCGGTCGCCCCAGCTCCGCGCGTCGGGGCGTGCATGAAGGCGCCCCACCATGATGGCTACAACGTCGGCGCTCTCCGCATTGGTGTAAAGATCGAGATCGTTTCCGAGATCGGGCCAGTGATCGAGAGACTTGATCACAATCACCGCACCGACTTGCTTGAGTGCCTCACAAATAGGAAGCAGAAAAGATAATGCGTGTTGTATGCGGGCATGCTCTTTCAACAAGGCCTGCTCAACCCAATCGGCGCGCTCGTGCCCGGCGGCCGCCAACGCTTGATGCAAAACAGGAAATGTCCGGGCAATGACATGGTGAGAGGTCGCCAGGCTCCACAGCTCGCCGAAATCCTCGGCGCCGAAAGTAGAAACGATTTCAGCGATTTCCTCATTGCTGCTTTCGCGAGCTGCGCTCGAGGCACCGGAACCGCTACTTACATCGCACTCCAGCAGCAAGCGGGAGAGAAGAGAAAGACACTCCGTAGAATTTTTCACGCCGTCCATAGTTTTGACTCGCATGCCGCCAACGGGCAAAGATTCGACGTGCATTCTTCGATGAGAAAACTCGCTCCGCTGTTGTTACTAGAGCGATTAACTCAGTGCGGCGTGGGCTGGCCCTGGCTTGCGCGGCCGTCATCGCCACAATTAGTGGCCGAGCGGCGTTCAATGGCAGTCCCTTCCTCATAATCGTTCCAGGTTTCAATCAGGAGAAACGGCAGCGGCTTGGAGCTGTCGTAGTAGCGCTGATAGAAATTCAGAGTTTCATCCAGCGTTTTGCCGCAGGCGCTTTGCATGTGGCGATTGAGTCCCCACTTGGCGGCGGAATCGTCGAAGCCGGACCACGCGCCACCGACCGCAATTTTGTCGGGATGCTTCTGCATGGTCTTGTAGAAGTCTTCGAGATAGGCCTGGCCCCAGTTACCCCCATCCGGCGCCCATCCGCCCGGGCCGGGCTGCACCCAGGCGTAGGAGCCCGCAAAATCATTGGCATATTGCGCCTGCGGTTGGTCTTTGTAGATCAGGAGTGGCGGGCGGTCCCAACTGCCGCAGTGCTGGCGAACCTGATTCCAGTCAACGTGCCCGCTCTTGGGAAAAACAAAGATCATCGGGCTGCCGTTATAGGTGAGGTAGGCATCGCGATATTTGGCGGTGGGTCCGATGTAGCTTGCGTATGCCTTATCGAGAGCGGCGATTGCGTCATCCGTCGCTTGCGCGTCTTCGTCGGCCGCTTCGTTGTAAAGGAGTGCTACCTGGAAACGGCCCTCGCTCGCGACTTGTTGCAGCAGAGCGAAGTTGTGATCGGAATAAGGATTGCTCTCGCCGTACCAGTCGACGACAAAGGCCGATATCCCCATCTGTCGAGCTTGTTGAATTTGCTTTCGGAGAACGGCAGGATCCTGGCTGGAATAGCCAACATCCATGTGGGTGTGGTCACCGAACCAGGGCATGTACACCGCGAGAAGCTTGGGATAAAGACCTGGCGCCTGCGCGTTCTGCTGCAGGATATGATGAGCACCGGGCGTGGTGCAGCCGCTCGCCATCATGAATAACGCCATGGTTAACCCTAGAAACGACCTGGGCAATCGACATCTCCATTTCTTACGGCCTTCCTGCGGAGTAAATTAAGATGCGTCTGCGGACCGGACGGTTGGCGCGCCAAGGGCTGGATGACGGCGTTCAGGACGATGGTGTTCAGGCGAAGTTCAGGCTGGCAACAAGCCATCAAAACTGTGGCACAGCCTGCAGTTGGCGAATGGCCCAACGATCGGCGCCGGGAGTCATGAGCACGACGTAGTGGACGACTACATGTTCGTCATGGATGATCGTGTTTCCATCGCGAATCTGTAATTGATATTGAGAGGTGTCGTGCAACTCCATGACATCGCCTTCGGGCGCGTAAAACACTACCTCAAGCTGATGATTTTGATCCAAGTATCGCCGGCTCAAACCTGACTTCTGCTGGCCGGCAACGGTCTGACTAAGCCACTGCTTGGCGTCGCCGGAGAAAGCTCCTGCTAGTGGGTCGACGGTATTGGATTCCAGCGCCTGCGCCATGCTGGTCCACGCGAAGCGATAGTCACGAAGGATTCCACGTTCGGTGAGGCTCTCAACCGCGCGTGGGCCGGCATTCTTCGTATTCAACTGGACTTGGACACCGCTATCGGCAGCGTGCAATTTGAGGCCAGGTGAAAATGACAAAACACATAGGGCGATGGCGGCGACCACGAAACGAATGGGAAGCTCGGCTCTCACTGTTCGGCTCATGGCTGCGCTCCCACGCGAATTTCGTTTCCCATCACAACGCCGGAGGCCACTGATATCGTCGTTGGACCTGGCGCTTCCATTTGGGCCCGCGCTACGCCCTGCTTGATTGGAGCATCCACCGTACCCATTCCAGCTGACCCGGTGGCAGTAAACGTCACCATCGTGCCATCGGGGACTACATTTCCCGCGCAATCGTGAACGGGCTCAGTTTGGACGAGAATGCCCTTCGGCGTGCGCTGGCCGGTGATGCGAAGATTGCACGGGTCCGACGCAACTTGCTGCATCGCACGCGGCGTCTTCAGGTCGTCCAGCGATGCCGTGACTTGCACCGGACCGGCAGACTTGCCGGAACCGGTTCGAAACCAGGCCACCCCGTTCTGCGTGCGAACGGATCGTGACCACAAAGGAACGTCTTTTGCCGTAAGTCGGAAGTTGACGTTCTCCGTGGCGAGAACAAGGTTGCGATATTGATCGAAGGGAAATGCAACGCCGCTCACTGCGTCCGCTAGCGCGACCGGAACCCGCGAGGGATGCACCAGAAAAGTGAGATCAGCTGGTTTGGAGGCACTTACGTAAAAACTCTCACTATGACACGTGCCCAAGCACACGATCGCCAGATAGTCACCTGCATTGCGCAAATCCTGCGGCGCTAACTGCACTTCTCCGCCGAGCGTGATGTCGGTCTTCCGTGACACTCCGGGACCGAGAAGATAAAAGATCGCCTTGCCGCTTCCAGTGGTAGAAATGGATGCTTCCTCGCCTGCGACTGCGGAGTCGGGAACGTGGAAATCTTGCGCGGAGCACAGTCCGGCAAATGATCCCGTCGCACAGAGGACCGCGCAAAGCTGCAGCAGGCGCGACATTCTAGGACCTCCCCAAACTAAAATGATTCACTACGACATGAAAGCTATGCACCTTGGCCGCGAGAGCCTTGGGGATTTCCACTGCAAAAGATTCCGAGGATTGCGGAAGAAGAGCGCGGTCGACGTAGCCGTCCGAAACCCATACGACTTTGCCGTCGTTGTCGTAGAAACTGGCGATGACGTGGGGAATATTGACCGTCTGACCACCCTGATTCAGCAAGTCTCCGCGGAGAACGCTCTTTCCTTGAACGTCAGAATCGATCTTCTGATTCATGACCCCAATCACCGGATCTGCTGATGCCGGAACCAGGCTGGCTTTCACATCCATGTGAACGTTCTTGACACTCTTGAGATTGAGGTTCGGAAAGTCGATGCGATAAGGCGTGACCTGCTTCGGCAACAGAACATGCGCGATTTTATCGAAGCTGCTCTCTTCATCAATCGGATTGCCTGCGGCGTCGACCAGTGTTGCATTGACCGTCACGAACGCCGGAATCGTATCTTCGTTCGTGACCTCTCCCATCACCACTGCGCCCTCGGCTGAATCGACAGCGTTCATCGAAATGATGCGGACGTGCGGCGCATCCACATTTTTCGATCCCCACTCATCGTCAGCGCTTCCAGTTACCAAATCCCAACGGAGGAAGTTGACCGGGATGACCTGGGCAGGCACTGAGGGTACCTCGACCTTGGGCCACACCGCTTTCCAAACGTCACCTTGCCGAATCAAGTGAATATCGCGCACGTCTTCCAGCGGCCCTACCGGAGTGGAAAAATGCAAGCGGATACGAAATTGAGCTTCGTCGTTGGTAGCATGCATCGGGCGCGAGTCAAAACCTTCCAGCGCGGAAAAAGAACGCAGGCTTCCATTCGATCCCATCCAATCCTGAATGAAGGCCTGCTCGCTGATTCCGCTTGTACTCGAAATGCCGGCAAACGCACGGTCCCAATTGCGGCGCTGGACATCGACGAGCAAGTTGATGAGCGCTTGATCCGGCGTGCTTGCTCTAGCAGTATGCAGGGCGGAACCTTTGGTCACACCGACTGTGATTCCGGCCTGTCCGGTCACATAAAGGCCCAGCACCATCAATGCGACGGTTACCGCGACAAGAACAATTGGAATCGCAAATTTCATTCTGATTCCTCAGCCTGCATTCTCAGGCAACGATATGGTGTTCACGATCCTCGGAGCGAACCGGCATCCGTACTCCAACCGGCACGCGGCGCGTCTCGGGTAAGAAGAATTCGAAAAAGATCGCCAGAAAACTTATGCCAATCGGGAGGATTCCCCACAGCAATCCCTGCCAGGGAGCGGGAATCGCATCCGACTCAATTCTGTGAGCCGGAGGAACGTCCTCCTTCGACCACGCCGTGATCTCACCGTTGCCGAAGGTCTCGATCTTGCGCCAGCCCACGAAGGTAAGCAGAGGCTCGTAGTACGGGTCGTGCACAAAAATGTACTTCAGGCCATAACGGTTGGCGTGTTCGAGCATCGCGCGAAGAGCGGACATGCCAGCGGTGCCGTAGAATTTCGCATTGGTGAGCTGCGCCGACCCATAGTGAGTCATTTCGGGCAGCAGGCGGGCGGAGTTGTAGTCGCCGTCCACGCTGCCGGCATCGGTGTAAGTCGATACCTTCGCGAGTTCACTCCCGAAACCCAGAGTGATATAGCGATAAGAGTCATGGCCATCGCGATTCAGGAAGGCGATCACCGGCTCGACATTGGTTGCGGCGGTCGGCCGGAACGGGTTCGCATTGAGCCAGAAAAGAGCGGCTCCGATGGTTGCGACCGATGCCAGCGCGAGCCCTACCGCCGCCTTGGAACGGAAGCGATCGAGAAGTTCGATGGCCAGGACTCCCACAAAGGGCATGGCCATCAGCGTCGCCCAAAAGGTGAACCGCTCGAAGGTGAGAACTTCAAAGGCGCGTCCCAGCAGCCAACGCGGCAAAGGTGTTGTGCCACCAAGTCCGAAAATAAAGGTAAGCCAGAAGCCGAATAGCAAAGGCCGCCAGCGGCGGGACGAAGCTCCGCGAATGACGATGAACGGCAGCGCCAGAATCAAAGCGCCATACGGAATCACGAAGTAGTTAATTGCGGTAATGGAATTCAACAAGAAATTGGCGCGGCTGTCGTGCGGGATGGGAATCTGATGAATCGGATGTTGAATAACAGCCAGCCAATAAGGCAGCAGGACGATACCGACACCGGCCCCGACGAGAACACCAAACACCGCCGCCCGCATTAGTACGCCGCCAACCGATCCCGCTACTCGCTCGTCGCGAGCGTCCAGATAGGCCGTCCACAACACGGGGCCAGCAAAAAGGACCACACCAAAAATCAGGGTGACGTGGTGGGCAGCGGCGGCGGTAAGGCTTACCGCTACTCCCTTCACCAAGGAACGCCCTGAAGCCTCGGTCATCCATTCATAGAAATAAGGCAGCGCGTTCAAGTAGAGAGCGGCCGAGGCTACCGTTGCCAGTTGCCCGGCTTGATACACCAGAAAGGCCAACGCTCCTAAGAAAATGGAGCCTAAAGCGGCGTAGCTTGCGGCGCGGTCATCGACCCAAATTTTGGCGAAGCGAAATACACCCACCGGCAACAACAGAACCGCAATTAGTTGCACCAGCATGTAGCCCATCTTCAAGCCAACCACGTTGGACATGAGCGCGATCCACTGGTGGGTCAAGGGAGGATAAGTAGTTTGCGAGAAGCCTCCAAACCATTTTTCATTCCACGGATCGAACCAGTGATGAGCGTAGTGCGACGCAAAGAACATGTGGAAATTGGCGTCAAACGAGCCGGCAGGAAGCTGCATCAGCAGCAGCGGCCCGTGAACTGCCAGCGCTACCAGAACAATTGCAAGAAGAGGAACTGGACGAGAGTAACTACCTTGGACAGTGCTCACAATTGTGCGCTCCATAGGGTTCGCAGCGAAAACGTTGGATTCCGAAACCCGGCGGGGGGTTTACTCGAATTTTGGGCCATTTCGAGGGCGGTTTTCCTCCCCAGAAGCAGCCTTAGCCGAAGGAGTGGCATCTGATGGGAGCCGCAGAAAATTGTCATGCGGGAGGTAATTCAAAGACTTGTATCCAGCGTGGTGATTCTGTGAAAAGCCGACTTCCGCTCACGAGCTTTTGCATCGTTTTACTTTTCGGTTCAGCGCTTGCTCAGACGTACGACATCAATGGTCAAGGCACGTCCGCTTCCAAGAACCAGAGCTCGAAGAACGCCAACAATACCGCCCAAGATACCTCCAGCCAAAGTGGGTCAGGATTTGGCTGGGGATCGAGCATCGAAGTCTCGCGTCAGGCTCGGGCGGCGCAAGATGCATTAAAGAGAAACGACTACACGGCGGCGGTGGGGTTTGCAGAGCGCGCCGCGAAGGCCGCACCTCAGAATGCTGAACTCTGGTTTTTGCTCGGCTACGCGGATCGGCTCGCGGATCACTATCAGGCTTCGGTTGACGCATATAACCGCGGGCTGAAGATTCAGCCTGGGTCGGTTCGTGGCATGGCCGGGTTGGCACAGACTTACGCCAAAATGGGCCGAGAGGCTGATGCAGAACAGTTGCTCAAGCGTGTGGTGGATGCGAACCCGAAAGATGCGAACAGCCTACAGTTGGCAGGCGAGCTACTGCTAAACTCGGACCCTACGCAGGCGCTGGAATTGCTGAAGCGCGCCGATCTGCTGCAAGCGTCTCCTCATACGGACCTGTTGATTGCGCACGCGTATGAACGTCTCGGTCAAGCCGATGAGGCCACGCACTATTTGAATGTCGCGAAGCGCCGGGCGCCGAACGACCCTGAAGTCCTGCGAGCAGTTGCCGGGGAATATCGCGATCAAGGGCAGTACGATCAAGCGATCGCAACGTTGCAGGCGATTCCTAAGAAGACGACTGACATCGAAGCTGAGCTGGCATATACCTACCAGCTCGCGGGCAAGCAGCAGGAAGCGGCGGACTTGTACACGCGGCTCGCAAAGGCAGCAAAAGGAAACATCGGTCTCGATCTCAGTGCCGCGCAGGCATTGGTTGGTTTGGGTCAGGCGGATGCTGCCCAGAGTTTCCTGGAAGATGCCCAGAGAATTGACGGCAACAATTACCGGCTGCATGCGATTCTCGGAGCAATCGCCGAATCGGACGATCGCTTTGCGGATGCGAGCACGGAATACAATCTCGCGCTCGCGAATCTGCCGGCACATGTTCCTGAAGGTCCACTCTATCCAATAGAACTGCGGTTGAAACTTTACGAGCTCGATCTGCGGCAGGAAGATGAAGCCGGAGCGAAACAGCAGCTGGCCGCCGCCTTTGCGGCAATCAATCAGGTCAGCGTTCCGCAGTCTTCCCGGCCCGAGATGCTGAGGCTGAGGGCCGCGATCGAAGCTGGTTCCGGCAACATCGATGCGGCCAATAAGGATCTCCAGGAAGCGCTCTCTCTGGCACCCTCAAACGTAAATTCGCTGTTGAACTATGCCAGCTTGCAATGGAAGATCGGGCAGAAACAAGCTGCCGAGGATACTTTCGCAAAAGTGTTGGACCTGGATCACAACAACCGCACGGCTTTGTCATCGCTGGGTTATCTCGCCCGCGACAAGGGAGACGCGAAGCTCGCGGAGAACTTTTTCAAGCGCGCCGTGAACGCGCATCCGAAAGATTATGAACCATATCTCGCGCTGGGCGACTTGTATACCGCCGGACAAAACTATCACGCGGCTGAAACCAATTACGAGGAAGCTTACCGGCGGATGCCCAGCAACGCGATGATCATTGCGGGCGGCGCGAATGCAGCTCTGGAAGCGCACAACCCTGAGCTGGCAAAGCATTGGCTCGACCGCGCGACTGGGAAGATGAACGACAGCGCGCAGGTAAACCGCGAACGCGAGCGTTACCTGACACTCAAAGGCGATTATTCTGAGTCGGCGAAGCTGGGATACAAGGTTCTCGAAACGCTTCCTCACGATCGTGAGGGCGTGGTGTATCTGGCTTACGATCTCTACTACCTGAACCGTTATGATGAGGCCCTGGCACTGATCACGAAGTACGAACCAATCCTTCCTGATGACAAGGATCTACCGCTGGTCGACGGCAATATTCATGCTCATAACGGGCAGTTGCGCGAGGCGCTCGATGACTACACCCTCGCGCTGCAGCATGATCCGAAGATGGCTACCGGATACGTGAATCGCGGATTCGTATTGAACGATCTTCACGAGGCCGGAAAAGCCGTTCCGGATTTTCAGACTGCGATCCAACTACAGCGCGACTATGGTGAGGCGCATCTGGGATTGGCGTTCGCAGATTTGCAACTGCACCGGCCCAAGCCCGCGCTCAGCCAGCTCGAGGTAGCTCAGAAGATATTGGGCAAGTCGCACGCGTGGCATTTAGCACGGGCCGAGGCGTTTCGTCAGGAGCAGGATTTTACCCACGCGGAAACCGAGTACAAAATCGCTCTGCAAGAAACCCCGAATGATCTGACCACGCAACTGGCCTACGCCGACACACTGTACCGCTTGCGTCGATATGAGCAAGCGCTGAACGCGCTGCAGGGCGCACAGACCCTGTCCGCCACGGACGCGCGAGTTTATGCGCTGCGAGCGGAGATCCATGCCAGGGAGGGAGCGCGGGAAGATGCGATGCATGACATCCAACTGGCCGAGCAATATGGCAAAGACAATGTAGACATTCTGATGGCGACCGGCGGAGCGCTATTAAGGTTGGGGGATCGGGATGCGGCCATGCAGCGGTTCTCCCGCGCCCTCGACGTCCCGAACGGTGATCGTTTGGGAGTGCGATTGTCAGTGGCGCAGGTATTTTTGCAGCAAGGGCATTACGACGATGTGCACCGCCAGCTCGCGCTGGGCTTCGCCGAAGCCCGCCTCGATGGTTCTGCGGTTTCGGCGGAAGACATTCTGGAGGCGGCGAATACTTTTCTGGCGATGCACGATTTCGATCTTGCGGAAACTTATTTCGACAAGGCCAAACTCGCCGGAGCCAATCCTCGTACCGTGGAAGTCGGACTCGCCAATACTTACCTCGCGGAGGGAGAGAATCACAAAGCAGAAGACGCACTCGCCAGCCTGGGCCCGGCCAGTGACTTCAACGATGACTACGATTACATGATGGCCTCGGCGAATTTGTACCGGCAGCGGCAGGACACAGTCCATGCCCTGTCTTCTTTCGCGCAAGCCAACACGGTCGCCGGACAGGACAATCAGGCCACGGCGCAAGTCGCGCAGGATGAGCTTGCCATGGAGGAAGGACGTCAGATCAATCAGGCCGTGAGTCTTCTGCCAGAGGCCTCATTCGCTCCCGCGCTGGAAGATATCAACGTTTACACGCTGGATGCCAGGATCCTGCACGTCACCAATCCAGCATTGCTGCCGCCACCGCGGCATTCCTACCAGAGCCTGGCCGATTCCCATTATCGAATCCATCTCGGCGGATTGCCTGTGATTTCGGGCTTCGTCGGCGAGAGCCTCACCGCCGGACGCTTCCTGTTTCCCAGCGAGAACATCATCGAGGATCGCAACACCTACGACACTTATTTTAATGGCGGGATTACGCCCGTTCTCCACCTCGGCTCGAACTCGATCACGTTCGACGGCGGGTTGCAGTTTACGATCCGGCGCGACACAATTTCGCCGCAATACATGAGCCAAAATCTTTTCCGCCAGTTCCTCTACATCTCGACGAGTTCTTTTTATAACTGGCTTTCATTTACCGGCAGCGCAATTCGGGAGGCTGGTCCGTTTACCGATACGAACCTGAATTCTCGAGATGCTTCCGCCGGGATCGAATTCACGGTGGGGCGCCCTTGGGGACACACTTCGCTGATCACGGGATACACGGCGCGCGACCTTTTGTTCAACCCGGTGGTACAAGAGTATTTCAACACCTCGAGCTACGTCGGATTTCAAAGAAAGTTCGGAAGCCGGATTACGGCGGCGATCCTGGCGGAGGATTTGCGTTCGTGGCAAGTACAGGGAACGCAGTATGCGACCGCGCAAGCTTTTTTGCCTGGAGGACGCTTTGAGGTGCGCGCCAATCCGCGATGGAACGTGCAGGGATCCTTCTTGCTCTCGCGTGGAGAAGGCTATCACCAATACGACAACGCGCAGAGCGAGTTCACAGTTTCCTATACGCGTCCAGCCCGCAACTCTTTTAAAGACGCCAGCGGCGGAACACTCACTGCGTATCCGTTTCGAATTTCCCTGGGCGTGCAGCAACAGACTTTTTACAGCTTTGCGGGAGGATCCAAGAGCACG
The DNA here is from genome assembly GCA_964403025.1 of uncultured Acidobacteriaceae bacterium. Classification (GTDB taxonomy): domain Bacteria; phylum Acidobacteriota; class Terriglobia; order Terriglobales; family Acidobacteriaceae; genus Sulfotelmatobacter. The sequence goes on along the minus strand of CAYOEH010000001.1, from coordinate 77,673 downwards.
ATCCTGCCGATCGTGCACTTCACTTTGTTCTAGATTTCGACAATCTCCCGAATGGCATCAACAACAAAAAGCGATGCGGTTGTCTCATCGGTCGATGAGAATCCCCTCAGGACGCCGGCGGCAGCCAAGGGGTTGAAGTCACAACTTTTCGGGGGCGTGCTGACGCTGCTGGCCGGCTCCGGCCTGGTTGGAGTTACGAACCTGGTCTACAACGTGGTGACCGCTCGGCTGCTCGGTCCTACCGGGTTCGCGAATGCTACCGCGGTCTACACCATCCTGATGCTGCTCTCGTGCATCACGCTCGCGTTTCAGGTGGTGTGTGCGAAATATGTGGCCAAAACCAGTTCGGCACAGGACCGCTTTCAGGTTTTCGCCAACCTGCACCAGCGCTCATGGATCGCCGGAATCGGAATCGGACTGCTCTTGTGTCTGTTCGAGCGGCCGCTCACGGCATATTTGAATCTGCCCGATCCTGTCCTTATCTGGTTACTCGCGCTGGGAACGGCGTTTTATATCCCGCTGGGAGTTCGTCGCGGATATATTCAGGGAATTCACGCCTTCCGACCTCTGGCCATTAATTTCATGCTGGAGGGATTGGTCCGGCTCGGTGGAGTTTTTGTATTAATCGGAATCGGCTGGGGGGTTCGGGGCGCAGTGCTAGCCAGTGTGCTGGCGGTAATTGTTGCGTATTTTTTTGCACTTCCGAGTCCCGGCCTGGGTTCCTTCCGCTTTCGGGGATTAGCGATCTCATCCCGCGAAGGATTGCAAGCCATTGTTTTCTTTGCGGGGCAAACGGTCATCAATAATTTCGACATCGTTCTGGTAAAGCATTTCTTTCCTCCCGTTGAAGCTGGACTCTATGCTGCGGTGGCATTGGTCGGCCGGCTGGTGAATATGTGCGCGTGGTCGGTGGTCAATACCATGTTTCCGGTTTCCGCCAGTGCCGGGGCAGATGAGCACGAGGCCAGTCCCGTCCTATTCACTTCTCTTTCGATGGTCTTTCTTATCTTGTCCCTTTTGATCTTCGGCCTGTGGATGGTCCCCAGCTTTCTCTGGAAAACCTTATTCGGCGCGCAGTTTGCGGTAGGCAATTATGGAATGCTGGCTCCGTTGCTGATTCTGTACGCCATCACGGCGGGCGTCTATTCTCTGAGTTCCGTCATCATCACCTACGAGATGTCCCGCAAGATTGCGAACACAAGCTGGCTTCAACTGGCATTCAGTGGCGCTTTGGCTTTGGGTGTTTATCTGCTTCACCAAACCCTTCGCCAGGTGATTCTTGTCCAATTAGTGCTGATGGTGATCCTGCTTTTCGTCCTGATGATTCCTCTGCTGCGGAATCAGTTGACGCCACAAGCGCTCGGCAGCTATAGCAGCTATAGCAGCTTGCGCCTCCGCCGCTTGCTGACCGAAGAAGAAGTGATAGCGGAATTTCTGAGGAGCGAGTTTCACCATCCTGAATTCGACGACTATCGCCACGAATTCGAATCTCTGGTGAAGAGTCCAAACTTAGATAGCTCTCGCGAAAACGCGGTGCGCCAAGCTCTGCTATTTTTGCGTCGAGGCGCAATGTGGCGGGAGCTTCCGGCGGATACCAAGTGGTTCGAAGTCGAACTTAGCGCCAAGGATTTGGATCGCATTCGATTTTTTCCTCGGGCACAATGGCGCCGTGCCGCCGATGGAAGCTTCTACATGAAGGACGTAGTTGAGCGCTTGCGCCTGAAACTGGCTGAGACCAACGACGATGAGTTCTTTCGTAAGCTGCGGCTTTTGAGCTTGTCGGTAGAGGAGAGCCTGGTCAATCCCACGGTCCTGCTGATCGGAATCAACAACCGGGGACCGCTGACCATTCTGGATGGCAATCACCGCATGGCGGCGGCTTTGCTCAGCCAACCTGTCCCTGTGCTGAATCGCTTCCGCTTTATCTGTGGATTCTCGCCTGAGATGGCCAAGTGCTGTTGGTATTACACCAACGTGAATACGCTGCTGCGTTATCTCAAGAATCTTGTCCGCTACTTCACCTACGACCCGGAGAGCGACATCGGACGCTTCCAGGAGCGAGGCTTCTAGAGTTGATTTACTGCGGCGCCGGAGCACCGGCTGGAGGCACGGCCGGCTCCTGCACGACTGAGTTGTCGCGCCGCAACAGGAGAATCGGTTCCTGGTGCTGGCGGCGGGCATCCCGTTCCTCCCGCTCTTTGGCTTCTACTTTTGCGTCGCTGTCGGATGCGACCCGGGACAACGGCAAACCTTCCGCTGAGCTGCGAGTAGCCAGCCCTACGGGAATATTGGCGCCGCTCAGAGCCTGCGCTTTGTCATAGAAAAATTGCGCGGTCTCACGGTCGCCTTCGATTTCAGACACGTAGCCGATATTGTTGGCCGCGAATGCATTGGTCGGGTCTAGAGCGTAGGCGCTGCGGAAATCTTGTTCCGCCACGCTCAACTCATTGCGATTGATCGCCGAGACTCCGCGAGTGTTTAACTCCGCCAGCCTGGTCTCGCGGGTCATCTGAGTTTCCAGGCGATTGCGCAAGTTGCGGGCATTCTGTGCGGCCATCTCACTGACTCGTTTCCCTCTCCACGTGCGATTGAGAGTAACCACGGCAGCCGCGTCAGAATTTACGGCGGCAGCAGAGTCGTAGTATTTCAGGGCGGCCTGCGATTCCCCTTCCATCTCTTTTGCGACGCCCATGTTGTTGAGAGTGAATATATTGTTTGGATCGGTCTTCAATGCCTGTTGCAGCAGGATGTCGGCCTGGGGACCGCGTCCTTGCGCCAGCAGGCGCACGGCTTCCACGTTGTCATGATTGATCTGCAGCGGCAAGTCCGGGATGGCGAGCGCCTCTTTGAGGGTGCGGCCTTCCACGCGAGGCGAGCTCGCTTTATCGATTGCCGCGTCGCTTGCTCCTTTTCCCGCGAGAGCATAGAAGTTCTGGGCGCGGTCGATTTGTCCCTTCAACTCGGAAATGTAGCCCAGATTGTTCAGGGTGAAAGGGTCGTCGGGATCGAGCAGGTAGGCTTTATAGAAAAACGTCTCAGCCTTTTCGTACTTGTGCTTGCGGATCGCTTCCACGCCATCCTGGTTGAGGCGCTGTACTGGGGTCATGTGGCTGCGTTTGGGCAGAGTAATCTTCAGGTCGCCCGCCTGGGCGTACGATCCCCAGCCAAACGTAATCCCGACCAATCCGGCGACAACCCAATGTTTCCAAGGCATTCCGCAGGCCTCTCTTTCGGAATCGAACACGCAAAGCCTAATTGAGATGCCGATTACAGGGGATGGTTTGTCGTTGCGGCGCAGATTTTTCCTGGCGAAATGACTACCTTGCGGCCGTTCTTAGCATCAAATTGCGGCGTCGAAATATAGGTGCATGAGGAGATCATGGGCTTCGAGATCACATGGCGATTTTTTTCGTGCGCGTTTGCGAGCAGCGTCGTCGCGGCCTCTATTCTCGGAGCCGCGCACGGACAGGTTGTAGCTTCCCGGTCCGTGGTTTCGCCCGCCACAGCGACCGTGACACCGTCGTCGATCGCGCCTGTTATTACGACAGACAACGCGGAGATAGAACTCGATCCCGCCAGCCTGCTTCCTGACTTACCCGCGCTGCCCCCAGTCAAGGCGAGCCTGATTGGTGGCACGATTCAGAAGGTGGACCGGATACGCGACCAGCTCACGATTCAGGTCTTCGGGGGCGGAAAAATGAAAGTCGCGTTCGACCCCCGCACACACATTTATCAGGGAAGCACACAGGCATCGGCTTCCGATCTGCGCCCCGGCGATCGCGTCTACGTCGACACGATTCTGGATCGCAGCATTATCTTCGCGCGCAACATTCGGCTGGCGAAAGCGGCCGCGGGCGGGATGAGTCAGGGTGTTGTGATGAGCTATCGCGCAGACAAGAACGAACTGATCGTGCGCGATCTGCTCTCCCCCGACCCGGTGAAATTGCGTTTCACCCCGAATACGCAGATCGTGCAAGACGGGCGTGCAGCCTTTGCCAGCCAGTTAGTCCCCGGAACGCTGGTGGATGTGAGTTTCGCCGCGCAGAGAAACGATCGCAACGCGCAGCGAGTTTCTATCCTGGCGGTTCCCGGCACGGACTTCACCTTCGCCGGGCAGGTCACAGCGCTGGACCTGCGTATCGGTCTTCTGGTTCTCACATCGGTGACCGACCACAAGACGTATGAAATTTATTTAGATCCATCGGTCATTACATTCGATGAGCGGCTACATCCGGGAGCAGAGGTAACGTCGGTGGCGAACTTTGATGGATCCCGTTACGTAGCTCGCACCCTTACGGTCAATTCCCAATAACCTGATCACATGCTTTGCGGCGTGCATGGCCCCGGAGGCGATGTAGGGGTTGGCGGCGAGGGCGGCGTCGACCAGGGTACGTTCGCAAAGTCGAAGAAATCCAGCAAATCTGGTTGAGCCGCATCGCGGTCGGTCAGGTGCGCGCTTGCGCCGATGAAGCGGTTCTCCACAAACTTGATGATGGCGGTGTGATCCATCGGGATATGAGAAACGTAGTGCTTCCGTACAAAAGGTGAAATCACGAGATTCGGCAACCGGAAGCCGAGTTGCGCGGCGAAGCCTTGTTGCGCAGGGGCGTCACCCGGATTTGCGCCGGGATCCGCCGGCAGAAGATCGCAGTGCAGCGTGGGAACTCCTCCGAGCGGAAGACACGGCTCGTAGCCGTCTGCATTTACGGCAATCGACTTGATGTCGGCGACTGTTCCCAGCGAGCTATCGGTATTGTCGTTGGAATGCCCCGGAACGGGCGGAACGTGATCGAAAGGTCCGCCCGGCTCATCGTAGCTCAGGAAAAACACCGAACTCGCCCACGATGGACTTTGCATGAGGGCATTGATCAGACTTGCAACCTCCTGCTGGCCTGCGAGAATCGATTGACCCGAGCCAGGATGTTCGTCGCTGCTCCCATAAGCCGCTTCGATGAACGCATAGCTTGGCAACGTGTTGTTGGCGGCGTCGGTGAGGTATTGATCGAGCGGGGCGATATGAGTCGTGTCGATGCAAAAGGCATTCGTAGCGTCGCCAAGCGCTTGTTGTGAGCCAACGGTTGGGGCGGTGCATGCAGCGTGTTGCGGATTCTCGTACAGATATTGGCTCGCATAAGTGAAATCGGAGAACGTGGTCACCGGATAAGCATTGGATTGTCCGCCTGGGCCGCAGTCGCCATCTTTGTCGGTACATCCGCCCGCGGTAATCGAATAATAGATTTTCCACGATACGCTATTCTGATCCAACTCTTGAAAAATGGTTTCGATGTTGAGTTGGCTGGTAATGCCGTCGTCGACGAAAGGATCGTTCACCAGGCCCTGCGTCGTTCCTCCCGTCATCGTTGCAATGCGGTTCGGCGTGCTTTTGCTGGAGACGGGCGAGAACCATCGATCCGAAACTGCAAACTGCGAGGCCATGTAGTAGTAGTAGTTCAGCAAGTCCTGATCGTAATAACCCATCGCGCGCTGGCCGGCCAAGTCGGTGAACTGGCCGTCACCCGCCCCGGACTTGGCGTAGCCCTCCGCCGTGTGCACGAAGCCATTCATCAGGATGGAACGGCTCGGACTGAAGTCGTAGCGGTTCACATCGCCGTAGCTCTCCAGCCAGGCGGAGCTCATATCATCTACGCAAGCGCTCTTGAACTTGAAGAGATTGAACGACTGTCCTTCATCATCCGGATTGGCGAACTCAGACATCTTGTCGTCGATACCATCGACGGTGTAGGTGTTGCCATCCTCGCTGACGGTCCAGGCATTCGACTCGCGATAGGGATTAAGCATCCCAAAGTAAGTGTCGAAACTGCGATTCTCCTGCAACATGAAGACCACGTGCTGAACGGACTGAAGGTTCGCGGAAGTGGTGGTCGTCGTCGTGCCAGCTACGAGCCCCCGGCAACCGCACAACGCCAGGGATAGAGCCATCAGACAAGCAACGGAGAGCTTGCGGCCCGAATCGTCCATGAAGAATCCTCTGGAAAGCGGAGATTTACGATCTCCTTAGGATGAGTTGAACGGGGGAAATGTTGGTCTGACCTCCGTTAAAAGGTCGTGGCTTAAGCCACTGATAAAGCAGCATTTCCGGTCCAACTGAACAACTATCAGCGTGTTGGATAGCGCCGAAAGTCCGGTCGATTGTTCTGACGATCGCTGAACCCTCCCTTCGCAGGATCTGACTCTCCCGACTCTTCATTCGTCGTTGGGTGACATCCGTCACGATGTTTCCGGCCACATCCCACAGACATCCACAGGCCAAGCGGGCGATGCTGGCAGCGGCTTTGAGAGTGACCGCATCGGCGAACCGCTACCTCAAGCTCCATCTGAGCGGCGTAACCGGAGACAAGACACGGATTGAGTACATTCAACAGGTCAACCTGGCGGAGTTGGGCAACTGAGAGCTTCGTCCACTGGGCCACCGACCGAGGTTATCTGTTGCGCGTGGCTCGGCTCTCGTAAGCTGCACCCAGTTCCAAGAAAGACCAAAAAACAAGAGCCAGTCCCGTGGAAATCTATAGGCGGGCGCGCCTTCCCTGGCCTGGTCCCAGATCCGAAGCAAGATCCTCGGCTCTACCCTCCGCCCCTGAGGACCGATGCGTCTCGCACAGTTTGCAGTTGCAGTCACACTCATCGCTGCGTCAAACCTAAGTTCGGCCAGCAATTCTTATGTGGTGCCAACCACCACTTTCGCCGCTCAGACCGCAAACAACACGAGCGCGGCAAACAGCTTTACTACGCAATCCAATAACAATCGAGGCGCCGGAAATATAAGCAAAGTTGACGTTCACACTCTGCTTTATTCGGGCGCCACGACCAAGGTTTACGCTCACATGGTTCTTTGGTTCGGCCGGTCGAACCACATGAACATCGGCTACAGTGAGACGAACGCGGCGCAAGTACAGAGTCAGATCGACGACATGGTCAGCCGCGGCATCGACGGTGCGATCATTGACTGGTATGGCCCCGGCAATTCCATCGACCAGGCAACCCAACTGGTGATGGCGGCGGCCGAGAGCCATCCTGGATTTACTTTCGCCATCATGATCGATCAGGGAGCCATCGAGTGGTACTCCTGCCAAGGCTGCTCGCCTCAGCAAGCCCTGGTGAACGATCTGCAATATATCGAAAAAACGTACTTTTCTTCGCCGGCGTACATGACCATCCAGGGGCAACCAGTGGTTACAAACTTCAACGTGAGCCTCTCGTATCCTTCCGTCGATTGGAACGCTGCTAACGCCTCACTCAGCTCGCGTCCTGTGTATATTTTTCAAAACAACAACGGATTTACCGCGCCTCTTACCGATGGCAGCTATTCCTGGGTGATGCCCACGACCACCGACTACGGGATGAGCTACCTCACAAGTTTCTACAATACGGGGATCTCCTATCCGAACGAGCAAACCGTGGGGACGACGTACAAAGGATTCAACGACACCCTGGCGTCCTGGGGATCGAATCGCATCATGGGACAACAATGTGGGCAGACCTGGCTGCAGACATTTTCCGAGGTCAACAGCATCTATAGCGCGGGGAAACAGCTTCCGTACCTTCAGCTGGTGACGTGGAATGATTACGAAGAAGCGACCGAGATCGAGTCGGGAATCGATAACTGCTTGAGCGTGTCAGCTTCAGTGGGTGGGAATAACTTACAGTGGGTTGTCAGCGGAAACGAAAACACCGTGGATCATTACACGGTGTACATCAGCCTCGACGGGCAGAATCTGATGCCGCTGACGGACATAGCCAACGGAATTCACTCGCTGAATCTTTGCGGGTTTCCAATTCCGAGCGGCAGCTATCAAATGCTCGTGCAAGCCGTAGGCAAGCCAACCTTGGCCAATCAGATCAGCGGAGCTGCGGCCTATAGCCCGAGCTGCGCCAGCACGAGCCCACCCGCACCAACACCAACAACGGTGTCATTCAGCGCGTCGCCCGGGACCATCACCATTCCTTCCGGCAAGTCCGGAACTTTCACCGTCGCCGCCACGACTCAATCCGGAACTTTCAGCAGCCCCATCTCGCTCACCTGCAGCGGGCTTCCCTCCAGTTTGGACTGCTCCTTCTCCCCCGCTACCATTACTCCGGGAGCCAGCACCGCTACCTCCGTTCTTACCGTTTCCGCCGTTGCCGGCGCGGGGATGGATCGGCAGAAACACGGGAATGGTTTCCCCATTTACGCCACCTGGATGCTGCCCTTCGGGCTGGTCGGGTTCGGCCTGTTTGGCAATGGAGTCCGAAAGCGCGGAGTACAAGTGCTCGCCTTGTGCGCGGTGATCAGCCTCGGAATGGTTGGAGCTTCCTGCGGTGGGCAGACTGGCGGTCCCGAAACCGGCGCCGTTCCTACCAAACCTGCTGTCACTCCGACCACCTACTCCGTCACCATTCATGGGAGTTCGAGCGCCGCCAACCTTACCACCTCGGTCAACGTCATCGTGCAATAGACGCCCATTCCCCCTTGGACGCGGCGAAGTCCGGTGCAGGGCGGAACGATGAACCCATCCCAGCGAATTCCTGGTCATCAGCCGCAGAAGAAGCGACTTTGAGGGAACCCAGTTGGGCAACTTGCGAAATCTTGTGATATGACGCAGCGCCAGCGTTCTCTGCTCCAATTCGAAATGGCGGAGATACTTTAGAACGACGTTTGGCATCGTCATGCGAAGGGCTGCGGAAAAATTCTGCTCCGCCATGGCGCGCTGCCTGGCCGGGTCCGTGAGAAAACGAATGAGACAGGCGGCCAGGTCCTTGGCATCTCCGGGCTTGTAAAACTCAATGGCCATCCCTTCGCCGTCGGACATCTGGCGAAAATCCTCAAGATCGGCACACACAATGGGAACGCCGTAAGCACAGGCCAAGTGCGCGACTCCACTGCAACCAGTGGACGACGAGTAGGGCATCACAGCAACTGAAGAGCTCTGAAAAAGATCGGGCAATCGACCCTCATGAACATAGCCGGTGAATGCAATTCTCGAATTTTCCGAATATTGTTTCTTCATCGACTCGACGTAACCTGCAGCTTGCGGATGGTTTCCTCCGCCGATCACCAACCTGGCATTGGGCAGAGCCTCGGAAACATAGCGAAAGGCTTCGATCATCAATTCCAGCCGCTTGTACGTTCCCCACTTCCCGAAGGCCAGAATGCGGTGCTCAGGATCGCCGCGTCGGGCAAGATCCGGATACTGAGGTTCTCTGGAAAGAATGCCATGCGAACGCAGGTGCACGTTGTCGCGACCATATTTTTCATGCAGGATCTTGCGATATCCCGGCATGAGCACCGAAACGGAATTAGACAGAAGAAGCATCTTGGTGGCGACGGCTCCCGCCAAACGGTAGGTGCGCGCGTAACGAACACCAGCATCTTTCAGATCGACGGTGTCCATCAGATGATGCAGGGTGACGTGGGTATAGCAACCGGTCAGACGGGAAAGCACCGGGGTGAGAAGTCCGGCAAAAGCAATCAGCGGATTGCGGCCGAAAGTGCTGAAGAGAAGATTAAACCAAACCACATCTGGTTTGAGCTTGCGGATCGCGTTCAAAATGTGAATGGAGCTTGCCGGGTCGTCGAACGACCAGCATCGTTGAACCGAATAACCTTCCAATTCAGGTTCTGGCAAGGAAATCTTGTCAGCCAGAACAGTGAGACGAATGAAGGGATTGCGATGCAACTCCTGAGCAATGTGGAGGCCGTATTCACTCAGGCCACCCTGACTGGGTGGAAAGGTTGTGACCAGGCAAATCTTCATGAATCGCGGGCCTCACGCCGATCGACGCTCCTCGATCACGATTGCCGGTCGAGACGGTCGATCAAGGTTCGATGAGTTCACCGGGAGAGATGTTGGCTCGGTTTGGAGCAGAGGCGGACAAATGTCGGGCTTCACCGGCAACCGCCTTAAGCGCAAGCGCTTGCAGCATCTCGTTTTGGATTCGCGTTTTCATGGCTGCGATCGAATCAGGTCTGACAACGGTCATGGCACCGGAGAGATGAGCCAGTGTGATGTAAGCGTCGCGGTTGCGGCGAACAAACTCAAGAGGATATTCGGGTTTCCGGGCTTGTGCCGCGACAGGGGCCGCATCGATCAGGTAAGCAATGTCGGGTTTGGGCGCAAGCTTGAGGATGAGCCGCGTGAAGCGAATCGCTGACCAGCGGGTTAGAGGAAGATTTGCGAGCTCGTCGTAGATATAACGATCAAGGATCACGATATCGGCATCGCTTCTTCTTGCCTCGCGAACTTTCCAACGAAGGTGAAGAGCATCTGCGAGGTAGAGGCCGAAACGGGTCAGAGTCACGGGCCAGGCAGTGACATTTTTGTCTCGTCGGTGCAAGGGATTCTGCGGGCTACCGACGCCGCGATCTCCTCGGAATGCCTTGTGACTCGCGAACTCGCGGAATTTGGAGAGGATCACGACATCGTCCCAGAAGGTCAGCAGTTGAGTACGGAGTCCGAGTTGGCGGAGCCAAGCTTCGAGCTCGACAATCTGCGTGCTCTTACCGGCACCATCGATTCCTGAAAAGCTTACGATCATTACGGGACGTTTGCTCTGCTGATGCAAAGCCTCCCTGCCGTTCGCGATTTCGGTAGCCCTAGTGCGCACCGGGAGGCTTGCCGGGAGTGGCCGCGGTTAGCGCCACTACCGTTCCCACCGCGACGCCTGCGCCGACGATTGCGCCAACCCGTATAACGATGGTTCGAACTCGATGCTGCTTTGCAGGCGCGATTGCCACTCCCGCGGGTTGCGATGCGGCGATCCCCGCCGCGTGCGTCGGCTCAGCCACGGCCGTGCCAACCGGATTTTGCGGCGCTTGCTGCGGAGACTGCGATTGCTGGCTTTGCGGCTGAGCGGAAGGTGGCGCGCCCGATTGTTGCGCGGAGTCACTGGGCAACGGGTTCTGAGGCTGGAGCTTAGCCAGTGTGACTCCTGGACTGTCAGGAAGATCCGCGGGCTCAGCCACATTCGGCTCCAAGTGAACAGGTTTGGCCACGCTACCGCCTTGTTGCGCGGCGGCAAGCGACACAAACAACGGGACAGCAAAGAACAATACTGCGCTCCCCGCCATCCGCACGACCATCCTTTTCTTTGCTGTCATGTTCCTTGCTGTCATAGGCACCCCCGACGCCACATGAAGATTTAGCTGGCGGCCTTCAGATCGGCAAGACCCTGAGGCGTACCGTACCAGGGCTGGCCTTCAGAACTTGTTTCCGGCGCGAAAACCTTGAAGCTCCGCACAGCCTGATCGGCAGTGTCGAAAACTTCGAAAAGACGATCGACCCGCATTAACTCCAGGATTACCGCCGAGGCTGGCGATACCGCCGCCAGCTTGAGATCTCCGTCACGCTTCATGGCCTCCTCCAGACAATGCAGCAGCATCTCGACTCCCGCGCTATCCATGTATTGGATCTGTGAGCAATCCAAAACAATGCAGGGACGATCATCCTCCAACAGCGGCTGCAGTTCGGTGAGAAAAGACTCTACCTCCGCGTGATTCAGTTTTTCTGGCAGCTCCATCACAATTACGGGACCCCGGGTTTGCATGGCATCTACTCCTGAATAAGGTTGTTGTTACCGAGTTGCCAGGCGTTCAGCACTTGGCGTGTTTCCTGTAAGTCAGAAATTTGTTCCAGAACTTCACGTCGCTCGCTTGTCTTCGGGGCGAACCTGCGGCTGGCGCCGCTAGCCCGCAAGACTCTTGAATCCAAGATTTCGATCAAGACATCGCGCTCCAGGTTCAACAGCATGTTTTCACGCACGACGGCATGGCATAGATCAAGCCAAATTCCGACGCTTGTGTTCGCCAGTACGGAGCTATCTTCAACTGCCGTCCCGCAATCGATACAACAGTCTCTCTCGATGTTGCTGAAGCGAGTAATCAAGGCGTCTGCCCGGACCTTGGAACCGCCGCCTATGTATGCTGGCGCTACGACGCGGGCTCGCCGATGAATTTCGGCGCCTTCGTCGAGCCAAACACCGGGCCTGACCTCGCGGCCATAAGGGCCAGTCCGGCAGCGGCCACGGAGCATGTCGGAAGCGAACTGCCGCAAGTCTCGAGGATGATCAAGACGATTCACGTACTCACGAATGAAATATTCTGATGCTGCGTTCTGTCCCGCGATACGCAGCAGTTTTTCGAGCGGCAGATGTTGCGCCTTTGCGCAATCGACAACCCACAGAGCCAGCGGACCCTGCTGATCGAATGTTGGTGTCGCCGCCTGCTGCGCCTCTCGATGGAAGGAAAAGAGGTCGAGGAGATCGGTTTCGACATAAACGCTCGCCCAATTGACGAATGCGTGCTCGATACCCTGTTGCGAATAATTAGAGAGCTCCTGGCGGATCGCGGTTTTCAGATCGCTCGCTACCCGAAACTCAACGTTCCTGCAATCCGTGCGGAGCGTTGGGATGAACGCCGCAGACTCCACCACGACGGAAATCGCTTCGAGGTTCACGGCGGCGAGGCGCTCAAGTGAACGCTCGACGAGCGAACGGCCAGCCACCTCGACGCATTCCATCGGTTCCGGCAGCAGGGATCCCTCAGGAACATCCGACACATTAGGCGATTGGACGTGGCTCGGGCTCAACCCCTGATTTTTGGCCCCGATGACTACGACGGCTCCTAGCCCCACAGACTTCATCCCCTTGCGGTCGTTGCTGTTCTTACAGCTGCCGGCGTTGATAGTGAAACAACATTGCGGTTGCGGGATCGGTTCACAACGAACTCTTGGCCAGGGACTTGCTGGCGGTCCTAGATGGCCGCGCGTGCCCACGCGGAAAGAGAAGGTCACGCATTTTCATCTTGGCTTTGTGCAGTTGTGACTTTGAGTTTCCGATCGAGCATTCCAACTGCCGGGCGATTTCATGATGCTGAAGACCTTGCACTTCGTGCAGATCAAAAATCCGCCGGCATCCTTCCGGAAGTTCTTTGATCGCGCGATGCAACGCAATGCGGTCGATCGCTCCGGAGAGATTGAGGTCCGCCGTTCCTACGTCTCGCTTGAGAGAAGGCGACTCGCTCGATACGGGCTCATCCAGCGAAAGAAGAGGTGGCGACTTCCGGCGACGCAACTTCATGAGGACAGTGTTGACGGCAATCCGGTAAAGCCAAGTGGAGAAGGCCGAGTCTCCGCGGAACGAATTGAGATTGCGAAACACCTGCAGAAAAGCTTCCTGCGTCAGGTCTTCCGCATCGGCCACGTCCTTCGTCATCTGCAAGCATACGGAGTAAACCCGTTTCTTATGCAACTGGAAGAGCGTAGCAAAAGCCTCCTGATCTCCATGCTGGGCGCGTCGAACCAGGCTGCGCTCAGAATTGTCTCGTTGGGATTCAATTGTCGTGGGGATCAGATCGGTCACTGTAGCGGATATTGCGCAAGTTGCCACGGTAGTCTCCTTACAATCGGCTGCGCTGGCGTCCAAGAACTGCGGAATATTCAGCGTCGAAAACGAGAGTAGCGGAGGGCGGCGAGGCGTCCCATCAGGGTGCTCCTGTAATTGAAGGTCAGATTTGCTGTACCGGGAAGAGGAATAGTTTGTTCAGGTTAGCGAAACTTTTCTTCGAAAAGAGGGTTGGGCTCCCTACATTGGGCAAAAATTATGCGGCAAGCTCTGGATTTCCGATGTGAGCTTGCCGCCGAATCACAAGTCGAGACGATGAGCTTCGACTAATAGAGCCGGAAGCCAACTTCTACACTGATCTGCACATTCACCGGCCTGCCGTCTTTCATAGCGGGCTGGAAGCGCCACTGTTTGACCGCTTCGACGGCCTTGGCGTCGAGCCCGAAGCCGAGACCGTGCACCACTCGTATGTCGCGCGGATGTCCCTGGTCATCGACGATGAGCCAAAGGATGCATGTTCCTTGAGTCTTAGCAAGACGAGCCTGCTCGGTATATTCGGGATCAGGCGTGCTTACGGGTTCCGGCGCCGAAATGCCGCCGCCAACTTTGAACACTCCGCCGCCGATTCCGCCGCCACTGCCCGATCCCACTCCTGGTCCGTGACCCACGCCAACGCCGCCGCCCGAGCCGGAGCCAATGCCTGCGCCCGAACCTGTTCCATTCGAAGGAGGAGCCGAGGGGAGCGGGGCAGCCGAAGGAATACCCAAGTTCGGCATATTGTTTTCGGCCACGCGAACCTGCGGAGGAACTACAACTGTGGGCGCGACGGCGAGCTTCGGATGCTGGTTGCGCAGCACAATACTCGGCGGCGTAATCTGTTGCATGGCAAACTTCGGCAAACGTCCCTTTGGTGCAGGCAATGTGTCATGATCCCCACCGCCTCCGCCGCCCCCGACCACTTTCTTGGCAACGGGAAGAGCGTAGGAATCCGGCGAGGGCGCGATCAAGGTCACGGTTTCATGTTGCTCGACCTGGGTCACCACCCGGTGTCCAAGCAGGGAGCCACTCAATACCAAGGTTAACAAAACAACGTGCACTACGGCGGATCCCGCGAGACCGTTCGACCTGTAGTTGTTGTAGTGTCCCCAGATCGCGTCCGGGCCAACCGGTTGTTGCTGTCGCACTCGAGGATTCATTTTCACAAATGGGATGGCACGTTCACGAGCGACATACGGTTCGCGGGCAGAATAAGAAGTCTTAAGGTCTTGAAATGGGGGCAGAGCCGTTAGAGCGTGCGCGGAGTTGTGTGGACCTTGCTGGTTCGACATTGACGCTCCTTGTAAATTGTCGGGAAATCGAAGTGGCGCTATAGATTTCCGACGCTCGTATAGATGCCAGAAAGTAAGCAGCGGTTTACAGGAGGCGGCGCACAACTGGAGCGGATTACGCGCATTTCCGTGTGTGTAAGCAATAACAAGAACACTTCTACTTGGATTACCTGATTGCCTGAAATGAGTTCTACATGCCGCGAAGGAGAAACTGGGGAAATTTAAGCTTCATGATGAGTTCTGACGACTGGCGGCAATTGCGGACGAGGCTTTGATTCCCAGTGAATCCGATGCGTTGCTTCTCCAATAAGAGGCAGATAAGGTGTTGTTTTCCGCGAACAAAAAACGGCGGAGAGCTTAGATGATTTCAGACTGCCATCGATTTTTCTGCTGGCAAATAATTTCGTAGCAGTCACAGGCGGCATCTTCCAGCTTGGGTTTGTTCAGAATGGTCACATTCCCGCGCGTGTAAGAAATCATTCCAGCCTTCTGCAAAATACCTGCGGCTACACTGACGGTGGACCGTCGCGTTCCGAGCATCTGTGCCAGAAATTCTTGAGTCAAGGGAAGAGTCTTACCACCAATTCGATCGTGACTCATCAGCAACCACCTCGCCAATCGTTCTTCAACGTCATGCAAACGGTTGCAAGCAGCCAGCTGGGCTGATTGAATACCCAGGATCATCGAATAGCGTTGCAACTGTTGCTCGAGCGCGGGGCAATTCGGCAGAAGATCGCGCAGGATCCCGACATCCACCCGGTAAGCCGTGCCATCACCCTGGGTGATAATTCTTAACGCGCTGGTCTTAAAACCAAAAATTACTGGTAGGCCAACGAATCCCTCCTTGCCGATAAGACCGACCTCGACGCTTTCTCCGTCTGGCTGAACCGTCAGCACAGAGCCCATTCCCTCGTTCAGAAAATATCCTGACTTGATGGATTCGCCGACCTCGTGCAGAACCTGGTGAAGTCTCAGACGGACAAACTCGAGGGAGGAGAAGAGTTGCGTCCACTCTGCTGGCGGGAGGCCGCGCAGGATGATATTGCCGACTTCGCTCCGGTCATTGTCGCGTTTACTAAATCGGGCGGGTGCACCTCGAACAGATTGGATGGCCATGACTAGTTCCTTTCATCACACAGCGACAAAAACGCCGTCTGATTTCGCAGGAACCGTTAAGCTAAAAAGGCCTCGGCGGCAGGTGCTAGAAAAGACAAGTTAAGCCTATAGCTTTCGGTGCCATCTGTATGTGCCATACCGCACACATTTGTGAAGTGCATCGGACAGACAGATCTTCTTGAATTCCCCAGCATCTCGGACTCTCATCGCTACTCCATAAGCATGAAAATGCACGGCTTGAGAGTGTTGAGGCCTTGCCGCGGAAGCAGGAATCCAACTGAACTTGTGCGCTGCTCAGGGGATGCGCGGAAACTCCGCGCTTCTGTTTGTCGAGCATGTCTCCATCAACCAACGTCCTACGTCAGACTCCGCTGCCCCGCCGCGAAACGTGAGTGACGAGCGAGAGAACGAAGAGCACCAGAAAAATAAGAAACAACAGTTTCGCCACGCCAGCAGCTGCAACCGCCACGCCGGTGAAGCCCAAGACTCCCGCGATCAGGGCAATCACCAAGAAGACCAACGTCCAGTAGAGCATATTGGATATCCTTCCTATTCGATTACGAAGTTGAAGAATAGCCACCTAGTGTGCCGGCACAAATCCCGTGCGCTACGTATTTGGCGAATCCAGTTCCTGTACTTGCGGCGCCTCATTTACCGTTCTCAAGTTCTAGGAGGGAGCGGATGCAGGTTTTCCGGTTAAAGAGAACCGGCATCCGCTCGATTGGGGCGTCTGTCGAGTAGAACTCGACACTAATTCCGAGGCGTCATCCTTGCCCATACTGTGAAGCTTGTAGTTTTGGAGGGGAAAGATGAGCCCTTGGCCACAGGCTTTTCTTTAAGAACAACCTGTCTCCATTACAGAAAACCGCGTATGGACTCCGACCCCCTTCACCAATTAGAAAGACGGTGTCCGTTGCTGTGCCACGGGTCGGAAGGAATGGTAGCGGCCTAACTAATCGACACCGATTGTTGCCGCTTCGACTCTCGAGGAATTCATGAAACAAGCAACAAGGCTTTTGGTGAATGCGTGCTTCGCCGCAGCGATGAGTTCCACGATCCTGGCACAGGATGTCACCAACCCGAGTCCGGAACCTTCTTCGTCGGACCTTGTCGGATTTCAAATGATCGCGTGGTCGGCACTGCAGAAGCTGCAGCCACTGGATCAACTGGGATTGGAGTCTGCGAGGAGCAAGAGTCCGGGCTCTCAACCGGATCGAGCGGTAAGCCCCTCGGGGCAGCAACTGCCGGCCTTACCCCCGTGCCCTGAGACTGCGAAGAAAGACAAACCTCAAGCAAACAAATGAAAAGAGGAGAACAGGTATGCCTGCCCTCCTCTTTGATCGCTTTGAAACGACGGTTACTCAGCGTGCCCAATTTGCCACGCTAAGAGCTCTCCCGGCCTTCTCACAAACGGCCAGCCAGAAGCAACACGAGTAAGACCACAACCACGAGTCCCAGCCCACCGCTCGGATAGTAGCCCCAGCCCCGGCTGTAAGGCCAAGCGGGAAGAGCACCAACCAACAACAGCACCAGCAAAACCACCAGAATCGTTGACATTTCCACCCTCCGATCGAAATTGTTTTGACCTCACCTACTGATTGAGAACCCGGCCACGATCGAGCGCCCTTCTTACTCGCCGTGATTCTCCGCCTGGCCTGCATACTTCCTCACCGTAGCCTCGAATGCCCCGCTCCCCGCTGGCGGACGCACTTTGCCGGACAAGATCGCCTCAAACGGTACAAACTTTCCGTAAAGCAAATGCGTCTCGTCTTTGTCCTGTGTGACTGCGGAGCCGTTGAGGTCCACGCCGGCAAAAAGGCCGCGCGCACGGGAGTAGGTCAACATTTCTGCTTTCATTTTCCAGTCCGTGTCGGCGCCAGTATCACGTCCGACGGGGCCAGCTGCTGCCGAGGCATCGGCGCCGATTTTGAACTTGCTCGAGAGCAGGTGCTCCATACCCTGTTGGTTCGTGACAACCAGCACAAGGTCGACCGCCTGTCCGCCTAACTGCAACCCCCAGCTTCCGCCCGTGATCGTGATCGGCGCAGGGGCGCTCCAGTGGCCGTTTTCCAGGCGGCAGACCGCGACTCCCTTACCATGGTTTCCTCCGAAACCCACTGCAATTTTCACCATCGAAGGAATCACGGCGATACACTTCGCGTCGTGCATAACTTTATCGGGAATTGCTTTGTCGGGAGTTGACATAATTTCGTTGAGAACGTTGGCAGCGTTATCGATTCGTTTTTGGATGCTCGACTCGTTTTTGTCCTTGTCGTCATCCTGAGCCCAGGCCATTCCGGCGATCAGTAGGAAACCGGCACCGAGCACCAAAAGACATCTGAGCACTTGCAAACTCTTTCCTGTCATAAGCGGACCCCTTCCGTGCTCGAAGCGAGCAACTGTTTCTGAATTTCGTACGACCACAACCCTAACTTTGACCCCACGCTCCTTCCATCCGGTTGACGCTGTAAAATGAACCCCCTCCTGCCCGGATAAGCCAAGGTGGTAATCCCAGTGGCATACAGCTGAAATAGAGTGAATCAGCGAGCGATGTACGGATTAACCCTTATTGACCAGCCTGGTCTCAAGCAGAGCCAAATAAAAGAGTTGCCATCGCGTCTCTCCCTTGTGACCGTAGATTCTCTTTGGTCAAAGATCCGCGCATGCGACTGCATTCGCCAATCGCGCGAAGTCTCTAGATGATTGCCCCTCGATGAAGACCCCTAGCCCTTGTGACCTAGATCACCATGCAGGGTGTCTGTCATCACGGCCAAAGGAACGCGTTGACCGGAAACTACGACATCACTCAACGACGATCAGCAGTCTTTCGGAGACAAAATGAGATTTCAGATAACGAGAGTGGCGATTTCTTTGCTTGTGGCAGTTCCTATCATCGTTTTGCTTTTCTCCTCCGCAGTAAATCCGCCTACCGTGTCAGCCGTTCCCAGCTATGCGCGGCAGACGGGTTTGGCATGCAGCGGTTGTCACTACACCCCTCCGGAACTTAACCCGGCCGGACGAAGGTTCAAGCTGCTCGGCTACGTGGATAAGGGAGACGACGCCAAAGTCATAAAGACGGACGGAGGCAAATCGCGAGCCGCGCTTGACCTTCTGGCTTCGCAACCGCTTTCCGTGATGCTTGAGACCTCATTTACCGCAACCAAATCACCCGTGCCGGCGACGCAGAATGGAAATTTTGAATTTCCTCAAGATATATCGCTCTTCCTTTCTGGCGCGTGGACCAGCAGCGTCGGCAGCTTTCTCCAAGTGACTTATGACACCCAGGCCGACCATTTCAGCATGGATAACACCGACATCCGCTACGCAAACAATAAGCACAAACTGGGCGGGAAGGAGTTCGTCTACGGCCTAGACCTCAACAACAATCCGACATTAGACGATCTTTGGAACAGTACGCCGGCATGGGGTTTCCCGTGGGTGGCCAGCGACGTCGCACCCACTCCCAGTGCCACTCCCATCATCAATGGCGCTTTGGCCCAGGACGTGGCAGGATTCGGTGGCTACGCGATGTGGAACAACCACCTGTACGCGGACGTTTCAGTTTATCGCTCGGAACACGTGGGCGGTGCTCAGCCGAATCCGGGATTCGGGTTTTCATACAACATCCACGGGGTTGCGCCGTACTGGCGGGTTGCGTGGCAGGAATTGACTGCGAAGACGCAATATGAGATCGGCACTTATGGAATGCACATGCGGTCCACACCCAACCAGATCGTCGGTGCCAACGGGATAACTGGCCCGGCGGATGAGTACACGGATTGGGCCTTTGACACTCAGATCGACCGTACCTTATTCAGAAAAGACGTGCTTTCGTTTCGGGGTACGTATATTCGCGAAAACTCCGATTTATTAGCCAGTGTCGCCCAAGGTTTGACAACACTGGGTTCGCATCATCTGAACACCGTTCAGGCGAATGCCGAATATCACTTCGGCAACCGGTACACAGGCACATTCGGTTGGTTCGATACGGGCGGGACGGTTGATCCGGGGCTATACGCACCAGGCGCGGTGAGCGGCAGCGCCAATGGCGACCCGAGAGGCGCCGGTTACATCGGGAACATCTCGTTTTGGCCGTGGCAGAATCTGCAGCTCGCGGCGCAGTACACCGGATACACACGCTTCAATGGCGGCACGACAAACTACGATGGCTCGGGTCGCAATGCGAGCTCTAACAACACAATCTATCTGGACGCGAAATTCATTTTTTGACGCGTTCTCGACAATTTATCAATTGCAAATTCAAAGGAGAACAACGCAATGAGGTACAAGACATGTGCATTGACTGTGCTGATAGCCGGGTTGTGCACGGCGGTTTGGGCAGGCGACATCGACGGCAAGGTTACTGGGATGAAGGGCCAGTCGGTGGTTTACGTCGACGCCATTGCGGGCAAAACGTTTCCCGCTCCCAAGGAGCACCCCGTCGTGGATCAAAAGGGACTGCTCTTTGCTCCGCACATTATCGCCGTACAACAGGGGACAACGGTTGAGTTCCTGAACAGCGACAATGTGCAACACAACGTCTTCTGGCCTTCAGTGGCCGGAGACAAGAAAGCAGGACACAATCTCGGAACGTGGCCCAAAGGTGAAAAGCGTCCCTTTACGTTCGATAAGGCGGGCGCTGTGCCCTTGTTTTGCAATGTACACCCGGAAATGGAGGGATACATCATCGTCAGCCCAACTCCCTACTTTGCCCAAACCGACGATAGCGGCAATTATAAGATCAAAGATGTTCCAGACGGCAGCTATACCGTGACGGTGTGGCATGAGGGCGCAAAGAACCAGTCGAAACCGGTGACTGTGGCTGGCGGCGGCAAAGCGGATTTCACCCTGAGTAAGTAAGGAGCAGCGAGGAATCACGGGGAGCGCTGTAAAGCCGAACTGCTTCCCGTGTTTCTCTTTCCTCACGTCGGCAAAAGAACAAACTGGGAAACGTTAACCAGCTCGCGAAACATAAATGCCTTCATGCTGAAGCGATACAAAAATAAAAAGGTCGATAGCGATTGGCTGAATACGAACTTCCCGTGCATGATGGCCTGTCCGGCGCATACCAATGCCGGACGCTATGTCGGCCTGATTGCTGAGGGCCGGTTCGAGGAAGCCTATCGCATCGCGCGCGATCCGAATCCACTGGCCAGCATCTGCGGAAGAGTGTGCGCACATCCTTGCGAAACCGCTTGCCGCCGCGGCGAGATCGACCGGCCAATATCTATTCGAGCTCTAAAGCGCTTTCTCACCGAGCAGTTCGGACCAGAGTCGAAACATCCCATTCAAATCAATGAAGGGCGCGGGCAGAAAAAACTTCCTTTCAAAGTAGCCGTCGTCGGAGGTGGTCCAGTGGGCCTCTCGGCTGCGCATGATCTGGCGCTGATGGGATATGCGGTCACGATTTTCGAAGCGGCGCCGGTTGCAGGCGGAATGCTATATCTCGGCATCCCTGAGTATCGCCTGCCGCGCGATGTGGTCGAAGCGCAAGTGCGAGAGATCCTGGAGACCGGCGACATCACGCTGAAGCTGAATCATGCGGCCGGTCGCGACTTTACGATTTCCGATCTTCGCCGGCAAGGTTTCGACGCCGTGCTCATCGCTGTAGGCGCGCACCGCAGCCGCGATCTCAGCATTCCTGGAGTCGATCTCGATGGCGTGCACAAGGGTATCGACTTTCTGCTCAACGTAAATCTCGGCTACAAATTCACTATCGGCAAGAAAGTAATTGTGATCGGCGGCGGCAACGTGGCCATGGATGTGGCGCGTTCGGCGGCTCGTGAAGTGGTGCGACAGCATGCGGGCGGTGTGGAGGATGCCGAGCCTTCCGCGGAAAACATGACCGCCGTTGCGACGCGCGAGATGGTCGACATTTCTCTTTCCGCGCTGCGCATGGGCGCCCGTGAAGTGAATCTGGTCTGCCTGGAACCGCGCGACCAGATGCCCGCCGCCCTCGAAGAAATCGAGGAAGCTGAAGAAGAAGGCATTCGCATGCACCCGGGACTTGGCCCCAAGCGGATGGTCGGCAAAGACGGCAAAGTGGTTGCGCTCGAAACGCTGAAGACCAAGTGGGTCTTCGATGAGAACAAGCGCTTCAATCCTGCGTTCTTTGAAGGCAGTGAAAGTCTGATCGAGTGCGACACCGTCATCATGGCGATTGGGCAAGCGCCACGCCTCGACTTTCTGACCCCGGAAGATAACGTTGAACTGTCGCCACGGGGATTGATCGCCATCAATCCACAAACGCTGATGACTTCGGCGGCGGGCATCTTCGGTGGTGGCGATTGTGTATTCGGACCGCGTCTGATTATCGACAGCGTCGGCGACGGAAAACGCGCCGCGGTGGGAATCGACGAATACCTGCGCAAGAATAAACATCCCGAACCCATCATTGAAGTCGAGGTGCTGAAGCGGCACAGCATGCCGCTTGACTATCTGGACATCAACCGCCAGCCCGTGCCGATGCTTCCGCTCGAACGCCGCACAGGCGTGACTGAAGTGGAAGTGGGCTATAACACTCCGGAAGCGATTGCGGAGGCTCAACGCTGCCTGCACTGCTGGACCAACACGATTTTTGAAGGCTCGCCGGAAGACGGCAGCATGTGCATTCTCTGCGGCGGTTGCGTGGACGTTTGCCCGGAAAAATGTTTAGAACTGGTTTCGCTCGATCGCATCGACTTCGAACCGCGAACGGTGCAACACATCCTAGATAACCAGGAATGTTTCGGAGTCGAACTCGATGAAGTGGCGGCCGATGAACTGGGCGTTATTACCGGCGCTGCGATGTTGAAAGATGAGACCCGCTGCATCCGTTGTGGACTCTGCGCCATGCGCTGTCCTGTTGGCACAATCACGATGGAGTCTTACAACCTTATTCCCGCCGAACCGACCGGATTGATCTCAATTGCGGCGATTGGAGCAGGCTTGCAGTCGAAGTGAGCAACGAACATGCCAGACGAAATCAAGAACGCAAACGCTGACGAGAACGTCAACCGCCGGCAGTTTTTCACCAAACTAGGTTTGGGTTCGCTGGGCATTGCGGCCGCAGGCACGGCTGCATTCGCCTATCAGTTCCTCGATCCCAATGTGCTTTACGAGCCATCGCCGGTGGTGAATGCTGGCAAACCGGACCGCTATCCGCTCGATTCCGTCACGCTCGATGTGAACTCGGGCATTTACATCATTCACTCGGAGGAAGGCTTTTTTTCTCTGAGCGCAGTGTGCACGCATCTGGGCTGCCTTACGGCATGGAAGCCGGAGTTGAACATGATTGCCTGCCCCTGCCATGGCAGCAAATTCGCTGTTTGGGAACGGGCCAATTTAAAGCCCGGTGACAAGATCGAGGGACCGGCGCCCAAACCTCTCCCGTGGAAGAGGGTGTGGCTCAACGACGACGGAGACTTGCTGGTGGACCGCTCCACCGATGTTCCTCCAATGCAGCGCGATTCATTCGTGAGGGTCTAAGCCATGGCGAAAACACTCGACCAACAGTTCGACGCATTACGCGGCACGCGGGTGTGGCGTTCGATTTTCCGCAGCGGCACCGGTTCAAGCACGCTGAAGCGGGCACTGGCTATTCAGCAGAACGTATTTCTGCACTTGTTCTCGACTAAGGTGCGCACTCGCATGCTCAGCTTCAGCGCGACCTGGTACTTGGGCACGCTGACGCTGGGAACCTTTCTGATTCTGGTTGGGACCGGCATTCCTCTCATGCTTTACTACCACCCCTCCGCGCCGCAGGCTTACGCCGACACCAAAGACCTGCAATTCGTGATTTCATCCGGAATGTTCCTGCGCAGTCTCCATCGCTGGTCGGCGCACGCCATGGTTTTTCTGGTCTTCGCGCACATGTTCAAGGTTTTTTATCGCGGCGCTTACCGGAACCCGCGCGAGTTCAACTGGGTCATCGGCGTGATCCTGCTCCTGATCACATTGCTCCTTAGTTATACGGGCTACCTGCTGCCTTGGGATCAGCTGGCTTACTGGGCTATTACCGTGGGATCGAACATCGCCTCTGCGGTGCCGGTCATGGGCAATAAGATTCACTTCCTGCTACTCGGCGGCAACGCAGTGAACGCCAACGCGCTGCTGCGCTTCTACGTGCTGCACTGCATGATTCTGCCGCTGACGGCAATGTTCTTCGTCGCCATCCACTTCTGGCGCATCCGCAAGGACGGCGGTCTTTACTCGCACACCAGCGAACCAGCAACGCTGCGGGCAAACTCTTCCACCATCGTCACCGCGAAGGAGGCGCAATAATCATGGCTGAATCCAAAGACTTCATAGCGGGCGTCGATTCCAATGCCCAGAAGTCTCCGCGCCGCATCGTCTTCATTACTCGCCGAACCTCGGCGCAAGTAAAAGTCGAGAGCGAAAATCTGGTTCAGACTTTTCCTGAAGTTCTGTTCCGTTCCGCCGTCGCCATTCAACTGTTGGCCATCGCTTTAGTTTGGATCGCACTGATCTTCAGCGCCCCGCTGGAGGGTCTGGCCGATCCTTCGCACACTCCCAATCCAGCGAAGGCTCCCTGGTATTTTCTCGGGCTGCAAGAAATGCTGCACTACTTTCCGCCGATGGTGGCAGGAGTGCTGGTTCCGGGACTGGTAGTGATGGCGCTAATTGTCATTCCCTATTTCAGAGTCAATATCGAAGCACAGGGACTTTTTCTTAAGGATCGTCAGCGGCGCCTTCGAATCTTTTATGTGGTCGCGACCGCTCTCTCGCTGTTTCTGTTGTTTTTCAAGGTATACGCCGCTCTGATCCCAACATTGATTATGGCCGCAGCCATGCTCCTGGCGGCGCAGAGTTCTCCGCAATCGTATTCGGCATTCCGTCGCTATCTGGCGGCGAAACCGCTGTCCTATTGGGTGATGACGTGGTTCTTGTTCGAACTGGTGGTACTGACTGCCATCGGCACATTTTTCCGCGGGCCCGGTTGGGCGTGGGTCTGGCCGTGGCAAGGGTCTTAATGCGCTCATGAAAACAAAATTGAAGTCGCTGTGGAACACATTGTTCGGAGATAGCGTTCGCGCCTTCGGCGTGGTTAGTTTCGTGTTCTTGATTTCGCTGGCCATCGCCCCTGCAAAAAATCATTTCAGCGAGTGGCGTCACTATCAGCACGGCTATCTGAAGATGATTCGCAATCGCAGCGACGCGGTCACGCTTCAGCGCCATTTTGAGGGAGGAATTCAACAGATCTGGTTACCCGAACTCGGCGTGGTCGACCGCTGCACAAGTTGCCACGTTGGCTTGAAAGAAGTCAGCCTCAACGACGTGAGCGAGCAGCCGTTTCGCAAGCATCCCGCAATCCCACATCAGATCGATCAATTCGGATGCACGGTTTGTCATCGCGGCCAGGGCGTGGCTACCACCGTGGCCGAAGCGCATAGCAGCACGCTGGCGTGGGAACAACCGATTCTGCCGGCGAAATACATCGAGTCATCGTGTGGCGAGTGCCATCGCGGACCTGTGCCCGGTGCGCCGCAATTGAATCAAGGCCGACATCTGCTTTCCAGCTACGGCTGTGTGCATTGCCACACGGTGAAGTTACCCGATGGAAAAATACTAAAGGCGATTGACAATCCACCTTCCCTGTCGCACATCGCCGACAAGACCTCCCGCGAGTGGATTTACGCATGGCTGAAAGATCCACAAGCTTACGCAACCACAGCGACCATGCCGAACTTCAAGTTGAGCGATGACGATGCACGCGATATGTCGGCCTTCTTGATGGCCAACAGCACCTCCTTGCCGGGTGACGCTGCCACGCTATCGGCAAAGGCGGCATCAGATCCTGCGGCTGGCGCCAGTTTATATGGAGAATCTTTTTGCTCCTCCTGCCACGCCGTGCAAAATGCCGCCGGCAATCTGGTGGGCGGAGACGTGGGACCTGAGTTGACGCGAGTCGGAAGCAAAGTGAAACCGGAGTGGCTGCAGGCATGGTTACGCAATCCGCGCGTCTACCACACTGACACCGCGATGCCTCACTATCGCCTCGGCGATCCGCAAGTGGCCACCCTCACAGGATTTCTGCTGGCAAAGAGTGATCCCGACCTGCTCGCCAATGTTCATCTGGAAGCTGAAACTCCAGAGCAGATCGCGCACGGCAAGCGCCTGGCTTCCGATTATGGCTGCGCGTCATGTCATGAAATTGCAGGCATCAAGAAGCCGGAAAACTTTGCGCCGGAACTCAGCCGCATCGGAAGCAAGCCCGTCACTCAACTCATTTTCTTGCCTGGCATGCAACACACGCTTCCCGATTACATCGCGACCAAGATCAAGCAGCCGCGTGCCTTTGGACAGGGCTTGAAGATGCCGCAGTACACGTTCACCGGACCGCAGATCGATTCCCTCGCCACCGCCTTGCTCGCCTTGAACGACCGCTCGTTCACGTTGCCGCCCGCGCTTACTGTCGGAGCGAAGCCGGTATCTGACTACCACCCCGCCGGCAAAGCCGGAAAGCTGATGAACGATCTGGCGTGTTTCAGTTGCCATCGCATCAATGGTCACGGCGGCGAGATGGCGCCTGACCTCACCTGGGAAGGAAGCTCTGTACAGCGCCAGTGGCTGGTGGATTTCCTGAAGAATCCGAACACGCTGCGACCGTCCCTCATTCGCCGCATGCCACGATTCAATCTTACCGACGGCGAGGTGAACGAAATCACCGACTATATCCTCACCGTGTACCAGAGTCCGGCCATTGATCGCGATTCGATGCCGCTGAGCGGCTATCCGCAAGGCCAGGTTGAGTTGGGCAAGCAACTCTTCTATGGCAAGTACGCCTGCCAGGGCTGCCACATTATCGACACCAAGACTGACAAGGGATACATTGGCCCAACGCTGACAAAAGTTGGCTCGCGCATGACCGCCGCATGGATTTTTCAGTGGATGAAGAATCCGCAGGCTCTGCGTCCCGGCACAGCCGAGCCGAACCGCGCCATGAGCGACGAAGATGCGCAGGCTCTGACCGCGTTCCTTATCTCGCAGAAAGGCGGAGGCAGACTGGAGGTCGCAAAGAAATGATTCGCCGCTCGCTGACCATCATCGCTTTGCTTACGGCCACGCTGGCCATGTCCTGTTCGCGCAAGACCGCGTCGGAACCGCTGCCCAAGCCGACCGCATACGGAGCCGCTATCATCGAATCCAGTGGAGGAAAACAGACCGCGCAGACAGGCTCGCCGATGCCGCAGCCTCTGATCGTGCAGGTGAATGATGAGCAGGGCAATGCCCTCGCCGGCGCCCTCGTCGAATTCAGTGGCGCATCAGGAGTGAACTTCGATCCGAAGAATGGCCTCACCGACTCGAGCGGGCAAGTCACGACCAACGTGACTCTCGGCGGCATGGCGGGTCGTTATGAACTCACCGCATCGACCAGGGATAAAACGGGCAAGCCGGTCGCACTGAAAATCGAAGAGATCGCTCTGGGTTATCAGCAGACTCTTGGCCGCCAGCTCAACGATCAGTATTGTGAGCGCTGCCACAATCCTGAGTCGACCGTGGAGCGCGTCTCGAACTTCGACAATCTCGAAATCAAACCGCATCCCTTCACTGAAGGCGATACGCTCAACAAACTGACTGATGCGGATCTCACCGCGATCATCAGCCACGGCGGGCCCGCGCTCAACAAGTCTGCGCTCATGCCGGCCTGGGGTAACACCCTCAGCAAGGCGGATATTCAAGCATTGGTGTCTTACATCCGTGCCGTATCCGATCCGCCCAGCCGTGCTGCAGGACCGGTGTATGCGAAGAATTAATCTGTGTGGAAGATTTGATATAACTCGTTGCCGTGACTCCCAAGAGGTTTAGCGCGCAACGATTGCGCGACAATCCGCCTTCAGTCTGAGGCGCATACATCCAGGACCGGACTTGAATCTCGCGAGACGGAACGGCAGGGAATGCTGAGTTCCACCACGGTTCCAGGAGGAGCATTTCGCAATCGCAATTCCCCGCCCAGTTCTCTGGCGCGCTGCTTCATGCCGCCGATGCCGACGCCCACGCTATCGGGGCGCATTTCGGCAATCTTCTTCCCAATCCCTCGGCCATCGTCTTTCACCGAGACCTCTATCATTCCATTTGTGTGGCTTAGAGAAATCCAAACCTTGTGCGCTTCGGAATGGCGGAATACGTTGGTTAAGGCTTCCTGAACAATTCGAAAGACGGCGGTTTCCACCTCAGTGGCAAGTCTTGGGAAATCGCGAGGCTGGACATCCAGAGACGTCTCGATGCCGCTACGTTTGGTAAGCCCGTCCACGTACCAGGACAAAGCCGAGAGCAAGCCGACCTCATCGAGCAACGGTGGATGCAAAAGGTGAGACATCGTGCGGACCTGCTGAATAGCCCGGTCGATAATACTGCTTGCTTGCGCCCACGATTCATCATCGGGCTGCGATGATTTTTGCAGAAGGATCTTGTCCAGCACCATCTTCGCAACCGCCAGCTCTTGCCCCAAGCCGTCGTGCAAATCGCGGGCAATTCGCCTCCGCTCTTGATCCTGCAATGTCATAAGGCGGACGGAGAGACGCTGTAATTCGTTCGTTCTGCTATCCACCATCTTTTCGAGTTCGGTGGCGTTGTCACGAATAGATTGCTCCAGCAACTTGCTGTCGTGAATATCGGAACAAGTTCCATACCATCTGGCGATTTCCCCATGTGGGTTTCGAATGGGAACAGCTCGCGACCGGAACCAGCGATAATCTCCATCTTTGGATCTCAACCGGTATTCTGACTCGTAACTACTCCCAGACTGAATTGATTGCGCCCAGCCTGCTATGACTCGTTCGACGTCATCCGGTTGTACATACTCCAACCAGTTGACGCCGCGGCCAGGAACCGCGGAACTGCCCGTGTAATCATGAAACCGTTCACTGACGTACTCGTAACAGCCATCTCCCTGGCTGCTGAAAATTACATCTGGGGCGGTGCTGACGATCGCGTCAAGTTCTTGATTCTTGCCTACCAACTCCATGTTGAGATGCAGCAGCAATTCAGCTTTGCCGGCCAACTCTTCCGTGCGCTCGAGCACCCGCTGCTCAAGTTCGCGATTCAGCGTTTCGAGCTGACGCGTCTTGCGGTGCAAGTCGGCGAACACCCTCACTTTTGCGCGCAGGAGTTCCTGAACGACCGGGACCGAAATGTAATCGACAGCACCGTGCTCGTATCCCTTGAGCTGGTCAAGATCGGTGAGATGAACGGCGGACACAAAGATGATCGCGGTTCGCTGAAAACGCGGATGCTGCCGGATCATGGCTGCCAGTTGAAAGCCGTCGAGCTCCGGCATGCTCACATCCATCAATACCACGGCCACTTCAGTCTTGAGAAGAATCTCGAGCGCTTCTTTCGCAGAATTGGCTTTAATCAGGTTTTCCCCGAGACCGCCGAGCATTACCTCATAGCTAAGCAGCTTGGCGGGCTGATCATCCACCATGAGGATATTTACTCTTTCGTCTTGGCCCATTCATTCTCCCCGCGCCGATCAGGACTGATTACCGCGTTGCGACCCTACCGGTGAAGCCACATGCGCAACGACGAGAGCAATTGCTCCGTGTTGACGGGCTTCGCCAAATACTCCGAAGCCCCAGCCTCGAGACACTTCTCGCGATCCCCCTTCATCGCTTTCGCAGTCAGCGCGATGATGGGCAGGCGCCGGAACGAAGCATTCTGCCGGATCACCTGCATAGTCTCGTACCCATCCATCTCCGGCATCATGATGTCCATCAAAACGATGGCGATATCCGGCGTCGATTCGAGCTTGGCGATCGCTTCCCTGCCGGTTCCGGCCGTGATCACGGTCATCCCACGACGTTCAATAACACTACTGAGTGCAAAGATGTTGCGCACGTCGTCATCCACGACTAATACTTTCTTGCCCACCAGCGCGTCGTCAGAACGGTGCAAGCGGTCGAGCAGCCTTTGTTTTTCTACTGGAAGATCGGAAACGACTCGATGCAGGAACAGTGCGGTTTCATCCAGCAGTCGTTCGGGCGACTCCACCCCTTTGACTACGACGCTGCGTGCGAGGGCATGCAGGCGGGCATCCTCTTCCGGCGAAAGCTCTTTTCCGGTGAAAACTACTACGGGAAGATCTGCCAGGGACGGAGTTTCACCGAAGCGCTCCAAGACATCGAAGCCCGATATGTCGGGAAGACGAAGATCAAGTACGACACAATCGAAAGACTGTTGGGTGACGGCCTCGATCGCATCCATACCCGTCGATACGACGCTTACGTCAATGTCGTCATAATCCAGGAGCGCTTTAATACTTAACTGCTCGCCAGGATTGTCCTCTACTACCAGTAATCGCTTCCGTCGCGGAGTCGCATATTCCTTGATACGCGACAGCGCCGACTCCAAGCCTTCCGGCGTCGTTGGTTTTGTGACGAAGGCAAAAGCTCCGCGAGCCAGCCCATGATGGCGGTCTTCATCCAGAGTGAGCATCTGCACTGGTATATGCCGAGTTGCCGGATCTTGCTTCAGGTGATTGAGCACCGTCCAGCCCAACATGTCAGGAAGGAAAACATCCAGCGAAACTGCTGTCGGATGATACTCGTGCGCAAGCGCGAGGGCTTCCGTACCACGTGTCGCCACCAGAACCTTGAAGCCCTTGTCGCGTGAGAGATCACACAACACCCGTGCATAATGCGTGTCATCCTCAACAATGAGCAAGATGGCGTCGTCGGGCTGAAGATTGTTCCGGTCGTCTTCGATGGTTTCGACCACGTGCTCGGCGATGCCTGCGACTGCTAGCTGCGCGGGCGAGATCGCCGACGAAACCCGCGCTTCCACTAAAGCGGCGTTCGACGTGGAAGGTCCCACGTAAGTTTGTGGCAGGTAGAGGATGAATGTGCTGCCGCGCCCGGGAGCGCTGCGCAACTGAATTTCTCCGCCCAGCAAACTCGCGAGTTCACGGCTGATTGCCAAACCGAGGCCGGTTCCGCCGTACTTGCGGCTGGTGCCGGCGTCTGCCTGCTGGAAGGCCTCGAAGATGATGCGTTGTTTTTCGAAGGGGATCCCGATGCCGGTATCTGCCACTTCAAAAGCCACGACCGATGCGGCTTTTCCGAGGATCGGATGATCTTCACTCCATCCGCTCCTGGCCGGAGATACGGTGAGCCGGACGCCTCCCACTTCGGTAAACTTGAAGGCATTCGAGAGCAGGTTCTTCAATACTTGCTGCAGACGCTTGGAATCGGTGACCACGCTGCGCGCGAGATGCGGATCGGTCTGCACATCGAATGTCAGACGCCGGTTCTCCGCTTCGTGACGGAAGGGACGACCCACTGCGTCCAGCATGCTGGCAAAGAATACTTCCTCCGCTTCCACCGACACGGTTCCAGATTCGATCTTGGAAAGATCAAGGATGTCCGTGATCAGGTTCAGCAAGTCTGTACCCGCGCCATGAATCGTACGGGCAAATTCGACTTGCTTCGGAGTAAGGTTCGCGTCGGGATTGTCGCTGAGTTGCTGTCCCAAAACCAGAATGCTGTTCAGAGGCGTGCGCAACTCGTGGGACATATTGGCCAGGAATTCTGATTTGTATTTCGAAGTCAAAGCCAGTTCCTTGGCTTTATCTTCCAGAGCGCGACGAGCTTGTTCGATTTCCTGGTTCTTGCGTTCGACTTCAACGTTTTGTTCGGCAAGCTGCTGTGCCTTTTGCGCTAGCTGCTCGTTGGTCTGCTGCAGTTCTTTCTGCTGCATCTGGAGTTCGGTCGCCAGCTGCTGCGACTGTTTGAGGAGTCCTTCGGTCTGCATGGTGGCTTCGATACTGTTCAGCACGATGCCAATGCTGGCCGTTAGTTGCTCAAGAAACGCCAGATGAGAAGTTGTAAAGGCGCCGAGCGAAGCCAGTTCAATGACCGCCTTAACGCGATCTTCAAACAGCACCGGAAGTACGATCACGTTCTGCGGAACTGCTTCGAACAAACCAGACCGAATCGAAATCGTATTGGGTGGCAATTCGGAGATGAGCATTCGACGCTTCTCCGCGGCACACTGGCCGATCAACCCTTCGCCGATTTTCAACCGCCGCAGATGTCCGTCCTCGCCATCTCCGGCGAAGGCCGACAGCAGAACCATTTCAGCCGATTCTTCGCCACCCATCTGGTAGATGACGCCTTGTTGGGCGCTGACCAGAGGCGCCAACTCGGAGAGAAGCATGCGTCCCACGGTTGCCAGATCGCGCTGGCCTTGCAACATGCCGGTGAAGCGAGCGAGATTTGTTTTGAGCCAGTCCTGCTCCGTGTTGCGATCGGTGGTGAGGCGGAGGTTGTCAATCATCGTATTGATGTTGTCTTTCAACTCCGCAACTTCGCCGCTGGCTTCCACCTGAATGGAACGCGTGAGATCGCCCTTGGTAACGGCCGTGGCAACTTCGGCAATAGCTCGCACCTGGTTGGTCAAGTTGTCAGCCAACAAGTTGACGTTTCCAGTGAGATCTTTCCACGTACCGGCGGCACCGGGCACGTTGGCCTGGCCGCCCAGTCGGCCTTCCACGCCCACTTCGCGTGCGACGGTTGTGACCTGATCGGCGAATGTGGCCAGCGTGTCCGTCATGTTGTTGATGGTTTCCGCCAGCGCTGCGACTTCGCCCTTCGCGTTGACCGTCAGTTTCTGAGTGAGTTCGCCATTCGCTACGGCGGTTACGACTTTCACGATGCCGCGAACTTGTTCCGTGAGGTTGGCGGCCATCACGTTGACGTTGTCGGTAAGATCCTTCCAGGTTCCGGCGACACCCGGCACCTGCGCCTGCCCGCCGAGTTTGCCTTCCGTACCTACTTCGCGCGCTACGCGAGTTACTTCGGCGGCGAATGCGTTCAGCTGATCCACCATGGTGTTGATGGTGTTCTTGAGTTCTAGAATTTCGCCTTTCACGTCGACCGTGATCTTGCGCGATAGATCGCCGCGAGCTACGGCCGTTGTGACCTCGGCGATGTTGCGCACCTGACCGGTGAGGTTACCGGCCATGGCGTTGACAGAATCAGTGAGATCCTTCCACGTACCAGCCACGCCCGAGACGTTCGCCTGGCCGCCCAGACGGCCTTCGCTGCCAACTTCGCGCGCCACGCGGGTTACTTCCGCGGCGAACGAGCGCAACTGCTCGACCATCGTGTTCAGCGTTTCTTTCAGCTGCAAGATTTCGCCGCGCACGTCGACCGTAATTTTCTTGGAAAGGTCGCCGTTCGCGATAGCGGTTGCGACTTCCGCGATATTTCGCACCTGGCCAGTAAGGTTGCTGGCCATGAAGTTGACGTTGTCGGTAAGATCTTTCCACGTGCCGGCCACCCCGGGAACCTGCGCCTGTCCGCCGAGTTTCCCGTCGGTGCCGACTTCACGCGCCACGCGCGTTACTTCGCCAGCGAACGCGTTAAGTTGATCCACCATCGTGTTGATCGTGTTCTTGAGTTCAAGAATTTCACCTTTCACGTCGACCGTGATCTTGCGCGACAAATCGCCGCGGGCAACGGCGGTTGTAACTTCGGCTATGTTGCGCACCTGGCCAGTAAGATTGCCAGCCATCGAGTTCACGGAATCGGTGAGATCTTTCCAGGTACCGGCCACGCCCGGGACGTTGGCTTGTCCGCCAAGTCGGCCTTCGGTACCGACTTCGCGCGCCACACGCGTCACTTCGCCGGCAAATGCGTTGAGTTGATCTACTGTTGTGTTGATGGTTTCCTTGAGCAAAAGAATTTCACCGCTCACATTCACGGTGATTTTCTTCGAGAGATCTCCGCTGGCGATCGCCGTTGACACTTCCGCAATGTTGCGCACCTGTCCCGTCAAGTTGCTGGCCATCGAGTTGACGGAGTCGGTAAGGTCTTTCCACGTTCCTCCTACGCCGGGCACCTGCGCCTGGCCGCCGAGTTTTCCGTCAGTGCCGACCTCCCGCGCCACGCGGGTCACTTCCGAAGCAAACGAGCGCAACTGATCGACCATCGTGTTCAAAGTGTCTTTGAGCTCGAGAATTTCGCCCTTCACGTCGACCGTGATTTTGCGCGACAAATCGCCACGGGCCACAGCCGTTGCCACTTCGGCAATATTTCTTACTTGGCCGGTAAGGTTGCTGGCCATGAAGTTGACGTTATCCGTGAGATCTTTCCAGGTGCCGGCGACGCCCGGCACTTGCGCCTGGCCACCAAGTTTGCCTTCCGTACCCACTTCGCGGGCCACGCGAGTTACTTCTCCGGCGAAGGCGTTGAGCTGGTCGACCATCGTGTTGATGGTGTTCTTGAGTTCGAGAATCTCGCCTTTCACATCGACGGTAATCTTGCGCGACAAATCGCCGCGCGCCACAGCGGTCGTGACTTCGGCGATGTTGCGCACCTGGCCGGTTAAGTTCCCGCCCATCGAGTTCACGGAGTCGGTGAGATCTTTCCAAGTGCCGGCAACACCGGGTACGTTGGCCTGTCCTCCAAGTCGCCCTTCGGTACCAACTTCACGCGCTACACGAGTCACTTCGCCGGCGAAGCGGTTGAGCTGATCAACCATCGTGTTCAGAGTTTCTTTGAGCTGCAGAATTTCGCCGCGAACATCGACAGTGATTTTGCGCGATAAATCGCCGTTGGCAATGGCCGTCGCCACCTCGGCGATGTTTCGTACCTGGCCGGTGAGATTGCTGGCCATGAAGTTGACGTTGTCGGTGAGATCTTTCCAGGTGCCACCTACGCCGGGCACCTGCGCCTGTCCTCCGAGCTTGCCTTCGGTACCCACTTCGCGGGCGACGCGAGTTACTTCTCCGGCAAAGGCGTTGAGCTGATCGACCATCGTGTTGATGGTGTCTTTAAGTTCGAGAATTTCGCCTTTCACGTCGACCGTGATTTTGCGCGACAAATCGCCGCGGGCAACCGCCGTAGTCACTTCGGCGATGTTTCGCACTTGAGCCGTCAAGTTACCGGCCATGGCATTCACGGAGTCCGTAAGATCTTTCCACGTACCCGCAACACCCACCACAACGGCCTGTCCACCGAGTTTACCGTCCGTACCTACTTCCCGAGCCACGCGCGTAACTTCGGACGCGAAGGAGCGGAGCTGATCGACCATCGTGTTGATGGCTTCCTTCAACTGGAGGATTTCGCCGCGCACATCGACCGTAATTTTGCGGGACAGATCCCCACTGGCAACAGCGGTGGCAACTTCCGCGATGTTCCGAACCTGACCAGTAAGATTGCTGGCCATCGAGTTCACGGAGTCCGTGAGATCTTTCCAAGTACCAGCGACGCCGGGCACCTGCGCCTGGCCACCGAGTTTCCCGTCCGTACCTACTTCGCGAGCCACACGGGTTACCTCGGCGGTGAAGACGCCGAGCTGTTGAATCATGGTGTTGACGATGCTGGCGGAGCGCAGGAATTCGCCCTCCAGTGGCCGGCCGTCCACATCCAGGCGCACGGTTTGCGTTAAGTTGCCCTGAGCGACAGCGGCAATCGCACGTGTGACCTCGGCCGTCGGACGAAGCAAGTCCTCGACCAACGTGTTGACCGAGACCTCCATATCGCCCCACGCTCCCCTGGATTCGTGGAAGCGGGTGCGCTCACGCGTTCTTCCTTCCTTGCCTACCACTTGTCCCACACGTTTCAATTCCTGCGCCATCTGTTGATTAGCAGCGACGATGGAGTTGAAAGTATCCGCAATCTTCCCTGGAAGTCCGGTCCACGAGCCTGGAAGACGAACTGAAAAATCGCCGTCCCGCATGGTTTGCAAGCCGGCCAGAATTACGCTGAGATCACCCAAGGCCAGTTGATTAGCGGGGTTGGAGTTCCCGTTGTGCTTATTGCTCTCGCCCTCTTCGAATGCGCCATTGGCCACAGCAGTGGCGGCGTCTCGGCTGTTTCTCTTCATACGGCGTGTTCTCCATGAGCCTTTTGCTGACCATCCACAGGCGAAGACGCCAGCAAGATCAATACAGCCTGAAACATGTCTCTTGAAGTCAAACCAGGGGGATTCTACCTATCCGGTATTGATTCGTATCACGACAAGCTGTAGCGTGACTCTAGGGTTTTTACTGTAGGTCCAGCCGCGGCCAAGTAACGATGGGCTTCCAAGTTTAGGCGAGTCGGTAATCCCAAGAACAATGATTTCAATGGAATTTGGATTTTCGATCCAGTCTTTTTCCTTTGGGACCTACGGCCATCTCTGTATATGGACAGGGCACTCTGGTAATTAGGATGAGTGGGAATGCGAACACCGCCCGCCGACGAGACTCGAGAGGAAGCACGTGCATACAACCGGTCTCGGTGGCTTCCCGCTGACTATAGGGTGATTTCTTTTCCGGGGGTTCCGCGCCAGAAGTTTTCGGGTTCAGGGCTGGAGGCTTAATATGCGGCTGCTGAGTGTTCGACTCATTCTCTCGCTCATTGTCGGCATCACGATTGTTTCGCTGGCCTTTTCCTACTACGAGGTGTTGCGCGAGAAACGCGTGCTTCGGAATCAGCTGGAACGAAGTTCCGAAGAGCTTGGCGAGAGCTTTGCGCTCAATGTAGAAAAGTCCTGGGAATCCTCCCGTGCCTTGCAGCGGACCGTGCAACACTTCGGCAGCCGCGAACACATGCTCGGGGTTGCGATTTACGACCGCCAAGGAAAACTGGTGGCGATCACCTCCGAATTGCAGCCGATTTTGGGAGCAGTTCCAGCGGACGTGACTCAGGCCATAGCCGAAAACCATACTGAGAGTTCATTCGGCCGGCTGGACAAATATCGAATACACACTTTTGCATTGCCGCTGCACCGCGACGACGAGGTCATAGGCGGACTAGCCTTGGTGCACGATGTGGATTACATCCGCGCACAAAATCTCCGCACCTGGCGCGAAGCCTTCCTGAGAATGCTCGTGCAAGTCTTCCTCATTGTATTCATCACGGTGTTGATCGTGCGTTGGAGCATCACTGGGCCGATCGCGCGCGCCGCGCAATGGATGCGGGCTCTTCGCATGGGCAGAATTTCATCTCGTCAACAGATGCCGGACCTGGATCTATTCAAGCCGCTGGCGTGGGAAGTGGTGACGCTGGCCGAAAGCCTCAGCCAGGCGCGCAGTGCGGCGGAAAATGAGGCTCGCTTGCGGGAAGCCGGGGAATCCTTGTGGACGGCAGACCGACTGGCAGTGCAGATCCAGACTCGCCTCAATGGAGGTCGCCTGTTTGTGGTATCGAATCGCGAGCCTTACATCCATCAGAGAAATGGCAAAGAGATCGAAGCGGTCGTTCCGCCCAGCGGATTAGTCACTGCGCTGGAGCCCGTACTCAACGCCTGTGACGGAACGTGGATCGCTCATGGTAGTGGAGAAGCGGATACGGAAGTGGTAGACGCGCACGATCGGATTCGCGTGCCACCGAGCGAACCTCGCTACACGTTGCGCCGGGTT
Source organism: uncultured Acidobacteriaceae bacterium (assembly GCA_964403025.1). GTDB lineage: Bacteria > Acidobacteriota > Terriglobia > Terriglobales > Acidobacteriaceae > Sulfotelmatobacter. The sequence goes on along the minus strand of CAYOEH010000001.1, from coordinate 40,545 downwards.
TGGTTGAGCAAAGAGGAAGAGGAAGGATACTACTACGGATTTTCCAACGAGGGGCTGTGGCCACTCTGCCATATCGCCCACACGCGTCCGATCTTCCGCGAGTCGGACTGGCGTCTCTATCAAGAAGTGAATCGAAAATTTGCAGCTGCAGTTCTCGAGGAAATCGCCGATACGCCCCACCCCGTCGTGCTGGTGCAGGATTATCACTTCGCATTGCTGCCCCGATTCATCAAGGAAAAACGGCCGGACGCGCGGGTGGCCATCTTCTGGCATATTCCGTGGCCCAACCCGGAGGCCTTCGGCATCTGTCCTTGGCAGCGGCAGCTGGTGGATGGATTGCTGGGAGCCGATCTCATCGGATTTCACATTCAATCGCACTGCAATAACTTTTTGCAGACGGTGGACCGGGTAGTGGAATCGCGCGTTGACTGGGAACACTTCGCCGTCTCGCGTCAGAATCACCGGACCATCGTTCGCCCATTCCCAATCAGTGTCGACTTGACCGACGACGAATCCACGGAGAACGACCAGTATGGAATTAATTATCTGGAACGCTCGACCTTGATGCACAGCTTAGGCGTGGAAGCGGCGTTCGTCGGAATCGGGGTCGACCGGGTGGACTACACCAAGGGAATTCACGAGCGTTTCCGGGCGATTGAGAGATTTCTCGAGAAGTATCCCAAATATCAGGGCCAATTCACTTTCATACAAATTGGCGCACCCAGCCGTACTCACATCAAGCGCTATCACGATTTGATGGCGGAGTTGGAAGCCGAAGCGGAACGAATCAACTGGAGATTTCAGTCGGGCAAGTGGAAACCCATTCTGTTTCTCAAGCGCCACCATAGCCATAAGGAAATTGAAGGCTACTATCGTGCCGCCGATCTCTGCCTGGTGACCTCGCTGCACGACGGAATGAACCTGGTGGCGAAGGAGTTTCTAGCGGCGCGCCGTGACGGACGCGGCGTACTGATCTTGAGTCAGTTCACGGGAGCCGCCCGAGAACTAAGGGACGCTTTGCTCGTGAATCCTTACGACATCGACCAGACCGCCGAGGCCATCCGCGCTGCGCTGGAGATGGAACCGGAGGACAGGCAGATGCGGGTGCATCGCATGCGGAAAATCATACGAGAGCACAACATCTACCGCTGGGCCGGGAGCCTGGTAACGGAATTGTGCGAACTCAGGCTGGACGGGAGTGATCGACCGCAAGGGAAGTTTCGAGGAGGTGTGGCGGCCGCGTGATGCATTCCAGCCACAAAACTGACACAGGGTTGGAGTCGAGGCTGAAGCCTCAAGTTGAATCCCTCCTGAAACTAGTAGCGCGGGCGCGGCGATCGCTGCTCATGCTGGACTTTGACGGCACCCTCGCGCCGTTCCGGAGGGACCGCAAGAATACTGTTCCCTATCCCGGGGTTGTATCAATCTTGCAGGAGATCCTGAGTGTTGGAAATACGCGAGTCGTAATCATTTCTGGCAGGGATGTAACGGAGACGGTTCCACTTCTTTCGATCAAGCCGCATCCGGAAGTCTGGGGGCTTCATGGATTGCAGCGTCTGAAGGCGGACGGGAGCGTCGAACTTTGCGACTTGGATACGTCGACGGTGGAAGCCCTGGCGGAGGCGGAAGCTTGGCTACGCTCTGAGAACCTGCTGGACGCGGTCGAACTCAAGACCGGAAGCATTGCGGTGCACTGGCGCGGTCTGCCTGAATCGGAAGCGCAAGCGGTGCAGAACCGCGTGCTGGAGGGCTGGACAGGGATTGCACAGCGTTTCGGATCCGACTTGATGGATTTCGACGGCGGGGTTGAGATTCGCAGCCCGCGGGCCAACAAAGGAACCGCCGTGCGCACCATTCTCAAAGAGATGGATGCGAATGTGCCCGCCGCCTATTTGGGAGACGACAACACGGACGAGGATGCGTTCCGGGCGATTAATGGCCGAGGGCTGAGCATATTGGCGCGTCCAGAGTGGAGGCCGACGGCGGCAAGGATTTGGCTCAGGCCGCCGGATGAACTCCTTGAACTATTGAGTGGGTGGCTCCGGGCGTGCCGCGAGCACAACGAGCCGAGCACCCCGTAAGCCTCTAAAGTCTTTCTCGCGGAACCTCACCGCTTTGTAGTGTCTTCTTTCGGATCGCCCTTCGCGCTCGCTTCCGGGTCTGCGGCAATCGTGACTTCTACCTCGGCTCCAGGCTTGGCCGGACATTCTCGCCATTCTCATCGGTCAGGTATTCTCGGTGCGAAGCTATCAATATAAATGATCGGGTCCGTGGACGGCAATTTGCGCCCCTCCCAGGCTCGGTGGGAAATGGGGGATTCATAGTCTTCTCGACGGTTGAGGTAGTACTGGGCTTTTCTCTCATAGTGCTTCCTATCTCGGCTGTTCAACGGTTCCTTGGTTCTGATTAACGCCAGGAGTGCGTGTACCTTCGAGTGGGAAACTCACAGTTTCTGCTAGGAGGGAATACAGTGTTTCTGGTACCTTCAGTTAAATTCTAGTTGCGGCATTCCTGAAGCAGCCTGTTCGCTGAATTTCAGGAATTGAGATGAACCGCCGAACCAGCTAATTTACGCCACTTCTCTCGGTCCACCACGCGCCCGCTCGCGCGTAAGGGCAGGTTATACAGGCAGTTCGAAACGCCGCAAGCCAAATATAAACCTTACCAGGGAGATTCTCGCATGCCGAAGACAGCGTTGCTGATCGTCTGCCTCTTCGTTATCTCTGTAATGTGTATACCCGCTTTGTTCGCTGGGGTCACGGTCAAAACGCCCGCCAATAACTCGACGGTCCAAGGATCCGTTCCTTATGTGGCGTCGGCCACGAGTTCGTGTGACAAAGGGGTAGGCTCGATGGGAATTTACACCGCTCCGGGCGTCCTCTCCTACGTAGTGAATGGCTCTTCGTTGAACACAAGTTTGAATCTTGGTCCTGGCACTTATAACACAGTCGTCGAAGCATGGGATAACTGCGGTGGAGCGGGGACGACTCCAATCACCATCACAGTCAGCAATCAAATGGGCGTGCACGTCACCGCCCCTTCTAACAATGCTACCGTCGGGTCTCCAGTAAATTTTACGGCAACTGCGACCAGTTCCTGCTCCCAAGGAGTGGCTGCCATGGGAATCTATACCGCCCCCGGCCAATTGGCGTACACCGTAAACGGCGCGAGCATGAACTACAACCTGGGTTTGAATCCTGGGACATATCACGCGGTGGTCGAAGAGTGGGACAAGTGTGGCGGAGCTGCCACCACTCCGGTCACGATTACCGTGAATGGCGGAGATGGCGGAGGCAGTTCGTTCTCAAACCTGCAGCGCAGCGGCGGGTGGGGCCAATACGGGCAAGGGCCTCCGAACTTCATTGATTGTTCTCCTTCGCCCTGCGATGGAATTTCCTTCTGGATGGCCCAGGGCATCAAATCTCCCTCAATGAGCGGAAATGCCTCGGAGTTCAATGTGGGAGGGTCCGCGGATTACTCCGACTCTCTCTTTAACAACCACTTGATCGGACCCTATTCCTCCCAGGGTCTGGACGATTCAAATCACACCCTGGTTCCCACGCTCCATGACTTCACCTACGACGTGTATTTCTACGGAGACAACCTGGGTCTTTCGCAGGCAGAGGAATTCGACATCAACCAGTTTTTCGACAACCTGGGATTCGTTTGGGGTCACGAGTGCCGTATCGCCGGCGGAAACGAGTGGGATGTCTGGAACCCCGCAGCCGCGCGCTGGACTCCCACGGGTATTCCCTGCTACCCAAACAGCAATTCATGGAACCATCTCACCCTCAAAGTGCAGCGGACTTCCAGCAACCAGTTGTTGTATGAATCCATCACGCTGAATGGAGTGACGAACAACTTGAACTGGACCTTCAACCCCGCTTCTTATCCGGGATGGTACGGCGTGACCATCAACTATCAACAGGACGGCAATTACAAACAACAGTCCTACAATATCTACCTGGATGAATTGACCTTTACTTACCAGTGAGGTCCGGTTAAGGTCGCGACGGCGCATGGCCTGATTCTTCCTTAAGTCCAAGTAAAACAAGCGCAAAACCTGCGGGCCCGGAAATACCGGGCCCGAAGCTCTTTTCCCACCCCTTCCCCGCGAAAACCCTGTAACACGTCGGTAACTTGGCGCGATCGTGCACCCCGGTGGAGAATTAGGCACGGCTGCCTCCCCGCTCAGGACAGTCGTTACCGCGTCGTGTTCCGCGGCAAAGCCGTGAGAAAGATCAGAGCACTTCCCGGTCTGACGAATCACAAGGACAGTCTGGAACCGAAAATGTCAGCGAAGAGCGGCCGCAGAGGCGAACGTTTTGGGCGATACGAAATCCTGTCTGAACTGGGACGGGGAGCCATGGGGATCGTCTACAAGGCCCGCGACCCCAAGATCAATCGTGTTGTTGCGGTGAAGACGTTCTCATTGGCCAGCCAGCCGCCGGAGGAAGAGCAGGAATATCGCGAACGTTTCTTCCGGGAAGCGGAGGCCGCAGGCCGATTGTCGCACCCCGGGATTGTAACCATCTTCGACGTTGGGGAGGAGCCCGGAACGCACGCTCCCTACATTGTCATGGAATTCGTGAGCGGTCAGTCGCTCGATAAGTTGCTCTCGCAGGAGGACCACAAGCTATCGCTGGACGCAGCGTTGCAATTGACGCACGAACTCGCGGAGGCACTGGATTGCGCGCATGGTCAAGGGGTAGTTCACCGCGATCTGAAGCCGTCAAACATTCTAATCACGGAAGACGGCCACGCTAAGATCGCCGACTTTGGGGTGGCCAAACTGAATCTTGCCAATCACACCCTGGGGGGACGCGCCTTGGGAACACCCGCCTATATGTCGCCCGAACAATTAAGCGGCGAACCAGTCGATGGGCGATCGGATTTATTTGCACTGGGCATCGTTCTGTATACGGTATTGACCGGCTACAGGCCGTTTCAGGGCAACAGCGCGATGACTGTCTCCTTCAAGGTGGTCAATCGCGACCCTGTTCCCGCAACCGTCCTCGACACTGAGTTGCCGCCCGGGATCGATTACATCATTGGCCGCGCCATGGCGAAGGATCCAGCCCAGCGCTACCAGCGGGGCATGGAAATGGCCTTGGATATTCAGGATCTGCGGGAAGGCAGGGAGTTATGGAGCAAGGCGAAGCAACCCGACTTACAAGTTGGCAACAACTCCCAGCGGTTGCGTGAGAAAGACAAAACATCGCCCAAAGGTCAAAGCGCGGCTATTCAGATAAAGACAGATGGGAATAACGCGGCCCACAACTTGCTGGACAAAATGAGGAGTCCGACTTTTGCCGCTGTGGTACTCGCGGCTGGACTTCTGCTCTTCGCGTTTCGCATGGGCCTCGTCGTCTGGCCAGCCGCAATGCACACGCAGAATCGGGACAGCCGCCGAATCGCCGCTTCATTGTCGGCGGCGCGTGATTCCGTAATGATGAACACAGAGCCGCCTGCGCCAGAATTGAGCTCCCGTAGCCCTGCTACATCTGTTCCACCTGTAGAGACGACGCCGAAAGCGGTGGCAAAGAAGTCCGAGTCAAAGTCGGGGAAAATATCTTCCCCGGTGAAACCAGTCGGTTTCCCGAGGTCTGCGACATCTTCGGCAATTGACAAGGCGACTCTGGAGATCGAGGTAGAGCACAATTTTGCGGAGGCGCATCTGTCGATCTGGGTCGATGGAACCCTGAGTTATACCCATCGGCTGGAAGGCGCAGACAAGAAACATATGGTTGTCTTTCACCATGTGGAAGGTCACGAGTTTCATGCCATGCAAATCCCTCCGGGAAAGCATAGACTGCGCGTACAAGTCATCTCTGACCCGGCTTCCGCGGATCACTCCGCTACCATTACCGGGGAGTTTGCCAGTGGAAAGGAACAAATGCTACAGATTCATTTCGACAAGCACGGCGAGATGAATGTAAGCCTCGAGTAGAGGCATGCCGCGGCAAGACCCCCCTCCTGATCCCTAACTTCCGGCACGATCGAGGAATCAATAGCAATCGCGTGATCGAGAAGTCCGTGGATGGGCTGCCATTTCAGTACTCCGAGCAATCACCACGAATGCTCACAAACCCTATCTACAGGGTGTCGAAGACTGCTTTGGAGCAGAAGTTGATTAGGCACAGCTTCACAAAATCTCATGGAGCGCCGACCATGGACGAATCACGTTACAGTCTCGCAACCTGCGTCGAATGCGCCATGAAAACCGTGACCGGCGATCCCGGAAGCATTGCATCTACTCAGTCCGGACTACAAGGTTTGTCGAAGAACTTTAGTCAACCTGTGGAAATCAACTGACCCACTCCCAGAAAAAGGGCTGGATTGCGAGGGCAGGGTTTACAATGGCCCTCGATTTCTCCTGAGCCACGAGACGTTCTCCGTTATGAACAAGAAGACCATGCCGGCCACCGTGCCGGCAAAACTGCTGCGGTCTGCCAAGAAGGCGATGAAGAATGCGTACGCGCCCTATTCAAGATTTCGGGTGGGCGCGGCCGTCCTGCTTTCGAACGGCCAGATCTTCTGCGGTTGTAATGTGGAAAACGCCTCGTACGGAATGACGAACTGCGCCGAGCGCACCGCGATTTTTGCTGCCGTCGCGGAACTTGGTCCTAAAATCGAGATCCGCGCAGTCTCGGTCGTTAACGACCAAGGCGTGCCCTGCTCGCCGTGCGGTGCGTGCCGTCAGGTCATCTATGAATTCGGCCCGGATGCAAGGATTTTCTTCCAGGGCGGCACGGGTCCGAAGCAGGCTCATATTACCGAACTTCTTCCGGAAGGATTCCGCTTGCAGTGAATCCAACCTCTGCTTCAGCGCAGACTTTTCGTGCCATTGACGTGATCCGCAAGAAACGGGATGGCGGCGAGTTGTCTCGGGGAGAGATCGATTACTTCGTAAACTCCTATACCGTCGGCGATATCCCCGACTACCAGGTTTCGGCTTGGCTGATGGCAGTTGTCTGGCGCGGGATGACTCGTGCCGAGACTGCGGCGCTGACCGATGCCATGCTGCACTCGGGCGAAGTCCTGGATCTGTCTTCACTCGCGGCAAGAAAAGTTGATAAGCACTCAACCGGCGGCGTGGGCGACAAGACCTCACTGGTGCTGGCACCGCTTGCAGCCGCGGCGGGGGTGGCGGTTCCGATGATCAGCGGTCGCGGCCTGGGGCATACGGGAGGCACGCTGGATAAGCTTGAGGCGATTCCGGGCTTCAGCGTGAACCTTCCTGTCGCTGAATTTCGCCGCGTACTGGAAAGCTGTGGTTGCGCGATGATTGGACAGACCGCTGAAATCGCTCCGGCGGATCGCAAACTCTACGCGTTGCGCGACGTGACGGGAACGGTGGAAAGCCCTTACCTCATCTGTGCCTCCATCATGAGCAAGAAACTTGCGGAAGGCATCGATGCGCTGGTTCTCGATGTAAAGACGGGCTCCGGGGCATTCATGAAGAATGAAAAGGATGCGGCCTTCCTGGCTGAACTGATGGTGGAAACCGGCGAGCGCATGGGCAAGCAGGTGGTTGCGCTGATCACGGATATGGATCAGCCGCTGGGATGCATGATTGGCAATGCGCTCGAGGTGGTCGAAGTCGTCGAAGTGCTGCGGGGCGAAGGACCGCAAGATTTGCGTGAACTGTGCCTTGAACTTTCGGGTTGGATGTTGCATCTGGGCGGGGTGGCTGACACCGTCGCGGACGGGAAGAAGCAGAGTGAAAAATTGATTGCGTCCGGAAAGGCGCTCGATCGATTTCGGAAGATGGTGGAACTGCAGGGCGGAGATCCGCGCACGATCGACGATCCCAAGAAACTTCCGCAGGCCCGGAACAAGACGATCGTTTCCAGCCCGAGGGGCGGGTACCTCGCATCTTTACAGTGTGAGCAGGTCGGAACCGCATGCGTAATTCTTGGTGGGGGCCGCGAACGCAAAGAAGATTCGGTCGACCCAGCGGTCGGAATCGTGCTTCACAAAAAAGTTGGAGACGCCGTATCCGCGGGCGAGCCGCTGGCGACGATTCACTACAATGCAGAATCACGAGCGGATCGTGCCAAACAGTTGCTCACGGAGAGCTATCGGATTGCCGATGCGCCCACGCGAGACAAAAGGCCGTTGATCCATCGCGTGATCGGAAAACCTGGAGAGAAAAAGTAAATGGGACGCTTCACTGGAATCCTCGGCCTCATGACTATGCTCGGATTGGCCTACGCCTTTTCCACCAATCGCCGAGCCATCCGCTTGAAAACGGTGGCGTGGGGCTTGGGCCTGCAGTTCGCTTTTGCGGTCTGCGTGTTGAGGATCGATGCCGGACGGCGAATTTTTCAGAAAGCCGGGGACGTTGTCAGTCGCTTGCTGAGCTACTCTTACGTCGGCTCGCAGTTTGTTTTCGGCGATCTGGGGAAGCAAGGCTCTCATTTCGGTTTCTATTTCGCCTTTCAGGTGCTGCCAACCATCATTTTCATTTGCGCGTTTTTCGCCGTGCTGTATCACTTCGGTGTGATGCAGTTCATCATTAAAATTGCCGCCTGGGTCATGACGCGGGTGATGGGCGCCAGCGGCGCGGAGTCGCTCAACATCGCTGCCAGCATTTTCATGGGACAAACGGAGGCGCCGGTAACCATCCGACCGTTTCTACCCGATCTGACACGCTCGGAACTCATGACCGTGATGACGAGCGGCATGGCGCACGTCTCCGGCGGGATCATGGCGGCGTACATCGCGTTCGGCATCGAACCCAAACATTTGTTGAGCGCGGTAATCATGACCGCACCCGGCACTTTGCTAATGGCGAAGATGCTCGTGCCCGAAACTGAGCAACCCAAGACCGCCGGGCGAGTTGTCATGCCGGAGAGCGAAGAGGAAGCCGAGAAAGAAGAGAATTTGCTCGGCGCCGTCGCCCGTGGAACGACTGACGGTCTGCATATGGCTTTGAATATTGCAGCCATGCTGATTGCATTCCTGGCGCTGATCGCACTGGCAGACGGCATTCTTGGTGGAGTTCACCATTGGATCGCCTGGTTCCCGGAAAGTCTGGAGAAGATTTTCGGAGCCGTCTTCGCGCCAGTCGCATGGGTAATTGGTGTTCCCTGGCACGACTGCGGGGTGATTGGAACTCTGCTCGGTACGCGTATGGTGCTGAACGAACTGGTAGCGTTTTCCATGCTTGGACCGATGAGGGCGGGGCTCGATCCCCGCTCATTCACGATTGCTACGTTCGCGCTTTGCGGCTTCGCGAATCTCAGTTCCATCGGAATCCAGATCGGCGGCATCGGTGCGCTCGCGCCGAACAAGAAGAGCGAACTGGCTCGGCTAGGAATTCGTGCGATGCTGGCGGGAACAATGGCGAATCTGATGTCGGCATCGATCGCGGGTATGCTGCTATAGATCAAGCCGAACCTCATTCATATTCAGAAAGGATTTTTTCCTGTGAAAGTTCGGACTACGTCACTTTTAGTTTTGTTCGCATTTCTTATTCTTCTGACAAATGCATTTGCCGAGACCTCGCCCAAACGGGTAATCATCGACACCGATCCTGGTACCGATGATGCCATGGCCATCATCCTGGCTCTGAATTCTCCCGAGCTCAAGGTCGAAGCGCTGACGGTTGTGCCCGGTAACGTGGACGGGCGGCAAGGATTGGAGAATGCGCTGAAGATCGTTTCACTGGCGGGACGCTGCGACGTTATCGTCGCAGGTGGAGCGCAACATCCGTTGAATCAGAAGTTGATTACCGCACAGTTCTGGCATGGAAAGAACGGCTTGGCGAATGTTGAATTGCCGGCCTCGAAATGCAAAGCAGATTCAAGATTTGGTCCGGATCTTATCATTGAAATGGTCCACAAGTATCCGCATGAAATTACTCTGATTCCCGTTGGGCCGCTGACCAACATCGCGCTTGCGGTCTCGAAGGATCCGTCGATTGCTTCGCTCGTAAAAGACATTGTTATCATGGGCGGCTCGATCACGGGCGGAAACGTCAACGGAGCGGCGGAAGCGAATATCTATAACGACCCCGAGGCAGCCGCCATTGTCTTCAATGCGGGATGGATGGTGACGATGGTCGGCTCAGACGTGGGCGAGCGAACGCTGATCACGCGAAAATATCTTGCAGAGCTTCAATCGTCGCATGGACCGCAGAGCGATTTCATCGCCAAGATCGCCGAATTTTATCTGAACCGCAGCGAGAAAAGTGGATATAGCGGCGCCGCGATGTATGACCCGCTGGCGGTTGGAATCGCTTTGGATTCGACTTTGGGCACGCTTAAAGAAATGCACGTCGACGTGGAAACCAAAGGCGAGTTCACCCGCGGAGAAACGGTGGCGAACCGCATGGGGTCGAATGAGAACAACATTCTGCACGGCGACCACTACGAAATCGAAGGCGTCATCGAACTGAAACCGAATGCACGAGTCTGTCTGGCGTCCGATGCCGAGCGATTCCTGCAGTTGTTTGTGAGCCGCATCCGGGGAAAATAAGCGCTCCTAGCCATTCGCTCGAGCGACCAGGAAAATCGCCAGCCCATAAAACACGAACATCAGTCCAAGGTAGGCTTTCGCTCTGGGTCCTGAATTCTCAAATTCTTTCCAGGCGAGAATTCCCCAGAGGGCGGCCACCATGGGAGCGCTCTGACCAATGGCATAGGAAATTGCAACTCCGGTGAAGCTCGCAGCTACCAGATTGAAGACGGTGCCCACACCCCAGATGCATCCGCCGAGAAGCCCGAGGAGATGGCCTGAGACCGGGCCGCTGAAGAAGCCACTAAAGCTCACGGGCTCACCTACCAACGGGTGTTTCATAAAATAAATGTTCCAGATAAGGCATGAGAGCAATGCGCCGAGCGTGAGGAATACAGCGGCGCTGTAAGGGCCGAGCGGATTGCCACGCGTCATCGCGTGTGTCATGAACGGCGCCCATAGACCCATCAGAACGCCGGACACAATGCATGTGATCACACTCTTCTTTGAGACCGAACGGCCGGTAGCGGCGAGACTGCCGTAGGCTTTGCCATCAAGAAGGACTGCGAGGAACGCACACGCTACCCCGAACGCCAAGAAAGCAGGGTTCCCTCTTGGTTGCAGCGCATAACTCAAAACTGTCCCCACCACCAGCGCGATGCCGATTGAAATGGGAAATGCGACGGCGAGTCCAGCCATGTCGATCGCCGCCACCAGCAGGAGGTTGGCAAGGTTGAACAGTGCCCCTCCGATGAGCGCGTTGATAATGTTCGAAGAGTCGGCCGCGCGGACATTGTTCAGAAAGCTGGAAGCATTATGGCCTGTGCTTCCCATCGTGAGAGCGAGCACGAGCGAGACGAGGAAAATGCCAACCGCATAGTCCCAGTAGAAGAGTTCGAAACGATAGCCCTTGACGCCTTTATAGGTATTGGCCCACGATCCCCAGCAAACGGCGCTCGTGATCATCATCATCAGCGCAATGCTCAGACTTGATGGCGTGAACAATCGGTTCTCCTTTGGGCGTTGTAGGGGTTGGAAACATGTAACTGTACACTAGCCGTTCACTTGCGAATAGGTTGACCGCCGCAGAAATTCTCCTTGTCCAGCACGGCCGAGAAATCTTTCTCCGTCTACCACGACGCGCCCTCGCGAGAGCACAAGATCCGGCATGCCGGTGACTTCGATACCCTCGAACATCGAATAATCGACGCGCATGTGATGCGTCCTGGCGCTGATCGTGTGTTTACGCCGAGGATCGAAGATCACAAGATCGGCATCAGTACCGACCGCGATGGTACCTTTGCGCGGATAGAGGCCAAAAAGCTTTGCCGGAGTTGTCGAGACCAGTTCAACGAACCGGTTTACACTGAAACGGCCTTGGGCAACCCCGCCGGAATAAATCAGGCTCATGCGATGCTCAACGCCCGGCCCACCGTTTGGAATCTTGGTGAAATCGCCGCGTCCGAGCTCCTTCTGCTCCTTGAAACAGAACGGACAGTGATCGGTGGAAACAACCTGCAGATGATCGCGCTTGAGACCGCTCCAGAGTTTTTCCTGATGCCACTTCTCACGAAGCGGCGGGGTAAAAACGTATTTCGCGCCTTCAAAATCGGGGACGTCGAAGTTTTCAATTGAGAGATACAAATATTGCGGGCAGGTTTCGGCGTAGACCGGAAGGCCACGGTCGCGAGCTTCGCGAACTTTTTCTAAGGCTTCATTGCAGCTTAAATGCACAATGTAGATGGGGGCTCCTGCCATCTCGGATAACGCAATGGCGCGAGAAACGGCTTCAGCCTCCGCCGTGGTAGGCCGAGTAAGAGCGTGATACTTCGGTGCTGTCTTCCCTTCGGCCAGGGCCTGCTGCACGATCACGTCGATCGCGCTTCCGTTTTCGGCATGCATGCAGATGAGGCCGCCGTTCTTTGCTGTGGTCTGCAGCGCGCGGAAAATGCTGGCGTCATCGAGCATAAACACGCCGGGATAAGCCATGAAAAGCTTGAAGCTGGTAACACCTTCACTCACGAGGCTGTTCATCTCCTGCAATTGACCGTTGCTGATATCGGTAACGATGCAGTGAAAGGCATAGTCGCAAACGGCCTTCTTCGACGCTTTGTCCATCCAAGTGTCGAAGGCTTTTCTTAACGGCTGGCCTTTGTATTGGATAGCGAAGTCGATCAGAGTGGTCGTTCCGCCGAAGGCTGCGGCTCGAGTTCCAGTTTCAAAATCATCAGCGCTGGTGGTGCCTCCGAAGGGCATATCCAGATGCGTGTGAACATCAATGCCGCCGGGGAAGACATATTTTTGCGACGCGTCCAGCACCTTCGCGGAGTTCTCTCGAGGAAGATCTTTGCCGATGGCGGCGATCTTGCCATCCGTGATGGCCACGTCGGCGACGTAGGTGTCTGTTGCTGTTACCACCGATCCGTTGCCGATGATCGTGTCGAACCCCATCAATGCCTCCACCGCGAGCTGAGATGAAAAAAGAATTCTATGCTAAACTGCCGCACTTCACTTCCTCATAATCTTGGGCGGCGATGAAAGGGGCGGCCATGCAGTTTGGCATCACGTTGAAGCCAGACATTTCGGTTGAGCGCATTCTCGGTTTGACGCGGCAGGCCGAGGCTGGTGGATTTGAGTATGGATGGCTTTTCGATTCCCATGTTTTATGGATGGATCCTTATCCTTTGCTCACGCTCATGGCGGCGAACACGCAGCGGATGAGGCTGGGGACGCTGGTGACGAATCCGGCAGTTCGCGATCTGACGGTTACATCCAGCCTGTTCGCGACCCTGAATCTGATTTCGGGTGGCAGGATGGAACTGGGCATTGGGCGGGGGGACAGTTCGCGACGCGTGCTGGGAAAGAAGCCGGTGAGCTGGTCGCAGTTGGAAACTGCGGTAAAGATTTTCCGTGACCTCACCAGTAGCAAAGAAATTGAGTACGAAGGTCAGGCCACGCGACTTACTTGGGCGAAGATTCCTCCGCGAGTGTGGATTGCGGGCTATGGACCGAAGGTGCTGCACATGGCCGGCAGGGTTGCGGATGGAATCATTTTGCAGTTTGCCGATCCAGACTTGATTTCCTGGTGCATGGGCTTTGTGAAGGAAGGTGCGCGGGCCGCGGGCCGGGACCCTGGACAAATCGAAGTGATGGCAGCGGCGCCGGTTTGGGTCTCTGATGACTTGGCGGCTGCCCGCGAACGCGTGCGCTGGTTTCCGGCACTGGTTTCGAACCACGTGATGGACCTGATACGGCAGTACAAGCCGGAAGATTTGCCTCCGGCGCTCACTTCTTACGTGCAGGACCGCGGCGGCTACGACTACCTTCATCACTGCGTGGTTGAAAGTGATAATGCCAATTTTGTTTCTGACGAGGTGGTCGATCGGTTTTGCGTTGTGGGGCCAGCGAAGGCTCATCACGAGAGGCTGCGCAAGCTCGCCAGCGCGGGAGTTACGCAGTTTAACTTGTATTTGATGTGTGGAGACGAAGAAGAATCGCTCGACATTTATCAGCGCGAGGTTTCGTCTGCGTTCCAGAAGACGAAACGCTGAAGTCAGGAAGCCGCCATCGGTGACAAGACAGCCCGGCGCTGAAGCTTCATCATCGCGTAATAGATGGCAAAGGAAACGGCGAAGCCAACAAACCACGAGTAGTCATAAAGAACACGCACCGACGGTACAGCTAGTCCCACCAGAGCAGTACCTGCTCCAAGCGCAAGAGCAACTACCGCGCGCCAGTTGATTCCTTTGGAATATTCATAGATTCCGCCGCGAAGATACAGATCATCCACTTGCAGAACACATCTCCGCACGACGAAATAGTCGCAGATCATGATGCCTGCGACCGGCCCCAGAAATGCGGCATATCCACCCAGCCAGCCGAGAATGAATGTGTTGTAGTCCGCGAGTAGTTTCCACGGCATCAGCGCGATGCCTATGAAGCAGGTGATCACTCCGCCGGTTCGGAAGCTGATCTTCCGCGGCCACAGATTGGAGAAGTCGTTCGCCGGCGAAACAACATTTGCTCCAATGTTGACGTTCAGCGTGGCCAGCAGAATCGCGATCAGCGAGATCACGACGGCGACGGGAGAATGAAAACGACTGAGCAGTTGGACAGGATCGGAGATAGCAGTGCCATAAATCACGACCGTGGCCGAGGTGACGGCGATACCAATGAAAGCGTAGAGAGTCATCGTCGTCGGCAGCGACAGGGCCTGGCCAATAATCTGTTCGCGCTGATTTCGCGCGAATCGCGTGAAATCAGGAATATTCAACGAAACTGTGGCCCAGAATCCCACGGTGCCGTTCAGGGCGGGGATTAGAAATTTCAAGAAGCCGGCAAGGTTGGTGAAGCGAGAAGGCGCGGCCAGCATGGGACCGAAGCCGCCCGCACGGTGATAGGCCCAAGCCAAGAGCAACAAACCAACTCCCAGCAATACGGGGGCGCTAATCCCCTGCAGAATCCGAATGGATTCGATGCCCATCAGAATGACGGCGAGGTTGATGAGCCAGAACAGAAAAAAGCAAACAGCCGTGGCGTAGGGAAAATTCTTCCATCCCGGCGCGAGCGTTGCCAGCAGCGTGCTGATTGCCTCGCCACCGATCCATGTCTGGATGCCGAACCATCCACACGCCACCAGCGCACGGAGGACGGCGGCCAAGTTGGCTCCCAGCACGCCAAACGATGCGCGAGCCAACACTGGAAATGGAACTCCGTACTTGGCGCCGGGGTGCGAATTCAGCAACATCGGCACCAGAACGATCACGTTGCCGATGAAAATCGTCATCACCGCTTGTTTCCAGTTCATCCCACCCTGGATCAAACTCGCAGCCAGCATGTAGGTGAGGATGTTGACGGACATTGAAATCCATAGCGCTGCAAAGTTATACGTTCCCCAATGCCGGCGGTCGGCGCGAGCGGGCGCAAGGTCAGGATTGTAAAGAGGGCTGGATTCGATGCGAGATTGAGGATGAGGAATATCGGGCGTCGTCATGAGTTTAGATTCAGGGAATGGCGCGAATATTCAGCTAAGAAAAACGGATCCAGTAGTTTTGCTTAGTCCGCCGCTGCTGCCTCACCCGTCTGCGCTGTAATCGGACCGTAGCTTTCCGGCCGGCGATCACGGAAGAACTGCCAGACTTTACGGACTTCCGCGATCATGTCCAGATCGAGGTCCGCGACCAGGACTTCGTCTTTGTCGCGGCTGGCCTGGGCGATAATTTTGCCGCGCGGATTGCAGAAATAGCTCTTGCCGTAGAACTCTCCAATACTCCATGGCTTCTCAACGCCCACGCGATTGATGGCTCCCACAAAATAACCGTTGGCTACCGCGTGCGCGGGCTGTTCAAGTTCCCAGAGATATTCCGAGAGACCCGCAACCGTGGCCGAAGGATTGAAGACGATCTCCGCGCCGTTCAACCCCAGAATGCGAGCGCCCTCGGGGAAATGGCGATCGTAGCAAATGTAAACGCCGACCCGCGCATACTTTGTTTCGAAGACTGGATATCCAAGATCACCGGGAGTGAAATAAAACTTCTCCCAGAAGCCGGGATGGCAGTGCGGAATGTGATGCTTGCGGTACTTGCCGAGATAACTGCCATCGGCGTCAATCACCGCTGCAGTATTGAAATAAACGCCGGGCATCTGCTCCTCGTAAACTGGAACCACAATCGCCATGCGATGTTTCGCGGCCAGTTTTTGCATGATGCGCACCGTAGGACCCTCAGGCACTCGCTCCGTCAATTCGTACCAGCGCGCATTCTGCTC
The DNA here is from genome assembly GCA_964403025.1 of uncultured Acidobacteriaceae bacterium. Taxonomy (GTDB): domain Bacteria; phylum Acidobacteriota; class Terriglobia; order Terriglobales; family Acidobacteriaceae; genus Sulfotelmatobacter. Next base: position 24,315 of record CAYOEH010000001.1, on the reverse strand, counting down.
CGCGCAGAAGTAAGGTCCGTAGAAAAGTTCCTGGAGGCACAGGATTTGTGTTTTCTTTCGCGCCGCCTGTTCGATCAATTTGAGATGCTTGTCGATCATCGCCTTTCGGATCTGGGCAAGGGGGCGATCGGTGCTGAGCGCATTGCTGGTCTGAATCAAGGCACAGCGCACATTTCTAGGCATGAGACGGGACCTCCGAGGAACGAAACTATAGCAGAAAACTGCGGCGGGCTGACCTTCTGCCGTACAATGCAAGAGCGGTGTCAGAGGAACAAAAGAGGCGCTACGGGGTCGCAGACCGCCCGAATCGCGGGGCGCCGGACAAACTCGCGCCCGATTCGGAAGCGCCCATCGCCACGCTCTCCGGACGGCCTCTGCTCTCCAACCGCCACATCCCTCTAAATCTTGATTGGGTAAAACAAGTTCGTGTGAACACCAGCGCGGTGGAACGCAGAGCGCAAACACACGTTGCGCGGCGAACGGTGAAAAAAGAATGGCAAGCCGCTTGGCTCCTGCGTGCCATCTCCTGCATGGACCTGACGACGCTTTCCGGAGATGACACGGACGACCGCGTGCGACGCTTGTGTGCGAAGGCGCGGCAACCGATTCGAGGTGAACTTCTAAAGTGTCTTCAGATCGAAGATCTCGACATCAAAGTAGCTGCGGTTTGCGTGTACCACCGCTTCGTTGAAACTGCGGTGCGAGCGGTTGCTGGCAGCGGGGTTCGCGTGGCTGCGGTTTCCACGGGATTTCCCGCCGGCTTATCACCCATGCGAGAGCGGGTTGAAGAAATTCGCCGCTCGGTGGAAGCGGGAGCAGATGAGATCGATATCGTAATTACGCGGGCTCATGTGTTCGGCGGCAAATGGCAAGAGCTTTACGATGAGGTGGCTGAATTTAAGCAGGCCGCGGGACATTGCCACATGAAGGCGATCCTGGGCACGGGCGACCTGGTCACGTTGCGCAACGTGGCGCGCGCAAGCTTTGTGGCGATGATGGCGGGCGCGGACTTCATCAAGACTTCCACCGGCAAAGAATCGATCAACGCCACCCTTCCAGTTGGATTCGTAATGGCGCGAGCCATTCGCGAATATGCCCAGGAAACCGGTATGGCCGTCGGCTTCAAGGCTGCCGGAGGAATTCGCACGGCAAAGCAGTCCACGGAATGGTTGGCGCTGATGAAAGAGGAGCTGGGAACAGCTTGGATGAAAGCGGAACTGTTTCGCTTCGGAGCAAGCGGACTTTTGAATGATATCGAACGGCAGTTGGAGCACTACGCCACAGGCCGGTACTCGGCGGATTACCGGCATCCGATTGCATAGTCAGCATGTGCAGACGAAGATCGAGGAAGAAAGCGGAAAGCGCGCATGAGCATAGCTGAAAAATTCCTTACCATGGAGTATGGCCCGGCGCCCGAAGATCCGAAAGATGCGCTGGCCTGGCTCGACCGTTATCAACGACGATTCGGCCACTTTATTGATGGGGAGTGGCGCCAGCCGGTTGTAGGCGCATTTTTCGACTCGACCGACCCTGCTACCGGAGAGAGGATCGCGACGGTTGCCCAGGGGTCATCTGCCGATATCGATGCCGCGGTCCAGGCTGCGCGAAATGCTTTTCCAAAGTGGCAGTCTCTTACCGGGCACGCGCGAGCTCGATACTTGTATGCTTTGGCCCGGGCGATTCAGCGACATTCGCGGCGGCTTGCGGTGCTTGAGACTATCGACAACGGCAAGCCGATTCGAGAGAGCCGCGATATCGATATCCCTCTGGTGGTGCGCCATTTTTATCATCACGCGGGATGGGCACAACTGTTGCAGAGTGAATTTCCGGACTACACAGCTTGTGGGGTCGTCGGTCAGATCATTCCGTGGAATTTTCCATTGCTCATGCTAGCGTGGAAAATTGCACCCGCCCTCGCAACAGGAAATACAGTCGTCCTGAAGCCAGCGGAGTTCACGCCGCTTACCGCACTCGCCTTTGCCGAGATTTGCCAAGAGATTGGATTGCCGCCGGGAGTCGTCAACATCGTCACGGGCGATGGTTCCACTGGCGAGGCGTTGGTAAAACATCCGAGCGTAGACAAAATTGCCTTCACGGGGTCCACCGAGGTGGGCCGTGCGATTCGCAGTGCGACCGCTAACAGCCACAAGCGACTTTCGCTGGAACTAGGCGGCAAATCTCCCTTTGTGGTTTTCGAAGATGCCGATCTGGACAGCGCGGTAGAAGGTTTGGTGGATGGAATCTGGTTGAACCAAGGGCAGGTTTGCTGTGCGGGGTCGCGACTGCTGATGCAGGAAAGCATTTCAGAAGCTCTCCTGGAGAAGATTCGCGAGCGCATGAGTACGCTTCGCGTGGGTCCGCCGCTGGATAAAGCCATCGATATTGGGGCGATCGTTGCTCCCGTGCAACTCGAACGCATTCGCCGCCTGGTAGACCAGGGAATCGCCGAAGGGGCAAATTGTTGGCAACCTCAAATCGAGATGCCGTCGCGTGGACTGTTCTTTCCTCCAACTCTGTTGAGCAACGTGCATCCGGCATCGATCGTCGCGCAGCAGGAGATCTTTGGGCCAGTGCTCGCAGCGATGACATTTCGCACTTCCGCCGAAGCGGTAGAACTGGCCAACAACACGGTTTACGGCCTGGCGGCCTGCGTATGGAGTGAGAGCATCAACGTATCTCTACAGGTGGCGGCGCAAATTAAAGCCGGCGTGGTGTGGGTGAACTGCACGAACATGTTCGACGCGGCGTGCGGCTTCGGCGGTTATCGTGAGAGTGGTTATGGCCGCGAGGGGGGGCGGGAGGGTCTGTTGGAATATTTCGAGCCAGCTTGGTTCAAGCACGCTCCTGCACTTCACGCCGCGGAGCCTGTGCCGAGTGAGCCTACGGCGCCAAAACAAGAAGGAGACGCGGCGATCGACCGCACGGTGAAGCTTTACATCGGAGGCAAGCAGGCGAGACCGGATTCCGGATACAGCTTCGAAGTTCGCGGGAAGCGGGGTGAATTGCTTGGCGACGCACCGCTGGGCAATCGAAAAGATATTCGCAACGCAGTGGAAGCCGCTCGCAAGGCTGCAAGTTGGGCGAAGACTACGGCCCACAATCGCGCCCAGGTACTTTATTACATGGCGGAAAATCTTTCGCTGCGGCAGGAAGAAATCGCTGGCCGGCTGTCGGCAGCGGTTGGCGAAGCCCAGGCGGCCAAGGAAGTCGCGGCCAGCATCGAGCGCATATTTTCGTATGCCGCGTGGGCCGACAAGTTTGATGGCGCGGTCCACAACCCTCCATCGCGGACCATTGCACTCGCGATGAACGAGCCGATCGGGACCGTCGGAATTATTTGTCCCAACGATGCGCCGCTCTTGGGTTTGCTTTCTGTCGTCTTGCCGGTTCTGGCTGCCGGCAATACTGCCATCGTGATCCCGTCGGAAACGTACCCGCTCATCATCGGAGATCTCTACCAGGTCTTCGATACAAGTGATTTGCCGGATGGCGCCGTCAATATCGTCACCGGTCACACTTCTGAACTGCTCAAGACGCTCGCCGAACACGACGACGTCGACGCGATCTGGTGCTTTTCGGACGAATCCAGTGCAGTGGCAGCGAAATCGTTTTCTGTAGGCAATCTGAAGCAGGTATTCACCAACGAAGGCCGCGTCATTGACTGGTTTGATGCGAAGCAAGGCGAGGGCCGATGGTTCCTGCAACATGCAACTCAGGTGAAGAACATTTGGGTTCCTTACGGTGAGTAATCGCAAGCGCGAGGTTAGTTTCCCGCCTCTTTTTCCTAGCATCGCTAATCTTTTTTGCTTCGCTATTCCGTTGACACAAGCAGGAGCGCCAAATAGACTCGGCGGTCGCGGAATTCTCTGAACCCATGTCTCGTCGATCTCGAGTTGCTGTTGTCGGCAGCGCCAACATCGACCTCACTACATTTGCGGACCGGTTTCCGAAGCCCGGAGAGACCATCTTCGGCCAGAGATTCGATCTGGGATTCGGGGGAAAGGGTGCGAACCAGGCCGTCGCCGCACGCCTTTGCGGTGCGGACGTCTTCATGGTGGCGCGAGTTGGCAGCGATCTCTTCGGACCGGCGACCATCGAAAACTTCAAGAAGCTGGGAATCGATACAATTCACGTCAAGCAGGTGGAAGGATTGTCCAGTGGAGTTGCGCCGATTTTTGTCGAGCCTAATGGGCAGAACCGTATTCTCGTGGTGAAGGGAGCGAATGACGCAGTGAGACCGGCCGATGTCGACGCCGCTGCAGAAATGTTGAGAAGCGCAGACTGCATCGTGCTGCAGTTTGAGATTCCGCTGGAAACGGTCTACTACACAGTAGAGTTCGCGAGAAAGCACGGCATCCGCTGCATTGTGAACCCGGCGCCCGGCCAGCCGGTAGACATGGGCGCACTCAATGGTCTCGATTATTTCGTTCCGAACGAGAGCGAGGCCGAGAACATCACGGGGATTCCGGTGCGGAACATCGACGACGCGAAGACATGCGCGAGCAAACTCGTAAGCGATGGCATTCGCCGCGTCATCATAACGCTAGGGGCGAAAGGTTCTCTTCTTGCAGGTCGTGAGGGTAGCCAGCATGTGCCTGCGTTCGCCGTAAAAAGCATCGACAGCACGGGAGCAGGTGATGCGTTCATTGGCAGCTTTGCGGTATTTCTGGCCGACGGAGTTCCGGAAACAGAGGCCGTGCAGCGCGCCAATCTCTACGCGGGACTGTCGACAACGGGCGTGGGAACTCAAAAATCCTTCTATGATCGCGTACGCTTCGACTCGGAATGGGCCGCCCGTTCTAAAGAGTTGAGCGCGATGAAACCGTGAGAGACAGTCGTTGCGGATATTCTTCTGTGCCGGTTCGGAATTTTGGCTGAGAGTTGGACGTCTCGGTGCCGAAAAGTCTTGACTTCGGAAGTACCTGCCATTTATAAGGCCGTTCTACGGTCCAAGACCTCCAACTCTTTCACCTACGTAACGGAGATTTGATTCGTCATTCGGTGTGGGGCCGCCGAAAGGGGTGGTATGAATAAAAGGGCGCTGCTCGGTGTTGTTTTCTGTTCCCTCGTGTTCGCGGTCTGTCCGGAAATGCACGGACAAGCGACTGGCGGTTTCACAGGAACCGTTTCCGACAAGGCCGGAGCGGTAATCTCGGGGGCAACAGTAAACGTCACCTCGCAGGATACGGGCCTCTCACGCGAGGCGAAGACGGACGACTCGGGGCTTTATCTGATTCCGCTACTGCCGGTAGGCCAGTTCACAATTCGAGTGACGTCGCAGGGCTTCCAGACGACGGAGCAGAAGGATGTTCGGTTGCAGGTCGACGAGCATCGCGAACTGGATTTTTCGCTCGCGCCTGCATCGGTCAGTACGTCGGTTGAGGTGAGCGGCACCGTAGTGGCGGTGGAGACCACGAATCCAACGCTGGGCCAAGTCATCACCTCCGAGCAAGTCGCGGACCTCCCGTTGAACGGTCGCAACTTTACGCAGCTGGCGACTTTGACGCCGGGCACGACGTCATCCACCAGTCCAGTGAGCTTCTTCACGAGCGCGGCCAGCAGCGAAGCGGCTACTCGCGGCTCTTTCTCGCTCTCTTCGGGCGGTTCGCGCGAACAGGAGACCGACTGGCTGCTCGACGGCAACGACAATAATCAATTGGATGAAGGCGGGATTGCGATTTTCTCTTCGATCGACGACATCCAGGAGTTCAAGGTTCTGACCTACAACTACTCCGCCGAATACGGAGAACGCGCAGGTCCCACGGTATTGGTTACTACAAAGTCGGGATCGAACAAATTTCACGGATCGCTGTTTGAATTTTTTCGCAACACGGATTTAGATGCACGCAGCTACTTTGCCACCTCGGTGGAGAAATTCAATCTGAACCAGTTCGGCGGTTCGCTGGGCGGCCCGATTCAGAAGGATAAGACTTTCTTCTTTCTTGACTACCAGGCCAAGATGCAGCGGAAAGGGGTGCCGTTCACCGGATTTGTTCCGACCGCGGGAATGACGACACCCGACGCCAATGGCGATTACGACTTCAGCAAAGACCCGCTTGGCGTCTCAATTACGAATCCTTTCCCATATGCCTTCGGTCCCGCGCCTGGCAACGCCCCCATCACAGGCCCTTTTCAATGCAGCACTGCGACCGGTCTTCCCGAGACGCCGACCTCCACCGGAGGCCAGACGCCAGGCGCAGGCTTTACTGCCTGCAACGTAATTCCCGCCGCCCTAATCAATCCGATCGCCGCAAAGGTGGTTCAGCTTTATCCTGCGCCCAATGCGAGCGCCGCAGGCTACAACTACATTAACGAGCCGGTGCGGAAACTCAATGAAGGCACCTGGGACGTTCGTCTGGATCACAATTTTTCCAGCAAGGACTCCGCATTTGCGCGCTTCAGCTACGATCAGGCGACGAACTTTGTTCCCGGCGGCTCGCCCACGTGGTCCGAACAAAACGCTTTTGGCAGCAACCAGCACATCGAAAACCATGGCCGCAATCTAGCGCTCTCGGAGACGCACGTCTTTTCCGCCAACATGATTAACCAGCTCAATGTTGGCTACAACCGAATTTTCAACCACATTCTTTCCTTTGGCACCGGAACCTGCGAAGCGGCGGCGCTTGGAATTCCGGGCGCCGATCTGGCCAGTTCGTGCGATAACATCACCGGTTATCCGGCGAGTCTGAATCAGGCGTCGCAAGAGTGCGTAAGCTGTGGCCTGACCTCGTTCGATATGTCCGCCTACTTTTCTATTGGTGACCGCGGATACGCGCCTTACCAGGGAGGGACCAACGTCTATTCAGTCTCGGATACGCTGGATCTGATTCGCGGCAAGCACAACATCCGGTTCGGCGTCGTGTTTCGCGCCGAGGAAATGAATGTAAGAAACAACGCATTTCAGGATGGTTTTATCGTACAGACTGGCTCCGGAACCAATGACGACATTGCCGGCACGCTGATTGGGGGGCTCGGCGCTTTTGCGGCCCACGACCAAACATTTCTCGGAGCCACCACTGGGCGCCGCTGGAAACTGTTTCGTCCCTTCGTCCAGGATGATTGGCGCGTGACCAGCAACTTAACCCTCAATCTTGGGTTTGCCTGGGCTTTGGCCACGCCGGAGACCGAGGTCCAAAATCGGCAGGCGAACTTCGACGTTCAGAACCTCATGTGGTACGTCCCGAAGGGTAGCCCCGCATTGAGCACCTGTACGGTCTGCATTCCCACTGATGGCCGGGTGGGCATTCAGTTCGATAAAACCTCTCTCGAACCGCGCATTGGATTCTCGTGGAAGCCGATGGGTAGTGACAAGACCGCTATTCGCGCGGGCTACGGTATCATCCACGACTCCGCGTGGAATCAGGGTGGGCAGGGCCTGTGGCAGAATCCGCCGTTCTACGCGGAAGTGGATCCCTGTACGTTTTGTTTAACCTACGGCGTTGCGGCGGGTTCTCTGTCGGGCGGCTTCCTTCTCCCGGCCGGAACGCCTTCGACCACGCCCGTTGCGGGCGGAGCCGTTTTTAGCTCGCCTGTGAATCCCCAATCGTACACGGGCACGATCCAATCCCAGAACCGCGACTTCAAGCAGGGGATCATTCAACAATTCAATCTGAATGTTGAGCGCCAGCTGCCGGGGAATGTGGTGCTCACGGTAGGTTATGGCGGCTCACGCAGCGCCCACATTCTGGTAAGCCAACTGAACGAAAACATAAGCTCTCCAAGTGCCTGCCCAGGTGGCAGCAATTTCGTCCCGGGCTACACTGTGGGTTGCGGATTCCCGTCGTTCCCCTACGCCGCAGCCTTTCAGAGCGTCGACACCAACAACAGCATTGGCGCGGCGCGTTACGATTCGCTGCAGGTTAAAGCTGAGACCAAGAGCACGCGGCACGGGCTCTACGCCTTGTTCGGCTACACCTACTCGCGCAATTTCGATTCCGGTCTGACGGACGGCCTGGGCACCAATCCCGGCGCGATGTACTACCCGCTGCCCGGATTCAACAAACTAGATTGGGGCTTGTCTCAGTTGAACCTGAATGACAGTTTCACCGCCAGCGTCCTGTACGACTTGCCATTCGGACAGGGCAAGCGTTACGGCAGCAACTGGAATGGAGCTACCAATGCCATTCTGGGCCATTGGCAGCTGGACTTGATTGAAAGGGCTACCTCCGGTTTCCCGCTGTTTGTGGTCGATAGCGCCGACGAGTCGGGCGTTTTCTTCTCTTACAACGGCAACACCTTCCAGCGTCCGAACCAAGTCGGCGACCCGAATACGGCGGGCAACGAAGGTGGATCTACGGGCTGCCCAACGAAGATCCATACCCTGCAGAATTGGTTCAATCCCTGCGCTTTCGCGAAGGCCCCAACTGGAGAGCTCGGCACAGCCCCACGGGCACCCGTTTACGGCCCACGTTTTGTAAACACGGATTTCTCAGTGATCAAAGACTTTCCGTTGACCTTCCGCGAGGGCATGAATCTGCAATTCCGGGCTGAGTTTTTCAATCTCTTCAACCACCCGCAGTTTTTCCTCGAGGGTTTCGGTGGCACCGGAGAGCAGGACATAAGTACTCAGTCCAGTTTCGGAGTGATCAACCAAACGGTGAACAATGCGCGGTTAGTCCAGTTTGCCTTGAAACTTAACTTCTAACGAGGAAATAGCGCCGCTACTAAGGGCAGGCTGGATCAGCAGCCTGCCCTTCACTTTGCAAATCACAAAATGTGCGGGAGGAACAATGTGGCGTTGTGAAAGGAGACTCGCCCTGCTGGTTCTGTGGATCAGTCTTCTCGGAGGTGCTTCTGGATATGCTCAGGCTCGGCGCAAGGTAATCATCAACGAGGATTGCTCGGGCCCCGGCGGCAGCAACATGCAAACGCTACTGGTGATGATTCAATCGCCACAGGTAGAAGTCCTGGGGATCACAGTGGTGAGCGGGGATCAGTGGCGCGATGAAGAAGTTGCACACACGCTCCGCTTGCTCGAGATCATCGGCCGCGCCGATATTCCTGTAATTCCGGGAGCGGCATTCCCTTTGGTGCGCCGCCGCGACGAGAGTCAGATTTGGCAGGAGCGTTACGGGAAAGTTGCGTACGCGGGCGCGTGGGACGATCGGTGGTGGCATGAGCCGTTCGTCGTGCCGACGCTTCCCGAAGGGTCGCCCACGACGAAGCCGAGTGACGAGGACGCCGCACATTTTTTGATCCGCATGGTACACAAGTATCCGCACGAAGTAACGATCTACGAGGGCGGACCGATGACCAATCTTGCGGTCGCGACATCGATCGATCCGCAGTTCCCTGAACTGGCGCAGGAACTGGTCTTCATGGGGGGAAGCCTGAGCCCGAACACGGACAATCCGGAGTTCGCGAACAATCCGCGTCACGAATTTAATTTCTGGTTCGACCCCGAAGCAGCGGAGATTGTATTGCGCGCCCCGTGGAAGAAGATCGTTTGCACGCCTACTGACATCTCCATCAAGACTCATCTAACGCCAGCCATCGTCAAGCAGATCGAGGCAAGCGGGACCCCGCTGGCTCACTATCTCTCGCGGTTTGCCATGTATTCTCCGGGGGCCGACATTATGTGGGACGAGCTTGCTGCCGCGGCGTGGATCGATCCGACTCTGATCACCAAGAGCGAGATTCTCTACATGGAGGTAGATCTGGATCATGGAGCCGGGTACGGCAACACGCTGACCTGGATGGAAAGAGACAAACCGCCGCTCGCTGCGCATCCTGTCGAGATTCAGGTGGACCTGGATTTGGAAAAGTTCTATCGAATGTTTGTAGACTTGATGAGCGCCAAGACTCCTGCTGCGCATTGATTCGAGTGAAGGCTCATCGCGGTTGCAAGCCAGGCGGCCGGTCCCGCATCTCATATACGAATTGTTGCAGCTCGTGCCGCTGGCGTTCGGTCTCTTTCGTTTTTTCAGCCGATATCTGCTCGTAAAGCTGCAGCTCCGCCTTGGCTTTTGGCGTCTCGCCATTTTGACGGTAGAGTTGGGCCAGGCGGTAGTGTGCCTGTTCCAATTGCGGCGTGGCTTCGATCGCGGTTTGCAAAGCGGAGATAGCTTTCGGAATGTTCTTTTCCTGCGAATAAACAATCCCTAGTTCGAGATATGCGAGGCCGAACTTGGGATCGAGGTGGACAGCCTTCTCCAGCAGCGACTTTATTTTCTCGTCATTTTCGATGTCGTCCGGCGACTTCCGCTGCTTCCACAAACTGACCGCGTAATAGTAATTGGCCAGAGCATTTTGCGATTCGAGTTGGGCAAACCTCGCGAGCCGCTGCAAGATCGCCTCTGACTGCGCAGCCTCGACAGTTTGCATTTTTCCCATGAACAGATATGGGGCCGGATCGTCGGGATTCAAGTCAGACGCCTCGCACAAGCGCCGTGCCGCTTGATCGTAGGAACCGAAAGAGTACCAAGCCGCTCCCAGGCCGGTCAGCATCCGGACGGAATGTGGGAACAACTGATTGCCTTTTGTGAAAACTTCAATCGCAGGGTCCGCCGCGCGATGGATGAGGAGCTCTGATCCCCAATCGAAGAGATTCGTTTCGCTGGGATCGAGTTCAGCTGCGCTCTGATACTCACGAACGGCTTCCAGGGCATCGCCTAATCTCTCGTCAGCATCGCCGAGCAAGTGGTGCAGCTCGGCTTTCTCCTGAGGAGACCTGCCCCTGGCGACCAGAAGCGCTCGCGCTTCGCGGCGCGCTTGAGCATAGTTCCCGGTTCCGGAGTAAGCAAGGGCCAGTTCGTAGGCGTTGTCAAAATTGCCGGAATTCAACCCGGATGCGCGTTCGAGGTATGGGATCCCTTCCTGCACTTTGGCTTCATCGACCAAAAGCTTACCCAAACGATAATTTGCGTCGAACTCTTCAGGCTGACGCGCAGCGGCCTCACGCAGAGATTTTTCCGTCGTGGCTCCGGAAGAATCAGGCACGGAATTGGCGTCCGGTTGTTTGCTGAGCGCGGCGGTTGCCTGAGCTAATGCTTCTCGGTTTCGGGCAACCACATCGGAACCATGGCCGCCGAGATTCGTTGTGTCGGTAACGCCCGCCACTGTGAAATGCGGTTCATCGAAGAACTCGGGCCGCATCTTCGACGAATCTTTTGCTACGGCTACTTTTGAAACATTCACAGTGAGGTCGATCGTCCTAGTCTCTTTCGCTGCAAGAACGAACGGATCTGAATCTGCTTGGTCGTAACCCTCCAGCTCTGCCCGCAGAACGTATGTCCCCGGGCGGATCTCCGAAAGGAGATAGGCTCCTGCTGAGTCGGTATGCACGGTGAGAATCTGCGCGTCCTTGGCTCGCAAGCTGACAGCAGCTCCCTCCACCGGACGGTTGACCGAATCCCGCACCACGCCATGCAGTGTCGCAGCTTCCGTTTGGGACTCACTTAGCTGTGGTTGAGCAGATCGTCCGTGGACCATCACCGCAAAGAAAAGTATGCTCACTGCGACGGCGCAGATGGCGTTGATATTGAATCGGACCATAAAGCAAGTCTTTAGAAAGACGGCCGGAGCGTAGCTTGCGCCTCAGTCCGGGATTCTAGTCGCTCGAACTATGATCCGCAATTTGATGCCGCTGCAGTTTTGTAAATCGGGCGTTGCCATGAGTAAATCTGTTACCTTCGAAAGGCAGAGGCTATCGATGCTGGCTTACCGAATACCGTATCTGACAACCGTGTTGCTGATGATGACATGCCTTACTTACGGCGCCCAGGAGAAGCGGAAGATCATCATTGATCAGGATGCGGCTGGACCCGCTGGAACGGATCAGCAGTCCATGCTGCTTCTCATCCAGTCGCCGCAGACCGAGGTCTTGGGCATCACGGTCGTGACGGGCGACCAGTGGCTCAACGACGAGTTGGCGCACACGTTGCGCATGCTTGAACTCATCGGGCGAACGGACATCCCGGTGGTGCCGGGAGCGGAGTTCCCGCTGGTGAGGACAAAACTGGATACAGAGCGATGGGAGCAACAATATGGCAGCGTAGCGTGGCTGGGAGCCTGGACTCCGAAGTTTTATCACCCACCCGATCAGTTGGGCGAGATGCCCGAAGGTAAACCCACTACAAAGCCCGCCGACGAGGATGCCGCCCACTTTCTCATCCGCATGGTTCATAAATTTCCGAACCAGATCACTATTTACGAGGGCGGCCCGATGACCAACCTCGCGCTCGCCATTTCGATCGATCCCACATTTGCGGGTTTGGCAAAGGAGATGGTGTTTATGGGCGCTAGCCTCAATCCGCGAACTGATGACCCTGAGTTCGTGAATTCACCAACTCACGAATTTAATCTCTGGTTCGATCCTGAAGCGGCGCATATGGTGCTCACGGCGCCATGGAAGAAAATTGTTTGCACGCCGGTGGATATTTCAGTGAAGACGAGACTGAGCGCCGACCTGATTAACCGCGTCAAGGCGAGCGACTCTCCGGCGGCGAGATACATCGGCAAATATGGGCGTTTGAGGGGCAACTACAATTATCTGTGGGACGAACTGGCTGCGATGGCCTGGCTCGATCCGACACTGATTACAAGAAAAGAAACTCTATTCATGGATGTCGATCTGGATCGCGGCGCTAATTACGGCAACACGCTGAGCTGGACAGATCGCGAGAGGCCTAAAGGCGAACTACAACCGATCGAGGTGCAGGATGATTTGGATCTCGACAGGTTTTACAAGATGTTTGTGGATCTGCTGACCGCGCCAACACCCAAGAATTGACGGGCGTACGTTTTATGAAGTCATTTCGAAAGTTGCGCCAGCATGCTTTGCGCCTGTGTGTGATTCGGATGTTGCTTGAGAAGTTCGAGCAGTACGGACCGAGCCTCATCCATCGTGCCTTCGACAATATAGACTCTAGCCAAGTTCAGATAGGACTGATCAAAAGTGGGTGCTACCCGGATGCATTCCTTAAAAGTCGCAACTGCCTCATCTCTTCGCCGTGTGCGTAAATAAAGTATTCCAAGGTTATTCAACGCTTCCGGGTAAACGGGACGGGACTTCAAAGCTCGTTGCAGATATTCGTAAGCGCGGTCGGCGTTGTCGGCCTGCGCAAACACCATCCCCAAACCATAGTTCGCGTCGGGATCTTCGGGGCTGACTGCGAGAGAGCGCTGAAAAGTGTCGCGAGCCTTCTCCCATTCCTTCTGCAAACGATACGCGTTGCCCAGATTGTTGAGGGCAATCAGATGAGCAGGACTTGAACGCAATGCCTCCTGAAAGCACCGTATCGCTTCTTCCGTCCGGCCTTCCCTCGTAGCCAGAAGGCCGAGGTTGTTCCAGGCGTTGGCTAAAGTATCCGGATAACTTGCGCGGAGTCTGACCGCAAGTTCAAAGCTCTGCCGGGCCTCAGCCGTCTTTTGCTGGTTCAGTTGAGCACTTCCCAGGCCGTAGCAGGCCTCGGCGCTCGATGGATCGTCGCGCAAAGCAAGTTGAAACGAGGTTGCGGCTTGGTCGAAGTATCCTCGCTGGAAAAAAACGGAACCGTACGAAAGATTGTTTCGCTCAAACTCATAGGTTTCTGCAGCACCGGGAAAAGGCAGTGCGAGCGCGAACCTGTCTGCGTCGGTTCGAGGAATGTTTCGGGAGTCTTGTTCTACATGCTCGGCGTTCACCGGACCCTGATAGACCTTGACGATGTCCCCGTCCTGATCGATAAGGAACGATGTTGGAAGTCCGAGATCACGATGGCGGTCGAAAATGTAGCGGTAAAGAATGTTGTAAACCCCGGCTATGTCGTTCGATCCGCGAAGGACGGTAAATGAAAGATTTTGCTGGCGCGCCAGCGCTCTCAATTTTTCGGGGTCGGCAGGATCATCCACGTTCACGGTAAGGAGTTGAAGACCTTGAGCGGCCCACCGTGCATGGAGCCGGTTGAACAGTTTCAGGTCTTCCTGACAATCTGCTGATTGCGTGACCCAAAAATTGAGCAACACCGGCTTTCTGCGAAGTGCGGCCAGCGATTGCATTTTCCCCGCCAAGTCGGGAAGAGAAAAATCGGGCGCGGCAACGGGAGTGAGCAGCCACGTTTCGGCGGTGTTGGGAGATGGTTCCGCTTCTTGCGGCGGAGTGGCCGCAAGTTCGCTGCGCAATGAGGCTGTCGGCTTGAACGGTTCCACTCGGAACTTTTTCGACCCCTCTTCCATCCAGATTCTGCAGTTCAGCGGAATGTCATGAAACTCCTGAATGGTTCCGCGCGGCCAGCGGATCGATGCTCGCACCGGTCCCTTGGCCGCGCCGAGGCCGAAAAACACTTCCTTGCTATGTTGTGATAAAAATCCGGATCCGGCCTGCAGCAGGCGAGTCTGGCGACCAGCCTCACTCTCTACTGTAACTACTGTGCCGATCGCGTCACGATTACTCTTCGTACCGCGAAGGCGAAGAGCGATGGATGCGGGAAGATTCTCGATTACATTCTTCAGTAGGCGCAGTTGTGGACCGTTACGGTTTTTCAGGAAGACCTCCTGCCGACCGTCTCGATCAAAATCAGCGAGGGCAAATGCCCGGCCGTCCTCGAGAAAGTCCAATCCCACCGCGGCAGAGACATCCGAAAACGTTCCATCGCGGTTGTTCGCATAAAAGACATTCCGTTCGAAACCACTCCAGGTTCCGTCGGCACGAATGAGTTCGTTGATGGCGCTCCATCCCTGCTCGTAATCATGCGAGGGCTTCGGCTGATTCGGTGATTTCGCAACCACCTGACGCCAGAAAAAACTATTCAAGTCTTCGCGCGAGACACCTGACACCATCCCATTTGCGATGTAGAGATCGGGATAGCCGTCATGGTCGAAATCAAATGCGTCGCTCGACCACGCCCAACGGCCCATTCCAACTCCGGCCGGGAGGGTTTTATTCTCGAAGGTGCCGCCGCGGTGAGGCTGGCTATTTCGAAAGAGCGAATTTCCCATCGCATGCTTCTGGTATAGAGCTCGGACGTCTGCGGGAGCATCTTGTTTGAACATTTCTTGCATGGAAACGCGCTCCCCGGCGGCGGTCCACATGTCGCCGACGTAAATGTCCTCGGCTCCGTCATTGTCATAATCCAGCCAGCAAACGCTCATGCCGGCGCCGATGTCCTCCACTCCAGCTTCGGGAGCAACATCGGTAAAGGTTCCATCGCCGTTGTTGTGGTAAAGATTCTTGCGGCCGAAATCATTCACCACATAGAGATCGGCCCAGCCGTCCTGGTTGTAGTCGTTCCAGCCACAGCAGAAGCTATAGCGCGTGTTGTTTTGACTCAGGCCCGATTCCGCGGTGACATCGTGGAAGGTACCATCGCGATTGTTCCGCATCATGAAGTTGGGCGGGCCATTTTCGGCATCGTGATAGGGAACGGGATACTTATATTGGTCGGTGCCCTGGTAATAGATGTAAACGCAAAAATAAATGTCTAGCCAACCGTCGCGGTCGTAATCGGCGACGGCTGCGCCGGTAAAAGTTCCCTGCGGAGGATTGGCGAATTGAAATGCGCCGGGTTTGTGACGAAATTTTCCGTTGCCTTCATTCACGAACAGAAGTGGACCGTTCGCGCGCACGACCACTACATCCTGGCGGTCATTGTTATCGAAGTCGGCGAAGAGCGCGCACGCTGTGTTCTCCAGGATCCCCAAGCCAGATGCTTCCGTGATGTCTTCGAACGTGCCATCTCCGCGATTTCGATACAGGCGGTTGGGGAGACCTGCGGGCTGACAGATGTAGAGATCGTCGTAGCCATCCTTGTCGATATCGGCGACCGAAACTCCATTGTGGCCGTAGATATCGATGCCGCAGGCTCCATCAAGAACGGTCCGCCAGTAATCCGTCCCGCGAAGCAACTGGGCAGCGTAGGAAGCATTTCGGCCCAGCGCCGCGGCAGTAATGTCGACAAAAACGGGAGCGAAGGAGCGGCTTCGCGTCTCGTCAAGTGCGTGCCATCTACGAAGGCGAAATTCCGGCGCGGCGGGTGAGGAAGGCGAAGCTTCCCATTCCAAGTCCCAGTGCCCTACGCGCTGCTCGCGGTAATAACCGTCCCCGGTTCCCACCAGTTCGTAACGCACGCGAGTGTACACCGTCGCCGGAAGTGGGGAAGTAGATGTCGAACTGGCTTCGATTCTCGTTACCTGGAATTCCGCGATCGCGATCTTCGAAAAACCACTCAAGGAAGATTTCAATTCTTGAAGAAAAGAATCTCGTCCGAGAATTGCGTGAGTCTCGAATTTGTTCTGGTGAACTTCCAAAGCCGCGCCGGAACGCAGCACCCGCGACTCCGCCGGCCGCAGAGATGGACCTGAGAAATCTGCTACAAAACTTTTTCCGATGGCCTGCGCTTCCTGCGGAGAACGAAGTAGATTCGAACTCCATTCCGCGAGAATCGCGGCAATCCGGTCATGGTATTTTTCGGTGACGAAATCGTCGAAGTCAGTCTGCACTTTAAGCAGCGTCGCGTCGAGCGGTCTCTGGGTGGGAGAGTGCGGGTGCAAACGGAAGCCGAGGTCGGAGGGAAGCGAAGTTGGAGAGTCAAAGGAATAGGCGGAGGAGAAGGCAAAATCGCGCAGGCTGGCGGGAATGATTGCCGCCGAAGCTCCCTGGCAGCAGCGGACAAGAAACTTGCGGCGACTCTGGTTTATCAGATGAGGATCGACTGCCAGATGCGTCTTCCCTGGCCGGCTCAGAGCGATGCCCCCTGGTTACCGCCTTTAGCGCGAGCCGGCGCTGAACTCATACACGGTTACGCTATGAAATTTCTGTCCCGGTTTCAACTCGGTCGAGGGAAAGCTAGGGTGGTTCGGCGAGTCTGGATAATGCTCCGTCTCCAGGCAAAATGCGAAGCGCGGCTTGTAAACGCGGCCGTCCTTTCCGGTAATCGACCCATCGAGATGGTTCCCGGTATAAAACTGTACAGCAGTCTCCGTGGTGAGCACTTTCAGAATGCGTCCCGTCGTCGGCTCGTATACTTCGGCAGCCTCGGCCAACTGACCCTCCGGATGGTCCAGCACAAAGTTTTCGTCGTAACCTAAACCGAAGTGCAGTTGCTCGTCGTTCGCGTCGATGCGCTCGCCGATGGCGTGAGGCGTGCGAAAGTCGAAGGGCGTTCCTTCTACAGATTTCAGCTCTCCGGTAGGAATTAGAGTCGCATCGACGGGAGTAATCCTGGATGCATTGATCTTCACCACGTGCCCTAGAACTTCCCCCTTCGCCTGACCCAACAAGTTGAAATAGGAATGGTTCGTCAGGTTCAGGACTGTGTCTTTATCGGTGGTCGCCGAATACTCAATCCGCAGGGCATTTCCATCCAACGCGTAACGCACCGTGGTCGTGAGCGCGCCGGGGAAACCTTGATCTCCGTCCTTGCTCACGTAGGTAAGTTCGATTCCATTCTTTATCTCGTGCGCCGTCCAGACCACCTTGTCGAACCCAACAATTCCGCCGTGAAGCGTATTGTCGCCGTCGTTCTTGGGGATGGAATAGGTCTTGCCATCGAGTTGAAAGCTGCCATGCGCGATCCGGTTCGCATAACGGCCGATGATGGCTCCAAAATAAGCAGTTTTGGCGATGTACTTATCGAGCGAGTCGTAGCCGAGCACGATGTCGTCGAATTTTCCGTTGCGATCGGGAGCGCGCAGCGAAACGATGATCCCTCCATAGTTTGTGATGCGCAACTCGACCTTGTCATCGGCCAAAGTGTAGAGATCGACGGCGGTTCCGTCTACGGTATGCCCGAACGGCTGCTTGGTGATGTTGGTCTTTGCCTGCAACATTGTCGTTAGAATAACCAGACTAGCGAAAATTGCAACCCAGTCGCTTCTGTTGGCGCGCATAGTTTCTGTCATTCTCCGCGAGACCTCGCGGTTTTGAACCGCGGGTCGCGCTCACAGCGTATCAGGCTCAGCCGTCAAGCAACAAGAAATCAGCCATGGCGCAAAACGTTTCGCTCCTTCGGCGGATCGTCATGGGAATATCGAGCTACGCAGCGGCGTGGCTAAGGTGATAAAGCGATCCTAATATCGCGCCAAACAGCGCATGCGCCAGGAAAACGGAAATTGGAGTTTGCACTCCATAATTGAGTGCCATGAAGCCGGGCGGTTCAAGTTGACGGTTCGCGTTGAGACCGTGCTGTTCGCTCGCCATTCGTGGGTGGATCCCGGGCATCAACGACATTCCAACCGTCAAAATGAACAGCGCGTGCGCCAGTCCCAAAAGTGCGCCAAACCACCAATTCGCCATGTGGCGGGCCTCGAACACAAGCACGTACAGGATAGAAAAAAACCAGCCATTCGCCAGATGGATCATGAAGCCGTAGACTTTGGCCTTTTCCCTTTGCGGAGTGACGAAGGTTCCAATCAGATACGGCAGATTCATTCGCGTGAAGCCACAGCCTTGGCTGGCCGACAACAAAGTCGACAGAGCCAAGGTCGCCAGGAATCCGGAAAGCAGCCAGCTTGTCCAGTTCACGAGCGAACCTCGGAAGGTGCATGCTCGGTTGCTGCCGGCGGACGATGTGCCAGTTGCCGCTCCCCTTTCTCTCTTTGGTCGATCGATAAGGCCGCGCCGATTAATCCCACGTGCGTGAAGGCCTGAGGAAAGTTGCCCAACGCCAAGCCGGTGTTTGCATCGA
The DNA here is from genome assembly GCA_964403025.1 of uncultured Acidobacteriaceae bacterium. GTDB lineage: Bacteria > Acidobacteriota > Terriglobia > Terriglobales > Acidobacteriaceae > Sulfotelmatobacter. The sequence continues at coordinate 5,713 of CAYOEH010000001.1, read as the reverse complement.
TTTCTTCACCGTATAAACCTAAGTCGTTTTTATATTTCATCAATTGCGCAAACAGCTGCTGAGCGTCTTCCAGAGTGCCTCCTCCCATCGCCAGATACTCCGCCTCCCAGAAACTGCAAATCGTAAATGTACCCTCCGGCTTTAGCCTCTGATAGCGGAAAAGAAGACCGTCCGGCGTACCTAGATGCTGCCGGATCGCGCGGTAAGTGGCGCGCATCCGGGCGGACTTGGCCTCTTCGAAGCCATACCAGGAAAGCAGAAGCAGACTGGAATCGAGTTGATCGCTATCGAGCACACTGACGTAGCTCTGCATCTGTTCGTTCCAGGCGCGTTCCTCGATCTGGCGCCGTATCAAGTTGCTAATCCGCTTGTAGTTCTCGACGGGCGCACCTCGCAGCACGCCGCGTTCACCGAGACGGATCAGTCGGTCCATCGCCGTCCAGCACAAAAGTCGCGAATGGGTGTGATTCTGACGCCCACATCTTGGCTCCCAGATGCCCTCGTCAGGCTGATCCCAGTTCTGGGCTACATAGTCCCCGAAGCCGATCAATGCTCTCTGCATATCACGGTCGAGATGGCCGCCATGGAATGCAAACTGAGCCGCAGCGTCGACGACTTCCCCGTAGACATCGAGTTGGAGTTGATCTCTGGCCGCGTTTCCAATGCGGACCGGCCGCGAGTCGCGATATCCGCTCAAGTGTTCCAATTCACGTTCCACCGGCGCCTTATCTCCATAAAGCGAATAGAGAATTCTCAGCCTGGGCTGTGTCTGCGAGGTTGCACGCAGCAGCCAATCGAGGAAGTCTTCGGCTTCATCCCAATAATCCAACTCCAGCAGTGCCCGGATGGTGAACGAAGCATCGCGCAACCAGCAATAGCGATAGTCCCAGTTCAAATCTCCCCCGGGAAGTTCTGGAAGAGACGTAGTCGCGGCGGCGATGATTGCTCCGGACGGGGCGTAACTGAGGAGTTTGAGAGCGAGCGCGCTGCGTACCACAGTATCCCGATATTCTCCGTCATAAACCGCGTGACGGCCCCAATTTTGCCAGGCCTTCACGGAATGATCGATCCGGTCATCGAGCGATGCATCGAGCGGCGGAAGCACCGCAGGAGCCTGTTCGGAGTAGCTGAACGAGAAGCGCAGGCTCTCTCCCGCACGTATTGAAACGCGAGCATAGGCGGTCCCGTCAGCAATCGTCAGGAGCACGCTACTCCGCAGCCAATAAACGGCGTGGCCCACCACGAATCTCAGGCCCAGTGTTCCGAAATCGCGAATCTGCACTTTCCTCTTGCCGTAGTCCGCCATGGGCTTGAATTCAATTGCAAGCTCCAACTCACCGGTATTGCAGGTTATTTTCCGCAGGATCTCATGATCAGGCAGCAGGACGCTTTCCCGAGAGGCACGCGACGAACTCGGCATCAGGTCCGTGAGAATTGCGCTTCCCGAGTGATTGGTAAAGCGAGTTTGAAGGACATTCGAATCCGGAATGTAGTGTCGTTCGATGGTCGCGGAACCAACAGGAGAAATGCGCCAATGCCCGCCGCGATCGCGATCCAGAAGAGCAGCGAAGATGGCAGGTTTATCGAATCTTGGCCAACAGAGCCAGTCGATCGAACCCTGTCGCGAAACCAAGGCCGCGGAGCGGCAGTTGCCGATGATGCCGTAATCCTCTATTTGAGGCCAAGGTACGCAGACGCTCTCAGTCGCGTTTTGCGGATCCTGGTTCGGAAGGAGTCCTGAAAGCTGGCGATCTTTCGGCATTTCTAATGGATGCATTTTCCTGAATTACGTTGCTATGACTGCCGCAAACGTGGGGAGCATCATCGCCTGCAAGCGGTTAAGATATTGAAATGTCCATCACCGCCGCTCAGGCGCAGGAAGCGCGGCAAAACATTGTATCGGCTGCCGTGCGTACGCCGCTAATCCGGTGCAACGCGGACACGCCTGCGAACTTGTATCTGAAATTGGAAAATCTGCAGCCTATCGGCTCATTCAAAATTCGCGGAGCAGCTAACGTCATGGCACGGACCCCGCGCGAGCGCTTGGCTCGCGGAGTTCTAACCGCGTCCGCCGGCAACATGGCACAAGGCGTGGCATTCTGCGCCCGGCGGATCGGGGTTAGCGCCACGATTATCGCTCCGGACACCGCTCCGGCCACCAAGATTCGCGCTGTCGAACGCATGGGCGGGCGCGTAATCCAAGTTCCTTTCGCCGAGTGGTGGCGAACTTTCGAAACTCGTTCCTACCCGGGTATCGACGCCACGTTCATTCATGCCTTCGATGATCCGGACGTCATGGCGGGGAATGGCACAATCGCGCTGGAACTGTTGGAGGATCTTCCCGATTTAGATGCTGTCGTGATTCCCTGGGGCGGTGGAGGATTGTCATGCGGCATCGCCGCAGTATTGCGAGAGCTTGCTCGCGTACGCATCTACGCCGCCGAGATTGAAACGGCAGCTCCGCTGGCTGCATCGCTGGCTGCCGGCGAGCCGCGACAGGTGGAATATCGGCCTTCGTTCGTCGACGGTATAGGGAGCAAGATGGTATTCCCGGGCATGTTCGACGCCGCCCGCAAGCTGCTGGATGGATCATTGGTGGTCACTCTGACGGAAGCGGCGGACGCCGTGAGGATGGTGGCGGAGCGGAACCGAATTATTATCGAAGGTGCCGCGGCTTGCGCAGTCGCCGCTGGTCTTTCGGGCCGTGCGGGCCCAGGCAAGATCGTAGCCATCGTGTCCGGTGGCAACATCGACCTGGACAAGTTCGCTCAACTTGTCAGCTAGGCCCACCTGCGCGGGGAGCTAAGGATCGGATAACGATGCGCTGAATGACTGGAAATCCTGCGCATCATCTACAATCGATGTCCAGGTCGACCTTCGAGGTTAGAGCGCTTGGAGAAAAGACGCGACCAGCAAACCCGCACCGAATCCAAAACGCAGCTTGTTGAGCAGATCAACATCTCTCTGCATTCGGGCGACTACGCTCGCGCCCTCGATTTATTGCGGGGCGCAGTCGCCGAATTCCCCAACGATGCGGAGCTGGCGGAATTGGAAAAGCTCGCCCAGGATGGCGTCAAGTGCAATGCCGAAGCCAACCGTCTTATCACCGAAAGCCAGGAATTTTTCGCGCAGCAGAAGTCTGCCGAAGCGATTCAGTTGTTGCGCAAAGCCTACGACCTGGATAAAAACAATTCTCTCGCCCGCGCCATTCTTTCCAATGCCTTGGTTGAGCACGCGAATTCCATGGTGGAAACCGATTGGTCGGAGGCCGAGAAGCTGGCCAAGCAGGCGCTCGACCTGAACCCTGCACATCCCACGGCCAAGACTATCCGCGGCCTTGTCCTCGAGCGAAAAAAAACAAGCTCCGTCGAGGATTGGGTTTCGCAAGCGCGCAAGCTGCAGTCCTCCGGCGATCTATTCGCAGCCTTGGCTTGGGTTGCGGAGGGATTGGACGTTCATCCAAACGATCCCAAGTTGCTTCAGATCCAGGATGCGATCCAGCGCGACCAGGGCGCTCAGCGGCGCCAGTCCCGCCGCCGCGACTTAGAAGACCTGCGACGCATGGACAGCGAAATCGAAGGGGCGGCGGACGTCGCCGCAAAACAAGCATTAGCCGAGCGCATACAAGGGGTGGCCGCCAAGTATTGGACGGATGGAGAAATCTTATCCGTCGCCAATGGTCTCCTGCACCGGCTGGGATTAGTCCCACAGGATGGTTCAACCGCGTCGCCGCACAGCAAAGGCGCGACCGTCATTTTTCACGTCCCGCGCCCCAGTCCTCCGAAGCCGTCCCGCGCCGATACCAGCCAGGCTCCGGCGAGCCCGATTGTGCCAAGCCCGGTTTTGCCGAGCCAGGCTCCGCCCAACCCGATCCTGCCCGGAAACGCTCCCACCGGCATTTCCCCGCCTAGCAAAGTTTCGCCCAGCATTGTGCCGCCGGGCGAAGTCCCTGCCACTGCGCCAGAACCGCAACTCCCCCCGCCACAAATAGCCACCGTTCCCGCCGCCGAGCCTTCCGCACCGGCGGCGAAGGTCACATCCCAATCCTCCCAACCAAAACGGCCCATGAGGTCGAACTCAACAACGCTGATCCTCGTCGCCGCCGCTGCGATGATCCTGGTCGCAGCGACCTTCTTCTTCACGCGAAAACATCAGGCTCCGCCGGTAGCGGAGATTCCCTCCGCTGGTCCAGCCGTCTCTGCCCCGATCGTCTCTGCCCCCGCGGCCTCTGCCCCGGTCTCAGTTCCCAGCGCCTCGGCTCCGGCCGTCTCCGCGCCCGCACAAACGACTCCCGAACGGTCTTTGCATGCTTTGGGTGCTTCTTCCGACGACGCCGCCAGAAAAGTCGCGCTCCATGATCGGCCGCCCGCCGAGTCCGGTCACAACCTGGGCACGCTCCTTGTCGTTGCCGGTCAAGACGACGCAAGAGTTTTTCTCAACGGAGAACTTCAACGGCAACTCACTCAGGCCGGCCAGTTGCTCCTACCGAATCTCGAGCTCAAGGACTACGTTGTACAAGTCTCTAAGAGCGGCTTTCAGGATGCTCCCCAACAGAAGATTCGCATGCGCAAGGGCGAGCAGGCCAGGCTTATCTTCAACCTCCAACCGCTACCTCGCCTGGCCTCGCTGACCATCCAGGGCGGCGCTTCCGGAACCACGGTTCTCGTCGATCAAACTCTCGTCGGCACCATTCAGCACGATGGCACGCTCTCCGTCTCCGCCGTCGATCCCGGAGACCATACCGTCGAACTGCGCAATGAGGGATTCAAACCCCGGCAGTTCAAGCGACACTTCGCTGTGGGCGGAACTATATCTCTCGCTGCTGCGGATGCTGCGTTGGAAGCCGCTTCCGGAGAATTGAAAATTACCTTCGCGCCCGCAGACGCCAAAGTTGCAATCGTGAAAGGTCAGCTTTTGAAAATGGTAAGCAGTGGTGTCCCGCTCAATCTTGACCCCGGCACCTACACTCTTACTGCGCGAACCGCCGAAAGATTTACGCGCTCGTCCACGCTCGAAGTCATAGCCGGTCAATCGAAGACTTTGGATTTGTCTCTTGCCCCGAGCGGTATGTCGAAGTGGGATGACCCAGACGCCTGGAAGCATGAGAGAGATTCTTTCACTCGCAAAGGGGGTGACTTCGTCCTTTACGGAGTCGTTCCCGCCTCGGGCACATTTGTTTTTTCCGCGATGCCTATCAAGGGCCAAGTCTTGCAATGGGTGCTCAACTACAGTGATCCCAAAAACTACGTCCTCTTCCAGATGGACGACAACAACTTCTACCGTACTGTCATTCGCAACGGCGAGAAAACGAACGAGATCAAAGTTCCCGATAAAGGCGACAGGAAAAGCTTCCGCACGTTCCAAATCCGCGTTAGCCCCACGGAGCTCGTCCACCAGATCAAGCACGGTGAAAGTTGGACCGTCCTGGATCGCTGGACGCAGCCCGGCGCTAATCTCAGCCTGGGCAAGTTCGGCTTCTACATACCCGGCAACGACCAAGTAGCGATCTCCAGCTTCGCCCACTACGTCGACCTGAACCTCCGCTAAGCAATCTACGGCCTAGGCCTTCCATGACCGTCGCAATGTCGTAATATTGCCGAAGCAGCGGAATATCTGTCAGGGTAGCGACAACGAAGGCGATCGCCTAAACCAAGGAAAAAATTGGTCGGGGAGAGAGGATTTGAACCTCCGACCCCCTGGTCCCGAACCAGGT